>NZ_FUEZ01000001.1 GCF_900157365.1 Mycobacterium numidiamassiliense | reverse complement strand
CGCGGTGATCGGTCGTGCCCTTGAACCGTTCGGGCGCCATGTAGGCGACCGTGCCCATGGTGTGGCCCGCGCGGGTGAGGGCGGTGTCGGCGGCGGTGCGCGCGATGCCGAAGTCGATCAGGTAGACGAAGTCTCGCGCGTTGGTGATCAGGATGTTGGACGGCTTCACGTCGCGGTGGATCAGTCCCATGTCGCGGGCGCTATCAAGTGCTGCCGCAACCTGTTCGATCACCGCGACGGCGCGGTCGGCGCGCAGGCGTCCGCCGTTTTCGGCGATGTAGTGCTCGAGGTCGCGGCCCTCGACCAAGCGCATGTCGACATAGAGTTGCCCGTCGATCTCGCCATAGCTGTGGATGGGCACCACGTGCGGGTCGTTGAGGCTCGCCGCGATGCGCGCCTCGCGGCGAAAACGTTGCTGGAATTCGTCGTCCTGGGCCAAATGCGTGGGCAGCACCTTGAGGGCCACTATTCGGTCGGTGTCGACGTCGTAGGCGCGAAAGACCTGCCCCATGCCGCCACGGCCCAAAACGCCACGCAGCTCGTAATGCCCGAAGGAGTCCAACCCCACGCCAAAACCATAAACTCCTCAAGTGCCCCGCAGCGTGTGATCGCGCACAATCAATGCTGATTCGTGTTGTGCCGCCGGTAATCGTCGAGGAGCGGCGACCATCCGGTAGTGCGTCGTGGTGCACGGAAAGACAAGGGCTGCAACAGTATTCAACTTTCGATCGCGGTGCTGATCGCGCTACGGCCTTGCTGCGCAACGCAACCGCCGTCTGGGGCTCAGCCGATCTGTACCGAGGTGATCGTGACCGGGTTGGTGGGCATGCCGCTGTCTCGATTGCCGGCAACACCCGCGGCGACGATCTTGTCGACCACCGTCAGGCCCGCCTGGTCGACCGAACCGAATACCGTGTTGACCGGTGGACTTTCGGCGTCCGTGGTGAATATGACGAACTGGCTGCCGTTGGTGTTCGGCTCGGAGGTGGCCAGGGCCAGCGTCCCGCGCGGGTACAGCACTGTCGCTCTGAGCGCGGGATCACTGGGGCTGTACTGGTTGACGGGGTATTCGTCCGCGAACTCGTAACCGGGGCCGCCAGTGCCATCGCTGTTGGGACCGCCGCATGTCAGCGTGCCCATGCCGGGAGTCGTGGTCAGCCGGGAGCATTCGGTGTTGTTGAAGAACTGTTGTCGCGCCAGGCTGACGAAACTGTTTACCGCGCAGGGGGATTCGGCATTGGCGAGTTGGATGCCGATATCGCCGAAGTTGGTGGCGATGGTGGCGTTGATCACCGGCGGAGTGGTGGACACCTTGCCCGTCGGCGGCAGGGTGACGGGCTTGGGGGACGCATCCTGGGAGTCCGCCGACACCGTCGGGTATTGGCAGTTGGCACCGAGATCGGCCGGCGGCGCGAACGCCGGCAAGGGCGGTACGGCGGCTCCCGTCGGGTTCGCTCCCGCCGTCGGTAGCGGTACTCCCGGTTTGAGTGTTCTGGGATGGAGCGGGGCACTCGACGACGCGCTGCCTGTGCCGCTGTGGCCGTCACTGCGGCTGATCAGGGCAATCACCAAGGCGACCACCGCGACCAACGCGAAGACCGACCCACCGACAATGGCGAGGACGAGCCGACGGTTCGATGGCGGGGCTTGCAGCGC
>NZ_FUEZ01000002.1 GCF_900157365.1 Mycobacterium numidiamassiliense | reverse complement strand
CGGACCCGGCAACCTCCTGGGCGGCATGCCACTGGCCGGCATGGGCACCGGCGGAGCCTCCGGCGCAGGACCCCGCTACGGATTCAAACCCACCGTCATGGCCCGCCCACCCTTCGCCGGATAACCATTTCCTGAAACAGACCAGGCCGCGTCGTGCGCGGGCCTGGTCTGTTTCGTTTCGGTGAGAAGTGTTCGGGCGCTGGGGAACTCGGGCCAGCCGCAGATAGCTCTTCTCAGCGAGCGTCGGACTTGTGTGACGGTATTCCTATCATCGCGTAGGGCTTGGTTTGCTCGACGACCGGTAAATCCGACCCCTCGCGCGCGCAGCTGCGATGGGTTTATCCGCGGTCGGATTTTTTCTGGCGCCGGGGTTTCCGGCCGCGCCAAGCTGCTGGCGGGAGTTGCGACTTGCCGTCGGGCAGACCGGGCATCCCCGCAGGTGACCGGGGTGCTCTCAAGATGCCGCGACCCGTGACCGGCATCATTCAGCCGCGCCGGCCAGTCGCATAGTGGTCGCTGCCGTGCCCTCGGCCGCGCCACGTAGCCACGGCGGGGGAGCGCCGCACCTTAGCCTCAAGCGAGCAATGTCCTGAAGGTTAGCGACTCCACAACTTGCGAGGAAACACACGGTGTTCGACTTCGCGGCGAGACCGCCCGAAATCAATTCCGGCCTGATGTATGCCGGTCCGGGTTCGGGGCCGCTGTTGGCCGCGGCCGCAGCGTGGGATGCGGTGTCGGCGGAAGCGGGCACCGCCGCCAGCGGCTATCAGTCGGTGATCTCGGAGTTGACCGGCTCGCCGTGGATGGGACCCGCGTCGCGATCGATGCTCGCCGCCGTCGCCCCCTACATCGCCTGGCTCACCGCAGTCGCCGATCAGGCCGAGCAGACCGCCAGCCAGGCCCAGGCCGCTGCGGCCGCCTTCGAGACCGCATTCGCGATGACGGTGCCGCCGCCGGTGATTGCGGCGAACCGGGTTTTGCTGGCGAACCTGATTGCCACCAATTTCTTCGGGCAGAACACCCCGGCGATTGGGGTCACCGAAGCCCAATACGCCGAGATGTGGGCCCAAGACGCCACCGCGATGTACGGCTATGGCGCCTCTGCGGCCGTCGCCTCGGACCTGGCCCCCGTACCCCAAGCCCCCAACACCACGACGCCGGATGCCCAAAGTGACCAGGCCTTCGCCGTCGCCCAGGCCGCCCAACAGCCCGCCGGCAACGCCGCGCAAACCGTGACGTCCAACGCCACCGCGCAAGTGGCGACGGTGCAGGCAACCCCGACCGTCACCACCCAGGCCGCGGTGACACCGGCAGCGACGCCAGCGGCGACCACGACCACGCCTGGACCGTTTACCTGGCTGTGGAACACCATCCAAGACTTCTTGACCTACGGGTTCCCCACCCCCGCCAACAACTGGACCGGGGGCCTGACGGCGGCGAACTTTTACACCCCGCTGCTCAAGAACCTCACTGGTCTGCCCTATTTCGGGGTGGGTCAGGGCGCGTTTGGCTACCAGATGCAGCAGCAGTTGACATTCGGTCTAGGTGCCACCGCCGGTGGTTCGGGTGCCTGGTATCCCACTCCGCAGTTCGCCGGCCTGTTCCTGGGCGCCTCCCACGGCGGCGCCGGTGCCGCACACCTGGCCACCGCCACCAAAATCGGCGGCCTTTCTGTCCCCAATAGCTGGGGCCTGACATCCGCCGAAGTCGGCGTCGAAGAACAAGCCACCAAGGCGATGACCGTCAACTATCTGGCCAGCGAAACCGCGACACCGGGCACCAACGGCATCCTGCAGGGCATGCCCATGACCGGTGGGGCCCGTCGCGGCGCCGCGGGCTTCACCCACAAGTACGGCTTCAAGCACAGCGTGCTCACCCGACCACCATCGGCCGGATAGCGAAGTGGCCAGCAGATGAACAGCAATTGTCCAGGAATGAACAATTGGCCGTGGCCGGGAGCCGTCGCCTGCGTTCAATCTAGCGTCGTTGCTAGCGGTTCCCGATGGCCTTGTGCCGCAGGGTTATTGAGGAGGAGATTTTTAGGATGTCGTACGTGCTGACAGAGGCGGCCACCGTGGCCGCGACGGGCTAAGGAGACACTG
>NZ_FUEZ01000003.1 GCF_900157365.1 Mycobacterium numidiamassiliense | reverse complement strand
GGGCCGGCGTGGCGGCGGGAGCCTGGGCGGGTGCCGGGGCCTGCGCACCGGGGACGGTCACGCGGAAGCCATTGACGATGCCGTGGGTGGCGGGCGCGTCGGCGACGGCAACGGCCCGGTCGGTGGTCACCGAGAGCGACACCAGGTACTTGTCGTGTCCGGACGTCGCGATGACGTGACGACGGAAGGTGTTGAGCGCCATGTCGCCCTCGCGGTACTGGCCTTCGACGACCGAGGATGGGAAGCCGCCGAAGTCAGCCATCGAGGCGTTCGTGGGCTGCCAGGCCAACAGCTTCTGGCTGTCCACGTAGCCGTGCGTAATGGCTTCCCTCGGATCGAAGTTGCCGACCAGTTTGTAGACCACGACCTGCGCGTTTGATGTGTAGACGCTAGCGCCGTGCCGGTCGGCGATCACCGCGAACGCGTCCGGCACATTGGGATCTGGAACCTGAGTCCAGCGCGCGGGCACCGGCAGCGTGATGTCCAGCGCCTTGAAGCCCTCGGGCTTTTGCGCCTCGAGTTTGACGCCCTTGGATTGGAAGTAGTCACGCAGCGTTCCCGAAGTCGCGGGAACCGGAGCCGGCGGGGTGGGAGCGACGGCGGCAACACCTGCCGCGGCGGGCGCTGCAGCCAGGCTCGGCGGAGTGAAGGGATTGGCCGCCGGGGGAGTCGGCGCGAAGGCCGCGACACCGGGTGCCGCTGGCGCGGCGGCAGCCAGGCTCGGCGGCGCAAACGGGTTCGCGGCCGGCGGGGTCGGCATGAACCGATTAGCGCTGGCGCCGCCGGGAGTGCCGAGCAGGTTCTGGGGTGCCTGCGCCGGGACGGCGGGAACTGCGGGGGGTGTGGGGACCATCGGATCCGCCGCAGCCGTGCCACCGCCGAACACGGCGACGCCGATTGCTCCGGCGGCGAAGCCGCCTACGAATACACGCCATCCAGCGGCGATTTCAATCATGTCCGTCGGTCCTTCCGAACGGCTGGGGGACCAGCACCCGTGGTACAGAGGCTGACTGTAACCAGCGGTCAAACCCGGTGAACAGGCTCGACATCGAGCTGGGATGAACCCCTGATCGGTGCGCAACTCAACCTTTACCAACCTGTGGCCGACGGGGCCGCCCAGACCGCCCTTATACCCTGGTCACGTGACCGATTCCCCGACTACCGCGCCGCGGAGCAGTGCCGAGACCTTTGGGGCCGCTCAGACGGACTCCGATGCGCCGCCGCACCGCTACACCGCGGAACTGGCAGGCAGCATTGAGGACACCTGGCAGCACAACTGGGCCCGGCTCGGAACGTTCAACGTGCCCAACCCGGTCGGCTCGCTGGCTCCCACGGATGGCACCGCCGTTCCCGACGACAAGCTGTTTGTGCAGGACATGTTTCCCTATCCGTCCGGCGACGGGCTGCACGTCGGGCACCCGCTGGGCTACATCGCCACCGATGTATACGCCCGCTATTTCCGCATGAATGGCCGTAATGTGCTGCACGCGCTGGGGTTTGACGCATTCGGCCTGCCCGCCGAGCAATATGCCGTGCAAACTGGCACCCACCCGCGCACCCGAACCGAAGCCAACATCGTCAATTTCCGGCGCCAGCTGAGCCGGCTGGGCCTTGGACACGACAGTCGGCGCAGCTTCTCGACCACCGACGTCGAGTTCTACAAGTGGACGCAGTGGATCTTCCTGCAGATCTACAACGCATGGTTCGACACCGCGGCCAACAAGGCGCGCCCGATCGCCGAGCTGATCGCCGAATTCGATTCCGGCACCCGTCGTCTCGACGACGGCCGGGACTGGGCGAAGCTGTCGGCGGGGGAGCGGGCTGATGTGGTCGACGGCCACCGGCTGGTCTACCGGGCGGATTCGATGGTGAACTGGTGTCCGGGGCTGGGCACGGTGTTGGCCAACGAAGAGGTCACCTCTGACGGCCGCAGCGATCGCGGCAACTTCCCGGTGTTCCGGAAACGATTGCGGCAGTGGATGATGCGCATCACCGCCTACTCCGACCGGCTGCTTGACGACCTTGACCTGCTGGACTGGCCCGAGAAGGTCAAGACCATGCAGCGCAACTGGATCGGGCGTTCCACCGGGGCGGAGGCGTTGTTCTCGGCGACCGTAGCCCAGGGCGAGCGGGCCGGCGCGCAGGTCGATATCGAGGTATTCACCCCCCGCCCCGACACCCTGTTCGGCGCCACCTACCTGGTTTTGGCGCCCGAACACGAGCTGGTCGACGAGCTCGTCGCCGCGGCTTGGCCCGACGCGGTGAACCCCGGTTGGACCTACGGTGCGGCGACACCGGCGGATGCCGTCGCCGCCTACCGTCGCGCCATCGCCGCGAAGTCAGACCTCGAGCGGCAGGAGAGCAAGCAGAAGACGGGTGTCTTCCTCGGCAGTCACGCGATCAACCCGGCCAATGGCAAACCGGTGCCGATCTTCATCGCCGACTACGTGCTGGCCGGATACGGCACCGGCGCGATCATGGCGGTTCCGGGCCACGATCAGCGGGACTGGGATTTCGCCAAGGAATTCCACCTGCCGATCGTGGAAGTCATTGTCGGCGGCGATATTTCGGAGTCTGCGCACACGGGCGACGGGGTGCTGGTGAACTCCGGCTACCTCGACGGGATGGACGTCGCCACAGCCAAGGAAGCGATCACCGCCCGCCTGGAGTCCGAGGGCCGCGGCCGGGCCCGCATCGAATTCAAGCTGCGTGATTGGCTTTTCGCGCGTCAACGGTATTGGGGTGAGCCGTTTCCGATCGTCTACGACAGCGACGGACGCGCCCACGCCCTCGACGACGCCGCGCTGCCGGTCGAGCTGCCCGACGTGCCCGACTACTCGCCGGTGTTGTTCGACCCCGACGACGCGTCCAGCGAGCCGTCGCCGCCGCTGGCCAAGGCCGCCGAGTGGGTGCACGTCGAGCTGGATCTGGGCGACGGCCTCAAGCCCTACACCCGCGACACCAACGTGATGCCCCAGTGGGCGGGCAGCTCCTGGTATGAACTGCGCTACACCGATCCGCACAACTCAGAACGGTTCTGCGGCAAGGAGAATGAGGCCTACTGGATGGGCCCGCGGCCCGCCGAGCACGGTCCGCAGGATCCCGGCGGCGTCGATTTGTACGTCGGAGGTGCTGAGCATGCGGTGCTGCACCTGCTGTATTCGAGGTTCTGGCACAAGGTGCTCTACGACCTCGGACACGTCACATCGCGGGAGCCCTACCGCAGGCTGATCAACCAGGGCTACATTCAGGCTTTTGCCTACACCGATGCCCGCGGGTCGTACGTGCCGGCCGATCAAGTGGTCGAACGGGGCGAAGGCTTTGTCTACCTGAGCCCCGACGGCGAGGTCGAGGTCTTCCAGGAATTCGGGAAAATCGGTAAGAGCCTGAAGAATTCGATCTCACCCGACGAGATCTGCGACGAATACGGAGCGGACACGCTGCGGGTCTACGAGATGTCGATGGGTCCGTTGGAGGCCTCTCGGCCGTGGGCGACCAAAGACGTTGTCGGCGCGCATCGTTTCTTGCAGCGGGTGTGGCGACTGGTGGTCGACGAGAACACCGGTAATACCCGGGTCACCGATGTCGACGGGTCGCAGGAGCTGGACGCCGAAACCCTGCGGGTGCTGCACCGCACGATTGCCGGGGTGGCGGAAGACTATGCGGCACTGCGCAATAACACCGCGGCGGCCAAGCTGATCGAATACACGAACCACCTCACCAAGGCGCATCGAGATTCGGTACCGCGCGCCGCGGTCGAGCCGCTGGTGCTGCTGCTGGCACCGCTGGCCCCGCATATGGCAGAGGAGCTGTGGCTGCGGCTCGGGCACACGACCTCGTTGGCGCACGGCCCGTTCCCGCAGGCCGACCCCGCCTACCTGGTCGACGACACCGTCGAATACCCGGTGCAGGTCAACGGCAAGGTGCGTGGACGGGTGGTGGTGGCCGCCGATGCCGACCAGGACGCGCTGAAAGCCGCAGCGCTGGCTGACGAAAAGGTCCAGGCCTTCCTGGCCGGTGCCACTCCGCGCAAGGTGATCGTGGTTGCCGGCCGGCTGGTCAACCTCGTCGTCTGAGGACTCCTCACCGTCCCGGCCGCAGCACCACCTCGTGCAGATGCCCGTCGCGCGGTGTGGCCACCGCATTGGCGACCGCCGCCGCCACCGTCTCGGGCCGCAAGAATTTGGCGGCGTCGTATTCGCCACCCTCGAATGCGACGAGTTCACGCTGCATCTCGGTGTCGGTGCGGCCCGGGTAGATGGTGGTCACCCGCAGCTGGGGCTCGTCGTCGCGCAACGAGTCGGCGAATGCGCGCAGCGCGAACTTGCTGGCCGAATAGGAAGCCATGCCCGGCGAGGCGGCGCGCCCTGCGCCGGAGTTGATGAACACCACCCGGCCGCGGGCGCTGCGCAGGGCGGGCAGCAGTGCCAGGGTAAGAGCCACGGGCCCAAAAACATTCACGGCGAAGGTGGCGCGCCACTCATTGATGTCCGACTCATCGACATGGCCGGGGATAGACAGCCCCGCGTTGTGTACCAGCACATCGAGTTCGTCGACGATCTCGCAACTGGATTCGAACGAGTCCGTATCGGTCAGGTCAAGCGGAAACGTCGTGGCGTCGTGCCGCAGCGCGACGGCGTCGAGCCGATCAGAGGGCCGACCGGCCAGCAGCAGGCTGTGCGACGGGGCCAGCGCCGCAGCGATGGCGGAGCCGATACCGCCGCTGGCGCCCGTGATGAGTGCAGTTGGCATGTGCCTCAGTCTACGAGACCAGCCAATGTCGTTGGAGGTGAGCTACTTTCACGCCTGCTTGCGCGCGGGTTCGCCGGCCGGGCCGGATGTCGGCTCACCCGCGGCCAGGCGCTGCAGCGGTGCCAGGGCCTCGGTCAGGGTGTTCAGGTCGGACTCGGGGAGTTGGCTGAGCATCGCGGCCAGGGCGGCGAACCGGTTGGCCTGAGATTCGCCGTGAACAGCCCGCCCGCGCGGGGTGATGTCGACCAGCACGGCTCGCAGGTCAGAGGGATCGCGCGAGCGCTTCACCAGCCCGACCTTTTCCAGCCGGCGGATCGCCACGGTAGTGGTGGGAGTGCGCACCCGTTCGTGTGCGGCCAGGTCGGTCATCCGTATCGGGCCCTGATCGAGCAGGGTGACGAGAATCGACAGCTGCGCCAAGGTCAATTCGCCGGCGACGACCCCGCTGGGGTCGCCGCGGCGCAATATGGAGGACAGTTTGGCCAGCGCACGGTGTAAGCCTTCCGCAAGCTCGTTCACATCGGTTGCGGTGGATTCGCTGTCCGCCATAAGTCGGCAGTCTAGCCCGATATGCGCGACGTACAAGGTAGCTATCGGCGACTAATTCTCCGCCATTACAGCACTTGGGACAGGAAGCGCTGCAGGCGATCGGTTTTAGCCGCTTCGAATATCTGCTCCGGAGGACCGCTTTCCACCACTTTGCCTTGATCCATGAATACGACCGCGTCCGACGCCGAGCGGGCGAATCCCATTTCATGGGTGACCACCACCATGGTCATGCCGCCGGCGCCGAGGTCGGCGATGAGCTTCAGGGCTCCCTTGACCATCTCGGGATCGAGCGCGGCTGTCGCTTCGTCGAAGAACATCACCTGCGGTGCCATGGCCAGCGCGCGGGCGATCGCGACGCGTTGTTGCTGGCCACCGGAGAGCATGGCGGGGCGGGCATCGGCCTTGTGCTTCAGCCCAACTCGGTCCAGGTGACTCAGCGCGACCTCCCGGGCGGCGTCGTTGGACAGGCCCAGCAACTTACGCGGCGCCAGCGCTACGTTTTTGAGAATGCTCAGATGGGGGAACAGGTTGTAATGCTGGAAGACCATCCCGATGCGCTGGCGGAGCTCGGCGGGATCGTCCTGCAGCACCGACTTTCCGTCCAGCAGGATGTCTCCGCTGTCGGGTTCGTTGAGGCGGTTCAGGGTACGCAGCAACGTCGACTTGCCCGAGCCGGACGGCCCGATCACGGCCACCGTACTGCCCGCGGGGGCTTGGATATCGACGCCGCGAAGCACCTTGTTCCCACCCAGGGTTTGGTGAATGTCTTTGCCTTCCAACGATACTGATGTGCGCCCCACGGAGTCCGCGATCACACGAGCCCCTGGCTGAAGGTGGACGCGACGATCTCGGCAGGTTCGTCCTTCCCGCCCCGGGGACTGCCGCGTCGCAGCCGGACGTCGATGTAGTTCACCAAATGCGTTAATGGGACGGTCAATAGCAGGTAGAACAGGCCGGCGGCCACCAACGGCGATAGATTGCCCGTCTGCGCGTTGAGGTCCCGGCCCACCTGGAAGAGCTCACGCTCCTGGGCGACCAGACCTAGGAAGTACACCAGTGCCGAACCCTTCAACAGCGCGATGGCCTGATTCACGAGCGCGGGCAGCACCCGCCGAATTCCCTGCGGCACGACCACCAGCCGCATCGCTGCCGGATAGCTGAACCCCAATGCCCGGGCGGCTTCCAGTTGTCCGGCATCCACACTCTGGATTCCCGAGCGCAGAATCTCGCCGATGTAGGCGCTTGCCATCAACCCCAGCGCGGCGATGCCCAACGGATAGGGATTGTTGTTCGTCAGCCCGCCCACCAACGGACCGATGCCCATCCCGACGATGAGGATGATCACCACTTCGGGTAGACCCCGGAAGATATCGGTATAGACCCGAGCCGGCCAGCGCAGCCACCGGGCCTTCGCCATCCCGGCGATGGCCAGCCCCATGCCCAACACCAGCCCGATCGCGAGGGCGCTGTTGGCCAGGATCAACGTGTTGGGCAGCCCCGTCATCAGCAGAGCAGGGACGGCTTCCCGGTACAGGTTCCAGTCGAAAAACTGATCACCCAGTTGCGCCAGAAGGGATTTCGGCGCCGTGGGACCCGGCGCATCGTGGTGGTGGCTTGCGGCGACCGCGGCGAAGTCCGGCAATGTCGGGTACGGCGCGGCTTTCGACCCGGGCTTCCAGCCCGGCGGTAGCGGCCGGGGAACCCATTCGGAGTACAGCTGCGCCCAGGTGCCGTCGGCGATGACAGCGTCCAGCCCCGAGTTCAGCGCGGCGAGCAGCGACGGGTTGTCCTTGGCGACCGCGTAGGCGACGAAGTCACCCGGGGTGAAGGCGTTGGCGACAACGGCCACCGGGTCTCCCGGCTTCATCAGGTTGGCCGCCAGCGACGCCGGGGCCACCCACGCGTCGATCTGGCGTGTCTTGAGGTTGGCGTACACGGTGGCGAAACCGGGATATTTCACCGGTTGCAGATGCAGGTCGCCGACGACGTACGACTCCTCGACGGTGCCCTGCACGACCCCGATCCGCTGCCCGTCGGCCAGGTCGCTGAAATTTTTGATCGGCGATCCGGTCGGGACCACCAGCGCGTAATAGCCGAAGTCGTAGCCGTTGGTAAACGAGACGGTGTGGCGCCGTGCGGCAGTCGCTTTCACCGATGCCGAGCCGACGTCGAAGCGCCGGGACGCCACCTGGGCGAGCAGCGCGGAGAAGTCCGTGCTGACGAAGCGGACTTGTAAGCCCAGCTTTTTCGCGATGGCGAGCAGCAGCTGATTGTCGAAACCGCTGAAGGTTCCGGTGGCGTTGACACAGACGGACGGCGGCGCATCAGACAGTGTGCCGACGGTCAGGACACCCGGGTCCTGCAGTCCGAGTGTCGAGTCGTCCACCGCGCTGAGTGGCTCGACGGATGCTGTCGTGTTGTTGTCGTCATGGCCGAGGCCCGCGGTGGTGGTCAGGTCCTTGGGGAGCGCGGTCGCGCCGTTCGCACCGGCGGGCGCACATTGGTTTCGGTCCGCGTGCGCAAGTCCCGTGGGTGCGACCATCGCCAGGCCGCACACGATCAGAATCGTCGCGGCCAGTCCGAGTAGCTTTGCGCCGCGCGTCGCGCGCGGGCCTTCGCGCACACTCATCACCGATACCGTATCGGCTGTCCGGCGGCTCGTCCCGTCTAGCGGTCTATCAGATTGCGATCGATGGCGCGCTGCGCAGTGCATCCGCGGCGGCGAGAGCATGAGGAGGCGCGCCGACCACGTGGCGGACGTCGTGCGGTGCGCTGAACACCCTGCGGCGGAACAGCTCAGCCAGCATGGTCTGGGCCATCACATGCGAGCGGCCCACGCACGCGGCCTGCGCTGCCGTGGGGTCGCGCCGTCGTATTGCGCTGGTCTCGTCCTCGTAGAAGGGCAACAATTCGTCGACGTTGGTCTGGTAGGTCATCCAGAACATGCGGGGGATCAGGTTTTCCGAAGCGCGCAGCAGGGCGTTCAGCCGCGGCCCCGCATACTCGTCGTTCACGGTGCGCCGGTATTCACCGGCGATTTCGGCGAACGCGCGAGAATCCTTGGCAGCGCGAAGCGAACGCATGAGGGCATCGAGGTGGCCCAGGATTCGGGGTGTCGGGTTGGCCGATGCCCGCGCCGACGCGATGCCGTTGAGCATGCCGTCGAGTTCGTGATGTTCGAGGACGGTGGCCTCGTCGAACCGTTCGACGAACGCGCCGCGGTGATAGCGGGTCGACACGATGCCGTCGTGTTCCAGCTGGACCAGCGCCTCTTGAATCGGCACGCGACTGACGCCCAGGCCGATCGCGATTTCATTGCGGTCGACGCGGTCACCGCTGCGCAGCTTCCCGGTCAGCACCAGATTGAGGATGTGGGAGACCACCAGGTCTTTTTCTTTAACCCCGTATTTCTTGGGCATCTGCTTTTCTAGAGTCTCTCTCCAACCGCCTTGGCCTACTAGCGCTCAGAAGTTTCTCATGACTTCGCGCTTGCTTCTAGATGTTTAGCCGATGAAGCGCAGACGAACGCCAGCGGAGCGCCTCAGCGTGCGTCGCGCCACTTGCAGAGCGCCTCGGCGGCCGTCAGGTCATAGTCGGGACCGTTGACGCCGATGGTCAGCAGCGTCACGCCCAGTGCGGTGAGGCCTTCGGCGTTCGCGATCAACCCGTCGATGCCTTCGCCGCGACGGACACCGCTGTTGTCCTCCACACCGGCGGACCGTTCGATGTCGGCCGGGTCGCGTCCGACGGCGGCACAGTGCTCGTCCAGTACGGCCGCCGCGGTCGGATAAGTGTCGACCGTGGTGAAGCCGTGCCAGATGTCGCCGTATACGGCGACCAGTCGCAACGTCTTGCGCGGACCCTTGCCGCCGATGAGTATCGGGATGTCGCGGGTGGGCGCGGGGTTGAGCTTGGCCAGCCGCGAGGTGATGCGGGGGAAGGCGGCGGCCAGGTCGTCGAGCCGGCTGCCCGCCGTACCGAATTCGTAGCCGTACTCGTCGTAGTCCTTGTGTTTCCAGCCCGATCCGATCCCGAGGATGAGCCGACCGTCGGAAATGTGATCGACGGTGCGGGCCATATCGGCCAGCAGCTCCGGGTTGCGGTAGGAGTTGCACGTCACCAGCGCACCGAACTCGATCCGTGAGGTCTGCTCGGCCCAGGCCGCCAGCACCGTCCAGCATTCGAAGTGTGGTCCCTCGGGATCACCGTAGAGCGGAAAGAAGTGGTCCCAGGTGAAGGCGATGTCCACACCGAGGTCCTCGCACCGGCGCACGGCGTCGCGGATGTCGCGGTAGTGGGGGGCGTGCTGAGGCTGCAGTTGCACACCGATGCGGATGGGGCGCTCAGAGGTCATATGACCACCGTAGGCCAGCGCCGCAACGGCCTCAGCGCGCGTCCAGCACTCCGCGCAGCAGTTCTATCAGCACCCGGGGCTGGTCGCTCTGCACCGAATGCCCCGAATTCTCGACGACCTGCGCCTCGCGGAAATACTTTGCGCGGCTGGCTAATTCGGCCGCATCCTCGTCGGTGACGAAGGGCGACGAGCCGCCGCGCACCAGGGTGACGGGTGCGCCCAACGCGTCGACGTCGTCCCACAAATCGTCGAAGTTGGGGACGGCCCGGATGGCGTCGTAGCGCCACGCCCAGTTCCCGTTGTCGAGCCGGCGGGAGTTGTGGAAGACACCCCGTCGCAACGCCTTGACTTCGCGGTGCGGTGCCGCGGCGATGGTCTGGTCCAGGATGGCCTGGAAGCTGGGGAATTCGCGCTCGCCGGAGACCAGCGCCACCGTGCCCTGTTGCTCGGTGGTCAGCTCGGCATACCGGTGCAACGCCGACGGGGTGACGTCGACGAGAACGAGTTCGGGCACCAGGTCGGGTGCGATGGCCCCCACCCGGATCGCGGTCAGCCCGCCCAACGACATGCCCACGATGAGGTCGGCATCGGGCGCGTGTTCCCGGAGCACCGGCGCCACGGCGTCGGCGTTGTGCAGCGGCGAGTAATCACCGTCCTCGCGCCAGCCCGAATGGCCGTGTCCGGGGAGGTCAACCGCCAGCGCGGGCTCGCCAAGGCCGACGATGACGGTGTCCCAGGTGTGTGCGTTCTGGCCGCCGCCGTGGAAGAAGACAACCCGCGGGGAAGTGCTGCCCCAGCGCAGCGCGCTGATTCTGCCGTTCGGCGTGTCGGTCTCGACCCGTTCGACCTCAGGCAGCGGGCCGGCAACACCGGCCTGCTCGGCGTTCTCGGATAACAGGGAGAACTCAGACAATGCCGCCAGGCCATCCTCAGATATCTCGGTCACAATCTTTGACACTAGAGGACGTATCTGCGCCGAATACCGTGGAATCGATCCCACATCGCCGCACTGCGCTCGGCGGCGCTCACCATGGCGGTATCCGGTGGCAGCTCTCGGGCGAGCTCGTCGTAGGGGACCACGCGGGTGTCCAGCACGGCGGGTTCGCCCTCGAGCATGTGGCGGTAGGTCAGGTTCCCCCGCCGGAAACCCTGGGTGTCCAACCAGTTGTGGACGTTCGGATCACGGTGCGCCATGACCAGGCGGATGCGCCCGTCGCCGTCGATTTTGGTGCGGCTCGGCGTATAGCTCACCGGGCGGTAGAGATAGTCCATGCTGTTGAAGAAGGCACCCATGTTGGTGAACATCCACAGCCCGTCGTGCGCGCCGAATTCGACGATCAACGCCTCGTCGGGGGCGAGCTCCCAGTACATGTTGGCGGCGGCGCGCCCGCGCTTGCGGTCGGCTTCGGTCGCGCCGGCCTTCAAAATGGCGGGAAAGCTATTGGGATGCTCGGCATCGACACCGCCATAGGTGAAGGGGAACTCGGGCCAGTCCGACATCAGGCCGGTGACGAAATCACCGGCCCAGCCCATCGCCTCGATCATGGTCTCGGGGCTGGGCAGCGGCTTGGGGGAGTCCATGTCGATGCGCTCGATGCGCAGCTGCGCCGGAAGTTCACCCCACCTGTCGAATCCCTGACGGATGAACAGCTTTCGTGATTCCGCGGTGGTGGGCAGCCAGTTGGGTCCCCGCTCCGTTCCGCCGATGTAGATCTCGAAACTGCCGTCGTCGGCGATGCTGAGCTGGTGGCCGATCAGATTGGCCTGCGGCGTATCTCCGAAGGGCTCGTGCAGCACCCCCGGCCCCGGTACCCGGGCGCCCTGGACCGTGACGTTGAAAAACCTTGCGGTGCCGCGATTTCCAGTAATCCGATAGGTCGACTGCCCGTCGATCCACGCCTGCTGGTAAGTGAAGTCGGCGCAGTCGCCGCCGAGCTTGCGGGTGGGGCCGCAGAACGTGTGCAGCACCGGGTAGCGGGTGTCGCGGGTCTCGAGCGACAGGTCGAATGCCTGCCCGAGGTTCTGGGTCAGGAAGCGGAAGGCGTCGGCTCGCTGGGCACCCGAGGTGTCGTTGGCGTCCTTGAACACCTGCTCACCGGCGCGCTGCAACTGCGCACAGAACTGCGCCCACGCCGATTGCAGGGCGGCATCGTCGGCACCGTCACCAAAGGCCATGGAAACCCATTGTCAGCCAGCCAATCTGTGCAGCATTGCGCCGACGACCTCACAGGCGCGTTGCGCGGATTCCGCGCGGCCCTCCGCTTCGATGCGCGGCCCGATGAGTTCCAGGTCGAATCCGTGCGAGTAGCCGCCCTCCAGGGCGTGGGCGACGAACGCCTCGAGCGGTATGACGCCGTCGCCGGGAACCGCGCGGCCCGGTAGCGCCCGGTCACCCAGTACGTAGTCGCTGAGCTGGATGAGCTCCGTTCGCGGTAACGCGCGTTGCACCATCGCTTCGAAATCGCCCTCCGCCCAGCAGTGAAACACGTCGATGCAGATGCCGATGCCACTCATCTCGGCCAGCGTGATGGTATCGCGCAGGGTGTGTGCCAGATGCATGTCGGCGTACAGGCTCGAGGCGTTCTCGATCGCCAGGCGCACCCCGACGCGCGCGGCGTGCGCGGCGCAGGGCGCGATCATGGCGCAGAAGAGATCGGCCGCGTGCTGCCACGACAGCCCATCCCGGCCGCCGGTGAGCAGGTAGACCAGGCGTGCGCCGGCCGCGGCCGCGGCGTCGATCACCGTGAACAAGGCGTCCTGCGCGGCCTGGGGGTCGGAGGTCAGCCGACCGCCTGCGAAGAGATGGTAAACCGCCTCCACCGTATAGTCGTTGTGCCGCAACACTGTTGCCAACTCGGGGTCGAGCAGCTGGCTGTCGAGGATGCTCAATCGGGACACCCCCAGCGTTGCCCAGTGCTTTTCCAGCTCCGCCAGCGGCGCGCCAAGGAACGTGACGTTGTGCACCGATAAACGGCTGTGCGCTGTCGTCATCTCAGCCGCGATTCTCGATCTCGACACCGAATCGCTCACGGAAAGGCTGGAATTCGGCATGCAGGGTGTCGAGATCTTCGCCGATGTCGAGCAGCAGCTGGGTGGAGTAGTGGAACTTGCCGTAGCGATCGCCGCGATTGTTGGCCAGGTAGTCGCGCATCGCGGATTCGGCTTCGTGCGTGACGACGCGGCCGCAGAACGCGTAGTAGCGCCGCACGGTGCCGACGGGGTCGGCGATGAAATCGGGGTAGCGGACGTGCAGGATGCGCGGATCGTCGACCATGGGATTGCTCATCGTGTTGGCGACTCCGGCGCGGGTCAACTCCAGATGCATTTTCGCCAGGGCGTGCAGGTCGACGGGACCGACCATTCCTTCGGCGATGTCGGCCATCATCATCGCACGCGACGCCGCGACCTGTACCGGGTCGCGGTGCAGCCAGACCAGCGTGGCATCCGGGTAGGCGTCGAACATCTCCTGGAGCCGGAAGCCGTGAAAGCCCTTCAACACCCAGTACTTTCGCGGTCGCTCGTACTGCAGCTGCTGCAGCATGGCCTTGTGCAGCCGGTATTGTGCGGCCGGGTCAGTGGCCAGGCCGCCGACCAGTGACTGCATCGGCACCCGCCACCAGGCCGTCGGCGTCATCACCCGAAAGTCGAACGCCCAGGTGCGCTCGTCCTCGGGCAGGCCGTCGCCGAGCATGTCGTTGTAGGGATGGCTGTGCAGCCATTTGGGCATTTTCTCGTTGATCTCGCGCCAGTCCGCGTCGGCGCGGGCGCGACGGTCGTCGTCCGGGGGCGCCAGTGCGGGCGGCGGCGACGGATACATCACTTCCCAAAAGCGCAGCGCCCGCGCGTGCGGGTCGACCGACATCAGTGCGTGCATCAGCGTTGTCCCCGAACGTGGTTCGCCGGTGACGAACATCGGTGCCTCGATGACTTCGGCACCGATCGGGTAGCGGTTGCGGTCTTCGACGAACTCCAGCCGTGACGTGAGCAGCCACCGGCACACCCGCTCGGCTTCCCGGGTGCCGTCGGCATCCATGCCCAGGCCGTTGAGATGGTCGACGGCGACCGCGAAGCGCTCCGGCAGTGTGGGGTCGGCGTAGTCGTGCAGTCCGGTTTCGGCCTGCGCGGCCGCGAGCAGCTCGGCCGCGTCCAGACGGGCGCTCACGACAGATCCCCGCACAGTTGCAGCAGTTCGTCCTCGGCCGCAAGGACATTGGCCGCGGACGCCCCGGCGTACTCCAGGCCGGCCATGGCGCCGTAGTCGAGAATTTTCGGCACCCGCAATCCCGCGTCGACGTATGTCTTGATGATCTTCGCGACCGCTGTGGGTGTCCCGTGCGGCACCACGGCGAGGATCATCTCGGGTGCGACGTTGTCCAGGAACTCGAGTATTCGCTCACGGGTGAGCACGGCGGGGTCGATGTCCTGGAACCCACGCCAGCCTTCACCCATCGGGTGTTCAAAGCCGAAGCCCCGCAACGTCTCTGCCGAGACCTGCAACAGGAATGCCTTGACCAGGGGAGCCTGCAGGATCTCGGCGAGCGCATCCTCGTCGCTGCCGATCAGGCAGACCTGAATGAAGCACGGCGTGATCGCCAGCGGATCGCGGCCGGCGCGCTCGGCCGAAGACCGCACGGCGGCAAGCATTTCGGCGTAGTGTTCTGGTGTCCAGGCGCCCGCGGGCCACCATCCGTCGGCGTGACGGCCCGCGATATCGAGCATCCGCGGGCCGCTGGCGCCGATCCAGATCTGCGGCGGCTTCCGCTCGTACGGCTCGGTGTCCAATCGCGCATGCTGCAGGGAGTAGAACTCCCCGTCGAAATCGACGGGCCCGTCGCTTTCCCATAGCAGCCGGATCACCGTCAGCGCCTCCTCGAAACGGCTGACCGGGCGCGCGAAGTCGAAGCCATACGGCAGCGTGTTCTCGCTCTCGCCGCTGCCCAGGCCGAGGATGAAACGCCCCTTGGCGAGATGGTCGATCGTCAGCGCCGTCTGGGCGAGCAGGGAGGGATGGCGGCGCACGGTGTCGACGACGGCGCTGACGAGGGGGACCCGCTCGGTCAGCACGGCGGCCGCGGACGCTACGGCCAGACCGTCGAGGTGGCGGTGCGGTGAGGGCGATGCGCCGGCGAGGTCGGTGAATTCCGGTGTCCAGATCGAGTCCGGCCAGAAGCTGACCATGTGATCGGGGAGCCAGATCGAGTGGTAGCGGCCGCTGTCGAGTTCAGCGAGGCGGGATAGATCGAGGGGAAGGGTCGTCCGGAAGAACGCGGCGGGCTGAACTCTCATCGTTGATTGCGGCCTGCTTCGGTTGGGGGCTGGAGGGTTCCCCGGTAATGCTAAGCGACTGCACAGCATGTCGTTGACCGAATGGTGGGTGCAGATAAAACGAGTGTGCGGTGAAGGCGCAGTTTCGTGGTGAAACGCGACCTCACCGCACACTCGATGCGACGAATCCGAACTTAGTCGGCGCCGATGATGAACTCTTCGAGCTGGGCGCGGGCGATGTCGTCGGGCAGTTGCTTGGGCGGGCTCTTCATCAGGTAAGCCGACGCCGGGATCACCGGGCCGCCGATGCCGCGGTCCTTGGCGATCTTGGCCGCCCGTACCGCGTCGATGATGACGCCCGCGGAGTTCGGCGAGTCCCACACCTCGAGCTTGTACTCCAGGTTCAACGGCACGTCGCCGAACGCGCGTCCTTCGAGCCGGACATAGGCCCACTTGCGGTCGTCGAGCCAGCCAACGTGGTCGGACGGGCCGATGTGCACGTCCTTGGTCTTGAACTCGCGCTGCAGGTTGCTGGTGACGGCCTGGGTCTTGGAGATCTTCTTGGACTCGAGGCGCTCACGCTCGAGCATGTTCAGGAAGTCCATGTTCCCGCCGACGTTGAGCTGCATGGTGCGGTCGAGCTGCACGCCACGGTCCTCGAACAGCTTGGCCATGACCCGGTGGGTGATGGTCGCGCCGACCTGGCTCTTGATGTCGTCACCGACGATCGGCACACCGGCGTCGGTGAACTTCTTCGCCCACACCGGATCCGAGGCGATGAACACCGGCAACGCGTTGACAAATGCTACGTCGGCGTCGATCGCGCACTGAGCGTAGAACTTGTCGGCCTCCTCGGAGCCCACCGGCAGGTACGACACCATGACGTCGACCTCGGCGTCCTTGAGTGCCTTGACCACGTCAACCGGCTCGGTGTCGGAAATCTCGATGGTCTCGGCGTAGTACTTGCCGATGCCGTCCATTGTCGGGCCGCGCTGCACCGTCACGTTGGTGGGTGGCACGTCGGCGATCTTGATCGTGTTGTTCTCCGACGCGAAGATCGCCTCCGACAGGTCAAAGCCGACCTTCTTGGCGTCCACGTCGAATGCGGCCACGAACTTCACGTCGCGGACGTGGTACTGGCCGAACGTCACGTGCATCAAGCCGGGCACGGTGCTGTTCTCATCTGCGTCGAAGTAGTACTGCACGCCCTGCACTAGCGAGGACGCGCAGTTACCGACGCCGACAATAGCGACTCGTACATCCGTCGACGCGTTCTGCTCACTCATGGGGCGTTCTCCTTACCTCAATTACCTTTATCGCGGTATCTGGCGACTGATTGTTTGGTGCTGGTTTTCTTGCGAGGGGCCTACGTCTGCTCGGACAAGCCGGGCGCCGCGCGCTCGGCGGCGATCAGCTCGTTGAGCCATTTGACTTCCCGCTCACTCGACTCGAGTCCGAGCTGATGGAGCTGGCGGGTATAGCGGTCGAACGAGTTGCTGGCCCGCGCCACGGCATCACGCAGACCTTCTCGCCGTTCCTCCACCTGACGGCGGCGGCCTTCCAGAATGCGCATCCGGGCCTCGGCCGGAGTGCGATTGAAGAAAGCCAGGTGCACCCCAAACCCGTCGTCGGTGTAGTTGTGCGGGCCGGTGTCGGCCACCAACTCACTGAAGCGCTGACGGCCCGTGTCGGTCAGTTCGTAGACCCGACGGGCCCGCCGAACCGGGGTGCCGGCCGGCGCGGCGTTCTCGGCAATCAACCCGTCCGCCTGCATGCGTCGCAGTGCCGGGTAGAGCGAACCGTACGAAAACGCACGGAACGCACCGAGTAGGCCGGTCAGCCGTTTGCGCAATTCATAACCATGCATAGGCGATTCGATCAGGAGACCGAGGATGGCGAGCTCCAGCATCGAGGCACCCCCTTTGCATTTCTGGTTACGACGGTCCGACGCGTCGCGTAATCGTATCGCTTCGATATATTCGCCACAACACCACCGAATGTTGGCGCGCTATTAATCACCCCGTCGCGGCAGCGCTACTGGCCCCGCAAGGGGCGCCTAGCTGGGCAGATTCAACCGCTTGATGGTGCCGTCACCGCTGAAGACGATGGAGCCGCCGCCGTAGTCGCTGGAGACGTACAGCGAAAGAGACACCGCGCCCGGCGTGGTCGGGTCCGTGGCCGGTTCCACGATCAAGTAGGTGTTTTTGACGTCGGACGGCTTCATCCGCAGGGTTTCCGGGGCACCGCGCATGATGCCGACGGTCTTCGTGATGTCGAACTTGCTGAGGTCGATTGCGGCCGACCCGTCGGCGGAGCTCTTGGCCGAGTTGGTCGGATCGTCCCATCCGCCGCGGTAGTCGTACGCCAGCACCCGGCGGTCGTCGGAGGGATCCGGGCGGTCCAGGATCGCGTACGTCGGGTAGATCACCAGCCGGTAGCCCAGGACATTTCCAAACCGCTTGCGGGCCTGCTCGAGCAAGCCGCTCAGGCCGCCGACCGAATGCAACTGCGTCGGCGGGGTCAGCACCACCGGGGCAACACCGTCGGGCTTGGCTCCCGGGTCCGAGGTGAAGTCCAGCGGCGAACCGGTGTTGCCGTAGACACCCCAACCGATGCCGACGCCCAGCAACACCGACACGACGAAGGCGCCGACCACCGGCCCCCAACCGCGGAGCCTCGGCGAGTTGACCGCCTGCAATTGAACCGAGGCGTTGTCGGTCTGCAGATCACTCATCAGCGCATGCAGATCGCCCAGTGTGACGGCGTTGGTGGCGGTGCTGACGCGTTGCCGGTGCTCCTCCATGGAGAGCTGGCCGTCGTCGAGAGCGCTGTCGAGAATCTTGCAGGCGTCCTGCCGGTCGAGGTCCCTGGCACGCGTCGCCGCCGTTGCCCCACCAACCGGCGGTGTCCCGAGCCATTTCGCCACGCAGATGATCGTAGAAGTCCGGCGCTTGCGATGCGACGGCCTTGCTTGCGTATCGGCGGTGGGGATGGCGACGTACTCTTGTTGGCGTGCGACTGCAGCGACAGGTGGTGGACTACGCGCTTCGGCGGCGCTCACTGCTGGCCGAGGTGTACTCCGGCCGCACGGGTGTGTCGGAAGTGTGTGACGCCAACCCGTACTTGCTGCGCGCCGCGAAGTTTCACGGGAAACCGAGCCAGGTGATGTGCCCGATCTGCCGAAAGGAACAGCTCACCATCGTGTCGTGGGTGTTCGGCGATCACTTGGGCGCGGTGTCTGGATCGGCCCGCACGGCCGAGGAATTGGTCATGCTCGCGACCCGGTTCGAAGAGTTCTCGGTCCACGTGGTCGAGGTGTGCCGGACTTGCAGCTGGAACCATCTCGTGAAGTCGTATGTGCTCGGTGCGGCACGCACGGCACCTCCTCCGAGGGGAACCCGCGCTACGCGGACTGCGCGCAACGGGGCCCGCACGGCCATTGAATAACGAAGGGCGCCACAGCCAGTCGTCCGATGACCAGAGCGGGTCCGAGACTGAGCGCGTGGGCGAGCAGGCACACGCCGACCGCCCGGACAGTGCCGACCGTCCGGACGCCGGCGCGCGCTCGGAGCCACGTTCCGGGGCCGGGCATCGCCGTCAGGTTCGCCCCGATGACCGGCAGACGACGATCCTGCCTGCGGTCGTCGACCCGCGTACGGCTCAGCTTTCCGATCCCATCGACGAGGTCAAGGCCGCGTTGGATGGCTCTTCGTCGACTTCTGCGCCCCGGGATGCGATCCAGGAGGTCCGGGCCGCCCTCGACGCACGGTCGACGACGTCGCGCCGCGACGGACCCATCTCGGGACGTCGCCCTCCGGACGGGCCGCCTCCTCCACCTCCGCCACCACCGGGCCGGCCCGGCGACCAGGAGGGGCCGAGCCACCGCGCCCCCGGGTCGGGGCTGGACTGGAGCTGGGTCGAGCGGATCAACTGGCGGTGGGTACGACGCGGCGCCTACCTGTCCGCAGCGGTGTTGGTGCTCTTGCCGATCGTCACGTTCGCCATGGCCTACTTCATCGTCGACATTCCCAAGCCCGGCAACATCCGTACCAACCAGGTCTCGACGATCCTGGCCAGCGACGGCTCCGAACTCGCGAAAATCATTCCGCCCGAAGGTAATCGGGTTGACATCAACATCAGCCAGGTGCCGGTGCATGTGCGCCAGGCAGTGATCGCGGCCGAAGACCGCAACTTCTACTCGAACCCCGGCTTCGATTTCGGCGGCTTCGCACGCGCGGTGAGCAACAACCTCTTCGGCAGCGGTGATCTGCAGGGCGGGTCGACGATCACCCAGCAATATGTGAAGAACGCACTGGTCGGTTCCGCCCAACACGGATTCAGCGGTCTGCTGCGCAAGGCCAAGGAACTCGTCATCGCCACCAAGATGTCGGGGGAGTGGTCCAAAGACGACGTGCTGCAGGCCTATCTGAACATCATCTATTTCGGTCGCGGGGCCTACGGGATCTCGGCGGCGTCCAAGGCCTACTTCAACAAACCCGTCGAGCAGCTGAACGTGGCCGAGGGGGCGTTGCTTGCCGCGCTGATCCGGCGGCCGTCCTCGCTGGACCCCGCGGTGGATCCCAAGGGCGCCGAGGCCCGCTGGAACTGGGTGCTCGACGGCATGGTGGAAACCAAAGCCTTGTCTTCCAGTGATCGTGCGGCGCAGGTGTTTCCGCCGACGGTGCCGCCCGATCAGGCCCGCGCGCAGAACCAGACGTCGGGTCCCGCCGGCCTGATCGAACGCCAGGTGACCAAAGAGTTGATGGAGCTGTTCAACATCGACGAGCAGACCCTGAACACTCAGGGCCTGCAAATCACGACCACGATCGATCCCAAGGCGCAGCAGGCGGCCGAGAAGTCGATCTCGAAATACCTGGACGGCCAGGACCCAGACATGCGGGGGGCGGTGGTGTCCATCGACCCGCGCAACGGGGCGATCCGCGCCTACTACGGCGGTTCGGATGCCAACGGTTTCGACTTCGCCCAGGCCGGGCTGCAGACCGGGTCGTCGTTCAAAGTCTTTGCGTTGGTCGCCGCACTCGAACAGAACATCGGCCTGGGCTATCAGGTGGACAGTTCGCCGCTGACGGTCGACGGCATCAAGATCACCAACGTCGACGGCGAGAGCTGCGGAACCTGCAATATCGCCGAGGCGCTGAAACTTTCGCTGAACACCGCCTACTACCGGCTGATGCTCAAGCTGAAGAACGGACCGCAGGCGGTCGCGGACGCCGCGTTCCAGGCCGGCGTCGCGAAGAGTTTCCCCGGTGTCGCGCACACGCTGTCCGAAGACGGCAAGGGCGGGCCGCCCAACAACGGAATCGTGCTGGGCCAGTACCAAACTCGGCCGCTCGACATGGCCTCGGCCTACGCGACGCTGGCCGCGTCCGGTGTGTACCACACGCCGCATCTGGTGCAAAAGGTTGTCAACGCCGACGGCCAAGTGCTGTTCGACGCGGGCAACTCGGACAAGGACAAGGGCGAGCAGCGCATCGACAAGGCGGTCGCGGACAACACCACTGCGGCAATGCAACCGATCGCGGCCTACTCGCGCGGCCATGCACTCTCCGGTGGCCGGCGGTCGGCGGCCAAGACCGGCACGGTGCAGTTGGGTGACACCACCGCCAACAAGGACGCCTGGATGGTCGGCTACACACCGTCCCTTTCCACGGCGGTGTGGGTGGGTACCGTCCAGGACAACGTGCCGCTGGTAACCGCTTCGGGCGCAGAGGTTTACGGGTCGGGATTGCCATCCGACATCTGGAAGTCGACGATGGACGGTGCCTTGAAAGGCACCGACAACGAAACCTTCCCCAAGCCGACCGAGATCGGCGGCTACGCCGGGGTGCCCGTCGCGCCGCCGCCCCCACCGCCGCCGACGGAGACCGTCATCCAGCCCAGCATCGAGGTGGCCCCCGGCATCACGATTCCCGTCGGGCCACCGACGACGATCACCGTGGCTCCGCCGCCACCGCCGGGCGCTCCGGGCGTCCCGCCGGGCGGCGCTCAAGCCCCTCCACCGCAATCGCCACCGTGACCGGCGGACAGCAGGGGAGCACCACCATCTCACCGCAGCCGCTCGCCGGTGACCTGCGCAGCGCCGACAACCGCGATTGCCCCAGCCACACCGACTCTTTGGGTGCCGCCCTGGCGGATGTCATCGGCGGCCCCGTCGGCCGCCACGCGCTGATCGGTCGCGGCCGGCTGATGACGCCGGTGCGGGTGATGTTCTTGATCGCGCTGGTGTTCCTGGCGCTGGGCTGGTCGACCAAGGCGGCCTGCTTGCAAAGCAGCGGGACCGGCACCGGCGATCAGCGGGTCGCCAACTGGGACAACCAGCGCGCGTACTACGAGTTGTGTTATTCCGATACGGTTCCGCTCTACGGCGCAGAGTTGTTGAGCCAGGGCAAGTTTCCCTACAAGTCCAGCTGGATAGAGAGCGGCCCGGACGGCACCCCGCAGACTCGCTACGACGGCAAGCCCGCGGTGCGGTACATGGAGTATCCGGTGCTGACGGGGGTCTATCAGTACGTGTCGATGGCGTTGGCCAAGACCTATACCGCGCTGAGCAAGCTCGTGCCGCTTCCGGTGATCGCCGAGGTGGTGGTGTTCTTCGACGTCGCCGCATTCGGGCTGGCGCTGGCCTGGCTGGCGACGGTGTGGGCGACCGCGGGCCTGTCCGGTCGTCGGGTGTGGGATGCGGCATTGGTGGCCGCCTCGCCGGTGCTGATCTTCCAGATATTCACCAACTTCGACGCGCTGGCAACGGCATTCGCGATGGGGGGACTGCTGGCGTGGGCCCGTCGTAGGCCGGTGCTCGCCGGTGTGCTCCTCGGGCTGGGTGCCGCGGCCAAACTGTATCCGCTGTTGTTCCTGGGCCCGATGCTGGTGCTGGGCATCCGGACCGGTCGCCTTGGCGCGCTGGCCCGCACCGCCGGGGTGGCCGCGGCGACCTGGCTTCTGGTGAATTTGCCTGTGCTGGTGCTGTTTCCGCGTGGCTGGTCGGAGTTCTTCCGGCTCAACACCCGCCGCGGCGACGACATGGACTCGCTGTACAACGTGGTCAAGTCGTACACCGGCTGGCGCGGGTTCGATCCCAAGCTGGGTTTCTGGGAGCCGCCGACGGTGCTCAACACCATGGTCCTCGTCTCATTCGTAATCTGTTGCGCCGCAATCGCGTACGTGGCGTTCACCGCCCCGCAGCGGCCACGGGTCGCGCAGCTGCTGTTCTTAGTGGTCGCGGCATTCCTGTTGACCAACAAGGTATGGAGTCCGCAGTTCTCGTTGTGGCTGGTGCCGCTGGCCGTGCTGGCGGTGCCGCATCGCCGGATACTGCTGGCCTGGATGACCATTGACGCGCTGGTCTGGGTGCCGAGGATGTATTACCTGTACGGCAACCCGAATCGTTCGCTGCCGGAACAGGTTTTCACCACGACCGTGTTACTGCGCGACATCGCCGTCGTGGCACTGTGCGCGTTGGTGATCTGGCAGATCTATCGGCCCGACGAGGACTTGGTGCGCTGGGGCGGCCGGGTGGACGATCCGGCGGGCGGGGCCTTTGACCGCGCGCCCGACGCTCCGCCCGATTGGCTGCCGGCCTGGCTGCGGCCGGCCGGGTTGCGGCGCGCCGACGAGCGCCACGCCGACACCGAGGTCGCAGCCGAACCCGCGAGCGTTGGGAGATAGCCGTGACGCTGGTCGCCATTCCGCTGTTCGATCGCTTCACCGCACTCGACGCCGTCGGGCCCTACGAAGTGCTGCAGCGCGTCCCGTCGATCGACGTCGTGTTCATCGGGCATCGCCGCGGCGAGGTGCGCACCGAAAACGGCATGCTCGGCGTCACCTGCGACGCCACGTTCGACGAAGTCGGCGCACCCGATGTGGTCGTCTTCCCCGGCGGCATCGGAACCCGCCAGCTGATTCACGACGAAGACATCCGCGGCTGGCTGCACACGGTGCATCCGCGCACCACGCTCACCACCTCGGTGTGTACCGGCGCGCTGCTGCTGGCCGCCGCCGGCCTGCTCGACGGACTGACCGCGACGACGCATTGGAGTGCCGCGGAGTTACTCAACGAGTTGGGCGCCCGCTATGTACCCGAGCGCGTCGTCGAGCACCTGCCGCAGCGGATCATCACCGCCGCGGGTGTGTCCAGCGGCATCGACATGGCCTTGCGAGTCGTCGAATTGCTCGTCGATCGCGAGGCTGCCCAGGCGGCGCAGCTGCTCATCGAATACGACCCGCACCCGCCGTTCGACTCGGGTTCGCTGGCCAAGGCCGACGAAACGACGGTGGCCAGGGCGGGCGAATACCGCCAAGCCCGGCAGTAGCGCCTCGGCGAACCGTCGTCCCAACCGTCACTTGCGTCCCCACGCCGGGTGGGGCACAAATTGCCCGCCTCCGAGCGACAACTTCCACCGCGTTGTCGGCTCGGGCTCGGGTGTTGTCGCTCGGAGGCGGGCAGAACGGACATTCGTCCCGACAGAGGCGGATGTGTCGGGTGAGACGCGAGGTTGGCGAACGAGTTTTGCACGCTTTTGGGTCCTAGCCAGGCATCCGGTACCCTGGGGCGGTTGCCGACGCAGGTGACACTCCTGCCACGGATCGACCGTGGCCGCTTTAGACCAGAGGAGGTGGTGAGGTTTCCATGCGTCCATACGAAATCATGGTCATTCTTGACCCCACGCTCGACGAACGTACCGTTGCTCCGTCATTGGAGACGTTCCTCAATGTCGTCCGCAAGGACGGCGGCAGCGTGGACAAGGTCGACATCTGGGGCAAGCGCCGGCTGGCCTACGAGATCCTCAAGCATGCCGAAGGCATTTACGTCGTGATCGATCTGAAGGCAGAGCCGGCGACGGTCTCCGAGCTCGACCGCCAGCTGAGCCTCAACGAGTCGGTGTTGCGCACCAAGGTGATGCGCACCGACAAGCACTGAGTTCCAGTCGTCGGCACGGCTGCGTAGGCTCAGCGAAATTACGCTCATGACCACTCATCGTCCCAAGGCGAGAACCAGGACGGACCCAGGAGGCACCAGTGGCTGGTGACACCATTATTACCGTCGTCGGAAACTTGACCGCCGACCCCGAGCTGCGGTTTACCCCGTCGGGTGCTGCCGTCGCGAATTTCACCGTGGCGTCGACACCCCGGATCTATGACCGCCAGAGCGGGGAATGGAAGGACGGCGAGGCGCTGTTCTTGCGGTGCAACATCTGGCGCGAGGCCGCCGAGAACGTGGCCGAAAGCCTGACGCGCGGGTCGCGGGTGATCGTGACCGGCCGGCTCAAGCAGCGTTCCTTCGAGACCCGCGAGGGTGAGAAGCGCACCGTTGTCGAGGTCGAGGTCGACGAGATCGGCCCCTCGCTTCGGTACGCCACGGCGAAGGTCAACAAGGCCAGCCGTAGTGGCGGCGGCGGTGGCGGCTTCGGCAGTGGCGGCGGTGGTGGCGGCGGCGGATCCCGTCCGCCCGCCGCGCAGGCGAGCAGCGCACCGGCGGACGACCCGTGGGGCAGTGCCCCGGCGTCGGGCTCCTTCGGTGGCGGCGACGAAGAACCGCCGTTCTGACTTCGAGAAATCTCAAATCGTTAAGACATAGGAAAGAAAACACACATGGCCAAGTCCTCCACGAAACGGCGCCCGGCTCCGGAAAAGCCGATCAAGGCGCGTAAATGCGTCTTCTGCTCGAAGAAGGGGCAGCCGATCAACTACAAGGACACCACGCTGCTGCGCACCTACATCAGCGAGCGCGGCAAGATCCGCGCGCGTCGTGTCACCGGCAACTGCGTCCAGCACCAGCGCGATATCGCGATCGCCGTGAAGAACGCCCGCGAGGTCGCGTTGCTGCCGTTCACCTCCTCGGCGCGATAGCGGCCGAGGGCTCAACCGAAAGTACGAAAAGATGAAGCTGATTCTGACGGCCGACGTGGACCACCTCGGTGGCGTTGGCGACACTGTCGAGGTCAAGGACGGGTACGGCCGCAATTTCCTGCTGCCGCGCGGCCTGGCGATCGTCGCCTCACGCGGCGCGCAGAAGCAGGCCGACGAGATTCGCCGGGCCCGTGAAACCAAGTCGGTGCGCGACCTCGGGCACGCCAACGAGCTCAAGACGGCCATCGAGTCGCTGGGCTCGGTCTCGCTGCCGGTGAAGACCGCGGCCGATTCCGGCAAGTTGTTCGGCTCGGTGACCTCGGCCGACGTGGTGGGCGCGATCAAGAAGGCCGGCGGCCCGAACCTGGACAAGCGCATCGTCCGGCTGCCCAAGGCGCACATCAAGGCCATCGGTGCGCACTCGGTGTCGGTGCACCTGCACCCGGAGGTCAACGTGGAGTTCACGCTGGACGTCGTCGCGGACAGCTAACTCGACACTGTTTGCTTTGTCCGGCGGCCGCCCCTGAGGGTGGCCGCCGGAACTCGTTTGGCGCTCTGTGAGCGCTCAGAGCCGGCTAGGTAGACGCGCGGATGCGGCGGACCTGGCGAACTATTTCGGTGACCGGGGTGCATGGGCGCCTTAACCGGCTCGTAACTCGGCGAAAATGTGGGTGAAAGCCAACACGCCCGACGCAGTAACCTGGCCCGACACGCCGAGCGAATTGTTCTCCACACCAAATGTGCAGTGGTGTACTGCGCGTATCTGCACGGATGCTTCAACGCCGCGTTTTAATCCACAGGTTCTCCACAACCCACTCAACACAGGTGTCGAAGGATATGCACACACGATGCACAGTGTTATGAACAGTGGCCCTTTCAGCTACCCGCTAGCAACGTTTACGTTCTTCCAGGCACGAGACTTTTGGGTGTCACCGCTTTGGGGGCGACGGTGCCTTCGCTTACGCTCGACGTGACGGTCATCGAATGTATGTTCGGGTACTTGGTTAGAGGGAGGTGAGGGCCCGTGGCGGTCGTCGACGACTTCGCGCCTGGCATGGATGCCTCGCCACCCAGTGAAGACTTCGGCCGCCAGCCGCCACAGGATCTGGCCGCGGAGCAGTCGGTGCTGGGCGGGATGCTGCTGAGCAAGGACGCCATTGCCGATGTGCTGGAGCGGCTGCGGCCCGGCGATTTCTACCGTCCGGCGCACCAGAACGTGTACGACGCGATTCTGGATCTCTACGGCCGCGGTGAGCCCGCCGATGCGGTGACGGTCGCCGCCGAGCTGGACCGCCGCGGCTTGTTGCGCAGGATCGGCGGAGCGCCCTATCTGCACACCCTGATCTCGACGGTGCCGACCGCAGCCAACGCGGGGTACTACGCGGGCATCGTGGCGGAGAAGGCGCTGCTGCGTCGACTGGTGGAGGCCGGAACGCGGGTGGTGCAGTACGGCTATGCCGGCGCCGACGGCGCGGACGTCGCCGAGATCGTCGACCGGGCCCAGGCCGAGATCTATGACGTCGCAGACCGGCGGACGTCGGAGGACTTCGTTCCACTCGAGGATCTGCTGCAGCCGACGATGGATGAGATCGACGCCATCGCCTCCAACGGCGGCATCTCACGCGGTGTGCCGACCGGCTTCACCGAGCTCGACGAGGTGACCAATGGCCTGCACCCGGGACAGATGATCATCGTCGCGGCCCGTCCTGGAGTGGGGAAAGCGCTTGCCCTAGACACGCCGCTGCCGACGCCCACCGGCTGGACGACGATGGCTGATGTCGCGGTTGGGGATGAGTTACTCGGCGACGACGGGCAGCCGACGCGGGTGGTGGCTGCCACCGACGTGATGCTGGGGCGGCCCTGCTACGAGGTGGAGTTTTCCGATGGGACAGTCGTTGTCGCCGACGCAGAGCACCAGTGGTTGACCGAAACACGCGCATCCCGGAAATCCGCACAGGCCGCGGCGGTGGGTTACAACCGTTGCAAGAATCAGCGCACGTTTGCGGCGGTGCGAACGACGGCCGAGATCGCCGGAAGTCTGCGTTGCGACACGCTAGATCGGCGGCTGAACCACAGCGTGGTCAACGCGCGTGCGCTTGACCTCCCGGATCGCGAATTGTTGGTCCCTGCATACACTCTCGGCGCCTGGCTGGGGGACGGCACCAGTGCGTCAGCCCAGATCACCGCGGCCGATCCAGAAATCATCATGCGGATCGAAGCCGACGGCTTCGTCGCGGTTCCGTCGGGGTCCGCTCGGTACCGTTACCAATTGCGCCTACCGGCTGTGTCTGAGCAGGCTCCTCGCGAGTGCGCGGTCTGCGGCAAGTCGTTCGTCCCGCGGACCAGCCAGGTGCGGACCTGTGGGCGTTCCTGTGGTGGGCGGGCTCGGTTTGTCTCTGCTCCGGTCCCGAGTCCAACCTGCGTGCGCTGCGCGGGACCGTCGTGCGGGCTGCGGTTGTGCCAGAACTGCCACGCTGCGGTGGGGACATTGCAGGCCCGACTGCGGACACTCGGAGTGCTTGGTAATAAGCACATTCCGATGGAGTATCTGCGGGCTTCCGAGACACAGCGGCGCGCCCTGCTCGCCGGCCTGCTCGACACCGACGGAACCGTGACAGCGGGCGGGGCCGTGCAATTTTCCGTCACTCACCGTCGGCTGGCGTGCGATGCTGCCGAGCTGGTCGTCAGCCTGGGCTACCGCTGCCAAACCTCGACGAAGCGGGTCCGGGGCCGCCAGGAGTCGTCCAGCCTCGCTTACACCCTGACGTTCTCCACGGACGACACCGTGTTCGCGTTGGAGCGAAAGGCTATAGCGCACAAGGAGCGTCGGGCCGCCGTCAACACCCAGCGCTCTGGATCGCGCTTCATCGTGGACGTCCGCCAGATCGAGACAGTTCCCGTGCGGTGTGTCGAAGTGGACAATGAGAGCCACATGTATCTGGCGAGCGACGCCATGGTGCCTACGCATAACTCCACCCTGGGCCTTGACTTCATGCGGTCGTGCTCCATCAAGAATCGCTTGGCGAGCGTCATCTTCTCGTTGGAGATGAGCAAGTCCGAGATCGTGATGCGGCTGCTGTCAGCGGAGGCGAAAATCAAGCTTTCCGACATGCGTTCGGGCCGGATGAATGACGAGGACTGGACGAGGCTGGCGCGCCGCATGAGCGAAATCAGCGAGGCGCCACTGTATATCGACGACTCGCCCAACCTGACCATGATGGAAATCCGCGCCAAGGCGCGCCGGCTGAAGCAGCGGGCCGACCTGAAGCTGGTCGTGGTCGACTACCTGCAGCTGATGACGTCGGGCAAAAAGCACGAGTCACGGCAGGTGGAAGTCTCGGAGTTCTCGCGCCAACTCAAGTTGTTGGCCAAGGAGATTGAGGTTCCGGTGGTGGCGATCGCTCAGCTGAACCGTGGTCCCGAGCAGCGCACGGACAAGAAGCCGATGCTGTCCGACCTTCGTGAATCCGGCTCGCTCGAGCAGGACGCGGACATGGTGATCCTGTTGAACCGGCCGGACGCCTTCGAGCGTGACGACCCGCGCGGTGGGGAAGCGGATTTCATTCTGGCCAAGCACCGTAACGGCCCGACCAAGACGGTCACCGTCGCACACCAGCTGCACCTGTCGCGCTTCACCAACATGGCTCGGTGAGTTTGAGGTTCTTGTCGATATGCAGCGAAGATTGACAAGCTGTCCGCCTGGTTAACACAACCGGAGTCTCATCCCTACCGAAAGTCCCGTTATGCGGGGTGAAGCGCTCGCAGCGATGAAGGTTATGAGGGCTCGTCTTCGTCGGGGGAGTCGTGGTGTGTGGCCAGGTGGTGCTGGATTCGTTCGTTGAGGGTGGCGAGCAGGTCGAGCTCAGCCGGGGTGAACAGCTCGACGAAGTTCCGGCGGACGTCCTCCGCGTGCCCGGGTGCCGCCTTCTCGATGGCGGCGCGGCCGGCCGGTAGGAGGCCGACCATCGTGCTGCGGGCGTCGTTGGGGTTGGGCTCGCGGCTGACGAGCCCGTCCTTTTGCATGCGACGCAACTGGTGGGAGACGCGGCTTTTCTCCCAGCTCAGTGCTCTGCCCAGCTCGCGAGCGGGCATGCGGCCCCCGTCGTGAGCAGAGAGCACTGCCAGGACCGCGTAGTCGGCCCCGGACAGGCCCGAGTTCTGCAGGCCCCGGTTTAGACGCGCTACGAGCTGATAATTCGCATACACGAAGGCCCGCCAGGCGCGGTCTTCACGAGGGTTGAGCCAGTTCGGTGCCATCGGCCCCCACACTACCCCGATTGGTTGACGCGTCACCAATCTCTTCGTATGGTTGAGTAGTCAACCTTTTCCAGCAACCAAGAGGGGATACTTCATGAGCAGCATCAGCATCATCGGCCTGGGGACCATGGCCAGCGCCTTGGCCGACCGGGCGCTCGCTGGTGGCAACACCGTCGAGCTCATCGGCCGTGACCCGGCCAAAGCCAAGGAATTGGCCGGATCGCTCGGCGGCGCCACGGTCGGGACGGCCGGCACCGCCCCGGCTGGGGACATCGTCATCCTCGCTGTGCCCTACGCCAATGCGGCGGAGGCGGTGAGAGAGTACGGCGACACGCTGGACGGCAAAATCGTCATCGACATCACCAACCCCGTGACCCCCGATATCACCGGCCTTGTCACCCCTGACGGCAGTTCCGGCGCACAGGAGATCGCCAAGGCCGCCCCCGTCGGCACGCATGTCGTCAAGGCGTTCAACACTCTGTTCGCCAACGTTCTGGCGGCCGGCCCAGCGGAGGGCCGCCCTTTGGATGTGTTCGTCGCCGGAGACGACGCGCAGGCCAAGGCCCAAGTATCGGTGTTCATCGAGAGCCTGGGGCTGCGCCCGTTCGACGCAGGGCCGCTGCCCATGGCGCAGGCATTGGAGAACGCCGGCCTGCTGGAGATGGGTCTGATGACGCACTCCCTCAACCACACCGACTTCTTCCTCGGCGTCAACATGCTCAGCTGAGCGGCCCCGCACCACCATGTCTCGCGCCGCATCACCTCAGTTGATCTACGGCATGAGACGACAACCCCAACCATCTTCGAAAGGACAATCACATGCGCGTTTTCATCACTGGCGGGACCGGCCATGCCGGCTCGCACATCATCCCCGAACTCATCGCCGCCGGGCACGAGGTCACCGGCCTGGCCCGGTCGGACACAGCCGCGGCGGCCCTGTCCGCACAAGGTGCGGAGGTGCGTCGCGGCGACCTCGAGGATCTCGACGGGCTCAAGGCGGCGGCCGCGGACTCCGACGGCGTCATCCACGTCGCGCACAGGCAAGACCTGCTTCCATCCGGCGGGATGGACGCCGTGGCCGCCGCAGAGCTGCCGATCATGCTCGCGTATGGCGAGGCACTGGCGGGGACCGGAAAGCCGCTGGTCGCGGCGGGCAGCATAGGCTCGGCCGGGGACCTGGGCCGGCCCGCCACCGAGGAGGACCCGGCCCTACCCAGCGGCGATGAGCACAAGGGCACCCTGCGTGTTCGCAACGTCGTGGAACGCGCCGTAGTCGGCCTCGCCGAAAGGGGAGTGCGGTCTTCGATCGTGCGGCTTCCCCTCATCGCGCACAGCACGACCGATAGCGCCGGCTTCCTCCCGGGGCTGATCGGGACCGCACAGGAGAAGGGCTTCGCCGGTTACCCCGGAGACGGCGCGAACCCGTGGTGCGCCGTGCACATCCGCGATGCCGCCGCCGTATTCCGCTTGGCGCTGGAAAAGGGTCCGGCCGGTCGCTATTGGCACGCGATTGCGGAAGGGGAAATCCCGTTCCGCGAGATCGCCGAGGCCATCGGAAGCCATCTGGACCTGCCCACCGTGAGCGTTCCGGTGGACGTCCTGATGCTGCCGGGATACTTTGGGCCCCTTACGAATCTGGTCACGGGGTCCTTCCCGGCAACCAGCCTCATCACGCGCCAGACCCTGGGCTGGGAACCCGCTCAGCCCAGCCTGCTCGCCGATTTGGACAACGGCCATTACTTCCCGGTCGGATGACGGCCGAGGCGCACCGATCCAGTCACACCCACCAGGAGAGTCACCATGACCACATTCGCCCCGCACCGCGACACTTTGGAGTCCTTCGTCGACTGCATCCACGGCGGCGCAGACAAAGACACCCTCACCCGTTTGCTCGCCCAGGACGTGGTGCTGTACGGCCCGTTCGGCGATGAGCCAGTCACCGGCCGCGAGGCCGCCGTGGAAACCATCAAGACCGTCAACGGACTGGCGGACGACGACACCTATCTGGAGGTCCTCAGCGGCGAGGCCCACCACGCCGCCCACTTCCGGCTGCAAATCGGAGACGCCGCGGTCAACGGAATATTCTTCGTCCTGCTCGACGCGGTCGGCAAGATCGCCGAGGTGAGCATCTTCTACCGCACGCTGCCAGCCGGCGTCGCGCTGCAGCGAAACCTCGCGGAAGCAACCGGCATGCAGCCCTGGGAACTGCGCACAAACGGGGAGTAACGACCAACGCTGCGCCCTACGCCCGCTAGGCGCGGTCTTCACGACGGTCCAGCCACTTCGGTTCCGCCACCCCACGCTCTTCAATTAGTTGACGCATCAATAAATCGGACTAAGGTGGAGGAGTCAACCTTTTCGATCGTCAGTCAAGAGAGGACATCTCATGAGCAGCATCAGCATCATCGGCACCGGGAACATGGCCCGCGCCATCGGCGCGCTGGCGGTAGCGGGCGGCAACACCGTCGAGGTCATCGGCCGCGATCAGGCCAAGGCCGCTGACCTGGCCAAGGCTCTCGGCGTCGGCGGCACGACGGGCGAGTTCGGCGCAGTCCCTGCCGGGGACATCGTCATCGTGGCCCTGCTATACGCCAGTGTCGTGCCTGTCGTCACCCAGTACGGAGACGCGCTGGCGGGCAAGGTCATCGTCGACATCAGCAACCCCTTCAATGACGCGGCCGACGGGCTCGCCATCCCCGATGACACCTCGATCGCGCAGGAAGTTGCAAAGGCCGCCCCGGCCAGCGCCAGCGTGGTGAAGGCATTCAACACCGTCTTCGGTCACGTCCTGGAGAAGAACCGGACGGTGGATGTGTTCTTCGCGGGCGACGATGCGCAGGCCAAGGCAGGCGTGTCGAAGTTCATCGCGAGTCTGGGGCTTCGCCCGCTGGATGTCGGCGGCTTGAACATGGCGCACTGGCTGGAAGGAACGGGCCTGGTCCTCATGGGTCTCGCCCGTCATGGGGTGGAGAACTTCGAGGTCGCTCTCGGCGCCACCGAATTTGACGGCTGAGCCGCACCCGCGCGCTAGTCCAAGCAGTGAACGGACGGGGGCGACGTGCGCCCTCGAAATGTTGATGAGTCACTGAAAGGTGTTGGTATGTGGGAAGTCACCGCAGGCCGATCGTCTGCGGGCAGAGGAGCCTCGCGATGAAGCTTGGTTTCGTCATTCCCTTTGTAGGGCCCGCCATCAACAGCGCCGCTGGTCTGAGCGCGTTCTGCCGCGAACTCGAGGACCTTGGCTATGACACGCTGTGGGTCGGCGATCGACTGGTCACGCCGGTCGATATGCACAGTACCTATCCGGGCAAGGAGCAGCCGTACCCGCCGCAGATGACCCGTTACTTCGATCCGGTGCTGCTGTGGACCGTCGCAGCGACGGCGACCAGCCGGGTGCGGCTGAACTCCAGCACCCTCAGCACGTTCTACTACGAGCCAACTCACCTGGCCCGGCTCTTGACCACGCTCGACGTGCTCAGCGACGGCCGCCTCGACGTCGGCGTGGGAGTCGGGTGGATGAAGGACGAACTGGACATCGCCCGCGGCGCGGACTGGCACCGGCGCGGACGGATGCTCGATGACCTACTGGCGTTCCTCCACCAGTGGTGGACGGCCACCCCGGTGTCCTGGGACAGCGAGTTCATCTCCCTGCCGCCGGTCCACGCCGACCTGCGCCCAGTCCAGGCGGGCGGACCGCCGATCTGGATCGGCGGTACCAGCGAGGCCGCGATGCGCCGGGTCGGGCGCAGCGGCACGGGCTGGCTCGGCGTCGACGGGTTGCAGGGCTTCGATCGTTTGTGGTCGATTGCTCGCCGTGCGGCGCAGTACGCCGGCCGCGATCCCGACGCGCTGAAGACGGCCATGCGGGTCAACCTCGAACCGGGCACGTCCATCGACTCGGTTGCCGACACGCTCGAGCGCTTCGCCCGGTCCGGCATCGATGAGGCGATCCTGGATGCCTTCGCATTGTTCCCCAGCCTTGACCAAATGCTTGACTTCGCCAGCCAGGTGATCGCTCGAAGGACTGATCATGGGAAAGCTTGACGACAAGGTGGCTAACCGCGACATCGGGAGTGCCGTGGCTCCGCAACTAGACTATGCCAACTCCCTTGGCAACTAAGGATTCTGAAGGTGTGCCAAAGGTGATCGAGAATGCGCTCCGCAATGCTCAGCGGCGGGAGACAGAGTGACCGCCGACGAACACGCCAAACCGGTACCGCACGTGTTCGTGCTGTTCGGGGCCACCGGCGACCTCGCTAAACGCAAGCTATTTCCCGGCCTGTACCACCTCGCCGCGGCAGACCGACTGCCGGGCGAATACGCGGTCATCGGATCGGGCCGCCATTCCCCCGGCTCCGACGACGAGTTCCGCGACAACGTGCGGTCCGGGCTCAACCAATTCGTCGACGACCTCGATGACGACGTTACACGGAAGTTCTTGAGCCGCTTGTCGTTTCAAACATCCAGCGCCGATGACGGAGCCGACCTTGCCGCAGTGGTGTCTGCGGCCCGCGAGCGCCTCGGTCACGATGCGCGCACCGTGATCTACCTGTCCGTACCGCCGACGGCCATGCAGTCGATGATCGGCATGCTTGGGCGCGAACGTCTCACGGCCGGCGCCCGAGTGATCATCGAGAAGCCGTTCGGCACCGATCTGGCATCGTCACGCGACCTCGACGCGGCACTCAAAGAAGTGCTCGACGAGGAGCAGGTGTACCGCATCGACCACTTCCTCGGCAAGGAAGCCGTGCAAAATATCCTCGCGCTGCGGTTCGCCAACAGCTTGATGGAATCGGCATGGAACCGCGAGCATCTCGTGTCGGTTCAGATCGACGTGCCCGAGACATTGACCGTGGAGGGACGCGGCAGCTTCTACGAGTCCACCGGCTGTTTCCGCGACATGATCTCCACCCACCTGTGCCAAGTGCTCGGCTTCATCGCGATGGAGGCGCCGGTGCACCTCGACGCGATGTCACTGCGCAACGAGAAGACCAAGGTGTTCGCAGCCATGCGCCCGCTAGACCCTCAACGGGTGATCTACGGCCAGTATGATGGCTACCGCGACGAGGACGACATCGCCGAGGACTCGTCGGTCGAAACATTCGTTGCGCTTGAGGCTTTCGTCGACACCGAACGCTGGCAGGGAGTGCCCTTCTATCTGCGCACCGGAAAGGCGCTGGGCGCGACCCGCCGCACCATCACCCTCACGTTCCGGACGCCACCGCTGGGCCGGTTCGGCGAATCCGCCTGCCAGCCAAACCAATTGGTGCTTGAGTTGTCGGACTCGCCGGAATTCCAGCTCAGCCTCAACGCCAAGCGACCCGGACCAGACTTGGATCTGCTGCCACTGCAGCTGCAGCTCAATTTGGCTGATGAAGACATCGAGGACACTCCTCTGGAAGCCTACGAGCGGTTGCTGCTCGACGTGATGCGCGGTGACCAGACGTTGTTCACCCGCGCAGACGAGGTCGACCGGCTCTGGCAGATATGTCAGCCGGTGCTCGACTCTCCGCCGAAGGTCGCGTCCTACGCTCGCGGGTCATGGGGACCGCAGGAGGCGCTGGCGCTGGCGGGTCCGGACGGCTGGCGGCTACCGGATGAGTGAAAACCGGTTGGGCATAGCAGATCACGGCCTGATCGGCGATTTGCGCTCGTGTGCCCTGGTGGGCACCGACGGCACCATCGACTGGTTCTGCGCGCCTCGCTTTGACTCCCCGAGTGTGTTCGGCGCGATCCTCGACGGCGACCGGGGCGGCAGCTGGCGGCTGGCGCCCACTCGCGGGGTAACCCGCAGCCACCAGTTCTACTTCCCCGACACCGCGGTGCTGATCACTCGCTTCCTCACCCCCAACGGGGTCGCCGAAGTCCACGACTTCATGCCGGTGATGGCCAAGGCCGACGACCACTACCGGCAGCGGCTGGTCCGACGGGTTAGCGGTGTGCGCGGCAAGATCGATCTGCAGATGCGGTTGGACGCCCGACCTGACTACGCGCGCCAATCATGTTCCGCCAAACCGCTCGGCGACGGCGTGCTGATCACCGGCGAGGGGGTACGAATGGGACTGACCGCCTCCACCGCACTGACTGTCGACGACGACAACCCCGACAACGCCGTGGTGTGCGCTGACATCCAACTCACCAGAGGAGACACCGCCCTGTTCGTGCTGGAGATGCTCGACGGTGACGACGAGCCTTCCGCCGACGCGGTCGACGTGACCGACGCATTGCTGGATGCCACCACATCGTTCTGGCGCGACTGGCTTTCCCAGTCGCGTTATGTCGGGCGGTGGCGCGAGATGGTGCACCGCTCGGCCATCACTCTCAAGCTGCTCACCCACGAGCCCACCGGCGCGATCATCGCGGCGCCTACTACAAGTATTCCGGAACGTATTGGTGGCGAACGTAATTGGGACTACCGGTACGTATGGATGCGCGACGCAGGTTTCAGCATGTACGCGCTATTGCGCCTGGGATTCATCGACGAGGCGCGGTCCTTCACCCGATGGCTGTCCGAACGGCTGGGCCACGAACGCGACGGCGACCAGGGACTGGGACCGCTGCGCGTGCTCTACAACATCGACGGCAACCTACCCGATAAGGAGGTCGAACTCGATCATCTTTCCGGCCATCGGGATTCCACCCCGGTTCGGGTGGGCAACGCGGCGGTCAACCAGCTACAGCTCGACATTTATGGCGAGCTGATCGACTCGGTGTACCTGTTCAACAAGTACGGTCCGGGCATCAGCGACGACGCCTGGCGCGACGTCGTCGAGGTCGTCGATTGGGTAATGGACAACTGGGACCGCGACGACGCCGGGATGTGGGAATTGCGGGGTGAGAAACGTGCCTTCACCACGTCACGGCTGATGTGTTGGGTAGCCCTGGAGCGCACCATCCGCATCGCCCGCCAGCGTGGGCTGCCCGGTGACATCGTCGCGTGGTCGAAGACCCGCGACGAGATCTACGACCGGATCATGACCCGCTGCTACAGCGCCGCGCGGGAATCGTTCACCCAAACCGAAGACGGTGACGAACTCGACGCCGGGGTGCTACTCATGCCGATGGTGAAGTTCCTGTCACCGGCTGACCCCAAGTTCCTGTCCACCCTGCGCGCCATCGAACGCGAACTCATCACCGACAGCCTGGTGTTCCGCTACGACCCGACATCCGACGGCCTGGATGGCGAAGAGGGCACCTTCTCGATCTGTTCGTTCTGGTACGTCGAAGCGCTCACCCGCGCGGGCCGGCTCGACGATGCCCAGCTGGCGCTGGAGAAGATGTTCACCTACGCCAATCACGTCGGGCTCTACGCCGAACAGGTCAGCGCCACTGGCGAACAAGTCGGCAACTTTCCCCAGGCCTTCACCCATCTGGCGCTGATCAGCGCCGCGATCAATCTCGACCGCGCACTGAACTGAGGAACTCTATTCTCCGAGCTCGGCCTGTCGGCCGCTAGTGAGCCGAGATACCCAGCGGCGGTGTGCAATTCGCACAACGTGGCGCGGTTGTGTTGGCTTCAGCGTGAAGCGTCGGTCGGCGCGCTCAGTCCTCGCAGCGCCTGCTAGGCAAGCTTGGCGAGTGTCTGCCATTGGCGGGCTCGTGCCAGCGTAGGTGGGCAGCGCTGAGGGCGGAGCCGATGGGCTAACCCGACTCGGCGATCCGGTCGGTAATGGCTTGCGCCGCCCTGCCGAGACTGATCAGGTCGGCCTTCGTCAACGGCTCCACCACCAGTTCGCGCACCTTCGCGACGTGCAAGGGGGCCGCGGCGGAGACCCGCCTCAATCCCGCCTTCGTGAGCTCGACCACGCTCACCCTGCCGTCATCGGCACAGACGCGCTTCACCACCAACCCGTTGCCTGCGAGGCGCCTGACCACGTGCGACAACCGCGACAACGAGGAGTTCGCACTGGCAGCGAGCTCCGACATCCGCAGCGTCCTTTCGTCGGCTTCCGAGAGATTCGCCAGCACGAGATACTCGAAGGTCGTCAGTCCGGTGGTGCGCTGCAGATCGCTTTCCAGGGCCGCCGGAAGCTCCATAATCATCGAAAGGAGCTGACGCCAAGCACGCTGCTGATCGTCGTCGAGCCATACCGTTTCGGGTTGACGACGCACACGCTCGGGCCGCGTCACCGCGACGACCCGATGGTTTCCGATCGCCCAGCTGTCATCCGGACCTCCTCCATCTGAAGGATAGTTCGACCGTCAACCGTTAATCGTCAGCCGCTGACCGAAGACGTCCGGTCGTTGTCGAGAGTGTGTCCGATGGACTCAATTTAGTTGACGCATCACGTTAACGCCCACTAGGGTAATTGATGCATCAACTAATGACTCGCCCGCGTGAATGCGAGATTCGCAGGTTCGACCGGACGAGTCATCGAACCTGTTCGCGCACAAACGTCTTCGAGGAGCCCACGTGAACATCGCGGTATGGATCGCATCCGGATTACTCGCCGCCGCATATCTTTTTGCTGGTGGCACGAAACTGCTGACGCCGAAGGAGCGCCTGGCGAAGAACCCCTCGATGGCTGCTGCCGCCGAGGCGTTGTCCGCGACGTCGCTCAAACTCATCGGCGGCGTCGAGGTGGCCGGCGCTCTCGGTCTGATCCTCCCGTGGCTCACCGGCATCGCGCCCATCCTTACGCCCGCCGCAGCCGTGGGCCTCGCGCTGCTGCAGGTGGGCGCGGCGGTGTTCCACGGTCGACGCGCGGAGTACAAGCAGTGGCCCGTAAACGCCGTGTTCCTGGCGCTGGCGGTCTTCATCGCGGCCGCTCGGACCTCGGCGGTCGTGCGATGACCAGCGCTCTGCGGTATGCCGTCGTGGGCACCGGCAGCGTTGGCGCGGTTCTGGCGCAACGGTTCTCCGACCACCACGTCCCAGCACTCTGGGCCAACACGCGAGGTCCGGAGACGATCGACGTCACCGGACTGTCCGCCTCGATCACACCGGCCACCCTCGACACGGCCCTGGATGCGGACGTGATCATCTTGGCCATTCCGTTCTTGCAGGTCCGTGAGCTGGGTGGGCGCCGCGCAGACTGGTCGGGCAAGATCGTCGTCGACGCGACGAACGCGTTTCTGGTGCCTAATTCCGAGCAAATCCTCGGCGGCCGCTTGTCGACCGAGTTCAACGCCGAGGCGTTTCCGGGCGCCGCGGTGGTCAAGTCGTTCAACCAAACCGCCGCCAGTCAGCTCGCCGAGAAGCGTCCGCTCGAGTTCGGCAGACGCGTAGTCTTCGTGTCCAGCAACGACTCCGCGGCGAGCGCGGTAGTAGCCGGGCTGTGCACCGATCTCGGTTTCGCCCCGATCGAACTCGGACGTATCGACGAGGGTGGCGTACTCATCCAAGCCCGCAACGCCTTGGTCTTGCGCAATCTCTACGAGCTACCGTCGGAGCTCGAAAACAGCATCCAGGTGGACTCGACTGTTGGGCGGGATCTCACCCCCGGTACGTGGACGATCGACCCCGTCCACTCTTCCATCACATTCTCGGTCCGCCACCTGGTGATCGGTAGGGTACGTGGGCGATTCGACGAGTTCTCCGGTGCGATCACGGTGCCCGAGAACGGAACTCCGAGCGTTGCGGTCACGGTAGCGGTCGGGTCGGTGAGCTCCGGCAACCCGAACCGCGACCACCACCTACGGGAACCCGACATCTTCGGAGCCGCCGAGTTCCCCACCGCCACCCTCGTCTCGACCGGTATGCACCCCGTCGGACAGCACGACTGGGTGCTCGAGACCGATTTCACCCTGCGCGGAACCACCAAACGCGTACCAGTGACGTTCTCGTTTCTCGGCGTGAGCCCTGGCATGGGTCACGGTGAGGTGGCCGGGTTCGAAGGTGTGATCAAGCTGAAGCGTAGTGATTTCGGCGTCCTGACCGAGACTCCCGTGCTATCCGGAGGAGGCCCGATGGTCGGGGACACCGTCGAGATCACCGTTTGCGTAGAGGCGGTCAAGGCGCCGTCCGCGCCGACGGGATGAGGTGGCGAAGCCCGGGCGGCGAACGTCGGGAGAGCCCGATCGTTACTGCTCTGTTCGACGACAGCGCGGCCAAGACTCCCAATCTCGACACCGGTTCTGCCCGTGAGGATTTCACCGATGTTGAGCGCGTTGCGGCCGAGAGGTTCAATCAACGTCACCGACGCGTCTCGGGCTCCTCCGTCACCGCACATCGGTGCGCAGTTCCCAGGGCTGCATGCCGAGTGCATCCGCAAGGTTTCGCTGCAGCGCGACGCCGGACGGCAGTGGGCGCCAAAATATGGTCACCTCGGCGATCTTGCCGTCCGCGTCGAGCAGGATGTAGTCCATTCCGTCGACCACGGTGTCGTCGACCTGCAGCCGGAAGTACGCGGCGTGGTGCGTCTCTCCGCTGAGGACCTCCTTGTAGGCGAGGTTGGTCGCCGCCCCCGCCCCGATCCCTCGCATGGCTTTCAGGACTGCCTCGCGGCCAGTGAGTGGATCATCGCCGAGCGGGCTGTACAGCACCACGTCCTCGGTGAGGATGCCGGAAAGAGCGTCTTTGTCTGCGCCGCCGTGCATGCAGTCGACGAAGAATTCCACGGTGTCGCGGTGTGCGGCGAAGGTGGTCATGGCTACTCCTTGTGTGCTTCTCGAATCCCGTTGTCTCTTACTCAGATCACTGTGGTGCCGCCGTCGACCACCAGCTCCATGCCATTGACATAGCTCGAGTCGTCGGAGGCGAGGAACAACGCGGCCGATGCGATCTCCTCGGGGCGGCCCATCTCTCGCCGGGGTATCACGGACTCGAACTGTGCCTTCGCCTCCTCGTCCATCACCTTCGCCAACATCGGCGACCCGACCTGGCCGGGGGTCAGCACGTTCACCCGGATCTTCCTGTCCCTCAGCTCCGACACCCACACCCGTGCGTAGGCGGGCAGCACGGCCTTGCTTCCGGCGTACACGCTCCAATTGGGGTAGCCCCGAAGCGAGGCGTTTGACCCGGTCATGAGGATCGAACCGCCATCGTTGAACAGCGGTAGCGCCTTCTGGACCGTGAACAGCGTGCCGCGGGCGTTCAGCCAGAAGGCGTCGTGGAAGTCCTCCTCGGTGATCTCGCCGAGCTTGTTCTGCTTGCCTACCCCGGCGCTTGCCCACAACACGTCGATCGCACCCTTTTCCTGCTTGACCGTGTCGTACAAGCGGTCCAGATCGTCGAGGTTGGCCGAGTCGCCCTGCACGCCGGTCACATTCCGTCCGATCTGTTCGACGGCTTGGTCCAGCGCGTCCTTCCGTCGGCCCGTGATGAAGACGTGAGCTCCTTCGTCAACGAACAACTTGGCACCAGCCAGCGCCATCCCACTCGTCGCGCCGGTGATCACCGCGACCTTCCCATCGAGTTTTCCCACGATCACTCCATTCGTTCAGTAGTGCCGATGTTATATACACCGATCTGTGTACTTAAAGTAACGGACGACGATGCGCGATGCAAGCTATGCACACCGATCCGTACCCAAATGGGCTAACCTGGGTGCATGACGGAGCTAGAGAAGGGGCCCCGAGGCCTGCGGCGCGGCAGGGGCGCACGAGAGCGCATCCTCGGCGCTTCACAACAACTGTTCCGCGATCAAGGCATCAACAGCACCGGACTGGACCAACTCTGCGCGGTGGCCCAAGTGTCCAAGCGCACCTTCTACCAGCACTTCAGTGGCAAGGATGAGCTCATCGCCGAACACCTACGACGATTCGATCCCGACATCCTGCCCGAGGTGTTCGACCGCACCGACCTCACACCCCGCGAACGGCTCCTCGCCGCCTTCGACATCCACGCGCCTCTGTGCCCGTTCATCGCGGCGGCCGTCGAAATCCACGACCCGCGCCACCCGGCACGCCTACGCGCCCGCGACTACAAGAAGGCTTTTGCCGCGCGGCTCACCGAAACCGCCCGCGAGGCCGGCGCCACCAACCCCGAACAGCTCGGCGAACAACTGGCGCTGCTCTTGGATGGCGCTTCGGCCCGCAACCGAGTCCTCGACACCGAAACCTTCGCCACCGCCGCCGCCATCGCAGTCGTTCTCATCGACAACGCCATCCCCACGGCAGTGGTACCGCCCGCGGCAGCCGGGAACCGGTCAACCGGGACGGGGCGGCGTGCGGGATCCGCCGGAGCTCAGCGGAAGTTGACGCCAAGGGAGAAGTTGAAGTCGTCTCGTTAGCGAGATCCGGCGTGCTCCTAACTTCGGGTGAGCCGAAGACCGGTGCCGCTAACCGTGTGTCTGGGAAAGGGCTTGCTGGTGAGGACGCCAAAGTCGTTGGCGGGCAAGTTGATTCCAGCGGGGCCGGCGGCGCTCATGCTGGTGTCTCCTCGGCGTTGCGCGCGGAGGCCAAGGTGAAGAGCATCAGCGTGCAGTTCGAGGTCGACCGGTTGTGCCAACGGTGGAACGTCCCGTTGTGGGTGAGAAAATCCCCGACCTTGATCGTGATCTCGTACACGTTGCCGTCCTCGCCGGGGTAGGCGACGTTGGTCTCGCCTTCGAGGACCACGACGAAGTCGATGGTGTCGGTGCGGTGCATGCCTGCCCCGTCCTTGCCCGGCACCATCCCTCCACCGGTGCCGAGGTTGATCCTTCCCACGGTCTCTGAGAGGTCCGGCGGTTCCTCTCCGATGACCGGGGGAATGATCTGAATGTCAACGCGCACTCCGCCAAGTGGGCCGAAAAGGCCCAGTTCCGTGTACTCACCAAGCACGTCCTGAGGCCGTAGCGGCAGTTCAGGGACCTCGTCGAATCCCCAGATGTCAAAAGCGTACGTGGCGTCCTTAACGGTCGAGGAGTCGAAAACCTCGTCGGTCTGCGTCACGACGCCCAAGGGAGCTTCAGCTGTCGTGAATCGCCTGATCTTCATTCTGATCCCTCTTGTCGTAGTGGTGGGTCGCCCCATCAGGGCTGGCCTGGCAGACGAAGCCGGTCACCCGGCCTCGTCATTCGTGGATCAGAAGATCCATTAATACTCAGGATGTATGTATCCCGAGGTACATAATTGTGGTCTTGGTGCGCTTGTGTCAACCGTCAGGTGGCCCCAGGTACAGGCGATTGCTGTCACGACCTAAAGTTCCTGTTGAAAGGCGTGTTTCATTGATCACTCAGATCGCGTAGACGCACCCCTACGGCGCCTCCTCGGAACGTCATTAGTGGACGCTATTTTCGTTTTTTGTATCTCTAGACTCATAATAAGTCAGTTCGGAGCTACACTGAGAGTGGCGGCGATGACCACCCAGACATCAGGCGAACACCCGCCGGCGACCCTGCCCACAGGCAGGTGAAGGAGGACAAAGGGCGATGAATATCCCGACTAGCTACGCGGCGACGGTGACGGTGCCGCTGCCCGATGATGACGCAATCAAGGGGGTCATCGAGGCCTACTTCGGTGGCACCTATCAGCCCGACGCGACGCTGAACGTCGTCAAGATGTTCGCCGGGACCGGAGCGCACTTCCCGGGCGTGATCGATACGGTCCAGGCGATCTTCGGCCCCGAGGGCATCAACCCCAAGCACCGGCAGATGTGCATGATGCGCGTCGCCAAGGCTTTCGACGCACCCTACGAGTGGCAGATCCACTCGGCGATCGGCCGCAACGTGGGACTCACCGAGGACGAGATCGCCGCCATCGCCGCCGACGGGCCCGTCACCGGCATCGACTCGGACTACGTTCTGCTTGGCCGGGCGATCGACGAGTTCGCCAGCGCCAAGACGCTGACCGACGAGACGCTCAGCGAACTCCTGACCACCTTTGGCGAGGACTCGACACGTAAGTACATTTTCTCGATCACCTACTTCATCTTCATGGGCCTGTGGCTCAACGGCTGCCGCGTCCCGCTGGAGACCACCGACAAGATCGGCGGGAGGGACACCAACCCGGCCGGGACATCTGCGGAGACCGTCGCCACGGGCTCCTAATCACGACCAAGCCGCCGGCGGCGTCCCGGCTAGTACACCCGAACAGGATCAGACGAAATCGGAAGGGGGATCAGGACAGCGGGCCCGCAGCGACGGACTCGCCCTACCTGGCCAATAGAGATGGCAACGAAGGAATCGGTCACCGAGCCGCACCGGCTCACCCCCAAGGGACGGGCCACGCGGGAGCGGATCGTGGCGACAGCAGCGCAACTGATGTACGACCACGGCGTCGCCGCCACCAGTCCCGGAGACGTCCAGAAGGCCGCCGGCGTCGGCGCGTCGCAGATGTACCACTACTTCCAGGACAAAGAGGCCCTGATCAGGGCCGTCATCGCCCACCGCGTCCAGGCTCTGCTGGCAACACTGGGCGGGTTGGACAGCATGGAGGGGTTGCGCGCCTGGCGAGACTTCGTCGTCGACACCCAACGCCAGCGGAACTGCGCAGGCGGCTGCCCGCTCGGGTCGCTGGTCGGTGAGCTGGCCGAACCCTTCCCGGACTGTCGAGCAGACCTGGTCGCGGGATTCGACCAGTGGGAAGCGGCGATCCGCGAGGGCCTGCAGGCCATGTGGGATCGGGGCGAGCTCCGCCGCAAGGCCAACCCGGACCGCCTGGCCACCGTGCTGTTGGCCGCGGTCGAAGGCGGGATGCTGCTCGCGCAGGTTCGCCGCGACCCCGCACCTCTGGAAACCGCCCTCGACGACGTCCTCGACCGCATCGAAGACCTCAGGCCCCGACGCGCGCCGGCCGGTCAGTGAGCCGCGTTGCCCCACCCGTCGGGCCAGCTGCCGAGCTGACACCTCGGCGACCGCGTCGGTCGAGTGACGGACGCACGTAGGCCGGTGTGAATGAGCACGATCTGTGTTTGACACAGCCGCAAGCTAGCTGTGCCGTGTCACCCCGGGTATCACGCCGAGCGAAGCGCAGGCGCCCGGTCCCGAATCCGTGTGGGAGCCAGTCCGCGCCGCAGTAGCCTTATCGCCGAAGAGCGCGTGCTAGTCGAGAACCGCGATCGCCTCCACCTCGACGAGGTGCTCTGGCTGGAACAACGCGGCGACACCAATCAAAGTACCCGGCGGCACGAACGTGGCGACACCGAGTTTCGCGCAGGCCCGGGCACGGCCCTCCTGCACTAGGGGCATCTTGTCCAGAGTCCAATCGGCCACATAGATGGTCAATTTGGCGATGTCGTCGAAGGAGCCGCCAATCTCGGCGAGTGCAGCGCCGACGTTGAGAAAACACTGCTCGACCTGCGCGGCGAGGTCGCCCTCGCCGACCAGCGCTCCGTCGGCGTCCCAGGCGACCTGTCCAGCCATGAACACGAGCTTGGAACCGGAAGCGATCGACACCTGGCGGTGAAAGTCGACCTTCGGCAGGGCACGCGGGTTCGTCAAAGTGATGGTCATCCAGACTCCTTATCTCGTGAGGGCTTGTGACGGCGAAATGCGTTGGCCGCCAAGACGTCGAGCAACGCGAATAGCCATGACCAGGCGGTGACATGGCGAGACCCCGAAACCCCTTGCTGTGCAGGGTCATCAGTTGCTGTAGACCCGGTCGGGGCGGATAAGCACCGCTGCCCGGCGCTGCTCGGCCATCTCCCGGTCATACTCGTCCCAGTCGTCGTGTTCACCGCCGGCTGCGGTGAAAATCGCTCGGAGCAAAAGCCGTAGCCCTTCGGCATCCAGCCATGGTTGGTGGTCGTCGGGTCCGGCGAGCTCGGCGCGCCCTTCGACCGCCGCCCACTGCCAACCGTTGCGGAAGGTGGCCGTGACCTGGGGTCGAGCCCGCAGGTTCGCCAGCTTGACAGGACCTGACGCGACCAAGGCCAAGATGGTCTCCCCGGTGGCGGGATGGGCTAGGACGCCGGCGTTGACCAGCGACGACTGGATCGTGCCGTTGGCACGCAACGTCGACACCACCACCAGGCCGCGCTCATCGCTGGACAGCGATGCTGCCTCGTGAACGGTGATGGTAGCGGCGCTTGTCATGACAACCCTCTTGCAGTGGGACCAGACGACGCGCTATCCGCACCGATAGCGCGAGAAGGCGGTTCTTGGTGTGAGCGTGGCTCCTTCGCGAAGCGATGAATGGCTTCGTCGGCATGCTGTTGTATTGCGGGGTCACGGAAGTCGGCGACGATCTCCGACTGATCCACTAGGGGCCCGGTGACGGCGCCCTGTCGGCTGGCGTAAAACACGCCGCTGCGCAACTGCTCGTCGGTGAGTCCATCGACCAGCCGCTGGGCGCCCTTCTCCAGCCGGTGTCCGACCCCCAGCGCGGGAAGGACGTAGGGCAACAGAAGATGATTCATCATGGCCCGAGTGACGACGCCCATGTCGCGCAATGCTTCCGTTCCCGCGGTGTTGCCTGGGCTCACGGTGAGCAGCCGCAGGTCGGGATGCTTTCGCGCCAGTGCCGACATCCACAACGCACCAAGGTATTTCACCTGTCCATAGGCGAGGAACGTGTTGAATTTGTGCTGCTTAAAGTACGAACCGTCGATGACGCTGGCGAACTCTTCCACCGAGTGGTTCGTGAACGTGGGCCGCGGCATCCGCATCATGCGAACACCGCGCGCGGCTTCGCTGCCCACCAGGACCGCGGTGTTGGTCAATGCCCCGGCGGCGAGGAGATTCTCAAGCAGTACAACGTGGCCCAGTACGTTGGAACCGAAGACATGCGTGACGCCATCAGCGGTGAGCGCCAACGGTGTTGGGCCGCCGGTGCCGCCGGCGTTCATGACAACCGAATGCAGTTCGCCATCCAACGTGCTCAGCGCTGACCTCACCGAGTCCAAATCGGTCAGGTCCATTCGAACTACCGTGAAGATGGACCTGCCCGTGATGCGCTCCAGCTCGGCGGCCGCGGACCGTCCGCTGTCGGTGTTGCGACACGCCAGATAGATCCTGTCGAAATCGCCGGCAACAGCGAGTTGCCGCGCCACCTCCTTGCCGAGCCCAACGTTGGCACCGGTGATCAGAACCGCCTTGAACGACCTCGCAGCCATGCTGTCATTTCCTTTCGATAGAGACTTCGCGCCGGCACGAGCTGGCCACCCGGCTTCGTCACTTCTGTGCTGGAAGCCTCATCAGCGTGCCTCTAATTTAGAGCAATTACTACATAATCATGCTTAAGCCAGCTGATGTCAAATGCGCTGGGTCGTCTGGCGTAGATGGCCGTCCTCTATCCTGAATACGCTGTAGTGACGCGTGTTTCGAGGATTGTCCACAACGACGAGAAGCGCCTCGGCGAAGCAATGCCCCAGCAGCAGCACTAGATAACCCCATCCGTTTATGTAGTGTATTCTTCAAAAGAATGTCGCGTTGGAGCTGTTCTGACTTCCGGGTTGCCGCGAGCAGGTCCGCGCAGAACGGCGGACAGGATCAGATGAATCGGAAGGGGGATCAGGTCAGCGGGGCCCGCAGCGACGGATCTCGCCAGACCTGGCCAAGTGATGGCAGCCAACGAATCGGTCACCGAGCCGCAACGGCTCACCCCCAAGGGACAGGCCACGCGGGATCGGATCGTAGCGACAGCGGCGCAACTGATGTACGACCGCGGTGTCGCCGGCACGAGTCTTGGCGACGTCCAGAAGGCCGCGGGCGTTGGACCTTCGCAGGTGTATCACTACTTCGGGGACAAGGAATCCCTGCTCAGGGCCGTCATCGCCTACCGCATCCACGCTCTCCTGGCAACGCTCGGGGGGCTGGACAGCATGGAGGGTTTGCGCGCCTGGCGAGACTTCATCGTTGACACGTATCGCCAGCAGAACTGCGAAGGCGGCTGCCCGGTCGGGTCGCTGGTCGGGGAACTGGCCGAGCGCTTCCCGGAGTGTCGAGCTGACCTCGCCGGTGGATTCGACCAGTGGGAAGCGGCGATCCGCGCGTGCCTACAGGCCATGTGGGGCCGGGGCGATCTGCGCCGCAAGGCCAACCCCGACCGCCTGGCGACCGCGCTGTTGGCCGCGGTCGAAGGCGGCATCATGCTCGCGCAGGTTCGCCGCGACCCCGCCGCCCTCGAAACGGCACTCGATGAGGTCCTCGACCGCATCGATGACCTCAGGCCCCGACGCGCGCAGGCCCGTCGTTAAGCCGGAGAGAGCCTGAGTAGTCCGGGATCGCCCTTCCTCGTTGAAGAGAATTTGCCATTCGCCTTTAGATGTCGGGGTGCAGGTCGCGCACACTGCTGACTGACTCCAGCAACGACGCCAGGTGCAGTACCGTCGATTCGGCGTGCCACTGCGCTGCCAACTGGATCCCGATGGGCAGCCCGTTGCTGCTGGTACCGAAACGCATTGTCAGAGCGGGCAATCCGGTGATGTTGAACGGCACGGTGTAGGCCATCACGTGAGCGCTGGCGTCGACGGTCTGGCCGTCGACGACGAACTCGGTGCTTCCGTGCGGCGGCGCCGGGAACGGGGTGACGGGAAGCAACAGGGCGTCGTAGTCCACGAAGTACGCGGCCAAGCCGTCGCGGAGCCGCTCGTAACCCTGTTCGGCGTCGACGTAGGCCTCGATGGAGGTATCCGGCGTGGCCAGCAGGCCCTTGGAAATCGTGAACATCTGGTCCGCGTGCCCGGCGGTGACGGTCGCGAACTCGGGTTTGACCTCCATGACCAACTGGCGGAAGAACACGTCGAGGGGGTTGTCGCGCTCGAAGGCGGGGATGGTCACGGGCTCCACGATCGCGCCGAGCTCGGTGAGCGCTGCGGCTGCCGCTCGAACGGTGGTAGCCACCTCGGGCTCGATGGGCCCGAGCCCCGAGTCGACGAGCCAGCCGACGCGAAGTGGTCCCGTCGGAACAGGACCGACACCCCGGTCGTACGTCGGCGTGGTGACCGAGAAGCCGTCGAAACCGTCCGGCCCGGCAAGAAGCGGGTACGTCAACGCGAGGTCGCGGATCGTGCGCGCCATCGGGCCCACGTGCCAGTCCCGACGCGGTTTCCGCGGCCAGACTCCGGTCATGGGGATGCGGCCGTGGGTGGGCTTGAGGGACACGATGCCGGTGTGTGCCGCCGGGCCGCGGACTGAGATGGCGAGGTCGGTGCCGAGACCGAAAGGGCTGAGACCCGCTGCGATGGCGGCGGATTCACCGCCGCTTGAACCTCCGGATGTGCGGTCGAGGTTCCAGGGGTTGTTCGTTCTCCCAGTCAGGAGATTGTCGCTTTCCGTCGAGTAGGAGAACTCGGGAAGGTTCGTCTTGGCGATGAGAATGCCGCCTGCATTTCTGATCCGCGCCACACAAGTCGCATCAGCATCGGGGCTGCGGCCCTTGAAGATTGGCGAGCCCCGTTGGGTCATCACGTCTGCGGTGTCGATCGAGTCCTTCACAGTGAACGGGACGCCGTGGAGGGGTCCGACCGCGGCCCCTGCGGCGAGGGCTTCGTCCGCGGCGACCGCGGCATCGAGTGCGCCGTCGGCCCGCGTGACGATGGCGTTGATCTTCGGGCTGATCGCGTCGATTCGGTCGAGATGGGCTCGCACGACTTCGACGGAGGTGACTTCGCGGTTGCGGATCAACTCGGCCAGTTTCGTCGCGTCCGAGTAGGTGAGGTCGGTATCCATTTTCCCATTCTCTAGAAGACTGGTCGTGTCTGCAGGGATGCTCCTGTGCTGCAGTCGTTTCGGTTCACGGGTCAGACCGCCCGCGGCGCACCGTTGCGAGATTGACCGGAGCTGTTAAACCGCTGCGTATGCAGCTGTCCAGGTCTTTATAGGCTCTCTCTGGTGTTGGAGCGCCTGGTCGTACGGTTCCGTGTGTGCGTGGCGTGGCGGATGCCGGGAGCGCAGCGAGACCGCGAGGTCACGGTGGCCAGCGTTTAGCAGCGAAGATTGGCAAGCCTCTTGCGACACGCCGATGCGTTGTCAAAGTAGGTAGGCATGTCTTGTCAATCTTCCCTGCATCTGGACAGTAGCGGCAGCAGTTCCCCTCATCGAGGCTCTGAACTGGTCAGCATCGCGACCACGTCCGAATGATGTTGTTTTACGACGCTGCCGGGGGTGTTCGTTGTCGAGGTGTCAGTCGAATCTGCAGGCGTGAGTGGTCAAGCGTCAGGGGCAGCGGGTTGTGTGGGTTGAGTTTGACACCGGCAGCCGCGGGGCTGCGCTCACTTAGTAATGTTGTCAGTACGACTGCGCCGATTTGCAGCGCAAGGTCGGCTCCGGGACATCGTTGCGGGCCGTGACTGAAGAAGTTGAATGACCAACAGGATTCGGCGGATCCCTCGGTCCAGGCGGTGGGATTGAAGTGGTCGGCCTCAGGGAACCGGCTGGTGTCGCGGTGGTTAAAGGTGTTGACGATCATGACTTGTGTTCCTTCGGGAACTGTCGCGCCACCCCACTCCGTGACCCGAGTTAGGGTGCGCGCCAGTACGGGTGTGCTAGGCCATAGGCGCATCGCTTCGGATAGGCAGCCGACGAGGTAGTCGTGGCTATGTTGTTCGTCGATTCCGTTCTGCGCCTTCGCGAGAATGGCAGGGTGAGCGGCTAACAGCGCCAGGCAACGCCAGAGGTTGATCGCCAGCGTGTCACCCATCGCGAACATCCAGTGAATGACTTGATGGGTCGGATGAGTTATGTCGCTGGCGGGTGCCGCGGCGAATTGTCCGACCAAACTGCTGGCTTCTGCGGCTTGTACGTAGCGGCCCAGCGCGGCCAGGAATGTGCTGAAGGACTTGGGGTCTCCCTTGCCGGGCGGGTTGGCTTTAGTCATAAGCGCCGCCAGTTGTGCCGAGATTTGTTCGTCGTCGGTAGCGTTGTCGCCGAGGATGATCCGGCGCGAAATGCGCTGTATTGCGGTGTGGAACCGTGGCCAGTCAAGATTGTCGGGGATAGCTCGGGCTTCCTCGTGAGCGACGGTTTCGCATCGGTTCGCGATCGCACCGCTGCCGGTGGCGTGTGCTAGAACGGCGTCGGTGAATCGTCGGCGATCGGACCAATGGCTGCCTCGGGATATGGTCAGGGCGTGCGGCTGAAATTTGTTCATCCCTGAGAGCTTGGGTTCGGGGTCGGATGCGAATGGCTCTGGCGCATGGGAGAGAACGAAGCGGATCTGATCGGGGCCAAAGACGAGCAGTGTCTGCTTGCCTCCCACGTTCACCCAAATGGGTCCGTCCCCGTAGCGACGACGCAGTGCGGTGAGGAGTCGGTGGGCGCGGCGCGCGACACCGACTCGGTTTAGCGCAGCGGTCACTGTGGGCCGGCGGCTGAACAGGCCTTCGGCCAGATTGGGCAACGCCACCAGCGTTGTGAAGCGCAAGCTTTCAGCTGTGGAGGTGTGCGGGAAGGCGATTGTGGAGCTCATCAGGGTTTCCTACTGGAGATGATGGCGGTCGTCGTCGTGCCGTGGCGCGTTGACGGTGGTGTGGATGTGGCTGAGCAGTGCGTGTCGTGCAGGCTTGGCTTCGGGGACTGGTAGCAGTGGGTAGACGTGAATTGCTCCGGGGTGCTCGTGGTAGGTGATGCGGTCTTTGCCGATGCTGTCGCGTAGTTGACGGCAATCGGCGACGAAGATGTCGCGGTCGCCGACGTAGAGGTCGATCGGTGGAAGGTTGTGCAGTTCGCCGTAGATGGGGCTGACTCGGTTGTCTTCTGGCGGTAGGTGTCTGGCCCACACGCGGCCGCACTCGCGCAGCCCGGGAACCGCGAGCCACGGGTCGCGTTTGGCGATGGTGGCGATCGCGGGATTGGTGAGTGCGATGTCAAGCCAGGGACTGATCAGGGTCAGTCCAAGGGGCGGGGTGGCTCCATCGACGATGACCGTTTGGGTAGCTGCCAGAGCCAGTCCTGCGCCGGAGGAGTCGCCGGCGATGTAGATCGGCCCTTGTTGCGCCGCTCGGCCCATCACTGTCCCCAGCAAGGCGATCGCTTCTTCGGCGCAGTGTTGTGGCGCGAGCCCGTAGAGGGGCACGTGTACAGGGCGCCGGGTCGCGTCGGCGATCGCGCAGACGAGTTTCCAGTGCGCGCGCTCGATTTGGTTGACGTAGGCACCGCCGTGGATGTAGACAACCGACGACCGGTCGGCAGCAATGGTCTCGCAGCTACTGGATCGCACTGTGTAGCAGTCGAACCCGTTGACAGTGTCGTGGGTCAGCTGGTAACGAGCGGACTTGGCCAGTTGCGAGGGTGGTCCGCCGGCACTCTTGGGCCGCTTGAGGTAGGCGCGCGCGCTCTGGGGTGTTGCGTAGGTGCGGGGCCGGCGTACGAGGCGCCCGTAGGTAGCGATGGCGTGCATCTGCCAAGACATGGGTCCGCCCTATTGCAGTTGCGGTGTTACCGGGCGACCGCAATTTTGAAGACAGCGCTGGTGATTGTTCCGAATGCATTGTTGCCGCCGATGAATAGGCGTTTGGTGTCGTAGCCGGCGACGTCTTTCATGTTCTGGCCGCCGAAGCGGGCTGCGGCGGCGTCGTCGGGCAGGACGACCTCGACGCCGAGCAGCCCGTGGCGCACCTCTAGGCGTTCCTCGCCCGTCGCGTTGGCGATCAGTTCGCCGACGGTGCGTTCAGTTCTCTCGGTTGGGATGGCAGGGCATGTCACGCCTTGCTCGTCGAGTTTCTTCGACAGTTCGTCGAGGGTGACTGCGGCCCCGACCACCAGGTTCAAGTTGCCGGTGTTCACCTCGACCGTGGTGTCGTCACCGTCGGCTTGCGCAGCCGAACCCGGATGGCGGTCAAGGGCACCGCGCACCGCCGCCTCGAAGGAGGGTAGCGCGGGTTCCTCCGGCGACACGTCGGGCAGCATGATGCCGGGATTGAAGCGCTGCGCAGGATCGAAGACCTGTTTGAGGACGCGCTGGGCAGCGATCTCCACCGGGGTGAAGCGTTTGGTCATGAACTGAATCTTCTCGGTACCGACACCGTGCTCGCCGGTGATGGTGCCGCCCAACTGCAGTGCTGCTTCGATGATTTCGTTGTTTGCGGCCTCCAGCGCGGCGGCCGCGTTGGGATTGTCCTTGTCGTAGAAGGTGGTCGGGTGTAAGTCACCGTCGCCGGCATGCCCGGTCACGGCGATGAACAGTAGTGCGTCAGAGTGCCGCTTGGCGGTGTCCTGGATTGCCCGCTGCATCTCCGGGATGTGTTGGCGGGGAACGGTGACGTCGCCGATGAAAAAGCCTTTGCCGCTGTGCACGACGGCGTCGGGGGCGTGCAGGCGCCCGTACCACAGCTTGGCGCGGGCGTCCTCGTCGTCGGCGCGGCGCACCTCAACGGCGTTTCGCCGCAGCACTCTATCGACGATCGCGGCGTCGCGGTCGACCTCGTCGGCGGTGCCGTCGACGTCGATGAGCACGATCGCATCGGCATCGGTGGGATAGCCGGTGTCGGTGAACTGCTGCAGGCCGGCGATACCGACGCGGTCGAGCCATTCGACAGCCGCGGGCACAGTGCCCGTCTGGATGATCGCGGCGATGGTTTCGGCCGCCTCCCGGGCTGTGTTGAAGCTGCCCATCAGGCTGCGGGTGACCGGCGGGATCGGCCGCAGGGCCACGGTGGCCTCGGTGAGGATGGCCAGGGTGCCCTCTGAACCGATGAGCACGCCCAGCAGGTCAGGGCCGTCGTCGTCGGCGCTGAAGTGGACCACAGAGCCGTCGGCGAGGACTGCCTCCACGGCCACGACGTGGTTGTAGGTGACGCCGTATTTGAGAGCGTGTGGGCCACCGGCGTTTTCGATGATGTTGCCGCCGACGGTCGCCAGGTGTGCCGATACGGGGTCCGGTGAGAACACCAGCTTGTGCGGGGCTAACTGCTCCTGCAGATCGGAATTGATGACGCCGGGCTGGACCCGGGCGGTGCGAGCTGCCGGGTCGATGTCGAGAACCTGATTCATCTTCGTCAGATCGATCACCACGCGGTCCGAACCGGCCATTACTCCGGCACTGCAATTGGACGCCCCCCCACGGGTGACCAACGCGACGTTGTGTTCAGCAGCAACTTTCACGATCGCGACGACCTCGTCGCGAGTGTGCGGGCGCAGCACCAGACCGGGCTGTTGACCAAAACCCCAATAGTCCTTTGCATTTTCGGCCAGGGTGGCGGCGTCAGTGGCCACCGCGTCGCGGCCACTCAAGGCTGCGGCAAACGCCGATACGATCATGTCATCCATTGCAATCCTCGGTCATCAGTGAAGTCGTTGCTTTCGTACAGAAGTTACAGAAAGGGTTAGTCGAGTTCGCCGCGCACGGGGCTCAACGCCCAGTTCAAGGCGAAGTCGGCGACTTCTTCCCATCCCGGTGCGCCGCAAGTGAAGTGGTCTCGCTGGGGGAACAGCTTGTAGGCGGTGATCGCAGACGAGTGTTTAGCGTTTTTCGTGTAGTTCTCGTGCTGCACCGCGGGCGGGAGGATGTGGTCGCGGCCGCCGGCGATGAACAGCAGCGGCGCACGATCGTCGTTCGCGAAGTTGTATGTGGTGGCAGCGTTGTGCGTGAAGTTGGCCAGTCCGCCCTGGAACAAGATCCGCCCAGGCACCGGAACGGCGTAACGCTCATAAGCGATTTTAGAATCAGATTCGGCGAGCGTGTTGGTAAAGGCGTAGTGAAATTCTGGTGCCGTGATAGGCACCGCGCGGTGCACATTGGCGGGGTTTTTCAGTACCGGGAACGTGGCCCGGATTTCTGAGAACGGCAGCGCCTTAATGCCTTTGACGGCGGCACCGTCGATGGACACACCGGCCTGCCCGTAACCGGCGTCAAGAAGCAGCTGCACGAAGGTGCCGCCGAATGAGTGGCCCATCAATATCGGCGGTTCGGCAAGTTTATCGATGATCTCGGCGAGGTGATCGAAGACCTCCCGCACCCCGAGTTCGGCCAGGGGTGTGGGGTCTGCGCGCAGCGCTGCGACGCCGGCCGGGCCGGGAGCGACACCCGGGTAGCCCGGCGTCACCACGTCATAACCGCGGGCGCGATACCGGGCCACCCAATCCTCCCAAGCCAACGGCGTCATCCACAGTCCGTGGATGAGAACGATCGTGCGCGCAGAACCGGTTTCCATGGCAGCCAGCATGCGGAATCGAGGTGGCCGCCGACAATGAGCCGCAGCCTAAAACCGTCCTTCGGAACCTTGTGCCAGGGCACAACCCCGCGCGGCGTTTTACGATCCGATATGTGCCGCAGCAACGAACACGAGCACGGACAGTTCTGACCGATCGCGTCCGCGCACAGTCGGAGGCGATCGTGGCCAAGGTCTTCACTGTGCTGCGCAGTGAAGTTTCTGACTACGTCCTCGGCGGTGACGATGACGGCAACACCGCTCAGGACAATATCGCCGGTTACCTCGACGAGATGCTGGACTGGATCGACCTCGGCGCCGATCCTGGCCGCTGGAGTTTCGACTCCGCAATTCGTTACCGCGCCAGCCAGGGCCTGACTCTTTCCAGCTTGCTGCACGCCTACAGGCTTGGCGCGGCCACCATCTGGGACGAGCTCGCACGTCTAGCGGATACAGACGAAATCGAAAAGGAAGCGCTGATTGCGGCGACACCGTCCATCTTTGCCTGGATGAACACCAATTCGCTTCGCGCGCACGCGGTTTTCCGTGAGATCGACATCCGCGATGCGCGGCGCAACGAACAGGTGCGAGCCGCGCTGCTGGATACGATTCTGTTCAACGACTCCAGCATCGGAGCAGCGTTCTGGGACGCCGTCGCCGCGCTCGGTCTCCCACGGACGGGCCAGCTGACGGTCATCGCGGCCACGGGTGCTGAGCACACGTCGATCGGGGACTCGCCTCCCGACATCGAGACGCGGATCTCTTCGCATGCCGCTGTTCAGGACGCGTGGTTTCGCCTTGCGGCCAGTTCGCAAATCGGAGTCGTGTCACTGCGACGGAATCGCGCCGACGCGCTGGACAGTATTGCCGACACCATCTGCTCAGACATACCGGTCCTGATCGGTCTCAGCAGCCCCTTTACCGCAATCACCGACTGCTCGAAAGCCCGCGCCCAAGCACAAATCGCCATGGCAGCCTCCGCGAACAGCCGACCAACCACTCGCTACAACCGCGACGTCTTACCCGTGCTGCTCGCCAGCTCGCCCGATGCCGCCGCGGCCGTCGTGGCGACCACCCTAGGGCCGGTGCTCGAGCTTCCACCAGACAGGGCCGAACCCCTACTCACCACTGTCCATACCTGGCTACGCCGCGGCCAATCCGTATCAGCGACCGCCGCAGAACTGCACTGTCATCGCAACACCGTCAACTACCGGTTGCGTCGATTCACCGAACTCACCGGACGGCCATTGACCGACAACTTCTGGCTGGCCCAAGTCGCCTTAGCGCTCGAGGCCCCACGCACTCAGAAGTGAGAAAGTATTCAGCCAGACGACCAAGCACTGTTCTCAATATCGTTGTCCGAAAAAAGGACTGGACACCCCGAACAAAGCGGCAATCCCGGATACCGCACCCGCGGTGACGATTTCGCTGTGCCGGGTCATGATTCGCCTGCGGCGACCGGAGGCCGGGCCGGGTACGTGAATTCGGCCCGCAGTAGCGCGGCCGGACGCGTGACGCCTTCTGGGGGAGCGGTGGTGCCGCCGTCGGTGGTGAGGTAGGCGACGCGGCCGTGGTCACCCGGGCCGCGTCCCCATGCGGCGCTGGAGGGCCCGACGAGGGTGTCGTCGAACGGGTCGCCGGCAACGTGGCGGACTTCGCTGCCGTGCCGCGGCGCCAGCGGCACACGGTCGATGGTGTTGGCCCGATGCCTTGTGACATAGGCGAATCCGGCATCCTCGTCGATGCAGAAGTCGTCGGCGTTGTCGATGGCCGCGACGAACTGCGCCGGCCCGGTGGGATCGAGGGTGGCAGCGTCGACGGGCACGCGCATGAACACCTTCTGTGCGGTTGAGGTGTAGTACAGGTAGCCGGTCCGCGCGCCGTAGCGCACGCCGTTGACGCCGGGTTGCGGTGGGGGAGGGACGCCGCTGTCGGGATCGAACGCCATGGTGTCGTCTTCAAGCCACACCCGGGCCGTGGCGGTGCGCGCGTCGTGGGCGAGGTCGACGCGCCAGATGAGTCCAGCGAAGCAGTCGGCGATCGCCATCACGTTCGGCCCGAGCAGGCAGCTGCCGTTGAGGGCGCGGACACGCTCATCGAAGGTGTAGACGATGTCCGGCGATACCGGAGCTCCCGGTGTCCACGCATTGAAATCGATTCGAGCCAGATGTGATTCGTAGGTGGTGTAGCCCTCGGTGAGGCTGATGATGAACACGTCGGGCGCAACCTCGGCGATGCCGGTGACACCGTGCTCGAAGGTGTGCACCAGGACCGGCTCGACGACTGCACCGGGCGTTGCTGGCGGGACCCACCAGAGTTCTTTCTGCAGGACGGCGGTGACGAGGATGGATCCGTCGGCGCGCACCGCGAGGTTTTCCAGAAAGTAAAACTGCGGGAAGAGCGCCACCGGAGTCAGCGTGACGGTGGGCAACGGAGCAAGAGACATGATGATCCTCGGATATCAGGGAGCGGGAATGTCGAGAACGGTGGGAATGGCGCGCACGGGTGTGATAGATGCCCGCCAGCCCGGCGACCACAAAAATGCCTGCGGCGCAAAATGTTTGCGCGGAGCGCCGATTGAGGTCGTCATCGACATGGTGAGGTGTGGACAGTGCTTCGGCCATCCGGTGAGCGTCAGCCGACCACCCAGGCCGTCTTTGGTGGCGCTCACTGGTCCAAACCCTCGGCGTTGGCCGGCACGTCGAAGGCGCCCAGCGTCATGCACACCATGGTGAACCAGCCCAGCAACACCGTGACGTCGACAATGCCCGCATCTCCGAGCAGTTCCTTGGCGCGCCGGTACAGGCCCAGCGGCACGATGCGCGGGGCGACCAATGTCGATGCAAGCTCATAGACCACCTGCTGGCGTGGATCGTCGAAGGACGTTGCCAACCCAGAGATCAGTGCCTCAACACGGTGCGGATCAAGGTGTCCGTCACGCTCACCGATGATCTCGTGTTCGTAGTTGGCGTAAGGACTGCGCCACCGCCCGTTGACGATGTTGGTCGCGATCTCGATCTCGGATTTCGTCAACGTCGACTCACGCTGAAAGTACGCCCCCGTCGGCACGATCGTCTTCGACAGCGTGGGGTTGGCAAGCCAGATCTTGTGCGGTCCCGGCACCAACCCCCGCAGCCCGAGGGTGAAGTCGTAGGCGTCTTTCATCTCCGGCGACATCGCGCCGACCGGTGTCTCCACGAACCGTCCGAACGTACCGAAATCGCCTCCAGCAGTCACCGTTCCCGCCTTTCGTCTAGATTTCCGCGAATGATTGTTCGCGTTCTATCGTGCGCCGACCAACGCGTGATGTCAAAAGCGAACGTTCGTGTTTTTTCATGTAGGTTGAGTAAATGCCCAAGGTGACGAGTGAGTATCGCGCGGAGCGGCGCGCGCACATCATGGCTGCGGCCCGACGCTGCTTCGTCCGGGACGGGTTTCACGCCGCCTCGATGCAGGACCTGGTCGAGGAAGCCGGTATGTCCTCCGGCGCGATGTATCGCTATTTCGCCAGCAAGGATGCGGTCATTGAGGCGATCGCCGTGGACAACCTCGATCAGGTTGTCGCAGTCCTGGCGCGGGCCATCGGTGACGGGGCCAGCCCACAGGCGGCCATCGCGGCCGTGCTGGAGTTCGTCACTATGCGCCACGGCGACGACGGTTTCGCCGCTATTGCCGTGCTGGTCTGGTCTGAAGCCCTGCGCAACCCTGCGCTGGCCGGGCACCTGCGCGGCGCTATTGCCACCGCTTTGGTGACGTTGAGCGGGAACGCGCACGCCGCTCCCGATGGCGTAGTGGACGGCACCTGTACTGACGAGGACGCGCATGGCGATGCGACAGCATTGGCCGACGTACTGTTGTGCGTATTGCCCGGCTATCTGATGCGGTTGGCGTTGGGCGGATCCGAGGCGGTCGCGAACATTCCCGATGCCGTGGAGAAGGTGCTCACCGTCTGATCAGGGGAACGGGCTCGTTTTGCTAAGGAGCGTCCTCCTCCTCCGTCTGCGGGTCGGAGCGCTTTACATAGGCTGCTTCACGCACGGCATCGTCAGTTTCCAGGGCCGCCCCCAAGGCGCCCCCGATCATCGCCAAAGAGCATGTCAACCAAGCTAATTCGAAGTAATCCCGAAGGGAGGCGGAGTGTCCGACGGCGCTGCGGAAAACTTGCGGCACCACAAACCAGAATGCGGCAATCAGTGCCAGCAGATACAGCGCGGAATACAGCACAGTCACACCAATGACGACCGTCACCACGGTCGCGATGTTGAACAACAGCACCTGCTTGCGCACTCCAGGCGCGGTGGTGCTCTCCCAAAGCCCAGCCCCGACGATCAAGGTCACCGCGGTAGCACCCACCGAGACCAGCGCCGTACCGACTAGCCGCTGCCACCCGAATGCATCGGCCAGCCGCCAGACATCCGAGTACACCAACCCAAACACACCGACGGCCACCGCGCCGGTCAGCGCACGCGACAGTCGCAGTGACAGCCGCCACGGCTGATTCGCCGCCACCATGCCGCCTAAAAGCACCACGTTGCCCGTCAACACGCGGGCAGTGAATGCGAACGCTCCATTGGCGGTGTCGGTGCCCAGTTCCCGCACCCGCTGAATCGACAAACGCCGCGGCGGAGCGATCACTCCCCGGGCGTCGGGACCGCGCTCGTGGGAGCCGATCAGCCGCTCAAGCAGACGCACGATCGTCCCGCGAACCCGTTGCCGTGCAACCAAAGCACCAAAAGCAGGCACCGACACAATCGCCACGTTCTGGACTGGATTCGCGTGAGCTACGACCGGGCGTCGATGAATGTGTAACGGAAGATCGGTCAGACAAACCACCACGTCCCAACCGCTGTCCAGGAGTTGTCGTCGCGCCGCGTCCACGATCGCGGCATCGTGGGCCGGTGGCTGGACCAGGCGGCCCTCCATTACCTCAACTCGCCACTTGGCCCCCGGTAATCGACGCTCGAGTTCCTCAGCCAAACCCTCATCGGCGAGGGCGCCGGCCAGTGAAAATGCCACGCCCGGCGCCCCCACTAGGCCCAGCACGATCTCTGGCTCAGGGGCGGTCTGTAGACGATTCGTCGGAGACACCATGCATTGATCGTCACATCCGCTCCCGGACGGTGTTCAATCTGCCTCAGTTGATCGGCCGCCAGGCGCCGAGAACAGCGTCCCGGTACCAGCCAAGCCGATTGCGAATCTGAACCCCGATGACGTTCTGGGCGTTAACGCGGCTGTCGATGATGTGTTGGTCGTCGATGTAGATGACCACGTGCGAGGCCTGACTTTCATTTCGGTTGGGGTGCAAATAGATCAGATCTCCAGGCGCAAAAGGACCTTCTCTGGGAATGCTGCTGCCCATCGGGCCGGCGGCGCCGTCATACTGTTGGTGCACATCTCCGTTGAACTTGATGCCCAAACCGTAGTTGTAGACCCACGCGGTGAAATTGGAACAGTCCAGGCCTCGACCAGCATCCCAGGCCGTCGGTGCCTGCACGGCGTCGGCGTCTGGATTCTCTTCGGAGGCATCGGCATAGGTCGAGGTTGGCGGATCCCAGCCGGGGATGTGATGGTGGCGATATTGCAGTCCCAGCGGGTTGTCAGGCGCGTAGATGTAGCGCATGGCCACAGTGAGAATCCGTTCTTGCTTCCACGTGGTGGAATCGCAACCCGCATCGTGCGGGATGACCGGCGGCGGCAGGGCGTTCGCCCGTGGTCCCCATCCTCCGTTCACGTAGTGCCCGTTGCCGCCTGTCCGGTACCACTCGGCGGGAGGTTCTTGGGTTTGCGGCAGCTGATCACGGCCGGCGAAATCCGCCGTCAACGAGTCACGGTTACAGGAAAAAGGGTAGGCTTCGCCGCTCTCAGCTCGCGAGAGCCCGACTGGTCCGTCGACGGCTATCGGCGAACCCACGACACAGACGACGAACAGAACTAAGACGAGGAACTTCATGCGATGCGTCAACAGGGCCTCTGCTCATTCCAACGGTTCGTGGCGACGCAGAAATGCTAAGCCGACCTCGGTCACCCCATCGTGGATTCGTTGACCTCGCAGGGGACGGTTGGTGCCAGATAACTGGTTGTCCGGTGGCGATCGGTGGTGAGCCCGCAATTGCGGTTGTATCGCCAACATCGCGTGGGCTGGCTCTCACTAACATCGCCGATTGCCCCCTGATCATCGCGACAGCGTGCCGTAACAACGGGTACAAGCGTGCGTGCTCGAACAGGCGCCAAAAACCATTGTGAGGCAATTTAATTGAGCAACCGGTCCGCTCGAGATAAGAGGCGGAGGGGTCGTGACCATGCGATTTGGGCTAGCGATGTCCGGCCGCCCTCCCGGCATCGCTTAGGCCAGACCTTAGGGCTCGTTGCGGATTGGCTGGGAGCTTCCGCCGGACCGACCATCAGCAGGCGGTCAGCGGGTAATTTTGGTTGCAAAGCCGTGGGGAGGGATCATGCCGACTACAGTTTTGCAGTGCCCGAAGCCGAATTGCGACGGGATTGTCGATGCCAGGATGAAGTACCAGTATGACGCCAATGGCAAGGTTGTCGGGCGCCTCGCACAGACGTTTGTGTGCCGAAAGTGCGGGCCCCGCTAGGCATTGGTTTTTGCGGCTGCGTGAGCGTCCGTTAGCGCCGCGCCTGAGTCGAAGCCATTTAGAGGAGAATTGTGTGCGGCCGCAGTTACGGGGGCCGGCTTCCGCCAGGCACTTTGAGGACCTACATTCCTGCTATCGCTTTGCCGCGGCCGGTGGCAGGTCCTCGGTGAGAGCCGCGTCAGCGAGCTCCTCGAGTTCCTTGCCTTTGGTCTCCGGTCCGAGCAGGTAGCCGATCACTGTGAATGCCCAGAGGCCGGCGAGCGCAAGGTAGGGCGTCTCTAGTCCGTACCGTGTGATGCCCCATCCGACGACGGTCGGGGCGGCGATGGAGACGATGCGGCCACCGCCGACCGCGATTCCAAAACCGGTGCCGCGCAACACGGTTGGGAAGAGCTCGGAGATGTAGGTGTCGCCGACGCCCCACAGCCACCCGATGGTGGCGATGGCGATCGCGCCGAAGACCAGGTACCTGTCCAGCGAGTGGGAGGTGGCAGCCAGGACAGTTGAGGTGATCTCAATGATCGCGGCGAGGATCGCCGAGGGGCGTCGGCCGATCCAGTCGGCGAGCGCGGTCCCAACGTAGACGAAAACGACTTGCAACAGGAAGAAGAGAAGCGCGTATCGGATCGCCTCGATCGGGGAGGCATGAAACCGCTTCACGATGTAGCTCGTCAGGAAGATCGTCACGCCCCAGAATCCGACTGCGTTGGCGGTGTAGATGAGCCACCCGACGATCAGGCGTCGGCGCACGCCCGGAAGGCGCCAAAGGCGGGGCTTTGCAGCCCCATTCGCGATCTTGGCACGAACGTCGGTGTGACGGTGCGACTCTGTGATGCCGCGCCGGACCAGGAATAGGACAATGGCGGGGATGATCGCCACGATGAACGCCGACTGCCAGCCGAAGTGCGGCACCAGGGCCAGCGCGACCGCCGCCGCGAGGACGTAGCCCAGTGAGAAGAGCGAAAAGATTACGCCGCCAACACCAATGGCGCGTGTCCTCGCCGGCCAAACTTCGGCGGTGTAGGGAGCGCCGACCGCGAGCTCTCCGGCACCGCCCACGCCAGTGAGGAAACGAAGTCCCGCGAAGGCGGCGATGTTCGTGGTGAGTCCGGCCAGCGCCGTCGTGACGCCGTAGAGCAGTATCGACGCCCCGAGCGTGGTTTTACGCCCCCACCTGTCGGCGGCGAAGCCAAACCCGATGGTGCCGATGGTGTAGCCGAGCAAAAAGATGGACCCGATGTACCCGGCCTCGGCGTCGGTGATGTGCAGCGTCCTCTTGATGTCCGGCAGCACGAGACCGTAGATGTTCACCGCGTACGAGTCGAAGCCATACCCCAGCCCGGCCGTCACCGCGATGAAGAGGGCCTGTCTGAAAGTGGCAGGTACGGCTTGGGATAGCTGGGCCGGGATCCGGCCGACGGTCGAAGTCACCCACGCAGGCTATGCGGGTACGCAATTTCGCAGAAGGTTCACGATCCTCCTGATCAGAACACGCGCTCCGTGGCATCCTCCCGAGCCCAGTCGGGGCGGCGGCCGAGGTGGCGCAGAATCCGGTCGAGATTCGTCGCGCTCGGGCCGTCGACGGCGCGCGCGAAGGGCACGCCAGGATCCTCTCGGAAGTCGCCGTCGGGTACGGCCAGGGCCAGAGGTAACGCGGCGTCGACGACGTCGTCGGCAAGGGTGTAGGGCACACCCAGCGATTCGGCGACGTCCCAGCCGTGGACCACGTAGTCGACGAAGTGGAAACCGATGGCCATCGCGCCGGGAAACGTTGCATCCGGGCCGAATTCGGGAAGCGCGAACGACGACTCGAGTGTGGCATCGTCGGCGAAGGCCGCCAGGACGTCGCGGGCGGCGTCGGCATACGTGCCGCCGGGGTCGGCGGCGATCGCAGCCAGCACAGCGTCGGTCCGCCACGCGTCGGGATCATCTCCGAACCCCCTTGCTGCCGAAGCGAATCCGTGATGCTGCGCGGTCATGTGGGCCAGCAGGTCGGCCAGCTTCCAGCCGGTGCAGGGGGTCGGCGCGTCGAGATCGGCGCCCCGCACGGAGTCGACCAGCGCGATGGAATTCAACACCGCGATGCGATGAAGAGGACGGACGTCAGGCAAATCAGTAGGCATACGCATATCGTAAGCGCACACATACAATATGGCAACGCCTAATATATGGCGATGCCACCGAAGCCCCGGCGGGATGACCTCGCGGCGATGCTGCATCCGCTGCTCAGAGATCTCGTGGCGGCCGAATTACCGATCCTCGCCGCCCACGACATCAGCATGTGGGGATACGTGGTGCTCAACGCGCTGGACAGATCGCCGGTGCGCACGCAGACGGCTCTGGCCGAAGCCATCGGCGCCGACAAGACCAGGATCATCGGCACGCTCGACGAGCTGCAGCAGGCTGGCTACATCGAACGCCGTCCCGATCCCGACGACCGCCGGGTCCGCCTGCTCGAAATCACCCCGGCAGGTCGCGCAGTCAAGAACGCGGTGCAGTCCGACATTCAACACGGCGAGGAACGCTGGCTCGCCGAATTGACGGCAGAGGAACGCAGGGTCTTCCTTCGTGTGCTCGAACGGCTGACCCGTGCGGAAACCACATGACGGGGAGGCCTCAAGCCGCCCAGGTCAGCGGAAGCGGACGTTCAACGTCGCCAGGCCGAAGATCTTCCGGCCGTCGGACTTCGCACCGACGATGACAACGCCGGTGCGGGTTGCCGGGTCCAGCGACTTGATCTTGCCGGTGAACTCGATGTCTGCGCCGTCGGCCAATGACACGACCGCGGGCGCCGATAGCCGCACCGCGAAGCGGGTGACCGCACCGGGGTCGCCCGTCCACGCGGAGGCGAATCCGGAACCCAAACCCATGGTGAGCATGCCGTGGGCGATTACATCGGGCAGTCCGGCCAGCCTGGCGAGGTTCTCGTCCCAGTGAATCGGGTTGGCATCGCCGGCCACGCCGGCATAGTTCACGAGGTCGCCGCGGGATAGCCGGGCGTGCTGTGCTGGTAGCTCGTCGCCGACCTTCACATCGTCGAAGGAGGGCGTCCCCGGCGTGCGGGTCATGCCTCCCTCGGCGAGACGAATCTCGCCCTCTGGGCGCACCGTCTTCTGGTAGCCGGATTCGGATTCGCCAGTTCCGAGCATGGCGAAGTCGTGCATCATCGCCTTCTGTACCGCGGCCTTGACGGTCGGATCGAGGTCCTCGGCGGTCAACCCGACGACGGTGGTGTGCAGGGTGTGCACCCGCTCGCCGTCCATATCGGTGAAGGTATTGGTCACGGTGATCATGTCTCGACCGGCGACCCTGCGCACTGACGTCAGTTCGACGTCGATGTGCAGTTCGTCGCCGGCGACGATCGGGCGGTGTTGCTCGAAGACCTCTTCGGTCTGCAGGTAGCTGTCGTAGCCGACGACCACCGATTCGAACATGCGGCGATTGCAGGTCATGCCCGGTACCGACGTGAAGGTCAGCGGCGCCACCAGACCCGAATACCCCAGTTCTGCGGCGGCGCCGACATCCCAATGTGCGGGGTGGTAGTCCTGCACGGCGCGGGCGTACTCACGCAACTTCTCCCGGCCGACCAGGTAGGTGCCGTCCATCTGGTAGTAGTGGCCGACCCGCGATTCGAGCAGCGATGCTTCTGTTGCTGCAGTCATGAATTGTTCAACTTTTCTGCCGGCTTGTTAGTTGAGGCCGACCACAGCACCCTAACGCGCGGACAGTGTGGGCTCGAAACGCCGCTACGTGCCGCGATGAGCCGATGGCCAGCGGGTATGACCGTCGTGGGTGGCTGAACCAGCAGAGGCGAGCGATGTCGTCGAGGTGGTGCCACCGCGAAAAGCGGAGTGCCCCATGATGATAATGCCCAAGATGAGTGCGGCGACCGCAGAGATCGTGATCACGGCGAAGACGATGCTTGCCCATATCGGCAGCGGCTGCCCGCCCGGCTCGGCATTCCTCCGCGCGGCGGAGGCTCGTTTGTTCCAGCCGGCATGCCGCGGTCGATACCTATCCGTGGGACGGCGAGCAGATGCCGATTTGGTGGCGGGCTTGGCGGGCGGCGCGCCCTTGCGGGGAGTCGGCGCGGCGCGGTTGCGCGGCGACGCCGGCGAGGTTGGGTGCATCGGCGTGGCGAGTGCGAGCCTTGCCGCTTTGGCCAGCTCCTTGGTTGTCGCATACCGCAGGTCGGGTTCCTTCGCCATTCCCGTCGCAATGATCTGATCCATCGCCGGCGGGACTCCGGGTTGAATCTTCGAGGGCTGTGGAGGCGGTTTGAACATGTGGGCGGCGAGCTGGTCCCGCCCCGCGCCCGGGAACGGACGCTGGCCGGTCAAGGACTGGTACAGCACACACGCCAATCCGTACACGTCAGCGCGGACGTCGGCCCTACCAGTTCGAAACCGCTCCGGCGCCGTGTAGGACCAATTGGCACCCCGTGACGCGCCGGCCTTCGTCAGCCCGGTTTCCTCGGTCGCGATACCGAAATCGGTGAGGTAGGCGAAGTCGTCTTCGGCGACCAGGATGTTCGTCGGGTTCACATTGGAGTGAACCAACCCCACGTCATGGGCGGCGTGCAACGCCGAGGCGATCTGCTCGATGATCCAGACCGCGCGGGCGGGCGGTACCGGCCCGGCGTCGAGAATGTCTTGGAGGTTGCGACTATCCAGCAGCTGCATCGTCACAAACAATCGTCCGTCTATCTCGCCGAAATCATGAATCTTGACCACGTGGGGCTCGTCAAGACCGGCGGCGGCTCCGGTGTTCCGCCGGAAGCGAGTGTGAAAACCGGCGTCGGCCGCGCAGCCGGCGGGCAGCATCCTCAGGGCAACAAAACGATCGGACCGGGGGTCGAAGGCACGCCACACCTCGCCCATCCCGTCGTGGTACAGCGACTCGACGAGGTGGTAGCGCCCGAACCGCCGCGCCCCGTCCACGCGTTTCCCTCCATGAAAGCCATTGACCTGCGCCACGATAGCCGTGCGGGTCACGTCGTAGACAGTGCTCGCCACCACGCCGCGATATAGAGCAGCATCGAGACCACCAACGCCACCAGTACCCATAGAACGATGGTGAGATCGATCCAGCTGCCAAACGCCGGTGAGCCGGGAAGCGCGTTTCGCAGCGGCAGCACCGCAAACAACATCGCGGCGTACCAGGTCGCCAACGGCGCCTGGAACATCGCCGGGTTTCGAAACGTCTGAAGCGCCACGAATAAGCCAATTGCCGCGATTGCGACGAAGATGCACAGGATGACCACCGCGAAGACCATCGTGCTTGCCGATCGCCCCAATTCGACGACATAGGGCGACGAGTCATTGGCGTTGTTCACGCGGCCCACGTGGACTTTCCAGCCGCCCACCAGATCGCCGAATGTCACGCTGGCGCGTTCCGGCGTTTGCGATGCGCCGGTGAACAATTCAACCGTGATCGGCCCGGTGTGGTAGCTGTCGAACGGCCAGCGTTCGACGTCGCGCGCCAGCGTCAGCGGCACGGGGAAGACACCGGGCAGCATTCCTTTGGACCAGGTGCGCCTGACCGGCGTCGTCACGGACGTAACCGCCACGGTCAGGTCTTCCTTGAGGGCGTAGGTCGCCTCGTCCACCAACGTCGGTCCCGGCTTGACGGCAAGGTCGCCGACGAGCTCGTCGTAGCTGTTTTGAACAGTTACCAAATTCAGCGTCACAGTTATGCCGCTGCTGGTCGGTCTCCCATGAGTCAGAACACTTTTGGACGCAGCACCATTGACGTAGAGAAGGACCGACGCGACCATCGCACCGGCGATGAGCCCGAAGAGCACGACCGCACCGAGCTTCGTGGGCGGCCACCACCCGCGCCGATGTGCCTCTGACAGCGAGCGCTCGCCCGACCGCATCCGTTCACCTTCCCCTTGGCCGCCGACCGCACCGGCGTACACCCCACCCGAGCAGGTATGTGAAACCGCCGCGATGGTTGTCGGCACATTACATTCCCGCGGGCTGACATGCCGGTTAGGGAATCGCGCGGTGACTGGCACTGTGGGCGGTCGTCGAACTGCGCGGTGGAGCCGGTTGATGTATACGCTGGTGCCGAGTGCGCACAACTGAGCCCTGCCAAGCAGCGAGCGGGATTCGACTGGCTTAACCGAGGGGGCTTGACCTTATGCCTGCATGGAGACGTCGTGCGGAGGTGACCGACATCGGCAGCGCTGAAGCGAAACGCAGAGTGGGCGCCGAGATCGAAGTCGAGGTGACCGAACCCACGAGACTGGATTTCCAGATCGCGGTCAGCCGTCAACCGGGCATCGACGTCGATGAATCCCTGGTCATCGAACTGAACGGCAAGACGCTAGAGCCGCGTGAAATTCTCGGCCAGCACCAAACCCGAATTCACGTGGTCGAGGCCGGCAAGGGAACGGTGACAGCGTCGTACTCGGCGACGGTCGTCGGCCAAGCCGACCCGGCTCCGGTGAGCGACATCGACTTGATCACCTATCTGCGCCCTAGCCGGTATGCCGAAGCGGACAAATTCTTCGGCTTCGCCGCGACCGAATTCCAGCGGTACGGGGCGTCGGTCACCCTGCTCGAAAACGTCTCGTCGTGGGTCGGTACCCGGCTGAGTTATGTCCCCGGATCCAGCGATCCGATCGACGGGGCGACCGACACGTTGCTCGCCGGCGCAGGCGTGTGCCGCGATTATGCGCATCTGGTGATCGCGCTTCTGCGCGCGCGAAATATCCCGTCCCGCCTGGTGGCTGTGTATGCGCCGGGATGCGAGCCGATGGATTTTCATGCGGTGGCCGAGGCGTTCGTCGACGGTGCGTGGCGGGTTGTCGACGCCACTTGCCTGGCGCCGCGGCAGTCGATGGTGCGCATCGCCACCGGCCGAGATGCCGCCGACACCGCCTTCTTGGACAACCACAACGGCGCCATCACGATGCAGAACATGGTGGTTACCGCCGTCGTCGACGGCGACCTACCCCAGGACTCGGTCGACGAACTCGTCAGCCTGCATTAGTCGCAGCGACGGTCGCTAGCCGCTTTCGTCTTCGCGCGGTGACGTCTGCGCGGATTCGACGGTCGCGATGCTGCTCAGCCCGCTGATCGTGAGGACCCGAACCAGCACGGGGTGAACGATGAGGTGCAGCCGGTCGACTTCGTCGGCATGGTCGAACAGCACATTGATGCCGGCGCTGTCGATGTATCTGACCGCGCCCAGATCGACGGTTATCGGCTTGCGGGTGCCCGCGCGGGCGTGGGCGATGGCCTGGGTGAACTCCGCGATATTGCTCAGATCGATCTCACCCTCGACAACGACCCGGGCGGCGCCGTCGGCGCCGCGGGCGGTATTCAAGGTGAGCGGTGTGGCCATCAGGCGATCCTTGCGTACATATGCACTGTAGTTCCGGTGTTGCTGGGGTGAATGGCTAAGTCCTCCATGAGGCCGCGCATGAGCGCGATCCCGCGGCCACGATTTTCGGCAGGGACGTCGTGCGGTTCCTTCCAGGCGCCGGTGTCGACGACGGTCAGGTGCAGCCCGTCGACGTACGCGGTCGCATACAACCAGATAGTGCCCTCGGGGTAGTCGCGGTGGCCGTGCTCGATTGCGTTGGCGACGGCTTCGCCGCTGGCGATCAGCACGTCGACGATCTGATCGGGGCCCACTCCAGCCTTTGCCAGCCAGTTGCGGAGGGCGGCACGGCTCGGCGCGAGCTGGGTGGCGTCGGCGGTGAACTTCATCTCGAATGGACCGGGCTGCCGGTAGAGCAGGATGGCCACGTCGTCGAGATATCCACCTGCGGGCTCAAGCCGGGACATGAGATGGTCTGCCACCTCATCGAGCGACTGCGACCGGCCCTCTTGCACGAGCTCGGCAGCGCGGTCCATGCCGTCGTCGATTGAACTGCCCCGGCGTTCGACCAGTCCATCGGTGTAGAGCAGCAACGTCGCCCGTGCCGGGATGGTGACACGGGTTTCGGGGCGCGTCCAGTCCGGCCGCAGCGCCAGGGGCAGTCCGTGTTCACCGTCCAGCGTCACGGCAGTGCCGTCGGCGTGCACCATGATCGGCGGCGGGTGACCCGCGTTGGAGTACACGAGTTCGCCGGTGTCGAGGGTGAGCACCGCGCAGAAGGCGGTGGCGCAGCGGGCGCCGGGCAGCCGGCCGGCGAAGCGGTCCAGCCCAGCGAGCGCAGCGCTTGGACTGGACCGCTCAAGCAGCAGCGCGCGGCAGGCGCTGCGAAGCTGACCCATCACGGTGGCTGCCGCCAAACCGTGACCGACACAGTCGCCGACGATCAGCGCGACGCGGCCGTCGTCGAGATCGACGGCGTCATACCAATCGCCGCCGACCTGCAACGGGCGGGCCGCGGGAAGGTAGCGCACGGTGAAGCCGCGCGGCAGACCCGTGGGGTCAAGCATGGAGTGCTGGAACGCCAGGGCGGTTTCGCGTTGGGAGTCCAGCTGGTAGACGCGGTGCAGGCCTTGACCGAGCCGCCCGGCCAGGACTGTGAGCAGAGTGTGGTCTTCAGGGGTGAAGGGCCGTTGCTCGGACAACTCGACCCAGACGACGAGCACCCCTTGCGGATGCTGCAGCGAGATGCCCGCTGTGCCGGCCTCTCCGGTGCCGGTGGTCAGCAGGTCTGCGTCCCGTAGCGACTCGATCAGCTGTTTCTGACCCGCCGGCAGGTCGGCCCACTGGGCGGCGGCGCCTGCGCAAACCAGCCCCGGCGCATCAGTTTCCGCAACAGCGCTGGACGGGAAGGTGACAAGCAGAACGCGCCTGGCGTGCCACACGTGACGCAGTACCTCGGCGGACCCGTACAGCGCGTCATCCAACGTATCGGCTTGAGCCAGTTGCTGATTGAGGGCGGCCAGCGCGGTCTGGCGCTGCACCAAGTAGTGCTCGGCAGTGACGTCGCGAAAGGTGCCGACCATGACTCGGCGTCCCGAGTCGGGATCTTGGGCGTGGTTGAAGTTGGCCGCGACCCACAGCCGGTGTCCATTCCGGTGGGTAACGGGAGTCGTGAAAGTGCCGCGGCTTTTGTTCAGCAGATCCGCGAGCGCCTGTCGGACCAGACGGTGGGCTTCTGGCTCCGTCGTGGCATCAGGAAACCATGGGTGGGGGGCGTCGTAGGGCAGCCCTTCGGGGCCATAGCCGAGTGTCTCGGTGAAAGTGTTGTTGATCTCGATGACGGCACCACGCTCGTCGCAGACAAAGAACGCTTCCTGCAATGAGTCGACCAGAGCGGAGCGCCAGCGCGCTTGGTGGTTACGCAGCCGCGCCAACTCGACATTGGCGCGCACCCGGGCGAGCAGCTCCGCGGCGGCGAATGGTTTGACGAGGTAGTCGTCGGCGCCGGTCAGCAGGCCCTCGATCGAGGCTGCCGGGCCGGCGCGTGCAGACAGCAGCAGGACGGGCAGGGCCGCGGTGCGCGGGTCGCGGCGCAGCGCGGCGAGCAGTTGCAGCCCGTCCAGCTCGGGCATCATGACGTCACTGATGAGCAGGTCGGGCGCGCGCGCGTGAATCGCCTCGAGGGCCTGCTGACCGTCGGTGACATCACTGACCTCGTAGCCGGCAGTCCGCAACAGGTGGCTCAGGTAAGCCCGCATGTCGGCGTTGTCGTCGGCAATCAACACGCGGACCCGTTCGCCGCTGGGCAGGGTTGGGGTGACCGCGGTCATCGTCGCCGTCGTGCTGGTGTCGGGCGGGGCGAAAATGGTGTCCGCCGGCAGCCAGCGCAGGGCTTCCTGCACGTACGATTGGGCGATCACGCCGGCCGCGCGGGCGCTTTTGGGCTTGGCGAGTTGGTCGGCCGGCAGATGGGCCGCATCGAAGGGCAGCCGGATGGTGAAGGTAGTGCCCACGCCCTCCTCGCTATCGGCGGTGATGGTCCCACCGTGCAGCCCGACCAATTCTTTGACCAACGCCAGCCCGATGCCGCTGCCCTCCGTCGAGCGTGCGCGTGCTGACTCGATGCGGTGGAAACGCTCGAAAAGTTGCGGGATCTCTGCGGCGGGCACTCCGATACCGGTGTCGGTGACGGTGACAACCGCTTCGGTGTCCTCTTGACGTACCCGGATGGTGATCGTGCCCTCGAAGGTGAACTTCAACGCGTTGGAAAGCAGATTGAGGACGACCTTTTCCCACATTTCGCGGTCCAGGTACACCGGCTGGTCGAGCTGCGGACAGTCCACAGTGAACGTCAGGCCGGCCTGGTCGATCGCCGACCGAAAGATGCTGGCCAGTTCAGCTGTGAACGACGGTAGGTCGACGGGCTCGAATTGAGCCTGCATTCGCCCGGCCTGGATGCGCGAGAAGTCCAGCAGGGTGTTCACCAGCTTGGCGAGCCGCAAACCGTTGCGGTGGATGAGATCCAGCTCCTCGCGGGTATGGTCATCGATACCTGTTGTGCGGCTACGTAATTCGTCGACCGGCCCGAGGATCAAGGTGAGCGGGGTGCGGAACTCGTGGCTGACGTTGGAGAAGAAAGCGGTCTTCGCCCGGTCGAGTTCGGCCAGTTCCTCAGCACGCCGCTGCTGGGCTTGGTAGCTGCGTGCGCTGCCCACCCCCGCGGCGATGTGTGCGGCCACCAGCTCGACGAAGCCGCGGTAGGCGTCGTCGAATGCGCGGTGCCGGTTCAGCGCGGCGACCAGAAACCCCAGTGGCGAACCGCCCTGCTGCAACAGCGGCACCACGAGCGCCTGACAGGGTGGCTCGTTCCAGGCGCCGGCCGGCACGTTCCATTCGCCCCCAATGAGCTCGATCAGTTCGGCCTCGCCGCGCACGGCCTTGTCGACCGGCCACAGCGACGGGCCGCTGCCCGGCAGCGTCTCCGGCGCCGCCGGATGGCCGGGCGCGATGCCGCTGACCCCGGCGAGGTGGGCGTCGCCGTCGTCGCCGAACAAGTACGTCAGGGTGAACGGAAGGTCGTAGGGATTCCTGGCGAGCTGGCCGGCGGCGAAGTCCAGCATCTGGCGCTCCGTGCGTACGACGGTTGGGTCAGAGCCCAGTTCTCGCAGCGTCGTCATGCGGCGCTCGGTGATCACCCGGTCGGTGTCCTCGCTGACCACGCACAGCATGCCGACAACTTGTGCGTCCTCGTCGCGCAACGGGCTGTAGGAGAACGTGTGATAGCTCTCCTCGGAGTAGCCCGACCGCTGCAGGATGAGCATCAGGGCCTCGTCCCACGTCGCTTCCCCGGTAGACAGGACGCGCTCGATGCGCGGGCCGATATCGTCCCAGATCTCCGCCCACACTTCTCGGGCCGGCCGGCCCAACGCCCAGGGGTACTTGCGGCCCAACGTGTCCCGGCGATAGGCGGCGTTGCAAAAGAACGTCAGCTCCGGACCCCACGCCATCCACATCGAAAACCGGGATGCAAGCAGGATGTTTACCGAGGTGCGGAGACTTTGCGGCCATCCCTCCACGGGTCCGAGCGGAGTGGATGCCCAATCGACGGCGGCTAGATCGCGGCCGATTTCCTGGTCTGCGCGGAAGACCACTGACTTCCCTCTCAAATCCAACCCTTAAATAAGGACAATGGCGAGGCGGGCTTTGGGGCCGGCCTCGTCGTAATAAGAGAACCATTCACCGGGTTCGCGACGCCGGGTTTTCGCCGAACGCCTTTTGTTGGTGGTTGTGCCGGACAATGCCCGCGGCGGAGCCGGGCACCCCGTCAGGGCGCCCGACCAACGTCACTGGTGCGCATCCGGATTGGTCGACACCGTTCGTCTGTCCTATCGCGTCGTCTCGTCGGCGGTCTGATGCCGAGACTGGTGCAGGCCCGGGGCGTCTGGATCGTCGTCCCGATGCTCCAATAGCTCCTCGGTCTCGCGCTGTTCCTCAGTCGTCTTCCTGGCATCCTTCGGCACGTTCGGTGCGTTGCTGCTGTCTCCCACGCGAGGTCTCCTCTTTTCGATTTCAGGCGGCTTGCCATTGCAGGGTCTCCGGGATCAACGACCCCGAAACCCGTTTCGCGAATCAATGATTAATCAGCGCTGAACGGGGTATTTTTCCGACATCGCAGTTGATATAGGGGGCATGCATATGGTGACCGTCGAACGCGGCCGTACGCGCTGCCCGCGGTGCATGAAAATGTCCGAGTATCAGTTTCTCGACCGCGGTAACGACACGCTTGAATACGAGGTGCGCTGCCCCGACGGCCACGTGCACTCCGAGGTCACCACTATCTCGACTCCGACGATTACGGCCGCTTAAGCGAATTATCTTCCGCCGCAATCGTTTCAGATACCAAAGTCGTTCATTTGCTTCAGCCGCGGTACGCGCTCACCTGGCCGGCGAATTTATCGAGCAGTCGCAGCGAGTCGTCGAGCGGCCGGGTCGGCAGGAACAACGCGAGTTGGCCGAAGCCGAGGTCCTCGGCGGCGCGCCAGTAATCGAGATCGTTGTACGGCGTGCCGAACATCGCCAGCGGGACGTCATGACCTGCGCCAGCACGCAATTGGTCGACGCGCTGGGTGATGTCTTCTATCGGGTTGGGGTTGGAGATCCAGCCTGCCCCGTGCCGGATCACCCGCTTGACGGTGGCGTTGGAATTGCCGCCGATGAAGATGGGCGGGTGCGGCTGCTGCACCGGCTTGGGGCGGCTGTAGGACAGCGGGAAGTCGACGTACTTGCCGTGATACTCGGCGGGTTCGTCGGTCCAGAGCGCCCTGATGGCCTCGATGCGTTCGTCGAGTAGTGCGCCGCGGGTCTTCGGGTCGGTGCCGTGGTCGCGCATCTCCTCGATGTTCCAGCCGGCTCCGACGCCGAACACGAACCGGCCGCCGGAGATCAGGTCGATGCTGGCGGCTTCTTTGGCGGTGATGATCGGATCGCGTTCGATGAGGAGCGCAATGCCGGTGACTAGTTCGATCTTCGATGTCACCGCGGCGGCCGCGGCCAGCGTGACGAAGGGGTCGAGGGTGCGGTAATAGTGCTGCGGCAGTTCGCCGCCGCCCGGGTACGCAGACTCACGGCTGGCCGGTATGTGTGTGTGCTCGGCGATCACCAGCGACTCGAAGCCGCGCTCTTCGATCGCGCGCGCCAAGGACACGGTGTCGATGCTGTCGTCGTTGACGAAGGTGGAGATTCCGATCTTCATCGCGCTATCCCTGTCTGTTGGCTTCGGGTGCCGCAACGCCCTTGACTAGCAGGCTATTCCCGGTGCCGCGCGGACCCTAGTGTCGCGCATCAACAAACCCGCGAGCAGTAGCCCACTCAGCAGTAGCGCGCCAACGAAGGTCACCGTGGCCGCCCCCCCGCCGACGCTGTAGACGAGCCCGCCGAGTGCACCGCCCACCGACCCGCCGAGGTAAAAGCCCAACATGTACAGCGCCGCCGCGGGCCCGCGATCCTGCCAGGCCACCGCGCCCACCCAGCCGCTCGCCACGGTGTGCGCGGCGAAGAAGCCCGCCGTGAACACGCCCACGCCGACGACGATCATTCCGACGGCATGCGGTCCGGTCGCAAGCAGGCCGATCACCGCGGTCGGCAGGGCAATGCCTAGTGCGAACGCACGGCCTCGGCGGTCGACGAGGCGCCCGGCGAATGCCGACGACCAGGTGCCGGCCAGATACAGCACGAACAGCAGACCGACCATCGACGACGCCAACCCGAACGGTTGGGCGGTCAACCGGTAGCCGAGGTAGTTGTATACCGAGACGAATCCGCCCATGAGAACGAAGCTCAGGATGAAAAGCTTGAATAACACGGGGTTTCGCAGATGGCCGCCGAGCTTGTGCAACGTGGCCCGCGTGCTGGCGGGATTCGGTGTGAAGTAGCGGGACCGCGGCACCAGCACCGCGAAGGCCACCGTGGCGGCCAGCGTTGTCAGCGAGCTCGCCAGCAGCGCGACCCGCCAGTTGCTGATGTCGACGACCAGTGACGGGATGATCCGTCCGATCAGTCCGCCCACGGTGGTTCCGGCGACATACCGGCCCATCGCGGAGCCGAGCGAGGAGGCGTGCACCTCTTCGGCGAGGTACGCCATCGCGACCGCGGGGACGCCGGCGAGTGCTATGCCCTGCAGAGCCCGCCCGGCGATCAGAACGCCGAGAGAGGGACTGAACGGCAACAGCAACCCGATGACGCTGGACGCCACCGCGGAGGTCAGCATCACGCGGGTGCGGCCGTAGCGTTCTGACAGCATGCTTGCCGGAATGATGCACAACGCCACCATTCCTGTGGTCAGCGAGACGGTGAGCGCGGAGATGGTGGGGGAGATCCGGTAGTACGCCGACAACGCGGGCAGCAGCGCCTGCGTGCAGTACATCCCGGCCAAGCTCGCCACACCCGCGCAGCACACCGCTGCGGTCAGCCGCCGGAAACCGCTGCTACCCACCCGGTGGGCCTGGTTGCTGAAGGGTGCGGCAGCCAGCGAAACCATGACTACGATCCTCGGCCGCACCGGCTCGAAACGGAAATGAATTATTCGCCGGATTATGATGCTGTTACGACATAAGAAGAGGTAGGCGGGTGCGCGACGGCGACTATGAGTGGTTCATCACACTCGCGGAGCTCCAGCACGTCACTGCGGCGGCCGAGCAGCTGGGTATTGCGCAACCGACGTTGACCCGGATGCTGGCGCGCCTCGAGCAGCGGCTGGGGGTCGAGCTGTTCGACCGCCGCGGCAGGCGCCTGTCGCTCAACGCCTACGGCCGAATCTTCTACCAGCACGCCCGCCGCGCCCAGCTGGAGCTCGATTCGGCCCGGCGCGCAATCGAAGACCTGACCAATCCCGCCGTGAGCGAGATCCGGCTGGGGTTCCTGCATTCGTTCGGAAACACGGTGGTGCCGCGGCTGATCGCGGATTTCACCAAGGCATCACCGCGAGTGACGTTCGCGCTCTTGGAGGACGCCGCCGCTTCGATCGCCGATTCGGTGGAGTCTGGCTCGCTCGACATCGGCGTGGTGTCGCCGCGCCCAGCACAGTCAACATTGGCCTGGCGCAGCATGTTTCGTCAGCGGCTCGGCGTCGCCGTGCCCCGCGACCACCGGCTCATAGGCGTCGCTGAGGTGTCCATGACCGATCTCGCCGACGAACCCTTCGTCACCATGCACCCCGGGTTCGGTATGCGCCGCTTGCTCGACGAGCTTTGTGCCGCAGCACAATTCCAGCCGCGAATCGCCCTGGAATCCTCCGACCTGAGCACGTCTGCCGGTCTGGTTGCCGCCGGACTGGGCATCAGCCTGATGCCCATCGACGGCAGCGAGTACACATCGGGGGTGGTGATCCTTCGGCTGGCCGACGCCGACGCCTATCGCGATGTCGGAATGATCTGGAATTCCGCCCGCCCGCTCTCGCGCGCCGCACGGGATTTCATCGCGTCCGCCGCCAACGTCATCAGCAGCGACTAAACGGGTCAGCCGCGGCGATGCGAGCGCCAGTACTCTCGCGGGAGAGTACGAAGGCTCGACGAAAGGCGCGGCGGTTGTCGGATCGAGACGATTACAGATACGTGATCATCGGCGCCGGTGCCATCGGCGGGACGGTGGGCGCAATTCTCGCGCGGGCCGGCGTTCCGACGGTCCTGGTGGCGCGTGGCCGGCACGCCGAGGTTCTGGCGACGTCGGGGATCACGCTCCGAACACCCGACGGCACCTTCCATACGGCGGTGACCGCGGCGGGCCGGCCGGAGGATGTGCGGTTGACCGACCGCGATGTGCTGGTGTTCACCACCAAAACCCAGCAACTCGATGCGGCGGTGCAGGAGTGGGTCGACCAGCCGGTGTATGGCCCGCAGGGCGTGGTGGGAGCCGCCGGCGACCGGCTGCCGGCCATGACCGCGTTGAATGGCGTTGCGGCAGAGGAGAAAGCGCTGCGCTACTTCGCCCGGGTATTCGGCATCTGCGTGTGGTTGCCCGCCGTGCACCTCGAACCCGGTGAGGTGATCGTGCGGTCTTGGCCGCTGGCCGGCCAGTTCCACATCGCGCGGTGGCCCGCGTCGGCCAGCACGCCCGACGACGCCGCCCTGCTCACCGCTGTCGCCCAGACATGGAGTGCCGCCGGGATCTTGGTGCGCACGCCCGACGACGTGGCGCCGTGGAAGTACAACAAGCTCCTGAGCAATCTGGGCAATGCGGTCGGTGCCCTATCCGCCGATGATTCCGACACCGGCGAGGTGGTGGCCGCGGTGCGCCGGGAGGGCGAGAATGTGCTGCGAAACGCGGGAATTCCCTTCATCTCGTTCGAGACCTCGAAGGCCGCACGAGTGGACGGACCCAGCATCCGCCCGATACCGGGCTGGAAATCCGCAGCGAGCAATTCCACCTGGCAATCGCTGAGCCGCAACACCGGCAACGTGGAAACCGACTATCTCAACGGAGAGATCGTCAGGCTCGCGCACCGGCACGGCACCACGGCGCCCCTCAACGCGGCGCTGGCACGTGCCGCCCGCTCTGCGGTGCGCGATGGCCTTGGGCCGGGCCGTTATTCGGCGGCGCAATTGGCGGAACTGCTCGGCATGAGTGCTGTTGCCGGCGCGCAGGACTGACCGCGGCCGGTCCACCGGGCAAGCACCGGGGTCCATGCGGACCGGTCGGCCGATTCGCCCGCCCACGCGATATAACCGTCGGGACGCACCAGCACCGCCGGGCCCGCATCGGCCCGCTCGGCCTGCAATAGCCCTTCCGCATCGATCGCACGTGCGCCGCGCTCACGAACCAACACGAAACCCGGCTGACGCTGCAGCTGGGTGATTCGCTCGTGCACCAAAGGAATTCGTGTGGCTCGGGTGCCGACCAACGAGCTCTCGCCCCTGCGGTGGGCGTACCGCAATGTTGTGCCGGCGAAGCTTCCGGCAATCGTGTCACGAAACCGTGGGATGCGAAGCAGGCGGGGCGCCAGGAGGTTTCGCATCTTGCGCGCCGGCAGAGGATGCAGCTTAATGCCACGGGCCATCAGGCCGGACTGCACCAGGACGCGTTTGCCGATGGGATGGCGCTCGTCGTGGTAGGTGTCGAGCACGGCGTCGTCGGCGCCAGCGAGTACGGCGTCGACCTTCCACGCCAGGTTGGCCGCGTCTTGAATGCCGGTGTTCATGCCCTGCCCACCCATGGGGGAGTGGACGTGCGCGGCGTCGCCGGCCAGGAACACTCGACCGTGCCGGTAGTGCACGACTTGTCTTTCATCGCAATGGAACCGGGATTTCCAAGACACCTCGAGCAGGCCCGGGTCGGTGTCCAGTGCGCGTGCAAAGACACCCTCGATCTCGTCCTGAGCGACGGGCTCGGTGTCGGGCAGCTGATTGCTGCGGTCCCAGACCATCGTGCGATACCACGAGCCATCGGCGTCGTGACGGTCGTAGGGCACGAGGAACGCGAAGACGTCGCGAGTGCTATGCAGCCTCGGGCCGGCGCCCGAGGGCCCGTGCGCGAGCTTGACGTCGGCGAGCACGATCGAGGACAGGATGGTCCGGCCGGGAAAATCCGCCCCCACCAGCTCTCGAACCGTGCTGTGGGCGCCGTCAGCGCCGATGACATACTTTGCCCGCCAACGTAATTCGTTGCCCCCACCGTGTGGTCGCGCTGTCACGGTCACGCCATCGGCGTCCTGGTCGAGCCCGATGATCTCGATGCCGCGGCGGACATCGGCACCCTGGGCGACGGCGTAGCCGGCGAGTGCCTGATCGACGTTGGTCTGCGGCGTGACCATGACGAATTGGTAGGGCGAGTCCAGATGGGTGAGATCGATCTGTGCGCCGCCGAAGATTGTGACGCCCGGCGCCTGGTGTCCATCTGCCAGCAGGCCGTCGGCGAGCCCGCGGGCGTCGAGCACCTCGAGGGTACGGGCCATGGTGGCGAAGGCGCGGCTGGACTGGTTAATCGCGGGCCAGCGCTCGAGAACCACCACCGAGCGGCCGCTGCGGGCAAGGTCGCCGGCGGCGGTCATCCCCGTCGGGCCGCCACCGACGACGATGACATCAACGTTGTCGATGCTCATCACGCCACCGCCTCGGGGTGTGGGTAATAGCGACGGATGTCGTCGGGGGTCGGTACGGCCGCGCGATTGAACACGAAGCGGCAACCGGGTTGGCTGATGTGCGCGGCGTTGACGATCGACTCGAAGAGCAGGGTGTTACCTGCGACCAGTCGCACCCCGGCGCCGATGAGCACCGCGTCATACCGTTTGGCGGTCAGCCACCGCCGGGCCTTAGCCGCGCCCGCCTCGCCGAAGTCGATGAGGCAGTTGTCGACGTGATAACCCGCGGCGCGCAGGGCGGCGAGGTTGTCATCATTCGCGGCCCGCAACTTCTCTCGGGACAGGCCGGGAAATTGGGCGAAATCGGCTGAGCTGCAATCGATTACATCCGGATCGAGTCCGATCTGGATCGCTGTGACGGTCATGGCTGGTGACCTCCCATCTAAGTTCAACAACTGTTGAACTCAACGCTAGGCCCCCGATCGGACGATGTCAACAATTGTTGAATACACTGGGGCCCATGCCGGCGAAAATCCGCGACGGGGAGGTCACCCGGTCGACGATCCTGGCCACCGCGCGCTCGCAGTTCGGCAAGCACGGCTTTGAACGCACGACCATCCGCTCGATCGCATCGGAAGCCGGCGTCGACCCAGCGCTCGTCATGCACTACTTCGGTAGCAAGGCAGCGCTTTTCGCCGCGGCCTCGCGATTCGACATCAGCTTCCCCGATCTGTCGGATGTGGCCCCCGAGCGCATCGCCGAGGTGTTGCTGCCACTGTTCATCGAGGTCTGGGGGCCCGAGGGGCCGTTTCTGCCGCTGCTGCGCGCGGCCGCGACCAACCGGGCCGCCGCTGATGCCCTGCTCCAAGTGTTCGTCGACCAGGTGGCCCCGGCCCTGGCCGCGGTCGCACCCGATCACGCCGCCGAGCGGGCCGGCCTGGTGGGATCGCAACTGCTCGGGCTCGCGGTCGCCCGCTATATCGTGGGCGTCCCGCCGCTGGTGGGCATGGACGACGCCCAACTCATCGAATGGCTACGACCCGTGCTCGCGCACTACCTGACAGATCCGGCACCATGAGGTGATGCATCCCTTTCGTAAAGCGGTCGAAGAACGAGACGAGGCGGCGATTCAGGCCCTGTTGGCCGATAGCGTCGTGTTCACCAGTCCGGTGGCGTTCAAGCCGTACGTCGGCAAGGCGATCACGGCGGCGATCTTGCGCGGGGTGCTAAGGACCTTCGAGGACTTTCGCTACGTGCGTGAGATCGACGGCAGCGACGGTCGCGACCACGCGCTGGTGTTCGAGACCGGGATCGTCGGGGCGCCGGGCGTCAAGATCACCGGTTGCGATTTCCTGCACTTCGACGACGACGGCCTGATCGACGACTTCATGGTGATGGTGCGGCCGCTGTCGGGGGCGACGGCCTTATCCGAAGCGATGGGTGCCCAGTTCGAGCGGATTCAGCAAGAGGCGGTGGAGCTCGCCGGCAAGTTCGCTACGGCCACTTGAGAACCGTCGGTCATGGCGCCGGATAGTAAGTCGGAGGGAGATGCGGGTGAAGATTCGCTTCGGGGTCGGGCTGGGTCTGGACAGCGCTCCCGATCAACTCGCCGGCATTGTCGATCATCTGGAGAGCAACGGGGTGGACTCGCTGTGGTTCTCCGAGCTGGTGTACGCGCCGGCGGTGGATCCGATGGTGGGCATGGCGTATGCGCTCGCTCGCACGACGCGGCTGAAGGTGGGCACTTCGGTGGCGGTGCTGCCGGGACGTCATCCGGTGCTGGTGGCCAAGCAGCTGGCTTCGCTGGCTGCCCTCGCACCCAAGCGCGTGCTCCCGGCCTTCGGGTTGCGGTCGGCGATTCCGGCCGAGCGCGAACTCTTCGTAGTGCCCGACGGCGAGCGGGCGGCCGTGTTCGACGAGTCGCTGCGGGTGCTGCGCCTGGTGCTGGGCGAGGACGCGGCCAGCTACCAGGGCCGCTATTTCACGGTCAACGGCGTCGCGGTGACACCGAAACCGTCGCCGCCGCTTGATATTTGGCTAGGGGGTTCGGCGCCCGCAGCGTTTCGGCGCATCGGTACGCTCGCCGACGGCTGGTTGGGCAGCTTCCTCACCCCGGACGAGGCGCGGGCCGGACGCCAGGCGATCGAGCGAGCGGCCGAGCAGGCCGGCAGGCAGATCGAACCGGATCACTTCGGCATTTCGCTGGCGGTCACCGACGGTGAGTTGCCGCCCGAACTGGTCGCGGCGGCCCGCCATCGTCGCCCCGACGTCGATCCCGGCGAGCTGATCGCCGCCGGCTGGGATCAGCTGCATCGGCAACTCGACGCCTACGTCGATGCCGGGTTGACGAAGTTCGTCATCCGGCCCGCAGGTGGGGGTTCGCTCGACGGCTTTCTCGATCGGTTCGTCGCCGAGTTGGTCGGCAGGCAGAACTAGGCGAGCGTCGCCGACAAGTAGCCGGAATCGCCACCGAGCGAGGCGAGCTCATCGTTGGGCACCTGAAATCCGTTGGCGGCGAAGGCTTGTTCGGTGGTTCGGACGTCGACCCGCCACCCGTGCCCGGCGAGGTATTCGGCAGCGTTGTTGCGCTCGCCGGTGAAGAACAACGAGGCAAGGTCGATGTTGGAACCGACCCGCTTCGATCGTTCCGTGAGCTTCTGCGCCCAGTCCGACGGGATGTTGCGCATGTCCATGTGTTCGGTCGCGATCCGGCTGCCCGGTGCGGACAGGGCGGTGATGTTGTCGAACAAGCGGTCCTGTGCGTCCGGCGGCAAGTAGACCAGCAGGCCTTCGGCGCTCCACGCGGTCGGCGCTCCGGTGTCGAGTCCGGCCGCAACCAGTGCCGAGGGCCAGTCGTCGCGCAAATCGATCGATACGGTGCGCCGTTGTGCGGTGGGCTCGGCGCCGAGCTTGGCCAACGCGCGCGTCTTGAATTCGATGACCTCGGGCTGGTCGATCTCGTAGACCACCGTTGCGGCCGGCCACGGCAGCCGGTACGCCCTGGTGTCCAGACCCGATGCCACGATCACGGCCTGGCGGATCCCGGAACCGGTGGCGTGCAGGAAGAAGTCGTCGAAGTAGCGGGTGCGCACGGTGATCTGTTCGCGCACGGGCTGGCGGCTCAGCACCGCATCGGTGTTCTGTCCGAGGTCGGTGTCGAGCAGTTTGATGAAGGTTTCCGAGCCGACCGCGCGGACCAGCGGGTCGGCCCAGGGGTCGTCAAGCAGCGGATCCGGTCCCTGGGAAGCGATTGCGCGCTGCAAGGCGACCGCCGTCGCGGTCGCGCCGACGCTGGACGCCAGATCCCAGGTGTCGTTCTCGGAACGGGTCATTCGCCGAACCTCTTTCTACGCAGCCGTGGATTACTTAGGCAATATAAGTTATGCGGTCCACTGTACGCACGGCGGTGGCTCATTGGCCTTTCAGGCTGCCGATGCGAAGGGAGAAGTCGTCGGGCTTCGATCGCGGGGTGGCCTCGAATTCTTCGACGTAGCGTTGCGGGTCGCGGTCGGTGATCGTCAGGCCCTTGGTGGTGGGGTGCTGTCGCATGAATTCGCTGTATTGCTGCCCGAGCGCTTCACGGAGGCCGATCGGCGCGTTGCGGCGAAAGTCCGAGAGTCCTTCTCGTTCCTCTTCACCCATGTGATCGTCGTTGGCCACCCGGGTACGGCCGACCGCCGCCCACCACTGTTCGGTGCCGACTCCGGCCGCGTTGGCGTCGCGAACGCCGTCGCGAATGTCGTTGTGATCGCCGATCGCGTCCAGAGTCTCGCCTTCGGGATCGTCGGTGCCTCGCGTGAGCAGCTGCGGGTAGAAGATCTTCTCCTCGATGTAGGCGTGCACGTCGAGCTTGTCGGCGAGCGGGCGCCAAACCCGCTCGAGTGCGCCCCGGTTGACCGGTGTCTGTGCCTGCAGCTCGTCCAGCTTGGCGAATTGTTCGCGGAACCACTCATGGTCGGCGAGGATCGCCATGGTGATGTCAGCCACTGCGACCTCCCGCCTTCTCTGAGCGCTAGGCCTTTCGGCCATCGTGTCCGACGATGCCAGACGCTCCGTCAACTCGCCACACCGTCGAAAAGCCCGACGGACGCGGGCGCCCGCTCGCGTCCTATGGTCGAGCGGTGACGATCACCTATGACGAGACGCTGCGGGAACGGTTCCGGGCGAATTTGTCGGGACACGACCGCCGCATCGTGACCGACCCGACGAAGCGGCACGCGGCAGTCGCGGTGGTGGTGGTCGATTCCGAGGTCGGTGAGGACCGGGTGGATCCGGCGCCGGTGGACGACTGGATCGCCGGGCGGCCGATGGAGGCCGGCCTCGACGGCCGGATGGTCGACGTTTCGGGCGGCGCCGCGTTTCTCTTGTGCCGCAGGGCATCTCGCCTCACCTCACACGCTGCGCAATGGGCGCTGCCCGGCGGTCGACTCGATCCGGGTGAAACCCCTGTCGCCGCCGCGCTGCGGGAACTGGACGAAGAGGTGGGCATCAGGCTGCCCGACTCGACCGTTTTGGGGATGCTCGACGACTACCCGACCCGGTCTGGATACGTCATCACGCCGGTGGTGATCTGGGGTGGCGGCAAGCTCGATCCCCGTCCCGCACCCGACGAGGTGGTTGCCGTCTATCGGGTGGGGTTGCACCAGCTACAGCGCGACGACTCGCCGCGGTTCATCAGCATCCCGGAGAGCCCGCATCCGGTCGTCCAAATTCCGTTGGGAAATGACCTCATTCATGCACCGACGGGCGCGGTGCTGCTGCAGGTGCGGTGGCTGTGCCTGGAGGGCCGACACGACCCGGTCGACGAGCTGGAACAGCCGGTGTTCGCCTGGAAGTGAGATCGCGAAACATCAAGTGGCGCAGACCCGTTCGCTCGGCATTTTGTCATCGCGCTGTGGTTGTTCGGTGGTGGTTGTCCGCCAGAGGGCCAGCGCTGCGGCGATGAGTGCGGCGGTGCCTGCGGCCGCGGCGGTGAACTCCCAGCCGCGCCGGATGGTGTCTAGGTCGATGCCCGGCTGGTAGATCATGGTCAGGACGGCGGTGCCCAAAACCGTGCCCAGCTGCCGGGCGGTGTTGATCAGCGCCGACCCGGCGCCCCACCGGTGCGCGGGCAGCGCCAGGCCGGTGACCGCGGAAAGGCTGGGAAAGACCAGCCCCACCCCGGCGCCGGTGAACAGCTGCCCCGGAAGGAAATCGGCGACGTAGTCGGGCTGCGGACCCACCCGGCACAGCCAGATCACGATCCCGACTACATACAGGGTCGCCCCCGTCGCGGCGACGGCGCCGACGCCGAGTCTGCCGATCAGTCGACCGGCCAGCGTGAGCGACATGATCACGACAACAACGGGACCCGGCGACAGGCACAGGCCTGCCACGTCGGGCGCCTTGCCCCACACGGCGGTGAGCAGCATGACGCTGCTCAGCAGCATCGCACCGAACGCCGCGGCAAACAGCAGCAGCGCAAGGCAACTCGACCACATCGGCAGCACCCGCACCGCGGCGAGATCCAGGGCCGGCGACGGGTGGCGTAACGAGCGCCACACGGCCAGCGCCATCGCACACCCGGCGCCGACGGTGGCGACCACGACGTTCGTGCCATTACCGGCCACGGGCAATTCGATCAGCGCCCACACGAGCGCGCCCACCCCCAGCACCAGGCTCAAAGCGCCGAATAGATCGGGTACCCCGGCGCCGGTCGGCTTGGTTTTGGCGAGCACCCAGGGGCCTGCGGCGAGTGCGAGCAGTCCCAGCGGCACGTTGACGAAAAAGATCCACCGCCAGGACAACTCGACCAGCAGACCGCCAACCGGTGGGCCGAGGGCGGCGGCCATGGCGCCCACCGCCGACCAGGTGCTGACGGCCGCGGCGCGTCGCGTGGCGGGAACAGCGGCTAGCAGGAGCGCCAGCGAGCTCGGCATGAGCATCGCGGCCCCGAACGCTTGCACGACGCGGAACGCCACTAACATGACGAACGACCCAGAGATTCCGCACGCGGCCGATCCGACGGTGAACACGGCCAGACCCCAGAGGAATATTCGGCGGTGACCGTATCTGTCGCCGAGCCGACCCGCCGGGTTCATGAACGCGGCGAAAACCAGTGCGTAGCCATTGAGAATCCACGACATCGCGCCGAGGTCCGCGGTTCCGAAGGCCCTCCGGATGTCAGGGAAGGCGATGTTGACGATGAACAGGTCCAGGCTGGCGAGAAATGCGGCAGCGGACACCACCAGCACCGTCAGCGCCGAGCGTGTTGCCGATAACTGCGTCGCCGTCACTGATCCGCCTCACGGTTGAATCCGCCCACCGATCGACGTGATCGCGTCGTCCGCCGAGTCAGCTAAGTATAGTCGACTATATCCAGGCGCAAACGGCCGCTACCGCGGGCCCCGGCTCATCGCGGAGTCTTTTCGCCGGCCTCCACGGCGACGGCAAGCCTGTTCTCGGTGGGTGCCACGGGGCAGGTCGCATAGTCGGTGAATGCGCACGGCAGGTTGGCCGCACGGTTGAAGTCGAGCGTCACCGTCCCGTCGGCGTCGGGGGCATCGAGCGAAAGCACCCGGGCGCCAGGGTATGTCGTCAACCCGCTGGTGGCGTCGGTGAAGAGGATGCGCAAGCCGGACGACGCGTCCCCGAAAGCGATCAGCTGCGACGTGGTGCCCGCCAGTTCGAAGTCGATGGCGCCGACGGCGCGCAGGTGGTGCTCGAGCCCCTCGACGACGGCGCCGGTGGTGACGACCCTCGGCTCGGCATACGGTGTGAAGTTGCCGACGACCCGCCACGTCTCACTCGGGGCGTAAGCGGGAATACCGTTGTACGCCTTGAGATGTGGCGATTTCGGATCATGCACCCGCAACGCGACCGACCCCGTTCGGCGGATCACCTCGATGCGGCGGTCACCGGCCTGCACGAGCAATCCCGGTGCGCCTTCGACTGGTTCCAGCCGGTCGGTTCCGTCGATGCCCTCGACGTACACCGCCTCGCGGTCGGCCCGCCAGCGTCCCGGAAGGTCGGCGACCGTCTCGAATTCTTCGGTGATCCAGTACAAGCCGGTGAGGCTGACCCAGCCGAGCGGGTCGGCGTAAGAGCGTTCCCGCTCAGCGTGCCAGTGGTTCCACGCCGCCTCGAACGTTCCTACTGTGGTATCTGCGCTACTAGTCATGATCCTCACTTACCTACGTGCTTTGTCGAACGAACACAACATCATTCGGAACCGACTGCGCGATGAGCGGCCTGCTGGGAATGCGTTCCCGAAGGCACGGTGCCACCTCGGACTGGAACAGTTCAAGGCTACGACGCTGCGCGGCGGGCGTCACCCCGTCCGCATCGGCGGACAAGTGCATCACCTCGTGTCCGAGCTGCTCGTGGTAGCGACCCACCTTGTCGATCACCCGCTCGGGACTGCCGATCAGCGCCGAGCTTCGCTCGACGAAATCCTCGATCGATTCGAACACTGCCGGAATCCCAGCGCGGCGCGCGAACGCCAGGCGTGCCTCGAACATGGGCCGGTACGTGGACACCGCCTCCTGCGATGTGCGGGTGACGCAGAACCCCGCGGTACCGGCGCCGACGAGAGCGTCCTCGGGCCGGTGGCCGTAGAACTCCCACCGCTGGCGATAGTGGCGAACCAACTCGGCGTACGGCTCGACAGGATGGCTGACGTTGGCGGAGAAGAGCGGGTCACCATGACGAGCCGCGAGGTCGACCGAATCCTTGCTCGTTGCGCTGCCGTGCCAGATCCGAATCCGGCTCTGCAACGGGCGGGGGAGTGTCTTGGCGTGGACGAGCGGCGGCCGAAACCGGCCCGACCACGTGACGTCGTCGCTGTCCCAGAGCAGACGGAATAGCTCGTAGCCCTCGCGGTTGCGCTCCCATTGATCGTCGGTCGTCACGTGGAACAACTCGGCCTGTGCCGCACCGTTGCCCTTGCCGATGATCAGCTCGAGCCGGCCACCGGACAGGTTGTCCAGCGTCGAATAGTCCTCGAAGGCGCGAACGGGATCGAGCAGGCTCAAGGTCGTAACCCCGGTGAACAAACTGATTTTCGACGTGCGCGCCGCGATGTTGCTCAGCACCACCGGCGGGGACGACGAGATGAACGGATCCTCGTGCCGCTCGCCGACCGCGAACCCGTCGAATCCCAGCTCCTCGGCCAGCACTGCCTTGTCGACGACATCATGTAGCCGCTGCGCCGGGCTTTTCTTCTCACCCGAAACCGGATCGGGATTATGAGTGATCAGCGTGATCAAGAGAAACTTCATCGGATAGCACGAACCGATTGGTGCCCAACTTCATTCCCGCGGCGCTGTCGGCGCCGTTTACCTTCGCGTGCCCGGGCCGTAAAGCGAAGGACACGTAGTGTTTGTCTTCTGGCCACCGGTGGGCGGGCTGGGTCTGCAAGCCTTGACCCGAGCGGAGTCGCCCGCGAAGGAAAAGAGGCCGTCATGACAGAACACTTGCGTGCGTACAACAGCCTGTGGCAGGTCCGCAGCGACTCGTGGTGTCGACTGGAGGAAGCCGCCGATCGCCTGACGCGGCCGACCACGACGGGGGAGTTGCGGGAAAAGTACATCGATATTTGCCGCGAATTGCTAGAGCGGCTGAGCACCCTCGAACCCTACTGGGCCTATCCCGGCTGGCCCCAATTCGCGCGGATCTCACGGCTTTTCGCCTCGGGCAACTACGACAAGTTCGCCCAGACGCTGGTGCGGATCAACCGGGCGCTGACCACCGAGTCGTACCGGACCGGGGACGTGGACAACGCCGGTGCCGACGAGCTGGACATGTTTCCGTCCGATCCGCGCCGGCTCGAGGAACCGTCGCCGCAGCGCGACCGCCCCTATTTCGAAGTGCTCGTCGTCGAAAAAATGACCGAAGACCAGGAGCGGGCGCTGCGCAACGAGGTGCGCAAGTGGCGGCGTCCGGACGACGAGTTCGTCTACGAGCTCGTGGTGGTGTCCAGCGGCGACGAGGCCCTGATCGCGGCGCGGCTCAACGTCAACCTGCAGGCGGCAGTGATCCGGCGGCGGTTCTCCCACCAGTCGACCCGCGACCTGTCCACCCTGTCCGAGTTCGTCGACACTGGCGTGTCGCACGACCTGGCCGACCACCAGTCACCCGAGGAGCGCGCACAGATTCTCGCGGTCTCGCTGTCGAACCTGCGGCCCGAGCTCGACCTCTACCTGATGACCGAGATCGACGTGGAGGACATCGCCGGTCGGCTGGGCAAGTACTTCCGCCGGGTGTTCCACGCCAGGGAAGGCATGCTGGAACTGCACCTGTCGATCCTGCAGGGCGTGGAGGCCCGCTACCGCACGCCGTTCTTCAGCGCGCTCAAGCAATACAGCCACCGACCCACGGGTGTCTTTCACGCCCTGCCGATTTCGCAAGGCAAGTCGATCGTCAACTCGCACTGGATCAAGGACATGGTGGGCTTCTACGGCCTGGACGTGTTCATGGCCGAGACGTCGGCGACTTGCGGTGGCCTGGACTCGCTGCTCGAACCCACCGGGCCGCTGCGCGAGGCCCAACAACTCGCCGCGCAGGCCTATGGGTCTCGCCACACATACTTCGTCACCAACGGAACCTCGACGGCCAACAAGATCGTCACCCAGGCGCTGGTGGCGCCCGGCGACATCGTGCTGCTGGACCGCAACTGCCATCAGTCGCATCACTACGGGATGATGATGGCGGGCGCGAATGTCGTTTATTTGGAGGCGTATCCGCTCAACGACTACTCCATGTACGGCGCGGTGTCGCTCCGTGAGATCAAGTCCAAGTTGCTGGCGCTGAAGCGCGCGGGGAAGCTCGACCGCGTCAAGATGATGTCGCTGACGAACTGCACATTCGACGGCGTCGTGTACGACGTCCAGCGGGTGATGGAAGAGTGCCTCGCCATCAAGCCCGACCTCGTGTTCTTGTGGGACGAGGCGTGGTTCGCGTTCGCCCGCTTCCACCCGGTGTATCGCACCCGCACCGCGATGGCGTCGGCACGGGCGCTGCGCGAGAAGTTGCAGGATGCGGACTGCAAGCGCCACTACGAGGAGTACCTCGCGGCCGGAAACCCCGAAACAGCAAGTGATGAAGCGCTTTTGGAGCGTCGCCTCATTCCCGACCCGGCTCGGGCGCGGGTACGGGTGTACGCGACACAGTCGACGCACAAGACGCTGACCGCGCTGAGGCAGGGTTCGATGATCCACGTCTTCGACCAGGACTTCGACCAGAAGGTCGCCGAGCCTTTTCACGAGGCCTACATGGCGCACACCTCAACCTCGCCCAACTATCAGATCCTCGCGTCGTTGGATCTGGGTCGCCGGCAGGTCGCACTCGAGGGTGTTGAACTGGTGCAGCGGCAGATTGAGAACGCGATGCAATTGCGCGACGCGATCGACAACCATCCGTTGCTCAGTAAGTACATGCGCTGCCTTCGTACGTCGGATCTGATTCCGGAGAGTTTCCGGCCGTCGGCCATCGAGCAGCCGCTGCGCTCGGGCCTGCGCAACATGATGGCGGCCTGGGATCAGGACGAGTTCGTGCTCGACCCGTCGCGAATCACCCTGTTCATCGGCAACACCGGATACGACGGCGACACATTCAAGCGCCAACAGCTGATGGACCGCTACGGAATTCAGATCAACAAGACGTCGCGCAACAGCGTGCTGTTCATGACCAACATCGGCACCACGCGTAGCTCGGTCGCATTCCTGGTGGAGGTTCTGGTCAGTATCGCCCGCGAGCTGGACGAAAATATTTCCGAGATGAGCCTTGGCGAGCGTGAACATTTCGAGCGGGCGGTGCACCGGCTGACGAAGCAACCGGTTCCGCTGCCCGATTTCAGTGGCTTTCACCCCGCGTTCCTGGACCACAGCGGGACCGAGCCGACGCCCGAGGGCGACGTCCGCCCGGCGTTCTACCTCTCCTATGACGACACGAATTGTGAGTACCTGAGCGGCGAGCAGATCGACGAGCGGCTGGACGCTGGAATCGACATCGTGTCAGCCACTTTCGTGACGCCCTACCCGCCAGGCTTTCCGGTGCTGGTGCCCGGCCAGGTGTTCAGCCGCGAGATTCTGCAATTCATGCGCGACCTCGACACGCCCGAAATCCATGGCTACCTACCGAATTTCGGCTATCGCGTGTACACCGAGAAGGCCATCGAAATAGTGGCCGAGTCGGTGGGGTTGCCGCTCAACGGCCACCGGTCCGGGGTGCGGGCAGCGCCTGAGTCGCAGAAGCCGGGGAAGAAGAAGCCGACGAAGCGCAGCGGGACCGAGAGCAATCTTCCGGAGGTCGGTCACGCTGAGCTGCTTGGCCAACAGCATCCGGGTGACGCGGTGACGGTGTCGCCACCAGGCGAATAATTGGTCGTCGTCGAGCCGTGCGCCTTCCGGCGTACAGTGTCGTTAGTTGTGCGAACGAAAACGTCGACATGCTTGCTCTGACGAGGGGAGGCCGTTGTGCCCCGTGCTGCCGGTGATACCTGGGACATCGTGACGAGTGTGGGCTTCACGGCGCTGGCGGTCTGCGCCGCACGTGCGCTCGACGCCGCGCTCGACCCGCCACTGGCCAACGATGACTTCGCGGCCGGCTTCGTCGCGGCCGCCGGTGAACCGAATCTGGCTGCCGCAGTGGCCAATACCGATCTGAGCAGCGCCGCGGCGTTCAATGCCCAGTGGGTGGGCGTCCGGACCCGGTTCTTCGACGGCTTCTTCGCCCGGGCCCGGGTAGGGCAGGCCGTCATCCTGGCAGCCGGATTGGATTGCCGCGCTTACCGATTGGCGTGGCCGCCCGATTGCACGGTTTTCGAAGTCGATCAGCCGCGGGTGCTGGAATTCAAGCAGCAGGTGCTTGATCAGCGGGGCGCCCAGCCGTCGACCCGGCGTGTTGCGATTGCCACCGACCTGCGCGACGACTGGGCTGCAGCCTTGATCGAGGGGGGTTTCGATCCCGGGCAGCCGACGGCGTGGGCGCTGGAGGGGCTGCTGCCGTACCTGCCTGGGGCCGCGCAGGATGCGCTGTTCGAGAAGCTGCACGAGTTGTCCGCGGTGGGCAGCCACGTTGCCGTCGAACTGGGGCCGGACCCGGGCGAGGCGAAGGAGTTCGCCGACAGCATACCTACGATCAGTCAGCTCAGTGCGCAGCCTCCCGTCGCCCAGCTGTGGTACGACGATGCGCGCATCGATACCAAAGACTGGCTCACCAAACAGGGTTGGGACGTCGTCGGCGTCGATCTGGTGGACAAGGCCGCCAACGAATACGGCCGCCCGTTCCAGGGACTGCCGCCGGTCTTCGACCGCTTGCTGCGCTCGAAGTTCTTCGGCGCTACGCGAACGCGCTGAATCAGTTCTGCCGGTGGCTGTCTCGTCGTAGCCGCGCAGCTCGACCGACCGCTGTCGCCGCCGCCAGCGCCGCCATCACACCCAGGATGATCATCGACGCGTGCGCCGAACCGAGCGAGCTCAACAGCATCGGTAGGCCGAAGCCGATATAGCTCACGGTATAGAAGGCCCCGGTTAGCGCACCGCGAAGATGTTGCGGCGCAGCGGCTTCCAGGTCAATCAGGCCCTCGCGAAGCACCAGCCCGGATGCGCACCCGAGGACCACCATGAGCGACACACCCACGCCCAACGGGATGGGCTGCGGTGCCGCCGCGGTTGCCGCATAGCCGAGCGCGGCCAGCACCGCTCCGGTGGTGCCGGCTTGCGGTCCCCAGCGCCGCGCGCGGGCGACCAGCTGAATGATCCCGCTGACGCCGTTGGTGATCAGCGCAGCGGTCCCGGCGGCCAGGGGAGCCGCCAGGGGAGTGTGCATGTGGGTAGGGATTGTGACGAATGCCAGGGTCGCCGAGGCAAACGCCCAGGGCGCCAACGGTATCGCCCAACTCAATGCCCGCGCGACGCCCTGATCCGCCGCCGACTCCGGCTGGGGACCACTCGGGGTTATCGGTGCGTCCGTGGCCACGCGCCGGGCGGCCAGGACCGTCACGGCCGCCGCCGCGATGACAATGACGGCAGCGACGAGGAACGACACCCACACCCCGGACGCTCCCATCGACGCGATCGCGCCCGCGGCGAAGGGCCCGACCGCGAAACCCGCGGTCAGGACGGCCCCGGCGACGGCTGCTCCGGCGGGCCCTTTCAGGTCGGAGGCCCACGCGGTACAGGAGCTGATGACCAGGCCCACCCCCAGTCCCACGACCAGGCGGCCCACCAGCAGCACATCCGGACGCTGCGACATCAGCATCGCCAGCGTGCCGGCCAGATTGACGATCGACCCGACCCAGGCCACGGGTCGACGCCCGACCGCATCCGAGGTACGACCGCCGATCAGCAGGCCGGGCAGTAGCCCGAGCGCGTAGACACCGAAGACGGCGTCGAGCGTGCTGCGACTGAGGTGCTGTCGTTCGCTCATCGCCGGGATCAGCCCGGCGAAATGGTTGGCCGCCCAGCCCGTCGCGAGCAGGAGTGCCAACAATCCGGCGAACAGGCGCTGGTTCGCACCGGGTCTGGCTTGCCCGTCAGGCTCATCGGTCATGACGGCGTCCCGTCGCGTTGGACCGATTGTCACATTCGACGAGGCCACAGGTCCCTCCTCACTTGATCTGCCAAACGACCCACACGCGCGGGAATGACGGCGCCGTCCAGGGAGTTATTCCCGCCAGTTCCTGATGCGAATCACAGTTGTCACGTGCAATGCGTTGTTGGCGAGGCGATCTCGCGAGGTCAGGCTGGTGATGTCGGCTACGTATTGCGGCGGTCACCGCAGGAGTTGAACCCCTCGGCGGCGTTCACCGTCGTGAGTTACAGGACGCCTGAACACATCACGCGACGCTGCGCGGTGGGTGAATCCGCCGCAATGGCGGTAGGCGATTTCGGGGAGGGTACGGAAAAGTGACACGCACCACCACTGCAACGGCAACCACCACGTATCTGCGGGCGCTGGGGCCCCTGGAACGCTTCTTCTGGCGTTACACCGAACGCAACCCAGCACATTTTCTCCTGGCTGCCGAGTTCGATATCGCCCTCGACGCGCAGCGGGTACGGGACGCGCTCGATGCCGCACAGCGCCGACATCCGATGTTGTCAGCGCATGTGGAAGACGATCGGCACCTGGGTCCTGCGTTTTAGCGGGCCGACACGGTGCCGCCGATCGATCTGACACTCCATCGCGACTATGCCCAGGACTGGCAGCTGCTCGCGGCCGACGAGCTCACGCGGCCGTTCGGCCGTCTGGCCGCCCCGTTGATGCGGGCAACTCTTGCCACTCAAGGGACGACATCGACCTTGCTGCTGACGTTCGACCACGTCGTTGCCGACGGGATTTCGTCGGTGTTGGTACTCAACGACCTGCTGGCCGCGCTCAACGGCGAAGCGGCGATACCACTACCACTGCCGATGTCGTTGGAAGACTTGGTGACTCGTGAGCTCGATGCATCTGGCGCCGATGAGGTGTCCCTGGACGCCGACGACCCGCGCATGGCCGTGCCGAGCTCCATCCGTTCCTTCGACGGCACACCGCCGTACGTGCACAGGATCGAGATGACCGGCGACGAGACCGCGCGCATCGTTGACCGCTGTCGTCGGGAACAGACGACGGTGCACGCCGCGATCGTGGCGGCCGCCTCCCGGGTACGTGGCGCCGAATTCGGTGAAGAGTTCGTCCGCACCTTCAGCCCGATCAATATCAGGGAGCTCGTCGGCCAAGGGCCGAATTGCTGCTTGTGCATCGCCAGCGCACGCACAGGCATGGAGCCGGCGGCTGGCACCGATTTTTGGACGCAGGCGCGCGAAATCACCCGGGAACTGAGCGTCGCGCGATCGGCGGGCGCGCAGGTGATCGGCTCGACGATCGTCGAGCAGCAGCTGCCCGTCGACGCCGACTACGCCGCCGCGGAACAGTTCTTCCGCGCCGGGCTGCCGTTCGAGCTGATGGTGACCAACCTGGGTGTGCGAAACTTCGCCGATTTTGGACCGGTGCGGCCGCGGGCCATCTGGGGTCCGATCGTCCTGTCGCAGGTCGACAAGGAGTACGTGACTGGAGTCGTCACCTACGATGGCCGGCTGCGCATGGTCTCCTGCGGGCACACACCCACGAGCCGATTCCTCGAAGGAGTGCGTGAGATGCTCACGGATGATGCGCCGTAGTCGCTAGCCGGCCTCTCCAGCGGCCCGGCGTCGGGCGGTCAGCAGGTAAACGGCAGTAGTTAACTGCCACAAGATGATCGAATAGACGCTTGCGCGTTCCCACATCCCGTCGGGCAGCAGGTTGGTTTGCGATGTCACCGAATTGATCAGCAGCATAAGCAGACTCAGCAGGCCGAGCGCCGCGACCAGTATGGAGATGCGTCGATACCAGCGCCAGCCGTCCCCCGTCGCGATGACCGCGGCTCCCGCCAGGATGGCGGTGTTGCCTCCGACGATCGCCAGCGCCGCGCCGGCGCGATGCACGTTCCCGCTGTGCACGGCCCCTATCACGATGTTGCCGATCGAGTTCGCGCCGATCAGCCCCAAAAAGGCTCGGGCCCTGGGGCTTTCGGGGATGCCGACAATCAGCCCCGCTCCGAGGATAAACAGAATGCCCTGCAGGTAGAACGCCGCTTGCATCAGGTATGAACGCGGGGAGACCGCGCTGACCCCGAGGTCGCTGATGTAGTTGCGCGCATAGCTGTAAGCGGGCACAACTCCCGCGGCCGCGACGGCCTCGAGGATGAGATACCCGACGGCCGCCACGACCCAGAGCACTGCGCCACGCCGGGCGGCCAAGACAGTCAACCTCCCCGGCGATCGGCGTATGCCGGACCGGTGGGGAGCAGATGTCTGTCCACGAGTTTGTGCCACCGGCGCTGGCGGTACCGGTAGATTCCCACGGCCGCCTTGGCGACGACGGGGGTCAGCGCGCTGGCATCGATGTCCACGGTGTCGCTGTAGCGGCACCGGGCCGGCGAAATCGGCTCGACGTGCAACGTGTGATTCCACGCCCGCAGAAAACCACCGTGCTCGTGGGTGCGCACGTGCCGGGCGTCGTCATCGACGTCGATCACCTCGATCGTGTGGCGCGAGAACGGGACGAGGTGAAACAGCCAGAGCCAGGCCGTGCCGATCTCGCCCGCCCGCATCGGCTCGGTGCGTCCGACCAGTGCGGGGATACCGATCAAGCCGCGACAGACATAGTTGAAGGACGCCGGATGGCAGATCGCCGCCCAGACCCGATCAGCATCGGTTGGTAATTCCGTTTCGACGTGGATTGTCTGCACGGATCTCCGCCTTTCGTAAGGTGCCAGGCCAGAGCACTAGTATGAGTAATTACTCGCCCACACCGGTCGAGATCGCACCGTTCGAGAACGAGTTGGTCGCCATGCTCACCAGATACCTGACCGGCTGACCGAGACCGCACTTCACGCAACGCCGCAGCCGGTTCGACGTAATCGTGTGGCGCGGCCGCACAATGACGCGATGCGGGCAGTGTGGCACGTCGGGCGCCTTCGTCGATTGTTGGCGACCACCGTCGTGCTGCTCGCACTGGTCGGTTGCGCCGGCCGACACCACAGCGGCGAGGGATCGGACTCGTCGGGCGACTTTCGCGGACCGATTGACGTCGGCAACGGGCGGCATATTTATCTGGAATGCCGCGGAAAAGGAAGTCCGACAGTCATTTTGGAATCCGGCTATCACAACTCGTCGGATCCGTGGAGCCAATCCGACGCCGATGCGCCCGCTGTAGGCCCCGCCGTGCTGCCCGCCCTGGCCGGCGCCCACCGCGTCTGCGCCTACGACCGGCCCGGCACGTTGCGGAATTCCGACCCGCCGACTCTCAGCGACCGCAGTTCGCCGGTCGCGATGCCGCGCACCGCGCAGGACGTCGTCGGCGACCTGCACGCGTTGCTTGCCGCCGCCCGTCTTCCGGGCCCGTACATCCTTGTCGGGCACTCGCTGGGGGGTCTGTTCGCCCGGCTGTACGCGCAGAGCTACCCCGATCAGGTGTGCGCGGAGGTCTTCGTCGATGCCTTCGGCGTCGAGATACCGAGCCTGCTGGGCTCCGACTGGCCCGCCTACCGGCAGGCGTTGGATGCACCGCTGCCGCAGTTCGCCGATTCGTCGTCCTTCGAGGTGATCGACATCGACAAGAGCGTCGCGCAGGTCGCCGACGCCCCGGTGTTCCCGCCCATTCCCATCGTCGTGCTGACGAGGACCGAGCCCTTTCTGATTCCCCCGAACGTTGCGCCCGAGCAGGGGGCGAGGCTGGAGCAGGCTTGGCGCGATGCGGCCTTGGATCTCGTCGGGCTGCGACCGCAGACGCCACACCTCATCGCGACCGGCAGCGACCACTTCATCCAGATTCACCAACCCGACCTGGTGACGGCCGCCGTCGCCCTGGCCACGCAGCGGGCCGCCCCGCCGCACTGACCGTCATACTCTGCTCATGGGGGCAGCCGCGGCGGCGGAGAACGAACGATGACCATGACCGTGCTGATCGCGTTGGTTGCGGTGATCGAACTCGGCGGAATCATCGCCCTCGGAGTCCTGCTGATCGTGTCGCGACGCCAACTGAAGGGGGCCAGGGTCGCGCTCGAGCGCAGCCGCACCCGCCAGGGCATCCGGCGCCGGCGTCGCCGCGGTGTTGCGCCGTTTGCGATCAGGACGGCTTTCAAGACGGCCGATTCGCTGATTACCAAGGGCCTTGGGGCCACGGTGCGAAACTCGGTCGAAGACCTCGCGGGCTGGGCCCAGGTCGAGCGTCCCGACCTCGCCCGGCTGACCGCTGACGGCGATGTCGTGATTGCCTTCTCCGACATCGAGGATTCCACGGCGCAGAACGAGGCGTTGGGTGACCGGGAATGGGTGAAGGTGCTCGAGCGGCACAACAGGCTCATTCAAAACCGTGTCGACGACCACGGTGGCCACGTGGTCAAAAATCAAGGCGACGGATTCATGCTCGCCTTCGCCGACGCCGCGCACGCCGTGTTATGCGGGATCGATGTGCAGCGAGCGCTATTCGAAGACGCCGAGCGCTGGGAGGGCATACGCGTCCGCATCGGCATCCATGTGGGACCTTCGGTCAGACGCGGCGACGACCTCTTCGGGCGCAACGTCGCGATGGCGGCTCGCGTTGCGGGCCAAGCCGACGGTGGTGAGATCCTCGTCAGCGAATCGGTGCGCCACGCGATCGACGGCCAGCCCGACATCGAGTTGTGCGCGCCCCGCGAGGTCGAACTCAAAGGTTTTGAGGGAGGCCATAATCTGTATCCGGTCAAGCTGCCCCATTGACCGGCGAGTCACTTGCGCGGGCGCAGTACCGGAGTCACCAGCTCACCGGTGTTCAGATAGCTGTCGAGGTTGGCAATCGCGAGCCGTGCCATCGCCCGGCGGGTCCGCGCCGTGGCACTGCCGATGTGCGGGAACAGCACCACATTGTCCAAATTGAACAGTGCGGCAGGCACATTGGGCTCGTCGGCGAAGACGTCCAGCCCCGCTCCGGCCAGCCCACCGCCCGCGACCAGCTCCACCAGCGCCTCCTGGTCCACTACACTGCCGCGGGCGATGTTGATCAGATAGCCCTCCGGCCCCAGTGCCTCGAGCACGGTGCGGTCGACGAGGTGGCGGGATCGCGGGTCGCCGGTGGTGGCGACGACCAGAATGTCGACCGACTCGGCCAACTCCAACGGTGATGCCGCATAGCGATACGGCGACCCCTCAATTCGGTGGCGGTTGTGATAGGCTATGGCACAATCGAATCCGAGCAGCCGGGTGGCGATGGCCGAACCGATGCGGCCCAGGCCCAAGATGCCGACCTGAAGGCCATTGACGTCGCGACCGTAGGAGAACCGGCCCTCGCTCGCCCAGCGGCCCGCCCGCACGTAGCGGTCGGCAGCGCCGAAGCGGCGCAGGGTCATCAGGATCAGCCCCAGCGCGGTGTCGGCGACGGTGTCCGACAGGACGTCCGGCGTGTTGCTCACGCCGATACCGCGATTGCCGGCCGCCTCCAGATCAATCGAATCCACACCCGCCCCGTAGTTGACGATCGCTTCCAGGTTGGGCAGGGCCGCGATGGTGTCAGCGTCGATGCCAAGGGGTGGCGCCGATGTCAAGACCACGCGTATGTCGGCCGCATGCTCGGCGAGGAAGGGGGCCCGCGTAGGCCCGTCGGGAAGCTGGGGGATCTCGTAGCGCGAGAACAGTTCTTCTTCGAAGGTCGGTTCCAACCGGCCGATTCGCAGCACGTCGTGCATCGTGTTGATGGTCACGCTTGCATCATTCCCCAAATCATTTCGAAAGGCACCGCTAATTCGGCGACAATGAGTGCATGGATGCTCCCCGGGCAGGCGAATGGATCGACCAATGCGAGACGCTGATCAGCCGCAGGGGACACCGCATCGCCTTTCGCCGCCGGGGCCACGGGCCGACAGTGCTTTTGCTGCACGGATTTCCGACCTGGTCCTACGACTACGCCGACATCGCCACCGAGCTTGCCGCCGACCACGACGTGGTTACGCTGGACTTCCTCGGCTACGGCGCCTCGGATAAGCCCAAACCCTACGACTACTCCGTTGCCGAATCAGCAGATGTCGTCGAGGATTTGGCAGCACATCTCCAGCTGGACTCGGTTCGCCTGGTTGCGCACGACTACGGTGGCATCGTCGCCCAGGAGCTCGTCGATCGAGTAGCCGCCGGCAAGCTCGGGTTCGGCATTTCCAGCCTCGTCATGTTGAACTCCGGGATTGTCTACAGCGCCTACCGCCCTACTCGGTTACAGCGGTTGTTGATCGTGCCCGGGGTCGGAAAGCTGATCGCCAGCCGGGTCACCGCCGGGCGCCTTCGCACCGGGCTCGACGCGGTCCGCGGAGCAGCGCTGACCGACACCGAGCTCGAGGACCTCTGGTACGGAGTATCGCTGCGCGACGGCCACAAGCTCGCGCATCTGCTGATCCGTTACAACGCCGAACGCGCCATTCATCACCGTCGCTGGGAGCAGGCCCTGGCGGACTGGGATGGTCCGTTGCACCTGGTGTGGGGGCTCGACGATCCGGTGTCGGGACGCCACGTCCTCGAGCCGGCCATCGCGGCCCTCCCTCACGCCGAGGTGACGAAACTCGAAGGTGTGGGCCACTATCCGCAATCCGAAGCTCCGCAGGCCGTCGCGGCCGCTATACGCGGGCCTGGCTAGAAGAAGGTTCCGGCGTAGGGCGCCTCGGGCACCGCGAACAGTTGGTCGGCTACCGCCAGCGCCGCGGGGTCCTCGGCGTGTGCCAGACCGGCGACGGCGAGGTTGCGCCAGGTGGCTCCGCCGAGCAGGACCGCGCCGAGCCCCTCGATCCCGACGTTCAGCTGGGCCGCCCGCTTCGAGGTTTCCACCCCGTCGCCAGTGACGATGAAGGTGGCCGAATTGGACTGCAGCAGTGGGTCGTTGACGGCAACGGTCACCGCACCGTTGCCGACGTATCGGCGGGCGCCCAGCGCAGCATGGGCATCGACGACGCGCAGCCATGTTTCGTCGTGCACCGCGGTAGCCCGCATGGCCCGCCGGTCGACAAGCAGCCAGGGCAGCGGATTGTCGAGCGGGAGCATCCAGAACGTCACGCGATGAATCAGATCCAGCTCGAACAGAAATCGAAGTAACCCGACACAGGCGTCGATCGTGGGCGCGAAGAAGTCCTCGACGACGATGGTGCGCTGGTCGCTGACAAACCATGCTTGGGTATCGATGGGGCGGTAGCGGGCGAATCCCGTCTCGGAGCCGGGCTCGCCGTGGACAGCGATATATGAAGCCCCAGGCGTCGATTCGGTCCGCAGTCGCACGCCTCGCCACCACACCGGGGGACGGCCGATGGTTCCCGCCCGAGACGAACGATTGGCGTCGTAGACGCGGGGCAGGATTTCCCATGCCGCGGCTGCATCGAGCAGCCGCACCGGACCGCCGGCTGGGACGTCGGGACGGAATGCGGCCCGCGCTGTCTGAACCTCGACCGTCTGTGCCGAACTCGCGACGCCGTAGCCGTATCGCCCGTAAATCGTTGCCTCCGATGCGCGCAACGAGGCGACGATCTCACCGCGCTGGGCAAAGTCGCGCAACTGATGATGTACCAGCGCCGTCGCGATGCCCTTTCGGGTGAACGAGGGCAGCACCCCGACATGTGTGACCGCGGCGTGGTTCACGACGGCTCCGCCGGGCAGGGTCAGCGTGCTCGTCACGGCATCCGCGGTGCCGGTCAGTTGTCCCGCGACGAATGCGCCGACGGTGCGTCCGGGCTCGAGCAACGTGGTGATCTGGCCGGGTGCCAGATCGGGCAGCGGCGGAATGCCCACCATCGCGGTGCGAAACACCTTCGCGGCGGCGATGAGGTCGTCCTCGGCGTCGAGAACGCGGATCTCGGTGGTCATAGGGTCATCATGTCGCGCGCCCGGCCAGGGGCCGCCCGCGGCCCGGCTGATCGGATTCTGTCCAGAAAGCACGCAGCTCGCGAAACCCGCTGGGCAAAGATACTCCGCACATCCCGGCAAGGAACGGGTTGAATCCGCTCGGAATCCAACTTGTCCTCGGCCCGCCGGGCACCTAGCTTGGCGAGAGATGTCTGCGAGATTTTTCTGGTTTCTGCCCACCACCGGGGACAGCCGCTCGATCGTCGGCGGCTCCCACGCCTCGGCCAACCGTGATATCCCGAGCGGTTACCGCGCGCCGAGCCGTCGCTACCTGGCCGAGGTGGCTCGCGCCGCCGACCGGCTGGGCTTTGAGGGCGTGCTGACGCCGACCGGCACCTGGTGTGAGGACGCGTGGCTGACCTCGGCAGCGTTGTTGGCCGAGACCGAGCGGCTGAAATTCCTGGTCGCGTTCCGTCCCGGACTGGTGCCCCCCACGCTGGCCGCGCAGCAGACCGCGACGTTGCAACGATTTTCCGAAGGCCGGGTGCTGCTCAACGTGGTCAGCGGCAGCGACGACGCCGAGCAACGCCGATTCGGCGATTTCCTCGGTCACGACGACCGCTACGGCCGCACCGCCGAATTTCTGAAGATCGTGACGTCGGTATGGACGCAGGAGTCGGTGAATTTCACCGGGAAGTACTACACGGTCGAGGACGCGCGGGTTTCGGCACCGCCGAATCCGTTGCCGGAGATCTACTTTGGTGGTTCCTCGGGGCCCGCGCTGCCGATCGCGGCCGAGTATGCCGACGTCTACCTGACCTGGGGTGAACCGCCGCAGGCGGCGGCCGCCAAGATCGAGAAGGTGCGGGCCGGGGCCGCCGCGCGAGGCCGCAAGGTCCGGTTCGGGATTCGGCTACACACCATCACCCGTGACACCTCGGCGGCGGCCTGGGCCGTCGCCAACGAGATGCTCGCCGAAATCAGCGACGAGCAGATCGTCAAAGCCACTGCGCTGCACGCCAAGTCGGAATCCGAGGGACAGCGACGCATGACGGCGCTGCACGGCGGCCAGGTCGACAAGCTGGAGATCTACCCGAATCTGTGGGCCGGGGTGGGCCTGGTGCGTGGCGGCGCCGGCACCGCGCTGGTCGGCAGCCATCAGGAAGTCGCCAACCTGATCAGCGAATACCATTCGCTGGGCTTCGACGAATTCATCCTGTCGGGTTACCCGCACCTGGAAGAGGCGTATTGGTTCGCCGAAGGTGTACTGCCGCTGCTCGCCAAGGCGGAATAACGGCGCTCGGTGCGGAGTTTTTACTCGCGGTGATTTAAGCAGCGCCGCCGCATATCGGACGGTGCGAGGCGTGTAGGTGGCGATTTGTGCCACGGCGCGGCCTGCTAGGGGTCACTAGCATGTGAATTGCGCGGTGAGAGTGGGACGGAGTCGACGATGCGGTCAGCACAGTGTTGTCAGCCGCCCGCACCGCAAGTGTGCGCGGCGGCCATTTCCGCCTGATCGGGGACTCCCCGCGCCAACTACGAAAGCGGTTCTGCTCATGGCTGATTCGTCCAGACCCATCCGTCTGGCTGTGGCGTTAGACGGCGCCGGGTGGCATCCGGCGGCCTGGCGCGAAGCCGACGCCCGTCCGGATGAGTTGTTCGGAGCAGGCTACTGGGCCGATCTGGTTGCCGAGTCCGAGCGCGGATCCCTGGATTTCGTGACGATCGAGGACGCGCTGACGCTGCAGTCCGACCACCCCTTTGAGCCCGACGAACGAGTCGATCGTGTGCGCGGCCGACTGGACGCCGTGCTCGTCGCCGCCCGTGTCGCGCCGCGCAGCCAGGGAATTGGGCTGATACCGACGGCGATCGTGACGCACACCGAGCCGTTCCATGTGTCGAAGTCGATTGCCACCCTTGACTATGTCAGCGCCGGGCGCGCGGGCGTCCGGGTGCAGGTCTCGGCGCGTCCCGATGCTGCGGCGCATTTCGGGCGCCGCACCACGCCACGTCTTCCCGGCGACTGGAGCACCGATGCGGACGCGCAGCAGCAGATCAGCGAATACTTCGCTGAGGCAGCGGATTACGTTGAGGTGCTGCGCCGGTTGTGGGACAGCTGGGAGGACGACGCCGAGATCCGCGATGTCGCCACCGGGCGATTCGTCGACCGGGACAAGCTGCACTACATCGACTTCGAGGGTCGGTGGTTCTCCGTCAAAGGGCCGTCGATCACGCCTCGTCCGCCGCAGGGCCAACCCATTGTCGCGGCGCTCGGCCACGGCGGTGCCTCTTACCGGCTCATCGCCGAGGCCGCCGACGTCGGCTTCGTGACCCCGCATGGCGCCGCCCAGGCCGCCGACGCGGTCGCCGAGATCGGCGCGCTGAGCCGGGCGGTGGGCCGCAGCCCCGACACGTTGCACCTCTTCGCCGACCTGGTGGTGTTCCTCGATCGCACCCCGCAGGACGCCCAGGCCCGCAAGCGTCGGCTCGACGACCTGCTCGGGACCGAATACCGCAGCGATGCAGAGGTTTTCGTGGGAACTCCGGCGCAGCTGGCCGACCTGCTGCAGGACTGGCACGCCGGGGGCCTCTCCGGGTTCCGGCTACGCCCGGCCAAGCTGCCGCACGACCTGGTCACCATCACCGAGTCGCTGGTACCCGACCTGCGCCGGCGCGGGGTGTTCCGCACCGGCTACGACGCCAAAACCCTGCGCGGCTCGCTCGGGCTCGGTCATCCCGCCAACCGCTACGCGACCGCCTGACCTACCGAGGACACCCAATGAGTAAGCCCATCAAGCAAATTCATCTGGCGGCGCATTTCCCGGGCGTCAACAACACCACGGTGTGGAGCGATCCGGCCGCCGGCAGCCACATCGAGTTCAGCTCGTTCGCGCAATTCGCCCAGACCGCCGAGCGTGGCAAGTTCGACTTTCTGTTCCTCGCCGAGGGATTGCGCCTTCGCGAACAGGGCGGTCAGATCTACGACCTGGATGTCGTCGGCCGCCCCGACACCTTCACCGTGCTGGCCGCGCTCGCCGCGGTCACCGACCGCATCGGGTTGACCGGCACCATCAATTCCACCTTCAACGAGCCCTACGAGGTGGCGCGCCAGTTCGCCTCGCTCGATCATCTGTCCGCCGGCCGGGCCGCCTGGAATGTCGTGACCTCGTGGGATGCGTTCACCGGAGAGAACTTTCGCCGCAGTGGCTTCCTGGCCGAGGACCAGCGCTACGAGCGGGCCAAGACCTTCCTGCAGGCCACCCGCGAACTGTTCGACTCCTGGCGCGGGGACGAGATCGTGGCGGACAAAGCGACCGGTGTCTTCCTGTCCGATCCGCATGCCGGCGAATTCGCGCACCGGGATGCACATTTCGACATCCATGGCCGGTTCAACGTCCCGCGAAGCCCGCAGGGACGGCCGGTGATCTTCCAGGCCGGTGACTCCGACGAGGGCCGGGACTTCGCCGCCGCCGCGGCGGATGCGATCTTCTCGAGGCACAGCACCCTGGGGGCCGGGCAGTCGTTCTACGAAGACGTCAAGGGCCGCCTCGCCCGCTACGGCCGCCGCCGCGAGGAGCTGCTCATCCTGCCGGCCGCGACATTCGTGATCGGCGATACCGACGCCGAGGCCGACGAGATCGCGCATCAGGTGCGGCTCGCGCAGGTGTCGCCGCAGACGGCGATCAAGTTCCTCGAGCAGCTGTGGAACCGCGACCTGTCCGACCACGACCCCGACGGCCCGCTCCCAAGCGTGGACCCCGTCGTGGGGGAGAACACCATCTCGCGCGGCCGCGCGAGCGTCCGCATGTTCCGCGACCCCCTCGCCATCGCCAACGACTGGCGAGCCAAGGCCGAGGCCGAAAATCTGACCACCCGCGAGCTGATCGTCGAGGTCACCGGACGCCAATCGTTCGTCGGATCGGCCGAGACCGTCGCCGCGACCATCAACGACTTCGTCCAGGCCGATGCCAGCGACGGCTTCATTCTGGTTCCGCACATCACCCCCGGCGGGCTGGATCCGTTCGTCGACCAGGTGGTGCCGTTGCTGCAGGAGCGCGGTGTGTTCCGTGCCGACTACGCCGGCACCACCCTGCGCGAGCACCTGGGTCTGGCAGCGCTGCCGGCGCCGCGGCGATCCGGCGCCTCGACCGAGGTGGCGTCGTAAGTGCCATGACCACTCCGCTGAACGTGCTCGACCTCGTCCCGATCTCGTCGGGCTCGACCGCGACCCAGGCCCTGCGGAACAGCATCGACCTGGCCAAGCGCACCGAGGCCCTCGGCTACGCGCGCTACTGGTTCGCCGAGCACCACCTGAACCCCGGGGTGGCCGGGACGTCTCCCGCGGTGGTGCTCGCGCTGACCGCGGCGGAAACCTCGACGATTCGGCTCGGCTCGGGTGCCGTACAGATGGGGCACCGCACGGCGCTGGCCACGGTGGAGGAATTCGGTCTGCTCGATGCGCTGCACCCGGGCCGGTTCGACCTCGGCCTGGGGCGCTCGGGCGGCAAGCCGCGTGAGCCGGTGCGGGTGGCGTCGGCCGCCAGGCAGCCGGTGGTCGACGGCCGCGCACCCAACGGGCTGGTGATTCCCCAAAGATTCGACCCGACACCACTTTTGAAGTCGCCGCGCTTCGCGTTGCACAAGGCGTTGCTGCAGCTGCCGGGGGCGCAATCGCAGGACTACACCGAGCAGGTCGACGACATCCTGGCGCTGATCGCCGACACCTACCGTTCCGACGACGGCGAAGAGGCGCACGTCGTGCCCGGCGGCGGCGCCGATCTGCAGATCTGGATCCTGGGCAGCAGCGGCGGGGAGAGCGCCGTCGCCGCCGGCAACAGGGGCCTGCGGTTCGCCACGAACTATCACGTCGCCCCGGCCACCGTCCTCGAGGCGGCCGATGGCTACCGGGAGGCGTTTCGGCCCTCGGCCGAGCTGGACCGACCCTATGTCGCGGTCTCCGCGGACGTCGTGGTCGCCGACGACGAGGCCACCGCCCGCCAGCTGGCGGCGGGGTACGGACTCTGGGTGCGCAGCATCCGCACCGGTGCGGGTGCGATCCCGTTTCCCACCCCGGCCGAAGCAAGGACGCACACGTGGAGCGATGCCGACCGCGAGCTGGTCGCCGACCGTGTCGAGACGCAATTCGTCGGATCCGCAGGGCAAGTCGCCGATCAGCTGGAGCGGTTGCGCGACGCCACCGAGGCCGACGAGCTGATCATCACGACGATCACCCACGATCACGAAGACCGGGTGCGTTCCTATCAGCTGCTCGCCGACGAGTGGGCGCGCCGCTAAACCCATCGCTTGGCGGATACTGATGCGATGCTGGGACACCTAGGCGTCAACGTGCCTGACCTCTTGAGGGCCAAGCGCTACTACGATGCGTTCATGCCCCTCGTCGGGTTCGAGCCGTACTTTCACACCGCGCAGGAATTCTCCTACAAGCCCGCCGACAATAAGCCGGGCACCTATCTGTTCTTCTACCCGGCGTCCGAGACAGGCGACTACTCGCCAGAACGAATCGGACTGCAGCACTTGGCTTTCATCGTGCGCCGCCGGTCATCGGTGCATGCCGTGCACGACCACGTCATACAAGTCGGGAGCGATGTGATTCACCCGCCTCAACATTTTCCGCAATACCCCGGCCACTACTACGCCACGTTTTGGTACGACCCCTTCGGTTTCAAGCTAGAAGTGGTGTGTCACCACGACCGCGACTGACGACGCCGGCTAGCGGATCGGCAGCCCAGTCACCGCCCGCGAAATCACCAGGCGCTGGATCTCGCTGGTCCCCTCGAAGATGGTGAAAATCTTGGCGTCCCGGTGCATGCGCTCCACCGGATAGTCGCGGGTGTACCCATTGCCGCCCAGGATCTGGATCGCCTCGTCGGTGACATATACGGCGGTCTCGCTCGCCACCAGCTTGGCCATCGAGCCCTCCGCCGAGTCGAAGCTCTTGTCGTTGCGCGCCATCCAGCCGGCCCGCCACACCAGCAGCCGGGCCGCGTCGATGCGGCTCTTCATGTCCGCCAGCTTGAACGCCACCGCCTGAAATTCACCGATCTTGCGGCCGAATTGCTCACGCTGGCAGGCGTATTCGAGGGCATACTCGTAGGCGGCCCGGGCTACGCCGACGGCCATCGCGCCGACGGTGGGCCGGGTGCGTTCGAAGGTCTTCATCGCGGCCTGGCCGCCCGCGGAGGCACCGGACTTGACCCGGGCGATCTTTGCCTCGAACTTTTCCCGGCCGCCGAGGATGCAGTCTTCGGGCAGCCGGACGTTGTCGAGCACCACCTCGGCGGTGTGCGACGCGCGGATCCCGTGCTTCTTGAATTTCTGGCCCTGCGAAACACCTTTGGTGTCCGGCGGGATGACGAAGCTGGCCTGCCCGCGGGTGCCGAGTTCGGGGTAGACCGAGGCCACCACGATGTGCACGTTGGCGATCCCGCCGTTGGTGGCCCAGGTCTTGGTGCCGTTGAGCACCCATTCGCCGGTCGCTTCGTCGTAGCGCGCGCGAGTGCGGATGGCGCCGACGTCAGACCCCGCGTCGGGCTCCGACGAGCAGAACGCACCCAGCTTGGGGTCACCGGGCGAACCGAACATCTCGGGAAGCCAACGGCCCAGCTGTTCGGGAGTTCCGTTGCCCGCCAACGCTGCCGCCGCCAGCCCGGTGCCCAAGATGGACAGCGCGATGCCGGCGTCGCCCCAGAACATCTCCTCGAATGCAGTGAGGAAGCCGAGCCCCGTCGGCTCGGCGGCCTGCTGGGCGAAGAAGTCGGGGGAGTACAGCCCGACCTTCGCGGCCTCCTGGATCACCGGCCACGGAGTTTCCTCTCGCTCATCCCATTCGGCTGCGGCCGGACGGATGACCTCGGACGCGAATTGGTGCACCCAATCGCGCACTTCGATCACATCGTCGCTGAGCTCTAGTGAGAACGTCATGATTACCCCCTTGAAAGGCGTTGTCGGTCAATCGTTTCTGTCGTTGGTGTACTGCGCGAGGACGCTGAGCGTTTGGTTGACCCACGCCTCGAAGTAACGTTCGCCGTCGACGTTGCCGGGCGTGCGACCCGTCAACGCCTGCAGTGTCGCGGCGTAGGAGAGTGATCCGATCGCCGCGGCCGCGGCCGCCTCCGGATCCGGAATGCTGGTGCGGCCCGAGCGGTTGGACGCGACCAGCTCATCGGCGAACCGCTGGTAGGCGTTGTCGGTGATGACCTGCCAGGTCTTCTCGTCCAGATCGCCGAGCTCGTCGGGTTCGCGCAGCATGACCTTGAGCACCTCTTCGCCCTCGGTCAGGTTGCTCCAGATCAGCTGACCCGCCGTCCGAACCGCCTGCTCGACGCTGCCGGGGTCCCCGGCGTCGAACTCTTCACGCGCGGCCACGATGCTGTCGATCCGGTACGCGACCGCCGCCTCCAGCAGCTCGCGCTTGGACGCGAAGTGCTTGTAGAGCGCGCCCGAACCCGGCGCCAGGCCGGATGCGCGCTGAATGTCGGCCACCGAGGTCGCCGCGTAGCCCTTGGCGGCGAAGAGCTTCAGCGCTTCGGCCAGCAGTCGGTCACGTCCCGAGGCGGGCATAGTGAGAGAGTAATCACTCACCACAGGCCGTGGCAAATCACGCCGGTGCCCGTGCGGTTTCACAATCGCCACATCGGCCTCTTTAGGGGGAAGGGGCACGTTGTGCCCGCCTCCGAGCGACAAATCGAGGCCGCGCGTGCGAGCCGGGCATCCGCCAGCGACTGTCGCTCAGAGGCGGGCAAATGGTCCCGCGTCCCGTCGCAGCGACTGGTGTGGCGGATATGACGACATCGATCGTCGAGCATAGGAAAACCGCCGGTAGTAGCCGGAACGGCTGCCTGTGCGCCATGCTAGGACCCGGGCGCAGGGTAACTGGACGAGGGAGAGGGAGTGCAGTGAACGACGAGCAGCGCAACGTCATGGCGTCGGGGCGTGGCTTCATCGCCGCGCTGGACCAAAGCGGCGGCAGCACGCCGAAAGCCTTGAAGCTGTATGGGATTGAAGAGGATGCCTACGAAGGCGACGAGCAGATGTTCGACCTCATGCACCAGATGCGCGCGCGGCTGATCTCCGCGCCGAGCTTCACCGGCGACAAGATCATCGCGACCATCCTGTTCGAGCAGACCATGGACCGCACCATCGACGGCGAGGAGTCCGCGGCGTTTCTGTGGAAGCGCAAGCACATCGTGCCGTTCGTGAAGGTCGACCAGGGGCTGGCCGACGCCGAGAACGGCGTGCAGCTCATGAAGCCCATGACGAAGCTCGACTCGCTGCTGGAGCGGGCCGTGGCCAAGGGCATTTTCGGGACGAAGATGCGCTCATTCATCGCCGAGCCCAACCATGACGGGATCAAGGCCATCGTCGACCAGCAATTCGAATACGCGGACACCATCGCCGCGGCCGGGCTGATGCCGATCATCGAGCCAGAGGTCAGCATCAAAAGCCCGGACAAGCCCAAGGCCGACGCGCTGCTGGTGTCGGCGCTGAACACGAAGCTCGACGAGCTGCCCGCCGAACGGCAGGTGATGCTCAAGCTGACCCTGCCGGACGACGACGACCTCTACACGCCGCTCATCGACCACCCCCGGGTGCTGCGGGTGGTCGCCCTGTCCGGCGGCTACAGCCTCGCCGAGAGCTGCACCATCCTGGCCCGCAACCACGGCCTCATCGCCAGTTTTTCGCGGGCGTTGACCGAAGGGCTGACCGCTGCGCAGAGCGACTCGGAATTCGACGAGAAGCTCAGCGCGAACATCGCGGAGATCTACGCGGCATCCGCGACATGACGTCCGTCGCGCAGCGGGGTCACCCGCATTAGTCTTTCGAGCATGGCCGGAAAAAACTCGCTGCCCAAGCTTTTCCTCGAATGGCCCGTGATCCGTCAGTTGCGGTCGGGGGACGTACTCGGTCGCGGCACCGCTGTGACCTCCAGGCAGACCCGTGCGGTCACCGCCCGCACGACGACTGCCGACCGTGTCGTGCAAAGCGTGTGCCCGTATTGCGCGGTCGGCTGCGGACAGCGGGTCTACGTCAAGGACGAGAAGGTCGTCCAGATCGAGGGCGACCCCGACTCGCCGATCTCGCGGGGCCGCCTGTGCCCCAAGGGTTCTGCCAGTGAGCAGCTGGTCAACTCGCCGGGCCGGCAGCTCGAAGTGCTCTACCGGGCCCCGCGCGCGACCGAATGGCAGCGCCTCGACCTGGACACCGCGACCGACATGGTGGCCGACCGCTTCCTGGAATCCCGCCGCAACAGCTGGCAGGACATCGACAAGAAGGGACAGCTGCTGCGCCGCACCATGGGCATCGCGGCCCTGGGCGGTGCGACCCTGGACAACGAAGAGAACTATCTGATCAAGAAGCTCTTCACCGCCGCAGGCGCGATTCAGATCGAGAACCAAGCCCGTATTTGACACAGCTCCACGGTTCCCGGTCTGGGGACCTCCTTCGGGCGCGGCGGCGCCACCCAATCACTGCAAGACATGGCCAACGCCGATTGCATCATCATCCAGGGCTCCAACATGGCCGAATGCCATCCGGTCGGGTTCCAGTGGGTCGAGGAGGCTAAAGCCCGAGGCGCGCGGCTGATTCATGTCGACCCGCGCTTCACCCGCACCTCGGCGGTATCGGATAAGCACATCCCGATCCGCGCCGGGTCGGATGTGGTGCTGCTCGGCGCGCTGATCAACCACGTCCTCACCCATGACCTGTGGTTCTCCGAATACGTCGTCGCCTACACCAACGCGGCCACGCTGATCAACGAAAACTTCAGGGATACCGAGGAACTCGGCGGTTTGTTCTCCGGCTACGACCCCGAGACCGGCCAGTACGACCCGTCGTCGTGGGCGTACGCCGAACACGAGGAATCCGATCCTGAGCACGGCGCCGACGCCTCGGCAAGCGCAGCCGGCCAGGAGTATGGCAGCGGGGGACCGCCGCTCGCCCACGCTCGGGTGCTGCGCGACGAGACACTGCAGCACCCCCAGACCGTATTTCAGATACTTAAGCGCCATTACGCCCGCTACACCCCGGAGATGGTGCGCGACATCTGCGGCATCAGCCTCGCGGATTTCGACTACCTGGCCCGCTCCATCGTCGAGAACTCCGGGCGCGAGCGCACCACGTGTTTCGCCTACGCCGTCGGGTGGACACAGCACACCCTGGGCGCCCAATTCATCCGCACCGCAACAATTTTGCAGTTGCTGATGGGTAATGTGGGTCGCCCGGGCAGCGGCATCATGGCTTTGCGCGGCCACGCCAGCATCCAGGGCTCCACCGACATTCCGACGTTGTTCAATCTGCTGCCGGGATACCTGCCGATGCCCAAGGCGGGCACCCACGACACCCTCGCCGACTACCTCGAGGCGGTGGGATCCAAGAAGCAGAAAGGCTTCTGGGCCAACGCCGACACCTATACGGTGAGCCTGCTCAAGGCGTGGTGGGGCGACGCGGCCCGCGAAGACAACGACTGGGCCTTCGACTACCTGCCGCGGCTGTCCGGTCCACACGGGACCTACCAGACCGTGATGGGAATGCTGGACGACGAGGTCGAGGGCTACTTCCTGCTGGGCCAGAATCCCGCGGTCGGCTCGGCCCACGGCCGCATGCAGCGGCTCGGCATGGCCCACCTGAAATGGCTCGTGGTGCGCGACCTGAACATGATCGAATCGGCCACCTGGTGGAAGGACGGTCCGGAGATCGCGTCCGGTGAACTCAAGACCGAGGACATCGAGACGGAGGTGTTCTTCTTCCCGGCGGCCTCGCACGTGGAGAAGGCGGGAACCTTCACCCAGACGCAGCGGCTGATCCAGTGGCGGCACAAGGCGCTCGAGCCGCCCGGCCAGTGCCAAAGCGAGGTGCAGTTCTTCTTCGAGCTCGGCAAGCGGATCAAGGCGCGGCTGGCCGGCTCGACGGACGAGCGCGACCGGCCGCTGCTGGACCTGACGTGGGACTACCCGACTGACGAGCACGGTGAGATCGACGGCGAGGCCGTACTGGCCGAGTACAACGGGCACCACCTCACCGGACCCGAGGCGGGCAAGCCGGTGTCGTCGTTCACCGAGCTGCGCGCCGACGGGTCCACCGCCGCGGGCTGCTGGATCTACGCCGGGGTCTACGCCAACGGCGTCAACCAGGCTGCCCGCCGCGTGCCACACGGCGGAAGCGGTCCGAGCCAGTCGGAGTGGGGCTGGGCGTGGCCGGCCGACCGGCGGATTCTGTACAACCGCGCGTCGGCCGACCCGGACGGCCAGCCGTGGAGTGAGCGCAAGCGCTACATCTGGTGGGACGCCGAGAAACAGCGTTGGGTCGGGTATGACGTGCCCGACTTCGTCGCCGACCGGGCACCGGACAGCCGCCCCGACCCCGCGCTCGGCGGGCCGGCCGCGCTGGCCGGCGACGACCCGTTCATCATGCAGGCCGACGGCAAGGGCTGGCTCTTCGCGCCCAAGGGCTTGGTCGACGGACCGTTGCCCACGCACTACGAACCGCAGGAGTCGCCGGTCGCCAACGCCCTGTACCCCCAGCAGCGGAACCCGTCGCGAATCATCTTCCCCCGCAAGGAAAATCTGAGTGCGCCGAGCGCCGGGGACCCCGGCGCCGACGTCTATCCCTACGTGTTCACCACCTACCGGCTCACCGAGCACCACACCGCCGGCGGCATGAGCCGATGGCTGCCGTATTTGTCCGAGCTGCAGCCGGAGATGTTCTGCGAGGTCTCCCCGGAGCTGGCCGCCGAACGCGGCCTCGAGCCGTACGGGTGGGCCACGCTCATTTCCCCGCGCGCCGCGATCGAGGCGCGGGTGTTGGTCACCGAGCGGATGACTCCGTTGGTCATCAACGGGCACACGGTGCACCAGATCGGGCTGCCGTATCACTGGGGTGTCGGCAGCGACGCGGTGGTGAGCGGCGATGCGGCCAACGATCTGCTGGGCGTGACGCTGGACCCGAACGTGCAGATTCAGGAGTCGAAGGCCGGGTCCTGCGATATTCAGCCGGGCCGACGGCCGCAGGGCGAGGATGTGTTGCGGCTGATCGCTGAGTATCAGTCGCGCGCAGGCGTCACGGTCGAGACGGACAATGTACGGGTGAGCGACGCCGTGTGGGAGATCGTCGACAACGCGCAGGAGACGAGGGGAGGCCCGTGAAGTTCAAGGGTCAGCTGACCGGACCGACTGACCCGGCAGCCGACGCCGGTTGGACGGAGGAGAAGCCGCGCAAGGGCTTCTTCACCGACACCTCGATCTGCATCGGCTGCAAGGCCTGCGAAGTGGCGTGCAAGGAGTGGAACCGCAACCCGCGCGACGGCGACCTCGAACTGCTGGGCTCCTCCTACGACAACACGGGTTCGCTAGGGGCCAGCACCTGGCGGCATGTGGCGTTCATCGAGCAGAACCGCGACCGCATCGACGAGGCCCGCGAATCCGGCCAGGCGCTCATCGATTTGGGCATGCCCGCGTTGCCCGGCGCCCCTGAACCCATCGACCCCGAGCCGTTCACGCCACCGGACACCCCGGAATTTCGCTGGCTGATGTCGTCGGACGTGTGCAAGCACTGCACGCACGCCGGCTGTCTCGACGTCTGCCCGACGGGGGCGCTGTTCCGAACCGAGTTCGGCACGGTGGTGGTGCAGCACGACGTGTGCAACGGCTGCGGCACCTGCGTGGCCGGATGCCCGTTCGGCGTGGTCGAGCGCCGCAGCGACGGCACGTATGCCACCTCGGAGCGCAAGTCCGACCAGCTCGCTCATGAATACGTCACCGGTGTCGCCCAGAAATGCACGCTCTGCTACGACCGCTTGGTCGAGGATCAGATTCCGGCCTGCGCCCAAACCTGTCCGACCACGTCGATCAAGTTCGGTAATCACGACGAGCTGGTGGAGCAGGCGCGGGAGCGGGTCGCTCAGCTGCACGCCCAGGGCCGCACCGAGGCGCGCCTCTACGGCGCCAACGAACACGACGGCGTCGGCGGCATCGGCTCGGTCTTCCTCTTGCTCGACGAACCGGAGGTCTACGGCCTGCCGCCCGATCCGCGGGTCTGCACCGCTGACCTGCCGCAGATGTTCAAGCGGGCCGGCATGGCCGCGGCCGGCATGATCGGCGCCGCCGTGGTGGCGTTCTGGAGCAGCCGATGAGTACCTCGGAATTCGACAGCTTCCGTCCGCCGGAGCCCGCGGGCGGCAAACGCCGGAAAGGCAAGCGCTCCAAACGTCGCGGCGGCGGCAGTGGTTCCGATGGCTCGCGCGAGATGCCGATGGTCCCCGACGCCGAATTCACCTCGTACTACGGGCGTCCGGTGGTCAAGGCCCCGCCGTGGGGACACGAAGTGGCGGCGTACCTGTTCCTCGGCGGCGTCGCTGGTGGGTCCGGCCTGCTTGCGGCCGGTGCCCAGCTAACCGGACGAAAAACGTTGCGCCGCAACACAAGACTGTCCGCCCTGGTGGCCGTCGGGCTGGGTGCGGTCGCGCTGGTGAAGGATCTGGGCCGGCCCGAGCGGTTCGTCAACATGCTGCGGACCGTGAAGCTGACGTCGCCGATGAGTGTTGGTTCGTGGATTCTCAGCTTCTTCAGCGCCGGCATCGGGGTTGCCGCGGTCTTCGAGATCGACCGGATGACCGGGGAGCGAATCCCGTTGGGCCCCTTGCGGCCTGTGCTGCGCGCACTGGAAGGGCCGGCCGGTCTGGAGGCCGCGGTGTTCGCAGCACCGCTGGCCGTCTACACCGCGGTGCTGCTCACCGACACGGCGACGCCGACGTGGAACGCCGCGTACCGAGACCTGCCGTTCGTGTTCGTCAGCTCGGCGAGCCTGGCCGCGTCGGGGTTGGCGATGATCACCACGCCTGTGTCCGAGTCCGGGCCGGCCCGCAACCTGGCCGTCATCGGTGCGATCTGTGACCTGATCTCCGCCAGGGTCACCGAACACCGGATGGACCCGGTCACCAGAGAACCGCTGCACGAGGGCGCGCCTGGTCGGATGCTGGAATGGAGCGAACGGCTGGCCGCCGCAGGGGGTTTGGGCGCATTGCTGGGCGGGCGACACCGCGGCGTCGCCGCCCTGTCCGGCCTGGCGCTGCTGGCCGCGTCGGCTCTCTTGAGGTTCGGTTTCTTCGAGGCGGGCAAGGAATCGGCGCGGCACCCGCGCTACACGATCGAGCCGCAGAAGCGTCGGCTGGCGGCGCGCCGGGCGGCAGGCATCACCGACGACTCGATCACCACCGCTGGTTGAAGCCGCGCTAGCGGATATCGATGCCCGAGCCCGAAACCGTATGCCCGACAACCGGATAGCCGGGTAGTTCGCCGACCACGAGCAAGCCGCCGGAGGTTTGCGCATCGGCAAGCAGCAGCAGCTCGTCCTCGGTGACACCGGGGCCGGGACGCAGATGCGGGCGCACCCAGTCCAGGTTGCGGCGCGTCCCGCCGGAGACGAACCCGTCGCGCAACGCCGCGCGCGCGCTGTCGAGAACCGGCACCGCGGCGCGGTCGACGACGGCGCCGACTTTTGAGGCCCGGCACATCTTGTACAGGTGGCCCAGCAGACCGAACCCGGTCACGTCGGTCGCCGCTTTGAGCCCTGCCGTCGTCGCGGCCAGGGCCGCGTCGCGGTTGAGTTGGGTCATCGTCGCGATCGCTTCGGCGAACACCTCGCCGGTCTGCTTGTGCCGATTGTTGAGCAGTCCGGTGCCCAGCGGCTTGGTCAGCGTCAGCGGCAGGTTCGGTGCTGCGGAGTCGTTGCGCAGCAACCGATTTGGATCAGCAACACCGGTCACGGCCATGCCGTACTTCGGTTCCGGGTCGTCGATGGAGTGGCCGCCGATCACCGGGCAGCCCGCCTCTGACGCTACCGCCAAGCCGCCGCGCAGCACCTCGGTCATCAGCTCCAGCGGCAGCACGTCGCGCGGCCAGCCCACGAGGTTGATCGCGACGATCGGCCGCCCGCCCATCGCGTATATGTCGGACAGCGCGTTGGCCGCGGCGATACGGCCCCAGTCGTAGGCGTCGTCGACGACCGGGGTGAAAAAGTCCGCGGTGGACAGCACCGCGATGTCACCGACCAGCACCGCGGCCGCATCGTCGCCGTCGTCGAGGCCGACGAGCACGTTCTCGTTCGACTGCCCGGCGAGTCCGCGGACCGCCTCTTCAAGTTCGCCGGGCGGGATCTTGCAGGCGCAGCCGCCGCCGTGGGCGTAACCGGTGAGCCGCGTCGGGGTCATACGCCGAGCCTACGAGGTAGTCACATTAGCCTCACGCGGCTCTGCCCCGGCAGGCACACGTTGTGCCCGCATCACAGCGACAAAGTCGCCTATAGCCGCCGGCACCCGCAGCGCGTCCGCGTTTGTCGCTCGGAGGCGGGCACGGCGACCATCCCTCGGCGCATCCGCCGACGCCGGGGCCACTGTGGCTGATGTGACGCGGCGCCGGTCAGGCTACGTTGTCCGTGGAGGCGTTTGGGTTCCTGGTGGTCCCCCCGGTCTTCAAAACCGGTGAGATCGAGCATCTCGGTCTGGCGGGTTCGATTCCCGTCCGCCTCCGCCAGCGTGGACCGAGGAGGTCGAGGAGGCAAGTGACACAGATCGACCCGCGCCGACTGATTCCGCGCACCGATCAGCTGCTGGCGCTTCCCGCCGTGCAGCAGGCGCGAACTCGGTTGGGCGAGAGCCTCGTCCGGGCGGTGATCCGCGACATCCAGGACGCTGCGCGGCGCGGTGACCTAATACCCGAGCAGGTGCACGACGCCGTGCTGCGGTCGTTGGCCGCGTACCCAACCACGACGTTGCGGCCCGTGCTCAACGCCACGGGCGTCGTCGTGCACACCAACCTGGGCCGGGCGCCATTGGCAAAGAGCTCGGTCGAAGCCCTGGTCGCCGCCAGCGGCTACGTCGATGTCGAGCTCGATCTGGCCACTGGCACCCGGTCGAAGCGGGGGGCCGCGACCCGCGAAGCGCTGCTCACCGCCTGTCCGGCCGCCGAGGACGCACTTGTGGTCAACAACGGCGCCGCCGCGCTCGTGCTCGCCACCACCGCGCTCGCATCCGGCCGTGAGGTGGTCGTCAGCCGCGGCGAACTCATCGAGATCGGCGCCGGGTTCCGGCTGCCCGACCTGATCGCCTCCACCGGGGCGCGGCTGCGTGAAGTGGGCACCACCAACCGCACCCATCTCAAGGACTACGCCGACGCGATCGGGCCGCAGACCGGATGCGTGCTGAAGGTGCATCAGAGCAACTTCCGCGTCGAAGGGTTCACCGCCTCGGCCACGGTGCCCGAGCTGCGGGCATTGACCGAGCAGCAGGCCATACCCCTGGTCGTCGACCTGGGCAGCGGACTGCTCGCGCCCGACCGGCTGCTGCCCGACGAGCCCGACGCCGCCAGCACGCTGGCCGACGGCGCCGACATCGTCACCGCGAGCGGCGACAAGCTGCTCGGTGGGCCGCAGGCCGGCATCGTGCTCGGTCGTGCCGGGGTCGTCGGCCAGCTGGCCCGGCACCCGTTGGCGCGCGCGGTCCGTGCGGACAAACTGACCCTCGCCGCGCTCGAGGCGACCGTCCGCGTCGGGGCATCGCCCGTGACGCAGGCTCTGCACGCCGACGCCGACTCGCTGCGCGCCCGGGCCGAGCGTCTCGCCGGAGCCGTCGGCGCATCCGTCGTCGCACACGACGGCCGGGTCGGGGGCGGGGGAGCACCCGGCGTGCCGTTGCCGGGGTGGGCGGTCCGCCTTCCCGAAGGCGCCGCCGAACGCCTGCGCGCCGGCGACCCCGCGGTGCTGCCGCGGGTGCACGACGGTGCCTGCCTAGTCGACCTGCGCTGCATCCCCGAATCCGACGACGATCGGCTGCTCGCCGCCGTGCGGACAGCGCTGGCAGGTGTGTCCGAGGCGGACCGCTGAGCACGTATGTTCTGGCCACCGCCGGCCACGTCGACCACGGCAAGAGCACCCTCATCCGAGCCCTGACCGGGATGGAACCCGACCGCTGGGCCGAGGAGCGTCGCCGCGGGCTGACCATCGATCTGGGCTTCGCCTGGACCACGCTGCCGTCGGGCCGCGAGGTCGCCTTTGTCGATGTCCCCGGTCACCAGCGCTTCCTGGGCAACACGCTGGCCGGCCTCGGGCCGGCACCGGTGATCTGCTTCGTCGTCGCCGCCGACGAGGGCTGGCAGGCACAGTCGAGCGATCACCGCGACGCGATCGCCGCCCTCGGCGTCCGGCACGGCCTCATCGCGATCACCCGCGCCGACCGGGCACCCGACCGCGCCCCTGAGGCCCTCGCGCAGGCGCGCGCCGAGCTGGCCGACACCGGGCTGCGCGATGCGCCCGGTGTGATCGTGTCGGCGGTCGACGGCACCGGGCTGACCGAGTTACGCGAGGTGCTCGACCGCGTCCTGGCCGAAGTGCCCGCACCCGACACCACCTCCCGGCTGCGGCTGTGGGTCGATCGTTCCTTCTCCATCGACGGCGCGGGCACGGTGGTGACCGGGACGCTCACGGCCGGCACGCTGGCCCGCGGCGACCGGCTCGAGCTACTCGGCGCCAAGACCCGATCGATAACGATCCGCGGCCTGCAGAGCCGCGGCGAGCCGTACCCGGCGCTGGGGCCGGTGGCCCGGGTGGCCCTCAACCTGCGCGGTGTCTCCCGCGACGCCATCCACCGCGGCGATGCGCTGGTCACCCCCGGCGCGTGGCCCACCACCCGCACTCTCGACGTGCGCCGAACCACCGGCGACCCGTTCACCGAGACCCCGGCGCGGCTCGTCGCGCACGTCGGCACCGCCGCGGTGCCCGCGCGGCTGCGGCCGTTCGACGACGAGCACGGCCGGCTCACCCTCGACCGGCGGCTGCCGCTGGTCCTCGGCGACCGGCTGGTGCTGCGCGACCCCGGCGGCAGCCGGGCCCTCGGCGGTGCCCAGGTACTCGACGCCGACCCACCGGCGCTGCGACGCCGCGGCGACAGCGCGCGCCGGGCGGCGGCGCTGGGCGCCATGGACACCACCGCCGACCTCGCGACCGAGGTGGCCCGCCGGGGCGCCGTGCAGGAGAGCTACCTGCGTCGGCTGGGTCTGCTGCCCGACGGTGGCGCTGACCCACCCGCGGGCGTGCGGGTGCTCAACGGCTGGTGGGTGCACGCCGCGACTTACGACGCGTGGCGGCAACGGCTGCAGACCGCGGTGGCCGAGCTGCATGCGCGAGATCCCTTGGCCGACGGCCTATCGCAAGGCGCCGCGCGCGACCTGCTGGAGCTGCCGGACGAGTCGCTGCTGGACGCGGTCGTTCGTGACACGGGACTCGAGCAGGGTGGTGGCCACATCCGGGTGGGCGGCTCACGCGATGACCTCGGCGGGGCCGAGGCCGCGGTGAGCGAACTCGAGGTTCGGCTGCGCGCCGAGCCGTTCCGCGCGCCGGAAGCCGACGACCTCTCGGCACTGCGGCTGGGCGCTCGGGAACTGGCCGCGGCCGAACGCGCCGGGCGGGTGTTGCGGCTGCGCGACGGCGTGGTGCTGCTGCCCACTGCCCCCGCGATGGCGATGCGTGCGTTGGCTCAGCTGGACCAGCCGTTCACCACAAGCCAAGCGCGCCAAGCACTCGACACCACTCGCCGGGTGGTGATTCCGTTGCTGGAACACCTGGACACGCGGGGCTGGACCCGCCGATTGGACGCCGGTCACCGCGAGGTTGTGCGTTGAGCACGATAATTGGCCCATGATGGTTGCCGACAGTCGCGTGTTGGAAGCGATTCGGCTGCCGATGCGGGTGTTGTCGTTGCGCACTATCGTCATCGTCGCCCAACTCGGCGTGATTGCCGTCGTCGTCACGTTGGGCGTATGGGTGTGGGTCGGCGTCACCAATGACCAGTACAGCCAGCTCGACCGTCGCCTGGACTCGGTGAGCAGCCTGGGCGACATCAGCACGTTGCTCAACAGCCCGCAGCAGAGCAACTCGGACCGGCCTGCCCCCGACGGCAACCTGGTGCGCACCGCGCGCATCGGCGGCATCACCGTGTCGGTTCCTAGCAACATCGTGCTGCCCCAGCTCGCGAACGGCTATGCGAACACCACCATCAACGGCGTGCAGTACCGCGTCCGTACCTTCTCCGCGGGCCCGGCCTCGATCGCCCTGGCCGCGCCGTTGGCCGAGGCTCAGCACCGGATCAATGAACTGCACCTGCGGGTCTTGCTGATCTGCGGTGGCGTCATCACCGGCACGTTCTTGGTCGGCTGGGTGATCTCCCTGATCATGGTCAATCCGTTCCTGCTGCTGGCCCAGCAAGCCCGCGCCATCAACGCCCAGTCCAGTCCGGATGAGGTGCAGGTCCGCGGGGTGCGTGAGGCCGTCGAGATCGCCGAGGCGGTCGAAGGCATGCTGGCCCGCATCGGCAAGGAGCAACAGCGCACCAGGGCGGCGCTGGAGTCGGCGCGCGACTTCGCCGCCGTCGCCTCCCACGAGCTGCGCACCCCGTTGACCGCCATGCGGACCAACCTGGAGGTGCTGTCCACCCTCGAGCTCGGCCCCGAGCAGCGCCAAGAGGTGATCGGCGACGTCATCCGTACCCAGAGCCGGATCGAAGGGACGTTGACGGCGCTGGAGAGGCTGGCGCAGGGCGAACTGACCACCGTCGACGATTTTGTCCCGTTCGACATCACCGAGCTGTTGGACCGCGCCGCGCACGACGCACTGCGCATCTACCCGGACGTGGCCGTGTCGCTGGTGCCCTCACCCACGGTGTTGATGGTGGGGCTACCTACCGGCCTACGGCTGGTGATCGACAACGCCATCGCCAACGCCGTCAGACACGGTGGCGCCACCAAGATTCAGCTGAACGTCACCAGTTCCAGCGAAGGCGTGGAAATCGCCATCGACGACAACGGAACTGGTGTTCCCGAGGAGGAGCGCGTCGCGGTCTTCGCCCGCTTCTCGCGCGGTTCGACGGCATCGCGGTCGGGGTCCGGGTTGGGGCTGGCACTCGTTGCGCAGCAGGCCGAATTGCATGGTGGCCGCGCGTCGTTGCATGCCAGCCCGCTGGGTGGGACGCGCCTGCTGTTGAACGTCGCCGGCGATGGACGAGGGCCCGCCTGAGTCTTGGCGTCTTGAATGATGCTGTAAAGCAACCACTTTGGAACTACCAGGATCTGCGAGCGCGAATCCATGTGCTATTCATATAATTTGCATTCCCTATGCACCCGGGTTGTCCGGTTGACCCGCCTCTGATCGTCCACCTACCTTCGAACGCGGGAGCCAGGGGACAACGGAGTTGCTGGAGAGGCGTAATCGCCTGTGCTCGAATGGAAAGGCCGCCCGCCGTATCAGGGCGGATGGTGAAACGCCCCCAACTTGCAGCCCAAAGAGGGAGGGATCGATGCAGCGCGCAGCACAGCCCGACGGTGATGCCGTCGAGCGGCAAGCAGCATCACGAATGGACCGAATGCGCGGGGTGATCCGGTACGACCTGTCCGCGTCACTGGTGGTTTTCCTGGTCGCGCTTCCGTTGTCGCTGGGAATCGCCATCGCCTCGGACGCGCCCGCCCTCGCCGGGCTGATCGCCGCGATCGTCGGCGGCATCGTCGGTGGGATCTTAGGAGGTTCGCCGCTGCAGGTCAGCGGTCCCGCGGCCGGCCTGACCGTTGTCGTCGCCGATCTCATCGGCCAATTCGGTTGGAAAATACCCTGTTTCATCCCCGTCACCGCCGGTGTCATGCAGCTTCTGTTGGGGCTCAGCCGAGTTGCGCGTGCTGCGCTGGCGATCTCACCCGTCGTCGTCCACGCGATGCTGGCCGGCATCGGCATCACGATCGCGCTCCAACAAGTGCACGTGTTACTGGGCGGGGAGTCCAAAAGCTCGTCGTGGCACAACGTCATTGAGCTGCCCGCTCAGGTGCTCGGCGCGCACCGGCCCGGACTTGCGCTGGGCCTGCTCGTGATCGCCATCATGGTCGGCTGGCGTTGGGTCCCGGCTAAAGTCGCGCCGATTCCCGGGCCGCTGGTCGCCATTGTGGTGGTGACGGTGATCTCGCTGCTCTTTCCGTTCCGGGTATCGCGTATCGAGCTGGACGGGTCGGTGCTGGATGCCCTGCAGCTGCCTGCCCTTCCGCATGGGAACTGGGGCGCCGTGGTACTCGGCATCATCACCGTCACCCTCATCACCAGTGTGCAGAGTCTGCTGACCGCGGTCTCCATCGACCGAATGCACCACGGCCCACGCACCGACTTCAACCGTGAGCTGATCGGTCAGGGCGCCTCCAACATCGTGTCCGGAGCCATCGGTGGCCTGCCCATCGCCGGCGTCATCGTCCGCAGCGCGGCCAATGTCAACGCCGGAGCGAAAACGCGTGCCTCCACCATCCTGCACGGCTTCTGGATCCTGTTGTTCGCCTTGCCTTTTGCGGAACTGGTCGAGCAGGTACCCAGCGCGGCGCTCGCCGGTCTTCTCATCGTCATCGGCATCCAGCTATTGCAGCCCGCCCACGTCGAAACAGCCCTGAAGACAGGCGATTTGGCCATCTACCTGGTGACCGTCATCGGTGTCGTCTTCCTCAACCTGCTGCACGGCGTGATGATCGGTCTGCTGCTGGCCATCGCGCTGACCGGGTGGCGGGTGATCCGGGCCAGGGTGGAGGCCATCCCCGCGGGTGACGAATGGCGGGTCGTGATCGAGGGGGCCTGCACATTTCTCGCGCTGCCCAGGTTGACTCGCGTGCTGGCGTCAGTGCCGCAGTGCACCAGCGTCACCGTGCTTCTGCACACCAACTACCTCGACCATGCCGCGCACCAAGCGATTACCGACTGGCAGCGACAGCATTGCGCCACCGGCGGCACGGTGGAGATCCTCGGAGCCGTCGAAGGAGGCCGGCTCGCCCGCCGCGTCAAGGACGGCACTGCCGAACCCGATACCGCATCGCCGAGAACCGATCGACGGGGTCGTCTGGCCGTAGTTCAGGCGACCCCGGAAACATCTCAAGGTCTGTAGGTGGCAGACGCGAAAACCCCTCTCTCACTATAAGGCTGAGGGAGGGGCTTGCGGCAAGGCCCCTAGCGTGCCGCACAATCTTCCAACCAATGCCAAGCAACGGGGGTTGTTGTGACGAGCACGCCGAAACCCTTTGAAGTCCACGAGTCTGGTGCGTTCCTGCACGGCACCAAGGCAGACCTTTCGGTGGGTGATCTGCTGGTGCCCGGGCGCAGGTCGAACTACGAGCGGGGGCGCGTGTCGAACCACGTGTATGTGACCCAAACACTGGATGCGGCAGCGTGGGGAGCCGAGCTGGCCACCGGCGAGGGCCGATGCCGGATTTACCTCGTGGAACCGGACGGTGCCGTGGAGGACGACCCGAACGTGACGGACAAACGGTTCCCCGGAAATCCGACCCGCTCCTACCGCACCCGGGGACCCGTGAGAATCGTTGGCGAGATCACGGACTGGGTCGGGCATTCATCCGAACAGATACAAGCCAGGCGGGACGGCCTGGCCGACCTCGAGCGCCGGGGCCTTGCCGTCATCGACGACTAATCGGGTCTCATCGTGCCCGTCCCGAAAAAGGGACCTGGCGCAACCGTAGCGACTTAGGGTACCCTAACTTCAACTATCAGCAAGGAGGCCTGATGCCGACAACCTGGGTCGACGCATTGCTGAACAAAAGGCGCCACCAAGGTGCCGCTCCTTTTCCGCATCAGGCTGCGTTCTTCCTCAATAACCCTGTGCGGCGGGCATTGTCCAAGCCGGCGCGAATAGTCGACGACATCAGGCTCACCGGATCCGAGCGCGTGTTGGAAGTCGGTCCGGGTCCGGGCTTTTACAGCGTGGAGATCGCACGCCGGCTCACCTACGGCCAACTCGACCTGTTCGACTTGCAGCCCGAGATGCTGGCGAAGGCCGCGCGGCAACTCGAGCGCGCCGGCTTCCACGACGTCGGCTTCACGGCGGGGCAGGCCGCCGAGGGATTCCCGTTCCCGGACAACACTTTCGATGTCGCTTTCCTCGCCGCGGTGATCGGCGAAGTACCGGACAAGCATGCGTGCCTTCGGTCGCTGAGCCGCATCGTCAAGCCGGGTGGCCACCTTGTCTTCGCCGAAGCGTTTCCCGACCCGGACCGCATGAACGTTCAGCAGTTGCGCGACCTCGCCGAACCCGAGGGTTTCGAGTTCGTCGACGCGACCGGAAACCGATGGCGCGACTTCGTCCGCTTCCGTAACGGCGAAGCCTCCTGACCTCGTCGACGCCTACACAACGGAATTGTCGCTCCGCGCTGACGAACTACATCGGCGGGGCTTGGTCCGTCAGATTCAGCATCATGTAGGCAAGGCAGAACAGGAAGTTCAGCACCAGCAGGATCAAGCCGGCGAAGATCATCGATTGAGTGCCCTTGCGCTGCAGGCGCTTGTACCGCGAGCTGCGCTCGTCGCGTTTCATCTGGGTCGCGATCAGCGCGAAATTGATATCCGTGACTTCGTCTTCGGTGACGGGCATGCCGGCGAGCATCTGCTGCAGCCGAACCGGTTGGGTGTCGATTCCCACGCGGGCAAACTGCCGACTCATCCGGCGCGCGCGCCTCTGACCGAGAATCTGATATCGCGTGTTCAGCTGGTGTGATAGTCGTCCACGTTCTTCGCCGAGGGGATTAGACGCTGCCGTCACAAGCCGGAAGTCTAGACCCGTTTGGGCAATTTGGGGGGTTGAGCGCGCGATTACTTGACCGATTGCGTGGGGACGGCGCCACCGGTCATTCGCTCGGATTCGGGTAGATCGAGGTAGCGCTCGAGGTTGCGATGCATGTTGATCACCCGGCGTTCCTCGCCCGAGAGCACGAGGTGGTTGAAGCCGGGTTGGTGCATGCCCCGCTGTAAACCCGCGAGCACCCGGATGTCTTGGGTGAGCACCACACCCGGCTCGGACTGCTCAGCGGGAACGCGGACGTCCGTCGGCCTATTGCGGTCCGCGCCGGGGGGCATCCGGGTCATCAAGAACATGACCAACTCGCCGTGATCGGGATCCTGACCGGGGCGTGAGCACATGATCGTCAAGTGATCGGCGTTGGCCAGAAGCGTCATGTTGGGGAACACGTTGTACTGGTGCAGGCGGGTGATCCGGTCGGTGTCGGCCCAGTCGAGATCGACCCCCCGGCTGGCCGCGAACGCCCGGGTCTGGACGGCGATCAGGTCGGCCACCGACTGCCCGGGTTGACGTTCGGGAAATGGCGTGCCTTCGGCGGCACCCATCAGCGCGCCCTGGGTATAAACGTAGGCGTCCCATACCTCTTCGTCGCTGAGCGCGCCCTCCAACCGCGGGCTCTGCACACCATAGGGCTGGTCGGATTTGCCGGTATGCCCCCAAATCTGTTGTGGTGCATGGATATCGTCGACGCAGCGCAGTAGCTCGGGGTGCAGGGTCTGGATGTGGTAGGTCTCGCTATAGCCGTCGGCGATCGTCTTCCAGTTGGCCTCGACGTCGACGGTGAGGGTGGCGTAGCAGCGGAAGTCATCCAGATGACACCACGCGATGTCATCGGGTACCGCCTCCAGATACTCGATCAACGGCATCGCTTCACGGTCGAGATTGACGAAGACGAGCCCCGCCCAGCTGTCCACCCGAACGGGTAGCAGCGGGAAGTCCGACATGTGCAGCGCGCCGAAGCCTTTGCGGTCGGGCACTCTGCGGAGCGCGCCGGCAAGGTCCCAGGTCCAGCCGTGATAGCCGCATTTGAGCTCGCGCAGTCCCGAACCCGAGCCGACGCACAGCGAGTTGCCGCGATGGCGGCACGCGTTCTGGAATGCCCGCAGCATGCCGTCGTCGCCCCGCACGATCAGCACCCCGTAAGGGCCGCAGCGGTACTCGAAGTAATCGCCCGGCTCGGCGACGTGGTCGATCATGCAGGCGACCTGCCACACTCGGGGCCACATGTGTTGCATCTCCAGCGCGGCGAACGCCGGAGAGTAATAGCGCTCGGCGGGCACCAGAGTGGGGCTCGGCGGCGGGGTGCCGATGGCGTCCTCGTCGCGGCTGCGAGTGGGGTTGCCCGCGGCTGCTGTCATAGGCCTGGAAAGGGCCCGGCCCTAGCGCGCCCCGCGGACCAGGCGCCCGGGTCTGGCCCCGGTGTCGACGTCCTTGCGGCGGGTCACCGTGCCGCTGACGATGGTCGCCGCGTAGCCGCTCGCCCCCTGCAGGATCCGGTTGCCGCCGGCCGGCAGGTCCCAGGCCATGGCCGCCGGGTGCAGCGTCAACGCGTTCATGTCGATGACGTTGAGGTCGGCCTTCTTGCCCGGCTCGATGGTGCCGCGGTCGGTCAGACCGAAGAGGTGAGCCGTATCGCGGGCTTGCTTGCGGATCACGGTCTCCAGCGACAGCTTCTCGCCGCGGTGCCGGTCGCGCGCCCAGTGTGTGAGCAGGAACGTGGGATAGGAAGCGTCGCAGATCATTCCGCAGTGAGCGCCGCCGTCGGACAGGCCCAGCACGCCGGCGGGGTGCAAGATCATCTCGCGGATCGCGTCGTGGTTGCCGTCGGCGTAGTTGAACAGCGGCAGCATCAGCATCGCGGTCGCGTCCTGTTCGAGCATCAGGTCGTACAGGGTGGACAGCCGGTCCTCGCCGCGGGCTTCGGCGATGGCCGCGACGGTGCGATCCAGGGTGGGCTCGTAGTCCGGCGGGTCGCCGAGCGCGAACAGCCGTTTCAGCGAGTGCTGCACCATGGCGAACATTCCGTCGAACAGCAGCGTGGGGTCGGCGGGCAGGTCGTCCTCGGACAGGATCGCGGCCTTCACCGCGGGGTCGGCCAGGCGCTGTGCGAGTTCCTCACGGCTGCACTCGGCCTTCAGCCGGCGGAAGGTGGGCCGGTGGGTGAAAGCGTGGTGGCCCTGGAACCCGAACATCATGCCGAACGGGCGGGCCGCGATCTGGGGATACAGCCGGCTGCCCGCCGCGTGCGCGTCCGCGGAGAGGTCCATCATCTCGCGCCATAACTTCGGATCGGCGTCGACCTGGATGAGGGCGAACGACACCGGCCGGTCAATCTCGCCGCTCAACCGCCGCATCCAGTCCAGTTCCTTTTTCGGGGCGACGATGTCCTCGCCGGCGGATCCCTGCGGGGCCAGCTCGAAGACCGCCTGGCCCCCGGCCGCCATGGCGCGGCCAAGACCGAACAGTTCGTCCTCGGCGGCAAACGTGCCGGGCACGGGCTCGCCGTCCATCGCGCGGTGTCCCATCGTGCGCGACGTCGAAAAGCCGAGTGCCCCGGCCTCGATCGCTTCGGTGACCAGTCGGCCCATCGCTGCGATGTCCTCGGGCGTGGCCGGCTCGTTGCGGGCGCCCCGCTCACCCATCGCGTAGGCGCGGATGGCGCCGTGCGCCACCTGGCTGCCCACGTCGATCGCGAACTTCTGCTTGCCGATCGCGTCAAGGTACTCCGGGTAGGTCTCCCAGCCCCACGTGATGCCTTCGGTCAGCGCGGTGCCGGGAATGTCTTCGACACCTTCCATCAGCTCGATCAGCCACTTCTCACTGCCCGGGCGCACCGGGGCGAAGCCGACGCCGCAGTTGCCGGTCACGATCGTGGTGACGCCGTGGCCGCTGGACGGCTCCAGCAGGCTGTCCCAGGTGACCTGCCCGTCGTAGTGGGTGTGGATATCGACGAAGCCCGGGGCCACCACATGCCCTGTCGCGTCGATGGTTTCGGCCGCTTCGCCGCCCAGCTCCGGGTCACCCGCGCCGCGCCGCACCACGTCGACAATCTTGCCGTCCAAGATGGCGATGTCGGCCTGATAGCGCTGCGCGCCCGTGCCGTCGACGACGGTGCCGCCGGTGATCTTGAGGTCGAACACGAGTTTCCTCCGAAGTCTGTGCGGGGTCGCCATGGGGCTGGCCGGTCTTAGCCGTTGACGCTAGACCGACCATTACGCTACGCCTCGTCCCGTAAAGAGTGAAGGCATTCGTCGTGACCGGTTGAACGATTCGAGTCCACGTCCCGTGGGATGAGATTGGCGGCATCGATCGCCATAAGGGTTGCGCACGCGATAGGCCCGTGGGTGAATTGCCTTCACCGACTTCGTTCGCACGCCACGGCCCGGCAGCACAGGACGGAAAGGACGGTGGGCATGCAGCCCGCTGATCGCGACGGCGCCCAGGCCGACGAACCCATCGAAACCACGCCCGCGCGGTTCGGCGCGCTGACTCGGCGGGGTGCCCTGCTGGGGATCGGCGCGGTAGCCGGTGTCGCCGCGGTGGATGTGGGCGGGTTCGCCTACGCCGGCGGCTGGCTCGGCTCTTCAGGACCCGACGACTTGACCCCGCCGAGGTTCGCCGACCGCTTCGAACAGGTCTACGGCCGGCACGACGGGTTTCGCCGAAACCATGCCAAAGGCCTCAGTGCCACAGGGACTTTCGACAGCACGGGGGCTGGCGCGGCCGTTTGCCGCGCGGCGGTCTTCCGGGCGGGCAGCGTCGGCGTGGTCGGCCGCTTCTCGCTGGGCGGCGGTCTGCCGGATCAGTCCGACAAGCCCGACACGGTCCGGGGTCTGGCGTTGCTGTTCGACGTGGGGGGCGGCCAGCAGTGGCGCACCGCGATGATCAACTTTCCCGTCTTCACCGACAGCACGCCGGAAGGTTTTTACGAGCGGATGCTCGCGTCCAAACCCCGGCCCGATACCGGCAAGCCGGACCCGCAGAAGTTGGCCGCATTCCTCGACCGCCATCCCGAAACCGTTGCCGCAATGAAAGTCATCAAGCAGTTACCACCCAGCGCGGGATTCGCGGACAGCTCGTTTCACGGTCTGAACGCCTTCTGGTTCACCAACAGTGCCGGTGCGAGCGTTCCCGTGCGCTGGTCCGTTGTTCCGCAGGCCGCCGGCGGCGCGGCTGCCCCGCCCATATCGGTCGGCAAGGATTATCTGTTCGACGACCTCATTCGCGTGCTCGCGCAGCGGCCGCTGACGTGGCGGCTGGTTCTCACCATCGGGGAGCCGGGCGATCCGACCAACGACGCCACCAAGCCGTGGCCCGCGTCCCGGCGCACGATCGAGGCCGGCAGCATCACCATCACCGCGGTCCAGACCGAGGAAGCGGGCAACGCCCGCGACGTCAACTTCGACCCGACCGTGCTACCCGACGGCATCACCGCATCCGACGATCCCCTGCTGGCCGCGCGCTCGGCCGTCTACGCGCGGTCCTTCAGCCGTCGCGCCGAAGAACCCAAGTCGCCCAGCGAGGTCAACGTGCGCCAGGTGCTCTCATGACCGTGGCGACAAGCGAAAACAGCGGCACCACGGCACATTTCACCTTGTTATCGAGGATCCTGCACTGGACGATGGCGCCGATGGTCATCGTGCAACTGCTCATCGGCGTCACCATGATCGCGTCGCTGAGCTACTACCCGCTGATGCTGGCCATCCACCGGCCGCTGGGCCTGGCCATCCTCGTCTTCGCTCTGGTGCGCTTGGCGAATCGGCTCTCGCATCACCCGCCGCCGTTCCTGGCGACCATGAGCCGCCTCGAACGACGGATCGCGACGTGGTCGGAATATGCGCTGTACGCCCTGCTGCTGGCCCAGCCGGTGGTCGGGTGGGCGATGTTGTCGGCCGCGCGATTCCCGATCGTCGTTGTCGGCCCGATCCGGCTGCCGGGCATCGCGCCGCACAACATCGACCTCTACGGGCTGCTGCGCGAATGCCATGGCGTCTTCGCTTTCCTACTGTTCGCGACGTTCACCGCCCACATGTGCGCGGTGCTGTTTCACACGCTGGTGCTGCGCGACAAGCTCATCGATCGGATGGCGTTGTGGCCCACCAAGGGCCGGCGCCGCTGACCCGGCGGCGCAGCTGAAGTCGTCGAGGCGATCGGCCAGGCCCGCTGACTCCTCAGCGCTTGAGGCCGAGCGAGTCCACGATGAGCCGGGTGGTCAGTTCGGCCCGGCGCCGCGAGTACGACTGCGCGTCAGAAAGGATCGGATACACCACCCCGCCGACGATGGCGTCCGCGGCCGACTCGGCGGTGGACGCATCGATCCCCTCGGCCAGCAGCCTTGTTCGGACGCTGTCATGCAGGGGCAAGCTGAAGCCCGCTCGCAGCCTGACCGCGGTGTCCTCGTGTTCCATGCAGGCGACGGTCAATGTTCGCAGCATCGCCGACCCGCGAGCCGTCGTCAGCGTCGCGGTGAGTTTGCGCACCCACGCCACCAGGTCGCTCGCCAGATCCCCGGTGTGTTCCACCGACGTGAGAATTTTGTCGGCGTCTTCGAGCATCACGTCGGCGACGAGCGCGGGACGCGTCGGCCACCAGCGATAGATGGTCTGCTTTCCGACCCCGGCGCGCGCGGCGACCGCCTCGATGGTGAGCCCGTCGAATCCGCGCTCGAGAAGTAGCTCGCGGGTGGCGGTGACGATGGCCGTGCGCGACTTCTCACTACGCCGCCTCGGAGTGTCGGCCCCAGAGGTCACCCGAGTGAGATCGGCTGGCATCTCGTGATCCTCGTTTCCCGGACCCCGCGTGGTGGTGGCCCCGCCCGCAGGCGTTGAGCCCGCTTTACATATCCTGACCCGGCCCGTAATCTGCCACAAGACGAGACGGTTCGTCTTGTAAGACGGAAGGATAGCAGTCCGTGCGGCCCAAGCCCACGTTCGCCACTTCTGGACATTGCGGTCGGCCGCGCCCATGAGCCTGGGACTGTCGCCGGAGCAACAAGACCTCAGCGAGGCCGTCGGCCAATTCGCGGCCCGGCACGCCCTTATCGCCGCCACCCGCGACAGCTTCGATGCGCTGGCCGCGGGAAAACTGCCGGACTGGTGGGATGCGCTGGTCGCCAACGGCTTTCACGCGGTCCATCTGCCCGAGGAGCTCGGCGGACAAGGCGGCGGGCTGATGGACGCGGCGTGCGTGCTGGAGTCGGCGGGCAAAACGCTGCTGCCCGGGCCACTGCTGCCCACCGTGGCAACCGGAGCCGTCGCGTTGCTCGCCGAGCCGACGCCCGGTGCCGAAGCGCTGATCCGCGACCTCGCCTCCGGGGCCCCCGCCGCGATCGTCCTTCCCGCCGACGCAGACTTTCACGCACGTCAGGACGGTCAGCGGTGGCTGGTCACCGGAAGCTCGAAGGTCACCGCCGGCGTGTGTTCGGCGCGAGTGGTCCTGGTCGGAGCCAGCACCGACGGCGGTGACATCGTTTGGGTGCCGGTGGACACCGAAAACGTCGCTGCCACAGTCGAATCCGCCTCCGGAACGGACCTCGTGGCCGACGTTGGGGTGCTGCGGCTCGCCGACTACGGTGCGGCCGACCGGGACGTTCTCAGCGGCATCGATTCCGACCGTGCGGCGTGCGTCGTGGTGAGCCTGGTGGCCAGCACGACGGCCGGGATCACCCAGTGGTGCGTCGATGTCGTCACCGCGCACCTGCGTACCCGGGAGCAATTCGGCAAGGTGATCGGAGCCTTCCAGGCTCTGCAGCACAGCGCGGCGATGCTGTTGGTCAACAGCGAGCTGGCCACCGCGGCGGCCTGGGACGCGGTGCGCGCCGCGGGCGAGTCGCTCGACCAGCACCGCCTCGCCGTGGCCGGGGCGGCGACCATCGCGGTCTCGCCAGTTCCAGACCTCGTCCTCGACGCCCTGACGATGCTCGGCGCCATCGGTTTCACCTGGGAACACGACGTGCACCTGTATTGGCGGCGGGCCATCAGCCTGGCGGGATCGATCGGTCCGGCCAATCGATGGGCCCGGCTGCTCGGACAACTGGGGTGTACGCAGCAGCGCGATATGTCGGTCAATCTGGGTGATGCCCAATCGGACTTCCGATCCTGGGTCGCCGAAACACTCGATGCCGCAATGCAATTACGCAATGACAAACGCGCACCACACGGCGACTACGAGGACCAGGCCAGCGGGCCGCAGCGCACATTGATCGCTGACGCCGGCCTCATGGCTCCGCACTGGCCTGCGCCGTGGGGCGTGGACGCGGATCCCCTCAAGCAGCTCATCATCGACGAGGAGTTCGCCAAGCGTCCCGGGCTGGTCCGACCGTCGCTGAACATCGCCGAGTGGATCCTGCCCTCGGTCCTGGCCGCCGCGCCAAAAGAGTTGCAGGAAAAGCTGATCCCCGCGACGCAGCGCGGCGACATCCACTGGTGCCAGCTGTTCAGCGAGCCGGGAGCGGGCTCCGACCTCGCGTCGCTGACCACCCGGGCGACCAAAGTCGAGGGCGGCTGGCGGATCAACGGCCACAAGATCTGGACGTCGTTGGCGCAGTACGCCGATCTGGGCGCGCTACTGGCGCGCACCGACCCCGAAGCCAGTAAGCACCGCGGCATCGGCTATTTCATCCTCGATATGCGATCCCCCGGGGTAGAGGTCCAACCGATCAAGACGGCGACCGGGGAGGCGCATTTCAACGAGGTCTTCCTCAACGACGTGTTCGTTCCCGACGATATGCTGCTGGGCGGTCCTACCGACGGCTGGAACCTGGCGATCGCCACCATGGCCGAAGAGCGTTCGGCCATCAGTGGATACGTGAAATTCGACCGGGCTATCGCACTGCGCGGGATGGCGGCCGAACCTGGTCCCGAACGCGACGACGCCGAGCGGGCGCTGGGCGAACTCGACGCCTACGCTAATGCCATCCGGGCGCTCGGCGTCCGGGAAACCATCCGGCTGCTCGACGGCCAGGCATCGGGCCCGGCGTCCAGCATCGCCAAGGTAGCGATGAATGTCTTGCTGCGGCGTACGTTCGAGGCGACGCTGCGCCTGGCGGGACAGACGATCATGGTCGACGACTCCGAACCCCCGGTCGTGCGGACCTATCTGCATCTGCCGTCCGAACTCATCGGCGGCGGAACGAGGGAGATACAGCTGAATATCATCGCGCAGATGATTCTCGGCCTACCCCGGAAGTAAGGACACGACATGGGATTACGCGGAGAGGCCGCGATCGTCGGCTACGTCGAGCTGCCACCCGAGCGGATGAACAAGGCCACGCCCGCGCCGTTCGCCATCGAACAATGGGCGGAACTCGGTGCCGCCGCGCTGGCCGACGCGGGTCTGCCCTTCGAGATCGTCGACGGCATCGTGGCGTCACACCTGGCCGAGTCGGAGATCTTCGTGCCTTCCACCATCGCCGAATATCTCGGTGTGGGAGCACGATTCGCCGAGCACGTGGATCTCGGCGGGGCCAGCGCCGCTGCCATGGTGTGGCGGGCGGCCGCGGCCGTCGAGCTCGGGATCTGCGATGCGGTGCTGTGCGCACTGCCCGCCCGTTACATCACGCCGATGTCCAGCAAGAAGCCCAAGACCTATGGCGACGCGCTGTATTTCGGATCGTCGAGCAACCAATACGGCTCTCCGCAAGCGGAATTCGAGATCCCGTATGGCAACCTTGGCCAGAACGGTCCGTATGGACAGGTGGCGCAGCGCTACGCGGCGATCTACGGCTACGACGAGCGGGCTATGGCCAAGATCGTTGTCGACCAGCGGGTGAACGCCAACCACACCGACGGCGCGATCTGGAAGGACAAGCCGCTTACCGTCGAGGACGTGCTGGCCAGTCCGGTGATCGCCGATCCGCTGCACATGCTGGAGATCGTCATGCAATGTGTGGGCGGTGCGGCCGTGGTCGTCGCGAGTGCCGACGTCGCCAGACGCGCACGCAATCGGCCGGTGTGGATCAAGGGATTTGGTGAGCATGTGCCGTTCAAGACCCCGACGTACGCCAAGGACTTGTTGTCGACTCCCATCGCGGCGGCCGCCGACACCGCGTTCGCCATGACTGAGTTGACTCGCGAGCAGATGGACATGGTGTCGATCTACGACTGCTACACCATCACCGTGTTGTTGTCGCTGGAGGACGCTGGCTTCTGTGAGAAGGGCAAGGGCATGGAGTTCGTCGCCACCCACGACATGACGTTCCGCGGCGACTTTCCGCTTAACACCGCCGGCGGCCAACTCGGTTTCGGCCAGGCGGGATTGGCCGGTGGCATGCACCACGTCTGCGATGCCACCCGACAGATCATGGGACGCGCGGGCGCGGCTCAGGTCGCCGACTGCAATCGCGCGTTCGTGTCCGGCAACGGCGGGATCCTGTCCGAGCAGACGACGCTCATCCTGGAGGGGGACTGACCATGGCCACCATGGAGCGACCAATGCCGGTGAAAACGCCCACCACGGCGCCGTTTTGGGATGCGCTGGCCCAGCATCGCATCCTCATCCAGTACTCGCCATCCCTGGCGGCCTACGTCTTCTATCCGCGAGTGCGGGCGCCGGGAACCCTGGCCGACGACCTGGAGTGGCGCGAGATATCCGGCCTGGGCACGCTGTACTCCTACACCGTGGCGCACCGGCCGGTCAGTCCGCACTTCGCCGACGCCGTGCCCCAGCTGCTTGCCATTGTCGAATGGGACGAGGGGCCGAGGTTTTCCACCGAGATGGTCAACGTCGATCCGGCGCGGCTGCGGGTCGGCATGCGGGTGCGGCCGGTGTTCTTCGACTACCCCGAGCACGACGTCACGCTGGTGCGCTACGAACCGGCCGAGTAACCCCGCTGCGTCTGGTCACATTCGACACACCGGCCCGTGTTGGGGATGACGTTTGTTTTGGCGGGCAAACCGCCTATCCCGCCACGAATGTGAGGCAGCCGCCGTCACTTCAGCTCTTCGGTCGGCACGTCGTACCGCTCCTGATAGGCGCGCACCCGGTCACGCACCTCGCCGGCGTCCAGCCCGGTGTCCGACCAGGTGTAGCGCCCACGGCCGCCATCGCCGGGATGCTTGGCCAGGAAGTCCCGCATCTTCTGTTCGGCATCGGGTTTTAGCTCGCGGCCGAGCTTGTCGTAGATGTCCTTGATGGTGGTCCAGGGATCGCTGATGAAGTCGGCGAACTGCACGTCGATCATCTGGTTGTCGGGGACAAGGCCGCTGTCACGGGACGCCATCCCGCGCTCGAGGCCGACGGTGATCTCCTCATACGACTGTGCCGCGCACTCGGCGATGTTCGACTCGTCGCTGCCCATCCGCCGCAGGTGGTGGGTCAGCGCGGCGATCGACGAGATGACGTTGAGCGGATCGCGGTGGGTCTGCACGATCAACGCATCGGGGTACTCGGCGATCAGCTTGTCGAGCTGCCACAGGTGTGCCGGCGACTTGAGTAGCCACTGGCCGGGAACTCCAGACTGCAAGTGCTGCAAGAAGATCCGGTGATAGCGGTAAGCGCCGGCATGGTCCGCCTCATAGAGCAGCCACCGGTAATAGCGCGGCAGCCGATACTGCACCGTGTAGATCATGCTGGTGAATTCGCTGGCGGTGATGCGGACGCATTCCTGCCCGACGAGCGCGCCCATCGGGTGAAAGGCCAGGAACCCCGGGACGATCTGCTCCGACATCTCAATGCTGGCCTGCGCCAACGGGATGCGCGGATCGTTGTGATACGTCTCGGGCTGCGGGACGGGGCAGGGCGCATCGACCTCCCACGTCAGCGGCGCGCGCAGCTCCGGATCCTGCGCGAGCAAGTCGTACAGGATCGTCGTGCCGGTACGGGGTTGGCCGACGATGAAGATCGGTGCGGTGATCGGCTTCTCGGCAATCTCGGGATGCTTTTTGCGCCAGTCGATTACGTCGAGCCGGTTCTTCAACGCACGGATCAGGTCGAGGTGGGCGATCTCAACGCCGATAGCCGACAATCGCGCCTCGTTGACCAACTCGTCGGCGACCAGATCCAGCCCGGCCTGCCAGCCGTCATCGCCGAAGTCGTCGCTGCCCGCTTCCGCGCAGGCGGCGGCGATCAGGGCTGCCGGGGCGAATCGTTCCTGCAAGGTCATGCTCGTTCCTCACCTCGGCGCACCGACACCGTGACAGCGGGCGGCTTGGGGTTGTCCAGCCAGCGCACGATCACGAACCCGCGATGCCGGCCACCGGTATCGAGCCAATGGCCAAACCCGAAGTCGGCGGCAGAGATCGCGATGCGCACCCGTCCGTCGTCGTCCGGCTGCACCGCACTACTGGTCACCGAGCTGTGCCGGCGGACTGGCTCCAGGCACTCATGCCACACGCTTTCCAGCGTCACATTCCAGTACCGTGTATCGGGTGGTTCGATCTCGAGCACCAGGGCTTGATCGGGGTCGAGCCGGAAGGTGCCCATCATGTAGAGGTTGTCCGGGGTGGTGTCGGCGGCGCCCAGATCGGCGGCCTCAGCAGTCAACAGCGTGTTGGGGTTCTCCAGGAGCTCGGGCTTGATCGTGCGGTGCAGCGTCACGAGTTTCATCAGGGTCCAGGCCATGGCGGTGAACTGATCGGCCAGCTCGTCGTCGGTCAGCGGCGTCAAGGGGTCGGGATCGAGCGCCTCGATCTGCATGGTGGCCAACTCTTCGGCGGCGCGATCCCCGATGTACTCGCGGACCACGACCGACGAGGCGTCCTCGGGGATGTTCACCCAGTACGCGCCGTCGCGATCGGCGGGCTCTTCGGATGAAAGCAGCAGCTCGAATTCGCCGGTGGCTGAGTCTAATTGCGTGTCGCTGACGTAGTTCGACATCCGCCGTGGTGTCAGTCCGGTGCCGGCCAGGATCTGAAAGCCAAGGTAGGCGCTGGTGCCGCGGGTGCCGGTGATCCGGTAGCGCCGGTCACCGCGGATCATCGCCAGGTAGTAGTTGCCGTTGGGGTTGGGTCCGCCGATCATCCGGTTCGGCGAACACATATCGAAGAACGATGGACGTCCGAGGTCGGCCTCGACGGACAATTGCGAGCACAGCGACGAGACTCTGGCGATCACCCGCAGCCCTTCGAGCAGCTCACGCTCGGATTCGGCATCCTCGGTCACGATTTTGGTGACGTCGGCGAGCATCTGCTGGAAGAACTGCCACGCCGCCAGCGTCTTTGCCGGACTTTGAGTCATAGTCTTATATTTAGACTATGTCTCACGCGTTGTCTAGCACGACCTCGGCCGCCGAGCGCAGGCGCGCGGCCACGCGGCAGCGCGTCGCAGCGGCCGCCGCGCAACTCGTCGCCAGTCACGGGTTGGCGGGGGCAACCGTGGACCGAATCGCCGATGCCGCCGACATCAGCCGGGCGACGTTCTTCCGCTATTTCAACTCCAAGGAGGACGCGGTCGCCGAGGGGGTGAATGTGCACTGGTTGAACCGGATCACCAACGCGCTGGCCAGTCAGCCGCCGCAGCTGTCCGCCGCCGAGGCCATCGTGGGGGCTTTTCACCAGCTCGCGCTGGGCTTCGCCGAGATCGAAGACCAGGTGCGCGAATTGGCCACGCTGACAAGGTCATCCGAGACACTCGATGCGTGGACTTTGCACATCTATGTGCGGTACGAATCGGTGATCGCCGAGTTGATCGCGCCACGGGTGCCCGCGCTGACCGCCGACGATCCCAGGCCCCGCCTGCTCGGTGCGCTGGCGATGGCCACGGTACGCATCGCCCTGGACGATTGGCTGCGCCACGGCGGATCACTGCCCACCCGGGTCAGTCAGGGCCTGGCGGCGATCAGCATCGCTACGAGCTAGCTTGCGGGGCCGGCCATTTCAGAATCCTGCGGGCCGTCCCGCCCAGGATCCAGACCTTCTCGTCCTCCGACAGCGACGGGGAGTCGCGGATGCTGAACAGCGTCTCGGCCCACGTGGCACGGTGCCGGGTCATCGTGTAATCGCTGGCCCACATCACGCGCTGGGGTCCGAAGGCGTCCAACGCGCGGCGCAGCTTCGGGTCGAGATCTGTGAACGGGTACGGCTCGGTCGACAGAAACGTAGCCGCATGCGCCCACTTGTAGGCCACGTTGGGATACTTCGCCATCGCCACGGCGTCATCGATGCTCGCCTGGCCGCGCGGCGCGTCGAATGCGGCCCCGCAATGGTCGATGACGAATTGGACGTCGGGGAAGCGCTGCACGTATTGCTCCAGTTGCCGAACCCTGCCGGGGCAGGTGATGAACACTGGCAGGCCGTGGGCGTGAGCGGTTTTCAGCATCCCATCGAGCCCGCCCTCTTCGAACACCGCACCCTCGGCCGGGGTGAAGATCGTGCTGCGCAGCGCCTTGAAACCGGGCGCGGCCGTCAGCGTCTCGACCCAGGATTGGATGCCGGGATCGGTTGGATCCACCCGCATCAGGAAGGCGAATCGATCGGGATGTGCTATCGCCGCCGCCTCGGCGTTCGGACCCACGCAGCGAAAGGCGCCACTGGGGAGCCGATAGCCGGGCAGCAGCCTCCCGTCGTCCGCGGGCGCATCGAACTCGTCGAACAACAGCGACTGGATGCCCAGGGCGTCCATGATCGCCAGCGTGATCTCGGTGCCCAGCATGTTCGCATGGACCTGTGCGTCGACGATATCCACGGACGGGAGTATTCCAGTGGCGTCGCATCGGGCGCACCGAACTCTTCCGAACCTGTAGAACTGCTTGGAAGGTGGTGCGAGATCAGTAAGTGCCACTTCTCCCCGACTACGATGGACATGAGGTTGCTGAAGGGGGAGGCGAACGGTGCGATTGCGGTCGGCCGATCGTTTCCAACCCGAATTGGCGCTCGTCGAGGGCAAATCGCGCACGAAAATCCGCATCGTCGTGTTGTTGACCGTGATAGCCAGCGTGATGATCACGTCGGTCGTGCTGTACATCGATGGTGCTGGTTCTCGGCGTGTTTCGGGCGAGGGACCGGCCGCCAGCGGCGGGACCACCGTCACGCTGAGCGTCGAAAGCATCCAATCCAACTACAGCGTGCTGATGGGCAACCTCGTGATTTCGCCCGGTCCCGCACTTCTGGATCCGGCCACGGACGGGCTCAAGCAAGACCTGACAGTCCAGGTCACCTCCGTCGCGACGCCAGTCAAGCGCACCTGGTCCAAGGGCATGCTCCCTGGCGTTTTCCCCATCCCGCTCACCCTGTCGCGCGACATCGAGCGCTGGCCTTTCGACCGCTATTACACCGGGCCGATCACCGTCGAACCGTTCGTCGGCGCCGCGCAAACACCTGAACGCGCCAACATGGTGATCGTCGACCGGCTGCCAGGTTGGAAAATCACCGCGTCCGGTCCGAATAAAGCGAGGCCGTCCCCGGTCTACAACGTAGAGATGCAACGCTCGGCGAGCACCATGGTGTTCGCGATTGTCATCCTATGCATCCTGGTCGCGATTGCGTGCGGAGCGCTGTTGGTTGCGGTTCAGACGATGCGGTCCCGACGAAAGTTCCAGTCGCCCATGATGACTTGGTATGCGGCGATGTTGTTCGCGGTGGTTCCATTGAGAAACGCGCTTCCCGGCTCGCCGGCGTTCGGAAGCTGGATCGACATGACGATCGTTTTGTGGGTGCTGGTCACACTGGTGGTCTCGATGTTGCTGTACATCGCTTGTTGGTGGCGACATCTGCCGCCTGATCCGGGCGTCGACGTCCCGGTGCAGCGACGTTCTACGGTGACTGCTTTGCCTCGGCGCTAGCGTTCGGCCAGCCAGTAGCAGCTCAGGTGGTGGCCCGCACGATGAGGCGGGCGATGTCGGTCGGCTGGGGTGGCGGCAAGGCCGGATACCCCAACTCGGTGCGGACGGCGGCAAGCGCGGCGTCGGCGACCGCATGCGGGTCGAACTGCACCGTCGTCAACGGCGGCGTGCTCACCGCGCCCATCGGGCTGGCGTCGACGCCGATGACGGCGAGATCGCCGGGGCAGCGCAGTCGAGCTTGGTGGATGCCGAAGAGGACCAGGCACGCGATCTCATCGCTTTGCGCACACACCGCGGTGACGCCGTCGCGCACCCACCCGGTCACCACCTCGGCGGCGCTCTCCAGGGTGACCTCTCCGACGGTCAGTTCTGGCAGGCCGCGTGATCGAGTCGCGAGTGATACGCCTTCGAACCATGCGTCACCGAGCGCACGCCATTTAGCAATCCCGGTGTAGGCGAAGGCAATTCGAGTGTGTCCACGCGAGACAAGGTGGTCGACCCGCATCTCGCCGACCGAGAGGTGCGGATCGCCGAGTGCCGGCAATGACCCGATCTCGATGCGCGGTATGCCCTCCGCGTCCACCGCGGCCCGCGCGGCCGTGCTGAGCGGGAACAGGCTGGTGACCGCGACCGGGTCGAGGTTCGCGATCGCGTCGACGACGTGCTGATCGTCCTCGGTCTCGAAGATCAGCACCTGGAGCAGGCCCAGGCGCGCCAGGTCGGTGGTCATCCGGCTGCCGGCCTGGATCGGCATCTCGCCCACCGCGACATGCGGCACCACGTAGAGAACCACACCGCTCTTGCCGCGGGCGAGGTTGCGCGCCGCCAGATTGGGTCGATAACCCAGTAGCTCCGCCGCGCGGTGGACCGCCTCCCGTGTCCGCGGAGAAATCCGGCGGCCTTCCACGTTGTTCAGCACGTAACTGACGGTCGCGGTCGACACGCTGGCCAGTCGGGCCACGTCAGCGTTGGTGGGACGCTCGGCCCTATTCGTCGTCAACGTGCGTCACCCTCCGGGCCCAGCCATGCCCCATGGTGGCACGCGTCCGGGACGGGCTGTAGATGATCCCGCGATCCCGCGGTCAGCCCGACCGGCGAATTACGTGGACTAATAGTCATTGAAATGTGGCGACGCCATGGGACCGCGACCCGCGCAGTCTGCGCGTGTGTATTGCTGTAAAACAGCGCTTTAACGTCAATCCGCAGCCACACATCGTGTTGACAGTGTGACAGAAATCATTGTCTACTAGTCGCTACATACGAGGAGTGCGGCATGAATAAAAACGATCTGATCCTGATCAGCGTGGACGATCACATCGCCGAGCCGGCCGATATGTTCGACGCGCATGTTCCCGCGAAATACAAGGACCGCGCCCCCCGGGTGGTCCTCGAGCCCGACGGTATTCAGCAGTGGTACTACGGCGAGGTCCGGGGACGGAACATGGGCCTGAACGCCGTCGCGGGCAAGCCCCGCGAGATGTACAACATCGATGCGTCACGCTACGACGAGATGCGGCCGGGATGCTTCAATGTCGACGAGCGGGTCCGCGACATGAACGCCGGCGGGCAGCTGGCGGGTTTGAACTTTCCGAATTTCACCGGCTTCTCGGGTCAGGTCCTCAACCAGGGCCCCGACCGTGACGTCAATCTGGTGATGATCAAGGCGTACAACGACTGGCATGTCGACGAGTGGTGCGCGGCCTACCCGGGCCGGTTCATCCCCTGCGGCATCCTGCCTCTTTTCGACGTCGCCGAGGCGGCAAAGGAGGTCAACCGCCTGGCAGACAAGGGATGTCACGCGGTGACGTTCTCGGAGAACCCAGAAGCGTTGCAAATGCCCAGCATTCACACCAAGTATTGGTATCCGCTCTTCGAGGCCGTGTGCGAGAACAAGACGGTGCTGTGCACCCACGTGGGCTCGGCGTCGCGATCTCCCCAGGTGTCGACGGACGCCCCGCCCAGCGTGCAGATGACGGCGTCGTCAATGATGAGCATGTTCACCTTCACCGAGCTGATCTGGGCCGAGTTCTGGGCTGACTTCCCGCAACTGAAGTTCTCCCTCACCGAGGGCGACGTCGGCTGGATCCCGTACTTTCTCTGGCGGGCCGAACACGTCTTCAACCGCCACGCAGGCTGGACGCTCGCGGAGTTTCCGCCCGGCTACAACGGCCCGGCCGATGTGTTCAGGCGGCACTTCTACACCTGTTTCATCAGCGACAAGGTCGGCGTGCGCAACATGGACTGGTTCAACGAGGACATGCTGTGCTGGGAGTCCGACTTCCCGCACTCCGACAGCAACTGGCCGTTCGCGCCCGAGGACATCATCGAGACCATGGGGCATCTCGACGACGCGGTGATCAACAAGATCACCCATGAAAACGCCATGGCCGCTTACTCATTCGATCCATTCAAGTACATCCCCCGGGATCACGCCCGGGCCGGCTACCTGCGGGCCCAGGCCACCGATGTCGATGTGGTCACCCACGTCGGTCGCCACGCCAGTCAGCGTGACCGTGACGCGTGGACGCGGATGACGCAGTTCGCCCTGCAGTCTCAGGGCATCACGCCCGTGACGGCGGAGGTCGCCGGTATTGCCGGACGAGCGACAACCCTGGGCAACTGAGCGTGGCAGCCGAGGCGCCGTTCACGGGCTGGCGCGTCGTGGAGTTGTCCAACGGGATCGCGGCGTCTTATGCCGCCAAGATGTTCGCCGACGCGGGTGCCGAGGTCGTGAAAATTGAGTCCCCGCAAGGGGATTGCCTGCGTAACTGGTCGGCGGGTGGTTCGGCCGGGGCGTTGTTCGGCTATCTGGCCGCGGACAAGAAGTCGGTGGTCTGTGCCGACCACGCCGAAGCGAGTTCGCTGTTGGCCGGTGCCGACGTGGTGTTCACCGATCTGACCGACGGCTGGACCCTCGACGAGATCACCGCGCACGTCGGCCTGGCGGCGGTGGTGGTCGCCGTGACACCGTTCGGCACAACGGGCCCTTACGTCGACGAGGGCGTGATCGCCAACGAGTTCATCCTGCAGGCGCTGTGCGGCTCGATCGCCGGTCGGGGCTGGCCGGACGACGAACCCGTGCAGGCCGGCGGCCGCCTCGGCGAGTGGCTGGCGGGCACGTTCGCCGCGGCGGTGGGCGCAGCCACGGCGCGGCACGCGGCCCGCGGTGGGCGCGGCGAAATCGTCGACGTGTCGACCTACGAGGCGATGGTGATCGCGATGGGCGGTCTGTCCGCCATGTCGGCCAGCGTCCTGGGGGTGGATTCCTCGCTAGGCCAGCGCAGCCTCGAACTGCCGTCGATCGTTCCGACCGCCGACGGCATGGTGGGCTTCTGCACCATCACCGCACAGCAGTTCCAGGACTTTCTAGTGATGATCGAGCGCGACGATCTGGTCGACGATGCCGAGCTGGCGTCGTTCGCCGGGCGAATCGAGCGCCGCGACGAGTTCGTCGACATGATCACCCAGTGGACACAGACCCGCACTACGCAGGAGATCGTCGATCTCGCGGTGGCGTTCCGAATCCCGGTGGCGCCCATCGCTACTCCCGTCACCCTGCCCGAGGTCGACCATTTCGTCGAGCGCGGCGTGTTCGTCGAATCGGGGCTCGGGGTGCTGCAGCCCCGGGTTCCCTATCGCAGCAAGGCCATCGCCACCAAGCCGCCCGGACGCCCACCGGTGCTGGGCGCCGACAACGGAAACGTCCACTGGCCGGTCCGCCCACCCCGAGGCGGCCCCGCCGACCCCGATGCCCTTCCGCTGGCCGACATTCGGATCACCGACTTCACCGCGTTCTGGGCGGGCCCGGTCGCCACTCAATTCCTCGGCGCCCTGGGCGCCGACGTGATCAAGCTGGAGGGCGTCCGTCGACCCGACGGCATGAGGTTCTCCGCCGGCCGCCCACCCGACTGGGACCAGTGGTGGGAGTGGGGGCCGGTCTTCCTGTGCAGCAACAACAACAAGCGCGGTGTCAGCGTCGAGCTCAGCACCCAAGCCGGACGCTCGCTGGCGTGCGAGCTCATCGCCGCGAGCGATCTGGTCCTGGAGAACTTCTCGCCCAGGGTCATGGAGAACTTCGGTCTGACCTGGGAAACCGTCGCGGCCGCCAACCCGCGCGCGGTCATGGTGCGCATGCCGGCGTTCGGACTCGACGGGCCGTGGCGTGACCGCGTCGGCTTCGCCCAGACGATGGAGCAGGCCACTGGGATGGCCTGGACGACTGGGCATTCCGATGGGCCACCGGTGATTCCCCGCGGTGTGTGCGATCCGATAGCGGGTCTGCATGCCGCCTTCGCCGCCGTGGCGGCGCTGGTGATCCGTGACCGCCACGGGACCGGGATGCACGTCGAATCCACCATGGTGGAGTCGGCGCTGAACGTGGCCGCCGAGATGCTGGTCGAGTACTCGCGCAATGGAATCGAATTGCGCCGGGAGGGAAATCGCGGTCAGGGTGCGGCGCCCCAGGGTGTCTACCGCTGCCGCGGCGACGACGAGTGGGTCGCCGTTGCCGCGGTCGACGACGCCGCACGTGTGGCCCTGGCGGGTCTCATCGGCCTGGCCGAGCTGGGGCCCGGCCCGGTCGGCTGGCGAGAGCGGGCCGACGAGATCGACAAGCTGATCGCCGGCTGGACCGCAGGCCGCACGGTGGCCGACGCGGTCCGCACCCTGCGGGGCGCCGGGGTTCCTTCGGCGCCGGTCACAAATTCCCCTGCGTTGCTGGATAATCCACATCTGCTAGCCCGCGGGTTCTGGGAACGGGTCGATCATCCCGTCGCCGGTACCTTCCGGTGCACCGGGATGCCCTTCGTGTTCGTCGGTAAACCGCGCCGCTGGATTCGGCGGGTGGCCCCGCTGTACGGCCAGCACACCGAGGAAGTGCTGACCGGGCTGCTGGGACGCGGCGAGCATGAGCTGGCGCAGCTACGCGCATCGGGGACGACCAGCATCCGGCCGGCGGGCTTGTGACATGGCAGTGACCTTGTGCGTGCCGCCGCGGGCCGGCGAGCTGTGCGCACCGGTGCGCTTCCTGGTGCGCCAGGACTCCGTGGTCATGGAATTGACCGCACGGCACCGGATTACCAGCGTCGAGTGGGACGACCACGAACGCGCGGTGGCGATGATCGTCGAGATCACCGACCCCCAGACCGCGCGGCCGGTGGACGTCCGGATAGACGTAGTCGAGGGCGGCACGGAGCCCGACGATGTACGCACCACCAAGATCGGCAGCGTAGTGCGTGACGGACGGCCATACGACGTCCTTGGCACGTATCTCGGGGTGGTCGCCGATGAAAACTGAAGGGCCGCAACCAATGAGAATGGAGCACGTGTGAGCGCGAGGAAGCGCACCGCAGCCGTCGTCGGGATACACAACACCCGGCAGGGACGCCGTCTGGACGGCGAAACCTCGCGCGGCCTGGCGATCAAGGCCATCCAGGGCGCTCTGAGCGATGCGGGTCTGAGCCTCGACGACGTCGACGGAATCAGCGCCGGCCCACTGTCCACCGCGCTGATCTACGACCTGCGGATCGGCCCCGCATGGCAGGGACTCGCATTCGGGGTCGGCATGATCACCGAGGCGGCCACCGCGATCGAGCACGGCATGGCCGATGTGGTGGTGCTCGTTGCCGCGCAGGCAGGCGAATACCGCGATCACGAGGCCACGGCCCCGTGGACGCGGCCGGAGAACGAATTCGTCGCGCCGTGGGGCATGTTCACCACCGCGGAGTTCGCGCTGATCGCCCGACGGCACATGCATCGCTACGGCACGACTCGCGAGCAACTGTCCATGGTCGCCGCGACCATCCGCAACAACGGATCGCAGAACCCGGAAGCCGTTTACTACCAACGCGGACCGTTCGCGCCCGAGGACATCACCGCGTCCCGCCCGATCGCCGACCCCTTCCATCTCCTCGATTGCGCCACCACCTCCGAGGGCGGCTGCGCCCTGGTCGTGGCGAACGTCGACGACATCGACGTCGCCAGCCAGCCGATCCATATCTTGGCCAGCGGCGCGGACTTTCACGGCCCGTCGTATCAGCACCCACCGGCGTGGGATCTGGGCGGCAGGCGCGGCGATCATGTCAACGGCTATGTCGGCGGACGCGCCGCCGACCTGGCATTCAGCCACGCTGGCCTGCGGCGCGACGAGGTCGACGTGCTCGAACTCTACGATCCGTTCTCGTTCGAAATCATCCGCCAGCTCGAGGCATTCGGCTTCTGCGGCGAGGGCGAAGGCGGACCATTCGTCGCCAACGGCCACATCGCCATCGGCGGCAGTCACCCGATCACCACGGACGGAGGAACCATGTCCTTCAGCCACGCGGGTTCGAATCCGCAAATGATGCAGCGCGCCATCCGAGCCGTCCAGCAGTTGCGCGGTGAGGCCGGCGCCCTGCAAGTCCCCGACGCGCATATCGCGTTGTGTAGCAACGGGGGAGCGGGCGCTCTGTTCACCACACTGCTGATCCTGGGAGACGAACCACTGTGACTTCCGAACCGTTGCGGCCGCAGACCGGGCCCGTACCCCATGCCAGCAGCCACCTCAGCGTCCCGTTCTGGCAGGGCTGCCGGGACAGCGAGCTGTGCTACCAACACTGCGAGTCGTGTGGCCTGTCCAACTTCCCGCCGACCGAGCATTGCCGCCAGTGCCTTTCGCCCGACTTGCGCTGGGCAAAAAGCGAAGGTCTCGGCGAGATCTACAGCTGGACGGTGGTCCACCGCCCGGTGTCACCCGAGTTCGAACCGCCCTACGCGCCAGCCATCATCACGCTGGACGAGGGCTACCAGATGTTGACCAATGTCGTCGGGGTTGCTCCCGAGGATGTGGCGATCGGGATGCGCGTGCAGGTGCAATTCCACGAGGTTGGCCCGGACCTGACGCTGCCGTATTTCACCGAGTTCTCGTGAGTCCCGCGCGCACCAGCAACGGCCTACCGGTCACCGCGTACCTGGTGCTGGGTGTGCTGGCGGCCAACGACGAACAACTCACGGCCGGCGAAATCAAGGGGCGCGCCGAGCTGACCGTCGGCCATTTCTATTGGTCACCATCGGTCAGCCACGTGCGGCGGGAGTTGAACAGGCTCTTGGCGCGGGGGATGGTCAACGAGATCGGCGCTCAGGCCGGCAAGCGCGCGATCACGTTGTACGAGACCACCGAATCCGGGCTCGAGGCACTGCGGCGATGGGTCCAGCATTTCCCGGGCCAGGAGCAGGTCGTCATCAAACACCCGGTCATCCTGAAAACCTGGCTCGCCCGCGGCGAGGATCCCGAACGCGTCATCGACACGCTGGACCGCCACCTCGAGGCGACGCGGGCTCGGCTGGACGAGGCATTGTGGTCGCGGCAGCGCTCCCGCGAGCTGGGCATCGTCGACGATCCGGACCAGCGCTTCTCGTTCGCCGTTTTGGACTACGCGATCCGCGGCTTGTACGCGGAGATCTCGAACATCACGCAGCTGCGCGACGAAATCGCCAGCGGCACAAGCCGGGATCCCGTTACGCGGGTGCGGCGGGCAAAGGGGCAGATCCGCCGTCGGACACCAACGAGCTAGCGGCGATCCGATAGGACGTGCCACGAGGGTCGCGCACCCACAGAATCTCGTCCCCGCCGACCGCCGTGCCCTGAGTGATCAACTGGCGCTTGAGGACTTTGTGGGTAGCGGTGCTGGGTAGGTCTTTGGCCAGACGCACGTAGCGTGGCCGCGCCTTGGGGGACAGGTCGGGCTGGGCGGCGAGGAACGCTTCGAATGAGTCGGGGTCCAGTGTGTGTCCCTCGTTGAGCACCACCGCGGCCATCACCTGATCGCCGACATGCCCGTCCGGCACGGCATACACCGCGACCCGGTTGATTGCGCTGTGCCGCAACAGGATTCGCTCGATCGGCGCGGCGGTGATGTTTTCGCCGTCCACCCGCATCCAGTCGGCGGTGCGGCCCGCGAGGTAGATCCAGCCGTCGGCGTCGCGGTAGGCGAGGTCTCCGGACCAGTACATGCCGTGGCGCATGCGTTCGGCGTTGGCGTCGGGGTCGTTGTAGTAGCCGGTGAAGAAACCCGAACCCGCCGTGTTGACCAGCTCGCCCACCGCTTCGTCGGCATTGGCCAGCGCCCCGCTGTCGTCGAAGCGCGCCACGGGGCATTCGGTGACCGTGTCGCTGTTGTACACCGCGATGCCGTCGATTCCCTTGCCGATCGAACCCTTGGGGGTGCCTTCTTCGCGGATGATGATGACCGCGTTCTCCGTCGAGCCGAAGCCGTCCTCCACCCGGACGCCGAACCGGCGCCCGAACGCCGCGATGTCCTTGTCGTTGGCCTCGTTGCCGAACGCCACCCGCAGCGGATTGTCGGCGTCGTCGTCGCGTTCGGGGGTGGCCAGGATGTAGGCGAGTGGCTTGCCGACGTAGTTCATGTAAGTGGCGCCGTAGTGGCGGATGTCGTCGAGGAAAGTGCTCGCGGAAAACTTCGCCGGCACGATGGCGGCCCCCGAACAGACCGCGGGCGCCCACCCGGCGACGACTGCGTTGGAGTGAAACAGCGGCATGGACACGTAGCAGGTGTCCTGCTCGGCAAGGGCGAAGCGCTGGACCAAGTTGGTGCCGGCGAACATCGCCATCAGGTGTGAGACCTGAACCGCCTTCGGATTTCCGCTCGTGCCGGAGGTGAAGATCATCATGAACGCATCCATCGCGTCGACTTCCCGATGCGGGACCAGCTCGCCTGCTGCGGCGAGGAACTCAGCCCACTGCTGGGTCGATGCGTCGAAGATCTGAGTCGCCCCGAGATCCAGCCCCTCCAGCAGCGGCCGGTGTTCGGCGTCGGTCACGACGAACTGACATTCGGCCCGCCGGATGTCCGCGGCCAGCGCATCGCCGCGCCGGGTGGTGTTCAGGCCGCAGAGCACGTAGCCGCCGAGCCCGGCCGCCGCCATCTGCGCGCACATCTCCGGGTTGTTGCCGAGCAGTACGCCGATGTGCATCGGCCGCTGCGGGTCGGCGGCACCGATCAAGGCCGCGGCCCGGGTCGCCGCTTGCGCCAAATACTCACGCCAACTCCATTGCAGGTCGCGGTGTTTCACGGCGATATGGGAATCGGACACGCGTCGTCGTAGGAACGCCTGCATGGTGTCGTCGGTCATCGGCTCTGATCCACCTCCGCTATGTCGCTCTCCTACGAGACGAGACGGTCCGTCTTATACTAACCACCCACCATCATGAGGCCACCATCCACGGCCAGCAGTTGTCCGGTGATGAAGCCCGAGCCGGATCCGGCCAGGAAAACCAGCATCGGTCCGAGGTCGCGCGCGGGTTCTCCCAACGCGCCGCCGAGCGGAATCATCATCTTCATCTGCTGATCGATCAGGGCGGCGGCGTCTGGACCCAAGAAGTCGCGCAGCCGGTCAGCGCCGGCTGTCTGCACCGCGGGTGCCAGGGCGTTGACGGTGACGTTGTCTGCGGCCCAGGTCTTGGCGGCCGATCGTGTCCACGCCTGGACCGCTCCTTTGGTCGCGGCATACACGGCCGAAATCGGGCTGCCCATAACGGCTTCGGACGAGCCGAAGTTGATGATCCTGCCGCCCTTGGGGTCTTGGTCTTTCATCACGGCGTGGGCAGCCTGATTGGTGAGGATCGTCGCTTTGACGTTGGTGTCCAATAGGAAGGAGATGTCGTCGGCGCTGATGAACCCGGGGATGCCGGCTTGCCACAGCCCCGCGGCGTTGACCAAGACGTCCAGGCCGCCGAGATGCTCGGCCGCTTGGCGCACCATCGCCGTCACCGCGTCGGCGTCGCGCACATCGCACTGCAGCCAGGTGGCCGCGAGGTGGTCCGGGGGCGGGGTCTGGTGATAGGTCGCGGCGACCGCCGCGCCCGCCTCGGCGAGGACTCCGACGGCTGCCGCGCCGATACCGGTCGCTGCGCCGGTCACCAGGATGCGCCGGCCGGACAAGGGTGGGGTCAGTTGTGACATGGGCGAAACGCTATCAACCCGTCCAACGGGCATTCGGCTCCGAATTCTCCGGGATGCGCGCGCAGCGATGCGGACCGCTGTGAGGTTTCGCTCATGCGCATGTCACCTACAGGACCTACCTTGGGAGTTGTGATGAGTAAAGGCACTACGATCGCGTGGCGCGGCTGTGTGGCCGCGTTTGCGGTGACTGTCGGGTGTGGCGTGGTGACCGTGGCCCCGGAGGGGTTATCGATACCGGAGGCCGCAGCGATGGCCGGTGCATCCGCACCCGCGGATCCGCACGGCCCCGGCGGGGGTGGCGCGTTGCCCGTCGTTCCCGTCCACGGTGGCTGCATCATCGGACTGAACTGCGGGTGCATTCGCGGCACCACCGGCCCGTGCAGCGGCCCGCCGTTGCTCAAACACCCGGCGATCCACGACGCTCCCCAGGATGCTCGCGGCGCCGGCGCCCCTGTCGAGGGCCACAACTGATTCCAGCTGCTGAGGTGGCCGCGCAGGTGCGCTAGGCGCGCACCGCGATCGTCGACAGTAGGTCTGCGAGCCGGCCCGGCTGGTCCACCATCGAGAAGGTCCGGGCCGCGTCGATGACCTCGAGGCGGGCGTTCGGGATGATCGCGGCCAGCTTTTCGCCGTCCCCGAGCTCGAACAACGTGTCGTCGCCCGACCACGCGATGAGCGTGGGCATGTCGACCTCGGGCAGTCGGGCGGCGACGTTGATGGTCACCTCGGTGCGCAGCGAGAGGGTGAACTGGCGGAGGTCTTCGGCGACCGCCGGATCGTCGAGCGCTGGACGTACCCAGCCCTCGACGAGGGCATCGATGTCGTTGTGCGCCAGGCCATCGAAGGCACGCTTGCGGGCGACCGGCGCCCGCATGGTTTTCATCGCCGTCCGGAATAGTGCCTTCGATTTGGCCGCCATGATCACCGGCTTGAGGATGGGCGGCGGAAAGTGTTCGAACGCATCGCAACTCGTGAGGACCAGAGCCCCGAGGCGCTCGGGGTGGTGCACCGCGACGAGTTGGGTGACGACGCCGCCGGTGTCGTTGCCGACCAGCACCACGTCCTCGAGGTCGAGGGCGGCCAGCAACTCGGCCACGATGCCTGCGACACCGAAGATGGTTCGGTCGGCGCCGGGGCGCATCGGCTGCGGATGCGCGCCCAGCGGCCAGGTGGGAGCGATGCATCGCAGTCCTCGATCGGCCAGCCGCTTGCTGACCTGACGCCACAGATCTCCGGCCATCATGTAGCCGTGCACGAACACGACAGGCCTGCCGTTTTCGGGTCCGGCTGCTTCGTAATGGATGGTTCCGGCACTAGTGTCGATCGTCGACATGGATGACTCCTCGCTCGAAGAACATATTTACAAACAGGCTGTCTGTTCGTAAGTTACCAACAGGTTGTATGGAAATCAAGAGACGGACCCAGGAGGAGCGCTCCGCGGCGACCCGCGACGCGCTGATCTCGGCTGCCCGCAAGCTGTGGGGGCTGCGGGGCTACGCCGATGTGGGAACGCCGGAGATCGCCGCGGCAGCCGGGGTGACCCGGGGGGCGATGTACCACCAATTCGCAGACAAGGCTGCGCTATTCCGCGAGGTCGTCGAGGTGGTGGAGCAGGACGTCATGGCAAGGATGGCCAACGTCGTGGCCGCCTCTGGCGGCACCACACCGGCCGACGCCATCCGCGCCGCGGTCGACGCGTGGCTCGACGTCTCCGCCGACCCGGAGGTGCGTCAGCTGATCCTGCTGGATGCGCCGAGCGTGCTCGGCTGGGCGGACTTCCGGGATGTCGCACAGCGTTACAGCCTGGGCATGACCGAGCAGCTGCTCGCCGAGGCGATCAAGGCCGGCCAGCTGGCTCGGCAACCCACGCGACCGCTGGCCCATGTACTGATCGGTGCGCTGGACGAGGCGGCCATGGTCATCGCTACCGCCGATGATCCGAAGCGTCTGCGCCGCGAGACCCGGCAGGTGCTGCATCGGCTCATCGATGCGATGTTCGACGCGCGCTGAGCGATCAGGTCTGGCGGGTCCAAGTGCGGAGTTTGGCCAGCAGAACTGTGGGTAGTTCCACGTTAACAACCTGATTCGGTAGGCGCCGATGCCTGTCGGTGTGAAGCCGCAGGAAGGATTCCATCGTGGGCGCTAAGCATTACATGCGGGAACCGTCGAGACGCAGGATGTCCGGCGTGGCTGAGGTCTGCGAGGCACTGTCCGGTTCGCTGCTATGTCTGGCGTGTTTGACTGCGGTGTTGCTCTGCGGTGGTCAACCCGAAAAGCGACTGGTGACGGCGACCCAGGAGCCGTCTGACGTCTCGCAGCCAGTCAGTCAGGAGGGAACCGTGGTTGCTGCGACCCCGGGATCGGTGACTGCCCGCAGCGCGGATGGATACACGCAGACTTATCTCGTCACCCCGAACACGACAGTCATCACCCATGGCGGAAGCCAACCGGCCTCTGCCGCTACGCATTTCGCGGTCAACGATAGGATATTCGTTGTCGGGACCGTTCAGGGTGGTAGTAGGCTGGCCACCGCAGTGGCCGACCGCGACGCAGGGCCCGGCAACGGACCGCCGATGGATTGGTCTGCAGAACAACCGATTCCGCGCGGGGGCGGCTAGCGGCACTGGCGCTTATGAACCTCCACAGGTTAGCGACACCCGCAGGATCACGCTGTCGGAGTTCAGCAGGTTGGTCTCCACGTCGCCGTAGAAGTAGTGGTGGTCCGGACTCCAGTCGGCGGTCTGCACGACGGTCGCGTAAACGTGTCTGTTTCCAAATCCTCTGGCGTCGGGGTTGCCGCTGAAATCGCTGAGGCGCTGCGGGCTTGACCCGTCGGAATTCATTGTCCACCAGTCGGTCCCATGCCCCGGGTTGCCGTCGTTGCTCATCCAGATCACCTGGCCGTCCGGGGTGTAGCGCGGATGCTCGTTGTAGGTGTCCGACTTGGTCAGCCGGGTGGACGCGCCCGAACCCAGGTCGAGGCGATAGATCTGGCTCTTCCAGAAGTTGTGAGTTTCGTAGTCGCTGGTGTACACCAGCGACGTGGAATTCGGTGAAAAGCCGCCGGTTTCGTTGAACGCGTCGCCGGGAGGCGAGACGGTGCGAGTGTCCGACAGCGACGGAGTGCCGTCCGGGGCGACGTCGAAGTTGCCGATCTTGATCACCCAGAATCCGGCGAAGCGATCCGGATTGAAGACCCTGCCCGCAGCGGTGCGTTCGGTCCATTCGAGCAGTCTGCCGTCGGGCGAGAATTCCGGAATGATCGTGCCGTGGTCTTTGTCGGTCTCGACGTTGGTGAGCTGCCAGGCCCGGCGGCCATCCGCGGCGGCGACCCACAGGTCCGAGTAGCTACCCCACCCCGGGGTGGCGGGGACAGAATCGCCTGGGTGGCTGGGCTTTTCGGCGACGAAGGCCATGAACCGCCCAGACGGGCTCCAGACCGGTGATCCGGTGGTGCGCTGCGGGAAGGTCGGCGATCCCACGCCGATTTGCTGGCGGTTCGTCCCGTCTGGTTTGACGGTGTAAATGTGAAAAAGACCGTCAGCCCCCTTGGCGTTGAACGCGATGACATCGTTGGGCTTCGACCAGTCGACTCCGAACGCATCATTCTCGAAGACCTGATAGGTGATCGGCGGGCCACAGCCGCTGGTCCCGAGGGGATTCGCTGGCGTTGGATGGTTGGCGTCGCCCCGATGCGCGCCGGTACACGACGCGCAGAATAGGACGACGATCGCCGCGCCGATGTGCAGGAAGCGTCTGACCAACCCCGCCATGTCAACCCCGCGATCGATCCACCCCCGCCAGCGTACGGAAAACCGTCGTCCGCTCAGCGGTGGTTCTGGGCGAAGAATTGCCAGATGGTGTCGGTGGCGTCCAGCGCCGTGGACGGTGCGGGGATGCCGGCGACCCGTTCGGCGAGCGGGCTGGGCTCACCCCCCGGCCATTGATGGCCCGCGCCCGCGACCGAGATCAACTCCACGGTGCGCCCGTCCGCGCACCCGGCCGTCTGGGTGGTAACGCTGCCGGAGGTGGTCGATGTCGGCGCTCCGCACGCATCGATTCCACGCCAGATGGTGGCGACCGACTCCACCGACGGACCATCGACGCGTGGAGTTCCGTTGGCGCCGAATGCTTTTCCTGGACCGCCGTTGTAGGGGACCCTGTCGTCGGCGGTGCCGTGGATCTGCAGCACCGACGTCGGCCGCGCCTGGGAGCAGTCGGTGAGCAGCGTTCCCGCGACGGGGGCGATCGCGGCGAAGGCGTCGGTCTGGCAGCCCAGTCGAAGCGCCATCATCGCCCCGTTGGACATCCCGGTGACATAGACGCGGGCCCGATCGACGGGTATCTGTTGCTCGATCGCGCCCACCATCGCGGTGATGAACCCGACGTCATCGGCATTGACCTGCTGCGGCTCACCGCAGCAGGTCCCGGCATTCCAGGCGCGGTTGAGGCCGTCGGGGTAGGCGACTAGGAAATGTCCCGCATCGGCCTCGTTGTCCCAGTGATAGGAGCGCTCCGCCTGAGCGCCGGTGCCGAAGCCGCCGTGCAGCATCACCACCAAGGGCGCCGCATCGGGCAGCCCCTGGGGTCGATACACGTTGAAAGTCCTCCTGGCGCCACCGGATTGGATGGTCTGGCTGGACTGCCCGACCGGGATGGACCCGGGTGCACCCAACGCGTGTCCGCCGCCCAGGCAGCCGCCCAGCGCCACCACCAACGCGGGAAGGAGCAAGACGCTGAATGGCCGAACGCATCCAGATCGCATGGCCCCATCGTGACAGCGCGTCAGACTTTTGACAAGTCGCTTGTCAATCTTCATGTGGGTGGCACACTCATGAGCCATGCGACGTGTTCTCGACGGCCAGTGGAAACCCACCGTGCCGGCGCTGGTAAATCTGGTGGCCGCATCCGGGGCTCCCCGCTTGCGGGCGGCGTTCGCCGCGGCGGGACTCGACGGGATCCGCCCGGCGCAGGCCGTTGCCCTGGTGCCGCTGGTGGCCGGCGGATTGCATGCGTCGGCTCTGGCCGACCGGCTTCGGGTGAGCCGGCAAGCCGTGGCGCAGGCCGTCAGCGGGCTCGAGCGACACGGTTATGTCACTAGGGTGCCCGACCCCGCCGACGCCCGTGCCCGCATCATCGAACTGACCGCACGCGGGCGCCACGCCCTGCGGGTGATGCGGTCCAATGCCATCGATACCGAAAAGCGCTGGCAAGAGTTGTTGGGGGAGAACCGGTTACACGAGCTGCGTGAGACGCTGGTGGTGTTGCTGTCGGCCGACGGCTGAGGTCAGGAGTCGAATGGCGCAAGCCGCACGGCCAACGGCATTCCACAACGAACGAGCAGCCCCATGCGCCCCTTCGGCGAGGCCGCGGCCTCCGCGCGAATCATCTGTACAAGTTCACGCTTGAAATCGCCTCGCGGATAACGGCGTATCACCTCCGCGACGTTATCGGGTGCGATGTCCCAGGCGCGCAGTCCGGCACCATCGACCATCGCCCCCCACTGCAGGTAGCAGCCGATCGCGCCGTCGGCTTCGAGCCTGACCCCGGGCGTCGCGTGCACACAGATGCCGTCGGCGAGCAGGTCCGTGCGTTCGACGCCGACGTTCGCCGCGTCCGCGCAGCGCAGCATCCGGTCGACGCCGCCCAGGGTGAAGTCGCGGCCCGGTGTGGGCGTGACGATGCCGTAGTCGTGCAGCAGCGCCCCGCAATAGAAGAGTTCGTCATCCATCGTCGAGCCATCAACGGCCGCAAGGGCATTCCCGAACAACCAGGTGCGATAGGAATGGCCCTGAAGCGTCGGTGGCAATTCCGCGCAGGCCTCCTCGGCCTCACGCGCGAATGCGGAATCGGGTACCACGAATGCGTCCAAGTCGACCCGGGCGGCGGCGGCCGGAATTCTGCCCAGCGCGAGTTTGGCTCTGCCGATCGCGTTCTCCCACTGGCCGATCGCGGTGGCCCGTAAAACACGGAGGCGCTCTGCGCGCGACAGCAGGCCGCCGGTGCGACGAGTCCAGGCCAGGCCACCCAGCCGCTGCGGATCCGGCGTGTTTGGGGCCAATCTGGTTGTCGCTAAGGGGTTCTCAGGAAGATGTCGTTGAGCGTGCAGGTGCGCAGGTTGCGCTCGCGGATGGTGTCGACGAGTTGCGGATAGACATGCGTGACGGGCAGGTGATTGAGGTGACCGATCACAATGTTCTGCGGAGTGAAGTATTCGTCGGCCATCTTGACGATGTATTCCTCGGTGATCAACGTCGAGTCCGACAACGACCCCGACCACAGGGTGGGAACGGTGTAGCCGAGGTAAGCCGCCACCGAGTCGACGGTGGCGTTGCGCTTGGCGTAAGGCGGCCGGTAGTACGGCTTGGCGCCGACCCCGTAGGTCTTCTTCAGGAACTCGTCGTTGCGCTTGAGCTCTTCTTCGACCTTGCTCTGCGGCACCGACGTCAGATCCGGATGCGACCAGGTGTGGTTGCCGAGCTGGATCTGCCCGGATTCCACCAGCGGTCGCAGCGTCGGCAGATTGTCGGTCCACGAGTTGTAGATGCCGTTGACGAAGAACGTCATCCGCATGCCGGTGTCCTTGGCCAACTGCGTGTAGGCGCGCACCACGTCGCTGTTCACACCGTCGTCGAGCGTCAGCGCCAGCAGGTCGCCGTCCCCGGGAATCTTCATGAGTGCTCCGCCACCCGGCAACGGGATGCGGGCACTCAGCGGCGGCGGCGGCAACAAGGCCGACGCGGAGCCGGGCGCGGTCGGTCCCGAGGTCGCGGCGGCGGTCCCGGCGGGGACCTGAGCAAAGGTCCGCGGTTGCGGATCCACGATGAGCCGAGCCGCCCCCACGCTGGCAACGGTGGCCGCGGCGAGCGACCCCAGGAAGCGTCGGCGATTCATGACCCCACCCCGGTTATCCGGCTGCGCGGCTCTGAAAAGGAGGAAAAGTGTGCGGCGCGGTGCGCGACAGGCGAGCCCGCGTACGGGACGCCGATCCTGCCAATCTTCGCAGCCACAGCAGCGAACCGTACCACTCCCCGCTGCAATATGCCGGGTGCGTTACGGGAGGGTCAGGTGTGAATTCGGGTTGCAAATCGGTAACGGCGACGAGCGTGCCTCAGTGCGATTCGCCGCTGCTCCGCTGGGGTAGTTGCACAGGCTCGGCATCCGGGGTGCCCAGCGTCGCGGCCAACCACGGCAGCGCCGCGGTGAACGCTTGCGCAGCAAACGGCCAGTCATGCTTGCCCGCCTGGGTGACCACCGCGCAGGCGATCCCATTGGCGCCGGCGATAGCGCACAGTGAGTTCGCGGCGGCATCCTGGCCCTCCGGGTTGGCGGACGACAAATTATCGAGGGCGGGATTGGCCGCCTGCGCCATGCTGTGTGCGCCGGGCGGCGCGGGGATGTCGAACCAACCCGACACCCCGGTATAGCGGCCGTGGCGGGTGATGACGTTGCTGGGGTCGAACTCGGCCCAGGCGGCGGCGTTGCCGCCGAACAACCGGGCGATGCTTTGGTCGGTGGGGCCGACGTTGGGGCGGATGTCGCCGGCGATGTCGACGAATGCGCTGAACATGTCGGGGTGCATGACGGTCGTGGTGACGGCGCAGGTGCCGCCCATCGACCAGCCGGCGATGCCCCAGTTGGTCCGGTCGGCGCTCACCCCGAAGTTGGAGACCATGAACGGCACCACGTCCTTCGTCAGGTGGTCCGCGGCGTTACCCCGGCTCCCGTTGACGCACTCGGTGTCGTTGTCGAACGAGCCGGTCGGATCGACGAACACCAGCGCCGGGGCGAAGCCGTGATGATGGGCCGCGAAATCGTCGATGGTGTCGAACGCGTTGCCGGCGCGCAGCCAGTCGGCCGGAGTGTTGAACGCCGAACTGATCATCATGACCGTTGGCAGCTTGGGGGGCGGATTGCTGCTGAACCAGGCGGGCGGCAGGTAGACGAGCTCCTGGCGGTGCGAGAAGTGCGACGCGTCGGCGTCGATGTTCACCGGAACGACGACGCCTTTGGTGGGCTTTGTCCCCTCGATCTGCATCGCCGTGACGCGCAGGCGATCGATCTGGTCGGGTAGGGGCCCGGACGTCAGCTGGTTCCACGCACTGAGCACGGTGGGGAAGTAGCCGACCCACATGTTCAGCGCGACGCTCGCGCACAACACGCACAGGGGTACCGACAGCACCGCCACGCCGCGACGCCACCAGCGCGCGCCCGGCCACCCCAGCAGCAGCACGGCGGCGGTCAGGCCGCTCATCGCGATCCACAGCCACAGCGACACCGGCGCCGGGTCGCCGGCGAGCCCGATCGATCCGATGTACCAGTACGACAGGCCGGTCACCGCACCGGCGGCGATGAGCGCCGCCGGTAGTGCGCGCTTACGCCAGCCGCGCCGGCGCCAATCGACGGCAGCGACGGCGACGAGCAGCGCGAGGACCTGTAGTGCCGGCGGCAACCAGCCGCGCAGCAAGGACAGCTGTCCGAAGAATTCGCGCAACGATCGTGACCTTCACTACATCCAAATGCTGCGCGCTGCTGCGCCGCAGTAACGGGCCGGCATCGCGCCACTTTGCGAGGCCGACGTGGCTTGGTGGTCAACCCATCCGCCGTTGCCTGGCAATGCGGTGGGCTAGATCAACTATCCCACATCGCCTTCGGTGGTCATTCCGGCGAAGGAACGCAGCCGCAGGCTGTTGCCCACCACGAAGACGCTGGAGAACGCCATCGCGGCGCCGGCGAACATCGGGTTGAGCAGGCCCAGGGCGGCCAGCGGGATCGCGGCGACGTTGTAGCCGAAGGCCCAGAACAGGTTCATCTTGATCGTGGCCAGCGTCTTGCGGGAAAGCCGGATCGCGTCGGCCGCAGCGCGCAGGTCGCCCCGCACCAGGGTGAGGTCCGCGGCTTCGATCGCGACATCGGTGCCGGTGCCCATGGCCAGCCCCAGGTCGGCCGTGGCCAGAGCGGCGGCGTCGTTGACCCCGTCGCCGACCATCGCGACGACCCTGCCCTCTGATTGCAAACGGCGCACCGCGGCGACTTTGTCGGCGGGCAACACCTCGGCGATCACCTGCGCGATACCGATCTCGTCGGCGATGCGCCGCGCAACCGTCTGGTTGTCGCCGGTCAGCAGCACCGGCGTCAACCCGAGCCGGGTGAACTGCCGGACGGCCTCGGCGCTGGTCGGTTTGACGGTGTCGGCGACCACCAGAATGCCGCGGGCGCTCCCGTCCCAGCCGACCGCGACAGCGGTTTTGCCTTCGCCTTCGGCGCGGGCCTTGGCCGCGAGCAGCGCCGCATCGAGCCGTTGGGCGCCGTCGGCGAGCAGGCTCTCCCTGCCGACGAGGACGTCGCGGCCCTCGACGACGCCGCGTACGCCCTTGCCTTCGACCTCCGCGAAGTCCTCGGGCGTGGGCAGCGGGCCGAGTTCGGCCTTCGCGCCCTTGGCGATTGCCTTGGCGACGGGATGTTCGGACGCGTCCTCGAGGGCGCCGGCGTAGCGCAGCAGCGTTCCGCGGTCGGTGTCACCGGTGGTGACGACGTCGACGAGGGCCATCTTGCCGGTCGTCACGGTGCCGGTCTTGTCGAGCACGATGGTGTCGATTCTGCGGGTCGACTCCAGCACCTCGGGCCCCTTGATGAGCACGCCGAGCTGGGCCGCGCGACCGGTGCCGACCAATAGTGCGGTCGGAGTGGCCAGCCCGAGCGCGCACGGGCAGGCGATGATGAGCACCGCGACGGCGGCGGTCAGCGCCGCGGTGAGCGCGAAGCCGGCAACCAGCCACGCGGCCAGGGTGGCCAGGGCGATGGCAATGACGATCGGAACGAAGACGCTGGAGATGCGGTCGGCGAGCCGCTGGACTTTGGCCTTGCCCGCCTGGGCCGCCTCGACCAGCCTGGCCATCTGCGCCAGTTGTGTCTCGTCGCCGATTCGGTTGGCGCGCACGACAAGACGCCCGCCCACATTCACGGTGGCGCCGGTGACGGCGTCGCCCGGGGCGACTTCAACCGGCACGGATTCACCGGTGAGCATCGAGGCGTCCACGGCCGACGACCCGGACACGACGATGCCGTCGGTGGCGATCTTCTCGCCGGGACGCACCACGAACTCGTCGCCCACCCTGAGTTGCTCGACGGGGATGCGGGTCTCGACACGTGGAGCGTCGGGCCGAAGATCGGGTCGCAGCACCGCGACGTCTTTGGCGCCGAGCTCCATCAGGGCCCGTAGCGCGGCACCCGCGCGCCGCTTCGAGCGCTTCTCGAAGTAGCGGCCGGCCAGGACGAACAGCGTCACACCCGCGGCGACCTCGAAGTAGACATTGCCGGCTCCACTGCGGGCGGCGGTCAGCGCGAAGTGGTGGTGCGCATGCGCCGTGCCCGCCGTGCCCAGGAACAGGGCATAGAGCGACCACAGGAACGCCGACAGCGTCCCGATCGAGATCAGGGTGTCCATGGTGGCCGCACCGTGTTTGAGGTTGACCCAGGCGGCGGCATGGAAGGACCGGCCCGCCCACAGGACGACCGGCGTGGCCAGCGCCAGCGACACCCACTGCCAGTTGCGGAATTCCCACGCGGGGATCATCGCCATGGCGATCACCGGGGTGGCCAGCACGAGGGCGGTGATCAGCCGGATGCGCAGCGACGCCAGCTCCGGGTCGCCCGCCGCGTCCCGCGTCGCGGACCCGACGCGGTGCTGCGGCAGAACGGCCGTGTAGCCGGCCTTTTCCACCTCGGCGAGGAGCGTGTTGGGGTCATACCCCGACGGCACGGCGACGGTGGCCGTTTCGGTCGCGTAGTTGACCGTCGCGTGCACGCCGTCCAGCTGGTTCAGTTTCTCCTCGATGCGCATGGCACACGAGGCACAGCTCATCCCAGCGATCTCGAGCTTGACGCTGCTCATCTCGGCTGGTGACGCGGTCATCTGGGAAATTCTGCCTGTCGCGTCGCGGTGCCGCAGTCCTGGGTCGGGCCGGTTGCGCCTCACCCGGTGTTCGCTGGTCGTCATGACACTCCCTTCCATATACCCATTGGGGGTATACAGCAAATGCCATAACATATACCCCCTTAGGGTATATGAGTCAAGCGTTGGGCGCCCTGCTATTGCCGAAGGTGGGAGCAGGGCGCCTGCGGCGTGATCTGATCCCGCGGCGATGGACCGCAGATCCCGGCGTTCGCGACGGTGATGTCGAGGCGACCGAGCTGCGCGACCGCCGCGGTGATCACCTTCCGGCCGTCGGCGCCTTCGGCGGATAGGCGTATCGCGTGTGCCCGTCCCGGTCCACGTGCGGCGCCGGTAACCAGCGGGACCCTCCTCGAGATTGACTGGCTCATCGGTCTTTTGAGTTCTCTTCGGCCGCTCGCCTAGTCGCGGGTGATCTTGTCGAGCGGATTGGATCGCTCGAGCATGCCGTAAGCCTGTTCGCCGTCCCAGCTGTATCGCACCCCGGCCTGCTGTACCGCGGGGAAGCTGGTCATCTCCTGTTTGAGGGCCTGCATCGAATACATGTCATCGTTGTGGTGAATGTCGTGCGTGGAAAAGACTGTCTTCCCTTCGATTTCGATGACGCCGTCGGCGGTCTGTAAGACGAGCGAGGCGTCTTCGCCCAGCGGTTGCAGCCGAGTCAGCCATGGGGCACGGACGGCCCGGGCGGGGATCAGGCCGCCGTCGCCGGTGAAGACGAATCCCTCGTTGAAGGTGGGCTGGCCGTCGGGACGCGGGGGATAGGCGATGTAACCGAATGCCTTTCCGCTGCCGAACACGGCCGACTGCCAGCAGTGCCCCCAGAAGCCGGCGAGCTTGCGCACACCGGTACGGCGGATGCGCAGCCCGCTGCCGGTGAACTCGTGCCGTTCACCCGCGGCACGGAATTCGCCTGTGGCGGTGAACAACTGCTCGTAGCGTGGTCCGCCCATCATGGCGCCGACGCTCGAGGTGCGAAGTTGTGTGTCGGCGTCGGCCTGCAGCGCGCCCTGCACCCAGGGCGGCACGGCCATCTTGGTCTCGACGTGAAAACTGATGTCCACCGAGGGGCCGTCCTTCGTGCCCGCGACCAAATCGGCCGACGACGTCTGCACCGCGGGCCCGCCGTACGTCATCGTCCAGGTGTCGAAGGGCTCGATGCAGCGAAATGCCAAGCCCCCCGCCCCGAGCACGGTCGCCCGGCCGTCGGGTCCCTGGGCGGGCAGCGATGGCCCGTTACCCCGCAGCCGATACACCCGGCCGTCGGGGAAGGCGACATTGAGCTGGATGTCGTGGGCGTCCCAGTTCGCGCCGACCGCTTCGATTCCGATCCGCGGCAAGCCGATCTCACCGCGATCGTCGACGACCCAGAAGCTCACCGAGTCCCGCATCTCCGGGTCCTGCGGCCGGTCGGCCAGCACGTATTCGCGGGACGGGTCGATCCCGCCCGTCAGATCAATGGCCATCAAATGCCCTTCGTTCCTTGTCTTTTAGTGCGTGGTCCACCGTCGAGCGCTCTCGACATACGGCGCGAACCGGGGCCGCACCTCGCCGAAATCAATGCCGAACGCAACCGGGTCCGCGTGCGAACTCGGCTCACGCTCGGCGGCGGCGTGCTCCCACCAACTCTGCATCCGCGCCTCGAACTCCGCACCCACCGGGGCGCCCAGCCACGCGTACAGGCCGACTACCTCACCGATCGGATCGTTCTGCATGGCACGAAAGTCGATGTCGTAGAACCGATCCTCGGTGCCGCCGGCCCGAAACTTCAGCGCCCGCTCCATGCCCAACGACCAGTGCTCGACGTTGAGCCTGCCGATGTAGGGCCGGTCGATCTCGGTGCTGAACGACCCGATGATGTCGGCATACAGATCGGCCACCGACAAGATGACGTCGGTGGGATCGCGGTGCGTCATCACGAAGCGGGCGTCGGGAAATGCCGCGTTCAGCGCGTCGAGCCACAGGACGTGCGACGGGCATTTCAACCGCCATGGCCGTTGCGGCTCACCCCAGGCCAGCAGCTTCATCACCCGTCGCTGATATCTCAATGTCGGGGTCAGATCGGCGTCGTGCACCAACCATGCTGAATAGGAAGGGATTTCGGCGAAGGACTGAAAAATGTGCGACTTGAAGTCCAGCGCCATGAGCTCATGGCACTCCATCGGGCCATGGGTGTCGCCGGGGACGTGGTAGCGGGTGCCGAGCATCTCGCCCTTGTCGGGTGGGATGCGGGGGTCGACGCCCCGCACTGTCGAGGGCGGTGGACAGGGTTGCGAGGACTCCCACCGGCGTAGGTAGCGCACGTCGGGATCCTGGGCCAACAGCATGGACAACGCGGTGGACCCGGTCCGGGGCAGGCCCAGGCCGATCAACGGTGCGGTGATGGGGACGTCGTCGATCTCGGGGTGCCGCCGATACCAGTCTTCGACCTGCAGGCGCTGCGACAGGTAGCCCACGATCCGGTGCCGCAGGAACGCCGCGCCGCGGTCGTTCATCCGCGCCTCGTCCCGCAGCGACGACAACAGGATCTGCAGGCCGTCGGTGAAAGAGTCGTCACCGAAGTCGGTGAGGCCGGTCTGCGCGCTGGCCTCGGTCATCACCTCGCGCGTGGTAAGCACCTCGGCACCCACCTCTCAGGTCAGCCGGATCGTCGCGGTATCGCTGCTCTTCGCGGAAAGCCAGCCATGCCGAACTTATATTGTTGCTACCTGGGGAAGTGACTGATATCGCCAAGTTCGTGCCGTCGACGGTATGGGATCCGAATTCGCCCGAACCGCAGACTTAGCCGGGACTAGGCTGCGGGGTGGACCGAAGGAGGCGCCATGACTGTCATCGTTGTCGACGCGGGACCCCATCAAGTCAGCCGATCGGTTGACGTGGCCGCGCCGGCCGCGGAGCTGTACGCCATGGCTGCCGATCCCCGGCGCCACGCCGAACTGGACGGATCGGGCACCGTTCAAGGCAATATCAAAGTCCCCGATGTGCTGGTTGTGGGTTCGAAGTTTTCGACGAGCATGAAGATGCTGGGCATGCCGTACCGCCTTACCAGCACGGTGACTGCGCTGGAACCCAACGAATTGGTTGAATGGCGTCATCCGTTCGGCCACCGGTGGCGCTGGAAATTCGAAGAGCTCTCCCCGACTTTGACCCGGGTCACCGAGACGTTCGACTACCGCGATGCTGGTGCGATCAAGAACGCCGTGAAGTACTACGAGCGAACGGGGTTCCGGAAATCCAACGCCTCCGGCATCGAGGCGACGCTGGCCAAGCTGCGGGACCGCTACACGTAGCCGTGAACTAAATGCCGACAGCGCCGGAGGCGTTGCACCACAACGGTTTTGCCAGGTCAGGGCCGGCGCGCGAACAGTGATCCCCTGATGAGTTTCTTGGCCGAGCCCAGGGTGGCTTCGTAGGCTTGCGGCGACAGGCTCGCCGCGCGTTCCGACAAACCGCGGGTCAGCGCGCAGATCGTCTCCACCACGGCCGCCGGATCGGTCTCGGGCGATAGCGTTCCCCGTGCTCGAGCGTCGGCAACGATCTCGGTGACGATGTTGCGCAGCGCCCTGGATTCCGGGTGCCGCGGGCTCTCCTGCCGCGACTGCGTTGCGCCGCCCGCGCGCACCGCGCGCAGGAAGGCGGTCAGGTAGGGATAGTCGGCGATCAATCGTTGCGACTCGTCGAGCACCGCATCCAGTCGGTCCGCGACGTCGTCGGATTGCGCCGCGGCCGCACGCAGTCGGGGTGCGACGATGTCCTCGATCTCGTCGCCGGCCGCGTCGAGCAGGTCGGACTTGTTCGGAAAGTAGTGGTACAGGCTGCCACTCGTCATGTCGGCAGCGCGGGCGATCTCGCGGATCGTCGTTTGTGCATAGCCGACTTCGGCCACGCAGCGCATCGCCGCGATGAGAATTCGGCGCCGAGTCTCTTCGGCGTTTGCCCCCACCGGACGGCCGAGCTGAGACGGCGAGACAGTCATGCCGCCCGGTCGCCTCGGCAGGTTCGCCGCACACTCACCGGACGCCTCCGCGCAAGACAGTTCTCATCGATCCGTCGAATATATTCCACCGCTGCGGTTTGCCGGTCCAGGCCGTCGGGTTCGAAGAGCAGATCGGTTCCCCACGCCTCACGGGCCACTGTTCTTCGGGCGTCGGATCTTTCGCCGCGTCGCGCGATATTCCCACTCCGGGCTCTGGCGCAACTGCCAGCCACGCCAGCGGGCCAGCAGACACCAACCCGCTCCGACGACCACCCCTAGCAGGGTGCCCGCCGACGCCAGGCCGCAACGGCTGAACACCACGACAGTGACGCTCGCGGCCACCGCGCAGGTCGCGTAGAGGGTGTTGCCGCCGAAGATCGCGGGAGTGCGGTTGACGGCCAGATCGCGCAGGGCCCCGCCGCCGACCGCGCTGATCGTGCCCAGCAAAATCGCGGGCAGCCAAGTCAACCCGACGCTCAACGTCTTCTCGGTGCCGACCACCGCCCAGGTGCCCAACGCCAACGCGTCGACGACCGGATACGTCAGCGACCACATCCGTCCGCCCAACGGGATGAGGAAGGCCACCACCGCACCCGCGATCGCGACGATCACGTAGAGCGTGTCGGTCAGCGCCACCGGCGGCCCGTGCTGCAGCAAGGTGTCGCGGATCAGGCCGCCGCCCAGTCCGGACAGGATGGCCAGGGCGACGAATCCCACCGGGTCCATGCGAAATTCGCGGGCGACGATGCCACCCAGCACCGCGTTCACCAGGACACCGGCCAGGTCGATTGAGCGGGTGAACTCCGCCACGGTGATGTTCACGGTCGGTCACTCACCGATCGAATATATTCGACCGTGGCAGCTACGGTCCGCAGATCAAAGTGCAAGTGAGGACACGACCGACCATGCCCCGAACACAGCTGGGCCGGCCCGTCGGCGCCAGCGGCGAAGAAACCCGCCAGCGGATCATTGTCGCGACCATGAGATGTGTTGCGCAGGTGGGCTATTCGCGGGCGACGATTCGTGAGATAGCGCGCATGGCCGATGTGACCAGCGCCAGTCTGTACAACTACTTCCCGAATAAGTCCGAACTGATCAACGCGACCATCGCGGCGCGGGCCGATGCGGCGATGCCACGGCTGCGTAAGGCGGCAGAAGGTGCGGGCGACATCGTCGACCGGATCGAGGCGGTACTCGACGAATGCGGCGCGTTGATGCGCGAATACCCGGACCTGGCTGCGTTCGAATGGGCCATCCGGGCGGAGAATGCGAGCACCGGACAGCGGCGGGAAGCGGAAGGGTTCGAGACGTTTCGCGACATCATCGAGCAGGCCGTGGCGGACGCGCACCGGCGCGGTGAACTCGGTGATCACCCGGATCCTCGGGGCGCCGTGGAGGCCGTCTATGCGTTGATCTACGGCCTCACCGAGCTGGCGGCCACCATGGTGCCCGAGGACTACCAGGCCGCACTGAGCTCGGCCAAGGTGCTGGTCAGGGGAACGTTGTTCAGCCGGTCGTAGCCTGCACCGGCCAATTCGGTGCCGCGTTTCCTTGATACGATCAACTGATTGATTATAGAGTCGGCTCACGACGAGTGGAGCCGAGACCGTGACCGAGACTGCTGGCCTGACGTTCGACGTGGCAGCGCTGCGGCAGAGGTATGCCGACGAGCGCGCCCGGCGGATTCGCCCCGACGGTATCGCCCAGTACGTCGAGATCGCCGGCGAGTTCGCCCGGTTCGGCGAGGACCCCTGGGTCGACGGGACGTTTACCCGCGAGCCGCTCACGGACGAGGTCGACGTGGCGATCATCGGGGCCGGCTTTGGTGGGCTGTTGACGGGCGCGCGATTGCGTGAGCTCGGTGTGGACAGTGTGCGGTTGATCGACCGCGCGGCCGACGTGGGTGGCACGTGGTACTGGAATCGGTACCCGGGGATCGCCTGCGACGTCGAATCTTATGTGTACATCCCGCTATTGGAAGAGCTCGGCTACATCCCGGCGGAGAAGTACGCCAAGGGGGCCGAGATCTTCGCCCACTGCCGGCGCATCGCCGAGCACTACGATCTGTACCGCGACGCGTGCCTGCAGACCGATGTCCAGGAAATCCGCTGGGACGCGACGTCTTCCCGGTGGATCATCCGGACCAACCGGGGCGACGAGATGCGAGCGAAATTCGTTTCGATGGCCAATGGCTATCAAGCCAAGCCCAAGCTGCCGGGCATCGCAGGCCTGGGATCGTTTCGTGGCCACGCCTTCCACACCAGCCGCTGGGATTACGCTTACACCGGCGAGAAACTGGAGAACCTGGCCGATAAGCGGGTCGGCATCATCGGTACCGGGGCGACCGCGATCCAGTGCGTGCCGCACCTGGCCGCGGCCACCCAGCACCTCTACGTCTTCCAGCGCACCCCGTCGTCGGTGGACGTGCGCGCGAATCAGCCCACAGATCCACAGTGGGCCAATGCATTACAGCCCGGCTGGCAGCGAGAGCGTATCCAGAATTTCCAAATCCTCACCGCGGGTGGACAGGCGGCCGAAGATCTGGTCGCCGACGCCTGGACGAGCATCACCCGCAAGCTTCCGGTGATGCGGCACGACAGCGACGGGGCGCTGGACCCCATACAACGCAGCCGCGACATCGAGATCGCGGACTTCGCCAAGATGGAGGAGATCCGGGGCCGGGTCGACGAGATCGTCGCCGACTCAGCCACCGCCGAGGCGCTCAAACCCTGGTACGGATACTTCTGCAAGCGGCCGTGCTTCCACGACGAGTATCTGCAGACGTTCAACCGGGACAATGTGACGCTGGTCGACACCCGTGGCCGCGGCGTGGAGCGCATCACCGAGTCCGGCGTAGTCGTTGACGGCGTCACCTACGAGCTCGATTGCCTCATCTTCGCAACGGGTTTCGAGGTGGGCACCGACTACTCCCGCCGCACCGGGTTCGAGTTGATCGGCCGCGACGGCGCGACGCTGACCGAACGCTGGAGTGACGGCGTGCGCACCTTTCATGGCCTGTGCGCCAACGGTTTTCCCAACTGCTTCATCGAAAGCATCTCCCAGGCCGGCCTGACGGTGAACTTTCCCTACTTGCTGGACGTGCAGGCCACGCACGCCGCCTGGATCATCGCGTGGGCTCTCGAACACGGCGCGAGTGAAGTCGAGGCATCGCCCGGCGCCGAGGCCGCCTGGGTCGACACGGTGGTAGCCCGGTCGGCCGCCACCGCCGCGCGGGCCAGCACCTGCACCCCCGGCTACTACAACCGGGAAGGCAAGGCGGACGCCAAAACTCGGCAAGGCAGCTTCTTCTTCGGTACGCCCACCGAGTACGCGGACATCTTGGCGGCGTGGCGGGCGACGGGGGAGCTGGACGGGCTCGACATCCGTGGCCCGAAGGCAGCGCCATGACAAGCCGGCGGGCCCGGCTGCGATATGCGGCCGGGCGCGTCCGGGCGCTGACCCGGCGCCGGCGCGCACCGAAGGTGGCGATCATCGGCGCGGGGTTCGGCGGCCTCGCGACCGCGGTGGCATTGCGCCGCAACGGGATCGACGACCTGGTGATCATCGAGGCCGGCGACGGAGTAGGCGGCACCTGGCGTCGCAACACCTATCCCGGCGCCGCCTGCGACATCCAGAGTCACCTGTATTCATTTTCGTTCGCGCCCAACAAATCCTGGAGCCGCACCTACGCGCGGCAGCCCGAGATCCTCGCGTATCTGGAGTCGGTGACTGACGACTTCGATCTGCGCCGCCACCTCATGCTGGACTCTCACGTGCGTGCGCTGCGCTGGAACGCGCAGAGCCATACCTGGGATTGCGACGTGGACCGCGCCGGCAACATCAGCACGCTGACCGTCGACGTCGTGGTCTGCGCGGTCGGCCTGTTCGGGTCGCTGAAGTTGCCCGACATCGAAGGTCTGGCCGACTTCACCGGCGTGCTCATGCACACTGCGCAGTGGGATCACCGCGTCGACGTGGCGGGCAAGAAGGTGGCGGTGATCGGTACCGGTGCCAGCGCGGTGCAGGTTGTTCCCGAATTGGCGAACATCGCGGAGCGGGTGACGGTCTTTCAGCGCACCCCGCCGTGGATGGTCCCCAAGGACGACCGCCCATACAGCGCAACTGAATTGGCGCGATTTCGGCTGAATCCGCTTGCGGTGCCGCGGACCCGCTGGCAGATCTGGAAGTTTCAGCACGACAACACCGCGACCTTCGCCGACGACCCGATTGTCACCGCGCGTAGTCAGTTCGCGACGTCGTTCCTGGAACGCACGGTGTCCGATGAGCGACTTCGACTCGCGTTGACCCCCGGCTACCCGTTTCGCTGCAAGCGAGTGCTGCTCGGCGACGACTACTACCGGGTGCTGCAGCGAGACAACGTCGAGCTGGTCACCGACCCCATCGACCGGATTGCCGACACCGCGGTCGTCACCACCGCCGGCCAGGTCGTCGACGCCGACGTGATCGTGTTGGCCACCGGATTCGAGACGTCGCGTTACCTGTCGGGCATCGACATCGTCGGCGCGAACGGCCTTTCCCTGCACGATCATTGGGGCGACGATCCCAGCGCGTACCTGGGCGCTGCGGTCAGCGGCTTCCCCAATTTCTTCATGCTCTACGGCCCGAACACCAACCAGGGCGGCAACTCGATCGTCTACATCCTGGAGGCCGGGGCGCGCCTGGTCGCCAGCGCCCTCACCCGGCTGGCGCGGCGCGGTGGATACCTCGATGTCCGCTCTGAAGCGCAAAGCCGTTACAACGCAGAGCTGTCCCGCGATCTGGAGCGCACCATCTGGACTAAGTGCGACAGCTACTTTCGTTCACCCACCGGCCGCATCGTCACGCAGTGGCCCTACACCGAGCTGGACTACGCCCGCCGGACCTGGCGGCTGCGCCGACGGGATTGGCTGCACCGCAGCGGCGCGGCTCCGGCCCGTCGGCCGGGCCTAACCGGTGCCGGAGTCGATGACACCGCGAACCAGTTGACCGGCGGCTAGGTCATCGTCCTGCCCGTCAGCGGGCCGGATCCTCGGCGACCTCGATATCGCCGGCCGCCGCTGCGGCGCGCAGCTGGTGAAAGTCGTCGAGGGATTTGTCGGCGTAGGCATACGACCATTCGGCGACCGCCTCGTGCACGGCGTTACTGGTGCCGACATATCCCCGCAGGATGGACGCGTTCGCGCTCTGCGCGTGCGCCCGGGCCAGCAGCACCGCACAGGCGACGACGTATTCGGAGAAGATCGACGCCGACATGCATTCGATGTCGACGCTGCCCTTCATGTCGTTGAACTGACGGACGTAGTAGTCGCGGCCGTCCTTGCGTGTCGTCCCCAGAAAGACATCCGACATCGCCTGCAAGATCAGCTGGCCGTCGATGACGCGCACGCCCTGGCCTCGGGTCTCGACGGCCGCAGTGAGGGTGTCCGGCTGGGGCCAACCGCCGTATTCGTCGAGCACCGATCGGGTGGCCTCTTTGATCTGCAGGATCAGCGGACTTCCGTTGGGGCCGACCAGGATAACCAAGTAGCACCGGGTACCGACGCTGCCGACTCCGACGACCCGAAGCGCGACATCGGTGACGCGAAAGTGTGACAGCAGCAGCGCCACGTCGGCCGGGACCGCCGCGAGATACTCCTGAATCGACTCGATCAAGGGGGCTTCGACGTCCTCGTCGACGTGCTGCAGGACGGGCGGCGCTTCACGCAGGCGCGGAGTTCCGTCCGGGCCAATCTCCATGATCTGCTTGAAGACTCGCGCCGACGTTCGCTTGCGCGCGCGGGATATTGTCTTCTGAATCACCGCCTGCAGGCCCTTGGATACCTTCCCGGTGTAGTGCTCGGGTTCCACCCGCAGGTAGTAGCGGTCCAGAACGTCCATCTCCTCGAGCATGGCCTCAAGGCTGGTCTGATAGCCGACCAAGGCCTCTTCGATACATCGCCGGATGGCCTTGGCCGGGTACCCGGCATGGCGGCCGCCGATGATCGCGCTGGTGATCAGGCGTTTGACATCCCACTCGGACGGCGCGACCGCGGCCTCATCGAAGTCATTCAGGTCGAAAACAATCGACCGGTGCGGGGCGGCGTACAGACCGAAATTCGAGATATGAGCATCGCCGCAACACATGATCTCGATCCCACTGGACGGGCTGGCGGCGAGGTCGGCAGCCATGACCGCTGCCGAGCCTCGGTAAAACGAAAACGGGTCGGCGAGCATTCGGGCAAACCGCAGCGGGACGAGTTCGGTGAGGCGCCCGGCATTCTGGTCGACGAGAATTTCCGTCGCGGTTCGGGTGGACGGTGTCAGCTGTGCGAGGGACCGTCGGGGAGCCGTCTTGCGCAGCCCCCGGCCGCGTGCCAGATCCTCGCTCGGAACTTCGAGGTCGATCAGGCGGTCACGCAATGCCCGTTGCGGCATTCGACCAGCATAGGTAGCGAGCGTTATTTACGTCAGGGTGATTTTCACGGCTGTCGGCAGGTGGCCTGACGGTTAACATCGTTGGAAATGCTCAGAGCCAGACTCGGTGCTACTAGATCGCTGTGAGGGGACGCCTGCCAATGGTAGAAACGCCTCCGTTGGCTAAGCGTGCCCTGGTCTGGCGCCGCATCCCCTGGCTCAACCTCCTCGGCGTGGTGGCCGTCGTGCTGGCCGGCACGGCGCTCGTGGTCAAGAACGTCCCGAACGCAGGGGCCAATCAAATCCTGAACGTGTCCTACGACCCGACGCGCGAGTTGTACGCGGCGATCGATAAGGCGTTCGTCCCGCAATATCGCGCGCACTCCGGAATCACGGTGGATATCAAGGAGTCTCACGGCGGGTCGGGGCGGCAGCTGCGTAGTGTCCTGGACGGCACCCAGAAGGCCAACGTGGTGTCGCTGGCGCTGATCAGCGACATCGAGACCCTGAGCAAGCGCGGTTTGATCGCCGCCAACTGGCAACAGCGACTGCCGAACAACTCGGTGCCCTACACCTCGACCATCGTGTTCGTCGTGCGCAAGGGCAATCCGAAGGCCATCCACGACTGGCCTGACCTGATCAACACGGGAGTATCCGTGGTGAGCCCCAATCCGCGCACCTCCGGCAACGGCCAGCTGAGTGTGCTGGCGGCGTGGGGCTCGGTGACCACCCGCGGCGGCAGTCCGGCGCAGGCGTCCGCCTACGTCAAGACGCTGTTGACGCATGTCGCGGTGTCCGACGCCGGTGCCCGCGGCGCGGGCGACAGCTTCACCCTGGCGAAGATCGGCGATGTCCAGTTGACCTGGGAGAACGAGGCGCTGCGCGAGGTTGCCGCGAACAAGGACGAGTTGGAACTCGTCTATCCGCCGGTCAGCATCCTGGCCGAGCCGGCGGTGGCTTGGGTTGATGCCAACGTCGCCGATCCCAATACCGCGACCTATGCCAAGGCCTACCTGGACTACTTGTTCACCGACGCCGCACAAGAGCAGGTCGCGCAGTACGGCTATCGGCCGTTCAAAGCGGACATCCTGGCCAAGCATGCCGACCGGCTACCGCCGCTGGCGCTGTTCCCGATCACCGCCATCGCCAAGGACTGGAGCGATGCGCGCGAGCAGTTCTTCGGCACCAACGGAATCCTGGACGCGATCTCGGCGGCGCCGCCTGGAGCGGTGTCGGGAATCTAGCGGAAAGACGTGTACAAGGTGGGCTTTGCTCTGAATTACGACCTGGTGAAGGGCCGGCATGATGTGATCGCCGGCCTGACGGTCGCCGCCATCTCGTTTCCCCAGGCGATGGCGTACGCGCTGATCGCCGGGGTCGACCCGCGCTTCGGCGTGTACTCGGCGATCGTCGTCACGATCGTGGCCTCGATCTTCGGCTCGTCCTCGCACCTGATCAACGGCCCGACGAGCGCCATCTCGCTGTTAGTTTTCACCGCACTCGCCTTCATCGATTCGGAGAACAGCAAGGAGCTCTTCGAAGGACTGTTTTTGTTGGCGGTCCTGGTTGGCGCGTTTCAGATCGTGATCAGCTTGTTCAAGCTGGGCAACCTGACTCGCTACATCTCCGAATCGGTGATCGTCGGCTTCATGGCGGCCGCGTCGTTTCTGCTCGCCGTGGGGCAGCTGGGCAACGCACTGGGGGTGCGCGACAAGGGCAACGGCCACATGCAGGTGTTGCATCGCGTGTGGCTCACCTTGACCCACGGGGATCACATCAACTACCGCGCGCTGATCCTCAGTGCCGGCGCGGTGATCCTGGCGGTCGTCCTGCGCAAGCTGGTGCAGCGCTACGGCTGGCCCCAGATCGACATGCTCGCGGTGCTGATCATCACCGCACTGATCGCCTACTTGGCGGGATGGTCGGTTCCCGGCGCCAACGGACATACCGCGGTGTCGGTGGCGGCCAAGATCCCGCGCAGCCTGCCCGGCCCGCATGTCCCCGAGGTCCATACCGAGTGGCTGCCGCATCTGTCGACGGGAGCGCTGGCCATCGCCTTCGTCGGCATCATCGAAGCGCTGTCGATCGCCAAAGCCATTGCCTACCAAACCCAGCAGAAGATCGACTACAACCGGCAGATCATGGCCGAAGGCCTGGCCAATCTCGCCGGCGGCTTCTTCCAGAGCCTGCCCGGCTCGGGCTCGCTGTCGCGCTCGGCGATCAACTTCCAGTCCGGCGCCAAGACACGGTTCTCCGGCATCGTCTCGGCCGCAACCGTTGCCGCGGCGCTGCTGCTGTTCGCCCCGCTGCTGCGGTATGTCCCCCAGGCCGCACTGGCCGGGCTGCTGCTCGTCACCGCGGCGCGACTGGTCGATTTCAAGCGCTTGTTCTATACGCTCAAGGCGTCCCGCTACGATGCGGGCCTGGTGATCATCACGGCATTCACCGGGGTGGCAATCGATCTCGACAAGTCGGTGCTGCTCGGCGTGATCCTGTCGATCGTTCTGTTCGTGCCGCGCGCCGCCAAGCTCAAGGCCAAAGAGCTGGTCGTCACGCCTGAACGTGTTGTCCGCGAACGCATTTCGGGCGACTCGGCAGACCCGTCGATCGTCATCTACGACCTCGAGGGCGAGCTGTTCTTCGGGGCCGCACCGGAACTGGACCGTTACCTGCAGGCCATCAGCAAGCGGATCACCGACGACGACATCAAGTTCCTGGTTTTGCGGCTCAAACGGGTGCGTAATCCCGACGTTGTCTGCATCGAGCGCATCGAGCACTTCCTGCGCGAAGAGACCAACCGCGGTGTCGCCGTGCTGCTTGCCGGGGTGCGCCCCGACACGCTGCATGTGTTGAACAACGTTGGGTTCCAAAGTTGGTTCACCCCAGAGCATGTCTTCCCCGAAGAGGACGAGGAGTATTCAGCGACGCTGAAGGCGGTGCGCTACGCGCACAACAAGCTGGCCGAGCTGAAGCTCAAGCCGCCGTTCACGTCCGCGCCCGAAATCGCCCCGCACGTCGACCTCTACTACCTGGTCTGACGTCAGCCGTTGGCAGCGGCCGCTCGGGCGCGCTCCCGCATCGACGCGACCACACCGCCGTCGTTGAGGATGTCGGTGCCGGTGAGGTAACCGGCCTTGTCGCTGACGCAGAATGCCAAAAGCTCCGCCATCTCCTCCGGCTTGCCCCACCGCGGGACGGCCGCGTCGGCGACCATGGCCCCGGCCCCGGCCTGCTCCTCGAGCCGGCCCATCTCGGTGTCGACGGACCCCGGCGAGATCGAGACGATGCGCAATCCGCGCGCGTTGAACCGTTCGGCCTGGGACTCGCTGTACCATCTCACAAAGTTCTTGCTCGCGGCGTAGGCGTAGCCCGAGCGCGCTTCCTCGGGTATGGCGTTGCACGCCAACACCATTGCATCGAAGAAGGCGTCAGCGTCGCTCAGCGCCAGCGGAAACTGGCCTGTCGGAACAAATTCCTCGGGTATCAGGTAGGCGGCCATCGACGCGACGTTGACAATCGCGGCGCCCTCGCCCGCGTTCGCGTGGAACTCCTCGTTGACGTTGATGGTGCCGACGGCATTGGTGCGCATGACATAGTCGGCGGCACCCATGCTCGGGCTCACTCCCGCGGTGTGGATGACCGAGGCGAGGGTGCCGAGGCGTGTTGCGGTGTCGAACAGGTCTGCCACCGCGCCCCGGTCGGTGACGTCGCAGTTGACGGCCGCGGCATCGATCCCGATGTCCTTCAGCGTTGCGGCCGCGTTGTCGAGCCGTTCCTGCCTGACGTCGCAGAGGACTAACGCGTGGTCGCGGCCAACGATTTTCGCGGTGGCCAGACCCATGCCGCCCGCGCCGCCTGTAATCACCGACACTCGATTCATACCTGGACCGTATACGCAGCGAGATTTCGTGCGGAGCCTCGGGCCGTGCTGGACGTCGCCTTATGCCGGGGTAGGGCTCTCCGAATCGTGGTGCGGGTGGCCGCTATGCCGAATGGCGGTCCCGAGGAATGGCGCCTGCAGCGTGGCGACAAGCTGTCGGCGGTTGACGATCAGCCCGCCGACGGCGATGACGCCGTAGACACCGCAGAGAACGAGCCGTCCCTCGGTCGACGTCAGGGGGAACTGGACGATGAACAGTCCCAGCAGCGCCCACGCCGAGGCCCGACCGAAACGCAGGGCCAGGATCAACGCGACACCCATCAGTGTCTGGCTGGCGGTGAGCAGGACTTCCTCGACCTGGCGAGGGTCGAGCACCAGGGAGAATCCGCCACCGCCCAGCAGATGGGCCAACGGCAGCGATCCGATCAGCAGCGTCCACTGGTTGACCTTCGACGAGATCAGTGTGGCAATGGCATCGGTGCCCTTGCCGCGGGAAGCGAAGATGGTCGCGATGATGAATTCCGGGGCCTCGGAGGCCAGCGGGGCGAGCCACTGAACCAGCAGGAACCGGTCGATGCCCAGCTCGGTACCCGCCGCGACCAGATTTTCGGCAAAGGGTTTCGCGCACAGCAGGATCACCGCGCCGGACACCACGAAGAGGCTGACGACGACGGACCGCCGGCTGCGGTCCGACAGCTCCCCGAGAGCGGCGGCGGTACCTATCAGGTCGGGTTCCTCCACGTCGCCGTGGCTGATTTTGTAGAGGTAGAAGCCGAACCACGCCAGCAGCGCCAGTCCCAGCGCCAGGTGGATCTCGCCGCTCGCCGGAATCACGAACGCGACCACGCCGGCGATCAGCAGGAAGCCGAGTTCGACGCGATTGGCGGGCTCCAGCGTCACACCGGTGGGTTTGCCGGCGCCGGTCTTTCGCGCCACCAGCACGCTGACCAACACCACCACCGGCCAGCCCAGGCCCATCAACAGCCGGTTCGATCCGGTCATGTTCGCCGCGGCGTACTGGGTGTAATCCGGGTTGTGCCCCGACACGTACGCGTAGTAGAGGTCGACGGCGTATTCGGGCAGCACAGCGACCAGCGCGAGCACCGCGATTGCCAGGCCGCCGGAGACATCGATCTGGGCTGCTTCGGCTCCCCAGGCCAGCAGGAAGCTGGCCGCCACCACAGCGGCCCCGTAGATCAGCAGGGCGACGACCGGGTCTGGTTGCAGGCCGGCGATCCGGACCACGACTGCGGGGATGATGAAGACGGCGGTGATCAGCGCCGACCGGGTCAGGACGCGCCAAGGTGCGCGGATGGCCGTCGAGACGGCCGCGGCGGGCTTATCGGTGGCGCGCATCGTCATCTTTCAAACTCGTCGATGGGTGCCGATCGTCACTGGCTCTTCGGCTCGTGGCCGGGGCTTGACCTGCGTGCTCACGCTACCCGTCCGACCGTCATCCAGCAACGTCGTGGAGACGCAAAGCTACGGCGCTCTCCGTGCTGTCTTTGCTGGCCATGGGCCGCAATTTAGAAAGTTAGGGAATACTAACTTCAAACTTTGGCAAACCGTTGTTGGCGAGCCCGGGTCTACCGGCGGCTCGCCCGCGCTACCGATCCGGGCCCATCGACGCGGCGGCGGCCTGGGCAAACAATTCGACGGTCTGGTTGCGGGTCAGTGCGGACAGCATCTGCTCGGCGGCGCGCATCATGTCGCCCGCCATGTAGGTCGGGCCGTTGCCCAGGTTCTCGAATGCCTCGGCGATGACCTCGTCCACGGAGGCGGCCCCGTCGGGCGCCGCGTCGGGTGAACTTATCTGGCCGCGGCTGTATTCGAGTTGTCGCAAAGCGGGTGTGTTGGTCTTGCCCAGGATCAGTCCCAAAACGTCGACCCCTTTGTCGTGCAGCTCGGCCCATAGCGCCTCGGCGAAGACCATGTCGAATGCTTTGGAGGCGCCGTAGGCGACCATGTTGGCCGCCCCGGCCAATCCGGCGCCGGATCCGAAGATGACGATTCCGCCGCTGCCTCGTTCGACCATTGCCGGGGCGAAGTGATGGCACAACTGCATGGGCACCATGCAATTGCGGTGCACTATCGCTTCGGCGGCTCCGATGGGATTGTCGAGGAAGGGTTCGTAATTCGGATCGGCACCCGCGCAGTACACAAGAAAGCCGATCTCCAGGTCGCTGGTCGCGGCCGCGACTACCGATGCCGCATCCGGCGCGGCGAGATCCACAGCGAGGGTGCGTGTTTGAGCCGATGTCCGGGATTCGATCTCGGCGGCGACCTGATCGAGGACGGCCTGGCGGCGGGCCAGCAGCACAACGTTGACACCGCGTTCGGCCAGTCCGGCGGCGAACGCGGCACCCACGCCGTCGGAGGCGCCGGCCACCAGCGCCCACGGCCCGTATTTGATTGCGAAGGTCACTGAATACTCCTGCCGTCGCTACTGACCGAACGCCGTGATGCGCACCGGGGTGAACCGGCGTCGCGCAATGCGCCAGCCATCGGGGGTCCGCACCACCTCGTCGTCGTAGAAACCCCACGCGTTGACGCCGGATTGGTTGTCGCCCATCATGATTACCGCATCGATATAGGTTCGCGCCGAAGCCTTGTCACCCTCGACGGTGATGGCCTGGTTAGTCAAGCGGTGCAGGGTGTGGCCGGCCATCGCATGCGTCTTGTCCATGAAGTCGGTGACCTCGTCCACGCCATGCCATGTCCCGATCTCGCCGTAGTCGAGTTCGCAGTCGTCGGTGAACACCGTACGAAACAGCGGCCAGTCGCGGCGGTCGATTCCGGTGGCATAGCGCACCAGCACATCCGCGATGTCCTGGCGGTCTTCTCGTTCGCTCATTCGATATCTCCGTTGGGGTGCACAATGATTCGTGGCGGTCCGGCTGATTTGCGTGCGAGGTCGAGCGCTGCGGGGACCTCGTCGAGGCCGATGACACTGCCGACACTGGGCAGTGGGTCCAGTCGTCCTTCGGCGATGGCGTCCAGCGTTCCGTACCAGTCCTGGGGGTGTGGTCCGCCGCCGAATTGGATGGTGACGCCTTGCCGAGTCGCGGTGGTGATGTCCAGGGTGTCGCCGGTGTACCAGCCACCCGCGCAATAGATCCGAGTGGCCATTTCGGCGGATTCGACGAGGTGCTGGATCAGGCCGGCGGCGCCCACACATTCGAAGACGACGGCGGGCCCGGGCACTCCACGTTCGGCCCGCACTTCCTGGAATGCGTCGAACGGTGGCGTCTCGGCTGGGTCGACGACGACGTGCGCGCCGAAGCGATCGCGGGCCAGCTCACGTCGTTCGGACTTGTAGTCCGCCACAATGATCGGCTCGATCCCGCGGCTGGACAGGGCGGCGACCGCCGACAGGCCGATCGCCCCGGCGCCGATGACGATGGCGACCTCGCCCGGTTGGACCTGCGCCGAGCGCACGTAGAACTCGCCGACGGCGAACGCGTCGGTGAGCGCGGCGGCGTCGCACGAGACGCCGGCGGCGACGGGCTTGGCCGCCACTTCCGAAACCACCAGCAGCTCAGCGAAACTCCCCGGCGCCTCGGGGTGCTGGCCGATGATCCGCAGGCCACCGGCGCCGCCGTCCACCAGCCGGATCGGCATCGCCGTCACACGCGAGCCGATCGCGAACTGATCCGTGCAGCCGGGGCCGTGCGCGATCACCTCGCCGACGAATTCGTGGCCGAGCACGATGTCGAGGTCCTCGTCATACAGGGACCGGCCGGTCGGGTCGTCGATCGCGAGTTCGGGATGATCCATGAAGTGCACGTCCGACGCACAGATCGCGGTGCTCAATGTTCGCAGCAACAACTCACCCGGCCCGGGCTGAGGGTCCGGCGTCTCACGAACCTCGAGTCGGCCGGCTCTCAGCACCACAGCGCGCAATGCGTCCGCTCCATTTTGTCGAATAATCGAGTTAAAGTATCGAATGTTCGCTATAACAGTAGGAAAGTCGCCGTAAGGGAGTCAAGACATTCGAGGTTCCACGTCTGCGCCGACCGCCCGGGTACTCGACGTTGTCGAGTTGCTGGCTCGGTCCGCACACGCGCGGCTGCGGTTCTCCGACATCGTGCGTGAGCTCGACCTGACCCAGGCGACCGTGCACGCGATCCTGAAGACGTTGTGCGACCGCGGCTGGGCCAGCCGCGACCCGGTCACCAAGACCTTTGCGCTCGGGCCCGCGCTCGCCGTGGTCGGCGCGCGGATGGACACGGCCCGGCCGCTGGCGCATGCCGCCCGTTCGGCGGCGCTGCGGCTCTCCCGCGACGTCGGCTACGCGGGCTCGGTGGTCGAGCGATTCGGTGATTCACTGGTAGTCACGGCTTTCGAGGGCGACTCCGCCACCCAACCGTCGGGCATACCGGGTGACCGCATCCCGTATGCGCCGCCGTTCGGCGTCGCGCTGGCTGCCTGGGACACCGACGAGGAGCAACGCGCCTGGATCCGTCGCGGCGCCGGCGACAACCCCGATCGCATCCAGCGATTGGATCAGGTGTTGCAGCACACGCGCGAGCGCGGGTTCGACGTCGACTGGACGACGCCCGCGCTGGCACAGGCCGTCCAGATGGTCGCCACGTTGGATGGCAACGAAATGCCGACCCCGGTGCGCCACATCATGGACCAATTGCTGGTCGAGTTCACCACGATCGGCTTCCTGTCCGACGACAACCCGGGCCGGCGTAAGCAGCCGGTGGTGACCATTGCCGCACCCGTTTTCGATCGCCGCGGACAGGTTGCCATGATGGTTGCGGTGCATCCGCTTTCGCCGCTGAACGCCCGGCAGATCCGGGTCATCGGGCGAAAGCTCACCGACGAGACGACGGCGATCAGCGAGTCTGCGCAGCATCCGGAAGCGCTGCATCGCGTCGTGTAGCGCGTACCGGCGGGAGGGCCAGAGGTCGTGGGGCATGACTACGTGGTGGACGATCTAGCCCGGTTCGTCGTTGATGCGCGAGCCTCGGATTTGGCCGGACGCTCGCGGGCACTGCTGAAACGCAATGTGCTCGACAGCATCGCCTGTGCTGTCGGCTCGTTGGGCGGCGAGCTCATCGGCACGATCCGCGCACAGGCCGACCAGTTCAGCGCGGCGTCCACGGCCACGCTCGTCGGGGGTGGAAAGGCGTCGGTAGATCAGGCCGCCTTTTTCAACACCGTGCTGGTGCGCTATCCCGATCTGCTCGACACCTATCTGACGGTGGGTGGGCTGTGCCATCCCGCCGACAACTTCGGGGCCGTCCTGGCGGTGGCCGAGCATGTCGGCGCCAGCGGAGCGGATTTCCTGCTGGCCCTGGCCGTTGCGTACGAAGTCCAATGTCGTTTCAGCGCACAGGTTCCCGTAATGGAACGCGGGCTCAATCACGCACTGCAGCTGGCGATGTCGGTCGCGGCCGGGTCGGCGAAGCTGCTCGGCCTCGACGCGGAGCGCACCGCCAACGCGATCGCGGCGTCGGCGGCCGACAACGTGTCGCTGGCGGCGGTACACGCTGAGCCGGTGTCGAATTGGAAAGGCATCTCCCCGGCCATCACCGGCATGCGGGCGATCTACACGACGATGCTGGCCGGACGTGGCATCACCGGGCCGAAGTCGTTGTTCGAGGGCCCGATGGGATTGGTGCAGCTCTTCGATCAGCCCATCGAATTCAACACCGCCGACCGGACGCTGAACTCGGTCGACGAGACCTACCTCAAGCAATACTGCGCGCTGATTCACGGACAGGCAATTATCAATGCGCTCTTGACAATTCGCTCTGACAATAACCTGCGGGGCGAGGACGTCGCCCGGGTCGCCGTTGAGGTCTTCCAGAGCGCCTATGACCTCGCCGGAGGCGGAGCCTTCGGCGACAAGGATCATCCGCGGACCAAGGAGCAGGCCGACTACAACCTCAAGTACCTCACCGCGGTCGCGCTACTCGACGGTGGCGTCGGGCCCGAGCAGCTGGAGAACCAACGGGTGCTGCGCGGCGACGTCCAGGACTTGTTGGCGCGCGTCGAGGTCACGCCAGCGGCCGACCTGACCGCCGACTATCCGCAACGCACCGCGATACGCGTGCACGTCAGCACGCACGACGGCCGGGAATTCAGCCGCGAGGAAAGCGATTACGAGGGATCGCCCACCCGGCCGATGTCCTGGGAGCGGGTGGTGGACAAGTTCGACTGGCTCGCGGAACCGTTCTGCGACGCCGCGCTGCGTGCGGACCTCGTCTCCGCGGTCCAACGCGTGGACGAGATCCCCGTCGCCGAGCTCACCGCGCTGCTGGGCGTGGTGAGCCCCGTCAGCCTGCGGCCACGGTCGAAACCGCGATTCTGAACACCCCCGGCTGCGCGCGCCCTCTTGCGTGCGTGCATGCCCGCATTCAATGATCGGCCATGACTAAAGATCGCGGCATCAACCGCTGGGAGCTCGTCACCTGCGCGGTGCAAGGACACGTCACCTATGCGCCGGATGACGAGGCGCTCGCAGAGCGGCTCAGCGGCACCACCGGGTTGGGCGACGTGTGGCGGTGCCTACGCTGCGGCGAATTCGTCATCGGCGAGCCGCATGGCCGTGGCCGCGCGGAGGATGCGCCGATGATCATGCGCGGCAAGGCATTACGTCAAGCGATCATCCTCCGCCTGCTGGCAGTCGAACGACTGTTGCGGGCAGTGGTGATCGGCCTGGCCGCCTACGCCGTGTGGAAATTCCGCGGTACCCGAGGCGCCATCCAGGCCACGCTCGACCGCGATCTCCCGGTCTTTCGCGCCGCCGGGTTCAAGGTCGACCAGATGACCGTCGTGCATGAACTGGAAAAGGCTCTGGCCGCCAAACCCTCCACGCTGGTCCTGCTGACGCTCGCGCTGACCGCCTATGCCTTGATCGAGGTGCTCGAGGCCGTCGGGCTGTGGTTGCTGAAGCGCTGGGGCGAGTACTTCGCCGTGATCGCCACCTCGGTCTTCCTGCCGTTGGAGATTCACGACCTGGCCAAGGGCATCACGATGACGCGCGCGGTGACGTTCGGGATCAACATTGCGGCGGTGGTCTACCTGCTGATCTCCAAGCGCCTGTTCGGCCTGCGCGGCGGCCGCAAGGCGTACGACGAGGAACGACGCGGTGAGCAGCTGCTCGACGTCGAGCGGGCGGCTATGCCGAGTTGACCTGCCTGGGTTGGATGAAGACACCCTCGGCTTCAACGGTGATGCCCTCGTCATCGGCGAGGTGACCGACCGCGAACGTCTTGACCCCCTCGATGCGCTCGACATGAGCCTCTGCGCGCAGGCGTCGTCCCAGCGCGGTCCGGCGCCGGTACCGCAGGGTCAGCGTGCCGGTGTAGGTCGGCGTGCGGGCACGAGAGGCGGCGGCGCCCAGCACATGATCGAGGATCAGGGCGGAGACACCGCCGTGGACGTGCTGCGCTGGGCCCTCGTACGGCGCGCCGAGAACGAATTCCGACCACACCGACCCGTCTGGATCGTTGTTGACGACCAGGGGCGGCGCGACCGGGTTGCGCACGCCGATCACAGCATTCCCCAACGCGACGGTCCGGCCGTCGGGCGTTCGCTGCACGCCAAGGGGTCCCGGACGTGCCGAAACTTCTAATTCCGCAGTGGCGCGGTCAATTTTGTCCCTGACCGCTGCTACGGTCGTAGGGTCGGCTTCGGTGCGGATGCTGACATCAATAAGCCGGCGGATCGATTCGGCCAGCGGCCCGTAGACCGATTCGAGCCGACTGTAATCAATGCAAAGCTGCTCGTCAGACACCTAGGCAACCTAACAGTCTTGGTGTGGGGCGAGGGTGATGAGCCGGCTTCCGACGTCCTTACATGTGCTCTAAGCCACAAATGCGCTTAGCGCGGCGTTTACCAAGGTGCTGCACCCTTGTAAAACAGCCGAGGTGCAATTTAACGGATCGGCCAGTATGGCCGAACAGAGGGAAAGGTCGCGACTGTGCCAACACTGCAGACCTGGATCAACCAGAGCTCAACCAACCTCGACGTGGTGACCCCGATCAAAGAACGCGCCTGCGATGCCCTGGCGGCCGTGCTGCGCAGCAGGCCGCACCGCTCGGAGACGGACTCGCGGGTCATGCCCAAGGGTGTGGAGCGCTGCTGATCGGTTGACTGCTCCGCCGGTCCGAGCAGCCCTGACCGGCGGATACAATTCGCGCGGTGACAATCGGCGTCATTTGTGCGATCCCGCAAGAGTGGTCGTATCTGCACAGCATCCTGGCGGCGCCCAGCCGCGAACAGGTCGCCCAGATCACCTTTGATAGCGGTGAACTCGGCGGCCATCGGGTCGTGCTGGCCGCAGCCGGCATGGGCAAGGTCAACGCCGGATTGGTTGCGACCCTGCTGGCCGACCGATTCGGTTGCAGCACAATTGTTTTCACTGGGGTCGCCGGTGGGCTGGACCCGCAGCTGCACATCGGCGACATCGTCATCGCCGATCGGGTGGTGCAGCACGACTTCGGTCTGGTTCACGAGGAGCGGCTGCACCCCTATCAGCCGGGGTACGTCCCGGTCATCAATCCGACCGAACGTCTCGGCTACCCCGTCGGCCCCGACCTCATCGACCGCGTCAGGCGGCACCTCGAAGGATTCACCCTTCCTGCGCTGCCGACCGCGGCGGGCGGGGCGGACACGCCACCGAGGATCGTCTACGGCACCGTACTCACCGGCGACCAGTTCTTGCACTGCGAGCGCACCCGCACCCGGCTGCACAACGATTTCGGCGGCCTGGCCATCGAAATGGAGGGCGGCGCCGTGGCGCAGGTCTGCGAGGCCTTCGCAATCCCCTGGCTGGTGATCCGTGCGCTCTCCGACCTCGCCGGCGCCCGCTCCGGGCTGGATTTCAACGTGTTCGTCGGGGAGGTCGCGGTCAGTTCGGCTCGCGTGTTGCTGCACCTGCTGCCGGTGCTGCGCTGAGGCCGCCGGCTTGGGCCGCGCGTTCGCGTCGCCGAGCCCGCGACGCGCGCAGGTTCGCCACGTTGCCGCAGGTTTTCACGTTGCACCAGACGCCGCTGTTGTTCTTGGAGCGGTCGTAAAAGGTCGACAGGCACGGGTGGTTATGACACTGCTTGATGCGTCGCCAGGTGTCCTCCTGCTGGCTCAACAGGATCTCACCCCACAACACCGAGGCCAGCCAGCGCCAGCCGGTGCCCGCCGGTACCAGGCGCACCTCACCCGTGTCGGACAACCCGAAAGACGCCGAGACGGCAGACACCTTTGAGCCGTCCACCGCTTCGCCGCGGACCAGTTGCCCGATCGTGTGGCGCAACGCGCGCAGCTTCGCCAAATCGGCGTCGTTCAGGGACGGCGGCTCGACATCTTCACCGCGCAGCGCCGACCAAGTTCGCACCGCGCCGGACACCCAATCGCTCGCCAGGGCGGTATCGGCCAACAGGTCGGTCCCGTATCCCTCGATGCCGACCGTATTGAGGAAGTCCTGAACCAGCCCGAGACCGCCGGGCGCGGCGATCAGTTTGAACCGGTGTGACGCAGACCATTCAGACATAACCAAATACTACTTGACTCTGTCATGGCGGTCAATTAGTTTGACAGATACAAACAAGCTTCACCTAAGTCAAGGAGATCGGATCATGGTCAACATCAAGGGATCGACGGTCGTGGTTACCGGCGGACAGCGCGGGCTCGGAAAGTCCATCGTCGAGGAGTTCTTGGCGCGGGGTGCGGCCAAGGTATACGCGACGGCTCGCGCGCCGAAGCCCAGCGACGACCCCCGCCTGGTGAGCGTCGAGCTCGACGTCACCAAGCCGGAATCTGTTGCCGCGCTTGCTATCACGGCATCCGACGCCGACATCGTCGTCAACAACGCGGGCGTGCTCGGCGCGGCCAAGCTGCTGGACAGTGACATCGACGAGGTCAAGGCGGTATTCGAGACCAACTACTTCGGTGCGCTGCGGGTCGCCAAGGCGTTCGCCCCGATCCTGGCCGAGAACGGTGGCGGTGCCCTGGTGGACATCAGCTCCGCGTTGTCCTGGGCGGGCGGATTCGGCGGATACGGCGACTCCAAGGCCGCCATCTGGTCGCTGACGAACTCGCTGCGCATCGAGCTGGAAAAGCAGGGCACGCTGGTGACCGCGGCGCACCTGGGCTACACCGAGACCGACATGACCACCGGGTTCGACGTGCCGAAAAACGACCCGCGGGACGTGGCCCGTCAGATCGTCGACGGCGTCGAGAACGGTGACGCCGAGGTGCTCGCCGACGAGTTGACCCGCCAGCTCAAGGCCATGCTGTCCGGGCCGGTCGAGGCGCTGCGCGTGGGCTGACGCTGCCATCGCACGGATTCACCCGCTCTGGGGGTCGGCACGAGGCCGGCCCCCAGTGGCGTGCCCGACGTGTTTGGATGGCTCCATGGATGAACCCCAACAAATTGTGAGCGCCTCCCGGGCAATCTCTGCCAGCGCCGAGCGGATCTTCGAGCTGATCGCCGACCCGTCCAGCCAGCCGAGCTGGGACGGCAACAACAACCTCGCGTCGTCCGCTCCCGGGCAGCGCGTCCGTCAGGTGGGTGACATCTTCAAGACGACGTTGACCAACGGTGCCGTGCGGGAGAACCACGTGGTGGAGTTCATCGAAGGCAGCAAAATCGCTTGGCGCCCAGCTGAACCCGGAAAGCAACCGCCCGGGCACTTGTGGCGCTGGGAGCTGCAACCGATCAACTCGACGCTGACCAACGTGACCCACACCTACGACTGGACCGCACTCACCGACCGGGTCCGGCTGGAGAAGGCCCGCTCGACCACGCCCGAAATGCTGCGCGAGTCGATGGACAAGCTCGCCATGCTGGCACAGGCGTCCGGGTAGTCGGGGCGGCATGGCTCTTCCACCACCGGCCAGCGACTGCGCGGCCATCGTCACCGGCGCCTCGTCGGGCATCGGCGAACAGCTCGCCGGGCTACTGTCTCGGCGTGGGTACCCCGTTGTGCTGGTCGCCCGCAGTGCCGACCGTCTTGACGAACTCGCCACGCGGTTGGGCCCGCAGGCCCACCCGCTGCCCACGGACCTGTCCGATCGATCCGCCCGGGCCGCCCTGCCGGACCGGATCGCACAGCTCGGCTTGATCCCGGACATCCTGATCAACAATGCCGGATTCTCGACACTGGGACTCGTCGCGAAATCGGTTCCGGAGCAAGAGGTCAACCTCGTCGAGGTCGACGTGGCCGCGGTGGTCGACCTGTGCAGCAGGTTCCTGCCCGGCATGGTGGACCGCCGTCGCGGCGCCGTGCTGAACGTCGCCTCCGTCGCCGCGTTCGGGCCGCTGCCCGGCCAGGCCGCGTATGGGGGCGCGAAGGCGTTCGTCTTGTCCTACACCCACAGCCTGCGCGGTGAGCTGCGCGGCACCGGGGTCACCGCGACCGCGCTGTGCCCGGGTCCGGTGGATACCGGATTCGGCGACGCGGCCGGCTTCAAGAAAGAAGAGGCCGAAGCCGCTCTGCCCCAGGTGATGTGGGTTCCCGCGGACAAGGTCGCGCAGGCCGGCATCGACGGCCTGGCCGCCGGCAAGGCCGTCGTGGTCCCCGGCCGGGTCAACCGGATCGCCGCGGCGCTCTTTCGGGTCGCACCGCCGGAATCGCTCTTGCCGCTGCTGATCCGCGGCCACCCGGCCTTCAAAAGGGACTGAGGCTCACGCGAGCTTGCCGCGCACCCATTGAAAGGTGCCGGTGTTCTTGACGCGCACGCTGGAAAACCCGTTCTCTTCCAGAATGTCGGCGATCTCGTCATCGCCGAACGCATACGCCCCGATGTTGGGCAGCATCTGCCAGAGCCGAGCGGCGCGCCCCGCTGTCGGGACCATGATGGCCAGCCGTCCGCCGGGCCGCAGCACCCGCGCCATCTCGCCAAGGGCAGCAGCCGGATTCGGGACCAGCTGCAAGACGGCCATCGAAATGACCGCATCAAAAACGCTGTCGCGGAACGGAAGTCGTTGTGCGTCGGCCCGCAGGAAGCCGACCTCGGGCCCCGCTTCGTTGCGCACGGCCCGGTCCAGCATCGGCTCGGAGATGTCGACGCCCAGGGCCAGTCCGTCGGGCGCGGCGGCGTCGGCCAGCGAGGCCGTCACGGTGCCCGGTCCCGAGCCGACGTCCAGCGCGACCCCGCCCGCCGGGATGTCCAGCCACTCAGTGGGGTGCGCGAATGCGGTGAACAGCCGGCGGGATAGGGCTTGGCCATTGTCGTAGAGCATCGACCCGATCGGTGATGCCCACGCCGCCTGGATCGGGCCGGTGTTCTTCGGGACCGCATCTCCCTCGGCGCCGAGCAGATCGAGATAACCCTTGCTCACGTCCGGATCCGTCGGCGGATCAGCGAGCAGATCCAGCGCCCGGCGCAAGGCGGGAGGCAACGAGATGTGCACGTCGGTCATGCGTACTCCTTCGATCAAATCCCAAGCTGTACGCGAAAATCGGATAGGAAGCCGCAACGCTGAGCGGCCCCCGAAGGCAGCCTACGCCGAGCCGCGCGGCACCTCGAGCGGGCTAAAATGTGGCTTTCGTTAACGGTTGACGACCGCGTGTTCGCTCACCAGGGCGTAGAGCCGCCAGGACCCGGGCACGCCCTTGAGCTCGCTTTCGCCGCGGTCGGCGAACCGGTGTCGCGAGCCGGTGACGATGTCGCGCACCGTCGAGGACACCAGCACCTCGCCGGGGCCCGCGTGTGCGGCCACGCGCGCACCGATGTGCACGGCCATGCCGGCGACATCCGTACCACGCACCTCGACTTCGCCCGCGTGAATGCCCACGCGCACCTCGATACCGAGCACCCGAACCGCGTCGACGATGGCGTCGGCGCAGGCGATCGCTGAGCTCGGGCTGCTGAACGTCGCGACGAAGCCGTCTCCGGCCGTGTTGACTTCACGACCCGAGAACCGCTGCAGCTCGTGGCGCACGATGGTGTCGTGGTTGTCCAACAGGTCGCGCCAGCGGTCGTCGCCGAGCAGCGCGGCACGCGCGGTCGAGCTGACGATGTCGGTGAACACGATCGTGGTGAGCAGTCGCTCGGCATCCGAGCCGCCGCGCAGGCCGGTGATGAACTCCTCGATCTCGTCGATCATCGGCGCGGTGTCGCCCGTCCAGTACAGCGCGTCCTCGCCCGGTAGCTCGACGAGGCGCGAGCCGGCCAAGTGCTCGGCAAGGTAATGGCCATGCCCGATCGGGCTGAACTCCGGATTGTCGCGGTGCAGGATCAGCGTCGGTGCGGCGATGCGTGGCAGTGCGTCGCGCACGTCCGAGTGCCGGATGGTCTCGATGAAGAGGCGAGCCATGCTCGGGGATGCGGCCCGGTTGCCCGCGTGGTCCCACCACGCGCGGAAGGCTCCGTCGCTGGATACCGACGGAGCGATGATGCTGAGCATGTCGAAGCCCTGCTCGACGGCATCCGGTTCGACCCCGACCGTCGTATACGCTTCCGCCGCGCCCTCGTCGCCGCCGATCGGGTAGTCCGGTCCACGAAGCGTCCTTGCCCCGCCGTTGAAGATGACCAGATTGCTTACCCGCTCGGGGAAATCGGCGGCGAGCACCAATCCGGTCAAGGACGTGAAACCTGGAGCGAAGACCGTCGCCCGCTCGCACCCGACCGCGTCCATCACGGCGATCGCGTCCTGTGCCCAGTAGTTGGGCCCCATCATGTCCAGCGAAGGAAGCCGAGAGGACAGGCCGATTCCACGCTGGTCGAACCGGATCACCCGGGCGAAGGAGGACAGCCGACGGTGAAAGCGGTACATCGACGGCTCGCTGTCGACGCAGTCAATCGGAATCAAGGGGCCCGGCAGCACCAGCAAGTCGATCGGACCATCGCCAAAGACCTGATAGGCGATGTCGATCTCGCCGCAACTGGCGTACCGGGTTCGCGGAACCGGCGCCACGGCTTACAGGCTAATGCAGGGCTCTATGACACGTCGCCGATGATCGGGACCAGATAGCGGGCGGCGTAATCGCGGACGGCGTCCTGATCCGAGATATCGAGCCGGTCGGTGGGGAACACGATGATGCCCAGCGCGACGCGCAGCAAGATATCGGCGATGTTGGCCAGGTCGGCGTCGGGAAGGTCAGCCCCGCATCGGCGCAGGGTATGGGCGATGCCGTCGGCGAATCGGCGGATCGGGAAGACATCCGACCGGGAGAACAGGCCGAAGAGCTCGGGTTCGCTTTCCACGATCCGGGAGTACAGCGGGGAATCCTGAACCAGGCGCACACCCAGCGCGAACGCCTCGACGACGGCCTGCTGCGGATTACGGCCGGTGGTGGCCTGGTCCAGGGTGGCGAAGAAGAGCTCACCCTCGCGCCGCACCACGCGTTCGAAGAGGTCATCCTTGGTGGGAAAGCGCCGGTAGATGGTGCTGCGGCTGACCCCGGCCCGGGCCGCGATGTCCTCGATGTTCGCCCGGCGCACGCCGTAGGTCTCGAAGACCTTGCGCGCGGTGTCCAGGATCGTGCGGTCCGTCATCGACTCGGTCGCGGCCTCGATCCCGACTTCGGCCTGCGCCATCGTGACTCACCTGCTTTGCGGACATACCTTGGCGATTGCTACCTTGGAACAAAGATACTCTTTTGTGTCAATGCGTCAGGGAGGTGGGCATGACTGCCCAGCATCACCAGTTGGCCGCCGGCGCCCGATTCGACAGCGGGGTTCGCGAAGCGGTCCCCTTGTTGGTCGAGGGGCCGGTTGACGACGATGCAGCCGCGGCCGCCCCGCGGCTGGGACCGGACTCGTTGATCTGGAAGTTTTACGGGGATAACCGCACTCAGTTCTTCGGTTTCCAGCGCACCGCGGGCGTGGAGAACTGCATCGAGCAACTCGGCCAGGGCGTGCTCGATCACTCGGTGGTCTTCAGCGACACCTTGGGCCGGGCCAAGCGAACCGGGCCGCCGCTGATGAAGACCGTCTACTCCGACGACCCACACGAGTGGGGCCGCAAGGTCCGGGATTTCCACAAGCCGATCAAAGGGACCATCAGCGACGGTTCGCGGTATCACGCGCTGAACCCGGAGCTGTTCTACTGGGCGCACGCCACTTTCGTCGACCAGGTCGTCTACATGACCGACACGTTCATCCGGCGACTCTCCGACGCCGAGAAGGAGCAGATCTTCGAGGAAGGCAAGATCTGGTACAGCCTCTACGGCGTCAGCGATCGCAGCCAACCGCAGACCTATGCCGACTTCGTCGACTACTGGGACGACATGCTCGAGCGGTTCGTCCCGCACAAAACCGTGCTGTACGGCACCGGGTACATCCGCAAGGGGATACCGGGCCCGCGCCGGATTCCCAAGCCGGTCTGGAAGATCCTGTCCGCGCCGCTGAACGCCTACACCCGTCTGGTGCTGGTCGGCACCCTGCCGCAACAGATGCGCGACGTATGTCAGCTGGAATGGAATGCTAAGAAGGAGAGGCGCTTTCAGCGGTTCGCCGCCGCCATGCGTGCGTTGAATCCGCTCGTCAATCGCCTTCCGCTGTGGTTGATCTACACGCCGTGGGCCGTCACCGCGTGGCGCGGTGCCGGCGTCGACCCGCGCAAGGTGCACAACCGCCCTTCATGACGCCGCGATGGCGTGGGCGACCTCGCGCAGCCAGCGTCGACTGGGGTCGTTGTCCAGGCGAGGGTGCCAGACCGAATAAAAGGGCAGCAGCGGTAGCTGCGAGGGAGCCTCGATGATGCTGATGTCTGGGGCGTCGGCGAACTTGGTTGCGAGCCGCGCCGGAAACGTCAGCACCAGGTCGGTGCCGATCAGCATTTCGGGCGCCAGTGCGTGAAATGGTGTGGAGATAACGACATTTCGCGTACTGCCGAGTGTGCGTTCGATGAGGTGTTGCCCGCCACGCTCGATATCGATCCTGATGTGCGGGTACCGCAGATAATCGAGTACGGAGAGCTGACGCCGGCGGGCCAGCTTGTGGTCGGCGGCGACCGCGCACACGAAGTGGTCGGTGAACAGCAGCTGGCTGGAAAACTGCGCCGGCGCGGGCCTGCCCAAGATCAAGAGGTCGATGGCGCCGGTCGACAGGTCCTCGAAGGCGGTGTCGTCGAGCAGTTGGTAGGCCAGCGTCGACCGCGGTGATTGTGCGCGGAATGATCGTGCGAGCGCCGCACCGAAGGCCGACACCGAATAGTCGCTGAGTGCCAGGCGGTAGGACTCCTGCGCCGTCACCGGGTCGAAGTCCTGCGCGCCGAACAGGGTGTCGAGTTCGGGCAGCACCACCGCGAGCTGGCGGCGGATGCGTTCGGCTCGTGGCGTCAAGGTGTAGCCGTCGCGGCCGCTGACCAGCAGGGTGTCGTCGAAGGTTCGCCGCAGTCGTTGCAAGGCTCGGCTCATCGCCGGTTGGCTCAGGCCGACTCGGGTGGCGGCCCGCGAGACATGACGTTCCTCGAGGAGAGCGGCGAGCGCCGGCAGCAGGTTCAGGTCCACTCCCCCAATATGCGTTTGCTGCATACCAACAATACTAGGAATTCATTTCACAAATCGCTCCCGCTTCAGCAGGCTAGAAGTAACGGCCCAGAGATATCGACGCGAAAGACAGGAAATGCTATGCGGTACATCGCCTTGGAGGAAGCCTTCGTTATCCCCGAACTCGCCGAGCGTCAGCCGATGCCCACCCGCGGTCTGGCGAAGATGCCACTGCGATGGAACGCCGACGCCGCAGAACGGTTCGCGGCACGACTGCCCGACTTCACCGAGTACCGGCTCCCCGAGATGGACGACGCCGGCATCGACATGCAGATTCTGTCGCTGACAGTGCCCGGCCTGCAGGTCGACATCGAGCCCGAATTGGCAACGCGCAACGCCCGTTTCGCGAACGACTTCACGGCGGAGGCAGTGGCCAAGCACCCGGACCGATTCGGCGCCTTCGCCGCTCTGCCGCTGCAGGACCCCGCGGCCGCGGCCGCGGAGCTCGAACGTGCCGTCGCCGAGCTGGGGCTGCGCGGCGCCCTGGTCAACGACTGCATCACGGGTCCCGGCGGGCGCTATCTCGACGCGCCCGAGTACGACGAGGTGTGGTCGGCACTCGAATCGCTGGGTGTCCCAATGTATTTGCACCCAGGCTCACCGCCGGCCGACAACTGGCAGGTGCTGGCCGGTCGTCCGGAGATGTACGGGGCGACGTGGAGTTGGGGCGCCGAGGTCGCTGGCCACGCCCTGCGCCTCATCTTCGGCGGGGTATTCGACCGGCACCCCGGCGCTACCCTGATCCTGGGTCACATGGGTGAGTTCCTGCCGTTCCAGCGCAGCAGGCTCGACTCGCGGTACAAAGCCCAGGACCCCGAAAACCGGCTTCCGCGAATGCCTTCGGACTACCTGGGCACCAACGTCGTGTTCACCAACAGCGGCGTCTTCTCACCGGCAACGGTGCTGGGGGCGGTCCTGGAGGCCGGCGCGGACGCGGTCATGTTCTCCGTCGACTACCCGTATGAATCGTCGCTCGAGGCCGCCGCCGGGCTTGAGCGCACGGTACTGTCCGACGCGGACCGGGAAAAGGTCGCGCACGGCAACGCCGAACGTCTGCTGAAGCTATGACGAACGCGCTGGTCTTGCGCGCAATCCTACGGCGCGAACCGCGAACTCTGCGGGACCACTTCTCCGGAGCTGGCCGCGCGCTGAAAACCAGTTCAGGAATCTAGAATTCGCCGCGTCGTGGGTCAACGTTCAGGGTTTGTATGCCCAGTGGACCGCGAGCCAATTGCCTGGCCGGACCGGCATGCGACAGGATCGTGGCATGGCCGACATCGATTTCTCGCTGCTGGATGTCCCGCGATCGATACCAATCGATGACCCCGAGGCGTATTTGCGCGCCGCGATCGCCTGGCACTTCGGCGAAGAGACGGGCTCCGCGTTTTGGTTGCGCGCCGCCAAGACGCTCGACTTCGATCCGCTGACCGACGTCACGACGTTCACGGACCTGCGGTTGTTTCCCAATCTGCTTACCGAGTTGCGCAATGTGCCGGTCGAGGACCTGATCCCCCGCGGATACGGCTCGCCCCCACCGGTGCCGCAGGTATTCGAATCCAGTGGAACCACCGGCGCACCGAAAAGAACTGCGCAACTTCCGGATTGGGTGGCGCAGGTCACCGAATGGCAAACCGAGGACTTCGCGACCGGGGGCTTCGTGCGGGGCCAGGGCTTCCTGTGCCTGATGCCGAGCGGCCCGCACGGGGTGAGCTACTTCTCGCGGCGGGTCTCCGAGCGGCTGGGCGCGGCGTTTCACGCGATCGACATCGACCCCCGCTGGGTGAAGAAGATCGCCGCGCGCAACGCCGTCGCGGAGGTCGCGGCTTACCTCGACCACGTCCTCGAACAGGCGACACGCGTCCTGCAGACGCAGAACGTCGCGAATCTGCACGCCACCCCGCCGATGCTGGAGGCGATCGCCCGCAACGACGACCTGGTCGACTTGGTCAACGCCAAGATCCGCTACCTGTTGCTCAGCGGCGCGCACGTCGATGCCGACACGCTGGACCTGCTGCGCGACATCTTCCCGAACACGGCGATCACCATGGCCTTCGGCAGCACGATGATCCTGTCCCAGGCGGTCACCCGGGTCGCCGACGACGACGCGTTCGTCTTCGACCCCCGGACCCCCTACGTCGTATTCTGGGTGATCGATCCCGAGACCGGGGAACAGGTGCCCTACGGCGAACTCGGCCAGGTGGTGATGAACCACATCAGCAAGGGCATGTTCCTGCCGAACAACCTGGAGCGCGACGTGGCGATCCGGATACCCGGGCCGCTACCGCACCTGTCCGATTCGGTCAGCGCGGTGCGCCCGGTCGCCACCTTCGAGGGCGAGGCCGTCATCGAAGGCGTGTACTGAGATGGTCGGCGAAAAGCCAAGCGCGACCGCAGAATTAGTGGGCATCGATGCACTAGGGCCCGACGGGCCTTATCGCACCCGCAACCGCGAAGTCATTCGCAGCACGGCCGGTGTCCCCGTCGCCGAGCTGAGTATGGTTCCGTCGCTGTATGTTTCGCGGGCCATCGGCGCACAGCGTAAGGTGCGGCCGTTGCCGATCGCGCAGCGCGAGGCGGCGCTGGCCGCGGCGGCCGATGCGTTCGCGACATCGGTCATCGCGGGCCTGGACTTCGACGGCTATGTCGAACTGGCCAGCCGCATTTCGGGGCTGCCGATCGCGGTGACCCGGGCCGGGGCCCGCGGTGTGGTCGACGCCCTTGCCACGGCGTTCGATGCCGTGCGGCCGGCTCAGCCGGTGGGCGCCGCCCTGGACTGGCGTGAGGAGCGCACACGCGCCGGCGGTGCGGTGTGGACGCGGCGCGGAGAGGTGTTCGCCGTGCATGCCGCGGGAAACGGCCCGGGTGTGCACGGACTGTGGCCCCAGGCGCTCGCGCTGGGCTACCGGGTCGCGGTGCGCCCATCGCGACGCGAACCCCTGACGGGACACCGGCTGGTTACCGCCTTGTGCCAAGCCGGATTTCGCAACGAAGACGCCATCTATCTGCCCACCGACCACGCCGGAGCCGACGAGATCATCCGGCGCGCCGACATCGCCATGGTGTACGGCGGCCAGGATGTGGTCGACAAATACGCCGTCGATCCGTCGGTGGTGGTGAACGGACCGGGGCGCACCAAGATCCTGCTCACCGCCGAGCGGGATTGGCGCGATCACCTCGACCTCATCGTCGACTCGATCGCCAACCTGGGTGGCATGGCCTGCGTCAACACCACCGCGGTGCTCTACGAAGGCGACCCGGCCCCGCTCGCCGAGGCGATCGCCGACCGGTTGGCGACGATCGAGCCGCTGCCGTCCGAGGACGAGCGGGCGATCCTGCCCACCCAGCCCGCCGAAAAGGCCGAGGCGCTGGCCAACTATCTGGCGACCAAGGCCGCGGGCACCACCCCGCTACTGGGCGCCGATCAGGTCGTCGCCGCGCTGGGTGACGGGTATGCCGCACTGCGTCCGGCCGTGCACCTGCTCGCCGAACCCGACCCCGGCAAGCTCAACATCGAACTGCCCTTCCCGTGCGTGTGGGTCTCGCCGTGGTCGCGCGCCGCCGGCCTCGAGCCGCTACGAAAATCATTGGTAATCAACGTGATCAGCGATGACGACGAGCTGATCGACGACCTGTTGGGCGAACCGACGGTGGCCAACATCTACCGCGGGAATCACCCGACATACTTGCACGCACCCCACATCCCGCACGACGGGTTCCTGGCGGACGTCCTGATGCGCAACAAGGGTTTCATTCGGGACTAGCCCGTACTGGCGTACGGCAACAGCGCCATCTCCCGGGCGTTCTTGATCGCGATGGCGACCTGACGTTGCTGCTGAACCGTCAGACCGGTGACGCGGCGCGATCGGATCTTGCCGCGCTCGGAGATGAACACCCGCAACGTGCCGGTGTCTTTGTAGTCGACGGCGTCGAGGCCGAGACTCTTCAAGAGGTTCTTCTTCTTTTTCTCCAACGGCTGCGCGGCCCGACGCACGGGACGTTTTGATTTGCCGGCCATCTACCAGCTCGCCTTACGTACACCGGGGAGCTGGCCCTGGTGGGCCAGTTCACGCATTCGCACTCGGGACAACCCGAACTTGCGCAGGTGACCGCGGGGTCGGCCGTCGACCGCGTCCCGATTGCGCAGCCGCGTCGGACTGGCGTCGCGCGGCTGGCGGGCCAGTTCCTGCTGGGCGGCCAGGCGTTGTTCGGCGGTGCTGCGCGGTGACCGGATGATCTCTTTGAGTTCGGCGCGCCGCTGCGCATAACGCGCCACGATCACGCGGCGCTGGTCGTTCTTGACGATCTTGGATCTCTTGGCCATTCAGCGTTCTTCCCGGAACTCGACGTGGCGGCGGACCACGGGGTCGTATTTCTTCAACGTGAGCCGGTCGGGGTCATTCCGCCGGTTCTTGCGGGTGATGTAGGTATAGCCGGTGCCCGCGGTGGAGCGCAGCTTGACGATCGGACGAATATCGTTGCGCGTCATCAGATCCGCCGACCCGACTTGCGCAGCCGAGCGACGACGGCCTCGATGCCGTCGCGATCGACGACCTTCATGCCCTTGGTGCTTACCCGCAGGGTGATGCGGCGGCCCTCCGACGGCAGGTAATACGTCTTGGACTGAATATTGGGTGACCACCTGCGCTTGGTTCGGCGGTGCGAATGTGACACCGCGTTACCGAAACCCACTGTGCGGCCGGTGACTTGGCAACGCGCGGACATGGCTCTCTCCCCTCCCCGGGTTCGGTGTTATTGAAAATCGTTTTCGACAACGTCTGTGTCGCACTGTACCGTCACTGAGGGGTTATTGAAAATCGTTTTCAACAAGGAGTGTGGGATGCGGACTCCCGTGGTGCTGGTAGCGGGCGACGGCGACAGCGATGGGGTGACGGGCGCTTTGTTGCGCTGCCCGGGCACCGTCGTCGTCGAGCACCGGTTCGACGGACACGTCGTCCGGCGCACCACCACCACATTGCGCGACGGCGAATTGACCACCGCCGAGGACGCCCTGGAATTGGCGCACGGATGCGTGGCCTGCACCGTTCGCTACGACCTGCTGGTGCTGCTGCGCAAGATGCATCGCTGGGACGGCGTCGAGCGGATCGTCGTGCACCTGGCCCCGTTGCTCGAACCCGAGCCCATCTGCGTGGCAATCAACTACGTCGACGTCCGTGTCGGTCCCGGCTACCCGGATGGCCCCGCCGCGTTGGACGTGGCGATCGCAGGCGTGGTGGCCTGCGTCGACTCGCGTACCTGGCTCACCCGCGCACTCGGCGACGCTGACCTGGCGGACGGACGCACGGTCGCCCAGGTCGTCGTTGCGCAAGCCGAATTCGCCGACGTCGTCGTGCTGACCCACGCGGAACCGGTGACGCTGGCCGTCTTGCGCCGGCTTGCGCCGCGGGCTCGCCTCACGGTGGGGATCGATCGCGTCGAGCTGGCCCTGGCGCACCTGGAGGACGACTCGCGCCGGGGCCGCAGCGACCATCCGCACGGCTGGCTGCTGGCCGGGCTGCCGCCGTTGGGCGCCGACGGTGGGGTGCGCATCGTCGAGTTCAACGCCCGCCGCCCGTTTCACCCCGGGCGGTTGCATGCCGCGGTGGATCTGTTGCTGTCCGGGGTGGTCCGCGCGCGTGGCCGGCTGTGGCTGGCCAATCGAACCGATCAGGTCATGTGGCTGGAATCAGCGGGCGGGGGGATGCGGGTTGCCTGCGCGGGAAAGTGGTTGGCGGCCATGACCGCCGCGGAGGCGGCCGCTACCGACCAGGAACGGCGCCTCTTCGCCGAGCTGCAGTGGGAGTACCGGTTCGGTGATCGGCACACTGCCATCACGGTGTTGGTGTGCGGTGCCGAGCCCGCCGACATCGTCGCTGCCCTCAATGGCGCGCTGCTCACCGATCAAGAGCTCGCCGCGCCGGACCAATGGCGGCATTACCGGGACCCCTTCGGTGACTGGCATCAGGATCCTTGCGATGAGACACCCGATTCGGCCGAGGGAGTGTCGCCGGAGCGCGACGGTCGATCCGAACCGTGAGCTGAGGCCGGGGCCCGGGGCTCGGGCTGTGAAGGTGGTCTGGTAGCTGTAGGTTACGAGTCAAGAAGCGTTCAAACAGCAGCGCGGACCTGGCTTTTGGCATACCCGTTCGGTGATTGCGGTGTCAGAGTGAACCTGATTGCACTGGCCCTCAAAACGGCCACTGATCGCCTGGCCAACCCGGCCAGGGCATCAGACCCCGACAAGCTGCGCTGCGTGGTATCCGGCAAGACCGTCCTGGTGACCGGGGCGTCCTACGGGATCGGCGAGGCGACGGCCCGGCGACTGGCCGCCGCAGGGGCGACGGTGCTTCTCGTCGCGCGATCGGCGGAGCGGCTCGACGACCTTGCGGCATCGATCAACGCCGGCGGCGGGCAGGCGTTCGCCTATCCGACCGACCTCGCCGACGAGGACGCCGTGCACGTGTTGACGAAGCAGATCACCGAGAACCACGGCCCGCTCGACATCGTGGTCAGCAACGCCGGGAAGTCATTGCGCCGGTCGCTGCATCAGCAGTACGACCGTCCGCACGACTTTCAGCGCACCATCGACATCAACTACCTCGGCCCCATCTGGCTGCTGCTCGGATTGCTGCCGGCTATGCGCGAGAACGGTGGCGGGCACGTCGTGAACGTCTCCAGCGTCGGTGTGCGGGTGGTACCCGGCCCGCAGTGGGGCGCCTACCAGGCGTCCAAGGGCGCATTCGACCGCTGGCTGCGCAGCGTGGCACCCGAACTGCATGCCGACGGCCTGGACGTCACGTCGGTGTACTTCGGGCTGGTGCGCACCCGGATGATCGAGCCCACGCCGCTCCTGGGCAGACTTCCTGGCTTGTCCGCCGACGAGGCGGCCGAAGCGATCGCCAAGGCTGTCATCGAGCGGCCGCGCACCATCGAACCGCGCTGGGTGTTCCCGGCCGAAATCGCGTCGGTTCTGCTCGCGGGCCCAGCCGATCGCGCGGCCCGTCTGTGGCATCGCCGCTTCTTCGCCGATTCGACCGGGCGCGAGGACCTTCGATGACCGACGGAGTGGCCGCGACGACGGCTCGGGCGCTGGCGTCGTCCGGGCTACTGACTCTGCCCGACCCGCTCGCGGCGCTGCGGTTGGTCCGCGAGGTGTATCGGGGCGGTACCAATCTCTACACGCTGCTGGGCATCGCGGCGGCACGATGGCCGCGGCGCACGGCGATCATCGACGACGACGGCGCCATCACCTACCGACAGCTGCAGGCCAAGACCGAATCGCTGGCCCGTGAGCTTTCGCAGTCGGGCGCCGGCCCGGGTGAGGCGGTCGGGATCATGTGCCGCAACGGTCGCGACTTCGCCGCGTCCGTGTTCGCCGCCGCGTTGGTGGGTGCCGACGTCGTGCTGGTGAGCACGGAGTTCCGCGCGGATGCGCTCGCCGGCGCATTGAGCACACACCAGATCGCAACGATGTTCTGCGACAACGAATTTGCTGAACAGGTCCGCGAGGCCAGCGGTTCCGCCATGGTCATCGATCCGGCCGCCGTGCCGCCCGAGCCCGGCAAGCGGCGTCCCAGGGTCGTGGCTTCCGGGCGCCTCATTCTGCTGACGTCGGGCACCACCGGCGTACCCAAAGGTGTGCCGCGCTCGCCCCGGATGAGTTCGGGCCTGGGTGTTGGCATGACGATTCTGCAGCGCACCGGTCTTCGCGTCGGATCACGAATTGCCGTGGCGGTACCGATGTTTCACGGACTCGGGCTGGGCATGCTGATGCTCACCGTGAGCCTGGGCGGCACGGTGCTGACCCGCGGGCGATTTGACGCCGAGGCCGTGCTTGCGCAGGCGTCGCTGCAGCGCGCCGACGCGATGAGCGTGGTGCCGATCATGCTGGCGCGCATCCTGGACCTCCCGCAGCGCGTGCGGGCGCGAAATCCGTTGCCATCCCTGCGGGCAGTGCTATCCAGCGGCGATCGGCTCGATCCCGGCCTGGCTCGCCGGTTCATGGATGACTACGGCGAAATCCTCTACAACGGTTACGGTTCCACCGAGGTCGGCATCGGCGCCCTGGCGACACCGCGGGAGCTGCGCAACGCGCCGGAGACGGTGGGGCATCCGGTCGCGGGGTGCCCGGTGCGCATCTTCGACCGCAACGGCCGAGCGGTCGGGCCACGGGTCACCGGTCGCATCTTCATCGGCGGCGAGCTGAGGACCGACGGCTACATCGGTGGTGGCGCCAAGGCGGTCATCGACAGCTTCACCAGCACCGGCGATATGGGTTACCTCGACAACTCGGGCCGGCTCTACATCGTCGGCCGCGAGGACGACATGATCGTCTCGGGTGGCGAGAACGTCTACCCGCGGGCGCTGGAGAACGCGCTGTCCGCATACCCCGACGTCGCGGAGAATGCGGTCGTCGGAGTGGCCGACGACCAGTTCGGACGCCGGCTGGCCGCGTTCATCGTGCCGCGGCCCGACATCGACGTCGATGTTGCGGCGCTGCGAGAGTACTTGAAGGGCAAGGTCTCTCGCTTCGAGCAGCCCAGAGACATCCACATCGTTGACACCATCCCGCGCAATCCCGCCGGCAAGGTCATCCGCAAGCAGCTCGCGACCTGATCGCCTTGTCGCGTAACCCTACTGCGGGTCCGGGTGGATGACGCCGATCGTCTTGTTGAGCCAGTTCGGTGCCAGCGCCGAGATCGCGGTGGCACCCGCCGTCGCGCCCAGCACGCCCGACCAGGCGACGGGCCCCAGCGGGGTGCAGCCGAAGAACTGACTGACGACCGGGGTTTGGACGATGCCGACCAGGACGCCCGCGCTGCCCAGGGCGGTCGCCACGACGAGCGGGCTGTGCCGGCGGGTCAGCAGCGTCTGGGCCAGCTGGGTCGTCACCAATGCGGTCAAACCCATTGTCGCCGTGCGGCGTTCGGTGCCCGGCGTGTAGCGTCCGATCGCCCAGGCCGTCGTTGCTCCCGCGGCGGTGACGGCGCCGCGGGTGACGATCTGGCGCATCAGCGGCGCGTCCAGCGAAGGCGTGGGCCCGGTCAGCACCTCGCGACGGTGGTAGGCGCGTAGCTCTTCGGCCTCCTCCTCGCTCACGTACTCGGCGACGTCGGGTTCGACGTACTGCGACGTGACGGCCACCGCAAGCGCGGGGAACATGTCGGTGAGCAGGTTGACCAGCAGCAGCTGACGGGTGCCGACCGGCGCGCGGCCCTGGCCGAACGCGGTGCCGATGATGGTGAACAGCACCTCCCCGACGTTGCCGCCGACCAGGATCGTGACCGCGTCGCGAACGCCGGCCCACATGCTGCGGCCTTCGACCAGTGCGTCCAGCAGCACGCCCAGGTCCTCGTCGGTCAGCACGATGTCGGCGGCGCCGCGGGCGGCCGACGAACCGCGGCCGCTGACCCCGATACCCACGTCGGCCATTCGGATGGCGGCGGCGTCGTTGGCGCCGTCGCCGACCATTGCGGTCACTCGCCCGTTGCGCTGCAGGGCGGCCACGATCTGCACCTTTTGTTCCGGGCTGACCCGGGCGAACACCTGCACGCCGCGGGTGAGTTTGGCGCACTCGTCCTCGTCCAGTCCGGTGAGCTCGGCACCCGTGACGACCCGGACATCCTTCGGCATGCCCAGCTGGCGGGCGATCGCGCGGGCGGTGACGGGGTGATCGCCGGTGATCAGCACGACGTCGCGGCCGGCGTCCTCCAGTGCCTCGATCAGCGGGCGCGACGAGGCGCGCGCCGTGTCGGCCAGCCCGACGTAGCCGAGCAGTTCGAGGTCATGGGCGGCCGCATCGACAGCGTCGACGTCGGTTTCCTCGTCGTCGGCTGTGCCGTTGGGCCAGTCGCGCTGCGCCACCGCCAGCACGCGCAGGCCTTGATCGGCGAGGTTGTGCACCACCGCCTCCGCGTGTTCGAGGTCGGCCTCGGGATTGGCGAAGCGGCAGCGATGCAACACCACCTCAGGGGCGCCCTTGAGGACCAGAACCGGCGAACCGGAGTCGGTGCTCAGGGTGCCGATCGCGGCGGCGTAGCCGCGACTGGACTCGAACGGTACCTCGGCGAGCACCGTCCATCCCGAATCGCTTTGGGTGATAAGCGAACTGGCCGCGGTGATGATGGCTTCGTCGGTGGCGTGCGCATGGCCGCGTCCCTCTTGCGGCTGGGTGGATGCCCAGCCCGCAGCCCTGAGCACCGCGGCCGACGCCGGATCGGAGCGGTCCGGGAACGGCTCGTCCGGAATCGCGGTGTGCGGTATGGCGCAGACGACGCGCAGCTTGTTCTCGGTGAGGGTGCCGGTCTTGTCGAAACATACGGTGTCGACCCGACCGAGGGCTTCGATGGTGCGCGGCGAACGGACCAGCACGCCGCGCGCGGTGAGGCGCTGGGCGGCGGCCAGCTGAGAAAGGGTCGCCACCAACGGCAGCCCCTCGGGGACGGCCGCCACGGCGATCGCGACACCGTCGGCGACCGCCTGGCGCAGTGTCGCGCGCCGCAGCAATGCCAAAGCGGTCACCGCGGCGCCGCCGGACAGCGTCAGCGGAAGGACCTTGCTGGTGAGCTCCTTGAGCCGGGCCTGGACTCCCGCCGCCGTTTCGACGTCGGCGACCGCCGAGATCGCCCGGTGTGCCGCGGTGTTGACCCCGGTGGCCACCACGATCGCGCGTGCGTGGCCCGCAACGATTGTGCTGCCCTCGAACAGCATGCTGGCCCGCTCTGGGTCGTTGACTGCGACCGGGTCGACCTGCTTGTCCACCGGCAGCGACTCCCCGGTGAGCAGCGATTCGTCGACCTCGAGGTCTTCGGCCACCAATAGGCGCGCATCCGCGGGAACCACTTCCGGGGCGACCAGGTCGATGACGTCGCCGGGCCGCAGCGCCTTGGCGGAGACCGTGACCGTGCGGGTGGCGTTCCGCGCTGCTTCCAGCCGCCGTCGTGTGGTCGCTACCGCCGGGACCACCACACGGCGCACCAGCTGATCCTGCTCGGCGAACAGCTCGGCGGCGGCCGCCTCGGCCCGCAACCGTTGTGTCCCACCGGTTATCGCGTTGACGGTCATCACGCCGCCGACCAGCAGCGCGTCGATGTTGCTGCCGACGATCGCCGACGCGGCGGCCCCCACAGCCAGGATCGGCGTCAGCGGATCGGCGAGTTCGACCCTGGTGGCCGCGGCCAGCTTCGCCAGTGTGGTCGCCGGACCGCGCAGCTGAGCAAACGCGGGGCTGTAGGACAGGTCGTCGAGCCGGCGCCGCCAGGACGATTCGGTCTCGACGGCCAACGGGCGCGCTCCGCCGGCCAGTCGGGAATACACGATCTCCGGGTCAAGCGCATGCCACGCGGTGAGTGGCTGCGGGGTGGGGTCTGGCAGCCGAAGTACCCTGCTGGCCGACAGCGTGCCGGCGGCGAGTGCGGTGGCGGCGGCCGCGTTGACCGGTTTGAGCCAGCGACGGAAGCTGACCGAGCCGCTGCCCTGGCGGTCCTGCTCACCGGTGACCAGCAGCAGGCCGGCAAGCGTTGTGCCGCCTTGGGAAAGGTGCACAGCCGATTCGCTGGCCGAGCGCGCCACGGGAATCGCCGACAAGATCCGCACCGCGTCGGCCAGGTCGGTGCCGGTGATGATGTCTGCTGTCCACGCGGTCGCGGCGCGTGGATCATCAAGGGCCACACCGACATCGGCGATGGCCAAAGCGGCCAGGGTGTCGGTCGAGGCGAAGTCGCGGTGCAAAGCGGTGATCAGCAGCACCGGCCCGCGATCGATCCGCAGCTCACGCACGAGGTTCAGCAGCGGTGTGCCGGGCGGATGTGTCGCGCCGACGCTGGCGGTCAGATCCTCGGTGCCGGCCACGTGGCGCAGCACCACTCGGGCGCCGGTCCGGTTCGCGGTCTGCATCAGCGGAATCGCGTAGGGATCGACTTCCCAGCCCACCTCGACCCGGCCCACGCATTCGCCGTCCACCATCAGGTCGGCGCTTTCCAAGCCCTGCGCGGGGGTCTCCGACGGGCCTTGCAGTGGAACCCATTTCAGCCGCGCGCCGGTGGCGGGCAACTCATCTGGGTCGGGCTCGGGCGCCTCTTCGCCGTGCAGGAGCGCGTCGGCGACCTCGTAGACGCGGTCGTCGTCCCAGCCGGGGGCATCGCCGAACGATTGCAGCACGGCGCGATGATCGCCGCGCAGCGCGGCGCCGTCGATGACGACGACCTTCACCCGATCCAGGCGGCGCAATGCGCCCGGGTCGAGGACCAGCTGCCCGGAGTTGGCGAGGCCGCGGCCCAGTATCGCCGCGAACGCCTGCCGGCCCATGTGGGCCGCGCGTGGCACTCCGGCTTCGATCGCGGCGGCAGCGTCTTCGACACCGCCGCCGGCGACCAGCGCACTGACCGCGGCGATCAGCGAGCCGTTCGCCGCCGAGTTGACGTAGTTCTCCACCGGCCCGGCCATCGAGCCCTTCTCGGTGTCCATCGCCGCGTCGATGGCTCCGCCGACCACGACGTGCGAGGCCTCGCCGGCCGCGGCCGGCGCCCAGTTGTGCCTGGGTACCTCCGCCTTGGCCGACGAGATGACCGGGACCACCGGTGCCTGCGGCCGGTCGGGCGAGGCCAGGTGTGGCTCGCGGTCGCGCCAGACGCGCCGATGTGCGGCCGCCTCGGAGATCTGCAGGGTGCGTTGCGTCAGATCGAGAATCGGCGTGCCCCACGCCTGGGTCAGCCCGTTCGCCGCCGCCGTCGTCGCGGCCAGCGTGATATCGGTGCCCACGCGACCCAGCCGCGACTCGAGGATCGATACCATGCGCGGTTGATGATTGATCAGGGCGGCCGCGGCCCGGGTGGTTTGCGGGGCCGCGGGCAGCCGGGCCACCCATCCGGTGAACGCGGCACTCAGCGCTACGAAGTCCATGGCCGCCGCGGTCAGGGGCACCAAAATCGCCAGCGGATTACCGGGATCGGCGAACGGCGCCGAGAGCACCGACTCCGGCCGCGTCGAAACCAGGTCGCCGGCCAGGGCGGCAACCGTCGATCGCACCTCGTCCAGCACGGCCGTCTGGTCGGTGTCCTCGTCCAGTTCAATCACCAAACGACCCAGCGAGCCCTCGACGTGGGCCTTGGCGACTCCAGGGATCCGGCGAACCGGCTCCTCGACGACAGCGGAGTATTCGTGCCAGCGGGGGAACGGCAGCAGCGGGTCCAGGTCCAGGTGCACGCGCTGGCCGCTCTGCCAGCGCACCGGCGGAAGGATGACGTCGGGGGTTCCGTCCGGGGAGCTGTTCATCCCCAGCGCTCGGCCGGCCGAGTTGGCGACGGACTGCACCACCGGGCCGGCCAACTCGCCGACAGGTCCGGCCAACAGCTGGACGGCGCCCGCGGCACCCGCCGCGGTCGACACGCCTGCTCGCACAATTTGGGCCGCTCCGCCGGTGACACCAGCGACGACGCTGGATACACCCGGAATCTTCATTCAGTCACCCTTCAAAGTTCACTTCGCCGCGCCTAATGATCCTGGCGTCTCTCGAACCTGTCCACAGGTGGCCTAGGTAGGCCCTGCGCTGACATCGGTGGCTGCACAGGTTTGGCGCTCGCAGAGAGAAACGGAAGCGCTATCGCTTTCCATGATGGCTTACCGGCTGGCCGGTAAGCCAAACGCGGAGAACAGGGCGGGGTCCAGAAAGACGGTCATCGCGGCGATCCCGGCGGCACCCGCGTTCAGGACGTGGATGGAATGGGCCGCCATCACGTCGTCGGCGCTGCGGCGATATTCGGCAACCGCGGGTTGTCCGTTCGCCGCCGTCGGGATCATCACGATGTCGCCGACCTTGGCAAAGGCCCGGATGATGAGGAACTCCACGACCGTGTCGCGGCCGGTGAACCAGACGGGAACCGGCGGCATTTCGAGCCTGACGTCGGCCTGCAGCAACTCGGTGAGGGCCGCGATGTCCGCGTTTTCGAACGCCGCACAGTAGCGGTCGAGCAATTCACGGCTCGCGGCGTCACCGGGCTCGACGGTGTCTTCCTCGGCGGGTGCGACCTCGGTGAGGCGGGCCCGGGCACGCTGCAGGGCGCTGTTGATCGCGGCGGGCGTGGTTTCCAGCAGCTCGGCGACTTCGGCGGCGCTGAATTGCACGACATCGCGCAGAATCAGGACGGCTCGTTGGCGCGCGGGCAGCTCCTGCAGCGCGGTCATCACGGCCAGCCGCACGCTGTTCTTCACAGCGAGGGCCTCTTCGGGGGCCTGGATCAGGGCGTCCGGGATCGGCTCGAGCCACTGATAGGCGCCGGGTCCGCCCTCCAGACCGGTGTTCGGGTCGATCGAGCTGTCACCCAGCCCGGCCGGCAGCACGCGGCGGGCACGGTTCTCCAATGCGCGCAGGCACGCCGTCGTCGCGATCCGGTACAGCCAGGTCCGCAACGCCGCCCGCTCCTCGAACGCCTGGTAACCCCGCCAGCCGCGCAGATAGGTCTCCTGGACGAGATCCTCGGCGTCGTGCACCGAACCGAGCATGCGATAACAGTGCGCGATCAACTCGGCGCGAAACGGCGCCGCTTGCTCGATGAAATCCTCTTGAGCCGGCACGGTCGCTCTCCTATCCCGGGGGCCGAACGCTACTCCAATACAGAGACGGTGGGCCGGCAAGACTCATCGGTCCCCGTCCGCTCGGGACCGATGAATTCCGCTGCCGGGTCGTATCTGAATTGGTGGACGTCCAGCCATGCCGGAGTTGACCGAGGAAGTGAGCACGAATATGAACCAAGCCACGACGACCCAGGCCGACGGTCTCGTCGGCACCACGGCGATCGTCACCGGGGCGAGCCGAGGATTTGGCCGCGCCATCGCCACCGCACTGTCCGCCGCCGGGGCGCAGGTCGTCGGCGTCGCGCGCACCGGCGCACGACTTGAAGAGGTGCGCCGCGAGCTCGGCCCCACCTTCATCCCCGTTGTCGCCGACTCCGCCGATCCGGCGACGGCTGCGCGGGTCATCGACGAGTACCAGCCGCGCACGCTGGTGCTGTCCGCGGGATCCACCCCGCAGATGAGCCCGCTGCAGGAACAAACCTGGGAAACCTTCAGCAGCAACTGGAATGTCGATGTCGCGCAGGCATTTCACTGGGTTCGTCATGCGCTGCGACGCCCGCTGGCGCCGGGCAGTTCGGTGATCGTGATGTCCAGCGGCGCCGCGCTGAATGGCTCGCCGCTGAGCGGGGGCTACGCGGGCGCCAAGGCCACGGTCCGGTTCATCACCGGCTACGCCGCCGAAGAGGCGGATCGGACCGCGCTGGGAATCAGCTTCGTCTCCGTGCTGCCGCGGTTGACGCCGTTGACCGACCTCGGCGCCAAAGCCGTTGCGGCCTACGCGGAGCGGCAAGGGGTCAGCGCGGACACGTTTGTCCGGACCGGGCCGCCACCGCTCTCGGCTGAGCAGGTCGGAAAGTCGGTCTTGGAGATTGCCGGCCGCGGCCCCGGGCAACACGGTGCCTATCTGCTCACCGCTTCAGGCCTGTCATCGCTGAATTAAGACACGAAAAAGAAAGGCGGGAATCGCAATGGATGCACCCCCGATAGTGTCCGCCCCGGAGTGGGCGGCCGCGCACCAGGCGCTGTTGGTGAAGGAGAAGGAGCTGACCCGTGCCCATGATGCCCTGGCGGCGTCTCGCCGGCGGATGCCGTGGCTGGCCGTCGACAAGCCATATGAATTCGACGGGCCCGACGGGAAGGTGAACTTGCTGGGGCTGTTCGGCGGTCGCCGTCAGCTCGTCGTGTATCGCGCCTTCCTCGGCCCCGACGTCCACGGCTGGCCCGACCATGGTTGCCGCGGCTGCTCGATGGTCGCCGACCACATCGGGAATCTGGCCCACCTGAACGCCCGCGACACCACGCTGGTGTTCGTCTCGCGTGCGCCGCAGCGCGATATCGAGCGGGTGAAGGCGCGGATGGGCTGGCAGATGCCCTGGTACACGCTCACCGACAGCTTCGACGCCGACTTCGGCGTGGACGAATGGCATGGCACCAACGCGTTCATCCACGACGGGCCCCAGGTGTTCCGCACCTACTTCATCAACAACCGCGGTGACGAAGCGCTGGGCACCACGTGGAGCTTCCTGGACATGACCGCGCTCGGGCGACAGGAAACGTGGGAGGACTCCCCGGCGGGCTACCCGCAGAGCGCGCCGTACGAATGGTGGGATTGGCACGACGAATACGGCCGGCACGAGCCGTCGCGATGGTTTGGCGAGCCCGACCCGAACGATCCCAACGACCAACGTCCGGCGCGCGAAGATTAATTGAAATTGGGGCCGAATAAGCAAAAATGCGCGGTAGCCGTCCGACGGCTACTCGCGCATTATTCGGGCTACGAGGAATTCGCTACAAAATTCGATGATTTGCCCTGCCGACGTGATACCCAGCCGGGAAGGACTTCTCGATTACCTGCAGCTGGTGGTCCACCCTGGACTCGAGTTCGAGGACGACGCAACTGTCGCTGACGGCCTTCGATTCCAGAACTATGTACCGCTGACCGCAATCGGTGATCGGGTCGCCAGAGTGCAATGTTTCGACGGGCACCAATTCCGGGGTTCCGTTTGACTCCACCCATGACACAGTAGGTCAATCCCACGAATCAGGGAATAGTCCGTCGGTTCAGTTGGCGGGGCTGCTCCCGGGTTGCTTGAAAAAGACGCTGACCCGCGAGATCAGGCCGTCGACGCCACGCTCGAAGACAATGCATTCGGGCCATTGAGCGGGCGCACCGTCGATCTCGAACTCCTCGGTCAACTCGGCGAAGGACAGCCCGGAGGCCACGTGCGAAACCCGTTGCACCGTCAACCGATGGCCGCCGATGTTGGTGATGACCTTGCGAAGGTACGCGAGGTAGCGCGCCTTGCCCTCGATCTGATCGCAGAACGGTCCCTCTCGGGTCAGGCCTTCCTCGGCAATGGTGTCGGCCAGCCCATCCCAGTCGTGAGCCGCCAGGCATTCCAGATAGCGCTCGACCACTTGACCGTTCGTGTCGCTCATGGCGTCTCCACTTGCTCGCGTGGGTCAACGGTAAACCCGTCGACCCCGCCGGGCTAGGTTGTCTGCTATGAGCTGGTGGATGGCCCACGCCGAGCGGACGCTGACCGAGGAAGTGCCGGCGGCACCCGAAGCGGTGCGCGACTTCTACGTCGACCTGGACAACATCAGAATTGTGCACCCGCTGATCGTGTCGGTCGAGAGGGTTTCTCGCACCGAGACGTCCGATGGATACCGGCAGAGCTATCGCGTGGTGGATCGAATTCCATTGGGGCCGTTAAGTTTAAAGATCACCTACCGGGCCCGCCTGCAGGTGCCCGTGCACGGGGACGTGCTGACCGAGGCGGACCAGTCCCCGGGGGTCCGGTTGCGGGGGACCGTGAGTTTCGAGCCGTCCGGTGGCGGCACCCGGGTCACCGAGCGCATCCGGATCGCCGCGCCCCGGTTGCTGGCCGCGGTGACCATCCGCGAAGGGGTTAAGGCGCACATCGAGATGCTGGCGGGCATTCGCCGCCACTTCGAAGAAGGCTGAGGGCTGCGCGATGATGGATCAATGCCGGCAGGCTCAGACCACCAATAGGAGGTTGCAATGAAGTGTCGTGCCGCTATTCTGCGCGGGGTCGGCAGGGACTGGGAGATCCGCGAGGTTGATCTTGATCCGCCCCACGCTGGTGAAGTCCTGGTACGGATGGCCGTTGCCGGCATCTGCCACTCCGATGACCACCTGGTAACCGGGGACGTATTGCCGACCCCAGAGGTGCGCGCCTCAACCGGTATCCCTGAGCCGGACTGGTTCCCGATGCTCGGCGGTCACGAGGGCGCTGGTGTCGTCGAAGAAATCGGGCCTGGCGTGACGACGGTGCAGCCGGGAGACCACGTGGCGATGTCGTTCATTCCCGCGTGCGGCAATTGCCGGTTCTGTGTCAACGGGCAGAGCTACATCTGCGATGCCGGCGCAACGTTGTTCTCGAGGGAGATGCCCACCGACGGAACATGTCGCCGGCATCTCGGCGACGAAAACCTGATGGCTTACGGTCAACTCGGCACATTCGCCGAATATGCGGTGCTCACGGAAAGGTCCGTCATCAAGATCGACGACGCGATCCCATTCCATGCCGCCTCACTGGTGTCGTGCGGCGTCAGCACCGGCTGGGGCTCCGCAACAGTTTCGGCGGGCACCGAGCCCGGTGACACCGTGGTCGTCATCGGGACCGGTGGTGTCGGGATGAATGCCCTGCAAGGGGCGCGCGCGGCGGGTGCGACCTATGTCGTTGCAGTGGATCCGATTGAGTCCAAGCGGGATTCGGCAAAGATCTTCGGTGCCACGCACACCGCGGCTTCGGCCGAGGAGGCAGTACCGCTGGTGGCCGATATCACCACCGGCGTCATGGCCGACCGCGTCGTCGTGACCCCCGGCGTTGTGCACGTGGAGTTGATCCCGTTGGCCATGCGGCTGCTTCGCAAGGGCGGGACATGCGTGGTCACCGGCATCACCCCCTACACCGAGCCGGTGGTTCCGCTGATCCTGCAGGAGATGGTGCTGTCGTCCAAACAACTCAAGGGAGCGCTCTACGGCGGGATGAATCCGCGCACGAGCGTGCCGTTGCTGTTGTCGATGTATCAGGCGGGTGTATTGAAACTCGACGAGCTGGTCACCCGCCACTACCGGCTTGACCAGATCAACGAGGCGGTCGTGGATCTGCGCGAGGGCCGCAACATTCGCGGAATCATCGATTTCGCCGACCTCTAACCAACTCGTCGGAGTTTGCGTTACGGCGTAATCCATTGCGACGCAAGCGCAAAATCCGACAGATACTTCGTCGAACTCCATCCGCCGTCGACGACGACCGTCTGCCCATTGATGAAACTTCCGCCCGGCGAGCACAAGAAGGCGACGGTGCTGGCTATGTCATCAATCGTGCCCAGCCGCTGATGTGGCGTCATCTCGGTGTTGATCTTGCGAAATCGTTCGTCCTCCAAACGCTTTTCCACCATCGGCGTTACCGTCACCCCGGGTGCGACGGCGTTACAGCGGATGCCGGATGCCCCGTACTGACAGGCGATGTGAGTGGTCAACGCCGTCAGCCCGCCCTTGGCCGCGGAGTACGCGCCGCCGCGCAGACCGCCGATGACCGCGAATGTCGACGTGATGTTGATGATCGCCGACCCGGGTTCCATGTGTGGCAGCACGTCGCGCGCGAGCCTAAACGGCGCGCGCAGCATCAAACCCAAGAAGTAGTCCAGCGTTTCGTCGTCAGTTTCGTGCAGCGGTTTTGGGCTGCCGACTCCGGCGTTATTGATCAGGAAGTCGATGTGACCCCATCGGCCGACCGCGAGGTCCACGATGCGTCGCGGCGCGTCGTCCTGGGTCAGGTCGACAGCGATGGTAGCGACGCGATCCGGGTCGTTGACCGCGTTTTCGAGCTCGGCGAGCCGATCCTGGTCGCGGCCCGTGCCGACGACCGCCATGCCCATCTCGGCAAGTTTGGTTGCACACCCCAAGCCGATACCGCTGCTCGCTCCCGTGACGATTGCGACCTGCATCTCACCCATCCTTAATCAGCGTCGCCCGGATCTGATGCTTGAGTATCTTGCCCGCGTCGTTCTTCGGCAGGGCTTCCCAGATCACGACCTGTTCTGGCGCCTTGAATTTCGCTACGCCCTTGCGTTGCAGGAGTGCAAACAGGCTTGCGACGTCCGGCCGCAGATCGCCCTTTGGCACGATGACCGCACATGCCAGTTCCCCGGTGCGCGCATCCGGCAGCCCGACGACCGCGATTTCGGCGATACCGGGGTGGTCGGCGAGCAGATCCTCCACCTCCTTGGCCGAGATGTTCTCGCCGTTGCGTATGATGACGTCCTTGACTCGGCCGGTCACTATCAAGTACTGGTCGTTGGCCCAGCGCCCGAGATCTCCGGTACGGAAAAACCCTGTGGCATCGAATGATTCGGTGTTGTCTTCGGGACGGCGGTAGCCCAATAGCATCTGCGGGCCGCGCACACAGATCTCTCCGTCACCGGCCGGCGCGGAAGGGTGCGCGACGAGTTTAATCTCGGCGATACCGGCCCTGCCGTCGGTGTCCGCCGCGTGGCCGGCCTCGTCCGGCCGGGGTGCGCCGACCGTCGCGACGGGCACTTCCGTGCAGCCGTACACCCGTGTGACCACGGCATGGTCGAAATACTCTGCGGCGCGCCGGATCAGCGACGGCGATACCGAGGCGCCGCCGCAGATGAACACCTTCAAGTCGGCCAGGCGGGTGTCGGCGCGCTCGGCGGCAGACAACAGCTGCTGCAGAAACGGCGTGGCCCCCGCCACGTGGGTACACCGCTCGGAGTTCATCAGCGCCACCGCCTCCGAAGGATCCCATCGGTCCATGAGCACCGCCGTCGTGCCCAGCAGTAGCGGGCATTCGAATGCATAGATCGAGCCGCCGATGTGGGCGACCGGCGACGGGACCAGGAACGCGTCGCCAGGTTCGATCGCCCAGTGGTCACGGATCTGACAGATTAGGGCGTGTATCGAATTATGGCTGTGCAGGACGCCTTTCGGGCGGCTCGTGGTGCCGGACGTGTACAGGATCATCCGTACGGAATCGGGATCCAGCGCCGGAAGCGTCGCGTTCCCCGACGGTGGTGTCAGCAGGGCCGCGTACGGTGTGTGCGGATCGGCGCCGCCGCGCAGCACCACCACCTCCGGCGCCCGGCTCATCCCGGCCGTCACGCGTTCGAGCATCACCGCATAGTCGTGGCCGCCGTATTGGTCCGGGACGAAAATCATTGCGGTGCTGGCATCTTCGAGGATGAAACGCAGGTCGTGGTCGCGCAGCGACGGCAGGATTGGGTTCACCACCATTCCGGCCAGCGTCGCGGCCAGGTAGATGACCGCGGTCTCGTGCCAGTTCGGCAGCATGAACGACACGACGCTGCCGGTCGGCATGCGCTTCGTCATCGTGTGTGCCAGCGCGCGGGCCTGCGCGTCCAGCGTGACGCAGTCCAGTCGAATATCCTTGTCCACCAGCGCTGTTCGCCGTGGCGACGTCTCGGCGGCCGCGCGCAGTGCGTCGGCCAGGGTGGTGTGCACCCACAACCCGCGCCGGTATGCCTGCGACGCGTCTGCCGTGTTTGCCCGGGTGATCACCGCGACCTCATCTCGGGCGGCCTCATCCATCCACGCGACGCATGGTCATCGCGTACCGAAACCTCGACGACAGGTGGGTGTTGATCGTCACCTGGGCCACCTCGCCGTCGGAGGTTGTGTAGGTGCGGCGCATCTGCAGCGCTGCCGTCCCCACCTCGACGCCCAGGCCGTCGGCCAGTTCCGGCGATAGCTGCACGGCCGCAATCTCTTGGTGCAACTGGGCGACGCTCACGCCGAACAGATCCTCGATCAGCGGGAAGATCGGGCCGGCATGGCGTTGCAGCAGCCTGCCGACCGCCGCGAAAGTCCGGCTGATGTAGTACTCCGTCCGGCACATCGGCACCGACGCACCATCGGCCTGCCGGTAACCGCGCACCGATAGCCACTGGGTGCCGACCTCGAGCCCGGTCCGAGCGGCGAGGTCGTCGTCGATCGTCACCATAGCGTTGGATTCGATGGTCAGCTGCGCGCCGGCCGCGAATGCGAGGAGGTCGTCGATCGACATCGCGTCCTGGGCATAGGAACTCGATGCCGGCCGCGGAACAACCCGGGTCCCCGCCCGCGGCCGAGACGCCACCAGGTTGTCCTCGCGCAGCCGGCGCAGCGCCTCGCGCACGGTGAATCGGCTCACCGCGAAACGCTTGCACAGTTGGTGCTCGGTCGGCAGCTGCGAACCCACCGGGTAGACCCCGTCGACGATCTCCTTACGCAGCGTGCGCGCGATCTGCAGGTAGCGGTGGTCGCCCTCGATGGTCTGGGGCATCAGGGGCCGTCCGGTGTCGGGCGCACGGCCAGTACGCTGCCATCGCCGTCGGCCGAGATGTACAGCGTCCCGTCGGCCGCGGCGGTGATGCCGGCGAAGGGGCCCTGCGGCCCGGAAAACGGCGGCATGCCCAGCAGCGGCTTGGGCGTGACACCGGGCGGCGGACCGACCGGCAGCCCGGCGGCGATCGTTTGCCGCGCGTTGGTGGACAGGTCGAACGCGATCAGCTCCTTGGCACCGGCGTCGACGATGTAGAGCACACCGCCCTGGACCAGAATGCCTTGCGGGCGTTGCAGATCGGCGACCACGGTGTCGGTCCTCGACCCGTCGACCCGGAGCACCCGCCCCGCCCCGGCCTCGGCCACCAGACACACCCCGTCCGCATCGATCGCGACGCCGACGGGCTCGCGCAGATCGGCCGCCAGCACCGCGACACCACTCGACTGCAGCGACAGCACTCGACCCGTGCCCAACTCGGCGAACACCACGCCGCCCGGGCTCAGGGCCACACCGTAGAGCTGGTCGAAACCGTCCGCCAGCACCTCGGTTTCGCAGGCCTCGGGCCGGTAGCGGGCGACCTGGCCACCCGACGTCGTGACGACGAACTCGCCGGGCCCGCTCGCGGCGACGCCGCGCAGGAATCCAGGATAGCCGGGGCTGAACAACATTCCCGCGGTGTGCAATGACCCATCGGGCAGGGCGACGTAGAAGTACGTGCCGTCGGCGATGTAGAGCTGACCGTCGTGGCCCACCGCCAGGTCCATCGGCCAGTTGAGCCCACCGGCCAACACGGATTGCGTTGTGCCGTCCGGTGATATCTCGGTGATCTCGCCGGTGAAGTTGGAGACGAACAGCCGGTCGCCGACGAAGGTGCAGTTGTCCAGCCCCGGATTCAGCTGGGCGAGCAGACGCTGTTCGCCGCTGCGGGGATCGATCCGCAGCACCTGCCCGCTGGCCACCTGCGTCGAGACGATGTAGCCCCGTGCGTCGAACTTGACCGAGTCGGGCACACCGAGACCTGTTGCCACACACTGCGGCTCGCCGCCGTCGGGGTCGATACGCCAGATCTCGTTGGCACCCATCACCGGGAAGTACAGCAGGCCGTCGGGCCCGACCTCCATCGCGTTCGGTGAGGGCACGTTCTCCAACAGGACCCGGGGTGGCCCACCCGCGAGGTCGAACTCGAGCAGCCGTCCACCCTCGCGGCATTCGCCGATGAACAGCCGGCCCCGATGGACGGTGATGCCGTTGGCTGACGGAACGTCGTCGCGCAGCACGCTCGTGCGACCGCTGGTATCCCGCACGCTGACCCGACCGTCCATCACCTCGGTCGCGTAAAGGTTCCCGCTGGCGTCGAACGCGACGTCGTCGGGCGCCACGATGTCGCCCCCTTTGGGACTGGCGGTCACCAGTTCCCCGGTGCGGTGATCCAGCGCGCTGATCTGACTGCCGGTGACCTGGGCGATGTAGATGCGGCCGTCCGGCCCGGTGCGCAAACCGTTGGCGCCGAACAGGCGACTGGGCGCGGTGACACGCTCGAGCTCCCAGCCGCGCGCGACGTCGACTGGATGCGTCGCCGCATACCGCGATGGCTGCGATGAGATGGCCCGTGAAATGGACATGCTCGCCGAGTCCTTCCGTCGGCCGTTTGGGCTGGACGCTATCAACTCCTACTAGTCCAGACAATAGCCATCCGGCCGCGTCGGTCCGACCTTGACAGCGATGTCCACCGATCGGAATAGTGTTCTCCAAAGGACAGAATGGGATATTTTGTCCGGACAAATGAGCAATAGATCCGGTCGCCGGCATTGACTTCCGCGGCGGGGGAAAGCAGGTCATGGACGATCTCGCCGATCACGACGCCCTCTTAGGGCTCGACGGTCGCATCGTGGTGGTTTCCGGCGCCGGCGGCGGCGGCATCGGCACGACCGTGACCGCCATGACCGCTCGCGCAGGCGCCACGGTGATCGCGGTGAGCCGATCGAAGGAAAACCTCGACGAACACATCGGCCCGCTGGCACAGCAGGGCTTGCCCGTGGTGCCGGTCGCGGCCGACGCCTCGACCGACGAGGGCATCGCCACGGTCATCGAGCAGGCGCGCCGCACCGACGGGCACTTGTACGGCCTGGTCAATGTCGCCGGCGGCGCCGAGCCGTCGACATGGATGCCGTCGACCCGGGTGGCGCGCGGCGACTGGCGCAAGATCTTCGCCGACAACCTCGAAACCGCCTTCTTCATGAGCCAGGCCGTGGCGGCCGAACTCGTGGCGCAGCAACAACCGGGATCGATCGTGTCGATCTCCTCGATCAGCGGCATGAACACCGCGCCGTTTCACATCGCTTACGGGACCGCGAAGGCCGCGATGGTGGCGATGACCCGCACGATGGCCCTCGAGCTGGCGTTGTCGGGAATCCGCGTCAACGCCGTGGCGCCCGGCGTCACTGAGACGGCGGCCTCGCGCACCTACGTCGACGAGGACCCCGAGCGGGACCGGCAGGCGATCGCGATGGGCCGGCGTGGACGCCCCGAGGAGCAGGCCGGCGCCATCCTGTTTCTGCTCTCGGAGATGTCGAGCTACGTCACCGGCCAGACGCTGCTCGTCGATGGCGGGCTGGACCTCAAGTGGAGCCATCTCGGCGCCGACAACACGTCGCTTTTCCTCAAGGACGAATCCTTCCGCGCGGAGATTAGGAGGATGTGATGACTGATCTAGCGAAAGATGCGAATGCCAGTGCGCCCGAGGAACTTTCGCGATCGATGACGATCGGCGTCGAGGCATACATCTCCGAGGACTACGCCCGCGCCGAGCGCGACAAGCTATGGCGCAAGGTCTGGCAGCAGGTGGGCCGCGTCGAGGAGTTGCCCGAGGTGGGCAGCTACCTCACCTATGACATTCTCGACGACTCGATCATCGTGGTGCGCACCGGCGCGGCAGAATTTCACGCCCACCACAACGTCTGCATGCACCGCGGCCGTCGGCTGATCGACACGCCCGAGGGCGCCAAGAACGCCTGTGCCCGCACCCGAAAGTCGTTCGTGTGCGGCTTTCACGGCTGGACGTACGGCCTGGACGGCGCGTGCACTCACATCCGCGAACAACAGGACTGGCAGGACGCGCTCACACCGGACAACACCCACCTTCGGCCGGTGCGCGTCGATACGTGGGGCGGCTGGTTGTGGATCAACATGGACCCCGACTGCGAGCCGCTGGCCGATTACCTGTTCCCTGCCGCAAAGATCCTCGATCCGTTCGGCCTGGAGAACATGCGCTACAAGTGGCGCAAGTGGCTGTCCTTCGACTGCAACTGGAAGGTCGCGCTGGAGGCCTTCAACGAGACCTACCACGTCTACACCACGCATCCCGAGTTTAATAAGTTCGGCGAATTCAAGGGATGGGCGAAAGCCCAAGGCAAGCACAGCCATATCGGCTACGACGCCCCAAAGGACATGGAGGCCACCAAGTCCAAGATCCGCCTGGGCATCGGCGCCGACCCGCGTGTGTCGACCGCGGAGATGCAGGTGTACACGATGGAAGAAACCAATGCCACCACCACCCAGACGCTGGTGAACGCCGCCAAGCGCCTGGTGGACGAGTTACCCGAGGGGACGCCGGCCGACAAGGTTCTCGAGCACTGGCTGGCGTCGGCGCGCCGCGACGACGAGTCCCGCGGCGTGATCTGGCCGACGATTCCGGCCGACGTCCTCGGACAGGCCGGCACCGCGTGGCAGATCTTCCCGAACTTCCAGATCGGGCAGGGCCTGACCAGTGCCCTGTGCTACGGCGCGCGCCCGCACCCCAGTTACAACCCGGACAAGTGCATTTTCGAGGTGTCGGTCTTTGAGCTGTACCCGAAAGGCCAAGAGCCCCAAACGGAATGGGAATACACACCGGTCGGAGACCCCAGGTGGCGGTCGGTTCTGCCGCAAGACTTCTCCAATATGGCCGCGGTGCAGCAGGGCATGAAGTCGCTCGGTTTCCCCGGCACCAAGCCCAATCCGTACCGCGAACGCAGCACGGTCAATCTGCATTATCAATTGTCGCGGTACATGGGCGCCGGTGAGCCCCAGGAACTTTCAGGTGAGGAGTCCCCCCGGGCATGACCCCCGACATGGAAAAGCACCAGGACGGTTGTGGGCCGACGCAGACGCCCGACGACTTCGACATCGACGCGATGCGGGCCAAATACGCCCGGGAGCGCGAGAAGCGCCTGCGTAAGGAGGGCGGCGCGCAGTACCTCGAACTCGACGGTGACCTGGCCGATCTCTACGAGGTGGACCCGTACACCCGGGTGGCCGACCGCGCCCCGATCGACGAGGACATCGAGGTGGCCGTCCTCGGCGGCGGGTTCGCGGGGTTGTTGTCGGGTGCCTACCTGAAAAAGGCCGGCGTGCAGGATGTTCGGGTCATCGACATGGCAGGGGACTTCGGCGGAGTGTGGTACTGGAACCGCTTCCCGGGCATCCAATGCGACAACGACGCCTACTGCTACATCCCGATGCTCGAGGAGCTCGACTTCCTGCCGAGCAAGAAGTTCGCCGACGGCGCCGAGATCTTCGCGCACTGCCAGGCCATGGGCAAGCACTTCGGCCTTTATGACGGCGCGATCTTCTCAACGCAGGTCGAGACCATGCGCTGGGACGAGACGAGCAAGCGCTGGCGACTGATCACCAACCGCGGCGACGACATCCGCGCGCGGTTCGTGGTGATGGCGCAGGGCTCATACAACAAGCCGAAGCTGCCCGGTATCCCCGGTATCAAGGAGTACCTGGACAGCGGCGGCCACGCGTTCCATTCCGCACGCTGGGACTACGATTACACCGGCGGCGATGCCAACGGCGGCCTGCATAGGCTGGCCGACAAGCGGGTCGCACTCGTCGGCACTGGGGCTACCGGCGTCCAGCTGGTGCCGCATCTCGGCCGGGATGCCAAGCAGCTCTTCGTGTTCCAGCGCACCCCGTCGTCGGTGGACATGCGCGCCAACACGCCCACCGACCCGGCCTGGGCGGCGGCTCTGCAGCCCGGTTGGCAGGAGGAGCGCAAGCGCAACTTCCACAACTGGTCGCCGTTTGTGGGGGTGGTCTTCGGCGAACCAGATCTGGTGTGCGACTTCTGGACCGAATTGGGCCGCAACATGACCGCCCGGATTGCCGCCAGCCCGGATCCCGCCTCGCTGGGGATCGAGGAGATCATGGCGATCCGGGAGGAAGAGGACTACAAGATCATGGAGCGGCTGCGCCGCCGCGTGGCCGCGCTGGTCGACGACCCCGACACCGCCGAGGCGCTCAAGCCGTACTACCGCTTCATGTGCAAGCGGCCGTGTTCGAGCGAGACGTACCTCCCGGCGTTCAACCTGCCCAGCGTGACGTTGGTGGACGTGTCGGAATCCAAGGGAGTGGAACGCCTGACGGAAAAGGGCATAGTCGCCAACGGCGTCGAGTACGAGGTCGATTGCGTCGTATTCGCCAGCGGGTTCGAGATCTCCACGGAGATCAGTCGGCGCTTCGCGGTCGACGTCATCGAGGGCCGAGACGGGCTGTCGCTGTTCGACTACTGGCACGACAGGTACCAGACGCTGCACGGCATTACCACCCGCGGATTCCCCAACCAGTTCTTCACCGGCTTCATCCAGGGCGGCGTCTCGGCCAACACCACCGCGATGTTCGAGCAACAGGCCGAGCACATCGCTTACATCATCGCCGAGGCGCATAAACGAGGCGCGACCACCGTCGAACCCAGTCAAGAGGGCCAGGACGGCTGGGTCAAAACGGTCGCCGAACTCGCGATCGACAACTCGGCCTTCGAGATGTCCTGCACCCCTGGCTATTACAACAATGAGGGTCAGGGTGGCGCCAAAGACAATGGTGCGTTCCTCGGTGATTTCTACTCGCCGGGCTTTTACGCCTTCGGTGACCTGATCGCCGAGTGGCGCGCCAAGGGTGACCTGGAAGGCCTTGAGCTTTCGTGAGCGAGTTGCGGTTCGACGACCGCGTGGCCGTGGTGACGGGGGCCGGCCGCGGGCTGGGCCGCGCCTACGCGCAGCTGCTCGCCTCACGCGGGGCGAAGGTGGTCGTCAACGACGCCGGCGGCGGCCTGGACGGCGAGGGCGTCGACGCCGGTCCCGCCGCGCAGGTGGCCGTTGAGATCACGGCCGCCGGCGGAGAGGCCGTCGCATGTAGTGCGTCGGTAGCAACCGCCGACGGCGGCGAGGCGATCATTGCGACCGCGCTCGAACACTACGGCCGCATCGACATCCTGGTGCACAACGCCGGCAACGTCCGTCGCGCCTCGCTGAAGGAGATGAGCTACGAGGACTTCGACGCCGTGCTCGACGTTCATCTGCGCGGTGCGTTCCACGTTGTGCGGCCGGCGTTTCCGCTTATGTGCGAGGCGGGTTACGGCCGTATCGTGCTGACGTCGTCGATCGGTGGCCTGTACGGAAACCACCACGTCGCCAACTACGCGGCCGCCAAGGCCGGCGTGGTCGGGTTGTCCAATGTCGCGGCGCTCGAAGGCGCCGGCGAGGGCGTGCAGTGCAACGTGATCGTGCCGGCGGCGGTGACACGCATGGCGGAGGGCATCGACACCTCGGCCTACCCGCCGATGGGCTCGGAACTCGTTGCGCCCGTGGTGGTTTGGCTCGCACACGAATCCTGCTCGGTAACCGGTGAATTGTTCATCGCGCTGGCGGGTCGCGTCGCCCGGGCGGTCGTCGCGGAGAGCCCCGGCGTGTGCCGGTCGTCGTGGACGGTCGAGGACGTCGCCAGCCATCTGGACGCGATCCGATACGTCGAGGCGCCGCTCATCTTTCCCGTCGTCCCGGATGGGCATAACGAGCACATCCGCTACAGCTTCGAACTGGCTGCGCGCTCAAACGATCAAGGAGCACTCCATGGCTAGCTCGACGGGCCCGATGGCCGGTGTGCGCGTCGTCGACCTCACCGCCATGGTGATGGGACCGTACTGCACGCAGATCATGGCCGACATGGGCGCCGACGTGATCAAAGTCGAACCGCCCCAAGGGGACAACACCCGATTCATCTCGGTGGGTCCGGTGCCGGGCATGAGCGGGGTCTTCGTCAACGTCAACCGGGGCAAGCGCAGCATCGTGCTGGATCTACAAACCGAGGCCGGGACGCGTGCGTTGCGCGCCCTCGTCGAGACCGCCGACGTGTTCATCCACTCGATGCGCGCCAAGGCAATCGCCAAGCTGGGCTTCGACTACGACGACGTCGCCGCGATCAATCCCGCGATCGTCTACACCAATTGCTACGGGTACGGGCGACGCGGGCCCGATCGCGACCGCCCCGCCTACGACGACACGATCCAGGCCGAATGTGGTCTGCCGGCGGTGCAACAGCAATTGACCGGCGAGGCCGATTACGTCGGCACCATCATGGCCGACAAGATTGCCGGGCTCACGGCGCTGTACGCGACGACCATGGCGCTGTTTCACCGCGAGCGCACCGGGCAGGGACAAGAAGTCGAGGTCGCCATGTTCGAAACCATGGCCTCGTTCATGCTCGTCGAACATGCCAACGGCGCCATGTTCGACCCTCCCCTGGGGCCCGCGGTGTATCCGCGCACCGTGGCGCCCAACCGCCGCCCGTACCGCACCAGCGACGGCCACATCGCCGCGTTGATCTACAACGACAAGCATTGGCACGCCTTCATGAAAGCCGTGCAGCCGCCGTGGGCCAGCGAGCTGTATTCGACACTGGAACAGCGCGCCCGTGAGATCGACACCGTCTACGGGCTGGTGGCCGAGACGATGAAAGAGCGCTCCACCGCGGAGTGGTTGGCGCTGCTGCGCGAACTCGAGATCCCGGCCGCGCCGCTGAACACGCCGGGCGCGCTCTTCGACGACCCGCATCTGAACGCCGTCGGCCTGTTCGAGACGGTGGACACCCCGCAAGGGCCGGTGCGCTTCCCCGGCGTGCCCACCTGGTTCTCGCAGACGCCGGGCCGCGTCGCGGGGCCGGCGCCCGAGCTCGGCGCCCACACCGCGGAGATACTCGGCGAGCTGGGCATGCGGGTCGAATCATGAAACACGCCAACGACATTGCGGCGTCGCCGCCCACAGTTATCCATCACTAAGGAGTTCGAAGACTATGGCCGTGCCCGTTTACAAGCGCATTCTCGACCTGTTCGAGGCCGAGGGGGTGAACACACTGTTCGGCATCCCGGACCCAAACTTTGTGCACATGTTCGCCGAGGCCGACGCCCGCGGCTGGTCGGTGGTCGCACCGCATCACGAACTGAGCGCGGGATTCATGGCTGAGGCGGCGTCGCGTATGACGGGCAAGCCGGGCCTGTGCATCGGCACGCTCGGCCCGGGCATGGCCAACATCGCCGGAGCGATCCAATGCGCGCTGGTGGAGAACTCGCCGGTGATCTTCCTCGGCGGTCAGCGAGCCCGCGTCACCGAGCGTCGCGTTCGGCGCGGCCGCATCCAATTCGTCCGGCAGGAGCCGCTTTTCGCGGCGTCCGTGAAGTACAGCGCCTCCATCGAGTACGCCGATCAGACCGATGAGATCATCCACGAGGCGATACGCCAGGCCATGTCCGGCAGGCCCGGTCCCGCCTACATCGAGTACCCGTCGCACGTCATCCTCGAGGAGCTCGACGTACCGGACCCGTTGCCGCCCAGCAGGTATCGCCTGGTGAATCAGGGTGCGGGTGCGCGTGAGGTAGCCGAGGCGGCGAAGCTGATCCGCGACGCGAAGAGTCCGATACTGCTGGTCGGACACGGCGTGCACACCTCCCGTACCCAACAGCAGGTCAAGGAGCTGGCCGACCTGATGGCCTGCCCGGTGATTCAGACCTCCGGCGGCACCTCGTTCATTCCGGGGCTGCAGGAGCGGACGTTCCCCTACTTGTTCTCCCCGGCGGCCAACGAGGCCGTCGAGGAATCCGACCTGTGCGTCGCACTGGGTACCGAACTCGGTGAGCCGATGCACTACGGCCGGACCCAGCATTGGGCCGGCAACGATGCGAACCGCAAATGGGTGTACGTGGAGCAGGACCCGACCGCCATCGGCGTCAACCGCCCGGTCGACGTGGCGCTGGTCGGCGATCTGCGCGGCGTCGTGCCGCAGCTGGTCTCCGCACTCAAGGAATCTCCGCGCAAACCCGCACCCGTGCTGGAGGCTCTGATCAAAAAGGACGCGAAAGAGCTTGCGGACGTGGCGGAATCGGCACCGTCCGGACGCTCGCCGATCCACCCCGCGCGCTACGTCGTCGAGGCCACCAAGGCGTTCAACGAACTCGAGGACGGCATCATGGTGCGTGACGGCGGCGCGACCGTGATCTTCCAGTGGACCTACTCGCAGACCAAGCCGCGTGACGTGATCTGGAACCAGAACTTCGGTCACCTGGGCACGGGCCTGCCGTACGCCGTCGGCGCCTCGGTCGCCGAGGGCGGCAAACGTCCGGTCATGTTGCTGACCAGTGATTCCGCCTTCCTGTTCCACATTGCCGAACTCGAGACAGCGGCCCGGCAGAACCTGCCGCTGGTGTGCGTTGTGGGCGTCGACCACCAGTGGGGCTTGGAAGTGGGCGTGTACAAGCGCACATTCCCCCAGCCGTCGCCGCAGCCCGGCGTGCACTGGAGCAAGGACGTCCGGATGGACAAGGTTGCCGAGGGCTTCGGCTGCCACGGTGAGTACGTCGAGAAGGAAGAGGAAATCGGCCCGGCGATCGCCCGCGCCTATGCCAGCGGCAAAGTCGGTGTAGTGCATGTGTGCATCGACCCGAAGGCCAACTCCGAGGAGATGCCCAAGTACGACCGATTCCGGACCTGGTACGCCGAAGGCACCCAGTAAGAAAAGGATGATCCAATGCGCGAATACCTGAACTTTTACATCGACGGCAAATGGGTTGAGCCGTTGCGGCCCAATGTTTTTGAGGTCGAAAACCCGGCGACCGAGCAAGTTTCCGGCAAGATCTCGCTGGGGTCGGCGGACGACGTCGACGTGGCGGTCAAAGCCGCTCGACGAGCCTTTGGCAGCTGGTCGCAGAGCACCCGCGAGCAGCGCTTGGACCTGTTGCAGGCCATCCTCGCCGAATACCAGAAGCGTGCCGACGAACTAGCCGATGCGGTCACCGAGGAAATCGGCGCGCCGCCGTCGCTGGCCGCGGGGCCGCAAGTCTTCCTCGGGATCGGCCACCTGACCACGGCCATCGACGCGTTAAAGAACTTCGCGTTCGAAGAACATAAAGGGGCGACGCTGATCGCCAAGGAACCGATCGGCGTCTGCGGTCTGATCACGCCGTGGAACTGGCCGATCAACCAGGTCGCGGTCAAGGTCTACCCGGCGCTGGCGACCGGCTGCACCGTCATTCTCAAACCGTCTGAGGTGGCGCCTTATTCGCCGTACATTTTCGCCGAGATTCTGGATGCCGCGGGCGTGCCGGCCGGGGTCTTCAATCTGATCAACGGGGACGGGGCTGGCGTCGGCGTGGCCCTGGCAAGCCATCCCGACATCGACATGGTCTCGTTCACCGGATCCACCCGCGCGGGTGTCGAGGTGGCCAAGCTTGCCGCCCCGACCGTGAAGCGAGTGACTCAAGAGCTCGGCGGCAAGAGCCCCAACATCGTGCTCGACGACAGCGGCTTTGCCGAGGGTGTCAGCGCCGGCGTGGCTAACATGATGCCGAACTCGGGGCAGAGCTGTAACGCGCCGACGCGCATGCTGGTGCCGAATTCCCGGATGAACGAGGCGATTACCATCGCGCGTGAGGCGGCCGAGCAGGTCACGGTGGGACACCCCGGCGCAGGGACGACGATCGGGCCGGTGGCGTCGAAGACGCAATTCGACAAGGTCCAGCGGTTGATCCAAAAGGGCATCGACGAGGGCGCGACCGTGGTTGTGGGAGGCCCGGGCCGCCCGGATGGGCTGGACCAGGGCTACTACGTCAAGCCGACCGTGTTCGCGCATGTCACCAACGACATGACGATCGCGCGCGAGGAGATCTTCGGGCCGGTGCTGTGCATCCTCGGCTATGACGACCTGGACCAGGCCGTCGAGATCGCCAACGACACCGAATACGGCCTCGCCGGCTTTGTTTCGGGGGCCGACCTCGACAAGGCCCGCGAGGTTGCCCGCAAGATCCGCGCGGGATGGGTGACGATCAATCACGCCTTCGACATGAACGCCCCATTCGGCGGCTACAAGCGCAGTGGCAATGGTCGCGAATGGAGCGAGTTTGGCTTCCACGAGTACCTGGAAGTGAAGAGCACCCTGGGCTACGCGCCCGACAAGGCCTAAGAGCTTTAGCCCGAAAACCGAACGCGCCACAGCGAAGAACCGTTGCGTGTCCTCCACTGAATCCCGCATGCCCGCCTCTAGGCTTGCTGAAATCACGAGGAGGGGCAGCGACGTATCGGCAGCAACTATGGCGCCGGGCGAAAACTTGGTCAGGGCGCGCGAACAGCGACCACTGAGCCGGGCGGGGCGGATCCCGCACCGGCATCTTCTGCTCGGCACCGCCGCTGGGTCGCCCCGGTTCGCCGCGTCGGCCGCCTCGCGATTTGGGACCAACCCGAGCGCCGCGGCGGTATCCCGGCACTGGACGGACTTCGTGCGCTAGCAGTCGCGCTGGTGCTCGGCCAGCACGGGGGCATCTCCGGCATGGGCGGTGGGTTCCTCGGCGTCGATGTGTTCTTCGTCCTCAGCGGATTTCTGATCACTTCGCTGCTGCTGGACGAGCTTGGTCGCACCGGCCGTATTGACCTGACCGGGTTCTGGATTCGCCGTGCGCGCCGGCTGCTGCCTGCCCTGGTGCTGATGGTTCTCGCGGTGGGCGCCGCCCGCGAACTCCTTCCCGCACGGGCGCTGAATGGATTGCGCGATGACGCCATCGCCGCATTTTTCTGGGTGGCGAATTGGCGATTCGTCGCCCAGAAGACCGACTACTTCACGCAGGGCGCTCCGCCGTCGCCGCTGCAGCACGCCTGGTCGCTCGGCGTCGAGGAGCAGTACTACTTCGTCTGGCCGGTGCTGCTGATCGCGGTGACCCTGTTGTCGGCCTGGCGCGCCAAGCGCTACTTCATGCGGGCCACCGTGGGCGGGGTCCGGTTCGCCGTATTCCTGATTGCCACGGTGGGGGCGCTGGCTTCGGCGACGGCCGCCATCGTCTTCGTCTCCGACGCCACGCGCGACCGCATCTACTTCGGCACCGATACCCGCGCGCAGGCATTGCTGGTCGGCTCCGCGGCAGCGGCTCTGCTGGTTCGGGATTGGCAGTCGCTGAACCGCGGCTGGTGCCTGATCCGGTCTCGGTGGGGGCGACGGGTCGCCCGCGCGCTACCCGTGCTCGGACTCGGGGGACTGGCCGCGGCGACGTACTACGCGACGGGCAGTGCGGGTGATTTCCGCCACGGCCTGCTGATCGGGGTCGCGATCGCGGCCGTCCTCGTGGTCGCTCCCGTGGCATTGGAACAGCGCGGGCTGGTCGCCCGTGTCCTGGCCATGCCCCCGTTGGTGTGGCTGGGCGCCATCTCCTATGGCGTCTACCTGTGGCACTGGCCAATCTTCTTGGCGCTCAACGGTGAACTCACCGGATGGTCCGGGCTGCCGCTGTTCGCGGCCCGCTGTGGGGCAACCCTGGCGATCTCGGTGGCGTCGTATTGGCTGATCGAACAACCCATTCGGCGCTGGCGACCGTCGCGGCTGGCGTTACTGCCGATCGCCGCCGCCACCGTGGCCACCGCCGCCGCGGTGACGTTGCTGCTGATTCCGGTGGGCCCCGGTGGGCTGCGCGAGCCCGGCCTGCCGCCCGGCGTCTCGGCCGTCGCGGCGGTCTCGCCGGCGCAGCCCGGCGGGAGTCGCCCGGTCGGGCCCCGAAACCCCAACCGGCCGTTCACCGTTTCGGTGTTCGGTGATTCGATCGGCTGGACCTGGATGCACTACCTGCCGCCGACGCCGGGGTTCGCGTTCCTCGACCACACGGTGATCGGCTGCAGCCTGGTGCGGGGGACTCCGTACCGGTACCTCGGCCAAACCCTGGACCAGCGACCGGAATGCGATGGCTGGCCGATCAGATGGTCGGCGCAAGTCGGCCAGGACCAGCCCGACGTCGCGCTGCTGATCATCGGCCGCTGGGAGACGGTGGATCGGGTCAACGAGGGACAGTGGACCCACATCGGTGATCCGACCTTCGACGCCTACCTCAACGCGGAGTTGCAGCGAGCCCTGAACATCGTAAGCTCCACCGGTGTTCACGTGGTGGTGGCCACCGTGCCGTACAGCCGGGGTGGTGAAAAGCCGGACGGCCGTCTGTATCCGGAGGATCAGCCGGACCGGGTCAACCAGTGGAACACCATGCTGCGCAACACGGTTGCCCAGCACAGAGGCGTGCAAATCCTCGACCTGAACAAAAAGCTATGCCCGGACGGTGTTTACACCACCAAGGTCGACGGCATCAAGGTGCGCAGCGACGGCGTGCACCTCACCCCCGAGGGAGTGCAGTGGCTGACGCCGTGGCTCGAGGAATCGTTGCGCTAGGCGTTAATCGTCGGTGCGGCAGCTGATTTCCATGCTGTCGCCCTCCCGTACCAGGAAGTTGAAACTGGTGTAGCCGTTGGCCGGATCGCGCACATAGTCGAGGTAGGGCTTCATGTCCGACGAGCTGGCATTGTCGGCGATGACCAGCGCACCCGTGGGCAGCTGCGGTTCCAGCAGCTTGATCACCGGTAGGTACAGGTCCTTCCAGCCGTCCAGCAGGACGAAATCGGCGGGCGCGTCCAGGCTTTGCAGCGTGGTCAGCGCGTCGCCCTCCAGAATCGTGATGACGTCGTCCAGTCCCGTTTCGGCGAAGGTCTTTTTCGCGGCGGCGATCTTGGTGTCACTGAGCTCCGTGGTCACCACGCGGCCGCTGCCGTTGTCGCGTACCGCCGCGGCGAGATGAAGGGCGGAAATGCCGAAGGACATGCCGAATTCGACGACGGTGGTCGGGCGGGTCGCCCGCACCAACGAATACAGCAGCCGGCCGGCTTCCGGGGTCACCGGGATGTAGAACTCGCTCATCGCCTCGGTGCGTTCGGCCGTGGTCATCGGCCGGTTGAAATCGCTGACCCGCTCCCGCAGCCGCGACATCTGGTTTTTCGATTCGGTGTACATATGGTCGAGCACGGTCGAGACCCGAGTGTCCTGCAAAGTTGTCGCCATACGGTCGAGGATAGGCCGCCAAGATAGCCTCGCTCTTCTACGGCGGATACGCCGTCCTGCTCGCGGTGTCGGCGGGGTGGCTTTCAGCTCGGACCACATCCTGGGCCTGGCGACCTAGGGCGTGCAGGCGCTGGCTGGTGTCCTGCTGCCGTCGGCGACGGTCTTCATGGTTCTGCTCGGCAACGACCGCGCCGAGCTGGGTCCCATGGGTAACCACCGTGCGGCAGACGATGTCGTCATTGCGGGGCCCGCGGGCCTAATGTGAATCACCCGGCAGCAGAACGATTTTGCCGTGGGTATGCCGCTTCTCGAGTTCGGCGTAGGCGTCGGCGACCCGATCCAGGGGATAGGTTGCCGCGACGTCGAATTCGATCGCGCCAGTAGCGATCAGGTCGGCGATTTCGGTGAGCACTTCCGGTGTGGACGCTTCGCTGCTGCCTTCGGTCTTGGCGCCGACTTCCACCGCCTTCTGGAACGCGATGATGGTGTCGATCCGCTCCGGTAAGACACCGAGATCCACGGCCAGCTGCACATAGTCGGGACCGAACAGGTCGATGAACGCGTCGATTCCGTCCGGCGCCGCCTCGCGCAACCGGTCGGCCAGTCCGTCCCCGTAGGCGACCGGGGTCACGCCATGGGCGTGTAGCCACTCGGCGTTACCCGGTCCAGCGATGCCCAGCACGCGGGCTTTGCGCAGCACGAGTAGTTGCACGACAATGCCGCCGACCCCGCCCGCCGCCGCCGACACCGCGACCGTCTCGCCCGGCTGCGGGTCGACCGCGCGCACCGCGGCGTACGCGGTCACACCCACCACGTACAGCGAACCCGCCACCTCCCAACTCAATTGGGGAGGTTTGCGGATCAGTTGGTTGACCGGGACCACGGCGTGGGTGGCATGGCTGGAGCGCTGGAAACTGAACCCCAACACCTCGTCACCGACCGCGAATTCGCCGACCCCGGGCCCCACCGCCGTGACGACGCCGGCCAGGTCGCTGCCTTCGCCGGACGGGAACGTGGCGGGAAACATGTCGTGCAAGGCCCCCGAGCGGATGGCCGCTTCCCCCGGGTTGATCCCGGCGGCCCGAACCTCGACCACCACCTCGCCCGGGCCGGGAGCGGGCATGTCGATGTCTGCCACATACAAGACATCCCGGTCTCCGTATCGGTCGAACCGCACCGCGCGTGCCGTCATCTCGATCTCCTTTCCCTGTGCATCACACCTCGTTGTTCACGCCGCACACCAGCGCAGCTAGCGCGGCCAGAGAATCCCGGCACGTCCGAACGCGTATGTTCGTATGCGCTGGTCTTGTCCCGCCGCGTGTAAGGAATGCCCATGCATATCGCCCGGATATCGGTTGCCGGCTGCGCGGTCGTCGCCATTGTGGTCGGCGCCGCGACTGTTGTCGGTTGTGGTCACAAGAGCAAGACCGCGTCGCCCGCGGGGACCTCGTCGAGTGCCGTGTCGGCCGCGGTGACGAACCCGTCATCGGGGCAGCCCACCGACTACAGCGGGTTGCTGATCAAGGCGAGTGACATCGGCGGAGACTTCACGGCACCACAGCAACCCGTGCTGAACCCCAACAACGCGGTCGGCGTCGCGCAATTGTTCGTCAACGCCGACAAGAGCCGGCGGATCGGCGACAGCATCCAGATCGAGGCCGACCCCGCGACCGCGGCCACCGGCCTGGACAACACCAAGACGAATTTCGCGGGCAAGGTCAACGGTACTTGGCAGCCGATCGACGTCTCCGCCGACGGGACAATGATTTCCGGCACGTCGCCGGACAATTCCCAAGCGGTGACGGTGTTGCTGTTCACCGAGGGCAAGGCGCTGGTCGACCTGGAATTCGACAGCGCTCCCACCGACCCGATCGATCCCGGCATCGCTGCTGAGGTCGGCCGCAAGCAGGACATCGCGATCAAGAACGGGTTGCACTAGCCAGCCCGCCGATCAGACCAGACCCAGCAGCCGCAGATCCGAGAAGTACTTATCGATCAAGGGTGCCGACAGGTGTGGAATGTCTTTGTCCGCACCGATTTTCGCTGCCTGCACCGCCGCACGCAAGACATCCGTCGGAGCGGGCGCACCGAGCAGCGGCTTCTGTGGCCGTCGGTAGGCGTGCAGCAGGGGTAGCACCGAATTCTGACGCTGTTTGTCCGGTAGCGCGCGAAGGGCGGTTTCGAAACGGCCCAGCCACTCGTCGTAGTCGTCGATGCGCGCGATGGTGTGCCCAGCCTCGTTCAGCCAGTCCACGAACACATCCAGGGAGATGCCGTCGTTGTGGGGGTTCATCAGGTCGTAGGACCGATAGGTCGCCGAACCCTCTGCCGCCGTGGCCATTTGCGTGCCCAGCGTGGTGACCGTCTCGGCCACGAAGTCCGCCGGCAAGCCGTCGTAGTGCGCCCGCGCGCGCCGACCCTGGGCGTCGGTCTCGTAGAAGGAGAACGGCGCAACACCCGTGACCAGCAGGCTGAATATCAACCGGGTGAACATATCTGGCACATTCACCTGGCCCGCGTACCGGCTGTGGGCGAGGATCAGGTCGGAGCGGAATACCGCGACCGGCAGGCCGCACAGGTCGTGTGCTTCGCGCAGCAGCACCTCGCCGCCCCACTTGCTGTTGCCGTACCCGTTGGCGTAGCTGTCGTCGACCGGACGCACCGGGCTGACCGTGCGGATGTCACCGTCTTCGATGAACTTGGCGGGGTCGACCGACTCGGCCACCGAGACAGTCGACAGGTAGGTGACCGGCTTGATGCGGGTGGTGATCGCCAGCCGGATCAGCTCGGCGGTGCCAACGACGTTGGGGCCGAACAGCTGGTCGTACGGCAGGACGTGGTTGACCAGGGCCGCCGGATGCACGATGAGGTCCACCCGCTGCGCCAGCGAGTCCCACGCCGCTTGGTCCAGGCCAAGATTGGGCTCGCCGATGTCGCCGACGACGACCTCGAGGTGGTCGGCGGCCAAGCTGCGGAACTGTGCGAGCAGTTCCGGATCCCCGCTGTCGAAAACGTCCTCGAGTCGCCGGGCGGCAGCCGCGGGGTCGGTGCCACGCACGATCGTGACGAGCTTGCCGCCGGTCTTCGCCAGGCGTTGCAGCCACTCCAGCGCCAGGAACCGTCCCAGGTAGCCGTTGGCGCCGGTCAGCAGGACCGTGTGCGGCGTACCGGTGGCGCGCGGCAGCGCGGGGGCCGCGGCAAGGGTCGCGGCGCCGATGAACTTGTCCAGCGTCAGGTCGGCGGCGCGGACCTCGGTGGCCCCGCGTCCGTGCACGGTGGAGAAGGTCGGTCGCTTGGACCCGGAATGACGCTCTCCCTCAACATAATCAGCGATCTGGCGCAGATTCGACGTCGGGCTGATGATCTGCCCCACCGGCACCTCGACGCCGAAAAGGTCGTGCAACAGGTTGGAGAAGGTCAACGCGGACAGCGAGTCGCCGCCGAGATCGAGGAACTGTGCGTCCGGTTGCGGCGGGCCACCGGCCAAGCCCAGTAGCGACTCCGCGGCGCGGGTCAGCGTGTCGATGACCGGTCGGTCCGCCGCGCCCTCTCGCAGCGTGCGAAGTTCGGCCGTGCGGGTAGCGGCGAGTTCGGTGTAGAGCTCTTCGAGTCGTTCGACATAGTGCTCTTTGAGCTTGGGCCGCAACAGTTTACCCACACCCGACAGCAGGCCGTTGCTCTCGCTGAACGGCTGTGTCTCGACCAGGAAGTCCGCGGGAATCTCGTAGGACTGCAGCTCGGCTTGTTTGGCCGTCTGCCGCAGCGATTCGCTCAGCGCCGCTTTGAGACCGGCACCGTCGCCGGCGAACCTGGCCAACGCCTCGTCGGTCGGGACGACGACGGCCAACAGGTACGGTCGCTCGCTGTTGCCGTACACGAAGACCTGACGGACCAGGGCCGCGCTGGAGAAGACGGCCTCCAGTTGCGCGACGGCGACGAACTCGCCCTGAGCCAGCTTCAGCACGTTGTTTCGCCGGTCGACGTAAGCCAGGTGATCCGGCCCCAGCTCGGCCATCACGTCACCGGTGCGGTAGTAGCCTTCCGGATCGAAGGCGTTGGCGGTGACGTCGGGGCGTTTGAAATACCCGCGAAATGCCGTCGCGGACTTCACAAGTAGCTCGCCGCGCGGATAGGGCTTGTCTGTCAGGAAATATCCCAGCTCGGGAACGTCGACCAACTTGTAGTCGATGACGGGCGGCCGGGAGATGAAGCCGTCTTTGGTGACCATCAGCAGCTCGGTCAGGCCATAGCCGTCGAATACGTGGACGTCGAGGCAGCCCTCGATGAAGTTTTTCATCTCGGTCGCCAGGGGTGCCGTGCTGGAGAAGCTGGTGATGATGCGCCCACCGAGGATGTGTTCGCGCAGTTCGGTCCTGGCTTCCGCGTCCGCTTCTGCTGGGCTGGCGCCCTCGAACGCCAGCCGGTCGGCGGCGCTCTGGTAGCGCTGGTAGAGCATCTCGGCGATCCGCGGCACCATGCCCATCTGGGTGGGGCGCACCAGATTCCAGTCGTCGAACAGGGTGGACAGGTCGCTTTCCGGCACGAAGTAGCTGGTGCCGCCCGCCTGGAAGGACGACGACAGGGCTATCCGGCCGCCGACGTGGTTCAACGGCATGAAATTCACGTTGAACACCGGAATGTCGGCGAAATCGGGCTGCAGTTCCACTGTCCAGATTTCGGAGATCATCCGCTCGGTGTACATGGCGCCCTTGGGCAATCCGGTGCTGCCCGAGGTGTAGAGGATCATCGCCAGTCGCTGGTCAGTCTCGGCGGTGTAGGCCGGCTCGGCCGGCAAAGCGCGCCCGCGCTCCGCCAACTCGTCGAACGTCTCGATGCTCACCGCCAAGCCGGCGTCGGCCAGCTTCCTCCGAGCACGCTCCACGCTCTCGCGATGGTCGTCGACCTCGGGTTGGTAATCGAAGATCACGAGGCGCCGCAACGTCGTGCTCTCGAGGGCCGCGTCGATGGCAAGGTCGAGATAGCCTGCGCCCGTGGCGATTACCCGGGGCTCAACCTCGGCGATGATCGGCCGCAGGCGGGAGGCCGCGGCGTTGTGCTGCAGGGGCACCACAACCAGGCCGAGGTAGGCGGAGACCAGATCGATGGTCAGGTACTCGGCGCTCGCGAAACCCAGGGTGGCGACGAAGTCACCGGGCTGCACCGGGTTGGCTTCGTCGTGGCGCAACGCGGTGGCGACGGCACGGACGTTGGCCCACAGCTCGCGATAGGTGATGGTGTCGAATCGGGGCAGCAACTGCGCGGTGGTGCGGCCGGTCGCCGGGTCGGTCGTCAGCTGCCGCGCCCGCCAGCCGAGCGCGGGACGATCTGCGTAGCCCTCGACGAACGTCTCGAGGATCTGCGGAAGCCGCAGACCGGGCTGGCGCGCCGCGGCTTGCAGGGACAGGTCCGGTTTGGCGTTGCGGAATTGCTCGTCGTCGGCGTCGAGCCGGCGGATCCGTTCAGCAGCGCGCTCGCGTGGCGTCTGGCTGAGATGGGCAAGAGCGTCGTCGCTGAGTTTCGCAACACCAGTCATGTCCGGCCTCTCGTTCGGGTGACTCCCTAGGCGAAACCCGCCACCCGGTACGAGTCTTCCACCGGCGGTGTGTGACCGTCGCCACACCATCGCCGCGGGCCGCGGCGTGCGGCGATGGCATGCACGTCAGAACCCCGGCAGTGCCGGGACAACGGCGATTGTCAGGCCACGACCTGGATGGGGTCGCCGACGTTGACGTTGTTGAAGTACCACGCGGCGTTGTCGGGGCTCAGGTTGACGCAGCCGTGGCTGACGTTGGAGTGGCCCTGTTCGTCGACCGACCACGGGGCGGAGTGGACGTACACGCCGCTCCAGGTGACCCGTACGGCGTACTGCGCGGTGATCTTGTATCCCTCGGGCGAACTCAGCGGAATGCCGATGGTCCGCGAATCCATCACCACGCTGCGCTGTTTCTCCAGCGCGGTGAAGTTGCCGATCGGCGTCGGGCGGCTCGGTTTGCCCATCGACGCCGGCATGGTCCGCAGCACTTCGCCGTTTCGGCTCGCGGTGAAGGTGTGGCCGGAGATGCTGGCGACACCGAGGAACTGGTCACCGGTGTCGAAGCCGGTGGTCAGCTCCTGGACGCCGACCGAGACGTGGGTGTGGGCGGGCCAATACTGATTGGGCACCCACTGCACGACATTGTTCTCGGGCCATTCGAAGTGGCCGGAGGTGTTGCTGGGCGAGCTGACCCGGATGCCGCGTTCGGCGGCGGCGCGGTCGATCACCGGCGCGGTGAACGTCACGACAACCGGGTGTGCAACGCCGACGACAGCGCCGTCGGCGGGCAAAATCGCGGCAACACCGGGAGCCGGCTGAGGTGAGGGGATGGCGGCGTGACTTGGCGCAGGCGAGGCGACGCTGGATCCGATCAAGCCCATAGCCGTGATCGCGACCATAACAAATAGATAACGAACCCCTCGACGCATAGCGTCCGCCCTCCGAGATGGTGCGATCAACACAACGATATTCTACTGGTTGTCTAACTATTACGGGTTTTAGCAAACACGGCACCCCGCTGTTTGCGATAACGATCCGGTCTCCGGTTGAGTTCGAATTCATCGCGGGCGGGCCTCGGTGAGAGAGCGGGCATGGCGCACGAAGACCCCTACACGCGTCCCTTGGCGGAGTCGGCGGCGTTGTTGCTCATCGACATGCAGCGCGATTTCCTCGATGCCCCTGGCGCCAATGGCGTGATGGCGGTTGCGGGTACGAACGCGGTGATTCCGGGAATCGCAAAGTTGGCCAGAGCTTTCCGGCAACGTGGACTGCCGATCGTGCATGTCGTCGACACCCAACTTGAGCAACACTTGCGTGGAAATTCCAGCAGCACTGTGGTTTTCGCCGGCTGCAATTTCCCGAACTGCCCGCGGACGTCGATCTACGAAGCCTCCGAACGTGACTTTCGGGTGGTGCTGGTGTCCGATGCGGTGTCGGGCACCTACGAGCGGGGGATCAACGAATGCCGCGCCATCGGTGTGACGGTCGCGGAGGTGTCCGAGACGCTGGATTGGCTGGGGCAATAGCGAAGGGTTAGCCTCAGCGACATCGGTGCGGCGCAGACCGAGGAGGTGCGGGTGCTCTTCCGACAGCTGGAGTACTTTGTCGCGGTCGCCCAGGAGCGACACTTCGCCCGGGCGGCCGAGAAGTGCTACGTGTCGCAACCCGCGTTGTCGGCCGCGATTGCCAAGCTCGAACGCGAGCTCAATGTCACGCTGATCAATCGCGGCCACAGCTTCGAAGGCCTCACCCCCGAAGGCGATCGTTTGGTGGTGTGGGCCAAGCGGATTCTTGCCGAGCATGACGCCTTCAAGGCCGAGGTGGACGCCGTGCGGTCCGGCATCACCGGGACGCTTCGGCTGGGCACCGTTCCCGCCGCATCGACGACGGTGTCGTTGTTGCTCTCGGCGTTCTGCTCGGAGCACCCGTTGGCCAAGGTGCAGATCCGTTCCCGGCTGGCTTCCGCTGAACTGCATCGCCGCCTGCGCGAGTTCGAGCTGGACGCCGCGATGGTGCACACCACGCCCAACGACGCCGACGACCTAGAGGTGACCCCGCTTTACCAGGAGCACTACGTGCTGCTGTCGCCCGCCGAGATGTTGCCGCCAGGTGCATCGACGATGAGCTGGCCGGACGCCGCACAGTTGCCGCTGGCGTTGCTCACGCCCGACATGCGCAACCGCCGGATGATCGACGAGGCCTTCGCCGGCTATTCGATCACCGTTGCCCCGCAGGTCGAAACCGACTCGGTCGCATCGCTATTTGCGCAAGCCGCCACCGGCAACTGGGCGTGCATCGTTCCCCACACCTGGCTGTGGGCATCGCGGCTGAACGCCGATATCCGCGTAGTCGAAATGGTCGAGCCGGTGATCAAATCCGAGGTCGCGCTGGCCACCAACTCCGCCGGACCGGGGTCGCCGATCGCTCGCGCGCTCAACGCGTCCGCACAACAACTGCGGCTCAACGAATTCTTCGACGCCCAGCTACTGAGTATCACGCATCGGCGCTGACCGCGGACTGCTTGGTGGCGGCGCTGGTCGGGTTGAGGCTGGCCAGGTGCCCGCTCTCCACCCCGGCCGCCGGGTCGAGTTCGCAGTCGACGATCGACGGGCCGCCCGAGGCCAGGGCCTCGGTCAGCGCCTTCTGCACTTCGGCCGGTGTGGTGACGTGATATCCCTTGCCGCCGAACGCTTCCGCGAGCAGCTCGTGACGCGCCCGGGCGTTGAGCACGGTGGGAGCCGGCTCGTTTCCGGTCGGCGCTTCGTCGCCGCGATAAACCCCGCCGTTGTTGAGGATGACGACGGTGACCGGCAGCCGGTAGCGGCAGATGGTCTCGATCTCCATGCCGGAGAAGCCGAATGCGCTGTCGCCCTCGATCGCGACGACGGGCTTGCCGGTCTCGACCGCGGCGGCAATCGCGTAGCCCATCCCGATGCCCATCACGCCCCAGGTGCCGGTATCCAACCGGTGCCGTGGTAGCTCCATGTCGATGACGTTGCGGGCCAGGTCCAGCGCGTTGGCCCCTTCGTTGACGACGTAGGCGTCCGGGTTCTCCTGCAGCACAGCACGAATCGCGCCCAGTGCGTTGTAAAACCGCATCGGATGCGGATTTTCGGCCAACCGCTCGCGCATCTTCGCGTCATTGCGGGCTTTGCGCTCGGCCAGCTCGTCGGTCCATTCCGCCGGCACCGAGATGGGCCGGTTCGCCAGGCCTCGCGACAGCGCCGCCATCACCGAGCCGATGTCGCCGACCAGCGGTGCGGCGATCGGCTGGTTGCTGTCGAATTCGCTTGCCGCGATATCAACTTGGACGAACTTGGCGTCGGCCGACCATTGCGGCGAGTCTCCATGGCCCAGAAGCCAATTCAGTCGAGCGCCGACCAGTAACACCGCATCGGCACGGGCGATCGCCAGCGAGCGTGCGGCCGCGGCGGACTGAGGGTGTGAATCCGGTAGCAGCCCCTTGGCCATCGACATCGGCAGGAACGGGATGCCGGTGGTCTCCACGAACTCCCGAATCGCCTTGTCGGCCTGTGCGTAGGCGGCGCCCTTGCCGAGCACGATCAGCGGGCGCTGTGCCCCGGTGAGCACGTCGAGCGCACGCTCGACCGCGTCGGGCGCAGGCAACTGCCGGGGAGCGGGGTCGACGACCCGCCACACGCTGTCGGCTCCGGCGGCGGCCTCCATCGCCTGGCCCAGCACGGCGCCGGGGATGTCGAGGTACACGCCGCCCGGGCGGCCTGACACCGCGGTGCGGATGGCGCGTGCGATGCCCAGGCCGATGTCCTCGACCCGGGTGATCCGGTACGCCGCCTTCACGAAAGGCCTTGCGGCGTCGAGCTGATCGAGGTCCTGGTAATCGCCGCGCTGCAGATCGACCAGCGCTCGATTGCTCGAGCCGGAAATCTGGATCATCGGAAAGCAGTTCGTGGTGGCGTTGGCCAGGGCGGGCAGGCCATTGAGAAATCCGGGCCCCGATGTCGTCAGGCACACGCCGGGGCGGCCGGTGAGGAATCCGGCGGCCGCGGCGGCGTTGCCGGCGGAAGTCTCTTGCCGGAAGCCGATGTACCGGATTCCGGATGCCTGCGCGACGCGGGCCAGGTCGGTGATCGGGATGCCGACGATCCCGTAGATCGTCTCGACGTCGTTGGCCTTCAGGGCGTCGACGACCAGATGGAAGCCATCGGTCAGTTCGGTCATGTCCCGACTCCTCGCGTGTCTGTGCCTGTTGCCTAACACTGTCGTCCGGGTGCCCCGCCGATGTCCAAGACCCGGCCGCTATGCAGCGATCCACGTTGATTATCAACCACTGCTCAGCAGCGTGCTGCCCAGTCGATAGCTATCGGTTATCGATCGTGAGCTGAACAGTATTGGACGGGCCGTGCGCTGCGCCCGGATAGTCATTCGTGAGCGGCGACGAGGCAAAACAAAGATCCAAAACTGCTCCTCAAGGAGATTTCCAAAATGACACAACCCCAGACGCTGAATGTGGAATACAGCGAACTGATGGCCCGGGCCGATGAACTCGAACAATCGCTTCCCGCAATGCCGTTGACGAATCCGCAAGCGCCGAGCGAGCTTTCCTATGCCAGGGACGCTGCGAAACAACTCGCACTCAACGCCGACATGATTCGGTTGTACCTGAATGGCTGCGGGCGGGAATGGAAATCCCTCGCGACTGCCCTGAGGACTGCGGCCAAGGCCTACGAAGAGGTCGACGAGGGGGCGGCGGACGCCATCGCCAACGAGGGGGATGCGACGGCGGGCGCGACGGCTCCTTCGGCCCTTGGCGACTCGGACATGCCTTTCACCCCGCCGTCGCCACTGACCCTGCCGCCGCTCGTCCAAGACGCCTACTACGAGGTCCGGGTGGCGGCAAGGGATATCGAAGCCGGCGACCACGGCGCGGCGTGCCGGGCATTCGGGGACGAATGGGACGACGTCCAGCGAGCGCTGCAGGGAGCGACCTACCGGTTCCGCGCGTTCACCGCATGGGAGGGTGAGGCAAGGACGGTCGTCGAGCAGAATTTCGAGCAGCAACGGCAATGGATCTTTTCGATGGTGCAGATGTGCGGCGAGCTTCGCGACCAGGCGTGGCAACTCGCCGAAGCCCACAAAAAGCTTCGGGCCCCCAGCGGGTTGGCGGAGATGGTCGACAAAATCTATGTCAACCCTGCAGAGCACCCCGGTCCCGAGGATCTTCAGACGTGCGATAGGTGGTACGCGGATGGCGTGCAACTGAATTCCGGGAGCTTGGTGTGGGAGGCCACCGATTGGTACGCAAAAATGCAGGTGCAGTCGGAGACGTCGCTGAAAATCTTCGCGACGAACACGTCGTTTCGGCCGCTGAATCCGAGTATGTTCCCCACCGCATCCGGAGTTGGAGCCGTTGTCGATGGCGGCAATTCCAGGAATCTGCCTGACGTGCCGCCCTTGGACGGTGGCACCGACATGTCCGCGGGCACCGGGATGCCGTCGATGCCGACCATGCCGACCATGCCCAACATGCCTACGCCGTCGACCGATTCCGCGGCAGCCGCTCAAGCCGCCGCGGCCGGTGCGGGTCGGCCGAAGGGGCCGGGGATGAAGCCGATGTCCCTCGGCGGCGGAATCGGCGGTGGCGTGCCGGCGATGCCGGCGAAAGCCGGCCTTGCCGACTGGTCGTCCGCACCGGCTCAGACGTCCGCCGCGGCCGCCGGCCCCGGTCGCGCGGTTCCCGCCGCGTACGCCGCGCTGGGCGCCGGGGGCAACGGCGCCGGCGGCGCGGGCGGCGGCATGCCGATGGGCGGCGGCCAGGGCAAGGGCGAAGGCAGCAAAGGCAAGCGTGTGCAGGGCGGCGACGACGAGGCGCTCTACACCGAGCGCCGCGCCTGGACCGAGGGAATAATCGGTCGCCGGGTCAAGGCGCCATCCGACAAGGAAGGAGTTAAAAAGCCAGCCGCTTACGCATCACTCGACGCTAAATAGCGCGGGATAGATTTCATCCAGATCGTTTCACGATTGAGCCGAAGGGACGTGACGACGATGTCTGACTCGATCACCCAGCAGGAAGTGCCGTCGACGGAGTCGGCCGGCGAATCCCCGAGCATCGCCGCTCTGGTCGCGCAGACGGCCAGCCAAGCACCGGGGGCACCGGCGCTTGTCGTCACCGCCGATCGGCTGCCGCTCAGCTACCGCGACTTGGTCGGGCTGGTCGATGACCTGGCCGGCCAGCTGAAGCGGGGCGGTCTGCGGCCCGGCGACCGGGTCGGGTTGCGCACGGGCAGCAATGCCGAATTCGTCGTCGGTTTGTTGGCGGCGTCGCGTGCGGAGCTGATCGCCGTTCCGCTGGACCCGGCGTTGCCCCTGCGCGAGCAGGGTGTGCGCAGCGACGCGGCGGGCGCGCGGGTGGTGCTGATCGACGGCGCCGCGCCGGAGGGGACCGACGCGTCACGGTGGTGGCCGATCGCGGTGACGGTCGACGGCGGCACGCCGCGGGTGACCGTGGACACCGCCGCGGGTGCCAAGGACGACGTCGCAACGCCGCAAGGGCTGCGCCCCGACGACGCGATGATCATGTTCACCGGCGGGACCACGGGCACCCCGAAGATGGTGCCGTGGACTCGCGGCAACCTCGCGGGTTCGGTGCGGGCCATCATCGCCGGATACCGGCTCGGCCCACAGGATGCGACCGTTGCGGTGATGCCGCTCTACCACGGTCACGGACTGGTCGCCGCGCTGTTGTCGACGCTGGTATCCGGCGGGACTGTGCTGTTGCCCGCACGCGGGAAGTTCTCGGCGCACACATTCTGGGACGACATCCACGCGGTGACGGCCACCTGGTACACGGCGGTCCCGACCATTCATCAAATCCTGTTGGAGCGAGCCAAGACTGAGCACACCGCAAGCGGGCCGGCCGCGCTGCGCTTCATCCGCAGCTGCAGCGCTCCGCTCACCACGGAGACCGCGGCCGCGCTGCAAGACACCTTCTCGGCCCCGGTGGTGTGTGCCTTCGGCATGACCGAAGCCACCCACCAGGTCGCCACCACGGGGATCGATGCAGGCGAAACCCCCGCCGAGACAACGGGTCTCGTCGGCGCATCGACCAGCCCGGAGATCAGGATCGTCGGCTCCGACGGACAGCCGCTCCCCGCCGAAACCGTCGGGGAAGTCTGGCTGCACGGCCCCACCGTGGTGCGCGGCTACCTTGGCGATCCGGCGATCACCGCGGCCAACTTCACCGACGGCTGGCTGCGCACCGGCGACCTGGGGACCCTGTCGCCGGCGGGTGACCTGAGGATCCGTGGCCGGATCAAGGAACTGATCAACCGGGGCGGGGAGAAGATTTCCCCGGAGCGCGTCGAGGGCGTACTGGCCAGCCACCCCGGCATTGTGGAGGTGGCGGTGTTTCCGCTGCCCGACGCGATGTACGGCGAGACGGTGGCCGCGGTGATCGTCCCGCGGGAATCCGGCGTGCCGACACCCGACGAGCTTGCCGAGTTCTGCCGCGACCGGCTCGCGCCCTACGAATTTCCGACCACGCTGCTCGAGGCCGGCGAGTTGCCGCATACCGCAAAGGGCTCACTGGATCGCCGCGCGGTGGCCGACAAGTTCGGCCGCCCGGCCTGACGGGGACGGCCCGGCGCTATGGGGCGGACGACGTGATGTTCCCCCACGCGGCCCGCGCACCCGAGTCGCCGACCCGGTAGGTCTGTACCAGCGTGGCGACTGCCGCGGCGATCACCAGCACCCCGACCACCGCGTGCAACGAGAATTTCACTGCGTGGCCGCGGTCTTGACGAACGTGGACGACGGCCAACAACGCCACGGCGCCCACCAGAGCGGCGATCACCCAAATCAGGGTCGACCCGAGTTCCTCGTGGTTGGTCAGCACCGGCGTCGGGGGACCGACCCGAGCCGACAGCCAGACGCCCGCGGTGGTCGTCAACGGCGTCAGCACCAGCGTGCCCACGGACAGCAGCAGAACCAGCCAGATCAGCCGGCGTCGCGCCACGGGCCACGCCACACACAGGATCGCCAGGATCGCCGTCAGCGGACCCAGGACGACGATGAAATGGTTGAGCAGGATATGAGCGGGCAGTCCGTTGAATGTCGACATACTGGAATCCGGGGCTCCCAATCTGGCTGTTTCACAGGTGCTTTCACACAGTAGCCCGCAGCCGCGCGGCGGCCGATTCTGGCATGGGTTCGTAGCGGGCAAACGAACGGGTGAAGCAAGCGGCGCCGTGCGCCAGTGAACGCAAGTCGATCGCGTATCGGGTCAGCTCGACCTGCGGCACCTCGGCTCGCACCACCGTGCGTTCCTGGCCCGCGGTGTCGGTGCCGAGCACGCGGCCGCGACGCCCGGACAGGTCGCCCAGCACCGCGCCGACGAAGTCGTCCGGGATCAGCACGGCGATCTCGTCGATCGGCTCGAGCAAACTCACCTTGGTGGCGGCCGCGGCATCGCGTAGCGCCAGCGAGCCCGCCATCTGGAACGCGAAGTCCGACGAGTCCACGCTGTGTGACTTGCCGTCGAGCAGGGTGACCCGGATGTCGACCACCGGGTAGCCGGTGTGCACACCCTTTTCCATCTGCGCGCGCACACCTTTCTCCACGCTCGGGATGAATTGGCGTGGCACCGCTCCGCCGACCACTTTGTCGACGAACTCGAATCCGGCGCCTTCGGGCAACGGCTCCACCTCGATGTCGCACACCGCGTACTGGCCATGCCCGCCGGACTGCTTGACGTGGCGCCCGTGGCCTTTTGCCTTGCCGCCGAACGTTTCTCGCAGCGGAACGCGAAGCTCGACGGTGTCGACGGTGACGCCGTACCGGTTGGCCAGCGCGTCGAGGACAACACCGGCGTGGGCCTCGCCCATGCACCAGAGCACGATCTGGTGGGTTTCGGAATTCTGCTCGATGCGCAGCGTCGGGTCCTCGGCGGCCAGCCGCCCCAGCCCGACCGACAGCTTGTCCTCGTCCGTCTTGGCATGTGCCGCAATGGCAACCGGCAGCAGCGGTTCCGGCATCGTCCAGGGCTTCAAGACCAGGGGCTCCGCCTTGTCCGAAAGGGTGTCGCCGGTTTCGGCGCGGCTCAGCTTGCCGATCGCGCAGATATCGCCCGCCACCACCGCCGGCGCCGGGCGCTGCTGCTTGCCGAGCGGGAAGGAGAGCACACCGATGCGTTCGTCTTCGTCGTGGTCGGGGTGGGTGCTGCCGTTCGGATTGGACTCGCCGAAGAAGGACGCAAAATGGCCCGACACATGAACCGTCGTGTCGGGCCTGATGGTCCCGGAGAACACCCGGACCAGGCTGACCCTGCCGACGTAGGGGTCCGACGTCGTCTTCACCACCTCGGCCAGCAGCGGGGCCCCGACGTCGCAGGCCAGCTCGGCGTGTGGGGCGCCCAGCGGCGTAAAGACCTCTGGCAGTGGGTGTTCCATCGGCGACGGGAAACCGCGCGTGGCGACCTCTAACAATTCCAGCGTGCCCACCCCGGTGCCGCTGCAGACCGGGATCACCGGGAAGAACGAGCCCCGGGCGATGGCTCTTTCCAGGTCCTCGATGAGCACGGACTCGTCGATCGACTCGCCGCCGAGATAACGCTCCATCAGCGACTCGTCCTCGGACTCCTCGATGATGCCTTCGATCAGGGTGCCGCGCGCCTCCTCGATCCGCTCGGCATCCGCTGGATCCGGCGACTGCGTGGTCCGTTTCCCGCCGGCGTAGAGGTAGCGGGTCTGCGACAGCAAGCCGATCAGCCCTTCGCAGGCGGGCAGGGCGGTGGGTAGATACAGCGGCAACACCTTGTCGCCGAAGGCGTCCTGCGCGGCGGCCAGCGCGTCGGCGTAGTTGGCCCGGGCGTGGTCGAGCTTGGTGATCGCCACGGCGCGCGGCATGCCGACCTGGCTGCACTCCTGCCACAGGGACTTGGTCGGCTCGTCGACGCCCTCGTTGGCCGCGATCACGAACAGCGCGCAATCCGCGGCCCGCAGCCCGGCCCGCAGCTCGCCGACGAAGTCGGCGTATCCGGGTGTGTCGACCAGGTTGACCTTGATGCCGTCGTGCAACAGGGAAGCCACCGCCACACCGACCGACCGCTGTTGGCGGATCTCGGCATCGTCGTAGTCGCAGATGGTGCTGCCATCCACGATCGAACCCGCCCTGGACAGCACCCCGCTCGCCACCAGCAGCGTCTCCACCAGAGTGGTTTTGCCGCCTCCCGACGGCCCCACCAGGACGATGTTGCGAACGTCGCCGGGGCCGTTCGCGGTGGGGGCGGCCGCCCCGCCCGCCGAGGCGTTCGCCTTGTCCGCCATGGCCGTCCTCCACTTCTCCCGCGCCGGCGGGTCTGAGTCGGGCGACTCACGTCCGTCGGGGCGTGGTGTGGCCCAGCTCACATGCCGTAATAGGCCAACTTTTCTCCCAACCGCGGCCCAGCACAAGGCCTATCGAATCGGCGGTCAGGCGTGCCAGCTCGACCACCGGTGCACCGTCACCGCGATCACCGGGCCGTCGAGCGAAACAGATTGGTACTGAGGGTATTTGGCGCGCAGCAGCTCGTATCCGGTGTGCATCGCCTGGCCGTCGGAATGAATCGCGGCGACGCCGTCGACCCGCACCCACCACAGCTGCGACCAGTCGTCGGCATAGTGGTCGACGAGCAGGCTCACCGCAGGGTTGGCCGCGATGTTGGCCAGCCGGCGGAGCCGCTGGGTCGTCTTGGGTTTGGCATCGACGGCGGTGTAGACGACGTCGGGACCGTCTTCGCGGACGGCGAACACCACCGGCACCAGGTGCGGTTTCCCGTCGGCCGCGCTGGTGGCCAGCCGCGCTATCGGCGACTGCGTGAAGCTGACCTTCGGGTCGAATCCGCCCATCCTGCCAGCTTATGGACTTTCGGCGGTGTCCCAAGTAGCTACCTGCACTACGGTGATGTACACAGTCTGTACCGCCCAGAGCAAAGCCTGGGAATTCGATGTGCACGGTGAATGCAGGAGGCAGGGGATGAGCGAACGGCACCACCGCCCGGTCCGGTGGTCATGGTTAGCCAGCGTGGCGGCCGTGGTCGCACTGTGCCTGGGCCTTGTCACGGCGCCGGCATCCGCTACACCGTCCCGGCCGCTGCCGCTCGACCCCGCGGCGACGGTCACGCCGCAGATCGTCAACATCAACACCAGGTTCGGCTACAACGCCGCGATCGGGGCCGGCACCGGCATCGTCATCGATCCGGGCGGCGTGGTGCTGACCAACAACCACGTCATCTCGGCGGCCACCGATATCAGCGCGTTCGACGTCGGCAACGGCCAGACCTATGCCGTCGACGTGATCGGCTACGACCGCAACGCCGACGTCGCGGTGCTGCAGCTGCGCGGCGCGGGCGGCCTGCCGTCGGCCGCGATCGGCGGCGGGGTCGCGATCGGTGAACCGGTCGTCGCGGTGGGCAACGCAGGCGGCGGGGGAGGCGCGCCCACTGCGGTGGGCGGCCGAGTCGTCGCACTCAACCAGAGCGTCTCGGCAACCGACACCCTGACCGGTGCCGACGAGCGGCTGGGCGGCCTGATCCAGGCCGACACCGCGATCCGGCCGGGCGACTCGGGTGGACCGCTGGTCAACAACGCCGGCCAGGTGGTCGGGATGAACACCGCGGCCAGTGACAGCTACAAGATGTCGGGCGGGCAGGGCTTCGCCATCCCGATCGGTCACGCGATGGGGGTGGCCGGCGCCATCCGCGCCGGGGCCGGATCCAACACCGTCCACATCGGCCCGACCGCCTTCCTCGGCCTGGGCGTGGCGGAGAGCGGCGGCGCAGGCGCGCGTGTGCAGCGCATTGTCAACAACGGGCCGGCCGCCGCCACCGGGATCGCCCCGGGCGACACGGTCGTCGGCATCGACGGCGTCGCGATCAACGGGCCGACCGGGATGACGGACGTGATGGTTCCGCATCACCCCGGCGACACCATCACGTTGCGCTGGCGCGGGGGTGACGGCGAGCGCAGCGCGCCGGTGCAGTTGGGTGAAGGGCCTCCAGCCTGATCGGGGCGCGGATTCTGTCCGGCAGCCGACGAATTCGATTGTCGGCAGGCAGGATTGCCCCCGTGATTCCGAACGTCGGACCTCGGGTACCCGTGGCATCGTGGAATTGATGAACGACGCAAAAGACGCTGTCGAGCATGATCCCGCGGAGGGGAGTCACGTCGAGGACGGTGTGGTCGAACACCCCAATGCCGAGGATTACGAGAACGCCACGGCGCTGCCCGCCGACCCGACCTGGTTCAAACATGCGGTGTTCTACGAGGTGCTGGTCCGGGCGTTCTTCGACGCCGATGCGGACGGGTCCGGTGACCTGCGCGGACTCATCGGGCGGTTGGACTACCTGCAGTGGCTGGGCATCGACTGCATCTGGCTGCCGCCGTTCTACGACTCGCCGCTGAAGGACGGCGGCTATGACATCCGCGACTTCTACAAGGTGCTGCCCGAGTTCGGCACGGTGGAGGATTTCGTCGACCTGCTGGATGCCGCCCACGAGCGCGGCATCCGCGTCATCACCGACTTGGTGATGAACCACACATCGGAGTCGCACCCCTGGTTCCAGGAGTCCCGGCACGACCCGGACGGGCCCTACGGCGACTACTACGTGTGGAGCGACACCAGCGACAAGTACACCGACGCCCGGATCATCTTCGTCGACACCGAAGAGTCGAACTGGACGTTCGACCCGGTCCGGCGCCAGTTCTACTGGCACCGGTTCTTCTCGCACCAGCCGGACCTGAACTACGACAACCCGGCCGTGCAGGAAGCCATGATCGACGTCCTGCGCTTCTGGCTCGGACTGGGGATCGACGGGTTCCGCCTGGATGCGGTGCCGTACCTCTTCGAGCGCGAGGGCACCAACTGCGAGAACCTGCCCGAGACGCACGCGTTCCTCAAGCGGGTCCGCAAGGTCGTCGACGACGAATTCCCCGGCCGGGTGCTGCTGGCCGAGGCCAACCAGTGGCCGGCCGACGTCGTCGAATACTTCGGCGACACCACCACCGGCGGCGACGAATGCCACATGGCGTTTCACTTCCCCCTCATGCCGCGCATCTTCATGGCGGTGCGGCGTGAGTCGCGGTTCCCGATCTCGGAGATCCTCTCCCAGACCCCGGAGATCCCGGACATGGCGCAATGGGGGATCTTCCTGCGTAACCACGACGAGCTGACGCTGGAAATGGTCACCGACGAGGAACGCGACTACATGTACTCCGAGTACGCCAAGGATCCGAGGATGAAGGCGAACGTCGGCATCCGTCGTCGCCTTGCGCCGTTGCTGGACAACGACCGCAACCAGATCACGCTGTTCACCGCCCTGCTGCTGTCGCTGCCCGGATCACCGGTGCTCTACTACGGCGACGAGATCGGCATGGGCGACGTGATCTGGCTGGGTGATCGCGACGGCGTGCGGACTCCCATGCAGTGGACGCCGGACCGCAATGCCGGGTTCTCCAAAGCCAACCCGGGCCGGCTCTATCTTCCGGCCAGCCAGGACTCGGTCTACGGGTATCAGGCCGTCAACGTCGAGGCGCAGCGCGACACCTCGACGTCGCTGCTCAACTTCACCCGGATGATGCTGGCGGTGCGGCGCCGCCACGAGGCGTTTGCGATCGGGCGGTTCGAAGAACTCGGCGCGTCGAACCCGTCGGTGCTGGCGTTCCTGCGTCAGGCACCCGACGACGGCGACACGGTGCTCTGTGTCAACAATCTTTCGCGGTTCCCGCAGCCGCTGGAGCTCAACCTGCAACATTGGAGCGGTCACACGCCGGTGGAGCTCACCGGCCACGTGGAGTTTCCGCGGATTGGTCACCTGCCATATCTGCTGACACTGCCGGGACATGGGTTCTACTGGTTCCAGCTGTGCGCATCGGAGGAGAAGGCATGACACGCTCAGCCAAGCTGCCCTGGACCGAGTGGTTGCCACAGCAACGCTGGTACGCCGGGCGTAATCGCGAGCTGTCCAGCGCCGAGCCCGCGGTGGTCGTCGCGCTGCGCGACGAGCTGGACTTGGTGCTCGTCGACGCCAGCTACACCAACGGCTCCTCGGAGCGCTATCAGGTACTCGTCGGCTGGGGCGCCGAGCCGTTCAGCGAGTTCAACACCGTCGCCACCATCGGCGCGGTTGATGACCGGACCGCCTTCGACGCGCTGTACGAAACCGACGCCCCGCAGTTTCTGCTGTCGCTGATCGACGCCGGTGCGGTCCGCGATTCTTCTGGCATCGAAATCACCTTCAGCAAGGAACCCGATGTCGTGCTCCCGCTGGAGGCGATGCCGCGGGTGTCCGACGCCGAGCAGTCCAACACCAGCGTGATCTTCGATCGCGACGCCATCTTCAAGGTGTTCCGCCGGGTCAGCAGCGGCATCAATCCCGACATCGAGCTGAACCGAGTGCTTGGGCGTGCCGGCAACCCGCACGTGGCCCGGCTGCTGGGCACCTACGAGATCGCTGGCGCCGACGACTCGGCCTGGCCCCTGGGAATGGTCACCGAGTTCGAGGCCAACGCCGCCGAGGGCTGGGCGATGGCCACGGCCAGCGTCCGCGATCTGTTCGCGGAAGGCGACCTGTACGCCTACGAGGTCGGCGGCGACTTCGCCGGCGAGTCCAACCGGCTCGGCGAGGCCGTGGCCTCCGTCCATGCGGCGCTGGCCGAACACCTCGGGACGGCACAAGCACCCTTCCCGGTGGACAACGTGCTGGCGCGATTGGCGTCGACCGTGGCCATGGTTCCCCAGTTGGAGGAGTACGCGGCAACGGTCGAGGAGCGCTTCGGAAAGCTGGCCGGTGAGACGACGACCGTCCAGCGGATACATGGCGATCTGCACCTGGGGCAGGTGCTGCGCACCCCGGAGAGCTGGATCATCATTGACTTCGAGGGCGAGCCCGGCCAGCCGCTGGCCGAGCGGCGGGCACCGGATTCGACGTTGCGCGATGTGGCGGGCGTCTTGCGCTCGTTCGAGTACGCCGCCTACGGGCCGCTGGTGGACCAGGGCACCGACAAGCAGTTGGCGGCGCGCGCCCGGGAATGGGTCGAACGCAATCGAACCGCGTTCTGCGACGGCTATGCGGCCGCGTCGGGCGTCGACCCGCGGGATTCCGCGCAGCTGCTGGCGGCCTACGAACTCGACAAGGCGGTGTACGAGGCCGGCTATGAGGCGCGGCACCGGCCCGGCTGGCTGCCTATCCCGCTGCGATCGATTGCCCGGCTCACCGCGGTCGAGTAGGGCTTGGACCGATGGCGTATGTGAAAGCATGTGCGGATGTCGAGTCCGATCTTCGACGGTGAGGATCGCCTGTCGTGGGCGCTGGCCGCGTTGGCCGGTGTGCTGGGCGCGACCGCGTTCACCCACTCGGAGGGCTACTTTGTCACCTTCATGACCGGCAACGCCCAACGCGCGGTGCTGGGCTATTTCCGGCATGACGTGTTGCTGTCGATCACGGCGGCGCTGCTATTGGTGTGCTTCGTCGCCGGCGTGGTCGTCGCCTCGGTGTGTCGCCGCCGCTTCTGGTCGGGGCACCCGCACGGCCCGACCGTGCTGACCACCACCAGCCTGGTGGCGGCCACCGCGCTGGACATCATCGAAGAAGGCTGGGATGAGAACATGCTCGATTTCGCGCCGATCATGTTGGTGGTCTTCGGCATTGGCGCGTTGAACACGTCGTTCGTCAAGGGCGGCGAGGTGTCGATCCCGTTGAGCTACGTCACCGGCACGCTGGTCAAGATGGGCCAGGGCATCGAACGCCACATGGCCGGCGGAACGGTCGCGGACTGGCTCGGCTACTTTCTGTTGTTCGCCAGCTTCGTCCTGGGTGCCGCGATCGGCGGCGGCATCAGCCTGGTGGTCAACGGCACCTGGATGCTGGTGGTTGCCACCGTGATCTGCGCGCTGACCACCGGCATCACCTATTTCCATCTGGACCGACGCGCCGTTCCCGACTAGCTGCGCCAACTAAAAAGCATCGGCAGCAGCGCTGACCGGTGCGCTGCTGCCGATGCTGGCTTAGTGCCTTAGCCGGCGGGAGGTGCGGCCGGGGGCGGGGGAGGCGTCGCGGCGTTGACCGCGTTGATGGTTTGGATCATGTCCGGCTTCATCGCCATCAACTGCTGGTTCCAGTAGGGCCACGAGTGCGTCCCGTTGGCGGGGAAGTTGAACACCCCGTTTCGTCCACCCGATGCCACATAGGTGTTCTGGAACTGCTGGTTGGTGCGCAGGGTGAGCCCTTCGAGGAACTTCGCCGGCATGTTGTCGCCGCCGAGGTCGCTCGGTGTGCCGTTACCGCAGTAGACCCAGATGCGGGTGTTGTTGGCGACCAGCCGCGGAATCTGCAGCATCGGGTCGTTGCGCTTCCACGCCGGGTCGCTGGAGGGACCCCACATGCTGTTGGCGCTGTAGCCGCCCGCGTCGCTCATCGCCAGGCCGATCAGCGTCGGCCACCAGCCCTCGGACGGGTTGAGGAAGCCCGACAACGCCGCGGCGTACGGGAACTGCTGCGGGTAGTACGCCGCCAGGATCAGCGCGGAGCCACCCGACATCGACAGGCCCACCGCCGCGTTGTTGAGCGGCGATACCTGCTTGTTGGCCTGCAGCCACAGCGGCATCTCGTTCGTGATGAACGTTTCCCACTTGTAGGTGTAGTTCTGGCCGTTGCCTGACGACGGCTGGTACCAGTTGCTGTAGAAGCTGGACTGGCCGCCGACGGGCATGACCACCGACAGGCCGGACTGGTAGAACTCCTCGAACGCCGGAGTGTTGATGTCCCAGCCGTTGTAGTCGTCCTGGGCCCGCAGACCGTCGAGCAGGTAGACGGCGTGCTGGCCGCCGCCCTGGAATTCGACCTTGATGTTGCGGCCCATCGACGGTGAAGGAATCTGCAGATATTCCACCGGAAGACCTGGCTTGGAGAATGCCCCCGCGGTCGCCAAGCCGCCGACAGCGCCGACGAGTCCGGACAGCAGGGCAGCACCTATCGCCGCGATAGCCAGCCGGCGCGGCACCCCTGTCGCAGCGCCACGCAACTTTTCAACGAACGTCATAGTTTCTACCCATCCCAACTTTCATCTGCCGCATGATGCGGTGGAATCTGTTCTCGGGGAGTCAAACACAGACGTCGGACACAACTCCTCTGTCACGGCCGCAGCGCAACGTCGCGGTCTGCTAACGATTGGGACTCGGCGAGCAATCGTCGCGAACGGGTCACGATTGGCTATCGGAACCGTGCGGACGCCTTGCGAATCCGATAGCGGATGCGCTATCAGGCGCCCGAGACCGCTACGCCACCAGGCGGCGCAATAGTGTTGAGGCCGTGACGATTCCGAGCGCGGCGGCGATCACCAGCACCACCAGATCCAGCGGATTGAGTGGAGTGCCGATCAGCATCGCCCGCAGGGCATCGACCTCGTAGCTCAGCGGGTTGACGGTGCTCAGAGCATGCAGCCAGGACGGCATCACGTCGACCGGGTACAGGGCATTGGACGCGAAGAACAACGGCATGGTGATGGCTTGCCCGATACCCATCAGGCGATCGCGACTGCGCACCAACCCCGCCAATGTCATTGACAGACAAGCGAAGAACGCCGCACCAAGCATCACCGTGACCATCGCGGCCAGGATCCGCAATGGATTGATGGTCAGCCCGACACGCATCAGATAGGCCAGCGCCATGACGCCGACGACCTGGGCGACCGATCGCACTCCGGCGGCGAACGCCTTGCCGGTGATCAGCGCCGACGCGGGTGCCGGTGTCACCATCAGCTTGGCCAGCACGCCGGCATCGCGATCCCAGATGATCTGGATGCCGTAAAAGATCGAGATGAACAGAGCCGACTGGGCGATGATGCCCGGCGCCAGGAAAGCCAGGTAGGACACCGACCCGGTGTGGATGACGTGCAGCTTGCTGAATGTGGTGCCGAAGATCAGCAGCCACAACGCCGGTTGCACCATGCGGGTGATCAGTTCGGTACGGTCATGCCCCAACTTCTGCAGTTCGACGATGGCGAACGCGCCGACGCGACTCATCGTCGCGCGGGCTCGCTGCCAACCGCGTGGGGCGCGGACCAGGTTGGCGGCCGGGCCATTGGTTGCATGATCAACTTGCACGGCTGGCAACCCTTCTGCTGGAACGGATTTCGCGAAAGTCCGAGGACTCGGGCGTCGATTCGGCGAGGTCGGAGGCGGCGAAGTGGCGGAACACGTCCTCGAGCGTGGCGCCCGCGGACACCTGCGCCTTCAGGTCCGTCGGGGTGCCCACGGCCCGCAACGTGCCGCGATGCATCAGCGCGACGCGATCGCACAAGGCGTCGGCCTCTTCCATGTAGTGGGTGGTCAGCAGCACCGTCATCCCGAACTGGGCCTGCATGTTCTGCACCTGTGTCCACACGCCGTCGCGGGCGATCGGGTCCAGCCCGACGGTCGGTTCGTCCAGCACCAGCAGCGACGGCCGGTTGACCAGGGCCTGGGCCACCTCCAGGCGGCGGACCATGCCGCCCGAGTAGGCGCCGGCCAGCCGGTCGGCCACGTCGAGCAGCTCCATGGCGGCCAGTGCTTGTTCAACGCGGCAGGCACGCTCACCGCGGGGGACGCCGTACAGCCGCGCGAACCATTCCACATTCTGCCAACCGGTCAGGGCGGGTTCGATCGAAAGCTGTTGTGGCACATAGCCGATGTTGCTGCGAATGTCGGTGGTCCGGCGTCGGGAGTCCAACCCGAAGATGCGCAGTTCGCCTTCCTGGACCGGCGTCAGGGTGGTCAGCATCCGCACCAGGGTGGTCTTGCCGGCGCCGTTGGGTCCCAGCAGTCCCATCGTTTCGCCCGGCCGTACCTGCAAGCTCAGGTCGTCGACCGCGGTGAACTGGCCGTAACGGTAGGTGAGGTTCTGGCAGTCGATCGCCAACGGTAGTAGTTCGGTCATGATCCGCGCTCCTGTAATCTTCGTGTCACCGTGTTGAGAACCTCCAACCCCTTTGTCAGAGAATCGATTTGATCGTCATTTAGTTCGCCGAGCAGCTCGGACAGCAGCACCCGCCGGGCGGCTCGTGACGCGTCGACCATCTGCTGCGTGGGCTCGGCGAGCCGCAGCTGGCAGGCGCGACGGTCGGTCTCGTCGACGGTCCGGATCAACCAGCCGGTGGCGACCAGCTTGGAGACCAACGTCGAGGTGGTGTTGGGCACCTGTCCGAGTTCGGCTGCCGCGGCGCGCACCGAGATTGCCGGTCGCCGGCCGACCAGCCACAGCAGCTCCGCCTGTGAATCGCTGAGCGCGGCGGTGTCGAACCCGCGGCCGACAGATCGGCGGAGTTGCCGGCGAAATCTGCCGACGCTGCCGACCACGTCGGCGGCGAGTTCGGTGTGTGCCTTCAGTGTTTGCATATATAGCTCTGTTTACGAGCTAAATATGTGTGCTGGCTATGTCCGAGCTATCCCCGAGCTACTTGTCGATGCGGTGCAGGTCAACACCGGTCAGTTGGCCGTCGTGGACGGCCGCGGTCAGGTAGGTACAGAACGGTTGGCGGCGCCGATCCGTCGGGGAGCCCGGGTTGAGCAGACGCAGCCCGGTCTGTGTCGTGGTGTCCCACGGGATGTGGCTGTGCCCGAACACCAGGACATCGCGGTCCGGGTACAGCCGCGCCATCCGGGCTTCGCGCCCGGCGGCGGCGCCGGTCTCGTGGACGACCGTGAAGCGGACACCGGCCAGCGTCACTTCGGCTCGCTCCGGCAGCCGCGACCGCACCGCGGGCCCGTCGTTGTTGCCCCAACACCCGACCAGCCGCGCGGACCGGGCCGTGAGCTCGTCGACCAGTTCGGGTGCCACCCAATCGCCGGCGTGCAGCACGACATCGGCGCTGGCGACCTCATCCCACACCGCGGCGGGCAGGTCGCGGGCGCGCAGCGGGACGTGGGTATCGGCAATCAACAGGAGTCGCACGAGTCCTATGCTTACCCACGACCTTAAGGAGAGAGCATGCGCACCTTCGATTCAGTTGCGGACCTTGCCGCCGCTGCGGGCGAGACCATCGGGCAGAGCGACTGGGTGACCATCACTCAGGAAGAGGTCAACCTGTTCGCCGACGCGACCGGCGATCACCAGTGGATCCACGTCGACCCGGAGCGCGCCGCGAAGGGCCCGTTCGGCACGACCATCGCCCACGGCTACATGACGTTGTCGTTGCTGCCGCGACTGCAGCACGACATGTACACCGTGAACGGGATCAAGCTCGCGATCAACTACGGCCTGAACAAGGTTCGCTTCCCCGCCCCGGTGCCGGTCGGCTCGAGGGTGCGTGCGCAAAGTTCGCTGGTCAACGTCGAAGACGTCGGCAACGGTGCGGTTCAGGCGGTGGTGTCGACGACCGTCGAGATCGACGGATCAGCCAAGCCGGCCTGCGTGGCCGAAAGCATCGTCCGCTACATCACCTGATTTCCCGACGCCGTTCAGCGACGGCAGTAGTCACACCCGGCACTTCACTACCGCCACGACGGGCGCTACCCCATTTCGAAACGCGATATCACCGGCGATATCGCGTTTGAACTTTGGTCATGCCGAGGCTCGCCGGTGCCAGTGTGACCGGTGTGATCACACGGCGGCGGCGATCAGAACTCCGCGATCGCATGCTCGAGGCGTTCGGCCAGTCGGCTCTGGGCTTCGGCGCGCCGGGTCGGTATGTGCTGAGACGGGAAAGGCGTTGTCACGGGCTCGTATTCGCGCAGCGTGCGACGGGCCACCGTCATCTTGTGCAGTTCGGTAGCGCCGTCGGCGATGCCCAGCGACTCGGCGGCGACCATCATTTTGACAAACGGCATCTCATCGGAGACGCCCAGTGCGCCGTGTAGGTGCAGGGCCCGCTGCGCGACGTCGTGCAGCACCTGGGGCATGGCGACTTTCACCGCCGCGATGTCGCGTCGCACCTTCTGGTAGTCGTGGTGCTTGTCGATCAGCCACGCGGTGCGCAGCACCAGCAGCCGGAACTGCTCGATCTGGATCCAGCTGTCGGCGATCTTCTCCTGTGTCATCTGGAAGTCGGACAGGTGGCCGTGCCGGGTCTTACGCGACACGGCCCGCTCGCACATCATGTCGAAAGCCTTGCGCGCCAACGCAATTGTGCGCATCGCGTGGTGGATACGGCCGCCGCCGAGCCGGGTCTGGGCGATCATGAATGCTGAGCCTTCGCCGCCCAGCACATGGTCGGCGGGCACTCGGACGTCTTTGTAGCGCACGTAGCCATGCGAACCGTGCTTGCTCGACTCGCCGCCGACCGCGACGTTGCGGATGATCTCGATGCCCGGCGTCTCGCCCGGAACGATGAACAGCGACATTTTGTCGTAGGTGCGGCCCTCGGGGTTGGTCACCGCCATCACGATGAAGAACGATGCGTGCTTGGCGTTGCTGGAAAACCACTTCTCCCCGTTAATGACCCAGTCGTCACCGTCGCGGGTCGCACCGGTCACGAACATGCCGGGATCGGAACCGCCCTGCGGCTCGGTCATCGAATAGCAGGAGGTGATTTCGCCGTCGAGCAGCGGCTGCAGGTAGCGCGCCTTCTGCTCGTCGGTGCCGAACAGCGCGAGGATCTCGGCATTACCGGAATCCGGTGCCTGACAACCGAATACCGACGGAGCCCAGCGGGAGCGCCCAAGGATCTCGTTGAGCAGCGCCAGCTTGACCTGGCCGTAGCCTTGGCCGCCGAGTTCGGGGCCCAAATGTGCGGCCCACAGTCCCTGGTCCTTCACCTGCTGCTGCAACGGGCGCAGGATGCTCATCATCTCGGCGTTGTTTTTGTCGTACGGGTCAAGCGCGACGAGATCGAGCGGTTCGAGCTCTTCGGCCATGAACTTTTCGACCCAGTCCAGCTTCGCCTGATATTCCGGGTCTGTCTCGAAGTCCCACACTGTCGGCCGCCGTTCTCCGGTGCGACGTCGCACCGGCATCTTGGATATCGCTAGATGGAGCCACCCCATCGTAAGTGGGGCTTTTCTAGGACGCCTTCGCGGCCACCGCGGCGTTGATGATGACCGCGTGCACCCGATGCCAGCGCGGTTGAGCGAAGCCCGCCCGCAACAGCAGCCGATCGGCGCGGTGCGGGGTTCGGGCCTTGCCCCGCCTGCTGGTGGCGAGGGTGGGGAGCAACAAACGGGAGAACTGGTCGACCAGGACAAGGTGCCCGCCGGCGCGCAGCACCCGTGCGCACTCACGCAGCCCTGCCAATTGATCCGACCAGTGATCGAACGACGTGCTGCTGACCACGAGGTCGATCGAGGCGTCGGGGTAGGGGAGTCGCTCGGCGACGCCGGTGGCGAAGGTCAGGCGGTGGTCGCCGCCGATGCCGCGGGCCGTCTCAATCATGTTGGGAGCGGCGTCAATTCCGGCAAGTTCCACGGCATCCGGATACTGGCGGGCCAGCGTTCGCAGCAGGTATCCAGTTCCGCACCCGACGTCGAGGACTCGAAGTGGTGCGGCAACGGTTTCGGCGGCCAGCGCGGCGGTGTTCTCGCTGATGGTGTGGTGCAGCCGACCGCGCCAGCCGTGGTCGTACTCCCCGGCACGATCGTCGTACGCGCCGAGATCGCGATAAGGCGGCACGGCGGCAATTGTATTAGTGCAGCTTGGGCAGAACGTAGTCGCGGTAGAAATTGATGGCGGTGATGGGGTCGGCCTGCGGGAAGTGCAGAAAGGGGACGGCGCCGCCATCGAGAACCCATTGCACGGCAATGATGTGTGGGGCGGCATCGATGCCGACCGTCCAGTTGGCCAGCACCTTGTCGATCGGGTTCGAATCGGCGGCACGCTGGATCTCGACCGGATTGGGTTGATCGGCGGCCCCGGCGGTAAAGCGCCACAGGGCCGCCGCGCGGGAGGCCTCCTCGTTATCACCGACGACGGCGAACAGTTCGACGCGCTTGCCCAGGGTGGCAGGGTCGCGGCCCGCGGCACGAGCGCCGGCATCGAATGCGGCCAGCAGCTTCTGGTTTATGAGGTCGCGGGACTGGGTGATCCAGCCATCGCCGTATTGCCCTGCCAGCCTTGCGCTTTTAGGTCCGCTGGCGGCCACGAAGATCGGCGGCGGCGTCGGCGGGAGGTCGTAGAGTTGCAGCGAGTTGGTCTGAAAATAGCGGCCGGCGAACGAGGTTCGCTGGCCGCTCCACAGCTGGCGGATCAGCCCGATCGCCTCAACAAGACGGTCATGACGCTCGGCGTATTTGCCGAACGTGTTGGTGGTGGCCTGCTCGTTGAGCCGCTCGCCGGTCCCGAGTCCCAAAAAAACGCGCCCGGGATTCAGGACCGCCAGCGAGGCAAACGCCTGCGCCACCGTTGCCGGGTGGTAGCGGTAAATCGGGCAGGTGACCCCGGTGCCGAACTCGATGCGACTGGTGCTGTTGCCCACCAGGGCCAGGGTCAGCCACGGGAACATCGAGTGGCCCTCGTTGTCCTGCCACGGTTGGATGTGGTCGCTGGCCCAGACATATCGAAAGCCGGCCTTCTCAGCCGCCTGGGCTTGCTCGACGAGCCGATTGGTGCGGAACTGCTCGTGCGACAACGTGATTCCCACGCCCTTGGCGGCCGGCAGCGGCGGACTGCCAGGCGCGCCACGATGCTTCAGATCGCACCCGCCGGCCAATGCGCCAGCGCCCAGTACGCCTGTGCCGGTCGCGAGCCGCCCGAACGCCCGCCGTGAGAAACCCGTCACCGAAGCCAAGATACCCGCGGCCGAACCCATGACACTCGTTTCGCGATGTGCGCCGCCTTCTTGGCCTGCTGGACCTAACCTGAAGTGGTGACTCCGCGGGCGCGGGCGGCGGGGAAAGCCGATATTCGCGAGCTATCAGCCACGTTGAGCCGGGCCTTTTACGACGATCCGGTGTCGACCTGGATCCTGCCTGACGACAAGGCACGGTCCAAACACCTGGCTCGCGTCTTTGCGGCGATGACTCGTCATCACCATTTCGGGTACGGCGGCGTGGAGGTCGCCTGCAATGGACCGGGTATCGGTGCGGCCGCGCTGTGGGATCCGCCGAATCACTGGCAAGAAACGCGCCGAGCGGAGTTGGCGATGACGCCGTCATTACTGCGGGTGTTCGGCTTGCGGACAGCGGTGGCCCGCGGCGTGCAGGAAGCAGTGAGGCGCGTGCACCCCGAAGAGCCGCACTGGTATCTGGCAGTACTCGGAAGCGATCCGGCGGTGCGCGGCATGGGCTTTGGACAGGTCCTCATGCAGTCGAGGCTGGACCGCTGCGATGCCGAGCACGCGCCGGCCTACCTCGAGTCGAGCAAGCCCGAAAACATCCCGTACTACCAGCGTTTCGGCTTCACGGTCACCGGCGAAATCGTGCTGCCCAACGGAGGTCCGACGTTGTGGGCGATGTGGCGGGCGCCGCGCTGACCGCTTTGCGTTACGGCTTGCTGCGCCAGCCGGCGATGCCGATGGCGATCATCCGCAGCTGCTTGACGGCGGTCCGCCGGATGTCTTCCAGCGACTCGGCGCTCTGGGCATCCTCGGTGGCTTCGGCGATGACGATCATGGCGTTGACGAACAGCGTCGCCAGAACGTTGAGGTCCTCGGTGCTCCAGCCGTTGAGCCCCGGGAAGCGGGCCAGGTCGGTGGCCAGCTCGGACGTGATCAGCCGGATCTCGGTGCGGATGGCGTAGCGCAGGACGGACAGGCCGCTATTGCGCTCCCTGGCGATGAATCGCCAGTGTTCGCGTCGTTCGGCGACGCTGGCGATCAGGATCTCGACGGACGACTCGATCACCCGGTTGGGGTCGAGCTTGCCGGCCCTGGCGCCACGCAGGGTGTCGCGCAGGTGCCGAAACGACTCGTCGATGAGGACGAGGCCGAGGGCCTCCATGGATTCGAAGTGGCGATAGAACGCCGCGGGCACAATGCCGACTTCCCGCGTCACCTCGCGCAGGCTCAGACTGGAAAAGCTGTGGTCCTGCAGCAGCTTGAGCGCCGCGGCGATGATGGCCCGCCGGGTGGCTTCCTTGCGTTCCTCGCGCGACGGGCTTTCACGGGGGCGCTCGCGGCCCGACCGGCGCGACCGTGAGCTAGGAGTACGGTCGTTCACTGTGTGAAGCCTACCACAGAGCAGGCTAAACCCTTGACTATCTGGGCGTATCGGACGCACGGTGTACATATGTTCACTCAAAATCTTACCCGGACGCTGACGAAGCGCGTCCTGGGATCCGACCTGGTTGACCTGCTCACCGGTCCACACGGCGTCGACCGCTACACCGAGCTGGTGACGCCGACCTGGACGCTGGGCGAGCCGCGCGCCAAGGTCATCGACGTGCGTCGCAGCACGGCGCGCAGCGTCACGCTCACGCTGGCCCCGAACGCGAGCTTTCGTTCCGCGCACACCGTCAAGGCGGGCCAATACGTCACCGTCACCGTCGACATCGACGGCCGCAGGCATGCCCGCTGCTATTCCCCGGCCAACGCCGAGGGCAGTTCCACGATCGAGCTGACCATCGGCCACCACGAGCGCGGCCTGGTGTCGAACTACCTCTATGAGCGCGCGCGTCGCGGCATGGTCGTGGGGCTGACCGGCGTCGGCGGGGACTTCGTATTGCCGGCCCGGGGGCCGCGGCGGCCGCGCCGGATCCTTTTCGTCTCCGGCGGCAGCGGCATCACGCCGGTCATGGCGATGCTGCGCACCCTGATCGCCGAGCAGCACGTCGACACCGCGGGTGGCGAACTGGCCTTCGTCCACTACGCGCGCAATCCCGCCGAGGCGTGCTACCGCGACGAGCTGGCGGCAATGCCCGGCGTGCGGGTGTTGCACGGGTTCACCCGTTCGGGTTCGGGCGAGCTCGCCGGCCGCTTCGGACCGGAGCACCTGACCGCCGCCATGCCCTCGCCAGATGCGGTATTCGTCTGTGGGCCAACGGCTTTGGTCGATGCCGTGCGTGAGCACTGCGACAACGTCTGCACCGAGAGCTTCGTGCCACCGGTCATCGAGGCACCCGAAAACGTATCGGGTGGACGAATCACGTTCGCCGACAGCGGCATTGACGCCGTTGACGATGGCCGGTCGCTGCTCGATCAGGCCGAATCGGCCGGCCTGACCCCGGCCAACGGATGCCGGATGGGCATCTGCCACACCTGCACCCGACGCAAGAATGCCGGCACCGTGCGCAACCTGACCACCGGCGCGGTGTCCACTGCGCCGGACGAAGACATCCAGATCTGCGTCTCCGTCCCGGTCGGCGACATCGACCTATCGCTTTAACGCCCGAACATCAAGGGAGGAAAAGTCATGACACACAACACAGTCACCCTGACCCGCGAACAGGCCGACGCATTCGGCCGCGAAATCGACACCATCAAAGAACGCGTGATGGCACAGCTCGGCGAGGAAGACGCCGACTACATCCGCCGCGTCATCAAAGCCCAGCGTGCGCTGGAAGTCGGCGGCCGTGCGCTGCTATTCGCCGGGGTGCTGCCACCGGCCTGGCTGCTGGGCACCACCATGTTGGGGCTGTCAAAGATCCTGGACAACATGGAGATTGGCCACAACATCATGCACGGCCAGTACGACTGGATGCGCGACCCTGCGATCTCCGGCCGCTCCTTCGAGTGGGACACGGCCTGCCCGGCCGACCAGTGGCGGCATTCGCACAACTACATGCACCATACCCACACCAACATCGTCGGGATGGACCGCGACATCGGCTACGGCATCCTGCGGATGAGCGAAGACCAGAAGTGGCACCCGTACTACTTGGGCAACCCGGTGTACGCCTTCCTGCTGATGGTGCTGTTCCAATACGGTGTCGCGCTGCACGAACTGGAAACCGAGCGCATCCGCTCGGGCGAGATCAGGCTGCGCGACAAGCGCGACGTGCTCAAGGCCATCTGGAAAAAGACACGCCGCCAGACGCTCAAGGATTACGTCGCCTTCCCGTTGCTGGCCGGCCCATTCGCGCCGTTCGTCTTCACCGGGAACATGACGGCCAACCTGATGCGCAATGTCTGGTCGTACATGATCATCTTCTGCGGCCACTTCCCGGACGGCACCCAGGAGTTCACCGTCGAGGAGACCAAGGATGAGTCCCGCGGACAGTGGTACTTCCGCCAGGTGCTCGGTTCGGCGAACCTGACCGGCGGCAAAATCTTCCATCTGCTGTCCGGCAACCTGTCGCACCAGATCGAACACCACCTGTTCCCGGACATGCCCGCCCGCCGGTATTCGGACATCGCGCCCGAGGTGCAGGAGATTTGCGAACGCTACGGCGTTCCCTACAACCGGGGCCCGCTGCCACAACAGTTCGGCACCGTGGTCCGCAAGATCGTCAAGCTCACCCTCCCGGATTCGGTGAAACTCCCGTCTTTGCTGCGCAAGAGCGCCGACGAGCGGGAGCCCGTCGCGGCCTAAGTCCCACATCGGGTGGGGGCACAATGGGGTCCGTGGAGTGGACCGGTGCCTGCTATGCGGACAAACCAACGGTGGAAGTCTCGACGTGGATCGACGCCGACCCGAACCGGGTCTGGAATCTGATCTCCGATATCAAGCTGATGCCGACCCTGAGCAACGAGTTGCAATCGGTGGAGTGGACCGAGGGTGCTGACGGGCCCCGCCTCGGCGCCCGATTCGTCGGATACAGCGAGCACGATGCGTTCGGACAGTGGAGCACCACCTCGCAGATCGTCGCGTGCGATCAGCCCCGGGAATTCGCCTGGGCCGTTGGTGATGTCGGCAACCCCTCGGCGACTTGGCGATTCCGGCTGACCCCCCGCGACGGCGGCACCAACCTGAGCTACTGGATGCAGATGGGACCGGCGCCTTCGGGGTTGTCGGTGGCGATCGAATCGATGCCGGACAAGGAACAAAAGATCGTGTTCGTCCGGATGCGGGAGTTCGAGGCGGCGATCGGCAAGACCCTCGCGGCGATCAAAAGGCTGGCCGAGCACGGGGTCCGTTGATGCGCACGGCGACGACGGTCGAGTTGTCCGGCGCCCCTGACGAAGTGGCCCAGGTTGTCGAATTCGCCGTCGAGGCCGAGAAGCTGGGCCTGGACGTGTGCTGGGTTGCCGAGGCGTGGGGTTCGGACGCGCCGTCGGCGCTGGGCTACATCGCTGCGAAGACCGAGCGGATGCTGCTCGGTTCGGGCGTCCTTCAGGTCGGCACGCGCACACCGGTCGTGGTCGCCCAGACCGCGATCACGCTGTCCAACCTGTCGAACGGGCGGTTTTTGCTGGGCCTGGGCGCCTCGGGCCCACAGGTGATCGAGGGTCTGCACGGCGTCGCGTTCAGCCGGCCGCTGGCCCGCATGAAAGAAACCGTCGACATCGTGCGGCAGGTGTTCGCGGGTGGCAAGGTGTCGTATTCCGGCAGCCAGTTTCAGATCCCGCGGCCCGGCGAGGCCGTGCCGATGAAGTTGTCGACGGCGTCCGGGCACCCGATCCCGATCTATCTGGCCGCACTGTCCCCGGCGATGCTGCGGCTGACCGGCGAGATCGCCGACGGCTGGCTGGGCACCAGCTTCGTCCCGGAGGGCGCCGCCGACGCCTACTTCAGCCACCTCGACACCGGACTGGCCGCCGCCGGGCGCAGCCGCGCCGACATCGACATCTGCCAGGGCGCCGAGGTTGCCTTCGCGGCCAACGAAGACGAACTGCGCCGCATGGTCGTGGGCCGGAAAAAGGAACTCGCGTTCAGCCTCGGCGGCATGGGCTCGTCGAGCACCAACTACTACAACCAGGCCTACAGCCGGCAAGGCTGGGCCGAGGTTGCCGCCGCGGTGCGCGAGCGCTGGCAGCAGGGCGATCGCGAAGGCGCCGTGCAGCTGGTAACCGACGAGATGGTGCTGGCGACCACGCTCATCGGAACCGAGGACATGGTGCGGGCACGGCTTGCGGTCTGGCGCGACGCCGGTGTGGACACGGTGCGGCTGTATCCCGCCGGCGACACGTTGGAGGCCAAGCTGACCACGCTGGGCCGGGCCATCGTGCTGGTCCGCGAAACCTAGGCTGTGGGTACTCTTGCCGCGATCTGGCTGGCGATGGCAACCCCTTGTTCTGTTATGTCATAGCTGCATGCCGCCACGTCGATCACCACGTTGTTGCGGGCCGTGAGCGCCCGCTGACACGCCCAACCTGTGGTGCGCGGATTGGTCTGAGTGTTGGTGAGTATGCCCTTGGTGGTGGACATGGGTCCTGTGTTCATGTCGGTGTTGTGGACGTTGTCGTGATAGCTGCGGTTGGCGCAGGCCTGCCAGCTTTGCGTCGAGGCGCTGAAAAATGCGGCCGCCGCCTGTGCCGACGGAAACATCAACACAACCTGGTCGACGGCGTGCTTGAACTGGTGAGGCTCCTCGAGTGTCTGCCCGCGAAGGGCGGCAAAACCGCTGCCGTTGTAGACGGGCGCCTCTCCCGCGCCGCCGACCGGTAGGCACTCGGGAGGCGACGACGGATTGGCAACACCGATGTCGTCCAGAGTCTTCCACGGTCGGGAAACCGTCATTGCGGTCGCGCCCATCGCGGTATTGATGTCAGCGGCGCTCAGCAGCAGACCGTCTAGCGCAGCCTCCTCGACCGGTTTGGGCGGCGGTGGAGGTGGTGGCGGTGCGACGCTCGTTGCTGTCACTGCTGCCGGCGTGGGTGCAGACGGCTGCTGCAGTTGAAAGATGACGACGCCGGAGACCAGCACCACGACCACGACGACGATCGCGGCGATCAAGGCTGAGCGGCCTCGAGGTGGCCACCAGGATCCCCGTTGGGGTGTGGGAGTCTCGGGTGGCGAGGGATCGGCTGGGTCTTGTTGGCTGGCAGCGAGATTCAGACCGGCGGAGGGTTGTTGCACGGCGGCCTCGGTTGCGGACATCGTGGGTGCGTCGGCGCTGGACGCGAAAGCCGCACGAGTGAACTGATTTTGGGCCAGCAGCGAGATCGGTGTAGTGACTGCATCGCGGGCGGCATTGGCGAACTCGATGGTTGTGGCATAGCGATGGTCCGGTTCCTTGGCCATACCGGTGGCGATCACATCATCGACGGCCGGGGGCACATCGGGTTGGGCGTCCGAGGGTCGAGGCGGCGGGGTATTGACGTGTGCGTACATCAGGTGCGCCATGGAGTCGCCAGGAAATGGTGGGTGGCCGGTGAGGGATTCGTACAGCACGCAGGCCAGCGAGTAGATGTCGGCGCGCGCATCCTCCGTTCCGGTGTGCAGGCGCTCAGGGGCGATGTATTGGAATGTGCCGATTGTGTCGCCGGACTTGGTCATTCGCGTTTCTTCGATCGCACGAGCGATGCCGAAATCAATCAGGTAGGCGAAGTCGTTGTCGTCGAGCAAGATGTTGGAGGGCTTGATATCGCGGTGTAACAACCCCACCCTGTGGGCGGCATGCAACGCCTGAGCGACCTGTTCGATGATGCGTACCGCGCGTGCGGGGTCCAGGGGTCCGTCGGCGACGAGGGTTTGCAGGTCGCGGCCCTCGATGAGTCTCATATCCACGTAGAGCTGGTTGTCGATTTCACCGTAGTTGTGGATGGGTATGACGTGCGGGTCGTTGAGTCGCGCGGCCGCGTGGGCCTCTCGGCGGAAGCGGGATTGAAATTCCTCGTCGTCGGACAAAAAGGCCGGCAACAGCTTGATGGCGACAACGCGGTCAGTTTCGGTGTCGTGGGCCCGCCATACCTCGCCCATGCCGCCGCGGCCCAGCAACTCGACCAAGCGGTACCGCCCAAACGGGGTCCCGTCCATATCAGCCTCCCGGCAGCCACGGTCCAAGACACGGTAAGCCACTGGACGGCTTAGTACCTAGGAATCCCACCAGAGGCAGGCCGGTGTGTGGTTCAGTGCACGTCCGTCGGCGCGTCCGCGGCCTTCACCAACTTCACCCCGGGCCGCTCCGGCACCCCGTCGGTGAGGAACCAGCGGAACGCGAGGTTGCCACGCGGATAGCCCAGCGTCGTCAGGGAATTCGGGTGCGTCGTCAGCCCGCGCGACAACACGATCGTCACGGAGCCATCGCTGTTGAGCGCCGCGCTGTGGTTGTTGAGGGAGGACCGGGCTTCCTCGTCGCCGTAGGTGGCCATGAACTGGTTCCAGACCACCAAGTTCCAGAACCGGCACGACGGCGGCCGGTGCGTGATGACGAGCGCTTCGTCGTCGTCGAGCACGAAGCTGCCGTAGGAGTAACAGGCGTCGCGGGCCGACCAGCCGAAGTTGGAGTCGGGCACCTGATATGGGTCGGCGAATTCGTTTGCGGCGTGCGCGGTTTCGTGACCCAACCCGTGCTCGTCATCGACTCGCGTCCCGACCGGAAGCGGGATGATGGCAAACATCATCCGCATCCAGGCGGCGACGGCCCGCAGGCTGGCCGCCGTCTCGGCGTCGCCATGCCGTATCGGGTCGGGCTCCTCGAGCGCCTCGATATGCCACGTCACCGGACGGCCGGTCGGCGGGTGGGCTTGGTAGTCGCGGGTCATCAGCACCGCCGCGTCGGGCGTCGCCGGGAATTCGAAGGCGAAGTTGCCGTCGGCGTCGACGTCGAGATCGCTGTCGCGGACGATCGACACGACCCGGTCTGACCATGCGCCCGGCGATGGTTCGTTGTAGGCGGTCACCGAGAAGTACACGCTGTCGCCCTTGTTGCCGCTGATGCGGTATCGCCGCGCCGGGTCGACCGGGCAGATGAAGTAGTAGGCGTCGGTGTTGTCGCCACCCCACCGCCGATCGCGGCGAAACGGCGTATTGACGGCGACGAACTGCGGCCGGCCCGGCTCGGGGAACAGGTAGGCGTCCAGCGCCACGCCGAGGGTGGTGGCCAGCATGCGGTAGCCGTCGGCGATGTGCCGGTCGTCGGTGACCGCACGGTCGCCGTCGAGGAAGGAGCTGTCGAGTTCCCCGAGGGTCGCCAGCAGCTCTCGCCAGGCAGCCGTCGACTGGTGTTCGGTCATACGCTGATTCCTTTCAGGAGCAAGGTGGTGGTGCGATCGACCCAAACGTCGTTGAGCTCGGCCGGGCGGGTGAGCAGGCCGATCAGCGTGATCCCGGCGATGGCTTCGGTTAATTCGGCGGCGGTCACGTCGGCCCGGACCTCGGCTCGGCGGGCGGCCCGATCCAGCAACTCGGCCAGGCCCCCGCCGATGACGCCGGCGAAGCGTTCCAGCAGCTTGGCATGCAGGGTCGGGTCCGCCGCCATCTCACCGACCAGCCCCGGCAACGCTGCCCGGGCGGCCGGGGTTGTCAGGAAAACCATTGAGCGGCGGACCATTTCACGCAGATCCTCGGGCAGTGACCCGGTGTCCGGAATCTGGGTCGCGGCGCCGATCGGGAACACCGCCTCGTGGACGAGGTGCGCCTTGCTCGGCCAACGCCGGTAGATCGCGGGCTTGCTGGTGCCCGCGCGGTCGGCGATCGCGGACACCAGGAGTCCGGGATAGCCCGTCTCGGCCAGCAGTTCAACGGTGGCGCGCAGCACCGCTCCGTCAATTCGCGGATCGCGGGGTCGGCCAAAATCTACAACCATTACGAAACTCAGAGTAACATAAGTCGCGTGACCGACGCCGTTCGCCTTGACGACCTCGCCCTGCCCCGCTTCAGCCCCGAGGCTCAGCAGATCCTCGACATGATGGCCGCGATGGCCCCGAGCGCCCCACTTGATGCCGACTCCTTGCACGCGCAGGCCAGTGCCGACACCGGCCTGCATGACTTCGGTGCGCCCGACTACCGCGAGCGACTCGACGTGTATCTGGCCGCGCTGCGTGAGATCGACGGGCTGCATGGGGCCGGAAGGGTCAACTTTTACGGGCAGCTGCTGCAGTTGCTCAAAAACCGGTTGCTGCTGACCGACCTGTTGAAACGCCATCCCGAGATCGACGACATCGAACTGCGTTCGCCGATCGTCATCGCCGGGCTGCCCCGCACCGGCACCACCCATCTGCACAACCTGCTCGCGGCGGCGCCCACCTTCCGGACCATGCCGTACTGGGAAAGCAACGAGCCGTTTCCGTTGCCGAATGAGGTTGGCGCCGAACCGGATCCGCGCCGGGCGCGGATGGACGTCGCCGTCGGGGTGGTCAACATCGTGATGCCGCATTTCCCGCTCATGCACGAGATGACCACCGATCACGTGCACGAAGAGATACAGCTGTTGGCCAACGACATCTCGACGATGCTCTTCGAGACGCTCGCCGACGTGCCGCGCTGGCGCGACTACTACCGGGCCCACGACCAGACGCCGCACTACCAATACCTGGCCACCCAGCTCAAGGCCATGCAGTACCTGCGCGGGGGACACCGCTGGCTGCTCAAGTCGCCGCAGCATCTCGAACAGGTCCCGGTGCTGGACCGCGTATTCGGCGACAGCATTGTGCTGTTCACCCACCGCGACCCCGTGCCGGTGGCGCTGTCGATGATCGCGATGATCACCTATTCGGCCCGCATGCACCGCTCACCGGTGCCGGTGGAACAGATCGCGCAGTCCTGGATTGAGCGCCTCGACCAGATGCTCACCGCGCTCGTGCGCGATCGGGACACCCTGGGGCCCGAACGTTCGATCGACATTCGCTTCGACGAGTTCATGGCCGACGAGCTCGGTGTCGCCGAGCGGGTGTACGCCCTGGCCGGCGAACCCTTCACCGACGACGCGCGCACCGCGATCGCGGACTACCTGGCCGGCCACCGGCGCGGCCGACTCGGCAACGTCGAAACGTCGTGCGAGATGTTCGGGCTGACGCCGGACGCGCTGCGGGAACGGTTCGCGCCCTACGTCGAGCGGTTTCTGTCGTAGCGGCTTTTCGGGTCGCTATCGATTGAGGGGGACAGGCACTATGCCCGCCTCCGCGCGACAGTTGTCCACCGCGACGGCGCGTTGTCGCTCGGAGGTGGGCAATTCGTCGTTCGCTAGGTCTCGCGCACCTGCCTGCCAGTGGGCTAGCTTCGGAACGCATGGTCACCATGCCCGCGCTCGAAGGCTCCGTCGCTGTCGAACACCGGTACATCGAGTTGGGCGACGGCGTGACGATCCACGTCGCCGACGCCGGTCCGGCCGAGGGGCCGCCCGTCATGCTGGTGCACGGCTTCCCGGAGAACTGGTGGGAGTGGCACGAGCTGATCGGCCCCTTGGCCGCCGACGGCTACCGGGTGCTGTGTCCGGACCTGCGTGGCGCCGGCTGGAGCTCGGCCCCTCGCTCGCGCTACACCAAGGCCGAAAAGGCCGAGGATCTCGCCGCCGTGCTGGATCGCCTGGGCATCGGCCCGGTCAAACTCGTCGCCCACGACTGGGGCGGACCTACCGCGTTCATCATGATGCTTCGCCATCCGGAGAAGGTGTCCGGCTTCTTCGGGATCAACACCGTTGCGCCCTTTGTGAAGTTCGGCCTTGGATCGGTGCGCAACCTCTGGCGGCTCTGGTATCAGATCCCGATTTCGTTGCCGGTAATCGGTCCCCGGTTGCTCAGGGATCCCAACTCACGGTTTCTGAGAATGTTGGGTCCTTGGGTTGGTGGCGGGTTCTCGATTCCCGACGACAGTGCCCGGCTGTATGCCGAGTGCATGCAACAGCCCGGCCACGCGGAGGCCGGGTCGCGGTGGTACCGCAGTTATCAGACCGGTGAAATGTTGCAGTGGGTGCGCGGTGAGTACGCGCACGCACGCGTCGACGTCCCGGTCCGGTGGCTGACCGGCACGGACGATCCGGTGATCACGGCCGACCTGACCGACGGATATGCCGACCACATCAGCGATTTCGAGGTAGAGCTGGTCGACGGTGTCGGCCACTGGATCGTCGCGCAGCGACCAGACTTGGTGCTGGATCGATTGCGATCGTTCCTGAAACTTTGACTTACTCGACGCCGATCGTGACCTCGGTGGACTTGATGAACACGGTCGCGGGCTGACCGACCTTGAGGTCGAGGTCCAGTGCCGCGTCCTTGGTGACCGATGACGTGACAACCTGATCGCCCCCGTCGAGGCGCACCTTGACGATTGCCATCACGCTCCCGAGATCGACGTCGATGATCGTCCCGCTGAGCTGATTTCGGGTCGATAGCCGCATAGCAGTCCTTACGTATCTAGGGGTCCTGCGGTGAGCCTAGACGCAGAACGCGGCTAGTGGCGCGGACCGAGCAACGCGATCGAGGCGTCCACGGCGGGCTCGAGGATCTCGCGGACGGGGCGGCCGTCCTCGACCGCAAGCGCGGTCAATTCACGCAGCCCACCCAGCAAGATCACCGCCAGCTGCGGCGTCAGCGGCGGCAGGTCGGCGCGCCGGAATCCCGGGCTGGTGCTGAGGTTGATCAGCAGCCCGGACAACAAGTGCAGCCCGCGGCGCTGAACCGGGCGGGCGACGGCCCCGAGCGAGGGGAGCTGACGAATCCAGCTCAAGGTGATGGCCGGGCGCGCCTCGATGTATCCGACGTAGGCCTCGACGGCCTGACGGATCTGCTCGCGCCAGTCGGTCTCGGGGTCGACGGCCGACTGGATGCGCTCGCCGAGTCTTTCGATGTCGGTGGCCAGCAATTCGAGGAAACACTCTTCCTTGCTGGTGAACTGGTCGTAGAACGTCCGCTTGGACGTGCGCGCGTGCCGGACGATGTGGGCAACCGTGCTGGCCGGGTAGCCGCGCTCGGTGATCGAGGTGGCCAGGCCGTCGAGCAGTCGGAGCCGAAAGGGGTCGTGGGTTGCCGCGTCCCCGGTCGTTGTCGGCACCGTCGTCGCGGATGGCACGGCCGGTGGCCCTTTCGTCGCAGGTGGCATCTTGTCAGGCTTGGTACTTCAGAGTACCGTACCCGGAGAGGCCTCTGGTACATCGCGGTACCAACCCCCGGACCAGGGGGTGAACGTTGGGAGCAAAGACGCCATGAGCGAAGTAGTCACCGCCGCGCCGTCCGCCGCCGCGGTCCGGCTGCCACCGGCGGTACGAGCCCCAAAGATGTTGCAGGGCATGGGTTTTGCGATGTCGCGGCGCTCGATGATACGACGACTGTCGCGCCGCTACGGCGGTGTCTTCGCGATGAGCCTGCCGATGTTCGGCCCTGTCGTTGCGGTCAGTGACCCGCAGCTGGCCAAGCAGATCTTCACCACCAGCCCAGAAGAACTCGGCAACATCCAACCCAACTTGAGCAGGCTGTTCGGCTATGGCTCGGTGTTCGCGCTCGAGGGTGAGGAGCACCGCCGCCGGCGACGGCTGTTGGCGCCGCCATTTCACGGCAAGAGCATCAAGAACTACGAGAGCATCATCGAAGAAGAGACGCTGCGCGAGATCGCCGACTGGCCGCAGGGGACCTCGTTCGCCACGCTGTCGCCGATGATGCGGATCACGCTGAACGCGATCCTGCGCGCGGTGTTCGGCGCCGACGGTGCCGAACTCGACGAGCTGCGCCGGCTGATCCCGCCGTGGGTCACCCTTGGCTCGCGGCTGGCGTCGCTGCCGAAACCCAAACGCACCCATGGCCGGTTCAGCCCGTGGGGCCGGCTGGCCCAGTGGCGCAACCAGTACGACAACATCATCGAGACGTTGATCGCGGCCGAGCGGGCCGACCCGAACTTCGCCGACCGCAACGACGTGCTCGCGCTGCTGCTGCGCAGCACCTACGACGATGGTTCGGCCATGTCGCACCAGGACATCGGTGACGAGCTGCTCGCCCTGCTTGCCGCCGGTCACGAAACCACCGCGTCCACACTGGCATGGGCATTCGAGCGGATCAGCAGGCACCCGGAGCTGCTGGCCGCGCTGGTCGAGGAGGCCGACGAAGGCGGTAGCGAGCTACGCCTTGCGACGATCCTGGAGGTCCAACGGGCAAGGACCGTTATCGATTTCGCCGGTCGCCATGTCTACCCGCAGACGTACCAACTCGGTGAGTGGGTGATTCCGCGCGGCTATTCGATCATCATCGGCCTTGCGCAGCTGCACGCCAACCCGGACCTGTTCCCCGATCCGGAACGCTTTGATCCACATCGCTTCATCGGGACGAAACCGTCGGCCCTGTCGTGGGTTCCGTTCGGTGGCGGGACCCGCCGGTGCGTCGGGGCGGCGTTCGCCAACATGGAGATGGATGTCGTGCTTCGAACTGTGCTGCAGCACTTCACCATCGAGACAACGGACGTCCCCGCTGAGCGCTGGCACTGCCGGGGGGTCGCGTTCGTCCCGAAGGACGGCGGCCGAATTACGGTGCGCCGGCGCTAGACCGGACTTACTGACTGGCCGCCGCGCGCCGCGGCAGCTTCCAGCCGGGACGGACGTAGTGGCAGGTGTATCCGGTGGGGTAGCGCTCGAGGTAATCCTGGTGCTCGGGCTCGGCCTCCCAGAAGTCGCCCGCCGGGCTGACCTCGGTGACGACCTTCCCGGGCCACAGGCCGGAGGCCTCGACATCGGCGATGGTGTCCAGCGCGATGCGCTTCTGCTCGTCGTCGACGTAGAAGATCGCCGACCGGTAACTGGTGCCGCGGTCGTTGCCCTGACGATTTTTCGTTGTCGGGTCGTGGATTTGGAAGAAGAACTCCAGCAGCGTCCGGTAATCGGTGGCGGTCGGGTCGTACCCGATCTCGATGGCCTCGGCGTGCGTGCCGTGATTGCGGTAGGTCGCGTTCGGAACGTCGCCGCCGGTGTAACCGACCCGGGTCGAAACCACACCGGGCAGCTTGCGAATCAGATCCTGCATTCCCCAGAAACAGCCGCCGGCAAGGATTGCCTTTTGGGTGGTTGCCACTTCGTGTCCTCCTGACCGGCCGAGACTCGGACATGACCAAGCCCAGGCTACACTCCGCCGATGAGCTGCAACGTTGCCGCCAAGCAGAAACCCCTGGTCAAGCAGTGACTGTCCGCACGTTCTCGCGTAGCGAACTGGCCGCGGCCTTCGACAAATTCGAACAGACGGTCGCCCGGGCCTCCGAGAGCCAAGACTGGGACGCCTGGGTCGAGCACTACACACCCGACGTCGTGTACATCGAACACGCGGCGGGCACCATGCGCGGCCGCGACGAGGTGCGCGAGTGGATCAAGCGGACGATGTCCACCTATCCGGGCAGCCACATGGTCGCGTTCCCATCGCTGTGGTCGGTCATCGACGAGCCCACCGGGCGCATCATCATGGAACTCGACAACCCGATGCGCGATCCCGGTGACGGCAGCGTCATCACCGCGACCAACATCTCGATCATCACCTACGCCGGCGACGGTCTGTGGCGTCAGCAAGAAGACATCTACAACCCGCTGCGCTTCGTGCAGGCCGCGTTGAAGTGGTGCCGTAAGGCGCAGGAACTCGGCACCCTCGATGAGGACGCCGCGCGTTTCCTGGAGCAATACGGAGCCGGCCAGTGAGCAGCAACCCCAAACTTGTCATCGGCGCCAACGGTTTTCTGGGCTCACACGTGACCCGCCAGCTTGTCGCCGACGGTGCTCAGGTGCGGGCGATGGTGCGCGAGGGTGCCAACACCCGCTCGATCGACGACCTCGAGCTCACCCGCTTCCACGGCGATGTGTTCGACACCGCCACGGTGCGCGAAGCGATGGACGGAGTCGACGACGTGTATTACTGCGTCGTCGACACCCGCGCGTGGCTGCGGGACTCCTCGCCGCTGTTTCGGACCAACGTCGAAGGGCTGCGCAACGTTCTCGATGTCGCCGTCAACCAACCGAACCTGCGCAAGTTCATCTTCACCAGCACCTACGCGACGGTGGGTCGACGGCATGGGCACGTCGCGACCGAAGACGATGTGATCGCCTCGCGCGGGCTGACGCCCTATGTGCAATCCCGGGTCGAGGCCGAGAACCTGGTCATGCGCTACGTCGCCGACGCCGGCCTGCCCGCCGTCGCGATGTGCGTGTCCACCACGTACGGCGACGGGGACTGGGGCGGTACCCCGCACGGCGCCTTCATCGCGGGTGCGGTCTTCGGCAAGCTGCCCTTCCTGATGAACGGGATTGCGCTCGAAGTGGTCGGCGTCGACGACGCCGCCCGGGCCATGATCCTGGCCGCCGAGCACGGCCGCATCGGTGAGCGGTACCTCGTCTCCGAGAAGATGATGGCGCTGAACGATTCGATCCGGATCGCTGCCGACGAGGCCGGCGTCCCGCCACCGCGGCGCGCGATTTCGGTCCCGATGCTCTACGCCATGGCCGCGGCGGGCACCCTCAAGGCCAAGCTCACCGGCACCGACGCCCAACTCAGCCTGGCGTCGGTGCGGATGATGCGCGCCGAGGCCCCCGTGGACAGCAGCAAGGCGAAGCGGGAATTGGGTTGGCAGCCACGCCCGGTCGAGGAATCGATCCGCGAGGCCGCCCGGTTCTGGGCCGCGATGCGCACGCCGCGATCCTCGGCCGCACCATCGGAATAGGGGCCGGGAAGTGTTGCGAGCCGGTCGGCGTTATACCCAGCATCTGCGTTTGAGGAGGCAACAATCATGGCCCATCGCGAGGTTTTAGAACCCAGCGCCGGACATCCGATCACCGTCGAGCCCACCAAGGGGCGAGTACAGGTCCGCATCAACGGCGAGCTCGTCGCCGACACCACGGCCGCGCTCGAACTACGGGAAGCCAGCATCCCTGCGGTGCAGTACATTCCGCTCGACGACGTGGTCTCCGAGCGGTTGACCCGAACCGACACCACCACCTACTGCCCATTCAAGGGTGACGCCAACTACTACAGCGTGACCACGTCGGCCGGTGACACCGTCGAGGATGCGATCTGGTTCTACGAGCAGCCCTACCCCGCGGTCGCTCAGATCGCCGGGCACGTGGCGTTCTACCCGAACAAGGCGGAAATCAGCGTTCTTGAGTAGCCTGCGGGGCTCGCCAATTGGGGAAGAGTTCGGCGGCTGATCTGGTGTCGCTGTATTCGCGCATCGACACGATCAGGCCGTCGCGGGTCTCGAAGATGCAAATGAACGGGCTGTCGTACTGCTTGCCGTCGACGGTTCTGCCCTCGGCGATCGCCTCGACGACCACGGTGTCGCCTTCGTTGATGCAGCGGAGTAGGTCGATGTTGACCTCGACGACCTTCTTGCGTTGGTCGACCGAGCGCCGAAAGTTGTCCTTGTCCAGGCAGAGTTGCGTATACAGGCTCCAGTAGGTGAAGTCCTCGCTGAGGAGCGTGAAACCCTCGTCGACATCGCCACCCTCGCTCAGGCTCTGCAAGAGCATCCACGCGAGTTCGGCATGCGGGGCGTCGAACGGGGTCATCACATCGCAATAGTGTCTTGAGGAACAGTTGCCGGTCAATGCGGGCGGTTCGCCCGAATGCAGCGGCGACCTCGACAGGAATCCGGAGCGTGTCGGTGGTGAATGCGCGGACGGTGACGTTTCCCGGGGCGGTCAGCTTCGGGCACACCCTCGCGCCACTTCGCCGGGGTTCCGGCGATCCGTGCTTTCAGGTCCCGGGCGACGGCGCCGTCTGGCGAACCAGCCTGCTGCCGTCCGGTCCGGTCACCGTGCAGTTGCGCCGTGCGTCCGCCAACGCCGTCCATTGCGAGGCGTGGGGCGGCGGCGCCGAGGAGTTTCTCGAGCGGCTGCCCGCGCTGCTGGGTGCCGATGACGACGCGTCGGATTTCGTGCCCACCCACCCGACGGTTGCCGAAGCCCAGCGGAGAGTGCCGCACCTGCGCCTGGGCCACACCGGACAGGTGTTGGAGGCCCTGATCCCCGCGATCATCGAGCAGCGGGTCCCCGGCGCCGACGCATTCCGGTCATGGCGCGTGCTGGTGACCAAGTACGGCACGCCGGCGCCCGGTCCTGCGCCGGCCAGGATGCGGGTGCCACCCTCGGCGCAGGCGTGGCGGCACATCCCGTCCTGGGAATTCCACCTCGCCAATGTCGATCCGGGACGAGCGCAGACGGTGGTCGGTTGTGCGCGCCGGGCCGAATCGCTGGAACGGCTGGTATCGCGGCCGGCGGCCGAGGTACGCGAAGCGCTGATGTCGTTGCCGGGGGTCGGGCAGTGGACCGCCGCCGAGACCATGCAACGCGCGCTCGGTGACGCCGACGCCGTATCGGTGGGCGATTACCACTTCCCGAAGATGATCGGCTGGACGTTGCTGGGCCATCCCGTCGATGACGCCGGCATGCTCGAGCTGCTCGAGCCGATGCGACCGCACCGCCATCGGGTGGTGCGGTTACTGGAGGTCAGCGGACTGGCCCACGAGCCGCGCCGCGGGGCGCGGCTGCCCGTGCAGCAGATCCACTCGCTTTGACCTGCGGGTGTTTTCGAGTGGGGCCTTCGGGTACCCGCCAACACAAGCGATGTGTGAGGAAGGAAACGATGACTGCGTTCACTATTCCGGGGTTGACCGACAAGCAGGCAGCGCGCCTGGCCGAGCTGCTGCAGAAGCAACTGAGCACCTACAACGATCTGCATCTGACGCTCAAGCACATTCACTGGAATGTGGTGGGCCCCAGCTTCATTGGCGTACACGAGATGATCGATCCTCAGGTGGACGCCGTCCGCGGGTTTGCCGACGACATCGCCGAACGTATTGCTGCGCTTGGTTCTTCGCCTGAGGGCACTCCCGGGGCCATCATCAGGGATCGGTCGTGGGATGACTACTCGGTGGGCCGCGACACCGTGCAGGCGCACCTGGCCGCGCTGGACCTGGTCTACAACGGCGTCGTCGAAGACCTTCGCCACGCCATCGACGAGACAGACGAACTCGACCCGGTGACGCAGGACCTGCTGATCGGGCAGGCGGGGCCGCTGGAGAAGTTCCAATGGTTCGTGCGTGCCCACCTCGAAAGCGCGGGCGGCAAGCTCAAGCACGAGGGTAAAAGCACCGAGAAGGGCGCGGCCAGTACCGCGCGGCGTAAGTCCTAGGGCCGCAAGGGGCTAAGGTGTTTCGGGCGCCGCCTGGTGCTCCCGTTCCGCTTGTGCCGCTTCACGATTGAGCCGCTGCGCCTCGTAGATGGTCACATTGGTGCGCGACAGCAACATTGCGGCAATGCCCACCGAGATGATCGCTCCCGGCACCACCGAGAATGAGCCGGTCATCTCGGCCACCATGATCATGATCGCCAGTGGCGCCCGCGCGACGCTGCCGAAACAGGTCATCATCCCGACCACGACGAAGATGCCGGGATCGTGCGGGATGCCCGGCAGGTGGCACAGCTCGCCCAACCGCCACACGGTGGCCCCGAGGAACGCGCCGATGACGATCCCCGGGCCGAACAGCCCGCCGGAGCCGCCGCTGCCGATCGAGAGCGAGGTGGCGACGATCTTGGCGAGCGGCAGGACGAGGACGATCCACAGCGGGATGTGTAGCAAGGAGTCCCGCTGCGCGGCCAGCTGCGCCCAGCCGTAGCCGCTGCTCAGAATCTCGGGTATCAGCAGCCCGAGCAGCCCAACTAAGAGTCCGCCCACCGCCGGCTTGAGCACCGGCCCGCCGGGGAGCCGGCGGGTGAGGCGGACTGAGGTGTGGAAGACCCGCGCGTACAGGTAGCCGACGGCCGCCCCGGCCAGCCCGATCACCACGAACCACAGCAGCGGCCAGGCCCGTTCGAAGCGGTACTCGGCGTCGATGTAGCCGAACAGCGGGTCGAAGCCCAGGAATGATCCGAGCACGGCATAGGCCACGCCGGAGGTGATGAAGCCGGGCAGCAGGCAGCGGTAGTCGAAGTCGTCGCGGTAGGTGATCGACGCGGCCAGCACCGCCCCGCCGAGCGGCGCGGCGAAGATCGCGCCGATGCCCGCGCCGATGCCCAGCGCCACCGCGGCCCGGCCGTCCTCGTCGGACAGGTTGAGGCGCCGGGTCAGCAGCGAGCAGAAGCCCGCCGAGATCTGCGCCGTCGGGCCTTCGCGGCCGCCCGACCCGCCCGAGCCGATGGTCAGCGCGCTGGCCACCATCTTCACCAGCACCGCGCGGAACCGGATGGCGCGCGGATCGGTGTGCACCGCCTCGATGGCCTCGTCGGTGCCGTGGCCGGTGGCTTCCGGGGCGAGTTTGGCGACCAGCAACGCCGACAGCAGCGCCCCGCCCGTCGTCACCAACGGGATCGCCCACGGGCGGGAGAAGCCGGCGGAGCCGCGGCTGCCGCCTTCCCCGACGGGGGTCGGCAGGTGGTAGTCGGCCAGGTAGCCGAGCAGAAACTGTGCGGTGTATTTCAGTCCCAGGTAGAAGACGACAGCGCCCAGGCCCGCGATGACGCCGATCGTGACACCCAGCAGGAACCATTTGCGCAGATAGCCCGAGGTCCTGATCACGGCCCCGAATCGTCCACCGGCGGCGCTAGGTGGGGCAACGGCGGGCTGGGGCTCCCCCTCCGGCGGCTCGCTCACCGTAAGAGTCTGACCCTCGACTCCCGCGTCTCGCACCCCGGGGAATAAACGGACTACGGTCCGGTTATATGGGTAGCACAACAAGAGGAGGTAAATATGCCTGCTATCACCGCAGACACTTTGACGTTGCCGCGGGTCGGCGCGGCCAATCCCGCCGACACCGAGCGCCCGGTCCGGTCGATCACCACGGGGCCCCGAGGCTACGAGGGTGAGGGGTTCCCCGTCGTGCGGGCGTTCGCCGGGGTGAGTGCCGCAGCCCTGGATCCGTTCGTCCACCTGGACCAGATGGGTGAGGTGGAATACCAGCCGGGAGAACCCAGGGGCACCGATTGGCACCCCCACCGTGGCTTCGAAACGGTCACTTACATGATCGACGGCAAATTCGCGCACCAGGACTCCCACGGCGGTGGGGGCTTGATCACCGACGGCGCCACGCAGTGGATGACCGCGGGGTCGGGCATCCTGCACATCGAAACCCCGCCCGCCGAGTTGGTGGAAAGTGGCGGCACCTTCCACGGCATCCAGCTCTGGGTGAATCTGCCCAAGAAGGACAAGTTCGCGCCGCCGAGGTATCAGTCCATCGAGGGCGGCGACGCCGGCCTGATCGCGTCGGACGACGGCGGTGCGCTGGTGCGCATCATCGCCGGTGAGATCGACGGTCATCGCGGACCCGGTGTCACCCACACGCCGATCACGCTGGCGCACGCCACGATTGAACACGGGGCGCGGCTCAACATCCCGTGGCGGCGTGATTTCAACTCGCTGATCTATGTGCTGTCCGGGAACGGATATGTCGGTCCGATCGGCCATCCCATTCGGCAGGGGCAGTTGGCCGTGCTGGGCCCCGGGGATCGGATCACCGTCGGCGCCGAACCGGCCCAGGATTCCTTGGGCACCACGGCAATAGACCTGTTGTTTCTGGGCGGCCGACCGATTCGCGAACCCGTATTCCACTACGGGCCTTTCGTGATGAACTCACGCGCGGAATTGATCGAGGCGGTGGAGGACTACCAAGCCGGAAAATTCGGCAATATTCCGCCGAATGCGTTAATGCCGCATCGTGGCGGTGGCACAATCCTCTAGTGCCGTCAACGGGGAGGCGCAGACCGGGCCGCCCGCCCGCTGCGAAGGCAGACGAGACTCGCAAGAGAATCTTGGACGCCGCTCGTCTTGTCTTTAGTGAACGCGGCTATGACGGGGCGACTTTCCAGGCGATTGCGGTTCGCGCCGATCTGACCAGGCCGGCGATCAACCACTATTTTCCCAGCAAGCGAATGCTGTATCGGGAAGTTGTAGCCGAGACTAACGAAATGGTTGTCGCCGCCGGCATTAAACGGGCCGGCGGCGAGACCACGCTCATGGGACGGATCGGCTCGTTCATCTCCGCCGCGATGGATGCAAATTCGGAGAATCCGTCCGCATCCGCGTTTCTGGTGACCAACGTGCTGGAATCGCACCGCCATCCAGAATTGAACAAATCCGGAAACGACGCCGTTCGAACGAGCCGGGAGTTCCTGACGTGGGCGGTGAACGACGCAATCGAACGCGGGGAGGTCGAGCCTGATATCGACGTAGCAGCGTTGACCGAGACGCTGCTCGTCCTGCTCTGCGGCGTGGGGTTCTATTCCGGTTATCTGCGCAGCCGCGAGATGGCAGACCTCACCGAGATGCTGCGGAGGCTGCTGGCCGGCGCGCTGTTCAGGCCCGACCGCTGACGTCGCCGTGCCGTTGGCGGGCGCAGTGAGATCGGGCACAAAGCGCATAGGCTAACTAACTTATTCGGGTAGCATGGTGCCGGCATGACTGATCTCGATGACACTTCTTCGTCAGCGTCCTCGTTGCGTACCGACGGCGACTCCTGGGCCATCACCGAACTCGTCGGCGCGACCGCGTTGGGCGTCGCTGCGGCGCGCGCCGCGGAGACGGCGGGCCCCGATCCCCTGATCCGCGACGATTTCGCCCGGACCCTGGTGTCCTCGGCCGGCCCGGCGTGGGCCCAGCTGGCCGACCCCGAGCTGGCCTGGCTGGACGGCGATGAGCAGGGGCAGCGCGCGCATCGCCTCGGCATCGATTACCAGGCCGTCCGCACGCACTTCTTCGACCAGTACTTCACCGACGCGGTCGGCGACGGCATCCGGCAGGTGGTGATCCTGGCCGCCGGGCTGGATTCGCGGGCCTACCGGTTGGATTGGCCCACCGGCACCGCGGTCTACGAGGTCGATCAGCCCAAGGTGCTGGAATACAAAACCGGAGTCCTCAAGGCCCACGGCGCGATGCCCACCGCGAACCGGCACACCGTCCCGGTGGACCTGCGCGACGACTGGCCCGCGGCGCTGGCGGCCGCCGGATTCGACCCCACCCAGCCGACGGCGTGGCTGGCCGAGGGCCTGCTGCCGTATCTGCCCAGCGCTGCCCAGGACCGGCTCTTCGAGATGTTCACCGCGCTGAGCGCCGTGGGCAGTCGCGTCGCCATCGAGGCGTTTGGCATGAACTCCAGCAGCAACACCGCGCGCTGGACCCGGATGCGCGACCGGCTCGGGCTGGACGTCAACGTCGAGGCGCTGACCTACCACGAGCCAGACCGCTCGGATGCCGCCGAGTGGCTCGCCCAGCACGGCTGGCAGGTGCGTGTGGTGAGCAACCGCGACGAGATGGCCCGGCTGGGACGCGCGATACCCGAAAATCTGGCCGACGACGCCGTGCGCAGCACGTTGCTGCAAGCGCGTCTCGGCGGTCCGTCCAACTAGCCCAACGAAAGACTTCGGAGACCCGATGAGCTCACTGCGCACCCACGATGACACCTGGGACATCAAGACCAGCGTCGGCAGCACCGCGGTCATGGTGGCCGCGGCCCGCGCCGTCGAAACCGAGCGGCCCGACGCGCTGATCCGCGACCCCTATGCCAAGCTGCTGGTCGAGGGTGCCGGGGCCGGCGTGCTGTGGGAAGCCATGCTGGACCCCGAGGTCACGGCCAAGATCGAGGCCCTCGACGAGGATTCCGCGGCCCACTTGCATCACATGCGCGGCTACCAGGCGGTGCGGACCAAGTTCTTCGACACCTTCTTCGCCGATGCCGTAGCCGCCGGGATCCGCCAGATCGTGATCCTGGCGTCGGGACTGGACTCGCGCGCCTACCGCCTGGACTGGCCGGCCGGCACCACCGTGTATGAGATCGATCAGCCGCAGGTGCTCGACTACAAATCCAGCACGCTGGCCGACAACGGCGTCACCCCTGCCGCCGATCGCCGCGAGGTGGCCATCGACTTGCGTCAGGACTGGCCGGCCGCACTGCGGGCCGCGGGCTTCGACCCGGCCCAGCGCACCGCGTGGCTGGCGGAGGGGTTGCTGATGTACCTGCCCGCCGAGGCTCAGGACCGGCTTTTCACCCTGGTCGGTGAGCTGAGTCCGGCCGGGAGCCGGGTCTCGGCCGAAACCGCACCCAACCACGCCGACGAGCGTCGACAGCAGATGCGGGAGCGGTTCAAGAAGGTGGCCGACGAGATCGGCTTCGAGCAGAGCGTCGACGTCGGCGAGCTCATGTATCGCGACGACCACCGCGCCGACGTCACCCAATGGCTGAACGAACACGGCTGGCGGGCCACTGCGCAGCACTCGACCGACGAGATGCGCCGGCTGGGCCGCTGGATCGAGAACGTTCCGCTCTCCGACGACCAGGACGCATTCTCCGATTTCGTCATCGGCGAGAAGCTGTAGTGCCGCGCACCGCGGACGACTCCTGGGACATCGCCACCAGCGTCGGGGCGACCGCGGTGATGGTTGCCCTGGCCCGCGCCGCCGAGACCGCCAGCGCCGATCCGCTCATCCGCGACCAGTTCGCCGAGCCGTTGGTGTCGACGCCCGAGCTGGCCGGCGTGCGTGAGCAGGTAGCCGCGTGGTGGGCCGAGGACGACGATCCTGACTCCACCGTCGACTCCCAGCAGATGATCGACTACCAGGCGGTGCGGACGCATTTTTTCGACGAATACTTCACCGACGCGGTTGCCGGCGGGATCCGGCAGGTGGTGATTCTGGCGGCCGGCCTGGACTCGCGCGCATACCGGTTGGACTGGCCGGCCGGCACCGTCGTCTACGAGATCGACGTGCCCAAGGTGCTGGAATACAAAAGCCGGACACTGGCCGGTCACGGCGCTACGCCCATCGCCGAGCGGCGGGCCGTACCTGTCGACCTGCGCCACGACTGGCCGCTGGCCCTGCGTGGCGTCGACTTCGACACGAGCCGCCCGACGGCGTGGCTCGCCGAGGGGCTGTTGCCGTTCTTGCCGGCGGCGGCGCAGGAAGCGCTGTTCGCCTCGATCGACGCGCTGAGCGCAGCGGGCAGCCGGGCGGCCGTGGAGAACTTCGGGGTGGACCAAGCCAAGCGCCAAGAGGCCGAAAAGCGGTGGGCCAACCTGAAGGCCAAGCGGGAAGCGCGCGGCCAAGACACCTCGTTCAACCCGTTCGACCTCTGGTTCGAGGACGGCGACCGCCCCGACTGCGGTGACTGGTTCGCCGGGCACGGCTGGACCACCCGCGTCATCAGCGCGCGCGAGGAGGCGGTGCGATTGGGCCGCGAGCCGGTGTCGGATGAGCGGCCGTTCGCGAACACCTTTGTGACGGCGACCAAGGCCTGACCGGGTCACGCCGGATCTTCCTTACTGCCCTCCCAACCGGATGGTTAGGATCGCGAGTATCACCCATGAGTGTCTGCCTGCCGAGCAGCGGGCACCCTCGGGACGGTGCACAAGGGAAGGACAACGATGACCACCGAATCGGTTGCACCACAGACCTCCGAAACCAATGGGGCCGCCAACTCTGGGCAAGCGCACCCCGTCAACATCGCCGCGACGGTGGGACGGCTGCGCCAGACCTTCGCCACCGGCCGTACCCGCGACATCGACTGGCGTAAACGGCAGCTGTTGCAGCTGGCCAAGCTGATGGAAGAGAACGAGGCCGCGATCGGGGCCGCGCTGGCCGAAGACCTGGATCGCAGCCCGTTCGAGGCGTTCATCGCAGACATCGCCACCACCGCCGGCGAAGCGAAGTTCGCGGCCAAGAAGGTGCGCAGCTGGACGCGCCGCAAATACCGACTGCTGGAAATGCCGCAGCTGCCCGGCCGCGGCTGGATCGAGTACGAGCCCTACGGCACGGTGCTGGTCATCGGCGCCTGGAATTACCCCTTCTATCTGACGCTGGGTCCCGCGGTCGGCGCGATAGCGGCCGGCAACGCCGTCATTCTCAAGCCCTCGGAGATCGCGGCGGCTTCCGCACACCTGATGGCCGAGCTGGTCCCGAAGTACCTCGACAACGACGCCATCGCGGTGGTCGAGGGCGACGGTGCGGTGAGCCAGGAGCTCATCGCGCAAGGCCTGGACCGGGTGCTGTTCACCGGCGGCACCGAGATCGGCCGCAAGGTCTACGAGGGTGCGGCCCCGCACCTGACCCCCTGCACGCTGGAGCTCGGCGGCAAGAGCCCGGTGATCGTGGCGGCCGACGCCGACATCGACGTGGCGGCCAAGCGGATCGCGTGGATGAAGCTGCTGAACGCCGGGCAGACCTGCGTCGCGCCCGATTACGTGCTGGCCGACATCAAGATCCGCGACGAACTGGTCAGCAAGATCGGTGCTGCCGTCACAAAGTTCACGGCCGACAAGCCGAACGGGATGCGGATCGTCAACCAGCGGCAGTTCGACCGGATCAGCGGATACCTGTCCGGCGGCGACGGCAAGGTCACCGTGGGCGGGGCCTGCGACGCGTCGAGCCTGCGCATCCAGCCCGCCGTTGTGGTGGACCCCGATCCGGACGGGCCTCTGATGCAAAACGAGATCTTCGGGCCGGTACTGCCGGTCATTACCGCCCAAAACCTGGATGACGCAATACGTTTCGTCAATTCACGGCCCAAGCCGTTGGCGGCGTACCTGTTCACCAAAACGAAGGAGACCCGCGAACGGGTCATCAAAGAGGTGCCCGCCGGCGGCATGCTGGTCAACCACCTCGCCTTCCAGGTCTCGACGGCCAAGTTGCCGTTCGGTGGCGTCGGCGCATCGGGGATGGGTGCCTACCATGGCAGATTCGGCTTCGAGGAGTTCAGCCACCGCAAGTCGGTGCTGACCAAGCCGACCCGGCCGGACTTATCGAGCTTCATCTACCCGCCGTACACCGACCGGGCCATGAAAATGGCTCGCCGGATGTTCTGACCCGTTTTCGCACCAAATCACTTGCTAGTAAACGTTTTACAAAAGCAGAGAGGAACCTGATGCCAGGAGTGCAGGATCGCGTCATCGTCGTCACCGGAGCCGGTGGGGGATTGGGCCGCGAATACGCCCTGACCCTCGCCGCCGAGGGCGCGAGCGTCATCGTCAATGACCTTGGTGGAGCGCGCGACGGCACCGGTGCCGGCCACAACATGGCTGACCAGGTCGTCGCCGAGATCCGGGACGCGGGCGGCCGGGCGGCCGCCAACTACGACAGCGTCGCCGAGCCCGAGGGCGCCGAGAACATCATCAAGACCGCGATCGACGAGTTCGGCGCGATCCACGGCGTGGTGAGCAACGCGGGAATCCTGCGCGACGGCACCTTCCACAAGATGACGTTCGAGAACTGGGACTCCGTGCTCAAGGTGCACCTGTACGGCGGGTACAACGTCATCCGCGCGGCCTGGCCGCATTTCCGTGAGCAGAGCTACGGCCGGGTGGTGGTAGCCACCTCGACCAGTGGGCTATTCGGCAACTTCGGTCAGACCAACTACGGCGCGGCCAAGCTCGGACTGGTCGGCCTGATCAACAGCCTGGCGCTCGAAGGTGCGAAGTACAACATCCACGCCAATGCCGTTGCGCCGATCGCGGCCACCCGGATGACCGAGGACATCCTGCCCAAGGAAGTGCTCGAGAAGCTCACGCCCGAATACGTCGCACCGGTGGTCGCCTACCTGTCCACCGAGGAAAACCCCAACAACGCTTCGGTTTTCGTGGTCGGTGGCGGCAAGGTGCAGCGTGTCGCGCTGTTCCAGAACGACGGCATCACGTTCGACAAGCCGCCGACGGTGGACGATGTCGCCGCGCACTGGGCCGAGATCACCGACTTGTCCGAGGCCAAGCAGGCCAATTTCAAGCTGGGCTAAGAGCCGGCGAATTAGACGAGCAGTTCATTGCGCAGGCGGTCCACATCCGCCTCCGCAATGCCTGCGTCGCGTAGGTAGGCGTCCAGCGAGCCATACGCCTCGTCGATCGCCTGGCGGGCGGCGGCCAGATATTCCGGGCGCACGCCGAGGACGCCATCGGCCAGCCGCGCCTTGGTGAACGTGACGACCTCCGGGGTGAGTTCGACGTCGGAACGGTGCTGGATCATCTCGTAGATGTGGTCTCGTAGTTGGGGTACCGCGGCATTGCTGCGCAGATAGTCAGCCACGATGGTGTCGCGATCGATGCCGATCGCTTCCAGCACCGTGGCTACCACAAAACCGGTGCGGTCCTTGCCCGCGAAGCAGTGCGTGAGCACCGGTCGCCCGGCTGCAAGCAACGAAAAGACTTGCCGCACAGCGCGTTGCGCTCCGTTACGGGACGGGAATTGCCGGTATTCGTCGATCATGTGGCGGACAGCGGCCTCGTTAACTGCCTCGTCGGATTGGTCGGGATCGCCCTCGAACAGCCGCCGAAACGCCGTCTCGTGCGGCGCTGCGTCCTCACTCTGAGGCTCTTCGTCACCAAGATCGGGCAGGGGCAGCAGGTGGATTTCGACTCCGTCGGGCACCAAGCCCGGACCGCGCCGGGCGACCTCACGCCTGGCGCGCAAGTCCGCGACGTCGGTGATGCCGAGATCGCGCAGCAGCGCGCGGCCCTCGTCGTCCAAGCGGCTCAGCTCGCCGGAGCGGAACAGCCGCCCGGGTCGCAGCGCGGCCGCACCGTCGGCGACGTCGCGAAAGTTCCACGCGCCCGACAGTTCTCGCAGGGTCTCAGTCATGCGCGGTGACCGCCGAGGCGAAGGTGGACTGCTCGCGGCCGAGCTCAGTACGCGCGATGGTCCGCATGTGCACCTCGTCGGGTCCGTCGAAGATCCGCATGGCGCGATGCCAGCCGTACAGCCGGGCAAGCACGGTGTCGTCGCTGACGCCCGCGGCCCCATGGACCTGGATGGCGCGGTCGATGACATCGCAGGCCACTTGCGGCGCAACGGCTTTGATCTGCGAGACCAATAGATGCGCGGCCTTGTTGCCGTGCTGGTCGATGGTCCAGGCGGCCTTCTCGCACAGCAACCGCGCCTGGTCGATTTCGTTGCGGGACTTGGCAACCGCCTGCTGCACCAGACCCTGTTCGGCCAGCGGGCGGCCGAACGCGATGCGATTGCGGGCGCGGTCCACCATCAGGGCCAACGCACGCTCGGCGCCGCCGAGCGCGCGCATGCAGTGGTGGATGCGGCCCGGTCCCAGCCGGGCCTGGGCGATCGCGAAGCCGCCGCCCTCTTCGCCGAGCAGATTGGTGGTCGGCACGCGGACGTTGTCGTAGATGATCTCGGAGTGGCCGTGCTGGTCCTGCCAGCCGAACACCGACGTCGAGCGCACGTTCGTCACACCGGGGGTGTCCATCGGGACGAGCACCATCGACTGCTGCTGGTGGCTGGCCGCCTCAGGATTGGTGCGGCCCATCACGATGAGGATCTTGCAGCGGGGGTCGGCCGCACCCGAGGTCCACCACTTGCGGCCGTTGATCACGTAGTCGGCGCCGTCGCGCACGATTGAGGTCTCGATGTTGCGGGCGTCGCTGCTGGCCACTGCCGGCTCGGTCATCGAGAACGCGCTGCGGATCTCGCCGGCCAGCAACGGCTCCAGCCACTGCTTGCGCTGTTCCTCGGTGGCGAACAGGTGCAGCGTCTCCATGTTGCCGGTGTCGGGCGCCGCGCAGTTGATCGCCTCGGGCGCCAGCTCCAGGCTCCAGCCGGTCAGCTCGGCCAGCGGCGCGTATTCCAGGTTGGTCAACCCCGACTCGGCCGGCAGGAACAAGTTCCACAGGCCGCGCTCTTTGGCCTTGGTTTTCAGTTGCTCGATGACGGGCGGAACGGTGTGGTCGTTGGGGCCGGCCTCGTGGCGGTAGTTGTCGTAATCGGCTTCGGCCGGAAAGACAAACTCGGTCATGAAGTCGGACAACCGCTTGTGGTAGTCGGTGGCCTTAGCCGACATCGCGAAGTCCATGCCCGTCACGATAGGACACGCCCCTTAACCCGCCGCGACCAGACGCGGAATCGCCCGAATACATGCGGCATAGTGCGATTCCGCGTTCCCCGCAGGCGGGGGATGCCCCCAGCTCGACGGGGGATGATGGGGGCCATGACCGAGACCCGCCCGCCCTTCCCGCCTTTCACCCACGAAACCGCGCTGCAGAAGGTGCAAGCAGCCGAAGACGCGTGGAACACCTGCGATCCCGAGCACGTCAGCCTGGCCTACACGCCCGACTCGCAATGGCGAAACCGCAGCGAACACATCGTCGGCCGCGCCGAGATCGTGGCGTTTTTGACCCGCAAGTGGCAGCGCGAACTGGACTACTCGCTGCGCAAGAGCCTGTGGGACTTTCACGACAACCGGATCGCCGTGCGGTTCCAGTACGAGTGCCATGACGACACCGGGCAGTGGTATCGCAGCTACGGCAACGAGCTGTGGGAGTTCACGCCGTCGGGGTTGATGGCCCGCCGCGAGGCCAGCATCAACGACGTGCCGATCACCGAATCCGAGCGGCGCCACGTCGGACCCCGCCCGGCATCCGAACACGGCCAAGACTTCCCGCTCTGGTAGCGGCGGTTAGGGTGTCTGGGGCAAACGCCCGGGCAGAACCTAAGGAAAGTGGATGTGCGCGCGATGACAGATCCGCAGACGACGATCGGGGTAGTCGCTGAGTCCGGGACGGACGAGCGCCGGGTCGCGCTGGTACCCAAGGCGGTCGCGTCGCTGACGGGCAGCGGACTGGCCGTGGTGGTCGAGTCCGGCGCGGGTGAAGGCGCGCTGCTGCCCGACGCGCTCTACACCGAGGCCGGCGCCATCATCGGGGACGCGTGGACCGCCGATGTCGTGGTCAAGGTCGCGCCGCCGACCGCCGACGAGGTCGGCAAATTGCGCAGCGGCCAGACACTGATCGGCTTCCTGGCGCCCCGCAATGCGGACAACTCCATCGCCGCGCTGCGTGCGGCGGGCGTGCAGGCGTTCGCGCTGGAGGCCATCCCGCGGATCTCGCGCGCGCAGGCGATGGACGCGTTGTCGTCGCAAGGCAACGTGTCCGGCTATAAGGCCGTGCTGCTGGCGGCCTCCGAGTCGACCCGGTTCTTCCCGATGCTGACGACGGCGGCGGGGACGGTGAAGCCGGCCACCGTGCTGGTCCTCGGCGTCGGAGTGGCCGGGCTGCAGGCGCTGGCGACGGCCAAACGGCTCGGGGCGCGCACCACCGGCTACGACGTGCGGCCCGAGGTCGCCGACCAGGTGCGGTCGGTGGGGGCCCAGTGGCTGGACATCGGCATCGATGCGGCCGGCGAGGGTGGATACGCGCGCGAGCTGACCGAAGACGAAAAGGCCCAGCAACAGCAGGCGCTGGAGAAGGCGATCAGCGGCTTCGACGTCGTCATCACCACCGCGCTCGTGCCGGGACGACCCGCGCCGCGGCTGGTGACCGCCGCGGCCGTCGAAGCGATGAAACCCGGCAGCGTGGTGGTGGACCTGGCCGGGGAAACCGGGGGCAACTGCGAGCTCACCGAGCCCGGGCGGACGGTCGTCAAGCACGACGTCACCATCGCGTCGCCGCTGAACCTGCCGGCGACGATGCCCGAGCACGCCAGCGAGCTCTACAGCAAGAACATCACCGCGCTACTGGACCTGCTGATGACCGACGGCAAGCTGGCCCCGGACTTCGACGACGAAGTCGTCGCCGAGTCGTGTGTGACTCGCGGAGAGGACTCCTAGATGTACGACGAGCTGTTGGAAAACCTGGCGATCCTGGTGCTGTCCGGATTCGTCGGGTTCGCGGTGATCTCCAAGGTGCCCAATACGCTGCACACGCCGCTGATGTCGGGAACCAACGCCATCCACGGCATCGTCGTGCTCGGCGCGCTGGTGGTCTTCGGTGAGGTCGAGCACCCGTCGCTGGCGGTGCAGATCATCCTGTTCGTCGCGGTGGTGTTCGGCACCCTGAACGTGATCGGCGGCTTCATCGTCACCGACCGGATGCTGGGCATGTTCAAGGGCAAGAAGTCGGTCCCGGCCGCGAAGGGCGAGAAAGCGGGAGGGCCGGCCGCGAAATGAACTATCTCGTCACGGTCCTCTACGTCATCTCGTTCGCGCTGTTCATCTACGGCCTGATGGGCCTGACTGGGCCCAAGACCGCGGTGCGGGGCAACCTGATCGCCGCGGTGGGCATGGCGCTCGCGGTGGCGGCCACGCTGGTCAAGATCCGGCACACCGACCAATGGGTGCTGATCATCGCCGGCCTGGTGGTCGGCATCGTGCTCGGCGTTCCGCCGGCGCGACTGACCAAGATGACCGCCATGCCGCAGCTGGTGGCCTTCTTCAACGGAGTCGGTGGCGGCACGGTCGCGCTCATCGCGCTTGCCGAATTCATGGACACCAGTGGATTTTCCGCGTTCCAGCACGGCGAATCGCCGACCGTGCACATCGTGGTCGCGTCGTTGTTCGCCGCGATCATCGGGTCGATCTCCTTCTGGGGCTCGATCATCGCGTTCGGCAAGCTGCAGGAGATCATCTCGGGATCGCCGATCGGCTTCGGCAAGGCTCAGCAACCGGTCAACCTGCTGTTGCTGGTGGCCGCGGTGGCCGCCGCGGTGGTCATCGGCCTGCACGCGCATCCCGGGTCGGGCGGGGCGCCGCTGTGGTGGATGATCGGCCTGCTGGCCGCCGCCGGGGCGCTGGGCCTGATGGTGGTGCTGCCCATCGGCGGCGCCGACATGCCGGTGGTCATCTCGTTGCTCAACGCGATGACCGGGCTGTCGGCCGCGGCCGCGGGTCTGGCGCTGAACAACACCGCGATGATCGTGGCCGGCATGATCGTCGGTGCCTCCGGCTCGATCCTGACCAACCTCATGGCCAAGGCGATGAACCGCTCCATTCCCGCGATCGTCGCCGGAGGTTTCGGTGGCGGTGGGGTGGCGCCGAGTGGCGACGGCGGTGGCGACAAGACGGTGAAGGCGACCTCGGCCGCCGATGCCGCGATTCAGATGGCCTACGCCAACCAAGTGATCGTGGTGCCCGGCTACGGCTTGGCGGTCGCGCAGGCCCAGCACGCGGTCAAGGACATGGCGACCTTGCTGGAGCACAAGGGTGTGACGGTGAAATACGCGATCCACCCGGTCGCCGGCCGGATGCCCGGGCACATGAACGTGCTGCTGGCCGAGGCCGAGGTCGACTACGACGCCATGAAGGACATGGACGACATCAACGACGAGTTCGCTCGTACCGACGTCGCCATCGTCATCGGCGCCAACGACGTCACCAACCCCGCGGCCCGCAACGACGCGTCCAGCCCGATCTACGGCATGCCGATCCTCAATGTGGACAAGGCGAAGTCCGTGATCGTGCTGAAGCGGTCGATGAACTCCGGCTTCGCCGGGATCGACAACCCGCTGTTCTACGCGGATGGCACCAGCATGCTGTTCGGTGATGCGAAGAAATCGGTGACCGCGATCGCCGAGGAACTCAAAGCGCTCTAATTCGTCGAGGTGGGAACGGCGTCTAAACGGGCGGATACGCGGGCGGCGGGTATCCGTGGCCGTTCTCGACTCCGCGCAAGCCCCAGCTTAGGTAGTTCATGAAGAACTCGATCTCGTCGCTCGCGTCGTAGTCCGGACTCGGATCCATCAGCGCCACCTATCCTCTTGCGATCCCCTAGCGGCCTCGTTCAAATTTCCACTGTAGCCCCATGAGTCCCGGGGCGACAGGCGGCGATGGCCTTAAACTGTCCAACCAGTTGATTGGTACTTTGCTTTACCGGAGCCTCGCTGGAACCTCATCCGGCTTGGCTGGCAGCGACGATAGTGAGTAGAGATGTCATCCGACAGCATCACCCCCAACGGGTTAACGCGGCGCGAGGAGTTGCTGGCCGTGGCGACCAAGCTGTTCGCCGCCCGCGGCTATCACGGCACCCGGATGGATGACGTCGCCGACGTGATCGGCCTGAACAAGGCCACCGTCTACCACTACTACGCCAGCAAGTCGCTGATCCTGTTCGACATCTACCGCCAGGCCGCCGAGGGCACGCTGGCCGCCGTGCACGACGACCCGTCCTGGACCGCCCGCGAGGCGCTCTACCAGTACACGATCCGGCTGCTCATGGGAATCGCCAGCGACCCCGAGAGGGCCGCGGTGTATTTCCAGGAGCAGCCCTACATCACCGAGTGGTTCACCAGTGAACAGGTCGCGGAGGTCCGCGAGAAGGAAGCCCAGGTCTACCACCACGTGCACGGCCTGATCGATCGCGGGATCGCCAGCGGCGAGTTCTACGAGTGCGACTCGCACGTGCTGGCGCTGGGCTACATCGGGATGACGCTGGGCAGCTATCGGTGGCTGCGGCCGAGCGGACGACGATCGGCCAAGGAGATCGCCGCCGAGTTCAGCACCGCGCTGCTGCGGGGTTTGATTCGCGACGAGTCGATTCGGGCCACTTCGCCGCTCGGGCCGTAGTGGCCGGCGACCCCGATGGGCGCACCAGAAATTGTGGACTACTGTCTAGAAAAGTTTTCCACGTTCTGAACGGAGACGGTCATGGCAATCCGCGTCGCCCACGTCGGTACCGGAAACGTCGGAAGGCTTGCTCTCGCCGAGCTCATCACCAATCCGCAATTCGAACTGATCGCGTTGAATGTGTCGTCGCCCGAGAAGGTGGGCAAGGACGCCGGGGAGCTTTGCGGCGTCGGCCTGGACGCCCCAGTCGACACCGGTATCAAAGCCGCCAACGACCTCGACGCGCTGATCGCCGCCAAGCCCGAGTGCGTTGTCTACTGCGCGATGGGTGACACCCGGCTGCCCGAGGCCATGGCCGACGTCATGCGCATCCTGGCCGCCGGCATCAACGTCGTCGGATCCTCGCCCGGGCTGCTGCAATTCCCCTGGGGAGTGATGCCCGACAAGTACATCAACCGGGTGGAAGATGCTGCCCGGCAAGGTAATTCGACAATCTTCATCAGCGGTGTCGACCCGGGATTCGCCAATGATCTGATCCCGTTCGCGCTCGCCGGCACCTGCCAGCGCATCGAGTCGGTGCGCTGCATGGAGATCCACGACTACGCGAGCTACGACGGCGTCGAGGTGATGGACTACATGGGGTTCGCCAAGCCCATGGACGAGGTGCCGATGCTGCTGCAACCGGGCATTCTCGGCATCGCCTGGGGGACCGCGATCCGCCAGCTGGCGGCCGGCCTGGGCATCGAGATCGACGAGATCACCGAGTCATACCAGCGCGAGCCGGCGCCGGAAGACTTCGACATCGCGGTCGGACGGGTGGCCAAGGGCACGGTGGCCGCGTTGCGGTTCGAGATTCGGGGAATGGTCAAGGGCCACCCCGCGATCGTCATCGAGCACATCACCCGGCTGCGGCCCGACCTGCGGCCCGACTGGCAGCAACCCGCTTCCGGTGACGGCTCGTACCGCGTCGAGATCGTCGGCGAACCGTCCTACGCCGTGGACATCGTGCCGAGCAGCCGCAAGGGCGACCACAACCACGCCGCGATCGCCGGTGCCGCCGGCCGCGTCGTCAACGCCATCCCCGACGTGATCGCGGCGCCGCCGGGCATCACGACCACCCTTGCCCTACCGCTGGTGACCGGAAAAGGGCTTTTCACAACAACTTCCACGCCAAACCACCTCGTGGCCAGCTAGGCCTTGAACACATCGAAAGGAGCCCCTCTGTGGAACGTCCAGGACGGGTAGAGGGAAAGGTCGCACTTATCAGCGGCGGCGCTCGAGGAATGGGAGCCGAGGACGCTCGCCTGCTCGTCGAGGAAGGCGCCCAGGTCGTGATCGGCGACATCCTGGACGACGAGGGCAAAGCGCTGGCGGCCGAAATCGGTGACGCCGCACGATATGTCCACCTCGACGTCACCCAGCCCGATCAGTGGGACGCGGCGGTCGCAACGGCGGTCAGCGAATTCGGCAAGCTCAACGTCCTGGTGAACAACGCCGGCACCGTCGCCCTCGGGCAACTGAAGAATTTCGATCTGGCCAAGTGGCAGAAGGTGATCGACGTCAACTTGACCGGCACCTTCTTGGGCATGCGGGTGGCCGTCGAGCCGATGACCGCGGCCGGTGGCGGTTCGATCATCAACGTTTCGTCCATTGAGGGGCTGCGCGGGGCGCCCGCCGTGCACCCGTACGTCGCGTCCAAATGGGGCGTCCGCGGCCTGGCCAAGTCGGCGGCTTTGGAGCTGGCACCGCTGAACATCCGGGTGAATTCGATCCACCCCGGATTCATTCGCACACCGATGACCGCCAAGCTGCCGGAGGACATGGTCACCATCCCGCTGGGACGCCCGGGAGAGGTGCGGGAGGTCGCGACGTTTGTGGTGTTCCTGGCCAGCGACGACTCGTCCTACTCCACGGGCAGCGAATTCATCATGGACGGTGGACTGGTGACGACCGTCAATCAGAAAGACTTCTAGCGAGGCGTTCTCGCGCGCCAGCCTTCGCCGTCAAAAGCCGCTGGAGGGACTCCTGCTTTTGCCCGCCTCCGAGCGGCGGCTCGTCGCCGTTAGCGCACCCTTTACCGGCCTCTGTCGCAGGCGTATCGTTCGGCCTTGCCAGCACGGAGGTGAGGCTGATGGATCGCGTGGCAGTGGTCACCGGGGCAAGCCGCGGGATAGGTGCGGCTACCGCATTAACCCTCGCGGAGCGTGGATTTCGGGTGGTGGTCAACCACCGGTCCAGCGCCGAGCAGGCGGATGAGGTTGTCCAGGCCGTGACGGCGGCCGGTGGTGAGGCCCTGGCGATTCGGGCCGACGTCACCGAGGCCGACGATGTCGCGGCAATGGTGCAGGAAGCCGAAGCGCGTTGGGGCCGAGTTGACGTGCTGGTGCACAACGCGTTAATTCCTTACGACGTGACGTCGTTCGCCGATCTGAGCTGGGAGCAGCTCGGCGGCAAGCTGGACCGGGAGCTACACGCTGCGTATCTGGTGACGAAAGCCGTTGTGCCTGGCATGGTTTCGCGAAGTTACGGACGGTTGGTCTATCTCACCACGATATTGTCCCGGCGGCCTCGCAACGGCATGATCACCGTGGGCACCGCCAAGGCGGCGATGGATCAGTTTGTCCGCTACGTCGCACTCGAGCTGGCTCCGCATGGGGTAACCGCCAACCTGGTGTCGCCGGCCACGGTGGGCGACAAGAAGTCGAGCGAGTTGTTGTCGGCGACGGAAGTGCATCAACTCGGTGCGACGAACCCGATGGGCCGCCTGGTGAGCCCCGACGAGGTGGCCAAGACGGTGGCGTTCTTGGCGAGTGAGGACGCCGCCTTCACCACCGGGCATTGCCTGGAGGTCAACGGCGGCCTCACGATGGACTGAAATCGACTTCCCGGCAAGGGAAGTCATAATCCGAAAAGGGGTTCACCGTGCAGACGATCGATCTGGCCTACGTCGGGCGTGGTCTCCATGAGGAACTGGTCGCCCATGTGGCCGACCAGGAGGGCTACTTCGAGGACGAGGGTGTCCACGTCGCCGTCCGTGACGGGGTCGGCTGGCCGGCGGAACGGCTGCGCCGCGGTGCTGTCATCGGCCTGGGCCGCACGCTCGTGTCGCGGCTGACCGACGGAATCGGTTGGACGGCAGTCAGTTTCAGCACCGACCGTCCGTTGTTCTGGTTTCTCGGCAACTCCGACGTGAAGTCCATGGCGGATCTGCGCGGCCGGCGCCTGGCCGTCCACGGTCCCAAGGATCCGCCAGGGACCTTCGCGCGGATCGTGTTGCGCCAGCACGGCCTGGACCCTGACCGTGACCTGGAATGCGTGGTGCGGCATCCGGGCGACTACCAGATGGACCTGCGACGGCTGCGGGACGGCTCGATCGATGCGGCCTATGTCGGCAGCACGCTCTCACCCGAACAGGTCGCCGACGAAGAGGGATTCCACGTGCTGGCCTGGGTTGGCGATCATTTCGAGATCCCCACCGTGGGGGTGGTCGTCGACCCTGTCCATGTCCCGCTGGACAGCCCCGCCCTGCAAGCCCTGACAAGAGCCAACGAGCGGGCGCTGCGATTCCTCGTCGAGCAACCCAGCCGGGCGGTGGACTACGTCGCCTGGTTCCTCGACCGACTCACGCGTGAGGAGGCGCAACGGTATTACGAGCACTACGTCGGGCCGTATTTCATTCCCGGCCGGACGATGGACGTCAGCGTCGCGCAGCACGCAATCGACGCAGTCGCGGCCGAACTGGGCGTCGCCTCGATTCCCGCCGAGGCGATGTACGGCCAGGCCGGTGCGGCCGCTGGGGCACGTTGACAAGGCGTGAGGTGCTATAACCGCGAGCATGTTGCGCAGCCTGCAAGACGTGGTCGGATCGAGCCACGTCATCACCGATTCCGACGTGCTGGACGGGCGCAGCGTCGACCACACCGGCCGCTATCGCGGCAAGGCCAGCGCGCTGGTGCGTCCCGGTTCGGCCGAACAGGTCGCCGAGGTGCTGCGGATCTGCCGCGACGCCGGGGCGCACGTGACGGTCCAGGGCGGTCGCACCTCGCTGGTGGCCGGCACCGTTCCCGAGCATGACGACGTCCTGCTGTCCACCGAGCGGCTCGGCGTCCTCGGCGATGTCGACACCGTCGAGCGCCGGGTCGAGGTGGGTGCTGGAGCCACGCTGGCTGGGGTGCAGCAGGCCGCCAGTGCCGCGGGCCTGATATTCGGTGTCGACCTGGCCGCCCGGGACACGGCGACCGTCGGCGGTATGGCGTCGACCAACGCCGGGGGCCTGCGCACCGTTCGCTACGGCAACATGGGTGAGCAGGTGATCGGTTTGCAGGTCGCGCTGCCCGACGGATCGCTGCTGCGCCGGCACAGCCTGGTGCGCAGCGACAACACCGGCTACGACCTGCCCGCCCTGTTCGTCGGCGCCGAAGGCACCCTCGGCGTCATCACCGCGCTGGATCTGCGGCTACACCCCAGCCCGTCGCATCGGGTGACAGCGGTGTGCGGATTCGCCGATCTCGACGCGCTCGTCGAGGCGGGGCGCACGTTCCGGGACGTGGACGGCATCGCGGCGCTGGAGCTGATCGACGGCCGGGCCGCCGCGCTGAGCGGCGAGCACTTGGGGGTCAGCGCCCCGGTCGACGGCGACTGGCTGCTGCTGGTGGAGTTGGCCGCCGACCACGATCAGACCGAACGCCTCGCTGACCTGCTCGACGGCGTGGCGCTCGCCGGTGAGCCCGCGGTCGGCGTGGATACCGCTGCGCAGCAACGGTTGTGGCGGGTGCGCGAATCGTTGGCCGAGGTGCTCGGCGTGTACGGGCCGCCGCTGAAATTCGACGTGTCCCTGCCGCTGTCGTCGATCAGCGGGTTCGCCCGCGACGCGGTTGCGCTGATCGAAGGCCAGGTCGACGACGCGCTGCCGTTGCTCTTCGGCCACATCGGCGAGGGCAACCTGCACCTCAACGTGCTGCGTGTCCCGCTCGAACAGGAGAAGGCGCTCTATGGGCCGATGATGGACCTCATCGCGGCATGTGGCGGCAACGTCAGCTCCGAACACGGCGTCGGCACCCGCAAGCGGCCCTATCTCGACATGTCACGGGAGCCGGCCGACATCGCGGCGATGCGCGCGGTCAAGGCGGCGCTGGACCCGACCGGCTACCTCAACGCTGCGGTGTTGTTCGACTAGTCGGCACTTGGCTTGATGCCCACCGCGTGCCGCAGCTGGGCGAGGAAGTCGTCGGCGTCGTCGCTTCGAACGATGTAGTGCGAGATGGCAATTCGGATCACCGTCGCCGCTTTCACCGCGGCGTTGGGGCCGGGCAGGTGCCGTTGCAGGCCAGCGCGCATCTCCGGGATCACATTGCCGAACTGGGCGATGGTGTGCTCGGGTTCGACGTCGACCACGCGGACACCCGAGAACGAATGCTGGTAGTCGACGATGAACCGCAACACCGCGTCGAGCTTGTCGGTGCCCTTCAGCCCGGCGGTGGCCTTGACCAAGCCGCTTTCGAAGACCTGCCGCTCGTAGCTGGAAAACGCCGACAGCAACTCCTCTTTGGAGGCGAACCAGCGGTACAGCGTGGGCCGCGACACCCCGGCCTGGGTGGCGACGTCGGACAGGCTGAGTTTGGTCTTGCCGTTGCGGCCGAGTACCTCGGCGGTGGCCGCGAGGATCCGCTGCGGCGTCGAGGTGTCGGTCTCGGCCTTGGATATCGCCTGGGCCGGCTGGTTCATATCTGAGACTTTACGAACTATTGCCGAAGTCGCCATGTTCTTCTGCTTCCACGTCAGGACCGCTTGGGGCGCTGGCGCACCAGGACGGACTGCTGGATGGCGCCCACCGCGCCCTGCTCGTCGAACAGCGTCCCGATGGTCGTCCCGATGCCGTCCGGTCCGTAGCTGGTCTCGGCGCGAATGCCGACCCAGTCGCCGTCGGGAATCCGGAACACGTGCACGGCCAGGTCGGTATTCAGGAACGTCCACTTGGTGATGTCGAGCTTGCTCCCGATGCCGTTGGCGCAGTCGGCCACCGCGAACAGCCGCTCCAGCGGGGTGAGCGTCTCGCCGCTGACCAAGTCGACGGTCGGCTTGATCCACGACTCGCCCGGGCCCGGGGTGAGTGGTTCGGTCAACCAGAGCCAGTCGAGGCTGTGCACGTAGTTGCGGTCCCAATCCCGGGCCTTGAGGTTGCGGTTGCGCGCCTCGCTGCGCGGCCGGGGAAGCTCCGCGGCGGCGTGCGCCACCGCCTGGGTGTCTTGCTGCTGCAGCCGCCAGCCGCTGGCCCGTGCGACCGGGCGGGGCTGACCGTCGGGGCCGGGGGCCAGCATCTCGGCGCTGACCAGCTCGATCTGTTTGCCCCCGCGCTGCACCTCCGCCCGAACCCACAGGTCCCCTTCGGACGGCACCCCGCCCAACAAGTCGATGACGACCCGGGACAGCCGGGTGTCGTCGCGTTGTTCGCGGCGCTCCAGCGCCCGGGCCAGCAGCCCCGACACCGGGCCGCCGTGCTGAATCGACGCCGACCAGGTGCCGCGCGCCAGATCGGTGGCCCGGAACTTCTCGCCCAGGTCGTCGGCGCCGATGAGCTCGTAATAGGAGTCGGTCACTCGTCCACTTCTCCGTCGAAGGTGTGTCGAAGGCGTCAGGGCAGCCCGGCGCCCGGGGTGGTCACCGTCACCGCGTCGAGCCGGGACAGCCGCGTCCCGACGAGGCGCTGCGGGTAGGCGTCGGTGCTGGACAGCAGGAACAGGGTACGGCGTTCGGGACCGCCGAGCGTGCACGCGATGGCCACGCGCTCACCCATGTCGATGCGATCCGTGACGGTGCCACCCTCGGTGATCCGCTCGAACTGGTGAGCCAGCGTCATCGACGTCCACACCCCGCCGTCGGCGTCGAGCGCGATGCCGTCCGGCGGTCCGTCCAGACCGTCGGCGAAGACGCGCCGGTCACTCAGCGCGCCGTCGTCGCCGATGGCGAACGCGGTGAGGCGCCGCCCGAGCGACTCGGCGACGATCAGCGTCGCGCCGTCCGGTGTGATGACCATGCCGTTGGGGAAGTCGAGGTCAGAGGCCACAATGGTGGCCTTGGCAGTCCTGTCGTCGGGGTCGAGGCGAATGATCACGCCGCCTTCCCGGGCCTGCGACCCGATGTAGGCGCGGCCGCGGTCGTCGATGACCATGTCGCCGAGGTCGGCCGGTGCCAGGTCGGCGAGATCGGCGATGGACACCACGGTCTCGCCGTCGTAGCGCAGCACCTGCCGGTCTTCGGTGGAGGCGATGAGCAGGGACCCGTCCGGACGAAAGCCCAGGCCCGACGGTGCGCGCCCGGGCAGCGGCAACGTCGTCAGCGCACCACCGAGGGTCGAGGTGTGTACGGCTTCGCCCAGCATGTCGGAGAACCACAGCAGTCCCTCGAACCAGCGCGGGCCTTCGCCGAAGCAGAAGCCATTGGCCAGCGGCTCGGGGATCATCCGGTCACGCCTTCCGGCCAATATTCCGCTTTACAAAACACCGCAGAAGTGTCACGCAATGCGGGTACTGGTGTCAATCTGCGGTGCGGCCGAGCTCGCGCGCGACGGCAGCGTGATATTCGTCGATCCTGGCCGGGTTGGCCTGCTGAAAGAGCCGATCGGGCAGCGGGGTGTCCTGGTGCGCCTCGATCGTCATGGTCCGGGCGAACAGCGTGACGTCCTGGCCCGGCCTGCTGAACCGGTACGTCACCGTGATGCGGCCGTCCAGGCCGCTCGTTAAGCCGTGCGGGTCGTCGCGGTCGTGGCCCAGGCGTCCCAGGGAGGTGAACACGAATAGCGAGGGCCGCACGGCGGTGGCCAGCTGCCAGCTGAAGATGCGGTCGCCGTCCGGGCCCGCCTCCTGCCAGGTGTCGCCGACCTTGAGCGGGAGCTCCGGCAGATTGCCGATGTGCGCGCTGCCCGGGTAGGTCTTCGTCCAGTTGTCCGGGTTGGTGACGAAGTCGTACACCGTTTCGGCGGACTGGGTGAATGCGGTCTCTGAGGTGCTGGTGACGATGCCCAATTGCGTTGCCTCTCTGTGCGTTTCGTTGGCTTGATCCGCCGGCGGGGCGGAGTCTAGTTAGCCAAGCTTTACAAATCTTACTCAAAGTGTCACGCTGTGCGGTGAGCTGCGCTCGCGACTCGGCCATCAGCAGATAACGAGAGGTGGAGCGGATTTTGACCACGGAATCAGAGCAGACTGAGTGGACGGTGCAAGGCCTGCTGGACCTCTTCGAGGTGCGGGCCGACGGCCAGGACAAGTTCACCGGCGACACCGGCATCGCCGTCGGCGATGAACGGCAGGTCGTCGAAGGCACCCAGGTGCTGGCCCAGGCGATCGTCGCGGTCGCCAAACGATTCCCGGACAAGTCGATACGGTCGGCGCACGCGGTGTTCTCCCGTGCCATCACCGTCGGCCCGCCCATCGAACTCGTCCTCGACGTGGTGGCCGAGGGCAGGTCCACCGCCACCGCCGTCGTGGCTGTACACCAGAACGGCCGGCGCTGCCTGAGCATCACGGTGCTGGCCGACGTCCCGACCGCCGACGTCATCCGCCATCACCTGCCCAAGCCCGACGTTGCCCCGCCCGCCGACGCCAACCACTCGCCGATGCCGATGGTCGGGCGCGAACTGCGCCTGGTCGACGTCGTCGACGTCAACAGCCCCGACGAGGTCGGGCCGCCGGAGCTGTACGCCTGGCTGCACTACGACCCGATCCCGGCGCGCGACGACCTGGCCAAGGCGCTGCTGGCTTACTTCACCGGGCATCTGGGCATCTCGACGACCATGCGCGCGCACGAGGGCATCGGCACCGCCCAGGCCCACCTGACCGTGTCCACCGCGCCGATGAGCATCTCGATCGCGTTCCACGAGCCGGTGCGCTGGGACGGCTGGCTGCTCTACACCCACGAAAGCACTCAGGTCGGCGCGGGAATGTCGTATGTCCGCGGTGCCGTGCACTCGGAGGAGGGTGAGCTGTTGGCCTCCTTCGCCCAGGAGGCGCTGATCCGTCCGTTGCGCACCACCGACACGTCAATCGACTCTCGCGCGCGGTTCTAACGGCCATGCAGTTCACCATCACTCACCCGATGCACACCCATCCCTACAACCCGGAGTTGGTCAGCGGGGCGGGCATCGGGACGGTGGCCGCGGCCGCCGAGGCGGCGGGGATCCACGGGTTCGGCTTCACCGACCACCCGGCGCCGTCGCAGCGCTGGCTCGAAGCCGGGGGTCACGATTCCGTAGATCCTTTTGTCGCTTTGGGTTTCGCGGCGGCCACCACGACGACGCTGCGGCTGATTCCCAACATTGTCGTGCTGCCGTATCGAAACCCGTTCGTGGTGGCCAAGTCTGGTGCCACGCTGGACCTGCTGTCGGGTGGCCGATTCACGCTTGCGGTGGGAGTGGGCTACCTCAAGCGGGAGTTCGCCGCGCTGGGGGTGAGCTACGACGAGCGTGCCGAGTTGTTCGAGGAATCCCTGCAAGTGATCCGGGCAATCTGGACCGGCGACGATATCTCCTTCGAGGGAAAGCATTTCAGTGCACGGGGGATCACCGCCCACCCCCGTCCGGTCAGCACCCCACATCCGCCGATCTGGATCGGCGGCAACACCACGACGGCCAGGCAGCGGGTCGCGCAGTACGGCGATGGCTGGTGTCCGTTTCCGGCCCCGCCGCAACTGGCCCAAACGGCCGGCACCGCCTCGATCACCTCGGTTGAGGAGCTCTCGGCTGCCATCGATGATCTGCGGCGCAGATGCGATGCGGCGGGCCGAGATTGGTCGGCCATCGACATCACCTTCGCCAACTTCGAGGGCGGCAGCATCACCGACGACGACTTCAACGCCGACGCGTACCTGCACGGTCTGGACAAGCTGGCGAAACTCGGGGTGACCTGGGTCAGTGTTCACCTGCCCGGCGACAGCATGGCGCATGCGCTCGACACCCTCGAGCGTTTCCGCACCCTCGTCGTCGATGCGGCCTAGTCGGATCGAAGAACGACGATGGACTTCTCCCACGTAGCCCTCTCGCCCGAGGATCAGGAATTCCTCGACGAGACCCGAGCGTTCGTCGACAAGCACGTCACTGACGAGGTACGGGCGCGCGATCGCGAGTTCGGCGAAAACTTCGATGAGCAAGTGCATTTGGCGCTGGGCGAAGCGGGGTATCTGAAATCCGATTACCAGCCGGATTCCGAGGGCGGGTTCAGCCCGGTGCGCCGACGGATCTTCCATCTGGAGATCGGCCGCGCCCACACGCCGTGGTACCACTGGGGCACCACGGCGGTCGTCGCGCGGTTGGTGCAACAGTTCGGCGCTTCGGAACTCGCCGAGGCCGTGCTGCCGGGAGTGCTGTCCGGCGAGATCCGGCTGTGCCTGGGGTACACCGAGCCCGAGGGCGGCTCCGACGTCGCCACCTGCAAGACCCGGGCCGTGCGGGATGGCGACGGGTGGGTTATCAACGGCTCCAAGATGTTCACCTCCAATGCGCACAACGCCAGATACGTGTTCCTGCTCACCAACACCGACCCGCAAGCACCGAAACACAAGAACCTGACCATGTTCCTGGTTCCGCTCGATTCGCCCGGCGTGGAGATTCAGGGCATCCGGACGCTGGACGGCGACCGCACCAACATCGTGTACTACAGCGACGTACGCGTCGACGACCTCTACCGGATCGGTGAGGTCAACGGCGGCTGGGCGGTGATGCGCTCGGCGCTGGATGCCGAACACGGCATCACCGACCCGGAAGACCATGGGCTGCAGGATATTTCCGTGATGTCCGAGCACGGCCGGCTGATGTCCGAGGTGGTCGACACTATCGCCGCGCTGGTGGCGCAGTGCGACGACAATGCGGTGAAATACCGCCTGGGTCGCAGCATCGCCCGGATGGAGGCGGCGCTGTCGACGCCCGGGATTTACGGGCGCGTCGCATTGGCGCAGACGATGCGCGAGGTCTCCGTGGAGTTGATGGACCTACAGGGGGCCGCATCGGCAGTGCCGGCCGACACCAAGAGCTCACCGGAATTCCTTTTCCGGCATGCACTTCCGACCGGGATCTACGGTGGCACCATGGAGGTGTTCCGCAACATGATCGCTCAGCACGAACTGAAGCTGGGCCGTCCTCGCTTGGGCCGGTAGCCCAAGCGCTACCTTTTCCAGGGAGCGTTGCGAGCCGCAACCGGCCGTGCTGCTCCGAGTGAATGGATGGCAGAAGGGTGGGCCGCGCAGTGGCCGTGTTCGTGGCCCTTGGTTCGTTCATCACCACGTTGCTCGGCGGTTATGCGGCGCTGCGTATCGGTTCCTACCGCAATCTCGTGCTCGGCTTGGCCGCCGGGTTGATGCTCGGTGCGGTGGGCTTCGACCTGTTGCCAGAAGCGCTGAGCGCGGGATCCTGGGTACTGTCGGGTATACCAGCTCCGCTGGTGGCGTTCGTTGCCGGCTTTCTGGTGCTGCACATCATCGAACACACCGTCGGCATTCATCGCGGTCAGACGTCGGATGACGCGGATGTCGTCCAAACACCCGCCGTTGGGCTATTGGCGGCATCGGGGTTGGTGGCCCACAGCGTCATGGACGGATTCGCGATCGGTGCCGCATTTCAGGCAGGGACCGGCGTGGGGGCAGTGGTCGCGGTCGCGGTGATCGGCCACGACTTCGCGGACGGCTTCAACACGTACACCATCACGTCGCTCTACGGGAATGACCGTCGCAGGGCGCTGACACTGCTGGCCGCAGACGCTGTCGCGCCGGTCGCCGGGGCGGCTCTGACCCTGGCGGTGACGATTCCGCATCGTCTCCTCGATGTGTACCTCGGATTTTTCGCAGGCTTCCTGATGTACTTGGCGAGCGCGGATGTCCTGCCGCGGGCGCACACCGGGCGTCGCACCCTCGCGACCTTGGCGTGCACCATCGGTGCGGTGCTGTTCATGTTTGTGATCGTCGGGCTGGCGAGCTAGGCCGGCTGGGTTTCAAAGTCTTCGATCGAGGGCCCAATGGCTCTAGATCGGCGTCAACGTCGGCCTATATGTTCCTGGATGAGCCCAATGTTTCACCGAAAACCAGTTGCGGCAACAAATTTGGGATAAACGATGAGTCCAGCAAAAGGCGTCATACCTAGCCAGGCGGTTCATGATGAGGGCTGGCTGCAGTTACCCGCGCTCACCCGCGACCCCAACGATCCCATCTTTGCGGCATTCACGCGAAGGAAGACCACCAAGGAAACCAGCCCGATGCCGTTGTCGATGCGGGATCTCTCCGATCTGCTGTGGTCGGCCTACGGCGTAAATCGGGAGACGGGTCCGTTTGGTTTACCGGGACGCACCGCCGCTTCGGCGAGCAACTCTCAAGAGATCGATCTTTATGTCGCGCTCGCTGATGGAACCTATAGCTATGACGGGCTTGGCCACCGCTTGGCGCCGATCACCGACAGCGATGTGCGCGCCCTGGCGTTGACGCCGGGTCAGCCTGATGTCACGGTCGCTCCGGTCGTGTTGATCTACGCGGTGGACGTTCGCCGCTTGACCGATACCGCCGGATTCGATGAACCTGGGCTTCACGATCCGGACGTGCAGAAGTCTTACTACTATGTCGACACCGGCCTGATCGCCGGCAACGTCTACCTTTTCGCAGCCGCGCGTGGCCTGGCGGCGTGGTTTCACAACTGCGACAGGACTGGGCTCGCCAAGCACCTAGGGTTGAACGCACAACAGCGGGTCCTGTTTGCGCAATCCGTCGGCTACCCTCCGTCGAGACCGAGCGACGGCTGACTTCGCGGCGCTACGGGTTTGGCAGCTCCGCGATCACGTCGGCCCGAGTGGCATCGAAACTCAGGAATCCTTTGATGGGAAGGCTTTCCGGCGGCGGCTCCGGGTAGCTCCAGGCGATGTCGTCGATCTCACCCATTGACCAGTACGTCGCAAAGCCTTTGTAGTTGCAGTAGCTCGACGTCGGCGAGCGATGCAGCAGATCGGTGCGCACCAGTGACGGGTCGACATAGAGCCGGGGCGCCAGCGCGGTCTCGAAGACGATCATCGTGTCGTCGGTGTCGACCAGCGTGGTCCCCGCGACACTGACCCGCAGGCGCCGTCTGGTCGGGCGGCAGTCGACCCGGTGATACGGGTTCGGCGGATAGTGGACGAGCTCGCGGCCTTCCTCCAGCCAGTTGTCGACGGCGTCCCACGGGACATAGACGAAGCCGGGTGCTTCCGGCTCGGGCTGGCTCGGCAGCTCGCCCACCTCGTCGGCCCGGAAGAGGTAGCTCAGCGGATGGCCCTGCCGGTGCACCATCAGCACCTGCTCGGTGTCGATCACCACATGGCCGTCCAGCTTGGCCTGGACGCGTCGCGGATGCGGCTCGATGTAGACAACGCCGCCGGGTATCGGGGGAGCGAACCGGCCGGCCGGGTCGCTGCTGAGTGGACCACGTCCTGCCACCAGACTCACCACACCTTTGTATGCCCCCGAACGCCGCGGCGAAATGCGGGGTGTAGGAACTTAGCCATGGCCGGACCGGTAGAGGGCATCAAAGTCGTCGAGCTCGGAGTTTGGGTGGCCGGCCCGGCAGCCGCGGGCATCCTGGCGGACTGGGGCGCCGACATCGTCAAGATCGAGCCGCCGGCCGGTGACCCGGGCCGGATGTTCGGCGCGATGCTCGGCTGCGATCTGGGCATCAACCCGCCGTTCGAAATGGACAATCGCAACAAGCGCAGCATCGTCTTGGACCTCACGGCCGACGCAGACCGCGACGTCGCATTCGAATTGCTTTCTGATGCAGACGTTTTCGTGACCAACCTGCGTCCCGGTGCCTTGGCGCGCCTCGGCTTCGACTTCGAATCGGTGTCCGCGCGCAACCCGCGCCTCGTCTACGGGCTGATCACCGGCTACGGCCAGGACGGCCCCGACGCCGATCGCGCCGCCTACGACGTGGCGGCCTTCTGGTCGCGCGCCGGTGTGGCGCATCTGCTCACCCGCCCCGGCGACACCCCGCCGTTTCAGCGCGGCGGGATGGGCGACCACTCGGCGGGGATGACCCTGGCCGCCGCGATCTGCGCGGCACTGGTGGCCCGCCAGCGCACCGGCACCGGCCAGCTGGTCTCCACGTCGCTCTACCGGCAGGGTGCTTACACCGTCAGCTTCGATCTGAACACCTACCTGATGACCGGCCAGCCGATCGCGGTCGGCCAGCGCGAGACGATGGGCAACCCGGCGATGAACAACTACGCGACCGCGGATGGGCGGCGATTCTGGATCGTCGGGCTCGAAGGGGATCGGCACTGGCCCCCGCTGTGCCGCGCGGTCGGCCGCCCGGAATGGCTGGACGACCCCCGGTTCAGCGACGCCCGGGCCCGCTTCGTCAACAGCGCCGAGCTGATCGCCGAGCTGGACGCCATCTTTGCCACCCGTTCGCTGGGCGAATGGGCTGAGGTGTTCGCCGTTGAACCCGATTTCTTCTGGTCGCCCGTCAACAGCCTCGAGGACGTCGTCGCCGACGAGCAGTTCCATGCCGCGGGCGGAATCGTCGATGTGCCGGACGGGTCAGGCGGCGTCTCGATGGTGGCCACACCCGCGGATTTCCACGGCACCCCGTGGTCGCCGCGTTCCGCGGCACCCGAACTCGGAGCGCACAGCGACGAAATCCGCGCCGAACTCAAGGCCCGCCGCGGTTCCTGAGCGCTCATCGGAGCTTTACAAGTTTCGGCAAAAGTGTCACGCTGTCCGGTGAGTCGCGTCACCGGAGCAGCGCCGGGTGATGCGGCGCAGCCCAGAACACAAGCGCCGACTTACAACGCGCCAGACGCCAACGCACACCTGAAGGTGTGGCGGTGAGGAACGGATGTGATGGTCACTCCAACAATCGACATCAGCGAGGGCGGCCGGGTTCGCGCCGCGCGCTCAGAGGGTGAGTGCCTGCGCTATCGGCTGGACGTGGTCGCGGCCAACGCCGTCGACGTCGTCCAGTCGGCCGGGGGCTGGCTGTACGACCGGGTGATGGCCGGCTGGGAGGTGACGGTGCTGCTGCCGCACAGTTGCGACAACCGATCGCTGCGCATCCTCGGCGTCGACGTGGTGGACACCGAATCGGAATTCGCCGCGGCCGCGATGGGCTCGACGAGCCAGACGCTGGCCGTCAGCGCCGAGGCATTCGCCGTCGACGCCCGGCTGCGTGACAAGGTGCTCGAGTCCCTGAACAACCAGTTCACCGAGGTCGCGTTATGGGGCCAGCCTCAACGGGGATGGCCGCTGGGTGTTGATCGCGGGTTGGCCACGGCGCAGCACCTGCTCAGCTCGGCGGCGCGCAGATTCAAAGGCGCCGCCCTCGCCGCAGCCGGAATTTCATGCGGCCCGGTCGGTTTCACCGAAACGCTGCTGTGCGATGCGACCCGGGCGCAGCGCGACTCCGAGTTGATCCGCCTCACCTAGCGCGATGAAGAAGTATTACCGCCACACACTGCTGTACTTGCACGAGACGATCTCGTTGGGCTCGGGCCGAAGCGAACGCTTCACCGAGGTCTTCGCCGACACCTATCAGCCGATGATGGATGAGCTGGGCGCCCGGTTGTTGGCGATCTGGGAAGCCACCGCCTACAACGGTCACTGGCCGCAGGTGACGATCATCTGGGAGATCGACGGGTTCGCCGACTACGCCAGGATCGGTGCCGCCCAGACCCGCGGTGGCAGCCACGAGGCGGCGGCGGGAAAATGGCAGGCCTTCCTGGCCGACATCGGCGCCTCGGGGGAGGGCCGCATCATGTACCCCGGGCCCAGCAACAAAACCCTGGCGCAACTGCGTGAAGCGAATTTCACTGCGCCACTGGTGATTCAAGAGATCATGCAGACCAAGCCGGGCCGTCAAGACGACTACATCCGCGAACTGGAGCGGCTGTATGTGCCGTGGTCGGAGCGCACCGGCAAACGCTGGCTGGGCTCGTTCACCACCACCTTCCGGTTCAACGAGGTCATCCACTACTGGGCGCTCGACGGTGGTTGGGAATGCTTCGCCAACCACTACCCGTCGTGGAAGGACAGTCCACCCGCCGAGATCGTGACCTGGATGAGTGTGGCGCCGGCGCTGCGTGACGGCTGGGAGGACTCGATTCTGCAGGCCCTTCCACCCTCGCCGCTGCAGTGATATGACCGAAACCGTGGATTTCGCCTACGATCCGTTCGACGCGCAGGTGATGGCAGATCCGTTGCCGTACTACCGCACTCTGCGCGACGAGTATCCCCTGTACTACATGCCGCAGTGGGACACCTTCGCGTTGTCGCGCTTCGAGGACATCTGGCAGGTGCTCGAAGTCAACGACGGCACCTTCGTAGCGTCCGAAGGCACGCTGCCCCCGACCACGGTGCTGGCCAAGCACAACACCGGACCTGTCGAGGATCCGCCGTTGCACCCCTTGCCATTTCACGCGGTGTTCGACGCCGACCTGTACGGCGAGATCCGCCGGTCGCATTCGGCGCCGCTGCGGCCGCGGTCGGTCGCCGGGCTCGCGGACAGGATCCGTACCCTGGCCAACGAGCGGCTCGACCTGCTGCTGCCGCGGGGTTCGTTCGACCTCACCCAGGAGTACGGCGGTATCGTCGCGGCCTCGATGGTCTGCGGATTGTTGGGTCTCCCAGACGATCTCGCGCCGCAGGTGCTGGCCGCCGTCAACGCCGGCAGCCTGGCCGAGCCGGGCGTGGGCGTCGAGGTCGCCGCGGCCCGGCCCAACTATCTCGGATTTCTGACACCGGTCGTCGAGCGCCGCCGCGCCGATGCGTCCGGGGACGCACTGCCCGTCGTCGACGGGCTGCTGGGCTACCGGTTGCCCGACGGCACCGCGCTGACCGACACCGAGGCCGCGACCCAGATGCTCTGCATCTTCATCGGCGGCACCGAGACGGTGCCCAAGATCGTCGCCCACGGCCTGTGGGAGCTCAGCAAGCGACCCGACCAGCTGGCGGCGGTGCGCGCCGACCCGGCCACCAACGTGCCGCTCGCGCGTGAGGAGATGATCCGCTACTGCGCGCCCGCGCAATGGTTCGCCCGGACGGTGCGCAAGCCATACACCATCCACGACAAGACAATTGAGCCCGGCCAGCGCATCATCACCCTGCTGGCGTCGGCCAACCGCGACGAACGCGAATATCCGCAGCCCGACGAATTCATCTTCGACCGGCCCATCAAGCGGTCGCTGGCGTTCGGCCGCGGCCAGCACTTCTGCATCGGCTACCACCTGGCCCGGCTGGAAATCGATGTGCTGCTTACCGAATGGCTGCGCCGGGTGCCGGACTACGCAATCCACAGCGATGCCGCCAAGCGGCTGCCGTCCAGTTTCCAATGGGGATGGAACAACATTCCGGTGGAGGTCTGACGTGTGGTCCTACCGCATCGTCGCGCCGTATGAGTTCGAGCGGACGACGATCGCCGAGAAAACACCCGACGACCTGTCCGATGGCCAGGTGCTGCTGCGCTTCCTGGCGGCCGGGGTGTGCGGCAGCGACATGCCGGCCTTCCGTGGCTCCCGCGGGCGGTTGCCCGGCGACGACGGCCGCAGCGCCGCCGAGAAAGACGGCTTCCCGATCCACGAAATCGCCGGTGAGGTGATCGCCAGCCGGCATTCCGAACATCGGCCCGGGGATCGTGTGGTCGGGTGGGCCTCCGGATTCGACGGCCTGATGGAGCGGGTGATCAGCGACGGCAACGGGCTGGCGCCTTACGATCCGGGGCTGACCCCGGCGCAGGCGGTCGGTCTGCAACCGCTGGCGTGCGTCCTGTACGCCTGCGAGCAATTGCCCGACCTGGCCGGCCGGCACGTCGCGATCATCGGGCAGGGCTCGATCGGGCTGCTGTTCTCCTACGTCGCCAAGGCGGCGGGCGCACGCCTTGTCACCGGCGTCGACCCTGTCGACCGGTCAAGTCTCACAACCGCATTCGGTGTCGATGACGCGGTCCGCGCCACCAGCGACCGCTGGGTCAGCCAACTGGCGGCCGCCGACCGCGCCGACATCGTCATCGAAGCCGTCGGTCATCAGGTCGCGACGTTGGGGCACGCCGTCGAAGCCGCCGCCCCGGGAGGCACCGTCTTCTACTTCGGCGTCGCCGACGACGAGGCCTACCCGATTAGCATGCGTCTGATGCTGCGTAACAACCTGACGCTGAAATCCGGTGTGACACTGGACCGTCGTCGTGTGCTGGAAGCCGCCGACAAGTTCGCCGGCGAGCATCCCGAGCTGCTCGGCACCTACCTCACCCACACCTTCGGCGTCGACGAGGTGCAGGCCGCGTTCGACCTGGCCAGCCGGCCGGATCCCGAACGCGTCAAGATCGCGATAGCGGGCTGAGTGTGTCGACAACGGAAAGCAACCTACAGCGGGCGCTACACAAGGCCACCCCGATCTGGGGCGGCTGGATCACCGGTCCCACGCTGATCGGACCCGAGGAATTTGCCAGGGCCGGTTACGATTACGTCGGCTTCGACGCCCAGCATGGTTATCTCGACGACGCCGACATCGCCGGCATCCTGCGCCGCCTCGAACACCTACCCATCGCCACCGCGGTGCGGCTACCCAACGCCGACGCGGCGCCGATCGGGCGGGTACTCGACGCCGGGGCCGACGCCGTCTTCATCGCGATGATCGAGTCGGCCGACCAGGCCGCGGCGGCGGTGGCCGCCACCCGCTATCCGCCGGGCGGCGTCCGCAGCTTCGGCCCACTGCGCGCCAGCCTGGGAGTCGACCGCACCGCGCTCGAGTCCAGGGTCAGCGTGTTCGCGATGATCGAAACCGCCGCGGCGCTGACTGATCTCAGCGAAATCTGCGCGGTCGACGGCCTGGCCGGAATCTATGTCGGCCCCGCCGATCTGGCCATCTCGATGGGTTTAGACGCCGTTGGGTCCACCCGCAACACGGACGTGCTGACCGCGATCACGCGCATTCATCGCGAGGCTACCGCCGCCGGGCTGGTCACCGGAATTCACGCCAGCGACGGCAAGACCGGACATGCCATGGCGCAGCTGGGTTTTCAGATGATCACCCTGGCGGCCGAATCGGCGGCGTTGCGGCGCGGAGCCGCCGAGCATCTGCGTGAGGCCACCGGAGGATGACCGACGACCACGCGGCCATCCGCGAGCTGATCGCCGGCTATGCGCTGGCCCTCGACGCCGGAGAGATCGAAGCGTGCGTCCAACTTTTCACCCCCGATGCGGAAGTCAACGTCTACGGGCGGTCTTTCGCCAGGCACGGCGGTCTCCGCAAGATGTTTGCCGACGCGCCATACGGGCTGCACCTGACCGGAGTCTCGCGGATCGACGTCCACGACGACACCGCGACGGCACGGTCGCAGGTACTGTTCGTCCGGACCGGTGACCACCAGCTGCGGCCGGCGCTGTACGACGACGAACTGGTCCGCGACGGCGGGCAGTGGCGATTCCGACGGCGTCGCTGCCAATTCATCACCAGCCATGGTCTATCCGATCGCCCGGAGGTGGCGTCCTCATGACTCAACGTGTCGCACTGGTCACCGGGGCCGCCGGCGGTCAGGGCTGGGCCATCGCGAAAAGGCTTCGCGCTCGGGGCTATTCGGTGGGTGCCTGCGACCTGCGCGCCGACGAGATCGTCACCGCGGTGCGCGAATTGGGCGACGGCGAGATGATCGCGATCGAACTCGACGTCACGTCCGCCGAGCAATGGGCCGCGGCCGTCGACAAGGTGGTCGACCGATTCGGGTCGCTGAGCACCCTGGTCAACAATGCCGGTGCGCTACATCGGGCATCGTTGGCCGACGAGACGCCCGAGGATTTCGAAAACTCCTGGCGGGTCAACTGTCTGGGCGCGTTCCTGGGTTTGCGCGCCACGCTCGATCAACTGCGTGCGGCGCAACATGCGGCCGTGGTGAACATCTGCAGCACCGGGGCGATGCGTCCCTTTCCGCAGCACTGCGCCTACGGGTCGGCGAAGTGGGCGTTGCGTGGCCTGACCCAGGCTGCGGCCGCCGAGCTGGGCCCGTCCGGCATCCGGGTCAATGCGGTGTTCCCGGGACCCATTGCCACCTCGATGCTTGACGAGGCCACCCAGACCCGATTGGCAGACACGGCCATGTTCGGCCGCATCGGCCAACCCACCGAGATCGCCGATGCCGTCGCGTTTCTGGTCTCCGAGGAGGCGTCCTTCATCACCGGTTCGGAGCTCGTCGTCGACGGCGGACAGTGCCTGCAGATCCGATGAGCACGAATCTGTCGGTCGGGATCATCGGCGCCGGGCCGGGCGGCCTCGCCCTGGGAATACTGTTGTCGCGTGCGGGTTTTCACGACTTCGCCATCTTCGACCGCGAAGACGACGTGGGCGGAACGTGGCGGATCAACACCTATCCGGGCCTGGCCTGCGACGTCAAGTCGCATCTGTACTCTTTCTCCTTCGACCTGAATCCGAACTGGTCGCGACTGTGGTCCGGCCAACGCGAGATCCTGGCCTATTTCGAGCGTTGCGCCGACAAGTACGGGCTCCGGCCGCACCTGAAACTGAACACCGAAATCCGTTCGGCGCGTTGGGATGAACAGACCCAACTCTGGTGCCTGACCTCTGCTGACGGCGCGCGGCACCAATTCAACATCGTGGTGTCCGCGGTCGGCCTGTTCACCCGACCGCTGCTGCCCGATCTCGTCGAGCGGGAGCCGTTCACCGGAACGGTGATGCATTCGGCCCGCTGGGATCACTCCGTTTCCCTGCAGGGTGCGCGGGTAGCGGTGCTGGGCACCGGGTCGACCGCGTCGCAGCTGATACCCGAACTCGCGAAGGTCGCCGACACGGTGTACTCGGTGCAACGGTCGCCGACCTGGATCCTGCCCAAGCCGGACCGGCCCTACACCCGGCGCGAACGCTGGATCTTCGCCCACGTGCCGTTCGCCAAGAAGCTGTACCGAACCCGGTTGTGGTTGCGCAGTGAATCCAACATCTCGGTCATTGAGCATGGCAGCGAGAAGACCCAGGATTTCACCGCGATCGCGCTGGGCCTGCTCGAGAAGACCGTTGCCGACGAGGAATTGCGCCGCAAGCTGACTCCGGATTATCCGATGGGCTGCAAGCGGCTGGTGTTCTCGTCGGACTTCCTGCCCGCCCTGACCCGCCCCAACGTCGAGGTGGTGGACAGCCCGGCCGACCATCTGAAGGCGCGGTCGCTGGTCACCGCGGACGGCACCGAACGCGAGGTCGACGTGGTGGTGTGCGCCACCGGGTACGCCGCGGCCGACTACCTGGGGCAGCTGGACGTCTGCGGCGAAAAAGGAACGACATTGCGGGAGGTGTGGAGCGACGGGGCGCAGGCATATTTGGGGATGGCCGTTCCGGGATTCCCGAATTTCTTCATGCTCTACGGACCCAACACGAACGTCGGTTCCAACAGTGTGATCTTCATGCTGGAGGCGCAGGCGCGCTACATCGTGCGGGCGCTGAAATACCTGCGGCGCAAGAACAAGAGGTATCTCGCTGTGCGGCCGTCGGCGCTGGCGGGCTTCGTCGCCAAGATCGACCGGTGGATGGTCGGCACGGTATGGACCACCCAGTGCAGCAACTACTTTCGTGCGGCCAATGGGCGGGTGGTCACCCAGTGGCCGCGAAGCGCGCGCAGCTTCTGGGAGATGACGCGCAGCTTCAAACCGGCCGACTACCTCTTCTCCGCTCAACGCGTCGGCGCCGAGGCGTTCACCGCATCCGACGGGCGAAGCCAGTGACCGACCTGGACGGCGCCCGGCGCCTCGATCCCGCGCTGCGGGCCATCGCGACGACACGAACCGCATTCACGACGGAGGCGATCGCGCTCATGCGCGAGCCGTTCGATGAGCGCCGCCGCGACGTCGCCCGGCACACCGGCGTCCCCGGTGTGCAGATCAGCGAACACAACGTGATCGCCGAGGGCGGCGCGGTGCCCGTGCGGATCTATCGCGGCGGCCCCGCCCCGGCGCCGGTGGTCATCTACTGCCACGCGGGCGGATTCGCGCTGGGCAATCTCGACACCGATCACCCCCAGTGCGTGGAACTCGCCCGCCGCGGCCGGTGCACGGTGGTGTCGGTCGACTATCGGCTCGCCCCGGAGTTTCCGTATCCGGCCGCGTTCGACGACGCGATCGCGGTGCTGAGGTGGGTGGCCGGCAATGCGAAAGCGCTCGATGTCGATGCCGCGCGGGTGGCCGTCGCGGGCAGCAGCGCGGGTGGCGCCCTGGCCGCCTGCCTGGCGCAGGGTGCGGCCGACGAGTGGCTGCCGCCGGTGATCTTCCAGTTGCTGCATCAGCCGGTGCTCGACGATCGCCCCACCGCGTCCAAGGCGGAGTTCCGCACCAGCCCGGCCTTCGACAGTGAGGCCGCCGCCTTGATGTGGCGTCACTACCTGGGCACGGATGCGGGTTCGCCGGATGCCGTACCGGCCCGGCGCCCCGAATTGAATGGTCTGCCACCGGCTTTGATCACCTGCGCGGAGGTCGACCCCTTCCGCGATGAGGCCATCGAGTACGCGCTGCGGTTGCTGCGTGCCGGCGTCTCGACCGAGCTGCACGTGTTCGCCGGCGCCTGCCACGGATTCGATTCGCTGCTGCCCGACTGGGCCGGCTCACAGCGGCTGTTCGCGCTGCAAGGCGATGCCCTGCAGCGCGTTTGGAACGGAATTTGAGCCTTCCTGACCTGGGGCTCAGGACTTTTGGCTCTATTATCAGCATCCGGGTCGGCGAAACAATCGGCTGACGGACACAGCCGGTGCGGGTGAGCGCTTCACCCAGCAGCCTTCTTGGAGAGGACCCGCCATCAAGATCACCGGCTTGGAGGTCGTGCCCTTTGAGACATGCGTCGATCGAATCTCGTTCGGCCAACTGACTACCGATTACCGCGTGGTGCAAACCGTGACCAAGGTACTCACCGACGAGGGGGCCGAAGGCTACTATTTCGGCGGTCACTTCCACGGCGACCAGGACGGCTTGCTCCCCGCAGACCAGGCGCTGGTCGGGCAATTCTTGAGCCCCCTGCTCGCCGGCCAGGATCCGCTCGACCGGGCGGAGATCTGGCGGCAACTGTGGGCGGCAAAGCTGCCCGAGAACGTTTGCAGCGTAATCGATTTGGCCCTGTGGGATTTGGCGGGCCGAATTGCCGGGCTGCCTGTCTACAAATTGCTGGGGGGCGCCCGCGAGCGGGTCAAGGCCTACGCCAGCAGTTTCAACAATCTCGGATCGCCCGGCGAGTATGCCGCCCACGCCGCTGAATGCCGGCGACAGGGATACCGGGCCTACAAGATTCACCCGTACCACTACTGGAACCCCGCGACCCGGCAGGCAGCCCTGCCCCGACCGTCCTACGTGGACTGGGATATTGAGGTGTGCCAGGAAGTTCGGGCAGCGGTCGGTGACGACATGGTGCTGATGTTCGACCCATGGGGCACCTACCACAGCTATGTGGACGCGCTGCGGGTCGGCCGCGAACTCGAACGGCTGGGCTTCTACTGGTATGAGCACCCGATGCCGGAGTACCGGGTGGAGTCCTACGTGAAACTGGCCAACGAACTCGATATCCCGATCTGCTCGCCCGAGATCGCCGAAGGCGGTATCTATACCCGGGCAGACTGGATTCTGCGCAATGCGTCCGACATCAGCCGCATCGACGTCCTGCGCGGCGGCATCAGCGGCGTGATGAAACTGGCCGGAATGTGCGAGGCGGTCGGTATGCGCTGCGAGCTGCACATGAGTGGCTTTGGGAACCTCCAGGTCCTGGGCGCTACGAGTGAAGACGTTTGCGAATACTACGAGCGCGGACTGCTCGGACCCGGGGTTCGTTACGACGTCGCGCCGCCCTATCTCGAGGCGTCCTGCGACCCACTGGGGCCCGACGGATTCGTCGAGCTACCGGCGGCACCCGGACTCGGCTACCAGATCCGGTGGGACTACATAGAAAGTCACCGCCTCCCCGACGCATCGGTGGAGCCCATCGCACCCCTACACCCGAGATAGTCGCCGCACGCACCGCCTTCAGCCGCGATGCGGACCAGCCGATTCGATCCAGTGACGCGCCCGCGACGCCACCCGTGCTGCAATACCTCTTATGGCGTCCACGCCGTCGGTCCCGCCGACACCAGATCGGCTCACCAGCAGTGACTTCCCGGTGTGGTGGCCGGTGGGCACCCGATGGGCTGACAACGACATGTTCGGCCACCTCAACAACGCGGTCTACTACCAGCTGTTCGATACCGCGATCAACGCGTGGATCAACACCACCACCGGGCTCGACCCGATGGCGACGCCCGCGCTCGGCATCGTCGCCGAATCGGGTTGCCGCTACTTCTCCGAACTGCATTTCCCGCAAGGCCTCGTCGTCGGCCTCGCGGTGACCCGGTTGGGCCGCACCAGCGTCACTTACCGTCTCGGCGTGTTCGGAACCACGGCGGGCGACGAGGAAGAACAGGCTCAGCCCATCACCGCGCTGGGGCATTGGGTGCACGTCTACGTCGACCGGCTCAGCCGCAAGCCGGTGCCGATTCCCGACGCCATCCGTGCACTGCTGTCGACGGCCTCGGTCGCGGACGCGGAATAGCCCCGAGCCGAGATGCCGCCCCGGGCGGGCGCTTTCGCGCATCCGGTTATGCTTCGCCCATGCCTGTGTTGAGCAAGACCGTCGATGTCGATGCGGACGCCGCCGCGATCATGGCCATCGTCTCGGACTTCGAGCGGTACCCGGAGTGGAGCGAAGGGGTCAAGGGCTGCTGGGTGCTTGCTCGCTACGACGACGGGCGCCCCAGCCAGCTCCGCCTGGACGCCGTCTACCAGGGATTCGAGGGCACCTACATACAGGCCGTGTATTACCCGGGCCCCAACCAGATTCAGACCGTCATGCAGCAGGGCGAGTTGTTCAAGAAGCAGGACCAACTGTTCAGCGTGGTGGAGGTGGGGGCCTCCAGCCTGCTGACGGTGGATGTCGACGTCGAGACGTCCATGCCCATCCCCGCGCCCATGGTCAAGTCGATGCTCGGCAACGTGCTGGAGCACCTCGCGGAAAACCTCAAGCAGCGGGCCGAACAGCTGGCCGCCAACTAGCGAGCCCGCCGCTCAGCCCAGAATCCCCGCCCGATCCCGCATTTCGATCAGCCGCCGTGCCGCGTCGGTGAATTGCCAGACGGTGCGCTCGATCACGGCGGCTGTGTCGCGCCGGCGCAGCGCGGCGATTGTCAGACTGTGGTTCTCGACGGCGGCGATGCCCCATTGCGGGTCGGCGGCGTACACCAGCACCGGCATGTAGCGCGCGGCGTTGAGCAGGAACCAGGCCAATTTGATTCGGCCGCTGGCCTGGTTGAAGACGCGGTGAAACGCAAACTCGATCCCCGAGACGGTCTCGGGATCACTGGTGCCGACGGCCGCCGCCAGCATGTTGTTGATGCGTTCGAGTTCGTCGATCTCGGCGTCGGTGATCTGGTCGGTCGCCGCCGCGGCAAGCTTCCGGGCGATGGTCGCCTGCAGCCAGAAAATGTCGTCGATGTCCTGGGCCGTCAGCGGCAGCACCACATGGCCGCGATGCGGCTCCAGCTGCACCATGCCCTCGCCACGAAGCTTCAGTAGCGCCTCGCGCACGGGTGTCACGCTGACCCCGAGTTGGGCGGCGGTCTCGTCGAGGCGAATGAACGTGCCCGGACGCAACGACCCCGACATGATCACCGCCCGCAGGTGGCCCGCAACCTCGTCGGACAGCTGCGCTCGGCGCAACGGGCGCCCCCTGCTGAGCAGCCGCTCAATCGGTGGTGCTTTCACGCGAGCTCCCAGGGTTTTGCCAGGAATCTAGGGGCCTCATCGGGGCTTGTCATCAGGGCAATCAGGCCATAGTGTGACCCACACAACACTATGTTTTATCAAATATCAACCTGTCGCAAGCGGTGCGTAAGTGAAGGGAAGGCATTACTTGACCGCACAACTTGCCAGCCACCTGCCTCAGGCAGCACAGGGATCGCCTGCTAAGGAGCAGCCATACCTGGCCCGGCGGCAGAACTGGGTCAACCAGCTCGAGCGGCACGCACTGATGCAGCCGCAAGCGACGGCGCTGAGGTTCACCGGCCGCACGGTGACATGGGCCGAGCTGCAGCGCCGGGTCACCGCTTTGGCCGGGGCCCTGAGCCGTCGAGGGGTCGGCTTTGGGGACCGGGTCATGGTCCTCATGCTGAACCGCACCGAGTTCATCGAGTCGATGCTGGCCACCAGCATGCTCGGGGCGATCGCGGTGCCGCTGAACTTCCGGCTCACCCCGGCGGAGATCGCCCTGCTGGTCGATGACTGCGAAGCGCGGGTGATGATCACCGAACAGGTGCTGGCGCCGGTCGCGGTCGGGGTGCGTGAGATCAAGTCCCTGATGGCCACGATCGTGGTGGCCGGCGGCTCGTCCGACGACCGCGTGCTCGGCTACGACGACCTGATCGATGAACCGGGTGACCCGGTCCAGCCCGCCGACGTGCCGAACGATTCGCCCGCGCTGATTATGTACACCTCGGGCACCACCGGCCGCCCCAAGGGCGCGGTGCTGACCCACACCAACCTGACCGGGCAGACGATGACCGGGCTCTACACCAACGGCGCCGACATCAACAACGACGTCGGCTTCATCGGGGTCCCGCTCTTCCACATCGCCGGGGTCGGCAACCTGCTGGGAGGCCTGCTGCTGGGCCTGCCCACGGTGATCTACCCGCTCGGCGCATTCGAGCCCGGCCAACTGCTCGACGTCCTGGCGGCGGAGAAGGTCACCGGAATCTTCCTGGTGCCGGCCCAGTGGCAGGCGGTCTGCGCCGAGCAGCAAGCGAGGCCGCGCGATCTGCGGCTGCGGATCATGTCGTGGGGGGCGGCGCCGGCGCCGGACGCGCTGCTGCGGGAGATGTCGGAGACGTTCCCCGGGACCCAGATATTGGCCGCGTTCGGCCAGACGGAGATGTCGCCGGTCACCTGCATGCTGCTCGGTGACGACGCCATCCGGAAGCGTGGGTCGGTGGGCAAGGTGATCCCGACGGTCGCGGCCCGCGTGGTCGACGAAAACATGAACGACGTGCCCCTCGGTGAGGTCGGCGAGATCGTCTACCGGGCCCCGACGCTGATGAACGGCTACTGGAACAACCCGGCCGCCACGGCCGAGGCATTCGCCGGTGGCTGGTTCCATTCGGGCGACCTCGTCCGGATGGACGACGAAGGCTATGTCTGGGTCGTCGACCGCAAGAAGGACATGATCATCTCCGGCGGTGAGAACATCTACTGCGCGGAGGTCGAAAACGTTCTCGCCGGCCACCCCGGCATCGTCGAAGTCGCCGTCATCGGACGCTCACACGAGAAATGGGGCGAGGTGCCGATCGCGGTTGCCGCCGTCGCCGACGCGGGGCTGCGGCTGGATGATCTGGGCGAATTCCTGACCGAACGGCTCGCGCGCTACAAGCACCCCAAGGCACTCGAGATCGTCGACGCATTGCCCCGAAACCCCGCGGGCAAGGTACTCAAGACCGAACTACGGGTTCGCTACGGATCCCCAGCTGATGCCGAAAATAATTCATTATCAGGGGATTTCACAAAGAAAGAGGAGGGCTGAGGGGCCTGTAACGTTTGCCAGCTGTTGACGAAGGGTTAATTGTGCATCTGCGGTTCACACGTGCTTGGCCATCGGGTACATTCCTGTGGTCTCCGTTACTACTTGCCAGTAGGGAGCCGATGGTCACACCTATGGATTCCGGGCGAGATGGGGGAACCCTCGGCCGCGATGCGGCGGAGGGAAGAGGCGTGCGACAGGATCCGCCGCGGTGCTGGGAGGCACGCGGGGCTGGCGTGAGGGGGCACGGGTGACGGCGTCGACAGGTCCACATTTGGTGGGCTACCTGCGCGACCAGGTACGGACTCCGCTGACCCTCATCGGTGGCTTCTTCCGGATGTGCGTGCTGACCGGGAAGGCACTGTTCCGCTGGCCGTTCCAATGGCGCGAATTCATCCTGCAGTGCTGGTTCATCATGAAGGTGGCGTTTCTGCCGACCATCATGGTTTCGATACCGCTGACGGTTCTCCTTATCTTCACGCTCAACGTGCTGCTGGCCCAGTTCGGCGCGGCTGACCTGTCCGGTGCCGGCGCGGCGATCGGCGCGGTCACCCAGCTCGGCCCGCTGACCACGGTGCTGGTGGTGGCCGGCGCCGGCTCCACGGCGATCTGCGCGGACCTGGGTGCGCGCACCATCCGCGAGGAAATCGACGCGATGGAGGTGCTCGGCATCGACCCGATTCACCGCCTGGTAGTGCCCAGGGTGGTCGCCGCGACTCTGGTCGCAACGCTGCTCAACGGCTTGGTCATCACCGTCGGCCTGGTCGGCGGCTACCTGTTCGGGGTGTACCTGCAGAACGTATCGGGCGGGGCCTACCTGGCCACCCTGACCACCATCACCGGCCTGCCCGAGGTCGTCATCGCCACCGTCAAGGCGGCAATCTTCGGCCTGATCGCCGGGCTGGTCGGCTGCTACCGCGGCCTGACCGTCAGCGGTGGCTCCAAGGGACTGGGCACCGCCGTCAACGAGACCGTGGTGCTGTGCGTGGTCGCCCTGTACGCGGTCAACGTCATCCTGACCACCATCGGCGTGCGCTTCGGAACGGGGCACTGACATGTCGACCGCTGCCGTCTTGCGAGCCCGGTTCCCGCGGGCAACCGAAAACTTCAACCGCTACGGCGGTGCCGCCGGCCGCGGGCTGGATGATCTCGGCCGGATGGGCTGGTTCGCCATGGTCTGCATCGGCCAGGTGCCGCACGCGCTGCGTAACTACCGCAAGGAGACGTTGCGGCTGATCGCCCAGATCGGCATGGGCACCGGCGCCATGGCCGTGGTCGGCGGGACGGTGGCGATCGTCGGTTTCGTCACGTTGTCCGGTAGCTCGCTCGTCGCCATCCAGGGGTTCGCGTCCCTGGGAAACATCGGCGTCGAGGCGTTCACCGGATTCTTTGCCGCGCTGATCAATGTGCGTATCGCCGCGCCGGTCGTCACGGGAATCGCGATGGCCGCCACGGTCGGCGCCGGCGCCACCGCAGAGCTGGGCGCGATGCGGATCAGCGAGGAGATCGACGCCCTGGAAGTGATGGGCATCAAGTCGATCTCGTTCCTGGCGACCACCCGGGTCATGGCCGGGCTCGTCGTCATCATCCCGATTTACGCAATGGCGATGATCATGTGCTTCCTGTCGCCACAGATCACCACGACAGTGCTCTACGGGCAGTCCAACGGCACCTACGAGCACTACTTCCGAACCTTCCTACGCCCCGATGACGTGTTCTGGTCATTTCTGGAGGCGATCATCATCACCGGGGTCGTGATGATCACGCACTGCTATTACGGCTACAACGCCGGCGGCGGGCCCGTCGGCGTCGGTGAGGGCGTCGGTCGGTCGATGCGCTTCTCGCTGGTCTCGGTCCAGGTCGTGGTGTTGTCCGCCGCGTTGGCGCTCTACGGCGTCAACCCCAACTTCGCGCTGACGGTTTAGCCGCCATGCCCAAGCCGATCAAGACGAACAAGGCGCGGAACCCGCCGTACAAGTTGGCGGCCGTCGGATTGCTGGCCATCGCCGCGGTGATCTTCGTCTTGGTCTACGGGCAGTTCCGCGGCGACTTCACGCCGAAGACCAAGCTGACCATGTACGCGTCGCGCGCCGGGCTGGTGATGGACCCTGGCTCGAAGGTCACCTACAACGGGGTGGAGATCGGCCGGGTCGCCAACATCGCGGAGACCTCGCGCGACGGCAAACCGGCGGCCAAATTCACCTTGGACGTGTACCCGCGGTACCTGTCTCTGATCCCCGTCAACGTGAACGCCGATATCAAGGCGACCACCGTCTTCGGCGGCAAGTACGTCTCGCTGACCACGCCGACTAACCCGTCGTCGCAAAAGCTTTCGGCGCAGACCGTGATCGACGCGAGATCGGTGACCACGGAAATCAACACGTTGTTCCAGACCATCACCTCGATCTCGGAGAAGGTGGATCCGGTCAAGCTGAACCTGACGCTGAGCGCGGCCGCGCAATCGCTGGCCGGGCTGGGCGACAAGTTCGGCCAGTCGGTGGTCAACGCCAACGCGATCCTGGACGACGTCAACCCGCAGATGCCGCAGATCCGTCACGACATCCAGCAGCTGGCCGGTCTGGGCGATACCTACGCGAATGCCGCGCCCGACCTGGTCGAATTCCTCAACAACGCCGTCGTCACCGCCCGCACGGTCAACCAGCAGCAAAAGGACCTGGACCAGGCGCTGTTGTCGGCGGCAGGGTTCGGCAACACCGGCGCCGAGATCTTCGAAAAGGGCGGGCCGTACCTGGCCCGCGGGGCCGCCGACCTGGTTCCGTCGGCCCAGCTGCTGGACACCTACAGCCCGGCGATCTACTGCACGCTGCGCAACTACCACGACATCGAACCCAAGGCGGCGTCGTTCCTGGCCGGCAACGGCTACTCGCTGAACGCCCACACCCAGGCGCTGTCCGGGTTGGGTCTGATCGCCAACCCGGTGTCGGCGGTTGCCGTCATCGCCAGCCTGGTCGGCGGGGTCGCCGGGGTGGTCGGCGGCGCGCCCAACCCCTACACGTATCCGGAGAACCTGCCGCGGGTGAACGCTCGCGGCGGTCCCGGGGGTGCGCCAGGGTGCTGGCAGCACATCACCCACGATCTGTGGCCCGCGCCCGAGCTGGTCATGGACACCGGCAACAGCCTCGCGCCGTATAACCACCTGGACACCGGTTCGCCGTACGCGATCGAGTACGTCTGGGGCCGCCAAGTCGGGGACAACACGATCAACCCATGAAAATCACCGGAACCATCATTCGACTCAGCATCTTCTCGTTGGTGCTGCTGCTCTTCACTGTGATGATCGTCGTGGTGTTCGGTCAGATGCGCTTCGACCGGACCAACGCCTACTCCGCGGTATTCAGCAACGTCAGCGGGCTGCGGCCGGGCCAATTCGTCCGCGCCTCCGGTGTCGAGATCGGCAAGGTCAGTTCGATTGAGCTGATCGATACCGGCAAGCGGGCCCGGGTGACTTTCGCCGTCGACCGCGCGGTGCCGCTGTATCAGTCGACGACGGCGCAGATCCGCTACCTCGACCTGATCGGCAACCGCTACCTGGAGCTCAAGCGCGGCGAGGGTGAGGGCGCCGACCGGGTGCTGCCGCCGGGCGGCGCGATCCCGCTGGCACACACGTCGCCCGCGCTGGACCTCGACGCGTTGATCGGTGGCTTCAAGCCGCTGTTTAGGGCGCTGGACCCGGACAAGGTCAACACCATCGCGACGGCACTGGTCACCGTCTTCCAGGGGCAAGGCGGCACCATCAACGACATCCTCGACCAGACCGCGCAGCTGACCAACCAGATCGGCCAGCGCGACCAGGCGATCGGCGAGGTCATCAAGAACCTCAACATCGTGCTGGACACGACGGTCAAGCACCGCGAGCAATTCGATCAGACCATCAACAACCTCGAGGTGCTCATCACCGGGTTGAAGAACAAGGCCGACCCACTGGCGGCCGGGACCGCACACATCAGCAATGCCGCGGGAACGGTGGCCGATCTACTCGGCGAGGACCGCACCCTGATACACAAGACGCTCAACTACCTGGATCAGGTGCAGCAGCCGCTCGTCGATCAGCGTGACCAGCTCAACGACTACTTCCAGAAGGTGCCGACCGCGCTGAACCTGATCGGGCGCTCCATCGGGTCCTACGGCGACTTCGTCAACTTCTACGCCTGCGACGTCACCCTCAAGATCAACGGGCTGCAGGGCGGCGGGCCGGTTCGCACGGTCCGGTTGTTCCAGCAGCCGACGGGTAGGTGCACGCCACAATGAGAACGCTGGAACCTCCCAACCGGATGCGCATCGGTCTGATGGGCATCCTGGTGACGGTGCTCGTGATCGGCGTCGGGCAGAGCTTCACCAGTGTCCCGATCCTGTTCGCCAAGCCGGCCTACTACGGACAGTTCACCGATTCCGGCGGCATCAACACGGGTGACAAGGTGCGCATCGCCGGCATGGACGTCGGCAAGGTAGAAGCCCTCGACATCGACGGCGATCACATCACGCTGAAGTTCTCCATCGGTACCAACACCATCGGCACCGAGAGCCGGCTGGCGATCAAGACCGACACGATTCTCGGCAAGAAGGTCCTCGAGATCGAGGCGCGCGGCAATCAGACCCTGCAACCCGGGGCGACCTTGCCGGTGGGGCAGAGCACCACGCCGTATCAGATCTACGACGCGTTCTTCGACGCGACCAAGGCGGCGTCGGGCTGGAACATCGACGAGGTCAAGCAGTCGCTGCATGTGCTGTCACAGACCATCGACCAGACCTATCCGCACCTGAGCGCCGCGCTGGAGGGTGTCGAGAAGTTCTCCGACACCATCGGCAAACGCGACGAAGAGGTCAAGCATCTGCTCGCCCAGGCCAACCAGGTGGCCACCATCCTTGGTGATCGCAGCGAACAGGTCGATCGCCTGCTGGTCAACGCGAAAACCCTGCTGGCCGCCTTCAACGAACGCGGCCAGGCGATCAACGCGCTGCTGGGCAACATCGCGGCGTTCTCCGAGCAGGTCAAGGGGTTGATCAACGACAACCCGAACCTGAATCACGTTCTCGAGCAGCTGCGCACGGTCAGCGACGTGCTGGTCAAGCGCAAAGACGACATCGCCAAGGGATTGGTTGAGGTCGGCGGATTCCTGCCGTCGCTGAACGAAGCGATCGCGTCGGGACCGTACTTCAAAGTGGTGCTGCACAACCTGGCCTTCTATCAGATTCTGCAGCCTTGGGTGGACGCCGCCTTCAAGAAGCGCGGCATCGACCCAGAGAACTTCTGGCGCAGCGCCGGGCTGCCCGAATCCCGCTGGCCCGACCCCAACGGCACCCGGTTCCCCAATGGCGCGCCGCCGCCCGCCCCGAAGATTCTGGAAGGAACCCCGGATCACCCGGGGCCGGCCGTCCCACCCGGATCGCCCTGCTCCTACACCCCCGCCAATCCCGGCGGCAACGTCACCATCGGCGACGAAGGTCTGCCGCGTCCATGGAACCCGCTGCCCTGCGCCGGTGCCAGCATCGGCCCGTTCGGTGGCGCCGCCTTCCCCGCGCCGCCCGACATCGCGGCCTCGCCGCCGAACCCCGACGGTCTGCCGCCGACGCCGGGCATTCCGATCGCGGGGCGGCCGGGTGACCCGCCGCCGGGCGTTCCGGGCACCCCGGTGCCGCTGCCGACCCAGGCACCGCCGGGTGCGCGCACCGAGAACCTCGGACCTGCCGCCCCGCTGGGGCCGCCCTCAGCGTTCGCGCCCGGGTTACCGCCGGGCCCGCCGGCGCCGCCCGGGCCGGGGAACCAGCTGCCCGCGCCGTTTATCAACCCCGGCGGATCGGGAGGCAGTGGTGTCACGGGAGGTAGCCAGAATTGAGCACCATCTTTGACATCCGCAACCTGCGGCTACCCAGGCTGTCCCGCACGTCGGTGATCATCGGATCGCTGGTGGTGGTGCTGGCACTGGTGGTCGGCTACGTCGGCTACCGGCTGTACGAGAAGCTGACCACCAACACGGCGGTGGCATACTTCCCGGCGGCGAACGCGCTGTATCCCGGGGACAAGGTCCAGATCATGGGTTTGCGGGTGGGTGCGATCGACAAGATCGAGCCGACCGGCGACAAGATGAAGGTGACCTTCCACTACGAGAACAAGTACAAGGTCCCGGCCAGCGCTTCCGCGGTGATCCTCAACCCCACGCTGGTGGCCTCGCGGGCCATCCAGTTGGAGCCGCCCTACAAGGGTGGGCCCACGCTGGCCGACAACGCGGTGATCCCGGAAGAGCGCACTCAGGTGCCGGTGGAATGGGACGAGCTACGCAACAGCATCACCAACATCATCTCCAAGCTCGGTCCGACCAAAGAGCAGCCGACTGGGCCGTTCGGTGAGGTCATCACGTCGTTCGCCGACGGGCTGGCGGGCAAGAGCAAGCAGATCAACACGACGCTGAACAGCTTGTCGCAGGCGCTAAACGCGCTCAACGAGGGCCGCGGCGACTTCTTTGCCGTGGTCCGCAGCCTGGCGCTGTTCGTCAACGCGCTGCACGCCGACGATCAGCAGTTTGTCGCGTTGAACCAGAACCTCGCCGACGTCACCGGTGAGCTCGCGTCGTCCGACGGCGATCTGTCCAATGCGATCCAGCAGTTCGACAGCCTGCTCACCACTGTGCGGCCCTGGCTCAACAAGAACCGCGAGGTGCTGACGCAGGACATCAACAACCTGAGCACCGCCACCACCACACTGCTGCAACCGGAGTCGTTGAACGGGCTGGAGACCGCGTTGCATGTTCTGCCGACGGCCGCGGCGAACATCAACCAGATCTATCACCCGTCGCATGGTTCGGTGGTCGCCATTCCGACGATCGCCAACTTCGCGAACCCGATGCAGTTCATTTGCAGCTCCATTCAGGCCGGCAGCCGGCTCGGGTATCAGGAGTCGGCCGAACTGTGTGCCCAGTACCTGGGGCCGATCCTGGATGCGATCAAGTTCAACTACCTGCCGTTCGGCTTGAACCTGTTCAGCACCGCCGAGACGCTGCCCAAGGAAGTCGCGTACTCCGAGCCGCGGCTGCATCCGCCACCCGGATACAAGGACACCACCGTCCCCGGTATCTGGAGCCCGGATACGCCGACGTCGCACCGCAACACCCAGCCCGGCTGGATTGTGGCCCCGGGGATGCAAGGACAGCAGGTGGGCCCGATCACCGCAGGCTTGATGACGCCCGAGTCGCTGTCTGAGCTCATGGGTGGCCCCAACATCGAGCCGGTCCAGTCCCAGTACCAGACCCCGCCGGGACCGCCGAACGCCTACGACGAAAATCCGATCCTGCCGCCGATCGGGGTGCGGGCCCCAACGCCCATCCAGCCGCCGGCCCCTGGACCGGATGTGCTGCCCGGACCGGTCGCTCCGACGCCCGCGCCGGTGGCGGCCCCGGCACCCAACGCCGGTGGCCCGGTGTCGCCCGCTGACTTCGGGGGTGGCCAGTGAGGAGCAAGCCGAACCGACAGGCAGTGAGAGTGTTGCGGCTGATCCGCCGCCGAAGCTGCCAGGGCCTGGTGCTGCTGGTGGCCGCGGTGGTGCTGAGTTCGTGCGGCTGGCGCGGCATCTCCAACGTCCCGATTCCGGGTGGCCCGGGCAGTGGGTCCGGGGCCTACACCGTCTACGTCCAGGTGCCGGACACGCTGGCGATCAACGGCAACAGCAAGGTGATGGTCGCCGACGTCTTCGTCGGCTCGATCAAGGCGATTCAGCTGAAGAACTGGGTGGCCACCCTGACACTGGGCGTGAGCAAGAGTGTCAAGCTGCCCAAAAACGCCATCGCCAAGATCGGCCAGACCAGCCTGCTGGGTTCGCAGCACGTGCAGCTTTCCGCGCCGCCGAATCCGTCGCCCGAGCTGCTCAAAGACGGCGACACCATTCCGCTGAAGAACTCCTCGTCGTACCCCACCACCGAGCAGACACTGGCCAGCCTGTCGCTGATCCTGCGCGGCGGCGGCATCCCGAACCTGGAGGTGCTGCAAAACGAGGTCTTCAACATTTTCAATGGCCGGGGCGAACAGATCCGGTCCTTCCTGGGCAAGCTGGACACCTTCACCGAGCAGGTCAACGAGCAGCGCGACGACATCACCCACGCGATCGACTCGACCAATCGGCTGCTGGTCTACGTCGGTAACCGGTCGGACGTCCTCGACCGGGCGCTGACCGACCTCCCGCCGCTGATCAAGCATTTCGCCGACACCAAGAACCTGCTGATCAACGCCATCGACTCGGTGGGACGACTCAGCCAGGCCGCCGATCAGTACTTGTCGGAGGCGCGCGGGCCCCTGCACACCGACCTGCAGGCGCTGCAATGCCCGCTGAAGGAACTCGGCCGAGCCTCGCCGTATCTGATCGGGGCGCTGAAGTTGATCCTGACCCAGCCCTACGACATCGACACGGTGCCGAAGATGTTCCGCGGTGACTACCAGAACCTCTCGCTCACGCTCGACGTGACCTACAGCGCCGTCGACAATGCGTTCCTTACGGGAACCGGGTTGTCGGGAGCGTTGCGCGCACTCGAGCAGTCCTTCGGCCGCGATCCCGAGACGATGATTCCCGACGTTCGCTACACGCCGAACCCGAATGACGCGCCCGGCGGGCCGCTGGTGGAAAGGGGGGACCGGAATTGCTGACTCCCTTCATCAAGCGCCAGTTGGTGGCGTTCGGCATCCTGACAGTGATCTCACTGCTGGTGCTGGGCATCTACTACCTGCAGGTTCCCAGCCTGGTGGGCATCGGCCAGTACACACTCAAGGCCGAGTTGCCCGCGTCGGGCGGCCTGTACCCGACTGCCAACGTGACGTATCGCGGCATCACCATCGGCAAGGTCACCGACGTCGAGCCCACCGAAAAGGGCGCCGAAGCGACGATGAGCATCGACAGCAACTACAAGATCCCGGTCGACACGGTCGCGAACGTCCACTCGGTGTCGGCGGTCGGTGAGCAGTATCTGGACCTGGTCTCCAGCACCGGGTCCGGCCGGTATCTGTCCGACGGACAAACGATCACCAAGGGCACCGTGCCCGCCGAGATCGGTCCGGCGTTGGATACCGCCGACCGCGGCCTGGCGGCGTTGCCCAAGGACAAGATCGCCACCTTGCTCAATGAGACCGCGGAGTCCGTGGGCGGGTTGGGGCCGGCGCTGCAACGGCTGGTCGACTCCACTCAGGCGATCGTCGGAGACTTCAAGACGAACATCACCAGCGTCAACGACATCATCCAGAACTCCGGCCCGGTCCTGGACAGCCAGGTGAAATCGGGCAGCGCGATCGAACGCTGGGCGCGCAACCTCAACACGCTGGCCGCCCAGGCCGCGCAGCGGGACCAGAACGTGAAAAGCGTGCTGTCGCAGGCCGCGCCGACCGCCGATCAGGTCAACTCGGTGTTCAGCGACGTCCGGGAGTCGCTGCCGCAGACGCTGGCGAATCTCGAGGTGATATTCGACCTGCTCAAGCGCTACCACGCCGGCGTGGAGCAGGTGCTGGTGTTCTTGCCGCAGGGCGCCTCGATCGCCCAGACGGTGGCCGCGCCGTTCCCGAACCAGGCGGCACTCGACCTGGCGCTGTCGATCAACCTGCCACCGCCGTGTCTGACCGGCTTTATCCCGGCGCCGCAGTGGCGGTCTCCGGCCGACACCAGCCTGCAGCCGTTGCCGTCCGGCACTTACTGCAAGATCCCGATGGACACCCCGGCCAACAGCGTGCGCGGCTCGCGCAACATCCCGTGTGCCGATGTCCCGGGCAAGCGGGCAGCCTCGCCACGGGAGTGCCGCGACCCCAGGCCGTACGTTCCGGCGGGAACCAACCCCTGGTACGGCGACCCGAACCAGATCCTCACCTGTCCGGCGCCGTCCGCGCGCTGTGACCAATCGGTCCGGCCGGGCATGGTGATTCCGGCGCCGTCGGTCGACAACGGCTTGAACCCGGCGCCCTCGGATCGGGTCTCGGGGACACCGCCGCCGACCAGTGATCCCTTGTCGCGGCCGGGATCCGGTACGGTGCAGTGCAACGGGCAGCAGCCCAACCCCTGTGTCTATACGCCGAGCGGCCCCCCTTCGGCGGTATACAGTCCCCAGAGCGGTGAGCTGGTGGGGCCCGACGGTGTCAAATACTCCGTCGAGAACTCGACCAAAACAGGAGACGACGGATGGAAGGAGATGCTGGCGCCAGCCGGCTGAACCCCACCGACGCAGATGATTCGTTGGACACCCAGGTGACGACCGAGGATTCGTCGGAATCGGAGGTCGGAGTCGACCAGTCCGACACTGAGGTGACGACCCACGCCGACACAGCGGCCGAGGCCGTACCGGCGCCGGTAGAGCGTGGCCCGTCGCGGGTCGGTCGCCGCTGGTTGGCCGGTATCGCTGCGGTGCTGATCCTGCTGGCCGGGGGCATTGGTGCCGGCGGTTACTTCGCGCTGCGCTACCACAAGGAAAGCCAGGAAATAGCGCGCAACGACGCCGCCGCGGTCAAGGCGGCGATCGACTGTGTGTCGGCGACGCAAGCGCCGGACACCAGCACGATGATCGCCAGTGAGCAAAAGATCATCGACTGCGGCACAGACGCTTTCCGCACCCAGGCCATGATCTACACCAACATGCTCGTTCAGGCCTATCAAGCGTCGAACGTCCACGTGCAGGTGTCCGACGTGCGGGCCGCGGTCGAGCGTAACAACCCCGACGGTTCCATCGATGTGCTCGTCGCGATGCGCGTCAAGGTCGCCGGCGATCAGACGCAGAACGAAACCGGTTACCGGCTGCGGGTGACGATGTCGAACGCCGAAGGCCAGTACCGGATCGCCAAGCTCGACCAGGTGACCAAGTGACGGTGGTGGCCGAGGACAGTCCGACTAAGACCCAGAGCGCGGCGGGAATCCCGGCATCATCGGAAAATGCCTTGGTGCCGTGGCACATTCGTGCATGCGCGTGGGCTGTCGACGTCCTGCCGCCCGCAGCGGTGGTGACGACGATGGCGTTGGTGTCGTTCACCGTTTCGGCGGGCGGCGTGTGGTGGTGGGTGTGCATGTCCGTGCTGGGGCTGGCCACCCTGGCGCTGCTGGTCAACCGGCTGCTGCTGCCGGTGGTCCTCGGGTGGAGCCTGGGCCGCGCGCTGTGTGGCATCGCCGTGGTACGTCGCGATGGCACCGCCCCCGGAGCGTGGGGGCTGTTGCTGCGGGATCTGGCCCACCTCCTCGATACCGTGACGGTGGTGGGATGGTTGTGGCCACTGTGGGATGCGCAGCGCCGCACCTTCGCCGACATGTTGGGCAAAACCGAAGTGCGGCAAGCCGAGTCGAGCGTGGCGCTGCCCAAGCTGCGGCGCTGGACCGCGGTGGCAGCGCTGACGGCTGCGGTGTTGTCCCTGGCGGGTGCCGGTGTGAGCTACGCGGTGGTGTACTCCCGCGATCAGGCGACCGATCAGACCCGCGCGCAGATCGCGATACAGGGGCCCAAGATCGTCGCGCAAATGCTGACGTACGACCCGAAGTCGTTGCACGACGATTTCGCCCGCGCGCAGTCGTTGGCCACCGACAAATATCGCGGCCAACTCGTGACCCAGCAGGACATCGTGCAAAAAGGTAACCCGGTGATCAACGAATACTGGGTGACGGACAGCTCGATCGAAGCGGCGTCGCCGGACCGGGCGACAATGCTGCTGTTCATGCAGGGCCGGCGCGGCGCCGCGCCCGGTGAACGGTATATCACGGCCACCGTACGGGTGGCCTTCGTCAAGAGCGGCAACGATTGGCGCGTCGACGATCTCACCGTCCTGACCAAACCCAAACCGGGGAACGGAAAATGAGTCCCCGCCGTAGGTTTGCGCCCGGCGAGGCGCCGCTGCTCAGTGCGCAGCCACCCAAACCGCGGCGATCGCGGGAGTTGCCGCTCGCGGTCGCGGTAGCCGCGGTGCTGGCGGTCGCGGCAATCACGGCGTCCGCCCTGATGCTCGGCTCGCATGAATCGCGTGAGCGCGCCGCCTCCAGGGACCGTGAGGTGCTCAACTACGTCACGGGGTTCATGGCGGGCTTCACGTCGCTGGATCCGTTTCACGCCAACGACTACATCGCGCGGGTACAGGCCCAGGCGACCGGCGACTTCGCCAAGCAGTACCGCGACAAAGCCAACGAGATCCTGCTGCAGGTCGCCCGGGCCGAACCGGCCACCGGGACCGTGTTGGGTGCCGGAGTGGAACGGTGGAACGACGACGGCAGCGCCAATGTCATCGTGGCGACCGAAGTCACCTCCAAGTCGCCGGACGACAAGCAGGTCTTCGAGAACACGACTCGTTGGATGGCAACCGCTACCCGGGAAGGTAATCAGTGGAAGATCAGCAATCTGCTGCGGGTGATCTGACCGGCGACGCAGTCGAATCGGCGGTCGGCGAGGTCGACGAAAGTCCCTCTGCCACAAAAGAAGACGCTACCTCTGACGCCCCGAAAAAGACCCGGGCCCGACGCAGGCTGTTCGCTGGGAGGAAGCGGGCGGGCGTGGCGGACCTTCCGGCCGCCGCCGCGGGTGGCGAAAGTCCTTCTACCGCAATAGAGGACGTCACTCCCGCTGCTTCCGACGTCGCTTCTGACGAGGCCCCCGAGGCTCCCGCTGCCTCCGACGTCGCTTCCGACGAGGCCCCCGGCGAGCCGGCCTCCTCCGACGAGACGGTCGACGCCGCGACGACAGCCGCCAGCGAGACGGCCGATACCGAGGTGACCGCGGATGCCGGCGAGGCGGACCCGGAGGCGCCGGAGGCGACAAAGACCCGACGCCGGCTGTTGACCGGGAAGTGGGCGGGCGTCGTGGCCGCGGCGGCCGCCGTGCTGTTCGTCGGTTCCGCGGCATTCGCCGGCGCCACCCTGCAGCCCTACCTGACCGATCGCGCCACTGCCGCAACTAAACTGAAGGTGGCCCAGACCGCGGCCAATGCGATCACGACGCTGTGGACCTATACCCCGGAGAACATGGACAAGCTCGCCGACCGCGCGTCGGGCTATCTCAGCGGCGATTTCGAGGCCCAATACCGCAAATTCGTCGATGCGATCGTCGGCCCCAACAAACAGGCGAAAATCACCAACAGCACCCAGGTCACCGGTGCGGCGGTCGAATCGCTGGACGGTCCGGATGCCGTCGTCATCGTGTACACCAACACCACGTCCACCAGTCCGTTGAACAAAAACATTCCGTCGCTGAAATACTTGTCCTATCGGCTGTTCATGAAACGAGCGAATGGCCACTGGTTGGTGACGCGAATGACCACTGTGACTTCGCTGGATTTAACGCCGCACGTGTAGCACGATCAGCGCGGACGATCTCTGGAATTCGAGCCAGAAGGATGCTGCGCGAATGACCGCACCGACCACTCCCTCACCCATATCTGGGCGGCATACCGTTGCGGCACTGGTCCTGCTGACCTTTGCCACCGGACTGGCGGACGCGGTGAGCGTCCTGGTGCTGGGCCGGGTGTTCGTCGCCAACATGACCGGCAACGTGATCTACCTCGGGTTCTGGTTGGCACCGCGGAGCAGCCTCGACCTGGGCGGAGTCGCGGTGGTGATTCCTACCTTCGTCGCAACGACGATCGTCAGTGGCCGGTTGCATCGGCTCATCGGTCACCGGGCGCAACCGTGGATCACCATTGTGTTGACGACGGAAATCGCGGTGTTGCTGTCGCTTTCGATTTTGGCCGGTACCGGTGTGCTGCATTATCACGACAACACCAAACTCATCATCATCGCGATGCTCGCGGTCACGTTCGGTCTGCAGCACTCCAGCGCCCGGCAGTTCGGGATCCCCGAACTGTCCACCACGATGCTGACGTCGACGATCGTCAGCATCGGTCTGGACAGCCGCCTTGCGGGTGGCACGGGTGAGCGTCAAACGCTGCGCCTGAGCGTTGTCGCCACGATGTGTGCCGGCGCCTTTGCCGGCGCGACGATGACGAACTTCTTCGTTGCTCCGACGTTCGTGGTCGCCGCCGTCGTGGTCGCTGTGAGTCTGCTGATCTTCCGATTCGGGACTGCGCCAGTGAAAAGCGAAGTGGTGGAAACGAGTTAGCGTTTAGTTGAATGCCAGCCAGCTGGGCAGTGCGCGTTCGTGGGAGTCGCAGAGCACCTCGCGGGTGTCACACGATCCCCTCGGTGATCCGGCGCCGGCCCACATCCCGCCGGTGTCGCGGCGCAGCACGATCGCCGACGACCCGCCACCGTCGAGCAGGATTGCGTTATCGCTGCCCAGGCCGCGGAACAAGTCCTGCATGTTGTCCGGGGTGTAGCTGCCGCCCTCAAAGACGTACATCTCGTCGCGCTGCTTGACGTAGGCCAGCGCCGTGCGCGCCGCGCTGGGCCCGCCGTCACGCAGCTGCTGAGTCTGGCCGGGGGCCAGCAGCCCGATGCCGGACACCGCGACGAACTTCTCGTTCTTGTTGAGCAAGTCCTCGACCACCGGGGTGGCGGAGTCGTAGTCGTTCTTGCTCCGGGGCCACACCACATACGGCGCCCCACCTGTCGGCAGGATCATCGTGGTCAACGACGACCAGCTCTCGCCGCCGCCGGAAAGGCCTTGCTTGCCGGGGTAGACCGGGGTGCCGGTCACAGCCTGGTTGGCCCGGCCCTGACCGTTGGTGTTGTCGACGAAGGCGCCCAGCGGCGAGCTGCAACCGGTCGTGCGCCAGCTGCCGCCCTTCTGGCCGCGCACATCGAAGAAGTTGGCGTTGATCGCGATGGTCGGCTGGCCCATCCGCAGCCATGCCTGCCGCGGCTCGTACAGCTCGGACGCCTGCCACAACCCCTCTTCGGTGCGGGCCCCGGGATTGTGCTCGCAGCGGGCCTGGTCGCCCCGATGGGTGTCGACCAGCAGATGCGGGGCAAGGCGTCCGGAGGCGTTCTTGATGACCATGAGATGGCCGCCGTTGTTCATCTCGTACCAGTGGCCGCTGGCGTCGAGCAGGGGTGTGGGGTGGCCGGGGCCGAAGTTGTAGACCAGATACGAGCCCTGGGTGGCGCCGACGGCGCTCGCCAGCATCTCGCGGCCGTCGGCGGCATGCGCGACGGGCGCTCCCGACAGGACCGCGCATCCCATTACCGCGGTGAGGGTGGCCGCCAGTCGGCGCAACCTGCCGGTTCGTGTCGGCACGATAGCCCTTTCGGCCCGAACGTCAATGCAACCCTAGAATCATCAGTCACATTTGTCACACTGTCAACCTAAATAACGGTTGCGTGACGCTTTGGCCGCGCCGGAATTACGTTCGCTCGCTTGGGCTTTCGCGCTCGGCATCGGGTGCGCCGGCCGGCTCGGACGCGGCCGCTTTGGCCGAGGCGGTCGCTTTGGCCGGGTCGGGCGCGGTCGCGGTGTCCGCTTTGTCCGCCGACCCGATTCCGTGCTTGGGCCCGGTGTCGGTGCGCGACTTGTGTTGCGCCTGATGTGCTTCGGCGATCGCCATTTCGACCGCGCCTTGAATCCGGTGGAATCCGCTGCGGTCGTAAATTCTCGTGGTAATGCCGCCCACCAACAGACCGATGATCAGGCCGATACCCGTCATCCACAACGCCTGGGACAGGCCCGCCTGCCCGGAGCCGTTGAGGTAGAGCAGCGATCGGATACCCAGGAACACCTGGTGCATCGGTTCGAATTCGGCCAGCCAGCGGAAGAACGGCGGGACCGCCTCGAGCGGGACCGTGGCGCCCGCCGACGGCAGCCCCAGGATCACGAAAACCAGCATGCTGAACAGCAATCCCATCGACCCCAGCACCGCGATCAGCGAGCTGGATGTCACGCCCACCGCGATGATGGCGAAGACGCCGTAGGCCCATAGCTGCCAGCCGAGCGTGATGGGCATGCCGAGGCCGTGCGCGATGGCTAGGTAGACCGCGGATGTGATCACCGCCAGCACCACCATGATCGACCACTTGACCAACAGGGTGCGGAAGCGCGAGATGTTGGCCTGTTCGGCAAAGCGATACACCGGGCCCCACTCGGCGGGCACGTAGCCGAGCAGCGAATCGACCAGGGTGCTGACCACGATGCTGCCGGTGAAGCCGGCCAGCAGCAGCAACAGCGCATAGTAGAAGGCCGACAACCCATTTCCGGTGCCGTTCGGCAGTGGGTTGTACACCGCTGACTTGACGTCGACGGGGCTCGCGAGTCCGAGCTGCGCGGCACCGGTCAGCTCCGCACCGCCGGACTGGGCCGCGACCTGTGCGGAAAGTTGTTGTCCGACTTGCTGATTGATCTTTGTCGCGGCCAGGTTCAGTGTCTGCCCGGCGATGCTGGAGCCCAGCGTGCCGGCGCGCTGGTTGGTGTAGATCGCGATCGAGGGCCGCTCCACATGGCCGGGCATCAGCGCACTCTCGCCGTATTCGCGCAGCCGGGAGGAGAACGTGGGTGGAATCACCATCTCGCCGTACACCTTGGCGGTATCCAGCAGGCGCTGCGCTTCGTCGTGCGACACCACCTGGACGTCGAACTTGTTCTTGTCCAGGTTCGCGCTCAGGCCGTCGACGATCTTCGCCCCGGTGGGCCCGGCGTCCTCGTTGACCACCGCGATGGGAAAGTGCCGCAAGTTGGTCGTCGGGTTCAGGATGCCGCCGAGGTAGAGCGCGCACAGCGCCGACATCAAGGCCAGCGTGGCAAGGATGGGCAATGCCCAGAACTGCACGGTCCGTAAGGCTTTTACGTCGTGTTTCGGGTTCGGCGCCGCGTGCCGCGGCTGCTGCGATTCAGACATGCAGGCTCCTGTTCGTCAGGCCTACTCTATTGGTCTAGCCGCCCAGCCCGGCGCGCATCTCCCAGATCAGGACCTCCGACGGCTCGCGGGCGGTCAGCCTCGGACCGTCGGCGTCGGTGAACCGGACCGCATCCCCCGCCTCGAGTTCGCCGACGCCCTCCACGGCGACGCGGCCGAGTGCCACGAAGACGTGCAGGTAGGGGGCGGCGGGCACGCTGACGGTGTCACCGGGTTGCAGCCGCGACGCGTGCAGCGCCGCGTGGCGATTGTGCAGCGAGATGGCGGCATCACGCTCGGGTATGCCCGAGGCGATCGTGACCAAGCCACTACTGAGCAGGTCGTTGTGAACTTCGTGCTGTTGATAGCTCGGTGTGACAGCAGTCTCATCCGGGGTGACCCACATCTGCACGAAATGCACTGACTCCGTAGCGGAGTCGTTCTTCTCCGAATGCAGGATGCCGCTACCCGCGGACATGCGCTGGGCCAGGCCGGGATAGATCACGCCGCGATTGCCGATCGAATCCTGGTGTGCCAGAGCTCCGTCCAGTACCCACGTGACGATCTCCATGTCGCGATGCGGGTGGGTGTCAAAGCCGGTGCCGGGGGCGACGATGTCGTCGTTGTTCACCAGCAGGAGACCGTGGTGGGTGTTGCCCGGGTCGTAGTGATCGCCGAACGAGAACGAATGCCGGGAGGTCAACCAAGGCGTCGTGGTGACAGCGCGCTGCGCAGCGCGCCGGCGCTCCGCGGTGGCAGGCATAGCCTCAGGGTAGTGCGGCCAGCAGCCCCCGCGCGTGCTCGAGTGCATCGTCGAGGGCGTCCAGGGTCAACCCGGCGGGGCGGCCCAAGTGGATCTCGATTTGGTATTCCGGTTGTCCGTCCTGGCCGAAGATCGGCAGGACAACGAATTCCGTTGACGGCAGATCTGTTTCGAGCGCATCGGTCACCGACTGCAGGGTGACCATCGTCATCAACGTGGTCAGTTGACGGGTGACCTGCGCCGTTGGTTCCAGCGACGCCAGCACGCCGGCCAGGCGATTATGCAGTGACTGGTGGGTGTCGTCGAAGCGCCACGCGCCGTAGCCGCGGGCCCGGATATCGGCGAGGACCCGCCGATGTTGTGCGATCTCGCCGCGGGTCAGCCGTGGCATCACCCGATGCAGCCAGGACTCGACGAACTCGTCGTCGCGCCAGGCCATCGCGACCAACCCGAACGGTGGATCGATCGGGAAGCGCTGACCGACGGCGTGGCCGCCGTCGGTGCCGTGCCCGACCGCGTCGATGGTGGTCAGTTGCCGATCGCCGATGCGCGACATCGAGCAGCCCGCGCCCAGCGTATTGCGCAGGTAGTCCAAGGCTTCGCGCCCGCGGTCCAGCAGCGGGAACTGCGTGCGCAGGCCGTGCACCAACCCGAATAAACCGCTGCCCAGGCAGAAACGGCGATCCGCCCGCCGCATCACCCAGGCCCGCCGTTCCAGCTCGGTGAGCACCAGGGCGCACGTCGAGCTGCTGATCCCGCAGACCTTGGCCAGCTCGGCCGAGGTTCGGCCTTGTGGTGAATCCGCCAGCGTGGCAAGCACGTCCATCACCCGCCCGGTCGGCGGTGATTTAGCGGTTGACGTACCCATGTCCAGCTTCCTACCATCCGTCCAAAATATAAGAACAGTCGTCCTAATATTAGGAGCAATGGTGATCAAGGTGGGGGTGTGGGGCCCGGGTTCCATGGGTGTCATCGCGTTGCGCGGGGTGATCGACCACCCCGAGCTGAAACTGGTCGACGTCGTGGTGCACAGCGACGGCAAGGCGGGCCGCGACGCGGGGGAGCTGTGTGGCATCGCGCCGGTGGGGGTGGTGGCCAGGCAGGATCCGGCGCCGCTGTTGGCCGGTGACGCCGACGTCGTGGTGTATGCGGCCGGCGCCAACCTGCGTCCGCTGGACGCCGTCGAGGACATGGTGTCGATCCTGCGAGCGGGCAAGAACGTGGTGTCCTGTTCGGTGGTGCCGCTGGTCTACCCCGACGCCGTCGACGCCGCGTTCACCGAGCCACTGCGGCAGGCCGCGGTGGACGGCGGCGTGTCGTTCTTCACCACCGGGATCGACTCCGGATTCGCCAATGACATTCTGCCGCTTGTGCTTACGGGTGTATCCCGGGTGATCGAATCGGTGCGCGTGACGGAGATGTTCAACTACGCGACCTACCCGGACCGGGCCGCGGTCTACGAGATCCTCGGATTCGGCAAGCCGCTGGAGTTCACCGCGTTCGCGGCCACACCCGGTGTGTTCACCTTCGGCTGGGGCCCGGTGGTGCATCAGCTCGCCGCCGGGCTGGGCGTCAAGGTCGACCACATCGAGGAGAGCAACGAAAGGCTGCCTGCCACCGAGTCGTTCGACACCCCGACCGGTCGCATCGAGGCCGGCACCATCGCGGCGATGCGGTCGACATTGACCGGATATGTCGGGGACGCAGCAACTTTCGTCATCGACCATGTGACGCGAATGCGAGACGACATCGCGCCCGACTGGCCACAACCACACATCAGCATTCCGCCGAAGGATCTCGGCTACGGGCAGGCTTCGGGCCGAGGGGTGTACCGCGTCGAGATCGAGGGATCTCCGAGCATGCGCTGCGAGTTCGAGATGGCCGAGGACCATGACCACGACCTCGGTGCGCGGATCGCGGGCTCGTCACGGATGGTCAACGCCATCCCCGCGGTGTACGCGGCGGCGCCGGGACTGTTGTCCGCGCTGGACCTGCCGTTGATCACCGGCACCGGGCTGGTCCGCCCGGTGGACGGACCCTCGCCGGATAGCCGCCTTTTTCAGTTCTGACGCGCCGACCTGTCCGGGCTATACGCGGCGGTGCGGTCCGGGCTCGGGCTGGCTCTGCTGCCGGTGATCGGGAAGCTGCCCGATGGCCTGTGCCCGGCCGAAGGGCTGCCGCCGACCAACTATGCCAAGGTGCTGGTCCGCGGCCGCGCCGGTATCGATCCGGATCTGCTGAGCGCCGTCGACGCCGCGGTGCGTGACGTGCTGGCTAACGAAAGCTGAACTCAGGCAGGGTATGTCGCGCCGGCCAGCTCGATGATCTCGGCCCGGTCGGCCGCCAAGATGAACCCGGATCGGATCGTGGAATCGAGTGCGGCCGTAAAGCGTTCGACATATTCGGTGACGCCCCCTGGGTAGAGCCGGCGTACCGTGTCGGCGTCGAAGGGTTCGCCCGAGCCGAAGATCGCGGCCATGACGCTCTCCAGCGCTTCTACCTCGCCGCCCGCGCCGGATGTCCGGGCGATCGGCACGTCTACCCAAGGGGTCCGGACGCCGCCCTCGGAAAGGCCGTTGGCGTCCAGGATCGGTTGTGCCTCTTTGGTTTCCCCCGCCTCGCGCATTCTGATGGGTGGCGCGACGGGTGCCGCCTCGCCGCTGCCAACCCAGGTGTTCAGCGCGGCAATTGCCGCCTGGACGACATAGTGGTGTTGCGGCGCGAAGTTGATGAAGTGCGCGAGCTGTTGGCCCATCAGCATGTTGGTCGGCGCGTAGGCGGCCACGATGGAATCGAGCGGCGCCGCGCCGGTGTCGATCGGGCCGACCTGAATCGTGTAGTTGTCGGCGTGCGCGGAGCCGGGAATCTCCCAGACCCGCAGTCGCTCGTTGTCCGGCTGACGCGCGAAGTAATAGCCGTGCCGAACGCCGCCGAACAAGTCGGTTTCGGTGATGATCGTGAGGAGCGGGACGCGCAGGTCGGGACGGAATTGCACCGCCAGCGGTGTGTCGCTGGTCAACTCGTCGAAGATGGAACCGCCATCCAGCGGTGCCGCAGGCGCGAATCGGGAATGCACCAGGAAGCCGTCGTAAACCCGGGCAAGCGGATCGACGGCGTTGACGTAGGTGGTGAGGAACATCGCCGATTGCGATTCACCCACGGCGATAACGTGTTTCACGTCGAAGTCGCTCAGCACGCCGGCGCCCCTGACCAGCGCGCCGGTCTGGGAGAAGATGTCGTAGCAGAAGGCATCGCCCGGGTGGTGCAGGGCGCCGTACCGCGTCGGGTCTTGGCTCTTCAGCGACATGTCCATACCCAGCATGCTTGCCCCGCCGTCCACCCCGACCTTCTGGGCCGACACCGCGACGTAGGCGTAGCCCGCGCGAACTATTTCGCGATGGGCCATCATCCAGACGGCGGGAGCGTCGATGCCGCCGCTCACATTGAGCCACTCGACCAGGACCGTCCCGTTGAACCGGGCGTGGTCGGCCGGCGTCAGCACCACGATCCGCGTGGCGTAATCCTGCGCACCGTCCGGCGTCACCTGCCAGGCGCCGTCGGAACCCAGTTCGGCTGCCGCGGTGTACGACGACGCCGTTCCGGAGATGAAGAACTCCGCGGCGACGTAGTCCAGGGCGCCGATATCGAATGCACCCAACAACAGGGCGGGTTTTCCGGGCACCGGCGTAACGGTTGGCAACTCCGACATGAGCTACACCTTCTTGGCTCGAGAGCCGTCACAGCGAACTGGGCAGCCCGAACTTCGCGAACAACGTGTCGTCCAGGAATGCAACCACATGCGACACCCCGTCGGTGCGGACATCCAGAACATGTAGTTGGAAGGCCACGTGCGTAGCGCCCATGCGCATGTACATCGCCGCGGCGGGCTGACCGTTGGCGACCAGCGGGATCATCCGCATGTCGCCGCCCACCTCGGCGGGGCACTGCTGGTGAATGAGGGCGATGATGTCGCGCGGGCCCTGGTACCAACCCGTGTAGGGCGGCATCTCCCAGACCGCCTCGGCGGTGAACAGCTCCACCAGCCGCTCGATGTCGTAGGACTCGAACGCCGCGATGTAGCGGGCCAGGAGGTCTTGGGCTTCGGGGGAATTCGGCGTCGCCAGTCGGTCCGTCGAGCTGGGTCCGACCGTCTGCAGCTGCGACCGGGCCCGCTGCAACAGGCTGTTGACCGCCGTCGTGCTGGTGCCGATCGCGGTGGCCACTTCGGCCGAGTGCCACTGCAGGACCTCGCGCAGCAGCAGCACCGCCCGCTGCCGGGGCGAGAGGTGCTGCAGCGCGGCGACGAACGCCAACCGCACCGATTCGCGGGATTCCACGACGGCCGACGGGTCGGCCGGGTCGTCGGTTGCCTGTGGCAGTGGCTCCAGCCAGGGCACCTCGCGGCGTTCCACCAGCTCCGCCGTCGGATCGGAAGGGGCTCCGCCGAGCCCGGCCGGCAACGGCCGGCGCCCGCGGCCTTCCAGCGCGCTCAGGCAGGTGTTGGTGGCGATGCGGTGCAGCCAGGTTCGCAGCGACGACTTGCCCTCGAACCGGTCGTAGGCCTTCCAGGCCCGCAGCAATGTCTCCTGCACCAGATCCTCCGCGTCGTGCAGGGATCCGGTCATCCGATAGCAGTGGGCGAGCAGTTCGCGACGGTACGGCTCGGCGGCGGCGGAGAAATCGGCGTCGGCGCCATCGGCGGCGAGCAGGCTCACCCGCCCGAGCCTACGCAGAGCCTCCGACTACGGGCTGCCCGGAGCCACTACGCTGCTCCGTAATGACAACGACGACCCGCACCGAACGGGCTTTCGACGGCGTGGGCGGTGTACGCATCGTCTACGACGTCTGGACGCCTGACACACGGCCGAAAGCGGTGGTCGTTCTGTCGCACGGCCTGGGCGAGTATGCCCGTCGTTACGACCACGTGGCCCTTCGCTTCGGCGAGGCAGGGCTGGTCACCTATGCGCTGGATCACCGTGGTCACGGCCGCTCCGGCGGCAAGCGCATGCTCGTCCACGACATCACCGAATACACCGGGGACTTCGCCACCCTCGTCGGGATCGCCACCCGGGAGCACCCCGGCCTCAAGTGCGTCGCACTCGGGCACAGCATGGGCGGCGGGATCGTCTTTGCCTACGGCGTCGAGCGGCCGGACAACTACGACCTGATGGTGCTGTCCGCCCCGGTGGTCGCGGCCCAGGACGCAGTGTCGCCGCTGCTGGCGTTCGCCGCCAAGGCGCTCGGTGCCCTCATACCTGGCGTGCCGGCGCAGGAACTCGACGTCGACGCGATCTCCCGCGACCCCGCGGTGGTGGCGGCCTACAAGGCCGACCCGCTCGTCTACCACGGAAAGATCCCCTTCGGCGTCGGCCGGGTCATGCTGCAGGTCGGAGAAACCATGCCGCGGCGCGCGCCGGCACTGACCGCGCCGCTGCTGGTGGTGCACGGCTCCGACGACCGGCTGGTGCCGCTGGAAGGCAGTCGCCGCCTGGTCGGATCCGTGGGCTCCCCCGACGTCGAGTTGAAGGTGTATCCCGGCCTTTATCACGAGGTCTTCAACGAGCCCGAACAAGACCAGGTGCTCGACGATGTCGTCTCGTGGATCCTGAACCGGCTGTGAATCGGCCCTGAGCGAAATGTCGCTACCCTGCGATAGTTTGGCGATATGACCGACGACAAGATGCTGGCTCGCATCGCCGCACTGCTGCGTCAGGCCGAAGGCACCGACAACGCGCACGAGGCCGACGCCTTCATGAGCGCCGCGCAACGGCTGGCGACGACGGCGTCCATCGACTTGGCAGTGGCCCGGTCGCATGCGGCCGAGCGTTCGGCGGCCCAAGCCCCGACCCAGCGGACCATCACCATCGGCGAGGCGGGCAGCAAGGGATTGCGAACGTACGTGCAGCTTTTCGTGGTGATCGCCGCGGCCAACGACGTGCGCTGCGATATCGCGTCGAATTCGACGTTCGTGTATGCCTACGGCTTCGCCGAGGACATCGACGCCAGTCACGCGCTGTACGCCAGTTTGGTGGTCCAGATGGTGCGGGCTTCGGACGCCTACCTCGCTTCGGGTAAGCATCGGCCCACGCCGACGATCACCGCCCGGCTCAATTTTCAGCTCGCGTTCGGGGCCCGCGTCGGTCAGCGGCTGGGCGAGGCCCGCGCGGAAACCCGTCGCGAGGCCACCAAGGACCGCAGTCGCCGGCCGGGCACCGCAATTGCTTTGCGGAACAAAGATATTGAGCTGCATGACTACTACCGCAGCGCGTCGAAGGCGCGCGGTACCTGGCAGGCCAGCCGAGCGACGGCCGGCTATTCGTCGGCCGCGCGGCGTGCGGGCGACAAGGCAGGCAAGCGAGCGCGGCTCGGGAACAGCCCCGAGCTGCCCGGGGCGCGGAGTGCGCTGGGCCGGTGACTGCGGCGGGCCCCGCGAAACGGGACTCCCAGCGGGCCAAGGTCTATGCCGCTGAGGAATTCGTCCGGACGATGTTCGACCGGGCCGCCGAGCGCGGCCTACCCGCCGTGGAGTTCTTCGGCACCCAGCTGACCTTACCGCCGGAGGGGCGATTTGGATCGGTCGAGTCCGTGCAGCGCTACGTTGATGGCGTGCTCGAATTGCCCGCGGTACGGCAGCGCTGGCCCGAGGTGTTGCCGCTGCGGGTGCGCGCGCGAAAGGCGGCGACTGCGGCCCACTACGAAAATCGCGATGGCACAGGGATTATCGCGGTTCCCGACCGTGACACTGCCGACTGGGCGCTGCGCGAGCTGGTGATACTGCACGAAGTCGCCCACCACCTGTGCCGGGCGGAGCCGGCGCACGGCCCGGACTTCGTCGCGACGATCTGCGAATTGTCGGAGCTGGTGATGGGACCCGAACTGGGTCACGTGCTGCGGGTGGTTTACGCGAAAGAGGGTGTGCGGTGAACGAATCAGCCGATCCGGACGCCCGGGCGCGGGACGTAGAGGCGCAGCTGACCGACGACGAGCGGTTCTCGCTGCTGGTCGGGGTGATGGGGGCCGGGGACCTGTGGCCGTTGCCGGACGAGCGCATTCCCCCCGGCGTTCCGATGAGCGCGGGATACGTCCCCGGCGTCCCCCGGCTCGGCGTACCGGCGCTGCTGATGAGCGATGCCGGCCTGGGCGTCACCAACCCCGGCTATCGCCCGGGCGACACGGCGACCGCGCTGCCGGCCACACTGGCGCTGGCCGCCGGTTTCGATCCCGCGCTGGCCCGCGCGGCGGGCGAGGTGATCGGGCGCGAGGCGCGCAGCCGGGGGTTCAACGTGCAGCTGGCGGGATCGATGAATCTAGCGCGCGACCCACGCAATGGCCGTAACTTCGAGTATCTTTCCGAGGACCCGCTTTTGACCGCGACGATCGCCGCCGAATCCGTCGCCGGGATCCAGCGCCACGGCGTCATCTCGACGGTCAAGCACTATTCACTGAACTGCAATGAGACCAACCGGCACTGGCTGAATGCGGTCATCGATCCCGACGCGCATCGCGAATCCGATCTGCTGGCCTTCGAGATCGCCATCGAACGTTCGCAGCCCGGCGCGGTGATGACGGCATACAACAAGGTCAATGGTGATTACGCGTCGGCCAACCACGCCTTGATCAACGACGTGCTGAAAGGCGTTTGGGGATATCGCGGTTGGGTGATGTCGGATTGGGGTGCGACACCGAGCTGGGAGTGTTCGCTGGCCGGCCTGGACCAGGAATGCGGTGCCCAGATCGACGTCGTGTTCTGGCAGGCGGAGGCGTTCGGCGATCCGCTGCGAGCCGCCTACGCCGACGGCAGGCTGCCCAAAGCGCGCCTCTCCGACATGGTCCGGCGGATCCTACGGTCCATGTTCGCCGTCGGCATCGCCGAACGCGAGACCGTGCCGCAGCCGGATATGGCCGCGCACAACGACATTGCCCAGCAGGTCGCACGGCAGGGAATCGTGTTGCTGCAGAATCGCGGTGTGCTGCCCCTGGACACCGACTCGGTGGCCCGCATCGCTGTGATCGGCGGCTACGCCCAACGCGGTGTCCCAACGGGTTGCGGCTCGAGTGCTGTCGTGCCGCCGGGCGGCTACGCGGAGGTGATCCCGATCGGTGGCTCCGGCATGATGGGTCCAACCCGCAACCTGTACCTGTTGCCGTCGAGTCCGGTCGATGAGCTGCGTAAGCGAATCCCGAACGCGCAGATCGAGTTCGACCCCGGTATCAGCCCGGCGGAGGCGGTGCTGGCGGCGCGGCGGGCCGACGTGGTGATCGTGTTCGCGATCCGCGTGGAGGGCGAGGGCGCCGACAGCGCCGACCTGTCGCTGCCGTGGGGTCAGGACGCGGTCATCGCGGCGGTCACGGCGGCCAATCCGAACACCGTGGTGGTGCTCGAGACCGGTAACCCCGTGGCCATGCCCTGGCGAGATTCGGCGAATGCGATCATGCAGGCGTGGTATCCGGGCCAGGCCGGTGCCGCTGCCATCATGGAAATCATTGCGGGCCAGGTGAATCCGTCGGGGAGACTGCCCGTCACCTTTCCGGAGGATCTGGCGCAGACCCCGCGCCCGGAGATACCCGGACTAGGCGCTCCGTTCGGCGAAGCGACCACGATCGACTACTTCGAAGGCGCCGATGTCGGATACCGCTGGTTCGCGCGGGAAGGTCTGGCGCCGATGTTCGCGTTCGGCCACGGCCTGTCCTACACCACCTTCGAGTACCGCGACCTGGTGGTCACCGGCGGTCAGACCGTGTCGGCCAGCTTCAGCGTCGCCAACATCGGTGACCGAAGCGGCGCGGATGTGCCGCAGCTGTACCTGACGGGCGCGCCAGAGGAACGACGGGTGAGGCTACTCGGATTCGAGCGGATCGAGCTCGAACCGGGTGCCGCCCGCCGGGTGACCATCGAGGCGGATCCGCGGCTGGTCGCCCGCTACGACGGCGCCGCCGGGGCGTGGCGCATCGCGCCGGGCAGCTATGCGGTCGCGGTGGGTAAGTCGGCGGTCGACTGGGAGCTGACAGCCCAGGTCGAGCTGGCCGGCCGCCGTTTCAGCTGACCGGCACCATTTCGTCGCCGCAGGTGCATCGGTATGGTTCGCCCGCGCCGCTGCAATGACACTCGGCTTCGATCCGAACGCGACAGCCACAGCCGCCGTGCCCGCAGGTCAACAAGGTTCCCGCTGCGTAGTCCGCCATGTGAATCATCCTTATCTTGTTGGGGATTCCGGTGATCCCACTGGGAAGCTCAATGTATACCCTATAGGGGTACACGGTAAATAGGCCTGCCGCGTCTCATCGGTCGGGCGGTAGCGTTGACGGCATGACCCAGACAACGACTCCCGAAGATGTCGATGCGTTCCTGGACGCCACCCTGATCGCCGACGACCCGGCCCTGTCCGCCGCGCTCGAGTCCAGCGATGCCGCCGGGCTGCCCCACATCGCGGTATCGGCCCAGCAGGGAAAGTTCCTGTCGCTGTTGGCCGGTGCGATTCAGGCGCGGCGTGTTCTCGAGCTCGGCACCCTGGGTGGCTTCAGCACCATTTGGCTGGCCCGCGGGGTCGGGCCGCAGGGTCGGGTGGTGACGCTGGAATACGAGCCCAAGCACGCCGAGGTCGCGCGGGTGAACCTGCAGCGGGCGGGCGTCGCCGACCGGGTGCAGGTGGTGGTCGGTGCCGCGCTGGACGCCTTGCCGAAAGTGACCGGTGGCCCCTTCGACCTGGTGTTCATCGACGCCGACAAGGACAATTACCCCGCCTACCTGGAATGGGCGATCAAGCTGGCCCGTCCGGGCTCAGTGATCGTGTTGGACAACGTCGTTCGCCAAGGCGGTGTGCTCACCGCCGACAACGATGCCGCACGTGCCGTGCAGCAGACGCTCAAGCTGATGGGCGAGCACCCACGGCTGGACACCGCGGTGATTCAGACGGTCGGAGCCAAGGACTGGGACGGCTTCGCCTTCGCGACGGTGAAGTAGCCTATCGAAGCGCTAGCCGCAGACCGCGCCGATCGCCGCCGAGCTGACCAGCTTGACGTACTTGGCCAGCACGCCGGTGGTGTAGCGCGGCGGGGGCGGTGCGAAACCCTCTCGCCGGGCGTCGAATTCGCCCGGATCGGTCAGGACGTCCAGCGTCGCACCCTTGACGTCGAGCCGGATCCGGTCGCCGTCGCGCAGGAAGGCGATGGGTCCGGCGTCGACCGCCTCCGGCGCGATGTGCCCCACGCACAGTCCGGTGGTTCCGCCGGAGAAGCGGCCGTCGGTCAGCAGCAGTACGTCCTTGCCCAGCCCGGCGCCCTTGATCGCGCCGGTGATGGCCAGCATTTCGCGCATTCCGGGCCCGCCCTTGGGGCCCTCGTAGCGGATCACCACGGCGTCGCCCTTGGTGATGGTGCCGTCCTCGAGGGCGTCCAGCGCGGCGCGTTCGCCGTCGAAAACCCTTGCGGTGCCTTCGAACACGTCGGAGTCGAAACCGGCGGACTTGACCACTGCGCCGTCAGGCGCGAGCGACCCGCGCAGAATGGTGATCCCACCGGTCGCGTGGATCGGGTGATCGAGGGCGCGCAGCACCTTGCCGTCGGGGTCCGGCGGTGCGATGGCGGCCAGGTTCTCGGCCACGGTCGCGCCGGTCACCGTCAAGCAGTCGCCGTGCAGCAGGCCGGCGTCCAGCAGGGCCTTCATCACCACCGGCACGCCGCCGACGTGGTCGACGTGCGACATCACATGGCGGCCAAAGGGTTTGACGTCGGCCAGATGTGGGACCTTGGACCCGATCCGGCTGAAGTCGTCGAGCGTGAGCGCCACCTCGGCCTCATGTGCGATGGCAAGCAGGTGCAGCACCGCGTTGGTCGATCCGCCGAACGCCATGACCACCGCGATGGCGTTCTCGAATGCCTCCTTGGTGAGGATGTCGCGCGCGGTGATGCCGCGGCGCAGCAACTCGATGACGGCCTGACCGCTGCGCCGGGCGAACCCGTCGCGGCGGCGGTCGGTGGCCGGCGGTGCCGCGCTGCCCGGCAGCGACATGCCCAGTGCTTCCGCGGCACTGGCCATCGTGTTGGCGGTGTACATGCCGCCGCAGGCGCCCTCACCGGGACAGATCGCACGCTCGATGGCGTCCACGTCCGCGCGCGACATCAAACCGCGCGCGCACGCCCCGACCGCTTCGAACGCGTCGATGATCGTGACCTCGCGTTCGCTGCCGTCGGACATCTTCGCCAACCCGGGCAGGATCGAACCCGCGTAGAGAAACACGGCCGCCAGGTCGAGGCGTGCGGCGGCCATCAACATTCCGGGTAGCGATTTGTCGCAGCCGGCCAACAGCACGGACCCGTCGAGGCGCTCGGCCATCATCACGGTCTCGACGCTGTCCGCGATCACCTCGCGGGACACCAGCGAGAAGTGCATCCCCTCGTGTCCCATCGAGATGCCGTCGGAGACCGAGATGGTGCCGAACTCCAGCGGGTAGCCGCCGGCGGAGAAGACGCCCTCCTTGACCGCCTTGGCCAGCCGGTCCAGCGAGAGGTTGCACGGGGTGATCTCGTTCCACGACGACGCCACCCCGATCTGCGGCTTGGCGAAGTCCTCGTCGTCCATGCCTACCGCGCGCAACATCCCGCGGGCGGCGGTCTTCTCGAGACCGTCGGTGACGTCGCGACTGCGGGGTTTGATGTCGGGTGTGGCCATCCTGCAAGTATGCGCTGGCCAACCGCGCTGCAACTCAGCGGGGTCATACCCCATTGGGGTATCGTTCGGGGTGCCGGATGGGCAGCGTCCGCGTCGGGAGCGTACTGGGAGGGGCTGAAGAGCCAGATGACGACTGCGCACGGATATTCGCAGCAGAAGGACAACTACGCCAAGCGACTGCGGCGCATCGAGGGCCAGGTGCGTGGCATCGCCAAAATGATCGACGAAGACAAGTACTGCATCGACGTCCTGACACAGATCAGCGCGGTCAATAGCGCCCTGCGGTCGGTGGCGCTCAACCTGCTTGACGAGCACCTGGGTCACTGCGTCGCCCGCGCGGTGGCCGAGGAGGGGCCGGAGGCCCCGGAAAGGGCTCAAGCCAAGCTGGCCGAAGCGTCGGCCGCCATCGCGCGTCTGGTTCGTTCCTGACCGGTGATGCACCGGTGATGCAGTTGTGATGCGTTTCGGCCAGCTAACTGGGGTGCACCCGTTGTCGCGGTGCGTACCGTAAGGCAGTGTGATCGCATTAGGCACGACAACCCAAGAACAAGAATTGGGAAGCCCGGCCGACACCGACGCCATGATTGCCGAAACCCGAACCGCCGCCGCTACCGCGCGAACGTGGACCCCACGGGTCGCCGCGCAGCTGGCGGTGCTGGCTGCCGCGGCCTTCACCTATGTGACGGCCGAGCTCCTGCCGGTCGGCGCGCTGTCCGCGATCTCCCGCGACCTGCACGTCAGTGTCGTCACCGTGGGGACCCTGTTGGCCTGGTACGCCCTGGTGGCGGCGTTGACGACGGTTCCGCTGGTGCGCTGGACCGCGCACTGGCCGCGCCGGCGGGCGTTGATGCTCAGCCTGACCTGCCTGACGGTCTCTCAGGTCATCTCGGCACTGGCACCTAATTTCGCGGTGCTTGCCGCGGGGCGGGTGCTCTGCGCGGTCACCCACGGCCTGCTCTGGGCCGTGATCGCCCCGATCGCCACCCGGCTCGTGCCGGCCAGCCATGCCGGGCGCGCCACGACGTCGATCTACCTCGGCACCAGCCTGGCGCTGGTGGTGGGCAGCCCGCTGACCGCGGCCATGAGCCTGATGTGGGGTTGGCGGCTGGCGGCGGTGTGCGTGACGGTGGCCGCGGTTGTGGTCACGGTCGCTGCCCGGCTGCTGTTGCCCGAGATGATTCTCACCGAGGACCAGCTGGCCTGCGTCGGTCCGCGGTCACGTCATCACCGCAACGGCCGGCTGATCACCGTGAGCGTGCTGGCCATGATCGCGGTTACCGGCCACTTCGTCTCCTACACCTACATCGTGGTGATCATCCGCGACGTGGTCGGCGTGCGCGGGGCGAATCAGGCGTGGTTGCTTGCCGCTTACGGGGTGGCGGGTCTGCTGGCGGTGCCGCTGATGGCGCGGCCGTCGGACCACCGGCCCCGCGGCGCCATCCTGCTCTGCATGGCGGGTCTGACGGCGCCGTTCGTCGTGCTGACCGCGATGGCGTTTCACGGGCACACCCATGCGGTGACCGTGCTGATCGGGACCGGCGCGATCGTGCTCTGGGGCGCGATGGCGACCGCGGTGTCGCCGATGATGCAATCCGCCGCGATGCGCAATGGGGCCGATGACCCAGACGGGGCGTCCGGTCTCTACGTGACGGCGTTCCAGGTGGGCATCATGGCCGGTTCGCTGGCGGGTGGCTTGTTGTACGAGCACAGCGTGGCGATGATGCTGACCGCTTCGGCGGGCCTGATGGCTCTCGCACTGGCCGGTATCGCGGCCAACAAGCAGCTGCTCGAGGTTGCTCCGCGACGCTCACGCGATTCATAGTTCGGCGGTCAACCACGCCAATCGGGCGATTCAGTGGGGTAGTGCCAGCTGCGGATTAGGTAGCTGGATGCGGTCCTATGGGACACTGGGTCAGACCCTGACTGGAGGTATGGATATGGCGGGCTGGACGAGGGGAAATCTCTTCGCGGCTCTGAGCGCGGCCGGATTCGCGGCTCTGCTGGTACTGAGCACCGGTACCGCCCTGGCGGATCCGGACCCGGTCCCCGGCGATCCGGGCGTCGCCGCACCGCCGCCTCCGCCCCCGCCTTTCCAAATCCCGGGGCTGCCGCCCATGCCGGGGTTGCCACCACCCGGGCCCGACCCACTGGGCATGCCGATGGGTAGCGCCGACGGGCAGGACCCGACACCCTTCACCGGACCGGCGCCGTTCGGGACGCCCTCGTTCGTGCCGAAAACCGGCTCGATGGTGGGGGTCGCGCAGCCGATCATCATCAATTTCCCCGGGCATGTCGATGACGCCGGCGCGGCCCAGGCCGCCGTCCATGTGTCGTCGATCCCGCCGGTGCCGGGCAAGTTCTACTGGATGACCCCGACCCAGCTGCGCTGGCGCCCGCTGAACTTCTGGCCCGCCAACACCGCGGTGAACATCGACGCGGGCGGCACCAAGTCGAGCTTCCGGACCGGGGACCAGCTGATCGCCACGGCCGACGACTCCACACACCAGCTCACCGTCACGCGAAACGGCACGCTGGAGAAGACCATCCCGATGTCGATGGGCATGACGTCCGGCAACCACCAAACCCCCAACGGCACGTACTACGTGCAAGAGAAGATGCCCTCGGTGGTGATGGACTCGTCCACCTACGGGGTCCCGGTCAACTCGACCTACGGCTACAAGGTGACCGTCGAGCTGGCCGTCCGGTTCGACAACGTCGGCGACTTCGTGCACAGCGCCCCGTGGTCGGTGGATGACCAGGGCAAGCGCGACGTCAGCCATGGCTGCATCAACATCAGCCCGAGCAACGCAAAGTGGTTCTTCGACAACTTCGGTACGGGCGATCCCATCATCGTGAAGAACTCAACCGGCGGGAACTACAAGAAGAACGACGGCTCCAGCGACTGGATAACCAACTAAATCCAGATCCCGAAAGACGACTGCTCTTTCGCGCGCGCGCGGATTATGTATAGCATCATACATATCCTGTTGAGGCGGCCTGGTTGATGGAGCGGCGATGCGAAGTCCACGCGAGCGGATGGTCGTTTCCGCTGCGCTGTTGATCCGGGAGCGGGGTGCACACGCCACCGCGATTTCCGACGTGCTGGCGCACAGTGGCGCGCCGCGCGGATCGGCCTACCACTACTTCCCGGGTGGGCGAACCCAGCTGCTGTGCGAGGCGGTCGACTACGCGGGCCATCACGTGGGCGCCATCATCGCCGAGGCCCAGAGCGGCCTCGAACTGCTGGACACCCTGGTCGAGAAGTACCGGCGTCAATTGCTGGACACCGATTTCCGCGCGGGCTGTCCTGTCGTGGCCGTCTCCGTCGAATCGGGTTCCGAGGAGGACCGCGAGCGGATAGACCCGGTGACCGAGCGGGCCGCCGCGGTGTTCGACCGCTGGACCGATCTGCTTGCACAGCGCTTCATCGCCGACGGCGTCGCGGCCGCCGACGCCACCGAATTGGCGGTGTTCGCTACCGCGGCCATCGAGGGCGCCATCGTGCTTGCCCGGGTGCGGCGCGACGTCACGCCCCTGGATGCCGTCCACCGCCAGCTACGCAACAGCGTCCTGGCGTGCCGAATCGGAAAGGAATCCCCGCGATGACCGCTGAGTGGCAGTCCACCGCATGCATTCTCTGCGAATGCAACTGCGGCATCGTCGTCCAGGTCGAAGACCGCCGGCTGGCTCGCATCCGAGGCGACAAGAACCACCCGGCGTCGCAGGGCTACACGTGCAACAAGGCGTTGCGGCTCGACCACTATCAAAACAACCGCGCCCGGCTGAGGACTCCGCTGCGCCGCCGCGCCGACGGGACCTTCGAGGAGATCGACTGGGACACCGCGATTATCGAGATCGCCGAGGGATTCAAGCACATCCGAGACACCTACGGCGGAGACAAAGTCTTCTATTACGGCGGCGGTGGGCAAGGCAATCACCTGGGCGGGGCCTATAGCGGCGCATTCCTCAAGGCCCTGGGCGCGCGCTACCGGTCAAATGCGCTGGCGCAGGAGAAGACCGGCGAAGCCTGGGTCGATGCGCAGCTGTACGGCGGCCACACCCGTGGTGAATTCGAGCACGCGGAAGTGTCCGTCTTCGTCGGCAAGAACCCGTGGATGTCGCAGAGCTTTCCCCGCGCCCGGGTGGTGCTCAACGAGATCGCCAAGGACCCGGCCCGGTCCCTGATCGTCATCGATCCCGTGCTGACCGACACCGCGAAGATGTCTGACTTCCACCTGCGGGTGCGGCCCGGTACCGACGCGTGGTGTCTGGCCGCCCTGGCCGCCGTCCTCGTCCAGGAAAACCTTTGCAACGAGGCGTTTCTCGCTGCGCATGTGCACGGCGTCGACATCGTCCGGGACGCGTTGCGCGACGTTCCGATCGGCGAGTATGCCCAGCGTTGCGGAGTGGACGAGGGCCTGCTGCGAGCCGCGGCACGGCGCATCGGCACCGCCGCGAGCGTCTCGGTGTTCGAAGACCTGGGCATCCAGCAGGCGCCCAACAGCACCCTGTGCTCCTACCTGAACAAGCTGCTGTGGATCCTCACCGGCAATTTCGCGAAACAGGGTGGACAGCATCTGCATTCGACCTTCGCACCACTGTTCGGCACCGTATCCGGCCGCACACCGGTCACCGGTGCCCCCATTATCTCCGGGTTGATACCGAGCAATGTCGTTCCCGAAGAGATCCTGACCGATCACCCGGACCGGTTCCGGGCCATGATCGTGGAAAGCAGCAATCCCGCTCACTCCCTGGCCAATTCGTCCGCCTGCCGGGAAGCCTTCCAAGCGCTGGAATTGATGGTGGTTGTCGATGTCGCGATGACGGAGACCGCCCGCCTCGCACACTACGTGCTGCCCGCGGCATCGCAGTTCGAGAAGCCGGAGGCCACCTTCTTTAATTTCGAATTCCCGCACAACGGCTTCCACCTGCGGCGTGCGCTCTTCGAGCCGCTGCCCGGCACGCTGCCGGAACCGGAGATCTGGGCGAGGCTGGTGCGGGCTCTGGGCGTGATCGACGACGCCGACCTGGGGCCGCTGCGCGAGGCCGCGCAGCGGGGTCGTCAGGCGTACGCCGAGGCGTTCTTCACCGCGGCTGCGGCCAATCCGACTGTGGCACGGCTTGTTCCGTATGTTCTCTACGAAACGCTCGGGCCGACACTACCCGACGGCCTGGCCGGGGCAGCCGCGTTGTGGGGGCTCGCGCAGAAGACCATGCTGACCTACCCCGACGCGGTCCGGCGTGCCGGGCACGCCGACGGCGACGCGTTGTTCGACGCCATCCTGAACAGTCCCTCCGGAGTCACCTTCACCGCGCACAACTACGAGGACGATTTCGCGTTGATCGGCCACTCCGATCGCAAGATTGCGCTGGAGATTCCCGAAATGCTGAACGACCTAGGGGACCTCGCCGGCGCGCCGGCTCAGCTGACCACGCCGGAATTGCCGATCGTGCTGTCGGTGGGCGAGCGGCGTGCCTACACCGCCAACGACATCTTCCGCGACCCCACGTGGCGCAAACGCGATGCCGACGGCGCACTGCGGGTCAGCGTCGAAGATGCCCAGGCGCTCGGGCTCGCCGATGGGTGCCGGGCCCGCGTCACCACCGCGGCCGGCAGCGCCGAGGCGACCATTGAGATCACCGAGACGATGCTGCCCGGACATGCGGCCCTGCCCAACGGTTTTGGGCTCGATTACACCGACACCGATGGGCACACCGTCGTCCCCGGGGTCGCCCCCAACATGCTCACCTCGACTCGGTGGCGCGACGCCTACGCGGGCACTCCCTGGCACAAGCACGTGCCCGCAAGAATCGAGGCGTTGGCCGCCGCCGGTGTCAGCTCCAGATCCTGACCCGGTGCGCAGGCGCCAGGAATAGCGCGTCGTCCTCGGCGACCTCGAAGGCGTCGTAAAACGCGTCCATGTTGCGCAGCACGCCGTTGCAGCGGAACTCGGGTGGCGAGTGCGGGTCTGTGGCCAGTCGCCGAATCGCTTCGGCGTCACGGGATTTGGTGCGCCACACCTGCGCCCAGCCGAAGAACACCCGCTGTACGCCGGTGAGGCCGTCGATGACGGGAGCCGGGCTGCCGTTCAGCGACAGCTGGTAGGCCAGCAGCGCGATGGACAGCCCGCCCAAGTCGCCGATGTTCTCGCCGACGGTGAATGCGCCGTTGACGTGATGGCCGTTGGTGAGCGCCCGCGGCGTGTAGGCCTCGTATTGCTCGATGAGCGCCTTTGTGCGGGCGCCGAATTCGGTGCGGTCGTCGTCGGTCCACCAGTCGACGAGGTTGCCGTCGCCGTCGTATTTGGCGCCCTGGTCGTCGAAGCCGTGCCCGATCTCGTGCCCGATCACCGCCCCGATGCCGCCGTAGTTGGCCGCGTCGTCGGCTTCGGGGTCGAAGAACGGCGGCTGCAAAATCGCTGCGGGGAAGACGATTTCGTTCATCCCCGGGTTGTAGTATGCGTTGACGGTCTGCGGCGTCATGAACCACTCGTCGCGGTCGACCGGTCCGCCGAGTTTGGCCAGCTCGCGGTCGTGGTTGACCGCGTACCCGCGCTGGTAGTTGCCATACAGGTCGCCGCGCTCGATCACCAGCGCCGAGTAGTCACGCCACTTGGCCGGGTAGCCGACCTTGGCGGTGAACTTGTTCAGCTTGGCCAGCGCGCGCTCCCGGGTCTGCGGCGTCATCCAGGCCAACTCGCTGATGGACAGCCGGTACGCCTCTTGCAGGTTTTCCACCAGTGCATCGATCCGCGATTTGGCGTCCGGCGGGAAATGCCGTTCTACGTAAAGCTTTCCGACGGCATCGCCCATCAGGCTCTCTACCAGCGACACGCCGCGCTTCCAGCGGTCCCGGATCTGCTCGGCGCCGGTGAGCAGGCGTCCGTAGAAGTCGAAGTCGGCGGCGACGATGTCGTCGGTCAGCCAGCCGGCGCGGGCGCGAATAACCCGCCAACGCGCCCAGAGCTTCCAGTCGTCGATGTCGACGCTGTGCCACAGCTCGGCGAACGCGATGAGGTAATCCGGTTGGCGCACAACCAATTCCGCGAGGGATGTCGACGTGCCGCCCAGCGCGCCAACCCATCCGGTCCAGTCGAAGCCCACCGCTTCGTTCTGCAGCTCGGCGAAGGTGCGCAGGTTGTAGGTGAGGTCGGCGTCGCGGCGTTTGACCACATCCCAGTGTGCGGCGGCAAGTTTGGTTTCCAGCGCCACGATGCGGGCGGCGATCTCGTCGTAGTCTTGCGGATCCGCGGGGCTGTCGCCGCCGAAAACCAGGCCGAACATCCGCGCGATGTGCACCGGGTAGGCCGCCAGCACCTCGGCGTGCTGCTCGTCGCGGTAGTAAGACTCGTCGGGCAAGCCGATGCCGGATTGGTTGAGGTGCACCAAATAACGGGTGGAGTCCTTGGCATCGGTATCCACGAACAGGCCGACGCCCCCGCCCACGCCGGTGCGCTGCAGCGCGCCGATGGCGGCGGCCAGCGCGGCGGAATCGGTCGCCTCGTCGATGAGCCTCAGCTCGTTGTGCAACGGCTGGGTGCCGCGGCGCTCGACGGTGTCCTCGTCGAGAAAGCTGGCGTACAGGTCGCCGATGCGTTGCGCGTCGGTGCCGTCGTCGGCGGCTTGCTCGCTGGCCTCGATGATCAGGTCGCGCACCTGTTCTTCGGCGCGGTCGTACAGGTGGCGGAACGCACCGTCGGTGGCCCGGTCGGCGGGAATGTCGTAGTCGGTCAGCCAGCGACCGTTGACATGACCGAACAGGTCGTCCTGGGGGCGGGCATTCTCGTCGATGTAGCTCAGGTCGATGCCCGAGCGGATGGCGGCACTGGTCACCCCGCCATCTTTACCATCTTTTGCAGCGGCGGCGCCTGCAGAGCGGGCGCCGCCCGGGGGGTAGCCTCGCGCCCATGCCCGACGGCGAGCAAACCGACCAACCGGCCGACGAAGACATCGACGGCGCTCACGACGACGTTGACGACGACGTTGACGACGACGCCGAATCCGGAGACGCGGAGCCCGAGGCCGCCGACGGCCCGATGTTCTCGAATTACGGCATCGCATCGGCGGTCCTCGGGGTGCTGTCGGTCGCCGCGGTGGTGCTCGGCGGGGTCATCTGGTCCGCCCACCGTGACGAGACGGGCGAGCGCAGCTACCTGAGCCGCGTCATGCAAACGGCCGCCGAATGGACGGGCGTGCTGATCAACATGAACAGCGGCAACATCGACGGCAGCCTGCAGAAACTCCGTGACGGGACGGTGGGGGAGCTCAATGTCGACTTCGACGCGGCGGTGCAGCCATACCGGCAGGTGGTCGAGAAGCTGCAAGCGCAGAGCACCGGCCAGATCGAGGCGGTGGCCGTCGACGCGGGCCACCACGACCTGGACTCGCAGCCCGGTCTGTCGCGGCCGGTGGTCACGACCAAGCTGCCGCCGTTTGCCACCCGAACCGATTCGGTGATGCTGGTCGCGACGTCGGTGAGCCAAAACGCCGGCGCCAAGCCGCAGACGGTGCACTGGAACCTGCGGCTCGATGTGTCTGACGTGGACGGCAAGCTGATGATCTCGCACCTGGAATCGATCCGATGAGAAACCTGTGGCGGCTGCTGGCCTTCGACATCGTGGCCCCGCTGGCCACCATCGCTGCGCTACTGGCGATCGGGCTCGTGCTCGGCTGGCCGGTGTGGTGGGTGTCGGCGTGCTCGGTGCTGGTGGTGCTCATCGTCGAAGGTGTGGCGGTGAATTTCTGGCTGCTGCGCCGCGATTCGGTCAGTCTGGGCACCGACGACGACGCACCCGGGCTGCGATTGGCCGTCGTCTTCCTGTGTGCGGCCGCGCTGTCGGCGGCCGTGCTGACCGGGTACACGCACTGGACAGGGCCGGACCGCGAGTTCAAAAAGGACTCCCGCGAGGTGGTCCAGGTCGCCAGCGGGATGGCCGAGGCGATGGCTTCGTTCGCCCCGGGTGCACCGGCGAGCTCGCTGGACCGGGCCGCGGCGATGATGGTGCCCGAGCATGCGGATGCGTTCAAGGAGCAGTACAAGAAGTCGAGCGCCGAGTTGGCCCAGCACAACACCTCGGCCCAGGCCAGCACGCTGGCGGCCGGGGTCGAGGCGCTCGGCCCGGCGGTGGCCAGCGTCGCGGTCGTCCTGCGGGTCGTCCAGAACACCCCGGGCCAGCCGCCGATTCAGGCGGCGCCGGCGCTACGCGTGGCACTCATCAAGCGCGGCAACGACTGGCTGGTGTCCGACGTGCTGCCGATGCGCGGATAGGTCAGTTGGAGTCGGCCGGCCGAGGCGCCCTGGCCTTGACGAACCGGTCCGACAACCGGCGTATCCGGATCATCAGGGAGGCCGACGGGCTGACGCTGCCGTCGAGGTAGGACGCCAGATCCTCGGCCGCCACCCCGATGCGCGCCGCGAATTCCTGCTGGTTCAGCCCGGACCTCTCGATCAGAAGTCCCACATGGCGGGCCACTTCGGCGCGCTCGTTGGCCTCGAGGTGCACGCGGGCACGCTCCAGCACCTCCCACAGGGCTTTGGCGATGCCGAACGGGCGTGCGCCCTCGAGCACTTCCTCGACCTGACGGGCGGTGCGGCCGAAGGGGTCACGCTTCAGGGCGGACGCGATGCGCTTCCAGGTCTCGATGTCGCCGGCCTGAAGCGCCGCGCGGATGGCCGAGGTCGGCCAGAACTCGACCGGCTGATCCGGGTCTGGCGCAGATCCACTGACGGGCCGTTCCGAGGCGGGCCGCTGGGGCGGCAACGCGCGGCGTCGGTCGGGTGCCAACGTCACCTCGCCTCCTCCAGCATCGCCACGGCCACTGACAGGCAGCGCTGCCGGACCTCTTCCCAGTCTTCCTGAACATCCGGCTTGGAGAGTTGTTCAGCGGTGAAATCGGCGGGATGTGGATCCGCAAGTTGGCGGACCAACTGGGAGGCCATCCACTGCTGCCTGGGTGGTTGACAACAGTAGTACCTGTCCATTCCGGCCAGCACGAGAGCAGCGGTTTTCGGCTCCACGGTGTCGACCATGTCAGCAAAATCGGCAAAATCGCGGCTGCTGTTACGGCTCATGATCAGGTAGCCCTTCATGCGCAGGGTCTCGGCGCCGGTCGGGACCTGCAACCGGTCCCCGGTGGGCAACTGCACGTGGGTGGTCTCCACGGGGCTGCTTCGTTCGTACTGGAGTCGGCCGTTGGCGCCCGTCTTCGAGCCGCCCTGCGCCTCCAGCGCGTCGATGGCGACCGATAGCCGCCCCCGCCACAGGGTGACGGGATGGACCGGCCGGTTGCCCCCGGTGATCGCGCGGGCGATGCCGTTGCGGGAGGTCAGGCCGTCGACCAGCTTCTTGGCCCCGGCCTGGCCGCGGGGCTGACCGTTGCTGCCGTTCTTCGCACCGGCCGCAACCGCCCCGATCCCCGCGGTCTCGTCGATGATGTTGACCTGGTGCGGGATGTCGCCGGGGCCCAGGCCGCGGACCTGGTCGGGGTCGTCGCCGGTGTCGCCGCCGGTGCGCCCGCAGCCGGTGAAGGCCAGCGGGTCGGCCACGCAAATCGCGTCGGGTGCCAGATTCTTGAGCTTGGCCGCCGACTTCAGCACCATCCGCAGGTCCGCACTGGGCGCGATCAGCGCCGAGATGTCGTCGGGGATGACGACGATGTTGGCGAGGTCGACCTCGGGCAGAGGCCGGTCGAAGTCGACCGACGGCAGGATCCGGGCCATCCAGCGGGGCAGCCACCAGTTCCACTGGGCGAACATCGCCATCAGCGCAGGCACCAGCACCAGCCGCACCACGGTCGCGTCCACCGCGATCGCGACGGCGCAGGCCACACCGATTTCGGCGACCAGCGGCATGCCCGCGAAGGCGAACCCGATGAACACCGCGATCATGATCAGGGCGGCGCTGGTGATCGTGCGCGCGCTGGTGCTCACGCCGTAGGCGACGGCGTCCCGGGTGTTGCCGGTGTGCAAGAACCGCTCCCGGATGCGGGTGAGCAGGAAGATCTCGTAGTCCATCGACAGCCCGAACGTCATGGCCAGCACCAGCGGGGGAACCGTGCTGTCGATGGAGCTGATGTGGGCGAACCCGAGGTCGGACAACCAGCCCCACTGGAAGATCACCACCAGGCTGCCGTAGGCGGCGGCGACCGACAGCAACGTCATCAGCACGCCCTTGAACGCCAGGAACACCGAATGGATGGAGATCAGCAGCATCACGAACGCGATCAACGCGACGAAGGCCAGCACCAGCGGCTCGGTCGCCGACACCCGGTCGTCGAAATCCTTGATCAGCGCGGTGGAGCCGCCGACGTCGATGCGCGCGGCGGCGTCGCCGGACGCCTTGGGCAGCTCCGCGCGCAGCCAGTCGACGGTCTGCCGGGCGCCCATGTCCTCGGGGTCGACCGACAGCACCGCCGACATCAGCGCGCTGGTGTTGTCGTCGGCGAACGCCGGCGGCGACACCGAGATGATGTTGGGCGCCTGTGTCATCCGCTGCCGGATCGCGGTCAGGGCCTCGGTGTGGTCGGGTGAGGACGCGCCGCCGTCGGGAAAGCTGACCAGCACCTGGACCGGGCCCAACGCGCCGGGCCCGAGCGCCTGGGACGCCGCAGCGACCCCGGCCCGGATCTCGTGCGAGGAATCGAATTGGCGCAGCAAGCTGTTGCCCAGCACCATCGACGCGGCCGGCACCGCCATGACGAGCAACACCGTCGACGCCGCGACGGCGGTGATCCAGGGCCGTCTCATCACCGATCCCACCCAGCGGTTCCAGAACCGGGACTGGGTGCTTTCCGGCCGGCGCGACCAGTGCAGCAGGGCCGAGCGCTTGGCGGCCGATCGGCCGAACGTCGCGAGCACCGCGGGCGTCAGGGTTGTCGACGTCAGCATCGCGACCGCGACGGCCATGATCGCGCCCGTCGCCATCGATTTCAGCGCCGGGGTGTTGATCAGGTAGATCCCGGTCAGCGAGGCGACGACGGTCATGCCGGACAGCACCACCGCGAGCCCGGAGGTGGCCATCGCGGCGTCGACGGCTTCGCGCGGCTCACGACCGGAACGCAACTCCTCGCGGAAGCGCATCAGGATGAACAGCGAATAGTCGACGGCGAGCGCGATGCCGAACATCGACACCGTCGAGGTGACGAACACCGACATGGTGGTGAACGACGACAGCAGGTAGACCAGGCCCATGGTGACGGCCACCGTGCACACGCCCAGGGCGAGCGGAATCGCCGCCGCGGCAAGCGAACCGAACACCGCCAGCAGCACGATCAGGATGATCGGCAGGTTCCAGCTCTCCGCCTCGGCGATGTCGTGTTTCGTGTTCTGCGCCGCAGCCGTGGACAGGGCCCCCTGCCCGATGACGTAGAGCCGCACCCGGCCGTTGGCGGTCTGCCCGGATTGGTCACCCTTGATGCCCACCTTTTGGCGCAGCTGTTTGGCGACGTCACTGGTGCCGGAGTTGGTGGGGTCCAGCCGCAGCGACACCACGTAGGGGCGGTCGGGCTGCGGCGGGCGCTGGGTGGGGTTGGGCTTCTCCGTCACCCCGGGAAATTCGCCGGCGATCTGCCGCAGCTGCGCGACGGCGTCGTTGATGTCCTGATAGGTGGCGTCGGGGCGGGGAGCGGCGACCAGCGCCAGCGAGGATGCGCCCAGGTCGTGGTACTGCTCCTGGAGCTGATCGTGGACCAGCAGCGACTGCGAGCCGGCCACTTCGAACCCGCCGCCGGTGAGATTTCCGGACTCGGACATCACCAGGTAGACAGCGGGTACCAACGCCAATAACCAACCTGCGAAGACGAACCACCGGTACCTGCGCAGGCTGCGGCTGATACGCATCATGAACTGCTGGATTTCGTCACTCCCCGGTTTCTCGCGAACGCGTGCTGGCGAGAATACCGCAGCAGTCTGTGCAATATCTGGGGTTCGCGGGTTCCTGAGCTGGGCAGACGGCGATGTTGCCGAGACGCGACGCAGTTGTTGTGAACCGGTTATAAAGCGGGATGTGGATCACATCGGCTGGCAGCCGCGCCCCGCGGAATGGCAGGATGTCGCATGTCCGTGGGGGTATCGGGGCCGTTTCGTCGCTCATCGAGTCGTCTGGCGCGGCCGGTTGTGACGCGCCGAAACCCGGCCGGCGCAGCACACCGCCCAAGGAGCTATCTATGAAGACAAGCCGTCGCCTTTTCGCCGGACTGGTCGCCGCCGCCGTGCCGGGTGTGGCCTTCGCCGTCCTGGCCGGGCCGCCGGCGACCGGTGCCAACGACCCGTGTGCGGCCAGCGAGGTCGCCCGGACCATCGGTTCGGTGTCCAAGTCGATGGGCGACTACCTGGACTCGCATCCCGCGACCAACCAGACGATGACCGCCATGCTGCAGCAGCAGGCCGGCCCGCAATCGGTCGACTCGATGAAGTCCTACTTCGCGGCCAACCCCAAGGTCGCCGCCGACATGGCGTCGATCGCGCAGCCGCTGACCAATATGTCCATGCAGTGCAAGCTGCCGATCAGCATCCCGCAGGCGATGGGCCTGATGCAGCAAGCCGACGGTGCGGGCGCACTGCCCGCTCTGCCGCCCGCGGCGGCCCCGCCTCTTGGGGCCCCGCCGGCGGTGGCCGCGCCGGGTGCACCGCTCGGCGGCCTGTCGCGGCAGAACAACGTCGGCTGAGCGGATCGGCCGAGCGGGCCGCTAGGCGCCGTGCTCGAGAGGTCGAATGCGGGCTGGATCGGGCGGCGGCAACGGACCCTGCAGCGCGCTGCCGGTCGGGTCGGTGGCCGGATCGTTCCAGGCCAGCGGTGGTGTCAAGGCGGGCAGCGGCCCGGTGGGCGGGTCGTCGTCGGGGCCGGCGACATTCTCGGTGCGGAACATGAAGAAGAACACCACCCAGCCGATGGCGGAGATGAGCAGCCAGCTGATCAGCCGATAGAGCAGCATCGCCGAGATCGCGTTGGGCAGCGACATCCCGCTGGACACCAGGCCGGGCACCAGCACCGCCTCCACGACCAACAGCCCGCCCGGCATCAGCGGAATCGTGCCGACGGCGCGCGCGGCGGCGTAGGCAACCGTCAGTCCGGCGATGGACGCATGGTCGCCGGCCGCATACGCGCAGAAGCCCAGGCAGGCCACGTCGGCGATCCAGTTGAACATCGACCAGCTGAACGCGACCCCCAGGTCGCGGCGGCCCAGGCTCACCGACTCGAGCTGCATCAGCGTCTCGCGCCACTTCGCCAGTCCGGTGTCGGCGGTCTTGCCCCGAACCGAGTTGAACCACGACAGGACGCGGGTGCCGATGCCCTCGATCAGCTCCGGCCGGGATGCCACGGCCTGGGCAAGCAGTAGCAGCGCGATGAAGCCGCCGAGCGTGAACAACAACGAGAAGGGATTGTTCTTCGCGCCCAGGAAGAAGGCGCCGCCCAACCCCAGCAGCGCCAATCCCACCGCCTGCAGCACACCCGACATGACCAGCTGCCAGGACGCCACCACGGTCGAGGCGCCCCAAATGCGTTGCTGCCGAAGCAAAAACGTGGCCGACAGCACCGGACCGCCGGGCAGCGTGGTGCTCAGCGAGTTGGCGGCATAGAAGGCGGCCTCGGAGCGCAGTTGCTTCACGTGCACGCCGGCGGAGCCCAGCAAAGTGCGTTGGATCTGGGCGAAGCTGTGCATCGATGCCGCCGCGGCCAGCGCCGCCGCGAGCAACCACCACCAGTTGGCGGCAAACAGGCTCGTCCAGGCCTTGGCCAGCTGATCCCAGCCCAGTGCGACCTCGACAGCGAGCACGATGGCGACGACGCCGAGAACCGCCCAGCGCAGCCACCAATACTTCCCGCGCGGTGACTCTTCGCGCGGGAAGTCGATTTTGCGGGCCGGTGCGTCGTGCGACACGGGTTTTAGGGTAACCGTGCAGGTGGCGTAGCCCTCGGTGCACAGCTCCGGCCGTGTCGTCAACGTAACCAGATTGTGCCGGCCCGAGACCCTTAATGGGGTCTACCGCGCCCGCTAGGCTTGCCGCATGTCAGCAAACCTCGAAGATGCTGCCGTAACACCGCTTGTCCGCAAAACCGCAGCCTGGGCGTGGCGTTTGCTGGTTATCCTGGTCGCCGTTCTCGCCGTCTTGTGGGTGGTGGACAAACTCGAGGTCATCGTGGTTCCAGTGTTCCTGGCGCTGATGGTCAGTGCGCTGTTGGTACCGCCGGTCGACTGGCTGGATCGGCACGGCGTCCCGCGCGGCGGGGCGGTGGCCGTGGTGTTGCTGGGCGGATTCGCGACGCTGGGCGGTGTGCTGACGTTCGTCATCACCCAGTTCGTCGTCGGCTTGCCCGATCTGACCGAGCAGGTCACCCGCAGCATCGACAAGAGCCGCAGATGGCTGATCGAAGGGCCGGCTCATCTGCGCAGTGAGCAGATCACCAATGCGGGCAACGCCGCGATCCAGGCGCTGCACAACAACCAGGCGAAGTTGACCAGCGGTGCGCTGTCCACCGCGGCCACCCTCACCGAGCTGCTCACCGCCGCGGTGTTGGTGCTTTTCACGCTGATTTTCTTCCTCTACGGCGGCCGCAACATCTGGCAGTACGTCACCAAGATCTTCCCGGCGGGGGTGCGCGACCGGGTGCTGGAAGCCGGCCGCGCCGGATACGGCTCGCTGATCGGCTACGTGCGGGCGACATTCCTGGTGGCGCTGACGGATGCGGCCGGCGTCGGCACCGGGCTGGCGATCATGGGTGTGCCGTTGGCGCTGCCGTTGGCGTCCCTGGTGTTCCTCGGCGCGTTTATCCCGTTGATCGGTGCCTTGATCTCGGGCCTGGTGGCCGTAGTCGTCGCGCTGCTGGCGAAGGGAATCGTCTACGCGCTGATCACCCTGGGGTTGCTGGTGGTGATCAACCAGATCGAAGCCCATCTGCTGCAGCCGCTGGTGATGGGCCGCGCGGTGTCGATTCACCCGCTCGCGGTGGTGCTGGCCATCTCCACCGGCGGAGTGCTGGCCGGCATCGTCGGCGCCTTGCTCGCCGTTCCGACGGTCGCGGTCCTCAACAACGCGATCCAGGTGCTGCTCGCCGCGGATCCTTCCGCCGAAGCCGAGAAGCAGACCGAGGACGCCTACGCCGACAGGGCCGTCGGCAGGGCGAGTCCGGACCATCCGGACGACGATCCGGACTGAGCACGGCGGCCGCGCGGCCTAGAGCCGTCCCTCGCGGCGCAGCAGATCCTGGGCGGACAGCCCGCCGCCGGCGCGGCGTCGCGGCCGTGGATCCTCGCCGTTGTCACCCTTGGCGCGGGTGTTGAGCTTTTCGGTAGCGGCGTCGGAGTCGTTGCCCTGCGCGGGCAGGGCTGCGGTGGGCTCGGCCGGGTCGCCGTTGCTCGGGACCTGGATGGCCCGGGTCTCCGTGTCCGACGGCGTGGCCGGCTTGGGTGCGGGCGGCGCCGGGGGTCGCGGCGTTGCGGGCGGTGTCGAGTTGCCGGGCACCGACAGGCGCGACGTCTGGGCCTCGGTCGGCTGGCTGGGCTTGGTCTGGATGCGTGTGGTGCTTGCCCCCGACGGCGGCTCCAGGGCCGGCTTGGCCTCGCCCTGACCGACCGGGCCCGGACGGATCGCGCGCGACGGCTCGGGCGGTGCGCCCGGGTGCGTGGGGTCGTGCGCCGGACGCGGCGTCGCGGCGGCCAGGGCGGCCACCGGCGGGCGGGCCGGACGGCCGTTGGCGGTGGGCCGTTTGCGCTCGTCGGGCAGGTCGATCTCGCCCAGGCCGATGCGGTCCTGCAGCCGCCGGGCCCAGCGCGGCGCCCACCAGCAGTCGTCGCCCAGCAGCTTCATCACCGAGGGCACCAGGAACATCCGCACCACGGTCGCGTCCAGCAGCAGCGCCGCCATCAGACCGAACGCCAAGTACTTCATCAACACCAGGTCGGAGAACACGAACGAACCGGCCACCACGGCGAGCACCAGGGCCGCGGCCGTGATCAGGCGCCCGGTGGTCGCGGTGCCGATCCGAATCGCCTCGGCGGTCGACATGCCGCGTTCGCGGGCTTCCACCATTCGCGAGACCAAGAACACCTCGTAATCGGTGGCTAGCCCGAAGCCGACCGCGACGACCAGGGCGATCAGCACGATCATCAGCGGCGTCGGGGTGAAGTTCAGCAACGTCGAGAAATGCCCGTCGACGAAAATCCAGGTCAGGATGCCCAGCGTCGAGCCGAGTGTCAGCGCGCTCATCAGCACGGCCTTGATCGGCAGCACCACCGAGCCGAATGCCAGGAACATCAGCAGCAGCGTGGCGCTGAGTAGCAGCACCAGCATCAGCGGGGCCTTATCGAACAGGCTGTGAATGGAATCCTGTTCCAGCGCAGGGGTTCCGCCGACCAGCAGGGTCAGCCCCTTGGGAGGATTTATCGCTCGCAGCTCCTCGATCTTCTTGGCGGCGTCGTTCTTGTTGACCAGGCCGTTCTGGATCACCCGCACCGAGTCGTCCTTGGGCTGCGTGGTCCCGTTCGGCCCGTTGACGCAGGGGTTGCCGGCGATCATTGGGCACGCCCGCTCCTCCCAGGTCTTGTCGGTGAACCCGCTGATCCCCGCGATCCGGTTGCGGATGTCGGCAACCTGCTGGTCGGTGACCTTGCCGTGGTTGGTGCTCTCGATCACCACGGTCAGTTGTTCGGTCCGATACCCGGGGAACAGCTTGTCGAAGTGCTCCTGCGCCAGCCGCACCGCGTTATCCGGAGGCAGGTACTTCTCGCTCATGCCGCCGAACGAGAGGTTGCCCAGCGGGATGACCAGCAAAATCATGCCGACGGCGATCGGGATGGCGAACGCCAGCGGCCGCTTCATCACCCAGTTGACCAGCTTGCCCCAGAAGCCGGCCTCGACCTCTTCGCGGGTCTTGGTCTTCTGCAGCCGGTCGGCGAGCCAGTTGAGGTAGGCGCGCGAGTACTTCCAGTTGCGCAGGAAGGGCACCCGAAATGCCGTCCGCACGCCGAGCGCGTCGACGTTGCGACCCAGGATGCCCAGGCACGCAGGCAGGAAGGTGATCGACAGCACCGCAGCAAGTCCCACCGCCGCGAAGATCGCATACGTCAGCGAATGCACGAAGCCCTGCGGCAGCACCAGCAGGCTGGCGCTGGACGCGATGATCAACACGGCCGAGAAGACGATCGTTCGGCCGGCCGTCATCACGGTGCGCCGCACGGCGGCTTCCGTGTCGTAACCCTCGGCGATCTCTTCCCGGAAGCGGCTCACGATGAAAAGCCCGTAGTCGATGGCCAGGCCCAATCCGACCAGCGAGACCACCGGCTGGGCGAAGAAGGACACCGGCCCGAACATGGTGACGAGACGCAGGAGGCCCGTCGACCCCGCGATGCTCAACCCGCCCACGATGACCGGCAGGCCGGCGGCCACCGCGCCGCCGAACACCAGGAACAGCACCACCGCCACCAGCGGCAGCGCCAGGACCTCCATGCGGCGCTGGTCGGTGGCGATGGTGCCGGTCAGGGCGTTGGCGATCGGCTCGAGGCCGGCGAGTTCGATCTTGCCGCCCTCCAGCTTCTGCAGGTCGGGTACGACGGCCTTGTAGTTATTGAGGATGGTGTCGTCGTCATCGCCCTTCAGCGGGATGGTGACGAAGGTGTGCTTCTTGTCTTCGGTCGCCATCCCCTTGATCTGACCGTTGGGGGGCTCGACGCCGGGGGCCAACGCCAGCCAGCCGGCCCAGCCGAGCACCTGGTCGGGATGGTCCTTGACGAACTTGTTGAGTTCATCGACGGTCTGCTGGTGCCATGCCGGGTCGTCGACGGTCTTGCCGTCGGGCGCGGTGAAGGTCGCCACGATCTGTGCGGTGCGGTCACGGCCGTAGGTTTTGTCGCCCAGTATCGAGGCCTTGACGGACTGACTGCCGTCGTCGTAAAAACCGCTCTGCGTAACGTGTTTGCCCAGGCTCATCCCGAAGACGCCGCCGCCGAGGCACAGGGCCACCATGACCCCGATCACGATGTACCGGTACCGGTACACGGTTCGACCCCACCAGGCGAACACGTAAGCTCCTTACTGGATCTCTAGCGACCCGCGCAGCGTCTTTCGGTTTTCAAGCCAGTGTCACACACGCGTGGTCAATAGCGCCGACAGCGGCCGGAACGGCTGCAGCCACGCGCCCTGGTCAGGCAGCGAATCTAGGCCAATTCGCGGCAATGGCTCCCGGAAAACGCCGTCGATGTCCTCCAGATCGACGAACTCCAAGGTCTCCGAGGCTAGTGCCCAACTGGCATGTTCACGAAATCCGATCACCTGGACCGAAGTTGCACCCGACCCGCTACGAGCGATGTCCTCCAGCGGCTGGCGGAAAGCCTGACCGTCGGCGGATGCCACAACCAGCGCAGCGAGTCCTTCCTGACGCCGCTGTTCGATATGGGCGAGCATGTCGCGGTCAACGTCGCTGTCCTCATCAATCTTCGGCTTGGCGAAGACCGCGAACCCCACGTTACGCAACGCATCGACCCACGGCCGAACAACTTCGGCGCTGCCCGGTGCGATATTGGTGAAAACAGTGGCTTCCGGTTCGACCACGACGCCGGGCCTGCGGGTGCTCACCTCGGCGGTGCGTGCCAGCAGCCACCGCCCCAGCGCGTCGAAACGGGGGCGTTCCAGGGCGGTGGGTCGACGGCCCAGGATCGAGCCGAGCCCCATGTCCAGGTTGGGTGCGTCCCACACCAGCAGCACCCGGAGCGGCGGCGAGTCGAGATCGCCCGAGGCCCCGATATCAATGCCGGGCGCCACCGCCGGAGCCCCGACTTCAGGTGCCGTTGCCGGCGTTTCTTCTGTGAGGCTCATACTCATCGTCTTTTCCAGATCAACTCGGTCACGGAGCTGCCCGTGTCGTGGGCCTTCATTTCGTACTTGGTCGTCGGACGGGCGACCGAGATCGGCAGCGGGTCGCCGGGCTCGACGCGACTCAGCCTGGGATCGGCGTCGCCGACCTCGGCGATGTGCTCGGCATAACCCGAATGATCCGTCGCGGCGTGCAGAACACCTCCGGGGAGTAGCCGGTCCGCGATCAGGCCAACCGTGACGGTTTGCAGGAATCGGCGCTTGTGGTGTCGGGCCTTGGGCCACGGGTCCGGGAAAAACACCCGCACGCCGGTCAGCGATGCCGGTGCGATGAGATGCCGCAGCACGTCGACCCCGTTTCCGCGGATCAGCCGGATATTGCGCACCCGCTCACGGTCGACCGAGGACAGCAGCTGTGCCAGGCCGCGCCGATACACCTCGACCGCGATCACGTCGATGGCCGGCTCGTCCTGCGCCATGGCCAGCGTCGACGTGCCGCTGCCGCAACCGATCTCGAGCACCACCGGGGCCTTGCGGCCGAACCAGGCGCCGGTGTCCAGCGGCGCGAAGTGCTCGGGGATCTCCGAGATGCCCAGCTCGGGCCAGAGCCGGTCCCAGGTCTGACGCTGAGCGCCGGACAACGCCGAGCGCCGCGAGCGGAAACTGGTGGCCGGGAGGTAGCCATGTCCGGGCCCGGTCGAATCGGGCGGCTCCGGCGCTGTCACGGCTTCTCTACTCTCCAGGTCGGCTCTCCAGGTCGGCCTCGCCTCCACCGGCGCGCCGGGACGTGTCCCGACTCCGGGTTGCGCATGCATTTGTCCATGGTGGCGCATTAACTCCCGATGTAGCCGCCCCTGGACCAGATTGATACCCAACAGTTGCCTTCAACTGGTAACTCATAAACAGTGGCTCGCATCTTGGTGACACAGGTGCCACCATTCGGTGGGACCCGGACGGCTGCCCGGCAAACAGGGCCGGCCTTGGCGACGGCCCGGTATCCGGCGGGGGCAACCCACGCCCGGGGGTCGGACCGGGCATGAAGGGACAGGGGCACCAGATTTTCGTTGACGAGCTGACGCGATTCGCTGCCGGCCAGGCCGACGCCCGCGTGACCGCGATCGCCGAGCGCGCCGCCGCGCCGCTGCGGGTCGCCGTCCGCGGCCGTCGCGGAGTGGGTCGCGGCACCGTGGCGGGCGCCCTCGACCGCGTATACGCAGCGGGCATCACGCTGCATCCGGCGGCTCGTGCTACCAGCAAGGACGTCGACGTCGTCGTGTACGTCACCGCCGAGGTGATCAAACCCGAGGACGCGGATGCGATCGCCGCCGCCCGGCAGCCGCTGCTGGCGGTGCTCAACAAGGCCGACCTGGCCGGCTCGCTGTCGGGCCGCGCCGGCGACGGACCGATCGCGGCAGCGCGCAACCGCTGCGCGGAGCTGTCCGAGCTGGTTGGAGTACCCGTCGAGCCGATGATCGGTCTGCTCGCGCTCGACGGTCTGGACGACGAGTCGTGGGGGGCGCTGCAGGTGCTGGCGGCCCATCCCGGTGGCAGCGATTCCCTGGACGGCTCCTACGACGGCTTCCTGGCGGCGGAAAACCCGCTGCCGGCCGAGGCTCGGCGGCAGCTGCTGGACACCCTCGACCTGTTCGGCACGGCGCTCGGCATTGCGGCAATCCGCCAGGGCAGGACGCAGGTGCAGGTCGCGGCCCTGCTGCGGCGGATGAGCGGCGTCGACAACGTCGTCAGCAAGGTGACCTCGCTCGGCGCCGAAGTGCGCTACCAGCGGGTGCTCGACGCGGTCGCGGACCTCGAGGCACTGGCCGCCTCGCGCACCGAGGTGGGCGAGCGGATCAGCGGCTTCCTGTCGCACGACGACACAGTGGTGGCCCGGATGGCCGCCGCGGTGGACCTGGCCGAGGCCGCCGGGCTGGACGTCGGCCGGTGCGACGAACCGGCCGAGCACCTGCCCCGCGCCGCTCGATGGCAGCGCTACAGCCGCGGGTCGGTCAGCGACCTGCACCGGGCCTGCGGCGTCGACATCGCCAGGGGATCGCTGCGGCTGTGGTCGCGGACCTGCGGGTCACTGCCGGAGCCGCACGCGGAGTCATGGTGAGCGACGAGGAAGGGGAGGATCCGGCCGCCCAGGTGGACGCGCTGGTGGCGGAGATCGGGCCCCGACTGGATCCGCCTGCCATCAACCGCCGCGATGCGGTGCTGGTGACGGGGCCGTGGATGGCCGGCGCGACCGGGGTGATCGCGGCGCTGCGCGAGGCGCTGCCGGAGCACACGTTCGTTGAGACGACGGAGCTGGAACCCGGCGAGGCGCCCGCGGCGGTGGTGTTCGTGGTGTCGGCCGCGGCTCACCTGACCGAATCGGACTGTGCGCTGCTGGACACCGCCACCGAGCACACCGACGTGGTGATCGGCGCGGTGTCCAAGATCGACGTGCACCGCAGCTGGCGTGACGTGCTGAGCGCCGACCGTGAGACGTTGGCCGAGCACGCGCCGCGCTACGCCGCGGTGCCCTGGGTGGGTGTGGCGGCCGCGCCCGACCTTGGTGAGCCGGTTGTCGACGAGCTGGTCGACACCGTCGCGGCGCAGCTCGCCGACCCGCAGGTCGCACGGCGAAACAGGTTGCGGGCGTGGGAATCTCGGCTGCGGACCGTCGCGCAACGGTTCGCCCGCGACGCCGACGGCGCCGGCCGCCGCGCGAGGGTCGAGGCGCTGCGCGACGAACGCAGCGAGGCCTTGCGGCAGCGGCGCCAGGCGAAATCGGAACGCAGCGTCACGCTGCGCAATCAGATCCAGCAGGCGCAGGTGCAGTTGTCCCACTTGGCGCGCAACCGGTGTTCGTCGGTGCGCAGCGAGCTGCAATCCGAAGCCGCGCATCTCTCCCGGCGGGACATGCCCGGATTCGAGGCGCATACCCGGGAGCGGGCCGCCGCGGTGGTGACCGAGGTGAACGACGGCACCGCCACCCAGCTCGACGACGTCGCCCAGGTGATGGGTGTGCCGCTGGTCCTGCCGACGCAGGAGACGCTGCCGGCAATCGACATCGCCGGGCCGCCGCTGAAGGAGCGGCGGGCCGAAACCTGGCTGATGATGCTGCTGGGCGCCGGGTTCGGGCTGGGGGTGGCGCTGACGCTGAGCCGGCTGGTGCTCGGCCTGGTTCCGCGGCTGAATCCGGTACTCGAGATCGCCGCGGCCGTGGCATGCGTGGCGATCGGCCTGGCGGTCACGCTCCTGGTGGTCCACCTTCGCGGGCTGCTGCGTGACCGGGCGTTGCTGGACCGCTGGGCGGGCGACGTGACGGCGTCGCTGGCCTCCGCTGTCGAGGAGTTGGTCGCCACCCGGGTGCTGGCCGCCGAGTCGGTGCTGAGCACGGCGTTGAACGCCCGCGAGGAGACCGAATCCGCACAGGTATCCGACCAGGTCAGCGTCATCGACAGTGAACTACGCGAGCATGCCATCGCCGCGGCGCGGGCCACCGCCGTGCGGGACCGCGAGATGCCCACGCTGCAGGCCGCGCTGGAGGCCGTGCGTGCAGAATTGGGCGAACCGGGTATACCTCCGCGATCCGAGAATCAAGCCCAGGAGGCCGACAAAACCGAAGAATAGGGTTCGAGGAACGGCGTTGAGAATGTTCAGCAGCGTTTTTGGGCCTTCTGAATCGGTCTTGTGAGAAGGCTTATACCCGCCCAGGACTTCCCCAGCAAGGTGATCGCGATAACCTGTAGGTAAAGCTCCGCCAGTCAAAGTTGTTGTGTGGGCGAACGCGTACGCAACGTAGTTATGCCCACCCGTACGTAGATGAATTCAGGAGAGTTCGATGACCTCAGCGACCATTCCCGGTCTGGACACAGCACCCACCAAGCACCGGGGGCTGCTGGCATGGGTGGAGGAGGTTGCCGAGCTGACCCAGCCCGACCGGGTGGTATTTGCTGACGGCTCCGAGGAGGAGTTCAACCGGCTGGCCGAGCAACTGGTCGCGGCCGGCACGTTCAAGAAGCTGAACGAGGAAAAGCACCCCAACTCGTACCTGGCGCTGTCCGACCCGTCCGACGTGGCTCGGGTGGAGTCGCGGACCTTCATCTGTTCGGAGCGCGAGGTCGACGCCGGACCGACCAACAACTGGATGGAACCCGCCGAGATGCGGGGCATCATGACCGACCTGTATCGCGGCTGCATGCGCGGTCGCACCATGTGGGTGGTGCCGTTCTGCATGGGCCCGCTCGGCGCCGACGACCCCAAGCTGGGCGTGGAGATCACCGACTCCGAGTACGTCGTCGTCTCGATGAAGGTGATGACCCGGATGGGCAAGGCGGCGCTGGACAAGATCGGCGACGACGGCTTCTTCGTCAAGGCGCTGCACTCGATCGGGGCGCCGCTGGAGCCGGGCCAGAAAGACGTGCCGTGGCCCTGCAACGACACCAAGTACATCACCCACTTCCCGGAGACCCGGGAGATCTGGAGCTACGGCTCCGGCTACGGCGGCAACGCCCTGCTCGGCAAGAAGTGCTACTCGCTGCGCATCGCGTCGGCCATGGCCCACGACGAGGGCTGGCTGGCCGAGCACATGCTGATCCTCAAGCTGATCTCGCCGGAGAACAAGGCCTACTACTTCGCCGCGGCCTTCCCGTCGGCGTGCGGCAAGACCAACCTCGCGATGCTGCAGCCCACCGTCCCGGGCTGGCGCGCCGAGACCCTGGGCGACGACATCGCCTGGATGCGCTTCGGCAAGGACGGCCGGCTCTATGCGGTCAACCCCGAGTTCGGTTTCTTCGGGGTGGCGCCGGGCACCAACTGGAAGTCCAACCCCAACGCGATGCGCACCATCGCAGCGGGCAACACCGTCTTCACCAACGTCGCGCTCACCGACGACGACGAGGTGTGGTGGGAAGGCCTGGAGGGCGAGCCGGATCACCTGATCGACTGGAAGGGCCAGGACTGGTACATCCGCGAGACGGAAACCAAAGCCGCGCACCCGAATTCGCGGTACTGCACCCCGATGTCGCAGTGCCCGATCCTGGCGCCGGAGTGGGACGACCCGCAGGGCGTGCCGATCTCGGGCATCCTGTTCGGCGCCCGCCGCAAGACCACGGTGCCGCTGGTGACCGAGGCCCGCGACTGGCAGCACGGCGTGTTCATGGGTGCCACCATGGGCAGCGAGCAGACCGCCGCGGCCGAGGGCAAGGTCGGCACCGTGCGCCGTGACCCGATGGCCATGCTGCCGTTCCTGGGTTACAACGTCGGCGACTACTTCCAGCACTGGATCGACCTCGGTAAGAACTCCGACGAGTCCAAGCTGCCCAAGATCTTCTTCGTCAACTGGTTCCGTCGCGACGCCGACGGCGGCTTCCTGTGGCCGGGCTTCGGCGAGAACAGCCGGGTGCTGAAGTGGATCGTCGACCGCATCGAGCACCAGGCCGGCGGCCAAGACACCGCGATCGGCGTCGTGCCCGGCGCCGGTGACTTGGACCTGGACGGCCTGGACATCGACGGCGACGACGTTGCCAAGGCGCTGGCTGTCAACGAGGCAGAGTGGCGCGCGGAACTGCCGCTGATCGAAGAGTGGTTCGAATTCGTCGGGGAGAAGCTGCCGACCGGCGTCCGCGACGAGTTCGAGGCCCTCAAGCAGCGGCTGTCCGAGTCCAACTGAAACGCCGTCGTTCAGGCGTGACGCAGCACCAGCAGCTCGCCGGTAAGCGTCCCGTCGTCGAGTAGCCGACCGATCCGCGAAGACTGGCGTTCGGCCAGCCGCCACGCCTGCGTATGTCCGTACTGCTCGGAGAGCGCCCTGGTCACGGTGTCGGCGCGCTCGTTCCAGGTGTCGGGGATGGCGGGAAGGTCCGCCGTAGTTCTCCTCTGCTCGACGTGCAGCGATGACGTTTCGAGCAGATCGAGAAGGGCGCTGTCCGTCGGGAAGTGGTTGCCCTCAAGCTGATTGCCCGGAATGTCGCCGTGAGCGATGAAGACGAGCAACCCGATTGGCCCACCGGGTCGCACGATACGTCGCAGTTCGTCGAGTAGCGCGAGTTGATCCGGCGTAGTGCACAACACCCCCAGTGACCAAGCCGCGTCGAAACTCGCGTCCGGCATCGGCAACGCCGACCCCGAGGCACACACGACCGGATAGTCGAACAAGGTCGTCGCCGCCCGGCACGCTCCTATCTCTGGCTCGACAAGCACCGGTAGCACTGAGCGCGAACTCGCCGCATAAGCCGCAGATCCCCCGACGCCGGCCCCGCAATCCAACAACCGGGAGCCGGGCTTTAGCTTCATCTGCTCGATGAGCCAGTCCAACGCTGGCGGACTGCCGCTTCCCCGACATCCCGCGGGCACGGCGTACTCCGGGCCGAGCTCGACCGCTACCTGCGCTGTCCATTCCGCGACCGTGCCGAACTCGGCCTCCATCGCTTCGGTCATGACATCTCCGCCCGGATACGGCGCCCGACCTCTGCCTTGATCTCCGCGCCGATATGGGCACCGGAAGCCGATGCGAGCCCCGAGACGTTCACGCCCTCGACACCGTCGATCGACAGCAGCGCACGTGCCTCGCTGACGGCCGCCGCGATTCCGGCCGCCACGGGGTCCGCTGCACTCAACACCTGCTCGACCGCGGCCTGGTCCAGCTCGAGACCGGGTAAGCCCTGCAGCACGGCCGCCGACACGTTGTCGGTGAACACGGCGACGGCGGCGATCACGGGTATCGACAGACCTGACGCTCTCGCCGATTTCATGAACGCGGCGATCATGTCGGGAGTGGGCACGTGGTTCAAGACCGCCAAACTCGCTCCGGCGCGCTGCTTCTCCACCAACCGCGCCGGCCGGGCGCGCGTGGGCGGTGCGGTGGGCGTCTCGGGGACCGCGGGGATCATTCCGACGGACGCCGCCAGGGAAACCAGCCGGGGCCCGTCGAGATCGAAGGTTTGCGTAACGTCCGGGCGCACGTCGTAGCCGCGTCCGTCGCCTGTCACGCACAGCACCGTGTCGACGCCGATGCTGCGCAGGCCCCGCAGTTCCTGCTCGAGAACCACGCGGTTGCGATCCCGGCACGACAACGTGATCCAGGGAGCCACGCCCGCGTCGAGCAGTAACGACCCCATGAGCGTTGGCGGAAAGTCGGGCTTGTTCTGGTGCTCGCCGACCAGGACGGCGTCACATCCCGGTGCCAGGACGGCAGCCGTCGCGGCAACGTCGTCGCGGTCGAACGGCGTGCAGCTGAAGTCGGCGAGCACCAAGGGCGCGTGAGCCGGTCGCGGTGGAAGTTGAACGCCGGACCACGGCACCACGTCGCCGAATGCGCACGCGCCGGGGCGCATTTCGCATTGGCCGCCGGGGCGCACGCCGCCGCACGGTCCGAACTGCATCCGTTTCGGACAACCGGACTCCGTCGACATCGTGCCTCTCTGAGAAACCTTGGACCCCGCGCATCAGTACTGGCAGGCGTACCCCGCCGACCGCGAGTACAAGCTCCGATAAGACTGATCGGGTGAGTCAGCGCTTGGTCAGTGAGTTGGTTCGTGCCTTGGCTGCCGGTGGCCCAGGTGCCGAGGATGCCGAGATCGCGCTGGGAGACGGGCCGCTGAGGCAACGCCTGAAAGCGTCGATCCGCGCGCTGGCCGAGCATCGGGGTCCGGGCAGCAGCACGTGCCCTTCGGACACCGCCCGGGCCATCGGTGGCGAGAATTGGCGTGACTTGATGCCCGACGTCCGCGAACTGGCGCGGGAGTTGGCGAAATCCGGCGACGTGGAGATCACCCAGGGCGGGAAAGTGCTCGATCCCGCCGGTTCCTGGAACGGCCCCATCCGGATTCGCACCGCCGCTGAGCGTTTGGGGCGCCCTGCTTCGGTGTATAGATAGCTAACAGACCGAACCTGGAAGGCCGACGATGAAGTCACGCACCCCTGCAGCAATCACGACCGCGATTGCCGCCGCCGGAATTCTGCTCAGCGGATGCTCCGCTTCGCAGGTGATCAACACCGGGGGTGACACGCAATGCAAAGACTTCGGCACCCAGGACGAGAAAAAGCAGAACGACGAGATCAGCAAAATGCTCAAGGACAAGAGCGGCCAAGACCCGACGAATTTGCAGATTTCGGCGACCCGCCTTTCGGCGCAGACCTGGTGCCAGACTCTGGGCACCCCTAATAGCAAGATCTCCGAGGCGCCGCACGGCTGACCGTTGACGGACCGGGCCGCCGTTGCGCGGCCCGGTTAACACCCGTCAAGTTCGCCGGTTGTACAGTCGGCGCATGCAGATCCGTCCCCACATCGGCGCCGACAAACCTGCTGTCATTCTCTATCCGTCCGGGACGGTCGTCACCTTCGACGACCTCGAGGCTCGCGCCAACCGGCTGGCGCACCGGTTCCGTAAAGCCGGTCTGCGCGAGGGCGACGCCGTTGCGATCCTGATGGAGAACAACGAGCACATCCACGCCGTCATGTGGGCGGCTCGGCGCAGCGGCTTGTACTACGTCCCGATCAATACCCACCTGACGCCGGCCGAGGCCGCCTACATCATCGACAACAGCAACGCCAAGGCGATCATCGGGTCGGCGGCCTTGCAGGAAACCCTCGCGGGCTTGGAGGAGCATCTGCCCGGCGGGCTGCCGGACCTGTTGCTGATCGCCGACGCCGACCTTCCCGGCTGGGAGCGCTACCCGGAATGTGTTGCCGGCCAACCGGATACCCCGATCGACGACGAGATCGAAGGCGACCTGCTGCAGTACTCGTCGGGCACCACCGGCCGGCCCAAGGGAATCAAACGCGAACTGCCGCACCTCCCGCCCGAGGAGGCGCCGGGCATGATGTCGGCGCTCGTCGGGTTCTGGCTGGATCCCGAAGCGGTGTATCTGAGTCCGGCTCCGCTGTACCACACCGCGCCATCGGTCTGGTCGATGACGATCCAGGCCGGCGGCATCACCACGGTGGTCATGGAGAAATTCGACGCCGAGGGCACCCTCGACGCGATCCAGCGCCACCGGGTGACCCATGGCCAGTTCGTCCCGGCCATGTTCGTCCGGATGCTGAAACTTCCTCAGAGCGTTCGTGATTCGTACGACCTGTCCAGCCTCAAGCGGGTCATGCACGCGGCCGCGCCGTGCCCGGTGCAGATCAAGAAGCAGATGATCGATTGGTGGGGACCGATCATCGACGAGTACTACGCATCCTCGGAAGCGCACGGCTCGACGCTGATCAGTGCCGAGGACTGGCTGGCGCATCCGGGGTCGGTCGGCAAACCCATGGGGGGTGCCGTACACATTCTCGACGAGGACGGCAACGAGCTGCCACCCGGCCAGGCCGGCGAGATCTACTTCGAGGGTGGCTCTGCGTTCGAATACCTCAACGACCCAACGAAAACCGCCTCATCCCGCGACAAGCACGGTTGGGCCACCGTCGGCGACATCGGCTACCTCGACGAGGACGGCTACCTGTACCTGACCGACCGGCGCCACCACATGATCATCTCCGGCGGGGTGAACATCTACCCGCAGGAAGCCGAGAACTTTCTGGTCACCCATCCGAAGGTGCTCGACGCCGCGGTGTTCGGGGTGCCCGACGACGAGATGGGTCAGCGTGTCATGGCCGTGGTGCAAACCGTCGACCCAGTTGATGCCACCGATGAGTTCGGTGACGAGTTGATGGCGTGGCTGCGAGACCACTTGTCGCACTTCAAATGCCCGCGATCGATCGCGTTCGAAGCTCAATTGCCGCGCACCGACACCGGAAAGCTCTACAAGAACGGGCTGATCGAGAAGTATTCGGTGTGAGGCGATGCTCCGGGTGGTCGACTTGTCGGGCGCGCTGGATCCCGGCCCTGATGCCGATCTAGCGACACCGCCCGGCGTCGTCGTCGCCGTCGGCTCGGCCGCCGACATCGCCCGGGCCCAATCTCGGCTGGACGCAGCGACTTTCACCCTGAGCGGCGAGCCATCCACCGACCGCCGGGTCGTCACCGTCGAGTCGGTGCCGGACGCGGTTGCCGAGCTGAAGCAGCGCTGCGAACGCTGGCCGCACGCCAGTGCTGTGTGCGACGACGTGCTGCGGACGGTGCGTCCCGACGGCCCCGCGCTGGCCGGCGTGCTGACCGAGTCGCTGGCGTATTCGACGTTGCAGGCCGGGCCGGAGTTCGCGCGCTGGCTCGACGAACGCGGTCCGGTCCGGATGCCCGAGTTCGCCGACCCGGTGCGCTCGCAGCGCGACGGCGACATCCTGCGGATCAGGTTCAACCGGCCGCAGCGCCACAACGCGTTTTCCACCGACGCGCGTGCCGCGCTACTGGAGGCGCTGGCCGTCGCGCAGCTGGACCCGTCGGTGACCGGGATCGTGCTCAGTGGCAACGGCCCGTCGTTTTGCAGTGGCGGCGACCTTGCCGAATTCGGCACCTTCGCCGATCCGGCGAGCGCGCATCTGGCCCGCACCCGGCACAGCCCTGCCCTGGCACTCGATGCCGTCACCGCCAGACTGGGGCGGTCGTGCCGCGCCGAGGTTCACGGCCGGGTGATGGGCAGCGGACTGGAGATGGCCGCGTTCTGCGGATGGATTGAAGCACAAGACGATTCGGTCTTCGGACTGCCCGAACTGAGTCTGGGGCTGATTCCCGGCGCCGGCGGCACCGTCAGCGTAACCCGCCGGATCGGCCGCTGGCGCAGCGCCTACCTGGTGTTGTCCGGCCGCACCGTCGATGCCGCTACCGCGCTGGCCTGGGGGCTGATCGACGCGATTTATGCTGGGGCGTAGCGGTTTTCAGAAACCGGGAACCGTCGTGGTGGTGCTGGGGAAGTTATGGATGTCGTTCACGACGACCGCCGCGATGAATACGAAGTAGACCACCATGACCGCCACGTAGATGATCGGGCCGACGATCGCGCCGATGATCGCCCATTTCTTGGCGCTGTCGGCCGCGGCCTGCGCCTCGGCGTATTGCCCCTGCGCCCACAGCGTGGAGACCTTGTTGGAATTGATGATCGAGACAATCCCGAACGGCAGGCAGCACATGACCGTGACCAGAATGCCCCACACCAGGTAGTTATCCGGCTCGCGCACGGGCGGCGGGTAGCCGGGCTGCTGGCCCTGCCAACCCGGCTGCGGCGGGCTTTGCCAACCCGGCGGCGGCTGGCCCTGCCATTGCGGCGGCTGCTGGCCCTGCCATTCGGGGGAACCTTCGGGAGGCCCAGGGGGATAACTCATGGCGGTTGCCTTCCTTAAGGTTTCTCCGGCCCGAACAGATCGCTCCCGCGCAGCTTTGCTGTGCCGAAGTCAAGCAGAATATAGCGCACGCACCCTGGTCAGGCCGGGAATTCAGGCGTCTTCCAGCCCGCCCCGGGCCACCAGCTGGGTGGCGATCACATTGCGCTGGATCTCGTTGGTGCCTTCGCCGACGATCATCAGCGGCGCGTCGCGGAAGTAGCGCTCAACGTCGTACTCGGTGGAGTAGCCGTAGCCGCCGTGAATGCGCACGGCGTTCAGCGCGATCTCCATCGCGACTTCGGAGGCAAACAGCTTGGCCATCCCGGCTTCCATGTCGCAGCGTTCGCCGCTGTCGTAGCGCTCGGCGGCGTAGCGGGTGAGCTGACGGGCGGCGGTGAGTTTGGTCGCCATATCGGCCAGGTAGTTGCCGACCGACTGGTGCTTCCAGATCGGCTGGCCGAAGCTCTCCCGCTGCTGGGCGTAGTCCAGCGCATCCTCGAGTGCGGCCGTCGCCACGCCAAGCGCGCGGGCCGCGACCTGGATCCGGCCCGTCTCCAGCCCCTTCATCATCTGCGAAAAGCCTTCTCCGGCAACATTACCCAGCACCGACGATGCCGGCACGGCGACGTTGTCGAAGGACAGCTCGCAGGATTCGACGCCCTTGTAGCCCAGCTTGGGCAGATCCCGCGACACCGTCAGGCCCGGACCGTGCTCGACAAGCACGATCGAGATGCCCTTGTGCCGGGGCGTGGCCTGGGGGTCGGTCTTGCACAGCAGCGCGATCAGCGTGGAGCGGCGCGCGTTGCTGATCCAGGTTTTGGCACCGTTGATCAGCAGGCCGCCCTTGTTGTCGGGCAGCGCGGTGGTGGTCATGTTCTGCAGGTCGGAGCCGCCGCCCGGTTCGGTCAGCGCCATGGTGGCGCGCACCTCGCCGGTGGCCATCGGCGGCAGGTAGGTCCGCTTCTGCTCGTCGGTGCCGAACAGTGTCAGGAGCTTGGCCACCACAGTGTGCCCGCCCATCGCACCGGCCAGGCTCATCCACCCGCGTGCCAGTTCCTGAGTGACCCGCACATAGCACGGCATCGACACCGGTGACCCGCCGTATTCCTCGGGAACGGCCAGGCCGTAGATGCCGATCCGCTTCATCTGCTCGATCCACGCCTCGGGGTAGGTGTTGGCGTGCTCGACCTCACGTACCGTCGGCTTCACATCGCGGTCGATGAACGCCCGCACCGTGGCGACCAGCATTTCTTCCTCGTCGTTCACCCGCGACTTCCTCCTGCGTGAATGGTGGCGACCCGTTTCGCCCGGCTCCGCCGCGCTCGCGATCGCCACGTAGTTGACCCCCGATTCGACAGCCTGCCAGCATGTGGCGTTGTGACGGGTAATGGGTATGCGGCGGTGCGCGAGGGTGGGTACTACTTCGACGATCTGTCGACGGGCCAGGTCTTCGACTGGGCGCCGACGATGACGCTCTCGGCGGGGATGGCCGCGACTCATCAGGCGATCGTGGGCGACCGGATGCGGCTGTCGCTGGACACCGACCTGTGTGCGGCGGTGACCGGTTTGCCGGGACCGCTGGCGCACCCGGCATTGGTCTGCGACGTCGCGATCGGGCAGAGCACCCTGGTGACGCAGCGGGTGAAGGCCAACCTGTTCTACCGCGGGCTGACGTTTCACCGGTTTCCCGTCGTCGGCGATTCCCTCTACACCCGCACCGAAGTGGTTGGACTGCGGGCCAACTCGGCCAAGCCGGGGCGTGCACCGACGGGCCTGGCGGCGCTGCGCATGACCACGATCGATCAGGGCAATCGATTGGTGCTCGACTTCTACCGCTGCGCGATGCTGCCGGCCAGCCCGGACTTCAGTCCCAACCCCTCCGATCCCGGCGACGATTTGTCCACCATCGGCGCCGACCCGGCGCCGCCGGCCGCCGATCCGACCGCGCACTGGGACGGCGCGACCTTCCGGAATCGGGTGCCGGGGCCGCATTTCGATGCGGGGATGGCCGGTGCGGTGCTGCACAGCACCGCCGACGTGGTGAGCAATGCGCCCGAGCTGGCCCGGCTTACCCTGAACATCGCTGCCCCGCACCATGATTCGCGGGTCGGTGGGCGCCGGCTGGTGTACGGCGGGCATACCATCGGGCTGGCGCTGGCCCAGGCCAGCAGGCTACTGCCGAATCTGGTGACCGTGCTGGGCTGGGAATCCTGCGACCACACCGGGCCGGTGCATGAGGGTGACACCCTCTACAGCGAGCTGCACGTCGTGGCCGCTGAGCCCGCCGAGCACGGGGGAGTGCTGGCGCTTCGATCCGTGGTCTACGCGGTCGGCGACGTGACCGGCGAGCCGGACCGCCAGGTGCTGGACTGGCGGTTCAGCGCGTTTCAGTTCTGATCCACTTCCACGTGGCGCGATAGGCCGCGAGCACAATGGTGGACGTGAACGACGCGGTGTCCGAGTGGGCCAGCAGCGGGCTGGCCCATCTGACCGGCCTGCCGGACGGCCACCCCGACTTCTCCCGGGCGAACGTGTTGATCCGCGCCCAGCAGGTCGCGGCCGCGGTCGAAAGCCGCATCGGGGTAGCCGTCGATGCGGCCACCCTGCTCGCCGGGCGCGCCGGGCTGCTCGGCCTGGTGCGGGCCGGCCGGAGGTCGGCCGGTGGCGGCACCCGAATGCTTGCGGCACGCGACGGCTGGTGTGCCATCACGCTGTCGCGCCCCGACGATGTCGCCGCTGTCCCGGCACTCCTCGAGGTCGACGACACGCCCGTCGATCCTTGGCCGCTGCTGGCGCATTGGGCCGCAACGCATCCGGTGTCGGCGATCGTCGAGCGGGCGGGGTTGCTGGACATCCCGGCGGCCGGCCTGGGCGAGGCGGCGGCCGCGCCGCCGCGCGTACACCGCACGGGCACCCGGGCGCCGGGACGGGACTTGGCCGGGCTGTTGGTCGCCGACCTGTCCTCGATGTGGGCGGGGCCGCTGTGCGGACACCTGCTGGCGCGCGCCGGAGCGCGGGTCGTCAAGGTGGAAAGTCCCCGCAGGCCGGACGGTACCCGCGCGGGCAATGGTGCGTTTTTCGACTGGATGAACGGTGGAAAACTGTTCTACTGCCTCGATTTCGACCGCGACGCCGGCGAATTGCGCGAGCTGCTCTCCGCCGCCGACATCGTGATCGAAGGCTCGCGGCCCGCGGCCTTGGCCCGCCGACACCTCGGGCCCGAGTATGTGGCGCCGCGAGCGGGACGAATCTGGTTGCGGATCAACGGATATGCCGCCGACCCCGGACGGCCCGCATTCGGCGACGACGCCGCGGTCGCCGGTGGCCTGGTCGGAACCACCGCCGAGGGCCCGGTGTTCTGCGGCGACGCCATCGCCGACCCGCTGACGGGACTTCAGGCGGCTTCGGCGCTGACCGAGTCGCTGGGCCGCGGCGGCGGTGAAGTGATCGAGCTGTCGATGGCCGCGGTGGCCGCGAGCTACGCCGCCCTGCCGGCCGTCGCGCCGGTCTCGGAGCATCCGGCGCCCGCACCACGGGTTCCGCAGCCGTGCTCCCAGGCGTCCGCGTCGGGCGCCGACAACGACGCCGTGCGCCGCTTGATCGCCGAAAGGCGCTTTCTGTCATGCTGATTCAGCGCGCGTCCTTGCTGGACGGCATGTCGGCCGATATCCGGTTCGGCGCGATGATCGAGGAAGTGGGCGACACGCTTGCCGCCGAACCGGGGGAGAGTGTCCTGGACGCCGGCGGCGGCACGGTGCTACCCGGCCTGCACGACCACCACGTGCACGTGCGATCGGCGGCGTCGGCCCTGGACTCGGTCATGGTCGGTCCCCCCGCTGTCCGCACGAAAGACCAACTGGCCCAACGATTGTCAGATGCAGCACCCGGGCCCGACGGGTGGATTCGCGCGGTCGGCTACCACGAGTCGGTTGCCGGTGAGCTGGATCGAAACGCCCTGGATCAGGTGGTGCCCGGCGTCCCGGTGCGCGTCCAGCACCGCAGTGGCGCCTTGTGGATCCTCAACTCCGCGGCGCTGAACCGGGTGGGGATGGCTGAACACGCCGATGGACGGCTGCGGTCCGCCGACGGCGGCTGGTCGGAGCGGCTGCAGCCTCGGCCCACCGACCTGGTGGAACTGAGCCGCCGGCTCACCGCGGTCGGTGTCACCGGAGTCACCGACGCCACCCCCGATCTCGATGCCGAGGACATGGTCTCGCTGCTGGTGGCGCACCGGCGCGGGGAATTCCGGCCGCGGCTGGGCTTCCTGTCGCCGGGCAAGAAAATCCTGCGCGACGACCACCTCGACCTGGACTCGCTGATCGCGTGGATTACCGATCAGCACGCCGACGGGCGACGGGTCGCCGTGCACTGCGTGACCGCGGCCCAATTGGTGGTGACGATCGCGGCGTTGCGGGCGGCCGGCAGCCACCCGGGTGATCGCATCGAGCATGCCGCGGTCGCCGATGACGGCAGCCTGGCCGAGCTCGCCGACCTCGGCGTCACCGTGGTCACCCAGCCCAACTTCGTCGCCGAACGCGGCGATCAGTACCTCGCCGACATTCCCGCCGCCGAGCACGGTCAGCTATGGCGGCTGGCCTCCCTGTTGAAGGCGAATGTGCGCGTCGCGCTGTCCACCGACATGCCGTTCGGTCGCGGCGACCCGTGGGCGGCGATGCGCGCTGCGGTGCGGCGCACCACGCCCACCGGCGCTGTCCTGGGGGCTCACGAGTGTGTTTCGGCGCGAACGGCTTTGGCCATGTTTCTGGGACATCCCGACCAGCCGAGCCGGCCCAGGACCGTCGAACCCGGGCAGCCCGCAGATCTGTGCGTGCTGACCGTGCCGCCCGCTGACGCGTTGGCCGAGTTGGACGCCGCCATGGTGGCCGCGACCATCATCGGCGGCGACGTCGCCTACTCGGCGACGTGACGCGGCCCGATCAACCCGCCGGAGCGAACGCGGCCCGCAGGCTGTCGCACTGACTGCGGAAAAAGGTCCGTGACACTTGAGCTTTCGGCGCCACCAAATCAAAGCCGTGGAAGGCGCCCGAAACGACCTCGACCTCACACGGCACCCCGGCGCTGCGCAGGCGCTCGGCGTAGGCGAGGTCTTCGTCGTGGAAGAGGTCGTGGGTCCCGACGCCGATCCATGCCGGTGCCAGCCCGCTCAAGTCTTCGCGCCGGGCTGGGACGGCGACCTGCGGATCCGCATCGCCCAGGTACGCCGTCCAGCCGAACTCATTGCTCTGCGGACTCCACAGCCGGTAGTTGGGTTTCGGGGTGGTCAGCGAACTTCGATCATCGATCATCGGGTATGTCAGCAGCTGGAATGCGAGGCCGATCTCTCCGCGGTCGCGCGCCAGCAGCGCCAGGGCCGCCGCGAGGCCGCCACCGGCGCTGGCGCCGCCGATCGCCAATCGTTTGGCGTCGACCCCGGGCAGTGCGGCCAGCCAGGCCAGCGCCGTGTAGCAATCCTCCAGCGGAGCGGGGTACGGATGCTCCGGAGCGAGCCGGTAGTCGACCGAGGCGACGGTGATGCCCAGCTTGGTGCTGAACCGCCGGCAGAGACCGTCGTCCTGTTGTGCGGTGCCGATCACGTATCCGCCGCCGTGGATCCACAACAGGGCTGCCGTGGGCTCCGCGACGCCGACCGGACGGAACAGCCGCACCCCGACGCCGGATCCGAGGGTGATGACCTCGACGTCGCCGCGCGAGTGGCGCTGCGTCAGGCCGGACAGGGCCCGTACCAGCCGCAGGCTGCGGGGCGTGATCATCTGCCGGGGGGCGAAGCGGGCGATTCGGCGCAGGTCGGGGTGAACATCGCTGTTCGGCACCGATCCAGTATGCCCCCGGCTCCGAATCACCCGAACCGACTGGGTGTACGCGGCCAAGGATTGGGGAATGATGGGAAAGCTCGCTTACGCGATGTTCGTCAGTGGCGTCGCGAACAGGTCCGCAACGGTGCGAGGGGCGTGACATGCTGGGACATCTCTACGACCGGGCGCTCGGCGGCGAGCGATGTTGGGTCCGCCACGAGGACGGCCAGATCCGCGCGCTACCGACCCACCGCTGGTTGGGTACCCGATGTTGCTCGGATGGAGCAGCCGGACCTCCTGACGCCCTGGACGATGCGTTCGATGAAGCTGTCACCGAGATGTGCAGCGGTCCTACGATCGAATTAGGCTGCGGGCCAGGACGTTTGGTGGCGCGACTGTTCCAGCGGGGGATACCCGCGCTAGGTATCGACCGTTCCGCCGCGGCCGTCCGGTTGGCCGGCCGCGGCGGTGCGCCGGCTCTGCTCTGTGACGTGTTCTCGCCGCTGCCCGGAATGGGTCAGTGGCAGACCGTCCTGTTGGTCGACGGCAATGTCGGCCTCGGCGGGGACCCACGACGGATCCTGGCCCGCGCCGCCGAGCTACTCGGGTGCGGTGGCCGCTGCGTAGCCGAGTTCGATGCCGATACCGTCGGTATCCGTGCCGGCTGGGTGCGCCTCGAGTCGGCCTGCGAGGTGGGGCCCTGGTTCCGGTGGGCAAGCGTGGGTGCGGACAGTGCCGCGTCGCTCGCCGCCCAAGTGGGTTTGACGCTGACGAGTGTGCGGCTGATCGGCGATCGGGTGATCACCAGTCTGGTGTCCGGGTGAGATCGAATTCGAGGCGAGCTGAAATGTCTAGATCGACAACACGTTTCGCCGCGATTTTCGGGTCTCGTCCGCTGCACCTGCTGACCACGGTGTCCGGCTTGGCGCTGCGGGGCCACATCCTGGTCACCTTCTCGCCGGCGACGCTGTGGAAACCCCGGCACTTGGTGGCGATCGATCGCCGTGTGGTTCGCCGCCGCCGTTGTCGCGCACGACCTCGTGTTGTTCCCCCGCTACGCGCTGGCCGACCGGCTGCTATCCGTCCGGACCGACCGCCAACCGAGCGACAATCATCGAAAAGTGTTTGTCCGCAACTACATTAGAGTTCCCGCCCAGGGTGCTGGGCTTACGTTGCTGGTATTCCTGCCCGGCATCATCGACCAGGGCGGGCCGACCTATCAGGCGGCGACCGGCCAGACTCAGCAGCCATTCCTGGGCAGGTGGGTGCTGCTGACCGCCACGATGTTCGCGGCCAGTGCCGTCAGCTATGCCCTGCACCTCGCGGTGCTGAGACGCATAGCTGGTTAGCAAATACGTACCGGATGGATGTTCCGGCGCGGGCGACCCTTCTACGCAAACGTCAGTTTCCGCTATCGGCGCCGGGGTAATCTCGCCTACATGACGGGGAGAGTTCCGAGCGTGACACCGTATGTGAAATGGTTGCTGCGGGCTCGCCCCGCCGACTATGCGCTGGCACTAAGCGTCGCTGGCACTTCGCTGCCGGTGGTCGGTAAGCACCTCGAGCCACTGGGTGGCATGACCGCCATGGGCGTGTGGGGTATGCGGCTCGCGCCCGAGGCAATCTCGGCGATGACCAAGGACTTGCTGACGCCGGGCAAGGGCGAGGCGCGCCGCCGCGACCGGGCAAGCACCCAGCAGGTTTCGCTGGCGGCGTTGCGCGGGGTGGTATCGGCCGCGGACCTGGACGCGGAATGGCCCGTTGCCGGGCGTACGCCGCCGATTTGGGAGGCGCTGCGCCAGCGCCCGTACCTCTACCGCCGCGCGGTCCACTACGGCGACCACCCGGCGCAGGTGCTCGACGTCTGGCGGCGCAAGGATCTGCCCGTTCAACCCGCGCCGGTGCTGATCTTCGTTCCCGGCGGCGCCTGGGTGCACGGCCGCAGCATGCTGCAGGGCTCGGCGCTGATGTCGTATCTGGCGGCGCAGGGCTGGGTGTGCCTGGCGATCGACTATCGCGCTTCTCCCAACCATCGCTGGCCACGCCACATCATCGATGTCAAGACGGCCATCGCGTGGGCTCGGGCCAACGTCGACAAGTTCGGGGGAGACCGCAATTTCGTTGCGGTGGCCGGTTGTTCGGCCGGCGGGCATCTGGCCGCACTGGCGGGACTCACTCCTGACGACCCGCAGCACGCGTCGAAGCTGCCGGACGGCGCCGACAGCTCGGTGGACGCGGTGATCGGCGTATATGGCCGTTACGACTGGGAGGACCGGTCCACCCGGGAGCGTGCCCAGTTCGTCGAGTTCCTGGAGCGGGTAGTGGTCAAACGCAGGATCGTCCGTCACCCCGAGGTGTTCCGCGATGCGTCGCCGATCGCGCGTGTAGAGCGAAATGCGCCACCGTTCTTGGTGATTCACGGCAGCAAGGACAGCGTCATCCCGGTCGAGCAGGCTCGCAGCTTCGTCGAGCGGATGCGCGCCGTCTCCGGATCGATGGTCGGGTATCTGGAGTTGCCCGGCGCGGGACACGGTTTCGACCTTGTCGACGGAGAGCGCGCCGGCGTCGCCGCGCATGCGACTTCGCTGTTCCTCAACCAGGTTTACCGAACGGCCACACAGATCAGGGCCAAAGAGGTTATCTGAGCCCGCACCGCTGAGTAAGGTCCCCTTATGGGCAAGGGGCGGCGGTGAAACGGCTAAGCGGGTGGGACGCGGTACTGCTGTACAGCGAGGCACCAAACGTGCATATGCACACCCTCAAGGTCGCGGTGATCGAACTGGACCCGGATCGACGGGATTTCGACCTCGATGGTTTTCGTCAGGTCATCGGGTCCCGGCTCAATAAGCTCGACCCGTTCTGTTATCAGCTCGTTGATATCCCGCTCAAGTTCCACCATCCGATGTGGCGGGAGCATTGCGAAGTCGATCTCAACTACCACATCCGGCCGTGGCAGCTGCCCGCACCGGGGGGTCGTCGCGAGTTGGACGAGGCGATCGGACAGATCGCCAGCACGCCGCTGGACCGCGAGCGTCCGCTGTGGGAGATGTACTTCGTCGAGGGCCTGGCCAACAACCGGGTCGCGGTGGTCGGCAAAATCCACCACGCGCTCGCCGATGGCATCGCGTCGGCCAACCTGATGGCTCGCGGCATGGACCTGCTGCCCACGCCGGAGAGTGGACCCCAAGTCACCGACCCGGCGCCCACCAAACGGGACCTGATGGCGTCGGCGTTCAGCGATCACTTGCGGCAGATCGCAAAACTCCCGGCGACGATGCGCTACACCGCGCAGGGTGTCGGCCGGGTCCGACGCAGCTCGCGCAAGCTCTCGCCCGAACTGACCATGCCGTTCACGCCGCCGCCGACCTTCATCAATCACAAGCTCACCCCCGAGCGGAGGTTCGCGACCGCGACGCTGGCGCTGGCCGACGTCAAGGCGACGGGCAAAAAGCTCGGCGTCAAGATCAACGACGTCGTGCTGGCCATCTCCACCGGAGCGTTGCGGACCTTGCTGTTGCGGTATGACGGCGTGGCCGAGCCGCTGCTGGCGTCGGTGCCGGTCAGTTTCGACTTCTCCCCGGAGAGGATCTCGGGTAACTACTTCACCGGGATGATGGTGGCGCTGCCGGCCGATCTTGACGACCCACTGGCGCGACTGCGCGCGTGCCACGACAACGCCAACTCCGCCAAGGAGGGTTCCAACCTAGTCGGCCCCGAACTGATCAGCCGCTGGTCGAACTATATGCCGCCGGTGGCAAGCCAGTCCTTCTTCCGCTGGGCAGCCGGCCGCGAGCTGAACAAGGTGCTCAACCTGCCGATCTCCAATGTGCCCGGTCCCCGGGAGCGTGGCCGGGTTGGCGGCGCGGTGGTCACCGAGATCTATTCGGTGGGACCGTTGACTACCGGCAGCGGGCTCAACATCACCGTGTGGAGCTATGTCGATCAGCTCAACATCTCGGTGTTGTCCGACGGTGCCACCGTGAAGGATCCACATGAGGTCACCGAGGCCATGGTCGCCGACTTCATCGAATTGCGCAGGGCAGCAGGGCTTTCCGAGGAGCTTACGGTGGTCGAGGCCGCGATGGCGCCGGCCTGACGGCTCCCCGCTACGATCACCTCGGACAACAGCCACTGGTCTGCACCGATTGCCACTGCTAGTCGAAGGAGCTTGGTAGCACCGTGAGCACAGGGAACGAAGAAGCCAACGAACCCGAGGTTCTGGTCGAACAGCGGGGCCGAGTCCTGATCATCACGATCAACCGGCCGAAGGCCAAGAACGCGGTCAACCTCGCCGTCGCCAAGGGCCTGGCCGAGGCCGTCGACCGGCTCGACGGCGACGCGGGTCTGTCCGTGGGCATCCTGACCGGCGCCGGGGGATCGTTCTGCGCGGGCATGGATCTCAAGGCATTCGCGCGGGGCGAGTTCCCCATCGTCGAGGGCCGCGGCATGGGCTTCACCGAGCGTCCACCAACCAAACCACTCATCGCGGCGGTCGAGGGCTACGCCCTGGCCGGCGGCACCGAACTCGCGCTGGCCACCGACTTGATCGTCGCGTCGAAGGATTCGGCGTTCGGCATCCCCGAGGTCAAGCGCGGCCTGGTCGCCGGCGGCGGCGGGCTGCTGCGGTTGCCGCAGCGTATTCCGCAGGCCATCGCCATGGAGCTGGCGTTGACCGGGGAGAACCTGAGCGCGGAGCGCGCGCACGCGCTCGGCATGGTCAACGTGCTGGCCGAGCCGGGCGGGGCACTGGACGCCGCGATCGAGCTGGCCGAGCGGATCGCCGCCAACGGGCCGCTCGCCGTGGCCGTCACCAAGCAGATCATCGTCGAGTCCCGCAGCTGGAACCCGAACGACTTCTTCGCCGAGCAGGGCAAGCTGCTGGCTCCGGTGTTCGGGTCCAACGACGCCAAGGAAGGCGCGATCGCGTTCGCCGAAAAGCGGGCGCCGCAGTGGACCGGCACCTGAGCTGGTGGGGATCGCAAGCGCGGCGTAGCCGGGCGCAGCGGGCCGCCACTATCGGACCTAGGCGGCCCGTTCCTCCGCCACTGTGTCGCCGGGGTCGGCGCTGTCCTCGACCGTGACGGGTCCGGCCACCGCCGACGCGGCGTCGGTCGTGGGTGGCGGTGCCAGACCCGGTTCGGGCGTTAGCTGCATCGCGGCACGTGCTTCCAGCACGTGGCCGATGAAGAAGTCGTACAGGAAGATGCCGGCGATCGCGCCGGCCAGCGGGCCCACGATCGGGATCCACCAGTATTGGGTGGTTTGGCCGTAGTTGCCGGAGAACGCAAGCTTGCCCCAGCCCTCCAGGTAGGCGAACAGCCGTGCCCCGAAGTCGCGGGCCGGGTTGAGCGCGTAGCCGGCGTTGGTGCCGTAGGAGCACCCGATGACCGCGACGATCAAGCCGATGATCAGCGGTGCCATGTTGCCCGCGGGCGCCTGGTTGCGGTGATCGATCAACGCCGCGATCAGCACGACGAGGATCGCGGTGCCGACGAGCTGATCGACGAGCGGGCCCGCGTAGCCGCCGTGGAAGTAGGAGGCGGGCGACGTCGCGAAGATCGAATAGGTGTCTGGCGAATCCGGCCGCGCGAGGTGATGGGCGGCGTTGAAGTCGTCGATCGCCGGGCCATAGATCGCGTAGACCGCCGCCGCTCCGCAGAACGCCCCGACGGTCTGGGCGACCCAGTACGGAATCACGTTCTTCCACTCGAATTTGCGCCGGATCGCGAACGCCAGCGTGACCGCCGGGTTCAGATGCGCGCCGCTGATCCCGCCGGCCAGGTAGGCCGCCAGCATGACGGCAAATGCCCAGCCGAAGACGTTGATCAGCCAGTTCGCCGGCTCGAACGGCACCGTCTGCCTGCCCGAGCCGGTCAGGCCGACAACGTTCACCGCGCAGGTGCCCAGGCCGAGCAGGAGCAGCACGAAGGTTCCGAAGAACTCGGCCAGCATCGCCCCGGGCAGGCCCGCACGCATCCTCGTCAGGGGCGTCGGGGACAGCTGTGTTTCGCCTTTGGTGGTGGTCAACGCGTTTCCCAACTGATCAGTGGTTGCCTGGCAGAAGGGGAACGGATAACCCGTGAACCGGCCGGTAAACGCCACCGTAGCCAGCGTCACACTCTGGGCGGGCGGCCCTGGGCCGCAAGATACTTGCGTGATCTAAACTACAGCGGGGGCCGCGGCATGACACTTTTGGCCGGCTTTGTAACGTGACGAGACCAGAGAAAGTTCGAGTGTGAGTATTTCGTTGCTTCTCGAGATGGCTGCATCGAGCAACCCGGATCGCACCGCCGTCGTCGACGGCGACCTGCGGCTGACGACTCAGCAGCTCAGCGATCTCGCCGACGGCGGCGCGGGCGTCATCGCGCAGTCGGGCGCCCAGCACGTGGCCTACGTCGGCATCGGCGGTGCGATGCTGCCGACGCTGATCTTCGCGTCGGCTCGGGCCGGGCTGTCCTTCACCCCACTCAATTACCGGCTGTCCGCCGAGGGCGTGCAGGCCCTCATCGAGCGGTTGCCCGAACCCGTGGTCATCGTCGACAGCCGCTACCGGGACATGGTCGGCGAATCGTCGAAACGGGTGCTGCTGTCCGACGAATTTCTGACCGCCGCCCGCAGCGCCGAGCCCGCCACCGAAGGCCTCGCATTCCCCGACCCCGACTCCGTCGCGATCGTGCTGTTCACCTCGGGCACCACCTCCAAACCCAAGGCCGTCGAGCTCTCGCACAACAACCTGACCAGCTATGTCACCAGCACCGTCGAGTTCGAGTCGGCCGCCGAGACGGACGCCGCGCTGATCTGCGTGCCGCCGTATCACATCGCCGGCGTGGGGGCCGCGCTGACGAATCTCTACGCCGGCCGCAAGATGGTTTACCTGCCCAACTTCGACGCGCAGGAATGGGTGCGGTTGATCGATGCCGAGCACGTGACCACCGCGACGCTGGTGCCCACCATGCTGGACCGCGTCGTCACCGTGCTCGAGGCGGGCGGCCATGACCTGCCATCGCTGCGCAACCTGGCCTACGGCGGCTCGAAGGTGGGCCTGCCACTGGTCCGCCGGGCGCTGGAACTGCTGCCGAATGTGGGTTTTGTTAACGCCTACGGCCTGACCGAGACCAGCTCGACGATCGCGGTGCTGGGCCCCGACGACCACCGGGTGGCGCACTCCGCGACGGACGCCGCCGTCGCCAAGCGGCTGGGATCGGTCGGGCAGCCGGTGCCCGGCATCGAGCTGCAGATCCGCGGCGAAGACGGCACGGTGCTGGCGCCGGGCGAGACCGGCGAGCTGTTCGTGCGCGGCGAGCAGGTTTCTGGCCGCTACACCGAAATCGGCTCGGTGCTCGACGAGGACGGTTGGTTCCCGACGAGGGATATCGCCATCCTCGACGAGGACGGCTACCTGTTCATCGGCGGACGCAGCGACGACACCATCATCCGCGGTGGGGAGAACATCGCGCCCGCCGAGCTGGAAGAGGTGCTCATCGAGCATTCCCATGTGCGTGACGTCGCCGTGGTTGGAGTCGAGGATCCGGAGTGGGGCCAGGCGATCGTCGCCGTGGTGGTGCCGACCGTGGGCATCGATCCCGATCCCGAGGAACTGCGCGAGCATGTCCGCAAGAGTTTGCGCGGCTCGCGGACTCCCGACCATGTAGTCTTCCGCGACGAGCTGCCCACGACCCCCACCGGCAAGGTACTTCGCCGGGAGATCATCGAGACGCTAAAAGGATTACACGCATGATCAAGAACGGAACCCGCCTCGCCAGCCAGGTGTGTGACACCCAGGTGATCGTCGTCAGGAGCTCCGACGGCCTCGACGACTTGCGTTGCGGCGGTGTGCCGATGGTGCCCGTCGGCGGCGAGCGCTCGGGCGAACTCGACCCCGCGTTCTCCGGCGGCACCGTGATGGGCAAGCGCTATGTCGACGAAACCGGTGCCGAGGTACTGGTGACCAAGCCGGGCGCCGGCAGCCTGAGCATCGGTGCGACCGCGCTGCAGCTCAAAGAGGTCAAGCCGCTGCCCGCCAGCGACTGAGGCCCTCGGCCGCGATTAAGCGGGCGCTTCGTCGTGCTTGGCGGGAATTCCGTTGCGGCTGACGAATTCCCGTGCCTTGATCAGGAATTCGAGTTGCTCGCCGACCTGGCTGAGCGGTCGCACGCAGCGCGTCGAGCGAGATAGCACCACCGCGCCCTCGAGCGCGGCGAGCGACGTCACCGCCAGCGACGCGGCGTCCTCTTCATCGAAACCGTCGTTGACGAAAGCCCGGGTCAGTGCGTCGGACCAGCGGGCCAGGATCAGGCCGGCTTCCGAGGTCAGCTGAAAGTCGTCCACGTCCGAGCCGATCGCTGCCGCGACCACCGGGCAGCCGGCGTGAAAGTCGCCGTCGGTCAGCAGGAGCTCCCAGAATCCGATGAACTCGCGCAGCAGCTCGCGGGCGCCGCGATTGGCGGCGGCGTCGATCGTGGCCGTGATGGAATCGCCCGAAAACTGCAGCGCCTCCCTCAGGATCTGGGCACGCCCGTCAGGAAAGTGGTAGTAGACCGAACCGCGCGGCGCGCCGCTGCGGGCCAGGACCGCGTCGATCGTCACGCCCGACGCCCCGCGCTCGCGCATGAGTTGCGCGGCGCTGGCCAGCATTTTTGTTCGAGTACCGCCCCGCTTGGAGGGGGCAGGATTCTGCACGGTGTCGCTGGTAGTCGGCACTGGCGTACCCCCTCTAGCTAGGTCACGCAGCGTTGGAATGCCGCAGTACCGGCCAGTGGATATTACGCGGGCTGAATCGGAAGGGCGGGCGTTTTACGTCGCGGAACTCGCGTGAGAAGTGATAGCCCGCCACATTGAGCTCGATGATCCACATGACTCTTCTCCCGGCCGGTGTGTCATTCATGCGCCGGGGCCGGCGGCTCATGATTATGCTGAGAACCATATAAGACACTGGTCTACTTAGCAAGTTATTAGCGGCACTAAATTCGCAGACCAGGGCACTTTGTGACCTAGGTCATTCGCAATGCCGATCGCGAAGCTGAGGAATCGCTAAAGATTATGCTTTAGAGCATAATTTCTGGTTCTGCAGCTCACTGTGGCATGGCACACACGTTCAACAGCTCTGCCGGCGAGATCCTTCCCGTCCTCGGCACCGCTTCTCCGGAGCGGGGGCACCATCGGCGAGCGCGCCGGCAACGTGAGGGGTGCGGGCCACGCTGACGTCGGCCCAGCCGGCGCGCGCCTGGCCCCTGGCATACGGCGGCAGGCACGACCGAGCGGCGGGCCGCACGGTCGTGCCCAAACGTGCGGCGGGCCGCACTCTCGGCGGGAGGGTCTAGCCCTCGACGGTGTAGCCCATCGGCATCAGGACGCTCTTCTGCTGCGTGAAGTGCTCGACACCCTCGGGCCCGTTCTCGCGGCCGATGCCGGAGTTCTTGTAGCCGCCGAACGGGCAGCACGGGTCGAAGGCGTACCAGTTGATGGCGTAGGTCCCGGTGCGGATCTTCTCCGAGATCTCGATGCCCTTGGGGATGTCGGAGGTCCACACGCTGCCGGCCAGGCCGTACGCCGAGTCGTTGGCGATCTTGATCGCGTCGTCCACAGTGTCGTAGGGGATGACCGCGAGTACCGGCCCGAAGATCTCCTCCTGGGCGATCGTCATCTTGTTGTCGACGTCGGCGAACACCGTCGGCTCCACGAAGAAGCCGTTGTCCAGACCTTCGGGGCGGCCGCCGCCGCACACCAGCCGGGCGCCCTCCTCGACGCCCTTGGCGATGTAGCCCTCGACCCGGGCGCGCTGCTTCTCCGAGATCAGCGATCCGATCTGGGCGGCCGGGTCCGACGGCAGGCCCACCGGCAGCGCCTGCACGAAAGTGCTTACCGCGTCCACGATTTCGTCGTAGCGCGAGCGCGGAGCTAGGATGCGGGTCTGGCCGACGCAGGCCTGCCCGGTGTTCATGATTCCGGAGAACACCAGCATCGGGATCGCCGACGCCAGGTCGACATCCTCGAGCAGGATCGCTGCCGACTTTCCGCCCAGCTCCAGGGTGCACGGCTTGAGCAGCTCGGCGGCGCGGCGGCCGATCTCCTTGCCGACACCCGAGCTGCCGGTGAACGTGAACAGGTCGACGTCGCGGTTGGACGTCAGGGCCTGTCCGGTCTCGATGCCGCCGGGCACCACCGACAGCACGCCCTCGGGCAGACCGGCCTCGGCGAAGATGTCCGCCAACGCGTTTGTGGTCAGCGGTGTTTCGGCGGCGGGCTTGAGCACCACCGTGCAGCCGGCCAGCAGCGCGGGGCCGAGCTTGTTGACCGCCAGGAACAGCGGCACGTTCCACGCCACGATCGCGCCGACCACGCCGATCGGCTCACGATGGACGATGGTCTGCCCGTAGGAGCCGTTGCGGATCTCGCGCCACTTCACCTGTTCGACGGCCGGGCCGGCGAAGAAGTTCATCGCCCCCATCGACCCCATCCAGTGCATTGTCTCGATGGTGGTCGGCGGCTGACCGGTCTCACCGGCCAGCAGCGCACTCAGCAGCTCCTTGCGCTCCTCCATCAGCTTGACCACGTTGGCGATGACGGCTGCGCGCTCCTTGGGCGGCGTCGTCGGCCACGGGCCGTTGTCGAAAGCCGCGCGCGCCGCGGCCACCGCGGCGTCGACGTCGGCGGCCGCGGCTAGCGGCGTCTTGCCGAAGTACTCGCCAGTCGCCGGACAGTGCACCTCGATGACTTCGGAGGTCGACGGTTCGGTCCATTTACCGCCGATAAAAAGTTTGTCGTATTCGGTCTTAATGTCGCCCATGGCGCCACCCTACTAAAGCCGAAGCAAAACGAGAACATGTTTCATTCTCAGGGCGAAAGCACCAGGACGAGATTGCTGACGAGGAACTCGCGCAGCACCGGTACCGATGTCAGCCACCACGCCCATCGCGGGTGGTAGCGGGGAAATGCGGCGATCGCGGCGCCGCTGCTGGCAGCCCAGGTCAGGCCGTCGGCGGCGGACACCGCAAACAACGACGACCCGTAGTCGTTTTTTGCCCGCCGGCCGTGTTTACGGGCATAGCGGGCCGCGGCTCGCTCGCCGCCCAGGTAATGAGTCAAGCCCATCTCGTGACCGCCGAACGGTCCCAGCCAGACGGTGTAGGACAGCACTGCCAGCCCGCCCGGCTTGGTCACCCGCAGCATCTCGGCGCCGAGTTGCCACGGCAGCGGCACGTGCTCGGCCACGTTGGACGACAGGCAGATGTCCACCGAGTCGTCGGCGAAGGGCAGCGCCATGCCCGATGCCCGGACGAACGTCCCCGGCCCACCGGCGAATGCCGGCCCGCCCGCGTGCATTTCGCGGGGATCCGGTTCGACGCCGACGTAGCGGACGCCGGCGTCGGCGAAGGCCGCCGCGAAATATCCGGGCCCGCCGCCGACGTCGAGCAGGGTGCGGCCCACCGGTGCTTCGCCGTGGGTGGCCCGCCACAGGTCGTCGACCATCGCCACGGTGTCGGCGGCCAGCGCGCCGTAGAAGCGGGCCGGGTCGCTTTGTTCGTAGCGGAACTCCGACAGCAGCCGCACTGAGCGGGCCAAAGTTGCCCGTCGGGCGAAGACGTCCATCACGGCCACCGGCCAACCCTATGCAGTCCCGGCGGCCCTCGTCGCCGAGCGGCATCCACGGTCGCCGAGTTAGGCTAACGATTCATGTCTGCTGTCCGCTCGGTGTTGCTGCTGTGCTGGCGCGACACCGGGCACCCGCAGGGCGGGGGCAGCGAGGCCTATTTGCAGCGCATCGGGGCGCAGCTGGCCGCATCGGGCGTCGCCGTCACGCTGCGCACTGCCGGCTATCCGGGTGCGCCCCGGTGCGAGGTCGTCGACGGTGTCCGGATCAGCCGCGCGGGCGGGCACTACTCGGTCTTCGTGTGGGCGCTCCTGGCGATGGCCGCGGCCCGGCTGGGCCTGGGCCCGCTGCGGGGTGTGCGGCCCGATGTGGTGGTGGACGCCCAGAACGGTCTGCCCTTCGTGGCCCGGTTGCTGTACGGCCGGCGAGCAATGGTGTTGGTGCACCACTGCCACCGCGAGCAATGGCCGGTGGCCGGGCCGCTGTGGGGCAGGCTGGGCTGGTTTGTCGAGTCGTGGCTGTCACCGCGACTGCACCGGCGCAACCAGTACCTGACCGTGTCGCTGCCGTCGGTGCGGGATCTGGTCGCACTCGGTGTGGGCAATGAGCGGATCGCGGTGGTGCGCAACGGTCTGGACGAGGCGCCGGCCGAGTCGCTGGCCGGCCCCCGATCGGCCTCGCCGCGGGTGGTGGTGCTGTCCCGGCTGGTGCCGCACAAGCAGATCGAGGATGCCGTGCGGACCGTCGCGGAGCTCCTCCCCGGCATGCCGGGGCTGCATCTTGACATCGTCGGCGACGGATGGTGGCGTGAGCGACTCGTCGAGCACGTCCACAGCCTCGGCATCACCGGCGCGGTGACCTTCCACGGCCATATCGACGACGTGGCCAAGCACCATGTGCTGCAAAGCGCTTGGGTGCATGTGCTGCCGTCGCGCAAGGAAGGCTGGGGTCTGGCGGTCCTCGAGGCGGCCCAGCACCGGGTGCCCACCATCGGCTACCGGTCCTCGGGCGGACTGTCGGACTCGATCGTCGACGGGGTGACCGGGATATTGGTCGACAATCGCGCCGAGCTGTCGGATTGCCTGCACGAGCTGCTGACCGACCCGGTGTTGCGCGATCAACTCGGCGCCAAGGCGCAGGCCCGCAGCGTCGAATTCTCCTGGGCGCAGAGCGCCGAGGCCATGCGAAGCGTGCTGCAGGCGGTGCACGACGGCCGCATGGTCAGCGGGGTCGTCTAAAGCGGTGGCCTTGACCGGCGTCTCAGTGCGGTGACGGCCGCACCGGCGCCGCCCACGATGAGCGTCGCCAGCCACAGCAGGTGTGCGATGAGCGTGGTCCGGCGGCCGCCGGCCGGTGCGCCGGGGATGTCGCCGCCGATGCGGTACAGCGCGAACTCCTTGTCGCGGTAGACCGGAACGAGGCCGCCGAGCGTGCGGGCGGCCGCCCCCATGTCGCCCGCACTGTCGGATTCCACGACCAGCCACCCCACGCCAGCCGGGGCCAGCGCGGCGGGATCGGGTCCGGCCAGCAGCAACTGCTGCACCGCCCGGGCGCGATTCCCCTCCCCGGGAATGGTCACGCCCGAGATGGGGAGGTCGCCGGTGATCAGCACGTCGGCGCGCACCCAGCGCGGCAGCGGATCAAGCACCGGCGACGCACCGGACCAGGAGAACTCCCGCATGGTGCCCGCGGGCAGGACGGCGACGGTCCTCGGGTCGGCGTTGATCGCGGCGGCCACCGCGGCCCATCCGGGCGGGTAGCGCACCGGCGCAACCCTGCCCCAGGCGCCCCACGCCAGGTCGGGCATGACCAGGATCAGCGCGAGGCAACAGACCAGCGCCGTCGCGGCCGGGCGCAGCCACTGCCGCAGCGTCACCACCGCGCCCGCACCGGCCAGGGCGTATCCGGGCATCGTCAGCGCCACCCACTTCTGCCCGTCGCGCAGCACGCCGAGCCCGGGTACGGCGTCGATCACCGCGCTCAGCAGATGTATGCCGGGGCCGGTGGCCAGCCCGGCCGGCACCACCACCGCTACCGCGGCCAGTATCAGCAGCGGAACAGCGGCCGGGCGGCGCGCGGCGGTCGCCAGCCCGGCGACCACCACCGCCAGCAGCACCAGGGCCGACGACACCGCGAAAAGTGTTGTGCGCGAATAAGGTACGGCCTCGCCGTTCCAGATCCCGCCGAGGCTGGCCAGGCTGCCGAGTGTCCCAAGGCCGGGCTCGGCGCGAGGTGCGAAGGCGGTAACCCCGAGCGCGCTCGTCGACCCGCCGGGATTCAGCGTCGCGCCCACCACCGAGGCCGTCAGCCAGGGCGCCGCCGTCGCCAGCGCGGCGCCCAGCGTCGCGGCGGCGCACAGCCAGCGCGGGCGGCCTGCGCCGGGGGCGGCGACGCAGACCAGGGCGACGGTCGCCGCCAGCATCTGTCCCGTCGGGGTCAATCCGGCCAGCGCGATCCAGAAGCACAGCCCGAAAAACCCGACAAAGCCGGAGGCCTGGCCCGAGCGCAGCGCCAGCACCGCCGTCGCGGCCCAGGGCAGGCAGCCGTAGCCGACCAGCAGACTCCAGTGCCCCTGCAGGAGCCGCTCGGCCACATAGGGATTCCAGATCGCCAGCGTGGCGGCGACGAATTGGCCGGGCATGCCCGCATCGGGCAGCGCCAGCGCGGCCAGGCGGGCCGCGCCCCAGCCCGCCAGCCACAGCCCCAGCACGGTCAGTGCCTTCACGACGACACCGCCGTCGAGCACGTGTGAAGCCAGGGCCACCGCGAAATCCTGCGGCGTCGCCCGCGGCGCCGCGGTCAATCCGAGGGCGGCGTCCGTCAGGTAGGAGCGTGGCGTGGAGACCGCGTCACGCAGCAGCAGGTACCCGGGGCGCAGCAGCGGAGCCAGCACCAGCAGGGCCAGCACCAGCGCGTATCCCGGGAGGGACCAGCGCATGGCCTGGCGACCCCCTCGGGCCAAGGTGGCCCGCATTGCCGCTGAACTAACCCCGTTCGGGCGGGCCGGACGGATTTTCCGGCGGCCCCGCATCGGACGACTCACCCGAATCTGGCGGATCGGAGCCGGGCGGGCCCGATTCCTCACGCAGATCGGGGCGCTGGGTGGGTAGCTTCTCGGTCTCGGCTTCCGCGCCGGGCACCCGTTCTTCCAGCCCGCTGCGGCCGAAGAATTCCTCGTCGCCGCGGTCCAGGCCGGGGTCGGTCAGCGCACTCTCGGTGCGCAGGCTGAACGACGCCAGCAACCCGCCGCCGACCAGGGCGATGATGCCGATCGCGGTAAACGTGATGGGCAGCACCCGCGACCACAGCGCCAGCCGGTCACGCTCGTCGCGGGCGGTGTTGACCTGAGATTCGACGGTGTCCTCGTTGGAGGTGACCTTGTAGTCGGCCAGCGTCACCTCGGGCTTGAGCGCGTCGCGGGAGAAGTAGTGGTTGGCGTGCTCGGTTTCCTTGACGATGGTGCCCGAGACCGGGTCCACCCAGAAGGTCTTCTGCGCGGCGTAGTAGCGGGTCATGGTGATCTGCTCGGCCGGGTCGCCGCCCTGCAGCCCCCACATCGCCGCGGACGCGGTGACCTTGCCGTCCTCTTGGCCGGCGTACAGCGACGGATACTTCACCGGCGCCACCAGCTTGCCGTCGGCGTCGTAGCCGACGTTCTGGGTGAAGCGGTAGGTGGTCAGCCCGTTGACGTCTTCCTGGGTGTCGTAGTTGACGTCATAGGCCTTCTGCGCGATCGGATCGAAAAAGGGATAGGTCTTCTTCTCGGTGTTGAACGGGAAGCGGTAGGACAGGCCATCGTGGCGCAGCGGGATCGCGGTCGGTGGGTTCTCGTCGCCGTAGGCGCGCGGCTTCTGCACCGAGCCGCCGGTGTGGGTGTCGTCCGACACGGCCAGCGCCGTCTTGCGGTTGAGGGTCACGGTGTCGACGATGGCCAGCAGCAGCCCGCCGTCCTTTTGCTTGTCGGTGCGCCGGACCGAGGAGCCGACTTGAAGCGTCACGACATCGGCGTTGGCGGGCGACTCGACACTGATCTGCTGCTGGGAAACCAGGGGCACATTCTGGTTGATCACGAAGTGGTCCTGGGACAGCGAGGCCACGTCCAGCGCGGTACCGGTGCCGTCGCTGACCAACGTGGCGTCGATGTCGAGCGGGACCTTGGCGATCCTGCTGCTGGTGTACGTCGTCAGTAGCAGCGCGGCGATCAGCAGGGCGGCTCCGAGTCCGATGATTCCGCATGCGGCGAAGCGCAACATGACTGCGCGGTTCACGTTGCTGTGCCCTCCTAGTGGTGCGTTGGACTCATCGGCCGCGACCCGCGAGCAGCGAGGCAAACCCGTTCGACACTAACAGCAGAAACTAAGGCACCGGCTTACGAACCCCATCGTCACGGGCAGACTGTCAACGTGACCGAGAGCCAGCCGGTGGGCGGAATCCGCGGCTTTCTGCCTGCCGTGGAGGGGATGCGCGCCTGTGCTGCCATGGGTGTGGTCATCACCCACGTCGCCTTCCAAACCGGTCACTCCAGCGGAGTCGACGGTCGGTTGTTCGGTCGCTTCGACTTGGCGGTCGCGGTGTTCTTCGCGTTGTCGGGATTTCTGTTGTGGCGCGGACATGCCGGGGCGGCGCGGCAACTGGGCCCGCGCCCGCGTACCGGTCACTACCTGCGGTCGCGGGTGGTGCGCATCATGCCGGCGTATCTGGTCGCCGTCGTGGTGATCCTGAGCCTGCTGCCCGACGCGGATCACGCGAGCCTGACGGTGTGGCTGGCAAACCTGACGTTGACCCAGATCTATGTGCCGCTGACGCTGACCGGCGGCCTGACCCAGATGTGGAGCCTGTCCGTCGAGGTCAGCTTCTACCTGGCGCTGCCGCTTCTCGCGCTGCTGGCCCGCCGCATCCCGGTGCGGGCCCGCGTCCCCGCGATCGCCGGGCTGGCCGCGCTGAGCTGGGCGTGGGGCTGGGTGCCTTTCGCGCACGCCGGCCCTGGCATCAACCCGCTGAACTGGCCGCCGGCCTTCTTCTCGTGGTTCGCCGCGGGCATGCTGCTGGCGGAGTGGGTCCACAGCGAGGTCGGCCTGCCGCATCGGCTGGCGCGCCGACGGTTGCTGATGGCCGGGATCGCCCTGGTCGCCTTTGCGGTGGCGGCTTCCCCGCTGGCCGGTCCGGAGGGGCTGATTCCGGGCACGGCGACGCAGTTCGCGGTGAAGACGGCGATGGGCTCACTGGTCGCTCTCGCGCTGGTCGCCCCGCTGGTGCTGGATCGGGTCGACACACCCCACCGACTGCTGGGCAGCACCGGCATGGTCACCCTGGGCCGCTGGTCCTACGGCCTGTTCGTCTGGCACCTGGCCGCATTGGCGATGGTGTTCCCCGTGATCGGGACATTCCCTTTCACCGGGCGGATGCCGACGGTGTTGGTGCTGACGCTGATCTTCGGCTGGGCGATCGCCGCCGTCAGTTACGCCCTGGTCGAGTCGCCCGCCCGGGAGGCGCTGCGCCGCTGGGAGAAACGCGAGAAGTCGACCGACGCCGACGCCGACGCCGAGGCCGACGCGATCGCGCCCTAGCCGGCAGGCAGCGGGTCCTAGCCGGTGCGATCCATCCACTCTTCCAACGCGTGCGCGGACGGCAGGCAGGCCGCCTGCTCGATCTTCTTGAACAGATCGGCCGCGTGCTCGACGGTGGACCGGATGAAATTGCCCAGCGCCGCGAGGTGGATGCCATCGCTCAACAGGTAGGCACCCTCGCCGACCACACTGATGCGGCTCGGGTGGGGGGTTTCGCGCACAAAAGCCTTGGGCCAATGGGTGTCGCGATTCCAGTCGTTCACCAGTTCCATCAGGCGGGGGCGGTCGCGGGCCTGGTAGTACGCGGCCGGGCTGATCGAGATCTCCACGATGTCGCGCCGCAGACCGTTGATCCGCAGGTTCACGTGCAGCTTGCCCTGCTCATAGTTGGACAGCACCATCAAGAATTCCTCGCCGTCGTCGCTGCGAAAAAACCGCAACTCGCGGGATCGCAGATAGCGTTCGATCAGCTCGGTGCTCAACGGTTCGATCTGCATGGCCCTCTCCCGGACAACGGACATCGGTCAACGTCATCGTCGGGCCGGCGGCTTAGAGGATTCTCTACGAATTCTTGGTGTGGCTTAAGCCTCGAGTATCAGGCCGGCTCAGTGGCCCGTGATCGCGCGACGATCTCGGCGCGTACCGCTGATCGACGGGCCTTGCCCGCGTCGTCACGCAGGGGAGTGTCGACGAACTCGACGGTGTGTGGCACCTTGTAGCCCGCGATGCGTTCGCGCAGAAACTCCTGCACGCCGTCGGCGTCCAGTGTCGAGCCGTCGGCCGTGTGCACCAGGGCGTAGGGCACCTGACCCAGATCGCCGGCATTCGGATCGGGCACACCGACGACCAGACAGGACAACACGTCCGGGTGGGCCGACAGCGCATTCTCGATTTCGGCCGGATACACGTTGCGACCGCCGACGGTGAACATGTCGACCCGGCGGTCGGACAGGTACAGGAACCCGTCAGCGTCGAAGTAGCCCAGATCGCCCAGCGAGTCCCAGCCGTCGCGGCTCTTCGCCGTGGCCCCGACATACCGATAGGTCGGTGCGCTGCCGGGACCGGGCCGCATGTAAACCTCACCGACTACGCCTGGGGGACAAGGGTTTCCGTCGTCGTCGAGCACCTTCATCTCGCCGCTGACGACCACGCCGACCGAGCCGCGGTGGGTCAGCCACTGATCACCGGAGATGAAGGTCAGTGCCTGTAATTCGGTGCCGCCGTAGAGTTCCCAGACCTTCTCGGGGCCCAGCAGATCGATCCAGGACTCCTTGATGGCCGGCGGGCACGGCGCGCCCAGGTGCCAGAACCGTCGGATCGACGACAGGTCGTAGGCATCCGGGTCGGCCTGATAGACCGGCAGCGACCGCTGCATGATCGTCGGTACCGTGGTCAGGAACGTGACCCGGTGGTCGCTGATCAACTGGAGGAACCCGTGCGGGTCGAACCGGCTCATCACCACCAGGTGGTGGCGCATCAGCAATGCGATCGTCGCGGTGGTGAAGCCGGTGTTGTGGCTCAGCGGCACCGGCACCAGGGTGGTGTCGCCGGGTTGCGCGCCGAGCGGATAACCGATGGCGGCCGGCACCCGGCTGTCGCCGCCGGATTCGATGAGCTTGGGGCGCCCGGTGCTGCCGCCCGACCCCATCGCCTTCCACACCGGCGAGACCGCTTCTGGTAGTGCGGCGTCCGACAGCGCCAGGTCAGGAGTGAAACCAATTGGCACGCTTGATATTTCGGGATGAATGGGCTGTCTGGTCGGCGACCCGCTGCGCCCGGCTTTGCCCAGCTGGCGATCGCCTTCACGACCGACCAGCAGGGCGGGCGGCCGCAGCTCCAGCAGGCCCTGCAGCTCCGCGTCCGGCAGTCGTGCGGACAGCGGCTGGGGTACCGCGCCCAGCTTCCAGCAGGCCACCGCGGCCTGGATCCACTCGATCGAGTTGGGCAGCACGATGGTCACGTAGTCGCCGACGCCCACGCCACGCTCGGCATAGGCGCGCGCCAGCCGGTTGGTCGACCGGTCAAGCTCGCGTCGAGTGAGCGTCACGCCATCGCAACTGAGTGCCGGCTCGTCGGGAGCGAGGTCGGCCAGCGCGGAGATCTGCGTGCCGATCGGCAACACCGGCTCACTCATACGCGCCCTGCCGCTCGAAGATCCGGCGTGGGTTGTCGACCAGCATGGTGTGCAGCTGCTCGTCGGTGACGCCGCGCTCCTTGAGCGCCGGGATCACGTCGTTGTGGATGTGCAGGTAATGCCAGTTCGGCAGCATCTGCCGCCCCAGTTCTTCCGGCAGCGCGTCGAAGTAACAGTTGGCGTCGTGCGATAGCACCATCTTGTCGGCGTGCCCGCGTTCGCACATGGTCGCCACGGTGTTCACCCGGTCCTCGAACGGCAGGTACGCGTCGATGCCGAACCGGTCCATTCCGAGGTAGGAGCCGGGTGCGATGAGTTCCTCGAGGTACCCGATGTCGGTGCTGTCGCCGGAGTGTCCGATGATCACCCGGCTCAGGTCGACGCCCTCCTCTTCGAAGATGCGCTGCTGTTCGAGGCCGCGACGCAGCCCGGCGTGGGTGTGCGTGGAGATCGGCACCCCGGTGCGCTTGTGCGCCTGGGCGACGGCCCGCAGCACCCGCTCGACGCCGGGGGTGACGCCGGGTTCGTCGGTGGCGCATTTGAGGATGCCGGCCTTGACGCCGGTGTCGGCGATGCCCTGCTCGATGTCGCGGACGAACATGTCGGTCATGATCTCGGGGCCGCCCAGCAACCCGCCCGGGCCCTCGTAGTGGAACCGCAGCGGCAGGTCGTTATAGGTGTAAAACCCAGTCGCCACAACGATATTCAGCTCGGTGGCCGCCGCGACCCGGGCGATGCGCGGAATGTAGCGGCCCAGCCCGATCACGGTGAGGTCGACGATGGTGTCCACCCCGCGGGACTTGAGTTCATTGAGCCGGTCGACGGCGTCGGCGACTCGCTTCTCCTCGTCGCCCCAGGCTTCCGGATAGTTCTGCGCGATCTCGGTGGTCATGATGAACACGTGCTCATGCATGAGCGTGACGCCGAGATCCGCGGTGTCGATGGTTCCGCGTGCGGTATTGATGTCTGACACAACGCTGATGCTAGGTCGAGTCGGTCCCAGACCGACAGTGCCGATTTATCCGGGTGCTCCAGATGGCTGCGATATTGCCGTACCGTCACCCTCGTCTTGATTCGAACCCGCGGGAGCCCGTTATGTTGCTCAATCCCAACCACCTGCAGCGCCGGTACCCAGAACGCCGTTCGAGCGAGATCATGGCCGCGACGGTGGACTTCTTCGAGTCCAGGGGCAAGGCCCGGTTGAAGTCCGACGACCACGAACGCCGTTGGTACTCAGACTTCCTGGACCACATCGGCCGCGAGCGCATCTTCGCCTCCCTGCTGACGCCGTCCGAATACGGCGGTGCCGACTGCCGATGGGACACCTACCGAATCAGCGAATTCGCCGAGATCGTCGGCTTCTACGGGCTGAACTACTGGTACCCGTTCCAGGTCACCGCCCTTGGCCTGGGCCCGATCTGGATGAGCGACAACGAGGACACCAAGCGCAAGGCCGCCGCCCAGCTGGAGCAGGGTGAGGTGTTCGCCTTCGGCTTGTCCGAGCAGACCCACGGCGCCGACGTCTACCAGACCGACATGATCCTGACGCCGTCCGAGCACGGCTGGGTCGCCAACGGCGAGAAGTACTACATCGGCAATGCCAACGTGGCCCGCATGGTCTCCACCTTCGGCAAGATCGCCGACCCTTCAGGAAACGAAGACGAGTACGTGTTCTTCGTCGCCGACTCCCAACACGACCGGTACGAGCTGAAGAAGAACGTGGTCAACTCGCAGAACTTCGTCGCCAACTACGCGCTGCACGACTACCCAGTCACCGAGGCCGACATCCTGCACCGGGGTCCGGGAGCGTTTCACGCCGCGCTGAACACGGTCAACATGTGCAAGTACAACCTGGGCTGGGGCGCGGTCGGCATGTGCACCCACGCCATGTACGAGGCGGTCACGCATGCCTCCAACCGCATCCTGTACGGGACCGTCGTCACCGACTTCACCCACGTGCGACGGCTGCTCACCGACGCCTATGTGCGACTGGCCGCGATGAAGCTGGTCGCCACCCGCGCCTGCGACTACATGCGCAGCGCGTCGGAGACCGACCGCCGCTACCTGCTCTACAGTCCGCTCACCAAGGCGAAGATCACCAGCGAGGGCGAGCGGGTGATCGTCGCGCTGTGGGACGTCATCGCGGCCAAAGGCGTCGAGAAGGACACCATCTTCGAGGCGATGACCCGCGAGATCGGCTTGCTGCCCCGCCTGGAGGGCACCGTCCACATCAATATCGGACTGCTGGGCAAGTTCATGCCCAACTTCCTGTTCGCCCCGACCAGCGAACTGCCGATCGTCGACCGGCGCGACGACGCGGCCGACGACTCGTTCCTGTTCACTCAGGGGCCGACCGGAGGCCTGGGTAAGGTGCGCTTCCACGATTGGCGTCCGCCGTTCGACCACTTCGCTCGTCTGCCCAACGTCGCGTTGCTGCGCCAGCAGATCGACGTGCTGGCCGAGATGCTGGCCAGCGCCACCCCGGATGCGGCCCAGCAGAAGGACATCGACTTCGCCTTCGCGGTGGGCCAGCTGTTCGCCGTCGTCCCGTATGCCCAGCTCATTCTGGAGGAAGCGCTGCTGTCGGGCGTGGATGAGGCTTTGATCGACCAGATCTTCGCCGTGCTGGTCCGCGACTTCAACGGCTACGCCGTCGAACTCAACGACAAGCCCTCGACTACCGAGGCCCAGGCCCGTTTCGCGATGCGGATGATCCGGCGTCCAGTGCACGACCCGTCGCGCTATGACCAGGTCTGGAAAGAGCACATCCAGCCGCTCAGCGGCGCCTACCAGATGCGCCCGTAACCAGGCCGGCTGACTTCAGGTCAGCAGGTGCAAGTGCCACTTGGCCAGCAGTGGCGCCACGATGATGAAGTACGTCGTGTGGTCGTCGTCGAGGGCGGACGTCAAGATGCCGACCGCGCTCGCGGAGCCGTCCGGGTTCTTCACGAAGCCGGGGCTGCCGCTGTCACCGCCGAGGCAGTGCAGGTTGGCCTCCACCACGTAGTCGCCTTCGATGTTGGTGATGGGGCCACACGTCTCGCCGGTGACGGCGCCGACCTTGCACATCTGCGTGCCAACCTTGATCTGGGCGAGGCTCAGCGCGTCCCGGACCGGATACTTGCCGGCGATGTCATCCGACGGCACGCCAACATCCGGTTCGAGTTTGATCAGCGCGGCGTCCTTCGTCTGAGTGCCCGTATCGGGGTTCTCCTCGTATTCGCCTTTGGCGATCTTGCCCAGCGGGGCCTGGTTGTCCCCGTACGTCCACACCGAACCGTCATGGGCGTCGCAGTGCGCACTGGTCATCAGGTAGTAGTTGCCGTCGTTACCCTGCGCGGTGAAAGCCGAAGTGCAGAAGCTGGTTTCGTCGTTGATCTTGATGCCGGGTGTCGGCGGCGAATCCGCGCGGGCGTGCGCACTGGTCGCGACAACGGCCGCGGCGGCCAGCACGATCGAACCGACCAGTTTCCCCCGCGCAGTCACGCTATGACCCTTCTGGATGTTTGTCACCGCCCGGCGTGAGCGTAACCGCACGCCCGCCCCCGCGTCACCACTTGACTGTGACGCAGCCCACAGTAAGATGACCAGTGGTCATTGACGCGAGGAGAAGTGATGCCGACGGTGACGTGGGCGCGGGTCGATCCGGCCCGCCGCGCGGCGATTATCGAAGCCGCCGAAGACGAATTCGGGGCGCACGGGTTCTCGCGCGGCAGCCTCAACGTCATCGCCAGGCGCGCGGGCGTGGCCAAGGGCAGCCTGTTCCAGTACTTCGCCGACAAGCGCGACCTCTATGCGTTCATCACCGACATCGCCAGCCAGCGAGTGCGCGATTACGTGGAAGACCTCATCCGGGAGCTCGACCCGGACCGCCCGTTCTTCGAGTTCCTCACCGACCTGCTCGACGCGTGGGTCGCCTACTACGCGGAGCATCCCCACGAACGCGCCTTGCACGCCGCGGTGAGCCTCGAGGTCGACACCGAAGCCCGCATCACCGTGCGCAGCGTCAGCAACCGGCACTACCTCGACGTGCTGCGCCCGTTGGTTCGGGCCGCGCACACCCGCGGCGATCTGCGTCGCGACTCCGACACCGACGTCCTGCTGTCACTACTGCTGATGATCTTTCCGCATCTGGCGCTGGCCCCGTACATGCGCGGCCTGGACCCCATCCTCGGCCTGGACGAGCCCACTCCCGAGCAGCCGGCGCTGGCGGTGCGCAGGCTCGTCGCCGTACTGGCCGCGGCGTTCGAGGCAAATTCCTCCGTCAACGCAGCCCCACAACAATCTGAGGAGTTCACATGACACGGACAGGTCTGGGTGCGCTCGTCGCGGGCGGCCTCAATTGGCAAAGCCTGCCGCTCAAGCTGTTCGCCGGCGGCAACGCCAAATTCTGGAACCCGGGCGACATCGACTTCTCCCGCGACCGCGAGGACTGGGACCAGCTCAGCGATGACGAACGCGACTACGCCACCCGGCTGTGTGCCGAGTTCGTCGCCGGCGAAGAGGCGGTGACGCAGGACATCCAGCCGTTCATGGCCGCGATGCGGTCCGAAGGCCGGCTCGGCGACGAGATGTATCTGACGCAGTTCGCCTTCGAGGAAGCCAAGCACGTCCAGGTGTTCAGGATGTGGCTGGACGCCATCGGGATCACGGACGATCTGCACGGCTACCTCGACGACCTGCCGGCGTACCGCGAGATGTTCTACGACGTACTGCCCGACTGCCTCAACGCGTTGTCGACCGATCCCTCGCCGGCCGCTCAGATCCGGGCGTCGGTGACCTACAACCACATCGTCGAAGGCATGCTGGCGCTCACCGGTTACTACGCCTGGCACAAGATCTGTGCGTACCGCGGCATCCTGCCCGGCATGCAGGAACTGGTGCGGCGCATCGGCGACGACGAGCGGCGGCACATGGCGTGGGGGACCTTCACCTGCCGGCGCCACGTCGCCGCCGACGACGCCAACTGGGGAGTGTTCGAGACGCGGATGAACGAGCTCATCCCGTTGGCACTGCGCATCACCGAGGAAGGCTTCGCGATCTACGGAGACCAGACGCCGTTCGGTATTTCGCCGGACGAGATGGTCCAGTACTCGGCCGACAAAGGCATGCGCCGATTCGGCACCATCTCCAGCGCGCGCGGACGTCCGCTCGGCGAGATCGACCTCGACTACTCGCCGCTGCACCTCGAGGACACCTTCGCCGAGGAGGACGAGAAGGCGCTGGCGGCCGTCTAGCCGACCCAGACGGTCTTGGCGTTGCAGAACGCCCGGATACCCAGGCCGGCGAGTTCGCGGCCGTACCCCGACCGCTTGACGCCACCGAAGCCCAACTCCGGGTAGGACACCGTCATCCCGTTGATGAAGACCTGGCCGGCCTCGATGTCGTCGATGAAGCGCTGCTGCTCGGCCTCGTCATTGGTCCAGGCGTTGGATCCCAGCCCGAAAGTGGTGGCGTTGGCGATCTCGATCGCCTCGTCGATGTCCTGGGCGCGATACATCGAGGCGACCGGGCCGAACACCTCCTCGGTGTACAGCGCCATATCCTTGGTGATCTCGGTGACCACCGTCGGCGGATAGAACCAGCCCGGTCGATCCAAACGTGTTCCGCCGCAACGGATCTTGGCGCCCGCGGCGACGGCGGCATCGACCTGCCCGGCGATTTCGTCGCGCCCGGACTCGGTGGCCAGGGGGCCCACGTCGGTGTCGGGGTCGGTCGGGTCGCCGACCTTGAGCGCCTGCATAGCGTCGACGAACTTGTCGACGAAGGCGTCGTAAATGTCGGTGTGGACGATGAACCGCTTGGCGGCGATACAGGACTGCCCGTTGTTCTGCGTGCGGCCGGTAACCGCGGTCTTGACCGCCTCGTCGAGGTCCACCGACGGCATCACGATGAACGGGTCGCTGCCGCCGAGCTCCATGACGGTCGGCTTGATCTCGTCGCCGCAGATCGCGGCCACCGATTGGCCGGCCGGCTCGCTACCGGTGAGGGTGGCCGCCACAACGCGCGGATCGCGCAGGATGGGTTCGACCGCGCTGGACGAGACGAGCAGCGTCTGGAAGCAACCGTCGGGAAAGCCGCCGCGGGCAATGACGTCGGAGAGGTACAGGGCCGACTGCGGCACGTTGGACGCGTGCTTGAGCAGTCCGACGTTGCCCGCCATCAACGCGGGCGCGGCGAACCGGACCGCCTGCCACAGCGGGAAGTTCCACGGCATCACCGCCAGGACGACCCCGAGCGGCTGGTAGCGGATGTACGCCTTTTTCGCGCCGACCTTCGACGCCTCCGCCGGCTCGTCGGCGAGCAGCTGCTCGGCGTGCTCAGCGTAGTAACGAAAACCCTTGGCGCACTTGAGCGCTTCGGCCTTGGCCGACTTCAGCGTCTTGCCCATCTCGAGGGTCATCATGGCGGCGACCTCGTCGGCTTCCTTCTCCAACAGGTCGGCCGTCGCGTTTGCCCATGCGGCACGTTGGGCAAAAGTGGTGTTGTGGCGGTAGTCCTGGAATCGGGCATACGCGCGGGCAATGGCCGCTTCGACTTCGTCATCGGTGGCCGGCGTGAAGGTCTTTACGGTCTCGCCGGTGGCCGGATTGATGGTGGCGATCGCCATGCTGACATCCTTCGCTTGCTCTTTGTTTCCAAGGTTGTGGAACGTCCAACATCTAGCCTGCCACTATCGTTCCCTTAGGGAGGTGTCGGATGACAAAAGCCGCTCGGTTGATGGTGGAGTGCCTGGAAAACGAGGGCGTCGCCGTGGTGTTCGGACTACCTGGTGAGGAGAACATCCGTTTCGTGCAGGCGCTGGCCTCCTCGAAGATCCGGTATGTGCTCACCCGGCACGAACAGGCCGCGGCGTTCATGGCCGAGATGTACGGGCGGGTCACCGGCCGGGCCGCGGTGGTGTCGGCCACACTGGGCCCGGGCGCGATCAACATGCAGCTGGGCGTCGCCGACGCCACCACGAACAGCACGCCGATGGTGGCGATCTCCGCGCAGGTCGGCCAGGACCGCCAGTACAAGGAATCGCACCAATACGTCGACCTGGTATCGATGTTCGCCCCGATCACCCGGTGGGCCGCCGGCGTTCCCACCGTGCGCGCCATCCCCGAGATGTTCCGCAAGGCCTTCAAGCTTGCCGAGACCGAACGCCCGGCCGCGGTCTACCTGGCCGTGCCCGAGCACATCGATGCCGACGAGGCCGACTACGACCTGAGTCCATTGCCGCGCAACGTGGTCCGCGCCGATGCGCCGGCGCCGGGCCAGGTGGAACGTGCCGTCGACATTCTCCGCGCGGCGAAGCGGCCGGTAGTGCTGGCCGGGCACGGCGCGGCGCGCAGCGACGCCACCGCGGCGCTGGTGCGGTTCTCCGAGAGATTCGGTGTACCGGTGGCCAACACCTTCCACGGCAAGGGCGTCATGCCCGACGATCACCCCAACAGCATCGGGACGCTCGGGTTCATGCGGCACGACTATGTCAACTTCGGATTCGACAACGCCGACGTCATCATCGCCGTCGGCTACGAGCTGCAGGAATTCGACCCGGTCCGGATCAACCCGCAGGCCGACAAGAAGATCATCCACATCCACCGCTTCCCGGCCGAGGTCGACGCGCACTATTCGGTCGACGTCGGGATCATCGGCGACATCAGCGACTCCCTTGATGCAGTCGCCGACGGACTGGCCGACCACACCTACGAGGCCGAGCCCGAGGTTCCCGGATCGGGCCTGCTGGCCGAGGAATTTGCTCGCGGACAACAGGATTCGCGCTACCCGTTGGCTCCCGCGCGGGTGGTGGCCGACACGCGAGAAGCGTTGGGCCGCAGCGACGTCGTGCTGGTCGACACCGGGGCCACCAAGATGTGGATGGCCCGGCTCTATCCGACGTATGAGCGGAACACCTGCCTGATCTCGAATGGGTTGTCCACTATGGGTTTTGCGCTCCCGGGTGCCCTGGGGGTCAAGCTGGCCCGGCCCGAGGCCAAGGTGCTCGCCGTCGTGGGCGACGGCGCGTTCCTGATGAACTCGCAGGAGATCGAAACCGCTGTGCGGGAGCGCATCCCGCTGGTGGTGCTGATCTGGGAGGACGGCGGCTACGGCCTTATCGAGTGGAAGATGGATCTCGAGCTCGGCGAGCACTACTACGTCAAATTCGGCAATCCGGACATCCTGCAGTACGCGGAAAGCTTCGGTGCCAAAGGCTATCGGATCAACAGCGCAGAAGAACTGTTACCGACGCTGCGTGCGGCGCTCGACGACGATGGTGTCTCGCTGATCTGCTGCCCGGTCGACTACTCGGAGAACCTGCGGTTGACCGATCGGCTCGGTGAGCTGGACGAAACGCTGTAGTCGTCAGAATTCTCCCAGCGCCATCGGCGGAAGGTATTCACCCACCAGCGTGCGGTGCCACCAGGCCCGGTCACGGCGCAGCTCGGCCGCCGTGGTGAAGCGGTACTGGTAGAGCCGGGCGCGCACATACAGCGGCGGTGACGCCGGAAAGGGGTTGTGCCGCAACAGCCGCAGTGTCGATCGGTCGTTGCGCAGCAGGCGTTGCAGAAACGGCCTCAGCCACGGCTGGGCGTAGTCCGGCGAGATTGCGGCGAACCACATCAACCAGTCCAGCCGCAGGTGATAGGGGGCCCACTGGCGCGGCAGCCGGCGCAGGGCACCGGGCTTGCCCTTGAATTCGTACTCCTTCCAGACCGTCTGCCCGGTGATCGTCGAGGATTCGGTGCCTTCGATCACCACCTCGCGCCGGATGCGGCCGATGCTGCCGAACGCCCCGTAGGTGTTTACCAGATGAAAGGGGTTGAACGACATGTTCATTCGTTGGCGTGCGGACAACATGTTGCGCAGCGGCCAGTAGTTGAGGAACAGCACCGCTACGGTGAACACGAGCACCACAACGACGAACCACACCGGTGGTTGCGCTATCGCCGGCGCGGTGGACACCGGCAACAGCGACGACGGGTCGATCGCGCTGAACGCCAGGATGATCGTCATCCAGTTCAGCCAGGCGAAGTTGCCCGATGCCACCAGCCACAATTGGGTGACGACGATGGTCGCCGCGGCTACGGTCGCGATCGGCTGGGGGGCGAACAGCCCGAACGGCACGATCAGCTGAGCAAAGTGGTTGCCCGCCACCTCAATTCGGTGCAGCGGCTTGGGCAGGTGATGGAAGAACCAGCTCAACGGCCCAGGCATGGGCTGTGTTTCGTGGTGGTAGTACAGGCAGGTCAGATCCCGCCAGCAGGGATCGCCGCGCATTTTGATCAGCCCGGCCCCGAACTCGACGCGAAACAACAGCAGCCGCGCCATCCACAACGTCAGCACCGGAGGCGAGATCTGGTCGTTGCCCAGGAAGATCATCAGAAAACCGATCTCCAGCAGCAAAGATTCCCAGCCGAAGGAATACCAGGTCTGCCCGACGTTGACGATCGACAGGTAGAGCACCCACAGCGTCAACCACGTCAGCATGGCCGCCCACAGCGGCACCAGGTCGGCCGCACCCGCGACCACCGCCGCCGACAGTGTGGCACCGAACCAGGAGACGGCCGCGAACAACCGATCGGAGTAGCGGAGGTGAAAGACGCTCGGCGTCCGCCAAAACGAGTGGGCGGCCAAAAACCTTGGCACCGGTAGTATTCCGTGCTCACCGATGAGTGCCCGGAACTGCGCGGCGGCCGCGACGAACGCGATCAGGTAGATGGCCGCGGCGCCGCGCTCGAGCAGCAATCTGCCCAGCCAGTACTCGGGTGCCGAAAACCATCCCATGGCTTATCCAGTCGTCGAACGCTTCGGCAGGGCCACGACCGAAGCGGCCAGCACGGCGAGCGAAATCATGGCCAGCAGTTGGACATTCGCGGAATGACCGGCATAGCCGTCGACCGAGCGCCAGGGGTAACGGGACAGCGCCGCGCCGGCGAGGATAAGACCGCCCGCGCTCACCGCGACGGTGAGCCGGTCGCGCAGGCGCTCTCGATGGCGCAGCGCGTACCGCAGGCCCAGGGCGCCGCCGACCACGACGGCCCCGGCCACGCCCGCGATCACCGCCCCGGCCGCCAGCACCGGAGCCGCGGCCCACGCCCTGAGGTTCCATGGTTGTGCGGGTGCGTCTTCGGTATGGCCACGTCGTGTTCGCCACAGCGCGAGCATGGCCAGCAGCGGCAGCAACGCCAGTCCGAGCGCGAGCCCGGCACGGTACAGCGAGTTGGACGCGAAGGTCAGTGTGATGGTGCCGGGGTCTCCCGCGGGTACCAGCCAGCCCTGTTGCCACCCGTTGACCGCGATCGGCGTCAGTCGGGCCCCGCTGCCGGTGCGCGCCACCCAGCCCGGGTTGATGCTCTCCGGGATGACCAGCACCCGGGAGGTGGCCGACGCGGGGGCCCGCACTTCGCGACGGTCGGGACCCCAGGCCATGGTCGTGGCCCGCATCGGTGTTGCGGCACTGGGCGGCCCGTTCGGAGTCGACAGCCGCGCGCCGTCCACCACGAACTGGGCGCCGGGGCTGATCAGGAATTCCTGCTGCCCGGCGGGCAGCGTGATCGGCTCGCGGTCGCACGCGTTGGCGGCCACGGGTTCGCCGTCCAGCAGCGCGCCCACCGTGGTCCGGATCGAGGTGTGCACGAACCGGCCGGCGACGGCGATGACCGGCCCGTGTTCGCAGTCGACGACGATCTCGCGCGCCCGGTTTCGGGTCGCGTCGGCCGGCGCAATCGGGTTCCCGTCGGCGCCGAGCACCGCGACGCCGGCCAGCCCCGGCGGCTTGAGCTGGTCGAAGCCCAAAGCGTTGCGGTCGATGACGTCTTGCCAATCGAGCAGGCTCAGCGTGACGGTGTCGGTCATCCGCGGTCGCAGCGACACGGCTTGCGGTTGACCCGGCGCGTCACCGGTCGCGCGCACGTCCCGTACCTGGGGGCCGTCGCCCAGGTTGACCGCCACCATCGTCGGGTGCGCGGGCAGGGCCGACCGGCTGGCGGCCAGCCGCAGCCCGGTGACCACGGTGGGCCGCGGCAACGTGATGGTCAATGTGGGCGGCGTCTTGTGCTGCACCACCCGCTGCGGCGCGGTCCACGCGGTGGCCGGGTCGCCATCGGTGGCCGCGTATGCCGAGCCAAGCACGTCCAGGGTGTCGGAATCCCCTTGAGCCCGAGTGGTATTCGGCTCGGCGATCAAATCGGCCAGCTTGGGTCCCTGTCGTGGCCGCACCCACACCGTCGGGCTCACCGACACCGGCGCCGCCACCGTCAGGGTCCGGCTGAAGTTCACCGGCTCTTCCGGTGCCAGTGCCATCGACGATGCACAGCGCACGGTGTCGGAAGCCGCGGCACAGCCCGGCCTGCCGAGCAGTTCCGATCCCAGATCCCATGCCGCGACCGCAGCGCCCGCCGGCGGTCCGGGCACCAGCACGGTGTGCCGCAGGTTCACCGGGTGCGCGAAGCCGGCCGCGTCGTACTGCGTGACAGAGAAGTCGGTGATGCCGAACTGCACACCGCCCGAACCGTCGTCGGTGCCCGTGGCGGTGACCCGCACCCACGGCGTCTCGCCGTACGGCAGCGCCGCGGTGAGCGGCTTACCTGCTTCGTCGAACCGCAATGTGGTGCTGCCCGTGGCGGTTTCGATCAGCATGCGTCGTACCTGTGCGCCGACGGCCGTCGCGCTGGGCGTCAGGGGGATCGCCGCGTTGGTCACCGGGTGGTCGAAATCCACTCGCAGCCACTGCCCGACGGCGGTCTGCAGTGCGCTGGATACCCACGCCGTTGCCGGGTCGCCGTCGATCGCGGCCGCGGGTGAGGTGGCCGGGGCCACGTCGGGCATGGCGGTGGAGTCCGACGACGAACTCGACACGGTGATGCGGCCGCCGGTCCAACCGCCGAAAACCGTGTCGGCGCCGGGAACGGGGTAGTCGGGCACGCGGTTGTAGGTGTGCCGGGTATCGCCGGCGGCCCGGGTCGCCGATGAGTGCTCGTCGACGCGACCATAGTCGGTTTCGCGCGCGACCGGGGTGTCGGTCACCGTCACTCCGGCGCCGGGAGGCGTTGTCATACCGGCATTTTGGGCGTCCGCGGTCATCAAGACCGGACCCAGCGGCGGCTGGCCCAGCAGCCGGCGCCGCTCGGCGAGGCGCAGCAGCACCTCTGGCCCGCCGTCGACTCGGGCCAGCTGGTCGGTGTCGACGAAGTAGGGCGCTCCGGGATCGCCTGCCGCCTCCCCTATCGGAGAGACCCGGTATATCTCCACCGCCGGGTAGCGCGGGCGCAGCCCGCTGTCGGCGACGAACCCGGCCAGAGTGCCGGGCCCCACCGGCTCACCGAATTGCGCGACCTTCTGCAACCCCGGCGATCCGTCGATGGCGCGGTGCACCAGGATCGGGCGGGCCGAGCGTGACGTCTCGGGATCCAGGTCGTTGCGCAGCACCACATACGAAATACCTTGGCGGGTAAGGGTATCGGCAAGACCGGCCGAGGGGCGCCCGGCGGCGAACAGGCGCTGCACCGAATCCAGCGCCCGGATGGTCTGCGGCGGTGTCAGCGGGATGGAGTCGCGCACGCCCCACGGGCTGCTGCCCAGCACCTGCAGCGGCTCGTCATGAGTGGTGCCCCAGACCTGGGTGGCGAACGGCGCACCGGGGACCACCAGCACACGTCCGGGGGACGGGCTCCCGTTCGGCGAAGAATTGTGCTCGCTGAGCCAGTCGGCGGCGTCGTGCCAGTACCGCGGTATCGCGCTGAACGTCCCCGGCGGGGCGAGTCGACCGGTCCACGCCAGCGAGGTGCTGACCATCAGCGCGGTCAGCACCACCACGGCCGCCGCCACCCGCTTGTCGCGCTCCAGGTGGGCGAATGCACGCAGCCACACCGGCCGCGGCGCGCTGCCCGGCAGCGGTATCCGGCTCAGCAGCTGCGCGATGCCCAGCACCATCGGGATCCGGATCACCGACTCCAGCTTGTGCACATTGCGCAGCGGCGCCCCGGCGGCGTCCAGGAACACCTGTACCTGGTGGGCCACCGGGGAGCCCAGCCCCCCGCTGTAGCCGACGGCCATCAACACCACCCCGACCAACAGCATCGTCACCAGCCGTCCCCGCGCCGGCATGCCCGGAAGGGCCAGACCGGCCAGCCCGGCCGCTGCGACCAGGCAGGTCGCCAGCACGGCCGCCGACCCGGTCACCAGCGGCGCGCCCGCGGTCGCCGTCGGTGCCACGAACGGGGTCCAGCTGTCGGTGCCGCGCAGCATCTCGACCAGCGACGACCACTGCGTCGTCACGCCGGAGGACTCGATGAAATCCAGAAACGGCGGGCTGACCTTGCGCAACAACGCCAGCGCCACCACCCACCACAGCGTGGCCAGGGCCAGGGCCAGCAGCCACCACGCGGTGTAGCGCCGCCACAATCGGTTGGGCCGGTGGCTTGCCCACCAGATCACCGCGGGCAGACAGCCCGCCAAGGTGGCGATGGCGTTCACGGCGCCCATCAACGCGACGGCCAGCCCGGCCTGGGCGGCCAGCGCCCGGACCGACCTGTGGGCCGGAGCCCGCAGCGCCAGAATCGTGGGCAGCAACACCCACGGCGCCAGCATGATCGGCAAGGTTTCCGACGAGATCGAGCCCAGCGTGGTCAGCACCCGCGGCGACAACGCGAACGCCACCGCGCCGATCACCCGCGACGACGGACTACCGACTCCCAGTGCCTCGGCGACCCGCAGCAACCCCCAGAAGCCGACAGTCAGGAGCAGCGCCCACCACAGCCGCTGCGTCACCCAGCCGGGCAGCCCGAGCAGGTGGCCGGCCAAGAAGAAGGTGCCGTGCGGAAATAGGTAACCGTAGGCCTGATTCTGGGCCTGGCCGAATGGCAGATCGCTGTTCCACAGGTTGGTGGCGCGCATCAGCAACCGCAGCGGATTAGCGGTCAGATCGAGCTTGGTGTCGGGCGATATCTGCCCGGGCGCCTGCAGGAACGTCAGCCCCAGCGCTGTCGCCCCGACCAGCACCAGCCAGCGGCGGGACAGCGGAGTTGCCGACGAGCCCGCGGCTGATTCCGCAGGCGCGGCCGGCGGAGTCTTGGCCGCCGGGTTAGCTACGGTTGCCGTACTCGACCCGGTTGAGCACTGACGACTGCGGATCGCCCCCGGGGAGTGGCGGCTTCGTGTCCTGTTGCACCATCAGCGTGACCCCGAAGATCGCCGCCGCGCCCAGCAGCAAACCCACCACAACGCTCGCGGCGGCGGGCGCAATGATCCGGTTCATCGACTGGCTCCTTGGGGAATCGCGGTCGTAGCTGAGGACAACCCAAAGGCCAACCTAGCAGAATGGCCGTCGCCCTCCTGGCCGGTGAGTCACGGCCAGGGTATGCAATGCCCGTGAAAGCACCGATCGCCGTAGTTCACCGGCAGTGGCCCGGAAATGTTCACCGGCGTCGGCGGAGCCTGGGCGGGCACCATGGTGTGGCCTTCGACCGCGAGCGTGGCGCCGACCGCCGCCGCGGCCCCGATCGACAGGCCCGCCGCGATGCTGGCGACGGCTGCCAAGGTGAACCCGGTCATCGCTGGCTCCCTCGCGTTGTCCCCTGCTAGCTCGCGCTAGTCCCTGCCAGTCAATAGGGTCAATCGCCAAGGTAACAGGGGTTGCCCCGGCCAGCAGTGAAGCGAGCGGCGGTGGCGCGCCTCGGTGCGGGGCGCCGGGCCCGATATGCGTCGTGACAACATGACCCGATGGCCTTCCCGCGCACCCTCGCTGTGCTCGCCGCCGCATCGGCGCTGGTAGTGGGCTGCGGGCACGACACGCCACGGCCCGGAGCGTCGACCCCGGTCAGCAAGCCGGTGGCCGCGCCCGCCCCACCGGTCTGCGGCGATCCGGCAACGGCGTTGTCGACCCGCGACAAGCTGGCGCAGCTGTTGATGGTCGGAGTGAAGAGCGCCGACGACGCCCGGGGCGTCGTGAACGGCTACCACGTCGGCGGCATCTTCATCGGCAGCTGGACGGACCTCTCCATCTTCAAGGGGGCGTTGGCCGACATCGCGGGCAGCGCCGGGCCGCTGCCGCTGGCCGTCAGCGTCGACGAAGAGGGCGGCCGGGTGTCGCGGCTGCGATCGTTGATCGGGTCGTCTCCGTCACCCCGGACGCTGGCCCAGACCCAGACACCCGCTCAAGTCCACGATCTGGCGGCCGATCGCGGCAAGAAGATGCACGACCTGGGCATCACGATCGACTTCGCGCCGGTCGTCGACGTGACCGACGCCCCCGACGACGGCGTCATCGGCAACCGCTCGTTCGGCAACGATCCGAATACGGTCACCCAGTACGCCGGGGCCTACGCACAGGGTCTGCGCGACGCCGGGGTGCTGCCGGTGCTCAAGCACTTCCCCGGCCACGGGCATGGCTCGGGTGATTCACACACCGGCGCCGTCGTGACCCCGCCGCTGAGCGACCTGCAGAACGTCGACCTGGTGCCCTACCGGACGCTGCTCACCGCGAACCCGGTCGGAGTGATGGTGGGCCACCTGCAGGTTCCCGGGCTGACCGGTGACGACCCGGCCACCCTGAGCCGGCCCGCGGTGCAGTTGCTGCGTGACGGCATCGGCTACGGCGCACCGCCTTTCAACGGTCCGGTGTTCAGCGACGACCTGTCCAGCATGGGCGCGATCTCGGATCGCTACGGCGTGGCCGAGGCGGCGCTGCGCACCCTGCAGGCCGGGATCGACGTCGCGCTCTGGGTCACCACCGACGAGGTGCCCGCGGTGCTGGACAGGCTGGAGAAGGCCGTGGCCGCAGGCGAATTGAGCATGCCTTCAGTGGACCAATCGGTGGCGCGGCTGGCGACGATGAAGGGCCGTAGCCGGGCGTGTGGACACTAACGCGCTGCATCATCGTTACTCTGGATTCAGATAGACAGGCGAGAAGGGCTTAGAAGGGCACAGCGGATGGCAGGTGGTACCAAGCGGTTACCGCGTGCTGTCCGTGAACAGCAGATGCTCGACGCCGCCGTGCAGATGTTCTCGGTCAACGGCTATCACGAGACCTCGATGGACACCATCGCCGCCGCGGCCGAGATCTCCAAGCCGATGCTCTACCTCTACTACGGTTCCAAAGAGGACTTGTTCGGCGCCTGCCTGAACCGCGAATTGAGCCGCTTCATCGAGGCGGTGCGCGCCGATATCGACTTCACCAAGAGCCCGAGGGACTTGCTGCGCAACACCATCGTCTCGTTCCTGCGCTACATCGAAGCCAACCGGGCGTCCTGGATTGTGATGTACACACAGGCGATCAGTTCGCAGGCCTTCGCGCACACCGTGCGTGAAGGCCGCGAGCAGATCATCGAGCTGGTGGCGGGGCTGGTGCGGGCCGGCAGTCGCACCCCGCGGCCGGACACCGAGCATCAGATGATGGCGGTGGCGCTGGTGGGCGCGGGCGAGGCGATGGCCAACCGCCTTTCCACCGGCGATGTCGACGCCGACGACGCCGCCGAGCTGATGATCGAGCTGTTCTGGCACGGCCTGCGGGGTGTACCGCAGGACCGCGACCTCGATGCCGCCGCGCTTCCCGACAAGGGCGGCCATAACGTCGCTGCCGGCTAGTCGCCGGTGACATAGATTCGTGCAGTGGCCTTCCAGGGGCGCTCGAAGCACGTCGACTTCTTTTGCGCGGTGGTCATCGTTGGATTGCTGGCCGGGGTCGCGGGCCTGTCGACGACATTCGTGCTGCGCTTCGTCCAGCACCTGACCTATCACTACAGCTTCGGCACCATGCTCACCGGGGTCAGCGGCAGCAGCCCGGTTCGCCGCGTGCTGGGACCGATGGCCGGCGCCGCGCTGGCGGGGATCGGCTGGTGGATCCTGCGGCGCAGATCCCAGGTTCCACCGTTGGCCGGGATCATCGCCCGTCATGAGCGGATACCGCGGCTGTCGTGGAGCGTCGACGCCATGCTGCAGGTGCTGCTGGTCGGTTCCGGCGCTTCCCTGGGCAGGGAGGGCGCCCCTCGCCAATTCGCCGCGGTGCTAGGCGATTTGGCGACGGGATGGCTCAAGCGGCTCTCGGCCCGCGACCGCGAGATCCTGCTGTCCTGCGCCGCGGGCGCCGGACTGGGTGCGGTGTACGCCGTTCCGCTGGCCGGCGCGCTGTTCTCGGTGCGGATCATGCTCAACACCTGGCATCCGCGCGCCGTGGGTGCGGCGCTTCTCACGTCCAGCCTGGCCGTCGCGGTCGGCTCGGTGGACACCCGCGATCAGCCCATCCTGGACTGGCCGATCGGGGAGTCGACGTATCTGCTGACCGCGCACGGGCTGATGATGGCGCCGCTGGCGCTGGGGGTCGGACTGGCGTTCAACCGGATCATGGCCGCGGCCCGCCCGGCCCGCCAGATCCGCAGCTGGGTTCTGGTCCCGGCGCTCGCCGGGGCGGGGCTGGTGATGGGCGTCTGTTCGCACTGGTGGCCGGAGTTGCCCGGCAACGGACGCAGCATCCTGACCGTCAGTCTCGCCAGCGGGCTGACGCTGTCGGCGGCGGTCGCGATCCTGATCCTGAAGCCGCTGCTGACCGCGCTGTTCCTGCGCGCGGGCGGGGCCGGCGGGATGCTGACCCCCTCGCTGGCCACTGGGGCTGCCGCCGGAGCGTCGATGGTGCTGCTGATCAACTGGGTGACCGGCGTGCACTTGCACGTGCCCGCGGTCTCGCTCGCCGGTGCAGCCGGGGTGCTCGCGGTAACCCAGGGGTCGCCGATCTGGGCGGCGATTTTCGTCTGGGAGCTCGCCCGGCCCCCGCTGTGGCTGTTTCTGGTGTTCCTGCTGACCGCCACCGGCGCACACGGACTGAACGTGCTGCTGCGACGCCGCGGCGTGCGGGCGCAGAAGCAGGACGAACGCGTCGGCTGAACGGCTACTACAGCGCCCGCACCGTGCCGGTCAGGTACGGGTACCCCTTGGCGATATTGCGCAACGACAGCTCCCAGCCGCCGGCGCGGGCGTCACCTTCGTCGATGTAGAGGCCGGTGGTCGCGGGCAGTATCACCGGCTTACCGAAGCGCACCGAATACCGCACGGCGTCGGGTAGTCGAGCCTCGATGTTGGCCAACACCGCTGCGGCACTGAACATTCCGTGTGCGATGACGGTCGGGAAGCCGAACAGCTTGGCGGCGATCGGGTTGGTATGGATCGGGTTGTGATCACCGCCTACGGCGGCATATCTCCGAATCTGGCCGGGGGTGATGCGCAAGATCGCGCTGGGCGGCGGCAGCTTCGGCTGCTTCTGCGGCGGCGGTTTGGGCTCGTCGGACAAGCTGGTGCGTTGCTGATGCAGGAACGTCGTAACCTGGTGCCAGGCAACGTCATTGCCCACGCTGACGTCGGTCACCAGGTCGACCAGCATGCCCTTGCGGTGCTCGCGCAGGTTTTCCGCGTGTACGCGCACCCCGACGGTGTCGGTGACCGCGATCGGCCGGTACTGCGTGATGTGATTCTCGGTGTGCACCGATCCCATTGCGGCGAAGGGAAAGTCGAAGCCGGTCACCAGGGACATCAACGCCGGAAAGGTCAGCGCGAAAGGGTAGGTGAGCGGCACGTTGTTGCCGTAGCGCAGTCCGGTGATCGCCGCGTACTCGGCCACGTTCGTGTGGTCGATGGGCAGCTCTTCGACGGTCACCGTGCGGCTGGGTAGCTGATCACCGCGGGGCACCAGTGGCAGCGCTCCTGCGGCCGCGCGCAACATGTTCCTCAGGCCGCTTGGCTGGTTCATCACGCACCCAACATGGCTTGGCCGCAAACGCGAATAACGTTTCCGGTCACTGCATTTGATGCAGGGCTGGCGAAGTAAGCGATGGCCTCGGCGACGTCGACGGGCTGGCCGCCCTGCAGTAGCGAGTTCATCCGGCGGCCCACCTCGCGGGTGGCCAACGGAATGGCCGCCGTCATCTGGGTTTCGATGAATCCCGGCGCGACGGCGTTGATGGTGATGCCCTTCTCGTAGAGGCTGGGTGCCAGCGCCTGGGTGAGCCCGATCATGCCGGCCTTCGTGGTCGCGTAGTTCGTCTGCCCGCGGTTGCCCGCGATGCCCGCCATCGACGACAGGCCGATCACCCGGCCGCCTTCGCCGATGCTGCCGTTACCGACCAGGCCCTCGGTAAGGCGTTGCGGGGCAAGCAGATTCACGGCCAAGACGGCATCCCAGCGGGCATCATCCATGTTGGCGAGCAGCTTGTCGCGGGTGATACCGGCGTTGTTGACCAGGATGCCGGCGTGCCCGGCGTAGTGGTCGCGCAGGTGCTCGGTGATCTTGTCGACGGCGTCGTCCGCGGTGACGTCGAGCCACAGTGCGGTGCCGCCGACCCTGCTGGCGGTTTCGGCCAGGGCGTCGGCGGCGGACTCCACGTCGATTGCGACCACCCGGGCGCCGTCGCGGGCGAACACCTCGGCGATCGTCGCCCCGATTCCGCGGGCGGCACCGGTCACGATGGCGACTTTCGAGTCCAGCGGCCTGTCCCAGTCGGCCGGGGGCGTGGAGTCGGCCTCCCCGACGTAGAACACCTGGCCGTCGACGTAGGCCGACTTGGCCGACAGGATGAACCGAAGGGTGGATTCCAGACCGGTCGCGGCGGGTTTGGCCGCAGGCGAGAGGTATACCAGCGCTGCGGTGGAGCCGTTGCGCAGCTCCTTGCCCAGCGATCGGGTGAAGCCCTCCAGCGCGCGCTGCGCGATCCGCTCGTCGGTGCTGCCCGCCAAGTCGGGCGTCGTGCCCACGACGACGACGCGGGCGGAGTGGCCCAGGTTGCGCAGCAGCGGCGTGAAGAAGTCGTGCAGGGCTTTGAGCCCGGCCGGTGCCGTGATCCCGGTGGCGTCGAAAACCAGGCCGCCGAACTGGTCGGCCCAGCGGCCGCCCAGGTTGTTGACCACCAGGTCGTAGTCCCTCTCCAGCGCGGCGCGCAGCGGCTCGACCACCCTGCCCTCACCCCCGATTAACAGCGATCCGGCCAGCGGGGCATCACCGGGCCGGTAGCGGCGCAGGTTCTCGGGTTGCGGGACGCCGAGTTGTTTTGCGACGAAGGAACCGGGGCCGGAGTTGACGACGTGGGAGAACAGATCGGACGAACCATTGGGAGCCACTGAGCTGCCTTCCGTTTGCTTGCGAGGTCTGCCGTTACAGGTCAACCGTATCGAGGACGAACTTACTGCAGAGTAAGAACGGTGAGTAGTATGGCCTCATCGGCCGATCCCCAAACTGACGAAGCTGGAGACACGGAGAAAAACATGGCCCCTGTAAGTGCTGAGAACAGGCAAAAGGTCGCCGTGTTGGGCGGCAATCGCATCCCGTTCGCGCGATCCGACGGCGCTTACGCGGAGGCGTCCAACCAGGACATGTTCACCGCGGCCCTGGGCGGGCTGGTAGACCGGTTCGGGCTGGCCGGCCAGCAACTGGGCGTGGTAGTCGGCGGGGCGGTGCTCAAACACAGCCGCGACTTCAACCTGATGCGCGAGTGCGTGCTCGGTTCGGAGCTGTCGTCCTACACGCCGGCGTTCGACATCCAGCAGGCCTGCGGCACCGGACTGCAGGCGGCGATCGCTGCCGCGGACGGCATCGCGGCAGGCCGCTACGACGTGGCCGCCGCCGGTGGGGTGGACACCACCTCTGACCCGCCCATCGGCCTGGGCGACAACCTGCGCCGCACCCTGCTGAAACTGCGCCGGGCCAAATCCAACGTCGCGCGGTTGAGGCTGGTGGGCACGCTGCCCGCCACCCTGGGCATCGAAATCCCCGCCAACAGTGAGCCCCGCACCGGGCTGTCGATGGGGGAGCACGCTGCCATCACCGCCAAACAACTCGGGATCAAGCGCGTCGACCAGGACGAGCTGGCCGTCGCCAGCCACCGCAACATGGCCGCCGCCTACGATCGTGGCTTCTTCGACGACCTGGTCACGCCCTTCCTGGGGCTCTACCGCGACGACAATCTGCGGGCCAACAGCAGTGTCGAGAAGCTGGCCACGCTACGTCCCGTTTTCGGTGTAAAGGCCGGCGACGCGACGATGACAGCGGGCAACTCCACTCCGCTGACCGACGGCGCCTCGGTCGCGCTGCTGGCCAGCGAGCAATGGGCAGCCGATCATTCATTGGCGCCGCTGGCCTATCTGGTGGATGCCGAGACGGCCGCGGTCGACTACGTCAACGGGCGTGACGGCCTGCTGATGGCGCCGACCTACGCGGTGCCCCGGCTGCTGGCCCGCAACGGGCTGAGCCTGCAGGATTTCGACTTCTACGAAATCCACGAGGCGTTCGCCTCGGTGGTGCTGGCTCACCTGCAGGCCTGGGAGTCCGAGGATTACTGCAAGGAGCGGCTGGGCCTGGACGCCGCGCTGGGATCGATCGACCGGTCGAAGCTCAACGTCAACGGTTCGTCACTGGCTGCCGGCCATCCCTTCGCGGCCACGGGCGGGCGGATCCTCGCGCAGGCGGCCAAGCAGCTGGCCGAGCAGAAGGCGGAGCGAAAGGGCGGCGGACCCGTCCGGGCGCTCATTTCCATCTGCGCTGCTGGGGGCCAGGGCGTGGCCGCGATTCTGCAGGCCTGACGGGTTTTCGGCCCGCCTCTTTGGCCCGCCCGCCGCGGGGATGAACTTTGTCACAGTGGCTTAGGAGCGGGAATAGATGGGTAATCCAAGTGTCGGATGGCCCTGTGTTGTGGTCAGAACCCCGACCCCGACGGCAACACGGGGCATCCCCGATACGGCCGCCGGTCTTCGGAACGGCGTGCGAAAAGGGCCGCCGCTGGAGTGAGGGGATCCAGCGGCGGTCTTTTTGGGACGCACCCCGAGACACAAGATCCCCCGCTTCAATGGCGAAGCGGGGGATTCTTGCGTTCGTGGTCGCAGAGGCGGCCTAGAAAGCGGCCTCGTCGAGCTCCATGATGTCGTTATCCAGCGTCTCGATGATCTCGCGAGTGCTGCTCAACAGCGGCAGGAAGCTCTTCGCGAAGAACGAGGCCACCGCGATCTTGCCCTCGTAAAAGGACCGCTCGGATCCGCTGGCGCCCTCGTCGAGCGCCTGCACGGCCACTGCGGCCTGGCGCTGCAGCAACCAGCCGATAACCAGGTCGCCGACGCTCATCAGGAAGCGAACCGAACCCAGCCCCACCTTGTACAGGCTGCTGACGTCTTCCTGGGCAGCCATCAGGTATCCGGTCAGCGTGGCCGCCATCGACTGGACATCGGCCAGCGCCTTGGCCAGCAGCTCGCGCTCACTCTTGAGCCGTCCGTTGCCGGACTCGCTGTCGACGAACTCCTGGATCTCACCCGACACGTGGGCCATCGCCGCACCCTTGTCGCGGACGATCTTCCGGAAGAAGAAGTCCTGCGCCTGGATGGCGGTGGTGCCCTCGTAGAGGGAGTCGATCTTCGCGTCACGAATGTACTGCTCGATGGGGTAGTCCTGCAGGAAGCCGGAACCACCGAATGTCTGCAGGCTCTCGGTCAGCTTGGCGTAGGCCTGCTCGGAACCCACACCCTTGACCACGGGCAGCATCAGGTCGTTGATCCTGACGGCCAGATCGGCGTCCACACCGTGCAGCGCCTCGGCGACCGCCGCGTCCTGGAAGGTCGCGGTGTACAGGTAGAGCGCACGCAGACCCTCGGCGTAGGCCTTCTGGGTCATCAGCGACCGGCGCACGTCCGGGTGGTGCGTGATGGTCACCCGCGGCGCGGTCTTGTCTGTCATCTGGGTGAGGTCGGCGCCCTGCACCCGGGACTTGGCGTACTCGAGTGCGTTGAGGTAGCCGGTCGACAGGGTGGCGATTGCCTTGGTGCCCACCATCATTCGGGCCATCTCGATGACCTCGAACATCTGCGCGATGCCGTTGTGCACCTCGCCGACCAGCCAGCCCTGGGCCGGCACATCGTGCTGACCGAAGGACAGCTCGCAGGTCGCGGAGACCTTCAGGCCCATCTTGTGCTCGACGTTGGTGACGAATACGCCGTTGCGCTCACCCGGCTCGCCGGTCTCGTGGTCGAACAGGAACTTGGGGACGATGAACAGCGACAGCCCCTTGGTGCCGGCGCCCGCGCCCTCGGGCCGGGCCAGTACCAGGTGAACGATGTTCTCGAACAGGTCATCGGAGTCGGCGGAAGTGATGAACCGCTTGACTCCTTCGATGTGCCAGGAGCCGTCCGCCTGCTGGACCGCCTTGGTGCGGCCGGCGCCGACGTCCGAGCCGGCATCCGGCTCGGTCAGCACCATGGTCGCGCCCCACCCGCGCTCAGCGCAGAGCACGGCCCACTTCTTCTGCTCCTCGGTGCCGAGGTGGTAGATGATGTTGGCGAATCCGGCGCCGCCGGCGTACATCCAGACCGCGGGGTTGGCGCCGAGGATGTGCTCGTGCAGCGCCCAGACCAGCGCCTTGGGCATCGGCATGCCACCGAGCACCTCGTCGATGCCGGCCTTGTCCCAGCCTGCGTCCTGCACTGCGCGGACCGACTTCTTGAAGGCTTCCGGCAACGTCACGGAGTGGGATTTCGGGTCGAAGACCGGCGGGTTGCGGTCGCCCTCGACGAATGACTCGGCGACGGGCCCCTCGGCCAGCCGGCTCATCTCGGTCAGCATTTCGTGGGCGGTGTCGACGTCGAGGTCGCTGTACTCGCCTTGGCCTAGGGCCTTGTCAACGCCGAATACCTCGAACAGGTTGAAAACCTGGTCACGGACGTTGCTCTTGTAGTGGCTCACTACGTTCCTCCTCGTTGAGAAAACCACGTGTGGTTGGGTACTTGGGCTAAGTTACCCACCAGTAACACGATTAAAATTAAACCGTTAGCGAGCTTGACGCAAGTCAATGTGAGCTATATTGCACCGTCTAACTAACCAACCGGTTGGCCAGTGTCGCCCTACCGCTTGGGTGGCCCCGCTACCTGCGGCGATAATGGAAACATGACGAGTGTGCAGCGCGCCGCAACGCTGCCCGTCGTGGATTTGCGGGCGTGTTCCGGCCAACTTCGCACGACCCTGCGTGAGGCAGCTCACGAGGTGGGATTCTTCTATCTGACCGGCCATGACGTGCCAGCGGCGCTCGTCGGACGGATGCTCGCGGCCGCCCGCGAATTGTTCGAACTCCCGCAGGCCGACAAGGATGCGATCGCCATGATGCGCAGCCCGCACTTCCGCGGCTACACCCGGCTGGGCGGCGAGCTGACCCGCGGTGAGGTCGATTGGCGCGAGCAGATTGATATCGGACCCGAGCGCCCGTCGGCCGGCGGTACCGGCGCACCGGACTATCTGTGGCTGCAGGGCCCGAATCAATGGCCGGCGGCGCTGCCCGAGCTGCCGGGGATCGTCGGCGAATGGGATGCCGCACTGTCCTCGGTAGCCCGGACGCTGCTGGCGCATTGGGCGGCGTCGTTGGGCGCTTCGCCGGACGTCTTCGATTCGGCATTCGCCGAAGCGCCCGCCACGCTGATCAAGATCATCCGCTATCCCGCCCGCGCCGCCAGCTCGCAGGGCGTGGGTGCGCATCGAGACTCCGGGGTGCTGACACTGTTGCTGCCCGAGCCGGGCAGCCGCGGCCTGCAGGTACGCCGCGGAGCACCCGCGCAGCCGGACGGGGGCTGGGTCGACGTGCCACCCATGGACGGCGCGTTCATCGTCAACATCGGCGAGCTGCTCGAGGTCGCGACGCGCGGCTACCTGCGGGCGACCGAGCACCGGGTACACCTCGACGGGCCGGCGACCGAACGGATTTCGGTGCCCTTCTTCTTCAATCCGCGCCTGGACGCGCAGCTACCGGTGCTGTCGCTGCCCGACGACCTCGCGGCGCGCACCGACACACGCTGGTCGCCAACCGAGGACCCGTCGGACCCGATCTTCTCGGTTTACGGGCGCAACGCGTGGAAAAGCAGGTTGCGTGCGCACCCGGATGTGGCTGACGCACATGGATACTCGGCAGGTAGGGTCGAATGAAGGATTCCGTCTTCGGCTCAAGGGGCGAATGAAGTCTGGTGAACGAGACGAACAAGCTGACAGCGTCGACGCTGCGTGAGGCCTTCGGCCACTTCCCGACCGGCGTGGTGGCCATTGCCGCGGAGGTGTCCGGAACCCGGGTGGGCTTGGCGGCCAGCACATTTGTCCCGGTTTCGCTGGACCCGCCGTTGGTGTCGTTCTGCGTGCAGAACACCTCGACGACCTGGCCCAAGCTCAAAGACCTGCCGATGCTGGGCATCAGCGTGCTGGGCGAGGCCCACGACGAGGCCGCGCGCACGCTGGCCGCCAAGAACGGGGACAGGTTCGCCGGCATGGAGACGGTGTCCAACGACTCGGGTGCCGTCTTCATCAAGGGCACCGGCCTATGGCTGGAAAGCGCGATCGAGCAACTGATTCCCGCCGGCGATCACACCATCGTGGTGCTGCGGGTTTCGGAGGTGACAATCGACGCCGAGGTCGCGCCGATTGTGTTCCACCGCAGCGCTTTCCGCCGGCTCGGCGGCTGAGGTTTCAGCGCCCGCTCGTCAGCGGCGAAACAGCTTGTTGCCCAACCACACGACGGGGTCGTATTTGCGGTCGGCGACGCGCTCTTTCATCGGGATCAGCGCGTTGTCGGTGATCTTGATGTGTTCCGGGCAGACCTCGGTGCAGCACTTGGTGATGTTGCAGAAGCCCAGGCCGAATTCCTCCTGGGCCTGGTCGCGCCGGTCCAGTGTGTCCAGCGGATGCATCTCGAGCTCGGCGGCCCGCATCAGGAAGCGGGGACCGGCGAAGGACTTCTTGTTCTCCTCGTGGTCGCGGACCACGTGGCAGACGTTGTTGCACAAGAAGCACTCGATGCACTTACGGAACTCCTGCGAGCGCTGGACGTCGACCTGCGCCATCCGGTACTCGCCGGGTTGTAGATCCTTGGGCGGCGCGAAAGACGGTATCTCGCGGGCCTTCTCGTAGTTGAACGAGACGTCGGTGACCAGGTCGCGGATCACTGGGAAGGTTCGCAACGGCGTCACGGTGACGACTTCATCCTCGGCGAACGTGGACATCCGGGTCATGCACATCAGCTTGGGCATGCCGTTGATTTCGGCCGAGCACGATCCACACTTGCCCGCCTTGCAATTCCAGCGGACTGCGAGATCGGGTGTCTGGGTCGCCTGCAGGCGATGGATGATGTCGAGCACCACCTCGCCCTCGTTGACCTCGACGGTGAAGTCCTGCAGCGCGCCGCTGGTGTCGTCACCGCGCCACACCCGCAAGTTCGCGTTGTAGCCGCTCATCAGCTTCTCCGTCCTGGGTGTTCGGTCAGCTCTTCGTCGGTGAAGTACTTCTCCAGCTCGGAGATCTCGAAGAGCTCCAGCAGATCCTCACGCATCGGGGACTGGTCTTCTCGGGTGATGGTGACGTCGGGAATCACGTCGTCGCCGGCCACGCGGCAGACCAGCAGCACCTTGCGCCACGACGGGTCCATCCCGGGGTGATCGTCGCGAGTGTGTCCACCGCGGCTCTCGGTGCGGGTCAGCGCGGCCTTGGCGACACATTCGCTGACCAGCAACTGGTTGCGCAGGTCGATGGCCAGGTTCCACCCGGGGTTATACGGGCGATCGCCCTCGACGTGGATGTGCTTGAAGCGCTCGCGGAGTTTGGTCAGCCGTTCGAGGGCCTCGGTGATCTCTTCCGACTTGCGGATGATCCCGACCAGGTCGTTCATCGACTGCTGCAGTTCGGACTGCAGCGTGTACGGGTTCTCCGCGGTGGCGCCGTTCGCCGGTGCCTCGAAGGGGGCCAGCGCCCGCTGCGCCGCGATCTCGATGGCCTCGTCGGACACCGTGGGGCGGCTGGCCAGCGCGCGTGCGTAGTCGGCGGCGCCCAGCCCGGCCCGGCGGCCGAAGACGAGCAGGTCCGACAGCGAGTTGCCGCCCAGCCGGTTGGAGCCGTGCATGCCGCCGGAGCACTCACCCGCGGCGAACAGCCCGGCGACGGTGGCCGCGCCGGTGTCGGGGTCTACCTCGACACCGCCCATCACGTAGTGACAAGTGGGCCCGACTTCCATCGGCTCCTTGGTGATGTCGACACCGGCCAGCTCCATGAACTGGTGGTACATCGACGGCAGCCGTCGCTTGATCTCCTCGGGTGTCAACCGGGAGGCGATGTCGAGGTAGACCCCGCCGTGCGGGGTGCCGCGACCCGACTTGACCTCGGAGTTGATGGCGCGCGCGACCTCATCGCGGGGCAGTAGGTCCGGGGTGCGACGGGCCGAGTCGTTGTCTTTGAGCCATTGGTCGGCCTCGTCCTCGGATTCGGCGTATTGGCCCTTGAACACCGGGGGGATGTAGTCGAACATGAAGCGCTTGCCCTCGGAGTTCTTCAGCACTCCACCGTCGCCGCGCACACCCTCGGTGACCAGGATCCCCTTCACGCTCGGTGGCCACACCATGCCCGTCGGGTGGAATTGGATGAACTCCATGTTGATCAGCGTCGCGCCGGCCCGCAGTGCCAGCGCGTGGCCGTCGCCGGTGTACTCCCACGAGTTCGACGTCACCTTGAACGACTTGCCGATCCCGCCAGTGGCCAACACCACCGCTGGAGCGTCGAAGACGATGAAGTTGCCGCTCTGGCGCCAGTAGCCGAACGCCCCGGCGATCCGGTCGCCGTCCTTGAGCAGCTCGGTGATCGCGCATTCGGCGTACACCTTGATCCGCGCTTCGTAGTCGCCGAGCTCGGCGAAATCCTCCTGCTGCAGCGAGACGATCTTCTGCTGCATGGTGCGGATCAGCTCCAGGCCGGTCCGGTCACCGACGTGTGCCAGCCGCGGGTAGGTATGCCCGCCGAAGTTCCGCTGGCTGATCTTGCCGTCCTTGAGGCGGTCGAACAGCGCGCCGTAGGTCTCCAGCTCCCAGACCCGGTCGGGAGCCTCCTTGGCGTGCAGCTCGGCCATCCGCCAGTTGTTCAGGAACTTCCCACCGCGCATGGTGTCGCCGAAGTGGGTCTTCCAGTTGTCCTTCGGGTTGGTGTTGCCCATCGAGGCCGCGCAACCGCCCTCGGCCATCACCGTGTGGGCCTTGCCGAATAGCGACTTGGACACGACCGCAACCTTGAGGCCGCGTTCGCGCGCTTCGATGACCGCGCGCAAACCCGCGCCGCCGGCACCGATCACGACGACGTCGTAGGAGTGCCGTTCGACCTCAGTCATAAAACCTCGCTCAACTATTCCTTGTTGTCCTCGGGAGGGCTTCTCAGCCAACAAATCTCAGGTCTGAAATGGTTCCGCTGGCCACTAGTGCGACATAGGCGTCGGTGAACATCAGCGTGCCCAGCGTGATCCACGCGTACAGCTTGTGCCGGGTGTTGAGCCGGCTTACCTGGGTCCAGATCCAGTACCGCACAGGGTGTTTGGAGAAGTGCTTGAGGCGCCCGCCGGTCACATGCCGGCAGGAATGGCAGGACAACGTGTAGATCCAGAGCATGATGACGTTGCCGAGCAGGATCAGGTTGCCGAGTCCGAAGCCGAAACCGCCCGGCCCGTTCCCGGAATGGAACGCGACGATCGCGTCGTAGCTGTTGATCACCGAGATGATGCCGGCGACGTAGAAGAAGTACCGGTGGGTGTTCTGGATGATCAGCGGAAGCTTGGTCTCGCCGCTGTAGTGCACGCGCGGCTCGGCCACTGCACAGGCGGTGGGCGATTGCCACACGGTGCGGTAGTAGGCGCCGCGGTAGTAGTAGCAGGTAAGCCGGAACAGCAGCAGGAATGGCAGCGTCAGCGCCGCGTACGGCACAAACCACCAGTTCGGCAGGATCTGCGGCCAGAATTCGCTGGCCTCACCGCAGGCCTTCGCCATGCACGGCGAGTAGAACGGCGTCAGGTAGTGATACTGCGGGACGAAGAAGTATTCCTTCTGCAATCCTCGCGCCGTCGCGTAAATGAGAAATGCGGCGAAGCCGAGGTCGATCCGCAACGGCGACAACCACCACCGGTCGGTGCGGAGCGTTCGCTCCTGGATGCGGGCGCGCGTCGGTGAAAAGACACCGGACGCAGGACTGTTCGCCGTGGGTGCGCTCATCTAGTGTTCCTCTTCGAACGGGCTGTTGATTCGAAGGGTACACAGAAAGACCCCCACTTTTCGCGGGGGGCTTGGATTGTCAGGCCCGGTTGTGACCCCCGACACCCTCGTCGTCGACATCGCGCCAAAAATCGCTGTCGTATTCGGTATCGGGAATGACGATCTTCTCACCGGATTGCTGCACGGTGGCGCCCGCTAGGTCTAATTCAGAAACATCGGTGTCGAGTAGTTCGACATCGCTGAGGATTCGGTCGGCGTCGATAACAATGCGGCGCATGGCCGGGCTGTCGCCGTAGCGCGCCTTCAACGAACTCACGCACCGCCGAAGGCCGCCGATGAGGTCATGCAGCTCGGCGAGTTCAGTGGTGGTGGACAACGGATCTCCTAGGGCTGAGGGTGTCACGGATCACAGTACGCTCTCGATAGTATCCACAGCACTGGACCGGACGCTGGACTCGCGACTTCGGGGGACGACGGAGCAAACACCGATGACAGGTCAAACCACGCTGGCGCAACGTGCCGCGGCGCTGCTCGAATTGCACCAGCCGGGCAATCCGGTGATCCTGCCGACGGTCTGGGATGCCTGGTCGGCTCGTCTGGCCACGGACGCCGGATTCGCCGCACTCACGGTGGGCAGTCATCCGCTGGCCGACTCGGTCGGCAAACCCGACGGCGAGGGCATGTCGTTCGACGATGTCCTGGCCCGCGTCGCCCAAATCACCGCGGCTGTCGACGTTCCGGTGTCGGTGGACATCGAATCGGGCTATGCCGAGCCGGCACAGCGCCTGATCGGGGGACTGCTGAGTGCCGGCGCCGTCGGGCTCAATATCGAGGACACCGTCCACTCGGAGGGCAAGCGGCTGCGGTCAGCCGGTGAACACGCGGAGTTGGTCGGCGCGCTGCGGTCGGCCGCCGACGCGGCCGGGGTGCATGTGGTGATCAACGCCCGCACCGATCTGTTCCTGCGCAATGACGGTGACGATGCCGATCGGGTCGAAAGGGCTGTGCAGCGACTGACTCAGGCAGCCGCGGCGGGCGCTGACGTCCTCTATCCAGTGGGTCGTCACGACCCGGAGACGTTGCGGCGCTTGGCCGTTGAGCTGCCGTTGCCGATCAATGCGATCGCACTGCCGGACCAGGACGATCCGGCGTCATTCGGTCCGCTCGGGGTGGGCCGGATCAGCTTTGGTCCCTTCCTGCAGGCTGCGCTGGGCCGTCGGGCCGCCGAACTGCTGGCCCGCTGGAGCTAGCCCGACCTGATCGGTTCGAGCATCCGGTGCGGCCGCCGCAGCGCCTCGCTGACCGGGTCGTCCCGCGAATCGCGGGGGCGTCGTGGCGGGTGCGCGACGAGATCGCCGACCTCGGGAACCTGTCCGCACCGCAGGCAGCCGCGGTCCCGGCCGATGGCGCCGCCGCAGTCCGCGTGCCGGTAGGTCCGGGTCGGCTTGTCCAGCAAGTGCTCGCCTCCCCACGTGATCATTGACCAGATCACTGGCCACAGTTGCCTGCCTTTGGCGGTCAGCTCGTACTCGTTCGCCTGCTTGGTCAGCACACCTTCGGAGACAAGGAACGCAAGCCGGTCGGCCAGCACCGCCTTGGGAATGCCGAGGTGATTGTGGAGGTCGCTGAAGCGTCGCGCCCCGTAGAAGGCGTCGCGCACGATCAGCAACGTCCAGCGTTCGCCGACGATCTCCAGGGACCGAGCGATCGGGCAATTCTCGTCGGGGTACTCGCGGGGAAGGGCCACGTCCCGATACTACCCCTTGCCGGTTCGTTCACCGAACCGTATAGTTCAAGCAGTCAGGTTCATTCACCGAACCAGCGAGGGCCCGATGAAGGCAGTCAGTTACGACCGCTTCGGCGGACCGGAAGTGCTGCATTACCTGGACCTTCCGGATCCCACGCCCGGTGCCGGGCAGTTGCTCATCCAAACCATCGCGGTGGGCGTCAACTTTCCCGACATTCGCGAGCGGCTGGGCGTCTACAACAAGGCCGAGACTCGCGTGGGCGGTGTGCAGCTTCCCCAGGTGGGTGGTCTCGCCGTCGCGGGCACCGTGGTCGCGACCGGTCCGCAGACCTCGGTGCCGGTGGGCAGTCGGGTGGTGGCCCTGATGAAGAAGGGGGCCTACGCCCAAGTCGCCGTCGCCGAGGAGCCATTGTGTGCCGTCGTCGACGAAGACGCTGACCTCCGGGTGTTGGCAGGGTTCGCGGCCCAGGCCGCGTGCGCACACCTGTTGCTGCAAGCGTCGACGACGCTGCGCACAGGGGAGTCGCTGTTGGTGCACGGCGCGGCGGGCGGGGTGGGCGGCCTTGCGGTGCAGATCGCGAAAGTGCTTGGAGCAAAGCCGATTATCGGCACCGCAAGCACGTCGGAGCGGCGGGAGTTCGTCAGGGCACTGGGCGCCGACGCGGCGATCTCCTACGACGAGCCGGGATGGACGGACCAGGTGCTCGAGCTGACGTCGGGGCGCGGTGTCGACGTCCTGATCGAGTCGATCGGCGGGGAGGTGTTCGAGCAGAACTTCGACGCGCTGGCCCCCTTCGGCAGGTATCTGTTGCTCGGCTCGTCGCGCGGCCCCGGCGAGCCGTTCGCTCCCCGTCGACTCATGACGAAATCACAAGCGCTGATTGGCTTTTACCTACCAGTCTTTTATGACCGACCCGAGCTGATCGGCAACGCGCTGCGCTTCCTCACCGACGGCCTCAAAACCGGGCAGATCACGTCGCAGGTGGACGAGGTGCTGCCGCTGAACCAAGCCGCCGAAGCCCATCGGCGGCTGGAAGGCCGCGAAGTGCGCGGCGTCATCGTCCTAGACCCAACTATCGAATCGTGAGGAATGCCATGACAAATAGCGTCGAGTTTGAAGTCACGCCGCACACCCTGAACCGCATCGACATCGCGACGGGTGTCGAGTTCGACGAATTCATCAGGGCCTTCGAGAAAGCGGCGCCCAACTTCGACCCCGCGACAGTGCGGCAAATTGTCGAACGTGGCGGCAGTTGGGATGACGTCCTGGCAGCCGCGGCGATCAACGCGCCGAATGACCTGATGGTCTACGCCAAGATCGACGGGCTGCCACTACTCGGCCTGGCCGGCCACGCCACGAAAGCAATCGAGTACCTGCTCGGCAACCACACCATCGCCGAGACGATGTTTCGGCACGACCCGAAGGCGTTGCTGTACGCGCCATTACGGCTGCTGATCCACGCCGACGCCGACGGCAATGCTGTCTTCTCGATGGACCAGCCCAGCGCCGCATTCGGCAGCCTCGGCATCGCGGAGGTGACGAAGGTGGGCGAGAGCCTGGATCGCAAAGTGGTAAACCTGTTGCGCATCATCGGCGTTGACGCCGATCTCGCTTTTGGCTAACGGAAGCGTGACATCCGGCGAAGCCTGGTGGCTTCGCCGGATGTACTCGTCGGGAACTACTTGGTGATCTCGATGCGCTGGGCCTGGCTTCCGGCGTACGCACCGGTGACCCGTACCGTTAGCACGCCGGCGTCGTAGGAGGCCGCGATGGCCTCGCCGGTGACGTGTGCGGGCAGCTGGAACGACCGGCGGAACGAGCCGTAGCGGATTTCGCGCAACGTGCGGCCGTTCTGCTCCTCGGAGTGCTCGTCGCGGTGTTCGCCGTGGATGACCAGGCGACCCTTGTCCACCTCGACGTTGACGTCCTTGTCGACGTCGACACCGGGCAATTCCAGCCGTACCACCGCGTCATCGCCGTCCTTGACGATCTCGGCAGCCGGCGTGAAACCGCTGGTCACTGGCTTAGCCCAGTCCGCTGCCGCGGCGGGGCCGAAGAAGTCGCGCAGCCACCGGTCGGTGTCCCAGGTCGGTCGCGACCACAATGCGAGGTTACTCATGGCATCTCCTTTTTCTTCCTTGAGTTCCGTTGTGAATGTGCTGTGACCGGCGCCCTGCCGGCCGGCTGTAAGGAATAACTTGAGTCGACCACGCTTAAGTTCCACATGGGTGTTCGCCGTGGGCGAACGAACATCACACAGGCGTTTGGAAGGAGTGAGACTGCCGTCACGCCGGCTTCACATTTTGCGATTTCCCCTTAATTTCCGGCTCCTATCCTCTTGGCATGGCCCCAGTCCCCAATGCGCACGCGCACTGTGCTGCCCGTCACATGGTTATGGTCGGGCACGGCATGGTGGGCCACCGCCTGGTCGAAGCGCTGCGAGCCCGCGATACCGACGGGTATTGGCAGATAACGGTTTTGGCCGAGGAAACCGACGCCGCCTATGACCGCGTCGGATTGACTTCGTACACCGAAAGCTGGGACCGCACCTTGCTGGCGCTGCCCGGCAACGACTACGCGGGCGACGAGCAGGTGCGGCTGCTGCTGAACGCGCGGGTCACCGAAATCGACCGCGCGACAAAGTCTGTACTCACCGCCGACGGTCAACGGCATCGCTACGACGCTCTGGTGCTGGCCACCGGCTCGTATGCTTTCGTCCCGCCGGTGCCCGGGCACGACCTGCCCGGCTGCCATGTTTACCGCACTCTCGACGACCTCGACGCGATTCGTGCGGCCGCCGAGCGGGCGCGTGACGGCGGTCATGACACCGCGGGTGTGGTGATCGGCGGCGGTCTGCTCGGACTCGAAGCCGCCAACGCGTTACGGCAATTCGGCTTACAGACGCACGTCGTCGAGATGATGCCGCGGCTGATGGCCCAGCAGATCGACGAGGGCGGCGGTGCGCTGCTGGCCAGGATGGTCACCGAACTTGGTATCTCGGTGCATGTCGGCACCGGTACCGAATCGATCCAAACCGCCCAGCGACCGGACGGCACGGCATCCACGCAGGTGCGGCTGACCGACGGCGACATCATCGACGCCGGCGTGGTGATCTTCGCGGCCGGCATCCGGCCGCGTGACGAACTGGCCGCAGCGGCGGGGCTGACGCTCGCCGAACGGGGCGGCGTTCTCACCGACTTATCCTGTCAGACAAGCGATCCCAACATCTACGCCGTCGGCGAGGTGGCTGCGATCGGCGGACGATGCTACGGCCTGGTCGGGCCGGGCTACACCTCCGCCGAGGTGGTGGTGGACCGGTTGCTGGGCGGTGCCGCCGAGTTCGGCGAAGCCGACATGTCCACCAAGCTCAAACTGCTGGGCGTCGACGTCGCCAGCTTCGGTGACGCGATGGGCGCGACAGAGAACTGCCTCGAGGTCGCCGTCAATGACGCGGTAAGCCGGACCTACGCCAAACTTGTGCTCTCCGACGACGCCAAGACCCTGCTCGGCGGGGTGCTGGTGGGCGACGCCTCCTCGTACGGCGTGCTGCGGCCGATGGTCGGCAGCGAGCTGCCCGGCGACCCGCTGGCGCTGATCGCACCGGCCCAATCCAGCAGTGGGGCTGCGGCTTTGGGAGTCGGTGCATTGCCGGACTCCGCGCAGATCTGCTCGTGCAACAACGTCACCAAGAGTGATCTGAAGTGTGCGATCGCCGACGGCTGCGCCGACGTGCCCGCACTCAAGTCGTGCACGGCGGCCGGCACCTCGTGTGGATCCTGCGTCCCGCTGCTCAAACAGCTGCTGGAAGCCGAGGGTGTGGCGGAGTCCAAGGCGCTGTGCGAGCACTTCGGCCAGTCTCGCGCCGAGCTGTTCGAGATCATCTCCGCCACCGAGATCCGCACCTTCTCGGGCTTGCTGGAGCGCTACGGCCGCGGAAAGGGTTGCGATATCTGCAAGCCCGTGGTCGCATCCATCCTCGCCTCCACCGGTTCCGAGCACATTCTGGAGGGCGAGCAGGCCTCGCTGCAGGATTCCAACGACCACTTTCTGGCCAACATCCAGAAGAACGGCAGCTACTCGATCGTGCCGCGGGTCGCCGGCGGTGACATCAAGCCGGAGCATCTGATCCTGATCGGACAGATCGCACAGGACTTCGGGCTATACACCAAGATCACCGGCGGCCAGAGGATTGACATGTTCGGGGCCCGGGTGGACCAGCTGCCGGAGATCTGGAGGCGGCTCGTCGACGGCGGCATGGAATCGGGGCACGCCTATGGGAAGGCGCTGCGCACGGTGAAGAGCTGCGTGGGCAGCGACTGGTGCCGTTACGGGCAGCAGGATTCGGTGCAGCTGGCGATCGACCTGGAGATGCGCTACCGCGGTCTGCGGGCACCGCACAAGATCAAGCTGGGCGTCTCGGGCTGTGCCCGCGAGTGCGCCGAGGCCCGCAGCAAGGACGTCGGCGTCATCGCCACCGAGAAGGGATGGAATCTCTACGTCGCCGGCAACGGTGGGATGACTCCCCGGCACGCCCAGTTGCTGGCCGGTGACCTGGACACCGAGACGTTGGTCCGATACGTCGACCGGTTCCTCATGTACTACATCCGCACGGCCGACCGGCTGCAGCGCACCGCGCCGTGGGTCGAGGCGATCGACGGCGGGCTCGACCACGTGCGCGAGGTCGTCTGCGACGACTCTCTGGGCCTGGCAGCTGAATTCGAGGCCGCAATGGAGCGGCATGTGCAGAACTACAAGTGCGAATGGAAGGGTGTGCTGGAGGATCCGGACAAGCTGTCGCGGTTCGTCTCCTTCGTCAACGCCCCGGATGCCGTCGATGAAACGGTGACCTTCACCGAACGGGCAGGGCGCAAAGTGCCTGTGCCCATTGGCATGCCGCAGATCCGTTCATGATTAGGGGGCAACTGTGACACTGGTCAACGACATCGTGGCGTGGACGACGGCCTGCTCATACGATCACCTCATCCCGGGGCGCGGCGTCGGCGTGCTGCTTGACGATGGCAGCCAGGCGGCGTTGTTCCGGCTGGACGACGGGTCGGTGCACGCGATCGGCAACCTGGATCCGTTCTCCGGCGCTTCGGTGATGTCGCGCGGCATCGTCGGCGACCGCGGCGGGCGGGCCGCCGTCCAATCGCCCATTCTCAAGCAGGCCTTCGCCTTCGACGACGGCTGCTGCCTGGACGACCCGCGGATCTCGGTGCCGGTGTATCAGGTTCGGGTCACCCCCGACGGACAGATCCAGATCGCCCGGCTGGCTACCGAGTAGACATCAGCGGCCGATATCGCCGACCAGGTAGCGCTGCATGGTCGGGCCGATCGCGTCGACGAGCGTCTCCACCGACATGGAGTGCAGCGGCTCGGAGCGAACGCCGTAGCGCATGATGCCCAGGCCGACCAACTGCGAAGCGCACAACGATGCGCGTACGGCGGCCTTGTCGGCGCCCAGCATTTTCAGCAGGGGGCCGAAAACCGGTCCGATGAACATGCTTTGTACGATCTCGGCCGTCTTGGCCATACCGGTCGATGCGATCGCACTGGCCGCGAACGGTCCACCGCCCGCGGCGTCCCATGTGGTGATCAACAGGTACAACGTTTGGCGGCCCACCTGGTTGACCCCGCCGGTGACGATTCGATCGACGAATTCCGGTGTGCCGAAGGGCAACCGCAGCATCTTGGCGACCGGGTCGAGGAGCCCACGCGATGGTTCTTCGCGACGGGGCATGATGCCAGGATCACCCCTGGGTGATCAAAGATCAAGCATTGCCGGCGTCGGCGCGCCCTGCCGGAGATGACGGTAGCGGGCTGCGGTGGCCAGCGCGGGTGGAACCGCGCGACGGAATCGGTCCGCGATCAGCCGCACCATTCCCGGATGATTGCCCAGCGGCCGGCTGACCACGTCGGCCCCGCAGGCGCGCAGCCGCTCGTGAAATAGGCCATCGGACAGTAGATACGACGCCACCGCCACCCGTCGCGCACCGCCGGCCCTTGCCTTTTCCACGGCCTCGCCGATCTGCGGGCCGCCGGCGGCAAAGCCCAGGCCCACCGGCGAACTGGTCATCGCTGACAACAGCGTGGCGGTGGTCTGCAGATCCGACCGAGCCCTGGCGTCCGATGTCCCTGCCGCGCCGAGGATTACGGAATCGCCTGGACGCCAACCCGATTCAATTAACTGATCGGCGACGATGCGCGTGATCCGGGCGCCCGGGCCCAGGGCGGGCGTGACGACGACATTGCGATGCCCGCTGGCCTCGACATGGGCGGGCAGATCGGCGCGGACGTGATACCCGCGGGACAAGAACGCCGGCACCACGATGGCCCGCGGGCCCGGGTCGGCGGAAAGCACCTCGTTGGGTGTGGGTCCCAGCACGTCGACGAACGCAACCTGTACCGTCTGCCCGAGCTGCGCGCCCACCCGCGCGGCGAGATTTCCGACCATTGCGACACCACCCGGGCGGCGGGTGCCATGCGCGGCAAGTATCAGGCTCACCAAACCCCTGCCGGTTCATCGATCGCCAGCCGGTAGCCCCGCTTGACGACGGTTGCGACAATCTGCTTGTCGCCCAACGCCGTTCGCAGGCGCAGCACAGCCGTATCAACGGCGTGCGTGTCGTTGCTGTTGCCGGGCAGCACCCGCAGCAAGTCGCCGCGGGAGACGACGTCTCCGGGCCGTTGTGCCAGCGCCCGTAGCACCGCCATTCCCGACCCGGACAGCGACTTGACGCAACCGTCGACCAGCACGCAGGTTCCCCGGATCTCGATCGCGTGGTCGGCGGCCTTCACCGTGCGAGACACCAACGGCGGCAGTTCCACGGCGATATGGCGGGCCAAGGCCCCCAACCGCATTCGTTCGGGCGACGATGTCGGGACGCCTTTTCGGATCAGCGGCTGGGAGGTCACCGGGCCGACGCACATCGCATGAACGTCAGTGCGCAGTGCGTCGAGCACCTGTCCCTCGATATCCAAGTCACGGCTGCGCTCCAGCACTGCCGCGGCGGCAGGTGCCGAGGTGAAGCTGACCGCGTCGAATTGCCGCCGGGCGATTCCCGTCACCAGCTGGTCGAAGTTCCCGCCCAAAGGTGTTGATTTCCAGCGATATACGCGGATCGATACCACCTCGGCACCCCCGGCACGCAGGCCGCCGAGAAATTCCGGGAACGGATCCCAGGCGTCCGCGGCTCCGTGCAGCTGGACGGCGATGCGCGCACCGGACACCCCGGACTTGAGCAGGTATTCGAGAAGCTCTTGAGAGGACTCGGATTTCGGGGACCACTCCTCGTGCAGCCCGGCCGCACGCAGGGCCCCGGTCGCCTTCGGCCCGCGGGCCAGGACCCGCGCCTCGGATAATGCCGCGAGCAGCTGAGTGGATAACCCCCACCCCTCAGCCGCGGCCAACCAGCCGCGAAAGCCGATGCCGGTGTGTGCGACCAAAATGTCGGGGGGATCGGCGATCAGAGCTTGGGTGTTGCTGTGCAGTTCGTCGTCGTCAGGCAGTGCGATCATGTTGATGGCCGGGGCGGCGCAGACCTCGGCGCCATTGCGGCTGAGCAGCGCGCACAGCTCCTCGGAGCGGCGCGCCGACGTCACCGCAATGCGGTAGCCGGTCAACGGTGGCGAGGCGGGCTGGCCCATATGCACTGTGTATGCCCGTGACGTTTCGGCCGTATTACCTAGCAATTGCTGACGCATTGCCCGCCCGTCTCAGACGCGGGCCAGGGCAGGTGAGGGCTGCGGCGCTGTTCGCCGCTGAGGTCCAGCGACAGAACCGCAGGTGCGCTGGAAGCTCGCAACGTGGTGCGCATGCAATCCTCTCGGCGAGCCCATGCATCAAACGAGCTCAATCCCTACGTCGAAGTGGGTGCCCCGAATTGAGAGGCCAACCCGGCCGTGCTTTCGATGCTCACATTTGCAGTGGAAGTCCGTCAACTCATTCTCGCCCAATTTCGCCTGTAGGTTGATTATCAGTTATCTGATAAGTCGCTGAACGACAACGCATTTGAATACCCGCAGCTCAAAACCGCCCGCTGACGGACAATTCCGTAAAGAACCCGTAAATATTTGGGGTTCATCGAACGCCTGTGGAATTCGGTGTGAGCTGAAATACATTTCGTGCTGAATGCGATGCCCCTCCCATGCCGGGGCTAGACCCGCGCCAGTCCGGCCGATATCTGCGCGCCCGGCTCGACGGGCGCAGTGACCTCGAGCGGCCGCCGCACGTAGATCGCCCACGTCAGCGCGGAGGCGCCCACGTAGACCAACATGAACGCCCAGAACGCCGCGGTGGCTGTGCCGCTGTGCAGATAAGACTGCCGCAGAGCCAGATTGACGCCGACGCCGCCGAGCGCGCCGACCGCCCCGGCAAAGCCGATCAGCGCGCCCGACATGGATCGCGACCACTGCCGGCGCTCACCCTCGCTGACCTGCAGCCGGTGGCTGCGAGCTTCGAAGATCGACGGAATCATCTTGTACACTGAGCCGTTGCCGATGCCGGACAAGACGAACAAGGCAACGAAGCCGATGACGTAACCCGCCATCGTCGCGGCCGACGTGCGCCCGTGCGCGTGGCCCCCGAAAGCGCTTGCACTGACCAGGATTCCGGCGGCGAGGATCATGGAACAGAACACCGCCAGGGTGACCCGGCCACCGCCGATGCGATCGGCCAGCTTGCCCCCGTACACCCGGGACAGCGATCCCAATAATGGCCCCAGAAAGGCGATCTGCGCGGCATGCAGCGATGCCTGTGCCGCGCTTTGACCGCTGGCCACGAAGTTCATCTGCAGCACCTGACCGAACGCGAACGAGAAGCCGATGAATGAGCCGAAGGTGCCGATGTAGAGCAGCGCGATCACCCAGGTGTGGGGTTCGGACAGCACCGCGCGCATGGTCCTCATCTCGATGCGGTACTGCTGCAGGTTGTCCATATAGATCGCGGCGCCGATTCCCGCAATCGCCAGCAGCACAAGGTAAATCGCGCATACCCAGTAGGGCTGGCGGTTACCGGCGGTCGCGATGACGAGCAGGCCGACCAGTTGCACCACCGGCACCCCGAGGTTGCCGCCGCCCGCGTTGACCGCGAGCGCCCAGCCTTTGAGTCGCTGGGGATAAAACGCATTGATGTTCGTCATCGAGGAGGCGAAGTTGCCGCCGCCCAGACCCGCCAGTGCCGCACACACCAGGTAGGGCCACAACGGCAGTCCGGGGTGCGCCAGTAACAGCATGGTGCCGACGGTCGGGATCAGCAGCACGAAAGCCGAGAAGATCGTCCAGTTGCGCCCGCCGAATCTCGCCGTGGCGAACGTATACGGGAAGCGCAGGCATCCGCCGACCAACGTTGCGGTGGCGCCCAATAAGAACTTGTCGCCCGCGGAAAACCCGTACACCGACGCAGGCATGAACAACACCATCACCGACCAGATGGACCAGATCGAGAAGCCGATGTGCTCGGCCGCCACTGACCAGATCAGGTTGCGACGGGCGATCTTCTTGTTGCCCGCCTCCCATGCGACGGTGTCTTCGGGGTCCCAGTCAGAGAGGACATGCGAACGGCCCAGCGAGATTCCCATGCGATCACGCTAGGAATCGTTTGTTGCCCGGGCGCTGCGTGCAGTGACTCGGGCGTGAATTTCCGCTCACCACATCAAGACTGATGCTGTGAGGCCGATCAACCAATGTGGCGCACGCCACAGCCACGCGCTGTGACTATCCCGATGTGGCGGGAGGATATCGGCGAATCATACTGGAAAATAACGTGTTTCGCATCGTTACCAGACGTCACCCGCGCGCCAATCGCACATCAGTGCCGTGGAGGTGTCCACATCGGCCATAACCGGCAACACGAAGATCGTTCCGTCGTCATCGGGGGTGCGGGTCGGACCGGTCGGGCTCAGCACCGACGTTGTTCCGCGCCAGGGCAACCAGCCGCGCTTGGCGTAGAGGCCGCGGGCCCGGGCCGATGAACTGAGCGCGCCCAGTTGGTAGGCGCCCCGCGTCACCTGCTCGACGCCGTCCAGTAGGGCGTGTACCAGCCCCTGGCCGCGGCAATCCTCCCGTACCGCGACGCCCTCGACGTAACCGCAGCGCAGCGCGGTGTCCCGGTAAAACAACCGCCGCTGGACAACCGACGCGTGCGCGATGATCGCGCCGTGCCGCCAGACCAGGGCGTGCATACCGCCCAGTGCGTGTTCCCAATCGTGCTCGGTGAAATTGCCGGCGAACGCGTCGCTGACCATGTCGTGGACCCGCTGCAGAGTCGTGCTGTCGAGATCGGCGGTGTGGACCAGGCGGGCGGTTTGTACCTGGGGGCGCACGATCCCTGTCTACCAGGCCCCCCGGGTGCCTGCATTAGGAGAACTGCCAGCCCGCGGAGTTCGCCTGCGACCCCGCCCCGACGGGAGACCGGGGCCGTGCCCAGTGCAGCCGGACAAGCTGGCCGGCCCGCACCTGAGCGACTTTGTCCATGTCGTCTTCGATGACCACGCCGACGACCGGGTAGCCACCGGTGACGGGATGGTCGGGCCCCAGAATCACCGGTAAACCGTTGGGCGGCACCTGAATTGCGCCGCGGGTGGCTCCCTCGCTGGGCAGTTGGCGGTCCGGGAACCGATATTGCAGCGGGCGCCCGACCAGCCGCATGCCCACTCGGTCACTGCGATCGGATGCCACCCAATCGGTGTGCACCAGGTTGTCGGGATCGGTGAACCAGTCGTCACGGGGCCCGGGCACCACCGACAGCTCGACGACATCGCCGGTGATGGCGGCGACCGGGGCCTGATCGAGTTCTGGGTAGTCGTCGGTGTGCTCGCCGACCGGCAGTCGGTCTCCGGTCTGCAGTGGCGACGGCCCGATCGCGGCCATCACGTCATAGCTTCGCGAGCCCAGCACCGGCTCCACGCAAATGCCACCACGCACCGCCAGGTAGGAACGCAACCCGGCGCGCGGGGTGCCGAACGAGATCACCTCGCCGGCGCGGACGCGGTGAATACTGTTGGTGCCGAACTTGATTCCGTTGATCGTCGGGTCGGTGTCGGCACCGGTCACCGCGATGTCGACGTCACCGCCGTGCACGCGGGCGCAGAATCCGCCGAACGTCACTTCGATGGTGGCGCGGTCGTCGGGGTTGGCGACCAGCCGGTTGGCCAGCTTGTGTGAACGGCGGTCGGCGGCCCCGGACCTGCCGACGCCAAGGTGGGCTTGTCCGACCCTGCCGAGGTCCTGGACGACGGCGAGCGGTCCGGTTCGGAGGATTTCCAGGGTTGTCACGGCATCCTCCTTGGTTACGCGGCCCGGAATCGGACCCACATGCCCTGCGTCAGCAGCGCGGGGTTCGGTCGACCGAGATCCCACAGCACCGCGTCGGTGTGGCCGATGAGTTGCCAGCCGCCGGGCGATTGGCGCGGGTATATCGCGCTGAATTCGCCGGCCAGGGCGACCGAGCCGGCCGGTACCGACGTCCGCGGCTCCGCGCGGCGTGGCACCCGCAGGCGCGCGTCGCCGTCGACCAGATACGCGAAACCTGGTGCAAATCCACTGAATCCGACTCGCCATAACGTGGCGGTGTGGGCGTCGACGACCTGTGCCGTCGACAGTCCGGTGTGGCTGGCGACCTCGGCGAGGTCGGGCCCGTCGTAGACGACGTCGATCACCACGTCGGCGTTGCGTTCCGTCGGGGCGGTGGTGTCGGCGATGACCCGCATCTTGCGGAGCCGCTGCCGGATGACGCCTTGATGGCGGGGGCCGACAAGCTTGACCAGTACCGTGCGGGCGGCCGGGACGATGTCGAGCACACCGGGCAGCGCCGCGGCACGCAGCGCGTCCACCCAGGCCAACACCTCAGCGCTGCTGCCGCATTGCACCATCAGCGCGTGGTCGCCGTAGTCGAAAACGGTGTTGCCGACCAGCTCGGTGGGCAGGTCCATGGGGAGATCCGTCACGCTCATTACTCGACAGTAACTTGCAATCCGTGCAGGCGGGAGGGGGCGGAGCGGGATTTTCGAGCACTGCCAGAGCTGCCTTACCGAACGCTCAAACAGGCGTTGCCCAAACGGGGTTTAACCGAGGATCTTGCTGATGAGCGGCGGCAGTTGGTCGGCGATCGTCGGGTAGCTGAGCACCGACGAAAACGCGATCGCACCGGCCTGGTCTTTGGTGGTGAAGATGTGCCGGTTTTGGGCGGTCGCTTGCGACCCTGCGACCTCGGGGTCGGCCAGCAGCGCCTTCTGGTCGTCCGCGCTATTGGTCGTCCAGATCACCACGTCGGCGGAGTCGAGCACCGTTTTGATCTGATCACGGGGAATGAGAGCGCGGTGATCGTCGCTGCCGAATCCCTTGATGCTGTCCGCGATGACCAGACCCATCTCGTTGAGGAAATCGGTCCGCCACCCGGCGAGGGTGGCCACCACGGTGCCCTGCCACAGCTTGCCCTGCATCAGCAATGCCTTCTTGCCCTTCCACTGCGGGTACTTCTGGGCAACGGCGGTAAACCCTTTGTCGACGGTGTCGATCAGTGACTTCATCTGGTCGGCCTGGAACACCGCCTGACCGATCGTGGTCGCCTGCACCTTCCACGGCTCGAAGAACGCGTCGCCGCCCGATTGCGCCACCGTGGGGGCGATCGCCGAGAGCTTCTGATACGTGTCCGCATCCACGCCAGCGTTGATCGCCACGATCAAATCCGGCTTCAGGCCGGCGATTTGGTCGACGGGGATTCCGCTGTCCAGGTTCAGCACCACCGGCTGTGCCGCGCCGAGCTTGGGCTGGGCCCATGGCCAGACGGCGAACGGCTGATCGCCGAACCAGTTGGTGACCGCGATCGGCACCACGCCCACCGCAAGCAGATCGTCCTGCTCGGTGTAGCCGGCGCTGACCACGCGCTTGGGCGGCTCCTTGACCACGGTCTGGCCGAAGAGGTGGGTGATGGTTACCGATCCTCCGCCGGAGGTGCTCGGTGTCGGCTTGGGCGACGAGCACCCCGAGGACAGGCCGGTCACCCCGGCCGCCGCCGCGGTCGCGGCAACCCCGGCGAGCTGCAAGAAGCCCCGCCGATTCCATCCCTGTCGCATCGCGTGAGAGTATCGCGTTCGGAACCCTCACCTGCATCGCCGCGCTGTTCTCGCCGGTCAGCCCCGCGGAATCTCGCGGCCCTGCTCCTCCTTGTTCCAAGGGCTGTAATCGGCGATCAGGTCCTCCTGGGGCGGCCGCTCGCCGATCGGGATGTGCTGCAGGTTGATTCGGATCCGGTACCAGATCGAACTCGGCCCGCGCATGCCGTCGACCAGCACGTCGGCCGGCTGCAGCCGGCCGGCCACCGCGGGGTATCGGCCCCGCCAGGTGTCCAGCGCGGCCATCGCCTCGTCTTTGGTTTTGGTGCGGGCGATTTCGATGAGCGGCATCGAAGACTGCCGCCGGCCGTCGGTTCGTTTTCCCGAGCCCCTCGGAGCCCGCTCCGGGGGGCCGAGTTCCTCGGCGAGCATGAGCAGCCGGTCCAACTCGCCGACCGCGTCATCCATCCCCGCCCACGGATCGCCGAGTTCGGCGAATCGGGCGGGCACGGTGTCGATGGTGAACGCCTCGGGCCGGCAGCCGGCGACCTCGTCCCAGTGCAGGGGAGTCGACACCCGGGCGTCGGGAGTGGCCCGCACCGAATAGGCCGAGGCGACGGTGCGGTCCTTGGCGTTCTGGTTGAAGTCGACGAAGCCGCCTCCGCGCCCCCCCTCCCCCCGGCGGCTGGCCGCCGCGTCGGGCCCCCGCCGCTCGACCTCACGCGCAACGGTCTGAGCGGCCAGTCGCACCTGACGAAACTCCCAGCGCGGGGCGATCCGCGCGTAGATGTGAAAACCGCGCGAGCCCGACGTCTTCGGCCACGCGACCAGGCCGTGGTCCTCCAGCACGTCGCGGGCCACCAATGCGACGTCGACGATCCGCTGCCAGCTAACCCCGGGCATCGGGTCCAAGTCGACCCGCAATTCGTCGGGATGATCGAGGTCGTCCGCCAGCACGGGATGCGGGTTGAGATCGACGCAGCCCAGATTGATCGCCCAGGCCAGTCCGGCGGCATCGTGGATGACGGCCTCCGCGGCCGATGTGCCGCGGGCGTAGCGAAGTTCTGCGACGTCGACAAAGTCCGGCCGTTTCGCCGGCGCGCGTTTCTGGAACACCGCCTCCTCAGCGATGCCCTTGACGAAGCGCTTGAGGATCATCGGCCGCCCCGCCACGCCCCGCAATGCCCCGTCGGAGACGGACAGGTAATAGCGGACCAGGTCGAGCTTGGTGTAAGGCCCTGTGTGGCCCCGGGCTTCGAACACGACTTTGTCGGGATGGGTGATGGTGACCTCGTGCCCGGCAACCTCTAGTGACGCCGGGCCGGACATGAGCCTCATCGTATTCCGAGAAAATTTTCTGGCCGCGTTGCGACCTGCGTCACATATGGTGAGATTATGCCTAATCTTTCTGGCCTCCCCGGGCAAGCCGTTTCCAAGGTCCAGCAGTACGTCGAGCGCGGCTCGGCCGAGCTGCACTACGTGCGGAAGATCTTCGAGGCGGGCGCGTTCAAGCTGGAGTCGCCGCTCAAGACGGCCGCGATGGCAACTGACATCGCGAAGTGGGGCGAGTTCGGCATGCTGCCCTCGCTGAACGCCAGGCGTACTCCCGATCGCGCGGCGCTGATCGACGAAGACGGCGAGTTCAGCTATCGCGAGCTCGATGAGGCCGCCCACGCGGTGGCCAACGGCCTGATCGACAAGGGCGTGAAGGGCGGCGACGGCGTCGCGATCCTGGCGCGCAACCACCGTTGGTTCGTCATCGCCAATTACGGCGCGGCCCGGGCCGGCGCCCGCATCATCCTGCTTAACAGCGAATTCTCCGGGCCGCAGATCAAAGAGGTCTCCGAGCGCGAGGGTGCCAAGGTGATCATCTACGACGACGAGTACACCAGCGCGGTCAGCAAGGCCGAGCCGGCGCTGGGCAAGCTGCGGGCGCTCGGCGTCAACCCGGACAGCGACGAACCGTCGGGCAGCACCGACGAGACGCTGGAAGAGCTGATCAAGCGCAGCAGCAAAGAACCCGCACCCAAGGCCGCCAAGCACGCGTCGATCATCATCCTGACCAGCGGGACCACCGGAACACCCAAGGGTGCGAACCGCAGCACCCCGCCGACCCTGGCCCCCGTCGGCGGCATCCTGTCGCATGTTCCGTTCAAGGCCAACGAGATCACCTCGCTGCCGGCGCCGATGTTCCACGCCCTCGGATATCTACACGCCACCATTGCGATGTTCCTGGGCTCCACGCTGGTGCTCCGGCGCAAATTCAAGCCGCCCCTGGTTCTGGAAGACATCGAGAAGTACAAGGTGACGGCCATGGTCGTGGTGCCGGTGATGTTGTCCCGCATCCTGGACACGCTGGAAAAGATCGACAAGAAGCCCGACCTGTCCAGCCTGAAGATCGTCTTCGTGTCCGGATCGCAATTGGGCGCCGAGCTGGCCAGCCGTGCGCTCAAGGACATCGGTCCGGTGATCTACAACATGTACGGCTCGACGGAGATCGCGTTCGCCACCATCGCCGGGCCACAGGACTTGGAAAAGAACGCGTCAACGGTCGGGCCGGTCGTCAAGGGAGTCAAGGTCAAGATCCTCGACGACAACGGCAACGAGTTGCCCCAGGGCGACGTCGGACGCATCTTCGTCGGCAATGCCTTCCCGTTCGAGGGCTACACCGGCGGCGGCCACAAGCAGATCATCGACGGCCTGATGTCCTCGGGTGATGTCGGCTATTTCGACGAGCATGGCCTGCTGTACGTCAGCGGCCGCGACGACGAGATGATTGTCTCCGGCGGCGAGAATGTCTTCCCGGCCGAGGTCGAGGACCTCATCAGTGGGCATCCCGAAGTGATCGAGGCCACCGCGATCGGCGTGGAGGACAACGAATGGGGCCATCGGCTACGCGCCTTCGTCGTCAAAAAGGACGGTGCCGGGGTCGACGAGGACACCATCAAGACCTATGTGCGCGACCACCTGGCCCGTTACAAGGTGCCCCGGGAGGTCGTCTTCCTCGAAGAGCTGCCGCGTAACCCGACGGGGAAGATCCTCAAGCGCGAGCTACGCGAAATCGAGATCGACTAGCCGCACCGGGCTATCAGCGCCGGTCCTCGATGGCGCGGACGATCTGGGACGCAAGTTTGGGGTCGGCCAGCAGTCGGTCGATGAGTGCGGTGAGCACCTCTTGGCCGGTCACCCGGGCGACGCCCAGGCGGTCGGCCGCTTCCCGCTGCCAGATGTCCAGGGCCCGGTGGGTGGCCGCGGGCAGGTCGACGGTGCGCCGTGTTCGTTGGATACGTGCCGGTTGATCGCCTGTGGATCGCTCGGGTGAGCGGGGCTCGGCCGGCTGGGTGACCGTCCGCGGAGGGCGCGGCTGCCGGAAACCGGTGAGGCGCTCGGTCGGCGCGGCGTCGCCGGGAGGTGTGGCGGACATGTTCGCGCGGAACGAGCCGGCACCTGATCCGATCTGGCCGGGGTTGAAGTTCACTGCGGCGTCCGTCCCTCCGTGGCTGCCAATCAGTATTTCAGTGCTTACAGCTACTGATTGTCGCACTGGCCCCGGCGTAAGTCGCGCCGCCGAGCCGTGAGACTTCCGTGCCCGGCTGACGGCACTTGGCGGCGGACTCGGCCGCAACCAGGCTCTACCAGCGGGTTTAGGTCGCAATTAGATCGATTTGCTGCAATATCCGTTTAGGCGCCAGAATATGCAACGATCTGATTTAAGACTTCAGTTCGTCGCCTCCGATTGCCCTTTGCATGAATTGGACTTTGTGCGAATTAGCGAATACGCATCGAATGATCTACTGAGATGCGCATTTACGTACATCAGTGAGTCAGTATAACCGCTATGAACTGCATCTTTATCGACTTCCGTACGTACTGATCTCAGTATCTACTCAAGTCCGTAGTGACGTATTTAATGGTTCGCGTAGCCATTTTTACTTCCGGAAGTCCGGAAATATGTGGCCGCAATTGTTGCCAACAAATTCACAGCATCGAATATCGATATTGCTATTGTTTGCCTAGCTATTTATGAGTAGCGTCCTGATCTGTCAGTACCAAGGTCTCGGAAGGAGCTCCTGATGACAATCTCACTGCGATCGATCCGCGGGGCGGCGGCTGGCACAGTCGGCGCCGCAGCGGTAGCCGGCGCGATGCTGTTCGGCGGCATGGCCACCGCTCAAGCCGCCCCAGCGCCCACTACCGGCACAAGCTTCGCTGAAGTCGGCCCGCACGGCCCCGCTGACATCCCGACCTGGGGTGGACGTGGTTTCGGCCACGGCGGTGGTTTCGGCCACGGCGGCTTCGGCCGCGGCGGCGGCGGCTGGGGCCGCGGCGGCGGCGGCTGGGGCCACGGCGGTTGGGGTCACGGCGGCTGGGGCCGCGGTAGTTGGGGCAACGGTGGCTGGGGTCACGGCTTCGGTGGCTGGGGCCACCGTGGATTTGGCCCGTGGTTCTGAAGCCTTTAAGCCTGCGTGGGTAGCGGCCATCCTCCCTGCCTGAGTCACCAGTTGGCCGCCCCACGCGGAGGGGGGATTCATGCCGACCTGGCAACCGCCGGGTCGGCATGGATCTGTTTAGGGGACTGTTTACGGGTCGCGGGGCAGACCCAGCAGCCGCTCGGCGATGATGTTGAGCTGGACCTCCGACGTGCCCCCATAGATAGTGGTGGCCCTGCTGGCCAGCAGGTACTCGCCCCACATGCCCGCCGGCTGATGGGGATCGCCGATCGCGGCGTCGGTGCCGAAGGAGGACACGGCGAATTCCGCGTAGCCCTGGCCGGTCCGCATCGACAGCAGTTTGGAGATAGCCGCCGACGGCATGGCGTCGCCGCCGGCCAGCGTCAACAGCGTCGAGCGCAGATTCAGCACCTTGGCCGCATGACCTTCAGCGATCAACTGCCCGGCCCGGTGCTGAGCGACCTGGTCGAAGTGTCCGTCGCGAACGAACTCGACGAACTGGGGCAGCGTCGCCAGGAAATTCGCGTCGCTGCTGCCGATCGACACACGCTCGGCCGTCAGGGTGTTGCGGCTGACCTCCCAGCCGCGGTTGACCTCGCCCAGCACGCACTCGTCGGGTACGAACACGTCGTCGATGTAGACGGTGTTGAACATTGCGTTGCCGGTGAGCTCGCGCAGCGGCTTGACGTCGACTCCCTCGCTCTTCATGTCCAGCAGGAAATACGTGATGCCGTTGTGTTTCGGCGCCGACGGATCCGTGCGGGCCAGCAGCGCTCCCCACTGGGAGAACTGTGCAGCGGTGGTCCAGATCTTCTGGCCGGTGATGCGCCAGCCACCGTCGACGCGGGTTGCCTTGGTGGTCAGCCCGGCCAGGTCCGATCCCGCACCCGGCTCGGAGAACAGCTGGCACCAGATCATCTCGCCGCGGAAGGTGGGCGGCAGGAACCGTTGTTTCTGCTCCTCGGTGCCGAACGCGACGATCGACGGGATGATCCACGCCGCGATACCCACCTGCGGCCGCTTGACCCGCCCGGTGCTGAACTCCTGGGCGATGAGGACCTGCTCGACCGGGCCGGACGCCCGGCCCCACGGCGCGGGCAGGTAGGGGAGCACCCAGCCGCCCTCGGCGAGCGCGACCGTGCGCGCTTGGCGGTCCATCTCTTTGAACGCGGCCACCTCGGCCCGGATCTCGGCCCGCAGCTTCTCGGTCTCCGGGTCCAGGTCGATATCCACCGCACGCATGCCGGTGGTGGTCGCGGTGTCCACGACCTTCTGCGGGTACTCCGAGCGGCGCCCGAAGCAGGCGGCCAGCATCAGCGCCCGGCGGTAGTAGACATTCGTGTCGTGCTCCCACGTGTAGCCGATGCCGCCGTGCACCTGGATGCAGTCCTGCGTGCAGCGCTGGGCGGCCGCGGGTGCCAGCGTCGCCGCCACCGCGGCGGCGAACTCGACCGCCGGTGCGGTGATGTCCCAATTATGTTGGCGCGCTTCATCAATCGCGCGGGCGGCATCCCACACCGCGGCGGTAGCCCGCTCGGTGTCCGCGATCATCTCCGCACACTTGTGCTTGATGGCCTGGAATTGGCCGATCGGCCTGCCGAACTGTTCGCGGATCTTGGCGTATTGCGACGCGGTGTCGGTCGCCCAGCGTGCCACGCCGATCGCCTCGGCGGACAGCAGTGTGGAAATCAGCGCGTACGCGGTGGCCATGGTCAAGGTGCTCAACACGGCGGCGTCGCCGACCTCGACCGCGTTGGCCCGCACGTGTGCGATCGGGCGCAGGGGGTCCAGGCTTTTGACTGGTTCGATCTCGAGGTCGTCGGCGCGCAGCACCACCCACTCGTCGCGGCTCTCGATCGCCACCGGAAGCACCAGCAGCGACGCCTGCGCCGCTGCGGGCACCGCACGGACCTCACCGCGGATCACCAACGCCTCGCCCTGCTTGGTGGCGGTCAACCCAGAATTCAGCGCGTAGGCGGCGACGGCCGCCCCCGACGCCAGGTCGGCGAGCACTTTCGCGTTTGGGTCGTGCGCAGAGATCAGCGCGCTGGCGATCGCCGACGGCACGAACGGCCCGGGCACCGCGCCGTAGCCGAACTCGGCGAGCACGATAGCCAGCTCGAGGATGCCGAATCCCTGCCCGCCGACATCTTCGGCCAGATGCACACCCGGCAGGCCCTGCTCGGCGGCCGCTTGCCAGTACGCTGGCGGGTTCTCAAGCGGCGTTTCCATGGCCGCGTGCAGCACCTCCGACGGCGCGACTCGCGCCACCAGAGACCGCACCGAGTCGGCCAGGTCTTGATGCTCAGGATTGATCGCGATCGGCATTGGTCGCCTTCCCATGCTTGCGGGGCCCGTTTCGGCCAAGCCCCCTCAATGTAACTAACCGGTCGGTTGGTTAACCACATTGGCCAGTGGCTGCCCATCGCGCAGCCGTCGGCAGTTGGCCACGGCTTCAGTCAGGTAACTCCGCATGCTGTCGGCGGTCAGTCCGCTGATGTGCGGCGTCACCACCACGTTGTCCAGGCCGAGCAGCGGATTGTCGGGGGCGACCGGCTCGAGCTCGAAAACGTCCAGTCCGGCGGCGGCCAGCTGTCCGCCGCGCAGCGCATCGACGAGCGCGCCCTCGTCGGCGATGGCGCCGCGTGAGGTGTTGACCAGTACCGCACCGGGTTTCATCCGCGCTATCCCGTCCCGGCTGAGCAGATGATGGGTGTCGGTCGTCAACGGCAGGTGCAGCGAAACGATGTCGCTGGCTGCCAGCAATTCGGGCAGCGCGCGCCAGCCCGGCGTCCCGTCGTCGTGGGTGCTGTTGTGCAGGACGGTGGCGCCCATTGCCGCAACGATGTCGTCCACCCGTCTGGCGATGTTGCCGTAGCCGACCAGGCCGACGGTGCAGCTGCCGATGTTGCGTACCTTCTCGCCGAGTTCGGGATTCGCCGGCCAGCCGCGTCCTTGACGGGTGGCGCCGTCCAGTGCCAGTAGCCGACGCATTGCGGCGAGCATGAGCAGCACCGTGCCTTCGGCCACCGCCGGCGCATTGGCGCCGGGCATATTGGCGACCGCGATGCCGCACTCCGTCGCGGTCGCGACGTCGATGGTGTTCACCCCGGCACCCAGTTTTTGCACCAGCCGCAGCCTCGTCCCGCGTCGCAAGTCGTCGCCCGACAGCGGCCGCAGCACGTGCCAGATCACCTCGGCCTCGGGCAACTCGCGGTAGAAAGTCGTGTCGTCGTCCTCGGCACACCACCGGATATCGATCCAATCCGCCTCGGCAGCAAGCAGATCCAGCGCCTTATCGCCGGCAACGAAGTGGGCTAGGACTCTCACGAGACCTTCAGCGCCAGCGCTTGCTGATCCATTTGGCGATGGTATCGGCTTGCTCGGTGCGCGCGCCCGGGGTGGTGAAGTAGTGGTCGGTGTCGATCGAGACCTGCGCCTTGTCGGCGCCGGCGAGTGCGTCATAGATGCGCTGGGCGTCGGACGGGAAGACTCCGCTATCGGCCTCGGCGTTGATCACCAGAGCGGGACAGGTGATCCGGCCCAGATGCGGCTCGGCCCGGGTCTGCGCCACCCGCAGGCTCCACATGTTCAGCCAGTTCCGCAGCGTGCAGGCCGCGGCGATGCCGTGCGCGGAGCGGTTCGCCTTGACCGGCACGCCCGCGTAGCACTGATTGGCCGGTCGCTTGCTCGGCTCGATGTTCGGGTCCACCATCCGCGGGTCCGCCCAGGTCCGCATCACGGTGAACGGGCGGTCCGAAAAGCCGGCAGCACGAACACGTTTGAGCTCGTCCTCCACCCAGTCGGTGATGGCGTGGTTGCGGGCGACCTGCGCCGCGCGGTAGCGGTCGAGGAACTCTGGTGGGTACGGCGGGCCGTTGGCGTCGTTGAACAGATCGAGGCTGGGATCGGTGGCAACGGGATCGTTCTCATCGACGACGGCGGCGTCCATCCATGCGGTCAGCACCTCGGGGCGCCCGGGGTGCGCCGCGGTGGCCAGGTACCCGTCGGCGGGAATCAACTCCGTCAGCCCGGCGGCCGGCCGCATCCCATCGAGCGGCGTCACGTTCGGTTCCACGGCCTGCGACTGATAGGCGGCCATCAACGAGCCGCCGCCCGAATTACCCAGTAGCACAACGGCATCAACGCCTTGAACGTCACGCAGCCAGCGCACCCCGACACCGATGTCGACCAGTGCGTGGTCGAGCAGAAAATTGGACTCGAAACCGCGGAACCTGGTGTTCCAGCCCAGGAATCCGATGCCGCGGATGGCCAGGTAATCGGCGAGATAGTGCTCGGAGAAATCGATTTGATAGTGCGTGGCGATCACCGCCACCTTCGGCTTGCGTCCCACTCCGCGGTGGTACAGCCCCTGGCATGGATGCCCACCCGCGGCTGCGCGCCCGGCCGTGCGCGACGGCAGCCCGACGAACTCGCGGATCACCCCGGCGGAACCCCCTCGACCGGCCAATTCAGTTATCCCCCTGGAGAGTAGATAGCGCGGTAGTAGATGTTGGCGAGGGTTTGGATGCAGGCCTCGTCGTCGGGTTCGCCGGAACGCGCCCCGCTGAGCTGGATGTAACAGAACTGGTTGAACATCGCCACGATGGCCTCGGCGATCAGCCGGGGGTCGTCGTCGGCGCAATGGCCATCGGCCTGAGCGCGCCTCACCGTCTCGGCGATGAATGAGATCGGTATCGCGCAGATTTCGGCCCAATACTGCGCGAAGTCGTCGTTGACCATCGCCAGCTGAGACACGCTGATGATCTCCGCGAGCCGGTTGCGGTAGGTATGCCAGTGCGCGGTGGCGGCCTGGTGCGCGCGGTCGCGGTGGGACAGGCCATGCCGGGTCACCGGAAGTGCGCGCTCGTTGGCCTCGTCCCGGAAACGCAGGGCCCACTGCCGGACCATTGCTTCCTTGGAGTCGTAGTAGTTGTAGAAGGATGCCGCCGAGCGGCCCGCCTCCGTGGCGATGTCGGCAATGGTCGTCGCCAGGATTCCCTTGCGCGCGATGACCGTTCGAGCGGCTGTGTCGATGGCGGCCTGTGTCCGCCTGCCGCGATGGGTCGGGAATTCGGTTGGCCGGGGGGGCCGGCTATTGGATTCCGCCGCGATCGACACCTGCTGCAAACCTCCCCTGGACAAAACTGAACCTGATGTTAGATTCAGATTCGGATCTTGGCTAGGCCGAGGCCCGGGGAACGATGGGAGCCGCATCATGATCAGGCCGGACTACACCAACACCGAGTTCGAGCTCGGCGGGATCAATCATGTTGCGCTGGTGTGTTCCGACATGCGGCGCACCGTGGAGTTCTACCGCGACATCCTCGGCATGCCGCTGATCAAGTCTCTTGATCTGCCGGATGGAGCGGGGCAACACTTCTTCTTCGACGCCGGCAACGGCGACTGCGTCGCGTTCTTCTGGTTTGCCGATGCGCCCGACCGGGTGCCGGGTATCTCGTCGCCGGGCGCGATCCCCGGCATCGGCGACATCACCAGCGCGGTTAGCACCATGAACCACTTGGCCTTTCATGTTCCGGCCGAGAAGTTCGACGCCTACCGCCAGCGGCTCAAAGACAAAGGCGTACGGGTGGGCCCGGTGCTCAACCACGACGAGAGCGAGAGGCAGGTGTCGGCGACGGTGCATCCCGGCGTGTACGTGCGCTCGTTCTACTTCCAGGATCCCGACGGGGTAACCCTCGAATTTGCTTGCTGGGTAAAGGAATTCGCCGAGGGTGACACGAAGGCTGTGCCGAAGACAGCGTCGGACCGGAGGTCGCGGGCGGCCGTCGTACGCTGAACGGTAAGACCGTGCCGAACCGGGGGACGCCACGATGACCGAGGGCATTTTGACCGATGAACAGATCGCAGCGCTGACGCCCGAGGAGCGGCGGGATCTGGTCACCCGGCTAGAGCAACCGCTGAGCGAACTGATCGATCCGATGCTGTTGGCCCGGATACGGCGTATCCGACTGGGACTCATGGTCCTTTGTTCGATCGCGATGATTCCCTGGCTGGTGTATCTGGCCCTGACGCTGCCGGACAGTTACGTCGCCCACAACTGGACGCTTACCTGGGTGGGTTTCGACATCCTGTTGGTGACGTTCATGCTGGCAACCGCCGTGTTCGGTTATTTTCGCCGCCAGGTGCTGATGTTTGCGGCCTTCACCGCCGGGGTGCTGCTGATCTGTGATGCGTGGTTCGACCTGATGACCGCGGGGCCCAACGACATTTGGCTGTCGGTGTTCACGGCGCTGGGCATCGAAGTGCCGTTGGCGATCTTCATGATCACCGGGGCGCAGCGGATCATGCGGCTCACCATGATGCGCCTTTGGCTGCTGGACCCGAAGATGCGGCTCTGGCACCTGCCGCTGTTTCCTTGAGGCCGAACAGGTTTGGATTGGCGAGTTTGTCGATCAGTGCCGCCAGCTGATCGACCAGCTGGTCGGGCTCCAGTCGTACGTCGGCGGCCAGCCAAGCGCTCAGCGTCTGTCCCACACCGCCGACCACGAAGTGCGCACCGGCCTTCATGCGATCGTTTGCCGGAATCCGCAGCGTGTCGCCGGCCTGCTGGCCGGTCAGCACGGCGAACAGGGCGGTTGATTCCGCGCGCTTGCGCACGATCACGGCATCGGCGAGTTGGGTGCTGAACAGCAGGCGTCCGATGCGGGCGTCTGCCGCGATGGTCTGCACGATGTTGGCCATCGCGGCGCGTGCTTGTTCGCGCGCCGGCACCGCCGCCACCGCGGCCTGGGTGGTGGCGGCCACACCGGCCACCACCCAGTCGAAGACAGCACTCACGAATTCGTCTTTGTCGCTGAAGCTTTCGTAAAAGTAGCGCGGGGTGAGTCCGGCCTGCCGGCAGGCGGCGCGAACCGTCAGCGCCGGCGTGCCCTGCGTGCCGGTTCCCAGCACGTCCAGGCCCGCGGCCAGCAGCCTGCCGCGGCGCTCGGCTACCCGCTTGGCCGCTTTGACGCCGCGGTACGGGCGCTCGCTTGCGGTCTCGGACATGAGCACCATCTTGACACCGAAGCCGGGCCGAGGGCAATATCAGGAAACAGGCGTTATCACATTAACCGCGAGGGCCCAGGAGGTCGTGGGATGGCAATTCGTGAGACGGTCGAGCCGCCGATCCCGCACGTCGAGCGCCCGATCGCCGATCCGCCGCGAAGGCAGTCGGGCAGGCAGCGCGGTCGCGCCCTGGGCAGCGACGAAGGTTTGATGGGCGTGGCGCTCCTGGCCGGCCCGGCCAACGTGATCATGCAGCTGGCGCGCCCCGGTGTCGGGTATGGCGTCATGGAGAGTCGCGTCGAGAGCGGACGGATCGACCTGCACCCGATCAAACGGGCGCGCACCACGTTCACCTACCTTGCGGTCGCCACCGCCGGCAGCGACGCGCAGAAAGACGCCTTCCGACGCGCCGTGAACCGCGCGCACGCGCAGGTGTACTCCACTGCGGAAAGCCCGGTGCAGTACAACGCCTTTGACCTGGACCTGCAACTGTGGGTGGGGGCGTGCCTCTACAAGGGCGGGGTCGACATCCACCGCATCTTCATCGGCGAGTTGGACGCCGAGGACGCCGAACGGAGTTATCGCGAAGGCATGACGCTGGCCACGACGCTGCAGGTTCCGTCCGAGATGTGGCCCGCGGATCGGGGGGCCTTCGACCGGTACTGGCAACAGTCGCTGGCGCAGGTGCACATCGACGATGCCGTACGCGACTACCTGTATCCGATCGCCGCGGGCCGAGTGCGCGGGGTGACACTGCCTCGTCGGTTGCAGCGTCTCTTGGACGACTTCAACCTGCTGATCACCACAGGCTTTCTGCCGCAACGGTTTCGCGATGAGATGCGGTTGCCCTGGGACGCGGCCAAGCAACGGCGATTCGATCGGCTGATGGATGTCTTGCGCACCGTCAACCGGCTGATGCCGCGGTTCGTCCGGCAGTTTCCGTTCAACGTGCTGCTGTGGGACGTCGACCGCCGAATCAGGACGGGACGGCCGTTGGTCTAGCGCCTGGCAGGGGCGCCGCGCGCGCACGTGTTGATAATGACAATCATATTCATTAAGCTCTGTTCGGTCTGGTTCCTCTCCCAGCCCGAGGAGTTCTGCGATGACGGCGCCCATTTGGATGGCCTCACCCCCGGAGGTGCACTCGACGTTGCTGAGTGCCGGCCCGGGGCCGGGGTCGTTGTTGGCTGCCGCGGGGGCATGGAACTCGTTGAGCGCCGAATACGCTTCAACGGCAGAACAACTCAGCGTCGTGTTGGCCGAGGTCCAGGCCGGGGCTTGGGAGGGGCCGAGTGCGGAGTCGTACGTGGCCGCTCATGTGCCGTATCTGGCGTGGCTGATAAAGGCCAGCGCCGACAGCGCGGCCACGGCCACCCAGCTGGAGACGACGGCCGCCGCCTACACCGCCGCGCTGGCGGCCATGCCCACGCTGCCCGAGCTGGCCGCCAACCACGTCGTGCATGGGGCGCTGCTGGCGACGAATTTCTTTGGGATCAACACCATTCCGATCGCGGTGAACGAAGCCGACTACGCGCGGATGTGGGTTCAGGCCGCCACCACCATGGGTACCTATGACGCGGTGTCCACCGCGGCGGTCGCCGCGACCCCGCAGGCTGACCCCGCGCCGACGATCGTGAAGGTCGATGACGCGGAAAGCGGTGACAGCCCCCCTAACCAGCCCCCCACCGACATCTCCGGCGACAACCCGCTGGGACTTCCGCAATGGCTCCGCGACCTCTTGAACCAGCTCGGTATCGGAAATGAACTGCTCGCCCACGACCCTACGGTTGATACACCGCTCGACCAACTCATCGCGAGTTTCCTGCACACCTTCGGGATCAATTGGAACCCCGCCATGGGCACCGTCAATGGCTTCACCTACGACCAATATACGAACCCACTCACACTGATTTTTTGGGTCGTGCGAGGGCTCGAAAAACTTGAGGATTTTCAGCAGTTTTTCCACTACTTGCTGCAAAATCCGATCGTGGCCTTCCAGTACCTGGGTAGCCTCATTTTGTTCGACTGGCCGCTCCACATAATCGAAGAACTTCCTTTCTTGCCGGAGTTGCTGTCGCCCGCGATCGCCGCAGGGGTGGCCCCATTCGCGGCGGGAGGCGCGCTCGCGGGGTTGGCCGGGCTGGCCGCAATACCTGCACCCCCGGTCCTACCGGTACCCGCCCCCATTGCGCCGCCCATCGCGCCGCCCATCATCCCGGCTCTGGGCTCGACTCCGATGGCCGCGCCGGCCCCGGCGCCTACCTCCGCGCCGTCACCGGCGCCCGCGACGAGTCCGGCGGCCAGCCCGGCGCCGCCACCGCCGGCGGCGACGCCGGCCGGGCCGGGTTTCGCCCCTCCGTACGCCATCGGGCCCGGCCTCGGGCTTGGCTCGGGGATGAGTAGCAGTGCTAGTTCGAGCGCGAAAAGGAAAGCGCCCGAACCCGATAGCGCCGCGGCGGCCGCAGCCGCTACGGCGGGCGAGGCGGCACGAGCCCGACGTCGCCGGCGGGCACGCCAACGCGGCTACGGCGATGAGTACATGGATATGAACGTCGACGTCGATCCGGACTGGGGCGCGCCAGCTGGCGAGGAGTCCCTCGTCTCAACGACGGCTTCGGACCGCGGGGCCGGGAATCTGGGCTTTGCCGGCACGGCACGCAGCGAAATAGACACGAAGGCAACGGGTTTGACGACACTGACCTCCGACGAGTTTGGCAGCGGCCCGAGGATGCCGATGCTGCCGGGCAGCTGGGGTTCCGACGGAGATCGAGAGGCTGCGAATGAAACCTGACATTCACCCCGATTACCACCCTGTGGTCTTCCAGGACGCCACTACCGGTGCGACGTTCCTGACTCGATCGACGATCACAAGTTCGCGGACCGTCGAGTGGCAATCGCCGGACGGAGCGCATACTTACCCACTCGTCGTTGTTGAGGTCACCTCGGATTCACACCCGTTTTGGACCGGGGGTCGCCGCATCGTCGACACCGCGGGGCAGGTGGAGAAATTCCACCGCCGCTACGGCAACCGGCAATCGCCGGCCAGCGCCCGATAGCCCGGTTCCACGAAGCGCCGAGCGGCCTCCCGCATGTCGTCGGTCAACGGGCGAAGCTGGGGGCTATCGCCCGAAAAGGGCTGGCGGATCAGACTCTTGGCGTAAAAACGAGACTCGAACCTCATGCGCTCGATTGCCGCATCATTGGCCTCGATGCCGAAATGCGATGCCGCGCTTTGCCATATCGCATCGGGAAGCTCACTGTAGTCGACGCACAACCGCCCCGACGGGTCGGTTGCGGCGGCGTCCAGCATCGCGGCAAGCACGCTGGCCGCGAACTCCGGACGCGTCATCGCCGGGATCGTCACCGGGTCAAGACCGAAACGCTGTGCGGCGTGCTGCGGCGTGGCCTGTAGTCGCAACCAGCCCGGTGGCATCGCGAGGAGTGAGGCCAGCACGCGCGCTGGTTCGCGCTGAACCCAGATCCACGGCGTTTCCGGAAACGCGGCAGCCAGAATCGCTCGGCGGCGGATATTCCAGCTCGTGCACTTGAGCACCAACCGTTGTTCGTCGCCGTGCCGACGGCGGCCGAGCGCCCGCACGACGAGTCGCACCAGCCGCACCAGCGTCGCGTCCTCGATCTGGCCGGGGCCGAGGCCGAGCAGCGTATTCAGCGGAGAAGGCTCGGAGACGACCACGACGCCGGGGAGCGTGCCCAGGAGCCGCGACACCAGCGTCGAGCCGCACCGAGAGAGGTGAAAGATCATGCCCGCCGGTTCGAGTGAGGGCTCGCCGTCGAGAACGTCGAGCGCCTCGAGCCCAGTGCGTACGACCGGACGGGCATGCGGGCCGGCCGCCCAACGAGCGATGGTCTGGTCGAAGAATGGATCGACGAAGCGCTCCGACGACAGATCGGCCCAGTAGACGACCGGAGCGGGCCCGGAGAACTCCAGCCTGACCGGTGTCCAGCGCGCCAGACCGGCGTGCGAATCAGTCATCGGTAAGCCGGATTAGGAATCCGCTCACAATCAACGATCGGACCAGCTCGATCTGCTGCTGGGTGCTCAGGTCGGGTAGGTCGCAAACCCGAAACGGCTCAGTGCTTTTCGAGATGAACTTCATCGCGGTTTCATGGTCGAGGCCGGCGCCCACCGACAGGGTTGCGAATTGCAGGGAGACGCCGCCGTCGACGGATTTCACTCGCGAATAGAGCGGCTGGTACTTCTGCACGAGAGTTTGCCCGTCGACATCGGCGCTGTGTGAAATCGGGCCGATTGGTGGGCATTTACCACGGCGGACTAGCACGTCCGCCAGTGTGTCGAGGCCTCCCGCGAGCGCATTCGGGTCCTCGAGTGTTTGGGCCGCCTCACGCATCAGAGCGCCCACAGTTGTGCGGACGTCGGCGTCATCGAGATGCCGTGACGGCAGAAGGGCGTTCCAGCGGTCATCCTGAAAGCTCTGCGAATACAACGTCCCGATCGCAAGCATCATCAGGGTCGGCGCGTGAATTCCGACGGTCAGGTGGACGGAAGACTCGGAGTGGGTCTCTGCCTCATGAATTCGGCCACGTGGCAGATAGAGCACGTCGCCGGCTTCGAGGCGTAGGTCGCTCGGTGGGGGAAGGCTGTCCGGAGCGATCGCTTTGTTCTTCTCGGGCCGCATCTCGCGGGGCAGTAAATCGACACCGTCATAGATATGCCAGGTTTTCGATCCCCGGATCTGCAAGATCAAAACGTCGTGGGCGTCGTAGTGCGGGACGAGCCCTTGTGACTCGGGCGGCGTGATGTAGGCATTGACCTGTATCGGAAAGTTCAGCTCGACCTCGATCGACTGGGACAGCAAAGCAATTGGGCGTACATACTGCTCGACGCCTTCACAGACGATCGTGTAGCCGTCCGCAAAGTCGTTACGGATGTGGAGGAGATCGAGACTGCCGTCGCCCAGCTGGTAGCTGTCGCCCCTTTTTTTGTCCTGTTGCCGTACCAGGCGCAGCGCCGAAGGGTAGCGGCGATACCGCTCCAGCAGTTCTTCCACCGCCGACGATCCTTCCAAGAGGCTATCGAAGTAGCCCTCGCAGCTACGTTTGATGTGGTACTGCGTCACTCCCCATATCTCGTCGAGAAATGTTTGCACCGTGAGGGGTTGAAGCAACCCGGCTAGCGATGGCTCGATGGTCGACCTCCCAAACCTCGTCGTGGTGTCGCACTTCGAAACTGTGTCTGGCCTTGCATCATCCCAGTTCGCAAGTCAGTTTGCCACGCCTATGTTCACTACTACCGTTGCGCCCCATAGGGAAAGCTGCGGCCGAGCGACCCTATGACGAGCCGCACCAGTTTAATCAGTGTTGCGTCTTCGATCTCATCGGGCGCCGGTCCGAGAAGTGCGTTAAGCGGCGCAGGCTCGGAAACCACGACGACGCCGGGAAGGATGCCCAGCAGCCGCGAGACCAGCGTCGACCCGCATCGCGAGAAATGAAAGATGACGCCCGCCCGCCCAGCGGGCGATGGTCTGATCGAAGAACGGGTCGACGAGGCGCGCTCTACCGAGAGGTCGGCCCAGTCGACCCGGGCGTGGGCCCGGAGAAGTCCAGCCGCACCGGCGTCCAGCGGACGAGGGCGGCGAACGAATCAGTCGTCGGGTAATCGGACAAGGAATCCGCTCACAATCAACGATCGGACAAGCTCGATCTGCTGGTGGATGGCCAGCTCGGGTAATTCGGAAACCCGAAATGGCTCAGTGCTTTTCGCGATGAACCGCAGTGCGGTTTCGTGGTCGGCGCCTACGCGTACCGATGAACTCGCGAACTGCAGCGAAACGCCGCCGTCAACAGCCCACACCCGCGCATAGAGCGGTTGATATTTCCGCACGAGTGTTTGTCCGTCGATTCCGAAGTGTGAAATCGGGCTGACGGGTGGGCATTTGCCGCGGCGGACCAAATCATCCGCAAATGCGGCTAGTACTTCGGCAATGGCCTTCGGGTCCCCGGCGGCTTGAAAGCCGTCACGCACCAGATCTCCAAGGGCGGCAGGTACGTCCGCGTCGTCGAGGTAACGCGGCGGTAGTTGGGCGTTTAAACGATCGTCGTTGAAGCTGTGCGAACGGAGCGCCCCGATGGCGAGCATGAGCAGGGTGGGCGGGTGCATTGCGACGGTCAGATGGATCGATGGCTCCGAGGTCGTCTCGGCCGCATGAAATCTGCCGCGTGGGAAGTAAAGCACGTCGCCGGCGTCCAGGCGCAAGTCTGTAGGCGTTAAGAGGTCGTCGACAGCAACCACTTTGTTTTTGTTGCGCTCGATCTCCCGCGGCGGTACCACGACGCCGTCGTACAGATGCCAGATCTTGGATCCCAGGACCTGCAGGACCAACACGTCGTGTGTGTCGTAGTGGGGAATGAGTCCCTGCGACACGGGCGGGGTGATGTAAACATTGACCTTTACGGGAAAGTTCAGCTCGACCTCGATGGAGTGCGACAACGTCGCAATCGCGCGCACGTGGCGCTCCACGCCGTCCAGCACGATTGTGTAGCCATTGGCAAAGTCGTTGCGAACGCTGTCGACATCGAGGCGGCCATCGATGAGTCGATAGCTGTTGGGACCCATCTTTTGGTCATTTCCCCGGACTAGGCGCACCGCCGACGGCTCGTGGCGAAATAAGTTCACAAGTTCGTCAATCCCCGATGAGCCCGGCAGGAGACCATCGAAGTAGCCCGCGCAGCAACGCTTGACGTGGTGCTGCGTTGCTCCCCATATCTCGTCGAGAAATGTTTGCACCGTGAGGGGTTGAAGCAACCAGGCTAGTGACGGCTCGATGATCGACCTCCCAAACGCCGGAAATGCGGTATTATCCAGCATTCCAGTTCGAGGACCAGTTTGCATCCCCAAGTTCACCACTACCGTTGCGCCCCATAGGGAAAGCTGTCCCGGACGCGGCGTAGTCTCGTGGCATGCGCAGTGAAGGCGATACCTGGGACATCACAACGAGTGTCGGTTCGACCGCGTTGTTCGTGGCGACAGCACGGGCGCTGGAGGCGCAGAAGCCCGATCCGCTGGTCGTCGACCCGTATGCCGAGATCTTCTGCCGGGCGGTCGGCGGTCCCGCTGCCGACGTCCTCGACGGCAAGATTCCCGACCACCAGCTGAAGACCGCCGATTTCGGCGAGCACTTCGTCAACTTTCAGGGGGCGCGCACCAAATACTTCGATGAGTATTTCCGCCGGGCCGCCGATGCGGGCGTGCGGCAGGTGGTCATCCTCGCGGCGGGACTGGACTCGCGCGCCTACCGGTTGGACTGGCCGGCGGGGACGACGATCTTCGAACTCGACCAGCCGCAGGTCCTCGATTTCAAGCGCGAGGTGCTCGCCGGCCAGGGGGCTCAACCACGGGCCGAGCGCAGGGAGATCGCCGTCGACCTGCGTGACGACTGGCCACAGGCCTTGCAGGACAACGGCTTTGATCCGGCTAAGCCTTCGGCGTGGATCGCCGAGGGGCTGCTGATCTATCTGCCGGCCAGCGCCCAGGAGCAGCTGTTCACCGGCATCGACTCGCTGGCCGGTCCCGGCAGCCACGTCGCGGTCGAGGACGGTGCGCCGATGAAGTCCGACGACTACGAGGCCGCTCTCGAAGAAGAACGGGCAGCCACCGCCGCGGGCGACGGCCGGGTGTTCTTCCAGCTGGTGTACAACGAGCAGCACGCGCCGGCCACCGAGTGGCTGAACAAGCATGGCTGGAACGCAGCCGACACTCCGCTGGCCGATTACCTGCGTCAGGTAGGCCGCCCAGTGCCCGGTCCGGAGACCGAAGCCGGGCCGATGATCGCGCGCAACACTTTGGTGAGTGCCGTCAGGGCGTGAGTCGATCAGAGCCACGTCGCCGGCGATCAGCGCTCCGGTTCCGATGAGCTTTTAAAGAATCGGCCTAGCGCCGGAACTCTTGCGGGCTTCCGTCCGACTACTGGTGGGGTCTTATTGTGCCGCCTTCTAGCCCAGGCGGTTGCTCTCACCCACTGAGGAGTCCGTGATATGGCGATACGCGCTGTTTGGCCTGGATCGGGCGGCGAATGACCGCACCGGTGTGGATGGCGCTCCCCCCAGAGGTGCATTCCACGTTGCTGAGCGGCGGTCCGGGGCCCGGCGGCTTGATGGCGTCGGCTGCGTCGTGGAGTTCGCTGAGTGCGACCTACGCTTCGGCCGCTGAAGAGCTGAGCTCGATCTTGGCGGCAGTGCAGGCCGGGGCGTGGGAGGGCCCCAGCGCCGAGCAGTACGTGGCTGCGCACGTGCCCTACTTGGCGTGGCTCGTCCAGGCCAGCGCCGACAGTGCGGCGGAGGCCGCCCAGCAGGAAACCGCGGCCACCGCCTACACCGTGGCCCTCGCCGCGATGCCGACCCTGCTGGAGTTGGCCACCAACCACGTGGTGCATGGGGCCTTGCTGGCAACGAACTTCTTCGGTATCAACACGATTCCCATTGCCGTCAACGAGGCCGACTACACGCGGATGTGGGTCCAGGCAGCCACCACGATGACTACCTATCAAGCGGTCACGACCGCCGCGGTAGCGGCGGCGCCGCAGGCTGATCCGGCGCCGCAGATCGTTCGGGCGGACGGCCCCGTCCAGACCGGACCGGGCACCACCGGTGGTGCCTACGGAGGCGACGGCGACAGCGACCTGGGCGTATTGCCGATTGTCGACAATGACGCCGGTGACCCGTGGAACCTGAGTTGGTGGATAAATCGATTCCTCGAACCCTTCCAAACCCTGTTCAGAGATGTCGGATTGATAGGGAAGGAACCCTTCTCACAGGTCCTATTCCAGTTCGAGGAGGACGTTGCTGGGGTATTCGCGGATGAGTTCGGCCATGCGATCCAGGCGCTTCAGTCTTTCGTCCCCCAACTTGTGACAATGGGGTTGGCCTTGCCGGCGGGACTGGCGGGAGCAGGAAGTTTGGTGAGCCTGGCCGCGCTGATCGAAACTCAGCCCGAAATTGCCCCACCCGTGGCACCACTGCCGCAGGCTCCCAACCTTCCGGTAGCCACGAGCAGTCCACCGACGATGAGTGCCGCAGCAGGGGCCCCGGCGCCTTCTTCGGCTCCGGCTTCGGCGCCGGCCAGTGCACCGGCCACAGCCCCTGCACCGTCGGCCCCTCCGCCCTCGACCGGTGTCGTCTCCGGTCCCTTCCCATACGTCGTGGGCGGTCCGACCCTCGGCGGCAACATGGGGATGAGCGCAAGTGCCCAGCGGAAGGCCCCGGAACCCGAAGCGGCCGCGGCAGTGGCGGCGGCGTCGGCACGCGAAGCGCAACGGGCGCAGCGGCGCCGTCGGGCGGCGCTGAGCGATCAGCACCGGGGCTACCGTTTCGAATTCCTCGATGACGGCCCCGTACCGGCGGTGGATGCCGGCCTACCAGGGGCCTCGGCCGGCTCGGCCCACCCGTCAGACCGGGGTGCCGGGTCGTTGGGCTTTGCCGGAACGGTCCGCAAAGACGCCGTGGAGGCGGCAGGGTTGGCCACGCTGGCCGGTGACGAGTTCCAGCGCGGGCCCACGCTGCCGATGCTTCCGGGAACCTGGGAGCCCGACGGGCCGCCGCCCGACTCGGGGGAGTCAGGCTCGTCACCGGGGCAAGACCGTTGACCTGGCCTGCGGAACTTTTTTGGTACGACAGCCGACTACTACGAGGATGCTCGTAGAGGCGCTCCGGCCCAGACGGTCACTCGAGCGAAACCGGATCGAAAAGGAGTCGCTGCCATGATCGCGCCGGTTTGCGTAGCCCCAGCGGCCGAGGCCCGTTCGGTGTTGCTGGCATGGCGCCCGGGGCCTTGTCGCGCGGTCTGTGCAACGCCCGACAGCTGGGAAATGAACATCTTTTGCTAATGAAAATCATTTTCAGTAAGCTACGCTACGGATGCCACCGAAAAGGAAGCAAACTCGCATGTCCAACGGGCTCAAGCGCCTCGACAGTTAGCTTATGCAATGCTAACTTCAGGCGAATCAGGTTAGGGGAGACTACCTAGATGGAAAGCAGCAACCGTGGAACGCGGTGACATTGGCATGCTCGCAGCTCAGCCGACTAATTCCGGAGTGAACGGCAAGGTCGACGGCGACACGGTGACCCGGTTCGCCACGTCCTGTCGCGCGCTGGGCATCGCGATCTACGAGCGCAAGCGCCCGGCCGATCTGGCGGCCGCTCGCTCGGGCTTCACCGAGCTGACCCGGACCGCCCACGACCAGTGCGACGCGTGGACGGGTCTGGCCGCCGCCGGCGACGTGTCGCTGCGCGTGCTTGAGGCCATCTCTCGCACAGTGACCACAGCGGGCAGGCTGCAGCGTCAGGTGGAACTGGAGCCCGGCGCACTGGGCTTCCGCTACGACACCGGTCTGTATCTACAGTTCCGTGCCAGCAACACTGACGAATTCCACCTCGCTTATGCGGCGGCGCTGGCAACTGCCGGGCGGTTCGCCGAAGCCCATCAAATCGTCTCCGGCTTCACCAAGCGCCGCCCGAGTTGGCGCGAGGCCCGCTGGGTCGATGTCGTCATCAACTACCGCGCCGAGCGGTGGTCCGACGTGGTCAAGCTCCTGACCCCGATCGTCAACGACCCCGAACTCGACGAGGCCTTCACCCACGCGGCCAAGATCGCCCTGGGCACCGCGCTCGCCCGGCTGGGCATGTTCGCCCCGGCGCTCTCCTATCTGGAGGAGCCCGAGGGGCCCGTCGCGGTGGCGGCCGTCGACGGCGCGTTGGCCAAAGCGCTTGTGCTGCGCGCGCACGTGGACGAGGACTCGGCAAGCGAAGTGCTGCAGGATCTGTACGCGGCCCATCCCGAGAACGAACAAGTCGAACAGGCACTGATCGACACCAGTTTTGGGATCGTGACCACCACCGCAGCACGGATCGAAGCTCGCACCGATCCGTGGGATCGCGAAACCGAGCCCAGTCCCGGTGATTTCGTCGACCCCGGAGCACAGGAGCGTAAGCGTGTGCTCCTGGCTGAGGCCGAACGCGAACTCGATGAATTTATCGGCTTGGACAAGGTTAAAGACCAGGTGGCTCGGTTGAAGAGTGCAGTGGCGATGGAGCTGGTGCGCAAACAGCGTGGGCTCGAAGTCGCTCAGCGCACCCACCATCTGGTCTTCACGGGGCCGCCCGGGACGGGCAAGACCACCATTGCCCGAGTCGTCGCCAAAATCTATTGCGGCCTCGGCCTTTTGAAGCGGGAGAACATCAAAGAGGTGCACCGCGCCGACCTCATCGGGCAACACATCGGGGAGACCGAGGCTAAGACGAACGCGATCATCGACAGCGCGTTGGACGGGGTGCTGTTCCTTGATGAGGCTTACTCGCTGGTGGCAACCGGTGCGAAGAACGACTTCGGCCTAGTGGCCATCGATACCCTGTTGGCCCGGATGGAGAACGACCGCGATCGGTTGGTGGTGATCGTGGCCGGGTACCGCGCTGACCTGGATCGCTTCCTTGACACCAACCAGGGGCTGCGCTCGCGCTTCACTCGCAGCATCGACTTCCCGTCGTACAAGCCGATTGAACTGATAGAGATCGCGAACTTCATGGCCGCCAAGCGCGACAGCGGATTCGATCAGGACGCGCTCGACACTCTCGAGGGGTTGTTCGCGCATCTGGCCAACTCGTCGAAACCGGATGCAGCCGGTGTGGAACGTCGCGGTCTTGATATTGCAGGCAACGGCCGATTCGTTCGTAACGTCGTCGAAAAGTCGGAAGAGGAACGTGAATTCCGGTTAGACCACTCCGAGCACGCCGAAACCGGCGAGTTCACCGATGAGGAGCTGAGGACGATCATCGCCGAGGACGTACGCAATTCGGTGGAGCCGCTGCTACAAGGCCTTGGCTTGCAGGTGCCCGCATGACCAACCCGGATTCCCAGGACGAACGGCGTTCGTTCACGTCGCGAACACCGGTCAACGACAACCCCGACCAAGTTGTCTACCGGCGCGGGTTCGTCACTCGTCACCAGGTGACCGGCTGGCGTTTTGTGATGCGCCGGATAGCCTCCGGAATTGCCTTGCACGACACCAGAATGCTGGTTGACCCGCTGCGCACCCAGTCGCGTGCCGTGTTGATGGGTGTGGTCATCGTGGTCACCGGCTTGGCGGGCTGCTTCGTGTTCTCGCTCATCCGGCCCAACGGGCAGGCGGGCAACAACGCGGTGCTCGCTGACCGCGAGACCGCGGCACTGTATGTGCGGGTGGGGGACGAACTGCACCCCGTGCTGAACCTGACCTCGGCGCGGCTGATCGTCGGCCGACCTGTTAATCCGGCTACGGTGAAAAGCACTGAACTGGACCGCTTTCCGCGTGGCAACCTGATCGGCATTCCTGGTGCACCCGAGCGAATGGTGCAGAATTCGTCGCACGACGCGAACTGGACGGTGTGCGACACGGTCAGTGAGCCCGCCCAAGGTGGGCGCGCCGCCCACAGCACCGGCGTCACGGTGATCGCCGGTCAGCCCGACACTCGCGGCGCACGGGCCACCACTCTCGGTGCAGCGCAGGGCATTCTGGTCGACAATTCCAACAGCACCTGGTTGCTGTGGGACGGCAAGCGCAGCCAGATCGACCTGGCCGATCACGCCGTGACCAATGCGCTTGGACTGGGTGCTGACGTGCCCGCGCCGCGGCCCGTCGCGCCCGGGTTGTTCAACGCGATCCCGGAGTCGCCGGCACTGGCGGCGCCGTCCATCCCCAATGCCGGTGCCGCGCCGGCGTTCGGCGCCCCCGGCCCGATCGGTGCGGTGGTCGTGTCCTACGCGTTGGACAAGACTTCGTCCGACGCGACACGGTACTACGCTGTGCTGCCCGACGGTCTGCAGCCGATCTCACCCGTGCTCGCCGCGATCCTGCGTAATACCAATTCATATGGTCTGGAGCAACCGCCCCGGCTTGGCGCGGACCAGGTCGCTAAGCTGCCGGTGTCGCGGCTGCTGGACACCGCTCGCTACCCGGGCCAGACCGTCAGCCTGATCGACGCTGCGAAAAGTCCCGTCACGTGCGCCTATTGGAGCAAGCCGTCTGGCGCTGCCAGCAGCTCACTAAGCCTGTTGTCCGGCTCGGCGGTGCCCGTGCCGGACGCGGTGCGCACCGTCGATCTGGTTGGCGCCGCCAGCGGTGCCCAAGGTGTCGCGACCCGGGTCGCGGTGGCGCCCGGCGCCGGATACTTTGCCCAGACCGTGGGGGGCGGCCCGACCTCACCCGGGGCCGGGTCGTTGTTCTGGGTCTCCGACACCGGAGTGCGCTACGGCATCGACACCGAGCCGGACAATTCCGGCGCCGGGCATGGGAAAGCCGTTGAGGCCCTTGGGCTGAGCGCCCCGCCGGTTCCGATCCCGTGGTCGATCCTGTCGCTGTTCGCGAGCGGCCCGACGTTATCGCGCGCGGATGCGTTGCTCGCGCACGACGGATTGCCCCCCGACAGCAAACCCGGCCGCCCCTTGTCGGCCGAAGGAGGGCTTCGATGAGCCGACTGATCTTTGAAGCCCGCCGACGGCTGGCGCCGCCAACCACTCGCAAGGGCACCATCCACATCGAGCCGCCGCCCGAGCTGCCCCGGGTGATTCCGCCGTCCTTCCTGCGGCGCGCAATGCCCTTTGTGATCGTCATCTTGATCGTCGGCATGATCGTCGCGTTGGTTGCCACCGGGATGCGGGTGATTTCCCCGCAGACCCTGTTCTTCCCGTTCGTGCTGCTTTTGGCGGCCACGGCGCTGTACCGCGGGAACGACAACAAGATGCGCACCGAAGAGGTGGACGCCGAACGCGCCGATTACCTGCGTTACCTGTCGGTGGTGCGGGACAACATCCGGACCCAGGCGGCCCAGCAGCGTGCCTCCGCTCACTGGTCACATCCGGAACCGGTTGCGCTGGCTGCTATCCCGGGCTCGCGGCGTCAGTGGGAGCGCGACCCGCACGACCCCGACTTCCTGGTGGTGCGGGCCGGCCGCGACGACGTGCCGCTGGACACCGCGCTGCGGGTCAAAGACACCGCCGACGAGATCGACCTGGAACCGGTGTCGCACAGTGCATTACGCAGCCTGCTTGACACCCAGCGGACTGTCGCCGACGTGCCGACCGGGATCGATCTGACCAAGGTCTCCCGCATCACCGTCGTGGGCGAGGCCGAAGAGGTACGGGCGGCGTTGCGCGCCTGGATCGCTCAGGCGGTCACCTGGCACGACCCGACGGTGCTCGGGGTGGCGCTGGCCACCCGCGACCTGGAGGGCCGCGATTGGGCCTGGCTGAAATGGCTGCCACACGTGGACATTCCCGGCGAGATCGACGGCGTCGGTCCGGCCCGTTATCTGTCGACCAATCCCGACGAGCTGATCTCGCTGCTGGGCCCGGCGCTGGCCGATCGGCCGGCGTTCACCGGTGAGCTCGCGGATGCGCTGCGGCACTTGCTCATCGTCGTCGATGACCCCGACTTCGACCTCAATGCTTCGGCGCTGGCGGCAGGCCGGTCCGGCGTCACCGTCGTGTACCGGTCGGCGACGGAGCCGAACCGCGAACAGTATTCGGATCCGGAGAAGCCGATCCTGCGCGTCGCGGACGGCGCCATCGAGCGCTGGCAGACTGGCGGCTGGCGGCACTACATCGGCGACGCGGATCAATTCGGCGTTGACGATGCCGCCCATCTGGCCCGGCAGCTGTCTCGCTGGGACTCCAATCCGACCCATACGGGGCTGCGCTCGGCGGCTACCCGGGGCGCCAGCTTCAACGCGCTGGTGGGGATTCCGGATGCGTCGCAGCTCGACGTGCCGACCCTGTGGGCTCCACGCCACCGTGACGACGAGTTGCGGGTGCCGATCGGCGTCACCACGACCGGCGAGCCACTGTTCTTCGACCTCAAGGACGAAGCAGAAGGCGGCATGGGTCCGCACGGCCTGATGATCGGTATGACCGGTTCGGGCAAGTCGCAGACCCTGATGTCGATTCTGTTGGCGCTGTTGACGACTCATCCGGCCGACCGGCTGATCGTCATCTACGCCGACTTCAAGGGTGAGGCCGGGGCCGACAGCTTCCGCGACTTCCCCCAGGTCGTCGCGGTGATCTCGAACATGGCCGAGAAGAAGTCGCTGGCCGACCGGTTCGCCGACACCCTGCGCGGTGAGGTGGCCCGTCGTGAGACCCTGCTGCGCGAGGCCGGCCGCCGGGTACAGGGCAGCGCGTTCAACTCGGTGGTGGAATACGAAAACGCGATCGCCGCCGGGCACGACCTGCCGCCGATCCCCACCCTGTTCGTGGTCGCCGACGAGTTCACCCTGATGCTCGCCGACTACCCGGAGTATGCGGAGCTTTTCGACTACGTGGCGCGCAAGGGCCGCTCGTTCCGCATCCACATCCTGTTCGCGTCCCAGACGCTGGACGTGGGCAAGATCAAGGACATCGACAAGAACACCTCGTACCGCATCGGGTTGAAGGTGGCCAGCCCCAGTGTTTCCCGTCAGATCATCGGCGTGGAGGATGCCTATCACGTCGAATCCGGCAAGGAGCACAAGGGCGTGGGATTCCTGGTGCCCGCCCCCGGCGCGGCTCCGATCAAATTCCGCAGTACCTACGTCGACGGCATTTACGACCCGCCGCGGACGGCCAAAGCCCTTGTCGTGCAATCGGCCCCGGAGCCGAAGCTGTTTCCGGCCGGACGCGTTGAGCCGGACCAGGGCACCGTGATTTCCGGCGCCGAGGAAGAGGAAGTGGTCGGGCCCCCGCGCAAGCTGATCGCGACCATCGGCGAACAACTCGCGCGTTACGGGCCGCGGGCGCCTCAGCTGTGGCTGCCGCCGCTGGACGAACCGATCCCGCTGACCGAGGTGCTCGCGCGCGCCGAGTTGCCGCAACGGCAGTGGCGCTGGCCGCTCGGTGAGATCGACAAGCCGTTCGAGATGCGGCGCGACCCACTCGTATTTGATGCCACGTCGGCGTCCGGCAACGTAGTGATCCACGGGGGGTCCAAGTCCGGCAAATCGTCTGCGCTGCAGACATTTATCTTGTCGGCGGCTAGCCTGCACTCGCCGCGCGACGTCACGTTCTACTGCCTGGACTACGGCGGCGGTCAGCTGCGCGCGCTGGAGGACCTAGCGCACGTCGGCAGCGTCGCGTCGGCGCTGGAGCCCGAACGCATCCGCCGCACCTTCGGTGAGCTGGAGCAGCTGCTGCTGTCCCGGCAGCAGCGCGAGTTGTTCCGTGACAAGCATGGGTCGGCGCCCGATGACGGCTTCGGCGAGGTGTTCTTAGTCATCGACAACCTGTACGCGTTCGGCCGCGACAACACCGATCAGTTCAACACCCGTAACCCGTTGCTGGCCAAGGTGACTGAACTCGTCAACGTCGGACTAGCGTACGGGATCCACGTAATCATCACCACGCCGAGCTGGTTGGAGGTGCCGCTGGCGATGCGGGACGGCCTCGGACTGCGCCTCGAACTCAAGCTGCACGACGCGCGCGACAGCAACGTGCGGGTGGCCGGCGCGCTGCGACGTCCCGCCGAGGCTGTGCCACACGACCAGCCCGGCCGCGGGTTGACCATGGCAGCCGAGCATTTCCTGTTCGCGGACCCCGCGCTGGACGCGGAAACAAACCCAGTGGCCGCGATCAACGAGCGCTACCCCGGGGTGACCGCGCCGCGGGTCCGACTGCTGCCGACCAACCTCGCGCCCGATGCGCTCGGGTCGCTGTATCGGGGCCCGGAGCAGGTGGTCATCGGTCAGCGCGAAGAGGACCTGGCGCCGGTCATTCTCGACTTCACCGAGAATCCGTTGCTGATGGTGTTCGGCGACAGCAAGTCTGGCAAGACCACACTGTTGCGCCACATCATCCGCACCGTGCGCGAGCACTCGAGCGCGGATCAGGTGGCCTTCACCGTGCTGGATCGGCGGCTGCATCTCGTCGAGGAGCCGCTGTTCCCGGACAACGAATACACCGCCAACATCGACCGCATCATCCCGGCGATGCTCGGACTGTCCAACATCATCGAATCGCGGCGGCCACCGGCGGGCCTGTCCGCGGCCGAATTGGCCCGATGGACCTATAGCGGCCACACCCATTACCTGATCATCGATGATGTCGACCAGATCCCGGATTCCCCGGCGATGAGCGGCCCGTACATCGGGCAGCGGCCGTGGAGCAGCCTGATCCCGCAACTGTCGCAGGCGGCGGATCTGGGGTTGCGGGTGATCGTCACGGCACGCGCCACCGGGTCGGGCCACGCACTGATGACCAGCCCGCTCCTGCGCCGATTCAACGACCTGCAGGCGACGACGCTGATGCTGGCGGGCAACCCGCAAGACAGCGGCAAGATCCGCGGACAGCGATTCGGCCGGTTGCCCGCCGGACGCGCGATTCTGTTGGGCGACAGCGATAGCCCGACGTATGTACAGCTGGTCAACCCCTTGGTTGGCGAGTCGGTAATTGGGGGAGCCGACGAGGGTTTCGCCCGCTGATGGTGAGTGAGATGCAGCGAAAGGAGCAGCTATGACGTTGCGAGTAGTGCCCGAAGGCCTGGCGGCGACCAGTGCGGCGGTGGAGGCGCTGACGGCGCGGCTGGCGGCCGCGCACGCGGCGGCGGCCCCGGCGATTACCGCGGTGGTGCCGCCTGCTGTCGATCCGGTGTCGCTGCAGACCGCCCTGGGCTTCAGCGCCCAGGGGCAGGAGCACGCTGCCGTCGCCGCGCAGGGTGTCGAACAGCTGGGCCGGGCCGGTGTCGGCGTTGGCCAGGCGGGAGCCAGCTATCTCATGGGCGATGCCGCGGCGGCCGCGACGTATGGAGCGGTGGGCCGCTGACAATGACCGCGCCCGTCTGGATGGCTTCTCCGCCGGAAGTGCACTCGGCGTTGCTGAGCGCTGGCCCGGGACCGGGGTCGCTGTTGGCGGCCGCCGGGGCGTGGATGTCGCTCAGCGCCGAATACGCTTCTACCGCAGCCGAACTCAGTGGGCTGTTGGGTGCGGTGCAGGCCGGAGCGTGGGACGGGCCGAGCGCCGAACAGTATGTGGCCGCGCACCTGCCGTATCTGGCGTGGCTGCAGCAGGCCAGTGTCGACAGTGCGGGTGCGGCCGCGCAGCATGAGGTCGCGGCGGCGGCGTACACCAGCGCGTTGGCGATCATGCCGACGCTGCCGGAGCTGGCGGCCAACCACGTCGTCCACGGCGTGCTGGTGGGGACGAACTTCTTTGGAATAAACACGATTCCGATCGCGCTGAACGAGGCCGACTACGCACGGATGTGGGCCCAGGCGGCTACCGCGATGGGTACCTACCAGGCGGTCTCGGGTACGGCGCTGGCCTCGGCACCCAGAACGTCCGCCGCGCCCAACATCGTGAATCCCGCTGGCGTGCAGGCCAACAACCTGTCCTTCGCGCCGCAGGCCGCTTCGGACTCCGGCAACTGGCTGGAGAACCTCCTCCAGCAGATCGCGCAGTTCCTGCAGGACATCGTGCAAGACCTGCAAAAGATGATTCAGCAATTGGCGTCGAGCTTGGGGCCGTGGCTGGTCGCCAACTTCCCGCTACTGTTCTTCATCGCCTACGAGGCGTTTTTCATTCCGGTCGGTTTTACGACCTGGGGCCTGGTTCTCAGCGCGCCATTACTGATACCGCTTGCTTTCGCCATCGGGATCACTGTCTTTTTGCAGATGTTCGACCTTCCACCGCTCGACGACTTCCCAGAGGCGGCACCAGCTCTCGCGCCCGAGGCTCAAGCGCCGCTACCGGTGGCGGCCATGGCCCCCACAACGGCCAGCCCCGCCGGCGCTCCGGCGTCGACGGCAGCGGCGGGTGCCGGTGCGGCTGCCGTGCCGGCTCCAGCTCCGGCGCCCTGGGTCTTTCCCTACGCGGTGGCCCTCGGCAATGATCCGGAAACGGGTTTCTCGCCGACGGTAGGTGGCCGCGGCGGGATGAAGGCGCCGTCGGCGACCATCCCCGCGGCCGCGGCGGCGGTGCCCGCCCGGGCGATTGGAGCCCGGCGGCGCCGGCGCTCGGCGATGCATGACCACGGCGACGAGTTCCTGGATATGAACGTCGACGTCGACCCCGATTGGGGCGGTCCGGCCAATGGCGCTGAGCGACTGGCCTTCGCGACGGCCTCCGCCAGCGGTGCCGGGCAGCTGGGATTCGCCGGGACGGCGGCCAGGGACGCGGATCTGGGGGCGGCGGGGTTGACCAAGTTGGCCGGCGACGAGTTCGGGGACAGCCCGCGCATGCCGATGGTGCCAGGCACCTGGGATCAGGACACTGAGGGCCCGAATGAGCCCGAGGAATCAGCAAGGGGGGGTCGAGACAGTTAGCAACGAGGCTTTCAGGATGGCTTTTGCAGACCGAAATTCGAAGAGACGGAATAGAAAGGAATCACTATGAGTCTTCTGGATGCTCATATTCCGCAGTTGGTGGCCTCGCAGTCGGCGTTCAGCGCCAAGGCGGCGCTGATGCGCAGCACCATCAGCCAGGCCGAGCAGGAAGCGTTGTCCGCGCAGGCATTTCACCAGGGGGAGTCCTCGGCAGCATTTCAGGCCGCGCACGCCCGCTTCGTCGAAGCCGCCACAAGGGTGAACACCCTGCTGGACATCGCGCAGGCCAACCTCGGCGACGCCGCGGGAACCTACGTGGCCGCAGACACCGCCGCAGCGTCGAGCTACACCGGATTCTGATCCGGCCGATAACACACGAAAGGGCTTGTGATGTCACAGATTATGTACAACTACCCGGCCATGCTCGGCCACTCCGCGGATATGTCGGGTTTCTCCGGCACGCTGCAGGGGCTCGGCGCCGATATCGCCACCGAGCAGGCCGCGCTACAGAACGCGTGGCAGGGTGACACCGGGATGACCTACCAGGTTTGGCAGGCGCAGTGGAACCACGCAATGGAATCGCTGGTGCGGGCCTACCAGTCGATGGCCGCCACCCACGAATCCAACACCATGGCGATGTACGCGCGAGACACCGCCGAAGCTGCTAAGTGGGGATAGTTCCTACCTAGATGAGTGCCGAACCCAACGCCGTCGAGCTGACAGTCGAGCAGGCGTGGTTCATCGCCGAAACCATTGGAGCGGGGACCTTTCCGTGGGTGCTGGCGATCACCACGCCGTACTGTGATGCCACGCAACGAAACGCGTTCTTGCAATGTCAGCAGGACGAGCTGACCAGGATGGGTCTGGTGTCGGCGGATGGTGTCGTCAACCCAGCGGTGGCCGACTGGATCCGGGTGGTTTGCCATCCGGACCGGTGGCTGGATTTGCGTTACGTGGGGTCTGCCGCGGCCACCGGTACCGGCGAGCTGCTGCGCGGGGTTGTCGCGCAGCGCGCCGGGACCACCGGTAAGACCTCGAAGACGATCGTGGCGCTGCGCAGTGCGCAGCTGATCACGTTCACCGCGATGGATATCGACGATGCACTGGCGTTGGTCCCGGTGTTGGGTGTAGGGCTGGCGCATCGGGCGCCGGCACGGTTCCACGAGTTCAGCATGCCGGCCCGTGTCGGAGCCCGCGCCGATGAACGGCTGCGCTCCGGCGATACGCTAGCGGAAGTCGTTGACTACCTGGGTATCCCGAAGTCGGCACGGCCAGTGGTGGAGGCCGTGTTCAATGGCCCACGCAGCTATGTCGAGATCGTCGCCGGCTCTCGCCGTGATGCTCAGCACGCCACCACCGAGGTTGGGGTGAGCATCGTGGACACCACCGCGGGCCGGGTACTGGTCAGCCCGTCCCGCGCGTTCGACGGCGAGTGGGTCTCGACGTTCAGTCCGGGCACCCCCTACGGGATCGCCATCGCGATCGAACAGCTGACCGCTAGCTTGCCGAACGGCCACTGGTTCCCCAGCCACCGGCTTTCCCGAGATTTCTCCACCCAAAACGCGTAATCGCACCCAGATAGAGAGAGAGCACGATGTCCCAGCAATGGCCCCAGCCAAATTCGGGGGTCCGGTGACCGCCGGTACCGTCATGCCGATCGTCCGCGTTGCCATCCTCGCGGACAGCCGCCTGACGGAGATGGCCCTGCCCGCGGAGTTGCCGCTGCGCGAAATCCTGCCCGCGGTCCAGCGATTGGTGGTCCCAGCGGCGCAGAACGGCGACGGTGGTGCCCTCAACGGCGCAGCTGGCGGCACGGTTTCGCACCTGAGCCTGGCTCCCATCGGCGGGGCGCCGTTCAGCCTGGACACCAGCCTGGACACCGTCGGAGTCGTCGACGGTGACCTGTTGGCGTTGCAGCCGGTGCCCGTCGGTCCGGCCGCACCCGGCATCGTCGAGGACATCGCCGACGCCGCGATGATCTTCTCGACCTCACGGGTAAAGCCTTGGGGCACAGCGCATATCCAGCGCGGAGCGCTCGTCGCGGCTATCGCCGTCGTCTTCGCGGCAACTGGTCTGGGTGTCACCTACCGGGTGGCGACCGGCGGACTGTCCGGCGTGGTCGCCGTCGGCGTGATCGCCGCTGTCACCGCGGTGGCCGGCCTGCTGATCACGGCGCGCGCCGAGCGCGCCGGGACGGCGCTGTCGATCGCCGCGTTGGTGCCCATCGCCGCCGCCCTGGCGTTGGCAGTGCCCGGGACATTCGGGCCGGCGCAGCTGATGCTGGCCGCCGCGGGTGTCGCCGCGTGGTCGCTGGTCGCGCTGCTGGTGCCGAGTCCCGAGCGTGAGCGCATCGTGGGTCTGTTCACCGCCGCGGCGGTGGTCGGCACGGGCGTGCTGCTGGCGGCGGGAGCCGAATTGCTCTGGCAATTACCCATACTCACCATCGGTGGCGGCCTCATCGTTGCGGCGGTGCTGGTCGCCATCGAGGCGGCCCAGCTGTCCGCGGTGTGGGCGCGCTTTCCGCTGCCGGTCATCCCGGCACCCGGTGATCCCAGCCCGTCAGCGCCGTCGTTGCGGGTGCTCGAGGACTTCCCGCGGCGGGTTCGCATCAGCGATGCCCATCAGAGCGGTTTCATCGCCGGCGCAGTGCTGCTCAGCGTGCTGGGATCCGTGGCGATCGCGCTGCGTCCCGAAACCCTCAGCGCCGCAGGCTGGTACGTGGTGGCGGCGACCGCGGCCACGTCCGTCCTGCGGGCCCGGGTGTGGGATTCGGCCGGCTGCAAGGCGTGGTTGCTTGCCCAGCCGTTCCTGGCCGCCGGCGTCCTGCTGGTGATCTACACCGCGACGGGACGTTACGGCGCAGCCCTGGGGGCGGCGCTGGTGCTCGGTGTGCTGGCGGTCCTCTGGGTCGTGGTGGCGCTGAACCCGGTCATCGCGTCCCCGGAAAGCTATTCGCTACCGGCGCGACGGCTGCTGGGTTTTGTGGCCTCCGGCCTGGATGCCTCGCTGATCCCCGTCATCGCCTTCCTGGTCGGCCTGTTCGGCTGGGTACTGAATCGATGATTCGGGCTGGCTTGGCCTGTCTCGCCGCGACGGTGACCGTCACGGTGTGGGCCTGCCCGTCGGCGCTGGCGATCAGCCAGCCCGCGGTCGACCCCGGGGTGCCACCGCCGAGCGGCACGCCGGGACCGGTGCAGCCGATGGAGCAGCGCGGCCCGTGCAGCGCGTCGGGCGTCATCGCGGGCAGCGATCCAGGCGCCGTCACGCCCAGCCAGGCGACGCTGAATCTTCCTGCGGCATGGCAGTTTTCCCGTGGTGACGGCCAAATCGTGGCGGTCATCGACACCGGTGTGCGTCCTAGTTCACGCCTGCCCAACGTCGACCCCGGCGGCGATTTCGTGGAGACGACCGACGGCCTGACCGACTGTGACGGCCACGGAACGCTGGTTGCCGGCCTCGTTGCCGGCCAGCCCGCCGACGACGGCTTCTCGGGCGTCGCACCCGCGGCACGCGTGCTCTCGATCCGGACGACGTCGGCGAAGTTCTCGCCCCGCACCACCGGCGGCGATCCGCTGCTCGCCCGCGCGTCGCTGGAGGTCACGGCGCTGGGCCGCGCGATCGTGCATGCCGCCGACCTCGGCGCCAGGGTGATCGATATCTCGACGGTGACGTGCGTGCCCGCCGATCGGCCCATCGACCAGGCGGCGCTCGGCGCGGCGATTCGCTACGCGGCCGTCGACAAGGACGCGGTGATCGTGGCGGCCGCCGGCAACACCGGGGCCACCGAATCGGGCGGCGGCGGAACCTCGTGCGAGGCCAACCCGCTGACCGACCTCAGCCGTCCGGGCGACCCACGCAACTGGGCCGGCGTCACGTCGGTCTCCGTCCCCTCGTTGTGGCAGCCCTATGTGCTGTCGGCGGCGGCGTTGACCCCGGACGGCCAGCCGTCGAAATTCACTATGTCCGGCCCGTGGGTGGGCGTTGCGGCGCCCGGCGAAAACATTGTGTCCGTGAGCAATCGCGACGGCGGTGGCCTGGCCAACGGCCTGCCCGACGACCACCAGCAGCTGGCGGCGCTCAGCGGCACCAGCTATGCGGCCGGCTATGTGGCGGGAGTCGCTGCGCTGGTGCGCAGCAAGTATCCGGCGCTCAGCGCGGCGGACGTGCTGCGTCGCATCACCGCGACCGCGCACAACGGCTCGCGGGCACCGTCGGATGTCGTCGGCGCCGGCAGCGTGGACCCGGTCGCCGCGCTGACGTGGCAACTGCCCGCGGGCAACCAGCCCGCTATGCCGTCGGCAAAGCCGGTCGCCGTTCCGCCGGCCCCGGCGCCCAAGGACACCACACCGCGCACCGTCGCCTTCGTCGGCGCCGCCGCTCTGGCGTTGGTTGTCGCGGTGGTCGCCGCAGTCGTGGCGATTGCCCGCAGAAAGGAACCCTCTTCATGAGCCAGTTGCGCTCGATCCCGCTCCCAGGCAGCGGCCGAATTACGTTGGCGGCGCTGGCTGTAGTGCCCGCGGCGATGGCGTACCCCTGGAATTCGACCCGCGACTACTGGGTGCTCGGCATCGCCGCCGTCGTCGTGGTCGTGCTGTTCGGGTGGTGGCATGGACTGCACTTCACGACCATCGCGGGCCGCCGGCTGGCGATGGCGGGTCGGCGCGGTAAGCCGATCCCACCCGCCAGGCCCGCCACCACAACCGCGCTGCTGCGCATCGGGCCGCCGGTCGACGACAACGAGGTGCTGCCGCTGCCGCTGATCGCCCGGTACCTGGACCGCTACGGTATCCGTGCCGATAAAATCCGAATCACCAGCCGCGACAACGCATCCGATGCTTCGCGGCGGGAGACCTGGATCGGGATCACAATATCGGCCGCCGACAACCTGGCGGCGCTGCAGGCCCGCTCGTCGCGGATCCCGTTGCAGGAGACCGCCGAAGTGGCGGCCCGTCGGCTCGCCGACCATCTTCGTGAGATCGGTTGGGAGGCCAACACGGTCGGTGCCGACGACGTGCCGCGGCTGGTCACGCCGAACATCCGCGAGACCTGGTCCGCATTGCAGCGGGGCGCCTCAGATTACGTTGTGGCGTACCAAATTAACGTGAACAACGCGTTGCCCGAGACGTTGGAGGCGATCCGGTCGTATCCGGCGCGCGAGACGTGCACGGCGCTGGAGATCGCCTGCGGTGGCACGGGCGGTCTCAACACGATCGCGGCCGCCTGCGCGTTTCTCACCGAGACGCCTGCCGATCCGGGGACACCGTTGCCCGGCCTGGTCGCCCAACGCGGCAATCAGCTGCCGGCACTGATCGCGCTGGATCTGTTGTCCACCCGACGACTTGACGGACACGTGGAGGCAGCCGACGGTGTGCTGGCGGGCCTCGACTGGCCCACTCCGTCGGCGGGGGCGCACCGGGCGCCCGACCCGAGATCCCTCGTCGACCAGGACGCCTGAGCAAATTCCGGGGCCTCTGGGGCGCCGATTGGCACCATGCGGTAATACGGATTGTCTATCCGCCGATTGCCGACGGTGCTGATCAGGAGGACGATATGTGGGATCCCGACGTCTACTTGGCGTTTGCGGACCATCGCAGCCGCCCGTTCTACGACCTGCTCTCGCGGGTCGGGGTCGAGCGCGCGCGTCGGGTGGCTGACCTGGGGTGTGGGCCCGGCAACCTGACGAAGTATCTGGAGAAGCGCTGGCCCGGCGCGGTCATCGAAGCTCTGGACACCTCGCCGGAGATGGTCGCCGCGGCGCGCGAACGCGGCATCGATGCCAGCGTCGGTGACGTGCGGGACTGGGCACCGAAGCCAGACACCGACGTGGTCGTCAGCAATGCGGCCTTGCATTGGGTGCCCGAACACGCCGATCTGCTGCAGCAGTGGGCCGGCCAGCTGGCTCCGGGAGCGTGGATCGCCGTGCAGATCCCCGGCAACTTCGAGACGCCGTCACATGCCGCGGTGCGCGCGGTGGCGCGTCGCGAGCACTACGCAAAAGCGTTGAAAGACATACCATTTCGAGTAGGCGCTGTGGTCCAGCCGCCAACGTACTACGCCAACATGCTGATGGATGCCGGCTGCCGGGTCGACGCCTGGGAAACGACGTACCTGCACCTGCTGACCGGCGAACACCCGGTGCTGGGCTGGATCACCGGCACCGCGCTGGTTCCGGTGCGCGAGCGTCTCGACGACGCGGGATGGGAGGAGTTCCGTCAGGAGCTGATCCCGCTGCTGGACGATGCCTACCCGCCTCGGGCCGACGGCACCACGATCTTCCCGTTCCGGCGGGTGTTCATGGTGGCCGAGGTCGGTGCGGCCGGTCGCTCGGCTCAGTAGTCGATTCGGCTATTCCTCGACGCCGCGGTCGACGGCGATCGCCGACCTGCTGGTCGGCGTGGTCCGATGGATCTGCAGATACGTTTCGGTGTAGCGCATCGCGATGCGGGTCCCGGCAAAGTCGGAGGGGATGACGTCGCCGGTCCGCTGCCGCCAATCATGCAGTCGGACAGCCAGATCGGCCGCGATCGCATCCATGCCGGGATCGCCGTCGGCGAGCAGGTTGCGTGTCTCGGTGGGATCGGTGCGCAGATCGTAGAGTTCGCGTTCGGGACGCGGTGACGTGACGAATGGCGCGACCGCCAGCCCCGACGGGCTCTCCTGGATATCCCAGGGCAGATCGAGCAGCGGCCTGGGCACGTAGTTCTCGATGTAGCTGTATTCCTTCGTGCGGATTGCCCTTATCGGATCGAACGAGTCGTGGTAGGTCTTCATGGTGTAGACCTGATCGCGCACCGGATCGGCCGGCGTCTGTGGCGCGAGCAGGGCGTGCGCATGTGACACGCCTTCGATGTCGGCCGGCACGTCGAGGCCCAGCAGCTCCAGCAACGTCGGGACCAGGTCGACGCCGCTGAACAACTCGTCGTAGACCACGGGCGCGGCGGCCCGGCTGGTGGGCGGGCGGATCAACAGCGCGATGCCCGTTCCAGCGTCGTAGAGTGTGGATTTCGCGCGGGGGAGGGCCGGGCCGTGATCGGTGAAGAACACCACCCAGGTCCGCTCGTCCAGGCCGGTCTCGGCCAGCGTGTCCAGCAGCCGGCCAACCGCGGCGTCGGCGGTGCTGATGGCCCCGTAGAAGTCGGCGAGGTCGCCGCGCACCTCGGGGGTATCGGGCAGGTAGTCGGGCGGGTCGACGATCGCGCTATCGGCCGGCTCGTAGCGATCGCGCGGGTAGGGCCGGTGGGTCTCGAAGAACCCGGCCGTCAACAGGAATGGCTGTCCGCGGCGTTGCGGAGCGTCGTCGCGCAGCCAGTCAGCTGCCTTCTCCACCACGTACTCGCAGTAGGAGTTCGACACGTCGAATTCGTCGAAGCCCAGCCGCTTCGGGTAAGAGGTCTCGTGCTGCATACCGAAAAGTACTGAATACCAACCAGAGTCGGATAAAATCTGGGGCAGCGTCTGTACCCCGCTGCGGTACTCCCAACCGTGGTGGGCCAGCCCGACCAGGCCGTTGCTCTGCGGGTAGCGGCCGGTGAAAAACGAACCGCGCGACGGCGAACACAGCGGTGCGGTGGCATGGGCCCTGGTGAACAGGAAGCTTTCGGCGGCAAGCCGATCAAGTCGCGGGCTGGACACGTCTGGGTGACCGTAGGCACCGAGGTAGCGTCCCAGGTCGTGCCAGTGCACGATCAGTACGTTGTCGCCCGTCAATTCCTTCACCTCTTCACCTTGCCTTGCGACCGGCGACGATACCGCAGTCACCTGCGGTGAGTCTGAGTGTGCTGACAAGTCAGACAACGTGGATGGAATTTAGCTCTCGTTGAAGGGAACCGGAGTGGACACGGTGCTGACAGGCCTGGGCATGCTGGAATCACCGCGCTGGCGGGCTGGACAGCTCTGGGTGGCTGACTGGACGGCCGGGCTGATCCGCGCGATCGACGCGTTCGGCAAGTACCGGATCGTGGTCGAACACCAGTCATTGCCAATGTGTTTCGACTTCCTGCCGGGCTCACCCGCCGAGGAAGGGCTGGTGCTGACGTCGAGCTCGCACAAGGCGTTGCTTCGGCTCTCGGCGGACGGGACGCTGTCGCGCTACGCCGACCTGTCGGCGCTGTCACCGTATGGCCCCAACGACATCGTGATCGACGGCCGCGGCAACGCCTACGTCAACAACGTCAACTTCGATTTCGCCGCGGGCCCGCCCGCCGGTGATCCCGCGCCCGGGTTCGTGGCCCTGGTGAACAACGGCGGCGTCCGCATCGTCGCCGACGACCTGGCCTTTCCCAATGGGATGGCCGTCACCGCCGACAACTCCACGCTCATCGTGGCCGAGTCGTACCGGCACCGGCTAACCGCGTTCGACATCGGCGCGGACGGATCGCTGTCGAATCGCCGGGTGTGGGCAGATGTGGGAGGGCACTCACCCGACGGCATCTGCCTGGACCGCGACGGCGCCACCTGGTACGCCGACGTCGGCGACGCCTGTTGCGTGCGCGTGTGCCAGGGCGGGGAGGTGCTGGACCGGGTCCAGCTCGATCGCGGCGCGTTCGCCTGCATGCTCGGCGGCGACGACCGCTCCACTCTGTTCGTGGTGGCCGCGCACTGGCCCGGCCCGCAGCGGTTGTTGGATCACACCGAGTGGGATGGCACCGTGCTGGCCGTCGCAGCCCCGGCCCCCGGTGCGGGCTGGCCGGGCGCCGATTCCCCGGGCGGTTGACCCCAGCGGTTTTCAGCGACGAACTCCGACAGCGGCCGGGCGTACGTCCAGCCGTCCAGTTCGAGGGCCGGCCGGTCCGGGAAGTCGGGGACCGGTCCCACGCACAGGATGGCCACGGGTTCTGCGTCGGCGGGCATCGCCAGCAGGGCCGCCAACGGCTGCGGGTCGAACAGCGACACCCAGCCCACCCCGACGCCCTCTGCCCGGGCCGCCAGCCACAGGTTCTGGATCGCACACGACACCGACGCGAGGTCCATGTGCGGCAGCGTGCGCCGGCCGAAGATGTGCGCGTCGCGTTTGTCGGACAGCGCCACCACCAAGAGTTCGGCGCAGTCGAGAATGCCCTCCACCTTCAGCTTCAGGAATTCCTCGCCCCGCGGCCCCAGGGCTTCCGCGGTGCGCGGGCGCTCCTCGGCGACCAGCGCGTGGATGCGCTTGCGCAGCGCGTCATCGGTGACGCGGATGAAGCGCCAGGGCTGCATCAGGCCGACGCTGGGCGCGTGGTGCGCGGCCTGCAACAGCCGGGCCAGCACGTCCTCGGGCACTGAGCTGTCGGGCACGAAACGGCGCATGTCGCGCCGCTCGGCGATCACCCGGTAGATGGCCTGGCGATCCCGCGCGCTGAACGCGTAGTCGGTCATAGCGCCATCGTAGAAACGACGTGGCCGATATCCATACCACGAGATAGTGCAGCGGGTTACCACCAGGCGAGATTGACATTATTGCGTGAATACACCAATGGCACGGTCCCGTGGCCGCGGATGACGATCACGGACTGTAGGTGACACCGACGGCCCGGTAGACGTATTCCGGTGGCACGTCGAAGGCCAGCGATTGCCGCGGCAGCCGGTCGAGCACGTCGGCTGCGATGTCGGTCTTGTAGTGCAGCGAGAGCTCGCCGGAGAACTTCGGGTCGACCTCGGCGACGTCGAGGTCGACCCGCAAGCCCGTCGACGAGATGGTGGCCTTCGCCGCCCCGGTCTGCGCCGCGTCCCAGCGCACGTCGACGGTGGGGCCGGCGAGCTTGGGCAGCATGGACAGCGTGGCCAGCACCCGCTGTGCGGTGAACACCAGCGAACCCGTGTAGCTGGCGACGCTGTGCGGTGCCCGCACGCCGGGGATGACGCCGCTGAAGCGCCGGGTCACGGAGACGTAGTCGGCGAGGTGGATGAGGCCTTCCGCCTCGACCTGAGCGTGCAGGTCGTCGGGGAGCTTGCCGATGCCGAAGAGCCTGCGGACAAAGACAGCCATGACGCCAGTATGACTCCGGTTGGCGGAGCCGCGTCACACCGAATTTGCCCGGTCTGCCGAAACCGCTGCTGTGCTGTAGTTTTCGTTGATCACGGGCCAGTGACCTAACTGGCCCTAAAGCTTTACTTGACCTTGAGTGAGGCGCTGCTTGACGATTGACGGTATGCGCCGACTGCTAGCTCTGCTGCGCACCGCGGCGTGCGCACTGTTCGCGATGCTTGTGCTCGCCCCGGCAAGCAGCGCCGCCCCGACGTCGACGGGCAACCCCCTGGCCGGCACCCCGTGGTTCGCCAGCCAGGTTGGCAATGCCACGCAGGTGGTTTCGGTCGTCAGCACCGGCGGGTCGAACGCGACTATCGACGTCTACCAGCGCACCGCCGCCGGCTGGCAGGCGCTGCGCACCGGCGTCCCGACCCACGTCGGCTCGGCGGGCATGGCCCCGCAGGCCAAGAGCGGGGTTCCGGCGACTCCGACCGGCGTCTACTCCCTCGACTCCGCCTTCGGCACCGCGCCGAACCCGGGCACGGCCCTGCCGTATACCCAAGTGGGACCGAACAATTGGTGGAGCGGCGACGACCATAGCCCAGCCACCTTCAACACCATGCAGGTGTGCGCGAAGGCGCAGTGCCCGTTCAACACGGCCGAGAGCGAGAACCTGCAGATCCCGCAGTACAAGCACGCCGTCGTGATGGGCGTCAACAAGAACAAGGTGCCCGGCGGGGGTGCGGCGTTCTTCTTCCACACCACCGACGGCAAGCCCACCGAGGGCTGCGTGGCGGTCGACGACGCTCAGCTGGTGTCGATCATGAAATGGCTGCAGCCCGGCGCGGTCATCGCGATCACCAAGTAGCTCAGTCGGCGCCCGCGACAGCACGGCCGGGCTTGACGTTAAAGTCCATGCCCTTCAACGACATTGTGGCGTCGTAGGTCCGGTCGTAGCCGGTTCCGCTGATCTTCCAGCCGTTCTCGGTACGCCGGTAGGTGTCGCGGTAGAAGGCCGCACCGATCAGCAGGAAGTCCAAATCGGCGACGATGACCTTGTCCTGCAGATACCAACTGCCCGTTGCGGTGTCGCCGCTCACGTTGATCTCGGGATGGGTCACCCGGTGTTCGGTGAGGACGTTGGCGGGCAGCGAGGTCCGCATGTACTCAACCAGGTCGGCGCGGTTGGTGAAGTGCAGCTCGTTGCCGATCGACGGCCCGTAGTCGGCCTTGATGTCCTCGGCCAGGGTGTCGGTGAACTCGTCCCAGTGCTTGGTGTCCAGGGCACGCAGATAGCGGTATTTGACTTGCTTGATGGCTTCGATATCGGCGAGATCGTCGAGGGTCATCCCGTCATTGCAGCACACGCGTGACCATGTCGATCAGGGCCCGTCGTTCCAGGGTCCAATCGATGGCGCTACCGGTGACCATCTGGGCCAATATCACACCGCGCAGTGTGGCCCAAATAACCTCGGCGACACCGGCATTGGCCGGATCGCTGGTGATCAGCCGGCCCAGCTGGCCGATCGCGGAGTTCATTTCGACGAGGTGGCGCCGCGACGATTGGCCCAGGCCGCCGCGGGTGGCCCGCAGGATTTCGAAAGCCGCCATCGACGTCGGACTGCTGTAGCAACTCCACGCGGTGTCGATGACGACCTCGATGCGCTCGCGCAGCGGCAATTCGCTGACATCGGCCGACGACAGGCTCTCGATCAGTCGGTCCACGCCGTCGTCGACGACGGCCATCAGCAGCCCGTTGCGGTCGCCGAAGTGGTACTGGATGACGCCCCACGTCACCCCCGCGCGCTCGGCCACGTGTTTGGCGGTGGCGGCGGCGAATCCTTCCTCGACGATGCAGCGGACCGTCTCGTCGATGATCCTCGCGCGGGTGGCGTCGCCGCGCTTGCGGGGCGCGCTGGTGCGCCGGGTGGGGCTCGCGGAGCGTCCGGGCGTCTGGCCTGCAACGATGGACATTGTTGACTTTATAACATAGTCAAGTCTATTTTTGTGCTGTGAACAGCCCTTCACGCTATGCGCAATTGTCCCGTGAGCAGCTGGCCGTGTTGGTCCCTGAGCTGCTGTTGATAGGCCAGCTGATCGACCGTTCCGGGATGGCCTGGTGTATCAGCTCGTTCGGCCGCGACGCGATGGTGCAGATCGCCATCGAGGAGTGGGCGGGCGCCAGCCCGATCTACACCCGGCGCATGCAGCAGGCGCTGAAATACGAGGGCGTCGACGTGGTGACCATTTTCAAGGGTCTACAGCTCGACATCGGCGCCCCGCCGCAGTTCATGGATTTCCGCTACACCGTCCACGATCGATGGCACGGCGAGTTCCAACTGGACCACTGCGGCGCCCTGATGGACGTCGAGCCGATGGGCGAGGAGTACGTCTTCGGCATGTGCCACACCATCGAGGACCCGACGTTCGACGCCACCGCGGTCGCGACCAACGTCCACGCTCAGGTGCGCCCGCTGCACCGCCCGCCGCGGACGCCCGCGGACCGGCATCCGCACTGCGCGTGGACCGTCATCATCGATGAGTCGTACCCCGAAGCGCAGGAAATTCCGGCGCTCGACATCGTGCGCCAAACCCGCGCCGCGACATGGGAACTCGCTCCCATCGATCCCTCCGACGAGGGGGAGGCGGACTACTCGGGCCCGTTGTTGTCCGATTTCGACTTCGCCTCGTTCTCACATTCGGCACTGGTCCGGATGGCCGACGAGGTCTGCCTGCAGATGCACCTGCTCTTTCTGTCCTTCGCGATCGCGGTGCGCGCACGTGCCGCCGATGAGGCCGAAGCTGTCTCGGTGTGCACCCGCGGCTTGATCGGCATCGCGGGCGTCGCCGCCGAACGCATACACAAGGCCCTGAAATTGCCGGGCGGGCCCGAAGGTGTGCTGCGAGTGCTGGAACTGCACCCCCTGCTCAATCCCGCGGGGTATGTCTCGGCGGACATCGAGGCCAACCGGCTGACCGTGCACCGGTCGCCGGGTCACGACGACGGTTCCTGGATCTCGTTGTGCTCGCCGGACTCTGTGCAGCCGCTACGAGCGATCGCTACCGCCGTGGACCCGCGTATCGAGGTGCGTGTTAGCGGGACGGACACCGACTGGACCGCGGGATTCACCGAAACCGATGCCACGGCAGCCGAACTACCTGAGGTGGAAGTCGTTAAGTTCAGTGGCGGCGCGTCGTTCCAATTCGAGCCGAGGCGTTCGCTGCCACTGACCGTCGTGTGACCACGGCGCGTTTGTCAAGGGGTTTTTAGTACCGCTTCGGTGACGCAATCGCATCGGGGCGATACCAATGACATTGCAAGCCATCGGCTTTCCGCGTGTCCGCGGCTATCGTTAACGCTGGCCATCGACCCCTATAGACGAAGGTTTCGCTCTATGTACGACCCCGTTGGGTTGTCGATCGGGACCACAAACCTGGTCGCCGCGAGTAGTGGAAGTGCACCGGTTACGCGCCGTGCTGTACTTAGCCTCTACCCGCACTGCGCGCCGAAAATCGGTGTGCCTGGCGAGAACCTGCCCCTGAGTGAGCCCGGCATGCTGCTGAGCGGCTTTGTGGAGCGCATCGGCGACTCGGTGGCGCTGGTGTCCAGCGACGGCTCGGCACACGACCCGGATCTGCTGATGGTCGAAGCCCTGGACGCTATGGTGCGCGCTGCCGGCGCGGACGCGGGGTCCTCGGAAATCTCGATAGCCGTCCCCGCGTACTGGAAAGCCGGGAGCGTCCAAGCGTTACGTAACGCGCTACGAACACATCTCGGCTTCGTGCGAAGCGGGATGGCGCCCCGCCTGGTAGCCGACACCGTCGCGGCATTGACCGCCGCGAATGCGGAGCTCTGCCTCGCGGCGACCGGCGTGGTCGGGCTGGTCGATTTCGGCGGCTCGGGAACGTCTGCCACACTGATGAATATCGCGGGGGATTTCGAACCCGTCACTCCCACACTGCGTTACCCGGACTTCTCCGGCGACGAGATCGACGCCGCGATTCTGCTGCGCGTTTTCGAGGAATTGGGCCACGGCAGTGGCATCGACCCGGCCAGCACGGCGGCGGTCGGGCAACTCGCGGCGCTGCGCGAGCAATGCCGTCTCGCCAAAGAGCAGCTATCCGTGGACACCGCCGTGGAATTCGTCGCTGAGCTCGGTGGGCGCAGGTCGAGCATGCGGGTGACCCGCGACGAGCTGGGCGACCTGATCCAGGACCGGCTCACCGGCTTCATCTTCGCCTTCGACGAGATGCTGGTCCGCAACCGCAAGAGCTGGACCGACCTGGCCGCCGTCGTCACCGTCGGCGGCGGTGCCGCCATTCCCCTTGTCAACGAACGCCTTTCGGTGCACACCCGCCGACCGGTGGTGTCTCCGTCGCAACCGGCATCCGCTGCGGCGGCCGGAGCCCTGCTGCTGGCCTCCCGCGGGGAAGAGCTGGATCTCCGGACCCGCACCTCAATTGGACTGCTGACGTCGGCCGCCGCCGCCGGCGAGGTCGTCGACCTGGGCGCCGGTGACCTTCTGGTGATCGACCATGACGCGATGACCGATCGCGAATTAGCTTGGTCGCAAACCGAATACCCCGGCGACATCCGGTTGCCCTACACGCCCGAAGCCTACGACGAGGACATTCAGGCCGGCTGGTCGATGCGGCTGAACCTGATCGACGACGAGGTCCCCGTGGGCCGGCCTTGGCGGCGCTTGCGGTTCTCGCAGTTGATCGTCGGGATGTGCGCCCTGGTCGCTATGACGGCGATCGGCGGTGTGGCCTACACGCTGGCGGGCATCGAGAATCGGGAAGCTCCACCGGTGCCCACGGTGGTTCCGGTGCCGGCGCCGCCGGGTGCCACCGCCGCCCAGTGCGGAACCGGCGCCCGTGAGCGTGCCGCCGCCGGTCGTCACGCATCCGCGTCCGCGTCCGCAGCCGCAGACGACGCAGCCACCGGTCATGACGACGCCGACGACGACGCCCCCTCCGCCGCCGCCCTCGACGACAACGCCGCCTCCGCCGCCGACCAGCACGACGACATCGGTGCCGATGACCACGCAGTGGATCCACGTCCCGCTGCTGCCGGTGCCGATACCGATCCAGGTTCCGGCCACCCAGGCCCCCCAGGCGCCGCAGTATCCGCAGCAGTACCCGGGCGGACAGTACCCCGGTGGCGGGTACGGCGGCGGCGGGTACGGGGGCGGCGGAAACCCGTTCCTGGGGCCCGGCTACTAGCGAGCCGCGTTCGGCTTGCAGCGGAGCCGATGGCGGATCGTCGCGACCGGGCGCACACTGGCAGTAACGCTACGAGCTGCAAGGAGGACGCATGGGCGAGCACGGTGCGTTCGGATTTGATCCCGACGACTTCGATCGAGTGATCAGGGAGGGCAGCGAGGGGCTGCGCGACGTGTTCGAGCGCGTCAGCAGGTTCGTCGGTGCCCCGGGCGCGCGGCCCGGGTGGTCATCGATCTTCGACGACCTGTCGCGGCGGCCCCGCCCGCAGCCGGAGACCACCGGCGAGGCCGGTGACGGGGTGTGGGCCATCTACACGGTGGACGCGTCCGGCGATGCCCGGGTCGAGCAGGTCTACGCGACCGAACTCGACGCGCTGCGGGCAAACAAGAACAACGTCGATCCCAAGCGCAAGGTTCGCTTTCTGCCGTACGGCATCGCGGTCAGCGTTCTGGACGACGACTCCGAGGAAGAGCCTGCGTAACCGCGGGTTTTTCTCGGTTCCCCCTGGCGGGGAATGCGCCTAGGGTTCGAACCGTGACGGCCGCAGCGTCGATGTGCCACCTGTGTAGGGCACAGCCGCGCGAGGGATGCCGGGAATTCTCGCACCGCTGTCGGGCCGGGGCGCAGGACGCCGACTTCGAGGGCTGTCTGGCGCAGGCCGACGCGATGGCCGGCGCCTGACGGATCAGCCCTGCCCGACGACATTCCCGTCGCCGGAGTTCGAGATCTGCGGCGAGCCCGAGTGGAACGTGACCTGGTTGTTGATGCCGGAGGCGTCGATGGAGTCGGCGGCGTCGACGGTGACGGAGTTCTTCATCCCGGACACGGTCACACTCGCGCAGTGCCCGACGATCACGATCGTGTTGGAGATCCCGCTGACCGTGACCACGCTGTCATTGCAGGCGATGGTTTTGTTCTCGCTGATGCCCGAGACGCTGAGCTGGCCACCCAGCGGCGGCAGCGGGGGCGTCGACGGACCGGCACTGGCCGTTGCAGATCCGCCGGCCGACGGAGTCGAGCTGCGCGGCGAGGTCCTCGGCAGATTCGTGACCGGCGCGGTCGATGTGGCCGAGGAAATGATCGATCGGACACCGGAGAGTTGGTGTGCGGCAAAGGCTGCGATCACGCCCGCGAGGACGAGCACGCCAACGACGACGGCGGTGCCCAGAATCCACCACAGGCGGTTGCCCCCGCCCGATTTCGGCGCCGCCGCGGTGTAGGGGCCACCGTAGTTGTAGGGCGGTGGCGCCAGTGGTGGCGGCACCGGAGTTGTAGGGCGGTGGCGCCAGTGGTGGCGGCACCGGACCGGGTGGTGGCGGGACGGGGCCAGGGGGCGGCGGGTAGGCCTGACCGCTGTAGGACGCGGGAGCGCCCAATTCGGACGCGCGTGCGGTGTCTGCCAACGGGCGCTCGAGGTCCCGGATCCGCTTTTCCGGATCATCTTGGGTTTCCATGCACAGATGCTCCCACCGGAACGCGCGCAATGGGTAGTTTCAGCACCGTGCCTGACTTGCCGAACCGCCAGATTGTGTTGCGCCGCCGTCCCGTCGGGCTGGTTCAGCCCGACGACACCGAGATGATCACCGCCGCCGCACCCGAGCCCGCCGAGGGCGAGGCGCTGCTCCGAACCACCTACGTGGGGCTCGACGCCGCCGTGCGGACCTGGCTGGACGACCAGCCAAGCTACCTTCCGCCGGTGCAGCTCGGCGAGGTCATCCGGGCGGCCGGCATCGGGGAGGTGGTCACGTCGCGCTGCGACGCCTATGCCGTCGGCGACGTGATCACCACGCTGACCGGCTTCCAGGAGTACGCCATCGTCCGTGACGACTTGTTCAGCACGCCCGTCTCGGAAGAGGACGCGGCGGACCAGCCGGCGGTGATGTCGCTGTACGGCCCAACCGGGGCCACCGCCTACATCGGCATGACCGACGTCGGCATGCCCCAGCCGGGCGAGACGGTGGTCGTCTCGGCGGCCGCGGGCGCCACCGGATCGATAGCGGGACAGATCGCCAAGATCGCCGGCGCCCGGGTAGTGGGCATAGCGGGCGGGCCGGAGAAGTGCCGGGCGGTGGTCGAGGACTTCGGGTTCGACGCGTGCATCGACTACAAGAACGACGACGTGGCGGCCGCGCTGAAACAGCATTGCCCGAAACGGGTCGACGTCTACTTCGACAACGTCGGCGGGCCGATCCTCAACGCGGTGCTGGGGCGGCTGGCCGCCAACGCGAGAGTAGTGCTCTGCGGCGTCATCTCGAGCTACCTGACCGGGGAGCACCCGGGGCCGGCCAACTACGTGAATCTGTTGGCGAAGACCGCGCGGATGCAGGGATTCAACGCCCTCGACCAATGGGGCCGCTTCGATGAGGCGCACGCCGCGCTGCGCAAGTGGGGGGCCGAGGGCCGCCTCGCGCACCGCGAGACCGTTTTCGACGGAATCGAGTCGTGCGTCGACGCCCTCAATGGGCTGTTCACCGGGGCCAACATCGGCAAGACGTTGGTCAAGCTCAGCGAACCCTCGGCCCCCTGAGGCGTTAGTCCTCGGCGAGGACGCGGTGCAGCGTCTTCTTGGCCTCGCGCACGGCCTCCAACACCTTGGTCCGGGCCTCGGCGAGCTGCTGCTTCTGCTCGTCGGTGCCGGTCCAGGTAATCGTGCGGGCAAGCCCGGCGAACTCGAACATCTCCCTGCGAATCTTGAAGGCATCGCCGAACTTGGCTGCGCGCCCCAGGAACGCATGCGCGGTTTCGCTGCTGACGCCTCGCCAGGCGAGCAGGTTCTGGCCGAACTCGGTCAGTGTCGCCACGCCGTTGTCGACGGACACCACACCGCGGCCCGCGAGCAGTCCGATGGCAAGCTCTGCCACGTCCTGCGGCGGAGTGAACGCCCCCTCGGTCGCCTCCGTTACCCGTTGCACGATCTGCGCGGCATCTGCCGGACCATCGAGCAACAACGCCGCGGTGACGAACGCCGCGCGCTTCAGCGGCGGGCGACCGCCACCGCCGGGGCCGAAGCCGCCGCCGCCGCCATGACCCCCGCCTTGCTTGCCCCAGCCACCGCCGAAGCCCCCGAAACCGCCTGGGCCAACACCGAAACCGCCGGGACCGCCAAAGCCGAAGCCACCTGGGCCACCGGGGCCGCCGAAGCCGGGACCGCCGGAGCCACCAAAAAATCCACCAGACATCCTTGTCTTCCTTTCCACATCGGACTATCAAGTTCCTTGATACCACCGAGCGCGGCAATGTCAATTAAATTGATGGTTGCCTGCGGTGAACCATTCGGGACATGCCAGCATGAGTGGCATGAGCGCATGCCGCGAAGAGCCGCTGGGGTTCCTGATGTACCGGGTGATGACGTCGTTGCGGCCCGCGGTGGCGGCCGAACTGAAGCCGCTCGGGCTCGGTCTGCCTGAGTTTGTGTGCATGCGGATCTTGTCCGAGCGCCCCGGACTCACCAGTGCCGAACTCGCCCGCGGCACCAACGTTTCGGCGCAGGCGGCCAACCAGGTGCTGCGCGCGCTCGAGGACCGCGGCGCGCTGAGCCGCCCTCCGGTGACCCCGGCCGGCCGGGCGATGCCGGCCCAGCTCACCCGGCGTGGCAAGGCGCTGCTGAAGCGCGCTGACGCCGCCGTCCTGCGAGCCGAACAGCAAATTTTGACGCGGCTCACCGCTGAACAGCAAAGCCAGCTCAAACAACTGCTTTATGCTGCGGGAACCCCGTAACAGAAGGGCTCAGATGGACCGTCGCCGGATGATGATGATGGCGGGGTTCGGTGCGCTCGCGGCGGTGGTCTCGATGCCGGATGCCGACGCGGCGCCCGCGACGGCGAGCGGGTCCTATCTGTTTCACGACGAGTTCGACGGTCCGGCCGGCTCGGCCCCTGATCCATCGAAGTGGGTGGTGTCGAGCAACCGGACACCGATCAATAACCCCGCGGGTTTTGACCGGCCGCAGTATTTCGGGCAGTACCGAGACAGCCGCCAAAACGTGTTCGTGGACGGCAAATCCAATCTCGTGCTGCGCGCGACCCGCGACGCCAACGGTTACTTCGGCGGCCTGGTGAGTGGCACGTGGCGGGGCGCGATCGGGACCACCTGGGAAGCCCGCATCAAACTCAACTGCCTCACCGGTGGTTGCTGGCCGGCCTGGTGGCTGTCCAACGACGACCCCGGCCGCAGCGGCGAGGTCGACCTGATGGAGTGGTACGGCAACGGGGACTGGCCGGCCGGTACCACGGTGCACGCCAACCCGGCCGGCACGGCATTCAAGACGCATCCGATCGCCGTGGACGGCGGGTGGCACACCTGGCGCGTGACGTGGAACCCCAGCGGCATCTACTTCTGGGAAGACTTCGTGGACGGCGCGTCACCGTACTTCAGCGTCCCGGCGACCGGCATCGACGACCTCAACGACCCGGTCCGCATGTGGCCCTTCAACGACGTCGGCTACACCCTGTTTCCCATCTTGAATCTGGCGGTGGGCGGCTCGGGCGGCGGCGACCCCGCCACCGGCTCCTACCCGGCGGAAATGCTGGTCGACTGGGTGCGGGTGTTTTGAGGCCCACGGGTGCAGGATGCGGCCCATCGCGGCGCATGGTTGTATAACCACGTTTGCGAGAGTTGGCCGAGGGGGATCGTGCCGAGTCGGACATCCCGGGGTTTTAGCGATGGGTGGTACGTGGATATGGATCGTCGCAGCATGTTGTTGACGACAGGGTTAGGCATGTTGGCGGCGGCCGCGTCGATGCCTCTCCCGGAAGCCGCGGCGCGCCCGGCATCGCCGGAGGCGCCGCCGTCGGCCGGCGGCGGGGGCTACATCTTTTCTGACGAATTCGACGGTCCCGCCGGCTCGCCTCCCGACCCGCGCAAGTGGACGATCCAGACCTGGCAGGACGACGTCTATCCACCGGTCGAGGGGATCTATCGCGACGACCGCCAAAACGTGTTCCAGGACGGCCACTCCAACCTCGTCCTCCGCGCCACGCACGATTTCCTGGGCAACGCTTATTACACCGGCAAGCTGCGCGGTAACTTCCGCAGCATGATCAACCAGACCTGGGAAGCCAAGATCAAGCTCGACTGCTTGTTCCCCGGCCTGTGGCCGTCGTTCTGGGGCGTCAACGAGGACCCGCTGCCGGACGGCGAGGTCGACATTTTCGAGTGGTACGGCAACGGCGAATGGGCCCCCGGTACCACGGTCCACGCGGCATCCAACGGGAAGACCTGGGAAGGCAAATCGATCCCTGGCCTGGTCGACGGTGACTGGCACACCTGGCGGATGTTTTGGGGCGAAAAGGGATTCGCCTTCTCGCGCGACGGCTCCGAGTACTTCAAGGTTCCCAACAAACCCATTCACGTCGCCGGCAACCCCCCGGAGGACATGCGTTGGCCGTTCAACAATCCCGGGTACTGGATGACGCCGATGTTCACCCTCGCCGTCGGCGGGGTGGGCGCCGGTGATCCCGCCGCGGGTGTCTTCCCGGCGTCCATGCTCGTGGACTACATCCGCATCTGGTAGCTACCGCTGCGCCTTGATCACCTGAACCAGGTTGAACTGCCAGCGCTCGACGAGCCGGAAGCCCAGGTCGTGTGGCACCGCGAAGGCCGGTGTCGGTCCGTAGACCGGGCCCGGCAGCAACGCCGAACCCTGCTCATGAGCGGGCAGTGACGCGTCGGCCTGGGTGATTATCCAGACGACACCGCAGTGACTCAACGGCGCGGCAACAACTTCGGGTATGAGGTTGGTGTCGAAAACCTCGTTGCGATCGGTGGCCCGCTGCCACAGGGTGAGGTCGATCAGCTTCCGGTACGCGTCCGGGCGCGCTGCCAGCAGCGGGCGCATCGGGGCCGGCATGAACGTCACCGTGTCGTTGACCAGTAAGCAGTCGCCCGGTGCTGCCTTCGCGGTGATCAGGTCGGCCACCTGACTGTAGTCCATCCCATATTTGGCATATGGATTGCGTTGCGCCCGAATATAATTCGGTGCCGCGGCGACGGTGAACAGGCCGACGATCGCGGTGGCCACCCAGGGTTTGGCGGCCACGCCGCCTACACAGACGCCCAGGATCAGGGCCATCGCCGGGGCGGTGAAAGCCAAGTAGCGCGGCGTGTAGATCGGATGAGCGAACGCCGACCATCCGACGATCAGGGCGGTCGGTAGCACCAACCAGGCCACGGCCAGCGTCAACAGCTGGCGGTCTTGCGCTGCGGGCTGGCCGGATGTGCGGAGCCACAAGACGATAGCCGTCGCGACGACCAACGCCGCCAGCACCGCGAACGGCGGGCTTCGTTCGAAGTATTGCTGAACCACCACGTCCTCGATCGTTCGGTGCCCGATCGGTGCGATCCATTTGAGCTGTCCAGTCTGCCCGACGGCCTCGATCACGAACGGCGCCAACGCACAGACCGTCAGGACCGACGTGACGGCGAACCGGACGACGACCCGTCGAGTGCGCCGCCAGGTGGCGATGAAGACGGCGTGGGCCAGCAACAGCAGCGCGAGGTAGATGTCCAGCAGAATCGACGCCGCCAGCCCGATGCCGTAACCCAGCCAGAGCCAACGGCTTTCACGCCGTGCCGTGTACACCAGCAGGATGGTCAGCCACGCCGCGGCCATCATCGAGACGGCATAGGGGCGGGCCTCGACACCGGCCCATGTCGACCGCGGCAAGATCGCGCAGATGACTCCGGCGGCCAGCGCGACGGTGCGGGACGAGAACTGCCTGCCCAGCACGACGACCCCGGCTGCGGCGCCGCCAACCGCCAAACCACTTGGCACACGGGACCAGAACTCGGTGGGCGGGACGATGTGAAACCAGCCGTGCATGAGCAGGTAGTACAGGCCGTGCACGGCATCGACGTTGCCCAGCATGTGCCACAACTGGGGCAGGGAACGGCTGTATGCGGCCGAGATGGTCGCGGCCTCGTCGTACCAGAACGACGGGCGGGCCGCGCCACCCAGACTCATTGCCGCGGCCAGGACTCCGACGATCAGCGGGTCACGCCAGGGCGCCGCACCAGGGTGCGGCCGTGACTCGCTGAACACGCCCGCTATGTTGCCAGAGGCGGGCGCAAGGCTAGGGGCTCAGCCAAACGTGCCAGAACCCGTCGGGACCGAACCGGCAGTCGAAGTGGTTGTACAGGTGGTCGTTGTAGGTGAGCTCGACGTGCGGGCCGTCGGCCATGCAACCGGCTTCGCTCGAGTAATTGCCATCGACCTCGACGTCGGCGCTGGCCACGCCAACTCCAGTCGTCATCAGCCCGCCGAATGCCACCAAGCCGGCAGCGAAAAGTCTGATCATCTCGACCCCCTTTAGTGTCCGTCGGTTTCGAGGCGAACTATATCGACCGGACCCGGCCGCCGCCTGGTGAATGAGCGGACTCCTAGTTGGTCAGATACAGGTAATACAGTCCGTCGCCGCGCTGGCGGCAGTCCCAATGGGTCCACAGCTGGTTGTTGTGGGCAACCTCGGCGTACGGGCCGTCGGCCGAGCAGGCGGACAACGTCGAATAGCCGCCGTTGACCTGGATTTCGTCGGCGCTGGCCACACCCGCCGGGGCGGTCAGCAGCGCGCCGCATGCCAGCAAGCCGGCAGCGATGACCCTCATGCGGATTCCTTTGGCTATCTGGCGGTTTCGAGGCGAACTATATCGACCGGCAGGGCACGCCGGGTAGATCAAGGAGAGGACTCCACCAACAGTTCATTCGAACGTATGATCGATCGATGGGTTCGCTCGCGTCGATCGGGTACAACGGCCAGCCGGCCCGAAACCCGTTTCGGGTGGTCCATCCGCCGATCACCGTCCTGGTCGACCTGACGGTTCTGTTTCCGCGCCAGCCGCACCGCTCGGGCCGGTATCAGCCGAACGGTCTACAGCTGCACAAGGTCGTCGAGGGACGGCTGAGTTGCTGGGGCATCTGCGAGCAGGGCGATTGGTGGGGGTTGGTGACCTACCCGGTCGTCTACGGATCCAAGCGACGAACCGTCACCCACTGGGTGCCGGCCTGGACGCTGCGCCGAACACGCTAGCCGGTCGGCCCGGGCCATTCAGTAGCACGAGCGTGGTGTGAATGAGAGGATTCTGCCCGTGGCAGGAAGCTGGAGCTCGTTGTTGACCACGCTCATTCCGCTGGCGCTCGTTAACGCCGTTTCACCACTGACGATCATCCCGGCCGTACTGGTTTTGCATGCCCCGCGGCCACGGCCTGCCGGGCTGGCTTTCCTCGGTGGCTGGGTGCTCGGACTGGCCGCGCAGACCGCGCTCTTCGTCGCGGGTTCCGGCGCGCTGGGCGGCATGCACAAGTCGCCACCGACGTGGGCGTCCTGGCTGCGCGTGGTCCTGGGTTCCGCGCTGATCCTATTCGGCATCTACCGGTGGCTGACCCGGCATCGCCATACCGAGTCGCCGAAGTGGATGCGGTCGTTCGACACCATCAGCCCCAGACGAGCGGCGATCACCGGATTGGTGCTGACGGTGGTTCGGGTCGAGGTGCTGGCCCTCAGCCTGGCCGCCGGATTGGCCATCGGTACCGGCGAACTCGATGACGTCGGTGAGGTCTGGGCGGGGCTGTTCTACGTTGCCCTTTCCGCGTCGACGGTCGCAGTTCCCATCCTGGCCTACGCCGCCGCGGGTCATCGCCTCGACAACTTCCTGGAACGCCTCAAAGAGTGGATGGAGAAGAACAACGCCGCGCTGCTGGCGGGAATACTGATACTGATCGGTTTGATGGTGCTTCACAACGGAATTCGCGCCTTATAGCGCACTCACCGGTAGCCGCCGTCGGACAGTCCGGCGGCCTCTTCGAGCCGGTTCGTCTTGCGAAACACTATGTCGCGCAGCACTTCCCAAATGTAGGCCGTGATCATGCGAGCATGGCCCTTAGCGGCCCACTGCTGGGAGTGGAGTTCCTCGTGATGGAGCACCCGGTCCAGCGCGAGGTTGCTTTCAAACGGCCTGCCGGTGCGGTCGGTGAACCAGGAGTGTCCCGACTCGACGATCTCGCGCAGCCACCGTGCGGGATCGCCCGCGCCGTCGATGTTGACCATGAAGATGTCACCCCAGGCCGTGCCGCCCTGCTGGCTGAACTGCCGCTGAATCCAGTTGCCGCCGAGGCCCATCAGCATGCCGTTCGGTGTCGCGACAAGGCGGCCGCCGTTGCCGTCGACGAACGCGACGTCCTGGTCGTAGCTCCACGCGTTGGCCTGCTGCCGGTCGATAATTCGCTGCACCTCGTCGGCGCTGTACGGCGTCTCGGCGAAGTCCGCGGGTCGCTCGCCTGCCTTGTCGTAGTCGGTGCCGGCGTTGAGGACATAGGTCAGCAGCGTGGCCGTGCGCGCCTCTCCCCCGCTGCAGCCGCGGGGGAGAAGGAAGAAGGACTTGCCGTCCGGGTCGTAGATCTCGGTTAATTGCTCAAGGACTGCGAAGCTCTGCGCGGTGATGCCGTGCCGCCGGGCGATTTCGGCGAGAACGCCGGATGGCACGCGCCGGCTCTCGGCATTCTGTCGCCACCGCCTGTGGAAGTCCTTCGGGTCCATCGCTAACTTGGATCGCCGAGGTACGCGTCGGCCCAGGCGCCGATGATTCGGCCCGCCCGGTGCGCCTGGCCGCGCGCGGTGAGCAGATGATCGGAGCCCTCGAGCGAGACGAAGCTGCGCGGGTGGCGGGCCAGGCGGAAGATCTCGCTGGCGTTCTCGATGCCGACCGTGTTGTCGGTGGGCGAGTGCAATATCAGCAGCGGCAGCCGCAGGCTTTTGATTTTGTGATGCAGATGGGCGGCGCGCACGTCCTCGACGAACGCTCGCTTTAGGGTTAGCTTGCGTCCACCCACCATCCACTCGGCGGTGCCCTCGGAGAGCACGCGTTCAACCACTGCGTCGTAATGCTTTTCGACGTGACTGGGATCAAACGGCGCCGCGACCGTCACGACCGACCGCACGCCCGGCGCCTGCATTGCCGCGGCGATGACGGCCGCGCCGCCCCACGAGTGCCCGATCAGGATGCCGGCCGGCGTCCCACGCGCGGCCATGAATTCGCATGCCCTGATGATGTCGTCGACCTTGACGGTGAACGACCCGTCGCCCCAGCCTCCCTCCGATCCGCCGAGGCCCAGCGCGTCGAAGCGCAGCATGCCGATGCCGTCGTCGGCGAGCTGTTTGCAGATCCGGGACGCGGCCGGGCAGTCCTTGCCGAGCGTGAAGCCATGCGCGAACACGCCCCAACCGCGCGCCGCCTGTTGCGGCAGCTCGATGATGCCGGCCAGGCTCGGCCCCGTGGAGCTCTGGAACGTGACACGTTCGGCCATGATGAAGATCTAACCTGCCGCAAACGATGTGCGTAAGGTATTGAGGCCCAAGGAGGCGGAAATGGCCGACGAGCGATGCTCGACCTGATCGTGCGCCGGGCCCGCTTCGGCACTGCCGACGGCCTGCGCACCGCCGATATCGGCATCGCGGACAAGCGAATCGCGGCGATCGCGCCGTCGCTGGCAACCGACGCACCCGTCGTCGAGGCCGATGGCGGCCTGGTGGTGCCGGGCCTCGTCGAGACTCATGTCCATCTCGACAAAACCTGCATCCTCGATCGTGTCGCGATCAGCGATGGCACGGTGCAGGAGGCCATCCGAGAGACCGCCCGAGCCAAGCGCGGTTTCACGGCCGAGGACGTTTTCGCCCGCGGCAGTCGCACCCTCGAGAAGAGCATCGGCCACGGGGTGATGCTCATGCGCACGCACGTCGAGGTCGATCCGACCATCGGGTTGCAGGGATTCTTCGGCGTGCAGGAACTGGCGCGCGCCTATGCGTGGGCGATCGATCTGCGGCTCTGCGTGTTTCCGCAGGAAGGACTCATCAATAATCCCGGCACGGATGCGCTTCTGGTGCAGGCGCTACGCGAGGGCGCGGAGGTGATCGGAGCCGCGCCCTATGCCGACAGCGATCCTCGCGGCCAGATCGACCGAATATTCGAGATAGCAAGGGATTTCGATGTCGACATCGACATGCATCTCGACCTCGCCGAGACGACGCACGACATGCAGGCCGAGTACGTCTGCCGCAAGAGCGAGGAATTCGGCTGGGGCGGACGCGTGACCATTGGGCATGTGACGCAAGCATCGTTGCTGCCGCCTGACGAATTCGATTTGCTGGCAAGGCGTCTCGCGAACGCTGGCGTGGGCGTTACAATCCTGCCGGCGACCGATCTCTACCTGATGGGCCGAGCGCCTACCCATGCCAAGCCGCGCGGAGTGGTGCACGCGGCGCCGCTACTGGCCCACGGCGTCAACTGCGCGATCTCCACCAACAACGTGCTCAACCCGTTCACGCCGTACGGCGACGCGTCGCTGATCCGCATGGCGAATCTGTACGCCAACGTCTGCCACGCGGCGGGCGAGGCGGCACTGGGCGAGTGCATGGCGATGATCACCGATCGCGCGGCGCGGCAGATGGGCGTTGCGGGGTATGGGATTACGGAGGGAGCGCCCGCGGATCTCGTGCTGCTCGACGCGACCGATCCCGCCGCCGCGATCGGCGAACTTGCGCAGCCACTGTGGGGCCTCAAGGCAGGGCGCACGACATTCCGGCGCGAGCGCCCGGTGCTGCTGCCGCCGTAGCTAGCCGCTGTCGGCACCGCCGGAACTGCTGCTGCTGGAGCCGCCGCTGTCGGCACCGCCGGAACTACTGCTGCTCGAGCCGCCGCTGTCGCTGCTGCCGGAGCTGCTGGAGCCGCCGGTGTCCGCGCCCCCGGCGGAACTGCTGGAGCCGCCGGTGTCCGCGCCGCCCGAACTGCTTGAACCGCCGCCAGTTTCGGCGCCGCCGCTCGAACTGCTGGTGCCGCCACCACTCTCGCTGCCGCCGCCTACCGAGCCGCCGCCTATTGAGCCACCGCCGGTCTCCGCGCCGCCCGAACTGCCGCCCCCGCCCGCCGAACCGCCACCGCTGTGCGGCTCGGCGCCGAATGGCCCACTGCCACCCGGAGATTCGCTTCCACCGCCAGGTGGCAATCCGCCGGTGTGGGGCTCGCTACCCCCAGGGGGCAGCCCGCCGGTGTGGGGCTCGCTCCCGCCAGGGGGCAGCCCGCCGGTGTGGGGCTCGCTACCGCCAGGAGGCATACCACCCTCGGGAGGCCCGGTGGGAGTGCCGTGCCCCGAACCGGGCCCACTGAGCGGGCCGCCGCCGTGGGGTCCACCGCCGCCGGGATTCCCATGCACGGGACCCGGCCCACTGGCCGGACCGCCGTCCCCGGGGCTGCCCGAGGGGCCTCCGGGCCTGCCTCCAGGATTCGGCCCTGGCCCTTGCCCCGGAGGGTTTTGATAGGGCGGCGGCGCATGTGGCGGTGGCACGTGAACCGGCGGCGGTTCGGCCGGTGGGGATGCGTGCGGCGGGGGTTGGACCACCGGCGGGCTGGCCGGAGGTTCGGGCAGGTGAACGGGCGGCACAGGAGCCGGAGCGATCGGCGGAAGCACCACTACCGGAACCGGGGCGGCCGGAACAGGTGCTGCCGGAACGGGAATCGGAGCGGCGGGCAGGGGAACGGGCACCGGCACGACCGGTGCCGCGGGGACTGGCGCCGCAGGGATCGGAGCCGCGGGGAGGGGCGGCGAGGCCGCATGCACCGGGGCCGCCGCCGGCGGGGCGCCCGCGGGGGGGCTGACCGGCCCGGGCGCGGCCACCTTCATCGCCCCCACCGGACCGGGCACGGGGACGAGCGCCTCCTGGACCGGAGCGATGAGGTCGTGGATCGGGGCGGGCAGCAGACCCACCGTCGAGCGAATCCCCAGTGACAGCGCTATCTCCAGCGCGAGTGCCGCGCTGATGGCGGCCACCGCCAACGCGGTTCCGACCAACAGCCCCGGCCGACGACGCGGCCCGCTGTCACCCGAAGGGTCGATGACGACGGTGGGGGCACTTGCCTCGTCGTCCGGCACAGCACTGTAGGCGAGGCCTTCGTCTGGATCGTCGTCAGTGATGCTGAGATATTCGGGGAGGGCGGACACGTCGAGTGCACCGGTGCCGGGATCTTGTGCGTAGGCCAGCACGGCAGTCGACGATGCGAGCACATTCGCCGACGCCAGGGCCGCCCCGCGGGCCAGCGCCGTCTCCGGTTCTTCGGGCGCGCTGACGGTAAGCGATGTCGCCTCTTGCAGATTCGGCTTGATCGCCGTGATATCGACACCCGAGCCGATCACTAGCAGGCCACCGGGTCGCGTAGCCAGCTCGTCGAGCCCGGCGACCATCGCCATCAGCTCTGCGCTCGATGAGGTTCCAGACGTGCTGTCCAGGCGTTCTTCGTGGATATCGGTGAGGGAACCGTCGGACGTCTCGACAATCGCTAACGTCGCGGTCTCGGGCTCGACGAAGAGCACCGCAGTCCGTTCGTAACCCATTGCCCCGCCGACAGATTGAGTCAGAGCGGCCGCGGCCAGGAACGCCGAGACCAGCATGACGTTCTCCACCTTGTGGGCGGCCAGGGCGTCGCGCAATGCCGCGGCTTCGAGCTGGTCGGTGCACGCCACCCCGACGGAGGAGAGCTCAAGGCCGGCGCCGACCGCATCGTCGCGGGTATCCAGGATCGCGGCGACAACGCGATCGGACGCGCTGACCGTGGGAGAGTCATCAGAAGCCATGACGGCGAACTCGCTCTCGTCCACCGTTGCGCCGTCGGCGTTTTCGCCTTGCAGCAAGACCATCTGAACAGAGGCCGGCGCCATCGAAACTCCGAGCACGATATCCATTACTCACGCCTCCCACAGGCAAGCGAACCGCTAACTGATCGTCACTGGCGAAGCTGTGCTGGAGGCCTGTCGACGTTATGTAAACGTTATGGAGCAACCCAATCGGAGCCTTGTAACACCGTCGTGACGTCACTGTTTGGAAACGACGCGGTGCGGCGTGGCGTGCGGTAGCACCTCGATCGCTAAAAATTGTGTCGGTCGTCGACAAACGACCTCGGTACAGCTACGCGGTGTCGATTGAAGAGGTATCTGAGCGCGAATAAAAGGAGTTGACGTTGATGGCGATCCTCGATCGGTTCAACATCAAAGTAGTTGCCAGCGCCGGGATGTTCGGAGCCGCTATCGCGTTAAGCCCGCACGCGGCGGCCATGCCGCTCAAAACGGGTGGTGCGTGCATATATCCGCAGGCGGGCGAAGCTGCCCCGTTCCCGGCCGCAGGCGGGCCGGTAGGTGCCGGCGGTGCGGCCGCGGGCGCGGGCGCATGCGGCGCTCCGCTCACCGACATGGCGGGTGTCCCCCTGGCGGCGCCTGGGGCGATTCCGGTGCCCGGCGGTGCTCCGATCATCGCACTCGGGCCGCCGCCGCTCGTTCCGCCGGTGCCGCTAGGGGCCCCGGTGGGTGCGCCGCTGCCGCTGGGTGCCCCACTGGTTGCACTGGGGGGTGCTCCGGCAGATGTCATCCCGGCCGCTCCACTGATCGACATGGCGGGCGTGAAGGATCAGCCAACCGGACCGGCGCCCACTGGCGGGCCCACGGTCGGTCAGCCGACATATCCCGGTCCTGCGCCCAATCCGTTCGCGCACTGACGCCAGTTGCGTTGCAACGAGACGGACCCGCTGGTAGCTGCCAGCGGGTCCGTCTCGTTGTAGGGGTCGCGAGAGAATGCCTTTGCGGCACTGAAAAGACGGCACGACAACAGAATTCGCTACGATGTATGGCCTGCGCGTCAGCCAGATGTGGGGCCGGTTAGAGAGCCAGCTGCGGTCGCGCTGTCACTCCTGCACAATCACCGGGTCGCCGATGTTGACCGTGTTGTAGTACCACTCGGCGTCTTCGGGGCTCAGGCTGATGCAGCCGTGGCTCACATTCTCCAGCCCCAGTGCGTTGACCGCCCACGGGGCCGAATGCACGAACAGGCCGTGGTTGGAGATACGGACGGCGTAGTTCACCGTGAGCAGGTAGCCGTCCGGAGCATCGACCGGGATGCCGACGCTGCTCGAATCCATCGTGATCGCACGCTCTTTGGACAGTACGGTGTAGGAGCCGACCGGGGTCGAGTACTCGGGCCTACCCAGTGAGGCCGGCAGCACACCCGGTTCCCCGAAGTGGGGACGGTGATGCGGCGTCGGAACTGAGGCCGCAGGATCGACTCCGTCGATGCTCACCTTGAACGTGTGCTGCGAGACGCTGGCAACGCCGACTACCTTAGCGCCCGTTTTGAATTCGCTGGACTCACCGTTCACCAAGAGCTTTATTGTGCTGTGCGCCGGCCAGTATTGGTCGGGAACCCATTGCACGACCTTGTTGTCCTGCCATTCGAACTTCCCGGTCATCGCGGGCGTCGTCTTGACGCCAAGGGCACGCTCGGCCAAGCTCCGATTGGCAACGGGTGCAACGAATGTCACGACTACGGGGTGCGCAACACCCACGACTTCGCCCCGCGTTGGCAGAAGCGAGGCAATGGCGGGCTCATACGACTGGGTCGCCGACGTGAGGGTGATATCGGTCGGCCGCGCCACAGCGATGGCTGCGATCCCGATGGCAACAAGAAGACACCGAACAACCGTCCGCATGGCCCCGATTCCTTTTATCTGACAGAGTTTCAATAACGATGGTAAAGCCGCCGTGACCAGCGGAAGCGCAAGGGCGCGTAGACAATCGATCAAGTATTGGTCACGTTTTGGCAACGACGGATTGGGGCCGATTAAATGCAAGAGAGCTGCAGGTTTAGTCAATCCATGTGATGCCATGGATCTGCATGGCTTGCATCAAGTCTGGGTCTTCCGGACTGATGCTCCTAGGGGTCGCGTGATCGCTTATCTGCCAAGGAGATTGGTGTTCTTGATCGCGCTCGTAGAGCGCCCAGAGTGTGAACGGATCGCCATGGCGAGACAGGTACTCGACTCCGCCGACTGATTCGCCTCCCGGTCCGCGGCGGGTGTAGATCCACGCCGATATCACCCCGGGCTGCGCATCGGCTGGCATGCCGGATCGCGCCGGCGTCGAGGTCTTTGCAGCCATGCCTCTTCGCGAGTTGAAGAAAACGTTTCCTCAGGGTCGGGAGTGTCTTGTGGTGGCCCGGTACGGCGAAGTATCCGGACAACATTGCCGAACAGGACAGTCGCGGTTCGCACCATACGTACGGAAGCTCTCCCGGGTTTGTCGTCGGGAAATAATCCTCATCGTCAGAGAGGATCTCGGCCAATTGCTGCGCCAGGACGGGGTCGGGCCGGAAGGGCGCGAGCACCTCGAGGTAGCACGCCAACGCGCAGTCGCCAACGTAGAGTGCACGCCAGTTCCCGTCAGGGTCGTCCCACCTGCCATGGAAACGACCGCCTTGCGCGTGCTCCCACGGCGTCCAGTCCCAGGGTGCGGGGGCGTAGCCGATGCGATGAACCTCTCGGACGACGTCGGTCGAACATTGCATGGGGCCTAACTCTGTCTTGATGGAGGACACAGTTGGCCGAACCGCTACCCGACGGCGACAAACTGACGCGCAGCGCCAATCACGCGGGCACCGTCGGTTTCGAGATCCCCATCGCGCAAGAGCCGGGCCGGCGACCAGTCGTCAAGGAAGGGGTTGAGGCCCTGAAACCAGGATTGCGCCACTTTCTTGCTGTCCCGCTCGCTGATCATCCGCGCCGCGCGATACGCCACACGCAGACGTTCGACATCGGCGGGGTTGGCGATCTTGCGACTGCCTTCGGCCCACTGCCGCACCGCGCGAGTCTCCTTGACCCTTCCTAAGTAGGCGACCAGCGTGGGCCCAAGCAGGTTTCTCAGGGCGTCGACCAACTCCGGCGTATCCATCGTGATCGCCTCGTTGTAGGCATTCAGGTCGGGTCGAGCGGCAGTCGCCGTCTTCGCAGCCATTTCTCTTCGCCTTCCCGCAGCCGTACACAGTGCTAACAACACTATAGATCACGAGTCAAATCACAGTCTGTATCACATCCGATATCACGTAAGACATCGCGCATCCGGCTCGCGGAAAAGTGGGCGCGGCCCAGGAAGCTAATTCCGTGACGGGGCCTGGCCGTGGAGTGTCCGCGTTACGACACCATGAATGGCCGGCTCGCCGAGGAGGACAATCGGTTAGCTGGCGCCCGCAGCGATCACCTGGTCGACCTCAAGGGCCCGGTCAGCCATCTCGGCGTGTGCCTTGTCCAGCGAGTCGGCCTGATCCTCGTCGGCCTTCATCAGCGCCTCGATGTCGAAGCCGGCCATGTCAAGGACACCCATGTCCGAGAAGGCCTTCTGCACCTTGTCGCCCCACAACCCGATGTCCTTAACGATCGGCACGATGCGGCTGAACAGGTGCGAGCGGAACTGGATCATGAGCGGCGACGTGTCGACCCAGTCGGCACACGCCTTGACGTCCATGCCGAGGGTCTCGAAAACCTCCTCGCCGCGGAACCGGTCGCGCATCAGGTAGCAGGCGTCCACGACGAACTCTTCACGCTCGTCGCGCTCGGCTTCCGTCAACGCCGAGTAGTAGTCCTTCAACGAGATCCGGCCAAAGGCGACGTGCCGGGCCTCGTCCTGCATGACGTAGGCGAGCAACTGCTTAGCCAGCGAGTCCGGTGGGGCCATGTCACGTAACACCCCGAAAGCGGCGAGCGCGAGCCCTTCGATCAGGACCTGCATGCCGAGGTACGGCATGTCCCAGCGCGAGTCGCGCAGGGTGTCGTCCAGCAGTGCGGTCAGGTGCTTGTTGATCGGATAGACCAGGCCGACCTTCTCCTGAAGGAACCGCGAGAACGTCTCGACGTGCCGGGCCTCGTCCATGGTCTGGGTGGCCGCGTAGAACTTCGCGTCCAAGTCGGGGACGACCTCGACGATCTTGGCCGAGCACACCATCGCCCCCTGCTCGCCGTGCAGGAACTGCGAGAACTGCCAGGATTGGAAGTGCAGGCGCATCTCGGCGCGACGTGATTCGTCTGCGGCGTCCCACATCGGGCTGCCGAACAGCGGATGGAACTCGTCGGGCAGCCCGACCGGATTCTTCGGGTCGACATCGTTCGACCAGTCGATGCGCGACTGGGCATCCCACTGCTTGTCCTTTCCCTTTTGGTACAGGGAAAGGAGCCGGGCGCGCCCCTCGTCGTACTCCCACGTGAAGCGGGCGTCGCCGGCGCTGGGGACCTCCCACGAGTACGGCTCGGGCACGTCGGTGTACTTGTCCCTCGTGGTCATGAGCAGCCGCCTCTCTGTGCGCTGTGACTAGTGGTCATATGACGTGTATCACATTGCGCCGCGGTCGGCGGCCCCGTCAACCCTGCCGGGCGGATCGAGTAGGCGACTACTCGCTACTCGACCCCGATCGTCAATGCATGCGCGCGCTGCCGCCGAGGCCGATCTCGAGGACGCTGCCGGTGATGACCCCGGGGTCGGTCACCAGGTACAGCACTCCGCGACTGACGTCCTCGGGCTGTAGCCACGGTTGCGGTATCGGGTTGGCTCTCATCATCCGGCGCACCAGATCGTCGGGAATGTCGTCGCCGCCGGCGGGCTGCACCATCGGTGTTTGAGTCGTGGTCGGGCAGACGACGTTGATCGTGATGCCGTCCTTGGCGACCTCCAGGGCGGCGCACTTCGCCAGGCCGATGACACCCCACTTGGTGGCGTTGTAGGCGGCCAGCTCGGGGATGCCCATGCGGCCGCCCATTGACGAGGTCACGACGATCCTTCCGAATTGCTGCTGTCGCATCACTGGTATGGCCGCCCGCAGGGTGTGAAATGCGCCGGTCAGATTCGTATCGACCAGGTGTTGCCACACCACGTCGCTGACGTCCACCAATTCGCCGGTGCTGACGACTCCGGCGTTGGCCACCACGATGTCGAGGCTGCCCATGTCGGTCACCGTCTGCGTGATCGCGGCGCCGACCGCGGCCGAATCGCGTACATCCAGGGTGAGCGGCAAGCAACGCCGACCGCGCTCTTCAACCAGCTTCGCCGTCTCGCGCAGGTCGTCCTCGGTGCCTAAGGGGTACGTCAGCTCCGCCATCGCATTCGGGGCATCGGCGACCACGATGTCGGCGCCCTCGGCCGCTAATGCCAACGCGTGTGCGCGGCCCTGCCCTCGAGCCCCGCCGGTAATGAAGGCCACGCGTCCATCCAAGGCACCCATACTGGTGAAGCTACCTGAAATCGATTGCTGTGGGCTATATTTCGGCGCCCGCCATGGCCGTCGCAATGCGCCTCACCCGGTTAACCCTCGGAATCGCTTCCGGTGCCCTATTATCCGGCCGGGGCGTGTCAGCGCTGTTGACCTTGGGAGTCTTAGTGGAGCGGTTGTGGTTTCGGCATGGCGTTTCCTGGACGGCGGCCGGACTCGCGGTCACGCTCGCGTTGGTGTTCGGGCTGGCGCTTGGGTGCAGCCAGGACCCGGGTTCGAGCTCGGGCGCGAATCCCGCCGGCTCTGGCCCGACGGATTTCCCGAACCCGTTGATGAGCGTGCTCACCAAGCTCGTGACGAAGGACATCCCCGCGGAGACCTACTTGGCGGTCAAGTACTCGCTGCTGTCGAATGCTCTGGCGAACCTCGACTTCAAGAAGGCCGGCCACACCAGCATCAGCGAACTGTCGAACAAGCAGGACTACGTCCAGTCGAAGGGCAATCAGCCCGGATTCTTCGCCAAGCCGTTCGCTGACAACAATGTCGACGTCAAGCAGGCCGACGGCGACGGGGGTCGCTACGACTACCTGAAGGACGGCGAGACATGGCTCGACTATGCGGCGGTCAATCTCGGCGGCGGCGTGTTCCACAACGGCTTTGGGCAAGAGGAGACGATGGCACTCGAGATGCCGGAACTCGCGAACGCGGCAGCGCAGGGCGGACATTTCACCCGCGGCCAGGGTTGCAAGGACAACGACAAACCGCGCCCGCTCGAGTGCAGCCCGGCACCGCTGTATGTCGGACCCGTGCACCGCACCATGAAGGTCGCTTCCGGCATCAATGAGCCAAACGGCAAATGGAAGTCGATGCCGATCGACGCGCTGTTGACGTACATGACGCCGCTGCCCAGGAATGTCGAACTCAATGTCTTGGCCGTCGCGCTCGCCAGCTTGGAGGGCACCACGGGGCAGGAAGCCGAGCAGCCGACGATCGATGACATGTTCAACACTTTGGCGGCCGGCTTCAAGCTGGCCAAGGACAACAAGGTGACAACGCTGAACACCGGCCCCATTGGAACGGGGATATTCAAGAACAGCACAAAGGTCGTCTACGTAATGCAGAAGCTGGCAGCAATGCAGGTCGGCATCAATCTGAGGTATTACGGCCTCAGCAAAGCCGATCAGTCGACGTGGGATCCGATTGTCGACCACATCGTCGCGGACTACAAGGGCGGCTCTCACACGGTGAAGCGACTGTTGGAACTCGCCCACGATTCACTGAAGTAGTCGAACCCGCGCATCCCTGCTTCGGTCGTGGATGGTGTGGAGCCGATGACGGGAATCGAACCCGCGTATTCAGCTTGGGAAGCTGATGTTCTGCCATTGAACTACATCGGCACTGTTGCCAAGGAAGGCTAGCATCCAGGGACAGATGCGCTGGTAGGTACGCCTAAGCACGGATATCCGGTCAAATTTACAATTTTCATATTTATTATTTCGTTATTGCGCCGTAATGTGCTTTGCGTGGGTCGGCATGAATTAGCCAGGAAGCCGCGGAAATCGCCGATGGTCCTGGCTGCGCTGCTCGCGGCTGCCGACGTCTTCTTCGCGACGGCGGGCGACGTCCACCCGTTCACGACCGCCGCGGCGGCAAAGACCGTGATTGGCGACGGGGCCCCGTTCAACCTGGAAATCGTCGGGGCGGCATCGAATATCAGGGATAAGGGTTCGCCCGACGGCCAGCCGGTGGCATCCAGATACCACACACGATCGCGCTTCCTGCCCGTCGGCGTCGCGCCCGAGCAGGGCCTTCAGGTCCGAACGATCCTGGCCGCCCGCAGTATCAGCGCGGCCTTCCCGCAAATCCACGAAATCGGCGGAGTGCGACCGGATCCGCTGCCGTGGCATCCCCTTGGCCTGGCCCTCGACGTGATGATTCCCGACCCCGGCAGTGCCCAGGGCATCGCGTTGGGTGACGCCATCGTCAAGTACGTGCTGGTGAACGCGAATCGATTCGGGATACAGGATGCGATTTGGCGTGGCGTGTACTACACGCCGACCGGCGCCCAGACGGCCCGATACGGCCACTTCGACCACGTCCACGTGACGACAACCGGGGGCGGATATCCCAAGGGCGGCGAAACGTATCTCGCTGACTGAAGCCCCGACGACGCGCGCGGAGCAACAGATAGGCTCGTCGGGTGCTGCTCTCCGATCGCGACCTCAGGGCTGAAATCTCCGCCGGACGGTTGGGCATCGACCCGTTCGACGACGCCCTGGTTCAGCCGTCCAGCGTGGACGTCCGCCTCGACCGAATGTTCCGTGTTTTCAACAACACTCGCTATACCCACATCGACCCCGCTCAGCGGCAGGACGAACTGACCAGCCTGGTGGAGCCGGCCGAAGGGGAGCCCTTCGTGCTGCACCCCGGCGAGTTCGTGCTCGGCTCGACCCTGGAGTTGGTCGCACTGGCCGACGACCTCGCCGGTCGCCTGGAAGGCAAATCGTCGCTGGGCCGGCTGGGCCTGCTGACGCATTCGACGGCGGGGTTCATCGACCCCGGCTTCAGCGGCCACATCACGCTCGAGCTCTCCAACGTCGCGAACCTGCCGATCACCCTGTGGCCCGGCATGAAGATCGGGCAGCTTTGCATTCTGCGACTGACCAGCCCGGCCGAGCACCCCTACGGCAGTTCGAGCGTCGGATCGAAATATCAGGGGCAGCGCGGCCCGACGCCGTCGCGGTCGTATGAAAATTTCATAAGTTCTACTTAAGTTCGCCAGGGTGCCCGCACAGCTTCTGTGCGAGACGATTAGCTAGTCAATGGTTTTCTCCTCCGCCCGGGCATAGCCCGGCTGCACCGCCTTTGGAGGGGTTGTTTTGGATATCGTGCTCGGGGTTTCGATGGCACCGGCTTCGGTCCAGATGGTTCTGGTCGAAGGCGAGAACGCCGACGGCGTGTTGGTCGAAGAGGACGAGTTCGACGTCACCGCTGCCGATGACTCGGATCCGACCAGTTCGCCGGATCAGGTGATTTCCGCGATCCTGGGTACCCGCGAAGGCGCGGCTGAAGCCGGCTACGAGCTGGCGTCCATCGGGGTGACGTGGACCGACCAGACCGAAGCAGCGGTGCTGCGCGACGCCCTCTCCATGTACAAGCTCGAGAACGTCATGCTGGTGTCGGCGTTCCTGGCCGCCACGGCTTTGGCTCAATCCGTTGGTGGCGCAATGGGTTACGAGCGCACGGCGGTACTTTTCGTGGAGCCCGACACCGCGACACTGGCCGTCGTTGAGACCGCCGACGGATCTATCGTCGACGTCTACAAAGAACACATTGACGCCGAGTCTTACGACGACGCCACCGCTCAGCTCGGTGGAATGGTCTACGCGCTCGAGGAGCTCGACTTCGCTCCCGGCGGACTCTTTCTGCTCGGGACAGGTGTGGATATCGCCGCGATCAAGCCGGCGCTGGAATCGGCCACCTCACTCAATGTGAGTGTGCCCGAAGAGCCGGAGACGGCGTTGGCCCGCGGGGCGGCCCTGGCATCGGCGAACGCCCCGTTGTTCGCTTCGTCGACCGCGGCACTGGCCTACGCGCAGGACCCCGGGACTGGGGTGGTCGACCTATTCGTGCTGCCCGAATACGTTGCCACTCCGCGGCGCACTGTTGACGAGTTCGGCGACGACCTGGCCTACAGCCTGGTGGCGGACGATGACGCCGACGCCCCGACCGTCGTCATCGACACCATCGACGCGTTCACGCCTGGCGAGAACCAACCGCGTCGACGGCCCGTCCTGCTGCTCGGTAGCGGGCTCGCGGTGGTGAGCATCAGCGCGGTGGTGGCGTTGGAAATCGCGCTGGCCATCGGCATCCGCAACACGACGGTGGCGCTTCAGCCCAGCCCGAACCAAAGTCTCATCGTCCCAGCGCAAGAGGCCCCAGCGCCCCCACGGATCGAAGCATCGGCTCCGGCGCCGAAAATCAGCCTGCCGGCACCGGTCGCGGCGCCCAGGCCGTTGATTCCACAGGCCGCCGCGGCACCAATTCCCGCGGCCCCTCCGGTGCCCGCGGCGCCGCCGGTGCCGGTGCCCGTGCCGATTGCGGCCCCGCCGATCGCGCCACTCCCGCTGCTGGCCCCTCGTCTGCCCCTGCTCAACCCGGTGCTGAGCCCGCCAATGCTCGAGGCGCCACCGCTTCTTGCGCCGCAACAACATGTGTGGACCCAACCACCGCCGGTGCGCATGCCGGAGCCGGCATCGCCGCCGGAAGGCGTTGGCTCAGAACCGCATTCACCACCGCACGACTTTCCTCCGGGGCAGGGCCTCACGCCCTACCCGAGCCAGGGTGGTGGACACGGTCCGTTCCCCGGTGCGGGTCCCGGTAGCACGGGCGGCGAGCACTTTCCCGCCCCCGGCGGTCTCGGCGGCGGTGAGCCGGCTGCTCCGCCGTTGTTCGGTGGTGGCCACGGGGGCGGGCCGTTCGGTGGTGGTGGTGAGCCGGCTGCTCCGCCGTTGTTCGGTGGTGGCCATGGGGGCGGGCCGTTCGGTGGTGGTGGTGAGCCGGCTGCTCCGCCTTTGTTCGGCGGCGGCCCATTAGGCGGAGGCGGCTTTGGCGGCGGTCACGGCGAAGGGGGCGGCGGTTTTGGTGGCGGCCACGGCGGTGGTGGTTTTGGTGGCGGCCACGGCGGTGGCCACCACTAGCGCGCGTAGGGTCGATCGTCGGGGAGGGTCACGCAGCTGCGGCGGGTTCGCGTTGCTGTGACGACTAATCAACGCTGATTAGTGCAGGTGTGCTGTCCGCCCGACTGGTGGGCGAGAAAGCGGACGACGGGGGGAGTTTCGCAGTGGAGGGCGTCGTACTTGGCGTCGCGACGGGGCCAACCAAGCTCCGCATGGTGGTAGTCGAAGGTGAGAACGCCGACGGAGTCATCGTCGACCAGGACAACCTCGACATTTCCGGCGACGGGCGGTCGTCTGCCGTGTCCGCCGAGGTCGTCTCGGCCATCCTGGGGACGCGGGAAGGCGCTGTCGAGGGCGGCTACCGGCTGCTATCGAGCGGAGTGAGCTACTCCGATCACAGAGAAGCCGCCCTGCTGCGTGACGCGCTGGCCGCCCACAAGGTCGAGAACGTGATGTTGGTCTCGGCCTTCCTGGCTGCCGCGGCGCTGGCCCAGGCTGTCGGCGATGCGACCAGCTACGCGCGCACCGCGCTTCTATTCGTCGAGCCGTATACCGCCACCTTAGCGGTGGTCAACACCGCTGACGGGTCGATCTCCGAGGTGCGGCGGAGGCTTCTCGACGATGATGAGGACCGGGCGGTGGCCGAACTCGTCGAGCTCGCGTCCAGTGCGGATTCTCTGGAGTCGACTCCGGACGGCATGCTGGTCGTCGGCTCCGGCGTCGATATTCCGCTGATCAAGCCGGCGTTGGAGTCCGCGACTTCGCTTGAGCTGTCAGTGCCTGACGAGCCGGAGATGGCGCTGGCCCAAGGTGCGGCATTGGCGTCAGCGAACGCGCCCCTGTTTGCGTCATCGACCGTCGCGTTGGCTTATGCGCAGGACCCTGGTACCGGTGTAGTGGATCCGCTGCTGTTGGCCGGTTCCGCCTATCTCGCTGAAAATATCAGTGCTGCAAGGTATTTCGATGATGTGGCGAATGGCTCGACGAATGTCGCCTATAGCGCCGTGCCGGACGAAGACGCCGAAGCTCACACCGCAATGGTTTTGCATGAGCGTGCCCAACGGCGCAAGTCTGTCCTGCTGGTCAGCAGTGTGCTGGCGGTGATATTCACCAGTGCGGTTGTGGCCCTTGAGATTGCGCTGGCGATCAGCATTCGCCCGACTGTCGCCCTGCGGCCGAGTCCCAACGAAAACGTCGTCGCCCCAGCGCATCCGGCGTCCGCTCCGCCCCAGGCTTCCGTCCCCGTGCCGAGGGTCGGGACGCCGAGGCCGCTCGCGGCGCCGCATCCGTTGAGCCCCCCGGCCATTGCGCCGGGGCCCGCGCTGGTGCCCGTGCCAGTGATCCCGCCGCCGGTGTTCGTGCCCATTCCCCATGCGCCGATTCCCGGACCTGGAGTGCCCGGTCGTGGCGGTCTCCTGGGACCCTTCGGCCGTGGTCCGTTCGGTGGTGGGCCCTTCGCCGGTGGGCGCGGTCCCTTTGGTGGCGGGCCGTTTCGGCGTGGTCCGTTCGGCGGCGGCGCGTTCGGTGGCGGCCCGTTCGGCGGTGGGCGCGGTCCCTTTGGTGGCAGCCCGTTCGGCGGTGGGCCGTTTGGGCGTGGTCCGTTCGGCGGCGGCCCGTTCGGTGGCGGACACGGACCCTTCGGTGGCGGCCGCTTCGGCGGCGGCCCCTTTGGCGGTGGTCACGGACCCTTCGGCGGCGGTCCCTTTGGCGGTGGTCACGGTGGCTTCGGACACCGCTAGCGGCGACTTCGGGCCCGGGCTCGGCCCGGCGCGCGGGCGTAAAATCGGGCATCGGGGGGAATACAGGGAGTACTCGTAACGTCCGGCCGCCGGCCGGCGTTTTCGGTGTGGATGCTCTCGATATCACTGGCCAGCAAAATTGGGGGAGGGGCTATGGACACCGTACTTGGTGTGTCGATGGCGCCAACGGCCGTCAGAATGGTACTGGTCGAAGGCGAGAATGGCGACGGTGCCACCGTCGACGAAGACAACTTCGATGTTGCCGCAGACGATGACGCAGCAACTCTTTCCGCTGCCGACCAAGTTGTCTCTGCGATCCTCGGAACGCAGGAAGGCGCGGCGCAGGGTGGCTACCAGCTGACCTCGACCGGAGTCACCTGGACAGATCCTGTCGAGGCAGCTGCACTGCGCGATGCGCTGGCCGCCCACAAGGTCGAGAACGTGATGTTGGTCTCGGCCTTCCTGGCTGCGGCCGCGCTGGCCCAGGCGGTCGGCAACGAAACCAACTACGCCCAGACCGCGCTGTTGTTCATCGAGCCCGACACCGCGACCTTGGCGGTCGTCAACACCTCGGACGGGTCGATTGCCGACGTTCACCGGCACGCCCTGCCCCAGGATGACGACGCGGCGGTCGCCGAGCTGGCCACCCTGGTCTCCAGCGCCGAGTCGCTCGAGACCCGCCCCGCCGCCGTGTTCGTCGTCGGCTCCGGCATCGATGTCCCGTTGATCAAGCCGGCGCTGGAGGCGGCGACCACGCTGCCGGTCACCGCCCCCGAGGAGCCGCACACCGCGCTTGCTCGCGGCGCCGCACTGGCGTCGGCGAATGCGCCTCTGTTTGTTTCGTCGACGGCGGCGCAGGCGTATGCCCAAGACCCCGGGACCGGGGCGATCGACCCGCTGGCCATTGCGCCCGGCTACTTCGACGTCCCGGATTCCGGCGACGGCGCCCTGGCCTACAGCGCTGTCCCCGACGACTTTGCCGAGTCGTACACCGGCACGCACACCGCCGCGACCGAACTCATCGCGGGCGACCACCACGACCGCAGGTCGTTCGGGCTGGTCGGCAGCGCGGTGGCGGCCATCTTCATCGTGGGTGTGGCCGCACTGGTGGTCTCGCTCGCCATTGCGATCCGTCCGACCGCCGGGGTGAAGCCCGTTCCGGGCCAAAACGTCGTCGCACCCGCTCAGGGCATACCCGCGCCTGCTGCCGCGCCCCCGGCCCCCGCACCGGCACCCGTCGCGGCACCTGCGCCGATCGCCGCACCGGCACCGGCACCTGCGCCGGTCGCCGCACCGGCCCCAGCGCCCGTCGCCGCGCCAGTGCCCGTTCCCGAGGCTCCCGCACCCATCCCTATACCGGACGCGCCACTACCCGCGGCCCCGGCGCCCCCTCCCGTGGCGCCCATTCCGGTGCCCATTCCGCTCCCGATACCCGGGATCGGTGGCCCGGGTATTCCGTTTGTGCCCGGCGCCCCCGGTCGCGGCGGCTTCCCCGGCGGCCCGGGCGGCGGCTTCCCCGGTGGTCCCGGCCCAGGTGGAGGCGGCTTCCCTGGCGGTGGTCACGGCGGCGGAGGCTTCCCCGGCGGCGGCGGATTCCCCGGCGGCCCCCACGGGGGTGGCGGATTCGGCGGCTTCGGTGGCGGCCACGGCGGCTTCGGGCGTCGGTAGCGGAATTGCGACGCCGGGGTTACCTAGTCACCTGCCGTTTGCCTCTCGCTCAGCGGCACGATGCAATTAGCTCATGAGGGCCACCTACACCGTTAATATGCGATGCACTGTTTTCGGTACCGGCTACCTGGGTGCCACGCACGCAGTCGGTATGGCTGAACTGGGACATGAAGTCATCGGGGTCGACATCGACCCGGGCAAAGTGGCCAAGCTCGCCGCGGGGGACATTCCGTTCTACGAGCCCGGCCTGCGTGAGCTGTTAACCGAGAACTTGGCGTCCGGGCGGCTGCGGTTCACCACCGACTACGAGCTGGCGGCCGAATTTGCCGACGTGCACTTCCTCGGAGTGGGCACGCCACAGAAGAAGGGCGAATACGGCGCCGACCTGTCGCATGTGCACGCGGTCATCGACAACCTCGTGCCCAGACTGACCAGGTCGGCTGTGCTCGTGGGCAAGTCGACGGTCCCGGTGGGCACCGCCGCGGACCTTCAGCAGCGGGCGGCCGCGCTGGCACCCGTTGGCGTCGACGTCGAGATCGCCTGGAACCCAGAGTTCCTGCGCGAGGGCTACGCCGTGCACGACACGTTGCAGCCGGACCGCATTGTGCTTGGCGTACAAGAGGATTCGGAGCGCGCCGAGGCGGTTGTTCGCGAGCTGTACGCGCCACTGCTCGACGCGGGTGCGCCGTTCCTGGTGACCGACCTGCAGACCGCCGAATTGGTCAAGGTCTCGGCCAATGCCTTTCTAGCGACCAAGATTTCGTTCATCAACGCCGTCTCGGAGGTATGCGAGGCGGCCGGCGCCGACGTCACCCTGTTGGCCGACGCACTCGGATACGACTCCCGCATCGGACGCAAATTCCTCAACGCTGGTTTGGGTTTCGGCGGCGGCTGCTTGCCCAAGGACATCCGCGCATTCATGGCCCGCGCCGGCGAGCTGGGCGCCAACCAGGCGCTGACGTTCCTGCGCGAGGTGGACAGCATCAACATGCGCAGGCGCACCAAGATGGTCGAGCTCGCGACAGCCGCGTGCGGCGGCGCGCTGCTCGGCGCCAACATCGCCGTGCTGGGCGCGGCCTTCAAACCCGAATCCGACGACGTCCGCGACTCCCCGGCGCTCAACGTCGCGGGTCAGCTGCAGCTCAACGGCGCCGCGGTCAACGTCTACGACCCGAAAGCCCTGGAAAACGCCCGTCGCCTGTTCCCCACGCTGAATTACGCGGTGTCGGTGACGGAGGCGTGCGACGGGGCTGACGCGGTCCTGGTGCTCACCGAGTGGCCGGAATTTACTCAACTCGATCCGAACGACTTGGCCGACCGGGTACGCGCCCGGGTGGTCGTCGACGGTCGCAACTGCCTCGATGCCGAGCGCTGGAAGCAAGCCGGCTGGCGGGTGTACCGGCTGGGCGCGCGTCGGCCCTAGCACAGGGTCGGTAGCCTGACCTGGTGGATTACCCGGCCGCGTTTCTCGAAGAAAACCGCGCCTTCTCGGAGCTCTTCCACGATGCCGACGGCGCAACGCCGGTGCAGGCGTGTCCCGGCTGGAGCCTCGATCAACTGTTCCGTCACGTCGGCCGCGGCGACCGTTGGGCAGCGCAGATCGTGCGCGATCGACTCGACCACTTCCTCGATGGCCGCAGCGTCGAAGCGGGCAAACCGCCGCCGGACCGGGCCGAGGCGATCACGTGGCTGCACGGTGGCGCTCAACTGCTGATTGAGGCCGTCGAGTCGGCGGGAGGCCAGACGCCGGTCTGGACCTTTCTCGGAACCCGTCCGGCGAACTGGTGGATCCGTCGTCGGCTGCAAGAGACGGCGGTGCACCGGGCCGACGCCGCCATCGCGGTCGGAACCGACTTCGCGCTCGCGCCCGACGTGGCGGCCGACGGCATCACCGAATTCCTCGAACGGATCGTGATCCAGGCCGGAGGGGACGGGGCGGCGCTGCCGCTGGAAGCCGGCACCTCCCTGCACCTGCACGCCACCGATCCTGGGCTCGGTGCAGCCGGCGAGTGGACGATCAACGTCTCCGGCGACGGGATCACCTGGTCACACGAACACGGCAAAGGCAGCGTGGCGCTGCGCGGGGGCGCCACCGAGCTGCTGCTGGCGATGGCGCGGCGCACCACGGTTGCCGACACCGGCATCGAAATCTTCGGCGACCACGCGGTGTGGCAAACCTGGCTGGATCGCACACCGCTCTAGCGCCCAGGCGGTAATTTGCAGACCATGACCACATCGGAGATCGCCACCGTGTTGGCTTGGCACGACGCTCTCAACACCGCCGACTTCGCGACCTTGGCGGCCTTGTCCAGCGACGACATCGAACTGGGTGAGGCGCACGGAGCCGCGCAGGGCCACGAGGCGCTGCGCAGATGGGCCGCCTCTCGCCAGGTGACCACGGAGCTCGGCCGAATGTATGTGCACGACGGGATAGTGGTCGCCGAACAGAAGGCCAGCGCCGCCGATAATCCTGGGGCGGTCACCGACGCCGCGTTGGCGTTTCGGGTGGTCCACGACCGCGTCACTTCGGTGTTCCGGCACGCGAGCCTGGCGGCGGCACTGGAGGCAACCGAACTCACTGAGGCCGACCTCGTCTCGTAGGGGTCGATCGAGGCATTAGGAGCCACGCATGCGCGGAATCATCTTGGCCGGCGGCTCGGGTACCCGGCTGCATCCGATCACCAACGGCATCAGCAAGCAGTTGCTGCCCGTCTACGACAAGCCGATGGTCTACTACCCGCTGACGACGCTGATGATGGCCGGCATCCGCGACATCGCGGTCATCACTACTCCGCACGACGCCGGCGGGTTTCAGCGGCTGCTGGGCGACGGCTCACAATTCGGCATCAACCTGACCTATATCGAACAGGAGCGACCCGACGGCCTGGCACAGGCTTTCGTCCTGGGCGCCAACCACATTGGCAATGACTGCGTCGCTTTGGTGTTGGGGGACAACATCTTCTACGGACCGAGGCTGGGTACCAGCCTCAGTCGATTCCAAACCATAAGCGGTGGAGCAATTTTCGCTTACTGGGTGGCCAACCCGTCGGCCTATGGTGTCGTCGAATTCAGTCCTGACGGCTTGGCGCTGTCGCTGGAGGAGAAGCCGGCCACGCCGAAGTCCAACTACGCGGTGCCTGGCTTGTACTTCTACGACAACGATGTGATCGAGATTGCGAAGGCTTTGCAGCCGTCGGCGCGCGGCGAGTACGAGATCACCGACGTCAACCGGATCTACCTCAACCGTGGGCGGCTGGCGGTCGAGGTGATGGCTCGTGGCACGGCCTGGCTGGACACCGGCACGTTCGACTCGCTGCTCGACGCCAGCGACTTCGTGCGCACCCTGGAACGACGGCAAGGCCTGAAAGTCAGTGTGCCCGAAGAAGTTGCGTGGCGGCAGGGCTGGGTCAGCGACGAGGAGCTGGCGGCCCGTGCCCACACCATGGTCAAGTCTGGCTATGGCGGCTATCTGCTCGAGCTGCTGGAACGGGGCTGACCGCGCTCGGTTTGGCGAGCACCGCGGCGATCGCTGTCGTCAGCGGCACTGACAGCGCGAGGCCGATGCCGCCTACTGCCGACCGCACGATCTCGATGGCCACGCTCTCGCTCATCAACACATCGCCCAGCGAGCGATTGGCTACGCTGAACAGCAACAGCAGCGGCAGCGAGCTGCCGGCGTAGGCCAGCACCAGTGTGTAGACCGTGCTGGCGATGTGATCGCGTCCCACCCGGATGGCGCTGACGAAGATGGACCGTCTCGTGATATCGCCGCCGACATTCGCCAGTTCGAAGACCGTCGACGCCTGCGTGATGGTCACGTCGTTGAGCACACCGAGTGATCCGATGATGAACCCGGCCAGCAGCAGGCCGCTGATCGACACGCTGCCCAGATACACGCTCACGGTGGAGTTCTGTTCGTCGGACAGTCCGGTGAGATGTGTCAATTGGATTGCTGCCCAAGATAATCCGGCAGCCAGCAGCAACGCCGACAAGGTCCCCAACAGCGCGGCGCTGGTCCGCAGGTTGACGCCGTGCGCGAGATAAATCACCGCATACAGGATCGCGGCCGATGCCACCAGCGCCACCGGCACCGCGGGCGCACCATCACGCAGCGCCGGCAGCAAGAACACGACGAGCACCCCGAACGCCACCACGATGCCGACCAGCGCCAGCAACCCACGCCAGCGGGCCACGGCGACGATCACCGCCGCGAACACGATGGCGAGGCCGATCAGCGGCCAGCCGCGTTCGAAGTCGTAGAACGCGTAGCTCGTGCCGCCCTGGGCATCGACCTGGCGCACCACGCGGATGTGATCACCCGCCGCGAACTGGGGCTGGCCGGGGCCGGGGGAGAACTCGAGCAAGGTGTTCGCGCCGGCGTTGGGTCCGGAATCGATGGCGACCAGTGTCTGCACGCATTGTCCCGAGCCTGCGGTGCCCGGCCGCGGCGCGGTGGTGAGCACCTGACTGGCCGAGGGGCTGCCGCAGTCACCTAGCCCGCTGGACACCACATGCCCGCGCTGGGTGCTGACCGCTGCGCCGGCCGCGTTTTGAAACGGCATGGGGATGTCGACGTGCTCGCGGCTCGGCCACAGCAGCGCCGCACCGGCGAGCACGGCCACACCAATCGCGACCAACAGCCCGACGACGATCTTGGCGGGCAGCGGCCCCAGCGGGGACGGGCCGGACGACAAGTTGTGCGAGTGGGAGTGCGTCACCCGCTCCACCGTAGAGGCGGTGGGTGCCTACTTACTGTCGATAGCCCGTCAAGAAGTTGCCCAGCCGGTCGATCGCGGCGGCCAGATCACGCGCCCAGGGCAGCGTCACGATGCGCAGGTGATCGGGCGCCGGCCAGTTGAACCCGGTGCCCTGGGTGACCAGGATCTTCTCCTGGAGCAGCAGATCCAGGACGAGCTGCTCGTCGTCTTCGATGTCGTAGACCTCGGGATCCAGCCGCGGGAACGCGTAGAGCGCACCGTCCGGCTTGACGCAGGAAACGCCCGGAATCTCGTTGAGCTTCGTCCACGCCACGTCGCGCTGCTCGAGCAGTCGGCCTCCGGGAAGTACCAGGTCATCGATGCTCTGGTAGCCGCCCAGGGCGACCTGGATCGCGTGCTGCGCGGGGACGTTGGGGCACAGCCGCATGTTGGCCAGCAGATTGATGCCCTCGATGAAGCTGCTGGCATGGTCCTTGGGACCGGAGATCGCGAGCCAGCCGGCGCGGTAGCCGGCGACGCGGTACGCCTTGGACAGACCGTTGAAGGTCAGGCACAACATGTCTGGTGCCAGGGTCGCCAGGCTGATGTGCTTGGCGTCGCCGTACAGGATCTTGTCGTAGATCTCGTCGGCGAGCAGTAGCAGCTGATGCTTACGCGCCAATTCGACCATCTGCGTGAGGATTTCACGGCTGTAGACGGCGCCGGTGGGGTTGTTCGGGTTGATCACGACCAGCGCCTTGGTGCGTTCGGTGATCTTGGACTCCAGGTCGACGAGATCGGGCTGCCAGCCTTGGGTCTCGTCACACAGGTAGTGCACCGGCGTGCCGCCCGCCAGCGAGGTCGACGCCGTCCACAGTGGATAGTCCGGCGAGGGAATCAACACCTGATCGCCGTTGTCCAGCAGGGCCTGCAGCGTCATCGTGATCAGCTCGGAGACCCCGTTGCCCAGGTATACGTCGTCCACGTCGAACCGCGGGAAACCCTCGACCAGCTCGTAGCGGGTGACCACCGCACGCCGGGCCGGCAGGATGCCTTGCGAGTCCGAGTAGCCCTGTGCGTACGGCAGCGCCTGGATCATGTCGCGCATGATGACGTCGGGTGCCTCGAAGCCGAATGGCGCCGGGTTGCCGATATTGAGCTTGAGGATCCGATGCCCTTCGGCCTCCAACCGGGCCGCGTGGGCGTGCACCGGCCCCCGGATTTCGTACAGAACGTCCTGAAGCTTGGACGACTGCGCGAAGGCCCGCTGCCGGTGATGACCGGAGACATGTGCAGGCACCTGGTGAGTAGTCACGCCACCTATGGTGCCATCACTGTCCACCGAAATTTGCTGACAGAGTTCAATCTGTGATCAACGCTTGCCCGGTGGACGCGCACCACGCGCAATGCCCAGCCCCTTAACGGGTGCTGGTGGCGGCGAACCGTTGCCGTCGGTTTGCTCTTTCGGTCCCGGTCCCGGTCCCGGTTCCGGCTCGGGTTCCGACTTCGCTACGGGTTGGTCCTCAGCTGTGGCCGCCGGGGCCGGGGTCTTTGCTGCGGGCGCCACGGGGGCGGATTTCTTGGCGCCGGGGCGCTTGGCTCCCGGGGCGAGGCCCAGCCCCTTCACCGGGGCCGCGGGAGCCTTGGCCTCGGGCGCTTCCGCGGCCGGTGCCTCAGTCTCGGCTTCCTCGGCCTTGGCCGCCGGAGCCTCGGTGTCGGCAGCGGGCGCCTCGGCCTTGGCCGCGGGTGCGGGTGCGGGTGCGGAGGCAACCTTCTTCGCGCCGGGTCGCTTGGCCCCAGCCGCCAGACCCAGCCCCTTCACCGGAGCGGCCGGCGCCTTGGCCTCGGGCGCTTCCGAAGCTTCCGCTTCCGGTGTGGCGGGTGCATCGGCGGCCTTGACTGCCGGTGCGGCTTTCTTCGCGCCGGGCCGCTTGGCGCCCCCGGCGATGCCCAGCCCCTTCACCGGTGCCGCGGGTGCCTCGGCTTCCGCTGTTGCGTCGGCTGCTTCGGCTTTGGCCGCGGGTTCGGCCGCTGCCTTCTTGGCGCCCGGCTTCTTTGCGCCGCCGGCGATGCCCAGGCCCTTAACGAGGGCTGCGGGCGCGGGGGCGGTCGTCGCCTCGGCGGTCGTCGCCGGAGCTTCGTCGGGTGCCTCCTCGGGCGCTTCCGCCGGCGCGCTCACGGCGGCCTTGGGCTTGGCTTCTTCTGCTGCTTCGACTTTGGCGGCCCGCTCGTCGGCCCTTTCGGAGGCCTCTTTGGCGGCCGTGCCCTTCTCCGGCAGCGTCGCCTTGTCGTAATCGAGGGACGCGAGCAGCACCTGGGCCACATCGAGTACCTCGACGCCGCTGCGGCCGGCCTCTTCCTGCCGGTCGTTGACGCCGTCGGTGACCATAACCCGGCAGAACGGGCACCCGGTGGCGATCGTCCCGGCGCCAGTGGCCAGCGCCTCGTCGACGCGCTCGTGGTTGATCCGCTTGCCGATGTGCTCTTCCATCCACATCCGTGCACCGCCGGCGCCGCAGCAGAAGCTGCGTTCGGCGTGCCGCGGCATCTCGGTGAACTTCGCGCCCGAGGCGCCGATCAGCTCACGCGGTGCCTCGTACACCTTGTTGTGGCGCCCCAGGTAGCAGGGGTCGTGGTAGGTGATGTCCTGGGAAACCGACGTCACCGGGACCAGCTTCTTGTCACGCACCAGCCGGTTGAGCAGCTGGGTGTGGTGCAGCACCGAATAGTTGGCGCCCAGTTGCCGGTATTCCTTGCCCAGCGTGTTGAAGCAGTGTGGGCAGCTGACGACGATCTTGCGGTCCACCGTCTCGACGCCCTCGAACAGCCCGTCGAGCGTTTCGACGGCCTGGGCGGCCAGTTGCTGGAACAGGAACTCGTTGCCGGAGCGGCGCGCCGAGTCGCCGTTGCAGGATTCGCCGGTGCCCAGCACCAGGTACTTCACCCCGGCGACCGCGAGCAGTTCGGCGACGGCCTTGGTGGTCTTCTTGGCCTTGTCGTCGTAGGCGCCCGCGCAGCCCACCCAGAACAGGTACTCGAAGCCGTCGAAGCTGTCGACGTCCTCGCCGTAGACCGGGACGTCGAAGTCGACCTCGGAGATCCAGTTGGTCCGGTCGGAGGCGTTCTGCCCCCACGGGTTGCCCTTGGTTTCCAGGTTCTTGAACAGCGTGGACAGTTCGGTCGGGAACTCCGACTCCATCATCACCTGGTAGCGGCGCATGTCGATGATGTGGTCGATGTGCTCGATGTCCACCGGGCACTGCTCGACGCAGGCCCCGCAGCTCACGCAGGACCACAGCACGTCGGGGTCGATGACACCGCCCTGCTCGGCGGTGCCCACCAGCGGGCGCGCGGCCTGCTCGGGGCCGTGCCCGGGCACCCGTCCGAAGCCGGATTCCGGCACGTGGTGGCCCTCTTCATGGACCGTCTCGAGGTCGAGACCCTCCAGCGGCTCTGCCTTCTTCTCGCCGAGGAGGTATGGCGCCTTGGCCATCCAGTGGTCGCGCAGGTCCATGATGACGAGCTTGGGCGACAACGGCTTACCGGTGTTCCAGGCCGGGCATTGCGACTGGCAGCGCCCGCACTCGGTACAGGTAGCGAAGTCGAGCATGCCCTTCCAGGTGAAGTCCTCGATCTTGCCGCGGCCGAAAACGGCGTCCTCGGCGGGATCTTCGAAATCGATTGGCTTGCCCTCGAACTCGAGCGGCAGCAGCGGGCCCAAGCCGTCGGGCAGTCGCTTGAACGTGACGTTGATGGGCGCGAGGAAGATGTGCAGGTGCTTGGAGTGCAGCACGATCAGCAGGAAGATCAACGCCACAGCGATGTGGGCCAGCAGCGCGACCGTCTCGATCCACTCGTTGGCGGTGACACCCAGCGGGTGCATGAGCGCGCCCATGGCGTGGGAGAAGAAAGCGCCCTCGCCGTAGGGGAGGGTTCCGGTGTTCGCCGAGGCGCCGCGGAAGATCGCGAAGCTGACGATGACCAGGGAGATCATGAACAGGATCAGCCAGGCGCCGCCGGTGTGTGAGCCGTAAAACCGGGATTGGCGGCCGTATTCCTTTGGCTCGCTGCGCAACCGGATGATCGCGAAGGTGATGATGCCGGCTAACACGGCCAGGGCGATGAAGTCCTGCAGAAAGCCCAGCGCGTTCCACCGGCCGACGATCGGGATGTGGAAGTTGGGCTGGAACAGGGTGCCGTAGGCCTCGATGTAGACCGTGATGAGGATGAAGAAGCCCCACATGGTGAAGAAGTGCGCCAGCCCGGGGATGGACCACTTCAGCAGCTTGCGCTGGCCGAACACCTCGGCGATCTGCGTCCAGACCCGGGTGCCCACGTGGTCGGTGCGCCCGGTCGCCGGCTGGCCCGCCATGATCAGCTTGAACAGCCACAGGACCCGTCGTGCCGCGAACAGCGCCACTATCGCCGTCCCACTCAGGCCCAGCGTCAACCTGATGATCGTCTGCGTGGTCACAGAAGGTCACTCCAATGCATCGTCAACCAACGAAAATCCGTTCGACAGCCCTGGCTCATATTGACATCTGCACGCCTTCCGACGCGAGAAAGGCTGCCCTAACCTGCGGCTGGGGCCTGCGGGTTCAGCATGGCACGCAGCATCGACAACATCTCGGAACGAGACCCGGCGCCCAGGCGGCGGCGGATGCGAGCGACGTGGTGCTCGACCGTCTTTGCCGAGATGAACAATTGCGCGCCGATGTCGCGATAGGGCATGCCGAGCAGCAGCAACTCGGCGACGTCTCGTTCGCGGTCGGACAGTGGCGAGCCCATCGACGGGTGGGTCGACTGTTGCGGCTGCGCGGTTGCCGCGGCACCACGGTCGCCGTGGGACATATCACTTGTCATCTCGGACACGTCGGTGGAGCTGGCGCCCAACTTGAGGTCCCGGGCCAGTTGCAGCATGGCGCCCGACACCCGGCCGTCGGAGGTCTGCAGCGCCGCCTGTCCGGCCAGTCGGGTGGCGTCCGACGTCAGCCCGACCTGCGACAGCGACCGGGCCGCGGCGGTCACCTCGTCGGCGTCGACCTGGTCGCCCAGCACCCGCAGCCATGTCCGGCCCGCCGCGGACAGGGCCCGCGCCAGCGTGCTGTCGCCCGCCGCTGCCGCGAGCGCCTGCCCGTGGGGCGCGACCGATTCCGGCGAACCGGCAAGGATGCCGGCGTGCACCCCGGACCAGTGCAGCGCTGTCGACCACAACACCGGGTTGCCCAGCGACGCCAGCACAGTGAAAGCCTGATCGAGACTGTGCCGCAACTGGTCGACCTGTCGCATCCGGGCGGCCGCCACCCACAGCTCGCCCAACGGCAGCAGCGCGAACAGGTCGATGGAGTACTCCGCGAGCACTTCCATAGCCGCATACCAATGCTTGTGCAGCGCTCCGGTATCGCCGCTGCGGCGTGCGATCGCGGTCCGCAGTGCCGCCGCCCACAACGCGTCGCGCGGGTGTAACTCGGCGGTGCCGACCGCCGCGGCGTCCGCACCTGCCGACGGCAATTGCCCGTCTTGCATCTTGATCCAGCCGGACAACAGAGCGTGCCGACTGTCGAACAGCACGGCGCCGCCGGCGCGCATGGCGCGGCCGATCACGCTGCGCGCCCGAACCGGATCGCCGCCGTGGATCGCGGCCAAGGTGACCAGCGCGGCCGGACTGTCGGGAAGGACCTCGACGGGGGTGTTCTCGGCGGCGATGGCCTGGCCGAGCTTTGCCATCGCCGCTGGATACGGGTGATCCATCGTCAGGAGCAACCCGTCGGCCAGGCTGCGGGAGGTGCGCGCCGCCACGGTCGGCGGACCGGCGTTCGCGAGGCCCAGCGCGCCGCGCGCTGCGGCCAGATCGGCGACGGCGGCGAACGTGATCGCTGCGGCCGCGCCGACGACCGTGTCCGGATGCGGGCCCAGCCAGCTGAATAACTCCGCCGCCTGAAGTGCGTTGCCGTCGTGGGCGGCGACGCTGGCCGCGATGCGCACGGCAGCCGCTCGTTCGGCGGAATCCGCGGAAGTCAGCAGGTCGTCGGCCAATGCCGCCGCGGCCGCACATTCTCCGGCGAGGGCGAGGCCGTCGGCCAGCCGCGCGGTCAGGCCGTCGGCGCCGGCGTCGACCGCGGCCCGATACAGTCGTGCGGCCCGGGCCGAGTCGCCGCGCGCCTTCGCGGCCTGCTCGGCGAGGATGCCGGCCAGCAGGCGGTCGCGCAGGCCGTGTTCGGCCAGCCGCAACGCGAGATCGGGCGACATCGCCGAGATGTCGAGTTGTGAACGTACGAGCGAGGTTTCAACCTCGTGGTGGTGCGCATTGCCGACGATCTGGGCAACCGCGTCGTGCAGCAGCCGCAGGAATCCCGCGCTGTGCGCCGGCTCGGCGAGGCCGCCGGCGCGGACTCGATCGACCAGCCGGCGTGCCTGCGTCGCCGAGACCCCTAGGGCCGCCGCGACGTCGGCCGGACCCAGCTCGTGGGTCAGCGACATGACCAGGAGGGTGTCGATGGTGAGTTCGTCGATCCGTCGCAGCCGTTCGATCAACGCGAACTTCGCGGCCTGCGCCGCGGACTTCGCGGTGTCGGCCGTTGCGCGCACCAGAAACGGGATACCGGCGGTGCAGTCCAGCAGGTGCTCCGCGACGTGCAGCGGCCCGAGTGAGACGCGCGGGTGATGTCGCTCGATGGCGATGGTCAGGTCGCGCAGTTGTTCCTGGGGTTCGGCGGCCACGACGATGGTCGCGACCGGGTCCGCGACCCGCTCGGTGAGGGCGCGCAGTTCGGGATCACCGAGCAAGTGAGCGTCGTCGATGACCCATGCCGCGTCGGGGGGATCGCCGGCGCGGGGCGGGTGTGCCAGCACCGTGAGCCCGGCATCGCGCAGGGCGCTGCGGACGGCGGCCGCGACGGTGCTCTTGCCGGCGCCGATACCCCCGCTGATCAGCAGCTTTGCCGGGGTGGTCGCGGCGTTGGCGAGGGCGGCGACGGCTTCGCGCTCGGCCGGTAGCGCCTGGGACCCCACTGCCTGGTTGGCCATCCCCGTAACCCTACCTTTCCCCTAATGCATCATCCCCTAATGACGTCGAGAGGCTGGTGGGTTACGCACCGATCACCTGGGGCGTCGCAGCCGATAGCATCGTGGTAGCTGATCGGGCCTCGCCGCTGGACGTCGGGCGGCCTGGCAGGGTGAAGCGAGGAGGTGTTCGGTGGCAAACTCATTGCTCGACTTTGTGATCTCGCTGGTACGCGATCCCGACGCCGCCGCCCGCTATGCCGCCAACCCCGCGCAGTCGATCGCCGACGCTCACCTAACCGATGTGACCAGCGTTGACGTGAATAACCTGATCCCCATGGTGTCGGATTCGCTGGCGATAGCCGGTCCTGCCGGTGCTGGGGCGAACGCGCCGGCCGCCGATCATGGCAACGTGTGGTCAAGCGGGGCCGCCGCGGCTGCCCTGGATGCATTCACGCCGCACGTGCCCGCCGGGGTAGCCGGCCAGCACGCCCCGACAAGCAGCGTGATCAACCAGCCGGCTATCCAGCCGCCGGCCGAACCGCGTCCACTGGATATCGACTCGCACGGGCCATCCGTGCAGTTCACCACCGCCGAGGTGGCCGATCCCGTGGCCGCTCACGGCGTACTGCCGGCCGACGATGTGGCCGTGTGGGATCACGCCGTTCCGCACCCGCATCCCACCGCGGCCGATCACCACGGCTTCGGCATTCACGGCTGAATCTCCGCGATTTATCACGCCCTGACGTGCTGAAATACCGCTTTGCGCCCGACTCCCTTGGGGCTTGGAAAATTCCCCTAATCCCCTAACGATAACTTCCGGTCGACCCCCGGGATCGCCCGATCAGTTAGGGGCTCAGGCCCCGATTCGGGTGGGCTGCCGGATCCATAACGTGGGATTCAGAAACGGAGGGAACCGATCATGAACGAGCTGATCCAGTACATCCTGGACCTGTTTAGAAATCCGGCCGCCGCCCAAGCTTTCCTTTCTGGCCCCGGGCAGGCCATGACCGAAGCCGGTCTGGTCAACGTGTCGCCGGACGAGTTTTCGTCTGCGGTGGCTAGTGCGGCCCCGGGTGTTTACCTCCCGCTTGGCGACCCGATCGGTGGTCTGCAGCAAGTGTTGGCCGACCAGTACGGCTACGGCCCCGGTTATGGGGGTTATGACCCGGGCTATGGCGGATACGACCCGGGTTATGGCGGATACGACCCTGGTTATGGCGGATACGGGACGGGACCCATTGCCGCCGTTGCGGAAGACGGCGCCGCGTTGGTGGCCGACGCCGTGGCCCCGGCCGTGGATGTTGCCGGAGCCGTCGACGCCGGCCTGATCGGCGCTGTCGACGGCGGATTCGTGGGCGCTGGGTTTGGCTGGCAGCCAGGTTGGGGGGCATTCGGACCGGGCACCGGCGAGTGGGGCCCCGGCTACGGACCGGGTTGGGGCGGGTTCCGGCCGGGTTGGGACCGCTTTCGGCCCGGTTGGGACGACCACCGCCCGGGCCGGGGTGAATTCCGGCCGGGTTGGGAGGAGCACCGCCCGGGCTGGGGTGAGTTCGGACCCGGCACGGGCGAGCGCGGCCCGGGTTGGGGTGGACGCGGACCCGGTTTCGAGCACGGCTGGGGCGGACCCCGGCCCGGCTTTGATCCTCGCGGGGGCGAGTTCGGTCCGCGCGCCGGTTTCGGTGGCCACGTCGGTCTGGGCGCCGAGGTCAACGGCGGCCCGGGCCTCGGCGTTGGTCTGCGCGGAGGTGGTGGCCTGGGTGCCCAAACCGGCGAAGCCGGGCTGCGTGGCGAAGCGGGGCTGGCCGGGCGCGCGGGCTTTGACGGCGGCGCCGGCCTTCATGGCGCCGCCGCAGGTGCCCGCGTCGGAAGTGGCGCCCGAGCCGGGATAGCAGAACAAGCTGGCGTCGACGCCGGAATGGGTGGGGGAGCCGCCTTCGGTGCCAACGGCGCAGGCGGCGTTGCGCTCGTCAACCAGGCCGGTTTCGCCGGCCCGGCGGGTGGCGGCCTGACCGGCGCGGCCGGTACAGGGGGACAGGCCGCCGCCGGTGCCGGATGGGCTGGTGCCGGCAATGTCGGCGGGGTCGCCGGTAGCAACAGCGCACTGGGTGCCGGCGCGAGCGGTCAAGCGGGGGTAATCGCTAGCGAAGGCGCCGCGCTGAACGGCGCCGCCACTCCCCACGTGGCGGGCCCGCCCGGCGGCGTCGGCGTCGGCGGCCAAGCCGGCGTCAGCGCTGCCGGGGGTGCGGGGCTGGGCATCGGCGGCGAACGCGGCACCGCCATGTTGAGCGGCAATGCCAGCGCCCTGGGCGGACACGCCACGCCAGCATCTGCGGCCCCGGCTATGGCGGGCGGCGCTGGTCTGGGCGGGCATGCGGGCGGCGGTGTCGGCGGCGGAGCCGGGCTGGGCGGCCAGGCAGGTGCCGGAGTGGGCGCCGGGGGCGGGGCTCACGGCGGCATCCTGGGTCAGGAAGGTGCGGCGCTGGGCGGTGGCGGCACGGTCGCCGGCGGCGGCGTCTCGGCTCCGCACGGCCCGGACGCCGCGGGCGGACCGGGCCCCGTCATTCAAGGCGGAGCCGGCGCTGGGGGCGGCATCGGTGGCCACACGGCGCCCCCGTCGAATCCCGGCTCCGGTGTCCACGGCGAAGGATCGGGTGGGCCCGGCATCCACGGCGGCGCGGGCACCCCGGTGATCCAGCAGCCGCAGGCGCATTCGCCCGCTCCGGTCGAGCACTCGCCCGCGCCGGTGCAGCACGCACCTGCGCCCGTGCAGCACGCGCCCGCTCCGGTGCAACACGCCCCGGCGCCGGCGCAGCACAGCCCGTCGGTGTTCGAGGGCACGCCGCATGCTCCCGCACCGGTGCACGCCCCGGACCCCGCTCCGCATCCGGCGGCGCCGGCGCACGCCGGCCCGCACGGCTGATACCTGCTGCGCCTACCGTGATCTCAGTGCATCGATGCGAGAAAGATGGAGTGGCACGGTGACTCAACCCAGTGACCCACGACGGGTCGGTGTGATCGTCGAATTGATCGACCACACCATGGCCATCGCCGAACTCAACGACCGCGACGACCTCGCCCAGCGACTGGCGCGGGCCCGCGAGCGCATCACCGATCCGCAGATCCGGGTGGTGATCGCCGGACAGCTCAAACAGGGCAAGAGCCAGCTGCTCAACTCGCTGCTCAATCTGCCGGTGGCCCGAGTGGGCGACGACGAGGCGACCGTGGTGGTCACCGTCGTCGGCTATGGCGACCCGCCGTGGGCTCGGCTCGTTGTGGCCGCGGGGCCGGGCGGCGAACCCGCGGCCGTCGACATCCCGATCGACGACGTCAGCACCGATGTGCGTCAAGCGCCCCAGGCCGGCGGACGCGAAGTGCTGCGCGCCGAAATCGGTGCGCCGAGCCCGCTTTTGCAGGGCGGCCTGGCGTTCGTCGACACCCCGGGCGTAGGCGGACATGGGCAACCGCACCTGTCCGCGACGCTGGGACTGCTGCCCGACGCGGACGCCATGATCATGGTCAGCGACACCAGCCAGGAGTTAACCGAACCCGAGATGTGGTTCATCCGCCAGGCGCACCGGATCTGCCCCGTCGCGGTGCTCGCGGCGACCAAAACCGACCTGTATCCGCACTGGCGCGAGATCGTCAGCACCAATGCCGCACACCTGCAGCGCGCCGGGGTGCAGATCCCCATCGTGGCGGTCTCGTCGCTGCTGCGCAGTCAGGCCGTCACGCTCAACGACCAGGAGCTCAACGAGGAATCCAACTTCCCGTCGATCGTCAAATTCCTCAGCGAGAAGGTGCTGTCCCGCGAGACCGACCGCGTGCGAGATGTCGTGTTATCCGAAATACGTTCGGCTGCAGAGCAATTGACCATGTCTGCCGGTTCGGAGCTGGCGGTGTTCAACGACCCAGGGCTACGGGACCAGCTTACCGAGGACCTGGAGCGGCGCAAGAGAGAGGCGCTGGACGGGCTGGAGCAGACCGCGTTGTGGCAGCAGGTCCTCAACGACGGATTCACCGATCTGAGCAACGATGTCGACCACGACATGCGCGCCCGATTCCGCGCTCTCACCGAGGGCATCGAGCGCCAGATCGATTCGTGTGACCCGACGCAGCACTGGGCGGAGATCGGCGGGGACGTCGAAGAAGCCGTCGCCACCGCCGTCGGGGACAACTTCGTGTGGGCCTACCAACGGGCCGAGGCGCTGGCGCACGACGTGGCCCAGTCGTTCGCCGACGCGGGCCTGGATTCGGTGATCACCCCCGCGCTGAGCCCCCAGGAGATGGGCGGCGATTTCGGCGGGCTCAACTCGCTGGCCCAGCTGGACGCCAAGCCGGCGGGCAAGGGGCAGAAAGTGGTCACCGGACTGCGTGGTTCCTACGGCGGTGTGGTGATGATCGGCATGCTCTCGTCGGTGGCCGGACTTGGCCTATTCAACCCGCTGTCGGTCGGGGCCGGGCTGGTCCTGGGCCGCATGGCCTACAAGGAGGACAAGGAGAATCGGCTGTTGCGGGCGCGCGCCGAGGCGAAGACCAACGTGCGGCGCTTCGTCGACGACGTCTCCTTCGTGGTCGGCAAGGAATCCCGGGACCGGCTCAAGATCATCCACCGCACGCTGCGCGACCACTACCGCGACATCGCCAACGAACTCTCCCGCTCGCTCAACGAATCGCTGCAGTCCACCGTCGCCGCGGCGCACGTCGAAGAAGCCGAACGCGACAACACGGTCCGCGAATTAGAGCGGCAGTTGAATATCTTGAATCAGGTCATCGACAATGTGGACAAACTGACGCCGCAGGTGACCGTAGGACGGGTGTGAGCACAAGCGATCGGGTCCGCGCGATTCTGGGCGGCACCATCGAGGCCTATCGTGGCGAGCCCGCGTTCCGGCAGCGACCCGAGGTCTTCCACGAATTGGACCGCATCGGCGCGCGCCTGGCCGAACCGATCCGCATCGCGCTGGCCGGCACGCTCAAGGCCGGAAAGTCCACTCTCGTCAACGCATTGGTGGGCCAGGACATCGCCCCGACGGATGCCACCGAGGCCACCCGGATCGTGACCTGGTTCCGCCACGGGCCCACCCCGAAGGTCACCGCAAACCATTGGGGCGGAAGGCATTCCAACGTGCCGATTAGCCATAACGGCGGCCTGTCCTTCGACTTTCGGGCGCTCAACCCGGCCGACGTAGCCGAGCTGGACGTCGAATGGCCCGCCCAAGAACTGGCCGACACCACGATCATCGACACCCCCGGGACGTCGTCGCTGACACGCGATGCGTCCGAGCGCACGCTGCGGCTGCTGGTTCCGCATGACGGGGTGCCACGCGTGGACGCGGTGGTGTTCCTGTTGCGCACCCTCAACGCCGCCGACGTCGCCCTGCTCCGCCAGATCGGCCAGCTCGTCGGCGGGTCGACGGGTGCGCTGGGCATCATCGGGGTGGCATCACGCGCCGACGAGATCGGTGCCGGACGGATCGACGCGATGCTGTCGGCCGCCGACGTGGCAAAGCGATTCACCAGCGAGATGAACCAGACCGGCATCTGTCAGGCGGTGGTGCCGGTGTCCGGCCTGCTCGCGCTCACCGCGCGGACGCTGCGCCAAAGCGAGTTCATGGCACTGCAGAAGCTTGCGGGTGCCGACCCCGCCGAACTGAGCAAGGCCATGCTGAGCGTGGATCGCTTCGTGCGGGCCAACGAGCAGTTGCCGGTCGACGCGGCGACCCGAGCCGAATTGCTCGAGCGATTCGGCATGTTCGGCATCCGGATTTCGATCGCGGTGCTGGCCGCCGGCGTCACCGATGCGGCGGGGCTGGCCGACGAACTGCTGGAACGCAGCGGGCTGGTGGCGCTGCGTGAGGTCATCGATCAGCAGTTCGCCCAGCGTTCCGAGATGCTCAAGGCGCATACCGCGCTGGTGACCCTGCGCAGGTTCGTCGAGGCCTTCCCCATCGTGGCCACGCCCTACATCATCGCCGACATCGATCCGCTACTCGCCGACACCCACGCGTTCGAGGAGCTTCGTCTGCTCGGTCAATTGCATTCGCGCCCAACAACATTGAACCCAGACGAGATCGCCTCCCTGCGCCGCATCATCGGTGGTGCGGGCACCCTGCCGGCCAGCCGGCTGGGGCTGAACGCCGAGGACCCCCACGCCGACCCGCACGAGGGTCCGCGCGCCGCGTTCGCCGCGGCGCAGCGCTGGCGCCGCCGGGCCGAGCATCCGCTGAACGACCCGTTCACCACCCGGGCTTGCCGTGCCGCGGTGCGCAGCGCCGAGGCGATGGTCGCCGACTTCGCCGCCCACGGCTACGACGTCAACGTGCAGCCGCGCTAGCGCCACCGGGGGAACAGCGGGAACAGGCGCGGCCTGTCTCGCGTGGGCGATGGCGGTTCCGTGGTTGTGGGCGGCAGCGTCGTCGTGGTGACCGGCGGTTGCGTCGTGGTCGGCGGTTGCGTGGTCGTCACCGGCGCCTCCGTGGTGGTCGGCGGTGGCGGTGGCGGCGCCTCGCTAGTAGTGGTGGTGGTCGTCGTCGACTCGGTCACCGTCACCGTCTGCGGCGTCGACGGGGCCGACGGCGCCGGAGTCGTCTGGCTCGGCGGCGTGACCGGAGGGGTTTCGTTGCGGCCCAAGGTAAGTGCCAACACCACGCCCAGCAGCAACAGGGCCAGGGCCGCGCTGCCCACACCAAAGACCAGCGCCGTGCGCTTGTACCAGGGCAGCGGCCCTGGCCCGACGCCGTAGCCGTCGTCTTCGGAGTCGTCGAAATCCATTGCGTCCCGGACGTATTGGCCACTGTGTTCCGGACCGGTGTAGGGGACCGGCCCGTCGTCCGCGTCGGGGTCTTCCGACCAGGCCAGGGGGCGGTCTTCCTCGATGCGGGCGCCGGGGAGCACCTGGGTCATGTCGGGCGCAGCGGCGGCGGCCAGTTCCGTCGGGTTCTCGACGACCGGGGCCGCGGTGGTGGGCGCCGGAGGTTGCTGCTCACCGAATGCGGCCGCGCCGACGGCGGCGCTGAAGGCGGGCGCCGGCGTGCTGTGCAGCGGCACCCCCAGCCGCTCGGAAAGCCGAGCCCCCAGCAGCGGGATGCTCGCGCCGCCGCCGACCGCGGCCACGGCGGTCAGGTCAGACGTACGAATCTCGTTGCGCTGTAATATCTCTTCGACCGAGCCGAGGAATCGGTCCAGCGACTCGGAGATGATTTCCTCGAATTCGTTGCGGGACAGCTGCACATCCTCGCCGGGGCCCAGCGCGACCGTGGCCGCGGACGCCGACGACAGCTCCTCCTTGGCGTGCCGGCATTGCTCGAGCTGACGGGTCAGCGACCCCATCCGCGTGGTGCTGGCCAGCCCGCCGGTGGTGTCGGCGTTCGGGGTGTTGCCCCGCAGGTGATTGAGGATGAGCTGATCGATCGCGTCGCCGGAGAAATCCCTATCCCGAACCGACGGGCCGATCTGGGCAAAGCCGGACCCGGCATCGACCAGCGTCACGGTGGTGCCCGCGGCCCCGAAGTCGCACAGCGCTACGACGCCGGTGGTGGGAAATCCCGGTTCGGCGCGCAGCGCGGTGAGCGCGGCCTCGGCGTCGGAGATCACTGCCGGGGCCGCACCGGCCGTCGTCAGTCCCGGCTGGGCGAAGAACTCTTCACGCAGCGCCGCGGACTGGCCTTCGGACCAATAGGCGGGGACCGCGATGGTGATCGGGGTTCCGTAGCCGACCGAGCGCGCCATCGCCTCGAGCGCCTCGACCGTCAACGCATCGCCCAGGTACTTGGTCCCGTCCGAAGCCACCAGCGGAGTGCGGTCCCCGACGCGCTCGACGAATCCCCGCATCACCAACCCGGATTCGGCCGCAGTCGGATTTTCCTCCGGCAGACCGACTTCGGATGGCTGCTGGTCGAACAGCGTCAACACGGATCTGCGAGTCACCGGGGCGCTGCCCGCGCGCGCGGCGACCAGGTTGGCCACCCCGATCGACAACCCGAGCGACTCGCTCATCTCGCATACCCCTGTAATTGCCTGTGGATTTCCCGTGAGTCTAGGTGCGGGACCGAATCACGGGCCGGGGGGCAAGGTGATTTCGGTCGGCAGCCCCGGTAGGCCCGGCAATGTCGGCAGCGTCGGCAGGGTGATCACCGACGGCAGTTGCGGCAACGGGAACGCCCCGGGTGACGAGGTGGTCGTAGCGGTCGGAGTGACGACGTCGGTGGTGGACGGCGCCGGAACTTCCGTGCTGATCGTCGAGGCCGTTTGCTGCGGAGTCGGCTGCGCAGTGGGAGGGACGACGGGCGGGGCGCTCGACGGGGGCGAGGTCGTCGCGGTGGGGGCGATGGTGATGGCCGGCTCCTGCGGCGGGGCGCCCTCGGCCAGCTGGATGATGCCCCACACGATCAGCGCAATCAGGATCGCGATCAGTACGCCCCAGCCGGCCAACGCAATTGGTCTGCGCCAGCCGGGAATCGGCTCCTGCGGCTCAGGTTCGTAGCCGCTCACGGTCGGGTCATACACGAGGAAGTCTGACGGCGCACGCCCTGCCATGGTCGCTGAGATTATCGGTGATGTTCACGCAGATACGGATGCCACACCCGCGACCACCGACCGGCAGTCAAACGTTGACCAGATCGCAACCAACTTGTTAGGACAGGCCCGGCACCGCCGTCGGCAGCCACGAGGGCCAGTGATGCCGACGCGTCGGTTGCTGCTGGGTGTAGGTGGGCTGTTGGGCCGGCGGCGGCGGCGTGCTGCTGGTGGTCGTCGTCGGTGCGGTGGTGGTCGGCGGCGGGGTCGTGGTTTCGGTGGCGCTGCTGCTGGTTGTGGTGGTTGGTGTCGTCGTCGACGTGGTCGTGGTCGAACTGGGAACGCTGCTGGTGCCCTGATCCTGCACGAGCTCCATAATCCCGTAGACGATCAGCGCGATCAGGATCAGTACAAAGATGCCCCACGCGATGAGCACGACCGGCCTGCGGTACCACTCGATGGGCTCGGGCTCTTCCTCGAAAGGATCGAGCGATCCGAATGGCGCGGGCTGATCACCGGGGGTTGGCAGCGGCCCAGGCGGCGGCGAGGGAGGCTGCTGTCCACCGATATTGATGTGCCGGGTCGGCTGATCGTTGAACTCGTCGGGCGGGCCATTGGGTGCCACGGCACTGATCGTACTGACCCCGCCCGCCTAGAACGTGTTGACCTTCTCGACGCTGACGAACATGCCGTGCCCGGTGTGGTCGTTGGAGAAGCTGGTCCCGGCCTCGGTGGCTTTGATCGTCCAGCCCTGCGCGTCGTAGGTCTTGTAGTCGATGGTGACGGTGGGGATGGCGCCCAGGTTGCCCAGCACCCACTGCACCGCTCCGCTGGAGGTGATGCTGACACCGTTGGCGTGCTCACCATCCTGCAGGGGGGAGTTGGTGAACGGGGCCTCGCATCCGACGGTGTCCTTGTTGATCTGGCAGCGGGTGACGCCGGACTTGGTTTCGATGAAGACGTAGCCGTTCTGATCCGGTGGCAGCGGGATGGCGCCGGCCGGCGTGGGCGGTCCCACCGGCGCTGACGGCGGGGCCGACGTAGGGCCCGGGATGGCCGACGGCGGCGACAACGTGGGAGCCTGCCTCGGCGTGGGAAAGCTCGGCTCCGACGGCCCGGCGCCGGGCCCGGCGACCGGCTTGCCTTCGATGGTCGAACCGCAGCCTGAGACCAACAAAGGGCCAGCTAGGATGGCCGCGAATATCAGCGAACCACCGGTCAAACCTCGTCGTGCACTTCGCGACAACCGCACGCGCTGCTCCCCGAAAATCACCGAATGTCAGAGGTCAGGGTACGCATTCGGCAGCGCGAGTTGCTGGCGCGACGCGGTGTTGAAATCTCGCCGAGAGCAAACTGTTACCGGCCTCGACGGCTACACGCCCAGCAGTTGCTCGGCGTTGCGGTGGCTGATGGCGGCCCGGTCGTCGTCGGACAGCGACAGCTTGTCGAGAAATTCGCAGGAGGCGCGCATCGACCAGAACGGATAATCGGTCGAAAACGCCACTCGCCCAACGCCGACCTGAGCGACCAGGTTGGCGTACATTGCCTCGTCGTTGAAATTGGCGAAGGTGTAGTGCAGGTTCTGCCGTAGGTAGGTGCTGACGGGATGCTTGAGCCCGGTCAGCTCCGGCTTCAGCGTGGCGTCGAATCGCGGGAGCATGAACGAGGTCCCTTCGCCCATGTGCCCGATGATGACCTGCAACCCCGGGTGCCGGTCGAAGACGCCACCGAGAATCAGCCGCAACACGTGGGTGGCGGTGTTGATGTGCCAACCCCAGCCGACCGTTGCCAGCGCGAACGTGACGTCGGGGGAGAAACCCGCATAACTGGATTCGATGACGCCCGCCGGCGGGATCGTCGGGTGCAGGTAGATCGGGACGTTCAACGCCGCCACGCGGTCGAGAACCGGCTCGAAGAAGGGGTCGTCCAGATAGCGACCCTGGCTGTGCCCGTTGATAACCGCGCCGGGAAACCCGAGTGTGCGTACCGCCCGCTCGAGTTCGTCGGCCGCCGCGTCGGGCGCGCTGATCGGGACGGTGGCAAACCCGGCCAGCCGATCCGGATAGCGCGCCACTGCCGCCGCGAGTTCGTCGTTGCATTCGCGCGCCAGCCCAACGGCTTCCGTGGCGTCCAGCTGTTCCACCCCTGGCGCGGCCAGCGACAGCACCGCGAGGTCGACGCCCGCGTCGTCCATCGCCGCGATGCGGCCGTCGCCGAGATCGCAGATCGGCTCGACGATGCCCGCGCGCGAGGCGAGCCAGCTCCCCGGTCCACGCAGGAATGCCGTTGTGGCGTAATGCTCTTCGAGAGCGATGGTCCGCATGCGGTGCTAGCCCTCCAGGACCCGGCGTGCGGCCGACCAATACGACAGCTCCTCGCGCTTGGCGGGCAGCCGAACCGTTTTGGTGTAACCGTATTCCGCCAACGTCTCCTGGGCGTGCTCGCGTCCGAATCCGCTGTGGCCGACGCCACCGAATCCGGTGCCGATCGATATCCGGTGATAGTTATTGACGAACACCGCCCCGGCCCTGATCTGCCGGCTCACCCGCAGCGCCCGATCGCTGTCCTGGGTGAACACCGCGGAAACCAGTCCGAAGGGCGTGCTGTTGGCGATCCGCACCGCCTCGTCTTCGTCGGCGAAGCGAATCAACGTGACGACCGGGCCGAAGATCTCCTCCCGGGCGACGCGCATCCGGGGGACCACATCGGTCAATACCGTTGGCGCAACGAAGAATCCCGCCGCCAGCCGCGGATCGTTGGGCAGCGGCGCCTGGGCCGCGATGGTCGCCCCTTCGGCCACGCCGATCTTGAGGTAGTTCAAGACCTGCTGCTGCTGGGCCCGGGTGACCAGCGGCCCGACGTCGGTGGTGGGATCGGCGCCGTCACCGACCCGCAGCCGGGTCACCGCCGCGCACAGCTTCTCGGAGAACTCGGTATAGATGCTGTCCTGCACCAGGATTCGCGATGCCGCGGTGCACGCCTCGCCCTGGTTGAAAAAGCCGCCGTCGACGGCGGCCAGCAATGCCTCGGGCAGATTCGCGTCACCGAAAACCAGCAGCGGGTTCTTGCCGCCCAGCTCCATCAGCGCAGGGGTGAGGTTGTTCGCGGCGGTGCGCAGCACCGCAGAGCCGGTCTTCGGCGATCCGGTGAACGACACCTTGCCGACCAGCCGATGGCCGGCCAGCGCGGCACCCACCTCGCCGCGGCCCGGCACGGCGTGCACCACCCGCTCGGGCAGCACCGAACTGATCAGCTCGACCATGCGCAGCACCACCGACGGCGTCTGCTCCGGTGGTTTGAGCACGATGGCGTTGCCGACGGCCAGGGCCGGTGCGACCTTGCCCGCGGTGTGGATCGGGGGCCAGTTGAACGGCACGATGCCGGCGATCACCCCGTAGGGTTCCAGCGTGCTCACGTCCAGCACCGGGCCGTAGTCGCGCGCCTGGCTCGGCATCGCTTCCACCGCGCTGGCGAAGTAGTCGAAGATGGCAATCGCGGCCTCGACGTCGAACTGGCGCGCCTGGGTGATGGGCTTGCCCATCTCCAGCGACTCGAGTGCGGCGATCTCGTCCGCGTGAGCCCGGATGATTTCGGCGACCTTGCGCAGGTATGCGCCGCGTTCCCGCGCCGGGCGCTGCTTCCAGCGCAGGTGCGCGGCGTGGGCCTTGCGCACCGCCTGGTCTACCTCGACCGGGCCGGCACCCTGAACAACGGTGACCGCCTGGCCGGTGGCGGGGTTCTCCACGACGAATTGGTCGTCGGTGGACGCCGACGACCAGCGTGTTCTGGTCCGGGTCAAGGGGATCATTTGCTGAGTCATACTGCGCCCGAGGCTACGCTGACCTGCGCAATCGGTGCCAACGACAGGTTTTGATGGGTGTCAGCACCTTCGGTGATAATGGCTGGGTGGAGCTGCGCCACCTCGAGTACTTTCTCGCCGTCGCCGAGAACCGCAGCTTCACCGAGGCCGCGAAGCGACTACACGTCGTCCAATCCGGGGTGTCCGCGACGATCAAGGCGCTGGAACGCGAACTCGGGGTGGACCTTTTCGTCCGCGGCCCGGGGGGCGTCACCCTGACCCCGGCCGGCCAGGAATTGCGACCGCGAGCCCGCGAAACCCTGGATGCCGCCCGCGCCGCCAGGGACGCCGTCAGCGCCACCCGCGGTTCCGTCCGGGGCACCGTCACGGTCGGGACGTTGACGCGGATCAACGTCATCGATCTGCCCACTCTGCTGGTCGACCTGCATGCCCGGCATCCCGAGGTCGTGGTCCATCTGCGCGCCGCCAGCGCCGGATCGGCCGGCCTACTCCGGCAACTCCGCGATGGCGACCTCGACGTCGCGTTTCTGGTTTTCACCGGCGCTGTCCCGGCCGACCTGGACGCGCGGCTCGCCGCAGCCGTCCCGCTACTGCTGGTTGTTCCCACCGATCATCGACTTGCACAACGTAATTCGGTGACGCTGGCCGAACTGGCCGGAATGTCCTTCGTGGACAGCCCATTGGGATACGGCACCAGGACCGTGATCGACAAAGCATTCGCCGAGGCGGGCATCGAACGGACGGTTGCGGTGGAGGTCGCCGACCTGGGCACGGCCGCGACGTATATCCGAAACGGGTTGGGAATCGGCTTTTTGAGTTGGAGCATTCTCGACGACATCGACGATTCCGGCCTGGCGACGGTCCGCATCTCCGATTACGAGCTCGAATGGCGGCTGTTCGTCACGACGTCCGCGCTGCGGCCGCCCAGCGCGGCCACCCGCGCCTTGCTCGCGCTGATCGACGAGACCCTACCGCGCTAGCAGCGGACGTCGCCCGCGGTCCGGTAGCCGTAGCGATCGATGACGTCGCCCCATTTCTCGTCGATCATCGCCCGCTGTTCGGCAGTCAGCTCGTAGCTGTTGGTCCGGTAATCCACGTGGTCGGCCAGGTATTCGCGCAGGCGTGGCAGGTACTGTTCGAAACCGCCGAGGTCAAGATGCTCGTAGAGGCGGCGCAGCTGGCCTTCGGGATCGCTGATCAGATCCTCGTAGCGCAATTCGTAAAAGCGGGACGGGTCAACGAGTTCGCGGCCCTCGTCCACTTTGCGGTACAGGTCGACGTAGGTGGAAAGAACCCGCTCGTCCAATCCCTCGAACGTCGGGCGTTGCAGGCTGTGCACACGGGACAACGACTTGAGCAGATGAATGCTGGACGGATACACGACATACGGATCGCGCATGATGTGGATGAACTTCGCATCCGGAAAGACCTCCAGCAGCGCCTTGATTCGGAAACTGTGGTTTGGGTTTTTCAGGACCACCGTCTTGCGGCGGCGGAAGTACAGCTGCTGAACGAACCGGAACAGCGGCCGCTTCCACGCTTCGAGCTCTTGCGGCGTCAGCTGCTCCAAATCGAGGTATCGCTCGTTTTGTGGCGGCCGATTCGGAAACGCCAGCGTCAGGTACGGCGACGGCTGTCCCTGCATGATCCAGAGGAACTCGTCTTCCTGCGGGTGATGCAGGCTCGAATCCATGTTGTCCATGGCCCGATGCTTGGACACCATGAATCCCGTCAGCGGCGCCAGCCGCTCAGTCAGCAGAAAGTGTTGCGGCGCAATGCATTGGTAGCCGGTCGGGCCGATGTATCGATCGTCGAGCACCAACAGCTCGTGCAGCAGCGTAGTGCCGGTACGCCAGTGCCCGACGATGAAGATGGGCGGATCGGCGATCACCGTTTCGGCCACTCGCTTGCCGAACACGAGCTTTTGCAGCAACCCCAAGATCGAATTGATAACGCTGACAAAGGTATACAGGACGGCGTAGTGCCAGCGACTCCAGTGCACGGCAAAACGGTTGCGGATCAGCAAGCGGGACCAGGCCGAGAAATTGCAGCCGATCCACACCGGCGCGGCCCACTCTCGCCACCTGGAAAGCAGCGACGTCTGCCGGGGAGCCGTCATCACACGGGCGACAAGCTGGTCGCCGTCACGCGGGGCGTCACGGCGACCTTCAGCCGGGTCAGGCCCCGAAGGTTCGCGTTCGTCGTCCACGCCGGAGGCTCGAGAACGTCGATGCGCTCGATGTGCTCGACGATCTCGCGCAACACCGCCTGGCCCTCCATCCGCGCCAGCTGAGCCCCCGGGCAGGCGTGAATGCCGGAGCCGAATGCCAGATGTCCGGCCGAGTTGCGGTCGGCGCGAAAGACATCCGGGTCGTCGAATTGCCGCGGGTCGCGGTTGGCCGCGCCCCACGCCAGCAGGACCAGGGATCCGGCCGGGATGACGGCATCGCCGACACGGTAGTCGACACGTGTTGTGCGGCAGATGTTTTGGACCGGGGACATGAAGCGAAGCTGTTCCTCGATCGCCGACGGGATCAGCTCCGGCCGTTGTGCCAGCAGCTCGAGCTGGTCCGGGAAGTTGGCCAGCGTGAGGAACAGGGTGCTGATCATGTTGGCGCTGGTCTCGTAGCCCGCGACCATCAGCAATACGGCGAACAACGACAATTCGCTGTCGCTGAGTCGTCCTTGTTCGGCCAGCGCGGTGAGCTGGCCAAGCACGGTGGAGTTCTTCAGCAGCCCGTTGTCGCGCCGGTGCGTGAACAGGGCACGCAGTTTGCGGAATCCGGTGATGCCCTGCATCAGCGAAACCAGCCCCTGCGTGGAGAAATTGACCTCGGTGATGCGGATCGCCTGGTTGGACAGACGGGCGAAAGCGGCCGCGTCGCCGCCCGCGACGCCCAGCACGTTCGTGATGGTGCGCATCGTCATTGGCGTGGCCACGGTGGACACGACGTCCGCCGGCGTCTGTGCCAGCAGCCGGCCGACCACCTCGCGGGCAAGCTCGTCGACCAGCGGGCGCCAGGTCTCCAGCGCACCGCGGCTCAAGCCCGGTGCCAGCTGCTTGCGCATCCGGGTGTGGGCCGGCTGATCGGAAGTGGGCAGGAAGGGCGGTGAGCCCTGCGAGAAGGTGACCCCGCTGGCGCTGGACAACACGTCGTGGTTGCGGGCAGCGTCGCGGACGTCGGAGTAGCGGCTCAGGATGTAGACATCGCGTTTGGGGTTGTAGTGCACTCGCTCGCCCGCCAGCAGCGCCCGGTAGTACGGATACGGGTTGGCGGCCGTCGCCGGGTCCAGCGGATCGAAATCGGTGAGCTGGACGTGCTGATGGGTGTTGCTGCCGACCAACCTCGAGCGGGCCTTCTTGGCGGTGGTGAGGGCGAGAACCTTGGCCACCATCGGCGCAGACGCCTTCGCAAGCTGTGCGTCACGGCGCATTGTGGTCGCCGTACCAAAATTGCTGGCCCTATACGGACAGCCAGGTACCCCAACCTGTGCTGTCGCGGATGGCCGCGTAGCTGTCATGATGCTGCGCCTTCCCCCGGTGTGTCCGAAGCACGACGGTACTGATCCGCCATGCCAGGCGCACCGCAGTTAACGGAAGTGTAATTAAGAATTGGTTGCGGACAGGCAACATATTTTCGAATCAATCGGCTTGGCGTGGGCTTTTGCCGAAAGTGACGATCACCACACCGCTCGTCGCCGCTCTCGGTGATCGAGAGAATGCCGAATCCTGAGGAGACCGACATGGCCATGGCGATGACCTTGGCAGTCGCAGCTAGGAGCGAGATAAGAACTGGCTCTGAAGGCCGTGAGAACGCGGCGTCGTTTGCCGTGAGCTGAGGATTTCGTCGATCTGGCCCGCCCGAACCGCCCCCGGGAACAAGTTGCGTCGGTCGCCCGTTAGCATGATCAACAAGTTGAGTGCATCAGACTCAATCCTGGGTTGACAGCAAGGCGTCGGCGGTAGCAGGCTTGAGCGGGGTTCACTCAGCATAGTGGCACCAAAGAAGCTCTACACCATCAGGAGGAATCACTATGGCTCGTGCGGTCGGAATCGACCTCGGGACCACCAACTCCGTCGTCGCAGTTCTCGAGGGTGGCGACCCTGTTGTCGTCGCCAACTCCGAGGGCTCACGGACGACGCCGTCGGTCGTTGCGTTCGCGCGCAACGGCGAAGTGCTGGTCGGCCAGCCCGCCAAGAACCAGGCGGTGACCAACGTCGACCGCACCATTCGCTCGGTCAAGCGGCACATGGGTACGGATTGGTCCGTCGAGATCGACGACAAGAAGTACACCGCGCAGGAGATCAGCGCCCGCATTCTGCAGAAGCTGAAGCGCGACGCCGAAAGCTACCTCGGTGAGGACATCACCGATGCGGTCATCACCGTGCCCGCCTACTTCAACGACGCCCAGCGTCAGGCGACCAAGGAAGCCGGCCAGATCGCCGGCCTCAACGTGCTGCGCATCGTCAACGAGCCGACCGCAGCGGCGCTGGCCTACGGGCTGGACAAGGGCGAGAAGGAACAGACCATCCTGGTCTTCGACCTCGGTGGCGGTACGTTCGACGTCTCGCTGCTCGAGATCGGTGAGGGCGTTGTCGAGGTTCGCGCTACCAGTGGTGACAACCACCTCGGTGGGGACGACTGGGACCAGCGGGTCGTCGACTGGCTGGTCGAGAAGTTCAAGGGCACCAGCGGCATCGACTTGACCAAGGACAAGATGGCGATGCAGCGGCTGCGCGAGGCTGCCGAGAAGGCCAAGATCGAGCTCTCGAGCTCGCAGAGCACCTCGATCAACCTGCCCTACATCACCGTCGACGCGGACAAGAACCCGCTGTTCCTCGACGAGCAGCTGACCCGCGCCGAGTTCCAGAAGATCACTCAGGATCTGCTGGACCGGACCCGTCAGCCGTTCCAGTCGGTGATCAAGGACGCCGGCATCTCGGTCTCCGAGATCGACCACGTGGTCCTGGTGGGTGGTTCCACCCGCATGCCCGCGGTGACCGACCTGGTCAAGGAGATGACCGGCGGCCAGGAGCCCAACAAGGGCGTCAACCCCGACGAGGTGGTGGCCGTTGGTGCCGCGCTGCAGGCGGGTGTCCTCAAGGGTGAGGTGAAAGACGTTCTACTGCTTGATGTTACGCCGCTGAGCCTGGGCATTGAGACCAAGGGTGGCGTGATGACCAAGCTCATCGAGCGCAACACCACCATCCCGACCAAGCGGTCGGAGACCTTCACCACGGCCGACGACAACCAGCCGTCCGTGCAGATTCAGGTCTTCCAGGGTGAGCGCGAAATCGCGTCGCACAACAAGCTGCTCGGCTCCTTCGAGCTGACCGGCATCCCGCCGGCTCCGCGCGGCGTCCCCCAGATCGAGGTCACCTTCGACATCGACGCCAACGGCATCGTGCACGTCACGGCCAAGGACAAGGGCACCGGCAAGGAGAACACGATCAAGATCCAGGAGGGCTCCGGCCTTTCCAAGGAAGAGATCGACCGGATGATCAAGGACGCCGAGGCTCACGCCGAGGAGGACCGTCAGCGCCGGGAAGAGGCCGACGTTCGCAACCAGGCCGAATCGCTGGTCTACCAGACGGAGAAGTTCGTCAAGGAGCAGCGCGAAGCCGAAGGCGGCTCGAAGGTTCCCGAGGAGACGCTGTCCAAGGTCGATGCCGCAATCGCCGACGCCAAGTCTGCACTGGGTGGCACCGACATCTCCGCGATCAAGTCCGCGATGGAGAAGCTGGGTCAGGAGTCCCAGGCCCTCGGGCAGGCCATCTACGAGGCCACCCAGTCGGAGCAGGCCGCCGGCGGTGCCGGTGAGCCGGGCCACGCCGGTGCCGACGATGTCGTCGACGCGGAGGTGGTTGACGACGACCGGGAGTCCAAGTGACACAGGGACACCAAGGCGAACACGAACCGGTGACGGTCACCGACAAACGTCGGATCGACCCCGAGACCGGCGAAGTACGGCACACCCCTCCCGGCTCCGAGCCGGGAGGGGCCGGGCCGGGGGCATTCGCGGGTGAAACTCCCGAGGAAGCCGGCAAGGCCGCCGAATTGCTCGGTGATCTCCAACGGGTGCAGGCCGATTTTGCCAACTACCGCAAGCGGGCGCTACGCGACCAGCAGGCCGCCGCGGACCGGGCCAAGGCCGGTGTCGTGAGCCAATTGCTGGGCGTGCTCGACGATCTCGATCTCGCGCGCAAGCACGGCGATCTGGAATCGGGCCCGCTGAAGTCGGTGGCCGACACGCTGATGAACGCGTTGACCGGGCTTGGTCTGACGTCGTTCGGCGCGGAGGGCGAAGACTTCGACCCCGTGCTGCACGAGGCCGTGCAGCACGAGGGCGACGGTTCGCGGCCGGTGATCGGCACCGTGATGCGGCAGGGCTACAAACTGGGCGAGCACGTGCTGCGGCACGCTCTGGTGGGCGTCGTCGACACCGTTTCCGGTGACGACGCCGAGGCGAACAGCGCCACCGTGGGCGTCGCCGAGGGCGCCCCGAACGCCGAACCGGGCGATAATGCCGACACCTCAGGCGATTAGGGCACAGAATTCACAAATAGAGAAAGGTGAGGGGGTGACGCGACATGGCCCAGCGTGAATGGGTCGAAAAGGACTTCTACAAGGAGCTGGGCGTCTCCTCCGAGGCCAGCCCCGAGGAAATCAAGCGCGCCTACCGTAAATTGGCGCGCGATCTGCACCCCGACGCGAATCCCGACAACCCCGCGGCCGGTGAACGATTCAAGGCGGTGTCCGAAGCGCACAACGTGTTGTCGGATCCGGCCAAGCGCAAGGAATACGACGAAACCCGCCGGCTATTCGCCGGTGGCGGCTTAGGCGGGCGCCGGTTCGACGCCAATGGCTTCACCGGTTTTGGCGGTGCGGGTGGCGATGGCGCCGAGTTCAACCTGAACGATTTGTTCGACGCCGCAGGCCGAAGCGGGGGGAACAACATCGGCGACCTGTTCGGTGGCCTGTTCGGGCGCGGCGCCAGTGCCCGGCCCAGCCGGCCGCGACGCGGCAACGACCTCGAGACCGAGACCGAGCTGGATTTCATCGAGGCCGCCAAGGGCGTGGCCATGCCGTTGCGGCTGACCAGTCCGGCACCGTGCACCAATTGCCATGGCAGCGGGGCGCGCCCGGGCACCAGCCCGAAGGTGTGCCCGAGCTGTAACGGCTCCGGGGTGATCAGCCGCAACCAGGGCGCGTTCGGGTTCTCCGAGCCCTGCACCGACTGCCGGGGCAGCGGCTCGATCATCGAGCACCCCTGCGACGAGTGCAAAGGCACCGGTGTCACCACCCGCACCCGCACCATCAATGTGCGGATCCCGCCGGGTGTCGAAGACGGACAACGGATCCGGTTGCCCGGGCAGGGCGAGGCCGGGTTGCGTGGCGCCCCGTCGGGTGACCTGTACGTGACGGTGCATGTGCGGCCGGACAAGGTTTTCGGCCGCGACGGCGACGACCTCACTGTGACGGTTCCGGTCAGCTTCAGCGAATTAGCTTTGGGTTCAACGCTTTCGGTTCCTACCCTGGATGGAAAGGTTGGCGTCCGGGTGCCCAAGGGCACCACCGACGGCCGCATCCTGAGGGTGCGCGGACGCGGTGTGCCTAAGCGCAGCGGCGGCAACGGCGACTTGCTCGTCACCGTGAAAGTGGCTGTCCCGCCGAACCTAGAGGGTCCGGCGGAGGAGGCGCTGCAGGCCTATGCGGAGGCCGAGCGGTCCAGTGGGTTCAATCCCCGGGCCGGATGGGCGGGTAATCGCTGATGGCCAAAAACTCTAAGCGAGACGATGCCCGGACCTTTTTGATCTCGGTGGCGGCCGAACTGGCCGGCATGCACGCGCAGACGCTGCGCACGTATGATCGCCTCGGTCTGGTGACCCCGCGCCGCACTTCCGGTGGCGGACGGCGGTATTCGCAGCACGACGTCGATCTGCTGCGCGAGGTGCAGCGGCTGTCGCAGGACGAGGGCGTCAACCTGGCCGGCATCAAACGCATTATCGAGCTGACCAATCAGGTCGAGGCACTGCAGTCGCGCCTGAAAGAAATGGTCGACGAGATAGCCGTGTTGCGGGCCAACCAGCGCCGCGACGTCGCAGTGGTGCCCAAGAGCACCGCGCTGGTGGTGTGGCAACCGCGCAAGTCGCGCTGACGCTGCGGGTAGGTAGCGGACTACTCGTGTTGCGGTGATATCTACGTTAACTGGGCATTTGCTCTAGCAGTAAGTGCGACCCGTCTGCCATGCTGCCTGCATGACGGGCGCACATGGGGGCTCCCGATGGACGTACGAGCTGCTCGATAAGAAGCGGCAGCAGGGGGATCCGCTGGCGGACGACGCCGTCGAAGAGCTGTTTAAGCGGGGCAACGTCCAAGCGGTCAACGACCTCATGCGCAACCTGGTGAGCAATGACCAGCCAGAGCCCAAGGGTTTGCCCGTCGAGATAAAGAAGTATCTTGATGCGACACCGACGGTTCTGCCGGGCTGGGCCGACGGGGACAAGATCAAGCGCGGGCAGGATCTGTTCGCACGCTACGGAGTACAGATCTCGGTGTGCCTTTTCTGCGCATCTCTGCCGACGGCCTACGCGGCGGCTAAGGGCGTAAAGGTGCTCACCCGGACCGCCCAGCTCGAAACCAATACGCGTCGGCGGGTGATGGAGACCGGCCAGTTTTTGATGAACGTGCTCGACGCTGACAGCTTCGAGCGCCACGGCAAGGGCTTTCGTACCATCCAGCACGTCCGCCTGATGCACGCTGCCGTGCGAGAGATGATCAAGCAGCGCAATGTGCAGCATCCCGGCTTCTGGGATGCCAACTGGGGCATACCGGTTAACCAGGAAGACCTCGCCGGGACGATGCTCTCGTTCTCCTACGTGCCGGTCGGCCCATTGCGCCGGTTGGGCGTGCCCGTCAAGGACGTGGACGCGGAGGCCTACCTGCATCTGTGGAACGTCATCGCCCACCTGCTCGGCGTCGATGACGACTTGCGTGTGGAGGGCATCGACGATGCCACCGCCCTGGTCGAGGCCATCCGGCGCCGGCAGTTCAGGGCGTCCCCCGAAGGGCGGGAGATGGCCGCTGCGCTGATGGAACTGCTCGACGAGATGACGCCCTTGCGCGAATTCGACAAAACGATTCCGCCGTTGATCCGTCACCTGGCCGGCGACGAGATCGCCGACATGCTGGCCGTGCCGCCGTCGAGGTATACCAACGACCTCGGGGACCTCACCGACGTCGTCAATTGGTTCTGGAAGCTCGCCTTCGGCTCGAACCTTCGCAACTCTGAGCGTTACCAAGTGGTCTCGAAACTGGCCCTCCCATTCGGGCGCGAGCTGATGCAGGCGCTGTTCAAACTTCAGCGTGGCGGGGTGCGGGCGTCGTTCGACATACCCGATCACCTGGCGAAGAAATGGCAGGTGTCGAAATGACGACCAAACTGGGTCGCCTCGCCAAGGCCACCAGCGTCGACGACGTGCTGACCAATGTCGCGCAGATCATCGACTGGGCCAGCAAAGAGGGAAGCCCCATCGGCTACTTCGCCGTCGTCTACCAGCGCGTCACCCTGGCCGTCCAGAAGGCAATCAAAACCCCCAAGAAGTTCGAGGACCCGGCCTTGGTCGCGAAGCTCGACGTCGGCTTCGCGCAGCGCTACTTCAGCGCGTTGAATGGATTCTTCTACCCCAACGCGGTCGGGGGTCTGACGCTGCCGTGGGAGGTCGCCTTCGTCGGCGCGCTGGACAAGCAGGCAATCATTTTGCAGCACTTGCTGATCGCGTTCAACGCTCACATCAGTTTCGACTTGGGGATGGCGTGCTGCACGGTCGCGCCGACCCCGGCCGCGTTGAACGCACTGAAGGGCGATTTCGACCGTGTCAACGAAATCCTCGCCGCTCAGATCCCCGGGATCGTGGATGTGCTGCAAAAGCTTTCGCCCGAGCTGGTTTGGACCCGTCGGCTGATACCGGATGAATTGCGGGTTTTCAATGGGATGTTGGAAAACATGCGTCGAGGCGCTTGGCTATTCGCCGTTTACATGGTCATGCATAGAGATGACGCGGACCAGAAGCGGGTGCGACAGGAGGCGGAGGCCGCGGTGTTGAATACCTGGTACCTGCAGGCGCCCGAGCGCTGCAGCCCTTTGCCGGCACTCATTCGTGGCATCGCCGAGCACGAGAGTCACGATGTGGCTGAGAACATGAAGGCGCTCCAAAAGTGAAGCACCCCAAGCATGACTGACTCAATTAGACCAATGGCCTTCTACGGCTGCGGTATCCGCGCAGAAGACGCGAGGTCGTCTCGGTCGATATGCGGGGATATCTATGCCGAGGATTTCATGACCAGTGAGGGCTCGGCGATCGTGTCCCGCTTTCATGGCCACGGCGACGATAGAACCAAGTCGGTCAACGTGGTGCGCTCAAGGATCTTTCAGGACGAGATCGCGCGGCGGCTGAAGGGCAACAAGGGTTTGCAAATCGTCAGTGTTAGGGCCGGTTTTGACAGCCGCCCCTACCGGCTGGCCGGCGGGCGCTGGGTCGATATCGACGGGCCGGACGTGATTGCACACAAGAATGCATGCCTTCCCGAGGAAGCCTGCGGAAATCCGTTGCGGCGCATAGCAGCAGACATCGCCAGGGGCGAGTTGCCTGCGGCGCTGCGCGAATGCGATCCGGGTGCGAACACCCTCGTCGTGATCGAAGGCGTCTTGATGTATCTCGAGATTGCCCGGGTCACGGAGCTACTGCAGCAGCTTCAGGACGCCTTTCCTGCACACATGTTGATCTGCGAGCTGCTGGACAGGACGTTCGTCAACAGGTACATGACCAAGAGCACCCGAGAGCAGACCGAGGCGCTAGGTGCTCGATTCACGTTGCTGGAAGACCGTCCCGAACAACTATTCTTCGACAGCGGCTATAAGCGTTGCGGTGAACCAATTTCCGTGGTCGAACGCGCACGCGATTTCCACGCCATTTTCATCCCCGGCTTCCTGTTCAAAACGGTGTTGCGGAGTATGCGCGATGGCTACCGCGTGCATACCTTCCAATACTCGTGACTGGCCGCTTACGACAGGATCTCTTGTGCTCTTTGGGATTCCGGCCAGCGAGCGTCGCCCCCAAAGCGGGCGACAGCGTCGGCCAGCTCGGACCGTTCACCGGTAGTCTCGAACAGATCCAATAGACAACGCAATTCGAATAGGGTGGCCTGTTGTTTGCGTGCGAACGCAAGCGCGGTGACCAGGGCGTCGCGGCGCTCCTCTGGATCTGTGAAGGTATGCGCGCGCACGCGCAGCAGTTCGGCGTCGTGGAAATGCATTCCGGTCTCGACCGCGTGGCCCAGCGCCATCTCGAGTCGTTCACGGGCCTGCTGCGGCTGGCCCGCGGCTATCAGCAAGCGACCGATGACGGCGTCTTTGAACGTCAGGTAGTTGTTGAGGTGCAGACGGCGTGAGCCGTCGACGCGCAGGGTTAACTTGGCGGCCAGGGCCGTCAGCGTGGCCGCGTCGGCGCCGGCGCGCAGCGCGTTGAGCCCTTTGACGGTGGCGTGCTCGGTGGAGCCGACCAAGCGCCACAAGTCGAGCCCCGACTTTTCGCTGAGCTGGCGGAGGTCGGCGATATGGGTGGCGGCCTCCGAGAGTCGGCCGGCCTCAAGGCATACCCAGATCTGCACGAAGTAGGTGAAGGCCCGGTTGTAGGCGTTCTGCGGATAGCCGAGGCTGTCGCTGCGGCATGTCGCTTGCGCGATTGCGGCTTCAGCGCCACTCAGGTCGCCGCGCACGACGTGGATCAACGCCAGGTAGTTATGCGCCGCGGTGATCGGGTCGGTCGCGATCCACCACGTCGCGTCCAATTTGTGCGGGTCGGCCGCGGAGCTGTCGGCCAATGCGCGCAACAGGTGCTTGCGGGCTCGCTCGAAGTCTCCTTCCAACCAGAAGACGGTGCCCAGCGACGCTTCGACTGCCGGGTAGCCCCACTGCCGGTCCAGCGCGATACGGCCGTACAACATTTCGAGCAGATCATGGGCCCGGCGTAGCTCGGCCCGGGTCACGTAGTAGCCGATCATCGCCGTCATCGTGCTCAGCAACTCATCGCGATAGTTACCGGTGCTGGCCAACGCCAAACACCGTTGGAAGTCGGCCGGCCCCTCGCCGCTCATGCTGCCCTGGGTAGCGCCTGTTAGGAAGCCACGCTCCAGCCGGAGGGCGATCTCCCTGCGGTCTCGTTGCGGTCCTGGCGCGCAGCTGGCGAGCCGTTTGAGGGCGTCCGTCAGACACACCAGCGCTTCGTGGACAGCGCCGCGGTGCCGGGCGTTAACCGACGCCTTCTGATACGCATCGACGGCGTCGTCGTATTGATGGGCCTGCTCGAAATGGCCTGCGACCACGCGCCAGTCCGGTTCGGCAGCGGCAGCCACCTCGACCAGCGCGTGGGCAGCGCGCGCGTGCAGGTCACGACCCAGGGATGGCGGAGCGAGCTCAGCGGCCACCTCACGCAGCAGCTCATGGCGGAATCGCCAGCCGTCGTCCCCGCGACGTTCCAGGACGCGCGCCTGCACGAGTTCGGCAACGACGTCGTCGACGTTGTTGGCGTTGGGCCCAACCACCGAACGAAGCAGGGCGAGATCCCCGGCGCGCCCGATGACCGCGGCCGCCTCCACGACGGGCACCACGTCGGTGTGGGGGTGATGCAACCTGGCGAACAGCGGCTCATATAGCGCTTCGGGCACGCGCGCGGCCGGCCCGGCGCCGTCGAGTTCCCCCACCACGTGTTCGATGTAGAACGGCACCCCGTCGCAGCGGTTGAGTACCTCGGCCCGCTGAGCATCGGTCACCGACGGGTCCAATGCATTAATCAGCGCATCGGACTCCTTGTCGGACAACGGGGAGAGATCGAAAAGTGTTACCGGCCAATCGTTTTGCAGCCAATCACCCTCGCGTCCCGTCGCGACCACCAGCAGCCGCCCGTCCGCGCTGGTGAGCAAAGCGTTGAGCAGCTCCAAGGTGGACGGGTCGAACCAGTGCACATCCTCCGCGATCACCAGCCCGGCATGGTCGCCGATGCACGCTAGTACGTACCGCTGAACCGTCGCGCCGATCAACTCGTAAAGGGTTCTGCCCTCCGCGGCAGCCGGGTCATAGCCGTGTTCGGGACCGACGCCGATGACCGGAGCAAGCAATGGCGTGGCAGTCACGGGATCGATTTCGCTGGAACGCAACTCGGCCTCAAGCAAGCGCAACCGCTCACGGCCGTCGGTGAGCCGGGTGATGCCGCATCGGCGCTCAATCAGCCTGCGCACGGGATGCAGGCCGGTGTCGGTATGCAGTGGCGACCCGAACAGCCGAACCACGGGGACGCTTGCGGCACGGACCATTTCGGCCGCCTCGGTCGCGAGCCGGGTCTTGCCTATCCCCGGCTCGCCGCGAAATACCACTCCCGGGACGGTGAGCATCCCCTCGCGTGCCTGGTGCCAGCTCTGCTCCAGCCAAGCCCGCTCACAGTCACGGCCGATCAGTGGTACCCGCCGCGGCGGCGCCACCTCTGGTCGTTCACCGAGCACCTGGTGATGGCCGATCAGACCATCGATACCCTTCACCGGGGCCGCCGGGCGGACGTCGAGGTCGAATAAGTGCTCCACCAGCGTCGCGACCGCCTCTGACACCGCGACTGTGCCAGGCTCGGCCAAACCCGAAATACGAGCGGTCAGGTTGGCGGCAAACCCGTAGACGTCGTCCTGATCTGTGTCGAGGTAGACCAGGCCACGGTGAATGCCGACCCGCACCTTGATGGTCACGCCGAACTTGCGCTGGGCCCGTTCGCTGAGCCGCGCAACCGCGCGAGTGATGTCCAGCCCGGCCGCGACGGCCCGCCGCGCATCGTTCTCGTGCGCTTCGGGGTGTCCGAACACCACCAGCACTCCGTCGCCCTTTATCGAGCAGATATGGCCCCTATATTGGTCGACGAGCCGGCGTACCTCATCCTGGTAGCGCCCGACCAGGGTGTGGTATTTCTCCGGTTCCAGATGCGTGGACAGCGCGGTCGAGTCGACAAGATCGGCGAACATGAGTGTCAGCCGCCGGATTTCGCCGTAGTGGGCGGGCGCGGTGAGCAGGTCCTCGGCTTCGAGGTTGCCGCTGTCGGCGGCTAGAACTTGCCCGGCCAACGTCGTCGCGGTCGCGCGATCGCCGGCGTTGATGGCCCGCACCGCGCGTTCCAGCAGTTCGTCGATTGAGGCAACGCTCTCGCCAGGGCTCACCCTGCTCCTTCAGCCCCCGGGACTGGGTAAGAATACCGCTCAACCGCTGCTATTTCAGCTCTACGCGCGCATCACGGTCTGCTTCGACCTGGTCTCGCGCACGAGCGGATGGTTGGGCCGCCAGCGGAATGCCAGATAACGCTGGGCATAACCGTGATACGGCACGCCCGGCGGCATCTCTCGGAGTGTCGATTCGGTGAATTCGAAGACATAGGAGCCGTGGCCGGCGATCCACAACGGCATCACCACTCCGCCCTCGACGCCGTGCGATTTCGGCAGTGGATCGGTCGTGGGGCCACGCCAGGTGTGCAGGTAGTCCAGTCGGTGCGGCGTTTCTCCGCGCCGAGCGAGCCCGACGCTTTTGATCGTCACCGGCTCGGATCCGTTGTTGATGACGGTCAAGATGAACGCCTGTCCCGAAGAGTTACGGACGCGGTGTTCCGATGCGGGAGCGTTCAATTCGCCGTCGTGCCGCGCGTCGACTTCAACGACCACCCTCGGCCACTTCAGCCACGCCAAGAACAAGCCTTGCATCAGCGACACCAGCGAAATGACAAATGCGGCGATGGCAATCCAGCCGGTGATTCCCATCTGCTGCCGCGCTAGACCCAGATCGAAAACACCGCGACCGCAGGCTCACCCGGGCGTGCAGACCGGAAGCCCCCGCGGCTGAGCGCATCGGTGGGAGCGGTCATGGGCTCGAAGCACACCAGGTCTTCGCCCACCGGTGCGAAGATCTGGGTCGCCGAATATCCCCGCTCGAAATGGACCTCCAGGCGGCGCCCGCCGCCCGACACCGCGAATACCGCGCCATCGTCGACCTGGTCGTAGGCATCATCAAAGGCCTTGTCGCCCAACGCTTCCTTGCCCGCCCCTTGCGATACGGCTTCGCCCGTGGGCAGTCCGCGTTCGTCGAGGCTCAGGTGTCGAAGGGGCGGAGTCTCGATGATCCACTCGCTGCGCGCGACGTCGGGCAGGCACAGATACGGGTGGAAGCCGAAGCACAGCGGCACCGCCCGGTCGCCGGTCGCGGTGACCGTGGTGCGCACGGTGAGCGTTCGGTCGGCCAGCCGCGCATTCACCGCCAGCAGGTGGGGATAGGGGAAGCTGGCCAGCAGCTCCGGCCGCGCGCCGAAGTCGACCTCGGCGGTCAGCTCGTTGGCCGATTCGGTCACCACGCGCCAGCCCGGGTACGCGGCCAGGACGCCATGGATGGGCAACCCGTTGGGGTCCGGGCGGACACCGTTTTCGCCCGGCGTTAGCTCCACAGTCACGTTCTCGGCCGTATACGTGTTGGCGCCCAACCGATTTGCCCAGGGATACAAGATCGGTATCCCCATCGTCTTGCCGGCCTGCAGGTAGGCGTCCAGCCCGCGGCGCTGGCCGAGCAACTCCACTCCCGAGTCGGTCAGCGAGGTGCCGATCATGCCCGCGTCAGGGACGAACTGCGCGGCTACCGACGACGACGGATCACGCAAGGTGACGAGGTGCACGCGGTTAGCCTAGCGGCGATCGCAAGCGCGGCGCTGGGGGTACCACCCGCTTGCGGGGGACCGGGCGCTGCGGATCGCCGCCACGGAACCGGGCCCGGACAAGCCTGCCTAGCGTGACAACGGGTCGTGCTGAATGCGCTCGGGCGGGGCGCCTTTCGCGATCAGCGCGGCCTTGGTGGCACTGACCATCGCCGGGCCGCCGCTGACCAGGATCTGCCGGTCGCCCCAGCCGCCGTACTTGGTCACCACCTCGGGCAGCCGCCCCGTCTGGTGCACGTGCAAACCGCGTGGCGGCGTGACATCGGGGTAGTCCGCGGCCCAGGCGGGGTCGCGGTTGTACTCCGACACCGGCGAGACCGAGAGCCAGGGGTTCTGGGTGGCGACTTGCCACAGTGTGGGCAGGTCGTAGAGCTCGCAGCGATAGCGCGCGCCGAAGAACAGGTGCACCCGCGGATTCTCCGCATAGCGGCTGAGGTCCACGATCAGTGCGCGCAGCGGCGCCAATCCGGTGCTGCCGGCCACCATCAGGACGTCGGGGCCGCCCCGATCGACCTGCAGGCCCCCGTGTGGGCTGGACAGCCGCCACCGGTCACCGGGCCGGGTCTCGTTGACGACGGCCGCGCTGACCAGGCCGCCGGGGACCTGGCGGACGTGGAATTCGATGCCGCCGTCCGGGTCGGCCGGGATCGCGGGGCTGAGATATCGCCAGCGGCGCGGGCATTGCGGGATGTGGACGTTGACGTATTGGCCGGGGTGATAGTGCATCGGGCGGTCCAGGCGCAGCCGCACCACCGCGAGATCGCGCGAGACCCGATGGTGCTCGACGACCGTGCCGTCCCACCAGGCGGGGCCCACCTCGGCGTCGGCGGCTCCGCTCATCACCCCGGTGATCAGGTTGAGCGACGCGGTGGCCGCGGCGTCCACGGCGGCTGTCCAGGTGTCGCCCAGGTGGGTGCGCAGTGCCGCGTAGAGCGCGGGACGCAGCGTCTCGTAATGCGTTGGCAGCACACCGTATTTGCGATGATCCCGGCCGAGCTGGGCAAGGAAGGCCACCGGTTCGGCCGCGCGCTGCTCCACCAATTCGCCGTACACCCAATGCAGCGCGTGGCCGAAAGCGGCTCGCTGAGCGTCCATTTCGGGGGGAAACAGATCGCGCACCGACACGTCAAGGGCGAACCAGTGGCTGTAGAACTGGCGGACGAGTTCCGCCGCGCCCGGTTCCTCCGGCCCCAGGGCGTCGCGCAACACCCGCAACGAATCGGGGTCCTCTAAGCTCACGGAGCCCGATTCTAAGCTCGCGGAGCGCTTTCACCGTCAGCCCTGCTGGACGGTGTTCGAGGTTCCGACGTTGGCGACCTTGGGCGAGCCCCAGTGATACGTGATCACGTTGCCCCGTCCCGATGCGCTCACCGCGTCCGTGTTGTCCACCGTGACGTGATTGCCGTTGCCGGAGACGCTGACGCTGGTGCAGTGGCCGGTGACGGAGACGGTGTTGTCCGCGCCGCTGACGGACAGGTAGCCGCCGTTGCAGGGGACCGTCTTCGTCGTGCCGGTGCCGCTGACCTGCAATGTGCCGGCCTGCGGCACGGTGGCCTGCGGGGTGTTGCCGGCGAAGTCGGCGCGGGACGCCGTGACCGCCAGCCCGGCCAGCACCAGCCAGCCGATCATCAGCAGCGACCAGCAGGCCATCCCGATCCGCAGCCGCGGCCGCAGGGTGCCGACCCAATTGCCCGTCTGGTCGCGGCCGAGGTCGTAGGCGAACGCGGTGACGCAGCGGGCCCGGTCCGGGTTGCGCACGTCGGCCAGGATCACCCCGTCGACGTATTCGCGTCCGCGCAGGACGAGATCGCCCTGCTGACCGTCGAGGGCGTAGCGGATGTGAGTCGTGGTGTTCGGGCCGCTCCAGCGCTGGCGCGCGACGGTCCATCCGCGCGCCACTGGAAGGGAGACGTTGTACCGGGTTGGCCGCCTGTAATAGGTTGTGTCCGTGAGTTTTTCGCTGTCGATGACGTCGGCGACCCGGCCCCACCGCAGTAGTCCCAGCCGGATGCGCGCGCCGCAGATTTGCGTGGCGTAGATCCCCGCCATGGTGAGCACCGCGACGGCGGCGAAGGCCCTGGGCTGCTGTATCCACAGCGTGATCGGTGTGATCGCGACGAAGCAGAGGGTGAAGACATACCGAAAGCGAAACGGCAGCAGCTCGGCCAGCCGGAATGCGGCCGGAATCCTGCGCGGGGGCGGCGCGAGGCCATTGTCAGTCTTTTTCATGGACCAAAGACCCCTGTTCGATCGGGACGAAAAAATCTAAACTTGAGCGGAACAGACTCAACCTTGACGGCGTTGAATAACGCGACAAGCATTTTCCCTATACCCGAACGGAGGTGTCGTGGACTCTTTCAACCCGACCACCAAGACGCAAGCGGCCCTGACATCCGCTTTACAGGCGGCCAGCGCCGCCGGTAACCCCGAGATCAGGCCCGCTCATCTGCTGTTGGCCCTGCTGACGCAGAACGACGGGATCGCTGCACCGCTGCTGGAGGCTGTCGGCGTCGAGCCCGCGACCATTCGCACCGAAGCGGAGCAGCTGCTCAAACGGCTGCCCCAGGCCAGCGGCTCCAGCTCGCAGCCACAGCTGTCCCGCGAATCGCTGGCCGCGATCACCACCGCCCAGCAACTGGCCACCGAGATGGACGACGAATACGTCTCCACCGAACACCTGATGGTGGGCCTGGCCACCGGCGACTCCGACGTCGCCAAACTGCTCACCGGTCATGGCGCGTCCCCGCAGGCGTTGCGGGAGGCGTTCGTCAAGGTCCGCGGCAGCGCCCGGGTCACCAGTCCCGAGCCGGAGGCCACCTATCAGGCGCTGGAGAAGTACTCCACCGACCTGACCGAGCGCGCGCGTGAAGGCAAACTCGACCCGGTCATTGGGCGGGACAACGAGATCCGCCGCGTCGTGCAGGTGCTTTCCCGTCGCACCAAGAACAACCCGGTGCTGATCGGCGAGCCCGGCGTCGGCAAGACCGCGATCGTCGAGGGGTTGGCCCAGCGCATCGTGGCCGGCGACGTGCCGGAGAGCCTGCGCGACAAGACCGTCGTCAGCCTGGACATGGGCTCGATGGTGGCCGGCGCCAAGTACCGCGGCGAGTTCGAGGAGCGGCTCAAGGCCGTGCTCGACGACATCAAGAACTCCGCAGGACAGATCATCACGTTCATCGACGAGCTGCACACCATCGTCGGCGCCGGTGCGACCGGCGAGGGGGCGATGGACGCCGGCAACATGATCAAGCCGATGCTGGCCCGTGGCGAGCTGCGGCTGGTCGGCGCCACCACGCTCGACGAGTACCGCAAGTACATCGAAAAGGATGCCGCGCTGGAGCGGCGTTTCCAGCAGGTGCTGGTCGGTGAGCCGTCGGTGGAGGACACCGTCGGCATTCTGCGCGGGCTGAAGGACCGCTACGAGGTGCACCACGGTGTCCGCATCACCGACTCCGCGCTGGTGGCCGCGGCCACGCTGTCCGACCGCTACATCACCGCCCGCTTCCTGCCGGACAAGGCCATCGACCTGGTCGACGAGGCCGCCAGCCGGCTCAAGATGGAGATCGACTCGCGTCCCGTCGAGATCGACGAGGTCGAGCGCCTGGTGCGCCGCCTCGAGATCGAAGAGATGGCGCTGGAAAAGGAAGAGGACGACGCGTCCAAGGAGCGGCTGGAGAAGCTGCGCTCCGAGCTGGCGGACCAGAAAGAAAAGCTGGCCGAGCTGACCACCAGGTGGCAGAACGAGAAGAGCGCGATCGACGTGGTCCGCGAACTCAAGGAGCAGCTGGACACGCTGCGCGGGGAGTCCGAGCGCGCCGAGCGCGACGGCGACCTCGCCAAGGCCGCCGAGCTGCGCTACGGGCGCATCCCCGAGGTCGAGAAGAAGCTCGATGCCGCCCTGCCGCACGCCGAGGCCCGCGACAACGTGATGCTCAAGGAGGAGGTCGGCCCCGACGACATCGCCGAGGTGGTGTCGGCGTGGACCGGAATCCCCGCCGGCCGCATGCTCGAGGGCGAGACCGCCAAGCTGCTGCGGATGGAAGACGAGCTGGGCAAGCGCGTCATCGGGCAAAAGAGGGCGGTGACGGCGGTGTCCGACGCGGTGCGCCGCAGCCGGGCCGGGGTCGCGGATCCGAACCGGCCCACCGGGTCGTTCATGTTCCTCGGGCCGACCGGTGTCGGTAAGACCGAGTTGGCCAAGGCGCTGGCGGAGTTCTTGTTCGACGACGAACGCGCGATGGTCCGCATCGACATGAGCGAGTACGGCGAGAAGCATTCGGTCGCCCGGCTCGTCGGCGCCCCGCCGGGCTACATCGGCTACGACCAGGGTGGTCAGCTGACCGAGGCGGTGCGGCGGCGGCCGTACACGGTGATTCTGTTCGACGAGATCGAAAAGGCCCACCCGGACGTGTTCGACGTGCTGCTGCAGGTGCTCGACGAGGGCCGGCTCACCGACGGGCAGGGCCGTACGGTCGACTTCCGCAACACCATCCTCATCCTGACGTCAAACCTTGGGTCGGGCGGCAGCGAGGAGCAGGTGATGGCCGCGGTGCGTTCGGCGTTCAAGCCGGAATTCATCAACCGGCTCGACGACGTGATCATCTTCCACGGCCTCGAGCCCGGCGAGCTGGTGTCGATCGTCGACATCCAGCTGGCCCAGCTGCAGAAGCGGCTGGCGCAGCGTCGGCTCACGCTGGAGGTGTCGCTGCCGGCCAAGCAGTGGCTGGCGCAGCGCGGGTTCGACCCGGTGTACGGCGCGCGGCCGTTGCGCAGGCTGGTGCAGCAGGCCATCGGCGACCAGTTGGCGAAGATGCTGCTGGCCGGCGAAGTGCACGACGGCGACACGATTCCGGTGAATGTCAGCCCCGACGGGGACGCGCTGATCCTGGGCTGAGCCAGGTAGCGCTATGCCGAGGTCCGCGTGGCCGGGGAGTGCCCCATTCGCCCGGCTACGCGGCACTCGCGATCGTCACGAGCTGTAACTGGGTTGTGACCTGGTCGCATTCTCGGTTCTGGACCAACAACAGATACCCTGTTTGGGATGGTCCCCCTTTGGTTCACGCTGTCCGCGCTGTGCTTCGTCGGCGCGGTGGTGTTGCTGTACGTCGACGTCGACAGACGCCGCGGTCGCAGCCGACGCCGTAAGTCGTGGGCGCGGTCGCACGGATTCGACTACGAGCGCGAATCGTCCGACATCCTCAAGCGCTGGAAACGCGGCGTGATCTCGACCGTGGGTGATGTCCCCGCCTACAACGTGGTGCTGGGCCAGATCCGCGGCGAGGCGGTCTACATCTTCGACCTCGAGGAAGTCGCGACGGTGATCGCGCTGCACCGCAAGGTGGGCACCAACGTCGTGGTCGATCTGCGGCTCAAGGGCCTCAAAGAGCCACGCGAGAGCGATATTTGGTTGCTGGGCGCGATCGGGCCGCGGATGGTGTACTCCACCAACCTGGACGCGGCCCGGCGGGCCTGCGACCGGCGCATGGTCACCTTCGCGCACACCGCACCCGACTCCGCCGAGATCATGTGGAACGAGCAGAACTGGACGCTGGTCGCGCTGCCGATCGCCAGCACCCGGGTCCAGTGGGACGAGGGCCTGCGCACGGTGCGTCAGTTCAACGACCTCCTGCGGGTGCTACCGCCGATACCCGCCGAGACCGACGAGACGGCGGGGCCGCGCACAGCGGCGCCCAGCCGCCCGCTGGCTCCGGCCGGGCGGGCGGAGTTGCCGCCCAGGCGCGCGGACCACGAAGTGTCCGGGCTGCTCGGCTCGGATGTTCAGGCGCCTCGCCGCAGCCCCGAGCCGGTCCGGCGGGACGAGGGACGCACCGAAGCGGTGCGGCGTTCGCCGCCGTCGGGGCGCAACGGCCAACAGGCCTCGAACTACCAGCACTGAAAAGCCCTGCACCGCAACCGCGGGGGCGTTCGCTACGCTGTCGGTCATGCCTGACCGCGATGAGCTGGCTGACCTGGTACGCCGGCTATCGGTGGTACACGGTCGCGTCACCCTCTCGTCGGGCAAAGAGGCCGACTACTACGTCGACCTGCGCCGCGCCACCCTGCACCACCGGGCTTCCGCGTTGATCGGCCGGTTGGTGCGCGAACTCACCGCGGATTGGGACTACGCGGTGGTCGGTGGGCTGACCCTGGGCGCCGACCCCGTCGCGACCGCCGTCATGCACGCACCCGGGCGCCCGATCGACGCCTTCGTGGTGCGCAAATCGGCCAAAACCCATGGGCTGCAACGTCTTATCGAGGGCTCTGAGGTATCCGGGCGGCGCGTGCTGGTCGTGGAGGACACCAGCACCACCGGCGGTTCGGCGCTGACGGCGGTGCACGCCGTGCAGGATGCGGGCGGCCAGGTGATCGGGGTGGCCACCGTGGTGGACCGCGCCACCGGCGCTGCCGAGGCGATCGAAGCCGAAGGAATCCCCTACCGCAGCGTGCTGGGCCTCGCCGACCTGGGGCTGGGCTAGCGACGGTTCACTGTGCGCATTCTGATCGCGGTGACCGCCTGCGTGGCGTTCGTCCTGGCGGCCTGTTCGAGTTCCAAGCATCCCGTTCGCCCGTATGGGGCGCAGGGCGCGCGGTTCGGCGAGTCGCTGGCGGTGCTGGGCTGGAACATGGCCGTGTCGAATCTGCGCTGGGACGGCGACTATGTGCTGGTCGACGTCGACGCGTCCCCGACGGATCCGCATGCGCCGCACGCCAAACAGGACGACATTCGGTTCGGGCTCTACGGTGCGCTGGCGCACCCGTTGGAGTCCGCCGGGCTGGGCAGCTGCGCCGCCGCGATGGCCAGCGTGCACGACATCACCACGCCGCTGTCGGCTCCCGGCGACCGGCTGACCGGCACGGTGTGCATGGGCCCGCTCCGCGACCACAGCGAGGTCCGCGGGGTGTACGCCTACTCGCCGCACGACCGCATCGCGAACACCTCGGCGGCCTATCCCGCGGCGTTCCCGGTGGGTTTGATGGCGACCAACGTCAACGACACCGGCCTGGTGGTGAAGACCGTCAGCCTGTCGGCCTGGCGCGCCGACGGAACCCCGATCACCCCTGCCCAACTCGGTGACCCCAAGGCGTTCACCGGCAACGGCTACATGTTGTTGGGACTGCAGGCCGATGCCGTCGCGGCCCGCTACCGCGACGACTCCGCCAGCCGTGGCGGCCCGATGATGCTGCTGGCCTCGCCCACCCTGCCCGGCGCCGGCCTCAACCAGGCGTGCGCGGCGTACGGTTCCGCGGTGCTGATCCTGCCCGACGCGTCGCTGGACGCGGTGCGCGTCGACGCATCGCTGTGCACCCAGGGCGAGATCAACGAGGCGCTGCTGTATGCGACGGTGGCGGTCGTCGGCACCCACGCCGGTGTGTGGACGCAGCGATGACCGGACCCGGGCCCACCGAGTGGGGGATACCGGCCGGCGGCGTCGGTCCCTGGCCCGGCGAACCGCCCGACGACCCACGGTATGACCCGATCCTGTTGCGCGACGGCGATACTCGCAATGTCGTCGACGCATATCGGTACTGGACCCGGGACGCGATCATCGCCGACATCGACACGCGACGCCATCCGCTGCACGTCGCGATCGAGAACTTCGGCCACGACGCCAACATCGGCTCGGTGGTGCGCACCGCCAACGCCTTCGCGGTGCACACCGTGCACATCGTCGGGCGGCGCCGCTGGAATCGCCGCGGCGCCATGGTGACCGACCGCTACCAACGGTTGTGCCACCACGACGACACCGCCGAACTGCTGGCCTTCGCTACCGACGCCGGGCTGACGGTCGTCGCGGTGGACAACGTGCCAGGGGCGGCCCGCCTCGAGCGGACCGAACTGCCGCGGGAGTGCCTGCTGGTGTTCGGCCAGGAAGGTCCCGGCATCACCGACGACACCAAGACCGGCGCGGCCGTCACGGTGTCGATCGCCCAGTTCGGCTCCACGCGCAGCATCAACGCCGGCGTCGCCGCGGGCATCGCGATGCACGCCTGGATCCGCCAGCACGGGGACATGAGCCGCGCCTGGTAGCGGTCGGCCGACACGGCGTGAGGAAGGATCGGCAGGTATGGACCAGCTATGGGCGAACCGGGCAGCCAGCTCCGAAGCCGCTGTCGCGCAACGACACCTGAGACGGCTGTGGGCGATGCCCGGAACGCAGCTGGGCGTGGTGGCGTGGCCGTCGGCGCGCCGCGAGCGGTTGTTCGGCACCTGGCATTACTGGTGGCAGGCGCATCTACTGGACTGCCTGATCGACGCGCAGCTGCGCGACCCGCAGCCGCAACGGCACACCGAGATCAAGCGCCAGGTCCGCTCACAGCGGCTGCGCAACTTCCGCTGGACCAACGGCTACTACGACGACATGGCGTGGCTGGCGCTGGCGCTCGAACGCGCCGCCCAGCTGGTCGGGATCGAGCGGCCGCGCGCGCTGGCGAAGCTCACCGACCAGCTCGTCAACGCCTGGGTGCCCGAAGACGGCGGCGGCATCCCGTGGCGCAAACAGGACCAGTTCTTCAACGCCCCGGCCAACGGCCCCGCGGGCATCCTGTTGGCCCGCTACGGCGGTCGGCTCAAGCGTGCCGAGCAGATCGCCGACTGGATCGACCAGACGCTGATCGACCCCGAGACACATCTGGTGTTCGACGGCATCAAGGCCGGCTCGCTGGTACGCCCGCAATACACCTACTGCCAGGGCGTGGTGCTCGGGCTGGAGACGGAACTGGCGGCACGCACCGGAGCGGAGGTCCGGCGCCGGCACGCGGCCCGGGTGTACCGCCTGGTCGCCGCCGTCGCCGAGCACATGGCGCCTGCCGGTGTGCTGAGGGGTTCCGGCGGCGGCGATGGCGGACTGTTCGCCGGCATCACCGCCCGCTATCTCGCGCTGGTGGCCACCACTCTGCCGGGGGAGTCGGCCGACGACGTCGTGGCCCGCGACACCGCTCGCTCCGTCGTGCTGGCGTCGGCGAGATCGGCGTGGGACTTCCGGCAGACGGTGGACGGGCTGCCGCTCTTCGGCCCGTTCTGGGACCGCGATGCCGAACTGCCGACGGCCGGCGGGCAGCGGGCGCAATTCGTCGCGGGCGCGGTGAACGCCTCCGAGACTGCCGAGCGCGATCTGTCGGTGCAGCTTTCGGGCTGGATGCTGATGGAGGCCGCCTGTAACGTCACCGCCGTGAGCGAGCGATGAGCGAATCATGAGCGAGTTCGATGGCGGCTGGACCCCTGACGAAGCGACGGTGGCCGCGGCGAACCTGACCCGCTTCCAGTCCTGGCTGGCCGAGACCGGGCGCGGCCAGTATGCCGATTACCAAGAGCTGTGGGCGAAGTCGGTGGACGACGTCGCATGGTTCTGGGACGCCGTGTGGAACTTCTACGACATCGAGGCGGACAGCCCTCCGACCGCGGTGCTGGCCGACCCGACGATGCCCGGCGCGCAGTGGTTTCCCGGCGCCACGATCAACTACGCCGGCGAGATCTTCCGGCATGCCACCGACGAGCGCCCCGCCATGATCGTCGCAGGTGAGGATGGCTCAACCGAGTGGTCATGGGCCCGGCTGCAGCGGGAGACGGCCGCGTTCGCGGCCTATCTGCGCGGCCTCGGCGTGCAATCCGGTGACGCCGTCGTCGGCTACCTGCCCAACGTCGGAGAGGCCGTCGTCGCCGCACTGGCCGCAGCGAGCGTGGGCGCGATCTGGGCGGTGTGCAACCAGGACGTCTCCGTCGACGGCGTGATCGCCAGGCTCGGCCAGGTGGAGCCCGCCGTGTTGGTCGCGACCGACGGGTCGCTGTACGCCGGCAAGCGTATCGACCGGCGCAGCGAAACGGCCGCGATCCGCGAGGCGATGCCGACGCTGCGGGCCACGGTGGTGGTGCCGCGGCTGGGCTTGGACTTCGAAGACAAAGCGGCGCAAGTGGTTTCGTGGGCCACGGCGGTGGCCGCGGATGCTCCACTGGAAATCGAGCCGGTCGGATTCGCCCACCCGCTCTGGGTGATGTTCTCGTCGGGAACCACCGGCAAGCCGAAGGGCATCGTGCACGGCCACGGCGGCGCGACGCTCGAGCACCTCAAGTACCTGAGCCTGCAACTGGACCTGCACCCCGGCGAGCGCTTCCTGTGGTACTCGTCGACCAGCTGGATGATGTGGAACCTGCAGGTGTCCGGGCTGCTCGTCGACACCACCATCGTGCTGTACGACGGCTGCCCGACGTACCCGACCACCGACGCTCTCTTCGGGGTGGCCGCCGACGCCGGGGTCGCGGTGTTGGGCGCCGGGGCGGGCTACCTGCTGGCCTGCGCCAAAGAGGAGCTGCGCCCGGGCAAGTCGTATCGGCTCGACGCGGTGCGCGCGGTGGGTTCGACCGGTTCACCGCTGCCGGGTTCGGCGTTCCGCTGGGTGCAGGAAGGACTGGGCCGGCGGGTTCCGGTGATCTCGATGTCCGGCGGCACCGATGTCTGCACGGCGTTCATCGGTGGCAGCCCGACGATGCCGATCGTCGCGGGCGAACTCAACTGCATCTGCCTGGGCGCCGCCATCGAGGCGTGGGTCGGCGAACACAACCCGGTCATCGGGGAAGAGGGCGAGCTGGTGCTGACCAAGCCCATGCCGTCGATGCCGGTGTTCTTCTGGGACGACGCCGACGGCAGCCGCTACCGCGCGGCCTACTTCGACAAGTATCCGGGCATCTGGTGTCACGGCGACTGGCTGACCATCACCGACCGGGGATCCGTTGTGGTGCACGGCCGTTCGGATGCCACCTTGAACCGGCTCGGTGTCCGGATGGGCAGCGCAGACATCTACGCGCCGGTGGAGCGCATGCCGGAGGTGCGCGACTGCGTGGTGGTCGGCATCGAGCAGAGCGACGGTGGCTACTGGATGCCGCTGTTCGTCGATCTGGCCGACGGCGTCGAGCTGGACGAGGAACTGCGGTCGAGGATCGTCACGGCCATCCGGAACGGGGCCTCACCGCGCCACGTGCCAGACGACATCCTCGTGGTCCCCGGTATCCCGCGCACCTTGACCGGCAAGCGGCTGGAAATCCCGATCAAGCGGATTCTGCTGGGCACCGCTCCGTCCGATGCCGTGCAGGCGAGTTCGGTCGACCGACCCGAGCTATTCGATGGTTTCGTTCAGTACCGGCGAACTACGGTCTCCTGATTCCTCGTCGGTGCGACGGCGCGCCAGGTAGGCGCGTCCTGCCGCGATGAACGCCGGCAACATCGACACGAACAGGATGACCAGGATGATCTTTTCCAGGTTCTGGTGCACGAACGGCGCGTTGCCCAGGAAGTAGCCGGCCACCGTGACGCCGCCACCCCACAGTGTGCCGCCGACGATGTCGAATCCCAGGAACACCGGATAACGCATGTACGACACCCCGGCGACCACCGGCGTGAACGTGCGGATGAACGGCATGAAGCGGGCCAGGATGATGGCCCACGGCCCGTACTTCTCGAAGAAGGCGTGGGAATCGGTGACGTAGTGCTTCTTGAAGAAGCGCGAGTCCTCCTTGCGGAACAGCGCCGGCCCGATTCGGCGGCCGATGAAATACCCGGTCTGGTCGCCCAGGATCGCGACGACCGCGACGGAGGGGGCCAGCACCCAGATGTTCATCGTCCCGTGCGCGGCCAGCAGGCCGCCGGTGAACAGCAGTGACTCGCCGGGCAGCAGCGGAAACAACAGGCCGGTCTCGACGAAGACGATGACGAGAATGGTGGGCAGCACCGCCGATGCGAACAAGCCCTGGGGGCCAATCCAGAACATCGGGTCGAGGATGTTGGGCAAGGCCGACACGGCGGTGCTCATGAGGTCACAACATACCGGTCCCCGGCCGACTGCCCACGGTCCGCGCTGAGTTGCGATACTGATGCGACTTCAGTCTTTCCAGGAGGAGCCTCATGCCCATCGCAATACCCGAGATCTACGCGGAGATGCTGGGACGCGCCAAAGAGAACTCGTACGCCTTCCCGGCCATCAACTGCACCTCTTCGGAGACCGTCAACGCCGCCATCAAGGGCTTTGCCGACGCGGGCAGTGACGGCATCATCCAGTTCTCCACCGGTGGCGCGGAATTCGCGTCCGGGCTCGGGGTCAAGGAGATGGTGACCGGCGCGGTCGCGCTGGCCAAGTTCACCCGCGTCATCGCGGCCAAGTACCCGATCAACGTCGCGCTGCACACTGACCACTGCCCGAAGGACAAGCTGGACACCTATGTGCGCCCGCTGCTGGCGATCTCGGCCGAGCGGGTCGCGGCGGGCAAGAACCCGCTGTTCCAGTCGCACATGTGGGACGGCTCGGCGGTGCCCATCGACGAGAACCTCGCCATCGCCAAGGAGCTGCTCAAGGCGGCCGCGGCGGCCAAGATCATCCTCGAGGTCGAGATCGGCGTCGTGGGCGGCGAGGAGGACGGCGTCGAGGGCGCCATCGACGACAAGCTCTACACCACCCCGGAGGACTTCGAGAAGACCATCGACGCGCTGGGCCACGGCGAGCACGGCCAGTACCTGCTGGCCGCGACGTTCGGCAACGTGCACGGCGTCTACAAGCCCGGCAACGTCAAGCTGCGCCCCGACATCCTCGATGAGGGCCAGAAGGTCGCGGTCGCCAAGCTCGGACTGCCCGACGGTGCCAAGCCCTTCGACTTCGTCTTCCACGGTGGCTCGGGGTCGCTGAAGTCGGAGATCGAAGAAGCGCTGCGCTACGGAGTGGTGAAGATGAACGTCGACACCGACACCCAGTACGCGTTCACGCGTCCGCTCGCCGGCCACATGTTCGCCAACTACGACGGCGTGCTCAAGATCGACGGCGAGGTCGGCAACAAAAAGTTCTACGACCCGCGCAGCTACCTCAAGAAGGCCGAAGCCTCGATGACCGAGCGCGTCATCGAGGCCTGCAACGACCTGCATTGCGCCGGGAAGTCGGTGGGGGTCTAGCCGCTGGGGGCCTGGCAGATCTTCCATTGGTCGTCGCGAAACTGGAGGTCGAGGCTGCGCGTCGAGCGCAGCTGCGGGTCGTAGGCCATGAACGTGGTGATGTTCGCCTCGGCGTGCTGGCCGTTGACGACGACCTGGTCGATGCTGGCGATCACCGGGTACTGCCTGGCCGCCGAAACCCGGTGGTATGTCTCATCCCACGCGCGTTCGTCGTAGTCCACGTACCCGTCGCGGGCGGTGCCGCAGGTCATCCCGCGCAGTGCGGTCAGGTCGCCCCGCTGCACGGCGACGTCGTACTGCTGGATGGTCTGGCGTACCTGGTCTTCCTGGGAAACCTTCGCGTGCTTGCCGCGGGTCAGCAGCACAGTGCCCAGAATGGCGATGGCCGCCAGGGCCAACACAATTACCGTAATCGCCAGGACCCAGCCCCAGTTGAAACTCTTGGATACCGACCGCAGCTTCCCGCCTTCTCGGCCCGGAATCGATTGTGGCACAGCAGATTTAGGGGTCCCCGGCGGCAGTGGCTGTCCGGGTGGCGGGGGGTGGCCCAGTGGTGGCGGCTGGCCCTGCGTTGTGGCGAACACCTCGGTGACGGGATCGGCCGCAGTGGCGATGATCGCCGTCTCTTTCGCGTCGAAACCTGGAGCGGTGAACCGGCGTTCGGGCTGCTGACCTTCCGGGGTGTCATCCTGCTCGTGGTCCGGATCGGGCTTGATCACCACGGTCTCGGTCTCGGGGTCGGGCGGCACCAGCGGGTAGCTCTCGGTTGCCTCTTCGGCCTGATCAAGGCCCGGCTCCTCACCCGGCGACGCGGGGCCGTGGTCGGGCTCCGGTGGGTTAGGCATGGTTGGAGCTTAGCGACCCGAGGCGCAACGGCAGAATGGAAGCCATGACGCCGATGGGTGACCTCCTAGGACCTGATCCGATCCTGCTTCCCGCCGACAGTGACGTCGAAGCGGAACTGCTGGCCAACGAAAATCCGGGCATCGTCGCCGCCGCGCATCCGTCGGCGTCGGTGGCCTGGGCGGCACTGGCGGAGGAGGCGCTGGCCGACGACAAAGCCATCACCGCCTACGCCTATGCCCGCACCGGCTACCACCGCGGCCTCGACCAGTTGCGCCGCAACGGCTGGAAGGGCTTCGGCCCGGTGCCGTATGCACACGAACCCAATCGCGGCTTCCTGCGCTGTGTGGCGGCGCTGGCGCGCGCGGCCGACACGATCGGTGAGACCGACGAGTATCGGCGCTGCCTGGACCTGCTCGACGATTGCGACCCCGAGGCCCGTAAAGCGCTGGGGCTCTAGAAGGTATCCGCGCAGTCGCTGTTGCCGCTCGGGCATTCGATCTGCACGGTGGCGTGATCCAGCCCCCGCTCATGCAGCACCGCGCGCGCGTCTTCGAGCACCCGGGCGGAGTCTGTGGAGCTGGTCAGGTGCGCGGTGCACATGTCCTTGCCGGGCGACAGCGTCCACACGTGCAGGTCGTGCACCTCGGTCACGCCGTCGACGGCACCGAGCGCCGACCGTAGCTCCTCGACGTCGATGTGGGCCGGCGACTGCTCCGACAGGATCCGCAGCGCCGCGCGGGCCAGTGAGATCGCGCGGGGCAGCACCCAGATCGCGACCAGGATGGCGACCACCACGTCGGCGTAGGGCCAGTGTGTGGTGATCGTGACGATCCCGGCGATCAGAACGCCCAGGCTGCCGACGGTGTCTGCGACGACCTCCATGTAGGCGCCCTTGACCGCGAGGCTGCCCTCGGAGTGCGACCGCAGCAGCATTGCCACTACGAAGTTGGCGACCAGGCCGGCCAGCGCCACGACGACCATCGGGACGCCGGGGATCTCCGTTCCCTTACCGATCCGTTCGATGGCTTCGTAAAGGATGAACGTGGCGACGCCGACCAGCAGCCCGGCATTGGCCACCGCGGTGAACACCTCGGCGCGATGCCAGCCGTAGGTGCGGTCGGGGGAGGTGCTGCCGCGCTTGGCCAGAACGACGGCGCCCAGGCCCATGAACACGGCCACGACGTCGGTCAGCATGTGCCCGGCATCGGCAAGCAGCGCAAGCGAATTGATGAGTAGCGAGGTGGTCAGCTCCACCACGAAGAACGCCGCCAGGATCGCTGCGGCCATGATCATGCGGGGAATCATCCGAGACGCGTCGGCCTCGGCGGGGGTGTGACTGTGTCCGGCGCCCATGGGGCATAATATATGCGTACTAACGCATGTATCGCAACCGTCAGAACCACTGGCTCCAAAAGCGGGTCAGCGAGTCGCCGGCGTTCGCGAGCAACGGCGGCACCCCGGAGAAGGCGAAGATCCAGTCGACGACGCCGAAGAGCCACCGGTTGACCGCGGGCGCCAACAGCAAAAACAGCAGGATGAACACGCCGTACTGCTTGGCCGGGGCCACGGCGCGCTGCGTCTCCGGGCTCAGATGCGGCTCTAATGCGTCGTAGCCGTCCAGGCCCGGGATGGGCAGCAGATTCAGCACCACCGCCATGATCTGCAGAAAGCCCAGAAATGCCACGCCGGCCCACAGCACCCAGTGGTTCGGGTCGAAGAATGCCCGGGTCAGTGCCAGCAGCAGCGCGGCAAGAACCAGGTTGGCGGCCGAGCCGGCGAGACTGACCAGGGTGCGGCGCATCGGCGTCATGAACCACGTCCGCAAATACACCGCGGCACCCGGCAGGCCGATGCCGCCTAGCAGGATGAACACCATCGGCATGATCAGCGACAGCGCCGGACTGGCGTAGCGCCGCGGATCCAGCGTCAGGTAGCCCCGCACCGCTTCGTCGCGGTCGCCGAAATGCCACGCGGTCGCGGCGTGTCCGAATTCGTGCAGGCACAGCGACACCAGCCAGCCTGCGATCACGAAGACGAACACCCCGGCGTAGGCCAGCGGGCGGGCGCTCGCCCCGGCCAGCCAGGCCAGCACACCGCCGACGGCCATTACGCCGAGCAGCGCCAAAAAAATGGGGCTGGGGCGCACCGAGCCCTGCGCCCTCATGTCCTTCAACGGAAATCGCCCGACGGGAAGCTCACCGGATGAAACTACCGAACCGACAACCAACCTTCGACGTGGCGGTAAAACGTCGACCTCCGCGCGCTACGCGGCGCGGCGACGCCGTCGCGCACCACCACGACGCCGGTGCAGCCGAGCTGGACGGCGCGGCCGGGGATCCAGCGCCGCCAGACCCGGCGCGCCCCGTCGACTGAGGCCCGCAGGCCCGGCACGGCCAGTGTCGGCTCGATGCGGACCCCGGGCACGTCGCCGTCGAACAGCTGGGTGTCGTCGACGACCGCCTCGCCGTGCAGCCGTTGCCGATCGTCGGGCGCGCGCCAGCTGGCCCGCCCCACGATCGCCGAGCCGGTCTCGTCGCGGATCAGGGTGACCCGGCCGGCCGCACCGCTGACCGCGCGCCGGGCCGCGCGGCGTCCGGCCGGCAGCCGGTAGATGCGGGTGGCCGGGGTGCGGCGGCGCGGCACGTAGGCCACTTCGACGTCGAGTCGCTCGGCACGCAACAGCCTGCTCAGCACCGCGGCCAGGTCGGCGTCGGCGCCGAGCACCACCAGCCGCCGGTAGGGTCCGATCGCGACGTCGATGCCTTCGGGGTCGCCCGGGCTTTGGCTGCGGTGAACAGGCAGGTCGCGCAGCGCCACCGGGACCCGCGCACCGCCGAACGACAACACCGCCACGCTGGCGGTGTCCGCGGCGATATTCATGGGCTCCTCGCGACCTGCTGGGATATGGTTGGTCCCCGGCTGGACCACAATAAGCAGGCGAAACCAGGCGGGAGCATGTCATGCCGGCAATAGTCCTCATCGGCGCTCAATGGGGCGACGAGGGCAAAGGTAAGGCGACTGACCTGCTCGGCGGCCGCGTGCAGTGGGTGGTGCGCTACCAGGGCGGCAACAACGCCGGACACACCGTTGTGCTGCCCACCGGCGAGAACTTCGCGCTGCACCTCATTCCGTCGGGCGTACTGACACCGGGCGTCACCAACGTCATCGGCAACGGCGTGGTGGTGGATCCCGCCGTGCTGCTCGACGAGCTCGAGGGCCTCGAGGACCGCGGGGTGGACACCTCGAAGCTGCTGATTTCGGCCGACGCGCATCTGCTGCTGCCGTACCACGTCGCCATCGACAAGGTCACCGAGCGCTACATGGGCAACAAGAAGATCGGCACCACCGGCCGCGGCATCGGCCCGTGCTACCAGGACAAGATCGCCCGGATGGGGATCCGGGTCGCCGACGTGCTCGACCCCGAGCTGCTCACTCAGAAGGTCGAGGCGGCGCTGGAGCTCAAGAACCAGATCCTGGTCAAGATCTACAACCGCAAGGCGCTGGACCCCGAACACATCGTCGAGGCGCTGCTGGCGCAGGCCGACGGATTCCGGCACCGAATCGCCGACACCCGGCTGCTGCTCAACGCGGCGCTGGAGGCCGGTGAGACCGTGTTGTTGGAGGGCTCGCAGGGCACGCTGCTCGACGTCGACCACGGCACGTATCCGTATGTGACGTCGTCGAATCCGACGGCGGGTGGCGCGGCCGTCGGCTCGGGCATCGGGCCCACCAGGATCACCACCGTGCTGGGAATTCTCAAGGCCTACACCACCCGGGTGGGTTCGGGCCCGTTCCCGACCGAGTTGTTCGACGAGAACGGCGAATACCTGTCCAAGACGGGCGGCGAATTCGGGGTCACCACCGGACGGCGCCGCCGCTGTGGCTGGTTCGATGCCGTCATCGCCCGCTATGCGACCCGGGTCAACGGCATCACCGATTACTTCCTCACCAAGCTCGACGTGCTGTCCAGCCTCGAGACCGTGCCGGTATGCGTCGGGTACCGGATCAACGGTGTGCAGACCAACGAAATGCCGATGACGCAGAGCGATCTGCACCGGGCCGAACCGATCTACGAGGAGCTGCCCGGCTGGTGGGAGGACATCTCCGGCGCACGTCAGTTCGACGACCTGCCCGCCAAGGCGCGCGACTATGTACTGCGTCTGGAAGAGCTTGGCGGAGCACACATTTCGTGTATCGGTGTCGGCCCGGGGCGCGATCAGACCATCGTGCGCCGCGACGTCCTGGCGGCCCGTCCGTGACGGATTCCGACACCGATCCGAAAGACCTCGACCCAGACTACGAGCACCACGGCGGCTTTCCCGAATACGGGCCGGCCAGCCCGGGCCCGGGATTCAAGCGGTTCGTGGAGGGCATGCGTCGGCTGCAGGACCTCGCCGTGTCGGCGGACCCCGGCGACGAACTCTGGGACGACGCTGCCGATCGTGTCGCGGCGCTGGTGGAGTTGCTCGAGCCGTATCAGGCCGACGGGGAAGGCAAGGCGCCGGCCGGGCGGACGCCGGACCTGCCCGGCATGGGCAGCCTGCTGCTGCCGCCGTGGATGCTGACGCGGTATGCGCCCGACGGTGTCGAAATGCGGGGCCATTTCACCCGATTTCACGTCGGCGGCAACAAGGCCGTGCACGGTGGAGTGCTGCCGCTGCTGTTTGACCACATGTTCGGGATGGTGTCGCACGCAGCGGGGCGCCCGATCAGCCGGACGGCGTTCCTGCATGTGGACTATCGCAAGATCACCCCGATCGACGTGCCGCTGGTGGTGCGGGGACGCGTCAGCAGCGTCGAGGGCCGCAAGGCGTTTGTGTCCGCGGAGCTGGTCGACACCGACGACACGCTGTTGGCCGAGGCCAACGGCCTGATGGTGCGCCTACTCCCCGGCCAGCCGTGACGAACCGTCGGCCAGAATTTCAACGCACCTATCCTTAGCTGGTGACTCAAGGACAGCCCGAACCGGTGCGGCCCCGCGTGATACTGCTCGGGTCCGACGAGCTGAGCCGGGAGTTGGCGGTCGCGCTGCGGCATCTCGGCGCCGAGGTCATCGCCGTCGACGAGTATCCGGACGCGCCCGCGCACGGGGTGGCCGACCAATCGGTGGTGCTCGCGCTGAACGACACCGCTGAGTTGTCGGCCCTGATCAAACGACTGCAGCCGGATTTCGTCGTGAGCGCCGCCGACGCGGTCTCCCTCGACGCCCTCGACGGGTTCGCCGCCGGCCCCCACAACGAGCTCACCGAGCTGGTGCCCAGCGCCCGAACCGTCCGGCTCACCGCCGACCGGGAAGGCCTGCGGCGGCTGGCCGCCGACCAGCTGGGCCTGCCCACCGCGCCGTTCTGGTTCGTCGGATCGGTCGGCGAACTGCACTCGGTGGCAGTGCACGCCGGGTTTCCGCTGCTGGTCGAACCGGCGGCCGGGGTGGTCGGACAGGGGCGCTCCCTGGTCGCGGGCCCCAACGAGGTCGAGCCCGCATGGCAGCGTGCGACGGGGCAGGGCAGCCAGCGGGTGCTGGCCGAAACGGTCGTCGAGGTCGAGTTTTACGTCACCCTGCTCGCAATTCGCAGCGACGGCCCGCACGGACCGGTGATCGAGTTCTGCTCACCCATCGGTCATCGCGGCGCCCACGCCGACGTGCAGGAATTCTGGCAGCCGCAACTGCTGAGCCCGGCCGCGACCGACGCCGCCAAGTCCATCGCCGCGCGCATCGTCAAGGCGCTCGGCGGGCGCGGTGTCTTCAGCGTCGAGTTGATGATCAACGGCGACGAGGTGTATTTCGCCGACGTCAGCGCCCGCCTGGCGCAGAGCGCCTGGGTGACCCTGCGCAGCCAGCGGCTTTCGGTCTTCGAACTGCAGGCTCGGGCGATTCTGGGCCTGCCGGTGGACACCCTGATGATCTCGCCGGCCGCCGCGCGCGCTATCGACCGTGACCCGGGCCGCGCGCCGGCCGCGGCATCGCTCGGCGCCGACGCGCTGGCCGGTGCGCTCGGCGTCCCGGAAACCGACCTTCGCGTGTTCGGGCGGGGGTCGGCGGACCGGCTGGGTATGGCGGTGGCGACGGCCCCGGAGGTGGCGACCGCACGCGAGCGCGCCCACGCCTCGGCCACCGCACTGTCGGGTGCGGCGACCGCGAGTTCGCAGCAGCCCAGCTGAATATGCGAGACTCACGCGAATGAGCTACGCAGGAGATATCACGCCGCTGGAGGCTTGGAAGCTGCTCAGCGACAACCCCGACGCGGTCCTGGTCGACGTGCGCACCGACGCGGAATGGCGATTCGTCGGGGTGCCCGACCTATCGAGCCTGGGCCGCGACGTGGTCTACATCGAGTGGAACACCAGCGCGGGGCGCCGCAACGAGAACTTCCTCGCCGAATTGAAGGAACAGGTCCCGAGTGATTCGGGGGAGCGCCCGGTGGTGTTTTTGTGCCGCTCGGGCAATCGCTCCATCGGAGCCGCCGAGGTCGCGACCGAGGCGGGTATCACCCCGTCCTACAACGTGCTGGACGGCTTCGAGGGGAATCTCGACGAGCAGGGACACCGAGGGGGAACCGGCTGGCGCGCACTCGGTTTGCCCTGGAAGCAGGGCTGACGCAGCGATGACCGATAGCGGTTCGGTTCGCACACCGAAAGCGCTGCCCGACGGCGTCAGCCAAGCCACCATCGGAGTGCGCGGCGGGCTGCTGCGGTCCGGGTTCGACGAGACCGCCGAGGCGATGTTCCTGACGTCGGGCTACGTCTACCCGTCGGCATCCATTGCCGAGCAGTCGTTTACCGGGGACGTCGACCACTTCGTCTACTCGCGCTACGGAAATCCCACGGTGAGCATGTTCGAGGAGCGGCTGCGCCTGATCGAGGGGGCGCCGGCGGCCTTCGCCACGGCCAGCGGCATGGCCGCGGTGTTCACCTCGCTGGGCGCGCTGCTGGCCGCCGGCGACCGATTGGTGGCCGCTCGCAGCCTGTTCGGTTCGTGCTTCGTGGTCTGCAGCGAGATCCTGCCCCGCTGGGGCGTCGAGACCGTCCTGGTCGACGGCGACGACCTCTCGCAATGGGAGCAGGCCCTGTCGGTGCCCACCCAAGCGGTGTTCTTCGAGACGCCGTCGAATCCGATGCAATCGCTGGTGGATATCGCCGCGGTGACCGAGCTCGCTCACGCCGCGGGCGCAAAGGTGGTGCTGGACAACGTCTTTGCCACACCCCTTCTGCAGCAAGGCTTTCCACTCGGCGTCGACGTGGTGGTGTATTCGGGCACCAAGCACATCGACGGCCAGGGCCGGGTGCTCGGCGGTGCCATCCTCGGCGACAAGGAGTACATCGACGGCCCGGTGCAGAAACTGATGCGGCACACCGGCCCCGCGATGAGTGCGTTCAACGCCTGGGTTTTATTGAAAGGCCTTGAGACACTTGCCGTTCGGGTTGACTACAGCAATGCCTCGGCCAACCGGATCGCCGAGTTCCTGGAGGGTCATCCGGCGGTGAGTTGGGTGCGCTACCCGTATCTGGTGTCGCATCCGCAGTACGACCTGGCCAAGCGACAGATGTCCGGCGGCGGCACGGTGGTCACCTTCGAGCTCAAGGCCCCGCCGGGCGCGGCGAAAGGACGGGCGTTCGAGGTGCTGGACAAGCTGCGGCTGATCGACATTTCGAACAACCTCGGCGACGCCAAATCCCTTGTCACACATCCCGCGACGACGACGCACCGGGCGATGGGACCGGAGGGTCGTGCCGCGATCGGGTTGGGTGACGGCGTGGTGCGCATCTCGGTCGGCCTGGAAAGCACCGACGATCTGATCGCCGATATAGACCAAGCGCTGAGCTAACCGGCTTTCTGTTCGGCCGGCGCTGCTCTTTGTTCACCTGCCACAATCGGTTCCTGCTGTGCCTGCGTATCCATCCAGTTCTGCGTCACCACCCTGGCGTACATCATCTGCGAGGTGATGGCCATCTGGCTCCTCCCGTCGCCCAGGAAGGTTATAAACCAGGCGATCACTGTGGTGAAACGGTTCTTGAAGCCGACCAGGTAAAGCAGGTGCAGCCCCAGCCACGCCAGCCAGGCGATGAACCCGCTGAACTCCAGCTTGCCGACCTGCGCGACGGCGCTGAATCGGGAGATCGTGGCCATACTGCCCTTGTCGAAGTACGCGAAGGGCTTGCGGGTTGCCGGATCGTCGGTGCCCTTGACCGCGTGCTTGATCAATGTCGTGGCGTAGCGCGCGCCTTGAATCGCGCCCTGGGCCATGCCGGGCACGCCGGGCACGGACATCAGGTCACCGACGACGAAGACGTTCGGGTGGCCCTTGACCGTCAGGTCGGGCTCCACGACCACCCGCCCGGCGCGGTCGACCTCGGTGCCGTCGGACTGGTCGGCGATGATCTTGCCCAGCGAGCTGGCCTGGACGCCGGCCGCCCAGACCTTGCACGCGCATTCGATGCGGCGCTTCGTGCCGTCTTTTTCCTTGACGGTGATGCCCATGTAGTCGACGTCGTCGACCATCGCGTTCAACTGGACTTCGACGCCCATTTTTTCGAGCCGCTGCTTGGCCTTGAGACCTAGTTTCTCGCCCATCGGCGGCAACACCGCGGGCGCCGCGTCGAGCAGGATCACCCGGCAATCGGTGGGCTCGATGGTCCGAAACGCGTCCTTGAGGGTGCGGTGGGCGAGTTCCTTGATCTGTCCGGCCACCTCCACGCCTGTGGGTCCGGCGCCGACGACGACGAACGTCAGGCGGCGTGCCCTCTCGGCCGGGTCGGTAGCGACCTCGGCCGCCTCGAACGCGCCGAGGATCCGGCCGCGCAGCTCCAGCGCGTCGTCGATGGTCTTCATGCCGGGTGCGTAGGTCGCGAACTGGTCGTTGCCGAAGTAGGACTGTTGGGCCCCGGCGGCCACGATCAGGCTGTCATAGGGCGTCACCGTCTCCATGCCCATCAACTTCGACGTCACCGTGTTGGCCTTCATGTCGATGTCGTCGACCTCACCCAGCAGCACCCGCACGTTTTTGTTCCTCTGCAGAATCAGCCTGGTGGCCGGGGCGATCTCGCCTTCGGACAGGATGCCGGTGGCCACTTGATAGAGCAGCGGCTGGAACAGGTGGGTGGTCGTTTTCGAGATGAGGGTGACGTCGACGTCGGCCCTTTTGAGTGCCTTGGCGGCGTTCAGGCCGCCGAAGCCGCTTCCGATGATGACGACTCGATGGCGCGACATGATGTCCCCTTCCCGTGCCGATCGTCTCTTCAGGTTTTCATAGTCGCCGCACCGCGTGTACATCGCACGACTCCACGTAACACCTTGATGTCGCGGTCGTGACGCCTCGCCGTCCGGCCTGCGGCTTGTGTCGGTTACCCGTTTTTTGTCCGAACTCACGTTTGATGACGAGCGGTCGCGGGCTCTGCTCGATCGTATGCGTGCCGCGGGGCGGGCCCAGGCCCTGGCAGCGGCCCCGCCGGCTGGACGCGGCCTGGCACGCACGGCAAGGCAAAAACTCGTTGATCTCCTTGTGCTGCAGTGGCTCTGGTCGACCAAAGTCATTGGGTGCCATAGCAATTCGTAGACGGAAGCGCCCACGCGGAAGTGTTTGATCCGGAACGGGGCTGGCGCGCCGGCTACCGCGAGCTGGTGGGATCGAGGTTGTGGGACTAAGTGCCCTATCGCGTGGCCGGGCGTCGGTGTTGGGATCCACGTGCAAGACAGCCGCAGGTGCCGAAGCGATCTCGAACTGCTGATGCAGCACCTGCAGGCCCTATGTGTCTGCCGCAAGGCCAACACCCGGAGGAGGAAATGACGTGAAGGTCGCCGCGTTCTACTTAAGCATCGCAGCGGTGGTAGTGGGCTGACATGACTGATAATTGGTTCTCCAGCATCAGCGCGCCGGGAACGTTGAGCCTCGTGGACGTGTGCGACCAAATCGAGCAGAAAATCCACGTCAACGCAGACAACCAGAAATTGCCGCGGGAGTTCCCCGACTGGCAGTCGTGCGTGGAAGATCGGGACGCCACCATCGCCAAGCTGAGCGCGGCTGTCGTCAACCTTTGCCGGATGGTCGAGTACTTGGCGTCGCAGCAGCAGCGCGGGGGCGCTAGCCACGCCGTTATCTGAGGCAAAGGGCATCGGCAAGAACCGGTGCGCCAGCGTTCCCCTCTCACCAGTCTCAGAGTCCGTTCTTATTTCGCACTGAGCTGCGGCTGCCATGGTCATGACTGTGCAGGCGTTTTTGGGATCGGTAGCGACGTAATCGGGATGGACTGGTCACCATGCAAATAACGAAAATCATGACGACGGCCCTGGTGTCGGGTGGCCTGGCTCTGGCCGGTCTCGGGTTGACCCCGGTGGCCCACGCCGACCCCACCACCGACTGGGGGCCGGCGAAACACTGGTGCCCAGGAGAACCCCTGCCGGCGACCGGAAATCACGTCACCGACCCGCTGCACGACTGGAACCCGACGGTGTGTCACACGTACTACTACCTGTGGCCCGGAATGGGCAATGTCTCTCACATGATCTGGGACGGGGACAACCCGCCGCCGAAGCCGCCGCCCCCGGTTGGCCTTTATTGCGACCCGGGGACGTTCTTCGGAAATTGCCGGATAGGAGACCATCCGTGACTCACGGCCAGGGCGAAGCGGTGCCCTGATAGTTGCCGTTGAGCTTCGCGCAGAACTCGGAGTTGGTGCCGGCGAGCAGGACGGAGTAGTCGCCGCCCTTGTTGTTGAACTGTTGCGGCGGATAGGTCCAGCCGCTGTTGCACGCCGCGGTCGTGCTGCCCGCGGAAGGTCTGCGCCAGTTGGTCATGATGCAGGCCTTCATGGCAGCCGTGTCGGGGTAGGCGCTTTTGGGGATGACCACCATGGCGCCACCCCACTGGCCGTCATTGCGCCGGTAGGCGCGTGCCCCGAATCCGGCGTTGTTCTGCTGGCAGCTCAAGGCGCGCTGAAACGCCATGAAGGGGCCGGCGAGGTCTCGGTTCGCGATACCTGCTGCGGCGGTGATGAATTGGGCGGCATCCGGGCCGTCGACCTCTTGAACTCCTGCGTCGTTCAGGCTCTTGAGCTGTTGCGACATCGCCTGTGCGTTGCCGCCGCCGCCGATGATCGGGCCGCCGTTGGTGGGCGTCATCGGCGGTAACCCCGTGTCGGCGACCGCCGTGGGCGGTACGGCCAACGCGCCCACGGTCAGCGCGCATGCCGCGATAGCAGAGATCCGCATAACCTCGACTCCTTCTGGTTATCTCCCCGGCGGCATCGGCGGGGCTTCGCTGGGAGCCATCACCGCACCGATCTTGCGAAACAGTATGTCGGCCTGGTTGCTGTAGTTGCCCTGGTCGTCGAAAGCCTCCGGCGCGTAGGTGACCGCGACGGCTATCGCGATCTTCTGTGCCGGTAAGTACGCCTCCGCGGCCGCGCATCCGGAGAATAACGGGTTCTGCATCAGCCAATCGCCCGAGGAGATGATCCCGAGGCCGTAGGTATAGCCCTCGTTCTGCTCGAAGCAGGTCGGGCAGCCCGGTTGAGCGTGTGTCTTGCCGCGCAGCGCGGTCGACACCATCTTCTTGTATGAGTCCGCCGTGAGCAGCTTGCCCGAGCCGACTCCGACCGCGGTGGCCTCCATGTCGTAGATGGTGGTGGTCTGAATGGCGCCGTGCGTGATGGTCCACGACGGATTCCAGTACGTCGACTCCTCGTAGAACGGTGTCCCGGCGGGGATCTTGAGGGCCGCACGCCGCTCTGAGCTGAACGCGTGCAGCACGGGCTGGGGGATTTCGGGCGTATCGGAGTTGGCGGTCGACTTCAGGCCCAGCGGCCCGAGCACCTCATCGCGCAGCAGGGTCGGCATGTCACGACCGGTGGCTTTCTCCAGCGCCAACCCCAGCAGCACGTAATCGGTGTGTGCGTAGTTCCAGTTCGAGCCCGGTTCATACAGCAGCGGACGGCCGGAGATCTGGCCGAGTATGTCTTGAGTTGTCCACTGCTGGAACGGATTTGCATACAGGCCGGTTTCGAACTGTTGGTTGCCGATGACGTAGTCGGGGTATCCGGCCGTCATCTGCGCAAGTTGCCCGAGCGTGACCCGGCCAGCGTTCGGAAAGTCGGGCAACCAGGTGGACAACTTGTCGTCGAGGCTCAGCTTCTTCTCGTCGACCAGCTTGAGCAGCAGCGTCGACACATAGGAGATCGCGACCGCGCCGTTGCGAAAGTGCATGTCGGGGGTGGCGGGCACACCCGACATCGAATCCCCGACGGCCTGGGTGACGATCTCCTTGCCGTCCACCGTGATCCGAACGATCACGGCCTTCAGGTGGGCCTGCGCCATGAAGTTCTGCGTGACCCGCAGCACGGCATCGGCCTTGGCACGATCCGCGGAGTCCGGCGGTGACGAGGCCGGCGGCGAACGATGCCCGCAGCCCGTCACGATCAACGCGGCGATCACCGCTGCCACCAGACGTCGCGCGATTGCCATGATGGGTCAGCGGAAGGCGTCGCTACCGGTGAAGGCCTGGCCGAGCACCAGCTGGTGCATCTCGGGCGTGCCCTCGTAGGTCAGCACCGATTCCAGGTTGACCATGTGCCGAATGACGGGGTACTCGAGTGATATCCCGTTGCCGCCCAATATGGTTCGAGCGGTCCGGCAGATCTCGATCGCTTCGCGGGTGTTGTTGAGCTTGCCGAAGCTGACCTGCTCGGGACGTAGCCCGACGGTGTCCTTGAGGCGACCGAGATGCAGCGACAGCAGCTGACCCTTGTGCAGTTCGACCGCCATGTCGACGAGCTTGGCCTGGGTCAACTGGAATCCGGCGATGGGACGGCCGAATTGGGTGCGCTGGGTCGAGTAGTCCAGCGCGGCCTGCCATGCGGAGCGGGCCGCCCCCATCGACCCCCAGATGATGCCGTAGCGCGCCTCGGACAGGCACGACAGCGGGCCGCGCAGCCCCTTCGCATCGGGCAGCATCGCGTCGGCGGGCAACCGCACGTCGTCGAGTACCAATTCGCTGGTGATCGACGCCCGCAGCGACAGCTTGTGGTGGATGGTGTTGGCGGTGAATCCCGCGGTCCGGGTGGGGACGATGAACCCGCGGATGCCCTCGTCGGTGGCCGCCCACACCACCGCGACGTCGGCGACCGAGCCGTTGGTGATCCACAGCTTGCGGCCGTTCAGCACCCAATCCGAACCATCTTGTCGGGCACGGGTTTTCATCGCGGCAGGATCGGATCCGACGTCGGGTTCGGTGAGTCCGAAGCAGCCGATCAGTTCGCCGGCGGCCATGCCGGGCAGCCACTGCTGCTTCTGTTCCTCGGACCCGAAGTTCCAGATTGCGAACATCGCGAGCGACCCCTGCACCGAGACCATCGACCGGATGCCGGAGTCGGCGGCCTCCAGCTCGACGCACGCCAGGCCGTAGTGCACCGCCGAGGCTTCGCCGCATCCGTAGCCGTGCAGGTGCATGCCGAGCAGGCCGAGCTGGCCGAACTGTTTGGCGAGGTCGCGCACCGGCAGGTCGCCGACCTCGAACCACTCCGCGATGTGCGGCAGGACGTGCTCGGAGCAGAACTGCCTGACGGTGTCGCGGACCGCGATCTCGTCGCTGGACAGCGATGCGTCGAGGCCCAGCGGGTCGTCTCGGTCGAACGCGGGCGGTTTTTCGGTGCTCATAGGGCTCAGCCTGCCACCGTGCGGCCCGGTAGTCTCGCCTGCATGCAACGGCTGGCGTGGCTGGCGTACCTTTTCGCCGACGTAATCGGCGTTTTGGTGTTTTGCGCGGTGGGACGACGCAGCCACGCCGAAGGCCTCACGATCACCGGCGTCGCCGTCACGGCCTGGCCGTTTCTCGCCGGAACCGTCGTCGGGTGGCTGGCGGCCCGCGCGTGGCGACGGCCCACGGCGGTGGTCCCCACCGGGCTGGTCGTCTGGCTGAGCACCGTGGTGATCGGCATGCTGTTGCGCAAGCTCAGTTCGGCGGGTGTGGCGGCGAGTTTCGTGGTGGTGGCCTCCGTGGTCACCGCGGTGTTCCTGCTCGGGTGGCGGGCGGCCGTCGGGCTGGCCCTGCGGCGCCGTTCCAACGTCTGACCCGACGATGGCCCGGACCGACGACGACACCTGGGATCTGGCCTCCGGCGTCGGAATGACGGCGACGTTCGGCGCCGCCACGCGGGCCGTGGCCACCAACACCGGACTGATCAACGATCCGTTCGCCGAGCGGCTGGTGCGCGCGGCCGGAGTGCACTACTTCACCCAGATGATCGAGAACGAGCGGTATGCCGACGACGGCGCCAACTCGGTCACCACCGGGCTCATCGCCGTGCTCGGGGCGCACACCCGGTTCCTGGACGACTACCTCGCCGACGCCGGGCGGGCGGGCATCCGCCAGGTGGTCCTCCTCGCGTCCGGGCTGGACACCCGGCCGTATCGGCTGTGGTGGCCGCCGGGAACCACGGTGTACGAAATCGATCAGCCCGCCGTCATCGATTTCAAGACCGACGTGCTGCGCGGGCTCGGCGCCGAGCCGGCCGTGAACCGCCGCGCGGTCGGTGTCGACCTTCGCCACGATTGGCTGGCAGCGCTGGTGCGGGTGGGCTTCGACGCCGCCGCGCCCACCGCGTGGATTGCCGAGAGCCTGCTGGTGGGCTTTCTCACGCCGGACGGGCAGGAGCGGCTGCTGCGGGACGTCACGGCGGCCAGCGCGCCCGGGAGCCGATTCGCGGCCGACCACATCTCCGCCTGGGACCCGTTGCAGCTGGAGGCCAGCCGCGGATTCGTGGACCGCTGGCGGCAGTTCGGGCTCGACATCGACCTGACCGGCTTGGTCTATCAGGGCGACTACAGCGACGTCCCGACCTATCTGGCCGACCACGGGTGGCAGCCGGTCGAGCGCAAGGTCGCCGAGGTGTTCGCCGCCGTCGGGATGGCCGACCGCTGGCGTGGCGGCCGCCACGACGACGCCATCGTCCCTGGATATGTGACGGCGACGCGGTCCGGAATGCCCCGGGCCGAGGAGCGTTAGAGGGTAGGTGGTGGCCAAGACTCAGCTCAGGTTCGTGCCGTCCTCGCTGGACGACGCGTTGGCGCAGCCGCTGCTGGCCGAGCTGGCGCTCGAGTACGCGAACCGCTACGACAGCGCACCCACGACCGTGCTGGCCTGGTTGAAGGACAACCCGACCGACGAGTTCGCGCCCCCGGACGGCGGCATGCTGATGGGTCTGCTCGACGGCCAACCGGTCACCGGCGGGGGATTTCGCCGATTCGACGCGCAGACCGCCGAACTCAAGAGGATCTGGACGGACAGCGCGCATCGCCGGCGCGGATACGCCGCGGCGCTGCTGACGCAACTGGAAGCCGAGATCGCGGCGCGCGGATACCGCAAGATCTACCTGATGACCGGTAATCGCCAGCCGGAGGCCGAGGAGCTGTACCTGGCCACCGGATACACCCGGTTGCCGGGACCGCTGCCGTCGGAAGGTCCGGTCTTCCCGATCGCCTTCGAGAAGTGGCTCACATGAGCGATCAGCTGCATCTGGCCGTCGCGCTGGACGGGTACGGGTGGGACCCGCAAGCATGGCGGGCCACCCTGGCGTCCGACCCCGACACGGCGTCGGTGCTCAGCGGTCGCTACTGGGCCGACCTGGCGACCACCGCCGAGCGGGGGTTGCTCGACTTCCTCACCATCGACGACACGCTGATGCCGCAGATCGGGCGCGGCGAGCGGATCGTTGCAGAACGGCTCGCCGGCCGGGGTGACGCGGTGCTGGTCGCGGCCCGCATCGCTCCCGCGACGCGGCATATCGGGCTGATTCCGGTGGCGACGGTGACGCATACCGAGCCCTTCCACATCTCCAAAGCCGTTGCCACCCTTGACTACGTCTCGCATGGCCGGGCCGGCTGGCAGCCCCGGGTCAGCTCGACCACGCACGAGGCGGCGCTGTTCGGGCGCCGCGACGGGTCACTGGACGGCCTGTTCGAGGAGGCGGTGGACTACGTCGACGTGGTGCGCCGGTTGTGGGACAGCTGGGAAGACGACGCGATCATTCGGGACGCGGCGACCGGGCGCTACGTCGACATCGACAAACTGCACTACGTCGACTTCACCGGAAAGTACTTCTCAGTCAAGGGACCGTCGATCACGCCGCGGCCGCCGCAGGGCCAGCCGGTGGTCACCGCCCTGGCGCACACCCGTCCGATCTATGAATTCGCCTCGGCCAGTGCCGATCTCGTGTTCATCACACCCCGCGACGACGCCTCGCTGCGCGGCATCCTCGACGAGGTCAACGCGGCCGGTGGCGCCGACCTCAAAGTGTTCGCGGACGTGCTGGTGTCATTCGGCGGCGCGGGCGACCCCCGCTCCGATGCGCTCAACTTCACCGGCAGCGCAACCGAATTGGTGGAGATGCTGCAGGAGTGGCAGCGGCTGGGCATCGACGGCGCGCGGTTGCGACCCGCCATCAACGCCACCGATCTCCCGGTGATCGTCAACGAGGTGGTTCCACTGCTACAGCGCGCCAACCGATTCCGCAGTCACTACGTCGAGGGTGAGACGCTGCGCGCGCGGCTTGGCCTGCCGGTCGCACCCAACCGCTACGCGAAGGTCGTCGGATGAACCCCGTGCCGCTGTCGATTCTGGACCTGGCGCCGATCAGCGCGGGCAGTGATGCGGCGACGGCGCTGCGCAACACCATCGACCTGGCCCAGCGCGCCGAACAGTGGGGGTTTCGCAGGTACTGGGTCGCCGAGCATCACTTCGTCGGCGTGGCCAGCGCCGCACCGGCGGTGCTGATCGGCCAGATTGCCGCCGCTACCAACAGGATTCAGGTGGGCGCGGCCGCGGTCCAGCTGGGTTACACCACGGCCGTCGCGGTGGTCGAGAGCTTCGGCATGCTCGAGGCCTTCTATCCCGGACGCATCGATCTCGGTATCGGCCGGTCCGGGCAGCGTCGCTCCGAGGAGCACAAACCCAAGAAGCCGAGAGAACCCAGGCCGCCGCGGGTGTGGCATGAGGTGGATGGCGTGGTCATTCCGACCCCGTTCGATCTGCGCGGACTGCTCGATCTGGAACGGTTGCAGCCCACGATGGAGATCCTGCAGCAGCCCGAGGCGGTGTCGCCCGATTTCGCCGAGCAGGTGAAAGACATTCTCGCGCTGCTGAACGGCACCTACCTCGCCGGCAAGTACGACGTGCACGCGGTGCCCGGCGAGGGTGCGGCGTTGACGCCGTGGATCTTCGGCAGCACCAGGGGACAAAGCGCCCGGGTGGCCGGGGCATTGGGATTGCCGTTCGTCGCGAGCTACCACATCACGCCGGCCACCGCGCTGGAGGCCATCGAGGCCTACCGCGACACGTTCGTCCCCTCGGCGGCGTTGGCGAGGCCCTATGTCGTGGTGTCGGCCGACATCGTGGTGGCCGACGACAGCGCCACCGCCCAGGACCTGGCGGCCGGCTACGGCCACTGGGTGTATTCGATCCGAACGGGTGTCGGGGCCATGCCCTATCCGGACCCCAGTGATCTCGGGACGCTGACCGAGGAACAGCTGTCCGTCGTAAAGGACCGGATCGCAACACAATTCGTCGGCAACCCGGATGAGGTTGCGCAGCGGCTCGAGGCACTGCAGCGGGTAACCGGTGCCGACGAACTGGTCGTCACCTCGGTGACCCATCGCCACCAGGACCGGCTGCGCTCGCACGAGCTGATCGCCAAGCGCTGGGGCCTGAGCTCATGAGCCGCAAGATGATTCACCTGGCCGCGCATTTCCCCGGCGTCAACAACACCACGGTGTGGACCGATCCGGGCGCGGGCAGCCAGATCGAATTCGACTCGTTCACCCATCTTGCGCGCACCGCCGAGCGGGGATTGTTCGACTTCTTCTTTTTGGCCGAGGGGCTGCGGCTGCGCGAACACCGCGGCCGGATCTACGACCTCGACGTCGTGGGCCGGCCGGACACCTTCACCGTGCTGGCGGCGCTGGCGGGTGTTACCGAGCGGATCGGGCTGACCGGAACGATCAACACCACGTTCAACGAACCGTTCGAAGTGGCAAGGCAATTCGCCACACTGGACCATCTCTCCGGTGGGCGGGCGGGCTGGAACATCGTCACGTCGTCGGATGCGTTCACCGGCGCCAACTTCCGCCGCGGCGGCTTTTTGGAGCATGCGGACCGTTACCTGCGGGCCGAAGAATTCCTCACCGTGGCGCGCCAATTCTGGGACGGCTGGGAAGACGGCGCCCGGCTGGCCGATGTCGAAAGCGGTACGTACGTCAACCCGTCGGGGCTTCGCGTCGTCGAGCACTCGGGCCCGCAGTTCGATGTCCGGGGACTGGCCACCCTGCCCGCGGGCCCGCAGGGTCACCCCATCCTGCTGCAGGCCGGGGACTCCGACGTCGGCCGCGCGTTCGGCGCCAGGCACGCCGACGCCATGTTCACCCTGCATTCCTCACTCGAGGACGGCCAGCGCTACTACGCCGACGTCAAGGGCCGGGCCGCATCGTATGGTCGAGACCCTAACCAGCTCAAGGTTTTTCCCGCCGCGACGTTCGTCCTCGGCGACACCGACGCCGACGCCGAGGACAAGGCGCGCCACATCCGCTACCAGCAGGTCAGCGGCGCTACCGCGATCGCGATGCTCGAGCAGGTGTGGGGCCGTGACCTTTCCGGCTACGACCCGGACGGCCCGCTACCCGATGTCGAGCCGGTCGTCGACAGCGACATCACCCGGGGACGGGTCCGGCACCCCGACCCGGCCGCGGTGATCCACCGCTATCGCGAACGCGCGGAAAACGAGAAGCTGTCGATCCGCGAGCTGGTCATCGCCGTCACCAGCCGCCAGCAATTCGTCGGCACCGCCGCGCGGATCGCCGACGAGATCGACCGCTACGTTCAGGCCGACGCCTGCGACGGGTTCATCCTGGTGCCGCACCTGACGCCGCACGGCCTGGACGAATTCGTCGACCGGGTGGTCCCGCTGCTACAGGAGCGCGGCGTCTATCGCAGCGAGTACACCGGCGAAACGTTGCGCGAACATCTGGCGCTCACGCCTTAGCGCCCGCGGGGCGCGTACATGATGACGGCCACGCCCAGCAGGCAGATCACCGCCCCGGTGATGTCCCATCGGTCGGGCCGGAACCCGTCGAAGCCCATGCCCCACAGCAGTGAGCCCGCCACGAACACGCCGCCGTATGCGGCCAGGATGCGGCCGAAATGGGCGTCGGGCTGCAGGGTGGCGACAAAGCCGTAGGCGCCCAGCGCGATGACACCCCAGCCCACCCACATCCAGCCACGGTGTTCCCGGATGCCCTGCCAGACCAGCCACGCGCCGCCGATCTCGAACAGGGCAGCGAGGACGAATAACGCGATCGACTTGGCAACCGTCACCGAGCGCCCGCTTTTTCCAGCGCCGCATCTGTCGCTTCGCGGATCGGGCCGCGCCACAGCGGGCCGTGGCCGGGCGCGAGGACCTCAGTCTCCAAAAGGGCTAGCGCCGAAAGGGTTCGGATGCAGTTCTCCTGGCTGTAGCTGAAGATCGCCGGCAGCAGTTGTGGCCCGTCGTGACGGATGAGCGGGTGCCCGGTGATCAACGCATCTCCGCTAGCCAGCACACCGTCGACCAGGTACGAGCAGTGGCCTCCTGTGTGGCCGGGGCTGAAAACGGGCCTCGGGTGGCCGGGCAGCCCCGCGGCGATCTCGGGAGTCAGCGGCTGGGTCGTCGGAATACCGTCGCGGATCAGGCCGCCGCTGCGCACCACATGGGCGGTCCACACCGCCCACCGGGGCCGCCAAATGCGCAGCGCCAGATCGAGAATCGACACCTGCTCCAAGTACTCCCGCTTGGCATGTCCCACTTCGTCGGCGTGGCAGTACACCGGAGTGCCGTGCTCGCCGGCGAACCAGATCGCTGAGCCCAGATGATCGATGTGCGCGTGCGTCAGCAAGATGGCGCGCACGTCGGCGGGGCCGTAGCCGAGCGCGGCCAGCGAGGCCAGTACGGCCTCGCGGTCACCCGGATAGCCGGCGTCGATCAGCAATACCCCGGATTCGTCGGTGACCAGCGTCCAATTGACGGCTTCACCCTGGGCGAGGTGCACGGTGTCGGTTGCTTGAACAAGTGCCGGTGCCGGTCCCATGCCGGTGAGTCTAGGAGCGATCGCAAGCGCAGCGAAGCTGGGCGCAGCGGGTCGCGACCGACGATAGGTGAGCGATCGCAAGCGCAGCGAAGCTGGGCGCAGCGGGTCGCGACCGACGATAGGTGAGCGATCGCAAGCGCAGCGAAGCTGGGCGCAGCGGGTCGCGACCGACGATCTAGGAGTAGAAAGAAGTCGTGGCTGAACTCAAACTTGGATACAAAGCATCCGCTGAACAATTCGCACCGCGCGAGCTCGTCGAACTGGCTGTCGCCGCCGAAGCGCACGGCATGGACAGCGCCACGGTCAGTGACCACTTCCAGCCCTGGCGTCACGAGGGTGGGCACGCCCCCTTTTCGCTGGCCTGGATGACCGCGGTCGGCGAACGAACCGAGCGGCTCATCCTGGGCACCTCGGTACTGACTCCGACCTTCCGCTACAACCCCGCCGTCATCGCGCAGGCCTTTGCCACGATGGGGTGCCTCTACCCGGATCGCATCTTCCTCGGTGTCGGCACCGGCGAGTCGCTGAACGAGATCGCCACCGGATACGAGGGCGAATGGCCGGAGTTCAAGGAGCGCTACGCCCGGCTGCGCGAATCGGTGCGACTGATGCGCGAGCTGTGGCTGGGCGACCGGGTCGACTTCGAGGGCGAGTACTACCACACCAAGGGCGCTTCGATTTACGACGTGCCCGAGGGCGGCATCCCGATCTACATCGCCGCGGGGGGCCCGCAAGTCGCCAAGTATGCGGGCCGCGCCGGCGACGGCTTCATCTGCACCTCCGGCAAGGGCGAGGAGCTGTACAAGGACAAGCTCATCCCCGCCATGAAGGAAGGCGCGGAGGCCGCGGGCAAGAATCCCGACGACATCGACCGGATGATCGAAATCAAGATCTCCTACGACACCGATCCGGACCTGGCGTTGGAGAACACCCGGTTCTGGGCGCCGCTGTCGCTGACGGCCGAACAGAAGACCAGCATTCACGACCCGATCGAGATGGAGGCGGCGGCCAACGCGCTGCCGATCGAACAGGTCGCCAAGCGCTGGATCGTCTCGTCGGACCCTGACGAGGCGGTGGAGAAGGTCGGTCAGTACGTCGGTTGGGGCCTCAACCACTTGGTGTTCCACGCGCCGGGCCACGACCAGCGCCGGTTCCTGGAGCTTTTCGAAAAGGATCTGGCGCCCAGATTGCGGCGACTTGGCTGACACGTCAGCGATCTACATCGCGGCGCCAGAGCCGGAGACCGGCAAATCGACGATCGCGCTGGGTCTGCTGAACCGATTGACCGCGACGGTCGCGAAAGTTGGTGTGTTCCGGCCGATCACCCGGCTCGGCGGCGAACGCGACTACATCCTGGAACTGCTGCTGACGCGCACTACCGCGGGCCTGTCCTATGAACAGTGTGTGGGCGTGACCTACCAGCAGCTGCACGCCGACATCGACGCCGCGATCACCGGCATCGTCGAGTCGTATCACGCCATGGCACAGGCGTGCGACGCGGTGGTGATCGTCGGTAGCGACTACACCGATGTCGCCAGCCCGGCCGAACTCTCGGTCAATGCCCGGATCGCGGTCAATCTCGGCGCGCCGGTGCTGCTGGTGGTAGGCGCCAACGACCGCACCGCTGAACAGGTCGCCAGCGTCGTCGAGATCTGTCTGACCGAGCTGGCGACTCAGCGTGCCCACACCGCGGCGGTGGTCGCCAACCGATGCGACCCGGCGGAAGTGGGTGCCGTTGCCGAAGCGCTGCACATGTTCACGCCGCGCGGCTACGTGCTGCCCGACGAGCCGCTGCTGCGGGCGCCGACGGTGGCCGAATTGCAGCAGGCCGTGCACGGGACGTTGGTCAGCGGCGACACCGCGCTCGTCGAGCGTGAGGCGATGAGCGTGCTGGTCGCCGGCATGACCGCGGACCATGTGCTGGAACGACTGCGCGACGGCATGGCGGTGATCACCCCCGGCGACCGTTCCGACGTCGTACTGGCCGCCGCCAGTGCGCATGCGGCCGAAGGGTTTCCGTCGCTGTGCTGCCTCATCCTCAACGGCGGGTTTACCTTGCATCCTTCCATCTCGACTCTGGTGTCCGGGCTGAGGCTTCGGCTGCCCATCGTCGCGACCGCATTGGGGACCTACGAAACAGCCAGCGCGGCCGCCTCGGCTCGCGGCCGGGTCACCGCGAAGTCGCAGCGCAAGATCGACACCGCCATCGAGCTGGTGAACAGCCACATGGATGTCGCGGATCTAGTTGCGCAGCTTGCGATTCCGTTCCCCACCGTGACGACACCGCAGATGTTCACCCACCGGCTGGCGCAGCAGGCGCGCTCCGATCGCAAGCACATCGTGCTGCCCGAGGGCGACGACGACCGCATCCTCGAGGCGGCTGGAAGGGTGCTGAGACGTTGCATCGCGGATTTGACGATCCTGGGCGATGAAGCCCAAATCCGCTTGCGCTCAGCCGAACTCGGTGTCGACCTGAGCGAGGCGAAAGTCATCGACCCGCGCGGCGGGGGCCTATGCGACCAGTTCGCAGCGCAATACGCCGAGTTGCGCAAGGCAAAGGGAATCACCGTCGAGCGGGCCCGCGAGATCATGAGCGATGTCTCGTATTTCGGGACCATGCTGGTGTACAACGGCATGGTCGACGGCATGGTCTCGGGCGCCGCCCACACCACCGCGCATACCGTTCGACCGGCGCTTGAAATCATCAGAACCGTTCCGGACGTATCGACGGTGTCCAGCATTTTCCTGATGTGCCTGCCCGATCGGGTGCTGGCCTACGGCGACTGCGCGATCATCCCGGACCCCACCCCCGAACAGCTCGCCGACATCGCGATCAGTTCGGCCCGCACCGCCGCGCAGTTCGGCATCGAGCCCAAAGTCGCGATGTTGTCCTACTCCACCGGCGACTCGGGCACCGGAGCCGACGTCGACAAGGTCAGGACGGCAACCGGATTGGTGCGGATGCGCGAGCCGCACCTGGCGGTCGAGGGTCCCATCCAATACGACGCGGCGGTAGAACCCTCGGTGGCCGCCACCAAGCTGGGCGACTCGCCGGTGGCCGGTCACGCCACGGTGCTGATCTTTCCCGACCTCAACACCGGCAACAACACCTACAAGGCGGTGCAGCGCAGCGCCGGGGCAATCGCGATCGGCCCGGTGCTGCAGGGCCTGCGCAAACCGGTGAACGACCTGTCCCGGGGTGCGCTGGTCGAAGACATCGTCAACACGATCGCCATCACCGCGATCCAGGCGCAGGGCGCGGGCCATGGCTGATCAGCTTGTGCTGGTGATCAATTCCGGCTCCTCCTCGCTGAAATTCCAACTGGTCGACCCGGTCTCCGGGGTGTCGCGCGACGGCGGCAAAGTCCAGCAGATCGGCGAGCCGTCGTCGCGGGCCGCCGATCACGAGGAGGCCCTGCGCCTCGCCTTCGAGCAGATGGCGGAGTCCGGCATCGACCTCAAGTCCTGCGGCCTGGTGGCGGTCGGCCACCGAGTCGTCCACGGGGGCAAGCACTTCTACCACCCGACGCTGCTCGACGATGACACGATCGCCGAGCTCGACAAGCTTTCCGAGCTGGCGCCACTGCACAATCCGCCCGCGATACGGGGAATCAAAGTGGCGCGCAAGCTGCTGCCCGACGTCGCGCACATCGCGGTCTTCGACACCGCGTTTTTTCACGACCTGCCGGCCGCGGCCGCGACCTACGCCATCAATCGAGAGTTGGCGCAGCGCTGGGAGATACGCCGCTACGGATTTCACGGCACATCGCACCGCTACGTCAGCGAGCAGGTCGCGGGCTTTTTGGACCGGCCGCTGGACCGGCTGAACCAGATCATTCTGCACCTGGGCAATGGCGACTCAGCCTCGGCGATCGCGGGCGGACGGCCGGTCGAAACATCGATGGGCCTGACCCCGCTGGAGGGGCTGGTGATGGGCACCCGTAGCGGCGACGTGGACCCCGGCGTCATCAGCTACCTGTGGCGGCGCGCGAAGATGAGTGTCGACGAGATCGAGTCCATGCTCAACCACCAGTCGGGGGTGTGGGGCCTGGCGGGGGAGAACGATTTCCGGCGACTCCGCCAGATGATCGAATCCGACGATGGCTCAGCGCAATTGGCGTACGACGTGTTCATTCACCGGTTGCGCAAGTACATCGGCGCCTACCTGGCGGTGCTGGGGCACACCGACGTGCTGACCTTCACAGCCGGCGTCGGCGAGAACGCGGCGGAGGTGCGCCGCGACGCGCTGGCCGGACTACAGGAGCTGGGCATCGTGGTCGACGAGAGCCGCAACTTCTCCGACGACAAAGGGGCGCGCCGGATTTCCAGCGACGACTCCCGGATCACCGTGCTGGTGCTGCCGACCAATGAAGAGCTGGCGATTGCGCGTGATTGCGTCGCCCTTCTTGCCGAACTATAGGAAGCCCAGACTGTTTCGGCCGGAGCCGACCGAAGGGGTGGGATCGGTCCCGACGGTGCGCGACAGCAGCTCGTAGTACACGTCGCGAAAGTCAGTGGTGTACTTGAGGTCTCCGTGGTCGAGATTGGTGAGGCTGGGTTCCTCACCGTAGAAGCCGCCCTTGACCGGCACGCCGGCAATGAAGACGGGGCCGGCGGTGCCGTGGTCGGTGCCCTGCGAGGCGTTGGCGGCCACCCTGCGACCGAACTCCGAATACGCCATCAGGACGACGTTTTTGCCGTGACGATCAGCGGCCATGTCGCGCAGGAACGGCGTGACCGCCTCGTCGAGGGTTTGCAGCAGACGCTGCTGGGTGTTGCGCTCGTTGGCGTGGGTGTCGAAGCCGCCGAGTTGCACCGTGTACACCCGCGTTGGTGCGCCGGCCCGCACGGCGGCCGCCACCATACTCAGCTGTGTTGCCAGCGAATTGTGCTCGGCGGAAGCGGGCTTGACCGACTCGAAGGTCTTGTTGGTAGTGCGTGTCGCGCGATAGGCCTTGCAGACCGCCGCCATTGCCGGGGTGTCGGCGCGGTCATCGTTGCCCAGCGCGCTCATGATGGCGTCGAACCTCTCTGCCTGCGCGGCCGGCACATGCGTGGTCGAAAGGGCTGCCGCCGTGTACTTTTCACCGACCGCAAGGGGCGGCAGCACTGGCCCGATGTTGACCGCGCGCAACGGGTCGTCGCCGGTGGCGTCGAGCCAGCGGCCGATCCAGCCGGTCGAGACCGGCTCGGCCGGCGACGCAGTCTGCCAGATGTCCATGGAACGGAAGTGGCTGTGGTCGGGCTGCGGATAGCTCACGCCGCGCACGATGGCGAGTTGGCGCTGCGTCCAGAGTTGGGCGAGGCCCTTCATCCCCGGGTTAAGGCCGAGCTGTGAGTCCAGGTGCAGCACGTCGCCCGCCGCGTAGGCAAGTTCGGGGCGCGCGTCGTGATAGGCGTTGTCGGCGTAGGGGATCAGGGTGTTGATCCCATCGTTGCCTCCGTAGAGCGTGACCAGTACGAGCACGCCGGCGCCGTCGGCGAGCGGGCGGTCCTGGGCCGCGCGCATCAAGTCTGGCCAACTCACCGCCGCCGCTGTGGAGAGCAGTCCGGCGGCGCCGGCACCCGCGCTGGCGATCAGGAATTTGCGGCGATTGATCTCGGGCATAGTTCGGCAATCTCGCTAGGACGTCAGGTATTCGGGCGTGTTGACGGCCGCCGCGACCAACTGCGGCGGTGTTCGCACCAGGGGTTCGAGTGCGTCGGCGGTGCGGTCTGACCAGGCGCCGACACCGATCAGGTAGCCGACCGCGTCGATGCGTTCGCCCGGGGCGGCGCTTTCGACGACGGACAGGTCGCCGTTGTGTGCAAGCTGGCTGGCGGCACGCAGCCGCGCCTCGGCGCTGGCGGTCGACAGCCACACCTGGCCGTGCGGCCAGCCACCGACGCTGGGCGGATAGAACGGGCGCTGTCCCAGCGCGTGCAAGGTCCCGTCGGCCATCTTCAACTGCGCGGGCGTATTCAGTGGTACGCGCAGCGCCCGGAGCACGCCGACCAGCCATTCGATCGGTGTGTTGATCTTGGTGTTCAGTGCGGCGGGGCCGGTGAACTCGTTGTCGGTAAGGATCGCGGCGGTCAGGGCCCGCAGGTTGCGGCCGGGGCCGTAGGCCGAGACCAGCCGGCTAAGTGTCTGCGGTTGCGGCGGGTCGTCGGACGCCAGTTGCTGCCACAGCCGTGTCGCGACGTATTCTGCCGACTTAGGTTGCGCCAGAACGGAATCGCAGAACCCAGCCGCGTCAAAGTTCCCGGTGCTGCCGAACAGTGTCTTGGCCCCTGCGTCGCGGCGTTTGGGGACGATCGCGGTCTGGCCGTCGGGGTCGATCACCCAGCCCGTGAGGGCGCGGGCCCCGGCGCGGACGTCGTCTTCGGTGTAGCCGTTGCCGTGGCCGAGCGCGAACAACTCCATGAATTCCCGGGCAAGGTTCTCGTTGGGCGACTTGGCCGTGTTGCTCTGGCCGTCCAGCCAGCGCAACATCGCTGCGTCGGTCAGCATCGCGTAGGCCAGGGTGTGGAAATCGCCCAACGACAAGGTGCGCAATTTCTGATTTTGGGCCGCCATCTGCGTGGCGGACCGGACTTTCTGCGCAGACGTGGCAAAGTGGTTGTGCCACAACAGTGTTAACTTTTCGCGCGCCGGCGCTCGGACGTACACCATGCGCTGTAGCCACCAGTCCGACAGCGCACCAAGTTGCTCGGTCAGCTGCTGGTTGTACTGCTTGCGGGTGGCCGGAGTGGCGCCCTTACCGGGCGGGCGTGGCACGGCGAACGACGGCATCGGGGTGGCGATCACCCCCGGGTCGGCGTCGGGGTTGGCACCCAGCATGGCGTCGACATAGGACGGCCAGTCCTGGCGGACCGCGGCGTCGACCTCGGGTCCGGTCACGCCGAACCCGGCGCGGCGCAGCGCGCGCGCCGTGGCGACCCATTGGCTGGACTGCCCTGGCATGAGTTAACTGTGAGGTGTCCAGCTGAAAATTCGCTGAGTTTTCTTGCGATTTTCTTGCGGCCCTGCATATCGCCTGTGGATAGCCGAAATCATCGCCCACGCTGATGTGCGATTGTTCGCGACATGGTGGAGGCGGGGAACCCTTTTGTCGGCAGCGAAGCACTGGCGGCTGGGGAGTTGAGCCGCCATCAACTGCGCACGCGCTATCGGGCGGCCTTTCCCAACGTGTATTTCGGCCGAGACGTCCGGCCTTCGCTGCGGCAGCGCACCGCCGCGGCCTGGCTCTGGTCCGGCCGGCGGGCGACCATCGCCGGTGCGGCCGCCGCGGCCTTGCACGGCGCCCAGTGGATTCCCGACGACGTCCCGGTTGAACTGGTGCACACCAACGCCCGCCCGCCGCACGGTGTGCTGACCCGGCGCGGCGTGTTGCACGACGGCGAGACGCAGATCATCGACGGCCGCCCCGTCACCACGCCCGAGCGGACCGCCTTCGATATCGGCCGGCGCGGTGCCGTTCATTCGGCCGTCGCCAGGCTGGACGCGCTCGCTCGCGCAACGGGTTTCAAGGTCGATGATGTGCTGCGGGTTGCGGAGAACCATTCGCGATCGCCGGGGCTGCGGTGTCTGGAAGCCGCGCTCGAGTTGCTCGACCCCGGCGCGCAATCACCCCGGGAAAGCTACCTGCGGCTACTGTTCATCGACGCGGGGCTGCCCCGCCCGCAGACGCAGATTCCGGTGCTGGGTGTCGACGGCATCCCGGTCGCCTACCTCGACATGGGTTGGCAGGAGTGGTTTGTCGCGGTCGAGTACGACGGCGACCAACACCGCACCGACCGCCGGCAGTACGTCAAAGACATCCGGCGGCTGGAGGATTTGAAGGACTTGGGCTGGACCGTCGTCCGGGTCGTGGCCGAAGACGGCCCGGCTAGCATCCTGCGCCGGGTTCGGGCGGCCATTGCGGGTTGTGGTGTGCGATAACGGCGTTGAGTGTGCACTCACGGCGGGAATCGAACCGAATTCCCGCCCTGGACGCACCCGCGACGCCCTGGCCGCACCCGCGACGCCCTAGCCGCACCCGCGACGCCCTAGCCGCACCCGCGACGGCTCCCGCCGCCCTAGCCGCACCCGCGCCGCCCTAGCCGCACCCGCGCCGCCCTGGACGCACCCGCGACGGCTCCCGCCGCCCTAGCCGCACCCCCGACGCCCTGGACGCACCCGCGACGGCTCCCGCCGCCCTGGACGCACCCGCGATGCCCTAGCCGCACCCGCGACGGCTCCCGCCGCCCTGGACGCACCCGCGACGCCCTGGACGCACCCGCGACGCCCGCAAAGCCGAAAGCCCGAACTAGAAGGTGCTGGTGGGCCGCACCTTGTTGGCCAAGTCGACCAGTGTGTATCGGTGTCGCTGCGTGGGCGCGACGCGGGCCAGGCTGCGCAAAGATGCCTCGACGCCCAGTCGCAGGCCGTGACTGGTGAAGGGGAAACCGAGGATGTGGTTGGTGCTGGCCTCGTTGCCTTCGAGCCAGTCCATCGCACTGCCGAGCACCAGCGCACGAATCTGCAGTACCCGGGGTTCGGTGGCCGGCAGCGCCTCCACCCGCCGGGCGGCATCGCGGATCTGCTGCTCGGTGATCTCCGACCGCGACCGGCCGGACAGCAGCGTGACCGCACTGGTCAGCCGCGCAGTGGTGAAATGCCTTGAGGCCGGCGGAACTTCGTCGAGGGTGCGCACTGCGCCGTTTCGATCACCCTCGGCGGACAGCGATCTGGCCAGGCCGAAGGCCGCCGAGATTACGCCATCATTGGTGCGCCACACCGTCTCGTAGAACTTGTGCACATCGCTGTTGCCGGCCAGCTCGCCGGTGGCGGCCAGCGCCAGTTTCGGCCCCAGCTCGCCGGGAAAGGTGTCGAGCACTTCGGTGAAATGCTTGATGGCGGAGTCGTAGTCGCCGGTCAGCAGCTCGGCGACGGCCCGATACCAGACCAGTCGCCAGCGCCAGCCCACTCGCTCGGCCAGGTCGTCGAGCTTGCGGGTTGCCTTGGCCACGTCGCCCAGGTCGAGCAGGGCACGGACCTCCATCAGCGGCAGCTCGACCGACTCCGACACATCGACGCCCTCGGCGTCCAGCACACCGTGCCGGGCCGCGCGCAGCGAGTCAAGCGTCTGCACCGGCTGCGAAAGCACCGTGGCCTGCAGCACCGGGGCGGCCACGTCGGTCGGATCGACCAGAGGCACCGGCAGCGCGGTCACGATTTCCCTGGCGGTCAGCTTCTCGGAATGCACCTGGCCGTCCAGATACACATCGGTGTGCGCCACCAGCAGGTCTACCCCATACGTAGAACGGCTGGGGCTGAAAACCGTTGACAGACCTGCCCGGGGCACCCCGGAGTCCTGGGCGACGACTTCGCGCAAGACGCCCATCAACTGTGCGGACATCTCTTCGGCGGAGGAGAACCGGCGACGCGGATCGGGGTCGGTCGCCCGTCGCAGCAGCCGACCGAACGAGTCGTATTTGGTCAGTACCGGATCGTCTTCGGGCAGCCCGTCGACATAGCGGCCGTTGCGGGTGCGCAGTGTCAACGTCAAGGCGGCCAAAGTCCGTCCCACCGTGTAGATATCGGTGGGGATCGTCGGGCCGGTACGCACGATCTCGGGCGCCTGAAATCCGGGCGTGCCGTAGAGATAGCCGAACGAATTGACCCGCGACACCGCGCCCAGGTCGATCAGCTTGAGTTGCTCCTCGGTCAACATGATGTTTTCCGGCTTGAGGTCGTTGTACACCAAGCCGATCGAATGCAGATAGCTCAACGCTGGCAGGATTTCCAGCAGGTAGGCGATGGCCTCGGCGACCGGAAGTTTCTCGTCCTTCTTCAGGCCCTGCTTGAGCGACTGTCCACCGATGTACTCCATGACGATGTAGCCGACCGGATCGCCGTGCCGATCGGTGTGCTCGACGAAGTTGAAGATCTGCACGATCTGCGGGTGGACCACCTCGGCGAGGAACTGCCGCTCGGCCATCGCGATCGCCTGTGCCTCGGCGTCACCGGAGTGGACCAGGCCTTTGAGCACCACCGGGCGGTCGTTGACATTGTGGTCGACCGCGAGGTAAACCCAGCCCAGCCCGCCGTGGGCGATGCACCCCTTGACCTCGTACTGGCCGGCGACGGTATCGCCCGGGTTCAGTTGGGGCAGAAACGAATACGGGCTTCCACAGAATGGGCAAGTGCCTTCGGACGCGCCCTTGCCCTCGGAGCCGGACCGGCCCACCGGCTTGCCGCAGTTCCAGCAGAACCGCTTGGACTCGGGCACCATGGGGTTCGTCATCAGGGCTTCGACCGGGTCGATGTCACGCGCCCGGGGGATCTCGACCAGCCCGCCGCCGAGCTGTCTGGTCGGCGGAAGCACCCGCGTCGCGACCGTCATCCGCTCCTGCGGTTCGGTGTCGATGCTGCCGAGCGAGATATGCGGCAGGTCGTCGTCATCATCGTCGAAGTCCGGGCGGAACACCGCCTGAGTCGCGTTGAGCCGACCCGTTGTCGGACCGCCGGCCGTGTCCATGGCCGGTTGGGTGCCGGGGCCGACCTCTTCGGAGTCGGAATCCGCCTGTGCGGTTTCGTTTTCCAGCTCGGCCATCAGTCCACGTACCTCGGTGTGGGCGGGATGGGTGCGGGGCCCAGAACCGTTAACCACTTGCGGTACAACGTGTTCCACGTGCCGTCTCGGCGAATCCGCTCGAGCGTGCCGTTGACGAACCGGACCAGGCCGGTGTTGTCCAGGTTGGTCCCGATGCCATAGGGCTGGGTGGCCATGTTCGGCCCGACGATGTGCAGGTAGGGGTCTTCCTCGACCAGACCGGCGAGGATCGAGTCGTCCGTGCTGACGGCGTCGATCTCGCGCTGCTGCATCGCGACCAGGCAGTCGGCCCAATTCACCACCGACACGATGACCGGTGGCGGGCTGATCTGCCGGATGCGGTGCAGCGACGTCGTGCCCCTGGCCACGCAGACTCGCTTGCCGGACAGGTCGCCCACCTTGACGATCATCGAGTCGCGCGGGGCGAGGATCCGCTGGCTGGCGTCGAGGTAGACGGTGGAGAAGTTCACCAGCTTGCGCCGCTCGCAGGTGATGGTCATGGTCTTGACGACGACGTCGACCTCGGACTGCTGCAACGCCGTGATGCGCTCGTCGCTGGACAGGATGCGGTACTCGACATGCGACGGGGCCCCGAAGATGTCGCGGGCGATCTCGCCGGCGATGTCGACGTCGAAACCGGTGATCTCGCCGGTGATCGGGTCGCGGAAGCTGAACAGATTGCTGCCGATGTCGAGCCCGACGACCAGCCTGCCGCGGGCCCGGATGTCGGCGACGGCGGCGTCGGCGTCCGCCTTGTTCGGGAAGGGACGCAGGCTGGCCGTCGCATCGCAGTCCTGGGTCGAATCGTCCGGCGGCAACGGCGGCTCGGCCGGCAATTGATCCATGCCGACCGGAGTGGGTGGCGGCAACGTCGGCGCGGTGGCCACCGTCAGCGACTCCGTGTGCCCGCAGCCCGCCAGCATGATCACCGTGGCGAGGACACCCGCCAAGGACTTCGCCCGCCGGACCCACGGCAGGCGCGTCACTATCGATACTCTTTCAGCCGAGGCCACAGGCCGAGCGCGACCGCGATGGCCGCACCCAGGCTGAGCACCACACCGCCGACCTGCGCGCCGGATAGCCCACTGCGCGCGTTGATCACGTCGTTGCGCAGGTGCGCGCGGCATTGCGTCATCGCCTTGCCCAACTCGTCTTCGAGCTTGTCGAACGCGGGGGTGGAGTCGTCTTCGGCGCTGCCCAGCGCGACCTGGGTGGCGGCCCGGTAGTTGCCGACCGAGATGTAGGAGTTGATCCGGTCGTTGGCCTGCCGCCACCGGACCAACAGCTGGTCGGCGCCCTGCAAGTCGGGTTTGTCGACGGCATCGGGGCGTGCCATGTACTGGTCGAGCTGCTGGTGCATGGCGTCGATGCGCTGATAGAACGACTGCTTGCGGACTTCTTCGTCGCCGCGCCGGATCAGCGACAGCGTCTCGTCGGCCCGTGCCTGCTGGGCGGTGATGGCGACGTTGGTCACAGTCTTGAGCGACTCGGCCGCAGTGTCTTTCGCGCTTCGACTGGCGGTCGTGGAGATCGTCAGCGCAGTTCCTACCCACACCACCATCACGAGGATACCGAGCGCGCCCACGACCAGGCCCGGATTGATTCGGCGCCGGGTGCGCCGGGCCAGCCAGCGATGCGAGAACGCGCCGAAGACGACCGTGCCGCCCACGACCAGGATCACCGGCGCGGGGAAGTGCGTCGATGCCGTCGTCTCCGAGTCCACCCGCTCCGAGGTGGCCTGGTAAAGCTGCGCGGCATCGGGCAGGATCGTCGACTGCATCAGCCCCGATGCCTCCGACAGATATGACGACCCGACCGGATTGCCCTCCCTGTTGTTGGTTCGCGCGATCTCGATCAACCCGGTATAGACGGCCAGTTCGGCATTGATTTTGCCGAGCAGCTGCACCAGCGGTTCATCGGTGAGTCCACTGGACGCCCGGGTGACCGCCACTGAGGCGTCGGTGATGGCCTGTTCGTAGCGCATCCGGACCGGCCGCGGCTCGGCCTGGGCGATGAACGCGGTGGCCGCCGCGGCGTCGGCCACCGACAGGGTGGTGTAGAGCCGTCCGGCGGCGAACGCCAGCGGCTCGGTGTGGTTGAGCACGGTCGAGAGCACCTGCTGTCGATGGTTGATCGTCGTCGACGTGGCGAAGGCGCTGGAGACGCCGAGCGCGGCCAGCACGATGCCGATGGTCAGGATGCGGCCGGGCGTCGTCGAGATGAACCACCAGCGCGGATGCGCCGGTTCGGCCGGCGACCGCGATCCCAGCGGCTCGGTCGACGGGTGCGCCAGCTCAACCGTCACGTCGCTTCAGACCTCATCTCTCGGCCGCTGAATTCGCTGTACTTACCTGTATAAGCGAATTCTAAGAGAATGTCTGCGCCGATGGGGGGAGGCGGACGCATTTTCAGCGATTGCCTGCATATCCTGATCTCGTGCAGGGCGACGGTGACGGATGGGTGATATCCGACAGCGGCGCCCACTACTGGGGCCGGTACGGCGCGGCGGGTCTGCTGCTGCGGGCCCCGCGGCCGGACGGCACCCCGGCGGTGCTGCTGCAGCATCGTGCGGTGTGGAGCCATCAGGGCGGCACCTGGGCATTGCCCGGTGGCGCGCGCGACAGTCACGAGACCGCCGAGGAAACCGCGGTTCGGGAGGCACACGAGGAGGCCGGCCTGCTCGCCGAGCGGGTTTCGGTGCGAGGCGAGGTGGTGACGGCCCGGGTCGCCGGGCTGGCCGGGACGCACTGGACCTACACCACCGTCGTTGCCGATGCCGCTGAACTGCTGCACACGGTGCCCAACCGGGAGAGCGCCGAAATGCGCTGGGTTGCCGAGGACGAGGTGGCGGACCTGCCGCTGCATCCCGGCTTCGCGGCCAGCTGGGAGCGGCTGCGCATCGCTCCGGCGGTGGTGCCGCTGGGCCACGGCGACGAACGGCGTCAGCGCCTGCCGCGCACGCTGGAGATCGAGGCCGGGGTCTTCGTCTGGTGCATGCCCGGCGACGAGGATCACACGCCGCCGAGTCCCCGCATCAATTCGCTGCTGCAAGCGCTGACCTGAGCTGTGCGGCGGCGGCCCGCGGGTCGTCGGCGGTGGTGATCGCGCGCACGACCACGATCCGCCGGGCTCCGGCGTCGAGCACCTCGGGCAGCCGCTGCGCATCGATGCCGCCGATGGCGAACCACGGTTTGCCGGTCCCGAGGGCGGTCGCCGCCCGGACGAGTTCCAGGCCCGGGGCGGCGCGGCCCGGCTTAGTCGGGGTGGGCCAGCAGGGGCCGACGCAGAAGTAATCGGCGTCGGAGCCGGCGGCCGCGGCGGCCTGTTCGGCGTCGTGGCTGGACAGGCCGATCAGCGTGTCCGGCCCGACGATGTCGCGCGCGACGCGCACCGGTAGGTCGCCCTGTCCCAGATGCAGCACGTCGGCGCCGGCCGCCCGGGCGATGTCGGCCCGGTCGTTGACGGCGAACAATGCACCGTGCCGGCGGGCCACGTCGGCCAGGATGTCGCACGCCGCCAACTCCTCGCGCGCTTCCAGCGGCCCGAACCGCTGCTCGCCGGCCGACCCCTTGTCGCGCAGCTGGACGATGTCCACCCCGCCGGCCAGCGCGGCATCGGCGAACTGAGCCAAGTCGCCGCGTTCCCGGCGGGCGTCGGTACACAGATAGAGCCGCGCTGACGCGAGACGTGGGACGAGTTGGTGCACACCGCGACGCTAGCGCGCTAGCGTAGAGGCCGAAGAACTTAGACACGGGAGTCCCCGGAGCGGGGCTGAGAGTGGGCACAGCCAGTCCATCTGGACCTGCCCTTACCGTCACACCTGATCCGGGTCATGCCGGCGAAGGGAGTAGAGGATGCAGTCTCCGGCCGACGTAGCCGTCATCGGCGGCGGCGTCATCGGGTTGTCGGTGGCGCGCCGGGCGGCGCGCGCGGGCTGGTCCGTGCGGGTGCACCGCACCGGCGACCGCGGCGCCTCCTGGGTCGCCGGCGGCATGCTGGCCCCACACAGCGAAGGCTGGCCCGGCGAGGAACGACTACTGCGGCTGGGCCTCGAGTCGCTGCGGCTATGGCGCGACGGCGGCTTTCTGGACGGGCTGCCGCCGGAGCTGATCACCGCTCGCGGGTCGCTGGTGGTGGCGGTCGACCGGGCCGACGTGGCAGACCTGCGCACCGTTGCCGACTGGTTGTCGGGCCAGGGGCATCCGGTGACCTGGGAGTCGGCCGCCCGTGATGTCGAACCGCTTCTGGCCCAAGGCATCCGGCACGGCTTTCAGGCGCCCACCGAGCTCGCGGTGGACAATCGCGCGCTCCTCGATGCGCTGGCGGCGGACTGCGAGCGCCTCGGCGTCGAGTGGGCGGGGCCGGTGCATGACATGACGCGTGTCGACGGTGACGCGGTGGTGATCGCCAACGGCATCGACGCGCCCTCCCTGTGGCCGGGGCTACCGATCCGCCCGGTCAAGGGTGAGGTGCTGCGTCTGCGCTGGCGAAAGGGTTGTATGCCGTTGCTGGGCAGGGTGATTCGCGCCCGGGTGCACGGCAGGCAGGTGTATCTGGTGCCGCGCGCGGACGGGGTCGTCGTCGGTGCCACGCAGTACGAGCACGGTCGCGACACCGCCCCGGTGGTGTCCGGGGTGCGCGACCTGCTCGACGACGCGTGCGCGGTGCTGCCCGCACTGGGCGAGTACGAGTTGGTCGAATGCGCCGCCGGGCTGCGCCCGATGACGCCCGATAATCTGCCTCTCGTGCACCGCCTCGACCAACGCACGTTCGTCGCCGCCGGCCATGGCCGGTCGGGCATCCTGCTGGCACCGTGGACCGCCGAACACGTCATTGCCGAGCTCGCAGCGGTGGGAGTCCACTGATGATCATCACGGTCAACGAACAACGGGTCGAGGTCGACGAACAGACCACCGTCGCGGGACTGCTGGCCTCACTGGGTTTCCCGGACCGCGGCGTAGCGGTGGCGGTGGGTGATGCCGTGCTGCCGAGATCTAATTGGACCACAACGCTTTTCGATGGCGCTCGACTCGAGGTGGTAACGGCGGTGCAAGGTGGTTGAACCCAAGCTGACGATTGCGGACCGCAGCTTCACCTCGCGGCTCATCATGGGGACCGGGGGTGCGGCCAACCTGTCGGTGCTGGAACAGGCGCTGATCGCCTCGGGTACCGAACTGACCACCGTCGCCATGCGCCGGGTCGACGTCGAGGGCGGGACCGGATTGCTGGACCTGCTCAACCGGCTGGGCATCACGCCGCTGCCCAACACCGCGGGCTGCCGAGGCGCGGCCGAGGCGGTGCTCACCGCGCAGCTGGCCCGCGAGGCGCTGAGCACCAACTGGGTCAAACTCGAAGTCATCGCCGACGAACGCACCTTGCTGCCCGACGCTGTCGAATTAGTCAGGGCGGCAGAACAATTGGTCGACGACGGATTCGTGGTGCTGCCCTACACCAACGATGATCCGGCGCTGGCCCGTCGGCTGGAGGACACCGGCTGCGCGGCGGTGATGCCGTTGGGCTCGCCGATCGGTACCGGCCTGGGGATCACCAATCCGCACAACATCGAGATGATCGTCGCCCGGGCCGGAGTTCCCGTGGTGCTCGACGCAGGCATCGGTACGGCCAGCGACGCGGCGCTGGCGATGGAGTTGGGTTGCGACGCCGTGCTATTGGCCTCCGCGGTGACCCGCGCCGCCGACCCGCCGGCCATGGCCGCCGCGATGTCGGCCGCTGTGACCGCCGGGCACCTGGCGCGGCGTGCCGGACGCATTCCCAAGCGATTCTGGGCGCAGGCATCCAGTCCCGACCGATGAAACGGTATGTCGCGCTGGGTAGTTCGATGGCCGCGGGCCCCGGTATCAGACCGGGCGCCGCGGGGGCGCCGCGGTTGTCGGGGCGATCGGCCCGCAACTACGCCCATCTGGTTGCCGAACGGTCGGGTTTCGAGCCGGTGGACGTCACCTTCTCCGGTGCCACCACCGCGCACCTGCTCACCGACCGCCAGCACGGTGCGCCGCCCCAGCTGACCGCGCTGGACGGCTCGGAAAGCTTGGTCACGGTGACCATCGGTGGCAACGACGTCGGCTACGTTCCGCTGCTAATGGCGGCCTCGTTGCCGCACTGGGCGCGTCGCCTACCGCTGCTCGGCGGGCGCATCGCCGAATTGCTGGACCGCGACGCGCGGGACCGGGCTTTGGCCGACGTGTTCCATGCGCTGTGCGCGGTCGGCCGTGAACTGCGCAGGCGCGCACCCGACGCCCGCGTCTTCTTCGTCGACTACCTGACCTTGCTACCGCCGGAAGGCGTTCCCGCGCAGCCTCTTTCGGAGGAAGACGCCGAGCTGGGCCGCCATGTGGCCGGCACTCTCGAACGCCTCACCGCCGACGCCGCGGCCGAAACCGGCTGCGGCGTCATCCATGCCGCCGCGGCCAGCCGGGAGCACCACGCATGGTCGGCCGAGCCGTGGACGACCACGCCGGGCACGTTCGTGGTGCCGCTGCCCGGCCGGCCCGCGCCGCTGCACCCCAACGCTGCCGGGATGAGCGCCGTCGCCGAGCTCGTTACAGCTGCGCTGTAACGATCAGCCGTTGGCCTGCCACCACTTGTACAGGCCCGCCGTGTCGCCGTTGCTCGCGCGGACGAAGGCCAGCACGTTCTTGGCATCCACCGTCCAAAGGACCTCGGCCTGACCCGAATCCGTCCCGCACGCCACCTGTCCGGCCGAATCGGTGTTGCTGCCCTGGTGCCACGTGGTCGGCGACGACGCGGTGCCGCAGTTGGCGAGGGTGTCGCTGCTAATGAGTTTGGTGAACGAGCTGGCCGTGTCGGCGCTGTTGCTGAACAGGAAATACTTGCCACCCATCGGACCGCTGGAGTCAGAGTTTTGTCCACACTGCACTACCGCGACCACAGTGGCGGTAAAGGAGCCCTGGACGTCGCTCACCTTTTGGGGCGAGCAATTGCTGGGGGTGTAGCCCTTCGACAGCGCGCTGTTCAGCGTGTCGTTGGGGTCAGCGTTGGCAATGGCTGTGCCCAGGCAGGCGAAACTGCCCAGGAGTGCTGTGGCCGTCGCGGCTCGCAGCACGTTGGTGAGATACGGCATCCTGCAACTCCTTTTGCCCGACTGCGGCGTAGCTAATTAACATCGGGATTGTATTTGCGTCCCACCCCGAAAAATAGTGTTTTCGAATTGTGGTCAGCCGTTGGCCCGCCACCACTGGAACAACGATCCAACGTCGGTGTTGGACGCGCGGATATAGCTCAGTATGTTCTTGGCGTCATTGGTCCAGATGATCTCGGCGCCGTTCTGGTACGTCCCGCATGCCACCGATCCCGCACTGGTGGTGGAACTGCCCTGGTGCCAGGAAGTGGGCGACTGGCCCTGGTCGCCGCACGCCGTCAAGACGTCGTCCTTGATGCTGTTCTTGAATACGGTGGCCAAATTGCCGCCATTGGTGAACAGGATGTACTTCGCCTGAACGGGCCCACTGGGGTCGGGGCTTTGTCCGCACGCGAGTGAAGCCAATTCACCGTTGATGATGTTTTGCGGCGTGCAGTTATTGAGGCCGTAGCCTTTTGACAGCGTGGCCGCCAGGGTGTTGAGATCTGCCGGACTCGCGGTGGGAGTGCTCGAGGTCGGAGTAGTGGTGGGGTCCGCATTCGCCGTCGCGGCGGCCATGGCGACAACCACGCCGCCCGCGAGCGCCGCAGCCGTCATGACGCGCAGAGGCGCGGCGAGATGGGGCATCCGATGGACTCCTTGGCGGTTTGCTAAAGGGATCGTAGGCCACGCCTGGGCCGGGCAGTACATTCCGCCACTCAAGGAAACCGTGCCGGGTTGCCGGGGCTCCGGTAGCGTAGGCACCGCCAGACGCCAGCTAACTTTTTTCGAGTGGAGAATCCATGACCGCACAGCCGCCCCCGCCCGGATACCCACCGCCACAGCCGGCCGCTCAACAGCCCAACAACTACTTGGTCTGGGCGATTCTGGCGACGGTGCTCTGCTTCCCGATCACGGGAATCGTGGCAATCGTCAAGGCCGCCTCGGTGAGCGGGTTGTGGGCCCAGGGCCGCTACGCCGAAGCCCAGGCAGCCGCCGACAGCGCCAAGAAGTGGGTGCGGTGGTCGGTCATCATCTGGGTCGTCCTCGTCGTCGTCTACCTGGCGATCATCGTGATTGTCATGGTGACCGCGCACCCCGAGAACCCAGCGCCGGCGTCAATGTCGATGCTGATGGGGACCTTCTAGCCCGACGCTGCTTGACGGTGACTCGTCCACGGCTTGCCCCGCATGGTCTCGGCGCCCCACTGGTGGTGGTGGCGTCGGCGACCGCGGCGTGCGCTGCCATCTGGATGGGCGATCCGACCACCCCCCACGGTCCGCTGCCGGTATGCCCCACCAAGGCGTTGCTGGGCATTGACTGCCCCGGCTGCGGCAGTCTGCGGATGCTGTATTCGCTTATGCACGGCAACGTGATCGCGGCCGCCAGGTTCAACGCGTTGGCTTTAATGGCCGTGGTGCTCTTGGTCTGGGCTTACCTGGCGTGGACCTACGGTCGGGTGACGGGCCGACGAATCCGAAGCTGGCAGCATTGGCGCTGGGCGCCAATGCTGACACTGGGGCTGGTCCTGGCGTGGTTTGTGGTGCGCAACATTCCGTTCGCGCCGTTCAACTCGCTGTATGTCTGACTTCTGCGTGTACGGAGCCTGATCCGCAAGGCGCGGTCTAACGTTGGGCTCGATGGTGAACAATTCGAGGACGATCCCGGCCGTGCTTGCTGTGGTCGCTCTCGCTGCGGTGCTGGTGGGCTGCTCTCATCGTTCGGCGAACTCGCAGCAGGCGACCGCCAACCCCGCCGCGACCGAGTTCGCCGCCGCACTGCATAAGAAGGTCACGACGGACGCGATGATGGCGCACCTGTCCAAGCTTCAGGACATTGCCAACGCCAACAACGGCACCCGGGCAGTCGGCACGCCGGGCTACGACGCCAGCGTCGATTATGTGGTGAATACGTTGCGCCGCACCGGTTTTGACGTGCTGACGCCCGAGTTCTCGGCGCGGGTGTTTCACGCCGACAAGCCCGTGGTCTCCGTCGCGGGCCGGGCCGTGGAGGCGCGCGCACTGGAATTCACCCTGGGCACCGGCCCAGACGGGGTGAGCGGGCCGCTGGTGAGCGCGCCGGGTGGTGACCGGCAGGGCTGTGTGGCCCCCGATTACGACACACTGCCGGTACCGGGCGCCGTGGTGTTGGTGGACCGCGGCACCTGCCCGTTCGCTCAAAAGGAAGACGCCGCGGCACAGCGTGGCGCCGTGGCGATGATCGTGGCCGACAACGTCGACGAGCAGGAAATGGGCGGGACACTCGGGGGCGCCACCGACGTCAAGATCCCGGTGGTCAGTGTGACCCGCTCCGTCGGAGTGCAGCTGCGCGCCCAGCCCGGGCCGGTCACCATCAAGGTGACGGCGAGCACCAAGAGCTTCAAGGCACGCAACATCATTGCGCAGACCAAGACGGGCTCGCCCACTGACGTGGTGATGGCCGGCGCGCACCTGGACAGCGTGCCGGAGGGTCCGGGTATCAACGACGACGGTTCGGGGGTGGCCGCTGTGCTGGAAACCGCTGTCCAGCTGGGGAATTCACCACAAGTGCACAATGCGGTGCGGTTCGGCTTCTGGGGCGCGGAGGAACTCGGCCTGATCGGGTCACGCAACTACGTCGAGTCGCTGAACTCCGAGGACCTCAAAAACATTGCGCTGTACCTGAACTTCGACATGCTCGCGTCGCCGAATCCGGGCTACTTCACCTATGACGGGGATCAATCCCTGCCCGCGGACGCCCGCGGTCATCCGGTGGTGCCGGAGGGCTCGGCCGGCATCGAGCGCACGCTGGTCGCCTACCTGAAGACGGCGGGCAAGACCCCGCAGGACACGTCGTTCGACGGCCGCTCCGATTACGACGGATTCACCCTGGCCGGTATCCCGGCGGGCGGCTTGTTCTCCGGCGCGGAGGCCAAGATGTCCGACGAACAGGCGAAGCTGTGGGGCGGAACCGCGGGTGCGCCATTCGATCCCAACTATCACCAGAAGACCGACACTCTCGACCATGTCGACCGCACCTCGCTGGGCATCCAGGGAGCCGGGGTGGCCTACGCCGTGGCGCTCTACGCGCAGGACCTCGGCGGCCGCAACGGTGTTCCGGTCATGGCCGATCGTGTCCGCCACACACTCTCGCGGCCATGACCGGCCGCCTGAGAGCAGCGGTGCTGCTCATCATTCTGGTGGTGACCGGGTGCTCGTCGCCGCATCGGGCACGACCCGCTGCCGCACCCGATCTGAGCAGAGAGTTGGCCGAAAAGGTCACCGCGGAGCGGATGTTCACCCATCTGCACGCGCTGCAGGACATCGCCAACGCCAATAAGGGGAGCAGGGCGGACGGCACACCAGGCTACGACGCCAGCGTCGAGTACGTCGCAAAAGCGCTGCGCAACAGGGGGTTTGATGTGTCGACGCCGCAATTCGACCGGTTGTACCCGATTTCGCCGGGCAAGCCGACATTGACGGTCGCCGGGCGCAGCTTTCAGGTCGATCAGGCGTCGCTGTTGGTCCGGACACCTCCAGGCGGCCTCACCGGACAACCGGTTCGCCCCATCGCGCCATCGGGATGTGCGGTCGGCGATTACCCGGCCGCCTTGCCGCCGGGGGCGATCGCCTTCGTCGATGACACCAGCTGCTCGGTGGTGGACAAGCAAAAGACCGCCGTGGCCAAGGGCGCGGTCGCGCTGATCGTGGTCAGCGCCCCCAACGCCCAGGGAGCCCCGCCGACGTTGTTCAACCCCGGCTATTTCAAACAGCTGACCGTGCCGGTCGCCGTCGTCAGCGACTACGGCGGCAAAGCGCTGGCGCAGGCGAGTGCCCCGGTACATCTGGTGCTCGATGCCGAGAACATCAAGATCACCTCGCGAAACGTGCTGGCGCAGACCAGGACCGGCTCGCCGAGTGACGTGATCGTCGTCGGCGCGCACCTCGATAGCCCACGGGACAGTCCGGGGATCAACGACAACGGATCCGGTGTGGCCGCGGTGCTGGAAACGGCGCTGCAGCTGGGACCGCTGGCCCCGGTCACCAACGCGGTGCGTTTCGTGTTCTGGGGAGCCGAGGAGGATGGCCTGGGCGGCGTCATGGACTACCTGTTCGGCCTGGATCGCGATCAACTCAACGACATTGCGATGTACCTGAACTTCACCATGCTGGCGTCGCCCAACGCGGGCTTCTTCACCGATGACGGCGATCAATCCGGTCCACCCTCGCCCGGGATCGCCCCGAGCGACGTCCCCGACGGCTCGGCGGGTATCGAGCGCACCCTGGCCGGCTATCTGAACCTGGCCGGGAAGCGGCCCGCGGTCATGCCGCTGAACCCCCGGGCAGACTACCACCCCTTCATGGTCGCGGGCATCCCGGTCGGCGGGATGACCGCGGGCGGCGCACAGCCGAAAACCACTGTGCAAGCACGACTATGGGGCGGGCAGCCCGGCGTGTGGTTCGACCCCAACTTCCAAACTCCCCGCGACACGGTCGACAATGTCAACCGGGATGCCTTGGCGGTCATGGGTTTTGGCGTGGCGTCCGCGGTCGGTAGCTACGCGGACTCGATCGGCGGGGCCAACGGCGTGCTGCCGCACGACAAGCGGCACCGCGCCCGGCTGCCCTGAGGGCGGGTCCGGCGCATTTTCAACCGGTAGACCCAATTCAGGTTGTGTGGTTTGCTGGGACTCGCATTTTTGCTACGCCCTGAAAGCTTCGGATCTAGAATGAGGTCCCTGAAGATGCTGTCATGCAGGCCGGTCGGGATGGGGTTGGTCATGAAGATCCGGGCCATCCTGAGGGCGGCAATCGCCTGCGCAACGACGGTGGTTGTCGTTGCGGGGTGCAGCACGATGACCCAGGGGCGGGCCCTGTCGATGCTCAACGACCCGTTCCGGGTCGGCGACCTGCCCGCCACCAACGGCCCGAGCGGCATCCGCGCGAATGCGCCGGCGCCCAACGGCACGGTGGTCAACACCGACAACGGATCGATCGACAAATTGTCGTTGCTGTCGGTCAACGACATCGAGGATTACTGGAAGTCCGTCTACAGCCAGTCGCTGAAAGGCACCTTCCTTCCGGTCGGCAAGCTGGTGTCCTACGACTCGAACAGTCCGAGCAGTCCGATCGTTTGCCACAACGACACCTACAAACTCGTCAACGCCTTTTTCACGTCGCGCTGCAACTTGATCGCCTGGGATCGCACGGTGTTCATGGCCGTCGCGCAACGCTATTTCGGCGACATGTCCGTGACGGGTGTGTTGGCGCACGAGTTCGGACATGCCTTGCAGCAGATGGCGAAACTCGTGACCAGATCCGATCCCACTATTGTTCGCGAGCAGCAGGCCGACTGTTTCGCGGGCGTTTATCTGTACTGGGTTGCCGCGGGCAAGTCGTCGCGGTTCACCCTGAGCACCGCCGACGGGCTCGACCACGTGCTGGCCGGCATCATCACCACCCGCGACCCGGTTCAGGATGCCGACACCGTCAACGACGACGAGCATGGGACCGCCCTGGATCGGATCAGCGCGTTCCAGATGGGGTTCGTCACGGGCGCTTCGGCCTGCGCGGGTATCAACAAGCAGGAGATCGCCCAACGCCGCGGTGACCTGCCGACCGCCTTGCAGGCCGATCCCAACGGGGACACCGGCACCGGTGAGGTGCCCATCGACGAAGACACCCTGTCAACGCTGATGGAATTGTTGGGAAAGGTGTTCTCGCCCAAGAATCCACCGACGTTGTCCTACAAGGCGGCCGGTTGCCCGGATGCCAAACCCAGCCCGCCGGCGTCCTATTGTCCGGCGACCAACACCATCGTCGTGGACCTGCCCGGGCTGACGCAGCTGGGCAAGGTCTCCAGCGAAAGCGAAGACACCCTGCCGCAGGGTGACGACACCGCACTCTCGGTGGTGATGTCCAGATACGCGCTGGCGGTGCAGCACGAACGAAATCTGCCGATGCAGAGTCCGTGGACCGCGCTGCGGACCGCGTGCCTGACCGGCGTCGTGCACCGCAAGATGGCCGAGCCGATCGAGACGCCCTCGCAGAAGGAGTTGTTGTTGACCGCCGGCGATCTCGACGAAGCCGTCGCCGGTTTGCTCACCAACCACATGGTTGCCAGCGACGCGGACGGGACCAGCGTGCCGGCCGGCTTCACGCGCATCGCGGCATTCCGCGGCGGCGTGGGAGGAAACATGGACGTGTGCTACTCCCGATACCCCGCATAACGGACGAAATCAATGAGCGACAAGCAACGACCTGCGGCGTAGAGTGTGTCCCACTTGACCCCAGCCTAGGAGGCGTCCTTGTCGGATCAACCGCCCAGCTACCCCCCGCCGCCGCCGGGTGGCTATCCGCCTCCGCCAGGACCGGGGTACCCCCCGCCGCCGGGGCCGGGCTACCCGCCGTCCCAGCCCGCCTCGGGCACCAACACTTTCGCCATCGTGTCGTTGGTGGCGTCGTTGTTGGGGTGGATCTGTGTGGGCGTCGGGTCCGTCGTCGGGGTGGTCTTCGGCTTCCTCGCGCTGAACCAGATCAAGCAGACTGGTCAGAGTGGCCGCGGCCTGGCGATCGCCGGAATCGTCATCGGCATCATCTCGATCGTGGGCGGCATCATCTACTGGATCATCGTGATGATCACCGCCGGCAGCAACACGCAGGTGAATACCAGCACGCCGCCCGCCGTCGTGATCACCGTTGACCAGCAGTCGCCCATGGCTGCTGTCGCAGCGTAAAACTGCGGGCGCTCAACCTATCTCGGTGAGCCTGGGTACCAATTCGTCGCAGAGCCGGCGGATATGGCCGACCGGGTCGGGGTTTCCCGGTAGGGGACCGACGTTGATCATCTCGATCCCGAGGTCGGCGAAGCGCTGCACGGTCTTCAGGTATTCGTCGATGTCCTGGAACGGATCGAGCGTCGCCAGGCCCCCGCACGTTTTGCGGATGTCATCGGGATCGCGACCTGCGTTGTCGCAGTGGCGGTTCAGCACGTCGATCTTGTGCTTGACCGCATCGACATCGGACTCCATGCTGTTCCACACGTCGGCGTACTCTGCGACCAGCCGTAGCGTCTTCTTCTCGCCGTCGCCGCCGATCAGAATCGGAGGACGGCGGATGGGTCGTGGCTCGCAGATTGTCTCGGCCAGCTGATAGTGCTTGCCGTCATACGGCCCGTCATCGTCGCTCCACATCTGCAGGCAGATCTGCAGCGTCTCTTCGAGCATCTCGAAGCGCTCGCGCAGCGGCGGATACGGAATGCCGAGTGCCGCGTGTTCGCGGTCGTACCAGGCCGCGCCGAGTCCCAGCATCGAACGGCCCTGCGACAGCACGTCCAGCGTGGTGACGGCCTTGGCCAGCACGCCCGGATAGCGATAGGTGACCCCGGTGACCAGCAGGCTCAGGTCGATCGATGTGGTCTGCGCGGCAAGGAAACCCAGCGAGGTATAGCCCTCGAGAAACGGGTCCTTGGCCGGACCGAGGTTTTCCATCTGCAGGAAGTGGTCGGCCAGGGTGAACAGCGTCGCTCCGCCTTGTTCGGCGGCGACGGCCGCGTCGGCCAATATCGGGCCCAGCTTCGCCGGGTCGCCCGGCAGGAAGTCGATAAAGTGCACCGCTAATTCCATTGCAATCAGCGTCCTTTCATGATTCGGTCAATCGCTCGAGCAGGGATAGCGCGTCGAGGATGATGCGTCGTTCGGGCTCGGAGTAGCGATCTTGCATGGCACGTGCCAGCCACTCCTCGCGCACCTGATGGTCGCTCTCGGCGCGCGCGCGGCCCGCCTCGGTCAACGAGAGCACTTGGCGCCGACCATCTTCGGGGTCGGGTGTGCGCTCGATGAGCCCGCGTTGGTACAGGGCGGCCACGATGGTTGCCATCGATTGGGGGCGTACCCGCTCCGCGCCGGCCAATGCGCTGGCCGACGATGCCCCCTCTTTCCGGAGCCGGGTGAGTACCGCTGTCTGTGACGGTGTCAGATCGCCGTCGATCGCGACATCTCTCAACCGACGTCGTAGTCGGCCGAACACCACCCGAAGGTCCCGGGCGGCGACTCCAGCGGATTCGCCGATGCCTTCCATGGCGCCAGCCTAAAGTAATCAGTTAAAACTGTCCAGTTTCAGCTGACTAAATCACGTCATGCAGACGTTGGAGAACAACAACACCGGCCAGGAAACGATCGCGCCGAGGAAAGACACCACGAGGTCCGCGCCCTGCATCCCGCGCAGATGGTCGGTGTGCGTCGACGACCAGAGCAGCCCGACGATGCAGTACGGAATGCCAAGGAACACGGCGACCGATATCCACTCGGCCACCGTCATCTCGTAATTCAGTAGTTGCCGCAGTTTGGCGATCACGTGCCTGCCTCCTCTTCCCAGCCGGTACGTTGCGAAAATGGCTTCCATTCGGCGGGTGCTCCAGCGTCCAGTGTCGGTCCAAGCGCTCCTGGAGTTCGGCATTTGGCTTGCATTGCCCTACCTCATCTTCGGATTTCTCTGGGCGGTCCTCCACGGCGACAAGGTCCAGGCGTTGCAGGAGGCGTGGACCAACGTCGTGCCCGCGGGAGCGGACGTTGCCGCGTTCGGCGAGGCGGCCGCGCTCTGGCCCGTGATGTTGTTGCTGCCCTCCACATGCGGGGCGCCCGGGCACTAGCTGTCAGCGCAAGAGTCGCAGCGCCGCCTCGACGGCCAGGGCGGGCACGTCGAGGGTCTTCGAACGCAGGTCGTGGCGTGCGCCGGTGATGTCGACGACCTCCGTCGGCGCGGCGATCAGCGCCGCAGCTTCGCGTACCTCCTCGGGTGTGCCGAACGGGTCCGAGGTGCCGTGGGTGAACACGGTGGGCACCGTGATGTCTGGCAGATGTTCGGTGCGGCGTCGTTCCGGCTTACCCGGTGGATGAACGGGATAGGAGAACAGCGTCAGGACGTCGACGCGCGGGGGCTTCGTCTCGGCGACCACCATCGACGTCTGGCGGCCGCCATAGGAATGGCCGCCGGCAATGAGCGGGCCATCGATAAGGTTGCCGCACAGGGCGATTGCCTCCTCGATTCCCGCGCGGTCGGCCGCCGCGGACCCGGACGGCGGACCGGTGGGCCTGCGCCGCCGATAGGGGAGGTTGTACCGGATCGCCAGCCAGCCGCCCCTGCTCCATTCGTCGCAAACCCGTTGCAGCAGTTCGGAATCACGATTGCCACCGGCCCCGTGGGTGAGCAGCACAATTCCTCTCGGGCGCCTGAAGGCGTCCGCTTCGGGTTCGTGTGCCACGCCCGCGATCTCGTCGAGGTTCACGTGCGCAATCATGAGAGCCGGAAAAGCGGTGAGACCGGGCCATGCCCGCGGCCCAGCGGATAAGCGGCGCGCAAACATTCGGTGACCCAGCGCTTCCCGAACCCGACCGCGTCGGGCACAGAGAAGCCGTAGGCCAGCGCGCACGCGACCGCTGCGGCCAGCGTGTCCCCGCCGCCGTGGTCGTCACCGGTGAGCAGTCGCGGCGAGTCGAACTCGTAGAAGTCGGCACCGTCATAGAGCAGGTCACAGCTGCGCTGCGACGAGCGCAGGTGGCCGCCCTTCACCAGCGCCCATCGCGGACCCAGCGCATGCAGGGCCTTGGCCGCCGCCCGCTGCGACTCGGCATCGACCACCTCGATGCCCACCAGCAGGCGCACCTCGTCGAGATTCGGCGTGACCAGCGTGGCCCACGGAAACAGTTGGTCGCGAAGCGAATCCAGCGCCGAAGCGGCCAGCAGCGGGTCGCCATGCATGGATGCGCAGACGGGATCGACGACGAGCGGGACCGTCAATTCGAGGCGGCGCCAGGTGCTGGCCACCGCCTCGATGATGCGCGACGACGCCAGCATTCCGGTCTTGGCGGCCTGGATGCCGATATCGGTGACGACGGCATCGATCTGATCGGCCACGACATCGTCGGGAACTTCGTGAAAACGCTGGACTCCCAACGAGTTCTGTACCGTTACCGCCGTCACCGCCACGCACGCGTGCAAGCCCAGCATCGCTATCGTGCGCATGTCGGCCTGAATGCCCGCGCCGCCCCCCGAGTCCGATCCGGCGACGGTCAGCACCCGCGGCGGGGTGGTGCCCGCCGGCGGCAGCGGCAGGTAATTCACTGCGTGAGCGGCAGATACACCCGATTGCCGTGCTCGGCGAATTCGGCCGACTTCTCTGCCATCCCGGTGGCGAACATGGCCTCGATGTCCTCTTCGGTCTCCAGGCCGTGCTTGGCGGCGTAGTCGCGGACATCCTGGGTGATGCGCATCGAGCAGAACTTCGGGCCGCACATCGAGCAGAAGTGCGCCGTCTTCGCGGGCTCCGCGGGCAGCGTCTCGTCGTGGTACTCCCGCGCGGTGTCGGGATCCAGCGACAGCGCGAACTGGTCGTTCCAGCGGAACTCGAAACGCGCCTGCGACAACGCATTGTCGCGGTCTTGGGCGTGCGGATGGCCCTTCGCAAGATCGCCTGCGTGCGCGGCGATCTTGTAGGCGATCACTCCGTCCTTGACGTCCTTGCGGTCGGGCAGCCCCAGGTGTTCCTTGGGTGTCACGTAGCAGAGCATCGCGGTGCCGGCCTGGGCGATGATGGCCGCGCCGATCGCCGAGGTGATGTGGTCGTAGGCCGGCGCAATGTCGGTGGCCAGCGGGCCCAGCGTGTAGAACGGGGCCTCCTCGCACCATTCCTCTTCCAGCCGCACATTCTCCACGATCTTGTGCATCGGGACGTGTCCCGGGCCCTCGATCATCACCTGCACGCCATGGGATTTCGCGATCTTGGTCAGCTCACCCAGGGTGCGCAGCTCGGCGAACTGCGCGGCGTCGTTGGCATCGGCGATCGACCCCGGTCGCAATCCGTCGCCGAGGGAGAACGTCACGTCGTAGCGGGCGAAGATCTCGCAGAGCTCGTCGAAGTTGGTGTACAGGAACGATTCCCGGTGGTGCGCCAGGCACCATGCCGCCATGATCGAGCCGCCGCGGGACACGATGCCGGTGACCCGCTTGGCGGTCAGCGGGACGTAGCGCAGCAGCACGCCGGCGTGCACGGTCATGTAGTCGACACCCTGCTCACACTGCTCAATCACGGTGTCGCGGTAGAGCTCCCAGGTCAACTCGGTCGGGTCGCCTTTGGTCTTTTCCAGCGCCTGGTAGATCGGCACGGTGCCGACCGGCACCGGCGAATTGCGCAGAATCCACTCGCGGGTCTCGTGGATGTTCTTGCCGGTGGACAGGTCCATGATGGTGTCGGCGCCCCACCGGGTGGCCCACACCATCTTGTCGACCTCCTCGGCGATCGACGATGTCACCGCCGAGTTGCCGATGTTCGCGTTGACCTTGGTCGCGAATGCCTTGCCGATGATCATCGGCTCGATCTCGGGGTGGTTGTGGTTGGCCGGGATCACCGCGCGGCCACGGGCGACCTCGTCGCGCACCAGCTCGGCGGCCATGCCCTCACGGGCGGCGATGTAGGCCATCTCGGCGGTGATCTCACCGGCACGCGCCCGCTGCAGCTGCGTGCCGCGGTCGCGGATCACGCCGGGGCGCGGCGGCAGCCCGGCCGCCAGGTCGATCGAGGCATCAGGGTCGGTGTAGGGCCCGGACGTGTCGTAGAGGTCGAAGTGGCCTCCGGTGGACAGGTTCACCCGCCGCAGCGGCACGCGCAGACGAGCGCCGCCGGGGGTGTCCAGTTCGCGGTAGGCCTTGCTGCTGCCCCAGATGGGGCCGGTGGTCACGGATGGTTCGACGATTGCGGTCATTTTCATCTCCCTACGCCGGCATTACCCGGTCAGGTTCGTACGGTCGACGGCCCCGAGCCGTCCTCTCAGCGCCCTTGGCGTGCGCTCCCGCGTGGATTGATGGTGTGTCTTCGATTCACGCTAGCGCAGCCGGGCGGTGAAGTCCCGTCCGGAACGGGGCCAGTAGCAGGTTTACCGAGGCGATGGAACAATTCGTGGCGTGGCCCACTCTGCTTCGACACGTACTGACGCCGGTGCGCGCGAAGTCCTGCCGGCCGTCGATGGCGCCGACGAGTACGTCAACGTGGGTGAGTTTCGCTTCTGGTTCGTCGGCCCGCGCTGGGAATGGTCCGACGAGGTGGCGCTGATGTACGGCTACGAACCCGGCTCGGTGGAACCGACCACGGAATTGCTGCTATCCCACAAACATTCAGACGACCGTGCCCACGTTCAGGATCTGCTCGATCGCGCACTGCATTCGGGGGGTTCGTTCTCCAGCCGTCACCGATTTCTCGACACCGCAGGCGTCGTGCACGACGCGCTCGTGGTGGCCGACCGCATGCTGGACGACAGCGGTGCGGTGGTGGGAACAGCCGGGTATTTCGTCGACCTCACCGATACCTTCCATGACAACCGCCGAGAGGTCCTCGACGAGGCCCTGCCCGATCTGGTGCAGGCCCGCGCCCTTATCGAGCAGGCCAAAGGTGCGCTGATGGCCGTGTACCGGCTCACCGCCGATCAGGCCTTCGCCGTGTTGCGATGGCGTTCGCAGGAGACCAACGTCAAACTGCGTGAGCTGGCCAAGCAGGTGCTCGACGACCTCGCCACGCTGCCGTCGTCGGCGCCGGACGTGCAGAGCGCATTCGACCATCTGCTGCTGACAGTGCACGAGCGCATCCAAGGGGCGGGATCTGACGGTTAGGGCCGCCATCGAGTTAAGCTCGGGACACCTGGGACGGCGGGCCGGGCGTAACGCAACAGGTGGGCTGATGGAATTGCTAGTAGTCGATTGTGAGGTTCGCCCGGAGGCGGTCGTCGTCAGCGCCAAGGGCGAATTGGATTCCAACACGGCCGAACAGTTCGCCGCCCAACTCGACGCCGGGCTGCGCCAAGCCGCAACCCACGCGGGTCGGCTGGTCATCCTGGATCTGGACGGACTGAGGTATTTCGGCAGTGCCGGCCTCAACGCCGTTCTGGACTGTCACCGCAGCGGGGTTGAAGCCGGAACGACAGTGCGGGTGGTCGCGGCCAACCCCGTCGTGGTGACGCCCATTCAAGTCACCAAGCTGGACGAGGTGCTGGCGCTGTACCGGTCGTTGCCCGACGCGCTGCAGGGCATCAGCGATCCGTGAGCCAGGAGCTGCCGCCCGATCTGGTTGCCGCCGTCGCACTAGGCGATGAGATGGGCCGGTTGTTCGCCGAATTCGATTGGGCAGCACACCCTTTAGGGCCGCCTGCAAACTGGCCGGCCGAGATGCGCACCACCGTGGCGACGACGCTGACGTCTCGGTTTCCGATCATCCTGTGGCTGGGGCCGCAGGATCTGTTCACGATGTACAACGAGGCCTATGTTCCGATCCTCGGCAACAGGCACCCGGCGGCGCTGGGCGAGCGTGGCGAGGAAGTCTGGTGGGACATCTGGGACTCGATCGGCCCGATGATCGCCAGCGTCATCGACACCGGCAAGGCGGTGTGGGTGGACGACATGATGTTGTCGGTGATCACCGCCGGCCGGCGCCAGGAACGATGGTTCACGTTCAGCTATGGCCCGTTGTTCGGTGACAACGGCGTGGTGTACGGCGTGGTCGCCACCGTCGCCGAGACCACGGAGCGGGTATTGAGCGAGCGCCGGTTGCACGTCCTCAATGCGATGGCGTCGGCGACGATGGAGAGCCGCAGCGTCGACGATGCGGTGAACGGCGCCCTGTCGGCGTGCGCTCAGCAACCCGCGGATCTGCCGTTCGTCGCCGTCTACGTGGGCGACGACACCGGCGAAGCGGATACCGCCGAGATCACGCTCCGTGGCGCCACGGGAGTGGTGTTGCCGCTGTTGCCGCGCACGCTGGAGGAATTGACCGACTGGGATCCCGCGCAGCGGTCGCGCTTGGAGACGCGGCTCATCGAGGACGTTCCTTCGCTAATACCGGGGATCGTCGACGTGCTGGGCGCCGATCACCCGGAGCAGGCCCTGGCGCTGCCGCTCGGCGAGGGGTCGATGACCGGCGCGCTGGTGGTGGGAGTCAACCCGCGTTGCCCCCTCAACGCTCAATACCGGGGCTTCTGTCAACTGCTCGCCGACCGGTTGTCCGCCGCGATCGCGTCGGCGGTCTCCTACGAGCACGAGCGGCAGCGCGGGGATGCGCTCGCCGAACTGGACCGTGCGAAGACGGCGTTTCTGACCAACGTCAGTCACGAGTTCCGCACCCCGCTGACGCTGTTGCTGGGTCCGCTCGATGATGCGCTGGAGGGGGCAGGCCCCGACGCGCTGCTGACCGACCGGTTGGGTACCGCACGGCGTAATGCACAACGGCTGCAGCGGTTGGTCGACTCGCTGCTGGACTTCTCCCGGATCGAAGCGGGTCGCGCGACAGCGAAATTGGTGTGCACCGACGTGGGTGCGCTGACGTCGCTTATCGCGTCCTCGTTCAGCGAACTCTGTGAACGCGCGGGGCTCGAGTTGATCGTCAACTGCGATTCCGTGCCGGCCGAGGTCGATCCGGCGATGTGGGAAACCGTCATGCTCAACCTGCTGTCGAACGCGGTGAAGTTCACCATGGGCGGCTCGATCACCGTCGAGGTGCACAGCGAATCGACGGAATGTCGAATTACTGTGTGCGACACTGGAGTTGGCGTCACGAAGGCGGATCTCAAACGGCTTGGCGAGCGATTTTTCCGCGGCGAGAACGCACGCGGCCGCAGCGTCGAGGGAACCGGAATCGGTTTGTCGGTGGTCCAGGGCCTGGTTGAGCTGCAGCATGGCACCGTGCAGATCGCCAGCGAGCTGGGCCGTGGCACCACGGTCACGATCCGGCTGCCCCAATCGATCGACGGCACCCCGGTCGAGCTTCGGGCCGCCGGGCCGGCGGACAGTCCGTACGTCGTCGAGGCAGACCAGTGGTTGGCCTCGACGGCCGACACCGAGTCGACCGACGACGGGCGCGAGTTGGTGCTCGTCGCCGACGACAACGCCGACATGCGGGCTCACCTGGAGCGCGTGTTATCGCCGCACTGGCGAACGGTGTTGGTGGCCGACGGCGAGACAGCCCTGCGGCGCACCCGCGAGCTTCGCCCGGCCGCCATCGTGACCGACGTGATGATGCCGCTGCTCGACGGCTTCGGCCTCGTCACGGCCATCCGTGCCGATCCCGACCTGGCCGCCACGCCGATTCTGATGTTGTCCGCCCGCGCCGGCGTGGAGGCCGTCAGTGAAGGCTTCGCCGGCGGCGCCGACGACTACCTGCCCAAACCGTTTCGCTCGCAGGAACTGGTCGAGCGGGTGGCGGCACGCTTGTCGGCCGCCGCCCGGGAACGAGCCGGCCGGCGGTCAGACGAACTCGAGGCCCAGATCGCCGCGGCGCACCTGCAACTCGATGCCGCGTTGCAGGCCGCCGATTCCGTCACGGCAATCGTGGATGCGCTGGTGGATTCGCCGCTGGGCTCAGGCGGCGCCAAGGCTGTCGTGCTTGGCGTGCTCGATGCCGAAATCAACAGTGTCCGTTTCGAGTACGGGGGAGCGGTGCCGGCCGAACTGCGCAGTCGCTACCATCTCGCGACTTTGGACACGCCGCTGGTGCCAATCGACGTCATCAAAACCGGTGAGCCGATGGTCATCACCGACACATTGCGCCTCGGCCCGCGGTATCGCCACGTGGTGGACGAAACCGCGGCCGAAGCGCGCTCCGGCGTCAGCCAGCCGTTGCGCGGCCGCGATGGCGGCGTCATCGGCTCCCTGGGTTTGTTGTGGGGCGCACCAAAAGATTTCGACCCCACAGAGCTCGAGACGTTCGCACGAACGGCTGAGCTCGTCCAGTCCGCGCTCGACCGTGTTCGCGTCATGGAACGCGAACACCGGATCGCCGTGGACTTCCAGGAGCATCTGCTCGACCTGGACCGCGGATCGACGGCCGCCGCGGTCGCGGCGTGTTATCAGCCGGCCGGAAAGACGATGCGCGTCGGCGGTGACTGGTATCTGGTTGCGCCGCTTGATCTTCCGGGACGGGTCGCGATATCGGTCGGCGACGTGGTCGGTCACGGTCTGCACGCGGCGACCGTGATGAGCAGGCTGCGCGCCGCGGTGGCCGCCACCGCCCTGACCGACCCGGATCCCGGGGCGGTGCTGGCGACACTGGATAGGTACGCGGCCACCGTGCCGGGGGCACGCTGCGCGACGGTGAGCTACGGCGTGATCCACACCGACGTGCAGACCGACGGCACCGACGTCGCGCGGATCAGCTATATCTGCGCGGGCCATCCGTATCCGTTGGTGGTGCCTCCCGACGGGCCGCCGGTTTTCCTGCAGTCAGGGCGGCGTCCGCCGGTGGCGGCGTGGGAAGGCCACGACGTCCACCACGTCGCCGAGCACGATCTGCCGGCGGGCAGCTGGGTGCTGTTCTACACCGATGGACTCATCGAGCGGCCAGGCGAACCCCTCGATGAGGGGTTCGCGCGGCTGCGCACGGCCGTGGCGCAGTGTGCCGACCTACCGGTGGGAGACATCTGCGACGAGTTGATCGATCGGATGGCGCCGCCCGGGGGCTACACCGACGACGTCGTCGTCCTGGCGTTGCGTCCGTGCCACACCACCGCGCGCAGTTTCACCGTGGTGCTACCGACTGGGCTGGCGCACACCATCGACGCGCGGCATCAGCTGCGCCGCTGGATGCGTGCGATCGGTATCGACCGGCAGCGGGAATCCGAGATCCTGCTGGCCATCGGCGAAGCGCTGACCAATGCGGTCGAGCACGGCAATCGGGAGGTCCCCGGCCAGACGGTGTCCATCGAGGCCTTTGTGCGCGGTGGCACGCTGGCGGCGACGGTCAGTGATGCCGGCCGGTGGACGGGAGATTCCTCGTTCAGCCAGCGCAGCCGCAAGCGCGGACGCGGGCTGACGCTGATTTACGGGCTCACCGATCACGTCGACACCGTGCGCACCTGGCAGGGCACCCGGGTCACGCTGCGTTTCGACCATGCGCTGGGCGCCGACCGCAATCTGCCCGAGGGGACAAGCAGTGGGTAGCTCGGTGTTCACCCTGCACGAACTCGGTGACGGACCGACGGCCGTGGTCGCGGCCGCCGGCGAGATCGACGCGACCAATGCCGACGACTTCGCGGAATCGGTCGGGGCGTTACCGGGTCCCCGGCCGGTCATCTTGGACCTGAGTGGGCTGCACTACCTGGACAGCGCGGGCTTCGCCGCGTTGGACCGCTTACTCGGGCAGGGCGCCGCCATCATCGTCGTCTCGCCGGAAAGTCCGGTGCACAGCGCGGCGCAGCTGATGGAGCTGCCCTTTCACCATGACGCCGAGGCCGCGCACCGGGAGCTGCAGCAGCGCTAGACCTCTTCCATCGCTTCGCCGAACTCCTCCAGGAGCCGGTTGTGGTGGTTGCTGGCCAGCACGTGTCCGGCGGCGATGACCAGCGCCACCGGCCAGTCGATGAGTTCGAGGGCCGCCAAGGCGGCCAGACCGCCGTAATACGCCAGCTGCTCGGGCCGCGGAATCTCGGTCCGGCCCAGCACCGGAAGGTTGATGACGAAGGTTTCGCCCTCGCGGATCTTCTCCACGGCCTCGGCCTGAGACGCCCTTTGACGAGCTTTCTTTTCCGCCATCATTTGCCTTTCAGTAACGAAGGGTTTGCCGTCGCGCCGGGTGATGAGTTCACCGTCGGACTTATGTCGACGACCGATAACCTGGCCGATCCGATAGTTTCGTCCGTTGTTTCCGTGCTGAGCGTGCCGTTAGTCGAACTCTATGCGCTGCTGTGGCGGGCGGGGGTTGTGGAGATCGCGGGGCCCGACCGGACTCCCGGGCTTGCCGCGAGGCTGGTAACCCGGGTGGCGCCGAGCCCCCGGCGGTCGGCATGCCCGGACCCGTCGGCACACGCTTTGCCCCGTTCGCGGCGGCAGCTGCAGCGTCGGCACCTGGCGCCCGGTCGATTCGACCGGGCCGCGTACATCCCCGCCGTCGGCTGACCACCAAAATTACGCAGCCCCCGGGTACTTGACTAGTTAGTGCTGCGCAGCTCGGCCGCGCCGGCGCGACGACCGGTCGCCTTCTTGGCCGTCGTCTTCGCGGCCGACTTCTGCGGACCTGCCTTCTTTACCGGCTGGTCCAGCTCCGGCTCGGTCGGCACCGGCTTGAGGTTCGCCTTCGCCCGCGGCTCGGGTTTCCGCCCCAGCCTGTGCAAGATCAACGCGCCGCCACCGACGGCCAGCAGGATCGGCCACTCGACCAGCCCGGCCACGCCGAGCGCGCCAAGGGCCAGTGCGGCCGCCGGGGTCGAATGACTGCCCGAGCTGATTCCGCGCTTAATGCCTTCGGCCGCTCCGGTAACGCCGCCGACAATCCCATTCACTGCTGCTCCGCCCACAGCACCGGCGGCGGCGGTGGTTGCGTCGGCCGCGCGATTGACCGTTTTCCCCGCGTTGCGGACGGCCCCTCCGACGACACCCATAATTACTCCTGGCCCTTCGATCACTCGTTGCAAACGCGATGCCAAACTGTATACCCGTTGAACGCGAAGTTAACAGCTGCAACGAAAATTGGTCACACATCTAACAGGCGAAATGCTGCCACGTTGTAAACGCGCAGACAACGCGAAGCCGGCTGGAATTTGGGTAGTTGCGGGACTTAGCTTTGGCTCAGCTCGACTAAAACCGGCGCATGATCGCTCGGTGCCTTGCCCTTGCGTTCGTCGCGGACGATCTGCGCGCCGGTCACGCGGTTAGCCAAGGCTGGTGAGCCGAGGATGAAGTCGATGCGCATGCCTTGTTTCTTCGGGAACCGTAGCTGGGTGTAATCCCAGTAGGTGTAGACCCCGGGCCCCGGCGTGAAAGGCCTTACCACGTCGGCGAATTGAGCATCGACTATCGCATTGAACGCACGGCGTTCTGGCTCGGAGACATGTGTGGCGCCGGTGAAGAATTCGGTGCTCCACACGTCGTCGTCGGTGGGGGCGATATTCCAATCGCCGACCAGCGCGATCTGGGCGGCGGGATCGTCGCGCAGCCACCCGGTCGCCGTATCACGTAGCGCGGCAAGCCAATCCAGCTTGTAGGCGTAGTGCGGGTCGTCCAGCGTGCGGCCGTTGGGCACATACAGGCTCCACACCCGCACGCCGGCGCAGGTGGCGCCCAGGGCGCGGGCCTCCGCGGTGGCCTCCACATCCGGCTTGCTACTCCATGTGGGCTGACCGTCGAAGCCGATCTGCACATCGTCGAGCCCGACGCGAGAGGCGATTGCCACGCCATTCCATTGATTGAAGCCGACGTGGGCCACCTCGTAGCCGAGTTCGAAAAACGGCAGGCTCGGAAATTGGGTGTCGGAGCATTTGGTCTCTTGCATGGCCAGCACGTCGATGTCGGCGCGAGCAAGCCAATCGACAACGCGGTCCAAACGGCTGCGAATCGAATTCACATTCCAGGTGGCCAGCCGAAGGGTGCCGTCGGGCATGGCTAGACGCTATCCCAATCGCCGGACCGGGCCGCGATGTAGCGGCGGCGGTGGTGCGGCCGGAACCCCAGGGCTTCGGCGAGGGCGGCCGTGACGGTGTCGTCGTCGCCGACGGGTAGGTAGCCGCGGGTCGCCCCGCAGCGCGCGCCCCAGGCCAACAGGGATTCGCACTCCCGGCGTGCGGCGCCCGGATCGTCGGCCGCGTCGATCTCGAACAGGCCGACCCAGCGGGTGCCGTCGGGCGCGTCGGTCACGGCGGCTCGGGCCAACTCCCCGAGCCGGGTGCACCGCCCGGTGGTGGCGGACACGTCGGCGTCGCGCACCGGGCGCACCAGGACCTGCTCGCCGTGTTCACTCGTCGCGCCGGGTGCCGGTGCCAACAAGCGGTCGGGAATGAGGAGCCACGGTGTCAGGTCGTGCCGTTGATACCAGGCGACGATTGCCGGGATCGCACTCCGCTGCGCCGAAAGATCCAGTGGCACAGCAGAATTCGCTGACCAAGCCGATTCCTTACCCCGGCGCAGCAGCCAGCCGTCCAGCCAGCTCTCTTCGGCTCCCGGCCACGCCGCGGCGGCGGCGTATTCGAGTCCACGGATCGCGGAGGTGCGCACGGGCGCGTCGGTCAGCGACCGCAGCGCGACCACGTCGGCGGGCGCGACCTCGACCACCGCGCCGGTCTTGGTCTGCACCCGCACCACCGGATCGACCGCGAGCAGGTGGCCGACGACGTCGGTGAGCGGCGGGACGGATCCTTTCGCGCGTCGGTAACGCACCGTCACCCGGGTGCCGAGGGCCGGCCACGAGAGCATCAGTGGCCGAACGGGTCCGGCTCCTCGCCGGGCGTCCACGACAGACCGGGAACGCCCCAGCTGTGCGACTTGACGGCGCGTTTCGCCGCCCGGGCATGCCGGCCGACGAGGCGGTCCAGGTACAGGTAACCGTCCAGGTGCCCGGTTTCGTGTTGCAGCATCCGGGCGAACAGGTCGGTGCCCTCGATGGTGACCGGATTGCCGTCGGCGTCCAGGCCGGTGACGCGCGCCCACTTCGCGCGCCCGGTCGGGAACGACTCGCCAGGCACCGACAAGCACCCTTCGTCGTCATTGTCCGGATCGGGCATGGTCTCGGGGATTTCGGAGGTTTCCAGGATCGGATTGATCACCACGCCGCGGCGGCGCTCTCGCGAGCCTCGGTCCTCCGCGCAGTCGTAGACGAACAACCGCAGGGCGTACCCGATCTGGTTCGCGGCCAGCCCGACGCCGTGGGCGGCGTCCATGGTGTCGTACATCGTGGAGATCAAACCGGCGAGATCGGCGGGGAGCGAACCGTCCGCGGCGACCAGCACTGGAGCGGTCGGGGTGTGCAACACCGGATCCCCGACGATGCGAATCGGAACGACTGCCATGGTCGGCTAGCTTAAGCGGTTCTTGCAGCGTGGCAGCGCGGCGGTCCGGGGGTACGTGGGCAATCGAAGCCAATCCGCCGACTCGCGGGTCTGCATTACGGCTTGAGGGTTCGCGCCGTGGTTCAATATTCGCCGAAACGTGCCCCTATGTAAGTCAAGTCATTCGAGCTACATGGAATTCGGCGGAAGGGTCCTGGGGAAGCGATATGGACAGCGCCATGGCGCGGGCAAATCAATCGGGGGACGATTCTGAGATCGCCGATGGGCTCACCCGCCGTGAACACGACATCTTGGCTTTCGAGCGGCAGTGGTGGAAGTTCGCCGGCATCAAGGAAGACGCCATCAAAGAGTTGTTCTCGATGTCGGCCACCCGTTACTACCAAGTGCTCAATGCGCTCGTCGATCGGCCCGAGGCATTGGCCGCCGATCCGATGCTGGTGAAGCGACTGCGGCGGCTACGTGCCAGTCGGCAGAAGGCCCGCGCGGCGCGGCGCCTCGGCTTCGAGGTGACCTGACTCGCTACAGTAGGGCTCAATGAAAGAGCGCGTCCCCGACTCCACGGGACTCCCCCTGCGGGCAATGGTGATGGTGCTGTTGTTCCTCGGCGTCATCTTCTTGCTGCTCGGGTGGCAGGCCCTGGGCTCGTCGGGGAACTCCGATGACGACACGGCGTCGCCGGTCTCCAGTGCGACCAGCGCCACCAGCCAGGCGTCGTCGACCTCCACGAGTGCCAAGCCCGCTTCCACGGACTCCGACGTGCACGTGTTCAACATCTCCGGCAAGGAGGGGATCGCCGGGCACGCGGCCGACCAACTCAAGTCCGCCGGCTTCAAGGTCGTCGATGTGGGGAACCTGACGTTGCCCGACGTGACAGTCACCACCGTGTACTTCACCGACGCCGACGACGAGCACGCCACCGCCGACGCGGTGGGCAAGAACCTGGGAGCGCCCGTCCTGCCGCGCACCCCAGCGCTCACCAATCAGCCGGGCGGCGTCATCGTCGTGGTGACCGGCTGACTCCAGGTCGTGGGCCGGGTTAGGCTCTCGCTATGCCTACGCCTGCCGGTCATCGCAATGCCGTTGCCGCCACCACGTCCGCACTGTCCCTGTCGTTTTTAGCCGCGAGCGTCGCGCTGGTGAGCGCCTGCTCGTCGCCCCAGCACGCGGCGACCACCCCGGGTACCACGCCCGCGGTCTGGACCGGATCACCCGCGCCCGCCGGCGCTTCCGGCGCGGAGGGAACCGAGGGCGCGCAGCCTGCACCGCAGCAGAGCGTGACCACCCATCTGCGCACCCCCGACGGCACCCAGGTGGCCACCGCGAAGTTCGACTTCAGCAACGGCTTCGCCACGGTCACCATTGCGACGACCGGCGTCGGTGCGCTCGCGCCCGGCTTCCACGGAGTGCACATCCACAAGGTGGGCAAGTGCGAGGCCAACTCGGTCGGACCCGACGGCGGCGCGCCCGGCGACTTCTTGTCCGCCGGTGGGCATTTCCAATCTCCCGGGCATAACGCCGAGCCGGCCAGCGGCGACCTGACCTCGCTCGAAGTTCGCCGCGACGGGGTCGGGATGTTGGTCACCACCACCGACGCCTTCACCCTGGACGACCTGATGACGGGTCAGAAGACCGCCGTCGTCATCCACGCCGGTGCCGACAACTTCGCCAACATCCCTTCGGACCGCTACAACCAGTCCAACGGCACGCCCGGTCCGGACGCGATGACGATGAGCACCGGTGACGCCGGCAAGCGGGTGGCGTGCGGTGTCATCGGAGCCGGCTAGTACGGCCCGCAAACGAGGCCCTGAAAGAGGCGAAGCCCACATCGGTTTCGCCCGCTCGCCGCGCCCAACCCTCGGTGTGGAGTGGGAGTTCGCGCTCGTCGACGCGCAGACCCGCGACCTGAGCAACGAAGCCACCGCGGTGATCGCCGAGATCGGCGAAAACCCGCGTGTGCACAAGGAATTGCTGCGCAACACCGTCGAGGTGGTGAGCGGCATCTGCGACAACGCGGGACAGGCGATGGACGACCTGCGCCAGACCCTTGGCCCTGCCCGGCGCATCGTCCGCGACCGCGGCATGGAGTTGTTCTGCGCCGGGGCTCACCCGTTCGCGCAGTGGTCGACCCAGAAGCTCACCGACGCGCCCCGCTATGCCGAGCTGATCAAGCGCACCCAGTGGTGGGGCAGGCAGATGCTGATCTGGGGTGTGCATGTGCACGTGGGGATCTCGTCGGCGCACAAGGTCATGCCGATCATGACGTCGCTGCTGAAGTACTACCCGCACCTGTTGGCGCTCTCGGCGTCGTCGCCTTGGTGGACCGGTGTGGACACCGGATACGCCAGTAACCGGGCCATGATGTTCCAGCAGTTGCCCACCGCCGGGCTGCCGTTCCAGTTCCAGACCTGGTCGGAGTTCGAAGGCTTCGTCTATGACCAGAAGAAGACCGGAATCATCGACCATGTCGACGAAGTCCGTTGGGACATCAGGCCTTCGCCGCACCTGGGCACCCTCGAGGTGCGGATCTGCGACGGGGTGTCCCGGCCGCGTGAGCTCGGCGCGCTGGTCGCGCTGACGCATTGCCTGGTCGTCGACCTGGACCGCCGGCTGGAGGCCGACGAGACGCTGCCGACCATGCCGCCCTGGCACAACCAGGAGAACAAGTGGCGCGCGGCGCGTTACGGCCTGGACGCGGTGATCATCCAGGACGCCGACAGCAACGAGCGGCTGGTCACCGACGATCTCATCGAGGTGCTCAACCGGCTTGAGCCGGTCGCCAAGTCGTTGCGCTGTGCGGACGAATTGGCCGCCGTGGCCGACATCTGCCGAGAGGGCGCGTCGTATCAGCGGCAGCGGCGGGTGGCCGAAGAGCACGACGGCGATCTGCGTGCGGTCGTCGATGCGCTCGTGGCTGAACTGGACATCTGATGGAATTGGCGATGTTTCCGCTCGAGGTGGCCCTGCTGCCGAACCAGGATCTGCCCTTGCGGATTTTCGAGCCACGTTATGTCGCACTGGTGCAACACTGCGTCGGCAGCGGCGAGCCCTTCGGCGTGGTACTGATCTCCCGCGGCCGCGAGGTCGGCGGCGGCGATGGGCGCTGTGACGTCGGCGTGCTGTGCACGATCACCGTGTACGTCGACCTGGGCGCTGATCGGTATGAACTGAGCTGCCGGACCGGGGAGCGAATTCGGGTGTGCGAGTGGCTGCCCGACGATCCCTACCCCCGTGCTGCCGTGCAGCTCTGGCCCGACGAGCCCGGCGACCCGGTGACGCCCAGCCAGTTGCGCGGCGTCGAAGACAAGGTGATCGGCTTGTTCGGACGGATCGCGGAAGCGCGCGGCGCCGCGCTGCCGGACCGGGAGGTGCTGCTGGGCTACGGCGAAACCCGCGCCGCCGATATCGGGGAGCGCTTGTACGCGTTGGCATCTCGCATCCCGCTCGGCGCGGCCGACCGGTACAGCGTGCTGCAGGCGCCGTCGTCGGCCGATCGACTAGCCGCGCTCGACGAGGCGGTCGTCGCACTCGCCGAGATGGTGGAGTTCCAGCTGTCGAGTAGAGGACCGGACGAATAAGTGAAAGTACATCTGCAGATCGACGGATCGCCGAACGGCGCGCGAGCCAGCGCCGCCGAGATCGCCGCGACGGGTGCCGACGGGTTGTTTACCTTCGAGGGCCAGCATGACGTCTTCTTTCCGTTGCTCATCGCAGCCGACGACAGCGACTTGGACTTGATGACGAACGTGGCGATCGCCGCGCCGCGCAGCCCGCTGCATCTGGCCCACGCCGCCTACGACTTGCAGGTCTACAGCGGCGGCCGGTTCCGGCTTGGGCTCGGTTCGCAGATCAGGGTTCACATCGAAAAGCGTTACGGCAGTAAGTGGGAACGGCCGGCGGCGCGGATGGCCGAGACCATCGGCGCGATCAAAGCGATCTTCGCGGCCTGGGAAGGCCAGTCCCGCCTCGACTTTCGCGGTGAATTCTTCACGCACACCCTGATGGCGCCCAATTTCAATCCCGGACCCAACCCGTTCGGGCCGCCGCCGGTGTTGATGGGCGCACTCGGGCCGATCATGACGCGCACCGCCGCAGAAGTCGCCGACGGCCTGCTGGTCATGCCGTTCAACAGCGCCGGCCACTTCGCCGAGCGCACACTGCCGGCGATCGACGAGGGCCTGCGCCGCTCGCAGCGGACGGCCGGCGAATTTCAGATCATCGCGCAGGCCATGGTCGCCGTCGGGCGCGACGACGCCGATTTGGCGGCCGCGGTCAACGGGGTCGCCTCCCTGATCGGGTTCTACGGCTCGACCCCCGCCTACCTGCCCGTCCTCGAGGTCGAGGGGTGGGCTGACATCCAGCCCGAGCTCAACGCGCTGTCCAAACAGGCTCGCTTCGCCGAAATGCGCGCCCTGATCACCGAACCCATGGTGGCCCGCATCGGCATTATGGGGACTCCCGAGGAATGCGCGCAGCAGATCGCCGCGCGGTTCGGCGATCGCGCCGGCGAGGTGTGCTGTTATTTCCCCGGCTACACCCCGCGCAGCGCCGACGTCGCCGATCTGATCAGCGCGTTGCACCGCGCCCCGGCCCTGCGATGAGCGCCGACGTCCTCGTCGAGGTCGACGGGGGCGTCGCGCTGCTCACGCTCAACCGGCCCGAGCACCTCAACGCCTACACCGCCAAGATGGGCACGCTGCTGAGCCAGGCCTACCGCGACTGCGACGAGGACGACGACGTCCGCGCCGTCGTGCTGACCGGGGCGGGCCGGGCCTTTTGCGCGGGTGCAGATTTCTCCAGCGGCGCAACGCCTTTCGACGCTCCGGACGAGAACAGCGCGTTCTCCGCGTCGCCGATCGACCCCGCGGCCTTCGAATTGCGCAAACCGGTGATCGCCGCCCTCAACGGTCACGCCGTGGGAATCGGCCTGACCATCGCGCTGCAGACCGACATTCGCATTGTCGCCGAGGACGCGAAATATGGTGTGGTACAAGTGCGTCGGGGAGTGATTCCCGACTGCATGGCGCACTGGACACTGACGCAGCTGACCAGCCTCGGGGTGGCCGCCGAGGTGCTGCTGACCGGGCGCACGTTCACCGGGGCGCAGGCCGCCGAGCTGGGTATCGCGAATCGGGCGTTGCCCGCCGAGCAAGTGCTCGGTCATGCGCTCGACATGGCTCGCGACATCGCGGTCAATGTGGCGCCGATGTCGGCGGCATTATGCAAGCGGCTGTTGTGGGACAGCGCAATTCACGGCTACACCCCGCGACAGGTCGCAACGCTGGAGACGCTGCTGCACCACCGGGTGATGGGCACTGCCGATGCGCGTGAAGGTGTGGCCGCCTTCGTGGACAAGCGGCCCCCGCAGTTCAGCTCCCGGCTGTCGAGCGAGTGGAGCGCTTTGCCGGAACCGTGAGCAACTCGGCGAGCGCCACGCCCAGATTCAATCTCGAGCTTGTGCCGTTCGACCCTGTTCACGTCTGTAGCCTATTGCGCGCACAACTGTTCGGAGAGGGTCCAGAAGTCCGCCGCGCGTTGCTCGTCGCACGCATGCGGCGCGGCGGTGTCGCTTATCCCGCAGTCTTCGAGGTACAGCCCACCCCGGCCGTCCAGCTCGGGGCTGACCGCCGCCCACACCTGTGTGGCCGCACCATGTTCGGGCATGACGAAGTCGAGGTGGCCGTCGCCTTCTTCGCCGCGGGTGGCGCTGTTGGCGGCGACGAGTTTGCGCAGGCGGGAGAAATCGTCCCGGGACATGTAGCGCGCCAGCGACGTGGCCACGGTGCCGGGGTGCACGGCGAAGGCGCGGACGCCCTCGCCACGCAGGCGCCGGTCGGCTTCTTTGGCGTGCAGGATGTTCGCCGTCTTCGACGCCCCGTATGCGGCGAACTTGTCGTAGTCGCGGCGTTGCCAATTGGGATCGGCGAAGTCGACATCGCCGATGGCGTGACCGCCCGAGGACAGGATGACCAGCCGGGCGCCCCGCGCGGCGATCAACTGCGGGGTCAATAGCCTGGTCAGCTCGAAATGGCCGAAATGATTTGTGCCGATTTGGATCTCGAACCCGTCACAGGTCCGGCCGAAAGGGGTGAACATGACTCCGGCGTTGTTCATCAAGACGTGGACCGCCGGCGCGATGTCACCGATCGCCGCGGTCGCCGCACGCACGCTGGCCAGCGAGGTGAGGTCGAGTGGCACCGTCGAGGTCCGCGCGCCGGGCACCTCGGCCGCGATCCAGTCGGCGGCTTCGGCCAAGGCATCGGGATTGCGGGCCGCGAGCACCACATGCGCGCCTGCGCCGGCCAGGGCGCGTGCGGACTCGCGGCCCAGCCCGGACGAGGCGCCGGTGATCACACACACCTTGCCGGACAGGTCGATTCCCTCGGCGATCTCCCAGGCGCTGCGGCGTTCTGTCATGCCCGTGCGAGCTGCCGGCGCGGGCGGACAAAGGCGGGGGGCGACATCAGGGCACCATAGCGCCTGCCTACAGCTGCGGGGCAAGAGTGCAGTCGACTGCACTGGGTTACGCGGGCGCGGGCACGACCACGGCACTGGGCTTGGCCAGCGAGATGCCGCTGACCAACGCTCCGACGAAGTACAGCGCCGCGGCGACCTGGAGCAGCCGCGCGAAACTGGTATCGGTGAGCATGCCGTTGGCGATCAGTCCGACGCAGGCCACCGAGCTCAGCGCCGACGTCCTGCCCACCGCGTTCTGCATGGCCGCCGCGACTCCGCTGCGCTCCGGCTCGACGGATGCCAGATTGGCTGCGGCCAGCGGCGTCATGGTGAGCGCCAAACCAATTGCCAACACGGCCGTCCCGGGCAGCAGATGGGTGACGATATTGAACCCGTGACCCGGGCGGATGAGCAGCAGACCCAACCCGGCCAGCAGGGGGCCTGTCGTCAGGAAGACCCGGGGCCCGATCCGCGCGGCCAGGCCGCCGATGCGCTTGGCCAACAGGAACGACATCACCGGCGTTGGCAGGGTGGCCAGACCCGCGACCGTCGCGCAATAACCGGCGACCTCTTGGGTGTACAGGGTGATCGCAAGGGCGCCCATGGCGCCGGCGCCGTAGACGAACGCGGTGGTCATGTTGGCGCCCGCGAAGTTGCGGATCGAGAACAAGCTGAGCGGCACCAACGGGTGAGTGGCGCGGCGCTGCCACGCCACGAACGCCAGCAGCATGCCGATCCCGATGGCCAGCGACGTGGCGACGCGGGGGTCGGCCCAGCCATGGTCCTTCGATTCGATGAGCGCATACACGGTGCCGGCCAGCCCGGCGGCCGACAGGGCAGCACCGGCCACGTCGAGACGGACCCGGTGGGCCGGCCGGGCCACTGGGCGCAGCCAAAACGTCAACGCGAAACCGATGACCATTGGGACCGCCGACAGGGCATAGATCCATCGCCAGCTCAGAAAGTCCACCGCCAGCCCGCCGAGCAGCGGACCGAGCGCGAACGCGGTTCCGGTCCAGGCGGTCCAGGTCCCGATGGCCGCGGGCCGATCCGCGCGATCGAACGTCGAATTGATCAGCGCGAGGGAGCCGGGGACCAGAAACGCCGCGCCCAGACCCTGGGTGACGCGCCCGGCAATCAGCATGACCGGCGAGGGCGCGGTGGCCGCCAGCACCGAGCCACTCCCGAAGGCCACCAGCCCGAACCGGATGACGGGAATCCGTCCGAAGAGGTCGGAGAGGGAACCGCCCGGCAGGATCATGGCCGCCTGCGCGAGCAGATAGCCGTCGACCACCCATTGCTGTAGGCAAAGGCCGCCCCCGAGGTCGCGCGCCGTGGCGGGCAGCGCCAGGTTGACGACGGTGACGTCGAGAAAGGCGACCATCGACACCATGGTGGCCACCAGCATGACCCGGCTCGTCGGCGCGGCATCGAGCAGTTTCAGCAGCGGGGCCGCCCGGCGTGCGGGAGGGGTGAGAACGATCCCCGGGGCGGTCTGTATCGCCGTCATACCGGTCTCACGATGCAGGCGTCGCCATCGTTCATCAGATTCCTCCTCTGGGGTGCCGGAGCGCAGAGAACCGACAACCCCTTCGGGAAGATGTATGCGATGGGGTTACGCGCGGACTGGGATTGCGCTGTGGTGCGCGTGTGGACCACGACGGTCGCTGCGCCGCGTCAGCCGCGGCGCCACGACCCGATGCAGGTGGCCGACCAGGGCCCGGTTGACGCCGTCGCTCGCGCGATCGCCGAGCTGGAGGCCGATGTCGCGATGTCGGTGCGTGCGATGCTAGAGAGCTTTCCCGAAAGCGCGTAGCGAGTCGACCTGCAGGGGATCCAGCGAGGGCCGAACGGTTTTGCGGGCCGCCTCGAGATCGGCCGCGGTCACTTCGGCGGCATCGATGGAGCGCCGCATCGCGGTCAGCGCGGCCTCCCGCAGCAGCGCCACGCAGTCGGCGGCGCTATAACCATCCAGTTCGGCGGCCACAGTGTCCAGGTCGACGTCGGCGCTCAACGGAACGGATTTTCCTGCAGTACGCAGGATTTCGCGGCGAGCCGGGGCATCGGGCGGTTCGACGAACACCAACCGTTCCAGCCGGCCCGGGCGCAGCAGCGCCGGGTCGATCAGATCGGGCCGGTTGGTAGCGCCCAGCACCACGACGTCGCGCAGCGGGTCGATGCCGTCGAGTTCGGTGAGCAGTGCGGCCACCACCCGATCGGTCACGCCCGAATCGAAGCTCTGCCCGCGCCGCGGCGCCAGTGCGTCAACCTCGTCGAGGAACACCAGCGACGGCGCGGAATCCCTGGCGCGCCGGAACAATTCACGCACCGCTTTCTCTGAGGCACCGACCCATTTGTCCATCAGCTCAGAGCCTTTGACGGCGTGCACACTCAGCTGGCCGGTGCTGGCCAGCGCGCGGACCACAAAGGTCTTGCCGCAGCCGGGCGGCCCGTACAGCAGCACCCCGCGCGGGGGATCGACGCCCAACCGGGCGAAAGTGTCGGGATGCTGCAGCGGCCACAGCACCGCTTCGGTCAGCGCCTGTTTGGCCTCGATCATGTCGCCGACATCGTCGAGCGTGACGTTTCCGACGGTCAATTCCTCGCTGGCCGAACGGGACAGCGGCCGGATGACGGTCAGCGCGCCGACGAGGTCGCCCTGGTTGAGTTTCGGTGGCTGACCGTCGGCGCTGGCGCGAGACGCTGCCCGCAGGGCGGCTTCGCGAACCAGTGCGGCCAGATCGGCGGCTACGAAACCCGGAGTGCGGCTGGCTATTTGGTCGAGTTCGAGTTGTTCGGTGGGCGCCGATTTCAGCAGCGTCTCCAGGAGTGCCTTCCGGGTGGCGCCGTCGGGCAGCGGCAGGCCCAGTTCCCGGTCGCACAGCTCGGGGGCGCGCAACCGCGCGTCGAGCTGATCCGGGTGCGCGGACGTCGCGATCAGGGCGACGCCGTCGGTGGCCACCGCGGAGCGCAGCTCGGCGAGGATCAGCGAGGCCACCGGCTCCGCAGTGGCGGGCAGCAGCGCATCGCCATCGGTGATCAGCAGTACGCCGCCGCCGTCGCGAACCGCCGTGATCGCCGCGGCCACGGCCTTGAGCCGGTCTTCGGCGGCCAGTGCGCCGATCTCGGGGCCGTCCAGCTCGACCAGCCTGCGGCCGGCGCACACCGCGCGGACCATCGTCGTCTTGCCCACCCCGGCCGGCCCCGACACCACCACGCCCAGATTCGTCCCGGCCCCAAGGGTTTTCAGCAGGTGCGGCTCGTCGAGGGCGAGCTTGAGCCACTCGGTGAGCTTGGCCGCCTGAGCTTGCGAGCCCTTGAGCTCGTCGACGGCGATCGCCGGCCTCGCGATGCCTACCCGTTCCCGCTCGGCCAAGACGCCGACGGGAACCCCGGCGCCCCAACTGACTTGGGAGTTCGGCTGCACGCTGACGTGTCCGTCGGGATCGACGCCGGTCACGGTCAGCAGCTCCGACGTCCAGCTGATCCCGACCGACGTTGCCAGTGCCCGGGTGGCGGCCGATGTCGAGGTGCCCGGCCCCAGATCGCGGGGCAGCAGCGACACCGCGTCGCCGACCGTCATCACCTTGCCGAGCAAGGCCTGTCGCAGGGTGATCGCGGCAATCGACTGGCTGGCCAGCGACGAGCCGCTCAGCGTCACCGACCGCGCTCCGTACACGGTGACCGCGCTGACGATCACCGCGCTGCCCTCGCGCAGCCCGGCGTTGGACAGCGTGACGTCGTCAAGCAGCACCGTGCTGACCGGGGAGTCTTGGTCGGCGAGGGCGGCCACCGCCGCCGTGGTCCGAGACCCGGTCAGCGACACCGCATCCCACTCGCGGATACCAAGAGCCGCAACGGCATTCGGGTGTAGCCGGACGACGCCGCGGCGGGAGTCGACGGCCGAGGTGTTCAGCCTTGCGGTCAGGGTGAGCTGTCCGGCTCCATCCCGGCCCGCGCGGGTCACGGCAGTCGCCCGCCCGGCTTGCGTAGGCCCAGTCGGGCCGCCGAGCGGCCGCCCGGTCGGCGCCCCAGCCGCGGCATCGGCCGGCGACCGGGTCCCGTCCGTCGGCCCGCGCGCCGCACGGCGCGTCGTTGCTCGGGTTTCTCGTCCCAGACCTCGGGGTGCGCGGCCAGCCAACGCTGATTACGGATCGCGAACGGAACGTGGCACAGGTAGGCGACGATGATCACCCAGATCAAGACGTAGGGCGCCAGCACCGCCGCCGCCGCGCAGATCGCCAGCACGGCCAGCAGCGGGGCCGCCCAGTTGGGCGGCACTGCGGCGGCGTGCATCTTGCGCATCGGGATCTTGCTGATCATCAGCATCGACGTTCCGGTGATCCAGAGGCAGAGGAACACCGTCGACGTCCACCAGCCCCCTTGGGGGAACTGCAATTTGAGCCCGATGAGACCGATCATGGAGACGGCGCCGGCCGGCGCGGGCATCCCGACGAAGAATTCACGCGCGTAGGCGGGCTGGCTTCCGTCGTCCTGCAGGGCGTTGAACCGTGCCAGCCGCAAGACCACGCACACCGCGTAGAGCAGCACCACGATCCACCCGGCCGGCGACGCCGACAGCAGCGTCACGTAGACGACGATCGCGGGCGTCACGCCGAAATTCACCGCGTCGGCCAGCGAGTCGATCTCCGCGCCCATCGCCGACTGGGCATCGAGCATCCGGGCCACCCGGCCGTCCAGGCCGTCCAGGATCGCCGCCGCGGCGATCAGTGCCATGGCGGCCTTGGGCTGATGCTCGAGGGCGAATTTGATCGACGTCAGCCCGGCGCAGATGGACAGCACCGTCATGGCGCTGGGCAGGATCTGCAGGTTCACCGGTCGCCTGCTCCGCAGCCTGTTGGTCATGGCAGCTCGGCCAACACGGTCTCGCCGCCCACCGCGCGCTGGCCCAGCCTGACCACGGGCTCGGAGCCCGGCGGCAGGTAGGTGTCCAGGCGCGAGCCGAACCGGATCAGGCCGTAGGTGTCGCCGATCGACAGCTTGTCCCCGACGTGGGCGTCGTTGACGATGCGGCGCGCCACCAGCCCGGCGATCTGCACGGCGACCACCTCGGCGCCGTCGGGCGTGCGGATCCGCATGCTGGTCCGTTCGTTGTCGGTGCTCGCGGCGGCCAGATCGGCGGAGCCGAACCGTCCCGGCCGGTGTTCGACGGCAATGACTTCGCCGCTGACCGGGGCGCGCTGCACGTGGGCGTCGAAGATCGACAGGAAGATGCTGATCCGCGGCAGGGGTGTGTCGCCCATGCCCAGTTCCGCGGGCGGGGCCGCCGAGTCGATCACGCAGACCACGCCGTCGGCGGGCGCGACGACGGCGCCGGGCCGGGTGGGGGGCACCCGCGCGGGGTGACGGAAGAACGCCGCGCAGGCGGTCGCGGCCAGCAGACCCGTCCGGCGCAGCCACCGGTGGTGGCGTCCGAGCGCGGCGACAGCAAGGCCGCCGGCGATGAACGGCACGCCGGCGTAGTGAACGGGCGGAACGGTCGAGCGCACCAATTCGAGCATGTGCTGCGCGTCATCCGGGCGGGGGCGTCGTGCCACTCGGTCATCTTACGAAGAATGTGGGCTCAGCTGAGATCCCAGACCCGCAGCTCGGTGCCCGCGGCCACCTCCACGACGTCTTCTGGCACGTCCAGCAGCGCGTTTGCCGAAGCGAGCCAACGCAGATGGTGTGAAGCTGGGGGACCGTAGCTGACGACGCTGCCCGTGTCGGCATCGAGCACGGCGCGGCGGAATTGGCGTTTGCCCCGCGGTGAGGTCAGCGACTCGGTGAGCACCGCGGGCCGCCGCGGGCGATCCGGATCCGGCAAGCCCATGGCCCGGCGCAGCGCGGGACGCAGGAACACCTCGAACGACACCAGCGCGCTCACCGGGTTACCGGGCAGGGTGACGATTGTCGCGCCGGCCACCCGGCCGATGCCCTGCGGCATGCCCGGCTGCATCGCAACTTTGACGAACTCCACACCCTGGTCGCCGGACCGGCCGAACGCGTCCTTGACGACCTCGTAGGCGCCGGCGCTGACTCCGCCGCTGGTGATGATCACATCGCAGCCGGCGGCGTGCCGGTCGAGGATGGCGCTGAATTGCGCGACGTCGTCCTCGGCGGTCGTGACGGCGACGATGTCGGCGCCCGCGTCGCGGACGGCCCCGGCCAGCATGACCGAGTTGGACTCGTAGATCTGGCCCGGCTGCAGCGGGGTGCCCGGTGTCACCAGCTCCGACCCGGTCGAGATCACCAGCACCCGCTGGTGTGGGATCACCCGCAGCCCGGCCAGCCCCAGCGCCGCGGCCAGCCCGAGCATCGCCGGTGTCACGACCTGGCCGGCGCGCAGAACCGTCGTGCCCACCGCCACGTCCTCGCCGGCCAACCGGATGTGCTTGCCGGGCGGCGAGCTCTGCCGGATCGCCACCGACTCCACACCGCCGTCGGTGTTCTCGACCGGCACGATGGTCGTCGCACCGGCCGGTACCGGTGCGCCCGTCATGATGCGGTGCGCCGTGCCTGGCCGCAGCGTCAACGTGTCGGTGCGCCCGGCCGGAATGTCCTCGGCCACCGGCAAAATCACCGGGTGATCGCCGGTGGCCTGCGCTATGTCCTCGGCGCGCACCGCGTAGCCGTCCATCGCCGAATTGTCGAAGACGGGCAGTGCCAGCTGGGCGACCACGTCGTCGGCCAGGACCAGCCCGTGGGCCTCGGGCAGCGTGAGGGTGACCGGCGCGCGGGGCCGGATCATTTCGGCTACAACGCGCTGATGTTCATCGACTGAGCGCACCCGGCCATTATCGGCCCGTCATATTCCGAAGCGGACGTGGTCCGACACATCGGCCGCCGACCATGTGTGGTGTACGTCGGTTTCAGCCACGGCGCGCAACGTATGGGCCTCCCGATCTTCGCCGCCCGGACGTACAGTCGAGAACGTGATTACCGGGTTGGCCCACACCGGGGTGTGTGTCCCGGATTGTGAAGCCGCGGTCGCGTTCTATCGCGACGTATTGGGCCTGCATGTGCTCTCGCCGCCGTATGTCATGGCCGGTAATGCCATTCGCGACGACATGGGTGAACTGGTGTCCGACCCGACCATGAAGGCGGCCATCGTCGGCTTCGCGGACGGCAGCGACCGGGTGCTGGAGGTGATCGAATACCTCAACATCGACGGGACCGATGCGCGGGCACGTGCGGCGCTGACCGACCACGGCCTGTCGCATGTCGCACTGATCTGTGAGGACCTCGACGCCACCCGGGCCGAACTGGAGAGCAAGGGTGTCCGCTTCCTGGTCAGCGGAATCGCCGACGTCGCGCGGGTGCGCACCACATGGTTCGTCGATCCGTGGGGTGTGGTGTTCATCCTGGTGGAAAAGAGCCGGACCGAGCGGCCGTATTTCGCGCAATTCGGGGCATGATGCCCGCAAAAATCTCCGTCGGGGTCATTGGCGCGGGCGCCGGCGGCATCGCGATGGGCATCCAGCTCGCCCAGGGCGGCTACGACTTCACCATCTTCGACCGCGCCGATGGATTTGGTGGGACGTGGCGGCACAACACATTTCCGGGTGCGGCGTGCGACGTCCCGTCGCATCTGTACTCGTACTCGTTCGCGCTCAACCCGCGGTGGAGCAAGACCTACGCCAACCAGCCCGAGATACTCGCCTACCTGGAGAAGGTGGCCGAGCAGTACGGCCTGGCGGCGCACCTGCGGCCGCACACCGCGATCAGCACGGTGCGCTGGTCGGACACCCGGCGGCGCTGGACGCTCGTCACCGACGACGGTGATGAGCACGAATTCGACGCCGTGGTCAGCGCCGTCGGGATGCTCGATGTGCCCAGCATCCCCGATATCCCTGGGGCGCAGCGGTTTCGGGGCCGCCGATTTCATTCGGCGCGTTGGGATCACCGAAAGTCCACGGCGGGGGAGCGGGTTGCATCCATCGGCACCGGGGCCAGCGCGATCCAATATGTTCCCGCCATCGCGCGAGAAACCGCGCACCTCACCGTCTTTCAGCGCACGCCGATCTGGATAGCGCCCCGGTTCGATTTCCCGTTCACCCCGGAGCAGCACGAAGAGTTCGAACGGAATCCCGCGGCGGCACAAAAGCTGCGCGACGAGGTCTTCGATGCGTACGAGACATCCAGTTTCGACGTCGACGCCACGCAGACCCGCGAAGCGACCGAGCTTGCCCGCAGCTACCTGCACCGCAAAGTGGCCGACCCCGATCTGCGTGCCAAGCTGACGCCGGACTATCCGGCCGGGTGTAAGCGGCCGCTGATGTCGCGCGAGTGGTACCCCACCTTCGCGCTGCCCAACGTCAGCTTGGAAACCACCGCCATCGCCGAGTTGACCGAATACGGGGTGCGCACGGCCGACGGGACCGAGCACCGCGTCGACACCATCATCTACGGCACCGGGTTCAAGGCTTCGGACTACCTGGCCAGCATCGACGTGTACGGAAGCGGCGGCCGCCATCTTCGCGACGACTGGAGCGACGGCGCCGAAGCCTACTTCGGGACGATGGTGGCCGGATACCCGAATTTCTTTATGCTGTATGGCCCTAACACCAACGGGGTCAATTCGATCATCTACATCCACGAGGCGCAGACGACCTTCATTCGCCACATCCTCGACGTGATGGAAGGCGGCGGAGCCCGCGCCGTCGAGGTGACGGCCGATGCGCAGCGCCGCTACAACGACGAGGTCCAGGCGGCGATGGTGGGCAAGGTCTGGCTGGCGTGCACCAACTACTTCCGTCATCCCAGCGGCAAGGTCGTCACCCAATTGCCCTACAGCGGAAAGCTTTTCTTCGAGCGCACCCGCAGCATGGTGCCCGGCGATTACGTGCTGAGCGACTAAGCCACTCGCATCGATGTCGGTCGAGGAGGCGATCGCGGCGATCGCCCCCAACCTGCAGCGCTACATCAGCGGCGATCTGACGGCGTAGGCCAGCCGGTCAGTCGACCGGATACACCACCCCGGTGAGTTCCTCGGAGACCGCCCACAGCCGGCGTTGCCGTTCGACATCGTGCGACTTAGGGCTGGACGCCACAATCCTTGGGTGGCCCCGCGTTTCGGCGGGCCCGTCCGGCCCGAAGTACTGCCCGCCGAGCACGGCCGGATCGGTCGCGGCGCGCAGTTGCGGCAGCGCGCCGGTGGCCGCGTCCTGGGCGACGAGCGGTTCGGCCGCCGAGTAGACCGGCATCAGCCACCTCGGCAGGTGGCGGGCCAGCTCGGTGCTCGAGCCGCCCGGGTGGGCGGCCGCGGCGATCGTCGTCCCGTGCGGTGCCAGCCGTCGCTGCAGTTCGTACGTGAACAGCAGGTTGGCCAGTTTGGACTGCCCGTAGGCCGCGACCCTGTTGTAGCGGCGCTCCCACTGCAGATCGTCGAAGTGAATGTCGGCCAGGATCCGGTGGCCGATGCTGCTGACCGTGACGACGCGCGAGCCGGCGACCGGCAGCAGCCGGTCCAGCAGCAGGCCGGTGAAGGCGAAGTGGCCCAGGTGGTTGGTGCCGAACTGCAGCTCGAACCCGTCCTTGGTGGTCGACTTCGGCGTCCACATCACCCCGGCGTTGTTGATCAGCAGGTCGATCCGGTCGTAGTCCGTCCGCAGCTGGGCGGCCGCGGCGCGAATGGACTCCAGCGACGTCAGGTCGAGCTCCTGCAGCTTGACGTCGGCGTTGGCGCTGGTCGCAGCGATACGGGAGGCGGCGTCCTTGCCCTTGTCGAGGTTGCGCACCGCGAGCACCACATGCGCGCCATGCCCGGCGAGCGCCAGCGCGGTCTCGTAGCCGAGGCCGGTGTTGGCGCCGGTGACGACGGCGACTCGGCCGGACTGGTCGGGAATGTCCGCGGTGGTCCAGTTGGCCTTCGAAAGGGCCATGGAATAGCTCCTCAGCTTATAGAGTAAACGGGGCGAGCGCTCCGGTTGATTGCAACTATACGGAACGTACGCCCCGCTTTGTCAACCCGAGGTGAATGAGATGGCGCAACCCGCACGGCCGCTGCGCGCCGACGCGGCGCGTAACCGCGCGCGGGTCCTGGACGTTGCCTACGAGACCTTCGCGGCCGAGGGCCTCGCGGTGCCGATCGACGAGATCGCCCGGCGCGCCGGTGTCGGGGCCGGCACCGTGTACCGGCACTTCCCGACAAAGGAAGCTTTGTTTGCCGCTGTTATCGAGGACCGGATGGAAAACCTGGTCGGCGATGGCTATGCGCTGCTGAAATCCGGACCTCCGGGGGAGGCGCTCTTCACTTATCTGCGTTCGCTGGTCCTGCAGTGGGGGGCCACCGACCGTGGACTGGTCGACGCGCTGGCGGGCATCGGCATCGACATCGAAACGGTGGCGCCCGACGCCGAGGATGCCTTCCTGGCCATGCTCGGGGACCTGTTGCGGGCGGCGCAGGAGGCGGGCACCGCCCGGCGCGATATCGGCGTGCGCGAAGTCAAGTCGATTCTGGTCGGATGCCAGGCGATGGAGGCTTACAACTCGGAGTTGGCCGAACGGGTCACCGACGTCGTCGTCGACGGTCTACGCGCGGCGCGGTAGGCATGGGGCCTTCTTGCACTCGGCATAGGCGAGTGCTAAGAATGACGTTGGCACTCGCGACTGGCGAGTGCTAGGTCGGGACGGTGAGGCCAGCTCTTGGTCGTCCGTCGCGGGCACTGCGCCCGGCCAGCGTAAGTAACCTGGTGGCCCACATATGGCCACCTGGTGTCATCCCCAATCCGGAGGAATCACTTCGCAATGGCCAAGACAATTGCGTACGACGAAGAGGCCCGTCGCGGCCTCGAGCGGGGCCTCAACGCCCTCGCCGACGCGGTAAAGGTGACGTTGGGCCCCAAGGGTCGCAACGTCGTCCTAGAGAAGAAGTGGGGCGCTCCCACGATCACCAACGATGGTGTGTCCATCGCCAAGGAGATCGACCTGGAGGACCCCTACGAGAAGATCGGCGCCGAGCTGGTCAAGGAAGTCGCCAAGAAGACCGACGACGTTGCCGGTGACGGCACGACGACGGCCACGGTGCTGGCCCAGGCGCTCGTCAAAGAGGGCCTGCGCAACGTCGCGGCCGGCGCCAACCCGCTGGCTCTCAAGCGCGGCATCGAAAAGGCCGTCGAGAAGATCACCGAGACCCTGCTGAAGTCGGCCAAGGACGTCGAGACCAAGGAGCAGATCGCTGCCACCGCCGGCATCTCGGCCGGTGACCAGTCGATCGGCGACCTGATCGCCGAGGCGATGGACAAGGTCGGCAACGAGGGCGTCATCACCGTCGAGGAGTCCAACACCTTCGGCCTGCAGCTCGAGCTCACCGAGGGCATGCGGTTCGACAAGGGTTACATCTCGGGCTACTTCGTCACCGACGCCGAGCGTCAGGAAGCTGTCCTGGAGGACCCCTACATCCTGCTGGTCAGCTCCAAGGTGTCGACCGTCAAGGACCTGCTGCCGCTGCTGGAGAAGGTCATTCAGGGCGGCAAGCCGCTGCTGATCATCGCCGAAGACGTCGAGGGTGAGGCCCTGTCCACCCTGGTCGTCAACAAGATCCGCGGCACCTTCAAGTCGGTGGCTGTCAAGGCCCCCGGCTTCGGTGACCGTCGCAAGGCGATGCTGCAGGACATGGCCATCCTCACCGGCGGTCAGGTCGTCAGCGAAGAGGTCGGCCTCTCGCTCGAGACCGCCGACATCTCGTTGCTGGGCAAGGCCCGCAAGGTGGTCATCACCAAGGACGAGACCACCATCGTCGAGGGCGCCGGTGACTCCGACGCCATCGCCGGCCGGGTGGCCCAGATCCGCGCCGAGATCGAGAACAGCGACTCCGACTACGACCGCGAGAAGCTGCAGGAGCGCCTGGCCAAGCTGGCCGGCGGTGTTGCGGTGATCAAGGCCGGGGCTGCCACCGAGGTGGAGCTCAAGGAGCGCAAGCACCGCATCGAGGACGCGGTCCGCAACGCCAAGGCTGCCGTCGAAGAGGGCATCGTCGCCGGTGGTGGTGTGGCCCTGCTGCAGGCGGCTCCCGCCCTGGACAAGCTGAAGCTGTCCGGTGACGAGGCCACCGGTGCCAACATCGTCCGCGTGGCGCTGTCGGCTCCGCTGAAGCAGATCGCCTTCAACTCCGGGCTGGAGCCCGGCGTTGTCGCCGAGAAGGTGGCCAACTCGCCCGCCGGGACCGGCCTGAACGCCGCGACCAATGAGTACGAGGACCTGCTCAAGGCCGGCGTTGCCGACCCGGTCAAGGTGACCCGTTCGGCGCTGCAGAACGCGGCGTCCATCGCGGGGCTGTTCCTGACCACCGAGGCCGTCGTCGCCGACAAGCCGGAGAAGGCGTCCGCCCCCGTGGGCGACCCCACCGGTGGCATGGGCGGCATGGACTTCTAAGGAGTCCTTCCAGCACGTCAACGAAAAAGCCCGGTCCCCTTGGGGGCCGGGCTTTTTCGTCTTGTCACACTCGCCACATCGGCCACTGTGCGGAGGCCGGCACGCGATCTGCGAAAGCGATATCGCCGGCGATATCTATTTCCGAGGTCGCCTAATGGCCGAAAAGCAGTGCCCCGGCCTTGTAGGTTCGACCCGTGGCCCTTCCGACTCCCGCACCCACCAATACCGCCGTCGTGACCGGGGCATCGTCGGGCATCGGCGCCGACATCGCCCGCGAGCTGGCCGATCGGGGACACGGCGTCACGCTCGTCGCCCGACGCGAAGACCGGCTTCGCGACCTGGCCGACGAACTCGCAAGCCGAGTCCGCGTCGAGGTAATCGCCTGCGACGTCGGGGATTCCGCGGCTCGCGGCGGCCTCTTCGACGAGGTCGACCGTCGCGGGCTGACCGTCGACATCCTGGTCAACAACGCCGGCATCGGGACCATCGGGTCCGTGACGAAAACACCCGTCGACGACGAGATCGCTCAGGTGCGGGTCAACGTCGAGGCGGTCATCGACCTGACGACGCGCGCGGTACAGCAGATGGTGCCGCGCGGTCGCGGCGCGATCCTCAACGTCGGATCCACCGCGGGCTACTACCCATTCCCGGGGCAGGTCGGCTACGCCGCGACCAAGGCGTTCGTGCGGACGTACACCGAGGGATTGCGCGCAGAACTCGCCGGCACCGGTGTCACCGTCGCGCTGCTGAGCCCTGGGCCGGTGCGCACCGAGTTCCTGAAGTCCGCCGGCATGGACGAGCGGAAGTTCGCCGACGCGTTCCCCAAGTCGCTGTGGATGCCGTCGCGGGAGGTGGCACGCGCCGGCGTCGACGCGCTCGACGGCGACAAAGGAAGCGTGATCCCCGGCTTGCCGAGCAGGCTGTCCACCCGGCTGCTTCAGTTAGTGCCACGACGGTTTCTGTTGCCGCTCTTGGCAAATCAGCATCCAGGCCTTAAAAGGGACTTAGGCAGGGACCGGTCAGCGAGCTGACGCGGGCCAGGGCCGCATCCAGCCCTCCACCGGAAGCGCGAGCGCGTTGCACAGCGTGCAGATGGTGCGATACCAGCCGACGGCCGTGAGCAACTCGATCCGCTGCTCGTCGTTAAGGAAGCTCCCCAGTCCTATCCACGTCGCCTCCGACCAGGAGCCGGTGCGCTCCAACTCGTCGACCGCCCCGATGAGCGTGCGTTCGGCCGGGCTCCACCGCGGGTCGTCGGCGCCGCCGGTGACCAGGGCGTCGCACTCGTCGTCGCTGACGCCCGCGATCGGACCCCAGAACGCCGCTTGGCCGCCCCACTCGTATTCGCAGCCGACCAGCGCGCAGATCCGCAGGATCGCGATCGTCCGCGTGCGTCCGGGCAAAAGTGCTGCGACATAAAGGGATTCACCGAGTTTGCGCAGCCGGGAGGCCAGCGCCGGATGACGTTGCAGACATCGCACCAACAGCAGCGGCTCGTAGGTGCGATCGGGATGGCCCCAGCTTTTGATGCCAGTGGCATCTTCCTCGCTCCACGGCGGAGCGAGCGGTGCGACGCGGCTCACGGATGAGACTGTACGGCCTCAGGCGGGCAGCGAGAACACCACGCAGTCGTGCAGGCAGCCCTTGGCGGCCTCGGAAGAATCCGGGTCCACGTCGCGATGCAGCAGCGCCCGGGTCGGCACGACCGCCAGCCGGGCGGTTTCGGCATCGGAGTCGGTGGCCTCGGCGTGGCCGTCGACGATCAGCGAGTAGCCGCCCGGCTCGGGCGGCGGCCACAGCAGGGTGACATCGCTGCGCTGGCTGAGGTTTTCGCGGGTGCGTCCACCGATCAGCCCGACGTCGATGACGGCTCGCTGCCCATCGGGGCCGTCGGGCAGTTCGCCCAGCTCGGGCTCGACCGTCACGGTGTGCACGCGGTAGTCGTCGTCGACGGTGATCAGGTACGCGAACGGGTAGTCGGGAAGTGCCGCGGCGAGCCGCGCGATGTCCACCCTCTTCTTCGCACGCATGCTGTCGAGGATAGGCGCCGGCTAGGGGCTTGTCGGGTGGAGCAGATCGGGGTGCCCGAGGCTCGGGCGCATGCCGGTGCCCGGGACGTCGGAGTTGAGCAGGCCGCCGGAGCCGAAGTTGGCGTGACTCATCCCGCCCGTGACGTGTTGGCCCGCGGTGAGTGCGCCGAGGTCCGGGGCGGCGTGACTGGCCGCCCCGGTCTGCAGGACCGGCGAGTTCAGGATCCCGTCTCCGGGGGCCAGGCCGAAGCTCGACGGGGTGTTGCCGGTCGGCGGCGCCGCTTGGGAAAGCCCCGACGCCAGGTGGCCGTGGCCGAAGTGGAAGCCGCGGTTGTGTACGACCTCCTGCCACGGGTCCAGATGTTGCACGGCCGCGGACGCGTCGGCGTGGTAATCGGACATGGCCGCCACGTCCGCAGCCCACATCTGCTCGTAGGCGGACTCGATGTCCATGATCGTCGGGGCGTTTTGGCCCAGGTGGTTCGTCGAGGCCAAGGCCTTCAGCAGCCCGCGATTGGCCGACACCACCGCGGGCTGGACCGTGGCCGCCTGCGCCGTCTCGAACGCTGCCGCCATGGCCGACGCCTGATTCGACGTCGCCTCCGCCTGGGCCGCCGCGGCGTTGAGCCAGCTCGCGTACTGCGAGGCGACGGCCATCATGGCGGTCGCCGATGGACCCTGCCACGCGCCCTTGGCCAGGTCCGATGTGACTGCAACAAACGACGACGCCGACGACGCCAGGTTTTCGGCAAGCCCGTCCCACGCCGCTGCTGCGGCCATCATCGGCGCCGACCCAGGACCGGTGAATAGGAGCTCTGAATTGATTTCTGGGGGCAACCGCGCGTAATGCGGGCTAGTCACCGCACCAACTTAGCCGCCCCGGCCCACCCCGCGTGGCGTTATCGTGCGGGGGCGGTCTGCCGGCCCCGAATCAGCTTGCCCGGACGCGCGTCGGTGGGCACGCCGTTCTCCGCGATCACCTCGCCGGACACGATCGTTGCGACGTAGCCGTCGGCGGTCTGGTCCAGGCGACGGCCGCCGGCGGGCAGGTCGTAGCTGATCACCGGCTTGTGTAGCCGCAGCGCCGCGTGGTCGATGACGTTGAGGTCGGCCTTGTAGCCGACGGCGATACGGCCGCGGTCGCCCAGCCCGGCGATGCGGGCCGGCACCGTGGTCAGCTCGCGAACCGCCTCGCCCACCGTGAAGCGCCCGGACTTGCGGTCGCGCGCCCAGTGCGCCAGGAAGTACGTCGAGTAGCTGGCGTCGCAGATCATGCCGTAGTGCGCCCCGCCGTCGCCGAGGCCGAGCACCACGTCGTCGCGGTGCAGCAGCTCGCCGACGGTGTCCAGCGAGTTGCGCTCCAGGTTGCTCGTCGCCACCAGCAACATCGCCCGGCCCTCGTCATCGAGCAGTCGGTCGTAGGCCTCCTCCATCGGGTCCACACCCTTGGCGCGGGCCCGGGCTCCGATGCTGTCCGCCGGGTTGGGCTCGTAGTTGGGGTTGTCGTCCAGCGGGAAGATCCAGTCCCACATCTGGGCCACGTAGAGGATCGGGTGACCGTGGCCGGGCTTGTCGGCGAGGATGCGGGCGCGCACCTCGGGCTTGCGCATCTCGGCGACCCGCTCGGCGAGCGGCAGGTGTGCGATCTCCTGGTAGCTGGGATAGAGCACGAACGGGTTGGCCGTCAGCTGCAGCCCGATGATCAACCCGATCGGGCGCGGCAGCAGCTGCGCGGTGATGTCGCCGCCCGCGGCGTTGGCCTTCTCGATCATGTTGATGGCGTCCGGCCACGTCGGGTCGCCCGCGTTGGCGACGACGAGCGTGAAGGTGACCGGTAGCCCGACATCCTCGGCGACGTCGAACACCGTCTGCAGCACGTGCTGGTAGCCGCCGGCCGGAATGTCGGGCACGAACTGCAGCAGGCCGCCGCCCGCGTCGACCACACCCCTGGCGATCTGTTCGATCTCCTCCCGGGCGGCTTCGTAACTCGGTATGGGCGAGCCACTTTCGGTCTTGTGGATGGTCAACCGTGACGAGGCGAAACCCAGCGCCCCGATCTCGATCGCCTCCTTGGCGAGCTCCCGCATCTTGGCCAGGTCCTCGGCGGTCGCCGGCTCGCGGTCGGCGCCGCGCTGACCCATCACGTAGACCCGCAGCGGGGAGTGCGGCAGGTAGGCGGCTACGTCGATGTCGCGTCTGCCGGCGTCCAGCGCATCCATGTATTCGGGGAAGGTTTCCCACGTCCAGGGCAGGCCGTCGGTCATCACGACACCGGGAATGTCCTCGACGCCGGCCATCACGTCGACCAGGACGTCATGGTCTTCTTGGCGGCACGGCGCAAAACCGACTCCGCAGTTGCCCATCACCACCGTGGTCACCCCGTGCGCCGACGACGGGGTCAGCCGTTCCGACCAGATCGCCTGCCCGTCGTAGTGGGTGTGCAGGTCGACGAAGCCGGGCGTCACCAACAGCCCGCCCGCGTCGATCTCGCGCTCGGCGGTGGCACCGTTCACGGCGCCGACCGCGGCGATGACGCCGTCGCTCACCGCGACGTCCCCGACGTACGGCTCACCCCCCTGGCCGTCGACAATCGTGCCATTGCGGATGATCAGGTCGTAGGTCATCTAATTAATCTACGACCGCGCCCGGGTCCGTGCCAGGATCTTTCCCTGATCGACCACATGGGAATCAGCTGCGCCGACTACCCGAAATCCCAGGCGTTCTACGACGGCGTGCTCGGCGTGCTCGGGTTCTCCCGGCGCCCCGGCTACTTCGCTGCCTTCGTCCGCGATCCCGACGGCAACAACGTCGAAGCGGTGTGACACGGCGCGTAGGGTCGGCCGTATGTCAGACAGTGCCGACGCCGCCGCGCAGGAGTTGCTTCGCGACGCGTTCACCCGGTTGATCGATCACGTCGACGAGCTGACCGACGACCTGACCGACGAGGTATCCGACTACCGCCCGACCCCCGACGCCAACAGCATCGCGTGGCTGATCTGGCACAGCGCGCGGGTGCAGGATATTCAGCTGGCCGGTGTGGCCGGGGTGGAGCAGGTGTGGTTCCGCGACGGCTGGGTGGACCGGTTCGGGCTGGACCTGCCGCGCAACGACACCGGCTACGGCCATGGCCCCGAACAGGTCGCGAAGGTGCGGGCTTCGGCCGACCTGCTGTCCGGCTACTACCGTGCGGTGCACAAGCTCAGCCTGGAGTATGTCGCCAGCGTGACCGCCGGGGAGCTGTCCCGAGTCGTGGACACCAACTGGGACCCGCCGGTGACGGCCAGTGCCCGGCTGGTGAGCATCATCGACGACTGTGCGCAGCACCTTGGGCAGGCCGCCTATCTGCGGGGAATCGCACAGTAGGTTCTAGGGCGTGCGATTTGCAGCGACGCTGGTGTTCTGGCTGGCCACCACGGTGGCGCTGGCCGTCGCGGTGCCCGCGCAGTGGGCGCAGCGCCATGTCGTGGACGTCGACGGCTACACCGCGATAGCGCAGAAAGCGGCGGCCGACCCGGCTCTGCAGGCCGCCATGGCGGGCGAACTTGCCACCAGGGCGATGGCGCTGATCGCCGCGCACAATGGGGGTCGCTACGGCGCCGACGGCACACGGGTACAGGCCGCCGCCGCGGCCTTCACGGCCGGCCCTGCGTTTCCGCCGTTATTCGCCCAGGCGAACCGCGTGGCCCACGATTGGCTGTTCACCGATGCGCGGTCCGGCCAGGACGGCAACCAGTGGATGGTCGACCTCGCGCCGATGCTCAACGACAGCTCGATCCGGGCGCTGCTCGACGGCTACCACGTGCCAGTGCCTGCGACGCTTGCCGTTCCGCTTACGGTGTCGGTGCCGTCGATGTCTGCGCCGTTGCGGCAGGGCCAGCTGAGCCGGGTCGCCGCCTGGGGTCCCTGGGTCAGCATCGGTGCGGCGGCGTGGTGCGGGTTCTGCGCGCTGCTGACCCTGCTGGCCGCGCGGCGGCGCGGCAAGGCGCTGACCAGCCTCGGCGTCTCGGCGCTGCTGGTCGGTGCGGCGGGATGGGCGGGCATCGAGGTCGGTGCGCGCTACGTCAACGACGCGTTGGGGCGCATGACGGGCAACGTCCGTGACGTCGCCGACGTCATGGTCGCCGACGCCGAGGCCAGCGCGCGCGGATGGCTCGACCTCACACTCGCCGCCGGCGTCGCGCTGGTGGTATTCGGCGTGCTGGTCGCGATGGTCGGCACTGTGTTGCTGGGCAAACGAGGATCGTGACGCGGAAGCCGGTGGTCCACTAGCTGAGCGGTAACTCGGCCAATATCTTCGTCGTCGGCTGCGGTGACCCGCTCCCGGGTTCGACGGTGAACGCCAGCGCGGTCGACGTTCCGAGGTTGGCCAGCGTCGCCGTCGTCGAGGGCGTGACGGCCGCGGGCCCCATGGTGCCGGCCGAAGTCGGGCCGTTAGCGCCGATCAACCACATCTGATAGACGGTGCCCTGGGCCGGCGGCGGCACGTTGTCCATCACCAGCACGCCCGCGTTGCGGTTGTGGGAGAACGTCACCGTGGCCGTCCCGCCGCCCAGCGGGCTGGATACCTTCCGCGCATCCGATGCCGACATGACCTGTTGGGCCAGCGACGGCGTCGCCGCCGGTCGCAACAGCACTTGGACACCCAACGCCGTCAGTCCCGCCACAATCGTCGCCGCGACGGACACCAAAAGCGTTGTGCGCCAGCGCATTTTCCGCTTAGCGGCGACCTCGTCGGGTTTCGCCAGGGCCAGCACGCTGGCTCGCAGGTGTGCGGGAGGCTCGGCGGTGGTCGACGCCGACAGCGCCGCCATCGTCTCCCGGACGGCACGAACTTCGTCGGCGAAGGCCGCCGCCACCGCGGGCGGCGCGGCCGCGACCCTGCGGTCGATGTCGGCGCGCTCGGCGTCGGACACGGCGTGCAGCGCGTACGGAGCGGCCAGCTCGGTCAATTCGAAGTCGTTGGGCTCGGTCATGACACATCCAGGCAGTTGCGTAACCCGCGCAGCGCGTCGCGGATGCGCGATTTGATCGTCGACAAATTAGCGGCCAACCGCTGCGAGACTTCGGTATACGTCAGGCCCCCGTAGTAGGCCAGCTCGATGCACTGCCGCTGCGCGTCGGTCAACCCCTCCAGGCATTCGGCCACCCGACGGTGCTCGTCGCCTGCGATCGCGGAGTCGGCGACGACATCACTGGCCGGGTCGACATTGGCTGCGCCGTAACGGGATTCCCGACGGCTGCCCGCTTGCTCGGAACGCACCCGGTCGATGGCCCGCCGGTGTGCCATGGTCAGCATCCAGGACAGGGCGGACCCTTTTGCCGGGTTGTACTCGGCTGCCGTCCGCCAGATCTCGAGGTAGACCTCCTGGGTGGTCTCTTCGCTATAGCCGGCATCCCGTAGTACCCGTATCACCAGGCCGAACACCCGGCTCTTGGTGAGGTCGTAGACGGCCGCGAAGGCCTCGGCGTCCCCGGCCGCCACCCGACGCAGCAACGCATCCAGGTTGCTGCTCGGGTGCGTCAGTTCCGTCATCATTCGCCAGCCTATCGCCCTTAATCCGTGGTGGTCGTCGGCGCGCTAGCCGAAGGTAAACGAAAACACTTGGAGTCCTTTGCCGATCTGCAGGTCGAGCTGATCGCGGTGCGCGGTGGAATCGGCCACGATCTGATGCAGGGTCGGCGGCCCGCTGATCGGTGTCGCGGTCGTCTTTCCGTCTCGGGTCACGGTGATGGTGCCGCTACCGGCGACGACGACGAACACGTCTTTGGCCGTGTAGTTCAACCGGATCGCGGCATCGTCGCTGTCCGCGGTCACCGCTTCGTCGTCCAGGGTCCAGCGCCCGCGCAACGCGAACTTGTCGTCAGCGAGGTTGGCGGGGAAGCTGAAGCCGGCAGGGCCGGCCTTGTATGCGCCGTCGCCGCCGTAGTTCGTGGCCTTGCCGGCCCCCAAGTAGGTCTCGGGCGTGAGGCCGGTCTGTGGTGTGGTGTCGACCGAGTTCACCGAACTGGGTAGCCGGACGCCAGGTTTGGCGTCGGTCAGCAACTGCCGGATCAGCTTGTCGGTGCCGTCGTAGTCACCCTCGCCGAACTTGGTGTGCCGGACGACTCCGTTGGCATCGATCAGGTACTCGGCGGGCCAGTAGAGGTTCTGGAAGCTGTTCCAGGTGGCGTAGTCGTTGTCCAGCGCGACGGGGTAGTCGATGTGCAACGCGGCGGCGCCGCTGGCGACGTTGCCCGCAACATGCTCGAAGGCGTACTCGGGGGTGTGTACCCCGATCGCCACGAATCCGCTGTCGCGATACCGGTTGTACCAATCGACGACGTGCGGGATGGCGCGTTGGCAGTTGATGCACGAGTAGGCCCAGAAGTCGATCAGGACCACCTTGCCCCGCACCGACGCGGCGTCGAGCGGTTTGCCGTCCGGGGTGTTGAGCCATCCGGTGATGCCGGTGATTGCGGGGGCCGGCCCGCACTGTTGCAGCTGGGCAGAGCCTTCGGTGCAGTCGCTCAATTGCCCGTTGCCGGTGTGGTCCGGGTTGAGCTGCAGCGCACTGTCCGCGGCCGGACTCGGCGTGCTGCCCGCGTTGAGCGTGCGCTGGATTTCGTTGGCCCCGAGCCGGTTCTGCATCGCCGTCGTGTAGTCGGGGATGGCGCGCTGCAGCGTCGCGGGCAGGTTGAAGACCAGTCCCACGGCCAGCACGATCATCATGATTCCGCCGGCGACTTGAATGGCCCGCTGCCGACGGCGGAATGCCGAGACGCGTTCGGCGACGCGCTGGCCGGCCACCGCGAAAGCCAACAACGGCAGCGCGTTGCCCACGGCGAACGCCGCGGTCAACACGAGAGTCCCCGGGCCGATGGATTCCGTGCCGCCGGCGACCACGATCGCGGCCAGCACCGGTCCCGCGCACGGCACATACAGCGCGCCCAGCGTTAGGCCAAGACCGAAACCGTCTGTGCCGCTTTTCGTTTCGCGTAGCGGAATGCGGGCGAACGGCCGCTCGATCACGTGTTGCACCGGCGGGAAGATCAAGCCCAGGCCGATGAGCGTCAGCACCACCAGGGCAGTCCACCGGATCGCGTCCTGGGGCAGATGCAATGCCGTCAGCAACGCGGACCCAACCAGCGTGGCCAGGCTGAAGCTGCACACCAGGCCGGCGATCACCAGATACGGTCGCGCGGCCGAACGCAAACCGCGGGTGTGCTCCGCGCCGGACAGGAAGATCACCGGCAGCACAGGCAAGACGCACGGCGAGATGCCGGTGATCAGGCCACCGAGAAATCCGATCAGGACGATGGTGTGCATTGTTGGTATTCGTAGTGGCCGGAGTCAAAGACGGGCGCGCGTGCCAACTTGGCTACTCGCTGTGGATCAGTGCACGAACCCACGGGCGGGGCCCCATCGTCCGAAGCAACGAACTGGCCGGCCGGGGGCGTACCCGCAGCGGCCACCAGAACCAGCGACCCAGCAACGCCGCGATGGACGGTGTCATGAACGCGCGGACAATCAACGTGTCGAATATCAGACCGAGGCCGATCGTGGTGCCCACCTGGGCGATAATTCGTAGCTCGCCGACGACCATGGATGCCATCGTGAACGCGAACACCAGTCCGGCGTTGGTCACGACCTTGCCGGTGCCGCCCATCGAGCGAATGATGCCGGTGTTCAATCCGGCATGGATCTCCTCTCGGAATCGGGAGACCAACAGCAGGTTGTAGTCAGATCCCACCGCCAGCAACACGATGACGGACATCGCCAGCACCAGCCAGTGCAACGGAGTGCCGAGCAGGTACTGCCAAACCAGCACGGACAACCCGAACGAAGCACCCAGGGACAGCGCGACCGTCCCTACGATGACGGCAGCGGCGACGAGGGCTCGGACGAGGATCAGCATGATGACGAAAACCAGGCACAGCGAAGAGATTCCGGCGATCAGCAGATCGAACGCAGCGCCCTGGGAGAAATCTTTGAATACGGCTGCCGTGCCGTAGAGATAGATCTTGGCGTTCTCCAGGGGAGTCACCTTCAACGCCTCTTCGGCGGCGGTGTGAATGGCATCGACGCTTGCCATGCCCTCGGATGTGGCGGGGTCTCCCCGGTGCAAAATAATGAACCGGGCCGCATGTCCGTCTGCCGACAGGAAGCTGTTCATGGCCCGCTTGAAGTCTTTGTTCTTGAAGACGTCGGGCGGTAGGTAGAACGAGTCGTCGTTCTTGGCGCCATCGAACGCGTGCCCCATGGCCGTTGAGTTATCGGCCGCGCTGTCCATCTGACCGAAGACGCCGGACATGGTGCTGTGCATGCTCAGCAGCATGGTCCGCATGGACCCCATGATGGCGATCTGCGGCAGAAGCTGCGCCGTCAACTGCGGCATCAGCGCGTCGAGCTGGTCGAGATTTCCCACCAGCGCGTGAAACTTCTCCGTGATTCCGTCAATGCTGTCGAGGGAATCAAAGATGGATCTTATCGAGAAACAAATGGGTATATCAAAGCAGTGCTTTTCCCAGTAGAAATAGCTTCGAAGCGGCCGGAAAAAATCCTCGAAATCCGCGATGTGATCGCGCAAATCGTCCGTTTTTTCTTCCATTTGGTGCGTGACGACGACCGTGTTGTGGGTAATCGCATTGAGCTCCTGCAACAGGTTGTACATGCCCTGCATCAACTGCTGCAACCTGGCGAGGTCCTCAGCCTGCGTGAGCAGGTCCTCCATCCGGGTTTCCTGAAACTTCAGCGTCTGCTGCTGAAAGGCTTGTTGCATGCTCATCAGGAATGGCAGGGTGGTGTGTTGCATCGGCGTCCCGTCGGGCCGGGTAATCGCTTGTACCCGGGATATTCCCGGAATTTCGATGAGGGCCTTCGCCACCTTGTTCAGGATGAGAAAGTCAGCCGGGTTTCGCAGGTCGTGGTCTGACTCGATCATGAGGATTTCGGGCTTCATCCGGGCCGGGGAGAAGTGGCGATCGGCGGCCGCGAATCCCTGATTGGCGGGAATGGACTGCGGTAAATAGGCCCGGTCGTTGTAGCTGGGCCGGTAACCGGGCAGGGTGAGCAGTCCGACCAACGCCACGGACAAGCTCGCGACGAGGATGGGTCCCGGCCACCGGACGATCGCCGTGCCAATCCTGCGCCAGCCGCGGAACTGCAGCTTTCGCTTCGGCTCGAACAGGCCGAAACGGCTGCCGACGGCCACAACCGCCGGCCCCAGCGTGAGCGCCACCGCGATGGCCATCACCAGTCCCGCCGCGCACGGGATGCCCAGCGTGTGAAACGACGGCATCCGCGCGAAGTTGAGGCAGAACATAGCCCCGGCAATCGTCAATCCGGAACCCAAGATGACATGCGCGGTCCCGCGGTACATCGTGTAGAACGCGGCTTCCTTGTCCTCACCGGCCTGCCGGGCTTCCTGATACCGCCCGACGAGGAATATCCCGTAGTCGGTTCCCGCCGCGATCGCCAGCGAAGTGAGCAGGCTGATCGCAAACGTGGTGAGGCCGATAGCACCCGTTTCGCCGATCGCGGCGACAATGCCACGGGCAGCCGATAATTCGATCCCGACCGTGAGCAGCAGCAGGATCACGGTGAAAATCGAGCGGTAGACGAGCATCAACATGAGGCAGACCACCCCGACCGACACCAGGGTGATCAGGGCCGTGGATTTGTCGCCGGCCTGGCGGGTATCGGAGGCCAGCGCCGAGGCCCCGGTGATCCAGACCTTGACCCCGGGCGGTGGCGGCGTGCTGTCGACGATTTTGCGCACCGCTTCGACGGAATCGTTGGCCAGCGCCTCGCCCTGGTTGCCGGCGAGATTCACCTGGACGATCACGGCTTTGCTGTCATTGCTCAGCGCGCCGGCCGCGGTGAGCGGATCGCCCCACCAGTCCTGGATGTGCTGGACGTGTTTCGTATCGTCGCGCAACTTGCGAATCATGCCGTCGTAGAACTTGTGGGCGTCATCGCCGAGGGGTTGATCGCCCTCCACGACGATCATCGCCGTGCTGTCCGAATTTCCTTCGTTGAACACTTTGCCGATGTGCCGCATCGACTTGAACGATGGTGCATCGTCGGGACTCAGCGAGACCGCTCGCTGGGCCCCGACCACTTCCAGTGGTGGGAGCGCGGTGCTCATGAGGACGATGATCCCTAGCCAGCCCAGGATGATCGGTATCGCGAGACGATGAATCAGCCTGGCGAGGCGGGGCCGCTCGTTATGGGCGTGGGGAGGCGCGTCGTTGGCGAATTGTGTTCTCACGGATATGCCACCAGGCCGCCCGCCGGGAACCGGCAGCCAGCCCAATATCGCGCCAGAAGCCTAGAAATTCCGAATCCCTTTCACCGGTCGGCGTTCGGCTGCCGGACCGTGCGTCGTCCGCCCCCGGATGCTAATTGAGATCGCCACGTCGGCGCCAAGTAAGTACTACAAAGGCTACCCTAAGCCTTTTGCGGGAAGTAACGCATATCGCGTGCGTAACGCTGAACGGGGCACGTCGATGGGGCCCGTGCAAATCACATAGTGTGCGTTATACAAATCACGTGATGTGCGTTATCCTCTGGCCCGTGGCGCAACTCACGTTCCAGCGCGCCCGCACCGCGGAGAACAAGCGCCGACGTGCGGCGGCACTCGTCGAGGCCGCGCGGTCACTGGCCGTCGAAAGCGGCGTCACGTCGGTCACGCTGACCGCCGTCGCGGGCCGCGCCGGTATTCACTACTCCGCGGTGCGCCGCTACTTCTCGTCGCACAAAGAGGTGCTGATGCACCTTGCGGCCGAGGGATGGGTGCGCTTCTCGGAAACGGTGTGCGCGGAGTTGGCCGAGTCTGGACCCAGGTCGCCGGCGCAGGTGGCCGAGACGTTGGCCAACGCCCTGGCGGCCGACACGCTGTTTTGCGACCTGCTCGCCAACCTGCACCTGCACCTCGAGCATGAAGTGCGCATCGAGCGGGTGGTCGAAATCAGGCGGACCATCAGTGCGGCCGCGGTCGCGGTCGCCGATGCGGTCGAGCGTGCGCTGCCCGCGCTTGGCCGCAGCGGTGCCTTCGACATCCTCATTGCCGCCTACTCGTTGGGCGCGGCTTTCTGGCAGATCGCCAACCCGCCGGAGCGGCTCACCGACGCCTACTCGAACGAGCCTGAGGTGCTGCCGCCCGAGTGGAACATCGACTTTGCCTCCGCGCTGACCCGACTATTGACCGCCACGTGCATCGGCCTCGTTTCCGAATCGCCATGAGCAGAAAAGAGATTGGCATGCATCAGGTGGGCGTGCTTACGTCTGCCCAGGCCGCAGGGCGCGCCATGGCGCCGATCTGTCAAGGATACTTAGCGCTCCAAAGCATCCCAGGCCAGCGCCAGATGGCCGGGATGGCTGGTGCGATCGAGCGGGCGTCCGGGCGCCCGATTAGCGGAAGGTAATTGGGTGGCGAAGGTTGCCGTTGCCAACACGGTGAAGAAGATGTGGATCGTATTCGTCATCGCCGCAGTTATCGCGGTGGCGGGGTTCGTCGTCCTTCGTCTCCGCTCGTTTTTCGGCGATCACGACACGCGAGGGATCGGCAGCAGCAGCCTCGACGACATCAAGCCGTTCAACCCAAAGCACGTGGTCTACAAGGTCTACGGGTCCGGGGCCACCGCGAACATCAACTATCTGGACATCAATGCCCAGCCGCGGCGGATAGACAACGTACCGCTGCCCTGGACGCTTTCGGTCACCACGACGCTGCCGTCGGTGAGCGTGAACGTCGTCGCGCAGACCGAGGGAGACCAGATCGGCTGCCAGATCATCGTGAACGACGTAGTCAAGGACGAAAGGTCGATCACCGGAGTGAACGCTGAAACCTTTTGCATAGTGAAGTCTGCATGAGTACCAACGGTGACGTGCATGTCGGTAAAAACGACGCCGTCGGGCTCCCGCACATGCCGTTCTTTGCGAAGAACGTCTACAAATTCGCCGGGCTGATCGTCCTGGGCTGGGTCGGGCTGGTGGTGTGCCTGAGCATGTTCGTCCCCGACCTGGAAACGGTCGGCAAGGCGCACACGGTGCCGATGAGCCCGAAAGAGGCGGCATCGATGAAGGCGACGCAGCGCGTCGGCAAGGTGTTCAACGAGTTCGACAGCGACAGCAACGTCATGGTCGTCCTGGAGGGCGACAAGCCGCTTGGCGACGACGCGCACCACTACTACGACGGGCTGGTCAGGAAGCTCGAGGCCGACACGACGCACGTCGAGCACGTGCAGGACTTCTGGGGCGACCCGCTGACGGCGGCCGGCTCGCAGAGCTCCGACGGTAAGGCCGCCTACGTGCAGATATACCTGCGCGGTAACCAGGGCGAGACCAGGGCCAACGAGTCCGTGCGGGCGGTCCGCAAGCTGGTGGAAGACACGCCGCCGCCGCCCGGGCTCCACGTCTATGTCACCGGCGCGGCGGCGCTGACCGCCGATCAGTCGGCGGCCGGCGACAAGGGCGTCATCTTGGTCACCCTGCTCACCTTCGTCGTGATCATCGTGATGTTGCTATGGGTCTACCGCTCGTTCGTCACCATGTTCGTCACCCTGCTCATGGTGGTGCTCGAACTGTTCGCGGCGCGGCAGGTTGTCGCGTTCCTGGCCGACAACGAAATCATCGGCCTGTCGACGTTCGCCGTGAACCTGCTGGTGTTGATGGTGATCGCGGCAAGTACCGACTACGCGATCTTCGTGCTGGGCCGGTATCAGGAGGCTCGATCGCTCGGCGAGGACCGAGAACAGGCCTTCTTCACCATGTTTCACGGGACCGCGCACGTGGTGCTGGGCTCCGGTCTGACCATTGCCGGAGCGATGTATTGCCTCAGCTTCACCCGCCTTCCTTATTTCCAGAGCCTCGGCGTCCCGTGTGCGGTGGGAACGCTTGTCGCCGTCATGGCGGCGCTCACACTGGGCCCGGCGATATTGGCGGTGGGGAGTCGGAGTCGTTTTCACCTGTTCGACCCCAAGCGCACGATGCGGACGCGCGGCTGGCGGCGGGTGGGTACTGCCATCGTCCGGTGGCCCGGGCCGATCCTGGCCGTGTCGATCGGCATCGCGCTCATCGGCCTACTCGCGCTGCCCGGGTACCGGACGAACTACGACAACCGTCAGTACCTGCCGCCCAGCACGAAGGCCGTCGTCGGATATGAGGCCGCGGAGCGGCACTTCTCCAACGCGCGGATGAATCCGGAACTGCTGATGATCGAGACCGATCACGACATGCGCAATCCGGCAAACATGTTGGTACTGGACAGGATCGCCAGGAACGTCTTCCACATCCCCGGCGTCGCCCGCGTCCAGACGATCACGCGGCCGCTTGGAGCGCCGATCGAGCACACCTCGATCCCGTTCCAGATCAGCATGCAGAACACGACGCAGGTCGAAAACCAGGAGTACATGAAGAAGCGGATGGCCGACATGCTGAAGCAGGCCGACGCGATGCAGGATTCCATCGACACGATGCAGCGGATGTACGACATCACCGCGCGGATGGCCGCGCTCACGCATCACATGAGTGGCCTCACCCACGACATGCTGGACATCACCGGCCAAATGCGGGATGAGATCGCCAATTTCGACGACTTCTTCCGTCCGATCCGCAGCTACTTCTACTGGGATAAGCATTGCTACGACATTCCGTCCTGCTGGGCGCTGCGGTCGATTCTGGACGCACTCGACGGTCTGGATCAGCTCGTCGAGAAGTTGGGGGGCCTTGCCGACGACATCTCCAAGTTGGACATCTTGCTGCCGCAGATGCTGGCCCAGATGCCGCCGATGATCGCGACGATGACGACGATGAAGCAGATGATGCTGACGATGCACAGCTCGATGAACTCGATGTACGACCAGATGGACGTAATGAGCCAGAACTCGACCGCCATGGGTCAGGCATTCGACGCGGCCAAGAACGACGACTCGTTCTACATTCCGCCGGAGGTCTTCGACAACCCCGATTTCAAGCGCGGTTTGAAGATGTTCCTGTCACCCGACGGCCACGCCGCCCGTTTCATCATCTCCCATGACGTGCCTCCGGCGACGCCCGAAGGCATTTCGCACGTCGACCCGATCAAGTTGGCGGCCAAGGAAGCCATCAAGGGAACGCCACTGGAGGGTTCCAAGATCTGGCTGGGCGGTACGGCCGCGGTCTACAAGGACATGCGCGACGGGTCCAAATACGACCTGATGATCGCCGGGATATCGGCGGCCAGCCTGATCCTCATCATCATGTTGATCATCACCCGCAGCCTGGTCGCCGCGATCACCATCGTGGGTACGGTGCTGCTGTCGTTGGGCGCCTCATTCGGCCTCTCGGTCCTGGTCTGGCAGGACATCCTGGGCATTGAACTGCACTGGATGGTGCTGGCGATGTCGGTCATCTTGCTGTTGGCGGTGGGATCCGACTACAACCTGCTGCTGGTTTCCCGGTTCAAAGAGGAGATCCATGCCGGAATCAGGACCGGCATCATCCGGTCGATGGCCGGCACCGGCGCGGTGGTGACGTCTGCCGGTCTGGTGTTCGCCGCCACCATGGCGACGTTTGCGATCAGCCCGCTGCGGGTCATGGGGCAGGTGGGTACCACCATCGCTCTCGGTCTGTTGTTCGACACGTTGATCGTGCGGTCGTTCATGATGCCGTCGGTCGCTGCACTGATGGGCCGCTGGTTCTGGTGGCCGACCCCGGTGCGCACGCGCCCGGCCAGCCAGATGCTTCGCCCGTACGGTTCGCGTTCGGCCGTCCGCGCGTACATGTTGCCTCCAGAGCCGGACCGTAATGTCCAGTCGCCCAACGGGGAGGCGGCCAACACCGATCGCTTCTCGGTGACCTCACCGCACTACTGACGCTCACCCTTCGTTACAGCGCCACCAGCTCGCGCACGGGATTGTCGTGCACTTCGGCTCCGCAGGACCGGCAGTGCGTTCCCGGGTAGCGCCTGACCCGTCCGACCTTCAGCGCGACGTCAGAGTGTGCGGTCCGGGTAGACACGACGCCCAGGATGTCGAGGATCTCGCCGTCATCGAGAGCGTGCACGTGGGCCACGCCCGCGGCCGAATTTGCGCGGTCGAGAATCGCTAGCGCGTCGAGCCGGCCGTCGTCTGCAAAGTGTGGGTGCATGCCCCAACTATGTCGTGCGGAAACGCTGGGCAATATCCGCCGAACAGCCCGTCGGGGGAGGAAATCGTTGTCCCCCGATGGGGGGACAACGAGGGTGCGAGGTCGGTTACGACCAGTTCCACACCGACATGTCGCCGGCAGGGTAGTTGGCGCAGGATTCGGTGGCCTTGGCCACGACACCCTTGTTGTTCCAGAAGACCTTCATGTGGTTCGGCCAGGCCACCCACAGCGGGTCGGAGACGGGCGCGTAGAAGTTCTCGGAGTAGTTCCGGCGGTCGGCCGGGGACAGCGAGTAGAACCAGTGCGCCTTGTCGATCGTCGCCTGCTGGACGTTCGGGTGGTTGTTGAAGTCGATCATGTAGCGCTGGTAGTACACCGGGCTGGTATCCCGGGTGGCCGCCAGCAGCTGCTCGGCGTCGCAGGTGGTGTTGATCATCCGGCGTGGGATCGGAAAGTCCTCCGTGGAGTCGGCCACAGCTGTCTTCGGGAAGACCGCAGCGGCGATACCCAGAGCGAGAAACACGGCACCTGCGCGCAGGCCGTTACTAAGCCGAGACATAGCGTCCACGGTAACACTTTTGGGTCGCACGGGGCCAACGGTTCCGGATTTTTAGTCGACCTTACTAATCCTCGCCATCAGGAACGATGACGTGCGAAGGGTCGGGCCGCAGCTCGGGCGGCGCCTGACTGTAATCGCCGAACGGGCCGTCCCGGCGCTCGACCGCGGCCCGCACCCCCTGCGTCTCGGCGAACCGGATGAACCCCAGGGCGTCCGGGGTGTTACGCATCAGGCCGTCGAGAATGCCGCCCAGCGTCTGCGTCGATGCCAGGCCCATGTTCTCGTAGGCCTGGTTGACGATCAGTTTCTGCGCCCGCAACTGCGACAGCGGGATCCGCGCCAGCTCGGCGGCGATCTCGGCGACCCGCGCCTCGAGCCGTTCGAATGGCACCGCCTCGTTGATCAGCTCGACGTCGGCGGCCTGGACGCCGGAGAGCGGTCGCCCGGTCAGCGAGTGCCACTTGGCCTTGGCCAGGCTCAGCCGATACAGCCACATCCCGGTCAGGTAGGCCCCCCACATCCGGCTGTACGGGGTGCCTATCACGGCGTCTTCGCTGGCGATGACGATATCGGCGCACAGCGCGTAGTCGCTGGCCCCGCCGACGCACCAGCCATGCACCTGGGCGATCACCGGTTTGGACGCCCGCCAGATGGCCATGAACTTCTGCGTCGGCCCGGTCTCGCGGGCGCTGACCATCGCGAAATCCTTGCCGGGATCCCACTGCCCGTCGGTCATCATGGTTTCGCCCCAGTGCTGGAAGCCGCCGCCGAAGTCGTAGCCCCCGGAGAAGGCGCGGCCCGCGCCGCGCAGGACGATGACCTTGACGTCCTGGTCGCGCTCGGCCAGCCCGATGGCCGCCTCGATCTCGTCCGGCATGGGCGGGACGATGGTGTTGAGCTGCTCCGGGCGGTTCAGCGTGATGGTCGCGACCGGGCCGGCCGTCCGGTACAGCAGCGTTTCGAATTCGGGCCTCTGGTCGCGCGGGGTCATTCGGGATCAGGCTCCCGGTTGTCCGGGTTCGACGCATAGATCTGCCCGCCGATCTTCAGATACGGCGTGATCATGTAGGCCGAACCCACGATGATCGCGGTGAAGATCACCCCCGAGGCGATGGCGTTCGGCCAGAGTTGGCCCGTCCCGACGGCGAAACAGACGATGCCGATGATCGACGTCGCCCAATAGAAGTGCCGGCCCCGCCGGCGGTCCTTGACGAAGCGGTAGCGCGCCTGCGCGTGCCCGGCGATGATGAAAACCAATCCGGCCACCACCAGCGCGGTTTCGATGCGTTCTATCGGCACGCAGACATCCTATGGCCGGCCCTGCGTCAGGCGGACAGCATCCGCCACAGGAACGAATAGCTCAGCGCCGCCTTGAACGCGGCCTGCTCGTTGTCGGCCGCACCGGCGTGCCCGCCCTCGATGTTCTCGTAGTACCAAATCCGATGACCGGCCTTCTCTAGCGCTGCCACCATCTTGCGGGCATGGCCCGGATGCACCCGGTCGTCGCGGGTGGACGTGGTGAACAGCACCGGCGGGTAGCGTTTGGAAGCCGAAATATTCTGGTATGGAGAATATTTGGAGATGAACGCCCAGTCGTCCGGATTGTCCGGGTCGCCGTACTCGGCGACCCACGAGGCGCCCGCCAGTAACAAGTGGTAGCGCTTCATGTCCAGCAGCGGGACGTCGCAGACCAGCGCGCCGAATTTCTCCGGGTACTTGGTCAGCATGATGCCCATCAACAGCCCGCCATTGCTGCCGCCCTGCGCGCCGAGTTGATCGACCGTCGTGATGCCGCGTTTCACCAAATCGTCTGCTACAGCGGCGAAGTCCTCGTCGACCTTGTGCCGGCCCTCGCGGATCGCCTGCGTGTGCCAGCCCGGTCCGTACTCGCCGCCGCCCCGAATGTTGGCCATCGCGTAGGTGCCGCCCCGGGCCAGCCACAACCGGCCAAGGACACCGCTGTACCCCGGCGTCTTGGACGACTCGAATCCGCCGTAGCCGCCCAGCAGTGTCGGGCCGGGCGTGCCGGCGTCGCGCAAACGTACGACGAAGTACGGGATCGACGTCCCATCCTTTGACGGCACGAAATACTGTTGCACGTCCAGGTTTTCAGCGTCGAAGAACGCGGGTGCGGACTTGATCTGTTCCAAGTGTTCGGCCTCGGTGCCGCGCAGCAGCCGCGAGGGTTGGTCGAATCCGCTTGAGTCCAGGAAAAACTCGTCGCCGGTGTCGTCGGCGGAGACGACCACGGTGTTGGTCGCCGCGGGGATGCCGGAGACGGCTGCGCGCCGCCACGTTCCGGGTGTGACGACTTCGACCCGGCTGGCCACATCGGCCAGTGTCACCAGCAGTAGCCGGTCGCGGGTCCAGGCGCTCTGATGCAGGCAGGTGTGCGTATCCGGCTCGAAGACCACCTGCAATTGTGCTGTACCGGAAAGGAATTCGTCGTAGTCAGCGGCCAGCAGTGACCCGGCGCGATAAGTGGCGCCACTGAAGGTCCAATCGGTGCGCGGCTCGATCAACAGCCACTCGCGGTGAATCGACACGCTCGCATCGCTGGGTACTTCGATGCGAATGAGCTCCGCGCCGCGGACTTCGAAAATTTCGTCGTTCCAGAAGTCGATGGCGCGACTGGCAAAGGTCCGCTCGAAACCTGGTGTCCGATCGGCATTCGCCGAGATACTGACGTCGGTGCCGGAACCTTCGAAGACGGTCTCCGCGTCGGCCAGCGGGGTGCCGCGGCGCCACCGCTTGGCGATGCGCGGGTAGCCGGACTCGGTGAGCGTGCCGGGACCGAAGTCGGTGCCCACCAGCACGGTATCCGGATCGGCCCAGCCGATTTGCGACTTGGCCTCCGGCAGCGCGAACCCGTCGGGAATGAATTCGCGTGTCAGCATGTCGAATTCGCGCACGACCACCGCATCCGAGCCGCCGCGAGACAGGCTGACCAGTGCGCGCGTCAGCTCCGGTTCGATCACGGTGGCGCCGGCCCACACCCACTTCTCATCGTCCGCCCGCCCGAGTTCGTCGACATCGATCAGCACATCCCACTCGGGGGAGTCGCTGCGATAGCTGTCCAGCGTGGTGCGCCGCCACAGCCCGCGTGGGTTGGCGGCGTCGCGCCAGAAGTTGTAGAGGTACTCGCCGCGGCGGCGCACGTAGGGGATCCGGGCATCGGTGTCCAACACCTCGAGCGCCTCGGTGCGCAACTGCTCGAACCGGGCATCGCAGAATTCGGCCTGAGTCGGCTTGTTGCGCGCACGGACCCAATCCAGCGCGGGCGCGTCGGTGACGTCCTCGAGCCACAGGTACGGGTCGTCGGGCAAATTGGGGTCCTCGGCAGGCTGCGCTGTCATGGAAGCCATTGTGGCCCCAGCGGTAGTGTGAGCTGTATTACAACTGTGGTTGACGATCCGAGCGAGGAGGCGAGCAGATGACTGTTTTCGCACGTCCAGGTTCTGCGGGGGCATTGATGTCGTACCAATCGCGATACGACAACTTCATCGGAGGCCAGTGGGTCCCCCCGACCAAGGGGCTGTACTTCGAGAACCCGACGCCGGTGACCGGGCAGGCCTTCTGCGAAGTGGCCCGCTCCGATGCGGCCGATGTCGACAAGGCACTCGACGCCGCGCACGCGGCGGCCCCCGCGTGGGGTAAGACCGCCCCGGCCGAGCGCGCCGCGATCCTGAACAAGATCGCCGACCGGATCGAGGCCAACAAGGACTCGCTTGCGCTGGCCGAAGTGTGGGACAACGGCAAACCGATCCGCGAGGCGCTGGCCGCCGACATCCCTTTGGCGGCCGACCATTTCCGGTATTTCGCCGCGGCCATCCGCGCTCAGGAGGGTTCGCTGTCGCAGATCGACGAGGACACCGTCGCCTACCACTTCCACGAGCCGCTCGGGGTGGTGGCGCAGATCATTCCGTGGAACTTCCCGATCCTGATGGGCGCATGGAAGCTGGCGCCGGCACTGGCGGCCGGCAACACCGTGGTGCTCAAGCCCGCCGAGCAGACGCCGGCGTCCATCCTGTATCTGATGTCGTTGATCGGCGACGTGATTCCGCCCGGCGTGGTCAACATCGTCAGCGGTTTCGGTGTCGAGGCCGGTAAGCCGCTGGCATCCAGCGACCGCATCGCCAAGGTCTCGTTCACCGGGGAAACCACCACCGGGCGCCTCATCATGCAGTACGCCTCGCAGAACCTCATCCCCGTCACCCTGGAGCTCGGCGGCAAGAGCCCGAACATCTTCTTCTCCGACGTGATGGCCGCCAACGACAACTTCCAGGACAAGGCGCTGGAAGGTTTCACCATGTTCGCCCTCAACCAGGGCGAGGTGTGTACCTGCCCGTCGCGCAGCCTTATTCAGACCGACATCCACGACGAGTTCCTCGAACTCGCCGCGATCCGCACCAAGGCCGTCCGTCAGGGCGATCCGCTGGATACCGAGACGATGCTGGGTTCGCAGGCCTCCAACGACCAGCTGGAAAAGGTGTTGTCCTACATCGAGATTGGCAAGGAAGAGGGCGCCAAGCTCATCACCGGCGGCGAGCGCGCCGAGCTGGGTGGCGACCTGTCCGGCGGCTTCTACGTGCAGCCGACGATCTTCTCCGGCAATAACAAGATGCGCATCTTCCAGGAAGAGATCTTCGGCCCGGTGGTCACGGTGACATCGTTCAACGACTACGACGACGCGATGCGTATCGCCAACGACACCCTCTACGGTTTGGGCGCGGGCGTGTGGAGCCGCGACGGCAACACCGCGTACCGAGCGGGCCGTGACATCCAGGCCGGCCGGGTGTGGGTGAACTGCTATCACGTCTATCCGCCGCACGCGGCGTTCGGCGGATACAAGCAGTCCGGTTTCGGCCGCGAGACCCACAAGATGGCGCTCGACCACTACCAGCAGACCAAGAACCTGATGGTGTCCTACGCCGACAAGGCGGTCGGGCTGTTCTGATGAACAACCCGACCGCGCCGGCTGCGGCGGTCATTACCGCCGCCGCTGCCGAGCTGTTGATCCGGCTGCAGGACCGCCACGGGCCGGTGATGTTCCATCAGTCCGGCGGCTGCTGCGACGGGTCGTCGCCGATGTGCTACCCGCTCGGGGACTTCTTGGTCGGCGACCGCGACGTCATGCTCGGGGTCCTCGACGTGGGCGCGCAGGGGGTGCCGGTGTGGATCTCGGGTCCGCAGTATCGGGCCTGGAAGCACACCCAGCTGGTCATCGACGTGGTGCCGGGCCGTGGCGGCGGGTTCAGCCTGGAAACCCCGGAGGGCCTGCGGTTTCTCAGCCGTGGCCGGGTCTTCACCGACGACGAGAAAGCGCTGCTGGAAGCCGTACCGGTGATCACCGGGGCCGATTACGAACACGGCGAACGCCCGTCGACGCGCGGCCCGGTTCTCGACCAGGCCACGCCCGAAACGTGCCCGCCTGGTGGCCGGGAACCGCAGTAAGGTCGTCAGCGTGGTCCCGTTCCCGCGTCCCTGGCTGCTGGCCAGCGCCATGCTGATCGGCAACGCAGTCGGGCTCTTGGCGGGCGTGGCGTTCACCGTGATCGTGCAGGCGCGCGTCCATCCCGAGACCGTCATCGCGCTGGTTGTCGGGGTGCCCAGCATCACCGGTTTGCTGGTGATCCTGTTCTCCGGCCGTCGGTGGGTCACCGTGCTCGGCGCGTTCATCCTGGCCCTGGCACCGGGCTGGTTCGGGGTGCTCGTCGCGGTCCAGGTGGCTTCGAATGGCTGACAAAGAGGTCGAGCGGGACCACGCCACCAATCCGGGCACCGAGGCGTTCGTCCCGGACTTCGGGGACACCGGTGAGCAGTCGGTGCCGTTTACTCCCGACTTCCACGACACCGGCCCGCTGTCGGCCAAGCAGCCCGCCGAGCCGGCGGCGCAGACCGACGATGAGCCCGAGACGCCCGACGCGGAGGCCGATCCGGCCGCGGCATCGGTGCATCCGGTGAGCGTGCCCGGTCGATACCAGTACCTGAAGTGGTGGAAGTTGGCCCTGGTGATCCTCGGGGTGTGGATCGCCGCGGCCGAGGTCGGCCTGAGCCTGTTCTATTGGTGGTACCACACCATCGACAAGACGGCGGCGGTGTTCATGGTGCTGGTCTACGTCGTCGCGTGCACCGTGGGTGGGGTGATGCTGGCGATGGTGCAAGGCAGGCCGCTGATCTCGGCATTGTCCATCGCGGTGATGTCGGGACCGTTTGCCTCCGTGGCCGCGGCGGCGCCGCTCTACGGCTATTACTACTGCGAGCGCACGGGTCATTGTCTGATCGGCGTCATCCCGTATTGACCCACTAGGGTAGGTGCCGTGACCCACTATGACGTCGTCGTCCTCGGGGCCGGTCCCGGCGGATATGTCGCAGCAATTCGCGCCGCACAGCTCGGCTTGAACACCGCAGTCGTCGAACCCAAGTACTGGGGTGGAGTCTGTCTCAACGTCGGCTGCATCCCGTCCAAGGCGCTGCTGCGCAACGCCGAACTCGCGCACATCTTTACCAAAGAGGCCAAGACATTTGGCATCAGCGGCGAGGCGACATTCGACTATGGTGCTGCCTTCGACCGCAGCCGCAAGGTGGCCGAGGGCCGTGTCGCCGGTGTGCACTTCTTGATGAAGAAGAACAAGATCACCGAGATTCACGGCTACGGCCGATTCACCGACCCGCACACGTTGTCGGTCGATCTCAATGACGGCGGCAGCGAAACGGTCACGTTCGACAACGTCATCATCGCCACCGGCAGCAGCACCCGGCTGGTTCCCGGGACCTCGCTGTCGCAGAACGTGGTCACCTACGAGGAACAGATCCTGTCCCGGGAGCTGCCCGAGTCGATCATCATCGCGGGAGCCGGTGCCATCGGCATGGAGTTCGGCTACGTGCTGAAGAACTACGGGGTCGACGTGACCATCGTCGAGTTCTTGCCGCGGGCGCTGCCCAACGAGGACGCCGAGGTCTCCAAGGAGATCGAGAAGCAGTTCAAGAAGCTAGGCGTGAAGATCTTGACCGGGACCAAGGTCGACTCCATCACCGACGACGGGTCCGTGGTCCGGGTAGCGATCAGCAAGGACGGAAACGCCGAAGAGCTCAAAGCCGAAAAGGTGTTGCAGGCCATCGGTTTTGCGCCCAACGTCGAGGGCTACGGACTCGAAGCGGCCGGCGTCGCGCTGACCGACCGCAAGGCCATCGGGATCACCGACTACATGCGGACCAACGTCGACCACATCTACGCCATCGGTGACGTCACCGGCAAGCTGCAGCTCGCGCACGTCGCCGAGGCGCAGGGTGTGGTGGCGGCCGAAACCATCGGCGGTGCAGAGACTTTGGCGCTCGGCGACTACCGCATGCTGCCGCGTGCGACCTTCTGCCAGCCCAATGTCGCCAGCTTCGGGCTCACCGAAGAGCAGGCCCGCGACGAAGGGTACGACGTCGTGGTGGCGAAGTTCCCCTTCACCGCCAACGCCAAAGCGCACGGCGTGGGCGACCCGAGCGGTTTCGTGAAGCTGGTCGCCGACGCGAAATACGGTGAACTGTTGGGCGGGCATCTGGTCGGCCACGACGTGTCGGAGTTGTTACCCGAGCTGACCCTGGCGCAGAAGTGGGATCTGACGGCAACTGAGCTGGCCCGCAATGTGCACACGCATCCGACCATGTCCGAGGCGCTGCAAGAGTGCTTCCACGGCCTGACCGGCCACATGATCAACTTCTAGCCGATGATTCGCCTCGACACCGTTGTCGGTGCGATCGGCGGCCTCACCGTCGGTTACGTGTTGTGGCTGCTTGCCATTTCGATCGCCGGTGACAACGCGACGGCGGGCCGATGGGCTCCGGTGATCCTGATCGTGTCGGCCGTGCTGGCGCTCTGCGCCGGGGTGTGGGGCTGGCAGCTAGGCCGGAGCGGACGCTATCCCTGGGCGGCGTTGGCGTTCGGCCTGCCGATACTGCCGGTGGTGTTGACGTTGGCCGTGCTTGCCGACATCTACGCGTGACGGCTGCCCGGGTAGTCCAGCGGGATGTTCAGCGCGGTTATCGTCGCGGCCAGAGCATCGTATTGCGTTGCGAGCAAGCAGAATTCGATTAGCCTCCGCCGGTCGAGATGACTCGCGAGTTGCTGCCAGGTGTCCTCGTTGATCGACCGATTCTTGATCAGCTCATCGGTCGCCTTCAGCAACGCAAGCTGGCGGGCGCTCAGAATGATTTGCGGCCCTTCGCTTTCCGGAGCATTCGGCCAGGCGAAAATCGTGGCCTGCATGTGGGCGTCCAGCCCGTGTTGGCGGGCCATCTGGCGGTGGTGTTGCAGCTCGTATTCGCACGAGCGCAAATGCGCGACGCGCAGGATCACCAACTCGGTGTCGACGCGCGGTAGCCTGCCGTGCAGCAGGCGGCCGCCATACATCGACCAGGCCCAAAACAAGCCTTGGCGCTGGCCGAGCGTGGTGAACAGATGCATCTCCGCCGCCCGCGTCGTGCGCGCGGCGCCCTTCGCGAGCATCCAGTTGATCGGTCCCAGGCGGCGCAGCTTGCTCGAGGACGGGACCCGGCCGACGTGATCGGCTGGTGCGTCGCTCATGGCTGCTTCACCAGATACGGGGACACCGTGCTGCGATGTTCGTCGAGATCGAGGGCTTTGCCCAGGGCGGGGAATGCCCGCTGCGGGCAGTTGTCACGTTCGCAGACACGGCAACCCGCGCCGATGGGTGTGGCGATTTCCCCGGACAAGTCGAGTCCTTCCGAGTAGACGAGCCGGTGCGCATGGCGAAGCTCGCAGCCCAGCCCGATGGCAAAGGTTTTGCCGGGCTGACCATACCGTGCAGGGCGTCGCTCCACCGTGCGGGCCACCCACATGTAATTGCGGCCGTCGGGCATCTGCGCGATCTGCACCAGAATCTTGCCGGGGTTGGCGAACGTCTCGTACACATTCCACAGCGGGCAGGTCCCGCCGCTGGAGGAGAAGTGAAAACCCGTGGCGGACTGACGTTTTGACATGTTCCCTGCCCGGTCCACGCGGACGAACGAGAATGGCACGCCGCGCATCGACGGCCGCTGCAGCGTGGAGAGCCGATGTGCGATGGTTTCGTAACTGACCGAATAGAACGCCGACAGCCGCTCGACGTCGTAGCGGAAGTTCTCGGCGACGTCGTGGAACTGGCGGTAGGGCAGCACCGCGGCCGCAGCGAAGTAGTTGGCCAATCCCAACCGGGCCAGCGTGTGTGACTCCGGGCTGGTGAACTTGCCCTCTTCGACCATGCTGTCGATCAGCCCGCCGTACTCCAGGTAGGCCAGCTCGGCGGCCATCTTGAACACCTGCTGCCCCACCGAGAGATGGTTGCTGAATTCCAGGGTGTTCGACCCGGGGTCGTAGCGGTGCAGCACGCTGTCTCCGAGGTCGATGCGCCTGGTGATGTGCACCCCGTGCACTTCGGTGAGCCGCCGCGTCAGCTCGCGGGCCAGATCGCCGTGGTGCAGCCGCATCTGATTCGTCAGGTCTTCGGCGGCGGTGTCCAGCTCGTGCAGGTAGTTCTGGCGTTCGTAGAAGTAGTCGCGGACCTCTTCGTGCGGCATCGTGATCGAGCCACTCCCGCTGCTGCCGTCGAAGAACCGCTCTTCGGTCGCGGCCGCGAGCTGGGCGGTGGTGATCCGGTAGCGCCGGTGCAGGTTGACCACCGCGCGTGCCAGGGCGGGGTGGGCGCTCACCATCTCGGCGACTTCGGGCGGTTCGACGTCGATGTCCAGGTCGCGGTCCATCGTCACTTCCCGCAGCTCGGCGACCAGGCGAGTGTCGTCCTGGGGCGCGAAGAACGTCGCGTCCACCCCGAACACCTCGGTGATGCGCAGCAGCACGGCGACCGTCAGCGGTCGAACGTCGTGCTCGATCTGGTTGAGATAGCTTGGCGAGATGTCCAGCATCTGGGCCAGTGCGGCCTGACTGAACCCGCGCTCGCCGCGCAGTTGTCGAACGCGTGATCCGACGTAAGTTTTGGACACTTTACTCAGGGTACTCGCCAGTGCGAAGACGAGGTTCGCAGACTTGGCATCCGTCGCCGTCGAGAGGCGATTGCTATTCGACGGACCGTGTTGGCATGATTCGCAGCGGGTGCCTCGGGGTTAACCTGAGGCACGGATGAAGGGACAGCGGGGAGCAAAGCCGTGAGCCTGGACAAAATAATGATGCCGGTGCCCGACGGTCACCCCGATGTATTCGATCGCGAATGGCCGCTGCGTGTCGGGGACATCGACCGCACCGGTCGGCTGCGGTTGGACGCGGCCTGCCGGCACATCCAGGACATCGGTTCGGACCAGCTCCGCGAGATGGGCTTTGAAGAGACCCACCCGCTGTGGATCGTGCGCCGGACCATGGTCGACCTGATCCGCCCGATCGAGTTCCAGGACATGCTGCGCTGTCGGCGCTGGTGTTCGGGCACGTCGAACCGGTGGTGTGAGATGCGGGTTCGCGTCGACGGACGCAAGGGCGGGCTGATCGAGTCCGAGGCGTTCTGGATCAACATCAACCGGGAGACCCAGATGCCGTCGCGCATCTCCGACGACTTCCTCGAAGGTCTGCACAAGACGACCTCGATTGACCGGCTGCGCTGGAAGGGTTACCTGAAGCCGGGCAGCCGCGACGACGCCACGGAGATCCACGAGTTCCCGGTCCGGGTCACCGACATCGACTTGTTCGACCACATGAACAACTCGGTGTATTGGAGCGTGGTCGAGGACTACCTCGCGTCGCACCTCGAGCTGGCCACCTGGCCGCTACGCATCACCATCGAGCACGAGGCTCCAGTGGCATTAGGCGACAAGCTGGAAATCCTCTCCCATGTTCACCCGGCCGGCTCCACGGATAAATTCGGCTCCGCGCTCGCAGATCGGCCTGTTACAACGCTCACATATGCGGTCGGCGACGAGACGAAAGCCGTCGCATCGATCTTCGCGATCTAACCGGACAACCGTCCTATTAAATCCCCGCGTGACCTGCGAATTTGGGGTTACTGACGGGTAGCTTCTGAAACGGTTAAGTTCTTAGCTGCCTTCGCAATCTTTGCAAAACTGCCTTGCGTCGTTGCCGAAATTGGCAATTGAAATGGGTGGACCAGCGTCAACCGGCTGTGCCATGGTCGTGTTAACACGCCAGTGAAGTTAAGCCTCCGGCTACCGCTTTGACAGCGGTGAGGCGTTGCCCGTTCAACTGAGTTAAGGAGTAAGCCCAATGTCTGTCGTTGGCACCCCGAAGAGCGCCGAACAGATCCAGCACGACTGGGACACCAACCCGCGGTGGAAGGACGTCAGCCGCACCTTTAAGGCCGAAGACGTCGTCGCCCTGCAGGGCAGCGTGGTGGAGGAGAACACCCTGGCCCGCCGTGGCGCGGAGGTGTTGTGGAACCAGCTGCACGACCTGGAGTTCGTCAACGCGCTGGGCGCGCTGACCGGCAACATGGCGGTCCAGCAGGTGCGGGCCGGCCTGAAGGCCATCTACCTCTCGGGGTGGCAGGTCGCCGGTGACGCGAACCTCTCGGGCCACACCTACCCCGACCAGAGCCTGTACCCGGCCAACTCGGTCCCGCAGGTCGTCCGCCGGATCAACAACGCGCTGCTGCGCGCCGACCAGATTGCCAAGGTCGAGGGTGACCGGTCCGTGGAAAACTGGCTCGCCCCGATCGTCGCCGACGGTGAGGCCGGCTTCGGTGGCGCGCTCAACGTCTACGAGCTGCAGAAGGCGATGATCGCCGCCGGTGTCGCCGGTTCGCACTGGGAGGACCAGCTGGCCTCGGAGAAGAAGTGCGGCCACCTCGGTGGCAAGGTGCTGATCCCGACCCAGCAGCACATCCGCACCCTGACCTCGGCCCGCCTGGCGGCGGACGTGTCGGACGTGCCGACCGTCGTGATCGCCCGTACCGATGCCGAGGCGGCGACGCTGATCACCTCCGACGTCGACGAGCGGGATCAGCCGTTCATCACCGGTGAGCGGACCAAGGAAGGCTTCTACCGGGTCAAGAACGGCCTGGAGCCGTGCATCGCCCGGGCCAAGGCCTACGCGCCCTACTCCGACCTGATCTGGATGGAGACCGGCACCCCGGACCTCGAGCTGGCGGCGAAGTTCGCCGAGGGAGTCAAGAGCGAGTTCCCCGACCAGATGCTGGCCTACAACTGCTCGCCGTCGTTCAACTGGCGCAAGCACCTCGACGACGCGACTATCGCGAAGTTCCAGAAGGAGCTCGGTGCGATGGGCTTCAAGTTCCAGTTCATCACGCTGGCCGGCTTCCACGCCCTGAACTACTCGATGTTCGATCTGGCCTACGGCTACGCCCGCAACCAGATGAGCGCCTACGTCGAGCTGCAGGAGCGCGAGTTCGACGCCGAGGAGCGCGGCTACACCGCGACCAAGCACCAGCGCGAGGTCGGCGCCGGTTACTTCGACCGGATCGCCACCACCGTCGACCCGACGTCGTCGACCACGGCCCTGACCGGTTCCACCGAAGAAGGTCAGTTCCACTGAGTCTGAACTGACTCGCACGCCGGGCAGACGCAGAATCGCACTTCTACAGCCCAGATGAAGCGATTCTGCGTCTTCTCGCGCGTGTAAGGTGCGTTGCACCACAGGATGATTCAGGAGAAACAAGCATTGAGTGACGCAGCGATCCAGCGGGTGGGGGTTGTCGGGGCCGGGCAGATGGGATCCGGTATCGCCGAAGTCTCCCTACGTGCGGGTGTCGGCGTGGCCGTGTACGAGGCCACCGAGGCGTTGGTCACGGCGGGACGCAACCGCATTGTGAAGTCGCTGGAGCGTGGCGTCAGCGCGGGCAAGGTGACCGAGCGCGAGCGCGACCGCGCGCTGAGCAACCTCACCTTCACCACCGACCTGGCTGACTTCGCCGACCGGCAGCTGGTCATCGAGGCCATCGTCGAAGACGAGGCCGTCAAGGCGAAGATCTTCGCCGAGTTGGACCGGGTCATCACCGATTCCGACGCGGTCCTGGCGTCCAACACCTCGAGCATCCCGATCATGAAGATCGCTGCCGCGACCAAGAACCCGCAACGGGTACTGGGCCTGCACTTCTTCAATCCCGTGCCGGTGCTGCCCCTGGTCGAGCTGGTCAGCACGCTGGTCACCGACGAAGCCGCGGCCGCGCGCACCGAGGAGTTCGCCGGCGCGGTTCTGGGCAAGCAGGTGGTGCGCTGCTCCGACCGGTCGGGCTTCGTCGTGAACGCGCTCCTGGTGCCCTATCTGCTGTCCGCGGTCCGCATGGTCGAGGCCGGCTTTGCCACCGTCGAAGATGTCGACAAAGCCGTTGTTGCCGGGCTGTCGCACCCGATGGGCCCGCTGCGGCTGTCCGACCTGGTCGGCCTGGACACCCTGAAGCTGATCGCGGACAAGATGTTCGACGAATTCAAGGAACCCCATTTCGCTCCGCCGCCGTTGCTGCTGCGAATGGTCGAGGCGGGCCGCCTGGGTAAGAAATCGGGACAAGGCTTCTACACGTACTGATGCGTGCCGTAGGGCGGCCTCGCGTCGGGTACCATTCGCGTCGGGCAACTTACGAGAGGTATCCACGAAGCATGAGCCAGTTGCGGCCTTATTACGAAGAGTCTCAGTCCATTTACGACGTCTCCGACGAGTTCTTCGCGCTATTTCTAGACCCCACCATGGCTTACACGTGCGCGTACTTCGAGCGCGACGACATGACGCTCGAAGAGGCATCGAACGCGAAATTCGACCTCGCCCTGGGAAAGCTGAACCTCGAGCCGGGCATGACGTTGCTGGACATCGGCTGCGGCTGGGGCGGTGCGCTGGTGCGCGCGATCGAGAAGTACGACGTCAACGTGATCGGTATCACGTTGAGTCGCAACCAGTTCGAGTACAGCAAGGCCAAGCTCGCCAAGATCCCCACCGACCGCACCGTCGAGGTGCGGCTGCAGGGCTGGGAGGAGTTTGAGGACAAGGTCGACCGGATTGTCACCATCGGCGCCTTCGAAGCGTTCAAGATGGAACGGTATGCCGCGTTCTTCGACCGGTCCTTCAATGCTCTTCCCGATGACGGCCGTATGTTGTTGCACACAATTTTGACGTACACCCAGAAGCAACAGTTCGAACGCGGTGTGTCAATAACCATGCGCGACATCCGATTTGCGCGTTTTATCGGCACCGAGATTTTCCCGGGCGGACAGTTGCCGGCTCAGGAAGACATTTTCAAGTTCGCGGGCGACGCGGGGTTCTCGGTCGAACGGGTGCAGCTGCTGCAGGAGCACTACGAGCGAACGCTGAATATCTGGGCGGCCAATCTGGAAGCCAACAAGGACAAGGCCATCGAGATCCAGTCAGAGGCCGTGTACGACAAGTACATGCACTACCTGACCGGGTGCGAGAACTTCTTCCGCAAGGGCATCAGCAACGTGGGGCAGTTCACCCTGGTGAAGTAGGGCTGCCGTTGTCGCCAGGACTACTTTTCCAACGTGAATTGGTCGACGTCCGTGTAGCCCTGGTGGAACAGCTTCGCGCAGCCCGTCAGGTACTTCATGTAACGGTCGTAGACCGTTTGCGACTGGATCTCGATGGCCTTGTCCTTGTTGGCTTCCAGCGCGGCGGCCCAGATCTCCAGGGTTCGCGCGTAGTGCAGCTGCAAGGACTGGGTCCGGGTGAGCGTGAAGCCGGCGTCGGAAGCGTGCTCTTCCACCAACGCGGGGGTGGGCAGCCAGCCGCCGGGGAAGATCTCGGCCAGGATGAACTGGGTGAAGTGAACGACTTCGTGGGTCAGCGGCAGGCCTTTGGCTCTGGCCTCCTTGAACGGGGGGCGCACGATGGTGTGCAGCATCAGCACGCCGTCGGCGGGCAGCACCGAGTGCGCCATCTCGAAGAACCGGGCCCATCGCGAGCGGCCGAAGTGCTCGAATGCCCCGATCGACACGATGCGGTCGACGGGCTCGCCGAAATTTTCCCAGCCCTCCAGCAAGACTCGCCGGGTGCGCGTGGTGTCCAGCTGATCGAACGACTTCTGGACGTGCGCGGCCTGGTTCTCGGACAACGTCAGGCCCACGACGTTGACGTCGTATTTCTCGATGGCGCGCCGCAGGGTGGCGCCCCAGCCGCAACCGATGTCCAGCAGCGTCATCCCGGGCTCGAGGCGCAGCTTGGACAGCGAGAGGTCGATCTTGGCGAGCTGCGCCTGTTCCAGCGTCATGTCGTCTTGGTCGAAGTACGCGCAGCTGTAGGTCTGCGAGGGGTCCAGAAAGAGACGGAAGAAGTCGTCAGAGAGATCGTAGTGCGCTTGCACGTTGCCGAAATGCGGCGTGAGCTGCACGGACATTAGGGGAGGAGCCTTTCTGTATTCCGGTGCGCGGGGGACGCTGGCAGGCGAGACAACTCGGTCTGCCCCGGATGCATCTCTGCATGGTATCGGGTGGAGAAGGTTAGGGCCGCATACTCGGCCGGGACATAGGGTCACACGGGCGGGGTGGCATTGACAAAACGAGCGATGTCGTACGGGTAGCCGGAGGAGGGTTCAGCGCTCCCGAGGTGGCGCGATCGGCGTTGGATGCGGCTCGGCGCGGAACTTCTCCAGCGAGCCGCCGACCTGCACGATGCCGCACAGCGCGTTCCAGCTGAGCATGGTCAGGTAGTCGATCAGCTCGTCGCGGGTCATCCGGGGATCCGACATCCACGAGTGGGTGGCCAGCTGCACGCCGCCGACGATCAGGTACGACCAGGGCTCCGCCCCGCCGGTTTCCACCCCGCCCTCGCGCATGCGACGGCGCATCAGCACCGCGATCATGCGGGCGATGATGCGCTCGGAGTCGGCGATCACCTTGCTCTTACTGGCCGAACTGTTGGCCATCACGAAGCGGTAGGGCTCGGGTTCGTTCGCCACCGTTTCGACGTACACCCGAATGACCTCGCGGGTCAGGTCGAGACCGTCCAGATCCGAGGTCAGTGCGGCGGCCATGTTGGGGATCAGCGTGGTCTGGGTGAATCGCATCATCACCGCGGTCGTCAGGTCGTTCTTGTCGACGAAGTAGCGATAGAGCACCGTCTTCGAGACGCCGATCTCCGCGGCGATCTCGTCCATGCTCAGGTAGCGGCCTAGGCGGCGAATCGCTTCGATGGTGCCGTCGACGAGCTCGTTGCGCCGCTCCACCTTATGTTGGTGCCAGCGCCGCTTACGGCCATCCGTCTTCGCGGTTATTGCCGGGATTCGCTCTGCCACAGTCGACGATTCCATTCCTAGACGCACTCGATAGTACGGCTCGCGGACCTGGCAGGCGGACGGGACGCGGGTATCGCGAACAGCTGCGGTAACACTTACTCGTCCCGGCAATACATGATGGTGTGGTGGCACATCGCGCCCCCCAAGCATCCGCGGCATCGGAACCTCCCGTGCCGGAACGGGCTCGCACGTCCCTAGCGGAATCGTTCGCAGGTGCCGATCCGGAGGCCGACGCCGAGCGCCGGGTGGCCCTGCGCCGGATGAAGCTGGTGGCGCTGAGTTTCTTGATCGGCGCCACGGTCGTGTTCCTCGCCTGCCGATGGGCACAGGCCCACGGCGCGACGGGTACCTGGGTCGGCTACGTGGGCGCGGCCGCGGAGGCCGGCATGGTGGGCGCGCTGGCCGACTGGTTCGCGGTGACCGCGCTGTTCAAGCATCCGCTCGGCATACCCATCCCGCACACCGCGATTATCAAGCGCAAGAAGGACCAGCTCGGCGAGGGTCTGGGGACGTTCGTGCGGGAGAACTTCCTGTCTCCACCGGTGGTGGAGGCCAAAATTCGTGACGCGCAGGTCCCCGGCCGGCTCGGTAAGTGGCTGTCCGAGAGGGCGCACGCCGAACGGGTGGCCAGCGAGACGGCCACGGTGCTGCGTGTGCTGGTCGAGCTATTGCGCGACGAGGACGTTCAGCAGGTGATCGACCGGATGATCGTGCGCCGGATCGCCGAACCGCAGTGGGGCCCGCCGGTGGGTCGGGTACTGGCGACGCTGTTGGCCGAGAACCGGCAGGAAGCGCTGATCCAGTTGTTGGCCGACCGGGCGTTTCAGTGGTCGCTGAACGCGGGCGAGATCATCCAGCGGGTGGTCGAACGTGATTCGCCGACCTGGTCGCCGCGCTTCATCGACCATCTCGTCGGCGATCGCATCCATCGCGAGTTGATGGACTTCACCGACAAGGTGCGCCGTAATCCCGATCACGAGTTGCGGCGTTCGGCGACCCGCTTCCTCTTCGAGTTCGCCGATGACCTGCAGCACGACCCCGACACCATCGCGCGGGCGGATGCCGTCAAAGAGCAATTGATGGCTCGCGACGAGATCGCCAACGCTGCGGCGACGGCATGGAAGACGCTCAAGCGGTTGGTGCTCGAGGGCGTGGATGACCCGTCTTCCGCGTTGCGCACCCGCGTCGCCGACAGCGTGATGCGCATCGGGGAACGGCTGCGCGACGACGCCGACCTACGCGACAAGGTCGACAATTGGATCGTGCGTGCTGCCCAGCATCTGGTGACGCAGTACGGCATTGAGATCACCGCGATCATCACCGACACGATCGAGCGTTGGGATGCCGAGGAGGCCAGTCGGCGCATCGAACTGCACGTTGGCCGCGACCTGCAGTTTATTCGGATCAACGGCACCGTGGTGGGCGCCCTGGCGGGGCTGGCGATCTACGCCGTCGCGCAGCTGTTCTTCTAGCGCCGCTTTCTAGTAGTGCTAACAAGTGCTTGCAAAAGCAAGCACCGTTCCGTAGGCTGATGCCCATCGGCCATCGGCCATCGGACCAGAGGAGCGCGGCATGCCACCGGAGGAGAAGCTCTCCGCCAAGGTGTCCACGGCCGCGTCCGACATGGCTTCCGACATCGGCACCTTCATCAGGACCCAGCGGGAAAATGCCCAGGTCTCAGTGCGGCAGCTCGCCGAACGGGCGGGCGTCAGCAACCCGTACCTGAGTCAGGTGGAGCGCGGGCTGCGCAAGCCGTCCGCCGATGTGCTCAACCAGATCGCCAAGGCCCTGCGGGTTTCCGCCGAGGTGCTCTACGTGCAGGCCGGCATGCTCGAACCGAGCGATAAAAGCCAGGTGCGTGACGCCATCGTCACCGATACGGCGATCACCGAGCGGCAGAAGCAAGTGCTGCTCGACATCTACGCCTCTTTCACCCAACAAGGTGAATCGATCCACGAGGAGTGTCCGACCGATGACGACGGTCAGGCATAGACCAGCGGCCTTCGGGTTACCCACAGTCAAGTCAGCTAATCCTTCGGGCAATAGCCGGCGAAATACCGACAACGCTCTCGATGCCCGCCAGCCTGAGCGTCGGGTGCAGGCAAGGCAGACACCCGATACGCATTCGATCCTCAACCCGACCCGACCGATCAGGAGGTTTTCCGGCAAGTCGCGTGCCACGTCAATTCGCGGGTCTTGACCCTCCTCGCAGAGGAGCCGACGCTTGCCCTCCACCTTCTTAGAACGACGCAAACAGATCACTGAAAAAACACCATGAAAGGAAGAAACCATGGCTGAAAACTCGAACATCGAAGAATTGCGGGCTCCGTTGCTGGCTGCCCTGGGCGCCGCCGACCTGGCACTGGCCACCGTCAACGAGCTGCTCACCGGCCTGCGGGAGCGCGCCGAAGACACCCGCTCCGAAACCCGTAGCCGCGTCGAGGAGAGCCGTGCTCGCCTGGCCAAGCTGCAGGACGAGCTGCCGGAGCAGGTCACCGAGCTGCGCGAGCGGTTCACCCCCGAGGAGCTGCGCAAGGCTGCCGAGGGTTACCTGGACGCCGCGACCAACCGGTACAACGAGCTGGTCGAGCGTGGCGAAACCGCGCTGCAGCGGCTTCGCAGTCAGCGGCCGTTCGAGGAGACCACGGCACGCGCCGAGGGCTACGTAGACCAGGCCGTCGAGCTGACCCAAGAGGCGCTGGGCACTGTGGCGACGCAGACCCGCGCGGTCGGTGAGCGTGCGGCCAAGCTGGTCGGCATCGAGCTGCCCAAGAAGGCGGAGTCGGTCAAGGCGGCCGCCAAGAAGGCCCCGGCCAAGAAGGCTCCGGCAAAGAAGGCTCCGGCTAAGAAGGCTCCGGCCAAGAAGTCGGCGGCCAAAAAGGTCACCCAGAAGTAGTTCGAACTCCGAGTTGCCCTTCGGGGCAACTCGGAGTCGACGTTTTTGGCGGTGCCCGCATACCCTTAAGGCGTGAACCACGCCGTCGGAACCGTCATGTTGGTCTTGCAGATCGCCGTTCTGGTGATGGCGGTGTATGCGTTCATACACGCCGCGATGCAGCGAACCGACGCCTACACCGCAGCCGACAAGCTGACCAAGCCGGTCTGGCTGGTAATCCTGGGCCTAGCGGTCGCCCTGACGTCCATCCTGAGTTTCATCTTCGGCGTGCTCGGCATGGCGATCGCGGCCTGCGCGGCCGGCGTGTATCTGGTTGACGTGCGTCCCAAGCTCCTCGAAGTTCAGGGTAAGTCGCGCTGACGGGATGAAGGCCCTGCTAGCCGTCCCGGCGGCGGTGACGGCCGTACTGCTGGGCGTATTTCCGGCTGCGGCCTCGGCCGATCCCGGCGACGGGGCCGCCCACTCCCGGGTACTCGCCGCCCTACATCGATCACACCCAGTGGACGCAGTGGCAGCGGCTGACCAGCCTGCGGGTTTTCCCGACACCATCTGGCCGGTTGGCCTCCAGGCAACCCGGTTCGGACGCCGCCGCGGACGAGGCATGGGCCGAGGTGCTCACCAAGTCGTCGCACGCCGACACCCCCGGCATGCGCGCGCAATTCGTTTGCCATTGGCAGTTCGCTGAAATCGTGCAACCCGGCAAGCCCAGCTGGAACCTCGAGCCGTGGCGGCCGGTCGTCGATGACGCCGAAATGGTTGCGTCCGGATGTAATCCGGGCGGTCAGGAGGAGCCGTTCTAGTGGCAGGCCACCCCAGCCGAGGACATGTCGCCGCACTGGTTGACCACACGTTGCTCAAACCCGAGGCCACCGAGGCCGATGTGGTCGCGCTGGTCGTCGACGCCGTCGAGCTCGGCGTCTACGCGGTGTGCGTTTCGCCGTCGATGGTGCCAACCGCCGTCGCCACCGCCGACGGCGGGGTGCGGGTTGCCGCGGTGGCCGGTTTTCCGTCGGGCAAGCATGTCCCGGCGGTCAAGGCTCACGAGGCGGCGCTGGCGGTGGCATGCGGTGCCGTCGAGATCGACATGGTCATCGACGTCGGCGCCGCGCTGGCCGGAGACCTCGACGCGGTGCGCCTCGACATCGAGGCGGTGCGCGCCGCGGTACCGGCGGCGGTGCTCAAGGTGATCGTGGAATCGGCTGTGCTGCTTAATCTTTCGGGCGAGCGCCCGCTCACGGAGGTATGTCACGCCGCCGCGGCGGCGGGTGCAGACTTCGTCAAGACGTCAACCGGATTCCACCCGGCGGGCGGCGCGTCGGTGCGCGCGGTCGAGGTGATGGCAGCGACCGTCGGCGGGCGGCTTGGCGTCAAGGCCAGCGGCGGCATCCGGACGGCCGCCGACGCCATCGCGATGCTGGATGCCGGCGCCACCCGGCTCGGCCTGTCCGGGACCCGGTCCGTGCTCGACGGCCTCGGCTAGGCGCAGCCGTCAGATGTTGGCGAAGCAGGGGTCGTTGTTGTTGCCGGCCGGGATGGTCGCGTTCTGAGTGGAGAACTGGCTGGTCACACCGGTCGACGTCACCTGAACGCTGTCCGCGTGGATACCCAGCGGGAAGTTCTTGGTCAGGCTTGAGGTCAACGCATCCAGGTACGGCTGGATGGTTTCCTTCGGCACGGTGATGCCGAGCGGGTTGAAACTCTGGATCTGCAGCTGCAACCCGGTGCCGGATACCACCGGCTTGACCGTGATGTTGTCCAGCGGTCCCTTGAGCTCGATGGTGCCGTCGGCAGGGTGAGTGATCACGGTGCTGATGACGGCGGGACCGAGGAGCGGAATCTGGTTCTGCACAGACTGTTTGATGCCGTCACTCGTCCAGTCGATGGTGGCGACGAGCGATCCGATGGTGCCCTTCGATGTGGAGGTCTGCTTGTCGAGGTCGACATCTTTGATGTTGATGGCGATTTTCATGCCCTTGGCATCGCGGATCTGGTTGCCCGCCGTCGACACCGAGATGTTGGTGAACCGGTTGGTGGCGAGCTGCCACAGCAGCAACGGCGTCACTCCGAACGAGGCCGTGGCCTGATCGTTGACCTCGCACGCCACCGCCTGGGCGACCTTGCTTTGCGCGTCGTGACGGGCGTACAGCTCGCCGCCGATCAGCCCCGCCAGCACCAGCGACACCACGATGATGGCGATGAGCACGATGGACAGCGGGTCGCGCAGGGAGCGCTTTTTACGCTGCTTCGCCGGTGGGGGTTCGTGGTCGGGTGTGGCCAGCCGTTCCGTCGGCCCCGGGGGAACCGGCGGCGGTGGGGGACCGGGCTGCGGCGCGTTGGCATGACCCACGCCGAACTGCTCGGTCCGCTCCTGCGACAACGGCACGCTGGGCGCAGGTTGCCCCGGGGGGCCGGTGTGGATGTGCTCGGTGGGGCGCTCAGTCGGTTGCTGGCCGAACGGGCCCTGGCTGCCGGGACGGCCCCACGTCGACGGGCCCTCGGGTGGTGGTCCTGGTGGGTTCGTCACCCAATCGATTCTGCCCTATCGGCACGAGCAAAGTCAGAGCGGTTGCGTAGCACCGCGATGCTCTCCCGAGCGTCGGCCACCCGGTCGACGTCGATGTCGGTGACCACCAAGTCGGGATGGGCGCCGGCCGACGCCACCACTTCGCCGAACGGCGACGCCACCAAGCTCCCGCCCACGCCGGTCGGCGCGCCCGAGCCACCCAGCGCCTCACCGGGATCGGCCTGCCCCACCGCGGCGATGTAGCTCATCGAGTCCAGTGCCCGCGCCCGAGCCAGCAGCGTCCACTGCTCGAGTTTGCCGGGGCCCGAACCCCATGACGCGCAGGCCGTGACGAGCTGGGCGCCGCGGCGGGCCAGCTCGGTGTAGAGGGCGGGGAAGCGGATGTCGTAGCAAACCGTCAGCCCGACAGTCACACCGTCGACCGTGATCACTACCGGCTCGCGCCCGGCGGCCACCGTCCGTGACTCGGTAAAGCCGAACGCGTCGTAGAGGTGGATCTTGTCGTAGTGGGCGTCGGGCTGATTCGGTGAGCCCGGCCCGGCGGCGATCAGCGTGTTCCTCACCCGCCCGTCCCCGGACGGGGTGAACATGCCGGCAATCACGGTCAGGCCGGAGTCGCTGGCGATGCGCCGGACGCCGTCGCCCCACGGCCCGTCGACGGGCTCGGCGATCGGTGCCAGCGGGACGCCGAAGCGGCACATGGTCGCCTCCGGGAACACCACCAGCGTCGCCCCCGCGTCCGCGGCGCGGGCCGTGTACTCGCGGACCAGCTGCAGATTCGCCGCCGGATCGGTGCCACTGAGGATCTGCGCCAGCGCGATTCGCATAGGCCCCAGCTTAAAAGCCGAGTGGCTTCAGGCGTTGTTGGTGATCCATTGGGAGGTGAACTGCTGTTCTGCCATCACCAGGTTGGCCAGTTGGGTGCCGATGACCTTCTCCACCTTGCCGCCGATGAGGGGGATCCTGACGTGCACCGTGAGCTGGCACTCCAGCCGGGAGCCGCCCGACTCCGCCGCGGGGTACAGCAACGCGGTGCCCGACACCTTCGCCGGCGCACCCGCCACCGATCCGGTGAAGGTCCCCTTGGCGGTGCCGTCGTCGACCAGGTCCCAGCTCTCCTCGCGGGTGATGCGGATGTCGCCCCGGTGCAGCTGGGACATCATCGCCGGCAGCTTATTGCTATGCACGACCTGCAGGGTGACCACCTCGATGGTCCCGGCGTCTCCGGGATCGCCACCGACTCGAAGCGACTCCAGCTTCGCCTCGTCGACGCCGGATCCGGCCAGCCTGGCCAACCAGTAGTCCGCCTCGGTGAAGGCCCGCAGGACGTCTTCCACGCTGTCCTGGTATTCGGCGGACAAGTCAAATGAACGCGGCATAGCTGGTCAGGCTACCGTTACGGGCGATGAATCGGAGCGGTGTCGGGTCGCAATTTGCCGGCGCGTCGGTCGCCGAAGCGGTGCCGCTGGCGCCGTTGACCACCTTGCGGATCGGGCCGGTCGCGCACCGCCTGATCACCTGCACCAGCACCGACCAAGTGGTGGCCGTTTTGCGGCTGCTGGATGCCGAAACACGCGGGCCCGATCGCGGTCCGCTGCTGGTCTTGGCCGGTGGCTCCAACCTGGTGATCGCCGACACCCTTACCGACCTGACCGCGGTGCGGATGGCCAACGACGGCATCACCATCGACGGCAACATGGTGCGCGCCGAGGCGGGCGCGGTCTGGGACGACGTCGTGGTCGCAGCCATCGAGCGCGGCCTGGGTGGGCTGGAATGCCTGTCCGGCATCCCCGGATCGGCCGGGGCCACGCCGGTGCAGAACGTCGGCGCCTATGGCGCGGAAGTGTCGGACACCATCACACGGGTCCGGGTGTTGGACCGCAGCAGCGGGGACGTGCGCTGGATACCTGGCGACGAGCTTGGTTTCGGGTACCGCACCAGCGTCTTCAAACGCGCAGGCAGTGTTCACACCCCCACGGTCGTGCTGGAAGTGGAGTTCGCGCTGGATGCATCCGGCCGCAGCGCGCCGCTGCGCTACGGCGAGCTGACGGCGGCGCTGGGCGCCGACAGCGGCGAGCGGGCCGATCCGCGTGCGGTGCGCGAGGCGGTGCTGTCGCTGCGTGCTCGCAAGGGCATGGTGCTCGACGCGGCCGACCACGACACGTGGAGCGTGGGTTCGTTCTTCACCAACCCGGTCGTGACGCCGGAAAGCTACGGGCGGCTGGCCGCCCGGATCGACGTCCCGGTGCCGCACTATCCCGCACCCGACGGCGTCAAGCTGGCCGCCGGCTGGCTGGTGGAGCGGGCAGGATTCGGCAAGGGCTATCCGGACGACGACGCGGCCCCCTGCCGGTTGTCCACCAAGCACGCGCTGGCGCTGACCAACCGCGGCGGCGCCAGCGCGGAAGACGTGATTGCGTTGGCCCGCACCATCCGAGACGGGGTTCACGACGTGTTTGGCATCACACTCGAGCCGGAGCCCGTGCTGCTAGGTTGCACCCTGTAGCTGTCTCTTCAGCCCAGCTGTGACGCTGTCACCGAGCCGTCGTGACCGGGGCAGGGGCGGTGTCCCGGTATCTTTGAGTGTCGTGAACACAACCAGTGGCCAGCCGCCGATCAACCGGCGCCTGGCTTTGGCGGCCCTTGGGCTCGGTGTGTTCGCTCCCAGCGTTTTGGCGGCCTGCGACAGCCCCGCGGCCAAGCAACAAGCGGACAAAAAAGAGCAGCCGGCGGCGCGCCTGAAGTTCCAGCCCGCCGACGCGGCCAGCGACGTGGTCCCGATCGCACCGATCAGCGTGCAGATCGCCGACGGGTGGTTTCAGAAGGTCGCGTTGACCAATTCGGCGGGCAAAGCCATCGCCGGGGCCTTCAACGACGATCGCACCGTCTACACGATCACCGAACCGCTGGGCTACGACGCCACCTACACCTGGAGCGGCTCGGCCGTGGGCCACGACGGCAAGGCCGTTAACGTCGCGGGCAAGTTCACCACCGTGACGCCCAGCAAGAAGGTCGACGGCGGATTCCAGTTGGCCGACGGCCAGACCGTGGGGGTCGCGGCGCCGATCATCATCCAGTTCGATGCGCCGATCAGCGACAAGGCCGCCGTCGAGAGGGCGCTGACCGTCACCACCAACCCGCCCGTCGAGGGCAGCTGGGCCTGGCTGCCGGACGAGGTGGGAGGCGCCCGCATCCACTACCGGACCCGCGAGTACTACCCGGCGGGCACCACCGTCAACGTCGACGCCAAGTTCTACGGGCTGCCGTTCGGGGATGGCGCCTACGGCCTGCAGGACATGTCGCTGAAGATCCAGATCGGCCGCAAGCAGGTGGTCAAGGCCGAGGTCACCTCGCACCGCATCCAGGTGGTCCGCGACGAGGGCGTCATCATGGACTTCCCGTGCAGCTACGGCGAGGCCGACAAGGCCCGCAACGTCACCCGCAACGGCATCCATGTGGTCACCGAGAAGTACGCGGACTTCTACATGTCCAACCCGGCCGCCGGCTACACCAACGCCCACGAACGCTGGGCGGTGCGGATCTCCAACAACGGCGAGTTCATCCACGCCAACCCTTCGAGCGCAGGCGCGCAGGGCAACACCAACGTCACCAACGGCTGCATCAACCTGTCGACCGAAAATGCCGCGGAGTACTACCCCACAGCGATCTACGGCGACCCGGTCGAGGTGACCGGAAGCTCAATCCAGTTGTCCTACTCTGACGGCGACATCTGGGACTGGGCCGTGGACTGGAATACCTGGGTCGCGATGTCGGCGCTACCGGCAGCGAATGGGCGCCCGCCGTCGACGCAAATCCCGGTGACCGCGCCGGTCACGCCGTCGACCGCGCCCAGCCTGTCGGGGACCCCGACGACGACCACCACCTCGCCCAGCCCCGGCGGCTAGCTCCGGCGGTTGAACCTCGAAGCGCTGGCCTGATCGCGCGGCCGGATCACGATCAGGTCCAGGTCGACGTGTGCGGGCCGCGAGGCCACGAATCCGATGACCTCGGCCACGTCGGCGGCCACCAGCGGTGTGATGCCGTTGTAGACCGCGTCCGCGCGCTGCTCGTCGCCGTCGAAGCGGACCAGTGAGAACTCGGTTTCGACTGCGCCAGGGGCGATTTCGGTGAGCCGCACCGGCTTTCCCAATAGCTCGCCGCGCAATGTGCGGTGCAGCGCGCCCTGGGCGTGTTTGGCGGCCGTGTAGCCGGCACCGCCGTCGTAGACCTCGAGCGCCGCGATCGAGGTGACGGTGACGATCAGGCCGTCGCCGGAGTCGATGAGCTTGGGCAGCAGCGCGCGGGTGACCCGCAGCGTGCCGAGCACGTTGGTCTCCCACATCCACCGCCAGTGGTCCAAATCAGAGTCGACGACGAACGCCAGTCCGCGCGCCCCGCCCGCATTGTTGACCAGCACATCGACCCGGCTTAATTGGCTCGCCAGTTGCGCGACCGCGTCGTCATCTGTGACGTCAGCCACAATTGCGGTGCCGCCAATCTCGCGCGCGAGTGCGTTTATCCGGTCCGCTCGCCGCGCCACGGCGACTACGTGAAACCCAAGGGCTGCAAGGTTTTTGGCGGTTGCTTCGCCGATGCCCGAGCTGGCGCCGGTGACCACCGCGGTTCGTTGGTCCGCATTAGCTGAAGTCATCGAGACAACTCTAATAAACGTGCTAAATTCCTCTTGTGCATCACAGCGCCTTGTTCAACACCGCCGCCGCGTGTCTTTGCGCGGCATGTGCGTGTTGTTGCCGCGCACTTTGCCGCGCCTGACTCGCAGCAGGTGGGGCCGAAGACCGGCCATAGGACTCGGACAAAGGATGCTCGTGCGCTCGACAACTCTCACTCACACACACCATTCCACTACTCGCAAGGGTCACCTGCGGTTACACCGCCAGATCCTGCCGCCGGCGCTGCACATTGCTGACACAGCGGCGGCATCCGTATTCCGCGCGGTGCGGCTGCGTGGCCCGGTTGGCCGCGACGTCATCGCCGGCGTCACCTCGCTGAGCATCGCCACGGTGAACCGTCAGGTCATCTCGCTGCTCGACGCGGGCCTGCTGCGGGAACGCGCCGACCTGGCCGTCTCCGGGGCCATCGGGCGTCCCCGGGTGCCCGTAGAAATCAACCACGAACCGTTCGTCACGCTGGGTATTCACGTCGGTGCGCGGACCACCAGCATCGTGGCCGCCGACCTGTTCGGCCGCACGCTGGACACCGTCGAGACCCCGACGCCGCTGAGCCCGGCCGGGCCCGCGCTGAACTCGCTGGCCGAGAGCGCGAGCCGGTACCTGCGGCGCTGGCATCGCCGCCGGCCGCTGTGGGTCGGCGTCGCGATCGGTGGCACCGTCGACAGCGCCACCGGCCACGTCGATCACCCGAGGCTGGGCTGGCGCCAGGCTCCGGTCGGTCCGGTGCTGGCCGACGCGCTGAGCCTGCCCGTATCGGTGGCTTCGCACGTCGACGCCATGGCCGGAGCCGAGCTTCTACTCGGAATGCGGCGGTTCGCGCCCAGCTCACCGACCAGCCTCTACGTCTACGCACGCGAGACTGTGGGGTACGCGCTGGTGATCGGCGGACGGGTGCACTGCCCGTCCAGCGGTCCCGGCACGATCGCGGGCCTGCCCGCGTATTCCGAGTTGCTGGGTGGCTCCGGGCAACTGGAGTCGACGGTCAGCGACGAAGCGGTGCTGGCCGCCGCCCGCAAGCTGCGCATCCTGCCCACGGCTCCGCCGGGCCGGTCTAACGGCTCGGCGGCCGGCATCACCGACCTACTGAAGCTGGCCCGGGCCGGTAATCAGCCGGCCAAGGAACTTCTCACGGAGCGGGGCCGCGTGCTCGGCGAGGCGGTCGCGTTGCTGCGCGATCTGCTCAACCCCGACGAGCTGGTGGTCGGTGGCCAGGCATTCACCGAGTATCCGGAGGCCATGGAACGGGTCGAGGCGGCATTCACCGAGCGTTCGGTGCTGGCGCCGCGGGACATCCGCGTCACCGCGTTCGGCAATCGGGTGCAGGAGGCCGGGGCGGGCATCGTGTCGTTGGGCGGGCTGTACGCCGACCCGCTCGGTGCGATGCGTCGCGCCGGTGCGCTCGGCTCACGGCTGTCGGAGATCGCTCCCGAGACTTCTGCTTAGCGCGAAGTCGCCCGCACGCTCGAACTGGTCTGCGGCCGGTCCTGTAAAGATGAGAGTGTGCGGCACGACGACGTCCTCCAGCTGAACGATCCGCGCCGAGTCGCCGTGGTGGCCGTCCATACCTCGCCACTGGCCCAGCCGGGCACCGGCGACGCCGGCGGGATGAACGTCTACGTGCTGCAAAGCGCGCTGCACCTGGCGCGGCGGGGCATCGAGGTGGAGATCTTCACCCGGGCCACCGCGTCCGCCGACCCGCCGGTGCAGCGGGTGGCGCCCGGCGTGCTGGTGCGCAACGTGGTGGCGGGACCGTTCGAGGGCCTGGACAAATACGATCTGCCCACCCAGCTGTGTGCATTCGCGGCCGGGGTCCTGCGCGCCGAGGCATCCCACGAGCCGGGCTACTACGACATCGTGCACTCGCACTACTGGCTGTCCGGTCAGGTCGGTTGGCTGGCCCGCGACCGCTGGGCGGTGCCGCTGGTGCACACCGCCCACACGCTGGCCGCGGTGAAGAACGCCGCACTCGCCGACGGCGACACACCCGAGCCGCCGCTGCGTACGGTCGGCGAGCAGCAGGTCGTCGACGAGGCCGACCGGCTGATCGTCAACACCGATGATGAAGCGCAGCAACTGGTTTCGATCCATCACGCCGAGCGGGCGAAAATCGACGTGGTTCACCCCGGCGTCGACCTGGAGGTGTTCCGCCCGGGTGACCGCTTGGCCGCACGGGCCGCACTGGGGCTGGCGCCGGACGAAGACGTGGTGGCGTTCGTCGGTCGGATCCAGCCGCTGAAGGCGCCCGATATCGTGCTGCGCGCCGCGGCGAAGTTGCCGGGGGTGCGGGTGGTGGTGGCCGGCGGTCCGTCGGGCAGCGGGCTGGCCACTCCGGACGGGCTGGTCCGTCTGGCCGACGAACTCGGCATCACCGAGCGGGTGACCTTCCTGCCGCCGCAGTCCAGGGAAAATCTGGCCACCTTGTTCCAGGCCGCCAATTTGGTTGCGGTACCGAGCTATTCGGAGTCGTTCGGTTTGGTTGCCCTGGAGGCGCAGGCGTGTGGCACACCGGTGGCTGCGGCCGCGGTCGGCGGGCTGCCGGTGGCAGTGCGCGACGGGGTCACCGGCACGTTGGTGTCCGGGCACGACGTCGGCGACTGGGCGCATGCGCTCGACGAGCTGCTGCGCGTGGGCGCCGAACCCCGGGGCCGGGCGATGAGCCGCGCGGCCGCGGCCCACGCGGCGACGTTCTCGTGGGATCACACGACCGATGCGCTGCTGGCCAGCTATCGCCGTGCGATCGGCAATTTCACGGCCGGGCGCCAGCGGCGGGTGCGCGATCGGCTCTCGGCGCGCAAGCCGCGCCGCTGGACATCTCGCCGGGGGGTGGGAGCATGAATTCAACCGTGCAGAACGTGATCGAGCGCGCGCTGCAGGCCAGCGACCTGACGTACTCGAAACATGATGGCGCACATGGCGGTCTGGGCGGCCTGATAGTCGAGCTACCCGGCGAGCGAAAGCTCAAGACCAACACCATCCTGAGCATCGGGGAGCACTCGGTGCGCGTCGAGGCGTTCGTCTGCCGCAAGCCCGACGAGAACCACGAGGGCGTTTACCGGTTTCTGCTCAAGCGCAACCGCCGCCTCTACGGGGTCGCCTACACGCTGGACAACGTCGGCGACATCTACCTGATCGGCCGGATGTCGCTGGCATCGGTGGATGCCGACGAGATCGACCGGGTGTTGGGGCAAGTGCTCGAAGCGGTGGATTCGGACTTTAATACGTTGCTGGAGTTGGGTTTTCGCTCGTCGATCCAGAAAGAGTGGGACTGGCGGGTGTCCCGCGGCGAGTCGTTGAAGAACCTGGAGGCCTTCGCCCATCTGATCGATGACGACAGCGAAGACGACGATGACGACTCTCACAATGAGGGTGGCGCACGGCCGTGAAATGCTAGTCCAATGGGACAGCGAGACTCTGGCACCTTGGTGCTGCTCCGCCACGGCGAAAGCGAATGGAATTCCCTCAACCTGTTCACCGGGTGGGTCGACGTCGGGCTGACCGACAAAGGCCGGGCTGAGGCGGTCCGAAGCGGCGAATTGTTCGCCCAGCACAACCTGCTGCCCGACGTGTTGTATACCTCGCTGCTGCGGCGTGCGATCACCACCGCGCACTTGGCGCTGGATGCCGCCGACCGGCTGTGGATCCCGGTCCAGCGCAGCTGGCGGCTCAACGAACGCCACTACGGCGCCCTGCAGGGCCTGGACAAGGCCGAAACCAAGGCCAAGTACGGCGACGAGCAGTTCATGACCTGGCGGCGCAGCTATGACACGCCCCCGCCGCCGATCGAGAAGGGCAGCGAGTTCAGCCAGGACGCCGACCCTCGCTACGCCAACATCGGCGGCGGCCCGCTCACCGAATGCCTGGCCGACGTGGTGGCCCGCTTCCTGCCGTATTTCACCGACGTCATCGTCCCGGATCTGCGGACCGGCAAGACGGTGCTGATCGTCGCGCACGGCAACTCGCTGCGGGCCTTGGTGAAGTACCTCGATCAGATGTCCGACGAAGATGTCGTCGAGCTGAACATTCCCACCGGCATTCCGCTGCGCTACGACTTGGACGCCGATTTGCGGCCGGTGGTGCCTGGCGGTACGTACTTGGACCCCGAGGCGGCCGCTGCGGGCGCCGCGGCGGTAGCCAGTCAGGGATCCAAGTAGCGTGCCTTTTTCGCCCCGCCGTGAGCTGAAAAGCCCCAATGGCCAAACATCGTGTGAACGACGGCCGAACACCTGTGGCTCAAGTTGTGACTTGTCCGGTTTTAGCCTCGTTCCGCTAGGGCTGCGTTCACCAAATTTGTAGGATTTTGTGCGTGACCGTGTTCTCGGCGCTGTTGCTGGCCGGGGTGTTGTCCGTGCTGGCGCTGGTCGTAGGTGTGGCGACCGGCACTCGGTTGTCTCCGCGTATAGCGCGACGCCGCCAACGAGTGACCGCTGAGTCGACCGGGATCACCGTTGCCCAGATGCTGCAACGCATCGTCGCGCTGATGCCGATGGGCGCCGCGGTGGTGGACACTCACCGCGACGTCGTCTATCTCAACGATCGGGCCAGGGAGTTGGGCCTGGTGCGCGACCGGCAACTCGACGATCAGGCGTGGCAGGCCGCACAGCAGGCGCTGACCGGTGCCGACGCCGAATTCGACCTACAGCCACACAAACGCGCGGGCACCGGCAGGGCGGGCATATCGGTGCACGGACAGGCTCGGTTGTTGAGCGAGATAGACCGCCGCTTCGCCGTGGTCTTCGTGCACGACCAGTCCGATCACGCCCGGATGGAAGCGACCCGGCGCGACTTCGTGGCCAACGTCAGCCACGAGCTCAAGACGCCGGTCGGCGCGATGGCCCTGCTCGCCGAGGCCCTGCTGGCGTCGGCGGACGACTCCGAGACCGTGCGCCGATTCGCCGAGAAGGTGCTCATCGAGGCGAACCGTCTGGGGGACATGGTCGCCGAGCTCATCGAGCTGTCCCGGTTGCAAGGTGCCGAGCAGTTGCCGAACGTGATCGACGTCGACGTCGATTCTGTTGTCTCGGAGGCGATTTCACGCCACAAAGTGGCCGCTGAAAACGCCAATATCGAGGTTCGCACCGACGCTCCCAGCGGCTTGCGGGTGCTCGGCGACCAGACACTGTTGGTCACCGCGTTGGCCAACCTCGTCTCCAATGCCATCGCCTATTCGACTCCCGGTTCGCCGGTGTCGATCAGCCGTCGCCGTCGCGGCGAGAACATCGAGATCGCCGTCACCGACCGCGGCATCGGGATCGCGCTGGAAGACCAGGAGCGGGTCTTCGAGCGATTCTTCCGCGGCGACAAGGCGCGTTCGCGCGCCACCGGCGGCAGCGGGCTGGGGCTGGCCATCGTCAAACACGTCGCGGCCAACCACAACGGCAGCATCGGCGTGTGGAGCAAGCCGGGGACCGGATCCACCTTCACCTTGTCGATCCCGGCGTATCAGGACAACGACGGCGATGAGGAACTAGAGCAACCCCGGGCCCGCGAGGTGCGGCCCAACAGGTCCCAACGAGAGGAAGAACTAAGTCGATGACCAGTGTGCTGATCGTGGAAGACGAGGAGTCGCTTGCCGATCCGCTGGCCTTTCTCCTCCGCAAGGAGGGCTTCGAGGCCACGGTAATGACCGATGGCCCGGCAGCGCTCGCCGAATTCGATCGTGCCGGTGCCGACATCGTGCTACTCGATTTGATGCTGCCCGGCATGTCGGGCACTGACGTGTGCAAGCAGCTGCGGGCCCGCTCCAGCGTTCCGGTCATCATGGTGACGGCCCGCGACAGCGAGATCGACAAGGTGGTCGGCCTGGAGCTGGGCGCCGATGACTATGTGACCAAGCCGTATTCGGCGCGTGAACTCATCGCCCGGATCCGGGCGGTGCTGCGCCGTGGTGGCGACGACGATTCCGAAATCAGTGACGGTGTCCTGGAATCGGGTCCGGTGCGGATGGACGTCGAGCGTCACGTCGTCTCGGTCAACGGCGACGCAATTACTTTGCCGCTCAAGGAATTCGACCTGCTCGAATACCTGATGCGCAACAGCGGCCGAGTGCTCACCCGTGGGCAACTGATCGATCGGGTCTGGGGCGCCGACTACGTCGGCGACACCAAGACGCTCGACGTCCACGTCAAGCGCCTGCGGTCCAAGATCGAAGCCGACCCGGCCAACCCGGTTCACCTGGTGACGGTTCGGGGGCTGGGCTACAAGCTCGAGGGCTAGCCGGGGCTGGTGATTTCGAAAATGGTGCGGGCATCGTCGCTGACGCTCAACGTGATGCGCCGATGCATGTTTTCCGTCATTGGCGGAAGCTGATCGAGGTCGAACCAGGCCGCTTCGGTGCTCTCGTCATCGGCGGCAAACGGTTCCCCGGATAACCACTCCATCCGGAACACGTGGTTCAGATACTGGGCCTGATCACCATTGGCGTGCACGGTCGGCTTCGTCACATGCACCCACGCGAGCTTGGTAGCCCGCGCGCTGACTCCGGTTTCCTCGAGTACCTCACGGGCAGCGCCGTCCGCCGGATTTTCGCCGGGCTCGAGGATTCCGGTCACGGCGGTCCAAGCGCCATTGTCTGATCGCTTGACTAGCAATACTTTTCGGTCCCGGACCGTGACGGCGGTGATGCCGGCCAACCATAACGGCGCATGGCCGACGGCGCGACGCAGCTCGACGATGAATTCGGGAATTGGCACTCAACGTTCCTAACACAGGGTGCGGCTAGGGCCCGCGCAAGCCGACTTCGGCATGACCGGTCCCCAGCACCGACCAGCTGTGGTCGATAACCCGGGTGCCGTGCTCGCGGTGGCTGATCTCGATATGGATGTCGGCCTGCTCGGTGTTGGTGCACACCGCGGTGCGCCCATCGGGATCCGTGTAGCGAAGACTCACACACCTTTCCGCGGGCTGCTCGATCCGCATCGCCACCTCGCGGCGGCCGATGCGCCCCTCCAGTTGCCACTGTGGCAGGCCAAGCTTTGTTCGCATCCTCAGCGATGGCAAAGTGCTTGCGGGCCAATCCTTTCCGTTGACTCGAAAGCGGACGAAGGCCAGCGGCGGCAGTCCGCGTAGCACCGGTTTGCCCGACACGGCGGCAACCACCTCCAGCACGTCGCCGCCACCGAGTTCGGCGTGAATCCATCCCCAGCGTTCGGCATTTCCGTGTCCGTAGATGTGGGCGAGGCCGCCCCGCCAGCCGTCGACGCGGTGTGCAGTGTCGCCGATAGTGAGCGACCCGGTGAAATCGGCGGTAGGCGCGACGACCACCTGGGCGGCGGGCAGCAGCTCGCGCTCCCACGCCGCGCGGGGAAACGTCCACAACGGTGGAGCGGTGTCATTCCAGGACAAGTCCCACGCGAGTGATCCGGCCTGTCCGGTCAGCTTGTTGTCGCCCACGCGCACACCCGCGGCGTCGAACCACGCTGCGCCGGTCGCGGGCTGGACGGGCTCGGGCCCGAATCGCTCGGTGCGCGGCGGGCCGTCGGGCGGAAACCAAGTAGTCCAGCCGTGCGCGTAGGGCAGGTCCGCTGCGTGTATCGGCGAGACCGTCTCGCAGTGGATCCACAGTCCAGCTCGGGTGAGCCGATCCGACAGGGTGGCGTACCAGACTTCGAGGCGCCCGGCCTTGCCCCGCCAGCGCGGGGCGGCGGCTGTTCGGGTTTTGCCGTCCACCGGTCAAAGTTAGTCCGACGCGGGTGCGGTGAGGGCGTCGAGGGTGCGCTCAGGGCGTGAATTTCGGCGGAAACCCGCCGAGGGCGCACACCGAACGCCGAGGGCGCACACCGAACGCCGAAACCCCCCGAGGGCGGCTACTCGGCGACTCGAGTCGCCGGATGTATGGCGATAAGCCCTAACTTGTTGCGGCGCTTGCACATTGCCGCGAGTTCCGAGTAGGCCTTGGCGCCCAGCAGCTCGGTAAGCTCGTCGGCCAGGCTCTCGAACACCGGTTTGGCGCCGACATGGGCGGCCGGATCGCCGGTGCAATACCAGTGCAAGTCGGCGCCACCGGAGCCCCAGCCGCGGCGGTCGTATTCGGTGACCCAGGTCTTGAGGACCTCGGTGCCGTCGGGCCGCGTCACCCACTCCTGGCTGCGCCGGATCGGCAGCTGCCAGCACACGTCGGGTTTCATCGTCAGTGGCGGCACTCCCAGCTTCAGGGCTTTGCTGTGCAACGCGCATCCGGCGCCGCCGGGGAAACCGGGACGGTTCAAGAAAATGCACGCTTGCTTGTATTTGCGGGTGCGATATTGAGGTTGCCCCTCGTGCTCGTCGGGTTCGAGATAACCCTTGCGGCCCAAGCCCTTTTCGCGGAACTGCCAGTCCGCATCGGTCAGCTGCTTCACCGCGTCGTCGAGCCGGGCGCGGTCGTCGTCGTCGGAGAGGAACGCGCCGTGCGAGCAGCATCCGTCATCCGGGCGGCCCTCGACCGTGCCGCGGCAGGCCGGCGTGCCGAACACACATGTCCAGCGCGAGAGCAGCCAGGTGAGATCGGCCGCGATGAGGTGCTCGGGGTTGTCCGGGTCGTAGAACTCCACCCATTCGCGGGCGAAATCCAATTCAACTTCTTGCCCCGGCTCGGGGTGCGAATTCGCCACGGACTCAACGTTAGACCACAATTCCTGCAGTTCGCTTCGCTGACACCGGGCCGATGCGGCCGCCAATTGCAGCCGCCACCGCGGGGCGCGGCACGGTTCACAGCGGCGCACGATAGGTTTTTGTCGTGCGATTGGGCGTCCTCGACGTGGGGAGTAACACGGTTCATCTGCTGGTAGTCGACGCCCATCGCGGCGGGCATCCCACGCCGATGAGTTCTACGAAGGCCACGCTGCGGTTGGCCGAGTCCATCGACAGCTCGGGCAAGATCACCAAACGGGGCGCCGAGAAGCTGATCTCCACCATCGACGAGTTCGCCAAAATCGCGGACAGCTCGGGCTGTGAAGAGCTGATGGCCTTCGCGACCTCCGCGGTGCGCGACGCCGAGAACTCCGACGATGTGCTGTCGCGGGTGCGCAAAGAGACCGGCGTCGCGTTACAGGTGCTGACCGGGGTCGCCGAGTCGCGGCTGACCTTCCTGGCGGTGCGCCGCTGGTACGGGTGGAGCGCGGGGCGGATCATCAACCTCGACATCGGCGGCGGCTCGCTGGAATTGTCCAGCGGCGTCGACGAGGAGCCCGAAGTCGCGCTCTCGCTGCCGCTGGGCGCCGGGCGATTGACCCGCGAATGGCTGCCCGACGACCCACCCGGACGGCGGCGGGTGGGGATGCTGCGCGATTGGCTGGACGCCGAGATGGCGGATGCCAGTGCCGAGGTGCTCGAAGCAGGCAGCCCCGACCTGGCCGTCGCGACGTCGAAGACGTTCCGCTCGCTGGCGCGCCTCACCGGCGCGGCGCCGTCGGCCGCCGGGCCGCGGGTGAAGCGGACGCTGACCGCAAATGGCCTCAGACAACTCATATCTTTCATCTCTAGGATGACGACCGCTGACCGGGCAGAACTGGAAGGAGTGAGCGCCGAGCGAGCACCACAGATCGTGGCGGGGGCTCTGGTAGCGGAGGCGAGCATGCGAGCACTGTCGATAGAAACTGTGGATATCTGCCCGTGGGCGTTACGGGAAGGTCTCATCTTGCGCAAACTCGACAGCGAAGCCGACGGAACCGCGCTCGTGGATGCTTCGGTGCGCGATGCTAGAGGTCAGGTAGGTGATCGGAACTCACACCGATCGAGAGGCGACAAATCATGACCGGACCGCAACCCGAGACCGAGAGCCCAGGCACCCGGCCGATCTCAGTGGCCGAACTGCTGGCCCGCAACGGAACCATCGGCGCCCCGGCGGTCACCCGGCGGCGTCGCCGTCGCCGTGGCGACAACGACTCGGTCAGCGTCGCCGAGCTCACCGGCGAGCTACCGATCATCCGTGAGGATGAGCACCACGAGACTGAGCATGAAGCCAACGGGGCGGTCCAGGTGGCCGAACCCGCGCCCGAAGCGCCTGTTGAACCACCCTCGGCCGTAGATGTTCCCGCCACCGTCACCGAAGACAAGCCCAAGCCCCCGTACTGGTCGGAGCCCGAGCCGCGCTGGCCCAAGTCACCGCCCCAGCCGCAGCGCCCGGGCCCGCAGCTCAGCGCTTACCCGCGGCCCTTGCGCCGCCCCGATGCCGCCGCTGCCGCCGCTGCCGAGGTTCCCGGCAAACCGGGGTCGCAATCCGACGCCGAGACCATGAGCCCGGATCCCCTCGACCAGTACGCCGATATGCCGGTGGACGTGATGGATTCCGAGGTCCGCGAGGCCGAGCCCGCGACAGACGATTCGGCCTATGTGCGTTCCTACCTGCAGTCGTCGGATTCGACTCTGTTCGGCGGCCAGACCCTCGCCGACGAGGTGGCGCGGCGCCGCGGCGACGAGCGGGCCGCGGCGAGTGCCGAGTCCCCGGCCGCCGAAGCCGGAACCGACCACGGCGTCACCGAAGCCGAGGTGGTCCCCGGTGTGCGGGCAGCGGATGCTCATCCGGCGCCCGGCAGACTCCAATCCTTCTGGCGCGGCAGCTTGACCGTGTTGCAGTCGATCCTGGCCGTCGCATTCGGCGCCGGGCTCTTCATCGCCTTCGACCAGCTGTGGCGATGGAACAGCCTGGTGGCGCTGGTGCTCTCGGTGCTGGTCATCCTTGGCCTGGTCGCCGGGGTGCGAGTGGTTCGCAAGACCGAGGACATCGCCAGCACGTTGATCGCGGTGGCTGTGGGGGCGCTGATCACCCTGGGACCGCTGGCCTTGTCGTTGCAAACGGGCTAGGCGTCACCGGCAGACAGTGCGTCCAGCAATCAAAGTCGGCCTTTCCACGGCATCGGTCTACCCTTTGCGCGCGGAAGCCGCGTTCGAATACGCGGCCAGGCTCGGTTACGACGGCGTCGAGCTGATGGTGTGGAGCGAATCGGTCAGCCAGGACGTCGATGCCGTCTCCAAGCTGTCGCGCCGCTACCGCGTCCCGGTGCTCTCGGTGCACGCTCCCTGCCTGCTGATCTCGCAGCGGGTGTGGGGCTCCAACCCGATTCCCAAGCTGGAACGCAGCGTGCAGGCCGCCGAACAGCTGGGCGCGCAGACAGTCGTCGTGCACCCCCCGTTTCGCTGGCAGCGGCGCTACGCCGAAGGATTCTCCGAGCAGGTCTCTGCCCTGGAGGAATCCAGCGACGTGCTGATCGCCGTGGAAAACATGTTCCCATTCCGGGCCGACCGCTTTTTCGGGGCTGACCAGTCGCGGGAGCGGATGCGTAGGCGCGGCGGCGGACCAGGACCGGGGATCTCGGCGTTTTCGCCGTCCTACGACCCGCTGGACGGCAACCATGCCCACTACACGCTGGACTTGTCGCACACGTCGACGGCGGGCACCGACGCGCTGGACATGGCCGAGCGGATGGGCGCCGGACTGGTGCACCTGCACCTGTGCGACGGCAGCGGCCTGCCCGCCGACGAGCACCTGGTGCCGGGCCGCGGCACCGAACCCACCGCCGAGGTGTGCCAGCTGCTGGCCAGCGGCCATTTCGCCGGCCACGTCATTCTCGAGGTGTCGACGTCCAGCGCTCGTTCGGCCAACGAGCGCGAAGCCATGCTCGCCGAAGCGTTGCAGTTCGCCCGCACGCATCTGATGCGGTGAGCTGGCGTTGCCCTCGTTTGAGACCTCACAGGAGACCATGACCGCGCTATTCACCACCGCAATGGCGCTGCGGGAGGTCGATCCGGGCGTCTACGCCGGCGAGCTCAACCAGCATTGGACCATCGGCCCCAAGGTGCACGGGGGCGCGATGCTGGCGTTGTGCGCCCATGCGGCGCGTCTCGCGGGCGGCGGGGGGTCGTCCGCCGTACAACCGGTCGCCGTGTCGGCAAGCTTCCTGTGTGCGCCCGATCCGGGGCCGATGCGGCTGGTGACCTCGATGCGCAAGCGTGGCCGCCGGATCAGTGTGGTCGATGTCGAGTTGACGCAGGGCGATCGCACGGCGGTGCACGCCGTGGTCAATCTCGGCGAGCCGGAGCACTTTCCGCCCGACGGGCACGCCGAGCCGCTGCTGTCGGCGCACCCGGTGGTGGACCTGATGGCCCCGGAACCGCCGGACGACATCGAACCGATCGGTCCCGGCCATCCGCTGGCCGGCCTGGTGCACCTGAGCGGGGGCTGCGATATCCGGCCGCTGCTGTCGACGATGCAGCCCGGTGCGGGCGGAGGGCCGCCGATGCTGCAGATGTGGGCGCGTCCGCGAGATGTGGCTCCCGACGCGCTCTTTGCGCTCATGTGCGGCGATCTGTCGGCGCCGGTGACGTTTGCCGTGGATCGCACCGGCTGGGCGCCCACGATTGCGCTCACGGCCTTCCTGCGCGGCCTGCCCGCCGACGGCTGGCTGCGGGTGGTCTGCACCTGCCTGGAGATCGGGCACGACTGGTTCGACGAGGACCACATCGTGGTGGACAGCCTCGGGCGGCTGGTCGCGCAGTCGCGCCAACTGGCGATGGTGCCCCCGCCCCGGTAGCCGCGATCGGCCCCGCTGTCTGCGATGCTTTCGGCATGGCAAGAATCGCGATCATCGGTGGTGGCAGCATCGGCGAGGGATTGCTGTCGGGTCTGCTTCGCGCAGGCCACCAGGTCAAAGACCTGGTGGTGTCCGAACGCATACCCGAACGCGCGAAATATCTGGCCGACACCTATTCGGTGCGGGTGACATCGCCGAGCGACGCGGTGGACAGCGCGTCGTTTGTGGTCGTCGCGGTGAAGCCGGCCGATGTCGAGTCGGTGCTGGGGGAGCTGGGCCGTGCCGCGGCCGCGGCCGAGGGTGACAGCGCCGAGCCGGTGTTCATCAGCGTCGCCGCGGGCATCGCGATCGCCTACTTCGAGTCCAGGCTGCCGGCCGGAACGCCGGTGATCCGCGCGATGCCCAACGCGGCGATGCTGGTGGGGGCGGGTGTGACCGCTTTGGCCACGGGCCGTTTCGTCTCTGCGGCCCAGCTTGAGGAGGCTTCGGCGCTGTTGGGCGCGGTGGGCGGCGTGCTGAGCGTTCCCGAATCGCAAATGGACGCGGTGACCGCCGTGTCGGGATCGGGTCCCGCGTACTTCTTTTTGCTGGTCGAGGCACTAATCGATGCCGGGGTCGCGGCGGGCCTGAGCCGCCAGGTGGCCACCGACCTGACCACGCAGACGCTGGCCGGGTCGGCGGCGATGCTGCTGGAGCGACTCGACGAGGACCAACTGGGCGCCGGCGAGGGGTCGGGGGTCCAGCCGAACACCACCGCGGCCCAGCTGCGGGCGACGGTGACCTCGCCGGGTGGAACTACGGCGGCTGCGCTGCGCGAACTCGAACGGGGCGGATTTCGGGCGGCTGTCGACGCCGCTGTTCAGGCCGCGAAAAGGCGTTCTGAGCAGCTAAGAATTACATCTTGATAATTTAAGGATTTCAAAATGATTATCCCCCACCAGTACCAGTAACCCCACTAGTCCCGCTATTCTCCTTGGTGTATGCCCGTGTGCGTGCCAGCGGTGGGGAAGCCGCTGGCGTTGCGCGGGCCTGACACGATTGGGTAGCGATGACGTCTACGAACGGACCATCGGCGCGAGATTCCGCAGGTAAGCCGCGGGATACTGCTTCGGTCGATGGCCAGCAGGCCAGGACACAATTTCTCACCGTCGCTGAAGTGGCGGCGCTGATGAGGGTCTCCAAAATGACGGTGTACCGCTTGGTGCACAACGGCGAGCTGCCGGCGGTTCGAGTCGGCCGGTCCTTCCGGGTGCACGCCAAGGCCGTCCACGACATGCTCGAGACGTCGTACTTCGACGCCGGCTGACCCGAAACCGCACGCGGCGTCGTCAGCCGCGCACGTCAGTTACCGACGATCGGTGCTGGCTCGCGCGGTGAACGGGTGGCGTGGCCCATGGCAGGGCCGCCGACACCGGTTTGGTGTTTGGTGCGGCCAGGCGGGTAAAGTGGCCAGGTCCTTTGGTAGTCCTTGAGAGCGGTCACGGGTTAGATAGCGGAGTTCATGGGTTCAGTAATCAAGAAGCGGCGCAAGCGTATGTCGAAGAAAAAGCACCGCAAATTGCTGCGTCGCACTCGGGTGCAACGCAGAAAACTCGGCAAGTAAGCCCAGCCCCGCGTAACTACCGGTACACGCCGACCCCCACGCTGCTGTAACCCTCCTGTTTGTCGCGGCCGTTAGGCTGTCCGGGTGGATTCTTCGAGCGGGGACGGCGCCGGAACCGGCGGCACCGCGAGCAATGTCGTGCACTACCCCAAGGTGGTGCTGGTCACCGGTGCGTGCCGTTTTCTCGGTGGTTATCTGACGGCCCGGCTCGCGCAGAACCCGTTGATCAACACGGTGATCGCGGTGGATGCGATCGCCCCCAGCAAAGACATGCTGCGCCGGATGGGCCGCGCCGAGTTTGTTCGCGCCGACATTCGTAATCCGTTCATCGCCAAGGTGATCCGCAATGGCGATGTCGACACGGTGGTGCATGCGGCGGCGGCGTCCTACGCGCCCCGGTCCGGCGGTACGGCGGCGTTGAAGGAACTCAACGTGATGGGCGCGATGCAATTGTTCGCGGCCTGCCAGAAGGCGCCGTCGGTGCGGCGCGTGGTGCTGAAGTCGACCTCCGAGGTGTATGGGTCGAGCCCGCACGATCCGGTGATGTTCACCGAGGACAGCACCAGTCGCCGTCCCATCCGCGGCGGTTTCGCCAAGGACAGCCTGGATATCGAGGGGTATGCGCGGGGGCTGGGCCGTCGCCGGCCCGATATCGCGGTGACCATTCTGCGGCTGGCCAACCTGATCGGCCCGGCGATGGACACCACGTTGTCGCGTTATTTGGCCGGGCCGTTGGTCCCGACGATGTTCGGGCGAGACGCCCGGCTGCAGTTGCTGCACGAGCAGGATGCACTGGGGGCGCTGGAGCGCGCGGCGATGGCCGGCAAGGCCGGCACATTCAACATCGGCGCCGACGGCATCATCATGTTGTCCCAGGCGATCCGGAGGGCGGGCCGAATCCCGTTGCCAGTTCCCGGGTTTGGGGTCTGGGCCCTGGATTCGCTGAGACGGGCTAACCGTTATAACGAGATCAACCGAGACCAGTTCAACTACTTGAGTTTTGGCCGCGTCATGGACACATCGCGGATGCATTCCGATCTCGGCTACCAGCCCAAGTGGACGACGGCCGAAGCCTTCGACGACTACGTCCGCGGCCGAAGCTTGACTCCCATAATCGACCCACATCGGGTACGCTCCTTAGAGGGTCGCGCCATAGCCTTAGCGCAGCGCTGGGGAAGCCGAAATCCAGTTCCATGGGGTGGGGTCAGGTAGATATCGTGGCGGGTGAAACCAGAGCGAATGTCATTCCCCTGCATAGCAATAGGGGACGCGTCGCAGCTCGCCGCAGAGCCGATCAACGTTCGGACGCCGCGCGTCAGCATCCATCGCAGCTGTCCGGTCCGCACGGCAGCGCCTCGGCCGAGCAGCTTGCTGCGGTGGTCAGCGAAATCGATGAGCACCGCCGCGTCGGGGGTGCGACAGCAACGGCCGACGCACCGCTCAACGAGCGTGCCCAGCAGGTGGCAGCGGTCGCTGGATTTCTCCGCAAACGGTTGACGGGTGATTACACCGTTGACGAGTTCGGCTTCGATCCACACTTCAATGACGCCATCGTCCGGCCTTTGCTGAGATTCTTTTTCAAGTCGTGGTTCCGGGTGGAAGTCAGCGGCATCGAGAACCTGCCGAGTGAGGGCGCCGCACTGCTGGTGGCCAACCACGCGGGAGTCCTGCCGTTCGACGGGTTGATGTTGTCCGCGGCGGTCCACGACGAGCACCCCGCGCACCGGGACATGCGCTTGCTGGCCGCCGACATGGTGTTCGACATGCCGCTGATCGGCGAGGCGGCCCGTAAAGCCGGCCACACCATGGCCTGCACCACCGACGCACACCGACTGCTGGCCGCGGGTGAACTCACCGCCGTGTTCCCGGAGGGCTACAAGGGTCTGGGCAAGCGCTTCGAGGATCGCTACCGGTTGCAGCGGTTCGGGCGCGGTGGTTTCGTCACGGCGGCGCTGCGCACCAAAGCGCCGATCATTCCCTGCTCGATCATCGGATCCGAAGAGATCTACCCGATGCTCACCGACGTCAAGCTGCTGGCGCGGCTGTTCGGCCTGCCCTACTTCCCGATCACCCCGCTGTTCCCGCTGGCCGGGCCTGCGGGCCTGCTGCCGCTGCCGTCGAAATGGCGCATCGCCTTCGGCGAGCCGATCCGCACCACCGATTACGCGGCCTCCGACGCTGAGGACCCGATGGTCACCTTCGAGTTGACCGACCAGGTGCGCGAGACAATCCAGCAGACGCTGTACCGGTTGCTCGCCGGGCGCCGCAACGTGTTCTTGGGCTGACTCTTCGCCTTTTCGCGCTGGTCGCTGGACAGCAAAGCGCCCCGGCACCAACGGCACCGGGGCGCTTATGCGTGCAAGCGGTTACTTGACCATCGTGAATTGGCAGACGTTCGTGTAGCCGTCGCGGAACAGGTCCGAGCAGCCCCGCAGGTACTTCAGGTAGATGTCGTAGGTCTCCTGCCCCTTCAGGGCAATCGCCTCGTCCTTGTGCGCCTCGAGGGCATCCCCCCAGGCGGTCAGCGTGGGCACGTAGTTCTTCCCGATCTTGTGGTGACGCTCGATCGTGAAACCCGCACCCGTCGCGTACTTGTCGACCAGATCGATCTGAGGCAACTTTCCGCCCGGGTAGATCTCCTTCAAGATGAAACTGATGAACCGCAGCAGGGTCATGTTCACCTGCAACCCGAGTTCTTTGCCCTCCTCGGCAGTGGGCACCACGATGGTGTGCAGCAGCATGCGGCCGTCGTCAGGCAGCAAGTCGTAGTACTTCTTGAAGAAGGTGGCGTAGCGCTCGTACCCGGCGTCGCCGGCGCCGTCGGCAAAGTGCTCGAACGCGCCCAACGACACGATGCGGTCGATCGGCTCGTCGAACTCCTCCCAGCCCTGGATCCGCACCTCTTTACGGCGGGGGCTGTCCATCTTGTCGAACTCGGCCACACAGTGGGCGTACTGGTTCTCGCTGAGGGTCAAGCCGATCACGTCGACGTCGTACTCCTGCACGGCGTGCCGCATCGTCGAGCCCCAGCCGCTGCCGATGTCGAGCAGCGTCATCCCGGGCTTGAGGTTCAGCTTGTCCAGCGCGAGCTTGCGCTTGGCGTACTGCGCTTCCTCCAGCGTCTTGGTCAGATTCTGTGGGTCCGGATTCTCGTCGAAGTAGCCGCAGCTGTACGTCATCGACGGGTCGAGCCAGAGCTTGAAAAACTCGTTCGACTTGTCGTAATGGGAGCGCACTGCCTCGACCGGTGGCTTTAGCTGGGTGCTACCCGTTTCCCCCTGTGAAGTCATTGAAATCGACCCTACTTTCCAGCAGATATGGATGCAATCGCGGCGACGGTTTCTTCAGCGCCAGCGTCTTGTTGTGCGGCTTCACCCAACATTGTCACGGTGCTCGTCACTATCGGGTTGCCCTCGGCGTCTGTGACTTCGCTGCGAATCTCGGCGATGACGGTGCCGTGGGACTCAATCACCGAGTCTAGATACGTGTCGAAGTACAACTTGTCGTGGGCCAGCATTGGCCGGTGAAACGTGAACTTCTGGTCGCGGTGAAGGACTCTCGCGATGTTGATCGGGATGCTGAATTTCGTGAAGATTTCCAGCTGTACCCTGCGTCCCGCGACGGCCAGGAAGGTCAGGGGGGCGACTACCTCGGGGTATCCGGCTGCCGCGGCGTCAGCGTCGCTGTGGTGCGCGGGATGGTCGTCTTTGACAGCGATCGCGAACTCCCGGATCTTCTCGCGTCCGACCTCGAAGTAGTCCGGAGCCCGGTAGTGGCTGCCGATGATGCCTTCGGCTCCTTCTGGGACTATTGTCATCCGCTGTGCTTTCCGCTCTGTTGGTTGCTAGCGGCGCAGCTTATCAGCGTGATTGGCGGCGCGATGCCAACGCAGCCAGCGCACCGCCTGCCGCACCCAAAGCCAACGCCGACGGTACGCCGATTCGGGCGGCCTTGCGGGCGGTCCTAAAGTCGCGAATTTCCCAGCCCCGCTCGCGGGCCAGGCTGCGCAGGCGGGCGTCGGGATTGATCGCGACCGCCGTGCCCATCAGCGACAGCATCGGTACGTCGTTGTAGCTGTCGGAGTAGGCGGTGCAGCGTTTGAGGTTGAGGCCTTCGCGAATCGCCAATGAACGTACCGCGTGAGCTTTGCCTGGGCCGTGCAGGATGTCGCCGACCAGCCGGCCGGTGAAGACGCCGTCGACCGACTCGGCGACGGTGCCCAGCGCGCCGGTAAGGCCGAGCCGGCGGGCGATCGTCGCCGCGAGTTCGTAGGGCGTCGCGGTGATCAGCCACACCTGCTGGCCGGCGTCGAGGTGCATTTGGGTGAGCTCGCGGGTGCCGTCCCAGATCTTGTCCACGATGATCTCGTCGTAGATCTCCTCGCCCAGAGCGACCAGCTCGTCGACCGACCGGCCCTCGATGAAGGCGAGCGCTTTGCGCCGGCCGGCGGCGACGTCGTTGCTGTTTTCCTTGCCCAGCAACTGAAACTTGGCCTGGGCGTAGACGAATCCGAGCACATCGCGGTAGGTGAAATAGTTGCGAGCCGCCAACCCGCGCCCGAAGTGGACTGCCGACGAGCCCTGAACCAGCGTGTTATCCACGTCGAAGAACGCGGCGGCGGTCAAGTCGATCGGCGGTTGTGGGCGACCTTCGCCCGCGGCGGCCTCGGCTTCCAGGCCTTCGAGGGCACGGGCGGCGCTGGCGTTGGCCGCCACCGATTCGAGGTCGAAGCCACTGGTGATGTCCGCGTTGCTCGACTCATCCGACTCAGAGGAAGTCATCGCCAATCCTCCTAAATCGCCGTGCCGCCGAGCGCCGATGCGGCCCCATGCCGCGCCGATATCAACCCTATCGGGCAGGTGCGGCGGGCCGGTTTACGCCTCTGGCCTACGGCCGGAGCGGTCTACCCTCGCCAGCTCGCGACTTGCGAGGTGATGCTCTCGGGCATGCCATCGAGCAATGCTGAGGTCAGCTCTTCGAACGACACTGCAAGCACTCCGATTCGTGGTTGTTCTGAAGGCAATGCGAATCCGTAAGAACTCGGATCATCTTCAAGTGTGTATCTCTTTAGATTTTGTGCAGCAAAACTTTCTTTTCGAGTCGGGGACCTCCTAGTCAGAAAATCAACAGCCTCCTGACTCGCTGACTCGACTCGTATGCGCGCGTCGAGGCCTCTAGCTTTCCATTCTACGAATAGGCTTTTCAAGCGGAGGCTGACACGAGCGCTGTCACCCATTCGCATTATCACGTATTTACCAGCATTCGAAAAACTTGAAAAAATAACTTGCATGTCTTCGGTCCTTTCGGACGCTCGTTCGTGCAGCAATGAACGTAAAACGCAGAAGTATTCTTCAGGTGTGGGTGCGATTATCCAAGCGCCCCAGTAGCCCTTTTCGGCCCACTCTGGCCACCTTCTGACTTTCTCTGAATAATCTGATCTCAGATATAGGCGGCCGTCTGTCCAGTCGGGTTCGTCGTACGGGCCACTGCCTATCAAGTTTGCGATCGAACGCCATAGGTCGTAGTAGCGAAAAAACTCAGCCGATTCGGTTTGGTGATCGAAACTTTTGTCCACCCTTGAAGTCCTCCTTTTGTCTTCCCGCTATCCCCGGGCCAAGTAGCCGTCTTCAATCAGTTGGTAGATCAGAACTATCTTCTTTTCGTCGTCTACGACTACCCACTGAGTTCCGCCGCCGGGCTGCCCGAACGCGTCGGCAACCTCTCCGTATCTGACTTCCCAACCCTCGGGCAATTCCATCCCTGTGCCGTGAAACCGATAGTAATCGCCTGATGAACCCGGGGCCAGGCCGCGTCCAGGATAACTGTCGCCGACCTGACCCATAAAGTCGCCTCTCATATCGCTGACTTCTCCGATTCGATCAAGTCGGACCGTTTCCGGAATGCTGCGTGCTGTTTCCCATTTTCCGTCCAAGAAGCCGTCTTTTTTAGGCCAGTCCCACGTGTCTTTTACGGGATCCCAATATCTGTCCAAGATGTCTTGGGCAGTCATTCCCTTATACGGGCTGTCCAACGCCGATTCGGCGATCTCCTTCGGACATCCGTGTTCTATGAGGTCGCGTACTAGTTTCTCGGGTGATTCGGCAAGCGCTAGCTGCGCTTGGCGCCATTCCGGCAAGTCCTCCGCCGCAGGGATCTGTGGGTGATGCCCATCGGCGGGGTCGTCGGGCGGCGCTCCGTCGTGCTTTGAATGTGGATCGTGCGGGTCTTTCGCTTCGCCGGGCTGACGGGGCGTTCCGTCGCCATCCCCCGGATGGTGCGGTTGCCCATCGCCCGGGCCGTGCGGGCCGCCGTCGCCTGGTCCTGGGGGCGTGCCCCCGTCTCCGGGGCCGTGCGGCGTCCCGTCGTGCGGTGGTCCTGACGGGGGACCGCCTGGGTCCCCACCTTGGGGTAGCCCACCGCCGGGTGGGGCTGCTTCGCCCGGAAGCCCGCCCGTGGGCAGAGACGGCGGCTCGGGCAACGACGGCATTGACGGCATTGACGGAGCCGACGCCGCCGGAGTGGCCGCTGACGGAACCGCGGTGGCCGGCACTCGGGCGGGCACGGCCTCATGTGGCTGCGCATGGGGTGCGGACGGGTGCTCCACGGGTGCAGCGACCGGTGGCTTGCTCGGTTCTGGCGGCGCCCCAACGGGTTTCGGCTCCCCACCATGGGGTGCCCCACCGGCGGGCGGCTTGGATTCGGTCGGACTATGCGGGAGCGGAGCGTCTCCGGGCGCGGATCCCGGCTTCGGCGGTGGTGGGGGCGCAGGGCGGCCCGGCTCTGGTGGCTTCGGGCCCTCGGGTGGCTTGGGACCTGCGGGTGGTGAGGCCTCTGGAGGCTTGGGCTCCGCGGGCGGCGTCACAGGCGGCTTCGGCGCTTCGGGAACCTTGGGCAGTTCCGCCGGCGTCTTCAGGGCCTTCAGCGCGTCGGCCGCGTCGCGGCCCACCTTGCCCAGCTTGGACAGCGGGCCGCCCGGAAGGGCCAACGTGGCGATATCGAACGCGGACTCGCCAAGTGCCCGGGCGGGGTCCTTTGACCACTCGTCCCAGTGGGTAACGCTCTTCCCGAGCGTTTTCCACGATTCCGCGACGCCCGGTCCACCATCGGGGCCCAAGCCGACTAGCGGTAGGGCGCCTTTGATTTCGCCTTCGAGGTCCTTGCCGTATCCAATCGGGTCGGTCAACATGCGGGTCGAGCTGATGTTGTAAAGCCCCACGACGAAATCGGCGGCCTCTTTTCCGAGGCCTGCGAAGGCTTTCCCGACCTCGTTGATGGCGCGGCCGATGTCGGTGCCGTGCAAGAACTGATCCCACTGCTTGGCTGCGTAGTCGCCCATCGTGGTGGCGATCGTGGCCGCCTCGCTGAGGTTGGCCGCGATCTCTGCCTGCAGCGCCGAGACCTCGCTCGCGAAGTTGTTGACCACCGTGCGGATGTCGTCGGCGATCTTTTTGATCTCGTCTTCGTCTTCGTCGGTCAGGATGTCCCAGACCTCTTTGATCCCGGTCATCGGATCGCAGATGCGTGACAACAGATCCAGGATCGCCGCGTGAACCTTGTCGATCTTGGCCGCGTAGCTGTTGAGTTGGGCGGCGATCTTTTGGCACTGCTGCACGATGCCGGTGGTGCTGGTGTAGGCGTCGGTGAACGCCTTGTCGATGGCCGGGCCCTCCGGAATCTGTTGGGCGCGAATGGCTCCCATCGGAGCACCGGTCCCGACGATTTCGGCCATCCCGAACTGGGTGCCCGCCGAACTCCACGCTGCGGCCGCGGCGCGCAATTTCCCCGAATCCCCAGTGGGCCATATCATTCCGATGTACGGAGCAACCCATCCCCAGCCGGCTGGGGGGCCGTCGCCGGCCCCGACCGACGACGGGGGGGAGCCCGCCGAAATCGGCCCCGTCATCGGGGGCGTCGGAAGCGGGCTCCCGTGGCCGGATATGTTGGACTGCGCTTCGGCCAGCGAGTAGTTGTGCGCCGACATTCGCACGCCATAACCTAAGCCGCACAACCCATTTCGGGTAGCCGCCATAGCCTTGACGAGCTGGGCCGCCGAACTGTCGTAGTTGTGTCCCAACGCCGCGCCAGCCGGATCGTCGCCGGCCATCCCGGAACACCCCGATAGTGCCGCGGTCAGCGTCGAAATAACCGAGCCCAAACCCTCGCCCGCGGTGACGACTTGGTTTCCTGCGCTGTCGAGAGCCGCGGGGTCCACCGCCAGCGGCGCCATCAGCTCACGACCACATGCTCAGATTCTTGGCGGCGGCGCCGGTGTAGTTGCCGTGCGCGGTGTGCGCGGCTGCCCGCAATTGAGCCAGCGCCTCGCGCATGATCGCCTCGCCCCGAGCCCAATGCTTGTGTGCCTCGGCGTGAGCGGCCGCACCCTCACCTGTCCAGGTCGTGTGCAAATTGCCTACCAGAGAATCGATTTCGGCAATCATGCTCTCGGCATAGCGCTGAAATTCCGCCATCCGCTCGACCGCGTCGGCCAGCGCCTCGGGATCCACCCGGAATGCCTCACTCACCGCGCACCACTCGCAACGACTGCGCGGAAGCGGCATCGTTTTGCGCGTAGCCCGTGCCGGCCTTGCCAACCGCCTTGGACAGCATCGATAAGCCCGTCTCGACCTCAACGGCTCCGCGGTGCCACAGCTGCCACGCGGAGCCGTAGGCGCTGCCGGATGCGCCTTGCCAGCCGCCCAGCATCTCGCCGATCTGACCGTCGAGTTCGGAGAGTTGATTTCGCAGCGACTCGGCAGCACCGAGCAGTCCTTGGGCGAACCCCTGCATCATCTGGGGATCGACACGCAGATTCTCGTCAGCGGCCATAACCGAAACCTAGCGACTACCGGGACCGCCCACAATTCACGCTGAGGGTGTCCAGCGGTGCTGATGCCACACTGGTGCCATGACCCAGCCGACAAGCCGGCCGCAGGTAGAGCTGCTGACCCGTGACGGATGCACCATCTGCGCACGCGTGCATGCGCGGCTGGCCGAACTCGCCGGTGAGCTGGGTTTCGATCTGTCGACGACCGACGTCGACGCCGCCGCGAAATCGGGCGCCCCGGGGCTGCGCGCCGAGTTCGGCGACCGCCTGCCGGTGATCCTGCTGGACGGCCGGGAACACAGTTACTGGGAGATCGACGAGCCCCGGCTGCGCGCTGATCTCGCACGATAGCGGGGCCGCAGCGGCCGTTGGCTCAATATTTGGTAGCCCAACGAATAAACGATTAACGTAGACGACTAGTTCAGTTACTGCTGGAAGCAAGGGAGCTGGCCAGGTGATGCTGCCGTGAGCATCCTGCTCTTCGGGGTTTCGCACCGCAGTGCGCCGGTCTCCGTCCTGGAACAAATCAGCATCAACGAATCCGATCAGACCAAGATCGTCGACAAGGTGCTGCAATCGCCGCTGGTCACCGAGGCGATGGTGTTGTCGACGTGCAACCGCGTCGAGGTCTATGCGGTGGTCGACGCGTTCCACGGCGGGCTGGCCGCAATCGGGCAGGTGCTGTCGGAACACTCCGGAATGCCCATGGGCGACCTGACCAAGTACGCCTACGTGCGCTATAGCGAGGCCGCCGTCGAGCATCTGTTCGCCGTCACCGGCGGGCTGGACTCGGCGGTCATCGGCGAGCAGCAGGTGCTCGGCCAGGTGCGCCGGGCCTATGCCAACGCCGAGGCCAACAGCACCGTCGGCCGGGTGCTGCACGAGCTGGCCCAGCGGGCACTGTCGGTCGGCAAGCGGGTGCACTCCGAAACGGGCATCGATGCTGCGGGCGCGTCGGTCGTCTCGGTCGCGCTGGGCATGGCCGAACGCACGCTGGGCGGGCTTTCGGGCCGGACGGCCGTGGTGATCGGCGCCGGTGCGATGGGCGCCCTGTCGGCGAGCCATTTGACCAGGGCCGGCATCGGACAAATCGTGGTGCTCAACCGTTCGCTGCCTCGCGCGCAGCGGCTGGCCCGCAAGATCCGCGAATCGGGCGTAGTGGCGCACGCGATGACGCTGGACGGGCTCGACCACGCGCTGGCCGACGCCGACGTCGTGGTCAGCTGCACCGGAGCCGTGAGCCCTGTGGTTTCCCTGGCCGACGTGCACCACGCGCTGGCCGCCTCACGCCGCGACGAAGCCACCCACCCGCTGGTGATCTGCGACCTGGGCATGCCGCGCGACGTCGACCCTGCGGTGGCCGGACTGCCTGGCGTCTGGGTCGTCGACGTGGACCGGATCCAGCGCGAACCGGCGGCCCACGCTGCGACCGCCGACGTCGACGCCGCCCGCCACATCGTGGCCAGCGAGGTCGCCGCCTACCTGGCGGGACAGCGGATGGCCGAGGTGACGCCGACGGTAACCGCGCTGCGCCAGCGGGCCGCCGATGTGGTCGAAGCCGAGCTGCTCCGCCTGGAGAACCGGCTGCCCGGCCTGGAGAGCGCCCAGCGCGAAGAGGTCGCCCGCACCGTCCGTCGGGTGGTGGACAAGCTGTTGCACGCGCCCACCGTGCGGATCAAGCAGCTCGCCAGCGCCCCCGGCGGTGACAGCTACGCCGAAGCGCTGCGTGAGCTTTTCGAGCTTGACCAGACGTCCGTCGACGCCGTTGCCACCGCCGGTGAATTGCCGGTTGTGTCAACGGGATTCGACGCGGGCAGCCCAAAGCAGTCCGCCGAGTAGCCAATTGGCGCACGTGATACGGATAGGCACGCGGGGCAGTCTGCTGGCCACCACCCAGGCCGGCATCGTCAAAGACACGCTCATCGCCAATGGTCATTCCGCGGAGCTGGTGATCATCAGCACTGCGGGCGACCGGTCTTCGGACCCCATCGAAACCCTGGGCGTGGGGGTGTTCACCACGGCGTTGCGCGAGGCCATCGAGGACGGCCGCGTCGACGCGGCCGTGCATTCGCACAAGGATCTGCCGACGGCCGATGACCCCAGGTTCACGATCGCGGCCATACCGGTCCGCAATGACCCGCGCGATGCGCTGGTAGCGCGCGACGGACTGGTGCTCGGCGAGTTGCCGACTGGTTCGCTGGTAGGAACGTCGTCCCCGCGACGGGCCGCGCAGCTTAGAGCATTGGGTCTCGGTTTGGAAATCCGCCCCCTACGAGGCAACCTAGATACCAGGTTGAACAGGGTAAGCAGTGGTGAACTTGACGCCGTCGTGGTGGCCCGGGCCGGTCTGGCTCGTCTGGGCCGCCTCGCCGATGTCACCGAGACGCTAGAGCCGGTGCAAATGTTGCCAGCACCGGCTCAGGGCGCGCTCGCCGTCGAATGCCGCTCCGGCGACATCCGATTGGCGGCGGTGCTGGCGGAGTTGGACGACGCCGACACGCGCGTGGCGGTCACCGCGGAGCGAGCTCTGCTAGCCGAACTGGAGGCGGGTTGCTCCGCACCGGTGGGAGCGATCGCTGAGGTGGTCGAGTCCATCGATGAGGACGGCCGGCTCTTCGAAGAGCTGTCGCTGCGCGGCTGCGTAGCGGCGCTGGACGGGTCCGATGTGATCCGTGCGTCCGGCATCGGCACTCCCGGTCGGGCTCGAGAGCTGGGGCTCTCGGTGGCCGCGGAGCTGTTCGAGCTGGGCGCCGGGGAGCTGATCGGCAATGCGCGGCAGGACCCCGCGCAAGGAAACTGAATGAGAGTGACGTGGGAGCGACAATGACGACGCGAGGGCGTAAGCCGAGACCGGGCCGCATCACTTTCGTGGGTTCGGGCCCCGGCGATCCGGGACTGCTGACCACGAAGGCTGCTACGGCGTTGGCCAACGCAGCCCTGGTGTTCACCGACCCCGACGTGCCCGACCCGGTGCTGGCGCTGATCGGCAAGGACCTGCCGCCGGTTTCCGGCCCGGTGCCTGCCGAACCGGCACCCGCGAATGCCGACGGGACCACCGATAGCGATCAGGGGCAGGCATCGCCCGCCGTGATCTCCGGCGGGCCCGACGTCCGCCCGGCCCTGGGCGAGCCTGCCGACGTCGCCAAGACGCTGGTCGCCGAGGCCCGAACCGGTGTCGACGTGGTGCGTCTGGTGGCCGGAGACCCGCTGACGGTCGACTCGGTGATCACCGAGGTGAACGCCGTCGCGCGCAGCCACCTGCACGTCGAGATCGTGCCCGGCCTGGCCGCCACCAGCGCGGTCCCGACCTACGCGGGACTGCCGTTGGGCTCCTCGCACACCGTCGCCGACGTGCGCGCCGACGTCGACTGGGAGGCCCTGGCCGCCGCCCCCGGACCGCTGATCCTGCAGGCCACAGGGTCGCATCTGGCCGAAGCGGCCCGCACCCTGATCGAGCATGAGCTGTCCGAGACCACGCCGTGTGTGGTGACCGCGCAGGGCACCACGTGTCAGCAGCGTTCGGTCGAAACCACGCTGCATGGGCTGACCGAGCCTGGTGTGCTGGACGGTGGCGCCAACCCGGCCGGTCCGCTGACCGGGCCGCTTGTGGTCACCATCGGCAAGACGGTGAGCAGCCGGGCGAAGCTGAACTGGTGGGAGAGCCGCGAACTGTACGGCTGGACCGTGTTGGTGCCGCGCACCAAGGACCAGGCCGGCGAGATGAGCGAGCGGCTGACCTCCTACGGCGCGCTGCCCGTCGAGGTGCCGACCATCGCCGTCGAGCCGCCGCGTAGTCCCGCCCAAATGGAGCGTGCGGTCAAGGGATTGGTCGACGGCCGATTCCAGTGGGTGGTGTTCACCTCGACCAACGCGGTGCGCGCCGTGTGGGAGAAGTTCGGCGAGTTCGGTCTGGACGCCCGCGCTTTCTCCGGCGTGAAGATCGCCTGCGTCGGAGAGTCGACGGCCGACCGGGTCCGCGCGTTCGGGATCAGCCCCGAGCTGGTGCCGGCCGGCGAGCAGTCCTCACTCGGTCTGCTGGACGACTTCCCGCCCTACGACAGCATTTTCGACCCGGTCAACCGGGTCCTGCTGCCGCGCGCCGACATCGCCACCGAGACGCTGGCCGAGGGCCTGCGCGAACGTGGTTGGGAGATCGAGGATGTCACCGCGTACCGGACGGTGCGTGCCGCACCTCCGCCGGCGTCCACCCGCGAGATGATCAAGACGGGCGGCTTCGACGCGGTGTGCTTCACGTCGAGTTCGACGGTGCGCAACCTGGTCGGCATCGCGGGCAAGCCGCACGCGCGCACCATCATCGCCTGCATCGGGCCCAAGACCGCCGAGACCGCCGCCGAGTTCGGTTTGCGGGTCGATGTCCAGCCCGAGACGGCGGCAATTGGCCCGCTGGTCGACGCACTGGCCGAGCATGCCGCGCGGTTGCGCGCCGAGGGCGCGCTGCCACCGCCGCGCAAGAAGAGCCGCAGGCGCTAGCTAATGGCCTACCCGCGGCATCGGCCGCGCCGGCTCCGCACCACCCCCGCGTTGCGTCGCTTGGTGGCGCAAACCTCGCTGGAGCCAAGGCATTTGGTGTTGCCGATGTTCGTGGCCGACGGTATCGACGAACCGCAGCCGATTCCGTCCATGCCGGGCGTGGTGCAGCAGAACCGGGATTCGCTGCGCAGCGCCGCCGCGGATGCGGTCACGGCAGGCGTCGGCGGGCTGATGCTCTTCGGTGTACCGCGCGAGCAGGACAAGGACTCGGCCGGCTCGGCCGGCACCGATCCCGACGGCATCCTCAACGTCGCGCTGCGCGACCTGTCCAAGGATCTCGGCGATGCCACCGTGCTGATGGCCGACACCTGCCTGGACGAGTTCACCGACCACGGCCACTGCGGCGTCCTCGACGAGCGGGGCCGCGTCGATAACGACGCCACCCTGGCGCGGTACGTGAAGCTGGCGGTGGCACAGGCACATTCGGGCGCTCATGTGGTGGCCCCGAGCGGGATGATGGATGGTCAGGTGGCCGCTATCCGCGACGGTCTGGACGCCGCGGGCCACAGCGACGTGGTGATCCTCGCGTACGCCGCGAAATTCGCCTCAGCGTTCTACGGCCCGTTTCGCGAGGCGGTGAGCTCGAGCCTGTCCGGGGATCGGCGGACCTATCAGCAGGAGTCGGGCAACATCCGGGAGGCGCTGCACGAGATCGAGCTGGACGTCGACGAGGGCGCCGACATCGTGATGGTCAAACCAGCGATGAGCTGTCTCGACGTGGTGGCGGCCGCGGCGGCGATCTCGCCGGTGCCGGTCGCGGCCTACCAGGTGTCGGGGGAGTACGCGATGATTCGTGCTGCGGCCGCCAACAACTGGATCGACGAACGCGCCGCCGCGCTGGAATCGCTGATCAGCATCCGCCGTGCCGGAGCCGATATCGTGCTGACCTACTGGGCCACGGCGGCGGCGGCTTGGCTGTCGTAGCGGGCGCATGTCGCGGGGTGAGAATCAGGGGATGAGGCTTCAATGACTGCAGCGCGGGACAGCGAACCCAAGCCGTTGTTCTATGAATCTGGTGCGAGCTGGCTGTGGGTGCTGACCGGCCCGCTCGCGGCGGCGTCGATGATTCTGATCGAGATATGGAGCGGCGCACAGGTTTCGCTGGCGGTGCCGGCGATCTTTTTGGTGATGGTGTCGGCGTTCGTGGCCTTGCAGGTGAAGGCGGCGCGCATCCACGTTTCGGTCGAGCTGACCCAAGACGCTCTGCGTCAGGGCACCGAAACCATCCTGGTGCGCGAGATCGTGAGGGTCTATCCGGAGGCGGAGAATTCGGTCAAGTCCGACAAGCCGCTGGCGAAGTGGCAGGAGGCGCGGGCGCTGGGCGAGCTGTCCGGGGTGCCGCGGCGCCGGGAGGGCATCGGCCTGAAGCTGACCGGGGGTCGTACCGCGCAGGCGTGGGCGCGCCGACACCGTCACCTTCGGGCGGCGCTGACTCCGCTGGTGCAGGAGCGGGTCGAGCCTGCCCGGTCAGACGCGATCGACGGCGACGACGACGCCGGGCCGACCCTGTGATCGGCCGTTACCGGGCGCTGCTGGAACTCGCGCTGGCCTGTGCCGCACTGGTCGGCGCCGGGGTGAGTTGGTTGCATGCGCGTTTCCCGCGGGGCGTGGGACCCGTCGCCGAGGGACAGCCGTCCACGATGTCGCTGGTCTATGACCCGCAGCTACTGCTGCTGACTATGCTGCTGGCGATTATCGCCGGCGTGCTGGCCGTGGTCGGGGTGGCCAGGTGGCGGCGCCTCAGGGCGCGCTAGGCCGTCTTCTTGATCAGCGGCAGCACCAGCTGACGCCGGATTACGATGGCGTTGGCCAGGTCGCGCAGCGCCTCGCTGACCGAGCGGGTGACCGGAAACATCGCCTCGTCGTGGTCGCAGCCGTCATCCAGCACGTCGAAAACCGCCGGGCTGGCCACCAGGGTCCACTCCACGCCGGCCGCGCGGCACTCGTCGTCGAATGCGGTTAGCAGCGAAATACCGGCCGCAGCACAGGGATTCACTTCGCTCATGTCGAGTACGACGGGGTTGTTCGCGAGGACGAAGCGGCGGATGTACTCGCCGGCCGGGTCGACGTTGAAGGCGTCGATCTCGCCACGGATGGTCACCACGGTCGCCAAGTGCCGGCAGTGGGCCCGGATCTGTGCGCCACCGCAGTCGAACGTGTCGTTGCCCTGCCTGGTGGCGATCGCGAAAGTCATGAGCAGCCTCTCCAAGACGATGGGAGCCCGACGCAGTGTCGACCAACCTGCCCTCAACGGTGCCTGCGAAATATAAGGAGACCGAAAGCCGCGTCTATTTTTTTGTTAAATAAGAGGGCTTTTGCGGGCTATTGGGGGCTTTTTACCGACTTGGCCGGGCCACGCCAGTGCCCTGACGCCGTCGGGGTGCTCGCTTTGTTAGGCTGCCAGGGCTACACGGTTGCGGGTCGGGGGGCTTGCGGTAGGGCGGAATCGCCCGGTCAGCCGGATGAAATAGCGAACGAGACGGAAAGAGCGTCGTGCGCAGCGGAGAGATCAAGGGTGAGATCAAAGCCCTGACCGGGCTGCGCATCGTCGCCGCGGTGTGGGTGGTCCTCTTCCATTTCCGGCCGATGCTCAGCGACATCTCGCCCGACTTCCGCGAGAACCTCGCGCCGGTGCTCAACTGCGGCGCCCAGGGCGTCGACCTGTTCTTCATCCTCAGTGGATTCGTGCTGGCCTGGAACTACCTCGATCGCATGGGCCGGTCGTGGTCGGCGCGCGCGACGCTGCACTTCCTGTGGTTGCGGCTGGCCAGGGTGTACCCGGTGTACCTGGTCACCCTGCACCTGGCCGCGCTGCTGGTGATCCTGTCGCTGCACGTCGGCCATGAGCCGCTGCCCGAGGTGGGATCGCTCACCGCGATCAGCTATGTGCGCCAGATCCTGCTGGTGCAGCTGTGGTTCGAGCCATTCTTCGACGGCACCAGCTGGGACGGGCCGGCCTGGTCGATCAGCGCGGAATGGCTGGCCTATCTGCTGTTCGGTGCGCTGATCCTGGTGATCTTCCGGATGAAGCTGGCCACCCGGGCGCGCACCCTGATGGTGCTGGCCTTCATCGCGCAGCTGCCGCCGCTGGTGCTGTTGTTGACCAGCGGCTTCTTCTATACGCCGTGGAGCTGGTTGCCGCGGATCGTGACCCAGTTCGTCGCAGGCGCGCTGGCCTGCGCCGCCGTTCGCCGGCTGGATCTGAGCGAGCGCGCTCGCCGCGTGGTCGGATACGTCTCCCTGCTGCTGCTCGTCGCCACGGTGGGCCTGATCTACCTGCTCGACACCTATCCGATCAGCGGAGTCCTGGACAGCGCCGGTGTGGTCGACATGCTGTTCGTGCCGCTGGTGATCACGCTGGCGGTCGGCCTGGGCAGCCTGCCGAGGCTGCTGTCGACCCGGGTGATGGTGTACGGCGGGCAGATCTCGTTCTGCCTGTACATGGTCCACGAGTTGGTGCACACCACCTGGGGTTGGGCCGTACTGCAGTTCCGGCTCACGCCGTGGGAATCCGATTCGCCGTGGAAATGGAACGTCATCGGCCTGATGGCGATCGCGCTGGCCATCTCGAGCCTGATGTACCACTGCGTCGAAGAGCCCGCGCGCCGCTGGATGCGTAGGATGGTCGACGTCCGACCGGCGACCACGAAGATCGAGTCCGTCGAGTCGGCCAACGCGAAACTTCACCAGATCGACGGTGCGCTGGAAGCGGTTTCGGCCCGAGCGGTGTGAGCCTTGCACCGGGTCGCCAATTATCCTGTGGCCCAGGCATCATCGGAATGCCCATCCGATAGCGGCCTGCCGCAGCGAAATTGGGCCGATTTCTCATACGATTCCGTTAATTTGGATGCTGCATACGTCACTGTTCACTGGGGGAGGTACGTGGTGAGTCGACTGGCCACATTCGTCATCAGCCTCGCCGCGGTGGCCGGCGCTGTTGCTCCGGTCTGGGAAAACCCGGCGCGGGTGCGGGCATACGAGACGCTGACGCTGGATTCCTCCGTGAACCACATCGCCGTGATCGGCGATTCGTACACCACCGGCAGCGACGAGGGCGGCCGGGGGCCCAAGGCGTGGACGGCCCGCGCGTGGCAGGCGTTGGCGCAACGCGGGATTCGGGTCGCGGCCGATGTGTCAGCCGAAGGCGGGGCCGGCTATGGCGTGCCGGGCAACCACGGCAGCATCTTCGAGGATCTGACCGCCCGGGCGGTCAAGCCGCAGGACGCCCTGGTGGTGTTCTTCGGCTCCCGCAATGACCAGCCTGTTGACCCTGGAGAGCTGGCCGACAGGACGCGCGAGACCTTTGCGCTGGCGCGCCGGTTCGCGCCGACGGCGAGGTTTCTGGTGATCGGTCCACCGTGGCCCACCGCCGACGTGCCCGCCGAGGTGCTGCAGGATCGCGACGTGCTCAATGCGGAGGCGCGGGCCGCGGGAGCGGCGTTCGTCGATCCCATCGGCGACCGCTGGTTCGTCGACCGGCCCGATCTGATCGGTCCCGATGGCGTGCACCCCAACGACGCGGGCCACGCGTACATGGCGGGCAAGATTGCCCCACTGGTGGGGATGCAGCTGTCGCGGCAAGCCTAGGTGTGTCGGGCCGCTTCTTGAGCAAACCGCACCCGCGGTCGGCGGCGCGATGTCCTTCCGATCGATGCGGGCGTCAAAGTCCCTATGCCGCAAAACATCAGCTCAAACGCGTAGATCTAGCCGGTCTCGTTGCGCAGGTGCGACGTTGCGCAGGTGCGACGGCCGGCCAAGCCTTAATCGTCGGCGTGGCGCTCGTAATCCCAGCGCTCCAGCCGCGCCTGCAGTTGCAGCATGCCGACACCGACGAGCGGTGCGGCAGCCGCCAAGCAGACCAACAGCAGTGGCGTCATCCCCAAACCTCCAAACCCCTTATCTTCCTAGCACGTTGGCTGACCTTGTGAGGTTCATTGACCAATAAAGTCATCGCTTAGTTATTCGCCCGTGACGGCACTGTCGGTTAGTGCGCCGAACACCGGGGCCAGCAGCCGCGCGTACTCGGTCGTCACGTGGTTGTCGTCGCGGAACACCAGGGTGTTGCCGACGATCATCGGGCAGCGTTCCGGGGTGCAGAACAGGTCGCTCACGTCGGCGTAGTGGCCGCCGGCACCGGTGACCGCTGCCTGCTCGGCCGCGACGCCCGCTCTGCTGACAGCGTCGGCTCGGGCCGGCGCGCAGGCGGTGGCGTCGTCGAGGTGACCGGACAGGCATGCGGGCACCGCGGAGCGCGGATCAGGGGCGGGTCCCAGGACCAGGACGGACGCACCGCTACGGCGTAACTGGGCGACCGTGTGGCCCAGCGTGTTGATCCAGGCGGGGTCGTAGGAGGTGAAGCCGAAGTCCGCGCCGTAGCGCCGGCTCATGCTCAGCACGACCAGACGCGGGTGCTCGGCGGTCACGCGCGCCAGGATCTGGCCGCGCCACTGTTCGCACTCGGTGTACTCACGGCCCAGATACGGGCTGTCGATGGGCAGGTCCTGTAGCGGGCAGGTCACTTTGGCCAGCGTTTCCAGCCGCCAGTGCCGTTGGTCGGCGAGTTGCTCAAACGCCGGGTTCCACATGGCGGCGTGCGAGTCGCCGATCAGGGCGACGGTCGTCGGCGAGGCGGTGTCGCCCGTCGCGCATTCGGCCTGCCCGACCTCGCGCCAGGATCGCACGCAGCCGTTGACGAATACCGCAGCCTTGTCGGCCGGAGCGTCAGCCAGCGACGGGTCCAGGTTCGAGGGCACAGCGCGCAGGCTCGCCGACGCCGCGACCGCGGCGCGCACCTGCGCGAACGCATCGCGGACCGCGGCCTCGCGCGGGTCGGCGGCCTGCGGATTGGCCCCCGCGAATGTCGCCGTGGGCAGCGCGACGATGTTGGCCGCCGCGGCGGCCGGCCCGTGACCCACCGGCACCGGAATCACCCTGAGCAGCAGCAGGCAGGCGCACGCGGCGACTCCGGTGGCGACGCCGGCCACGGCCAGGCTGGTCTTGGCCGATCGGCGTAGAGCGGCAGCGAAGCGTCCGGGGTTTTCGACCAGATGCAGGGTGATCACCGCGAGCCCGGCCGAGATGAAGATCGCGCTCAGCCGGGCCGGCAGGCCCGCGGGTTCGCCCAGCAGCTGCGGCAGCAGTAGCAGCACCGGCCAGTGCCACAGGTACCAGGAGTACGAGATCCGGCCGATCGCCCGCATCGCCGGCCGGCACAGCAGGCGACCGGGGCCCAGGCTGCCGGTGACGCTGCCGCCGCCGATCACCAGCGCGGTCCCCAGCACGGGCAGCAACGCCGCGGTACCGGGGTAGGGCGTGTGCGGGCCGAGCTGGGTGCAGGTGAGCAGGATCAGTGCCAGGCCGCCGCATCCGGCGACCGCCGCGGACAACAGGGGCAGCTGGCGCCACTGCGGAAGCGTCAGCGCCACCAGGCCGCCGACGGCCAGCTCCCAGGCGCGGGTCGGCAGCGAAAAGAACGCCCAGGACGGCGAGATGCGGGTCCACAGCACCGCCGCGGTCAGCGAGGCCGCACCGACCAATCCGAGCAGCACGGTGTACGGCAGTGCCCGGGCCGCGGCGCCGGGGCGCAGCCGGCCGATCAGCCACGCGGTGCCGATGATCAGCAGCGGCCACACCAGGTAGAACTGCTCCTCGACGCCCAGCGACCAGTAGTGCTGGAACGGCGAGGGCAGGTCGGCGGCCAGGTAGTCGGTGCCTTGCTGGGCGAACCGGTAGTTGCCGACATACAGCGCGCTGGCCACGCCATCGACGAAGACGCTGCGCGCCTGCAACGGCGGCAACACGATCGCCGCCGTGATCGCGGTGGCAATGCCGACCGTGGCCGCGGCGGGCAGCAGCCGGCGGGCCCGGGCACCGTAAAAGCTGCCCAGCGCAACGGCATTGGTAGTGGCGACCTCGCGCCAGAGCAGGCCGGTGATCAGGAAGCCGGAGATGACGAAGAAGACGTCCACACCGATGTAGCCGCCGGTTACACCCGGTATGCCCGCGTGGTAGAGCACGACCGCGATCACCGCGACCGCGCGCAGTCCCTCGATGTCCGGCCGGAATTCGCTTCGCTTGGTCCGGGTAGTGCCGCTGGGGATGACTTCCTGTCGGACTGTCATACCGTGTGCGTGCCTCGCTAAGTCGCCAGCCAGGAGAGCTCGCCGGGTAATTGCAAACGCCACCACGTCATGTCATGGCCGCCGATTGTGAAGCTTACTGCCGGTGGCGTTTTGAGTTGGCTCACGAATTGGCGTGTCGCGGGATAGAAGCGATCGAATGTTCCGCAGTCCACCCGCAGCGGAATCTGGGACAACGCCGGCAGGCCCATCACGCTGTTCGCCATCCAGTCCTCTTCGCTGTCAAACGCTTTGGGTGCGCAGTCGGCGTAGGACGTGTACAGCGCCGGGCTGATCGCGCAGATCCCCGCGGTCCGCGACGGCCCCAGCTTGGCGCCCAGGCGCAGTGCCCCGTATCCACCCATCGACCAGCCCATGAACCCGACCCGCGAGGTGTCCAGGCCCATCGAGCCCAGCATCGGCAGGAGTTCGTCGATGACCATCGCACCGGAGTCGGTGCCGTCGGCCCGCTTGTGCCAGTAGGAGTCGCTGCCGCCGTCGACGCCGACCACCGCGAACGGCGGCTTGCCCTCCTTGACCAGTCGGGCCAGCGCGTCCTCGACGCCGCAGTCCAGCATCATGTTCGCGTCGCCGTCCTTGCCGTGCAGCGCGATCACCGCCGGCAGCAATCCGCTCTGCGACGTCTGCCCGGGCGGCAGCGCGATCACCCAGTTGGTCTTGACGCCACCGCGCGCCTTCGAGATGAACGATCCCGTCAGTTTGTTGGGCAGGTTGCTGCTCGCGGTCGACGGTTCGAACGGGGTGGGTGACAGCGGCGCCGCTTGTGGCTGCGGGGGATCCACGAGCGCGCTCAGTGCCCAGGCGCCCATGGCTGCAGCGCTGGCACTAGCGCCCACTCGCAGCACCGCGCGGCGGGTCAGATCGGGCACGAAGGTCATAATCTCGCGCCCACTAGTTTTTTCCGACCCTACCGACCCCTTTGGAAGGGCTTTGTAATCCGGTGGCTATCGACCGGTTATTTCGAGCCACCGGCGACCGTTTGCCTCGAGGAATTTTGCGGATCTCGGCGCGGGCTGGTATGGCGTTGCGACATGGTATTACCGCGCGCCGCCGCCGTCAGTCGCCTCGCCGCAGCGCTTGTTCTCGTCGCCGCCTGCGCTCACCAGCCCGCGGCTCCGGGTGCCGAACCGCCCACCGCGACACCCATCCACCACCTGGTGGTCATCTTCGAGGAGAACGTCTCCTTCGATCACTACTTCGGGACATACCCTCATGCCGCCAACGCCGACGGCCAACCGTTCAACGCCAGACCCGGCACCCCCGCGGTCGACGGCCTGACGCCAGACCTGTTGACGCACAATCCCAACTCGGCGCAGCCGATGCGACTGGGCGGACCGGGCCAGCAGGTGACCTGCGATCAGGATCACGCTTACCAGGCCGAGCAGTCGGCCTTCAACGGCGGCGCGATGGACCGCTTCGTCGAGCACGACGAAGGCGAGACCTGCTCTCCGCCGGCCTTCAACGTCCCGGGGCTGGTGATGGGCTACTACGACGGCAACTCGGTGACTGCGCTGTGGAACTACGCGCAGCACTATTCGATGAGCGACAACTTCTACAACACCACCTTCGGCCCTTCGACGCCCGGCCATATCAACCTGATATCGGGCCAAACGCACGGAGTGACAAGTAAATTCATGCCGGGCGGGCTGCCGTTCCCGCCGCACACGGTGATCGACGACGCGGGCAATTGGCAAGGCACCCTGATCGACGATTCGCAGCCCTTCGGTGACGACTGCTCGTCGCGGGACCAGGTGCAGTTCGGCGCCAGCAACAGAAACGTCGGAGACCTGCTCAACGCCAAGGGCATCACCTGGGGCTACTTTCAGGGCGGTTTCAAACCCACCAGCAGAAGACCCGACGGCACCGCGCAGTGCGATGCGACGCACAATGTCGGCGCGGCCGTCGGCGGCACCGGAAAGACCGGGGCGCTGGCGTTCGGTACCAAGCCCGACTACGTCCCGCACCACGAGCCGTTCCAATACTACCCGTCGACGGCCAACCCACATCACTTGCCGCCCAGCGGAATCGACAAGATCGGCCGCACCGATCAGGCCAACCACCAATACGACGTGTCGGATTTCTGGGCCGCCGCCGACGCCGCCCAGCTGCCGTCGGTCAGCTTCCTCAAGCCACCCGCCTACCAGAACGCCCACGCCGGCTACTCGGATCCCGCCGACGAACAGCAGTTCCTCGTCGAGACCATCAATCATCTGCAGAAGCTGCCGCAGTGGCGCGACACCGCCGTCGTCGTCAGTTACGACGACTCCGACGGCTGGTATGACCACAAGGCGTCGACGATCGTATTGTCTTCGGCCACAACCGAAGACGCCCTGAACGGCCCGGGCCGTTGCGGAGATCCGGCCGCAGAGCCGATCGCCTACCAGGGCAGGTGCGGGTACGGGCCGCGGCTGCCGCTGCTGGTGGTTTCGCCTTACGCCAGAAGTAATTTCGTGGACCACACCCGCACCGACCAAACGTCGATCCTTCGGTTCATCGAAGACAACTGGAACACCGGCCGCATCGGCGACCACTCGTTCGACGAGCTCGCCGGCCCGCTGTCCGCTTTGTTCGACTTCACCGGTGCGCCGCAGCCGACGCTGACGCTCGACCCGCGCACCGGTAACCCGCAATAGCCCCGGGCCGGATCGAATCTGCCAGGTTTCAACCCTCGCGCTCGCGGGCGATGTTTCGCACGATGGAGCTTTCGTGCATGGTTTCGGGCGCCGGTCGACGGCGGAGCGAGAGTGGAAGAGGACTGGATGAGCCTGGCATTTCATTGGTTTTTACCGACGTACGGGGATTCGCGAAACCTCGTCGCCGGGGGCCACGGCACGGCCATGCACGGGGACCGACCGGCCACGTTGCGGTACCTGCACCAGATCTGCGCAGCGGCCGAGGACAACGGTTTCGAAGCGGTGCTCACCCCCACCGGATTGTGGTGTGAGGACGCCTGGTTGACGACGGCAGCGCTCATCGAGCGCACCGAGACCCTGAAGTTCCTGGTGGCATTCCGGCCGGGGCTGCTCAGCCCAACGCTGGCCGCGCAGATGGCCGGAACTTTCCAGCTGCACTCCGAGGGACGGCTGCTGCTCAACGTCGTCACCGGCGGCGAGCCGCACGAACAGCGGGCCTACGGCGACTTCCTGGATAAAGATGCGCGGTATGCGCGTACCGGGGAGTTCTTGCACGTGGTGCGGGAACTGTGGACCGCAAAGCAGCCGGTGACGTTTACCGGAGAACACATCCAGATCGAGGGTGCGCAGCTGAACAACCAACCCGACCCGATACCCCCAGTGTTCTTCGGCGGCTCGTCGGGATCAGCCGGGCCGGTCGCCGCCAAGTACTCCGACGTCTACCTCACCTGGGGCGAGCCGTTGACCGCGGTCGCGCAGAAACTCGACTGGGTGCGTGGGCTCGCCGTCGACGCCGGCCGGGTCCTGCAGTACGGCTTGCGGATTCACGTGATCAGCCGCCCCACCGCCGAAGAAGCGTGGGCCGAGGCGGACCGGCTGCTGGCCGGCGTCGACCCCGCCGATGTCCAACGGGTCCAGGCCAGCCTGGCCCGCAGCGAGTCGGAGGGGCAGCGCCGCATGCTGAGCCTGCACGGCGGCAAAAGCGGCGAACTGCTCGTCGGGCCCAACCTGTGGGCCGGAGTCGGCCTGGTTCGTGGGGGCGCGGGCACCGCCCTGGTCGGGTCGCACGCCGAGGTCGCCGAAAGGCTGGCGGAGTACGCGCAACTGGGCATCCGGCACTTCATCCTGTCGGGCTATCCGCACCTGGAAGAGGCCTACTGGTTCGGTGAGGGCGTGCTGCCACTGCTCGAGCGGATGCGGTTGTGGAAGCACCCCCATCGCCGGGCCCAGCCCCGTGCGGCGACGCCGTTCGCGGTCGCTTCGGCGCAGTAGCCATGTCGACCACGCTGCCCGCACCCGCGGCGGCCGACAGCCTGGACGAAACCGACGCCGATCGGCGCCGGCGGCTGCGCACCGTCGTCACCGCGAGCCTGCTCGGCACCACGGTGGAGTGGTACGACTTCTTCCTCTACGCCACCGCCGCCGGGCTGGTGTTCAACAAGCTGTTCTTCCCCAATGCCAGCTCGTTCGTGGGAACCCTGCTGGCGTTCGCGACCTTCGCCGTCGGGTTCGTCATGCGGCCGGTCGGGGGCCTGGTCTTCGGCCACATCGGCGACCGGATCGGCCGCAAGCGCAGCCTGGCGCTGACCATGCTGATCATGGGCTTCGCGACGGCCCTCATCGGGGTATTGCCGAGCGCCGCACAGATCGGGATATGGGCGCCGGTGCTGCTCCTGGTGCTGCGGATACTGCAGGGCTTCGCGCTGGGCGGCGAGTGGGGCGGCGCGGTGCTGCTGGCCGTCGAACACAGCCCGGGAGACCGACGTGGCCGATACGGCGCGATCCCGCAGATCGGCCTGGCCCTCGGACTGGCGCTGGGAACCGGGATTTTCGCCTACCTACAGGTTGCGTTGGGCTCGGCGGATTTTCTGGCCTACGGCTGGCGCATCGCGTTCCTGCTGAGCCTGGTGCTGGTGGCCGTCGGAATCGTGGTGCGGCTGAAGGTCGACGAAACGCCGGCATTTCAGGAGCTGCGTGACATCGAGGCGGCCTCCACCGTGCCGGTCCGCGACATCTTCCGCGGGGCTCGCGCCAGGCGCAATACGCTGCTCGGGCTGCTGGCCCGCTGGGCCGAGGGCTCAGCATTCAACACCTGGGGTGTGTTCGCCATCAGCTACGCCACTGGGGCGCTGGGCTTTCACAAGGTGCCCGTCCTGCTCGTGGTGACGATCGCCGCGCTGGTGATGGCCGTGCTGCTACCCGTATCGGGTGTGCTGTCCGACCGCTTCGGGCCTCGGCGGGTGTACCTGGCGGGTGTGGTCCTCTACGGCCTGGCCACGTTCCCGGTGTTCGCGCTGTTCGGGAGCAAGAACCTGGTCCTGTTCGGCCTGGCGATGGTCGTCGTGTTCGGCGTCGTGCACGCGCTTTTCTACGGCGCCCAGGGCACGCTTTTCTCGTCGTTGTATCCGACCCGAAGCCGCTACACCGGACTGTCGTTCGTCTACCAGTTCTCCGGGATCTACGCCTCGGGCGTGACCCCGATGATTTTGACCGCGCTGATCGCGGCCCAGCATGGCGCGCCGTGGCTGGCATGCGGGTATTTGGTTGGGACGGCAGTGATTAGCGTGGTCGCGACGTCGCTCCTGCGCGAGCGCGACCTGTATCTGTGAGCTGACCCGCAGTAGAAAATCGCGCTTCTCAGTAGGCTGCACTACGAAGATTGCCGTGCCCCGTCAGCAGTGACAGGGAAGCGAGAACACAATGACTGACGCGAACGGCGCCGGTTTCGAACAGCTCCACGACCAGGCGGAGCACACCGACAGGCGGATCCCCTGGGATATCGGCGGCCCGCAGCCGGCAGTGCAGCAACTTGTGGCCTACGGCGGGATCCGCGGTGAGGTGCTCGATCCCGGTACAGTCCCGGCTACCACGCTATTCATTTTGCAGCGCAAGGATATTCGGCAACAGGGATCGATGATTCGCCGTCGGCCATCGAGCGCGCCAAGCACAACGCCGAGCGAGCAGGGGTGCCGGTCGATTTCCAGGTGGGCGACGCCACCAGGCTGGAAGGTTTCGAGGGCCGATTCGACACCGTGGTGGACAGCGCGTTCTATCACGTGTTTTGAATGACGAGGACATCCAGACGCGGTACGCGCAGGCGCTGCACCGGCACCAAACCCGGGGCGCGTTTGTACATGTTCGAGTTCAGCCCGGACAACGTCAACGGACTGCAGTGGACAGCTATACCCGCCGACAACTTCGAGCGGGTTCTCGGTGCCAGCGGATGGCGCATCGACTACCTGGGCAGCACGACCTATCAGGCCCGCTTCCTCAAGGAGACGTTCGACGCCATGAAGACATTCGCGTCAGAGCATTAGGGCGAGATCCTGGAGCGGATGCGACCGCTGGTGCATCGGCTCGGCGTTATCGACCCCCTGCTGGAAGACCACCTGGTGCACCGTGCGGTGTGGTCCGTGGTTGCCAGCCGCCTGGACTGACCACGGTCCGAGGGGTGCCCGGGTGGTGCCCCGCTCGACGGTGTGTTGGGGTTAGTGACCAGTATCAGGTCGCAGGCACGGCCAAGGCCCAGGAGGTGGCTAGTCATGGCTAGCACTTCGCAGCTGCGGCAAGGCCTTTCCCAGCGACAGCTCAGTATGATCGCGCTCGGCGGCGTGATCGGAGCGGGATTGTTCGTCGGATCCGGCGTGGTGATCAAAGACACCGGGCCCGCCGCGTTCCTGACCTACGCGCTATGCGGTCTGCTGGTCGTCTTGGTGATGCGCATGCTCGGCGAGATGGCCGCCGCGAACCCGTCGACGGGATCGTTCGCCGACTACGCGGCCACCGCACTCGGTGGCTGGGCGGGCTTCTCCGTCGGCTGGCTGTACTGGTACTTCTGGGTGATCGTCGTCGGGTTCGAAGCCGTCGCCGGCGGAAAAGTGCTCAACTACTGGTTCCACGCGCCGCTGTGGCTACTCTCGCTGTGCCTGATGGTGCTGATGACCGCGACGAACCTGTTCTCGGTGTCGTCGTTCGGCGAGTTCGAATTCTGGTTCGCCGGAATCAAAGTCGCGACCATCGTCGCGTTTCTCGGCATCGGCGCGGCGTTCATCCTCGGGCTGTGGCCCGGTCATCACGGCGGGTTCGCCAACCTGACGGCGCAGGGCGGGTTCTTCCCGAAAGGCGTTGGTGCGGTGTTCGCCGCCATTGTGGTGGTGATCTTTTCGATGGTGGGGGCCGAGATCGTCACCGTCGCCGCGGCCGAAAGCCGCGACCCCGTGCTTGCGGTGCGGCGAGCGACCAGATCGGTGGTCGCTCGTATCGCGATCTTCTACGTCGGGTCGGTTTTTCTGCTCGTGGTGATCCTGCCGTGGAACTCGGTGGAGCTGGGCTCCTCGCCGTACGTCGCGGCGTTCAAACACATGGGTCTGGCCGGCGCGGATGAGGCCATGAATGCCGTGGTGCTCACGGCGGTGCTGTCCTGCCTGAACTCCGGCCTGTACACGGCGTCCCGGATGCTGTTCGTGCTCGCCGACCGCGACCAGGCACCCAAGGCGCTGGTCAAGCTCAGCCGCCGCGGAGTGCCGTCGGCCGCGATCCTGTTCTCGTCGGCGATCGGTTTCGGCTGCGTGCTGATGTCCTGGCTGGCGCCGCGCACGGTGTTCCTGTTCCTGCTCAACTCCTCGGGCGCCATCATCTTGTTCGTCTACTGGTTGATCGCTTTGTCGCAGATCGTGCTGCGCCGCCGTACCCCCGACGACGAGCTTGCGCTGAAAATGTGGTTCTTCCCGGTGCTGTCGATTCTCACGCTGGCCGGGATCACCGCCGTGCTGGTGCAGATGGCGTTCGACCGCTCGGCGCGCAGCCAGCTGTGGCTGTCGCTGTTGTCCTGGGCGGTGGTGATCGGGTTGTACTTGGTCGGCCGCGCCCGACGCGCTAGGGCGTCTTGCTGAACAGCACCGCCTGCTCGAACGGCAGTCGCCCGAACACGCGCCGCGTCCCGCTGCTCACGTGCTCGGCCGCCTCGTCGCGGGTGACGACCTGCGGGTTGGTGATGCCGAACGTCTTGCCGTGGCGGCGCATCTGTCCACCGCCGGCCGCCTTGAGGTTCTTCAGCCAGTCGCGGTCCGGGCCGTAGGTCAGCAGCACCGCGATGCCGGGCTTGCCGTCGACGGTGGCGTTGAACGCGCTGACCGGCGTGCTGAACTCCTTGCCGGACTTGCGGCCTTTGTGCTCGATGATGGCGAACGATGGGGCCCAGCCGGCCCACAGCTTCTGAATGGGATTGGTCACGTGCCGGTTGAAGCGGGCCAGGCCTTGTGGAAGTTGCATACCACCATCCAACTCGCCGGACCCGGCTCACTCAACCCGCATTCCCCGGTTGTCGGCATGTCTTTGCCCCCACGTCCGTTGGGTTTCACCAAGTCACGGGCAGTTCACCAAGCCCGCCGGCCAGCACGTCGTCGCGCGCCGTCAGGGTCGCACAGTCGACCGCCAGCCGCATCGACGGAAATCGCGGAATCAGTTGCGCGAATACGGTTTTGAGCTCGATGCGCGCCAACGGGGCGCCGAGGCAGTAACGCGCCCCGTACCCGAAGGTCAGGTGCGCCGTCTGCGCGCGCCCGAGATCGACCGCGTCCGGCTCGGCGAAGGCCGCCGGATCGTGATTGGCGGATCCGATGTCCAGCAGCACCAGGTCGCCTGCCCGGATCGTGACCCCTTCGATCCGGAAGTCCGCACGGGCGTATCGCGGAATGCCCGCGACGCCGGCGCCGCCGCGGGTCGAGGCCCGCAAGAGTTCCTCGACCGCATGGGGAATCAACTCCGGGTTGTCCGAAAGTTCTTGCCACCTAACGGGATTGGACAGCAGCAGGAGCACGCCCCAGCCGATCTGGACCACGGTCGTCTCGTGCCCGGCGAACAACAGATGCATGGAACGGGTGGCGGCCTCCTCGTCGGAGACCCCGTCGGTGGCGCACAGCCTCGACATCACATCGTCACCCGGATGCGCGCGTTTGTGCTTGACCAGCTCGAGGCCGTAGCGATAGAGCTCGGCCAGTCCGCGTTCCGACCGGGCACGGTCGCAGACGTTGGCGGTGTCGTCCGTCCACTGTCGGAACTGGTCGCGATCGGCGTAGGGCACCCCGAGCAATTCGCAGATCACCAGGATGGGCAGCGGCAGCGCCAGCGCGGCGTGCAGGTCGGCCGGCGAGCCCGCCTCGTCCAGGTCGTCGAGGAGCCCCGCGGTCAGCGCCTCCACCCTGGGTGCCAGGCCGCGCAGGTGCCTGGGGGAGAAGTGCGGCTGCAGCAGGGCGCGCATCCGCGTGTGGTCGGCTGTTTCGGTGTCGAAGTCGCCCAGCGGACCGCCGAACAGCGCCGATTCGCCGCTGCGCGCGGCGGTCTCGGGCCGCGGGTGCGAGCGGCCCAGCCTGGGGTCGTCGAGCAGCTCGCGCACCTGGGCGTAGCCGGTGATCAGCCAGGCCTCGTGGCCCACCGGGGTGCGCACTCGATGCACCGTGCCGAGCGACCGGAGTTGGCGCAGCGCGGGCGCCGTCTCGAGCGGGTGCGTGTGTCGGAACGGCAATTGCGGTAGTTGGACTGACGTGGCCACCACGCCTCCAATGCATTTGTATAATCAGACATATACAAAGCTAGTTGTAAACTCTAGCTTTGACAAGAAGGATTTGCGGGTGACCACGACCAAATCTGTGCCGACACGGCGGATGCCCCGCGCGCAACGGCGTGAGCAGATCCTCGGCGCCGCGACTCGGGCGTTCGCCCGCGCGGGCTTCGCCGACACCGGCCTCGACGTCATCGCCGCCGAGGCCGGCGTGACTCCCGTCATCGTCTACCGGCACTTCGCGTCCAAGGCCGACCTCTACCGGGCGGTCCTGGAATCCGCCGGCGACCGGCTGCGCGACGTCGTCGGCACGGACGCGTTCGACGACACCAGCATCCCCGCGCTGCTGCGGGCCGCAGCCGCCGATCCCGCCGCCTTCCGGCTGCTCTTCCGCTACGCCCCGCGTGAACCGGAATTCTCCGACGTCATCGAGGCTCATCAATCAGCGGCGACCGAGATCGCCCGTCGCAACCTCGCCGAGGTCGTCGACGAGCGATGGCGCAGCTGGGCGGCGGCGCTGCTACCGGCGCTGACCACGGACGCCGTCATCGCCTGGCTCGACGCCGGCCAACCCGACCCCGAGCAGGCGGCGCAGCGCATCCGTCACATCGTCGACGCCGTGATCCACGCCGCGCAGGAGTAGCCGAACTCTTACACCCTGTAGTTGATCGCGTTGCCAAGGCTGGAACACTGGTCTTCATGGGCAGCACTGATCAGGCCCCCGCTGCGGCCAGGGGAGCCGTCACCGTCTCGGCGAGGCTTTTCGACGAGGCGTGCGCGGTGATTCCGGGCGGGGTGAACTCGCCCGTGCGGGCCTTTACCGCGGTCGGTGGCACGCCGCGGTTCATCACCGAGGCGCGCGGCTGCTGGCTCACCGACGCCGACGGCAACCGCTACGTCGACTTGGTGTGCTCGTGGGGCCCGATGATCCTGGGCCACGCGCACCCGGCCGTGGTCGACGCGGTCGCCAAGGCCGCCGCCGCCGGGCTGTCGTTCGGCGCGCCCACCCCGACAGAAATCCAGCTGGCCCGCGAGATCATCGACCGGGTGGCTCCGGTCGAGCGGATCCGGCTGGTGAACTCCGGCACCGAGGCCACCATGAGCGCGGTGCGGCTGGCCCGCGGGTTCACCGGCCGGGCCAAGATCGTCAAGTTCTCCGGCTGCTACCACGGCCACGTGGACGCGCTGCTCGCCGACGCCGGCTCGGGGGTGGCGACGCTGGGTCTGCCGTCCTCGCCCGGGGTGACCGGTGCCGCCGCGGCCGACACGATTGTGTTGCCCTACAACGATATCGATGCTGTACGGCAGACCTTCGCCCAGTTCGGCGACCAGATCGCCGCGGTCATCACGGAGGCCAGCCCCGGCAACATGGGCGTCGTCCCGCCCGCGCCGGGCTACAACGCGGCGCTGCGCGCCGTCACCGCCGAACACGGTGCGCTGCTGATCATCGACGAGGTGATGACGGGTTTCCGGGTCAGCCGAAGTGGCTGGCATGGAATCGATCCGGTCGCCGCTGACCTGTTCACCTTCGGCAAGGTGATGAGCGGCGGGCTGCCGGCCGCCGCGTTCGGCGGACGGGCCGAGGTGATGGAGCGGCTTGCTCCGCTGGGCCCGGTGTATCAGGCCGGTACATTGTCGGGCAATCCGGTGGCGGTGGCCGCCGGGCTGGCCACGCTGCGCAACGCGGACGACGCGGCCTACGCCGCGCTGGACGCCAACGCTGACCGCCTCGCCGGGCTGTTCTCCGAAGCCTTGACGAATGCTGGTGTACCACATCAGATTCCGCGGGGTGGCAACATGCTCAGCGTATTCTTCAGCGACAGGCCGGTCACCGACTTCGCGTCCGCGCGCGGCAGCCAGACGTGGCGCTACCCACCGTTCTTCCATGCCCTGCTCGACGCGGGCGTGTACCCGCCGTGCAGCGCCTTCGAAGCCTGGTTTGTTTCAACGGCATTGGATGACAACGCTTTTGACCGTATCGCCGACGCGCTGCCCGGTGCGGCCCGTGCGGCCGCGAATGCCACTCAGGAGGGCAGGCCCTGATGGCCGAACAGACCCGGGTCCATGTGATGCGACACGGCGAGGTGTACAACCCCGACGGCATCCTGTACGGACGACTGCCCGGATTTCGCTTGTCCGACAAGGGGAAAGCGCAGGCGGCCGCGGTGGCAGAGGCGCTGGGGAACCGCGACGTCGTCGCCGTCATCGCCTCGCCGCTGGAGCGGGCCCAGGAAACGGCCGGATTCATCGCCGCCGAGCACGGCCTGCCCGTGGACGCCGACCCCGACCTGATCGAATCGGCCAACTTCTTCGAGGGCAAGCGCATGGGCCCGGGCGACGGCGCCTGGCGGGACCCGCGCTTCTGGTGGCAGCTGCGCAACCCGTTCACCCCGTCGTGGGGCGAGCCCTATGTCGAGATCGCGGACCGGATGAGGACCGCGGTGGACAAGGCGCGCGCCCGTGCCGCCGGTCATGAGGTGGTGTGCGTCAGCCATCAGCTGCCGGTGTGGACGTTGCGGCTGCATCTGACCGGCAAGCGGCTGTGGCACGACCCGCGGCGACGGGAATGCGGCCTGGCCTCCGTGACCACCCTGGTGTACGAGGGCGATCGCCTCGTCGACGTCGAGTACTTCGAACCGGTGGTCGCTTGAGCACGTTTCGGCTGGCCCTCGCCGGGGCAGTGGTGGTGTCCGGGTTGCTGTCAGGTTGCTCCGGTCGCGACGCCGTCGCGCAGGGCGGCACCTTCGAATTCGTCTCGCCCGGAGGCAAAACCGACCTCTACTACGACCCGCCCGCCAGCCGTAGCCACCCCGGCCCGCTGTCCGGGCCGGATCTGGCCGACCCGGCGCACCCGCGGTCGCTGGACGACCCGATCTTCGCCGGCAACGTCGTGGTCATCAACGTCTGGGGGCAGTGGTGTGGCCCGTGCCGGGCCGAGGTCAGCCAGCTGCAGCAGGTGTACGACGCCACCCGGGCCTCCGGGGTGTCCTTCCTGGGCATCGACGTCCGTGACAACAACCGCCAGGCCGCGCTGGACTTCATCGACGACCGCGGGGTGACGTTCCCGTCGATCTTCGACCCGGCGATGCGCACCCTGATCGCCTTCGGCGGCAAGTACCCCACCACCGTGATCCCGTCCACGCTGGTGCTGGACCGCCAGCACCGGGTGGCCGCGGTGTTCCTGCGCGAACTGCTCGCCGCCGATCTACAGCCCGTGGTCCAGCGGCTGGCCCGGGAACCGGGTCAATGAACCAGTTCACCCAGATCGCCGCCGCCGGACCGCTTCTGGTGGCACTGGGCGTGTGCCTGCTGGCCGGTCTGGTGTCGTTTGCGTCGCCGTGCGTAGTGCCGCTGGTGCCCGGCTACCTGTCGTATCTGGCCGCGGTCGTCGGGGTCGACGAGCAGCCGCCCCCGGGCGCGATCAAGGCCCCGCCGTCGGCCCGGTGGCGTGTCGCGGGATCGGCGGCATTGTTCGTTGCGGGGTTCACCACGGTGTTCGTGCTCGGCACCGTCGCCGTACTCGGGATGACCAGCACCCTGATCACCAACCAGCTGGTGTTGCAGCGGGTCGGCGGCGTGCTGACCATCGTCATGGGTCTGGTCTTCGTGGGTTTCGTCCCGGCCCTGCAGCGCCAAATCCGCTTCAGCCCAACGCAATTGACGACCGTCGCGGGGGCGCCGCTGCTAGGCGCGGTGTTCGCGCTGGGCTGGACGCCGTGCCTGGGGCCGACGTTGACCGGGGTGATCACCGTCGCCTCGGCCACCCAGGGCGCCAACGTCGCGCGGGGCATCGTGCTGGTGATCGCCTACTGCCTGGGGCTGGGCATCCCCTTCGTCTTGCTGGCGTTCGGCTCGGCCGGCGCAGTGGGGGGCCTGGCCTGGCTGCGACGGCACAGCCGGGCGATCCAGATTTTTGGCGGCATCCTGCTGATCGCGGTGGGCGTGCTGCTGGTCACCGGTGTGTGGAACGACTTCATCTCCTGGCTGCGCGACGCCTTCGTCAGCGACGTGAGGTTGCCGATTTGATCCCGCTGATAGTCGCCTACGTGCGCAACACCTGGCGCGCGCTGACCTCGATGGGCACCGCGCTGGTGCTGTTGTGTCTGCTCGCGCTCGGTGCGATCCCCGGCGCCCTGCTGCCGCAGCGCAGCCTCAACGCCGGCAAGGTCGACGAATACCTGGCCGCACATCCGACGATCGGTCCGTGGCTGGATCAGCTGCAGGCCTTCGACGTGTTCTCCAGCTTCTGGTTCACCGCCATCTATGTGCTGCTGTTCGTATCGCTGGTCGGCTGCCTCACCCCGCGGATGCTCGAGCACGCCCGCAGCCTGCGGGCCACGCCCGTCGCCGCCCCGCGAAACCTCAGCAGGCTGCCCAAGCACACCAGCTCCGAGCTCACCCTCGCCGACGAGGCCGACCTGAACGCGGTGGTCAACACCATCGCTGGTCGGCTGCGCGGCTGGCGCACCGCCATCCGGCATAACGAGGACACCGAGGCCGTCGAGATCTCCGCCGAGAAGGGCTATCTGCGCGAGTTGGGTAACATCGTTTTCCACTTCTCGTTGCTCGGCCTGCTGGTCGCGGTGGCCGTCGGCAAGCTGTTCGGGTACGAGGGCAACGTCATCGTCATCGCCGACGGCGGCCCCGGATTCTGCTCGGCCTCCCCCGCCGCCTTCGACTCCTTCCGCGCCGGAAACACCGTCGACGGCACCTCGCTGCACCCGATCTGCGTGCGGGTCAACGACTTTCAGGCGCACTATCTGCCGTCGGGGCAGGCCACCTCGTTTGCCGCGAACATCGACTATCAGGCTGGGCGCGATCTGGGCGCCAACAACTGGCGGCCCTACCGGCTGGAGGTCAACCACCCGCTGCGGGTCGGCGGCGACCGCGTCTACCTGCAGGGTCACGGCTACGCGCCCACCTTCACGGTGACCTTCCCGGACGGGCAGATGCGCACGTCGACCGTGCAGTGGCGGCCCGACAACCCGCAGACCCTGCTGTCGTCCGGGGTTGCGCGCATCGACCCGCCGGCAGGCAGCTACCCCAACGGCATCGAGCGTCGTCAACACGAGATCGCGATCCAGGGTCTGCTGGCGCCGACCGAGCAACTCGACGGCGTCCTGCTGTCGTCGCGATTCCCGGCGCTGGATGCCCCCGCGGTGGCCGTCGACATCTATCGCGGCGACACCGGTCTGGACAGCGGCCGGCCGCAGTCGCTGTTCGCCCTGGATCCCCGGCTGCTCGAGCAGGGCCGGCTGACCAAGGAAAAGCGGGTCAACCTGCGCGCCGGCCAAGAGGTCCGGATCGACCAAGGCCCGGGCGCCGGAACCGTCGTCCGCTTCGACGGCGCGGTGCCGTTCGTCAACCTGCAGGTCTCCCATGACCCGGGCCAGACCTGGGTGCTGATCTTCGCCATCACGATGATGGGCGGGCTGCTGGTGTCGCTGCTGGTGCGCCGCCGCCGGGTGTGGGTTCGTCTGACGCCGGCCGGTCAGGCGCCCGGTACGGTGAACGTCGAGCTAGGTGGCCTGGCCCGCACCGACAATTCCGGGTGGGGCGACGAGTTCGAGAAGCTGACGGAGCGGTTGGTTGCCGATCTCGGCGAGCCCGCAGCGTCCAGAAGGAGTTCTCAGGTGGACGTCACATGAATACCCTGCACGTCAACATCGGCCTGGCGCGCTACTCCGACTGGGCATTCACCTCGGCGGTGGTGGCCCTGGTCGTCGCGCTGCTGCTGCTGGCCTTCGAGCTGGCCTACGTCGGCGCCCGGCGCTCAGACCACCGCGCCGGGGTCCTGATCGGCGCGGTTTCCGCCGACAGCACGGCCCCGGGCATCGTCGAGGAGGCCCCGCAGCGGCCGTTCGACGAGCGCGTCGGACGGGCCGGCCTGGCCGTCACCTATCTCGGCATCGGGTTGCTGCTGACCTGCATCGTGCTACGCGGGCTCGCCACCATGCGGGTGCCCTGGGGCAACATGTACGAGTTCATCAACCTGACCTGCATGTGCGGGTTGATCGCCGGGGCGATCGTGCTGCGCCGCCCGCAATACCGCCCACTCTGGGTCTTCCTGCTTCTCCCGGTGCTGATCCTGCTCACGGTGTCCGGACGCTGGCTGTACACCAATGCCGCGCCGGTGATGCCCGCCCTGCAGTCCTACTGGCTGCCCATCCACGTCTCGGTGGTCAGCCTGGGTTCGGGTGTGTTCCTGGTCGCCGGCATCGCCAGCATCCTGTTCCTGCTGAAGACGTCCGGGCTGGGCGAACCGTCCGCGGAGGGCGCACTTGCGCGGGTGATACAGCGATTCCCCGACGCGCAGACCCTGGACCGCATCGCCTACCGCACCACGATCTTCGCGTTCCCGGTCTTCGGCTTCGGTGTGATCTTCGGCGCAATCTGGGCCGAAGAGGCGTGGGGCAGATATTGGGGCTGGGATCCCAAGGAGACGGTGTCGTTCGTGGCCTGGGTCATCTATGCGGCGTACCTGCATGCCAGGTCAACCGCGGGTTGGCGGGACCGCAAGGCCGCCTGGATCAATGTGGCGGGGTTCGTGGCAATGGTCTTCAATTTGTTCTTCGTTAACCTGGTGACGGTGGGTCTGCATTCGTATGCGGGCGTGGGGTGACGGCTAGGAACCGACTGAAGTAAGACGCACAGGGGGTAAGTGCACGTGTCCGAGCAGACAACCAGCGGCGTGGGGGCGCCCGAGCATCCGACGACGGAGATGCCACAAGATCCTCAGCAGCACCCGGGCCAGCCGCCCGCGGACGGCGGCGACGCACCGACGCGCGCGTTCGCGGGATTCCGCACCGAGCGGCGCGTCCCCGGCTCAGAACGTCGTGAGGCGCCCCCGCCGGCCGGGCTGCCGCCCTGGGATTCCACTCCGGTCACCGGGATACCGCGAATGGACCCGACCGCCTACGGCGCCTACTACAGCGGCCCACCCGACGCGCCGCGCACCGAGTCGCAGCCCGCGCCCTACCGGCCCGAGCACCTGCCGCACACGCCGTACCCGGAACTGTCCACCGGCATGCTGTTGCGCCCGATCAAGCCGCCGCCCTCGGAGGGCTGGCGCCGGTGGCTCTATTTGGCCTCCGGCCAGCTGATCAACCTCGGCGAGAGCCCACGCGCGGCGCGCCACAACAACCTGGTCGCGTCGATCAACCGGCCGCTGCGCGGTAGCTACCGCGTCGCGGTGGTGTCACTGAAGGGCGGCGTCGGCAAGACCACCATCGCCGCGACGCTGGGGGCGACCTTCGCCACCGTCCGCGGCGACCGGGTGGTGGCCGTCGACGCCAACCCCGACCGCGGCACGCTGAGCCAGAAAATTCCGTTGGAGACGACGTCCACGGTGCGCCAGCTGCTGCACGACGCCGGCACCATCGAGCGCTACAGCGACGTCCGCCGCTACACCTCGAAGGCCCCGACCGGGCTGGAAATCCTCGCCTCGGAGACCGATCCGGCCATCTCGGAGGCATTCAGCGCTGACGACTACAGCCGCACCCTGGACATCCTGGAGCGGTACTACGGCCTGGTGCTCACCGACTGCGGCCCCGGGCTGCTGCATTCGGCGATGTCGTCGGTGCTGGAGAACGCCGACCTGCTGATCGTGGTCGCCTCTGGCTCGATCGACGGCGCGCGCAGCGCCTCGGCGACGCTGGACTGGCTGGACGCACACGGCCACGAAGCGCTGGTCCGCAACTCGATCGCGGTCATCAACGCGGTGCGGCCGAAGACCGGCAAGGTCGACATGACCAAGGTCATCGATCACTTCTCGCGGCGCTGCCGCGCGGTGCGGTTGGTGCCCTACGACGCCCATCTCGACGAGGGCGGCGAGATCTCGCTGGGGCAACTGCGAAGGCAGACGCGCGAAGCGCTCACCGAGCTGGCCGCCGTTGTGGCCGAAGGGTTTCCCGGCGACCAGCCGAACTTGGGCCTGAGCTAACGGAGGTTAGTCGTCCCCGCGTCCTAATCGACGGAGGAAATCTGGATCGTCGTCGGGCCCGATGACGCGGCTCTTCGCTCGGTGGGTCTGTGACCGCGCCGCGCGCCAGCCAATGTAAACGAGCGTCCCCAACACCAGGACGATCAGCAGGTAGAGCATCTACACCTCCTTTGCCGAATATACCCGCGCCGTAGGCTCGTACCGTGTCAGAAGGGCCGAGCGGCAACAGCACTGGAGACCCGTCCGCGCACAACGCGGACGACGCCGCCAAAGATCGCGTGCTTCTCGATGTGGTGGGGTACGCGGTGGCGCGGCTGCTGCTGGTCGTCGTGCTGACCGGCGCGATCTACCTGGCGGCGCGGTTGCTCGGGGTCAGCGAGTTCCCGATCGCCGTCGCGGCGCTGTTCGGTCTGATCATCGCGATGCCACTCGGGATCTGGCTGTTCGGCCGGCAGCGTCGCCGCGCGACGGCCGCGCTCGCGATCGCCGGCGAACGCCGGCGCGCCGAACGCGATCAACTGCAGGCCCGGCTGCGCGGTGAGGCCGTCGACGACGAACCCGGCGCGGACGGTGACGAGGAGTCGGGCTCTTAGCCGTTGGGCAGCCGCACGACCTGCGCTGCGTAGCTCAGGCCCGCGCCGTATCCGATCAGCAGGGCCAGATCGCCGCCCTTGGCCGCCCCGGTCGCCAGGAGTTGGGCCATCGCCAGCGGAATGGACGCCGCGGACGTGTTTCCGGTGTGCTCGATGTCGTTGGCCAGCACCGCGTCCGAGCGCAGCTCGAGGTTCTTGGTCAGCACTTCGTTGATGCGGGCATTTGCCTGATGCGGGATGAACACGTCGATCTCGTCGGGCCGGACGCCCGCGGCGTCCATGGCCTGGCGCCCGACCTTGCCCATCTCGAATGCGGCCCAACGGAACACCGCGCTGCCTTCCAGCCGAAGGAACGGGCGCGGGCCGGTGGGTTCGTCCATGTAGTCGATCCAGTCGATGTCCTGGCGGATGGCATTCACCTGTTCGCCGTCGCTGCCCGCCACGGTCGGTCCGATGCCCTGCTCCGGCGTCTCACCCACCACCACCGCGGCCGCGCCGTCGGCGAAGATGAAGCAGTTGGTGCGGTCCAGCATGTCCACCGTGGGCGACAGTTTCTCCGTGCCGATCACCAGCATCTTGGCGGCGCTGCCGCCGCGGATCATGTCGGCGGCGACGCCGAGCGCGTACCCGAAGCCGGCGCACCCCGCCCCGATGTCGAACGCGGAGATGCCCGTCGCGCCCAGCCCCGTGGCGACCTCCGGCGCACACGGCGGGGTCTGCAGGAAATGGGTGCTGGTGGCGACGATCACGCCGTCGATGTCGGCCGCCGCGAGTGAGGCCTTGGCGATCGCCTCTCGGCTTGCCTCGATCGCCATCGAAGCGGCGGATTCGTGGCGGGCCGCGAAACGGCGCGTCTTGATGCCGGTGCGTGAATAGATCCACTCGTCGGATGAGTCGATGTTTTGACACAGCTCGTCGTTGGTGACCACCCGCTCGGGGCGGTAGGCCCCGACACTCAGCAATCCGATGTTCGTGGGCCCACTGGTCGCGGCGATCTGCAACATTTGCGCTCCTCGCTCGGTGTTCATCCAGCTAGCGGCGAAACAGGGGCCGAAGTCAACCCTCATTGTTATGGGATCCGTCGATGCGCGTTGAGCTCAGGTTCTCCGCGAGCTCAGTCAATGCTGCTCAGCGGGCCAGCGTCAAGGCCGCCGCCACCGCGACGGCCCACACCAGCATGGCCAGTCCGGTGTCGCGCAACACCGGAATGAGCTCGGGCCCGCCACGGCCGGTCCGCACCGGCTTCGCGGCGCGCAGCGCCAGCGGCGTGGCCGCCAACCCGACGGCACACCACGGCGTCGCCAGCATCAGCACCAGCGTCAGCACCCCGGCAACGGCCAGCAGCGCTTGGTAGAGCACCCGGGTGCGGGCATCGCCCAGGCGCACCGGCAGGGTGATCTTGCCCGACTCGGTGTCGGTCGGGATGTCGCGGAGGTTGTTGGCCACCAGCACCGCCGACGACAGCGCCCCGATGGACACCGCCAGTACCAGGCCGACCCAGTCCACCCGCAATGCCTGGGTGTACTGGGTGCCGAGCACGGCGACCAGGCCGAAGAACACGAAAACCGCGACCTCACCAAAGCCGGCATAGCCGTAGGGCCTGGATCCGCCGGTGTACAGCCACGCCCCCGCGATGCAGGCGGCCCCCACCGCGATCAGCCACGGTGCGGACAGCAGCGCGAGCGCCAGGCCCGCCGCCGCGCCCGCCGCCAGGCTGGTCACCGCCGCGGCCAGCACCGATCGGGGGGAGGCCAGCCGTGCGCCCACCAGGCGCACCGGGCCGGCCCGGTTGTCGTCGGTGCCCCGGACGCCGTCGGAGTAGTCGTTGGCGTAGTTGACGCCGATGATCAGGGCGAGCGCGACGGTGAGCGCCAGCAGCGCCTTCCACCACACGGCCGAGTGCAGCCAGGCCGCCGCGCCGGTGCCCGCGATGACCGGTGCCACCGCATTGGGCAGCGTCCGCGGCCGCGCACCCGAGATCCACTGCGCAACACTGGCCACCAGGCCATCCTGCCCTATGCATCACAATGGGCGGATGCTCGGAGTGATCGGCGGTAGCGGTTTCTACACGTTCTTCGATGCGGAGGTCCGCACGGTCACCCCCGACACCCCGTACGGTGCGCCCAGCGCCGCGATCACCGTCGGCACCATCGGCGAGCATGACGTCGCGTTCCTGCCCCGGCACGGCGCGAGCCATGAATTCTCGGCGCACACCGTGCCATACCGCGCCAACATGTGGGCCTTGCGCACGCTGGGCGTGCGCCGCGTTCTGGCGCCGTGTGCGGTGGGCAGCCTGACCCCCGACCACGGCGCGGGTGCCGTGGTGGTGCCCGACCAGCTGGTGGACCGAACCTCCGGCCGCGCCGACACCTATTTCGATTCCGGGGCCATCCACGTCGATTTCGCTGACCCGTACTGCCCGACGTTGCGCGCCGCGGTCACCGGCCTGCCCGGCGTGGTCGACGGCGGCACCATGGTGGTGATCCAGGGGCCGCGGTTTTCCACGCGAGCCGAAAGTCAGTGGTTCGCCTCGGCCGGGTTCTCCCTCGTGAACATGACCGGCTATCCGGAGGCGGTGCTGGCCAGGGAGCTCGAAATATGCTATGCGGCAGTCGCTTTGGTGACCGATCTGGACGCGGGGATTGCCGCGGGGGAGGGTGTGAAGGCCGTCGACGTCTTTGCGCAATTCGAAAAGAACATGGGCCTGTTCAAAAAGCTGGTGCGCGCGGCGATCGGCCGGATCGCCGTCGACCGCGACTGCACGCACTGCCTCGCGCACACCGGCGTCACGCTGCCCTTCGAGCTGCCATGAGGGTGCTGCTCACCGGCGCGGCCGGCTTCATCGGGTCGCGGGTGGCTGTGGCCCTACGGGCCGCGGGTCACGACGTGGTCGGCGTCGACCTGTTGCTGCCCGCTGCGCACGGCCCAAATTCCTTGTTGCCGAAGGGATGTCAACTCGTCGACGTCCGCGATGCCGAGGCGTTGGCACCGCTGCTGGACGGGGTGGACCTGGTGTGTCATCAGGCCGCGATGGTGGGTGCCGGCGTGAACGCCGCAGACGCGCCGGCCTACGGCGGCCACAACGACCTCGCCACCACCGTGCTGCTGGCCCAGATGTTCGCCGCCGGGGTGCGGCGTCTGGTGCTGGCGTCGTCGATGGTGGTCTACGGGCAGGGGCGCTATCGGTGTCCCGAGCACGGATCGATCGACCCGCTGCCGCGCAGCCGCGCCGACCTCGACGCGGGGATCTTCGAGCACCGCTGCCCCCTCGGCGGCGAGGAGTTGCGCTGGCAGCTCGTCAACGAGGATGCGGCGCTGCGGCCGCGCAGCCTGTACGCGGCCAGCAAGACCGCTCAGGAGCACTACGCGCTGGCCTGGTCGGAGTCGACGGGGGGCTCGGTGGTGGCGCTGCGCTACCACAATGTCTACGGTCCTGGCATGCCACGCGACACCCCCTACTCCGGAGTGGCCGCGATCTTCCGTTCGTCGTTGGAAAAGGGCGATCCACCAAGGGTTTTCGAGGACGGCGGGCAGATGCGTGATTTCGTCCACGTCGACGACGTGGCCGCGGCCAACCTGGCGGCGGCCGGCTTCCTGGCGGACGGCGGCTCCGGTTTCACGGCGGTCAACGTCTGCTCGGGACGGCCCATTTCCATCCTGGAGGTGGCCGGCGCGCTGTGCGAGGCGCGCGACGGTTCGGTGCGCCCGGTCGTGACCGGGCAGTATCGCAGCGGCGACGTGCGCCATATCGTCGCGGACCCCGGCCGGGCCGCCGCGGTGCTGGGTTTCCGTGCGGCCGTCGATCCGCGTGCGGGCCTGCGCGAGTTCGCCTTCGCGCCGCTGCGTTAAGAGTTCGGCGGCCGGTAGATCTGGGGCTTGGGCACCGGGATCTGCCCCGTGGTCGAGTCGTCGCCCCGGAAGATCCGCGGCCCCTGCGCCAATTGCGTTGTCGGCGGCCCGGTTTGGATGCGGGTGGTGGCCGCGGCCGACGGCGGTGCGGCTCCGGGGACCGGGATGCGGGTCGTCTGCTCGGCCACCGGTGGTGGGGGAGCGCCGGCCGGCGCAACGCGTTTGCGAGTGGCGCGGCGCTGTTGGCGCCGCAGCCGGCGACCGCTGAAGTGCCCGGTGATGATCGCTGCCACGAGGATGCACACGGCCAGCACGCCGAGCGTCACGTCGAAGGTGCTGGTGATCTGTTGGGCGAGATCGTTTCCGTAGACCGGGTTTTCGGCGACGGCAGTGGGTGGCTCGGCGAATCGCGGCGCCAGGGCGACGCCTACCACGACGCGGGCGATGCTCAGCGTCGCGACAACCCCGCACAGCGACGAGGTCAGTCGCGCCGACAGGCTCTCGTTGACCAGGTTGATGCGCAGCCAGATGGCCAGGACCGCGGTAACCAGATCGAAGGCCGCCAGCACCAGGGTGTCGTATCGCGAGTACGGGTAGTCCAGCGTCACCGCGACGGCCAGATCGTCGATCCGCATCAGCAGCGACCCCAGGCACCAGACGGCGATGAGCAGCAAGCCATTTCGGGCTGCGGTCCGCCACGCGTTCTCTTCGGTCGTCGACGGATGGCGCTGACGGGCCAGGGCGCGCGGCGCGAAAATCGCCGCGGCCGCCGCCCACGCCAGATACCCCTCGAACCCCACCCCGGCCGTCGAGGTGTTCTGCGCGATGCCGTGGAACGCATCGATGTCACGACCGACGGGCAGGAGCCACACGATGATCCCGGCGACCACCGTCGACGCGCCGAGGGCGACGGTTTCCAGCCGAGAACCCTTGGAACTGCGAACAAGCCACCGCGACGCGACGACCACGGCGATCAACGCGACGACGCCGTAGACCACCGCGGTGGCGATGACCGCGATGTTCTGTTTGCCGAACTGGGCGGAATCGCCAGGGCCGTGCAACGCGTAGCGCACCCGCCAGTACAGGTTGAAGCCGAAGCTGGCCGTCGCGAGGACTATCGACGCGTAGCCGATGATCCGGGCGGACCCCGCCCACCGGCCGAACGCCCCGTCCTCGGTGGCCCCGGTGATCGCCGGTTGCGCACTCAGCAACGCGCCGGCGATGCCCAGCCACGCGCCCGGCCCGACGCCACCCGGCACGTTCACAGTGCCACCGAATCGGACGGTTTCGAACACGTCGAAGCCGACGAAGGCAAGTACCAGCAGCAGGTAGGGGACGTTGAGCGCCAACCGAACCCGGTTTGCCCCTGGCTTCGCAGCCGGCAGGGCAACGGCAATCAGGGAAAGCAGCGTCACCGCACCCAACACCGCGAACAGGGTCGTGTTGCTGTCCGGGATTCCGATGCCGAAATACAGATTCCACGGCAGCAGCAGGCCGACGATCAGCAGGCCGGCCGCCTTCCCCTTGACCACCATGGTCCAGCGGCGCGATGGCCCGGCCTGCGGGTGCAGCCCGGCCTGCGGATGTAGCCCGGCGGGTCTCGGCTGCCCAGCGGTCCGCTGCGGGCCGGCGGGTGACTGCGTTGCGCGGGCGCCGGCGATGGGACCGGTCGGTGCGTCGTCGCTGCTCTGACTCACGGTTCCCCCCGGGTATCGAGGACGGTTACTGGCGGCGCACTTTCGCGTGTGTGGCGAGGGAGCCCCCCGCCGCGGCGACTGCGTTGCTTACTTGGAAACATAATCTCCGTTCGGGCGACGCGTCAGTGGCTAACTACGTCCGGCTGCGAGAACACGGTTGGGCGCCGCCGTTTGGCAAACTGGTTACGCTGCGCTCGTAGACGAATGTTGTTGCCCGAATGATTGTTAGTGCCGACGGTATCGCAGTCTAATGATGCCGGGACATGCTGGTTCTGGGGTGCCAGCCGAAGGAGAGCCGGGATGGACGTGGTGTTGGGGGTCGCGGTCACCGGCCCCGTTGCCCGCTTGGCGCTTGTCGGAACGGGTGTCGGGGCCCCCGACGTCATCGACCAGTCCGTCGTCGACTTGGCTAACAACCCGATCGAGCAACTGCTCGAGACCGTCGTCGGCACGAATCGGTTGTTGGCCGGGGAGAACCATCGCCTGGTCGGCACCCGGTTGTGCTGGACCGACAATCCCAAAGCCGATCAGCTGCGCCAGGCGCTGGAGGATTCCGGCGTGCACAACGTCGCGGTGCTGTCGGAGTCGCAAGCCGTCAAGTCCCTGATGCGCGCCGCCGGGCGACCCGGTGCGGCCCTGCTGTTCGACGACGAGACGGCAACGCTGTCGCTGGTGGATATGGCCACCGACGACGAGGATGCGCCGCCGACCCTGCTGGCGCGGGGCCCGCTGACGGTCGGCGACGAGACGGCCACGCTGGACACGCTGATGGCCAGGCTCGGCGACCAGCCGGACACCACCAGGGATGTCTACCTGGTGGGCGCGTCGGCCGATCTCGACCGGGTTGCCGACCAGCTTCGAGAGACGTCGACGATGCGGGTGCAGATCGCCGAGGACCCGACGTTCGCGCTCGCCCGCGGCGCCGCGTTGGCGGCCGCGCCGCTGGCCCCGGATGCGACGGCGATGGCGCCGGCCGCGGTGCTCACCGGCGACGAGACGGCGATGGCCCCAGCGGCGGGGCTGGCCGGCGATGCGACGGAGATCGTGCCCGCCGACGCGGCCGCTGCCGATCAGCAGTTGGCCTACTCGATGGCCGAGGACGACGCCGATCTGTTTGCGGACGACTTCGACGAGTTCGGCGATTACTACGACGCCGAGGCCGATACCGGCCCGCTGAAGCTCGACAGGCGCTCGCTGCTGATCGGCAATGCGGTCATCGCGTTCGCGATAGTCGGCTTCGCGTCGCTGGCCGTCGCGCTGGTGGTCGCCGTTCGGCCGACCGCGAGCGAAGAAGCAGTGGTGGGACACCAGAACGCGGCCCCCGGTAAGTTCATGCCGCTCTTGCCCACCCAGCAGCAGGCGCCGGTCCCGCCGCCCCCGCCGGAGGCGCCCAACGCGGGATACCAGGGCGGTGTCATTCCGGCTCCGGCCCAGGTGACGCCGGGCTTGGGCCCGGCGCCTGGCGGCCCGGTTCCCGTGACGCCGGGTGCACCGGGTGAGCCGGGAGTTCCGGGCTTCGTCCCGAACCCGAACCCGGGTGTGCCGGTCCCGGTGCCGATCATCATTCCGTTCCCGGGCTGGCGGCCGCAGCCCTGGGTGCCGCCCTGGAACCCGCCCTATCCGACACCGACCACGCCGACGACTCCCACGACGCCGACGACTCCCACCACGCCGACGACTCCCACGACGCCGACGACTCCCACGACGCCGACGACTCCCACGACGCCGACGGCCCCCACGACGCCGACGACCACCCCGTACACGCCACCTACGACTCCGACCACGACGCCCTACACGCCGATCACACCCACGACGACCGTTGCTCCGACGACGACCCCCTATTCACCGATTACGCCGACGACAACGGTTGCGCCGACGACCGTTCCGACGACCGTCGCGCCCACGTCTGTGGCGCCAACGACCGTTGCGCCAACTCAGGCACCCACGCAGGCGCCGACGACCGTCGCACCCACGCAGGCGCCGACCCAGGCACCCACGCAGGCGCCGACTCAGGCACCGGCGCACACCCAGGCGCCGGTGATCCCGACGCAACCGCACACGCAGGCGCCCGTGGCCCCGCAGCAACCGCATAGCCACAGCTGAGCCCGTGCCCGACGAACTGGTCACTGTCGTGCTGCCGTGCCTGAACGAGGCGGAGTCGCTGCCGGCGGTGCTGGCCGCCATTCCCGCCGGCTATCGAGCGCTGGTCGTCGACAACAACAGCACCGACGAAACCGCCGCGGTGGGCGCACTGCACGGGGCCGCGGTGGTCGCCGAACGGCGGCCCGGCTACGGCTCGGCGGTGCACGCGGGCGTGGTCGCCGCGACGACCCCGATCGTGGCGGTCATCGACGCCGACGGTTCGATGGACCCCGCCGACCTGCCGCGGCTGGTGGCCGCGCTGGAGCAGGGCGCCGATCTGGTGGTAGGCCGGCGCCGGCCCGTGCCCGGGTTGCACTGGCCGTGGGTCGCGCGGGTGGGCACCGTGGTGATGAGCTGGCGGTTGCGCACCCGTCACGGCCTGCCGGTGCACGACATCGCGCCGATGCGGGTGGCCCGGCGCGAGGCATTGCTGAATCTGGGTGTCGTCGACCGGCGCTCGGGGTATCCGCTTGAGCTGTTGGTCCGGGCGGCGGCCGCGGGCTGGCGCGTCGTCGAGTTCGACATCAACTACGGCCCCCGCACGGGCGGTGTATCCAAGGTCAGCGGTTCGCTGCGGGGCAGCGTGACCGCGATCCTGGACTTTTGGAAGGTGATCTCATGAGCGGCCTGCCCGTGACCCTGCTGGTGGTCGCCAAGGCGCCGGAACCGGGCCGGGCCAAGACGCGGCTAGGCGCGACGGTCGGTGATCTGGTGGCCGCCGACATCGCGGCCGCCGCACTGCTGGACACCCTGGACGCGGTGGCAGATACGCCGGTCGCGGCGCGGGTGGTGGCACTCGCCGGCGATCTGGACGCCGCCGCCGGCGCGGCGCAGATCCGGTATCGGCTCGAGGAGTTCACGGTGATCGAGCAACGCGGCGACGGCTTCGCCGATCGGCTCGCCAACGCCCACGCCGACTCGTCGAGCGGGTATCCGGTGCTGCAGATCGGGATGGACACCCCGCAAGTGACGTCTGGGCTCCTGGCCGATTGCGCCCGCCGACTGCTCCAGGCCCCGGCCGTGCTCGGGATGGCCCGCGACGGCGGGTGGTGGGCGCTTGGGGTGCAGACCCCGGGTATGGCCGACTGCCTACGTACCGTGCCGATGTCTCAATCCGATACCGGCGAGCTCACATTGAAAGCATTGCACGACAACGGAATTGATCCTGTCGCGGTCGAGTCGCTGGCCGATTTCGATATCGCCGACGACATCGCCGTGGTGCGCGACGCCTGTGGGCCGGACAGTCGCTTCGCGCGGGTCGCCCGCGCGGCCGGGCTGTAGCGGATCGGGCGTGCGGCCAGGGCGGTGAGCGTGCGTCCAGGGCGCGAAAATCGCCGGATTCCCACCGTCACCGCACACGCGACGCCGTCACCGCACACGCGAAGCGAGGCGGGGCCGCGCGACGCCGCGGGCGACGCCGTCAGGCTCGCCGACGCAAAACCGCGGCGCGACCGGCGATCCCGACAGCGAAGACCGCCAGTCCGGCGACCGCCGACTGCCACGGCAACGTAACGACCAGCAGCACGCACCCGGTCAGGCCGCAGATGTTCAGGACACGTCGCCGGGCGCCGGGCAGTGTGTAAGCGGCGGCATTGGCGATCGCGTAGTAGATCAACACCCCGAAGGAGGAGAAGCCGATCATCCCGCGCAGGTCGACGGTGACCACCAGCACACAGACCACCGCGGCGAGCGCGATCTCGGCGTGATGCGGTACCCGGTAGCGCGGGTGCACCGCAGCCAGCCAGGCCGGCAGATCGTGATGGCGGGCCATCGCCAGCACGGTGCGCCCGAGTCCGGCGACCAGTGCCAGCAGCGCACCCATGCTCGCCAGCGCGGCCCCGACTGTGATCACCGGAACCAGGGCCGGAATCCCCGCGGCCCGGACCGCCTCGGCCAGTGGCGCCGCCGCGTGTGCGAGCCGGTCGGGGCCCGCGGCGAGCAACGCGGCCACGGCGACAATCAGGTAGATCGCCACCGCTATCGCCAGCGCGAGGGTTATCGCCCGCGGGATGGTGTGCGCCGGATCGCGCACCTCTTCGCCCATCGTCGCGATACGGGCATACCCGGCGAACGCGAAGAACAACAGCCCGGCCGATTGCAGGACGCCGTAGACCGTGACCGCTGACCAAGCGTGCGCACCGATCAGATGCGATGGATCCGGCCTGGCCGTCGCGATGCCCACCACACACGCGGCCAGCGCAATGAGTGTGCACACCAGCAGGATTCGGGCCAGCATCGCGGTCTTGGTAACCCCGCGGTAGTTCAAGACAGTCAGCAACAGCACAGCGGCGACCGCGATGATCCGCTGCGCCCACGCCGGCCCCGGAATCGCATAGGCGGCGACGGTCAGCGCCATGGCCGCACACGAGGCGGTCTTGCCAACGACGAATCCCCACCCGGCGATGAAGCCCCACCAGGGGCCCAGGCGCTCGCGACCGTAGATGTACGTCCCGCCGGATGTCGGATACACCGCGGCCAATTGGGCCGACGCGCTCGCATTGCAATAAGCGATCACCGCGGCCAGCGCCAGCCCGATAAGCAGCCCGGCACCGGCCGCCCGGGCGGCCGGCCCGAACGCCGAGAACACCCCGGCACCGATCATCGAACCCAGGCCGATCACGACGGCATCGACGGTAGTGAGTCGGCGTGCCAGCCCCGGTTGTTCAGCCATGCCCGCCTACCAGTTCGTCACCATGACGGTGTTCACCAGCAGCGCGCCAACGACGTTCAGCGCCAGCAACACTCGATGCGACCGCACCGACAGCAGCGCCGGCGCCGCGGTGAGCCACAAGGTGAACGGCAACCATATTCGCTCGACCTCCGCCTTACTCAGCATGCTCAGGTCTGCGCAGGCGATAGCGGCCAGCATTGCCAGCAGCAGCAAGTGTAAGCCGCAGCGCCGACGGATGGCGGCCGCGTCGAACACGCGGGTGATGCCCGCGACACTGCCCAGCCCGATCGCGCACACCGCCGAGGCTAGATTGGCCCACCACCAGTACTGGAACGGCCGGTATCTCGCGATCCCCTGCCAATAACGTTGCTGCACAAGGGTATAACCATCGACCCAGGAGACCCCGGCGACGGCGAAACTCACCGCCACGGCCAGGGCGGCCGCGACCGCCGGACCGAACGCCCGCAGCGCTGTCTGCCGACTCGGGGCGGACGCCAGCACGGCCAACGCCGGAAGGCCGAGCAGCGCCAGGCCGTAACTGAGGAAAACCGCCCACCCGAGTAGCAGGCCCGCCGCAGCCGCGACCAGAATGGGGAACCGAAGTCGGCGGTGCACGGCCACCGCCAGCAGTGCGATGCCCCAGGCCGCGACCCCGGCGAAGTATCCGTCGGCCGAGACCGCCACCCAGATCGCCGTCGGCGCCACCGCGACGAATGGCGCTGCCCGCCTTGCGGTTTGCTCATCGGCCAGCGCGCGGACCGCGACAAGCACGGCCGCGGTCGCGCTGGACCCGGCCAGCAGGCACAGCAACCCGGCCCAGGCGCCGCCGTGCAGGCCGATCCGGTCGAGCCAGACGAACGTCAACAGCGCACCCGGCGGATGCCCCGACACGTGCGTCACCCACGAGTTCGGCTGGTAGTCGACAATCCGGCCGGCGAACGTGCGCACCGCCGCCGGAATGTCGGTGATGCCCGGCACCTGCGACAGATACTCTTCCGGCCTGGTCAACCGGCCGGCGAAGCCGCGCTGCCAGCCGTCGATCATCGCCAGCGCGAACGCCCACCCGCAGGCGACCGCCCAGCTGACCAGCGTCAGTGATCGCCACGAAAGCCTTTGTGCCACAACAGGTCCCCAAGCCACTGCGGCCATGGCGATCAGGATGGCGGGCACCGTTCCCCAGCTCGCGTGAATCTCCCACGTGCCGAACAGCGGGGACGCCTGCTCGTGGGTGCCAAACCGCTCGGGACCGATGTCGAGGCGAGGTCTGACCCCGCGATCAAGGCGCGGCAGCAGGACCGCGGCCGCCACGAGGACGGCCCCGGCGCCGACGGCGGCCGTTTCCCGGCGAGAGACTCTCACAAGCGTTCAGCCTATTGATCGGCGGCGAACCGGCGCGCCAACGCCCCGCGGTCCACCTTGCCGATGCCGCGCCGCGGCAATGCGTCGATGATGTGCAGCTCGCGCGGGGCGGCGGTGGCGTCCAGCGTCTGGCCCACGTGTGTCCGCAGTGCGTCCAGCGTCGGCGCCGCCCACCCGTCGCGTGGCACGACAGCCGCGACCACCCGCTGGCCGAGCCGGTCGTCGGCGACACCGAAGACCGCGACGTCGCTCACGGCGGGATGGGTGGCCAGCGCCGCCTCGACCGGTTGCGGCAGCACGGTCAGCCCGCCCGTGCTGATCGCGTCGTCGGCACGGCCCAGCACGGTGAGCACACCGGCCTCGTCGACGGAGCCCAGGTCGTCGGTGCGAAACCAGCCGGGCTCGGCGAACGGATCGGGGTCGACCGGATTGCGGTACCCTTTGGCCAGCGTCGTGCCCCCGATCGCGATGCGCCCGTCGGTGAGAGCCCGCAGCCGCACGCCGTCGAGCGGGACGCCGTCGTAGACGCAGCCGCCCGCGGTCTCGCTCATCCCATACGTGCGGACCACCGCGATGCCGGCCGCCGCGGCGGCGTCCAGGACCGGCCGCGGAGCCGGCCCGCCGCCGAGCAGGACGGCGTCCAGTTCGGCCAGCGCGGCCGCTGCGGCCGGGTCGACGATGGCCTTGGCCAACTGGGCGGCAACCAACGACGTGTACCGCCGCCCGGCGCCCAACCTTGCGATGGCAGCGGGTAATTCGGCGATATCGAAGCCCGCGGAGACGTCGAGTTCGACGGGCGTCGACCCGGCGCGCAGGCTGCGCACCAGCACCTGAATTCCGGCGATGTGATGCGACGGCAAGGCCAGCAGCCAGCGGCCAGGACCGCCGAGACGATCGTGAGTCGCATCCGCGCTGGCGGTCAGCGCGGATGCAGTGAGCAGGGCGCCCTTGGGCGCACCGGTGGTACCCGAGGTCGCCACCACCAGGGCCACGTCGTCGTCGACGGCCTCGCCCACCCGCAAGCCCGCCGTCAGAGCATCGTCGCCGTCAGTCGGCACCACGACGAGCGCGGGGTCACGACCAGTCAGCACCCGCTCCACGGCGGGCAGCAGCACGGCGACGGCGGAGCCTGGAGAGACGCTGAGGGCACGCAGAACAGCTATGCGTGCGCCTCGCCGTTGAGATTATCGTCCGTGTCGTCCTGCGCGTCGTCCAGTGGCCAACCCTTGGCGGCCAACCGGGCTCGCACCCGCTCGATGTCCGATTCCGCGGGCAGCTCGTCGGTGAGCTTGCTGATCATCACGCCGATGTCGATCTTGTCGAAGTCACCGCGCAGCATCAGCTCGTTGGCCACGAGCTTGACCTCGTCGTTGGACAACCGGTTGGCCAGCAGCGCAAGTAGCGCAAAGGTATCGGTTGGCGGGACGCCTTCCGGATAACCCGCGCGCAGCCACGAGACGACCGAACTCAGGAATCGGTTCACTTGATCACTCCGCCCGGGGGCTCGGTTGTTCGTGGACGACGATTCGATGTTACTTAAGCTTTGCCCCCAGGAACGGATACCCCGTGTGGTGGGCAATGAAATCACGTGCGATGTAAAGCACGCCGATGACGATCACTGTGACAACCAGTGCGTAGATCAGCCAGGCCAGTCCGGTCAGCACAGGGTTCTTCTGCGACGTGGTGCCCTCGGCGCCGGCGGCCCCGGCCCCGACTGCCTGCAGCCGGATCCCGAAGGCGAACAGCCCCGGCAGTGCGGCCCCGGCCAGCATGCTGAAGAACAAGATCTTCAGAGAGGCCTCGTAGTTGAACCACTCGCTGAACTGGCTCATGATGCACTCCCGGCGCTAACGCTGTCGTCGCCTACTTTGGGGCTCCCGGAACTGGGTGGCTCTTCGAGCCCGGCGGTCAGGTCACCTTTCCATTCGTCGTTGACGTTGTGTTGGTCGACCTTGTTCTTGCGCGACCGCATGTAGATGACGGTGGAGACCGCGATCAGCAGTCCGAACCCGACGATCGCGCCGGGGTAGCCGCCGATGTAGTGCACGATCCAGTAGGTGACCGCCCCGACCAGCCCGGCCAGCGGAAGCGTCACCAACCACGCGACCGCCATGCGTCCGGCCACACCCCAGCGCACCTCGCCGCCGGGCTTGCCCACTCCGCTGCCCATCACCGAGCCGGTGCAGACCTGCGTGGTCGACAGCGCGTAGCCGAAGTGAGCGGACAGCAGAATGACTGCGGCAGAGGATGATTCGGCGGCCATCCCCTGCGGCGACGTGATTTCGACGAGTCCCTTGCCCATGGTGCGGATGATTCGCCAGCCGCCCAGGTAGGTACCCGTCGCCATCGCCAGGGCGCAGGCCACGATGACCCACATCGGCGGGACCGCGGCGCTCTTGCTGACCGAGCCGTACGACATCAGCGCCAGGAAGATGATGCCCATCGTCTTCTGCGCGTCGTTGGTGCCGTGGGCCAGCGAGACCAGCGACGCCGAGCCGATCTGGCCGCGCCGGAACCCGGCTTCGGTGCGCTCCTTCTGCAGGCCGCGGGTGATCCGGAAGACCGCCCAGGTCGCGACTGCGCCGACGATGAGGGCAATGAACACCGACACGACGGCCGGGATGATCGCCTTCGACATCACGCCGTGCCAGATCACCCCGTGGGCGCCGACCGCGGCGATCGTGGCGCCGACGATGCCACCGATCAGGGCGTGCGACGAGCTCGAAGGAATACCGAGCAGCCAGGTCAGCAGGTTCCAGACCACACCGCCGACCAGCCCGGCGAACACCAGTTCCAGCGACACGACGCTGGAATCGATGAGGCCCTTGGCGATTGTTGCCGCGACGGTGGTGGAGAGGAATGCGCCCACCAGGTTGAGCGCCGCGGACAACGCGACGGCAGTCTTGGGCTTCAGCGCACCACTGGCGATGGAGGTTGCCATCGCGTTGGCGGTGTCATGGAAGCCGTTGGTGAAATCGAACGCGAGTGCCGTAACTACGACAATGATCAAGAGGAACAGTTGTATGTCCACAGCGCCTGATTCTGATGGTTGGGGAATTAAATTGTCGAATGCTCGGGGAAGGTAATCGCAGGTATATCTCGACTCGTCGCCAGATGTTACCTGTCAGTTAACCGGACTTTCCCTGGCGTTCACTTCGGGTGTCGCGGCGTAATGGGTGGTCACCCGGCACCTCGACGAAGATCAGCGTAAGGCCATCCGGATCGGTCACGTGCATCTCCTTGAGACCCCACGGTTCGCGCCGCGCCTCACGGGCAATCGGTACCCCGCGGTCCGTCAGCTCAGCCTGGGTCGCCTCGATGTCGCGGACCTGTAGCCACAGTGCCCCGGGGACGGCTCCCCGGGAATGGTCCGGACTGCTCCAGCCGGCCAGCTCCAGCAAAGATTGGCCGGCGAAAAATACTGTGCCCGCGCCGTATTCGCGGGCTATCGCCAGGCCGATCTCGTCGCGGTAGAACGTCAACGACCGCTCATAGTCCGCCGGACGAAGCAGCATCCGGCTGGACAGGATCTCCATGGGGGTGTGTCTATCACGTCGCTGGCCCTTATGGGTCAGCTACTTCCTTCTCGGTTCGGCTGCAGGTTCTGGCGCGCCATGATGGTGTTGACGAAACGGGGCCCGACGATGTCCAGCGCCCGCGCGGCGATGGCCATCCGCGGCGCGATCCGCACCGGCCGCCGCCGCGCCGCCGTCACCATCCACTCGGCGGCCTCTTCGGACGTGAGAGCGGGCAGCCCGTCGTAGGCGCGGGTGGGCTCGATCATCGGCGTGGCCACCAGCGGGTAGTACAGCGTCGTCGAATGCACGCCTCGCCGGCCCCACTCCGTCTCGGCGACGCGGCTCACCGCCGACAGCGCGGCCTTGGACGCGTTGTACACCGAGAACAGCGGCGAGGCCTCCGACAGCACACCCCAGGTCGACACGTTGATGATGTGACCGTCGCCGCGCTCGAGCATGCCGGGGGCCAGGCCGCGGATCAGGCGCAGCGGCGCGTAGTAGTTGAGCACCATCGTCCGCTCGACGTCGTGCCAGCGCTCCAGCGACTCGGCCAGCGAGCGGCGGATGGACCGGCCGGCGTTGTTGATCAGGATGTCGACGCCGCCGATGCGCTCGTCGACATCGGCGATGAGTGCGTCGACGGCATCCATGTCCGAGACGTCGCACGGGATCGATATCGCGTTGCCGCCCGCGGCCGTGATCCGCTTCGCCAGCGCGTCCAGCCGGTCCTGACGACGGGCGACGACCACCACGGTGGCGCCCTCGCGGGCCAGTTGTTCGGCCCCCGCCTCGCCGATGCCAGACGATGCCCCGGTCAGCAGAATCCGCTTGCCGTTCAGGTCAATCGGTTTGGCGACGGGCTGGTTGACCAGCACCTGCGGCCCACCGGGCGGCCGCATGCTTGCCAGCACGATCTGATCTCGGAACCGGCGAAGCGGACTTTTGCTCACACGTCGGGAGTCTAAAGGGGTGGCCGTCGCCGACTAGAAGTAGCGCGGATAGGGGCTCCAGTCGGGTGGCCGCTTCTCCAGGAACGCGTCGCGGCCCTCGACGGCCTCATCGGTCATGTACGCCAGCCGGGTCGCCTCGCCCGCGAACAACTGCTGGCCCACCAGACCGTCGTCGAGCAAGTTGAACGCGAACTTCAACATCCGTTGCGCCTGAGGCGATTTGGCGTTGATCGCCGCCGCCCACTCGATGCCGACCTTTTCCAGGTCGGCATGCTCGACGACCTCGTTGACCGCGCCCATGTGGTGCATCTGTTCGGCGGTGTACGGCCGGCCCAGGAAGAAGATCTCGCGGGCGAACTTCTGGCCGACCTGACGGGCCAGATACGCGCTGCCGTAGCCGCCGTCGAAGCTGCCGACGTCGGCGTCGGTCTGCTTGAAGCGGGCGTGCTCGCGGCTGGCCAGGGTCAGGTCGCAGACCACGTGCAGGCTGTGCCCGCCACCGGCGGCCCACCCGTTGACCAGGCAGATGACCACCTTGGGCATAAACCGGATCAGCCGCTGCACCTCGAGGATGTGCAGCCGGCCTGCCTGGGCGGCGTCGACCGTGTCGGCGGTCTCGCCGGAGGCGTACTGGTAGCCGGAGCGCCCACGGATACGCTGATCGCCGCCGGAGCAAAATGCCCAGCCCCCGTCCTTCGGCGACGGCCCGTTGCCGGTCAACAGCACCACACCGACATCAGGGGACATCCGGGCGTGGTCGAGCACCCGGTACAGCTCGTCGACGGTGTGCGGGCGAAACGCGTTGCGCACCTCGGGCCGGTCGAACGCCACCCGCACCGTCGCATCGTCGACGTGGCGGTGATAGGTGATGTCGGTCAGATCGCCGAACCCGTCGACTTCCCGCCAGGCGTGTGCGTCAAAGGGATTACCGCTCAAGGGGTTCAACTCCTATGCCGGGTCGAGGCGAAACACGGCGCAACGGCCGGCCAGCGCCTCGAACTCGTCGGGACGACCTTCGGTGACCAGGCCGGCTCGCTTCATGAAACCGACGCCCGTCGGCACCTCGGTCGGGAAGACCCGCAGGAACGGACGCGCCTCAGCGGCGGACAACTCCACCATCCGTACCCGCTCCCGGGTGCGGCCACGGCTGACCGTGACTTCGCCCGCGGCCCTGACGTTTCGTACCCAGTCCGCGCCGGGGAAGCCGGCGACGACGTACCGTTTGCCGTCCACCGTCATGGGGGTGACGGGCGTCGACCGGGGCGTGCCCGACTTGCGGCCCGGCACGGTCAACACCACCGGGCTCTCACCGCCGAAGCTCAGCCCCAGCCGCGACATCTGAATGAACACCTTGTTCGCCGGTTTCAGCCACCACGGCGGCTTGACGCTTTCAGCATCTGCCATGCCTGTCACAGTAGTCAGGCGGTCGGCGCCTCCTGGACCGGTTCTTGGAAGCTGGCCAAGCCGTGGAACTGCGGGCCGTCGCCCGGTGCGGTGACGCCGTCCAGCCGCGCGAGCGCGTCGGCCCCCAGCGCGACGGACCCCGCGCCCAAGTTCTCCTCGAGGTGCGCGATCGACCGGGTGCCGGGAATCAGCAACGTGTTCGGCGCGTGCGCCAACACCCACGCCAGCCCCACCTGGGCGGGTGTGGCGCCGAGTTCACCGCCGATGTCGAGCACCACGGGGTTGTCGGTGACCTTGGGAAAGCCCGGGAACGCAGAGCCCAGCGGGAAGTACGGCACCCACGCGATGCCCTCGGCGACGCACGCCTGCAGCGTCGCTTCCTGCGTCCGGTCGATCAGGCTGTAGGCGTTCTGCACGCAGACGATCCCGGCCGGCAGTGCGCGCCGCAGCACGTCCAGCGGTACGGCGCTGATGCCGATCGCGCCGATCTTGCCCTCGTCGCGCAGCGCTATCATCTCGGCCAGTTGATCGTCGACGTCGACGATCTGGTCGCCCTCGGCGGCCAGGCCGGGCCCCAGGTCGAGGCGCCGCAGATTGACCACCGGAACGCAGTCGAGGCCCAGTTGGCGCAGGTCGTCTTCGACGGCCGCACGCAGCTCGGCAGGCCGTTGCGCGGCGGCCAGCGGTATCGGGTTTTCGCCGGTGTAGCGCGCGCCGACCTTGCTGACGATGACGAGGTCGTCAGGGTAGGGGGCCAGTGCCGCGCGGATGCGTCGATTGACTTCGCCGGGGCCATAGAACGACGCGGTGTCGATGTGGTTGACGCCGAGTTCGACGGCTCGGCGCAGCACCGCGGTGGCGTCGGATGCCGTCACGTCTTCGAACAGCTGCATGGCCCCGTAGCCGACGCGGGCGACTGCCGCCGTGCCGATGCTGCCGACTCCGCCCGGCTGTGGTGTGTCCGTCATGGTGCTCCTAGATCGTGAGACACTCGATAAATGCGGAGGACCCTCCGCTTGCCCGAGCATAACAGAAACGGAGGATCCTCCGCTTTGGCCGCACCACGCCGGTCCGACGCACGCCGGAACCGCGAGAAGCTCCTCGAGGTGGCCACCGCGGCCTTCGCCAGCGCCGAGGGCCGACCGGTGTCGCTGGAGTCGATCGCGCGCGAGGCCGGCGTCGGGATTGGCACGCTCTACCGCCATTTCCCCACCCGGGAAGCCCTGGTCGAGGCGATCTACCGGGCCGAGCTCGCCGAAGTCGCCGCCGCGGCGGGGCAGCTGCTCACCCGGCATCCGCCTGCGGCCGCGCTGCGTCGCTGGATGGACCGCTACGCGAGCTTCGTGGCCGCCAAGCGCGGGATGGCCGAGTCGCTGCACGCGATCTTCGACTCAGGCGCCATGGAGCCCAGTCAGACTCGCGACAGCATCGTCGGCGCCGTCGACCTGCTGCTGCGGGCCGGCGCCGAGGGCGGCGGCCTGCGCGCCGACGTCCAGGCCGACGATGTGGTGTCCAGCCTGATCGGCATCTTCCTGGCCAGCGGCTCGCGGGAGCAGACCGGCCGCATGCTCGACCTACTGGCGGCGGGGATCGCTACCTAGCCGACGGCGCGGCCGGCGCCCTCCCAGAACCGCGCCCGCACCGCCTTCTTGTCCGGCTTGCCCAGCCCGGTCAACGGCAGCGCGTCGACGATCTCTATCCGCTTGGGTGACTGCACCGAACCCTTGCGGTCTTTGACCGCGGCCTGGATCTCGGCGGTCATCGCCTCGATCGCGGCGTCGTCGGTCGGGGCGTCGGAGCGCAGCACCACCACGGCGGTCACGGCCTCGCCCCACTTGTCGTCCGGCGTGCCGACCACGCACACCTGCGCGACGGCCGCATGCTCGGCGATGACGTCCTCGACCTCGCGGGGGAAGACGTTGAAGCCGCCGGTGACGATCATGTCCTTGACCCGGTCGACGATGAAGTAGAAGCCGTCCTCGTCCTCGCGGGCCATGTCGCCGGTGTGCAGCCAGCCGTCCTTGAACGTCTCGGCCGTCGCTTCGGGCAGCTGCCAGTAGCCGCCCGCCAAAAGCGGCCCACTGACGCAGATCTCGCCAGGCTCACCCTGCGGCACCGGCTTACCGTCCTCGCCCAGCAACGCCACGCGCGCGAACAGCGTCGGCCGTCCACACGAGGTCAGCCGTTTCTCGTCGTGATCGGTCTTGGCCAGGTAGGTGATCGCCATCGGCGCCTCGGACTGGCCGTAGTACTGGGCGAAGATCGGGCCGAACCGCCGGATCGCCTCGGCCAGCCGCACCGGGTTCATCGCCGAGGCGCCGTAGTACACGGTCTCCAGCGACGACAGGTCCCGGGTGTGCGAATCCGGGTGGTCCATCAGCGCGTACAGCATCGACGGCACCAGCATGGTCGCCGTAATCTTCTGCTCTTCAATGGTTTTCAGCACCTCGGCCGGATCGAACTTTCCCAGCACCACCATCTCGCCGCCCTTGACCACCGTCGGCGTGAAAAACGCTGCACCCGCATGCGACAGCGGGGTGCACATCAAGAACCGCGGGTGCTCCGGCCATTCCCATTCCGCGAGCTGGATCTGCGTCATCGCGGCGATGTTCCCGGTGGTGCCCATGACGCCCTTGGGCTTGCCGGTGGTGCCGCCGGTGTACGCCATGCCCCCGATGTGGTCGGGTGCCAACTCGGCCACCACCAGCGGCTTGGGCTCGTATTTGGCCGCCTCGGCCGACAGGTCGACCGCCACATCTTTCAAAGCCTCGGGTACCGGGCCGATGGTGAGGACCTGCTTGAGGGAGTCCACCTTCTCCAGCAGCCCCAGCGCGCGCTCGACGAACGCCGGGTTGGGGTCGACGATCAGCGAGCTGGCGCCGCAGTCGGAGAGGACGTAGGCATGGTCGTCCAGCGACCCCAGCGGGTGCAGGGCGGTGCGCCGATAGCCCTGGGTTTGGCTGGCGCCGAGGATCATCAGCACCTCGGGCCGGTTCAGCGCCAGCAGCCCCACAGTCACGCCGGTGCCGGCGCCCAGCGCCTCGAACGCCTGCGTGTACTGGCTGATCCGCTCGGCAAGCTGACCACCGGTCAGCGTGGTGTCGCCAAGAAACAGCACCGGACGGTTCTTGTGGCGCTTGAGGGCGCCTACTAGCAAGTGGCCGTTATGGGTCGGATGGCGCAACAGATCGTCACTCATGTGGCCAGACTAGAACGTGTTGCAATTCTTGTCTGCTACCCCCTCGAAGGGCGGCCGCAGACTGGGCTTTCCGTGGCGACCCGCTTCTTACGGCTACACCGCACTCGCGATCGCCACTAGGCTTTCTGCCCATGGCCGATGCAGACCCCGTCGCTGAATTAGTCATCACCGGAACCGTATTGACCGTCGATGAATCCCAGCCCACCGCCGAGGCGCTCGCCGTGGCCGACGGCCGAATCGTCGCCGTCGGTTCGCGCTCCGAGGTCGCCGCGCACGTCGGCCCCGACACCCGGACCATCGACATCGGCGACGGCTGCGTCATGCCGGGATTTATTGAGGCGCATGGCCATCCGCTAATGGAGGCCGTCGCGCTGTCGGACCGGCTCGTCGACATCCGCCCGGTCACCATCCCCGACCCCGACGACGTGGTCGCGGCCATCCACCACGAGGTGGCAAAGCGGGGGGCGACCGGCGCCTACCTGAACGGCTGGGACGCGCTGTTGCAGTCGGGTCTGCCGGATCCCACGCTGGCCTGGCTCGACGACGTCGCGCCGGACAGCCCGCTGGTCATCATCCACAACTCCGGGCACAAGGCCTTCTTCAATTCGCGCGCCGCGCAGCTCAACGGGCTGACCCGCGACACCCCCGACCCGAAGGGCGCCAAGTACGGCCGGGATGCCGACGGTGAACTCGACGGCACCGCCGAGGAAATCGCCGCGGTGTTTCCGCTGCTAAGTGGCGCCATCCAGGCCGATAGCTACCCGGCGATGCTGCTCGACGAGTGTGTGCGGCTCAACCGCGCCGGGCTGACCACGTGTTCGGAGATGGCGTTCGACCCGAATTTCGGGCCGCTGGTCGAGGAGCTGAGCGGCAAGCTAACGGTGCGGCTGCGGACCTACGAGGTCTCCAATCCGCAGATGTCCACCACCGCAAGCCCCGGCGAGGGCGACGACATGCTGCGCCAGGTCGGCATCAAGATCTGGGTCGACGGCTCGCCGTGGATCGGCAACATCGCGCTGAGTTTTCCCTACCTGGACACCGATGCGACCCGCACCATCGGTGTGACGCCCGGCTCCTGCGGATGCGCGAACTACACCGCCGAACAGCTGCGAGAAATCGTCGCCGCCTACTACCCGCTGGGCTGGCAGATGGCCTGCCATGTGCAGGGCGACGCCGGCGTCGACACCATCCTCGACGTGTATGAGGAAGCGCTGCAACGCAATCCGCGCGACGACCACCGGCTGCGGCTCGAGCACGTCGGCGCCATTCGTGACGAGCAACTGCAACGCGCCGCCGATCTCGGCGTCACCTGCAGCATCTTCGTCGACCAGATCCACTACTGGGGCGACGTCATTGTCGACGGGCTGTTCGGCGAAGAGCGCGGATCCCGTTGGATGCCAGCAGGATCCGCGGTGGCCACCGGCATGCGCATCTCGCTGCACAACGATCCGCCGGTCACACCCGAAGAGCCGCTGCGCAACATCAGCGTGGCGGTGACCCGCACGGCGCCCAGCGGCCGGGTGCTGGCGCCCGAAGAGTGTCTGACCGTCGACCAGGCGATCCGCGCGCAGACCATCGACGCCGCGTATCAGTTGTTCGCCGACGACGTGATCGGCTCGCTCGAGGTCGGCAAATACGCGGACCTGGTGGTGCTGTCGGCCGATCCGCGCACGGTGCCGCCCGAGCGGATCGCGGACCTCGAGGTGCGGGCCACGTATCTGGCGGGCCGCCAGGTCTATCAGCAGTGACGCCGCGGCTGGCGGAACTACTGGACCGCCTGCACGTGGTGGCGCTGCCGATGCGGGTGCGCTTTCGCGGCATCACCACCCGTGAGGTCGCGTTGCTCGAAGGCCCGGCCGGGTGGGGGGAGTTCGGGCCGTTTGTCGAATACGGGCCGGTGGAGGCCGCCGCCTGGCTGGCCTCCGGCATCGAGGGCGCCTACCGGCAGCCACCCCCGCCGCGGCGCGACCGCATCCCGATCAACGCCACCGTGCCCGCCGTCGCCGCTGCTCAGGTACCCGAGGTGCTGGCCCGCTTTCCCGGCGCCCGTACGGCGAAAGTCAAGGTCGCCGAGCCGGGGCAGACGCTGGCCGACGACGTCGAGCGGGTCAACGCGGTGCGCGAACTGGTTGCGACGGTGCGGGTGGACGCCAACGGCGGCTGGACCGTCGAGCAGGCGGCCCGGGCCGCGGCGGCCCTGACGGCCGACGGCCCGCTGGAGTACCTCGAACAGCCCTGCGCAGGCGTCGACGAGCTCGCCGAGCTGCGCCGGCGCGTCGACGTGCCGATCGCGGCCGACGAAAGCATCCGCAAGGCCGCCGACCCACTTGCCGTGGTCCGGGCTCACGCCGCCGACATCGCGGTGCTCAAAGTTGCTCCACTGGGCGGCATTTCGGCCCTGCTCGAGATCGCCGCGCAGATCGACATCCCGGTCGTGGTCTCCAGCGCGCTGGACTCCGCGGTGGGGATCGCGGCCGGGCTGAGCGCGGCGGCCGCGCTGCCGCGCCTCGAGCATGCCTGCGGGTTGGGGACGGGCGGCCTCTTCGTCGACGATGTCGCCGAGATCGCCGCGCCCGTTGACGGAAGCCTGGCCGTCGGGCCGGTGACGCCGGACCCCGAACGGCTGCGCGCCCTGGCCGCGCCGCCCGAGCGGCGACAGTGGTGGATCGACCGGGTCAACGCCTGCTATCCGCTGCTTGTACCGTCGTCGAGTGATTAATTTGGCTTACGACGACCGCGGGTCGGGTGACCCCGTGGTCTTTATCGCCGGCCAAGGCGGACCGGGGCGTACCTGGCTGCCGCATCAGGTTCCGGCGTTTCTGCAGGCGGGATACCGCGTCATTACGTTCGACAATCGCGGCATCGGTGCCACCGGAAGCGCCGAAGGCTTCACGACGCAGACCATGGTCGCCGACACGGCTGAACTGATCGAATCCCTGGGCGCCGCCCCGGCCCGCATCGTCGGAGTGTCGATGGGGGCGTTCATCGCGCAGGAACTCATGGTGGCCCGGCCCGAGCTGGTGCACGCCGCCGTCCTGATGGCTACCCGCGGCCGCCTGGACCGAGCCCGTCAGTCGTTTCACGAGGCCGAGGACGAGCTCTACGGGTCGGGCATCCAGCTGCCGCCCGCTTACGAGGCGAAAGTTCGCCTGCTGGAAAGCTTTTCGCGCAAGACGATCAACGATGACGCGGCCGTCGCCGACTGGTTCACCATGTTCAGCACGTGGCCCGTGCAACGCACTGCGGGGCTGCGCTGCCAGCTGGGGGTGTCTCCCAAGAACAACCGGTTGCCGGCGTACCGCAGCATCGCGGCGCCGGTACTGGTGATGGGCTTCTCCGACGATGTGGTGACGCCGCCGCACCTCGGACGCGAGGTCGCATCCGCCCTGCCCAACGGCCGCTACCTGCAGATACCCGACGCCGGGCATCTCGGCTTCCTGGAGCGGCCGGAGGCGGTCAACAACGCGGCGCTGCAGTTCTTCGCCAGCGTCAACGCATGAGCTGTCCAAGCCCCGGCTGTGCCTTAATTGCCCGCTTCCTCCCCGGGCCGCTCGCGGCCCGCATCGTCAGCGGGCTGTGACACCCTGTAGGAATGAACCCGTCGACGACACAGGCCCGCGTCGTCGTTGACGAGCTGATTCGCGGCGGTGTTCGCGATGTGGTGTTGTGCCCCGGCTCACGCAACGCGCCGCTGGCATTCGCGTTGCACGACGCCGACCGCTCCGGGCGAATCCGGTTGCATGTCCGCATCGACGAACGCACCGCGGGCTTTCTGGCCATCGGCCTGGCGATCGCCGCAGGCGCACCCGTCTGCGTTGCGATGACGTCGGGCACCGCCGTAGCCAATCTCGGCCCGGCGGTGGTCGAGGCCAACTACGCGCGGGTGCCGTTGATCGTGCTGTCGGCCAACCGGCCCTACGAACTGCTGGGCACCGGCGCGAACCAGACCATGGAGCAGCTCGGCTACTTCGGTACCCAGGTGCGCGCCATGATCAACCTGGGTCTGGCCGAGGACGCACCCGATCGGCTGGATTCGCTCAATGCCACCTGGCGATCGGCCACCTGCCGAGTGTTGGCCGCTGCCACGGGTTCTCGCACCGCCAACGCCGGTCCCGTGCACTTCGACATTCCGCTGCGCGAGCCGTTGGTACCCGACCCGGAACCCCGCGGTGCGGTGATCCCGCCGGGCCGCCCCGACGGCAAGCCATGGACCTACACGCCGCCGGTCACCTTCGACCAGCCACTGGATATCGATCTGTCGATCGACACCGTCGTCATCGCCGGGCACGGTGCGGGCCCGCAGCCCACCCTCGCTCAGCTGCCGACGGTGGCCGAGCCGACTGCGCTGCCCGCAACCAACCCGTTGCACCCGTTGGCGTTGCCGCTGCTGCACCCCAAGCAGGTGATCATGCTGGGCCGCCCGACCCTGCACCGCCCGGTGTCGGCGCTGCTGGCCGACCCGCGGGTGCCGGTGTACGCGCTGACCACCGGGCCGCGCTGGCCGGATGTCTCGGGTAACTCGGCGGCCACCGGCACCCGGGCGGTCACGTCGGGCACGCCCGATCCGGCGTGGTTGCAGCGTTGCGCCCAGGTGCACGAGCACGCGCTCGCGGCGGTCCGCGATCAGCTGGCGGCTCACCCGTTGACCACCGGCCTGCATGTCGCCGCCGCCGTGGCCGACGCGCTGCGGCCCGGCGATCAGCTCGTGCTGGGCGCGTCGAACCCGGTCCGCGATGCCGCACTGGTGGGCCTGGACACCGAAGGCATCCGGGTGCGGTCCAATCGTGGGGTCGCCGGCATCGACGGCACCGTGTCGACGGCGATCGGGGCGGCCTTAGCCCACGAGCGCACCGGCACCCCGGAGAGTCCGGCCCGCACCGTCGCGCTGCTCGGCGACCTGACCTTCGTGCACGACAGCTCCGGACTGCTGATCGGCCCCACCGAGCCGACGCCACGAAACCTGACCATCGTGGTGTCCAATGACAACGGCGGCGGGATCTTCGAGTTACTCGAGCAGGGTGACCCGCGGTTTTCCGACGTGTCTTCCCGGATCTTCGGCACGCCGCACGACGTCGACGTGGGCGCGCTGTGTCGCGCCTATCACGTGGAGAGCCGGCAGATCGAGGTCGACGAACTGGGAGCGGCGCTAAGCGAATCCGGCACCGGCATGCGGGTATTGGAGGTCAAGGCCGACCGGTCCTCGCTGCGGCAGTTGCACGCCGCCATCAGAGCTGCCCTGTGAGATCGCCAAAGGCCCTGCTGCGCATCTTGATCCACGGGCGCAGCGATGAACCGCCGGATACCCGGGCGAGGGCCGTGTTGCGGTGGGTGCGCATCACGGTGCTCATCATCGCCGGTTTGGTGACGCTGCAGTCGGTGTTGCTGGTAGCCGGTGCCTGGCGCGACGACGTTGCCATTCAACACAATATGGGTGTGGCGCAGGCCGAGGTGCTCAGCGCCGGACCGCGGCGCTCGACTATTGAGTTCGTCACACCCGAGCGGGTTACCTACCGACCGGAGCTCGGCGTGCTATATCCGTCCGAATTGTCCACCGGCATGCGGATATACGTGGAATACAACAAAAGTGACCCCAATCTGGTCCGAGTCCAGCACCGCAACGCCGGGCTGGCGATCATCCCGGCGGGGTCCATAGCGGTGGTGGCATGGCTTGTCGCGCTGGTTACGCTGGGGGGGCTGGCCCTGCTGGACAAGCGATTGGACGATCAGGTCGAGTCCGGGCAGGTTACTGGCGGTAGTTGATCCCATGTTGAGCAGGAGATTTCGCGTCGCGTATGCCCGTCGGCAACCTTAACGACAGTCAAAGCTGCCACCGTGGGGGTGTGCGCGTTGCCATCGTCGCAGAATCTTTCCTCCCGCATGTCAACGGCGTCAGCAACTCGGTGGTCCGGGTGCTCGAGCATTTGCGCCAAAACGGCCACGAGGCCCTCGTTATCGCACCCGACAACCCGCCGGGTGAACCCCCTGCCGACCGCATTCACGACGGCGTCCAGGTGCACCGGGTGCCGTCTCGCATGTTTCCGAAGGTGACCACGCTGCCGCTCGGTGTTCCCATGCCCCGAATGCTGAAGATGCTGCGCGCATTCGAACCCGACGTGGTTCACCTCGCGTCGCCGGCGCTGCTCGGATATGGCGGGGTCCGCGCCGCCCGCTACTTGGGCGTGCCGACGGTCGCGGTGTATCAAACCGACGTTCCCGGCTTCGCGGAGAGCTACGGCATCGGGATGACGACGCGGGCGGCGTGGGCGTGGTTCCGCCACCTGCACCGCCTAGCGGACCGCACCCTGGCGCCATCCACCGCAACAGTGGAATCCCTTGTCGCTCATCGTATTCCGCGAGTTCACCAGTGGGCTCGCGGTGTCGACGTGATCCGCTTCGCGCCGTCGGGCCGCGACGAGCTGCTCAGGCGGCACTGGTCGCCGGACAATAAGCCGATCGTCGGGTTCGTTGGTCGTCTCGCTCCGGAAAAGCATGTGGAGCGCCTTGCCGCACTGGCGGCCGGCGACGCGGTCCAGGTCGTCATCGTCGGCGATGGTGTCGACCGGGCCAAGCTCCAATCGGCAATGCCCTCAGCAGTTTTCACCGGTGCGCTCTACGGTGACGACCTGGCCGCAGCGTATGCCAGCATGGACGTCTTCGTGCACGCCGGCGAGCACGAGACGTTCTGCCAAGTCGTGCAAGAGGCGCTGGCCTCCGGGTTGCCGGTGATCGCGCCCGACGCGGGCGGACCACGCGACCTGGTAACCCCATGGCGCACTGGACTTTTGCTGCCCGTCGACGAGTTCGAGTCCCGGCTGCCCGCCGCTGTCGACCACCTGCTCGAAGAGCGACCACGCTATTCGCAGGCGGCCCGGCGCAGCGTGCTGGCCCGCAGCTGGTCGGCCATCTGCGACGAACTGCTCGGCCATTACTGGGCGGTGCAATCGCCCTATGCGGGCGCCAAACCGCGCACGTCGCTTCGCCGGTATGCGTAACGGCAACCGCCGGCTACAAAGAAAGTCAGCCCTGCGCGAGCTCGGCGACCGGCTGCCACTGCTCCCAGGTGCGTAACCGACTCTCGTAGTCGGCCTTGGCCGTCGCGAGCGGCGAGGCGCCGAAGAAGACCCGCAACGGCGGCTCCTCGGCGTCCACCACCTTCAGCAGCGCGGCCGCCGACGCTTCCGGATTGCCGGGATTGGCCCACCGCGTGCTGCGTTCGGCCTCGACCGCGGCGCGCACCTCGTCATAGTCGGACAGCCGCGCGGCGTGCTTTGCCGACGGGCCCGCCCAATCGGTGTCAAAACCGCCCGGTTCGATCAGCGTGACGTGCACCCCGAACGAGACGACCTCCTGCGCCAGCGCCTGCGAGAAGCCCTCCAGCGCCCACTTGGACGCGTGATACGCGCCGACCAACGGAAACGCCGAGATGCCCCCGATCGAGGACACCTGGATGATGTGACCGCTGCGCTGTGCCCGCAGGTATGGCAAGGCGGCCTGGGTGATCCACAGCGCGCCGAACAGATTGGTTTCGATCTGATCGCGTGCGTCCTGCTCGGACAGCTCTTCGACGAAGCCGAACTGGCCATAGCCGGCGTTGTTGACCACGATGTCCAATCGCCCGAAGTGGTCGTGTGCCTGCTTGACCGCGGCGAAGTCCGCCTCGCGATCGGTGACGTCCAACGCAATGGGCAGCAACGCGTCGCCGTATTTCTCCGCCAGGTCATCCAGCGAGGCCGTGTTGCGCGCGGTGGCGGCCACTTTGTCGCCCCGCTCCAGCGCGGCAATCGCCCAGGAGCGCCCGAATCCACGCGATGTACCGGTGATCAACCAAACTTTTTCGCTCACGCGCATGTGCAACGCATCCGCCGTCGTCTGATTCCCGATCCCGAGGCAAGGTAGCGTTCAGGTCGTGAATCGCGCGGCCCTGGACAAGGACCCCCGGGACGTCGCGTCGATGTTCGACGGCGTCGCCCGTCGCTACGACCTGACCAACACGGTGCTGTCACTCGGTCAGGACCGCGCCTGGCGGCGAGCCACCCGCGGGGCGCTGCGGATCGGGCCCGGCCAGAAGGTGCTCGACCTCGCCGCCGGCACCGCGGTGTCCACCGAAGAGCTGAGTAAATCCGGTGCGTGGTGCGTGGCGGCCGATTTCTCGGTCGGGATGCTGACGGCCGGCGGTGCGCGCAAGGTGCCCAAGGTGGCCGGCGACGCCACCAGGCTCCCGTTCGGTGACGGTGTGTTCGACGCGGTCACCATCAGCTTCGGGCTGCGCAACGTCGTCGACACGCTGGCGGGGCTGCGTGAAATGGCCCGCGTCACGCGGCCCGGGGGCCGGTTGGTGGTGTGCGAGTTCTCCACGCCCACAAACACATTGTTCGCCACCGCCTACAAGGAATATCTGATGCAGGCGCTGCCTCGGGTGGCGCGGGCGGTGTCCAGCAATCCCGACGCCTACGTATACCTCGCGGAATCCATCAGGGCGTGGCCCGACCAAGCGGCGCTGGCGCACCAAATCGAACAAGCCGGGTGGTCGGGAGTGCGGTGGCGCAATCTGACCGGCGGCATTGTGGCGCTACACGCCGCGCACAAGCCGCTGCGGTGAAACGAACCTAGTGGTTGTTGCCGGCGGCCTGCACGATGCCGACCTGGTCCGGGCAGTAGTGGTCGACCGCCGCTCCGAGGAACTGTAAGGCTTGCCCCTGGGTGGTGCCGCGCGGCAGGTTCTTCTGCAGGAAGTTGGCCGACGCGTATGCGTCGTGGTCCACACCGTGGGCCAACCGGTCGCAGGTGATCTTGCCGAGCCACGCGAGCTGGTCTTGCGGCTGGTAGATGCCGAAGCCGTTGACGGTGTTCTTGAACGGGGCGTCGTAGTCGCTGGGCGGCGACGGCGTCCTCGGCGTCGGGTATGGCGCCGTTGGCGGCGGGTCGGCCAGCGCGGGAGCGGTAGAATTCAGCGCGGGCACTGCCAGCGCGATTGCTGCTGCTGCCAAAGCGGCGGATGTGACCAGCTTGGTACCCCTCATTAGCCGGACTATACACGTCGAGTTTGAACCGGCGCGGGCCAATGGTCAGCCTAAATGCGCCGACAACAGCCAGCCGCCGATGGAGACCAGGCCGCTGGGTTCCTCGCGCACGTCGGTGACACCGGGCATGCCGAAGAAGTCCTTCGGGGCGTTTGCGTGCAGGCGCGCGGGCCTGATCTCGTCGACGACCCAGTACTTCGACACCACCTCGCGCAGCTCGTCGGCGGTCACCGCATTGATCGGGCCCGCCGGCATGGCGGCCTTGTCGAAGACCAGGGCGAAGTAGGAGGCGCCGGGGGCGGCGGCGCGGCTGATCGACCGCTGGTAACCCTCGCGCGCCTCCACTGGGATGGAGTGGAACAGGGTGCTGTCCACGATGGTGCCGAACCTGCCGTCGTAGCCGGTGAAGTTGCTGATGTCGGCGACCTCGAAGGTGGCCTTGGTCAGACCCCACTTCTCGGCCTCGCGACGGGCCAGCTCGATCGCGGTCGGGGACAGGTCGAGACCCACCGTCGTGTGGCCGAGCTCGGCCAGCGTCAGCGAAATGGCGGCTTCCCCGCAGCCCACGTCGAGGATGTCGCCGTGGAACTTGCGCTGATCGATCAGGGCGGACAGCTCCGGTTGCGGGGTGCCGATGCTCCAGGGCGGTCGCACTCCCTCGCCGAACTGGGTCGATTCGCCGCGGTAGGCGTTTTCGAACTCGAAATCAGTTGGTTGAGTCATGGGCCCATCGTATCTCAACCATCCTGATACATGTCAATGAAGTTGATATTGTGCACGCGTACGATTGCGGGCAAGAAAGTTGGCTCAGCTAAACGGTTTTCGGCGGTCGATGAGCTGAGATACGCGGCCGCCGCCGCGCCAGGCCCGTGCCACCCAGTCTGCGTCGTCGTCGGTGACCAGGTTGGCCATCACCCGCACGGCGATGGTCATCAGCGTGTCCGAACGCATCGCGATGGGCCCGGTGGTGGGCAGGAACCGCTGGAAGGTCAGCAGCAACGCCAGCCGTCGTGCGACCGAAAATCCCCGGCCGTAGTGCTGCTGCAACAACGACGGCCACACCGTCGACAGGTCGCGCGAGTCCAGCAGCTCGACGGCCAGCCTGCCCGTCTCCAGTCCATAGTCGATGCCCTCGCCGTTCAGGGGGTTCACGCAGGCCGCGGCGTCGCCGATCAGCATCCAGTTCGGCCCGGCCACCCCGGACACCGCGCCGCCCATCGGGAGCAGCGCCGACGACACGGCCCGCGGCGGGCCGGTGAAGCCCCACTCGTCGCGGCGCAGGTCGGTGTAGTAGTTGATCAGGGGCCGCAGCGACAGGTCGGCCGGTCGTTTCGCCGTGGACAGTGCCCCGACGCCGATGTTCACCTCGCCGTTGCCCAGCGGGAAGATCCAGCCGTAGCCGGGCAGCACCGTGCCGTCGCGGGACCGCAATTCCAGGTGTGAGGTCAGCCAGGGGTCCTCGCTGCGTTCTGTCGTCAAATATCCGCGGGCCGCGACGCCGTACACCGTCTCCTGGTGCCAGCTCCTGCCCAGCTTTCGGCCCAGCGGTGACCGGGCGCCGTCGGCGACGATGAGGTGGCGACAGCCCACCTCGGTGCCGTCGGCCAAGGTCAGCGAGACCACGCGCTGCGATGAGTCATGTTGTACGGCAACGGCTTTAGACCCGAGCAACATTCGCGCGCCGGATTCCTCGGCGACCTTGCGGATTCGGTCGTCGAGCTCGAGGCGGGCCACCGCGCTGCCGGTGGAGGGGAATGACGGTCCGGGCCAATCCACTTCGATCTCGCCGCCGAAACCGCTCATCCGCAGGCCCCGGTGCCGGATGCGGGTGTTCAGCCAGTCGCCCAGGCCCAGCCGTTCCAGTTCGGCCACCGCGCGCGGCGTGAGCCCGTCACCGCAGGGCTTGTCACGCGGGAAAGTGGCCGAGTCGACGACGAGGACGTCCTTGCCCGCGCGAGCTGCCCAGGCAGCGGCCGCCGAACCGGCAGGTCCGGCGCCCACGACCACCACGTCGGCCTTAGTGTTCACCCTCACCAGTATGTTGGTCGGGTGAGTACTCCGGCGACGGTGGTGGCGGGCTTCGACTTCGGCGATGCCGCGTTCGCCGCGACGGTGCGCGATGGCGTCGAGAAAATCGAGCAGCTCATGGATTTCGAACTGGGCAGCGCCGACCAGGTCATGACCGACTCGCTGACGCATCTGTTCAAGGCGGGCGGAAAGCGGTTCCGACCGCTATTCACCGTGCTGTCAGCGCAGATCGGACCCAACCCCAATGCCGATGAGGTGGCAATTGCCGGGGCGGTCATCGAGCTGGTGCACCTGGCCACGCTGTATCACGACGATGTGATGGACGAGGCTGAGGTGCGCCGCGGGGCGCCGACCGCCAATGTCCGCTGGAGCAACAACGTCGCCATCCTGGCCGGCGACTACTTGTTCGCGACGGCGTCGCGGCTGGTGTCACGGCTGGGGCCCGACGCGGTGCGGCTGATCGCCGAGACGTTCGCCCAGCTGGTCACCGGGCAGATGCGCGAGACCCGTGGTGTCGCCGAGGGAACGGACTCCATCGAGCACTACCTGAAGGTGGTGTACGAGAAGACGGCCTGCCTGATCTCCGCGGCCGGCGAGTTCGGCGCGATGTTCTCCGGAGCCGACGGCGAGGTGGTGGCCCGGCTGAGCAGGCTGGGCGGCATCGTGGGCACCGCGTTTCAGATCTCGGACGACATCATCGACATCGACAGCGATTCCCACGAGTCGGGCAAACTGCCCGGCACCGACGTGCGCGAGGGCGTGCACACCCTGCCGATGGTGTACGCCCTGCGCGAACCCGGACCGGATGGAGATCGGCTGCGCGAACTGCTGGCCGGACCCGTCGAAGATGACGACGCGGTGACCGAGGCGCTGACGTTGTTGCGGGCGTCGCCTGGCATGGCCCAGGCCAAGGACTTTCTGGCGCAGTACGCCGCACAAGCCCGCGATGAGCTGGCCCTTTTGCCCGATGTTGCGGGCCGCCGCGCGTTGGAGACGTTAGTCGAATACACGGTGAGCCGGCACGGCTAGCGCGCTGTGGAACCCGGAAGGTCATCCCGGGCGTTCAATATTCTGTACTCAGCATTTCGCGAGTGTTCTAGGTCTTTTCAAGGAGGACGCTGATGACCTGGCATTCCCATGCCAACGGCCTGAAGACGTTCGCCCTGTTGGCCGCTATGTCTGCGTTTATCGTTTTCGTCGGCCGGCTTTTCGGGCCGACGATGATGTGGCTGGCGGTGCTGTTCGCCGTCGGGATCAACATCTACACGTATTACAACAGCGACAAGCTGGCACTGCGCGCGATGCACGCCCAGCCCGTGACCGAACTGCAGGCGCCGGTGATCTACCGGATCGTCCGCGAGCTGGCCACCGCTGCGCACCAGCCGATGCCACGGCTCTACATCAGTGACACCAACGCACCCAACGCTTTCGCCACCGGCCGCAATCCGCGCAATGCCGCCGTGTGCTGCACCACGGGCATTCTGCAGATCCTCGACGAGCGCGAGCTGCGCGCCGTGCTGGGACACGAGTTGTCCCACGTGTACAACCGCGACATCCTGATTTCCTGCGTGGCCGGGGCGATGGCATCGATCATCACCGCGCTGGCCAACATGGCCATGTTCGCCGGAATGTTCGGCGGCAACCGCGACGAAGAGAATCCCATGGGAGGCTTTGGGCTGCTTCTGGTTTCGCTGCTGGGACCGATCGCGGCGACCGTGGTGAAGCTGGCCGTGTCCCGGTCGCGGGAGTACCAGGCTGACGAGTCGGGCGCCGTATTGACCGGCGACCCACTGGCCTTGGCTACGGCGCTGCGCAAGATCTCCGGGGGCGTGCAGGCGGCGCCGTTGCCGCCGGAGCCGCAACTGGCGAGCCAGGCACACCTGATGATCGCCAACCCGTTTCGTACGGGTGAGCGCATCGGCTCGCTGTTTTCCACGCACCCGCCGATCGAGGACCGTATCCGCCGGTTAGAGGCGATGGCGCGGGACTGACGGCGCGGCGGCGAACGGCCTACGATGGGGAAGATGACTTCCCCCACGCCACCGTCGTCGCGGCCGGATGTGACCCGCAGGCGCATATTGCTCGGCGCCGCGGTGTTGGGCGCGCTCGCCGGGTGTATCGCACAGGGTGCCCCCCTTGCGGCCGCTGCGCCGGGCATGCCGACCGATGCATTCGCGGTCACCCATACCGACGCGGAGTGGCGGCAACTTCTGACCCCGCAGCAGTACGCCGTGCTGCGCACGGCGGCTACCGAGTCGCCCTACAGCAGCCCGCTCAATGATGAGCACCGCACCGGGATCTTCGGGTGTGCGGGCTGCGCGCAGGACCTCTTCTCGTCCACCACCAAGTTCGACAGCGGCACCGGCTGGCCGAGCTTCTGGAAGGCCCTGCCCAACGCCGTACTCGAGAAGCAGGACAGCACCCTGGGCATGGCCCGTACCGAGGTGCTGTGCAGCCGCTGCGGCGGGCACCTCGGCCACGTCTTCGACGACGGCCCCCAACCAACGGGCCTGCGGTACTGCATGAACGGCGTGGCGCTGCGGTTCCGGCCCGCGTAGCACCGGCGTTTACGCGGCCGCCTCGGGCCTTTCGCCTTCCACGAGTTCGGTGTCCGGCCGGCGAATGAAATGACCTATCTCGACCACGCCCTGGACCCGGACCGCGCCATCCGTGGCCTCGTACTGTCGTTGCCAATCGGTAATCGCCTGGTGCGCAGCGTGATCCAGATAGCTGACGGCAATGTTGACCGTCACGGTCTGACCCAGCGGGATCGACGACAACACCCGGGTCAGCCGGGGGAGGGCAAGGAACGTGCACGCCGCACCCTCGACGGTTACCCGCCATTCGTCGCCCGACCACTGGGCATCGACTTTGACCCGGATCACCCGCCACCCGGTCAACACGATGGCCAGCGCGAGCCCGATCATCACGCCGTGTAGCAGATTGAGGAAGACGACGCTGACCGCGGTGACGACGTAGACGGCGAGATCCCGATGCTTCATTGCGGTTTCGATATGAGCGGGCTTCAGCAGCTGGATCCCGATGACGATGAGAAGGCCGGCGAGTGCCGCGGTCGGGATCTGGTCGACCAATCCCGCGAAGGGAATGCTGAACAGCAGGATCCATAGGCCGTGCATGATCGACGAGGCGCGGGTCTTTGCGCCGGCGGTGACATTGGTTGAGCTGCGCACGATTACACCCGTGACCGGTAGGCCACCAATCGTCCCCGAGACGATGTTGGCAGCGCCCTGCCCCATCAACTCGCGGTTGAAGTCGGTGCGTGGCCCGTTGTGCATCCGGTCGATGGACACCGCGGACAGCAGGCTCTCGACGCTGGCGATGAGCGCGACTGTGATGACGCCGATCGCGACGGCGGTCCAATCCCCGTCGGGAAGATCAGGCAGCTGCACCGCATCCAGCGGTGACCCGTCGAGGTCAATCCGCCTCACGTGGAACGGAAATGCCACCGAGATCACGGTCACTACGACAATCGCGACCAGCGGCCCCGGAATGACGCGCACCTTCGACGGGGCCCAACGCCACGCGATCAGGATGGCGATGACCAGAATTCCCAGCAGGACTCCGGGCCGGTGCGCCCCGATGATTTGACCGGGCAGCCCGATAACGTTGTGCCAGGCAGTGCTTTTGGATTTTCCGCCCAGCAGGACGTGTGCCTGTTGCAGCGCGATGGTGATCCCGATGCCGGCCAGCATCGCGTGCACGACGACGGGCGAGATGGCCAGCGCGGCTCGTGCCACCCGGCTAAGCCCCAGCGCGACCTGGAGAACGCCCGCGGCGACGGTGATCAAACACGTTACACCCCAACCAAAATCGGAGACCAGATCGGCGACGACCACGGTGAGCCCGGCCGCGGGCCCGCTGACTTGCAGCGGCGATCCGCCGACCGCACCGACGATGATGCCGCCGACGATCGCGGCGATCAGCCCGGCCAGCACCGGCGCATTCGAGGCAATCGCAATCCCCAGCGACAACGGAAGTGCGACAAGGAAAACCACGAGTGATGAGGGTAAGTCGTGCCGGATGATTGATCGTAGGCGCGCAATTCGCTGGTGCGTCCCACCGTGGTGAAGCTGCCGTTCGGTATCTTGCATCGTCGCTTCCCTCGTTAGGTGTCAGCGGGGGACGCCCTGATATCCGGCCCGCAATTGCGACAAGTCAACATCGCCGTAAACCTGCTCGCGCGCAAGCATTTTCAACGAGGCCAGCTCACGGTGAGCGGCCGGCAACGCCTGGCTACTCCGATTGACGGTATGGGCGCGGCCAAGCGTGGGTCAAGCTAACGGGCCGGGGACATATAGAACGCAAAGATTTTTGTAATCAATTAGTTAACTCCGCTGCTCAGAATCCCGAGCCGTGCACCTCGTGGCCTGGCGTTTCGGCGATCAGGCCGCTGTAGGCCTGCTCCACCGACGACCCGTGGTTGATCACGGCGTCGACCTCGCGAGCGATAGGCATGCTCAGGCCAGACTCATTGGCGAACTCCATGATCACGCTGGCGGCCTTGACGCCCTCGGCGACCTGGTTCATCGATGCGATGATTTCGTCGATGGGCTTGCCTGCGCCCAGCTGTTCCCCCACGTGACGGTTGCGGCTGCGCTGGCTGGTACAGGTGACGATGAGGTCGCCCAGGCCGGCCAATCCGGGGAATGTCTCCGGGTCCCCGCCCAGCGCCACGCCCAACTTCGTCATCTCGCGCAGGGCGCGGGCGATCACCAGTGCGCGGGTGTTTTCGCCGATGCCCAGCGAGTAGCCCATGCCGACCGCGATGGCAAAGACGTTCTTCAGCGCGCCGGCCATCTCGGCGCCGACCACATCGTCGGTGGTGTACACGCGGAACCGGCGGGTGCGGAACAGCCCGGACAGCTGGGTCGCCAGGTGTTGGTCGGGCATCGCCAACACTGCCGCGGCGGCATAGCCCTCGGCGACCTCGCGCGCGATGTTCGGCCCGGCGAGGATGCCCGCCGGATGACCGGGCAGCACCTCCTCGACGATCTGCGACATCCGCATATTGGTGCCCTGCTCAAGTCCCTTGACCAGCGACACCACCGGCACCCAGGGTCGCAACTCCTTGCCCAGTTCGGTGAGCACATCGCGGAACCCGTGTGAGGGCACGCCCATCACGACGACGTCGGCACAGCTGGCGGCCTCGGCGAAGTCGTTGGTGGCACGCAGCGTCTCGCTCAGGATCACGTCGTTGCCCAGGTAGCGGGTGTTGCGGTGATGCTCGTTGATGTCGGCGGCGGTCTCCTCGGAGCGCACCCACTGCAGCGTCGGGCCCCGGCGTGCGCAGATCGACGCCACTGTGGTTCCCCAGGAACCACCACCAAGGACAACGACTTTGGGTTCACGCTTCTCGGCTGCCATGTGGTCAGCGTATTGCCGAAACCTCACATTTAATAGGAGTTCATTCCAGCGTGATCGGCAGGTCCGCGCCGGGTAGCCGAGCTAGCCGGCGATGCGCGCCCGGTCACCGGCGTGGCCGAACACCATCGCTTCGTCGATGCGGTCGAAGCGGTAGTCGAGTGCGTCGGCGAGGTAGTCCTGCCGAACGTTCCACGGGCGTTTGGTGCCGGACTTGGGCAGTTCGTGGGCCGAGCGCTGAACGTATCCGGCCATGATGTCCCAGGACGGTTTGACGGCTATCGGCTCGTCGCCCCGGTGCGGGCTGGCATGGGTGTAGCCGTGAGAAGTCATGTACGCCAGCAATTTCGCGGTGGCGCGGGCCGTGATGTCGGCCCGCAGCGTCCAGGATGCGTTGGTGTAGCCGACGCACCAGAACAGGTTGGGCACGTCCTCGAGCATGTGCGCCTTGTAGACGAAGCGATCCCGGTGGTCGATCCTGACGCCGTCCAGGCTGATCGCGGTCCCGCCCAGAGCCTGCAGCTGCAGGCCGGTGGCAGTCACGACGATGTCGGCGTCGAGGTGCCCGCCGGACTTGAGCGCGATGCCGGTGGCGTCGAAGTGCTCGATGTGGTCGGTCACCACGTCGGCGCGCCCGGCGGCGATGGCGTTGTAGAGGTCGGCGTCCGGAATCAGGCACAGCCTCTGGTCCCACGGGTTGTATCGCGGCTTGAAGTGGGTGTCGACGGCGTAGCCGTCGGGCAGGTTCTTGACCGCCTGGCGCCGCAGCATCGCCTTGATGGGCGTGGGGAACCTCTGGGCGAATTTATAGAACAACGCTTCCTGTACCGCAGTCAAGTATCGGATCGTCAGGTGAGAAATCCTGCGCGGCAACACTTTACGGATAATGTCGGCACTCGGGCGGTTCTTCGGAGCCGAGATCAGGTAGGTCGGTGAGCGTTGCAGCATGGTCACGCTTGCGGCCCGCTCCGACAGCGACGGCAGCAGCGTGACCGCGGTGGCGCCGCTGCCGATCACCACGATCTTCTTCCCGGTGTAGTCGAGGTCTTCCGGCCAGTGCTGGGGGTGAACCACGGTGCCGCTGAACTGTTCGATGCCGGGGAAGTCGGGGGTGTAGCCCTGGTCGTAGTTGTAGTAGCCGCTGGCGAAATACACGAACCGGCTGCGGTAGCGCTTGCTGGCGCCGTCCTGGTCCACCGTGATCGTCCAGGTGTCGGTTGAGGAGTCCCAGTTCGCCGCGCGCACGTAGCTGTTGAACCGGATGTGGCGGTCGATGGCGTACTTACGTGCGGTGTCGGTCAGGTACTCGCGGATGTGGGCGGCGTCGGCGATGCCTTCCTGGCGGGTCCACGGCTCGAAGGGGAAGCACAGCGTGAAGATGCTGCTGTCGCAGCGCACGCCCGGGTAGCGGAACAGGTCCCACGTGCCGCCGATCTGCGCGCGACGCTCGAGGATCGTGTAGGTCAGACCCGGATTACGTTCGGCGATCCGATATGCCGCACCGATGCCGGAGATACCGGCCCCGACGATGATGACGTCGACAAAGTCGGCCTCAGGGGTCATCGTGAACCTCGCTTTAGTTGTGGGACTCGTCACTAGCCTAGGGCCGAGCGGCTGAGCGGATCAGCGAAACCCGGCTAGTCGATTTGGTGGGTGATGTCGCGCAGATGGTGTTGTGCCTCGTGCAGGGTATGCATGGCGACCCACCGCAACGATCGCTCGCTGGTTTCCGGGAAGTGATAGAGCAGCGTGCGGTTCCAGTCGTCGTCGGACAACCGGGTCAGGGCGTTGCCGAACATCTGCGCGGCGTCAGCCAGCTGGCGGGCCACGTCGGCGGGCTCCTGCTCGGCATACCCGTCGTGCACCACCCGCTCGTCGCGTCCCATCGCGGGGTAGTCCGGTCGATCCACCCGACGGGCGGCAAGCACGCGCTCGCGCTGGACGAGCAGCACATCGCGCAGATGGCATCCGTATTCCAGCGGCGACCAAACCTCGGGGTGTCGCCGCGACCGCACGTCGACGTCGCCGTCGCGCAATACGGCCGCGGCCGCGCCGACCCGTTCATTGATGGCCTCGACGGCGGTCGTGGCCTTAGTGAGGTCGTAAACGAAGCCGCACTGTGCACATTCCTCGGTCATCGCGACGGGCAGCAGGGCGCACGCTAGCGATAGTTCACGAACTGCAGCGCCACATCCAGGTCGGCGTTGCGCAGCAGCGCTTGGACGGCCTGCAGGTCGTCGCGCTTCTTGCTGGAGACCCGGATTTCGTCGCCCTGGATCTGGGCTTTGACGCCCTTGGGCCCCTCATCGCGAATGAGCTTGGTGACCTTTTTGGCGTTCTCGCTGTCGATGCCCTGCTTGAGGGTGCCGGTGAGCTTGAAGGTCTTGCCCGAGGCCTGCGGTTCGCCGGCATCGAAGGCCTTCATCGAGATGTCGCGACGGATCAGTTTTTCCTTGAACACGTCGACGGCAGCCTTGATGCGCTCCTCGGTGGAGGAGGTGAGCTCGACTGCCTCCTCGCCTTTCCACGCGATCGTGGTGTCGGTGCCGCGGAAGTCGAAGCGCGTAGCCAGTTCCTTGGCGGCCTGGTTTAGCGCGTTGTCGACTTCCTGCCGGTCGAACTTGCTGACGATGTCGAACGATGAGTCCGCCATGCAATGCCCTTCCTCGGTGGTGCTAGCCGTTTGTGCTCTGTCTACCCCTTCGTTGTAACCTGCTAGGCGGCAGGTTGCCCGAGTGGCCAATGGGAGCGGACTGTAAATCCGTCGGCTTACGCCTACACTGGTTCGAATCCAGTACCTGCCACCACAGGTCAGAGGCTGTTTCTGGGCCCGCGACAACGGTTTTGGACACCTCGGCCGTCGGGGGGCGTGGGAGCGGTCCGTTATTGGCGCCCGACGTGCCGACTGAGGTCCCGCTGGTTGCGCCGTCGCCCGCGTATCGTGCGATCCGGGATATAGCCGGCGCGAAGGACCGCTGGTCATATCCCACCAGCCGTGCGACAGATTCTTGAACCGCCGCTTGGCACGCGAATGCGATGTGACCGTGGGGGGTGTCATGTCTGGCCAGCTAACCGATCTACAGCTGCTGCACGAACTCGAGCCGCTTGTCGAGAAGTACATGAATCGGCACCTGAGCATGCACAAGCCCTGGAACCCGCACGACTACATTCCGTGGTCGGAGGGGAAGAACTTCTACGCGCTCGGTGGCCAGGATTGGGACCCCGAGCAGAGCAAGCTTTCTCAGGTCGCGCAGGTGGCGATGGTGCAGAACCTGGTCACCGAGGACAACCTGCCGTCCTATCACCGCGAGATCGCGATGAACATGGGCATGGACGGCGCCTGGGGTCAGTGGGTCAACCGCTGGACCGCCGAGGAGAACCGGCACGGCATCGCGCTGCGCGACTACCTGGTGGTGACGCGCTCGGTTGACCCCATCGAGCTGGAAACGCTTCGCCTCGAGGTGGTCAACCGCGGCTTCAGTCCAGGCCAGAACCAGCAGGGCGAATGCTTCGCCGCGAGCGTCACCGACTCCGTCCTCTATGTCAGTTTCCAGGAGCTGGCGACCCGGATTTCGCACCGCAACACCGGCAAGGCCTGCAACGACCCCATTGCCGACCAGCTGCTGGGCAAGATCTCGGCCGACGAGAACCTGCACATGATCTTCTACCGCGACATCAGCGAGGCCGCGTTCGACCTCGTCCCCAACCAGGCGATGAAATCGCTGCACATGGTGCTGCGTCAATTCAGGATGCCGGGCTTCTCGGTACCCGAGTTCCGGCGCAAGGCGGTGATCATCGCCGTCGGAGGTGTCTACGACATCGGTATCCACCTGAACGAGGTCGTGCTGCCGGTGCTGAAGAAATGGCGCATCTTCGAGCGCGAGGATTTCACCGGCGAGGCCGCCGGCATGCGCGACGACCTAGGCAAGCTCATGGACGAACTCGCCGCCGAGTCCGCCAAGTTCGAGGAGTCCAAGCAGCGCTACCTCGCGCGCCAGAATCGCGTCTCGGAGAAGTTGGCCGCCAAGACAGGCTGACCGCTCAGGTCGCGCGGTAGAAACGAGCTCAGGCTGTCGCCGTAGGCTCATGGCGATGCTGGAGACCTCCTGCGGGCCTGCGCGTTTGATGTGACCGCAGACGATGTCGTGTGGCGCCGCATGCCCGCGATCGTCCACCCGCTGGCGGTGGGACGGGCCTGCCCGAGGGCTTGCTGTTACATCGAGATGTTGATGAGCGAAAGCACCGGGCTGCACCCGGTTGCCGTCACGGCGGTAAAGGCGAGGATTACGGCGACAGCGACTTTGCTGGTGATTCCCGACATACATGCACTCCATTCGTTCGTGGCTCGACTAGACATTGGTGATGAGAGGCACCGGCACGTCCCGTGTGCCGCATGGTGTTTGCTGAGTTAGACAGCTGGCTCTTGAGGCGGCAGGCGAGCACCGTAACGAGGTTCTACGATCAGGCCCGCAGCGTCAAAAGCCAGCCGCTATCCCGCCGCTATCGCAAAGTCAGAATGAGAAGACCGAAAAGACCGGCGTGCATCCCGACGCGGTCAAGGCGGTGAAGGTGAGGATTGCCGCGACAGCGACTTTGCTGGTTAGGCCCGACATACATGCACTCCATTTCGTTTCCACTTTCCAGCTGGCTCACACGAAGCCAGACGGGCGGTGTCAGGAGGCACAATGTGCCGCCACTCCCGACTCCGAAACAACAAGAGCATGAAGGCGCCCACCGTCGCATTCAGTCCCGATTCAACCGGAGCAGAGCGTACCCCAAGAATGGTTAGGCATACCAGATCTACCGGCAAGTAAGGTTCTGATGTTGTATTGCGCCTTTAGGGACTCACTTTGCGGATGGCTTGCCGTCCCGGTATGCGCGACGTCGGACGGCGCGCACACCGGAAAGCGCCGCGACGATTGTGTCGGGCGCGAGTGATGAACTCGACTCACATATGCAGATTTGGCAGACACACGCACGCTTCAGTCTGCAGTGCGCGTGTTTGCTGACTCAGACGTCTGACCGCTTGACGCGTCCACGAGCTAAGGAAACAGACTGTCAGAAAGGGCCCGCGGCGCCGAAGGTCAAGGCGCTGTCCCTCAGGTAGTGAGGGCTCAGAACGAGAACAGCGAAAAGACCGGTGTGCATCCCGACGCGGTCAAGGCGGTGAAGGTGAGGATTGCGGCGACGCTGACTTTGCTGGTTATTCCCGACATGCATGCACTCCATTCGTCCCGATGTCGCCCCGGATCAAGGGGAAGCCGGGGCGTTGGCGTCGGGAGGCGCCGAAAAGCGGGCACTCGCGACGCCGATACAACAAGAGCATGAAGGCGCCCACCGTCGCATTCAGACCCGATTCGGCCGGAGCAGATAGTAACCCGCGACGAACGAGCAGCACTGGGAAACGGGCGATTGAGCGGATTTTTCTTATCTGTTGTCCGTGCGTCGACAAAGCCGATACTTACGTTCTCGAAAGATCAGTCCCATCGCCCACACCTAGCGTCGATGTTGTTACGCCGACGGGGGGAAGTTGATGACATCACGCATCAAGCCCCGTCGACTGCCGGCCTGTATCCCGCACCTTCCCTGCTGACGCTTCGCTCAGCGGAGAAGTGACCGCTGCCGCTGTGGACGTCGCCAATGTCGCCGACGTCCGCAGCGTCAGCACGCGGCCACACAGGTCAAATCCTGGACCTGTCGCTACCGGGGTCCGCGGGGCGGTGCAGGCGGCCGACTTGGCTTCCCGACGCTAGAACCAGGGGCCCGGGTAATGCCCTTCCTGGTCTTGCACCATGACGATCTCCTTGCACCCCCCGCTGGGCGGCGCGGCCGTCTCGCCGCGGCACACCAGCGTCCAGCCGGATATCCGCGAAAACGGTCGCACCGACCAGTTCGTCGCGACCGGGTCGGTGGCCGGCAGGGCGATGACGGCATATGTCCCGCCATCGTTGGTGATGTAGATGTGGTCGTCGAAGAACGCCAACTTCGATATCGACAACTTCTTCGCTTCGTCCCGGTTCTTCAACAGGTCCCACTGCTGGGTGCGCAAGTTCCACACGCCGAAGCCGAACTGCGAGTTGTCCGAATTGAGAGCATCGACGAAGAGTTTTCCGCCGGATAAGGTTGTGGCCAGTCCACTGCCCGAAACACGTTCGGAATCACCGAATTTGATCAGTGCCTTGGAGTTGAGATCGAGGAACACCGTCGATGCCACCTTGGGGTCGTACGAATCCCAGCGCGACATCTTCACCAATTTATCTGGCCCATCAGACAATTCGCCGTCAACGGTCCAAATGTCATTATTTTGATAAATGGACTCGCCGGTAGGGCGCCGCAGCTCTGCTCCCCATGTCTTGCCGGGCTCGGTGTTGCGTTGGAAGGAAAGAACGTCCTGCCATACCCGGCCGGGCTGCGGGTCATTCCACATCATGGAAAGGTCAGTGCTCGAGAGGATTACGGTTCGCGGCGGCGACGCGACGTGTCCGTCGGTAAAGGCATTCAGCCAGGCCGCGCCGGATGTGGTCGCAGCCAGGCCCCACTCCTTCGCGTCAGCCAATTTCAGGTCGGGGGTTGGCGGTTGCAGTTCTTTCGTCGCCAACGGCGCCGTCGACTTGAAGTCGAACACATAGGCCATCGCTTTGGTGAGTTCGGGTGCCAGTGCCTGCGCCGGCTTGAAAGTCGTGATGACATAGACGACTTTGAGATCGTCGATGGTGGTGCCGGCCAGCGCGCACACGCCGCCGGTCACATTTTCACCGACAGGAAGTGTGGGGATGGGCGGCGCCACGTATTGCCCGGTTTTCGGGTCGAACACTTTGGGGCGGATATCGTCGAGTGCTGTTTTGCTGAGTGAGAATTTATCCGGGCAGCCGAAGTAGGCCGTGCCGCCGTAACTCTTCCAATCCTTTTCCAAAGGACCGGTCACCGACGGCGCCGGGGGAGCCGTACTGGGCGCGGGTTTCGGCATCGAAGCGGCAGCCGGTGTCGCCGGTCTGGCCGCGGGCGGGGATGCGGTCTCCGAACACGACGCCACGATCAAACACAGCGCCCCGGCGACGACGGCAAGTCCGCCACCTCGCTTTTTCGCGAGCCGATAAAGCCCACCCATAAGCAAACCCCCGTTAACTTCGTGTAACCCACGAGCGTAGGGTGCGTCCCGGGCAAACGCGACTTGTGTCTGGCAGGTCTTTGTCACATTGCCGATGGCCTTTTCTACATCGAAGCGGCCAGCGCGACGTGGCCTTCGAAGCCGAGGTCTGCCGATTTCCGCCGGTATCGTTCCCGCAATTCCCGATAGCTGGATTCCTCCTTGCGGGCGCGGGCAAGTTGAGCGCGCATACGAAGCAACCAGACCTCGTACAGCGTCACACCCAGCTCGGACATCACGCTTGTCCACTGGGCGATGACCGCGTCGGCCTCCGCGAGGTCGCGATCCAACTTTCGGGTCAACAAGACCTCCACCAACGCCGCCGTTGCCGGGATGTTCCACATGACTGAACCCGCGGCGGTGTTGTGCGCAACCGCATGTCGCGCCAGATTGACCGCATTGTCGGTGTAGCCGAGTCGGGCCTGCTCGCGCGCCACGTAAGCCTCGACGATGGACTGGATGCTGGAAAACCGCTGCTGCCAATCACGTTCACTTACCATCAGCAGTAGCTGAAGGCCCGTGTCACGATCGGAGCCACCGTTGTGAATGAGGGCAATACCCCGTGCACTTCGGGCCAGATCGAGCCCGAGATTGTCGCCTGTCTGCTCTGCCAGCGCCAAGGTATCCGCGGTGTCGCGCAGCATGGCGGTGTAGGGCCGTATCACCCCGTAGGCCAACGGCATCACATACGAATACCAACTCACGCCGGAGAACGCGAATGCATCCAAGGTACGCGCGCGCACCATCGCTTGGTCGAAATCCGTTTTCCAGCCTGGCATTCCGAGACAAATGCGGGCGACACCTCGTACTGCGATCGCGGTCGGTACCGGAACGGCGAAGATGAGCTTGCCCTGGCCAAGGTCGCCTTCGGCGGCCTCGATGACACGTCGGGCAAACCGCAGCACTTCGGTCACATCGCCGACTTCATGCTTGGGGCCCAACACCGCCGCCGACAGCGAGACCGTCAAGGCCGGATCTCCGATTTCTACCAGCAACTGCGCCAGTTCCGATGCCAGATCGGCCGCCTCCCGCACCCGCGAGCTCAGGAACCGCGCTTGGATCATCCCGGCCATGCCGACAGCCAGTGACCGCTGATCACCTGCAGCGGTGCAGAGCTCGCGCAGTTCGGTGAAGTTTGCGATATCCCCCTCACCTCCGACACGAAACTCAGACCCGCACAACAGGGTTCGAGACGCAATGCGCATGGGCAGGTGGCCGGGATGGTTCTCGGGTATCCGATCGGCCATGTGCTGCGCGCGGCGCCAGCGTTCCCGTGCCGCGGCGACGTCGCGATTGCGCGACCAGGTCGCCGCGCGCATGTGCCAGGCGAAGGCCCCGGGCAGATCCGCCGCTGCTTCGAGGTGTTCCGCGATCAACGCGGCGTTATCGTCTCCCGAATCCTGCCTCTGTTCCAAGGCATTCGCCAAACGACGGTGCAGTTGTGCGCGATCGGATTTCAGCTGGGACTCGTAGGCGACGGCGCGGATAAGAGGGTGGCGAAAGGCGTATTCGCCGTGCGGCGTGAATCTCACCTGATCGACGACTTCGGCTTCGATCAACGCCGACACGTCGGGTTTCTCGTCCAGGTCGCTGAGAATATCTCCACCAAAATGCAGCCCGATCACCGCGGCCGCGTTCAGGGTGCGTTTAGCGGTGGGTTCAAGCCGATCGATGCGCGCCCCGATGGTGGCCTGCAGGGTAGCCGGCACCTGCACCTCAGCGAGGTCGGCGCGCTTCTGGTACTCACCGCGCCGGCCGTGCAGCACGCCACGTTCGGCCAAGTCGCGCACCATCTCCTCGGCGAAAAACGGGTTTCCGGCGGCGCGGGCGGTGACCAGCGCGGCCACCTCCGTCACCGATCCGTCTGTGCCAAGGAGTTCCGCGGTCAGCGCCGAGGCCTGCGCGCCGCTGAGCGGACGCAGCGCCAGCACCTGCGCTCCCGATATCCGGCTCAGCGCTCCACGATATTCGGGGCGGTATGTGACCAACACCAAAGATCGCGTATGTGTCAGTGCGGCAAGCATATTGGCCAACATCGATTCGCTGGCCCGGTCGATCCAGTGCGCATCTTCGATCACGTACACCGCCGGTGCGCTGCGGGCCAGCGACGCGGAATTGATCAGGGTGATCAACCGCCGCGTGCGCGCGTCGGGTGCGACATCGGGCAACGGGACCGACAGATCGCGGATGCCCAGCAGGTCGTCGAGTAGCAAGAGATCCTCGGGCTCGGCGTCGCCGAATCGCTCGCGCAAGCGGCCGCGGGCTGTATCCGTTGTGTACTGGTCGATTTCAAGTGCTGCGCGAAGCAGGTGCGCCACCGTACGAAACGGGATATCGCAGGCGTGCGACTCGCAGTAGGCGCCGAATACCGGGATACCGCGGGCCCCGGCGGTGGCCGCGGCTTCGCGGGCCAGCCGGCTCTTTCCGATGCCTGCCGGACCGGTGATGTTGACGATGCACCCGGCGCCGTTGACCGCCTCATCGAAAATGCCGCCGAGTGTGTTGAGTTCCCAGGTGCGACCGACCAGGGGCGCATCGCTGCGACGACCGGCCGGCTGATCCCTGGCAGCGAGCAGTAGCCGAGCGTGCAGCGGTGCGTCAAACCCCGATCCGCAAGCGTGACAGAAGCGAGCGTCGGTCGTCAGCGCCGCGGTGCCGCACACCCGGCATAACGTAGCTGACACGATCCGATACCTGCCGATCCGTGGTCGCGGTCACCCGGTCCCGGTCAGAATAGAGCCTCAGGAACTCGATGCAAGCGGCTGGGCTTCAGGGAATGTCCACTCACCGTTGAGGATCGCCTCGTGCGGTCGATACAGCCGGACGAGGTAGTTCCACCCGGGCGTGATCGGCAAGCAGTTTGCTGATTCGCTATCGCGGCCGCCGAACTGGATGGTGATGGTGCCGTCGGGGTCACGCTGGGCGGTGACGTTGTTCAGCGAATAGGCGTTCTGCGGATTGGGGGAGAAGTAGCCGTCCTTGTTGTAGACGGTGACCGACCAGAACCCGTCGACGGGAACCTGGCCCACCGTCAGTTGGTAGCCGGTGGTGCCGTCGTTGTTGGCCGGATGGAAGCTCAGGTACGTGGCATCTGTTTCGGGGTTTCCGCCCCATCCCGTTGCCGCGCCGATCAGCCGGCGGACCGGGTCGGTGTTGTCTTTGGTGCCGAACATCCCCGAGAATTCCGGCAACGTGGCGGCGAGTTGATTAAGTGCATCCCTTACGGCCTTCTGGCTGACGGGATCCCACTTCGGGATTTCAAAGCTGCCCGCCTCTTTCTGCGCAACCGCGACGGCATCTTGCAGCGCATGGACTTGTTCGATGTCGGCATCATCGTTGGGATTGACCAGGATGCGAATGACCACCATGACATACCGCGTACCGATCTCGGCGCGGGTCAGGGTGTGATCGCCCTGTCCATAGAACACGGCGGGCACGTAGTGGTCTTCGGTGATCACCTGCATTGACATGAATCGACCGTTGGGGTCGGGGAGCGACACCGTGACCGGTCCGGCGTCGAGGTCGAAGACGCCGGCCGAGTACAGCGTGTCGCGATTCGAGCGAATGACGAACTGCTTATCCAGCGGTGTGAGCTCCCGGATGTGCTTGAATCTGCCGACCCCGCCGTCTCTCACGATATTGCCGAAATACAGGTCACTCTCGGCGTGGGCGAAGTTGTCCGGTGAGACCGGCACCGCACCGTCGGATGTCTTGCGCGCTTTCACCATTGAAGACCCTACGCGCAACGGCAATGGATGACTATCGGGCCACTTCGAATTCGATGGGCAAACTCTTCGGCCCGCTCAGGCTCACCATGGGCTTCCACGGAACCGGTCCGGCGGTGCGCGGGTTTTTCAGCCGCTGGGCGAGCACGTTGAGCGCTTCGGCGATCTCCCGCCTGGCCAGGTTGGCGCCAAGGCAGTAGTGGACTCCACCGCCGAAGGTCAGGATCGCGGGGGCCCCTTCGCGGGTGATATCGACGCGATCCGGATCGTCGTAGATCGTTGGATCGCGGTTGGCCGCAGCGGTATTCACTAACACGTGGGTGCCTGCCGGGAAAATATAGCCGTCGAGCTCGACGTCTTGGGTCACCATGCGCAGGGTTCCGCACGCGATCGGCGAGTGACGCATCGTTTCCTCGACGGCCGGCATCGCCAATTCGGGTCGCTCCCTGAGTAACTCCCACTGCTCTGGGTGCTCGCACAGCACATGCACCGAGGCGGCCACCTGATTGCGGGTCGTGTCGGTGCCCGCCAGCAGCAGGCCGCCCGCGAGCATGCGCAGCTCGGCGGTGCTGAGGCGGTCACCGTCGTCCTCGGCCCGAATCAAGTCGGAAAGCAGGTCGTCGGTCAGGCTGTGCCGGCGCCTGGCGACCATGTCGTCGATATAGTCGTCGAGCTCTCGCCATGCGCGCATGGCGGCGGGCTCCACCTCGCGCACGTCGATGGTGAAGGTGAAGACCTTGAAAACGTCGTCGGCCCAACAGGAGAACTGTTCCCAATCCTCGCGGGGTGCGCCGAGCAGCGCGCAGATGATCGGAACCGGATAGGGGCGCGCGAGGTCGGTGACGACGTCGCAGCGGCCCGCGTCGCCAACCCGATCGACCAACGCGTTCATCACCTCGACCATGGTGTCGTGCAGGCGCAGGGTCGCTCTCGGCGTGAATGCCTTGGACGTCAGACTGCGCAGCCGATGGTGGGTGTCCCCCTCGATGCACAGCAGGCTGTTGACCACCTTGTCCCACAGTGGGCCGGATGTGATGCCCTGGGAGAGGAGGTTTATCCCGGGTGGGATTTGGAAGCGGGTGTCGCGCAGCACGGAACGGACCAGGCGGTACGACAGCACTTCGGGCCCGAACGGCCCGATCGCTATCGGCGCTTCCCGCTGCGCTGCGCGCAGGCGAGGGTAGACCTCGGCCGGACTCTCCTCCGCTGCGTAGTCGAGGGTCGGCAGATCGGAGTCGAAAACGCTTGCGGGAGCTGTACCTACGGTCATGACGGTCTCCTTAGCGCGGAAGCGCGGGGCGCGGAGCGCGTGGACAACTCTGAGCCAATGTATGGCCGCGCTGCACCGATGTCAACGATATGCGGTGCCGGGACCCGATGCTGGCCATACATTTTTATGGAAGCGTACGCCCGCTGGGATTGGTCGCCCTACTGCGGCACCGGGTGGGCGCGCTGGTAGTCGACCTGCCAGTGCTTGATGCCGTTGATGAACGGTGACCGCAGTCGCTCGGGCTCTCCTGCCGCGGCCAGGTCGGGTGCGTGGTCGGCGATCGCGTTGAACATCAGGTCGATCGTCATGCGAGCCAGGTTGGCTCCGATGCAATAATGCGCACCGGTGCCCCCGAACCCGAGGTGCGGGTTGGGGCTGCGCGAGATGTCGAAGGTGTACGGGTCGTCGAAGACCTCTTCGTCGAAGTTGGCCGAGCGGTAGAACAACGCCAACCGCTGGCCCGTCTCGATCCGCACCCCGCCGAGCTCCGTATCCACCAGCGCGGTGCGCTGGAATGCGGTGATCGGGGTGGCCCAGCGGATGATCTCGTCGGCCGCGGTCTTGGGCCGCTGCGCCTTGAAAAGCTCCCACTGGTCCCGGTTCTCGGTGAAGGCCATCATGCCCTGCGTGATCGAGTTGCGGGTCGTCTCGTTGCCGGCGACGGCGAGCGTGACCACAAACATGCCGAATTCGGCATCGGAGAGCCGTTGCCCGTCGGCGTCGGCCCTGACCAACGCCGTGACGATGTCATCGGCGGGGTTCTCGGCCTTCTGCGCCGCCAATTGCATTGCGTACCACATCAATTCGGCCGCAGCGGTCAACGAGTCCTTGTCGGCGAACTCGGGGTCGTCACTGCCGATCATGTTGTTCGACCAGTCGAACAGCTTGTCGTAGTCCTCGAGCGGCACCCCGAGCAGGCTGGCGATGGCCTCGAGCGGCAACTTGCAGGCGACCTGGCGGACGAAGTCGCCCGGGCCGTCCGTTGCCGCCTGGCTGATGATCTCCCGCGCTCGCTCCGCGAGGTCGGCGCGCAGCCGGTCGACGGCACGCGGTGTGAAGGCGCGGGAGACGATCTTGCGTAACCGGCTGTGTTCGGGATCGTCCATCATGATCATCGACGCCCGCCCGGCCTCGATCTGGCCCGCCGCCTGGTCTTCCGGATAGCGCGGCACGATGGACTTCGCGGCCGACGAGAAGACATCGCAGCGCAGCGAGGCCTCGCGGATATCGCGGTGCTTGCTGACCACCCAGTACCCACCGTCACCGAATCCGCCCTGATCGAGTGGCTGCTCGTTCCACCAGATCGGCGCCGCACGGCGCAGCTCGGCCAACTCCTGCACCGGTAGTCGGCGGGCGTAGATGTCGGGGTCGGTGAAGTCGAACCCGGGCGGAAGATTCGGAGTAGCGATGGGCCTGCTCCTCGCGACGTTGCGGCGGCGGTTGTTACGAGATGCTAGCCCCGGTCCGGCGCGACGTCGATGGTTGCGGAAATCAGCGTGCCGCCGGACTCGGGGCCTTTAGGCCGTCGCGGGCACCGAGGTTGATTGCCTCGGTGATGATGGACCGCTCGATCTGGCGGAGCGCGTGTACCGCGGTGAGGAACCGTCGAATATCGAGTTGCGGTTCACCCTCGCGGAGATTGCGGGCGCGGCACTCCGCGGAATCGAGGTCGTCGGTCGCGGAATCGACGGTCACGTCGTCGGCGCCGTCGACGAGCGCGATGAGCGCGTCGATGTTGCGCCGGGTCTGTGTCGCGGCGGAGATGAAGGCGTCCGACAACCGTTCGGACCCAACGGGGTCCTGGTATCGCTCGCTGTTGCGGGCCAGGCTTCGACCGTACTGATCGCACGCGCCGAATATCCGCAGACCGCGCTGAATGCTTCGCCGGCTGGCCGGGCCGGTGACACCGGCCAGCAACGGCTTGGCGGTGACCCGGAACTGTTGGAGGTTGCGGTCCAGCTCCCGCGCCCGTTCCGTCGGGCTGGTCGTCTCGTCACCGCCGAACATCGTCGCCGTGGAGATGTCGATCAGGTCCGACAGGCTGGCCAGAAACGTCTTGGTGTCCTTGCGGATAGCGGTCCGGGTATGCGTCGGCAGCACCACGATGGCTACGGCGATGCCGATCACGGCGCCGATCGCCGTCTCCTCGATCCGCAGCATCAGCACGCCGAGGGAGAATTCGCCGAGCAGACCGTAGAGCAACGCCAGCATCGTGGTGATCCAGAACGTCATCAGGCTGTAGGTCACCGTCATGAAATAGAAGGCGCAGAACAAGCACACGACGATCGCAACCAGCGATCCCGTCTTGTCGCCGGCGAACAGCGTGGCCACCAGCACGCCGCAGGGCACGCCGAGCACGGTGCCGAGCAGTCGTTGCCAGCCTTTGGTGAGCGTTTCGGCCCAGGAGTTGGTGCCCGCGAAGATCACGAATGCCGCAATCACCGCCCAATACCAGCGAGTGGGCGACAACAACTCGCCGGCCACGATGGTCAACGAGGCGGCGACGGCCACCTGGATGGCTTGCCGGGTCGTCTGCGGCAGGCCCTGCTCCGGCGGCTCGTCATCGGCGGGTGGCGCGCTGTCGATGGCCTCGACCGAGGCAGTATGCCCGGAAATGGCGCCCTCGACGATGGCCCGCACTTCGGCTGTCGCGGTGGCCGCGTTGATGATTGCCAGCGCAAGGCGGCGCACCGCGGCGTCGCCCTCGTCGTCGGTGGCGCTATCCGGCTGGTGGTCGAGAACCCGTTGAGCCTGGCTCGCAGCCTGCCGAAGGCCGCCCTCCTGTGGCGCGCGCATCGCCCGTGACAGCAGTGCGAGCGCCGTGACCATCTCGGCGCGGGTCGCGTCCGGTATCGCCGAGGGATCCTGCGAGGAGATTACGGCCGCTCGGCGGCCAGCGGTGGCGACCCATTCGATGGCGAGTTCGGCATCGAACAGCCACGGCGCCAATTGTTCTGCGCTGACGCCGCGGTAGAGCATGGCGGGGTTGAACTTGTCTTCGATCTGGTCCTGCATCATCAGGGCGGTCTCGTTGAGCCGGATGGTGCGGGCCCGCATCTGGCGGCGTCGGCGTTCATCGAGGCGGCCCGTGCGCACCACCTCGGCGGTAGTGTCGATGACGATGGCCATCCGCGCCCGCAGCGCCCGAATCGTCGCGTGCAGCACGCGTTCTGGTCGATCGGGCAGCACGTAGGTGCTCATCACGAACGTGCACACCGTCCCCACCACGACGGCCGCGATCAACCAGGGCAGCTCCGCGAGGCCGGCTCGCAGGTACAAGGTCATGAAGTAGGACATGAAGGCGACCATGCCCAGCGCTCTGCCGCGCGCTTGGAAGCGCCGGACGTAGACCGCGCCGAACACCACCGCCACGAAGACCACGTCGGCGGCGATGGGGTGCGGAGCCAGCAACGTGGCCGCGACGACGGATGCCGTCGCGGGCAGTGGGACGAGCGCCATGGTGATGCGCTGCTGTTGCGGGTCCGGCTCGTTGACGGATCGGGCCGCGATCATGGTGATGACGACGCCCAGCAGCGCCACCGTCAGCGGCTGACCGGTCGCTTTGGTCAGCACGGAGAGCACGGCGAGTGAGCAGCCCAGCGCGGCCGTGGTTCGAGTCGCCATGCGCAGCCGCAGCAGCCCCGGGTCAGACCCGATCAACCAGTTTCGGGCCCGTTCGTAGAGCACAGCTATGGGTGGACCTCCTCGCATCGGTGGGACACCCCATGGTTACCCGAACTCCGTCGCGGCGGCCAAGCTAGTCTTCGAGATCGTGACAGCGCCGACCCGGGCGAAGCTGGCCGATGGCCGTGAGCTGCTGTTCTTCGCGTTGCCCGGACATCGTCCGGCGCCGGTCACCGATCGCAGGCCCTTGCCGCAGCGCACCCCCGACCAGTCTCAGTTGCGGTTCGACCGGTCGACCGGGCAGTGGGTGATCATCGCCGCGCTGCGACAAGACCGCACCTATAAGCCGCCCCCCGACCAGTGCCCGCTGTGTCCGGGCCCGACCGGACTGACGAGCGAGGTGCCGGCACCGGACTACGACGTCGTCGTATTCGAGAACCGGTTTCCGAGCCTGTCCGGCGCCGGTGAGCCGGTGGGTGTGCCCGCCGGTGACGGCTTTGTGTCTGCTCCAGGGCATGGCCGCACGGAGGTGATCTGTTTTTCCAGCGACCACACCGGCTCGTTCGCGCAATTGCGTCCGGCGCACGCCCGGCTGGTGGTCGAGGCCTGGCGGCACCGCACCGCTGACCTGATGGCCGCACCGGGCATCGAGCAGGTGTTCTGTTTCGAAAACCGCGGCGAGGAAATCGGCGTGACGCTGACCCACCCGCACGGTCAGATCTACGGCTACCCCTATCTGACGCCGCGCACCGCCGCGATGCTCGGGCAGGCGCACGAGCATCGAATGCGTCACGGCGACAACCTCTTTGCCGACCTACTCGCGCGCGAGATCGCCGACGGCAGTCGCATCGTCGCGCGCACCGATCTGTTCACGGCGTTCGTACCGTTCGCCGCGCGCTGGCCGGTTGAGGTGCACATCTACCCGAACAGGTTCGTGCGCAACCTCGTCGACTTGAACGACGACGAGCTCGACGCGTTCGCCGAGGTCTACCTCGACGTGTTGGGCCGGTTCGACCGAATGTATTCGACTGCGCTGCCGTATATTTCGGCGCTGCACCAGTTCGCCGACACCAATGCTCAGGCGGAAGGCTACTTTCACGTCGAGCTGATGTCGATCCGGCGCAGCGCGACCAAGCTCAAGTACTTGGCGGCCTCGGAATCGGCGATGGACGCGTTCATCGGTGACGTCACTCCCGAGAGCGTGGCGGGGCGGCTGCGGGAACTTCGATGACGATCCGCTACGCCGCGCCCGGGCGGATCAACCTGATCGGCGAGCACACCGACTACAACTTCGGGTTCGCACTGCCGATCGCGCTGCCCCAGCGCACGGTGGCGAGCTTTGCCCCTGATCACGGCGATGCCATCACCGTGACCAGCGACCGCGCGGACGGCGCGGTGCGCATTCCGCTGGGCACCGCCCCCGGTGAGGTGGACGGCTGGGCGAGTTACGTGGCCGGAGTGATGTGGGCGCTGCGCCAGGCCGGTCACTCGGTGCCGGGCGGCGCGATGTCGATCACCAGCGACGTGGAGATGGGGTCGGGCCTGTCGTCGTCGGCGGCGCTGGAATGCGCGACGCTGGGCGCGATCACGTCGGCGACCGGTGCGTGCATCGACGCGAAGGACCAGGCGCTGCTCGCGCAGCGCGCCGAGAACGACTATGTCGGCGCCCCAACGGGTTTGCTCGACCAGCTGGCATCGCTGTTCGGCGCGCCGTCGACGGCCCTGCTCATCGACTTCCGCGACCTCACCGTCGAGCCGGTGGTCTTCGACCCCGATGGCTGCGGCGTCGCACTGCTGTTGATCGACTCCCGGTCGCGCCATCGTCACGCCGGCGGCGAGTACGCGGCCCGGCGTGCATCGTGCGAGCGGGTGGCCGCTGATCTCGGGGTGTCGTCATTGCGCGAGGTTCACGATCGCGGACCCTCGGTGCTGGCCTCCGTTACGGCCGCGGCGACCGATCCGGTCGACGTCCGTCGTGCCCGTCATGTGTTGACCGAGAACCAACGTGTGCTCGATTGTGTTGCTGTGCTAAGTGATTCGGACTTCGCCGAGGCGGGCCGGATCTTCACCGCTTCGCATGCGTCGATGCGCGACGATTTCGACATCACCACCGCCCACATCGACCTGATCGCCGATACCGCGGTTCGCGCGGGTGCCCTCGGCGCCCGGATGACCGGCGGCGGCTTCGGGGGCTGCGTGATCGCGCTGGTGCCGATCGATCGGGTGGAGGTGGTCGGCGAGGCGGTGCGACGGGCCGTGGGTAGGGCCGGGTTCGAGCGGCCAGTGATCACCCGAACCTACGCGGCCGCGGGCGCGGGGCCGCTCGTTACGGCGCCGGGGTGAACTTGATCGCGCACAACTTCATGCGGTCGACGGCCTCGGCGAACTCCTCGAGCGTCGGGACGCGCTGGTCGCGGAATTTCAATCCGATCATCACCTGGGCCCGGCGCGCGCCATAGGACTGTGCACACTTCAGGTAGAGACCCGAGACGATGGCGCGGTCGCGGATGAGCTCGCCGCGCATGGCGGTTGACTTGCCGTCGTAGACGACCTGGGCGTCCGCGCCGCCGCTGAAGTTCTGCTTCCATACAGCGCCGGTCAGCGCATACAGGTCGTTGTCGATCAGGTGGGCGCTCACCGGAATCGTGAACTCCCGCCCCGACTTTCGCCCGGTGAAGCTCAGCACCATGAGCTGCTTGCGTGCCGGCCCGGCGAGCGGCGTGCGCAGCAGGAATCCCAGTACCGGGTTGAGAATTTTGAGCAGGGCTGACGGTGGGTGCCCGGCATCGATCGCGTACGACTCTTCGGCCATGCGAATACCGTACGACCAAACCGGCCTCGCGGCGCAGGGGTTTTCAGTGTGCCGGTGTGGCCGTCGAATCCGTCGTTCTCGAAGATCCGTGTCGAAACGCCACGGCGAGACACGGTTATGCAGTAAGAGAGTCCTATGCGGTCGCCGAGGACCCTCATCGCGCTGGTAGCGGTTGCGGCTGTGTCCGCGACGTTCGTGGCGGCGGCTCCGCCTTTCGCATACGACGGTGAACCCTCGTTTGTCGCGAATCCGGTGGCTCATGTCGACACGCTGATTGGGACCGGCACGGGCGGTGAAACGGTTGGGGAGATCAACAACTTCCCTGGCCCCGCCGTGCCGTTCGGAATGGTGCAGTATTCGCCGGACACCGTTGGCAACTACGCCGGCTACAACTTCGACAACCCACGCGCGACAGGGTTCAGCATGACCCATGCCTCGGTGGGCTGTGCCGCATTCGGCGACATCTCCATGCTGCCGACCACCCGCGCGATCGGCTCGCAGCCCTGGAACGCCTGGGAACGGATCGCCCACGACAAAACAGAGCGTGGCGTGCCTGGGTACTACACGGTGCGGTTTCCCGAGACTGGGGTGACTGCGGAACTGACCGCCACTGCGCGCACCGGCGTCGGCCGGTTCAGCTACCCACACAACGGCCGTCCCGCCCTGTTCCATGTGCGTTCCGGCGCGTCGCTGGCGGGCAACTCCCGCGCGGCCATCCAGATCGGCGAGGACCAAACCACCATCACCGGCTGGGCGGGCAGCGGCAGCTTCTGCGACAAGCAAAACACCTACACCGTGTATTTCGCGATGAGGTTCAGCCAGCCGTTCACCACCTTCGGCACCTGGGATGGCGAAGCGGTCCATGCCGGAGCGCATGGTGCGGCTTCGCCCTACAGCGGCGGCTATGTGCAGTTCCCGGCGGGGTCGACGATCGAGGTGCGGACCGCGCTCTCCTACGTCAGCATCGACGCAGCGCGGGCAAACCTGGCAGCCGAGGGCGCCACGAGCTTCGAGGACGTCCGCAGCGCCGCGTCGTCGGCATGGAACGCCGCGCTGTCGCGCATCGCGGTCGCCGGCAGAAATGGCCGCGATATAGAGACCTTCTATACCTCCCTGTATCGATCGCTGTTGCACCCCAACACATTCAACGATGTTGACGGACGTTACATCGGATTCGACAACCTCATCCACAACGTGGCCGAGGGGCACACCCAGTACACGAATTTTTCCGACTGGGACACCTACCGATGTCTGGCTGCTCTGCAGGCGCTGCTGTTCCCGGAGCGTGCCAGCGACATGGCCCAATCGCTGGTCACTGACGCCGAGCAGAGCGGAGCGTTTCCGCGCTGGCCGCTTGCGAATGTCGCGACCGGTGAGATGACCGGAGACAACGTGGTGCCGCTCATCGCGAGCTTGCACGCTTACGGCGCTACCGACTTCGACGTGAAAACGGCACTGCACTACATGGTGAACGGGGCGACTACAGGCGGTATGGGGATGGGCGGCTACGTGGAGAGGCCGGGCATCGAGACCTACTTGCGCCTGGGTTATGCCCCGCACACGCGGGAGTTTGGCCCCGACGCGTCGATTACGCTGGAGTGGTCAATCGACGACTTCGCTATCTCGCGATTTGCCGAGTCGCTCGGGGATGTGGCGACAGCGGCCGAATTCCAGCGTCGAGCCCAGTACTGGCACAACCTGTTCAATCCCACCACCCACTTCATCTCGCCGCGCAACGGTTTCGGATTGTTCGACAGCGGACCGGGTTTCGTGCATTCTTCTACCGGCTTCGGCCAGGATGGCTTTGACGAGGGCAACGCCGAGCAATACGTCTGGTTGGTGCCGCACAATGTCGCCGGCCTGGCGACCGCGTTGGGTGGTCGCCAGGCCATGGCCGCCCGTCTGGACGAGTTCGTGAAGAAGCTCAACGAGGGTCCCGATGAGCCCTACCTCTGGGCCGGCAACGAGCCGGGCTTTGGAGTGCCGTGGCTATACAACTACGTTGGTCAGCCGTGGAAGACCCAGCACACGGTCGACCGGGTGCGCGGGTTGTTCGGTCCCACGCCCGATGGCGAGCCCGGGAACGACGACCTCGGCGCGATGGCCAGCTGGTATGTGTGGGCCGCCCTCGGCCTGTATCCGATTACGCCGGGAACACCCATCCTCACGGTAAGCACACCGATCTTCGACCGCGTCGTGATCGCGCTTCCGGGCGGAAAATTCATCCGGATGTTCGCGCCGGGTGCATCGGGACCAGACCCGCTGAGGTACATCAGCGGCCTGAAGATTGATGGGCAAGCCACCGACCACACTTGGCTGCCGGAGTCGATTATCCAGACGGGCGGTGAGCTCAGGTACTCGCTTGCGGCCCACGCCGACAAGGCTTGGGGCACAGCCGAATCCGCTGCGCCACCCTCGTTCGGTGAGTACAGTTCGGCGGTGGCCGTGAATGTTGCAAGCCCGGTCGTCGATATCGCCCCGGGAAGCACCGGCACGGTGGCTCTGGACGCCCAGCAGATGATCGACAAGACCGGCGGTTATACGATCAACGGGGTGTCCACCGACACGGGGATTACCGCGGCGCCGGTTTCTGGACAGTTCGGCGCCGGCGGGTCGGCCACCGCCACTGTCGCTATCAGCGTGGCGCAGTCGGTGCTCCCGGACTATTACCCGCTCTATCTCACCACCAGGGTCGGTGAGAGCGCGAGGATTTCAGTCGTCCTGGTGAGCGTTCAGGATACGACCGGCGAATCCTAATCAGCGCTACACCATTTCGTTTTCGGTCAGCCAGCGCATCACCGGCCAGCCGACGAAGACGGGAATCCAGCAGGTGAGCACCCGATACAGCAGAACCGACGGCACGCCGACCGCCGCGGGTACACCGAAGGCGGCGAGCCCACCGATCAGCGCAGCCTCGACGGCGCCGACACCGCCGGGCGTCGGCGCGGCCGAGGCGAGCGTTCCGCCGACCATCGTCACCACCGTGCAGGTGACAAACGTCGCCCCGCCCCCGAAGGCCTCGACACTGGCCCACAGGGCCAACGCTGCGCCGAGAGTCGTTCCGGTGCAACCGAGTACGATCAAGCCGAGTCGTTTGGGCTCACGCGCGACCTCGATGAGATCGCGGCTCAGCTCCTTCACTTTCGGGCGCAGGTCTGTCGCCAGCCAGCGCCGCAGGGTGGGCACGAACAGAAATGTGCCGACAATGCCCAGCGTCACACCCGCGATCAGGTACAGCACGGTGGCGTCCGGGACGAAATGCGACAGGTTCATCGATGCGCCCGCCACCGTGCTGAACAAAATCAGCAGTCCGAGGTGCATGATCACCTGCACGGATTGCTGCAGCGCCACCGCCGTGGTGGCCCGCATCGGAGACAGCCCGCCCCCCTTCTGCAAGTAGCGCGTGCTGAGCGCGAGCCCGCCGACTCCGGCCGGGGTCGTTGTCGCGGCAAAAGTGTTGGCCACCTGGGCAACTGAGAGCCGCCAAAAGCTCACCGTCTCGTCCGCGGAGGCCCACAGGGCGGCCGCCGCGCCCACGTACGTCGACGCCGATATCACCAAACCCAGCAGCGCCCACCACCAGTTCGCATGGCGCAGTTCGGAAAAGAAGGTCGGCACCGTGCTGATGAAGGGATATGCGACGTAGACGAGGGCGCCTAGCAGCACTAGTTGAATCACCTGGCTGCGGGTGAACCGGGTGATCGGTTCGGTCTTGATCTGATCGGCTCCCGTTTGGTGTTTGACCTCGGCGCGCAGGCGCGAAATGACACCGCTCGGATCGGTCACTGACTTCCGGATCCGTTTGGGCACAGCAGATTTGGTGAGCCGGCGCGAGGCCCTCAGGACGATGTCTTTGCCGAACACGTCGATCGCGGCGCCCACCGTGGATTTGGCGTCGTACAACGCCGACGTCGTCACCAGCAGTTGGACGATGTCGGATCGCAGTTGGGCATCGGTGGCACCGTATTCGGCGCTGCCGAATCCGCCGAAGAGCACCTCGCCGTCGTCGACCGTGATCTCGTTGCCGCGCAGGTCGCCGTGCGAGATCTGGTAGCCGTGCAAAGTGTGTAGCGCTTCCCACACTTTGGCGACCGGCGTGGTGTCGGCACATTCGTCGAGCGGGATCCCGCGAACGGGCTTGTGCGCGTAAAGCGTCCATCCCCTGTCCAGCGCCGCGAAGGCGATGGTCGAGGTGTTGGCGACGCCCGCATCGCCGATGGCGATGGCCATCAGCGCGCGGTGCTCGACGGCACGGCTCATCGAGGCCTGCAGTGGTGCGGTCTCGGTGTCGCGCAGTCGCAGCTTGCGCCAGAGTTCCCGCAGCGCACCCCCGCTGCGCTGGTGTGGGCCGTACAGCTCGATGTCCGCCGTGCAATCCGGATCCCCGGAATCCGAGGACAACACGAGCGCGCCCGGCCCGGCCGGCCGGACCACCGTGAGCCGCGATACGACGCAGCCGCGTTTGGCCATCGCGCGAACCGCCTCCTCCAGCGGGACTTCGAGGGCGGGAGTGCCGACGGCGAGGACCACCAGCGCACCGACGAACCACCCGACCGCAAGACCCACCAGGGAGCGGGCCGGGACGACGGCGCTGATGACGAGGTGAATGGGCACGAAGGCGAGCAACAGTGCCCACCACCAATGCCGCCAGCGCGCGGGCAGCCAGGGACCCGACACGGTCAGCACCGCCGCCAGCATGGCGATCCACCGCGGGTCGTCGAGGAACTGGGCCGGCAGGGTGCTGAGCCGATCCGAGAGGTCGAAGTGCCAGCGGGGCGCGGCGATGCGGTTGCTGCTGATCGACAACGGGAGGGCGGCCAGCATCGCGGCGGCCGCATACGCGCCCAACAGTTTCCATTGCCGGGCCACGATCAGGCCGATCAGGATCATGAACGGCAACGCCAGGATCGCGAGCCCGTACACCAGGTACACCACGTCGGACTGGGTGGGCGTCAAGACCCCCACGATTTCCGACACCGATTTCTCCAGCGCTATCCAGCGCGGACGGGTGATCACCGAGCTGGTGATCACGGTCGCGAGGAACACCGCGGACAGGATGAGCCGCAGGATGTCGTTGGTCCGTCGGGTCACAGGTTGCAGCAAGCTGCCCGAGACGCTGATCTCGCGCCCGTCAACTCGCATGTCAAAGATCCTTTGGATCGGGGGCCCGCGCAACTGACTGCCCGTCGACAACTTAACCGGATACCTGAGGGCCAGCGCGCGTGAACCTCGCGGACAGCTTGTTCACATACGACACGCGTAGGGTCGTTACCTAGGCGTACTAGTAAGCGGAGGGGTTGAGCGTGGCGAGAACCGACAACGACAGCTGGGAAATCACCGAGAGCGTGGGGGCGACGGCGCTGGGCGTCGCGGCCTCCCGGGCAGCGGAAACCGAGAGTGACAATCCCCTGATCCGCGACCCGTTCGCGCGGGTGTTCCTCGACGCCGTCGGTGATGGAGTCTGGAACTGGTTCTCGGCCCCACAGCTGCCCGCCGAGCTCCTGGAATCCGAGCCGGACTTGGCCCTGCAGATGCGCTCGATGGTCGGCTACATGGCGTCGCGGACCGCGTTTTTCGATTCCTTCTTCCTCGACGCGACGAACGCGGGCATCCGGCAGGTGGTGATCCTGGCCGCGGGCCTGGACGCGCGGTCGTGGCGGTTGCCCTGGCCGGACGGGACGACGGTCTACGAGCTCGACCAGCCCCGGGTGCTGGATTTCAAGGCTTCGACGCTGAACGAGCACGGCGCACAAGCCGCGTGCAATCGGATCGCGGTGCCAGTGGACCTGCGCCACGACTGGCCGGCCGCGTTGCGGCAGGCGGGTTTTGACCCCGCGGTGCCCAGCGTGTGGTCGGCGGAGGGACTGATGCCGTACCTGCCGGCCGTGGCCCAGGAGCTGCTCTTCGAGCGGGTGCAGGGCCTGACCGCCATCGGGAGCCGGGTCGCCGTCGAGGCGCTGGGGCCGAAGTTCCTCGATCCCGACACCAGGGCGAAGCGGCGCGCCCGGATGGACCGGGTGCGTACGTTCCTCGCCGAAAAAGACCCACAGCGCGAGATCCCGAGCACTGACGAGTTGTGGTACTTCGAGGAGCGCGAGGACGTCGGTGAGTGGTTCGGGCGCCACGGCTGGGATGTCACGGTCACGCTGTCGCTCGAGCTGATGGCCGGCTATGGGCGCAGGGTTCCCGAACAGGTCGAGGACCAGGTTCCGGGGAACTTGTTCGTCGCCGCGCAGCGGGCCAGGATCTAGCGAATCTCGAGCGCTTTGCGGGTCGCCGCCTCATCAGTCCTACAGCAAACCGACGGCATTCGTTCGTGTCGATGTAACGGGTGATTACTCCTTAATGGCGAATGCTGTTGGCGGATCCGATCGGACGCCAACAGGGGAGACAGCCATGAGCAACCCGCTGGTCGTGCACGGTGCGACAACCGAGCAACACGACGACGGGACGATCGAGATAGCGTTTTCGGGACGGTTTGGTTTCGGCATCTACCGGTGGGCCTACCTGCCGTTCCACGTGCCGGCCGGTGTGCAGCAAATTCGGGTCGGCACGTCTCATGAGGACTTCGCCGCGGCCGGGATCGCTCGGAACGTGTTGGATCTGGGCATCTTCGGTCCGCCCGGCTTCGACTTGGGCAATGCAGCCGGATTCAGGGGCTGGTCGGGCGGGGCCCGCGACGGCTTCGTGATCTCCAGCGGTTATGCCACCCCGGGCTATCTGGCGGGCCCGATCGAACCGGGTATCTGGGCCGTGGCGCTGGGCCCGGTGGTCCTGAGCCCGTGGGGAATGGCCTGGCAGGTGCGGGTCACAATGAGCGGCCAAGCGCCCGCCGAAGCCGGCCAACCCGCCGAGAGCGATCGCCGCGCCGTCGCGAGTGGCCCGGCGCCGGCGCCGCCGTCGGCCTCGGTTGGTGGTGCACGCTGGTACCGCGGAGACCTGCATCTGCACACCGTTCACTCCGACGGCGAGCGTGACCCTGATGAGCTGGTGTCGGCCGCACACGCCGCAAGGTTGGATTTCATCGTCTCCACCGAGCACAACACCAACTCGGCCAACCGGGTGTGGCCCCGATGCCGGAGCGGATCGCTGTTGATAATTCCCGGCGAGGAGGTCACCACCCGGCACGGCCACTGGCTTGCCGTGGGACTGTCAGCACACGCCTGGGTCGACTGGCGATACGGGCCACGCGATGGGGTGTTCGGCCGGTTCGCCGCCGAGGTTCGCCAGGCCGGCGGCTTGGTGGTCGCCGCGCATCCCGCGGTGCCGCTGCCGGGATCGGCATGGGAGTTCGGCTTCGGCGATGTGGACGCACTCGAGGTGTGGAACGGTCGCTGGAACGTCGATGATGAAGTGTCCCTTCGTATTTGGCAGCGGTTGTTGCGACAGGGCCGGCACATCGTCGCGGTCGGCGGCAGTGACTCGCACGGCAAACACCAAGTGGTCGGCTCGCCGCAGACGGCCGTGCATGCGCCCGAGTTGTCGATCGCCGCGATCGTCGACGGGCTGCGCCGCGGCCGCTCCTACATCGTCGGGTCATCCGAGGTCGCGTGCGAGCTGATCGCGACCTGCCCGAACAGCGGCGCCGACGAGGTGGCCGGTCCCGGACAGACATTGCGGGCGCCGCCCGGCGCGGCGGCGACGGTCACTGCCGTGATCAGCGGGGCCCCCGGCACAACCGCCGCCCTGATCACCGGGGCCGGGTGCGCGGGTCGGGCGAGTGTGCGATCGGCATCGGCCCGGTTGCAATGGGAGATCGACGCGGCGTCAGCGCGCTTCGCACGATTAGAGGTGCGCAGCGCGCGTCGCGGCCGGCTCGGCGCGATGGTCGCCTTGACGAATCCGGTGTGGCTAACCTGAGAAGGGGCAAGCCCCAACGTCATTCGCGGCGTTGACGGGCGCGGATGAGAGAGGTACGACATGGAAACCTGGGACGCGATCCGCGCCCGGCGCAACGTGCGCCAGTACACACCGCAACCGGTATCAGAGGACGACCTGAACCGAATCGCCGAAGCCGGGTGGCGGGCGCCGTCGGCGAAAAACCGCCAGCCATGGGACTTCGTGATCGTGACCGACAAGACGCAGCTGCAGGAGCTGTCCACGGTCTGGCGCGGCGCCGGGCACATCGCGGGCGCGCCCGCGGCCATCGCGCTGGTGGTGCCGGAACCACCGGACGAACGCAGGCTGGTGACCGACAACTACGACGTCGGCCAGGCGACGATGGCGATGATGATCGCGGCCACCGACCTGGGCATCGGCACCGGCCACTCGTCGGTGGGAGATCAGGCCAAGGCGCGCGCCATCCTGGGTGTGCCCGACGACCATCAGGTCGCCTTCCTACTCGGCGTCGGATATCCCGCCGATCGTCCGCTCACGGTGATCCGCAAACCCGACCGGCGGCCCTTCGACGAGGTTGTCCATCGCGGGCGTTGGTGAGCCGCTGCTCAGGGCAGGATCTGGTCGTAATCCACCAACAGATGCTGGGGCCCGCGGAACACCTGGCTGATCCGGTAGGGAGGCGGGTCTTCGACCAGCCGTGGATTGTCTACCCGGCGAAGAAACGCCTCGAAGGCGGTGTTGACTTCCAGCCGGGCCAGCGGACCGCCGAAGCAAATGTGGATGCCGCGGCCCCAGCCGACGTGCTCGTTGTCGGGGCGCTGCGGGTCGAACGCATTCGGATCGCGGAAGCGCCGCGGATCCCTGTTGGCCGCCCCGTACATCAGATATATGGGCGCGCCCTTGGGGATGGTGGTGCCGGCGATGTCAATATCGGCCAGCGCCGAGCGAGTCGGAAAGAATTGCACTGACGACTGCAAACGGAGCACTTCCTCGATGGCGCCCGGAATCAATTCCGGTGTGCTGCGCAGCAATTCGATCGACCACGGGTTGCGCAGTACGGTGAGCACGCAGTGCGCGATGAGATTGACCGTGGAGTCGTGACCGGCGAAGAACAGCAAGATGGTGTTGTTGACGATGGCGCTCATCGACATCCGCCCGTCGGCCCCGTTATCATGGACCAACTGCGAAATCATGCCTGGCCCAGGCGATTTCGCGGCCGTCTCGGCCAGCCCGAGGATGTACTTGTTCAGTTCGACATCGGCGGCTTCGCCCTTGGCGCGACGGGCCTGGCCCTCCTCGGTTTGGATGTCGGGGCCGAGGTCGAAGATGCCGGCCGTGATGTCGGCGAGCCACGCGTGAAACAGGGGCTCGTCTTCGATGGGCACGCCCATGATCCGGCAGATCACGTTGACCGGCAGCGGGTAGGCGAAGTCATCGACGACGTCGATGCGGGTCTTGCCCGTCGCGCTGTCGAGCATTTCGCCGACGATCTGCTGACAGAGCGCTTCCTGGCTCGGGATCAGATCCGGCGCATCGGGTGGTCCGAAAAAGTGCATGCACTGACGGCGCGCCCGGTCGTGGTCGGGCGGGTCCTGCGCGATGAAGCTGGGCTCCTGGCCGTAGGCCTCGGCCATCTCGACCACCGACTGGTCGGCGGCTCGTCGATTAAGGCCCGCCGGCGGGCGTCCTTTGCGCAGGTCTGAACTGACGCGCGGGTCGTGGGCCAGCGCCATGAGTTCGTCGTAGCCGGTGACGGCGTAGATGCCGTTGGTCACCCGTGCCACCGGTGTCTTGCGAAGCTCGTCGAAGAACGGGTAGGGGTTGGCGCGGTTTTCGTGCCGCATCGCGGCGTCAAATGCCTCTTCGGGGGTCATGGCACTACTCACTCATCTGGTGTCGAGGACGGAATTCCGCTCGCCTTTCGCTGGGGTCGTGGCCGGTCAGCACCACGTCCGGGGCTTCGGTCGGCACGCCGCGCGCGGGGAAGTCGGCGGGCATCACACGCATGCTCTCGGGAAAATCAAAACCGGGCGGATGCGGGGGAAACGGTCCGGAATGCGCGATCTGGTCGCGGTAGTAGTCGATCCATTTCGCGTGATTGAAAGTGACCGCGCCGACGATGCGGCCGCGACGACCGTACGCGGCGGCGAATCGGCGCTGCTGCACCGATCCCTGGGTGAAGACGATCTCGTCGCCGAATGACGGCACGCCGACGGATTTAATGTTGACACCGAACTGGGCCGACCAGAACTGCGGAATCAGTAGATGCGCCCAGCGGTCGACCTCGTCGCACACCATGTTGTGCGCGGCCACCCGGGCACCCAAGACGGCGTTGTCCCAATGTTCCATCGCCAGGAACTCGTAGTCGTAGAGGACATGCGGGGCCCGGGCGATGTCGCCGGCCACGAAGACGTGGTCGGTGACCACCGCATTGATGTCGAATGCGCGGCATCCAGCGTCGCAACCGACGCCCCAGAATCCGGCGGCCAGCCCAGCCCCCTCGAGCCACTCGACGTTGCGGATTGAGCCCAATGACGTCACCACCACGTCGACGTCGAGCGTGCTGCCGTCGGAGAGCCGCGCGCGCCGCACGTGCCCGTCCGCATCGCCCTCCAGCGCGAGTACCGAGACACCGGTGCGAAGATCCACGCCGGCCGCGCGCTGCATCTCGGCGGCGATCGCGCCGATCACGCCGCCCAGCGGGCCGCACAGCGGTGCCGGACCGCGCTCGGTGACGGTGACTTCCAGGTCAAGCTCCCGGCACACCGAGGCCACCTCCGACCCGATGAACCCGGAACCGATGATCAGCACCCGCCGCGGGCGGGCGCCCAGCGCGGCCTGCAATCGTGCGGCATCGGTGCTGGTGCGCACCGTGTGCACACCTTGCAGCGCGGCCTCCTCCGCGTTGGGCCATCGGCGCGACCGCACACCCGTGGCGATCAGCAGGCGGTCACCTGGCACCTCGCTACCGTCGGCGAGCCGCACCAGTTGATTGGCCCGGTCCAGGGCGGTCGCGGGAACCCCGAGTCGCCACTGTGCGTCCACCGCACGCAACCGCGGTAGCTTCGTATGATCGGCCGCCACCCACCCTTTGAGGACTTGCTTGGACAGCGGGGGCCGGTCGTACGGTTCGTCGGGTTCGTCGCCAACGATGGTCAGCTGTCCGCGAAAACCCTCTTCCCGCAACGCTTCAGCGGCACGCAGCCCGGCGAGCGAAGCGCCGACGATGACGATGCGGCCGGTGTCCTTGAAGCCGTTCGGGCTCATGCGGATTCGCTACTCTGCGTCGAGCTTGTCGACGATGATCGCCTGCACCGGGCAGGCCGCCGCTGCCCGCATGACCCGCAGACGCTGGGCGTCATCGGGGTTGGGATCGTAGGTCAGGGCCTCTTCGCCGTTGAGTCTGAGAACCTCCGGGGCCAGCGGTACGCAGTGGGCATACCCCAGGCAGCGGTTCAGGTCGACGACGATCCGCATAGCGACCCCGATCCTCGAAGCTGAAGATCCGACGCCTGGCAGCGTACTCCTGGGTGAAACCAATCGCGCTGTTTGCGAAACACTTTCGTGGTCGAACGGACTTCGTGTGCGTTCTCGGATTCGCCCAGGGCATGCTAGGGCGATGAACAGCAACGGCTCGAAGCCCGTGGATCTCGTGCTCTCCGGCGGCGGGGTCAAGTTCATCGGCCTGGTGGGTGCCATCGTCGCGCTGATGGATGCCGGGTATTCGATCAGGAGGGTGTCCGGGGTTTCGGCCGGCTCGATCGTGGCTGCAATCTTGGCCGCCGGGACCCATGATGGTCAGCTGACCGGCAGCGATGTCAAGGAACTCGCCTTTTCGGTACCACTGAACAAGTGGCGTGACGCGGGAACGGTTCCGTTGCTCGGCGCCGCGTGGGGGCTGGTGCGGGACTCAAGTATGTTCCGCGGTGACGTCGCCTACGAGTGGATCCGCAGCGAGCTGAACAACCTCGGTGTCGTCTCGTTCGGTGATCTACTCCTGGACGAGCACCAAGTGCCCGGGGAACGGCGTGACAAGTTGGTGGTTACGGTCGCTGACCTGACCGCGGCGCAGCTGGTGCGCTTGCCGTGGGACTACCGCCGGCTGTACGGACTGGATGCCGCTGAGCAATCGGTCGCCGAGGCGGTGCGCGCGTCGATGGCGATCCCGTTTTTCTACCGCCCGGTCAAGCTGACCGCGGCGAGCGGGGAGACGGCCACTCTGGTCGACGGGGGCGTGCTGTCGAACTTTCCGATCGACACCTTCGACCGGCCGGACGGCAAGGCGCCACGCTGGCCCACCTTCGGGATCACCGTCTTACCGAGGCTCAACGAGGGTCTCGGCGCGGTGATGCCCGCGTTCAAACCCTTGCGGTTCTTCGAGCAGACGGCACTGCTGGAGGGCCTGCTGACCACCATCTTGACGGGTCACGACCAGACGCATCTCAACCAGCCGTGGGTGTCCGCACGAGCCATCCCCGTCGAATCGACCGATGTGGGCGTCCTGGACTTCGATATCTCCAAGGGGCGCCTCGAACAGCTCTATGACAAGGGCTATGAGGCCGCCCAGGAATTTCTGTCGACGTGGGACTGGCAGGCGTATCTGAAGCGCTTCCGCTGGGCCGGTTGACGGTCTTGCCCTCGAACAAAGACCGGGCGCAAAGGTGAAGTGACGGCCCGTCGCGGGCGTGCCACACTTCCCAGTGGAGGAGGCGGCATGGGGGGTGAGGCGGTTGCCTGGGCAACCGCGTCGCCTCCTCCTTAAAGACCGAATTCGGCTTCTATGCCATCGATTCCGGCGCGCAGCCCCTTCAGCGCGTCGGCGCGAGCGCGCAATTTTGTTGCGGCATGGGCATGCTGATGCAACCCGGTGAATTGCTCGGCGGCTTCTTCGGCCCGACTCAACACCATCTCGGGCATCACGATCTCGTCGACAAAGCCTGCGGCGACAGCGGTTTCGCCGAAAAACGATTTGGCCAGCCCGGTGGCTTGCTGGTAGGCCGACCGCGTCAGCCGTAGCTTCATGATCTCGAGGGCCGCATACGGGATGGTCATGCCGATCGCGACCTCGTTGGCCTGGATGTTGTAGGCGTGGGCGGCCACCCGATGGTCGCCCGACGAGAGGAGAAACGCTCCCATCGCGATCGCGTGACCGGTGCAGGCCATCACCACCGGCTTGGGGTACGACAGGAGTCGATACGCCAACTCGAAGCCGCCCCTGAGCATGTCGATCGCCGGCTGAGCTTCGCCGGAGGTCAGGACCTTCAGGTCGAATCCGCCGCTGAACACGCGCTCGTTGCCCGCGATCACCAGGGCACCGGCGTTGTCACTGTCGGCCTGGTCGATCGCGTCGTTGAGCGCCTGCTGCATGGTCGGGCCGAGCGCATTGACTTTGCCGTCGTCCATCCGGATGACCGCGATGGGATCCTGCTTGCTGTAGGTGACCGGGCCGCTCATGGTTACTCCTTCGCAACGGGCGGACTCGATTGAATCAGATCAACACGGGACCCAACTCAGGCGGCCACGGGTGCCCCGCCGTCACACGTGCTGGTCGTGATGCTTGCCCAGGTCGTCCTGGGCGTTGCTCCAGCGCAGCTGGACGTCGGTGGGTTGGTCCAGCTGCCGGGTTCGCCACCTGTCCTGAGTTTCCCGAACGGCATTGTTGATCCGCTCGATCTCGCCGCGGAACACCTCCGGGCGCGTCTCCTTGCTGGCGTAGTGGAAGTAGGTCAGCAGGCTGCGCAGCAGCTCGAGTTTCTGCTTTTCCCGCTTCGCCAGGTCGTGGGTCGTCATCAGCTCGATGCGCTGGACGGGCGGCAGCGCGGCCCAATCCAACACCACGTCCGTCTGCAGCGCGCTGCGCTCGCGCTCCCAGAACCGCCAGCCGCGCGGCGTCTCGGGTCGGTCGTAGTAGCTCACCTTCCCGGTGAAGCGCGACTCGATGCCGCCGCCGATTTCCGCGCGGTCGAGCGCCGAATCCCACACCATCCGCCACTCCTGGCCGGGCGCGAGGACCGGCAGTTCGCTGGGTAGCTTCAGCTCGGCGACATCTGCGTAGCCGTCAGTGGCGTTTTCGTATTCGGCGACCGTCGGGGGATTAGTGAAGGAAAACCGGATGTCGTAGGCCGCGGTCCGGCCGAAGTTCTTGACCACCAGCTCGATCACGTGCCAGTCGGCCGCATGCGGCTCCATGAGCATCCCGACATGAGGCCGGGTTTGTTCTGCGGCCAACCGCCGATTACGCGAGATCTGATGATTCGTGAACACCAGCGTGATGATCGCGAGCGCGATCGCCGCCCACGCCGCCCACGCTATCCAGGTGCTGGACTCGACATCGGTCACCCCATGCCAGCCCCCCTGGATCCACCCCATGGAATCCATCCTTCCGCTTATATCCCAGCGGCCTGCGCACGAAACTTTGCCTAGTGCGCGATCACAACGACTGAACCAAGAAATGCCGCCGAGTCGTTCAACCGCCCATCAGCATTCGCCACTGGTCAAGGCTAGTCGCCCGATACACGTAATTGGAACGCTTGACCTCGGAGAGCGACGCGCTCGGATCGGTGGAATACCAGTGCCCCGGAAACACCGTCGGGTCACCTGGCAGCGTGGCGAGCTGCTGCAGACTGCGGTACATCTCATCGGAGTCGCCGCCCGGGAAGTCGGTGCGCCCGCAGCCGTCCAGGAACAACGTGTCACCGGCGACCAGCCGGCCGTCGAGGAGAAAGCATTGGCTGCCGGGCGTGTGACCCGGAGTGTGCAGCAGCTCGATTTCGATGTCGCCGACGCTGACCTTGTCGTGATTCTCATGAGTGGTGAGGTCGCCGAGGCCGATCCCGGTGACTCGCGAGACCCACAGCGCCTCATGGGTATTCACATGCACCGGCACATCGACCCGGCCCAGCAGCTCGGCCAGGCCCTTGAGTTCGAAGCCCATCATCGAGCCGCCCACATGGTCGGGGTGATGATGGGTGACCAGCACGCCGGACAGGTGCATGCCGTCTGCCTCCAGTGCGTCGACCAGATCACCGGCGGCGTAAGCCGGATCGACCACCACGCAGTCTCCGGTCTGACGGTCCCCGATCAGATAGGCGAAATTGCGCATTTGCGTTGCGATCGGATCGCCAGCGGCGAAATCCTGACCGGAGAGCAGTTGGCGGAAGTACAGCCGGTCGGCTGACGAATCTGACACGTCGACCAGACTATGACCCGGCCGGCGAACCTCGTGTTTCGGGCATGTGATGCCCCGCAAAAACTGTCGTCTCGACCCTGGATTGGGCCCGTGTGCTGCGAGTATTGTTAGTGCATGTTGAAGACGGTCGAGGTCGAGATCGACGATCTGGTCCAGGAAGCAATACAGCGGTACCACTTGGCTGACGCCCGCGAGGCCGTCTTTCTCGCGCTGCGCACCCTGCTCGGCAAGGATGACCTACCGGGTGAGCAGCAAGACGGTGAGTACGACGAGTTCAGCGACCTCAGCGTGTGGCAACCTCGCCGAAACGGCGACTCCGGCTGATTCGTCGGCCGATGGGGTCGGCGTGGTTTGGTGCCCTTGCGCGCCACGCTGTACCCTCTTCTAGGCCCTAGCCATGACTGGTCGCTATGGGTGAAAGGCCCCCTTAGCTCAGTCGGTAGAGCGTTTCCATGGTAAGGAAAAGGTCAACGGTTCGATTCCGTTAGGGGGCTCGGCGGACGCCGAGCAGGCTGGCAGTACCCACCAGAGGCGATGTAGCTCAGTCGGTTAGAGCGAACGACTCATAATCGTTAGGTCGCCGGTTCGAGTCCGGCCATCGCTACAACTTAACAACGCGACGTATACGAGAGATGTGAAAGAGAACCGTCATGGCTTCCAGTACCGACGTGCGGCCCAAGATCACCTTGGCATGTGACGTGTGCAAGCACCGTAACTACATCACCAAGAAGAACCGCCGCAACGACCCCGACCGGCTGGAGCTGAAGAAGTTCTGCCCCAACTGCGGCAAGCACCAGGCGCATCGCGAGACACGCTAACTATCCGCCACCGTTTCACTACACCCACCCAGGTTGACCAGGTAGGTTCGAGTGCCGTGTCGTTGAGCCGAAACATCGTCGGGATGCATTTCCGCTATCCCGACTATTACGTGGTGGAACGCGAGAAGATCCGTGAATACGCGGTGGCCGTCCAAAACGACGACGCCTCGTTCTTCGAGGAGGACGCGGCGGCCGAACTAGGCTACAAAGCGCTGGTAGCCCCGCTGACGTTTATCTGCGTATTCGGGTACCAGGCGCAGTCGGCGTTTTTCAAGCACGCGAACATCCTGGTCGAGGACGCCCAGATCGTTCAGGTCGACCAGGTGCTTAAATTCGAGAAGCCGATCGTGGCGGGGGACAAGCTGTACTGCGACGTGTCCGTGGATTCGATGCGTGAGACGCACGGCACCCAGATCATCGTGACGAAGAATGTCATTACCAACGGAAGCGGGGAGATCGTGCAGGAGACCTACACGACCCTGGCGGGCCGTGCCGGCGAGAACGGGGAAAAGGGATTTTCTGATGGCGCTGCGTGAGTTCAGTTCGGTGAAGGTGGGCGACCAGCTTCCGGAGAAGACCTATCCGCTGTCCCGCCAGGACTTGGTGAACTACGCGGGCGTGTCGGGCGACTTGAACCCGATCCACTGGGACGACGAGATCGCCAAGGTCGTCGGGCTGGACACCGCGATCGCCCACGGCATGCTGACCATGGGCATCGGCGGAGGTTACGTCACCTCGTGGGTCGGCGATCCGGGTGCGGTCACCGAGTACAACGTGCGGTTCACCGCCGTGGTGCCGGTACCGAACGACGGCAAGGGCGCCGAGCTGGTCTTCAGCGGCAGGGTGAAATCGGTCGATCCCGAGGAGAAATTGGTGACCATCGCGTTGACGGCCACCGCCGGCGGCAAGAAAATCTTCGGCCGGGCCATCGCATCGGCAAAGCTGGCGTAACCGATGGCGCTCAAAACCGACGTCCGCGGGATGAGCTGGATATACCCGGACTACTTCGAGGTCGGCCGTGAGCAGGTACGCGCATTCGCGCGAGCGGCCAAGTACGACAATCCCGCCTACTTCGACGAGGCGGCGGCCGCCGAATTGGGCTACAAGGCCCTGCTTGCCCCGCTGACCTTCGTGTCGATCTTCGCAAAACTCATCCAGGACGACTTCTTCCGGAACGTCGACGTGGGCTTGGAGACCATGCAGATCGTCCAGGTCGACCAGCAGTTCCTCTACCACACGCCGCTGCTCGTCGGCGACAAGCTCTTCGGCCGCATGGACATCGAGTCCGTGAACGAGCGCTTCGGTGCCGACATCGTCGTCACGAAAAACACCTGCTCGAACGAGGAGGGCGACGTACTGCTGAGCGCCTACACCACCCTGATGGGGCACGAGGGCGACGACTCCATCCAGCTCAGATGGGACAAGGAGACCGGGCAGGTCATCCGAACCGCGTAATTAGTATCTGACTCGCGCACCGATGTACACTCGGACCTCGGGGTTTTCCCAATGCAGCGCGCTGTCCGTCGGTTCGGTGATTGCCGAACGGGGAGCGCGCGAGTCATGTAAGCCCCGGTAGGTAAGCGCAGGTTGGCCTGCCAACCGCGAAGGGGCGTAGCTCAACTGGCAGAGCAGCGGTCTCCAAAACCGCAGGTTGCAGGTTCAAGTCCTGTCGCCCCTGCAGAAGGCGCAGACGTGCCATGCTGGACACTAGAGGGTGCCCAAATCAGCATGGCGCCGATCGTGGGATAGCTAGCGAACAAAGGAGCATGCGGTGAGCGACGAGGGCAGCGCTGCCAACGACGCCGCAAGCGACGGCGGCGACACGGAGGAAAGTCGCGACAGTGGCGGTCGCACGGCCGTGGTGACGCGGCCACAGCGTCCTACCGGCAAGCGTTCTCGGCAGCGAACGGTCGGCGCCGACGACGCCGACGTCGACTCGTCGGACGACGCTGAGGTCGAAGACAAAGGCAAGAAGGCCCCGACGGCCAAGAAGGCCAAGAAGCCGAAGAAGTCGGGGGCCCAGCGGGCGAACCCGTTCGTTTTCCTCTACAGCTACCTCAAGCAGGTCGTTGCGGAGATGCGGAAGGTGATCTGGCCGAACCGCAAACAGATGCTCACTTACACCTCAGTGGTGCTGGCGTTTCTCGCCTTCATGGTGGCGCTGGTCGGGCTCGCCGATTTCGGCCTGACCAAGCTCGTGCTGTTGGTGTTCGGCTGAGCTTGTGCAAGTAACAGAGAGGACTGAAAACCGTGACTACCTTCGACGGTGAACCGTCCGCGGGTGAGGCGGTCGACGTGCAAGAGGTCGCCGAGGTCTCGGAGACCTCGACGCATGCGGAGCCGACTGAGCACGCGGAGCCGACTGAGCACGCGGAGCCGACTGAGCACGCGGAGCCGGCTGAGCACGCGGAGCCGGCCGAGGATGTCGACCCCGCCGCCGCGCTGAAGGCGGACCTGCGCAGCAAGCCCGGCGACTGGTATGTCATCCACTCCTATGCGGGATACGAGAACAAGGTGAAAGCCAACCTCGAAACCCGTGTGCAGAACCTAGACGTCGGTGACTACATCTTCCAGGTGGAGGTGCCCACCGAAGAGGTCACCGAGATCAAGAACGGCCAGCGCAAGCAGGTCAATCGCAAGGTGCTGCCCGGTTACATCCTGGTGCGCATGGATCTGACCGACGACTCGTGGTCCGCGGTGCGCAACACCCCGGGTGTGACGGGATTCGTCGGCGCGACGTCGCGCCCTTCGGCGCTGAAGCTCGACGACGTGGTGAAGTTCCTGCTGCCGCCGGGGGCGGCGAAGAAGCCCGCCAAGGGTGCGGCCAGTACCGCGGCGGCCGCCGAGACGGGTGGCGTGGAGCGTCCGGTCATCGACGTCGAGTACGAGGTGGGCGAATCGGTGACGGTCATGGACGGACCGTTCGCGACGTTGCCGGCCACCATCAACGAGATCAACGCCGAACAGCAGAAGCTGAAGGTGCTGGTGTCGATCTTCGGCCGTGAAACACCGGTCGAACTGACCTTTAGCCAAGTCTCCAAGATTTAGAAACCCAGGAAGGAACGCACAATCTCATGGCCCCGAAGAAGAAAGTCGTCGGGCTGATCAAGCTTCAGATCACGGCTGGGCAGGCTAACCCTGCGCCGCCGGTCGGACCCGCGCTCGGCCAGCACGGCGTCAACATCATGGAGTTCTGCAAGGCGTACAACGCCGCGACGGAAAATCAGCGTGGCAATGTCATCCCGGTGGAGATCACGGTCTACGAAGACCGCAGCTTCACCTTTGCGCTCAAGACACCGCCCGCCGCCAAGCTGCTGCTCAAGGCCGCCGGCGTGGGCAAGGGCTCGGCCGAGCCGCACAAGACGAAGGTCGCCAAGGTCACCTGGGATCAGGTCCGCGAGATCGCCGAGACCAAGAAGACCGATCTCAATGCCAACGACATCGACGCCGCGGCCAAGATCATCGCCGGCACCGCCCGGTCGATGGGCATCACCGTCGAATAGTTCGACAACCACGTCGGATGACGATGCGGGCCGGCCACGGCCCGAGGAGGAATCCGACGAATCAGACGTGGGAGGGCCAGCTTCGGCCCGCTTCCTAACCACGACCCAACACCAGATTGGATAACCAATGAGCAAGAACAGCAAGGCATACCGCGCCGCCGCCGAAAAGGTGGACCGCGACAACCTCTACACCCCGCTGGAAGCCGCCAAGCTCGCCAAGGAGACGTCGTCGGCCAAGCAGGACTCGACCGTCGAGGTGGCGATCCGGCTCGGCGTCGACCCGCGCAAGGCCGACCAGATGGTCCGCGGCACGGTCAACCTGCCGCACGGCACGGGTAAGACCGCACGCGTCGCGGTGTTCGCGGTCGGCGACAAGGCCGAGCAGGCGAAGGCCGCCGGCGCCGACATCGTCGGCAGCGACGACCTGATCGAGAAGATCCAGGGCGGCTGGCTGGAATTCGACGCAGCGATCGCAACCCCCGACCAGATGGCCAAGGTCGGTCGCATCGCTCGGGTGCTGGGTCCGCGCGGCCTGATGCCGAACCCGAAGACCGGCACCGTCACCCCCGACGTCGCCAAGGCCGTGAACGACATCAAGGGCGGCAAGATCAACTTCCGCATCGACAAGCAGGCCAACCTGCACTTTGTCATCGGCAAGGCGTCGTTCGACGAGAAGAACCTCGCGGAGAACTACGGCGCCGCGCTGGACGAAGTGCTGCGGCTCAAGCCGTCGTCGTCCAAGGGTCGCTACCTGAAGAAGATCACCGTGTCGACGACCACCGGGCCGGGCATTCCCGTAGACCCGGCGATCACCCGGAACTTCGCCGAAGCGTAGGCGGCCGGCCCCGCGAGGGGCGAGAAGCATGTGACGTTTTGCCCGCCTCACAGCGACAACGATTGTCGCTCGGAGGCGGGCAAAATGCATGCCCCCGCCGCTCAGCTACGTCTTGGGCAGATGTGACCTCGGCCGCCTCGCTTAACCACCACACTCGGCGATACGCCGCCGCAGGAACTCGTGGCCCGGCTCGGAACCGTTGGACGCCAACGCCATTCGGTACCAAGTAAGAGCCTCGTCGGGTCGCCCCGCGCGCCGCAGCAGGTCGGCGCGCACCGTGGCGACCAGGTTCGAGCGGGCCAGCCGTTGGTCATGGGCCACCATGTCCAGCGCGGCCAGGCCGGCGTCGGGGCCGTCGCGCAGACCCAACGCCAGCGCGCGATTGGCGCGCACCACCGGCGACTCGGTCAGCTGCGCCAGCCGGTCGTAGGCCGTGCAGATGGTCGTCCAGTCGGTCTGCTCCCAGGACGGTGCCGTCGCGTGCAGCGCGGCGATCACCGCCTGGGGCAGATAGGGCCCCGTCGATCCCTGCGCCTGCCGCAACTGGTCTAGCCCGCGGGAAATGCGGCCGCGGTGCCACTTACGGCGGTCCTGTTCCTCGAGAGGCACCAGCATCCCGGCGTCATCCACCCGGGTTGCCCGTCGCGAATCGTGCAGCAGTATCAGGGCCGCCAGCGCATGTGCCTCCCGCTCGTCGGGCATCAGCGCGCATAGCTCGCCGGCCAGCCGAATCCCTTCGTCGCACAGTTCGTCTCGAATCGCCGACGGTCCCGCGGTCGACCAATACCCCTCGGTGAACACCGAATAGATGCAACTGAGTACATGCGGGGTGCGCTCGCCCAGCAGCTCGGCAGGCGGCACCCGCAGCGGGATGTTGGCGTGCCGGACCTTGTTCTTGGCGCGTGTGATGCGCTGGCCGACAGCCACTTCCGTTTGCAGCAGTGCTCGGGCGATCTCGGCGACGGTCAACCCCGACACCAGCCGCAGCGTGAGTGCGAGCTGTGATGGCCGATCCAGCGCCGGGTGTGCACAGGTGAACATCATCCGCAGCTCGTCGTCGCGAACCGGATGCGGCTCGGTGTGATCGGTTCGTGCCCGAATGTCGTCTAGCACAGCCGCCAATTCCTTTCCCGGACGGACGGTTTCACGCCGCAGACGGTCCCTGGCGCGGTTGCGCGCCACGGTCACCAGCCAACCTCCGGGATGATCCGGCACACCTTCGCGGGGCCACGTGCGCAGCGCCTCGGCGCAGGCTTCCTGGACGGCGTCCTCCGCGACGGTCAGGTCGCCGGACCACCGCGCGATGGCGGCGACTGCGGTTCCCCACTCCCGGCGAAAGACGCCGTCCAGGTTGGTCATTCGCGCGCCGCTACAGTCCTCCGATACCCGCCAATTGCCGTACCAGCACGGTAGAAGCGGGAATCAGCGACGCAAGCTTGACGGCCTCGTCGCGATCACCGGCGCTCAGCAGGTAGACGCCGGTGGCCACCTCGGCGCCCTCCACATACGGTCCGTCGGTGACGATGACCTCGCCGTCGCGCACCCGCACGGTCGTCGCGGTGGACGGGTCGTGCAATGCGGCACCGCCGAGCACGTGATCGCCCGCCGCGGTGTGGAAATCCGCGTGCTTGGCCGCCACCGCGTCCCACTCCGGTGTGCCCGGGGTGTGTGCGGATGCGGGTGGCTCCAGCAACAGGGCCAGCCAGTCGTTGCCGGTGAGCTTGCGGGACGGTTCCAAGGAGTGGACCACCGGCCAGACCTCCACGCCACCTCGCTTGGCTGCCGGGATGTCACGGGCCAAAGCCAGTGCCTCGTCCAGATTTTCGGCTTCGAATACGTAGTAGCCGCCGGCAACTTCGGCGCCTTCGGCGAACGGGCCGTCGGTAATGGCCGGTGCGTCGGGGCCGCCGGTGATGCGTACCGCGGCCGCGCCGGGCGCCAGCGCATCACCACCGCGGATCGCCGCCGCGGCCTTGGTGTGGAAGCTTTGGTAGGCCGCCATCTCGGCCGCCCCTTCATCAGGCGTGCGCTCTTTTTCCTCGCTGATCAACAATGCGAAGTACTGCATGTTCGTCACCTCTGGTCGGGAGCGAAGCCGTGTGCTCCACTCTCTACCTATTCGACGAACGGCGCAGCCCTAATCCGACAGGCGCGGAGAAACTAAGCCGCGGCACCCGGCTTGAGGTAGGTCACCAGGCTGCAGTCCAGTACCTCGTCGTCGAAGTAGTGCTCGCAGCCGCGCAGATACCTCATGTAGCGGTTGTAGACCTCTTCCGAGGTGCAGGCGATGGCCTCTTCGCGGTTGGACTCCAGCGCGTCGCCCCAGATGTGCAGCGTCTTGACATAGTGCGGCTGCAGCGAAAGTGGTTCGGGGACAATGAATCCCGCCTTCTCGCCGTGTTCGACCATCATCTCGGTGGTCGGCAGGCGCCCGCCCGGGAAGATCTCGGTGATGATGAACTTGATGAACTTGAGCATGTCGATGTTGATCTTCTTACCGCGGGCCGTGAAGTCGAACGGGTGATAGCTGACGCTGCTCTGCACGGTCATCCGGCCGTCGTCCGGCAACAGGTTGAAGCACCTCTTGAAGAAGTCGTCGTAGTTTTCGTGGCCGAAGTGTTCGAAGGCCTCGATGGAGACGATCCTGTCGACGGGGTCGTTGAAATCCTCCCAGCCGTGCAGCAGCACCTGGCGCGAACGGCTCGAGTCGATCGAGCTCAGCACCTGCTCGGAGCGCGCGTATTGGTTCTTGGAAAGTGTCAGGCCGATGACGTTGACATCGTATTTCTCCACCGCGCGCTTCATGGTGGTTCCCCACCCGCAGCCGATGTCGAGCAGGGTCATGCCGGGCTTGAGGTCAAGCTTGTCCAGATTGAGGTCGATCTTGGCGTACTGGGCTTGCTCGAGAGTGAGCTCCGGCGGCTCGAAGTACGCGCAGCTGTAGGTCCGGGTGGGGTCCTGGAACAGGGCAAAGAACTCGTCGGAGACGTCGTAGTGCGCCTGAATGTCGACGGCGCGCGTCCGCGTCTTCGTCGGACTCGTCGATTGTTCAGTCATTGTTGTCTTGTTCTCCTGAAATCACTGCTTGAAACCCCACCACGCATCACCAACCCGAGCGGACGCGCGACCTAACCAATGTAGTCGTGCCGTGCAACCGCCAATGTGGCGCGCCCCGCCGCGCTCGTTGGCTATGAAGTCTACTTTTCCAGCGTGAACTGGTTGCAGTCGATGTAACCGGTGCGGAAGCCCCTGGCGCAGCCGGTCAGGTATTTCATGTACCGGTCGTACATCTCTTCGGACTGAATCTCGATCGCCTCGGTTCTGTGCGCCTCCAACGCTTCGGCCCACAGATCGAGGGTCTTGGCGAAGTCCGCCTGCAGCGACTGGTTATGGGTCACGTTGAAACCGGCGTCCGTGGCGTGCTCGTCGACGGCCTCGATCGACGGCAGCCGACCGCCCGGGAAGATGTCGGTCAGGATGAACTTGATGAAACGAGCCAGCTCGAACGTCAACGGCAGGCCGCGCTCGACGATCTGGCGTCCGGTGATCCCGGTGATCGAATGCAGCAGCATGACGCCGTCGGAGGGCAGAGCGCTGTAGACGAATTTGAAGAAGTCGGTGTAGCGCTCGAAGCCGAAGTGCTCCAGCGCCTCGATCGTGACGATCCGGTCCACCGATTCGTCGAACTGTGCCCAGTCACTGAGATAGACCCGGTGTGAGCGGTTGGTGTCGACGGTGTCGAGCGCCTGCTCGCAGTATTCGGCCTGGTTCTTGGACAGTGTCAAACCGACGACGTTGACGTCGTACTTCTCGATGGCCCGCTTCATCGTCGAGCCCCAGCCACAGCCGATGTCGAGCAGGGTCATGCCAGGCTCGAGGCCCAGCTTGTCGAGCGTCAGGTCGAGCTTGGCGACCTGCGCTTCCTGCAAGGTCATGTCGTCGCGCGGAAAGTATGCACAGCTGTAGGTCCGCGTCGGATCCTGGAATAGCGCAAAGAATTCGTTCGACAGGTCGTAGTGCGCCTGGACGTCATCGGTTTTCTGCTGCGTGTGTGTCGAGCCTGATGGATTGCTAGGCATATGCCCCCCCGGATGGACAGCCACCTTACGAGGTAACCATCCCGGGGACCCTACACGGGTCCGGTTGTATCTCCCGTATTTGAAAGGCGGGTTCCACCGTTTTTCTCGATGGACGTCCGGCCTGTAGTAACAAGGCGGGTTCCACCGTTTTTCTCGATGGAGGTCCGGCCAGTAACAGTGTGAACGATACAGTGGCTACTTGGCCAGGGTGAACTGGTTGACGTCGATGTAGCCGATCCGGAACTGCTTGGCGCAGCCGGTCAGGTACTTCATGTACCGCTCGTAGACCTCTTCGGATTGAATCTCGATGGCCTCGGCTTTGTGCGCCTCCAGGGCCTCGGCCCACAGGTCGAGGGTCCTGGCGTAGTGCTGCTGCAGCGACTGGCGGCGGGTGAGCGTGAAGCCCGCGGCCGCGGCGTGGTCTTGCGCCATCTCGATCGTCGGCAATCGACCGCCCGGAAAGATTTCGGTCACGATGAACTTGATGAACCGAGCCATCTCGAAGGTCATCGGCATGCCGCGCTCGGCGATCTCCGGGCCGGTCAGTCCGGTGATCGTGTGCAGCAGCATCACGCCATCGTCGGGGAGGGCGCCGTAGGCGAACTTGAAGAAGTCGTCGTAGCGGTCGTGCCCGAAGTGCTCGAAGGCGCCGATCGACACGATCCGGTCGACGGGCTCGTCGAACTCCTCCCAGCCGTTGAGCAGCACCCGCCTGGTGCGCGGGCTGTCGATTGCCTCGAACGACTGCTGGACGTGGGCAGCCTGGTTTTTGGACAGCGTCAGGCCGACGACGTTGACGTCGTATTTCTCAATGGCCCGCCGAACGGTGGCGCCCCAACCGCAGCCGACGTCGAGCAGCGTCATGCCGGGCTGCAGGCCCAGCTTGCCTAGCGCCAGGTCGATCTTGGCGATCTGGGCCTCTTCCAGCGTCATGTCGTCGCGCTCGAAGTACGCGCAACTGTAGGTCTGGGTCGGGTCCAGGAAGAGCCGGAAGAAGTCATCGGATAGGTCGTAGTGCGACTGCACGTCGGCGAAATGTGGCTTGAGTTTCTTAGCCATGATTTAGTAATGCCCTTCCGAGCCTCGAGGCCCCTCGGTGCTCGCTTCGAATAGCACCGGACGTCCCCCCACTGATGCTTTAGGCATGCTATCCGATGGAGGGTGCAGCGCTAAATATCCTGGAGTTACCCCAGTTCAGCGGGGGTGTTACTTCTTTTCGATGGTGAACTGGCCGACGTTGGAGATGCCTTTGCGGAAGAGGCGCGCGCAGCCGGTCAGATAGCGCATGTAGCGGTCGTAGACCACTTCGGACTGAATGGCGATGGCGCGTTCGCGGTTGGCCTCCAAATTGGCCGCCCACATGTCCAAAGTCCGCGCGTAATGCGACTGGAGCAACTGGACCTCACCGAGGACGAACCCGCTCGCCTGAGAGAGGTCGACGATATCGGCTTCACCGCACATCTGGCCGCCAGGGAAGATTTCCTTCCCGAGGAAGTGCAGGAACTTCAGATCGGTCATCGTGATCGGGATGCCCATCTCTTGCCAATTCGACTGCGGATACGTGAATATGCTGTGCATCAGCAGCCGGCTGTCGCAGGGGAGAATCTTGTAGGCCCAGTCCCAGAATGCGGGCCAACGATCCTTTTTGAATGCGTCAAAGGCCTCGAAGCTGACGATGCGGTCGACCTGACCATCGAACTCTTCCCAGCCCTGCAACCGCGCCTCCGCGTGGCGGGTTGTCGCGATGTTGGCGAGCCTGGCTTTGCTGCGCTCATAGTGATTGCGGCTGAGCGTGATGCCGATGACATTCACGTCGTACTTCTCCACCGCCCGCACCACCGCGCCGCCCCAGCCGCAGCCGACGTCGAGCAGCGTCATCCCGGGCTCGAGGTTCAGCTTGTCCAGCGCCAGGTCCAATTTGGCGAGTTGGGCCTCTTCCAGCGTCATGTCGTCGCGCTTGAAGTACGCGCAGGTGTAGACCATGTTGGGGTCCAAGAACAATGCGAAGAAATCGTCCGAAATGTCGTAAGTCGCCTGCGACTCTTCGTAATACGGTCTCAGCTCGGCTGCCATAACATCCTCCCAGCGATAACGGTACAACGCTGCGAGACTCTGCGCGAAACGGTCGGTAAAGCCCTCAACCCGCGACGTGGCGTGGCCGATACCGCCCTCAGCCGGCCTCGGCGAAATTGCCTGCTAAAACGCCGATAACCCGATCCCACAGCTGCTGCGGCAGATCATGACCCATTCCGTCGAATAACACCAATCGAGCGCCGTCAATTGCCCGGGCGATCGCGCGGCCGCCGAACGGGCGCATCAGCTTGTCGGCGCGGCCGTGAATCACCACCGTCGGCGCGACGATGCGCCGGTTGTGGTGCGCCAGGCTGCCGCTGGCCAGGATCGCGCTGAACTGGTGGGCAACGCCCTGCGGGTGGTAGTTCCGGTCGTACCCCTCGGCGGCCTCGGCGCGGAGCCGTTCTTCGGGAGTCCGGTAACCCGGGCTGCCGATGATGCGGCTGACCCGGACCGAGTTGTCCAGGATCACCTCGCGCGGCGAGTCCGGCGGCGGGCCGATGAGCAAGGCCAGCAACGCGCGCGGGGCCGGCGGCGGCAATAACGCTGAATTGTTGCTGGAGAACAGGATTCCCAGCGATTTGGCTCGCTCGGTGAATCGCGCGGCGAACACCTGGGCGATCATGCCGCCCATCGACGCCCCGACGATGTGGGCCTGCTCGATGTTGAGATGATCCAGCACCGCCGCGGCGTCGTCCGCCATGTCTTCCAGCGTGTACGCCGCCTGGCTGCGCAGGCCGAGGAAGGACCTGAGCATTCGGAGCACGATCGGCTGGCCGGAGCTGTGGTGCTCGGTTTTGCTGGACAGGCCGATGTCCCGGTTGTCGTAACGAATGACACGCAGACCCTGGTTGACCAGCTTCTCGCAGAAGGCGGTGCGCCACAGCAGCAACTGGGCGCCCAGCCCCATAATCAGCAGCACGGGCGGGTCATCGATGTCGCCCATGTCCTCGTAGTAGAGCTTGAGGTCGCCAGACGTCGCGGTACCGGTGCGAATCTCCACTCGTGGCCCCCTATACCTCGACGTCGGACTGATGCTCGCGGCTGACCTCGACCATGAAGTTGGCGAAGTAGCCGGTGAGTTGCGGGTCCGACATCATCTGCCACTTGGGCGCCAGCAACTTCATGTACCGCTCTACGTAGAGGAACTGCTTGCCGATCAACACCAGCTCGCGGGGCAGCTTGACGTCGTAGGCGTCGGCCAGCGTCGAGAGCTGCCGCCCGATATCGGCGTAGGACAGGTCGCCCAGCGTCTGCATGGTCAGCGGGGTGGCGAACTGCTCCAGGTCCTTGGCGGCCTGGGCCTCCGGCTTCATGGTGCCGACGGCGCCCATCAGCACGACGATCTTGCCCGCCGAGGCGTGGTCCTTGGTCACCAGCAGCGCGTAGACCAGTTCGCGCAGCAGCCAGCGGGTGCGGGGATCGATGCGGCCCATGATCCCGAAGTCGAAGAACACGATGCGGCCGGCCTCGTCGACGTAGAGGTTCCCGGCGTGCAGGTCGCCGTGGAACAGCCCGTGCCGCAGCCCGCCCTCGAAAAGCGAGAACAGCAGCGCCTTGACCAGCTCGGTGCCGTCGAACCCGGCCTTGCGGATGGCGGCGGCGTCGTCGATGCGGATGCCGTGCACCCGCTCCATCGTCAGCACCCGGTCGCTGGTGAAATCCCAGTAAACCTGCGGCACCCTGATGTTCTTGCCCAGCGGCGACACATGCAGGTGCGAAACCCACGCCTCCATCGACTGCGCCTCGAGCCGGAAGTTCAGCTCTTCGGCCAGGTTGTCGGAGAAGTCGGCGACGACGTCTTGTGCCGAGAGCCGGCGTCCCAGCTTGGCCAGTTCGACAGCCTGGGCGAAACGCTTCAGGATCTGCAGGTCGGCGGCGACCCGGCGGCGAATGCCCGGGCGCTGGATCTTGACGACGACGTCCTCGCCGGTTTTCAGGGTCGCGTAGTGCACCTGAGCGATGGACGCCGAGGCGAACGGTTCTTCTTCGAAGGTCGCGAACAATTCCGACGGCTGCGCCCCGAGCTCCTGTTCGACAAGCTTGTGCACCTCTTGGGTGTTGGCGGGCGGCACCCGGTCGAGCAGGCCGCGGAATTCCCGGGACAGCGACTCGCCGAACGCTCCGGGGCTGGACGCGATGATTTGTCCGAACTTGACGTAAGTCGGCCCCAGGTCGGCGAAGGTTTGCGGTAGCTGCTTGATGACCTTTTGCTGAAGCGGACCCTTGCCCGTCAGTCCGGCGATGACGCGACCGGCAGTGCGGGTTACCTGCCAACCGGTGACGGCCATGCGGGCCGCTTCGACCGGCAGGGGCACCCGGTCAAGCCTGGCCACCTCGCGGTGTTCGGTAGGACTCATCCCAGCAGTCTGCCAAACCCCAGGTGTCAAGTCCCAATTCGTGTGAGCCCAATCGCAGGTGGCGGGCCCCGCCGCTACCCGCCGGCGCCCTTCTGCCCGCCCTTTTTCCAAGGCGTCACCCAGCCCTCGACCTGCCAGCCCTCCAGCCCGGCGAGCAGCTCGTACATGGTGGCACCGTCGATGGTTTCCCGGATGATGTCGGCGTGCCCGGCGTGCCTGGCCAGCTCGTTGATCACGTGCAGGATCACCCAGCGCACCGACCATGCCTTCTGATTCTTGGGAAACCAGGGGATGTCCTGGGGCACCGGCACCTGGGTGTCCAGGTCGGCCGTCTCCACCAGCCGCAGTGACTTGGCGTTTTCCTCCTCGTACGCCCGTAGCAGCCCGTCCAGCGTCTCGTCGGGCCGCATCACATGCTGGTCCCCGAAGTCTTTGGCGATCTCGTCGAACGGCCGCGGGTCCTTGGGCGGTAGTTCTGGGGCGGCGGCCACCCGGCCCATCCAGCTGCGCTGCATCCCGGTGACGTGCTTGACCAGCCCGCCGATCGACAGCGCGCTGGCCGCCGGCGTGGACCGGGCTTGCTCGTCGGTGAGGCCGTAGGCCACGGCGAAGTAGGCGCTTTGGTGGTAGGCCAGGTACTCGCGCAGGGCGCTGCGTTCGTCGGCTACGGGCGGGGCGAGGGCGGGCATGGGCAGAATCCTAGATCCGTTGTCCGACAACTCTCCATAACCTCCACGGCAGACGTGCGCGCCGTAAGGTGCGGGCATGCAGCTGATTTCGGCGGAGTCGACGGAGCTGTTCGTCGGGCCGCCGCAGGCGCCACTGCAGCTGGCCCGGGTCGCCGTCACCGGTGTCACCAAGCGCGCGGCGGTTCGGATCGACGGTGACGGCCTGGCCGCCGAGGCAGTCGTTGACCCCGGCGGCCAGGCCGTCGAGATCGCGGTCACGGTGGACCAACCGGTGGTCGGTCAGCGCCGGGCCGCCCGGGTGCACGCCGGCGGCGACAGCATGGCGTTTACCTTCACGGTGGCCGAGCCCGGATGGACGATGTTCATGGTCAGCCACTTTCACTACGACCCGGTGTGGTGGAACACGCAGGGCGCCTACACCAGCGAGTGGACCGCAGACCCGCCGGGAGCGGCGCGGCAGACCAACGCCTTCGAATTGGTGCACGCGCATCTGGAAATGGCGCGCCGCGAGCCCGAGTACAAGTTCGTGCTGGCCGAAGTGGACTACCTGAAGCCGTACTGGGATACCCGCCCCGAGGACCGCGCCGATCTTCGCCGGTTCATCGCCGAAGGCCGGGTCGAGATCATGGGCGGGACCTACAACGAGCCCAACACGAACCTGACCGGTCCGGAGACCACCATCCGAAACCTGATGCACGGCATCGGTTTTCAGCGCGACGTACTGGGCGCAGATCCGGCGACCGCATGGCAGCTCGACGTCTTCGGCCACGACCCACAGTTTCCCGGCCTGGTCGCCGATGCCGGCCTGACATCGAGCTCGTGGGCCCGCGGACCGCACCACCAGTGGGGCCCCACGCACAGCGACGTCGGTATGACCGGAATGCAGTTCTGCAGCGAGTTCGAATGGATCGCCCCGTCCGGGCGCGGCCTGCTCACGCACTACATGCCGGCGCACTACGGGGCGGGCTGGCCGATGGATTCCTCGACCTCGCTGTCCGAGGCGGAAGATGCCACCTATCTGTTGTTCGACCAGCTCAAGAGGGTCGCGCTGACCCGCAACGTGCTGCTCCCGGTCGGTACCGACTACACCCCGCCGAACAAGTGGGTCACCGCGATCCACCGCGACTGGGCCAAGCGCTACACCTGGCCGCGGTTCGTGTGTGCACTGCCGCGCGAGTTCTTCGCAGCGGTACGCGCCGAGCTCGACGAGCGCTCGGAGATGCCATCGCCCCAGACCCGCGACATGAATCCGATCTACACCGGCAAGGACGTGTCCTACATCGACACCAAGCAGGCCAACCGGGCAGCCGAAAACGCCGTCCTGGAGGCCGAACGCTTCGCGGTGTTCGCCGGTCTGATCGGCGGCGTCGACTACCCGCAGGCCGCCCTGGCCAAGGCGTGGGTGCAACTGGCCTACGGCGCCCACCACGACGCCATCACCGGATCGGAATCCGACCAGGTGTACCTCGACCTGCTGACGGGCTGGCGCGACGCATGGGAGCTGGGCCGCGAGGTGCGCGACAACTCCTTGGCACTGCTGTCCAGCGTCGTGGACAGTCACGCCGGTGACGTGATCGTGTGGAACCCGCTGGCCCGGCAGCGCACCGACATCGTCACGGCCCGGCTCGACGAGGCGCGGCCCGGCGGGGTTCGGGTATTGGACGCCGACGGCGCCGAGCAGCCGGCCCACGTCGAGCACGACGGCCGGTCGGTCAGCTGGCTGGCCGCCGATGTGCCGTCGCTGGGCTGGCGGGCGTATCGGCTGGTGCCGGCTGATGACGCGGCCGGGTGGACGCCGGTGCAGGGGCGCGAGATCGCCAACGAGCACTACCGGCTGCAGGTCGATCCGGCTCGCGGCGGGGGAGTCGTTTCCCTGGTCCAGGACGGTCGCCAGCTGATCGCCGACGGGCGGGTCGGCAACGAGCTCGCGGTCTACGAGGAGTATCCGTCGCATCCCAAGCAAAGCGAGGGGCCGTGGCATCTGCTGCCCAAGGGGCCGGTGGTCGGCTCGTCGGAATCAGCCGCGCGGGTGCAGGCCTACCTCGGCCCGCTCGGCCAACGGCTGGTGGTGCACGGCCGGATCGGCACGCTGCTGCGCTACACCCAGACGCTGACCCTGTGGCGCGACGTGGCGCGGGTGGAGTGCCGAACCACGATCGACGAGTTCACCGGCGAGGACCGGTTGGTGCGACTGCGCTGGCCGTGCCCGGTGCCGGGTGCCATGCCGGTCAGCGAGGTGGGCGACGCGGTCGTCGGGCGTGGGTTCGCGTTATTGCACGACGGGCCGCGTTCGGTGGACACCGCCGAGCACCCGTGGACGCTGGATAACCCGGCCTACGGCTGGTTCGGCTTGTCGTCGACGGCCCGGGTGCGCGTCGGCGGCACCGCGGTGCGGGCGCTGTCGGTGGCCGAGGTGGTCACGCCCGCCGAGTCGGTGTCCGGATCTTTGGCGCGCGATTTGATGGTCGCGCTGGTTCGCGCCGGCGTCACCGCCACCTGCAGCGGCGCCGACAAGCCGCGCTACGGCCACCTGGCCGTCGACTCCAACCTGCCCGATGTGCGGATCGTGCTGGGCGGGCCCGGCCGCAACGCCTTCGCCAAAGCGGTTCTCGCCGAGGCTGATCCGGTGTACGCCGAAGAGCTCGACCGGCAGCTGGCCGAAGGTGGCCGGGCCAGGCTGTGGGTGCCGGCGGCGACGTCGCTGGCCCAAGCGTGGGTGCCCGACGCCGACCTGCGCGCACCACGGACGCTGCCGGTGCTGGTGATCGACGCCGCCGACGAGAAGGGCCTGCGGGCCGAGATCGACTCGCTGGCAGACGATCTCGACGATGCGGAGATCGTCGTCGGCCAAGACATCCGGCGGGCCCCGGCGGGTGTCGAACACTTCGAGGCCCGAACCGTCGCGCTGCTCAACCGCGGGGTACCCAGCTTCGCCGTCGACTCCGAGGGCACCCTGCACACCGCGTTGATGCGGTCCTGCACCGGCTGGCCGTCCGGCGTCTGGATCGACGAGCCACGCCGCACCGCGCCCGACGGCTCCAACTTCCAACTCCAGCACTGGACACACCATTTCGACTACGCGCTCACTTGCGCCGACGGCGACTGGCGACAGGCCGAGATCCCAACCCGCAGTGCGCAATTCGCGCATCCCCTGCTGGCCGTGTGCCTGCGACCAGCGGAGGGCCGGCTGCCGTCATCGGGCTCACTGCTGCAGATAAACCCCGCCGACGCGGTGTCGCTGGGTGCGCTCAAGGCGACCGGAAACCCGCTGACGTCCGGGAGGGCCCAGCCGGTCGATGCCCGCGCGGTCACGCTGCGACTGGTGGAGACGACCGGGTCCAGCGCCCGCGTCGCGATCGACTCTGAGCTCGGCACGCTGCGGGCGGTACGGCCGGCCGATCTGCTGGAACGCCCCTTGGCGGGGTCGCGGGCGCGCAAACGGTCGGTCGATCTGCACGGCTACCAGGTGGCCACCGTGCTGGCCCGGCTCGAGATTCCCCGGCTCATCGACCGGGCCGACGCGCTGGGCCCCGACGCCGAGATCGCCCAGCCGCTCTACGCGCGGTACTGGCTGCACAACCGCGGCCCGGCGCCGTTGGGTGGGCTGCCGGTCGTCGCGCACCTGCACCCGACGGCGCTGAGCGCCGAGCCGGGCCGCGAGGTGGTGGTGCGTCTCACCGCGGCCAGCGATTGCACCGATGCCGCGCTGTCGGGCACCGTGACGGTGCGCTGTCCCGACGGCTGGCGGGCCACCCCCGCCGAGCTGCCGTTCACACTCGGCGGCGGCGCGCATCAGGAGGCCGACGTCGTTCTCGTGGTTCCTGCACACACCCAACCCGGGCTGTATCCGGTCCGCGCGCAGCTGCGCGTCACCGGGGAGACCGCCCCGGCCGCCTGGCGTCAGGCCGTCGAGGACGTGTGCATCGTGGAGGTCGGCCGGCCCGACCCGAACGAGGACCAAGCTGAGCTGGTCTACCTCGTCGACGAGCCGTCCGACGTCGAGCTGGCGCCCGGCGACTCGTCGCGACTTACCGTCACGGTTGGCACGCATGCCCGGGCGGACCTGTCGCTGGAGGCGCATCTGATCAGCCCCTGGGGCACCTGGGAGTGGATCGGCCCGGCCGCGCTCGGCGCGGTGCTGCCCGCGGGCGGCACCGTGGAGCTCGGCTTCGACGTCACGCCACCGGCGTGGGTGGAGCCGGGACAGTGGTGGGCCCTGGTCCGGGTCGGCTGTGCCGGCCGACTGCTGTACTCATCGGCGGTGAAAGTGAGGGTGAGATGAGCGTGCAACTGGTCGCTACCGTCGCCGGTCTCCCGATTTCGGTCGATGAAGTCGATTCGGCCGAAGCGCGATTGCGCGGTGGTGCCCGCGCGGCCGCACTGCCGGCCAGCGGCACCAGCGAGGGCCGTCAGTTGCGGCGCTGGCTCACGCAATTGATCGTGACGGAACGAGTGGTGGCGGCCGAGGTGGCCGCACGTGGTCTCACCGCGCGGGGTGCACCGGCCGAGGCCGAGGTGCTGCCCGATCTGACGGCCCGGCTGGAGATCGGCAGCGTGGCCGCCGCCGCCCTGGCCGACCCGCGGGCGCGCGCGCTGTTCGCCGACGTCACCGCCGCGGTCGAGGTCACCGACGGCGAGGTCGCCGATTACCACGTCCGCAACCCGCTGCGCTTCGCCGCCGCGCTCGGCGGCCGGGACGGATGGCGCGTGCCGTCGCTCACCAGCCCGCCGCTGACGGAGGTGCGGTCGCTGATCGCCGAGCACCTGCGCGGCGCTGCGCGGCGCCGCGCCTTCCGGGTGTGGCTGGACGCGCGCCGGGCCGCGCTGGTCGAGCTCGCCCCCGGCTACGAACATCCCGGCGATCCGCGCCAGCCCGACAACATCCATCGGCACTGATCGCTATGTTCACCCTCTGCCTGGACATCGGCGGCACCAAGGTCGCCGCCGGTCTGGCCGACGCCGAAGGCGTTCTCGTGCACACCGCCACCTGCCCCACCCCGGCCGGCGCCTCCGCTGAACTGGTATGGGTAGCCGTCGCCTCGATGATCGCCGACGAGTTACGGGCAGCCGACGGCGCCGTCCGTGCAGTGGGCATCGCTTGTTCCGGCCCCATCGACTTGAACAGCGGAAACGTCAGCCCGATCAACATCGCGAGCTGGCGCGGGTTTCCGCTGCGGGACAGGGTCGCGGCCACGGTGCCCGGCGTGCCAGTGCGGCTGGGCGGCGACGGTGTGTGTATGACCATGGGCGAACACTGGCACGGTGCCGGACGCGGTGCGGGCTTTCTCCTGGGCATGGTCGTCTCCACCGGCGTCGGTGGCGGATTGGTACTCAACGGTGCGCCCTATGCCGGGCGCACCGGCAACGCCGGCCACGTCGGTCATGTGGTGGTCGAACAAAACGGCGAGCCGTGCTCATGCGGTGGCCGCGGTTGCGTCGAAACCGTCGCGGCCGGGCCGTGGCTGGTGCGCTGGGCCCGGGCCAACGGCTGGTCCGCGCCGCCCGGTGCCGGCGCTCGCGAGCTGGCCGACGCGGCGGCGACCGGCAATGCGATAGCCGTGCGGGCGTTCCACCGGGGCGCCACCGCGCTCGCGGCGATGATCGCCTCGGTGGCAGCGGTATGCGACCTGGACCTCGTCGTGATCGGGGGAGGCGTCGCCAAATCCGGTCGCCTGCTCTTCGATCCGGTGCGCGCCGCGTTGGCCGACTATGCCCGACTGGATTTTCTGGCCGGCCTGCGTGTCGTCCCGGCCGAGCTGGGCGGCGACGCCGGTCTGGTCGGGGCCGCTAGGCTCGCGGGACTCTAGCCGGCAGCGCCGATCCCCTTGCGCTGCATGTGATCGATAGTGCACGCAGAGCGCCACGATGGTATTCGGCCTGGTGACCGTGGCCACCGTCGCTGGTCCGTGAGCTGTTTTGGCTGATTGTCCCGGCCACGCTATTCTTGTTGGCGATCCACCGAAGACCGTCGGTCACCGAGAAATCGGTTGAAGGTCCGGGAACATCCCGGCGGCCCACGCAGGAGGACGAGGCATCACCGCCGGCGTGCGCCGGCGTATTTCAACGCCCCGGCCGATTCCTGCGCCGGGGCGTTCGTCGTTTCTCGGTGATCACAGACGCCACTTTCCACCGAGGAGGTATGCATGGCCAAGGCTGACAAGGCCACCGCCGTTGCAGACATCGCAGAGCAGTTCACCGGCTCGACCGCGACCCTGATCACCGAATACCGCGGGTTGACGGTCGCCAACCTGGCCGAGCTGCGACGGTCTCTGGCGGGGTCGGCCACCTACACGGTGGCCAAGAACACGCTGATCAAGCGTGCCGCATCCGAAGCCGGGGTGCAGGGGCTCGACGGGCTGTTCGCCGGCCCGACGGCCATTGCGTTCGTCAGCGGTGAGCCGGTCGACGCCGCCAAGACCATCAAGACCTTCGCCAAGGAGCATCAGGCGCTGGTCATCAAGGGTGGCTACATGGACGGCCGGTTGTTGACGGTCGCCGAAGTCGAGCGGATCGCCGACCTGGAGTCTCGCGAGGTGTTGCTGGCCAAGCTGGCCGGTGCGATGAAGGCCAACCTCTCGAAGGCGGCCGGCCTGTTCAATGCGCCGGCCTCGCAGGTGGCCAGGCTCGTCGCCGCACTGCAGGAGAAGCGGGCCAACGAAGCTCCCGCAGAGCCGGCACCGGCTGCGGAAGCGGCCCCGGAGGCGGCGCCCGCCGCAGAGGCCGCCCCGGAGGTGGCCGCAGAACCAGCTTCGGAAACACCCGCCGAGACCACACCCGAAGCCGAATAAAACCAACCCACAAACCAGGGAAAACCAGGAAGGACCCACACCATGGCAAAAATCTCTACCGACGAGCTGCTTGACGCATTCAAGGAGCTGACCCTGCTGGAGCTCTCCGACTTCGTCAAGAAGTTCGAGGAGACCTTCGAGGTCACCGCCGCCGCCCCGGTCGCGGTCGCCGCAGCCGGCCCCGCCGCCGGTGGCGCTCCCGCCGAGGCCGCCGAGGAGCAGTCGGAGTTCGACGTCATCCTCGAGGCCGCCGGCGAAAAGAAGATCGGCGTCATCAAGGTCGTCCGCGAGATCGTTTCCGGCCTGGGCCTCAAGGAGGCCAAGGACCTGGTCGACGGCGCCCCCAAGCCGCTGCTCGAGAAGGTCGCCAAGGAAGCCGCCGAGGAGGCCAAGGGCAAGCTCGAGGCCGCTGGCGCCACGGTCACCGTCAAGTAGTTCGACTCGCGCAAACCCCCGGGATGTCAGGTCCCGGGGGTTTCGTGCGCTCGGCCCGCGGGTGCCGCCGAGCGCGCCGACTGCGCCACTCGCTCGGGTGAATCGCCGAGGGCAACAAGCAGATTCGAGTTCAGCGATTCGAACACCGACGCGACGGCCGCGCCGTCGCCCCCGTAATATCCGGCCAGCTCGAGCATCACGAAGCCGTGTATCAACGCCCAGATCTGGGCAGCGGTGGCGACGACGGACGCATCGTCGCCCGCAGCGCCGGCGGTGATCCGGCCGGCCAGCATGCACCGGTGTACCGCGCGCACCACGTGCGCGAAGCTGGGGTGGTGGTGCTCGATCTCGGCAACCGTCAGCGGCAGCACATTGCCGGCTGGTGCGTTGATGCCGTGCGCACTCGTGCTGCCGAACATCAGGCGATACATGTGGGGCCGCTGGGTGGCATAGCGGCGGTAGGCCCTACCGATGGTGATCAGGTCGGCGACCGGGTCGTCGGTCTGCGGCACGCTCTGCGCCGCGTCGATCTGCCGTAAGCCCTCCTCGGCCACCTCGGCGATGAGGCCCTGCATCCCGCCGAAGTGTGTGTACAGGGCCATCGTCGAGGTGCCCGCGGCGCCGGCAACCTTCCTGGTCTGCAGCGCATCGGGCCCGTGCTCGTCCAGCAGGGCGACGGCCGCGCGCAGCATCTCGTCGCGAACGCCGCGAACGGCGGGCTGTGTCTCCGAAGTCATCCTTGCCATCTTCTCATTAGGGGCGTACCGTTCCGATAACGCTGAAATAACAATGTTATAGGAGTTCAGCCATGACGACTACCGAATCCGTCACATCCCGGAATCCGTACCTTGAGGGCTTCCTTGCCCCGGTGCGCGACGAAGTCACCGCGACCGACCTCGAGGTCACCGGCCACCTGCCCGAGCATCTCGACGGGCGCTATCTGCGCAACGGGCCCAACCCGGCCGCGGAGGTCGATCCGGCCACTTACCACTGGTTCACCGGCGACGGCATGGTGCACGGGATAGCGCTGCGCGACGGACAGGCCCGCTGGTACCGCAACCGCTGGGTCCGCGGCCCCGCGGTGAGCGCCACCCTGGGCGAGCCTGCGCCCGGACGGGTCGACCCACGGGCGGGCATGCTCGGCATGGGCGCCAACACCAATGTGTTGTCGCACGCCGGGCGAACCCTGGCACTTGTCGAAGGCGGGGTCGCCAACTACGAACTCACCGACGAGCTGGACACCGTCGGCACCTGCGACTTCGACGGCACCCTGGCCGGCGGCTACACCGCGCATCCGCACCGTGATCCGCGCACCGGCGAACTGCATGCGGTGTCCTATTCTTTCGCGCGCGGACGCACCGTGCAGTACTCGGTGATCGACGCCAACGGCCGCGCCCGCCGCACGGTCGACATCAGCGTGAGCGGATCGCCGATGATGCACGACTTCTCGCTGACCGATAAATATGTCGTGATCTACGACCTGCCGGTGACCTTCGACCCGGTGCAGGTGATGCCGGCGTCGGTGCCACGCTGGATGCGGCTACCGGCCCGGCTGGTCGTGGAGTCGGTCATCGGGCGGGTCCGGATGCCCAGCCCGGTCGCGGCGATGCTCAGCCGCGACACGCGGCGCGCGGTCGGCCTGCCGTACGCGTGGAATCCTGACTACCCGGCGCGCATCGGGGTGATGCCCCGCGAAGGGGGCAACCGAGACGTCCGCTGGTTCGACATCGAGCCGTGCTACGTCTATCACCCGCTCAACGCCTATTCGGAGATGCGCGACGGAGCGGAGATCCTGGTGCTCGACGTGGTCCGTTACTCGCGGATGTTCGACCGCGACCGGCGCGGGCCGGGAGACACGATGCCGGTACTCGACCGGTGGACCATCAATCTGGCGACCGGCGCCGTGCAGACCGAATGCCGCGACGATAGGTCGCAGGAGTTCCCCCGAATCAACGAAAGCCTCACGGGTGCTCAGCACCGGTTCGGCTACACGGTCGGCATCGGTGGCGGGTTTCACGCCGCAGGGGGAACGAACGCGTCGTCGGCGCTGTACAAGCACGACTATGCGACGGGATCCAGCGAGGTCGCCGCACTTGATCCCGACCTTTTACTCGGCGAGATGTGCTTCGTGCCGAACCCGCCGCGCGGGGAGGGAACCGCGGCCGAGGACGACGGCGTGTTGATGGGCTACGGCTATCACCGCGGCCGCGACGAAGGCCAATTGGTGTTGCTCGACGCGCAGACCCTCGAGTCGATGGCGACGGTGCATCTACCCCAGCGCGTCCCGATGGGCTTTCACGGCAACTGGGCTCCGACCGTCTGACTCCGGTTTCGTCGGCGCCCCGGCGTGATTACCCTGCTCTCAGGGGTGGGTCTCAGGTCAGCGAAATTTTGGCGCCGGTGCTGTGCAACCATGATGCGCGGTCCCGGGCGTGCGCTACAGTGACTCATGCCACACAAAGGGGCAGGTAGCAGGCATAAGCGTGGATGGAAGGATCTCCCATGGGCGTCGCTATTGAGGTCAACGGCCTAACGAAGTCCTTCGGATCCTCGAGGATTTGGGAAGACGTGACCCTGGATATCCCGGCCGGGGAGGTCAGCGTTTTGCTGGGCCCGTCGGGTACCGGTAAGTCGGTGTTCCTGAAGTCCCTGATCGGTCTGCTGCGGCCGGAACGCGGTTCGATCCTCATCGACGGTACCGACATCCTCGAGTGCTCGGCCAAGGAGCTGTACGAGATCCGCACGTTGTTCGGGGTGCTGTTCCAGGACGGCGCGCTGTTCGGCTCGATGAACCTCTACGACAACACCGCGTTCCCGCTGCGTGAGCACACCAAGAAGAAGGAAGGCGAGATCCGTGACATCGTCATGGAGAAGCTGAGCCTGGTCGGCCTGGGCGGCGACGAGAAGAAGTTCCCCGGTGAGATCTCCGGTGGTATGCGCAAGCGCGCCGGCCTGGCGCGTGCCCTGGTCCTCGACCCGCAAATCATTCTCTGCGACGAGCCCGACTCGGGTCTGGACCCGGTCCGTACCGCCTACCTGAGCCAGCTGATCCTGGATATCAACGCCCAGATCGACGCGACCATCCTGATCGTGACGCACAACATCAGCGTTGCCCGCACCGTGCCCGACAACATCGGCATGTTGTTCCGCAAGCACCTGGTGATGTTCGGTCCCCGCGAGGTGCTGCTGACCAGCGACGAGCCGGTGGTCAGGCAGTTCCTGAACGGCCGCCGCATCGGCCCCATCGGCATGTCCGAGGAGAAGGACGAGACGACGATGGCCGAAGAGCAGGCCATGGTCGACGCGGGCCATCACTCCGGTGGCACCGAGGAAGTCGAGGGCGTGCCGCCGCAGATCGTCGCGACACCCGGCATGCCGGAGCGCAAGGCGGTGGCTCGGCGTCAGGCCCGGGTGCGCGAGATGCTGCACACGCTGCCCAAAGATGCCCAGGCTGCGATCCTCGACGACCTCGAGGGCACCCACAAGCTCCGGTCGCACGGCGCCTAGCCGACCAAGCACCCCGGCACTCCCAAACCATCCCGGCACACCTTCCGGGATGGTTTTCCGCTGCGCGATTACAAGCCATGGCCCGAGAATTTCACGATAACTTGGCGTAACTCGCCGCCGTTCCTCTTGACGACAGGGGCGTAAACGGGTCAATCTGTTGGGCAGCATGTACCCGCCCGAAAGTCGAGATGCCAGCCAGCGCCGAACTTTCTGGGCAGGTAATTGTGGGTAGTTGAGGAATGCGCGCGCCTGCGCTATTGTTGGACGTTGCGCTGGCTACTTCCTGCCCACCTCACCCGCCACTGACACTGTGGTCTTAGCCTGAGCCCCCTATCGTGGCTCAGCTATTTAGTTGCGCGCGTGAGATCCGGACAGATCGTTCGCCAGCTTGACCGACACAATTCGCGGCGAACAGGCCCGGTGGCCCCGGTACTCGTGAGTCGCACGAGGTGCTGGAAGGACGCATCTTGGCAGATTTCCGCCAGAGCAAGACGGACGCAAAGAGTTCCACCGACAATTCCGTACCCGGAGCACCTAACCGAGTTTCTTTTGCCAAGCTTCGCGAACCGCTCGAGGTTCCGGGGCTTCTTGACGTGCAGACCGACTCCTTTGAGTGGTTGATCGGCTCGCCTCGGTGGCGCGAGATCGCGGCCGGGCGCGGAGACGTCAACCCGGTGGGCGGACTCGAAGAGGTGCTCTACGAGCTGTCGCCGATCGAGGACTTCTCTGGGTCGATGTCGCTGTCTTTCTCTGATCCCCGTTTCGACGAAGTCAAGGCACCGGTCGACGAGTGCAAAGACAAGGACATGACGTACGCGGCCCCGCTGTTCGTCACGGCCGAGTTCATCAACAACAACACCGGTGAGATCAAGAGCCAGACGGTGTTCATGGGTGACTTCCCGATGATGACCGAGAAGGGCACCTTCATCATCAACGGGACCGAGCGTGTGGTGGTCAGCCAGCTGGTCCGCTCGCCGGGTGTGTACTTCGACGAGAGCATCGACAAGTCCACCGAGAAGCTGCTGCACAGCGTCAAGGTCATCCCGAGCCGCGGCGCGTGGCTGGAGTTCGACGTCGACAAGCGCGACACCGTCGGTGTGCGCATCGACCGCAAGCGTCGTCAGCCGGTCACCGTGCTGCTCAAGGCGCTGGGCTGGACCAACGAGCAGATCAGCGAGCGGTTCGGTTTCTCCGAGATCATGATGTCGACCCTGGAGAAGGACAACACCGCAGGCACCGACGAGGCGCTGCTGGACATCTACCGCAAACTGCGTCCGGGCGAGCCGCCGACCAAGGAGTCCGCGCAGACCCTGCTGGAGAACCTGTTCTTCAAGGAGAAGCGCTACGACCTGGCCCGGGTGGGCCGCTACAAGGTCAACAAGAAGCTCGGGCTGAACGTCGGCCAGCCGATCACGTCGTCGACGCTGACCGAAGAGGACGTCGTCGCCACCATCGAGTACCTGGTTCGCCTGCACGAGGGCCAGACTTTGATGACGGTGCCCGGGGGCGTCGAGGTCCCGGTGGAAACCGACGACATCGATCACTTCGGTAACCGCCGGTTGCGCACCGTGGGCGAGCTGATCCAGAACCAGATCCGGGTCGGTATGTCCCGGATGGAGCGCGTGGTCCGCGAGCGGATGACCACCCAGGACGTCGAGGCCATCACGCCGCAGACGCTGATCAACATCCGCCCGGTGGTCGCCGCGATCAAGGAGTTCTTCGGCACCAGCCAGCTGTCGCAGTTCATGGACCAGAACAACCCGCTGTCGGGTCTGACCCACAAGCGTCGCCTGTCGGCGCTGGGCCCGGGTGGTCTGTCGCGTGAACGCGCCGGGCTGGAGGTCCGTGACGTGCACCCGTCGCACTATGGCCGCATGTGCCCGATCGAGACCCCGGAAGGTCCGAACATCGGTCTGATCGGCTCGCTGTCGGTGTACGCGCGGGTGAACCCGTTCGGGTTCATCGAGACGCCGTACCGCAAGGTGAACGACGGTGTGGTCAGCGACGAGATCCAGTACCTGACCGCCGACGAGGAGGACCGCCACGTCGTGGCGCAGGCCAACTCGCCGATCGACGACAACGGCCAGTTCCTCGAGCCGCGTGTTCTGGTCCGCCGGAAGCAGGGCGAGGTCGAGTACGTGGCCTCGTCCGAGGTGGACTACATGGACGTGTCGCCGCGCCAGATGGTGTCGGTGGCCACCGCCATGATCCCGTTCCTCGAGCACGACGACGCCAACCGTGCCCTGATGGGTGCCAACATGCAGCGCCAGGCGGTTCCGCTGGTGCGCAGCGAGGCACCGCTGGTGGGTACCGGTATGGAGCTGCGCGCGGCGATCGACGCCGGCGACGTCGTGGTCGCCGACAAGGCCGGGGTGATCGAGGAGGTCTCCGCCGACTACATCACCGTGATGGCCGACGACGGCAGCCGGCACACCTACCGGATGCGTAAGTTCGCCCGTTCCAACCACGGCACCTGCGCCAACCAGTCGCCGATCGTCGACGCGGGAGACCGGGTCGAGGCCGGCCAGGTGATCGCGGACGGTCCGTGTACCGAAAACGGTGAGATGGCGCTGGGCAAGAACCTGCTCGTCGCGGTCATGCCGTGGGAGGGCCACAACTACGAGGACGCGATCATCCTGTCCAACCGCCTGGTTGAAGAGGACGTGCTCACCTCGATCCACATCGAGGAGCACGAGATCGATGCCCGCGACACCAAGCTGGGCGCCGAGGAGATCACCCGGGACATCCCGAACGTCTCCGACGAGGTGCTCGCCGACTTGGACGAGCGTGGCATCGTGCGTATCGGTGCCGAGGTGCGTGACGGCGACATCCTGGTCGGCAAGGTCACCCCTAAGGGTGAGACCGAGCTGACGCCCGAGGAGCGGCTGCTGCGCGCGATCTTCGGTGAGAAGGCCCGCGAGGTCCGCGACACGTCGCTGAAGGTGCCGCACGGTGAGTCCGGCAAGGTGATCGGTATTCGGGTGTTCTCCCGCGAGGACGACGACGAATTGCCTGCCGGTGTCAACGAGCTGGTCCGCGTCTACGTGGCCCAGAAGCGGAAGATCTCCGACGGGGACAAGCTGGCCGGTCGCCACGGCAACAAGGGCGTCATCGGCAAGATCCTGGCCGTCGAGGACATGCCGTTCATGCCGGACGGCACCCCCGTCGACATCATCCTGAACACCCACGGTGTGCCGCGACGGATGAACATCGGCCAGATCCTGGAGACCCACCTCGGGTGGGTGGCCAAGGCCGGATGGAAGATCGACGTGGCGGACGGCAGGCCGGACTGGGCGGTCAACCTCCCCGAGGAACTGCTGCACGCCGAGGGCAACCAGACCGTGTCGACCCCGGTGTTCGACGGCGCCAAGGAAGAGGAGCTGCAGGGTCTGCTGTCTTGCACGCTGCCCAACCGCGACGGCGACGTGATGGTCAACGGCGACGGCAAGGCGGTGCTCTTCGACGGGCGCAGCGGTGAGCCGTTCCCGTACCCGGTGACCGTTGGCTACATGTACATCATGAAGCTGCACCACCTGGTGGACGACAAGATCCACGCCCGCTCCACCGGTCCGTACTCGATGATCACCCAGCAGCCGCTGGGTGGTAAGGCGCAGTTCGGTGGTCAGCGGTTCGGTGAGATGGAGTGCTGGGCCATGCAGGCCTACGGCGCCGCGTACACGCTGCAGGAGTTGTTGACCATCAAGTCCGACGACACCGTCGGTCGGGTCAAGGTCTACGAAGCGATCGTCAAGGGCGAGAACATCCCGGAGCCGGGTATCCCCGAGTCGTTCAAGGTGTTGCTCAAGGAGCTGCAGTCGCTGTGCCTCAACGTTGAGGTGCTGTCGTCCGATGGCGCGGCGATCGAGCTGCGCGAGGGCGAGGACGAGGACCTGGAGCGCGCGGCAGCGAACCTGGGAATCAACTTGTCCCGCAACGAATCTGCGTCCGTTGAGGATCTGGCCTAACCAACGTTTTTCTCAGTATCTAAACCCGCAAGGGGAAAGGGAGTTACGTGCTCGACGTCAACTTCTTCGATGAACTCCGTATCGGCCTGGCCACTGCGGAGGACATCAGGCAATGGTCTTACGGCGAAGTCAAGAAGCCGGAGACGATCAACTACCGCACGCTGAAGCCGGAGAAAGACGGCCTGTTCTGCGAGAAGATCTTCGGACCGACTCGCGACTGGGAGTGCTACTGCGGCAAGTACAAGCGGGTGCGCTTCAAGGGCATCATCTGTGAGCGCTGTGGCGTCGAGGTGACTCGCGCCAAGGTGCGTCGTGAGCGGATGGGCCACATCGAGTTGGCCGCACCGGTCACGCACATCTGGTACTTCAAGGGTGTGCCGAGCCGGTTGGGCTACCTGCTGGACCTGGCGCCGAAGGATCTCGAGAAGATCATCTACTTCGCCGCGTACGTGATCACCGCGGTCGACACCGAGATGCGGCACAACGAGCTTTCGACGCTCGAGGCCGAAATGGTGGTGGAGCGCAAGGCCGTTGAGGACCAGCGCGACGCCGAGCTCGAAGCCCGGGCACAGAAGCTGGAGGCCGACCTGGCCGAGCTGGAGGCCGAGGGTGCGAAAGCCGATGCGCGCCGCAAGGTCCGCGACGGTGGCGAGCGTGAGATGCGCCAGCTCCGCGACCGTGCCCAGCGTGAGCTGGACCGGCTGGAGGAGATCTGGACCAACTTCACCAAGCTGGCTCCCAAGCAGCTGATCGTCGACGAGAACCTTTACCGCGAGCTCGTCGACCGTTACGGCGAGTACTTCACCGGCGCCATGGGCGCGGAGTCGATCCAGAAGCTGATCGAGAACTTCGACATCGACGCCGAGGCCGACATCCTGCGTGACGTCATCCGAAACGGCAAGGGGCAGAAGAAGCTTCGTGCGCTCAAGCGGCTCAAGGTGGTGGCTGCCTTCCAGCAGTCGGGCAACTCGCCGATGGGCATGGTGCTGGACGCCGTCCCGGTGATCCCGCCGGAGCTGCGCCCGATGGTGCAGCTCGACGGTGGCCGCTTCGCGACCAGCGACCTCAACGACCTGTACCGCCGCGTGATCAACCGCAACAACCGTCTCAAGCGACTGATCGACCTCGGTGCTCCCGAGATCATCGTCAACAACGAGAAGCGGATGCTGCAGGAGTCCGTGGACGCGCTGTTCGACAACGGCCGTCGCGGTCGCCCCGTCACCGGACCGGGTAACCGTCCGCTGAAGTCGCTGAGCGATCTGCTCAAGGGTAAGCAGGGCCGGTTCCGTCAGAACCTGCTCGGCAAGCGCGTCGACTACTCGGGCCGTTCGGTCATCGTGGTCGGTCCGCAGCTCAAGCTGCACCAGTGCGGTTTGCCCAAGCTGATGGCGCTGGAGCTGTTCAAGCCCTTCGTGATGAAGCGGCTCGTCGACCTCAACCACGCGCAGAACATCAAGAGCGCCAAGCGCATGGTGGAGCGTCAGCGTCCGCAGGTGTGGGACGTGCTCGAAGAGGTCATCGCCGAGCATCCGGTTCTGCTGAACCGTGCCCCCACCCTGCACCGCCTGGGTATCCAGGCCTTCGAGCCAATGTTGGTGGAAGGCAAGGCTATTCAGCTGCACCCGTTGGTGTGTGAGGCGTTCAACGCCGACTTCGACGGTGACCAGATGGCGGTGCACCTGCCGCTGAGCGCCGAGGCGCAGGCCGAGGCCCGCATCCTGATGCTGTCCTCCAACAACATCCTGTCGCCGGCATCCGGCCGGCCGCTGGCCATGCCACGTCTGGACATGGTGACCGGGCTGTTCTACCTGACCACCGAGGTCGACGGCGCCGACGGCGAATACCAGCCGGCTGCTACCGATCAGCCCGAGATTGGCGTGTATTCCTCACCGGCCGAGGCGATCATGGCCTCGGACCGTGGTGCGCTCTCGGTGCGGGCCAAGATCAAGGTGCGCTTGACGCAGCTGCGTCCGCCCGCCGAGATCGAGGCCGAGCTCTTCGGTCAGAACGGTTGGCAGCCCGGCGATGCATGGCTGGCCGACACGACCCTGGGCCGGGTGTTGTTCAACGAGCTGCTGCCGCTGGGCTACGCGTTCGTGAACAAGCAGATGCACAAGAAGGTGCAGGCCGCCATCATCAACGACCTGGCTGAGCGCTACCCGATGATCGTGGTCGCGCAGACCGTCGACAAGCTCAAGGACGCCGGTTTCTACTGGGCGACCCGCAGCGGCGTCACGGTCTCGATGGCCGACGTGCTGGTTCCGCCGCGGAAGAAGGAGATTCTCGACTTCTACGAGGACCGGGCCGACAAGGTCGAAAAGCAGTTCCAGCGTGGTGCGTTGAACCACGAGGAGCGCAACGAGGCGCTGGTGGAGATCTGGAAGGAAGCCACCGACGAGGTCGGTAAGGCACTGCGGGAGCACTACCCGAGCGACAACCCGATCATCACGATCGTGGAGTCCGGTGCCACGGGTAACTTCACCCAGACCCGAACGCTCGCTGGCATGAAGGGCTTGGTGACAAACCCCAAGGGTGAGTTCATCCCACGCCCGATCAAGTCGTCGTTCCGCGAGGGCCTGACGGTGCTGGAGTACTTCATCAACACCCACGGTGCTCGAAAGGGCTTGGCCGACACCGCGCTGCGCACCGCCGACTCGGGTTACCTGACTCGTCGTCTGGTGGACGTGAGCCAGGACGTCATCGTCCGCGAGCACGACTGCGAGACCGAGCGCGGCATCCTCGTCGAGCTGGCCGAGCGTCAGCCCGACGGCACGCTCATCCGCGACCCGTACATCGAAACCTCGGCGTACGCGCGGACTCTGGGTGCCGACGCGGTCGATGAGGCCGGCAACGTCGTCGTCGCGCGTGGTGAAGACCTGGGTGACCCGTCGATCGAAGCTCTACTGGCAGCGGGCATTACGCAGATCAAGGTCCGTTCGGTGCTGACGTGCACCACCGGCACCGGCGTCTGCGCAACCTGCTACGGGCGCTCCATGGCCACCGGCAAGCTGGTCGACATCGGCGAGGCCGTCGGTATCGTTGCGGCCCAGTCGATTGGTGAGCCCGGCACGCAGCTGACCATGCGTACCTTCCACCAGGGTGGTGTCGGTGAGGACATCACCGGCGGTCTGCCCCGTGTGCAGGAGCTGTTCGAGGCGCGGGTGCCGCGAGGCAAGGCGCCGATCGCCGACGTCACCGGGCGGGTTCAGCTCGAGGACGGTGAGCGCTTCTACAAGATCACCCTCGTCCCCGACGACGGCGGCGAGGAAGTCGTTTACGACAAGCTCTCCAAGCGGCAGCGGCTGCGGGTGTTCAAGCACGAGGACGGTTCCGAGCGAGTGCTGTCCGACGGCGACCACGTCGAGGTGGGCCAGCAGCTCATGGAAGGCTCGGCCGACCCGCACGAGGTGCTGCGCGTGCAGGGCCCCCGCCAGGTGCAGATCCACCTGGTCCGGGAGACCCAGGAGGTCTACCGCGCTCAGGGTGTGTCGATCCACGACAAGCACATCGAGGTGATCGTTCGGCAGATGCTGCGCCGCGTCACCATCATCGACTCGGGCGCGACGGAGTTCCTGCCCGGGTCGCTGATCGACCGTGCGGAGTTCGAGGCGGAGAACCGCCGGGTGGTGGCCGAGGGCGCCGAGCCCGCGGCCGGACGTCCGGTGCTGATGGGTATCACGAAGGCGTCGCTGGCCACCGACTCGTGGCTGAGTGCGGCGTCGTTCCAGGAGACCACGCGAGTGCTGACCGATGCGGCGATCAACTGCCGCAGCGACAAGCTGCAGGGTCTGAAGGAGAACGTGATCATCGGAAAGCTGATCCCGGCCGGCACCGGTATCAACCGGTACCGCAACATCCAGGTGCAGCCGACCGAGGAGGCCCGGGCCGCTGCGTACACGATCCCGTCGTACGAGGATCAGTACTACAGCCCGGACTTCGGCCAGGCCACCGGAGCCGCGGTTCCGCTGGACGACTACGGCTACAGCGACTACCGGTAGTGGCGATCGCGAACTCGGCGTAGCCGGGCGAAGCGAGTCGCGACCATCAGCACGAGTCAACGACGAAAGAGCCCCGGGCTTCGCACCCGGGGCTTTTTCGTTGCGCCGTCTTGCCGTCGGGATCGCTCACTAGACTGGCGACGTGCTCATTGGTTCACATGTCAGTCCGCAGGACCCGCTGGCCGCAGCGCAGGCCGAGGGTGCTGACGTCGTTCAGATTTTCCTCGGTAACCCACAGAGCTGGAAGGCGCCCAAGCCGCGCGAGGACGCCGCCGTGCTGAAGGCCGCGGCGCTGCCGATCTACGTGCACGCGCCCTACCTGATCAACGTCGCGTCGGCGAACAACAAGGTGCGCATTCCCTCGCGCAAGATCCTGCAGCAGACCTGCGATGCGGCCGCCGACATCGGCGCCGCGGCGGTCATCGTGCACGGGGGACACGTCGCCGACGACAACGATTTGGACGAGGGTTTCGGCCGCTGGCGCAAGGCGCTCGACCAGTTAGAGACCCACGTTCCGGTCTACCTGGAAAACACCGCCGGCGGCGACCACGCCATGGCGCGCCGCTTCGACATCATCGGCCGCCTCTGGGATGTCATCGGCGACACCGGAATTGGCTTCTGCCTGGATACCTGCCACACCTGGGCGGCGGGTGAGGCGCTGGTCGACGCGGTGGATCGCATCAAGGCGATCACCGGCCGCATCGATCTGGTGCACTGCAACGATTCCAAGGACGAGGCGGGCTCGGGCCGCGACCGCCACGCCAATTTGGGCACCGGCCAGATCGATCCTGAGTTGCTGATCGCCGCGGTCAAAGCGGCGGGGGCGCCGGTGATCTGCGAGACCTCCGACGAGGGCCGCAAAGACGACATCGCGTTCCTGAAGGAAAAAGCCAACGGCTGAGCGCAGGCGCCTGCTCGGTCGACTCGCAACCCTGTTCGGGGTTGTTCTCCTGGTCGCGAGTTGCTCCTTCGGGCCTAGGCTGCCGTCGGGTTTCGTCGCCGGCATCAGCATCCACCACATCAGAGCCGCCGGATACGATCGCAGCTATCGGCTCTACCAGCCCACTGGAATGCCGGCGTCGGCTCCGCTGGTGGTGATGTTGCACGGCTTTTCCGGCAGTGGGGTGCAGGCCGAAAGTGATTACGGCTGGGACGGATTGGCCGAATCGGGCAAATTCGTCGTCGCCTACCCAGATGGTCTCGGCCGGGCCTGGAACGTCAACGGGGAAGGCTGCTGCGGGCGACCGGGACGAGAAGGTGTTGACGACGTCGCCTTCATCACCGCCGTTGTCGGCGACATCGCCAAGAACCTCGGCATCAACCCCGCCAAGGTCTATGCAACCGGCATGAGCAACGGCGGCATCATGTCCTACACACTGGCGTGCACCACCGATATCTTCTCAGCGATCGGCCCGGTCGCCGGCATTCAGCTGAACCCATGCCAGTCCCCGCATCCGACATCGGTCATACATATTCACGGCACCGCGGATCGGCTGGTGCCCTACGGCGGAGGGCAGGGTTTCAGCGTCATTAATGGCGCATCGGTTCCACAGGTCGATGCGTTCTGGCGAAACGTCGATCAATGCGGCGCTCCGGCCGTCACGACCAGTGGTCCGCTCACCACGTCGTCCGCAGGATGCGCCGAGGGCCGCCAAGTCGCGCTCATCACGATCGACCAGGGTGTCCACGAATGGCCGCCGTTCGCGACCCGGGTGCTGTGGGAGTTCTTCGCCGCGCACCCGCGGTAGTGTTACACCTCTTGTGCGGCTGTTAGGAAACTGTAATATGGGTGGCATGCCTGACACCCATGTCGTCACCAACCAGGTTCCGCCGCTGGAGAACTACAACCCCGCGACATCCCCGATGCTTGTCGAGGCCCTGATCCGCGAAGGCGGACAATGGGGGCTCGAAGAGGTCAACGAGGTTGGGGCGCTCTCGGCGAGCCACGAGGCTGCGCGCTGGGGCGAACTCGCCGACCGCAATCAGCCCATCCTGCACACCCATGACCGCACCGGGCACCGCGTCGACGAGGTCGAGTACGACCCCGCCTACCACGAGCTGATGCGCGCGGCGATCGCGCACGGCATGCACGCTGCGCCGTGGGCCGACGATCGGCCCGGCGCGCATGTGGTGCGGGCCGCCAAGACGTCGGCGTGGACCGTGGAACCGGGTCACGTGTGCCCGATCTCGATGACCTATGCCGTCGTCCCGGCACTGCGTTTCAACCCGGAGCTGTCGGCCGTGTACGAGCCGTTGCTCACCAGCCGCGAGTACGACCCGGAGCTGAAGCTGCCCACCACCAAGCCCGGCATCACCGCGGGCATGTCGATGACGGAGAAGCAGGGCGGCTCTGACGTGCGGGCCGGCACCACGCAGGCGACCCCGAATGGCGACGGCACCTACAGCCTGACCGGACACAAGTGGTTCACCTCGGCGCCGATGTGTGACATCTTCCTGGTGCTGGCGCAGGCGCCGAATGGGCTGTCGTGCTTCATGTTGCCGCGGATCTTGCCCGACGGGACCCGCAACCGGATGTTCCTGCAGCGGCTCAAGGACAAGCTGGGCAACCACGCCAACGCGTCGAGCGAGGTCGAATATGACGGCGCCACCGCGTGGCTGGTCGGCGAGGAGGGCCGCGGCGTCCCGACCATCATCGAGATGGTGAACCTCACCCGGCTGGACTGCGCACTGGGCAGTGCCACCAGCATGCGCACCGGCCTGACCCGCGCCATCCACCACGCTCAGCATCGAAAGGCGTTCGGCGCCTATCTGATTGACCAACCACTGATGCGCAACGTGCTGGCCGACCTGGCCGTGGAGGCCGAGGCCGCCACCATCGTCGCAATGCGGATGGCCGGCGCCACCGACAAGGCGGTGCGTGGAGACCAGACCGAGGCTTTGCTGCGCCGCATCGGCCTGGCCGCAAGCAAGTACTGGATCTGCAAGCGCGCCACCCCGCACGCGGCCGAGGCGCTGGAGTGCCTGGGCGGCAACGGCTATGTCGAAGAGTCCGGGATGCCGCGGCTCTACCGTGAGGCCCCGCTGATGGGTATCTGGGAGGGATCGGGCAATGTCAGCGCGCTGGATACGCTGCGCGCCATGGCAACTCGTCCCGAATGCATCGAGGTGTTGTTCGGCGAACTGGCCGACAGCGCGGGTCAGGACGTCAGGCTGGGCAGCCACGTCGAGCGGCTCCGACAAGACCTGACCGACCTGGACACTATCCAATACCGCGCCCGCAAGGTCGCCGAAGACATCTGCCTGGCGCTGCAGGGGTCGCTGCTGGTGCGTCACGGCCATCCCGCCGTCGCCGAGGCATTCCTGGCGACCAGGCTGGGCGGCGCGTGGGGTGGCGCGTTCGGCACTATGCCGACCGGCCTGGACCTGGCGCCCATATTGGAGCGGGTTCTGGTAAAGGGCTGAGCCGCAACATGACTCACGCGATCAGGCCGGTCGACTTCAACAACCTGAAGACGATGACCTACGAGGTCACCGGCCGCGTAGCCCGCATCACCTTCAATCGGCCGGACAAAGGCAACGCGATCGTCGCCGACACCCCGCTGGAACTCTCGGCGTTGGTGGAACGTGCCGACCTCGACCCGAACGTGCACGTCATCCTCGTGTCCGGGCGCGGCGAGGGCTTCTGCGCGGGCTTCGACCTGTCCGCCTACGCCGACCGCACCGGCTCGGCCGGTGGCACCGGGGCGTATCAGGGCACGGTGCTCGACGGCAGGACCCAGGCCATCAACCACATGCCGGATCAGCCGTGGGACCCGATGATCGACTACCAGATGATGAGCCGGTTCGTCCGCGGTTTCTCCAGCCTTATGCACGCCGACAAGCCGACGGTCGTCAAGATCCACGGCTACTGCGTGGCCGGCGGAACCGACATCGCACTGCACGCCGACCAGGTGATCGCCGCCGCGGACGCCAAGATCGGCTACCCGCCGACCCGGGTCTGGGGTGTCCCGGCCGCTGGCCTGTGGGCGCACCGCCTCGGCGACCAGCGCGCCAAACGTCTGCTGTTCACCGGCGATTCGATCACCGGAGCCCAGGCCGCCGAATGGGGCCTCGCCGTAGAGGCACCCGATCCGAAAGACCTTGACGAGCGTACTGAGCGACTGGTGGAGCGAATCGCCGCGGTGCCGGTCAACCAGCTGATCATGGTCAAGCTCGCGTTGAATTCCGCTCTGCTGCAACAGGGTGTGGCCACCAGCAGGATGGTCAGCACCGTGTTCGACGGCGTCGCGCGCCACACGCCCGAAGGGCATGCCTTTGTCGCCGACTCGATCGAGCACGGCTTCCGCGAGGCGGTGCGCCATCGCGATGAGCCGTTCGGCGACTACGGCCGGCAGACGTCTCAGGTCTAGGCGGGTGTAATCCATGCCGAACATGACGGCCCGTTCCGTGGTGCTCAGTGTGCTGCTCGGTGCGCACCCCGCGTGGGCCAGCGCCGGCGAATTGATTAGGCTGACAGCCGATTTCGGTATCAAGGAGGCGACGCTACGCGTTGCGCTGACCCGCATGGTCGGTGCCGGCGACCTGATCCGGTCCGACGACGGCTATCGGCTTTCGGATCGGCTGCTGGCCCGCCAGCGCCGCCAGGACGACGCCATGCGCCCGCAAACCCGGGCCTGGCACGGTTACTGGCACGCCCTGATCGTCACCACAGTGGGTACCGATGCCCGCAGCCGCGCCGCGTTGCGAACCAGCATGCACCACAAGCGCTTCGGTGAACTGCGCGAGGGCGTGTGGATGCGGCCCGACAATCTGGACTTCGAGCTGGAGCCCGACGTCGCGCACCGGGTGCGGGTGCTGAGGGCACGCGATGACGCGCCGGAGCAGCTGGCCGGTCAGCTGTGGGACCTGCCCGAGTGGACCAGGGCGGGTGACCGATTGCTCGACGAGATGGCCGAAGCGGCCGACATTCCCGGCCGATTCATGGTCGCCGCGGCGATGGTGCGCCACCTGCTCACCGATCCGATGTTGCCCTCCGAGTTGCTGCCCGCGGATTGGCCGGGCGCGCGGCTGCGCGCCGCCTACTATGACTTCGCCACGGAACTGGCGCAACGACGTGACCTCACCCAACTGTTGGAGGCGAAATGAACGAGCCGGTGCGTGTGGAGCGCAAGGGTCCGGTTACCACGGTGATTCTGAACCGGCCGGGCGCGCGAAATGCTGTCAACGGTCCCACCGCCGCCGCACTCTGCGCTGCCTTCGACGAATTCGACCGTGACGATTCCGCCTCGGTGGCGGTGCTCTGGGGCGACGGCGGAACCTTCTGTGCGGGAGCCGATTTGAAGGCCTTTGGTACGCCGGAGGCCAACGTCGTGCATCGAACCGGGCCCGGCCCGATGGGCCCGTCGCGAATGGTGTTGTCCAAACCGGTAATTGCCGCGGTGAGCGGCTACGCCGTGGCCGGTGGTCTGGAGTTGGCCATCTGGTGTGACCTACGGGTCGCCGAGGAGGACGCCGTGTTCGGCGTGTTCTGCCGCCGCTGGGGAGTGCCGCTCATCGACGGGGGCACGGTGCGGCTGCCGCGGCTGATCGGCCACAGCCGGGCGATGGACCTGATTCTCACCGGCCGCGCGGTAGCCGCCGACGAAGCGCTGGCGATCGGGTTGGCCAATCGGGTGGTGGCCAAAGGCCAAGCGCGGCAAGCCGCCGAGGAGCTGGCCGCCGAATTGGCCGCCCTGCCGCAGCAGTGCCTGCGCTCCGATCGGCTGTCGGCGCTTGAGCAGTGGGGGCTGCCGGAATCGGAGGCCATCGACCGCGAATTCGCCAGCATCTCGAAAGTCGCCGCCGAAGCAAATGAAGGGGCCGGGCGGTTCGCCGCGGGCGCCGGGCGCCACGGAGCGCCAGCCGGTTAGGCGCCGGCGATCAGCTCGCTTTGTTGATCGTGTTGCCCGAGCCGAGGTTGTCCACCTTGGGGTCGCCGTCCTTGTAGGTGATGGCGTTGTTCAGTCCCAGCACCGTGATGCGGGTGTCGACCTTGTCGAAGTTGATCTTGTTGTTGGTACCGCCGATGGACGCCGTCGCGCAGCTACCGGTGATGGTCAGGGTGTTGTCCGAACCGGCCACGTTCAGCGATTTGCCGCTGCCGCAGTCCAGCGTCGCGGTCGTCCCCATCGATCCGTAGTTCAGCGTGTTGCCGATCTCGACCGACGCGGTGGTGCTCGCGCTGGTGCCGGTGGTCGGTGCGGCCGCGGCGCTCGTCGTCGTGGTGCTGCTGGTCGTTGCGGTGCCGCCCGGCGGGTTGGCGGTCGAACTGCAGCCGGCCAGTGCCAAGGCCGCGACGGCCGGGGCCAGCGCGTAGGCGGCCATCCTGGACGATCGGTCAATCATGTTGGCGCGCAACGCTCCTCGATTCCTTCGATTGGGCTCACAACAGGGTCGGCGCGGCTCAGCTTCCGACTTGCTGCAGCCGATTGGTCATGCCCAGTTCGCGTCCGCGGTCCCAGAGGATCGGCGAGCCGCCTTTGTAGAACACCGTCTGGTCGTAGCCGTACACGGTGATGTCGTGGCTGACCGAATCGGCGACGACGGTGTTGCCCGAGCCCATCATCGTCACCGCGTAGCAGTTGCCCAGCGCGGTCACGTTGTTGTTCGTGCCATTGACGACCAGGGTGGCGTCATTGCAGTCGAGCACCTGCTCGATGCCCATCCCGATGATGTGGGTGTCGCCGTTCTTGGCGTGCGCGGCCGGTGGTGGGGCAGCGACCGTGGCCGCGACGGCAGCGACACAGGTGGCCAGCGAGCCGGTGACGGCTGTCCAATTCAATGCGGGCCCCCTCGCGACGGGTGAATCTGCACGAATGAGCCTACGTGCATTTGCCTGCTCGGTGGCGAACTTTTTCCTCCGCGACCGCGCCGCCACGCCGCGGCCGGGCAGTTTCGCGACCGGGTCAACTAGAGTCATTAGTTGGCCTGCACCTGGGTCACCGCAATCGAAGGGCGATCGCCATGGCAGCTCAGCCAGTACCGCCGCCGGCGGCCGGGCGCCAGCGTGGGGGAAGATCCCCGTCCCGCCCGGCCAAGCTGAGCCGCGACGGCATCGTCGAAGGCGCGCTGACTTTCCTGGACCGGGAGGGCTGGGATTCGCTGACCATCAACGCGCTGGCCACCCAGCTGGGGACCAAGGGGCCGTCGCTGTACAACCACGTGGACAGCCTGGAAGACCTGCGCCGCGCGGTGCGGATCCGGGTCATCGACGACATCATCAGAATGCTCAATAGGGTCGGCGAGGGGCGCGCCCGCGATGACGCCGTGCTGGTCATGGCCGGTGCCTACCGCAGCTACGCGCATCACCACCCGGGCCGCTACTCGGCGTTCACCCGGATGCCCCTGGGCGGTGACGACCCCGAATACGCCGCCGCCACCCGGGGCGCGGCCGCGCCGGTGATCGCCGTGTTGTCCTCCTACGGTCTGGACGGCCAGGAGGCGTTCTACGCGGCGCTGGAATTCTGGTCTGCGCTGCACGGCTTCGTCCTGTTGGAGATGACCGGCGTCATGGACGACATCGACACCGACGCGCTGTTCTCCGACATGGTGTTACGCCTGGCTACGGGCCTGGACAGGCGCACCGCCCAGCACGGCGCCGGGCCGAACTGACCGCCGACCGGCCTCCGGGGGCGGGCGTGCGGCCGCCGCTTTGACCTGCCAGACCAGCGCCGGGTATTGTGGTAGCTCGTGCCTGGCGGCTTACGACGCCTGACGTAAGGAAGTGAATGCCGGGCTAATTCGCATGTCTCCGACGCACGGATGAATTCCGCTGCTGAGCGCTTGCGACACACCCGGCCGCGGGGTAAGGCGGCAGGGCATAACTGCAGTACACAGACTTAAGAACGCCAAGAAAGACCTCGAACACAGAAAGCCGGTAGATGCCAACCATTCAGCAGCTGGTCCGCAAGGGTCGCCGCGACAAGATCGCCAAGGTCAAAACCGCGGCCCTGAAGGGCAGCCCGCAGCGCCGTGGGGTATGCACCCGCGTGTACACCACCACCCCGAAGAAGCCGAACTCGGCGCTTCGGAAGGTCGCGCGTGTGAAGCTGACGAGCCAGGTCGAGGTCACGGCTTACATCCCGGGCGAAGGCCACAATCTGCAGGAGCACTCGATGGTGCTGGTCCGCGGCGGTCGGGTGAAGGACCTGCCCGGTGTGCGGTACAAGATCATCCGCGGTTCGCTCGACACTCAGGGTGTCAAGAACCGCAAGCAGGCGCGCAGCCGCTACGGCGCCAAGAAGGAGAAGAGCTAATGCCGCGCAAGGGCCCCGCGCCGAAGCGCCCGCTGGTCAACGACCCGGTCTACGGGTCGCAGCTCGTGACGCAGCTCGTCAACAAAGTCCTGCTGGACGGGAAGAAATCGCTGGCCGAACGCATTGTCTATGGTGCGCTCGAACAAGCCCGGGACAAGACCGGCACCGATCCGGTCGTCACCCTGAAGCGCGCCATGGACAACGTCAAGCCCGCCCTCGAGGTGCGCAGTCGCCGCGTCGGTGGCGCCACCTACCAGGTCCCGGTCGAGGTACGTCCGGAACGCTCGGTGACGCTGGCCCTCCGTTGGTTGGTCAGCTTCTCCAAGCAACGCCGGGAGAAGACCATGGTCGAGCGGTTGGCGAACGAGATCCTCGACGCCAGCAACGGCCTGGGTGCCGCCGTCAAACGACGTGAGGACACCCACAAGATGGCCGAGGCCAACCGCGCCTTCGCGCACTATCGCTGGTAGAGGCGCCAGCGGCGCCCAACTGGCACAGTGGCCAGGCGTGAACCAACAGCGAACTAACTACGCAATCGAAAGAGTGGGAAGACTTCTGTGGCACAGAAGGACGTGCTGACCGACCTGACCAAGGTCCGCAACATCGGCATCATGGCGCACATCGACGCCGGCAAGACCACGACGACCGAGCGCATCCTCTACTACACCGGCATCAGCTACAAGATCGGTGAGGTGCACGACGGCGCCGCCACCATGGACTGGATGGAACAGGAACAGGAGCGGGGGATCACCATCACCTCCGCCGCTACCACCTGCTTCTGGAACGACAACCAGATCAACATCATCGACACCCCGGGCCACGTCGACTTCACCGTCGAGGTGGAGCGCAGCCTGCGCGTGCTCGATGGTGCCGTCGCGGTGTTCGACGGTAAGGAAGGTGTCGAGCCGCAGTCCGAGCAGGTGTGGCGTCAGGCCGACAAGTACGACGTGCCGCGCATCTGCTTCGTCAACAAGATGGACAAGATCGGCGCCGACTTCTACTTCTCGGTCAAGACCATGGAAGACCGGCTGGGCGCGAACGTCATTCCGATCCAGCTGCCGGTCGGCTCCGAGGGCGACTTCGAGGGCATCGTCGACCTGGTCGAGATGAAGGCCAAGGTGTGGCGGGGCGAGACCAAGCTCGGCGAGACCTACGAGACCATCGACATCCCGGTTGAACTCCAGGAGAGGGCCGACGAGTACCGCACCAAGCTGCTCGAAGCCGTCGCCGAGACCGACGAAGCACTGTTGGAGAAGTATTTCGGCGGCGAGGAACTGTCGGTCGCGGAGATCAAGGGTGCGCTGCGCAAGCTCACCATCAGTTCGTCGGCTTACCTCGTGCTGTGCGGTAGCGCGTTCAAGAACAAGGGCGTGCAGCCGATGCTGGACGCCGTCATCGACTACCTGCCCTCGCCGCTGGACGTGCCGCCGGCCGTCGGCCACGCGCCCGGCAAGGAAGACGTAGAAGTCATCCGCAAGCCGTCGACCGACGAGCCGTTCTCGGCTCTGGCGTTCAAGGTCGCCACGCACCCGTTCTTCGGCAAGCTCACCTACGTGCGGGTGTACTCGGGCAAGGTTGATTCCGGGTCACAGGTCATCAACTCCACCAAGGGCAAAAAGGAGCGGCTGGGCAAGCTGTTCCAGATGCACGCCAACAAGGAGAACCCGGTGGAAACCGCCTCGGCGGGCCACATCTACGCGGTCATCGGCCTCAAGGACACCACAACAGGTGACACCCTGAGCGACCCGAACGACCAGGTTGTGCTGGAGTCGATGAGCTTCCCCGATCCGGTGATCGAGGTGGCGATCGAGCCCAAGACCAAGAGCGACCAGGAGAAGCTGAGCCTGTCGATCCAGAAGCTCGCCGAAGAGGATCCCACCTTCAAGGTGCACCAGGACAACGAGACCGGCCAGACCGTCATCGGCGGCATGGGCGAGCTGCACCTGGACATCCTGGTGGACCGCATGCGCCGTGAGTTCAAGGTCGAGGCCAATGTCGGTAAGCCCCAGGTGGCCTACAAGGAGACGATCAAGCGCGCGGTCGACAAGGTCGAGTTCACCCACAAGAAGCAGACGGGTGGATCCGGCCAGTTCGCGAAGGTGCTCATTGCCATCGAGCCGTTCCGTGGCGAGGACGGCGCCACCTACGAGTTCGAGAACAAGGTCACCGGTGGTCGCATCCCGCGTGAGTACATCCCCTCGGTGGACGCCGGCGCCCAAGACGCGATGCAATATGGCGTGCTTGCCGGTTATCCGTTGGTGAACTTGAAGGTCACGTTGCTCGATGGCGCCTACCACGAGGTGGACTCCTCGGAAATGGCGTTCAAGATCGCCGGTTCGCAGGTACTGAAAAAGGCTGCGCAGCAAGCGCAACCAGTCATCCTGGAGCCGATCATGGCCGTCGAGGTCACGACGCCCGAGGACTACATGGGTGACGTGATCGGCGACTTGAACTCCCGCCGTGGCCAGATCCAGGCCATGGAGGAGCGGAGCGGTGCACGCGTCGTTCGGGCGCACGTGCCGCTGTCGGAGATGTTCGGCTACGTCGGCGACCTGCGGTCCAAGACTCAAGGCCGGGCGAACTACTCCATGGTGTTCGACTCGTACGCCGAAGTTCCGGCGAACGTCTCCAAGGAGATCATCGCGAAGGCGACGGGCGAGTGAGTGTCAACTCACGAGCGCGGAGGCGAGCAATGCGCCGAAGCGAAGGCGACGGGCGAGTGAGTGTCAACTCACGAGCGCGGAGGCGAGCAATGCGCCGAAGCGAAGGCGACCGGTGCGTGAACATCGGCTCGGAGTAACCTGGCCCGGTCACTAACCGCGGCACAACTGAAAACATCAACACTGCTTTAACAAGCACTAACAGTCCAGGAGGACAATAAAGTGGCGAAGGCGAAGTTCGAGCGGACGAAGCCGCACGTCAACATCGGGACCATCGGTCACGTTGACCACGGCAAGACCACCCTGACCGCGGCTATCACCAAGGTCTTGCACGACAAGTACCCCACCCTGAACGAGTCGCGCGCGTTCGACCAGATCGACAATGCGCCCGAGGAGCGTCAGCGCGGCATCACGATCAACATCTCCCACGTGGAGTACCAGACCGAGAAGCGGCACTACGCCCACGTCGATGCCCCGGGTCACGCCGACTACATCAAGAACATGATCACCGGTGCGGCCCAGATGGACGGTGCGATCCTGGTGGTTGCCGCTACCGACGGTCCGATGCCGCAGACCCGTGAGCACGTGCTGCTGGCACGTCAGGTCGGTGTGCCCTACATCCTGGTCGCGCTGAACAAGGCCGACGCGGTGGACGACGAGGAGCTACTTGAGCTTGTCGAGCTCGAGGTCCGCGAGCTGCTGGCCGCCCAGGAGTTCGACGAGGAGGCCCCGGTCATCCGGGTCTCGGCGCTCAAGGCGCTCGAGGGCGACGCGAAGTGGGTCGAGTCCGTCGAGGAGCTGATGGACGCCGTCGACGAGTCGATTCCGGACCCGGTCCGCGAGACCGACAAGCCGTTCCTGATGCCGGTCGAGGACGTCTTCACCATCACCGGTCGTGGCACCGTGGTGACCGGCCGTGTGGAGCGCGGCGTGATCAACGTCAACGAAGAAGTCGAGATCGTCGGAATCAAGCCGACCAGCACCAAGACCACGGTCACCGGTGTGGAGATGTTCCGCAAGCTGCTCGACCAGGGCCAGGCCGGCGACAACGTCGGGCTGCTGCTGCGTGGTATCAAGCGTGAGGACGTCGAGCGCGGTCAGGTTGTCGTCAAGCCGGGCACCACCACGCCGCACACCGAGTTCGAGGGCAGCGTCTACATCCTGTCCAAGGACGAAGGTGGCCGGCACACGCCGTTCTTCAACAACTACCGTCCGCAGTTCTACTTCCGCACCACCGACGTGACCGGTGTGGTGACGCTGCCGGAGGGTACCGAGATGGTGATGCCCGGTGACAACACCAACATCACGGTGAAGCTGATCCAGCCCGTCGCCATGGACGACGGTCTGCGGTTCGCGATCCGCGAGGGTGGCCGTACCGTCGGCGCCGGCCGAGTCGTCAAGATCATCAACTAGGTTCGTCCGACTCAGCAAAGTCTGTTACAAGGCCCGAATTGCCGCGTAGGCAATTCGGGCCTTGTACTTTCGTTTGCGTCAGTATCTTCCTAGAAACTCCGGTAATATCTGCGTTGTCCAGTCTCGGGTTGACGGTGCATTCAGCCGGCCGTCGCGGTCTGGCGGGAGGATCGGATGTCGTTTGTCAACGCGACGCCGGAGTATGTGGCGGCGGCGGCATCCGACCTGGCAAATATCGGGTCCACGATCAGTTCCGCCAACTCAGCAGCAGTGGGTCCGACCTCGAGTGTTTCCGCCGCGGGTGCCGACTCCGTGTCGGCGGCGATCGCCCAGTTGTTTGGTGCGCATGCGCAGGCGTATCAGGCGATCAGCGCCCAGGCGGCGCAATTCCACCAGCAGTTTGTGCAGCTCATGAGCTCCGGCGCGGCCGAGTACGCCAGCGCCGAGGCGGCGAACGCCGGGCCCCTTCAGGCATCCCAGCCGCTGATCGGCGGCGCGGCCCAGGCGGGTTCGGTGGCGGCGGGAGTGCCGACGGCCAGCGCCGTCCAGCCGGCCGCGGTGGCGCCGGTCGCCGCTGCGCCCGCCGTCGCGGCGGGCCACCTGTCGTCCGCCATTTCGCCGGGGTTGGCGTCACCGGCGGCGGGGCCGGCCACCGCACCGGCCGCGGCGGCCTCAGCCGGGCCGCCGACGTCGATTGCTGCGCCGATATCCACGACAAAGGCCGAGACGCCGGCCTACCCGTCGGGACCAGTGCCGCCGGTGGCGACGCCGGCGACGGGAGTGCCCGGGCCGGTCAGCGCGCCGATAACGCAACTGTCAGCGGATTCCGGAGGATTCGCTCCGGCCAATGCGCTGCCGGCGGTGGTGCCGCCAGTGGCCGGCGCCGCGGCGGTGGCACCCGCTCATCCTCCGGCACCCGCCGCACCCAAGGAGCGGCCGAAGGTGACGCCGCGCTGATCGGGAACGGTGTGGGCGATCCGCTCGACCTCCCAAGCTATGAGCAGACTCTGAGACGCACGTTGTTTGCGCACGCGGCGCCGATTCAGCGCTAACCTGACACGAACTTCCCAAATCAGGAGGGTCACGTGTTGGCGCGCTACCTCAAGACACAGTTGTTGGTTTTGCTGTGCGGTGGCCTGGTCGGGCCGATCTTTCTGGTCGTCTACTTCACGCTGGGCCTGGACAACCTGCTGCAGTGGATGCTTTACGTGGGCCTGCTCATCACCGTGGCCGACGTGCTCATCGCACTCGCATTGACCAACTATGGGGCGAAGTCGGCGGCCAAATCGGCGGAGCTGGAGCAGCACGGGGTGCTGGCGCTCGCTCAGATCACCGGCCTGGCCGAGACCGGGACCCGGATCAACGAGCAGCCGGTGGTGAAGGTGAGCCTGCACATAGCCGGATTCGGCTTCCTGCCGTTCGACAGCCAGGACCGGGTCATCGCCAACGTCACACGGCTGGGCAACCTCACCGCGCGCAAGGTCGTGGTCCTGGTCAATCCGACCACCCAGGAATACCAAATCGACTGGGAGCGCAGCGCTTTGGTGAACGGACTGATGCCGGCTCAATTCACGGTGGCCGAGGACAACAGAACCTACGACCTGAGCGGACAAGCCGGGCCGCTGATGGAGATCCTGCAGATCCTCAAGGCCAACGGGGTTCCGCTGAACCGGATGGTCGATATCCGGTCGAACCCGGCACTGCGCCAGCAGATCCAGGCCGTGGTGCGCCGCGCCGCCGAACAACAATCGCCCGCCGCCCAGCCCGCGGGCGCCGGGCCTATCCCCGCTGCCCCACCGGTGCAGCAGCCGATCGCCGAGCGGCTGCAGGAGCTCGAGGCGCTGCGCGCCAAGGGTGTTGTGACCGACGAGGAGTACAACTCCCGGCGTGCCCAGATCATCTCGGAAATCTGAGCCTGGCAGGACTTCGGGCCAAGCTAGAACACGTTCCAGTTTCGCTGTTAGCCTGTCTTCGGCGAAAGGGGCATGCCGTGGCCGCAGGGGCTGGATCACTACAGGGACGGGTGGCATTCGTTACCGGTGCCGCTCGCGCCCAGGGGCGAGCGCACGCGGTGCGGCTCGCCCGCGAGGGCGCCGACATCATCGCGCTCGACATCTGCGCGCCGGTCTCGAGCACCATCACCTATACGCCGGCCACGCCCGAGGATCTGAGCGAGACGGTCCGCCTGGTCGAGGCCGAGGGCCGCAAGGTGCTCGCGCGGGAGGCCGACATTCGCGACGACGTCGCGCTGCGCGAGCTTGTCGCTGATGGCGTCGAACAGTTCGGCCGCCTCGACATCCTCGTCGCCAACGCCGGGGTGCTGGGCTGGGGCCGACTGTGGGAGCTCAGCGACGAGCAGTGGGACACCGTCATCGGGGTCAACCTGACGGGCACGTTTCGCACCCTGCGCGCCGCGATACCCACGATGATCGAGGCCGGCCACGGGGGCTCCATCGTGCTGGTCAGTTCGTCGGCGGGGCTGAAGGCCACGCCAGGCAACAGCCATTACTCGGCGAGCAAGCACGGAGTCACCGGGCTGACCAACTCGTTGGCGATCGAGCTGGGCGAATACGGCATCCGGGTCAACTCGATTCACCCGTATTCAATCGACACCCCAATGATCGAACCCGAAGCGATGATGGAGATTTTCGCCAAGCATCCCACCTATGTGCACAGCTTCCCGCCAATGCCGTTGCAGTACAAGGGCTTCATGACGGCGGACGAGGTGGCCGACGTCGTGGTCTGGCTCGCCGGCGACGGTTCCGCCACCTTGTCGGGCACGCAGATCCACGTAGACAAGGGCGCCTTAAAGTACTGAATCGCGATCGTGTATGAACACCACGTGACCAGTAGCCAAGGCGTGCACCACAGCGACAAGGGGATCGTGATCGTCGGCGGCGGTCTCGCCGCCGCCCGGACCGCCGAGCAACTGCGCCGGTCGGAGTTCACCGGGCGCATCACCATCGTGAGCGATGAGGAGCACCTGCCCTACGACCGGCCGCCCCTCTCCAAGGAGGTGCTGCGCAAAGAGGTCGATGACGTGGCCCTCAAACCGCGCGACTTCTACGACGAAAAAGGCATCATCTTGCGGCTGGGTGCCGCGGCCACCAGCCTGGACACCACCGCGCAGACCGTGACCCTCGCCGACGGTACGGTGCTCGGCTACGACGAGCTGGTGATCGCCACCGGTCTGGTGCCCCGGCGGATTCCGGCGTTCCCGGATCTCGAAGGAATCCGGGTGCTGCGGTCATATGACGAGAGCATGGCGTTGCGCGAACACGCATCCGAGGCGCGGCACGCCGTCGTCGTCGGCGCCGGCTTCATCGGCTGCGAGGTCGCAGCCAGCCTGCGCAGCCTGGGGGTCGAGGTGGTGCTGGTCGAACCGCAGCCGACGCCGTTGGCGTCCGTGCTCGGCGAGCAGATCGGTGCCCTGGTGTCGCGGCTGCACCGCGCGGAAGGCGTGGATGTGCGCACCGGCATCGGCGTGGCGCAGGTCCGCGGTGATCAGCACGTCGAACAGGTGGTGCTCGACGACGGCACCGAGCTGACGGCCGACCTGGTGGTCGTCGGAATCGGATCACGACCGGCCACCGAGTGGCTGCAGGGCAGCGGCGTCGAGGTCGACAACGGGGTGATCTGCGACGAGACCGGACGGACCAGCGCGGCGAACGTCTGGGCGCTCGGCGACGTCGCGTCCTGGCGTGACGCAACGGGACATCAAGCGCGCGTGGAACATTGGAGCAACGTCGCCGATCAGGCCCGGGTAGTAGTGCCCGCCATGCTGGGCCAGGATGTGCCGGATGTGGTTGTCGTGCCGTACTTCTGGAGCGACCAGTATGACGTCAAGATCCAGTGCCTGGGCGAGCCGGAAGCCACCGACACCGTGCACCTGGTCGAAGACGACGGACGAAAATTCCTGGCCTACTACGAACGCGACGGGGTCGTGGTCGGCGTCGTCGGCGGCGGGATGCCCGGCAAGGTCATGAAGGCCCGCGGCAAAATCGCCGCCGCTACCCCCATCTCCGAGATGCTGGGTTAGCACCTGATGCCCCGGGTGGCGATACTCGACGACTACGCCGGCGTGGCGCTGGAACTCGCCGACTGGTCCCCGGTGCAGAGCCGTTCCGACATCACCGTTTTCAACCGGCACCTCGGCGAAGCGGAGGCCTCCGGCGCGCTGCAACCCTTCGAGGTGCTGTGCACCGTGCGTGAGCGGATGGCGCTGCCGCGCACGCTCATCGAGCGGCTGCCGAACCTGAAACTGATCACCATCGTCGGCAGGAGTCTGCCGAACCTGGACATGGCCGCGGCCACCGAGCGCGGCGTGCTGGTCGCCCATTCCGATTTCGCCCATCCACGATTTCGCACCATCCGCGACGCCACTCCGGAACTCGCCTGGGGTTTGATGATCGCGACGGTGCGCAATCTCGCCGACGAACATCGCCGGATGCGCGACGGCGGGTGGCAGACCACGGTGGGCATGACGCTGGCCGGCAAAACGCTTGGGCTGCTTGGTCTCGGCCGGACCGGCAAACGCATGGCCGAATACGGAGGCGTGTTTGGTATGGAGGTCATTGCGTGGAGCCAGAACCTCACCGCCGAGGCCGCAGCGGCGGCCGGGGCGCGCCGGGTCGAGAAAGCGGAGCTGTTCGAACAATCCGATGTGGTCTCCGTCCACCTGGTGCTGTCCGAGCGCACCCGAGGACTGGTCGGCGAAACCGAACTGGCCCTGATGCGGCCACACACCTATTTGGTCAACACCTCCCGCGGCCCGATTGTCGATGAGAGCGCCCTGATCTCCGCACTGAAAACCGGGCGCATCGCCGGGGCCGGGCTGGACGTTTTCGACATCGAACCGCCTCCGGCCGATCATCCGTTGCGGCTGCTACCGAATGTGACGTTGTCGCCGCACCTCGGGTACGTCACCCGCGAAACACTGGCCGCCTTTTACGCGGACACCATCGAGGCCGTGGTGGCCTGGCTGGACGGGACGCCGATCCGGATCGCCAACCCCGAGGCGTCGAGCGCGGGCTAGTGCGCGACCTGGCCGCGAAGACCGTTGGTAATCAAGATGATTGCCAATTCACCGGCGGCCCGTGCGGGTGGCACTCGGCGAGGATCTCCAGCTCCCCGCCCGGCCAGCGACGGGCCCGCACCAGAAATCGTGGGTCGGATCCGTCGCGGGCGGGTTCCAGGGTGAGGTGCGCAAACGGCGACCGGGGATCGGCTTGTGCGCCCAGCGCGTTGACGCCGGCGCCGATCGCCTCGCGTTCACCGGCGGACAGGTACTGCCAGGTGATCGAGTGCCACAGCACCGTCAACGCGCCGTCGGTCAGCGTCAGGCCGGCGACCGCGTCGGCCGCGCTCTGGCGCACCAGCCGCACCGGGACGTTTCGGGCGACTGCGATCGCGCCGCGCAACCGGTCCAGTCTGGCCTCCTGGTCGGGCCAGACATAGCTCAACACCGTCAGCTCCCCGTCGCTGTGGGTCACGTCGATGGGCGCGATGTCATAACCGTGGCGTTCGGTGATCCGCAGAGCGGCCGCGGGCGGCAATGGGCCACGCCACGCGTTGTGGATGGTCACCGGCGAGTCGACCGGTCCCCATTCCCCGCCGGCGTGAGAGTAACGGTAGTGGTCGGCCCGCAGGTTCAGCCCGGCGCTCGACCCGATCTCGAAAAGCCTTATCGGAAAGCCGAATACGTGGTTAATGCGCAGGAGTCCGCCGATCAGGGCGGCAGCGCGGCCCACCTCGTTGGTCTGCGGCGGATGACCGAGTGCCGCGCGCAGCGCCTCGGTGTGGCTGGTGGCGGCGGCCGTGATCTGCGGCCAGGCCGACGGCGCGTCCCAGGTGCCGCCGGTGCTGGGATACCAGCGACGCAGTGCCGGGGCCCGTCCATCGAGAACCAACCGGTGCAGCCCACCGAGCAGCCGCAGCGGCACCGCGTGCCGCCCCGAATCTTCTTCGTGGCCAGACAAAATCGTCGCGAAGACGCCGCCGTCTTCGACATCGGCGGCTACCAGCTCACACAGATCGCCGTACATCGGTGAGCCGGAGCCCCTGCAGAACTGTCCCTGGGCCCGCAGGGTACCCAGTAGCTTTTTCATCGATCCAGGTCGTTCAGGCCGGTGGCGACCACGTCGAATGCGTCGGCGAGCGCTTCGGGCAATGTCACCGATTCGTCGCTGAGCCAATGCTCGTAGGCGCTCAGCGCGACCCCCAGCATCGTCCAGGCGACGGTTTGAGCCAGGGGGTCGGCGGTCTTGAGGTGCAGCCGGCGAGCCACGAAGCCGGCCATCACCTCGCGCCAGCCGGCGTACATGGTCATCGAATACGCCTGCAGTTCGGCGGTCTGCAGGATGACCCGCATGCGTTGGCGGTGCCGGACGGTCTCGGACTCGTCAAAGGTGTTGAACGCCAACAGCGCCGCGCGCAGTGCCGCACCTAACCGGACCCCCGGTTCGACGGCGTCGAGCAGGTCCTCGAGATGCGCGAGGTGGGTGTCGAAGTCGCCCCAGAGGATGGCGTTTTTCGACGCGTAGTAGCGGAACAGCGTGCGCCGCGAGATGCCGGCGGCCTGTGCGACATCGTCGACGCTCACCTCGCCGAAACCGTGGGTGGTGAAGAGCTCGATGGCGATGTCGGTGATGTGTTGTGGTGTCGTCGAGCGGCGCCGGCCCACTCGCGACTGCGGCGTCATCAGACCCGGCCTTCCATTGCGGCACTCGATGCCATATTGTGTCCAGATCGACCGATCATTGTCGAGTCCTAACGAGAGGCGGAGGCACATGGAGCACGAGACCCAGACTGACACCGAGCTTGTCACCGAAACTCTGGTGGAGGAAGTGTCCATCGACGGTATGTGCGGGGTCTACTGACCGTGCCTGCGCCCGCGCAGGCCCGACAGGGGAAAACCCTGTTCGACCCTGACCGCGGCTGGCGGTTGCACCCGCAGGTGGCGGTTCGGCCAGAACCGTTTGGCGCATTGCTGTACCACTTCGGCACCCGCAAGCTGTCTTTCCTGAAGAATCGCACCATCCTTGAGGTGGTGCGATCGCTGGACGATCATGCCGACGTCCGGTCCGCCTGCCGCGCCGCGGGTGTGGATGACGGCGGGTTGGGCCCCTATCTGCACGCGTTGGGCGTGCTGGCCGATTCCCAGATGCTGGTGCCCCGGGAGGACCATCAATGACAACAGCCGCCGTGCCCCGGCTGATCGAGCAGTTCGAGCATGGGCTCGAGGCTCCGATCTGCCTGACGTGGGAACTGACGTACGCGTGCAACCTGGCGTGCGTGCATTGCCTGTCCTCGTCGGGCAAGCGCGATCCGCGGGAGCTGTCCACCCGCCAATGCATGGACATCATCGACGAGCTGGAACGCATGCAGGTGTTCTACGTCAACATCGGTGGCGGGGAACCCACTGTGCGCCCGGACTTTTGGGAGCTTGTCGACTACGCGACCGCGCACCACGTCGGCGTGAAGTTCTCCACCAACGGCGTCCGGATCACCCCTGAGGTCGCCGCGCGGCTGGCCGCCAGCGACTACGTCGATGTGCAGATCTCGCTCGACGGGGCCACCGCCGAAGTCAACGATGCCGTCCGCGGCCCGGGGTCGTTCGCCATGGCGGTGCGCGCGCTGGAAAACCTGGCGGCGGCGGGCTTCTCCGACGCCAAGATCTCCGTGGTGGTCACCCGGCACAACGTCGACCAGCTCGACGAATTCGCGGCATTGGCAAGCCGTTACGGTGCCACGCTGCGGATCACCCGGCTGCGCCCGTCGGGACGGGGTGCCGACGTCTGGGAGGACCTACACCCCACCGCGGCCCAGCAGGTTCAGCTCTACGACTGGCTGGTTGCCAAGGGGGAGCGGGTGCTCACCGGTGACTCCTTCTTCCACCTGGCGCCGCTCGGCCAGTCCGGCGCGCTGGCCGGGCTGAACATGTGCGGGGCCGGGCGGGTGGTCTGCCTGATCGACCCGGTCGGCGATGTGTACGCCTGCCCGTTCGCCATCCACGACCGTTTCCTGGCGGGAAATGTGATGTCCGACGGCGGTTTTGACAATGTATGGAAGAACGCCCCGCTGTTTCGCGAGTTGCGCGAGCCGCAATCCGCCGGCGCCTGTGGCAGCTGCGGACACTACGACAGCTGCCGGGGCGGATGCATGGCGGCGAAATTCTTCACCGGCCTGCCCCTCGACGGCCCGGACCCCGAATGCGTCCAGGGGCATAGCGCGTCGGCGTTGACCCACGAGCGCGAGACGCCACGGCCTCGCGCCGACCACTCGCGCGGCCGTCCGGTCCGTCAACCGGTGCCACTCACGCTGTCCGTGCGGCCGTCGGTGCTCACGCCGGCCAGTCCGCCGGCGCGGCTGTGCAACGAAAGCCCGCTGTAACAATGGCCGCCGAATGGTTCGAAACGGTCGCCATCGCGCAGCAACGGGCAAAGCGGCGGCTACCGAAATCCGTGTATTCCTCCCTTATTTCGGCAAGCGAAAAGGGAATCACAGTCTCCGACAACGTCGAAGCCTTCAGCGAGCTTGGATTCGCCCCGCACGTCATTGGGGCGCTGGAGAAACGTGACCTGTCGACCACGGTTATGGGGCAGGATATTTCGCTTCCGGTGGTTATTTCTCCGACCGGTGTCCAGGCGGTCGATCCCGAGGGTGAAGTGGCGGTCGCCAGGGCTGCGGCGGCGCGCGGAACGGCGATGGGACTTTCGTCGTTCGCCAGCAAGCCGATCGAAGAGGTCATCGCCGCGAACCCCAAGGTCTTCTTCCAGGTGTACTGGCTCGGCGGGCGCGATGCGATCGCCGAGCGGGTGGAGCGCGCGCGAGCGGCCGGAGCGGTCGGGTTGATCGTCACCACCGACTGGTCGTTCTCGCACGGCCGGGACTGGGGCAGCCCCGCGATCCCGGAGGAGATGAACCTGCGGACCATCCTGCGGTTGTCCCCGGAGGCGGTCTTCAAGCCCCGGTGGCTGTGGAAGTTCGGCAAGACGCTGCGGCCACCGGACCTGCGGGTACCGAACCAGGGACGGCGCGGCGAGCCCGGACCTCCCTTCTTCGCCGCCTACGGAGAGTGGATGGGCACGCCACCGCCGACCTGGGAAGACATCGCCTGGCTGCGCGAGCTGTGGGGCGGGCCGTTCATGCTCAAGGGCGTGATGCGCGTCGATGACGCGAAAAGGGCTGTGGATGCCGGTGTTTCGGCGATATCGGTGTCGAACCACGGTGGCAACAACCTGGACGGCACACCGGCGTCGATTCGCGCGCTACCCGCGATCTCGGCTGCCGTCGGCGACCAGGTCGAGGTGTTGCTGGACGGTGGCATCCGCCGCGGCGGCGACGTCGTCAAGGCGGTGGCGCTCGGGGCGCGGGCCGTGATGATCGGCCGCGCGTACCTGTGGGGCCTCGCCGCGGGCGGGCAGACCGGTGTCGAAAACGTCCTCGACATTCTGCGTGGAGGTATCGACTCGGCGCTGTCGGGTCTCGGCCACGGTTCTGTTCACGACCTACGCCCCGACGACGTTCTCGTGCCGGCTGGATTCACCCGGGCACTCGGCGTGCCTGCCGGCGAGGGTTAGCCCACACAATTCCGGCTAAGTGGGGCAGCTTTACCGAGTTGTAAACCGGCGGAAAATTCGCCAGTCGAGGACTGGCGATCGGGGCGGGTAGCGAGCACAATGACGTCAGCGAAAATTGTTATACGCGTGGCAACCGTGACGGACGAGCCGAATTTCAGCCGTTCTATGAACGGCCCAGAAAAAAAATAACTTTGAAGGCGCAACAATTGGTGCACGCCAGGTGAATTCGGCCTACCATCACCGAGTGGCCGTACTCGGCGAATTAGGAACTGCGACGTCGAGCCAGCTATTAGGCACCCCGCCGTCGATTCTGATCCCGCTGGGGTCGACCGAGCAGCACGGTCCGCACTTGCCGTTGGACACCGACACCCGCATCGCGACCGCCGTCGCGCGAGGGGCGGGGACGAGTCTGCACGCCCGCCTCGGGCAGGAGTGGTTGGTCGCGCCGGCCATCGCCTACGGCGCCAGCGGCGAGCACCAAAGTTTCTCCGGAACGATCTCCATCGGCACCGATGCCCTGACAATGCTGCTGGTCGAGTACGGCAGGTCGGCTGCGTCCTGGGTCCAGCGTCTGGTGTTCGTCAACGGCCACGGCGGCAATGTCAGCGCGCTGCACACCGCGGCCGCGCAGTTGCGTGCCGAAGGCCGCGACGCCTCGTGGTGCCCGTGCATCGCCGTCGGTGGTGACGCCCACGCCGGCCACACCGAAACATCGGTGTTGCTGCATATCTCGCCGGGCGATGTGCGGACCGACCGGTGGCTCGCCGGCAACCGGTCGCCGCTGCCCGAACTACTGCCGTCGATGCGCCGCGGCGGAGTCGAGGCGGTCAGCCCCGTCGGCGTGCTGGGCGACCCGACCACCGCGACCGCGGCCGAGGGCAAGCGCATCTTCTCCGAGATGGTCGACGACTGTGTGCGTCGCGTCGGCCGGTGGTCACCCGACCCCGGCGGGATGCTGACATGAGTCAGCCCCGATTGCCGGACGGATTCGCCGTCCAGGTCGATCGCCGTGTCCGAGTGCTCGGCGATGGCTCTGCCCTGCTCGGGGGCTCGCCGACCCGGCTGCTCAAGTTGGCTCCCGCGGCCCAGGGCATGCTGTCGGACGGCCGACTGAAGGTACGCGACGACATCAGCGCTCAATTGGCCCGCACCCTGCTGGACGCCACGGTGGCGCATCCACGGCCGGCCGGCGGCCCGTCCCACCGCGACGTGACTGTGGTAATCCCGGTGCGGGACAACATTTCTGGTGTACGGCGCTTGCTCAGTCAACTGCGCGGACTGCGGGTCATCGTGGTGGACGACGGTTCGGCGTTCCCCGTCACGCCGGACGACCTGGCCGGCGCGCATTGCGACATCGAGGTGCTCCGGCACACCCGCAGCAAGGGCCCGGCGGCGGCGCGCAACACCGGCCTGGCGGCCTGCACCACCGCATTCGTCGCCTTCCTGGACTCCGACGTCTCGCCGCGCCGGGGCTGGCTCGAGGCCCTGCTCGGCCATTTCTGCGACCCCACCGTCGCCCTGGTCGCCCCGCGCATCATCGGCCTGGCGCACAGCGAGAACCTGGTGGCCCGCTATGAGGCGGTGCACTCGTCACTGGACCTCGGACAGCGCGAGGCGCCGGTGTTACCCCACAGCACGGTGTCCTACGTGCCCAGCGCGGCGATCATCTGCCGACGCTCGGCCATCACGGAAGTCGGCGGGTTCGACGAGAGCATGCAGTCCGGCGAGGACGTCGACCTGTGCTGGCGGTTGATCGAGGCCGGTGCTCGCCTGCGTTACGAGCCGATCGCGCTGGTCGCTCACGACCACCGCATTCAATTGCGAGACTGGCTGGCGCGCAAGGCATTCTACGGTGGTTCGGCGGCTCCGCTATCGGTGCGCCATCCGGACAAGACGGCCCCGGTGGTGATCTCAGGCTGGGCGCTGATGGCCTGGATACTCATGGCCGTCGGGACCAGCCTGTCCCAGCTGGCCTCGATCGTGGTCGCGCTGCTGACCGGTCGCCGGATCGCCAAGGCCATGCGCGGGGCCGAGACCTCGCTCGGCGACGTTGCGGTGATAGCGACCCGCGGCTTGTGGTCGGCGGCCTTGCAACTGGCCTCGGCGCTGTGCCGGCACTACTGGCCGCTGGCATTGCTCGCGGCTCTCACCTCGCGCCACTGCAGACGGGTCCTGGTGGTCGCGGCCGTCATGGACGGCGTGGTGGACTGGCTGCGCCGCCGGGACGGCAGCGGCGATGATGCGGAGCCGATCGGGCTGCTGACCTATCTGTTGCTCAAGCGCGTGGACGACCTGGCCTACGGCCTCGGTCTGTGGTGGGGCGTGCTGCGCGAGCGCAACCTTCGTGCACTCAAACCGCAGATCCGGACCTAGCCCCGCCTTGACCGCAGCCGCCTCGCACAGCGATGTGCTGATCGTTGGCGCCGGCAGTGCTGGATCGGTTGTCGCCGAACGCCTTTCCGCTGATCCCAGCCGCACGGTGACGGTCATCGAGGCGGGCCCCGACCCGTCCGAACCGGGCTTGCTGGCCCAGACCGCCAATGGTTTGCAGCTGCCGATCGGGGCCGGCAGCCCGCTGGTCCAGCGATACGAGACCCAGCTCACCGATCGGCCGGTTCGCCTGGCGCCTATCGTGCGGGGGGCGGCCGTCGGCGGCTCGGGTGCAATCAACGGCGGTTACTTCTGCCGCGGTCTGCCGCGAGATTTCGACCGGACCGCGATTGACGGCTGGGCCTGGTCCGACGTCGTCGACCACTTCCGCGCCATCGAGACCGACCTTGATTTCACCGGTCCCGCACACGGCGACAAAGGGCCCATCCGCGTCCGCCGTACTCGTGAAATGACAGGTGTCACAGAGGCTTTCGTATCCGCCGCGCAGCGGGCCGGGTTCGGATGGATCGCCGACCTCAACGACTGCGGGCCCCGGCCGGTTTCGGGTGTGGGAGCTGTCCCGCTCAACATCGTCGACGGTGTGCGCATCGGATCGGGTGCCGGATATCTGATCCCGGCCCTGCAGCGACCAAACCTGACGTTGCTGGCGCGCACCCAGGCCATGGAATTGCGTTTCGATGGGGCCTGCGCGGTGGGTGTCGACGCGCTCGGTCCGCAGGGCCCGATCAGCCTCAGTGCCGATCGAATCGTGTTGTGCAGCGGTGCAATTCAATCAGCTCATCTGCTCATGCTGTCCGGGGTCGGCGACGAGGCAATGTTGCGGGCTGCGGGCGTGCCGGTGGTGGCGCCCCTTCCGGTCGGCAGGTATTGCAGCGATCACCCCGAATGGGTGTTGCCGACCAACTGGACGGTCGCCACCGGACGGCCGGTGCTCGAGGTGGTGCTCAGCACCGACGACATCGAGATCAGGCCATACACCGGCGGCTTCGTCGCGATGACCGGCGACGGCACCCCGGGGCATCCCGACTGGCCGCACATCGGGGTGGCACTGATGCAGCCGCGAGCGCGGGGGCGCATCACCCTGCTCTCGCCGGATCCCGGTGTGCCGCCGCGCATTGAGCACCACTACGACAGTGAACCTGACGATGTCGCTGCGTTGCGCCGGGGCAGCGAACTGGCTCGCGAACTCGCTGGTGCGGCGACACATGTCGGGTCACCGCAGTGGGCGACGTCGCAACACCTGTGTGCCAGTGCCCCGATGGGCGTCGACGGCGACCCCCGGGCCGTCGTCGATCATCGGTGCCGGGTGCGCGGGATCGAGAACTTGTGGGTGATCGACGGCTCCATTCTGCCGAACATCACCAGCCGCGGACCGCATGCGACGATCGTGATGCTCGGCCATCGCGCCGCGCAATTCGTTGGCTGAGCGGTTTTTTCGGTCCGCTATCCGCGACCGGAGCGTATCCGGCGGATAAGGCGCAGCTGCTCGCCGTCACGGCCGGGAGCCCACAGCCCGATCAAAATCGCTGCCACGCCGACGATCACGGCCATCGCGATCGTGGAAGCATGCATGGCCGTCAGGAATGCGGCCTTGCTGACCTCGGCGAGCTTGGCGCCTTGCGGTCCCAGCTTGCCGGCCACCTCGACCGCCTTGGCCAGCGAGTCGGTGGCCGGGCCGCGGACGGCCGCGGGGAAGGCCGCCAACATCGGGGTAAGTTGGTGAGAATACTGGCCGGCCAGCACCGAACCGGCCACGGCGATGCCCAGCGCCCCACCCATCTCGCGTGAGGTGTCGTTGACGGCCGAAGCGACTCCCTGCTTTTCGTCTGGGACGGCGCCCATGATCGCTGAAGTGGTTGGTGCCGTGCATATTCCGATGCCGGTGGCGAGAATCAGTGTGGGCCAGGTGAAGTCGGCATAGGTCGAGTGCAGGCCCAGGCTGCAGACGCAGCCAAAGCCGATCGCCATCAGCAGCGTGCCGATGAACAGCACGAGTCGCAGGCCTAGTTTCGGGACATACCAGAACGACAGCGCCGAGAAGATGCCCAAGGGCACCATGAACGGGGCGAAGGCGATCGCGGTCTTCAACGGCGAGTAGCCCATGATCTGCTGGACGTACTGCATGCCGATATAAAAGAAGCCGAATGTGGCGCCGAACAGGATCACGATCGTGGCCACCCCGGTGGCGAAAAAGGGATCGCCAAACAGCCGTACGTCGAGAAGCGGGAATCTCCTACGCAATTCGACGACACCGAACACCGCCGCGATCACCACGCCAGCGGCAATGCCGCCCCAGACCAGGGGATCGCTCCAGCCCCGATCGGGTGCTTCCAGAATCGCGGCCACCGCGATCGCGACGGCCGCACCGATCAGCATCGCGCCGAGCGAATCGATTCGGGGAGCGGTCTTGTCGCGCGAGGGCGCGACGGTGCACGCCAAGACGAAGATCACCAGGCCCGCGATGCTCAGTGACCAGAAGATCGCGTGCCAATCCCAAAAGCGAAGCAGCAGGCCAGAACCGATCAGCCCGAACACACCGCCGGAGCCGGCGGTGCCGGCCCAGATGCCGACGGCCTTCATCCGCTCGTCTTTCGGATAGGCCACGGTCAGCAGCGACAGCGTCGCGGGCATCACGAACGCGGCGCCGATCCCCGCGATCGCGCGTCCCACGATGATCTGCACGGGGTCGTGCAATAGCGCCGGGGCCGCGGAGCCGAGCGCGAAAATCAGCAACCCGATGAGCAGCGCCCCCCGCCGGCCGTAGCGGTCGCCGAGCGCGCCGGCGGGCAGCAGCAGGCAGGCCAGCGCGACGGTGTACCCATCGACGATCCAGTTCAGTTGCGACTGCGTTGCCGAGGTGGCCACCGCGAGGTCGCCGAGTGCGGTGTTCAGCGCCGTCATCGATGCGACCACCAGCGCCACGCCCATGCAAGCCACGGCCAGCGTCCAAGCTCGCGCTCTGGGGCTATCGCCGATGCTCACCTGATCAGTACGCTGGTCAGGCTGAACGAGAATATCGACCATAAGAGGCGCCTCCTTTGGGCGGCGTACAAGATTTGAGACCAATGGTCTTGTAGGTAGACCGATAGTCTCGTTTCCAAACCGGGAGGTGGGTCACAATCGCCGAGGCGAGTACGGATCCGCGGCCGGCGCGCTCACGGGCGCGTTTGCTGGAAGCGGCCGCCACGCTGCTGCGTGCTGGGGGTCCCAGTGCGGTGACCGTCGATGCGGTCACGCGTACCGCCAACGTTGCGAGGGCGACCCTGTATCGCCACTTCCCGAGCGGAAATGACCTGCTGGCAGCGGCGTTCAACAGCCTGATCCCGCCGTCGCCGACACCGCCGGCCGAGGGCACGCTGCGCGATCGGCTGGTCGCGCTGGTGCTGGAGCAGGCCGAGAATGTGGCCCAGGCGCCTGCTCTTATGACGGCGATGTCCTGGTTGTCGCTGGGCCGCGATCTGGACGGCTTGCCCGAACCACGTCATGCCCGCTCTGCGGACAGCACCTCGATCACCACACTGCGCGAACGCATTGCCCAGCAGTACGCGGCCCCATTCGACGAGCTGTTCGACAGCCCGGAAGCGGCCGAATTGGGCGAAGTAGACCGATCCCGGGCCATCGCCCTGCTGATCGGGCCGGTGGTGCTGGGTCGGTTGTCCACCCTGCCGGACTTCGACTACCGGGAGTGTGCGCTCGCGGCCGTCGACGGGTTTTTGCACGTGCAGCGCGCCCAGGGCAGGGCTGCCGCGGCGACGATCGAATCGGCGGGTGCCTGAGGGGCCTGAAGTGGCGCGCTGACCAGTGCAAACACGGTCGCGCAAAACCGTGCCGCCGGTGTTTGCGGTAGTGGGTCAGTTTGAAAAGGTCAGTTTGAATGTTGACGCTTGAAAGACGCTCCCGTCGCCGAAGTGTTGGTGGGCCACGCGCGGTAACGAAAGCAATTCGTCCGTGTTGCAACACTCCGAAAATCGACACACTGGCCGCTTCTGCGACCATTAAGCTGCGGCGTATGGCGAAGACCGGGACGGGGCGCGTCTACGGTGTCCGATTCATCCCACCGGCGCAAATGGGCCTCTTCGGGAGCCCGACTGAGGCGTTGATCGCGAGACTGAGTCCCGGCAACCGAGTCACCCGTCGTGGTCGGGACTGGATTATCGGCCGCACGCAAACCGACGGTGGCGTGCTATCGGGGCGCCTCGGATTCGTGGCGGACGGTGCCGTAACTGAGGTTTGGGACGAAGGGGCGAAGGATTTTAGGGATGAAACCACCCAGCGAGGAGTAACTACGACGTTCGCCGTCAATATTGATCGGCTAACCGCTTTCATACAAGAGCGCACCCACATACCTATAAATTCTGCTATTACGGCTCTAGAGGAGATATTAAATGAGGGCCGCACTCAAAAAGATCTCCGCTGGTCTATTGAGAGCCGAAAGGGCACGCAGAGCCTACAGCGCTGGCTAGAGACTGTTGATAAGGTAACCGCAGTGCGCCTTACGGTTAGAAAGCCCAATCCGAGATGGCAAGACGCAAGGAATCTCCAAAAGATTATGGAGAACGCTGAGGCCGAGATCGCCAATATTGAACTTGAGAACCAGAATGGCATCGACATTAATTCTGACTTCATATCTGAAACCCAGAGTCATATTGATCGAGGTTACGGTGACGGCCGGTATGAGGGCGTTAGGACCGATGACGACGGCACCCACAAAACATCCTTCAGCACTCGCGTCGGTACCGAGGAGTTACATGATGAGGCACCGACAACTGAGTCCGGCGAGGTCGACGAGAGCGTCCTGAGGTCACGCCTAGCGGACGAGACCCAAAGCGAGGAGACTGGGGATGATGGTTGATCCGATCCCCGACCAGTATCCGCAACCAAACTGGCGAAAGACAGCCTGGTATAACGCCGTAGCCACGTCAGTTGGTTCTATCGTTCTGTCATGGGATTTTTGGCTGGGAATTATAGTAGGTACTGCAATAGCTGCGGGACCCACGTATAGTCCGCGTGTTGCCGATGCAACAGCCGCCATTCTAGGTGGGGTATCAGCCGTCGCGGCGACTCTAACATCCCTCGTCTTAATGGCAATGACGATTTTGGTGGGCGTCTTCGGTCCCGCCTACGTCAGGCTATTGAACCAATTACCTAGAGGATTACGGGGGGCTATTCGACCTTATCTAATTGTAATTGTGGTGTCAGTCTTCACTAGCTTGGCCGCACTGGCCCTTTGCATACTTTGGCCGCTAGTGTTAAAGCTCCCTCATGGAGCCGTCTGGGCACTTACTGCCGTGCCTTTTATCGGATTTGCATATGCCCTATTCGGCTGCGTGCAGGTCGTGGAACAACTAATTTCTCACGTCGAGAATAACAACAAAGCCAATCAACTTTCTGAGGCCAGAAATGCCGCCGAAAGAAAACGCGCGGCGGGCTGAGCTTGAGTCAGCCTTAGTCCAAAAGTCCCGCGATGTCGCGGCAGGTCCAGACCTGATTGGCAACTCCTGCGGCCATCGCAGGAGTCGTCTTACGGCCGTCGTTGGCCTTGGTGAGGGTTTGGTGGGGCCGCGCGAAGTTGTAGTACATGTAGTGCAAAGACACCGCATGGGCTAGGTTTTCTACTTTTTTGCTGAAGCCGTTGGATAGGCGGGTGAATCGGCGCATGCCCATTCGCATGGTGAGGTTTTGGCGCTCCACGTACGACGTGGAGACCTTATCCATGTCGGGATTGCCGTTGACCCTCCGAATGTCGATCCCGGTGCAGATGGCGGGGCTGTAGCGGCGTTCGTTGAACTCGGTGTCGGGGGACTCGTAGATCTTGTGCAGCTGCGCGTAGTCGATGTCCCCATGAAACGTCTTTTCCACCGCGTTCACGTACAGCCGTAGACCGTCGGTGGTGAGCTGCACGCGGTTGGAGAGCCGAGAAGCCAAATCCCGTATGAACACTTCAGCATCTTCGGCGGTGCGCTCACCCACCAACCAGGAGGGGACAAGTTTGGTGTCGGCGCAGATCGCCGTCCACGTCCACACGTCCCCGTAACCGAACTCCCCCTGGTGCTCATCGGGAATGTTCTTCTGCTTGCTGTAACAGAAGGACCAGATCTCGTCGGCCTGAATTGTGGTGCAGGGCAAGTCAAATAGCGCTGCGGCCTGGTATTCGCCGCAGGCACCGCCCAGCTCCACCAACAGTTTCGTGACGGTGTTCTTCGCGGCGCCGGTCACCCGCACCGTGGCGCGGATACTCATGCCCTCACACAAGCAGGACACGATCTGTGCCCGCTTGTCGGTGGAGAGCCGGTTAACCATACTGACCATTATGCTTGACCGATACCTGCAGCACAATAGATAACCTGCATATACTGCAGGTTATCTGTGAACCTGCATCACCTGCATGATATTGTGAAACCTGCACCCCCTGCGGGAAGCGGTTCCGCCAGCTGGCTCACGGTGCGCTTGGAGGAAACATAATGGTCAGCGACCTGGACCGCGTTCTGGCAATCCACAAGTCTGTCGTGGAAGACGGCTACACCCGAGCTGGAACCCCTCGCTATCGCACCTACGCGGTCTCAACCCTGCGTGGGGGCGTCGGTAAGTCGACGTTGTCCTTCAACCTCGCTCACGAATTGGCCAAGAAGCGGTCGTTGCTAGTCGCCGACCTCTGCGCCCAGTGCAATATGACCGAGGCGCTAATGCGCGACGAAGAAGAGCCGCCCGTCAATATCGTTCACGCTCTGCAGCCGGTGCTATTGGGTCCAGCATTCGGGACACCCCCAGCCGACGTCTCTTACCGGGTATCGAAGTACTGCGACTCGTTCAAGGCGGTCAAGCCGACGTGGGTCATCCCCGGTTCACCCGAGATGTTCGCGTTCCCGTCAACGCTGTATCAGCAACTCCAGATCGCGAATGCCCAAAGCAACCCGAAGGCCGTCAGCGCGTTGCTCGACTCGCTGAAGGTCGTCTTAGAAGGGCAGGCGAACGAACTCGGGGTTGAGGGAATCCTTCTCGACACCAGTCCCTTCTACGCCGGGGGCACACACCTTGCTTGGTGTGCTGCCGACGCGGTCGTCATCCCGGTTCGGGTGGATGAACACTCAATTGCCTCACTTGAGTTGACCCTGGAGTTGCTGTCGAACCCCAAAAAGGATTTTGAGACCTGGAACCGACGTGCCGGAGGTCGTTCTGCACCCCGCGTGGCCGCCGTGGTGATGACGATGGTGGGCTCCAAGAGCCAGATGCAGTCCACCCCCGACCGGGCATCTCGCATGTACATCGAGCGCGCGCTCTCCGTTGCGAACCGATACCCGAAGCTATTCGATGGCGACCCGACCGAATCCTTCGTGGTCACCGACGACTTCGTATCATCAGGCCGTATCAGCGGGGCCAAGAGCATTCCAATTTCAGAACTCAAGATTGGGAAGTTCCACACTGTTGATGGGAAGCGTCTTCAGGTCAACGGGTCGGTGACCAGGTATCAGCGGGAGCTGACCTACTTGGCCAGCGTCATTTAGTCGACCACCTAGACCGAGCAGCCCTCCGGGCTATCTCTGAGCGCTGTTCCGCCGTCAGTTTCTTCGCTCTTGCCCTTCCGCCCTTCAGGCCCCCCTTACGGCCCAACGCAACCGCAGCCGGGTCTTTTTCGGCAGTGACGTCCTGCACGAGTCGTGCAATACCCGCGAGTGCTTTCGTCTTGTCTGGGTCGAGCCAGGACAGGGATGGCAGCTCAGCGCACAGGCCGACCCATTCGTTGTCTTCGGCCGACCACTCCACCCGATACGTATACCTATCGGGTGTCTGCTCGGTGGCATCGTTAACGATGGACGCGGCCAGTGAGTTAAGGTCGCGTGGACGCTTTCTTGACCGGTCAGGCATGCCAACCATCATCCCACCAGAGCAGCCCAACCGGTAAATTACATGCCGTCAAACTGACCCACTACCGTGTTTGCCCGAGATTTGGTCAAACCCGCGATCTAAGGCATACTGTTCGGGTTGCCTTGCGCCGGGCTTGTGCCTGGTTGGGCATACGACCAGCGCCCAAACGGGCGCGTCCGGTCCCATCCTTGAACGCGACTAATTGTGGCCGCGAACGAGGCTGCGTAAGGGTGACACACCCGACCGCGGGTGCCGGTGGACCACGACAGGTAAACAGCGGCGCAGTATCCGGCGTGACGCTCGATCGGCCCGACACGGGCCGAGTCGAACGAGCGCGCCGGGGGCACCAGGCCCGGAACCCGGGCCTCAACAGGAGTGAAGGTAGGAGAAGCGTGGCGGGACAGAAGATCCGCATCAGGCTTAAGGCCTACGACCATGAGGCTATTGACGCGTCGGCGCGCAAGATCGTCGAGACCGTCGTCCGTACAGGTGCCAGCGTCGTAGGTCCGGTGCCGCTGCCGACCGAGAAGAACGTGTATTGCGTCATCCGCTCTCCGCATAAGTACAAGGACTCGCGGGAGCACTTCGAGATGCGGACACACAAGCGGTTGATCGACATCCTCGATCCCACGCCGAAGACCGTTGACGCGTTGATGCGCATCGATCTTCCGGCCAGTGTCGACGTCAACATCCAGTAGGAGATCCAGAACTCATGGCAAGAAAAGGCATTCTGGGTACCAAGCTGGGCATGACGCAGGTGTTCGACGAGAACAACCGGATCGTGCCGGTGACTGTGGTCAAGGCTGGACCCAACGTGGTGACGCGTATCCGCACCCCGGAGACTGACGGCTACAGCGCCGTGCAGTTGGCCTACGGCGAGATCAGTCCGCGCAAGGTCAACAAGCCGGTGACCGGCCAGTACGCGGCCGCCGGTGTGAACCCTCGTCGTCACCTCGCCGAATTCCGGCTGGACAACCCCGACGCGGCCGCCGAATACGAGGTCGGCCAGGAGCTGACGGCCGAGATTTTCGCCGACGGCAGCTACGTCGACGTGACCGGTACCTCCAAGGGCAAGGGCTTCGCGGGCACCATGAAGCGCCACGGCTTCCGCGGCCAGGGCGCCAGCCACGGTGCTCAGGCAGTGCATCGCCGTCCCGGCTCGATCGGCGGCTGCGCCACTCCCGCGCGCGTGTTCAAGGGCACGCGGATGTCCGGCCGCATGGGTAGCGACCGGGTGACCGTGCAGAACCTGTTGGTGCACAAGGTCGATACCGAGAACGGCGTGCTGTTGATCAAGGGTGCGGTCCCCGGCCGCACCGGTGGACTCGTGGTGGTCCGCAGCGCGGTCAAACGAGGTGAAAAGTAATGGCAGTCAAGACATTAAAGATCGAGGTCAAGACACCGGACGGCAAGGTCGACGGCTCCGTCGAGCTGCCCGCCGAGTTGTTCGATGCGCCGGCCAACATCGCGTTGATGCACCAGGTGGTTACCGCGCAGCGCGCGGCGGCCCGGCAGGGAACGCACTCGACCAAGACTCGCGGTGAGGTCAGCGGCGGTGGCCGCAAGCCGTACCGGCAGAAGGGAACCGGACGCGCCCGGCAGGGTTCGACGCGGGCTCCCCAGTTCACCGGTGGTGGCGTCGTGCACGGCCCCCAGCCGCGCGACTACTCCCAGCGCACGCCCAAGAAGATGATCGCGGCCGCATTGCGCGGCGCGCTGTCCGACCGGGCACGCAACGGACGCATCCACGCGATCACCGAGCTGGTGTCGGGTCAGACCCCGTCCACCAAGAGCGCCAAGGCTTTTCTGGACACGCTGACCGATCGCAAGCAGGTGCTGGTCGTCATCGGCCGCAGCGACGCGGCCGGCGAGAAGAGCGTGCGCAACATCCCCGGTGTGCACATCCTGGCGCCCGACCAGCTCAACACCTATGACGTGTTGCGTTCGGACGACGTGGTGTTCAGCGTCGAGGCACTCAACGCCTACATCGCCGCGCACACCGGCGCCGGCACGGCTAGCACCGAGGAGGTTTCGGCCTGATGGCGACCGTGACTGACCCCCGCGACATCATCCTGGCTCCGGTCATCTCAGAGAAGTCCTACGGGCTGCTCGACAACAACGTGTACACCTTCGTGGTGCGCCCCGATTCGAACAAGACGCAGATCAAGATCGCCGTCGAGAAGATCTTTTCCGTCAAGGTCGAATCGGTGAACACGGCGAATCGGCAGGGTAAGCGCAAGCGCACCCGGAGCGGATTCGGCAAGCGCAAAGGCACCAAGCGCGCGATCGTCACGTTGGCGCCGGGTAGCAAGCCAATCGACCTTTTCGGAGCACCGGCCTAGCCGGGCGCGAGAGAGAGATTTGATCAGACATGGCAATTCGTAAGTACAAGCCGACGACCCCGGGTCGTCGCGGCTCGAGCGTCTCCGACTTCGCCGAGATCACTCGGTCGGAGCCGGAGAAGTCGCTGGTGCGCCCGTTGCACAGCAAGGGTGGGCGCAATGCCCACGGGCGCATCACTACTCGTCACCAGGGTGGTGGCCACAAGCGCGCCTACCGGGTGATCGACTTCCGCCGCAACGACAAAGACGGCGTCAACGCCAAGGTCGCGCACATCGAGTACGACCCCAACCGGACCGCCAACATCGCGCTGCTCCACTTCCTGGACGGCGAGAAGCGCTACATCGTTGCCCCGCTTGGGCTCTCGCAGGGTGATGTGGTGGAGTCGGGCGCCAACGCCGACATCAAGCCGGGCAACAACCTGCCGCTGCGCAACATCCCGGCCGGTACGTTGGTGCATGCCGTGGAGCTGCGACCGGGCGGTGGCGCCAAGCTCGCGCGCTCGGCCGGGTCGAGTATCCAGTTGCTCGGTAAAGAAGGCACCTACGCGTCGCTGCGTATGCCCAGCGGTGAAATCCGCCGCGTCGATGTCCGTTGCCGCGCCACGGTCGGCGAGGTCGGCAACGCCGAGCAGGCAAACATCAACTGGGGCAAGGCCGGTCGTATGCGGTGGAAGGGCAAGCGCCCGTCCGTCCGTGGTGTCGTGATGAACCCGGTGGACCACCCGCACGGCGGTGGTGAGGGTAAGACCTCTGGTGGCCGTCACCCGGTCAGCCCGTGGGGCAAGCCGGAGGGCCGCACCCGGCACCCGAACAAAGCGAGTAACAAGCTCATCGTCCGGCGCCGGCGCACCGGCAAGAAGCACGGTCGCTAGGAAGTCGAGGAATAGTAGATGCCACGCAGTCTGAAAAAGGGACCGTTCGTCGACGACCACCTGCTCAAGAAGGTGGACGTGCAGAACGAGAAGAACAGCAAGCAGGTCATCAAGACCTGGTCGCGTCGTTCGACGATCATTCCGGACTTCATCGGCCACACCTTTGCGGTGCACGACGGGCGCAAGCACGTCCCGGTCTTCGTCACCGAGGCGATGGTCGGGCACAAGCTCGGTGAGTTCGCCCCGACGCGCACCTTCAAGGGGCACATCAAGGACGACCGAAAGGCCAAACGGCGATGAGCGCCACCACTACTGAATTTCCGTCGGCGACGGCCGTAGCACGGTTTGTGCGGGTGTCGCCGACAAAGGCACGCCGGGTCATCGACCTGGTGCGTGGTAAGTCGGTGACCGACGCGCTGGACATCCTGCGCTGGGCCCCGCAGGCCGCGAGCGAGCCGGTCGCCAAGGTGATCGCCAGCGCGGCGGCCAACGCGCAGAACAACAATGGGCTTGACCCGGCGACCCTCGTAGTCGCCACCGTCTACGCGGACGGTGGTCCGACCGCCAAGCGCATTCGACCGCGCGCCCAGGGCCGCGCGTTCCGGATCCGCAAGCGCACCAGCCACATCACCGTCGTGGTGGAAAGCCGTCCGGCCAAGGACCAGCGGTCGGCCAAGTCGGCCAGGACACGTCGCGCCGAGGGTAGCAAGGCCGCCGCGAAAGCGCCGGCGAAGAAGGCCCCGGCAGCCAAGAAGGCTCCTGCCAAGACGGCCGCCAAAAAGGCGCCCGCCACAACGTCTGAGACTTCTGAAGCGAAGGGAGGCTCAGACTAGTGGGCCAGAAGATCAATCCGCATGGGTTCCGGCTGGGCATCACCACCGACTGGAAGTCGCGCTGGTACGCCGACAAGCAGTATGCCGACTACGTCAAGGAAGATGTCGCGATCCGGCGGCTGCTGTCCACCGGCCTCGAGCGCGCCGGGATCGCCGACGTTGAGATCGAGCGCACCCGGGATCGGGTTCGGGTCGACATCCACACCGCCCGTCCCGGCATCGTCATCGGGCGCCGCGGCACCGAGGCCGACCGGATCCGTGCGGACCTGGAGAAGCTGACCGGCAAGCAGGTCCAGCTCAACATTCTCGAGGTGAAAAACCCTGAGTCGCAAGCACAATTGGTGGCCCAGGGTGTCGCCGAGCAGTTGAGCAACCGCGTGGCGTTCCGCCGCGCGATGCGCAAGGCCATCCAGTCGGCGATGCGCCAGCCCAACGTCAAGGGCATTCGGGTGCAGTGCTCGGGCCGCCTCGGCGGCGCCGAGATGAGCCGCTCGGAGTTCTACCGTGAGGGCCGCGTGCCGCTGCACACCCTGCGTGCCGACATCGACTACGGCCTCTACGAGGCCAAGACCACCTTCGGCCGGATCGGTGTGAAGGTGTGGATTTACAAGGGCGACATCGTCGGCGGCAAGCGCGAATTGGCGGCCGCCGCGCCGGCGGGCGCCGAGCGTCCGCGTCGCGAGCGTCCGTCGGGCACCCGTCCGCGCCGCAGCGGCGCTTCGGGTACCACGGCAACCAGCACCGAGGCTGGACGGGCCGCGGGTGCCGAGGAAGCCGCCGCACCGCCGGCCGACGCTGCGCCCGCAGTGGAACCGCAGAGCACGGAGAGCTGAATCATGTTGATTCCCCGCAGAGTTAAACACCGTAAGCAGCACCACCCCCGCCAGCGTGGCATCGCCAGTGGCGGCACGGAGGTGAACTTCGGCGACTACGGGATCCAGGCCCTCGAGCACGCCTACGTCACCAACCGGCAGATCGAGTCCGCGCGTATCGCCATCAACCGGCACATCAAGCGTGGCGGCAAGGTGTGGATCAACGTCTTCCCGGACCGCCCGTTGACCAAGAAGCCCGCCGAAACCCGGATGGGTTCGGGTAAGGGCTCACCAGAGTGGTGGGTGGTCAACGTCAAGCCGGGTCGGGTGCTGTTCGAGCTGAGCTACCCCAACGAGCAGACCGCCCGCGAGGCGCTGACCCGGGCTATCCACAAGTTGCCGATCAAGGCACGCATCATCACCCGAGAGGATCAGTTCTGATGGCAGTGGGCATTTCGCCTGGCGAACTGCGTGAGCTCACCGACGAAGAGCTGACCGAACGCCTGCGCGAATCCAAAGAGGAGCTGTTCAACCTTCGGTTCCAGATGGCGACCGGACAGCTCAACAACAACCGTCGGCTGCGCACGGTGCGTCAGGAGATCGCGCGTGTATACACCGTCCTGCGGGAACGGGAACTCGGTTTGGCTTCCGGGCCAGACGGTAAGGAATTGTGATGACAGAAGCCAAGAAGGCAGCGCCGAAAGCCGCGCCCAAGGGTGACGCTGGGTCAAAGGACAAGGGCCCCAAGAACACTCCGGCCAATCCGAAGACGCGTGGTCGTCGCAAGACGCGCATCGGCTATGTGGTGAGCGACAAGATGGAAAAGACCATCGTGGTCGAGCTCGAAGACCGTATGCGTCACGCGCTGTACGGCAAGATCATCCGGACCACCAAGAAGGTCAAGGCGCACGACGAGGACAGCACGGCCGGGGTCGGCGACCGCGTCTCGCTGATGGAGACGCGGCCGATGTCGGCGACCAAGCGCTGGCGGCTCGTCGAGATCCTGGAGAAGGCGAAGTAAAAGCCAGGTAGTCACCAAGCAACGGCAAAACGCCCGAGACCCTACGGTCTCGGGCGTCTTGCTTTGCCGAGCTGGGGCACCGCCCGCTTGCGGGGGAGCCGCCACCGCGAAAAAAGATCGGAATTTTCGCAGTGGCGCTACGCTCGGCGCATGTCCCCTGAATTCAAAGGCAAGATCGAGCTGGATATCCGCGATTCCGAGCCGGACTGGGGTCCGTACGCGGCGCCGACCGCGCCGGAGAATGCGCCGAATGTCCTCTACCTGGTCTGGGACGACACCGGCATCGCAACCTGGGACTGCTTCGGCGGCTTAGTCGAGATGCCCGCGATGACGCGGATTGCCGAGCGCGGGATACGGCTGTCGCAGTTCCACACGACCGCACTGTGCTCGCCGACCAGGGCGTCGCTGTTGACCGGTCGCAACGCCACCACGGTGGGCATGGCCACCATCGAGGAATTCACCGACGGTTTCCCCAACTGCAACGGGCGCATTCCGGCCGACACCGCGCTGCTTTCCGAAGCGCTCAACGAACGCGGCTACAACACCTACTGCGTCGGCAAGTGGCACCTGACGCCACTCGAAGAATCCAGCATGGCCTCGACCAAACGGCACTGGCCGACCTCGCGTGGCTTCGAGAGGTTCTACGGATTCCTGGGCGGTGAGACCGACCAGTGGTACCCCGACCTGGTCTACGACAACCACCCGGTGAACCCGCCGGGCACACCCGAGGACGGCTACCACCTGTCAAAGGACCTCGCCGACAAGACCATCGAATTCATCCGTGACGCCAAGGTGATCGCGCCCGACAAGCCGTGGTTCAGCTACGTGTGCCCCGGCGCAGGGCACGCGCCGCACCACGTCTTCAAGGAGTGGGCCGACAAGTACGCCGGCACGTTCGACATGGGCTACGAGCGCTACCGCGAGATCGTGCTGGAAAAGCAGAAGGCGTTGGGGATCGTCCCGGCCGACACCGAATTGTCGCCCGTCAACCCGTATTTGGATGTCAAGGGACCGAACGGCGAACCCTGGCCGATGCAGGACACCGTGCGGCCGTGGGAGTCGCTCAACGACGAAGAGAAGAAGCTGTTTTCCCGGATGGCCGAGGTGTTCGCCGGCTTCCTGAGCTACACCGATGCGCAGATCGGCCGCATCCTGGACTATCTCGAGGAGTCCGGCCAGCTGGACGACACCATCATCGTGGTGATCTCCGACAACGGCGCCAGCGGTGAGGGCGGTCCCAACGGGTCGGTGAACGAGGGCAAGTTCTTCAACGGCTATATCGACACCGTCGAAGAGAGCATGAAGCTCTTCGACCACCTCGGCGGGCCGCAGACCTACAACCATTACCCGATCGGCTGGGCGATGGCCTTCAACACGCCCTACAAGCTGTACAAGCGCTACGCCTCGCACGAGGGTGGCATCGCTGACACCGCAATCGTCTCCTGGCCCAACGGGATTGCCGCACACGGCGAGGTCCGCGACACCTATGTCAACGTCGCCGACATCACCCCGACGGTGTATGACCTGCTGAACATGACCCCACCGGAAACCGTGAAGGGCATTCCGCAGAAGCCGCTTGACGGCGTGAGTTTCAAAGCGGCCCTTGCCGATTCAAATGCCAAGACCGGCAAGCAAACCCAGTTCTACACGATGCTCGGCACGCGCGGGATCTGGCATCAGGGCTGGTTCGCCAACACCGTGCACGCCGCCTCGCCGGCGGGCTGGTCGCATTTCGACACCGATCGCTGGGAACTCTTTCACATCGAGTCCGACCGCAGTCAGTGCCACGACCTGGCCGCCGAGCAGCCCGAGAAGCTCGAGGAGCTCAAGGCACTGTGGTTCTCCGAAGCCGCCAAGTACAACGGACTACCGCTGGGCGATCTCAACATGATGGAAACGCTGACCAGGTTCCGGCCCTATTTGGTCGGCGAACGGGAAAGCTACGTCTACTATCCCGATTGCGCTGACGTCGGGATCGGTGCCGCGGTCGAGATTCGCGGCCGCTCGTTCGCGTTGCTGGCCGACGTGACCGTGGATACCACGGGCGCCGAAGGCGTGCTGTACAAGCAGGGCGGTGCCCACGGTGGGTACGTGTTGTTCATCCAGGACGGACGCCTGCATTTCGTCTACAACTTCCTCGGCGAACGCCAGCAGCTGGTTTCGTCGTCGGCTGCGGTCCCGTTGGGCAGACACCTGTTCGGCGTTCGTTATTCGCTGAAGGGCACGGTGCCGGGCAGCCACACGCCGCTCGGTGACGTCACCCTCTATATCGACGACGACATGGTCGGCACGCTCGCCGATGTGACCAGCCACCCGGGGACGTTCGGGTTGGCGGGCGCAGGCATCACCGTCGGACGCAATGGCGGGTCCGGGGTGTCCAGCCGCTATAAAGCCCCGTTCACGTTCACCGGCGGGACCATCGCCAAAGTCACCGTCGACGTGTCCGGGCGCCCCTATGAAGACGTGGAATCCGAACTTGCGCTTGCCTTCTCGCGTGACTGAGCTCTGTGAACGCAACTCTGGCCCGCGGTAGCTTCGGCGCCGCGGGCCGACGCGGGGGAGATATTGTGCCGGACAATAGGCGCCGGAAAACCGCACCGAACTGCTAGCGTTTCGGGTTGGCTAGGAATTGTTGGTTCTACTGATGGTGGGGAGGCCCCATGACAACCGAAGCTCCGCCAGTGCCGCCGACGCCCGATTCGCGAGGACGACGCATCGCGATTGCCTTCGGGGTCATTGTGGCCGTCATCGTCATCTACGTCTTGTCCCTGATAGCCGTGCATCTGCTGGCCAAGTCGGCGCCCCCGCTGCCCGCCGTGGACTTCAGCAAAATCGAGGCCGACGACAGCGTTGTGTCGGTCCACATCGAGAAGCTGGACACCGTCGCCAACCGCCTGACGGTGAATGTCCTTGTATACCCTAAGGATTCGCTGTACGACAAGAACTTCGGCGTGCTGACCACCGACGCGGCCGTACGGTTGTATCCCGAGAACGACCTGGGCGACCTGCAGTACCCGGTGGGAAAGGCGCCGGCGCAGGTGAGCACCACCATCGAGGCACGTGGTGACCCGGGCAACTGGCCGTTCGACTCCTACAAGACGGATGTGCTCGCCGCCGATGTGTTCACCGGGTCCGGGCCGTCCAAGGAAAAGACGTTTGCGCGTGTCGAAATAACGGGAAAGTTGGACGGCTGGGACGCCAGTGCCACTCGGGTCCACGACCCGGAGGATGCCAACCCTGATTCTCTGGACAACGTGGTCATCACGTTGCACCGGTCCAAGGGGCCGCTGATCTTCGACCTCGGCATCATCCTGGTCCTTGTCGCCTTGCCCGCGCTGGCGTTGTGGGTGGCCATTCCCATGGCGTTGGGCAGGACATCGTTCGTCCCGCCGTTCATAACCTGGTACGGCGCAATGGTGTTCGCCATCGTCCCGCTGCGAAATATCCTGCCCGGCTCCCCGCCGCCTGGCTCGTGGATCGACCAGGCCGTGGTGCTGTGGGTGCTGATAGCGCTGGTGACAGCGATGGCCCTGTTCGTGTACGCCTGGTGGCGAAATCGGGATCGGAAATCGCCGAAAAAGACCTAACCTAGCCGGTCAACCCATTCGTTCCCGGCGTGGCGGTCATGGTGTCGATGGCGCCGAAGACTCGCGACTGGAAGTCCGGCGGCAACGGGATGTAGCCGTGCTTGTCGAGGTCAGCCTGGCCTGGGCCGACGGCTGCCTGAAGGAACGCCTTTACCGCCGGGCCGACGTCGGCGCTGGGGTATTTCGAGCAGACGATCTCGTAGGTGACCATGACAATGGGATAGACGTCGGGCTGGCTGGGGTTGTAGAACCCGGACAGGTCGAGCACGAGATCGTTGCCCTTGCCGATGATCTTGGCGTTGCTGATGGTCTTGCCGACCGTGTCGGCGCCAATGCGCACCGGGCGCAACGATTTACGGCTTGCCGACGTTTTGATCTGGGCGGCGAATAGGTTCTGCTGCAAGGCGAATGAGTATTCGTTGTAACTGATCGCGCCCTCGGTGTTCTTCACCTCGGCCGCGGTTCCCTGGTTGCCGTGAGCGCCCGTGCCCACGCCGCCGGCGAAGATCTTGCCGGTGCCCTTGTCCCATGCCCCGCCGGATGCGGCCTGCAAGTAGGCCTGGAAGTTTGCGCTGGTGCCGGACGGGTCCTCGCGGTAGACCACATGAATGTTCTCCGGCGGCATCGATGCGTTGAGCGCGGTGATGGCCGGGTCGTCCCAGCGCGTGATGCTGCCGTTGAAGATCCCGGCCAGCGTCGCCGCGTCGAGCACCAGGTTGTCGACGGCGTTGAGGTTGTAGGTGATGGCGATGGGCCCGAAGACCACGGGCAGATTCCAGGCGTCGTTTCCGCCGCATCGCTGCTTGGCGGCGGCGTATTGCTCATCGGTGAGCGGGATGTCCGATCCGGCGAAATCGGTCTTGCCGGCCAGGAAGTCGTTGACTCCGGCGCCGGAACCGTTGGGGGTGTAGGTGATGGATTGTTTTCCCTTGCACGCCTTGTTGAAGGCGGCGATGAACTCGGTCATCGCGTTGGCTTGGGCGCTCGAGCCGCTCGCGGTGATGGCTTGCTTTCCGCCGCAGTCCACTCTCGATCCGCTGGCATAGGCCAGGGTCGTGTGTGGCTTGCTGCATCCCGATAGCACCAGAGCGGCCGCTGTCAGCACGCTGATGGCGGCAGCAGCTCGATTGCGCTTCACGGTAATTGCCTCCTCGAAAACAACAGACGGTGGAAGGATGCGGCGTTTGTGATCGTCGTGCTCAGCGGCGGCCAGCTCAGCCCGGGCAGGCGATGCGGGGGTGCACTTACTCTCCGGCGGCGTAGCAATGGGGCATGTAGGGGTGCACGGCCACGAAGGCCATGATGGCGTCCGGCGTCGGCGGTGAGGTCGGTGTCGGGGCGCAAGTCACCCCGATTTCGCCACATGTCGACATTTACAGCTACCGAGGAGGCGCGCAAACAAACATCAGATGAACTGGAATTGACTCGTACCGTCGCATCGGCTCAAAGATTGCGGAAATGCTGATGTCACCGCACGATCTGCAGGGGTTCATTACGATCTGAATTCGTGGCGTTTCCGATTAGCTGGAATTGCCCAGCGAATGCTCGTCCGCCTTTCTTGTCCGCGACGGAGGTTGCACGATGACGGTTGAGACCCCGCCTACACACGCCGCCCCGCCGCCCAAAAAGCGATCAGGCTTGCTAGTCGGTATCGGCGTTCTCGTCGCTTTCATCGTCGTCTACGGCTTGTCGTTGTTCGGCTTTCATGTGCTGGGCGAGTCGGCGGCGCCCCTTAAGGCCCCGGATCTCAACGCGGCCGACGACACCGTTGTGCTGATACGCCTCGATGAGCTCAAGACCGTCGCCAATCGTCTTGCGGTGAAGGTGCTGGTGTACCCGAAGGAAGAGATGTGGGACTCGCGCCTGGACGTCTTGAAACAGGACACCGCGGTGCGTATGGATCCGCCGAACGACCTGGGGGACTTGGTCTATCCGGCGGGGAAGTCGCCCGCACAGGTGGCCACCACGGTCGACGCCCACGGTGACCCCGAGATCTGGCCCTTCGACTCCTACAAGACCGACACCCTCTCGGCCGACGTGCTCGTCGGGTCCGGCGACGACCGCAAATACAAACCCGCGCGCGTCGAGGTGGCCGGGAAATTGGAAGGCTGGGACGTCAGCGTTCAGCGGGTCGGCGAAGGCGGTCAAGAGGCGGGCGGCGGCGACAGCGTGATCATCACTCTGCACAGGTCCAAGGCCCCGCTGATCTTCGATCTGGGAATCTGCCTGGTCCTCTTCGCCCTGGCCGCCCTGGCGTTGGCGGTCGTCATTCCGATGGCGACCGGTAAGCGGAAGTTGGTGCCTCCGTTCGGCGGGTGGTTCGCCGCCCTGCTGTTCGCGGTCATCCCCATCCGCAACTTCCTGCCGGGGGCCCCACCGCCGGGTGCCTGGATCGACCAAGCGCTGGTGATCTGGGTGCTGATCGCCCTCGTCACGGCGATGGTGATGTACATGCGCGCGTGGTACAAGAAATCGGATTAGCGCGCGTCGGGTAAGTCGGGTCAAGGCGACCGGGTTCCCGACAGCGGGCGCGTCATACCCTGAAGTGGTGCTCACTGAGCTGATTGACCTGCCTAGTGGCTCATTCCGGATGGGCTCGACAAGCTTCTACCCGGAAGAGGCGCCGGTCCACACCGTGGCCGTGGGTTGTATTGCGGTGGAACGACATCCGGTGACCAACGCGCAGTTCGCCGAATTCGTTGCCGCCACAGGCTATGTCACGACCGCCGAGCAACCGATTGACCCTGCGCTGTATCCGGGAGTCGATCCCAGTGATCTGCGTGCCGGCGCTTTGGTCTTTCGCCCGACGCCGGGCCCGGTCGACCTGCGTGACTGGCGACAGTGGTGGGGTTGGGTGCCCGGCGCGAGTTGGCGTCATCCGTTCGGGCCGGACAGCGATGTCGCGGACAGGGGTGACCATCCCGTCGTGCAGGTCGCCTATCCCGACGCCGCGGCCTACGCGCGCTGGGCCGGGCGGCGATTGCCGACCGAGGCCGAATGGGAGTATGCCGCCCGGGGCGGCAGCGCGACGACGTATTCCTGGGGCGACGACGTCGCACCCGGCGGCCGGTTGATGGCCAACACGTGGCAGGGCAGGTTCCCGTACCGCAACGACGGCGCGCTCGGCTGGGTGGGCACGTCGCCGGTGGGGACGTTTCCGCCGAACGGTTTCGGGCTGCTCGACATGATCGGCAACGTGTGGGAGTGGACCGCCACCGAGTTCTCCGCCCATCACCGCCTCGACCAGCCACCGAAAGCCTGCTGCACACCGTCGGGGCCCGCCGATCCCGCCGTCAGACAGGCGTTGAAGGGCGGTTCGCACTTGTGCGCCCCGGAGTACTGCCACCGCTACCGTCCGGCCGCGCGTTCGCCCCAATCGCAGGACAGCGCGACTACCCACATCGGGTTTCGTTGCGTGGCGAGTCGGGAGCCGGATTAGCCATGCGACGACGCTTGCTGGTCGGTATGGACGCGGAACAGGCGTCCTGCGTGAACGCCGCCTGACCAGCAAGTGACGGAAGTCCCTCGACGGGGGTCGCGGCACCCGGTGTTCGCTAACATCTGACCCCGTGGCGCTTCGACAAGCTCGGTTCCCCCTGCGGTCCCGCGAAAGCGGATGATGACCACTGACACTTCGGAGCTACCGCCTCCGCCGCCGCCGGAGGAAGAGCCGCCGCCGCCGCCCCCGGAGGAGCCGGGGCCCACGACACGCTTCGGGCGCTTTCAGGCCGCTTTCAACCGCCGCAGAAAACGCATCTCGATCACGTTGGGTGTGGTCATCTTGGTGGCCGGCGCTTACGCCCTGTCCCTATTCGCCGTCCACTACCTGCAGAGATCCGCGGGGCCACTCCCGCCACTGGACTTGAGCGAAGGCAAGGGCAACTACACGATCGTTCAGCTGCGGCTCGATGAGCTGAAGACCACCGCAAACCGCCTCCAAGTGGATGTGCTGGTCTATCCGCCGGATTCGGTATACGACAACCGCTTCGACGTGTTGGCCAAAGACGTGGCGGTGCGCCTGTATCCCACCAGCGACCTCGGCGACCTGATATTCCCGATCGGAAAGGCGCCGGCGCAACTCCAAACCAAAATCGAGGCGCACGGCGACCCCGGTAACTGGCCATTCGACCAGTACAAAACCGAAAAAATCTCGGCCGATGCGTTCATCGGAGCCGGCGACGGTCGCAGAAAGTACCCGGGCCGCGTCGAGGTGACCGGAGCGATGGAAGGCTGGGACGTCGCCGTCTCCCGCGTTACCGACGCCGGTGAACCCGCGCCCGCGAGCGATGACGACGCCGGCCTAATCATCACCCTGAAGCGAGCCAAGGGTCCGCTGGTCTTCGACATCGCCATCATCATCGTCCTCATCGCCTTGCCGACTTTGGCGCTGCTGGTGGCCATTCCGATGGTGCTGGGCCGGAGGAAGTTCGTGCCCCCGTTCGGAACCTGGTATGCCGCGATGCTGTTTGCCGTCGTCCCGCTGCGAAATTTCCTGCCCGGTTCACCGCCGCCGGGCTCATGGATCGACCAAGCCGTCGTCCAGTGGGTGCTGATCGGGCTCGGGACGGCCATGACTTTGTACATCATCTCCTGGATCCGGCAAGGAGACTGACTTTCGCGGCAGCGATGTCATCGCCGTGTTAACACCGCGTAGCGGTGCTGTTTTATCCCAGGTCAGCAAACTCCGCCGTTGCTAGCATCTGGCTCCGTGACGCTGCACCGGGACCTGGCCACGTCGGGGGCATATGTGCCTGCCGAGACGGGTCCCGAATTGGACCTTGCCGGGGCGCTGGGGGCGCCGGCGGATCCGCCCACGGCGGCCCCGCCCGGTTTGCCACCGGCTCCGCCGGAACCCGAGCCGCAGGGTAAGCCGAAGCGTCGACGACACGTCGTGCTCGATGTCTGCATCGTGCTCGGCGTCGTCATGGCCTACTGCCTGTCGCTGCTCGGCTATCACCTGCTGGCCAGCGAGCCGCGCATGCCCGAACCCGAATTGAGCACCGCCGACGGCACCGTGGTGTTGGTGCGCCTCGAGCAGCTTCACACCGTGGCGAATCGCCTCGATGTGAAGGTGCTGGTGATGCCCGACGACTCGCTGCTCAACAAACGGCTCAACGTGTTGAGCACCGACACGTCGGTGCGGTTCTTCCCGCAGAACGACCTGGGAGATCTGCAATACCCGGTGGGGAAGTTGCCTGCGCAGGTGTCGACCACCATCGAAGCCCACGGCGACCCGGGCGACTGGCCGTTCGACTCCTACACGACCGACCTGATTCAGGCGGACGTCCTTGTTGGGTCGGGCGATAACCGTCAATACACATTCGGCCGGGTGGAAGTGACTGGGTCGCTGGAAGGCTGGGACGTCGAGCTCACTCGGGTTGCCCGCAACAAGAACGACCCCGATCGTCCCGACAACGTCATCATCACCCTGCACCGGGCCAGGGGTCCGCTGGTCTTCGACCTCGGCATCTGCCTGGTCCTGATTACGCTGCCGACGTTGGCGTTGTTCGTGGCCATTCAGATGCTGACGGGCCGCAGGCAGTTCCTGCCGCCGTTTGCCACCTGGTATGCCGCGATGCTGTTCGCCGTCGTGCCGCTGCGAAATATCCTTCCCGGCGCCCCGCCACCCGGTTCGTGGATCGACCAGGCCGTGGTGATCTGGGTGCTGATCGGGCTGGCCGCCGCGCTGGTCCTCTACATCATCGCGTGGTACCGAAACAGCAGCTGAGCGCGGCGGCGGTCGGCGTCAAAAGTTCAAGCCGGAGAACATGATTCGGCCCGGGTCGTACTTTTGCCGGACCGCGGTCAGCCGGGACAGGTTCGGTCCGAAGTACCGCGACGCCGGTTGGTTCGCCTCGATGTAGTTCACGTAACCACCAACCGAATACGGTTGCACCGCTTGGTGAGCGCTGGCGAGCCAGGTGGTCGCCGCGCCCACATCGCCCGTTTCGACGTACCACTGCACCAGCGCGGACTGCCGGCGCCACGGAAAGGCGGTGGCCCCCGGTGCCACAGTGGCAAGCGCGCCGTCCATGGCGTGCATGATCGCCAGCATGCGACCCGCGCCGCGAGGAAAAGCGTTGACCGCCGCCGCGATGCCCTGAGCCGCGCCCGCGTTGAAGGTTCCGAAGACATCCGATCCGCCGACATATCCGAGCGGCGACGGATTGAGATTGTTGACGGCCAGGTACCGCACCAGGTCCAGATAGTTCATCGTGTGGCTGTCGGTTCCGCTGGGTTGCATCCCGACGGCCGACGTGATGGCGTTCGCCACGCTGCCGCCCGACCCGGCCGGGCAGGTCGCCATGATGCGGCAGTGTGTTCCCATCGGTTCGGTCGTGCTGTCCGCGAGCGCCCAGCTGTTGCGGTCGGCGGTGCGCAGCCAGTTCTGCCAACCCATCAAGACCTGCGCGAAGGCCTGCTGCGGGTAGTTGAGGTTCACCACGTCGACGTCATGGGTCGGAAACGTCGCAAAGGTCAGCGAGGTGGTCACCCCGAAGTTGCCGCCACCGCCACCGCGCAGCCCCCAGAACAGGTCGGGGTTGTTGGCGGCGGACGCGGTGACCGCCTGGCCGTTGGGTAGCACCACCTGCGCCGACGTCAGTTGGTCGCAGAGCAGGCCCGCATGCCGCGACTGGGCGCCCAACCCGCCGCCCAGCGCGTGGCCTGCGGCCCCGACCGACGGGCAGGTTCCGGTCGGGATGCCACGGCCGGCCGCCGCCAGCTCCTGATGTATCGCATACAAAGGGGTCGCGGGCGTGACCGTGACCTGTCCGCTGGCGGCGTCGTATGTGACGCCCCCGGGCAACTGACGGAGGTCGATGACCATGGTTCCGTTCGCCGTGGACCCACCTATATAGGAGTGCCCCCCACTGCGCGGAGCGACCTTGAGGTTGTGCGCGGCGGCGAAGGCCATCGCCTTTTGCACGTCGGCCGCCGACGTCGGAGTGACGATCGCCGCCGGCGTCGAGCCGTTGTAGTTGGTGTTGAAGACCTGCTTGGCCGCCCCGAACTGCCCGTTGTCCGGCAGTATCACCTGCCCGCTGATGGCGGTGGAAAGTCCGCCCCAGCCCGAGGCAGGCGGATCGGCGGCGGCGCGCCCCGTCCCGAACACTGCCCCGGTGGCCAACGCGCCCGCGGCGGCGCGCAAGAACGCCTGCCGCGAGATACCTCCCGCCCGCTCCCGCGGTACCACCATGCCCGCATTGTGTGCCCATCTGGCGGCGGAATTCGCGGTGCCGCACGCCGTGTCGCGTAACGATTAGCCAACGACCGATCCGGCCTGGCCAAGGGGCGCGTCGGGGTAGTGAGGCCGGTTGAAATATTTTCACCAAACCGATCACCTCGGGCGTAGTGTCGAAGCATCACGAAGACGGCACCCCGCGGCAATGGAAGACCCGATCAGCACGAGAACCTGCGCCGCCGGGTGCCGTTTCTCATCGGCGAGCGAAGCGATGTCGCGGTTGGTCCACACGCAGTTGGAGACGCCGGCCGCCATTGCAGGGGTTGTTTCAAACTGACCCACTACCGGGGCCACTACCGGGGCCGACGCGAATTTGGCTCTGCGCAGGTCTTGACCTAGACTCTGGGGGTTGCCTTGGGCAGACCTCGGCCGGTATATGCACCACCATCGGCCCCGCGTGCTCTTCGGTGACAAAGACCGCGCACGTCAGGTTTTTTTGGTGGGTACTGCACGTAGCAGTGCGCAGCGAAGTGAGTCCTCCTGCCGTGCACACGTGAACCAGTTCAGGAGACCAGGTGATTCAGCAGGAATCGCGGCTGAAGGTTGCCGACAACACCGGTGCCAAGGAGATCTTGTGCATCCGGGTGCTCGGTGGTTCGTCGCGACGCTACGCCGGCATCGGTGATGTCATCGTCGCCACCGTCAAGGACGCCATCCCCGGTGGCAACGTCAAGCGTGGTGACGTCGTCAAGGCCGTGGTCGTGCGCACCGTCAAGGAGCGCAGGCGTCCCGACGGCAGCTACATCAAATTCGACGAAAACGCCGCGGTGATCATCAAGCCCGACAACGACCCGCGTGGGACCCGCATCTTCGGGCCGGTCGGGCGCGAACTGCGTGAGAAGCGATTCATGAAGATCATCTCGCTCGCCCCGGAGGTGTTGTAGGTGAAGGTCAAGAAGGACGACACCGTGCTGGTGATCGCCGGTAAGGACAAGGGCGCCAAAGGCAAAGTGCTGAAGGTGTACCCGGAGCGCAATCGCGTGCTGGTCCAGGGCGTCAACTCGATCAAGAAGCACACCGCCGCCTCGCAGAACCAGCGTGGGGCCCAGTCGGGCGGGATCGTCACTCAGGAAGCCCCGATCGACGCCTCCAACGTGATGGTGGTCGATTCGGACGGCAAGCCCACCCGAGTCGGCTACCGGCTCGATGAGGAGACCGGCAAGCGAGTCCGCGTCTCCAAGCGCAATGGCAAGGACATCTGATGAGTACTGCAGAGAAGGTTCAGCCGCGCCTTAAAGAGCGGTACCGCAACGAGATTCGGGATGCGCTGAACAACGAGTTCAGCTACGGCAACGTGATGCAGATCCCGACCGTGGTGAAGGTCGTGGTCAACATGGGTGTCGGCGACGCCGCCCGTGACGCCAAGCTGATCAACGGCGCCGTCAGCGACCTGGCGGCGATCACCGGGCAACGACCCGAGATCCGCAAGGCCCGCAAGTCCATCGCGCAGTTCAAGCTGCGTGAGGGCATGCCGATCGGCGCCCGGGTCACGCTGCGCGGCGACCGCATGTGGGAATTCCTCGACCGGCTGACTTCGATTGCGCTGCCACGTATTCGCGACTTCCGCGGGCTTTCGCCCAAGCAGTTCGATGGCGTCGGCAACTACACCTTCGGGCTGGCCGAGCAGTCGGTGTTCCACGAGATCGACGTGGACAAGATCGACCGGGTCCGTGGCATGGACATCAACGTCGTCACCTCGGCGACGAACGACGACGAAGGGCGAGCGCTGTTGCGGGCCCTTGGCTTTCCGTTCAAGGAGAACTGAGTAGATGGCGAAGAAGGCACTCGTTAACAAGGCCGCGCGCAAGCCCAAGTTCGCGGTGCGCGGCTACACCCGCTGCAACAGGTGCGGTCGTCCGCGCGCGGTGTTCCGCAAGTTCGGGCTGTGCAGGATCTGCCTGCGCGAGATGGCGCACGCGGGCGAGCTGCCCGGCGTGCAGAAGAGCAGTTGGTAACAGGCCCCAGGACATCACCCCTACCAGATAAAGGTGCGCGGCAGGCCTCCCAAGAGAAATTGGACCGGGGAACCACCGCGAGGAAGGTAACAGACCTGTCATGACAATGACGGACCCGATCGCAGACTTCTTGACACGTCTGCGCAACGCCAACTCGGCGTATCACGACGAGGTGAGCTTGCCTCACTCAAAACTGAAGGCCAACATCGCTGCGATCCTCAAGAGCGAGGGCTACATCAGCGACTTCCGGACCGAAGACGCTCGCGTCGGCAAGTCGCTGATCGTCCAGCTCAAGTACGGGCCGAGCCGGGAGCGCAGCATTGCCGGTCTGCGGCGCGTCTCCAAGCCCGGTTTGCGGGTGTACGCGAAGTCCACCGGCCTGCCGCGGGTTCTCGGCGGCCTGGGCGTCGCGATCATCTCGACCTCCTCGGGCCTGCTGACCGACCGTCAGGCCGCCAGGCAGGGCGTGGGCGGCGAAGTCCTCGCGTACGTGTGGTGAGGGGATAAGTCATGTCGCGTATTGGTAAGCAACCTGTTCCGATTCCGTCCGGAGTCGACGTAACGATCGACGGCCAGAATGTCTCCGTCAAGGGGCCCAAGGGCACCCTGGAGTTGACGGTCGCCGAGCCGATCACGTTGGCGCGCAACGAAGATGGCGCGATCGTGGTCAACCGTCCCAACGACGAGCGGCTGAACCGGTCGTTGCACGGGCTCTCGCGCACCCTGGTGTCCAACCTGGTCACCGGCGTGACGGAGGGCTACACCACCAAGATGGAGATCTTCGGCGTCGGTTACCGCGTGCAGCTCAAGGGTTCCAACCTGGAGTTCGCACTCGGGTACAGCCACCCCGTGCTGATCGAGGCGCCGGACGGCATCACGTTCGCGGTCCAGTCGCCGACGAAGTTCACCATCACGGGAATCGACAAGCAGAAGGTCGGCCAGATCTCGGCAAACATCCGCCGTCTGCGCCGCCCGGACCCGTACAAGGGCAAGGGCGTGCGCTACGAGGGTGAGCAGATCCGCCGCAAGGTCGGAAAGACAGGTAAGTAGTCATGGCGCAAGCAAAAGCTGACACCGCCGAGCGCAAGCCGGTGGGACAGAGCGTATCGGCAACCCGCCGGGTATCCCGGCTGCGCAGGCACGCACGGCTGCGCAAGAAGATCGCGGGCACCTCGCAGCGCCCGCGGCTGGTCGTGAACCGCTCGGCGCGGCACATCCACGTGCAGCTGGTCAACGACGAGAACGGCACCACGGTGGCCGCGGCGTCGTCGATCGAGGCCGACGTGCGTGGCCTGGATGGTGACAAGAAAGCCCACAGCGTGCGGGTCGGTCAATTGATCGCCGAGCGGGCCAAGGCCGCCGGCATCGACAGCGTGGTATTCGACCGCGGGGGATACACCTACGGCGGACGGATCGCGGCACTGGCCGACGCCGCCCGCGAGAACGGATTGAGTTTCTGATGGTTACTGGAAGGACCGCATAATGGCGGAGCAGTCGGCGGGGTCGCAGGGCGGCTCCGACAGTCGTGACAGCCGCGGTGACCGCGGCGGCGACCGCGATGGCCGCGGCCGGCGGGACGGCGGCGGAGGACGTGGCCGCGACCGCGACGGCGACAAGAGCAACTACCTAGAGCGCGTCGTTGCCATCAACCGCGTCTCCAAGGTGGTCAAGGGTGGTCGGCGATTCAGCTTCACCGCGCTGGTCATCGTCGGCGACGGCAACGGCATGGTCGGTGTCGGCTACGGCAAGGCCAAGGAAGTCCCCGCCGCGATCGCCAAGGGTGTCGAGGAGGCACGCAAGGGCTTCTTCCGCGTGCCGCTGATCGGTGGCACCATTACCCACCCGGTGCAGGGTGAGGCGGCCGCCGGTGTGGTGCTGTTGCGTCCGGCCAGCGCGGGTACCGGTGTGATCGCCGGTGGTGCGGCCCGCGCGGTGCTGGAATGCGCTGGCGTGCATGACATTCTGGCCAAATCGCTGGGCAGCGACAACGCGATCAACGTGGTGCATGCCACCGTCGCGGCGCTCAAGCTGCTGCAGCGACCCGAGGAAGTGGCGGCGCGACGCGGGCTGCCGATCGAGGATGTCGCCCCGGCCGGGATGCTCAAGGCGCGACGCGAGAGCGAAGCGCTGGCTGCTGCGGCGGCAAGAGAGGCGACAGCACAGTCATGAGCGATCTGAAGATCACCCAGGTGCGCAGCACGATCGGCGCTCGCTGGAAGCAGCGCGAGAGCCTACGCACCCTGGGATTGCGGCGGATTCGCCACTCGGTGATCCGTGCGGACAACCCACAGACCCGCGGCCTGATCGCTGTGGTGAGCCACCTCGTCGAGGTGGAGCCCGCCGAGGCGGCCGCTGGAGGTAAGACCAAATGACGATCAAACTGCACGACCTGAAGCCGGCCCCCGGTTCGAAGAAGGCGCGCACCCGCGTCGGTCGCGGTGAGGGCTCCAAGGGCAAGACCGCGGGCCGTGGCACCAAGGGCACCAAGGCGCGCAAGAACGTGCCGGTGACCTTCGAGGGTGGGCAGATGCCGATCCACATGCGGCTGCCCAAGCTCAAGGGATTCCGCAACCGGTTCCGTACCGAATACGAGGTCGTCAACGTCGGTGACATCAGCCGGCTGTTCCCGCAGGGCGGTGCCATCGGTGTCGACGAACTGGTCGCCAAGGGCGCGGTTCGGAAGAACTCGTTGGTCAAGGTCCTCGGCGATGGCGACCTGACCGTCAAGGTCGAGGTGTCCGCGCACAAGTTCAGCGGCAGCGCGCGCGAGAAGATCACCGCCGCCGGTGGTTCGGCTACCGAGCTGTCCTAGCGTAAGCAGAAGCAAAAGCCCCCGCGCGCATCGCGTGTCGGGGGCTTTTTGCGTCGTTTGGGTGCTAGCCCAGCTGCGGAATGACCTCTGCGGCAAGGCGTTCCATCTGCTCGCGGTTCTCGGGGACGTCGGTGCCGACGGGATTGAGCAGCAGCATCTCGGCGCCGGCGTCGATGACTTCGCGTAGCCCGCGGACGACATCGTCGGGCGTGCCCGACACCGGTACGGCCTCGATGCCGGGAATCACGTTGGCGTAGATGCGATGCAGCCCGTCGAGGACCCGTTCACGGGCGCGTGCCGCGTTGTCGTCGACCATCAGGTAGACGCGCTTTCCGATGGTGAAGTGTGTCGGGTCCTTCTGCTGTTTGTCGAGCTCGCGGCGCACGGTGGCGGCCGCCCCGGCGAAGTGCTCGGTGGTCGACGAGCCCGCGCCCAGGAACGAATCGCCGAGGCGCACCGCCCTGGCCAAGGCCTTCGGGGCCAGGCCGCCGAACCAGATCGGCGGGTGCGGTCGCTGCACCGGCTTCGGGTTGGAGCCCAAGCCGTCGACGTCCCGGTACCGGCCGTGGAACGTCACCGTGGGCTCGTCCGACCATGCCGCTTTCATCAGCTCGAGGCCCTCGGTGAAATACGAGATGAAGTGCTCTTTGTCCACCCCGAAGGCGGCGAATTGGCGACCACCGCCGCCGGGCGCCACACCGACGTCGAGCCGTCCATGGCTGATCCGGTCGACGGCGGTCACGGATTGGGCCAGCTGCAGCGGCTCGTGCAGCGATGTCACCAGCACCGCGACGCCGAGGCGCAGCCGCTTGGTGAAGGCGGCGCAGTAGGCCAGTAGCTCCAGCGGGGCCAGCAGCGGCGCCGTGCCGACGGACTGCTCGAGCAGCCAACCGCCCTCGAAGCCGAGCTCCTCGGCACGCTCTAGGTACGAGCGCAGACCGTCGCCGTCAAAATCGGTGTAATCGAACTGAGGGATCGCGATCGAAAACCTCACGCAACCACCCTACGGCGGCGAATCGGTACGCTGCACAGCATGTTCGCCTTTCTGCCTTCCCTTCCCGGTGTCGACGACATCCGCGCTCTGGCCGGTCGTGTCGATACCGTTCGCCACCACGGTGTGCCCGACGGCTGCGTGCTCGAATTCAGCCTGCGTTCGGTGCCGCCCGAGACGACGGGCTTTGACCCGCTGGCGATCATCACCGGGGGTGGCCGTCCGTTGGCGCTGCGCCAGGCGGTCGCCGCATTGCATCGCGCCGCCGACGACCCGCGGGTTGCCGGGCTGATCGCGCGCGTCCAGATGCAGGCGTCGCCGGCCGCGGCGGTTCAGGAACTCCGCGAGGCGATCGCGGCCTTCACCGCCGTCAAGCCGTCGCTGGCCTGGGCCGAGACCTACCCGGGCACGCTGTCCTACTACCTGGCTTCGGCGTTCGGTGAGGTCTGGATGCAGCCCGCCGGAAGTGTCGGGCTGGTCGGATTCGCCAGCAACGCCACCTTCCTGCGCGGCGCGCTCGACAAGGCGGGGATCGAAGCGCAATTCGTGGCGCGAGGCGAATACAAGTCAGCGGCAAACCTATTCACCGAGGATGGCTTCACCGACTCCCACCGGGAGGCGGTGACCCGGATGTTGGAAAGCCTGCAAGCACAGGTATGGCAATCGATCGCGGAGTCCCGCGACATCGACCCCGCTGCGCTCGATGGGCTGGCGGATAAGGCGCCGCTGTTGCGCGATGAGGCGGTCGCGTCCGGACTGGTCGACCGGATCGGCTTCCGCGACGAAGCCCACGCGCGGATCGCGGAAATGGTCGGTGTGGAAGATGTTTCAGACGACTCCGAGGACACGCCGCCGCGGCTCAATCTGACGCGGTACGCGGGCGCGTCGCGGCCGCGCCTGGCGCCGCCCGTGCCGTCGCTTCCCGGCCGCAAACCCAAGCCCACGCTGGCTGTCGTCACCGTCGAAGGGCCCATCGTCAACGGCCGGGGCGGGCCACAGTTCCCGCCGTTGGGAAACTCGTCGGCCGGCGGTGACACGATCGCCGCGGCGCTGCGGGAGGCCGCCGCTGACGATGCAGTGTCCGCCATCGTGCTGCGCATCGAGAGCCCCGGCGGTTCGGTCACCGCGTCGGAGACCATCTGGCGCGAGGTGGTCCGCGCCCGTGACCGCGGCAAACCGGTGGTGGCTTCGATGGGTTCGGTCGCCGCCTCGGGCGGCTACTACGTCGCGATGGCAGCGGACGCGATCGTGGCCAACGCGGCCACCATCACCGGTTCGATCGGTGTCATCACCGGGAAGCTGGTGGTGCGGGATCTGAAGGAGCGGCTGGGTGTCGCGTCAGATACCGTGCGCACCAACGTCAACGCCGACGCCTGGTCGATCGACGCGCCGTTCACGCCGCAGCAGCGTGCCGACCGTGAGGCCGAAGCGGATCTCATCTACGACGACTTCGTCCAACGCGTCGCGCAGGGCCGCAACCTGACCGCCGAGGCGGTGGATGCCGTTGCGCGAGGCCGGATCTGGACCGGCGCCGACGCCCTGGAGCGTGGTCTGGTCGATGAACTCGGCGGCCTGCGTGCCGCAGTGCGCCGCGCCAAAGTGCTGGCCGGCCTGGACGAGGGCACCGAGGTGAGCATCGTCAGCTTCCCGGGCTCCTCACTGCTGGACATGGTGCGTCCGCGTGGGTCGTCGCAACCGGCTGCCGCGTCGATGCCGGACGCGCTTGGCGCCCTGCTCGGCCGCTCGGTCGCCGCGATGCTGAACAACGTCGAGCAGACACTCAGCGGTGTCAGCGCGCTGTGGCTGGGGGAGTTCCGCTTCTAGCCTGTGGCGACCCTCCCCCGCAAGCGGGAGGTACCCCCATTCGCCCGGCTACGCCGCGCTTGCGATCGCCACTAGCCGGTGAGCCGGCCGCTGATGAAGATGATCTCGCCGAGCGGGTCGTCACGTTCCGGGGCGGGCGGATCGATGCCGTTGCGCTCGAACAACTCTGTTCGCGTCACGCCTTCGGCGTGCCATCCCGTGTTCCGGAGATAGTCGACGACGTGGTTGCGCTCGCCGGCGTACACCAGTGATGCCATGTCGATGTCCACGCCGTGGTCGCGGAAGGAACTGGACATCTCCCGTACCCGGTCGGCGTCGAAATCGATGATGCCGGGCACGAATTCGGTGGCGATCGTGCTGCCAGGGGCGCTCAACGCGGTGATGTTGTCGAACAGCCGGTCTTGAGCTTCGGCCGGCAGGTAGATCAGCAGGCCTTCGGCCAACCACGCCGTCGGAGCCGCCGTGTCCAGGCCGGCGCCGCGTAGCGCCGTCGGCCAGTCCGCGCGCAGATCGATGGGGATGGTGCGCCGGGCGGCGATGGGCTCGGCGCCTATGCCGGCCAGTGTGCTGGTCTTGAACTCGATCACCTGCGGCTGGTCGATCTCGTAGACCACCGTCCCGGCGGGCCACGGCAACCGGTAGGCCCGCGAGTCCAATCCCGACGCGAGGATCACCACTTGACGGACGCCCGTGCCGGTGGCGTCGGTCAGGTAGTCATCGAAATACTTCGTGCGCACCGCCATGCCGTCGGTCATTGCTTGCAGCCGCGCCGGAGTGGCGTTCTCGATCCCGTCGAAATCGATCTCGCCGTCCATCATCTTGATGAAGAAATCCACCCCGACAGCGCGCACCAGCGGCTCGGCGAACGGATCGCTGATCAGCCCCCGCGGATCCTTGGTCGCCATAGCCCGCCCGGCCGCGACCATGGTTGCGGTCGCGCCCACGCTGGACGCCAGATCCCAGTCATCGTCGTGCGAGCGTGCCACCACCACACCCTATCGAAGGGTGGCCTCCACGTAACTCATGTCGCCGAAGGCGCCCGCGAACTCGTCCTCGGGGAACTCAAACCCGTTGCGGGCATATAGCTCCCTGGCGGGATGGGCCGTGACCTCCCAGCCGTGGGTGCCGAGATAGTCGACGACGACGCTGCGCTCGCCCTGATAGAACAGCTCGGACGCGTCGAGGTTGAAACCGAAGCTGCGCCACCGCTCGGTGATGCGTTGCAACCGCTCGTCGGTGAAGGCATTCGGGTCGGGCACGTGTTCGGTGGCCAGCCGGCTACCCGGCGCGGACAGCGCGGCGATGTGGTCGAACAGCCGGTCCTGAGCCTCGGGCGGCAGGTAGGGCAGCAGCCCTTCGGCACTCCACGCGGTCGGCTGCGTGGGGTCGAATCCGCCCTCGCGTAGCGCGGCGGGCCAGTCGTCGCGCAGGTCGATGGCGATCGTTCGGCGCTGGGCGGTCGGGATGGCGCCGAGGTCGGCCAGGGTGTCGGTCTTGAACGCGATCACCTCGGGTTGGTCGATCTCGTAGACCACCGTGCCGGCCGGCCACTGCAGTCGGTAGGCCCTGGTGTCGAGTCCGGAGGCCAGGATGACCGCCTGACGGACACCGTCTTTGCCAGCGCCGGTGAAGAAGTCGTCGAAGAACCGCGTCCGCACCGTCATCTGGTGAATCCGCGTGGTGCGGTTCATCAGCGCGTCGTCCTCGAAATTCACCTCGCCGTCGATGATCCGGACGAAGATGTCCAATCCCACCGCCCGCACCAGTGGATCGGCCCACGGATCGTCGAGTAAGGCATCGGGGCCCTGCGAGGCCACCGCGCGGGAGGCGGCGACCATGGTGGCCGTCGCTCCCACACTGTGCGCCAATCCCCAGCTGTCGCCGTCGGTTCGTCCCGTCGTCATGCGCCTAGCTCCTATTTCGCGTCGGTGTCCAGAGTGCCGCTGCTGTACAGCATCTCACCCATGCGCAGGTCGTCGTCGGTCAGCGGCGCAAGTCCGTTGGCCTCGAACAACTCTCGAATGCTGACGTCGTCCATCTGCCAACCGCGGTCGCTCAGGTAGGGCGACGCCTCGTTGCGGTCACCCAAGTACACCAGCCCCGCCATATCGAGGTCGAAGCCGTGGGCACGCCAGCGCTCGGCGATGGTCTGCATGCGTTCGGCGAGCAGTTCCTCGTCGCCGGGCTCGGGGTTGGGCGCGCTTTCGGTGGCGATCCGGCTACCCGGGGCGCTGAGTTCGGTGATGGTGTCCAGCAGCCGGTCCTGCGCGTCCGGGGGCAGGTAGCCGAGTAGGCCCTCGGCGCTCCACGAGGTCGGCTGGTTCGGATCGAATCCGGCGGTGCGCAGTGCGGTGGGCCAGTCGTCGCGCAGGTCGACGGCCACCACGCGCCGATCGGCGGTGGGAGCGGCGCCGAGCTCGGCCAGCGTGCGGGTCTTGAATTCGATGACCTGCGGCTGGTCCACCTCGTAGACGACGGTCCCGGCCGGCCAGGCCAACCGGTAAGCGCGGGCATCCAGTCCCGACGCCAGAATCACGGCCTGCTTGATGCCGGCCTGCGCCGCCGCCAGGAAGAATTCGTCGAAGAACTTGGTACGCACGGCCATGTTGTCGGCCATGCGGGACATGGCGCCGGCAGACCCCGTCGCGCCATCGTGCACGTCGTTGAGTTCGCTGGTGTCGATTTCCCCGCTGGCCAACCGGCTGAGCAGGTCGACGCCGACCGCCCGGACCAACGGTTCGGCGTATTGGTCGTTGATCAACGGGCGATCCGCGCGGGACGCGACGGCGCGGGCGGCCGCGACCATGGTGGCGGTCACCCCGACGCTGGATGCCAGGTCCCAGGTGTCGCCCTCGTAGCGGGTTGAGCTGGTGGTAGTCATTTCGGTTCCCCCAAATCGGAAGTAGTTAGTACAGCTTAGCTAATACTTAGCCAATATAACAAGCTTCCACCACAGTACGCTTCCGCGAATTCGCGCCAACCTTGTCAAACGGCATACGCGGCCTCGGGTAAACGGGTGCTGATGAAGGGTTCTTCCGGGCGGGGTTGGGGCCGCGCTCCGCTGAGGAGTCAGGCCGTCAAAGCGCCCGGGGACCCGGTGATGGGCAAGTCAATCGGGGTGATGACGCCGGGCTTCGCGTCGCAGAGGAACGGTATGGCGTTGACCGCGGCGACGGCGGTGCTGGCCATCAACACGGTCATGATGTCCTGTCCGGGTTCGCCGAATCGGATCGTCGCGTCGACACGCGGTTCGCCTTCGATCACCACGCTGAAACCCTTCGGGTCGGTCCACTGCGGGTCGAGTGCGTCGTCGCTCATGGTCCAGCAGATGGCCAACTCGATCACGGGGCGGCCGCTGCGGTGACCGCGGTAGGTGCGGCGCTGGCCTCCGACGGTTCCAGCGGCGTAATCGACCCAGCCCAGATTCACGTCCTGGGTCAGCACGGCGGACTCGACAAACGCATCCTTGGAGTCGAGCTCGGTCCCCAGCATGGTGGCGATCATGTCCAGCGTCTCGAAGTAGCCGAGGCCGTATCGTTGTGTCTCCGGGTCGATTTGCGTGATCCGCTGGCGGGGCGGCTTGCCGAATCCGAGCACCTTCCACACGTCCTGCACGGGGTAGGTGGTGCAGTCCAGCGTTTCGACGAGCTTGACGCTGCGCACCTGTGAGCACGCGCCGGTGAGGAAGCCCGCGGCGACGTTGGCGAAGCCGGGCTCGAATCCGGTCCCCAGAAAGGTCGCGCCGCCCTCTCGTCCGGCCGCCTCGAGCGCCGCGAGCTCGGCCGGATGGTGGCTGCCGGTCACGAAGTCTCCGGTGGTGACCACGTTGATGCCGCTGCGCAGCAACCGCTCCACCAAGTCGAAATCGATGGCGCGCGGCATGTAGTTCACGCAGTCCGGCGCCAGTTCGATCAGCGCGTCGACGTCGTCCGTCGCGGCGACCCCGATCGGGGCCCGGCCGACCAGCGCCCCCGCGTCCTGCCCCACCTTGTCGGGCCCGAAGGCGTGGACGCCCACCACGTCGAAGACGTCGCGGTCGAGCAGGATGCCGAGCGCCTTCTTGCCGATGTTGCCGGTTGACCACTGCACCACGCGGTAGCGCTCCACGCGCCTCACCACCTTCCGGCTGCCCCGAGGTTTGACAGTGTACGACGAACGCTGTTTGAATCAGAACTCTGTTCGAATTCGACTGTCGTTCGAAACGTGAGGTATCCGGTGGAGAAAATGGCCAGTGCGCCAGTGCTGCGATACGGGGCGCTGGACCGGGCGCATCTGACGAAGCATCTGCTGCAACTGGCCACGCGGGTGGGCGTTAGCCGGGTGACGATGCGTGAGTTGGCCGCCGAGGCGGGCACGGCGGCCTCGTCGGTGTATTACCACGTCCGGGACAAGCGCGAACTGCTCGATCTGCTCATCGAATCGGTGCTCGCGCAGATCGAGGTGCCGCAAGAGGGCGGCTGGGAAGCGCGCCTGGTCGAGCTCTACATGAACGCATGGAAGGTTCTGGTGGCAGTGCCGGGCATCGCGGTACTGCTGCAAGAACATCCGCACACCTTTGCGGCCACGGAGATGGATCGCGCCACCCGGGGCATCCTGCGCGAATCCGGTTTGCGGAAGCAGCATTTCGATGCGGCCCATGCCACGCTCTACATCCATCTGCTGGGTTCGGTGCAGCTCGCGCACAATCTCCACGCCGGCGCAGCCGCGCACCGGCCCAGCGACACGACATTCGCGTACGGGCTGCGCTTGATCCTGGCGGGGCTGTTGCAGGAGATCGGGGAAGAATCTTGACCGACACGACGATCGACCTCGCCGAGCCGGCGATGTGGGCATCGCGGTTTCCCGACGACTTGTTCGCCGAGCTGCGGTCCCGCACGCCGGTATTCCACCAGCGGCTCACCGATGAGGTGAAATCCGTTGTGGGACGGGAATTCTGGGTGTGCACCAAGCATGAGGACGTCGCGCGGGTGCACCGCGACTACGAGACGTTCACGGCGACCCGCGGGCCGTTGATTCAGGACGTGCCGCTGTTCGACGTCTATCCCGCGATCGTCAGTCTGGACCCGCCGGATCACACGGTGCGCCGCAGGCTCATCACGCGGGCGTTCACGCCGCGCGCGGTGGCCAAGCTCGAAGACGGGATCCGTGACCGGGCCAAGACGATGGCCGCGGCCCTGCTGGAATCCGGCGGTGGTGAATTCGTTGACCTGGCAGCGGGATTGCCGATCTCGGTGATCGGCGACATCGTCGGGATCCCCGAGGCGGACCGGCCGCACGTGTTCGGGCTGATCGAGAAGGTGCTGAAAACCGCGGGCGCGCAGATGTCGCTGCCCGAAGGAGACGACGTGATGCCGTTCCTGGAGTTGTTTGCCTACGCCAGCTCGCTGACCGCCGAGAAACGCGAACACCCCGTCGACGACATCTGGAGCGCGCTGTGCACCGCGGAGATCACCGAAGAGTCGGGGGAGAGCTACCTGCTGCCGTCCAACGAGCTCGAGATCTTCTTCTTCATTCTCGGGCTGGCAGGTGCAGATACGACGCGAAATGCGTTGTGCGACGGCATCCGTGCCTTCGTCGCCAATCCGGATCAGATCGCCGCATATCGGTCCGGCCCGGACGCGCGGCGCACGGCGGTCGAAGAGGTGATCCGCTACTCGACGCCCATCATGTTCTGGGTGCGCGGGGCGACCAAAGACGTGACGCTGGGCGGTGAGCTGATCCCGGCGGGAGCGCGCGTCGTAACCATGCTGCGCTCGGCCAATCGCGACGAGGACGTCTTCGCCGACCCCTTCCGGTTCGACATCCGCCGCGACCCCAACCCGCACCAGTCGTTCGGCGGGGGAGGCGCCCACCACTGCCTGGGCGCCATGCTGGCACGCGCTGAGGTCCGGGCCGCGCTCGACGAGATCTTGCTGAACACCAAGACCATTGAGATCGGCGAGCCGACGATGACGCTGCCCCACCTGGGCAACAACATGACCGTCTACGATTCGCTGCCGGTCAGTCTCGACTAGAGGCGCTCGAGGCCCAACCAGTCGTCGACGTCGAAGCAGTCGGCGCTGGCGCGAATCGACGCCCCGCCGTGGCCGGGATAGTGCGCGGGAATGACGGCGGCCTTGGCTTGTGCGGCCTCGCCGAAGATCCGGCGGCGGGTGACCGCGGCGGCATCGGCGTCCACGTCGAAGGCGCACGGCTCTGCGGGTCGCCGCAGCTGCAGTGGGCTGTGGGTGAGATCGCCGACGAAGACCGCCGGCTCACCCGCGTCCAGCCATAGCACCGAGGAACCCGGCGTGTGCCCGGCGGCGGGCCGAAGCCGCAGCGAGTCACTGATCTGATAGTCGTCCGACCATCCGACGAGCTGCCCGGCTTCCTCGACCGGAGCGACGCTGTCGGCGAACACCAACTGGTCGCCGCGCTGTTGGGCCGCTTCCTCCTCGGTCCGCGGCTCTTGCGATGCGGCCGGTCCGCCAGGATGAAAGTAGCGGTAGTCGGCGGAGGGCAGCACGTACCGTGCGTTGGGAAACGTCGGGACCCAGGCGTCGCCGCGCAGCATGGTGTTCCAGCCGACGTGGTCGGAGTGGACGTGGGTGTTGACCACCACGTCCACGGCGTTGCGGTCGACCCCCGCCGACCGCAACGCGTCGAGGTACCCGGTGTTCAAGTGATCCAGCGCCGGCATGTGTGGCCGATCTCGGTCGTTGCCGACGCCGGTGTCGACGACGACTGTCAGGCCGTCGACCTCGACGACCCAGCTCTGGACCGCGATGCGCCACTCGTCGGTGTCGGGGTTGAAGAAGTCCGGCACCAGCAGGTCGGCGTTGTCGTGCCACCCCGACGCGGGGGTGCGGGGAAAGAACTTGGTTCCAAGGCTGAATTGGAACTCGACGACGCGCGCCACACTCGCGCGACCTAGCGCAACCCTGTCCATCACTACATGGGGTTCGCGCGCAGATAGCCGTACACGCCGGCGAAATTCCGGTTCACGTCCTCGGGAATGGGCACTGGGCCACCGAGAGCCCTTGCCCCCCAGACGATTTGGGCGGTGCGCTCGACCAGCGCGGTGATGTGCAAGACCTTGTCGGGCCGTGACCCGACCGCGACCAGGCCATGGTTGGCGATCAGGGCGGCGCCCCGGCCCTCCAGTGCCTTGACCGCGTTGGCGCCGACGTCGGGCGTGCCGGACGCCGCGTAGTCGGCGCACCGGATGTCGCCACCGCAGTAGACCGCGAACTCGTCGATGCAGGCCGGGATGGGCTGGTGCGAGATGGCGAACATGGTCGCCCACACGGGGTGACTGTGGATGACGCTGCCGATGTCGTCGAATGCGGAAAAGCAGGCCAGGTGCAGCTGCATCTCCGACGACGGGTGCCTGCCGTCTTTGGCCTGCAGCACCGCACCTTCCGGGTCGACCAACACGAGGTCGTCGAGTTCCATGTCGGCGTAGTCGACCGACGATGGCGTGATGACGATGTTGCCGTCGGAACGCCGCGCCGAGAGGTTGCCCGCGGTCCCCTCGACGAGGCCGCGGCGCAGCATTTCCTTGGCGGCGCCCAGCACCGCGGTCTCCGGGTCGGGGACGGATTTCACGGACGTCATGGGGCCAGCACCTCCGGGTTGACGATATGGGCGGGTGTGTTGCCGGATAGCAACGCTTCCAGATCGTCGGCGACCATCTGAGCCTGCCGCGCCTCAGTGTCCCAGGTAGCCCCCCCGATATGCGGAGTCAGGACGACATTGGGCATACCCACCAGCGGGTGATCGGTCGGCAGCCATTCGCCGACGAAGTGGTCCAGGCCGGCCGCGGCCACCTTGCCGGAGCGCAGGGCGTCGACGAGCGCGTCGGTGTCGTGTAGCTGCGCGCGGGCGGTATTGAGGAAGACCGCGCCGTCGCGCATGGCCGCGAACTGCTTGGCGCCGATCATCCCCGCGGTGTCCCCGGTGACCGGTGCGTGCAGGGAGACGACGTCGGCCTCGGCCAGCAGCTCGTCGAGGCTGTGCTCGGCCTCGTCGTGGTACGGGTCGTAGGCGATGACCCGCAGGCCCAGTCCGGTCAGCCGCCACCGCAGCGCGCGACCGACGGCGCCCAGGCCCACCAGACCGGCGGTGCGTCCGGCGATCTCGGCACCGCGGAACCGCTGATACGGAATGCTGCCGTCACGAAACATGTTGCCGCTGCGCACATCCGAGTCCGCGGTTACCAGATGACGGGTGACCGCCAACAGCAGGGCGACGGCCATCTCGGCCACCGCATCGGCGTTGCGGCCCGGTGTGTTCAGCACCGGAATGCCGGCCTCGGTGGCTCCGGCGATGTCGACGTTGTTCGGGTCGCCGCGGGTCGACGCGATCGCGCGCAGGCCCAGATCGAACACCGGCGCCCGCACCGCATCGCTTTCCACCACGACGACGTCGGCGGCTTCGGCGCTGATCCGTTCGGCCAACTGCTCGGCGCTGTAGATCCGCAGCGGACTCTGGTCGATCCAGGGGTCGTAGACGACGTCGGCCAACTCCCGGAGTTTGGCGAACCCGGGTCCGCGCAAGGGGGCTGTCACCAGGGCGCGCGGTCTTGAGGTCACGACCCTCAATGCTGGCGTACGGTGACGCCCGTGTCACGTAGCGACGTCACAATCGGCATCGACATCGGCACCACCGCGGTCAAAGCGGTAGTCGCGGCCGAGGACGGGCGCGTGGCCGCACGGGTCCGGATTCCCCACCAGCTGCGGGTGCCCACCCCCAACCGGTTGGAACATGACGCCGACCAGGCGTGGCGGCGAGGTCCGCTGACGGCCCTGCACCAGCTGGCTCCCGGGCCCGAGGTTCGCGCGGTGGCGGTATCGGCAATGGTCCCGTCGCTGACCGCCGTCGACGCGGGTGGCAACGTCGTCACGCCGGGGCTGCTGTACGGCGACGAGCGCGGGCGGGTGGCCGGCAATCAACCGTTTCCCGCGCTGGGTGAGGCAGCCGAGTTCCTGCGCTGGACCGCCGCCGAGGCGCCCGGGGCCGCCGGATACTGGCCGGCACCGGCGGTCGCCAATCACGCTCTGGCGGGGGAGGCGGTGATCGACATCGCCACGGCCGCCACGTCGTATCCCCTCTTCGACGGGACCGGCTGGAACGCCGAGCAGTGCGCCGGCCACGGCGCGGCCGTCGCGCAGATGCCGCGGGTGGAAACCATCGGGGCGGTCGCCGGGCAGGTGCACCAATCCGACGCGGCGCTGGCGACCGGGGCGATCGACGCGCTGTGCGAGCAGATGGTGGCGGGGGCCGACCGCGACGGCGACGTCCTGGTGATGTGCGGCACCACCCTGATCGTGTGGACCACCATCGCCGAGGCGCGACAGGTTCCCGGCCTCTGGACGATCCCACACACGACGGCAGGCAAGAGTCAGATCGGCGGCGCCAGCAACGCCGGCGGCCTGTTCCTCGGCTGGGTGGACCGCGTGATCGGGCCGGGCGACCCAGCGGCGGTCGATCCGCGCCGGGTACCCGTCTGGTCGCCCTACATTCGCGGGGAGCGCACCCCGTTTCACGACCCCGACCGCCGGGCCGCGCTGGACGGTCTTGACCTCACCCACGACGCCGCCTCGCTGCGGCGGGCCGCCTACGAAGCGTCCGGCTTCGTGGTCCGTCAGCTCATCGAACTTAGCGGCACTCCGGTGACGCGCATCGTGGCCACCGGCGGCGGCACCCGGCTACGGCCGTGGATGCAGGCCATCGCCGACGCGACGGGCCGGCCGGTCCAGGTGTCGGCGGTCGCCGAGGGTGCCGCGCTGGGCGCGGCGTTTCTGGCCCGAATGGCGGCGGGCCTGGAGACGACGATCGATGACGCGGCGCGCTGGGCCCGTACCGAATGCATCGTCGATCCCGACCCCACCTGGGCGGGCGCGGTCGACGACCGGTACCGGCGCTTTCTCGAGCTGGGACGGCGGTGATCCGGGCCAGCCGGCGCACTTGGCCGCTTCGCGTTCTAGTCTTGTGCAATGACTGACCACGACCGCAAAGCTGCCCGCAGAGAGATCGCAGATGCCCTGCTGAAAGCTCTCGAACGCCGGCATGAAGTACTCGACCTCATCGTGGAGGCCGACAACGGGCCCGCCGCGGTTGAGGCGATCGGCGGTTTGCTCGGCACGTCGCACGTGGGCGCCGAAGCGGTGCTGGGTCTCTCCTTCGATCTGCTCACCAAGGATTCGCGACGGAAAATCCAGGCTGAGCTCGAAGACTTGAACAAGCAGCTCAGCTTCACTCTTGGCGAGCGGCCCGCGAGTTCGGGCGACAGCCTGGAGCTCCGGGCGTTTTCCGCCGAGGAAGACCGCGACATCTTCGCCGTCCGCACTCAGGACATGGGTGCCGCCGGCGACGGATCCGGTGGCCCGGCAGGCAATCTCGACGACGAGATCCGGTCCGCGCTGGGACGCGTCGACGACGAAGAGGCCGCGTGGTTTGTGGCGATCGACTCGGGCCAGAAGGTCGGGATGGTGTTCGGCGAACTGGACCGCGGCGAGGTGCAGGTGCGCATCTGGATCCACCCCGACCACCGCAAACGGGGCTATGGCACCGCCGCGCTGCGCAAGTCGCGCTCGGAGATGGCGTGGTGTTTCCCTGCCGCGCCGTTGGTGGTCCGGACGCCGGCGGCCAAACCCAGCTGAGCGCTACCGCAGGACGGCAATCACCGAGACGTGGTTCTCCAGCGCCTTGAGGCCTTCGCCCGGCGGCACGGGTAAGCCGGCCTTGGCGAACTGGTCGGCCCGGGTACGCGCCGTGATCTCCCAGCCGGCCGCGCTCAGGTAGTCGGCAGCCGGCGTGCGTTCACCGTGATAGACGAGCGCGGACACGTCGGTGTCGAAGCCGAATTGCCCCCAGCGCTTGGCCATCGCCTTCGCGCGTTTCTCGAGCAGGGGCATGCCGTCGCGGTGGTATTCGGTGGCCAGCCGGCTACCCGGTGCGCTCAGCGTCGTGATGGCGTCGAACAATCGGTCCTGCGCCTCGGGAGGCAGGTACATCAGCAGGCCTTCGGCACTCCACGCCGCGGGCTTCGTCTCGTCAAAACCGGCTTGCCGCAACGCGTTTAGCCAGTCGTCGCGCAGATCAACCGCAACGGTCCGGCGCTCCGCGGTGGGTTGGGCGCCCAAGTTCGACAACGCGGTGGTCTTGAACTCGATGACCGCCGGTTGGTCGACTTCGTAGACGACGGTGCCCTGCGGCCAGGCCAGCCGGTAGGGGCGCGAGTCCAGGCCGGAGGCCAGGATCACCACCTGGCGGATACCGGCCGCGGTGGCGTCGGTGAAGAAGTCGTCGAAATACCGGGTGCGTACGGCCATCATGTTGACCATCCGCTGCAGGTTGAATTCCACGTCGGGGTCCGCGTCGGGGTCGAGACCGCCGCTCTCGTCGGTGATTTCGCCGTCGAGCACCTTGATGAAGAAATCGGCACCCACCGCACGAACCAGCGGGTCGGCGAACGGATCGTCGATCAGGGCGCCTGCTTGCTTGCCGGCCAGGGCCCGGCAGGCCGCGACCCAGGTCGCGGTCGCCCCCACGCTCGAGGCCAGATCCCAAGTGTCTTGGTCGGTACGTGTCATGCCCATACTCCTACGCTAACGTCGCGGTTAGGTATTTGATGTCGCCGAAGGCGACCATGGATGGTTCGGTAGGGAACTCAAAACCATTGTGCGCGTACATCTCTGGTGTGCCGCGCACCGTGGTTTGCCAACCTCGGTCTCCGAGGTAGGCCGCTACGTCGTTGCGCTCGCCGGTGTAGACGAGATCGGACCAGTTGAGATTCAGTCCCATCCGGCGCCAGCGTTCGCTCATCTCGCGACCCCGCTTTTCGACGCGGTCGCGCATGTCGGGGACATAGCCGGTGCCGATGCGGCTGCCGGGAGCCGATAGCGCGGTGATGTTGTCGAACAGCCGGTCCTGGGCGTCCGGAGGCAGGTAGCCGAGCAGCCCTTCGGCGATCCAGGCCGTCGGCTGCGTCGAGTCGAATCCATTGCCGCGCAACGCACCAACCCAGTCGTCGCGCAGATCAATCGCGACCGGCCGCCGATCAACGGTCGGGGCCGCGCCGAGGTCGGCCAGCGTGCGGGTCTTGAACTCGATCACCTGCGGCTGGTCGATCTCGTAGAGCACGGTTCCGGCCGGCCAGGGTAGCCGGTAGGCGCGGGTGTCCAGACCCGACGCCAGGATGACACCCTGGCGCACACCGGCTTCGACGGCCTCGAGGAAGAATGTGTCGAAGAATCGGGTGCGCACGGCCATGCCTTCGCTGAGCCGTTGCGGCGTGAAGGCAGGATCGTCGTCGGACACCTCGACCTCGCCGTTCATCATCCGGATGAACGCATCGACGCCGACAGCGTTGACCAACGGCTCGGCGAACGGGTCGTCGATCAACGGGTTCGGGCCCTTGGACGCCATCGCCCGGCGGGCCGCGACAGCGGTAGCGGTGGCGCCGACGCTGGACGCCAAATCCCAGCTGTCGCCGTCACATCGCTTGGTATCGATGTTTCCCTCGGTCATGGCAGCATTCCTATCCAAGCTTTGCGGACACGGCGACGATGTTGCGCAGCTGGGCCAGCGAATCGTCGTCGGGGAAGACGCGGCCGTATTCGCCGAACAGTTCGCGGCGCGGCCGGGTGTGCACCTGCCAGCCGCGACCGGTCAGGTAGTCGACGACATTGCTGCGATCGCCGTCGAAGAACAGCCCGGACAGGTCGATGTCGCAGCCGATGTTCGACCATCGGTCGTTGAACTGCTTCGCGCGTTCCGACATCGTGGTGTCGGACTCGGGGTGGTATTCGGTGGCCAATTGGCTCCCGGTGGCGGACAGCTCGGTGATGTTGTCGAAGAGCCGGTCCTGCGCCTCGGGCGGCAGGTACATCAGCAGGCCTTCGGCACTCCACGCGGTGGGTTGGGTGACGTCAAATCCGCTGCTGCGCAACGCCGCCGGCCAGTCCTCCCGCAGATCGATGCTGACGGTGCGCCGTTCGGCGGCCGGGGCAGCGCCCAGGCTCGACATCGTGGAGGTCTTGAACTCGATGACTTGTGGCTGATCGACTTCGTACACCACGCTGCCGTTGGGCCAGGACAGCCGGTAGGCGCGCGCGTCGAGGCCGGCGGCCAGAATCACCGATTGGCGCACACCGTCGCGGGCCGCGTTGAGGAAGAAGTCGTCGAAGAAGCGGGTGCGTACCGCGATCGAATCGGTCTCGAGCTGCAAGTCGCGTTCGCCACCGTCGGGCGTTTCGGATGCGGCGATTTCGCCGTCGACCACGCGGCGGAAGAACTCCAGCCCGACCGCCCGTACCAAGGGCGCGGCGAAGGGGTCGTTGATGATCGGATTGGCGTCGTTGCTGGCGACCGCGCGGGCGGCGGCGACCATGGTGGCGGTGGCGCCGACGCTGGAGGCCAGATCCCAACTGTCCTGGTCAGTGCGTGTCATAGTGCTCCTCGATGAGTTCGGCCGAAACATAGATGACCTCGCCGAAGGGATGCGTCGTCGTCGTTGAGCGGCAGCAACCCGTGGGCGCCCAGTTTTTCGATACTTAGCAAATGCAACGAGCGATCAGAACTCTACGCCGTGTGGCTATGGACTCGCTGTGTGTTTTCTCCGCCGATTCAAAGGGCCTGGATGACGGCCCTTATAAGGACTTACCCGGGCCAGCTGTTAGTCTCGTACACGATTTGACGCGCGACGCCGTTCGTCCTGGCCTGCGGGAGTTGGGCGCGTGACGCAGGATGACCCACGGTTGCGCAGGAGGAAGAGTGCTTTCGGCTTTCATCTCATCGCTGCGGACAGCTGATCTGAGACGGAAGATCCTTTTCACGCTCGGCATCATCGTGCTGTACCGGCTCGGTGCCGCTTTGCCGTCCCCGGGCGTGAACTTCCCGAATGTTCAGCAGTGCATCAAAGAGGCCAGCGGCGGCGAGGCCGGCCAGATCTACTCGCTGATCAACCTGTTCTCCGGTGGCGCTCTGCTCAAGCTCACGGTGTTCGCCGTCGGGGTGATGCCCTACATCACCGCCAGCATCATCGTGCAGTTGCTCACCGTGGTCATTCCACGCTTCGAGGAGTTGCGCAAGGAGGGCCAGTCAGGCCAGGCCAAGATGACGCAGTACACGCGTTATCTGGCCATTGCCCTGGCGGTCCTGCAGGCCACCAGCATCGTGGCGCTGGCGGCCAACGGCGGGTTGCTACAGGGCTGCTCGCTGGAGATCATCGCCGACCAGAGCATCTTCACCCTTGTCGTCATCGTCCTGGTGATGACCTCCGGTGCGGCGCTGGTCATGTGGATGGGTGAGTTGATCACCGAACGCGGCATCGGCAACGGGATGTCCCTGCTGATCTTCGTGGGCATCGCTGCGCGCATTCCGTCCGAAGGAAAATCCATCCTGGACAGCCGCGGTGGCATCGTCTTCGCGGCGGTCTGCCTGGCCGCGCTAGCCATCATCGTCGGCGTGGTCTTCGTCGAGCAGGGCCAGCGGCGTATCCCCGTGCAATACGCCAAGCGCATGGTGGGTCGCCGCATGTACGGCGGAACCTCCACGTATCTGCCGCTAAAGGTCAACCAGGCCGGTGTTATCCCCGTCATTTTCGCCTCGTCGCTGATCTACATTCCGCACCTGATCACCCAGCTGGTGCGCAGCGGCAGCGGCGGCGTGGGCAACAGCTGGTGGGACAAGTTCGTCGGGAGCTATTTGTCGGACCCGAGCGATCCCGTCTACATCGGCATCTACTTCGGGCTGATCATCTTCTTCACGTACTTCTACGTGTCGATCACGTTCAATCCCGACGAGCGTGCCGACGAAATGAAGAAATTCGGCGGCTTTATTCCCGGCATTCGGCCCGGAAAACCGACCGCCGACTATCTGCGTTACGTGCTCAGCAGAATCACGTTGCCGGGCTCGATCTACCTGGGTGCGATTTCCGTGTTGCCCAACCTGTTCCTGCAGATCGGCAACGGTGGAGCGGTCCAGAACTTGCCATTTGGCGGTACTGCGGTTCTGATCATGATTGGCGTCGGTTTGGATACCGTCAAACAGATCGAGAGCCAGCTGATGCAGCGCAACTACGAAGGGTTCCTCAAGTGAGAGTCGTATTGCTGGGACCGCCCGGAGCGGGCAAGGGCACGCAGGCCGAAAAGCTCGAAGAAAAGCTGGACATCCCGCAGATCTCCACCGGCGACCTATTCCGGAGCAACATCGGCGAGGGCACAGAATTGGGCCTGGAGGCCAAGCGCTACCTGGATGCCGGCGACCTGGTTCCCGCGGAGCTGACCAATCAGCTCGTCGACGACCGCTTGAACGACGCTGACGTGGCCGAGGGCTTCATCCTGGACGGATATCCGCGCTCGGTCGAGCAGGCCAAGGCGCTGGACGCCATGCTGGAGCGCCGCGGGCTGCGGCTTGACGCGGTGCTGGAGTTTCGGGTGTCCGAAGACGAGTTGTTCGCACGGCTCAAGGGACGCGGTCGTGCCGACGACACCGACGACGTCATCCGCAACCGGATGAAGGTTTACCGCGAGGAGACCGCACCCCTGCTGGAGTACTACCGCGACGAGTTGAAGACGGTCGACGCGGTGGGCTCGCTGGACGAGGTGTTCTCCCGCGCGCTGCACGCACTGGGCAAGTAACCATGCGCCCCCTGGCGCGGCTGCGGAGTCGCCGAGTCGTGCCGCAGCGCAGCGCTGCAGAACTCGACGCCATGGCCGCGGCCGGCGCCGTCGTCGCCAGTGCGCTGCAAGCGGTTCACGCCGCCGCGGTCGCCGGCACCTCTACCCTGAGCCTCGACCACATCGCCGAGTCGGTGATCCGCGAGGCCGGCGCGACGCCGTCGTTCCTGGGCTACCACGGTTATCCGGCGTCGATCTGCGCTTCCGTGAACGAGCGGGTCGTGCACGGCATCCCTTCCGCCGCAGAGATTCTCGCGCCCGGCGACCTGGTCTCCATTGACTGCGGCGCGGTGCTGGACGGCTGGCACGGTGACGCGGCGATCACGTTCGGGGTCGACGCGCTGGATCCGGCGGACGACGCGCTGTGCGCGGCGACCAGGGAATCGCTGGAGGCCGGCATCGCGGCAATGATCCCGGGTAATCGGCTGACCGACGTCGCGCACGCCATCGAGACGGGTACGCGCGCGGCCGAGGTCCGCTACGGGCGCGCGTTCGGAATCGTGCAGGGTTACGGGGGACACGGCATCGGCCGGCACATGCACATGGACCCGTTTTTGCCGAACGAGGGCTCCCCGGGCCGGGGCCCGCTGCTGGCCCCCGGGTCGGTGCTGGCCATCGAACCGATGCTGACACTCGGCAGGGGTAAAACGGTGGTCCTCGACGACGAGTGGACGGTCACCACCACTGACGGGTCGCGCGCGGCACACTGGGAGCACACCGTCGCGGTCACCGAATCCGGGCCGCGCATCCTGACGGTCAATTAACGCTTGAACTAAACACCTACTCGACTCGTTTCAGTAGACGGGAGGTGATCGAGTGGCTCGTGTTGCCGACGCCGCGGCTAGCGAAGCCGCTCTGATGAAGGCGCTCTACGACGAACATGCCGCGGTGCTGTGGCGCTACGCGCTGCGGTTGACCGGCGATGCCAGTCATGCCGAGGACGTCGTCCAGGAGACCTTGCTGCGCGCATGGCAGCACCCGGAGGTCATCGGAGACACCGAGCGCTCGGCGCGCGCGTGGCTGTTCACCGTCGCCCGCAACATGATCATCGACGATCGGCGCAGCGCGCGGTACCGGAATGTGGTGGCCTCGACTGACGAGGCGGGCACACCCGAGCAGGCCACGCCCGACGAGGTCAATTCGGCGCTGGACAAGTTGTTGATCGCCGATGCGATGACGCAGCTGTCGGCCGAACATCGGGCCGTGGTCGAGCGGGCCTACTACCGAGGGTGGACCACCGCGCAAACTGCCGTCGACCTCGGGATCGCCGAGGGAACCGTGAAGTCGCGATTACACTACGCCGTGCGCGCCTTGCGGCTCACTCTGCAGGAACTTGGGGTTACCCGATGACGGCCAAGCACCCATCCGGGTGCCTATCGGGTCCGAATGCTTGAAGGGTGAATGGAGATGGATGAAATGAGGACGCTACGAGGCGCTGGGCCGCCCGGCGACAACGAGGCTTTTGGTCTGATCATGGGAGATAACCACCGCTACGCGATGTGGGATGCCGCATACGTACTGGGGTCGTTGTCGGCCAGCGACCGCCGCGAGTTCGAGCTGCACCTTTCCGGATGCCCGCAATGCCGGGAGGCCGTCGCTGAGCTCAGTGGCGTGCCGGCCCTGCTGTCGCAGCTTGACCGCGAAGAAGTGGCGGCGATCGACCGGTCCGCCGGCACCGCCGGGTCGCTGCCGGAAGCCCCGGCGATGTCACCGGAGTTGTTGCCGACGCTGTTGGCGAAGGTGGCCTGGCGCCGGCGCCGCACCCGCATCGTCACCTGGGTGGCATCGTCGGCCGCGGCCGTGGTGCTCGCGGTCGGCGTGTTCGTCGGTGTGCAGGGCTATTTTTCGCCGCCCGCCCAGCAGGTCACCGCGACCGCTCAACCGATGTCACAGGTGGGCACCACGCTGCTCACCTCGGACGTGGCGCTGTCCAGCCAGCACTGGGGAACGTCGATCAACCTCAAGTGTGTCTGCTTGGCTCCGCTGAACGCGCACCACGACACGCTGGCGATGGTGGTCGTGGGCCGCGACGGCAGCCAAACCCGGCTCGCGACGTGGGTGGCCGAGCCCGGCCACACCGCAACACCCGCTGGGAGCATCTCGACGCCGGTCGACCAGATTGCCGCAGTACAGGTGGTCGCCGCGGACACGGGTCAGGTGCTGCTGCAGCGTTCGCTGTAAGCAGCTTTCACTCGCCGCGTAGCCAGCTGTGGAATCGATGGTCCGGGTCGTAGCTCGACCGCACTTTGTCCAGACGCGCCATGTTCGCATCCGTGGTGAACGGAGCCGGTCGCCGGCACAGGTTCTCGTCGGCGAGCGAGATGCCGGTCGAAAGGTGTGACATCGCAGCCATATTGGACCCGGCCCAGTCGCGGTACCGTTCATCGTCGGCCGGATCCCGCCAGGCCGTGTACAGGGCCAGATAGATCTCGTCCTCCAGGCCGTAGACCAAGTCCGCGCGATGTGCGGATGGCTTCCAGCCGGTGAGAATGAACTGCGATGGATGCGGGGGCATCGTTTTGACGATTTCGCGGATTCCCGGCAGCAGTTCGTCGGCGGACGCCGAGGTGAACATGTTGTCGACGACATAGCGGTAGCCCTGCGGGTAGTTGCCCATCACGGCGGCATACCAATTGGCCAAAGTCGTTGGGGCATAGGGCAGGCTGGTGATCGCCCGATCGACCACCGGGCAGCTGCCCAGGGCGGCAAGGGCTTTCGCCGCTTCTTCCTCCGAATCGGCGAACACTGGTGAGGCCACGGTGATGACCGGATCCTCGATCCCCGCCGCCGGTACGCCACGGGTGGTGACCAATTGCAGCTCGACCCGGTCGTCGATCTCGGGACCGATTGCGCGCGCCCAGCTGAACACCTCGTCGGCCACCTCGATCGGGTACATGTACAGGCACATGCCCAACGCCCTGGGGCGCTGGTAAATTCGCACGGTGAACGACGTGACCACGCCGAAGAACCCCGGTCCCGAGCCACGCGCTGCCCAGTACAGATCGGGGTGGTTGTCGGCGTCGCAGTAGACGCGTTCACCGTCGGCGGTGACGACGTCCAGCCCGAGCACGCTCTCACATGCCGGTCCGACCGCGTTGCTGTTCCAGCCGTAGCCGCCTTGCAGTAGATAGCCGCCGAGTCGAATCCCTTCGCAGTGGCCGGCCGGGAAGAAGAGCCCTTGTGCGTCCAGCTCGAGCGCGAAATCGCTGGCACACTTGCCCGGACCGACGTGCGCGATCATCCGATCCGTGTCCACCTCGCAGTGATCGAGGCGGCCGACGTCGAGCAGCAGTCCACCGTCGCGCAGATGACTGGCCGTCCAACTGCGCCCGCCTGAACACACCCCGACATGATGGCCGTTGTCCCGCGCATAGCCGATGGCCGCGACAATCTCGGCGGTGTCGACGGCTTGCATGATCGTATCGGGAAAGCGTTGCGGCACAAGGCCGTTCCACACTGTGCTGCGGCGGGCCGCTTCGTATCCGTCCGCACCGCGGACGAAGATCCGTTCGGTTGGCAGTAAAACCATTGATCTCCCCAGACTTTCGTTGCGTCGGTGCTTAACCGGATGCCTTCTCGCCGATGTGGGCCACCACGGCTGCGTGACCGGTGACCGAGGCGGCCTCCAGGTAGGCCGCGACCTCGCGCGCTAACGGCTTGGCGTGCAGCCGGATTGCTCGCAGCGGGCCATTGGGCGGGATGCCGTACCCGAGCGCAAACATCCCGTCGGCGACCTGCGAAGCGAAGCCACCGCGTGGATTGCCCTGCTGATCAAGCACTCCCAGGTGGCCTACCAGGCCGTCGAGGTCCGTGCTGAATCCGGTAGCGGCGATGATCGCATCGGGTGTGACGGACGCGCCGTCGGCGAGGATCACGTGGTTGGAGTCGACGGCTTCCACCGCGGCGACCACCTCGATGCGCCCGGCCCGCACGGCGTCGACCAGCTCGTCGGCCAGAGTGGGGATGCGGCCGCGCTGTTCCACCGACGCCTTCAAGCCCAGTGGCGGCCGGTCAAAGCCGTAGCCCGACAGGTCACCCCAGAGCAACCTGTTGAGGCGCGCGATGACCGGATCGACGGCGCGCGCCGGGACCCGCGCGAACATCTCCAGAAATATGTCCGACGGGAACCCGCCCATCGCTCGCCGAACCAGGTGCGGCGGCGTGCGGACCGCCAGCCAGACCTTGCGCGCGCCGTTGTCGGCCAGCGCCACCGCGATGTCGGCGGCCGAGTTGCCCGCGCCGACCACCAGGACGTCGCGGCCCCGGAAGGGCCAGGCATTGCTGAAGTCGCCGGAGTGGACCAGCTCCCCGGTGAAGTGATCCACGCCCGGCCAGGCAGGGATCGTGGGCGTGGCATACCTCCCGGTCGCCAGAACGATGGCCCGTGCCCTGACTTCGCCCGACGACGTGTCCAGGCGCCACCCGTCCCCGGTACGGTCGACGCGGTTGACCTCGCAGCCAAGCCGCAGCGTGATGTTCTGTCGCCGCACGTAGCTGTCGAAGTAGCGGACCATGTCTTCCTTGGTGGGCCAGCGGCCGGCGCCCAGTGGAATCCGTTGTCCGGGGAGATGCGACAAGAAGCCGCTCGTGTTCAGGCGGAAATCGTCGTAGCGAGTCCGCCACGCAACCGCGGGTACCTCGGCCCGGTCGATGACAAGAGTCGGGATCCGGTGGCCGTGTTCGAGCTCGCGCGCCACAGACAGGCCCGACGGACCCGCCCCGATGATCGCAACGTCGGGGCGGACGGGCAGGGTGCCGACAACGGGCTGGAAATCGCTCAATTCAGGCGGTGACTTTCTGTGCACGGGTCCAGCCGGTAACACGATTCATCCCCGCGTGTGGTTCACCCGATCGGCGATTTGGCTTCGGTGAACCCAACGCGGTTGCCGTCCGTGTACCTGATATTGCGACCGATCGGCTCTGTTACGGCCCGAGGTGGGGGACACATCCTCTTGCGGGGTGAGCTGGCAAACAGAATTAGGTGAGTACATGCCTGGGAAGCACCGGGTGGTCGACCATATCGTCGGGCACCTCGCAGCGGTGGGAGTCGACCACATATTCGGCGTCGACGGTGCCAACATCGAGGACATTTACGATGCCGCATATTTCCGGTCGGACATCACCGCCGTATTGGCCAAGCACGAATTCTCCGCCGCCACCATGGCCGACGGGTACAGCCGCGGTGGAGCCGGCCTGGGAGTGGTCGCGGCGACATCGGGTGGCGGCGCCCTGAATCTTGTTCCCGGCCTGGGGGAGTCGTTCACCAGCCGGGTGCCGGTGCTGGCCCTGGTGGGCCAGCCAGCCACCACGATGGATGGCCGCGGCAGCTTTCAGGACACCAGCGGCCGCAATGGCTCACTGAACGCCGAGGCGCTGTTCGCGGAAGTGTCGGTGTTCTGCCGTCGGGTGCTGAACCCCGCCGACATCGTCTCGGCATTGGCCGATGCGATCGCGGCGGCCCAGGCCGGCGGCCCCGCGGTATTGTTGCTGCCCAAGGACATTCAGCAGTCCGAGCTGACCACCGACGGCTGTACGGACGGTATCGAACGTAAGCGATTCGTCGGCAATCCGCATCCGATAGCCCGTGCGCTGCAACGAGCCGTGGGCCCGGTGACGATCATCGCGGGCGAGCAGGTGGCCCGCGACGATGCGCGCGCCGAGCTGGCGTCGCTGCGTGCGGTCCTGCGCGCGCGGGTGGCATGTGTGCCCGACGCCAAGGATGCTGCCGGCACACCGGGTTTCGGCTCGTCGTCGTCGCTCGGGGTCACCGGCATCATGGGTCACCCGAGTGTGGTGGACGCGGTGGCGGACAGCGCGGTCTGCCTGGTGGTGGGCACGCGACTAGCGGTCACCGCGCGCGGCGGCCTCGATGATGCGCTGGCCGCGGTGCAGACGATCTCGATCGGGTCCGCGCCGCCGTATCTCGCCTGCACGCACGTGCACACCGAGGATCTTCGGGCGTCGCTGCGCATGCTGACCAGTGCGCTGACCGCGCATCCGCTCCCGACCGGCATCACGGTGCCCGACTCGCTCGCGCAAACCCCGCTGAAGCCACCGGCGTTCACCGGGCCGGGCGTGCGCTATCGCGACGCCATCACGGCGCTCGACGCGATACTGCCTCCCGGCGTCGACGTCGTCGTCGACGCCGGCAATACCGGCGCGGCAGCGATCCATCAGCTGCCGGTGCGGCGCGGGGGCCGTTTCCTGGTCGCGCTCGGGATGGGTGGCATGGGGTACAGCTTCGGCGCCGGCATCGGAATGGCGTTCGCCCGCGCCAAGGACCGTGGACCGCGTCGGCGCGTCGTGGTAATCGCCGGCGACGGCGCGTTCTTCATGCACGGCATGGAAGTTCACACCGCCGTGCAGTACCGGCTCCCGGTGACGTTCGTGCTGTTCAATAACAACGCCCACGCCATGTGTGTGACCCGCGAGCAGTTGTACTACGACGATCGATACAGCTACAACCGCTTTGCGCCGAGCCGGCTCGGCGCCGGCCTGGCGGCGATGTTTCCCGGGCTGGAATCCGTCGACGTCACCGACGCCGGCGGCCTGGCCGCCGCTTTGCGCGCGTCGCTGGAAGTCGAGGGTCCGTCGGTGCTCAGTATCGAGTGTGATGCCGACGAAATCCCGCCATTTGCACCATTTTTGAGCATTCTGTCAACACATGAAGCCGTCAATCAAGAGATCACAACCTCGGAGGAGAACCACTACCATGTCGCTGCCAGCGCTTGACGATATCCACGGCCATACCGGCACCACCAAGCCGATCGATGGAGTGGTGCGTATCGAGACCGCGCCACTGGAAGAGACCGCGCCGATGTTCATGGCGAAGATGCGGTCGGTGTACCCGCACGACGAAGTCTACGGAAATTACTGCACGGTCAACGATTACGTGGACTGCCCGCCGGACGAATTGTTCGAATATCTAGCCGACACCCGAAGCCTCGAGGAGTGGACCTACACGCTGCGCGGCTTCACGCCCACCGACGAGCCCGGGCTCTGGCTGGCCTACGACCGGCTGCTTCTCGACACCGAGATCTACACCCGCACGGTCGCCAACGCCGAGGCTCGTACCATCGATTACCACTGCGCCTGGGACCAGGGCAAGCACCTGTGGATGATCTATCTGATGCGGGTCCTCGACGCGCAGGTGATGTTGAACAAGCCGGGTTCTGTTGTGCTGTGGACTAATTGCCGTCATCCGTTCTACGACCAGAACCCGTACCCGGAGGCCGGACCGGCGGAGCGCACCGGGTGGGTCGGCGACTTCTGGGACCTCTTCGGCGCCGGTCATGCGCTGGAGCTCAACAACCTCAAGACGATCGCCGAATACCGGCATCGCAACGGCCTGCCCGTCAAGCCGGATTGGATGAAGTGACGTCATGCTGAGCCAAATCAGTCTGGTCGACGTGTCGACCTACCTTCCCGGCGAGCCGATCGGCGCGGAGTATTACGCAGACTCCGCCGGATCCGACGAGCTGCGGGACAACCTGATGTTCCGCGCGCCCAAGTTCCGCCACCATGTCGGGCCCGACGAAACCGCGACCGACATGGTCGAGCGGGCCGCGCAGGGGCTGATCGAACGGCATGGCCGCGAGGCCGTCGAAAACGTGGACGTGTTGATCACCCACGCCCAGATGCCGGACATGCCGTTCTACGGCGGTGGCGGCAGCATCGCCCACCGCTTGGGCATGCGCCCGTCCTGGGTGCTGGACCTGCACAACGGCGGATGTGCGGCATTTGTGCTGGCGCTCAACGTCGCTCGTAAACTACTGACCTCGGGTGAGGGAAGCACCGCGCTGATCGCGATCGCGCAGAACGCCGCGGGCCAGATCTTCGATCAACCGGGAGTACGCCGCAAGGCGCAGGCCGCGATCCCCGGCGACGGCGCCGCCGTGGGCCTGGTCACGCTCGCAGACCGATCACCGGTGCTCGATATCGAATGCCGCACCTACGGCGAATACGCGGGCGACATGACGCTGGCCGTCGACCCACCCCGCAAGTGGTGGCAGCCCGGGCCCGGGGAGGGCTCCATCGGCTTCACCGAGACCAAGATCGCCAAGGTGCTGGCCCGGGGCAACCGCCAGGTGCCCGAAGTGGCACTCGCGGTCTGCGACCGGATCGGCTTGGCCTCCAAGGACATTGACCTGCTGGTCACCAATCAGCCGAACCGGGTGTTCCTGCGCAACTGGCGCGAGGCGCTCGACGTTCCGCAGGAACGCCATCGCGACACCTATGAGGACTGCGGCAACCTGTTCGGCGCCGGTATCCCGATCAACCTGGACCGCGCGATCTGCGAGGGCCAGGTCAAGACCGGCGATGTCGTGATGATGGCGGCCTTCGCGCATGCCGGTGATTTCGCCGGCGCGGCAGCATTCCGCTGGGGAGGACGGGGCTGATGACCGAGGTCGCGCACGCCAGTTCGGCCACCGACGAGGTTCTCGGGTCGTTGCCGCAGGCAGTCGATCCCTTCGCCTTGTCGCTCAATGAGAACCCCTACCCACCGCTGCCGGGGGTGCGGGCAGCCTTGATCCGAGCCATCGACGCGGCCAACCGCTATCCGGAGTTTCTGCCCGGCAGGCTGCGACGGCTGGTGGCGGCCCGCGCCGGGGTCGATGAGGAACAGGTCGTGCTCGGCCTGGGGGCGTCCGGCGTCGTGATGCAGGTGCTGCATGCGTTGACGCGACCCGGCGAACGGATCGTGCTGAGCCGTCCCACATTCGACGGCTACCCGATCTTCGCCGAGATGGCCAGGCTGAGTCCGGTCACCGTCCCGCTCGACGCGTTCGGCCGGCACGACTTCGCGGCGATGGCCGAGGCCGCCGCTGATGCGAGCGTCGTCGTGCTGTGCCGCCCGCACAACCCGACGGGTACGTTCGAGGCCCTCACGGATGTCGAGCGGTTCCTCACGCAGGTGCCCCACGACACCGTCGTCGTGCTCGACGAGGCCTACATCGAGTTCGTCGCCCCCGTGCATCGCAACGAAGGCGCCGAGCTGATCCGCCGTTTTCCGAACGTCGTCGTGGTGCGGACCTTCTCCAAGGCGTATGGCCTGGCGGGGCTGCGCATCGGATACGGGTTCGCGGCACCGGAGCTGGCCGAGCGGATATGGACCATGCAGTTGCCGTTCGGCATGAGCGACAGCAGCGCGGTGGCGGTCGCCGCCTCGTATGACGCGGAAAATCAGCTCCAGCAACGCATTCGGCACATCACGGGGGAGCGCAGCTACCTGCGCCGGCGCCTGCGGGTGATGGGTGTGGCCACCTTGGACTCGCACGCGAATTTCGTGTATCTCCCGGCGGCCGGTCGGCCCTGGTGCGAGGTCTTCGCCGACACTGGGCCGCAGGTGCGCCACTACCCCGACGGCGGTGCGCGGATCACGATCGGCAGCCGCGCGTCGACGCGAGCGGTCATAGCGGCAGTGGCAAAATCACGCCGCTGACCCACTCGTGCCGCCGGTGCGGTATGAAAAGGGCGTGGCTGCCTCTGGAAAACCCGACCCGATCGCCGCGGCGCGGACCAATTGGGAGCGTGCCGGGTGGGGCGATGTATCGCAGGGCATGGTCGCGGTGACGTCGGTGATGCGGGCACATCAGATCCTGCTGGGCCGAGTCGAGACCGCGCTACGCCCCTACGACTTGAGTTTTTCCCGCTTCGAGTTGCTGCGGCTGCTGGCGTTCAGCCGCAGCGGTGCGTTGCCGATCACCAAGGCCTCCGACCGGCTGCAGGTGCACGTCACCAGCGTCACGCACGCGATTCGGCGGCTGGAGGCCGACGGCCTCGTTCAGCGGGTGCCGCACCCCACCGATGGACGTACGACGCTGGTGCAGATCACCGACCTCGGCCGGTCCACCGTCGAGGACGCCACCGTGACCCTCAACGAGCAGGTATTCGCCGATATCGGGATGGGCGCGGGCGAAGCGCGGGCCTTGGTGTCGTCCATTGACACCTTGCGGCGCAACGCCGGCGACTTCTGAGGGCTCCGGCAAAATATGCAAACGCTCCGGATGCCAACTGCATCGGCCCCCGTTCAGCCGCGCAGCGCCTCGATCACCGCGCTGAAGTCCAAGGCGCCGTGCTCGGCGGCGAACTTGGCGTAGATCTCGGCGGCATGCGTGCCCAGCGGTGCGGACGAGCCGGTCGAGTTCACCGCATCCATCGCCAGGCCGAGGTCCTTGTTCATCAGCGCGGTCGCAAAGCCCGGCTTGAAGTCGTTGTTGGCCGGCGACGTCGGAACCGGGCCCGGCACAGGGCAATTGGTGTGTACCGCCCAGCAATTGCCGGTCGCCCCGGTAATGACGTCGAACAGCGACTGCGCCGACAGCCCGAGTTTTTCGGCGAGCACGAACGCCTCACCGACCGCGATCTGCTGGACCGCGAGCACCATGTTGTTGCACACCTTGGCGGCTTGCCCGGCCCCCGCCGCGCCACAGTGAATGATCTTGCCCGCCATAGGTTCTAGCACCGGCCGTGCGCGCTCCACCGCGTCGTCGTCGCCGCCGACCATGAACGCGAGTGTCCCTGCCACCGCGCCCTTCACCCCGCCGGAGACCGGGGCGTCCAGCTGCGAAACACCATGCGACTGCGCCAGCGCGTGCACCTCGCGGGCGTCGTCGACCGAGATCGTCGAGCTGTCGATGAACAGCGCACCCGCGATCGCGGCAGGCAACACCTCGGCGTAGCAGCGTCTGACGATGTCGCCGTTCGGCAGCATCGTGATGACCACATCGGCCTTGGCGACGGCATCGGGGGCCGTGTCGAAAACCTCGATGCCGCTGGACTCCGCGGCCGCCACCGCGGCGGGCACCGGGTCGAACCCGCGCACGCTGTGGCCGGCGGTGACCAGGTTCGCCGACATGGGGCCGCCCATGTTGCCCAATCCCAGGAACGCAATCTGGGTCATCTGTGAGCCCTTTCTACACGCTGGCTTGAGCAGCCCTGAGCCGCGCGGCCTCGGCGCGGCCGATGACCACCCGCATGATTTCGTTGGTGCCTTCCAGAATTCGATGCACCCGCAGGTCGCGGACGATCTTTTCCAGACCATACTCGCGCAGATAGCCGTAGCCGCCGTGCAACTGCAGGGCCTTATCGGCCACGTCGAAGCAGGTGTCGGTGACGTAGCGTTTGGCCATCGCGCACAGCTCGACCTTGTCGGGGTGGTCGGCGTCCAGGGCACTCGCCGCGCGCCACAACATCATTCGCGAGGTTTCCAGCCCGGTGGCCATGTCGGCCAGCGTGAACCGGATGGTCGGCTCGTCGAGCAGCGACGAGCCGAATGCGTGGCGCTCCCGCACGTAGGATCCGGCCTTGTCGAAGGCGGACTGCGCGCCGCCGAGCGAGCACGCCGCGATGTTGAGCCGACCGCCGTTGAGGCCCTTCATCGCGATGCCAAAGCCGGCGCCTTCGCCGTCCGCGCCGCCCAGCATCGCGTCGGCGGGCACCCGCACGCCCTCCAGGATCACCTGCGCGGTGGGTTGGGCATGCCAGCCCATCTTCTCCTCGGGCACACCGAAACTCAGACCCTGCGTGCCCTTTTCGACGATGAACGCCGAGATGCCGCGGGGGCCGTCACCACCGGTGCGCGCCATCACCACGTAGACGTCGGAGGCTCCCGCACCGGAGATGAACTGCTTGACCCCATCCAGGACGTAGTCCGAGCCGTGCTTGACCGCGCGGGTGCTCAAGGCGCCCGCGTCGGATCCGGCGTTCGGCTCGGTCAGGCAGTAGCTGGCGATGACATCCATCGGCGCCAGCCGCGGAATCCAGGCCTTGCGTTGTTCGTCGGTGCCGAAGGTGTCGATCATCCATGCGCACATGTTGTGGATGGACAGGAATGCGGCGGTCGTGGGGTCGGCAATGGCCAACTGTTCAAAAATCCGGACCCCGTCCAGCCGGCGCAGCCCGCTGCCGCCGACGTCGTCGCGGCAATAGATCGCCGCCATGCCGAGTTCGGCGGCCTCGCGCAACACGTCGGTCGGAAAGTGGTGGGCCGCTTCCCATTCCAGCGCATACGGGGCTATCCGTTTGGCCGCGAAGGCGGCTGCCGTCTCGGTGATGACCCGTTCGTCGTCGTTCAGGGCAAACAATTCCATTAAGCCGCCGACCTAATCCATCGTCGGGATGACGAATTCGGCGCCCTCTTTGATGCCGGACGGCCACCGCGACGTCACGGTCTTGGTCTTGGTGTAGAACATGATCGACGACGGACCGTGCTGGTTGAGGTCGCCGAAGCCGGACCGCTTCCAGCCGCCGAAGGTGTGATAGGCCACCGGGACCGGGATCGGCACGTTGACGCCGACCATGCCGACCTGCACCCGCGACACGAAGTCGCGGGCGGCGTCGCCGTCGCGGGTGAAAACCGCTACGCCGTTGCCGTATTCGTGCTCGGAAGGCAGCCGCAACGCCTCTTCGTAGTCGTGTGCCCGCACGATGCACAACACCGGCCCGAATATCTCGTCGGTGTAGATCGACATGTCGGTGGTCACATGATCGAACAGGGTCGGCCCGATGAAGAAGCCGCCCTCCAGGCTCGCGTCGCCGTAGGCCAGGTCATCGCTGCGGCGCTCGCGGCCGTCGATCACGATCTCGGCGCCCGCCGCGACACCCTGATCGATGTAGTTGCGCACCCGGGCCACGGCGGCCTCGGTGACCAAGGGGCCGTAGTCGGCCTTGGGGTCCAGGCTGTGTCCCACTCGCAGGTTGTTGATCCGCTCAATCAGCCTGGCGCGCAACCGGTCCGCGGTTTGCTCACCGACGGGTACCGCGACGCTGATCGCCATGCAGCGCTCGCCGGCGCTGCCGTACCCGGCCCCGATCAGCGCGTCGACGGCCTGGTCGAGATCCGCGTCGGGCATCACGATCATGTGGTTTTTGGCGCCGCCGAAGCACTGCGACCGTTTGCCGTGGGCCGCGGCCGTCTCATAGATGTACTGGGCGATGTCGGAGCTGCCGACGAAACCGACGGCCTGGATGTCGGGGTGGTGCAGGATCGCGTCGACGGCTTCCTTGTCGCCGTGCACGACCTGGAAAACGCCCGGCGGCAGACCGGCCTCGAGGAAGAGTTCGGCCAGCCGCACCGGAACGGACGGGTCGCGCTCACTTGGCTTCAGCACGAACGCATTTCCACAGGCCAGCGCGGGCCCGGCCTTCCACAGCGGGATCATCGCCGGGAAGTTGAACGGGGTGATGCCTGCGACCACACCTAGCGGCTGCCGCAGCGAGTAGACGTCGATGCCCGGGCCGGCGCCCTCGCTGTACTCACCCTTGAGCAGATGCGGGATGCCGAGGCAGAACTCGATCACCTCGATGCCGCGTTGGATGTCGCCGCGCGCGTCGGGCACGGTCTTGCCGTGCTCGATCGACAGCAGCTCGGCCAGCTCGTCGCTGTTGTCGTTGACCAGCTCGATGAATCGCATCAACACGCGGGCGCGGCGCTGCGGATTCCACGCGGCCCAGCCCTTTTGCGCCTCGACGGCCGAGGCCACCGCCGCGTCGACGTCGGCCGACGAGGCCATCGCGACCTTCGCCTGCACCTCACCGGTGCTGGGGTTGAAGACGTCCGCGGTACGGCTGGACTGGCCGGTGGTGCGCTTCCCGTCGATGAAGTGCGGGATCTGTGTGGTCATGGGGGTCCTCGAGGGCGCGAAAAATGAGCGGCTTGGTTACTTGCATATCCTAGTAACCGGGTCGCGACGTTCGCAAGGTGGGTGTCGCGGCAGCCGATGGCCCCAATCGCGGGGGCCCGATGTCAACTGGCGGTAGGTCGCAACGGCGGCATCACGTAGGCGGTGGTGTCGGATTCGCAGGTTGGCTCCGGTGCGCCCCGGTAGCGGATCTGGTTGCCCCCGGCCCGTTTCGCCTCGTACATCGCGGCATCGGCGGCGGCGACCAGGAGTTCGATCATCGGCCGGGCGTATTGCTCGTCGCCTCTTGTCAGGTGCATGCCGGCAACACCGATGCTGGCGGTCACCGTCCAGGGGGTCGCGGCAACGGCCGCGAGCATCTTCTCGGCGGTCTCGCGGACACTAGCGGCGTCGCCCACCTCGGCGATCAGGAACTCCTCGCCGCCAACGCGTGCGACAACCGAGTTGACTCGGCTGGCCCGGCGCAGGTTGTCGGCCACCGAGATCAGGATCTGATCCCCAACCGCGTGGCCGTGTTCGTCGTTGAGCTTCTTGAAGCCGTCCAGATCGAGCATGACCACGGCGAACGGCACGGGCCGGTCGGCGCCGCCCGGAATCGCGGCCACCGCCGAGCGGTAGAAGCCACGCCGGTTATGCAACCCGGTAAGCGGATCGGTGTGCGACATCATGGCGTCGAGCGTCAGCAGGCGCAGCAGCACGTGGCCGGCGAACGGGACCGCAAGCACCGCGATCGCCACGCCGAGCGCATGACCGGACGCCAGCGCGGGGTCGCCCGCCAGCCCCACTCGCACCGCCGAAAACACCATCGTGAAGGTGGCGTTGAGCATGGTCAGCAGCAGCAGTCGGCTGGAGTGAAACAGCGCCACGTACCCGGCCACCGGAGCGAACGTCGTGCAGGCGAACAGTCCGGTGACCGGAGTGCCCGCGACCACGCAGGCGATTGTCACACCAAGATTGCAGCCCAGGACGAACAACTCTGATTGGGTGTGGGTAGGCCAACGGATCAGCCACAGCGTCGCCATCGCCGCGCACAGCACGGTGATCGTGATAGCGCCGATGGTCCCCACCCGCCCGTGCGGTCCCGACGGGCTCCACAGCATCAGGATCGGCACCACGGCGAACACGCCGGTGATCGACGCGATCATCGACCGGGCGAACGGTTGAAGTCCACGCCCCGCAAGGTATTCCGACAACCACAGGTACTGGTCGGGTTGCTGCCACGACTGCCGGGCCCACGCCACGGTGCCTCCGGACAAAGTCATATGCGCTGATCACGCACCAACCGATAGCGATCCACGCATCGGGGCCGCCGCATACCAAAGCGCATACTATAACGGGCTCGACAACTCGGCGAACGCACCGATCTCGTCGGTACTTCGCCGCTTTTTACGGCCGAGTTTCTTCGCGCTCGTCGAGGATTAGCCTGTAGCCGGTATGCACAGCATCGAGGCCGACTACCTGGTCGTCGGCGCGGGTGCCATGGGAATGGCGTTCGTCGACACGCTGGTGTCCGAGACACCGGCGAGCGTGGTGCTGGTCGACCGCAATCACCAGCCCGGCGGCCACTGGACCACCGCCTACCCCTTCGTCCGGCTGCATCAGCCCTCCGCCTTCTACGGCGTCAACTCGCTGAGCCTGGGCAGCGACGCGATCGACCAAGTCGGCTACAACGTGGGGCTCTACGAGTTGGCGACCGGCGCGGAGGTCTGCGCCTACTACGACCGCGTCATGCGTCAGCGGCTGCTGCCGACCGGGCGGGTCAGCTATTTCCCGATGAGCGAATACGTGGGTGCGGGCCGCTTCGCCACGCTGGCGGGCACCGAGTACACCGTGACGGCGCGCCGCGTCGTCGACGCCACCTACATGCGGGTGACGGTTCCTTCGATGCGCCCGCCGCCCTACCGGGTCGCGCCCGGCATCGGCTGCATCACACCCAACGACCTGCCACGCGCGGCCGCACCCGACCGCTACGTCATTGTCGGGGCCGGCAAGACCGGCATCGACACCTGCCTGTGGCTGCTGGGCCACGGAGTCTCCCCGGACCGGCTGACCTGGGTCGTGCCCCGCGACTCCTGGCTGCTGGATCGCGCAACGATTCAGCCGGGAGCGGTGTTCGCCGACCGCGTCAGAGCCACCTTTGCCGCACAACTGCGGGCCGTCAGGGACGCGCAGTCGGTCGACGATCTGTTCGCGCGCCTGGAAGAAGCCGGTGCCCTGCTGCGGATCAATCCGGCGATCCGCCCCACCATGTACCGCTGCGCGACGGTCACCCGCCTCGAACTCGAGCAGCTGCGCCGCATCAGCGACGTGGTGCGCATGGGCCACTTGCTGGGTATCGAAGCCGACCAGATGGTCCTCGACGGCGGTGCGGTGGCGATCCACGGCACCGCGCTGTTTGTCGACTGCACCGCCGATGGTGCCGAAAAGTTGCCCGCTACAAGCATTTTCGATGGCGAACGCATCACGCTGCAAAGCGTGCGGGGGTGCCAGCAGATCTTCAGCGCCGCCCTGATCGCCCACGTCGAAACGGCGTACCCGGACGACGCGGCGAAGAATCGGCTCTGTGTGCCGTTGCCGCACCCCGACACCGACGTGGACTGGTTGCGCCTTGCGCTGGCCGACTACCGCAATCAGCTGCGCTTTCTCGACGACCCCGAGCTGACGGCGTGGCTGTCCTCGGTGCGTCTGGATGTCTTCAGCCATCTGCTGGCGCCGGTATCGGCGAAACCCCGGGTGCAAGAACGGATACTGGGCATCACCAAAAAAGCGCTCGCGGCAACTGCCGCAAAACTCGACGAGATGATGCCCGATGAAGCCTTCCTCGCCGCACCCTGACGCCACGTGTAACCCCGGCTCCTATTAATCGGCGAGGGAGGCACGTGATCGCACGCAACGAACCCGGCAACCCGCGACCCCTGCGCGCGGTGCCTAACAGTGGAGATGAGCACGGCTACACCGACTGGGAAGCGGTGTATGAGGATAACGCTGCCTGGGTATACCGCACGCTGTTCGCGCGCGTCGGCAATCAGGCAGACGCCGAAGATCTCACCGCCGAGGTCTTCCTCGCCGCGCTGCGCCCGCTGCGCCTGACGGCGAGCGTGGGCGAGGTGCGGGCATACCTTCGGGCCACGGCACGAACAGTGCTGGCCGCGCATTGGCGCGAGACCTTGGGCCGGGAGATAACCTCGATCGACGACGACATCGAACAACCACCGGAGAGCGAGGAAGCGATCAGCACCGCGCCCCAGCGTGTCGCCCACGTCCTCGACACTCTGCCCGACCGCTATCGACAAATACTGGAATTGCGTTTCCTGCAAGGTAATTCGATCAAGGAGTCGGCTGCCGAACTTGGGATAAGCGTCGCCAACGCCAAGGTGCTACAGCATCGCGCGCTGCGATTGGCGGCGCAGGTCAACGATGGGGGCCAGTCATGAACGCGCGAGGATTGCGCCGCTACGTCGACGATCTGCTCCGGGGTCGCCGCCCCAAGGCGTTTGCGCCCGACGATTTCGAGGCCGCACAGATCCGCACCGCGATCGAGCTGCGCGCCGCCGGGCAGGGGGCCGAAGCCCCGCGCGAAGAATTTCTCGACGACCTGCACCGGCGTCTAGCCGAACAAATGGGCGGCGCACCGCGAAAGCCGGTGGCAGCGCCCAACGCCACCCGCCGCCAGGTCATCGTCGGCACCTCGGCAGCAGCGGCGGCCGCCGTCACCGCGGTGTCCATCGATAGAGCGGTGACGGGAAGTCAGACCGACGCGCCGGCGGTCGCAGGGGAGCTTAAGCCCAACGAGGGCAGCTGGCAGCGTGTCGCGGCGAGCTCGCAGGTCCCGGACGGTCTGATGCATCCCTTCGACCTGGGGTCGGTCAGCGGATTCGTCCGCCGCATCGACGGCAAACCCCAGGCCGTGTCCGGGGTGTGTACCCATCAAGGCTGCCGGCTGTGGTTTGACGCACCCGACGACAGGTTGCGGTGCCCGTGCCACTCGACTTCGTTCGCGCCCACCGGCGAGGTGATCACGCATCAATTGCCGATCGCACCGAAGCCGTTGCCCAGCTTGATGGTTCGAGAGGTCAACGGCGTAATCGAGGTGTTCGCCCCGCCGCGCCCCGACCAGCCGGCCTAGGACGTGTAACCCACCCCGCTATCTCTTGGCATGACTATCGCCATGCTTCGACGATCTCTAGTTGCGTTGTTGGCCGCGGGTGCGCTCGGGCTCGCGGGGTGTTCGAGTCCGCGGCCCTCGGCAACACATCCCTCGGTAACCTTCGGGCCCGACACCACGACGCCGTCGGGGACCGCAACTGCGGCACCGGTGAGCGGCAACCTCATCACCATCGACGGCTTCGCGTTCGCCCCCGCCACGGTGACCGTCAGCGCCGGCAGCACGGTCACCTGGACCAACCGCGACGAGGAACCCCACACGGTGGTGGCGAACGACGGTTCATTCCACTCGCCCGGAATGGGGACCGGGGCCACCTTCTCGCACACCTTTTCCGCCGCAGGGACATTCGACTATGTCTGCTCGATTCACCCGATGATGCACGGCACCGTGGTGGTGACGGGATGAATAGCGCCAGCGACAATGCAGAACGAAGTGATGAGGAGTGGCGCTCATGAACAATGAGCCCGGCGGGATGAGTCGCCGGCAGCTGATCCGGCACACGGCCTGGTTCGGCGCGGCGGTCGGATTCGCCGTGGCCGGCGGCGAGGTCATTTCACATGTCGCCGACGCCGCGGCGGCCAACAAGGCTGTCGGCCGGCCCACGCTGCGCTTCGCTCAGGTCAGCGACAGCCACATCGGCTTCACCGGCGCCCCCAACCCGGACGTCTCCGGCACGTTCAGCCATGCGATCGATCAGATCAACAACTTGGGCTACACACCGGATTTCGTCATCCACACCGGCGACCTCACCCACCTGTCCACCCCCGAACAATTCGATCAGGTCAAGCAGATGATGACCGGATTGAAGACGCCACACGTGTTCACCGTGCCTGGTGAGCACGACTCGGTCGACGACGGCGGGCAGAAGTACCGAAAGGTCTTCGGCGCCGGGTCCGTTGGTGACGGGTGGTACAGCTTCGACATCGCCGGGGTGCACGTGATCGCCCTGGTGAATACGCTGAACCTGCACAAGCTCGGACATCTCGGCGTCGACCAGCTCGAGTTCGTCAAGAAGGACGTGGCGGGGCTGTCCAGCGATACCCCCATCATCGTCTTCAGCCACATCCCGTTGTTCGCGATGTATCCGGACTGGGGCTGGGGCACCGACGACGCCGTCGAAGCCCTTGGCTACCTGCGTCGGTTCGCGTCCGTCACGTGTATCAACGGGCATGTGCACCAACTGTTTTCCAAGACCGAAGGCAACGTCTCCTTCTACAGCGGGACGACCACCGCCTACCCGCTGCCCCATCCCGGCGACGGGCCCGCGCCCAAGCCGGTCACCCTGCCGGCTGGCAAGCTCCACGACGCGCTCGGCATCCGCGAGGTCAGCTACACCAAAGGCCAGGCCGCGCTGGCATTGAAAGAACAGAGGCTGCAATGACTTTGACGAACATCTTGGTACGGGCCGGGTTCGCCGTGTCGCTGATCGTCAGCGCCGGCAGCCATGCCTATCTGTATATCCACGGCTACCAACACATCCCGAGTATCGGCACTTCCTTCCTGATTCAGGCCAGTGCCTCGTTCGCGTTGGCGCTGCTGATCGCGCTGGGCGGTCCCGACTGGCTTCGCTGGGCGGCCGCCGCGATCGCCGGCGGTTCCCTGGTCGCCTTTGTCGCGTCGAGGACCGTCGGAATCTTCGGCTTTTCCGAAACAGGTTGGCAACCTTCGCCGTATGCGGCGCTCAGCGTAGGCGCTGAAATGCTGACCGTGCTGCTGTGGGCAGGCCTAGTCGCCAACGCCAGACGTATCAAACGAGGGCCGTCGTATGAGACGAGACTTCAGCGCGATCGCATGCTTCTCGACCAGGAACCAGCTCAGCGCGGCCAGCGGCAGGGTGGCTAGTGCCGCAACGGGAAAGAACACCAACGGATGCAGAACGCCCAGCCCACACACGATCAGCAACTGCTGCATCGGAAACGCGTAGATGTAGACGCCGTAGGACAGATCGGTGCGCAATCTGAGCCGCTTGTCGTGGAGGAGGGCACCCGACACCAGGATGGCATATGCCAGCGGAATGGCCGCGAACACACGGTAATTCGGCGACCAGTTGGCGGCCAGCACGATGACCGCGCTCACCGCGACCAGCGACCACCGAGCCGGAATCACGTGTTGGTACTGATGCAGTAGCGCTCCAGCCAGAAACATCACCGCAAAGCGCGCACCGATCGCAGCGGGAGTCCACAGTTGGGTGAAGCCATGCCACGGCGTGACCAACACCGAGCAGGCCAGCATCAGCACCATCAGGGTGGGAAGAAGCCACCGGCGACGCAGCAGGCCGGCGACGCCGAAACCGGCAACGGCGATGTAGCAGAGCAACTCAGGGATGAGGGTCCAGATCGAACCGTTCCACGCGCCAGGAAACGGGACGCCGCGTGGTGTTCCGTCGATACCCGAGTAGAGAACGTTCAATAGGGCGTTGTTCAGCACATACTGGATCGGCTTGCCGGACGTCAGCAGATGGCTGACCGAACCGCCCTGAACCGCGACGCTGATCGGAGCGATGACAAACGCGGTGACCGCCACGCAGACCCACAGCCCGGGAAAGATCCGAAGCCCACGGGCCACGAAGTAGTCACGCAGCCGTGGGTTCTTGAGCCAACTCGAGGTGATGAGGAATCCCGAGATCGCGAAGAACCCGTCGACGAACACCTGGCTGAGGAATTGGTAGCCCGCCGCGAAGGGCACGTGGCGCCCGGTCAGCGGGAAGGAATGCCACAGGATGACTCCCGTTGCCAGCACCAATCGCCAGGCGTTCAGTGCGTTGTTTCGGGGGTCGAACGCGTGTCCGAGTTTCATCTGACCCTGTCTGTCGGCCCCGCCGCGCCCTCCTAGCGTTGGTGCGCGTTCACGAAGCGTTTTCATGGCGGAGGCAAAAAGGCACGCTAGCAAGTGATGCCCGGAAGCCGGACGGCAGTGGGGTCAGCTAACTCCGGAAGCGTCCCGATCATCCTTCGGGTCAGCCAGTCCCGGCGCCATGATGATGATCTTCGGATCAGACGACTCCGACGACCCTTCGATCGCCGCCGGCTGTGTTGCTGCCGACGGTTTTCGCAGGAGACGAGCCTTCAAAGACAGGGCGGGCTTCTCCACCAGGAACCAGCTCAATGCGGCCAGCGGCAGGGTGGCGATCGTCGCAACGGGAAAGAACGCAAGCGGTGTCAAAGCGCCGACCCCGCAAACGATCAGCAACTGCTGCGTCGGGAATGCGTAGATGTATACGCCGTAGGACAGATCGGTCCGCAACCTCAAGCGCTTGTTGTGGACCAGCGAACCCGACACGATGATGGCGTACGCCAGCGGAATGGCCCCGATGACGCGGTAGTCGGGCATCAGGCTGGCCCCAGCCACGATGGCCAGGCTCACCGCAACGAGTGACCAGCGAGCCGGAATCACGTCGCGGAACTGGTTCAGCAGGGCACCAGCGACGAACATCATGGCGAAGCGCGCGACAGCCTGCTGGATCGTCCATGCCCCGGGGAATGTCATGGGCGGTAACAGCGCCGCCGAAACCGCCGCCAGCACCATCAACGTGGGAAGAAACCAGCGCCGAGTGAGGAGTCCGGCGAGGCCGAAACCCGCAACAGCGATGTAGCAGAACATCTCCCATATCAGGGTCCACAGAGAGATGTTCCAGGCGCCCGGAGAGGGAACGCCGGTCGGTGTTCCGCCAACGTCGGGCTTGAGTATCAGCAGCGCACTGTTCATCAGGACGTACTCGAAAGGCGCCTTGGATGACAGCAGCTTGGTAGCCGAGCCACCCTGAATCGCCACGCTGAGCGGAGCGATGACAAACGCGGTCACCACCAGGCAGGCGTAGAAGCCGGGGAAGATGCGCAGGGCCCGAGCCGCGGAGTAGTCACGGACGCGTGGATGGCGAATCCAGCTTGCGGTGACGAGGAATCCGGAGACCGCAAAAAACCCGTCGACTCCGAGGGAGAAAAGAAGCTGGCGGACCGGTTCGTACGACACGGAACGGCCGGTGAGCGGGAAGGAGTGCCACAGAATCACCTCGGCCGCCAGGGCCAACCGCCAGGCATTCAGCGCGTTGTTGCGCGGATCGAACACGTCTCCGAGTTTCATCGACGGCCACCTGTCGTTCAGACTGCGCTGTCGCGCCATCCTAACTTCGGTGAACCCTCACGAACAGACTTCGGCCGAATGTGCTGGCTTACCGCGGAACACAGACGCCGGCCACGCCGGCTCAGCCGACTCCAGAAGCATCACGATCGTCTTCCGCCGGGTTGGCGGTCGTCACCGGCTCCGGTGTTGCTGCAGCCTTCCGGACGAAACGGGCTTTCAGCGACATGGCGTGCTTCTCGATCAAAAACCAGCTCAGTGCCGCCAACGGCAGGGTGGCCAACGCTGAAAGGGGAAAGAACACAAACGGATTCAGGTGGGCAAGCCCGCAGATCACCAGCAGCTGCTGAGTCGGAAACGCGTAAATGTATGCGCCGTAGGACAGGTCATTCCGCAACGTCAACCGCTTGTGGTGGACCAGGGCACCCGACACGATGACGGCGTATGCCAGTGGAATGGCACCGACAATGCGGTAATCCGGCAGCAGGCCGGACGCTGCCACGATGACCACGCTCACCGCGACGAGTGACCATCGAGCGGGGATCACATTGATGAACTGATGCGCCAGCGCTCCCGCCAGAAACATGATGGCGAAGCGTGAAGCGGCCTGCGCGGGTGTGATCGTCTCGGGGCTGGGAGGTGGCAATTGCGCCGCCCAGTACACCGCCAGCACCATCAAGATGGGAAGAAGCCATTGGCGGCGGAGAAGTCCGACGACGCCGAGACCGGCAACGAGGATGTAGCAGAACACTTCCCAGATCAGGGTCCACAGCGAACCATTCCAGTAGCCGGGAAACGGAACCCCTTGGGGCGTTCCGCCGATGTCGGGCTGCAAGATCATCACCGCGATGTTCTTCAAGACGAACTGGGCCGACGGGCCCGAAAGTATCAGCTTGGACGCTTGGCCACCCTGAATCGCCACACCGATGGGGGCCATGACAAACGCGGTGACGATCAGGCAGATGTAGAACCCAGGCAGGATGCGCAGAGCTCGAGCGGTGCAATATTGTCGCAGTCGCGGATGGCGAAGCCAACTCGCGGTGATGAGAAATCCCGAGATCGCAAAGAACGCGTCCACCCCGGCTTCGCCAATGAGCTGGTGCGCCGGCGCGAACGATATGTTGCGGCCGGTAAGCGGGAACGAATGCCAGAGGATTACCTCGGCCGCCAGCGCCAATCGCCATGCGTTCAGCGCGTTGTTGCGCGGATCGAATACCTGCCCGAGTTTCATCGGCCCCCTGCCTGTCGTCGACGCGCCGCGCTGTCGGGCCATCGTAGCGTCAGAGCACACGTCGGACGGGCGGTTTGTGCGAGCGCGCAGGGCCGGCGCCGCGGCTCTAGGGGCAGGTCACGTCGATCGTGAAGGGCTTTTGGGCCTGCTTCTTTCCCATGTTGTCGGTGCCGTTGGCAACCCCGGTGATGTGGTAGGTGTTGCCGTTCTTCGTTGCGCTGGCGTTCTCGCCCGGCACGCCCTCATTGAAGTTGTAGTTCAGGCCATTGACGTCGCCAAGCCCGACGAGATGGACAACCGAAGCGTCTTGCTCAAGAGCGGCGATGACCCCAATGAATGGCTGTCCGATGGCGATGGAGAACTTGCCGTCTTTCGAATTGCAGTCCACCGGATCTGTGACGGGCATCTGCTGGCCGTCGAGCGTAACCTTCGCCGGCGGGGTGGCCGGTGCCGGTGCGGCCGGCGGGGTGGCGGCGCCCGGGCTGCCGCTTGCACTTGACGGCGCTGCCGAACTGGACGACGTAGGCGCGGGTGTTTTGGTGCCGCTCGAGCAGCCCGCCACACTCGCGATCGCGGTGGCAGCGGCGACGGCGATCAACAGCTCACGGTTCAACCGATATCTCCTTTGTTCGCGCTGAGCCCGTTGACGAAGGCCTGGGACTCCTCCCACGTGGGCAGCAGGCCCGACGCGCGTACTTCGTCGAAGCTGGGGGCCGCCGCGTCGCGGTCTGACAAGCTGGGCGCGGCGCCGTCGACCAGCGGCCACTCGATGGCCAGTGCCGGGTCCGTCGCGCAGATGGTGTGTTCGCGCTGCGGGTCGTATTCCGCTGAGCAGAGGTACATCACCGTCGAATTATCTTGCAGCGCAAGAAATCCGTGACCCAAGCCTTCGGAGATGTAGATCGTACGGCGGTCGGAGTCGTCGAGCAGGACGGAGTCCCACTGGCCGAATGTTGGTGAGCCCAACCGAATGTCGACAACGACATCGAAGACCGCACCTCGCACGCAGGTCACATACTTGGCCTGGCTCGGCGGTACCTGAGCGAAGTGCAGGCCACGCAGCACCCCGGCCGACGACACCGAGCAGTTGGCTTGCCGCACGTCGAGCCGATGGCCCGCAAAGGAGCTGAAGCCGCGGTCGGTCAGCCATTCGAAAAACATTCCGCGGGAATCGCCATGGACCGTGGGGGTGATTTCCCAGGCACCGGGGATGGCAAGTTCGCGAACCTTCATCTCACTGACCACGTTCCTCGTAGCGGGCCTCAGCCGCGTCCTTCAAAGGACGCCACCAGGATTCGTTGGCACGATACCAGTCGATGGTTTCGCGCAAACCCTCGTCGAAGTCGGTGTGCTTTGGGGCCCAGCATAATTCGTCGTAGAGCAGCGACGGGTCGATGGCGTACCGCAAATCGTGTCCGACGCGGTCGGTGACGTGGTCGAAGTCGTCGGGGTCGCGACCCATCATCTTCAACACCGTGCGCAGCACGGTCAGGTTGTCGCGTTCGCCCTCGGCACTGATCAAGTAGGTTTGCCCGATCTCGCCCTTGTCCAGGATTCGCCACACCGCACTGTTGTGATCGTCGACGTGAATCCAGTCGCGCACGTTGGCGCCACTGCCATACAGCTTGGGGCGCCGGCCGGTCAGCACGTTGGTGATCTGGCGGGGGATGAACTTCTCGATGTGCTGATACGGCCCGTAGTTGTTGGAGCAATTGGAGATGGTCGCGCGCACTCCGTAGGACCGCACCCAGGCCCGGACCAGCATGTCGGAAGCCGCCTTGGTCGCGGAGTACGGGCTCGACGGGTTGTAGGGCGTCGACTCGGTGAACCGCTGCGGATCACCGAGCTCCAGGTCGCCGTAGACCTCGTCGGTCGAGATGTGGTGCAGCCGCACGCCGCGGCGCCGCACGGCTTCCAGGATGGTGTACGTCCCAACCACGTTGGTGTGCAGAAACGGCCCGGGGTCGTTCAGCGCGTTGTCCACGTGACTTTCGGCGGCGAAATGCACCACCGCGTCCGACTCGGCTACCAGCTGAGCAACCAGGTCCACATCGGCGATGTCGCCTTCGACCAGCCGGATGGCGGTGTCGACACCGGCCAGCGATTCGCGCCGCCCCGCGTAGGTCAGGGCATCGAGCACCGTCACGGAAACGTCGGGACGCTCCCGCACGGTGCTGTGGACGAAATTGGCGCCGATGAATCCGGCGCCGCCGGTGACCAGCAGACGCATGCGTCAAACCCTAACCGAGCCGAGCGGTCAGCTTGAGGGAGTTAGCCCTAGTGGACCCGCCAGTTCGCTCAGCGTAGGCAACAGCGTGTCTTCGTCATAGCCGCCGAGCACCTGGATCGCCACGTGGTCCGCGCCGGCCTGGATGTGTTCGTCCAATCGTTTGGCGATGTCTTCGGCGGTGCCGTAGGCGACCACCGCGTCGATCAGCTTGTCGCTGCCGGGCGTGCGCACGTCGTCTTCGGTGAACCCCAGCCGCAGCCAGTTGTTCACGTAGTTACTCAAGCCCAGGTAGTGCTGGACGACGCCGCGGCCGGCTTCGCGCGCCTTCGCGCGGTCGGTGGTGAGCACCACCTTGTGTTCGGGCGCCAGGAACACCGAGTTGCCCACCTGTTCGCGCGCCTTGGCGGTGTGTTCCGGAGTGGTCAGATACGGATGGGCGCCCGCACTGCGTTCGGCCGACAGCGCCAGCACCTTGGGTCCCAGCGCCGCGAGCACCCGCCTGCTGGTCGGCACCAGCGCGGCATCGAGCTCGTCGAGGTAGTCGACCAGTGCGGTGTACGGCTTGACGTACTCCTGGGTGTGTTCCGGGTGGCCCACTCCGATACCGAGCAAAAACCTTCCGGGATAAGCGCTTTCGATGCGCTGAAAGGATTCGGCGACGGGCGCTGCCGCTGCCGACCAGATGTTGACGATCCCGGTGGCCAGTTGCAGTGAGTTGGTCTGCGCCAGGGCGGGCTCCACCCAGGCCAGCTCGGCGTCGGGCGATCCGCCGACCCAGGCCGCACGGTAGCCGAGCGATTCGATCTTCGCGGCCAGCTCCGGTGCGATGGAACGAGTGGCCAGCCACGCGCCATAGCGGCCCAGGTCGGGCTTGAGTGAAACTGCGTCGGTCATCCAGATCCCCCCTACGCGGTTGCTTACGAGCGGTTCAGTCCAAGCGGCCCCGCGAGTTCAGCCAGCGCCGAGACCAGGTTTTCATCTTTGGTCAGGACCTGCACGGGTACATGGTCGGCCCCGGCGGCGACGTGCTCGTTCAGCCGTGCGGCGATCTGGTCCACCGTGCCATAGGCCACCACCGCGTCGATCAGGCGGTCGCTGCCCGGTCGGACCACTTCGTCCTCACCGAAGCCCAGCCGCTTCCAGCTGTTGCGGTAATTGGCCAGGTTGAAATAGATGTCGAGCGCCCGGCGGCCCACCTCGCGGGCCTGCGCGGCGTCGGTAGTGAGCACCACCTTGTGCTCGGGCGCCAGGAATGCCGACGGGCTCATCAGCTCGCGGGCACGGGCGGTGTGCTCGGGTGTGGTGAGGTACGGGTGCGCTCCGGCGCTGCGCTGCGCGGAAAGCTCCAGCACCCGCGGGCCCAGCGCCGCCACCACGCGCCGGTTGGCGGGCACGCCCAATTCGTCGAGCTGGTCCAGGTACTCCACCAGCGCGTCGTACGGCTTGCGGTATTCGCTGATCGCCTCGCGATGCCCGACGCCGATACCCAGCAGGAAGCGGCCCGGGTAGGCCTTGTCGATTCGGTGGAACGACTCGGCCACCGGCTTGGCCGCGGCCGTCCAAATGTTCACGATGCCGGTGGCCACCTGCAATGTGCTCGTCGCCTCCAGGATGGGCTCCACCCAGGCCAGCTCGGCGGGCGGGGAGCCGCCCACCCAGACGGCTCCGTAGCCCAGGGACTCAATTTCTTTGGCTTGCTGGGGCGTGACGCCCCGTCCGAACGATCCGAACCGGCCGAGATTGGGTTTGCTTGACGCGGAGTCGGTCATGACGTCTCCAACCGGTCGGGTGGTGTCGCTATTCCGCGGCGGCGGCATCCTCGTCCGCGTCGATGTCGACGGCGGTGACGTCGACGACGGGCGGCTCCAGCGGCAGCAGCACGATGAACCGGGTGTCGCCGGGCACCGACTCGACCCGGATGTCGCCGCGATGCTTCTTGACGACGATGTTGAACGCCAGATCAAGCCCCAGTCCGGTGCCTTCGCCGAACGGTTTGGTGGTGAAGAACGGCTCGAAGATGTGCTCACGGATGTCCGCGGGGATTCCCGGCCCGGTGTCGCAGATCTCGACGCGGGCCATGTTGTCGCCGTAGCGGCAGGTGCGCACGGTCAGCGTGCCGCCTTTATCGCGCATCGCGGCGAGGGCGTTGTCGATGATGTTCGTCCACACTTGGTTGAGATCGGCTGGATAGCAGGGGATTTCGGGAAGGGATCGGTCGAAGTCCTTCACCAGGGTGATGGCGGGAGTGTCCTTGTCGGCGTCCTTGTTGCCGTCCTTGGTCAACCGGTCGGCGAACATCACCAGCGTGCTGTGCAGCAGGTCGTGCACGTTGGCGACCTGGAACGGGGCCCGGTCCATCTGCGAATACTGCTTGGCGTCGGCGACCAGGGCCGAAATCCGTTTGCTCGCTTCCAGAATCTGATTTATCAGCAGCTCGCTTTCGATGGTGTAGTCGATCCATCGGATCGCCTGCTCCAACGAGCCCGCCGCGAGCTCTTCGCTGACCGCGGAAATCCGCTCCAGCCAGTCGGTGTCGATGCCACCCTCGACGAACGTCGGCGCGATGTCCCACCCGCCGTCGATGCCGTGGTCGTCCAGCCAGTCGCCGACGGCGTCCTCGCGATCGGAGGTCTCGAGCGCGCTCAGGTGCAGCGACGCCGATTTGGCGACCTGCTCGGCGACCCGCTCCTGCAGCCGCACCAGGGCGCTCAACACCTCCGGTGTGATGGTGCCGTCGGCCAGCATCGCCAGCTTGTGGCGCATGCCGGCGACCCGGCCGCGCAAATCGGCCGCAGCCCGGGAGATGGCCGCCGCGGGATTGTTCAGCTGATGGGTCAGCCCGGCCGATAGCCGGCCCAGCGCCAGCAGTTTCTCCCGGTTGTCGATGATGCGGCGCGTCCGGTCGGTGCCGACGGCGATGCCGTCGAGCAGGTGGACGGCCATCGGGAACTGGTCGCGCATGAACTGGGCGAACACCGGCGCGTCCATCACAAAGAACCGCGACGGCTTGGTCACGTGGACCGACGCGTCGTAGCTCTTCTGGTTTCCGCCGGTGAACGCGCGCCACGCCCCGCAATACACGCCGCGCTGCGAGGTGCGGTTGGTTTCGATGTCCTGACCGCCGGAGAGCTTCGACATCATCAGCTCACCGTCGATGAGGACGTAGAAGCACGTCGCGGGTTCGCCTTCGACGCAGATCGGACCGGGTTCGTACTGCTGGATATGCCCGTTCGTGCAGAGCACCGCCAGCTGCTCGTCGCTGAGCGCCTCGAACAAAAACAGGCTGCGCAGCTCGTCGGGTTCACATGGGGTGGTGGCGGTCATGGCCCTTCCTAGCTCTCGGCCAGATACCGGTGAACCAGCATCACGGCCATCGATCCTTCACCGACGGCGGCGGCGACGCGTTTGGCCGACTCCGACCGAACGTCGCCGGTGGCGAACACGCCCGGTACGCTGGTCTCCAGGTGGTGGGGCGGGCGGTCCAGCGTCCAGCCGCACACGTTGCGCAGGTCCGGCCCGGTGAGGATGAAGCCGTGGGCGTCGCGGGCGAGCACCCCGTCCAGCCACTCGGTGCGCGGTGCGGCCCCGATGAAGATGAACATCCGGGCGCAGGTCACTTCCTCGGTGTCGCCGGTCCGGTTGTTGACCAGGGTCAGCTTCTCCAGGTGCCCATCTCCGGTCGCCCGCCGCACTTCGGTGCAGGTACGCACGGTGATCTTCGGGTTCTGCTCGATCTGCTGGATCAGGTAGTACGACATCGACGCTTCCAGCGAGGGACCCCGCACGACGATGGTCACCGAGTTGGCTTCGCGGGACAGATACATCGCGGCCTGGCCGGCCGAATTGGCCCCGCCGACCACGTAGACCTCTTCGTCTTTGCAGTCCGACGCGACGGAGACCGCGGCCCCGTAATAGACGCCGCAACCGGTCAGCTCGTGACACCCGTCGGCTTCGAGGTTTCGGTAGGCGACACCGGTGGCCAAGATGACCGCGTGCGCGTCGATGGAGCCGCCGTCGGCGAACCGTATGGTGCGCTTGGATCCGTTGATTTCCAGCGCGGTCGCCGCGCGGGCCGTGATCAGCTCGGCGCCGAACTTCTCGGCCTGCCTGCGCGCACGCTCGGCCAGCTGCCCGCCCGACACCCCGTCGGGAAAGCCCAGGTAGTTCTCGATCCGTGAGCTCTGGCCGGCCTGCCCGCCGGTCGCGGTGCGCTCGATGAGCACCGTGCGCAGCCCCTCGGAGGCGCCGTAGACGGCGGCGGCCAGGCCCGCGGGGCCGCCACCGATGACGATCAGGTCGTAGAACTCCTGCGACGGCGTGCTGGCCAGGCCCAGCTTGTCGGCCAGCTGGGCGTCGGTGGGTTCGATCAGGGGATCGCCCTGCTCGGTGATGACGATCGGTAGCCGTCTGCCGTCCTCGCCCGCGGCCTGCAGCAGCTGCTCACCGGCCGGCTCGTCGGCCATGAACCAGGTGTAGTAGAGGCCGTTGCGGGCCAGGAAGTCGCGGACCTGCCAGGACCGCGCCGACCAGCGGTGCCCGATCACCTTGGTGTGCGGGATGGCGTGCTGGGGCGCCGCCCGCCAGGCTTCCAGCAGCGCATCGACGACGGGGTAGAGCTTTTCCTCCGGCGGATCCCACGGCTTGAGCAGGTAGTGATCGAGGTCGACGACGTTGATCGCGTCGATCGCGGCGTGGGTGTCGGCGTAGGCCGTCAGCAGGACCCGCCGCGCCGCCGGATAGAGGTCCATCGCCTGCTCGAGGAACTCGATGCCCGTCATCTGCGGCATCCGGTAGTCGGCGATCAGGGTCGCGACCGCTTCGCCCCGCAGCTTGAGCTGCTTGAGGGTCTCCAGGGCCTCGGGACCCGATTCCGCGCGCACGATGCGGTGGTCCTCGCCGTAGTGGCGCCGCAGGTCCCGGGCCACCGCGCGCGACACCGCGGGATCGTCGTCAACGGTCATCATCACGGGTTTGCGCGACTGCGCATCGGGACGTGTCATCGGCGTCAAGTATGCGCTTGTCAGAAGCCGTATGGTGGGTCGAGGTGGCGGCCTCGGTTCCTCTGCAAGCGATTTTGGCCAGGGCCCTCCGACCAGGTATCGTTGACCAACGGTGCGTTATCCGCGCCGGCTTTCGCGTGCCCTGTCCCTAGGAATTTCCTGTCACCGGCTCACGTTTCAAGGTCGGTGTGAATGGTGCGCCGATCCGGGCGCGATTGGGATCGAAACTAAACGACGAGGATTTGACGAGAAGCATGGCCAAGAAGGACGGCGCCATCGAGGTCGAGGGCCGCGTGGTCGAGCCCCTGCCCAATGCGATGTTCCGCATTGAGCTGGAGAACGGCCACAAGGTGCTTGCCCACATCAGCGGCAAGATGCGGCAGCACTACATCCGCATCCTGCCCGAGGACCGGGTGGTGGTGGAGTTGTCTCCCTACGACCTGTCCCGGGGCCGCATTGTGTACCGCTATAAGTAACGACAAGCCCGAACCATAAACCTACGAGTAGACAGAACAGGATCGAGACAGCCGTGAAGGTGAACCCGAGCGTCAAGCCAATCTGCGACAAGTGCAGGGTGATCCGTCGGCATGGGCGGGTCATGGTGATCTGCTCCGATCCACGCCACAAGCAGCGCCAGGGCTAACAGTCCCGGTCGGTTCGACACAACTGAATGCAGACCTCCCAGCACCAATGAGCGGATAGGCCGTTCATCCACGCCCGGACGGAGGCCGGGCCCCGGCAATACGCCGGGAACGGACTGGGAAAAGACCTCCGCATGAGATAAGAGGAAACGCCACCTATGGCACGACTAGTAGGCGTCGATCTGCCGCGCGATAAGCGCATGGAGATCGCGCTCACGTACATCTTCGGGGTCGGACGCACCCGTTCCAACGAGATCCTGGCAGCTACGGGCATCGACAAGGACCTGCGCACCAAGGACCTGACCGACGACCAGCTGACCCACCTGCGCGATTACATCGAAGCCAACCTCAAGATCGAGGGTGACCTGCGCCGTGAGGTGCAGGCCGACATCCGCCGCAAGATCGAGATCGGCTGCTACCAGGGCCTGCGGCACCGCCGCGGCCTGCCGGTGCGTGGCCAGCGCACAAAGACCAACGCGCGTACCCGCAAGGGCCCCAAGCGCACCATCGCAGGCAAGAAGAAGGCCAGGTAACTCATGCCACCCGCCAAGAAGGCAGCATCCGCTGCCCCCAAGAAGGGGCAGAAGACCCGTCGCCGGGAAAAGAAGAACATCCCGCACGGTGCCGCGCACATCAAGAGCACGTTCAACAACACGATCGTGACGATCACCGACCCGCAGGGCAACGTCATCGCCTGGGCGTCGTCGGGTCACGTCGGCTTCAAGGGCTCGCGCAAGTCGACGCCGTTCGCCGCGCAGCTGGCTGCCGAGAACGCCGCACGCAAGGCCCAGGAGCACGGCGTGCGCAAGGTCGACGTGTTCGTGAAGGGCCCGGGCTCGGGCCGCGAGACCGCGATCCGGTCGCTGCAGGCCGCAGGCCTGGAGGTCGGCGCGATCTCTGACGTCACCCCGCAGCCGCACAACGGCTGCCGTCCGCCCAAGCGCAGAAGGGTCTAGGTAGGAAGAAATGGCTCGTTACACCGGACCCATGACGCGCAAGTCGCGTCGGCTGCGCACCGACCTCGTCGGTGGCGACCAGGCTTTCGAAAAGCGCCCTTACCCGCCCGGCCAGCACGGCCGCGCGCGGATCAAGGAGAGCGAATACCTGATGCAGCTGCAGGAGAAGCAGAAGGCCCGCTTCACCTACGGCGTCATGGAAAAGCAGTTCCGCCGCTACTACGAAGAGGCAGTGCGCCAACCCGGCAAGACCGGTGAGGAGCTGCTGCGCATCCTGGAAAGCCGGCTCGACAATGTCGTGTACCGCGCTGGGTTGGCACGCACCCGCCGGATGGCTCGCCAGTTGGTCAGCCACGGGCACTTCAGCGTCAACGGCGTGCACGTCGATGTCCCCAGCTACCGGGTGTCGCAGTACGACATCATCGACGTGCGGGACGGCTCGCTGAACACGGTGCCGTTCCAGATCGCGCGCGAGACGTCGGGCGACCGCCCGCTGCCGGGCTGGATTCAGGTGGTCGGGGAGCGGCAGCGCATCCTGATCCACCAACTGCCCGAGCGAGCGCAGATCGACGTGCCGCTCACCGAGCAGCTGATCGTCGAGTACTACTCGAAGTAAAGACTTCCGGGCCGGCATCCGCCGGAACGGAACACTTAACGGCATCAAATAGCGGGTGCCGAGAAGGAGATAGAGAAACACCATGCTGATCTCTCAGCGACCCACACTGTCCGAGGAAATCCTTACCGACAGCCGGTCCCAGTTCGTCATCGAACCGCTGGAGCCCGGATTCGGTTACACCCTGGGTAATTCGCTGCGGCGCACGCTGCTGTCGTCGATCCCCGGCGCGGCCGTCACCAGCATTCGCATCGATGGCGTGCTGCACGAGTTCACCACCGTGCCCGGCGTCAAAGAAGATGTCACCGCGATCATCTTGAACCTCAAGGGTCTGGTCGTGTCGTCCGAAGAGGACGAGCCGGTCACCATGTACCTGCGCAAGCAGGGTCCGGGCGAGGTCACCGCGGGCGACATCGTGCCGCCGGCCGGTGTCACCGTGCACAACCCCGGCATGCACATCGCGACGCTGAACGACAAGGGCAAGCTCGAGGTCGAGCTGGTCGTCGAGCGCGGCCGTGGCTACGTGCCTGCCGTGCAGAACCGGGCCTCGGGTGCCGAAATCGGCCGTATCCCAGTCGATTCCATCTACTCGCCGGTGCTGAAGGTCACCTACAAGGTGGACGCGACCCGTGTCGAGCAGCGCACCGACTTCGACAAGCTGATCCTGGACGTGGAGACCAAGAGCTCGATCGGCCCGCGCGACGCGCTGGCATCGGCCGGCAAGACCCTGGTCGAATTGTTCGGTCTGGCACGCGAACTCAACGTCGAGGCCGAAGGCATCGAGATCGGGCCGTCGCCCGCCGAGGCCGACCACATCGCGTCGTTCGCACTGCCGATCGACGATCTGGATCTGACCGTGCGGTCCTACAACTGCCTCAAGCGCGAGGGTGTGCACACCGTCGGCGAGCTGGTCAGCCGCACCGAGTCCGACCTGCTCGACATCCGCAACTTCGGCCAGAAGTCGATCGACGAGGTCAAGGTCAAGCTCCACCAGCTGGGTCTGTCGCTCAAGGACAGCCCGCCGAGCTTCGACCCGTCCGAGGTCGCGGGCTACGACGTCGCCACCGGCACCTGGTCCACCGAGGGCGCCTACGACGACGCCGACTACGCCGAAACCGAACAGCTCTAACCGAATTCCGTCCCGGTCCTACCTGATACGGGGACCGGCCCCATTGAGGAGAAGTCGCAATGCCCAAGCCCACCAAGGGCCCTCGCCTCGGCGGGTCGTCTTCGCATCAGAAGGCTCTTCTGGCCAACCTGGCCACGTCGCTGTTCGAGCACGACCGGATCAAGACGACCGAGCCGAAGGCGCGCGCGCTGCGGCCCTACGCGGAGAAGCTGATCACGCACGCGAAAAAGGGCACGCTGCACAACCGTCGAGAGGTTCTGAAGAAGATCCGCGACAAGGACGTCGTGCACAAGCTGTTCGAGGAGATCGGGCCGTTCTTCGCCGACCGCGAGGGCGGATACACCCGCATCATCAAGGTCGAGGCGCGTAAGGGCGACAACGCCCCCATGGCCGTGATCGAGCTGGTGCAGGAAAAGACGGTGACGTCGGAGGCCGAGCGGGCTCGCCGGGTCAAGGCTTCGAAGAAGGCGCCCGAGAAGGCAGAGGCACCCGCGGCGGCCGAAGAGGCCGCGCCCGAGGAAGCCGAAGCCGAAGAGGCCACGACCGAGGAGGCCGTGGCCGAAGAGCCCACCGCCACCGAGGAAGTCGAGGCCGAGGAGCCCAAGGCTGAGGCCGCCGACGAGGGTGACGACGCCACCGAGAAGTAGCGAAGACGTCCGTCTTAGGCTCGATATTGCTTACGACGGAACCGATTTCGCGGGCTGGGCAACTCAGGCCGGGCAGCGCACTGTCGCCGGCGTCATCGATGACGCGCTGACGACGGTCTTTCGCACGCCGGTACGGCTATGGGCGGCCGGGCGCACCGACACGGGAGTGCATGCCACCGGGCAGGTCGCCCACGTCGATGTGCCCGCCGCCGCCTTGCCGAATGCCTACCCGCGCTCGCCGCGGCCCGGTGAGCCGGAATTCCTGCCGCTGGTGCGCCGGCTTGGCCGGTTTCTGCCCGCCGACGTCCGGGTGGTCGATATCCGCCGCGCCCCAGCGGATTTCGATGCGCGGTTTTCGGCGCTGCGCCGTCATTACGAGTACCGATTGTCGACGGCGCCCTACGGGGTCGAGCCGCAGCGGGCGCGCTACATCGCCGCCTGGCCGCGGGATCTGGACGTCGACGCGATACGCGCCGCGTCACGAGAGCTGTTGGGATTGAACGACTTCGCCGCGTTCTGCCGTCACCGTGACGGCGCCACCACCATCCGGGATCTGCAGCGGCTGGACTGGTCACGCGAGGGCGATCTGATTACCGCCCACGTCACCGCCGACGCGTTCTGCTGGCAGATGGTGCGATCACTGGTCGGGGCGCTGCTGGCGGTGGGGGAGCAGCGGCGCAGCCCAAAGTGGTGTCGCGAATTACTCACGGCGACAGGACGTTCCAGCGATTTTGCGGCCGCACCCGCGCACGGCTTGACGTTGGTCGGGGTGGACTATCCACCCGACGACGAACTTGCCGCGCGGATTGTGATCACCCGGGATTTGCGGACGCGCGACTAGAGCCTGCTGGCGGCGAAGGTGGCCGCCTGCTCCACCAGCCCGGAGCTCAGGTACGAGGGCTGCAGGTGCGAGGGCCAGGCTCATCCGCTCGAACAGATCGGGTCACCGGGGGCGCACTGGTCGATCGTCTTGCCGGCGAAGGCGGGACTGAATTCGGGCACCGGCCCCAGGACGCGCCGGGTGCCGTTCCCGAACAGTGCGACCGCAGCGACGTGTTGGTCGGCGCCCGGCGGCAGCGGATTGTTGAAGCCGAATCCGGGATTGGCCAGCGCGACCACCAGGTCGGCCGAGATAGCGCCCAGCGAATAGCCGCCGAGCACCTCCCGGGTGTTCGGGCAATGCTTGGCCATGGATTGCACGTGGGCGCTCATGTCGCTGGCGCCCTTGGTCGGATCGACATCGGCGGGGTAGTCGACCCCATAGGCACCGACCGGCACTTGCACCTTGCTTTGCAGCGCCGAGACGAAGGCACTGCCGATATAGCCGACGCCCGGCGGTTCCTCCCGGCCGCGCGCGAAGACCACTTCGGCGGCCGGGCATGACGCCGACGCCGCCGGAATCGATGGCGTGGACAACGGAACGATTTCTAGTGTCGCGGCGAGCAGGATGGCAGCCGCGAAACCAAACGGTCGAACCCCCATCAACCGATAATAAAACGCTCCCGGAGCTGGTCAGCGGGTCGCTGCGGACGATCCTGGCAGGTCAGCGGGGCGTTGCGGGGAATGGGCGTTATCCGATTGATGCCCGCACGTCACTGAAGAGCCGCAACCAGCCCGGGTGCCGGGGTCGGGGTCGCGGCCGCCGCGGTCGGCGACACGGGCGTCGCGGGCGACGCCGGTACCGCAGGCGATCCGGGCGACGCCGGGCCGTGAATCGACGGGATCTGGTCGGGTGTCGTCACGCTGTTGCCCGGTGTCTGCGAGGCGTTGCCCGGCGTCTGCGGGCCGAACCCCTGAATCGGCGGCGTGTATCCGGGCACCTGCTGGCCGGAGCCGCCCATCAGCTTGGGAGCAACGAAGGCCGCGGCCTGGGTGGTGTACACGGGGACGTAGCCCTCGGTGTGCCCGCTCCACTCGTTGCCCTCGCCCGCGTGGCAGATCGGGTCGTTGGGGTTGCAATAGTCGGCGGCCTTGGATCCCAGCATGGCGCTCTGGGTGGGCAGCGACCCGCCGGCGCGGTCGGCCACGTCACCGAAGGTCACGACGGCGGCGATGTTGTTGGCGTACTGCGGCGGCAGCGTGCTGCCGAAGTTGATGCCGCCGATCGGGACGCCGGCGACGATGTCCATCACGGTCGCGCCCTGCGAGTAGCCGCCCAGCACGATCTTGGTGTTGGGGCACGTTTCCACGCTCTTCTTGACGCGGTCGATGGTGTCGTTGGCGCCGTCACCGCCGTGCAGCTGCAGCTTGCTGGCGGCGTAGTTCACCCCGTAGGGCAGGATGTTCAATCCGGTCTGCTGGCGCAGCGAGTCGACGAAGGAGTCGCCGACCTTGCCCAGGCCGGCCGGCTCGTTGGTGCCCCGGGCGAAGATCACTTCGGCGTCGGGGCAGTCGAAGGCGTGTGCGACCGGCGTGTTGACGAGTAGGCCGGCCCCGGTGACCAGCGCGGACGCGCCCAGGCCAACCCAGCGAGCGGCTGACCGCACGCTGCCCGCCCGAGGGGTAGGTACGCGGTGTGAAATCACGGGCCAATTTTACCCACTATCAGCGGGAACGAAACTTCTGAAGTTGTGGATGGGCGACCTTAGGTTGGCGTCGCTCGGCCTACCGTGAGCACGATCGGTTCGCGAATCGTGGAGGTGTCAATGTCGCGTCAGCCGACGACGTGGCTGCAGGTCAGCGGCTACCGATTCCTGCTGCGTCGCGTCGAATGTGCGTTGCTTCGGGGCGACACGTGCCCGTCGGGCCAGCCCCTGCGGGCGCGGACGGCGCCCCTGATGATCGGATGTGCGCTGGCCGCCATCGCAGTGGTTGGCAGTGCTTTGCTTGCTTTACTGCGGGGAGAAGCAGAGCTCGATCATGCGCAGATCGTGATGGGCAAACAAACCGGAGCGCTGTATGTGCGGGTCGGTGACACCTGGCATCCAGTGCTGAACCTGCCCTCGGCGCGATTGATCGCGGGGACATCGGCAAACCCCCAGCCCGTGCCAGAGTCCGCATTGAGCCGGACGAAACGCGGCCCGCTACTGGGTATTCCGGGTGCTCCGCAGTTCATCGGTCCGCTGTTGTCGGGCGACGACTCGGTTTGGACGATGTGCGACACGGGCGACGCTGCGGCTACGACCGTCATCGTCGGAGCCCTTGAACGAGCGTCGGTCCGTCGCCTGGCCGACGAGCAGGCCATCCTGGCGGCATCGGGCCCGGGTTCGCCGACGTACCTGCTCTATAACGGGCAACGGGCCGTCGTCGACCTGGCGGATCCCGCCGTAGTGCGCGCGCTGCGGCTCGAGGGACGCAGGCCGCAGGTCGTCTCCCCGCTATTGCTGAACGCCCTTCCGGAGGCCACGCCGATCACGACGCCACGAATTCGCGGGGCCGGCGACAAAGCAACCGTGTTGCCCGGAATTCCGGTCGGTAGCGTGCTGCGGATCGCGGGCGGCGATGGTGACGAGTATTACGCCGTTCTGGCCACCGGGTCCAGCGCATCGGCCGGGTCGCCGCGGACCTGTTGCGTTTCAGCGACGCGCACGGCACAGCCGGCATTGTCACGGTGGCGCCCGATGTCATCCGCGATACTGCGGTCGTCAACACGCTGCCCGTAGCGACCTTCCCCGCCCACGCTCCGACATCGCTGATCGCCGATGGTGCCCTGTGCGCGACGTGGGTCCCCGGGGCGTCCGGGTATTCCGGCGTCACGTTGCAGACCGGCGCCCTCCCGCCGGTGCCCGGTGGACGGGCGCCGGTGATGTTGTCGCAAGCCGACGGCCATGGTCCTGCGCTAGACGCGGTCTATCTGCCCCCGGGCAGGAGCGCCTACGTGCGGGCGGAAGGCCACGTCGGCGCGCGGTACCTCATTGTCGACACCGGGGTGCGGTTCGCGATTCATGACGACGACGCGGCGCGTGATCTCGGTCTGCCACCGGCGGTGACTGCGATCCCCTTGCCGCTCCTGGCGGCACTGCCGGCGGGACCCGAACTCAGCAAGGCAAACGCGTCAGTCGCCCGGGACACGGTCGCGACGGCTCGCTAGCCGAGGCTTGGCTGCGCCTACGAGCAGCACTGCCAGCAGAGCGACCACGCAGACAGCCGCGCCGCGCAGCGCAGTGTCGCGGCCGGGGGAGTCCGGCGGTCGTGGCGGCGGCGGCGCGGCGGGCGGAACTGGAACGTTCGGCGGCGTGGGGGTGTCAGCAGCTGGCATCGAGTCGGTGCTGACCGCGGCGAGGACATTCACTGCACCGTTGCCGACGAACGGATCCCATCCGCCGGGCGGGTGATGCGCGGTCGACTCGATGCGTTGCATGACCTGCCGCGCGGACAAGGCCGGGAACCGGGCCCGGATCAGCGCGGCGAGGCCGCTGACAATCGGTGCGGCGAAGCTGGTCCCAGACAACGGCGCCGATCCAAGCGACGTCATCCCTTCGCCGGTGGCGGCGACGTCCACCCACGGACCCGCGAGGGTGAATGCCGACCTCGCCCCGTCGGCGTTCACCGAACCGACAGTCAAGACGTAGTCGTCGTACCAGGCCGGGCTGACCGCTACTGAAGCGGTCTGCCAGGTCGCGTCCGCTCGCTGTGGCGGACACTGCCCCGCTCCGCCCGTGTTGCCGGCCGCCGCGACGATGACTGCGTTCTTCACGTCAACCGCATAGGCCAGCGCGGCACCAAGGGCTCGATCATCCGGTGCCGATGCCACCGGAACGCACGCAACCGACGAAATGTTGATCACCGATGCGCCCAGATCGGCGGCCGTCCGGACCGCTCTGGCCATCGTGTCGACATCACCCACCCCGGCACTCGACGTGCCGCCGGCGAGGCCGAATTTCGGGCTGGACTGGCGGATGCTGATCAGGGTGACGTCGGGCGCGACGCCGCTGAAGCCATCGGAATCCGGTGCAGCAGCGACGATTCCGGCCACCAGGGTGCCATGCGCGTCGCAATCCTGCGTGCCGTCGCCATTGAATACGTAGTCCCCGCCGGGTACCAGGGCCGGCAGTCTGCGATGTCGCGAAACACCGGTGTCGATGATCGCGACTCGTTGGCCCGCGCCGCGGGAGAGCTGCCACACCCGTGGCAGATCGAGATTGGCGAGCTGATTGCGACCCGTGCCCGAGTCGTCGGCCACCACAGCGCAGACATCGCGCTGCACGGTCGGCCGCGGGGGCGCGGGCAAGGCCGGCTTGGGCAGCCACCTGTCGTCGATCTCCGGTGGTGAAACCGCATGCGCCAGTGGGATTCCGAACTGGGACAACGCGGTAAGCGCCGATATCGCCAGCGCATGCGCCATGCGCGTCGCGGTCAACGCCATGTCGGATACAGGCCACGGACGGCGTCGTAGCAGCCGCACACCCAACAGGTCAGAGGCACCACCGCGACCAGTGCCACACACTCCAGCAGGTCGATGCTTCGCCGCATCAGGGGTGAAAGCGTCAGTGCAGGAACGACGAAGCCCAGCAGGGCCGCGAGAGCGACCGTCGTCGCGGTCGCCGCGGCGATCCAGGGTGCACGTTGCGGGGCACTGAGTGCCGCGAGGCCCAATGTTGTTCCAATGGTGACGACGCCACCGACAACGCAGGGCAGCGTTCGGCGATCGATGAAATTCGCGCGTAGCAACAAGACGACACCGGTCACGGCCGCAAAGGCGATGCCATCGAACTTCGGTGTTCCCGCCAGCGCGGTAACCATGGAACCCGCCGCCGCAGAGGCCGAGAAGGCCGCGAGCAGGCTCGTCAGCCACGCGTCGGCGCGCGTCGCTCGCGCTGCCCACGCGTCGGTGCGGGGCTCGAAGGTATCCAGTTCCGGTGCGGCTGGAAGTCTGGGAGCCAACCCGGCCAAGATGATCGACAGCCGCGCCGCTGCCCCCAGCAGGCCCAGTGATATCAGGGCGGTCACCGAGCTGATGGCCCGGGGTGGGGCGCCGGTCACGACGCCGGCCAGTGCAGCGAGAGCGACGAGCACGGCGAAGCATGCGAACGAGGTGAATATGACTGCGCCACAGCCGGATATACGCATCGCGAGTGTCGATGTGACGGCGGCCGCCATGGCGGCGAGTAGTAGATGAGGCCCACCGGGAGCGCCCGGCACCATGAGAAATGCTGCCAGCGAGGCGAATACCGTGGCGATCAGGCCCAGTGTCAGTCCGGCGCACGAATCGTGATAGGTGCGGTGTGCGAACGTCGCGAACATCAGCGCGACCAGGCCGGCCAGCCCGGCGATGCCTGCGGCAACATGCTGTGTGTTGTTGGGGACAAAGGAATCTCGAATCAGCGCCAAGCCGCCGATGACGGTCAGGCAGCCGGCGGCCAGCGCGCCGCTAAGCCGGGCGGCTTGACGAGCCCCGGTCCGACTTGGGGTTCGGGCATTCAGTGCCGCCGACACCGCGTCTGCCGGGTCGTCGTAACGGGCGACGGGTACCGGCGCCCGCCCGTGGCTGAGGATCAGCACGTCCCCATCTCGGATACCGTTCTGCGCTAACGTCATCGACCTGTGCAATGCGGATGTACCGGGGCGGGAAAGTTGATAACGCCTCGCAGTCAGATTATCGGGGCTCTGGGTGCCGCGGCTTTGTACCAGGTCAACAATGGGCGGCACCAGGGCGGCGACGGGTATCTGCGACGGGAGCGCCACATCGACGACGGCGCTGCCGGCATAAATCGAGACGCGGCGGAGTCCCGAATCGGATACAGGCAAAGTTGATCCCTTCAAGCTCGGGTTATCGGCACGCTAATGGCCCTTCGGTCCAGCGGTATTCGGCTGTCCACAGGTGAGTTGCTGGTGCGCCCGGCGCTACCTACCGTGATCAGCGGGTGGAGGGCAAGATGACTCAGGGAGACGTGCCTGCGGTGCGGCGGCCGCCTGCACGGGTGGCGGGTGCGGAGATCGCCGTGGCCGCACCGCCCGAGTTGGCGCCCTCGTCATCGCCGGGCTTGTTGGTGCGCCTGTTGCCGCTCGTCATGTCGGTCGCGACTCTGGGTATTACGGCGGTGGTCTTTTTCTCCGGGTCGGACGCGACTCGCAATCCCACGTTTCTGGTCTTCCCGTTGATGATGGTGGTCTCGATGGTGCTGACCGTGATGAGTGGACGCGGTCAGCGACGGGGGCGTGGTATCTACGACGATCGAGTCGACTATCTCGGGTACCTCAATCGCCTGCGTAAGACGGTGATGGAAACGGTTGCGGCGCAGCGTTCATCGCTCGAGTGGAGCCATTGTGAACCGGATACGTTGTGGACGCTGGTCGGCGGCCCGCGGACGTGGGAGCGGCGAGCCGCCGGCGCCGATTTTGGCCGCGCCCGCGTAGGCCGTGGGGCCCAACCGCTGGCGCGGCGTCTGGTGCCACCGGAGATCGTGGCCGCGGAGCGTTGTGACCCGGTCACTGTGGTGGCCATGCGTCGGTTCATTCGCACCCACGCCGCGATCGACGCTGTGCCGATCACGATCTGCCTACCTGAGATCGGGCTCGTGGTGATCGATGGCGAAGCGGATGTGGTGCGCGGGCTGCTGCGGGCCATGATCTGCCAGCTGGCGGTGCTGCACCCGCCGGATCAGCTGCTCATCGCCGGCGTGATCGGAGATCGCCGACAGGCCGATTGGGATTGGCTGAAATGGCTTCCACACAACCAACACCCGACTGCCACCGATTCCGTCGGGCCTGTGCGCATGGTGTATGGCAACCCGGTGCAGATGCACCGCGCGCTTGACGGTGCCGGTCTGCCATATCTGGTAGTGATTTCCGACGTCGACGAGGAGGTCGAATTCGACAGCGGGGTGGCGATTTCGCGCATGACAGTGCTGCGGGCCGGCGTCGGGGGCTCGCCCGTGACGCTCAGATATGGCGGTGAAACACAGCCGCTGGGGTGCCCGGACCACCTAGACACTCTTGACGCGCTGATATGTGCGCGCCGACTCGCCGCGCACCGCGTCAACGCGGCGAGTCCGTACCCGCACTCCGACGCGGGATGGGCAAGCCTGATCGGTGTCGAGGACATTGCACGGTTCGATCCAATCAAGTTGTGGGACAGCCTAGATCACGACAGTCGACTTCGCGTTCCCATCGGAACCAGTGACGTCGGCGCGCCGGTCGAACTGGATATCAAAGAGCCCGCTGAAGGCGGTATGGGGCCACACGGGCTCTGCGTAGGCGCCACCGGGTCGGGCAAGTCGGAGCTTTTGCGCACCGTGGCGTTGGGCATGATCGCGAGCAACTCCCCGGAAGTGCTCAACCTTCTTCTCATCGACTTCAAAGGCGGTGCGACATTTCTCGACTTGGCGCCCGCGCCGCACGTCGCGGCCGTCATCACTAACCTGGCCGAGGAAGCGCCGCTGGTTGCCCGGATGCGAGATGCGCTTGCCGGCGAGTTGAACCGTCGCCAACAGCTGCTGCGGACGGCAGGCTGCGTCAGCGTTGCGCGATACCAGCATGCGCGCCGGGCCGGAAAGCAATTGGCCGCCTTACCGACGTTGTTCATCATCGTCGATGAGTTCTCCGAATTGCTCAGCCAGCATCCCGATTTCGCGGACATGTTCGTGGCGATCGGTCGGCTCGGCCGCTCGCTGGGCATGCACCTGCTGTTGGCCAGCCAGCGGCTCGACGAGGGCAGGCTGAGAGGGCTGGAATCCCACCTGTCCTATCGGCTCTGTCTGAAGACCCTGTCCGCCAGCGAATCACGGACGGTGTTGGGCACCGCCGATGCCTTCGAGCTCCCCGGCACGCCGGGGGTGGGCTTTCTTCGGTCAGGCAGCGGCGAGCTAGTCCGCTTCCGGGCCGCATTTGCTTCCGAGCCGTTGCGGACCCATGCACCGACCGGTGCGGCGGCGCTCGGCGGGGCGCCACTGCCATGTGTGCAGCCGTTCACGGCTGGGGTCGTCGGACCGGTCACGGGACCCATCGACGTCGCGGGAGTGCCGGACCGAAGCGTCCTGCGAGCGGTCGTCGAAAGGCTGGCCGGGCAGGGGCCGGCTGCCTATCCGGTCTGGCTGCCGCCGCTCAGCGCAGCCCCGCCACTCGATCGCCTGCTGAGCGATACCGAGACCGCGCGGTCCGGCTTGACTGTGCCCCTCGGCGTCGTTGACCGTCCTTTCGAGCAATGCCGAACACCGTTAATCGTCGATTTATCCAGCGCTGCTGGCAATCTCGCTGTCGTGGGTGCGCCGCAAGCGGGCAAGTCGACGGCGCTGCGCACACTGATCACGGCGCTGGCTGCCACGCACGATCCAGGTCGCGTGCAGTTCTATTGCCTGGACTTCGGCGGTGGGACACTGGCGTCGATAGGCACCCTGCCACACGTCGGGGCCGTTGCGGGCCGTGCCGAGCCGCGACTTGTTGGTCGAATCGTCACTGAGCTCGAATCGATCGTGCGAACCCGCGAGGCTAGGTACCGTGATCACGGCGTCCATTCGATTGCACAGTATCGTCAGCTGCGCATCGACCGAACCGACGTTGCGGACGAGGATCCTTTCGGTGATGTCTTTCTCGTCATCGATGGCTGGGGAAGCCTCCGCCACGAGTTCGGCGAGCTCGAGGAATCGATTATATCCCTTGCTGCCCAAGGGCTTTCGTTCGGCGTTCACGTCGTCTTGTCGGCCTCGCGCTGGGCGGACATCAGGCCAGCGCTGAGGGACCAGATCGGCACGCGCATCGAATTGCGACTCGGCGACCCGACCGACTCTGAAGTTGACCGCAAACGGGCGCATGAAGTGCCGCACAACCGACCTGGGCGCGGACTGTCCCGCGACGGCCTGCACATGGTTCTTTCCCTACCCCTGGCGGGAGACGAGCCATGGCGCGATCACGGTGCCTTAGTTGCGCCTCCCATACCGTTGCTGTCCACGCATGTGGATCACGAGGCCGTCGTCCGCCAGGCGGGCACGGATTTGAGCGCTCAGATCCTGCTCGGTCTCGAAGAGCGCCGACTGCAGCCGCTCGCAGTGGATTTCGAGCGGGAGTCGCATCTGCTGATCCTCGGCGACAACGAGTGCGGAAAGACCGCAACGCTGCGCACTCTGTGCCGCGAGATCATGCGGACGAAGACCGCCGCGCAGGCTCAGCTGTTGGTAGTGGATTTTCGGCGCTCCCTGCTTGGGGTGGTCGAGTCGAAGCATCTGGGTGGCTACGCCATGTCGCCGGCCGGACTGGCAGTAGTGCTTCCGGATCTGCGAGAACTGCTGAACCGGAGGATGCCTCCTGTGGACGCGAGCCAGACACAGCTGCGCAGCAGGTCCTGGTGGTCGGGGCCGGATGTCTTTGTGGTCGTCGACGATTACGACTTAGTCGTCGCCCCGGCGGGCAACCCACTTGGCGTTCTGCTCGAATACCTGCCTTATGCAAGGGATCTGGGATTGCACCTCATCATTGCGCGACGTAGTGGTGGGGCGGCGCGCGCCTTGTTCGAGCCGCTGTTGGCGGGACTGCGTGACTTTGGTTGCCTGGGACTAATGATGAGCGGCCGGCCCGATGAGGGCGTGCTTATGGGCTCGGGCCGCCCGGCGCGGTTGCCGCCGGGACGTGGCGTTTTCCTCACTCGTACTGGTGAAGAGCAGCTGGTGCAGGTGGGATGGTGTCCGGATTCATGAGCGCTCATCGCGCGATTATCGAAGCCGGCCCCGGCGTGATTCGCCGAATATGCTGTAGCGCAGACGCAAACGCTGATCTCGACACCGAGATCCTTGACGCTGCTTTGGCTGGCGTCGATGACCCCGTGGCATTGGTCGGCGAGCGTCCGGTCGCCGTCGATTCGCTGTGGAGGGCTGCGCTGCGGTCGCTGGCCTGCGCGAGGCAGGGCGCGCTCATCGTCCATCCATCGTGGTGGTCGTCGTCGCGAGTCGGTGTCGTCACCGCGGGCGCGAAGGGCCTGTCTGGTGGGGTCTTAGTGCGGCCGCGATCGTGGCTGTTGGCGCACGCGTCCAAAGCCGATCGTGAGGTCATCGTGGTAGAGATCGCCGAGCGGTTGGTGGCGATCGTCGGTACCGAGATTGTTGCCATACCCCGCACGAAGGAACCACGTCACCTCGCCATGGAGATCGTCAGGGTAATCGACGAGATGTGTTCCGATGCAACGGCTGTCGTGCTGGTCGATGCGGCGGCCGCGATTCCCGGGGGCTCGGTGCTTGCGACCTTGATCGCCCGCGCGGTGCGCGATAGCGGGCAGTCCGTCATGGAAATCGATGAGCCCCGGCTGTCGCGGGTGGCGGTGTCGGCGCAGTCGACTCTGACCGAAGTTGGTGAGACGCAGCCGGCCGCCCCGCCGGGCCCGTCGCGAATCTGGAAGTTGAGGGGGTTGGCGGCCGCCGCTGTCGTCCTCGTGGCGGCAGTGCCGGTGGCAGTCGGAGTGGGTCACCCTAGTGTCGCACCCGCGACCGGCGTGCCGACGACATTTCTGGTGGAAGGGCGCGTGGCGCTGGCGGTCCCGGCGAACTGGACCGTTCAGCGGGTCTTGGCCGGGCCGGGATCGGCGCGAGTGCAAGTGACGTCACCGACCGACGCCGAGGCGGCCTTGCATGTCACGCAATCGCCGGTTGCTCCTGACGAGACGTTGAGCGCGACCGCTGAGCGGTTAAGGCGTGCGATCGGTTCCGAGCACGACGGTGTGTTTGTCGATTTCAACCCGTCCGGGTTCAGCGCAGGGCGGCCCGCGGTGACCTACCGGGAAGTCCGCGCCAACCATCAGGTGCGCTGGACGGTGATAGTCGATGGGCCAGTCCGGATCAGCGTCGGGTGTCAGAGCCGGCCCGGCGCCGGCGATGCGATTCGCACCGTGTGCGAGCAAGCGGTGCGGTCCGCCCACGCGATCGGATGAGGATCGGAAGAAATCGAACGGAACCAAATCGGCCGAGCCGCAGTCGTACTTGATATCAGCACGAAAGGAGATCGAGTGAGTACTCCAATGGGCGCGGACACACTGTCCACCGACTTTGACCTGATGCGCGCGGTCGCGGGCACGACCGACACGCGCAACGAGGAAATCCGGGCGATGTTGCAGGCGTTCATCGGCCGCATGAGTAGCGTGCCGTCGTCGGTGTGGGGTGGACTCGCGGCCGAGCGGTTCAAGGACGTGGTCGACCGCTGGAACGCCGAGTCGACGAGGCTCTACCACGTCCTGCATTCGATTGCCGAAACCATTCGGCACAACGAGGCCACGCTTCAGGAAGCCGGCCAGGTACACGCACACCAAATCGCCGCAGCTGGCGGGAACCTGTGATCGAGAGGTACTTCTGTGGACCCGGCGCTTTCATACAACTTCGGCGAAATCGAGAACTCCGTTCGACAAGAGATCCACACGACGTCGGCTCGTTTCAACGCCGCTCTAGACGAGCTGAGATCGCAAATTGCCCCGCTACAGCAGCTATGGACCCGCGAAGCGGCGGCCGCCTACCAGGTCGAACAGGTCAAGTGGCACCAGGCTGCGACAGCGCTGAACGAGATCCTGATTGACCTGGGAAACGCGGTGCGCGACGGCGCGGAAGAGGTAGCGAACGCCGATCGCCGTGCGGCAGGCATCTGGGCGCGGTAGCCACCAGATAACAAGCTCTGTGTTGGTCCCGACGGAAGGAGAGCCGCGGGACCAACACAGTTAATCTTGATGGACCTACAGGTTGGGATAGGAGGTGGCCCGCATGACAGTCGCACAAGACCGCGGCGCTTACGGCGAACCGCCCGCCAGGCTGCAGGCAGACCAATCGGCCGAGTTTCACGTAGCTGCCCCGCATCCTGGCGCCGTATTCGTCAAGGTCGTCGATGCCGATGGCTCAATCCACCTGCTGCCATGGGAGACCTTGGACGACGCCGAGAAGGCGATGTTGCGTGACGCTCGGCTACGCGAGGAAACCCTTGAGGCGTTGGATGCGTTTCAGTCTGGCGAAGGCGTTTCGTCTGACTGGTTGTTCGACAGCGACGAGTGAGTGGATCGCGACCTTCGCAGGTGACGTTAAGTCCCGGCGTGGACTCCTGGTGACGAATGGCTAGAGATCAACCGGCACTTGGGCGCGAAGTTCAAAAAGGTCAAGAAGGCCATTAAAAACATGCGTGACGTGGGTCCCGCATATCCCGGCTTTCATTACATGCGATGAAGCACCTGGCAGCTCACGACGGAAGGAAGATTTGGAATTCATACGTCGAGAGCCGGACGCCGAGCGCTTGGCGCATGTACTGGATTTACGACGACGACGGCGGAATCTACGTGCTGTCCATCGGGCCACATGATCATCACCCTGGCGGGGATTCCGGCTGACTCTTGGCCTGTGGAGTCAAACCCCGCTCACCACCACCCACGCACGCGTTTTGACCTGCGGGGATGAGCGTCGGTATGCTGCTCCGTTGGCGTGCGGTACGCCAGGGCTCGGGTCAATGTCGGTCGCCGAGATCACCCTCACCGCGAACGCCTGACCGGCACCCGGCTAGCACCGGGATCCAACCCGAGAGAAAGAAAAGGTAAGCGCTGTGCCCACCTATGCTCCCAAGGCGGGTGACACCACGAGGTCGTGGTACGTCATCGACGCCACGGACGTGGTGCTTGGCCGCCTTGCCGTTGCGGCAGCCACCCTGTTGCGCGGCAAGCACAAGCCGACGTTCGCTCCCAATGTCGATGGCGGGGATTACGTCATCGTCATCAATGCCGAGAAAGTTTCCCTCAGCGGCGACAAACTGCGGAACAAGCTCGCTTACAGGCACTCGGGCTATCCCGGCGGTCTGCACAGCCGGACGATCGGTGAGCTGCTGGAAAAGCACCCCACCCGCGTTGTCGAGAACGCGATCGTCGGCATGCTTCCGCACAACAAGCTGAGCCGTCAGATCCAGCGCAAGCTGCACATTTACGCAGGTCCGACGCACCCCCACAGCGCCCAGCAGCCCGTCCCGTTCGAGATCAAGCAGGTGGCCCAGTGACCGAAACAACCGAGGCAGCCGTCGAGGTTGCAGACGTCGAGACCGCAGACGTCGAGACCCCTGTCGTCGAGGTTGCCGACGTCGAGACCCCCGTCGAGGAGGCTCCGGCAGCCAAGCCCGCCGAGTCCTTCGTGTTCGAGCGGCCGATCCAGACCGTCGGCCGCCGCAAGGAGGCCGTGGTGCGGGTGCGCCTGGTGCCCGGCACCGGCAAGTTCGACCTCAACGGTCGCAGCCTGGAGGCCTACTTCCCGAACAAGGTGCACCAGCAGCTCATCAAGGCTGCGCTGGTCACCGTCGATCGGCTGGAAAGCTTCGACATCTTCGCGCTCCTGCACGGCGGCGGGCCCTCGGGCCAGGCCGGCGCGCTGCGCCTGGGCATCGCCCGGGCCCTGATCGTGGCCTTCCCGGACGACCGGCCCGCGCTGAAGAAGGCCGGCTTCCTCACCCGTGACCCGCGCGCCGTCGAGCGCAAGAAGTACGGCCTGAAGAAAGCCCGCAAGGCGCCTCAGTACAGCAAGCGCTGATCAACCATCACTTTCTGGCCGCGACCGCGCACTCTTCGGCGTGTCGTCGCACAAATGTGCGCGGTTGCGGTCACAAAGGAACGGGCATGGTTATGTCCGGAACCGCCAACTGTGAGAGGTTTGTTCGATGGGTCGACTATTCGGCACCGATGGTGTCCGCGGAGTCGCCAATCGCGAATTGACCGCTGAGCTGGCGTTGGCGCTTGGTTCCGCCGCGGCGCGCAGGCTCGCGGATGCCCGGAAACCGGGTCGACGGGTCGCCGTGATCGGCCGCGATCCGCGTGCCAGCGGCGAAATGCTGCAGGCCGCGGTGATCGCCGGGCTGACCAGTGAAGGCGTTGACGCGCTGCGCGTCGGCGTGCTGCCCACCCCGGCGGTGGCCTACCTGACCCGCGCCTACGACGCCGACTTCGGCGTGATGATCTCGGCGTCGCACAACCCGATGCCCGATAACGGCATCAAGATCTTCGGCCCGGGCGGCCACAAACTCGACGACGGCACCGAAGACCAGATCGAGGATCTGGTCGCGGCCGGCCCGGGGTTGCGCCCGGTGGGTGCCGAGATCGGCCGGGTGATCAACGCCGAGGATGCCGCCGAGCGCTACCTGCACCACGTGAGCAGGGCCGGCACGCTACGGCTGCACGGCCTGACCGTCGTCGTCGACTGCGCCCACGGCGCGGCCTTCTCGGCGGCGCCGCGCGCCTACCGCGCCGCCGGTGCGCAGGTCATCGAGATCAACGCCGAACCCAACGGCCTCAACATCAACGACAACTGCGGGTCCACCCACCTGGATTCGCTGCGCGCCGCGGTGCTCGCCCACGGCGCCGACCTCGGCCTGGCCCACGACGGGGACGCCGACCGCTGCCTGGCGCTGGACGCCACCGGCGAACTCGTCGACGGCGACGCGATCATGGTCGTACTCGCGCTCGCCATGCAAGAGGCCGGTGAGCTCAATTCCAACACGCTGGTGACCACGGTGATGAGCAACCTCGGGCTGCACCTGGCGATGCGCTCGGCTGGAGTTACGGTGCGCACCACCGGAGTTGGCGACCGCTACGTCCTCGAGGAGCTGCGTTCGGGCGACTACAGCCTGGGCGGCGAGCAGTCCGGCCACATCGTGCTGCCCGCGTTGGGCTCCACCGGCGACGGCATTGTCACCGGCCTGCGATTGATGACACGTATGGTGCAAACCGGATCGTCGTTGGCCGAGCTCGCCTCGACCATGCGGCCGATGCCGCAGGTGCTGATCAATGTCGAGGTCGCCGACAAGGCCACCGCCGCCGCCGCGCCCTCGGTGCGGACCGCCGTCGAGGCGGCCGAGGCCGAATTGGGCGATACCGGCCGAATCCTGTTGCGCCCCTCGGGAACTGAGCCGATGATTCGCGTCATGGTGGAGGCGCCCGAAGAAGACGTCGCGCAGCAGGTGGCCAATCAAGTCGCCGCGGTGGTCAGCGACCAGCGCTGATCGTCTTGCTGGAACCCCGGCGCCAGGTTCGGCGTCGGATTAGGCATGAGATTCGAAAGTCGAGCACGACACACCACCTCCGGCTCTACCGGGGTCGACGTCGCTGCAGTACACCGGGTTGCCGACCAGTTCAGCGCCGCAGCCGAACTCATCAACGCCGCGGTGGGCGATCACCTGGCGCGGCTGAGTTTCAGCGGCGCGAACGCGGGCCGGGCGTACACCGCGCGTGGTGACGCGTTACGCAACGAGCTGGAGCGGCTGGCAACGCTGTTGACTCAGTGGTCGCGGGCTTCGGTCGACATCGCCGACGCTCTTCGTGCCGGCGCCGACCGCTACGCCGATGCCGAGCTGTATGCCGCCGCACGGATCGCCTGACCGTGGCCGACCGGTTGGATGCGACCCAGCGGCTCGCCGAGGCCAGCGTTGCCGTCGAGCACACGCAGACCTACGTACGGGCGTGCCAGGCGCTCGGCTACGCGAACCCCGAATTGACTTCGCGCCCTTCGCAAATCCGCGAGTGGTTCGGCAGCGAAGACGGCCTTGACCTTCTGGCGCTGGACCGCGACTGTGCAGAGCTGCGGGCAGCGGGCGACGCGATCGCCGAGGGCCTGCGCATTCAACGGGCCCAAGCCACCCAGCTGGCAGCGGCCTGGACGGGGCCCGGCGGTGAGGCCGCGGACCGGTTTCTGCAGCGCCATTGTGATGCCGCGAACATGGTGGCCACCGAGGTGCGTGCCGCCGCCCAGCGGTGCGAGTCGCTGCGCGACAACCTGTGGTATCTGCTCGACGCGAAGGTCGCGACCACCATCGCCATCGACGACCGAACCCAGGCGAAGCGGGCGGTGTGGCTGGCCGCCGCGGCCGAGGCGACAAGCGGAACGGCGCCGGGTTCGACGGCCGAGCAGATCGTCGGCCAACAGGTAATGCCCTACGTGGACAACGATATTCGCAACGACTGGCTGGCGGTGATGCGTTCTTCGCAGGCCAATTTCGCGACGTCCTACGACATGGTCATCGACAGGATGGCAGCCGTGCCTGCCGTCCACTTCGAATCCCCGGGCGATCTTGGACCTGGCTTGCCACCACTGCCGGCGTCGCCGGAGGTGCCCGGTGCGTCGCCGGCGGGGGGGGGCAGCCAGGGCCCAAAACCCCCGCGGGGTCGGAGGGGGCGGGGGGGGCGGCGGCCCCCCCCTCCCGGGCCCCGGTGTGGGGCGGCGCGCGACAGGGCCGCGGAGGAAGCAACCCCCCCACCCACGCGCGCGGGCCCTGCCCGCAGCGCCGACTCCGGACGTGGGGTCCGCGCTCGGTGACGCCTCGGCCCTCCCCGCCGGCGCGGGAGGTCTCGGCGGTCTGGGGGACATGGGTGCCGGGTCGGGCCTGGGCGGACTGGGCGGGCTCGCCGGCCGCATTGTCGACGCGATGACCGGCCTGCTGGGTTCGGCGGCCGACGGGCGCAGCGATCCGGCGGGGCTCGACGATTCCTCGGATGGCAAGGATCCCTTCGATGACACCACAGCTGACGACGATCCCTTCCGCCCCGACGACGAGCACGATGACGATGGCACTGAAGATGTCCACGAAGGCGCTGACGATGCACAGGAGGCCCGACCGGTCGACGACCCCCCGCCTGCCGACGTACCGCCCCCCGTCGATGCCCCGACGCCGCCCGTCGACACGCCGCCACCGCCGGATGGGGCGGCGCTTGACGTGCCTGCTCCTGCCGCCGCGCCGGCCGGGGAACCCGCGCCACCGGTCAGCGGGTCAACGCCGTGTGAGATTGCCGCAGAACAGCTTCCGCAAGCAGGGCAGTGATGGGCTCAGGCGGGCCGCAGCGCCAGCACCTCCTCGACGAAGCGCAGGGCTTCGCCCGTGTCGGTCGCGGCAGGGCTTGCCAATAGCGTGGTCACCCCGGCCTCGGCGAAGGCGGCCAGGCGTTCGGCGACGAAACCACGCGGGCCGACGAGCGACATCGCGCGCACCAATTCGTCGGGCACCAAGTCGATCGCCTCACGCTTGTGGCCGGACAGGTACAGCTCCTGGATGCGGTCCGCGACCTCGCCGTAGCCGTAACGTGTCGCCAGGTTGTGATAGAAGTTGCGGCCCTTGGCGCCCATGCCGCCGATATAGAGCGCCAGCTGCGGCTTGACCCAGGCCAGCCGCTCCTCGACGTTGTCGCCGATGGCCACTGACGCGTGCACCATGATGTCCAGCGGCCCCAGCGCGGGATCCCGCTTGGCCTTACCGGCGGCCAGCGCCTCACCCCATACGGTGTGTGCCTTCTCGGGATGGAAGAAGACCGGCTGCCAGCCCTCGGCGATCTCGGCGGTGAGCTCGACGTTCTGTGGGCCCAGGGCCGCGATCGTAATCGGAATACGCTCGCGCACAGGATGATTGATGAGTTGCAGCGGCTTGCCCAGCCCTGTCCCACGCTCCGCGGGCAACGGCAGCTGATAGTACTTGCCGTCGTATTGCACCCGCTCCCGGCGCCACACCTTTCGGCAGATCTCCACGATCTCGCGGGTGCGACCGATCGGGGCGTCGAACGCGACGCCGTGGAATCCCTCCATCACCTGTGGCCCGGACGTGCCGATTCCGAGACGGAAGCGGCCGTCGGACACGAAGTCCAAACCCGCGGCGGTCATCGCCAGCAGCGACGGTGTGCGGATATAGATGGGGAACACCCCCGAGGCCAGCTCGACGGTGCTGGTCTTGGCTGCCAGATAGCCGAGCTGGCTGACGGCATCGAAGGAATACGCCTCGGCCACCACCGCGATGTCGATGCCGACCTTCTCGAGCTCGACGATGCGGTCCACGCCCTCTTTGAAGCCGCCCGAATAATCCAGAGCGATCCCGATTCTCATCCACGACAGATACCACGCCGACCAATGCGCTCCGCGGCTGGGCGCTAGTGGGCGCCGCCCGACGGAGTCGCCGGTTGGCCCAGGGATGCCGCCGCCATGATGTGGTCCCGCAACCATCGCGACGGGCGATCCCCGTCGAGGCGTCGGTGCCACCTCAATTCGACTGTCACCATGGGCAAGTCGAGCGGAATCTCGTGCCATCGCACCGGAACCTGACGATCGACCAGGTGTCGCGCGAGGACGCCCGGGACCAGGGCGATGACATCGTCTTCGAGCGCGAGCAGGGCGGCGACCGCGTGGGTGGAGACGACGGCGATGACCCGACGCGAGCGCCCCATCCGTTCCAGCGCATCGTCGATCAAGCTCGGAGCGCGGGCTCGCGCCGGGGCGATCTGCGGATAGCGGCAGAACTGCTCGACGGTCAGCCGGCGGGCGCGCCCCAATCGCGAGTGCGCGGACACCACCGCGACATACCGTTCGCTGTACAACGCCGCAACCTTGACATCGGGGGCGGGTGGCTCGGCCAGGCCGATGTCGAGGTCGATGGATCCGTTGCGCAGCGCGTCGGGATGGTCCGAGTCGTCGGGCACGAAGCGAAGACGGATGCCAGGGGCTTCGCCCGCGATGCGACCGATCAGCCGGGGCGCCAACACCGGAGCCAGGCCGTCGTTGATGCGCACCGTGAACGACCGCCGCCACGTGGGCGGTTCGCCCTCGGAGGTGTCCGTCAGAAGCTCGGCCGCGCCTTCCAGCAGTGCCCTGACCCGCCCCGCCGATCGCAGTGCGAACGGCGTCGGCACGAGTCCGCGCCCGGCCCGCACCATGATCGGGTCGTCCATCGCGCGGCGCAGCCGGCCGAGGGCCCGGCTGGTCGCGGGCACTGAAAGATGCAGGCGCTCAGCGGCTCCCGACACACTGCCGGTGTCCATCAACGCGTCGAAGACCCGCAGCAGGTTCAGATCGAGGTTGTCGCTCACCACACACCGCCCCACCAGAGTTGCATCTCGCGCAAAGTATATGTGCGGTTTTTGCAGTAGACATCAGTGGTCGCGCACGTTTAGCTCGTATCAATGACGCGCCTCGTCATGACGAGCGAAAGGAGCGACGATGCCCACCACACTTTTGGACACTTTCACCAAGCAGGTAATGCGGCGCACGACACCGTACTTCCCGCACCAGCTGGCATTCATGCTCGACAGTCCGGTCCACCGCGCGCTGTCGAATCCTCCGCGCGTCGCCGAGCAGCTTGACCTGACCGGGTCGGAATGTGTTCTGGAACTGGGACCCGGGCCGGGACTTTTCAGCGTCGAGATCGCTCGCCGGATTCCCGACGGCCGGCTCGAACAGTTCGACCTGCAACCCGAAATGCTCGACAAGGCCCGGCGCAAGCTTGAAGGCGCCGGATGCCGCAACGTAGGCTTTCACTCCGGCGAGGCAAGCGAAGGACTTCCCTTCGCCGACAACACCTTTGACCGGGCTTTCCTCTCCGCGGTGATCGGTGAGGTTCCGGACAAGGCGGCATGCCTGGCGTCGGTGCACCGCGTGCTCAAGCCCGGTGGACTACTGATATTCGCCGAGCGCTTCCCCGACCCCGACCGGCTCAGTGTCGCGGAGCTGCGTCGTCTCGCTGAGCCCGCTGGCTTCGAATTCCTTGATACACAAGGCAATATCTGGCAGGACGTCGTCCGGTTCACCCGGCGCTGACCGCTACTTCAGCAGCGCGACGATCTTGTCTTCCAACGCGATCGGTTCGGCCTCGGGGTCGGGCCGGTCGGTCTTGGGCAGATGCACGTCCGGATCGGCGAACTCCCGATAGGTCTTGTCGCCGCCGAGCGTGTAGAGCAGGTAGCCGGTCACCAGCGCCCGAACCGATCGCTGGGTGCGGCGATGCGGGCCGGGCAGCCCGATCGCCTGCGTGAGCCGCCGGCCCTCCACCAAGCCGCCCGGTTGGGCTTTGCTGACGATGCGGAGAGTGGCCGTCTGCCACGCTCGCGCCAGCGCCAGCGCGTTGGAATTCAGCGTCTTGGGATCGCCGGACGCGGTCAGGATCAACCCCGGCACCTTCAGCGTCGCGGCCGGCTGCTCGGCCGGGGGACTGGTGACGGCCGGAAACATCGAGACCGCCGCGGCCAGCCTGCTCGGCATGCCGGCCGCGGCGAACACGGCGGCCGAGGCCCCGAAACCGTGCCCGATCACGCCGAGCTTGGCGTGGTGCACGCTGATCTTGCCCGGCCCCAGCCGCACGCCCGCGACGATGTCCAGGGCGGTGCCCAGGTCGGAGGCCAGGGTGAGCACCGACGGCGCCAGGCCCCGCTCGGTGTCGGGGGCGCCGGCCACGATGCCCCACGACGCCAGATGCTCCAGCAGACCCGAATAGCGGGCGGAACCGGACAGCCAGTCGTGCCCGAACGCCACGCCGGGCAGATTCAGCCCGGCTTCGGGGGTGTAGACCACCCCCGGCAGCCCGGCAAAGGCCAGGTCACCCCGCAAAACCTTGTGCGGTCCACGGCGGCTGAGGGCGGCGACAAGTTTGCGGATGCGGGCCACCCGTCGACGTTAGCGCAACCCCTTCGGCCCCGGCCGTGTGCTCAGGGCGACAATTTGGGGCAAATCCCGCCCTGAGCGCACGCTCGGCGCCGTTTCAGCACGCCACCGGCATCGCGGGTCGTCAGGCCGCGGGTCCGGCTGCATTATTCTGGTCAGAATGTGCGGAATCGTCGGCTACGTCGGGCAGGCCCCTGCCTGCCGCGTCGTCGTGGACGCGCTGCGCCGGATGGAGTACCGCGGCTACGACTCGTCGGGCATCGCGCTGGTCGATGGGAGCGGCAGACTTACCGTATGTCGCCGCGCCGGCCGGCTGGACAACCTGGAGCGGGCGATCGCCGAGATGCCGCCGGGCTCGCTGGACGGCACCACCGGCGTCGGCCACACCCGCTGGGCCACCCACGGGCGCCCCACCGACCGCAACGCCCACCCGCATCGCGACGCCGCCGGCAAGATCGCGGTCGTCCACAACGGCATCATCGAGAACTACGTCGTCCTGCGTCACGAGCTGGAGCAGGCCGGCGTGGAGTTTGCCAGCGACACCGACACCGAGGTCGCCGTACACCTGGTCGCACAGGCGTACCGCCACGGCGAGACGGCCGGTGATTTCCCCGCGTCCGTGCTGTCCGTGCTGCGCCGGCTCGAGGGCCATTTCACGCTGGTGTTCGCCAATGCCGATGCCCCCGGCACCATCGTGGCCGCCCGCCGGTCGACCCCGCTGGTGGTCGGCATCGGTGACGGCGAGATGTTCGTCGCCTCCGATGTGGCCGCGTTCATCCCGCACACCCGCGAGGCCGTCGAACTCGGCCAGGATCAATGCGTGGTGCTCACCGCCGACAGCTACCGCATCACCGACTTCGACGGCAACGAAGACGTCGAATACCGCGAGTTCCATATTGATTGGGACCTGGCCGCCGCCGAGAAGGGTGGCTACGAGTACTTCATGCTCAAAGAGATCGCCGAGCAGCCCGCCGCGGTCGGCGATACCCTGCTCGGCCATTTCGTCGACGGCCGGATCGTGCTGGACGAACAGCGGTTGAGCGACCAGGAGCTGCGCGAGGTCGACAAGGTGTTCGTGGTCGCCTGCGGCACCGCATACCACTCCGGGCTGCTGGCGAAGTATGCGATCGAGCACTGGACGCGGCTTCCGGTAGAAGTGGAGCTCGCCAGCGAATTCCGCTACCGGGACCCGGTTTTGGACCGCAGCACGCTGGTGGTGGCGATCTCCCAGTCCGGTGAAACCGCGGACACCCTGGAAGCGGTACGGCACGCCAAGGCGCAAAAGGCCAAGGTCTTGGCGATCTGCAACACCAACGGCTCGCAGATCCCGCGCGAGTGCGACGCAGTGCTCTACACCCGCGCCGGGCCGGAGATCGGCGTGGCCTCGACCAAGACGTTCCTGGCCCAGATCACCGCCAACTACCTGGTCGGCCTTGCGCTGGCGCAGGCCCGCGGCACCAAGTACCCGGACGAGGTCGAGCGCGAATACCGTGAGCTGGAAGCGATGCCGGACCTGGTGGCCCGGGTGCTCGCGAACATCGAACCCGTGGCCGCCCTGGCTAATCGGTTCGCCAAATCCTCGACCGTGCTGTTCCTGGGCCGCCATGTCGGTTATCCCGTGGCGCTGGAGGGTGCGCTCAAGCTCAAGGAACTGGCCTACATGCACGCCGAGGGCTTCGCCGCCGGCGAACTCAAACACGGACCGATCGCATTGATCGAAGACGGTCTGCCGGTCATCGTCGTCATGCCGTCACCCAAGGGCTCGGCTACACTGCACGCGAAGCTGATGTCCAACATCCGTGAGATTCAGACTCGTGGCGCGGTGACCATCGTGATTGCTGAGGAGGGCGACGACACAGTGCGCCCCTATGCCGATCACTTGATCGAAATACCCTCGGTGTCAACGCTTTTGCAGCCTCTGCTGTCGACCATCCCGCTGCAGGTATTCGCGGCGTCGGTGGCGCAGGCGCGCGGTTACGACGTCGACAAGCCACGGAATCTGGCCAAGTCCGTCACCGTGGAGTAGCCCATGCGCATGAGGCTGGGAGTCTTTGGTCTTGTGCTTTTCATCGGTGCCTACGTCACTTCGATCGTCTTGTACGCGCAGAGCGGTATGGGTCACGCGCGTGAAATCAGCGGAATCGGCCCGAAATCGGCCGACTGGACTGAGGTGACTGTCGACGTCGAAGAAATTCAGTCGAAAAGCAGCCTGCTTCAGGCCAACCTCAACATCACACCCGCGCCGCAGATGTTGGATCCGCTAACCCATGCCCTCAAGGAAGACTTCACCCTGGTGGCCTCGTCGGTGTTGACGACCGGCAAGCGGACCTGGCGGAAGGGCACCGTGGTCGATGTCGTCCGCATCTCGGGGGCACTCGACGGCGACGTCGCTAATTGGCCCTTCGATCGCTACCACACGGGTCCGATCGATATCGCAGTATTTTCCGGCGCCGACCAGATAGCCCAACCGGTGACAATTACGTTGGTCGACCGGCTGCTCGGCTGGAAAATCCAGGTCAATCACCTCGGCACGGGTGAGCACAGTCCCTACCAGCTGATCTTGTACCGATCGCCCAGCACGGTGGCGTTCGGTGTGCTCATCCTCGGCGTATTCATCGCGCTGGCCGCCTTGGCCTTCTTCGTGGCGTTCCAGACGGTTCGCGGCCGGCGACGATTCCAGCCGCCGATGACGACGTGGTATGCGGCAATGCTGTTTGCGATCATGCCGCTGCGCACCGCGCTTCCCGACGCGCCGCCATCCGGATGCTGGATTGATGTGACGATCGTGCTCTGGGTGATCGTCGTGCTGGTGATCTCGATGGTGCTTTACATCTATTGCTGGTGGCTGCATCTGAAGCCCGAACCGGCCAAGCCGACCTGACACGTTTGCCGAACGAGCGCGGAGCGACGTCAAGCATGCGAAGGTGGACGCCGTGGCGGATGGACCGGTGGCGAGGCGGGTGCGCGGCATGGCGCTCGCGATCGTGCATTTTGTCAGCGGCGCGCCCCTGACCTACGGCTGGCTGCTCGTCCTGACGATCACCACGGTCGTCCAAAATGAACTTCCCGGGCGGCAATTGCACTCGATGCTGATGCACCGTTCCACCAACATTCACGAACTCGGCAGAGATCCACTCGACGTGCTGTTCTCCAGCCTGCTGTGGATCGACGGCCGGAGCCTGGAGCCGTACCTGCTGTTGTTCACGTTGTTTCTTGCGCCGGCCGAACACTGGCTTGGCCACTTGCGTTGGCTCACTGTGGGATTGACCGCCCACATTCTCGCCACCTATATCAGCGAAGGCATCCTCTACTTTGCGATCGAAAAACACGACGCATCGGAAAGGCTGGTTCATGCCCGCGATATCGGGGTCAGCTACTTCCTCGTCGGCCTGATGGCTGTGCTCACGTACCACATCGCGCGGCCGTGGCGCTGGGGCTATATCGGGGTACTGTTCGTCATCTTCGGGTTTCCGCTGATCACGATGGACCGTGTGGAGCTGAACTTCACCGCGATCGGTCACTTCGCCTCACTCCTCATCGGCCTCTGCTTCTACCCGATGGCCCAAGAACGTAAACGTCCACCGTGGAACCCGGCGAGGATCAAAGGCACTGTCCAGCGAGTTTTTTCCCGCCAGCGGGCAACCTGACACACGCCCTCCTGCGCGGGGCGAGGGTGTGGTCGAGGTCGCACCCAAAGCGCTGCTACCGTCGGAAGCAATCGACCGGACCACGCCACGTCGGCGTATTGGTCCACACACGGTTCTCACGCAGTGTCGCGGTACTCGGGATGTCGCTGCAGAGCATGGAGGGCTGAGGTAATGGGGCACCAGGTGCGCGAGCTCTACGGCGCGTCGCTGTCCCCTGACGCCACCGCGTTCGCTCACCTTGTCGAGGACGGCGGCTATCCCCGGGCGGTCCAGCGCTTCTTGCGAGGCTGGCGGGCCACCTCTTCGCGGGATGTGGAGCTTCCGGTCGAGGGTCCGGTCTCCCGCGTCATCCACTCCGCGGACGGTCAGTGGCTCGCGTGCGAGGTGGCGCTCGACGGGAGCGGATCGCGCAGCCAAATCTGGGTCGTCACCACCGATCCCGATGACCGCATGGCCCGGCGCATCGACCACGAAGAGGCCGGGACCGCCGAGCTCATCGCGTGGGACGGCACCCTGGTGGCGGCGATCCTGACCGGCGAGGACGGGGTGGGGCGGTCGTGCCTGATCGATCCGGCCGACGGCCGTCACACCGTGCTGGACCGCCGCTCCGGTGGCCGACTGGTCGACGCCTGGGCCGGGGCGGCGCTGATCAGGGTGGGGCCGCGCGGCTACCACGAAATGATCATGATGTTCGGACAGACCGAAATAGGTTTGCTCCCTTCAGATCCCGGCTCCACGACCGCCGAAGGCATCATCCTCGACGACCACCAGCCCCGACGCCTGCGCTTCGGGCTCACCGGTGAGCAGACCAAGCTGTACTACCCGGGGACCGGTGCCGACGGATACGTGCGGGCGCTGATCCGCAGCGACAACGGCTGTGAGTACGCCCGGCTGCTGGAAGTGACGGTCACGCTGGACGGCATCACGTATTTCGTGGTGGCCGAGCGCCCCGACTGTGAGCTCGCCGAGTTCGCCGTCAGTGACGACCTATCCACTGTCGCATTGCTGTGGAACCTGCAGGGGCGCAGTGAGTTACAGATTCTCGAGTACACCGATTACACGCTGTCCGAGCCGATTCCGCTGCCCGGGCCGGTCGCCAGCGAGCTGTCCATCAGTGCGGGCGGTTCGATGGTCGCGATGACCGTCGAGGGGCCAGACTTGCCGCGAACCGTGGAGTTGGTCGACCCGCGTGCGCGGGAATGGCAGCGCATCGACACCGAACGTGAGCAGGGTGCGGCGATCCCCGGCATCTTCGCCGAGTCGCTGACTATTACGGCGCGCGACGGGCTGAGCCTGAACGCCTGGCTGTACCGCCCGATCAACGCCGGCGCCTCGGCGGGCGCGGCCATTTTCCTGCACGGTGGTCCGGAAGGGCAGGCGCGGCCCGGATACAACGACATCTTCTCGCGGCTGGTCGAAGACGGGATCAGTGTGATCACGCCAAATGTCCGCGGCTCCGGGGGTTTTGGGCGAACATTCGTGCACGCCGACGACAAGGAAAAGCGGTTCGCCGCCATCGACGATGTCGCCGACTGTGCGCGCTTCCTGGTGGACAACGGCCTCGCCGAGCCGCATCGCATCGCATGCGCGGGCTGGTCGTACGGCGGCTACCTGACGCTGGCGTCCCTGACGTTTTATCCCGGTCTGTTCGCGGCGGGCATCAGCATCTGCGGGATGAGCGACCTGAGCACGTTCTACCGCAACACCGAACCCTGGATCGCCGACTCCGCGTATCCCGAATACGGGCATCCCATCGGCGACCGCGAACTGCTCGAGTCGTTGTCACCCCTGCTGCGGGCCCACGCGCTGGTAGCGCCTTTGTTGGTGGTGCATGGGGCCCACGACACCAATGTGCCGGTCAGCGAATCAGAACAAATCGTCGACGCACTACGCGAACTCGGTCGCGAGGTGCGCTATCTGCTGTTCGGCAACGACGGACACGGCATCATCAAGCGCGAGAACCGCGCCGTGCTGGCCGCGGCGATGAGCGAGTGGATGATCAGGGCGTTCGACGCCGCGGAAGGTCTCGGGCTCGATCGCGCCGCGTCTAGTTCCGGATAGCGGTGACGTAGTGCAGCGAGGCGAGTGTCGCCGTGCGGTCACCGGTGACGGCCGGCAACGAAAGACCATAGGCGCCAGCCAATTCCGGCACACTGGTGGCGGTCGTCGCCCAGCCGTGGGTGTCCAGATACTCGACCACGTCGTTGCGGTCACCGGCGTACCACAGGTCGGTCATCTCGATGTCGAAGCCGTGGTCTCGCCACTGGTCGGTGACCTCACGCATCCGATCGGCCATCGTCTGCACGGCGTCACCGGCGCCCTGCAAGTTCTCGGTGGCCAACTGACTTCCCGCCGGGCTTAGCGCAGAGATGTTGTCCAGCAACCGATCCTGAGCATCGGGCGGCAAGAACGGCAGTAGGCCCTCGGCGCTCCACGCGGTCGGCTGGGCGGGGTCATAGCCCGCGGCGCGCAGCGCGGCCGGCCAGTCGTGGCGAAGATCGACCGGGACGGCCCGCCGATCGGCGGTGGGGGCGGCGCCGAGTTCGGTCAGCGTCGAGGTTTTGAACTCGATGACCTTCGCCTGGTCGATCTCGAAGACCGTGGTTCCGGCGGGCCAGGGCAGTCGGTAGGCCCGCGCATCCAACCCCGAGGCCAAAATCACCGCCTGGCGGATGCCCGCGTCAGCCGCGGCCAGGAAGAACTCGTCGAAAAACCGGGTGCGCACGCCCATCATGGCGCCCATGCGCTGCATGCCGAAGTCGCCGTTGTCGTCGACATGCGCGGGATCCAGTTCGCCGCTGGCGAGACGGGTGAAGAAATTCACGCCGACCGCGCGGACCAACGGCTCGGCGAAGGGGTCGGAGATCAGGGGGTTGGGTCCCCGGCTGGCCAGCGCGCGCCCGACCGCTACGCCGGTCGCGGTCGCTCCCACGCTGTTGCTGAGGTCCCAGGTGTCATCGTCTGTGCGTGCCATGAAATCGAATCTACGGACGGCTCCTTAACGTGCGCTGTGCGTAATGACAGCCGGGCATGGAATCCTGACTGTGATGCGGCATTACTACTCCGTAGACGCGATCCGCGACGCCGAAGCGCCGCTACTGGCGAGCCTGCCCGACGGCGCGCTGATGAGAAGGGCGGCCTATGGGCTTGCCACCGAGATCATCGGCGAGCTGACTGCCCGCAGCGGCGGGGTCGCCGGCCGCCGGGTGTGTGCCGTTGTCGGCTCGGGCGACAACGGCGGCGACGCGTTGTGGGCGACCACGTTTGTGCGCCGTCGCGGCGCCGTGGCCGAGGCGATACTGCTCAACCCGGACCACACCCACCGCAAGGGTCTGGCGGCGTTCCGCAAGGCAGGCGGCCGCGTCGTCGAGCGTGTCTCGCCGGGCACCGATCTCGTCATCGACGGGGTGGTGGGCATCTCCGGCTCGGGTCCGCTGCGACCGGCGGCGGCCGAGGTGTTCGCGGCGGTCGATGATGCCGGCATCCCAGTGGTGGCCGTCGACACTCCCAGCGGCATCGACGTGGCCACCGGCGCCATCAGCGGCCCCGCCGTGCACGCCGCGCTGACCGTTACCTTCGGCGGGCTCAAGCCCGTGCATGCACTCGCCGACTGCGGCAACGTCAGGCTGATCGACATCGGCCTGGACCTGCCGGCGACGGACATGCTGGGCTTCGAGGCCGGCGACGTCGCGGCGCGCTGGCCGGTGCCCGGCCCGCATGACGACAAGTACACCCAGGGTGTCACCGGTGTGATGGCCGGTTCGTCGACGTATCCGGGTGCCGCCGTGCTGTGCACCGGGGCCGCGGTGGCGGCCACCTCCGGCATGGTTCGCTACGCCGGCAGCGCGCACAGCGAGGTCCTCGCGCGCTGGCCCGAGGTCATCGCGGCGCCGACCCCGGCCGCGGCCGGACGGGTGCAGGCCTGGGTGGTGGGCCCCGGGTTGGGCACCGACGACAAGGGTGCCGCTGCGCTGTGGTTCGCGCTCGGCACCGATCTGCCGGTATTGGTGGACGCCGACGGGCTGACCATCCTGGCGGCGCACCCCGACCTGGTGGCCAACCGCGCCGCCCCGACGCTGCTGACGCCGCACGCCGGTGAATTCACCCGGCTGGCCGGGCATCCGCCCGGGGACGACCGGGTCGGTGCCACCCGCAAGCTGGCCGACGCGCTCGGCGCGACCGTGCTGCTCAAGGGCAACGTCACCGTCATCGCCGACCCCGGCGGCCCCGTGTACCTGAACCCGGCCGGGCAGTCCTGGGCGGCCACGGCCGGATCCGGCGATGTGCTGTCCGGCATGATCGGCGCACTGCTGGCCGCGGGGCTCCCGGCGGCCGAGGCCGCCGCGGCCGGCGCCTTCGTGCACGCGCACGCGGCCGCGCTGTCGGCCGCCGACCCCGGCCCCGGCGAGGCGCCCACCTCCGCGTCGCGCATCGTCCCGCACATTCGAGCCGCCCTGGCCGCCCTGTAGCCCCAAGCCGTCCAACGAAAGGATCCATCGTGACCCTGAGCCATCCGTCCGTGCCCACTCACTCGATCGCGCCCGCCTACACCGGCCGCATGTTCACCACCCCGGTGCCCGCGCTGCGGCTGCCCGAGGAGTCGATGGACCCCGACGCCGCGTACCGCTTCATCCACGACGAGCTGATGCTGGACGGCAGTTCGCGGCTGAACCTCGCGACCTTCGTCACCACCTGGATGGATCCCCAGGCGGACAGGCTGATGGCCGAGACGTTCGACAAGAACATGATCGACAAGGACGAATATCCGTTGACCGCGGCCATCGAGCAGCGCTGCGTGTGCATGGTGGCCGATCTGTTCCACGCCGAGCACCTCAGCGACGCAGACCCGTCCAGCGCCATCGGGGCGTCCACCATCGGGTCCAGTGAGGCAGTCATGCTGGGCGGGCTCGCCCTGAAATGGCGCTGGCGCGCCAAGGTGGGCAAAGGCTGGGAAAAGCGCACCCCGAACCTGGTGATGGGCTCCAATGTCCAGGTCGTGTGGGAGAAGTTCTGTCGCTACTTCGATGTGGAACCGCGGTATTTGCCGATGGAGGAGGGGCGCTACGTCATCACTCCCGAGCAGGTCGTCGCCGCCGTCGACGAGGACACCATCGGCGTGGTGGGGATCCTGGGCACGACCTACACCGGTGAACTCGAACCCATCGCCGAGATCTGCGCCGCGCTGGACAAACTGGCAGCAGAGGGTGGCGTGGACGTTCCGGTGCATGTGGACGCCGCCAGCGGCGGCTTCGTGGTGCCGTTCCTGCACCCCGAACTCAAATGGGACTTCCGGCTGCCCCGGGTGGTGTCGATCAATGTCAGCGGGCACAAATACGGCCTGACCTACCCCGGTATTGGCTTCGTGGTGTGGCGCAGCAAGGAGTACCTGCCCGAGGACCTGGTCTTCCGGGTGAACTACCTGGGTGGTGACATGCCGACCTTCACGTTGAACTTCTCAAGGGCGGGCAACCAGGTGATCGGCCAGTACTACAACTTCCTGCGGCTGGGCCGTGAGGGCTACACGCAGGTCATGCAGAGTTTGTCGTCGACCGCCCGCTGGCTTGCTGAACAACTGCGCGAAGCCGACCACTGTGAGCTGATCTCGGACGGTTCGGCGATCCCCGTCGTCGCCTTCCGGCTCGCGCGTGGCCTGGGCTATACCGAGTTCGACGTCTCCCACGAGCTGCGTGGGTACGGCTGGCAAGTGCCGGCCTACACCATGCCCGACAACGCCACCAACGTCTCGGTGCTGCGCATCGTCGTGCGCGAAGGGCTCTCCGCCGACCTGGCCCGGGCCCTGCACGACGACGCCCGTAGCTCGCTGGCATCGCTGGACAAACTCAAGCCCGGCGGCCACTACAAGGCGGAGCACTTCGCGCACTAGGTGTCGCATCCGCCACTGTCGGGCGCTATCGGGGATGACCGTCGTGGTGCCCGCCTCCGAGCGACGATGTATGCGCCGCCCGCTTGACATTCGTCCCGGCTGTGGTGATTTGTCGCTCGGAGGCGGGCACACTGTGGGTTTCACGACGCCGGGGCGGGTGTGGCAGTTGGGGCACAAGGGGCACCGCTGAGGCTCGGCTCAGCGCCCGTTGGATCGGAATGCCGGAACGGTTCTGGGACAATGGCGGCCGTGCCCGTTACGCCAACATCCCTGACGCCCGGCGTCCTCGCCGAGGCCGTGGTGGACCTCGGCGCGATCGCCCACAACGTGCGGGTGCTTGCTGAGCACGCCGGTGCCGCACAGGTGATGGCGGTCGTCAAGGCCGACGGCTACGGCCACGGGGCCACCGAGGTCGCCCGTGCCGCCCTGGCCGCTGGGGCGGCCGAGTTGGGTGTCGCCACCGTCGCCGAGGCGCTGGCGCTGCGCGCCGACGGCATCACGGCGCCGGCGCTGGCCTGGCTGCATGCTCCCGGCACCGATTTCGGGCCGGCGCTGCTGGCCGACGTGGAGATCGCGGTGTCCTCGGTGCGCCAACTCGACGAGGTCCTGGACGCGGTGCACCGGACCGGCCGCACAGCGACAGTGACGCTCAAGGTCGATACGGGGCTGAACCGCAATGGCGTCCCCGCCGCGCAATACCCGGTGATGCTGACTGCGTTGCGCCAGGCCGTCGCCGAGAACGCCATCCGACTGCGAGGTCTGATGTCGCATCTGGTCTTCGCCGACCAGCCGGGCAATGCCATCAACGACGTTCAGGCCCAACGGTTTACCGACATGTTGACTCATGCGCGCGATCAGGGCGTGCGGTTCGAGATCGCCCACCTGTCGAATTCATCGGCGACGATGTCACGCCCCGACCTGGCCTTCGATATGGTCCGGCCCGGCATCGCGGTATACGGCCTGAGTCCCGTTCCCGAGCGCGGTGACATGGGACTGACACCGGCGATGACGGTGAAATGTGCTGTCGCGCTTTTGAAGTCGATTCGTGCCGGTGAGAGCGTCTCGTATGCGCACACCTGGACCGCCGAGCGCGATACCACCGTGGCGCTGATGCCGATCGGATACGCCGACGGCGTCTTCCGGTCACTGGGCGGGCGGCTGGACGTACTGATCAACGGCAGGCGGCGGCCCGGTGTCGGCCGGATCTGCATGGACCAATTTCTCGTCGACCTCGGTCCCGGGCAGATCGATGTGGCCGAAGGCGACGAGACGATCCTGTTCGGTCCGGGCACCCGGGGCGAACCCACCGCCCAGGACTGGGCCGACCTGATCGGCACCATCCACTACGAAGTGGTGACCAGTCCTCGGGGGCGTATCACCAGAACGTATCGCGAGGCCGAAACCGTTGATCGATAACAAGACTCGCAAGCGCCACTGGGGTAGGGCGTGGCTTGCGGGAGGGGCGGGGCTGACGGCGGTCGCCACCATCGTCGCGGCCTCGCTCCGCCGGTCCGTCACCCAGCGCGCCGTAGGAGTCGAAGACCCTTACGCCGACGAGGATTTCGAGCGGATGGACAGCGACCGGGCCTACGTGGTGACCACCCCCGACGGGGTGTCGTTGGCGGTGCGCGAATACGGCCCCTTGGACGCGCAGGTGACCGTGGTCTTCATCCATGGATTCTGCCTGCGTATGGGCGCCTTCTACTTTCAGCGCAAGCGGCTGGCCGAGAAGTGGGGACCGCGGGTGCGCATGGTCCTCTACGACCAGCGCGGGCACGGGCGATCCGGCGAAGCCTCACCCGAGACCTACACGCTGACGCAGCTGGGTCGGGACCTTCAGAGCGTGCTGATCCGGGTCGCGCCGCGCTCGGTGGTCGTGTTGGTCGGCCACTCGATGGGCGGCATGACGGTGTTGTCGCACGCCCGCCAGTTCCCCGAGCAGTACGGGCACCGGATCGTCGGTGCGGCCCTGATCTCGACGGCTGCCGAAGGGGTCACTCGCTCGCCGCTGGGTGAGATACTGAAAAACCCTGCGGTAGAAGCATTCCGATTCACCGCGCGCTCCGCGCCCAAACTGATGCACCGCGGCCGTAACGTGTCGCGGTCACTGATCGGCCCGGTGCTGCGGGCGGCGTCGTACAGCGATCTGCAGGTCAGCCGCAGCCTCGATGCCTTCTCGCAGCGCATGATGAACGGGACCCCGATCCCCACCCTGCTGGGCTTCTTAAACGCCTTGGAAGTGCACGACGAAACGGCCGGGCTGTGGACCCTGGTGAAGATCCCGACCTTGATCGCATGCGGTGACCACGACCTGATCACACCGGACGAATACTCGCGGAAGATGGCCGCATCGCTGCCGCTGTCGGAGTTGGTCATCGTCACCGGGGCCAGCCACCTGGCGCTGCTGGACAAGCCCGAAGCCATCAACGACGGGCTGGTCCGGCTGGTCCACCGGGCAGTGCCCGGCAAGATGGGTCTGGCGGCACGCCGGATTCGGGAACGGTTGCGCCGCCATGCCTGAGAGGTCGGGTACCGCGACCTGCGAGCGCGTCGAGGACACCGTCGCGCTGGGATCCACGCTGGCTCAGCAGCTGCGCGCCGGCGACGTGGTGGTGCTCTCCGGTCCTCTCGGCGCGGGAAAGACGGTGTTGGCCAAGGGAATTGCCGACGCCATGGACGTCGACGGACCGGTCACCTCGCCGACGTATGTGCTGGCCCGGGTGCATCCGCCGCGGCGGCCCGGCGCCCCAGCGATGATTCACGTCGACGTCTACCGGCTGTTGGACCACCGAGATGCCGATCTGCTGGGCGAGCTCGACTCGCTCGACCTCGAGACCGACCTCGAGGATGCGGTCGTGGTGGTGGAATGGGGCGAGGGCCTCGCCGAACGACTCTCCGAGCGCCACCTCGACATTCGCCTGGAGCGGGTCAGCCAGTCCGACGTGCGGATCGCGACCTGGAAGTGGAACTGCTCGTGAGTCTGATCCTCGCCCTCGACACCTCCACCCCGGCGGTGACCGCCGGGGTGGTCCGGCTGCCCGACCACACGATCCTGGCCGAACGGGTCACCGTCGACGCGCGGGCACACGCCGAACGGCTGACCCCGAACGTGTTGGCCGCGCTCGCCGATGCGGGGCTGACGATGGCCGACCTCGACGCTGTCGTCGTCGGCTGCGGTCCCGGCCCGTTCACCGGACTGCGCGCTGGCATGGCGACCGCCGCCGCTTACGGTCACGCGCTGGATATTCCGGTGCACGGGGTGTGCAGCCTGGACGCCATCGGTGTGCGAACGACGGGCGACACCCTGGTGGTCACCGACGCCCGCCGGCGCGAAATCTATTGGGCCCGATACCTTGACGGGGTCCGTACCGACGGCCCGGCGGTCGACGCGCCCGCCGACGTCGACCCCGGCACGGCGCGGGCGGTCGCCGGATCCCCCGAGCACGCGGCGTTGTTCGACCTGCCAATCCGAGAACCCGTCTACCCGACACCGGCCGGCCTGGTCGCCGCGGTACCCGACTGGTCGGCGCGTCCGCAGCCGTTGGTGGCGCTGTATCTGCGCCGGCCCGATGCCAAACCATTGGCGGCGCAACAATGACCGCCCCGGAGCCGGTCACCATTGGCGCACTGACATCCGGGGACGCCGAGCGATGTGCGGAGCTCGAGGCGCAGTTGTTCGACGGTGACGATCCGTGGCCGGCGGTGGCGTTTGAACGCGAATTGGCAAGTGCTCATAACCATTACGTGGGCGCGCGCACCGCGGAGAAGTTAGTGGGTTACGCCGGCATCTCCAGGCTGGGCCGTACACCGCCGTTTGAGTACGAGGTGCACACCATTGGCGTCGACCCGGCCTACCAGGGCCACGGCATCGGCCGCCGGCTGCTCGACGAGCTACTGGGATTCGCCGAAGGCGGTGTCGTGTACCTGGAGGTCCGCACCGATAACGAGGCGGCGATCGCCCTATATCGCAGTGTGGGTTTCGAGCAGATCGGCCTGCGCAAGCGGTACTACCGGGTCAGCGGTGCCGACGCCTACACGATGCGGCGGGCGGGGGCACCTCCCGCTTGCGGGGGAGCGCTATGACGAACATCCTGGCGATCGAAACATCCTGCGACGAAACGGGAGTCGGCATCGCGCGGCTTGACGCCGACGGCAGCGTGACGCTGCTGGCCGACGAGGTGGCCTCCAGCGTCGACGAGCATGTCCGGTTCGGTGGCGTGGTACCCGAAATCGCATCCCGCGCCCACCTGGAGGCGCTCGGTCCGGCGATGCGCCGCGCCCTGGCCGCCGCCGGCCTGGACCGGCCCGACATCGTCGCGGCCACCATCGGGCCCGGCCTGGCGGGCGCCTTGTTGGTGGGAGTTGCTGCGGCCAAAGCATATTCGGCCGCCTGGGGAGTTCCCTTCTATGCCGTCAACCACCTGGGCGGGCACCTGGCCGCCGACGTGTACGAACACGGTGCGCTGCCCGAGTGCGTGGCGCTGCTGGTATCCGGCGGGCATACCCACCTGCTGCATGTGCGTTCACTCGGCGAGCCGATCGTCGAGCTGGGCAGTACCGTCGACGACGCCGCGGGCGAGGCCTACGACAAGGTGGCCCGGCTGTTGGGGCTGGGCTATCCGGGCGGCAGGGTGCTCGACGAGCTGGCCCGCACCGGTGACCGCGAGGCCATCGCGTTCCCGCGCGGCATGACCGGGCCGGCCGACGACCCGTACGCGTTCAGCTTCTCCGGGCTCAAGACCGCCGTCGCCCGCTATGTGGAAAGCAACCCGGACGCCGCCCGCCTTGCCAAGGCCGATATCGCCGCGGGGTTCCAGGAAGCGGTCGCCGACGTGCTGACCAAGAAGGCGGTGCGTGCCGCGGCCGCCCTGGGTGTTTCGACGCTGCTGATCGCGGGGGGAGTGGCCGCCAACTCGCGACTGCGCGAGCTGGCGACCCAGCGTTGCGCCGACGCGGGGCTGACCGTGCGCATCCCCCGGCCGGGGCTGTGCACCGACAATGGGGGCATGATCGCGTCGTTTGCCGCGCACCTGGTTGCCGCCGGGGCGGTGCCCTCGCCGCTGGATGTGCCCAGCGACCCGGGCCTGCCCGTGGTAAAAGCCCAGGTGGGCTGAGCTCAGAGCGTAATTCTGAGGGAAGCAGCGGGGTGGTCTTGAGTGCTAGCACTCGCATGTATAGAGTGCTAGGTGGCAATCGGCCAAGCCCTGTGTCGGCTCCCGCGACGACGGCGCTCGGGCACGGTCGGATGCCGAATCATCTGATAATCGGGCGGTTCGGGGGAAGCCTCGGACCGGCCGCCAACTCCGGCCCGGGGGATACCCGGGCCCGATCCAAACAGTGGAGGCTCCAATCGTGGCGAAGGTGAAGATCAAGCCACTCGAGGACAAGATTCTCGTGCAGGCCAACGAGGCCGAGACCACGACCGCGTCCGGTCTGGTTATTCCTGACACCGCCAAGGAGAAGCCGCAAGAAGGCACTGTCGTCGCAGTCGGCCCCGGCCGCTGGGACGAGGATGGCGCTAAGCGGATCCCCGTCGACGTGTCCGAGGGTGACACCGTCATCTACAGCAAGTACGGCGGCACCGAGATCAAGTACAACGGCGAGGAGTACCTGATCCTGTCGGCACGCGACGTGCTGGCTGTCGTTTCCAAGTAAACAACCGTGTTCCGCCCCGGCGATCCCCGTGTGAAGACGCGGGTGATTTCCGGGGCGGCACGCGTTTTGCCCCACCTAAAGGAGCCTGATGAGCAAGTTGATTGAGTACGACGAAACCGCGCGTCGTGGCATCGAGGCGGGCGTGAACAAGCTCGCCGACGCGGTCCGGGTGACGCTGGGGCCGCGCGGCCGGCATGTGGTGCTGGCCAAAGCCTTCGGCGGACCGACCGTCACCAACGATGGCGTCACCGTCGCACGTGAGATCGACCTGGAAGACCCGTTCGAGAACCTGGGTGCCCAGCTGGTGAAGTCGGTCGCGACCAAGACCAACGACGTTGCCGGCGACGGCACCACCACCGCGACCGTACTGGCCCAGGCGCTGATCAAGAGCGGCCTGCGCCAGGTGGCTGCGGGCGCCAACCCCATTGCCTTGGGGGTCGGCATCAGCAGGGCCGCCGACGCCGTGTCCGAGGCGCTGCTGGCGGCGGCCATCCCGGTGAAGGGCAAGAAGGGCATTGCCCAGGTGGCCACGGTCTCCTCGCGTGACGAGGTGATCGGTGAGTTGGTCGGCGAAGCGATGTCCAAGGTAGGCACCGACGGCGTGGTCAGCGTCGAGGAATCCTCAACGATGAACACCGAGCTGGAGTTCACCGAGGGCGTCGGCTTCGACAAGGGTTTCCTGTCGGCGTATTTCGTGACGGATTTCGACTCCCAGGAAGCCGTGCTCGATGACCCGCTGATCCTGTTGCACCAGGAGAAGATCAGCTCGCTGCCCGACCTGCTGCCGATCCTCGAGAAGGTCGCCGAATCCGGCAAGCCGCTGCTGATCATCGCCGAGGACATCGAGGGCGAGGCGCTGGCCACGCTGGTGGTCAACTCCATCCGCAAGACGCTCAAGGCTGTCGCGGTCAAGTCGCCGTTCTTCGGCGACCGGCGTAAGGCCTTCCTCGAAGACCTGGCGATCGTGACGGGTGGCCAGGTGGTCAACCCCGACGCGGGCCTGGTGTTGCGCGAAGCCGGCCTCGATGTCTTGGGCTCGGCCCGTCGCGTGGTGGTCAGCAAGGACGACACCATCATCGTCGAGGGCGGCGGCAAGAAGGACGCGGTGGAAAAGCGCGTCAAGCAGCTGCGAGCCGAGATCGAGAACACCGACTCGGAGTGGGACCGCGAAAAACTGCAGGAGCGGGTGGCCAAGCTGGCCGGCGGCGTGGCCGTCATCAAGGTCGGGGCCGCCACCGAGACCGCGCTCAAGGAGCGCAAGGAAAGCGTCGAGGACGCCGTCGCGGCAGCCAAGGCGGCTGTCGAAGAGGGCATCGTCACGGGCGGCGGATCGGCACTCATCCAGGCCGGAAAGGTGTTGGAGAAGCTGCGTGAGTCGCTCAAGGGCGACGAGGCTACGGGCGTCGATGTGTTCGCCGACGCTCTCTCCGCGCCGCTGTACTGGATCGCTTCCAACGCCGGGCTCGACGGTGCGGTCGCGATCAGCAAGGTCCGTGAGCTGCCGTTAGGGCACGGATTGAACGCGGCCACGCTGAAGTACGGCGACTTGGTTGCCGAGGGTGTCATCGACCCGGTCAAGGTCACCCGGTCGGCGGTGGTAAACGCGGCGTCGGTGGCCCGGATGGTGCTCACCACCGAGACGGCGATCGTGGAAAAGCCCGCCGAGCAAGAGGACGACCACGGGCACGGACACCACCACCACTAGGTCAAGCGGTTACGAAACACCCCCGGCCGGATGGTCGGGGGTGTTCTCGTCAGCGGCTTGGTCTCAGTCCCGCTGGTACGACGCGTTTCGCAGGGCGGGTCGATTTAGACGGTTACGTCGCGGAGCCCGACGGCAAAGCGCACGCCCGAGCAGTTGTAGCACCCCACACACCCGATGCAGTTTGTGCAGCCGAAGCAACCCAGGCACGCGATACAACGCTTGCATAATGCACACGCCACACATGCGACACTCCCAGCGACCGCGAGTGACATTGCGGTGACGATACTTCCGGCGACGGCGGCGCTGCCGGCTGTGGCGATTGATCCTGCCACGGCGGTACTGGCGACTGTCGCGACCGAGCCAACCACGCCGGCACTGGCCACGGTTGCCGCCGATCCGGTCACCGCGGTGCTGGCCACGGTAGCCATCGACGCAGCTACCGCGGTGCTGGCAGTCGTGGCTTTGGAGACGACGATACTGTCGTCGGCGTCAAGGGATTTGACCATTTCGTTCACTTTCGGTCAGGGTGCGCCGGGTTTCTCGCCGTTGTCGACATCTGTACGGCGCCGTCGCGTGCTGAGGCCGTTACTCGTCAAGGCATGACACTAGCGTCGTCTTCGTCCGCGGATACTGACCTAAGACCCTTTGCTTGATGACCTTGTCCTGGTTCCGGCCGGCTTGTGCCGACGCGAGGATGGTGACGTGTCCATAGTCAAGGAGCCGACATGATCGATTACCAGTTGGACAAACCCCACTCGATCCTTCGGGTGCGGCCTGAATCATCGCTCGATAAAAGCGACTTCGCTGAACTTGCCAAAGTCGTCGACCCCGAGATCGAGGCAGGCGGTGCTCTCGCCGGCCTCATCATCGACGCGCCGCACTTTCCGGGGTGGGACAGCTTCGGGGCGCTGGTGACTCACATGAAGTTCGTGCGCGATCACCACAAGCATGTCAAGAAGATCGCGGTCGTAACCGACTCACACCTCGGCGATTTCGCCGAGCATCTGGGCTCACATTTCATCGCAGCAGACATCCGCCACTTTCCTGCCGGTCAGATCGAGCAGGCCCAAAACTGGATCATTGGCGACGAGTAGTGCGCCAACTGACAACTAAGTAGTGCCCAAAAGAAACACCCCCGCGAAGTTGCCGGGGGTGTTTCTTTTGGGAACGGTAGCGAACGCAAGAGTGGCCCTGGATCCGAGATACGTGCTGCCCGGAAGGCATCGATAGCCAACGCTTATCGACTCTTCGCAAACCCGTATTGGACGAGCGGTGGACCGGCCCGGCATGGTTGCAGCAGAGGAGCTTTCGGTCAGCAAGCCAGGAGAAGAGACTGTGGATTTCATTTTTCAGGATGAGGCCTTCAAGTTTGAGACGTTGCGTGCCGCTGGATTCGCCGGCGATGCCGGCGCAGACCTGGGCGAAGTGATTGTCACGACGGCTCAGATCCCTGAGGGTGACGAGGATGCGTGGACGGTGGCCTGGCGCTCAATCGCCGAACGTATCGCGCAAAGGGGCGAGGCCTCATTGGAGGTGGGGGACGGCGTCAGTGCGCGGGAGGCGTTCTTGAGGGCGTCGAGCTACTACCGATCGGCCGAGTTCTATCGGCGCAAAGACCCACTGAACGACCCTCAAGTGCTCGAGCTGTCGCGACTGTCCAAGGAATTCTTGGTCAAAGCGGGCGCTTTGATGGATGGCCCATTTGCCGAAGTGACCATTCCGTACCCGGACGGTGAGATGCCGGGCTACCTGTTCCTCGTCGACGACAGCGGGCAACCGCGGCCGACCGTGATCTACACCAACGGCTTCGATTCCACGCGCGAGGAGAGCTACTTCGTCATCGGTGCCGCAGCGCTACGGCGCGGCTACAACTTCCTCGCCTACGACGGACCCGGTCAGGGCGCGATGATCCGGGAGGCGAAGGTGCCCTACCGTCCGGATTGGGAAAATGTCCTTGGGCCAGTCGTCGACTACGCGATGACTGTTCCTGAAATCGATAACGACAAGATCGTCCATTTCGGCTACAGCCTCGGTGGTTATCTGGTGGCGCGGTATGCGGCCCATGACCATCGGTCGGCGGCGATCGTCTGCAACGACGGCATGACGACCTTCTATGCGTCTTACCCGCCGATTCCGGCGGACGTGCTGCGCCTCATTGAGGAGGAGCGCGACGACGAAGCGATTCCGTTACTCGAGGCCATGGCGAAGGACGACACCAACGCCCGCTGGGGATTGCAGAACGGAGTCTGGGTCAACGGGGTGGCAAACTTCGCGGAATACGTCCGCAGCACCGCCGACTACACGTTGACCGACAGCGACATTCACAAAATTCAGACGCCGGTCCTGCTGCTTGAGGGAGAAGACGACACGGTGTTTGCGGGCCAGGCCGCCCACGTCGCAGGCGAATTGCGGGCACCGCACGAACACGTCGTCATGCACAGTGCGGACGGTGCCGGTGCACACTGCCACGAAGGTGCGATGTATCTGCTACACCAGACGATCTTCAACTACCTGGCCAAGGCACTCGGCTGATCAGTCATCGCGATGGTCGTCGGCTGACTCTCGGTCGCGATCAACTCTCGATGCCGGCACTGCCCTCGAGCTTCGCGAGGAAGTGCTCGACCATCGCAAGCGTGTTCTGGTGGCCGGTCGAGACTCCGAGGGAGTCCTCCATCACCATCACCCGGGATACGGCCGCGATCACGACGCTCAACGCATTTCGGCCGTGAGGGCTGTGACGTCGGGGTCGCTGCTCACTTCCCACAGGGCGCGTAATGGCTTGGGCGAAGCCAGCGCTCGCGCGAACGCGTCCCGGCTGCGGGTGGTTGCCTGGCGGACGAGGGCCGACAACAGGTCGTCCATCGACGCGAAGTAGTAGTGCACCAGTTGCGCACCCACCACCTCGGATTTCTCGCCGCGTGCGGGCCTTCCGCGAGCCTCTTGGGGACTGTACAGTCGCTCAGCGGTGCTGTACAGGCGTTCAGCACCGCCTATACGATCGTCTAGAACCGTTGTCTGGAGGCGCGTGATTCCGCCAATCTGCCAGTGCGCGAACGTGATTGCGGGTCCACCGCCGGCCATGGCCGGCCATTCAACCAAGCAATAAACAGGAGGACGACGCAGTGACCGGACAATTGCGGGACATCAGGGAGTTCAGCGACGACCCGGATGCGTATCGGGACGAGCTGTACCGGCGGTGGACGGGCCTGCTGAGCTACCGCTACATCGGCCGGCGCCATTCGACGATGAATGTCGGCGAAGTAGACGACACGGTGACGATCCGTCGGGATATGCGCAACGAAGCGGGCGGAATCATGGTGGCGCCATTGGCGATTTCCTCACCTGAGGGATGCCAGACCGACCTTGTGGCCGTGCCGAACCCGGTGATCGCGTCGGTGCAGATCATCGATCCGGGCTACGACGTCAAGCGCATCGAAATCGTCGACTCGGGCAATGTGCACCAGGGCCGGATGATGGGCTATGGCCGGTGCAAGATCGTCGACGCCGACAACCCCGACCGGGTGATCGCTTTCAACGAGGGCCAGGGCGCGATCATCGGGACCCCGCCGGAAGGCCTTGACAGGATGGATGTTTCGGGGACCGATCTGATTATCGAGGACTCCCCGGAGCTGCCCCCCTTATGGGAAGCCTTCGGTGCATCCAAACGACCGGACGGCAGCTGGACGTTGCCCGCGCTGAGCGCCGAGCTGGCATCCCCGGACGCGGCTCTGCACATCGGCCCGCAGCACGTCGTCCTTGAAACCGCGGCGATCGACCTCGCCGCGGAGGCGACGGGAACCCGGAAGATACAGGTCGTGAGCTGGCACGTGATGTTCATGTCGCGGGGCAAGGTCGGCCCATTCCGGGTGGCGGGTACCGCCCACACGTCCGGATCGGGGAAGGTCGGCGTCCGGATGCTCCTGCACGACGAGGGCAATGGCGACAAGGCAGTCACGTCCGCCGCAGCGGTTTTCGACATCATCGGCTGAACCGACCTCGCCGGAATCGGCGACTCGCTCCACACCCGTTCACGGCGTTATGAAATCACCCCGGCTTCGCCAATAATCGCAGCTCAAGCGCCCATGGGCGTTTAGCATCGCGCCATGGACCGTATCTGGCAGTGGACGTGGGATCGGTACAGCGCGCGATACTCGTGGGCGGTTTTCGTCGTCGGGCTGCCCTTGATACTGACGACCTTCCTCTTCTGGTCGGTTCTGATCATGGCTGTACAGGGGGGCGGTCGGTACGTCGAGGCGGCCGCCGTTGCCGCCGTCGCCGCGCTGGCGTCGTGGTACGTGACGGTGCTTCCCGGTATCGGCCGCAGTCGCCTGGTGGAGCGGTGGGCGGCCGGTCGGGAGGTCGATCGGGCGAGCGCACTGGACGCCACCTACGCCTGGACCCGGGGATCGGTTGTCCGAGCGGTGGTGTTCAACGCCGTCTGGACCGCCCTGATGTCGATTGTTGTCGGCGCAATCGCCGGCGCGAGGGGGTCGCCACTGGTCCAGTACGGGGTCCTGGGCGCCCTGGTAGGAATGGCCGTCCAGGCAACCGGTGTGCACAGCATCGCGGAAGCAGGGGTGCGGCCGGCCAGAATCGCGATCGCCGGTGGCACGGCGATTGGGGATGACCTGCCCCGCTCTCGTCCGACCTTCGCAATGTGGTCGGGTGTGGCCCTAGTGGCGAGCTCGTTCCTCTTCGCTGTCGACGGCGCCATGGTGACCGCGGCCGTATTCCGTTGGACCCGTGCGGAACCGATGCTCTTTGCAGTGATCGGGTGCGCGTTGGCGGTGGGCTTCGGGATGCCCATGACCGTCGGTGCCGCGCTCGCACCATCGCTGCGGCCGATTCGCGATCTCGCCGAGGGCACCGAACGTGTCGCGGCCGGCGACTACAGCCGGCGCCTTCCGGTCGTCCAGGACGACGACCTCGGAGCCCTGGCGGCGTCGTTCAACCGGATGCAGGCGGGTTTGGCTGAGCGGCAACGACTTCAGGTCGCGTTCGGCAGCTACGTCGACCCGGGCCTGGCGGCACGCCTGATCGAGCAGGACGACCATGTCTTCACCGGCGAGCGCCGCGAGGTGACCGTGATGTTCGTCGACATCCGCGACTTCACCCCGTTCGCCGAATCCAACTCCGCCGAGGACACCGTCGCCCGGCTCAACGCTCTCTTCGAAATCGTGGTGCCCGCCGTCGTCGAGGCCGGCGGACATGTCAACAAGTTTCTCGGCGATGGCGCTCTTGCCGTGTTCGGCGCGCCCAACGACCTCGCCGATCATGCCGACGCGGCGGTGACCGCGGCGGTGTTGATTCAACGCCTCGTCGCCGAGCGGTTCTTCGGCGAGTTTCGGATCGGCATCGGGGTCAACACCGGCAAGGTGATCGCCGGCACCATCGGTGGGGGAGGCAAGCTCGAGTTCACCCTCATCGGCGACACCGTCAACGTCGCGGCCCGCGTCGAGCAACTCACCAAGACCACCGGTGACGCAATCCTGCTCACCCAGCAGACGGTCGACGCCCTGGAGTCCGGACTGCCCGGGCTCATCGACCGTGGATCGCATGCGCTGAAAGGTAAGTCCGCCGCCGTGCAGGTCTTCGGCCTCGACCCCGCGGTGGGTGCTACCGCATCGACGTGGTGATGTGCACCTCCGAGGTCAGCGTCTGATGAACGGGGCAACGATCGGCGATGTACCGCAGCCGTTGCCGCTGATCGTCATCGAGATCGCCGACGATTTCGAGGTCGCGATCGATATGGTCGATCCATCCCTTGGTGGTCTCGCAGTCGGCGCAGTCCTGAGCGTGAATCCGCGAGTGCCGCAACGTTACTCGAACCCGTTCCAGCGGCCAGCCTTTGCGGTCGGCATACATGCGCACGGTCATCGAGGTACACGCGCCGAGCGCAGCCAGTAGCAGATCGTAGGGGGTTGGCCCCGCGTCGTCGCCGATCGGCTTGGGCTCGTCGGCGACCAATTGGTGGCGCCCGGCGGTGATCTGTTGTGTATAGGTCCCGGATCCTGCTCCGGTCACGGTGACCGTGCCCTCCGGCGACGCCCCGTCCTGGTCGGTCTGCTGGTTTGTCATGCAGTTCTCCTTGGCGGTGTGCGGCCGTCGGTACCAGGCTATCGAGGGCTGACTGCCAAGCGATACCGTCGAAGACACCAACGATGGAGGTGCGCATGTCCGGGCAGATCCCGCTGGTCGACTATCTGGTGCTCAACGACGGTCAACCGCACTTGGTCGCGCGGGAATGCGTCAACTGCGCAGCCCGGTTCTTCGACCGACGTAACGCATGTGCCAACTGCTTTGCCACCGAATTCGCGACCGTCCCGATCGCGACCGAGGGCACGGTGCGCGCCTTCACCATCGTGACCTTCGCAGCACCCGGGATTCCGACGCCGTTCGTGGCGGCGGTGGTCGACTGCGACGGCACCCAGGTTCGCGCCAACCTGATCAACGTCGAACCCGATCCCCAGCACGTCTTCGACGGCATGGAGGTCCGTCTTGCCACCCAATCGATTGGCACCGACTCCGCGGGCACGGAGGCGGTCGGGTTCGGCTTCGAACCCGCCTCTGCAACGAAGGAGTCCTGATGAGCGCGAGTGACGAGGTCTGGATCCTCGGCATCCAGATGACCAAGTTCGGCAAGCATCCCGACCTCGACACGATCGACCTGGCCGCCGAGGCCGCCATGGGTGCGCTGTCGGACGCGGGCGTCACGATGGCGGACATCGGGGTGATCGCCGCGGGCAATCTGATGAACGCGAGTGCCGGTATCGGCCAACAACTTCAGAAGCAGATCGGCCAGACCGGCATCCCGGTGTACAACGTCGCGAATGCCTGCGCGACCGGTGCCACCGCGCTGCGCACCGCGATCATGGCCGTCAAGGCCGGTGAGGTGGACTACGGCCTGGCGGTTGGTGTCGAGAAGCTCGCGGGTGCCGGCCTCCTCGCGGGTGGGGCCAAGAAGAAGGACGCGGACACTTGGACACCGGCGGGCCGCTACGGTGCGGTCGCGGGCATCGACGGCAGGATAGGCACCGAGACGATGCCGGGCGTCTTCGCCCAGATCGGCGTCGAATACGGCCACAAGTACGGCGGCACCAGCTTCGAGTTGTTCGCCAAGATCAGCGAGAAAAATCATGCCCACTCCACGCTGAATCCCCTTGCGTCATACCAAAAACGATTCACCCTCGAGCAGATCATGAACGACGTCATGATCGCGTACCCGAACACGCGCCCGATGTGCTCGGCGAACTGCGATGGTGCCGCGGCCGCCGTCGTGTGCAGTGGCGAGACGCTGAAGTCGCTGTCGCTCGAGCAGCGCAGGCGAGCCGTGAAGGTGTCGGCGTCGGTCCTGACGACCGACCCCTACGAAGAAGGCTGCCAGGTGTTGCCGAACGTCAACACGCTCACCCGAAAGGCCGCCACCATCGCCTACGAGCAGGCGGGCATCGGACCGGCCGACCTCGATCTCGTCGAGTTGCACGATTGCTTCGCCACCGCCGAGTTGGTGCACTACGACAACTTGATGCTGTGCGAAGAGGGCGGCGCCGCGGACTTCTTCAACTCGGGTGCGACCTGGCGTGACGGCTCGACCCCGGTGAACGTCTCGGGCGGGCTGGAGTCCAAGGGCCATCCCATCGCGGCCACCGGCATCGCTAACGTGTGGGAGATCTGTCACCACCTCCGCGGCGAGGCGGGGGACCGCCAGATACAGGACGCGAAAGTTGGCCTGGCCCATGTCATCGGACTCGGTTCCGCGTGCGGCGTGCACGTCCTGGAGAAGTCGACGGCATAGGCTATCGCGGTAGTTCGTGGCATCACGTCCCGTGGGGGTGTTCTGTTGCGGCAGTTCAAGTTTGCGGGGTCACGCCCCGGGCTCAGTGCCCGGCGGAGGTGAGCTGGTGATCCGCCTCGAGCAGCATCCACCCGCTCAGCTGTATCGAGAGATCGCGGCTCTGGTTCGGCGGTGACGCGAGCGAAGAGCCCGCGAGCTGGGGAAAGGTTTCCAGACCTGCCGGCGCGGTGACCGGGCGGGTCCAATCCGCACCGAACAGCGGCAGCCCGTCCACCTCGGCGCGGTTGTCCCAGGCCGCCCGCGCGGAGGCGTGCACGAGCCGGGCGGCGGTGGTGTCACCCAGGGCCAGCGCGGTCTGAGCGAGATACCTGGCGAGGATGCCCATGAACAGCCCGGAGTCGTTCCCGGCGCCCCCGGCGATCACGCCCGCGTCGGCGAGCCTGTCGGCGGTACCGGCGACCAGCGCCGCCGCGCGGTCACGATGGCTCGAATCGTTTGTGCGCAGCGCCAATTCGGCCTCCAGCCCAATGGCCACGCCCTGACAGTAGGTCAGCAGGGAGTGGTCCACCCGCCCGCTGGGTTCGTGCACGCCGTCGAAGATGAGGCCGCTTTCGGTGTCGCGCAGCCGGGTGTTCAGGAAATCGGCGAGTCGTTCGGCGCGGGACAGCTTGCCCAGGCGCGCCATCGCGATGCCGGCCGGACCGATCGCGGAGGTGCTGTAGTAATCTTTGCCGATCTTCCAGGGCACCGCGCCGACGGCCGGGTTCCAGCCGTCGAGCAGGGCGGTCCGCAGCTTCGGAACGGCATCGTCGAACCGGACGCCGAGGAGCCTGTCGGCGCGTTCGAGCGCCAGCACCAGCCACGACATGTCGTCGCAGTAGCCGTTGGTCCAGCCGCTGAGATTGCGGGTGTGAATGCCGCGCGCGATGGCGCCGATCCGGTCGATGCGTTCGGGGGTGCGTGCGCGGTACGCGGCATCCACCGCGCAGTCCAGCAGGTGGGCCTGCCACCAGTAACACCAGCGCCCCAGCAACAAATGGTCGAACAGAGACGACGGCCAGTGCAGCGTGCCCAGTTGCATCCCCGACTGCCACCAGAGCGTGTGCACGTGCCGCTCCATGACCGCCCGCTCCGCCAGGTCCGCCCGCTCCCTGAGCGCCACCGGGCCGAGGGACGACTTTGCTGTCATCGCCACCGCCTGGGTCGGCTGGTTCACCGCGGCGAGCGCGATGGCGCCCGCGACCGCTGAAAACACACCGCGTCGGCTGATCCCCTTGTTCGGGCGATCCATCCGCTCGAGCTCCCCTTTGCTGAACAACGATCGCCGGCCGGAAACCGTACAGCTGGATTTTATTCCGACATCAACGAAATCCTAAAAAATCAGAAAACCGGGCGCGTCCTGCCGGACGTTGAGTCTGTGAACGACGACTCAAGAGAGAGGTCTGCCAACAGACGCCGAACCGGATGCCGAGAGGGATGCCGACTCAGACGACTGATCGCTCCGATGTCTCAAATGTGACCACATCTGAGACAAATACGCTGGAAACTCCCCACGTAGAGGCTCTAGAGGTCACAACGTCTCGTAAGTCCGTTGACCGAACCCCGTGAATTGGTGCACGACAAACGAGAGTCGTCGACGGGTACGGCGGTCAGCTTAGCGGTTGACTTTTCGTGACCGCCGACAGCCCGCAAGTCGTGGTGTCTCGAATCTAGAGAAATTGGGCGGCTCATGTCTCGTCTCGACGAAATGTTGATCCAGCCCGGACTACCCGTCGGGTGTTTGGAGTTCGGTCGCCGGCATCTGTTGGGTCGCCGCCCACGACGCTAGTAGCGCTAAGCCGTCGGCGGTCGGCGTGCCCGCGGCAGCGGTGTAGACGTTGAGGAGCAGATTGGGTTCGTCGGGCAGTTCCAGGGACTCGACGTCGAGTTCGAGTTGGCCCACGACCGGATGGTGCACCCGCTTGCGGCCGGACCGGTGCAGCCGCACGTCCTGAGATGCCCATCGCTGCCGGAATAGGTCACTGCACGTTGACAATTCGCCGACTAGGGCGATGAGCTTTTCGTCGTGCGGGTTGCGGCCCGCTTCCATGCGTAGCTTTGCGGCCACGTCACTGGCGATTCGGTCGTAGTCGACAAAGAAATCTTTGGCCGCCTCGGGAGCTAGATAGACGAACCGCGCTGTGTTCGCGGGCCGTCGCGGGTCGGCCAGCACCGGTGAGAACAGCGCGCGGGCGAGCTGATTCATGGCGAGCACGTCATAACGTCCGTTACAGATCCAGGCCGGCGCATCGGAGATGGCGTCGAGCACCTGCAGCAGTGTCGAGCGCACCGTTACGGCCGCCGGCTTGTGCCGGCGTGGATTGCTGGGCGCCCCGGATTGGCGTGCGAGATGAAACAGGTGATCGCGCTCCGCTTCGTCGAGTTGTAGGGCAGAGGCCAACGCCTCGAGCACGCCGTCGGAGGCGCCAGCGAGGCTGCCGCGCTCCATGCGCACGTAGTAGTCGACCGATACCCCTGCCAGTAGCGCTACCTCTTCACGACGCAGACCTTTGACCCGACGGTTGCGGCCGTAGGCGGTCAGGCCCGCCTGCTCAGGGGCGATGCGGGCGCGACGCGAGCTGAGAAAGTCCCGGATCTCGGTGCGTAGATCCATCGTTGCCATCCCCTCACCGTAGGCGCGTCGCGCTGGCAAAGGGGAGGTACTGCTGGTACCCCGACGACCAGCGTTGCCTGACCTCGCCGGTGTCCCCCATCAGCAGCCTGGGTCACCGGCTGGTGAGTGGTGAAGCTCCGCACCGATGCTAAGTACCCGATGCGGTCGTGGCGATGCCGCCGTCGACCGGGACGATGGCGCCCGTGAGGTAGGAACCAGCCCGGCTGGCCAGGAACACGGCGATACCCGCCATGTCGTCGTCGCGGCCGAGCCGGCGCAGAGGGGCCGACTCGGTGATCGCGTCGCGCATCGCATCGAGCGTGGATGCCATCATCTGCGACGGGAACACTCCCGGCGCTACCGCGTTCACCGTGACGTGCTGAGGGCCCAATTCTCTGGCAAGCACTCTGGTGAGTTGATGGAGTGCCGCTTTGCTGCTGGCGTACGAGTAGTTGGGCGACTGGGCGACGTGGATAGCGGCGATGCTGCCGATGTTAATGATCCGCGCGGGATCATCGGCTGTACCCGCTCTGCGGAGTGCGGGCAGCAGCGCCTGCACCAGCCAAAACGGCGACTTGAGGTTGAGGTCGATCACGGTGTCCCAGGCCTCCTCTGGGAACGTCGCCAGCGGCTCGCGCCACATCGCTCCCGCATTGTTAACCAGAATGTTCAAGCGTTCCGAGTTCAACGTCACGAGGTTGGCGAGGCGCTGACACTCGTCGTGCCTGGACAGGTCGGCGGGGATCGCCTGGACCTCACCGAATTTCGACAGCTGCTGCTGCGCCTCCGCGCACGCGTCCGTACTGCGTGAGCTGATGACGACGCGGGCGCCTGCCTGCAGAAGGCCGCGCGCTATCATCAGCCCGATGCCCCTGGTGCCACCAGTGACCAGCGCGCACTTTCCACTTAGATCGAAAAGGCCTGTGTGCGATGTGAATTGGTCGTTTGCCATCTTAACCAGATTGGCAGGCGCGTTGGACCCCCGGGAGACCCTGGCGATACAGGTACTGCGAGAGCCACCCTTGAATCCACACGGCCGAATCCCAGCCGAGGCGGGCGAAGGGAACGCCCCAAGCGGCCGCGACTTCCTCTAGTCGCCGCGTCCACTTTCGCGGACGCAACGCAGTCAACGGATGACCCCCGAATCGAACCTTCGTCTCATTCCTAGAAAGCGAGACATGCCGAATCTGCCCGCTCCCTGGCACTGTTCGCGCAGCTGGAACTGTCTCGTATCTTGTCTCGCACCGCGCGTCTCGAATCCCTGCTCCGGGCAGGGCGGTGAGACTGATCGCTTGAGTTCCCTTGTGATGTGGAGATTTCTGCCCGCGGAAGTCCAGCAGGCGGATGGTCTGCAAAGTTGACCATAAGAGCCGCCGCGGGTGGGTTGGCTCCGTCTGCTGCCTGATTCCAGGGTTAAGCTGCCCGCGTGAAGCGAGTCGCGGCGGTTGCCGCTCTGGGAGTGGCCGTGGCGGGCGTGCGACGTTATGCGGCCGCACGGGATGCCATGGCTGCCGTGGCGCCCGATCTTCGCAGTCCGCTGATGCCGTTCTTCCCCACTACGTGGCGCGCTTGGCAACTTCCGCTCTTCCGCCTGGCCGGGCGGGTTCGCACGCCGGCAGGACGCGGCGTCACGGTGACCGAGCGCCGCGTCGGGGAGCCCGTCGTTCGGGTGCTCATCACCACGCCGACCGAGGGCCAGGGGCCGCGAGCCGGTGTGCTGTGGATTCACGGCGGGGGCTTTATCATTGGTACACCGCAAATGGAGCAGTCCGGAACAGCCCGACTAGCAAGGGATCTCGGCGTCGTCACCGTCTCACCGGATTACCGGTTGGCGCCCGAATATCCGTTCCCGGCCGCGCTCGACGACTGCATGGCCACCCTGCGGTGGATGCGCGCCAACGCCGACGAGTTGGGCATCGACCCGGATCGCATTGCGGTCATGGGGGCCAGTGCCGGCGGTGGCCTGTCCGCTGCCGTCGCCCAGCGCAGCCACGATGAGGGAATTCCGTTGCGGGCGCAGGTCCTCGTCTATCCGATGCTCGATGACCGGACGGTGCTGCGTGAGGACCACGCCGGACGCGGCCGGTTCATGTGGACGCCCTCATCCAACCGGTTCGGCTGGACGTCTTACCTGGGCCACGCGCCCCGGAGATCGGATGCGCCGCAGTACTCGGCACCGGCTCGCCGGGACGATCTGACCGGCCTGCCCCCGGCGTGGATCGGGGTCGGCGAGCTGGACTTGTTCTACGACGAGGATGTCGACTACGCCGAGAGGCTGAAGGCGAGCGGGGTGCCGTGCACGCTCGTCACCGTTCCCGGGATGTATCACGGGGGGGACGTATCCGGGGAGAAATCATTGTTGCTGAAGGACTTTCACCCGAGCGCGCAGGCCCATTTGCGCACGTATATCTAGCGCTTCGCGATCAACGGTCGGTCGTAGGACGGGTCCGTCGCGTCGCGCTGGGTGGTCCGCATCCCGGCCTGCATCGCGATGATCTCCTCGGTGAGCTGTGAGTCGGCCTCGGTGATGAATTCCACGACGCATACGCGATCGGCGATTGCCCAGCGGCCGTCACGCCGCTCGAGGCGGTCCACGTAGCGGCCACCCGAAATCGTCATGTGGTTGGCCGGTTCGCGATCGGTTCCGACAAACAAGTAGTAGGTCTCGGCGTGGGCCACGTCGCCGTCGATGTCCACGCTGTGGTTGAGCAGGTAATGCTGATGACGGGTCTGGGTGCTGTGGTAGGCGAGTGCCCAGTCGATGAAATCGTCGACCACACCGACGAATCCGACGTGATCGTCGACGGCGCCGTCGTGATAGGCCGACCGCAGCAGCACGCGGTCGGCGCGATCTATGCCGCGCGCGTATCGCTGCATGCAGTCATAGATCTCAGCCCGGTCGGTGAGCCGCTGGATCTGCTCGCGTAATTCGGTGTCCACGTTCTCATCTCGTTGACGGCGATCGAACCTGGACTCTACGATGGAACAGATATTTGGTCAACCATGGTTCCCGGAGGTCGCGCGTGGCGAACGGCGCACCGGCTGATCGGCTAGCGGCCCTTGGCATGCTGGCGTCCGCGCTCGCCGGACGCCCCACGGCCGTCGCCGCGCAGCAACCGGATGCGCCGGTGTGGACCGATGGTCAGACGATATTCGTCGATCCGGCGCGCATCAGCCTGAAAGCCGTTGCCGTGCAAGCATCTTTGGTCGCGGCGGGCAGCCTGGACCCCGACATCGTGCGTCGCCTCGGCCGTCATCCCCGGGTGGCGCGGCGTTATCTGGCCGTCGAGGGGCATCGCGCACTGGTCAGCAACGCCGATGTGCTGCCGAGCGTCCTGGCCACGGTGGCCGATCCCGACATCGCCGCCCGCACTGACTCGCCCGCCGCGTCGTTGCGCCTGGCCTCCGGACCCTCGGCGATCGACGAGCCGCCGCCCGAATTCGGCGTCATCCGTGCCGGCAAGATCCTGGCCGCAATTGCCCAGGCCGCTCGACACGCAGACCAGGAGCAGTCCGCCCACATTCCCCGCAGTCGACGTGCACGGGAATTGGAAGAACTGGACGACGGCGAGGTTGACGACAGCGACGACCCCGACCTGTTCACCAGCCCCGTCGGTGGTGGCGGTTTCATCGGCAAATGGCTGAAGAAGATGCTGTCGTCGGCCCGCAAGACCGGTAGTGGAGGCGGGCCGCCCGGCGCCGACAGCCCAACACACCGAACCAATTCGTCGCGTCGCGGCGCGGGGGCCGTGCGATCGCTGGCCTCCGCATCCAGCGAGGAGGTCGACGCCCCGGCAGTCGACGGCTTTGTCTATCCGGAATGGGACGTCCGCCGCAGGGCCTATCGGCCGCATTGGTGCACCGTGCGTGAGGTCGAGCCGACGATCAAGCAAACAGCCACCCAGGGGATCGACGATGCCATCGGCCTGCGGCGGCCGCTGGCGCGGCTCGGGATGGCGCTGCATCGTCGCCACCGCCAGTCCCAGGGCGACGACATCGATATCGACGCCGCCGTGGAAGCCCACGTCGAGAGGCTGGCCGGGTCCGTACCGGACGAGGCGGTGTACATCGACAGCCTCCGGCGCAGGCGCGATCTGTCGGTGCTGCTGTTGTTGGACGTCTCGGGTTCGGCGGCGGAGCCCGGCACCCTGGGGCGCACCGTCCACGAGCAACAGCGTGCGGTGGTCGCCGACCTGACGGTTGCCCTGCACGATTTGGGGGACCGGGTGGCGCTCTACGCGTATTACTCGCAGGGCCGCGCCGCGGTGAACATGTTGCCGATCAAGCGGTTCGACGACCACGTGAACGCCCGCTTCATCCGGCGGCTCAACAGCTTGGAGCCCGGCGCCTACTCGCGGCTGGGTGCGGCGATCCGCCATGGCTCGGCGGTATTGGAGACACATGGCGGTACCTCACGACGGTTGATGGTGGTGCTGTCCGACGGGCTGGCCTACGACCACGGCTACGAGCGCGCCTACGGCGCCGCCGATGCCCGCCGCGCGTTGACCGAGGCCCGGCGCCGGGGGACGGGATGTGTGTGCCTGACCGTCGGCGCGGGCACCGACTTGGAGTCGCTGCGCCGAGTTTTCGGCAGCACAGCACACGCGACCGTGGCACACCCGGACCAACTCGCTGGCGTGATCGGGCCGTTGTTCCGTTCCGCGCTCCGCTCGGCTGAGGTGCGAAGACGGGTGTCCTGACGCCGCCGCGGACCTCGCCGGACGCTTGAAACAAATATCTGTTCCGGTTAGGCTCCACTGACCGCAGTGCCGCGGGGGAAGAGAAGGGTAGCGATGGCCGACGAGCCCATGCTCGCTGAGCAGAACGGCGCGATCCCGGTAGCGGAAACAGCCCGTCCCTTCTACCAAGCAGTGGGTAACGAGGAGGCCGTCTTCAAGGCGGCCCATCGGCAGGGCCTTTCCCTGCTGCTCAAGGGACCGACCGGCTGCGGCAAGACGCGCTTCGTCGAGGCGATGGCCCACGATCTGGGCCGACCGCTGATCACCGTCGCCTGCCACGACGACCTCACCACCGCGGACCTGGTCGGCCGGTATCTGCTGCGCGGCAGCGAGACGGTGTGGGTCGACGGCCCGCTCACCCGGGCGGTCCGGGAGGGCGCGATCTGCTATCTCGACGAGGTGGTGGAGGCGCGCCAGGACACGACGGTGGTGCTGCATCCTCTGGCAGACCATCGGCGGCAGCTGCCGATCGAACGGCTCGGAGTGACGCTGGACGCGGCCCCGGGATTCGGCCTAGTGGTGTCGTACAACCCCGGCTACCAAAGCGTGCTGAAGGACCTCAAGGACTCGACGCGCCAGCGCATGGTCGCCATCGAATTCGGCTTTCCGGCAACCGAAGTCGAAGAGAAGATCGTCGTCTACGAAGCCGGCGTGAATCCGGCCACGGCGGCCGAACTGGTCCGGCTCGCCCACGCGATCCGTCGCCTGGAAACCGGCGGGCTGCGTGAGGTCGCCTCCACCCGCGTGCTGATCGCCGCGGGCAGGCTCATCGTCGAGGGCCTGAGCATGCGCGAGGCGGCCAGGGCCGCGATCACCGGACCCCTCACCGACGACGGCGCGGTGGGGCGCAGCCTCAACGAGATGATCGACGTCTACCTGCCCGAGCTGGACGGGGCCCGATGATTGACGCCGCAAAGCACCCCGAGCTAGGGTCTGAACAAATATTAGGTCGACCGGCGGGCCACTGCGGCTAACTCGCGTTTCCCTTGGAGGTCAGATGTCCTACGAAAGCACCGCCGAGCCGATCAAGGTCGGCTACCTGATGGACTTCAGGTTGCCGCCCGGCTTTCCCGAAGATCTGTTCGCCTCTTTCACCCAGACTTTCGACCTCATTTTCGAAGAGGCGGTCGCGCAGGGCCTAATGGACCGTCCCGTGCAGATGGTCTATCGCGAAGTGGAGGGTCTGCCCAAGGGTTCGGTCAAGGCGGTGATCGACGCGTACGCAGAACTGGTCGACGAGGGCTGCCTCGTGGTGTTCGGTCCGAACATCACCGATAACTGCGTTCCGTTGCGTGAAGCGATCGAGGAGCGTTTCAAGGTTCCGGCGATCAGCGTGACCGGGACCGACGACTGGTTGGGGGAGTGGACCTTCGCATTCCCCCAGGGATCCATGACCGATGAGCCGATCTTCCTGGCCGATCTGATCGCCAAACGAGAACTCGCCGAGATCGGTGTGCTGGTCGAACAGAGCCTCATCGGTGAGAGCTACCTGAAGAACCTGCGAAGTGCCTGTCGGCGCAAGAACATTCGGATCGTGGCGGAAGTTGCCATCGCCCAGACGGCTCAGGACATCAACGCTGCAGTGCATACGCTGCACGAGGCAAAGGCCGAGGCGATTGTCCACCTGGGATTCGGATTCGGCATCGTCTTCATCAACCCGGCGCTCCAGTCCCTCGGCTGGGACCCGCCCCGCTTCACCACCACCGCATGGCAGAACGCATGGGTTAACCCCATCATGTGGAACGCGTTCATGGGCTGGACCGGTGTCGACCAGTACGACGAAGCGAATCAGATCGGGCAGGACTTCCTCGACACCTACGCGAAGAAGTACAACGGCAGTCGCCCCGAATTTTGCGTGACCGTCGTCAACCGCGACGTCGCCGCCACACTTGTGCGGGCATTCACCGACTCCCATCCACTTAGCCCGCGCGGCGTCAAAGAGGCGCTGGAGCGGGTCAAAATGTTGCCCGCCGCTTCCGGCGCCCCCGGTACCCGGGTGTCCTTCGGCAAATGGACCCGCCGCGCGTGGATGGGCGCGGGTTACTTGGTGGCCCGAACTCTGGATGCCGACGGCATCAACTCCCACCTGGTCGATCGATTCGGCGAGTGAGGCACACACCATGAGTACCGACCAATCGCTACCGGTAACCCACGACAGCACTCCGGAATCCGCGCCGCGCAGCGCAAAGCGCGGCTGGGGCGGCTGGGTCGCCGGGGCCGCCCTGGCGGCCTTCACCGTCTTCTTCATCGCGAACTGCCGTGTCGCCCTCGACCCGCGGGTCGCCAACCCCAATGTCCAGGGCCGGCCGCGCCCGGTGAAATTCCTCTTTGGGCTGGACTACATCACGTTCCTGCACATCTCGACCATCATCATGCTGCTGGTGCTGCTGGTGGTGTTCATCCGGGGCTGGCGACGCAATCCGGGCAGCCCGGTGATGCTGATGTTCCTGTGCACCACCCTGATCGTGTGGCAGGACCCGATCATGAACTGGTCCCCATTCGCCGTCTACAACCCCGATCTCATCCACTGGCCGGAGTCGTGGCCGCTGGTGTCGCTGTCACCAACCGTGGAGCCGTTCGTCGTATTCGGCTACGTCACTTTCTATTTCGGCCCTTACTTCCCGGCGATCGCGATCCTGCGCAAGCTGCAGGCCAGGCGCGGGCCGCAGGCGTTCGTCTCGCGACACCCGTTGTGGAGCCTGGGTCTGCTAACGCTGGTAATCGGGTTTATCTTTGACGCGTGGCTGGAGATCCAGCTTGTGCACGCCGGCATGTACATCTACTCGCAGGTGATTCCGTGGGGTTCGGTGTTCACCGGCAGCACCTTTCAGTTCCCGCTGATCTGGGAGTCGCTCTCGGTGACCTTCGTGATGATCCCGGCGGCGATACTCTGCTATCGCGACGACACCGGTAAATCGGTCGCGGAGAAGCTGACAGCGAAAGCCAGGATCATCCCGAGGCGGCCGGTGCTGGGCACCTTCCTGGTGATGTTCGCCATCATGAACGTGTCGTACTTCGCCTACGGCGCGTGGTTCTGGGCGATCAAAATGAGCCACGCGGCGACCTCCGTTGCCTGCCCGTGGCCCTATCCGGAGGCCAAAGTCTATGACCCGCAAGGGTTTTACGAGAAGGCGGGCGCCCAGGGGCCGTATTCCGTCGGCATCTGGTCGACCTGGGCGAGCGGTGAACCCAACGGACGGCCGCATGTCGAGCCGCCTCCGGAGGGTGTAGGCGCCTGCGCAACCCCGAGCCCGCATGGGTGAGCCCCGCAGCGTTGTCATCACCGGCGCGTCCCGCGGCCTCGGCTTCGCCTCGGCGGTTCGGCTCTACCGCGAGGGGTGGCGGGTGGTCGCGGCCATGCGCACTCCCGATAAGGCGATGCCGCTGCTGCGTGCGGCGGCCGGCTCCGCTGAGGACGACGGCCGGTTGGTCGGTGTTCAACTCGACCTGTTGGACTCGGCGTCAATCACCGCCGCCGCCAAGGCAATTGAAGACGCCGTGGGCGCGCCCTACGCACTGGTGCACAACGCTGGAATCTCCGCCGCCGGCATGGTGGAGGAGACCGACATGACCCTGTGGCAGAACATGTACACCACCAGCGTGTTGGGGCCGGTCGTACTCACCCAGGCGCTGCTGCCCGCGATGCGGGCCGCGGGCGAGGGGCGCATCGTGCTGGTGTCCAGCGCCGCCGGGGTGCGCGGTCAGCCGGCGACCGCGCCGTACTCGGCGGCAAAAGGCGCGTTGGAGCGCTGGGGCGAGTCGATGGCGTGCGAGATCGCGCCGTTCGGTCTCGGCGTCACCGTGTTGGTCGCGGGCATGTACGACACCGAGATCATCACCGACGCCGGTACCACCGACGATCGCGATTTCGCCGGCCCGTACGCCCGGCTGCACAACACCATGAACAGCCGCGGCCGGGCCGCGATGAAGTTGGCTCGGCCAGCCGAACGGTTCACCGGGGGATTGCTCAAGGCCCTGGACGACACCGGCTCGTTCCGGCGTCGAGGTGTGGGGCCGGATGCGTCGATGTTGTTGGTGTCCAACCGAATTCTTCCGGCCATCGGGATGCATCACATGTCCCGGATTATCTTGGGCATACCCAAGCAGGGATCGATGCGCGACGGGGCGTGGCCGCTGACACTTAACCAACGGGCGATGGTGTTGGTCGCGCGGATTCTGCCACAGCCGGTATTGCAACGCTTAGCATCGCTGGCGGCCAAGCGCCGCAAGGGAACTGACGGGGAGTAAGGGGTTAGACATGGAACAGCTTTTCGACGACCTGGAGGATTTCGGCGCCTTCGACGACGCGATCTCCGGCGACGTGCGTGATCCGTACACCGAGCTGGCCCGGCTGCGTCACGAAGAACCGGTGCAGCGCCTCGAGACCTCCGGAGCGCTTCCGCACGAGGAATCGCTGCCGATGTTCATCGTGTACCGGCACGAGGATGTCCAGCAGATGCTGCGCGACAACGAGACGTTCTCGTCGGCGGCCGTCATCGCTGCGTTCGGCCCGGTCCTCGGTGAAGGCGTGATGCTCGGCATGGACGAGCCCATCCACGGCCGCTTGCGTTCGCTGGTATCGAAGGCGTTCACGCAGAAGTCGTTGGCGCGCTGGCAGGACGAGTTGGTCGGACGGGTGGCGAACAGCCTGATCGACAAGTTCGCGCCCAATGGCAAGGCGGACCTGGTGAAGGAGTTCACCTTCGACTACCCGAGCCAGATCATTGCGGGCCTGCTGGGCCTGCCGCAGGAGGACTACCCGCAGTTCCAGCGCTGGTCGATCTCGCTGCTGAGCTGGTTGATGAACCCCGAACGCGGGCTTGCGGCCTCGGCCGCGCTGTGCGAATACTTCGCCCCGATCCTCGAGGCTCGCCGCGCCGAGCCGAAGGACGATCTGATCAGTGCGCTCGGTGCGGCCGAGATCGACGGGCAGAAGCTCGCGGACGAGGAGATCTTCTCGTTCCTGCGGCTGCTGCTGCCCGCCGGCGTGGAGACGACCTACCGGTCGCTGGGCAGCCTGCTGTTGGCGCTGTTGTCGGACCCGGCGCAATTGGCGGCTATCCGGGCCGATCGGTCGCTGCTTCCGCAGGCCATCGAGGAGGGCGTGCGCTGGGAGCCGCCGCTGCTGACGATCACCCGGGTGGCGACCCGCGACACCGAACTCGGTGGAGTGGCAATTCCGGCCGGCGCCACGGTGATGCCGATGCTGGGTTCGGCCAACCGGCAAGAGGATCGCTATCCCGATCCGAATACGTTCGACATCCACCGGGAGGCTAGGGCGAATCTCGGTTGGGGGCACGGCGTCCACGTGTGCCTCGGCATGCACCTGGCTCGCCTCGAAATGCGCACGGCCATAAACCTTCTGCTGGACCGGTTGCCCAATCTGCGGCTGGACCCCGACGGCGATGACCCGCACATCCGCGGACAGGTGTTCCGGTCGCCGACCTCGGTGCCGGTGCTGTTCGACCCGCAGTAACTCGGCGTCGCGGTCGGCGTCGCCGGAACAAACGTTAGGTGTTGTCGCTCGAAAACCTGGACAACATGGAACCGTTCATCGCCAATTGGTGGGGTACGGCAACCGCCGCGACCACCTAGGCGGAACGACGGATGCCGCGGGCGCGGCCGATGTCACCCTTGAGCAGCAGGTCGCGCTCGGATTCAGACAGTCCGCCCCAAACTCCGTAGGGCTCACCGACTTCGAGCGCATGGGAACGGCACGCCTCGATCACCGGGCAACGCCGGCACATCTCTTTGGCGCGCTGTTCACGCTGCATGCGGGCGCGGCCACGTTCGCCGTCTGGGTGAAAGAACATCGATGAGTCGACGCCGCGGCACAGTCCTTGCAACTGCCAGTTCCAGATGTCGGCGTTGGGACCAGGTAGCTGCTCAGGTTGTGGCATGGCTAGTTCCCTCTCTGCACGGCGCGCCCTAAGGTTTGCGTAGTGAGTGTGCATCCGATTTGGGGTGACGTCACCGATGACTACCCGTCATTGCTAGAACTTAAGTGCGACGGTGAATTTCAGTCAATAGGCGTTTAGACCGACAAAGTATGTACCGGCCGGAAGAGAATTAACTCCGCGTTCATCTGCTACGCATTTCGCGTACGAGAAGGGTGCTACCAGGCACTTGACCAAACTGAGATTTCCCAGCTCAGGACGTACGGGGTCGAGGGGGCCATTTTGTGCAGGGCCAGTGGTGATTAACATTTCAGTAACACGGACACTACGAACTGTTTACTACTATCAGTGTGATTGAAACTCGTCACACTTTTGAGATTGAGCGGACGCTGGCCGCCGCCGCGTTCGGAAACCAACCCGAAAGTTGGCCGCTACCGGGCGCGACGACCCGGAACCAGTTATGGCTGCGAGCCGTTGCCGCGGGCGGGCAGGGCCGTTACGGCAGCGCCTACCGTGACCTGGCCGAGCTGCGCCGCGGTGCGCGAGCCGGCCGGTTGCTCTCACTGGCCCACAGCACTCACGGATCGTTCCTGCGCCAACTCGGCTGGCACGCGCTGGCCCGGCGCTGGGACGGTCGTGCCCTGGCGCTGGCCGGCGCCGACCCCGAGGCCCGTGCCGATGCGCTGATCGGGCTGGCGGCCGACGCGCTGGGGGTCGGCCGCTTCGCCGCGGCGTCGACCTTGCTGGCCCGGGCGGACGCGGAGCTGGTGCGGGCAGACGCGGAGCCGGTCCCGGACCGGCTCCCGGTGCGCCGTCGGTGGGTCGGCGCGGAATTGGCCATGGCCACCGGAGACGGTCCCACGGCTGTCCGTCATGCCACCGAGGCGGTGCAGCTGGCCACGGCGATGGGTGTCGCCTCGGCGCGCCACGGCGTCAAGAGCGAGGTGGTGCTCGCCGCCGCGCTGTGCAGTGCGGGTCAGGTTGACCGCGCCCGGACAGTCGCCGAGGCCGCCCTGGACGCCACCGACCGCCACGGGCTGATTCCGCTTCGTTGGGCGCTGTCCTGCTTGCTGATCGATATCACTAGCGTCACGTTTTCAGCACGGAAGTTGTCCGAACTTCGCGATATCTCCGCAGGCCAGGTGCGGCGCGCCGGGGGAACGTGGCGTAACGCTTGAAACGGCCTCTGGCCGTTATTGTCATTGCGTGAGTTAGCCCGTGATGTGCCCGGTTCGTAACGTTGGAGATACCGCAGTCGATGACAATTCAAGCGGAACGTCTCGACGCTGTGGTTGCTGAGGCCGTAGCGGGAGACCGAAACGCACTACGGGAGGTGCTGGAAACCATCCGTCCGATTGTCGTGCGATATTGCCGAGCGCGTGTCGGCACAGTCGATCGGGGTGGCTTGTCGGCCGACGACGTGGCTCAGGAGGTGTGCTTGGCGACTCTGACGGCGCTGCCGCGCTACAAGGATCGCGGTCGTCCCTTTATGGCGTTCCTGTACGGCATCGCGGCGCACAAGGTGGCCGACGCCCATCGGGCCGCCGGTCGCGACCTTGCCTTCCCGGCCGAGTCGGTGCCCGAGCGCTGGTCGACCGACGCCGGCCCGGAGCAACGGGCCATCCAATCCGATTCGGCCAGCCGCATGAGCGAACTGCTCGAGATCCTGCCCGCCAAGCAGCGCGAGATCCTGATCCTGCGCGTGGTGGTCGGCCTGTCGGCCGAGGAGACCGCCGCCGCCGTCGGCGCAACCGCCGGAGCTGTTCGGGTTGCCCAGCACCGTGCCTTGTCACGGCTGAAGTCCGAGATCGTCGCGGCGGGTGACTATGCCTGACTTCACGCTCCCCGACGGGCCCGCTCTGGACGAGTTCGCCCGCACCGATCTGCTGCTCGACGCGCTGGGTCAACGCGAGCCAATCGACGTCGACGACCCCAGCGAGGACATGCTGGCCGGCCTGCTCGCCGACTGGCGCGACGACTTGCGCTGGCCACCGGCCAGCGCACTGGTGTCCCCGGAAGAAGCCGTCGCCGCGCTGCGCGCCGGACTCGAGGAGCGCCGCCACGGCCGTCGCGGCCTGGCGATGGTCGGATCGGTGGCAGCAACGCTGTTGGTGCTCAGCGGGTTTGGGGCCATGGTGGTGGAGGCGCGTCCGGGCGGGACGCTGTACGGCCTGCACGCGATGTTCTTCGACGAGCCGCGGGTCAACCAGAACCAGATCATGTTGTCCGCCAAGGCCGATTTGGCCAAGGTGCAGGAATTGATCGACCAGGGCCAGTGGAGCCAGGCGCAGAATCAGCTCAACGAAGTCAGCAGCTCGCTGCAGTCCATGGACGCAAGCACCGGCCGCAACGACCTGATGGACGAGGTGAACCTGCTGCACACCAAGGTTCAGTCGCGCAACCCGAACGCGACGCTGCCGGCTCCGGTCGCTACGCCTTCGGCGCCGGTCGCCTCACCGCCGGCGGCGCCACCCGCTCCGTCCGCGTTGCCTCCGAAAGCGGCCACACCCGCGCCGGCCAGCCCACCGGCAGCCGCGCCTACTCCGTCACCGACCAAGCACCACCATCACGGCCAGCCACCGCCGCCGACCGCACCGGGTCAGTGACGCCAGTGAAATCCGTCGGCGTCTGAGGTCGCCTCGTTGAGCGAGGCATCGGCGTATCCCCGGCAGTAATCCCACGTGACATAGGCGTCCGGCTCGGGATCGTAGGCAGGCTCGTGCGGGCGGACGGTGCCGTCGATCAGCAGTTGCAGCAGATTTGCCCGCAGCATGTCCCAGTCGTGATAGTGGTCCTGCTGGCACTCGTCGCAACACACCACAAGTCCGCGAATTCCCTTGTGCGCCAACAGAGCTTCGTAGACGGCAAGATCGGCCAGGTCGGCCTCGACTGCCATCCGCTCCTGTTGATCCAGGGGTTGTCCCGGCTCGACAGCTTCCAGCGCGGCCGACGGATCGCATGGGTCGTCGGCAAAGGGGTCGGGCGGCAAACCCGGCGGGAGGTGATCACGCACGCCCATAGCCTACGCAAGCGGGTCGTGATAACGCCAGCAGAGAAGTGCCGCGCCGCGCGGGAACGCGGCGCGCCACAAGCAAGCGGGCGTGCGCATTCGGCGAGCCGATAGGATGGGCTTCTCACTCCAAGCATTCGTATGGAGGGCTTCACCGATGTCGCGTGGCACGTCCCACTTAGAAGAAAGCTCCGACCTGGTCGGCAGCCCCTACATGCGCAACGCGCCCGTCTCCGGCCTGGTCGACGATCCGGTGCCGACCGGGGGCGACGACCCGCACAAGGTGGCCATGCTGGGGCTGACATTCGACGACGTGCTGCTGCTGCCGGCGGCGTCCGACGTGGTGCCCGCGACCGCGGACACCTCCAGCCAGCTCACCAAGAAGATCCGGCTCAAAGTGCCACTGGTCAGCTCGGCGATGGACACCGTCACCGAGTCGCGGATGGCGATCGCGATGGCCCGCGCGGGCGGCATGGGAGTGCTGCACCGCAACCTGCCGGTCGCCGAACAGGCCGGGCAGGTGGAGATGGTGAAGCGCTCCGAGGCGGGAATGGTCACCGACCCGGTCACCTGCCGCCCGGACAACACGTTGGCCCAGGTTGAAGCGCTGTGCGCCCGGTTCAGGATTTCCGGATTGCCGGTGGTCGACGAGGCCGGGGCGCTGGTCGGCATCATCACCAACCGCGATCTGCGCTTCGAGGTCGACCAGACCCGGCAGGTCGCCGAGGTGATGACCAAAGCCCCTCTGATCACCGCCCGCGAGGGTGTGTCCGCCGACGCCGCGCTGGGACTGCTGCGCCGCAACAAGATCGAGAAACTCCCCATCATCGACGGCCACGGCCGGCTGACCGGGCTGATCACCGTCAAAGACTTCGTCAAGACCGAGCAACACCCACTGGCCACCAAGGACAGCGACGGCCGGCTGCTGGTCGGCGCGGCCGTCGGCGTCGGCGGCGACGCCTGGGTGCGCGCGATGATGCTGGTCGACGCCGGGGCCGACGTGCTGATCGTGGACACCGCGCACGCGCACAACCGGCTGGTCCTCGACATGGTCGGCAAACTCAAAGCCGAGGTCGGCGACCGCGTCGAGGTGATCGGCGGCAACGTCGCCACCCGATCGGCCGCCGCGGCCCTGGTCGACGCCGGGGCCGACGCGGTCAAGGTCGGGGTGGGCCCGGGGTCGATCTGCACGACCCGGGTCGTCGCCGGTGTCGGCGCACCTCAGATCACGGCGATTCTGGAGGCCGTCGCGGTGTGTGCACCCGCGGGCGTGCCGGTGATCGCCGACGGGGGATTGCAGTACTCCGGCGACATCGCCAAGGCGCTGGCGGCCGGTGCGTCGACGGCCATGCTGGGCTCGTTGCTGGCCGGCACCGCCGAGGCGCCCGGCGACACGATCTTCGTCAACGGCAAGCAGTTCAAGAGCTACCGCGGCATGGGGTCGCTGGGCGCCATGGCGGGCCGGGCCGGGGCGAAGTCGTACTCCAAGGACCGCTACTTTGCCGACGACGCGCTCTCCGAGGACAAGTTGGTGCCCGAGGGCATCGAGGGCCGGGTCCCTTATCGCGGCCCGCTGTCGTCGGTGATCCACCAGCTGACCGGCGGCCTGCGCGCCGCCATGGGATACACCGGCTCGCCGACGATCGAGGTGTTGCAGCAGGCGCAGTTCGTCCGTATCACCGCGGCCGGGCTCAAAGAAAGCCATCCGCACGACGTCGCGATGACGGTCGAAGCGCCGAACTACTACGCCCGGTGAACAGCGAGCTGGCAATGGTCGAGATCGGGATGGGCAGAGTCGCCCGTCGTACCTTCGAACTGAGCGAGATCAGTATCGTGCCGTCCCGGCGCACCCGCTCGTCGCAGGACGTGTCGACGACCTGGCAGCTGGACGCCTACCGGTTCGAGATTCCGGTGGTGGCCCACCCGACGGACGCCCTGGTGTCGCCGGAGTTCGCGATCGAGCTGGGGCGGCTCGGCGGGCTGGGCGTGCTCAACGGCGAGGGGCTGATCGGCAGGCACGCCGACGTCGGGGCCAAGATCGCGCAGCTGCTCGAGGCCGCCGAAAAAGAGCCCGAACCCTCGGCGTCGATTCGCCTGCTGCAGGAGCTGCACGCCGCGCCGCTGAACCCCGACCTGCTGGGCGCCGCGGTCGCCCGCATCCGCGAGGCGGGGGTAACCACCGCGGTGCGGGTCAGCCCGCAAAACGCCCAGGCGCTCACACCGGTGCTGCTGCAGGCCGGCATCGACCTGCTGGTCATTCAGGGCACCATCGTCTCCGCTGAACGCGTGGACAGTCACGGCGAACCGCTGAACCTGAAGACCTTCATCTCCGAGCTCGACGTCCCGGTGGTCGCCGGCGGCGTGCTCGACCACCGCACCGCGCTACACCTGATGCGCACCGGTGCCGCCGGCGTCATCGTCGGCTACGGCTCCACCCGGGGCGTGACCACCAGCGACGAGGTGCTGGGCATCAGCGTGCCGATGGCCACCGCGATCGCCGACGCCGCCGCCGCGCGCCGCGAATACCTCGACGAGACCGGTGGCCGCTACGTGCACGTGCTGGCCGACGGTGACATCCACACGTCCGGCGAGCTGGCCAAGGCCATCGCCTGCGGCGCCGACGCGGTGGTGCTGGGCACGCCGCTGGCCGAAAGCGCCGAGGCGCTCGGTGACGGGTGGTTCTGGCCGACTGCGGCCGCGCACCCGTCGCTGCCTCGCGGTGCGCTGCTGCAGATCGCGGTCGGCGAACGCCCGCCGCTCGAGCAGATCCTCAACGGTCCGTCCGATGACCCGTTCGGCAGCCTCAACCTGGTCGGCGGTCTGCGCCGGTCGATGGCCAAGGCCGGGTACTGCGACCTCAAGGAATTCCAGAAGGTCGGCCTGACCGTCGGCAGCTGAGCTTCGCGCTCGAGGGCCACTGGCTTGTTACCGGCGAGTAAGGCCATACTGGTTCCATGCAGCCAGATTTCGACGTCCTGATTATCGGTTCGGGTTTCGGCGGCAGTGTCAGCGCGCTGCGCCTGACCGAAAAGGGTTACCGGGTAGGCGTATTGGAGGCCGGGCGCCGCTTCTCCGACGAGGACTTCGCGAAGACGTCGTGGGATCTGCGCAAGTTCCTGTGGGCGCCGCGGCTGGGCTGCTTCGGGATTCAGCGCATCCACCCGCTGCGCGATGTGCTGATCCTGGCCGGCGCCGGTGTGGGCGGTGGCTCACTGAACTATGCGAACACGCTGTACGTGCCGCCGGAGCCGTTCTTCAAAGACCCGCAGTGGTCGCATATCACCGACTGGCGTTCCGAGCTGATGCCGCACTACGAGCAGGCGAAGCGGATGCTCGGCGTCGTCACGAATCCGACCTTCACCGACGCGGACCGCATCATGAAGGAGGTCGCCGACGATATGGGCTGCGGCGACACCTTTGTGCCCACCCCGGTCGGCGTGTTCTTCGGCCCCGACGGCACCAAGGCGCCTGGCCAGACGGTGCCCGATCCGTACTTCGGCGGCGTCGGGCCCGAGCGCACCGGTTGCCTGGAGTGCGGCTCCTGTATGACCGGCTGCCGGTACGGCGCCAAGAACACGCTGCTGAAAAACTACCTGGGACTGGCGGAATCTGCTGGTGCACAAGTGATTCCGATGACAACGGTGAAGAGTTTCGAGCAGCGCCCCGATGGGTTATGGCAGGTGCGCACCGTGCGCACCGGCAGCTGGCTGCGTCGAGATCGGCGCACATTCACCGCGTCGTACGTGATCCTGGCCGCCGGCACCTGGGGGACCCAGCACCTGCTGTTCAAGATGCGGGACAAGGGCCGGCTGCCTCGCCTGTCGAAGCGGTTGGGCGTGCTGACGCGGACCAACTCCGAATCGATCGTGGGCGCCGGGCGATTGAAGGTCTCGCCGGACCTGGATCTGACGCATGGGGTGGCGATCACGTCGTCGATCCACCCGACGTCGGACACCCACATCGAGCCGTGCCGATACGGCAAGGGCTCCAACGCGATGGGGCTGCTGCAGACCTTGATGACCGACGGCCCCGGACCGCAGGGCACGGACGTGCCGCGGTGGAGGCAGTTACTGGACGCCGGCGGCGAGGACCCGGCCAAGATGCTGCGGCTGCTCAATCCGCGTCAGTGGAGCGAGCGCACGATGATCGCGCTGGTGATGCAGCACCTGGACAACTCGATCACCACCTTCACCAAGCGCGGCAAGTTGGGCATCCGCTGGTTCTCCAGCAAGCAGGGTCACGGCGAGCCGAACCCGAGCTGGATCCCGGTCGGTAACGAGGTCACCCGGCGCATCGCCGAGAAGATCGACGGTGTGGCCGGCGGGACCTGGGGTGAGTTGTTCAACATGCCGCTGACCGCGCACTTCCTCGGCGGTGCGGTGATCGGCGACAGCCCCGAGCGCGGGGTCATCGACCCGTATCACCGGGTGTACGGCTACCCGACGCTGTTGGTGGTGGACGGCGCGTCGATCTCGGCGAACCTGGGCGTCAACCCGTCGCTGTCCATCACCGCGCAGGCGGAGCGGGCGGCCTCGCTGTGGCCGAACAAGGGCGAGATCGACGAACGGCCGCTGCAGGGTGACACCTACCGGCGGCTGGCGCCGATCACGCCAGCGCACCCGGTGGTACCCCTCGATGCACCGGGTGCGCTGCGTTGGCTGCCGATCGATCCGGTCAGCTCCGCGAGTTGACCCCTCGTCAGCTCGCCAGCGCTTCCAGCGGCGCGCCGGACAGCACCCGGCTGCGTTCGCCGTGCACGTTGACCGGCACATCGCCCACCAGCGTGACGCGGCGCATCAGCCGCGGCTCGTTGTCGTAGTCGTCGACGGCCCGGTGCTGGGTCGCTCTGTTGTCCCAGATGGCGACGTCGCCGGCTGCCCAGTTCCAGCGAATGGTGTTCTCCGGCATGGTGATTCGGCGTTGCAGCAATTCGTGCAGCACGGCTGACTCGTGGCCGTCCAGGCCGACGAAGTTGCGCACGAAGTCGCCGAGGAGCAGGGTGTGTTCGCCGGTCTCCGGGTGCACCCGCACCACCGGGTGTTCGGTGCGGAAGTCCGGCTTCTCGAACACCTGCCGGAAGGCTGCCTCGGCGTCGGTCAACAAAGCCTGGGCTTCCGCGGTCACGTAGTCGTAGCGGTTGCTGTGCACCGCCCACAGGTTCTCGACCAGGGACTTGAGCGGCGCGGGCAGCTCGTCGTACGCCGCGACCGTCGAGGCCCACAGCGTCGAGCCGCCGTAGCTGGGCAGGATCACCGCACGAAGGATCGAGGCCGCCGGGTAGTTCGCGGCAAAGGTGACATCGGTGTGCCATCGGTTGGCCTTGCCGAATTCGGAGTTGATCGGCGTGATGACCGGTGCGTCCGGCATGGCCATCATGGTCGCCGGGTGGCCGACCGGGATGCCCAGCAGCCCGGCGAACGCCAGCTGCCCCGCGTCGTCGAGCTGATCCTGATCGCGGAAGAAGATCACCTTGTGGGTCAGCAACGCCTGGTGGATCTGCTCGATGGTGTCTGGGTTCAGGCCACCTCCGAGGCGCACTCCATCGATGCGGGCGCCGATGCGGCTGCCCAGCTTGGTGACGGTTACGGAGTCGGTCATTTTTGTATTCCTTTGCGTGAAAGCCGTGTAGTCAACTGACTACATCCGTTAGTGTAGACACATGACTACAGCTTCGGCAAGTGCCTCCCGCGGTTCGATTCCCACCGGGCGCGAAGAGGTGGTCGCGGCGATCCTGTCTGCCGCCACCGACCTCTTCGCGGAGCGCGGTCCGGCCGCGACGTCGATCCGCGACATCGCCGCTCGATCGAAGGTCAACCACGGGCTGGTCTTCCGGCATTTCGGCACCAAGGACCAGCTCGTCGGTGCGGTGCTGGAAAATCTGGGTACGAGCCTGACCGAACTGCTGAACTCTGGCGCTTCGTCGGACCTGGTCGATCAGGCGCTTGACCTGCAGATGCGGGTCATGGCCCGCACACTGCTCGACGGGTATCCGGCCGCGCAGCTGCAAAAGCGGTTCCCGAACATCGCGACCCTGATCGACTGGGTGCGACCGGTCCATGGCGACGACGTGAGTGCACGGATCGCGGTCGCCAACGGCCTTGCGCTGCAATTCGGGTGGCGGCTATTCGCGCCGATCCTGCGTTCGGCGACCGGGCTCGACGAACTGACCGACGACGAAATACGCGAGATCGTCCGCGCCGAAGTGGCGCGGATCCTCAATCCGGCTGATCCCGCGTAGGGGCTTAGCGGTGTGTCCCTGCGGCTAACGCCCGCCGGTGCATCGGCTCGCGACCTGGCGGCTGCGGCGGTGGCGGCAGCAGCGGCGTGCGTTTGCGCACCGCGATGGTCTTCGGCGCCTCGGTGCTCAGCTCCACGTTGTCGCCGGCGTGGCGGATCAGCAGCTTGCCGCCGGGCCCGTCGCGCACCGTGTAGGTGACGTCCGAGTGGTTGGCGTCCACGGTCACCCGGAAATCACGCCACCGCAGCCGGAATCGCAGTCGCGTAATGCCATCGGGCAGTTGAGGATCCAGCGACAGGATGCCCTCGTCGTCGCGCAGGCCGCCGAAGCCGTTGACGATCGCCATCCACGCGCCGGCCAGGGAGGCCATGTGCAGCCCGTCACGGGTGTTGCTGTGCAGATCGCGCAGGTCGATCAGCGCGGCCTCGTAGGCATAGTCGTGGGCCAGCTCCAGGTGCCCGACGTCGGCGCACATCACCGCCTGGGTGCAGGCAGACAGCGACGAGTCGCGCACCATGCGGCGCTCGTAGTAGTCGACGTTGCGGGCTTTCTGCTCGGGCGTGAACGCGTGACTTTGCCACTGCATCGCCAGCACCAGGTCGGCCTGCTTGATCACCTGCGTCGGGTACAGGCGGACGTAGGCCTCGTGCAACAGCAGCGGATATTTGTTGTTCTTCTCGAAATCCCACTCCGCGAACTTGGTGAAGCCTTCGCACTGCTGGTGCACGCCGAGTTCCTCGTCGTACGGGATGTTGACGGCGTCGGCGGCGTCACGCCACGCGGACGTCTCCTCGGAGGTGACGCCCATCGCGAGGGCCGACTCCGGGTGGCGGTTGCAGGCCTCGGCGGCGGTGATCAGGTTGTGCGCGGCCATCAGGTTCGTGAACACGTTGTCGCGGACGATCGCGGTGTATTCGTCGGGCCCGGTGATCCCCTCGATGTGCCAGACACCGTGGCGATCGTGGTGCCCCAGCGACATCCACAGCCGCGCGGTCTCGATCAGCACCGTGATGCCGACCTCTTCTTCGAGGGTGTGGTCGTCGGTGACGACGCGGTAGCGCTCGAAGGCCATCGCGATGTCGGCGTTGATGTGAAACGCCGCCGTGCCGGCCGGCCAATAGGCCGAACACTCCTGACCGCGGATCGTCCGCCACGGGAAGCTGGCGCCTTTGAGGCCGAGTTCGGCCGCCCGGTCCCTGGCCAGGTCGAGGGTCGACGCGCGCCAGCGCAGTGCGTCCGCGACCGCGTGCGGCAACGTGTAGGTGAGCACCGGCAGCACATAGCCCTCGGTGTCCCAGAAGGCGTGGCCGTCGTAGCCCGTTCCGGTCAGCCCTTTGCTGGGGATCGCCCGGCGCTCGGCGCGGGCGCTGGCCTGCACCAGGTGAAACAGCCCGAACCGCACCGCCTGCTGGGATTCCGAGTCGCCCTCGACCTCAACGTCGGCGTTCTCCCAGAAGTCGTCGAGGTATTCGCGCTGGGCCTTCAGCAGCCCCTCCCACCCGCTGTAGCGGGCGCTGTGCAGTGCTGCGGCGACCTGGTCGCGCAGCGAGGGCCGCGAGCGCTGGCTGGACCAGCCGTACGCGAGGTATTTGACGATGCGCAGCTTCTGCCCTGGGCGCAGCCCGCAGATGACGGTGGTCCTGGCCAGATCGGGACGCGCGTCGGTGCTGACCTCGACACGACCCGGCACCTCGACCTCGTGATCCATCCCCGCGGCCATCATCAGAGCGCTGGCCCTGGTCCGGTGCATGAGCACCGCACCCCGCTCCAGGGCTTCGTGCTCGACGGCCTCAAGCGGGTTGTCCAGGATGGCGGACACCCGCGGGTCGGCCGAGGTCTGTGGCTGGTCCTCGTTGGTGACCAACTCGGACTGCACGGTCACCCGGACGAACTCGCCGACCGCCTCCACGACGTACTCGATGGCGGCGACACTGCGATTGGCCAGCGACACCAGCCGGGTCGAAGTCACCTTGACTTCCTTGCCCACCGGCGAGCGCCAGTGCGCGATCCGCGTCAGGGTTCCGGCTCGCATGTCGAGACACCGCTCGTGGGAGACCAGGTTGCCGTACCGGACATCGAAGGGTTCGTCCTCGACGAACAGGCGAAAGATTTTGCCGTTGGTGACGTCGACGACGGTCTGACCGGCTTCGGGATACCCGTAGCCCGCCTCGGCGTAGGGCAGCGGCCGGATTTCGTAGAAGGAGTTCAGATAGGTGCCGGGCAGGCCGTGCGGCTCGCCCTCGTCGAGGTTGCCGCGCAATCCGATGTGCCCGTTGGACAACGCGAACAGCGATTCCGACTGGGCGATGAGGTTGAGGTCGAGCCGGGTCTCGCGGACCGCCCACGGTTCGACCGGGAAGGCTTCCTGCGTGATCATGCCTGCAGCAATTCGGCGAGATCGGTCACCACGACGTCGGCGCCGTGCTTGAGGAGATCTTCGGCCTGGCCCACCCGGTCGACACCCACCACATAGCCGAAGTTGCCGGCATGGCCTGCTGCCACACCCGACAGCGCGTCCTCGAACACGGCGGCCGCGTCGGGGGCGACGTCGAGCAGCTGCGCCCCCCGCAGGAACGAGTCGGGGGCGGGCTTGCCGGGTATGTGCTCTTCGCGCAGCGTGTTGCCGTCCACCCGCTGCTGGATGAACCGGTCCAGACCGGTGATCTTGAGTACCTCGGGGGTGTTGGCGCTGGCCGACACTACGGCAATACCCAGACCCGCCGCCGAGGCCGCCTCCAGGTAGCGTCGCGATCCGTCGAATACCTCGACGCCGTCTTTCTCAAGGACCTTCTGGAACATCTCGTTCTTGCGGTTGCCCAGGCCGTAGATGGTATCGGCGTCACCGGAATCGTCGGGACCACCTTCGGGCAGCTCGATTCCCCGGCTCTGCAGGAACGACCGCACCCCGTCTTCGCGTTTCTTGCCGTCCACGTACTTTCGGTAGTCCGCGGCGGCATCGAACGGGACGAACTTCTCGCCGCTGCGCGTCGCCCGTTCGGACAGGAAGGCGTCGAACGTCGCCTTCCAGGCCTTGGTATGCACGCTTGCGGTATCGGTGAGCACGCCGTCGAGGTCGAACAGGCAGGCGCGCACCTTCTCTGGCAGACCCAGCACAGCGGATCCTCACTTGTTGGAGTGGTCGGGCGTTACCACTTCACCATGCTTGCCGGTGTGCCGCCAGCGAACCGCGCGATGTTTAACTCGCCCGAGCGATCCCCTGGATAACCCGCAGTCGTCCGTCCGCCAGCGCCCCGGTCAGATTTTCGGCTTTGCGGCCGAAGTCGGTGACGAAGTTGTGCAGACCCAGCGGGTTAGGGGGCTGGGCGAGAATGACTTGCATGACCGCGGTCGCCTGCTCGGTGAGATCGTTCCAGTGTTCGATTGCGAATCCGGATGACTCGATAACGCCGCGCAACTCGTCGGGAGCGACCAGATGGCTGCGTGCGGGTTCGTCGGCCCAGGGCAGGGGATAGTCGAGTCGGCCAGACCCGCCAATTGTGATGTCCCACAAGGCAAGCCGCCCGCCGTCGACCAGCACCCGGCGCGACTCGCGGTACAGGCGCGTCTTGTCGGCGATGTTCATCTGCACATGCTGGCTGACGGCGATGTCGAAAACTCGGTCAGCGAAGGGGAGTTCGGTGACATCTGCCTGCTGAACGGAGATCCGGCCGTCCAAACCGACGAGTCGATTGAGCCAGCGGTGCGTCTCGCAATATTCGTCCGTCAGATCCACGGCGTTGACCGTGCACCCGAAGCGCTCCGCGATGTAGCGCGCGGTGCCGCCGATTCCGCTGCCTGCGTCGAGCACCGCGCTGTCACCGGCGATCTCGGCCAAGTCCACCAGCTGACTTGTGGCGATGCGGCCCATGGTGTGGAAGTCCTCCAGCAGCCCCAGATCCGCGGGTTCGAGGTGGTCGAGGTCCTTTCCGGCCGCGATCAAGGCCTGTTCGATGTTGCGCCGGGACAACCCGGTCGCGTATTGGTTCGCGATTGCGTTGTTCATGCGGGGATCCTCTCGATGTGTTCGGTCTGCCACTGCACGGATTGGCCCGAAAGCTGGGGATGCGCGGGCCGGGGATGTTGCTGGAGTCGGTCGAACCGATCCAGCCGGTGCATCGGTACCAGCCCGGTCAACGTGAAGTTCACGATTTGCCGGATGAAATTGACTGCGGTGCGCCGGGATTCGGGCCCGGTGACGTAGCGGCGCGCGATCGTCAGGAAGTCTTCGGGTTCGACACCCGCGACATCATGGACGTGCGTTGTCGGGCCACCTACTGCAAAGGTTCCCAGGGGATACTCGGGCAGGTAGTGGCGCAGACTGGATTCGAAATACAGGTCGGTGCCGAGTCGTTTGGCGTTGACCCGGATGGCGCGCATGAACATCCACGGGGGTATGTCGATGTGGCGCACGCGCCGGCCCAACGCCTCACCAAGCGCGTCCGCAATCTCGGGACCGGATAATAGCGCCGGTCCCGTCGGACGGTAGGCGCGACCGTCGTGACGGTGTGGGTCGAGCAGTGCGCCGACCGCCACCCGAGCGATGTCCTCATTGGAGGGCGGCGCATTTCGGCCCGACCCCGTCGGCGTCGGCATGATTCCCAGTTGGGCGGCCATTGGGACCAGCTGCAGATAATTGTCGGCGAAGTAGCCGGGATCGACCGCGACATGGGCGGTGTCGGGCAGCAGTTCGAAGAGCTTGTCGGTCAGCCAGGCGTGCCGCGTCATCAGCGACGGATGCTCGGGACTGGCCAGCCATTGTCCCAGCGCCACTACGGCTTCCACGCCTGAGCGCCGCGCCGCCACGGCAAATGCGACTGCACTGTCGAGGGCATGCGGGTGGTAAGGAGGGTTGAAGTACAGCCGGTCGACCCCGTCCATTGCAGCTTGAACCTGCTGGATGTCAAACATGTCGGCGACGACGATCTCGGCCCCTAGGCTCCGCAATCGTGCGCTGCGGGCGTCGTCGCGATGGACCATGGCCCTGATGGGCACGCCCCTTTCCAGCAGTTGGGCAGCGACCGCGCTCCCGATCTTGCCGGTGGCGCCGGTTACCAAAATGCGATTATTCATCGGGTTTCCCTTTCCAATAGCTCCCAGTTGATCTCCGAGACGTTTGCTTCGCGCCCCGCCCGGGCGGGCAGTAGCCAGGCGACGACGACCGCTGCGCCCAAGGCGATTGCGGCGCACACCAACGATCCGACTTGCAGGCCGTCGAGGAAGGCGCCATTGACGGCTTCGCGGACCGGGGGGACCCGTTCTGCCGGCAGATGCGCGATCACGCTGTGCGCCAATGCCATTGATCGCCCCATGGCCGCGTGAACATCCACGGGCAGGCTCGCCAGGCTGGCCGCCGAGCCGATACCGCTGCTGTACACCGATGCGAAGACGCTGCCCACGATCGCGACGCCCAGGGTGCCGCCGAATTCGCGCGTGGTGTCGTTGACGGCTGAGCCGATGCCGGCCTTGTCGGCGTCCAAGGATCCCATGATCGCTTCGGTGGCCGGCGCTATCGTCAGCCCGAGGCCGCCGCCGAGCAACAACATCTGCGTTGCGATCTGGCTATAGGGCGTGGCCGCATCCGCTGTGGAGGCCCACGCCAGGCCGGCCGCGAACACGGCCAGGCCGCCGGCGGCGACGGCGGTGGTGCCGACCCATTGCACGAGTCGGGGGCCGAGGATGCTGGCCAACGCGATCGAAATGGCGACCGGCAGTAATCGCACGCCGCTCTGAAATGCTGTGTAGTTCTTGATGAATTGGAAGTACTGGGTGATCACGAAAATAAATCCGAATAGCGTCAGAAAGCTCGCGGTCACTGCCAGGCTGCCGCCGGAGAACCTACGGTTGGCGAACACCGAGATGTCCAACATGGGATGGGTGCTGCGTCGCTCCCACAGCGCGAACCCGACGAGAACGACGGCGGCCAGGGTGAAGCCGGTCGTGGCCCGGGTGCTGGTCCAGCCCCACGAGGGCGCTTCGATGACGGTGTAGACCAGCGCAGTGATGCCGATCGCGGACAGGATGAAGCCGGGGACGTCGATCCGGGGGGCGGCGGGATCGCGGGAGGTGGGGACGAACAGGACCCCGCCGATGATGGCCACCATCGCGATCGGAATGTTCACCATGAAGATCGCGCCCCACCAGAAGTGTTCGAGCAACCAGCCACCGCTGATCGGTCCGACCGCCACGCCGACGCCGACCATTGCCGCCCATAGTCCGATCGCCTTGGCGCGGGGTATCGGTTCGGTGAAGATGTTGGTGATCAGCCCCAGCGTGGTCGGGAAGATCACCGCGGCGCCCACGCCCATGGCAGCACGTCCGGCGATGAGTGCATCCGCCGAATTCACTTGCGCCGCAACGCCCGAAGTGATGGCGAAGAGTGCCAGTCCAAGGCTGAGTGAGCCCCGCCTGCCGTACCGGTCGCTAAGGCTGCCGACCGACAGTAGCAGGCCGGACATGACCAGGGTGTAGGCGTCGACGATCCATTGCAGCTGCGCGGTGTCGGCATTCAGCTCGCGCGACAACGTAGGAAGGGCGACGTTGACGATGGTCGCATCGACACTGATGACGAAGACGCTGAGGCAGATGACGGCGAGCGCAGGAATCGGGTGATTGCGGAACACGGGGTCACGGGTACGCATAGACAAGACGCTAAAGCTAGTAGACAAATAAATCAAGTAACTGATGGAAAAACATGTCTGCTCTTGGTAAAGTGGTGTGATGCCGACCCGCCGGACCTACGACCAGAACTGCCCGATCGCGCGTGGGCTCGACGTTCTGGGTGAGCGGTGGACACTGCTGATCCTGCGCGAGCTGGTCGGTGGTTCCCGTCGCTACGGTGATCTGCGCGCCGAACTGCCCGGCATCGCAACCAATTTGCTCGCGCAACGACTCAAAGAGCTACAGGACGATGGGCTGGTCGATCGGGCCGACCTGCCCGCACCGATAGGGCGCACCGTCTACACGCTCAGCGACCTGGGCTGGCAGCGGGTGCTGCCCATCCTGCAGAACCTCGCCTGGTTCGGCGTCGACCGGCTCGATCCGATCGACGAAAGCTCGGTATCACCGTTGAACGGGTTTCTGGCCGGGATCCTGCTGGGTTTCGACCGGGTGAGTGCGACCGGGTTGGAGATGACCTGCCGGATCGAGATCGACGGCCGCCGTTTCGAGTTCGCGATTACCCAGGGTCGGCTCGGGCGTGCGAACAACCAACCTTCGGTAACGATTACCGCCAGCGCGGCAGATCTGGTCAACGCCCGCCTGGGGGCCACCGAAGCCAAGCGCAAGGCCGCCCTGCGTCGCATCCACTTCGACGGCGACCAGCGTGACATCGAGGCCCTGCGTGCGGTGTTTGGGCTCCACTAGACTCGGTGGCCGTGACCGAACCCGCTGACCTCGACCACTCCGGACCGGCTGACCGGCCAGTGTTGGTGGTCGACTTCGGTGCGCAGTATGCGCAGTTGATCGCCCGTCGCGTGCGAGAAGCCCGGGTGTTCTCCGAGGTGATCCCCCATACCGCCTCCGTCGAAGAGATCAAGGCCCGCGACCCGTTGGCGGTCGTGCTGTCCGGTGGCCCGGCCAGTGTCTACGCCGAAGGTGCCCCGCAACTGGATCCGGCGCTGTTCGACCTCGGCATCCCGGTGTTCGGCATCTGCTACGGGTTTCAGGCGATGGCTCAGGCGCTGGGCGGGACCGTCGCCCACACCGGCACCAGTGAGTACGGCCGAACTGAGCTGAAAGTCGTTGGCGGCGAGCTGCATTCGGGCTTGCCCGCGATCCAGCCGGTCTGGATGAGTCACGGCGACGCGGTGACCGCCGCGCCGGACGGATTCGAGGTGGTGGCCAGCAGCCCGGGTGCGGCGGTGGCCGGCTTCGAGAACCGTGAGCGACGGCTGGCCGGGGTGCAGTATCACCCGGAGGTGATGCACAGCCCGCACGGGCAGCAGGTGCTCAGCCGGTTTCTGCATGACTTCGCCGGGCTGGGTGCCGAGTGGACGCCCGCCAACATCGCCGAGGCGCTGGTCGAGCAGGTGCGTGCCCAGATCGGCGATGGCCATGCGATTTGCGGACTGTCCGGCGGCGTGGACTCCGCGGTGGCCGCGGCACTGGTGCAGCGGGCCATCGGCGACCGGCTGACGTGTGTGTTCGTCGACCACGGGCTGCTGCGCGCCGGCGAGCGGTCGCAGGTGCAGCGCGATTTCGTCGCCGCGACCGGCGCCAACCTGGTCACCGTCGACGCCGAGCAGACCTTCCTCGACGCTCTCTCGGGTGTGACCAACCCCGAGGGCAAGCGCAAGATCATCGGCCGCCAGTTCATCCGGGCCTTCGAGGGCGCGGTGCGAGACATCGTGGGCGAGGACGGGGTGGGCGTCGAATTCCTGGTGCAGGGCACGCTCTATCCCGACGTGGTGGAGTCCGGCGGGGGCAGCGGCACCGCGAACATCAAGAGCCACCACAACGTCGGCGGTCTGCCCGACGACCTGAAGTTCAAGCTCGTTGAGCCGCTGCGGCTGCTGTTCAAGGACGAGGTGCGTGCCGTCGGCCGGGAGTTGGGTCTTCCGGAGGACATCGTTGCGCGCCAACCGTTTCCGGGCCCGGGCCTGGGTATCCGGATCGTCGGCGAGGTCACCGCGAAGCGGCTGGACACGTTGCGGCGCGCCGACTCGATCGCGCGCGAGGAGCTGACGGCGGCGGGCCTGGACAACCAGATCTGGCAGTGCCCGGTGGTGTTGCTCGGCGAGGTCCGCTCGGTCGGTGTGCAGGGCGACAACCGCACCTACGGGCATCCGATCGTGCTGCGGCCGGTGTCCAGCGAGGACGCGATGACCGCCGACTGGACCCGGGTGCCCTACGACGTGCTCGAGCGCATCTCCACCCGGATCACCAACGAGGTGGCCGAGGTCAATCGGGTGGTGCTGGACATCACCAGCAAACCGCCCGGCACCATCGAGTGGGAGTAGCCCGGCGACTCTGCGGCCGGCGTAACGGCCGCGCGTAGTGACCAGGAAAATACTGCCCAAAAGGCACCACCAGCCCCAGCAGCACCGAGCGCATAAAGCCGCCTCTCACGTTGCTTGACGGTTGTCGGAGGGTGGGTGTTTACTCCACAACATATCGAACATACTTTCGAATAGAGGCTCATCATGACTGCGGCTTTTGCCTCCGATCAGCGCCAGGAAAACCGCGCTGAGCAGCTGGAATCGCTGCGCCGCAAGATGGATGCGATGTCGCAGAAGCCCGTCGCTCCCGCCGCGGACCTGCTGCCGGAATCGGAAGCCCAGCTGCCGGTCCCGCAGTGGCTGGCGGAAGCTCTGCCGGCTCCGCTGCCGCGGGGGACGGTGGCGGTGCTGGCCGGGGCCCGGTCGCTGCTGCTGGGCATGGTGGCCGCGGTGACGGCGGCCGGGGGCAACGTGGCAATCGTCGGCCAGCCGGATATCGGACTGTTGGCCGCAGTGGAGATGGGGGCGGATCTGAGCCGGCTCGCGGTGATACCGGATGCCGGGACCGATCCGGTGGAGGTGGCCGCGGTGCTCGTCGACGGCATGGACTTGGTGGTGCTGGGCCTGGGCGGGCGCCGGGTGCCGCCGACGCGGGCCCGGGCGGTGGTGGCGCGCGCCCGGCTGAAAGGTTGCACCGTGCTGGTCACCGATGGCGACTGGCAAGGGGTGCCGACCCGGCTGGAGGCCCGGGTCTGCGGCTACGAGATCACGGCAGGTAGCCGGGGTGCACCCGTCTGCGGATTCGGGCGAATCAGCGGGGTGCGGTTGCAGGTCAGCGGGGTGTGTGCGGGCCGACGGGTGGTTGCCCGGGCGCGAACGGGGTGAAGTCGGGTGGCGTCTTTCAGTACTGGTTCCCGGGTGCTGGCGATCTGGTGCATGGACTGGCCGGCGGTCGCGGCGGCCACGGCCGCGGGCCTGCCCGCGACGGCCCCGGTCGCGGTCACGCTGGCCAACCGGGTGATCGCCTGCTCGTCGGCGGCCCGGGCGGTCGGAGTGCGGCGGGGGTTGCGACGCCGGGAGGCGGCGGCCCGTTGCCCGCAACTGCATGTCACGACCGCCGACGCCGACCGTGACGCCCGCTTCTTCGAGGGCGTGATCGCGGCGGTGGACGATCTGGTGCCCCGCGCCGAGGTGCTGCGGCCTGGGCTCCTGGTGTTGCCGGTACGCGGGGTCGCCCGGTATTTCGGGTCGGAGACCGACGCCGCCGAGCGGCTGATCGACGCGGTGGCCGCGGCGGGCGCCGAGTGTCAGGTCGGGATTGCCGACCAGCTGTCCACCGCGGTCTTCGCTGCGCGTGCGGGCCGGGTCGTCCAGCCGGGCGGCGACGCACGGTTTCTATCGGTGCTGTCGATCCGGCAGCTTGCCACCGAGCCGAGTCTGTCCGGCCCTGGGCGAGAAGAACTGGCGGATCTGTTGTGGCGGATGGGGATTCGCACCATCGGACAGTTTGCCGCCCTCTCGGCGACCGACGTGGCCTCCAGGTTCGGCGCTGACGGGGTAGCCGCGCACCGCCTCGCCCGCGGCCAGCCCGAGCGGGGACCGTCCGGGCGAGAGCTGCCGCCGGAGCTCGAGGCCGTGCTGGATTGCGATCCGCCGATCGACCGGGTCGATGCCGCGGCATTCGCCGGGCGCTCACTGGCCGGCACATTGCACCAGATGCTGATGTCCACCGGAGTGGGCTGCACCCGGCTGGCTATCCACGCCGTCACCGCCAACGGCGAAGAGCGCAGCCGGGTATGGCGATGCGCCGAGCCCCTGACCGAGGAGGCCACCGCCGACCGGGTGCGCTGGCAACTGGATGGCTGGCTGAGCAATCGGACCAGCCAGGGTCGCCCCACCGCGCCGGTGACGTTGCTTCGGCTGCGGGCAGTGGAGGTGGTGTCCGCCGAGGCGTTACAACTGCCGCTATGGGGTGGCATGGGGGAGGAGGACAGGCTGCGGGCCCGCCGGGCGCTGGTGCGGGTGCAGGGCCTGCTCGGACCGGAGGCGGTGCAGGTGCCGGTGCTGTCCGGCGGTCGCGGGCCCGCCGAACGCATCACGCTGACCCCGTTGGGCGACGAGCCGGTGCCGCACGCCGATCCTGGTCAGCCCTGGCCCGGCCAGCTGCCCGAGCCGTCGCCGGCTGTGCTGCTCGACGATCCAGTGGAATTGCTTGACGCCCAAGGAAATCCGATACGAGTGACCAGCCGTGGAATGTTCTCCGCCGACCCGGCGCGACTGGTAGCCCGCGGTCGCGACGATCCGCTGCGCTGGTGGACCGGGCCTTGGCCCGTCGACGAGCGCTGGTGGGACCCGGGCCTCAGGAAGGGCCGCACCGCCCGCGCCCAGGTGCTGCTGGAAAGCGAGCGCGCATTGTTGCTGTGCTACCGGCAGCGGCGGTGGTATCTGGAAGGAAGCTACGAGTGATCGCCCAGTCGGCGTGCGAAGGGTCCGACCCGTTCGATGAACCGGTCGAAGAACGCCGCCGGATCGACGTCAATGCCGATGTGCGCATTGGGTTCTCGGTGCAGTGACCAGTCGGTGACGGTCATGCCGCGGGTCAGCGTGCCGGTCAGCTCGACCTCCACGGTCGCCGGGCGGGTCACGACGAGTCCTGGGTCCAGCGCGACCGCGGCGGCTAACGGGTCGTGCATGTGCGCCACATACCCATGGCCGTTGTCGTAGTAGCCCTCCAAGTAGAACCGCGTCGCGTCTTCGATCACCTGAATCAATGCATTGGACGCCGCCGACCGGGTGCCGCGCTCGTCATGCAGGCTCAGCACCGTTGTCGTCGACCCGGCGACCGCGGCCAGCTGGGTCAGGATTTCCGGCGTCAAAGCAACGGTGCGAGTCAGGTTCAAGCCGCACAGGATCGGAAGTTGCTGATGTTCATGCGTTTTCCCTGACCAAGCGGTGAGCACCTCGGCGGCCGCCTCGGGGTCGACGCTGATGTTCCATTCGGCTACCGGCGTGGTGTTGCCGCGGTGGTCGTAGGAGCCGCCCATGATCACCAACCGGCGCAACAGCGTTGGCAGGGCAGGCTCGGCGCGCAGGGCCAGTGCCAGATTGGTCAGCGGGCCGGTGGCCACGCCGATCAGCTCGCCCGGATAACGTTGCGCGGCTCGCACCCAGGCTGCTGCGGAGTCGTAGTCGGTAAGCCGGCGATCGCTCGGCGGCAGCTCGGCATACCCCATGCCCCGGGGGCCGTGCACCCTCGATGGGGCGCGCAACGGCCCGGTCAAGGTTTCCTCGGAACCCTTCGACACCGGGATGTCGGGGAATCCGCACAGTTCGAGCAGGCCCAGATTGTTCTCGCAAACCTGTTCTACCGCAACGTTTCCAGTGGTCGAGGCGATGCCAACCACGTCGGCCTCGGGGCTGGCCAGCAGGTACATCAGGGCCAGCGCATCGTCCACGCCGGTGTCGACGTCGACGAAGACGGGGTTCACCAGTGCACTCCGGGCACCAGTCGTACCAGCCGTTTGACGGGCCGTGGTGTGCGGATACCGCCGGTGACGGCACGGACAGGCCGCCTCGGCCGGCGCCCCGAGGCTGGCGGTGTCGAAGCCGGCGGCGTCGCGGCCGGTTCGGGCGAAATGCCTCGCGCAGCAGCCGAATCGGGATAACCGAGATACAGCTGATGCAGAATCCGCCGGGACAACTTCGGCGTGAAATGGTTACCGGCCTCAGCGAGTGTGCCCAACGGGGTATCGATGCGGGCCGGTTTTTCGACGAGCCCGCGCACCACCATCGCCGCCGCGCGCTCGGGGCTGATCGGCGGCACCGGGTTGAGTCGTTGCGAGGGCACAATCATCGGCGTCTTGACCAGTGGCATGTGGATGTTGGTGAACGTGATGTGGTCGGACAGCGTCTCGGCGGCGACCACTTCGGAGAACGCGTCCAGTGCCGCCTTGGTGGGCAGATACGAGCTGTATTGCGGATTGCGGGCCAGCACCCCGGCACTGGACACGTTGACGACGTGGCCGAACCGGCGCTCGCGCCAGTGCGGCAGCAGCGCCAGCACCATGCGCACCGCGCCGAAGTAGTTGACCGCCATCACCCGCTCATAGTCGTGCAGCCGGTCGGTGGAGTTGACCACCGAGCGGCGGATCGACCGGCCGGCGTTGTTCACCAGGTAATCGACATGGCCGAAGCGGCCAAGGATGTCCTTGATGGTGTGCTCCACCGAATCCGAATCGGTGACATCGCAGGTAAAGGCATACGCCTGGCCGCCGTTCGCGCGGATCTCGGCGACCAGCTGGTCGAGCGCGCCGCCGGTGCGGGCCAGCGCGAACACGGTCGCGCCGCGCTCGGCGATGGCGATCGCCGACGCGCGGCCGATGCCGCTGGACGCGCCGGTGATGATGACGTGCCGGTGCTGCAGCGGGCCCGAAGGATCGTCGCGACGAGCACGATCGGGGTCGAGGTGCTCGGCCCAGTACCGCCACAGCTTTGGCGCATAGTCGGCGAACTCCGGAACGGCCGCAATGCCGTTGTCCTGCAGTATCTTTCGCGTCTCATCGCTGATGAAGGTGGGGGCCAGCTCGACGAGGTCCAACACCTCGACGGGAATGCCCAGCTGAGTGACGGCCATGTTGCGCAGCACCTTGGCCCGCCCGCTGACCTTGAGCACCGGGGCGGCCATCGAGCGGGGCAGCGACCCGCGCGGCGCGGGCAGCCCGGCCTCCTTGGCGACGCCGCGGTAAATGCCGCGCAGCCCAATGCTTTTCGGCGCGGTCAGATGGAACGCCCGCCCGTCGCTGCCCTCGGCGTGCATCAGCGCGACGATCGCTTCGACAACGTAGTCGACCGGGACGATATTGGTGCGCCCGGTGTCGGGCAGCAGCATCGGGGTCAGCGACGGCAACACGGCCAGCTTGGCCAGCACGCCGAAGAAGTAGTACGGGCCATCGATCTTGTCCATCTCGCCGGTGCGCGAGTCGCCCACCACCACCGCCGGGCGGTAGATGCGGTGACGCAGCCCGGGCGTCGAGCGCACCAGTAACTCGGCTTCGAACTTGGTCTGGTGGTACGGCGTGGGCAGCTGCTGGCCGACATCGAAGTCGTCCTCGGTGTACTCGCCGGGGAAGTCGCCCGCCACGGCGATCGACGACACATGATGCATCGTGGCGTCCAGCCGCTGGGCCAGCGCGATGACGGCGCGGGTGCCTTCGACGTTGGCGGCCCGCTGTTCGGCCTCACCGACGGTGATGTCGTAGATCGCCGCGCAGTGCACCAAGTGGTCCACGTCGCCGAGCCCGGCGAGGGTCTCGTCGGTCAGGTCGTGGCCGGGCAGCTCACCGACCAGCGGCCTCGCGCGTTCACCCCACTCGGCGGCGAGCTGCTCGAAGCGCCCCAGCGACTGGCGGCGGACCAGGACCCACACCTCGGCGTCCGGCCGGGTCGCTAGCAGCTGAGAGACGACGCGGCGACCAATAAACCCGGTACCGCCGGTAACGACATAGCGCATTGCGCCATGGTATAGGTCAGCCGGCGAAGTTGCGGATCCCGTCCCATTCCTCCAGCGTCCAGCCGGTCATCGGGTTTCCGCTGATCACCACCCGGCCGGTGTTGGGCAGCGGATGGCTGCTCAACAGGCTGTCCTTGGCGTTCTTCGTGTTGAGCAACGTCCAGTATTCGATCGCGAATTTGTGCGAGAACAGCACCGGATTGCGGTTGCCGCTGTCGTATACCTTCTGGATGGCCGCGGTGAACTGGTCGTTGAATTGTTTGCCGGTGACTGACCCGGGGATGCTGTCCTGCAGGTCGCCGTTGAGCCAGTCGGCCGGCGCCACCAGATACGTCAATGGCGCCTGGGCGTCCGGCCTGCCATCGAACCAGCCCGCGCTGATCTCCTGGATGCCCTGCAGCACCTCTACGTGCTTGCCGAGTTCAGCGGCCAACGGAGCGGCGGTTTGCTGGGCGCGGACCATGGTGGAGGCGTAGATGCCGTCGTAGTCGCTGCGTCCAATGTGGTGCGCGAGGTCTTCGGCCTGCCCTTTGCCCTGCTGGCTCAGGCCGGGACCCGGCACCTCGGTGTTGATGATCCCGCTGGCGTTCGCCTCCGACTCCGCGTGCCGGATGAACGTCAGTGTGATGCTGCGCGCCTGCGGAGATCCGCCGCAGGCGCCGACGATCACCGTTGCGGCCAGCACCGCCGCTGCCTTCCAGGTCACGCTGCGCTTCCCCATGGCGATAGCCTGCCCTGCCGACGGCCTCGGGGGAAGGGCTTGCAATGGTTGGGGGGAGAAAAAGCTTCAATCTTGCAATCGAGAGGAGACTCGGATGGCGATTGACCCGAGTGCCGTCGGCGCGGTGACCGAGCCGATGTTGTTCGAATGGACCGATCGGGACACGCTGCTGTACGCGCTCGGTGTTGGTGCTGGCCTCGATGACCTGTCGTTTACCACCGAGAACAGCCACGACATCGATCAGCAGGTGTTGCCGACCTACGCGGTGATCTGCTGCCCGGCCTTCGGGGCGGCGGGCAAGATCGGAAAGTTCAACTGGGCCATGCTGTTACACGGCTCGCAAGGCATCCGTCTGCACGCGCCCCTGCCGCCCGCGGGCAAGCTCTCGGTGGTCACCGAGGTTACCGACATTCAGGACAAGGGTGAGGGCAAGAATGCGGTCGTCATGCTGCGCGGCCGCGGCACCGACCCGGAGTCGGGGACGTTGATCGCCGAGACCTCGACCACCTTCGTCGTCCGGGGTGCGGGCGGATTCGGCGGTCAGCCGGGCCAGCGGCCGATCGCGCCTGAGATCCCGGACCGCGAGCCCGACGCCCGGGTCGCGCTGCCCACCCGCGCGGATCAGGCGCTGATCTACCGGCTTTCCGGTGACCGCAACCCGCTGCACAGCGATCCCTGGTTCGCCAGGGAGCTGGCCGGATTCCCCAAGCCGATCCTGCACGGGCTGTGCAGCTACGGCGTCGCGGGCCGCGCCCTGGTCGCCGAACTGGGTAAGGGCCTGGCGGCCAACGTCACCTCGATCGATTCGCGTTTCAGTTCGCCGGTGTTCCCCGGCGAGACGTTGACCACGCTGATCTGGCGCACCGAGCTGGGCAAGGCGGTGTTCCGCACCGAGGCGGCCTCTGGCGCCGAAGGCGCTTCAGACGAGGCTGCCCGGGTGGTGCTCGACGACGGCGTGGTCGAGTACGTCGAGGGCTAGAGGGCCTGCGCGAGCCGGCGGGCCAGCCGGTCGGTGAACTCGGCGGCTCGCGCCGGGCTCTCCAGCGCGAACTGCGCCGCGGTGGCCCGGTCGCCATCGTCGTTGTGCCGCACCAGGATTGGGATGCCAGCAAGGTCGCCTTCGCGTACCGCGTCGAATGCGTCCTCGTCGGTGATGTCGTCGCCCAGATAGATCGGCACCAGCGACTCGGCTTTCGCCTGCTGAAGGTGGTCGATGACCCAGTGCAGCGTTTTCCCCTTGTCCCAGTCGATATCGGGGCGCAGCTCGATGACCTCGCGGCCGGTGGTCACCCGAAGCGCGTCGCGCTGCCCGGCCGCCCGAACCGCGGCGGCCACGTCACCGACGCGGTTGCGCGCGGCGTTGCGGTAGTGCACGGCGACGCCAAACCGCTTGTGCTCCACCACGACACCGGGGATCGACCCGAGCTGCTCGCGCAGCTGGGCGGCGGCTTGCTCGAGCACCGGTATGGCCGCCGCCGCGGCGTCGTTCTGGTGGTGTGTTCCGTCGGGTGCGGTCAGCTCGAAGCCGTGACTGCCTGCATACCAGATGCCGGGCAGCCCCACCCGCTTGCTCACATCGGCCAGGTCTCGGCCGGACAGCACCGCGACTGGGCACTGCGCGGCCAGCTGCCGCAGCGCCTCGTCCGCGCCCGCGACCAACCGCGCCGAGCCCGGATCGTTGACGATGTCGGACAGGGTGCCGTCGAAGTCGAAGAAGACGGCCGGCCGGCCGGCGGGCAGGCCGTCGTCGAGGGCCCGCAACGCATCCGGGAGCTGCGACATCCGTCGGTCCCCGGTGCGCACCGTGACCTCGCCGGGGTCGGCGACCACCGCGTCGGCGCCGAGGCGACGCAGTTCGTCGCCGCGTCCCGTGGAATCCACGCCGATGACCAACGCGAAGCCCGCCTCGCGTGCCGCCGTGACACCGGCCGCGTCGGTCGCGATGACCACGCTGCGGCCCGCCCGCGTCCCGAGGGCGTCGGCCGCCTCGATCAGGTCCTGGCGGTTGCCACTCGACGCGACGACGCCGACAAGCACACCCGCCTGCTGCAGGCGCGCGATCAGTGGTTGTGCCGAGTCCGCGTGCTCGAGCAGCACCGCGTCATGGCGGCGCGGATCAACGGTGTCCGGGTTGCCCACCACCCAACCCTCTCACGGTGAGCAACACCGCCGGGTGGGGTCAGTGCGCTTTCGCGGGCGCCGACGGGTGGGCGCGCGCAATGCCGCGGGCAGCCCGCTTGCGGCGGTCCTTGGTGAACAGCAGCACCGAGTCGTCGCTGAGCGCTACCAGCCGCGCCATCTCGCGCTGGATGCCGGCGGCGAGCAGCGAGAGTTCGGGTGCGGCGTCATAGTCGGTGGTGATGCCGAACACCAGCTCGTCGCCGTAGGTGAGCACCGCGACCCCGCTGGACAGCTGCGACGCCGTCGGTGGAATCGGCAGCAACCGCTTCACGGTCTTGCCCATCAGACCCAGCCGGGAGTGCGGCCCGGGCCCGTTGGTGGCCAGCGTGACGATGCCGGGTTGCGGAAGCCGACTCATCACTAGCTGAATTGCCTTAGCGCACAACATCACCGGTGGCAGGCTCGTCGCCAGGTCCAGGATCGCCGCGGACTGGCGTTGGTTGTCCTGGCGCGGACGGCTCAACCTGCTGTGCACGGTTCGCAGTCGCTGCACCGGATCGTCGTGTTCGACCGGGAGATACGGCAGCTTGACCGAGATTCGGTCGTCGGCTTTCTCCAGAATGCGCAGCGAACCCGCGTGCGGTTGTTCGCCACGGTGCAGCAACACATTCCGGAAGCCCTCGGTGATCACGGCGAGCGCGACGTCGTTGGTCGTCACCCCGAACTTGGCGCACACGTCCTCGACGGCGGCGCGGGGAACGCGCACCGCGTGGTAGCGCCGCATGGTCGCCGCGTCACCGGTCGACGACGGCCGCGCGACCGGCCACATGGCCGAAGCCACGGTGTTGGTGACCGTGCTGGCCACCGCTGAAGCACTCCGTAGCGTGTCGGCCCAACTCCGCTTCGGGGCTTCCGGCGATGAATCACGCTCATTACCAACGTGGTTGGCGAACATCTCGGCGTCGGAGTCGTCGCAGAGCCTGGCGAGCAGCTGGGCCGCGGAGGTGCCGTCGGCGAGGTGGTGGTGGATCTTCATCAGGATCGCCCACTGGTTGCCCTTCAGGCCCTCGATGATCCAGCACTCCCACAGCGGGCGGTCCAGCTGCAGGGGACGCTCCAGGGCTTGAGCGATGACCCCCGACAGCTCGGGGTCGTCACCCGGGCGGGGAATCGTCACCTGGCGTACATGGTGGTCCAGGTCGAATGCCGGGTCGTCGATCCATTGCTGGGCACCGTTGAGCGGGTGGGTCCGCATGACCTGGGCACACCGCGGTATCGATGAGATCCGTTCTGCTAGAAACCTTTTCAGGCGCTCAAAGTCTGGAGCGGCGCCGTCGACGACCGCCACCGCCCCGATCGCCAGGCCGGCCTGCCGATCGGAGTCTGTGTTGAGGAAGCCGGTATCCCGTGTCGTGTTCAGCTGTGCCACTGTTCGTCCCCGCCCGTATGTTGCCCCTGTACCAGTATCCGCTGCAGCCCCCCGCTGGCGATAGGTCTCGTGACGTTAAGAACCTGTTTAGAAGTTGACGAGCTCTTTAACAACATCTTTCACAGCCGCGCGCCAAATCGAACATACTTTCGATAGACTGTGGGGGTGGGTTTCAGCAACGAGCCGCGGAGTTGGGCGGAGATGGAGCGGCTGCTCGACGGTAAGCCGCGCCGTGCCGGCGCATCCGTTGCTGCTGCCGAACCGCCGCAAGACGTTCCCTGGTCGCGCAAGCGGGAAATCTACTCACCGCCGCAGACCGGCGCGAAGATCGGGTCGTCCGTCGCGTATGCCGAACTGCATGCGCATTCGGCGTACAGCTTCCTCGACGGGGCCAGTACACCCGAGGAGCTGGTCGAAGAGGCGGCCCGGCTGGATCTGCGCGCGCTGGCGCTGACCGACCACAACGGCCTGTATGGGGCGGTGCGGTTCGCCGAAGCGGCCGCCGAACTCGACGTGCGTACCGTGTTCGGCGCTGAGCTGTCGCTGGGATCGCAGGCCCGTACCGAGCAGCCGGATCCGCCGGGGCCGCATCTGCTGGTGCTGGCCCGCGGCCCGGAGGGCTACCGGCGGTTGTCGCGGCAGCCGGCCGCCCCGCACCTGGCCGGTGGCGAGAAGGGCAAGCCGCGCTTCGACCTCGACACGCTGACCGAGGCCGGGGGTGGCCATTGGCACGTCCTGACCGGATGCCGCAAAGGACATGTCCGCCAAGCCCTTTCCGATGGCGGCCCGGATGCCGCTCAGCGGGCGCTGGCCGATCTGGTGGACCGGTTCACCGCCGCCCGGGTCAGCATCGAGTTGACCCATCACGGTCATCCGCACGACGACGAGCGCAACGCCATGCTCGCCGCCCTCGCGCCGCGCTTCGGTGTCGGCGTCGTCGCCACCACCGGAGCGCACTTCGCCCACCCGTCGCGACGCCGGCTGGCCATGGCGATGGGCGCTATCCGGGCCCGCCAGTCGCTGGATTCGGCCGCGGGCTGGCTGGCCCCGCTGGGTGGCTCGCACCTGCGGTCCGGCGAGGAGATGGCCCGGCTGTTCGCGCAGCGGCCCGACGCCGTGACCGCGGCGGCCGAGCTCGGCGAGCAGTGTGCGTTCGGGCTGGCGCTCATCGCGCCACAGCTGCCGCCGTTCGACGTGCCCGACGGGCACACCGAGGACAGCTGGCTGCGGCAGCTGACGATGACGGGTGCGCGCGACCGCTACGGATCGGCCGGCGGCGCGCCACGGGCGTACGCCCAGATCGAGCACGAGCTGAAAACCATTGCTCAACTGAGGTTTCCGGGCTATTTCCTGGTGGTCCACGATATCGCCCGATTCTGCCGGGACAGCAACATCTTGTGCCAGGGCAGGGGATCGGCGGCCAACTCCGCGGTCTGCTATGCCCTGGGCGTCACCGCGGTCGATCCGGTGGCCAACGAGCTGTTGTTCGAGCGCTTCTTGTCGCCGGCGCGCGATGGCCCACCCGACATCGACATGGACATCGAATCGGACCAGCGCGAAAAAGTCATCCAGTATGTCTACGACAAGTACGGTCGCGACTATGCCGCCCAGGTCGCCAACGTCATCACCTATCGCGGCCGAATCGCGGTGCGCGACATGGCCCGCGCCCTGGGCTTCTCGCAGGGGCAGCAGGACGCGTGGAGCAAGCAGATCGGCCACTGGAACGGGCTTGGCCCCAACTCGAATGACCCGGCACCCGACATTGAGGGCATTCCCGAGCAGGTGATCGACCTGGCCACCCAGATCCGGAACCTGCCGCGGCACATGGGCATCCATTCCGGCGGCATGGTCATCTGCGACCGCCCGATCGCCGACGTGTGCCCGGTGGAATGGGCGCGCATGGAGAACCGCAGCGTCCTGCAATGGGACAAAGACGACTGCGCGGCAATCGGTTTGGTGAAGTTCGACCTGCTCGGGCTCGGCATGCTCTCGGCGCTGCACTATGCGATCGACCTGCTGGCCGAGCACAAGGGCATCGAGGTGGACCTGGCCAAGCTCGACCTCTCCGAGCCCGCGGTATACGAGATGCTGGCGCGCGCCGATTCTGTCGGCGTGTTCCAGGTGGAATCGCGGGCGCAGATGGCCACCCTGCCCAGGCTCAAGCCCCGGGTGTTCTACGACCTGGTGGTCGAGGTCGCGCTGATCCGTCCCGGGCCCATCCAGGGCGGATCGGTGCACCCTTACATCCGGCGGCGCAACGGTATCGACCCGGTCACCTACGACCACCCCTCGATGGAATCGGCGCTGCGAAAAACGCTGGGGGTGCCGCTTTTTCAGGAGCAGCTGATGCAGCTGGCGGTGGACTGCGCCGGCTTCTCTGCCGCCGAGGCCGATCAGTTGCGGCGTGCCATGGGATCCAAGCGCTCGACCGAACGGATGCGCCGGCTGCGCGGCCGGTTCTACGACGGCATGCGCGAACTGCACGGCGCCACCGACGAGGTGATCGACCGGACCTACGAGAAGCTGGAGGCCTTCGCCAATTTCGGCTTCCCGGAAAGCCATGCGCTGTCCTTCGCGTCGCTGGTGTTCTATTCGTCGTGGTTCAAGCTGCATCACCCGGCCGCGTTCTGCGCGGCGCTGTTGCGCGCCCAGCCGATGGGCTTCTATTCGCCGCAGTCGCTGGTGGCCGACGCGCGCAGGCACGGCGTGCTGGTGCACGGCCCGGACGTCAACGCCAGCCTGGCGCACGCCACGTTGGAGGATTCCGGAACCCAGGTCCGCCTGGGGCTCGGCGCTGTCCGGCATATCGGCGACGACCTCGCCGAGCGGCTGGTCGACGAGCGAAAAGCAAACGGCCCCTTCATATCCCTGCTTGATCTGACCACCCGGCTGCGACTGTCCGTGCCGCAGACCGAAGCCCTTGCGACGGCAGGCGCGCTGGGCTGCTTCGGCATGTCGCGGCGAGAGGGGCTGTGGGCGGCCGGGGCCGCGGCCACCCAACGACCGGACCGGCTCCCCGGCGTGGGGTCGTCGTCGCATATCCCGGCGCTGCCGGGAATGAGCGAGCTGGAGCTGGCCGCCGCCGACGTGTGGGCCACCGGCGTCTCCCCGGACAGCTATCCGACCCAGTTCCTGCGGGCCGACCTGGATGCGCTGGGGGTGGTGCCTGCGGGCGCGCTCGGATCGGTGCCCGACGGGGACCGGGTGCTGATCGCCGGGGCGGTGACCCATCGGCAGCGACCCGGCACGGCGCAGGGGGTGACGTTCGTCAACCTCGAGGACGAGACCGGAATGGTCAACGTGCTCTGCACGCCGGGAGTGTGGGCGCGACACCGGAAGCTGGCGAACACCGCGCCGGCGTTGTTGATTCGCGGGCAGCTGCAAAACGCCAGTGGCGCAATCACTGTCGTGGCCGAGCGGCTGGGCCGCATTTCCCTGGCCGTCGGCTCGAAGTCCCGCGACTTCCGCTGAGCGGGTGTTCTATGCGCCTGGCGTGGTCCAGACTTTGGTCGGGGTGATCGCCAACCGGGTGCTAAACGCGTCCATCGAGATCCCCTCGGCCGACTCCAATTCCTTGGCGAGCTCGCCGTACTTCGCCCAGTAGGGTTCGTCGTCCTTGCAATTCACGTCGGATGCGTCGACGGTCGCGGTCCCGCCGATGACGATGATGCCGCCGCCGTTGCCGTCCGAATCCAGGTTCAGGCTCACTGCGGGGTGCGCCTTGATGTGGGTGACCTTGGCGGCCTGCGGCATGGAGTACACCGTCAGCCTGGTGCCGTCGAAGTAGAACCAGACCAGCCGGGGCACCGGCTGTCCCGATTTGGCGACGGTGGTCAGCCACCCGAAGTTGTCCGTCTTGAGCCTGCTGGAAACCTCTTGTGTCAGTTCGATGCCCATAGCTGCGAATGTAGCCTCCATTCATGACCCTCAACCTGTCCGTCGACGAAGTTCTTTCCACCACCCGCTCGGTCCGCAAGCGCCTCGACTTCGACAAGCCGGTCGGCCGCGAGGTGTTGATGGAATGCCTCGATCTGGCGTTGCAGGCCCCCACCGGTTCCAACGCGCAGGGCTGGCAGTGGCTGTTCATCGAGGACGCCGACAAGAAGAAGGCCATCGCCGACATCTACCTCGAGCGCGCCCGGCCCTACCTCAGCACGCCGAAGCCCGCCTACCCCGACGGCGACACCCGCGGTGAGCGAATGCCCAAGGTCGTCGATTCGGCGATGTACCTCGCCGAGCACATGCACGAGGCGCCGGTGCTGTTGGTCCCCTGCATCGAAGGCCGCGAAGACAAGACGCCGTTGGGTGGGGTGTCGTTCTGGGCATCGCTGTTCCCGGCGGTGTGGAGCTTCTGCCTGGCGCTACGCGCCCGCGGACTGGGCTCCTGCTGGACGACGCTGCACCTGGTCAACGACGGCGAGCGCGCAGCCGCCGAGATCCTCGGCATTCCCTACGAGAAGTACAGCCAGGGCGGATTGTTCCCGATCGCCTACACCAAGGGCACGGACTTCAAGCCGGCCACGCGGCTGCCGGCCGAAAAGCTGACGCACTGGAACACCTGGTAGCGCCGAACTACACACCCTCTGGGTAGCCGTGCTGCCGCCAGGCCTCGTAGATCGCGATCGCCGCGGCGTTGGACAAATTCAGTGAGCGCCGGCCCGGCAGCATCGGGATGCGGACCTGCTCGGTGATGTGGGCGTCGGACAGGGTTTCCGCGTCCAGCCCATCGGGTTCCGGACCGAACATCAGCACGTCGCCGGCCTGGTAGGCGACGTCGGCGTACGACGTCGATGCGTGTGCGGTGAAGGCGATTACCCGCGCCGGAGCCAGGGCCTCCCACGCAGCCTGCAGCGACGCGTGGACGGTGACCGACGCCAGGTCGTGGTAGTCCAATCCCGCCCGTCGCAGCTTGGGTTCGGACAAATCGAAGCCCAACGGCTCAACGAGATGTAACTCCGCGCCGGTGGCCGCGGCCGTCCGGATGGCGTTGCCGGTATTGGGCGGAATGCGCGGCGACACGAACATCAGTTTGAACACAACGCGATAATGGTCGCATGGTCGAGCAGAGCATCTGGATGCGCAAGGTTGCCGCCGATCCGGGACATTCGGACTGGTACATCGAACGCTTCCGTGCCATGGCCCGCGCCGGCGACGACCTGGCCGGCGAGGCTCGCTTGGTGGACGCCATGGCGCCCCGCGGCGCGCGCATCCTCGATGCCGGCTGCGGCCCCGGCCGGTTGGGCGGATATCTGGCCACCGTCGGTCACCACGTGGTCGGTGTCGACGTCGACCCCGCGCTCATCGCCGCGGCCAGGCAGGACTATCCCGGCCCGCGGTGGCTGGTCGGCGACCTCGCCGAGCTGGACCTGCCCGCGCGCGGCATCGTCGAACCATTCGACGTCATCGTCTCCGCCGGCAACGTCATGGCGTTCCTGGCGCCGAGCACCCGGGGCATGGTGCTGAACCGGCTACGTGCCCATGTCGCTGACGACGGTCGAGTGGCGATCGGCTTCGGCGCCGGCCGCGACTATGGGTTCGCCGAGTTTCTCGGCAACGCGGCGGATGCGGGGTTCGCACCCGATCTGCTGCTCTCGACCTGGGATCTGCGACCGTTCGCCGACGACTCCGACTTCCTCGTCGCGATCCTTCGGCCGGCATAGCATCCTCAGGCAACTCTTCTGGTGACCAGGGCCGCGGGCTGTCATACTCGTCGGATTGCCAGGCAATGTACCGCGCGCCCGTCCGCGCCGCGCGGGGGGAAATAAAGCAGGAAGTTCCATGAGCGTCTCGTTTCTTTCAGCGCCTCTTTCAGCGCCGAGTTTGCGCGCAAGCGCGGGCTCGGTCAGATGACCATGTTCACCAGCCCGGCCGATCCGGCCGAGGCGCCCGCACCCCAATTTCATCCCAAGCGCCCGCCGGCCTGGTCGCTGAGCAACTGGCCGGTCCGCTGGAAAGTCCTCGCGATTGTGCTGGTGCCGCTGATTCTCGCGTCCATATTCGGTGGACTGCGGATCAACGGCGCAATGGCCAACTCCAGCGGTCTGCGGGTGGCCGCTGCCCGCGCCGACCTGCTGCCGGCGATCACCAAATACATGTCGGCGTTGGACGTGGCATTGCTGGCGGATTCCACCGGCCGCGACGTCGACGGGGCGAAGCAGAACTACGAGGCCCGCAAGGGTGAGCTGCAAAGGCGCCTGGACGACACCGACGTCATCCCCGACGTCCGCTCAGGAGTGAGTTCCGTGCTCGGGGGCGGCCAGGCGCTCCTGGACAAGGTGTCCGACAACAGCATTGGCGTGCGGGAGCGGGTGACGACATACGCCCCGCTGCTGCTGACGGCCGAGGATGTGATCAACGCGTCGGTACGCGTCGACGACGAGAAAATCCGCGCGCAGGCGCAGGGTTTGAGCAGGGCGGTCGGGGCCCGCGGGCAGATGACGATGCAGGAGATCCTGATCACCCGCGGCGCCGATCTCCCCGAGCCGCAGTTGCGCACCGCGATGATCACCCTGGCCGGCACCGAACCGTCGACCCTGTTCGGGATGAGCGAAGTGCTCGGCGTCGGCTCGACGGAAGCCAAGACGCTGCAGCAGCAAATGGTGACCCGGATGGCGATCATGTCCGATCCGGCCAGCGTGCTCGTCGACAACCCGGACCTGCTGCGCTCCATACAGACCACCGACGGGATCGCCGAACAGGTCATCGACAACGCCACGACGTCGGTGACCAAGTCGGTGCAGGCCCAGGCCACTGATCGGCGCGACGCCGCGGTGCTCGACGCCGTGCTGGTGCTGGGCGCCATCGTGATCGCTCTGGCCATCGTGTTGCTGGTGGCGCGGGCGCTGGTCGTGCCGCTGCGGGTGCTGCGCGACGGCGCGCTCAAGGTGGCCCACACCGACCTCGAGGAAGAGGTTGCCCGGGTCAAAGCCGGTGGCGCCGAACCGATTCCGGATCCGCTTCCGGTGTATACCACCGAGGAGATCGGTCAGGTCGCCCACGCGGTCGACGAGCTGCACAGCCAGGCCCTGCTGCTGGCCGGCGACGAGGCCCGGCTGCGGCTGCTGGTCAACGACATGTTCGAGACCATGTCGCGGCGCAGCAGATCGCTGGTCGACCAGCAGTTGTCGCTGATCGACGGGCTGGAGCGCAACGAGGAAGATCCCGAGCGGCTGGACAGCCTCTTCCGGCTGGATCACCTCGCCGCCCGGCTGCGCCGCAACAGTGCCAACCTGCTGGTGCTGGCGGGTGCACAGCTGGCGCGCGATCAGCGCCAGCCGGTGGGGTTGTCGACCGTGCTCAACGCAGCCGTCTCCGAGGTCGAGGATTACCGCCGGGTCGAGATCGGCGACCTGCCGGACTGCAGGCTGGTCGGTGCGGTGGCCGGCGGGGCCATCCACCTGTTCGCCGAGCTGATCGACAACGCCCTGCGCTATTCGCCGCCGACCACTCCCGTCCGCATCTCGGCCAGACGCGGCGGCGACGGTTCCATTGTGCTGCGGATCGCCGACTCCGGCCTGGGCATGAACGAGGCCGACCGGCGCATCGCCAACAAGCGGCTGCAGGACGGCGGCGAGATCAGCCCTGAAAACGCCCGCCACATGGGTCTTTTCGTGGTCGGCCGGATCGCCGCCCAGCACGGCATCCGGGTGGGGCTGCGCGCCGCGGCACCGGATGAAGCGGGCTCCGGTACGACCGCCGAGGTCTACCTGCCCACGTCGGTGCTCGAGGCTACGGACGCGGGGGCCCCGCAGCGCCGGGTCGGGGCGGTGTCGTCGCCGAGTGCCAAACTTGCCAGTGCGATCCCGGGACGCGAGGCGGGCGCGATCCCGACAGCCGAGGTCGCCGAACAGCGTGCGGCGCCGCAACCGGCGAACCGCAACGGATCGGGCGCGGCGGTGCCGCCGGTCACCTTGTTGCCGCGCCGCAATCCGGGTTCCAGCGGGATCGCCGCCGTTCCTGACGAGCCGGCCGCGCAACTGCCGAAGCGGCCCCGGCGTGAGCTGGCCACCCCCTGGTCGCAGGGCCAGAACAGGCCGGCCCCGAATGGCCCACCGCCGGCCCCTGCCCCCAAGGCCCCGTCGCCGGCTCTGAATCGCGCCCCGAAACCGGCGCCGCCACGGGCAGTGTCGGACACATCGGCATTCTTTGCCGCCAGGCCGCGCGCCGCCAAGCCCGCCAGCCCGGACGACGACGTCATCTACCGTCGGATGCTCACCGAAATGATGGGCGACCCGCACGACTTGGTGAACAGCCCCGACCTGGATTGGCAGTCGGTGTGGGATCGCGGTTGGTCGTTGGCCGCCGAGGCCGAGGACAAGCCCGTCGCGGCGCACACCGCCGACTTCGGTCTGCCGGTGCGCGCCCCGGGGGCCCGGCTGGTGCCGGGGACGGCCAGCGGAAGTGATTCCCCCGAACAGGCCCACCACGCCGCGGACGACGCGGCGGCCCTCGTAGCATCGAATGGGCGACCGCCACAGCACGCGGCTGGGACGCGCGATCCCGATGCGGTTCGCGAATCGTTCAGCAACCATTTCGGCGGCGTGCGCAGCGGACGCTCGCAGGCCCGCCACATCAAGCAAGGACCCGATCAGTAATGACTTCTCCCGGCAGCACACTGGACTGGCTGGTGACGAAGTTCGCCCGCGAGGTCCCCGGGGTCGCGCACGCATTGCTGGTGTCCGTCGACGGTCTGCCGATTGCCGCCAGCGAGCAGCTGCCACGGGAGCGGGCCGATCAGCTGGCCGCGGTGGCCTCCGGGCTGGCCAGCCTCGCGAGCGGCGCGGCGCAGCTGTTCGAGGGTGGGCAGGTGCTGCAGTCGGTGGTCGAGATGCAAAACGGCTATCTGCTGTTGATGCGGGTCGGCGATGGGTCGCATCTGGCCACCCTCGCGGTGCCGTCATGCGACATCGGTCAGATCGGCTACGAGATGGCCATCCTCGTCGAACGGGTGGGCGGCGTGGTGCAATCCTCCCGCCGCTCAGCATCCACTCGTTCGTGAGCCGCGATGGACGAACGCGAGCCCTGGCCGCCCTCCCGTGAAGCGAGCCTGGTGCGCCCGTACACCCTCACGGCCGGACGGACCGACACGGCCGTCGACATCCCGCTGGAAGCCCCGGTTCAGACGTTGCAGCCCGGGCTCGCCCATCGGTGGCCGGTCAACGATGCGAGAGGCAAGATCATCCGCCTGTGTGTCGAAAGCCCGTCGGTCGCCGAGATCTCGGCGCGCCTGGACCTGCCCGTCGGAGTCGCCCGCGTCCTCGTCGGCGATCTGGTGCTCTCGGGCTACCTTCGGGTGCATCGAACGTTGACCGAGCAGTCGACCCGTGATGAGCGCCACGAACTCATAGGAAGGACGCTGCGTGGCTTACGCGCACTCTGACGCGGGGCCCACCGCCTCGACGAAGATCGTCATCGCGGGCGGGTTCGGCGCCGGCAAAACCACGTTCGTCGGGGCGGTATCGGAGATCATGCCGCTGCGCACCGAGGAGATGGTCACCGACGCCTCGGCCGGCGTCGACATGCTCGAGGCCACGCCGCACAAGCGGACCACCACCGTCGCGATGGACTTCGGCCGCATCACCCTGGACAAGGACCTGGTGCTCTACCTGTTCGGTACGCCGGGGCAGCGCCGGTTCTGGTTCATGTGGGACGACCTGGTGCGCGGGGCCATCGGCGCGATCGTCCTGGTGGACTGCCGTCGGCTGCAGGACAGCTTCGCCGCCGTCGACTTCTTCGAGCACCGCAACCTGCCGTTCCTGGTCGCGGTGAACGAATTCGACGGTGCGCCAAGGTATCCCGTCGGCGCGGTGCGCGAAGCCCTCACCTTGCCCGCGCACATTCCGGTGATCAACGTCGACGCCAGGGACCGCCGCTCGGCGACCGACGCGCTGATCGCGGTGAGCGAATACGCGCTGCAGAGCCTGACGGCCTGACCGACGTTGCAGCCCTGGGTCGACTGTGAGTTCTCGGGCCGCGATTTCCGCGACGAGGACATGAGCCGGCTGGTCACCGAGCGGGCCGTATTCAGTGAATGCGATTTCAGCGGCGTCAACCTGGCCGAGTCCCGGCACAGCGGATCGGCGTTTCGTAACTGCAAGTTCGAACGAACACTCCTGTGGCACAGCACTTTTGCGCAGTGCAGCATGTTGGGTTCGGTGTTCGTCGGTTGCCGAATGCGCCCGATGACGTTCGACGAGGTCGACTTCACGCTTGCGGTGCTCGGCGGCAACGACCTGCGCGGCATCGACCTCAGCGGGTGCCGGCTGCGGGAGGCCAGCCTGGTGGAGACCGACCTGCGCAAGGCCGTGCTGCGCGGCGCCGACCTGTCCGGTGCGCGAACCACCGGAATCAAGCTGGATGACGCGGATCTGCGTGGGGCGAAGGTGGATTCGGCGTTGTGGCGTTCGGCCTCGCTGGCGGGCACCCGGGTGGACGTCGGTCAGGCCACGGCCTTCGCGTTGGCGTACGGCCTGCGCCTGGACAGCAGCCCGGACTAGGCCGTTGAGCGCTGCCGTTAGCGCTTGAGCCGGATGCGCCACCACACGATGCCGGTGTAGATGACCGACAGCGCGGCGAGCATGCCCATGTCCAGCAGCCACGCACTCTGCGTGTGGGCCCAATGGCTGTCCTTGGGGCCGACGGGCACCAGCATGCGCAGGTTGATCGTTGACGCCGACGCCGCATAGCCCCAGCGCGACGGCATCACCCAGGACAGTTGGTCGAGGAAGACGCGGCCGGTGACCGGGATGAGGCCGCCGGCAAGCACCAGCTGCAGCATCAGCGACACCACCAGCAGCGGCATGATCTGCTCGTTGGAGCGGGCCAGCGCCGACAGCACCATGCCGAGGATCGCCGAGGCCACACAGGTCGCTGCGACCGTGACGTAGAGCTCGAGGCTGGAGTTGCCGAGCAGCACCGCCGGCTGACTGGGCGCGCCCTTGCCGATCAGCACGATGCCCGTCGCAATCGCCGACTGAACGATCGCGAACGCGCAGAACACCGTGGTCTTGGCGCCCAGGTAGGCCCAGGTCGACAGGCCGACGGCCTGTTCTCGGCGGAAGATGGGCCGTTCGCCGATCAGATCGCGGATGGTCAGCGCGGTCCCCATGAAGACGGCGGCGATGGACAGCAGCGTCAGGATCTGCGCGGCTTCGTCCGGCGTCTCACTGCCCGGATCGGCCATGCCGAACCCGGCGTTGCCGGGCACGGTCAGCGACAGCGCACCCATGATGAACGGCAGCAGCGCCAGGAACGCGAAGTAGCCGCGGTCGGAGACGACGAGCCGCATCTGACGGCGTGCGATCGTGGAGAACTGGCGGCCCAGGTGGGTGTGCGCCGGGGCGCCCAGATCGCCGGGTATCTCGGCCTGCGCCGGTGGTGGGGGCTGCTTGTGGGCCAGGAAGCGGCGGTTGGCCTCGTCGGGGTCGGCGCCCACCTTGCCGAAGATCTCGGCCCAGTTGGTGGTCCCCATGACCTCGCCGATCTGATCGGGTGCGCCCAGGAAGGCCGTTTTCCCGCCGGGCGCCATCAGCAGCACCTGGTCGCAGACGTCGAGGTGGGTCAGCGAGTGCGTGACGACCAGAACGACGCGGCCGGCGTCGGCGAGCTGGCGCAGCATCGTCATGACTTGCAGGTCCAGCGCCGGGTCCAGGCCCGAGGTCGGCTCGTCGAGGATCAGCAGCGACGGTCCGGTGAGCAGCTCGAGGGCCACCGACGCGCGTTTGCGCTGCCCGCCGGAGAGTTTCTCCACCCGGGTGTTCGCGTGCTCGGTCAGGCCCAGCTCCTCGAGCACCTGGGCGACGACCTGCTCGCGGTCGGCCTTGCTGGTGTCCGGCGGCAGCCGCAGCTCGGCCGCGTAACCCAGCGCCTGGTTGACGGTCAGCTGGCGGTGCACGACGTCGTCCTGCGGGACCATCCCGATCCTGGTCCGCATCGTCGCGTACTCGGTGTGGATGTTGTGGCCCTCGAAGGTGACCGCTCCGCCGGTGGGCGTGGTGTATCCGGCGATCAGCCGCGACAGCGTGGACTTGCCGGCGCCGGACCCGCCGATGATGGCGGTCAGCGTGCCGGGCCGGGCGCTCATCGCGACCTTGTCGAGCAGCTTCTTGCCGGGGACGGCGAAGTCGACGTCGCGTACCTCGAGGCCGCCGGTGCGGGTGGCCACCACCTGGCGGCGCACCAGCGTGCCGGCGGTGAACACCAGGTCGACGTTGCCGATCGTGACCACGTCGCCGTCGGACAGCAGCGTGTTGTCCACCCGCTTGCCGTTGACGAAGGTCCCGTTGATGCTGCCGGCGTCGCGGAGCTCGGTGCCCTTGGCCGACGGAACCATGACCGCGTGGTGACGCGACGCCAGCACGTCGTGGATGACGATGTCGTTGTCGAGCTCGCGGCCGATGCGGGCTCGGGTGGTCGGGGCTTGCACCTGCATGGGCGCCGTGCCCGGGACCCCGGGCTTGCCGGCGCTCTGCGGGACCGCCTGCGTCTCGGCGCTGGGCCGGATGAGCGGGACCGCCGTGGTGCGCAACGCGTCGACGCCCTGCGGTGGTGGTGCGGGCGGCTGTCCGGCCGGCGGTGGGTGCCGGGGTGGCGGCGGTGGAGCGGCGCGGGGAGGCTGCTGCGGCGGACGCACCGGCTGCGGGGCCGGCGCGATCGTCGGGATCGCCACCGTCGGCCGTTGACCGACCGTGCCCTGATGGCGTCCGACATCGAAGATCAGCCGCGGCCCCTCGGGCGAGCCGACGTTGAGGCCCTGGCCGTCATGGATGTCGATCCCGGGCACCCGCTGGCCGTTGACGTAGATCCCGCTGTGAGTGTGGTTGTCGACCGCGATCCAGCGGCCGTGGTCGAAGCGCAGCAGCACGTGCGCGCGGGCGACAGCGGGGTGCGCGACGCGCACGTCGGCGTGCAGGTCGCTGCCGACGACCACGTCCTGGCCGGGTGCGAAGCTGGCCTGCTGACGGTTCGACCGAACCGTCAGCACCGGCTGCGCGGGACTGTTCATCGTCTCTTCAGCCGGATCTTCCACCACACGATGAAGCTGTAGACGACGCAGAGCACGCCGAGCATCGCCATGTCGAACAGCCATGCGCTCTTGGTGTGATTCCAGTGCTGATCTTTCGGGTCGGTCGGACCGGGTATCAGCCGGTGGGTGTCGATGGTCGACGCCGACGCCGCGAAGCCCCAGCGGGCCGGCGTGGCCCAGGACAGCTGGTCGAGCACGAGCCGGTTGGTCACCCAGATCATGCCGCCGGAGAACACCAGCTGGCTCATGATCGACACCACCAGCATCGGCATGATCTGGTCTTGCGATTGGGCCAACGCCGACAGCGCCATGCCGAGCAGCGCGGCGCCCACACACGTCGCGGCCACGGTGACGAACAGTTCGAAGTCGACGTTGCCCAGTATCACGGCCTTGGAGATCGGCTGGCCCCAGCCGACGATCGAGATGGCCGTCGCGATCGCCGCCTGGACGATCGCGAACACGGAGAACACCACGATCTTGGCGGCCATATAGGCCGCCGTCGACAGTCCGACCGCCTGTTCGCGGCGGAAGATGGGGCGTTCGCCAATGAGGTCGCGAATGGTCAGCGCGGTGCCCATGAAGACCGCGCCGACGTTGAGCATGACCAGAATCTGGTCGGGCTGGGCGGGGTTGTTGCCCAGCGGATCTGACATGCCGTACCCGCTGTTGCCGCGCACGGTCAGCGTCAGGATGCCGATGAGGAACGGCAGCAGCGCCAGAAACACCGTGTAGCCGCGATCGGAGATGACCAGCCGGATCTGGCGACGCGCGATCGTGGAGAACTGGCGGCGTACGTCGGCGTGTACCGGTTCGCCCAAGTCCGCGGCGGGGCTGTGTTCGGACGGTACCTGTGGCAGGTGCTGCTGGTTTTCCTCCCGGAAGCGGCGGTTGGCCTCGTCCGGGTCGGCGCCGACCTTGGCGAAGATGTCGGCCCAGTTGGTGGTGCCCATTGCCGCGCCGATCTGACTCGGCGGGCCCAGGAACGCCGTCTTGCCTCCTGGCGCCACCAGCAGCAGCTGATCGCAGATGTCGAGGTAGGACACCGAGTGCGTGACGACCAGGACCACGCGGCCCGCGTCGGCGAGCTGGCGCAGCATCATCATCACCTGACGGTCCAGCGCCGGGTCCAGGCCGGTGGTCGGCTCGTCGAGGATCAGCAGCGACGGTCCGGTGAGAAGTTCGAGGGCCACCGAGGCGCGCTTGCGCTGGCCGCCCGACAGCTTGTCGACGCGCGTGTCGGCGTGCTTGGTCAGCTCGAGTTCCTCGAGCACCTGGGCGACGATCTGCTCGCGGTCGGCCTTGCTGGTGTCGGGCGGTAGCCGCAGTTCGGCGGCGTAACCCAGCGCCTGGTTGACGGTCAGCTGGCGGTGCACGACGTCGTCCTGGGGGACCATCCCGATCCTGCTGCGCAACGACGCGTACTCGGTGTGGATGTTGTGGCCCTCGAAGGTCACCGAGCCGGACGTGGGGCTGGTGTATCCGGCGATCAGCCGGGACAGCGTGGTCTTACCCGCACCCGACCCGCCGATGATCGCGGTCAGCGTCCCGGGCCGCGCGGTCAGCGAGATGTGGTCGAGCAGTTGCTTTCCGCCTTCGACGGTGAAGCAGACCGAGTTCACCTCTAGCCCGCCGGTGCGCGTCGCCGCCTCGGTGCGGCGGATCAGCGTGCCATTGGTGAAGACCAGGTCGACGTTTCCGATGGTGACCACGTCGCCCTCGGTCAGCACCGCGGACCCGACCCGGACACCGTTGACGAAGGTTCCGTTGACGCTGTGCGCGTCGCGGATCTCGGTGCCCAGCTGTGTCTCGGTCAAAAATGCGTGATGGCGTGACGCCAGGACGTCCTGGATGACGATGTCGTTGTCGGTGGCGCGGCCGATCGTCTGGGCGCCTTTTGGTTTCTGCATCGCCCCGGACCGAGAAGGCAGCAGCGCCTGGAACATCTTGGTCGCCAGGTTTGACACCTCGGAGGGCTTGGCCTCCACGGGCGACATCTGCGTGTTCGGTGCCGCGTGCGTGGTTCCCACGGCCGGCCTGGGTGGCGGCGGCTGGAAGTTCGACGGCGCGCTGGGCGGATAGGCGGGCGGCCTGCCCCCGCCGCTGATGCTGGTGGGATACACCGGCTGTCCGGGTGGGCCCCCAGCCGGCGGCGGGGCGTTGCGGGCGGGCCCCCAGCCGGGCGGCGCCACCGGCACGGGCTGACCCGATGCCTGCGAGGCCGGCCATGCCGTTCCCGACGGCGCGGCCGCCACCGGGATGCCCATCGACTCGGTCTGCGGTGGCCGCCCGGCCATTCCCTGGTGGCGTCCGACCTCGAACGTCAGCAGCGGGCCGTCGGGATTGCCGATGTTGATGCTCTGGCCGTCGTGGATGTCCACGACCGGCACCTTGCGCCCGTTGGCGAAAGTCCCGTTGAGCGAACCGTTGTCGATCGCCAGCCACCTGCCCTGGTCGAACCGCAGCAACAGGTGAGCCCGGGAAATCAGCGGATGCGTGATGCGCATGTCGGCCCGGAGGTCGCGTCCGATCACCACGTCATGACCTGCTGCGAAGGTACGTTCCGACCCGTCATGGCGAACGGTGAGCGCCGGCGGGGCTGGTGCAGTCATTGCGACAACTCTAGCTCGTAGACGGCTCGCACTATTTGCAACTATTACGGCACGTCGGGTCGGCTACGCGACCGAGTCGGGCGCTCCCGTGACGACGCACCGGGTGCGGGTGTAGATGGTCGGCATACACCGATTGCAGTGTGTACACGCCGAATGCACGGTGCTGTCGGCAGCGATGCGATTGATCAGGTCGGGTTCGGCCAGCAGCGCCCGGGCCATCGCGACGAATTGGAAGCCCTCGGCCATCGCCAGATCCATCGTGTCCCGCTGGGTGATCCCGCCGAGCAGGATCAGCGGCATCGACAGCTCGGCGCGGAATAGCTTGGCATCGCGCAAAAGATAGGCCTCGCGGTAGGGATATTCGCGCAGGAACTTGGTGCCCGTCATCCGCATTCCCCAGCTCAGCGGCGGCTTGAAGGCACCGGCGAACTCCTTGAGCGGTGCGTCGCCGCGGAACAGATACATCGGGTTGACCAGCGAGCTGCCCGCGGTGAGTTCAATCGCGTCGAGTCCGCCGTCTTCCTCCAGCCACTTGGCGGTGATCAGTGACTCTTCGGTGCTGATGCCGGCGCGCACGCCGTCGGCCATGTTCAGCTTGGCGGTGACCGCGATGGGCGTGCCCTCTTTTTCGACGGCCCGGCGCACGGCCATCACCATGCCGCGGGCGAGCTTGGCCCGGTTCTCCAGCGATCCGCCGAATTCGTCGTCGCGCCTATTGATCAGCGGAGAGAGGAACGCACTCGCCAAATAGTTGTGGCCCAAATGGATTTCGACGGCGTCGAAGCCGGCTTCGATGGCCAGCCGGGCCGCGTTGACATGCCCGGCGATGACGTCGTCGATGTCGTCGCGGGTGGCCTTCCTGGCGAACCGCATTCCGATCGGGTTGAAAAACCGCACCGGCGCCAGGGCGGTGGCCTTGTTGGACTTGGCATTGGCCACCGGGCCGGCGTGGCCGATCTGCGCGCTGACCGCCGCGCCTTCGGCGTGGATGGCATCGGTGAGCTTGCGTAATCCCGGCACCGCCTCCGGACGCATCCAGAGTCCGTTGCCCTCGGTGCGGCCGCCGGGGGAGACCGCGCAGTAGGCGACGGTCGTCATGCCCACCCCGCCCGCGGCGGGCAGTCGGTGGTATTCGATCAGGTCGTCGGTCACCAACGCGTCGACCGTACGTGCTTCGAATGTCGCGGCCTTGATGATCCGGTTGCGCAAGGTGATCGGTCCCAGCTTGGCCGGGCTGAACACGTCGGGGGGACTGGGCTGGTCACCGGGCATGTGAGGAGCCTACTGGCGATCGCAAGCGCAGCGAAGCTGGGCGCGGCGGGTCGCCAGCATCGGCACTGGCGTGGACATGCCAGACTGGGAGACGTGGGCGCAATCACGCTGGACGGCAAGGCCACCCGCGACGAGATCTTCGTCGATCTGACGCAACGGGTGTCGGCACTGACCGCATCGGGCCGCACACCCGGGCTGGGCACCATCCTGGTCGGCGACGATCCGGGGTCGCAGGCCTATGTCCGCGGCAAGCACGCCGACTGCGCGAAGGTCGGCATCACGTCGATCCGGCGCGACCTGCCCGCCGACATCAGCGCGGCGACCCTCAACGAGACCATCGACGAGCTCAACGCCAATCCCGAGTGCACCGGCTACATCGTGCAGTTGCCACTGCCCAAGCACCTCGACGAGAACGCGGCGCTGCAGCGGGTCGACCCGGACAAGGACGCCGACGGGCTGCACCCGACCAACCTGGGCCGGCTGGTGCTCATGGACCCGGCCCCGCTGCCGTGCACGCCGCGCGGCATCGTCCACTTGTTGCGGCGCTACGACGTCGAGATCGCCGGGGCGCACGTCGTGATCATCGGCCGCGGCGTCACGGTCGGTCGCCCGTTGGGCCTGTTGCTGACCCGGCGCTCCGAGAACGCCACAGTAACGTTGTGCCACACCGGAACTCGTGATCTACCCGAGTTGACCCGGCAGGCCGACATCATCGTCGCCGGCGTGGGCGTGCCGCACCTGCTCACCGCCGACATGGTGCGGCCCGGTGCCGCGGTCATCGACGTCGGCGTCAGCCGGGTGGACGGCAAGCTCACCGGCGACGTGCATCCCGACGTGTGGGACGTCGCCGGCCACATCTCGCCGAACCCCGGTGGCGTCGGCCCGCTGACTCGGGCGTTCCTGCTGACCAACGTTGTTGAGCTGGCCGAAAAGCAGTGAGCCTGGCGCGAACCGCGGCGAAAGCCCAGTGGCCGATCCTGACTGTCGGGCTGATCTTCGCTGCGGCTTTCGTCTTGGTGGGAGCCAACTTCTGGCGTCGTGGGTCGCTCCTGATCGGCATCGGTGTGGGCGTGGCAGCGGCGTTGCGGTTGCTGCTACCCGAGGAGCGGGCCGGCCTTCTGGCCGTGCGTAGCAAGGGCATCGACTTCATGACCACCGCGGTGGTCGGCGCATCGATGGTCTACATCGCCTGGACCATCGACCCGCTGGGTACGGGCTAGATTCCCGGGCCGGTTATTTGCGGTAGTCCGGGCGCTGCGCCGCCTTGCATACCCGGCATGGCTCCGCGAGGCATCATGGTGGTGGCGCCGGGCATACCGGACATGTTGCCGCTGGTCAGGTTTGCCATCGCATCCGGGCAGTAGGACTGAATCGCGATCGTGGTGAACGTCCGAGCCATCGCCGGTGACATACCCCGCCGCCTGACGCTCATCACCGCCCCGGCGAAGCTGGCACCGGGCTGGGCGAGCATCGGGCAGATCGATTCACCCACGGCCATGGCGTTTCCAGGCTGGCCAAAGTCGATGCCGGCGTGGTTCAACGCGTCGATGAAGTTGTCGTCCGCGTTCGCGTCTGCCTCGGCCGGAGCGGCGAAGGCCGAGGCCACGGTGAGCAGTGCGGCGGCTGCCGCCAACAACCGAATGGTCAACGGTTGATGGCGGAACAGCCTGACCCAGCTTTGAGCACATGCGAGCGCTTTCATGACAGCTTCCCCCTCTGTCGCGGAGTGCTCTCAGCGCACTCAAATCCCTCTAGAAACCTTGGGCTATGGCTGTCACATTTACGACACGGTGGGATAAAGGTTTGCCACCTATGCGTTTCGTGGGCGCGACGCACCTGAGATATCGGTTATTAGTCCGCAACCGTTTCGAGCCGGTGCCCGATTAATCGTCGCCACACTGTGATCTGACACGTACCGCGGCGCAGAGATTTTCGGGTACGAAATGGGTCAGAATCCGGCGCATGACGACGAATCGCGGCCGTCCGTCCGAGCACGGGATTTCGCGCCAGACCTTTCTGCGCGGCGCCGTCGGTGTGTTGGCGACCGGGGCGATGTTCGGCACGAGTCGGGCATCCGCGGACCCGGCTGCGGCCACTGCCGGCTGGAACGGTTTGGCGTCGACCATCGGCGGAAGGGTCCTGTTGCCCGCCAGCGGCGCCCAGTTCTCTTCGGGCAAGCAAGTTTTCAACTCGCTCTACAACAACTCCACTCCAGCGGCGATAGTGACGGTCGCGTCGCAGGCCGACGTGCAAAAGGCGATCTCGTTCGCCACCGCCAACAACCTCAAGATCGCTCCGCGCGGCGGCGGGCACTCCTACATCGGGGCCTCGAGTGCCAACGGCACCATGGTGATCGATCTGCGCGGGCTGCCCGGCGCAGTCAATGTGGACGGCGGCAACGTCACGGTCACTCCAGCGACGAATCTGTATGCGGTACAACAAGCTTTAGCCGGCGCGGGCCGCGCGATCCCGACTGGCAGTTGCCCCACCGTCGGCATCGGGGGGCTGACACTGGGTGGTGGGATAGGGGCCGATTCCCGCCATGCAGGCCTGGCCTGCGATGCGCTGCAGTCGGCGACGGTCGTGTTGCCCAGCGGCGAGGTGGTCACCGCATCCGCGAATGATCATCCCGATCTTTTCTGGGCACTTCGCGGTGGCGGCGGTGGCAATTTCGGCGTGACGACCTCGATGACGTTCGGGACCTTCGCCACCGGCGACACTGACGTGGTGCGAATCAACTTCGCGCCGTCTTCGGCGGTTCAGGTGCTGATGGGCTGGCAGTCCTGGCTCAACGGCGCCGACCGAAACAGCTGGGCCATGGTCGATCTCGCCGTCGGCGCCGGTCAGCCCGACTGCCACATCCTGGCCACCTGCCCCGCCGGTAGCGCCGCGGGGGTAACGGACGCGATCAAGACCGCTGTCGGCCTGCAGCCCACCGCCGTGCAGAACAAGACGATGAACCGGATCGACCTGGTGACGTATCTGGCGGGTGGCAGCCCGACCGCATCGGCCCGCGGCTTCGTGGCAGGCTCGGATGTGATCTCGACGGTGAATTCCGCTGCCGCGCACGCCATTGCCACCGCAATCGGGCAGTGGCCGGCCAGCGGCGGCAAGGCGTCGCTGCTCGTGGATCCGTTGGGTGGTGCCGTGGCCGACGTCGCCCCCGCGGATTCGGCCTTTCCGTGGCGCACGCAGTCCGCGGTGCTGCAGTGGTATGTCGAGCCGGCCGCCAATCAAGTGACGGCCGCGACACAGTGGCTGAACTCGGCGCATCAAGCGGTACAACAATTTTCGTCCGGTGGATATGTCAACTACCTGGAGGCCAACGCGCCGGCATCCCGCTACTTCGGCTCGAATCTGACGCAGCTGACCAGCGTCCGGAAGAAGTACGATCCCAACCGGGTGATGTACTCCGGCCTGAACTTCTAGCCGCCGGCTGCCTCGACGGTGGCGCCCCGGCTTCGGCTTCGGACTCGGCTTCGGACTCGGCTTCAAAAAACTTGCGCCACAATAGTTTCAGCAGTAACAACACACCGATTTTTGTCGGTGGGTGCCCGTAGTTTTGCGGTATGAGTACCGGGGAGGTCGGGGACCGCGAGGCGATCACGGCGGCCGTCGATGCGCTCAACGCCGCGGTCGACACCGTGGTAGCACTGAATGTGGATGCGCTGACCACCCCGGAACACCTCGTCCTGTTGGAGAGTATCGAAGCAGTGCGCCGCCGCCTACCGGCCGCCGAGCACGCGTCGATCAATCACCTTGCCCGTCAGGCCACTCCAGAGGAACTGGGCGGCAGGCTCTCCCATGCACTGGCCGAGTGGATGCTGATCAGCCGCGCCGAGGCCGCCCGCCGGGTCCGGGAGGCGGCCGACTTAGGTGAGCGGCACGGGCTCACCGGTGAGCCGCTGCCGCCGATGATGGCGGCCACCGCCGCGGCCCAACGAGCCGGAGCACTGGGTGCCGGGCAGGTCGCCGTGATCCGACGGTTCTGCCACCAGTTGCCCGGCTGGGTGGATGTCGCCACTCGCGAGAGCGCCGAAACACAACTGGCCAAGCGGGGCAAGCAGTTTCGGCCCGAACAGCTGGCCGGGCTGGCCGATCGGCTCGCCGACTGCCTGAACCCGGACGGGATGTATACCGACGAGGACCGGGCGCGGCGGCGGGGCCTGACGCTGGGCAAGCAGGAGGCCGATGGCATGTCGGCGCTGCGCGGCTGGCTCACACCGGAGGCCCGCGCGACTGTGGAGGCGGTGCTGGCCAAACTCGCGGCGCCCGGCATGTGCAATCCGTACGACGACACGGCGTGTGTGGACGGCGCTCCCACCGAACAGGCCATCGAGCATGACACCCGCAGTGTCGCCCAGCGCCAGCACGACGGTCTCAACGCCGCTTTGCGTGCCACACTTGCCAGCGGAAAACTCAGACAGCACAACGGGTTACCGGCGTCGATCGTGGTCACCACCACCCTGGCTGACCTTGAAGCCGCAGCCGGGACCGCCCTCACCGGCGGCGGCACACCGTCTTGCCGATGAACGATGTAATCCGACTGGCTCGCCATGCTCACCACTACCTCGCCGTTTTCGACAACGGCAAGCCGTTGGCGCTGTATCACACCAAACGGCTCGCCTCATCCGGACAGCGAATTGTCCTGTACGCCAAGGATCGCGGTTGTTCGGCCCCTGGCTGTGGTGTCGGCGGATACTACTGCGAAGTTCACCATGTCACCGACTACGCACACTGCGGGACCACCGGCATCGACAACCTGACCTTCGCTTGCGGACCCCATCATCGACTGCTGCGGCCCGGCGGGTGGACCACGCGAAATCGCGCCAACGGCGACACCGAATGGATTCCGCCGCCGCACCTAGATCGGGGACAGCCGAGGAGCAATACGATGCATCATCCCGAAAAGTTGTTGCGCTACTTGGGCGAACCGGAAGACGGCGACTAACGCTCAGGCAGGCAATCCGGCCTTGATAGCCGCGTCTTGTTTCCGGGCGATATCGAGAACGAAGTCCGGTTTCAGCGGATCGTTGCCCGGGTTGAAGAACTCGATTTGAACAAAGGCCCTGCCCTCGCTGAACACCAGCCTCGCTCTTTGCTTGGAGCCGTCGGAGTTGGTCCCCGTTGCCATCACGCCGCCAGTGCCCACGTCGGCCGGAGTGGCCGTTCCTCCGACAAGTGTGAACCCCATCTGGGGGTTCGCAATATTCGGTGCGACCTGATCGTGCTCCTGTGCGGCCGCGGTGGCGTCCGGATAGACGTGGATCACGACGTCGATTTCACGAGTGGGGCCATTAACGTCGACAGAGGCGCTGGCAAACGTAGCGGTGACTCCCGCCGGGTTGTCACTCGGCTTCGACGACGCGAGAGTGAAGGTGTCGCCTGGCACGACGATGTCAGAGGGCTTGATCAGCAGGTTGCTGTAGTCCGAGGGCTGCGCGGCACCGCTGCTCGTGTCGGTGCCGATGTCGGTGCCGATGTCGATGCCGACGACGCGGGGGAGGTCGACGTCGATGACGACGTTGTCGACGTTGGGCTTGACGATTTGGTACTTGCGCACCCGGTAGCCGTCAAGCCAAATACCAGGATGCTCGCCCCCAGGCCGGTTGCCATCGTCGATGCCTTCACCATTGGCCCCTTTGCTGGGTGGTCGCGCTCTGTACGCGTCTGCGCACGATAGCGGACTGCGGAGCCCGTGGGAAATCAACCGCTCCGTTAGCCGTCCAGCGTCGCGCGGATGCAGACCGTGACGTACGGCATGGCCAGGCCGGTCGAATTCGCCAGCGCCGGATGGGTGGCCAGCAATTCGCGGACCTGATCCAGCGTTCTGGTGCGCACCTCGGCCGGCGACGTGATGCAGTAGCTGCGCGAGGCCACCAGGTCGATCAGTGCTTGCGGCGTCAGGTAATTGGTCCACTCGACTTGGTGGCGCTGCCGCTCGGCGAAAGGCGGCGGCAGCTCGACGTCGAAGCGTCGGCCGTCGCCGTCGCTGCCGATGATCTGGCCCAGTTCGCGGACCCAGCCCAGCCGCTCGTCGCGGGTGTTCCATACCAGGCCAAGTCGCCCACCGGGCCGCAGCACCCGGGCAACCTCGGGGATCGCCCTTTCGGGGTCCACCCAGTGCCAGGCCTGGGCGACCAGCACGGCGTCAACGCTGTTGTCCTCCAACGGAATCTCTTCGGCGGTGCCCAAGAGCGCACGGGTCTCGGGAAGTGAGGTGCGCAGCAGCTCGAGCATGTCGGGAATCGGGTCGACGGCCACCACGTCCAGGCCGCGTTCGACCAGACGGGTCGTCAGCTTTCCGGTGCCGGCACCTAGATCGAGCACCTTGCGGGCCCCTCTGGGCAGCAACCAGTCGATCGCTTCGGGCGGATACGACGGGCGGCCACGCTCATAGGCGGCCGCCGCCGAGCCGAACGATAAGGAGGCTTCGTCTTGCGAGCGGATCACCGTTGACACGCGCCTTCATCCTCGCCCGTCTCGGAGGCCAATTGCAGTGTCTTGCGGATCAACTCGCCCACCGCCCCGGTTTCCACCAGGAAGCCGTCATGCCCGCAGATGGAGTCGACGACCTGTAGCTCCGCGCAGCCCGGCAGCAGCTCGGCCAGCTCCTCTTGCAAGCGCAGCGGGTAGAGCCGGTCGGAGGTAATGCCGCCGACCACCGCCGGTACCGGGCAACCGCGCAGCGCCTTATGGATCCCGCCACGGCCACGGCCGACGTCGTGGCTGCTGAGTGTCTCGGTCAATGTGACGTAGCTGCCTGCGTCGAATCGGGCCACGATCTTGTCGCCCTGGTACTCCAAGTAGCTCTGCACCGCGTAACGACCGCCGCTGGCGGTGTTCTCGTCGCCCTGGCCGTCGTTGGCGAATCGGTTGTCCAGCTCGAGCTCGCCGCGGTAAGTCAGGTGGGCGAAGCGCCGCGCGATCGCGAGCCCGGCATCGGGCCGGCGCCCGGTGTCGTGATAGTCGCCGCCCTGCCAATCCGGGTCGGCCTTGATCGCGGCGATCTGGGTGGACTGGGTGCCGATCTGGTCTGCCGTGGCGCGGGCACCGACCGCCAGCAGCAGCCCGGCCCGAACCCGGTCGGGGTGGCCGACCATCCACTCCAACGCTCGTGCGCCGCCCATGGACCCACCAACGACAGCGGCGACCTGATTAATTCCCAGCGCCTGCAGCGCCGCGATGTCGGCCTGCACCTGATCCCGCACCGTGATCAGAGGAAACCTTGAGCCCCAAGGTTTTCCGTCCCGGGCGCGCGAGCTGGGGCCGGTGGAACCACGGCAACCGCCCAGCACATTGGTGGCCACCGCGCACCAGCGATTGGTGTCGATCGGCGCCCCCGGCCCGGCCACGCCGTCCCACCAGCCGGGTGTCGGATGCCCGGGACCGGCCGCCCCGGTGATGTGTGAATCGCCGGTAAGTGCATGCAATACCACCACCACGTTGTCGCGCGCGGGCGACAGCTCACCCCAGCGCTGTACGGCGATACAGACGTCGTCGATCACCGCGCCGCTCTCGGTGGTCAGCGAGCCGATGTCGACCAGGCCGATTTCGCCTTCGGCGGGCAGCGTTTGGGTGGGCACGTCGGAGATCGTCATGTTCAGGAACCTCAGAACGCCGCCACGCTATGCGGATCACCACTGAACTTGCGGGCCGCCGCGAAACCGAGCTCCAGGTCGCCCAGGATGTCGTCGATGCCCTCGATGCCGACGGCCAGCCGCACCAGACCCGGGCTGACACCGGTGGTCAGCTGCTCCTCGGGGGACAGCTGCGCGTGGGTGGTCGACGCCGGGTGGATCACCAGCGACCGCACGTCGCCGATGTTGGCGACGTGGCTGTGCAGTTGCAGCGCGTTCACGAACGCCTTGCCGGCCTCGACGCCGCCGGCCAGCTCGAACGCCAGTACGGCACCGGTTCCCTTGGGCGCCAGCTTCTTTGCCCGCTCGTGCCACGGCGAGCTGGGCAGCCCGGCGTAGTTGACCGACAGCACGCCGTCGTGGCCGGCCAGGAACTCCGCGACCCGCTGCGCATTGGCGACGTGACGCTCGATCCGCAGGCTCAGCGTCTCGAGGCCTTGGGCCACCAGGAACGCGTTGAACGGCGACGCCGCCGAGCCGTAGTCGCGTAGCAGTTGCACCCGCGCCTTGAGGGCATAGGCCGGCGGGCCCAGCTCGGCGAAGACCACGCCGTGGTAGCTGGGGTCGGGCGTGGTGAAGCCGGGGAAGCGGCCCTGTGTCCAGTCGAACGTGCCGCCGTCGACGATGACTCCGGCGATCGCGGCGCCGTGCCCACCCAGGTACTTGGTGGCCGAGTGCACCACGATGTCGGCGCCCTGCGTGAAGGGCTGGATCAGGTACGGCGTAGCGATGGTGTTGTCGACGATCAGCGGGACGCCGTTGGCGTGGGCGACGCCCGAGACTCCGGGGGTGTCCAGCACGTCGATCTGCGGGTTCGAGATGGTCTCGGCGAAAAACGCCTTGGTGTTCGGCCGGACCGCGGCCTGCCAGGAGTCCAGGTCGTCGGGGTCCTCGACAAAGCTCACCTCGATGCCGAGCTTCGGCAGCGAGTAGTGGAACAGGTTGTACGTACCGCCGTAGAGCCGCGGACTGGAAACAATGTGATCTCCGACACCCGCAAGATTCAGTATGGCGAATGTCTCAGCGGCTTGTCCCGAGCTCAGAAACAGTGCGGCCACGCCGCCTTCGAGCGCGGCGATGCGCTGTTCGACGACGTCGGTGGTCGGGTTCCCGATCCGGGTGTAGATGTTGCCCGGGACCTCGAGCCCGAAGAGGGCGGCGGCATGTGTGGTGTCGTCAAATGTGTACGAGGTGGTCTGGTAGATCGGCAGGGCGCGCGCGTTGGTCGCGGAGTCCGGTTGCTGGCCGGCATGCACCTGCTTGGTTTCGAATGACCAGTTCGCGGTCGGATCGGTGTCGTTTTCGGCTGGTGAATCGACGTTGTCAGAGGTCACGAGAGTGGCTTTCTGCTGGAGGAAGGGGGCACTGCGGTCTCGCCGCGAGTTAGCGGCGACACACGAGGGTGCCCGAAAGGGTGTGCAAAGGGAGTAGGTGATCGCGCATCACGTTTCCCTGTCTACTCAGGGGCCCGTCATGGCGGACCCGCGCTTGCCGGATAGCCGGTTGTGGCTACTCAACCTGGTCATCACCCGGGGCACCCCACCGCGGTTGGAGGGTTGCCGGCCAGCAAGCCGGGGCTTGATGCTGGCGCTCATGACCAATAAGAAGACTATCTTACTGTGCCGACCCGGTGCCAACGAACGTCGTTTACATGCAGGTCGACGCCTGCTCAAAGACCCTTGCTAACGTGGCAGCGAAGACCGCTTGAGCCCCCAATTTCTGACTTGCTGACGCCGGGAGAGCAACCGTGAGCGCCGAACAGCCGACTGTTATCTACACGCTGACCGACGAGGCGCCGCTGCTGGCGACGTACGCCTTCCTGCCGATCGTGCGCGCCTTCGCCGAGCCCGCGGGCATCGAGATCAAGACCAGTGACATCTCGGTGGCCGCCCGGATCCTCGCCGAGTTCCCCGAGGACCTGACCGACGAGCAGCGGGTGCCCGACAACCTGGCTGAACTGGGCAAGCTGACGAAGCTGGCCGACACCAACATCATCAAGCTGCCGAACGTCAGCGCCTCGGTGCCCCAGCTGATCGCCGCTGTCAAGGAACTGCAGGACAAGGGATTCAAGATTCCGGACTATCCGCAGAGTCCGAAGACCGACGCGGACAGGGAAATCCGCGACCGCTACGCCAAATGTCTCGGCAGCGCAGTCAACCCGGTACTGCGGCAAGGTAATTCGGACCGCCGCGCGCCCAACGCGGTAAAGGAGTACGCGCGCAAGCATCCCCACAGCATGAGCGAGTGGTCGCAGGCGTCGCGCACGCACGTCGCGACCATGAAGCACGGTGACTTCTACCACGGTGAGAAGTCGATGACGGTCGACCGCGCCCGCAACGTGAAGATGGAGCTGGAGACCAAGAGCGGCAAGACGATCGTGCTCAAGCCCATGGTGTCGCTGCGTGACGGCGACATCATCGACAGCATGTTCATGAGCCGCAAGGCCCTCTGCGAGTTCTACGAAGCAGAGATGCAGGACGCCTACGAGACGGGCGTGATGTTCTCGCTACACGTCAAGGCCACGATGATGAAGGTCTCCCACCCGATCGTCTTCGGGCATGCCGTCAAGATCTTCTACAAGGACGCCTTCGCCAAGCATCAGGAGCTGTTCGACGAGCTCGGCGTCAACGTGAACAACGGATTGGTCGATCTGTACACCAAGATCGAGTCGCTGCCGGCGTCGCTGCACGACGAGATCATCCGCGACCTGCACGCCTGCCACGAACACCGCCCCGAGCTGGCCATGGTCGATTCGGCCAAGGGCATCACCAACTTTCACTCGCCCAGCGACGTGATCGTGGATGCGTCGATGCCGGCGATGATCCGCGCCGGCGGCAAGATGTGGGGCGCCGACGGGCGGCAGAAGGACACCAAGGCCGTCAACCCCGAGTCGACGTTCTCCCGCATCTACCAAGAGATCATCAACTTCTGTAAGACGCACGGGCAATTCGATCCGACCACGATGGGCACAGTGCCCAACGTCGGCCTGATGGCCCAGCAGGCCGAAGAGTACGGCTCGCACGACAAGACGTTCGAGATCCCCGAGGACGGCGTCGCCAACATCGTCGATCTCGACACCGGGGAGGTCCTGCTGACGCAGAACGTCGAAGAGGGCGACATCTGGCGCATGCCCATCGTGCGGGACGAGCCGATCCGCGACTGGGTCAAGCTGGCGGTCACGCGGGCCCGCAACTCGGGCATGCCGGTGGTGTTCTGGCTGGACCAGGAGCGTCCGCACGAGAGCGAACTGCGCAAGAAGGTCAACACCTACCTCGCCGATCACGACACCGAGGGCCTCGACATCTCGATCATGTCGCAGGAGCGGGCCATGCGGCACACGATCGAGCGCGCGATGCGCGGCCAGGACACCATTGCCGCCACCGGCAACATCCTGCGGGACTACCTCACCGACCTGTTCCCGATCCTCGAGCTGGGCACCAGCGCCAAGATGCTGTCCATCGTGCCGTTGATGGCCGGCGGCGGAATGTACGAAACCGGCGCGGGCGGTTCGGCGCCCAAGCACGTCCACCAGCTCGTCGAGGAGAACCATCTGCGCTGGGATTCCCTCGGCGAATTCCTGGCCCTGGGTGCATGTTTCGAAGACCTCGGCATCAAAACCGATAACGAGCGCGCCAAGATTTTAGGCAAGACGCTGGACGCGGCGATCGGAAAGTTGTTGGACAACAACAAGAGCCCGTCGCGCAAGACCGGTGAACTCGATAACCGCGGCAGCCAGTTCTACCTGGCGCTGTACTGGGCCTCAGAACTCGCTACGCAAACCGAAGACGACGAGTTGCGCAAGCACTTTGCCGCGCTGGCCGATGCGCTGCGTGAGAACGAAGACACCATCGTGGCCGAACTCGCCGAGGTGCAGGGCGAAGCGGTCGACATCGGCGGCTACTATCAGCCGGACAGCGAGAAGACGACGGCGATCATGCGGCCGAGCAAGACGTTCAATGAGGCGCTAGCAGCTTCGGAAGGCTAGGCTTCGCAGGGACGCTGCAACAAGGAAGTCGGACGCCGATGTCCAACGAACCCAAGATCAAAGTCAAGGGCCCCGTGGTCGAGCTCGACGGCGACGAGATGACCCGCGTCATCTGGAAGCTGATCAAGGACATGTTGATCCTTCCGCACCTCGACATCCATTTGGACTATTACGACCTGGGCATCGAGCACCGCGACCGCACCGACGATCAGGTGACTTTCGACGCGGCCTATGCCATCAAGAAGCACGGCGTGGGCGTCAAGTGCGCGACGATCACCCCCGACGAGGCCCGTGTCCACGAGTTCAACCTGAAGAAGATGTGGCTCTCGCCGAACGGGACGATTCGAAACATCCTGGGCGGCACGATTTTCCGTGAGCCGATTGTCATCTCCAACGTCCCGCGGCTGGTTCCGGGCTGGACCAAGCCGATCGTGATCGGCCGTCACGCATTCGGTGACCAGTACCGGGCGACCAACTTCAAAGTCGACCAACCCGGCACCGTCGCAATAACTTTCACCCCCGCCGATGGCAGCGAGCCGATCGTGCACGAGATGGTGTCCATTCCCGAGCACGGTGGCGTCGTCATGGGGATGTACAACTTCAAGGATTCCATCCAGGACTTCGCGCGGGCCTCGTTCGCCTACGGCCTCAACGCCAAATGGCCGGTGTACCTGTCGACGAAGAACACCATCCTCAAGGCCTACGACGGCATGTTCAAGGACGAGTTCCAGCGCATCTACGACGAGGAGTTCAAGGAGCGCTTCGTTGCCGAAGGCCTGACCTACGAGCACCGGCTGATCGACGACATGGTGGCCGCCTGCCTGAAGTGGGAGGGCGGCTACGTGTGGGCCTGCAAGAACTACGACGGCGACGTGCAGTCGGACACCGTCGCGCAGGGCTACGGTTCGCTGGGGCTGATGACGTCGGTGCTGATGACGGCCGACGGCAAGACGGTCGAGGCCGAAGCCGCACACGGCACCGTCACCCGCCACTACCGGCAGTATCAGGCCGGCAAGCCGACTTCAACCAACCCGATCGCGTCGATCTTCGCCTGGACGCGAGGACTGCAGCATCGGGGCAAGCTGGACAACACACCCCAGGTCATCGAGTTCGCCCAGAAGCTGGAAGATGTCGTCATCGCCACGGTCGAGAGCGGCAAGATGACCAAGGACCTCGCCATATTGATCGGTCCGGATCAGCCGTGGCAGCAGAGCGAGGAATTCCTCGGCTCGATCGCCGAGAACCTGGACAAAGCGCTGGCGCAGGCCTGACTAGCCGGCGGATTGCTGCGGGCGCGAGTCCGTCCGGCTGCACTCGTCGATGAAGCCGGTGATCACCTCGGTGATGCGTTCCGGTGCCTCGAACATCGGTACGTGCCCCACGCCGTCGAGCTCGGTGACTCGGTGGCCTTCCGGCAGGTGGTGGGTGAAGTGTCGGCTGAACCTAGGCGCGGGGATGACCCGGTCCTTTCCGCAGACGACCAGATGCGCCGGAACAGCGTTGAGCGCGAGGTCGCGCAGGCCGTGCAGCAACAACGCCTTGACCAGGAGCTGGAAGTAGGCAGGGCAGTGCGCCACGTCGTCGATGATGCCGCTGAGTTTGCGCTCGCTGACCCCTTCCGGCGATGCGCTGAGCGCATAGGTGGCCAATGGGCGGCTGAACGGCAACTGCAGCACCCGCGGACCGAGTAGATAAGCGAACACCAGCAGCGGGATACCCAGCAGGAATTTGCCGATCACCTCGAACTTGGCCGGGCTCCATCGCGTCCATCCGCCGGCCGGGGCGATGCCGGTAACGCTGCGGGCCCGACCGCGCCGCTCGAGCTCGAAGGCGACCCAGCCGCCCAGCGAGTTGCCGACAATGTGGGCGGTTTTCCAGCCCAGCTCGTCCATTTGCCTCTCAACGTGGTCGGCCAGCACCGCGGAGCTGAGAAACCAGGTGCCGGCCGACGGCCCGCCGTTGTGACCGGCCATGGTCGGGGCGAACACCTCGTAACGGCCGGTGTCGGCCAGCTGCTGGGCGACGTCCTCCCAGACCGCCTGGGAGAGCAGGAACGGATGCAGCAGCAACACCGGCTCTCCGGAACCAAGGTGGATCGGCGCGCGAGTCATCATGTAGCCGACATTAAAGGTGGTACCGCCGGTACCGCAAGCAAGGGCGCGACGGGGGAACCGGGCGTGAAAAGATCGGGGCATCATGAGCACCGCTACCCGACCCAGCCGGATTTTCTCCGGCGTGCAGCCCACGTCTGACTCCCTTCATCTCGGTAACGCGCTGGGCGCCATCACCCAGTGGGTGGCTCTGCAAGACGACCATGACGCTTTTTTCTGCGTCGTCGACCTGCACGCCATCACCGTTGCGCAGGATCCCGAGGCGCTGCGACACCGGACGCTGGTGACGGCCGCGCAATACCTGGCGCTGGGCATCGATCCGAACCGCAGCACCGTGTTCGTGCAGAGCCACGTGGCCGCCCACACCCAGCTGGCGTGGGTGCTGGGTTGCTTCACCGGCTTCGGGCAGGCGTCGAGGATGACGCAGTTCAAGGACAAGTCGCAGCGCCAGGGGAGCGACTCCACCACCGTCGGGCTGTTCACCTATCCGGTGTTGCAGGCCGCCGACGTGCTGGCCTACGACACCGATCTGGTGCCCGTCGGCGAAGACCAGCGCCAGCATCTCGAGTTGGCCCGCGACATCGCCGAGCGCTTCAACGCCCGATTCCCGGACACCTTCGTGGTGCCCGACATGCTGATTCCCAAGGCCACCGCGAAGATCTACGACCTGCAGGACCCGACGTCGAAGATGAGCAAATCGGCGGCGACCGACGCCGGGCTGATCAACCTGCTCGACGCTCCGGCGGTGTCCGCCAAGAAGATTCGCTCGGCCGTCACCGACAGCGAGCGCGAGATCCGGTTTGACATCGAGGTCAAGCCGGGCGTCTCGAACCTGCTGACCATCCAGTCGGCGGTCACCGGGACCGACATCGACAAGCTCGTCGACGGCTACGCCGGACGCGGCTACGGGGACTTGAAGAAGGACACCGCCGAGGCCGTGGTCGAGTTCGTGACCCCCATCAAGGCCCGAGTGGACGAATTGACGGCCGATCTCAGCGAATTGGAGACTGTACTGGCCGCCGGAGCCGAGCGGGCGGACGAGGTGGCCGGGAAAACGGTCGCACGGGTCTACGATCGGCTGGGATTCCTTCCGCGACGGAGGTAGGGCGTTCATGACCGAGCCGGCCAAGCCAGGAATCTTTGCTCGGCTGCGTGCCCGGTTCGGCTGGCTCGACCATGTGGTGCGCGCGTACCAGCGCTTCGACGGTCGCAACGGCAGCTTCTTTGCCGCCGGTCTGACCTACTACACGATCTTCGCGCTATTCCCTTTGCTGATGGTCAGTTTCGCGGTGGTCGGATTCATGCTGTCCCGGGATCCCCCACTGCTGGGCACGATCGACAACCACATCCGGACCTCGGTGAGCGGCGCGCTGGGGCAGCAGTTGATCGACCTGATGAACTCGGCGATCAATGCCCGGGCGTCGATCGGAGCCATCGGTCTGGTGACCGCCGCCTGGGGAGGTCTCAGCTGGATGTCGCATCTGCGCGCCGCCATGACTGAGATGTGGTGGATGCAGCATCTGGATTCACCGGGTTTCGTGCGCAACAAGCTATCCGATTTGTTCGCGATGCTGGGAACGTTCGTGGTGATCGTGGCCACCCTCGCGCTGTCCGCGCTCGGCTCCGCCGCGCCGATGCGGGCGATACTGAGATGGCTTGGAATACCCGATTTTTCGGTGTTCGGCGTGGTGTTCCGCCTTATTTCGATAGTGGTGTCGCTGCTGGTGTCGTGGATGTTGTTCTCCTGGATGATCGGCAGGCTGCCGCGGCAGAAGGTCAACCTGGCCAGCTCGATGCGGGCCGGGTTGCTGGCGGCGATCGGCTTCGAGCTGTTCAAGCAGGTGGCGTCGATCTATTTGCGGGCGGTGCTGCGCAGTCCGGCGGGCGCCACCTTCGGGCCGGTGCTGGGCTTGATGGTGTTCTCCTACGTCACCGCCTACCTCGTGCTCTTCGCCGCCGCGTGGGCCGCGACCGCGTCCACCGATCCGCGCGACACGCCCGTCGCGCCGCCGGCGCCCGCGATCATCGCCCCGCGGGTTCAGGTGGACGAGGGACTCAGTACCCGTCAGACCCTGACCGCGATGGTCACGGGAGCCGTTGGCGCGCTGGCGTTTTCCCGGTTGGCGCGCCGGCGGCGCTAACGCCAGGTGCCCCGCTCCATGACGGCCCCGACCCGCAAATCCCGATCCAGCACAACCAAATTGGCGTCGTAGTCGGCGCGCAGCCGGCCGGCATGCCGCAGGCGCAGCGCCCGCGCCGGGGTTGCCGAGGTCATCTGCACGGCGGTGGCCAGCGACGCATCGGGGTCGGAGCCGAGCGCGACGAGATTGCGGAACAACGTGTCCATGGTGGCCGTGCTGCCGGCGATCGTCGACGCTCCGCGCACCCGCGCCACGCCGGACACCACGTCGATCCCCACGGTGCCGAGCTGGAAAGCCCCGTCCGCGCAGCCGGCCGCCGCGATGGCGTCGGTGATCGCCGCGACGCGGCCCGGCCCCGCGGCACGGATGACCGCCGCGACGACGGCGGGGTGGACGTGCACGCCGTCGGCGATGAGTTCGACGATGACGCCCGGGTCCTCGAGCAGTGCGAGTGCAGGGCCCGGCTCGCGGTGGTCCAGCGGCGCCATGGCGTTGAACAGATGGGTGCCGACCGTAGCGCCCAACGCCATCGCCCGCTTGGTCTGCTCGTAGGTCGCATCGGTATGCCCAATGGCGACAACGACATTCGCGTCGACAAACCGCCGAATCGCGTCGTCGCTGCCGGGCAGTTCGGGGGCCAGCGTGACCATGCGGATCGCGCCGTCGCCGGCGGTCAGGACGTCGTCGATCTCGGCGGGGTCGGGATCACGCATCAGGGTATGGTCGTGCGCACCGCAGCGGGCCCGGCTCAGCCACGGCCCCTCCAGGTGGATGCCCGCGATGCGGCCCCGCCTGGTCGCATCAGCGAGTGCCCGCACGCCGGCCAGCAGCTCCGCGGGAGCGGCGGTGACCAGACTGGCAAGCGTCGTGGTGGTGCCGTGGCGGAGGTGAAACGCCGCTGCCTCGCCGATCTGGCCGGCTTCCATGTACGAGGCACCGCCACCGCCGTGCACGTGCATGTCGATAAACCCAGGCACCACAACGCAATCCGGGAAATCGTTGTCGACCGGGCCGGGTGGCGCGCCGGGCCCGCAGTCGACGATGCGGCGGTGCGATGTCCGCAGCCACCCCGGCCGGCGGATCTGCCCGTCGAGAACCACGGGGCCCGCGCCGATCAGGGCCATCGACCGCCGGTCTCCCAGAAGAGCCTGATGTCTTCGAGCTGACGGCCCTTGGTCTCGGGCGCGTACCGGTAGACCACGACGAATGCCACCACCGCGAAGAGGCCGAATACCGCGAAAGCGCCTGCGCCGCCCAGGGAATGCAGAATCGTCAAGAAGACCGCGGCGACGATCGCGTTGGCGATCAGGTTGGCGGTGAGCATGGTGCTCGACCCGATGGACCGCAGCCGGGTCGGGAAACTCTCGCTGGCGTATACCCAACCCAGGGAGCCGAAACCCGCGGTATAGCCGAAGATGAAGAGCAGCACGCCGGCGAACCCGAGGACCGGGCCGCCGGGATCGCTGGCGAAAACGGCCATCAGCACGATGTCGGCGGCGATCATCATGGCGATGCCGGACAACAGGATTGGGCGCCGGCCAATGCGGTCGACGAGTCCCAGCGCGGTGCCCACCGCGGCCAAACCGGCGACCTGAACCAGCGCGGGCAGCCCCAGCAGCGCGAAATTGCCGGTGAAGCCCATTGCCTGAAATATTCGTGGGCTGTAGTAGATGATCGCGTTGATCCCGGTGATCTGGGCCAGGAAGCCCAGCGCGATCACAAAGCTGGTGGCGCGCGAATACGGCGGTCGCAGCATCTCGGAAAAGCCGCCGCTCCCTTCGTTCACTGCTTGGCCGATCTCGGCCAGCTCCGCGTCGGCGTTCGCGCCGGGCTCCACGCGCAGCAGGGCCCGGCGGGCGTCGTCGACCCTTTCCTTCAACAAATACCAGCGCGCCGTGTCGGGCAGCCCAATCAGCAACGGCAGCAGCAGTATTGCGGGCGCGGCGGCCAGCCCCAGCATCCACCGCCAGCTGTGGGTGCCGGCCAGCAGATAGCCCGTGAGGTAGCCAATGATGAGTCCGGTGACGATCGTCAGTTGATAGGTGGTCAGCAGCGCCCCGCGCGTCGCCGCCGGAGCCGATTCGGCCACGTAGACCGGGACGACCACCACCGTCACGCCGATGGTCAGACCCAGCAGGAATCGCGCCGTCAACAGCATCGGCAGCGAGACCGAGAGTGCGCCCAGCAGCGCGAAGACCGCGTAGCAGATGGCGATGAGCACCATGGACTTCTTGCGCCCGATCGCGTTCGCGAGTACGCCGGCGGCAAGTGCTCCGGCGATCTGACCGATCACGGCCATTGTCGTCAGCAGTTCTTGTTGGCTGGTCGAGAGTCCGAACTCCTCGGTGACGAACAGCTGCGCGCCGGCGATGATGGAAAGGTCATACCCATAGATGAGGCCGAGGCTCGCGCCAGTCAGCCCAACGCGAGATGACCCGCTCAGCTGACCGGTTGCAGTCATCCGGGTGAGTTTACGGTCGCGGTCCGGCGCTCTTGTCCCCCGATCGGGGGACACGCAATTCAACCTGCGGTGGCCGATCGGCGGATGTTATTAACTCGTCACCATCCATAGATTCTTTTGTTATGCCCGTCACGTTGCTGCCCACCATCGCACCGCAGCCAAACGTGTTCGGGCGCCTACTTTCCCAGGGCACCTTCTACAACGCGGGCATGCAACTCAGCAACGGCTCCGTGGTGCTGCCGTTCATCTGCGCACACCAGGGCCTCACTGTGGTGGCCGCGCTGCTGTTTCCGGCCTACAGCCTCGGCGATATCGTCGGCAATTCGCTGTCCCCGGTGGTGCTGCAGCGAGTGGGTCACCGCCCGCACCTGCTGCTGGCAGCGATAGCGGCGACCGTGGGCGCACTGATTCTGTGCGACGCGGTCATCCCCTGGAACAGCGGGCTTGTCGCGGCCGTGTTCCTGCTGACCTGCGGGGCAGTCGGGGTTCTCCTCGGGATTTCCGGCGTCGCCTACCCCGACATGATCTCCAGCAAGCTGTCCGCGGCGCGGCGCGGGGAGTTGCTCCTGTTCCAGGGCGCCATCGGTTCGGTGCTGGCCACGGTTGTCACGCTGTTCGTCGTGCCGGTGCTGGCCCACGGCAACGAGATGACGTATCGCCGCGACCTGCTGTGGCTGGGTGCGGTCGGGCTGATCGTCTCGGCCATCGCGGCGCTGTCCGTCGGCCCGGTGCGGTCCGCCTCGAAGACCGCGCGGATGTCGATGCGGGACACCTACCGGCAGGGGTTTGCGATCGCGCGCTCCCAGCCGTGGTTTCGCCGCTATGTGATCGCCTGCCTGTTATTCACTCCGGTCACCCTGGGCACCACGTTCTACGCCCTGCGCACCGCGCACCAGAGCCACAGCTTGCATGTGTTGGTGATCCTGTCGAGCGTCGGACTGGTTTTCGGGTCGCCGCTGTGGCGCAAGGTCTACCGCCGCTTCGGGGTGCGCGGCATGATGCTGGGCAGCGGCCTGCTCAGTGTTACCGCCGCGACCTTGACCCTGACGGCCGAATCGTCGGGCCAGTGGTACCACATCTGGGCATACGGCACGGTGTTCCTCCTGGCGACCGTGGCCGGCCAGGCCGTCTATGCCGCGGCGATTTCGTGGATCAGCGTGGTCGCCGACGAATCGCACCGTGGGACGTTGATCGCGTTCAGCTCGACGCTGGTCGCCGTCGAGGCCATGCTGCTGGCAGGAGTGCTCGGTGGCCTCGCTCAGAACCACGCCACGATCTGGCCGGATGTCTTTGTCTTGGTCCTGGCCATCGGCGCCACGTTGGCCTCGCTGGGCGCCCCCGCATCAGAGCCGACCGTCGGTGAGTCGCCTAGGGCTGTAACGATTCTGGCGACTTTTCGGCGGGTGTCAGCAGCAGGGCGCGCACCAGGCGTCGTGGCCCAGACGGCCTGAGCATCTGACTGGCCGGGCGGGGTCGTACCCGTTGCGGCCACCAGAACCAGCGCCCGAGCAGGGCGGCGATCGACGGCGTCATGAAGGCGCGCACGATCAGCGTGTCGAACAGCAGGCCCAACCCGATGGTGGTGCCGATCTGGCCGATGATCCGCAGATCGCTGAAGATGAAGAGGGACATGGTCACTGCGAACACCATGCCGGCGGCCGTCACCACCCCGCCGGTGCCAGCCATCGCGCGGATGATCCCGGTATTCAAACCGGCGCCGATTTCCTCCTTGAGCCGCGAGATCAGCAGCAGGTTGTAGTCCGATCCCACGGCCAAGAGCAGGATCACCGACATCGCCATCACCAGCCAGTACAAATCAACGCCGAGAATGTCCTGCCAGACGAGCACGGACAGCCCGAAGGAGGAGCCCAGCGAAACCAGCACCGTACCAACGATCACCGCGGCGGCAACCAGGCTTCGGGTCACGATCATCATGATGATCAGGATGAGACTGATCGCGGCGACGCCCGCGATCAGCAGGTCGTAGAGGGCGCCCTCCTGGATGTCGCGGTACGTCGACGCGGTGCCGCCCATGGAAATCGCGGCGCCCTGTAGCGGAGTTCCCTTGATCGCTTCCTTCGCCGCCTGCTGGATCGGCTCGACGTGAGCGATGCCCTCGGGCGTTGACGGCAGCCCGTCGAGGGCGATGATGAAGCGGGCCGCCTTGCCATCCGGAGACAGGAACATCTTCAATCCCCGCTTGAAATCCGGGTTCTCGAAAGCCGACTGCGGCAGATAGAACGAATCGTCAACCTGAGCTGCGTCGAAGACCCGGCCCATGGCGCCGGGGTCCTTGCTGTTCATCTCCTGCTCTTTATAGAAAGACAGAAGCGTGCCGTGCCAGACGACCATCATGTCGCGCATGATCGTCATCGTCGAAATCATCGGCAGCATTTGTGCGCGCATCTCCGGCAGGAGCCGGATGAGGACATCCAAATCCTTGACGAGATATTCCAATTTCTCGCTCAACTGGTCGATGCTGTCGAACGTGTCGAAGATCGACCGTATCGCCCAACAGGCGGGGATGTCGTAGCAATGTTTTTCCCAGTAGAAGTAGCCACGAACCGGCCGAAGGAAATCCGACAAGTCCGCAAGGTGATCCCTTATCGAGTCGGTGATATTCGACATGCCATGCGTGAGGTGATCCATGTCGACCGTGTTGTCGACGATTTCGCCCATCAGGTCGTACATGTGATGCATCGTGTCGATCGAGACATCCATGGCCCGCACCTGCACCAGCATGTCGTCCAAACGATCCTTCATGAATTCCATGTGTTCGGCATTCGAGATGCCTTGCATACTCATGATGAACGGAATCGACGTGTGCTTGATGGACGTTCCCAGCGGTCGGGTTATCGCCTTTACCTGTGCGATTCCGGGGGTGTGAAAGATCGCTTTGGCGACCTTGTCCAACACCAGCATGTCGACCGGAGTGCGCATGTCGTGGTCGGTCTCGAGCAACAGCACGTCGGGGTTCAACCGGGCCTGCGAAAAGTGCCGGGCCGCGGCCCTATCCCCGACATTGGACGGCATGCTCGCCGGCATGAATCTGCGCAGATCGTAAGTCGTGCGGTAGGTCGGCAAGGCCAACAGGCCGACGAACGCCACGACGCAGGTTGCCGCGAGCACCGGGCCGGGCCAGCGAACGATCGCGGTTCCGATCCGGCGCCACCGCCGGGTCGCCATCCTCCGCTTGGGTTCGAAGAGCCCGAAGAAGCTGGCGACGGTCAGCACGGCCGGCCCCAGCGTGAGCGCGGCGAGGACCGCGATCAACATGCCGGCCGCGCAGGGCGGGCCGAGCGAATTGAAGTACGGCAGCCGGGCAAAGCTGAGACACAACATGGCCCCGGCGATGGTCAGACCGGAGCCCAGAATCACATGGGCGGTGCCGTGAAACATGGCGAAGAATGCGCCTTCTCGATCCTTGCCCGCGTAGCGCGCCTCGTGGTACCGGCCGAGCATGAATATCGCATAGTCCGTGCTGGCGGCGATGGCCAGCAGCGTGAGCAGATTGACGGCGAAGGTCGAAAGGCCAAAGACGTTGTGGTAGGCCAGGAATGAGACGACGCCGCGAATTGCCCCCAGCTCAACCCCGACCATGACGAGGACGAGGAGCATGGTGACGACGGACCGGTAGATGAAGAGCAGCATCAGCGAGATCACCACGCCGGTAATCAGGGTGACCCTCGCGATGCTTTTGTCTCCCGCCTCGGATTCATCGGCGATCATTGCCGTCGAACCGGTTACGTAAGCTTTGATCCCGCTCGGCGCCGGCGTGGTGTCCACGATGTGCCGTACGGCGTAAACCGAGTTGTAGGCCGCGGTTTCGCTTTTGCCGGCGAGATACACCACGGCATACGCGGCCTTGTCGTCCGGGCTTTGCGATCCCGCCGCGGTCAGCGGATCGCTCCAGAAGTCCTGGATGTGCGCGACGTGCTGGGTATCGGCCGAAAGCCGCCGCACCAACTCGGCATAGAAGCGGTGGGCGTCTTCGCCGAGTGGTTTGTTGTCTTCGAGCACGATCGTGGCCGCGTTGTCGGAATCGAACTCCCTGAACACCTGACCCACGCGCCTGATCGCCTGGATCGACGCGCCGCCCGCGGGGCTCATGGAAACCGAGTGCGCCTTGCCGACCGCTTCCAGTTGCGGGATGCCGAGATTGAGGAGCGCGACGACCCCGAGCCATAGCAGGACAATCGGCACCGCAAACCGGCGAATCATTCTTGGCAATAACGGTGGACTGGAAGCCGGCGGGGCGTCTGCTTCGCTCATCCGCCCTGCACTTCGCAGAAGGTCAGGGCTTTCGGCCCGGTCTCGGATCTTTCGTCTTTGGTTGCGCCGTTCACGGCGATTCGGCAGCCGATCACGCCGCCGTCGCTCTGCGCCAAAAGGTTGACGGTGACCGAAGTCAGTGTCGTCGGCACCGTCTGCGACCACGGCAAGGGAACATTTTCCAAACGCTGCACGCGCGCGTCGGGATCCAAATAGGCGATCTTTGCGGTCGCGGCGGGGCCGAAGACCTCGTATGTCACCTTTTTCGGGTCGAACGGCGGAACGTCGCGATCGGCCTTGACCCTGACGGCGGGATGGCCGTGAACGCCGAACATGCTGTGGAGCCGATAAATACCGAACCCTGCGACGCTGGCTATGGCGATGACGGCTATCAGCAACCACATTCGTTTCACGACTCGGGTGACCGAAATCATCTCTACCCCCCGTGCGGTGTCACCGGGTCGCAATAGCAATGTGATGTTTCGCTGCGTTAGCGAGTTAATGCGTTAGCGAGTTAAACGGTACAGCCGATGCGCTAATGCATCAGGTTTTCCAGCTAATCGTTATATGGCGCGACGGTTCATTGAACGCGCGGCCAGGATCAAACTGAATACGACGATGGCGCCGATGATGCCCACGCCCACCCGAACCGGCAACGCCTCGGCCGACGGGATGAGTGGTGCGGCCTGGGCCCCGTTGCCCTGCCGGTCGGCGGCGCTGTCCTGCTTGGGCGCCAGCGACGGGTCGGGCGCGATCAGTGTGCCGACCTGAGTGCCCTGCGTGGTGCCGAAGCCGTAGTCCAGCAGGTGCGCCGCCTGTTCCCACGGCGCGATGGGCTGCCGGGTCCCGTGCATCAGCACGGCCACCAGCCGGCGTCCGTTGCGGTTGGCCGCGCCCACGAATGTCTGGCCGGCGTCGTCGGTGTAACCGGTCTTACCGCCCAGTGCCCCCGGATACCGGTAGAGCAGCTGATTGTCGTTTTCCAGTTGATAGCCGGGGTGGTCGCCGTGGCCGGGGAAGTCGAAGGTCCGGGTCGCGACGATGCCGGCGAAAGTCGGGTTCTGCCAGGCATATCGGTAGAACAGGCCGATGTCGTAGGCGGAGGTGCTCATGCCCGGCCCGTCGAGACCCGACGGTGTCGCCACCCGAGTGTCCTTGCCGCCCAGTTTGGCGGCGAGCACGTTGATCTTCTCGACGGCCTGCTGCATTCCGCCGAGCTGCATGGCCAGCGCGTGCGCCGCGTCGTTGCCGGAATGCATGAGTAGCCCGTGCAGGAGCTGGTTGACGGTGTAGGTCCCGCCGTCGTCCACGCCGACCTTGGTGCCCTCGGCGGCGGCGTCCTCGGCGGTTCCGACGACCGATTTGTTCAGCGGCAGGGCGTTGATGGATGCCATCGCGACGAGCACCTTGATGATGCTGGCGGGGCGGTGACGGCCGTGCGGGTCACGGGCGGCGATGACGGCGCCGCTGTCGAGATCGGCCACCACCCAGGCCTCGGCGGAGACGTCGCCCGGCACCGGCGGCGTGTCGGGCGCGGTGATGATGCCGCAGCCGGACAGCGCGTCGCCGCCCACCGGTTTCGCGGGCACGGCCAGCGGCATGGGCGGGTCGCCGGCCTGCGGGACCTCCGACGAGTCCACCGCGGGCGGAGTATTCACCTGATACGGGCAACCCGGGGCCCCCGCGTTCGGGCCGGGGCTGGGCTCGGCGGCCGCTCGGGGAATTCCGAGCGTAACCGGGGCCGCGGCCAAAAAAAGAGCCGCTGCCAGGCAGGATGCGGAACGTAGGGCGCTCATGTTGAGTGCAGACTAGGCGATTGGGCGGCTGATTTCCGGGAGCCGCGCTGTGACTGGTGGGGCACAAGTTACAAGTTCGGCTGCGCGCGCGGTGGCCGCCCCGACCCCCTACACTGGCGGCTATTCCAAAAAATGGGTTGTGGTCGAAGCTGCGCGGCTCCCGCGATGCTGCCGGTGGTGGCGGTCCGCGGTCGCTGGAACAACTGGTCAGACAGGCGGAAAAGGCGACGACGGTGAAGCGCGCCGGTACCGAGCAGGTGCTGGCCGAGCTCAAGTTGCACCGCGAGACCACGCCCGATCTCGAGTTGCAGTCCGCGCTCGCCTGGCTGTGCAACGCGTTGACCCGGCTGGCCAAGAACTCGTCCGCGGCGCACTCCCGCGAGGTGTTGATGGCGGCCGACGCCGTCAAGCGCGCCACCGGCTAGAGGGCGGCCACGTCGGCAGCTAGAGCCGCTCGGACTCCTTGGCGAGCACGTCGCGCAGGATCGATTCGATGGTGTCGAACTCGGCCTGACCGCTGATCAGCGGCGGCGCCAACTGGACGACGGAATCGCCGCGATCGTCGGTGCGGCAATACAACCCGGCCTCGAACAGCCCCGACGACACCCGGCCCAGCAGTCCGCTGCGCTCGGTGTCGGTGAAGGTCTGTTTGGTCACTCTGTCCTTGACCAGCTCGACGCCGTAGAAGTACCCCTCGCCGCGCACGTCGCCGACGATGGGCAGGTCGTACAGCTTCTCCAGGGTGGCGCGGAATTTCGGCGCGTTGGCCTTGACGTGGTCGTTGAGACCCTCGCGCTCGAAGATGTCCAGGTTGGCCAGCCCGACGGCGGCCGAAACCGGATGGCCGCCAAAGGTATACCCGTGCGGGAACATTGTGGCGCCGTCGTTGAATGGCTCGAACAGTTTCTCGCTGGCGATCATCGCGCCGATCGGTGAATAGCCCGACGTCATCCCCTTGGCGCAGGTGATCATGTCGGGCACGTAGCCGACGTCGTCACAGGCGAACATCGACCCGATGCGGCCGAACGCGCAGATCACCTCGTCGGAGACCAGTAGCACGTCGTAGGCGTCGCAGATCTCCCGAACCCGCTCGAAATAGCCTGGGGGAGCGGGGATGCTGCCGCCGGCGTTCTGCACCGGTTCCAGGAACACCGCGGCCACGGTCGAGGGGCCCTCGAACTCGATCGCCTCGGCAACCCGGTCGGCGGCCCACTGCCCGAAGGCCTTCGCGTCGGTTCCGAACGGCTCGGGGGCACGGTAGAAGTTGGTGTTGGGCACCCGGAAGCCGCCGGGCGTCACGGGTTCGAACGGCTCCTTGAACCGCGGCAGCCCGGTGATCGCCAGCGCGCCCTGAGTGGTCCCGTGGTAGGCGATCGCCCGCGAAATCACCTTGTGTTTCCCGGGTTTGCCGGTGAGCTTGAAGTACTGCTTGGCGACCTTCCACGCGGTCTCGACGGCCTCGGTGCCGCCGGTGGTGAAGAACACCCGGTTCAGATCGCCCGGGGCGTAATGCGCCAGGCGCTCGGCGAGCTCGATCGCGGTGGGGGTGGCGTATCCCCAGAGCGGGAAGAACGCCAACGTGCTCGCCTGCCGGGCCGCGACCTCGGCGAGCTCGGTACGGCCGTGGCCCACCTGCACGGTGAACAGCCCGGACAGCCCGTCCAGGTAGCTCTTGCCGCGGTCGTCGTAGATGGTGACACCCTCGCCGCGGGTGATGACCGGCGGCGTGAACTGCGGACCGTGCCGGGTGAAATGCAGCCACAGGTGTTCTGTCATGGTGTTTGCGAGCGTAACGCTAGTCTCAAGCCATGACCTCAACGCAGGTCACCGAATTCGAAGCGCTGCGGCCGCATCTGATGTCGGTTGCCTATCGGCTGACCGGCACGGTGGCCGATGCCGAAGACATCGTCCAGGAAGCCTGGCTGCGCTGGAACACCGCCGGGGACCGCGGGCCGATCGCCGACCTGCGCGCCTGGCTGACCACCGTGGTGAGCCGGCTGGGACTGGATCGGTTGCGGTCGGCGGCGCACCGCCGCGAGACCTACACCGGCAATTGGTTGCCCGAGCCGGTGGTGACCGCGTTCCCAGGCTCTCAAGGCACCGACCCGCTGTCGGCCGTGGTGGCCCGCGAGGACGCCCGGTTCGCGGCGATGGTGGTGCTGGAACGGCTGTCGCCCGACCAGCGGGTGGCGTTCGTGTTGCACGACGGATTCTCGGTGCCGTTCGCCGAAGTCGCCGAGGTGCTCGGCACCAATGAGACCGCCGCCCGGCAGCTGGCCTCGCGGGCGCGCAAGGCCGTGGCGGCCGAGCCGGCGCCGCAGCCCGACCCGTCACACAACGAGGTGGTCGGCAAGTTGATGGCCGCCATGGCGTCTGGCGACCTGGCCGCCGTGGTGGCGCTGCTGCATCCGGACGTGCGGTTGACCGGTGATGCGAACGGCAAGGCACCCACGGCAATCAACGTCATCAACGGGGCGGACAAGGTGGCGCGGTTCATGCTCGGCCTGGCCCAGCGCTACGGTCCGGCGATGTTCACCTCGTATCAGCTCGGGCTGGTCAACGGTGAACTCGGCGGCTACACCGCGGGCTTCCCCGCCAGCGATGGGCATCGGGAGATGATGCCGCGGATCATGGCGATGACCGTGCGCGACGGAAAGGTCTGTGCCCTATGGGATATCGCCAACCCCGACAAATTCACCGGTTCCCCGCTGAATAGCTGACGCCCGGTGGGCGGCGGCCCCTACGCGGTGGTCCACGGAATCCGGCACGTTTCACCGGAATTGAAGCCCTGCTCGGCGATGCCCAACGCGGTGTTCATCCGGGCCCGCATGTTCTCCAGCCCGATCTGATAGGTCAGCTCGAGCACTCCGGCATCGCCGAAGCGGGCTTTCAGGTCGGCCACCTGTTCGTCGGTGACGGTGTGCGGATCGGTGGTCATCGCGTCGGCGTAGGCGATGGCGGCGCGCTCGTCGTCGGTGAATGCCGTTGAGGTGGGGTAATTATCGATGTCCTGCAGCCGCTGGATGTCGAGGCCGTCGAGGCGCTGCAGCATGGCCCCGAAGTCGACACACCACGAGCAGCCGATCGCCCGCGCGGTCCAGAACACCGCGAGTTCGCGCACGCTGGCCGGCAGCGTCCGTGACGCCCGCTCGATCATGGTCTCGTGCACGGCGCTGGCGATCATCAGCCGGCGATGATGTGCGGCAACCGCGAACGGTTCGGGGACTTGGCCGTAGCGACGCTGGGCGATCCGATAGATCACCCGCGTCAGCAGGCCGGCGCGCTTCGGGGGCAGGGGCTCGATACGGGTTGTTGATGTCATACCCCTGAAGACGGGACAGGGCCTCCATACGTGACGACCCGGCTCCAAGAATCCGTTGAGAATCCGCCAAGGCCCGGGCGGAAGCCTCGGGTGCCGTGACCAATTACCTCGCTCTGACCGAACTGCCCCGACTCAACGACGTCGACCTCTGGTTCCAGACCCAGGTCTTGATCGCCGACTCGCGGGTAGACCAAATGCGGATCCGCGTCGCGGTCGAATCCGTGTTCGCCGCCCATCCGGGTCTAGGCACCATGTTCGAGCCGTTCTGCGAGAAGTGGATGACGCGGCCGGGGGGCGGCTGGGGCTGGGCGGTGGAGCCGCCGGGCGTATCGGTCCCGGATGTGATTTCGCGGCACCGGGCCAGCTTCGATATGAGCACCGGTCGCTTGTTCGCGGTGTCCCTGCTACCCGGTGACCCCGACCGGGTGGTGCTCACCGCCAGCTACCTGGGCGCCGACCCGGTGTCGTGGCGGGCCATCGTCGACGAGCTGACGACCGCGTACCAAGGCGGTGTGCTGACCCCGGCGATGTGAGCCGCCCGCCTAGCGCGAGAACATCAACGCGCGCTTGACTTCCTGGATCGCCTTGGTGACCTCGATGCCGCGCGGGCAGCCCTCGGTGCAGTTGAACGTGGTGCGGCAGCGCCACACGCCGTCGACCTCATTGAGGATGTCGAGGCGCTCGCCGGCGGCCTCGTCGCGGCTGTCGAAGATGAACCGGTGCGCGTTGACGATCGCCGCCGGACCGTAGTAACTGCCCTCATTCCAGAACACCGGGCAGCTGGTGGTGCAGCACGCGCACAGGATGCACTTGGTGGTGTCGTCGTAGCGGGCGCGGTCGGCCGGGCTCTGAATCCGTTCGCGCGTCGGGGGATTGCCGCTGGTGATCAGGTACGGCTTCACCGCCCGGTAGGCGTCGAAGAAGGGCTCCATGTTGACCACCAGGTCCTTCTCCACCGGCAGTCCGCGGATCGGTTCGACCGTGATGGTCAGCGCCTTGCCCGCCTTGCCCTTTGTCGGGGCCGGCAGCAGGTCGCGCATCAGTACCTTGCAGGCGAGCCGGTTGACCCCGTTGATGCGCATCGCGTCCGACCCGCACACACCGTGAGCGCACGATCGGCGGAAGGTGAGCGTGCCGTCGAGATAACCCTTGACGTAGATGAGCAGGTTGAGCAACCTGTCACTGGGCAGGCACGGTACCCGAAAGCTTTGCCAGCCACCGGTTTTCGCGTATGCATTGGGGTTATCCGGGTTGAACCGGGCGATCTTGAGGGTCACCATCACCGCGCCGTCGGGGATCGGCGGCAGTGGAGGATCCTGCGTCGCCCGTTCTGTCTCGACGGTCATCAGTATTTCCGCTCCTTGGGTTCGTACCGGGTCTGTACGACGGGCTTGAAGTCCAGATGGATGTCGCTGAGCAGATCGGTGCCCTGCTTGTAGGCCATGGTGTGGCGCATGTAGTTGACGTCGTCGCGATTCGGGTAGTCCTCGCGGGCGTGGCCACCGCGGGACTCCTTGCGGTTCAACGCGCCGACCACAGTGACTTCGGCCAGCTCCAGCAAGAAGCCCAGCTCGATCGCTTCCAGCAGGTCGCTGTTGAATCGCTTTCCCTTGTCGTGCACGGTGATTCGGGAATACCGCTCCTTGAGGGCGTGGATGTCGGTGAGCGCCTGCTTGAGCGTCTCCTCGGTGCGGAACACCGCGGCGTTGTTGTCCATCGTCTGCTGCAGCGCGCCACGAATGTCGGCGACGCGCTCGTTGCCGTTCTCGGAGAGGATGTCGCCCACCCAGCCGACCACCATCGCGGCGGGATCGGGCGGCATGTCGACGAAGTCATGGCCCCGGGCGTAGCTGGCCGCGGCGATGCCGGCCCGGCGGCCGAACACGTTGATGTCCAGCAGCGAGTTGGTGCCCAGCCGGTTGGCTCCATGCACCGACACGCACGCGCACTCCCCGGCCGCGTACAGGCCGGGCACGGTAGAAGTGTTGTCCCGCAACACTTGTCCGGTGACCGTGGTCGGGATGCCGCCCATCACGTAGTGACAGGTCGGGTAGACCGGGACCAGCTCTTTGACCGGGTCCACACCCAGGTAGGTGCGGGCGAACTCGGTGATGTCGGGCAGCTTGGCTTCCAGCACATCCGCGCCGAGGTGGCGCACGTCGATGTAGACGTAGTCCTTGTGCGGGCCGGCGCCGCGGCCTTCGAGCACCTCGAGCACCATCGAGCGGGCGACGATGTCGCGCGGGGCCAGGTCGACGATCGTCGGCGCGTAGCGCTCCATGAAGCGCTCGCCCTCGCCGTTGAGCAACCGGCCACCCTCGCCGCGCACCGCCTCGGAGATCAGGATGCCCAGGCCAGCCAGGCCGGTCGGATGGAATTGGTGAAACTCCATGTCCTCCAACGGAAGTCCCTTGCGGAAAACGATACCGATGCCGTCGCCGGTCAGCGTGTGGGCGTTGGAGGTGGTTTTGTACATCCGGCCCGAACCGCCGGTGGCGAGCACGATGGCCTTGGCGTGGAAGACGTGAATCTGGCCGGTGGCCAGCTCGTAGGCGACCACTCCGGTGGCGACCGGGCCGGTCGGCGTCTGGGTGAGCGCGAGGTCCAGCGCGTAGAACTCGTTGAAGAACTCCACGTCGTGCTTGACGCAGTTTTGGTAGAGCGTCTGCAGGATCATGTGCCCGGTGCGGTCGGCCGCGTAGCACGCCCGCCGGACCGGGGCCTTGCCGTGATCGCGGGTGTGGCCGCCGAAGCGGCGCTGGTCGATGCGGCCTTCCGGGGTGCGGTTGAACGGCATCCCCATCTTTTCCAGGTCGAGGACGGCGTCGATGGCCTCCTTGCACATGATCTCCACGGCGTCCTGGTCGGCGAGGTAGTCGCCGCCCTTGACGGTGTCGAAGGTGTGCCATTCCCAGTTGTCGTCTTCGACGTTGGCCAGCGCGGCGCACATGCCGCCCTGCGCGGCGCCGGTGTGGCTGCGGGTGGGGTAGAGCTTGGTCAACACCGCGGTACGAACCCGCGGGCCCGCTTCCACCGCTGCCCGCATCCCGGCGCCGCCGGCGCCGACGATCACGACGTCATATCGGTGTTGCTGGATCAACTCCGTCGCCTCCTGCGAATCAAGAAATGTTGGGGTCGAAGGTCACCAGCACGTAGGTGCCCAGCACCAGGGTGAAGCCCATCGACAGCAGCAGCAGGCTGTTGAGCCAGAACCGCGTGCTGTCCCTGCGGCTGTAGTCGTCGATGATGGTGCGCAGGCCGTTGCCGCCGTGCAATTGCGCCAGCCACAGCAGCGCCAAATCCCAGAATTGCCAGAACGGCGAGGCCCACCGCTGCGCGACGAAGTTGAAGTCGATGCGGTACACGCCGTTGTCCCACATCAGCATGATGAACAGGTGCCCTAACGCCAGGACCACCAGCGCGACACCGGAAAACCGCATGAACAGCCAGGCGAACTTCTCGAAATTGGGGATGCCGGCCCGGCGCCGCGGTGAACGAGGATTGTCCAGGCTGGCGGGGCGGTCGTGGAAGCGCTGTTTGACCGGGGCCGCCTCGCCTCTTTGGTTTCGGGAGCCGAGCTGAAGGTCGGGGCTGCTCATCGGAAGTGCTCCCACATGTGGATCCCGGTGACCACGCCGGCCGGGACGATGAGCAGCAGGAAGACCGTGCCGACAATCCAGAGCATCAGCCGCTGGTAACGGGGCCCCTGTGACCAGAAGTCGATGAGGATGATCCGGGTCCCGTTGAGCGCATGGAACAGCACCGCGGCCACCAGGCCGAACTCCATCAGGCCGACGAGCGGGGTCTTGTAGTCGCCCACCACCGCGTTGTAGGTCTGCGGGCTCACCCGCAACATCGCGGCGTCCAGCACGTGGACGAACAGGAAGAAGAAGATCGTCGCGCCGCTGATGCGGTGCAGCACCCACGCCCACATGCCGGGGTCGCCCCGATACAGGGTCCGAGGTGGCCGCCGTTTGTTTGCGGCTTTGCGCGCACCTGCCGCCGGATCCGCGGTTGTCGCCTGTGTACTCACCGGTTCTCACCGCCTTCGTGGAATCTAAAGCCGGGCAACCGAGCTTAGCCCCGCAACGGAGGAGACGGTAGGAGCCCAAATGCGATTCGCGCCGCCGACGTCGTGACAGAGTTAGGGGTGGCTTTATAAGGTCGGCCCATCGGCGATCGGGGTTGCGGTATGCCTGATATTGATTGGAATATGCTGCGGGACAAAGCAATACAAGCAGCATCGGGGGCGTATGCGCCGTATTCGCGCTTCCCGGTGGGTGCGGCCGCGCTGGTCGACGACGGCCGTGTCGTCGTCGGCTGCAATGTGGAGAATGTCTCATATGGCCTAGGTCTCTGTGCCGAGTGCGGTGTGGTCTGCGCCCTGCACACGAGCGGCGGCGGCCGGCTGGTGGCCCTGGTCTGCGTCGGTGGACGGGGGGCGGGGTTGATGCCGTGTGGACGGTGCCGTCAGGTGCTGCTCGAACACGGCGGCCCCGAGCTACTGATCGACCATCCCGACGGCCCGCGCCGCCTCGACGAACTACTGCCCGACGCGTTCAGCGCCGACGACCTTGCCCGGGAACGCCCTTGACCGACTTAGCATTCGACGCGCCGACGGTGATCAGGACCAAGCGCGACGGCGGCCGGCTCTCCGATGCCGCGATCGACTGGATCATCGCCGCCTACACCGACGGCCATGTTGCCGACGAGCAGATGTCGGCGTTGCTCATGGCGATCTTTCTGCGTGGCATGGACCGCGGCGAGATCGCCAGGTGGACCTCGGCGATGGTGGCTTCCGGCGAACGGATGGATTTCAGCGATCTGCGCTCGGGCGGCACGCCGTTGGTCACCGTGGACAAGCACTCCACCGGTGGGGTGGGAGACAAAACCACCCTGGTGCTGATCCCCGTCGTCGCCGCCTGCGGCGCCGCGGTGCCCAAGGCATCCGGCCGGGGGCTGGGGCACACCGGCGGCACTCTGGACAAGCTGGAGTGCATCCCGGGCTTCACCGTCGAGCTGTCCAACCAGCGAGTGCGCCAACAACTGTGCGACATCGGCGCGGCGATCTTCGCCGCCGGCCAGCTCGCGGCCGCGGACAAGAAGCTCTACGCGCTGCGCGACATCACCGCCACCGTCGAATCCCTGCCATTGATCGCCAGCTCGATCATGAGCAAGAAGCTGGCCGAGGGCATCGGTGCGCTGGTGCTCGACGTGAAGGTCGGCGCCGGGGCGCTGTTGGAGTCCGAGGCGAAGTGCCGCGAGCTGGCCCACACCATGGTCGAGTTGGGGACGGTGAGCGGGGTGCCCACCCGCGCGCTGCTGACGGACATGAACTGCCCCCTCGGCTCGGCCGTCGGCAACGCCCTCGAGGTTGCCGAGGCCCTGGACGTGCTGGGCGGCGGCGGGCCGCCCGATGTCGTGGAGCTGACGCTGGGGCTGGCCGGCGAGATGCTCGAACTGGCCGGGCTCGACGCCCGCGATCCCGCGCAGACCCTGCGCGACGGGTCCGCCATGGACCGATTCCGCCAGCTGGTCGCGGCGCAGGGCGGTGACTTGTCGGTACCGTTGCCGATCGGTGCGCACTCCGAGACCGTGACCGCGACCCGGGGCGGCACAATGGGCGATATCGACGCGATGGCAGTGGGGCTGGCAGGTTGGCGGCTCGGCGCGGGCAGGACCCGGCCGGGCGAAAAGGTCCAATGCGGCGCGGGCGTCCGAATACACCGACGTCCCGGCGAACCGGTCGCGCCCGGGCAGCCGTTGTTCACCCTCTACACAGACACCCCGGAACGCTTCGGGGCGGCGATGGCAGAGCTCGACGGCGGCTGGAGCGTCGCCGACGAGCCTCCGTCGCCGAGGCCGCTGATTATCGATCGGATCACAACATGACCGCCCCGCTGACCCTGCAGCAGATCAGGCAGGCTCCCAAGGCCCTGTTGCACGACCACCTGGACGGCGGTCTGCGGCCGTCCACCGTGCTCGACATCGCCGGTCAGGTCGGCTACGACGGCCTGCCCGCCACCGACGCCGACGAGCTGGCGACCTGGTTTCGCACCCGGTCGCACAGCGGCTCACTGGAGCGGTATCTGGAGCCGTTTTCGCACACCGTCGCGGTGATGCAGACACCCGATGCGCTCTATCGCGTCGGCTACGAGTGCGTGGAGGACCTGGCGGCCGATTCGGTGGTCTACGCCGAGGTGCGGTTCGCCCCCGAGCTGCATATCGATCGCGGGCTGTCGTTCGACGCCATCGTCGATGCCGTGCTGGAGGGCTTCGCCGCCGGCGAGAAGGCCGCGGCGGCCGCGGGCCGTCCCATCAAGGCGCGTCTGCTGGTCACCGCGATGCGGCACGCGGCGGTGTCGCGCAGGATCGCCGAGCTGGCAATTCGCTTCCGGGACAAGGGAGTCGTCGGTTTCGACATCGCGGGGGCCGAGGCGGGCAACCCGCCGACGCGGCACCTGGACGCATTCGAGTACATGCGAGACCACAACGCGCGCTTCACTATTCATGCGGGCGAGGCGTTTGGGCTGCCCTCCATCCACGAGGCGATCGCGTTCTGCGGCGCTGACCGTCTGGGCCATGGGGTGCGCATCGTCGACGACATCGAGGTGGTCGAAGGCCGCGGGGTCCGGCTGGGCAGGCTGGCATCCATCCTGCGCGACAAGCGAATTCCGTTGGAGCTGTGTCCCAGCTCCAACGTGCAGACCGGTGCGGTGAACAGCATCGCCGAGCACCCCTTCGACCTGCTGGCCAGGGCGCGCTTCCGGGTGACGGTCAACACCGACAACCGGTTGATGAGCGACACCTTTATGAGCCGCGAAATGCACCGACTGGTCGAGGCGTTCGGCTACGGATGGAGTGACCTCGAGCGGTTCACCATCAACGCGATGAAGTCGGCGTTCATCCCATTCGACGAGCGGCTGGCCATCATCGACGAGGTCATCAAGCCGCGCTACGCGGTATTGATCGGCTAGAAGGACGCGCCCCGCGAGCTGACTGTCGAGACTCAAACACGCAGGGCACCCGTCCCGACCTGTACGGGCCTATCGCAGACCCCCGACCGCGCGGTATTGCAGGTCTTGCACGTAGGGGGTTTCGGTGACGTCGGCATTGGACCGCGCGGTCGCGACCACGACGCCGTCGCGCTGCATTACGACCGAGAACGACCCGAGACTCAACGGGAAAATGCACATCCCTCGGCCGGCCGGGACAGTGCACGAATGGGTATCCGCCGCCGCTGTGATGACGACCTGCGACGGCGCCGTCGCAAACGCCACTACTTCGATGGTGTCGCAGGGCGGCACGCTGGTCGGTACCACGTGCATCAGCAGGGTTTCGGGGTACACCGGACAGGCGCTCACCGGTTGGTCTCGGTACGTGACAAACAGCGCGTCACGGACGATGGGGGGCGGTTGGCCGAACTTGAACCGAACGATGTCATAGGCATTCATGTCCAGGATGCGCCAACCGTGAGCCACCGACGGCGCCATGGCGGTCGATTCGGCGTAGTCGTTCCAAGTGATCAGCTGCACCCACTCGGCATGCTCCTGGTCTGCGAGCTGCCACGCCAGTCTGTTTGTCAAACCGTTGGCCGCTTCCTCGAAGGTTCCGCTTCGCGGCCGGCTGTCCTGGAAGGCCACCGGCTGCATCCACAGTTTTCCGAGTTGATGCACTCGCCGAATGACGTCCACTGCAGAACCGGCGCCGACGTGGTCAACCGTCATGGCATCTGGGTTCCGACCCCCCCACATGCTGAGTCCGTAGCTGAAGGGAGCGAATCTCTCCGGGTTGTCGGCCACGTTGAGAAACGTCGGCACGAAGGCGACTGCGACGTTGAACTTGTCGCGAAGAATGTCGAGAGCGCTCACCCACCACGCCGGCGGTTGCCGCTCAGCGGCGAAGGCACCCAGGACGACCCGGTCATCCGGGAGATGAAACGCGCCCGGCGCCCTCAGAAGCGGTGCGACATCGGCCGCGAAGTCTGCGGCGGACATCGCCCCCGAGGGTCCTGTGAAATCAGCCGTGATCAGAATCGCAAAATTTCCCACCGCCGCCGTGGCCTGCAGTATCCGATCAACGACATTGGACGCGGCGCGGGGGTCAATGACATCGACCGCGAATCCGTCGATACCCACACTTTTCGCTTGTCCGATCTCAGTTTCCAGATCCGCCAGCTGCCAATCGGGCCCATCGATATGGGCCCGGGGGAGCGGCCTATCCCTCAGAAATCCGCCGTACGCGGCGTGCGAACCGTTTTCGCCATGCACAGTGAGGTATTGGGTTGCGTAATAGTCTTGGTCCCCGTCTTTGTTGTCTATCGATATCGGCATGCTCGGCATGTAATGCGCGAAGACTTTGCCCGGGCTACTCGACACGACCATGTTGAATGGTAGATAGGGCGTGACAACTGTCGCCAGCATAGTGATTGGACGGGTGTAGAGCGGTGTCAATAGTGGACTCATGTTCGCGCCAAGAAACACCAGGGCCACCCAGGCGGTAAGATGCCGAATCGAAAAATGCGCAGTCACGTTTGTGGTTCCTTTATTAGGACCCTCACCTACGCAGCTACGCTCGCAATCCGCGCGTGGGCACACCCGAGCCGGCGGTTATCGAAGCTGAATCGCTGTAATAGAGCCGTCAAAACACTAAGCAGATAATTGCGGCCCCGTCTAGGGCCATTGGGCATCGGGACCCGGGGACAACTCGGGACCCGTGACAAAACGCTTGTGTCAGCCGGTGGTAGCGATCGCCGGTGAAAACATCAGGAAAGGTTTCCGGCTCAGTCGTTGATGTGTGTCGGCGGGTCGGCGAAGCCGAGGTCCCCGGGGTTCTGGCCAGGACCCATCGAATCGCAGCGCCTCTCGGGCGCCAGGAACGAACTGGCGCCGCTAGGTATCCAGTGGGTGAATGCCACGCAGCGTTGCCAGGTGCCGTCGGGCTGGACGGGTCCGTCGCACTTGCTCAGAACGGGTCCTCCGTACAAGCAGCCGGCGCCGGCCGGCGGCGCCGAGGTGATCAGCCCTGCGGCCATCAGCACGGCGGCCAGTCCTGCGACCACGCAGCGTTTCATCGTTGCCTCCCGTCGCAACGCGCCAGCCAGTACCAATGACGCTACCGCTTATGTGACCGGCTTTTGCCGCGTTTGCGGTGCTTAGTCGGAGCGCGAAGGCGCGCACCGCGATCCCGTCTGGTTCCGGTGCCGAAGTCGTTGTGCTCAAGCGCTTTCGCCGCTGTGTCGATTCCAGCGACCTAACTAAGGTTGCGTGGGGGGAGGCGCAACCGCTTTACCCGCCATGCAATCTTGAAGCTCCGGACTACCCGGGGCGAAATCGAAGCCGCAGTTGCACTCACGAACTTGCTGGGGTTTGGGGAGCGTATTGCAATAGTCGGTGCCAGCCGAGGCCGATGGTGCGCTCCACATGACACCAGCGGCCAACGTTGTCGCTGCAACGCCGACCGTGGCCCTCAAGACTCTCGTCTTCATGTTGGGATTCCTTATCTCTATCTCTCTGGAAGATCTCTCTGGAAGACGACGGCACTCTGTCGCTGCTGGTTACAGCAGGGCCGGCTTTGTGGCACTACGCTAACCCGCGCTGCCCGATTTTTCTCTCGCTCGGTGCCTCGGCAAAGCCATTTCAGGTGGGGCTTTGGCCTGCACGGTACGACCTAGCCGCCGAACAGCGGCGAATCGACGGCCAGCCCGATCGCCCGCACCGTGCTGGCCAAATGAGTCTGTACGGCATGTAGAACTCGTTGCTCATCGCCGTTGCACAGGGCTTCGGCGATCTCCCGGTGCTCGTCCATGATCGTCGTCGGCCGATGGGGATCGCGCAGCGCCGATTCGCCGATCATCCGCATCTGGCGGTCGCGCAATGTCGAGTAGAAACTCGACAAGATCGCGTTGCCCGATTCCTCGAGGGTGATGGCGTGGAAGGCGCGGTCGGACTCCAGAAATTCCCGCCAGTCGCCGGCGGCCGCCGCCTCGTGCTGCCGTCTCAGTTCACCGGAGAGACGCTCGAACACCACGGCGCAGGCGGGCCCACCGCGACCGACCACCTTGCCGACGGCGAACTGCTCCAGCACCAGTCGGGCCTCGATGACCGCGCGCACCTCGCCGGGCGAGACCGGGACCACCAGGGCGCCGCGCTGCGGGTACAGCCGCAGCAGCCCGTCGGCCTCCAGCCGCAGGAACGCTTCGCGCACCGGGGTGCGCGACATCCCCAGCGCCGCGGCGACGTCGCCCTCACTGATCAGCTCCCCGCCGGGGAATGCGCCGGTCAGCACCTGGGTCTTGACATAGTCGAGCGCACGGTCCTTGGCTGTAGCCGGTCGTGAGTTCTTTACCGCCACGTCACTCACCTCTGGTAGCTCAGTCGTATCTCAAGTGTGTCCATGACGCTACACCGGCGCACCCCACCTGCGGGATTGACACTTAGATACAAGATAGATACTATTTAAACACCAGATCCGCTCAGCCTGAGGAGATGCGATGTCCACCAACCTGGATCCGACGATTCCCGCCCCGATGACCAATGTGGCCGAGTACGGATTCGAGGGCCGATTCGTGGACTGGGCCGACGACGCCCGCTACTTCGAGTACTCGAAAGCCGCCAACCCGATCGGTTCGGGATTCGCGCCGCAGGTGCCGGTCACCCAGTTCGGCCCCGACGTCTACATGGACCAGCCGACCGGCGTGCTGCCGCTTGATCTGTCCGCAGACCTGGGCATCAAGTCCGGCCCGGCGACCAGCCCCGCGCTGTTGGCAAACTTCGTCCGGATCCGCGCCGGTGAGCAGATCGACACCGCCCCCAACGCCACCTCGCAGCTGTACTACGTGCTCTACGGGCGGGGCTTCGCCGCGGTCAACGGCCGGCTGGTGCAGTGGGAGAAGGGCGATTTCCTCACGCTGCCGGCCGGCGCCCGCTCGGTGTTCTACGCCGACGCCGAAGCCGCGATGTACTGGGTGCACGACGAGCCGCTGATGCGCTACCTCGGCGCCGAGGCCCGTGAGCCACGGTTTCGGGCCACCAAGTTCCGCCGCACGGATGCGGTCGCCAAATTGGAGGAGATCGCATCGCGCCCCGGCGCCAACGACAAGAGCAGGGTCAGCGTGCTGCTGGCCAACGAGAACCAGGAGCAGACGCTGACCATCACCCACGTCCTGTGGGCCATGTTCGGTGTGCTGCCCCCGAACCAGGAGCAGCGCCCACACCGGCACCAGTCGGTGGCCTTGGATTTGATCCTCGACGCGCCACCGAGCGGCTGTTATTCATTGCTGGGCACCCGCCTCGACGAGCGCGGCAACATCGTCGACCCGATCCGGGTGGACTGGCAGGCCGGCGGTGCCTTCACCACGCCTCCGGGCATGTGGCACGCCCACTTCAACGAGACCGATCAGCCCGCACACCTCATCCCGGTTCAGGACGCGGGGCTGCAGACCCATCTGCGCAGCCTCGACATCAAATTCACTGAGCGCCGCGATCTCGTCGCCGGCTAACGGGTGGCGACGGTCCATGCACCGCAAACGTTTGACGCATAGTGTGGCTGGTCATGAAGTTGCCCCTGCTGGGCCCGGTGTCGCTGACCGGCTTCCAGAACGCCTGGTTCTTTTTGTTCCTGCTGGTCGTGCTGCTGCTGATCGGTCTCTACGTGGTGCAGCAGTTCGCCCGGCGCAGGCGCGTGCTGCGGTTCGCCAACATGGAGGTGCTCGAGCGCGTCGCGCCGCGCAATCCCAGCAAGTGGCGCCACGTCCCGACGATCCTGCTTGCCACGTCGCTGGTGTTGCTGACCACGGCGATGGCCGGGCCGACAACCGACATCCGGATTCCGCTCAACCGCGCGGTGGTGATGCTGGTCATCGACATCTCGGAATCCATGGCCTCGACCGATGTCGCCCCGAACCGGCTGGCCGCCGCGCAGGAGGCGGGTAAGCAATTCGCCGACGAGCTGACGCCGGCGATCAACCTGGGGTTGGTCGCGTTCGCGGCCAACGCGACACTGCTGGTCGCCCCGACGACGAACCGCGCCGCGGTCAAAGCGGCGATCGACGGCCTGCAGCCGGCGCCGAAAACCGCGACCGGCGAAGGCATCTTCACCGCGCTGCAGGCGATCGCCACGGTCGGCGCGGTGATGGGCGGTGGCGACGGGCCCCCGCCGGCGCGCATCGTGCTGGAATCCGACGGCGCCGAAAACGTGCCGCTGGACCCCAACGCCCCGCAGGGGGCGTTCACCGCGGCCCGCGCGGCCAAGGCCGAGGGCGTGCAGATCTCGACGATCTCCTTCGGTACACCCGACGGCACCGTCGTGTATCAGGGCGCGACGATTCCGGTTCCGGTCGACGACCAGACCCTGCAGGAGATCTGCAAGATCACCGACGGCGAGGCGTTCCACGCCGACAGCCTGGAGTCGCTGAAAAACGTCTACGGCACGCTGCAGCGCCAGATCGGCTACGAAACCGTGAAGGGCGACGCGAGCCTGGCCTGGATGCTGCTTGGCGCGGTGGTGCTGTCCGGCGCCGTCTTGGCTGGTCTGTTCCTGAACCGCAGGCTGCCCGCCTGAGCGTTACGGCCCGCTGCTAGGTGGGCAGCCGCCGGTTGATCAACAGCGCCAGCCCCGCGGCGATCACGGCCGTGATCACGGCAAGGCGCAGCCACCCCGAACTGCCGGGCCCGGGCACCGTGCGATACCCGATCTCGTTCTGGATGGCGTCGTAATCCTTGTTGAGCTCGCCCAGGTTGGTCGCCGTGTAGGACTGCCCACCGGACAGCTTGGCGATGGTCCGCATCTGGTCCGTCGAGACCGGAACGTTGATGTGCGCCCCGTCCAGGACGATGCTGCCGCTCGGGGTGCCGAACGAGATCGTCGAGATGGGCACACCCTGATCCTTGGCCAGCCGCGAGGCCGTGTAGGCGCCGTCATGCGGATCGTTGGGATTCGTCGGCTTGTTCTCGCCGCCGTCGGACAGCAGCACGATGCGCGCGGGCGGCGGGGTGTCCCCACCCGTCAGCCCCGCGGCTTCGATCGCATGCAGCGCGGTGAAGATCGCTTCGCCGGTCGCCGTGCCGTCGGCGAAGTCCAGCTTGGTGAGGGCGTCGATGGTCGCCTGGTGCTGCGGGGTCGGCGGCACCAGCAGGTACGGCGTCCCGGCGAACCCGACGAGCCCCAGGTTGACGCCCGGCGTCAGTTGATTCGCAAACTGGCTGGCCGCCTGCTCGGCCGCCTTGAGCCGGTTGGGCTCGACGTCGGTGGCCCGCATGGAGTGCGACATGTCGATCACCAGCATGATGACGGCGCGATTGCGCGGGATGCGCATGTCGTGGGTCGGGGTGCCCAGCGCGATTGTCAACAGGGCCAGGCCGAGCACCGACACCGCGATCGGAATGTGCCGCCAGAACGGCTGCGGCACCTCTGCCTCGGTGAAGCGGCGCAGGCGGCCGCGGCGGCGCAGCTGGACGACGACGTAAAGGGCGAGCAGGGCCAGCGGGATCAACCCGAACAGCAACAAGCCCGGACGTTGGAACCCGTAGAGCGGGAGTGGGCCGATGCCGGGCAGCGACACTCGACTCACCTCTCCTTCTGGCCGCCCCTTGACCGCAGGCGGGTAGCCGCCAGTAAAGGGGAGTCTTGGTAGCCCGTCAAACTCTCCTGGACAGCGCGAGCCGCCGCGCTATTCGCGCCGCAGCCGTGAGTCCACGAACTGCTCCAGCTTCTCCCATTCGCGCACCGCGGCCGAATACGGCGCGGTGGGTTTGCCGACCGAGTCGGGCTCGAGGACGTAGGACACCAGCTTGCCCAGCGGCCGGCCCGGTTCGAGCGCCTTGTCGATCGTGCTCTCCTCCGAGTAGTCGCCGATGTCGCGGAGCAGCTCGACAGCGAGATCGAGTTGGTCGCGGTCCACCGCGTCCGGGCCTTCGGCGAAGTCGTCGGCCAGCCCGCTGAGCACGTAGATGTTCTCGTCGGTGATGTCGATGGCCAGGGAACCGTCGGTCGCGGCGGTACGGATGTCGTCGTAGGTGCTCAGGTCGGACAAGTCGTGGTCGTGCTCGTCGGCGAGGTAGCGCGCCAGCGAGCGCTCGGAGGTGAATACGCTGATCCGCCCGTTGCGGCCCAGGAAAATCGGCCGGTCGTCGAGGTAGCAGCGCAGCGTGTAGAACGTTCCGGAACTGCTCAGGATCCGGATCGGGTCGATGCCGACCGCCAGCCAGAAGTCCTCGTCGCCGCCCAGCACCACGGTGTCGCCGGGCGCGCGGGCCTCCTCTTCCTCCTCGTCGTCGGAGTCGTCTTCGTCCTCGTCTTCGTCCTCGTCCTCGTCTTCGTCCTCGTCGGAGTCGCTCTCGACGTCCCCGTCGGCCTCGTCTTCGGCGTCGTCGGAGTCCTCGGTCTCCTCGGCGGAGTCCGAGGCCTCGTCTTCGGGCTCTTCACGCTCTTCGGCCAGTTCGTCGGCGGCCTTGGCCGACGCGTCCTCGTCGACCTCGGGGGTGCTGATGATGTCATCGACCGCCTTGAGCACGTCGTCCCAGCTTCGGTTGATCACCTCGCCGATCGCATTCCAGCGTTTGCCACCGGCTCTTCCGGCGAACTGCGCGCTGCCGCCGGACACCGTGCCCAGGGTGGGGTTGCCGTTGAAGAACTTCGACACCGCAGGCAGCTCGCAGACGGATCCGATCGACGACACGATCGCCAGCACGCCCGCCAGCGCATTCACCGACTCCTCGGTCGGCTTCTCCGACGCCAACTCCTCGACGGCGACCAGATCGAACTCCTGGTCCGCGGTGGGCTTGAAGGTGTGCGCGTGGGCCGCGGTCAGATCCTGCCACGCCGGGTGGTCGACCAGATCGTTGTCGGAGCCGGAACGCACGAACGCGACCAGGTCCGCGATCGTCTCGAAGGCGTACAGGTCTTCGTCGCGGCCCAGGAACGCCTCCCATTCGTCGCCGGCATCACGCCAGCGCGGGGCCCACACCGTGTAGCGGTCACCGGCGGACAAGCTCAGGCGGATCGGCACGAGGTCAGCAGCCATGCGGCACAGAATAGCGACGACCGGCGCAGCTGCCGGGCCCGGCTATCGAACCTATGGTGCCCAGATGGTGGCGATCGGGGCAGCGTTGGCCGCATTGCCCGTCTTCGGAAGCCCGTACATCTGCTCGAGGGTGGACAGCACGCTGTAGTGGTTGATCTGCTCGGGGTAGGTTCCCGGCTGCACATGGGCGCCGTAGATCATGGTCGCGATCTGGTTGCGGCTGCTGTCGTCATCCTCGTCCCACGTCACGATCAGCAAACTGTTGTTGGCCACCGCCCAGTTGGCGTAGCCGGACATGTTGCGGCTCAGCCAGGCGTCGGCCTGCGCGATCGAACCGTCGTGCATGTTGTCGTCGTTGTTCGGAATGACGAACGAGACGGTCGGCAGGTTGGCGTAGTCGCCCATCGGAAAAGCGGAGAACGGAAGCGAATTCGCCGGCGGCACATTGGCGAAGTTGGCCCACGGCACGTGTTTGCGGGCGTACTTGCCCGCGCTGCACGCCGGTGAGCCGGCCGCGGGCAGGTCTTCGGCGTAACCGGCGAATGTGTATCCGGCAGAAAGCAATTCCGATCCCAGGTTGGGGGTGTTGCCGCCGTTGACGGGGCACGAGTCCCTGGTCACTCCGAGGGTGGTGCCCGCGAAGAGCGCGAGATAGTTCGGCTCGCTGGGGTGTGTCTCGGCGAACGACTGAGTCATGTTCGCGCCGTGGGTGGCCAGCGCGTTCATGAACGGTGCCGCGCTGTTGCCCAGGATGTTGCCCCGGTTCTCTTCCACCACGATCACCACGTGCGCGGGGCGGGGAAGCGCGGCGGCGGCAAGGTCCACCTGCGGAGTCAACGGGGTGGCAACCAGTGCGGTCAGGGCCGCCGCCCCGGCCAGCATCAGGGCCCGGTACACGCCGCTGATCAGCCTCCTCCGACTTCGAATTTCGTGGAACACGCGAGGGAGCCTATGAGCGGGCGCCGGGCGCCGACGGTAGGCGCGCAAGCGTGTCAGGCGGGCTTTAGCCAAAAGAACTCCGATTGTTATATACGCTCAAAATCCATGGATGTGCGTGTGATCGACCACCCGCTGGCCGTGTCGTTGCTGACCGTGTTGCGCGACAAACGCACCGACAACCCCTCGTTTAGGGCCGCACTGCGCGATCTGACACTGGTTCTGGTCTACGAGGCCACCCGGGATGCGGCCCGCGAGACATTTCCGATCCGCACCCCCCTGGCCGAGACGCTCGGCGTCCGGCTGGCCAAACCGCCACTGTTGGTCCCGGTGCTGCGGGCCGGCCTGGGCATGGTCGACCAAGCTCTTGCGCTGCTCCCGGAGGCCCAGGTCGGCTTCGTCGGCGTCGCGCGCGACGAAGAGAGTCACCTGCCCAGCGGATACCTGGCGTCATTACCCGACGACCTGAGCTCGACGCCGGTCCTGGTGTTAGACCCCATGCTCGCGACCGGTGGATCGATGAAGCACACCGTCGGCCTGCTGCACCAACACGGAGCGACCGAAATCACTGTGCTCTGCGCGGTGGCTGCGCCGGAAGGCATTGCGGCACTTGAGAAATCGGCGCCCAATGTCCGACTTTTCACCGTGGCGGTCGATGACGGGCTCAATGACATTGCTTATATCGTGCCGGGTCTCGGCGATGCGGGCGACCGCCAGTACGGTCCGCGCTAGCTCACCAGCGTTGCACCGCGGTGAACAATCTCGCACGCAACTCGTTAGCGCGGCGCCGAGCACGGTTCAGCCCCTGGCCAGCTGCGCACCGAATCTCCAAGTAGCACTTGACCTTCGGCTCGGTCCCGGAAGCCCGTACCACCACCCTGGCCAACGTGTCGTCGTCTCCTCCGGTGAAGATCAGCGCGTCGGCGATGTCGGTGACGGTCGCCGGGAATCCCACCAGCTCGCTCGGCGGCGCGGCCCGCAGAGCCCGCATGATCTCGGCGGCCTCGTCGGCGTTCCTGACCCGGCGCGACACCGCCGCAACGTCGTGTACGCCGTATCGGCGGGCGAGTTCGTTGAGCATGTCGGGCACCGACCGCCCCTGGTCTTTCAGCGCGGCCACCAGATCGCACATCAGTACCGCGGCGCTGATGCCGTCCTTGTCGCGCACCGCGATGGGATCGACGCAATAGCCGATCGCCTCCTCGTAGGCGTACACCAGCGTGCGGTTGGGCACGGTCGAATCGGCCCGCGCGAGCCACTTGAAACCGGTGAGGGTTTCGACGTGCACGGCTCCGTAATGCGCCGCGATCGCCGGGAGCATCCGGGAGGACGCCACGCTGCTGGCCACCACGGCGGCCTCCGGGTTTTTGCTTCGCGACAGAATGTAATCGCCCAGCAGCCAACCCGTTTCGTCGCCGGACAACATCCGCCATCCCGACGGGGTGGGGATGCCCACCGCACAGCGGTCGGCGTCGGGGTCCAGCGCGATCGCGACATCGGCCTCTATCTCGGCGGCCAGGGTGAGCAACTGGTCGGTGGCGCCGGGCTCTTCGGGGTTCGGCAGCGCGACGGTGGGGAAGTCGGGATCCGGCGCGAACTGGGCGCCGACGCTGTGCACGGCGCCGAAGCCGGCGATGCGCAGCGTCTCTTCGGCCACCGCGCCGCCGACCCCATGCAGCGGAGTCAGCGCGACCCGCACCGAGCCGGACGAAAGACGCACCTCGGCCGCCCGGTCGATGTAGTAGCCCACCAACCTGGCGTCGACGGGCTTGACGGGCTTGCGGGCGATCTGGTCAGCGAAAGGAGCTGCGGCCATTGCGGTTTCGACCTCATGGTCGGTGGGGGAGATGATCTGCATGCCGCCGTCGGCGTACACCTTGTAACCGTTGTCGGTGGCCGGATTGTGTGAGGCTGTGATCTGGATCCCGGCGGCGGCGCCGGTGTGGCGCACCGCGAACGCCACCACCGGCGTCGGCACCGGGCCGGGCAGCAGCGATACCGAAAAACCTTCGGCAGCAAGGATTTCTGCCGTCACCGTGGCGAAGACCGCCGAGCCGTGCCGGGCGTCGCGGCCGACGATCACCTGCGCACCGGCCAGGCCGCGGCCTTTGAGCACCTGGGCGACCGCCCAGGTGGCGCGCGACACCACCGCGACGTTCATCGCGTCCGGCCCGGCGCGCACCGGACCGCGCAACCCCGCCGTCCCGAAGGACAGTGGACGGGCGAACCGCGCCGCCAACTCGTCGGGCGTACACGCGGCCAGCTCGGCCGCGGTCCTCGGGTCCGGGTCGTGCGCTATCCAATCCTGTTGCCGCACACTAAATCCTTTCGACGACCGAGGACAGCAGGGCACCGATTCGGGCCGCTGACGTGGCTCCGGCGGCGACCACCTCGGCGTGGCTCAGCGGCTCCCCGGTGATCCCGGCGGCCAGATTCGTGACCAGCGATATGCCCAGCACCTCGGCGCCGGCCGCCCGGGCCGCGATCGTCTCGTGCACCGTCGACATGCCGACCAGATCGGCACCCAGCAAGCGCAGCATCCGGATCTCCGCAGGCGTCTCGTAGTGCGGGCCGGGCAGGCCCGCGTAGACGCCTTCGGCCAGCTCCGGATCGGCCTCGCGTGCCAGCCGCCGCAGCCTTGCGGCATAGGCGTCGGTCAGGTCGACGAACTGCGCGCCCACCAACGGTGAGCGTGCCGTGAGGTTCAGCTGGTCGCTGATCAGCACCGGCTGGCCGACGGCCAGGTCCGGCCGCAGCCCACCGGCCGCGTTGGTCAGCACGACAATGCGTGCGCCGGCCGCACAGGCCGTGCGCACGGGGTGCACGACGTGGCGCAGGTCGTGGCCTTCATAGGCGTGCACCCGGCCGACCAGCACCAGCACCAGATGTGCGCCGATGCGCATGGACAACAGCTCACCGGGATGGCCGACCGCACTCGGCGGTGCGAAGCCGGGCAGTTCGGCCTGCGGCAATGTGGCGGTCGGTGAGCCCAGCGCCGCGACGGCCGGTGACCATCCCGAACCGAGAACGATGGCGATGTCGTGCGTCTGGACCCCGGTTCGCTCACCGATGACCCGGGCCGCCTGGCGCGCGAGTTCGCCCGGATCGGGCAGGGGTTGGGACACAGAAGAGGAGCTTAGCTCCGCTATGTGTCAAGATCGGCCGCATGGGTTTTGCAAGGTGGCCGATTGTCGGCCCGGTCGTTGCATTGATGGCTTTGGTGACTGCGGTCGTTGGCGGCCCCGCGCCGACGGCGCGCGCCGACTGTCCCGCTGTCCAACTGATCTTCGCGCGCGGTACCAACGAGCCGCCCGGCTTGGGGGTCGTCGGGGATGCGCTGTTCGCCGCGCTGCAGCCCGCCCTGGGCGGGCGCAACCTCGACAACTACGCGGTGAACTATCCGGCCAGCTACAACTTCCTGCAGACGGGCGACGGCGCCAACGACGCTCGCGATCACATCGCGGCGATGGTCGACCAGTGCCCGGGCACCCAGCTGATCCTCGGCGGCTTCTCACAGGGCGCCGCCGCGGTCTCGATGCTGGCCGGGGTGCCGCCGCTGGGCAACACCGTCGGCGACTTCGGGTCTGCCCCGGCGCTGGACCCCGGCCTGGCGAGCAAGATCAGGGCCGTCGCGGTGTTCGGCAACCCCGGCAACCGGTTCAACACCCCGCTCTCGACGGCGGGGCAGTTCGCCGGGCGTGCCATCGACCTGTGCAGCCCCGGCGACCCGGTCTGCGTCGTCGGCGGACGGGACCGGGACGCGCACCACGACTACTCGGTGCCGCCCTACCCCGGGCAGGCGGCGGGATTCATCGCCGGACGGGTGTAGTCGTCGCCGTCGCGGTCATCCGCGGCGCCGGTCGGTGAGATACTGCGAGGATGCCCACACTCACCGCTTTGGACCGCGTCGAGGACGCGGTAAGGCGGCGTGGTGCCGATCTTGTCGAGTTGTCGCATGCCATCCACGCCGAGCCTGAGCTGGCCTTCGCCGAGCATCGCAGCTGCGCCAAGGCGCAGGCCCTGGTGGCCGAGCGCGGCTTCGAGATCACCGAGCACGCCGGCGGTCTGGACACCGCCTTCCGGGCCGACTTCGGCAGCGGACCGCTGGTGGTCGGGATCTGCGCCGAGTACGACGCGTTGCCCGAGATCGGGCACGCCTGCGGCCACAACATCATCGCCGCGTCCGCGGTCGGGACCGCGCTGGCGCTGGCGGAGGTGGCCGACGAGCAGGGCCTGACGGTGGCGCTGGTGGGCACCCCCGCCGAGGAGGCCGGTGGCGGTAAGGAACTGCTGCTGCGCGCCGGGGTGTTCGACGACATCGCGGCGGCGGTGATGGTGCACCCCGGGCCGACGGACATCGCCGCGGCCCGCTCACTGGCGTTGTCCGAAGCGGTCGTGCAATACCGCGGCAAGGAGTCCCACGCCGCCGTCGCGCCGTATCTGGGGATCAATGCCGCCGACGCCGTGACCGTCGCGCAGGTGGCCATCGGGCTGCTGCGCCAGCAACTGGCGCCGGGGCAGATGATGCACGGCATCGTCACCGTCGGCGGGCAGGCGGTCAATGTCATCCCCGGGCACGCGACGCTGCAGTACGCGATGCGGGCAATCGAATCGGATTCGCTGCGAGAGCTGGAGGGCAGGATGTACGCGTGCTTCGCCGCGGGTGCGCTGGCCACCGGCTGCGAGTACGAAATCGACGAGCCCGCACCGGCATACGCGGAGCTCAGGCCCGACCCGTGGCTGGCCGAGGTCTGCCGCAGCGAGATGCAGCGGCTCGGGCGACAGCCGGTGGGGCCCGAGGTCGAGGCCGGGCTGCCGATGGGCAGCACCGATATGGGCAACGTGACGCAGGTGCTGCCGGGGATCCATCCGATCATCGGGGTCGATGCCGGCGGGGCCACCGTCCACCAGCGCGGGTTCGCCGCGGCCGCCGCGAGTCCCAGCGGCGACCGCGCGGTGCTCGACGGCGCGATCATGCTGGCGCGCACGGTGGTCGGCCTCGCCTCGACGCCCGAGCAACGCGACCGGGTACTGGCCGCCTACGAACGGCGGGCCGGCGCATGAGCCTCGCCGCCCACGCCGACGCCTGGTTGGCCGCCCATTACGAAGATCTGGTCGACTGGCGCCGGCATATCCACCGCTACCCGGAGCTCGGCCGCCAGGAATACGCCACTACCCAGTTCGTCGCCGAGCGGTTGGCCGATGCCGGCCTGAACCCGAAGGTGCTGCCGGCCGGTACCGGGCTCACCTGTGATTTCGGGCCGGACGACGAGCCCAGGGTTGCGCTGCGGGCCGACATGGATGCGCTACCGATGGCCGAGCGGACCGGCGCACCCTACGCGTCGACAATGCCGAACGTTGCGCATGCCTGCGGGCATGACGCGCACACGGCGATCCTGCTGGGCACCGCGCTGACGTTGGCTTCGGTGCCCGAGCTGCCGGTCGGGGTGCGGTTGATCTTCCAGGCCGCGGAGGAACTGATGCCGGGCGGCGCGATCGACGCCATTGCCGCCGGGGCATTGACCGGTGTGTCGCGGATTTTCGCCATGCACTGCGACCCGCGGCTGGAGGTGGGCAAGGTCGCGGTCCGGCAAGGCCCCATCACGTCGGCGGCCGATCAGCTGGAGATCACGCTGTATTCGCCCGGCGGGCACACCTCGCGGCCGCACCTGACCGCCGACCTGGTCTACGGTCTGGGCACCCTGATCACCGGGCTGCCCGGCGTGCTGTCCCGCCGCATCGATCCGCGCAACAGCACCGTGCTGGTGTGGGGTGCGGTCAACGCCGGTGTGGCCCCCAACGCCATTCCGCAGACCGGTGTGCTGGCCGGGACCGTGCGCACCGCCAGCCGGCAGACCTGGATCTCCCTCGAGGAGATCATCCGCGGATCCGTGACCGGGCTGCTCTCACCGCTGGAGATCGAACACACGCTGCAATACCGGCGCGGCGTGCCGCCGGTGGTCAACGAAGAGGTCTCGACCCACATCCTCACCCACGCGATCGAGGCCGTCAGCCCCGATGCGCTGGCCGACACCCGGCAGTCCGGCGGCGGCGAGGACTTCTCCTGGTACCTGGAGGAGATTCCCGGCGCCATGGCGCGGTTGGGCGTGTGGTCGGGCCAGGGTCAGCAGCTGGACCTGCACCAGCCGACCTTCGACCTCGACGAACGGGCCCTGGCGGTCGGACTGCGCGTCATGGTCAACGTCATCGAGCAGTCGGCGCACGCGGCCCATCAGTCCTGAGCGGACGTCCCCGGGCCGATGTTACGGGCCGGGCGGGTCCGCAGGTCGTGGACGTAATCGGCTGGGGCGCCGGCGATTTCGGCGGCGTCCGCCATGACACCCAGATACCGCGCCGACGGCAGTCCGCCCTCCCAGGCGTCCAGCACGTACAGCCACGCCAGCACCGGATCGGTGTCGGTGTCCGACGACAGCCGCTGCACCCGGCATCTGATCTTTTTGTGGACGCCGAACTCCGAGCCCTCCCACTGATCCAGGTTCATCTCGTCGGCCGGCGTCATGTCGTAGAGCACGACGAACACCTTGGCCAGCGGGTCCTCGACGACGGTGGCCAGTGCCCCTTCCCAGCCGATGTCCTCGCCGCCGAAGGTCAGTCGCCACCCCGGCAACCAGCCGGTTCCCGCCATCGGCGAGTGGGGTGCACGCTGCATCATCTGGTCGGGATGCATGTTCGACCCGTAGGCAGCGTAGAGCGGCACGGGGAAAGCTTAAACGCCGGACGCGCACCCGACCCCCAGGCTGGCGCTCGCCGCGCTGCGCCGGGGGTCCGGCTCCCGCTAGGTTAGGGCTGTGGTGACCCGCATCGTGATCCTCGGTGGAGGCCCTGCCGGTTACGAAGCCGCCCTGGTGGCCGCCACCTCCCATCCCGACACGACCCGCGTGACCGTGATCGAGGCCGAAGGCGCCGGCGGCGCCGCTGTGCTGGACGACTGCGTGCCGTCCAAGACGTTCATCGCCTCGACCTGGCTGCGCACCGAACTGCGCCGGGCGCCGCGGCTGGGGTTCGATATCGACATCGACGACGCGAAGATCTCGCTGCCGCGGATCCATGCCCGGGTCAAGCTGTTGGCCACGCAGCAGTCCGCCGATATCGCCGCCCAGCTGCGCAGCGAGGGTGTGACGTTGGTCGCAGGGCGCGGCGAGCTGGTTGACTCCACTCCCGGCCTGGCGCATCACCGGGTGCGGGCGACCGCCGCCGACGGCAGCACCACCGAGTACGACGCCGACGTGGTGCTGATCGCCACCGGGGCCAGCCCGCGCATCCTGCCGTCGGCAAAGCCCGACGGTGAGCGCATCCTCACCTGGCGCCAGCTCTACGACCTCGAGGCGCTGCCCGAGCACCTCATCGTGGTGGGCTCCGGGGTCACCGGTGCGGAGTTCGTGCACGCCTACACCGAGCTGGGTGTGCCGGTGACCGTGGCGGCCAGCCGCGACCGGGTGCTGCCCTACGAGGATGCCGACGCCGCACTGGTCCTGGAAGAGGCGTTCGCCGAGCGCGGCGTCGAACTCGTGAAGAACGCCCGCGCCGAATCGGTCGTCCGCACCGACAGCGGAGTGCTGGTGACGATGACCGACGGCCGCACCGTCGAGGGCAGCCACGCCCTGATGACCATCGGATCGGTCCCCAACACCAGCGGCCTTGGCCTGGAACGCGTCGGGATCGAGCTGGGCCGCGGCAATTACCTGACCGTGGACCGGGTGTCGCGGACCTCGGTGCCCGGCATCTACGCCGCCGGCGACTGCACGGGTCTGCTTCCGCTGGCGTCGGTCGCGGCCATGCAGGGGCGGATCGCGATGTATCACGCGCTGGGCGAGGGGGTCAGCCCCATCCGGTTGCGCACCGTCGCCGCGACGGTGTTCACCCGGCCCGAGATCGCCGCCGTCGGAGTGCCGCAATCGATGATCGACGACGGCTCGGTGCCGGCCCGCACGGTCACGCTACCGCTGCGGACCAATGCCAGGGCCAAGATGTCGGGCCTGCGGCAGGGCTTCGTGAAGATGTTCTGCCGCAAATCAACCGGCGTGGTGATCGGCGGCGTAGTGGTGGCGCCGATCGCGTCCGAGCTGATCTTGCCGATCGCCGTCGCCGTGCAAAACCGCATCACCGTCAACGAGTTGGCGCAGACGCTGTCGGTCTATCCGTCGCTGTCCGGATCGATCACCGAGGCCGCTCGCCGCCTGATGGCGCACGACGATCTGGACTAGCGTTTCCCCTGTGAGGAGGTCCTGAGAGTGACTGATCCGATTTCCATCTTGGGCCCGGAACAACGCGCGGCGGCCTGGGAGCGACTCGGCACCGAGCAGTTCGACGTCGTCGTCATCGGCGGTGGTGTGGTGGGTTCCGGGTGCGCGCTGGATGCGGCCACCCGCGGCCTCAAGGTGGCGTTGGTCGAAGCTCGTGATCTCGCTTCGGGTACGTCGAGCCGCTCGTCGAAGATGTTCCACGGCGGGCTGCGTTACCTCGAGCAACTCGAATTCGGGCTGGTACGCGAGGCGCTGCACGAGCGTGAGCTTTCGCTGACCCGGCTGGCGCCCCATCTGGTCAAGCCGATGCCGTTCCTGTTTCCGCTCACCCATCGGTGGTGGGAGCGCCCTTACACCGCCGCGGGCATCTTCCTCTACGACAGCCTTGGCGGCGCGAAATCCGTTCCGGCGCAAAAGCATTTGACCCGCGCGGGCGCGCTGCGGCTGAGCCCCGGGCTGAAGCGCAGTTCGTTGATCGGCGGAATCCGCTACTACGACACCGTCGTTGACGACGCCAGGCACACCATGACGGTCGCGCGCACCGCGGCGCACTACGGCGCGGTGCTGCGCTGTTCCACCCAGGTGGTGGCGTTGCTGCGTGAGGGCGACCGGGTGATCGGCGTGCGGGTGCGTGACTCCGAGGACGGCTCGATCACCGAGGTCCGCGGCCACGTGGTGGTGAATGCGACCGGGGTCTGGACCGACGAAATCCAGGCATTGTCCAAGCAGCGCGGCCGGTTTCAGGTCCGCGCGTCAAAGGGCGTGCACGTCGTCGTGCCGCGCGACCGCATCGTCAGCGACGTCGCGATCATCCTGCGCACCGCGAAGTCGGTGATGTTCGTCATCCCGTGGGGCAGCCACTGGATCATCGGCACCACCGACACGGACTGGAATCTCGACCTGGCCCATCCCGCGGCCACCAAGGCCGACATCGACTACATCCTCACCACCGTCAACACCGTGCTGGCCACGCCGTTGACGCACGCCGACATCGACGGGGTGTACGCGGGGCTGCGGCCGCTGCTGGCCGGGGAGAGCGAGGAAACCTCGAAGCTGTCCCGGGAACACGCCGTCGCGGTGCCCGCGCCGGGTCTGGTCGCCATCGCCGGCGGGAAGTACACCACCTACCGGGTGATGGCCGCCGACGCGATCGACACCGCGGTGCAGTTCATCCCGGCCCGGGTCGCGCCGTCGATCACCGAGAAGGTGAGCCTGCTGGGCGCCGACGGCTACTTCGCGCTGATCAACCAGGTCGAGCACGTCGGCGAAATGGTCGGCCTGCACCCGTACCGGGTGCGCCATCTGCTGGACCGCTACGGGTCGCTGATGGACGACGTGCTGGCCCTGGCGGCCGACCGGCCCGAGCTGCTGACCCCGATCAAGGAGGCGCCGGGTTACCTGAAAGTCGAAGCCCTGTATGCCGTTTCCGCCGAGGGGGCGTTGCATCTGGAGGACATCCTGGCCCGGCGCATGCGGATCTCCATCGAGTATTCGCACCGCGGCGTCGACTGCGCCCGGGAGGTGGCCGAGGTCGTCGCTCCGGTGCTCGGCTGGACGGCCGAGGACGTCAGTCGAGAGGTCGCCAACTACACCGCGCGGGTGGAGGCCGAGATCCTGTCACAGGCTCAGCCCGACGACGTGTCGGCCGACGAGTTGCGCGCCAGCGCGCCCGAGGCGCGCGCCGAGATACTCGAGCCGGTACCGCTGACTTGAGCGGGAAATGAGACCCGCGCCGCTTCCGGTTCGCGACGGATTAGGGCCCGCCCGGGTGCGGCTACACGGCGGGCCGGTGCTGGCCGAGCTGACCGCCCGATTCGGCGAGCCGGCCCGGGCCAAGGTGCTGACCGGGGAAGTCGTCGACGCCGACGGCGTGGCGGTCGATGACGCGACGGTGCTGCCCGCCGGGTCCAGCGTGTATCTCTACCGCGATCTGCCGGAAGAAGTGCCCGTCCCGTTTGAAATCCCGGTGCTGCATCGAGACGCCGACATCGTGGTGGTCGACAAGCCGCATTTTCTTGCCACCATGCCGCGTGGGCGCCACGTCGCCCAGACCGCGCTGGTGCGGCTGCGCGTTCAACTGGACCTGCCCGAGCTCAGCCCGGCCCACCGGCTCGACCGGCTGACCGCGGGCGTGTTGCTGTTCACCACCCGACGCGAGCTGCGCGGCGCCTACCAGACGCTGTTCGCCCGGGGCGTGGTGCACAAGACCTACCTGGCGCGTGCCGCCGTCGACCCGGCGTGCGCGCTGCCGCGAGTGGTTCGCAGCCGCATCGTCAAGCGCCGCGGCCACCTGCAGGCCGTCAGCGAGCCCGGCGCGCCCAACGCCGAGACGTTGGTGGAACTAGTCTCCCCGGACGGCGTGTACCGGCTGACGCCAGGCACTGGGCGCACGCATCAACTACGGCTGCACATGGCATCGCTCGGTCTGCCGATTTACGGAGACCCGTTGTACCCCAGTGTGATTGACGTACCCGTCGACGACTTCAGCACTCCGCTGCAATTGCTCGCGCAGCGCATCGCGTTCGACGACCCGATCTCCGGGGCGCGTCGCGAGTTCGTCAGTTGCCGGCGGCTACCTCAGGAGTTCTGCGGCGGCGGCGACGGCTGATCCCCGGGAGACGGCGGCGGAGCCGTCGGCAGGGACCTGACGTCGGGCATGAACTGCGGGCAGTACGCCTTGATCGCCGCGCCGACGAAGAAGCCGGTGTCGTAGTCGGGCAGGCCACTGCTGTTCTCGACGTCTTGTTCCACGTTGGTCAAATTCATGCCCGTGTCGAGGTACTCGCAGACCTTGCGGCCCGCCGCGATCGCGGCCGGGGTGGACGTGTGGTTGATGTCGTCCTTCTTCAGCAGGGCCAAGAACTTGTCGTCGCTCGCGTCGGCGCGCGCGACTGGGGCGGTTGCGAGCAGGCCGAATAGGCCCGCGAGGGATATCACGCTGGCAGCGGCCAGCGACAGCACGGCGCCGTGCTTGTTGTGGATACGGGTACTAGTCATTCCGATACTCCCGTGAAACAAAATTGCGGCCGTTTAATGACATTAAAGTCCGCGCTGGACGTGACCAAAAGGTTAATTCTCGGGGGGATTTAATGAACGCCGAGATTGCTACTAACGCAACTTGACGCTGGGTTGTGCGAGCCGTCACTCTTGACCCGCCCTTCCCGTTGGATCCGAAAGCCCGATCGGTAATTTTGACGCCCATGCCGTACCGACGATGGCTATCGCTGGCCGTGCTGGCGGCGTGTCTGGCCGGCTGTGGCATGCGGCATGTATCGGCGGCCGCGCCTCGCGATCTGTCCGGGACGTTTCGTTCCGGGAGCATGAACCGGACCTACACGATGCATCTGCCACACGGCGATCCCGTCGGCCTGGTGCTCAGTTTGCACGGCGGCGGCGGCACCGGAAACGGACAGCGCGGGCTGACCGACTTCGACGCCGTCGCCGACGCTCACAACCTGCTGGTGGTCTATCCCGACGGCTACGACAAGAGCTGGGCCGACGGGCGCGGGGCGTCGCCGGCCGACCGCCACCACATCGACGATGTCGGCTTCCTGGCGGCACTGGCCGCCAAGCTGCAGAACGACTACAACATCGCCCCCGGACACGTCTTCGTCACCGGAATGTCCAACGGCGGGTTCATGTCCAACAGATTGGGCTGCGATCGCGCGGATGTGTTCTCAGCGATCGCGCCGGTGGCCGGCACCCTGGGTGTGGGCGTGGCGTGCAAGCCGTCGCGGCCGGTGTCGGTCTGGGAGGCGCACGGCACCGCCGATCCGCTGGTGCCGTACAAGGGTGGAGCCGTGCGCGGTCGCGGCGGCCTGAGCCATTCCATCTCGGCCACCGCCATGGTGGACATCTGGCGATCGGCCGATGGATGCCATGGCAACCCGACGTCACAGGTGCTGTCCAACGTCGGCGACGGCACCGTCGTGCATCGCTTCGATTCCACCGACTGCGCGGCGTCCACCGAAGTGGTTTTCTACCAGGTCGACAACGGCGGGCATACCTGGCCGGGTGGCAAGCAGTACCTGCCGAAGGCGATCATCGGGCCCACCACACGTGCGCTGGACGGCTCGGAAGCCATCGCACAGTTTTTCCTTGCGCACGCCCGCGACTAGGCTGCGGGGGAGATTTGAAATTGCGCCATCGAAGCGGAATGTTCCAGGGTATTTTTCGGCTAACTGAACGCAATGTGCCAAAAGTTTTCCCACGATCGCCAATGTGAGATGCCATGGATTTCATAGCATTGCCACCCGAGGTCACCTCGGCGCTGATCTACGCCGGACCGGGCGCGGGGTCTCTGGTCGAAGCTGCCGCTGCGTGGCAAGACCTCACCACCAACCTGGAAGACACCGCGGAGATTTATCGCTCGGTGCTGGCCTCGCTGGCCGGGTCCTGGCATGGTGCGTCCGCGTTGGCGATGGCTCAGGCCGCCGCGCCCTACGTGGTGTGGTTGAACACCACCGCGGTGCAGACCCAGCAGACGGCCGCCGCGGCCGAGGTCGCCGCCGCGGCATTCAGTTCCACCCAGGCATCCGTGGTTCATCCCTCGGTGGTGCTGGCCAACCGGACCCGGCTGATGCAGTTGTTGGCTACCAACGTGTTTGGGATCAACCTGCCCGCGATCGCCGAGACCGAGCAGGAATACCAGGCGATGTGGGCCAACAACTCGGCGGCGATGGTTCGCTACCAGGCGACCTCGCAACAGGCCACGACGCAGATGACGCAGTTCGCGTCGCCGTCGGCGACCACCAACCCGACGGGGACGGCCGCACAGACCAAGGCGGTGTCCAACGCCACCGGGTCCGCGACCACCAATGCGGTCTCCAACGCTCCGAATGCGTCCAGTAACGCACCCCTCGCCGCCGCCTCCAATCCGATCAACGTCGGTGTCGCGGACCCCACGACGGGTTACATCGGGTTGGCGAATCAGTACGCCAACCAGTTCATTTCGTCCGGGTTCCCGATCAACATGCTCAGCTATATTGCGCAGAACACCCAGGCTCAGGCGTTCCAGGGGTTGGGCGAGATCGGCAAGGGGCTGTCCGAGGGCGAAGCATCGCTAGGCGGTGCGGTGGCCAGGTTGGCCAGCACGGTCGGGGCGGCACCCGCGCCCACGGCGGCGCTGGGCAACGCACTCACAGTGGGCAAGTTGTCGGTGCCCCCCGCGGTGGTGGGGCTGTTGCCCGCGGCGCCGGCGCCGGCGGTACAACTCGCGTCGGCGGCATCGCCGCTGCCCGCGGCCCCCGCCGGGTTCCCCATGCTGCCGCCGCTGATGCCGCCGCCGGTGTCGCCGGGCAGCGGTTGGCGTAAACGCAAACCGAACCAGTACGACGACCTCGAGGTCGGCAAGGAGCTCAAGGGCTCGGTGGTACAACCGCCGCCGTCGGCGGGCTGAGCGGTCCGCTCAGCGCAGGTAGTTGCCTGTCAAGACTGCGGGCGCGTAGTTGCTGGACGGAAGATTGCGCCGGGCTTGGTTGGCGTGCAAGTCTTCCAGACCACGCTGGATTCCCAGATTCATCTGGTCCCAGACGGCGATGTCGCCGTCCAAACCCGGTTGCTCGCAGCTGCAGCTGAGGTTGCCGAAGACGCTGGGGTCGGCACTGGCGGGGCTTGCTGTACTCACCGCGGCGCCGCAGACGAGCGCGGCGGTGAAAAGTTTCGTGATAACTCTGCTCATGGTTGAGGACCGACTGTACGAGCAGGGATTGCAGATCGCGTTGCGCCACGATTAACGGCAGGTTACCCGCTGTTCCTGGGGCAGAACGCGGCGACGCTGACGCCGACCAAGTACCCGGCTTTATAGCTGTCCAGGTTGCTGTTCTGCATGACTTCCTGCGCGACGTCGGGCTTCTGTCTGCCGAGGTCAAGCTCGTCGCAGACCTGATGCCCGGCGACGATCGCCGATTGCGGCGAGTCGAAATTGATGCCGTGGGATTTCAGTGCCGCCAGGAATTTGTCGTCGACCGCGTCGGCGCGCGCGGTCCCAATTCCGGCCCCCGCCAGCCCCAGCAGCGCCACGACCAGGGCAAAGCCGTGGGCGAACGCGCTTCGTTGGGCCGTCATCTTGCGATCATCGCATGTCGGCAACCGTCGTGGTGAAAACCTTCGGGCATCCGAAAGCCCTGTTCACTCAGACTTGGCACGCCGGGCACCAGTACGCCACCCGCTCGGCGGTGTCGTCGTAGGCGATGCGGGTGCCGCAGCGACGGCAAGTCTGGCCGGCTCGTCCGTAGACCCACAGCTGCCGGCCCGCGCGGGTGTCGCCGGTGGTGCAGCGGTTCCAGCGAAACCGGTTGATCCACAACATGTCGCGGGCGCGCGAGACCAGGCGCCGCGGATCGCTGATCGCGCTCACCGGCGCGGTGGGCAGATGTCCAGTGACGAAACACAATTCATTGCAATAGACATTGCCGACCCCGGCCAGCACCCGTTGGTCCAACAGCGCCTCGGCGATGGGCCGGTCCGGCTGCGCGGCCAGATTCGCGGCGGCCGTATCGGCGTCCCAATCCGGGCCGAGCAGATCGGGACCCAGGTGCGCCACGGCATCGGCGTCATGACCGCGGTCGAGGATCTCCAGCACCCCAAGGTCGACCCCGACGGCGCGAATGGTGTCTGCTTCCAAGATGATTCGCGCGCGATGATCGACCGGTACCGGACGCTTGCCGACCCGCCAGCTGCCGTCCATTTTCAGATGGGAATGAATGCTGGCCCGCCCCACTCGCATGAACAAATGCTTTCCGCGGCTGAACACCTCGTCGACCGTCTGCCCGGTGAGGTCGACGGTGGCAAATTGCGGGACCCGGATATCGCAGCGGGTCAGGGTGAGCCCGGCGAGATGGTCGCGCAGCGTGGCGGCGGTGTGCCAGACGGTGTCGCCCTCAGGCATCGTTCACCGAAGCCGCATTCCGCGCGGAGTGCGCATAAAGCCGGCCTCGGACAACGCCGCGGTGACCGGACTCGGCCCACCGGCCGACGGCTGCAGGGCCGGCACCCCGTCGATGCGCTCGACCAGGATGGCGGCGACGCGTCCCGCCCCGACCAGGTCGGCCAGCGCCACGGCGGCGCTGTGCTGGGCCGCGGGGTCGTCGGTGAAGGTCAGCAACGACCGTCCACCCCGCTCGAGGAACCAGGCCAGTTCGCCGTCCACCAGCACGACGAGCGCGCCGGCCTTGCGGCCCGGGCGGGCGCCGGGGCTCTCGGCGCTGGAGGCCGGCCAGGACAAAGCCGCGCCGTAGGGGTTGGCCGGATCGGCGGCGGCCAGCACGACGGCGGAGTACTCGGGTCGCTCCGGATCTACCCCGTCGAGGTAGCTGCGCAGCCGGTCGACGGTGGATGCGACCGCGAACTGGGCGCCGCCCAACGACTCGACGAAGTAGCCCCGCTGACACCGGCCGGCCTCCTCGAAGGTGCTCAGCACCTTATAGAGGGTGGCGAAGCCGCCCGGCACGCCTTCGGAGCCCACCGCGCCCCTGGTCAGCACGCCGTGCCGGTTCAACAGCAGCTCGGCCTGGTAGTGGGCCCGCACGGTGGAATCCGGCTCTGGGGTAGGCAGGGCTGACCATCGCCCCGCCACGGTCGGGTCGACGCTGCGGTGCTGGGCGTGCGCGACGCTGTAGCGGCTCAGCCGCGGCGGCCGGCGTCCCCGGTGTGCCGGGGCGGAGCGCCTGCGGCTGCCGGTGCCGGCCAGGGCGGCACGCACCGGAGCGAACGTGTCTCCGGTGACCCAGCCGGCCCAGATCAGTTCCCACAGCGCGTCTTTGAGCCCGGCATCGGAGAGGTCACCGGGCGTCAGCTGGCGGAAGAAGTACCCGCCGCCGCCGGCCAGCGTGTCCAGGATCGCCCGATGCGTGTCGGTGAAATCGATCTCGGTGGGTGTGCCGAGCGTCAACGGCGCGGAATCGCTTGCGTGCAGCGCGATCCAGCCGTCGCTGCCCGAGATCGACCCGGCGCCCGACCAGGTGACCTCCCCGGTCGCCAGCAGCTCGTCGAGCATGGCGGGTGAATAGTCCCGGACCCGCGGCGAGAGCACCAGCGGTTCGAGGGCCGATGCCGGGATTCGTACGCCGGCCAGCTGATCGATGACCGACATCAGTCCGTCCAGCCCCGCGTGGCCGGACGAGATTCCGTGCCAGGCCGGCAGGAAGCGGCCGTAGGCGGCGGTGCTCACCGGCTCGACCTGAGCCCGCAGCGCCGCCAGCGAGCGGCGCCGCAGGATGCGCAGGACGTCCGCGTCGCACCACTGCTCGGCCCCGGGCCCGCCCGTCGTCTCGGCGACGAAATCGCCGCGCACCAGCCGGCCTCCTGAAGTTCCGGGGCCGGCCAATCGGCCCAGCACGTCGGCCGTCACCCGCAGGCCCAGGCCGAAACGGGTCGCGGCGTCGGCCGTCGTGAACGGCGTGCGCGTGCGGGCGTAGCGGCCCAGCAGCTCGCCCAGCGGGTCGGCGACCTGCTCGGTGTAGGCGGTCGGCACGCCCACCGGAACCGCTACCCCGACCCCGTCACGCAGCCGGCCGATGTCCTCGATGGCCACCCACCAGCTGCGCCCGGCGAACGACACGGTCAGCGCGCGCCTGGCGGCGCGCAGCCCTTCCAGCCAGCCGCCGACATCGGCGACAGCGGCCCGGGCCGCCACTTCCTCTTCGGTCAGCGGGCCCAGCAGCCGCAGCAGGTCGGCGACCGCCTCGGCGTCGCGCGCGGCCCGGTCGGCCGACAGGTGCTGCAGCTGGCGGCCGGTGGCGGCGATGACGTCCGGGTCGAGCAGCTCGCGCAGCTCGACCCGGCCGAGCAGTTCGGCCAGCAGCGTGCTGTCCAGCGACAGCGCGGCGGCGCGGCGTTCGGCCAGCGGTGTGTCGCCCTCGTACATGAACGCGCCGACATAGCCGAACAGCAGCGAGGCCGCGAAGGGGGACGGCCGGGTTGTCTCGGTCTCGAGCACCCGAATCCGGCGCGTGGCGATGCCGGACATCAGCTCGGCCAGGGCGGGGACGTCGTAGACGTCCTGCAGGCATTCGCGGATGGTCTCCAGCACCACAGGGAAATCGGGATACCTGCGGGCCACCTCCAGCAGCTGCGCGGCGCGCTGGCGCTGCTGCCACAGCGGCGAGCGACGGCCGGGCTGACGGCGGGGCAGCAGCAGCGCGCGGGCCGCGCACTCCCGGAATCGCGACGCGAACAGCGCCGAACCGCCCACTTCGGCGGTGACGATGGGGTCGATCTCGTCGGCCTCGAAGACGAACAACTCGGCGCCCGGCGGAGCGTCTTCCAGGGTGTCGGGCAGCCGCACCACGATGCCGTCGTCGGAGGCGGTCGGCTTCTCGTCGATTCCGTAGCGTTCGAGCAGTCGGCGACCCACCGCCAGCGCGAGCGGTCCGTGCACCCGCAGCCCATACGGCGAGTGCAGAATCACCCGCCAATCGCCGAGTTCGTCGCGGAACCGCTCCACCAACAGCGTGCTGTCGGTGGGTACCACCCCGGCCGTGGTTCGCTGCTCTTCGAGCAACCCCCACAGGTTGTCAACCGCATATGCGTCGAAACCCAAAGCCGCACAACGCTTGTCGAATGCGTCACGGTCAAGGCTGGACAGCTCCCCGGTGAACGCGCCCAGTGCGGCGCCCAGCTCGGCGGGACGGCCTGCGTCGTCGCCGCGCCAAAACGGCAGCCGGGCCGGCTGGCCGGGCGCGGGGATCACCAGCACCCGGTCGTGGGTGATCTCGGTGATTCGCCAACTGGTGGCACCCAGCGAGATCACGTCGCCGGGGCGCGATTCGTAGACCATCTCTTCGTCCAGTTCGCCTACCCGCGAGGGCTTTTCGGCCTCGGTGGCCAGGTACACGGTGAACTGCCCGCGGTCGGGGATGGCGCCGCCGGAGGTCACCGCCAGCCGTTGCGCGCCGGGCCGCGCGGTCAGCGTGCCTGCGTCACGGTCGTACACCAAACGTGGTCGCAACTCGGCGAATTCGGTGGACGGGTACTTGCCGCTCAGCAGATCCAGGGTGGCCTCGTAGACGCTGCGGGGCAGCGTCGCGAACGGGGCGGCTCGCCGCACGGTGTCGAACCATCGGTCGGCGTCGAGTGGCCCCAGCGCGGCCGCCGCCACGGTCTGCTGGGCCAGGATGTCGAGCGGGTTGGCCGGCACCCGCATCGTCTCGATCTGGCCGGCCAGCATGCGTTGCACCGTCACCGCGCAGCCGATCAGGTCGGTGCGGTGCTTGGGGAACAGCACGCCACGCGAGACCTCGCCGACCTGGTGGCCGGCCCGGCCGATGCGCTGCAGGCCGCTGGCCACCGACGGCGGCGCCTCGACCTGGATCACCAGATCGACGGCGCCCATGTCGATACCCAGTTCCAGGCTCGACGTCGCCACCACCGCCTTGAGCAGGCCGCGCTTGAGGTCCTCTTCGACCAGGGCGCGCTGCTCCTTGCTGACCGAACCGTGGTGGGCGCGCGCCAATACCGGATCGGCGCCCAGCGTCTGGCCGCTGCCCATGATGTGTGCCGGCGCCCCACCCGGCACCTGCGGGTTGGCGTCCAGCGACGTCGCGGTGCCGCAACGCTCGGCGTGAATCTCGTTGAGCCGTGCGGTCAGTCGCTCTGCCAGTCGTCGCGAATTGGCGAAAACGATTGTCGAGCCGTGCGCTTCGATCAGGTCGACCAGCCGCGCCTCGACGTCGGGCCAGATGCTGTTGTTCGCCAGGTTGGCCATATCGGGAACCGGCACTTGCACGCTGAGCTCAAAGGACTTGGCCGACTGCGGGGCCACGATGGTGGTCGGGGCCTGGCCGGACAGGAAGCGCGCCAGCTCCTCGGGCGGACGAACCGTCGCCGACAGCCCGATGCGCTGTGCGGGCCGGTCCCCGCGGAGCTCTTGTGACAGATCCTGGAGGCGCTCGAGCGACAGGGCCAGGTGCGCGCCGCGCTTGCCGCCGGCGATGGCGTGGATCTCGTCGACGATCACCGTCTGCACGCCGGTCAGGGTCTCGCGCGCGGCCGAGGTCAGCATCAGGAACAGCGATTCCGGGGTGGTGATCAGCACGTCGGGTGGATGGGCGATGAGCTGGCGGCGCTGCGCGGGCGGGGTGTCCCCGGAACGCACCCCGACGCTGATCTCGGGCGGCGGCAGGCCGCGGCGCTCGGCGATGCGGGTGAGCCCGGCCAGCGGGGTGCGCAGGTTGCGCTCGACGTCGACGGCCAGCGCCTTGAGCGGCGACACGTAGAGCACGCGGGTGCCGGCGGGACGGTCGGCGGTACGGGCCAGGCTGTCCAGCGCCCACAAGAAGGCGGCCAGCGTCTTGCCCGAACCGGTCGGCGCGATGACCAGCGTGTTGTTGCCGTCGGCGATCGCATCCCAGGCCGCGCCCTGCGCGGCGGTCGGCGCGGGGAAGGTGCTGGTGAACCACTCACGGGTGACCGCGCTGAACCGGCCCAGCGCGTCGCCGGACCCAGCGGGGGACTCGGCAGGTTTGCGGCTCACCTAGCCATGGTGCCAATAGCCACCGACACAATGTCGAGCAGCGTCGAGCGACGGCCGCCGGCTACTGCGGTTGGTGCCTTGCGGTCGCCATCGCGTGGGACAGTTCGGCCGGGATCTCGGGCATCCGGGTGATCGCGTCCAGCAGCGTGTGCGCGCACGCGTCGGCCATCCGCTCGGCGTTGGTGGTCGGGTCGATGATGCGCTGGCGGCACAGCTCGAAGGTGAACGCGATCCAGCCGTTGATGATGACCCGCAGGTCCCGCTCGACATCGGCTTCCAGCGCCTTCTGCCCGGGAACCTTGGCTACCACCTCGTTGATCCGCGTCATGATGAGCTCGAGCTGGCGGTTCTTGGCGTCGTCCTCGACCCCCAGCAGAACCGGGTCGGATCGGCCCAGGCCGACGTAGGCCGCCCAGGCGGCCTCCGGGTTCTGCTCGTGGTAGGCCATGTAGGCCAGCACGCCCATCCGCGCCTCTTCGAACATGGTCAGGCCGGTGACGGGCTCCTTGTTGGTGGCCTCGTAGAGGCGGTCGGCCTCGTCCTTGACCACCGCGGCGAAGAACGCGCGCTTGTCCGGGAAGTAGTGATACATCAGGGCGCGGGAGACCCCGGCCCGCTCGGCTATCTCGTCGATGCGGACCTCGTCGTAGGGTCGTTTCCCAAAGACCTCTGCCCCCAAAGCGAGCAGCTCGGCGCGTCGGTCCTCGGGAGACAGACGCCTTCTGGCTGTCGGCATGTGACAGATATTACTCACGTCGATTAAGACGAACGCCAGCCCGCGTTCATCCGAACTCCACGCCTTGGGCCAGTGGTAATTCGTTGGAATAATTGACGGTGTTGGTACTTCGGCGCATGTAGGCCTTCCATGCGTCCGAACCGGATTCCCGTCCGCCGCCGGTTTCCTTCTCGCCGCCGAACGCGCCACCGATCTCCGCGCCCGACGTGCCGATGTTCACATTGGCGATGCCGCAATCTGATTCGGCGAGGAAGCGCTCGGCCTCCCGCAGGTCGTTGGTGAAGATCGCCGACGAAAGTCCTTGTGGCACATCATTGTTGAGCGCGATCGCCTCGTCCAGGTCGTCGTAGGTCAGCACATACAGGATCGGCGCGAATGTTTCGGCCGCGACGATGTCGGTCTGTGTGGGCATCCGGACCACGGCGGGCGCCACATAGTAGGCGCCGGGATGGTCTGCGGCTCCGGGGTGTTGGCGGTCGCCGCCAGCCACCTCGCCGCCCTCGGCGCGCGCCTGCTCCAACGCGCCCACCATGTCCCGGTAAGCGGTCTCGTGAATGAGCGGCCCGATCAGCGTTCCCGGCGTCGAGGGGTCGCCAACCGGCAGTTGCCGGCACGCGGCGGCCACGCGCTGCGCGACCTCGTCGGCCACCGAGCGATGCACGATCAGCCGGCGCAGGCTGGTGCAGCGCTGACCCGCCGTGCCCGCCGCGGCGAACACGATGGCCCGCACCGCGAGGTCCAGGTCGGCCGACGGCGTCACGATCGCCGCGTTGTTGCCGCCCAGCTCCAGCAGCACCCGCCCGAAGCGCGCGGCGACGCGGGGACCGACCTGGCGGCCCATCCGCACCGAGCCGGTCGCGGACAACAGCTCGATCCGGGCGTCGTCGACCAGACGCTCGCCCAGGTCGCGGTCGCCCAGCACCAGGCCGCTCACCCCGGGCGGTGCGCCGACGTCGGCGGCGGCCCGCTCGATCAGCGCCTGGCAGGCCAGCGCCGTCAACGGCGTCAGCTCCGAGGGCTTCCACACCACGGTGTCGCCGCACACCAGTGCGATCGCGGTGTTCCACGCCCAGACCGCCACCGGGAAGTTGAACGCGGTGATCACTCCGACGACACCGAGCGGGTGCCAGGTCTCGAGGAGCCGATGCGCCGGGCGCTCCGACGCGATGGTCCGCCCGTAGAGCTGGCGGGACAGACCGACGGCGAACTGGCAGATGTCGATCATCTCCTGCACTTCGCCCAGCGCTTCGGAGGTGATCTTGCCGACCTCCACGGTGACCAGCGTCGCGAGGTCGGCCTTGTGCGCGGTGAGCAGCTCGCCGAGGCGCGCCACCAGCGCGCCGCGCACCGGGGCCGGAGTTTTACGCCACACCGAAAACGCCTGGGCGGCAAGGGCGATCGTGTGATCGGCTTGCTCGGGCGTGGCCTGCTCGACGGTGAACAGGACCTCGCCGGTGATCGGTGTGCTGGCGGGCAGTCCGTGCCCGCCCGGCTCGCCGAGGGCGGCGCCGGCCGTGTCGTTTGGGTGGATGGCCTTCAGCGCGTGACGTACCCGGGCGCGCAAGTCGTCGGTGTTCACCGCGATGCCTCCTCGGCGAGCGCTGCGTAGAGCGCGTAGGGGTCGTGAATATCGTGCCCGATCGCGCCGGCCAGCCATTGCGCGTCGTAACCGGAATCGTCGGCTCCATCCGAAGCTCGGGTATCACGATCCAGGTTGGACCGGAAAATACCCGCCGCCGACGCCGGCAGGAAGTCTTCGTAGACGATGGGCGCCGTGGGATCTCCGCCGCGGTAGTAGGCCAGCCCTTGGGCCGCCATCTCCTGGTCGGTCGACGGGAAGTAGTCGCCCCAATCGCGGGCCGGGTCATCGGATGCCATCGCGGCGTCGTAGCACTGGCGGCCGCGCGGGGTCAGCGCGACGCCGCGCGCCTCGACCTCACCGAAGCGCACCCGCAGGGTTCCCGAGCTCAGGCCGCCGTCCCTGCCGCGGAACAGGCAGGCCTCGTCGAGGGCGCGAAATGATGTCTGGCGCAACAGGACTGCGGGCCCATCGGTGCGGGGCGGGCCCTGGATGGCGTCGATCATGGTGATGCCGCGCTCGGCCATCCGCCGGTACAGCTCGTCGATGTCCAGGACGCGCGGCGTCAGGTGGTTGATGTGGGTGGAGCCGACCCCGGCGATGTCGGCGGCCACCGCCGACACGCGGGACAACTCGTCGTACCAGGATTTGTTGATCGGCTCGCGCGACAGCGCGAAGGCGGTCACAGCGGCCGCGACGAAAGCATGCGCCTCCTCGGCATCGCAGGCGCCTTCGGCGGCGATGATCCGGGCCCGGGCGAGCAGCGCGGGGTCGAACAGCTGGCGGCGCGCCAGGAAGGTCTGTACCCGGCTACTCAGATCGGGATTGAAGTAGCGCGGATCGCGGGTGGCCAGCATCGAGGTGAACACCCGAAAAGGGTTGCGCGCCAACTCGGTTGCGTCGACCGGGCGAAAGGCGGTCGACACCACGGGAATGGGGGAGCGCGCCGTTCGCAGGTCGTAGAAGCCGACCGGCAGCATGCCGAACGCGGCGAACAGGTCGGCGACGGCGGCCAACTCGGCCGGGCTGCCCACCCGGATGGCGCCGTGTCGTTCCGCGGTGACCCGCGCCACCGAGCCGAGGCGCTCGGCACCCGGATTGGCGGCCACGTAGTCGGAATTGACCTGCTGGGTTACCTCGACCAGCGTGCCGTAGGCGGGCACCTCGCCGGCATACATGGCCGACAGCCCGGCGGCGAATTGGGCACGCAGCTGCCAGGTGACCAGCCGCTTGGTCCGGCTCACGGTGCGGCCTGCCTGAGATAGTCTCCGCCCATGAGTGACGCGCTCGACGACATCGACCGGATCCTGGTGCGCCAGCTGGTCGCCGACGGGCGCGCGACGCTGGCCGAACTTGCGGCGAGCGCCGGGCTGTCGGTCTCGGCGGTCCAGTCAAGAGTGCGCCGGCTGGAGGCGCGCGGCGTGGTGTCGGGATATTCCGCGCGGGTCAAGCCCGAGGCGGTCGGGCACCTGTTGTCGGCGTTCGTGGCCATCACTCCTCTTGATCCCTCTCAGCCCGATGATGCGCCCACCCGTCTGGAACACATCGAGGAGATCGAGGCGTGCCACTCGGTGGCCGGCGAGGAAAGCTACGTCCTGCTGGTGCGTGTGGAGTCGGCCCGGGCGCTCGAAGACTTGCTGCAACGGATCCGGACAGCGGCCAACGTCCAGACCCGCAGTACCATCATCCTCAACACTTTTTACAGTGACAGGCAATACATACCATAATGTTTCCTGTGTTAACGTCATGATTCCGTAAAAACTACGGTATCGTGGACGGCATGACTGCTGTTCTGTCGGAAGTCCACGCGGTCCGTGAGGTGCTGTCCCGCAGCATGCTGGTCGACGGCTTCGACCTGGTGCTGGACCTGCCCAGGTCGAGCGGTTCGTATCTGGTCGACGCCCGGGACGGCCGGCGCTACCTCGATATGTTCACCTTCTTCGCCTCCTCGGCGCTGGGGATGAACCATCCGGCGCTCGCCGACGACGACGAATTCCGCGCCGAGCTCGTGGCCGCCGCGCTGAACAAGCCGAGCAACGCCGACGTCTACACCGTGGCGATGGCCGGCTTCGTCGAGACGTTCGCCCGCGTGCTGGGCGACCCCGAGCTGCCGCATCTGTTTTTCGTCGACGGCGGCGCACTGGGGGTGGAGAACGCGCTCAAGGTCGCCTTCGACTGGAAGAGTCGGCACAACGAGAAGCGCGGCATCGACCCCGAACTCGGCACCCGGGTGCTGCACCTGCGCGGCGCGTTCCATGGACGTAGCGGCTACACGCTGTCGCTGACCAACACCAAGCCGGTCACCGTGGCCCGCTTCCCGAAGTTCGACTGGCCGCGCATCGACGCGCCCTTCGTCCGGCCGGGCGCCGACGAGCGGGCCATGCAGGCGCTGGAAGCCGAGTCGTTGCGCCAGGCCCGCGCGGCATTCGAGGCGTATCCGAACGACATCGCCTGCTTCATCGCCGAGCCGATCCAGGGCGAGGGTGGCGACCGGCACTTCCGGCCGCAATTCTTCGCGGCGATGCGCGAGCTGTGCGACGAATACCACGCCCTGCTGATCTTCGACGAAGTGCAGACCGGCTGCGGATCGACCGGAACCGCTTGGGCCTACCAGCAATTGGGTGTGCAACCCGATGTAGTGGCGTTCGGCAAGAAGACACAGGTGTGCGGCGTGATGGCCGGCCGGCGGGTCGACGAGGTCGACGACAACGTTTTCGCCGTCTCGTCGCGGATCAACTCGACGTGGGGCGGCAACCTGACCGACATGGTGCGTGCGCGCCGCATTCTCGAGGTGATCGAGGCCGACGAACTGTTCGACCGCGCCGCCGAACACGGACACCACCTGCGCGCCCGGCTCGACGAGCTGGCCCAGGACTTCCCGGCGCGGGTGCTCGATCCGCGCGGGCGCGGGCTGATGTGTGCGTTCAGCCTGCCCACCAGCGCCGAGCGCGACGAGTTGATCGGCCGGCTGTGGCAGAGCGGCGTGATTGTGCTGCCCGCCGGGAACGAGGGCGTTCGGTTTCGTCCCGCGCTGACCGTTTCCCGCGCCGAAATCGACATCGCAATTTCTGCTGTCCGTTCCGCTTTGATGGCCGCGGCCTAGGGTATCCAATTGAAAATTCGATAACCGGTAACTAATGCGACGCAGCGAACGAAATGTTCAGTGCGGTCAATTAGCCGGAATATGAGGTTCACCGATGCCGAAAGCAGATGAGCGGTCGCGTGGCGACCACCTGGGCCAGGAAGACAGTGAGGTCCGCGCGGCCATCCGCTTTGCGATGCTCGCCGCGATCACGGGTGTGGGATTCATCATCGTGGCGGCGCTGTGGGTCAGCACGTGTCCCGGCACGGGCGTCGACACGGCGGCCTGCGGCACGCCGCAGCGGATATTGCTGGCGTTCGGCGGTCCACTGATCCTGCTGGCGGCCGGGCTTTGGGCGTTCGTGCGCACCTACCGCGTCTGGCGCGACGAGGGCACGTGGTGGGGATGGCATGGCGCGGGCTGGTTTTTGTTGACGCTCATGATCATGACCGTCTCCCTGGGCGTTGCGCCGATTGCCGGCCCGGCGCTTGGGCTGTGACGGGTCTGGCTAACGCGGTCGGACAGTTCTACCGTGGATGGTGACGATCTCCGTTAGGAGCAGCCATGGGAGACACCTACCACGACCCCGTCGACCATCTGCGAACCACGCGTCCACTCGCCGGCGAATCGCTGATCGACGTCCTGCACTGGCCCGGCTACCTCTTGGTGGTGGCGGGCGTGGTCGGAGTCTGCGCGAGCCTGGCGGCGTTCGGCAGCGGACATCAACACGAGGGCATGACCGCGGGCGTGACGGCGGTCGTGGTCACGGTGGCTGGCCTGGTGTGGCTGGCCGTTGAGCACCGGCGAATACGCGCAATCTTCGAGCGATGGTCCGCCGAGCATCCCGAAATACCGAGGCAGCGGCCGGCAAGTTAATTCGGGGGTTATCCACTTGGATCTGTGGGTATCAGGTCTAAACCATGGCCAGTGCTGTCGATATTCGCGCGTTAGCGTGCTGCGCTCATCATGGGAAACGGAATCACCTAGGGCCCGCAGTACCTAGCGACAACCAGAGCGACAGTATGATCAGCGAAATCCCGACAATCACCGCCACGCGCGGGAGCGCGCGCGTCCGGGTTGGGTTATGTCAGGTTCATGTCGGGCGCGGATTACTCGGCGGCGATCATGAGTAAACGGCTCGAAAGTAACGTCCGAGGCGCGCTCCAAAGCGAGGAGTAGTGTGAGTCAAACATTGCCGGGAGACCATATGACGGATGCCGGAGTGCCCGGTAATAATCACCAACGCGGGCATCGCGCTGTTGAATTGCACGTCGCTGCGCGGCTGGAGAATTTGGCAATGCTGCGCACGCTGGTCGGTGCGATCGGCACGTTCGAAGACTTGGATTTCGATGCCGTCGCGGACTTACGGCTCGCCGTGGACGAGGTGTGCACCCGGTTGATCCGGTCGGCTACCCCCGACGCGATGCTGGCCGTCGTGGTCGACCCGCGAGCGGACGTCTTGATCGTCGAGGCTTCCGCGGAATGCGAGACCCATGATGTGGTGGCGCCCGGCAGTTTCAGCTGGCATGTCCTGACGTCACTGGCCGACGATGTCCAGACCTTCCAGGATGGTCGCGACCCCAAGGAAACCGGCAGCCTCTTCGGCATCAGGCTGACGGCGCGACGGGCGGCAACCAGCAGGTGACAGCGCAAGCTGCCGGTGCTTCGAGTTCGCGCCCAAACGAATACGCCGACGTTCCGGCGATGTTCCGCGAGCTGGCCAGCGTCGACGGCCATTCGCCGGAGTTCCAGCGCCAGCGGGACAAGATCGTGGAGCGCTGCCTGCCGCTGGCCGATCACATCGCCCGCCGCTTCGAGGGCCGGGGCGAGCCGCGCGACGACCTGGTTCAGGTTGCGCGGGTCGGATTGGTCAACGCCGTGGCGCGCTTCGACGTCGACGCTGGATCGGACTTCGTGTCGTTCGCGGTGCCCACGATCATGGGCGAGGTCCGCAGGCACTTCCGCGACAACAGCTGGTCGGTCAAGGTTCCCCGGCGGCTCAAGGAACTGCATCTGCGGCTGGGCACCGCCACCGCCGAGCTGTCCCAGCGGCTGGGCCGGGCGCCCACGGCAACCGAACTCGCCGAAGAACTGGACATGGACCGCGCCGAAGTTGTCGAGGGTCTGGTGGCGGGCAGCTCCTACAACACCCTGTCCATCGACAGCGGTAGCGGCAGCGCCGAAGACGACGACGCCCGGGCGATCGCCGACACATTGGGCGATGTGGATGCCAGTCTGGATCGGATCGAGGACCGCGAGGCGTTACGTCCGTTGCTCGAAGGACTGCCCGAGCGGGAGCGAATGGTGTTGGTGCTCAGGTTCTTTGATTCGATGACACAGACGCAGATCGCCGACCGGGTCGGCATCTCGCAGATGCACGTGTCGCGGCTGCTGGCGAAGTCGCTAACGCGCCTGCGGGACCAGCTGGAGTAGCGGGCGCTGGTAGCCCTTGGCCCAGCCCGCCGCCTTGAGCAGCGGCTCGTCCAGCTCATCGGTGACCGGCAGAGTGCCGTCGGGGTCGCAGACCCGCAAGAGCCGCCACACCGCCGCGCTGGGCGCCATCGCCCAATGCACCTGGGCGAAAGAGCACGCCACATTGATTCGATGTAATGCCGAAAAGCCGGCAGTACCAATGAATTCCAGGCCGCGCAGGTCGAGGATCACCCGCTTGGTGCGGCTGACATTGCGCTGAACATAGCTGGCGAGCTGATCGGAGTTCGCGGCGTCGAGTTCACCGTCGGCGGTGATAACGGTGCCCGACGCGTGCCATTGCACGCTGAATTGGGCGGTGCGGCATTGCTGCCAAGATTGAGCCACAGACATTGCTTGTCTCCCTCACATCGAGGATTCGTGTCGTGGATGACGTCACATACCTAACGATGCTGAAAGTTCGGGAGTTCACTTTCGGCGGCGCAGACGTGATCCGGACGGCTGTGAACTCAACCTGTCTCGAACCCTACTCGTGCTCGGGCCGGGGCGACAGCGTTTGCTAGCTGATTCCCAGAAACGGGCAGCTATTTGATCTCGGCGAGCACGGTGCCCTGGGTGATGGCGGCGCCTGCTTCCACCGCGAGGCCGGTGATGGTGCCGTCCTTGTGCGCGGTGACCGGGTTCTCCATCTTCATCGCCTCCAGGACCACCACGAGGTCACCCGCGGCGACCTGCTGGCCTTCCTCGACCGCGACCTTGACCACGGTGCCCTGCATGGGCGCGGTGACCGCGTCACCGGACGCCGCTGCGCCGCCGTGCGAGCCACGCTGCCGCGGCTTGGGCTTCTTGCGGATGACGCCGGGAGCGTCGCCACCGCCGCCGCCCGAGAGCGCCAGATCGCCGGGCAGCGAAACCTCGACCCGGCGGCCGTCGACCTCGACGACCACCTTCTGCCGCGGCTGGGCATCCTGGTCGTCGAGGGGCTCACCGGCGGTGAAGGGCTCAACGGTGTTGTTCCACTCGGTCTCGATCCAGCGGGTGTGTACCGAGAAGCTGTCGCCGTCGCCGATGAAGGCGGGGTCGGACACCACGGCGCGGTGGAACGGGATGACCGTGGCCAGGCCTTCGATGTGGAATTCGTCCAGGGCCCGCCGGGAGCGCGCGAGCGCCTCCTCGCGGGTGGCGCCGTACACGATCAGCTTGGACAGCATCGAGTCGAACTGGCCGCCGATCACCGAACCGGCCTCGACACCGGAGTCCAGCCGGACGCCGGGTCCGGTGGGGATGTCATACCGGGTGACCGGACCGGGCGCCGGCAAAAAGCCGCGTCCGGCGTCCTCGCCGTTGATCCGGAACTCGATGGCGTGCCCCCGCGGTGTCGGGTCCTCGGTGAGGTCGAGCTTTTCGCCGTTGGCGATCTTGAACTGTTGCAGCACCAGGTCGATGCCGGCGGTCTCCTCGGTAACCGGGTGTTCGACCTGCAGACGCGTGTTGACCTCGAGGAAGGAGATCAGGCCGTCCTGGCCGACCAGGTATTCGACGGTGCCGGCCCCGTAGTAGTGGGCCTCCTTGCAGATGCGCTTGGCGGACTCGTGGATCTCCTTGCGCTGCGCGTCGGTCAGGAACGGCGCGGGCGCCTCCTCGACCAGCTTCTGGAAGCGGCGCTGCAGCGAGCAGTCACGGGTGCCGGCGACGATGACGTTGCCGTGCTGGTCGGCGATCACCTGGGCCTCGACGTGGCGCGGCTTGTCCAGGTAGCGCTCGACGAAGCATTCGCCGCGGCCGAACGCCGCGACCGCCTCGCGGGTGGCCGACTCGAACAGCTCGGGGATCTCCTCGAGGGTGCGGGCCACCTTCATGCCGCGGCCGCCGCCGCCGAACGCCGCCTTGATGGCGATCGGCACGCCGTACTCCTCGGCGAAGGCGACCACCTCGTCAGCGTCCTTGACCGGGTCGGGGGTGCCGGGCACCAGCGGCGCCTGCGCGCGGGCGGCGATGTGGCGGGCGGTGACCTTGTCGCCGAGGTCGCGGATGGACTGCGGGCTGGGCCCAATCCAGATCAGGTTGGCGTCGAGGACCGCCTGGGCGAAGTCGGCGTTCTCCGACAGGAAGCCGTAGCCGGGGTGGATGGCGTTGGCGCCGGACTTCGCGGCGGCGTCGAGGATCTTGCCGAAGTCCAGGTAGGACTCGGCGGAGGTCTGACCGCCCAGGGCGAACGCCTCGTCGGCCAACCGCACGTGTGGTGCGTCGGCGTCGGGCTCGGCGTACACCGCCACGCTGGACAGGCCCGCATCGCGGGCCGCCCGGATCACCCGGACGGCGATCTCGCCGCGGTTGGCGATGAGCACCTTGGCGATCCTTGAGCTGGCGTGACTGGCCACTGCGCCTCCTGTGGGAATCGACGTTCTCAATCTCAGAGATGTCTCTAAGAGAATTTCTTACAAGTCTTGTCGGGGGAAGTTTAGGCGGCGCGCCGAGAGCGCCGATACCCGGTCCCAGTCAACCCGTCTCGGGCACAGAAGGTTGACGAGTGACAACCGTAGCCGCGAGTTTCGCTCAGCTAACGGTCATGTGCGCCGGGCAACGCACATCAGGCTCAGTGCACCCGCTGGGGTGCTACTGCCGATACCTGAGAGCAGTTGGCCTATGCGAATCTGCATCGGCGGCCGGCCCATCTCGCCGTCCAGGGCTGCGGCGCCTACGCGATGACTGTGCGGATAAGTGCGCACCTCAAACCCCAGCGGTTCCAGCGTCTCGAGAAACCATTCCCTCGACACCCCGTCGCCGGGTTTGTGGTGCAGCTCGGTGCGAAGCGCCCATGTTCCCTCATCTCCGACGGCGCTATGGCCTCCTCTTTCCAACGCTCGGTAGATCGGTCGCCGCAATTCCCATAGTAATTTGCCGAAACCGCGGAAATTCCATGCAGAGCGCTGCGGATCATGGTCAGTGACCAGGTATCCGCCGGGTTTCACGAGGCGGGCGCCTTCCCTTAAAGCAGCGGTCATGTCGTCTATATGATGAAGGGATCCGTTGAGAACAACCAAGTCGGCAAAAGCGTTTCTGAATGGTAGGTCCTGTGCGTCAGCCAGAAGCGGCAGGTAGCCCTGAGTCTTGGCGATTCGCAGACTTCCCTCTGCGACATCGACCCCGATAAGAACGTCAGGTCTGGTGCCGACGCAGGCGAAGAGATTGCCTGGACCGCAACCGATATCAACGACGACGCGGTCGTCCCAGCTTCCGGCCGCCGCCAGCCAGCGGTCCCTCAGCTCCGGGTACCGGTGTACATGGCGAAGCCAGCTATCCGCCCATTTCGGGTGACCGAAATAGTACGCGTTGGCTTCTATCCCCGGTGAGGTTCTTGAAAGTCGTACGCGTGCAATCCCGTCGACCTCCTCTACCTCGATCTCATCCCTCAAGAAAGTTGTAATCGCCTCAACTTCGTTCAAGGATTTCGTCAACGCCCACCTCGGTTGCTGTCAATCACGGTGAAATCCTAGACGGTTGCTAGCGAACCCAGGTCACTGTTCAATTAAAATCAACGCGTGTCTTAAGCACAGCCAGGGGATTTCTTGTTGACTTCGCCGGCGCTCGATTCGTCCGCGGCTGATACCCGGTCCCTCTCAACCCGTCTCGCGCAAACGCCTCTTGATGCGGGCCAGCATCGCCGACATGCCGCGTAGCCGCAGCGGGCTGATCAAAGCGGCCAGACCGAGCTCGCTGTAGAAATCCTCGGGCACCGCCAGGATGTCGGCGGCGGATTGCTCGTCGAGGCCGGCGGCCAGGATCGAGGCGAAGCCGCGGGTGGTCGGCGCTTCGGCGGGCGCGCTGAAATACAACCGAACCCGGTTCGGGTCATGCGCGTCGACATGTAGAAACAGCGGCGACTGGCACTCGGGAACGGGCTCCATCGCCGCTTCGGCGAGGTCATCGGGCAGCGCAGGCAGGTCGTCGGCGAATTCCAGCAACAGCTTCAGCTTGTCCTGGCCCTGGACTTCGGCGAAGTCGGACACCACCTCGGCCAAGGGGGCGGGCAGGGTCATCAGGCCGGTACTGCTCCCGGGCTCTCGCCCGCGACGATGGGCACGCGCACGGTGTTGCCCCACTCGGTCCACGAACCGTCGTAGTTCCGCACGTCCGGCTTGCCGAGCAGGTGGGTGAGCACGAACCAGGTGTGGCTGGAGCGCTCGCCGATGCGGCAGTAGACCACGGTCTTGTCGTCGGGGCCTAGGAAGCTGTACAGCTCGTCGAGTTCCGCGCGGCTGCGGAATCGGCTGCTCTCGTCGACCGCCTTGCCCCACGGAATCGACCGAGCGGTGGGGATGTGGCCGGCGCGCAGCGCGCCCTCTTCGGGATAGTCGGGCATGTGGGTGCGCTTGCCGGTGTATTCGTCGGGCGAGCGGACGTCGATCAGCGGCTGACTGCCCAGGATGGCCAGCACGTCGTCCTTGAAGGCGCGGATCGGTGCGTCGTTGCGCGCGACAACGGGGTAGCCACTCGACGTCTTGGTCGGGACCTCGAGGGTGGTGTCGCGCCGTTCGGCAAGCCAGAGGTCGCGTCCACCGTTGAGCAGCCGCACGTCGGGGTGGCCGAACAACGTGAAGACCCACAGCGCATAGGCGGCCCACCAGTTGCTCTTGTCGCCGTAGATCACCACGGTGTCGTCGCGGGCAATGCCTTTGCGGTCCATCAGTTCGGCAAACTGTTCGCCGTTGATGTAGTCGCGCACCCTCGGGTCGTTGAGGTCGGTGTGCCAGTCGATCTTGACCGCGCCCGGAATATGGCCGACGTCGTAGAGCAAGACGTCTTCGTCGGACTCGACGATCACCAGGCCGGGTGAGCCCAGGTGGCCCGACAACCAGTCGGCGGTGACCAATCGTTCGGGGTGGGCGTAACCGGCGAGGGTGGGGCTGGGATCCGGGGGGAGCGGCACGGACCGAGCCTACCGTGAGGGCGCGAAGCGGTGCCCGCCGTGACTAGTGCTGCGCCCACAGTGCGTTGACGGATAGTCCGACGTCGCTCAGCAGTCGTCGCAGCAGCGGCAGGCTCAGTCCGACGACGTTCGAGGGATCGCCCTCGATCCCGTCGACGAACCAGCCGCCCAGCCCGTCCAGGGTGAATGCCCCGGCGACGTGCAGAGGCTCGCCGGTGGCAACGTAGGCTTGCAGATCCGCGTCCGTTGGCTTAGTGAAATGCACTGTGGTACAGGCTGATTCGACCCGCTGATGGGTGATTGCACCGTCGCGCAGGCGCTGCACGCAGTGCCCGGTGTGGAGCAGGCCCGAGCGGCCGCCCATCACGCGCCACTGGCCCGCCGCGGCGTCGGCCGATCCCGGTTTGCCGCACAGCCGGCCGTCGATTTCGAGCATCGAATCACAGCCAACGACAACGCAATCGGCCGCGACAGCGGGCTGCAGAACGCCTGCCACCTGCTCGGCCTTGGCCCGGGCCAGCGCGCACACCACCTCGCCCGTCGAAGCCAGCGGCCCCAGGCCGGCGATGAGCGCGTCCTCGTCGACGCCGGAGACCACGACCAGCGGATCGATACCGGCCCCGCGCAGCACCCTGCGGCGACCGGACGAGGCCGAACCCAGCACCAGCCGGGTCATCGGTGCATGTGTACGCGTTCCTGCAAGGTAATTCGCTGATAGTTGCTGATCGCGTAGCGCAGCCTGTCGACCGGAAGCCCCCAGCGGGTGCTCTCCTGTTGCGGGGCCGGGAGCGCAGCGCCGGCGCTGCCCAGAACGACGACCAGCGCGGCCAGCTCCGCGTCGGTGGGGCGCCCCTTGAGGATCTTGATGTGGGGCGCCTGCGGCTGCTGCGGCTCTTCGGTCGTGGGAGTTTCGTCGCTCATAGGGGTATGTTCCCGTGCTTCTTCGGCGGCAGATGCGAGATCTTGCGCTCCAGCAGCCGCAGCGCGGTGGCGATGTAGCCCCGGGTGTGCGACGGCGGGATCACCGCGTCGACGTAGCCGCGCTCGGCGGCGACGTACGGGTTGACGAGGGTGTCCTCGTACTCCTGCTGCAGCTGCAACCGCAGCTCGTCGACGTCCTTGCCCTCCTTGGCGGCCTCCTTGAGCTGCTGGCGGTAGACGAAGCCGACCGCACCGGAGGCGCCCATCACCGCGATCTGCGCGGTCGGCCAGGCGATGTTGACGTCGCAGCCCATGTCCTTGGAGCCCATGACGCAGTAGGCGCCGCCGTAGGCCTTGCGGGTGATGACCGTGATCTTCGGGACGGTGGCCTCGCCGTAGGCGAACAGCAGCTTGGCGCCGCGGCGGATGATGCCGTTGTATTCCTGGCCGGTGCCGGGCAGGAAGCCGGGCACGTCGACCAGCATGACGACCGGGATGTTGAAGCAGTCGCAGGTCCGCACGAAGCGGGCCGCCTTCTCCGAGGCGTTGATGTCCAGGCAGCCGGCGAACTGCGTGGGCTGGTTGGCCACGATCCCGACCGGCCGGCCGTCGATGCGGCCGAATCCGACGACGATGTTCTGCGCGTAACCCGCCTGGATCTCCAGGAATTCGTCGTCGTCGAGGATTCGGGTGATCACCTCGTGCATGTCGTACGGCTGGTTGGGCGAGTCCGGGATCAGGGTGTCCAGCTCGAGGTCCTCGTCGGTCAGGTTGTCCTCGATGGACCCTTCGGGCACCGGCTCGGCGTAACGCGGCGGATCGGTGAAGTTGTTGGGCGGCAGGTAGCCCAGCAGGTCGCGCACCCATTCGAAGGCGTCCTGCTCGCCGGACGCGACGTAGTGCAGGGTGCCCGACTTGGCCATGTGGGTATGGGCCCCGCCGAGTTCCTCCATGGTGACGTCCTCGCCGGTGACGGTCTTGATGACATCGGGTCCGGTGATGAACATCTGGCTGGTCTGGTCGACCATCACCACGAAGTCGGTCAGGGCGGGAGAGTACACGTGCCCACCCGCGGCGGCCCCCATGATCAGCGAGATCTGCGGGATGACGCCCGACGCCAGGATGTTGTTGCGAAAGATGCGGCTGTAGAGGCCCAGCGAGACGACACCCTCCTGGATCCGCGCGCCCGCCCCGTCGTTGATGCCGATCAGCGGGCGGCCGGTCTTGATCGCCAGCTCCTGGATCTTGACGATCTTCTCGCCGTACACCTCGCCCAGGCTGCCGCCGAAGACCGTGGCGTCCTGGCTGAAGATGCAGACGTCGCGGCCGTCGATGGTGCCGTAGCCGGTGATCACGCCGTCGCCGAGCGGGCGGTTGTTCTCCAGCCCGAAGTTGGAGCTGCGGTGCTTGGCCAGCGCGTCGAGCTCGACGAACGAATCGTCGTCCAGCAGCGCAAGAATGCGCTCGCGGGCGGTCAGCTTGCCCTTGGCATGCACCTTCTCGACGGCCTCTTCGCCCACCGGATGCAGCGCCTCTTCGCGGCGCTTGTGCAGCTCGGCCAGCTTGCCCGCGGTGGTGTGGATGTCGATGGTGTGCTCGGCGGCGGGCTCCGCGGTGTGGTCGGTAACGCTTGTCATGGGAGTCGATGTTACGGGCGCGGATAGTCTCAGTCGTCTATGGGCAGCCTTGGAGTCGACTTGGGTCCTTCAATTCAATGGAGCGAGGAGCACGACGTTCTCGTCGCGGGATCGGGCGGCGGCGGGGTCGCCGGTGCCTACACCGCGGCGCGCGAAGGCCTCGATGTGCTGTTGGTCGAGGCGACCGACAAATTCGGCGGCACGACCGCCTACTCCGGCGGGGGCGGGGTCTGGTTCCCCTGCAATCCCGTGCTGATCCGTGCGGGCTCCGACGACACCATCGAGGATGCGCTCACCTACTACCGCGCCGTCGTCGGAGACCGGACACCACGCGAACTGCAGGAGGCGTTCGTCCGGGGCGGCGCGCCGTTGATCGAGTACCTGGAGCAGGATCCGGACATCAAATTCGTGCCGCTGCCGTGGCCCGACTACTACGGCAAGGCGCCGAAGGCGCGCCTGGACGGTCAGCGCCACATCGCCGCGAAGCCGTTGAAGGTGGCCGCCGCTCCCGAACTGCGCGACGCGATCCGCGGGCCGCTGGACACCGATCGGCTCGGGGCCGACACGCCCGCCGATTACTACCTCGGGGGCCGCGCGCTGATCGCGCGATTCCTCAAGGCCATCGGGCAGTATCCGAACGCGTCACTACGGCGCGACACGGCGCTGGTCGAGCTGGTGCGCTCGGACGGCCCCGACAAGCGGGTGATCGGGGCGATCGTGGAGAGCGGGGGCGAGCGCCGCGCGATCCGCACCCGCCTGGGCGTGCTGCTGGCCGCCGGCGGCTTCGAAGGCAACGACGAGTTGCGCCGCGCGTACGGGGTGCCGGGAGTGGCGCGAGACACCATGGGCGGCCCGGGAAGTCGTGGTCTGGCGCTGCAGGCCGGCATCGCCGTGGGCGCGGACACCGACCTGCTGGATCAGGCCTGGTGGTCACCGGGCATGACCCATCCCGACGGCCGTTCCGCGTTTGCGCTGTGGTTCACCGGCGGCATCTTCGTCAATCAGAACGGGGAGCGGTTCGTCAACGAGTCACGGGCCTACGACCGGGCCGGTCGCGAGATCATCGCGCAGCTGCAGGACGGGTCAATGACGTTGCCGTACTGGATGATCTACGACGACAAGGAAGGTGAGGTGCCGCCCGTCAAGGCGGCCAACGTGTCGATCGTCGAGACCGAGAAGTACGTCGCCGCCGGCCTGTGGCACACCGCGGACACCCTCGAGGAACTGGCCGCCAAGATCGGGGTACCTCCGGCAAATCTGGTGGCAACGGTGTTGCGGTTCAACGGTTTTGCCGCCTGCGGTGGCGACGAGGATTTCGGCCGGGGCGACGAGGCCTTCGACCGGGCTTTCTCGGCGGGCGCCTCGCCGCTGGTGGCAATCGACTCGCCGCCGTATCACGCCGCGGCGTTCGGCCTGTCCGACCTGGGCACCAAGGGGGGCTTGCGCACCGACGCCGCGGCGCGGGTACTCGACACGGCCGGCAACCCCATCAGCGGGCTGTACGCGGCGGGCAACACGATGGCCGCGCCCAGCGGCACCGCGTATCCGGCCGGTGGCAATCCGATCGGGACCAGCATGCTGTTCAGCCACGTGGCCGTGCTGGACATGCGGGCCCGGCGAAGCTCCTAGGCCGGCCGGTGATGGACCGCGACGACCTCAGGACGCCACTGGACGCTGCCGCCCTGCGAGCCGAGTTGATCGGCACCGGACTGGGCTGGCGCCGGCTCGACATCGTCGAGCAAACCGGTTCCACCAACGCCGATTTGATGGCCCGCGCGGCCGCGGGAACCGACATCGCCGGGGCGGTGCTCATCGCCGAGCATCAGACCGCCGGTCGCGGCCGGCACGGCCGCACCTGGTCGGCCGCCCCGCGCGCGCAGATCACCATGTCGGTCGGGGTGAGTGTCGTCGACGTGCCGACCGAAGGCTGGGGCTGGTTGCCGCTGGCGACCGGTGTGGCGGTCGTCGACGCGCTGGCGCCACTGCTTGACGGCAGCGGGATCGAGGCCGGCCTCAAGTGGCCCAACGACGTGTTGGCCGGCCCGCCGGACGCCCCGGGCAAGCTGGCCGGCATTCTCGCCGAGGTGGTCCGCCCGTTTGTGGTAATTGGCTTGGGGCTCAACGTAACTCAAGCGCCCGACGGCGTCGGGGCGACCTCGCTGCTCGACCTCGGGGTCGCCGCCCCCGACCGCGGCCGGCTGGTGGTGCGGCTGCTGCGTGAACTCGGGGACCGCGTCGTCGCGTGGCGGGCGGCGCGCGGTGCGGACTGGCAGCTCGCGGCCGACTACCGGGCCCGCAGCCTGACCATCGGCAAACGCGTACGCGCGCAGCTGCCCGGGAACTCCGAAGTCGTCGGCATCGCAAGCGGTGTCGACGACCAGGGCAGGCTCTGCGTGGAGACCGACGGCGAAACCGTCGTGGTTTCGGCTGGTGACGTCGTTCATCTGCGCGGCTAAGGTCGCGACCATGAGTTATCCCGATAACGCCCTGGCGGCCGGCGAGCAGATCGTCATACACCGCCACCCACACTGGAAGCGCTTGATCTGGCCCGTCGTGGTGTTCATCTCAGCGACCGGCCTGGCGGCGTTCGGCTCCGGCTACCTCAACTCCACGCATTGGGAGCAGCTCGCCAAGAACATCATCTACGGCGTCATCTGGGGAATCTGGCTCGTGGTGATCGGCTGGCTGACGCTGTGGCCGTTGCTGACCTGGCTGACCACCCATTTCGTCGTCACCAACCGGCGGGTGATGTTTCGGCACGGCGTGCTGACCCGCAGCGGCATCGACATTCCGCTGGCGCGGATCAACAGCGTGGAATTCCGGGACAAGCTGACCGAGCGGATGTTTCGCACCGGGACGCTGATTATCGAGTCGGCGTCACAAGATCCGTTGGAGTTCTACAACATTCCGCGACTGCGCGAGGTGCACTCGCTGCTGTATCACGAAGTCTTCGACACCCTGGGTTCCGAGGAATCGCCGAGCTGACCCGACCGGCTGGCCCGGTTGCGCCAGGCGCGCAGCAGCGTGACGTTGCCGCGCTCGATCTCGTCTTCGAAGACTTCGGCGATTCCGCCGGCGGTAAGCGCGGATTCCAGCACCTCGTCCGCGACGGGTGCCAGCTGGTCGGGGAACACCCAGCGCCGGAACGCCCAGAACCGGAACGCCATCTGCAGCAGGTTGCCGATGACGTAGGCGGAAATGAAGTCAGCGACGTTCTCCACGGTCAGCGAGACCGTCGGGACCCGCAGTCCGAAGACATAGCTGGAGACCCACAGCGGCGCCATGCTCAGCAGCACGCCCACGCCGCTGAACGCGAAGAACAGCAGCGCCTCGTGGTGGCGTTCGCGGCCGCCCCGGTCGCGGAAGCTCCATTCCCGGTTCAGCACGTAGGACGCGATCACCGCGACGATTCCGGCGATTACCTTGGCCGTCACCGGCTTGGGCTCGAGAATCGTCAGCTTCAGCGTGTAGAAAATCGCCGAGTCAATAACGAAGGTAGTGCCGCCCACGATGGCGAATTTGATGAATTCGTGATGGCGTTGCGCATAGGGCTGAAAGATCCCGGGCAAACGCGCGATGGTGGCATCGGCGAAGGACACAAGACGTGAGTGTACGTTCGCACGCAAAAATGGCGCAAAATGGTACATAACAATTTTGTGTCGGTGCCTGGTCAACACACCTTTCGATGCGGGTTTTGGGGCGGCATTGTTCGCCGTGACACCATGATGGCCGTGCCGAGTACACCCAGCCCGCCGCCCGCAAGCGGGAGGTGCCCCCAGGTGGCGATGGTCGGCGGCGGCCAGCTCGCCCGGATGACGCATCAGGCCGCGATCGCGCTGGGTCAGAACCTGCGGGTGCTGGCCCTCGCCGACGACGAGCCGGCGGCCCAGGTCACCCCCAATGTGGTGATCGGTTCGCACACCGATCTGGAGGATTTGCGCCGGGTTGCGGCCGGGGCCGACGTGCTGACGTTCGACCACGAGCACGTCCCGACCGATCTGCTGGAGAAGCTGGTCGCCGAGGGGGTCAACGTGGCGCCGCCGCCGCAGGCGCTGGTGCACGCCCAGGACAAGCTGGTGATGCGGCGGCGGCTCGAGGAGCTGGGCGCCGCGGTGCCGCGCTATGCGGCCATCCAGAGCGCGGCCGACGTCGACGCCTTCGCGGCGCGGGTGGACGGACCGATCGTGGTCAAGGCCGCCCGCGGCGGCTACGACGGCAAGGGGGTGCAGCTCGCCCGCGACGTGGGCCACGCCCGCGAGATCGTCGAGGCCTATCTGGCCTCTCGGGTGCCGGTGCTGGTCGAGGAACGCGTGGCGCTGCGCCGCGAATTGTCGGCGCTGGTGGCGCGCTCGCCGTTCGGTCAGGGCGCGGCGTGGCCGGTGGTCGAGACGGTGCAGGCCGACGGGATCTGCGTGCAGGTGATCGCCCCGGCGCCCGAGCTGCCCCAGGAGTCCGCCGCCGCCGCACAGCAGCTGGCGCTGCGACTTGCCGCCGAACTCGGCGTGGTGGGTGTGCTCGCGGTCGAGTTGTTCGAGACCCGCGACGGCGCCCTGCTCGTCAACGAGCTCGCCATGCGGCCCCACAACTCCGGGCACTGGACCATGGACGGCGCCCGCACCAGCCAATTCGAACAGCATCTGCGTGCGGTGCTGGACTATCCGCTCGGCGGCACCGATGCCGTCGTGCCGGTGACCGTGATGGCCAACGTGCTGGGCGCCGCGCAGCAGCCCGCGATGACCCTGGACGAGCGGCTGCACCATCTCTACGCACGCATGCCCGACGCCCGGGTCCACCTGTACGGCAAGGGCGAGCGACCGGGGAGGAAAATTGGCCACGTCAACTTCCTCGGCACCTCCGCCGACCTGGAAAGCCCGGCGAAGCTGCGTGAACGCGCCGCGCTAGCGGCAGACTGGTTGGCACATGGGCAGTGGACGGACGGATGGGATCCACATGGCTGATACCCCCCGCGTCGGCGTGATCATGGGCAGCGACAGTGACTGGGCGGTGATGCAGGACGCCGCCGCCGCGCTGGCCGAATTCGACGTGCCGGCCGAGGTCCGGGTGGTCTCGGCGCATCGCACCCCGGGGGTGATGTTCGACTACGCCCGCGGCGCGGCCGATCGCGGCCTCGAGGTGATCATCGCCGGTGCCGGCGGCGCGGCCCACCTGCCCGGCATGGTCGCCGCGGCGACGCCGCTACCGGTGATCGGCGTACCGGTGCCACTGGGACGGCTGGACGGCCTGGACTCCCTGCTGTCGATCGTGCAGATGCCCGCGGGCGTGCCGGTGGCCACGGTCTCGATCGGCGGCGCACGCAACGCCGGCCTGCTGGCGGTGCGCATGCTCGGCTCGTCCGACCCGGCGCTGCGCGCCCGGATCGTCGCCTTCCAGGACGAGCTGGCCGAGACGGTGCGGGCCAAGGATGCGGCCCTGCAACAGCTCCAGGGTAAAGTTACCGGCGAGTAACAGAAGATTAGGAGGCTCGCGAGATGGCTGGATGGGCCGGAAACCCCACGTTTGATGTGTTCAAGCTGCCGGAGGAACACGACGAATTGCGCGCCGCGATTCGCGCGCTGGCGGAAAAGGAGATCGCCCCCCACGCGGCCGAAGTCGACGAGAAGTCGCGCTTCCCGCAGGAGGCGCTCGACGCGCTGAACGCGTCGGGCTTCAACGCGGTGCATGTGCCGGAGGAGTACGGCGGTCAGGGCGCCGACTCCGTCGCGGCGTGCATCGTCATCGAAGAGGTCGCGCGCGTGGACGCGTCGGCCTCGCTGATCCCCGCGGTGAACAAGCTGGGCACCATGGGCCTGATCCTGCGCGGCTCCGAGGAGTTGAAGAAGCAGGTCCTGCCGTCGATCGCCGACGGCACCGCGATGGCGTCCTACGCGCTGAGCGAGCGGGAAGCCGGCAGCGACGCGGCCGCGATGAAGACCCGGGCCAAGGCCGACGGCGACGGCTGGATTCTCAACGGCGCCAAGTGCTGGATCACCAACGGCGGCAAGTCGAGTTGGTACACCGTGATGGCGGTGACCGACCCCGACAAGGGCGCCAACGGCATCTCGTCGTTCATGGTGCACATCGACGACGAGGGCTTCACCGTCGGCCCGAAGGAGCGCAAGCTCGGGATCAAGGGTTCGCCCACCACCGAGCTGTACTTCGAGGACTGCCGCATCCCCGGCGACCGGATCATCGGTGAGCCCGGCACCGGCTTCAAAACCGCGCTGGCCACGCTGGACCACACCCGCCCGACGATCGGCGCCCAGGCCGTGGGCATCGCCCAGGGCGCGGTCGACGCCGCCATCGCCTACACCAAGGACCGCAAGCAGTTCGGCCAGGCGATCAGCGACTTCCAGGGTGTGCAGTTCATGCTGGCCGACATGGCGATGAAGGTGGAGGCGGCGCGCCTGATGGTCTACAGCGCGGCCGCCCGGGCCGAGCGCGGGGAAGGCAACCTCGGGTTCATCTCGGCCGCCTCCAAGTGTTTTGCCTCCGACGTCGCAATGGAGGTCACCACCGACGCCGTGCAGCTGTTCGGCGGCGCCGGCTACACCATCGACTTCCCCGTCGAGCGGATGATGCGTGACGCCAAGATCACCCAGATCTACGAGGGCACCAACCAGATTCAGCGTGTGGTGATGTCGCGGGCGCTGCTGCGCTGATCCGCGTTCCTTCGGCACCCGGTGGCAAAAAACACCTGCCCGCCGAATAAGATTGGCTGTTGCAACTAAGCTCACGCCAAACTCAAACCATTCGGGATGGTAGCGGGCATGCGTAGGGCTTCGATCGGCGCTGCGGCCAAGTGGTCGGAGCGCCGTCCACTGAGCAAAGCCCTTATCGCGCCCAGGGGGTGTTAAGTGAAGGACGTGGCTCTCCGCGGACGCCCGCTTGGAACCAACGCCAGTGCGTAGCCCGGTGACGTCGGTGGCCAACCGGCAGGCGTTGTCGCTGCTGCTGGTCGAGGACGACCGGGCCGACGCGGTCCTGGTGGAAGAGCTGATCGCCGAGGCGGTCGACGACATCCGCGTGGTGTGGGCGCAGTCGATAGCCCACGCCGAGCGCGAACTGTCCACCACAAGGCCCGACTGCGTGCTGTTGGACCTCAACCTGCCCGATGCCAGCGGCATGGACGCGCTGGACCGCATTGCGAAACACGATGTGACCGTCCCCATCGTCGTGCTGACCGGGCTCAACGACGAGTACTTCGGGGCGTCCGCGGTCGCGGCCGGTGCGCAGGATTACCTGGTCAAGGGCCGGGTCGAACCCGAGATGCTGCGGCGGGCGGTGCTGTACGCGATCGAGCGCAAGCGGGTCGAGCTCATTGCCGCTGACCTGCACACCAGCCAGCTCCGAGCACGCGAGAACGCGTTGCTCGAACGTGGCCTGCTGCCCTCGCCGCTGCTGCTGGACAACCCGGGCGTCGAGATCGTCGCCAGGTACCGGCCAAGCCGGGTCGACGCGCTGCTGTGCGGCGACTTCTACGACGTCGTGCAAACGCCGGACCGGGTGGTGCACGTTCTCAACGGTGACGTCGCGGGACACGGCCCCGACGAGGCGGCGTTGGGCGCGGCACTGCGGATCGCATGGCGCGCGCTCACTTTCGCCGGGGTGCGCGGCACCGAACTGATGCGTCAGCTCGAACGGATGCTGCGCGCGGAACGGACCGATACCGGGATCTTCGCGACCGTACTGAGCCTGGAGATCCCGGCGGACGGCCCGCGCATCACCGCGATCCGGGCCGGCCACCCCGGGATGTTGCGGCACCACGGTGCGGCGGTCGAATGGATCGAGCCGCCGGCCGGGCCTGCTCTGGGTCTGCGCGCCGACGACTGGCCGGTGTGCGAGCTGGAATTGCCGGTGGGACAAGGACTTCTGCTGCTCACCGACGGACTGTTCGAGGGATATTGTGGGCCCGGTAACGCGCGTCTGGGCGAGGACGGGCTGCTCGAACTGGCCCGTGCGCACGCGGATCTGGCCGGTCCGGAGTTCGTCGACGCGCTGATCGACGGCGCCGAGAAGCTCGCTCAGCCCCGCGGGGGACTCACCGACGACATCGCCGTGGTGCGCGTGGAACGGACCGCCACATGACCAACCACATGCATTCGCTGCGCCGCGCCAAGCTGACCGTGCGCGGCTGGCTGGCCCTGACGCTGTTCGGCATGGGCGTGCTGGTGCTGGCGGGCGCCCTGGTGGGCGCGGCGCTGCTGAATCGCACCGACGCGGAGTCGCGCAGTCTGAGCCAGCAGATTCAGCCGGCGCGGGTGGCCGCAACTCAATTGCAGGCGGCGTTGCGCGACCAGGAAACAGGCGTCCGCGGCTACCTCATCGCCGCCGACCGGCAGTTCCTCACGCCCTACTACGACGGGCAACAAGCCGAACATGCGGCGGCCGAAGACATCCGGCGGCTCGTCGGTGGGCGCCCGGAGCTGATCGCCGATCTGGATGCGATCGAGCGAGCGTCGTCGGCATGGCGGTCGACGTACGCCGAGCCGCTCATCGCGAGCGTGAGCCCCAACGCACCCGCCGTGGTGAGCGGCGAGATCGCCGATCGCGGCAAGGCTGAATTCGACCATCTGCGTGGGCTTTTCGACACGCAGAACGTGGATTTGGCCGCAGCGTCCGTGCACGCGAAGAACCAGGTCAACAACATCAACGGCTGGCGCGACCGGGTGCTCGGCTCGATCGTGCTGCTCTTCTTCGGCATGGCCATTCTGCTGGGCTTCCTGACGCGGGCCGCGATCACCGTTCCGCTGACGGCACTGGCCGCGTCCTGCCGCCGGATCACCGACGGCAACTTCGCCGAAACCATCTCAATTCCGCGTCGGCCCAGGGATATTCACGAAATGGCGATCGACGTGGAGAACATGCGCCAGCGGCTGGTGTCGTCGCTGGAGATCTCGCGGGCGGCCGAGGCGCGGCTGGACGCCCAGACCGTCGAGCTGAGCCGTTCCAACGCCGAACTCGAGCAGTTCGCCTATGTCGCTTCCCACGACCTGCAGGAGCCCCTGCGCAAGGTCGCGTCGTTCTGCCAGCTGCTGGAGAAGCGGTACGGCGATAAGCTCGACGAACGCGGCCTCGAGTACATCAATTTCGCGGTCGACGGCGCCAAACGCATGCAGGTGCTGATCAACGATTTGCTCAGTTTCTCCCGCGTGGGCCGGGTGAACAGCAAGCAGGCCGAGGTCGACCTGGACGCCACGCTGGATGCGGCCGTGGCCAATCTCGCTGCCGCGATCGAGGAGTCGGACGCCGAGGTGGTCCGGCCACCGCAACCGCTGCCCCGCGTCATCGGCGACTCCACCCTGTTGACGATGTTGTGGCAGAACCTGATCGGCAATGCCATCAAGTTCCGCCACGTCGATCGCTCGCCACGGATCGTCATCGACTGTCAACGCAGCAACGATGGTCACACATGGTTATTCACGTTGTCGGACAACGGAATCGGCATCGCCGAGGAGTTCACCGACAAGGTTTTCGTCATCTTTCAGCGCTTGCACGGTCGCGAGGTGTATCCCGGGACCGGCGTGGGACTGGCGCTGGTGAAGAAGATCATCGAGTACCACGACGGGTCCGTCCGGATCGACACCCGTTACACCGATGGAACCCGGTTCGAATTCACCCTGCCCATCGCTGTGCCGACCGACCACCAAGCCACCCTGGAAGGAGCCCATCAATGACACCAGCCGGCCGAGCGATCGAGATCCTGCTTGTCGAAGACGACCCCGGCGACGAGCTCATCACCCGGGAGGCATTGGAGCACAACAAGTTCCAGAACAGGCTGCATGTCGCGCACGACGGGGAGGAAGGCCTGGACTTCCTGTACCGCCGCAACGGGTTCGAGGACGCGCCACGGCCCGATCTCATCCTGCTCGACTTGAACCTGCCGAAATACGACGGCCGGCAGCTGCTGGAAAAGATCAAGTCCGACGCCGACCTCGCGCGCATCCCGGTCGTCGTGCTCACCACCTCCTCGGCCGAGGAGGACATCCTGCGCAGCTATAGGTTGCACGCGAACGCCTATGTCGCCAAGCCGGTCGATCTCGACCAATTCATCAGTGCGGTCCGGCAGATCGACGAATTCTTCCTTCAGGTCGTGCGGCTTCCCGGCGTCTGAAACACCGACGTGATCAGCCGCCCGGCGGCAATCAGCAGCAGCAGAAAGACGATCAGCAGGAACGCCGCGTCGTAGGACAAGTCCTGCGCCGACTTCGACGGCAGGTTGTAGAACGTCCAGATCGGATACGTCAGATAGCCGACCGGTGATCCGGTGAGTTGTCCCGTCGGCAGCGACGCCGACCAGCCCGCGGTGTAGAGCATCGGTGCCGTCTCGCTGACCGCCAGCGCCAGGGCCACCAGCATGCCGGTGACGATCCCGGGAAGCGCGGGCTTCAGGACGATCTTGCGCAGCGTCCAGTTGACCGGAAGCCCGAGTGCCTCCGCTCCTTCCCGGTAGGACGTCGGGACCTGATGCAGCGCCGACTCGGTGGCCTTGGTGATGTACGGAATGCTCATCACCGACAGCACCAATACCCCGGCCGCCAGTGAGAAGCCCCAGCCGAAGTCCACCACGAGTGCGAGGTAGCCGACATAGCCGAGCACGATGGCGGGGACACCGGCCAGCACCTCGTAGGCGCCCCGCAGAATCGATCGTGTTCTGCCCGTGGCGAATTCGGACAGATAAATCCCGGCCAGCACGCTCACGGTGCCGCCGACCAACAACACCCCGAGGCCGAGCACCACCGTCCCGACGATGGCGTTGCGGAGGCCGCCGCCGTTGCCCTGGCTGTCCTGCACCAGCACGCTGAAATGGAACACCGGCAGGGCGCGGCCGACCACGCCGATCAGCATCCACAGCGTCGGGATGATCACCACCGCCAGCCCGGCGAAGCAGCACACCCAGAACGCCACGTCGACCGTCCTGCGCCGGGCCGCGACCGACCACATGTCACACCCCTCGCCCGACGGGTAGGGCAACACCAGAGGCCCGGCGCACCAGCAGGCGGGCGGCCACATTGGTCGCCACGGTGATCACCAACAGCACCAGGCTCACTTCCGCCAGCGTCTTGACCGCGAAGTTCGACGAATCGGTCAACGCCGAATCCAGTTGCGACACCACGGTGGCGGCGATGGTGGTCATCGTCGAGTAGATATTGGTGGGCATCGCACCCAACTCCGCGCCAGAGACCATGGCGACGGCCATCGTCTCGCCCAGCGCACGCCCGAGCCCCAGCACCACGGCGCCGACGATGCCGCTGGACACCCACGGCAGGGTGACCCTGCGTGCGCACTCCCAATCCGACATCCCCAGCGCGGTCGCGCCCTCGCGGGGCAGCGAAGGCACCTGGCGGATCAGGTCGCGGCAGGTGCTGGCGATGATCGGGATGATCATCACCGCCAGCACCAGGCCGGACACCAGCATGCCCTCGCCGTTTCCCGTGTTGCCACGAAAGTAGTTGAGTACCGGCACGTTCGGCGCATTACGGGCGATGACCGGTGCGACGCGGTGGGCGATGATCGGCCCGAATGTCATTGCGCCCCAGAGCCCGACGACGACGCTCGGGATGCCGGCGAGCAATTCGAGCACCACCCCGACGGCCGAGGCGAGCCGTCGGGGCAACCGCTGCGCGATCACGAAGGCCGCGCCAACCGACACCGGCACCGCGACAATCAGCGCGATCGCCGAACTCGCCAGGGTGCCGACGATCAACGGCAGCGCCCCGTAGTCGGCGCCGATCGGATGTGCGACGCCGTGGCTGACCACCGTGTCGCCGTAGGTGTTGCCCGGATTCCACGCGGTGCCGGTGAAGAAGTGCGGCCCATTGACTTTGATCGCGCCCGCCGCTTCGATGAGCAGCACTCCCAACACGAACACCAGCACGAGCAGCGGGAGCACCGCGGCCACCGCGCCGGCCCACCGCACCAGGCGGGGCGAATAGCCGGTCACCGCTCAGCTGGCGATCTTGGCGATCTGGCTGTCGGACAGCTTCTCCACCGCGGCGGGCAGCGGCTGGAAGTGGAACTGGTCCAAGAACTGGCGGCCGCTGCCGTCGGCGACCGTCCAGTGCAGGAAGGCCTGAATCGTTTGCGCGACGGCGGGATCCTTCTGATTGCTGTACACGACCGCGTACTCGTAATTCACGATCGGGTATCCGTTGGCGGCGGGCCCGTTGATCAGCGAGATCACCTCGTCCGCCGGAGTCTGCGGGGCGAAGCTCGCGGCTTCGGCCTGCACGCTCTGGGCGTCGGGCAGCAGGTAATTGCCCGAGGCGTTGCCCAATTCGGCTTCGCCCAAGCCCTTCTGGGTGGCCTGGTCGAGGTAGCTGGTGCCGATGTAGGCGACGCAGCCGGGGGTTTGCGCACAGCCGGTGACCATGCCGCCGGCGCCGTTTTCGCCCAGTGCGCCGGACACCGCGGGGAAGTCGACGGTGGTGTTGTAGCCGGGCGAGCGGCCCCAGCCGTCGGGATCCTGCTTGGACAGATACTGGGTGAACACGAAGGTGTCGCCGGATCCGTCGGACCGGTGCAGCGGAACCACCGGTGTGGCAGGCAGATTCACCCCGGGGTTGAGCGCCGCGATCTGCGGGTCGTTCCAGGATTTGATGGTGCCCTGATACATCGCCGCCAACACTTTGCCGTTGAGCTTGAGGTGTTCGGTGACGCCGGGCAGGTTGTAGTTGACCTGTTCGGCGGAGATCGCCAGGGCGATGTTCATCAGGCCCTGGTGCGACGACAGGTCACCCGCGGACAGATAGGCACCGGAGGCGCCGATGTTGACCGCCCCCGCCGCGGCCTGGGAGATCCCGGCACCCGATCCGGTGCTTCCGGTGGTGATCGAGATGTTGGGATATTTCGCGTTGTACGCCGGAGCCCACAGGTTCATCAACGGATACAGCTCGGTGGCACCGGTTTCGGACAACGCGACCTTGGACGTCGCGGGCGACGTGGCCGGATTACCCGACGTGGTTCCGGTGCCCGTCGAACCGCCCGTCGAGGTCGACCCGCAGGCGGCCGCGGCCAGCAGCACCGGCACCGCGACGGTCAGCACTCGCAAACGAATCTTCATGGAGTATTACCTTTCTCGTCCCCCGAGTGGCCTGCGGTCGCCGAACAGCCCCGAAACGTACCGGGCGGTTTCGGGCTGTTGTGGTGAAAAGAACAACTGCTCGGTGGGCCCTTCCTCGACGAGCCTGCCGTCGAAGAACAAGGCGGTGCGGTCCCCGATCCGGGCGGCCTGGGCGAGATCGTGAGTCACCATGATCACCGTGAGTCGACCGGTAAGGGATCGGATGAGGTCTTCGATCTTCTCGGTGGTGGCCGGGTCCAGCGAGGAGGTGGGCTCGTCGAGCAGCAGCACCTCCGGATTCACCGCGAGGGCACGGGCCAGGCACAGCAACTGCTGCTGACCACCGGAGAGCCGGAACGGCGAATCGCCGAGCCGGTCCTTCACGGCATCCCATAGGCCCACCTCGACCAGCCGGGCCTCGGCCACGCCTTTGAGATGCTTGCGCGGCACCATCTTGTGGGCGCGCACACCGGCGACCACGTTGTCGACGATCGACATCGGAAACGGATTCGGGCGCTGGAACAGCATGCCGACCCTGCGCCGAAACTCCATCAGGTCGCCGCGGCTGAAGATGCTCTGTCCGCCCAACAACACGTCGCCCTGGTGGCGGTAGCCAAATACCTTGTCGTTCATGCGGTTCAGGGTGCGCAGGAAAGTAGTCTTGCCCGAGCCGGTCGGTCCCAGCAAGGTGGTCACCGTGCGCTCGGAAAAGTCCAGGCTCACGTCGCGCAGCACAGTGCTGTCGGCGAAGCTCAGGGTCAGGTTTAGCGCTCGCATGGCGAAAGCCGTTACGTCAGTAGTGGTCTGGTCGTCGAGCCGTTCTGGGGTGGTCAACACTCCATCAAGCTACGTCGCGAAACCCGGTTAATCGCCGCGCGCAGCCAACCTCTGGATATCTTCAAAGCGTCCGCTCACCCTGCGCCCATCTTCGGCGATCGGAGCCATTCTCTGATTTTCCTCAGAGGCGTCGCTCATCGTCCGCCCAGGTTTCCTGGCTTCGATACCAACGGGGGCTGGCGAGAGGAGTTCGGCGTGAAGCGCAACCGAGCCGGTGTCACCTTGAGTCTCGTGGCCGTCTGTGCCCTGGCGTTGTCGGCATGCGGCGGCAGCACCCACGCCTCGTCCTCAGGATCTGGCCCCGCGCCGTCGGCGGTGCAATGCGGCGGCAAGAAGCAGCTCAAGGGTAGCGGTGCCACCGCGCAAGAAAACGCGATGGAACAGTTCGTGTACGCCTACGTCCGGTCGTGCCCGGGATACACGCTGGACTACAACGCCAACGGCTCCGGTGCCGGGGTAACCGATTTCGCCAACAACGTCAGCGATCTCGCGGGGTCCGGCGATCCGCTCGACCCCACCAAGGGTCAGGTCGACCGTGCGACGCAGCGGTGCGGCTCGCCGGCGTGGGATCTGCCGACGGTCTTCGAGCCGATCGCGATCACCTACAACATCAGCGGCGTGAACACGCTGAAGCTCGACGCTCCCACGCTCGCAAGGCTTTTCAACGGTGCCATCAACAGGTGGGACGACCCGGCGATCAAGGCGCTCAACCCGGGCACCAATCTGCCGTCGGTGCCCATCCACGTCTTCTTCCGCAGTGACCAATCCGGCGACACTTCCAACTTCCAGCAATACCTCGTCGCCGCGTCGGGCGGCGCCTGGGGCAAGGGCGCCGGCCAGGCGTTCAACGGCGGCGTCGGCGACGGCGGCGTCGGGGACAACGGCACCTCGGCGGAAGTCCAGAACACCGACGGGTCGATCACCTACAACGAGTGGTCGTTCGGGGTGGGCCGCCAGCTGAGCATGGCCCAGATCATCACCCCGGCCGGCCCGGATGCGGTGGCTATCAGCACCGACTCGGTCAGCAAGACACTGGCCGGCGTCAGCTTCAAGGGTCAGGGCAACGACCTGGTGGTCGACACATCGTCGTTCTACAAGCCGACACAAGCCGGCGCGTATCCCATCGTGGAGCCGACCTACGAGATCGTCTGCTCGAAGTATCCCGATGCGGCGACCGGCACGGCCGTTAAAGCGTTCATGCAGGCCGCAATTGGGCCGGGCCAGGTCGGCTTGGACCAATACGGATCGATTCCGTTGCCCAGCTCCTTGCAATCGAAAATCGCCACCGCAGTCAATGCGATTTCGTAGTCGCCGAAGAGTTTTCGAAGGGAGCGTGGACGGTGAACGAAACCATGTCGCGAGTAGGAACCCGGTTCGGGCCGTATCAGTTGAAGCGGCTGTTGGGCAGTGGCGGAATGGGCGAGGTCTATCAGGCCGAGGACACGCGTAAGCACCGGGTCGTCGCACTGAAGCTCATCTCGCGAGAGTTCTCCACCGACGCCACATTTCGCGCTCGGATGCAGCGCGAGGCGGACACCGCGGGGCGGTTGACCGAACCACACATCGTGCCCATCCACGACTACGGTGACATCGACGGCCAGTTCTATGTCGAGATGCGGATGATCGACGGGACCTCGTTGCGCAGCCTGCTCACCAATTACGGCCCGCTGGCCCCGGCGCGAACGGTGGCCATCGTCGACCAGATCGCGGCCGCCCTGGACGCCGCGCACGCCAACGGCATCACCCACCGCGACGTCAAACCGGAGAACATCCTGCTGACCGACGACGACTTCGCCTATCTGCTGGATTTCGGCATCGCGCGTGCCGCCACCGACCCGGGCCTGACCCAGAGCGGAATCGCCATCGGGACCTACAACTACATGGCCCCGGAGCGGTTCACCGGCGATGAAGTGACCTACCGCTCCGATATCTACGCGCTGGCCTGCGTGCTGGGCGAATGTCTCACCGGCGCACCGCCTTACCGCGCCGACAGCGTCGAGCGGCTGATCGCCGCGCACCTGCTCGAGCCGGTGCCGCGGCCCAGCGAGCTGCGCCCGGGCCGCGTGCCGCGTGCGCTGGATCAGGTGATCGGCAAGGGCATGGCGAAAAATCCGGTCGACCGCTTTTTCACCGCAGGCGATCTGGCCGCGGCGGCCCACGAGGCGCTCACCGAACCCCACCAGTACCAGGAAGCCACGATCCTGCGGCAAGGCCAGGATGCGCGGATACTGAACGGCGACACCATGGTCCGGCCGTTGTTCTGGGAGGAAGACGGGGGCGGTTGGCGACGCACCGGGCCGCCGGTCCCGCCGGTGTCGCGCCCGCCGTCCGGCCCGCAATCGCTGGCGCCCCAACCGGATTTCGCGCGCACCGATGACCGCAAGCGCAGGCGGTGGCTGCTCACCGGCGCTGCCGTGCTGTTGGTGATCGCCGCCGTCGCTACCACCGGGTACCTGCAGACACGGCCGTCGGCGGCAGCCAAGCAGCCGACTTCGGGTCAAACAGTGTTGCCGTTCAACGGGATTGACTTCCGCCTGTCTCCGGGCGGGGTGGCGCTGGACAAGGCCGGCGATGTGTACGTCACCAGTGAGGGCATGTACGGCCGGGTGGTCGAGCTGCCGCCCGGGTCGAGCAGCCCGACGGTGCTGCCGTTCAGCGGGCTCTACCAGCCGCAGGGGCTTGCGGTGGATAGCGCGGGCACCGTCTACGTCGCCGATTTCAACAACCGGGTGGTGAAGCTGGCGGCCGGGTCGAGTGCCCAGGCCGTGCTGCCGTTCAGCGGCCTCAACTATCCCGAAGGTGTGGCTGTCGACGGGCAGGGCAGCGTGTATGTCGCCGATCGCGGCAACAGCCGGGTGGTGAAGCTGGCGGCCGGGTCGAGCACCCAGACCGTGCTGCCGTTCAGCGGGCTCAAGAATCCCGACGGTGTGGCGGTGGACCCGGCGGGCAACGTCTTCGTTACCGACACCGACAACGACCGGGGAGTGATGTTGCCGGCCGGGTCCAGCGCCCAGACCGTGCTCCCCTTCGGCAGCGTCTCGGCGCCGTGGGGCATCGCGGGCGACAACGCCGGCGACGTGTTCGTCACCGAACACGACGGCAATCAGGTGCTGAAGCTGCCGGCCGGGTCGAACACTCCCACGGCGCTGCCGCTGACCGGACTCAACACCCCCTTGGGGGTGACGGTGGATGCCGCCGGGAGCATCTATGTCGCCGACCGCGGCAACGACCGGACCGTGAAGCTGGCACCCTGAGATCTCCCGCTCAGGAAGCGGTTTCGCGCTCGGCGGCCAGGAGGTCGTTGTGCTCGCCCAGCGCGGGCGGGGGAGCGGGGACCACCGCGTCGAAGCTGCCGTAGGTCGCCGGCGTGCGGATCACCGTGACGGCATCGGTGCCACTGCCGACCTTCAGGGCGAGGTCGTTCTCCGCGAACAGCGGGGTATCGACGACCTGCTTCCAGTTGTAGGCAAGGGTTGCCATCAGGCCGCCCTCGTGCAGCAGCTCAACCCATTCGGCGGCGGTCTTGGCGGCCAGCGCCTTCTCGAGCTCCTCGGTCAGTTCGTGGTAGTTGAGGGCCCGCGCGCGCTGGTCGATGAACCGCTCGTCGGTCAGCATGTCGGGCCGGCCGATGATCTCGCACAGCTTTTTCCAGTGCTTGGGCACGTACGCGGACAGCACGAGGTATCCGTCGGAGGCCCTGAACGCGTCCGACGGTTGGGTGGCGAATCCAACTCCCTTGCGCTTCTTCGTGTTTGGTGCGGCATCAGTTTTCGGCTTGGGCGCCTCACTGGGCTTGTTCAGGTGAATCGTGAGCTGGCTGGCCTGCAAGCTGACCGCGACGTCATACATCGCGACCCGCACGACGTCGCCCTCGCCGTGGCGCTCGCGGTTGAGCAGTGCGGCCAACACGGCCTGGGCCAGCACATGGCCGCTGGCGGCGTCGACGAGCTGGAACGGAATGATCTGCGGTTTGCCGGTCGGGGTGGGCATCCCGCTGGTCATGCCCGACTCGGCCGCGACCATCAGGTCGACACCCGGCCTGCTGCCGTGCGGTCCGTTGCCGCCGTAGGCCGACAGCCGCGCGTAGATCAGCTTCGGGTTGCGCGCCCGCAGGACGTCGGGGCCCAGCCCCATCCGCTCCATGACCCCGGGCCGAAACCCTTCCAGCACAACGTCAGCGGTGTCGGCGAGTCGCAGGATCTGTTCCTTGATTTCGGGGTCGGTGAGGTCCGCCATCACCGACTTCTTGCCCCGGTTGTGCGGCAGAAACAGCGTGGCCAGCGGCGGGCGTCCGGGCAGGACGGCGGTGATGTGCCGGGCCGCCTCGCCGTTGGGTGCCTCGATCTTGATGACCTCGGCACCCAGGTCGGCCAGCACCTGGCCGGCCATCGGTCCGGCGATGTTCTGGGTGAAATCGAGTACCCGGAATCCGTCAGCTGGCTTGGCGGGCTTGCCATTTGGCGTGTCAGGCATAGGTGGGCCTTCCTTCAGTCTGCCTTGCGCAAAACCGCGGTGCAGTAGTAGTTCTTGCCGAACGGGGCTTCTTCGTCGCCGGGTTGCAGCGGTAGTCCATTGTCGGCCATCAGCTGGTTGAGTGGGGTGCGAACCGGCTGCCAGCCGCGGTCGGCCAAATAGGTTGCGGCGTCGTTGCGATCGCCCGGAAAGCCGAGATCGTCCAGTGCGACATCGAGCCCGGCGTCCTGCCACTTCCTGGTGGCCTCGTTCAAGGCGTCCCCGCTGGTCCCCGAATTGATGAACACCTCGGCGACCACTTGGCTGCCGTCGGCGGACAGTTCGGTGATCTTGTCCAGCAACCGATCCTGGGCCTCCGGAGGCAAAAACCCGAGCAGGCCCTCGGCGGCCCATGCCGCCGGCCGGCCGGTGTCGAAGCCCGCCCCGAGCAGCGCTGCCGGCCAATCGTCGCGCAGGTCGACGGGGACGGCCCGGACGTCGGCGGTGGGTTGGGCGCCGAGTGCGGTGATGGTGGCGGTCTTGAATTCGATGACCTGCGGCTGGTCTATCTCGAACACCGTCGTGCCCGGCGCCCAGGGCAGCCGGTAGCCGCGGGCGTCGAGCCCGGAGGCCAAGATCACCACCTGGCGGATGCCCGCGTCCGCCGCCGCGGCGAAGAAGGCGTCGATGTAGCGGGTGCGGGCGGCCAACATATCGGTCATCCGCCGCATGCCCCACGGGGCGCCCGGGACGTCGACCTGATCGGCGTCGAGTTCGCCGGCGGCCCATCGGGTGAAGAAGTCGACGCCGACGGCGCGCACCAGCGGCTCGGCGAACCGGTCATCGATCAGCGCGTCCCGGGTGGCCCGGGCCCGTCCGGCGGCCACCATCGTCGCGGTGGCTCCCACGCTGGTCGCCAGATCCCAGCTGTCGTTGTCGGTGCGCCCCATCCGTGGTCCCCTCTCTCGATCCGGTACTGGTTAGACACAGTAACGAGCGAATATTCGAGTGTCCGAGGCGGTGACCAAAGACCCCCGTGACGAGGGCGTTGCGCCCTTATCAATGAGTGCGACCCGGGGCAGCATCGGTGTGTGACGAACACTGTGCAGGCGGTGGCTAAGCCAATCAGACGCCTCGGATTGGAAGCCTGGTCGCTACTGCAGTTCGCGCGGTCCGGTGGGTTGCGGCTGGTCCGAGCCGGTCGAATGTTCGAGGTGCTCCGCGCACTCGAGCGCTACGGCCTGTTGGGGGCGGCGACGGCGATCACCGCCGCCCGAGACCACGACGGAGTGGCGCTGATCGACGAGCGCGGCGCGCTGAGTTTCGGCGATCTGGACATCCGGACCAACGCGTTGGCCAACGAATGGCGCCGGCGCGGGCTTGGTCCGGGTGCTCGTGTCGCGATCTTGGCCGCAAACCACCGGGGTTTCCTGGAAGCGGTCTACGGTGCCGCCAAATCCGGCGCCGGGGTCGTGCTGCTCAACACCGGTTTCGGCAGTGCGCAACTGGCCGACATGGTTGCTCGCGAAGGCGTCGACTTACTTGTTTACGACGACGAATACAGCACCACTGTCGCAGACGTCTGCCCGCGGTTGGGACGGTTTCGGGCCTGGACCCAGACACCCGGCCCTGACACACTCGACGCTCTGATCCAACATGGCGATACCTCCCCGCCGCCCAATTCCGGTGGCCGGCCCAAGATCGTCATTCTGACAAGCGGAACGACGGGAGTTCCGAAGGGCGCAGCGCGCTCGGAGCCGTACTCGCTGATACCGGTTGGGAGCCTGCTTGGGAAGGTGCCTTTTCGAGGCCGCGAAGTCACCGAATGCTGTGTGCCACTGTTTCATTCGTTGGGTTTTAGTCATGCGATGATGGCGATGGTGCTGGGCTCGACGTTGGTGCTACACCGCAAGTTCGATGCCGAGCAGACCTTGGCCAGCGTGGCCGCGCATCGGGCCAGTGCCATGATCGTCGTGCCGATCATGCTTCAGCGCATTCTGGATCTGGGTCCGGCAGCCCTCGCCGAGCACGACTTGTCGGCATTGCGCATCGTGTTCGTCGGCGGATCCCAGCTGGGCGCCGCAGTGGCCACGCGTGCGCTCGCAGCATTGGGGCCGATGGTCTACAACATGTACGGGTCCACCGAGGTCGCCTACGCCAGCATCGCGACGCCAGCCGATCTGACCGTCGAGCCGGGATGCGTCGGGGGAGTCGTGCCCGGGTCGGTCGTCAAAGTTTTCACCGAGGACCGGCATGAGGCTCCCCCGGGAATACCGGGAAGGATCTTCGTCGGCAACGTGCTGGCCTTCGAGGGATACACCGGTGGTGGCACCAAGGAATCGATTGAGGACCTGATGGCCACCGGCGACGTGGGCCATTTCGATCGGGCCGGCCGGCTGTTCATCGACGGGCGCGACGACGAAATGATCGTCTCCGGGGGCGAGAACGTGTTCCCGGGTGAGGTCGAAGAGGCACTCGCCCATCATCCGGACATTCGCGATGTTGCGGTCGTCGGCGTCAGCGACGAGGAGTTCGGTCAGCGGCTGCGAAGCTTTATCGTCGTGCGACCCGGCGCGTCGCTGACCGAGCATGACGTCAAGGAGTATGTCCGAAATCGGTTGGCCCGCTTCAAGATTCCGCGTGATGTGGTGTTCGTCGACGCGCTGCCCCGCAACGCGGGGGGCAAGGTGCTCAAACGGTTGCTGAAGAGCCAATCAATCCAAGACCAGGCGGGGGTGTGACATGGCCCGATCTCACCTCGGCACGATGACCGCGTCAAGTGCGCGGGGACCCGAAGCGCGCACCGTGACGGTGCCAGGTGGAAGCTGGCGCGCCGAACCCGCTACGGCGCCTTGGCCATCGGAAGGCACGGCCGTTCCGGCGACCACGACCAGCACACCACCGCTTGCCACCGTGAAAGTTGTGGTGGCGCCAGGATCCAGCCGCAGCCGGTAGACGAGCCAGCGCGAGGTGTGCTTCTCGACGCGCAATCCTGGTGCGCGGCCAATCCGACGCGGCGCTGGATGGCCGGTTGGTAGTTCGATCCCGATCATCCGGATAGGCCCAGAATTCGACCGGTGCGCGTGCACGCGGTGGATCAGCGGAAAGGCCTTGTGCGGCTGCAGGATCACGGTACCTGCGGGCACTCGCAGCCAGCCACGCGTCAGACGGGTTGCCAGCAGCCGCAGTTGGCTCAGCAGTGCGGTCGAACGTCCCAGAGATGTCCGGCTGCGCTGACGGCCTGGCTCTTGCGATCGGAACCGCCCGCCGGAGGTGATGACGTACACGGTGTCGCGGTCGTGTCGGTGAAACAAGGTCGCCGTGCCTGGATCGATGGTGACCTCGTAGACCCTGGCGCGGTCGGTGCGGAACTGTTCAACGTGATTCGGCTCGACCGAAACGTCGACCCACTCGATTCCGATCTCGCCGTTCTGATTCCCGTCGCACACCGTCGACACCTGCACCATCCGTGAGATTGCCAAGCCCGTGAAAGACCAAGTTACCGGGTTGAACACAGATCTATTACTGCCGAGTGTCGACGAGTCTGAGCATGCCGCAACGGCCCTACCATCGCCGAATGCAGACGATGACCTTGCTTGTCGAGCCGACTCCTACCCTGGTGCGCGACCCCGGATGGCGGCGCAGCGCCGACTGGGCGCGGCGGCTGGCGTGGATCAGCCTGACCGTCGTGCTCGTCGAAAGTGTTGTCGGCCTGTGGCAGGGCCTGGCGGTGGGATCGGTCGCGCTGACCGGGTGGGCGCTCGGCGGCGCGGCCGAGGCATTGGCCAGCGCGATGGTGGTGTGGCGCTTCAGTGGCACCCGGACGCTCTCCGCGACGGCCGAGCGACGCGCGCAACGCGGTGTGGCGCTGTCGTTTTGGTTGACCGCCCCCTACATCGCCGCCGAATCCGTCCGCGATCTCCTCGAGGGGCGCCATGCGCACGTCTCGGCGATCGGTATCTGGTTGACGGCCATTGGGTTGATGCTGATGCCGCTGCTGGGCTGGGCCAATCACCGGCTGGGCGCGACCCTGCACTCTGAGGCCACCGCCGGGGAGGGAACGCAGAACTACCTGTGCGCCCTACAGGCGGCCGGGGTGCTGACCGGGCTGACGATCACGGCCAGCTGGTCGGGTGGTTGGTGGGTCGACCCGGCGATCGGCCTGGCCATCGCCGGCCTCGCCGTCGCCGAGGGCATCCGGTCCTGGCGCGGCCAGCAGTGCTGCTGCTAAGGGATGGGCAGGTCCGGGCAGGCGAGTGCGTAGTCGATGTCCGGCGACACCCACACACTCCACTGCTCGGCGCTCATGTTCGCCGTCAACTTGGCGCATAGTGCTTCGGCGCCACCGCCGGGCGCCCTGCGGTGGACGGCATCCCAGAGCCGCACGGTGTGGTCCTGGCCGGCGCTGACCAGCCGCTGCCCGTCCGGGCTGAACGCCACCCCGTGCACCGCGTCGGTATGCCCGATCAGCACCTCGGCGGTCGGGCCGTCCCAGATGCGCACGGTGCCGTCGTAGCTGGAGCTGGCGACACGCGTGCCGTCGGGACTGAACGCCACACCGCACACCACGCTGGTGTGCCCGGTCAGCGGCGCGCCCAGCGGCCGCCCGGTGGCGGCATCGGCCAGCCGCACGGTCTGATCGCGGCTGCCACTGGCCACCCGGGCGCCGTCGGGGCTGAACACCACCACCCACACCGTGTCGGTGTGCTCGGTCAGGGGGGCGCCGGCGGGCTTGCCGCTGGCGGCGTCCCACAGCCGCACCGTCTTGTCACCCCCCGCACTGGCCAGCCGGTGTCCGTCGGGACTGAACGCCACGCCGTACACCACGCCGGTGTGCCCCCTGAGGGGCTCGTTGACCTGCTGCCCGGTGGCGACGTCCCAGATTCGTACCGTCCGGTCGTCGCCGGCGCTGGCCAGCCGGTGTCCGTCGGGACTGAACGCCACGGCGTAGATCACGCCGGTGTGCCCCGTCAGCGGTCTACCGATCGGCTCCCCGGTGGTCCCATCCCACAATCGCACCGTCTTGTCGCCGCCGCCGCTGGCCAGCAGCCGCCCGTCGGGGCTGTACGCCACACAATGAACCCTGGTGGTGTGGCCGGTGAGTGGCTCGCCGACCGGCCGGCCGGTAACCGCATCCCAGACGCGTACCGTCCTGTCGTCGGCGGCGGCGGCAAAGCGCTGCCCGTCGGGACGAAACGTCAAGCCGAGCAAGGGTTTACCAGCGTCCATGATCTTGAGGGTGCGGGGTCGCAATGCCAATGCGTGCGAGATGGCTTCGTCGTCGGGTTCGGATGAAATGGCCCGGGCCGCGAGCAGCTGCTGGAAGGCCCGCGCATCGCCACCCGGAATCGTCTGGGCCATCATCGCTTTCGCCTCGGCGACGAGCCGGCGCGCCACCAGGTCGCGAAAGCGTTGCCGTTCAGCCTGCAGCCTGCCGTCCTGGCGTTGCCGGGAGGCGGCGAGGTACTCGGTGGCGACGTCGAGCCGTTCGGCGAATCCTGGCTTTGCAGAGACTGTTTCGGCCACCGCGAGGCGTGCCCCCTCCAATAGCCAGGATTCGTCGCGACCGTTGCGCTCCCACGCCGCGGTCGCACGTTCGAGATCGGCTGCCACGAGCAGGCTTTGGCGTTCCTCCTGCAGCCATCCGACCAGTTGATCCCACTGGCGCAGCAAGCTTTCCAGGGCGACTTCGAGCACCACCTCGCTATGGCGCCGGTCGCGCACCAGCAGCCGCTTCTCCACGAAAGCATCGATCAGCTTTCGGCTTTCGGCGGGCAGCTCGGATTGCAGCGCCACCCGGCGCATGGGCCGGTCGTTGTCGGGGTTGATGGAGGCCAGCCACGGGATGAACGCCGAGCGCAGCAGTTCCAACGCGGCATCGGGATCGTGATAGCCCTCTTCGAGGATCTCCTCGATCTGGTTGTTCACCACGTTGGGCATGCCGCCCATGGACTCGTAGTCGTCCAGGGTGATTTCTTCTGCGGTGCCGTAATCGGTGTAGAGCCGCTGCAGGGTGAGCGCGAGCAGCGGCAGGGTGTCGGCGCCCGCGCCGGCCTCGGCGACAAGCCGGTCGATCAGATCGTCGGCGATGGCGAGTCGGTTGCCTGCCTCGGACGCGCGCGCGGCCGGTCCCTTGATCGCGGCCGGAAATTGGTGGTGTGGCATCGTTTTCAGCTCGTTGAACAGCTCGGTGCCGATGCCGTCAAGCGCGGGATGGTTCTGCATCGCCTCGTAGCGGTCGGTGCGGATCGTCGCGGCGACGATCAGCCCGACGTCGTTGGTGTTGATGCCGGCGATGACCGCTGTGAGCACGTCGAGAAAGCCGTCCGCTTCCTCGGCGGCCTGGGCGGAGGCGGATTCGGCGGAGAATAGTTCCTCCGCCTGATCCAACGGCAGCACCAAGGTCGGGGGCGCGGCGTTGCGGTGCGGGTTCCCGGTGACGATCTGCGCCTGCCGTTGCGCGGCGGCGGTGCGCACCGCGACCAACAACTCCTGGACCCGCTCGTGGTCTCGTTCTCGGCAGATCTTCTTGATCTCGCCCAGTGGCGGCGAATTCGGCAACTTCAGCGCCCGGCACGCCGAGTGGATGGCCGCGGCCAAACCGCGATCGCCGGTCATCGCATTGCGCGCCGGGCGCACGGTCCCCAGCACGACAAAGTTGCGGTCGTCGCGCTGCAGGCGGGGGATCAGGCCGGCCCGCAGGAAGGACGACTTACCGCTGCCCGACGGACCGAGCACCACGAACAGCGACTTCACGCCGGAGAACCGCATCTTGCGCAGCTCGTCGGTGCCGCGCATGATCGCCGCGTCCCGCCCGAAAAACACGCCGGCGTCGATGTCTTCGAACGGCTCCCAGCCGCGATACGGCGACCGCAATGGGTCGCTGTGCGGCGGCCAGACGAAGTTCTCCGGCCCGATTCCGGTCCCCTCGATCGCCTTTTTCAGCTGATCCAGCGCCGCGGCGTTGAAGAGCACCGGCGTGCCGGACGCCGTGATCTCGGTCTTCGGGCCGGGCGCGAACAGATCGCAGCGCTGCCACTCCGCGGTGATGTCGGAGTCGCCGGTGTCTTCGATCCGGGCGACCAGGATCTGTTTTCCCAACGTCTCCGCGGTGCGGTATTCCGTCTTGCACTCGGGCGAACTTCCCCAGGAGTGGGAGACCAGGCAGATCACCGCCTCGCAGCGCTGATTTGCCTGACGCAGCGCGTCCTTCCACCGCTGACCCGGCGCCAGCCCGGTGTCTTCGGCGATGTCGAGGAAGATCTCGTCGACCAGTTCGGGGCGCTGGTCGATCAACCACTGCCGCAACGCCCTCGCTTGCGCGTTGTCCTTGCTCGAATGGCTGAGGAATATCCGCGTCACGGGCTCATTGTGCAGGAGTTGATCAGTTGAGGCGATACCGGATCAGCCGGGAGCTGTTGGCTACCACCGCAACTGACGAGGCGTTATGCAGGATCGCGGCCAGCACGGGGGACAGCGCCCCGCCCGCGCCGATGAGCAGCCCGACGGCGTTGACCGCGATGGACATGCCGTAGTTCTCCCGGATGACGTCGACCGCCCTGGCGCCCAAGTCCCGGACGTCGAGCAGCCGATGCAGATCGTCGTTGGTCAGCGCCACATCGGCGGTCTCGACGGCGACATCGGTGCCGGCCAATCCCATCGCGATCCCGATGTCCGCGGCCGCCAGCGCCGGCGCGTCGTTGATGCCGTCGCCGACCATGCCGACGATGTAGCCCTCGCTTTGCAGCTCGCGCACCGCCGCGAGTTTGTCCTCCGGCATCACCTCGGCGCGCCACTCGTCGATCCCGAGTTCGGCGGCGACGACGCCGGCGATGTCCGGGTGGTCTCCGGTGAGCATGACGATCCGGCGAATTCCGTTGTCCCGCAACTGCGTGAGCACCTCGGCCGCCTCGGGCCGCACTTCGTCGCGCAGGCTGATCAGCCCCACCAGGGTGCCGTCCACCGCGAGCAGCAGCGGTGTCTCCGCCTGGCGCCGCAGCTTGTCGACCCACTCCTGCGCCTTCTTCGACACCTTGACCTTTTCGGCGCGCAGCAGGGACGGGCTGCCCAGCAACAGGGTGCGACCGTCGGCCCACGTCCGCATGCCCAACCCCACCAGCACCTCGCACTCCTCGTGCGGCGGGATGGTGATGTGCCGCTCCTCGGTCGACCGGATCACCGCCTCGGCCAGCGGGTGTCGCGAGTGGATCTCCGAACTGGCCGCATATGCCAGTACCTGCTCGGGCTCCCAATCCTTATGCATGGCAACGATATTCGTCACCACCGGGCGACCGACCGTCAGGGTTCCGGTCTTGTCGAACACGATCGCGTCGACCCGGCCCGCCTGCTCCAGGTGCGACCCGCCCTTGATCAGGATGCCGCGGCGAGCGCCGTTGCCGATCGCGGCGCTGATCGCGGTCGGGGTGGCCAGTCCCACCGCGCAGGGGCACGCGATCAGCAGCATGGTCATGGCGCGCCGCACGTCGCCGGTGATCGCCAGCGTGATCGCGGAGACGATGAACGAGGTGGGAACGAAACGGCGAGAGAAGTTTTCGCCGACCGTCTGGATCGGCGCGCGGTCGTGATGCGCCTCCTCGACCCGGGCGATGATGCGGCCGATGGTCGTCTGGTTGCCGACCGCCTCGGCGCGCACCACCAGGCGCCCGCGCTCCACCACCGAACCGGCGTGCACGTGCGCCCCGACCGTGATGCTGACCGGCAGATTCTCACCGGTGATCGCGGATTGGTTGACGATGGCCTCGCCGTCGACCACCAAGCCGTCGACCGGGATCGCGACGTGGTCGTGCACCACCACCTCGTCGCCGATCTCCACCGTGTCGATCGGCACCTGGATCTCGGTGCCGGCCTGCGGGCCGTCAGTCAGCCGGATCCAGGCCGTGTCCTGGTTGCCGCGCAGCAGTTCCGAGATGGCGCGCCGGGTCCGTCGCAACGTCAGATCCTGTAGGTACTCACCGATATTCAGCAGCCACAGCACGGTGAGCGCGACGACGTTCTCGCGCAGGATGAGGCTGGCCACCGTCGCGGCCGAGACCAGGGCATCGGTGCCGGCCTTGCCCGACCGCAGCGAGCGCAGCGCGCCGCGCAGAAACGGATAGCCGGTGAAGATGGTGGCGCCGGTCGCGACCATCCGGCCACTGGGGCCGAGCAGCGGCGGGCGTGCGAACACGTAGCGCCGCACCCCGAGCAGCGCCAGCGCCGCGCCGCCGATCACCATGCGCAGCACATCGGTGTTGCGGATCTCCGACGAATGCGGGGCGCGGGCGGGAATCAGCTCGGCGGCCACGTGTGCGGCGCCGCCGATCGCCGCCAGTACCTCGGCGCGATCGCATCGCCGGGGCGAATACCAGACGACGACGGATCCGGTGCGCGGGTAGGCGTGCACGGCGCGCACGCCGTCGCACTTGGCGACGGCCTCTTCGACCGCGACGGCGCGACGCGAGTCGCAGCGCACCCACCCGACCGACACCCGCATGCGTCCGGCCGCATCCGAAATCAGGTTCAGGGCAGAATCATCGGGCACATCGACGTCGGGGACCAGGGCGAGGGTCATGCCGGGCGATCAGTGTTCGTGGTCGTGCACGTCGGTGACGGCCGGGGTGGGGGCCTCCTCACCGATCCGCTCCCGGGCTTCGGCCATCACATCGGCGATCTTCAGCCTTGCCGACTCCGCGGCCTCCTCGGCCTTACGGGTTCCGCGCAGTCCGAGTTCGGCGCCCTTGACAGCGGTCTCGTGTAGCGGCGCCTTGGCCGCAGCCTTGCGCACCACCTCGTAGGCCGTCACGCCAACCAGGCCCGTGACTACCGTCGTCGCCGCCTTCGCCAACAACCCATACACCGCCATGGTGTGAAACCTTTCTCCCAGTTCGTCGGAGCGTCAACCCTTAATGGCAATCGTTATCATTAGGCCGGCGACCCCCGTGGTCGGAGCGCCAACCAACGCTGAGCCGACGTTAACATTGCTATATTGCGATATCAACATGGATTTCGCCTGCCCGCAATGGTGTCGGCCAGTCGGAGTAATGTCGAACGCATGTTCGAATCGAGGTCGGCGCGACCGCTCCCACCGGAGACGATCTCCCGGTTGGAGGAAGTGCTCGAGCGCTGGCGGCTGCGGGAGCCGACGGTGGAGTCCGCTGCGTGGATGGAGCAGATCGCCACGGCGGTACGGATCGAGAACCGGGCAGTGGCCGCCCAGTTGGTGGCGATCGGGCAGTTGTTCGCATACCGCTGCGCGTCGAGTTCCGCGACCGACGACTGGGCGGTCGACACGGAAGCGGCCGTGTCCGCTGAGGTGTCCGCGGGCTTGCGGATCAGTCACGGGTTGGCCGCCGACCGATTGCGCGTCGCCCGCGCGATGCGTGAACGGCTGCCCCAGACCGCCGAGGTTTTCGTCGCCGGAGACATTGATTACCACGCGTTTGCCACGATCGTGTCGCGCACGGATCTGATTGTCGACACCGATGCGTTGGCCCGGACCGATGAGTTGGTAGCGGTCAATGTGGTGCGCTGGCCTTCGCTGACGCGGGGTCGGCTGTCGGGCAAGATCGACGGCATCGTGGCCCACGTGGACGCCGATGCGGTGCGCCGGCGCAAGGAACGCCACGTGGATCGGGAGGTCTGGATCGGGTCCGACGCCGACGGGATTTCCCAGATCATGGGCAGCCTGTTCACCGTCGACGCCCACGCCCTGGACACCCGGCTGAACGCGCTGGCGGCCACGCCATGTGCCCACGACCCCCGCACCACCGAACAGCGCCGCGCCGATGCGCTGGGGGCCTTGGCCGCCGGCGCCGATCGGCTGGGCTGCCGCTGCGGGCGAGCTGATTGTGCAGCGGGCAAGCGGCCCGCGCCCTCGCCGGTCACCATTCACGTCATTGCTACCCAGGACACCCTCATCGGCGCCGCGACAGCACCGGCCTGCGAGATCCGCGCCGACGGGTTGATTACTGCCGAACTCGTTGCCGAACTGGCGAAATCGGCCAAACTGGTCCCGCTGACCCACCCCGGCTACGCCCCACCGGAGCAGGGCTACACCCCGTCGAAGGCGCTGGCCGACTTTGTGCGCGCCCGCGACCTGACCTGTCGCTGGCCTGGCTGCGATGTCCCCGCCTTCGACTGCGATATCGACCATACGATCCCGCACGCGCAGGGCGGAAAAACCCACGCGGCCAACCTCAAGTGCTATTGCCGCACGCATCATTTAACAAAGACTTTTTGGGGCTGGCGCGAGCAGCAACTAGCCGACGGCACGCTGATCCTGACCTCCCCGGCCGGACACACTTACGTCACCGTCCCCGGCAGCGCCCTGCTTTTCCCCAGCCTGTGCTACGCCGTGGGCGGCATGCCCGCGCCCGCAACCGACCCACCTCAGGATTACTGCGCTGAACGCAGCGCCATGATGCCCAAACGCCGCCGCACTCGCAGTCAAGACCGCGCCTACCGTGTAGCCGCCGAACGCCGGCGAAACCGCGAAGCGCCCCCCGCGCGCACCGGACCCGCCCCGCCCTCCGTTCTCTTAGAGGACCCGCCACCCTTTTAGAGGACCTGCGTGACCTTCTCGGTCTCGATGCGGCGTTGCAGCGCCGACGGATCGGGGTTGGCGACCTGCACCAGCGAGCCGCCGACGGACATGGCCGCCAGCAGGCCGTCGATCAATTCGTCGGGGCCGGGCCACGAAGCGGTCGATAGCACCCGATCGTTGGCCGTCAATCCCTTTGCCGCCGAGGACTTTTCGCAGTCGGCCAGTACGTGCTCCACCGATCGGCCGGCCAGCGCCGGACCGGGCTGTCGTTCGGCGATGATCTGGTCGCCGTGCACCCGCACCGCGGTGGCGTAGTCCGTCACACCGATCGGCAGGCCGGGCACGCCGCGGCCGAACGGATCCAGCGACAACACCGCCACCTCGCCGCCGGGTTCGACGACCGAGTCCGCCTCGTCGAGTCGCGCCGCGGTGCACAGCGCCATGTCGACGGGGCCGGCCGCGTCAAGCACGACCTCGGCGCCGATCCACCACACCCCGAACAGCACCGCCGCGGTCTGCCAGTGCGCCGGCAGCAGGATGCCCACCCGGCTGGCCGGGCCCGCGCCCAGCTCGTCGCGTAACAGGTTCCCGGTCTTGGCGGCCCAATTGGCCAGTGTCACCGCGGACAACTCGATGCGTTCGCCGGTGGCGTCGTCGTAGTAGGTGATGCGCGGGCCGACCGGGTCGGCACGCAGCATCGGATCCAGGATCGCCCCGGAAAGAGTGTGAGCCACGATGGAAGTTAGTTTATGCACTCCGGTTTGTCGGAGCCCGCGGTGAGGATCGGTGACGGCGCCGGGACATTCGGGTCGGCGGCAACGCTCGACCCGGCACTGGCCGCCCGGGCGGGCACGATCGACCCGGTGCCGGACAGGCCGGAGCCCGGCCCGGTGTAGTCGCTGGCCAGCACCACCCGCACCGTTCCCGGCGCCAGCGAGGTGTCCGGAACGACCGGCAACCCGCCCAGTTCCTTGGAGACTTCCTGGGCGCCGAGGTCATCGGACTTGGCGGCGCGCACCTGGCTGGTCTTCACGTGGGTGCCGTCGCTATTGCCGACGGGCCCGGGCGTGAATCCCTTGGCGCTCAACACCTCTGACACCGCAGCAGCCAGACCGTTGATGTCGGTGTCGTTGACCACGCTGGTGGTGGTCTTGGCGGGGGAGTAGGCCAGCTGCTCGGTCTTCCCCTCGGCCTGATCGTTGAGCAGGCCGCCGACCCAGTCCTGCACCTGATGCGGGTCCACCCGGACCACGCTCAGCATCCCGTCGTCGCTCCAGCCGGCGCCGTCGAGCACCGGAATGGTGGCGAAGGCGACCTTGCCGCCGGCCAGCTTGGACAGCTGCTGGACGAAATCCATGACGTCCCAACCTGAGGAGATCACCACCGAACGCTGGACGGCGGACTCCAGCCGCTTGAGTGTGGCAGGACTGGACAACGTCTTGCCGGAGATGATCCGGTGCGCCAACGACGCCATCACCACCTGCTGGCGGACCACCCGGTCCAGGTCGCCGCGGGGCAGGTCGTGGCGCTGGCGCACGAAGCTGAGCGCCTCCGGACCGTTGAGCTTTTGCTGTCCGGCCGGGAAGTCGGCACCCGACATCGGTTCGAACACCGGCTCTTTGAGGCAGACGTCGACGCCGCCGAGCGCGTCGGTGATCAGGGAGAAACCGAGCAGCCCGATCTCGGCGTAATGGTCGACGGTGACGCCGGTGAGGTCGGCGACGGTCTTGATCAGGGCATCGCGGCCGGCCTCGGTGCCCTGGGCCGCCGCGTCCTCGGCGGAATCGCCGGCCTTGACCAAGCTGGTCCGCTTGGCCTCGCGGGTCTGGCCGTAGACGCCGTTGATTTTGGTCTTGCCCAGGCCGGGCGCCGCGACGTAGGAATCCCGCGGGATCGAGATCGCGGTCGCCGACTTTCCGTTGTTCGGTATCCGGACCAGGATGATGGTGTCGGTATTGGTCGCTTCCTCGTCGCCTGCCTTGAGGGTGGCCAGTTCCTCGGGCGTCAGCGGGTTGCCGTGCGCGTCGGTGCGGCTGTCGACACCGACCAGCAGGATGTCGATCGCGCCGTCGTCGCCGCCCTTGCCCAGCGAGGCGGCGGACATGTGGAAGATGCCGTCCTCGAATCCTCGGACGTTGCGCCATGCCATGCCGGTGCCGAAAACGACGACCACAGCGAGCACAGTGGCAACCACACGAACCACACGTTGCACAGGCATCACACTAGGTTACTTGCGAATCAGCCGCTTCTCGGGTAGCCGGCGGCGGCGTGCCTGGGGCATGCCAGACTCGAACCATGTCGGGCAGGATCGTGATCACCGGAGCAGGCGGGCAGCTCGGGAGCTGTTTGGCAGCGCAAGCCACTGATCAGGGGCGTGACGTACTGGCGCTGACGTCGTCGCAGTGGAACATCACCGATCCGGCCGCGGCCGAATCGATCGTCAAAAGTGGCGATGTGGTGATCAACTGCGCCGCGTACACCAACGTCGACGGCGCCGAAAGCGACGAAGAGGCCGCCTACGCGGTCAACGCCGCGGGCCCCGAACACATCGCGCGCTCCTGCGCCCGCGCCGGCGCCCAGCTGCTGCACGTCTCCACCGACTACGTGTTCGACGCGCAACCCGGTGCCGCACCGCATCCCTTCGAACCCAGCGATCCCACCACCCCCGTGGGCGTCTACGGCCACAGCAAGCGCGCCGGCGAAGAGGCAGTGCTGGCCGCGCTGCCGGACGCCGGCCAGGGCATCGTGGTGCGCACCGCCTGGGTCTACACCGGCGGCACCGGCAAGGACTTCGTCGCCGTGATGCAGCGGCTGGCCGCGGGCGAGAACCCGGTGGACGTGGTCGACGACCAGACCGGCTCGCCGACCTACGTCGCCGATCTGGCCGCCGCGCTGCTGCAGATCGCCGACGACCGGGTGCCCGGCCCCATCCTGCACGCCGCCAATGAGGGTGCGGTCTCCCGATTCGAGCAAGCCCGTGCCGTGTTCGAAGAATGCGGTGCCGACCCGGCGCGGGTGCGGCCGGTCAGCAGCGCACACAATCCGCGGCCCGCGCCGCGGCCGAGCTACTCCGCGTTGTCCAGCCGGGAGTCGGCGGCGGCGGGCATGACACCGCTGAGGCCATGGCGTGCTGCGCTTGTCGCCGCCCTAGCCGCATCTGGCCGGGTTGCTTCACCCGATCGACCGATACCCTCTTCGCGTGGCTGACGTTCTGCCGGTCGTGACGGTGACGTTCTCGCCGGGACCTCACCTAGAGCGTTTCCTGGCCTCGCTGTCGCTGGCCACCGAGCGCCCGGTCAGTGTTCTATTGGCGGATAACGGATCTACCGACGGCACCCCGCAGGAAGCCCTGGAGCGCTATTCCAACGTGCGGCTTTTCGACACCGGGGCCAACCTCGGCTACGGCACCGCGGTGAATCGGGCGGTGCGTCATCTCTGTGACAGCGGGGGAGTCGACGACTGGTTGATCGTGGCCAACCCCGACGTGCAGTGGGGCCCCGGCAGCATCGACGCGCTGCTGGAGGCCGCCGCCAGGTGGCCGCACGCGGGGGCGCTGGGCCCACTGATCCGCGACCCCGACGGGTCGGTCTATCCGTCAGCGCGTCACCTGCCCAGCCTGGTCCGCGGTGGCATGCATGCGGTGGTCGGACCGTTCTGGAAGCGCAATCCCTGGACGGCCGCCTATCGCCAGGAGCGGGTCGAACCCAGCGAACGCCCGGTCGGCTGGTTGTCCGGATCGTGTCTGCTGTTGCGCCGGTCGGCCTTCGATCAAGTGGGCGGATTCGACGAGCGCTACTTCATGTATATGGAAGACGTCGACCTCGGCGACCGGCTCGGCAAGGCGGGCTGGCTGTCGGTCTACGTCCCGACGGCCGAAGTCCTGCACCACCGGGGGCACTCCACCGGGAACGATCCGGAAAGCCACCTGGCCGCCCATCACAGGAGCACGTACATTTTTCTCGCCGATCGCAATGCCGGATTGTGGCGAGCTCCGCTGCGCTGGACGCTGCGGGGATCGCTGGCGGTGCGTTCGGCGCTGATGGTGCGCAATGCGCGGCGCAAACGTTTGGGCAAGTTCGCAGAAGGGCGGCGCTGAGTTGGCAACTCCCCCAGTCGATGCGGTGATCCTGGTCGGCGGCAAGGGCACCCGGTTGCGGCCGTTGACGCTGTCGGCGCCCAAGCCGATGCTGCCGACCGCCGGGGTGCCCTTCCTCACCCACCTCCTGTCGCGGATTGCCGCGGCCGGCATCGAGCACGTGATCCTGTCCACGTCGTATCAGGCCGCGGTGTTCGAGGCGGAGTTCGGCGACGGGTCGCAGCTGGGTCTGGACATCGAGTACGTCACCGAGCAGGAGCCGCTGGGCACCGGCGGCGGTATCGCCAACGTCTCCGACCAGCTGCGCCACGACACCGTCATGGTGTTCAACGGCGATGTGCTGTCCGGCGCCGACCTGGGCCAGCTGCTGGAATTCCACCACGCCAAGCAGGCCGACGTGACCCTGCACCTGGTGCGCGTCGGTGACCCCCGCGCGTTCGGCTGCGTGCCCACCGAGGACGGTCGGGTCACCGCGTTTCTGGAGAAGACCGAGGATCCGCCCACCGACCAGATCAACGCCGGCGCTTATGTCTTCGAGCGCAAGATCATCGACAGGATTCCGCGGGGCCGCGCGGTGTCGGTGGAGCGCGAGGTATTCCCGGCGCTGCTGGCCGACGACGGCGTCAAGGTCTGCGGCTACGTCGACGCCACGTACTGGCGCGACATGGGCACACCCGAGGACTTCGTCCGCGGCTCGGCCGACCTGGTGCGCGGCATCGCGCCGTCGCCGGCCCTGGGTGGGCACCGCGGCGAGCAGCTGGTGCACGACAGCGCGGCGGTATCGCCCGGTGCGCTGTTGATCGGTGGCACCGTGGTCGGGCGTGGTGCCGAGATCGGGCCGGGTGTCCGGCTGGACGGCGCGGTGATCTTCGACGGCGTCAAGATCGAGGCCGGCAGCGTGATCGAGCGCTCCATCATCGGGTTCGGTGTCCGGATCGGGCCGCGGGCGCTGATTCGCGACGGCGTGATCGGCGACGGCGCCGACATCGGAGCGCGCTGCGAGCTGCTGCGCGGCGCGCGGGTATGGCCCGGCGTCTCGATTCCCGACGGCGGCATCCGCTACTCGTCCGACGTTTAAGTCCCCGGCAAGCGGCTGGGGGCACCTCCCGCTTGCGGGGGAGTGCCCCCAGCTCAGCCCATCGCGAGGGCCCGGGCGACCAGGTGGACCAGCCCGTGGTCGGCGCCGTCGGGCAACGCGTCGGCCGGCCACCATCGCAGATCCTCCGACTCGTCGCTGATGGCGATCTGCGCGCCCGGCGGGGCGTGCGCGACGAATTGCATGTCGAGATGACGGGTCGGCACGCCCAGCGAGCAGGTGACCGGATGGACGTGCACCGCAGCGAGTTCGGGCGCCAGGCGCAGACCGTGAATGCCGGACTCCTCGGTGGCTTCGCGCAAGGCCGCGGCCGCGACGTCGGGGTCGTCGTCGTCGCAATGCCCGCCCAGCTGCACCCAGCGGCGGAACCGGCGATGCAATGTCAGCAGCACCCGGGTACCGCCGGCGTCGAGCACCAGCGCCGAGGCGGTGACGTGGCCCGGCACGCAGTCGCGGGCGCAGGAGTCGTCGCGTCCGTGCACGAAGGCCAGCACCGCGTGGCGCAACGAGTCCTGCGCCGGGTCGGGTGCCGTCCAGTCGGTGAGCGTCGTGAGCACCGAGTCCCGGACGCTCATCGGGATCCGCGCCTGGTCCGGCGGCCGCGCAGCGTTACCCACGCGGCCCGGCACTGCGCCACGACGTCGGGCGAGAAGCCCAGCCCCTCGATCAGCACCTGACGGTCGACGAGGTCGAGGGCCTTCTCGATTTCGTTGGCCTTCAACAGCAAATCGACGTTGCAGGCGAGTTCGGCGCCGGCATGCCTCGGTGGGGGAATGGGCAGCTGCTCGGCTTCCCGCGGTTCCAGCTCCAAGATGCCCCCACCATAGCTGCGGCCCATGATCTCGGTGAAGGCGAACGTCGCGCTGTTGTGGAACACCGCGGCCAGCGCGCTCGGATCGATGTCGTGGCGCAGCCGGACTCGGTGCACGGTGTCGGTGCTGGTGGCCGCGGCCGCGTTGACGGTCAGCCGGGGTGCGAGGTGAATCTGGCGCAGCAGAAACAGGTTTGGTATCCACAGCGACGGCGTGCTCCACCACGGCTTTCTGATGGAGCACTTGTAGCCGCGGTGCACTCCCGCGGCCGCACCGGCGTCGATGTGTGCGAGCAGTGCGGGGTCCGTCGGCTCCGGCGGCGCGTCGAGCAGCCAGGTTCGCTGCCCGGCCGCGAGATCGCTTGTGCGACAGTCGATGTCGTAGATCAGACCGCACAGTTGATTACTGCGCGAGACGAGCGGGACGCAGTGTTGCCGCAGCCCGAGTTCGCGGGCCTGGGCGTCGGTGAAGGTGAAGAAGCTGTTGCGGCCCGTCACGATGCCGACGTCGACGTCGGCGATCGCCCCGAGCCGGGTCAGGGCGCCGGATGCCTTGAGGCCGCGCAGCAGCTCGATCGACGAGGGATCCAGGAAGTACTTGGTCCACTTCTCGTTCTCGTGCAGCAGCGCGGGCGCCGACTCGACGTCGAGATCCGCGGCCGCCAGCGCGCCGGCGTCGGTGAGGTGGACGGTGCGAATCCGCGCCGGGCCCGCACCGACCACGCCGCAGAACAACACGACCTCCTGCAGGATGCCGTCGAAGACCAACCGCTCGAACGTGACGAGGGTGATCTCGCGGAATCGGGCGAGCAGATAGTCACGCAGCTGTGCGGCGTAGCCGACTTGCAGCAATTCGGCGGGCAGCACCAGGCCCACTCGGCCGCCGTCGCGCACCAGCATCGTGCTCGCGACGACGAAAGGGACCCAGGCGTTGGTCAACTTGCTGGGCCGCAGCCCCGCGCGCCGCATCAGCTCCAGCGCCGGCTCGCGCTGCTCGGCTGCCCAGTTGCCGAAGCGGATGTAGGGCGGGTTGCCCGCGACCCCGTCCCAGCACGCGGCCTCGGTACGGCCCAGCCAGGTGAACAGGTTCTCGGCGTCGACCGGTGCGAACTGCCTGGCAATGTCGGCTTCGCGCGCCGCCAGCTCCACGCCGCGGATCTGAGAACTCAGGGCGGCCAGCTCGCGCAGGATCCGGCCGTCGCCGCAGGACGGCTCGACGATGCGGGGTCCGGCCCGGCGAACCCAGTCGGCCAGGAATCGGGCCACCGGCGCCGGGGTGTAATAGCCGCCGCGCGCCTTGTCCGCCGACGCCGCAGCCTTGCCCGCGAACGTCTTCACCGGCCTGATTATCCCCCTCGCCGGGCGGCTCACTTGCGGATCAGCAAATCCCCGGCATCGGCGGGGTCGCGGAGGCCGGGCGGGCCCGATTCTGCGGAGGCGTAGCCGATGGCGATGGCGCCCAACGGCTCCCAATCGGCCGGCAGGTCGAGCTCGGCGCGGACCAGATCGGCGGCAAAGATCGTCGAGCCGATCCAGCAGCTGCCCACGCCCCGCACGGCCAGTCCGACCAGCAGCGCCTGAACGGCCGCCCCGACGGCGACGGTGAACATGGTGTGCTCGGCCTCGGTGCGCGCGGCGTCGGGATAACTGTGTGCGCCGTCGAGGACCAGCATCGGGATGACGACCTCGGGTGCGTCGTAGAGGATCTGGCCGCGCGCCACCCGGCGTTCCACCGAGTCGGCCGTGCGGCCGTCACCGGCGAGGTCGGAACGCCACTGCTCTTTCATGCGATCCAGCAGCCGGGTCCGGGTGGCCCGCGTCTGCAGCCACACGAACCGCACCGGCCGGGTGTGGTGCGGGGCGGGTGCGGTGAGGGCCTCGGCGATGGCGCCCTCGATCAGCTCGGGCGCCACCGGCTCGTCGCTGAATCGGCGTACCGATCGGCGCAACAGCTGGGCTTGGCGGCGGCCCATCTCGATGGCCTCGGCGGTGCCGAGCCAGAACAGGTCCTCGGTGCCCGGGCGCAGAAGTTGCCGGGCCGTCGTGCCGTCGTCGACGACGGCAAGCCCGCGCACCACGGCCACCGGCATCGCGGTGAGTTTGCCCTTGACCAGATCGGCGGCCGCGGCGACCTCGTCGGCGACCGCGATCTCGGTGACCACCAACTCGTTGCCGTGCGCGTCGATGGCACCCGAATAGCCATGCAGCACAGCAAGACCGGCCGAGCCGACCGCGGCATCGATCTGGCCGTTGCGCCAGGCCCGGCCCATGGTGTCGGTGATGACGACGGCGACCTCGACGCCGAGGCGCTCGCGCAGCGCGGTGCGCAACGCCGCAGCGCTGCCGTCAGGATCGACGGGCAGCAGCGCCAATTCGGTCCGGCCGACGTTGGAGCCGTCGACACCGGCGGCGGCCTGCACCAGCCCGATCCGGTTCTCGGTGATCAAGGTCCGGCCCTTGCGGGCCAGCACCCGCACCGCCTCGTCGTCGACCAGCTTGCGGCGCAGCTCGTCGCGTTCCTCGGGATCCTCCGGCGCCGCCACCAGCCGGCCCTCGCATTTACTCACCACCTTGCTGGTGACGACCACGACGTCGCCGTCGCGCAGCCAGGGCAACGCCGCGGCAAGGGCGGCTCCCAGATCGTCGCCGGGCCGGAATTCGGGAAGCCCGGCGACGGGCAGGATCTCGATCCGCGCGGCCGCGCCGTGCTCAGTCACGGGGTCACGCCCGCAATCTCCAGACCGGCACGCACCATTTCGGCCGTCGCCTTCGGGTCGGTCATCAACAGCGGGACCGAGCGCACCGCCACCCCGTCGATGTCGGCGTGATCGCCCTCGTGCACCAGCCAGCCATCCAATATCCCGGTGCCCCGCCGCGCTCCGAAATGCCTGCCGACCGCCTCGGCGGTGGACTCGACGCCCACCACCTTGAGGCATTCATCGGCCATGCCACGCAACGGCTTTCCACCGATGATCGGTGAGTAGCCGATGACCGGCGCATCCGCCGAGCGCAGCGCGCCGCGAATGCCGGGCACGGCCAGGATGGCGCCGACGCTGACGATCGGGTTGGACGGTGCCAGGAAGATGACATCGGCGTCGGCGATGGCCGCAACGGCTTCGGTTGCCGCGCTGGCCTTTTCGGCACCGACGAAGGCGAAGCTGTGCGTCGGCACCTGGGCCCGGTAGCGCACCCACCACTCCTGGAAGTGGATCGCCCGACGGCTGTCGTCGGCCGGATCGGTGATCACCACATGTGTTTCGCAGCGGTCGTCGCTGGCCGGCACCAACCGTGCGCCCGGTTGCCAACGGTCACACAGCGCGGTGGTGATCTGCGACAGCGGGTAGCCCGCGTGCAGCATCTGGGTGCGCACCAGGTGGGTGCCGAGGTCGCGGTCGCCGAGCTGGAACCAGTCGGGTTGTACGCCGTAGCGCGCCAATTCTTCTTTGGCATGCCAGGTTTCGTCGCGGTGGCCCCAACCCCGTTCTGGATCGACTCCTCCACCTAAGGTATACATGCAGGTGTCCAAATCCGGGCAGACGCGTAGCCCGTGGATCCACGCATCGTCGCCAATGTTGACGACGGCAGTCAGCTGATGATCGGCGTCTGCATCTGTCCGGGCGTTGAACTGCCCGAGGCCGAACAACTCCTGGACCCCCAGCAGGAAGCGGGCGCCGCCGACCCCACCGACCAAAACGGTGACCTTCACATCGCCTGACAGTACCGGCCCACGACACTGCAACTGCGGGGCCCTTTTTGACCACGGAAGTGAGGAGATTTGCGGAGCTGTGATCGACACGCCGAAAGCCCGTTACAACGGAAACGCCGAAAAATGGTCACGAGATGATATGGAAATGCCCCATAGCGCTTGACCCGGCTGGTCAACCCGTGTCTAATCACATCAGTGTCATTTCCCGGTTAGCCGGCCGGTTCCGGTGTCGCAGACCGAGATTCGATCACTTGTTCGAATTGTCGGTTACATCAGAACAGTGGGCAGTACTCACTCTCTCAAACTCAAGCTGAGGAGGCGGACGAAGCATGTCTTATGAGCACCTTCGGGGCGTTATGACAAGCACACCGCACACCATTATTGGTTCCGCGCCGGCGCCAATTGCCCGGCCGCACTTGACGGTGGTTCCTGATGCGCCAGTCGCATTCGAACCCGAACCGTTACCTGAGGTCGAGGTCACTCCCGACCAATGGCAGGACCGTGCGCTCTGCGCGCAAACGGATCCCGAGGCCTTCTTCCCGGAGAAGGGCGGGTCCACTCGCGAGGCCAAGAAGATCTGCCTGGGCTGCGAGGTACGTCATGAGTGCCTCGACTACGCCTTGGCGCACGACGAGCGCTTCGGCATTTGGGGCGGGCTTTCCGAACGGGAACGCCGTCGCCTCAAACGCGGCATCATCTGATCTGCCAAGCCCGTCTTGGGCTATTCGTCGTCGATCGTCGGGTCGATGACCGAGGGCTCGACGTCCAGGTAGATGGCGACCTGAGCCACCAGGATCTCGTGCAACAACTCGCCGAGTTCGACTGTGTCTTTCGCCCGTCGCTCGATGGGCTTGCGGAACAACACAATTCGGGCCCGAGTGGCGTTTCCGCGGACGTCCACGCCGGCCGGCATCAAACGGGCCAGCGCGATGGGACCGTCGGCGACGACCTCCGGGGGCCACTGCACACTGTCGGGGTCCTTGGCGGCGATGCGGGGGATCTCGTCGACCGCCACGTCGAGTTCGGAGACCCGGCTTTGCCAGCGCCGCTCGATGGGTTCGTAGGCCTCGAGCACCGCCATGTCGAAGCGCTCGGCCCGGCTGCGCCATCCCGGAACCGTCGGAGGCAACAACGGGCCGCGCATGTCGCGGCCGCGCCGGGCCGCGCGGTGCGACGCCGAGCGGCCACCGGACTGGCCACCGGGCCAGCCGCTGCCCGGGGAGCTGCGCGAATCGGCCACGCGCCGATGGTAACGGTTGAACATCGTGGGATGATCGGTTGCGCGTGTCCGGCGCTTCGGCGGCGTTTCCGCAAGATAACCTTTCGCTCGTGAACGTTCCCCGTCGCTGCTGCCGGCCCGGGTGTCCGCATTACGCCGTAGCGACCTTGACGTTCGTCTACTCGGACTCGACGGCAGTCGTAGGTCCACTCGCCACGGTGCGGGAGCCGCATTCGTGGGACCTTTGTGTCAACCACGCCGGCCGAATCACCGCACCGCGCGGGTGGGAACTCGTGCGCCACGCCGGCCCCCTGAATTCTGAGCCGACCAATCCCGATGAAGACGACCTGGTCGCGCTGGCCGACGCCGTGCGCGAGGGCGGCTCGGGCAATGGCGGCGGCGTGCCGTATCGCGGCGGAACGGGCACCCCGCTGAACGGGTTTGCTGACCCGCACATCCACCACACCGGGCCGCACGCGACGGCGCCGAGCAGCGAGCTGTTTGCGCCGCCCCCGGCGCAACGGTCCGGACGCCGCCGCGGGCATCTTCGGGTGCTGCCCGATCCCTCCGAGTAGCGGCTGAGTAGCGGCCGGGCCCGGTTGGGCAAACTGTCTGGCTCCCTGGATCCACCGGGCCGATAGGCTGACGTCGGAGAGGCAAGAATCCATGGCGTCAGGAGTATCCAGCATGTCCCGGTCCGCCGAGGCCGTCCACCGAGTCATCAAGGCGTATGACGTGCGTGGGCTGGTTGGCGACGAGATCGACGAGTCGTTCGTCGCCGACGTCGGGGCCGCCTTCGCGAAGCTGATGCGCGCCGAGGGTGCGCGATCGGTGGTGATCGGCTACGACATGCGGGACAGTTCGCCGACGCTCGCCGCCGCCTTCGCGGCCGGGGTGACCGCTCAGGGCCTCGACGTGGTGCGCATCGGGCTGGCGTCCACCGATCAGCTGTACTTCGCCGCGGGGCTGCTGGACTGCCCGGGCGCGATGTTCACCGCAAGCCACAACCCCGCGGCCTACAACGGCATCAAGTTGTGCCGGGCCGGGGCCAAACCCGTCGGCGCCGACACGGGGCTGAAGGTGATCAGCGACGACCTGATCGCCGGGGTCGCTTCGTATGACGGGCCGGCGGGCAGCGTCAGCGACCGCGACGTGCTGGGCGACTACGGCGAGTTCCTGCGGTCGCTGGTGTCGACCTCCGGACTGCGTCCGCTGCGGGTTGCCGTCGACGCGGGCAACGGCATGGCCGGTCACACCGCGCCTGCCGTGCTCGGTCCCATCGGCGCGGTCACGTTATTGCCGTTGTACTTCGAGCTCGACGGCTCGTTTCCCAATCACGAGGCCAACCCGCTGGACCCGGAAAACCTCGTGGATCTGCAAGCCTTTGTGCTCGAGACCGGCGCCGATATCGGCCTGGCTTTCGACGGTGACGCCGACCGGTGCTTCGTGGTCGACGAACGCGGATTGCCGGTCTCGCCGTCGACGGTCACCAGCCTGGTGGCGGCTCGCGAACTCGGCCGCGAAATCGGCGCCACCGTCATCTACAACGTGATCACGTCTCGGGCGGTGCCCGAACTGGTTGTCGAGCGCGGCGGTACGCCGCTGCGCTCGCGGGTCGGGCACTCCTATATCAAGGCGCTGATGGCCGACACCGGTGCGATCTTCGGTGGCGAACATTCCGCGCACTATTACTTCCGCGACTTCTGGGGAGCCGATTCCGGCATGCTGGCCGCCCTGCATGTCCTGGCCGCGCTCGGCGAGCAGGAGCGGCCGCTGTCTGAGCTGACCGCGGACTACCAACGCTACGAATCGTCCGGCGAGATCAACTTCACGGTGGCTGACGCCTCGGAGTGTGTGGACGCGGTGCTGAAGTCGTTCGGCAGCCGCATCCACTCCATCGATCACCTGGACGGCGTCACGGTCGATTTGGGCGATGGCAGCTGGTTCAACCTGCGCAGCTCCAACACCGAGCCGCTGCTGCGGCTCAACGCCGAGGGGCGCACCACCGAGGACGTGGACGCGGTGGTGGCCCAGGTCAGTGCCGAGATCTCCGCTGCGGCAACGCCCGAAGGGGCCGTTTCGTGAACACCACCCGGGCGATCGACCTGGAAGACACCGACGGCCTGCTCGCCGCCGATCGCGACGGCCTGCTGCGGGCCGCGTCGTCGGCCGGGGCGCAGGTGCGCGCCATCGCCGCCGCCGTCGACGAGGGCGCACTGGATTCGGTGCGCACCGATGGCCGCGCCCGCAGCGTGATCTGGGTGGCGGGCCGGGGGACCGCCGAGACGGCCGGGGCCATGCTGGCCGCGACCCTGGGCAGCTCGGCGTCGGCGCCGATCGCGGTGGTCAGCGAGGCGCCGCCGTGGGTGGGTCCGCTCGACGTGGTGATCGTCGCGGCCGACGACCCGGGCGATCCCGCCGTCGTCGGAGCCGCCGCGACCGGGGTGCGCCGCGGCGCACGGGTCGTCGTCGTCGCGCCGTTCGAGGGACCGCTGCGTGACACCACGGCCGGACGTGTCGCGGTGCTGGCGCCGCGACTGTGGGTCCCCGACGACTTCGGGTTGTGCCGCTACCTGGCCGCCGGCCTGGCCATCGTGGCGGCCGTGGACCCGAGGCTGAGTATCGACCTGGCGGCGCTGGCCGACGAGCTGGACGAAGAGGCGCTGCGCAACAGCGCCGGCCGCGACCTGTTCACCAACCCGGCCAAGTCGATTGCCGAACGCCTGTCCGACCACCGGGTGGCGCTCACCGGCGACTGCGCCGCGACGCTGGCGGTGGCGCGGCACGGCAGTTCGATCCTGTTGCGGATCGCCCATCAGGTGGTGGCCGCCACCGGGCTGGCGGATGCGGTGGTGGCGCTGCGCTCGCCGTCCGGGTTCGGCTCATCGTCGGTCGATCCTCTCTTTCACGACGAGGAGATCGACGGGCCGCTGCCCGACCGGCTGCGGGTGCTGGCGCTCACCCTGACCGGCGACCGCACGGTCGCGGCCGCGCGGGTGGCCGGGCTGGACGACGTTTATCTCGTCACCGCCGAGGATGTACCGGACGCGCTCACCGCACCCGGCGACGGCTCTACCGCGCCGCGCACGCCGACCGGTGCGGCGCCCGCCGAACAGCAACTGGCAGTATTGGCCGTTCGGCTGGAGATGGCCGCCGTTTACTTGCGACTGGTGCGGGGATAGATAGTCAAGTGGAACTGCTTCGCGGAGCCTTGCGGACCTACGCCTGGGGATCGCGTACCACAATCGCCGAATTCACCGGGCGTCCGGTGCCGGCCGCCCACCCCGAGGCCGAACTCTGGTTCGGCGCACACCCGGCAGACCCCGCCTGGCTGGAAACCGAGCACGGCGAAACCTCACTGCTGCAGGCAGTGACCGACGACCCGGAGGGCCAGCTCGGCTCGGTGTCGCGCGCCCGGTTCGGCGATGTGCTGCCGTTCCTGGTCAAGGTGCTGGCCGCCGACGAGCCACTGTCGCTGCAGGCCCACCCCAGTGCCGCCCAGGCCGTCGAGGGCTACCTGCGCGAGGAGAAGCTGGGCATTCCGGTCAACTCGCCGGTGCGCAACTACCGCGACACGTCGCACAAGCCCGAATTGCTGGTGGCACTGCAGACTTTCGAGGCGTTGGCCGGATTTCGTCAGGCGTCGCGCACCACGGAATTGCTTCGGGCGCTGGCGGTTTCGGACCTCGACCCCTTCATCGAACTGCTCAGCGACCAGTCCGACGCCGACGGGCTGCGTGCGCTGTTCACCACCTGGATCACCGCCCCGCAACCCGACATCGACGTGCTGGTGTCCGCCGTGATCGACGGCGCCATCCAGTACGTCAGTTCCGGCGCAACGGAATTCGTGGCGGAGGCCAAGACAGTACTGGAGCTCGGCGAGCGCTATCCCGGCGACGCCGGTGTGCTGGCGGCGTTGTTGCTCAACCGAATCACCTTGGCTCCAGGCGAGGCGATATTCCTGCCGGCTGGCAACCTGCACACCTATCTGCGTGGTTTCGCGGTTGAGGTTATGGCCAACTCCGACAACGTATTACGTGGCGGCCTGACGCCCAAGCACGTCGATGTGCCCGAGCTGTTGCGGGTGCTGGACTTCGCGCCCACCGCGGAATCCCAACTGCGGTCGCCGGTTCGCCACGAGGGGCTCGGCCTCATCTACGAGACCCCGGCCGACGAATTCGCGGTCGCGGTGCTGACCATCGACGGAGAGCATCTCGGGCATGAGGTCGACGCGCCGTCGAGTCATGAGGGGCCGCAGATCTTGTTGTGCACCGAGGGTTCGACGACGGTGCACGGCAAATCCGGGTCGCTGACGCTCGAGCACGGCATGGCCGCGTGGGTGCCCGCCGACGACGGCCCGATCCGGCTCCTCGCGCGTGAGCCCGTCAAGCTGTTCAGGGCGACCGTAGGGCTGTGACCGCGGCCCCGCGGCGCTCCCGGCGTTGGCGCAGCCACATCCGCATGTTGTGCGCGATGGCGCGGCCGATGATGCGCGGCGGCGGGACCATATACAGGCTGTCCAGCAGTGAGAAGCGCCGCAGAAACCATTCGGCCAGCACCGATTCGGATTCAGCGGCCCCGAGGAATTGGTCGAACAACGCCCCGGACGGTCGCCACCACCAGGGCATCTGCTCAGTGCGAGCGTGATGGAAGCTGGTGTCGCCGATGGCGTTCATCGTCCACACCGGAAAAGTGGTCTTGGCGGTGGCGCGGTTGACCTCGGCGACCACGTCGTCGGCGCCGGACCGCAGCGCGCGCCGCAGATGACCGGCCTGTAGCGCCGTCATCGTCATGCCTTGGCCGAACGTGGGGTTGAAGCTGACCACCGCGTCACCGAGCGGCAGGATCCCGGCCGGGAAGCTGTCTAGCTTGTCGTAGCGGCGCCACTTACTGGCGGGGAACGCGTGGAAGGCCGGTTCGCCGACGGGCTCGGCCTGCGCCAGCGCGTCGGCGAAATGCGACGGCAGGAGCTGGTCGGCGAGCGCGACCATGTCGCCAAAGGTCGTCGGCGGCTTGGCGTCGGCCACTCCGAAGGTGGTCAGCACCCAGGTGCCGTCCTCGTAACACAGCATGCCCAGCCCCAGCGACTGGTCGTGCGAGGCGCCCGCGACGACCACCCTCTCCTGGATCAGGCCGTCGGGGATGCGGAAGTAGTGCGTGGCGTAGTTGATGCCGATGTCCAGGGTTTGTTCGGTCGGGCGCGGATATCCCCACTGCGTCAACCAGACCGGGAGCCGGGTGCCGCGACCCGCCGCGTCGACAATGAAATCGGCGGAGACGAACTCCGGGTCACCGGGCGGGTCGGCGGGATCCAGCAACACACCGGTCACCCGCCGCCGCAGCGGGTCGAAAGCCGGTTCGGCGACGCTGCGCCGCTGGATCGCGACGTTGCCGATGGCCTGCACGCGTTTGCGGATCTGCCACTCCAAATGCGGCCGACTGGGCACGTACGCGGTGAACTCGTCGCGCAGGGTCTGTCCGGTCCCCAGCACATGGCCCGCGGCGCCGAGGTGGATGCAGTCCGGCCGATTCTCCAGGATCGGCACGCCCGCGGCCACCATGTCCTTGAGCAGGCCGGGAAAGAGCTCCTCGAATTCCATGGCTCCGCGGGCCATCAGCATGTGCAGGTGCCGGTCCTGGGGGACCGTCGCACGGTTCGCCGCGGTGCCGGGCAACTCGTCGCGCTCGTACACGCTGACCTGCGAATAGCTGTCCGAAAGCACCCGAGCGGCACACAAGCCGGCGATGCTGGCGCCGATGACAACGGCATGGCGACGAGAGTTTTCCTTGCCAGGCATGCGCGCAGAGTACCCAGTACTGTGCGGTCCAACGGGCTGCCAAACGGTTCATGAAGGGGCTGGGGATGGCCAATCGATGGCGCACGAAATCTGTTGAACAGTCCATCGACGACACCGATGAGCCGGAGACCCGGCTGCGCAAGGATTTGGCCTGGTGGGACCTTGTGGTGTTCGGTGTCGCGGTGGTGATCGGTGCCGGCATCTTCACGGTGACCGCGTCGACCACCGGCGATATCACGGGTCCCGCGATCTGGATCTCGTTCGTGATCGCCGCGGTCACCTGCGCGCTGGCCGCGCTGTGTTACGCGGAATTCGCCTCGACGCTGCCGGTCGCGGGCAGTGCCTACACCTTCTCCTACGCGACGTTCGGCGAATTCCTGGCCTGGATCATCGGCTGGAACCTGCTGCTCGAGTTGGCGATCGGTGCGGCCGTGGTGTCCAAGGGCTGGTCGAGCTACCTCGGCACGGTCTTCGGATTCGCCGGGGGGACAACGAAATTGGGACCGATCGACTTCGACTGGGGCGCGCTGCTGATCGTCTGGGTGGTGTCCACGCTGATCGCCTTCGGCACCAAGGTGTCGTCGAGATTTTCCGCGGTGATCACCGGCATCAAGGTGTCGGTGGTGATTCTGGTCGTGGTGGTAGGGGCGTTCTACATCAAACGCGCCAACTACTCGCCGTTCATCCCGAAGCCCGAGGTGGGTCGTGGCGTATCCGGCCTCAACCAGTCGGTGCTGTCGCTGCTGACCGGGGCGCACAGCAGCAGCTACGGCTGGTACGGCGTCCTGGCGGGCGCGTCGATCGTGTTCTTCGCTTTCATCGGGTTCGACATCGTGGCGACCATGGCGGAGGAGACCAAGCAACCGCAGCGCGACGTTCCGAAGGGGATTCTGGTGTCGTTGGCCATCGTGACCGTCCTGTACGTCGCGGTCTCGGTGGTGCTGTCCGGAATGGTGTCCTACACCCAGCTCAAGACCCTCCCCGGCGGGAAGCCGGCGAACCTGGCCACGGCGTTCGCCGCGAACGGGATCCATTGGGCCAGCCAGGTCATTGCGATCGGGGCGCTGGCCGGGCTGACCACCGTGGTGATGGTGCTGATGCTCGGGCAGTGCCGGGTGCTGTTCGCGATGGCGCGCGACGGGTTGTTGCCGCGGCAGCTGGCCAAGACCGGCGCCCGCGGCACGCCGATCCGGATCACCGTGCTGGTGGCGGCGGTGGTGGCCGCGACCGCCGCGGTGTTCCCGATCAACAAGCTCGAGGAAATGGTCAACGTGGGAACGCTGTTCGCCTTCGTCCTGGTGTCCGCCGGAGTCATCGTGTTGCGACGGACCCGTCCGGACCTGCCGCGTGGGTTCCGCGCCCCGTGGGTGCCTGCGCTTCCGATCGCCTCGATCGCCGCCTGTGTGTGGTTGATGATCAACCTCACCGCGCTGACCTGGGTGCGATTCGCCGTCTGGATCGTGGTCGGGACCCTGATCTACCTCGGCTACGGCTACCGGCACTCGAAGCAGGGCCAACGGGACGCGAGCCGGACGATCTAAACCAGCAACTTTACAAAAGTACATCTTTTGTCTAGACAGGAGACGCAAAGCTCGATATTGTCCAAAGCATGACCACATTCAGACCTGCCGTTGTCGGTGAAGAAGTCGTTGCTCCCGCCGCTTGGCGAGACAAGAAACGTCGCCTCTGGCTGATGGGGCTGATCGCCCCGACCGCGCTGTTCGTGATGCTGCCGTTGATCTGGGGGATGAACCAGCTGGGCTGGCACGCCGCTGCGCAGGTGCCGCTGTGGATCGGGCCGATCCTGCTCTACGTCCTGCTGCCGATTCTCGACCTGCGATTCGGGCCCGACGGGCAGAACCCGCCGGACGAGGTGATGGAGCGGCTGGAAAACGACAAGTACTACCGGTACTGCACCTACATCTACATTCCGTTCCAGTACCTGAGCGTGATCTTGGGCGCCTACCTGTTCACCGCCTCGAACCTGAACTGGCTCGGCTTCGAGGGCGGCCTGGGCTGGGCGGGAAAGCTCGGCCTGGCGCTGTCGGTCGGCGTGCTCGGCGGCGTCGGCATCAACACCGCGCACGAGATGGGGCACAAGAAGGATGCGCTGGAGCGGTGGCTGTCCAAGATCACCCTGGCGCAGACCTGCTACGGGCACTTCTACATCGAGCACAACCGCGGCCATCACGTCCGCGTCGCCACCCCGGAGGACCCGGCGTCGTCGCGGTTCGGTGAGACCTTCTGGGAGTTCTTGCCGCGCAGCGTGTTTGGCAGCCTGCGCTCGTCACTGCGGCTGGAGGCACAGCGCATCCGCAGGCAGGGCACCAGCCCGTGGAACCCCAAGACATATCTGTCCAACGACGTGCTCAACGCCTGGCTGATATCGGCGGTGTTCTGGGGTGTGCTGATCGCGGTGTTCGGGCCGGCCCTGATCCCGTTCGTCATCATCCAGGCCGTCTTCGGCTTCTCGCTCTTGGAGGCCGTCAACTACCTGGAGCACTACGGGCTGCTGAGGCAGCAGAACGCCAACGGCCGCTACGAGCGCTGCACGCCGGTGCACAGCTGGAACTCCGATCACGTAGTGACCAACCTGTTCCTCTACCACCTGCAGCGACACAGTGATCACCACGCCAACCCCACCCGGCGGTATCAGACGCTGCGCAGCATGGAAGGCGCGCCCAACCTGCCGAGTGGATACGCGTCGATGATCTCGCTGACCTACTTCCCGCCGCTGTGGCGCAAGGTGATGGACCACCGCGTGCTCGCCCACTACGACGGCGACATCACCCGGGTCAACCTGCAGCCACGGCTGCGCAGCAAGATGCTGGCCCGCTACGGAGCCGAACGGTGATGGCCGCCTACCACTGCCCGGTCTGCGACTACGTCTACGACGAAGCCAAAGGCGATGCCAGAGAAGGCTTTCCGGCCGGGACGCGGTGGGCCCAGATTCCCGAGGACTGGTGCTGCCCGGACTGCTCGGTGCGCGAGAAACTCGATTTCGAAATCCTAGGAGCGAACCGATGAATGACTTCAAGCTCTTCCAATGCGTGCAGTGCGGCTTCGAATACGACGAGGCCAAGGGCTGGCCGGAAGACGGCATCGACCCCGGCACCCGGTGGGACGACATCCCCGACGACTGGAGCTGCCCGGACTGCGGCGCGGCGAAATCCGACTTCGACATGGTGGAGATCGCACGGTCGTGATCAGCACCGATAACGTGGCGAAAGCGGCTATTCTCGCGCCTGTGGAGCGGATTCCTTATGCCGAGGCGTCGCGGGTCCTGCTCCGCGACTCGGTGCTGGACGCGATGCGCGAGCTGCTGCTGACTCGGGATTGGTCCGCCATCACGTTGTCCGACGTGGCCCGCGCGGCAGGCATCAGCCGGCAGACCATCTACAACGAGTTCGGCTCACGGCAAGGTCTGGCACAGGGTTACGCCCTGCGCCTGGCCGACCGCCTGGTGGACGCGATCCACGCCGCATTGGACGCCAACGTCGGCAACTTCTTTGAAGCCTTCCTGGCGGGCTTTCGGTCTTTTTTCGCCCAGTCGGCGTCGGACCCGCTGGTGATCTCGCTGCTCAGCGGCGTCGCCAAGCCCGACCTGCTGCAGCTCATCACCACCGACAGCGCGCCCATCATCACCCGCGCCTCGGCCCGGCTGAGCTTGGCATTGACCTCCACCTGGGTGGCCACCAGCGACGAGGACGCCGGAGTGCTGGCGCGCGCCATCGTGCGGCTGGCGCTGAGTTACGTATCGATGCCGCCGGAAGCCGATCACGACGTCGCGCGGGATCTGGCCCGGCTGATGACGCCCTTCGCGGAGCGTCACGGCGTCATCAACGTCCCCTGACCTGGCGAGCTTAAGGCCGCCTACTACAGTGGCGGAAGAGCGTACCCAAGCTAACTAAAGCTGGGTAGCCCGCTCAATTTGAGCCCCCATGAGCCGAAGAGGATTGATACACGCCATGACCACGACCGAAAAGGCGCTGACCCCCGACGTTGTTAACGGCATCGACTTCAAGGTCGCCGACCTGTCGCTGGCGGAATTCGGCCGCAAGGAACTCGACCTCGCCGAGTACGAGATGCCCGGCCTGATGTCGCTGCGCCGCGAGTACGCCGAAGTGCAACCGCTGAAGGGCGCCCGCATTTCGGGTTCGCTGCACATGACCGTGCAGACCGCGGTGCTGATCGAGACCCTGACCTCACTGGGCGCCGAGGTCCGCTGGGCGTCCTGCAACATCTTCTCCACCCAGGACCACGCGGCCGCGGCCGTCGTTGTCGGCAAGCACGGCACGCCGGAAAAGCCGCAGGGTGTCCCGGTGTTCGCCTGGAAGGGCGAGACGCTCGAGGAGTACTGGTGGGCGGCCGAGCAGATGCTGACCTGGCCCGGCGAACCGGCCAACATGATCCTCGACGACGGCGGTGACGCCACCATGATGGTGCTGCGCGGCGCGCAGTACGAGAAGGCCGGTGTGGTGCCGCCCGCCGAGGACGACGACTCCGCGGAGTGGAAAGTCTTCCTGAGCGTTCTGCGCACCCGCTTCGAGACCGACAAGACCAAGTGGACCAAGATCTCCGAGTCGGTCAAGGGCGTCACCGAGGAGACCACCACCGGCGTGCTGCGGCTCTACCAGTTCGCCGCGGCCGGCGACCTGGCCTTCCCGGCGATCAACGTCAACGACTCGGTCACCAAGTCGAAGTTCGACAACAAGTACGGCACCCGGCACTCGCTGATCGACGGCATCAACCGCGGCACCGACGCGCTGATCGGCGGCAAGAAGGTCCTGATCTGCGGCTACGGCGACGTCGGCAAGGGCTGCGCGGAGGCGGTGAAGGGCCAGGGGGCCCGGGTCGTCGTCACCGAGATCGACCCGATCAACGCGCTGCAGGCGCTGATGGAGGGCTTCGACGTCGTGACGGTCGAGCAGGCCATCGCCGACGCGGACATCGTCGTGACCTCGACCGGCAACAAGGACATCATCTCGCTCGAGCACATGAAGGCGATGAAGGACCACGCCATCCTGGGCAACATCGGCCACTTCGACAACGAGATCGACATGGCCGCGCTGGAGCGCTCCGGCGCGACAAAGCTCAACATCAAGCCGCAGGTCGACCTGTGGACCTTCGGCGATACCGGCAAGTCGATCATCGTGCTGTCCGAGGGCCGGCTGCTGAACCTGGGTAACGCCACCGGGCACCCCTCCTTCGTGATGAGCAACAGCTTCGCGAACCAGACCATCGCCCAGATCGAGCTGTGGACCAAAAACGACGAGTACGACAACGAGGTGTACCGGCTGCCCAAGCACCTCGACGAGAAGGTGGCCCGCATCCACGTCGAGGCGCTGGGGGGCACGCTCACCAAGCTGACCAAGGAGCAGGCCGAATACCTCGGCATCGACGTCGAGGGCCCGTACAAGCCGGACCACTACCGCTACTGATCCCCCACATGCGTGCCGAGCGCGGCGCGGGCTCGATAGGCTGGCGCCGTGCTGATCGCGATCGAAGGCGTCGACGGCGCCGGTAAGCGCACGTTGTCCGAGGGCCTGCGCAAGGCCTTCGAAGCCGCCGGGAAGTCGGTGGTCACGCTGGCCTTCCCGCGCTACGGGCAATCAGTGACCGCCGACGTCGCGGCCGAGGCGCTGCACGGCGAGCACGGGGATCTGTCGTCGTCGGTGTACGCGATGGCGATGCTCTTCGCGCTCGACCGGGCCGCGGCCGTCGGGGACATCGCGCGGCTCACCCGCGACCACGACGTCGTGATTCTCGATCGCTATGTCGCCTCCAACGCGGCCTACAGCGCCGCCCGCCTGCACCAGGGTGCGGCGGGGGAGGCAGCTGGCTGGGGGCGGGCCCTGGAATTCCAGCGGCTGGGGGTGCCCGCACCGGACTGGCAGATACTGCTGAACGTGACGGCCGAGCTCGCCGGGCAGCGGGCCCGCGACCGCGCCGAGACCGAGCCGGGGCGGGCGCGGGACAGCTACGAACGCGATGACGGACTGCAGCAGCGCACCGGCGCGGTGTACGCGGAGCTTGCCGCCGCGGGCTGGGGCGGGCAATGGTTGGTGGTCGACGCGGACGTCGATCCCGGCCGCCTAGCCGCCATTTTGACCTCCGAATAGGCCGCGAATAGGCCGCGAATAGCACAAATTTGTCACGATTTGGCCCTATCGAGTAAGAAACGCCCGTGTGGTGCGCCGGTTTTGTCCCGATCTGGTGACACCATGGTCCTCATGAGGCAAAGAATTTTGGTCGTGGACGACGATGCGTCGCTCGCGGAGATGCTGACCATCGTTCTTCGTGGGGAGGGCTTCGACACCGCGGTGATCGGTGACGGCACGCAGGCCCTGACCGCGGTGCGCGAACTGCGGCCCGACTTGGTGCTCCTGGACCTGATGCTGCCCGGCATGAATGGCATCGATGTCTGCCGGGTGCTGCGGTCGGACTCCGGCGTTCCCATCGTGATGCTGACCGCCAAGACCGACACCGTTGACGTGGTGCTGGGCCTGGAGTCGGGCGCCGACGACTACATCATGAAGCCGTTCAAGCCGAAGGAGCTGGTCGCGCGGGTGCGCGCGCGCCTGCGGCGCAATGACGACGAGCCCGCCGAGATGTTGTCCATCGCCGACGTCGAGATCGACGTCCCGGCGCACAAGGTCACCCGCAACGGCGAGCAGATCTCCCTGACACCGCTGGAGTTCGACCTTCTGGTCGCGCTGGCACGCAAACCACGCCAGGTGTTTACTCGAGATGTGCTGCTCGAACAGGTGTGGGGATACCGTCACCCAGCGGATACGCGCTTGGTGAATGTGCACGTCCAGCGTCTGCGGGCCAAGGTCGAGAAAGACCCTGAGAACCCGACCGTGGTTTTGACCGTTCGAGGAGTGGGATACAAGGCCGGACCTCCGTGATCTGGAGCCCGCGGCGACGCAGTCGAAGTCGCTGGGGGCGCTCGGGCCCCTTGCCACGGGGCATGGGAGCGCTGAGTCGCACCCTAAGCGTTCTCTGGCGCCGCTCGCTCCAACTGCGCGTCGTGGCGCTCACTCTCGGATTGTCCTTGGCAGTAATCTTGGCGCTCGGCTTCGTGCTGACCAGCCAGGTCACCAATCGCGTGCTTGACGTCAAGGTCAAGGCGGCCATCGAGCAGATCGACCGGGCGCGCACCACCGTCGGGGGGATCGTCAACGGTGAGGAAACGCGCTCGCTGGACAGCAGTCTCCAGCTGGCCCGCAACACATTGACCTCGAAAACCGACACGGCCTCGGGTGCCGGTCTTGCCGGCGCGTTCGACGCCGCGCTGATGGTGCCGGGCGACGGCCCGCGCGCCGCGACCACGGCCGGGCCCGTCGACCAGGTGCCAAATGCCTTGCGCGGCTTCGTCAAAGCCGGCCAGGCCGCCTACCAATACGGCACCGTGCATACCGACGGCTTCTCCGGTCCGGCGCTCATCGTCGGCACCCCGACCTCGTCGCAGGTGGCCAACCTGGAGCTGTACCTGATCTTCCCGCTGAAGAACGAGCAGGCCACCATCACGCTGGTGCGCGGCACGATGATCACCGGTGGCGCGGTGCTGCTCGTGCTGCTGGCCGGGATCGCATTGCTGGTATCCCGGCAGGTTGTCGTCCCGGTGCGGTCGGCGTCCCGGATCGCCGAACGCTTCGCCGAGGGCCACCTGTCCGAGCGGATGCCGGTGCGCGGCGAGGACGACATGGCCCGGCTGGCGGTGTCGTTCAACGACATGGCCGAGAGCTTGTCGCGCCAGATCACCCAGCTCGAGGAGTTCGGTAACCTGCAGCGCCGGTTCACCTCCGATGTCAGCCACGAACTTCGCACGCCGCTGACCACCGTGCGGATGGCCGCGGACTTGATCTACGACCACAGTTCCGAGCTCGACCCCGCGCTGCAGCGCTCGACCGAGCTGATGGTCAACGAGCTGGACCGCTTCGAGTCGCTGCTGAGCGACCTGCTGGAGATCTCGCGCCACGACGCCGGTGTGGCCGAATTGTCGGTTGAGGCAGTCGATTTGCGCACGACGGTGCAGAGCGCGCTGAGCAACGTGGGTCACCTGGCCGAAGACGCCGGCATCGAGCTGCGGGTGGACATGCCCGGCGAGGGAGTGATCGCCGAGGTTGATCCGCGCCGGGTGGAGCGCATCCTGCGCAACCTGATCGCCAACGCCATCGACCACGCCGAGCACAAGCCGGTCCGGATCCGGATGGGCGCCGACGAGGACACCGTCGCGGTGACCGTCCGCGACTACGGCGTTGGGCTGCGGCCCGGCGAGGAAAAGCTCGTGTTCAGCCGGTTCTGGCGCTCGGACCCGTCGCGGGTGCGGCGCTCCGGCGGCACCGGCCTGGGCCTGGCGATCAGCGTCGAGGACGCGCGACTGCACCAGGGACGGCTGGAGGCGTGGGGCGAACCCGGCGAGGGCGCCTGCTTCCGGCTGACCCTTCCGCTGATCCGCGGTCACAAAGTCACCACCAGCCCGTTGCCCATGAAGCCGGTTCCTCAGCCGGCCCAGCCGGTCGCGGAACCGCTTGAGCCGGAACGCAAAGAACGTCCGCGCAATCGCGAGCCGGCCGAGCGGAGCGGCTGATGCGCAGACTGCTCGCGGCGCTGCTGTCGTTGGCGGTGTTGTTGGTGGGCTGTGCCGGGGTGCCCAGCTCATCGGCACCGCAAGCCATTGGCACCGTCGACCGCCCCGCCCCGTCGAATCTGCCCAAGCCGACCCCGGGCATGGATCCCGACGTGCTGTTGCGCGAATTCCTCAAGGCCACAGCCGATCCCGCCAACCGGCACCTGGCGGCGCGGCAATTCCTCACGCAGTCGGCGTCCAACGCCTGGGACGACGCCGGTAGTTCGCTGCTCATCGACCATGTGGTATTCGTGGAAACCCGTGCAGCCGAACGTGTTTCGGCGACCATGCGAGCGGATATCCTGGGCTCGCTCTCCGACGTGGGGGTGTTCGAGACGGCCGAAGGCGTGCTGCCCGATCCGGGTCCCATCGAGCTGGTCAAGACGTCCGGCGGCTGGCGAATCGATCGGCTGCCCAACGGAGTCTTCTTGGACTGGCAGCAGTTTCAGGCCACCTACAAACGCAACACGCTGTATTTCGCCGATCCGACCGGTAAGACGGTGGTTCCCGACCCGCGTTATGTGGCGGTCGCCGATCACGATCAGCTGGCCACCGAGCTGGTGTCCAAGATGTTGGCCGGGCCGCGGCCTGAGATGGCGCACACGGTGCGTAACCTGCTCGCTCCGCCGCTGCGGCTGCGCGGCCCGGTGACGCGGGCCGACGGCGGCAAGAACGGGATCGGACGCGGCTATGGCGGTGCGCGCATCGATCTGGAGAAACTGTCCACCACCGATCCACATAGCCGGCAATTGCTTGCCGCACAGATCATTTGGACGCTGGCCAGATCCGACATCCGGGGTCCGTATGTGATCAACGCCGACGGGGCGCCGCTGGACGACAGGTTCGCCGACGGGTGGACCACCTCCGACGTTGCGGCGACCGACCCTGGCGTGGCCGACGGCGCGGGCGCGGGGCTGCATGCCCTGGTGAACGGGTCGCTGGTCGGCCTGGACGGGCAGCGAACGGCGTTGGTGCCCGGGGCATTTGGGCGGATGGGTGATCAGACCGGTGCCGCGCTGTCCCGCAGCGGGCGCCAGGTCGCATCCGTGGTGACGTTGCACCGCGGTGCACCGGACATGGCCGAGTCGCTCTGGATCGGCGATCTCGGGGGTGAGGCGGTTCAGTCCGCCGACGGTCACAGCTTGTCGCGTCCCAGCTGGTCGCTGGACGACGTGGTCTGGGTGGTCGTCGACGGCAACAACGTCCTGCGGGCGATTCAGGAACCGGCGTCCGGCCAACCCGCCCGCATTCCAGTGGACTCCGGCGCGGTGTCCGGCCGCTTCCCCGGGCCGATCACCGACCTGCAGTTGTCCCGGGACGGCACGCGTGCGGCCATGGTGATCGGTGGCGAGGTGATCCTGACCGGGGTGGAACAGACTCCGGGCGGGCAGTACGCGCTCACCTACCCCCGACGGTTGGGTTTCGGGCTGGGCAACACGGTGGTGTCGTTGTACTGGCGAACCGGCGACGACATCGCGGTGACCCGTAACGACACCACCCATCCGGTGTCGTACGTGAACCTGGACGGGGTGAACTCCGATGCGCCGGCCCACGGTCTGCAGATTCCGCTTACGGCCATTGCGGCCAGCCCGTCGACGGTCTACGTCGCCGCTCCGCAAGGGCTGCTGCAGTATTCGGCGGGTGCGGCGGAAAGCCAGCAGAGCTGGTCGGATGTGCCGGGCTTGATGACGGGCGGGGCGCTGCCGGTGTTGCCGGGCTGAGCGCCCAACAGTTCCTGTCACCCCCGCCCGCGAGACTGGCAGCGTGCTCGATCTGGTTCTCCCGCTGGAATGCGGCGGCTGCGGCGCGCCGGCGACTCGCTGGTGTGACGCCTGCGCCACGGAACTGGTTGTGCGGCCCGACGAGCCGCACCTGATCAGCCCGCGCATCGACCCGGGGGTGCCGGTGTTCGCGCTCGGCCGCTACGCGGGCGCCCGGCGTCAGGCGATCCTGGCGCTCAAGGAGCACGGTCGCGGCGACCTCGTCACGCCGCTGGCGGGTGCGCTGGCCACCGGGATGCACCGGCTGCTGAGCTGGGGCATGGTCGACACCCCACTGACCATCGTGCCCGCGCCCACCCGACGGCTCGCAGCGCGGCGACGCGGCGGCGACCCCGTCACCCGCATCGCAACGGTCGCCGTCGCGGGGCATCCGGACATCGGCGTGGTTCAGGCGCTGCGGATGAGAGCGCTGGCCCGCGACTCGGTCGGCCTGGGTAGCGCCGCCCGCGAACACAACATCGCGGGCCGGGTGGTGCTGCGGCGCCAGCGACCGCATACCGACGTCGTGATCGTCGACGACATCGTCACGACCGGGGCGACGGCACGCGAGTCGGCCCGAATGCTGCGCGCCGCCGGTCTGCGGGTGGCGGGGGTGTTGGCCGTCGCGGCCGCCTGAGCCGTCGCGAACCTCAGGGAAAGCCATGAAGTTGCGTAGAGGATGTGAAGAACTCGCAACGGGTCGACCAAATTGGTGGCACCGCGAGGCGAACACGAGCTAACGTCGAGAACAACCTTCAACGTCTCCAGTCGCGATTCCAGGTTGAGACGCATTACGCGGAGGAGGTGAGAATTCGACACCTTGCACCGGCGGGCTGCCTGCGGCGGCGACCACTCTTGCGAACCGTTCTCCAACCCCGTCGGCGCGTCTCGTAGAAAGCCGGCACGCAGGGCGCGTGTGACGTGAAGAAAAGGAACGAGTTGTCACGTATGTCAAGGCTAACCGTGGATTCCGATCAGATTCTGGAACAACCGCCCGTCGCAATCGATGCGCAGGAACCGACCGCCACCGCCGAGATCGTCTTCAAGGGCCGCAACGTCGAGATTCCGGATCACTTCCGCATCTACGTGTCGCAGAAACTCGCGCGCGCGGAGCGGTTCGACAGGACCATCTACTTGTTCGACGTCGAACTCAAGCACGAACGCAACCGTCGCCAACGTAAGTCCTGTCAGCGCGTCGAGATCACCGCGCGGGGCCGCGGGCCGGTAGTCCGCGGCGAAGCCTGCGCCGACAGCTTTTACGCCGCTCTCGAGTCCGCAGTGGTCAGGCTGGAAAGCCGGCTGCGGCGCGGCAAGGACCGCCGCAAAGTCCATTACGGCGAAAAGACCCCGGTCTCCCTGGCCGAGGCCACCGCGATCGCCCCGCCGCCGGAGAAGTCGTTCAACAACGCCGACACCGTCGAGCCCCATCAGCCCGACGACCCGGATTCGGCGGACAACGACCACGAGCCAGGACGGGTGGTGCGGACCAAGGAACACCAGGCGACACCGATGTCGGTGGACGACGCGCTCTACGAGATGGAGCTGGTCGGGCATGACTTCTTTTTGTTCTATGACAAGCACACCGAACGGCCGTCCGTCGTCTATCGAAGGCATGCCTACGATTACGGGCTGATCAGGCTCTCCTGACGCTCTCCTGACGCACTCCCGGCGATCGGGGGCCTTCACGGGGTTGTCACCTACCATGGGAGTCGCTTTATAGAAGAAGACTCCTACCAATTGGGGACATAGCTGTGCTGTCGAAGTTGCTGCGCCTTGGTGAAGGTCGCATGGTCAAGCGCCTCAGAAAAGTGGCGGACTATGTGAACACGTTGTCCGACGACGTCGAGAAACTCACCGACGCGGAACTGCGGGCCAAAACCGACGAGTTCCGCAAGCGCCTGGACGACGGCGAGGACCTTGACGATCTGCTGCCCGAGGCCTTCGCCGTGGCCCGCGAAGCGGCCTGGCGGGTGCTCGACCAGCGCCCCTTCGACGTCCAGGTGATGGGTGCCGCCGCCCTGCACCTGGGCAACGTCGCCGAGATGAAGACCGGTGAGGGTAAGACCCTGACCTGCGTGTTGCCCGCCTACCTCAACGCGCTGGCGGGTAAGGGCGTGCACGTCGTGACCGTCAACGACTACCTGGCCAAACGTGACAGCGAGTGGATGGGCCGCGTGCACCGCTTCCTCGGCCTGGAGGTCGGCGTCATCCTCGCGCAGATGACGCCCGAGCAGCGTCGCGTCGCCTACAACGCCGACGTCACCTACGGCACCAACAACGAGTTCGGCTTCGACTACCTGCGCGACAACATGGCCCACTCGCTCGATGACCTGGTCCAGCGCGGACACAACTTCGCCGTCGTCGACGAGGTCGACTCCATCCTGATCGACGAGGCCCGTACTCCGCTGATCATCTCCGGTCCCGCCGACGGCGCGTCCAACTGGTACCTCGAGTTCGCGCGCATCGCACCGCTGATGGAAAAAGACCTGCACTACGAGGTCGACCTGCGCAAGCGCACGGTCGGCGTGCACGAAAAGGGCGTGGAGTTCGTCGAAGATCAGCTGGGCATCGACAACCTCTACGAGGCCGCCAACTCGCCGCTGGTCAGCTACCTCAACAACGCGCTGAAGGCCAAAGAGCTGTTCAACCGCGACAAGGACTACATCGTCCGCGACGGCGAGGTGCTCATCGTCGATGAGTTCACCGGCCGTGTGCTGATCGGCCGCCGCTACAACGAGGGCATGCACCAGGCCATCGAGGCCAAGGAGCACGTCGAGATCAAGGCCGAGAACCAGACGCTGGCCACCATCACCCTGCAGAACTACTTTCGGCTCTACGACAAGCTCGCGGGCATGACCGGTACCGCCCAGACCGAGGCCGCCGAGCTGCACGAGATCTACAAGCTCGGTGTGGTGAGCATCCCCACCAACAAGGACATGATCCGCACCGACCAGTCCGACCTCATCTACAAGACCGAAGAGGCCAAGTACATCGCGGTCGTCGACGACGTCGCCGAACGTTACGAAAAGGGCCAGCCGGTCCTGATCGGTACCACCAGCGTCGAACGGTCGGAGTACCTGTCGCGCCAGTTCACCAAGCGCCGCATCCCGCACAACGTGCTCAACGCCAAGTACCACGAGCAAGAGGCGGCGATCATCGCCGAGGCGGGTCGGCGCGGCGGCGTCACCGTGGCGACCAACATGGCCGGCCGCGGGACCGACATCGTGTTGGGCGGCAACGTCGACTTCCTCACCGACCTGCGGCTGCGCGCCCGCGGCCTCGACCCGGTGGAGACCCCCGAAGAGTACGAAGCGGCCTGGCACGAGGAATTGCCGAAGGTCAAGGACGAGGCCGGCGCGGAGGCCACCGAGGTGATCGAGGCCGGCGGCCTCTACGTGCTGGGCACCGAACGGCACGAGTCGCGACGCATCGACAACCAGCTGCGCGGTCGTTCCGGCCGGCAGGGTGACCCCGGCGAGTCGCGCTTCTACCTATCGCTGGGCGACGAGCTGATGCGGCGGTTCAACGGCGCCGCGCTGGAGTCGCTGCTGACCCGGCTGAACCTGCCCGACGATGTGCCGATCGAGGCCAAGATGGTCACCCGGGCGATCAAGAGCGCCCAGACCCAGGTCGAGCAGCAGAACTTCGAGGTCCGTAAGAACGTCCTGAAATACGACGAGGTGATGAACCAGCAGCGCAAGGTGATCTATGCCGAGCGTCGCCGCATCCTCGAGGGCGAGGATCTGCAGAAGCAGGCCACCGACATGCTGACCGACGTCATCACCGCTTATGTCGACGGTGCCACCAGCGAGGGCTACGCCGAGGATTGGGATCTGGACGCGTTGTGGTCGGCGCTCAAGACGCTGTACCCGGTCGGGATCGACCACGAGTCGTTGACCCGGCAGGACGCGGACTCCGAGCGCGACGAGCTCACCCGCGAGGAATTGCTCGAAGCGCTGGTGAAAGACGCCGAAAACGCTTACGCCGCAAGGGAAGCTCAGCTCGAAGAGCTGGCGGGGGAAGGCGCGATGCGCCAGCTGGAGCGCAATGTACTGCTCAACGTCATCGACCGCAAATGGCGTGAGCACCTCTACGAGATGGACTACCTCAAGGAGGGCATCGGGCTGCGCGCGATGGCGCAGCGCGATCCGTTGGTCGAGTACCAGCGCGAGGGCTACGACATGTTCATGGCCATGCTCGAGGGCCTGAAGGAGGAGTCGGTCGGCTTCTTGTTCAACGTCAGCGTGGAGGCGGTGCCCACTCCCCAGGTGGCGCCGGTGCAGGCGCCCGAAGGGCTGGCCGAGTTCACGGCGGCGGCCGCCGCGGGTGCGCAGCAGGGCGAGGCGCCCACCGCCGTGCGCGAAGAGGCGCCAAGTACGTTGCGTGCCAAGGGCATTGACAACGATGCGCCGGCCCTGACGTATTCCGGTCCGTCCGAGGACGGCTCGGCGCAGTTGCAGCGCAACGGCGGCGGCGCGGACAAGACACCGGCCGGCGTACCCGCCGGTGGCAGCCGCCGCGAGCGCCGCGCGGCCGCACGCCAGCAGGGTCGGGGAGCCAAGCCGCCGAAATCGGTTAAACGGCGCTAACTTTCGACCAGCCCGGCGATCCTGTCCAGGGTGGCCCGCATGCCGTCCGCGGTCCGCTGTGGCATCGAGCCGCTGATGACCATCCGCTTGTTCTTCTCCTGCGACACGTCCCAGGTTTCGCGGACCAGCGTGCCGCCGTCGGTGGCCGCAAGTTCGTAACGCCAGACGCGGCCACCGACCAGACCGCCCAGCCCGTAGGTTTGCCAGGCGATGCGATGGTCCGGCTCGTACTCGATGACGGTGTTGGTGGTGCGGTAGGGGAGGAACAGCGTCTCCTTGCGGCCGCGCATGGCCATCCCGAATGTCGAACCCTTCTCGAGTGGGACCGACTTCTCGGTGGCGTGATTGACCGACTCCGAACCGTCGAAGCTGGCGTGTTTGCCCGCATCGGCCAAGAGCGCGAAAATCTGGTCCGCCGGCGCCTTGATGACCCGCTCGACGCTGAGGGTGTCTCCGTCCATGCGGCAACACTATCGCTGCGGTAGCCACGGTCAACCGATGTGCAGGGCAACCACCTGCCATCGGGCTCCGTTGCCTGCGTGCAGTTTCTCCACGCGACAGGCGATGGCGTGCATCCGGTCCCCGCGGCTGTAGCAGCCGAATATTTCGGCCGCCGTCTCGTGGTCGCGGTGTCCGACAGGCTGCAACCGCATCCGGCGCAGCACCGCGACGCCTTCGTGCGCGGCGGCCTGGACGCACCTTGCGCTTGTGGGGGAGCCGCTGACCGACAGCACGGCGTCGACCAGGCCGGCTACCAGCAGTGGTCGCAGCTGGCTTGCCGGGCGGCGGCGATCGATGACCTCGAGCACCCGTCGCAACGCGGCGTCGGCGAAGATCGCCGCTTGGCGCATCGGTGCGGACAACACCGGCACCGTCGCTGTCGGTCCGTCGACGCGTCGTCCGACGTAGGGCCGGCGCGGCGCTCGGGAATTCCGGCGTTGCGATATGGCCTGCGCTGCCTGTCGGCACGGGCCGACGTTTCGTGGCACATCCCGGGTCGGCGGCTCATACTCGACAACGGGCTCGACGGCGAATGCATCGCGGCCAGGTGGGCTCACGGCGGGGCTGACGGTCAATGCTCACTCTCCATGTAGTCGCGGGAAAACCGGTATTCGCTGGAAAACCGGACTGCTGGAGAGTGGCAGACGATTGATTCTGAATTGCCGGTCGTGATTGCACAATTCGCGCTCGCGCTTACCCACACAGTGCTTCGCCCGGTCACGACGATTACGGTGGTCCAGAACAGCGGAGGACCTGACGATCGACGAGGAGGCCAGGGCCGCAATGGTGACCCGGTTGTCCACATCGGACGCGGCGTTTTACGGTCTGGAGAACTCCGCCACCCCGATGTACGTCGGCTCGCTGTCGATCCTGCGCCGTCCTCGCAACGGCCTGAGCTACGAGACATTGCTTGCCACCGTCGAGCAGCGGCTTCCCCAGATACCGCGTTACCGGCAGAAGGTGCGCGGCATCGGGGTCGGTATCGCAAGGCCGGTCTGGATCGACGACAGCGACTTCGACATCACCTATCACGTGCGGCGCTCGGCGTTGCCGTCGCCGGGCAGCGACGAGCAGCTGCACGAGTTGATTGCCCGGCTGGCCGCACGGCCGCTGGACAAGACTCGGCCGCTGTGGGAGATGTACCTGGTCGAGGGCCTGGCCAAGAACCGTGTCGCCCTCTACACCAAATCGCACCAGGCGCTGATCAACGGGATGACCGCGCTGGAGATCGGCCACGTCATCGCCGACCGGACGCGGCATCCACCGCCGTTCCCCGAGGACATCTGGGTGCCGGAGCGCGACCCCGGCAACACCCGGTTGCTGCTAGGCGCGCTCACCGACTGGATGGTGGGGCCGGGCACCCAGCTGCAGGCCCTCGGCTCGGCGCTGGCCGGGGCGGCGACCAACGCCGGTGAGCTGCTCGACGTGGGTCGCCGGGTGCTCAACATCGCGCGCACCGCGGCGCGTGGTACCGCGCCCAGCAGCCCGCTCAACGCCAGGGTCTCGCGGCATCGGCGGTTCACCGTCGCCAGCGGCAGTCTCGCGGACTACCGCGCGGTACGCGCCCGCTATGAATGCGACATCAACGACGTGGTGCTGGCTGTGGTGGCCGGCGCGTTGAGCAACTGGCTGATGTCGCGTGGGGAGGGGGTGGCACAAAGTGCCACGGTCCGCGCGATGGCGCCGCTGTCGGTGTACGCCGAAGGCCAACACGACTCGACCGGTCCCGGTCAGATGATCAGTCAGGTGACGCCGTTCCTGGTTGACCTGCCGGTGGGGGAGGCGAACCCGGTCGTGCGGCTGTCGCAGATCGCGCACGCCACCGAATCGATCCCCGCGGCCGCGCGGCTGGTCGACGCCAGGACCATCGTCACGTTGTCGGGTTTTGCGCCACCTACCTTGCACGCCATGGGAATTCGGGTAGCCACCAGCTTCTCCGCGCGATTGTTCAACCTGTTGATCACCAACGCGCCGGGCGCTCAGTCACAGATGTACATCGCCGGCACCAAATTGCTGGAGACCTACGCCGTACCACCGCTGCTGCACAATCAGGCGCTGGCGATCAGCGTGACCTCCTATAACGGCATGCTGTATTTCGGCATCAACGCTGACCGCGATGCGATGAGCGACGTCGATCTGCTGCCCGCGCTGCTGGCCCAATCGCTCGAAGAACTGCTCGAAGCTTCTCGTTAACTTTCGCCGCGTCAAAAAGACTGCCTACGTATACCATTCGTTGTTGTGAGTACCCCCAGCAGCAACGGCGAGTCAACGAAGCCGAAGAAGAGCAAAACCAAACCGTCCGCAGGTAAGCTCTCGGCCGCGGTCTATGGAGCCGAATTATTCCGTTTGCAAACGGAATTCGTGAAATTGCAGGAGTGGGTGCGGGCCACCGGTGCCCGCCTGGTGGTGATCTTCGAGGGCCGCGACGCCGCAGGCAAGGGCGGTGCGATCAAACGGATCACCGAATACCTCAGCCCCCGCGTCGCCCAAATCGCCGCGTTGCCGGCGCCGAGCGATCGCGAACGCGGCCAGTGGTACTACCAGCGCTACATTCAGCATCTGCCCGCCAAGGGAGAGATCGTGCTGTTCGATCGGTCGTGGTACAACCGCGCGGGCGTCGAGAAGGTGATGGGATTCTGTACGCCGCAAGAGTATGTGCTGTTTTTGCGGCAGACGCCGATATTCGAGCAGATGCTGATCGACGACGGCATCCTGCTGCGCAAATACTGGTTCTCCGTCTCCGACAGCGAACAGCTCCGCAGATTCAGGTCGCGCCTGAAGGACCCTGTGCGGCAATGGAAGCTGAGCCCGATGGACATGGAATCGGTGTATCGGTGGGAGGACTATTCGCGCGCCAAGGACGAGATGATGGTGCACACCGATACCACTACCAGCCCGTGGTTTGTCGTGGAATCCGACCTCAAGAAGAACGCGCGGCTCAACATGATGGCCCATCTGCTGTCTTCCATCGACTACCACGAGGTCGAGCGGCCGAAAGTCAAGCTGCCGCGGCACCCGATCGTCAGTGGTAACTACCAGCGGCCACCGCGGGAGCTGTCGCACTACGTCGACGACTATGCGGCCACGTTGATCGGATGACGCAGGTCTACATCCCTGCCACTCTGGCGATGTTGCAGCAGCTCGTCACCGATGGCTCGTGGCTGCCGGTCAACGGGACCGCGTTCGCGGTGACGCCGACGTTGCGCGAGGCCTATGCCGAGGGCGATGACGACGAACTCGCCGACGTGGCGCTGCGCGAGGCGGCGCTGGCGTCGCTGCGGCTACTGGCGGCCCAGGCCGAAGAGGCAGACGACACGCCGCGGCCGCGACGCGCGGTGGTGTCCGCCGAGGTGGGCGACGTCGCCTTCCGTCCCGACCTGGACGATGCCGTGGTCAGGCTCGCCGCACCGGTGGCGATCGATCAGGTGATCGCCGCGTACGTCGACACCGCCGGCGCCGAGGAGGCGGTGGCGAAGGCGATCGAGGTCATCGATGCCGCTGACCTGGGCGACGAGGACGCCGACCTGGTTGTTGGCGACGCTCAGGACCACGACCTCGCCTGGTATGCGAACCAGGAGCTGCCCTTCCTGCTCGAGCTGCTGTAGGCGGCCCCGGCCCGCCGACGTACCGGCAAATGTGACGCAATCCGGGCCCTGGCCTCTGGATACGCGGCAGTAACCTACGGTACCGTAGCCTTGAGTGGGAGGGGCCGCCAATGGTCCCGAAATCGGGCGGAAGCTAAACGCCGCGTATGAGCAGGAGCTTCCAATGGGTAAGAAATACGAATCAATAACCGCGCACCTCGCCGAAACCAAGCGCCCCACAGTCGTCGGGGCGGACCGGCACCCCGGCTGGCACGCGCTGCGCAAGATAGCCGCACGCATCACCACGCCGCTGTTGCCGGACGACTACCTGCATCTGGCCAACCCGTTGTGGTCTGCGCGGGAATTGCGGGGCCGCATCGTGCGGGTTCGCCGCGAGACCGAAGACTCCGCGACCCTGGTGATCAAGCCGGGCTGGGGGTTCAGCTTCGATTACGAGCCGGGCCAGTACATCGGGATCGGGTTGCTGGTCGACGGACGCTGGCGCTGGCGGTCCTATTCGCTGACTTCGAGCCCCGTCGCACGGTCGGGCTCCGGTCCCGAGCGCACGGTGACCATCAGCGTCAAAGCGATGCCGGAGGGCTTCCTGTCCACTCACCTGGTGGACGGTGTCGAGCCGGGCACGATCGTGCGGCTGGCCGCCCCCCAGGGCAACTTCGTACTGCCCGACCCGGCGCCGCCGTCGATTCTGTTCCTCACCGCGGGATCGGGGATCACTCCGGTGATGTCGATGTTGCGAACGCTGGTGCGCCGCAACCAAATCGGTGACGTCATGCATGTGCATTCGGCGCCCACCGAAGCGGACATGATGTTCGGCGCGGAGTTGACCACATTGGCCTCCGTCCACGCCGGCTATCGGTTGCAGGTACGCGAGACCCGCGCGCAAGGCCGGCTCGACCTGGCCCGGCTCGACGACGAGGTGCCGGATTGGCGCGAACGCCAGACCTGGGCCTGCGGGCCAGAGGGCATGCTCACGCAGGCCGAACAGGTGTGGTCGTCGGCGGGAATCAACGATCGACTGCACCTCGAGCGCTTCGCGGTGAGCAAGGCCGCACCCGCGGGGGCCGGCGGCGCGGTCACCTTTGGCCGGAGCGGGCGGACGGTCACCGCCGATGCCGCGACGTCGCTGATGGACGCTGGCGAAGGTGCCGGGGTGCAGATGCCGTACGGGTGCCGGATGGGCATTTGCCAGTCGTGCGTCGTCCCGCTGGTGGCAGGCCACGTCCGTGACCTCCGAACGGGCCAGGAACACGAGCCCGGAACGAGGGTGCAGACCTGTGTGTCGGCCGCCTCGGGCGATTGCACCCTCGACATCTAAAGGCTACTCACAGGTAACCTACGGCGTCGTAGGTTACGATAGCGTAGGTATTGACCGGAGAACGACCGCATAGGGAGGACGACGATGGCAGTCACAGACGTCGACGTATTCACCCATCTGACGGACGCCGACATCGAGAGCCTGGGCGTTGAGCTGGATGCCATCCGCCAGGACATTGAAGACTCGCGTGGCGAGCGCGACTCTCGCTACATCCGTCGCACCATCGCAGCCCAGCGCGCACTGGAGGTGAGCGGCCGGCTGCTGCTGGCCGCCAGTTCGCGGCGATCGGCCTGGTGGGCTGGGACGGTGACATTGGGCGTGGCCAAGATCATCGAAAACATGGAGATCGGCCACAACGTCATGCACGGCCAGTGGGACTGGATGAACGACCCCGAGATTCACTCCTCGTCGTGGGAGTGGGACATGAGCGGGTCGTCCAAGCACTGGCGCTACACGCACAACTTCGTGCACCACAAGTACACCAACATCCTCGGGATGGACGACGATGTCGGCTACGGCATGCTGCGCGTCACCCGCGATCAGCGCTGGAAGAAATACAACCTCTTCAACGTGGTGTGGAACACGTTGCTGGCCCTTGGTTTTGAATGGGGTGTCGGCCTGCAGCACGTGGAAATCGGCAGGATGCTGAAGAAGCGGATGGATCAGGACGACGCCAGGGAGCGCACCGAAGAGTTCCTGGCCAAGGCCGGTCGTCAAGTGCTCAAGGATTATGTCGCGTTCCCGGCGCTGACCTCGCTGTCGCCGGGTGCGACCTACACGTCGACGTTGAAGGCCAACGCGGTGGCCAACGTGATCCGCAACGTGTGGGCCAACGCGGTGATCTTCTGCGGCCATTTCCCCGATGGCGCAGAGAAATTCACCAAGACCGACATGGTCGGCGAGACGAAGGGCGAGTGGTACCTGCGCCAGATGCTGGGCAGCGCCAACTTCGAAGGCGGCTGGCTGCTGCGGTTCATGAGCGGCAACCTGTGCCACCAGATTGAACATCACCTGTACCCCGACCTGCCGAGTAACCGGCTCCATGAGATCTCGGTGCGGGTGCGCGCATTGTGCGACAAGTACGACTTGCCTTACACCACAGGGCCATTCCTGGTGCAGTACGGCAAGACGTGGCGCACCATCGCCAAGCTCTCGGTGCCGAACAAGTACTTGCTCGACAACGCCGACAACGCGCCGGAGACCCGCAGCGAGCGGATGTTCGCCGAACTGGGAACCGATTTCGCCGGCACCGACCCGGCGACCGGGCGGCGGCGCGGGCTCAAGACCGCCATCGCCACGGTGCGTGGTTGGCGGCGACGCAAGAAAGCCGCGGCGGCGGCCGGGCGCACTGAGGGCGACCTCGCCGCGTAGCCGGTCTGAGTAGCGTTGCCGCGCTAAGGATTTTGGTGCGCGGGGGTGCTGCAGCCCCGGGTTAGGCTAACTCCCGGTGACGTCGAGGCGTCATCGAAGAGGCGTTTAGGTGACCTGTGACCGACGTTGGCGATTCGCTAGTTGCCGGTGCGCAGGTGTGATGAAATTTCAGCGACGATGGTCGCCAGCTCCTTTCGTCATGCCCGATTGCAGCGAGGAGATGATCCGCCATGCCAGGTTCGCTGAGGGTGGTCCACCAAGAACTCCTAGACCGAGCGAACAAGCTGGAGCAACCGCTCCCGGCCTGGCCAACCCAAAACCCCCAGCCGCCGTGCGCCCTTGGTCTGGTTCGGACGCCGGCCACAGATCTGGGCATCGCCGCTGACCAGATGCGGAAGATGCTTGGTTATGCGCAAGCGGGGTGGAAAACGCTGGCGGAGGCGCTGCGGAACGCTGCCTTTGCCTACGAGCTTGCGGACGAGGAGAGCGCGGCGGCCATTGGGAACGAAACGTCCGTGCCGCAGGCGGTCGTGCCCAGGCTCGCGAATGGGGACTTCGGACCCACAATGCTTGGCGACCGTCCCGTTCTCACCGAGCATCATGACCTGCCAGTCGAATTCGTGACTGTCGAACAAGCAGCGTTGGAACTCGAGCAAGGCGATCAGGGCGTGTCGTTGACTCGCTTTGCGAGAGAGTGGCAGGGGTACGAGTCCGCGTTGCGGAACGCCTGCGACCGGTTCGACCGATTTCGAGAATGGGAAGGCGACGACATTGTCGGCGCGTGCAAGAAGGTTGAGGACATTTTCGCCCTGCAGTCAGATTGGCTGACCAGCATGGCGCTAGTGTGCCGGCAGATTTCTCAACGGGCAGAGGGGATCGTGCGGGCGCATAAGGTGGCCGTCGACAAACATGTTCCCGGGGGGGATTTTAAGGCTGACGGTGTTATCCAATTCAAATACAAAACCTTTGTAGAATTGGATGCCTTCATGCAGGCGCATTGGAACGATCAGACGCGGCAGCAATGGTTTAAAAGGTTTTATACGGGCGTGACGAAGGATTCGGCGGAGATACTCGAGGCATACCGGCAATCTGTAGTCAGTGGGGGGCCGATACAGCCAACGGCGCCCCCGAACGTGGGGAAAGCCGCCGACGTGGTCCCCAAGCCGATGCCCCCGAAACCATTCGTACCGTCCCCCGACGACTACTGGCAGTGGGAGGAGGACGAGAGAAAGCGGAAAGAACAAGAGGAATTGGAAAAAAAGCAGGAAAAGAATTTGCGCCCCCCGCCGAGACCGCCAGACCCCAAGCCCGAACCCGAACCTGGTCCGACACCCGATGGCTCCGGAAGCGGAATGCCGATGATGCCGTCAATGCCGTCGATGCCGTCGATGCCGTCGACCCCCCAGGCGGGTGACCCACAGCTGGCCGATGCCCTGAAAGACCTGAAAGGCCAAGGAGCGCCGAAGCTGTCGAGCGGCGGGGGGGTCAAGCCGGCGTCATTCGGCGGGGCTGGTGTGCCGGGCGCGCCATTGCAGTCCTGGGGCGATGACGGCGCGACGGCTAAGGCCGCCGCGGCGGGCGCCGGATCCGGAAATCTGGGCCGTGGCGTCCCGGGCGTCGGCGGCGTGACGGGCGGCGGCATGGGTGGCGGCGGCCTTCCGGCCGGGGGTGCGAAGGATGCCGGTAAGGGCAAGCGCGTGCAGGGGGAAGAAGACGAGTCGCTCTACACCGAAGAGCGGGCGTGGACCGAGGGCGTCATTGGTTTGCGCAGCGCTAAGGACGTGCCCAAGCCGTAGACGGGTGAGATCCTCCAGGTAGGCTCGCCGACCCGATCGGCGCGTGCGGCGTTTTTTGAGGAGCAGGCGATGGGGTTGGCGCGGCCCACGGGTGATTATGCCGAGCAGATGCTCGCCCCGGAAGGGTGGCCCGAGGCCGGCGAGGACGCCAATTATGAGCGGGCCGAACGGTACATGCACGTGCTGCGACAGGTCGCCGACGTGTCCGACCACTGCCGCCGTGAGCAGCTCGACATTTTCGACGGCGGCGTTTGGACAGGTGGCGCCGCCACCGCCGCCGACCGCCAGTTGGGGACAGGCGTCGATGCGTTGACGGCGCTGTTAGAAGGTCTGGCGACCGTGATCACCTGGCACCGGCATATCGCCGGCTCGATTCTGCAAGCCAAATTCGACATCATCGACAACGTCGAGGCTGCTCACGAGCAAATCCACGCCGTGCAGAAAAATGCCAAGCTGACCGCCGACCAACGGGCCTCCGCGATCGCGGCGGTGGTTACCGCAACGCGGGGCGCAAATTCCGACGTCGTCGTCATGACCGCCGCACGGATCCTGGGAACTAAGGCATGGAAACCGCCAGACAGCGCGCTTCAGGACTTGCTGGACCAGAAGCTGCCACCTCCGGACGAATCCTCGCCTGTCCCAACGACTCCCGGAGATGACGTCCCGTCGGCGACCGATCCCGCGCAACCGGGGCCGAAGGTTCCGCCGCTTAGTGGACCTGCCGTCCCGCCGGTTGCTGCGCCGGAGGCTCCTAAGGGTGTATTGCCGTTGAATCCGGGGGTTCCTGCCTGGACGCCGGGCTCGCCTGTCGGCGTGCCCAGCCCGGCGGGGCCGGGCATGGGGACGAAAAGTCCGGCGACGCAGCGCAATTCGGCTGCTTCCACGCCATCGGAAGATTCGCGTGATGGCGACGCAGGCCCAGCTGCTCAGCCTTTGTCGGACGGGCACTCGCCGGGCGTTGGGGTGCAAGATGATTCACCTCGGGTGGCGCCCGCCAGTGCGACTGGCATGCCGGCGATGCCGATGGCGCCGCGCCCGGGCGCGCCGGGGCCCGGGGCCGTCGGCGCCCCGACCGTGCACCCCTGGCCCCCCGGCAAGGCGCCTGCGGACCCCCCGCTCACGGGGCGCCATCCCCGCGCGCAGCCCTACGGTCGGGCCCCCGCCGGGCGCCGCCCGCGTTCCCGCGCGGAGCGAGGCCGCCGCCCGCCGGGGCTCGACCGATCGGTCTCAACCAGGGGAAGGCGCTGCGGCAGCGGTGATTCCAGTGTCGCCTGCCAGGGCCGAACGCGACGCGATTGCCGAGGCCGCCAGGTCTGATGCCGCGCGCCGACGCGGTGCCGATCCGATGCAATCGGCGCGGCGCCTCGCGGCGGCGCTGAACGCGCCAGTCGACGACGAGGAGCCGGACCTCGGGTTCTTCTGGGTCACCGGACTGACCACCGACGGCGCGATCGTGGTGGCCAACAGCTATGGGTTGGCCTACATCCCGGATGGGGTGCAGTTGCCCGAACAGGTGCATATGGCCACGGCGGACAAGGCGATTTCTGCCGGCGAGCGGGCGAGCTGGGTCACCTACCCGGCACTGGCCGTGCAGGGGTGGGCGGTTCACCACAACGTCAAGTTGCGCGCGCTGATCGCTACTGCGGAGCAGCTGGCCGATTCCAATCCGGATGTGGCCAAGATTTTGCTGCAAGTCGATGACATCCCCGACAGCGGGGAGATGGTCGGCCGGTCTCGACTGGCGGTGGCGGATCCAGCGACCGCCGAGCGGCTGGCGCAGACCCCGGATGTGCATCTGCTCGCCGTGCTGCCGCCACCGCCGGCGGATGCCGCCCCGCCCGCTGATCAGCGCTTCAGACTGTGGCTGCCGGTGATGAAAACCATGGCCTACGACGATCCCCGTCGCCAGACGCCGCACCTGCAGGCTTTTCATGCCTACGTCGCTCACGCTCAGGAACTCGCCGGCAACGACGCTTACACGGCAGCCGACCCGGCTGCACAGCGCCGGGCCGTCGATGGCTGGCTGTACTGGAAACATCTCGCCGGTTTACACCAAGCCGCGCTGGCCGAAGTCTCGGTGGGGAAGGGCGCACCGATACGCGGCATGACTTAGGTGGTCGGGGCAGGTGGCAATGCCAGCTGCTCGCCACCGAATTGGGCGGCGTAGGCATTGACGGCTTCGACATAGGTTCGTTCCTGCGGCTTCTCCTGCACGAGAAGACGCGGAACTTCCGACTGAGTCTTGTTGCACATGTTGACACCGGCACACGACAGGGCGTCGAGCGTGGTGGCAAGCGTGTCGGTCGCCTTCTGCAGATTGGCCAACACCTTCGCGTTGTAGCAGCCGTACAACCGGGGAATGTTGACCAAGCGTGCGTCCGCTCGAATCTCGGCGGCCAGGGCCCCTGCCGCATCGGCGACCCGCTGAGAATCGCCCGACTGGACCGCCGTCAGGTACGTCGAGATCGTCGCCTTGAGCTGCTTTGCCATCCCGGTCGCGTACTGCTCCCGGTACGAGTCTGGCGACGCACCATTTTGACCGGACTGGCCCGCGCAGGTCTCATTGCCCGAAATCGTGGTGACCACGCCCGAGGATGACGAACCCGAGGGCGTCCCCGAGGAGCCGCACGCGGCAAGGACCATCGCAACACCCAACACAGCCACACCGCCGACCGCACGGCGCCTCGATGCGTGAGTCTGCGAACTCACTTCACTCAACGTCCCCCCTTACCTGCCTGGCGTAGGTTATCCGGCCGCGGGTGTGCTCGCAGCGCTTTGGCCAGTGAACGCTCGAGTTCCCTGGTCGGCGGGGTGCTTGTGTTGGAAGATGATCCGTGGGCTGGTAGTAGTCAGTGATGCGGTCACGACGATCGGGCCAGATCCGGCGCATCCGCGAATGGCTGTCGCTGTGCTCCGCGATCGCGTTGATCCCATGGACTGTCTACCTGGGACTGACCCTGCCGCAGAACTACAACGCGCAGCATTGGTGGTTGACCTGGGTCGGCTTCGATCTGTTGCTGGTGGCGTTAATGGTGGCGACCGCGGTGCTCGGCTTCATCCGTCACCACCTGCTGACGTTGTTTGCGTTCGCGACCGGCGTTCTGCTCGTGTGCGATGCCTGGTTCGACGTGCTGACCGCTAAGCGTGGCGACATCGTTGTGTCGGTATTGACCGCCGCACTGGGCGAGTTGCCGCTTGCCACGGTGCTGATCATCGGCTCCTTGCGCATCGCGCGTCTGCAGGTTTTCCCGTCCGCCCGGGTGTGGTGGCCGTTCCCCGAGCGCCGCCGGGTGGGCTGAGCGCCACACGGGTCAAGCGCAGGGAAGGCGTCCCATCGCCAATAGATCCAGCTGCCAGAAATTCTCAAATACGTTGCGTGCGTTGGACTCAACGTCGGCGAGTTCGGTACCCGATGCCCGGGCCACACGTCGGGTGATTTCTCGAATCGTCCGGCGTCCGTCGATAAGATGGGCGAACGGCAATTGCACTGCGCTCAGCGGCATCCTTGCGTGCGGCATCACGACGTCGCTGCCGGAGACGCCACACCCCGCTCGCATGGTGGGGATGTAGTCGAGGGCTTCCACTTTGTCGAAGTCGATGGCGTAGTTCTCGGTCGGGCGGTCGGGACGGCATGCCACGAAATAGTGGCATTTCGTCGAGGCCTGAAGGCGTTCCATCAACGACCATGTCTCGACGTGCGGCAGGGCCTTCAGGGCCCACGACAGCCTGTCGGGCAGCGCGAAACCTTGGTGCGGGTAATACCCCGACTTGAAAAACCATTCCTGAAACACGAGCCCCGACGACGCGATCAGGTCCAGGCATTCCTCGACCGAATAACTGCGCTGGCGCGCATGCAGAAACGTATCCACCACCCCGGCATCAGAATTCAAGTCCCAGGCGTACTTCACATAGCTCTTGACCGGGTGGTCCGCCGGTAGGACGGCGATGGTTTCCCTGATCGCCTGCGCCGACGAGATGTCTTGGCTCAGGCCCAATTCGCTGAATACGGAGGCCAGCAAGTCGACGCCGATGCGCCCGTACTTTCCGTAGACCATCGCGCTCACGACACCATCCCGGCGGAGGCATCCGGCCATTGCCGCCATTCCTTGACTCGGGTCGGTCAAGTGATGCAGCACTCCGGTCGATACGACGAGATCGAAGTCGAGTCCCAAGGTTGCGAGCTCTTCGATCGGGAGTAGTTGCAGTTCAAGGTTTTTCAGATCGTGCTTGTCTTTCAGGTACTGATGGTGGTCCAACGATGGTTGGCTGACGTCGGTGCCGACGACTTTGGCCGACGGGTTGGTGAAGGCAAAGCAGGCCGCCTGATTGGTGCCGCATCCGGCGACGAGAATGTCCATGTCCTGGTTGTATTCGCGATCGGGCCAGTAAATTCGATGGGCGTGCACTGGGTCGATCCAGGAGAAATTATTGGCGCTCCACTCGGCGAGATCGTCGATCGGCACCGGGTAGGCCCACCGATGATACTGACGCGCAACCACATCGTCACGTGGAGCCAACTGGGCCACCCCTCGCTCAGGCCGCTGAAAAAGCGGCGATTTCCGGCCATGCGGCCGGATCCTGCAGCAAGAAGAGGTGGCCGCTGTTCTCGTAGACGCGCAGTGTGGCGTCAGTGACCCTGTCATCGCGACCGACGCGTTCATAGTGCAGCGCGACCCCGTTAGCCGTCGGCATGAACGGGGACAATACCAGCGCGCCGCACCGCGTTCGGCGACGGTTTCGTGCTCCACGCAGGCTCTGCAGCATTTACCCTTGACGTCATGGGTGATGTTTGCGCGCAGGATTGCGAGTGCTGCGCGACAGCCAGCCAGCCCGGTCGCCACAACGCCGAGTGGGTAGCGGCCGCACGCTGGGCACGCCGCCTCGCCTGGTTCAGCCTGGTTTGGATGTGCGTGGAGGGCGCGGTCGGTCTGTGGCAGGGAATCGTCGCCGGATCAATCTCACTGATCGGCTGGGCACTCGGGAGTGCGGTCGAAGGCTTGGCGAGTGTGATTGTCGTGTGGCGGTTTACGGGTTCGCGCACGCTGTCGGAACATGCGGAGCGCCTGGCACAGCGTGGTGTCGCCATTTCCTTTTGGCTGATCGCTCCCTACATCGCTGTCGAATCGGTCCGTCACCTGCTTACCGCCAGGCAGCCCGAACCGGCGGTCGTCGGGATCTTGCTGACCGCTGCGGCGCTGTTGTTGATGCCGATACTGGGCAGGGCGAAGACGAGGCTGGGTGCGCGGCTCGGCTCGGCAGCCACCAAAGGTGAAGGGACACAGAACTATCTGTGCGCCGCCCAGTCCGCTGCTGTGCTGGTCACACTGGCCGTCATCGCTGTCTGGCCGGGCGGCTGGTGGCTGGATCCAGCGATCGGACTCGTCATCGCCGCCGTTGCGACCCGGGAAGGCTTTGAAGCCTGGCGCGGCCAGGAATGTGGTTGCTAGGCCGGGTTAGCTGCCAGGATGCGTGCATACGCCACATGGGAACGGACTTCTCGCGAAATGGCAGTGACGCCGTCGCGAGGTCGGTGAAGCGTTACCTGATCAAGGGCAGCAGGTCGGATCGAGCACGGTGCATAAGGCAGTGAGCGATTCGTGTCGCGGACGATGGTAAACATTCATGCCGCGTCGTTCGGACTCCACGAAGCCTGCCCGCCGCAACTGCGATAGGTGATGACTCACAGTCGACTCGCTCAGGCCAACCGCTTGCGCCAAGTCGCAATTGCAGACCTCACCCGCATCCGAGCTAAACAGCAACGAGACCAGCTTGACCCGTATCGGGTCGGCCAATGCCTTGAGCCGCAGTGCAATCTCCAAGGCTGCCTCGTCGGCGATGGGACCGGCAGCCACGGGCGAGCAACACACCGGGGCTGAGACATCCACCACGGGCAACGTCTTGGGCATGTTCACCATCTTGCCACAAAGCATTGACTTATATCGAAAAGGTGGCAACATCGAGGTCGTCGGAAGTTCGACATAAGTCGCAAAGGTTAGGAGGGCTCGTCTTGTCACGCGCTCAACTCGCGCTCAACGTGGACGACCTGGACGAGGCGATTGCGTTCTATTCGAAATTGTTCAACGCGCCGCCCGCGAAGGTCAGAGCAGGCTATGCGAATTTCGCGGTCGCCGATCCGCCACTGAAGCTCGTGCTCATCGAAAACCGCGGCCACGGAGGCACTCTCAATCACCTTGGCGTGGAGGTCGAGTCCAGCGAAGCAGTGCATGCCGAGATCGCCCGGCTCACTGATGAAGGCATGTTCACCGAAGAAGAAATCGGAACGACGTGTTGTTTCGCTACCCAGGACAAGGTGTGGGTGACCGCGCCTGGCGGCGAGCGCTGGGAGGTCTACGCAGTACTTGCCGATTCCGAAACATTTTCGTGAGGGAGGCGGTGCGGCAAGACGTACATCCGGTTGTCGTCGAGAAGCTTTCGGTTTTGGACCGGCTCCTGCCGGTCTGGATCGGCACTGCGATGGCTGCCGGATTGCTCCTGGGTCGCCTCATCCCCGGCATCGACGATGTGTTGAATCACGTTCAGCTGGACGGTATTTCGATACCCATCGCGGTTGGATTGCTCGTCATGATGTATCCGGTTCTGGCCAAGGTTCGCTACGACCGGATCGGCACCGTCACCGGGGATCGCAAGCTACTGCTGTCCTCGCTGTTGCTGAACTGGGTGCTCGGCCCCGCCGTCATGTTCGCCCTGGCCTGGCTGCTGCTGGCTGACCTACCCGAGTACCGCACCGGCCTGATCATTGTCGGCCTGGCGCGCTGCATCGCCATGGTCATCATCTGGAACGACCTCGCGTGCGGAGACCGCGAGGCCGCAGCGGTCCTGGTCGCCCTCAACTCGCTATTCCAGGTCGCCATGTTCGCCGTCCTGGGCTGGTTCTACCTGTCCGTATTGCCCGGCTGGCTCGGCCTCGAACGGACCACCATCCATACCTCGCCGTGGCAGATCGCCAAATCAGTACTGATCTTCCTTGGCATTCCCTTGCTCGCCGGCTATCTGTCGCGACGGCTCGGCGAGAAGGCCAAGGGGCGTGCTTGGTACGAGACGGCGTTCCTACCCAAGATCGGCCCTTGGGCACTCTACGGGTTGCTGTTCACCATCGTCATCCTCTTCGCTCTGCAGGGCGACCAGATCACGCATCGCCCCCTCGATGTCGTCCGCATTGCGCTGCCGCTGCTGGCCTACTTCGCCACCATGTGGACGGGCGGTTACCTACTTGGGTGGGCGCTAGGGCTCGGATACCCACGCACCACCACGCTGGCGTTCACCGCTGCCGGCAACAACTTCGAGCTTGCCATCGCCGTCGCTATCGCGACCTACGGCGCAACCTCGGGACAAGCACTCGCCGGTGTCGTCGGCCCGCTCATCGAAGTACCGGTACTCGTCGGCTTGGTCTATGTCTCCCTAGCCATCCGACGTCGAATCGCTTACGTGGCAACGTCTACCGGAGCAACCAATGACTAAACCTGCCGTGTTGTTCCTCTGTACCCACAACGCGGGTCGGTCACAGATGGCCATGGGGTTCTTCCGGCACCTGGCAGGGGAACGGGCCAACGTCTACTCGGGTGGCTCCGAACCCGCTGACCGAATTAACCCCGCAGCTGTCGCGGCGATGGTCGAGAAGGGCATCGACATCGCTGCCGAGCAACCCAAGCAGTGGACCATGGACATGCTCGAAACCGTCGACGTGGTGATCATGATGGGGTGCGGCGATTCCTGCCCGGTAGTGCCCGGACGCCGCTACGAGGACTGGGTTCTGCCCGATCCGGCGGGACAAACACTCGACGCGGTGCGACCGATCCGCGATGAAATCGAACGCCGGGTGCGAAATCTGTTGGACCGCTTAGGGGTTGAGACTGCTAACTCAGCCGCTCGATGATGGTGGCGTCGGCCATGCTGCCGCCCTCACACAGGCGCTGACGGGGGGGCTTGGCAGAAAGTGTTGTCGCCTGATCAGGTGGGTGTCTATACAGAAGAATGTCGAATCAAATGGTGGGGGATGTTGCCCGGCGCTGAGCCTGAGCGTCGTTGATCTGGACGAAGGTGTTTCTCATGCAGATGCTGGCCTACCTAGCTGCCGCGCTGGTCGCTGTGTGGGGCATAGCCCATGCTGTACCGACCAAAAAGGTGGTGGCCAGTTTCGCGCCGATCACGGCGCACAATCGCCGTATTCTCACCCAAGAGTGGCTGGCCGAGTCCTTGACGATGTGGGGTATGGCCGCCCTGGTGGTCGCGGTCACCGCGACTGCGGCTGACATCCAAGTCACCGCCATCGTCTATCGCGGCGTAGCCGCGTTACTTGTATGCCTCGCGGTGCTCACAATTTTCACGGGCGCTCGAACTCCGATTGTGTGGTTCAAGGTCTGTCCTGTGCTGCTCGCCACGTCTGCGGCTTTGCTCCTGGTGGCCAGCATCCCGGCGACGTAGCGTGCAAGCTAGACGACGGGATTGCGTGCTGCGGAGAACCTTTCAAGCTGCACAGGCGGTCCGCCCACGGGCGGTGGCGGTACCACACTGGCCACCCCGTCTATCACAGTCATGACGGTTGAGGTTCGCCGGTTGAAGTTCAGGGTGCCGTGCTGGAAGTTTTGCACGATCCACTCCGGTTCCTCGATCTCGGCGCTGGTCGGCAGGCCCAGCTCGCCGCGCTCGTAGCGCAGCGTGGCCCAGGCCTCGTAGATCCTGCCGGTGAGCGGCTGGGCGCCGGTGGCCGGTGACCAATAGATCGCGCCATTGGCGAAGACGACGTAGCGGATCGAATCACCACTGGGCGCTTCGGGTGACGTGGGTGCGCCGAGCCTGCCTGTCATGCCGCCCATCGCCTGCCAGCGGGCGTAGATGGCTCCGCCCTGCATCGACTCCGCCAAATCCTGTGCGTTGGGCACTTGCTTGAACCGGGCAGCGATATCGCGAATCCGCTCCATGAAGGCATACCCGGCGTTGCCCGGACAGGCGGTGTCGCCGACGTCACGATGGGCGAAGATGCTCGGCAAGGTCGGGGTGGCACCTTGCGGGAAACGCGTGTTGGGGCCGCCGGCGGAAGTCAGCACGACGGTGCCGTTGGGGTTGACCGTGTCCATCGCGAGCCGCCATCCCAGCAGCTGGCCGACCGCCCGCAACTGCTCGGGCGTGGGGGGCGCCTGGCTCAAATCGCCGATCATGCACACCGCCCAGGTGTCGGTGTTGAAACCGCCAGTGTGGATGCCCTCGACCGGTTTGGTGATCCCGCCGAACCTGCCTTCGAAAATCTGCCCGTACTTGTCAACCAACGCGTTGTAACCAATGTCGCCCCAGCCGTGTGTCAACGTGTGGCACTCGTAGATCGAGCGCACGATGGCCGCCGAGTCGGTCGGCGCATAGCCGTTGCCGGTCGCAGAGTGGTGCACGATCCCAGCCCTAATTCCGTTGCCGCAGCGCGGTATTCCACGCCGAATCGACTCATCGGCACCCCACCCGGCGCGGCTGATGATGTTGACCGGGTGGCCCGGCGCCACCGCCGATGCCGATAGGGCGGGGTCCGCGGGTGCGCGCGCCGGGCCAACGAGAACCTCCGCGGCCATCCCCAAACCGAGGACAATCGGCGCGGCCGCAGCGTATTTCAGCACAGCACGCCGGGAAGCCGGCGGCCTGCAGCCGCAGCGATATCGCACCGCGACACCGTAACGGGCGTCGGGTCGAACAAAGATTCGCCGCGCCGTTGCCGAAATGACTTTATCTCGTGCCCATTTCGAATTGCGCACCGGCGGGCACCGCGGCAGGCTGCGACTCCGCCTAGCCCAGCCGCTCGATGATGGTGGCGTTGGCCATGCTGCCGCCCGCGCACATCGTCTGCAGCGCATAGCGACTGCCGCGCTGTTCGAGAGCGTTGACCAAGCTGGTCATGATGCGGGCACCGCTGGCCTATTTCGACAGTCGACGTGGGCTTCCCTCTACCGTCGGCCTACTCGCACTGCTCGTCTCACAACTAAAGGTTTGAGAGTGATCGTTTCCTGTCTCAGAACATGCCCGCGATCTCCATGAGGGGTTGACCGGACCCCGCGATTTGGTCCACGATAAATGAGAGTCATTAAAAGATACGGCGCTGGCTTAGCGGGCCGCAAAGCCGGCTTTTTGACCCGCCTCTGCGGCAAGGCACAGCGTCCTCGATGTATAGAAAAGAAACTGAAACCTAGCTGCAGGCAGTTGACACGGGTAAAGACGTCAAAGCGCGTTGGTAATGAGCGGGCCCGCCACGCGATACTGGTCGGAAACCTCAGCGGGTCGTTGAGGCCGCGCCAACGAGAGGTCGACCAGCTCCAATGGCACCACGATCTGGCTCCTGGGTGCCCCAGACCCATCTTCAAGACACTGGAAATTCGATGTGTCGTGTTGACGTAAGAGGGCAGGGATGAGTTCACCGACCGGGACCGACGCTTTTCCGGTATTCGATGACGGCCAACTTGCGCGGTTGCGTGACTATGCTTCAGCGGCGCACGTCGAAGTCGGTCAGCTGTTGTTTGAAGCTGGCCAGGCCAGTTATGACCTGGTCGTTCTGGAGAGCGCCACCGTCGAAACCTTTCGCGAGGGCAGCGGCGAACACAGCGAAGCGATACTGGCGCGTCTGGGTCCAGGCCAGTTCTTAGGTGAGCTCAACTTGCTGACTGGACAGGCGACTTATTTGAGCACTCGGGTGGTCGAAGCAGGCGCGATACTTCAGATCAACCCTGCGCGATTCCGCGAGCTAATGGACCGCGACACCGAGCTGTCGGATTTTATTCTTCGCGCTCTGCTGGCCCGTCGTCAGCGCCTGCGCACCGGTGAGGCCGCACGCAGTGTGGAGCTCATTGGCAGCGCTTTTTCTGCGCCAACGATGACGTTGCGTACATGGCTGGCGCGCCTGCAGGTGCCACACACATTTACCGACACCGATACGGCCGAAGGTGCAGCGATTGCAGAGGCGCTCGCGATAACGGCCGATGATCTGCCGGTATTCCTTACGCCGAGAACGACTCTGCGGCGCGCTACGGCTCTGTCAGCGTCCCAAGAACTGGGTTTGGCCTATCAGCCCACGCCAGGTGGGCGGGGCGGAGTCATACGTGATTTGGTCATCGTCGGTGGTGGCCCTGCTGGATTGGCCGCGGCGGTCTACGGCGCGTCGGAGGGTTTAGATTCGCTGCTGCTGGAGGCAGTTGCAATTGGCGGTCAAGCCGCGGCTAGCTCTCGCATTGAGAATTACTTGGGGTTTACGTCCGGCATCAGCGGGGCTGAGCTAACCGGGCGCGCCACCATCCAGGCGCAAAAGTTCGGTGCCCAACTCAACAGCCCGAGCGCAGTGGTTGCGATTAATACCCGCGCCAACGGGCTCAGCGTGAAACTTTCCGACGGCAACGACGTAGCCGCCCGTGCGGTGATAATAGCGACGGGGGCGCGTTATCGCACCTTGCCGCTGCCCCGCTGGCAAGAATTCGAGGGCGCCGGAATTTACTATGCGGCAACGGAATTAGAGGTGCGGCTGGTTGCTCCACACCCGGTGGCAGTGGTTGGTGGGGCGAACTCGGCTGGTCAAGCCGCGCTCTTTTTAGCTGCAGCGGGCAGCATTGTCGAGCTGATCGTGCGCGGCGCGGACATACGCAAAGATATGTCCGCCTATCTCGCCGACCGCATCAGCGCCAACCCGCTGATCAACGTTCGCCTTCGCAGTGAAGTCAGCGCGCTGATCGGCGAGCAGCACCTCAGCGAGATCACTGTCAGCCAGAACGCCGGTGCAACGACCGAGACGCTGCCCTGCCGGGCGCTATTTAGCTTCATTGGCGCCGTACCCCCTACGGACTGGCTGGATGGAATCTATCTAGATGACCACGGATTCATCCCAACCGACGCTGGGTTACCAGAGGCCGCGCTGACCGCTACCTGGCCTCACCTGGGCCGACGCCCGCTGCCATTTGAGACCTCGGCGCCGGGCGTCTTCGCCGTCGGCGATGTGCGAGCGGGATCGATGAAACGCGTCGCTGCTGCTGTCGGCGAAGGCGCCAGCGCTGTGCGCTCGGTGCATCAAGTCCTAGCCACGCTGGGCCCGCGTGCCAAGCCATGACCGGAATCGCTGCAACGGCGAATTTCTGAACGTCTCATCCAAGGCAGCTGAATGACCGGACGCGAATCGTTTCAGCTGGGGCGCCGGGCAGACTGTGCGCCAACCCGTTTCGCAACCGAATCGTGCTCCAGCCGGCGTGACAGCTCATGAAAGAAGTCGAACGTGCTCGCACCGCTTGACTCGATTAGCTTGTCATGCATGGAAATGCGGCAGCTCGAGGCGTTTACGATAGTGGCCACCGAGCTGCACTTTGGGCGAGCCGCACAACGGCTCCACATGGGCCAGCCCACGCTCAGTGAGTTGGTGCAGCGGTTGGAGCGAGAGGTCGGTACCCCGCTGCTGACGCGCACCACAAGACGCGTCGCATTGACCGGTGCCGTGGCCTGAGATGACACCGGTACCGATCAGTCGCCGCCGCGCGCTCATACTGGGTGGGATCGGTGCCGTCGCGGCCACCGCAGTCGCGATTGACTCCGTGGCCAGCCATGCAGGCTCCGGGACGGAACGGTGGTCCCCGGCTGATACCGGCAATCAGCTGAATCAGCCGGCGATGGTGGACAGCAAAGACGGGCGCCTGGAGCTGGAGCTCATCGCTGCAGCCGGGGTCCGCCTGGCCGGTCGGGACACTCACGCGCTGGGTTTCAACGACAGCTCGCCGGGGCCGACGCTGCGGGTACGTCCAGGCGACGAGCTAGCCGTGCGCTTGACCAACCGTCTCGATAAACCGACCAATTTGCACACTCACGGGCTGCGAGTGTCCCCGCTGGGCAACAGCGACAACCCGTTCCTGCGCGTCGATCCAGGAACTTCATTCGACTATCTGATCCAGATTCCGCCGGATCATCCGGCCGGCACGTTTTGGTATCACCCGCACCATCACGGCATGGTCGCTGACCAAATCTTCGGCGGGTTGGTCGGTGCGCTATTGATCGACCCATCCCCGGGGCAAGCGCCTGCGCTCGATGTGACCGCCGACCACGTACTGATGGTCACCGACATCACCCTGGCTGATGATGGCACGGTTGCCGCACCCAGCGCGATGGATCGTGATCGTGGACGCGAAGGCGAGGTGGTGTTGATCAATGGCCAACATTGCCCGACCATCCCCGCTGACCCCGGTGGGATGCAGCGTTGGCGGTTCATCAACGGTTGCGTATCGCGGGTGCTGGCGATCCGTCTGCAGGGCCACCAACTGTTTCAGATCGCTCGTGACGGCACTTATTTGCCGGCTCCTGCGCCTAAAAACGAGGTGCTGCTTGGGCCCGGTAACCGCGTCGATGTCCTTGTGCGCCCCACCGCCCCCGGTCGCTACCAACTCAGTGCCCGCGCTTACCAACGCGGCAGCATGGGATCGATGACCATCACGAGTGGGTTCGCAGGGCTCGCCACGATGGACGTTTCCCAGATACCGGTCACTCAACCCCTCACGCCGCTGCCTGACGCGCTGCCGGTCGAAACGCCAACCATGGGGGCAGTGACCGCTCAGCGTCAAACTATCTTCGCCATGACCACTGGTGCGGATGCGGGTGCGATGGGCGGTGGGATGGACGGCGCCAACGACGCGGGGGCCACAGTTTTCACCATCGACGGCCGCACTTTTGACTCTGCGCGCGACGACCAGACCGTCGCGCTGGGGGCCATCGAGGAATGGACCGTCATCAACACCACCCCTATGGCACACCCGTTTCATCTGCATGTATGGCCGTTCACCGTCTTGGCGAGCAGCGATGGGACCTCGCCGATCGGCACACCTCAAGACGTTGTCTTGGTCCCGCCCCAGGGCTGGGTGCGGCTGCGAATCCCATTCACCACCTTTCCCGGCCGCAGCGTCTACCACTGCCACGTACTCGACCACGAAGATTTAGGCATGATGGCCACAGTCAACGTCCATCCCTAAAACGCGCAGCACCTTGATCGGCACCGCCGCTATCTAGGGTGCGCCCGTCGGTGGTGGAGTCGCATTGGAAGTCCACCGCCCACACGCGATTGGGCGCATCGACAATTAGGCCAGGCGGCGCGGTCGAACTGCCGCGGCGCTTTCGCCGTCGACGCTGCGGTACACGTAGTCCCTCATCGCGCCAAAGCCGTTGAACCTTTTTGTGATTCACGATCCAGCCCTCACGACGGGCATCGTGATAAGCGGGCCGGAACCCCCGGCGGGGGTGATCCTTGGCATAGGCACGCAGCCAGTCCCGCAGCGCGGCGTCGGGGTCCTCAGATGTCATCGAGGTGGGCTCGTGGCGTTGAGTGCCGCGTGTTGCCCGGACACCAGCAGCCGCGCGGGCTACCATTTCGCGTTCGAGGATTGCGGATCGTTCTTGAACTGATCCCTCATGGGAGGCAGGGCAAGACCGGCCACGGCCCTGCAAAGAAATCGACCGATGTGTCTGTCTCGTTACGAAAGAACTGAGACGATGCTCGTCCGATTCGGGGCTAGCACTAGAGCGAGAGCCCCCGAACGTGATAAGGCCCGGGCTCTATTTCCCGACCTAGCCCAGCCGCCCGATGATGGTGGCGTTGGCCATGCCGGCGCCCGCGCACATGATGCGATCGGGGTCTCTCGTCATGGGTGTGTGACCAGATACGTTTCGTTGTCCAACTCGGCAGTGAGTTCTTCGACATTGAAGGGCCGGTCGAGTCGTTCGCGCAATTCCTTAGGGTCAATGAGGAGCGTGATTTCGGCGGTTTGTCGGGCGAAGAGTCGCCCGATGTACGGGTAGATGCGGCGCATGATCGCCCGTTCTGCGGATGAGCAGCGCGACGCGCAGTACCCGACGTGGCCGATCTCGTCGGTAAGGATTTCGCTGTAGAGCAATTCGATGCGCTCGGAGACTTCGGGTTCGTCGGCGAATAATTTCATGCCGACGCGGCGCAGCTCGTCGAACATGATGCACCCAGCCATTTCCGATGCTCCGACGAACGTGAAGTTGAGCCGGTCGGGGAGAAAGACTGCGGTCTTGACGAACTGTCGCATCACGAAGGGCGGCGGAACCACTTGGAACGTCAGGTCGAACACTTCGAGCGCATAGGCGAGCAATCGGGTGTGGTAGTGCTCTTCGAGTTCGAGGTACACGTTCTCGGGTGGCACGTTCTCGTCGCTGTTGAGCCCGTAGGTTTCACCTAGTCCGACACCAAAGCGTTCTGCTTGATTCAGCTTCGCGGTGGCGAGCAGGAACAGCATCTTCTGGTCTAGGCCGGGTTCGGGACGCCGGCGACGTAGGTTGCGCAGGAATTTTGTTCGGTCGGCGGGATGGGCTGATCGGACAGGATTGGCTTCGATCGTCTGGAAGAACTCTTCGCGGTTGGCTAATCTTCGGTTGAGCAGGTCGGCCTCGCCATCTCGTCTAGCCAAGAACTCCCGGTAGCCTTCGATGCTTGTGCGGTTCATGGCTTCTCCATTCCTTTGACAATCGTGATCACGTAGCGATGTAGCAGTTCGGCGTCGTGTGCTCCGGTTGCCAGCAACGCGAATAGCCCGGTGAGAAAGAAGGTCGCGAGTTCCGCAGGATCAGCATCCGCGCGGACTCGGCCTCCGTCTTGCGCCTGGCCAATCACGCCGATGAGAAACTCCGCAAGCGGGTGCTGCGCCAACTCGTCTTCGACCGGACGCGATGAGGAGAAATGCAGACCAAGCATGTCGCGGAAAGTCAATGTCCCTAAGCGGATTTCAGCGCCAAGGACCTGAGACACCAGCCGAGATAGCACTGTCACCAAATCGCCCCGGGCGTGCCCGAGTTCGCTGATGATCCTGGTCTCCTCGATGCGCTCTAGCTCCACGAGGACGTGCTCTTTCGTCGGGAAATGGAAATAGAACGTCCCTCGCACTACGCGCGCGGCAGCGGCAATCGCACTAACGTCTGCTGCGGCCAATCCGCGCTGTGCGATCTCCGCCAATGCGGCGTCGAACAGCCGTGCCCGGGTTTCAAGTCGTCGGACCTCGCGGACGCTCCCGACTGGTGATTCAGCCATTTCGAGAGGTCTGCGTTGACTTCATGAACGCACGGTACGGCAACCTGCTGACGGCCGTCAATGACGGCTGTCAACGACTCGATCCCGCGCCCTGGCGCGCAACGCGGGAATCGGCTCTGCACCCGAGCAAGGCGCGGCCGGTGAGGCGTTCAACGCCTTGCTCAACGGAGTGAGATAATTGTTCTTTGACTCGAAGCCGATCGGCTCGCACAGATTAGGAGGCCACGACCCGGTATGAACGTCGGTGCTGGGAAGTGGTCGACAGTCTGGGCAGCCTTGCTGTCCGCCGCCGCGCTGCTTTCCGCAGCGCCAGCATCAGCAGATCAAACCGATGATGCGTTCGTCGCGGCTCTGGTAAAGCGCGGGATCGTCATTCATGACCGCAACAACGCGATTGCGATGGCTCACGCGGCGTGCGACGCATTCGATGAAAGCGAAAACTCAAACCGTCTGGCCATGCGGGTGATGAACGAAACCGATCTCTCGCTGAAACAATCCGGCTACTTCGTCGGCGTTTCCGTGGCCGCTTACTGCCCGCAGTACAAAGGGCATACCGACGATTCGCTGAACTGGCTGAACCCGGGCACGGTCCCGCAAATGTGAGCGTAAAGACCGGCAATTCAGGGGTGGGCGCTACAAGGGACGAGGGCGCTAATGTCTTCGCCTTGAAGGAGTTTCACGGTCAGCGATACGTCGAAGTAATCCGTCCAGCGGGTGATCTTCCCATCGTCGCCGACTACGAAGGTACCCATCACTGGGACTGCCGGCTTGCTGCCGTCCGGTGCCTGGATGTAGTCGAGGCGCTCGGTCAGCACCACTGGTCCGTCGCTGGCCATGTTCACGATTTCAAAGGCGTAGGCGTCGGGGAACATTGCGAACTGCGCCGCCATGTTCTCAACAATGGCATTCACGCCGTCGGACGCTGGCATGCCGACATTCTGATAGACAGCGTTGTCGGCAATCAGCGGTCGCAGCGCCTCTGCGTCGCGTCCCGCCATCAGTGCGCAGAACCTACGGACGACATCAACAGGTGCAGACATATCGCGGAACCTCCACGTCAGGCTGAATGAATGGGTATCACCTACAGAGTGTATGTGACATTCGGACTGTATGTGACCTACGCCCTGTGTGCAATAGGCTGGCGCAGTGGCGCTTGATGATGAGCCCCTAGACACGAAAGCGCGCCGGGCTGCGCAGGCAGAAGCCACTCGTGCTGCGCTCGTTGCTGCCGCGCGACGGCTGTTTGTCGAAAAGGGCTATCACCGCACGGGCACCGAAGAAGTAGTTGCAGAGGCTGGCGTCGGCACCCGTGGTGCGCTCTATCACCACTTCGCGGATAAGCAGGCGCTATTCGAAGCGGCGTTCCTCGCGGTCGAAGAGGACCTGGTCATCGAAGCCGCAAAAAACCTTGCCGACCCTGCGGACGGCGCGCTAAACCAATTGCGGCAGGGCCTAATTGGCTTTCTGGATGCGTCGCTCACTCCTCATGTTCAGCGGATATTGCTTATCGACGGGCCAGCCGTCCTCGGTTGGGTCAAGTGGCGTGAATTGGAAAGCCGCTACGGACTTGGAGCCATTCGCGCCATGCTTGAACGTGCCATCGACGAAGGCGACCTTGCGGCGAATCAGCCCACTGACGCTTTGGCGCACCTCCTACTCGCCGCTGCCGACGAAGCCGCCCTCTTCATCGCAAACGCACCCGATCAACTTGTAGCGCGCGATCAAGGAGTGCGGGCGCTGAACGCCCTGCTCGACGGGCTTCGAGTCAAATAGTGCGATCAACGATCAACAGAACACCCCCACGCATCAAGGCGCGGGGGCTCTGTGTTCCTGTGTTGACTCTTACTAGCCCAAACGCTCGATGATGGTGGCGTTGGCCATGCCGCCGCCCTCACACATCGTCTGCAGGGCGTAGCGTCCGCCGCGCTGCTCTAACGCGTTGACCATGGTGGTCATGATGCGGGCACCGCTGGCACCAAGCGGGTGGCCGATAGCGATGGCCCCACCGTTGACATTGGTCTTGGTCAGGTCGGCGCCCGTGTCATGAGCCCAGGCCAGCACCACGGGGGCGAACGCCTCGTTCACCTCGAACAGGTCGATGTCGGCGAGCGTCAAACCGGAACGCTGCAACACTTTTTCGGTGGCCGGAATGACCCCGGTCAGCATGTACAGCGGGTCGGAGCCCACGACGGTCGTGGTGTGAATCCGCGCCAGCGGGCGCAGGCCCAGCTTCTTGGCGGTCTCGCTGGTGGTGATCAGCACCGCCGCGCTGCCGTCCGACAGCGGCGACGAGTTACCCGGCGTGATCTCCCAATTGATCTGGGGGAAGCGCTCTTTGGCCGCTTCGCTGTAGAAGGCCGGCTGTAATGCGGCCAGCGTCTCGACCGTGGTGGCGGGCCGGATGATCTCGTCGGTTTCCAGTCCGGCGATCGGGATCAGCTCGTTGTCGAACAGCCCGTCCTTGGTGGCGCGGGCGGCCTTGTTGTGGCTCTCGGCGGAGAACTCGTCGAGCTGGGTGCGGGTGAAGCCCCACTTGGCGGCGATCAACTCGGCGCTGATCCCCTGAGGCACCAGGCCGTCGGGGTAGCGCAGGGTCATGTCCTGGCCCATCGGGTTGCTACCCGGCTGCACCTGGCTGCCCATCGGGACCCGGCTCATCGACTCGACCCCGCCGGCGATCACGAGGTCGTACGCACCGGCCAGCACGCCTTGGGCGGCGAAGCTGATGGCCTGCTGGCTGCTGCCGCATTGCCGGTCGATGGCGACGCCGGGGACGGACTCGGGGAATCCCGCGCCCAGCAGCGCGTTGCGGGCGATGTTGGCGGCCTGGTCGTTGACCTGGGTCACCGCGCCGGCAATCACGTCGTCGACCTGCGCCGGGTCCACACCGGTGCGTGCCACCAGTTCGCGGAGGCTGTGCGCCAGCAAGTCGGCCGGCAGCACGTCGTGCAGCGCCCCGCTGGCCTTGCCCTTGCCGATCGGGGTGCGCACTGCGCCGACGATGACGGCGTCGCGGCCTTGGTAACTGGTCATGGCTCCTCCTCGAGTCCACTCCTGAGCTAACACTGGGTAGTCCTAGCTATACCCAGGTAAACATCTAGGTATATTGAAAGCAACCCAGACGGGGAGGTGATTTAGATGACATTTCTGCAAGGCGCGCTGGTCGACCGCGACAAATGGTCCGCGGTCGGTGAGTGTGCGATCGAAAAGACCATGGCGGCCGTCGGCACCAAATCCGCAATGCTGATCATGCGCGAGGCCTACTACGGCACCACCCGGTTCGACGACTTCGCCCGCCGGGTGGGCATCACCAAGGCGGCCACCTCGGCGCGACTGACCGAACTGGTCGACCTCGGCCTGCTGACCCGGCGACCCTACCGCGAACCCGGGCAGCGCAGCCGCGACGAATATGTGCTTACCGACGCGGGCATCGACTTCATGCCCGTGGTCTGGGCGATGTTCGAGTGGGGGAGACGCCATCTGCCCGGCCGCAACCGGCTACGCCTCACACATCAGGGCTGCGGCGCCGAGGCGACCGTCGAAATCCGTTGCGCCGAAGGGCACCTCGTGCCGCCCGATGAACTCGGTGTGCGGCTGGCTAAGTCTCCCTGAGCGCCGCAAGTAGCCGCCGGGCCGCGGCGACGCGACCAGCGCCAGGCCCGGTCAGCGCGTCCAGCGCGCACCCGGGGTCGGCCGGCGGACCCATGTGCCCGCAGCCACGCGGGCAGTCCTTCGCGGCCTCGGCCAGATCGGCGAAGGCCGCGAGTACGTCGTCGGGCTGAATGTGGGCCAACCCGAACGAGCGAATGCCCGGGGTGTCGATCACCCAGCCGGAACCCGGCAGCGAGTCGCCCAGCGGCCCGCCTAGTGGCAAAGCCACCGACTGTGTCGAGGTGTGCCGCCCCCTACCGATGCTGTCGACCACGCCGACGGCCCGATCAGCCTCGGGCACAAGACGATTCACCAACGTTGACTTGCCGACACCGGAATGCCCGAGTAGCACGGTGATCTTGCCGGGCAGCAACTCGGCCACCGCGAGCAGGGGATCGTCGACACCCGCGGCCACCACCGTCAGGTCCAGATCCACAAACTGCTCGGCGAACGGCTCCGGCGGTGCCAGGTCCGTCTTGGTCAGGCACAGAATCGGCGTCAGGCCGCCCGCGTAGGCGGCGATCAGCGTCCGGTCGACCAGGCCGGTGCGCGGCGGCGGATCGGCGAGCGCCACCACGATCAGCAATTGGTCGGCGTTGGCGACCACCACCCGTTCGGTGGGGTCGGTGTCATCGGCGGTGCGCCGCAACACCGTTCGTCGCGGACCTCGGCGCACGATGCGGGCCAGGGTGTCGTGGCGACCGGACAGATCGCCGACGATGTCGACATCGTCGCCGACGACGATCGGCGTGCGGCCCAGCTCGCGGGCTCGCATGGCGGTGACGCGGCGATCGGGGCGGCCCCCTAGGACGCACCCCCAACGGCCGCGGTCGACACTGACCACCATGGCGGACTCCGCATCGGCGTGTTGCGGACGCGTCTTGGTCCGGGGCCGCGTCCCTTTACCGGACCGGACTTTGACGTCGGATTCGTCGTAGTCGCCCGGCCTCAAACGCTGGACTCCAGCATGCCCGCCCACAGCTGCGGGAATTCCGGCAGCGTCTTGCTGGTGGCGCCGATGTCGTCGACCTCGACACCGTCGACGCGCAGCCCGATGATGGCCCCGGCCATCGCCATCCGGTGGTCGGCGTACGCGCGCCAGACGCCGGCGCGCAACGGCGTCGCGATGATCACCAGACCGTCGGGCGTCTCCTGGCAGTCGCCGCCCAGGCGGTTGATCTCGGCGCTCAGCGCGGCCAGTCGATCGGTCTCGTGGCCGCGCAGGTGGGCGATGCCGGACAGGCGCGACACGGATCCCGTCGTCGCCAGCGCCGCCAGCGCCGCCACCGACGGCGTGAGCTCACCGACATCGCGCAGGTCGACGTCAAAGCCGCCGTAATCCGCGGAGCCGCGCACCTCAAGAGATGAAGCATCCTGTGTGACAACGGCGTTCAGCTTGCCCAGCACGCTCAGGATGTCTTCGGAGGGTTGCACACTCGTCGTCGGCCAACCGGTGATGCGGACGGCCCCGCCGGTGACCACTGCGGCCGCCAGGAAGGGCACCGCGTTGGTCAGATCGGGTTCTACATCCCAGTGCCGGGCCTCGACCTTGCCGGCCCGCACCTGCCAACGGTTGGGCACCGAATCGTCGACGTCGACGCCGGCCTGCCGCAGCATCTCCACCGTCATCGCGATGTGCGGCGCCGACGGCACCGTCGAACCGGTGTGTTGCACGGTCAGCCCATCGGTGAACGACGCACCGCACAGCAGCAGGCCCGAGACGAACTGCGACGACGCCGACGCGTCGATGGACACGGTGCCGCCGGCGAGCGACCCCTTGCCGTGGACCCGGAAGGGCAGACCCGTGCCGTCGATGACCACGCCCAGGTCGCGCAGCGCGTCCAGCAGCGGCGCGATCGGCCGGGCCCGGGCTTGCTCGTCGCCGTCGAACGCGACCACCGATTCGGCCAGCGCCGCGAGCGGCGGCACAAAACGCAACACCGTTCCAGCCAGACCGGTGTCCACCGTTGCGTCGGCATCCGGCGCGATCCCACCGCTGACCGTCAGGTCGGACCCGGCTCCATCGACGCGTAGGCCCAGGGTGCGCAGCGCTCCGATCATCAAATCGGTGTCCCGGCTGCGCAGCGCGCCACGGATCGTCGAGGTGCCACTGCCCTGTGCGGCCGCCAGCGCGGCCAGCACCAGCGTCCGGTTGGTCTGCGACTTCGAGCCAGGAACGGACACGGTCGCGTGCACCGGTTGCGATGTCCTTGGGGCCGCCCACGTACTCACCCGTCCATCATTGCCTGTCGCCGTCTTCTGCCACCATGGGAGATATGTGTGGACGGTTTGCGGTGACGACCGATCCGGCCCTGCTGGCCCAGAAGATCAAGGCGATCGACGAGGCCACCGAGGCCGCTCCCAATGCCGGGGCCCCCAACTACAACGTGGCCCCGACCACGACAGTCGCGACCGTGGTCAGTCGGCATTCCGACCCGGACGACGAGCCGACCAGGCGGGTGCGGCTCATGCGTTGGGGTTTGATCCCGCCGTGGGTCAAGCCCGGTCCCGACGGCGCGCCGGACAACAAGGGTCCGCTGCTGATCAACGCCCGGGCCGACAAGGTGGCCACCTCGCCGGCGTTTCGCGGCTCGGCCAGGAACAAGCGGTGCCTGGTGCCGATGGACGGCTGGTATGAATGGCGGCCCAACGCCGACGGCGCGGCGGGGAAGAAGACCGCCAAGACCCCGTTCTTCATGCACCGCGGCGACGGCGACACGCTGTTCATGGCCGGGCTGTGGTCGGTGTGGAAGCCGAGTAAGGATGCCGACCCGCTGCTCAGCTGCACGATCATCACCACCGATGCCGTGGGAGAGCTGGCCGAGATCCACGACCGGATGCCGCTGATTTTGGCCGAGCCCGACTGGGACTCCTGGCTGAATCCCGATGCCGCACTCGATGCCGAGCTGTTGGCCCGCGCGCCGGATGTGCGTGACGTCGAGATTCGTGAGATCTCCACGCTCGTCAACAGTGTGCGCAACAATGGGCCCGAGCTGCTTGAGCCCGCCAAACCAGAGCCGGAGCAGATCACGCTGCTATAGCGCGTCTCCGTCGCCATCAAGCAGCAGTTCCTCGGGGTGGTGGAAGGCATTGGTGCGTGGTTGGCCCCGGTCCAAGTGCGGGGGCGGGATCCATTCGGTATCACCGTTGGCGCGCTTTCGGGTGGTCCAGCCGGTTGGTCTCAGCATTCGGTGGTGGGGGCCGCAGGCGAAGGTGAGATCGTCGACGTCGGTGGTGTGGCAGTGCGCATAGTCGGTGACATGGTGCACTTCGCAGTAGAACCCGGGCAGGTTGCATCCGGGTGCCGAGCAGCCGCGGTCCTTGGCGTACAAGACAATTCGTTGGCCGGGTGAAGCCAGGCGTTTGGTGTGATGCAGCGCCACGGCTTTGCCCTTGTCGAAAACGGCCAAGTAGTGGTGCGCGTGGCGAGCCAGGCGGATGACATCGCTGATCGGCAGGCGCGTGCCCCCGCCGGTGACTCCACTTCCGGCTGCTGCCTCCAGGTCTTCCAACGAGGTGGTGACGATGATCGAAGCCGGTAGCCCGTTGTGCTGGCCCAGCTCGCCTGAGGCGAGCACGGCGCGGAGGGCGGCGTTGAGGCCGTCGTGCTGGCGCTGGGCGGAGCTGCGGGAATCACGGTCGATGGCGTCCTGGGTGGGCGCGCCGTCCACGCACGGGGTGTCGTCGGTGGGGTTGCACATGCCGGGCGCGGCCAGCTTGGCCCACACCGCTTCAAGGGTGGCGCGTAGCTCGGGCGTGATCCAACCGCGTAGCGCCGACATCCCGTTGGTTTCTTGGTTGCCCAGGGTCAATCCGCGTCGGCGGGCGCGGTCGTCGTCGGTGTAGCTGCCGTCGGGGTTGAGGCAGTCGGTGAGTCGGTTGGCCAGCTGCGCGAGTTGGTCAGGCCGATACTGCGAGCCCAGCCGGGCGAGTTGGGCTTCGGCGTGCTCGCGGGTGTCGAGGTCGATGAAACCCGGCAGCTGATGGCAGAAGCGGCGGATGACGGAAACGTGCCCGGCGCCTAGGCGGCCCGCGCGCTGTGCTGCTGCGGTGGCCGGCAGCATCGGCGGTAGGGGCTCGCCCGTGAGCCCGCAACGTTCGCCGAGATCGCTGGCCTCGCGGACTCGCCGGGCGGCTTCAGCGCGCGTGATGAGGGTCCATTCGGCCACCGCATGCGACAGTGTGCCGCCGAGTTCCTCGGGCGTGGCTTCGCGGGCGAGCTTGTTGATCAGTGCATGTTCGCCCGTGGGTAACCGCCGCCGCGCCCGTTCGTAGCGTTGCAACAACGGCAAGAGCTCGGGCGTGGTCAACATCTCGATATCGAATCCGACCACAGTGTCCACCGCGGCATCGAAGGCATCGAAAGCCGCCACCAATGCCTCCCGATCGGGAACTGCGGCTGAACTCATACCGCCAAGCTATCCGCACCCACCGACAAAAAGCCGCGCTCAGAAGCTACTGAAACCACAGTGACACAAGTGATTTCGGGTGGGAGAGTTGCGCGCCGCCAGCAGTGACACAGGTGAATTCAGGCTGCACCGCGAGCCACGAAATCCGGTGTTTGTCTACGAACGACAACCCAGCGCAATTTTTTGTCACATCGCGACGGCGGCACGGCAACCGCGGAGACTTAGCATGCGTATGTGACTGGCTCGTACACGTACACCTTCGAAGACATCCAGCATCGCCCGGTCGCGGTGGTCGGCGCCGGGACCCTGGGGCGCCGGATCGCCCTGATGTTCGCCACCCGCGGTGGACCGGTGCGAATCTATGCCCGGCGGCCCGAGCAACTGGCCGAGGCGAGCGATTATGTCTCCCAAACCCTTCCGCGGGTCCTCGAGCAGCGCGGCTCCGGTCAGGCCGGCGTCGTGACCGGTGTTGCGACACTCGAAGAAGCGCTCGACGACGCCTGGCTCGTCGTTGAATCCGTCCCGGAACGGCTCGACATCAAGATTCCGCTGTGGGGACAGATCGACCACTTGGCGCAGCCGGGCACCATCTTCGCGACCAACTCGTCGTCGTACCCGTCACGGTTGATGGCCGAAAACGTCAGCGACAAAAGCCGTTTGTGCAACATGCATTTCTACATGCCACCGGAGCTCAACGCGATCGACCTGATGTCCGACGGTGAAACCGACCGGGGCCTGCTCGACACCCTGCTGAGGGTGCTGCCCGAATTCGGCGTGCATCCCTTCGAAGCGCGCAAGGAATGCACCGGCTTCATCTTCAACCGGATCTGGGCCGCCATCAAGCGTGAGGCGCTGGCCGTCGTCGCCGAGGGCGTGGCCCGTCCCGAGGATGTCGACGGGATGTTCACGATCAACTTGGGTGTGCCGGCCGGCCCATTTCGAATGATGGACCTTGTCGGCCTCGACGTGGTGCTCGACATTGAGAACCACTACGCGGCCGAGTTCCCGCACCTACCGGAAAACGTACGAGAGTTGTTGCAGGCCTATGTCGATGCCGGCAAGCTCGGCATCAAAACCGGCGAGGGTTTCTATTCGTACTAGTTGCTCAGAACGAGCTTCCAGTTGCCGTTGACGTTGCGATCCGGGACGCACCAGAAGTTGTTCCAGTTTCCCGGTGTGGAGGCTCTGACGCCCGGGCCCGCGTCCTGGCAGGCCTGGCGAGTCTGGTAGTTGCCCTCGGTCTGAATCGTGTCGGCGTTGCTGACGCCAACTCCGGTCGTCATTAACCCCGCGAAAGCCAACAGGCCAGCGGCGAGAGATCGCTTCATGTGCATCCAATCCTCAAAGTGATCCAGCGTCGGCAATAAGGGTAGGTGCAGTCGCGCAGCTACACCGGCGTTTTCGTCGGACGCTTAAGTTCGCTGAGCTTGCAGCGACACCGCGGTGGCGACGGCCTCCAGCAAACGGGCGAGTTGCCCGGCGTCGTTGATGGTGCGGTCGCCGCCGATCAGCCGCGTGAACACGCCCGCGATGAAGGTGGTCACCGCCGTCGTCTGGGCGTCGAGCAGGGCGGGGTCGTCGGTGCCCGGCTGCAGGTGGGCGGTGGCCTCGTGGGTCATGGTGTTGATCCGGGCGCCGAAGGCCTGCGAAGTCGCAGCGAGATCGGGGTCGCGCACCGCCGCCAGCAACAACTCGTGGCGCGCGCGGTTCAGCATCAGCCCGGTTCCGTCGGCCTGCATCATGACGAGCTCGGCCAGATGCGCGAACGGCGACAGGGGATCCCGCGGCTCGTCGATCACCGACTGAAGATTGGTGACGTCGATCTCGGCGATGCGCGTGCCGACACCGCGCAGCAGGGCCGCGCGGGTGCGGTAGTAGTACGACGTCGTGCCCTCGGGCACCCTCGCGCAACGATCCACCCGTCCGTGCGTCAGACCGCGGGATCCGTGTTCGGCCAGCACCTGGATGGCGGCGTCGCACAGTTCGCGCCGGCGTTCGTCGCCGTTGCGTTTCCGGGTGACGTTTCGGGCAGTCATGATCAGCGGAGGACGGTTCCGCCGTCGATGTTGAGGACCTGACCGTTGATCCAGGCGCCCTCGTCGGAGAGCAGGAAGGCGACCAGCGAGGCGATGTCAGCGGGGTAGCCGACGCGCTGTCCGCGGATGCGTTTCAGCGCGCCCGCCTCCAGCTCGGGCCACTGGGGGACCGCGCGGATGGCATCGGTCGCGGTAAAGCCCGGCGCCACGGCGTTGCAGCGGATGCCCTCCTTGCCCCATCTCGAGGCGACATGCCGGGTCAGTGCGCCGATTCCGGCCTTCGCGGTGGCATAAGCCGGCCGCGCGGGCTCGCCCTGGAACGCCGCCGCCGAGGACATGTTGACGATCACCCCGCCGCCGCGAGCGAGCATTTTCGGGATGGCGTATTTCATGGCGGCCACGTAACCGCGCAGGTTGACCGCCATCACCCGGTCCCACACGTCGAAGTCGATATCGACCACGTCGGTGTCGGCTCGGATCGTGCTCATGTCGGCCCCGACGTTGAACATCAGGTCGATGCCGTCGAAAGTCGTTGCGGCGGTATCGATCAGGGCAGAAACCGACGCGGGCTCGGCCAGGTCGAAGACGACGTGCGTCGCCGTGCCCCCGCCCGCGGTGATCCGCGCAGCCGTTTGCGCTGCGGCGTCGGCGGCGACGTCGCCGATGACGACACGGCAGCCCTCGTCGCCGAGGCGCGCCGCCGTCGCGGCACCGATCCCGGTGGCGCCGCCCACCACGAGGGCAACCTTGTCTCTCAGACCCTGCAATCCCATGGTTATTGACTTTACCTCTAGAACTGTAGAGGATCCCCAGTCATGGCTGGCATTCATCGGGAGCGTCCCGGAGCCGCCGACCTGGCGGCGGCGACCGACACGTCGGCGATACCGCTGGGCAATCACATCTGGATGTCGCCCGGCGTCTCCAACTCCTACGCGGTCGCGACCGACGAGGGGCGGGTCATCGTCAACAGCGGGCTGGTCTTCGAAGGCCCGCTGCACCGGAACGCTTTTGCCGAGGTGGCCGGCCCGACGCGGGCCATCCTCGTCACGCAGGGGCATGCCGATCATTGGGGCGGGGTCAACTCGCTGCGCGACGCCGACACCGAGATCGTGATGCACCGCAACTACCGATACTGGCGAGACGACAACGAACGACTCATGGGCTATCGCGTGCCCAAGACATCGTTTGCCTTCCAGAAGTTCTCCGACGCGGTGCTCGAGCATTTCAAGACGATCGATCCCGCGACCATCGACTTCTCCTTCCCCGAACCGACCACGACATTCGATCACGGCCACGAGCTGACGGTCGGCGGACGCACCTTCGAGCTGGCCTGGACGCCGGGCGGTGAGACCACCGACGCCGTCGTGGTGTGGCTGCCCGAGGATCGAATCCTGTTCAGCGGTAACCTGTTCGGACCGTTATTCGGCCACGTTCCGAATTTGATGACCATCCGCGGTGACCGCTATCGCGACCCGATTCTCTACATCGAGTCGCTCAACACCGTGCTGGCCTACGGTCCGCGGGAACTGATCACCGGCCACTTCGCGCCCATCGAGGGCGCCGACCGCATCGCCGAGGAAGTCACCGCGATGCGCGACGCCATGCAGGCCGTGCACGAGCGCACCGTCGAGCTGATGAATTCCGGCGTCGATGTCTACACGGCGATGCGTGAGGTCACCGTGCCCCAGCATCTCGACGTCGGCGAGGGCTACGGCCAGACCTCGTGGAATGTGCGAGCGATCTGGGAGATGTACGCGGGCTGGTTTCAGCACCGCTCCACCACCGAGTTATACGGTGTTGCAGCCGATTCCGTCGTGTCCGACGTGGTCAGCGCCGCCGGGGCCGATGCGCTGGTCGAGGCGGCGCGAGCTCGCCTGGATGCCGGGCAGCCCGTGCAGGCGCTGCACCTGACCGACCTCGTCCTGGCCGCCGAACCCCAGCATTGCGCGGCGCGTGCGACGGCCGCCGACGCCCACGAGGCGCTGCTCGCCGACACCGGCAACTTCTGGAAAAGGGCCTGGCTCAACAAATCAATCAACGAATTGAGGGCGCACGAATGAACTCCGTCAGTTTTGACTTCGCCGGCGCCAACGTGCTGGTGACCGGCGGCACCAGCGGTATCGGTCACGGCATCGCCACCGCGTTCGCCAAGGCCGGCGCCGCGGTCACGGTGACCGGCACCCGTGGATCAACCGCCGATTACTCCGACGTCGAACTCGGCGCGTTCTCCTACCGGCAGTGCCAGATCCAAGATCCCGAATCCGTCGACGCGCTGGCGGGCTCGCTCGGCGAACTCGACATCTTGGTCAACAACGCGGGCGGCCCGTATCCCGCGGGCGACGAATACGACCCTGACGGCTACGTCGCGTCGGTGACGCAGAACATGTTGGGCCCCATGCGGTTAACCATGCGCTGCCATGAGCGGCTGGCAGCCAGCCAGGCCCCCGGCGGCGCGAGTGTGGTCACCGTTGTCTCGATGTCCGCGTTCCGCTCGGCGATCTTCGTCCCCGGGTACGGCTCGTCGAAGATGGGGCTGCTCTCGCTGACGATGAACCTCTCCCGACGATGGGCCAACGACGGAATCCGGGTCAACGCCATCGCGCCCGGGCTGATCGACACCCGAATGACGCACCCGGCCATGGGAATTCCCGAGGTGATGGACGTCGAGATCGGCTTCCACACCCCGTTGGGCAGACCAGGGACACCGCAGGACTGCGCGGGCGCGGCGCTGTTCTTGTGTACCGAAGCCGCCTCGTACATCACCGGCGCCACCATCGCCGTCGACGGCGGATACCTGACGGTCTAGGTGCCTGACATGAGCGAATTCGACGGCGCGCCAACCGCGGACGACATCTTCAAGCTGGCCGCCCAGCGCACCGGGGTGAGCGAGATCGACTCCGACTCGTGGCGCGACGGGCTGACGCTCATGCTCGACGAGCTCAACAATTCGCCGGTGTTTACCGCGTTCGGTCGCGAACGTGTGCTGGGCGACGCCACCGACGCGCTGGGGCGGCGCATGCAGGTGCATGCCTACATTCAGGCTCACCCCGAGGTGCTCGACGCGCCCGTCGAGCGGCCGCTGATCGTGCTCGGCATGCCGCGCACCGGGACCACGGTGATCAGCTACCTACTCGACCAGGACCCGGCACGCCGATCGCTGCTGCACTGGCAGTGCGTGGACCCGATACCGCCGGCCACCACCGAGACGCTGCGCACCGATCCGCGTTGCCTGGCCCTGCTCGAGGAGCAGCGCAAGATCGTGGACATGGTCAAGCAGGCGAAAATGCCGCTGCCGCACTGGGAAGACGCCGACGGCCCGACCGAGGACATGTTCATCCACAACCAGGACTTCAAGGGCCTGTCCTGGGACTCTTTCCTCCCGACGGATCGCTACGCGCGCTGGCTCTTCGACGAGACCGACTTGAGCAGCACCTACGAATACCAGAAGCGTTATCTGCAAGTCCTGCAATCGAAAGCGCCCGGCACCTGGAGCCTGAAGATGCCGTCGCATTCGGTACACATCGAAGCGCTGCTGAAGGTGTTCCCCGATGCGCGATTGATCTGGGCGCACCGCGACCCGTACAAGGCGACGGGCTCGCTGTGCAACCTGTGGCGGCTGCCGCAAAGCCTGGTGATGAACACCGAGATGCTGGACCAGACGGAAATGGGTAACGCCGCGATGTGGCAGATGAGCTACCACGTCGACCGGCCACTGCGCGCCCGCGACCGCATCGGGGACGACCGCTTCTTCCACATGTACTACCACGAGATGATGCGCGACCCGATGGACGTGATGCACCGCATCTACGAATGGACCGACGAGCCGCTGACTGCCGAAACCGAAGGGCGCATGCGCAATTGGCTCGCCGAGCATCCGCAGGATCTGTTCGCGCTCAACACCTACCGGCTCGACGAATACGGTCTTTCGGTCGAAAAACTCAAGCCGGTGTTCGCCGAATACCTCGATACCTTCGCCATCGAATTGGAGGGCACGCCGTGAAAGCCTCCATGAAAGCAGCCACAGTCACCGGCCCGGGCAAGGCCGAAGTCCTGGATGCCGACCGCCCGCAGGCCGGTCCCCGCGACGTGCTCGTCCGGATGCGCGCGTGTGGCATCTGCGGCTCCGACGCGTTCTACATCACCATCGGCGGCGTCCCGCCACGCCAAGGGCACACGCCGCTCGGTCACGAACCCGCGGGTGAAGTCGTCGAGGTCGGCGCGAACGTCGCCGGCATCGCCGTGGGCGATCACGTCGTCATCAATCCCATGGCCGCCCCCAGCGGCATCATCGGCAACGGGGGAGCCGCCGGGGCCCTCGCCGACTACCTGCTGATCGAAAACGCGGTTAGGGGAACAAGTCTCGAGGTCATTCCCGATTACGTCCCGTGGGAGGTCGCCGCACTCAACGAGCCGATGGCCGTCGCACGCCACGGGGCGAACCAGTGCAGGCCCACACCGTCGGACAAGGTCGCCATTTTCGGTGCGGGCCCGATCGGGCTGGGCGCGACGCTGGCCTTCAAATCCCTTGGTGTCAAACATGTCGTGGTCATCGATCTCATCTCCTCCCGCCTGGACAAGGCGCTGAAAATCGGGGCGGATGCCGTCATCAACTCCGCCGATGAGGATGTCGTCAAGCGGCTGGTCGACCTGCACGGCGAGGGGGAGTCGAGGTTTGGCGGCAAGGCCGGCACCGACATCTACCTGGACGCCGCCGGAGTGCCTGCCGTCATCAACACCGCGCTCGCCGCCGCGCAGCGGGGCGCCACCCTCGGAATCGTCGGGGTGCACAAGGAGCCGGTGCCCGTCGAGTTCATCAACGTGATGAGCCACGAGATCACCATCGTCGGCAGCATGGGCTACCCCGACGAAATCTTCCAGGTGACTGCCGATCTCGTCGCGAACTGGGAGAAATACGCGCTGATCGTCAGCCATACCATCGGATTCGACAACATCGGCGAAGCGCTCGACCTCGCCAGCACGCCGGGTGCCGCCGACAAGGTCGTGGTGACCTTCTAACCGCGCTAACCGCGCGCGAGGTGAGCGAGCGCGAGATTGGCGGCGTTGGCGCCGCACATGCCGTGCGCGCCCGGACCGGGCGGGGTGGCCGCCGAGCAGATGTACATGCCGGCCACGCCAATGGTGTACGGCGACAGCGTGATTCGGGGTCCGAACGTGAGCTGGCGGATGTCCTTGGCCCCGGTCATGATGTCGCCGCCGACATAGTTCGCGTTGTAGGTGGCCATCTGCGTCGTCGAACGAACGGCGTGGCCGACGATGCGGTCCCGGAAGCCGGGCGCGAAGCGCTCGATCTGGGCGGTGATCGCCTCGGTCGCGTCGCCGGCGTAGCCGTTGGGGACGTGCGCGTAGCTCCACACCGGATGCGTAGTGCCCACCGACCGTTGCGGGTCGGCCAGATACTGCTGACCCACCAACACGAACGGGCGCTCCGGCATGCGGCCGGCGTGGACGTCCCGCTCGGTCGCGGCAAGCTCGGAGAAGGTCCCGGCCACATGCACGGTGCCGGCACGATGCGCGTCCGGGTTCGTCCACGGCACACCGCCCTCTACGGCGAAGTCGACCTTGAACGCGCCGGGACCACGCCGGAACCTGGTGAAGGCACGAGAAACCCGGCGCGGCAGACGATCACCGAGGATCCCGGCAACCGCGCTCGGCGCCAGATCGAACATCGTGACGTCCGCGGGCGGCAGCTGCGATGCACTCTGCACCCGCACGCCGGTCTCGACCTTGCCGCCCAGGTCGGTCAGCAGCGTGACCATGGCGTCGGCGATCGCCTGCGAACCACCCGCGGCCACCGGCCAACCGTGCCGATGTCCCGCGGCGATGATGCCCATCCCGATCGCCGACGTCATCGGGTAGTGCAGCGGCCGGAAGGCATGGGCCGCAACACCTCCGAACAACGCCCGGCCCTGCTCGGTGCGGAACACGCGGGCGAAAGTCGACGCGGGAAGCACTGTGGGAGCACCGAACCGGGCCAGCTTGAGCGGATGATGTGGTAGCCGCAGTAGTGGCCCCATGATGTCCTCGCTGAGCGTGTCGAACTCGGACGCCGGGTAGCCGAATGCCAGCCCCCACCGTGCTCCATCGCGACCGAGGCCGGCGGCGGTCTGCTCCACCGAGCGGTGCAGCACCCCGGCACTGCCGTCGTCGAGGGGGTGCACGCAATCGATTTCCGGCCACCGCCAGGACAATCCGTACCGCTGCAGGTCGAAGTGCCGCATGAACTGCGAGCCGACGGCCATCGGGTGAATCGCCGAGCAGTGGTCGTGGAGCAGCCCCGGCAGGATCGCTTCGCTGCTGCGGGTGCCACCGCCGATGTGGTCTGCGGCCTCGACCACAGTGACCTGCACGCCGTTGGCGGCCAGCGAGATGGCGGCAGCGAGCCCGTTGGGCCCGCTGCCCACCACGACTGCGGTACTCATGCCAGCGCTCCGTACTTGTTACCGCCGCGCAGCGACCAGATCACGCTAGTGGGGATGGGGCCGTTGGGGAGCCAGGGCTGTTCGGACACCGCATCGGCCACCTTCCAGGTACCGCGCTCGGTCACCCCGAGCGCAGCGTCGATCAACTGGTAATGCTGAACACCGCTGCCAAAGGCCTCCGACTCCACCCAGGCGATGACGCACTCGCCCGGCTCGAACGCTGCTTGACGTTGCACGGCGCGGATCAAGTCTTCATTGTGCAGGTGTCCGTCGCCGAAGTTGAATCCGATCAGTGAGTTGCACACGAACTCACCTTCTCGCACGGTGCGGGTGTCGATGTCGGGCAGGTGGCTGATCAGCAGCGAGAACAGGCCACGGCCCTGGCTGTGCATGCTGCGCCACGCGATGGTCTTCTGCAGGGTGATCTCGGCCCAGGTGGGCTCGTAGCCGGCCGCGACGAACTGGTCGATCTGGTTGGACGCGGTGCGGGTGACCCGATCGAGCTTCCGCTCGGCGCCGGGGGCGAACGTCCACACCGCCGAGGCCCAGTTGCCGGCGTATTGCCGCATCGAGGGCAGGAACGAGACCTTGTCGGGTCGCAGGTTGCCCAGGATCGGGTAGAACAGCAGCCCCGCGGCGATCACCAGGGCCAGCCAGGGCGGCGTCATGTTCCACGGGGCGTATCCGTTCCAGTTCGGGAAGCCCAGAAACAGGAAGACCGTGGTGTAGGCGAAGACGACGTTCCATTCCAGGGGCACCGCCAGCGGGAAGGTCGAGATGATGAACAGGTGGAAGCCCACCATCAGCAGCACCGCGGCCAACGTCACCCACTTGTTCGTCGACAAGAGCAGGATCAGCGGGGCAGCGATCTCGACCGTGGTGCCGTTGACGTGTGCCATGAAGTCCGCCAGTCGAGAAGGCCGCATGTCCCGTCCGAAGTCGCGGTAGTGAGCCCGGCGCACCCATTTGGGGGCGAATATCGTATTGCTGACCATCGGCGGAATGACGTTGGAGAAGTGCTTGCCGAACTTCGAGAAGCCCGCGCCCACCCAGACGACCACGATCAGCATCTTCAGCGCAATGATCATGTTGGCGAACGGCAGCACGGCGAAGAAGAAAAGCGCCGGCACGTACTGCTCGCCGCGAGCACCCAGGAAGATGGTCTTGTCCCGCAGGCCGATCAGCGTCAGCAGAGCGATCGGGGCGATCAGCAGGACGGGGTTCACCAGACCAGACATGTTGTACGGCAACGCTTTCGACAGCGATTCGCTGTGCGCGCCCGGCGACAGCAGGGCCATGGCCAAGCTCGCCAGCAGCGCCAGATAGACGCCGACGTCGAACCAGGTGCGGCGGTCACCCGCCGTGCCCGGCACCCACTTCCATGGCCGCAGCCGGATGGTGCCCGGTCGGGCCCAGAACAGGATGCCCCCGGTCATCGGCTTGACCTTGCCGGCCAACGGGCCCCAGGAGCCGGCCACGCCGATGGTCTCGAGGAGCACGGTCCACAGGATGACCTTCTGATAGACGATCGGTTGGTTCCACCATTCGTTCACATGCCAGAAGGCGGGCAGCCCCGATGTCGCTGTCGCAACGGTGATGCCGCCGATCGCGAAGAACACGACCAGCTTCACGATGTAAATGGCGTGAATCATCTTCGGTGAGCCGAAGCCGCTTTCGGCCCAATCGATGGCGAGGATCCGCATTCGTTCCATCAGTGGCTTCGTCAGGAAGGTATCCGGATCGACATCGGGGAGATACGGCTTGGTGAACCCCATGGTCTTGGCTCCTTTGGCATTTTGCTGAGGTCGGTCGAGAGCTGGCGACAACATTAGGAATCGCGCCCGAGACAACACAGTGGTCAATCGACAAAGCCGCTGGCCGGAGTTATCGCCAGAAGACAACTCGGGCGTCTAACGTCATTGAGATGAAGAAATCGCACCTCGACGCCGATGTCGAGGTAAGCGGTTGCGTCGCCGAGGTCGCCAAACGATTGCACGATCGGTTGGCCGAGGTGTCGGGCGCGCTTCTGCGTTCGCTGCAGGATCAAATCCCCGAGCTGCGCGGTGACGCAGCACTTTTGGCGTTACTCGGGACCAGCGTCGAAGGCAATGTGGACACGATCCTGCACGCGCTGCGCTACGACATCGCGGTCGAGCGGGTTGAGGCCCCCACAGCGGCACTGGAGTACGCCCGCCGGCTGGCGCAGCACGGGGTGCCGGTCAACGCCTTGGTCCGCGCCTACCGGCTCGGTCAGCGGCAAATGAACGAGCTGGTGTTCGCCGAGTTGCGGAGGGTCGAGATCCCGGAGTCGCTGCGGGTAGCGGTGATCGAGGCCATCACCGGCACGATGTTCGAATACATCGACTGGATGTCGCAGCAGGTCGTGACCGTCTACGAAGACGAACGCGAGCGATGGCTGGAGAACCAGAACAGTCTTCGCGCCCTGCGGGTGCGTGAGATCCTGGCCGCGAACAAGGCCACCGATGTCGATGCGGCGACAACGGCGATCCGCTACCCGTTGCGATGGCACCACCTTGGTCTGGTCATGTGGTATCCGCATCTCGGTCCCGAAGGTGACGAACTCCCCCGGCTGCAAAGGTTTCTCCGGGATTTGGCCGAAGCCGTCGACGCTTCCGCGAGCCCGCTGTTCGTGGCCGCCGATCAAAGCTGCGCCTGGGCGTGGTTGCCGTATCGCACGTCGGTGACCGACGCGACCGCGAGAGTTCGGCGGTTCACCCAGAAGCGACCCGATTCGCCGAGCGTGGCGATCGGGACCGTGGCACCCGGCGTCGATGGTTTTCGTCGCTCGCATCGCCGGGCCGAGGAAGCCCGTGGTGTTGCGATCGTGAGCCAGCAAGCGAATTCGTCTGCGGCAACGGTGATTGCCGCGGACGATCCGGGGTTATCCGTGGTGGCGCGTTTGGGTGGCGATGTGGCCGCCACCCGCGATTGGGTGGCCGTCGTGCTGGGCGACCTGGCCAGCGATAACGAGAGCGACGCTCGGCTGCGCGACACGCTGCGGGTGTATTTGGCGTGTGGCTGCGGCTACAAGTTGGCGGCCGAAGAACTCAACCTGCATTTCAATTCCGTGAAGTATCGAGTCGGTCGGGCGGTCGCCCGGCGGGGCCGGGAGATCGCCGCCGATCGGCTCGACGTCGAACTGGCACTGCTCGCCTGCCACTGGTACGGAACCGCGGTTCTGCAGCCCAGCGCAGGTCAGGCAGCCGCGGGGGCGGCCAGGCGGTCCGGCTGAATCGTCGGTCGCCAGTCTCGGATGACGTGCACGGCGTGAATGATCGCCGGGATGAGCACCGGGGTCAGCACGATGAGCAGATAGGTCATGATCACCATCATCGAATCGAACATAGTTGCACCTGCTTTGAGTCGGGTTTATCTGCGGCACTTGATGATTCGAGTCTTCGACAATCGATTCATCAGGTTCGCCGCAAAAACTACCGGCGCAATGTCGCGGTGGTCATGTCCGGAACCGACCAAGTCCTGCCGCGAGCTTGTCTTCGGGAGACAAACCGTCGCTAGGGACCGGCGTTTGGGGCGCGTATCAGGCTAATTCCACCCGCATTGTTCGAAATTCCCGTCTGCGATGCGCAATTGTGTCGCTGCGGACATTCTCTCTCCACCGATGCTGGCTAATGATATTGAGATGACTAATCGCGAGGAGACCGTTTTCGAAGGTCCACTGCAGCAGCTTGCCCGCAGCGCATGGCAACTGCTCCTTCTCATCGGCATCCTGGCCGTCGGGCTGGGTGTCGCGGTACTGGCCTGGCCAGGCAAGACGCTGGCGGTGGCGGGTGTCCTGTTCGGCATCTACCTGGTGGTGTCCGGGGTCGGATACGTGTTTGCCGCTTTCGGCACGCACGCGGGCGTCGCCATGCGAGTGCTGACATTCATCGGCGGCATCATCTCGGTGGTGCTCGGGTTTTTCTGCTTCCGCGACGAACTCGAGTCGATCATGCTGTTGGGGATATGGATCGGCATCAGCTGGTTGTTCCGCGGGTTTACCCTGCTGGGGGCCGCACTGTCGTTCGATCACCTGCCCGCTCGCGGCTGGCAGGCGTTTTCCGGGGTGATCATCGTGATCGGCGGCGCGGTACTGATCACGTCCCCGCTGGGCTCGATCGCCGTCCTGGCCCTGGTCGCCGGCTGCTGGCTGATCGCGATCGGCGTCGTCGACGTCATCACGGCCTTCCAGGTTCGCAACCGGGCCAAGGCGTCGGCTTAGGGCAGGCGCCGCTCGACTTCGAAAGCCAGGCAGAGCTCGGCGATGTCCTGGGGCCGCGACAGTGAGCGGCCGGTCAACTCCTCAACACGGTGCAGCCGATGGCGCACCGTGTTGGGGTGACAGAAGATCTTCGCCGCGGACTCGTTGGCGGAACCACCCGCCTCTACCCAGGCCCGGAAGGTATCGAGCAGAACGATGCGTTCCTCGGCCGGCAGCGTGTCCAGTGGCCCGAACACCGACGACCTGATCTTCGCCATGGCCTCGGGGGCGCTGACCGCGGCGACGGCAAGGGGTGTCTCGTCGAAGACGGCGACGAGTGCGTCGCCCAGGGGCTTGCCCGTCACCGCCAGCCTGGCGCATCGCAGCGCGTCGCTGGTTTCCGCCAGTTCCTGAAATGGCGGACTGATACCAACTCTGGCTGCGGCGGCGTGGCCGAGCACGTCGACAAGCGTGCCGAGGCTGTCGTGTGTCGCGGAGACTTTCAGATGGACGATGCCGACCTGTAGGTCGGGCAGCAGCCGCCAGGCCGAGCGGATGTCACGCGCGGACAGCTTGCTTTCGATTGTGGGGAGCCCGAGCTTTCCGATCGCGGGTAGCTCCGCAGCCACGACGACGTAGGGCCCCGAGGTGGGTAGCCGCAGCAGATCAGCTGCCTCCCAAAGGCTTTGGCTATCAGTGATTCGGTGGGATAGCAGCGCTTCCACCAACGCCGAACGCTCCTCTTCCCGCTCGACGATCTGCGCCGTCAATTGCTGACGATAGGCGGCGCTCATCGCCTGGGTGAAGGTTTCCTGCGCGAGGAATACCTGTGCGGTGGCGTCCAGTATCGAGTCGGTGGGAATCGCGGCGGCCCTCGCCGCGGCGATGGTCTGCTCCCACATGAATCGGAAGCCGATCCGGTAGGCGGTCATCACCGCGGGCAGCGGCACACCGGCCAGGGCGCGTGTGGTGCCGGTGTGCTCGGCAGGCGACACGTCGACGTCGGCATTGCCGGCGAGCGAATCGAAAATGAAGGTCACATTCGCCACGCAACTTTCGGCGACTTGTTCCCTGGTGACGACGGCGCCGTCGCGATAGGCATCGATCTGCCGGCAGAGCAGGTCAGCCATCGCTTCGCCCAACTTCGGGGCGCGCGCCAGCATCAGCTTCCCCAGTTCGGCGACGTGGGGATCAGCTGCGACGCCACGCCGGACGCCGTCGGTTCTCGATGCCACGCTCATGAAGAAACCCTATTCCTGAAATTGCCTGGTGTGGGCGTTCACACCGAAACAGTCTTTGCGTTGTTTTCCGCGACATTGTGGGACGCCGGGGGCAGGAATGACGATAGAAGCAGCAGAAAAAAGGCATTTCCGAAAGGCCCGCCCATGACCGCCCTGAGCGCCAATCTTGTTGCATCAAAAGAACGCAATCCCGATCACGTAGCGCTGCGCTGCGACGGTTTGCAATTCAGCTTCGCCGAGCTGCACGACGCGGCCGCCCGGGTGGCGACGCTGCTGGAGCAGGCCGGCATCGAGCCGGGCGATCGGGTGGGGATCATGTTGCCCAACACACCGGCGTTCGCCATCGCCTACTACGGCATCATGTACCGCGGCGCCGTGGCGGTTCCGATGAACCCGCTGCTCAAGTCCCGCGAGGTGTCCTTCTACCTGTCCAACAGCGGCGCCAGGGCGTTGTTCGCGGCACCGGCCTTCGCCGACGAGGCCACCGCGGGCGCCGCCGACGCCAGGGCGCGCTGCTGGCTCGTCGACGATGCACGGCTGATGAAGATGATCGCCGGCCTGCCCGCCCAGGATTCCCCGGTAGACCGCGACGACGACGACGTCGCGGTCATCCTGCACACGTCGGGCACCACCGGAAAACCCAAGGGCGCCATGCTCACTCACGCAAATCTGGGCCGCAACGCCGAGGTGGCCGTCCGCACCCTCGTCGAGACCGGACCCGACGACGTCGTGATGGGCTGCCTGCCGTTGTTCCACGTCTTCGGCTTGACCTGCGGGCTCAACGGGGCCGTCCTCGCGGGCGCGACGTTGACGCTCATCGCGCGGTTCGATCCGCGCAAGGCTCTCGAGGTGATCGAGCGCGACGGCGTCACCGTGTTCGAAGGCGTGCCGACGATGTACTCGGCGCTGCTCAGCGTGGCGGACCAGGCCGCTCCCGACGCGACACGAAGCTTGCGGACCTGCGTGTCCGGCGGCGCGGCGCTGCCGGTACAGGTCCTCACCGATTTCGAAAAGGCGTTCGGCTGCGCCGTTCTCGAGGGCTATGGGCTCTCCGAGAGTTCTCCGGCGGCCGCGTTCAACCATCCGCATCGGCCGCGTAAGGCGGGTTCGATCGGCACGCCGATCGAGGGTGTCGAGATGCGGGTGGTCGACCTGGACGGGGTTGAGGTCCCGCAGGGTGCTGCCGGTGAAATCCAGATCCGCGGCCACAACGTGATGAAGGGCTACTGGAACCTGCCCGACGCGACGGCGGCCACGATCACGCCGGACGGCTGGCTGGCCACCGGAGACGTCGGCCGCGTCGACGAGGACGGCTACTTCTACATCGTCGACCGCACCAAGGACCTGATCATTCGCGGCGGGTACAACGTGTATCCCCGCGAGATCGAGGAGGTGCTCTACGAGCACCCGGCGGTGGCCGAGGCCGCCGTCATCGGCATCCCGCACGACGCGCTCGGCGAGGAAGTCGGTGCCGCAGTCGCGCTGAAGAAGGGCGCCGCCGTCACCGCCGACGAGCTACGCGATTACCTCAAGGCCCGGGTAGCCGCCTACAAGTATCCGCGCCTGGTCTGGTTGGTCGATGCGCTGCCCAAGGGGCCGACCGGCAAACTGCTGAAGCGCGAAATCACCGTTCCCACAAGCGAAAGCACACGATGACCATGGCCAAGGCCTTGAACTCCGCCAACACCGTGGCCAAAGCCGACGAGCTGGCCGCGCCGCTCGACCTGCTGCTGACCAGCGCCACCAAGCCGTTCGCCAGCCGAATGATGCCGAACGCCACGTGGGCTCGCTTCGGCGCTGGCCTCGCCCAGCATCCCGGTGCCGTGGCCGGCCGGGCCGGCACGTTCACGCGCGAGCTCGGCGACATCGCCCTTGGCAAGTCGCACCGGGTCCCGGCGCGCGCGGACAAGCGGTTCTCCGATCCCGCGTGGCAGGAGAATCCGTTGCTGCACCGAATCATGCAGGCGTATCTGGCCGGCACCGAGGCCGCCGAAGGGTTGCTCGCCGACGCCGGGCTGGATTGGCGCGACGGCGAGAAGATGCGGTTCGTGATGGACAACGTCGTCGAGGGGTTGGCGCCGTCCAACAATCCGTTGATCAGTCCGCTCGGGTGGAAGGCGCTGATCGACACCGGCGGACTGAGCGCGGTGCGCGGGGCCAAAGCCTTTGCCCGGGATATGCTTTCGAAGCCGCGTGTGCCGGCGATGGTCGAGCCCGACGCATTCACGGTGGGGGAGACGGTCGCTATCACCAAAGGTGCGGTGGTGCTGCAGACGTCGATGTTCGAACTGATTCAGTATGTGCCGCAGACACCCAAGGTGCAGACCGTTCCGCTGATCATGGTGCCGCCGGTGATCAACAAGTACTACATCATGGACATCGCCCCCGGGCGCAGCATGATCGAGTACTTCGTGCAGCAGGGTCAGCAGGTGTTCGCAATTTCCTGGCGCAACCCGCAGGCGCGGCATCGTGATTGGGGGTTCGACGCCTACGGCGGTGCGATCGTGGAGGCGATGGACGCGGTTGAGAAAATCACCGGGACCGATAGCACTCATCTGTTGGCCACCTGCTCGGGCGGCATCCTCGCCGCGATGACCGCGGCCCATTTGGCCGAGATCGGCGAGGGCGATCGAATCGCGGGGCTCGCCCTGGCGGTCACCGTGCTGGACGAGACCCGGGCCGGCTTTGCGGCGGCGGCGATGAGCGACCGTGCGGCGCAGGCGGCGATACGTGTCTCGGGCCGCAAGGGCTACCTGGACGGACGCGACATGGCGGAGATGTTCGCCTGGCTGCGGCCCACCGACCTGGTGTGGCGGTATGTGGTGAACAACTATGTGCAGGGCCGCAAGCCGGCGCCGTTCGACGTGCTGTTCTGGAACGCCGACACCACTCGGATGGCCGCCGCCCTGCACCGCGACATGGTGCTACTGGGGCTGAACAACGAGTTGATCACTCCAGGCGCGGTCAGCATGCTGGGCAGCCCCGTCGATCTGGGCAAGATCACCTCCGACGCCTATGTGATCGGCGGGGTCGCCGACCACATTTCCCCGTGGCAGGCCACCTATCGCAGCGCGCGACTGCTCGGCAGCAAGGACAATCGCTACGTGCTGTCCACCAGCGGGCACATTGCCGCACTGGTGAACCCGCCCGGAAACCCCAAGGCGTCGTACCGGACTGGGCCGGTGGACGCGGAGACCCCCGAACAGTGGCTCGATTCGGCGGAGAAATCCGCCGACTCCTGGTGGCCGGACTACGTGGCGTGGCTCGCCGAGCGCAGCGGCCCCGAGGTCGACGCCCCGAAAACCCTTGGCTCCGAAGACCTGCCGCCGCTCGGCCCGGCGCCGGGCAGTTACGTGATGGAGAAGTGAGCGATGATGCGTCGCACGGTCGCAGCGATTAAACCGGTGAGCGCGGTCGGCGAAGTACGCTACATCACGACGGGTGGTCAGCGGATCCGCGTGAACGTCCGGGAGGGAGTTGGCGTGCCGCTGGTGCTCTGCAACGGCATCGGGGCCAGCCTGGAAGTGCTTGATCCGCTGGTAGAAAACCTGAAGTGCCCAGTCATCAGGTTCGACGTCCCCGGCACCGGAGGATCGCCCACATCCATTGCCCCCTATGGGTTTCCGTACCTCGCCTGGGTCCTCGGCCGCGCATTGTCGAAACTGGGAATCGGTGTGGTGGACGTGCTCGGGCTGTCCTGGGGTGGCGCCCTGGCCCAGCAGTTCGCCTTCCAAAATCCGCGCCGATGCCGGCGCCTGGTGCTGGTGGCGACGGGTACCGGCGCGCTGATGGTGCCTGCGCATCCGCGGGTGCTGGCGAAAATGCTTACCCCGCATAGATTCTCGGACCCGGACTATGCCGCGTCCATTGCCGGCGAGCTCTACGGTGGCACCGTCCGGTCCCACGGCGAAGACGTCGCGCGGCTGTTCGTGCGGCAGTTGCACGCCGGGTCGAAGATGGGCTACCTGCACCAATTGCTCGCCGGTGCAATCTGGACCAGCCTGTTCGCGCTGCCCGCGGTGCGTCAGCAGACGTTGATCGTGGCGGGCACGGATGATCCGATCATCCCGGTGATCAACGCGCGCATCATGAATGCGTTGCTGCCTCATTCGCGGCTACATCTGCATTCGGGTGGACATATCGACCTCGTGCACAACGCCGACGGGCTGGCCCCCGTCATCGAGGGGTTCCTGACCGAGCCCGGGGAAAGGCCATGAGCAACGGCGATATTCACGGTATCGACACGTTGGATTTCTGACGAAGGCGTCTTGCACCGAGCTGTTCGGCGGCAACGAAATCCTGTTGGCGCACAACGTCGGTTGTTTCGTCGCCGACGCCGCGGCGATCTACTCCTTTGCTGGAGGTGGGATCGGTGGACGGGCGTCGACGGTGTCTGCGCTGATCGTCGGGGTGGCGGACGGGTTCCAGGCGCCTTGTGTACGGTCGATCCAGTTCGCTGAGGCGCTCACGAATGTGTCGGTTAGGCTGTAGGGACGGCGCTACGTTGATCGAACTCGAACGCCCGCCGCGAAAATAATAAATCTCACTCAAGAAGGTTGTGCTTTGTCCTCAACGGGGAGCAAGAACTCTGGCCTGGAGCCACATTTCGAGGACGTGCAGGCGCATTACGACCTGTCCGACGACTTTTTCGCGCTTTTCCTGGATCCGACGCGCACCTACAGTTGCGCCTATTTCGAGCGCGACGACATGACGCTCGAAGAGGCGCAATACGCCAAGGTCGACCTGTCGCTGGGCAAGCTCGGGCTCGAACCAGGCATGACGTTGCTCGACGTCGGCTGCGGTTGGGGCACCACGATTGTGCGCGCGATCGAGCGCTACGACGTGAACGTCGTCGGCCTGACCCTGAGCCGCAATCAGCAGGCGCACGTCCAGCAACGCCTGGACCAGCATCCGTCCGAGCGGACCAAGCGGGTGCTGCTGCAGGGCTGGGAGCAGTTCGACGAAAAAGTTGACCGCATCGTGTCGATCGGCGCCTTCGAGCACTTCGGGCGCGACCGGTACAGCGACTTCTTCAAGATGGCTTACGAGGCGCTTCCCGCCGACGGCGTGATGCTGCTGCACAGCATCATCCGGCCCAGCGATGATGAGTTTGCCGAGCGCGGACTGCCCATCACCATGACCAAGCTGCGGTTCATGAAGTTCATCTTGGACGAGATCTTCCCCGGCGGAGACCTGCCCAGCGCGAAGACCGTTGAAGAACATGCGCAAGGCGGTGGTTTCGCCGTCAAGCGTGTGCAGCAGCTGCGCTTGCACTACGCGCGCACCCTCGACAACTGGTCGGCGGCGCTCGAGGCGCACCGCGATGAGGCCATCGCGATTCAATCCGAAGAGGTTTACGACCGGTACATGAAGTACCTGACGGGCTGCGCCGAACTCTTCCGCGAGGGCTACACGGACGTCGCGCAGTTCACCCTCGCCAAGGGCTGACTACGGGCCGGCGTAGCCCGGCGGGTTGACGCCCTCCACCCAGAAGTCTTCGCCGAGTTGGGAACCCGGTATGCAGTCGTATACCGACAGGTCGGTGACGCCGGAGTCGACCAGCACGTCCTCGCACAGCAAGCTGTTGCCGGTGAACTCGCGGGCGGGCTTGTTGAGGACGACGTAAGCCGCGTCGGAATAGATCTCCGGCTTGCGGGCCCGCCCCATCGCCTCGTCGCCGCCGAGCAGGTTCTGCACCGCGGCGGTGGCCACCAGCGTGCGCGGCCACAAGGTGTTGGAGGCGATGCCCTCGTCGCGCATCTCTTCGGCGATCCCCAGCGCACACAACGTCATACCGAACTTCGCCATCATGTAGGCCGTCGGCTTGAGCCACTTGCTGTCCAGCAGCACCGGTGGCGACAACGTCAGGACGTGCGGGTTCTCCCGGCCCTTCATGTGTGCCAGGCACGCCCGCGACACGGCATACGTGCCGCGCACCTGGATGCCGTTCATCAAGTCGAACCGTTTCATCGGCACCTCGGCGATGGATCCCAGGTTGATCGCCGACGCATTGTTGACGCAGATGTCGATGCCGCCGAATTGTTCGACCGCCTTGGCCACCGCCGACTCGACGGAATCCGGGTCGCGGACGTCCCCGACGATCGGCAGCGCCTGGCCGCCCGCTTCCTCGAGTTCCTTGGCGGCGGTGTACACCGTGCCCGGCAGCTTCGGGTGCGGCTCGGCCGTCTTGGCGATCAGGGCAATGTTGGCCCCGTCTTGCGCAGCGCGTTTGGCGATAGCCAGGCCAATGCCGCGACTGGCACCCGAGATGAACATGGTCTTTCCTTTGAGAGACATGGCGCCACACTAACGCCCGGCTCGAACCGCCGGAAATAGCAGGTCGGCTCGTGCTGTTGATTCAGTCGTCTCTGATGCGGTGTGAGCGGACCCGGGCAAAGCCCGTCGGTCCCAGCCTCTAGATTGGGAGGAGGGAGTCGGGTGTCAACGGCGACGATCCTGTTGGACAAAGAGCGGGTAGATCGCTTCTTTGGGAGTGCGATGTTGCCAATGGTGCTGACCGGCGACACCGCCACAGAAGGGACCGGGTTAATCGAGATGGCTGACATCGACGGGGTGACCGGTTCAGACGGCGCCGACCTCGAGGCGCCCGCGGCTGAGTTGCCGAAGGAGAGCGACGCGGAGCTGACCGCGCGGTTCGAGCGCGATGCGATTCCCCTGCTAGATCAGCTTTATGGCGGCGCGCTGCGGATGACGCGCAATCCCGCCGATGCCGAGGACCTGCTGCAGGAAACCATGGTGAAGGCCTACGCGGGTTTTCGCTCATTCCGGGCCGGCACCAACCTCAAGGCGTGGCTGTACCGGATCTTGACCAACACCTACATCAACAGCTACCGGAAGAAGCAGCGCCAACCTGCGGAATACCCGACGGAAGCAATCACCGACTGGCAGCTTGCGGCCAACGCTGAGCACTCGTCGACCGGGCTGCGTTCGGCTGAGGTCGAGGCACTCGAGGCGCTGCCGGACACCGAAATCAAGGCCGCCCTGCAGGCGCTGCCCGAAGAGTTCCGGATGGCGGTCTACTACGCCGATGTCGAGGGTTTCCCGTACAAGGAGATCGCCGAGATCATGGACACGCCGATCGGGACGGTAATGTCTCGGCTGCACCGCGGCCGCCGGCAGCTGCGTGCACTGTTGGAAGGCGTGGCCAAGGACCGCGGCTTCATCAGAGGCGAGCAGGCGCAGGAGGAGGTGTCGTCATGAGCGAGCTTTCGCCCGATGACCCCTCGACGGGTGCCGAACCACTCACGAAGGCCGAGTGTGCCGAACTGATCGCCGAGGTATGGACGCTGCTCGACGGTGAATGCACCCCCGAGACGCGGCAAAAGCTCAAGCAGCACCTCGACGAATGCCCACCTTGTCTGCGGATCTTCGGGATCGAGGAGCAGTTCAAGGCCCTGATAGCCACCAAGTGCAGCGGCGACAGGGCGCCCGAGGGTCTGCGGGAGCGGCTGCAGCTCGAGATTCGCCGCACCACCATCATCCGCGACGTGCAGTAAAAGGGCCCCGCGCGAGCGGGGCTACCAGCGACTAGGCGTTGGGCCGCTTGCCGTGGTTGGCCTTGTTGTACTTGCGGTCACGCTTCTTCCGGCCACGCTTGGCCATATGAGGTTCCTCCGTCGTTCGTCATGATCCGGGCGTAAGCGCCCGTCGTTGCCGTCAATTCTCTCATGTCTTCCACGGCGCGTTTCACATGCCGCTGGCCGCTGTCGGTTCTCCTGTTGTGGTTCGATATACATGAGCCTGACGAAAAGCCTGGACCAGCAGCCAGCATGCGATGTGGTCGAAACGAGTGGGGTGAAGATGGCCGAGGATGTCCGAGCCGAGATTGTGGCCAGCGTGCTCGAAGTCGTTGTCAATGAGGGCGACGAGGTCGGCAAGGGCGACATCGTGGTGCTGCTGGAGTCCATGAAGATGGAAATCCCCGTCCTGGCCGAGGTCGGCGGCACCGTGAGCAAAGTGAGCGTCGCGGTCGGCGACGTCATCCAGGCCGGCGACCTCATCGCCGTCATCAGCTAGCCGTCAGACGGTTCGGACCTCCCGCCGGGGGACAACGCGGAAGTGATTGATGTCCACTCTCGGTGACCTTCTTGCCGAACACACGATGCTGCCGGGCAACGCGGTGGACCATCTGCATGCGGTGGTCGGGGAGTGGCAGCTGCTGGCAGATCTGTCCTTTGCCGACTACCTGATGTGGGTCTGCCGCGACGACAACGTGCTGGTGTGTGTGGCGCAATGCCGCCCGACCACCGCGCCCACGGTTTTGCAGACCGACTCGGTGGGCAGTGTCGTGGCCGCCGACCGGCTGGCACTGGTCGCCGAGACCTTCGCTACCGGCACCGCGCAGCGCGAAAGCGCTGGCAGCCAAGAACATTCGTGGCAACTGCCCGGGCCGCATGTGGCGGCCTCCCCGGTCCGTTATGGCGACCAGGTGGTGGCGGTGCTCACCCAGCACCAGACCACGCTGGCGGCTCACGAGCACTCAGGTCACCTGGAGACCGCCTACCGGGCGTGCGCCAGCGACCTCGTCCACATGTTGTCCGAGGGCACCTTTCCCGACGTGCGCGATGTGGCCATGTCGCGCTCCACGCCACGGGTGGGCGACGGTTTCATCCGCCTCGACGTCGACGGTGTGGTCGTCTACGCCAGCCCCAATGCGCTGTCCGCCTACCACCGCATGGGCCTGACCAGCGAGCTGGAGGGCCACAACCTCGTCGACATCACGCGGCCGCTGATCTCCGACTCCTTCGAGGCCCAGGAGGTGGCCGAGCACATCCAGGACCTGCTGGCGGGCGGCAAGAGCATGCGGATGGAGGTCGATGCCGGCGGGGCCACGGTGCTGCTTCGGACGTTGCCGCTGGTGGTCAACGGCTCCAGCGCGGGGGCGGCGATCCTGATCCGCGACGTGACCGAGGTGAAGCGGCGCGACCGAGCCCTGATGTCCAAGGACGCCACCATCCGGGAGATCCACCACCGGGTGAAGAACAACCTGCAAACGGTCGCGGCACTGCTGCGCCTGCAGGCGCGCCGCACCGCCAACGCCGAAGGTCGCGAAGCGCTGACCGAATCGGTGCGCCGGGTGTCGTCGATCGCCCTGGTCCACGACGCCTTGTCGATGTCGGTGGACGAGCAGGTCAATCTCGACGAGGTCATCGACCGGATCGTGCCGATCATGAACGATGTGGCCTCGGTCGATAGACCGATCCGGATCAACCGGGTCGGCGATCTTGGGGTGCTCGACTCCGATCGCGCGACGGCACTGGTCATGGTGATCACCGAGCTCGTGCAGAACGCGATCGAGCATGCGTTTGATCCGGCCGCCCGTGAAGGGTCGGTCACCATTCGCGCCGAGCGTTCGGCGCGCTGGCTCGACGTCGTGGTGCACGACGACGGGCGTGGACTGCCCGAGGGATTCAGTCTGGAGAAATCCGACAGCCTGGGTCTGCAGATCGTGCGGACGCTGGTGGCGGCGGAGCTCGACGGCACGCTGGGCATGCGGGAGGCGCCCCGCGGCGGCACTGACGTGGTGCTACGTGTGCCGATCGGCCGTCGGGCCCGGTTGCTGCTCTAACACCGGACGTAACAGTGCGGCCCCGACGATTGTCGGGGCCGCACTGTTACGGAGGCTGGGGTCAGACTCCGCTGCGAGCCTTTGTCCGGGCGTTGCGACGCTTCAATGCACGCCGCTCGTCTTCACTCATGCCGCCCCAGACGCCCGAGTCCTGTCCGGTATTCAGAGCCCAGCCAAGGCACTCCGTGGTCACCGCACACCGATTGCAGACCAGTTTCGCGTCAGCGATCTGCGCAAGCGCGGGCCCACTATTCCCCACCGGGAAGAACAGCTCCGGGTCCTCGTCGCGACACACCGCCCTGTGGCGCCAATCCATAAGTCCTTACTCCTCACTATGTGCGCAGCATCGCGCACTGGCGTTTTTTCTTCGGCTCTTTAACGCTTGCACGAGTAAGGGTCGTCAGTACCCTTACGAATTTCCTGCATGCAACCTTTCGATCGTTTCACAGGCTCAACAGATGTCAATAGCGTGCGTTAGCTCGTGTGCTATCTCACTTTGATCAACCCGTAGCCGAGCCCTCATACCGTTGTACTACACTCGCGGGCTACTTTCGACCGAAAATTTTGTGCGATAGGTCGCTCGTATTTTAATTTTCGCAGTTCAGAGAGTTTTTTGCTGGGGTGGGGCCGCTACCGCAAGCGCATTGCGAACAGAACGGAACGTCATGGTTTCGCGCAGGCCGAGGTATTCCCCGTCGAACTGAGTCGCCACCGGTGCCCCGGGCGAGGAGATCCGCAGGCAGGCCGCGTCGTCGTCCCGGATCAGCTGCTTGGCTTGCGGATTCGGCCGCTTCGAAAGGATCTGGCTCAGCAGGCGCAGCGTCGGAATCGTCTTCATGCCGGTGACGGCGAACACTCCAAGGCCCGACTCGAAGCTGCAGCCGGGGTTGGTCACCATCGGCCGGTTGTCGCTGTAGGTCCAGGGCCGGGTGTTGGACACCCAGGCGAAGTGCACGCCGGGGATAGGCTCGCTGCCGGGCAGCTCCAGGATCAGCGACGGTTCGCGCCGGGCGAAGCCGATCGTGATGGGAATGGCCACCCGCCAATAGCGCAGCGGGTTGACCTTCACACCCTTGTTGCGCAGCGCTTCGACTCCCGCCACCACCTCCGCGTCGACGCCCATGCCCGCGTTGATCACGGCCCAATGCTCGCCGCAGTCGATCAGGCTGATGCGCCGCCAGGCCTGGTGACGGCGGTAGTCGTCGATCAATTGGATGAGCTGGTTGGTGGCCGCGACCGGATCCCGCGAGATGCCCAGCGCCCTCGCGAGCACGTTGGCCGAGCCGCCGGGCACTACCGCGACCGCGGGGATGTTTCCCGGCGGCGGCGCCGAACCGGGGTGGCCCAGCAGGCCGTTGACCACCCCGCTCACTGTGCCGTCACCGCCGTGCACGACGACGAGGTCCACCCCGTTCGCGGCGGCCGCCTGCCCGAGTTCGTGACCGTGGCCGCGATGGTTGGTGTGTTCGACGGTGAGGTCAAGGCGGCTCTTGAGGGCATGTGCCAGAAGGTCGCGCCCCGCCGGTGTGGTCGACGTGGCCGTTGGGTTCACGATCAGCACCGCGCGCATGATGCACGAGCTTATGCGGGGCGCCTAAGCCTCCGCTGTGGGGGAACCGCCGGGTTCGCGGGCAAGCGTGGGCTCCTGACTACGCTGACGCTGTGACACTGCCCGCCCCATCCACCGTGCGCGGCGCGGGATTGATCGTCGCGGTGCAGGGTGCCGCCGCGCTGGTGATGGCCGCGGTGCTGGTGGTGCGGGCGATCGCCGGGGCCGACCAGCACGTGGTCAACGGCCTGGGCACGGCGGTCTGGTTCGTCGTGGTCGGCGGCGTAGTACTGGCCGCCGGACGCGCGCTGACTCTCGGAAAGCGCTGGGGCCGCGGACTGGCCGTGTTCGCTCAGCTGCTGCTGCTACCGGTGGCCTGGTACCTCACGACGGGTTCGCACCGGCCGGTCTTCGGGATTCCGCTGGGCGCCGTGGCGCTGACGGTGTTGATCCTGCTGTTCAGCCCCGCGGCCCTGCGCTGGGCCGGCGGCGATCAGCGCGGTCCGGCCAGCTCGGCCAACGGCGGGCCGGACAGCCGGTAGGTGGTCCACTCCCGTTGCGGCTGCGCGCCGACGCCGTCGTAGAGCGCGATGGCTTTGGAGTTCCAGTTCAACACCGCCCACGACAACCGCGTGTAGCCGCCGTCGACGCATTCGGCTGCCAGCTCCGCCAGCAGTGCGCGGGCCAGGCCGCGACGGCGAAACCTGTTCCGTACGAACAAGTCTTCGAGGTAGATGCCCGCGACACCGTCCCAGGTGGAAAAGCTGAGAAACCACAACGCCATCGCCGCGATCTCGCCGTCAACCTCGGCGACGTGTCCGAATATTGTCGGAGAATCGGCGAAAAGCGCTGTCAGGATTTGCTTTTCGGTGACAGTGCATTGTTCGGGCGCACGTTCGAATTCGGCCAGCCCGTGAATCATGTCGGTGATATCCGCGGCGTCTTCGGGTCTGGCGCGGCGGATGTTCATTGCTGCACCCCCAGCGCATTCAGAATGGTCGTGAATTTCGTTGTCGTTTCGTCGACTTCGTCGTCGGGATCGGATTCGGCGACGATGCCGCCACCGGCGTGCGCCAGGGCGGTGCGACGATCCGCCGACAGCTGTGCACAGCGGATGGACACGACCCAGCGGCCATCGCCGTTGGCGTCGCACCAGCCCACCGCCCCGGCGTAGAAACCGCGGTCGCCTTCCAGTTCGGCGATGAGCTCGGACGCGGCCTCGGCCGGCACCCCCCCGACCGCTGGGGTGGGATGCAGGGCCAACGCCAGATCGATTGCAGTAGTTGATGTTTCGCGCAGTCTACCGCTGATCGGTGTGCAAAGATGCCAGACCGCGGCGGTGCGGCTCAGTTGTGGCTCGGCCGCAATGGTCAGGTCGTCGCACAGCGGTTCCAGGGCGGCCCGCATGGCGTCGATCACCAGCTGATGCTCGTGGCGGTCCTTGGCCGAGGCGGCCAATGCGGCCCCGTTGGCGGTATCGAGTTCGGGGTCGACGGCGCGCGGGGCCGAACCGGCGAACGGCTGGCAGATCACGCGGTCGCCGGAGCGTGCGACCAGAAGCTCAGGGCTGGCGCCGATCAGGGCCGCACCCGCATAGTCGTCGCCCGCGGCGGTCAGGTCGACGAGATACCCGTAGGCGGCCGGATCCGCCGCGACGAGCCGCCGCAGTACGACGCGGGCGTCCAGCGCGGCATCGGCGGACAATCGCAACGCGCGGGCCAGCACCACTTTGCTCAGCGTGGTGCCGGGTGATCTGAGTTGGTCGCGGGCCCGGCTGATTCGGGTGCGGTAATCGGCCAGTGGCGGGACGGCGGCCGTGATGCGCACCGTCGGCAGCGGGCCCGTCGGCCAGTCGGGCAGCGCGTCGGGGCGCTGCACCGCGCCGGGCACCAGCAGGGCTGCGGGTTTATCCAGATCGAAAGGCAACGCGCCCAAGACAATTGGAGCCGAACCCGAGCGCAGTGCGGCCTGCGCCGCGCGCACGTCGCAGTAGCGAGCCTGCACCCCGTCGGCGATCAGAGTGCCGGCAGCGCCGCTCAGCGCAAACGGCGGTTCGGCGATGGTCACCCGGGTGTCATCGCCTGCGGAAGGCCGGTCAATCCGAGTGCAGCGAGCTGTCGCACGCCATGCTCGAACCCGCATACGGCGATCGAGCCGGCGAGCATCCAGAAGCGGCTGCCCTCGACGAGCGGCAGCTCGACCCAGCGCGTAATGATCGAGCGGGAAAAGTGGCTATGGCCCACGAATATCACGTCGCGCGAGGCCACGTGCTCTAACGCCAGTGCGACCGCCCGATCGGCGCGATCGCTGACTTGCGCCACACTCTCGCCCCCGGGGCAGCCGTGGGTCCAGACCAGCCAGTCAGGAACCGATTCCTGGATCTGCGGGGTCGTCAATCCCTCGTAGGAACCGTAATCCCACTCAGCAAGCAGTGGAGATACCTCATCGACGCTCAGCCCGGCCAACTTGGCTGTGGTCAGGGCACGAATTCGCGGGCTGCTCATCACCAGCGGGTCGGTGAGTGCCAGTTCACGCAGTACATGCCCGGCCAGCTCGGCCTGAAGCCGACCCGTATCGGTCAGTTCGATGTCGGTGCGGCCGGTGTGCTGGCCCGATTTCGACCACTCGGTCTCGCCATGGCGCAGAAGTACCAGTCGGTGTTTGTGCAAGCCCATGCCCGGTGATTCTGCCCGAGACTCGCCTGCCCGTCGCCCTTACTCCCCGCGGGGAACGTGCCAGGATGGCAAGTGTGAGCAAGTTCCGGGTACTGGCGGTGGCCAACCAGAAGGGCGGCGTCGCCAAGACCACGACGGTCGCCTCGCTGGGCGCGGCGATGGCGGAAAGCGGCAAGCGAGTGCTGCTGGTCGATCTCGATCCGCAGGGTTGTTTGACCTTTTCGCTTGGCCACGACCCGGACAAGCTGCCGGTGTCGGTGCACGAGGTGCTGCTCGGCGACATCGAGCCGAACGCCGCGCTGATCACCACCGTCGAGGGAATGACGTTGCTGCCGGCCAACATTGACCTGGCGGGCGCTGAGGCAATGCTGCTGATGCGGGCCGGCCGCGAGTATGCGCTCAAACGCGCGCTGGCCAAGGTGGCCGATCAGTTCGACGTGGCCATCCTCGACTGCCCGCCGTCGCTGGGTGTGCTGACCCTCAACGGGCTGACGGCTGCCGACGAAGTCATCGTGCCGCTGCAGTGCGAGACGCTGGCGCACCGGGGCGTGGGCCAATTCCTGCGCACGGTCTCCGATGTCCAGCAGATCACCAACCCGGATCTGCGGCTGCTGGGCGCATTGCCGACGCTGTACGACGCCCGCACCACCCACACCCGCGATGTGCTCGTCGACGTTGCCGACCGCTACGGTCTGCCGGTGCTCGCCCCGCCGATCCCTCGCACGGTGCGCTTCGCCGAGGCCAGCGCTTCGGGTTCGTCGGTCCTGGCCGGGCGAAAGAACAAGGGCGCGGTCGCCTACTCCCAGCTGGCCCAGGCGTTGCTCAAGCATTGGAAGTCGGGCAAGCCGCTGCCGACGTACACCGTCGAGGCCTGACCGCCCGCTTTTTTCAGCCCAGCGCCACCACGGTGTCGCCCCGCTGCTCGAACACCCGCGAACCCGAAACGGCGGGAACCACCGGCTCGGTGCTGGGCGCTCGATTGACCGAGATGTAGCGCTCGTTGGCGCCGTTGACCGGGTCGTAGACCCCAATCGCCCCGGTCACCGGAATGAGCAGCTTGCCCGCCATCATCACGCCGGGTCCCAGCGGGGCCGTCGTCTCGCCGGCGGCGATGGTGTAGCGCAGCGTGAGGCTGCTCGCGTCGAAGACCAGCACCGAATCACCGGTCCACCAGGTCACCAGGTTGCCCGCCTGCGACACGACCGCCGAACCGGACGGCGGCTTGGGCAGCAGCGTGCTCGACACCGTGGTGCCGGTCTCGTCGATCACGTCGACCCGGGGCTGCGGCAGCGGCACGTACACGGCGGTGGTGTTCTCCCGCACCACTAGCACGCGGGCGCCCGAATTCGCTGCGACCCCTGGCTCGGACACCGCGTGTTGTTGGGGCTCGTCGTCTTCCTTGCCCGGGCGCAACAGCACCAGCTTCAGATCGTCGGTGTTGCCGCAGCTTTCCAGCACCGAAACCGTCGACGAGCTGGCCGCCGCGGAGATGAGCCGGCATCCCGAGTGCAGTCCGCGCGACGACGGTTTCACCCGGGCGTCGGTTTCGCCGTAGGCCAGCATCCGGACCATGTCCGAGCGCCACAGCTCCAGGCGTGTGTCGCCGACCGACAACACCGTGGTGCCGTCGGAGGAGAGACGCACCCGCGGGTCCGCGTAGCTGCTGCGAGCGGGCCCGCGCCGGCCGGTGGATCCGTCGATGGTGCTGACCTGGCCGCAGCCGCGGTCGTCCTTGTACACCGCGACGGCGTAGTGATAGAGCCAGGACAGCCCGCACAGGTCGGTGTCGCGGGCGTAGCTCCAGCGCGTCTGGCCCGTACCCGGGTCGCGGCCGTCCACCTCGCGGCCGATGCCGGTGGCGATCGTCCCGAGCACCACGACCGGCGCCCTGCTGGCCGGGCTGGCGGCCGTCCACAATTGCCTGAGGCTCGCCGGCACCTCCCGGGCCGGAGCCGGGTTGGGCGCCGGCACCGCGGCGGGGCGGCTGATGGTGGCCCGGGCGTCGCTCGTCCACCAGATCAGTGACGCCGCTGCGGCGACGACAAGAGCGATCGCCGCGGCGGCCACCAGGTCACCCCTGGTACGGCGTTCGGGCTTGACCATGCGCCAGCGTGGACTCAGTTGGAAGGCGCGGAGGCGGCGGTGCTCTCAGTCGGCTTGCGGCGACGGCGGCGACGCCGGTTGGTCGCGCCGTTGGTGGCCCCGTTAGTGGCCCCGTTGTTGGTCGGAGCACCCGGGCCCGCGTCGGTGGCGGCTTCACCGTTGGTGCCCGCGGGCGCGGCGCCTGCGGGGTGTCCGGAGACGGGCTGGCCGCCGCGCGTACGCCGCCGGTTGCCGGAGCGGTTACGCGCCGGCTTCTGGCCATCGGAGGAGCTCCTGCTCTCGTTCTCGCGGCGCTTCACCGGCGACTTACGTGCCGCGCCGACCGTGCCGGTTGCCTCGGGCGGGATGCCCAGCTCGGCGTACAGGTGCGGGGAGTTTGAGTACGTCTCGACCGGATCGGGGTTGTTCAGGCCAAGCGCCTTGTCGATCATCGTCCAGCGGGGCAGCTCGTCCCAGTCGACCAGGGTGACCGCGATGCCGGTCTTGCCGGCACGGCCGGTGCGGCCAATGCGGTGCACATAGGCCTGCTCGTCCTCGGGGATCTGGTAGTTGATGACGTGGGTGATGTCGTCGATGTCGATGCCGCGGGCGGCGACGTCGGTGGCCACCAGCACGTCGACCTCGCCGCTGCGGAACGCCTTGAGCGCCTTCTCTCGGGCGATCTGACCCAGGTCGCCGTGCACGGCGCCCACCTTGAAGCCGCGCTCGGCGAGCTCGTCGGCGACCTTCTGGGCGGTGCGCTTGGTGCGGGTGAAGATCATCGTCGCGCCGCGGCCCTCGGCCTGCAGCACGCGGGTGACCATTTCGACCTTGTCCAGCGCGTGGGCGCGGAAGGCGAACTGCTCGGTCGTGTCGTGCGTGGCGGACGATTGCGGGGCCTCGGCGCGGATGTGCGTCGGCTGATTCATGAAGGTCCGGGCCAACGTGATGATGGGGCCCGGCATGGTCGCTGAGAAGAGCATCGCCTGACGCTCGACGGGGATCTGGCGCAGGATGCGCTCGATGTCCGGCAAGAAGCCCAGGTCGAGCATCTCGTCGGCCTCGTCGAGCACCAGCACCGAAAGCCCGCCCAGTTGCAGGTGACCCTGCTGCGACAGGTCCAGCAGCCGGCCGGGTGTGCCCACCACGACATCGGCGCCGGTCTGCAGCGCCTCGATCTGCGGCTCGTAGGCCCGTCCGCCGTAAATGGAGACCACGGCCAACGGCCGCGTGCGGCCTTCCGCTGTTCCAGCGGTCAGGTATTTGGCGGCGGTGGCCAGGTCCTCGGTGACCTGCAGGCACAGCTCACGGGTGGGCACCACGATCAGGGCCCGCGGTGCGCCGGTGAGCGGTCGCGCGTCGGCGTCGGTGGTGATGCGCTGCAGCAGCGGCACGCCGAACCCGAAGGTCTTGCCCATGCCGGTGCGGGCCTGGCCGATCACGTCGTCGCCGGCCAGCGCCAGCGGCAGGGTCAGTTCTTGGATGGCAAACGGATGCTCGATGCCCTTTTCGGTCAGTGCGCGGACTATTTCGTCGCGGACTCCGAGGTCGGCAAATGTCGTTTGGGGGATGGTTTCAGTCGCGCTTGTCAGTTCGGTCATATGGGAGTGGGGTGCCTTTCGGTGACGGTATTCGGGTGTATGACGGTGTTCTCTGTCACGGTCACGCGCGCACTGAGTGCCGACTCCGAATACGTCGCCGAGTCGCAGGCCCCAAGTCTTTTGGTGGGCCCGCTGTGCACGCACATTTCGCTGATAGCGGCGGCGGTAGCAGAAATACAGCCACTATCTATCTGCATGATAGCTGGTCGACAGCTGAGGCCCATCTTCTTCCAGGTGCGCCGACTAGAGTGATGCCCATGACTTCGGCCTCCTCCGCGGACCGGGTGGACGACTCACCAGCCTCACGCCTGACGGCGGACCATCCGGGTGTCAACGAGCTGTTCGCGGTGCTCGCCTACGGCGAGGTAGCCGCGTTCTACCGGCTGACCGACGAGGCGCGGATGGCCCCTGACCTGCGGGGACGGATCTCGATGGCGAGTATGGCCGCCGCCGAGATGCAGCACTACGAGGTGCTGCACGACGCGTTGGAAAAGCGTGGCGTCGACGTGGTCTCGGCCATGTCGAGATACGTGTCGACGCTGGAGAACTACCACCGGCTCACCATGCCGAGCACCTGGCTCGAAGCGTTGGTGAAGACCTATGTCGGTGACGCGCTGGCCGCCGATCTGTATCTCGAGATCGCCGACGGGCTGCCCGACGAGATCGCCGATGTGGTGCGGGCGGCGCTGTCGGAGACCGGGCACTCGCAGTTCGTCGTCGCCGAGGTGCGCGCCGCGGTGACCTCGAGCGGCAAACAGCGCAGCCGGTTGGCGCTGTGGTCGCGCCGGCTGTTCGGCGAGGCGATCACCCAGGCCCAATATCTGCTGGCCGACCACGACGAACTGGTCGATCTGGTGGTGTCGGGGGCCGGCGGGCTGGGCCCGCTGAGCGCGTTCTTCGACAGATTGCAGCAGACACACGACCGCAGGATGCGCGAACTCGGCCTCAGCTGACTGGTTGCGCCGCTGGTCTCAGCGGGTGCAGGTCGCCATCGTCGTGTTGTTGGTCGACGCCACGACCACCTGGCCCTGGGCGTTGACGACCGAGCAGTTCAGATGGCTGTAGATGCTGGTCGCGATCACGGATTGGGTCGTGACGCCCGGGTTGAGCACCACTTCCTTGGTCCAGGGCAGCGCGACGTTGAACTCCGTCTTCGGGTAGCCCTGGGCGTCGGTGTAGACGACGGTCACGAAATCCATCAGCTGCTTGGTCCCGGCCACGCTGTAGATGACCGTGCTCGGATTCAGTGCCGCCGTCGGCGGTAGGGCGGCGGGCGGCAGCGCTGTCGGCGGCAATGCCAGGGGCGGCGCGGCCCTGGGCGGCAGGTAGGTGGGCAGCGGCGCGGGGGTGATCATTCCCGGCGGCGCGGCGCCGGGTGTCAGCGTGGTGACCGTCTCGGGCGGCAGCTGCGGTGCAGGTGAGGTACCAGGAGCCGGGCTGGTCGACGCGCGGGGCGCGCTGGTGGTCGCGGGCGCGGAGGTCACCGGCCGGGGTCCCACTGTGGCTTTCGTCGACGCGCTGTCGCCGGAGTTGATGACCACGGCGGTGGCGACGGCGCCGACGGCGATGACGGCGCCGATGACCGCGGCGACCGGACGCCAGCGGGGGTCGGTCGGCCAGGCGAGTTCGCCGTAGCCGTCGTCGTACTCGGCTCCGTCGTAGTCGTCGTCGGGGTAGTCCTCGTCGTAGCCGCGGACTAGGCCGTCGAGATCGTGAAGTGTGTTACTGATGGTGCCGATGCTACGGATGCGAAAGCTGCGGATCGGGGCGCGCGCGACCATGTTGACCCAGCTGGGAGCGAATCGTTACCGACCGACAACCTGGGTTTCGCTTAACGCGAAGCCCGCGGGGCCCAGCTGCGTCAGCCGGGGCCGCACGCGTCCACTAGCCTGCTGCTGACGCGTCTGGAACGAAACACGAATGGAAGGGGCCCCGGTGGAGGTCAAGATCGGTATCACGGACAGCCCACGCGAGCTGGCCTTTTCCAGCGCGCAGACGCCCGGTGAGGTCGAAGAACTCGTGTCCGCCGCGCTGGGGGGAAGCTCGAATCTGCTCAGCCTGAACGACGACAAGGGCCGTCGCTTCCTGGTCAACACGGCCAAGATCGCCTATGTCGAGATCGGCGTCGCCGACGGCCGCCGGGTGGGCTTCGGCATCGGCGCGGGCGCGGACGCCAAGGCTGGCGGTAAAGGCGCTAAGGGCGAGTAAGCGGCACGTGTGACAGCCCGCCCCAGGCGAATGCGACGGTGCCGTCGACGGCGTCCGACTTGGAAATCGGACGATCGGAGTCCAGCCAGTACCTGGCGCAGTCGACGCTGATGCCGACCAGCCCGACCGCGATCATCCGGGCGCGGTGGGGGTCCAACCCGGAGTCCGCGCTGATCAGGTCGAATACCGCGTCGATGCACGATTCGGTGGCGACCCGTACCTGCGCGGCGACCTCGGGCTCGGTGACGTAGTCGTTCTCGAAGATCAGCCGGTAGCCCTGGCTGTCGTGCTCGATGAAGTCGAAGAACGCCTGGACCGCGGCGTGCAACCGCCGCCGGTTGTCGGTGGTGGTGCGCAGCGCCTTCTGCACACCGGAGACCAGGTTCTCGACGTGCCGGTTGAGCACCGCCAGATACAGTTCTAGCTTGCTCGAAAAGTGTTGGTAAAGAACGGGTTTGCTAACCCCGGCGCGTTCGGCGATCTCGTCCATGCCGGCGGCGTGGTAGCCATGGTCGACGAAGACGTCGCTGGCCACGATGAGCAACTGGCCACGGCGCTCGTCGCGGGGCAGCCGATTGCCCCGCCGGTTCGCGTTCGCCATGCCGTCGGCCGGCCGACCACCGGCACGCCGGGGCGCTGCCTTGGCGACATCGCTCATCGAGTCCTCATCTATTCGTGGCGACTGACCGCCGATCCCGTCGGAGTAAGCCGCGCTCGTCGCAACGACATTACTACCCGCCATGTGTTCGCGACCGGCATCGGCGTCGCTGGCGAAAAGGGTGTCGTGCGCTGCACGCTCGGGCGCGCCAGGGGCGCCCGCACTGCGAGCTGTGCAATCCTGGGGCAATGACGTCCGACGGACCCGTGCGCGGCACCGGACGAGCTCCCGCCCTGCACGACCAGTGGCGAGAACCACTTCGGGCCCTGCGCGACCCGATCGCCCGCGACGCCGGACGGGTCCGGGCCGACCGGGACCGGCCGCGGCAATGGCGCAAGCAGACATGGCTGGGCCGGTTCATCTCCACCTATGGCTGGCGTGCCTACGCGTTGCCCGTGCTGGTGGCCCTCACTTCGGTGGTGCTCTATCAGACGGTGACCGGCACCAGCACGACGAAACCGGCCGCAAGCCAGCCCATTCAGGGCCCGCCGGTGATCGGTGCGGTGGGCACGTCGATCCTCGACGCACCGCCTCGCGGGCTTGCCACGTTCGACGCCAATCTGCCGGCCGGGACGCTGCCCGACGGCGGTCCCTTCACCGAAGCTGGCGACAAGACCTGGCATGTCGTGCCGGGTACCACGCCGCAGGTCGGTCGGGGTACCGCGAAGGTGTTTCACTACACCGTCGAGGTGGAAAACGGCCTGGACCCCTCGATGTTCGGCGGCGACAACGCATTCGCCTCGATGGTCGACCAGACGTTGGCCAATCCCAAGGGCTGGACCCACAATCCGCAATTCGCCTTCGTCCGGATCGACGACGGCAAGCCCGACTTCCGTATCTCGCTGGTGTCCCCGGTGACGGTGCGCGAGGGGTGTGGCTATGAATTCCGGCTGGAAACCTCCTGCTACAACCCGGTATTCGGCCCGGACAAGCAGGCGCGGGTGATCATCAACGAGGCACGCTGGGTGCGCGGAGCCATGCCCTTCCAAGGCGACGTCGGGTCGTACCGGCAGTACGCGATCAACCACGAGGTCGGCCACGCCATCGGCTATGTGCGCCACGAGCCGTGCGACCAGCAGGATGGCCTGGCGCCGGTGATGATGCAACAGACCTTCTCCACCTCCAACGACGACGCCGCCAAATTCGACCCCGCGGACGTCAAGGCCGACGGCAAAACGTGCCGGTTCAACCCCTGGCCGTATCCGATCGCCTGAACCTGCGTTGAGCTGATCGCCACTAAACCGGACAATTGCGGTGATGGAAGTCCACGACGCGTCAGACCTCGGATCGCGGTTGCCGCCGCTCGTCGAGCCGGCCGCCGAGCTGACGCGCGATGAGGTGGCCCGCTACAGCCGGCACCTGGTCATCCCGGACCTCGGGGTAGACGGGCAGAAGCGGCTGAAGAACGCCCGGGTGCTGGTGATCGGCGCCGGCGGGCTGGGCGCGCCGACACTGCTGTACCTGGCCGCGGCCGGCGTCGGCACCATCGGCATCGTCGACTTCGACATCGTCGACGAGTCGAACCTGCAGCGCCAGATCATCCACGGCACCGCGGACGTCGGACGGTCCAAGGCGCAGTCCGCGCGCGACTCGATCGTCGCGATCAACCCGCTGGTCGAGGTGCGACTGCACGAGTTCCGGCTGGACGCGGGCAATGCCGTCGCGCTGTTCGGGCACTACGACCTGATCGTCGACGGCACCGACAATTTCGCCACCCGGTATCTGGTCAACGACGCTGCCGTGCTGGCGGGCAAGCCGTATGTCTGGGGGTCGATCTACCGGTTCGAGGGCCAGGTCTCGGTGTTCTGGGACGACGCGCCCGGCGGCCGCGGGCTGAACTACCGCGACCTGTACCCGGAGCCACCGCCACCGGGCGCGGTCCCGTCCTGCGCCGAAGGCGGCGTGCTCGGCATCGTCTGCGCGTCCATCGCGTCGGTGATGGGAACCGAGGTGATCAAACTGATCACCGGCATCGGTGAATCACTGCTGGGCCGGCTGATGATCTACGACGCGCTCGCGATGAGCTACCGCACGATCACCGTCCGCAAGGACAGATCCGCGCCCGAGATCGCCGGGCTTGTCGACTACGAGGAGTTCTGCGGCGCGGTGTCCGGGGACGTCGCCGGCGGTTCCACGATCACCCCGCGGGAGTTGCGCGCGTTGCTGGACTCCGGCAGGAAGCTGGCCCTGATCGACGTGCGCGAGCCGGTGGAGTGGGACATCAACCACATCGACGGCGCCCAGCTGATCCCGCAGTCGTCGATCAACTCGGGCGAGGGGCTGGCAAAGCTTCCGCACGACCGCACGGCGGTGCTGTACTGCAAGACGGGGGTGCGTTCGGCCGAGGCGCTGGCCGCGCTGAAGAAGGCCGGATTCTCCGATGTTGTGCACTTGCAGGGCGGAATCGTCGCGTGGGCCCAACAGATGCAACCCGACATGGTGATGTACTAACCCGATACCCCCGGTGGGCTCCACTACGCTAACCCGTGTGAGTGTCGAGCCGCCGCCGGAGCACGTGCTAGCGGCGTTCGGTTTGGCCGGGGTGAAACCCGTCTTGCTGGGCGCCAGCTGGGAAGGTGGTTGGCGATGCGGCGAAGTCGTTTTGTCGACCGTCGCCGACCATGCCCGTGCTGCGTGGTCGGCGCGAGTACGCGAGACGTTGTTCGTCGACGGGGTGCGGCTGGCTCGTCCGGTCCGCTCGACCGACGGGCGCTATGTGGTCTCCGGCTGGCGGGCGGACACGTTTGTCGCCGGGACGCCGGAACCCCGCCACGATGAGGTCGTCTCGGCGGCGGTGCGGCTGCACGAGGCCACCGGCAAACTGGAACGCCCGCGATTCCTGACCCAGGGGCCCACGACGCCGTGGTCGGACGTCGATGTGTTCATCGCCGCCGACCGGTCCGCGTGGGAAGAGCGGCCGCTGGCATCGGTGCCGCCGGGCGCACGGACCGCCCCGCCGCCGGCGGACGGTCAGCGATCCGTCGAGCTGATCAACCAGCTGGCCACGTTGCGCAAGCCAACCAAGAGCCCCAACCAGCTGGTGCACGGAGATCTTTACGGCACAGTGCTTTTCATCGGCACCGCCGCGCCGGGGATCACCGACATCACGCCCTACTGGCGGCCCGCCTCGTGGGCCGCCGGCGTGGTCGTCGTCGACGCGCTGTCCTGGGGAGAGGCCGACGACGGGCTCATCGAACGGTGGAACGCGCTGCCGGAATGGCCGCAGATGTTGTTGCGCGCGTTGATGTTTCGCTTAGCTGTGCATGCGCTGCACCCGCGCTCGACCGCCGACGCATTCCCGGGGCTGGCGCGCACCGCGGCCTTGGTTCGGCTGGTCCTCTAGGTCTTTGGTGTCGGGTCTTTGGTGTCGGGTCTTTGGTGTCGCCGACATCGACGCCACCGTGACGACACGCCGAAACGGCCGTCGATAACGTCGATTTCGGTGCAGGCCGGCGCGCTCACTGAGGAAACTCGTAGCGAACCTCGCTCAGCGCGATCCTGCCGTCGACGGCCAGCACACCCTCGGCGCGCAACAGTTCCAGTTGCCGGGTGGTCAAATGGCGCGCCGGGCGCCCGGATGCGGTGATCACCCGGTGCCAGGGCAGGTCCGAGGAGTCGGTGCGCATGATCCATCCGACGATCCGCGGGCTGGAAAGCCCTGCGACAGCGGCGATGTCGCCGTAGGTGGAGACTCGGCCCGACGGGATGGCCGCCACCAGCGAGCGCACCCGTTCTACCTGCTGCTCGGTCACCTGCGCCACGGTCAGCCCACCTTCAGCTGCTTGCGGATCAGCGCGGCGACCTCGGTAGGCATTGCCGCCGGCACCATGTGGTTGCACTCGAAACTCAAGAACTCGAAATCGGCGCCCAGTCGTTGCTGCAACCCGGCGACGAGGTGGTCGCTGACGTAGGGCGGCGACGTCCACGCGGCGCGCACCAGGGTGGTGGGCGTCCCCGCCGGGGGCAGCACGGTGGCGCGGGCCAGCTCACTCCAATAGGACATCATCGCCGGCACGCTGAGGCGCCAGCCGTACCGCCCGCTCGGCAGCTCGACCAAGTGCTCGTCGAGTTCGGCGTCGAGCACGGCGGGATCCACGTCCGCCCACGAGCCCGTCGCCTTTTCCGCGCGGGCCTCCGCGGGATCGGGATAGTCGGGGGAGGACAACATTCCGTTGGCGATGTCGCGCATCCACCCGCCATCCAGGCCGATCGCCGGGTCGAGCAACAGCAGCCCCGCCACCCGGTCGGGCCGTGCCGCGGCCAGATGCATGGCCACCCCGCCCCCGAACGAGTGGCCGACGACCAGCACCGGCGCCTCGGCCTCGTCGTCGAGCAATGCGCCCAGCGCCGCGACATTGGCGTCGATGGTCCACGGCGCGGCCCACGACGACCTGCCGTGGCCGAGCAGATCGGGCGCGGCGATGGTGATTTCGGGCAGATAGTCGGCCAGCTGCTGCCAACGCTGGCCGTGGCCGGTCAGTCCGTGCAGAGCGAGCATCCGCACCGGGCCGGGCGGACCGTAGCGGTGGACGTTCAGGTCGATGCTCACGCGTCGATGATGCCAGGGCGGGCCGACGTCACGCCTCCGCGCCGGATTTGTCAGACCCTCGTGATTGCATGCCCCCATGTCGTACACCTGGGGCACCGAGGCAGATGCGCTTCTGCTGCCGGGCGTCCGCGGCGTGGTGCGCATCCTTGGCGGTCCCGGTACCGGAAAGAGCAGCCTATTGGTCGACGCCGCCGTCGCACAGATCACCGGCGGTATAGATCCGAAATCGGTTCTGCTGCTTACCGGTTCGGGCCGGATTCCGACTCGGGCGCGCAGTGCCCTGACGACGGCGTTGCTGCGATCGCAGGCCTGCGACGCCTGCCCGGCCGCTGTGCGCGAGCCGTTGGTGCGCACCGTGCACAGCTACGCGTATGCGGTGTTGCGGCGGGCCGGCGAGCGCGCCGGCGATGCACCGCCGCGGCTGGTCACCAGCGCCGAACAGGACGCCATCATCCGGGAGCTGCTGGCCGGTGATCTCGAAGACGGGCCCGCTGCGGCGGTCGCGTGGCCGAAACATCTCCTGCCGGCCCTGACCACCGCGGGGTTCGCCGCCGAACTGCGAAACTTGTTGGCGCGCTGCGCCGAACGCGGTGTGGACGCCCAGGAGCTGGAGCGGCTGGGCCGTCGCTCGCGCCGGCCGGAGTGGACCGCCGCCGGTCAATTCGCGCGCCAGTACGAGCAGGTGATGCTGCTGAGGGCCGCGGTGGGCACGGCGGCGCCGCAGGCGACCACGCCCGCGCTGGGTGCCGCCGAACTCGTGGGTGCGGCGTTGGAGGCGTTCGCGGTCGATCCCGAACTGCTGGCCGCCGAGCGTGCCCGCGTGCGGGTGTTGTTGATCGACGACGCTCAGCAACTCGACCCGCAGGCGGCCCGGCTGGTCCGGGTGCTGGCCGCGGGCGCCGAACTCGCGCTGGTCGCCGGTGACCCCAACCAGGCGGTGTTCGGGTTCCGCGGCGGCGAGCCCGCCGGGTTGTTGGATGGCGATTCACCGTCGGTGACGTTGACGGCGTCGCACCGGTGCGCGCCCGCGGTGGCCCGCGCCGTCAGCGGCATCGCGCGCCGCCTGCCCGGCGCTAACAGCGGTAGACACGTCGACGGCACCGGCGCCGACGAGGGATCGGTGACGGTGCGCCGGGCCGCGTCGGCGCACGCCGAGGCCGCGATGATCGCCGACACGCTACGCCGTGCCCACCTCGTCGACGGCGTGCCGTGGTCGCAGATGGCGGTCATCGTCCGGTCCGTGCCGCGGGCGGGGGCCCGGCTGCCCCGGGTGTTGGCGGCCGCCGGGGTCCCGGTCGCCGTTCCCGCCGTCAGCGGTCCGCTGGTCGAGGAGCCCGCGGCGCGGGCGTTGCTGACGGTTCTGGCGGCGACCGCCGACGGGCTCGACCGCGACCAGGCGCTGGCGCTGCTGACCGGGCCCATCGGCCGCCTCGACCCGGTCTCGCTGCGACAGCTGCGCCGGACGCTGCTGCGCGCCAAACCCGTTGACGCGCCAGACGATTTCGGTGCCCTGCTGGTGGCGGCCGTGTCGCGGGGCACGCCGGGTGCGCAGTTTCGCCCGCTGCAGCGAGTGCAAGCGGTCCTGGGCGCGGCAGCCCGCTGCCACGTCGAGGGCCAGGATCCCCGCTACACCCTGTGGGCGGCGTGGCAGCGGTCCGGCCTACAGCGCCGCTGGCTCACCGCGATCGAGCGCGGCGGCCCCGCGGGCGTCCAGGCCGCCCGCGACCTCGAGGCGGTCACCGCGCTGTTCGACATCACCGATCACTACGTGTCGCGCACGCAGGGCGCGTCGCTGCGCGGACTCGTCGAACACGTCGCGGCCCTGCAGCTGCCGGGCGTCAACCGCGGTCCGGCGTCGACGGCAGACCAAGTCCAGGTGATCAGTGCCCACGCCGCCCTGGGCCACGAATGGGATCTGGTGGTCATCGCAGGCTTGCAGGATGGGTTGTGGCCCAACATGATTCCGCGCGGGGGTGTACTGGGCACCCAGCGACTGCTCGACGTGCTCGACGGCGTAGCCAAGGACGCCTCGGTGCGCGCGCCGCTGCTGGCCGAGGAGCGCAGGCTGCTGATCGCGGCGATGGGCCGGGCCCGGCGCCGGCTGCTGGTGACCGCGATCGACAGCGACACCGGCGGCCCTGGGCTGGAGGCCGCATTGCCGTCGCCGTTCTTCGACGAGATCGCGCAGTGGGCCGACACCGATCCCGATCTCGAAGGAGCGCAGCCGGTTTCAGCACCTCGAGTGCTGTCGTCGGCGGCGCTGGTCGGGCGGTTGCGCGGTGTCGTCTGCGCCCCGGACGGCGCGGTGGACGAGGTCGCCCGCCGCCACGCCGCAACACAATTGGCGCGGTTGGCCGATGCGGGTGTGCCGGGCGCCAACCCCGAAGCGTGGCACGGTCTGATCCCGGTCAGCACCAGCGACCCGCTCTGCGGCGGCGACGATCCGGTCACCTTGACGCCGTCGACCCTGCAGACCCTCAACGACTGCCCGCTGCGCTGGCTGATCGAACGGCACGGCGGGACCAACCCCCGAGATCTGCGTTCGACCCTTGGCTCGTTGTTGCACGCGCTGATCGCCGAGTCGGCCAGAAGCGAAGCCCAGCTGCTGGCCGAGCTGGACCGCGCCTGGGAACACCTGCCGTTCGACGCGCGCTGGCATGCCGCCAACGAACACGCCCGGCACCGCGCCATGGTCGAGGCGTTCGTCGATTGGCGCGCCCAGACCCGCGCCCAACTGACCGAGGTCGGGGTGGAAGTCGGGGTCGACGGTGTCCTGGCAACGTCGCGGGAGGACGGCGGCGAGGTCCGGCTGCGCGGCCGGGTCGACCGGCTGGAACGGGATGGGGCCGGGCGGCTGGTGATCGTCGACGTCAAGACCGGCAAAACCCCGGTCAGCAAGGACGACGCCCAGCAACACGCGCAGCTGGCGATGTATCAACTGGCGGTGGCCGAAGGCATGATCGACGCCGCCTCGCCCGGGGCGGAGCCCGGTGGCGCGCGGCTGGTGTACATCGGCAAGACCGGGGCAGCGGGCGTCACCGAACGCGAGCAGGATCCGTTGACACCGGCCGCCCGCGACGAATGGCGCGACGCCGTCCGGCGCGCGGCCGACGCGACGACCGGGCCGCAGTTCATCGCCCGTCGCAATGACGGTTGCACGCACTGCCCGATCCGGCCGTCCTGCCCGGCCCATGCCGACGGGGCCGCACGGTGACTCCGCGCTACAGCCCCACCGAATTAGCCCGTGCGCTGGGTGTTTTCCCGCCCACCGACGAGCAGGCCGCCGTCATTGCCGCGCCGCCGGGGCCGCTGGTCGTGATCGCCGGAGCCGGAGCGGGCAAAACCGAGACGATGGCCGCGCGGGTGGTGTGGCTCGTCGCCAACGGATACGCCGATCCCGGGCAGGTGCTGGGTTTGACCTTCACCCGCAAGGCCGCCGGCCAGCTGCTGCGCCGGGTTCGGTCCCGGCTGGCCCGGCTGGCCGGCATCGGGTTGGGCGGCGCCGCGGCCCCCGAACCGGGCGCCGAAACTGCAGGCGCCCCGGTGGTCAGCACCTACCACGCCTTTGCCGGGTCGTTGCTGCGGGACTACGGGCTGCTGTTGCCGGTCGAGCCGGACACCCGACTGCTCAGCGAAACCGAGTTGTGGCAGTTGGCCTTCGACGTAGTCAATCGGTACGACGGACAGCTGTGCACCGAGAAGAACCCGGCCGCGATCACCTCGATGCTGCTGCGATTGTGGGGCCAGCTCGCCGAGCACCTGGTGGACACCGGCCAGCTCCGCGACACCCACGTGGAGCTGGAGCGGCTGGTGCATACCCTGCCGGCGGGTCCCTACCAGCGCGATCGCGGCCCCAGCCAGTGGCTGCAGCGACTGCTGGCCGCCCAGACCGAGCGTACCGAGCTGGTGCCGCTGCTCGACGCGCTCAATCAGCGGATGCACGCGCTCAAAGTCATGGACTTCGGTATGCAAATGGCTTCTGCGGCAAGGCTTGCGGAGACCTTCCCGCAAGTGGGACAGGACCTGCGGGGCCGCTACCGGGTGGTGCTGCTCGACGAGTACCAGGACACCGGCCATGCCCAGCGAGTCGCCTTGTCGGCACTGTTCGGTGGTGGCGTCGATGACGGGTTGGCGCTGACGGCCGTCGGAGATCCGATTCAGTCGATCTACGGCTGGCGCGGCGCCTCGGCCACGAACCTGCCGCGGTTCACCACGGACTTCCCCCGATCCGACGGCACTCCCGCGCCGGTCCTGGAGCTGCGCACCAGCTGGCGCAATCCGCCGCGCACCCTGCACGTAGCCAACGCGATCTCCGCCGAGGCGCGGCGGCGCTCCGTCACGGTGCACGCGTTGCGCCCGCGCCCGGATGCCCCGCCCGGCACCGTCCGCTGTGCGTTACTCGTGGATGCGCGCGCCGAGCGTGAGTGGATCGCCGATCACCTGCACGGGCATTACCAGCGGGCCCGCGCCGAGGGGGTCAGTCCGCCCACCGCCGCGGTGCTGGTGCGCCGCAACGCCGATGCCGCACCCATCGCCGATGCGCTGCGCGCCCGCGGTATCCCGGTCGAGGTCGTCGGTCTGGCCGGCCTGCTGTCGATCCCCGAGGTCGCCGACGTCGTGGCCATGCTGCGCCTGGTCGCCGACCCGACGGCAGGTGCCGCGGCGATGCGGGTGCTGACCGGTCCACGCTGGCGCCTCGGTGGGCGCGATATCGCCGCCCTGTGGCAGCGCGCGGTGGCCCTTGCCGGCCGGCAACGCCGCGACGAAGCGCCCTCGCCCGAGTCGATCGCGATAGCCGCAGGTCCGGATGCTGATACCGCGTGTCTGGCCGACGCGATCAGCGATCCCGGTTCGGCCGCCGCGTATTCGGTTGCGGGATATGGGCGGATCACCGCGTTGGCCGCCGAGATCAGTGCACTGCGCGGCCATCTCGGCCACGCCCTGCCCGACCTGGTGGCCGAGGTGCGTCGCGTGCTGGGCGTCGACTGTGAAGCCCGGGCCGCAGCGGGGGTCTCCGCGGGCTGGGGCGGCGCCGAGCACCTCGACGCCTTCGCCGACGTGGCCGCCGGCTACGCCGAACGAACAACGGCCGCGGCCAGTGCGATGGACGTACCCGCGGCGGCCTCGGTGCTGGGGCTGCTGGCCTACCTGGATGCTGCCGACGCCGTCGAGAGCGGTTTGCCGCCGGCCACGTTGACCGTCGCCCGGGATCGGGTCCAGGTGCTCACCGTGCATTCCGCGAAAGGCCTGGAGTGGGAGGTGGTGGCGGTCGCGCATCTGTCGGGCGGGGTGTTCCCGTCCACCGCGTCGCGCAGCAGCTGGCTCAGCGACGCCGCCGAACTGCCGCCGCTGCTGCGCGGCGACCGGTCCTCGGCAGGCTCCCTCGGTGTCCCGGTGCTGGACACCTCGGATGTCACCAACCGAAAGCAGCTGTCGGACAAGATCGCCGAGCATCGCCGCCAGCTCGAGCAGCGCCGTATCGACGAGGAACGCCGGCTGCTGTACGTGGGAATAACCCGGGCCGAGGACACGCTGCTGGTGTCCGGCCATCACTGGGGCGCCACCGGGATCAAGCCGCGGGGGCCGTCGGATTTCCTCTGTGAACTCAAAGGCATCATCGACCGGTCGACCGCCGCCGGTGATCCCTGCGGGGTGGTGGAGCAGTGGGCGTCCACGCCCGCTGACGGCGAGCGAAACCCACTGCGCGACAACATTATCGAGGCAGTATGGCCAGCGGATCCGCTGTCGACACGGCGCGGCGATGTCGAACGCGGGGCAGCGCTGGTGGCCCAGGCGATGACGGACCACCGGATGACGGACCACCGGATGACGGACCAGGCGATGACGGACCAGGCGATGACGGCCGGCACGGACGGCGCCGACACCGACGTCGAGGGCTGGGCCGCCGATGTCGACGCCTTGCTGGCCGAGCGCGCGCGGTCGGCCCAGCCGGTCGCCCGCGCTTTGCCCAGCCAGTTGTCCGTCAGCGGCCTGGTGGATCTGGCGCGCGACCCGGCGGGCGCGGCGCAGCGGTTGATGCATCGGCTGCCAGCCCGTCCCGACCCACACGCGTTGCTGGGCAACGCTTTTCACGAGTGGGTTCAGCAGTTCTACGGGACGGAGTGGCTGTTCGACCTCAGCGACCTGCCCGGCGCGGTGGATTCGGATGTCGGCGACACCCGGGAATTGGCCGCGCTGCAGGAGGCATTCACCGCATCGCGATGGGCCGCCCGCACACCCGTCGCCGTCGAGGTGCCCTTCGAGATGCCCATCGGCGACACCGTGGTGCGGGGCCGCATCGACGCGGTGTTCGCCGACCCCGACGGGGGCGCCACCGTGGTGGACTGGAAAACCGGTGAGCCTCCGCACGGGCCGGAAGCAATGCGGCAGGCCGCCGTCCAGCTCGCCGTCTACCGGTTGGCGTGGTCCGCCTTGACCGGGTGTCCGCACTCGTCGGTGCGTACCGCCTTCCACTACGTGCGAACCGGGACCACCGTCATCCCCGAGGAACTGCCCGACGCCACCGAGTTGGCCGGGCTGTTGGCCCGCTCGGACGATGGCCGCGATGTCGCCGTCTGATGCGCCTAGGGCCGTTGATCGTGGTTACATGTGAGGCGTGCGGTGCGTTGAGCCGATGACGGGTGACTGTGCCCAAGGGTAGGTTGCGGCAACTCCGGGGCCTCGACGAGACGTTGGCCGCACAGCCGGGCCACCTGCTGGTCGGGGTGCTGCGCATCCCCGAAAACCTCGGCAGCCCCATCCGCGTCGTCGCGCGCCGGTTCACCATCGCGCTGCTCCTGTTGTTCGCCGCCACGCTCGTTGTGTACCTGGACCGCAACGGCTACCGCGACGTGCGGGGCGAGCGGCTGACCTTCCTGGACTGCCTTTACTTCTCGGCGGTGTCGTTGTCGACGACCGGCTACGGCGACATCACCCCGTACACCGAGGCCGCGCGCCTGGTGAACACCGTGATCTTCACCCCGCTGCGGATCGCGTTCCTGGTGGTGTTGGTCGGCACGACGCTCGAGCTGCTCTCCGAGCGATCCCGGCAGGGGTGGAAGATCCAGCGTTGGAGGAACAAAGTGCGTAACCACACCATCGTGATCGGCTACGGCACCAAGGGGAAAAGAGCTGTCGAGGCCAGGGTCAGCGATGAGGCCGCCGTGGGCGAGATCGTCGTCGTCGACACCGATCGAGGCGCCCTCGAGCACGCCGCGACGGCCGGACTGGTTACCGTGCATGGCGACGCCACCAAGTCTGACGTACTGCGACTGGCCGGCGCCCAGCACGCCTCGTCGATCATCGTCGCCACGAACCGCGACGACACCGCCGTCCTGGTGACGTTGACGGCGCGCGAGCTCGCCCCCAAGGCCAGGATCGTGGCGTCCATCCGTGAGGCCGAGAATTCGCATCTGCTGCAGCAATCGGGTGCGGATTCGGTGGTCGTTTCCTCGGAGACCGCCGGGCGGTTGCTCGGCCTGGCGACCACCACTCCCACTGTCGTGGAGATGATCGAGGACCTGCTGACTCCGGACGAGGGTCTGGCCATCGCCGAGCGCGAGGTGGAGCAGTCCGAAGTCGGTGGTTCCCCGCGGCACCTGCGCGACATCGTGCTGGGCGTGGTGCGTGACGGCCGGCTGCTGCGCATCGGTGCACCCGAGGTGGATGCCATCGAGGCGACCGATCGGCTGCTCTACATCCGAAACGCGGGACACTAGTGGACTTTCGACTGCAGAGCGTTCCGCTGCTTTCTCGTGTCGGTGCCGACCGCGCCGATCAGCTGCGCACCGACGTCGACGCAGCCACCACCGGCTGGGCGGATGCGGCTCTGCTGCGGGTGGATTCGCGCAACCAGGTGTTGGTCGCCGACGGTCGAGTGGTGCTCGGCGCCGCGGCCGATCACGCCGAGAAGCCGCCACCGGACGCGGTATTCCTGGGTCGCATCGAGGGCGGGCAGCATGTGTGGGCCATCCGCGGAGCGCTGCAAGCGCCCGACGATCCGGACGCGCGGGCCGAGGTGGTCAACCTGCGCAGCCTGGGCCCCATCTTCGACGACACCAGCAGTCAACTCATGTCTTCGGCTGTGGCGCTGTTGAATTGGCATGACAGCGCCCGGTTCAGCGCGGTCGACGGGTCGCCGACGAAATCCGCCAGGGCGGGCTGGTCGCGAGTCAACCCGGTCACGGGTCACGAGGAGTTTCCGCGCATCGACCCGGCGGTGATCTGTCTGGTCCACGACGGCGGCGACCGTGCGGTGCTGGCGCGTCAAGCGGTGTGGCCCGAGCGGATGTTCTCGCTGCTGGCCGGATTCGTCGAAGCCGGTGAGTCTTTCGAAGTGTGTGTCGTCCGCGAAATCCGCGAGGAGATCGGGTTGACCGTGCGAGACGTTCGCTATCTGGGCAGCCAGCCGTGGCCGTTTCCGCGCTCGCTGATGGTCGGCTTCCACGCCCTTGGCGATCCGGATGAGGAGTTCGCGTTCAACGACGGCGAAATCGCCGAGGCGTCGTGGTTCACCCGCGCCGAAGTGCGCGCGGCGCTGGATGCCGGCGATTGGTCGAGCTCGGCGGAGTCGAAACTGCTTCTGCCCGGGTCGATTTCGATCGCCCGGGTGATCATCGAATCCTGGGCGGCGGCCGGCTGAGGCGCTACTTGATGCGATCGGTGATCGTCTGCAAGATGGTGTCGGCGATCTGGTTCGATGCTTCAAGACCCAGCACGCCGACCGAGACGAGTACCGCGGCTTTTGCGCGGTAGAGGTGGCACCACTGAAGGTCGGTGATCCGCAAGGTTGCGGAATCCGGCTTGTCCAGCGTGAACTCGTAGTTCGGATTGTGCAACGCAACACAGGCTTGTAGCGACGACTCCAGCTTATGGAATGCGGCCTGGGCCTTGTCCGAGCTCGGGTAGCGGGCAACTGCCTGGCTGACTTCGTTAACCATCGAGTTTCCGCCTGGATCTATGTCATCGGTAACCCCCTTGTAGCCCGCGCTGCGAAAGTCTGACCAGCCACCACCGAACGTGAGGTCGTTGTATCCCACCGCACGGCACGGCTCAGGCGCGGCCGGGTCCGCGGGTGGCGGCTTATGCAAGTGCGCTTCTATGTGTGGCGCGAAATCTTCGGCCGCGGCGATTCGCCGGACATCTTCGACGCTGACGATCATGTCATCGAGGCGTTGGGCATGGACCACGTTCGACTTGTTGGTGTATGTATAGGAGCACGCCGACATCAACACCGCGCAGCAGACGACCGCGGCGGATCGCAGACTCGATGCCATATCTCGTATCGTAGAGCGGTTAAGACGCTTTGCTGCGCACTAACTTTCGGCGGCGTGGTTAGCCGGTGACCTCGGCCAGTTTGGCTTTCACCTCGGCCGCACTCGGATTGGTCAACGTCGAGCCGTCGGAGAACTTCACCGTGGGAACCGTCCGGTTGCCACCGTTTGCCTTGCTGACGAAATCCGCCGCCGCAGCGTCGTGTTCGATGTCGACCGCCTCGTAGGCGATCCCGTTGGATTTGAGCACCGTCATGAGCCGGTGGCAGTAACCACACCAGGACGTCGTGTACACGGTGATCGGAGCATTGGCCATAGTCGCTAAACGTAGTCGAGCAACGACGCATTCCACGCTGCGGGTGCCCGCCCGCGTGGCGGGGAGGGCCGCGACACGCTCGGCAAGCCGACGCGCCCGGGTTTGTCGGTGAGCGCTGCCAAGATGGACGCCATGCCGATGGTCGCCGACCCGTTGACCGCCGGACTGGACGACGAGCAGCTCGAAGCCGTGCTCGCTGCGCGCGGACCGGTCTGCGTGCTGGCCGGCGCTGGCACGGGCAAGACGCGCACCATCACACACCGCATTGCCCACCTCGTCGCCAGTGGTCATGTCGCGGCGGGCCAGGTGCTGGCGGTCACCTTTACCCAGCGCGCGGCGGGCGAGATGCGCTCGCGGCTGCGCCTGCTCGACGCCACTGTGCAAGCGGGCGTCGGCGCGGTGCAGGCCCTCACCTTCCACGCGGCAGCGCACCGACAGCTGCGCTATTTCTGGCCGCGGGTGGTCGGGGAGACCGGGTGGCAGCTGTTGGACAGCAAGTTCGCCGTCGTGGCCCGGGCGGCCAGCCGGACCAGGCTCAACGTCGGCACCGACGACGTGCGCGACCTGGCCGGCGAAATCGAATGGGCCAAGGCATCGTTGATCAGCCCCGAGCAGTACCCGAGCGCGGTGGCCGCCGCCGGCCGCGACATCCCGATGGACGCCGCGAAGATCGCCGACATCTACACGGCCTACGAGGCACTCAAGGTCCGCGACGAATCGGTCACGCTGCTCGACTTCGATGACCTGCTGCTGCACACCGCGGCCGCGATCGAAAACGACGCCGCGGTGGCCGAGGAGTTCCGGGATCGCTACCGCTGCTTCGTCGTCGACGAGTACCAAGACGTCACCCCGCTGCAGCAGCGGGTGCTCTCGGCGTGGCTGGGCGATCGAGACGACCTGACCGTCGTCGGCGACGCCAACCAGACCATCTACTCGTTCACCGGCGCCTCGCCTCGGTTCCTGCTCGACTTCTCCCGGCAATTCCCCGACGCAACGGTGGTGCGTCTGGAGCGCGACTACCGGTCCACCCCGCAGGTGGTGTCACTGGCCAACCAGGTGATCGCCGCGGCGCGTGGCCGGGTCGCCGGCAGCAAGCTGCAGCTGTCGGGCCAGCGCGCGCCCGGTCCGGCGCCGTCGTTCCATGAGCATCCCGACGAAACGGCCGAGGCCGCCGCGGTCGCGAAGGCGATCGCGCGGCTCATCGAATCCGGCACCGCGCCATCGGAAATCGCGGTGCTCTACCGCGTCAACGCGCAGTCCGAAATCTACGAAGAAGCGTTGACCGAGGCGGGCATCGCCTATCAGGTCCGCGGCGGCGAGGGTTTCTTCAATCGCCAAGAAATCAAGCAGGCATTGCTGGCCCTGCAGCGCGCCGCCGAACGCGGTGCCGAGGGCCCGTTGCCCGAGCTGGTTCGGGAAATCCTGGAGCCCCTCGGGTTGACGGCCTCCGAACCCGTCGGCACCCGGGCGCGGGAGCGCTGGGAGGCATTGACCGCGCTGGCCGGGTTGGTCGACGACGAAGTGGCGCAACGTCCGCAGCTGGACTTTCTAGGACTGGTCACCGAGCTGCGAAACCGAGCCGACGCCCGCCATCCACCCGTGGTGCAGGGCGTTACGCTGGCCTCACTGCACGCCGCCAAAGGACTTGAGTGGGACGCGGTGTTCCTGGTCGGATTGGCCGACGGCACGCTCCCCATCTCGCACGCCCTGGCGCACGGCGCCGAGAGCGAGCCCGTCGAAGAGGAGCGTCGACTGCTCTACGTCGGAATCACAAGGGCCCGAATGCATTTGGCGCTCAGCTGGGCGCTGTCGCGGAGTCCTGGCGGACGGCAGAGCCGCAAGCCGTCGCGATTCCTCAACGGCATCGCACCGCAGACGCGCGCCGACCCGGCGCCGACCAAAGCCCGCCGCGGCCGGGGCGCCAAGACGCGGTGCCGGATCTGCAACCACGATCTGACGACTCCGGCGGCGATCATGCTTGGACGGTGTGAGACGTGCTCGGCCGACATCGACGAGGGGTTGTTGACCCGGCTCAAGGCCTGGCGGCTCGACGTCGCCAAGGAGCAGAAGGTGCCTGCCTATGTCGTCTTCACCGACAACACCCTGATCGCGATCGCCGAGCTGCTTCCCGACGACGAGGCGGCCCTGATCGCGATCCCGGGCATCGGTGCCCGCAAGCTCGAGCAGTACGGCCCCGATGTGTTGGACCTGGTTCGCGCGCGCTGACGGCAAACGCGCAGGTCAGAAAATCGTTTGTCTCCACCTGGGGCTACCCTTTACTCTCGAAGTATCCATTTGGCGTGCCGGCGGGAGCTGGCGTGCGCAGGCGTGAGGAGGTGGCCGCGATGATCGACACCGTCTTTGGTGTACGCGTGGCCGGCACGGTGCTGACCGTGGCAACCGCCCATGCCGCCCACGCCGCCGTGCCGGCGGCCGCGCGTAAGCATCGCGCCGCCGCCGCGACTGACGCGTCCGTGGATTGGGGTCTCACCTAACTACCCCGCTACACCACATGGCCACGGACCCGAAGTCACAAGGATCCGTGGCCACAGTTTTTGGGTCTTCAGTTTTTCGAAGCCCGCTACCTGGTCCGGATCACCGCAGAAGGACACCCAACCAGGAAGCAGGTGCGCAGTTCATGTCGGCATCGACAGTCCCTAGACAGACGCGGCCGGTGTTGCCGTGCCACGTCGGCGATCCCAACCTGTGGTTCGCCGAGACCCCCGCCGACCTGGAACGGGCCAAGGCCCTCTGCGCGAGCTGCCCGGTCCGTCGGCGCTGCCTGGCCGACGCGCTCGAACGCGCCGAACCCTGGGGCGTGTGGGGCGGCGAGATCATCGAGCAGGGCTCGGTGTTGGCCTACAAACGCCCGCGCGGACGGCCCCGCAAGGACGGGATAGCCGCCTGATGGGACTAAGCCGCCTGACGGGATAGCCACCTGATGGGACTAAAGAGCCGCGGCGTCGGGCTCGGCGAATCCGGGGACGAGTTCTTCGGACAGCCTCTTGATCGGCACATGCGCGTCGAGCTGGCAGAGGATCGCGGCCACCGACATGATCACCCGCATCGGGATCACCAGCTTGGGTGGTAGGTCCATCTGCCGGGCCGTCCTGATCTGCGACACCGATTTGTCGATCTCCACAGTGCTCAGCTTCTGCAGCCACTTACGGGTGTAGTGGAAGACATCGACCTCGATCGGCTCGACGTACTGGCGCAGCATCTCGTCGATGTCGCGCACGGACACCTGCCCGCCCTTCTGGATGAACCCGGCCTTCTCCATCGTCGGCAGCAGCAGGTCGTAGTTCTTGTCGCGGGCCAGCCGAATCATCATCCCGAGCTCGGTCGGCAAACCACCGGGCAGCGGCGCCACGGCCCCGAAGTCGATGACGCCCATCTTGTCGTCGGGCATCAACATGAAGTTGCCGGGATGGGCGTCACCGTGCAGCATCTGCAACCGCTGCGGCGCGTCGAAGGTGAGCTCGAGGAGCCGGGTGCCGATCAGGTCGCGTTGGTCGGGGGTGCCATCGCGGATGATCTCGGCCATCGGCACGCCCTCGATCCACTCCTGGATCACCACCTTGGGCGCGCTGGCAACGACCTTGGGCACGGTGAAGTGGGGGTGGTCGCGATACGCCTTGGCGAACGCACGCTGGTTGTCGGCCTCTAGCCGGTAATCGAGCTCCATCTCGGTGCGCTCGATCAGCTCGTCGACCACGCCTTCGACGTCGGCGCCCGGTGAGAGCTGCTTGAACACCCCGACCAGCCGCTGCATGGTCTTGAGGTCGGCGCGCAGGGCCTCGTCGGCTCCCGGGTACTGGATCTTGACGGCCACTTCGCGGCCGTCCGACCAGATCGCCTTGTGCACCTGGCCGATGCTGGCCGAGGCCACCGGGGTGTCGTCGAAAGAGGTGAAGCGGCCGCGCCACTTGGTGCCCAGCTGCGCGTCGAGCACCCGGTGCACCTTCTCGGCGGCCAGCGGCGGGGCGTCCTTCTGCAGTTTGGTCAGCGCGTCGCGGTAGGGCTCGCCGAACTCGTCGGGAATCGCGGCTTCCATCACCGACAGGGCCTGGCCGACCTTCATCGCGCCGCCCTTGAGCTCGCCCAGCACGGTGAACAGCTGGTTGGCCGCCTTCTCCAGCAGCTCAGCCTGCACTTCGTCCTTTGACTTGCCGGTCAGCCGCTTGCCGAAGCCCAACGCTGCCCGGCCGGCGAAGCCGACCGGAATGCTGGCCAGCTTGGCGTTGCGCGCTGCCCGCCCCCGTTTGATGTCTGACACAACCCCCATCATCCACGACCGGTGGTCAGTCGCGGGATTGATCTGGGTAACAGTGGACCTCAGCAGGAGCACGACGGGTGCCTCGTCCACTGCCGGGCGACGATGGTGCCACTCCTGAGGTCGAACTCCAGAGTGGCGTTGAGTGCCTGCGGCGGCCCGGGATCGGGCACCTCCTGTTGACCGCGCACCGCGGCGATGACCCGGTTGATCTGGCTGAGCGCCAATGCCGCGGTCGCCAGCACGGTGGCCCGGTCGGCCACGCCGACGGTCTCGCGCAGCTGGGCGGCGATGGCAGGCCACGCGGCATCGCGGTCGCTGCGATGTAGATCCGCACAACCCAGGCACGAGGTCACTCCTGGTATGACGAGTGGCCCGACTAGTCCGGTGCCGTCGCGTACCCGCACGGCCAGATGCGGGACGCCCTGGCTGTGCAGGTCGCGGACCAGGCGCGGGTCGGCGATGAGGTAGTCGGCCAGCACCACCAAATCCACGCCGCCGCGGGAGATCGCGGCGTGCGGTTGGCTGCTGTGTGCGATGCGGGCCCCCGAGCAGCGCAGCGACTCGACGAGCAGGTCCGACAGCGGGCCGCGGCCGTGCACCCGAATCGAGGCCGCCCGGCCGCCGGCTTGGCGGCGGCCGCGTGTCGCGACGCCCGCGCTGACCAGCCGGGCGACGAGGTGCGTCAGGCCGTCGGCGTCGCGCAAGCCGCGATCGATGGCTTGTCGCTGCAGTTCGCCGATCGCCATCGGTGATCGCATCGACCGCAACAGCGTGGCCAACTCCGTTGCGGGCAGGCCGCCCGGTGGACGGACCAGCACGGCCCGGCGTGGATCCCAGCCCACTTGCACCGCGCCGTCGGGCCGCAGCAGCACCGGCAGCGCCGGGTCCAGCGCATATAGGGACGGCGTGGGCTGCGCCATCCCAGCACTGTGCCACGGCCGTCACGCAGGGTGATTCAGCTGTCCACAGGGCCGACAGCACCTTCGCGGGGCCCGCCATCGGCGTCGCGCTCGAACTCGGCGATCCCGCTGGTGTCGCCGCCGATGACGCGGTCGATGGACGCGGCCGGATCGTCGAGATCCTCCGAATCGGGCAGTAGGTCAGGGTCCTGCCACATCGCATCGCGGGCATCGACACCGGCCTGGGTCACGCCGTTCTCGGCGATTGCACCGGGTGCCGGAACGCCGTCGAGGATCATGAGCCCGGACGTTGCCGTCAACCTTGAACTGGCCGTGACCGTCAGTGTTATTCAGCCGGTGCGGGCGCCGGTGCGGGCGGCGGTGGACACGGCCGTGCGTAACGCCATGCCATGATCGTTCCTATTGGCGCGTGCGTATTTACTGGTCCGAACGTGTATCCACAGGGCCAGTTGCGCGTTTCGCCGGGATCGTTCGGGTCCGGATCGGCGTGCGCGATTCCCGCACCGAACGCGAGGGCCACTAGCGCCGATCCTGCAGCGATGATCGGTCGTTTGCGCATTGCCTTCACCTCGATCTTTCGTCGGCGGCCAGCATCGCGTTCCTGGCCTGGTGCATCGGGCCGATGCGATCGACCTTTGCGCGCGATTACCCACGCTGCCCGTCGACTTTGCAACGATGCCGTGAACAGCGCGCAAATTATGTTGTGAGCGCTAGCGTTTCGTTGTTCGAGCCGACCGCGACGGCGGCAGCTTGCTGGGCCGGGGGTGAGGATGTCACGGCGTTGGGATTCCCGGTTGCGGTTGCAATCTCACGGATCGGACGGCTGCTTCCTGCTGTCCGCCGGATGCGATCGACGCGTGCCGGGCGTCACTTGACCGGCAGCGCCGGGTCCAGCATATACAGGGACGTGGCCGGCAGGAGTCCTGACGGTGCCACGCCTCGTGGGTCGGCCTGTGCGGTTATCCACAGAACCGCCGAAACCTCGGCCGGCCCTGCCGCGAGGTTGCGGCAGAGCGCTCTTCCCGCAGCACCGCAGATTGTTCACTGGTGGTTCTGGCGGACTCAGGGACAATGAGGCCACGACCGCTTTCGCGGGCTGGTAAAGAGAGGATTCACCATGGCTGAGCAGAGGCAGCTGGCCGAGCTGCATGACATCGCTGCCAAGGAGCTAATACAGCTCATCGAGCTGGTCCTCCACGCCGGCCCTGACGACGATCACGCAAAGCTCGAGGCTGCCAAGCGTTATATTTCGGCGATCTCCGACTACGGCCTGACCCGCAGCGAGCACGACGATGCGTCCCGCCATGATCCCGAGGGGCTGCTATGAGCGCACACAATCTGGCTGCGCAGGCTGATGTCGTGGGTCATTCCCGCTATTTTTACGCAGGCATCGGGTAAGCCCCGACGGCTGGACGCCGCCCTGTTAGTCGGCGGCGTAAGCGAATCCCTCTCGCTCTCAAGCCTCAAGGGATGTGACGTTCTAGGCGTAGCAGCACGGCGCGTGGATAACCCCGGCGAACCGGCGGCTGCCGTTCCCTGCGGCCGAGGTGCAGACCTGCGATAGTGTTCCCGGGCTCGTCGATGTCGTGGTTGTGGGGTCGTCCGACAGACAGCGGAAAGCTAGCAGGGAGGGTCGATGAAAACTCGTGTGGGTCTTGCCGTGCCGGTAATGCTGTTCGCAGCAGCGTGCGGGTCGACCTCGACGAGTGGTTCGTCCAGCCCGGGGGGCATCGCGACCGAGCCGGCGACGTCCGCCGTGACGCTGTCGGAGACCGGTTCCAACAATCTCTTCCCGATGATGGAGGTGTGGGCGCGCACCTACGAGCTGAATCACCCGAACGTGACAATCAATACCCAGAGCGCCCTATCCGGGGTCGGGGTCGCCAGGGCCGCCGACGGCACGGTGAATATCGGCGCCTCCGGCGCCTACCTGTCCGACGCTGATACGGCCGCACATCCGGGCCTGATGAACATCGCGATGGCCATTTCCTCGGTGCGGGTGGACTACAACCTGCCTGGTCTCACCGACCATCTCAAGCTCAACGGCAAGGTGCTGGCAGCCATGTACCAGGGATCCGTCAAAGCCTGGAACGACCCGCAAATCACGGCCCTCAACCCGGGCATAGACCTGCCGGCCACCCCGGTGATCCCGCTGCACCGTTCCGACGGTCCGAGCAGTGACACCTTCGAGTTCACCCAATATCTGTCCAGGCAAGACCCTGACGGGTGGGGCAAGGCGCCCGGCTTTGGCACCCGAGTCGACTTTCCCGCGACTCAGGGCGCCGTCGGGGTGAGCGGCGTCGCGGGCCAGGCCGGCATGTTGGGCGGCTGTGCGCATTCCCTGGGCTGCGTCGCCTATATCGGTACCCGCTTCAACGACGACGCGGCGCAGCAGGGACTGGGCGAAGCCCAGTTGTGCAACGCCGCCGGCAATTACGAGCTGCCCGACGCCCAAAGCGTTGATGCCGCGGCCGCGGGCTTGGCCACGCAAACCCCTGCGAATGAGGCGATTTCGCTGGTCAACAGTCCTGCCGCTGACGGGTACCCGATCATCAACTACGAGTACGCGATCGTCTACAGCAAGCAGAAGGATCCAGCGACGGCACAGACGATGCAGGCCTTTCTGCACTGGGCGGTGAACGGCGGGAGCACCGCACGGTTCATGCAGAAGCCGCACATCTTCGTCCGGCCGCTGCCGAAGGCGGTGTCGGTGTTGTCCGACGCTCAGATCGCCAAGATCACCAACTAGCCAAGGAGTGACCCTTTGGTGGACGAGCCGGTGCGCGGCGGCCGCGGCCGACCGTTCGGCCGCAGCAAGGCGATCAGGCTCGCTGCGCTCGCGCCACCCGCGGTCGCTCTCGTCGTCATCGCCGGGTGTCAGTCGCACCAGTCCGCGCCGTCGTCCCCGCCCCCGGCCGCACCGACGCAGACTCAGCTGCCGTTCCCCGGCCTGATAGGTCCCAAAGGGCTGGCGGTCGATGCCGCCGGCGACGTCTACGTCACCGACAGCAGCACCAATCCGGTGATCAAGCTGCCGGCGGGATCGGATGCCGCGGTCAAGTTGCCCTTCATCGGCCTGAAGGATCCCGTGGGGGTCGCGGTGGACTCCGCCGGCGACGTCTACATCACCGACAACAAGGCCAACAAGGTGGTCGAATTGCCGGCTGGGTCGAACGCCCAGGTAGAGCTGCCGTTTCCCGGCCTGAAGATGCCGTTTGGCATAGCGGTGGACGGCGCCGGCAACCTCTACGTGGCCGACTACAGTCCACGGGTGCTCGAACTGCCGCCCGGGTCGAACACTCCGGTCGCGCTGCCGTTCGTCGGCCTGAAGGATCCCGTGGGGGTCACCGTGGACGCCGCGGGCAACGTCTACGTCACCGACTGCGACGTCAGCGACAACACCAACAACCGGGTGCTCAAACTGTCTGCCGGGTCGGGTACCCAGGTCGAGCTGCCGTTCACCGGCCTGAAAAACCCCAAGGATGTGGCGGTGGACTCCGCCGGCAATGTCTACGTCGCCGATGGGGACATCATCGTCGGCGGCGGCGCCAGGGCGGTGTTCAAACTTCCGGTCGGCTCGAATACCCCGGTTGAGCTGCCGTTCGTCGGCCTGAAGGATCCCCTGGGAGTGGCGGTGGACTCCGCGGGCGACGTCTACGTGACCGACAACAGCAACGGCCGGGTGCTCAAGCTTCCGGCGAAGTAGCGGTTTCTTTGATGGGAACCTCCTGTCACCGCCCGGCTCTTATCCCTCACAGCGTCCCTTCGCCCGCGATACTGATGCCCTGGCGGTGTTTCATTGTTGCGAGCCAGAGGAGTGATGGTTGGTGGACGAGCCGACGTGCACCGGCAACACCGGTTGCTGTTCGGGCGCTACGTGCTGAGCCGGGTGCTGGGTCGCCGAGAGACGACTCTCGCCGCGCTTGCACCGATTGCTGCCGCCCTCACCGTCATCGCCGGGTGTCATGCGTCGCCACAGGCGGCGTCATCAGCGTCGCCATCGCAGGTCGAGCTCCCCTTCCGCGGCCTGGTCGGTCCCAAAGGGTTGGCGGTGGACGCTGCTGGCGACGTCTACGTCATCAACGACGGCAGTAGTCGGTTGCTCAAATTGCCTGCGGGGTCGGACGTCTCGGTCGGGGTTCCGCTTACCGGCCTGAAAGATCCGTTGGGGTTGGCGGTGGGCACCGGCGGCAACGTCTATGTGTCGGACAACAGCGATAATCGGGTGTACGAACTGCCGGCCGGGGCGAACACCCCGATCGAGCTGCCGTTCACCGGCCTGAAACTGCCCTTCGGCATGGCGGTGGACGCCGCCGGCGACGTCTACGTCACCGACTACACGCCCCGGGTACTGAAATTGCCGGCCGGGTCGAACACCCCGGTGGAGCTGCCGTTCACCGGCCTCAAAGATCCCCTGGGGACGGCGGTGAACGCCAACGGAGACGTCTACGTCACCGACTGCGACGTCCCGGACGGTAGGGACAGCCGGGTGCTCAAGCTGCCTGCCGGGTCCGCTGCCGCGGTCGAGCTGCCCTTCAATGGGCTGAGTTGTCCCAAGGGGGTAGTGGTGGACTCCGCCGGCGATGTCTACGTCGCCGACGTTGGCGGCAGCGTCGGTCGGGTATTCAAATTGCCGGCCGGTTCGAATACTCCGGTTGAGCTGTCCTTCCCGGGCCTGAAAACTCCGCTGGGGATAGCCGTGGACGCCGCCGGCAATGTCTACGTCACCGACAACACCAATAACCGGGTGCTCAAACTGCCGGCGAAATAGCGGCCCGGTCGGCTAGGCAGAGCCGTCTGAGCCCGGGTCTTCCTGCTCGAGGCGGGCGATGGCCTCGTCGATCCCGCTGGTGTCGCCGCCGATGATGCGGTCGATGAAGGAGGCCGGCTCGTCGAGGTCGTCGGCGCCGGGCAGCAGATCCGGGTGCTGCCAGACGGCATCGCGGGCGTCGACACCGGCGGCGTCGGTCAGCCGCTGCCACAGATCGGCGGCTTCGCGCAGCTTGCGCGGCCGCAGCTCCAGCCCGACCAGCGTCGCGAAGGTCTGCTCCGCGGGGCCGCCGCTGGCGCGGCGCCTGCGCAGCGTCTCGCTGAGCGCGGCCGCGCCCGGTATCCGGTCGCCCAGGGCCTCGTTGACCACGACCTGCACCCAGCCTTCGATCAATGCCAGGAATGTCTCGAGCCGTTCCAGCGCCTGGGTCTGCGCCGGGGTGGCCTGAGGCTCGAATACACCTTGCCCGAGCAGGTTTTCGATGGCCGCCGGATCCGACAGCGTCGCCGGGTTGAAGTCGCGTGCCAGCTCCTCGATCCCACTCATGTCGATCTTCATGCCGCTGGCGTAGGCCTCGACGGCGCCCAGTAGCTGACTGGACAGCCACGGGACGTGGCTGAACAGCCGGTGGTGGGCCGCCTCACGGGCGGCCAGGAAAGTCAGGATTTCGCTGCGCGGCTGCTCGAGTCCGGTCGCGAAGGATTCGACCGCGTCCGGCATCAGCGCGGCCACCCCCTTGGGCCCCAGCGGCAGGCCGATGTCGGTCGAGGTCAGCACCTCGCGGGACAACCGCCCCAGCGCCTGGCCGAGCTGCGAGCCGAACGCCATGCCGCCCATCTGCGACATCATCGCCAGCAGCGGGCCCGCCATGCCCTTGGCCTCTTCGGGCAGCGACGACGCCCACACTGTCGAAATCTGCTGGGCCATCGGATCGCACAGCCGTTTCCAGGTCTCCAGGGTGTTGTCGACCCAGTCGCTGGGGGTCCAGCCCACCGCCCTGGTGGTGCCCGCAGGCAGCGCGGTGACGCCGTCCAACCAGGTGTCGGCCAGGTGAACGGCATCGCCGATCGCCGAAGTCGTCGTGGCTGGCACCGGAGCGACGAAACCGATCGAGCTGGACGCGACTTGGCGGGCCAGTTCGTAGTTGACCGGTCCCGACGCTGAGCCGCCGGCCGTCGTCGTACCCGCGTTGCTGAACATCTGCCCGAGCTGAGTGAAGATCTGCCCCAGGTCGCCCACGCCGAAATTCCCGCCCATGCCGAACGGATTTGACGCGCCCGAGCCGGACTCGGGATCTTCCCCGTGCTTGTCGCGGTCAGGGCCATCTCCCGAGGAGAAGCCGAAAGGCAGGTCAGACATACCCTCAACGGTACCGACCGGGGGAACAGAAAGCGCGATCCCGCCCCATGCTTGTAGCTGAACGAGACGGAATTGCGTCCGTCTAGTGTAAGCGGCGTGAACAGGCGGATTCTGACCTTGATGGTCGCGCTGGTGCCGATCCTGGTCTTCGGCGTGCTGCTCGCGGTGGTGACGGTGCCGTTTGTATCGCTGGGTCCCGGCCCGACTTTCGACACGCTCGGTGAGGTCGACGGTAAGGAGGTCGTCGCGATCGCAGGCACCCAAACTCATCCGACCACAGGGCATCTCAACATGACGACGGTGTCCCAACGCGACGATCTGACGCTGGGTGAAGCGCTGACGTTGTGGCTGTCAGGACAGGAACAGCTGGTTCCGCGCGACCTCATCTACCCTCCGGGCAAGTCGCGTGACGACGTCGACAAGTCCAACAACGCCGACTTCAAACAGTCCGAGGACAGCGCCGCGTACGCCGCCCTGGGATACCTGAACTACGCGCCCGCGGTGACCGTCGCGACGGTCACCGACCCCGGACCGTCGGCAGGCCAGCTGAAGCCGGGCGACGCCATCGACGCGGTCAATGGCACCCCGACCAGCAATGTCGAGCAGTTCACCGGATTGCTGAAAAACACCAAGCCCGGCCAGGTGGTGACGATCGACTTCCGCCGCAAGAACGAGCCGGCCGGCGTCGCACAGATCACGCTGGGCACCAACAAGGATCGCGACTACGGCTTCATGGGGGTCGCGGTGCTCGACGCGCCCTGGGCGCCGTTCGTCGTGGACTTCAACCTCGCCAATGTCGGCGGGCCCTCGGCCGGACTGATGTTCAGCCTGGCCGTCGTCGACAAGCTCACCACCGGCGGCCTGGCCGGGTCGATGTTCATCGCGGGAACAGGCACCATCTCGTCCGACGGCAAGGTGGGACAGATCGGCGGCATCACCCACAAGATGGTCGCCGCCCACGCCGCCGGTGCCACGGTGTTCCTGGTACCCGCCAAGAACTGCTATGAGGCAAACTCGGACAACCCGTCCGGTTTGCGGCTGGTGAAGGTCGAGACGCTCAGCCAGGCGGTGGACGCGTTGCACGCGGTCACCGCCGGCGGCCAGCCACCAAGCTGCTAGCCCGCCTTTCGGCGTGCTGCGATGCGTACAGTTGTGACCGTCCAGGAAAATCTGCGAGGAGCGTAGCCAGTGGGGATGCGGCCCACCGCAAGAATGCCGAAGCTGACTCGTCGCAGCCGGATTCTCATCTTGATCGCACTGGGTGTGATCGCTTTGCTGCTCGCCGGACCGCGAATGGTCGACGCCTACGTCGACTGGCTCTGGTTCGGCGAGCTCGGTTACCGCTCGGTGTTCACCACCGTGCTGGTCACCCGGATCGTGGTGTTCCTGGTCGCCGGTGTGCTGGTCGGCGGCATCGTGTTCGCCGGCCTGGCGCTGGCCTATCGCACTCGTCCGGTGTTCGTCCCGAGCAACGACAACGATCCCGTGGCGCGGTATCGCAGTGTCGTGGTGTCGCGGCTGCGCACGGTGGGCGTCGGGATCCCCGCGGCGATCGGCCTGCTGTCCGGCGTCGTCGCCCAGAGCTACTGGGTTCGCATCCAGCTGTTCTTGCATGGCGGCGACTTCGGGATCAAAGATCCGCAGTTCGGCAAAGACCTCGGCTTCTACGCCTTCGAGCTGCCCTTCTACCGGCTGGTGCTCAGCTACGTCTTCGTCGCGGTGTTCCTGGCCTTTGTGGCGAACGTGTTGTCGCACTACATCTTCGGCGGTATCCGGCTGTCCGGCCGCACCGGCGCGCTGAGCCGCTCGGCCCGCGTTCAGCTGGTGAGCCTGCTCGGCACGCTGGTGCTGCTCAAGGCCGCTGCTTACTGGCTGGACCGCTACGAGCTGCTCTCGCACACCCGCGGCGGCAAGCCGTTCACCGGCGCCGGGTACACCGACATCAACGCGGTGCTGCCGGCGAAGCTGATTCTGGTGGCGATCGCGGTGATCTGCGCTGCCGCGGTGTTTTCCGCGGTCGCGTTGCGGGACTTGAGGATCCCCGCCATCGGGCTGGTGCTGCTGCTGCTGTCCTCGCTGATCGTGGGCGCCGGCTGGCCGTTGGTCGTCGAGCAGATCAGCGTGCGCCCCAATGCGGCGCAAAAGGAAAGCGAGTACATCAGCCGAAGCATCACCGCGACCCGGCAGGCCTACGGCCTGACGTCGGATGTGGTGACCTATCGCAACTACACCGGCGACGGGCAGGCCACCGCCCAGCAGGTCGCGGCCGACCGCGCGACCACTTCCAACATCCGGTTGCTCGACCCCACGATCATCAGCCCGGCGTTCACCCAGTTTCAGCAGGGCAAGAACTTCTACTACTTTCCCGACCAGCTCTCCATCGACCGTTACGTCGACCACAACGGCGCGTTGCGCGACTACGTCGTCGCGGCCCGTGAACTCAACCCGGACCGGCTGATCGACAACCAGCGCGACTGGATCAACCGCCACACCGTCTACACCCACGGCAACGGATTCATTGCCTCGCCGGCCAATACCGTGCGCGGCATCGCCAACGACCCCACCCAGAACGGTGGCTACCCGGAGTTTCTGGCCAACGTCGTCGGGGCCAATGGCAGCGTGGTCTCCGACGGGCCTGCGCCGCTGGACCAGCCGCGCATCTACTACGGCCCCGTCATCTCCAATACCTCCGCCGACTACGCGATCGTCGGAAAGAACGGCGCCGACCGTGAATACGACTACGAGACCAACACCGAGACCAAGAACTACACCTACACCGGGTCCGGGGGAGTCTCGGTCGGCGACTGGTTATCCCGCAGCGTGTTCGCGGCCAAGTTTGCTGAGCGAAACTTCCTGTTTTCTAACGTGATTGGCTCCAACAGCAAAATTCTGTTCAACCGTGATCCGGCGGCGCGGGTGGAGGCGGTGGCGCCGTGGCTGACGACCGACAGCTCGGTCTACCCGGCGATCGTCAACAAGCGGTTGGTTTGGATCGTCGACGGCTACACCACATTGGACAACTACCCGTATTCGGAGCTCACGTCGTTGGAATCGGCGACTGCCGACTCCACCGAGGTGGCGTTCAATCACCTGGGGCCCGACAAGCAGGTCTCCTACATCCGCAACTCGGTGAAGGCCACCGTCGACGCCTACGACGGCACCGTGTCGCTGTACGCGCAGGACGAATCAGATCCGGTGCTGAAGGCCTGGATGTCGGTGTTCCCGGGGACGGTCAAGCCCAAGAGTGACATCACCCCCGAACTCGCCGACCACCTGCGGTATCCGGAGGATCTGTTCAAGGTGCAGCGGATGCTGCTGGCCAAGTATCACGTCAACGACCCGGTGACCTTCTTCTCCACCTCCGATTTCTGGGATGTGCCGCTGGACCCGAATCCGACCGCCAGCAGCTACCAGCCGCCTTATTACATCGTCGCGAAAAATATTGCTAAACAAGATAATTCGTCGTCATACCAATTGACTAGCGCGATGAACAGGTTCAAGCGCGATTATCTGGCGGCCTACATCAGCGCCAGCTCTGACCCCTCGACCTACGGCAGGATCACCGTTTTGACCATCCCGGGCCAGGTCAATGGTCCGAAGCTGGCCAACAACGCGATCACCACCGATCCGGCGGTCTCCCAGGACCTCGGCGTGATCGGCCGGGACAACCAAAACCGTATCCGCTGGGGCAATTTGCTCACGCTGCCGGTGGCCCAGGGCGGCCTGCTCTACGTCGAACCCGTCTATGCCTCCCCGGGCGCCAGCGACGCCGCATCGTCGTACCCGCGGTTGATCCGGGTGGCGATGATGTACAACGACAAGATCGGGTACGGCCCCACCGTGGGTGATGCGCTGACCGGATTGTTCGGGCCCGGCGCGGGCGCGGCCGCAACGGGGATAGTTCCCACCGATGCCGGTGCGCCGCAGACCCCGCCCGCCAGCCCGCCCACGCCGGCGTCCGGGCCGCCCGGATCACCGCCGCCGACGGCCCTGCCGCCGGCTCCGGACGGTTCGGTGACATTGTCCCCGGCTAAAGCCGCTGCGCTGCAAGATATTCAGGCTGCGCTCGGCGCAGCTAAGGATGCGCAGAAGAAGGGTGACTTCGCCGGCTACGGTGCCGCGCTGCAGCGACTCGACGACGCGATCACCAAGTACAACAACGCCAAGTAGCTCAGGCGTACGCCGTCCGGAACCGATCCCGATAGGCCTTCGGGCTGATGCCCAGGTGGTTGACGAACACGCGTCTCAGCGTTTCGGCGCTGCCGAAGCCGGCCATGCCCGCAGTCTCGCCTACGGTCCGGCCGGATTCGAGTGCACCACGGGCGCAGTCGATTCGAACCAGCTCGACGTAGCGCGCCGGACTCATCCCCAGCTCGGACTGAAACAGCCGGGTCAGCTGACGTGTGCTCAAAGATGCCCGCGCCGCAAGGATTTTCACACTGTGGTTCGCGGCTGGATCGGCCGCGACCGCCTCGGTGGCCGCGCGCAGCGGCGACTGCGGCGGTGGATCGGCTTCGAGCAACACCGAGAATTGCGACTGACCCCCTGCGCGTCTGAGGTAGACGACCAACCACCGGGCCACATCGCGGACCAGCGTTGTCCCGTAATCCATTTCGACCAACGCCAGTGCCAGGTCGATGCCCGACGACACCCCGGCGGAGGTGAAGACATCGCCGTCGCGGACGAAGATGGCGTCCGGCTCCACCGCGATATCCGGGAAGGCCCGGGCGAACAACCGGGCATCGTGCCAGTGCGTGGTCGCGCGCCTGCCGCGCAGCAACCCGGCCTGCGCGAGGACGAACGATCCCGTACAGATGGACGCCATCCGCCGGGTCCGTGCCGAAATCGATCGGACGGCCTCGACGAGCGCGGGCTCAACCGCCCGCCTCGGGAGGTCGTCGCTGCCGGCCACCAGCACGGTATCGGCGGCATCAATGGACGAGATGCTGTCGGTGACGCCCAATCGCGTCCCGATCGAGGTTGTCACGTCACACCCATCCACCGACGCGATCTTGAGCTGGTAGTCGGCGCCGAACCGGTTCGCTTCGGCGAAGACTTCACCCGCTCCCGCGACGTCTAACAACGTCACCCCGTCGAAGACTACGATTACCACCACCCGCGAACGCGCTCCGGCTTCAGTCACAGAGTCATTGTGTCGCTTTCTGTGGAAATGACGGCTCAAACGACCAGGGTCGGATTGCCTACGCCTCGGCAAACTAATAGCAACCCCGCACAACCGAGGAGGCGACATCATGACCAGTCAGTCCGTCGGCACCATCGCCGACATCGAAATCCCCGACACACCACTGGTTCGTGCCATCACCGAATACATCCGCGACGCCGAAGACGACCTGCTGTTCGACCATTCCCGCCGGGTGTTCCTGTTCGGCGCGCTGCAGGGCCGTCGCCGTGGCCTGCAGCCGGATCTCGAACTGCTCTACGCCGCGGCGATGTTCCACGACCTGGGCCTCACCGAGCGCTACGGCACCTCGCAACTGCGCTTCGAGGTGGACAGCGCCAACGCGGCGCGGGAGTTCCTGCTGGAGCGTGGTGTCGATCAGGCCGACGCGAACAAGGTGTGGCTGGGCATCGCTTTGCACACCACTCCCGGCGTTCCCGAATTCCTGGAGCCCGAAATCGCTTTGGTGACAGCGGGTGTCGAGACCGACGTGCTCGGCATCGGCCGCGACGACCTGTCGGCCGAGGCCCTCGCGGCGGTCACCGCCGCCCACCCGCGCCCCGACTTCAAAAACCGGATCCTTGCCGCGTTCAACGACGGTATGAAGCACCGGCCGCACAGCACCTTTGGCACCGTCAACGCCGACGTACTGCAGCACTTCGACCCGGAATTCGTTCGCGACAACTTCGTCGAGATCATCCGCACCAACACCTGGCCCGAATAGCGTTCGCCGCCAGGCAAATCCACTATCCAAGGGAGTTCAACATGACAATCTCATTGTCCGCCAACCGTCGTGACGCCGACGAAGTCGCGATGTTTCACCGTCCAGCCGGCTTCTTCGAGGACTTACAAACCGTCCTCGTCGACCTGATCGAGTTACACCTGCAAGCCAAGCAAGCGCATTGGAACGTCGTCGGGATGAATTTCCGCGACCTGCATTTGCAGCTCGACAGCATCGTCGACACCGCGCGTGAGGCCAGTGACACGATCGCCGAACGAATGCGTGCGCTGGATGCCGTTCCCGACGGGCGCTCGGACACCGTCGTTGCGGCAACAACCGTTCCCGCCCTGCCGGCAGGATTGATCGGCGTGAGGCAGATGGTCCAGATGATCACCAACCGGATCTACGCGGTGGTTGGCACCATGCGGACGGTGCACGATGGAATCGACGCCGCCGATCCGTCGACCGCCGATCTGCTGCACGGGATCATTGATGCCCTGGAAAAAGGGGCTGGCTGCTCAAATCGGAGAACGGCGCCGCCTAGGCCGTGCCATGCGACCCTCCACGGGCTAAGGAGGGACGTCAGATGACCGGCATCGGGGTTCGGGGTGGTGCAAGCCCGGCGAGGGCGATTCTGTGGCCCTCCCGGGCTTTGTGGCGGTGTTCAAGCCGCTACGGACTCAACCCCAACTTCGCACTGAACCGGCGCTTGCACGCCGCTGACTGGGCGATTTGGTCGCGCTGACACCGGTTCGGTAACCTGGCATTCACCGACGCGGGGTGGAGCAGCTCGGTAGCTCGCTGGGCTCATAACCCAGAGGTCGCAGGTTCGAATCCTGTCCCCGCTACTAGCGGGAATGGCCCTCGGAGGAGACTCCGGGGGCCATTTCTATCCGAGATGGACACGTGTTTGGACACATCAGGCGTACTAAATATCTAGGAGTCGTCTTCGTCCGCCGGATGCTGTCCGTCGCCGATAAGGAATGCGGCCGCCCGCTCTGCGGCGTCGCGGTCATCGTTTCGCAGAACATGCGCATAGGTCTGCAGGAAGAATCCAACGTTGGCGTTTCCGATCCGCTCCCCCATCGGATCCGCTCCAATCTCACCCATGAAGTCGCTCATTTCGCCGCCGAACACGAACTGTCCGACGTCTGGATGGACGACGATGGGCATTGCGGCGCAGCATCCGCCGACCAAGAAACCGAAGCCGCCGAACTCGCCGGCGCCCTATTGATTCCCGCCGACACGCGATTGCCGGCGGCAGCGTCGAGGCGCTCGCCGCGCAATACCAGGTCAGCACCGCCATGGCCAGGTGGCGTATCGGCGTCTCCGGCGGCCCGACGATCGCAAAGCGATCACGCAACAAGCCCCGGCGCTGAACCATGCGTGGCCAGGTACTCGGTCGAACGTCATGGGCCGTGCTCTTCCACGGCAACATCTAAGACTCCGGCCCGAGCCAATCTCACCGCAGTCACCGAACCACCTTGCCCGGCTAATGCCTACCCGGGCAACTGCGGACGCAGCAGGCTGACTCGTGTCTGAAACGGGAGTTCCTCAGACACTAGGTAGTGCGTTTGCAACTTGGCGGGTTGGCCACGGATTTGGACACGGAACACAGTGAAAGCGGTGGGAACGAGCGGGACGGGGCGAGATGGCTTAGATGACTGATCGTCGCTGAGCTGCAGCCATGGGAACGAGCGCATCGGAGGAGACTCCGGGGGCAATTTCTGTCCGAGATGGCCATGTCTCTGCCAAGGGCACCAGCACGAGCGGGAAGGTGTCGTTCACCGCGACCGGAATCTATGTCCGGGTGGGGTTCGAGCACTTCGATGGTTTCGGCACTTTGGCGACGCCGGCGGACGAGCTCAAGAAGAAACTCGCGAAAGAAAGTGGTCGCGGTTGACATCAGTGTTGACGTTCCAGCACCGATGGGTAGTACCGGGAGGAAGCGTCTAGACGCACACCCGGCCGCCATTATTTTACGGATAATGCAGATTATCCATAAAATGTGCCGGAATCTGCTGGCGGACAGCATGATTGACCCAGTTGGAGCGTCACAATGACGTATTGACGCTTACTGTGTGTGCACCGCCGGTGCCGCCGGGCCACCTTGGATACCCGTGACTGCGAATCCCCCCCGCGGGAGAGGTGCTCACGTCGCGAATAATCACAGGAAGGTACTCACGTTAGATGTCGTTGAAATCGACTGCGGGTCAATTGATTAGAGTAGTAGCGCGTTAGTACCGTCGTCGAACAATGATCGAGTCGGTGCACCTACCTATTCAAAGCCGAGCTGCCAGAAGCGAACCCTATGTCGCGCATGAGTGGGTCTAGCCTCATTGTTTGTGGTGCGGCGCGTGGGCCTCAGGTTGGCCCTTGGTCTGCACCGCAACGATTGGCGGACATGTGATATGCCCATGGGGATGCTCGCGTCGCCCGTAATCACGGCGGCGCCTTGAGCTTTCGGCCCTGAGCCAAGCACGCTGTGGGCCTGCTGGCGAGACGGTTGCGAGTCCCCGGCGATCAGCGCGGTGACGTTTGTGTCGGGCTAACCCGGTATCCGGCGAGGTGTCCGAGCGCCATGTCGAGGGCCAGCTCGACGGGGCGAGCGCTGCGGTTGATCTGGGCCATGAGGAGTCCGCCCTGCAGTGCGCTCATCATCGTCAACGCGAGCTCGTCCGGGTCGGCTTCTGCGACGAGTTCGCCGTTGTCGCGCATGACGGTGAAACCCGCAGATAGGTAGGACTGCCATTCAGCGAAGGACTGCGCGAGCTCGAGCCGCGCAGATTCTGATCGCTCGGCGAGTTCGCCCACGAACGAACCCAGTGGACAGCCTCCGACACCTTGTGTCACGCGGGTCACGGTCACGACTTGACCGCACCAGCGCTCCAACCCGTCCCATGTCGTGACGCCGCTTAGGCTCGGCTCCTGCTGGCTGATGATGCGGTCGAGCTCGGCCTTGATCACTTCGGTGATGAGCGCGTCTTTGTCGGCGAAGTAGTGATAAAGCTGCGACTTGCTCGTGCCGCTGGCAGTCATGACGGCGTCCAAGCTCGTCCCGGCGACCCCGCGCTCCCGTAACAATGTGATGGCTTCATCGACGATGCGGGCTTTGGTTACCGTTCCGCGGGGCGTGTGCCGGGCGGTCGGTCGACCATCCTGTGACGTCACTGGCGGAGGCTATCCGAATTGGGGTTGTCAGTCCACTTCTCAACCAGCATGCTCCTGAGTAGTCAACGAGCCACCGTGGAAGGACCCCGTTGTCGCGACTCAACTACCGCCTGCCGTTCGCTGCGGTCGGCGCCGATGCCAACGCCGATCGGCATCATTCGCCGCTGACGGGCCTCGTCGTGCACCAGCTGGGACGGAGCATCGCGCCGGGTACTCGAGCGGGTCCATTCGGTCTATTCCCGACGACCGGGTCGGTCTCATCAGGGATCTGACAGGAGCAACCACACGCGCGGTCGAACACCGAGCGGCATCTCGCTCCGTCGAGACTGCGGCACAAAGCATTACGTGATGACGCAACTCGTCAGGCAGTTGCCAGCAATCAAGACGAGCTGACCCTAGCAACGACACCTGCTTACCCTCCGGATCGGGCCCGGACACCCGATGGCGACCGGCGTCGAATGCACCGCGGGCCTCCACTTTGGCCGGGCTACCAATCCACCCCCCACATCTCGACGACGGAGGTGAGCGACTTCATGTCTGTCCCGCAGCAGCCGCGGCATGACACGCTCTTCGAGCCGACGTCCATCGGAGATGTCGCGCTCGGTAATCGCGTCGCCTTGGCGCCGATGTCCCGGGTGAGCGCGTATCCGCATCTCCCAAGGCAAGGTCTCCGACAACCATCATCGGTGGGCTGGCGGCGAGGACGACGCGGCCGCCATCTTCACCGCGCTGTCCGGCACCGGCATCGACTACATCCACACCACCGAATACCGTGCTCTGGCACCGGCTTTCGGCGACGCCGGCCCAACGCTGGCCAAGCTTGCCAAACAATACAGCGGGCTATCGGTCATCGCCAACGGCCACCTGGACGAACCCCGCGACGCCGCCATCCTCATCGACTCCGGCACCGCCGATGTCGTCGCCCTGGCCAAACCCGCGCTGGCCAACCGGGACTGGCCACGCCGCGTGCGAACGGACCAACCACTCGCCCCCGACCTGCCCGCCGCCCTGCTAGGGCCCGTCGCGACCGTCAAAGACTGGGAGCTCGCCGAGACCCCCACCGCTTTTCGCCAGGCGCGTTCAGGAAACCCCTACGCCGATGCCTAAACGCGTCGAGGGACGCTCAGAGGCCCTAGTGCTTGCGTATCAAAGAACGCGGCCTCGGACGTGTTCCGGGATCGACACTCGCCCAATGGAAGGCCGCCGATATAGACAGAATTGACGACGGAGAACATCACGATGCACTGGAGGAAACTCCAGCCTAAATTGCGCCATTTTCGCCCACCCGCGAAATATGGATTCTTCGTACTCGCCCGATATGCGTGTTAATGCTGCGACCATTCTATAGACCATTCGTAAATGTCGGCTGGACTTCTGCTCAGGAGGCGTAATTGACGCTAGTGATGTATCCTCGAAATTCGTTTGGAACGACCACATCGCTGTACCGAAATCTTCGAGAGAGGGCATACCCGCATGGCTGAGTTCGCATTATGTGTTGAACTGAAGGCTAAACCTGGGAAGGAACTGGAAGTCGAGGAGTTTCTCAAGAAGGAGGCCGGGCTGGCAAGTGGGGAGCCCGGAACACTCACGTGGTGCGCCGCCAAAGACGAAGGGGAGGCCGGGACGTACATGATCTTCGACACCTTCACCGATGAATCAGCCCGCGAAGACCATCTGGCCGGCGAGGCCGCACAAGAGCTCGTAGACAAAGCGGAGGACCTCTTCTCCGTGGCGCCCAAGGTGCACCGTCTTCACGTGGTCGCCGAGAAATAGAGCCTTGGGCGGCACCTCGTTGCGAGACGAATACCTCGAGTCGCGAGCAGGCTCAGCCTCGATCGGTCGCGTCGACGAACGCCGTCCCAGGATCTCCCCGAGGCACCGTTGACAACACCATCGACGACGGCGCGGCGATGGTGGTGCATCCTGCGCGTTCGTCCTCGACGGCGACGGCGTCATCCGCGATGCGAAGGCCGACCCTCACTATCGCCGTCGTCCTGAGTTTCAGACGTATTCGACATTACGCAGACGGTCATCAGAGAACACACCGACGGCCGCGTGCTTAATCAGCCTCATGGAAGGCAAATGATGGGTTTACATAACGGCTCGCTCCCAGGGCGGCTCATGCACGGAGATGGCCATGAATAACGTCGCTATCTTCTGGCTGCAGCTTGCGTGCAGTTGCGCCGTTTGCCTCGTCCTGACGAAGTTCTACGTGTGGCCGTCATTGGCCACGCCTTCCCGCAATTCCGCCCTAATCGGTCTGCTCTTCGTGCATGTATTTCGCTACGTAGGCATGACGCTGTTGGTTCCGGGTATGATCGACCCGAAGCTGCCCCGAGAATTCCTCCTCAGCGCAGCCTACGGCGATCTCTTAGCTGCCGCATTGTCCCTAGCCGCCATCATTTCTCTGCGGAGCAGCTGGCGTGTTGCAGTTCCTCTAGCATGGGTGGCTAACACCTGGGGATTCGCCGACCTACTCAACGGATTGCGCAGCGTCGTACAGTTGAATGTGCCGACATTCAACCTGAGCACGATCTGGTATATCTACACTTTTTACGCTCCCGTGGTCCTCATCTCACACTTGCTGATCTTTTGGATCTTGATCAAACGCAGGTCGTGGACCAAATGATTTCTCGTACTCGACGCGTCACGATTTGCCGTGCGCCAGTCCAGATCGCCGCGTTGGCAAGCGTGTTATGTCCGAGTGTCAAACCTTGACCGCCGTTGAATCCGTGGCGTGCTCCGCTGGGTGGTGCCCGGTGGTCGACCATATTGCATATTGAAAGTGAGATGAAGAGTGCCGAGTCGCGTCAAGCCCCTATCGATGTTCCTGGGAGTCCTGATGTTCATGTTCGGATTCCTGAAGTTCTTTCAGCCAATCCGTGGATGGTTCGATGTCCAGATCGAACAGAGTCATCTACCCCGCGTGGCGGTTCCCTTCGGCAAGGTCAGCGAAGTCATCACTGGCGTTCTCTTCTTGCTGCCATGGCTTCGAAGATCGTTACCGGACAAGAGTCGACAGCAAATCTTGCTGCTCGCCTGTGTGATGCTCTTCGCTCAAATGGCCGTGGCAATCTATGTCCACCTGCAGCCCGGTGTGCCGGCTCGCGTACTGCCCCTCGGTATCAAACCGCCGGTCATCCCCATCGCGGTCCTGCTCCTCGATCTGCTCGCCGCTTTCCACGTGTCGAAAGAGCTACGAGCTGGACAGGCGTAGCGAGAGGAGCCTCGTTTCCCTGGGCGGTGTCGACGGGTGGATGTTGGGGCGGTGAGCGCTTGCACCCCGAGAGATCTTGCGGCGTCGTCGTGAGCAATTGAGCGGAAGGATATTCAACGAGATGCGCAGCGACATTGTGGCGGGGGCTCGCTTTCCTGATTACCGGCTAACTGACCACACCGCAACCAAACGGACGTTGTCCGAACTTCAGGGAATCGACCCCATGATCGTCATGCTGAGCCGCGGAGGTTTCTGCCCCAAGGATCGACGCCAGGCTGAGGGACTAATCCAACTCCACCGGGAAATGGAGGTGGGCTACTGCCGGCTTGTCACCATCAGTACCGACAACCTCACGGAAACGAACGAATACCGGAGCGGGGTCGGCGCACACTGGCCCTTCCTCTCCGACGCGGGCCGCGTCGTCCAAAAGGACCTCGATATCGCTGAATACACGGACCCTCTGCATAATCCGATGATCCCTCACATCATCGTTCTCGAACCAGGCCTCATCATCCACAAGATCTATAACGGATACTGGTTCTTCGGGCGGCCGACCATGGAAGACTTACGGCAGGATCTGCGCGCCGTCTCCAAGAAGTGCAGGCCGGATTGGGACATCTCGAAGCCCGAAATGAAGCAGGCCTGGCAGGACGGCCGCAAGGAGCTGTTCTACCCATACGGCAAGACATACGTCCAAACGCTGCACGAGCAGGATTGATGTGACCGCCGAACGCACGACGCGTGACGGCGGGAAAGCGCTGGGGGAGAAGACCTTCGGCGCAACGCACTGATGAAGCCACGCACCTTCAACTGAAGGGCTGGATAGCGGGCGCCGTCTGAACTCATCTCACCAGAGATCAGCGGTAACGCAACCATAACGAAGGAGACAACAGCCGCGATGGAAAATCACACAAGGTCCAACGATCGCGACCTGGCCGGCTCGGGGAGTCGGGACACGCCCAACCCCACGATCGTGCTGGCGCACGGGGCTCTCGAGGACTCGTCACTCTGGACCCATGGAGTGATCCAGCAACTGCAGCGCGACGACTACCCGCTCAAAGTGTTCTCCAACCCGTTGCGGGGCGTGGCGCACGACGCCGCCTACCTGCGGAGCGTGTTGGCCACGATTGAGGGGCCCGTGATCCTCGTGTCCCACGCCTACGGTGGAGCCGTCATCACCCAGGCCGGGGACGATCCCAAGGTGAAAGCCCTTGTCTACGCGGGCTCCCCGATGCCCGCGGTCGGGGAATCTTCATCAGAGTGTCTCGAACGGTTTCCTGGCGGTGACTTCGCCTCATCGGTTGATCTGGTTCCGTACACCTTGCCCGACGGAACCAGCGGCACGAATGTCCTCTGCCAAGCAGACAAGTACCGCAGCCTCCTCGCCGCCGATGTATCTGAGAGCGTGGTCGCCCTGATGATCGCCACCCAGCGACCCATCGCAAAGGCGGCCCTCGACGAGCCGCTGACTTCGGCTGCATGGACGAGCAAGCCGAGCTGGCAGGTCAGGCCCCTGCAGGATGCCGCCATCCCCGTGGATGAATACATCTTCGAATCCGATCGTGCTCATTCACATGTCACAGAGGTGAACTCATCGCACGCCGTGCCCGTCTCCAACCCAGACGTCGTGGCCGATGTGATCAAACAGGCTGCCCGCGCGACAGCGACATGACGAGGGACCCCATCCGGTGGCGTCTCAAAACCAGCCTTGGCAGCGCACCAGCGCCAAGTGATTGCGGGAGGCCGGAGTCAAGCGGTTTACAGCCCGGATGTGCCGGCAATGGCGGCGCGAGCGAAACAAAGGACCGTGATTTGAGGTCTCGGCACGTCGACATCAATGGTGTCCGGTTGCTTGTCAACGAGGCTGGTCATGAAGGTGGCCCGGCGGTGATCCTGGCGCATGGTTTTCCCACACTTGGATATTGCTGGCGCCACATCCTGCCGGTGTTGGCTGAGGCGGGCTACCACGTGTTGGCACCGGATCAGCGCGGCTACGGTGGTTCATCTCGCCCCGAGGCGATCAAGGATTACGACATCGAGGCACTGACCGGCGACTTGGTCGGACTACTCGAGACGACCGAATTGCGGTTTAGCACAAGGCGAGAAGCACTGTCAGCAGACCGAATTCGAGGACTCCCAGTAGGGCGGCGAACGCCCCGGTGGCGGCTTGACTGCTGCCGTCGCGGGAGCTAAACCATGCGATGGCGACAACAACCAGCACGCATAGTGGCTCGAAAACCCAGTAGGTAGTGCGCTTGCCACCTGGTGGGTTGGCCACGGATTTGGACACGGAACACGGTGAAAGCGATGGGAACAAGCGGGACGGGGCGAGATGGGCTAGACGACTGAACGTCGCTGACCTGCAGCTATGAGAACGGGCGCATCGGAGGAGACTGCAACCGGCTAGCTCATAACCCAGAGGTCGCAGGTTCGAATCCTGTCCCCGCTACTAGCGAGACGGCCCCCGGACACACTCCGGGGGCCGGTTTCATGCCGCTACCATCCCATCGATCCCGGTACTCCCTTGAAGGGTCCGACGATCCAGCTAGTGATCCAGCCGCCATAGAAGCCGCCGGGCTGCGGAACAACTTGCTCGCCGTTGACGGTGCAGCGGTCAACCAGGGCGGCCATCACCGCTACCGCCTCGACGATCTGCTCGAAACCAGGCGAGGGGTGAAGGTAGCTCCACGCGGCCTTCGGGGAGACTCGTGCGTCGGTGACCAGGTCGTAGTAGGTCGCCTGGCCCTTCCATTCACACCATGAGGAGCCCGAGGTCTCACGAAGCACCCCATCTGCGAAGGCCTCGCGGGGTAGGTAATACGTCGGCGGATGGCTGGTCTCCAGCACGCGCCACGCATGGTCGGTGGACGCGATGCGCTTGCCGCCCAGCTCCACGGTGATCGAGCCCAGGAACGGCTCTAAGCGTGGCGGGCGGGGGTAGTCCCACACCGACTCCTGCCCGACGCCAGGAGTGATGGGCTTTGGCCTCGTCGTCACGGTGACCTTCTCGGAATCATGTCCACAGAGTACGAAAGCCTCGCGGGCTCAAGGTTGACTACGCGGTCGCGGGAAGTTCCACGGAACACAGCACACCTCGGAAGACCGTCGGTCAAACTTGTGTCTATGGCCTACCTCAAGCCCCCCTGGTTCACCGCCAAGATCTTCAACCCGATTGCGATGGCCACCGGGATCAGCAATGTCGAGACGCTTACCCTGACCACCCGCAGCACTAAGAAAGCCCAGAAGATCCCCGTGGTCACGGTCGAGGTCGACGCGGTCAGGTATCTGGTGTCGACCCGCGGCGAATCCCAGTGGGTGAAGAACGTGCGGGCCAACCCCCAGGTGAGCATCGCGACGAAGGCCGGCACGGTCGACTACGTCGCCGCCGAGACGCCCGTGCAGGACCGGCCGACGATCCTGGACGCGTACAAGGTAAAGGCCGGAAAGGTGGTCGAGGGCTACTTCGAGAAACTGCCCGACCCTGCCGACCACCCGGTATTCGCGCTGCACCCCGCATAGTCGCGGACTCCGGGGGCACTTTTACTGCCCGTCAGCCGCGCACGCAAGGTCGCGTAGAATTTGAGCTTCATGCGCGGAGGCAGAGCGGACGACATCCGTCCACCGACCGCCACCCGGACCCAACCTTTTGAGGGATTTAGATGCATGTCGCTCTTTTCACGGATCTTCATCCTGCGACCTTCGGCGGGGCGCAGATATCGGTGGCCACTCAGCGTCGCGCCCTAGAGCAGCTCGGACACCAGGTCACGGTGTTCACCGCGCCGCTCGCGAACACACCCGATCCCGACCCGTGCGTGGTCGAGCTGAAAGCGGTACCCGTGATCGCTCGGCTCGCGCAGATCTTGGGCAGGTACGACGACTACGTTTTCGTTTGGCCGTCCCGGGCCAATCGCAGGCTGATCGATGAGGCATTCGAGTCGCGGGAGCCCATCGACATCGTGCATACCCAGGGCGACTTGGGTGTGGCGATCGCGGGCATGGAAGCCGCTCGCCGGCACGGCATTCCGGTGGTGCAGACCAAACACACGCGCTACGACGCGTACTTCGAGCAGGCGGCCTCCGCACCGCTGTTCCTCGCGACGATCGTCAGCCGGATGCAAAAGCGGCACTTTGCAACCGAATTCACCTTCAAGCGGGCGGAGGAAAGCACCGTCGCACGGCTGGCGTGGCGTTTCATGGTGGCGCACGCGCAAGCCGTCGACCACCAGATCATTCCGACCAGGCACTTCGCACAGTCGTTGGCCGACAGAGGGGTCAATCGCCCAATATCGGTCATTTCCAACGGCATTGACGACGGTGCTATCGATCGGGCTACCAGGACCGCGACAAGCGCACGGTGCGACAACGAGCCGCTTCGACTGATCTGGTGTGGCCGACTTTCGGCGGAAAAGCGCGTCCTCGAGGCAATTGAGGCTGTTTCGCGGGTCGATCACTGCACGCTGGACATCTATGGCGAGGGCGTTTTGGAGCCCGCCATCAGAAAGGCCATCGACGCCTCCGGTCTTTCCCGCCGGGTCCGGTTACGTGGTCGGGTCGATCACGAAGACTGTCTGCGGGCCATGAGATCAAGCGGCGCTTTACTGTTCACGTCATACGGTTTCGACACCCAGGGCCTGGTGCTGCTGGAGGCTGCCGCGATGTCGTTGCCCACGATTTATTGCGATCCCGCACTGGGTGAGACGGTTCCCGAAGGTGGCGGAATTCTCGCCGCCGACCCGTCCCCGGCCGCGCTCGCCGCGGCGATCCGATTGGTCAGCGAGGATAGGGACAAGCTGAACAAGGTGAGGGACATCGTGACCGCTCATCGCGACATCCCGCGCCAATCCGTGCAAACCGAGAAGCTCGTCGCGATCTACAGCAGCTTGGTTGATCGGGTTCCCGTCTAAGACCAATTCAGCCTTGGCAGGCACGGTCGGTGGCGCGCTGTCGTTGGGCGGCTTGCACAATCGCCGACGCGGCCAGGAACGCGGGTTTGTCACGGTCGCTGGTTTTGACGGGCAGGTTGGCCGCGCACCGCAGCACCATCAGGGCAAGCCCGCTGTGGGTCGCGTACGAGATGATCAATAGGTTTGCGCAGGCTTGCGTGCCGTTGATGGTCATCACGTGTTGGCGTTTGTGTTCCCAACCCGGCCAGTTGAAGTCGGGGGGTCGTTGTAGCGGAGACCAGTTGACGTTGATGGACTCGATGTCCCCGAGCACGGGGGTCAGGACCGAGATGAGATGCGGCAATTCGTTGGTCATGCGGTCTGCGCGGGGCCACCACGCGCCGTCGATTTCTTGTCCGAGCTCGCGAGCCACCGAGAGCCGTAGCGGATTAGTCGAGCCCAGCCGGCTCACGAAAGGTACCACTGGGTGCACCCGATTGTCGCTGTCGCCGCATACGCCACAGGGCATTTCCTTCACGGTTGGCATCGTCTGTGCCGCGGGCGCGGAGCAGAAAGAGGAATCTGATTGCCTGTGGGGGTCTTGCGCGTAACGTTGCAGTGGACCGCCGCTGACAACAAACGGCTCACCACCGACGTTACGCCACCAGCATCGCGTTTCGATGATTGCCCCGCGGTGGCCCCCCTTGTTCTGGCTTAGGGATGCGGGTTTGCCAGGTAGGGTGATGGCAACAACCGGGGAAGCATGGTGTGACATGGGCATCCAAGACTGGACCGACGCAAGTCAGATCCATCCTTCGAAAATCCGGGTTGGTGACGTGATCGGCACGCTGCGTCCAACCCAATTGCGTCTGACCGTCAAGATGATCAGTGGGCCGCAAACGACTCCACGGCGGTGGACGTTCTTTGGTCGCGACGATAGCGGGCAGCAGCACACGAGCACGTTCGGTGAGGACGAGATGGTGCGGCGCTACGCCAAAGCATCGTGACCGCGTCCTAACGGCACGCGCAGCCCGCGAACCCGCCGGGGGTCTCTCCGAAATACCAAGAGCCGAGCCAAGATTCGCAGACGGCTCATGCCTTGGATCGAAAGACCAACCACCTCATGGCGGAGTACATGTACACCGCTTCGCAAAGAGCCCCGGCCATGCGTGCCAGTTGGTATTGCACTCCCAGGGCGGCCAACCCGCTGCAGATCCCGAGGATGAACGCCAGGTAGTTGACGATCACCACCACCACATAGATCGCGAGCTGAGGCCCGACCGGCGCGTGGGACTGAAAGTTGAACGTGCGATTGAGGACGTAGCTCAGCGCGAAGGCGCACGCGTAGGCGGCCGTGACCGCGATCGGCACGGGAAGGCCCAGACCGCTGCGCAGCCCGGTGAGGATCGTCAGATCGACGCCGAAGGTGAAGCCGTTGATCAAACAGAAGCCCAGAAATGTGGGTGCGACGACTGATTTGAGCCCAAACGGAAGCCGGGCAACGGCCGCTTCACACCACCTGTGAAAACGGTCGGCCGGGCGTAACTGGCTTGCCTCCACTTCGCCGTGCACATGGGCACGCTCCCACGACCAGGTATCCGGGATATGACCGGGGGGCAACCGCTTGGCAGACGGAAAGGCGACGGCGTCAACGTGCCGCAGGCCTCGCCCAGCCGTCGTCTTCGGCGAATTTCGACCGCGATCCGGCCGCGTATGCCAAAGTGTCCAGTGAACGAAGCATCTGCTCGTTAGCAACGATTCGGTCCGGACAGGAACGTAATCCTCACCGAGGGGTCAACAAATGAAGAACAAGGCGCGGTTGACGGGCTCCGTCGCTGCCGTTCTGGGTGGTTTCTGTGTGGTTGCCGCCCCGCTTGCGAATGCCGACATCTCCGATGACGCCTACCTGCACGCGCTTACGTCGAACGGCATCACCTGGCAAAATGGCTCGGATTCCACCATGATCGCGGTGGGCCACGCGGTGTGCCAGGACTGGGCCGGAGGCAACACGCTCGACCAAACCGTCAGCGATGTGCGCAAGGCGCTCGGGTTGAGTGACGGTGGCACCGGGACGGTGATCGGAGCGGCGACGGCGGCGTACTGCCCGCAGTACCAGAGCAAACTTCCGACGTAATCCGGAGTTAACACTCGCGACTAGCTGCTGGGGATGCGGCTGAGGCGGCAGGCGATCGAATCGAACAACGTGGCCACCAGGTCGACGACGTCATGGCGTGACAGCGCCGATTCGCCGTTCAACCACGTGAGCAGATAGGCGTCGGCGGCCGCGACGACGCCGAGTCCGAGCATCTGCCTGTCCCGGTCGCTGACGTCCGGCGTCGCGGGCAGCAGGTCGGCGACGAGCTGCGCGAGTCGGGATAGGCCCGATTGGCGATGGCTTCCCGAAATCGGGCCTGCGCTGACGACTTCGCGCAGCTTGATGCGAGCGCGCCCCGGATTGCCCTCTAGCGAGCGGCTGATCCACTCCATCATCGCGCGGGCCCCTTCGGTCCCGCCCTGCACGGCGGCGACGGCGGCGTGGCTGCCCGCGAGTTCTTCTTCGATGAGCTGGTCGTAGACCGCGGCCAGCAGCGAGTCCAGATCGGGGAAGCTTTCCCCGAAGTACCGGTCGCGCAAGCCGGACTGGCGCAACACCGCTCGGATCGACGTGCCGGCGTAACCGTGCTCGCCGAACAGCTCCAGGCCGGCGTCGATCAACCGCGCACGGCGTTCGGCGACACGTTCGTCCGCCGTCTTGCCGTCGTAATCCCTCATCGCGCACCTTCTTCGGTGGCACGAGGTGTCGGCACCACCATGGCGTCAAATGCTAGATCAGCCGACGCCCCGCAGCATTTCTAACGTGGGCGCATTCACGTGCGAATAGCCGTGGTCGCAGCTGCGAGACCTGTTCGGCGACTTGGAAGTCGGTGCCATCCCACGGCGGGTTGCTGACGGCCTGGTCGACGGCGGGTGTGCTCGGACCGGTCACTGTGAATGCGATCGCCGATCGCCGCATCGCCGCATCGCCGCCGGAATCGTGGGCCCAGTCCTGTTGCTGATCGCGCTGCTGTGCAATGAGCTGATCCGAACCTCAGGCTCAGCGAATTCTGTTGTCGCAGTGTTTTATACACCAATTCCGGCGTCTGCGAATGCCAGCCAGCAGCGCCGATGAGCGATCACTCGAACCACGTCAGGCCGTCCCGTGGCATGTTGCTCGGCGTCGCAAGCTGGTCGTGGGTGAGCATACCGCTGCTGTAGGGCGGTGACGAGCTGCTCGCGAAGATTCCCGCTTTGTTCGCGAATTAACGGGAATAGGTCGACATGGCCGCGACGTTGCGCCGGCCATGACTGCCTTCAACGAGCCCGATCGTCAAGAGTTCCTCGCAGCGCTACACGTCGGCGTGTTGTCCGTGGCGGCCGACGACGGCCGGCCCCCGGCCAGCGTCCCGATCTGGTACGACTATGTCCCCGGCCAGAACATCCGGGTCAACACGGGCGCGTCGTCCCGCAAGGCCAAGCTCATCAAGCAGGCCGGCGTGGTGACGTTGGTGGTCCAGCGCGAGGAGCCGCCGTACCAATACGTGGTCGTCGAGGGCACCGTCGTCCAGACCACGCAACCCACGCCGCTCGAGGTGCGCGAGGAGATCGCCATCCGTTACCTGGGTGACGAAGGCGGCCGCGCGTTCGTCCAAGCTCTCGCGGGTCAGGAAAGCGTGCTTTTCACCGTCCGGCCCGACCGCTGGATCACCGCCGACTTCTCAGGCGAGGTCTAAGCTTTCGGATTCGCTCACCGCGCCACACGCTGATGCGCGGTGAGAAGTAAGTGGTCGAACTCTGACTGCGAGGTCATCAGGCCCGGGCCGGCGCCGCGGAAGTCTGTGCAGATCCGTTCGGCCAGCGGTCGCAGTTTGATGTTGTGTTCCTGGGAGAGCCATCTGAGCAGATCAAAGGCCGGGCCATCGTCGATGCCGTAGACGAGCATCAACATGCCCTTGGCCTGGTCGATGCTGGAGCGCTGCTCGGCAATCTCGGCGATCCTGGCGGTGACGAAGTCTTCCCGGTCCTGGTCGGACGGTGTCGACACGTCGACATAGAATCCGTGCGTCCCGATGATGTCGCCCTGCTCGTTGTGTAAAAGATCCCCGACCACGACGACGTGGTGCACCTGCCCGGCTGTGTCGATGATGCGATGCCGATTGCTGAATGCCCTGCGGCTGTCCAGGATTTGATCGATGGCCGCCGCGACTCGGCCACGATCTTCGGGGTGCTTGTGTTGCAGGACGAGTTCGGTGGTCGGCGTGACGGTGCCCGGCTCGTATCCGTGCAGCCGCTCCACCTGTTCGGACCACTCCCACCGCTGGTCGGCGAAGTAGAAGCGGAACCAGCCCGCCCGCTGCGGGACGCCGCCCGCCAGGGCTTGCTCAACGTCGGCCGATTGGCCATTGAGGTCCCAATTCATCTCGGACGTAATCTCCTCGGGTTCAACTCACCGGCGCGACGTGGAAAGGGGGCACACCGACGAACTGGATACGTAGGGGATGCGAATACTCGCGAACGGGCGCTGCCTGTTCAACGCCGAGGCCAGCTCCAAATATGTCATATCGGTGCTGGTACAACCCAATCTCCCGAGAATTCATCAATCAGTATTCGGAGCGAACTTTGCGGTGGATGGCGGCGGTCGCATAGCGGTCGCGGCCGCCGCCCCACCCAGCTGGTCAGGCGTTGACCACCTCCCGCTGCGCGGTGCGGTCGTCGATCGCGGTGTGTCGGTCGCCGCGGCCCACCGAGATCTTGCGCGGCTTTGCCTTTTCGGCTACCGGAATGCGCAGGCTCAGGACGCCTTCGCTATACCTGGCCTCGATTTTCTCGGTATCGAGGTTCTCGCCGAGCACCAGCTGGCGGCTGAAGACCCCGCGCGGTCGCTCGGTGGCCAGCATTTCGCGGTTGGGGTCGACGCCCGGCCGCTCGGCGCGCACGGTCACCACGTTGCGCTCGATGTCGATGTCCAGCGAGTCCGCGTTGATGCCGGGAAGGTCGAACTCGACCACGAATTCTTCGCCCTCGCGCCAGGCGTCCATCGGCATCACTGCGGGCCGGGCCGCGGTTCCAAGTACCTGCTGGGCGAATCGGTCCAGCTCCCGGAACGGGTCGGTACGCATCAGCATGGCAGTCACCTCTCACTCCAATCTGTCGTCGGCTGAAGTATTTTATCTATGCCAATCGGCATAGATTTTGTATAACATTGTCGACACTCCAGCGCAAGCGTGATAAATAGTTTTTCTGTGGGATCAAGTGAAGAGGTCGCAGATGGTTGATCTTCCGGATGACACCGGTGCGCCGTCGTCGAACCACGGCGTGTACGGGATCTCGGTGGCCGCCGAGCTTTCCGGCATCGCGGTGCAGTCGCTACGCCTCTACGAACGACAAGGCTTAGTCACCCCGGGTAGGAGCGACGGGGGGACGCGCCGCTACAGCGCCGACGATTTGGTCCGCCTGCGCCGGATCAGCGCGCTGGTCGATGCGGGTGTGAACCTGGCCGGCATCGCCCGCATCCTGAGCCTCGAGGATGACAATGCCGAATTGTCCGAGGCGAATACCGATTTGCGTACCGCCAACCGCTCGCTGCGTGGCGCGCGGAAATCCGCGCGGTCGAAGAAGGCGAAGAACCCGCGGAACCCGAGCGTGCAATAGGGTCGAGGCGCCGGTTCAGCGTTCGTCGTTGAAGTACGAGTCGCCGTCCTCCGGCGTACCGTCGATCTGGCCTCGTGCGCGACCATGCTGATTCGGGTCGATGCGGTCGAGGTCGTCGTCGCTGAGAAGCTCGAGTGCGCCGCCCTCGTCCGAGTCGTGTGCCTCTCTGGACGGTCGGGAGTCGGGCGGATCGTCCGGAGTCTCGGCTGCGAGTTTCTCGTCGAGGGACTCGTGGTCGTCTGCCTCGATCCATTCGTCCGGCGGATCAACAACCTCGTCGCCGTCGTCGTTGCGTACCTCGTCGGAATCCAGGCTCTCCGACGGGTCCAGCATGTCGTCGTTGATGTCGCTATCCACCACGGCCGATTGCCCGGCGCGAGACAGGGCTAAACGGCATCGGCCTGTTTTCGGCATCGGGAGTAAGCGGACATCATGTGGGCACCGGCGCGGGCCGACGTTCGGCGATCAGCCGTTCACCGAGGCCGTAATCGTCGTCCGCGTTGTAGGTGAGGACGCCGACAGCAACGTCACCCGACTCGTACCAGACGGTGAATCCGTCGCGATGCTGGACCATCCGGCTGCGCTCATAGCCGTCGCCCCAGGCGTGGTACTTCAGCGTCGCGTCACCGATGGAAGTCCAAAATCCAGGTACGCCAGACCATTTCGTGGGTGATGCGGCCGCGCACGATCCGGCTATCGAACCTTGATCGACGGCATCCTGCCAGTGTTCGATCACTAGATGGCGTCCGGCGACCTCGTGTCGCGCCAACGCGACGTCGCCCGCGGCGTACACGTCGGGTGCCGAGGTGGCCATGCCGGAGTCGACGACAATGCGGGAATCACGCACAGCAAGGCCAGCCTCGGCGGCGATGCGGCTCTGCGGCGTGACCCCGGTGGCGGCGAGCACCAGGTCGGAATCGATAGTGACGCCGTCGTCCAGGCGCACACCCACATCGTTGATTTCTTCTACTGTTACTCCGCCGACGTGGCGGGCACCCGCCTCGCTCACCAGATCACGAAGCCGTTTGGCGGCGTCAGTGCCGAGTCGCTTTTCTTGCGGAAGCGGTTCGGGGGCAACGAGAGTCACTGGCACGCCGCGTAGCGCCAATGAAGCGGCTGCCTCACAACCGATGAAGCCGGATCCGATGACAACGGCGGACGCGGCGTTGATCGACGCGTTGCGCAGCGCGGCTGCATCGGCCAGCGAGCGCAGCAGCAGCGCGCGCTCCCCGCCTGGGAACGTTGGGGCAGTGGGCGCTGCACCGCAAGCCAGGATCACGGTGTCGAACGCGTGGCGCTCTTCGCCGGCGTAGACGGCACGCCCGGCCAGGTCCAACCGGTCCACGGCCGCACCACAGGTGATCTCGATCGCCCGGTCATCGAACCACTGGACCTGGTGTAGGGCGACGTCGTCGGCCTGGCCACGCAGGTATTCCTTGCTCAATGGCGGTCGTGCATAGGGTAAGTCGGCGTCGGCGGTCAGGATCCGCACAGGTGTGTCGGCGTCGTGTTCGCGGAAGGACTCCGCCGCTGCCACCCCAGCTGGTCCGCTGCCTACGATGATTACTCCTGGTTTGGCCACCAAAAGGTGGTACCCGCCCGCGCTGAGCGCAACCGCCGTCGGTTTCGGCGTCCGGCAGTCGGGTACCAGCCAACTGTCCTGCGAAGCTAGGAGTGGCCATGAAAGCTGTCACCTGGCACGGCAAGCGCGACGTGCGCGTGGAGTCGGTGCCCGACCCGAAGATCGAGCAACCCACCGATGCCATCGTCGAAATCACCTCGACCAACATCTGCGGGTCCGATCTGCATCTTTACGAGGTTCTCGGCGCGTTCATGAAACCCGGGGACATCCTCGGCCACGAACCGATGGGCATTGTCCGGGAGGTCGGAACCCAGACAGGCGACCTCCGGGTCGGCGATCGCGTCGTCATCCCGTTCCAAATCTCCTGCGGCAGCTGCCACATGTGCCACAAGCAACTTTTCACGCAGTGCGAAACGACCCAGGTGCGCGACCAGGGAATGGGAGCCGCCCTGTTCGGCTACTCGGAGCTCTACGGCGAGGTCCCCGGTGGGCAAGCCGAGCTGCTGCGTGTCCCGCAGGCCCAGTTCACCCATATCAAAGTTCCTGTCGGGCCACCGGATTCACGGTTTGTCTACCTCTCCGATGTGCTGCCGACGGCCTGGCAGTCGGTGGTATACGCAGACATCCCCGACGGTGGATCGGTGGCCGTACTCGGCTTGGGTCCCATCGGCGACATGGCTGCTCGCATTGCCGATCACCTCGGCTACCGGGTAATCGCCGTCGATTTGGTGCCCGAACGCCTGGCCCGCGCCGCAAAGCGCGGCATCCACACCATCGATCTTGGGCACCTTGATTCCTCTGTTGGTGATGCAATCCGGGACCTGACCGATGGCCGGGGTGCCGACTCGGTGATCGATGCTGTGGGCATGGAGGCCCACGGTTCCCCGGTTGCTCGAGTCGCCCAGCAGGTCACCGGAGTACTGCCGGACGCTCTGGCAAAGCGGTTGATGCAAACCGCCGGCGTGGACAGGTTGAGTGCGCTGTACTCCGCCATCGACGTCGTGCGGCGCGGCGGCACCATCTCGCTGATCGGAGTCTACGGCGGGATGGCCGACCCCCTGCCGATGCTCACCCTGTTCGATAAGCAAGTCACCCTGCGGATGGGGCAGGCCAATGTGAAGAGATGGGTCGACGACATCATGCCGCTGCTGATCGACGACGACCCGCTGGGCGTCGATGAGTTCGCCACCCATGTGCTGCCGCTCGACGCGGCCCCGCATGCGTACGAGATCTTCCAGAAAAAGCAGGATGGCGCCGTCAAGGTCATACTCCAGCCCGGACTGGCCGCCGGCGCCCGTTGACGTTCGCAATATGTTGTCCGGCAGGATATTTCACCTGCTTGTTTGACCTGTGTTTGAGTAGGGTATCAAGCAGCCCATGACGACAGTAGACGCGACTAGAGCAGACGCGTCTGCTCCCACACCCACCGGCGAATTGTGGCCGGGCAAGCCTTATCCACTGGGCGCCACCTACGACGGCGCGGGCACCAACTTCGCGCTGTTCAGCGAGGTGGCCGAACGCGTCGAATTATGTTTGTTCGACGCCGATGGCGCCGAGACGCGGATCACGCTGCCGGAGGTCGACTACTTCGTCTGGCACGGTTACATCCCGAGTATCGAACCCGGCCAGCGCTACGGCTATCGCGTCCATGGCCCATACGAGCCCGAAAACGGACTGCGGTGCAACCCGAACAAGTTACTGCTGGACCCGTATTCGAAGGCCATCGACGGCATCTTCGACTGGAACCAGTCGCTGTTCAGCTACACGTTCGGTGACCCCGACAGCCGCAACGACGACGACTCCGCGGCCAGCATGCCCAAGTCGGTGGTGATCAATCCGTATTTCGACTGGGGCAACGATCGGCCGCCGGAACATGAATACGCCGACACCGTCATCTACGAGGCGCATGTCAAGGGTCTGACCGAGACCCACCCGGACATTCCCGAACAGATCCGCGGCACCTACGCCGCCGTGGCACACCCGGTGATGATTGAGCACCTGAAGAGCATCGGCGTCAACGCGATCGAGCTGATGCCGGTGCATCACTTCGCCAACGACTCCACCTTGGTCGAGCGCGGTCTGTCGAATTATTGGGGCTACAACACGATTTCGTTTTTCGCGCCCGACCCCAAGTACTCCAACGCGTCCTCGGCGGGCGGCCAGGTGCAGGAGTTCAAGGCGATGGTGCGCGCCCTGCACGAGGCCGACATCGAGGTGATCCTCGATGTCGTCTACAACCACACCGCCGAGGGCAACCACCTGGGCCCGACCCTGTCGATGCGCGGCATCGACAACCCGGCGTACTACCGGTTGGTCGACGACGACAAGCAGTACTACATGGACTACACCGGCACCGGCAATAGCCTCAACGTCGGGCACCCGCACGCGCTGCAGCTGATCATGGATTCGTTGCGCTACTGGGTGACCGAAATGCACGTGGACGGGTTCCGGTTCGACCTGGCCTCAACCCTGGCCCGGGAGTTCTACGACGTGGACCGGCTGGCGGCGTTTTTCGAACTCGTGCAACAGGATCCGACCGTCAGCCAGGTCAAGCTCATCGCCGAACCATGGGACGTCGGGCCCGGCGGCTACCAGGTGGGTGGGTTTCCGCCGCAGTGGACGGAGTGGAACGGAAAGTACCGCGACACCGTTCGCGACTTCTGGCGGGGCGAGCCAGCAACGCTCGACGAGTTCGCCTATCGACTGACCGGATCGGCCGACCTCTACGAGCACACCGGGCGCCGGCCGGTGGCGTCGATCAACTTCGTCATCGCCCACGACGGATTCACCCTGCGCGATCTGGTCTCCTACAACGAGAAGCACAACGAGGCCAACGGCGAAGACGGCAATGACGGAGAGAGCCACAACCGGTCGTGGAACTGTGGCGCCGAGGGGCCGACCGACGACGTCGGCATCAACGAACTGCGTGCCCGTCAGGAGCGCAACTTCCTCACCACGCTGCTGCTGTCTCAGGGTGTCCCGATGATTTGCCACGGCGACGAGCTCGGCCGCACCCAGAACGGCAATAACAACGGATACTGCCAGGACAACGAACTCACCTGGATCGACTGGGCCAATGCCGATACCGGACTGCTGGAGTTCACCCGCACGGTGTCCGCACTGCGGGCCGCGCACCCCGTGTTTCGCCGGCGGCGATTCTTCTCCGGCAAGCCGGTGGGCCGCCGCGGCGAAGGCGGCCTGCCCGACATCGCCTGGTTCGCCCCCGACGGCGACGAAATGGCCGATGAGGACTGGGGTGCAGGCTTCGCGAAATCGGTCGCGGTGTTCCTGAACGGACACGGCATCCCCGGCCGCGACGCGCGGGGGCAGCGGGTCCTCGACGACTCGTTCCTGCTGTGTTTCAACGCCCATTACGAGCCTCTCGAATTCGTCTTGCCACCAAGCGAATTCGGCGATAGATGGCAAGTTGTGGTGCACACCGGGGCGGGGGACGAGCAACCGTCCGACGACTTGGACGCGGCCGCCAAACTCACCGTCGACGCGCACACCGCCGTGGTGCTGCGAGCCGTCTCCGCCGACGAAAACTCGACGATGAACTGACCGGCCGTTACGCGTCCGCTCCCTGCTAGATACGCTGTGCCTGCGACCGGCGCTTTACAGGAGAGGGCGGATATGTCACGGACAGTGGTGGTTGGCGCATCGAGTGGCCTCGGGCGCTGCATTGGAATCGGGCTTGCCCAACGTGGCGATCAGGTTGCGCTACTGGCGCGCCGGCGTGAGCGCCTCGAGACTGCCGCGAAGGAGGCGGGGCCCGACGCTGTGGCCGTCGAGTGCGACATCACCGACGAGGCGTCGTGTCGATCGGCCATCGACAACGCCGTTGAGGCGCTGGGCGGCATCGACAACGTGGTGTTTACGCCCGCCATCAGCCCGCTGGTGCGCCTGGTCGACACCGATGCCGAAACGTGGCGCCGCATCTTCGATACCAATGTCATCGGGGCGTCGCTCGTGACGGCGGCGGCGATACCGCACCTGACCACGTCGGCGGGCAAGGCGGTCTACCTGTCCTCCGACGCGGGTCCCTACGGCCCGTCCTGGCAGGGTCTGGGCGCCTACGGGGTCAGCAAGGCCGCTCTCGAGCGACTGGTCGACGCCTGGCGCGCCGAACACCCCGACATCGGCTTCACCAACCTCATCGTGGGGGAGTGCGCAGGTGGTGAAGGCGAGGCAGCTACCGGCATGAACGCCGGTTGGGATATGGATCTCGCCATGCAGGCCGTCCCGGTGTGGGTGTCGGATCGCTGCATGCCGGGCAAGCTGATGCCCATCGAAGACCTGATTTCAGTGGTGCACACGATCCTGAGCACCAACTCATCGACCTCGATGCCGGTCGTGATCGCCAGGGGCGCCCCCGCCGGCACCCCGGCCCTAGCCCCTGCTTCAGTGACGCCCTAGCTTTTCCAAGGCCAAGTCGCGAAGGAACCGTCCGGTCGAAACGGGCCGGAAGGCCAGGGCCGCCTCGGTGAGTGCGTCGCGAGACTCGGTAGGAAGCTCGATGTCGGCGGCGGCGGCGTTGAACTCGAGCTGTTCGACGCTGGACGCGCCGGGAATGGCGACCACGCCGGGCAGGCTGATCAGCCAGGCCAGGGCTACCTGCGCCGGTTTGGCGTCGACTTCCTTGGCGACGTCGCGCAGCGTTTGCAGTAGCGGCTCGATGCGACGCAGATTTTCGGTGCCGAACAGCGCGTTCACCGCGCGAATGCCGCCGGGACGGTTGCCCACGCCGTACTTGCCGCCCAACAACCCCTGCTCCAGCGGGCTCCAGGCGATCACGATGCGCTTCTCCCGCTCGGCGAACGGGACCATGTCCTTGAGCGCCCGCGGGAAGGCGAGCGAGAAATGGACCTGGTTGCTGATCACCGGCCGGCCGAGCGCCGCGTCGGCCTTTTGCCAGCGCTCCAGCGAGTAGTTGGAGACACCAGCGGCGCCGATGGCGCCGCTGTCGAGGAGGTCGCGCATGCCCGGCATGCTCACCGAATCGGGGACCAGCGGATTGGACTGGTGGATCTGGTAGAGCGGGATGCGGTCCAACTGCAGCCGCCGCGCGCTCGCGCGTTCGCGCTGCTTGATTACCGCGGGGAACGGGGCGACGGGGAAAATCTTGCTGGCAACGGCGACCTCGGCGCGCTCGTCGCCTAACGCCTCGCCGAGGATCCGCTCGCTTTTGCCCAGCCCGTACACCTCGGCGGTGTCGAAGAACGTCACTCCCAACGCGCGGGCACGTTGCACGATGTCACGGGCGGGGCCGGAGGCGTAATCGTCGCCGTAACCCCATTCGCGCGAGCCGAACTGCCAGGTGCCCAATCCGATTCGGCTGACCCGGCCCACTCCGTCGACGTCTAGATATTTCATACCGTCACCGTAGTCGCCCGGCGGCGGTGGACGCCTAGTCGGGGATCTTGTTGAGGATGTAGTTGGCGATGCTGACGGCCGTTTGTCGTGGAGCACTGGCGTCGGTTGTGCCGAGGTTGGACACGATCAGGTCGACGACGACGTTGGCTTTGGCCGCGACCGCCCGAACGAAACGCAGCTTGAGCCCCTTGGGCTCCAGATCCATTGTGGTGATGCCGTTTCCGGCGTCGGCGGGAGCACTCAACGATAATGAGTACGATCGTCCGCCAGGACCGGTCAGTGTCACTGGTGCGCTGCTGCATTGGCGCCAGCCGTCCACCAGCTTGGTCAGTTGCGATTGGGCGGAGGCCGGATCGCGAAACGCGGTGGCCGCCTGGGTCACTTGGCTCGACTTGAGCAGGGTGCGGGTGTCGGAGAATTCCTCGGCGCGGTACCGCAGGATGGCGCTGACGGTGTAGGCCTCCGGGGCCCCGGGCGCGATGCTTCCCCAGCATTCCGGACGGTCGATCGACGCGTCCTGGTCGGACTTGCTGGGGCGGTCCCAGGTTTGGCCGGCCTCCATGTTCTGGTCACCGGTGAGATTCTTGAGGGCGTCCAGATTGGGCAGGATTCTGATGATGTTGTCCGGTGCCAGCGTGGGTGGCGGTGGGGTCTCACTGGTGGTGACGGGGGCGGTGGTCGCCGGTGCCGCCGTGTGGTTCTTGGTGGCGCCAGGCACGGTTGCCCACCCGGCCAGCGCGACGACGGTGAGCCCGATGAACGCGTACGACAGGGTCAACCCGATCAGGGCGCGGTTGCGGCCGAGTTCACCGGTGCGCTGGATACGGGCGAGTCCCAGCTGACCCAGAATCGCACCGACGGGGGCGAACACGAACGCGAACACCAGTGACAACGTCGCGAGTGTGCAGACAGGCGGGCGGTACTGCGGTGGCGGTGGCGGCGGCACGAACATCGGCGGCCCGCTCGGAGGACCCATCGGATGCCCCGATGGCGGACCCATCGGTGGTCCGGCCAGCGGCTCCGGATACGGGACTCGGCCAAGCGGGTCGTAGCTGAACGGGTTGTTCCAGAACGGATCTTGAGGGTTGGTCAACGGGCGCCCTCCTTCGCCTGCGATCCTGTTCGCGACTGTAGTTCACCGGAGCGCACCGGCGTCGCGAGACCGCGCGGAAAAGAGATCAGGCGCGACGCCAGCCGAGTTTCGCGGTGCGGAACTGGCCACTGCTCGGTAGGGGCACGGGAGGGCTGAACGCTAGCCGCTCGCCGTGCAGGCCGGGCCTTGCGGCACTGGATTGCGCCAATCCAGTTTGGCAGCAGGCTGACTTCGACGTAGTGGGCGATCAGCCCTCGTCGACCACGGTGCAGGGCCCGCCATACGACATATGCTTTGATACGACTGCAGCGTCCACGCTCCAATCAGGTTGGTGCGCAACATAATTACTTCCGTTGTAGTCATCAGGCCAATGTCGTTTCTGCGGCTTCGGCGCTGGCGGTCAGGTTGGCGATGGCCGCGTCGAACGGCCGGGGGGCTTGCCGCCGTGAAACAGTCGTGAGCCTTTGATCTGCGCGACGTTTGGCGATCGTGGTGAGGGGTAGCCGCTCCAAAGCGCGTGAAGCAGCCCCGCGCGTTAACCCACGACTTAGGGGAGGACACCAATGGCTCAAACCATCACGTCGCCCACCGATGTGGTCGACTTCTTGACGGCCCAGCACGAGCAGATCAAGTCGATGTTCACCAAGACGCTTGCCGCGTCTGGAAAGGCCCGTGAGGAAGCCTTCGTCGATCTTCGTCGATTGCTTGCCGTGCACGAAACGGTCGAAGAAGAGATCGTTCACCCGCGGGCCAAGCGAAAGATCGCCAACGGCGCGGCCGTTGTCGGGCAGCGGCTTGAAGAAGAGCACGAGGCCAAGACGATGTTGCAGAAGTTGGAGAAGCTGGACGTGGACAGCGCAGAGTTCACCCAGCTGCTCACCGAACTCCGTGACGCGGTGCTCGAGCACGCCCAGCACGAGGAGAACGACGAGTTCGCCCGGCTTGGACAGGAATTGAGCGAGCACGAGCTCGAAAGCATGGGCCGCGCCGCCAAGCTTGCTGCGGCGATCGCTCCCACCCGGCCGCACGCCGGGGTGGAATCGCAGGTGGCCAACCTTGTCGCAGGCCCGTTCGCGGCGATGCTGGACCGCGCTCGCGACGCCATCGTCGGCAAGGGCTGAGTCGCAAGGCGTTTCAGGACCGCAGCAGGACCAGCCCGGGGCATCATGTCCCGGGCTGGTCTGCTCTACGGCCGCGCAAGCGGGTACAACGCCGCGACGGCGGTGGGGAGGACGGGCAGAATGCCGTCGAATCCGCACGCAGCGACGTAGCGTGCGACGGTCGGCGAACGGCTGACAAGGCGCACGGCGACACCTCGCTCCCGACACCGTCGCGCTTCGTCGGCCAGGACGTGAAAGGCGCAACAGCCCAGGAAGTCAAAGTCGTTGACATCGATGACTAATGCCCCAGGTGGTTCGGCGGCTGCTGCGGCCTCGCCGATCAGCTGACGCCAGATATCCTCATTGAACGCATCGACCTCGCCGGCCGCGTTGATGATCACCGCCGAGTCGCTGCGCTGAGCGATCGCTTTCAATCCGCTTCGCGGAGCGCCGAGTTCAGCGATCAGCGCCGCACTCAATGTCACGCGAGTCGTGAACGGTTCCGCTACGTCCGCGCTCACGTCAAAGCCCCCGCATCGCCAGTCGACTCTTGGTGCGGCAGGAACTCCCGGCCGCAACGGCACCGCGAGGGGGTACCGGCACCACTGGCAGGTACCCGCGATATTCATTGCTATTCGTTCTGAATGCCCGCGGCGTCCAACTCTTCGCTGTCAGCGAGTGTCACCATGGTCAGCCAGGTGTCGACATCAGGACCCAGCACAACGGCGTGGTCGGGAGCCAGCAGCCCGCCGCCGGAAAGCGCAGCCAACGCGGGTTCCGCGGCGCGCACGCCGCGACTGTCGGCCTGAACGGCGAGCAGCCTCGACACCAGGTCGGGCAACCGAATGACGTCCGGACCCGTGATGGTGCGTGGCGCGCGGCTCTGGCCCAGGGCCGCTTCGACGAGTACGTCGGCGACGGTGTCGGCCGCAATGGGCTGGATCAACCAGTCCTGGGCCACCACAACGCCGTCGTCGAAGTTGACCGCTGCGGGGTTGGTCGCGAACTCATACCAATGGGTGGATCTCACGATGGTGGCCGGCACCCGGCTTTCGAGCACGAGTTCCTCGGCTGCCCGTTTTGCCTCAAAGTACGGAAACCCGTCGAACGCCGGATCGTCAATGCCGGCAATTGTTGATATCACCAACCGCTGGATCTCTTGCGAGGCGCACGCTCCGACCAGGTTGCGATAGGCGCTGCCCAACACGTCCGCTATGTCCGCGTCGCCGTCGGCCGGGAGTGGGTTGGACACGTCGATGACGACATCAACCCCGGCCAAAGCTCCATCCAGGCCCTGCCCGGTGACCAGGTCCACGCCGCTGGCGCGCGAGATCTCGACGACTCCGACCTCGCGCCCCTTCAACCTGGCAGTGACGCGCGATCCGGCCGTCCCGGTGGCTCCAACGACAGCGATCGAGGTCATGCGATCACCTGCTCTCCGAAAAGCGACGGGGTCAGGGACGGTACCCACGAAAGGGCGATCCAAACCGATCAGCGTGCGCAAATCGCCGCGGGTGATTGTGCACACGGGGGAAGCGTTTGGCCAGGCGGAATTGTCGTGCCGCGCGACGGGGCGTTTAGCCGGCGCTGCGAAGGGAAAGCCTTCCTGTTGCGGACGAATTATCAATGTGGACGGCAAGGTGTCAGCAATCGGGCTGGCCGTCTGGTGGGGATGTGAAATACCTTGCTTCCCAACCCTTGTCGTTCACAGACCGTTCAGATATGAGCCGGTTGATCCCGGTCCGCACCAAGAGCGCGAGCTCAACCACACCACGAGGGAGGATCGAACTATGGGCGATCACAAGAGCGGCGCAGAAGAAGCCATCAAGGGCGTCGTCGAGGACGTCAAGGGCAAGGTCAAAGAAGTTGGCGGAACCTTGGCCGGTCGCGACGACGTAGTCGAAGAGGGCAAGGCCCAGCAAGACAAGGCCGAAGCTCAGCGCGACGCCGCCAAGAAGGAAGCCGAAGCGGAAGCCGCGCGCGGTGGCGCCGAAGCTGCCGAAGCGCGCCAGAAGTCGCATCAGTAGATCGATTGGCGTCGATGGGGCCGGGCTCAATCCCCGGCCCCACGGCGTGTCTATGGGATCGACGCAGGTCTACGAGTAAAAACCCGACGCATCGCCGTAAATAGTTCGTCACGACTTCTGAGCTGCTAGTTTCAAAGCGCTGTGCCGGGCTATAACTGTGAAGATGTCTTAGCGTGCGTGTGGTGAGCGAGGTTAGGCGATGGGTCTGGGCGATCGAGTAGTTTCGCGCATCGTCGGTTTCTTTCGCGCCGGCTATCCCGACTGGGCACCCAAGACCGGTTACATCCCGCTGTTAGCCCTGCTGCCGCGGCGAGTGTCCGACGACGAGATCGCATCCATCGCGGCCAAACTCCTGCTGCGTGATCGCCGGCCTATCGACAACGCCGACATCGGGGTGGAGATCAGCCGAGCCACTTCCCAACTGCCCTCGCTCAACGACGTCGAGCGGGTCCAGCAGCGGCTGGCTGCGGCCGGCTGGTCGGATAAACCGCCCCGCGTGTAGCGGTTGGCGGACCAGCGTCATTCATCCGGCCCCCGGCACCTCTTCGCGAGCTGCCACCGAGCGGCCGTCCCCTGTGACGAACACTTCGATGACGACGTCGCGGTCCCGGTAACAGCTTAGGCCGGTCAGGCCAGGTGTGCACGCGATCACATCGTGCGCCTCGTCGCCGCTGAGCAGGTAGTCGGAGACTGGGTGACGCCAGTGTGCGGCAACGATATTCGCGTTCGGCTCTAGTCGGGCGCACTCGCGGCGCAGCACCTGTGCCAAGGTGAACGCGTCCAAGTAATAGGCGACTTCGCTGAGCACCAGCAGATCGAAGGGCCCCGGCGGCCATTCCGCGTCCAGGGATGACCGGGTCAGCGTCACCCGGTCCCGACAGCCGGCCTCTCGCAGCCGCGTATCCGCGCTACGCACCGCCGCATCGACCACGTCCACCGCGGTCACGTGATCGCAACGCTGAGCCAACAGCGCGGTGAGAGTCCCGATCGAACAGCCGGGCTCGAAAGCATGCCGGTAGCGGCGATTGGGCAGCGTCGCCAGCGTGATGGCGTACTTGCGCTGCTCGTACCACCGCGTCGAGAGCTGCCACGGATCGTCAGCTTCGGCATACATCTGGTCGAAGTAGGCGTCGGGCAATCGCGTGTTCACAGAAACACCACCTCGCCCACGGCGAAGAGTCGCGGCAGCACAAACGCGGGCAACACGGGCCCGGCGCCGCCCGGCTCGAACTGGCTGTGAAAGCATCGCGCGGCTTGCTTTTTGCGACCAATCGACCATTCGGACAGCAGCATCGCACGCGCGCGATCCCACGGCACCGCCGAATCTGATGGGCCGGCCCAGTGCCACATCCAAATCGGATACTCCAGCAGAGTGGCCCCTGTCCGCGCGCACGCTGTCGCCGCTGCACGCCCGACTGCTTCGTGATCGGGATGTCCGTCGCCCCGCCAGGTGGCAGCACACCACGGCCGGGTCCCGGCAGTATCGAGGATCCAGGCGAGCACATCGCCGAGCCTGTTCTCGTAATCGGCCAGCTGGCCGTCGGGCAGGCCCAGTGACATCGGCGCGGTAACGCCCAAAATGCTTGTCGCGTCGCGTAGCTCATGCTTACGGGTGGCCGCTAATCGAGTTTGTTCCGACGGCGTCGCACCGGGTTGGGCGGCGCTGCCGTCGCTGACCGATACCACCTGCACGTCGACACCCGACGCCACCAGTTGGGCGATCGTCGCGCCAAGGCCGAGAGTTTCGTCGTCGGGGTGGGCGGCGACCACGACCAGGCCCGGACACTTGCTCACATCCAGCGACGGCAATGGTTCCCGATTGAGGCCTGCAAGCCACACCGGTGCCGGGGTGCCGGCATGGGTCAGCGGCTTGGCCGCAAACCTGGCGCAGTTGCCGGTCGGCGCGGTGTGCACGTCAGGCCTCACGCCGGTGCCCGGCCAGCCGGCCCAGCGCGGCCAGGTCTCGCTCGGCGTGGCTTTGTCGTATGTAGATGGACAGGTCGGCCACCCGTTGCGCGTGACGCCCGTCCTGGCACAACGGGCCGGGCCCCAGGGCACGCCCGGTGCGGGTGATGGCTTCATCGGCGGCGTGTTCGACGATCGCGCGGGCGCGGCGCGCAAGTAGTTGAGCGGTGTTGGCCCGGTCGAACGGATCGGCGTCGACCTGGGCGGCCGCGGTAGTCAGCATGGCTTCGCCGGCTGCGAGTGCGGCATCCACCGCCCCAAGATGGGCCAACGAGTATGCGTCGGCGGATTCACTTCGGGCACAACGGTATAGCGGGTCAGCGACCCTGCGGGCACCGCCGAGCCAGCATGCGGCCACACCGATTGCACCATGCCAGAATCCGGGCCGATTCAGGTAATCACCGGGGTCTCCTACGGCGACGGCCTGGGCGTTGGTGAACTGCACCGGCCGGGTGTCGCTGCTCGCCATGCCCGCGTTCCACCATGTGCTGGGCAAGGCCTTGATCGCGTGGTCGACGAGAGCCACCGCGAACAGGCCGCGTGTCCCGTCTGCGAGCCGGGCGGTCACCAGTGCATGCGTGCAGAATCCCGCACCAGAGCACCACACCTTGGTGCCACTGAGGGTGAACGCGCCCCCGCCGGCGTCGGTGGCAGTCACCACCGCCTCGGGGGACTCCGCGGCCCATACCCCCCACAGCTGGCCGGAATCGGGTGGCTTGCCACCCAACTCGTGAAGTATCGCGACGGCGTCGACGTGGGCCTCGGCGATCCGGGCCGCCACGATGTCGTCCTCGGCCAGCAGCGCCAGCCGTTCCCAGCGTTCCTCGGTACGTCCCGATCCGGGCAGCGGCAATTCGAGCCGTCCTGAATCAAGCCAGTGCTGTACCAAACCCGCCGTCACACGCAATCACCCGCCGCCGATCTCCCCAGCTCGCTGAGGTAATGAGCGAACCCGTTCGGTGCGCGACCCTCGGTCCGCGCCGAAGTGAGGACAGACAATTCGGTGTCCCGGTGAATGCGATAGCCGGCGGCTTCGAATCGCTCGACGAGGTCGACATCCTCGCCGGTGGCCAGCGCACGAAAACCCCCGACCCGCCAATACGCGCGGGCGCTGAAGCCCATGTTCGCGCCGTGGATGTGTGGGTGTTCGCCGTCGTTGTCCGGTGTGTCCGCTTCGTATGCCTGCACGTAACGGTTGGCGACATCGGCGGGCTGCAGGCGCCAATGGGCAACCCGGACCACGCCCAGCACCATGTCCGCGCCGAGCTCCAGTTGGTGGATCAGCCAGCCCGGGTCGACGCGACTGTCCGCATCGGTGGTGGCGTACCAGCACTCCTCGTCATCGCGGCACAGCGAGCGTCCATAGCCGAAGCCGACCGCGCGCGCGGCACCCACGTTGTGCGCGTCGACGCTGACGAAGTGCACATCGGGCCCGTAGCGGCCGGCCAAATCCGCGCTGTCGTCGTCGCTGGAGTCGAGGACGACAACCACCGAGACGGGAATCGGCGCACATAGGCCGGCCGTCAGCACGGCGCGCAAACAGGCAGGAAGATCGGCTTTTTCGTTGTGGGCTGGCACCACAACAACGGCTCGGTCGTAGACGCGAAGCGCAGGCGCTGACATATCTGGCGATTGCCCATTTAGCCGCTACTTAAACAGGCGACAAAATGGTTTGGGCCGGAACACGGAACGCGCTTTGCCCTCACCGTCGGGCTGCCGAAAGGCGGGCGCGGCTCAGTGATTGCGCAGTCTGGCGACCAGTTTGTCTTTGGTCAGGCCTGAATACCCTGACATGCCAAGCTCTTTGGCCCGCTTCTTCAGCTCCGGCACCGTCCAGTCCTGGTAAGACCCCGACTTTCCGCCCTTGCGGCCCACCGCCGACTTGCCGCGCGCTGCGGCGGCATTGGAGATCCGCGCTGCCTTTTCCTCGGAGTTCCCCTGCTTGCGCAGGTCGCGGTACATCTTCTCGTCCTTGATTGACGGGTTCGGCATGACGGCACCCCTCCTGTACACGATGGAACGTCTTTGCCCTGAATGCCCCGCGTAACGACGCTCAAACCCTCATGCGGTTTTGGCCAGCACTGGCGAGCCGGATGTTCTCTCGCCCTTGGCTAGTCGACGAATCAGGGTGCGGGTGGCTTTATCCAATATCTCCTGCGCGGCGTCCGGCTGGCGGGCGCGCTCAGCCCTCGGTACGGCGGCGGCGATGGTCAGGCCCTGCTGGTAGCCAGTGACAACGCGCGGATCCACATAGGAGCCACGCGCCACCGCCGGAGTATTGCCCAGCTCCGCAGACACCTCCTTCATGACCGACGCCGCAACACGTTTGGCTACTCGCTCCGATACTGCGGGGTCGGCATCGGCGAACGCCGCTGCGGCCAATACGGTGCCATGCCAGGTCCGCAGGTCTTTGACGGTGTAGTCGTCGCCGACCAGTTCCTTGAACCGGATATTGAGGTCGTCGGCGTGCACATCCACCCACCCGGATGCGGTGCGGCATACCAAAAGTCGCTCGCTGCGCTCGGTGCGGCGCATCAGCGACCGCACGGCACGGACCACCTCGGCGTCCTCGATGTCCAGGGTCCGCTGCACCCCGCTCTTTCCGGGGTAGTCGAATTCGACCGCGTCCCGGTGTACCGTCACGTGCTCACACAGCAGGGTGGAGATTCCGTAGGACTCGTGTTCCTCGGCGTATTGCTCACCGCCCGCGCGGAAATAGCCCCGATCGAGCAGACGCAGCGCCAGCGCCAGCACCCGATCACGCGACAGTCCCCGATGCGCGAGGTCGGCAGCGATCTTGGCGCGGAAATAGGGCAATCGCGTAGACATTTCCAGGACGCGGTCAAACTTCTCCTCGGCGCGCTCCTGCTGCCATGACGAGTGGTAGAGGTACTGGCGGCGTCCGGCAGCGTCGGTGCCCACGGCCTGAATGTGGTCGTTGGCGTGCGGCGAGATCCACACTTTCTTCCAGGCCGGCGGGATCACCAGGTCCTTGATCCGCTGCAAGGTTTCGGGATCCTTCAGCGGCCGGCCCGCGGCGCCGTAATAGGTGAAACCTTTGCCCCGGCGCTTGCGTGCGATCCCGGGTGTGGTGAGCACACTGCGACGCAGCCGCATTTCCGCCTCCAGTTGTGTTGGCTGACGGAAAATTACCCGCGGACCGGGCCATTCACACGGGATATTTTTCACCGACGATGCAAAACGACCCGCCACGGCGTTGTGGCGGGTCGCTGCCGGGGGGAATCAGCCGGCCATGAACTCGTGGAAGGCGGACTCCAGATTCCCCGGCAATGCCGACACGTTGCACTGCCGCTCGGGCGCAGTCGGCGCCATATCCTGCCGGTTTTGTCCTAGCTGGATCCGTTGTCAGCAAATTTTCCTCAGACGCTCGAACTGGGCTCTGCCTGCGAATCCTTCGGCAATCGCAAAGATGGGCGGGATTGCCGTCGCCCTGGCGCAGTCGGCGCCGCGATTAGCATGGTGATAGGCCACCCGCCGCTACTGCCGAGCAGGAGTTCTCATGGTTGAGATCCACTTGGAACGGACGATCGCTGCACCTGTGGACCAGGTCTTCGATTGGCTTGCCGACCCGGTCAACCTCGCGAAGGCTCCATTGGCCCTCAAGGGGAGCTGGGCGAAGGGCTCGTCGGGCCCGGCAGCGGGCGCGGCGCGCGAGGTCATCGGGGCCGGCACGTATTTTCGCGAAGAGATTCCGACCTACGATCGCCCGCATAGCTACTCGTACCTCATCGTCCGGTCCGTCCCGCCGTTCCGGCACGAGGGCGGCACGCTGACGTTCACCGCCGTGGATGGTGGCACGCACGTCGATTGGCTGACCAACTACACCCACCCGGCGTGGGCGGGCGGCAGAGCCCTCGAGGCGGTCAGTCGCCGACTGCTCCGCTCCAGCTTCACTGCGATTCTTGATGCGTGCGCGAAAGAGCTTGCGGGCCAACACTAATGGTGTGGGGCGACCGAGCCGGCCAACAGTACTCCGGCGACGATCGCGACAACGATGAGCACCAAGGCGCCCGCTGGCCATACCCACATGACACGTTTGCGCGCTGCCGCGACCGCGGTGCCCACGATCGCGATGACCGCCGCGACCCCGACGCCACCCCAGCTGACGACGTAGGCCCAGGTAATGCTCGCGGTGTCGCAGTTGTCCGGCCCGCAGGGGTCGGTGGCCATCGCGAAGAACAACGAGACCCAAAGGGACGCAGATGCCGCTGCCGCGGCGAGCACCAGCAGCACGACGGTGGCAATGATGTCAGCGGTCGAACGCTGCTGCTGCGCCGGGAGGTGCGGGTGCTGGGGTGCCGTCATATCTCAACTATGCCCGGCGGAATCCCTCTCTAATCGTCGCGCGGTGCGGCCCCAGTCATCATCGCGACCTGTGCACGACGCAGCACGGTGACGCTTCCGTCGGGCAGTCCCAGGATGCGGTCGACGGCAATGCCGTGCAGCTTGAACCGTTTGGTCAGGACATCGACCGCCCGGGCCCTGGCCGATTCGTCGGGCGCATCGAAGATCTGCACGACGTTCGTGTTGACGCGGGCGGCCAGCCCCAAGATCATGTCGGCGACCCCAGCGGGGTCGAAGGTGTCGAAGACCCCCTCGTGTACTCCCTCGGATATCACCCGCGTGAGCAACGGCCGCGTGAGATCTTCGCTGGCCGAAACGATTCGCCCGTACAGGTGTGCGTTCTCAGGCCGCAGCAGCGAGACCATTGCCCCCAACTGCTCAGGGGTGCCTTCGCTCATCTTGACGTCGAAGCCCGCCCGCAGCAGTGCATTGAGCCGGCGCAGCGCATTGCCACGACAGCTGGCCACAGCGTCCTCGACGGCGGCGAATTGGGTGCGCGCGCTACGTTCGGCCAGGGCGCTGATCAATGCGTCTTTCGATGGAAACCAATGGTAGAAAGCGCCTTTGGAGACACCGGCATCCGCGATCAGATCGTTGAGACTGACATTTTCGTACCCGTGCTGCACGAACAGCGCCGCGGCCCGGTCCAGCGTTTCGGCCCGGCGAACGTCAGGGTGCTTAACGACCCGCGGCATCCGGTTGGTCCTGACCCGCGGGCTTGGCGATCCAGCCCACGTAGCTCAAGTACAGACCGACCACAGCCAACACCGCAAAGATGATGCGCACCAATGGAATAGCATTCTGCTCCAGGGCGCTGCCAGCGGAATCGTAGACATCGGGGATGGCCAGGATGAATATGCCGCGGATCGCGAGAAACCAGCCCAGCAGCGACACCAGGACGGCGGCCGGGCTTCGCCAATACTGATGGAAGGCAATGATGACGCTGCCCCACATCAGCAAAATGGCGCCAAGCACCCACTGCCACATCGGATCACCGCTGAACTCGTGCAGCAGAACCGGCATCTGAGACGAGGCGCGCACCGCGATGATCGACGGCACGATGGTGAAGAACGGCCCGAACGCGCGGGCGAACATCCGGGTACGAATCTGCGACGTGTCTGTCTGGCTCATGGCTACCTCCGCGAGTGTCATCGAGGCAACGGTATACCGACCAGTGGTCGGTATACAAGACCATTGGTCGGTATGGCTCACTTGGATCCGCCGCGACTTTTCCACGGCGAGGATCACTGAACGCGCGGCACTCGGTGCATCAGTTGGTCGGCGGCGTATCGGCCGCTGGCCAGGGCGCCGGTGACGGTAGACGGATTGTTGATACCGACCGCCTCGCCGGCGAGATAGAGGCGGTCGGTGACGGGTTCCTGCAGTCGGAGCCGATCGTTGGGCCCAGAGCCCGGAGCGTGGAACGAATAGGTACCACGCGCAAAGGGATCGGTGCTCCACGCCGAGGTCCGCACCTCCACCGCGGCTATGTCGGTGCCGAAGAGCTGGCGGGCGATGGGCATCGCGGCGTTGATGACGTCGTTTGGCGGCATCGATTCGACCGCGCGGCCGAAGTCACCGGCGTTGAAGGCCACCGCGATGGGTCCGGCGGCCGTCGGTGCGCTGAACCACTGGGCCCACGGGCCCGGCTTTTCGCCGATGAATTGGTAGAAGGCGCTGCCCACCTTCCACCCTTGCCGGTTGAAGCGGAAGTAGCTCTTGGACAGCACGCCGAAGCCCAGCGCAGAGATCGCGTGGGCGTGCCCTTCGGGCAGCGGCGGGTCGAAGGCGATCGTCCCCGATTTCAGCACGCCCAGGGGAACGGTGACGATCGCCGCGGGTCCTTCGAACGACTGGTTTCCGACCCGCACGACGACCGAGTTTTCCTGCTGGGCTATCGCGGTCACCGGCGATTTGAGCAGGACCTGCAGCCCGTTGGCGAGTAGCTTCGGCAGGGCGTCGTAGCCATTGGTTATGACGTCCTGGTCGCCGGTGGCGTAATCGCCCTTGTCGAATGTCTTGGCGGACAGCTGGTCTGCGGTGGCGGCGTACTCGTCCTCGATTTCCATGGCGACGTAGAAATTCAGCTGGACGCGTTCTTTGTGGGAAAGCTGTTCGCGGCCCGCCGCGGCGTCGAGCGCGGCCGCGAGAGTGCCCCCCGCGGCCTGGCCGCACGCCTGTTCGACGAACTTCTGCCAGGTGTCTTTGTCGTAATTGAGCGGCTGCAGGTTGGGGTCCACCGCGAGCTTGGCCCAACCGTCGTAGTCCGTCGGCACGAGCTGGGCCCCGGCGTTGCGCGCCAGTTCCATGATCGGATCGTTAGTCGTGCCGTGGATCCAGGAGGCGCCCATCTCGATCGGGACGCCCCAGTCGCGGGTGGTGTACACGCGGCCGCCGATGCGATCGCGGGCTTCGATGACCCGTACCGGCCAGCCCGCGTCGGTCAGGCTGCGCGCGGCCGCCAGGCCCGCGACCCCGGCGCCGACGACGAGCACCGACTTGGTGTCCGCCGGCGATGACGGGGCTGGCGGCGGTGGTGTCGCGTTCGGTTGACCCGGCCCGCAGGCAACCGTCGGCCCGCCGCCGACCACGCCGGCCGTCGCGAGGAGAAACTCCCGGCGGGACAGCGGAGACATGGCTGTCAGCGTCTCACATCGGCGCCGCGCCAACCCATCGTTTGAGCCTGCCCAGCAAACATTTTGTGTGGTTTGCCGTCGTCCCGATCGGCTCGGGGCGTGTTCAGCGGATTTACCGGGTTTTGCCTCTACTTCGGGATACGATTCCCCTGCATCCGGGGGTGCGGCAATGGGGCCGTGTTCGAAGGGGGAGCGGCGATGAGTGCTCGGCGATCGACACGCGTATTCCAAAGGCCGCCGGCGTTACCTCCGAGCCGCGCCCTGACCGTCCGCGCGGTCGACGGCACCCCGTTGCACGCGGAGGTATTCGGCCCCCCCGACGGCTATCCCATTGTGCTGACGCACGGCATCACGTGCGCGGTCCGAGCCTGGGCCTACCAGATCGCCGAGCTGGCCGGCGAATACCGGGTGATCGCGTTCGACCATCGCGGCCACGGCCGAAGCGGCGTTCCGCGGTGCCGCGGCTTCAGTCTCAAACTGCTTGCGGCTGACCTTAATTCGGTACTGGAGGCCACGCTGGCGCCGCACGAGCGGGCGGTGCTGGCCGGCCACTCGATGGGCGGCATCGCCATCGCCGCGTGGTCGGCGCGCTACCGCCACAAGGTCACCCGGCGTGCGGATGCCGTCGCGCTGATCAACACCGCCACCGGGGACCTGGTGCGTGAGGTGAAACTGCTGTCACTGCCCGCCGTCTTGGCGCCGGCGCGAGTCCTGGCTGGGCGCGGCCTGATCAGCACCTTTGGCGGCTTACCGATCCCGAATGTCGCGTGGGCGGCCAGCCGCCCGCTGGTCGCGATGCTGGCCGTCGGAAGGGGCGCCGACCCGAGCGCGGCGGCCCTCATCGCCGAGCTGTTCGCCCAGACACCCCCGGCGGGGCGGGGAGGTTGCGCGAAGATGCTGGTCGCTGCGTTGGGTTCGCGTCATCTCGACCTGGCCGGCCTGACGGTGCCCACGCTGGTCATCGGTAGCGAAGACGATCGGCTGACCCCGATCGGTCAATCCCGCAGGATCGCGCGGACGGCCCCCAACGTCGTCGGCCTTGTCGAGCTGCCCGGCGGCCACTGCTCGATGCTGGAACAGCACCGCGCGGTGAACCGTGAGCTGCGCGCGCTCGTCGAAACCGTGACCCACGACGCCCGGGTGGCGAGGATCAGCTCATAGCAAGGCACTGACCGCGGCGGCGGCCCGTTGGCCGGAGCGCACGGCGCCATCGAGAAATCCGGTCCACTCGTCGGCGGTCTCGGTGCCGGCCCAGTGAATCGGCCCGACCGGCTCGCGTAACCACGACCCGAATCGTGTCCAGGAGCCTGGTGGCACCGCCGCGGTCGGGCCGCCGGGCGCGAAAGCCTCTGTGCCCCAACGCTGATCGACATAGTCGAGAGGTTCCAGCGCCTCGTCGCCGAACAGCGCGGCGAAGCAACGCAACGCATCGCGGCGGCGCTGATCGCCGGGTAGCGAGTCGAATGCGCGGGCGTCGACGAAGCCCATCAGGATGCCCGGCCCGTCTGCGTGCGGGCTGACGTCGAACGTGATGAAGACCGGCCCCTGGTCGGACAGCGCCTGGCCCGAGAATCCGTTGGCCCGCCAGAACGGCGTCGAATAGGCCGCGTAGGCCTTGCTGAGCCGGCCCTGCGGCCAATGCCCGGCGAGCTGTTGGTATTCCACCGGCAGTGGGGGCGCGAACTCGATGGACGCACGATGTGCCGGCGGAATCGCGACGATGACGAACCCGGCGTCGGCCTGGCCCCGATCGGAGATGACCGTGACGCCCGTCGCGTGCCGGTCGATGCGACGGACCGGCGCGTTCAGCACGACCCGCGCGCCCAACTCGGCCGCCGCCGCCTTGGCGATCTGTTGGGTGCCGCCCGGAAAATGATCCTGCTGAGCACCGTTTTCGACGTCGAGCAGCCGGTCCATGCCGCCGGCGGCGTGCGTGTAGCGCGCGGCGTGCAGCATCGACACGTCGTCCAGTTCGCAGCCCCAGGTGACCCTGGCCATGATCGTCATCAGGTCGCGTGACGAGGCGCTGGCGCGCACCGAGCGCAACCAGCCACCGAGCGACAGGCTGTCGAGCTCGCGGGCGCGCCGCGCGTCGCAGGGTGACGTCACCGGGACTGCGCGCGCGATTCGGTCGAATTGCCAACGTAACCGGCCGATATCGAGCAGCCCGGTCAGCGACAGCTTGGGAATGGTGCCGGTGTAGGACCGCGTCCGGCCGCGCCAGCGGATCACGTTCTTGCCGTCGTCGTGCGTCGGAGTGGTCGCGATCCCAAGTTCGGCCGCCAGCGCCAAAACGGCGTCTTGCGTCGGCCCGACGAAGGTACCGCCCAGGTCCACGGGCAATCCGGCGACGCTGCCGGTGAACGAGCGCCCGCCGACGCGGTCGCGGCCCTCAAAGACCAGCACGTCATGTCCCTGTCGGGTCAGCTCCCGGGCGGCCACCAGACCGGCAAAGCCGGCACCGACCACGACGACGTCGACAACTCGCGGCGCATTCGGCATGTCCTCGGTCAACCCCAACATGTGTTGGCATCACGGCGATGGCAAACATACGCGCACGGCGACGCCCTGGCTATTCTGCGAACACGTGACTATTACCGAGTCGGCCTCGGGCGCCGACACGAGGCCACAGCTGCGAACCGTCGCTTTGGGCAGCATGATCGGCACCACGATTGAGTGGTACGACTTCTATCTCTATGCGACCGCGTCGGCGCTCGTGTTCAAACCACTGTTCTTTCCCCACATCTCGTCGACCGCGGGCACGCTGGCCTCGTTCGCCACCTATGCCGCCGGGTTCGGAGCCCGGCCCATCGGCGCGATTGTCTCGGGACATTTCGGGGACCGGCTGGGACGCAAGGCGGTTTTGGTGACCGCCCTACTGGTGATGGGCCTCGTCACGACCGCGATCGGAGTGCTGCCAACGTATGCCGAGGCGGGGCTGCTCGCCCCGGCGCTGCTGGCCTTTCTACGGGTGCTCCAAGGTCTTGCTGTGGGCGCCGAGTGGGGCGGTGCGGCCGTGTTGTCGGTGGAGCATGCACCGCCCGGACGCCGCGGGTTGTTCGGCAGCTTCACCCAGCTCGGCTCCCCGGCCGGCATGCTGCTGGCGACCTCGGTCTTCTTTCTGACCCGCAAGCTCACCGGCGCGACAGCCTTCCTGGCATTCGGATGGCGAATCCCTTTCCTGCTCAGCGTCGTTCTGGTCGCCATCGGATTGGTTGTCCGGCTGCGGCTCGCCGACGCCGCGGTCTTCGCAAGCTTGCGCCAACGTGACGAGCTGGCGCGGCTGCCGGTGCTGGAGGTGCTGCGCAGCCAGCCACGTAATGTGCTGATAACCACCGGATTACGGTTGTCGCAGATCGGGCTGTTCGTGTTGCTGACCACGTATTCGCTGACCTACCTTCAGGAATCATTCGGCAAGGGCGGCGGCGTGGGTTTGATCGCAGTGTTGATATCGTCGGCGCTCGGATTGGTCAGCACCCCGGCTTGGGCGCTGTTGTCCGATCGCATTGGGCGGCGGCCGCCGTATCTGTTCGGCGCGCTGGCCGGGGTGGCGGCCCTGGCGTTGTTCTTCGTAGCCGCCGGAACCGGGTCGGCGATCGCGGTCGTTGCTTCGATTGTGTTCGGCATCAACGTCGTTCACGACGCCATGTACGGCCCGCAGGCCGCGTGGTTCGCTGAACTTTTCGATACCCGGGTGCGCTACAGTGGCTCGTCGCTGGGTTACCAGATCGGCGCCGTGCTCTCCGGAGGATTCGCGCCCTTGATCGCCGCGGCACTGTTGGCCGTCGGTGGCGGAAAGCCGTGGCTGATCGTGGCGTATTTCGCTGTGCTGTCCGTGATTACGGTCGCGGCGGCCCTGGCGGCGCCGGACACCCGCGGGCAGCTTGGGGGAGCGCATGACTAGGAGGATCTTTCTCAACGCCTTCGACATGGCCTGCGTGGGACATCAGTCGGCGGGGTTGTGGCGGCATCCGGACGATCAGGGCTATCGGTATCGCGAGCTGGGGTATTGGACCGAGCTGGCCGGCATCCTCGAGGCCGGCGGTTTCGATGCGCTGTTCCTCGCCGATGTGCTCGGCGTCTACGACGTGTACGGCGCCTCGCGGGATGCGGCGGTGCTCGATGCCGCACAGTTTCCGGTCAACGATCCGACCGCGGCCATTTCGGCGATGGCTGCGGTGACCGAGACCCTCGGGTTCGGCGTCACGCTGTCGCTGACCTACGAGCAGCCCTACGCGTTGGCGCGCAGGCTTTCGACCTTGGACCACCTCACTGGTGGACGGGTGGCGTGGAACATCGTCACGTCGTATCTGGACAGTGCCGCACGCAATCTCGGCCTGGACGCCCAGATTCCGCATGACCAGCGCTACGAGATCGCCGACGAATACCTCGAAGTCTGCTACAAGCTGTGGGAGGCATCGTGGGAGCCCGGCGCGGTGGTGCGGGATCGGGAGCGGGGAGTGTTCACCGATCCCGCCAAGGTGCACGACATCGAGCACAAAGGACGCTATTTCTCGGTTCCCGGCCCGTTCCTGTGCGAACCGTCGCCGCAACGCACGCCGGTCCTGTTCCAGGCCGGCGCCTCACCGCGGGGTGTGCGGTTCGCGGCTGCCCACGCCGAGGCGGTGTTCGTGTCCGGCCCGACGCCGCAGATCGTGGCCGGCCCGGTGCGGGCGCTGCGCGCGGCCGCCGCCGAGCTGGGCCGAGATCCGCGTTCCATCAAGGTATTTACGATGGTGACCCCGATCGTTGCCGAGACGCATGACGCCGCCGTCGCCAAGCGTGATGAATACCGGCAGTTCGTCAGTACCCCGGGGGCGTTGGCGTTATTCGGCGGCTGGACCGGGGTCGACCTGGCCGAGCTAGACCCCGGCGAACCGCTGCGGTACGTCGAGACCGATGCCAACCGGTCCGCGCTGGCCTCGTTCACCACCGCGGCGCCCGAACGTGCTTGGACGGTAAGGGAATTGGCCGAGGAAATCGGTATCGGTGGCCGCGGCCCGGTGCTCACCGGATCGCCCACCGAAGTCGCCGACGAACTCGAGCACTGGGTCGACGAGGCCGACGTAGACGGCTTCAACCTGGCCTATGTCACCACCCCGGGCACGTTCGTCGACTTTGCCCGCCACGTCGTGCCCGAGCTGCGCCGACGTGGCCGGGTGCCAGAAGCCTTGCCGCGGGCCACACTTCGTGAACGACTCGGCGCCTCCGGGCCGCTACTACCGGCCGATCATCCCGGTGCCGGGTATCGAGAACGGTTACGGCGCAACGGTTAACCAGTCGGCGAACCCGGACGGGTCGTGGCGACCCAGCGCGCCGTGCTCGTAAAGCCCCCAGCCTTCGACGGGATCGCCGTCGCCGTCACGGCACACCGCGCGGCCGACGTGGTCGATCACGCCGAAGCCGGATCGGCCGATGATGCCGGGGTCGGTCATGTCGTATGTCAGGCGTTCGGCGAACTTTTCACCCTTCCAGGTGCCGTGTATCCAATCGGAGTCGCCGCCGTAGCCGCCGCCGACGTGGATGGGGACCGGGAGTTTGGACTCGACGTCGAAGTGAACCGGGGTGCCGTCGGGGGTGGTCGCGTCGATCGTCGCGCCGGTCGGGATGCGGGTGCCGGAGCGGTAGTGGATCTTGACCCGCGGCCAGCCGAGCTGCTCGACGCGGCCGTCGCGCCATATCCGTGTGCAGTCGTTGAGCGAGCGGAAACCGTTGGGCTCCTCCTGAATGATCAGCACGATCGCGAAGTCCTCGAACGCCATCGGCACGTAGAGCCACCACATGCCCTCAAAGGGCGGGTCGGCGGGCCGGCCCGCCGGCTCGGCCTCCCCGATCGGCCGGATGCCCCACGATCGGTCGCGGCTGCCGAGCCAGGTGGCGGGGTCGACCGCGATGTCCTCGCCGTCGATGGCGATGTGTCCGCTCCAGCTGCCGAGTTGCGCGAAACGCTGCGCGTCCAACGTGACCCGGTTGCCGGCCCGCAGGATGTGCCGCTGTTCCTGGACGACCGGAAACAGCCCTTCCCAGGTGAGATCGGCTGCGACGCCTTCGGTTTCGTCGAGGATCAAGCGCAGTTTGTGCAGTGGCTCGACGACCTCGATCCGGTAGCCGTTGACGTGCTGGTTGAGCCGGTCGTGATCGATCGCGTCCGAAACGTGCACCGCCGTCTGCGTGTCCCCGCGCCTGATCAGGAAGAATGCGTCCTTGACCCCCAGGTTGGGGTAGTAGCCGATCCCGCTGATCACGAAGATGCTTCCGGTGCGGTCGTGAGCGTTGTAGTAGGAACGATCGTAGAAGTTGCGGTCCGAGGAACCCGGCCAGGCGATCGGCTGCGGAATCTGATGTACCGGATACTCGTCGAGCGGTCCGAGCATTATTGATCCTCTCCGATAAGACGTTTCAACAACCCGGCGTGGTAGAACAGCGACTCCACATCGTCAGGCTTCTCGATTTCGCCGAAGTGCACCCGCCGGGCACCGGTGCGCATGAAGACACACGCCCACATGACGCCGGAGTAGACGTAGAACCAGTTCAGGTCGCCCACGTCGACACCGGTGAGCCGCTGATAGGTTGCGCGCACGTCTTCCTCGCGCATCACCTCGGGCAGGCCCGGCAGCCCGGCGAGTTTGGTGAGTTCCTCGAAAACCATGTGCGCGTGAATCATCCACGCCACGTCGAGCTCACGCGGCCCCAGTGCCACCATCTCCCAGTCCAGCACCGCGATCGGCCGGAAGTCGCGATACAACACGTTGCCCACCCGGGAGTCGCCCCACAGCAGCACCGGTTCGCGCGCGGCGATCTCGGTTGGCCAGTTGTCGTTCAGCCACTGGAATGTTCGTTCCAGCAGCGGCGATGGGCCGATGTCGGGCACCGCGAAGTCGTACCAGGACCGCACCCAGTTGAAGTGCTTGTGCAGCGCGGTGTCTCCGTCTTGGCCCTCGGTCAGGAACCCGAATGTCTTCTCCGCATTGGGAATCGAATGCAGCTTGGCCAGCACTTCGACGGTGCTGTCCTGCAGTTCGCGCTGACGTTCGACGGGCGCGTCGGCGAACCAGTTGTTGCCGAAGGTGTAGGGCATGACGTCGGGCGGTACCACGCCGTCGACGTAGTCCATGACGAAAAACGGTGTGCCCAAGACATCGCCGGTGGGTTCGAGCCAGCGCACCGGCGGGACCGGGACGTCGGTGATTTCGCCGACCTTCTTGATCACCTCGAATTGGTGGTCGAGGCGATAGGTCGGGAAGACCTGCACGTCTTCGGGGGCCGGCGCGACCCGCGTCACGAGCTTCTGCTCGACGGGTGCCCCGTCTTCTTGCCAGCGGGCGGTCAAGATGATGGTCTCCGACGACATGCCCGTCGAGTCGACGCCGCTTTCGACGGTGACTTCGGGCGTGGCGCCGTCGGGCAGCACGGTCGACAGCCATTTCGACATCACCGCGGGCAGGGTCGTGACGTCTCGGCTGGAGCGCTGCAGGTGGTCGACGTTGTCGACGGCGGGTTCAGGGGCCACGGGGGCCTCCATTCTTTGAGACTTATGCGTGGCAATTACGATACGGTAGGTAGCGTTATGAAAGCAGACCCGTCCGACCTTGACAAGGGCCCCGGTGCCGGCCGCCCCAGGGACCCGCGCATCGACTCGGCCATCCTATCGGCGACCGCGGAACTGCTTGTGGAAATCGGCTATTCCAGCCTGAGCCTGGCGGCGGTTGCCGAACGGGCCGGCACCACGAAGTCCGCGCTGTACCGGCGCTGGTCGAGCAAGGCCGAATTGGTGCACGAAGCGGCGTTTCCCACCGCGCCGAGCGCGCTGCAGGCCCCGGCCGGCGACATCGCCAATGATCTGCGGATGATGATCGCGGCCGCGCGCGATGTCTTCACGACGCCGGTGGTGCGGGCGGCGTTGCCGGGTCTGGTCGCGGATATGAACGCCGATCCCGATCTCAACGCCCGGGTGATGGCGCGCTTCACCGACCTGTTCACCGCGGTCCAGGTGCGACTGCGTGAAGCGGTCGATCGGGGTGAGGCGCATCCTGATGTGGACCCGGACCGCCTGATCGAGTTGATTGGGGGAGCGACGATGCTTCGAATGCTGCTACGGCCTACCGAAGAGCTGGATGACGCGTGGGTGGACCAGACCACCGCCATCATCGTGCACGGGGTGACGCGGTGACGCTACGACTCGCGGGCCGGGCCGCCATCGTCACCGGCGGTAGCCGCGGTCTGGGCCGGGCCATCGCGCTCGCACTCGCCGCCGAGGGCGCGGCGGTGGCCGTTGCCGGCCGGACCGAGCAGGTGTGGGATGACCGGTTGCCCGGGACCATCGGTGAGACCGTCGCCGACATCGAGGCGGCGGGCGGGCGCGCGGTCGCCGTCCGCGCCGATCTGACCGACCGCGACGACATTGCCGGGTTGGTGAGCGAGGCTCGAGAAGCGCTGGGGCCCATCACAATTCTGATCAACAACGCGGCCTTCACCGCGCCCGGGCGCCCGCCGGTACCGGGTGCGCAGGAGCGCGCAAAGCCAGCCAAGGGTCCATCGGGAGCCGCCAAACCCGGCTGGCCCGGCTTCGTCAGCATCCCGCTGCACGCCTATCGGCGACACTTCGAGATCGCGGTGTTCGCGGCCTACGAGCTGATGCAACTGGTGTGTCCGGACATGATCGAGGCGGGCGCCGGGTCCATCGTCAACATCACGTCGGTGGCGTCCCGGATACCCGGCGACGGTCCCTACCCGGACCGCGGCGGCGGCGTGCTGCCCGGCTACGGCGGATCCAAGGCGGCGCTCGAGCATCTGACGCAATGTGCGGCGTTCGATCTGGCCGGCCACCACGTCGCCGTCAATGCGCTGTCGCCGTCCAAGCCCATCATGACGCCGGGCCTGTCCTACTACGCGACCGACTTCGGCGACACCGCCTCGGAAGACGAATTCGCCCGGGCGGCAGTGCAGCTGGCGCTGGTGGATCCAAACGTGGTCACCGGCCGCACGATCGGCCACAGCGAGGTGCTCGACGGCAGCTTCCGGCCGTTCACGCCGGCCTAGCAATTCGCGCGCCCGGCGTGCAAGTATGAAACAAGCCTGTGCCGCAACAGCCAACAGGTAACCCGTTGAGTGGTGTACCAAATGCCCGACAAGCCGACGGGCCGCATTGTGGCCCTCATCGTGCTGTTGATCGTCGTCGCAACCGCCTTGCGCGGATATCTGCCGGCTCGCGACCGGGTGGCGCACGCCGAGACGGGCAGTAGCCGCGCGGCCCTGGTGTTCGTCGTTGTTGCCCTGAGTGCGACGCTGACGTTGCTCGCGGTCGCCGTCATCGCGCGATTACGAGATCCGCGCACGGCAGCACCAAAGAACACGGATCTCTCCGACATGCTCGGCACCGGCAAGGGCCGGCCCAGTTGGCGGGTGCTGTTGATTGGGCTCGGCGTGATCATCGCGTGGCTACTGATCGCGATGCTGCTGGCCCGATTCGCGCTGCCGCACAACGCCACTGGATCTCAAGGCGCGGCGGATACCGGCGCCGCCCCGCCACCGCACGGCACCGCCCCGCCGCCGCAACCGCGGCGTCCGCGAGACAACGACGACATGTACGGAATCCTGCTGGCCAGTGCGATCCCGACCATGCTGCTGATCATCGCGGCGGCGCTCATCAATTCCCGGCGGCGCTGGCGCGGCACAACATTGGCAGCCCTCACCGGCGATGATGCGGAATCCGCTGCGCCGGTAAGGCGCTCGGATTCTCTGGCCCGCGCAGCCGAACTCGGATTGGCCGAGATGACCGACTTCAATCGCGAACCGCGCGAGGCGATCATCGCCTGCTACGCGGCGATGGAACGCGAGCTGGCGAATGTTCCAGGGGCCGTACCCCAAGAGTTCGACACTCCGACCGAGGTGCTGGCCCGCGCCGTCGAAAGCCATGCGCTGCAAGCCGATAACGCCGTTCAGTTGGTGAACCTGTTCGAAGAGGCGCGGTTCAGCCCGCACGTGATGAGCGAGGGACATCGCGCGCTGGCGGTAGAAGTGCTTGGGCTTGTCCTCGCCGAGCTGCGGAGTCCGGTATGACAAGGCTGATCGCCCTGGGAGTTTTCCTCATCATCGGGGTCGAGCTGCTGGTGTTGATCGTGCACGATCGACGGTTCGTGGTGGCCGCGTCGGGTCTCGCCCTGGCGTTGGTGTTGCTCAACATCCGGCGCATCCTGGGAGACGACAGACAGGCCGAAGACGAGCTGGCCCCCGACGATGCGGGAAATTTGTTGCGTCGCTGGCTTGCCACCACCGAGACGACGATTCGGTGGTCGGAGTCCACCCGGGCGGACTGGGACCGGCATCTGCGCCCGATGCTCGCGCGTCGATACGAAATCGCGACCGGCCAAAGTCAAGCCAAGGATCCGGTGGCATTTAACGCATGCGGCCACATGCTGTTCGGGGCCGAACTATGGGAGTGGGTGAATCCCAACAACATTAGGCGTATCAGGGACGGTCAGCCCGGTCCCGGGCGTGCGGCATTCGAAGAGATCCTACGAAAGTTGGAGCAGGTATGACGAGCGGAGCGACGATGCCGGCTGCGACGACCACCGCGCATTGCGAGGCCGTGCTCGACGAAATCGAACACGTGGTCGTGGGAAAGCGCGCGGCCCTCACGCTCATCCTCACCGCGGTGCTCGCGCGCGGCCACGTCCTCATCGAGGATCTCCCCGGCTTGGGCAAGACGCTGATCGCGAGATCGTTTGCCGCCGCGCTGGGACTTCGATTCACCCGCGTCCAGTTCACCCCGGACCTGCTGCCGGCCGACCTGCTCGGCTCGACGATCTACGACATGCAATCGGGTCGTTTCGCATTCCGTAGCGGGCCCATCTTCACCAACCTGCTGCTCGCCGATGAGATCAACCGCACCCCGCCCAAGACGCAGGCGGCGCTGCTCGAGGCGATGGCCGAAGGCCAAGTCAGCATCGACGGCGAAACCCACAAGCTACCCGCGCCCTTCGTCGTTCTGGCGACCGACAATCCGATCGAGTACGAGGGCACCTACCCGCTGCCGGAGGCGCAGCTGGACCGGTTCGCGATCCGGCTGGAACTGCGCTATCTCTCCGAGAGCGACGAGACCTCGATGCTGCGCCGGCGTCTAGAGCGCGGTTCGGCAGAGCCGACCGTCAATCAAGTGGTCGACGCTCACGATCTACTGGCCATGCGCGAATCGGTCGAGCAGGTGACGGTGCACGAAGATGTGCTGCACTATGTGGTGTCGCTGGCCACCGCTACCCGGCGTCATCCCCAGGTCGCGGTCGGCGCCAGCCCGCGCGCCGAGCTCGATTTGGTTCAGCTCGCGCGTGCCCGCGCGTTGCTGCTTGGACGCGACTATGTGATCCCCGAAGACGTCAAGGCGCTCGCGATCCCCGCGGTCTCACACCGGATCACCCTGCGACCGGAGATGTGGGTGCGCAAGATTCAGGGCGCTGACGTCGTCGGAGAACTGTTGCGGCGCTTGCCGGTGCCGCGAACAAGCGGGGGACACGGGGAAACCCAATGAGCGCGCCGTGATTGACGACATCGACTTCCGCTGGCGCGCATCGAAACTGACGCGAGCCGTCGCGACCTGCGCCGGAGTTGCGCTGGCCGTCGCCGTGATCGGCGCGCGCTGGGAGCTCATCGCGTTCGTGGCGCCGCTGCTCGGGGTGCTCTGCTCGATCAGCTGGCAGCGCCCGGTGCCCACCATCCACGTGCACGCCGAGCCCGCATCGCAGCGCTGCTTCGAAGACGAGCAGGCCCGGCTGCGCGTGTGGGCAACGGAGGAGCGGGGACCCGGTTCGGCCTCGGCGGTCGAACTCACGGTTCCCGCCATCGAGGGCATGCGCCTCGAAGTCCGCGAAGCGGATTCGCGGCACGCGAAAACGGTTGCGGCATCGGCACAACGCTGGGGCCGCTACTTCATCCAGGTCCGGGTCGACGTGATTGCCCGCGGTGGTCTGCTGGCGGGCACCGCCACCGTCGACGCCGCCGAGGTCATCGTGTTTCCGCTGACACCCCCGCAAACCACGCCGATCCCGCAGACCGAGCTGCTCGATCGCCTCGGCGCGCACCTGACCCGGCATACCGGTCCGGGTGTCGAGTACGCCGACATTCGCCCGTTCGTGCCCGGTGACCAACTGCGAGCGGTCAATTGGCCGGTGAGCGCCCGTCGCGGGCAGTTGCACGTGACACAGCGGCTGACCGACCGAGCGGCGGACGTGGTGGTTCTCATCGACGCCTACCGGCAGCCGGCGGGCCCGGCGACCGAGGCCACCGCGCGCGTGGTGCGCGGCGCGGCTCAGGTGGTGCAGACCGCATTACGTCACGGTGACCGCGCCGGCATCGTCGCGCTGGGCGACAACCACCCCCGCTGGCTCGGTGCCGACATCGGTCAGCGCCAGTTCTATCGTGTGCTCGACACCGTGCTCGGTGCCGGCGACCGATTCGAAAACACAACGGGCACACTGGCGCCGCGCGCGGCCGTCCCCACCGGCGCCATTGTGATCGCCTTCTCCACATTGCTCGACACCGAGTTCGCCCTGGCGCTGATCAACTTGCGCAAACGCGGTCACGTCGTGGTGGCCGTCGACATCCTCGATCGCCTCCCATTCGAAGGGGAGAAGGATCCTCTGGTCGAACGGCTTTGGGTGCTGCAGCGCGCCGGCATGTATCGCGATATGGCCACCATCGGTGTCGACATCGTCTCCTGGGACGCCGGTCGCGGCCTCGAGCAATCCATGGATCTGGTGCCCAACCGCCGGCATCGGGTGCGGGCACGGATGAGGGGGTAGCCATGCGATCCATCGCCGGTATTCAATTGTTGGCAACAATATTCGGGCTGCTGATGGCCGGATCGGCGGCCGTCGGCACGCACGGGCAGGCGGTTGCCGCAGCCGGACTGGCCGCCACCGCGGTGGGCGCGGGGATCGTGTTGCGGCCCGCCGCAACGGCTGCCGTGCTGTTGACGGTAGCCACGATCGTGCTGGGCGCCACGCCGCATCCGCTCGCCGCCGTGTCCGGATTGTCTGCTGCGGCCTACCTGGTGTGCCGCCACGCGGTCGGGCCGCGCGCGGTGGCCGTCGCGGGAAGCTGGCCGACAATCGTTGCCGCCCTGGGATTTAGCTTCGTCGGGCTGGTCGCGACGTCGTTTCCGGTGCAGGTGCCGTGGCTGCCGCTGGTGGCGCCGCTGGGCGTGCTGGCGATCTACGTCGTGGCGACGCGCCCGTTCTTGAACTAGTGCAGCAGCTGGGCGGCGTGGTCGGCCAGGTCGAGCAGCGGTTGCGGGAAGATCCCCAGCGCCACGGTAGCGGCGGCGCACACCGCGATGGCGATCTTGCTCAAGATGCCCGGCTCGATCACCTGCGGGGTGTTCCCGGTCGGCTCGTTGAAGAACATCGACACGATCACCCGCACGTAGAAGTAGGCGGCGATCCCGCTCGCGATCACACCGATGATCACCAGGGGCACCGCACCGCCCTGGGCGGCGGCCTTGAACACCGTGAGCTTGCTGATGAAGCCACTGGTCAAGGGGATGCCGGCGAAGGCCAGCAAAAACATCGAAAGCATCACGCCGACAATGGGAGAGCGCTGCCCGAGCCCGGCCCAATGGGACACGTCGGCATCCTCGACGCCGTCACTGTTGCGGATCAGACCGACGATCGCGAACGCTCCGACCGTGCTGAAGCTGTAGGCGACGAGATAGAACAAGGTAGCGGCGAGACCCGCCGGGTTGTCGGCGATCACACCGGTGAGGATGAAACCGACGTGCGCGACCGACGAGTAGGCCAGCATCCGCTTGACATCGCTCTGGTTCACCGCGGTGATGGTGCCGACCGCCATGGTCAGGATCGAAATCGCCCACAGCACCGGGCGCCACTGATCGTGCAGCGGGGGCAGCGCGACGTAGACCACGCGGAGCAGCGCTCCGAACGCCGCGACCTTGGTGGCTGCCGCCATAAACCCGGTGATCGGTGTGGGCGCACCCTGGTACACGTCGGGAATCCAGGAGTGGAAGGGGACCGCGCCGACCTTGAACAACAGGCCGACCGAGAGCAGCGCCACACCGACCAACGCCATCGAGCTATCGCCATGGGCCGCAAGTGCATCCCGGATGCCGGGCAGCAGCAGCGTGCCGGTCGCGCCGTAGATCAGGGCGACGCCGTAGAGGAAGAACGCCGAGGAGAAGGCGCCCAGCAGGAAGTACTTCATCGCCGATTCCTGTGACTGCAGTCGCCGATGACGGGCCAGGCCGCACATCAGGTACAGCGGCAGCGACAGCACTTCCAGTGCCACGAACATCGTCAACAGGTCGTTGGATGCCGGGAACACCATCATCCCGCCGACCGACAGCAGCGCCAGCGGGAACAGCTCCGTCTGGGCCGCTCCGGCCCGCTCGGCCTCGCGCTCGGCTCCGCTGTCGGGGACCGCGGACGCCTGCGGCGTAAAGGAATCCAGCCCCGCAGCTCCCGCCGCGACGGCTATCTTGCTGTCCGTCGTGGCATGCGTGCGTTCGGCCATGAAGATGACTGCCAGCACGGCGACCAACACCACGGTGCCCTGCAGATACAGGGCCGGCCGGTCAATGGCCACGGCGCCCAACACCGCGCTGCGGCCTGAGGCGGGAAGCGAGCGGCTCACTGCGATGACCGCGACGAATGCCGCGATCAAACCACCGAGCGAGAGCGTCACCTGCGTGACGTAGCGAATTCGCCTGGGCACGAAGGCTTCGACCAGCACGCCCACGACAGCGACGGAAAAGACGATGAGCATGGGGCACAGCAGGAAGTACTCGATGCTGGGGGTGGGGAGCGTCATCGGTGGGCTCCTTCGGCTGTCCGGGGTATGCCGGCACCCGGCGGCACGGTCGGCGCGGGATCATGCTGGCCGATGGTGATCATGGTGTGGTCGACGGCGGGGTTGATGATGTCGAGCACCGGCTTGGGGTAGACCCCGAGAACGAAGAGCAGCGCGATCAACGGCGCGACGACAATCAGTTCGCGCGCCTTCAGATCGCTGATGCGATCGTTGCCTTCGGCCACCGGGCCCGTCATCACCCGCTGGTACAGCCACAGCATGTAAATCGCCGCGAGGACCAACGCGGTCGACCCGAATGCGGCGGCCAGCCAGTACCGGTTGAAAGTGCCCACCAGAACCAGGAATTCGCTGACGAAGGGCGCGAGGCCGGGCAGTGACAGGGTGGCCATGGAGGACACCAGGAACGTGCCGGCCAGGACGGGAGCCACCTTCTGGACACCGCCGAAGTCCGCGATCAACCGGCTGCCGCGCCGTGTCACCAGGAATCCCGCGATCAGGAATACCGCCGCGGTGGACAGGCCGTGGTTGAGCATGTAGAGCGTCGAGCCGCTCTGTCCCTGGCTGGTCATGACGAAGATGCCCGCGATGATGAACCCGAAGTGGGAGATCGACGTGTAGGCGATCAGGCGCATCATGTCCTTTTGGCCGATCGCGACGACCGCGCCGTAGATCACCCCGACGATGGCCAACGTCACGATGAACGGACGGAAATACGTTGACGGATCAGGAAACAGCTGCAGGCAGTAGCGCAGCATGCCGAAGGTGCCCACCTTGTCCATCACCGCGGTGATCAGGACAGCGGTCGCCGGGGTGGCCTCGACGCAGGCATCGGGCAGCCAGCGGTGCAACGGCCAGAGCGGCGCCTTGACGGCGAACGCGAACATGAAGCCCAAGAACAGCGCCTTGAACACCGCGGGGTCCACGCCGGCAAAGCGGCCCGAGGAGATGCCCGTCACGATCTCCCGGAAGTCGAAGGTGCCCGAACCGTGCTGTGCGGTCACCACATAGAGCCCGATTACCGCGGCCAGCATGATCAGGCCGCCGAACAGGTTGTACAGCAAGAACTTCACCGCGGCGCGTGACCTGTTGGCGCCCTTGCCGAAACCGCCGATGAGGAAGTACATCGGGATGAGCATTGCCTCGAAGAACACGTAGAACAGCAACACGTCGAGGGCGACCACCGAGATCAGCACCATCGACTCGATGGCCAGTGTCAGCGCGACGTAGGCGTGCACGCCCCGGGCGCCTTGGCCGCCGTCGTTCCAGCCTGCGATCAGCAGCAGCGGGATGAGGATCGCGGTCAGCAGCACCAGCACAACGGCGATGCCGTCGACGCCCAGGTTGTACCCGGCGCCGAAAGCCGGTATCCAGGGATGGTTTTCGAGGAATTGGTAGGGCGCCCCGCCGGTCTTGAAGCCGGCCGCGATGACGAGCGCCACGGCCAGTGTCGCGACGCTGACGATCACGCCGGTCCACTTGGCGACCTGACGCAGGCTGGGGGGCAGCAGGATGATCAGCACCGAACCCGCCAGCGGCACCAGCCACAGCACGCTCAGCCAGGGCACGTTCGAGGTCACCACGTCCGCACCGCCAGGATCGCCGCGACAACCAGTGCCGCGCCCGCCAGCATCGAGAGCGCATACGAGCGGGCGTAGCCGGTTTGCAACCCCCGCAGGCGGTTCGAGAGCCGGCCCACCCCCGCGGCCAGCGCGTTGACCGAGCCGTCGACTCCCGCGTCGTCGAATTCGACCAGCGCTTCGGTCAATTGCGCGCCAGGGCGCATGAAAACCTCCTCGTTGAAGGCGTCGCCGTAGAGGTCTCTGCGCCCGGCCGTCGTCAGCGCCGAGACGGCTGCGGGGGCCACCCTTGGGATTTCCGCCTTGCCGCCATACATCCGATAGGCCACCACCACGCCGACCGCGACAACGGCCAAGGCCACGCCGGAGACCGCCAACGGCGGCAGCGCGGGATGGCTTTCCTCGTGTGCGCCGACGACGGGCTCGAGCCAGTTCTTCAGGGTGCCGCCGACGGCGAACAGGCCACCGGAGAACACCGAGCCGAACGCCAGCACGATCAGCGGGCCCGTCATCAGCGCCGGCGCCTCGTGCGGATGAGTGCCCGGGGCCCAACGCTTTTCGCCGAAGAAGGTCATCAGCATCACCCGCGTCATGTAGAACGCGGTGACGCCGGCACCCAGCAGTGCGGCGCCGCCCGTCACGTAACCCTGGACGCCGCCGCTGCCCAGGGCGGCCTCGATGATGGCGTCCTTGGAGAAGTAGCCCGCGAACGGGAACACGCCGATGATGGCGAAATACCCCAACCCGAAGGTGACGAAAGTGATCGGCAGCGCCTTGCGCAGGCCGCCGTAGCGGCGCATGTCCTGTTCTTCGTGCATCGCGTGAATGATCGAGCCCGAACCGAGGAACAGTCCGGCCTTGAAGAAGCCGTGGGTGAGCAGGTGCATGATCGCGAAGGCGTAGCCGGCCGGGCCGAGCCCGGCGGCCAGCACCATGTAGCCGATCTGGCTCATCGTCGACGCCGCCAGCGCGCGTTTGATGTCGTCCTTGGCGCAGCCGATGTACGCGCCGAACAGGAGCGTGACAGTACCGACGATGACCACGGCCAGCTGGGCGTGCGGCGCCAGGTTGTACAGCGGGTTGGACCGCACGATCAGGTACACACCTGCGGTCACCATGGTGGCGGCGTGGATCAGCGCGGACACCGGGGTGGGGCCCTCCATGGCGTCACCCAACCAGGCCTGTAGCGGAACCTGGGCGGACTTGGCGCAGGCTCCCAGCAGCAGCAGTAGCCCCATCGCCGTCAGGGCGCCGTGCGAGGCGGACGGTGCGCCGGCGAACACGCCTGCATACGAAAGGGTTCCGAACGTGCTGAACATCAAGAACATGCCCAGCGCCAGGCCGGCGTCGCCGACGCGGTTCATCACGAACGCCTTCTTGGCGGCGGTGGCCGCCGACGGCTTGTGGTACCAGAACCCGATCAGCAGGTAGGACGCCAGGCCGACGCCTTCCCAGCCGACGTAGAGCAGCAGGAAGTTATCGGCGATGACGAGCAACAGCATCGAGGCCAAGAACAGGTTGAGGTAGCCGAAAAACCGGCGCCGGTCCGTGTCCTCGGCCATGTAAGCGACCGAGTAGATGTGGATCAGCGACCCGACACCGGTGATCAGCAGCACGAAGCTGATGGACAGCTGGTCGATCTGCAACCCGAAGTCGACCTGGAACGAATTGACTGGAATCCAGGTGAACAGCTTCTGGTGGATGGCACGGTCGTCGCCGGGCCGCGCGAGCAGATCGGCGAGCAGTGTCGAGCCCACCGCGAACGCCCCAAGGGCCGCGAGGGTGCCCAGCCAGTGGCCCCACGGGTCGGTCCGCCGGCCGCCGAAGAGCAGGATGGCGGCTCCTGCCAGTGGCAGTGCCACAAGCAGCCAGGTGTAATGAGTCATCGTGGCGTACTCAGCCTTTGAGTAGGTTCGCGTCGTCGACGGACGCCGATTTACGGGCTCGGAAAATCGTCATGATGATGGCCAGGCCGATGACGACCTCGCAGGCGGCCACCACCATCGTGAAGAAAGCGATCATCTGGCCGTCCAGGTGGCCGTGCATGCGCGCGAACGTGACGAACGCCAGGTTGACCGCGTTGAGCATCAGCTCGACGCACATGAACATCACGATGGCGTTGCGGCGCAGCAGCACGCCTGAGGCTCCGATGGTGAAGAGCAATGCCGAAAGATAAAGGTAGTTGGCCGGATTCATGAGGTGCCGCCTCGAACAATCGCGGGGTCGGTTTCGGGGGAGGGAATCGCTTTGCCGTCGGCGTCGCGCATGCGCAGGATGCGGGAGACCGACAATTCCGAGTACGAGCCGTCTGGGAGCAGCGCCGCCACGTCGACCGCGTTGTGGCGTGCGTAGATACCCGGGTTGGGCATCGGGGTGGGATGTCCACCGGGCAGGAAGCGCTCCTGGGAGAGTTCGCGTTGCGTCTTGCGGCGCTCGAACCGTTCCCGGTGCGCCAGGATCATCGCCCCGACCGCCGCGGTGATCAGCAGGGCGCTGGTGAGCTCGAAGGCCCACAGGTAGCGCGAAAAGATCAGTGCCGCCAGGCCTTCGACGTTTCCTTCGGCGTTGGCGGTGGTCAACCCGGCGAAGCCGCCGGTCGACACGTTGCCGATGGCGGCGATCAGCAGAACGCCGAACCCGAGGCCGCTGATCAACGCGGCCACGCGCTGTCCGCGCAGCGTTTCCTTCAGCGATTCCGCGGAGTCGACGCCGATCAGCATCAGCACGAACAAGAACAGCATCATGACGGCGCCGGTGTAGACCACGACCTGAACCACACCCAAAAACAGTGCGTCCTGGACCATGTAGAACACCGCAAGGATGATCATCGTCATCGCCAGGAACAGCGCCGAGTACACGGCGTTGACGGCCAGCACCACCCCGAGGGCGCCGACCACCGCAAGCACGCCCAGCACCCAGAACGTCACCGCTTCACCGGTCGAAGTGCGAACGATGGCTTCGCTCGCCACATTGGTGGCGAGCCAGTGGCCCGTTGCAGCGGTCACCGGGTCTCCCCGGCAATTTGTCCCTGCCGCAGGCCATCTGCGGTCACGTTGCCCTGGTAGTAGTCCCTATCGGTGGCGCCTTCGGCCCTCGGGTGCGGCGGCGCGAGCATATTTTGCAGCAGCGGCGCCAGCAGCCGGTCCTTTTCGTAGATCAGGTCGGCCCGGTTGTCGTCGGCCATCTCGTAGTCGTTGGTCATCGTCAACGCCCGGGTGGGACAGGCCTCGATGCACAGGCCGCAGCCGATGCAGCGCAGATAGTTGATCTGATAGACCCGGCCGTAGCGTTCGCCCGGGGAAAACCTTGCCTCGTCGGTGTTGTCGGCGCCCTCGACATAGATCGCGTCGGCCGGGCAGGCCCAGGCGCACAACTCGCAGCCGATGCACTTCTCCAGCCCGTCCGGATACCGGTTGAGTTGATGCCGTCCGTGGTAGCGCGGTTTCACCGGGCCGGGCTTTTCCGGATATCCCTCGGTGATGTTCTTTTTGAACATCGACCCGAACGTCACACCGAATCCTGCGACCCCGTCCAGGAATTTACCCATGCGCGTTCTCCTTACTGGCGCCGACCGGCTGCGCACGAGTCAGCGCCTTCGGCAGCGGCGGTGTGGGGAATACCGGCTCAATGCTCGTCAGGCCGGGGCTTTCCTTGCGCTGCTTGCGGAGCTGTCGCTCCAGTGCGCGAATACTGGGCGCGGCGAACGGTTTTCGCAACAGCGCCACGATTGCCACGGCAAAGACGAGGCTGCTGACGACCAGAATCGGGGTCCAGTGTGCGTAACCCTGGTTACGCGCCGTGCGGATGACACCGGCGATCAACACCCACACCAGCGATGCCGGGATCAGCAATTTCCAGCCCAGCGCCATGAACTGGTCGTAGCGCAGCCGTGGCAGGCTGGCGCGCAGCCAGAAGTAGATGAACAGGAAGGTCCACATCTTGGCGGTGAACCAGAGCAGCGGCCACCAGCCGTGGTTGGCCCCTTCCCACATGTTCAGCGGCCACGGGGCATGCCACCCGCCGAAGAACATCGTCGAGGCCAGTGACGAAACCGTGAACATGTTGACGTACTCGGCGAGCATGAACATCGCGAACTTCAGCGAGGAGTACTCGGTGTGGAATCCGGCGACCAGCTCACCCTCGGCCTCGGGCAAGTCGAACGGCGCCCGGTTGGTCTCGCCGACCATCGAGATGAGGTAGATCACGAATGACGGCGCCAGCAGGAACACGTACCAGACCCGGTCCTGCGCGGCGATGATCTCGGAGGTCGACATCGTGCCGGCGTAGAGGAATACCGCCGCGAACGACAGCCCCATCGCGACCTCGTAGGAGATGACCTGGGCCGTCGACCGCACGCCGCCCAGCAGCGGGTAGGTCGATCCCGACGCCCAACCGCCCAGCACGATTCCGTACACCCCGATCGCCGACAGCCCCAGGATGAACAGCACCGCGACCGGCAGATCGGTCAGCTGCAGGGGCGTGCGGTGTCCGAACACCGAGACCTCGGGGCCGAACGGGATGAACGCGAATGCGGTGAACGCCGGAATGACCGAAAAGACCGGCGCCGCAAAGTAAACGAACTTGTCGACGCCGCCGGGCGTGATGCTCTCCTTGAGGGCCAGCTTGATTCCGTCGGCCAGGCTCTGCAGGACGCCCCACGGACCCGCCCGGTTGGGGCCGGGCCGCAGCTGCATCCAGCCGAGAATCTTGCGTTCGAGCAGGATCGCGACCAGCACGTTCAGCATGAGGAACACAAAGATGGCGAGCGCCTTGCCCAGCACCAGCCACCAGGGGTCGTGTCCGAAGGCGCTCATTTGCCCACTCCGATCTTCACGACGCTGCCCGTTGTCACGCCCAGCTGACGCTGCACCGCCGATCCCGGCGAGTTCAGCGGAAGCCACACCACCCGATCGGGGATGTCAGTGATGACCAGCGGCAAGGTGATTGAGCCTTTGGATGTGCTGACGGTGACGGTGTCGCCGTCAGCGGCCCCGATCTCGGTCGCCGTATCGGCCGACAGCCGTGCGACGACCGGATGTGCGGTTCCGGCCAGATGCGGTTCGCCGTCTTGCAAGCGGCCGTTGTCGAGCAGCATCCGCCACCCGGCCAACACCGCCTCTCCCGCGCCGGGCTGGGCGGGCTCGGTGGCCGCGACCGTGGGGGCCGGCGCGTAATCGCCGTCCCAGATTCCCAGAGCCGACATTTCCTCGCGGGCCGGTTGGACGCTGCCCATCCCGAGATAGACACCCATTTCGTCGGCCAGCGCGTCGAGCACCAGGTGATCCGACTGGCTTGCCTGTTGGGTGCTGCCGTGCAACGCCGGCTCGAATGGCCGGAACCGGCCCTCCCAGTTGATGAATGCGCCCGCCTTCTGCGTGGTGGGCGCAACGGGGAACACCACGTCGGCGCGCTCGGTGACCTCGCTGTGCCTCAGCTCCAGGCTGATCACGAAGTTGGCGGCATCCAGTGCGGCCAGCACCACATCCGGGTCGGCGAAGTCGGCGGGTTCGATCCCGCCGACCAGCAGGGCGCCCAGCGTCCCGTCGGTGGCGGCGGCCAGAATGCCGTCGACGTCACGGCCGGGCGTGGTCGGCAGCTCGTCAACGCTCCAGCCCGCGGCGACCTGCGCGCGCGCCGCATCGTCGGCGACCGGACGCCCGCCGGGCAGCAGCCCTGGCAGCGCACCGGCTTCCAGTGCACCCCGCTCCCCGGCGCGGCGCGGCACCCAGGCCAGCCGGGCTCCGGTGGCGTCGGCAAGCCGGGCCGCGGCGGACAAGCCGCCCGGCACCGTGGCCAGTCGTTCACCCACCATGATCACTGCGCCAGGTGCCGACAGCAGATCGGCGACCTCGCCGGTGGCCAATCCGTCCAGCGTGGACGGCTCGGCACCGGGAGCGGTCTGGATCAACCGGCCGAACATCTTGCCCAGCGCGCGGGTGGCGAACGGAGCGATCGAGTACACCGGGACGTTCTTCTTGCGGGCCGCCTTGCGCAGCCGCAGGAAGACGATCGGTGCCTCTTCTTCGGGTTCGAAGCCGACCAGCAGTACCACCGGCGCGGATTCCAGGTCGGAATAGCTGACGGTCAGCGGCTTGCCCGCGACGCGGGCCGCCAGGAAGTCGGCTTCCTCGACCGAGTGCGGTCGGGCGCGAAAGTCAATGTCGTTGGTGTCCAACACAATTCGGGCAAATTTAGAGTAGGCGTAGGCGTCTTCCCAGGTGACTCGGCCGCCGACCAGCACCCCGGTTCGTCCGCGGGCCTTCTCGAGGCCCGCAATCGCGATGGCGATCGCGTGCGACCACGACGCGGGAGCCAGCTCGCCATCGGCGTCCCGGATCAGGGGAGTGGTGATCACGTCGGGCTGGGTCGTGTACCGGAAAGCCCACCGGCCCTTGTCGCAGTTCCACTCTTCGTTGACTTCGGGGTCGTCACCGGCGAGCCGGCGCAGCACCTTGCCACGACGGTGGTCGGTGCGCTCGGCGCATCCACCCGCGCAGTGCTCGCAGACGCTGGGGCTGGAGACCAAGTCGAATGGGCGGGCCCGGAAGCGGTACGCGGACCCGGTCAGCGCACCCACCGGGCAGATCTGCACGGTGTTGCCGGAGAAGTAGGACTCGAACGGCTCGTTGGCGTAAATCCCGACCTGCTGCAGGGCGCCCCGCTCTTGCATGTCGATAAACGGGTCACCGGCGATCTGCTCGGAGAACCGCGTGCAGCGGGCGCACAAGATGCAGCGCTCCCGGTCGAGCAGCACCTGCGAGGAGATGTTGATCGGCTTGGCGAAGGTGCGTTTGACGTCTTCGAAGCGAGAGTCGGTGCGGCCGTTGGACATTGCCTGGTTTTGCAGTGGGCATTCGCCGCCCTTGTCGCACATCGGGCAGTCCAGCGGATGGTTGATCAGCAGCAGCTCCATCACGCCGTGCTGGGCCTTGTCGGCGGCCTCCGAGGTGAGTTGGGTGCGCACCACCATGTCGTCGGTCGCGACGGTGGTACACGACGCCAGTGGTTTGCGCTGCCCCTCGACCTCGACCAGGCACTGCCGGCATGCGCCGACCGGATCCAGCAGCGGGTGGTCGCAGAACCGCGGGATCTGGATGCCCATCAATTCGGCTGCGCGAATCACCAGAGTTCCCTTGGGGACGCTGATTTCGGCTCCGTCGATCGTCAGGGTCACCATGTCCGGCGGACGTACCTCGTCGCCGGCTTCGGTCTTGGCCGCACTCGTCATGGGGCTGTCGTCCCTTTCACGCTGTCGCGCTCGCTGGTCAACATGGAGTCTTTGGGGTCGAAGGGGCATCCGCCTCCCTCGACGTGGGCAACGTACTCGTCGCGGAAGTGTTGGATCGACGACATCACCGGGCTGGCAGCACCATCGCCCAACGCGCAGAAGGACTTTCCGAGGATGGCGTCGGAGATGTCCAACAGCTTGTCGAGATCTTCGGCGGTGCCCTTGCCGGTTTCCAGGCGCTCGTAGATCTGGCTGAGCCAGAAGGTGCCCTCTCGGCAAGGCGTGCACTTGCCGCACGATTCGTGTCGGTAGAAGTCGGTCCAGCGCTGCACCGCCCGCACCACGCACGTGGTCTCGTCGAAGATTTCCAGTGCCTTGGTGCCGAGCATCGATCCGGCCGCGCCCACACCCTCGTAGTCCAGCGGTACGTCGAGGTGCTCGTCGGTCAGCAGCGGCGTCGACGAGCCGCCGGGCGTCCAGAACTTGAGCCGGTGCCCCGCGCGCACGCCGCCGGCGTAGCTGAGCAACTCGCGCAGCGTGATCCCCAGCGGGGCCTCGTATTGGCCCGGGTTGGTGACGTGCCCGGACAGCGAATACAGCGTGAAGCCAGGCGATTTCTCGTTGCCCATGGACCGGAACCACTCGACGCCGTTGAGAATGATCGACGGCACGCTGGCGATGGTCTCGACGTTGTTGATCACCGTGGGGCAGCCATACAGGCCGGCCACCGCGGGGAACGGTGGCCGCAGCCGCGGCTGGCCGCGCCGTCCCTCCAGGGAATCGAGCAGCGCGGTTTCCTCACCGCAGATGTAGGCACCCGCGCCGGCGTGCACCACCAGTTCCAGGTCGAAGCCGGAGCCCCCGATGTCGTGGCCCAAAAAGCCTGCGGCATAAGCCTCGGCGACCGCGTTTTGCAGCCGGCGCAGCACCGGAACCACCTCGCCGCGCACGTAGATGAAGGCGTGGCTGGCGCGGATCGCGTAGGCGGCGATGATGACGCCCTCGACGAGCACGTGCGGTGTCGCCAGCATCAGCGGAATATCTTTGCAAGTACCGGGTTCCGACTCGTCGGCGTTGACGACCAGGTAATGCGGCTTGGCGGCAGGGCCGGTGTCGCCCTGCGGAATGAACGACCATTTCGTGCCGGTCGAGAAGCCCGCGCCGCCGCGGCCGCGCAGGCCCGAATCCTTCACGGTTCCAATCACCGCATCGGGATCCATCTTCAGAGCCTTCTGCAGGGCCTTGTAGCCGTCGTGGCGCTGATAGGTTTCCAGCGTCCACGATTGCGGGTCATCCCAATAGCTGCTGATGACCGGGGTCAGCGGTGTGGCCGCAGAGGTTGTCATGATCGGCTCTCCGGCTCGGATTCCGGAACAGCCGGGGCCTGCATCCCTTGCTCTTTGGCCACCCGCAGACCTGCCAGCGTGGCTGCGCCGGCGCCACCTTGACCCTCGTCCGGGCGCTCGTCGGGCAGTCCGGCCAGGATGCGTGAGGTCTGGCGGAAGGTGCACAGCGGCGCCCCGCGAGTGGGGGCCTTGGGCTCACCCGAGCGCAGCGAGTCGACGAGTTCGCGTGCAGATTCCGATGTTTGGTTGTCGTAGAACTCCCAGTTGACCATCACCACCGGTGCGAAGTCGCAGGCGGCGTTGCACTCGATGTGCTGCAGGGTGACGGTGCCGTCGCCGGTGGTCTGGTCGTTGCCGATGCCCAGATGTTCTTTGAGGTCGGCGAAGATCGCGTCGCCGCCCATCACGGCGCACAGCGTGTTGGTGCAGACTCCGACCAGGTATTCGCCGGTGGGGCCGCGACGGTACATGGTGTAGAAGCTGCCCACCGCCGACACCTCGGCGCCGGTCAGCCCCAACTGCTCGCTGCAGAATTCCAGGCCAGCGGGCGTCAGGTAGGAGTCCTCGGACTGCACCAGGTGCAGCAAGGGCAATAGTGCCGAGCGCTTATTGGGGTAACGGGCGATGATCTCCTTGGCGTCGACCTCCAGCCGTGCTCGCACATCCGGCGGATAGGCCTGCGGCGCACCGTCAACCACGAACTGGTTGGGTTCTTCCGGCGGCGGACCGAGCCTGATGAACACCCGCTCCCCGCTGCTGCCCGTCATCGGTCCACCCCGCCCATGACGGGGTCGATGCTGGCGACCGCGGTGATCAGGTCGGCCACCATTCCGCCTTCGGACATCGCGGCAACCGCCTGCAGGTTGGTGAAGGAAGGATCCCGGTAGTGCACCCGATACGGGCGGGTGCCGCCGTCGCTGACCATGTGGACGCCAAGCTCGCCGCGCGGCGACTCGACCGCCGCGTAGACCTGGCCCGCCGGAACCCGGATGCCCTCGGTCACCAACTTGAAGTGATGGATCAGGGCTTCCATCGAACCGCTCATGATCTTGGCGATGTGGTCCGGGGAGTTACCCATGCCGTCCGGACCCACCTTCAAATCCGCGGGCCAGGCGATCTTGCGGTCCTCGACCATGGTCGGGCCGGGCTGCAACTTGTCCAGGCACTGCTCGATGATCTTCACCGACTCCCACATCTCTTTGACGCGAATGATGTAGCGCCCGTAGGCATCGCAACCGTCATCGGTGATGACGTCAAACTCGTAGTTCTCGTATCCGCAGTAGGGTTCGCTCTTGCGCAGGTCGTGCGGCAGCCCGGTGGAGCGCAGGATCGGGCCGGTGATGCCCAGCGCCATGCATCCCGCCAGGTCCAGGTAGCCGACGTCCTCGGTGCGGGCCTTCCAGATGGCGTTCTCGTTGAGCAGATCGCCCATCTCGCGCAGCGCCACCCGCAACTTCTTGAGGGCCTCGGAGATCTCGGTTTTCGCGTCGGGTGGCAGATCCTGCGCGACGCCGCCGGGCCGGATGTAGGCGCTGTTCATCCGCAACCCGGTAATGGATTCGAACAGGGTGAGGATGATTTCGCGCCCTTTGAAGCCGGTGAACATCGGGGTCATGGCGCCGAGCTCCATGCCGCCGGTCGCCAGCGCAACCAGATGCGACGAAATCCGGTTGAGCTCCATCATCAACACGCGAATGACGTTGACGCGCTCCGGTATTTCGTCGGTGATGCCGAGCAGCTTCTCCACGCCCAGGCAGTACACGGTCTCGTTGAAAAACGGTGACAGGTAATCCATCCGGGTCACGAAGGTGACGCCCTGAGTCCAGTAGCGATACTCGAGGTTCTTCTCGATCCCGGTGTGCAGGTAGCCGATCGCGCAGCGGGCCTCGGTTACCGTTTCGCCCTCGATTTCGAGGATCAACCGCAACACGCCGTGGGTGGACGGGTGCTGAGGGCCCATGTTGACGACGATGCGTTCGCCGGGATCCGCGTCCCGGGCCGCTTCGACGATCTGTTCCCAGTCCTGGCCCCCGGCGACCACCACGGTCTCTTTGGTTGTGCTCATTAGTTGTAGCCCCTCCGCTCATCGGGCGGAGGTATCTGCGCGCCCTTGTATTCGACCGGGATGCCGCCGAGTGGGTAGTCCTTGCGTTGCGGATGCCCCTGCCAATCGTCGGGCATCTCGATTCGGGTCAGCGACGGATGGCCGTCGAAGATGATCCCGAAGAAGTCGTATGTCTCCCGCTCGTGCCAGTCGTTGGTCGGGTAGATGTCGTACAGCGAGGGGATATGCGGATCACCGTCTGGCGCAGACACTTCCAGCCGCAGTCTGCGGTTATGGGTGATCGACTGCAGTGGGTAGACGGCGTGCAACTCCCGGCCGGTCTCATGCGGGTAGTGCACACCGTTGACGCCCAGGCACAGCTCGAAGCGCAATTCCGGTTCGTCACGCAGGCGTTGGGCCACCTGCGGCAGCAGCTCCCGGCGGACGTGCAGGGTGAGTTCGTTGCGGTCGACGACGACTTTCTCTATCGCATCATCGAATTCGATATCGGCGCCGTTGAGTGCCTCGGCCAGGTCGTCGGCGATGGCGTCGAAGTAGCCGCCGTATGGCCGGGGGCTGCTCCCCGGCAGCGTCACCTCGCGCACCAGCCGGCCGTATCCGGAGGTGTCACCGGTGCCGGTGACACCGAACATGCCGTGGCGCACGTTGATCACTTCGCGCCCGCTAGCGAGAGGTGCTCCCACGTCGGCGTCAGATGGCGATCCCCCGACCTCGCTGGCCGCCCCCTTCGGGTCGTGGTCAGGCGAGCTCATCGCAACAGTCCACGTAATTCGATGGTGGGCTTGACGCCCAGGGCAGCCTGCTCGGCTTCGGTGACGGCCTCTTCGCGGTTGACGCCGAGGGGCATTTCTTGAATCTTCTCGTGCAGCTTGAGGATTGCGTGCAACAGCATCTCCGGGCGCGGTGGGCAGCCGGGCAGGTAGATGTCGACGGGAACGACGTGGTCGACGCCCTGCACGATCGCATAGTTGTTGAACATGCCACCCGACGAGGCACATACGCCCATGGCCAGCACCCACTTTGGCTCGGCCATCTGGTCGTAGATCTGGCGCAACACCGGAGCCATCTTCTGGCTGACCCGCCCGGCCACGATCATCAGGTCGGCCTGTCGCGGCGTCGCCGAGAATCGCTCCATGCCGAACCGGGCGATGTCGAAGCGCGGCCCCGCGGTGGCCATCATCTCGATTGCGCAGCAAGCCAGCCCGAACGTCGCCGGCCACAGCGAGTTCTTGCGGACATAGCCGGCGATCTTCTCGACAGTCCCCAGCAGGATGCCACCGGGTAACTGTTCTTCTATGCCCACGTCTTACCTCAATCCCACGTCAGGCCGCCGCGGCGCCACACATAGGCGTAGGCCACGAATACCGTGAGCATGAATATGACCATTTCGACCAGGGCGAACGTCCCCAGTGCGTCGTAGCTGACCGCCCAGGGATACAAGAACACGATTTCGATGTCGAAGACGATAAATAGCATTGCGGTCAGGTAATACTTCACCGGAAACCGCTGCCCTGGCGTCCCGTGCGGGCCGCCCACCGGCGTCGCGGTGGGTTCGATCCCACACTCGTAGGCCTCGAGCTTCGACTTGTTGTAGCGCGTCGGGCCGGCGAGGCTCGCGATGGCGACCGAGCCCACGCCAAAGGCGGCGGCGATCGCCCCTAGCACCAAGATGGGTATGTAGACGTTCAACTCGCTCCATGATCCGTCGTACGAGCCGCCTGCGGCGGCCAGGCGGTAACCGGGCTGCTGTGACGGGCTGGGTCTGACGTCCGGCACAGTGATGTTCAACATAGCGTCGTAGAGTCCGGCGCGCTTGCCCGGGGTGGACATTCGTGACGTGTCCGTAATCACGCTTGTCGCGAGCAAAGGAAATTTGCGCGACGGCACTGCCACAGCGACCAATAGGGGGGTGTCGTCGCAGGCATACCGGCGACCGCGATGCGCCGGGCAGGTGTCGCCGAGCCGGCGGTGGCCTTAGCTGTTCGTCCTGATCACAGCCGTTTTCTGAGTGCGGTTACCCGCCGCGCGAAGTGCCGATCGGCTCAGCGAACGGGAGCCCGCAACAGGCCAAGCACGGTCTTGCCCAGCACGATGGGATCCAGGGGATGGGGCACCGCGGCCTCGGCACGCGACCAGTTGGCCAACCATGCATCGTCGCGGCGCCCGGTGAGCACGACCAGCGGTGGGCAGGTCTGCAGTTCGTCCTTGAGTTGTTTGGCGATGCCCATGCCGCCGGTCGGGCTGGCCTCGCCGTCCAGGATGGCGAGGTCGATGCCGCCCTCATCCATCGTGCGGACCACCATCGGGCCTGTCGCCACCTCGACGTAGCTCAATTCGGGCAGATCGGGGGCCAGCTGCTTGCCCAGCGCCCGCTTCACGCGTTCACGGGTTTGGACGTTGCTGCTGTAGACGAGGATCCGCAGGGTGATGGTGGAAGCGGGCACGGTGCAGATCGTACTGGGTCGCGCCGGTTTTACTGAGGTGACCGGGCAAACACAAGTTTCGCCGACGCGGTCGCTGCCGAGCCGATCATGCCGAACTTGTTCCAGCCCAAGTCGAACTGGGCTCGGTCCACCTTGGTTTCCCCGGCGATCTGGATCGATCCGTCGTCGAGTTCGGTGATTACCGCGGTCAGCGGCAGCGGTGCGGTGACGCCCTTGATGGTGAAGTTGACCCGAAGATCGGCAGAGGGGCCTTCGGTGGGGTGCACCGCCGTCACGACGACGTTGATCTCTCCGAAGCGCTCGACGTCGAAGAAGTCGGCCGAGCACAGGTGCTGGTCGCGACGGCCGATGCCGGTGCTCAGCGACGCGGTCTTGATGTCGAGCCGGCCGAAGACCGCGCCCTTACCGGTGAGCTGCCCGTCGCCGTCGAAATCGGTGAAGTGGCCCTTGACGGTGAGCAGGCCCCACATGTTCCTGATCTTGAAGCCGACCGTCGAGCGATCCGCGACGACGTTCCATACGCCGGCCAGGCCAGCATCATTCAGCAGTGTTTCCAAAGTCGTCATCATCCACCTCCGTTGTCCTGGTTCGAGCTAATCCAGCAGCGGCGCAATGCGCGCTGGGTCGAAGTATTCGTCGATCCGGTTGATCAGGCCGTTGGCGTCCACCCTGATCACGATGCAGACGCGCAGTGAGATCGATTGGCCGGCATGGCCGGTGGCGTGCAGAACGTGTTGCTGGACAAAGCCGCTGATCGATCCGCCGTCGAACAGCTGGCGATCGAGAATCTCGTAGTGGCGCTCGGTCGTGACAGAGACGAACCAATCGATAACCCGCAGCGCGCGCGCCTTGTTGTCGTCCCGGCGCGCGCCCGGCCGCCACACCGCGATGTCGTCGCTCCACAGTTGGTCGACCGCCTGCACGTCGCCCTTCTCAATTGCCGAAAACAGGTGATCGGCCACGTCGACGATCACCTCGGCACTAGCAGCAGTCATGGGGACACTCCTGTTCGGCTATTCGATGTCGTATCCGGGATGGGCAACGGCGAGCCGATTTCGCACCAGGGTGCGCAGGCAGGCCGTGACGTCGGCGGCGCGTTCGTCCAGCTCGCCGGCCCGGATGGCGGCGGCGAGCTGTTCCTCATCGGGAAAACCCAAGCCGGCCAGCGCGGCACGGGATTCTGCCTCGCTCTCGTCGAGCAGTTCGCGCTCGACGATGCGCAATGCGTTGGCGGCTACTCGGGAGTGGAAGTTGACCTGTCCGCTGGTCGCGGCCCGGACGTCGGTTTCCAGGAATTCGGCGACCGCGGCCACCAGTTCGGCTGCCAGCGGGCGGCCATAAGCGCCGATCATGGTCGGATCTCCTCGAGCAGGTTGAGGATGTCCCATTCCGTTTCGCACACGCGGCGACCGATCGTCGCCAGTTCGACCGAGCGGGATTGACCGGTCAAATGGCGCTCCGCCTGGTAGCGGCAGATGACCCCCCAGCGCAGCGTGGCCAGCACCAGCCACCAGTGCAGCGCCATCCGGTCAACGGTAGTCCCGCTGGCCTGCTCATAGTCGCGCACGAAGCTCTCGATGCTGCCGAGGCCGCCGGCGCCGAGGCTGGCCGGAGCGCCGAAACGCCAGGCCCTGATGCAGAACCAGGCCAGATCCTCGTACGCCTGCCCGACGTGCACCAGCTCCCAATCCAGTACGGCGGCAAGCTCGGATCCGTCGACGATGAGGTTTCCCATCCGGAAGTCGCCGTGCACCAAAACGGTTGACGAATGCTCGGGCCGGTTCGCGGCCAGCCAGCGAAAGCCCCACTCGAACGTGGCCGTGGTGTCGGCCATGATGTCGAGCCGTTCGCGCCATTCGACGAGCTGGTCCTGCTGCGTCAGCCCCGGGCCGCGCTCGTGGTCGATGTCGGCGCGGTGGATCGCGGCCAGCGCGTCCGCGCATTGCCGGAGCAGGCGTCCCCGTCCCGCCTGTCCGTCGGCACCGTCGAAGTGGCGCTGAATGCGCCGCACGATGGTCTCGCCCTTGATCTCATCGCAAACCAGGAACGGATTCCCCAGTGCGGCAGGCGAATCGTCGGCAACCAGAATGTGCGGGACCGGTGCACCGGCGGCGGCAGCGGCCGCCTGCGCCCAGGCTTCGAGCTCCATGCCGGCGTGCACGTCGTCCGGCGGGCCGGTGCGCAGGATCAGCGCACGGCGCTGCCCGCCGGTGACGGCGTCGAAGGCCCACGTCGTTCTGCTGGCACCACCGGTCAACGCCCGCAGGTTCTCGACCGAGGTGCCTGCGCCCAGGGGCCTGCCCAGCACCGCGGCCAGCCTGCTGGTCAGTTCTGCGGCGTCGACCATCATTGCTTGCCGAATTTGAACAGCCGCTGTGCCACCCGGCGAATCTGGATCTCCTCGGCGCCCTCGGTGATCCGGTAGCGGCGGTGATGGCGGTAGATGTGCTCGAACTGTTCATGACGGCTGTAGCCCAGTCCACCGAAGATCTGCATGGCACGATCGGCGGCGTCACACACCAGGCGGTTGGCCCGGTAATTCGCCATCGACACCTTGTCGGAGACCTCCATGTGATGGTCGCGGTCCAAATGCCATGCGGCGTAGGCCACCAGCAGCCGCACCATCTGGGCTTCGGTCTGCAGCTCGGCCAGCGGCCATTGCACGGCCTGGTTGACCGACAGCGGCTTGCCGAACACCTTCCGGTTACCCGCGTACTCGGCGGCGCGGTCGATGCAGTATTGCGCGGCGCCCAGGCTGCTGGCCGCTTGCCGAATCCTGTTCTCGTGCAGAAAGGTTTGCGCGACTTCCAGGCCGCGGTCCACTTCGCCGAGCACCGCGTCGGAGGGCACCCGGACGTCGGTCAATTCGACTTCGCCGTGGTCGGTGGGCATGTTGAACGTCCACCAGTAGTAGGGGACGTTGAATCCTGGCGTGTCGGTGGGAACCAGGAACGCCGTGATGCCACGGGCCGAACCGGCTTCACCCGACGTGCGGGCGAAGATCAGGTCGTGGGTGGCTCGGTGCACGCCGGTGTTAAACCGCTTGGAGCCGTTGATGACCCACTCGTCACCGTCGGCCTTGGCGTGGCTCTCCAGCCAGGTCGCATCCGATCCGTGCTGCGGCTCGGTCAGGCCGAACGCCATCGAACGCTCGCCGGTGATCAACGCTTCCGACCAGAGGCGGCGTTGCTCGTCGGTGCCGAAGCGCTCCATCATGATCACTTGCGGGAAGTTGCCGACGATCGACGACTCGTTCTGTAGGTCGTTGTGCAGGCCAAGGCCCTTGTGTGCCAGATGTTCCCGGACGACCGCCATGTCGACGTTGCTGCCGTCGCGCCCGCCCAGCGACCCGGGCAAGCCGTAGCGTAGCCAGCCCGCCTTGTCTGCTCGCCTGCGCATCTCGGCGAGCAGCTCCTCCCATTCCTGGGTCGGGATGCCGTCGTTGTCCCAGTCGGTGCGAGCATGCTCACGGCGCTGATCGAAATACTGCATGTTTTCACGTTCCAGCGGCTTGATCTCGGCCTCGATGAACGCATCCATGTCGGCCAGGATTCTCTGAAGGTGTTCTGGCAGAGTGAAATCCACGCTGATCTCCTAAAGTCTCTCGTTACGCGCCGTATAGGGTTTTCTTCCAGACCGTCGACAAGGTTGCGATGGCGTCCTCGTCACTGATTTTCATGCCCAGCCCCGCTTGGGCGGAAGGCCCCGACGAGGCGGCAAACACGGTGGTGAAATTCTCGAACAGCAGGGCGATGGCCGCCGCCGTGTGCTGCGGGTTGAGCTCCGCCCCGTACCCCTGCTCCTGGGCGCGGCGCACCGATGCGGCCACGATATCCATGCCGAATCGCCGAAACTCGTTCTGGACGGCCGCAAACCGTTGCTGTGTGGCGGCCAGCTGCGAGACGGCGATCATGATGCCGATGTTCTGCTTGAAGATGTTCCAGTAGCCGGTGACCACGGCATCAAAAAAGTTGTCGTCGTCGGTGGGGGCACCGCCGGCTTGCGGGGGAGAGTCCGGCAAGTGCAGGCTCAGCCCGGACGGCGCGACGACGTCGTGCAGGAAGGATTCAGCCAGCACGGCCAGCAGGTCTTCCTTGTCGGCGAAGTACCGGTAGAACACCGCCGGCGATTTCCCGGCTGCCGAGGTGATATCGGCCAGCGTGGTTCCGTGGAAACCCCGCTCGGCAAATAGCTTTCGGGCTGCTTCTTCGATGGCCTGCCTGGTCTGGCGGCCCTTCGCGGTCAGCAGCTCGTTCGGCATCAGACCCGGATTCGGTCGCCGGCACGCAGCAGCGCACTTGGCAAGTCATGGCCGACAAGGGATTTCGCGACACCTGCGGCCGTGATGGCGGCCTGCAGATCGACGTCGACGTCGATGTCGCTGTCGCGCAGCAGATACACCAAATCCTCGGTGGCGATGTTGCCGGTCGCCCCCGGTGCGAACGGGCAGCCCCCAAGCCCGCCGACCGAGGCGTCCAGCCGGGTGACTCCGGAGCTGACCGCCGCGTAGGCACTGGCCAGCCCGGCGCCCCGGGTATTGTGGAAATGGCCGCCCAGCGGTATGTCGCCGATCACCGGAAGCACCTGCGCGATAAGGGAACTCACCCGGACGGGTGTGACGGTGCCGATGGTGTCGGCGATCGAGAGCCGGTCAGTCCCGCGCTCAACAGCGGCGGTCACGATCTCGAGCACCCGCCTGGGCGGGGTAGGCCCTTCGAAGGGCGAGTCCCAGGCGGTGGCGACCACGACTTCGACGGTGACGCCGCTATCGTGGGCGATGGCGACGATCTCCCCGATCTGATCGGTGGCCTGCTTGCTGGTCCGCCCGACATTGGCGACGCTGAACGTGTCGTCGGCGGCGATCACGTACTCGATCGACCGCAGGCCCGCAGCGGCGGCGCGCTTGGCGCCGTTGGGGCTGGCAACCAGAGCGGAGAACTCGATGTCGGGGTAGTTGTGCAGCTCCGCGGCCAGCTCGGCGGCGTCGGCCATCGACGGCACCTTGGAGGGCGATACGAATGCGGTGGCCTCGACCTCGCGGACCCCGGTCGCGGCCACCGCGGCGAGCAGTTCCAGCTTGGCCGACAACGGGATTGGTGTTTCGATCTGCAGCCCGTCACGCAGCGACACTTCGCGAATATCGACGTGGACGTTCATAGCACCTCCCCGGCCCGCAGCTCCTCGAGCTCGTCGGCGCTCTTGCCCAGCAGCCCGATGTAGACGTCGTCGTTGTGTTGGCCTGGACGTGCCGAGCCGGCCGTGCGGACACCTCCCGGCGATTCCGACAGCACCGGGACGACGCCCGGCCCCAGGACGGGGCGCCCGATCCGTTCGTCGTAGTGCTCGACAAGCATGCCGCGCGCCCGTAGCTGCGGATCCTTGACCACCTCGGCGACCGTGTTGATCGGACCCGCGATCACGCCTGCGGCACTGAGTGTTTCGACGATCTCATCGGGCTGGCGTTCGGCGGCCCACGCTCCGATGATCTTGTCGAGTTCGTCTTGGTTGCGGCCGCGGGCGGCGTGCGTCGCGAAGCGATCGTCTCCGGCCAGCTCGGGGCGGCCCATCGCGGTGCACAGCCGGGCGAACACAGTGTCCTGGTTGGCGGCGATCACCACCCAGGAGCCGTCGGCGCTAGGGTAGATGTTCGATGGCGCGATGCCCTCCAGCCGAGTGCCCGACGGGCCGCGCACCACGCCGCCCACATCGTAGTCCGGAATGGTGGATTCCTGCACGGCCAAACATGATTCGGTCAGCGCGACGTCGACCACCTGCCCGTGTCCGGTGACGCTGCGGCGGTACAGGGCGGCCAACGCGCCCTGGGCGCCGAACATGCCGGCCAGGCTGTCGCCCAGAGAGAGCGCCAGCCGGGGCGGCGGGCCGCCGGGAAATCCGTTGAGGTGCCGCAGCCCGCTGGCGGCCTCGGCCACCGAGGCGTAGCCCGCCTTGTGTGCTTCGGGCCCGGTCTGGCCGTAGCCGGAGACCCGGACCAGGATGATGCGCGGGTTGCGCTCACTGAGCACGTCGTAGCCCAGGTCCCATTTCTCCAGGGTGCCCGGACGAAAGTTCTCCACGACGATGTCGGATTTCTCGACGAGTTCGAGGAACAGTTCGCGGCCACGTGGCTTGCGCAGGTCGAGTGTGACGGCTCTTTTGTTGCGTGCGTGCACCGTCCAGAAGACGTGGTGTCCGTCGACTTCGGCCTGACCCCAGGTGCGCAACGGGTCGGGGGCGCCCGGTGGTTCCACTTTGACGACGTCGGCGCCCATGTCGCCGAGTAGCCGACCGGCGAATGGCCCGGCGATCAAGGTGCCCAGCTCGAGCACTCGGATGCCGTCCAGCGGTCCGGCCGGTTGGGTCATTCGGCGCCTGCGAAATCGTGTCGAACCAGCCAGTCGGTCACGATATCGACGGCTTCGCGCAGCTTGTCGCGTTGGTCGGGACCCGCGTAATAGTGTGTGGCGCCGTGGATTTCGTGGATCTCCTTGTCGGGGTGCCCGATCGCCTCGAAAAGCCGGCGGGTGTGGCTGGGAGTGCACGCATCGTCGGCCAGGTTGCCGATCACCAGCGCCGGAACCGCGATGTCGCGCCCGCAGTCCACCCCGTCGCCGTGGGCGTCGTCGTAGCTCCACTGCGAGAGCCAGCCGCGCAGGGTGGAGAAGCGGGCCAGCCCGACCGGGCCGTTGTTCACCACCTGGGGGTCGCCCAGGTAGCAGGTTCCGGGCTTGCGTTCGTTCGCGTCGACGGTCGGGTCCAGCCAGCGTGGGTCCGCCATGGTTCCGTGCACGACGAACCCGAATTCGTCCTGCGGGCGACCCTGCGCTTTCAGTTCAGCCAATTTTTCTCTCACCCACGCGGTGATGCGGCGGTTGCGGTCAATCTGAGCCTGACGGTACCGCTCCAGGAATTCCTGGCTGTAGGGCGGTTGGTTGGGGTTGTCGGGGTTGTACAGGTCGAGCTCGGGATCGCGCTTGGTGGGGTCGGATTCGTCGAGGATCGAAGCGTCCATCCATTCGGTCAGCGTCCCGTGCCTGCTGATGTGCGCGGCGAGCAACATGATGCCGTCGGCCGCGGGGAGTTCGAGCTTGGTCAGGTCGGGGCCGTCGCCCGAAGGGCTGCTCGTGATGGTCGCGTGCTGGGCCTGCTGCTGGTACAGCACCGAGAGCGAGCCGCCACCGCTCCACCCGGCCAGCACCACCTTCTGGTAGCCCAACCGGTTCTTGGCGTCTTTGATGCACTCGCCGAGGTCTTCGACCACCTTCTCCATCAGCAACGCCGAGTCAGTGCCGCGAAATCGACTGTTGCAGTAGATGACATGGTGGCCGGCCCAGGCCAGTCCGTTCATCATCGGCAAGTACGCGCCACCGCCGATCGGGTGCATGAACACCAGCACGGTGTCCGACGGCTTGTCTTTGGGCTTGAGCAGATAGCTTTCCAGCACGGTGATCTCGGCCAGTCCGCCGTAAACGTCCCTGACGTCGGAAGTGTTCTGGAAGGCAACAAGATAGGGAATGCGGTCGTATTCGTGCTTCACGGCTTGTTTCATCAGTGTTGTCCTAGGTCGTGCGCCAGCACCTCGGGCGAGGGTGTCAGGCGGCGGCGGGTGTCGACGGCCATGACCTGCCAATCGACGCGCGAATGCTCGTCGAATTTGCGGCGTGCTCGTTCGCGAGCCTTTTCCGGCGCGCCGTGGTGAACTCCTTGCGGCGCATGGGAGATCAGGCCCGGCGGCATCGGGATGCCGTAGAGCGAGCCGCCGTGGAAGAAGGCGATCTCGTCGTAGTCGACGTTGCGGTGATACCAGGGCGTGCGCTCGGTGCCGGGCACGCCTTCGGCGGGCTTGGGCAAGAAGTTCATCACGTAGACGCCGGTGGCCTGCATGAACAAATGCACGGTCGGCGGCAGATGGACGCTGTCGGAGGTGATCACGTTGTAGTCGGCGATGTTGAAGGTGAACGGGAAGTTGTCGCCGCGCCAGCCTTCGACGTCGATCGGATTATGTTGGTAGAAAAGCGCTGTTTGCCCGCTTTCCTCGATCGGCCGGTGGACCAGCCGGACCTCGTACTCGTCGCGGCCGTCGTCGTCGATCGGGACCGGCTCCGGGATGGTGGCCTGCGAGGGGTCGAACGGGAAGTGCCGGCCCAGCGCGCCCGGTGCAGGGACACGGAACTCGTCGTTGGCCTCGATCATCAGCAACGTGGTGTCGCGCTCCGGCACCTGGCGCCAGGTGCACGCCTTGGGGATGTAGACCCAGTCGCCGCCCCGGTACTGCAGTGGGCCGAATTCGGTCTCCAGCAGTCCCGTGCCGTCGTGGACGAAGCAGAGCAGGTCGCCGTCGACGTGCCGGGCGTAATACGGCATCGGTTCACGACGACGGCTCAACAGAATGCGGCAGTCGTCGTTGCTGAACATCAGCAGCGGCCCGCCGTTGGCGTCGGTGGCATCGCTGGGCTTCAGCTCGCTGGACAGCACGTCGACGGGGCGCAGCGGGCCGACCGATCGATAGGCGGTGGGGTCGTGGCGGCGGTAGACATTGGCCGTCCGCCCGGTGAAACCGCCGCGGCCCAGCTCGTCGTCCTTGAGGCCGTCGAGATCGGCGTGCAGGCGATGCGGCGTCTTGCCTTTTCGCAGGTGGATGAAGGATTCCATGGATCACTCCTGGGCTCCGATGAGTACAGAACTGAAAGTGACATTACTTTTTGTTTTGCTGGTGCACAAGGGCATCGAGGCGCGGTGTCGCCCTCGCTCAGTCCCCTCTGGCTCAGATGTCTCCGCCTGGATGGACAACCCGTGTGCCCGCCTCGTAGCGACAATTTGCGTTCAGCCGATGCGGGCTGCGGACGCCGACAGGTCAGTTGTCGCTCGGAGGTGGGCAAACCGCCACCCCCTCCGCCGCTGGGGCGCGTGTGGTGGATGCGACATGATGCGCCGGGTTCAGCGGACGCGCAACACTACTTTGCCCTTGGCGGTGCGGTTCTCCATCGATGCGACGGCCGCGGCGGCTTCATCCAGCGGGTAGACATCCGGGTCCGGGGGAGCCAGTCGACCGGAGCTGAGCAACTCTTCGACCGCGGCCCACTGCTCGTTCAGCGCCCCGGGGTGCGTCCCGGCCCAGGCTCCCCAGCCGACACCGACGACGTCAATGTTGTTGAGCAGCAACCGGTTTACCTTCACGGTGGGAATCTCACCGCCGGTGAAGCCGATCACCAGCAGCCGTCCCCCCGCAACAAGCGACCGCAGCGAATCGGTGAACCGGTCGCCGCCGACCGGGTCGACGACGATGTCGACGCCACGCCCGTCGGTCAACTCCTTCACCGCATCCTTGAAGCCCTCGGCCAACACCACGTCGGTCGCGCCCGCCGAGGTGGCGATCTCGGCCTTCTCCTCGGTGCTGACCACCGCGATGGTGCGCGACGCCCCGAGCACCGGCGCCAGCCGCAACGCCGACGTTCCTATACCGCCGGCCGCGCCATGGACCAGCACCGTCTCGCCCTGCTGCAGCCGGCCGCGCACGGTCAGTGCGAAGTACACCGTGAGGTCGTTGAACAGCAGGCCCGCGCCCGCCTCGAAGCTCACGTTGTCCGGCAGCTTGAATACGCGGTCGGGTTGCAGGACCGCGACCTCGGCCATGCCGCCGGTCAGCATCGTCAGCCCGACCACGCGGTCGCCGGACCGCACGTGCGCCCCCTCGGGCGCCGAGCGGACAACGCCGGCGATCTCGGCGCCGAGCACAAACGGCGGATTCGGCCGGTATTGGTAGAGGCCGCGGGTGAGCAACGCGTCCGGGAATGCCGCACCAGCCGCGTGCACCTCGACCACCACACCGTCGCCGGTGGGTTCGTCGACCTCGGCCAATTCGACCGAATCCGGACCGTCAAGCCGAGTCACACGTATCGCGCGCATGGTCGAAGAGCCTACTGTCGGCTCAGAATCCGCCGGCGACCCGCACCACTGCCCGGCCGGAGAACTTCCCGTCGCGCACCTGGTCTAGCACGTCGACGACGTTCTTGACGTCGACGTCGCTGGTGACCGCGTCCAGATGCCGCGGCCGCAACGAGTCGCCCAACCATGCCCACAGCTCGCGGCGCGGGCCGATCGGCATCAACACCGAATCCATGCCCAACAGCGAGACGCCGCGCAGGATGAACGGCATCACGGTGGTGTGTAGTGCCGGACCCCCGGTCAGGCCGCTGGCGGCCACCGCCCCGCCGTAGTCGATGGTGCTCAGGACGTCGGCCAGCGTCGCGCCGCCCACGCAGTCCACCGCTCCGGCCCAGCGGGCCTTGGCCAGGGGGCGGGGTTTGGCGTCGGGATCGGCGGGAAGTCGGCCGATAACCTCTTTGGCGCCAAGCTCTTTCAGCAGTCCGGCCGCCGTGTCCTTACCGGTGGAGGCGACCACGTGGTAGCCGGCGGCCGCCAGCAGGTCCACGCTGACCGAACCGACGCCACCGGAGGCTCCGGTCACGACGATGGGCCCGGCGTCGGGAGCGATGCCCCAGTCGATCAGCGCCCGCACGCTCATCGCGGCGGTGAAGCCGGCGGTTCCGATGGCCGCGCCGTCGCGCGGGCTCAGCGCACCGAGCTTCACCACCTGATCGGCGGGCAGCCGCGCGTACTCGGCGTAGCCGCCGTGGTGGCCGGTGCCGATCAGATATCCGTGAGCCAGTACTTTGTCGCCGACGCCGAAATCGGGCGACTGCGACTCGACGACTTCGCCGGTCAGGTCGATGCCGGGGACGATGGGATAGTTGCGCACCACGCCGCCGTTCGGCGTCACGGCCAACGCATCCTTGTAGTTGACGCTCGAGTACAACACCCGGATCGTCACCTCGCCGGGCGGCAGGTCGGACGGGCTCAGGGTCTCGACCGACGTGGTGATCCGGTCACCATCTTGACGAGCTACCAGCGCTTGAAAAGTGTCCATGGCACGACGCTAGCCTTGGTCGATGCAGAGCTTTCCGCTTGGTCGCTTTTCGGTCTCCCGTATCGGCTTTGGCGCCATTCAACTTCCGGGTCCCGGCGCCTTCGGGCCGCCACGCGATCGCGATGCGGCGCTGGCCGTGTTGCGCAGGGCGGTCGAACTCGGTGTCAACCACATCGACACCGCTCAGTTCTACGGGCCTGATGTGTCCAACGAACTGATCCGCGAGGCCCTGCATCCGTATCCAGCAGACCTGGCGTTGGTCAGCAAGATCGGGGCTCAACGCGACGACGCGGGCGGCTGGCTGCCCCTGGACCTCGCGGACTACCGCAAGGACATCGAGGCTAATCTGCACGCACTCGACGTCGATCAGCTCGCGGCGGTGAACCTGCGGCTGATGGGCAACGATGGCCCAGACGAGCGCTTCGATGAGCAGCTGTCGATCATGATCGCCGCGCGCGACGAGGGATTGATCGGCGGGATCGGGCTGAGCAACATCACCCGCGAGCATCTGCTGCATGCCTTGCAGCGCACCGAGATCGCTTGCGTGCAAAACGCTTTCAGTCTCGTCGACCGGGCGGCCGCACCCGTGCTGCAGGAGTGCGCGGCGCGCGGTATCCCGTTTGTCCCGTTCTTCAGCATCAGATCGCCGTTCGCGCCGCCCGATCAAGTGGTGGGGCAAGAAGCGGTACGCCGGGCCGCCGAGCGGCTCGGGCGCACGCCCGCACAGATCGCGTTGGCGTGGACGCTGAGCGTGGCGCCCAACGTGCTGATCATTCCGGGTACTTCGTCGGTGGAGCATCTCGAGGAGAACTTGGCTGTGGACTCCATCGAGTTCGACGACGAAACCCGCGAGCGGTTAGACGCAGTCGCTACTTGAGTTCCGACGAGGACAGGCCCAGCAGTCGGCGGGCGACCACGAGCTGCTGGATCTGCTGAGTGCCCTCGAAAATGTCCATGATCTTTGAGTCGCGGGCCCACTTCTCCAGCAGGTTCTGCTCGGAATAGCCTGCGGTGCCTGCCAATTCGACAGACTTCAGGGTGACGTCGGTGCCAACGCGGCCGGCCTTGGCTTTGGCCATGGACGCTTCTTTGGAGTTGGGGATCTTGTTGTCGGCCTGCCACGCCGCCCGCAAGGTCAGCTGGTAGCTGGACTCCCAGTCGGCCTCCATGCGCAGGAACTCGGCCGCGGCCGCGCTCTGGGCGTGCGCGGGCTGGTCGTAGTTGATCTCGACGCCGGCGCTGCTCAGGATCTTGCGCAGCTCTTCCAACGCGGCCCGGGCGATACCGATGGCCATGCCCGCCACGACCGGCCGGGTGTTGTCGAAGGTCTCCATCACTCCGGAGAAGCCTTGGCCCGACTCGATTTCGGGTTTACCGAGCAGGTTGTCCTTCGGTATCCGGGCATTGTCGAACCGGATGACTGCGGTGTCGGAGCCCTTGATGCCGAGCTTGTTCTCCAGCCGCTCGACGGTGACACCCGGATGTTCGCGCGGCACGATGAACGACTTGATCGCCGCGCGGCCCTGCGATTTGTCCAGCGTCGCCCACACCACGATGTGCGTGGCCCGCGAACCCGCGGTGACGAAAATCTTTTCGCCGTTGATCACGTACTCGTCGCCCTCAAGCTTGGCGGTCGTGGACACCGCCGCCGAGTCGGAGCCGAAGCCCGGTTCGGTGATGGCCATTGCGGCCCACACCCGGCCCAACCGCTGCAGCTGCTCGTCGGTGGCCACACCGGAGATCGCCGCATTGCCCAGGCCCTGATAGGGAATCGACAGCATCATTGCGGCGTCACCCCAGCAGGCCTCCAGCGTTTGCAGCACCGCGGCCATGTTGGCGCCGTTGCGGTTTTCTTCCTTGTTTTCGCTGCTACGGAAGGCCTCGGCGCCCGCAAGGCCCAGGGCGTTGGACTCGGCCGCGCCCGAAAACAGATTGGACAGCGTGTCGAGCTCCACCGGGTAGGCGTGCTCCTTGAGGTCGTACTTGCGCGCGATCGGCCGCATCATCTCCGCAGCGGCCTGGTGCGCCTTGTCGATCACGCCTTGCATTTTGCGGGGCAGTTCCAGATTGATTGCCATGATTGATCTTTCGCTAGATGAAGACCTAGATGACGACAACGCCCTCGGCGACGCCGATGGCCCGCAGGTCGCGGTACCAGCGTTCGACGGGGTGTTCCTTGGTGTAGCCGTGGCCGCCGAGCAGTTGCACGCCGTCCAGGCCGATCTGCATGCCCTTGTCGGTGCCGAGCCGCTTGGCCAGGGCCGCTTCGCGGGTAAAGGTGAGGCCCTGTTCGGCGCGCGCCGCGCCGCGCCAGGTGATCAGCCGCAGCCCGTCCAACTCGATGGCGATGTTGGCGCACATGAACGCGACGGCTTGCCGGCGTGCGATCGGCTCGCCGAATGCCTGGCGCTCCTTCACATACGGGATGACGTAGTCGAGCACCGCGTGCGAGGTCCCGACGGCCAGTGCGGCCCAGCCCAGCCGGGCCAGTCCGATGGCCTCGGAGTAGTCGTCGTCGGTGGCTTCGTCCTCGCCCAGCCGGGCGCTCACCGGCACTGACACCCCGGAAAGCTCGACCTGGCCAAGGGCCGCGGCGCGGATCCCCATGCTCGGATCCGCTTTGACGGTAAGGCCTTTGGCGGAGGATTCGACGATGAACAGCGCCGGCTTGGCGTTCAGTTGCGCGCCGACGATAAACAGCTCGGCATCGGCCGCCGCCGGCACCAACGACTTGACGCCGTCGAGCCGGTATCCACTGGGGGTGCGAACGGCGGTGGTTTTCAGGCGGGTGGGATCGAACAGCGGCTGCGGTTCGGCGATCGCCACACAGGCCTGCGGAACCTTTTCTCCGGCAAACTCTTTCAGATAGGTAGCCTGCTGATCGGCGCTCCCCCAGTGGGTGAGCGCGGCGGCCACGCCACCGGGCGCCAGAATCGGCAATGCCAGACCCATGTCGCCGTAGGCCAACGCCTCGGCCACCAACACATTGGTCACGCTGGAGCGGTGTGCGGCGATGCCGTCGAAGTCCTCGGGAATGTTGATCGCGGTAATGCCCAATTCGGCGGCCTTAGCGATCAGATCCGACGGGTAGGTCGCCGCCTCGTCCGCGCCTGCGGCCACGGGCCGCAGCACCTCCTCGGCGAACTCCTCGAGCGTTTCGACGATCATCTTCTGTTCGTCGTCGGGCCGCAGGTCGTAAAAGTCCTTGCCACTGGACTTGAGCCGGGTCGGCCCGCTTCGCACGTTCTGCACCCGCTTGAACTGTCTGGAGGTGGCTCCGGCAGCGGAGAAAATCGTCTTCGTGCCATAGCGCAGGCCCCGGTTAAGCGGATCGCGCAGGCCGTATTTGTCCAGAAACTCCTGGCCGACGATCGGAGTGAGCAGGGCCAGAGTGATGTCGATTCCCGTGCGTTTGTGCGGTTGCAGCCCGACGCCGGTCTTGCGGCCGCGTCGCTTTACGCGTGACCGGGAAGTCTTGGAAGTCTTTTGTGAACCGGAAAGAGTGTCGGTCATTTTCTCAGCAGCCTCGGTCGTTGGGGCGATGCGAATAGAGGCTATCTTACTCCGGAGTAAGATAGCTAGTGATTGCCTTGTTAGCTAATTCACAACGATTCCGCGCGCAGGCTCCTGAGCACCGTTTCCTGCAGCAAGCCGTTCGTCGCCACCGCGCTGCCGCGGTGCGGACCGGCAATGCCGTCCAGCCCGGTGAATGCCCCGCCCGCCTCGCGGACCACGATGTCGAGCGCTGCCAGATCCCAGACCGACACCTCCGGTTCGGCGGCGATATCCACCGCCCCCTCGGCAAGCAGGCAATACGAGAAAAAGTCGCCGTAGGCGCGCACCCGCCACACCGCGTCGGTCAGGGCGATGAACCGGTCGCGCAGGCCGCGGTCCGCCCACCCGGACAAGCTGGAGAAGGAGAGACTGGCCGAATCCAGCTGTGCCACTGAGGAAACCGACAGCCGACGCGGCGGGCCGTTGTCGGCGACGGCGAAGGCGCCCTCGCCGTGGGCCGCCCACCACCGACGTTGCAGCGCCGGCGCGCTGACCACACCTACGACCGGAACACCGTGGTCGAGGAGTGCAATCAAGCTGGCCCACACCGGCACCCCGCGCACGAAGTTCTTGGTGCCGTCGATCGGGTCGATGATCCACTGGCGCCCGGTGAAGCTGGTGGTTCCGCCGAACTCCTCGCCGACGACGCTGTCGTCAGGGCGATGCTGCGCGAGCGTGTCCCGCAGGTCGGCTTCGACCGCACGATCGGCGTCGGTCACCGGAGTCAGGTCCGGTTTGGTCTCGATGCGCAGGTCCAGCGCGCCGAATCGGTCGCGAGTGAGCGCGTCCGCGCGGTCGGCCAGTCGCAGCGCCAACGTCAGATCGTCCTGACTCATGCCAGCAGTCCTACCACGGCTCTAACCTGAACGAGTGTGGGAATTCGGTCTTCTGCTCCTGCTGGTAGCGGTACTGGGGGTTTTTCTTGCCCAACGGTTCGTCCCGCGCGGCCCGCGCGGCGAGCTGCTCGGCGGCACCCTGTTGGTGACCGGGGTCAGCCCGCGCCCGGACGTCGGCGGCGAGCAATACGTGACCATCGCCGGTTTCATCAGCGGCCCCACCGTCGATGAGCACCCTGTCTATGCGCGGTTGGCAGTCGACGTCGAGCATTGGCCGTCCACGGGCGAGACCTTCCCGGTGGTGTACTCGCCGAAGAATCCGGACAACTGGAAGTTCACCCCGCGAGAACCGCCTGCGGGCTAACGGCTTCTGTCATCCGGCGTACGGGGGGCGTGGCATCATTTTCGGCCGGACGCCGTAGCGGGGGACGACGAGCGTGGCTCGCGAGGCCGGCCGCACCCCGGGGAGGCCGGGCAGGCCCGATCCGGATCCGGCCGTTACGTCACTCTCTGTCAAGGCGGACAATCCGATACTCGATGCCGTCGTGCCGGGACTTCCCGATGGTGTGGTCCAGCTCGCCGGCACGGACATCGAGCCGATCGAACCGGCGCGGCCCACCGCGACGGTCGCGGTGCCAAGATTCGCGGCGCCGCCGACGCTGGCCGCGACACCTTGGAGCGCCACGGTGGGCGGGGCGACCTCGGCTTCGGCGGCTGAAGCGGGGATCATGCCCAAAGTGCTCTCCACCCCGATGATGTCCTGGGGAAAGGATTCGAGGTTCGCCAAGTTGTCCGTTGAAGCAAAGAAGGCTACGGCGCCGTCAAGAAAGGTGGAGTCGCTGGCGGGCGCCGAGTCCAACGTGTCCGTCGCTGACGCGGAAGCGGCCTGCGACAAGGGATTTGATGCGCTGGAGTTGTTGACGGCCTGGGTAACGGCAGCCTGCTGAGCGTTCACGCCCTCCGGATTGGTGTTCTGGCGCGCGGACGAAAATCCAGTGAACTGGGTGGCTTCCGCCGAGCTGGCCGCGTAGCCGGTCATCGCGGTGACGTCCTGGGCCCAATACTCGGCGTACTGCGCTTCGGTGGCCGCGATCGCGGCGGTGTTCTGGCCGAAGAAATTCGTCGCTATCAGTGCGGTCAGCTGTGTGCGATTGGCGGCGACCGCGGCCGGCGGCACCGTCATCGCGTGCGCCAGTTCGTATGCCGCCGCCGCGAGCCGGGCCCGCACGGCCGTCTGCATGGCCCGCTCGGCGGTCGTGTGCAGCCAGCTCATATAGGGCGTGGCGGTGGCCACCATCGCCTCCGCGGTCGGCCCGCGCCACTGCAGGCTGGTCAAACTCCATAACACCGATTCGTATACCTCGGCCACGGTGCCCAAGTCGGCAGACAGCGAATCCCAGCTTCCCGCAGCCGTCAACAGCGCGCCCGATCCCGGGCCGCTGTACATGCGCGCAGAGTTGATCTCTGGCGGCAGAAACACGAAATCCATTGGGCTACATATCTTTAATTGGTATGTGGCGAACCGCGACGGTGCGGCCCGAGGAAGGCGGGCGGCCCGGCTCGGTCACCCGCGGACTGGCGTCGTGTCAGCCGGCCGCCGGCGGGCGGGGGATCACCGTGGGCCGCATACCGTAGCGAGGCGTGGCACCCGCGGCTTTCGAGGCTGCGCTCGCCGGCATCCCGGGGTAGCCCGGATAGCCGGACGCAGCTGCCTCCTCGGTACCTGGAATCGTGGTCATGCCAAGCGGTTCGAATGCCGTGATGTGATTGGTTACCGGCGCGGACCAGCTCGCCGGAACCGACATCGGTCCGACCTTGCCGGCGCTGGTAAGGGTGGCGGAAATGTCGCCCAGGCCCGCGCCGGCGACGCCCGACGCGGCAAGTCCGGGGGCCGAAGCGAGCGCCGGGGCGATCGCGGCCGGAGCGGCCGCCGCCGCGCCGAGGCCAGGCAGAAGCCCCAAGTTGTTCTCGGCTCCGATGATCCCGGTGGCGAACGCCTCGAGGTTGTACGTGGAGTTGATGGCACCGAACGAGGCCACGATGCCGTCCAGCGCGGTGAAGTCGTCCGGGACGATGGGGTTGCTCGGTAGCGTCTGGGAACCCCCGACCGTCGACAGTGCCTGTGCGACGGGGGTTGTGCTACTGGCGTTGTTGACGGCTTGGTTGACGGCGTTGTTCTGGGTGGCCTGCGCATTCGTGGTGGTGGTCTGGTTGGGGGCATTGAACGAGGGCAATTGGGTTGTGGCCGCCGACGAGCTGCCCGCATAAACCGACATCGCCACCGAGTCTTGGGCCCAGTAGTCGGAGTACTGCGCTTCGGTGGCCGCGATCGCCGCGGTGTTCTGGCCCACGATATTTGTCGCTATCAGCCTGGCGAGCCGGGTGCGGTTGGCGGTGACGGCGGTCGGGGGCACAGTCATCGCGTAGGCGCGCTCGTACGCGGCCGCGGCCGCCCGGGCTTGCCTGGCGGTCTGCTTTGTCTGCTCGGCGGCCGCTTGTAGCCAGCGCGTATAGCGCGCGGCGGTTGCGGTCATTGCCTCAGACGCGGCACCGCGCCATCCGAAGCCGGTGAGTTGTGAAAGCGTCGACTCATAGCCCTCGGCGGTGGTGCTCAACTCGGCCGACAGTGAGTCCCAGCTGCCCGCGGCAGCCAGCATCGCCCCCGAGCCGGGGCCGGTGTACATCCGAGCGGAGTTGACCTCCGGCGGCAAAAAGGCGTAGTCCATTGTGTTGCTTCTCTCTGATGGGGCGACGTGATAGGCGGCGGGGTAAGCGTGACGCGCGTGCGGCGGATGGGGATCCAGGGCTAAAAGTCTTGTGAGTCAGCTACATTGGCGCCCGCGGCGCTGCGGGAACACGACCGGGTCGTCGGTGGGGCGCGCACACCGCTCACTTCGGGCCGCCTTCGGTAGTGGAATGCAATAAAACTCGCAAGCCACGGGCCGGGGCACCGCGCTTTTGAGTGAATACCTGGGGTAGGCCTAGTTAATTTCAGACGTCAGAGAACTGCCACTTATGCGACGTCCGTTGGTCGTTCACGCCACCCGGGTGCGGCCATCATCCGGCCGCGGGCGGGCGAAAGGTCAGCCGTGGCTGATGTGAAGCAGCTTTTCCAGGCTCGCTAGTTTGACGCGGGGCCGTCCGTGCGGCTCGCCGGCCGCTCGCTCGTGGCGATCGATGATCTCCCAGTGCGCGGAGGTAACCAGCTTCGGTTGGCGTGCGGCCAGCCACTCGGCCAGTTTCTGGGCATGGTCGTTGTCGAACTCGGCCAATTCGCCGGCGCCGGTCAGGTCTTTGATCAGGGTGTCGACGGTGTCCTGCGAATCCCTCTTATTGGTGCCGATCACCCCGGTCGGCCCGCGCTTGATCCACCCGACGACATATTCGTTGCGGCTGCCGTCGACCCGACCGTCGGTGTTGGGAATGGTGGCGCTCTTGTCGTCGAACGGCAGCCCCGGGGTGGGCATGCCCCGATAGCCGACCGACCGCACCACCAGTTGCACCGGGAGCTCTTCGCGTTCGCCGGTGTCCTTGGCCGACACCCGGCCGCTCTCGTCGGTGATTAACTCGTTGCGGCCGAGCACGATTCGCTCCACCCTGTCCTCGCCCTTGATCTCGATCGGAGACGTCAAAAACCGGAACACCATCCGACGGTGTCCAGGGCGGGGTTCGCGGCTCGCGTAGTCGCGCAGCACCTTGATGTTCTGCTTGGTGGTTTTGCCCGCCGCCTCGGCATCCTCGTCGCTGATGCCCTCCAGCGCGGCGGGGTCGACGATGACATCGACGCCTTCGAGGTCGGCGAGCTCGCGTAGCTCCAGCGTGGTGAACGCGGTCTGCAGCGGCCCGCGCCGACCGAGGATCACGACTTCTTCCACACCGCGCGGGCGCAGCGTTTCCAACGCATGATCGGCGATATCGGTGAGTGCGAGTACTTCGGGGTCGGTAATCAGAATGCGGGCGACGTCGAGTGCGACGTTCCCATTGCCGATGACCACGGCCCGGGCGCCCGACAAATCGGGTGATATCTGCGCGAAATTGGGGTGCGCGTTGTACCAGCCGACGAAATCGACGGCGGCGACACTGCCCGGCAGATCCTCTCCGGGAATGTTCAATGCGCGATCGGACTGCGCACCGACGGCGTAAATGACCGCGTCGTAGTGCTCGGCGAGCTCGGCGGTCTCGACATGTTCGCCGACCACCACGTTGCCGAAAAAGCGGAACCGCGGATCCTGAGAGGTTTTCTCGAATTGCTTGCTGATCGATTTGATCTTGGGGTGATCGGGCGCGACGCCGGAGCGCACCAGGCCCCACGGCGTCGGCAGCATCTCGATCATGTCGACGGCCACATCGATGTCGTCGGAGGCGTCGGCTGCTTTGAGCAAAGATGCCGCCGCGAAGAAGCCCGAGGGTCCGGAGCCAACGATCGCGACATGGAATGGACGCATACCCCAGCCTTCTGGTCATGCCCGGCTGCGACGCGAATAGCTGAGAATCGGGCTGGGCGTCGCAGTGGCGGGCGCACATAATGGTGACTCGATGCTAATCGCAGAACCCAATGATGTGGCCGAAGTTCCGCCGCTCGCCACCTGAGCACTCGGCCCGGGCCAGGCCGCCGGTAACGTGGTCGGCTGTGGAACCCGACCGTCAAGCCGATATCGCAGCCCTCGACTCCACCCTGACCACGGTGGAGCGAGTGCTCGATGTGGACGGTCTGCGCAGCCGGATCGAGAAGCTCGAGCGCGAGGCCTCCGATCCCAAATTGTGGGACGACCAGACCAACGCGCAGCGCGTGACGAGTCAGTTGTCCCACGCCCAGGGCGAACTGCGTCGCGTCGAAGAACTGCGGCAGCGGCTCGATGACCTGCCGGTGTTGTACGAGCTGGCGGCGGAGGAGGGTTCCGCCGATGCGTTGGCCGAGGCCGACGTCGAGCTCAAGGCGCTGCGCGCCGACATCGAGGCCGCCGAGGTGCGCACCCTGCTGTCGGGGGAGTACGACGAGCGCGAGGCGCTGGTCACGATCCGGTCCGGCGCTGGCGGGGTGGACGCGGCCGACTGGGCCGAGATGCTGATGCGGATGTATATCCGCTGGGCCGAGCAACACAAGTACGGGGTCGAAGTGTTCGACACCTCTTATGCCGAAGAAGCCGGGATCAAGAGCGCGACGTTCGCCGTGCACGCGCCGTATGCGTACGGCACGTTGTCCGTCGAGCAGGGCACTCATCGCCTGGTCCGGATCAGCCCGTTCGACAACCAGAGTCGACGCCAGACGTCGTTCGCCGAAGTCGAGGTGCTGCCCGTGGTGGAGACCACCGACCACATCGACATTCCGGAAGGCGATGTGCGCGTCGACGTCTACCGTTCCAGCGGTCCGGGTGGCCAGTCGGTGAACACCACTGACTCGGCGGTTCGTCTAACCCACATACCAACGGGTATCGTCGTGACTTGCCAGAACGAGAAGTCGCAATTGCAGAACAAAGTTTCGGCGATGCGAGTACTTCAGGCAAAATTGTTGGAGCGCAAGCGTTTAGAAGAGCGTGCTGAGCTGGACGCCCTGAAAGGTGAGGGCGGCAGCTCCTGGGGAAACCAGATGCGTTCCTACGTACTGCAGCCGTATCAGATGGTCAAGGATTTGCGAACCGAGTACGAGGTGGGCAATCCGGCGGCCGTGCTGGACGGAGACATCGACGGATTTCTGGAAGCGGGAATCCGGTGGCGCAATCGAAAAGATGACGACTAACACAACTTTTTTCGCAATCTCGGCGACGCAACGCTGGCACGATTTCTGGCGCGGCGCCATCGGTGGCTGGATCCTCGACCAGGGTCTGCATATCGTCATGATCTTCATCGGGGCGGTGCTGGCGGTCCGCTTCGTCACCTGGATCGCCCAGCAGATCACCCGGCAGCTCGACGTCGGCTTCGCCGAAAGCGATGCGCTGGTGCGTTCGGAGGCGACCAAACACCGTCAGGCGGTGGCCTCGGTGATCCAGTGGGTGTCGATCGTCATCATCGCGATCTGGGGCGTCGTCGAGATCGCCGACGTGCTGCAGTTCTCCATGGGCGGCCTGATCGCGCCCGCCACCGTGGTGGGCGCGGCGCTGGGTTTCGGCGCCCAGCAGCTGGTCAAGGACCTGCTCTCGGGATTTTTCGTCATCGTCGAGAAGCAGTACGGCTTCGGTGACCTGGTCGAGTTGACGGTCAGCGGCATCAACGCCCCGGCACGCGGCACGGTAGAGAATGTGACGCTGCGGGTGACCCGGCTGCGCTCGTCGGACGGCGAGTTGTTCACCATCCCCAACGGCCAGATCGTCAAGACGGTCAACCTGTCCAAGGACTGGGCGCGTGCCGTGATCGATATCCCGGTCTCGACCAGCACCGACTTGAACCGGGTCAATGAGGTCTTGCACGAGGTGTGCGACCACGCCCTGGACAACCCACTGCTGGGCGAGCTGCTGCTGGATGCGCCCACCCTGATGGGGGTGGAAAGCATCGAGGTCGACACCGTGACCCTGCGCATGGTGGCCCGCACGCTGCCCGGCAAGCAGTTCGAGGCGGGTCGGCAGTTGCGCGTGCTGGTCATGCGGGCACTCGGCCGCGCCGGCATCGTTACCGCGGCCGACGCGAAGGTGAACCTCGTCGAGGACGACGCCGTTCCCGCAGCTCAAGCCGCTGAGGAGGCTCACAAGATCGCGCGTGAGTCGGTGCGGCGATGAAGCTGACGCTCAACGTCCTGGAGAAACGCAGCGACGATAAGGACAACGGCTGGCCAGGCCACGTGTTCGGCGGTCGGATCCGCACGTCGACCCTGCTATTGATCGTGGCGTTCCTCGCGGTCTGGTGGGTCTATGACACCTATCGCCCCGAACCGCCGCCCAAACCGGCCGCTCCGCAAATAGTGCCGCCGGGGTTTGTGCCCGACCCCAACTACACGTGGGTGCCGCGCAGTCGCGTGCAGGAGCCGCCGACGGCGACGTACACGCCCACACCGAGCACGACGGTGCCGCCGCCGCCCACGAGCACTGTGCCGACGACCACGCCCCCAACGACCACACCGCCGTTCCAGCTGCCTCAGCTGCCGTGTCTGCTGCCGGCGCCCTTCTGCCCGCCGACTTCGAGTGCGACCCCGTCACCCTCCGAGCTACCGCAGCCCAGGCCGGGTCCGTAGCCCGCATCTGCGCCGCCCCGCCGGTTGATCACAGCGGCCCCGCGATTTTCACCGCTACACTGGCGTGCCGTGATGATCACCCTCGACCATGTCAGCAAGAAGTACAAAGCGGCGGCGCGTCCGGCGCTGGACGACATCAACGTCAAAATCGACAAGGGTGAATTCGTGTTCCTGATTGGGCCGTCGGGCTCAGGCAAATCGACGTTCATGCGGCTGCTGTTGGCCGCCGAGACGCCGACCAGCGGCGACGTGCGGGTCTCGAAATTTCATGTCAACAAACTGCCGGGCCGCCACGTGCCGAAACTGCGTCAGGTGCTCGGCTGCGTGTTCCAGGACTTTCGGCTGCTCCAGCAAAAGACGGTGTTCGAGAACGTCGCCTTCGCCCTGGAGGTGATCGGCAAGCGCAGCGAACAGATCAACCGGGTGGTGCCCGAGGTGCTCGAGACGGTCGGACTGTCCGGCAAGGCCAACCGGCTGCCCGACGAGCTGTCCGGTGGTGAGCAGCAGCGTGTTGCCATCGCGCGGGCGTTCGTCAACCGGCCGCTGGTGCTGCTGGCCGACGAGCCCACCGGCAACCTGGACCCGGATACCAGTAACGACATCATGGATTTGTTGGAGCGGATCAACCGCACCGGCACGACCGTCGTGATGGCCACGCACGACCACCACATCGTCGACTCGATGCGGCAGCGGGTCGTTGAGCTGTCGTTGGGCAGACTGGTTCGCGACGAACAGCGGGGCGTCTACGGGATGGACCGCTAGTGCGCTTTGGCTTCCTGCTGAGCGAGGTCCTCACCGGTCTTCGGCGCAATGTCACCATGACCGTTGCGATGATCCTGACGACCGCGATCTCGATCGGTCTGTTCGGTGGTGGTCTGCTGGTGGTGCGGCTGGCCGACAACTCCCGCGCCATCTATCTGGATCGCGTCGAGACCCAGGTCTTTCTCACCGAAGACGTCTCGGCCAACGACCCGGGCTGTAACACCAATCCGTGCAAGGCGCTTCGGGAAAAGATCGAAGGGCGCGAGGACGTCAAATCGGTTCGCTTCCTGAACAGGCAGGACGCTTACGAGGACGCCATCCGAAAGTTCCCGCAGTACAAGGACGTTGCCGGAAAAGATTCCTTCCCAGCTTCGTTCATCGTCAAGCTCAATAATCCCGAGCAGCACAAGGATTTTGACATGGCGATGCAGGGCCAGCCAGGTGTCCTCTCCGTGCTGAACCAAAAGGATCTGATCGATCGGTTGTTCGCCGTCCTGGACGGCTTGAGCAAAGTCGCGTTCGCAGTCGCGCTGGTCCAGGCTGTCGGGGCAATCCTGTTGATCGCCAACATGGTTCAGGTCGCGGCGTTTACCAGGCGCACGGAAATCGGAATCATGCGACTGGTCGGAGCGAGTCGCTGGTATACCCAGCTGCCGTTCCTGGTCGAAGCGATGTTCGCCGCGGGCGTCGGCGTCGGCATCGCCATCCTCGGACTGCTCGCGGTGCGCGCATTGTTCCTGGACAACGCGTTAAACCAGTTCTACCAAGCGAACCTGATCGCCCGGGTCGACTACGCCGACATTCTCTACATCTCCCCGTGGCTGCTGCTGCTCGGTGTGTCGATGGCGGGGTTGACGTCTTACGCGACTTTGCGGCTGTACGTGCGGCGCTAGCTGTGGCCAAAAATTCCAGCCAGGGCAAGTCTGCTGGCAGCAAGGGCGAAAGCAAGAAGATCATTGCGAGCAATCGCAAGGCCCGGCACGACTACGCGATTATCGAGTTGTTCGAGGCCGGAGTGGCGTTGTTGGGCACCGAGGTGAAGAGCCTGCGCGAGGGGCACGCCTCGTTGACCGACGCGTTCGCAACCGTCGACGACGGCGAAGTGTGGTTGCGCAATTTGCACATTCCGGAGTATCAGCACGGCAGCTGGACAAACCACGAGCCTCGTCGCACCCGAAAGTTGTTGCTGCACCGGCAACAGATCGACCGGCTGGTCGGAAAAATCCGTGACGGCAACCTCACCCTGGTACCGCTGTCGTTGTACTTCTCGGGGGGGAAGGTGAAGGTCGAGCTTGCGCTGGCACGAGGCAAGCAAGCGCACGACAAACGCCAGGACTTGGCCCGCCGGGATGCCCAGCGCGAAGTTGTTCGCGAGCTGGGCCGTCGAGCGAAGGGCATGATCTGACCGCCCGCCGGGTGGTTCCGGTATCGCGGTGATCGGCCTACGATCCGAGCATGGCCGATCGTCCTGTCACCCAGCTCGACAAGACTGAAGTGCTCACAGGTCTCTTTGCCGTGTGGGACGACATCGAAGCGCTGCTACGTGATGCGCCCGAGGCCCAGTGGAAGGCGTTGACGCCACTGCCCGGGTGGAACGTGCAGGCCGTGGTCTCGCACATCATCGGCACCGAGTCGTTCCTGGAGGGTGTCGCCGCGCCCGAACCCGACACCGACGTGAAGGCGTTCGATTACGTGCGCAACGACATCGGCGCGATGAACGAGTGCTGGGTGCGGCATTTCAGTGCCGAACCCGGCAGCGCCGTCCTCGAGCAGTACCGCGCCGTGACCGACGGACGCCGCAAGGTCCTGCAAGACATGTCCGTCGAGGACTGGGACGCCCAGACGCTGACGCCCGCGGGCCCCGAGAGTTACGGACGGTTCATGCGAATCCGGGTCTTCGACTGCTGGATGCACGAGCAAGACATCCGTCTGGCGTTGCAGCGGCCGTCATCCGACGACGACCTCGCAGGGGCCGCGTCGCAGCTATCGCTCGACGAAATCGCGGCCACCATGGGCTTTGTCGTCGGCAAACTGGCCAAGGCGCCCGACGGGTCACGCGTGCACTTCGACCTGACCGGTCCGCTGGCTCGCAGCATCCGGGTCAACGTCGACGGTCGGGCGCAGTTGGTCGACGACTTCGGTGGACAGGATGCGACGGCGACAATCCGGATGGACGCCCTGCAGTTCACCAGGCTGGCCGGCGGGCGGCCGATGTGCCCGGCCCGCGCGCAGGATGTCGAACTCAGCGGTGACAAGGACCTGGCCACCCGGATCGTCGAGCGCCTGAACTTCGTGATCTGACCGCAGCCTTCCCCCGGAAGATAATTTCGTCGTCGGTCGTTGATGAGGCCGTACAATGGAGTGTCCTGCCGAATTCGGTGGGGGTGCGAGGGGCTGAAAGGTTTCGACTTCGCGCATCGAATCAAGGGAAGCGTGCCGGTGCAGGCAAGAGACCACCGTAAGCGTCGCTGCAACCATATAAGCGCCGATTCACATCAGCGCGACTACGCACTCGCTGCCTAAGCGACTGCGTGTCTGTCAGACCGGGAGCGCCCTCGGCCCGGACCCTGGCATCGTCTAGAGGGACCCACCCACGGGTTCGGTCGCGGGACTCGTGGGGACATCAAACAGCGACTGGGATCGTCATCCTGGCGAGTTCGTGTGACCAGGAGATCCGAGTAGAGACATAGCGAACTGCGCACGGAGAAGCCTTGAGGGAATGCCGTAGGACCCGGGTTCGATTCCCGGCAGCTCCACCGAGAAGATGCTGGTCAGAGCCACAAGCTCTGGCCAGTTTTCTTTTTCGTCAACACTCATGGCCCTGCTGTCCCGGGTTGGTGCGCGCGCCTCCGACCCGGGCAATACCAGGATGGCCGGACTCTGTCGTACGAGATAGCCGGCGTCAGCCGACGATCGCGGGCATAGAGTCCCACCCTCGCACAGTCGACGTGCGCGAGCGGCGGGCGTTATCAAGGTCGACCTGCCATTCTGGGAATCGCTTGAGTACCTCTTCCAGTGCCACCCGGCCCTCCAGTCGGGCCAGCGGGGCTCCCACGCAGAAGTGGGCTCCGCGGCCGAATGTCAGGTGCGCGCCGGGCCTTCGGTGGATATCAAAGCGATCGGGATCCTCGAACTGGCGCTCGTCGCGATTGGCAGAGGCCAGCATCATGAGCAGTGCGCTGCCGGCCGGTACCGTTTGGTCCTGGAACGACACATCTTCGGTTGCGACGTACCGGGCGACATGTGGACCAGGTGGCTCGAAGCGCAGGAGTTCTTCGATTGCGACGGGGATCAGGGAGTGATCGTTGACGAGTTCCTTGCGTTGATCGGGATGCTCGGCCAACACTTTGCCCATCCATCCGAACAATCGACCCGTGGTTTCCACGCCAGCGCCTGCGACGACCGTCAGAAATATCAACAGTTCCTGTTTGGTCAACCGACGCGTCTTCCCGGTCTCGTCCTCGAACTCGACGTTGAGTAGCTCTGTAATCAGATCGTCGGATGGATTCTTCTCGCGCCAGGCGACGTACTCGGTGAACATGTCGCCGTCGAAGTAGTGATCTTTGTCCACCGACAGGGGTTTGCCTGGTTCATTCCGCAGGACGCGATGTGCCTCGGCGCGCACCGATGGTTGTTCGGAGTCGGGGATGCCGGCGAGCATGCCTATCGTTCGCATCGGGAGTTCGCGCCCCAGATCGATGACGAAGTCGAAGCTCTGCCTGTCGGTCAGCGGATCGAGGCAGGTTTCACAGAATGCGCGCACTTTGTCTTCAAGTGCCCGCATCTTCTTCGGCACGAAGGCTCGCGATACCAACGCACGATGGATGGTGTGCAAAGGAGGGTCCTCATTGATGAAAACCCCAGGAGGCATTACCGGATCGGTCTTGACCACCTCAAGGATGTCGCCTTTGGCTGAGCTAAGCCTATTCGTATCTTTAAGGGCAGCCTCGACATCGGCATAACGGCTCACTCCCCAGAAGTCATGGCGCTCGTTGTGATACAGCGGTGCGTTGTCCCGTAGTCGTCGGTAGATCGGATAGGGATCGAGATCAATCTCGACATCCCACGGGTCGTAATAAAGCTGCTCGCTCAACATCCCTCCTCATCCGCCACTGTACGACCATATAGCATCTGCTGTACGCTCGTACAGTCCACACGAACGGAGGAATGGTCAGGTGAGCGATCGGTTCTCTCTCGAAGGTCGGGTTGCGGTAATCACAGGCGGTGGCACCGGAATTGGGCGAGGTTCGGCACTGGTGCTCGCCGAGCATGGAGCCGATGTCGTGCTGGCTGGTCGTCGTCCCGATCCCCTCGAATCGACGGCCAAAGAGGCGCAAGCTCTTGGGAGGCGAGCAATCGCGGTGTCCACCGACGTCACCACTGCCGAAGCATGTCAGGGACTTATCGATGCAACGCTGCAGGAGTTTGGCCGCATTGACATCCTGGTGAATTGTGCGGGCGGCGCGGAGACCAAGTCCATATTGAAGTGGCCGGACGACGACTTCGAACGCACACTCGCCCTCAACTTCGGTGCCGTCTGGTACCTCTCCCGCGCGGCGGCCACGCCGATGATCAAGCAAGGCAAGGGCGCCATCGTGAACATCTCGTCTGGAGCGAGCCTGTTGGGCATGCCGCACGCCGCCCCGTACGGTGCGGCGAAGGCGGCCGTCAACAACTTAACTGGGTCGATGGCGGGCGCCTGGGCTCGTAAAGGTATTCGCGTCAATGCGATTGCCGTGGGAGCCGTACGTGCAGCGACGTTGACGGACGACGCGGCCCGCTATGGGCTCGACCCCGAGGCGATCGCCATGACAAACGGCTTGGGGCGCCTGGGCGAGCCAGATGAAATCGGATATGGGGTGCTGTTCTTCGCGTCCGATGCGTCGAGTTTCTGTTCGGGTCAAACGCTTTACATGCACGGCGCGCCTGGGCCTGCTGGCATTTGAACACCAGCATAACGACTACGTTCTGACGCCGCGCGGGTCGCGGCTTCGTTCCCTTCGGCTCCGTCCATCATCTACCAGCGGGCGGGTGCCGGGCTCCCGATCGTCAGCGGCCGTTCGTAGGACAAGTCCTGGCGATCGCGGGTGCCGACTAGGTAACCCTTCTCCTTAAAGAATTTCGACTGCAACACGCGGGCATCGGCTAGAAACATTCCCTCCACAGTTGACCGGCGAACGACTATGCGCCACTGGCCGTCTCGACGTTCCAACCGATCCAAGTAGCGGCCCGTAATGAATTGCGCGCTGCCACCATCGGGACCGATGAGGACGACGATAACGTAGCTTTCGGCATGCGCAGTGTCGCCGTCGATCTCGATCGATTGCGTGGTGATGTTGTGGGTGTGCACGATCGAAGTCTCGGCGTGAGTCTTGTTGGCCCAGTCTCCGTAGTCCGGTCCCGAGTTGACGGCAAAGCCGTGCTCGTCGATGCCGTCTTCATAGTATGCCGCGCTGATGAGGTCCGCGTCGTGGCGATCGCAACCCCGCGCGTGTCGTGCGATGCAGTCGTGAATCGCGGTGCGATCAAGTAAGTACTGGACGTCGCGCCGCAGAATGCTGAGGTCGGTGTCGGCAGTCATGCGTCTCCTGAGTCGTCGGGCGCCGCGGCCGCTAAGCCCCGGCAGCGGCGCATGGCTGTGAGACTATACGAGTGTACAGCGGTTGGCGAGTGTGAGAATAGTTTCAACTGGAAGTGAGGTGACCATGGCGGCAGCGCCCCGTCGCGTCGGCGCGGAAACGTCCAAGACTCGCGATTTGCTTCTCGATTCCGTAGAGCAGCTGATGCTGGAGGAGGGTTACGCCAGCGTGAGCTACCGGGCGTTGGCCACCAAGGCCGGGGTGACACCAAGCCTCGTGCAGTACTACTTCCCGTCCCTTGACGACATCTTCCTCGGCGCTATCCAGCGTTACTCCGGACGCAACCTCGCAGTGTTGGCCAAGGCGCTTGAAGCCCGCTCTGACGATCCGCTGCATGCGCTGTGGGACTTCAGCTGGGACGAAGCAAGCGGCGCCCTCATGACCGAGTTCTTAGCGCTGGGCAACCACCGTAAGTCGATTCGGTCCGCCATCGCCGATGTCACGAACCAGGTGCGGGCGATTGAAGTCGAGGCTCTTGCGAGAAAGTTCGGCAAAGGGGCGCGCCTCGATGGTGGTCTTTCGCTGGGGGCGGCGGCTCTGCTGGTGACGGGTATCCCGAAGTTCCTGAATCTCGAGGAGGGGGTTGGAGTCGATGGCGCGCACCACGAAGTGGTCAAGGCGATCGAGAAGCATCTCGACTCCATCGAGACCCGATCAACGCGCCGCGGGCGGAGGCCATCGCGATCGCGTCAGTGAGGTCTGACGGCTCGTCATCCTGGACGAGGAGCCCACGGCGCCTAAGCGTTCGGTGGCCTGTGACATCGGAGTTCGCGTATTCACGTGCTATTCGCCGTCCTTGAATGTGCTATACAGTCGTACAAAGACGGTGCAGTACGAATGTATAGCAGGAGGACTCCGTGAGTACGGCGAATCGGGTAGCGGTGGTCACCGGCGGGGGATCCGGCATTGGGCAGGCGATCGCAACCCAGCTCGGTCGAGACGGTCGGCGGGTCGCCGTCCTTGACCTCAATGGCGAAGCCGCAGACAAGGTGGCCAGCGCGCTACAAGCTGATGGTGGCACCGCCCACGGCGTTCGGGTCGATGTTTCCGATCCGGACGCCGTCGCTCGAGCCTTTGAGACGGTGCGACAGACTTTCGGCCCCGTAGAGATCCTCGTCACCAGTGCCGCCATCGCCGGGTTCACCCGTTTCGACAAGATCACATTCGAGGAATGGAATCGCTACCTGGCAGTGAATCTGACAGGCACATTTCTTTGCTTACAAGAAGCGCTTTCCGATATGGCGGCGGCCAAATGGGGCCGGATCGTGACCATCTCGTCCGCCGCGGGGCAGCAGGGTGCGGTCGGCCAAGGCCACTACTCGGCCACTAAGGGCGGCGTCATCGCACTCACCAAAACGGTTGCCCGCGAGTACGCATCACGGGGGATCAGCATCAACACCGTGCCGCCGTTCGTCATCGATTCGCCAATGTTGCGCGAGCAGCAGCTTGCCAAGAAACTGCCGCCCGCCGAGGTCTTGAGGAAGGCCATCCCGGCAGGACGGCTCGGAACGGGCGAGGATGTCGCGGCGTTGTGTGCGTTCTTGTGTTCAGACGCAGCCGGTTACGTCGCCGGCCAAGTCATCGGCGTCAACGGCGGGGCAGTTCTGTAGATTGCGTGGCCGATCGGGCTTGTGTCGGGGTGTGCAGAACGAGGAGAACAATTGGTGTCGAACACGAACCGGATCGCAGTCGTGACCGGCGCCAGCAGAGGAGCCGGCGCAGGTATCGCAAGCGCTCTGGGTAGCCACGGGTACACCGTGTACCTCACCGGTCGCACCGAAAGGTCCGGGGAGTCCGTACTTGCCGGCACCATCCAAGAAACCGCTGAAAAAGTGAATGCTATGGGCGGCAAGGGCATTGCAGTCCGCGTCGATCACGCCGACGACGAACAGGTGAAGGACTTCTTCGAACGGGTGGGTCGCGAACACGGCAAGATCGACGTACTGGTCAACAATGCCGCGATCATCCGTGACGAGATGATGGCACGGACGAAGTTCTGGGAAGAGCCCCTCAACGTCATCGACACACTCGCCGTCGGATTACGAAGCAGCTACGTTGCCACAGTATTCGCTGCGCCCCTGATGCTGCCGCAGCGCAGGGGTCTCGTCGTTTTCACGTCCTCCTCGGGAGCGGTCCATTATGCCTTCGGTCCCGCATATGGGGTCCCCAAAGCGGGCACCGACAAAATGGCCGCGGACATGGCGGTGGACTTCAAAGGGACTGGGATCGCAGCCGTGTCGATCTGGATGGGGTCATTGCTAACTCAGCGGGTGCGGGAGATCGTGGCAACGAGTCCCGGGAAACTCGGGCACATCGTTGATACCGCCGAGACTCCGGAATTCACCGGCCATGTCATCGCTGGGCTTTACGAAGATCCCGAACTTGCGGGCCTGAGTGGGCAGGTGCTGATCGGTGCGGAGCTAGCCGTCAAGTACGGGATCAAAGACGAGGGAGAGCGCCAGCCGCCATCGTACCGCGATCTGCACGGTGTTCATCCGCACCCGCAGTTCCCGTACGTCATGAGGTGAATCCAGGTTGATGGTGACGCAGAGAAGACAGAGAGTCGACATCCGCCTTGGGCGGCTGCGACTGCGGCCACGAAGCCTATGGGCCGGCAACTCGCGAGCGCCGGTGACGGCTCTTGACGCCGTCAAGACTCGAAAGCGAAACCGCACGTGACGAGCGGGAAAGAACTGGAACGAGACGTAACTAATCGGCAGTTCAGAAGGCAAATCGCCTGGTAGGGCATCGGTTTCGATTCCCGGCGGCTTCACCGAGAAGATGCTGGTCAGAACGAATAATTTAGCTCGATATCGAGCCTGCCTCGCCGTCGAGCCCAGTCAGTGCATTGCTGATGAACTATTGCCTCTAGCAAGGGGTTTCGGCCTTGCTCGGTGGCCGATTCGGTGATTTAAATCTTGGTAGGCGGGCGCAGCGTCGAGTTGTCAGCCTCAAGGGGTTAGTGGTTGGGGTCTGTCCACTCATCCTCTGGGGTCTCACCGAGCCAGTCTTGATGGGCATGCGGGGGTGGGATTACGTGGGGGCCGATGGGCGGAGGATTACGTGGGGGCCGATGGGCGGACCTCCTCCGAACCCCTCACCCCAACCCGCTTTGGGTGGTGGTGGCTCGGCCGCCGGCGGCGGCGCGGGAGCGGCGGGTGCAGGAGCGGGGGCAGCGCCTGGCGGTGGACCAATGCTGCCCGAGCGAGGGGGCGCTGATGCCTCCCTGTGCGTCGGGAGCCCGTCAATCCCGACGTTGTCCCACTGGCTATTCCATGCTGTATGCGGGTTGTAGTCCCAATGCGGGTAGTGGAAGCGGTCTTGACCGGGGTCGTACCGCCACTCGCCTCCGTTCTTGTCGTACAGGCTCTGGCCGCCCTTAGCCTGGACGGTGGGCTTACTAGCTGGTCCGGTAGTCAGGGGCCCATCGACGGGTGGGTGAACACCTTCGGGCGGCAGACCTGGACCTGCGGGCTGCCCTTGTGGATATCCAGGTGGCGGTGGCTGCCATGGCGTCGGGTCCAGCGGGCGCGGCACGGTGTAATCGGCTTGCTGGATGCCATTATGCGGCGCGGTCTGGGGTCTTTCAGTGAAGCTGACTGCGCTAAGGGGCGCGGCGGAGCTAGTGATTCTGGCTGCGATCTCTTTGTCGTGAACAGCCAATTGGGCAGCGCGTTCCTGAATGCGGGCGGCGAACGTCTGCGCTTGGGCCTGGGCTGCGAGAGTGCCTCGCCGCGGTGTTACCGAAAGGTCTTCGCCCACCTCGTATCCGGCGGCACGGGCGTCGTCTACCGCATCCAGCACACTCCGCTTGGTGGAATAGAGAGTCTCAGCGGCCCGGCGCGCTATCGCTGAGGACTCATGAAGGACATCAGCCAGGCCCCGCACTTTCACGAGATCAGCGAAAGCTCTTTCCTGAGCTGCCTCCGCAGCAGAGCCTTCCCACACTGTCCCGCCGGGCGACACGGAAGTCCGATGAATCGAGGTGAATGAGGACTCCCAATGCTCGGCGGCAGCTGTCCAGTCCCTGGCTGCATTTTCTAGATGCGTGACATCCCAAGCTTGGACTTCCGACAAGCTCGGTACTCCCACACCGCCGACGCCCGGCACAGGTCACACCCGGGATACCGCGGCACCGATAGCGGCGGCTTGCCGCGCACCAACAGCGTCGGTGGCCGCAAACTCAGAGCCCGCCGCAGCGGATTTGACGGCCGTTGACTGCGCTCGTCGAGATAAGACGATGATCGCACCATCGAGGGCCGCATAGACGGTACCGACGGCGCCGGACGTCGCCTGGATTGCTGGTCCCATACTTGGTGGTGGAGTTGTCGCGACCAAACTCGCGGCCACCGCGTCACAATGCGCTGCCAGCGCCTGCAGCCCGGCATTGTTGACGTGGAGTGCATCTGCCACCTGTTGAAGTCTAAAGCGCGCGACGAACACGCGCCGCAGGTTGCACGCTTCAGGCGACGGGTGGGAACGCGGCTTCGGGAGGTAGCAAGTCCAATGGGTACTCGTTCTGCGAGAGGACGAGCGTGTCTGCTGGCTTGGAGATATCCACATAGTGGTGACCCGAGCCGGGGTGAACCTGCATCTCGGTCAATAGCTCCATGATTTCCGCGGCAAGGGCGGAGTCAAGCCGCCAAACAACGGTACCCACGCCGAATTCGATATCGGCCGTGCCTGCCTGGATGAGGAACTGGTGAACTGTTGCACCATGGTCCAGGTGCGCCGATCCGTGCTGTGCTGCCTGCTTTACCGCGGCCAGGACTTCGTCCACCCCGGCGCTGTCCATGGCCAACAACACCGCATCATCGCCGAAGTTCAACTTTTCGACCAATTCGGCATGGATGAGGCTCATATCCTCAGTATCTCTCCTCTGGGCGACGGGCTCAGATTGCTCTAACTGATGGCCCGCGGTGACATGCCTGGGCCAGGATCTCAGCGCGCACCTGTGGTTGGCGCAAAGTGCGGCGCGGCGAGCGCTCGTCGGCCTAAGGTCGGTGCGTGGCCCTCGCCGCAATTCGCAGGGTGGCACGCAACCCGCAATTACGCATGCTGATGGCGGCCTGCACGGCCTATTACATCGGTGCGTTTTCGTATTTCGTCCTGCTCATCACCTTCGCCTTCGCGGCAGGAGGTGCTGCCGCCGTCGGTGCTGCGACCCTGCTGGCAGCGCTGCCGGCGGGGTTGGTCGGGTTGCTGGCTGCACCGCTGACCACGAGCGCGCATCCGCAGCTGCATCTGGCGATCGGGATCGGGTGTCGTGGCCTGGCTATGGTCGCGATCATTGTCGCGGTGCTCAGCGGGGCGCCGGTCAGTGTCGTGTTGGTGCTCGTGACCGTGGACTCCGTTGCGTCGGCAGCTGTGCGGCCGCTGCATGGCGCACTGGTGATCCGGCTTTCCGGTACCGCTGCCGAGGGGGCCGCCGGAAATGCCGTGACCAGCTCACTCGTCAGCGCCATTGCGCTGGCCGGACCGGCGCTGGCAGGACTGGCCTTCGAGTTTTTGGGCGTCGCCTGGGCGTTCGCCCTGCCGGCGACCGTCTTCGCTGCCGGTGTGGTCGCGGCGCTGCTGATCCGAATGCCGCGCGCCGACGATTTCCGAACGCGTGCCCCTGCGCCCGGCAGGTCGGCGCGATCGCAGGTTAGGTTGCTGGGGGCCGGGTTTCGCGGGATCATCGCAAGCCGCCCGGCCTCCGCGGCCACCGTGCTGTTCGCCGTCAACGTCATCGTGCTGGGCGTCTGGTATGTCGCCTGTGCATCGGTGGCAGACGACCGGTTGCATCTCGGCGCGGACGGCGTCGCGACGATCATGACAGTTGACGCCGCCGGTGGACTCCTGGGCGCGCTGGCGACGCTGTCGATCGTCGGGCGGCGCGGCCTGGCCCGCGTGCTGTGCGGTGCGCTGCTCGGCTTGGCTGTCGTCTTCGCCTCGCTAGGAGCGACCACCTCGTCCGCGGTTGGCCTGGCGGCAGCCGCCGGCCTGGGTGCCGCCGGTGCCGTCGCCTACGCCATCGCGCCCACACTTGTGCAGCGAAGCGTCGCCCGCGCCACGATGGTGCCGGCGGTAGCCACTTTGCAGGGCCTCTACCCGGTTGGCATAGCCGCCGGCGCCATCATCGCACCGTTGCTCATCGGTCCGTTTGGGGTGCCCGCAACCCTGGGCATCGTTGGCGGTGCTGCGGGACTGATTTCGCTGCTAGCGTGGCCGAGGCTCCGCCACGCCGACGAGCTAAGCTCCGACGAGGCCGCCAAGCTGGGAGTGATTCGGGCCACCACGATGCTGGCCCCGCTGCCGGCGCTGGCACTCGAACAACTCGCTCGCGCCGCGACGCGCCTGACGCTGCCGGCGGGGTGCGAGGTCATTCGGCAGGGCGACCGCGGGGACCGTTTCTACATGATTGCCGCCGGCGTGGCCGACGTCGCCGTCGACGGTCGCCGGACAGCCACGCTAGGTCCCGGCGGGTCGTTCGGGGAGATCGCCTTGCTGGACGATGTGCCACGCTCCTCCACCGTGACAGCGCGCGAGGATCTCGACCTGATCGCCGTCGAACGTGCCGAGTTTCTCTCCGCTCTCTCCGACGACAGCGCATCGGGCGGTCGCCTCGGCCAGATTGCCCGCACCCGCATGGCTACCTTGCCGGTAGCTGAGCGCCTCGTGGAGTTGAACCGTGACACCACGCTGAGCAGCCGAGCCGCGTGCGAGCTACTGGCGCCGCAGCCCCCGATGGCCGCCATGCGGGCCGAGGAGTTGCGTCAGCTTGCCGACAGCGCGCGAGTGCTGGTGGCCGCCGATGGAGCGGTCATTATCCGCGAGGGCGATTACGGCGACACCTACTATGTGATTCTCGATGGCGCTGCGCAGGTATACGAGGGCGACCTCATGATCCGTGAACTGCGGCCCGGCGACGGCTTCGGCGAGTTGGCGATCCTACGTGACGTCCCGCGCACTGCCACCGTACGAGCTTTGGGCAGCACGACGCTGTTAGCCGTCGATCGAGAGGCGTTTCAGCGTGCGGGTCAAACGGGTTAGCCGTGCTGGCCAGGGAAAGCGCCGCCGCACGGTCGCCTCAGCCGCGCACCTGCCTGGGTCAACAGCGGGTCGTCAAAGACAAGGCATTCCACCGGATTTCGGTGCCGCTGCCGCGCCCCGCCAAAGCGACCGCGGAGGGATCCGCTAACAATTCCGACACTCGGGCACACGTAGATTAGGGTCACTGATTGCGGATGGGACCAGACTCGAGGGACGTAAACCGATGGAAATACTTGTCACCGGGGGAGCGGGCTTCCAGGGAAGTCATCTCACCGACTCGCTGCTCGCCAGTGGGCATTCGGTGACTATCCTGAATACGTCTTCGAAGAGTGCGACTCGAAACATGCAGGGTTTTCGTTCGCACGAGCGGGTGGCTTTCATCTCCGGCTCGGTGACCGACGGAGAAACCGTCCATCGCGCAGTGCGAGATCATCATGTCGTTTTTCATCTAGCCGCGAATATCAATGTTGACCAGTCGCTGGGTGACCCAGAGAGCTTTCTTGAGACCAACGTTATGGGTACGTATCGTGTTCTCGAAGCCGTGCGGCGTTACAAGAACCGGCTGATATACGCGTCGACTTGCGAAGTGTACGGTGACGGACACAATCTTAAGGATGGCGAACTACTTGACGAACGAGCTGAGCTGAAACCGAATAGTCCGTACGGGGCCTCCAAGGCGGCGGCGGACCGCTTGTGCTACTCGTATTACCGTTCGTTTGATCTCGATATCACCATCGTTCGTCCGTTCAACATCTTCGGTGTGCGCCAGAAAACCGGGCGTTTTGGCGCGCTGATTCCGCGGCTTGTCCGTCAGGCCATTAACGGCGAAAACCTCACGATCTTCGGCGGCGGTACCGCCACTCGGGATTATCTGTACGTCAGCGACATCGTGAATGCATACAACCTTGTATTAAAAGACTCGACCCTGCGCGGGCGGGCAGTCAATTTCGCAAGCGGCAAGAATACACGGGTGAAAGACATCGTCGAGTACATCGCGAGCACGTTTGATGCCAAAATAGAGCATCGCGATGCCCGCCCGGGAGAGGTCGCCCGTTTTCCTGCTGATATTTCTCTAGCGAAAAGCATCGGCTTCGAGCCCGAAGTCGACATTTGGGAAGGGATCGACCGCTACATCCAATGGGCAAAAAAACAGCCTCAATACGCGTATGAACAGGACGGTTTCAGCGGCATGTCGTCACCCAAGGGGCACAGCGTTTGCTGAAACAGGATACCGGCGACGGGCTACCATGTCGCGTTCTGCCGGACACCACCTGTTCTGCATCTCGTCGTCTCTGGTAAAGCGCCCTCTACTACGGTAAATCGGAGTTAGGCTCTTCCCCGGTGGCATTCCACAGGCCTCCGCCGGAGTGGCCCGGGACTACCCGGCCGGAAGGACAATCACTCGTTCAATGGTGACCGCAAGACGCCGACTGGCGGTCTAGACGTGTGCGGGCTGGGTAAGGCGTCGACGCTCGGGCTCGATGGTGAGTTTTTGGCGAGGGTGCGCGGGCAGGTCGACGCGTGGAGTGCACATGGCGCCCTGGCGGAGCTGGTCGCGCTGTTCGGCGGAGAACTTCCGCGCGGAGCGGGCCTGCAGGCCCGCCTGGCGCTCCTGGACGAGTTCAGCGAGGTTTGGGATTCCCGGGGGCGGGCTCGAGCGCTGAGCGGGGAACCGGTGCAGTGCCAGGATGCTGGCGGTGGCGCGCGGTGGCTGATTCCACATGCAGACCTGCCTGCCGGGCAGCTGGAAACGATCACCGAGTTGGCGCGGCAGCTGGGCCTTACGACTGAATCAAGGCCCCGGGGAACAGCATTCGACCACATCCTGGTGATCGGCACCGGTCGCTACTCCAACCTGCTACGGGCCCGCTGGGCACGGGAGTTAACCGCGGGCCGTCAAATCGGTCACATCGTGCTGGCTGCCGCATCGCGGCAGCTGCTGCGCTCCGAGGACGACGCCGTTGCTTTCTGCGCGCCGGGCGCGCGCACCGAATTCGAGCTGCTGGCCGCCGCGGCGGCCGATGCGTTTGGGCTGGATACCCGCCAAGCGGCGCGGCACGCTCGCGAGCGGGTCGACAACCCCCAGCGGGATCAGATGGTGTGGCGTTTCGACGCCGACAGCAATAACCTCGGCGTGCCGGTCACACTGCTGGAGGCGCCGTCACCGGATCCGGACAACCGACGCGCCACGTCCGCGGACACCTTCACTTTCACTGCACGCACGCTGGGTATGCACGGATCGACGTGTCTGCTGGTGACCGGTCAGCCGTTCGTGCCCTACCAGAACTTTGATGCGCTGCGAACTCTGGCGCTGCCCTTCGGTATTGACGTGGAAACGGTGGGCTTCGGTATCGACCGATACGACGGGCTGGCTGAGTTGGACCTGCAGCATCCCGCCAAGCTGCTGCAAGAGGTCCGATCGACGATCCGAGCCGCCCGGACCTTGCTGGAGCGGGTCGAGGCCTGCGAACGGATGGTTGGCGCGCAGCACTGACATCGCGCTGATAGCGGGTTACTCGTCGGTGGTGATGGTGCATGGCGTGGCCGGCGGGTAGCTGCCTGATACCGCGCGCAGCCGCCCCGGCGGCGGCCACGGCCGCAACCCCATGTTGCCCAGATAGCGCAGCGGATTGACGTGTGCGCGCCCAACCCGCGTCTCGAAATGCAGGTAACCGTCTTTCGATTGGTCTTCCGCGCCGAGGCTGCCGATCCGGGTTCCCGCACTTACTCGATCACCGACTGCGATTTGTCTGGCGTCACCCGGCCGAAACACGTAGCGGATTTCGGTATCGCCGTTCGAGATGATCACCGAATAAAGGTGGTCGACATCGCTTGCGCAGCAGACAGTTCCGGATATGACGGCGTAGATCGGGCTGCCAGGGTCAGCGGCGAAGTCGACGCCGGGATGGAAACCGTCCGCGCGGGGCCCGTATCCGCGGCCAATCACCCGTGGCTCGGCCTCGATCGGCAGCCGTGCCCGAGGCTCGATCCGGTCGAAGTCGCCGCGCACCCGCCGCTGGTAGTCCGCTTTGAGGAGGCTGACCTCGTCGAGTGCGTAGCCGAACAACAGGGATCGATCATAGGCCACACCGAAGTTGTGCCGAAAATCCGGATCGAGCCGCATGTAGTGCGCGACTCGCGAGATCCGCTCCTCTAGCGTCGACCAGCCGTTGTGCGTCAAGCGGATTCCGTCCAGCTGCCCTATCCGACCGTGATCGGTGATGTTGGCCGGCCAATGCGAATTGTGCATCAACTTCGCTCCCGCATACAGACCCGGGTACCAACGCCAAAACGGCCCGCGCAGCGCCTCGGCGGTGCCCATCACCGGCACCATGTCCGGGTATTCTGGATCATCCCAGCGGGAAACCATCGGACACATCAGCGCCGCCACGTCGTCCGGTGTGCGCATAAGCACCTCACGGATGTCGACGTCGATCTGGAAAATCCAGTCGGCGTCGACCATCACGATCCAGTCCGGGCGACAGAAATCAGCCATCCGGTACAGCAGCTCCAGCCCGGTGGACTCGGGGATCAACCAGGGTGTCGACGGCAGATCTGCCCGGGCGCGAACAACATTGGTGACCGCGGCGTGGTTCGCCAGAATCGCAGGAGTGTCGTCGGTGCTGCGGTCGTCGATCGCGTAGATCTCGTCGCTGAAGGTGGCCAGCGAGTCCAAGGTATCAGCCAACGTCTCTCCGGCATTGTGTGCGCGCGTTACCGCCAGAATCCGCATCCTGCTGTCCACTAAGTCGCGAGAACCGAAGTGTAGTAACTGGGCTTGTCGAAAGGAGCGACGTAATTGCCAGGCATCGCGGGCAGGTCGTGATCGGCCAGCAGCTGCGCGGCCGTGGTCCCCACCGATCGCCACCCGTGGTTGTCGAGGTAATCAGAAACCTCGCTGCGGGCCCCGGAATAGTTCAGCGCCCAGATGTCTAAATGGAATCCATGGTCGCGCCAGGTGCGGGTAGCACTGCGGATAATCTCTTCGACCCGCCCGGAGTCCAGGTCCGAGGCCCCCACGAAGGTCTCCACGGCCATCCGGCTTGCCGGCGCGCTGAGATCGGTGACGTTGTCCAGCAAGCGATCCTGGGCTTCCGGGGGCAGATAACCGAACAGTCCTTCGGCGATCCAGGCGGTCGGTAGCGCAGGCTCGAATCCGCCACGCAGCAGCGCGACCGGCCAGTCGTGACGCAGGTCGGCCGGCACCATCCGCAGATGCGCCGTCGGTTCGGCACCCAGCTGTGCCAACGTTTCGGCCTTGAACCGCAGCACGTACGGCTGATCGATCTCATACACCGTCATGCCTGGCGGCCACGGCAGTCGGTAACCGCGCGCGTCGAGCCCGGACGCCAGGATTACCGCCTGCCGAATCCCGGTGGCTGTCGCGTCCGCGAAGAACTGATCGAAGTAGCGAGTGCGGGCCACCAACTCGGTGGTCATTCGCTGTAGACCCCAGGCTGCTTCGGGCTCGTCGACGTCGGATGCGGACAGCTCTCCGGTGGCCCATCTGATAAGGAATTCGATACCCACCGCGCGGACCAACGGCTCGGCGAACCGGTCCTCGATCAACCGCTCGGCCGAATTGGTAGCCCTCGCGCGGCCCGCGGCCACCAGCGTCGCGGTCGCGCCCACATGGCTGGCCAGATCCCAGCTATCGTCGTCTCTACGCATCCCAATCCTCCTTTCTAGACGCGACGCCGACTCACCCAACTCGCGGCGACCTCCTGGCCGTTCTTGCCCTCCGCAACCAGCTCGTCCGCCCGGCGCAACCTGCGCACAGGTCCCCTCAAGGTTCACCACATCGAACGCATACGCACGGGTGAATAGTTTCACTCAACACGCCCTCCTGCCAATCGAATCCAGTCGAATATCAGCGGCGCATCGAAGACGGCCAAGCGCCGCATCCCTTCGCCGAGGAACCGGCCAGGGGTCATCTCGGCCTTGAACGGGTGGCGGCACCCTACTGTCGGCGATGAAGCGCAGGCGCTGCGTATGTGTTGCGGCGGTCGATGATCGACCGCACAACTGTCTCGGCGACCGTCACCGAGCTCAGTGTGTCATTGCACCCCATCGATACCATTGCCATACGGTCCACCGCGCGGCTGATCACGCCGCGGCCGGTCGGTCAGGCTGCCGCTTATGAAGATCGTGTCGTCGTCGTCTGGAGCGAGCACATTGAGGCCGCTGCGCCGGAACAGTTCTGCCAGCGGCACGCCTTCGAGCTGCCAGCCCTTGGCGCCGAGGTAGTCGAGGACGTGGTTGCGTTGGCCGGTGTAGACCAACGAAGCCAAGTCGACGTCGACGCCATGGTCGCGGAACGGGTTGGATATGGTCCGCGCTCGCTCGGCGCTGAAATCCACGATACTGGTTACGAATTCGGTGGCTACCATGCTCCCGGGGGCGCTGAGTGCCGTGATGTAGTCGAACAGCCGATCCTGGGCTTCCGGCCTTAGATAAATCAGTAACCCCTCGGCCAGCCACGCCGTCGGTGCTGCCGAGTCAAGCCCGGCGGCTTGCAGTGCCGTCAGCCAATCTGCGCGCAAGTCGATGGGCACGGCGCGCCGAGTGGCGGAGGGTTCGGCGCCCAGGTCGGCCAAGGTCGTCGTCTTGAACTCCACCACTTGTGGTTGGTCGATCTCGTAAACCACCGTCCCGGTTGGCCACGGCAGACGGTAGGCCCGGGCGTCCAACCCGCACGCGAGGATCGCCACTTGCCGAATCCCGCCGTCGGTGGCGTTGAGGACGTAGTCGTCAAAGTACTTCGTGCGAACCGCATTTCCGTCGACCATCGCCTGCGCCACGGTCGGTGAGACGTCCGCGATCGCTGACATGTCGAGTTCACCGTCCATCAACTTGGTGAAGAAATCCAGCCCCACCGCACGGACCAGAGGTTCGGCGAACGGATCGTTGATCAAACCGCGCGGATCCCTGGTGGCCATCGCGCGCCCGGCCGCGACAATGGTCGCGGTGACGCCGACGCTAGACGCCAGATCCCAGCTGTCGTCGTCGGTGCGGGGCATTAGCCCACCCTAGTCGCGACCGTGGCATCGGAGGCCACCTGCCCAAACCGAGGCAGCTGAGGGCGCACTACCGCGACATCGGTCGCACAGTCACCACTCAGAGCGACCGCGATAGCCATACCTGCGAGCAGCTTGACACTCGCGCCTTAGTGGGATCGCTGGTGGCTGAATAGCTTTCGCATTCCACCCGTGGTGACGCTGCCGGTGGCCCGACCTATGACCTGTTAATCGGCTCGTCGTTCCCTACCAAGCACTGGCAGCAGAAGACGCCGATTCGCTCGGTTGTCTCCCTGCTGAATTCATTGGTGCTGTGCTATTGGCGTCGGAAAAGGCGCCCGTGGTGGCTACAGAACCAGGCGATGTTGCCGTCCGGTCCGCGGACGAAGTTGGATCGACTGCCGGTGGGCTTGTTTTCGGGTCCGAGGTCAAGCCCATAGTCGGGCCGGTAGAAGGCGAGGCCCAGTTTGGCGCTATTTTGGCCATTCGGGTCGGCATCGCCGGCGCCCATGCTGCCAGCGAGCTGGCCGTCCCTTGCCCGGAGTTCGATGACTGTCCGCTCGAGGCTGCCGTTTTGGGAGACTTGTTCGGCGATGTACCGGCCCTCGTAGGGCGCCAGGTCGACGGCGTCAAGGCGTTGCGGTGTGGCAGGCAAGTTGGTGACCCCGGCGAATCTGCGCAACGCCCAGTCGCACGCGAAAAGGTCGTTGATCAAATGAAATCCGCCATCAGAGTTGGTGAGGACGGTCATGGCGAAGTTGCGATCGGGCACTATGAAGAAACCAGAGCGTTGCCCCTTCCAGGTGCCGCCGTGCTCAACGATGGTCACATTCTCCGCGGAGGGGCGCAGCATCCACGTCACGCCCATCCCGGTCAACTCGACCCAAAGTGTTCCGCCCGCACCCGGATTCGAGCGCATTGCGTCCAGCGAGTGTCGGCTTAGAATCTGCTCGCCGTTAGGCGACCTGCCGTCGCCGAGGTGGAACTGTGCGTAGCGCAGCTGATCTCGCGCTGTGGACATCAACCCCCCGGTGGGGTTGCAGCTGCGTGGGAATGCCCAAAAGTCGGTATTGACAATGGGTTTGGCGTCGAGCACGTTGTGCGATGCCGCCACATTCAGACCGATTATTTGGTCGGAAAAGTAGCGGGTGTGAGCCAGCTGCAGCGGGTCAAGCACCAGCTTATGCACCGCAGACTCGTAGGTTGTTCCGGCGACAAGCTCGATGATGCGGCCCGCCACCACGAGACCTGAATTGTTGTACGCAAACGCGGTTCCCGGAGGAGTCAGCTGCGGTAAACGGGTCATCGAGTTGACGTAGCGCGCCACCGCGTCATCGCCGCGCCCAAAGTCCTGCCCATTGCGACCATCCCAGCCTGCAGTGTGGTTGAGCAGTTGGCGCACGGTCACCGTGGCGCTGACTGACTCGTCGGCCACCGCGAAGTCGGGGACGTAGAGGCGCACAGGTGAGTCTAGGTCCACCTTGCCTTGCTCGACCAGCCGCATCATCACCGTACCTGTGAAAGTCTTTGTGGTCGAACCGATTCGGAAGACGGTGTCGCCGTCGACAGGCAACGGATGGTCGGCATTGGTGACCCCGTAGCCCTTGACGTATTCTTGGCCGCCGGCGCAGATAGCAACCGCGACGCCCGGAATCGCATAGGCCTTCATGCCCGCGTTGATCTTGGCATCGAGTTGGTCGAACGCTACGCCAAGGTCTGTGCGGTTAACAGTTTCAACCACTGCAGCGGCGATTTCGTGCGGCAATCGATATAGCGCACGCACGCATGGGGTTACAGCTGCACGACCATGGCGCGTCGGCGCCTGTCACGTCAGGCCGTACCATCTGCGGATCTGCTCGCTGCTGTCCGCGAAGTCGGCGTTGTCCCGCACGAACTCCTTCAGCGGTACCGTCCACATGACTGTCAATATAGCTGGACTTACATAACCATCGCGAAGCCCTCAGAGTACGGTCGCTGACTGTGATGGTGGTCAGCATCGGTTTCGATTCCCGGCAGCTCCACCCAGAAGATGCTGCTCAGAGCCACAAGCTCTGAGCCAGGTTTCTTTTTCGTCGGCTGTGGCTGACTATCTTTCAGCAGAGTTCAATCTGATAGGGGCTGTGGATAAAGGAGTGCACATGATCTATCGGCTTGCTAACGGGGTGCTCGTCGCCTTGGCGGTGGCGATCATCGTCCCCGCCCAGGGCCATGCCGATCCGCCGACGAAGTGTTTGACCAACACCCCCAAAGGCAAGCAGGTCTATGTGCCCTGCGATCTACTCAACGCCGGCGCCAACTTCCCGCCAGGGCAGCGCTGTCCTCCACCGCTCGAGCAGTACCCGAAAGATGTGGCGGACTGGTGTGGCGAAGGCCCAGGCCTTGCGAGTCCCACGCCCGCGAGTCCTACGAGCCCGACAAGTTCTGCGACCTTGACGAGCCCTGCCAGCCCAACAGGTCCTAAGAGCCCCGGGAGCCCAACGAGTCCTACGAGCCCGACGAGTCCGACCACCCCGACGAGTCCGACGAGTCCTGCGAGCCCGAACAGTAGTTCGTGAGCTTTGACGCCGTCAAGACCCGAAACCGAATCCGCAGGTAATGAGTCGTAGCGAACGGAACCAAAATGGAACGAACCGGCAGTTCAGAAGCGAAACTATCTGGTAGAGAATCGATTTCGATTCCCGGCAGCTCCACTAAGAACAAACTGGCCAGAGCTCTGAGCCCTGGCCAGTTTGTTCTTATCAGTATCGGTCCGAGACAGGCGAGGGTCGTTCCAACACATAAATGTCCTGCGCGAGTGCGGATTTCGCCGTCATGGCGATGTGCTGTGCATCGATGGTCCCGTTCTATCCCTGCTCAGTGCAGGAGAAGATCTTTCCATGATTTGTTCGTTTTGTTGGGGAGATCAGTTTGGTTGTACAGCTTGCCATCTGGGCCGAAGTAATTCCCCGTGCGTGGGTTGTAGACGGTAAAGCCGACAGATGGCCCCCCAGCGGCATTGGTGTGCAGCACACTTGGAGCTGTTTTGGGCACCGGCTGGTCTGGGTCTGGCATGTCAAGGGGCATGGGCGGCTCGGGCAGAGCTGGGAGAGGTGGTTGTGGCGCTGCAGGCATGGGTGGTGGGGATGTTCCTCGTGGGGGGCCGAAGATGTTGTCGCCGCCGAGGTTGGTCCGTTGGTCTGGTGGGATCCCCTGGGAGAGGAGGTTGGGGTCGATGGGGTTAGGGCCCAGGATGTGTTGGCGCATCGCTAGCGGCTCGAATGGCTTGTCGCTGTCACATATTTGAACGGTGGGGGCGCGTTTGCCCGGATGCCCCATACAGGGATAGTTACGGGCGCCGCGGACCGTGCTGGGTGAGTCTTGGGGCAGTTTGCAATACAGCCCGTCGGGGGTATCGATGGCGGTGGTGTCAGCGGGTGATCGCCACTGCGAGGGCGGTAGGAAGCCCACCGTGCACGGGTTGGGATCACCGACGGTGGCTGCGAATTCGCCGCCGGTAGGGATCCCGGTTGCGTTGTTGCGTGGTAGTGCGGCCTGGATCGAGGAGACAAACGGGGGCAGGAGAATCAGTACTTGCTCGATAGATGGGTTGTAGGTGATGCCGATTTGGCCGATGGTGGTGAGGTTGGCCAGCAGTATCGGCAGGGTCGGTTTGATCTGGTTCAGCAGGCGCGAGACTTCGTTGGCTGCTTCGGGTCCGCGTTGCAGCAGGGTGCGGAGTTGGGCGTCGTTCTGAGCGAGCTGGTCGGTGATCCCGGCCAGGCTTCGCGTCCAGGTGCGGATTGACTGTTGGGTGTCGGCTTGAGAATCCAGCAGTGGGGCGCTGTTGTTGATCAGGGTTTGCAGGCGTCCGGCGACGTCGTTGAAGTCGTGGGACAGCGTCGAAGATGAGTCGACGAACGACCCAAAGTCATAGCCGGCGCCGCGGAATCCTTTGGAGGTTTCGTTGAGCAGTGCGTTGAGTTTGTCTTTGGGGATACTGGTGAGCAGTGCGCTGACTTGGTCGAGTACGGGTCCGACGGCCTGTGGTACGGAGGTGTCGCGCATGGCGATGACTGAGCCGTCGTGAAGATAGGGTGGTGCGTCAGTGCGGGGGACGAGGTCGACGTACTGTTCGCCGATGGCGGAGATGCTGCGTACTTCGGCTTCAAGGTTGGCCGGTATTTTCGTTGAGCTGTCCAGAGTGAGGATGGCCTGGGTGTGGGTGTCGATGCCGTCGGTGAGGTCGATGGCGGTCACTTTGCCGACCTGGACGCCGCGGTAGGTGACGTTGGCGAAGCGGTACAGGCCGCCGGAGTTGGGTAGTTCGACCATGACGGCCATCCGCCCAAGACCCAAAACCGTGGGTAGCTGCATATAAACGACGGCCATGACGATGACGCCGATGATCGACAGCGTTGCGAAGATGGTTAGCTGCACACGGACAAAGCGGGTGAGCATCAACGCTCTCCTGGTGGCGGCGCCGACGTCGGGTCTGTCGGCGGAAAGGATGTCGCTCCCGGCAGTGGTGGCCAGGCGCCATTGGGCGGCGGAGGCGGTTGGTTTGCCGGTGGCTCGGGTCCGGTGGGGCCAGCCGCCGGTGGCGCTGGCATCGGCTGTTGCGGCGGGGGGTCTATGGGTGCGCGCAACGGGTCGTAGGTGTAGTTGAGATACGACGGTTCCCCGGGCGCGGGGGTCAGGTTGGCGGTGATGTCTTCCCATCGGGTGCCGCGCAATAGGGTGCGTTTAAGTCGCGGAATGGTGAGGTCGATGACGGCGTAGAGGTTGAGGTAGTCGCCGCGCACGCCGCGGTCAATGAGGCTCTGCCCCAAGGGGAAGACGGGCAGATAGGCCAGAATGGCGCCCAGTTTGGATCCGACGTCGGCGAGTGCGCGCAACGTGGGTTCTAAGTTTTTCAGGTCGGTGACCAGATCGGCTTGGCTGGCGTTGATCAGGCGGGTGGTGATGTCGCTGAAGGCGTGTAGTTTGGTCAGCGCTGCGGTTAGGCGGGGGCGTTCGCGGATGAGCACATCGAGTGCAGGTGGGATGTCGTGTAACGCGTCGGCGATGGTGATGTTTTGCGCGGCGAGGGTGGCGGTGAGGCGGTCAAGCCCGTCGATGGTCGCGGTGATCTCGTCGTGCTGACGGTCAACGACACCGAGGAAGGTGTCCAAGCGGGTGAGCGCATCGCGGATTTGGCTTTCCCGCCCGTGGAGGGCGTCATTGACGCTGTGGATGATGTCTCCGATTTGCGCGACTCCGCCGGAATTGATCAGCAGCGACAGTGCAGAGAGGGTTTGCTCGGTCGACGGGTAGGTCGATGTGCGGTTCAACGGGATCGTGGCGCCCGGTGCCAGCCGCCCGGTGGGAGACTGACCCGACGGCGGGTCTAGCGCGAGGTGCATCGAGCCGAGCAGGCTGGTCTGGCCCACGGTGGCCACGGCGTTGGCGGGTACGGCCACATCAGATTTGACCGATACCTCGACTTCGGCATGCCAGTTGCGCATTTTCATGGCACCGACGGCACCGACGACGACGTCGTTAATGAGCACCGGCGAATTGGACTCGAGCGTGCCGACATTAGCGAGTTCCACGTGGTAGATGGCAGCGTGTGGTCCCCGGCCCACGGCGCCGGGCAGCGGCAGCGAGTTCACCCCTTCAAATGCGCAGCCGTTCGCGGTTAACGCAACAGCGCAACCGACGATCAGCGCTCGGCGAGCGACCCGACTGGGGATCACGGCGACGTCCCGTCGGGCGAGGGCGGTGCGCCCGTGGGCACCTCGCCTTGGCCAGATGGCAGCAACATCTCGGGCAACGTGGTCGGTTGAACCCAAACCGCGCTCGGCGGGCTGAGGGCCGCGCCAGGCGCCGCTCCCGGAGGCGGCCCGTTCGCCCCGGGTGTGTCGCCGGGCAGCCCGGCGTAAGCCGATACCGCTGGTGGCAACTCGGGCGGAGTGGGGGCGGGTCCTGAGCCACCCGGGGCCAGTGCAGGGTCGGCGTAGACGATGTTTTCGGGCTTAGCGGCTGGGGACAGGTACGGATTGATGGGCACGGGCATCCCGTTGAGGCTGATTTGCCGAAGGACAGGGCCGAGGTAGAGGCCGCACAGTTTGCCCGATTCGGTTGCGGTGACGTTTTCGACGGCGCCGATCGCACCACAGACCAGATTCATGGGGTTGGCGAACGGACTCAACACGAACGTTCCCCACACATCGCCGGTGTCGGGGTTGTAGATGTTGTAGGCGTTGGCGATCGAATTGGGGGCGACGTGCAGCACGTTTTCGAGATCGATGCGGTGATCGACGAGGTTTTGGGTGACATTCGCCAGCCGCTGAACCTGTTCGGCGGTCTGGTTGCGGCTACCGGCGATGAAGCGTTGGACGTCGCTGATAGTGGTGGACAGGTCGGTTAACGCGGCGTCGAGGTCGGAGCGGTTTTCGTCGAGGACGCTGGTCAGGGTGGCGAATCGGTTTTGAAACTCCACGATTTGGGTGTTGCTGTCGCGTAGTGCGCTGACGAAGGTCTCCAGGTTGGCGATGATCGCGACGATGTCTGCGCCGCCGCCGGCCAATATCCGCGCGGCCTTAGACAGCTCTGCCAGTGTTTGGCGCAGTTTGTCGCCGTTGCCGGCCAACGCGTCCGCGGTGGTGTCGATGAACCGAGACACAGAAGTACTCGACGTTTGGCCCTGCGGTCCGAGATCGCTGGCCAGCCGCATCAATTGGTCTTTGACCTGATCCCATTCCACGGGCACCGCAGTGCGCTCGAGCGGGATGACCGCGCCGTCGCTCATCGTGGGTCCGCTTCCGGATTCATAGGAGGGCGTGAGTTCGACATACCGCGCGGCGACGAGGTTTTGTGCGGCGATTACCGCCTTGGCCTGTGCAGGGATCGCAACATCGTGATCCACAGACAGTGTCATCCGGGTTTTGGTGCCCGCGGGTTGGATGCTGTCGATATGTCCGATGGTCACGCCTGAAACTTCGACGTTGTCGCCGGGGTAGATCCCAATGGCTTTGGTGAAGTAGGCGGTGATTGTCGTAGGCCGTAGCAGCGTGTTTCCTAGCAGCACCCCGACACCGGCGATGAGAACGACGGCCAGGACAATCGCTGTTGCCAGCATCAGCGATCTGTATCGGCGCGGTAGTAGATCGATTCGGTTCATCGGCTTCCGCCCGGGATTCCGTTGTAGGGGAAGGGGATTTCGGCGCGGGGTCCGGCGTGGTCGGGTGGCTGCCCGGCATTGGTGCCACGCCGGAAACCGAAATAGTAGTCAAAGAGGGGTTGTGTTATTTGGCCAACCAGCAGGTTGGGCACAAACGCGCTGTAGTAGAAGCCGTTCGAGACGGTTTCGCCCTGGGTGATTTGGTATTTCGCTAACCCCGGCAGCGCTTTCGCGATGTTGTCGCGGTTCTTTTCGAGCACCGCGGTCACCGAGTTAAGTCTGTCCAGGGTGGGCGCCAGTTGCTTTTCGTTGTCGGCGATCAGCCTCGAGACCTGTTGAGACAGTGCAGAAAGGTTGGCCAGCAGGTCGACGATGACCTGCCGGCGTTGGGACAGCACACCGATGAGATCGTTGGCATCTAAGATCAGGGTGTTGAGCTGGTCACTGCGCTTTGCCAAGACATCGGTGACTTGCCCGGTGTGCGTGAGCAATTCGGCCAGGTCGGTATCACGCCTGTTCAGTGATTGAGACAACCGGGTCAGTGCGTCGAAGGTCGGGCCTAGTTGTGGGGTGATCTGATTCAGCGTGGCCGACAACGTATCCAGCGACTGGTTGAGGGCTTGGGTGTCGGTGCCCGCAGTGTTGGTGGTCAGGTCACCCACGGCCTCGGTCAGTGAGTACGGCGAGGCCGTGCGCGACACCGGGATGATGCTGGTGGGTCGCAGCACGGTCGCCCCGGCTGATTCCAAGGTGAGTGTCCTTTGGCCCAACAACGACCCGGTGCGGATGTGGGCGGTGGTCTGTGAGCCCAGCACAACGTTGCTGTCCACACTGAAGGTAACCAGGGCCTTGCCGTTGTCCAATGAAACGTCGGACACCGAGCCGACTTTGACGCCAGATACCTTGACGGGGTTGCCTGTCAGCAATCCTCCGGCGTGGGCGAACAGCGCCTTATAACGCACGGTAGTCGCCCAATTCGAGAAGGTTTCGGGACTCAACCCGACCGCGATAACCAGAATGATCAGCACGACACCGATAAATCCCGACTTAATTAGTTGCGTGCCACGATATTTGAGCATCAGGACTCGGCGCACCTGCCGGTCTCTTGCTGGACCCACGGGGCCACCACGGTGCGGCCTTGCAGATCGGTGGCACGTATCGATATTCCGCAGACGTAGTAGTTGATAAAGCTGCCGTAGGCGCCGAGGCGAATCAGCTTGCGGTAGTTTTCGGGTGCTCTTGCTAGTGAGGCGCCAAGTCGGTCTTTGTCGTGGTCGAGCACCGGGGCGATGCGGTTGAGCTGGTCGATGGTGCCTTTGAGCGGGGGCCGCCCGTGGGTAAGTAGGTCGGTGATGGCGGCGGTGCCGTTGTCGAGCGCTTGGATCGCTGAGCTGATCGGGTCGCGGTCGGCCGACAGGCCGTGGATAAGCCGTTGGAGCCGGTCGATAGTGCCCGCGAATTGTTGGCCGTCTTTGGATAACGTCGCGGCGACGGTGTTCAGGTTGTCGATGAGGCGATCGACGGCGTCGCCGTGGTCGGCCACCGCCGTGGCAAACGATGATGTTTTCGACAGGATCGATTGCAGAGTTCCGCCTTGCCCTTGGAACACCTGGATCAGAGATGCACTCAAGGCGTTGACGTCTTGAGGGTTAAGGCCGTGGATGACGGGTTTGAGCCCACCCAGCAGCAGATCCAGATCCAGCGCTGGGGCGGTGTGATCGACAGGGATCTGGGCACCAGCAGTCAGCACTGTGGTCGATCCTGGCCCGTCGATCAACTCGAGATACCGATCGCCGACCAAATTGAGATAGCGCACAGCGGCTTTGGTTCCGGTGGTCAGCACCACGTCGCGGTCAGTGTTGAAACTGACGATCACATTTTTGTCGGGTTGTAGCGCGACTTTCGACACGCTGCCCACACGGATGCCCGAAACCCGCACGGAGTCACCTGGTTTGATACTGGAGGCGTCGCTGAACACCGCCGAATAGTCGCTGCTCGCGCCGGTCCGAAACTGCCCGAACACCATAACCAGCGCAGCCATCAAGGCAGTCATCACGACAGCGAACAGGCCGAACTTGACAAATGGGCCCGTGATACGGCTCATCCTGGTTGGCCGATCTGTGAGGAGTTGCGCGGTGGGCCATCGATGGGCCCGTAGAGCATCTGCTTGAGCCAATCGGAGTTAAGTAGGATGCCCTGGTTGCCGTATTTCCAGGGGTTAGCCCCCACGTCGGCGACGACAAACTTGGGTCGCCCCTGAAACGGCAGATCGGGCAGGCCGATATCGGCGCAGTGCGAGTCCCCCTTGGCCGCCACCTTCGGCAGGTCTGACGGGTAGCGGTAGCGCTCGACGCCCAGCCCGAAGTTCAGGGAGGCGATCACCCCCGGAAGAGGCGATGGAGCAGAGTCCATGATGGGCTCCATGCCCGCAATGCCACAGTAAATACTGTCGTGGTGACGGCTGAGCACATCGGTGGTCGGCACAAATGCGTGCAGCACGTCGGTGAGAGGTTGGCTATTGGTTCCGACGACGTCGGCGCCAATGTCGCCCAATCCGGCAGCGCTGATCAGGATCGCATCGAGCTGCTGCTGTTGGCTGACGATGGTGTTACTCAGTGTGGTGGTGTTACGGGTCACGGTGAGCAGGTCGGTCGCGGCGTCGGCGTAGATGTTGACCACCGTCGGTGCGATCTGCAAGTCGCGTTCGAGGGTTGGCAGGCTTGGCTCGAGGCGTCGTAAGAGGGCGTCGAGGTCGGAGAACGCGTCGCCGATCTTATGGCCCCGGCCATTGAGGGTCATCGCGATCGCGTCCAGGGTGGCGTTGAGCTTTCCTGGTTCGATGGCCGATAGCACCGAGGTGAGTTGCTGGAATAGCGTGTTGAATTCCACGGTCACCCGCGAGGCATCAAGCACCTGGCCGGCTTGGAGCCGCTGTGTGGCGGGCTGGGCGGGCATGCGCAACTCGACGAACTTGTTGCCGAACACGGTCGTGGAGGCGATCGCGACGCCGACATTGGCTGGGATGCGGCGCAGTTGGTTGGGATCGATCGCCAAGTGCAGTGCGGCCTGCGCGTTGGGGCGTTCTTCGATGGAGGCCACGCTGCCCACTTGCACCCCAAGCAATTTCACCTTGGCCTGGGGATTCATCACCAGTCCCGCGCGCGGCGATAAAACGGTTATCGAAACAGTTTGGGTGAAATCACCGCGAAACATCATGGTGCAGACCACGATCACACCGGCAACCATGCCCACCGTGATCAGCCCGGCAAGCGTTCGCATCGCCGACTGCCCCACGAGAAGCCTCACCGCACTACCCCCCATCTCGGGTTCCTCCTTGCGTCGCACCGCGGCAGACGCTCTTCTCGCCGGCCGCTGTGCTTCCGCCAGACCCGACCTCTATGTTGTTGCAGCCCAACAGCTTTTTGATGCGGTTGACTGATCGAAGCCCTTGTCCTGGTGGTGATGATGGACCGCCTTTGGTGTGTGTTACTTCGGGATCAGCGGACCTATCGGTGCGGTGCCCGTCGCGGTGACGAGCAGTTCGGCAAGCTCAGCTGGCCGGCTTAGGAACGGCGAATGGGAGGCGTCGATTGTCAATGGTTCAACACCAAGGCGTGTGGCTACGACATCGGACAGCCACCGTGGCTTAGAGCGGTCTTGCAGACAGCGGATGTAACTGCGGGGCAGATCGGCCGCCCAAAACCGTGGAACCGATACCGGCGCGGTGGTGGTGTCGCCGAAGCGTTCCGGGCACAGCCGCTCAAATGCCCACCGGGCAGTTTTCTCGTCACAGTCGTGGTAGAAGTACTTCCACGCGCCCTCGAACGTTGCAAAACGCATCGAGCCGTCTTCGGCAAAATCCAAGTAGGTCAGCATCTCTCCGACGTCGGCGTCAAAGGAGCCGTCTTCGGAGTCACGCATCGCCATTGCTTCGGGGTACGTGCGTCCTTCCCGAGGCAGCGCGGCCGCTAGGTAAATGATGTGAGCGAGTAGGTCGGTGGCGGCGTCGGCGGCCAGGGTGATATCGAAACCGCCGCCGGAGTGTCCGACCAAGACGTCTCCTGGCTGCAGAACGGCGACGATGGCGTCGCGGCGGTTGGCAAGCGTGGACTCCTCGTCCAAGCGAGCACCGTGGCCGGGGATGTCGACGGCCACCGCGTCGTGGCCGAGCTGATTCAGCTCGGGGATGGTGCGCTGCCAGCACCACGCAGCGTGAAAGCCGCCGTGGACGAGAACGAAACGCATAGGGCATTCCTTTCGCGACAAGGGCATCCAGGCGGGCTCGCGGGCGGCGGTCGATAGCTCAAGCCGGTGTCGCACTAAACCACCGATGCCACCTTCGATCGATAGTCAGCTTTGTCTGAACCGCAGCGGAATTCGTCGATGCCTGCCCCGGCCGCAGGTGCGAAAACAGCTAGCGAAGATGCCCAAATCTGACGGGTGCACCGCCTGATTCCGGCTGTGTGCCACTCGACTCATGAGTCGTCACGGTAACACGGTTTCTACGGATGTAGAAGAAAAAATCTACTTCTGTAGAAAAATTCTCGACAGCACTTTCGCCCGTCATAGTGCAATGGCTCGCTTCGAGCCTGAGCAGTCAGACCTGGTCGGCGTGCACGTGATGAGACGCCGCGATACCGGCGACCAACGCATGCAGCAGTCGGGTCAGTTCCTCGGCGCTGTCGACGGGGCGCGGCCCCAGCACCTGGCGCACCATCACACCGTTTATGAACGTCGTGACTGCGCGGGCCTGTTGCTCGACCAGCTCGCGGTCGATGAAGCCGTCGGGTTGCACCTGCGTGACCGCCTGTTCGCTCAAAGCCACAAAACCCGCAATAGCGTCGTCAAAAGCCGCTCGCAGCACCGCATCTCGGTGCGCATGCAAAGCCAGTTCATAGCGCGCGCGGGACCGATTCAGAGCCGGCCCGGCCGCCGACCGCATAACCATTTCAGCCAGTAACGACAGCGTCGTTGCGGCGGCTGGCTCTGACGACGGCTGCGTCGTCACTGCCTCGAAGTCGGCGACATCCAGTTCCGCCACTCGTTCGGCCGTTGCGCGCAGCAACGCCGAGCGGGTCGGAAAATATGACGACGTCGTGCCGTCCGGCAGTCCCGCGCGTCGTTCCACCTTGCGGTGTGTCAGGCCCCTAGCGCCCTCCTGGGCAAGGACCTCAACGGCGGCATCGCACAAAACGCGGCGCCGCTCTTCGGCATTAAGTCTCCGCTTCATAGCAACGCGGGCAGTCTAACCCAACGCAAACGCCGCAGAGAGGCATAACCTTGACCCGGCCGCGCCTGCCGTGACGGACACCGGGAAGAGCCAACCAACAAAAGATCGCGCGAAGCTTGGCTGAACCAATCCCCAGGAAGCCGCGAGGGTTTGAAGCGGAGCCCAACCCGAGCACTTCGGTTTCCGGCATCGGAGCTCTACGCACTTGGCGCACATAGGCGTCTAACGACTAACAACCAATCCACAAAACCTCCATCGCAGCGTAGCCTGGGTCCCCACACAATCTTGATGCTCCAAAAAGTCTGTTGAGGAGAAGACCATGGGCGGACTTCGTGCGATGTCTGGCGCGGCGGCAGCGGTGTCAGTTGTCGCAGGCTTCGGCACCGTGGCTTCAGCCCACGGAGCTACCTACGGGATCGAGCTCAACGGCAGCTACCACGTAACCTCGAACGGCAACTGGGCACAAACTAACGAAAGATACAGCGGCGAGAAGACTGTAATCCAAACCTGGACAATCACTTCCAGCTGCGAGGACCCTCTCAAGTGCACCGGCCAAGTCAACAGCGATCAAGGCTGGTCGGCACCATTACGGTTCGTTGACGATCACTGGATCGCTGGCCGGGAGATCAACAACTGGGAGCCGTGCTCCGACGGAGCCGCAGCCGTCGGCCACCAGAAGTTCCTATTTTGGGGTGTCGGCGCAGACGGCATGCAAGATGCCACCAACACCACTCTGTTGGCCGGTATCGACGAAACTGTTGGCCCGAGCGGTGCGTGCGGCATCAATAAACCGCTTGTCATCAAAATGCCGATGCGGCTGGAACGAGTCTGATCGGCGCAACGGTCAAGCCGGTGCCACAAGTCGTGTCACAGATCGACCTTGACGAATTGTATTCTGTCACAGCACAATGCGAGCGCAACGGGAGGCGACCCATGAAGACAATGCCGGCTGCAAACGCCAAGATTTCTGGCGACTGCAGGTCGGTTGCCGATCCCGTTGACACGCGCGTTCAGCGCGAACGGGCCGCGCGAAGGCAACTAACGCCACCTACAGACCAGCCAACGAACTGTCGCGCATCCCGGTTGCGTCGGACTATGAGCGCCGTGGTGGCGTGCGCGCCGCTTATTTGCGGCTTTTGTCTGGCCCCGCCGACGCTAGCGCGAGCAGACATGAACTTCGGCAACTACAACCTCAATATTCCTGACCGTTACGACTTCCATACCTGGATCTGGGCCATTACCAAGTGCTCTGGGACCTGCATCCGGGTAAGCGCCATCGCGCAACCCGTCGCGCGGGCATTCAAATACAGCGCAGATGCGGCCTCGGTGAACGGCCATTACACGATGGCGGTCGATACTCCGGACGGATTACGTTGCGGCAACGTCTATTATGGTCAAACCGTTGCGACGCACGACGTATATGATTGGGATGCAACAACATTGGCGGGCACGCTGAACTCTACCTTTGGCGTCGGGTGTGACGGAAATTCTGGCACGCTGAGCTATCCATTCACATTAACGCGGCTGTGAGAATCTCGCCGCATCTGGCGACCGGGTTTCTCCGTCAGTACAGGATTTGGACCCAGCCGGTCGTCATCGGCACCAACCGGATCTGCGCGAAAATTCCGGTAGTGATCAAGTGCCGAAGAGAAGCACTGGCGGCGGCACGTCGCCGATGACGCCGGACGCCACGCGTGCGGTTGTCGGCCACCCACCTCACGACATCGGCCCGCGTGTAGCGAATCCCGGCACGCACTCCCAAAGCTCGACGGTTGCCGTCCAGTCCCTGGCTGGGTTTTCTGGGTGAGTGACATCCCAGGCTTGGATTTCCGACAACACTGGCTACCATCTGCCTACAGTCACAGGCATGGAGTGCTCATGATCTTTCGCCTTGTTATCGGGGTGCTCGCCACCTTGGCAGTGGCGATCATCGTCCCTGCCCAGGGCCATGCCGATCCGCCGACGAAGTGTTTGACCAACACTCCCAAAGGCAAGCAGGTCTATGTACCCTGCGACCTACTCAACGCCGGCGCCAACTTCCCGCCAGGGCAGCGGTGTCCTCCACCGATCGAGCAGTACCCGAAAGATGTGGCGGACTGGTGTGGCGACGGCCCAGGCCTTGCGAGTACCACGCCCGCGAGTCCTACGAGCCCGACAAGTTCTGCGAGCCCCGTGAACCCAACGAGTACTGCGACCTCGACGACTCCTACGGGTGCGACGACTCCTACAACCCCGACGACTCCTAGAACCCCGACGAGTCCGACGAGTCCTGCGAGCCCGGGCAGTAGATCGTGAGCATTGACGCCGTCAAAACCCGAAAATATAACCGTAGGTAGCGAGCGGGATGAGCCGGAACAAGATGGAACGAACCGGCTGGTCAGAGCCCAAAATGCCTGATAGAGCGTCGGTTTCGATTCTCAGCAGCTCCACAAACAGTGGACTGAGCCCGGGGCCCGCGACGTAGTAACCGACCCTCGCCTACGGGGTGGCCCTAGGCTCGGACGGACAGGGGCAGTTGTGTCCACGTCCTCAGGCCCGACGCCTGATTACCAGGGCAGGTTCGAATACCGCACACCCTGCCTGGCGCAACGCAATACACGATGGACTGAATACTCGGCATGATGCCGACCCTGAGATTGAGCTGAAAGGGAATAACGCGATGCCTGACAACCCGACAGGGTCCGCACCCAAGCCGCTGACCCACGATCCCGAGTCCTACGAAAACCTCTACCGCGGCAAGCCCGCCTTCGCGGGCGCACCTGCCCCCAAGGCCATCCCGTGGGACGTCCATCAGGCCCAACCGCGCCTGATGGAACTCGAAGCCCTCGGTGCAATCAAAGGACACGTGCTCGACGTCGGCTGCGGTCTGGGTGACAACGCGATCTACCTCGCCAGCCGCGGCCACCCCGTGACCGGCCTCGACAGCTCCCCGACTGGCATCGAGCAGGCCCGCGGCCGCGCCGCCGATGCCGGCGTACAGGTGCGCTTCGACGTCGCCGACGCGACCGAACTGGCCGGCTATGAAAGCCAATTCGACACAGTCGTCGACAGCGCCCTCTACCACTGCCTCGACCACGGGGGGCGGAAAGCTTATGCGGCAGCCGTGTACCGCGCGACCAAGCCGGGTGCGCGGCTATTCATCTACTGCTTCTCCGGCGACAGCATCAACGGTGTCACCGCCCCGATGGACGCCGTGCAGGCATCCGAGATCCGTGACACCCTCCCCAGCGCGGGCTGGCGAATCGACTTCCTCGGCCCGACCGCTTTCCTGGGCAACGCCTCGGGCTTCAGCGGAAGCTTCGGCACGCTCCCCGACGCGGTCCTGGCCCAGATGCCAACTGAACTCGCACAACGGATGCATCACATGGCAGAACGAATGGCCGTCATCCTGCCCCTCATCGACGACGGCCGCATCCACCTGCCCTGTCACGTCGTCCACGCCACCCGGATGGACTGACCAAATCAGTCCGATCGCCGAACTGGTCTGGTGACCACACTCAGCATGGCCCCGTGAACACACCCGATCGGGTTGTTAGACGAGGCCGTAGATGTCCAGGAGTCGAAATCGTGTCGCATCGAGACGCTGGCCCAGAGTCGAAGCCACTTCCTTCACCAGCTCGTAGCCCAGCTCGTGATCCTCTTCGCACTTTCCCCGCAGGCACTTGCCATCCAGCGCGATCAGTCGGGTCATCTCTACCGCGCGCGCGTCGAAGCGAAAGCGATAGGGGGGTATCAACCAAGACCACCCAAGCATGTCGCCGCGACCCAGAGTCTCAATCGTCAAGCTGCCGTGACCGGGAGCAACGACTTCGAGCGCGACTCTTCCTTCGCGAATGAGATAGAAGACATCGGCTTCTCTGCCTTCTTGAAAGATGAACTCGCCGGCGTTGAAGCGGACGTTCGACGCACAGCCGACTATCAGTTGATGACAACGCGGGTCCATCCGGCCAAAGAATGGATGCTGAGCCAGAATGCCTTCGAGAGTCTTCATTGCGTCTTCCTTTCCGGGTACGCAGCTCCAGGTTAGGCGCAGGCCAGGTGTTGTCGAACTCGGTGATCCAGCCGGTGCACCGCCGCGTGATGGCGAGACGTTCAGGGGGATGGGGATCCGTACAAGCCCGGACCCGTGATGCGCAGTTGCTCCAGGAATGAGCGAGCGGACACATACGCGGCCTCGATCAACGCGGCGGTGTGCGTGAAGTCAAGTGGCGACAAGAGTCTGGGCGCGGGCCCGGGTAAATAGATGACCGGGATCCGGGCGGCGATCGCCGGAGCTTCGAGCACTGACTGTGCGCGCATCGCGACCATCGCCGTGTAGAGCAGAATGTCGGCAATGGTGCCAGTCGAGCCCGGCAGTTGGCCTGGAAAGTTGCAGTCGAGCACCACCAAAGAGCGTGCCCCCATCTCGACCGCTTGGCGCATCGGGACGTTAGCCACCAGACCGCCGTCGTAGAGCTGGCGGCCGTCGAGGTCGACAGCTGGGAAGATGCCCGGGATCGCGGCGCTGGCCAGCAGAGCGGATAGCAGCGGACCGCTGCGCACAACGTGAGGCCGAGCGGTGGCGATGTCCGTCGTGACAGCGGCGAACGGCAGCTTCAGATCGGCGAATGTTGTTGCCTGACCGACAAAGTCGGCTATCACCGCGGCAAGTCCGGTGTTGGGGAACAGGTACGTCTTGACCCTCTGCAGCAGCAAGGCTTGGGCCAGCAGACCGCCCGGGAACACCTGATCTCGCGTCATTCGTGCCCACACGTGCGAGAGCCGGTTCACCGCGCCCTTCGGGTCCGCGGCGATGACCGCGCCGTTGAGCGATCCAACCGAGGTTCCGGCTACCAGATCGGGAATGACGTCGCACTCGCTGAGCGCCTGGAGCATGCCCACTTGGATCGCGCCAAGGCTGGCCCCTCCGCCAAGCACGTACCCAACTGGTTTGGGTAGCTCGTCCAGGCCGAGCGCCGGACCGTTCATTCACTCAGGCTAAAGCACCTATTCACGACCACTAGGCCGATCACAACGACGGCGCGCTTCCTCGTCGGCCAGCGCACCCTGGACGAGACGCTCTTGGAGACCAACACGCCCAGTTGTTATTCGATTTCAGTGGGGGGCCCTGGGCGCCGCCGCTTGTCTTCATACATGGCGGCGTCGGCCCGTCTCAGCAAATCGTGCGGATCTTCGGGCTTTGTCGCCTGTGCCACTCCAATCGCCGCGCTGATGGTCAGCCGGAGGTCTGGGCTGATGGCAATGGGCTCGATCAGCGACCGACGGATCCGGTCAGCCACCAACGCGGCGCCCTCGGCAGCTGTCCCCGGCAGCAGTACGACGAACTCGTCACCGCCGAGCCTGACCGCGGGTGGGTCCCCTGGATCGGGCCGCGTCACGACATCACCCCTGATGCGGGTTAGCTCGGCAATGCGCCGCGCAACCTCGCGCAGCACGCAGTCGCCCGCTTCGTGCCCGTACTCGTCGTTGACTGCCTTGAAGTGGTCGAGATCGATGAAGATGGCGGTCACCGGATTAGTGGGCGTCGCTCGTGTGAGCATGGGTGCCATCACGCTGCTCAGGTGGCGGCGGTTCGGTAGCCCAGTCAGTGAGTCGTACAGGCCGAGGTACGCAAGTTTGGCCTGGGCTCGGCTCAGCTGAGCCGATTCGACGTCATATGCCAGCAGTTGCGCCGCCTGCAGGTCGGCGTCTGTCCAAGGTGCGCTCGAGCCGCTGACTTGCTCCAGCCAGGTATCGAACGACTTCCTCGGATTGATCAATCCAGTGGATTCAGCGCGCGGATCGCCCAGCCAGTGGAGCTGCTGCGGACGGTCTCGCCGGAACCAGACCACGAAGTCATCCGGCGCGCCGAGCGCGACGAACAAGCAGCCAGCTGCACCGAGAGAGTCAGCTGTCGATTGCCGCAAGCGGTCGGTCGCCCAGGGCGCGCCGGAGGATCGGCTGGCGCGGATTTCGCCCGCAAGTCTGCGCACGGCCTCCTCGGATGGCGCTGCGCCAATTGACCGGTATTGGCCGTCCGCAGATGCCGCCGCGCCGTCTGCCTGGCAGAGCTCCAGCAGTTCGCCGGAAGCTGACGTGAGTCCCTCGGCAATAGCGGGCGCGCTCTGCATCGCTGCCCTGAGTCGGGTCCGGATGGATTCGCGGCTGGCCGCGTCGTTCAGTCTGGAGATCTGGTCAGCTGCAGCGACTTGGAGTTTTGCCTGCAGGACCAGCAGTTCACATGACCTACGCTTCGAGCGGGCGAGCCATCGGGGCGTTTCAGATGTGCATGAGACGAGCCTGGTCAGCCGGCCTCCCTCGACCATGGCGAACGACACGCTGGCTGCGGTCTTCATGTTGTGCATGTATTCGAGGTGGAAGGGGGAAACGCTGCGCAGCGCAGCGCGGCTGAGGTCAAGACTCGTCCCGGCCATGCGCGGCGCCGCAATCACCACAACGTCGCCCTCGTCGACGTCGGGGATGTAGCGCGACGGTTTGCGGGTGTAAAGCTGGCGGGCTTGGGGCGGAATGTCGGTCGCCGGAAAATGATGCCCGAGGTATTGGACCAGTCCGGGAAGGCGATCCTCCGCGACGATCTCTCCGTGCTCGTCTTCATGGAACCGGTAGACCATCGCGCGGTCGAATCCGGTCAGTGCACGCAATGCGCTCGTAACGGCCGCCTCAACTTCGGCCACGCTCCTCGCCTCGCCGATCGCCTGTGAGGCATAGAGAACGGGGACGAGATTGGCTTGGTCGTCCCCGTGTGCCCTCTCGATCTCGATGACGATTTGCCCGTCGACTTGATGCAGAATCAGATCGACCTTGCCGTCGAATCCACCGGCCAGACGCATTCCATACAGATCGGGCGACGAAGGCCGATAGCCCGTCTGCTCGATCGCCTGCTCAAGCCGCTGGTGTTCATCGGGGGCGAAGATGCCCATCACCGGCGAATCGAAAAGCCGATCCGGCTCCGCGCCGATCAACTCAAGTGTGTTGGCGCTTGCGTACGTGATGCGGCGATCTTGCAGATCGGCGGCAACCAGCGCGCCATGGGCTTGTATTCGGCCGGACAGGTGCAGCTGCTCGCTCGCGCAATCGGACAGCGCCTGTGCGGTGCGGTCGCGAAGGGGCAGTGAAGGGCGCGGTACTCCTGCCCGAGGCGAACCAACCCCGGGACCGTGCTCCTTTGCAGGGTCCACTCTCGAAGGATAGGGGTCGTGTCTACCGGCGGTGCACAAAGACTCGGACGTCCGTACGTCCGGTGCTCGAGCTGGCGGCGCGCGAACAGGCGGCTCGGCGGGACCGTGAAGGGCACTGAACCACAACGGCCGCCGTCAGGACTGTCGCGCCACGATCACCGGGATCTTGGCCCGGTTGACCACTGCCGCCCCGACCGATCCCAGCAACCTGCCACTGAACCAGCCGCAGCCGTGGCTGCCGACCACGATCAGTTGCGCTCGTTCGGAGGCGTCGATTAGACAACGTGCCGGATCACCAATTTCGATTCTGCGACGGACCCCGACGTCGGGATAGCGTTCGTGCCAACCTGCAAGCCGTTCGGCGAGCGTCTCCTCCTCCTCGGATAGCTGAGCGTCCCATTTGGAGTTTTGGTGCGATCCCGTGGAGCCGTAAACCCGGGGATCAGTCCAGGCGTGCAAAGCCATGAGGCGGACTCCTCGTCGAGAGGCCTCCTCAAACGCAATGGCAGTCGCCGCTTCCGATGCCGGTGAGCCGTCGATGCCCACCAGCACCGGCGCCCGTGCAGCATCGCCGATGATGGCTTCGTCGTCGCGGATCACGGCGACCGGGCAATGCGCATGGTGAACCAATGCCGAACTCACCGAGCCCAGGATGCTGCGGGCCAACTTGCCGCCATGTCCCCCGTAGCCGACCGCGACCATATCCACCTCTGCGGAGAGGCCGACGAGCGTCGGGACAGTGGCCGAATGAAACACCTTGCTATCGATCTGCACTGGAACGCACTCACCGGTGCTCTCCTCGGCGACCTTGATCGCCGACTCGATGCAATCGTGTGCCCGGTGTCCCTGCGATTGCCTCAAGTCGGACAGCGCGGCGACCTCCAACCACTCCGGTAAGGGGGCGTCGACGACATGGACGAGAGTAAGCGGCACCTTCCGCAGCGCTGCGTCACGGGCCGCCCACCGGACGGCACTCAGTGCCGCTGCTGAGCCATCAACGCCTACCAAGATCGCGCCACGTGGTGGTTGCCACATTTCAGTTCTTTTCTGATCGGCTAGTTATCCACTGGCAGGATCGCCCAGGGGGGCCGTGACGGTCAGGGTCGAAGAGATGCAAGCCGAAGGACCAAAGGCACCGATTGAAGCGACTGACGCGGCGTCAACACCTTTCGCTGCATCGCAGGTATGCCGCTCCTCGCGGATGACCTTCCGAGCCGGATGAGTAGAGGCGTCCCGGGTAGCCTGAGGACATTCATATCCAAGGCGAGGTCGGCGGCCCGATCCGAGTGGCTGTACTGGCGCCGATCGCGTGGAGGACACCACCTCGTCACTACGGGCCGTGGGAGCAGTTCGCCTCCTTGCTCACCGAGGGGCTGGTGGCTGCGGGCCATCACGTCACGCTGTTCGCCACCGCAGACTCGATCACCACGGCCACCCTGTGCGCCACCGCGCTGTGTGGGTGGTCTGAAGACACGACGATCGACGCCAAGGTCGCAGAGTGCTTGCACATCGCGTCGGTGTTCGAGCGCGCCGGGGAGTTCGACGTCATTCACAACGGGTTCGACTTCCTGCCGCTCACGTACAGCGAATTGGTGGCCACACCGGTGGTCACCACGATCCACGGGTTCTCGTCGGACCGGATCATTCCCGTCTACGAGCGCTATGACGGCACAGGCGCCTACGTGTCGATCAGCGACGCCGATCGACACCCAAATCTGCACTATGCCGCCACCATTCACCATGGCATCGATGTCGACGGGTTCGCGATGCATCCGAGTCCCGGCGAGCATCTGCTGTTCTTCGGGCGGATCCACCCCGACAAGGGCACCGCCGACGCGATCGAGGTCGCCCGCCGGTGTGGCCGTCGCCTCGACATCGCCGGGATCGTCCAGGACGAGGGGTATTTCCGCAACGAGGTCGCGCCGCACATCGACGGCAAGCACGTCCGCTACCTCGGCCCCGTTGATACCTCTGCGCGCGCTGAGGTACTGGGCGGAGCGTACGCGCTGCTGCACCTGATCGACTTTGACGAGCCGTTCGGCTACAGCGTCGTTGAGGCGATGGCGTGTGGCACGCCGGTCATCGCCAACTCGAGAGGCTCGATGGGCGAGCTGATCGCGCACAGGGTCACCGGCTTTCTCGTCGACGACATCGATTCGGCGGTGGCCGCGGTCGCTGCAGCGGGCGATCTGGATCGACGCAGGATCGCCGAACGAGCGGCCGACCGCTTCACGGTCGCCACCATGATCGACAAGTACGTGAAGGTCTACCGCGACGTCATTGCGAATCGGAAATGAAGGTGCGGCGCGATCCAGCGTGGTGGAAGTCTGCGGTCGTCTACCAGATCTATCCGCGCAGTTTCGCCGACTCGAGCGGCGACGGGATCGGTGACCTGGCCGGCATCCTCGGGAGGCTCGACTATTTACGGTCGCTCGGCGTCGATGTGATCTGGTTGTCGCCGATCTACCGTTCGCCTCAGGCCGACAACGGCTACGACATCAGTGATTACCGCGATATCGATCCGCTGTTCGGCACCCTGGCCGAGTTCGACGCACTACTCGCCAGGGTGCACGAACTCGGCATGAAACTGGTGATGGACCTGGTGGTCAACCACACCTCGGACGAGCACCCGTGGTTCGTCGAGTCGCGTTCTTCGCGCGTCAGCCCGAAGCGGGATTGGTACATCTGGCGCGACGCTCGTGACGGTGCGGAGCCGAACAACTGGGGCTCGTTCTTCTCCGGGCCGGCATGGCAGTGGGATCCCGCCACCGGCCAGTACTACCTGCATCTGTTCGACCGCAAGCAGCCAGACCTGAACTGGGAAAACCCGCAGGTACGAAAAGCTGTGCAGGACATCATGGTTTGGTGGCTCGACCGCGGCGTCGACGGCTTCCGGATGGACGTCATCAATTTCATTTCCAAGACCGAAGGCCTGCCCGACGCACCGGCGATCCCGGGACACCCGTTCGTCATCGCGTTCGAGGGGTTCGTAGACGGACCGCACGTGCATGACTACCTCGCCGAGCTGACCCGCGAAGTCTTCGAAGGCCGCCAGGGCGACTTCATCACCATCGGGGAAATGCCGGGCGTGACGCCCGAACAGGCGCGGCTCTACACCGATCCGGCTCGGGGAGAGCTGAACATGGTCTTTCAGTTCGAGCACGTGTCCGTCGATCACAGCCTGACGAACAAATTCGACTACCGCGGACTTGACCTGGTCGTCCTGAAGTGGTCGCTCCATCGTTGGCAGGCGGCGTTGGCGGACACCGGTTGGAACAGCCTCTACTGGAACAACCACGACCAGCCCCGCGTCGTGTCCCGGTTCGGTGACGACGCCCCGGACTACTGGGCGGCTTCGGCTAAGGCGCTAGCAACGATTCTGCACGGCATGCGCGGCACCCCGTTCGTCTATCAGGGCGAGGAACTCGGAATGACGAACTACCCGTTCCGAAATGCGCAGGAGCACAAGGATCTTGAGGCTGTGAACTACTACAACGAAGTAGTCGAATCGGGCGGCGATCAGAGGGCGGCGTTGGCCGGGCTGGCCAGGGTCAGTCGTGACAACGCCCGCACGCCCATGCAATGGGACGCGGGACCGAACGCCGGCTTCACCTCCGCCGACCCGTGGCTGCCGGTCAACCCGAACTACACCTGGCTCAATGCCGTAGCCCAGCTCGACGCAGCGGATTCGGTTTTCGCGCACTACCAAGCGCTCATTCGTCTCCGTCACGAATCGGCCATCTTGGTCGACGGCGATTTCACCCCGCTGATGGCGGAAGACCCGCAGATCTGGGCGTACACCCGAACCACCCCTGACAGGAAACTCCTGGTGATCGCCAACTGTGGACGCGGTCCGCGGACCGTCGAGATCGGCCCAGAATGGATCGGGGCCGATCTGCTGCTCGGCAACCTCCCCGGCACCCCAGCCACGTCGACGTCAACGTCTCTGGACCTGGCCGGCTGGGACGCGCGCATCTACTCGGGCCGCGCCGGCGTCCACCCGGTCCGCTGAACGGCGGCGGTCGTTACCGTCTGAACCGGTGGCGCGACAGTAAATGTCAAGGGGCTAGTGGCAAGTCAGGTCTTTTCGCGTTCCAAGTTGCCAAGGGCACACATCGCGCTGAGCATTGTTCGGAGACACACCGGCCAGGTGCCGACGTTGTGACCAGTGCCATCGACGGAGGCTCGTCATCGCGACATACTTCGGGCATGCGAAACACGGCTCCTCCGAAACCATTTTCCCGATTTAGGACGGACATGCCATGAGCTCAGCCGAATACGGCGCGGTCGGGGTGCAAAATCGGACTCGCACCCTTTTCGGCCAGGTCATGTGGTTGGTCGCCGCCACCGCAGGCCTATTCGCGGCCGGCGCCTACCTGGGCCGCAACCTTGGCAATGGCCTGGCGTTCGTGTTCTTCATCCTGGCGTTCGCCTGCCTGATCGGCATGCGGTTCGCCGTCCGCAGCTCCGCGGGCCTGAGCATGGCACTGCTGTTGGGTGTGGGCCTGCTGATGGGGCTAGGGATGTCGCCGACGCTGGTCTACTACGCCGAGGCGGACCCCCAGGCGCTGTGGGAGGCAGGCGGTGCGACGGCCCTGTTCATCGCCGGCTGCGGCGCCTTCGGTTACGCCACCCGCACCGACCTGTCCGGCATCGCCCGTGTCGGCTTCTGGGCGCTACTTGCGCTCATCGGATTCGGGGTCGTGTTGATCTTCGTCCACATTCCGGGCGGGGCGGTCATCTATTCGATCCTTGGGCTTGTCGTTTTCGCAGGTCTCACCATGGTCGACTTCCAGCGGCTCCGCCGATCCACCGATATGGACTCGGCACCGCTGATCGCCGCATCGATCTTCCTGGATGCGCTCAACGTCTTCTCGTTCTTCCTGCAGCTGTTTGGAGGCAGGGGCCGGGACTGAAAAACCCCACTCACCAGATCAGCGACGCGACCGGCGATGCTCGACTTCCGATGTCCGCCGCGAACGCAAAACGGTTTGGTTATGCGGATGGCCGTTGAAGTTCCAGATGGTTTCGCAGTGTGCTCCCGGTGTACTCGGTACGAAATCGTTCTCGGCGCTGCAGGATCGGCACGACGTGGTCGACAAACGCCGTTAACTCGTAGGGCAATGTCGATCCCATAATGGTGAATCCATCTACCGCGCCCGCGTCTTGCCAAGCGATCACGTGATCGGCGAGTTGCTCGGGAGTTCCGATGAAGTGAGTCTGCCCCGCGCCTCCGCTCACCCGTTGGGCCACCTCACGCAACGGAGCGTCGGGCTGTGCCCGCGCGGCCGCAAAGAGTTGATCTGCCCGAGTCGACGGTGATTGCTCAGCCCACAGATGAGCGGGCAGCGGAACGTCCGGGTCGTAGGCATCGGGGTCGAGCCCGGCGGTGTAAAGCGCGTTTTGCCAACGGAATTCGGGACTGGTCAGTTCTTCCAGCTGTCGTGCTCGGGCGTGCGCTTCGGCCTCGGTGCCACCCAAGGTCACCATCAACGCCGGCAGGACCAGTAACTGCTCGGGGTCACGGCCCGAGGCGGCGGCCCGTGCGTGGAGATCAGCCCGGAAGGAAACCGCCGCTTCTAACGAGGGTGGTCCGGAAAAGGACATCTCGGCGTATCGCGCGGCGAGCTCGATGCCTGCCCCGGACTGTCCTGCCAGGACCAGCACTGGATGGCCTTGCGGGGAGCGTGGAAATGGCTGTACTCCTTCGACGTCGTAGTGCTCGCCGTGGAAGCGAGGTGCGTGCAGCTTGCTGCGGTCTGCCCACACCCCACGTTCGCGGTCACCGATGATGGCGTCGTCGTCCCAGCTGTCCCACACCCGCGTCACGACTTCGACGAATTCGTGTGCGCGTGCGTAGCGGTCGGCGTGATCGGGATGGACGGGTTCACCGAAGTTGGCTGCCGCCAGCGGCGTGACGGTGGTGACGATGTTCCAGCCGGCGCGGCCGCCGCTGAGGTGATCCAGTGTCGCGAATCGACGGGCGAGCTCCCATGGTTTGTTGTAAGTAGTCGAGCCGGTGCCGATCAGTCCGATGTGGTCGGTGACGGCGGCCAGAGCTGAGAGCACCGAGATCGGATCGAACTGGGTCTGCGGCAGGTACGTGGCGCGGTACTCGGCGATCGCGATGTTGTCGGCCAGGAAGATCGAGTCGAACAAACCGCGTTCGGCGGTGCGCGCGATGTCGGTGTAGTACGAGAGGCTTAGGACGTTGCGTACGTCGTCATTGACCACACGCCAGGCCGATTCGTGGTAACCGTTGGGCCAAATGAACGCGTTGAAGTGCAGTGTCTTTGCGCTCATGGGACTGGCTCCTTCTCTGGGTGCTCGCAGGAGAGCGCCTCGGCGGCCATCGGTGTCCGTGGGAGCGGCTGCGCCGCGCTCATGCAGCCCGGTGCCCGCGGGCTCATCGCGTAGGGGATGCGCGACGTCATGTATGCCACAACCCCCGGCCCTGCCGGGGAATTTCGTTTCGAGCACAATTCCCATTGCCGTGGATGGTGGTAAGGGCCGCGCCACGGCCGCGGCCGCGCACAAGCCCCGTACGCTTTCACGGTGAACGCGATCGACCCGGACAAGCTCAATACGTGCCTTCAGGTGCTGGCCGACGTGGAGTCTTTGCCGCCCGAACACCCCGACGCCGTTGCCGTGCGTCGGGCCACCGCGGGCATATTCAAGTCGGTGAGGAAAGCCCGCCGCAACGCCAAGCGCGACGCGGTGGCGGCCGCCGACCGCGCCGTCATTGCCACCACGGCAACGGGCGCCCCCGGACGCATCGACGACGAAACCGCGGGCCTGCCGCTGGTGTCCAACGCGGTTGGGGCCAGCGCGGGCACGCTGCTTCGCTCGCGGGCCTGCTACGTCTGCAAGAAGCACCACACGGTCGTCGACGCGTTCTACCACCAACTTTGTCCGGAGTGCGCTGCGCTCAACCACGCCAAGCGCGACGCCCGCACCGACCTCACCGGAAGGAGCGCCCTGCTCACCGGCGGCCGCGCCAAGATCGGCATGTACATCGCGTTGCGACTGCTCCGCGACGGCGCCCACACCACGATCACCACCCGATTTCCGAACGACGCCGTGCGCCGGTTCGCCGCGATGCCCGACAGCGCCGACTGGCTGCACCGGCTACGCATCGTCGGGATCGACCTGCGTGACCCGGCTCAGGTCGTCGCGCTCGCGGACACCGTCGCCGCATGCGGCCCGCTGGACATTTTGATCAACAACGCCGCCCAGACGGTGCGCCGGGCCCCCGGCTCTTATGCTGCGCTCGTCGAGGGGGAGCGCACCCCGCCGCCGGAACTTGTCGACGTGGTCACCTTCGACCACGTCAGCGACGCCCATCCTGCGGCGCTTGCCGGCAGCCTCGCCGAACACCAGGCTCCGCACGCGGTGACCGAATTGGCCCTCGTCGCCCGTAGCGCGTCTCCAGACCGGATGGCCGCCGGCACCGCTATCGATGCGGGTGGGCTGCTGCCCGATACGGCGTCAACCAACAGCTGGACGCAACGCGTGCACGAGATCGACGCGATGGAACTGCTCGAGGTTCAACTCTGCAACCAGACGGCACCGTTCATTCTGGTGAGCCGGCTGCGTCCGGCGATGGCCGCTTCACCGTCACGGCGGAAGTATGTCGTGAACGTTTCGGCAATGGAGGGTCAGTTCAGCCGCGCGTACAAGGGGCCGGGGCATCCGCACACCAACATGGCGAAGGCCGCGCTGAACATGCTCACCCGCACCAGCGCCGCCGAAATGCTCGAGCAGGACGGCATCCTCATGACCGCCGTCGACACGGGCTGGATCACCGACGAGCGTCCACACCCGACTAAGCTGCGCCTCGCCGACGAGGGTTTCCATGCCCCGCTCGACCTTGTCGACGGCGCCGCCCGCGTGTACGACCCGATCGTCCGGGGGGAGTTGGGCGAAGACCTGCACGGCTGCTTCCTGAAGGACTACTCGCCGAGCAACTGGTAGCCACTACGAACCGTGGTGCGGTGGTGCCTCATCGCGGAGCCAGTCGTCGTTCGATGCCTGCCGCATCAGATCCTCGTCGCCGAACCTGTCCAAGTCCTCGGGTGTGACGTGCGCCCGCGGCGTTTTCGACGCGGCCACGGGCGACGGCGTCGGCGCGGCCGGGGGGACCGACTTGTGAATCTGGGCTGCCGAGACATCGCGATACGACGGCAACTCGAAATCGGTGAGGGTGTAGACGTCTTTGCGATCCCGCACCCGCTCCAGCCAGTAACTCTGATCGGTCGCCGACGTGCAGGCGTAGATCTTCATGTACGTCGCCGCGAAGGGGAACAAGATGCCATTGCCGACGGCCTGCCAGATGGCCGCGGCCACGCCCGGGGTTTGAAAGCCTCGGTAATCGTCCATCGCGATCACGCCACGTTCGGCTGCGTGAGCCACGGCGAGGCTGATGTCCTTGGCGACGCACTGGTAGTTGTGACAACCGTCGATGTGGATGAAGCGCAGCACTCGGTCTCCGAGGTCGAGCTCTGACGATTCGCAGACTTCGAGGATTGGCCGGCGGGTGTGGAAACGATCCCAGTTGGCCAGGAACTGCTCCTGCTCCAGACCCGAGTAATCCTGGCGCGAGATCTGAGAGATGTCGGCGTGATCCATGACCCCGCCGAACAAATCGCAGATCACGAATTCTTCGTCGTCGCGCAGGCTGTAACCCATCAGGATTGCTGATTTACCTTGATACGCACCGATCTCCAGCAGGTCGCCCTTGATGTCCTCGGCCAGCTGGCTTGCCAGCAGATCGCTGAAGAGATCGACATCGGCCCCGAAGAACCAGCCGTCGACCTGGTCCATTTCTTCGGTGTAGAGGATCCAGGGATCGGTCATGACGCGCTCCTGCGCATGGACTCACGTTTTGCGGGCGAGGGGCTTTGGTCGCAGCGTATCAATCAGCCGAGGCGCCCTAGGCGGACGGCCTCTTCCAGGTAATCGGCGGCAGCGGCAGCGCTTTCGGCGGGTGTGGCCATCTGGGCGGCGACCTCGCGGGTTCGGGCAATGCAGCGCGGAGTCAGGATGGCGCGCAGATCCTCGAGCAGCGTGTCCTGCGTCGCCTCGAAGAAGGGCCGCCCACGGCCGACTTCCAGTTGGGTGACCGCACCCGCCCACAACGGCTGATCGACCGAGACGGACATCGCCAACGTCGGGACTCCGGCCCGGATGCCCGCGAACGTGGTGCCCGGGCCCCCGTGGTGGACGACGGCGCGGCACGCAGGGAAGACGGCGGTGTGGTTCACGGAGCCCACCACCTTGACGTGCTCGAAGTGCGGGACGTTGGTGAAATCACTTGAGCCACTGCACATTAACGCCCGCTCGCCTAATTGTGCGCATACCTCGCTGATGATCGTGAGCGTGTCAGCGGCATTGGGGAGTCGCACGCTGCTGCCAAAGCCGAAGTAGATCGGCGGCGTTCCCGCAGCAATCCATGACGTGACGTCGTCGTCGGCCTCCGCCGGCAACTCGAGCGTCAGCCCGCCAACAAAAGGTCGTCGGAGGTCGTGTTCCGCCCATTTAGCTGCCAAATCGGGAAAGAAAAGTTCGTCGTAGGCCTGGATCTCGAGCGGCGGGCGCGCCGAGGGCCCCGGTTCCTCCGGCAGCCCCAGCGTCCGTCGCTGGGCTTCTTCAACCTCTTTGGTGACCTGCCAATCGTTACCACCGGGCTCGAGCGGGAAGATGTGTAGCGCGGCCATCGGAATGTCGTAGTACTCAGCAACATTAGCGGCCAGACCCTGCTCGGATGCGTCCGTCAGCAGCAGGTCGGCTCCCTCTGTCAGCCACGCCAGCGACTTACCCAACTCCGGCAAGAGCTCGGTCAGGTGCTTCAACGTTGCATACGCCGCCATCATCGGATGCGGCGTCTTCCCATAGACGCGTTCGATACTCGCGTTCTGCTCTACGTGGTCCGGGCCGTGCGGGACCGCCGGCAGCCCCGCCAACTCGATGAAGCCGAGAAAGTTAGGCGGCACCGCCATGCATACCTGGTGGCCCCGGCGCTGCAGCTCCCGACCGATGGCGGCACATGGCTCGACATCGCCGCGACTTCCCAAGCTTGCTAGCAGGAATTTCACCGCCGGAATCCAACTCCTGGCGGCATCTGAGTTCGGCGAGCGGAACTGGCGCCATTAAAAATCACGGCGCACCCCTTGGGAGCTACATCCGATGATGTCTCTGAAATATTCGATCGTCCGCAAGAGGCCCTCTTCGAAAGGGACTCGTGGCTGCCAGCCCAGCCTGGACTCCGCCAGGCCGATGTCTGGCTTGCGTTTCCTGGGGTCGTCGGGCGGCAGTGGCTTAAAGACGTTCACCGATCCGGATCCGATGATTTCCTTGATAATGCGTGCGGTTTCGAGGACGGTGAATTCGGCGGGATTGCCCAGGTTGACGGGGCCAGTGAACGAGGGTTCGCTCGCGGCCATCTTCACGAGCCCGTCGACGAGGTCGTCGACATAACAGAAGGACCGGGTCTGGCTGCCGTCCCCGAAGACGGTGATCGGTTCTCCGCGCAGCGCCTGGACGGTGAACGAGGAGATGATTCGGCCGTCCTCCAAATCCATCCTCGGACCGTAGGTATTGAAGATGCGGACGACCTTGATTCGCACGCCGTAGCGACGGGCGTACTCGAGCATCAGCGTCTCAGCAACCCGTTTGCCTTCCTCGTAGCAGCCCCGCGCGCCGAAGCAGTTGGCATTGCCCCAGTAGCTCTCGACCTGGGGATGGATCGTTGGATCCCCGTAGACCTCGCTGGTGGAGGCCTGCAGAATGATCGCCTCGTTCTCACGCGCGAGTTCCAGGAGGTTCCTGGTCCCGACGTAGTTGGTCTCCAGGGTGAACAGGGGATCCCGCTGGTAGGCCCGCGGCGAGGCCGGGCACGCCATGTTGAAGATGATGTCCAGCGGACCCGTCACGACCGCGTCTGCCGGCCGGGTGATGTCATGCTCGACGAAAGTGAAGCCCGGATCGCCCTCGAGGTGCTCGATGTTCTGACGCCTGCCGGTATAAAAGTTGTCGAGTCCGAGAACCTCGATGCCGTCGCGGCGAAGACGGTCGCAAAGGTGGGATCCCAAGACCCCGGCGGCGCCCGCCACGAGGGCTCTCACTATGTTCCTTCTCCTTAGTTCCGAGCCCGCGCCGTAGTGCTCAAGCCCGGCCCGCAGGCGCTTAGGATCATAGGTGTTCCGGCCATCGAACACGACCTGGCCTCGAATGCCCCGACTCTTGCACAATGCCTCGACTCTTGCACAGGGGCCGTTGGCTGTGCACGACGCGCTTCACCTGTTGCGGGTCGATGCGTCACTGGTCACGATGTGAGGAGCGTGGCGCGTGCAGACCTCGCCGTGGGCCACCGTGGTGGTCGCTTCGTTCCTGGCGCCGTTGATCGCGAGTCGCTAACGTAACCCGTTGTTCTACAAGCATCTGGCGGCGGCGGAGATAGCGGATAATGAGCGAAACACTGATTCGCAGCGACCAGGGCCCGGTGCGCGTCCTCACGCTGAACCGTCCTGAGGCGCGAAACGCGTTGAGCCGCAATCTTATTCGGGCTTTGTACACGGCGCTCAAGGAGTCCGATGCCGACGAGTCCGTGCGGGCGGTCGTCCTCACGGGGGCTGACCCGGCCTTCTGCGCGGGAGTCGATCTGAAGGAAGCCGCGCGCGATGGAATGGACTATTTTGCTGAGTTCAAGACCAACAGCTGCATTGCCGCGGCCGCCGAGATGCGCACCCCGATCCTCGGCGCGATCAACGGAGCGACTTTCACGGGAGGTCTCGAGCTAGCCCTTGGCTGCGACTTTCTCGTCGCCTCAGAACGTGCGGTCTTCGCCGACACCCACGCCCGGGTCGGCATCTTGCCCGGTGGCGGGATGACGGCTCGCCTGCCCCAGGTGGTCGGCGCCTCGATGGCGCGGCGCCTGTCCATGACCGGTGAGGTGGTCGACGCGGCCAGGGCCGAACGCATTGGGCTGGTCACCGAAGTGGTCGCGCATGACCAGCTGCTTAGCCGAACCGTCGCGCTGGCCGCCCAGATTTGTGAAGTGCCGGGTCCGACCATGCTGGGGCTCAAGGAAATCTACGTACGTGGCACGTCTGCTGTCATCGCCCCGGCCTTAGCCGCCGAGGGTGAGATCGCCGGATCGCAGAAACGCGATTTCGTCGGCCTTGGTGAGCGCTTCGGCGACGTGTCGGCGCGCAACCGAAGCCAGATCGGTGGGAAGTCAGCCCAGTGAGCCGTCGATCAGCATGGCCCGCAAGGCTTTTCGGTTGAGCTTGCCACTGGGCAGGGTGGGTATCTGGTCGCTGGTCGCGATCGCCCAGCGCGTCGGAACCTTATACGCAGACAATTGATTTCGTGCTCGTGCAGCCAGGGAGGACACGTCGATCGTCGCCCCCGCGGCGACGACGACGGCGCATACCTGCTCGCCCCGCTCCGGGTCATCGATCCCGACGACGACACACTGGGCGACGTCATCGAATTCCTCGACGACTGCCTCGACCTCGAGCGGGGAGACATTGGCGCCCGCGGATTTGATGAGTTCACTGGTCCGTCCGACATAAAACAATCGCGGGTCATTTTCTTTGCGATAGACGCGGTCGTCGGTGTGGTACCAGCCGTCGGCGTCGAAGGTTTCCCAACGTTCGCGTTTGTTGTAGCCGGCCATTGCGCCGATCCCTCGGACGAGGAGCTCGCCGGTGTCTCCCGTGGCGACCGCGGCCCCGCCTTCGTCGACGATGGCGATGTCGGTGAAGGCGAAGCCACCCGCGGTCTCAGACATGGTGCGGTGTATCGGGAATCCGTCGGGGACGTCGATCATGGCAAGGTCCAGCGGACCGTCGCGCAGGAGCGGTGCGCTGCTGAGGTCACGATCGGCGAAGGAGGGGTGCTCCCGCAGGCGCTGGGTGAAGGCGGGCCATCCCACGATCCCGGTGGCGCGCTCCTGTTCGACGAGATCCAGCGCGGTGCCGGCGTCGAGACGAGGCAGGACCAGAAGCGTGACGGGTTCATGCAGCGCCCCCGTAACGGCGAGCAATCCGCCGATCCAGAAGAAGGGCATCGCGCAGAGGATCCTGGCCGGGGACGCTGACCCGGTGATCGCCCGTATGGCGGTTGGCCATGTCGAGGTCTGCCGGACGACGGTGCCATGGGTGTGCAGCACGCCTTTGGGATCAGCGGTGGATCCCGAGGTGTGCACCATGATGGCCAGATCGGCGGGGGACACCTCATCCTCGACCGCGGCCAGCACATCGTCGGGGACGCCCGCGGCCGTATCCCCGTCCCAGCGTGTCGCCCATTCCCGGTCGGCTTCGCCGGTGAGCACGACACGGCGCAGATACGGCGCGGCGGGCAATGCCAAGTGGCCGGCTTGCTGAACAGGTAGTTCTGGCAGTGCGGCTTCGAATCTTTCGGCGACGTCTTTGCCCAATACCTGGCTGGCGGCAACTAACAGCCCAATGTCTGCCAGCCGCAATACTTTTGCGATCTCGGCTGGCGTGTACATCGTGCTCATGGGGACGGCCAGGGCGCCGATCCGCGACACAGCGAGCCACCACGTGATCCACTCCACGCCATTGGTGAAGAACAGCCCGACGCGGCTGCCCTTGCCGACGCCTTCTTGGAGTAACCAGCGTGCGATGTGCGCCGAACGCTGCTCCGCCTGCTCGTATGTGACTCGGTCGGTTGGTGTGACCACGTAGGTTTCCTGGCCGAACAGGCGGACGCTCTGCGCGAGCAGGGCCGGAATCGTGAGCGGTCGGGGTTGGGTCACACCCAGGTCCTATCACCAAACAGTCCCGGGATGTGAAGCGGCCCCGGACGTACGCTCATGCTGTGATTCCGCCGGAGATACTCCGCAGCTTGCCCTTGGTCGACGAGATCCTCGGGTCTCACCGCCAGCACTGTCACGGTGACGATGAGGGCTACGACGCCTACAAAGCGCACGCGTACCGCGTCGTGAATTTCGCTCGCGCCCTGGCTCCAGACGGACCTCAACGCGACGACAAGCTCGCGATTGCCGCAGCGTTTCATGACCTGGCGGCGTTCGACACGCTGGACTACCTGGTGCCTTCGATCGAGGCGCAGGACGCCTGGCTGCAGGAGACCGGCCGGGAGAACTGGTCCGACGAGCTGGCGTTGATGGTCGCCGAGCATCATCGGCTCTCCAGATACCGGCAGACCCGAGCACACGCACCGCTGGTGGAGGCCTTTCGGCGGGCCGACCTCGTCGACGTCAGCCAGGGTCGGATCCGATTCGGTATCCCGAGGTCCTACGTGACGGAAGTGCGCGCTGCTTTTGACGCCAGCGTTTTCTTCAAGCGGGTGGTCCCATCGGGGGCGCTACGGGCGGTCCGCAAGTTCCAGCTGCCTGGCTTCCTGCTTCCCCGCAACGCGCTGGTCCGCTCCGGTCATGAAGGCATCGACCGCTGAGGCCTTGTTTGTGGCCGGCACGCCTTTCAGGCCGTGTGACGAAATACGTTGTACTACAACGTAACGACCCGCCACGGCGCCGTGGCGGGTCGCTTCGGGCAGAATCAGCCGGCCATGAACTGGTGGTAAGCGGATTCCAGATTCGGTGGCAGTGCGGCCACGTTGCATTGGCGTTCGGTGTCGCCGATCGGCGCCAGAATGCCGCGCAGGTCGTAGTACTCGTTCGGATGCGCGGTGAAGTAGCCGCGCAGGCTGGACGCGGCCTGCGGAGCAGGCTGGCCATAGGCGGCCATGACCACCTGGTTGGCATCGGGATGCCCCGCGAGGTACTGCTCTGCCGAGCCGGTCACCGAGGAAACAGTGGTGTTCACCCCGGCGGGACTGCAGTCAGGTGCTGCCGCCGCCAACGGCGCAGCGGCGATCCCCATCGCCATTCCCCCGAGCAGACACCCGGCGCTGATTCCGACTATCTGCCGGCGCGCGACGATACTGCTGATTTTCATGATTAGCGTTGTCCTTCGAATTGATCTGGACTGATTGCCGGGAACACTGCTCGTCCCAGAATCCAACGTAGCGGAAAGAAGAGACGGTGGCGTTCTCCCGCAACGAACGCGAACCTGGCATCGCCACTTGGGCGCGAGCAACTTCCACCACAGCGGGGCCATGTGTAACGCGGACAACAAAAAAAGTCCGACATTTGCTGAGAATTCTTAGGAAGACGAAGCTCCTCTTAAGAAATCGTGAACGCGATCGTGATGAATCCGTGACCTGCTAACGGCACGAGTCGATGGCGCGACGGAAGCCTGTGGCCATCTGCTTCCGTCGACTGGTTTCCGATGATTAGTCGCGTTGCCGGCTGAATCCTGGGTAATCGGATCGCATGGACCCTTCCAACCCGGCCCTCAGGCACGACCTTGCTGTGCGCATGGCTGAGCTCGCACGCATGATTGCCGCGCCTCGCACTCTCGAGCAAATACTCAACGACGTGACCGCGACGGCGGTGGAGCTCATACCAGGCGCCGACGTTTCGGGAATTCTGCTTGTGAAAAAGGGCGGAGATTTTGAGTCCTTGGCAGATACCTCAGGCTTGGCTTCAGAGCTCGACAAGCTGCAGCACGACTTCGGGGAAGGACCCTGCGCCGAGGCCGCTCTTCAGGAAACGGTTGTGCGGAGTGACGATCTCCGTACGGAGTCGCGCTGGCCACGGTATGCACCTGCGGCTGTGAAGCTCGGCGTGCTCAGTGGCCTGTCTTTCAAGCTGTACACCGCAGACCGCACGGCGGGCGCGCTGAACTTGTTTTCATTCAGCGCTGGCGTCTGGGACACCGATGCCGAGACCACTGGCGCAGTTCTTGCCGCCCATGGTGCTGCAGCGATTTTGGCAAGGCGCCACGGCGAGCAGATGCAAGCGGCGTTATCGACCAGAGACCGGATTGGTCAAGCCAAAGGCATCATCATGGAACGCTACGGCGTCGATGATGTGCGCGCCTTCGAGATGCTGCGGTCGCTGTCCCAAGAGAGTCAAACTAAGCTCGCCGGCGTTGCCCAACGCGTTATCGAAACCTGCGGCGACAGCAACTGAAAACTTCAGCGGCGCAGGTGGTTCATCAACTGTCCCCACGTAAGACCCGACAGCGACGCACGTTGCCGCGACAACCGCCTCGGCCGAACGTTTCGGCGACCTCGCGCTGAGGCGACGTGAACAACTGGGCCAGTGATTCATAGGTTCGACACAGCGGTTCCATAGCCTGCCGCGCAACGATGTCAGTGGGGATGCGGATTGCTGGCCTTAAGGGGGAATAGTGACTCACCACACCGCTGCCGCGGCGCAACCCGAATCTACGGGCGCGACCGCGGTTATCGGCGAGCTGAGCGACACCCGTGCCCAGGGCGCCGCGCCTAGTCTCGTGAAGCCACGGCTACGCGGATGGATCCACCAATACTGCGCCGTCGTGGCTGCCATTGCGGGTACGGCACTGGTCGCCGTTTCTTGGGCAGAGGCATCCAAACGGGCCGGGCACTCGACGCTGACGTACGCCCTGACGGTGATAGCGATGTTCACGGTCAGTGCTGTTTACCATCGCGTCGACTGGAAGTCGGCGACCGCCAGGCAATGGATGAGGCGGCTCGATCACGCGATGATCTTCCTACTCATCGCCGGCAGCTACACACCGATCGCCAGGCTGGGCTTATCGCACACGACGGCGTATGTGGTGATGGAGATCGTGTGGGCCGGCGCGGCGGCTGGGATTGCGTTGACGCTGTTTTGGCCGACGGCGCCGCGCTGGGTCGGCGTGCCGCTCTATCTGTTGCTGGGCTGGGTGGCCGTCTGGTTCGGCAAGACGATTGTGCACCACGCCGGCTGGGCGCCGACCATACTGCTCGTCGTGGGCGGCGTGCTCTACAGCGTCGGCGCGGTGTTTTACGCCCTGCGTTGGCCCGACCCGTGGCCGAAGACATTCGGCTATCACGAGATATTCCACGCTTGCACCGCGGTCGCGGCACTTTGTCACTACATCGCCATCTGGTTCGTCGTCTTCTCCGGCTAGCCAGGTGGAAATTCGTTGGCGCTGCCAGCACTATTCGATCGCGTCGGGGACTTGCTGTTCGGCGATCTTGCCTAAGCGCCACATGCATTCGCGGTTTCGGGGAGCCACGCCGAGCAACTGCACGCTGTCGGGTACCCAGCGCAGAGGGCGGCTCACCACAATCTCGGTCATCGCGACGCGGCATCCGCCGTCGGGAAGGTCGCTCAGCCGCAACGTAATTCGAGCCTGTGCTGCTGGCCGGATTTTTGCCATTAGAACCAGCTCCTCACCGGGGATGCTGTGTTCTACCACCGTCTCGTCGTCGATCACCGCCGGCCAGGTGCCGATGGAGTGCAGAATGCGGGTGCCTGGCGCGGGCCAGTTCGAATCCACTGCGCGGATTCGGCTGTTGCCCACCACCCAGCCTGAGTATGTCCAGCCGTTGGCCAGTACGTCCCATACGCGTTGCCGGCTGGCGGCGATGTCTCGGGTCACGGTCATGGATATGTCCTTCCTTTCGCAGACGTGTCTGCGGCTCGCGGTGCCGATGCGGTGAGGGGTAAGCGTCGCTGGGACTATCGCGAAAGTGCCTCACGCACAACAATATTTACGAGCACGAATGCGCGGTCAAATCGCGGGTGGCCGGTCCTTCCAGCAGCGTGCCGTCCGGCGCGAACCGCGAACCGTGCAGCGGGCACTCCCACGACAGATCGGCGTCGTTCCAATTCACGATCCCCCCGAGATGGGGGCACACCGGCGAGACACGATGCTCCGTGCCATCGACCCGCGATCTTGCTTCCAGATGCCAGGGCGGTCCGCTCACCACGCCGCTCTCGTCCTGGTTGAGACTACGACGGCTCGTGCGTGCCGCCGGGGTAACCCAGCCCTTGGCCAAGTTAAAGCCGACCTCGATGTTGGAACGCAGCGCGGTTCGCAGCCCCGACAGTTCGTGTGGGCTCCAGCTATCGAATGCACTGGACCAGTCCATCCGGCCGCCCAGTATCCGGCTCGACAGCGCCAGTGCTGCGGCCGCGCCGTTGGTCATACCCCATTTGTTGAAACCCGTTGCGACGAAGATGGAGTCATTACTCGGCAAGATGGGACCTACATAGGGCAAATCATCGATCGGTGTGTAGTCCTGTGCCGACCAAAAATGAGTCTGCACGGCGCCCGGGTAATGAATACGCGCCCACGACAACAATTCCTCCAGCGCTTCGGAGGGTCTCTTTTCGCGACCAACGGTGTGGCCCGCCCCGCCCACGATCAGCCGCTCTCCATCCTGGACCGGCGCGTAACGCACTGAACGCGTGGGGGAGTCGGTGGAAATCATCATCGGCCGGGTGATATCGCCTGGGACCTTGAACGCGAAACAGTAAGACCGGCTGGGCTTTACGCGCGCGAAAAAGCCGCCGCGGTCCAGTATCGGAATCCCAGTGGCGAGCACCAACTGCGCGGCCTCGATCTGGACTTCTTGCTGTGCGGCATCGTTGACTTGGATGCGTAGGCGGTTTCCGTGGCCGGATACCCGTCGCACCCGAGTGTGTTCCACTAATCGTCCACCGCGGCCAATTAATTCGAGAGCCAACGCGTCAAGGAACGACATCGGATCGAACTGCGCCTGGTCGGCGAGCCGCACGCCACCGTGATACGGGAACGGCACTTTGGCATCGTCTTCCCACTCCGCGGGCAGACCGACCGCCTGGCACGCTTTTAGTTCGGCCCGCGCGGACGCGATGCCTTTGGCGGACTGAGCGTAAGTATAGGCATCCTCGCGCTGCACTGCGACGCCGCGCGCCTCGCAGTGGTCGAGAATCCAACTCTGACCTTCATGGTTGCCGTCCACGTACGCGCGGGCCACGCCGTTGCCGTGCTTGGACAGGATCTTCGACAGATGGCTGCCCTGCAGCAAGCTGATCTTGGCAGTGGTATTTCCAGTGGCGCAGGCACCCACCGTGCGTGCTTCCAACACCAGCACGTCTCTACCGGCACGCGCCAGCAGCACCGCGGTCATCAGCCCAGTGATGCCCGCACCCACGACGACGGCATCGGCGGACCGGGCGCTGTCGTCGAGCTGGCTTGCAGCCCAGGGCTTTTCGACTCGTTCGGTAAGCCATAAGGACGTCATTGTTGGCTGATACCCCTCGGTGCGTTCGGGAAACGACTGCTCTCTTGGATGCGTGACGGCGCTGCCGATAACGGCGACAAAACCATCAGCCTGCGGGAGGTACAGCCGAGGCCATCACGAGAGCGGCTCGATCCCACACCCGATGCAATCCCAACCCGGCTGCCAACGCGGCGGTAAATACGGTGTCCACCGTATCGGCGGTCTCGATCCCCGGATCCGCGACGGTGATGCCCGCCGAGTCCAGGATTGCGACACCATCGCCCCACGCGGCGATGACCTTGCAGTGCCGGAACGCTTCCTGGAGCAAAACAACCAGCTTGATATCGGTGGTCGCTGCCGTCCCATCGGCTACGACGAGCGCGTCGAACTCGATCGACCGCGCCGTCAGTAGCGTCCGGTCCACCGTGACGCTGCGGCGACCAGCCTTCAAAACGCCGCCGCACGGGGCGATCACCAGTGCGGTGACGCCAAGCCCGGCGACCGATTTCACCAGCTTCGACACCCCGGCGAGGTCGGAGCCCGTGTCGGCGATGATGCCGATCTTGCGTCCATCGATTCGTCCCGGCTCGGCCAAGATCTGCACAAGTGCCGGCGAAATCATGACGTGCTCGGCGGGCTTGCCTTTCGGAGCCGCCAAACCCAGGCCCGCGGCCACCTGCTCGCACAGATCGGTGTCGACATTGGCCAGAACCCGCAATTCGCGCTTTTTGATGTCCTGCTCGTAGACCTTGCCTAGTTCGAAGGTGAAAGCCTCCACCACGTGGGCTTGTTCGATCGGGCTCAGGCTGCGGTAGAACATCGTCGCCTGGGAGAAGTGGTCGTCGAAGGAGGCCGGTTGGGCTCGCGTCGCGGGGCCGTCGATCACCCGCGGCGTTTGCACATAGCCGCCGTCCTTCTCGCCGGCCAGCAGTGGCTCGTCATCGTCGATGCTGTTGGGGTGGTAGGCGGCGGTGCCCGTGTGGATGGCGGTCTGATGCATCCCGTCGCGCAGCATGTCATTGACCGGGCAGTGTGGCCGGTTTATCGGCAGCTGCGCAAAGTTCGGGCCGCCGAGCCGGGTGATCTGGGTGTCCAGATAGGAGAACAACCGGGCTTGCATGAGGGGGTCGTTGGTGGGTTCGATACCCGGCACCAGGTTGCCGGTGTGGAAGGCGACTTGTTCGGTTTCGGCAAAGTAGTTGGTGGGGTTGCGATTTAGCGTCATCTTTCCGATCAGCTGCACTTGGGCCAGCTCCTCGGGGACCAATTTGGTCGGGTCGAGCAGGTCGATGCCTTCGAAGGCATCGCTGCCATCATCGGGCAGCACCTGGATGCCGAGTTCATACTCGAGGAAGGCGCCAGCCTCGATGCCGTCGGCCATGTCGCGGCGGTGAAAGTCTGGGTCGCACCCGGCGGCGATCTGCGCCTCTTCCCACACCAAGGAATGCACTCCGGCGACCGGCTTCCAGTGGAACTTCACCAGGCTGGTTTTGCCGGCGGCATTGACGAGCCGGAAGGTATGTACTCCGAACCCTTCCATGGTCCGGTAAGACCGTGGGATGCCCCGATCGCTCATGTTCCACAACACGTGGTGAGTGGCCTCGGTATGCAGCGACACGAAGTCCCAGAACGTGTCATGCGCGGATTGTGCCTGTGGGATTTCGCGATCCGGTTGCGGCTTGGCGGCGTGGATGATGTCGGGAAACTTGATGCCGTCCTGGATGAAGAAAACGGGCATGTTATTGCCTACGAGATCGAAGGTGCCTTCCTCGGTGTAGAACTTCACCGCAAACCCTCGGGTGTCACGGACCGTGTCGGCCGAACCGCGCGAACCTAGCACGGTTGAAAAGCGGGTAAAGACATCGGTTTTCGTGCCCTTCTTGCCGAGGAATCCGGCTTTGGTGACCGACTTCGCGGTGCCATAGGACTCGAACACACCGTGTGCCGCCGCACCGCGGGCGTGCACGACGCGCTCCGGGATGCGCTCGTGATCGAAGTGTGTGATCTTCTCCCGCAGATGAAAGTCCTCTAACAGAGTCGGACCGCGGTCCCCGGCCTTGAGGGAGTGATCGGTATCGGGCAGCCGCAAGCCCTGCGCGGTGGTCAGGTACTTACCGGACTGGGACCGCGGATCGATATCAGGCGTCTGGCCGTTAGTGACACCGGTCGGGCTGGTGAGCTTGGGACTGGACTGGTCGGGTTTACGTGGGGCAGGCATACGTTCTCCAAGTGAAGTGGGCGTTGGAAAGGAGAGAATCGGTAGCCGCGCTGTCGGACATCCGAAAATTTCTGCGTCGATTGGTGACTACCCGGAAATTGGGAACGCAACCAGGGGACGCGACTCAGCCTCACGGGCCTGCCTGCCGCGGCTCGATTAGTCGGATTCGCGGATTCTGTTCGCAGCTCGGGAAACGGGTACTCCGCGATTACGGAACCCATTCCGTCGACCGATTGGCAGAGGCGTCAGATGACCGGAGTTAAGAACGACCTCATCACTGAGGGGCAAGACGCGGAGGTGGAGCGCGATCTGGTCGCTCAACCTCACCAACTCGAGGGCCCGGTCGCCGAGGCGGAAACCATCGCCGCCGAAATGAGCTCCGATGAACAGCCCCTCGGTCAGCTGGGGCGCCGCTTCGATCGGCGATCCCCGTTTTTCGTCGGAATGGCAGCGGCGGCCGGTGTCGCGGTTACCTACGGGGCGGTGCATGTCCTGGAATCCATGTCCTCGATACTCGTCCTGATCGGCGTGGCATTCTTTCTCGCGCTGGGTCTTGAGCCGGCCGCCTCCTGGTTTGTCAACCACAATCTGCCGCGGTGGGCGGCGACCACGCTGGTGTTCACCATCTTTCTCGCGCTGTTGGGCGCCTTCGTTGGTGCGGCAATCCCCCCGCTCGCCCAACAGGCCGGTGAGCTGATACACGAAGCGCCGCACTATATTCAGCAGGCCCAAGACCACTCCTCGGCGGTCGGCAGAGTCAACGATCGCTTCCATCTGCAGCAGCGGATTACCGACGCCGTCAACGGCTCGGGCGGGTCCATCCTCAACGACCTGGTCAGTGCGGGAACCGCCGTCTTCGAAGCGATTGCCGACATTCTCGTAGTCGCGGTGTTGACGGTGTACTTCCTGGTGGACATGCCCCGCATCCGCACGACGCTGTACCGGCTGGTGCCGCACAGCCGGCGGCCCCGCGCCATCCTCATCGGCGATGAGGTCTTCGCGAAGGTGGGCGCCTACGTCCTTGGCAACGTATTGATCTCGATCATCGCCGGGATTGCCACCTTCATTTGGCTGATGGCCTTCTCAGTTCCGTACCCGCTGCTGCTGGGTATCTTCGTGGCTGTCTTCGACTTGATCCCCGTCGTCGGGTCGACCATCGCCGGTGTTGTCGTCGCCGCCGTCGCGCTCACCGTGTCGCTTCCGGTATGTGTTGGGACGGCCGCGTTCTTCGTGATTTTCCGGCTTGCCGAGGACTACCTCTTGGTGCCAAAGATCATCGGGCGAGCGGTGCAGGTGTCGGCACTCATTACCGTAGTGGCCGCCTTGATCGGCGGCACGCTGTTGGGGATTGTCGGAGCTCTCGTTGCCATCCCGATCGCAGCGGCTCTACAGCTCCTGGCTCAGGAAATCCTCTTCCCTCGACTCGACAAGCTGTAGGGGCAGCAGCCACCGTGAATGGTCGTCGGCCAGTCGCCGACTCTGGCTACGATGCGGCCAGGTCTTGTGCGGCAACCATTTTCAGCGCTCGGCGCTCGGAGATGCGGTGGGTAACGCGTCGGCAGAAGCGCGGAAAACTAGTCTTCGACCGACCTGATAGCCTCGACGCGAGGCGTTATGACAACCGATTACATTTTTTGAGAGACCGTGACCGGATACACGCCCGACATCCTCGCCGAGGGGCTGGACGTCATCTTCTGCGGCATCAATCCGGCGGTCACCGCCGCTGCCGACGGGCACAATTTCTCGCACCGCAACAACCGATTCTGGTCGGTGCTGCACCTCGCCGGCTTCACCGACAGGCAATTGCGACCTGAAGACGAACAGCAGCTGTTGCAATTTGGCTGTGGAATCACCGCGGTGGTGGCGCGGCCTACTCGCCAGGCACGCGAGATCACGGCCCAAGAGTTTCGGAGAGCGCGACCAAGCTTCGAAGCAAAAATTCTTAAGTATCGTCCTCAGGCGACGGCCTTCCTCGGCAAGCTTGCCCTCTCGGCGATGACCAGCAGTCACCACATAGATTGGGGCCCACAGCCATTCGCATTCGCCGGAACCGAAGCATGGGTGCTTCCCAACCCGAGCGGTCTCAACAGAAGCTTCACGCGGGACGCGCTGGTCAGCGCGTACTCCCAGTTGCGATTGGCTTTGACCGACCGCAAACGGTAGGGCGTACGTGAACGAGGGTTCGCTCGGCGCCGTCCCATGGCTGCCGTGTCACTGGCGGCAGGACGGCGCGCACGTGTGCGTGTGCGGCGATCGTCAGACTTCGGTTTCTTCCTGCGCCCATCGCGGCAGGCGCCGCAGTGGCGACCGCGCCGCCGCCAATGCGGCGGAACGCCCACCGTTGATCGCGGTCAGCGGTGGGGGCTGACCCTTGCGCAGCGTCGCGATCAGCTCGCGGTACGGCCCGATCAGGTAGACGGTGTCGCCTGCTTGCAATTGGGAGTTGCGCCGGGGCCTGAGGCTGACCGGCCCTTCCGGTCGCGTGACCGCGATGACGCGGGTTTGGGTGGTCAAGTCCACCATGCGCCGCCCATCCAGCTCGCTGCCCGCCGCGACGAGCATGGCGCCGACCATGAAGGAGCGCTGCCCAACCCAAAACGTCCCCAGCACTTGCAAACCCATTGCGGCGCCGATGAACCAGGGGGCCGCCAGGTCGACGATCGACCGGACGTTTTCGAAACCGAACCGCTGGTGGATCGCAGTCCCCAAAGCGCGGCCCTGCACGCGCATGACGATCGGCGTCTTCGTGTCGGATCCCAGGAGCTCGAGCAGCACGATGCCGGTCTCGATGTTCTCCATGTCGTTGTCGGTCACCACCGCAATGCCGCGGGCGGAGTCGACGCGCGCCGATTCCAGGGTCTGGCGCATTGTCGAGTCTCCGAAAACTACCGGCACGTCGAGTTCGGCCACGGTCGGCAGGTAGCGGTTGTTCTCGTCGTCCTCGATGACCACGACGTCGTATCCGTGGGCGGCCAGGTCACTTATCACGCGCATGCCGACTGAACCCAGTCCGATGACGACCACGTGCCCTCGCATACGGCGTGCCCGTCGGAGTCCGGCCGTTTGCACGAATCGGCGCGACAGCAGCAGGTCCGCAAGGAACGCGACCACGAGCGCGGTGATGATCACGCCGGTGAACATCAACCCGATGACGAACAGTCGCAGGAATGTGGACTGTTGGCCGAAGGGGGTTTCGCCGAACCCGACGGTCGTGATCGTCTCGGAGGTGAAGTACAAGGCGTCGAGCCACGACATCGGCGGATTCTGGTAGGCGAAGCGCACCACGGTTGCCGAGCCGATCGTGAGGAACGCCGCCAGGGCCAACGAGGGAAGGAGCATCGGATTCACGTCGTCACGCATGGCGCGCAAGGCATCGATGGCGCGCCGCACCCGCGACTGACTGGAGCGCGTGGCTGTCCGGGGCGGCACCTTGATCCCACGGGCCTCCAATTCGTCCTTCACCCCGATCATCGAGGTGAAGTCGCCGGCGTAGACCTTCAGATCACGTCCCGGACACGCCACCACCTCCCCGGGGTTAGGTGACTTTTTGCCATGCACCACTGCCACCGGGGCCAGGTCGGCGTAGATCTCGCGCAGCGTTCCGTCGTAGGGCGCGGGGGCACCCCAGACAACGAATTCGGTTCCGGCCGAGTCGAACTGGTGCGCGTTGCGCGACAGTACCGCCTCGACGAGGGAAGGGGCCGCGAGGTCGGCGACGTCCAGTATCGCGCCGGGGCCGTTAACGACGGCCACCGCTTCACGCAGCACGTCGTTGCCCAGACGCGCCACCACGCGCACGTCCGGGCTGTATTGCCGTGCCAGTAAGGCAATTTCGAGATTAACCGCGTCGTTGGGCCCGGCACAGACGACGGCGCGCGCGCGGTGTACCCCGGCGCCGAGGAGGTCGGCGGCGGTATTGATGTGGATTATCCGCGCGCCGGCCCCCCTGAGTTCCTCGGCGATCGTCTTCGTCAGAGCATCATCGCCGCTGACGATGATCTCGCGATGCATGATCTCGCGCATGTGGCGGGAACCGAGCCCTTTCCTGCGCTCGTCAACAACGTCGATCGCGAATCGATGACATCGTCTTGACTATTCGGCTGTCGTTTTTGCGTTGTGCGGCATGACTACTCCCACGTCGGCTGGCGTCTGTGTGCACTCGTTCACATCTGGTTCATATGACTATCGGCCACTATGCCGGATTGCGCCACCGGAGCGGCTCGGATTATGCAAGTCAACATCGATGTGCCGCAAGCGGAGTCGGGGACAACGAACTCGTCGAAGCCGCTCTTTATGGCGCGCAACAGATTCGACTTGAGTCCGTCACGCGGACGAAATAGTTGAGGCGTAGAAAAAACCGTCGCGCTGCTGATGCCCATGTGAAATGTGATGATACTGGCGAGGTCTGCCGTGCGTGGTGGTGGCGCGGCGAGCGTGAGTTGTCAGTGATGTCGGCCCGGGTGCGGGATCGGCATGGTTTGCTGGCGCCGCCAGTATCCCAGCAAAGGAGCGACCTGTGTCCGAGAATTCGCCCGACGATATCTTTAAACTCGTCAAGGATGAGGACATCGAATACGTTGACGTCCGCTTCTGTGATTTGCCAGGCGTCATGCAGCACTTCACAATTCCGGTTTACGCCTTCGATCAGACCGTGTTCGAGGAAGGCTTGGCTTTCGACGGCTCCTCGATTCGCGGCTTCCAGTCGATCCACGAGTCTGACATGTTGCTGCTTCCCGACCCGGAGACCGCGACCATCGACCCGTTCCGTCAAGCCAAGACGCTGAACGTGAATTTCTTCGTGCACGACCCGTTCACCCTCGAGTTGTATTCGCGCGACCCGCGCAACGTGGCACGCAAGGCGGAGAACTACCTGGTCAGCTCTGGCATTGCGGACACCGCCTACTTCGGTCCAGAGGCCGAGTTCTACATCTTCGACTCGGTGAAGTTCGACACGACCATCAACGGCTCGTTCTATAAGGTCGACGCGACATCCGGGTGGTGGAATACCGGGGAAGATTTCGAGCCCGACGGTCGCCCCAACCGCGGCTACAAGGTCCGGCCCAAGGGTGGGTACTTTCCGGTCGCCCCGACCGACCATTACGTCGACCTGCGCGACCGGATTCTCACCAACCTGACCAACGCCGGCTTTTTGCTGGAGAAGGGCCACAGCGAAGTGGGCAGCGGCGGTCAGACCGAGATCAACTACAAATTCAACACGCTGCTGCACGCCGCCGACGACCTACAGATGTACAAGTACATCGTCAAGCAGACCGCATGGCAGGACGGCAAGACCGTCACGTTCATGCCCAAGCCGCTGTTCGGCGACAACGGATCCGGTATGCACTGTCACCAGTCGCTGTGGAAGGACGGCATTCCGCTGATGTACGACGCGGAGGGGTATGCCGGCCTTTCGGACATCGCGCGTCACTACATCGGCGGCTTGCTGTACCACGCGCCATCGCTGCTGGCGTTCACCAACCCCACGGTGAACTCCTATAAGCGGCTGGTCCCCGGCTACGAAGCGCCGATCAACCTGGTCTACAGCCAGCGCAACCGTTCAGCCTGCGTGCGTATCCCGATCACCGGCAGCAATCCTGCGGCCAAGCGGCTGGAGTTCCGTAGTCCCGATTCGTCGGGCAACCCGTACCTGGCGTTCTCGGCCATGATGATGGCCGGTCTGGACGGCATCAAGAACAAGATCGAGCCGCCTCCCCCGGTCGACAAGGACCTCTACGAACTGCCGCCGGAAGAGGCCGCGGAGATCGTGCAGGCTCCGACGTCGCTGTCCGCGGTCATCGACCGCCTGGAGGAGGACAGCGAATACCTCACCGAGGGTGGTGTATTTACCCCCGACCTGATCCAAGCCTGGATCAACTACAAACGCGACTTCGAGATCGCGCCGTTCAACCTCCGAGTCACCCCGTACGAGTTTGCCCTCTACTACGACGTGTAAAGCCGGGCCGGCCCGGGTATTTGCTGATCGCGCGGCGATAAGACTGCGTCCGGCGCGTCGCGATGGGGCTAGGTAGGGTCAACGAGGTGTGTGGAGCCGCAGGCGAGGTGCGTCTCGACGGTCGAGCCCCCGATGTGGCGGCGGTATCGGCCATGGCTCAGGCCATGGCGCCGCGGGGGCCGGACGGGGCGGGCGTGTGGTCGCAAGGCCGGGTTGCCCTGGGTCATCGGCGCCTCAAGATCATTGACCTGACCGAAGCCGGGGCGCAGCCGATGGTCGACTCCGACCTGGGCCTGGCGATCGCCTGGAACGGATGTATCTACAACTACCAGCAACTGCGCCGCGAGCTGGAGGACCACGGTTACCGGTTTTTCTCGCATAGCGACAGTGAGGTGCTGGTCAAGGCCTACCACCGCTGGGGCGACGACTTCGTCAGCCATCTCAAGGGCATGTTCGCGTTCGCCATCACCGAGCGCGACAGCGGCCGGGTGTTGCTCGGACGGGACCGACTGGGTATCAAGCCGCTGTATCTGACCGAGGACAGCCACCGGGTCCGGTTCGCCTCGACGCTGCCGGCCTTGCTGGCGGGCGGCGGGGTCGACACCCGCATCGACCCGGTCGCACTGCACCACTACATGACCTTCCACTCGGTGGTGCCGGCGCCGCTGACGATCCTGCGTGGTGTGCGCAAGGTGCCGCCGGCGTCGCTGATCGCCTTCGAACCCGACGGGCAGCGCACCACCACGACCTACTGGGAACCCGACTTCACCCGCCACGACGACCGCGCCGACTGGTCCGAACAAGACTGGGAAGACGCCGTGCTTTCCTCGCTGCGCACCGCGGTCGAGCGTCGCCTGGTCGCCGACGTCCCGGTCGGCTGCCTGCTCTCCGGCGGCGTGGACTCCAGCCTGATCGTCGGCTTGCTCGCCGAGGCCGGCCAGCACGGGCTGTCGACCTTCTCCATCGGCTTCGAGTCCGTCGGTGGCGTCCAGGGCGACGAATTCCGCTACTCGGACATCGTGGCCGAGCGGTTCGGCACCGATCATCACCAGATCCGCATCGGAACCGACCGCATGCTGCCCGCGCTCGACGGGGCGATCGGCGCGATGAGCGAGCCAATGGTCAGCCATGACTGTGTGGCCTTTTATCTGCTCAGCCAGGAAGTGGCCAAGCACGTCAAGGTGGTGCAGTCGGGTCAGGGCGCCGACGAGGTGTTCGCCGGTTATCACTGGTACCCCCCGATGGGTTCGCCGGACGCCGCCAGCATCGACGGATCGCTCGCGGCATACCGGGCCGCCTTCTTCGACCGTGACGTCGCAGGACTCGAAGCGATGTTGGCGCGAGGCAACGTCGCACCGGGTGACCCCAGCGAGCGTTTCGTCAGCGAGCACTTCGCGCAAGCCAACGCCGACACCGGCATCGACCGTGCGCTGCGACTCGATACGACGGTGATGTTGGTGGACGACCCGGTAAAGCGGGTGGACAACATGACGATGGCCTGGGGGCTGGAGGGGCGCGTGCCGTTCCTCGACCACGAGTTGGTCGAGCTGGCAGCGACCTGCCCACCGGAGCTCAAGATCGCGCACGACGGCAAGGGCGTCCTCAAACAGGCTGCGCGACAGGTGATTCCGTCGGAGGTCATCGATCGGCCCAAGGGCTACTTCCCAGTTCCGGCGCTGACCCATCTCGAGGGGCCGTACCTCGACATGGTTCGTGACGCGTTGTATGCCCCGGTCGCCAAAGAGCGTGGGTTGTTCGACTCCGGGGCTGTCGATGCCCTGCTGGCCGACCCCAACGGCAGGCTAACCCCGTTGCGCGGCAACGAACTCTGGCAGATCGCGCTACTCGAGCTTTGGCTACAGCGGCATGGGGTGGCAGGGCCAGCGGCATGACCGCCATCGACCCAGCAGAAGACCACCCCGAGGCGATCACCCTCGGCCTGCATGACGCCTCGCCGCCGCACATGGTGGACGCGATGGCGAAGGATGTGAAGCTCGAATTAGGTTGGGGTCGGCTCATTTTCGGGCAGACCTTCGCCGATCCCGCCACGTTGGCCGAGGTGCTGCGGGGGGAAGAGCCCGGACGGCGCGACATCTGCATCTATGCCCGCGAGTCGCATGTGGTGATCGCCGGCGCGCCGACCGAGCTGTTCATCGACCCCAGCCACACGTATCGACTGCGCTTCACCAGTGAGTCAACCGACGAAGGCGCGGCCGCACCGCCGGCCGGCGTGACGGTGCGCACGCTGGAAGACCCGAGCGATGCGGACGCCATGAACCGCGTCTATGTGCGCTGCGGGATGGTCCCGGCGCCGCTCGAGACGATCTGGGACAACCATCTGCACGCGGAGGCGGTGACCTACCTGGTTGCGGTGCGCGACGAGGACGGTGCCGTGGTCGGCACCGTGACCGGCGTCGACCATGAGTTGCTGTTCTCCGACCCGGAGCACGGATCGAGCCTCTGGGCCCTAGCGGTCGACCCCGCCGCGGCCGTGCCAGGCGTCGGCGTTGCGCTGTCCCGGGCGCTGGCTGAGCACTTTCGGACCCTGGGTCGCGCCTATCTGGACCTGTCCGTCGCCCACGACAACGCCGCCGCGATCGGCCTCTACGAGAAGCTGGGCTTCCGCCGTGTTCCGGTGCTTGCGATCAAACGGAAGAACGCGATCAACGAGCCGTTGTTCAGTTCGCCGCCGGAGACGGTCGACGACCTCAATCCCTACGCAAGGATCATCGCCGATGAGGCGCTGCGCCGCGGAATCTGGGTCGAGGTCCTCGACGCCGAGACGGGTGAGATGCGGCTGTCCCACGGCGGTCGCAGCGTGCTGACCCGCGAATCGCTGTCCGAGTTCACCTCCGCCATCGCCATGTGCCGGTGCGACGACAAGCGCCTGACGCGCCGGCTCGTCGCCGAGGCCGGCATCACCGTGCCTCGAGCCCGCTTGGCCACCTTCGACGAAGCCGACTACGACTTCCTGCGCGAAGTCGGCGAGGTCGTCGTCAAACCGACGCGGGGAGAACAGGGCAAAGGCATCACCGTCGGCATCACCGCCGACAGCGGTCCCGACGAGCTCGCCGCGGCTCTGGCTCGTGCCCGAGAGCAACATCCAGAGGTGCTCATCGAGCAGCGTATGCCCGGCAGCGACCTGCGCTTGGTGGTGATCGATGGCCGGGTGGTTGCCGCCGCGCTTCGGCTGCCGCCAGAGGTGATCGGCACCGGCGATCACACCGTCCGGGAATTGATCGCGGCCGCAAGCCGGCGACGTGCCGCGGCAACGGGTGGTGAGTCCCGCATTCCCCTCGACGACCTGACCGAGGCGACGGTGGCCGAGGCCGGATGGTCGCTGGACGACGTGCTGCCGGAGGGAACCCGGCTGTGCGTTCGTCACACCGCCAACCTGCACCAGGGCGGAACCATCAACGACGTCACTTCGCAAGTGAGCCAAGAACTTTGCCGGGTCGCGGTCACGGCGGCCGACGCGATCGGTATCCCGGTGACCGGTATCGACCTTCTGGTGCCCGACGTCGCCGGCACCGACTACGCCTTCATCGAAGCCAACGAGCGACCGGGACTGGCCAACCACGAGCCGCAACCCACGGCAACGGCTTTCATCGACTATCTCTTCCCTGGCCGACCCGGCCAGCCACCGGCCTGGAGCCCCGAGGAATCCCCGCGCTCGACCGAAGGCTAGGGATGGAGCAGTGCTCGCCTGAGTCGCCACTGCCCGTCGTTTAGACCGGCTCTGGGGTCAGTGTGGGGGCAAGCGGACCACTTCGACGAAGAAGCTGTCGATTTGGCGGATTGCCTTGAAGAACTGATCGAGGTTGACGGGCTTGGTGATGTAGGCGTTGGCGTGTAGCGAGTAGCTGTGCAGGATGTCTTCTTCCAGCCCCGATGATGTGAGGACGACGACGGGAATCGAGCCCAGCTCGGAATCATTTTTGATCTGCTCGAGCAGTTGGCGCCCGTCGTACTTGGGCAGATTGAGATCCAACAAGATGAGGTCCGGTCTTGGCGCATCGGCGAATTCGCCGCGCTGGTACAGGAAGTCCAGACCCTCCTGGCCGTCGTGAGCCACATGGAGCCTGTTGCGAATCTTGTTCTGCTCGAAGGCTTCTCGCGCGATCAGTTCGTCGCCGGCGTCATCCTCGACTAGCAGGACATCGATCGGTGTCTTCCCGTCCATCACTGCTGCAGCTCTCCTTCTGCTCGACGACAGAGTGCGGTTCCGGAGGTTGCTCAACTAAGCACCGCCGAGCTACGCACGTGGCTGGACGTAGAACCCGAACCCTAACCGTAGGGGCACGCGTCCGCCCACGAGACCCCTTTCGAGATATCTGGATTGGAAGCCTCGGCTGCGGGGTATTTCAGCCTTGATCGGCCAACTAGACAGGTGCGCAATAAGGAGAAGTTGGTGTGATTGCTTCGGGAATCATTGTCACGTTGATCGGATATTTTTCTGGGCTCGACGTTGTGAAAGCGTTCGGCGGTCTGCTGTTCATCGTGATGTGGGGCGCCTCGTCGATGTTTCGGCCGCCGGCGGTAGCCTTTGCGGCCGCTCGTGCGGATTCCGACGCTCGTCGCGTCGCCGCTAAGGCGGTGGCGGCGGGCCGTCCGGCGGCGGAACGGGGCCAGGCGGCGGCGCGTCCGGCGGAGGTGGCGCGTCCGGCGGAGGTGGCGGGTACCACGGTGGATTCGGCTGAACTCTCCCGGGCGGCGGTGCATCCCTGCAGTCCGGCACGAACATAATTGTTCCGCCCACCATCGTCCAGGTGACGCCGCACGCCAGCGGCACCGCGGAGGGCGCATCGGCGGTCGCGATCAGGGTCGCCGTCACCGAGATGACGATCGTGGGACCAATCAGACGCGAGAAGAACTTCAACGCGACCCCTGCTTTCCTGGGAAGCTGATTCACCAGTCTTAGATAAGCCAAGACTAGGCGCAACTCGACCAAATCCCCGGGGTCGACGGTGTGCTGACCTGCCCGGAGCCTTAGCCTGTGTTGCTATGCCGGTGGCTGTGCGGGCGGTGTCTGCGATATTCGCGCTGGTGCTGCTCGGGTTGGCCGGCGTTCACGCCGCGGGCAGAACGCCTGCCGAACCGCTGCTCTGGGCTATCGGCGGAAAGACGGTAGGTTGGGACAACTATCGCCGCCTGGATCGGTTGCCGTATCTGAGCTCAGGCATCCAGACCGAGCAGGTGTCGAGTTTTGACCGCAGCGGCGGTGATTACGACATCTCTCAAGGTAACCAGAACGGCAGCGGTGGGTGCTTGGCGTCCGGGGGTGCCGGCTGCGTCATCGCCGAGGATCGCGGTGCGGGCGAAGTCGATTCGATCTGGTTCACCCGCGATGGCGGAAATGTCAGTGCGCTCGGGGCAATTCGCATCGAGCTGGATGGCAAGACGGTGGTCGACGCGCGGCTGCAATCGGTGGTTGATGGTGCGCTGGGGGCGCCATTCGTCTGGCCGCTGGTGGCGAACGCGGCGCAATCGCCGGGGGGCGTCTACATCAAAGTGCCTATGCCGTACCGAGAGTCGATGCGGATCAGCATCGCGACGAATCTGCAGTACTACCACGTCGGCTATCGTCAGTTCTCCACCGCCGACGGTGTCGCCACCTTTTCGCCCGCGGATCCCGCACTCGACGTGATCGCGACCCTGCGCGCCGGGGGCACCGCCGATCCCAAACCGGCGGAACCCGCTGCGGTGCATAATAATCGGACCGTCCAGGTTCCCGCAGGCGCTGCGACGGCGATCGCGGAATCCGTTGGCCCCGGCATGATCTCGGCGTTGCATCTGCAGCTGCCCGCACCGGCGGACCAACAGCTGGCCGGGCTGCGGCTGCAGATCGAATTCGACGGCCAGACGACGGTCGACTCGCCGCTTGGCGAGTTCTTCGGCGCCGGGCTGGGCGCCGAAAGTGTGCGATCGCTGATGTTTGCCACGAGCCCGCAGCCCGACGGATCTGTCGCGTTATCTGCCTGGTGGCCAATGCCTTTCGCCGACACGGCCCGCGTCTGGCTGGTCAATGCGACCGGCGATCCCGTCTCGGGGATCGGCAGCGACGTCGTGACCACCCCCGACCCGCAATGGGCGCCCGCGCTGGCCGGCGGCCGCGCCGGATACTTCACCGCACGCTCGCACGCCGGCCCCACCGTTCCCGGTCAGGATTGGTCATTCGCCGACGAACGGGGCCACGGAAAATTCGTCGGCGTCAGCCACACCGTTCGAGGTGCCCGGACGAAAACGGCGTTCAGCGACGGCGCCCCGTACTTTCTCGAAGGAGCTGAACGCGGCTACACCGACGGTTCCGCGTCGCCGCAGTGGTATGGCACCGGTACCGAGGACTTCTACGAGGGCGGCTGGTATTTCAAGGACGGCACCCGTTTCAGTGATCCGATGAACGGCCATCCCGATCAACGGGTCGCCGCCGGCGGATGCGCCGACTACTGCGTGGCGCTGTATCGGCTGACGCTTGCGGAGTCCATCAACTACCACTCCGCGCTCCGCTTCAGCATCGAGCACGGTAAACGCAACATGGTCCAACCCGATTACAGCTCAACGGCATTCCTCTACACGCAACCGAACGCCACCGCTACCTCCAGCGACGACATCAACGCCAGCGATCCGGTCAGCCGGCTGGTCCACGGCTACACGGACGACGCCGCCACCGACCAACTGCTCATCAGCCAATACGAGGGCACCGACGACCTGCGCACCATCGCCGGGCTGGTCCGTACCACCGCATCCGCGATCACATTCCACGTCCAAGTCGACCCCGACAACCACGGAGTCCTGCTGCGTCGCACCTCTGATCAAGCGGCCGGCTATCAATCGGCCGATGTGACGATCGACGGCGTGCCGGCCCGGACCTGGCTTCAACCGCGTAGCAACAACATTCATCGCTGGCTCGACGACACCTACCTCGTGCCGGAGACCCTGACCGCCGGCAAAGCGCTCATCACGGTGACGCTGACACCCACACCCGATTCCCCGCCTTGGACCGCCAGTCGCTATCACGTCGACAGCGTGACGGCGTTGTCGGATCGATGAACGCCCGCCTCAGAACCCGGCGACCAGGGCGTTGTTTTGCGGGCAATACGAGTGCACAGAGATGGCCACGTAGGCATTGGCGTTGTCACTGAGCGCGGGGTTGCTAGCGCGAAACGCGTCGGCGATCTGCTGCACCGAGACACCCCGCCCGAGGTCCGTACATACCATCTTGCCGTTGTAGATGGCGGCCTCGGGATTGGCGAACGAGATGCCGCGGTCGTTGAGGGCCTGGACATACTTGTTGTCCTGATCCGGCGTGGATGCGATGGACGGCGGGGCAGCCGAACTCGTCGTCGACGCGCCTTGCTTCGGAAGTGCGGCCGGTGGCTGCGCCGCGGACTTGGACGCGGTCGGCGTGGCGTTACCCGCCGATTGGTCGTTGCCGCTGAACATCCAACTCGCTAGGACGATCGCGCCTGCCAGCACCACACCGGCCGCCACCAGCGCGCCGGCCCTGCCCCAGGTGGAGAGCCAGGACTGCCTGGTTGCGGCCGGCTCGCCCCTGGTGCTGGTGTCCTCATTGCCGGACCAGGCGAGATCAACCGCATCGGTGGGCATGGAATTGGGCACAGCCGCGGTCTTGTCGATGTCCTGCGCGAGGGTCTCATCGCCACCTTGGACCGGCTCGGACATGAGGGCCATGGTAGCCATTGCCTGGATTAGCTCCTAGGCTGCGGCCATGCCGATCGACCGTGCCGCGCTCGTCGCGGGCAGCATCCGACTCGCCTCAGGCGTTCATTTCCTTGCCGATCCTCTCGGTGCGAACCGGCTGTGGGGCGACCCGGAGCCGCCGACGCCGACCGCGCGGTTGTTGTTGCGGTCGATGGGCTATCGCGACGCCTTGATCGGTGGGCTGCTCGCTGGGGCAGCCCTGCGCGGCAAGAACACTCGCGGCTGGTTCCTGGCGTCCGGCGGTGCCGATGCGGCCGACCTGCTCGGTGGGCTGAGTGTGCACAGTGAGCTGCGCCGCTCGCAACAACTCATCGGCCTGGGTGGTGCGGTGGTCGGCATCGGCGTGGGGCTGTGGGGCGCGGCGCGGCGCACAACTAAAGAGACGTCAGATTAGCGGCGCACGGTATTTCGAGTGCTCTCGTGGCCTTGATGCCTTGCGGGCTAAGATCGCCAAACTGGGCTAAATCTCAAGTGCCGCAGAATGTTTGGTAGTTGCCGAAGTCTTCAGGTGCGGGCTGCGCGTAGCGCTCGAACCCGGGCCGTTTGTCGTACGGGGCGGTGACGGCGTCCAGCAGCTGTTCGACCGGCGTCAGATCGCCCGCCGTCGCCGCGGTCAGGGCCTCCTCGACCAGGTGGTTGCGCGGAATGTAGATCGGGTTGGCGCGATCCATCGATGCGGCGTCCGGGCCCAATGCTCGCCAGGTCGACAGCCAGGTGTCGAAGCCGGCGAGGTCGGCGAACAGACCGCGCGCGGGTTCGGCGTCGCCTCGGGCCGCATCGCCGAGGTGACGGAAGAACGAGGTGTAGTCGACGTGGCTTTCCTTGAGCAAGCGCAGCAACTCATCGAACAACGGTGTGAGGATCTCCCCGTGCAGGTCCGCGGGGAGCCCGAGCTTGGCGCGCATGCCGGACGACCAGGTGGCGTCGTACACAGCTGCGAAAGCCCCGAACGACGCCTCTGCGAGCGCGATGCCCTCGTCGACGTCGTCGGCGAGCAAGGGGAGCAGTGTTTCGGCGAACCGGGCCAGGTTCCACCCGGCGATGGCTGGCTGGTTGCCGTAGGCGTATCGGCCCCAGGAGTCGATCGAACTGAAAACGGTGTCGGGGTCGTAGGCCTCCATGAAAGCGCATGGTCCGTAGTCGATGGTTTCGCCGGAGATCGTCATGTTGTCGGTGTTCATCACGCCGTGCACGAACCCGATCAGCATCCATCGGGCGATCAGGGATGCCTGAGCGGCGACCACCGCTTCGAACAGCGCGAGGTAGGGACGTTCGGCCTTCGCAGCGCTGGGGTAGTGGCGGGCGATCGCATGGTCGGCGAGGCGTCGTATCAGGTCGACGTCGCCGGTCAGCGCGGCGAATTGGAAGCTCCCGACCCGCAGGTGACTGCCGGCGACGCGGACGAGCACAGCGCCGGGCAGCTGCGTTTCCCGGTGGATCGGGCGCCCGGTACTGACCACTGCCAAGGAGCGCGTCGTCGGAACGCTCAGGGCGTGCATCGCCTCGCTGACGAGGTATTCGCGCATCATCGCCCCCACCCCGGCCAGGCCGTCGCCGCCGCGTGCGAACGGAGTCTGGCCCGATCCCTTGAGGTGGAGGTCGCGGATATACCCCCGGTCGTCGACGAGCTCGCCGAGCAGCAACGCGCGCCCGTCGCCCAACCGGGGCACGAGGCCGCCGAACTGATGCCCGGCGTAGGCCTGGGCCACCGGGGTCGCTCCGGCTGGCACCAGAGTGCCCACCAGAAATCGCAGTCCGTTGGGGCTGCGCAGCCAATCCGAGTCCAGGCCGAGCCCGGCGGCAAGCGTTTCGTTCAGGACGAGCAGCCGCGGGTCGGGAGGCGTCCGAGCTTGCCAGGGGATACCCATCTCGGGCAGTTCGCGGGCGAAGCGGTCGTCTAGGACGACACTGATCTCGGGTGCGACACTCACGTCCTCCAGAGTACGGAGATTCGGCGGCTAGCCGGTGACGTGGCGGATGGCGTCGCGAGCTCGGTCGAGCATCGACGCGAACGGCCCTACCACGAAGTTCAGTTTCGCCGATTCCACCCCGGCATGCGGATGGGTCGGCGCGATGGCCTGAGCGGCTCGCACCGCTGTGGCCAACCGCTTGAGATCGTTGATGTCGAGTCCCTTTTCCAGATAAGGGAATTCGTCGATCTCCTCGCTCTCGGCGTGGTCGAGGACCGCCTCTCGCAGCGTGGTGAGCTGGTCGATGAACTGCTCTGAGGTGATGTCGAGCTTCTCGATGTCCGACAGCAACGCCTTGGCGTCGTGTTCTTCCTTCAGGCGTGCGTCGACGATTGCGTCGCCGGCGTCGGCCTTGCTCCGCGCCAGGGGATGTACCAGCATTTCCTCGGCCGTCTCGTGGACGGCCAGCAGTTGGCGCAACGCCGCGAACGGCTCCTCGCGTGCTTCGGGGTCCGACGCCAGCAGCACTTGGTCGAACATGTCCTCGATCAGGTTGTGCTGTGCCTTGAGGAACGCGATGACTTCGTCAGGCGATTCGATAATCATCTCGGTCACGGCGATACCTCCGGATTAGGGCCGTCAATCGGTACGGGCATGGGCTGTGCGCCGTTTTCAGGGAGGTACCCAGGCCGGGCACGGGTAAACGCGTCAGTGCGCTGATCAGCTGCCGTTTGTGGCCATGAGACGATCTCCCGGTGCGATTGGGCTTGCATGCGCTGGGCATCGGTACCGGCGCCGACCGGGCGGTGATCGACGCTGTCGCGTCGGCGGCGGATCGCTGCGATTTCGCCACCCTCTGGGCGGGCGAACACGTCGTCATGGTGGACCGTTCCGCTTCGCGCTATCCCTATTCCGACGACGGCACCATCGCCGTGCCGGCCGGGGCCGACTGGCTCGACCCGATGATCGCGCTGGCCTTCGCCGCGGCCGCGTCGTCGCGGATCGGTGTGGCGACCGGCGCGTTGTTGCTGCCCGAACACAATCCGGTGGTGGTGGCCAAGCAGGCCGCGAGCCTGGACCGGTTGAGCGACGGGCGGCTGACACTGGGAGTCGGCGTCGGATGGTCCAGGGAGGAATTCGACGCGCTCGCAGTGCCTTTCGAGCATCGAGCCGCGCGTACCGCCGAATACGCCAGAGCCATGCGCACCCTGTGGCGCGATGACATTGCGTCGTTCGCGGGGGAGTTCGTCGGATTTGACTCGATCCGGGTCAACCCCAAGCCGGTCCGCGATCGTCGCATCCCGATTGTGTTGGGGGGCAACAGCGATGCGGCGCTGCGCCGGGTGGCGACCTGGGCCGACGGTTGGTACGGCTTCAACCTGGACGGCGTTCCTGCGGTGCGCGAGCGACTTGGCAAGCTGGATGAGCTATGCACCGGTTTGAATCGTGATCGCAGTGAGCTGCGACTGGCCGTCGCGCTGCGAAGTCCGCGTGCACAGGATTTTGATGAGCTCGCGGCATTGGGGGTTGACGAATTGGTGTTGGTCGAATCCCCACCGGGAAGCCCGGAGGCGGCGAGCGAATGGGTTACGGCGTTGGCTGTGCAGTGGCTGAAAGGACGCAGATAGTGGCACCGACAGGGGTAGGCTCGCCCGTCGAGATGCATGATCCCGAAGTTATCCTGCCCCGGCGACTAACCGAGACCAGCGCCGAGGTCCGCGACGTCCCGCCACCGCCGGTACCGGAATTGCCGGCGCCGTATGGTCTGCGGCTCGCCGACCCCGACGCCGACTCGGAGATGCTCTCCGAGTGGATGAACCGGCCGCATTTGGCCGAATCGTGGGAGTATGCCTGGCCGGCGGAACGGTGGCGTCGCTACCTGCGCGCCCAACTCGAAAGCGATTTTTCCCGACCGTTCGTGGCCAGCCTGGACGGGGTGGACCACGGGTACGTCGAAATATACCGCGCAGCAAGGGATTCCATCGCGGCGAGATACGATTTCGACCCGCATGATCTGGGCCTTCATGTCGCGGTTGCCGATCTGGAATACCTGAGGCAAGGGCACGTCCGGTATCTGCTGCCCTACTTGGTAGGCGGCATGCTCACCCTTGATCCGCGCTGTCGGCGCATCATGTTCGATCCTGACCATCGCAACACCTTGGCGCGCAAGTTTTGTGAGAGCGGCGGCTGCACCTTCCTCGGCGAGCATGACATGTCGAATCGGCGGATGGCCCTCTATGTGTTGCCGCGCACTCCCGACGACCTGCCGCGACTGCGCGACGTCGGTCAGTAGTCGTGTTCGGCGAGGTTGATGTCGCCGAGCCGTTGTGTCTCGTCGAGTGACAGGGCGGCCGGCACCATCTCACTGGTCACCAGCCCGTGGTGGTCTGTCAGCTCGTCGACGATATCGAAACTGCGCGCAATCGAATCCGGCGTGTCGACGATGATGGTTGTCACCGGGACACCGCGCGAGACCTGAAATAGCTTGTCCCCGTGTGGTTTATGGTCTCCGTGAAATCCCCAGATGCCGCGCAGCACCGTCGCCCCTCGGGCGGTCTCCGATTGCAGCAGCCGCTGGATCAGCGCCCGGTGGATCGGCAGCCGGTCGTGCCGGGTGGCCTCGTTGGTATAGACCATCAGCTTTTGCCACAGGGTGCGTCCCTGCGCATCGGTCGTCGGTAGTTGCTGGGGACGCCCGAAGAGCTCACCGTCGCGTTTACACAGGCGCACTCGTTCGACCGTCAGCAGCGGGTTGGGTGTCAGGGCAGCCAATTCCGTTGCGGCGGCGGTGACTTGCGCCGTGGAGCCGACGGCGATGATCATCACCGGGACATTGACGTTGCGGCCGAAAAACTTTGCCCGATAGCGCTCACCGTGTGCCGTGCCGTCCACGCCGAGAAGCACGATGGCGCCGGCAAATCCGAGCTCGTGCAGAAGCTGGCATATCGCATAGTGCGCGACTTTCCCCGCGATGCGTTCTTGGCGGCCCACATAGACGGTGAGCTTGGCGGCGTCCCCGTTGTGGCTGTCGAAGTTGTCGAACGCGCTGCTTCCCCCGTGCCGGGTGACCAGCCGTGCCCGCTCCAGCGTCACCAAGCCGCTACCGGTCATCGCGCCCACCTCGCCGACCAGTGAACGGATCTTCGGCTCGACGTCGACCGCGGCGATCGCCACCGCCGGGTCCTCCGACAGGCTGAGCGAGACATCGGTGCGTAGCTCGTGGCTCAGGCCAAAGCTGGCGATGCCGCGCAGCATGACGCTGGTTGCGACGTCTGTCGAGCCGAACAGATCGAACATTGTGTCGGCGAGAAACCGCGCTTCGTTGCCGACGGCGCGTTGGCGTTCGCCGAAGTAGGCGGTCAACTTCAAGCACGGTTGGTTCATAGCTGCTCCGCAAGCCATTGTCCGAGCAACGCCGCGGCCAGACCGAGCACGACGGACACGACGATGTTGGCGATCTCCGCCCAGGCCCTGCGCTCCTCGCCCAGCCGATGGCTTTCCAGCATCCAGGTGGAAAAGGTGGTGTACGCGCCGACGAACGCGGTGCCGGTCAGCAGCGCCGCATCCTTGCTCAACGCCAGCCCGCCGAGGAACCCCAGCAGGGCGGCACCGCTGACATTGACCGTCAAAGTGCCGATCGGAAACGGCCGCCCCACTCGGCGGGTCACCGTGCGATCCACGACGAAGCGTGTCACCGAGCCGATACCGCCGATGAGCACGACGCCCAGCCATACCAAGACGACGGTCATGAGCGCACTCGTGCCCGGCGGACCAACGCGGTGGCCAGATGAACGGCCAGCAACCCCAGCACGATGCTGGTCAGGGCGTAGCCCGCGGCCAGGGTCCAGTGGCCGTGCTCGATCATCTTCAGCGTCTCGACTTGCATCGTAGAGAAAGTGGTTAATCCGCCGCAGAATCCGGTGCCGAGCAGTGGGCGCCGATAGCTCGACAACGGCAACCGCTCCAGCAGTCGGGTGGTGAAGTAGCCCACGAGAAATGCCCCCATGATATTGACGGTGAACGTCGCCCATGGCCAGCTCGCGGCGTCGGAAGGGACGAAGGTTGCCAAGGCCGCCCGGGCCAGCGCACCCAGCGATCCGCCGGCGAAAATCGCGCCGTACTCGCGATAGTCGTGTTGGGCCACCGCTCGATTCCCTCCGCTGTGCGAGTGCTGCGTTTAGCAGCGTAGAGGCAAGACTTACCGGCGGGTGAACGCGGGAAGTACCCGCGAAGTCCGGGCAGCGCAGGACCTCGGACACGGGCAGAATCAGTAGCCATGGCCCACCCGCGCGCCGGTCAGCCGGCTCTGCCCGAAGACCTCGTCGATCTGCCCCACCTGATCACCGCCTACTACTCGATCGAGCCCGATCCAAACGACGTCGCTCAACAAGTGGCGTTCGGTACCTCGGGTCATCGTGGCTCGGCGCTGAACGGCGCGTTCAACGAAGCCCACATCTTGGCGATCACCCAGGCCATCGTCGAATACCGTGCCGCGCAGGGGACCACGGGGCCATTGTTCATCGGCCGCGACACGCATGGCCTGTCCGAGCCGGCGTGGGTGTCGGCACTCGAGGTGCTGGCCGCGAACGACGTCGTCGCCATCATCGACTCGGCGGACCGGTACACCCCGACGCCCGGAATCAGCCACGCCATCCTCAAGTACAACCGCGGCCGCAACGAGGCGCTGGCCGACGGGATCGTCGTGACGCCGTCGCACAACCCGCCGGCCGATGGTGGTTTCAAGTACAACCCGCCCAACGGCGGCCCAGCCGATACCGATGCGACCAACGCAATTGCCAAGCGCGCCAACGAGATTCTGCGCGACGGCGGAGCGGACGTGAAGCGGATCCCGTTCGCCCGCGCGGTGCAGACCGCCGAACGCCACGACTACCTGGACAGCTATATCGACGACCTGCCGAACGTGGTCGATCTCGACGTTATTCGCAAGGCAGGCATACGAATCGGAGCCGATCCGCTCGGCGGTGCCAGCGTGGACTACTGGACCGCGATCGGCGAGCGCCACGATCTGCAGCTGACCGTGGTCAATCCCCTGGTCGACGCGACGTGGCGATTCATGACGCTCGACCATGACGGCACGATCCGGATGGACTGCAGCTCACCGAACGCGATGGCCTCGCTGATCGCCAACCGCGACGTCTACCAGATCGCCACCGGCAACGACGCCGACTCGGACCGGCACGGCATCGTCACTCCCGATGCGGGTCTGATGAATCCGAACCACTATCTGGCCGCGGCCATCGACTACCTCTATACCCATCGGCCGTCGTGGCCGGCCGGCATCGCTGTCGGCAAGACCGCGGTCAGTTCGTCGATCATCGACCGCGTGGTCGCCGGCATCGACCGCGAGCTCGTCGAGGTGCCGGTCGGGTTCAAGTGGTTCGTCGACGGCCTGATCGGCGGGACCATCGGCTTCGGCGGTGAGGAGTCGGCGGGGGCGTCGTTCCTGCGGCGCGATGGATCGGTGTGGACCACCGACAAGGACGGCATCATCCTGGCGCTGCTGGCTTCGGAGATCTTGGCCGTCACCGGCAGCACACCGTCCCAGCGGTATCAGGAGCTGGCCGACAAGTACGGCACTCCGTACTACGCGCGGGTCGACGAACCCGCCGACCGCGAGCAGAAAGCGCGGCTGTCCAAGCTGTCGGCCGACGAGGTGACGGCGACGGAGCTGGCGGGGGAGCCGATCATCGCCAAGCTGACGGCCGCGCCCGGCAATGGCGCCCCGCTGGGCGGATTGAAGGTGACGACGGCCAACGCGTGGTTTGCTGCGCGGCCCTCGGGCACCGAGGACGTCTACAAAATCTATGCGGAATCTTTCAACGGTCCCGAGCATTTGGCCGAGGTGCAAGTAACTGCGCGTGAGGTAGTTAATAAAGTCATCGGGTGACCTTTTCCCTCCGACTTGCCCGTCCGGGGGGACGCGGGTTCCAATCTGAACGGCTGCCGCGCGAAGTATGGATCTTCAGCTGGGCGAATATGATGGTCGCCCTGGGCTACGGTGTCGTTTCGCCGGCGATGCCGACCTTTGCACGCACCTTTGGGGTCGGTATCGAGGCGGTGACTTTTCTGGTCACCGTTTTTTCGTTGAGCCGGCTGTGTTTTGCACCGGCCAGCGGCCTACTGGTGCAGCGGCTGGGTGAGCGACGTATCTACATCGGCGGTTTGCTGATTGTCGGATTGGCTACGGCCGCGTGTGCGTTCTCCCAGACCTATTGGCAATTGTTGCTGTTCCGGATCATCAGCGGCATCGGCTCGACCATGTTTTATGTGTCGGCCATGGGACTGATGATTCACATCAGCCCGGTCGACGCTCGCGGACGGGTCGCGGGTTTGTTCACCACGTCGTTCATGGTCGGCGCCGTGGGCGGTCCGGCGGTGGGCGGCCTGGCGGCCGGTCTGGGACTGACCGCTCCGTTCATCGTCTACGGCGCCGCAATGCTGGGCGTCGCAGTGGTGCTGTTCTACAGCACGCGGCATTCAGACCTTGTCGCGCCCTCGGCGCCGGCTCGATCGACGGTGACCATGCGAGCGGCCCTGCGGTCCCGTGCTTATCTCTCGGCACTGCTCTCCAATTTTGCGACCGGTTGGTCGGCGTTTGGGCTGCGTGTCGCGCTGATCCCGCTGTTTGTCTCCGACGTGATGCACCGCGGTGTGGGCGTTTCCGGTGTGGTGCTCGCCGCGTTCGCTGCCGGCAACGCAGTGGCCGTCATTCCCAGTGGATACCTGTCCGACCGCATGGGGCGCCGAACGCTGTTGATCGTCGGTCTGACGGCGACCGGTGTGGCAACCGTCTTCCTCGCTGCCGTGTCGTCCTTGCCGGCATTCCTGGCCGCGGCGGGGGTCGTCGGACTGGCGACGGGAATCTACATGTCGCCGATGCAGGCCGCGGTCGCCGACATCCTTGGTCGTGAGGCCCGGGCCGGCGGCCCGGTGGCGGCGGTGCAGATGATGTCCGATCTGGGTGGCATCGTCGGCTCTATCACGGTCGGCTGGGCCGCAGCGCATTTGAGCTACGGGTGGAGCTTCGCCGCCAGCGGGATCATCCTGCTGATTGCCGCCGTCGCCTGGGTGCTGTCGCCCGAGACTCGGCCGGCGCTCGATCCGGGCTCGGAGCCATTGCCGTCGCAGGCCGACGTCGAGCTGGCCTGAACAGCGGTTTTGAAGGACAGTTGCCGGTGGTGTAGCTTCGATTGGCACAACTTCTCGGGGCTATGGCGCAGTTGGTAGCGCACCACACTGGCAGTGTGGGGGTCAGGGGTTCGAATCCCCTTAGCTCCACCCATTTCACCAGCTAGTTCGAAATTCTTGCGGCCTGCAACGAGCGGTCGAACGTCCATCTGACGACAGTTCTGACGACAAATGGCGTTCGAACGGTGGCGCCACACTCGAACAGTCAGGGTTTGACGACACTGCATCCGTCGGTGCTCTGATAGCCAGCGAGGCATACCGGGTTTCCTGGGGGGTGCCCAACTGGTGCCCAGAGCGTTACGACCACGGGTGGAGATCGACGCAGACGACGCCCTCCGGCGCTGCTAGTCGTCAGCGAGCAGACGGAGAACAGCCTTGCTGCCGTTCTCGATGATGTGATCGCTGAGGGGGCGCGGAAAGCCTCGCCGCTCCAGGAAGAGCTGCAGTGAGCCCTCGCCGATCACGGTGGCGGCCCTGCGCCACGCAGTGATCATGTCCAGCATGTCGGGCGTGTTTCCGCGCTGCGCGAGCTTCTGCGCCCAATCCGCCAGCCCTTCAAGCAACTGCACATCAGAGACCTGCACGACACCGGGCGCGTACACCTGCACCCCAGCATCTTTGAACGCCTGGCGCCCTCGGTTGACTATGTCGAACTGTGTCAGCAGCGCGCTCGGAATACCGGCGTCGGGCACGACGACCAAAGGGGCGAATGTCGTCTTCCTGTCGACCTTCTCTTTGCCCCAGCCGCCGTGCTTCTTAGCACCTACCATCCCTGCGATCACTACGAAAGAATGCGTGTTGGGAACGTCTCAGTCCTCGACTACTCGTAGGAGACCACGATGAACAACGACCAGATCACCGCTCTGGTCACCGGCGCCAACCGGGGACTCGGTAAGCATTTCGCAGCCCAACTCATCGAGCGGGGAGCGAAGGTCTACGCCGCCGCGCGGCGACCCGAAACGATCGACGTGTCCGGCGTCGAACCCATCCAACTGGACATCACCGACCCGGCCTCAGTGCGCCGCGCCGCGGACGTGGCCAGCGATGTTACCGTGCTCGTCAACAATGCGGGCACCGCGACGCGCGCGTCAGTGCTGTCCGGGGCGTTCGAGGACATCCGGCTGGAGATGGAGACGCACTACTTCGGCACGCTGAATGTCATCCGCACCTTCGCCCCGATCATCGAAGGCAACGGCGGAGGAGCGATACTCAACATGCTGTCGGTGTTGTCCTGGCTGCATGATCCGACCTCCGGCGCCTATTCGGCAGCCAAGGCGGCCGAGTGGGCGATGACCGATGCAATCAGGCAGGAACTGGCGCCGCGCGGCATCCACGTCACCGCCGTGCATGTCGGCTACATAGACACCGACATGGCCGCCTTCGCGCCAGCAGATCAAAAGACCGATCCCGCGGTCGTCGCCCGACTCGCGCTGGACGGCTTGCACGCCGGCGAGCCGGAGATCCTCGTCGACGACCTGACACGCGCGACGAAGGCGCACCTATCCGGCGGCTGACCTTGCTTCCCTCAGCGCGGGGCGGTCCTGGGTGTCACGACGATGTCACAGGGGCGAAAGCACCTGAAACCCGCTGAGACTCGGCGACGCGGTATCACCGGCTCGCCGCCGTACTCGCGGATCGCTCTCCAACCTCTTTTGATCCGGGGTGGTCCTCGGCGCGGCCGCCCTGATCGGACTCTTCTACCTTGTTCGAGCCATCGCGCGGGACAACCGCAAACGCGGAGACGCGCGCGCCCGCCAATACGCCGAGATTGCGGCCCGCGCCGATCAACAACACCAGTGGGGGTCATGCGAGGCGACGAGCCGGGCATCTACGGCCCCGAAGGCGCGAAACCCATGCACGACAGTCAGTCAGGGGAGTGCCCGTCGCCACAACATAGGAGCTGGTATCGAGACGGCGCCATGATGACTTCAACGATGTCTACCCAAAGGTGGCCATCGTTGGGCGGGTCTACATGGCCGGCGTAGCCCGCGCCTGGGGCGGCGAGCGCGACCCCGACCACGAGGCCGAGACCGCGCGAGCTCTGTTCGAGCAACAGCAGGCGAACCGGTGTACCGTACGCGCAGGGAGCCCTTCGACTCATGCGATCGCAGCTCGCCGACGTCTCACCATTCCCGTCGCTGACGGATTCAGAAGAGCCGAGATCGATGTCCCATCATTTCGACACCCCGACGGGTCGCGAAGACCCCCGTCTGAATCTCTGCGATTTCTATCTTTTCGCCGGCGACCCCGGAAAGACGACCGTGATGGCGATGACGGTCAACCCGGCGGCCACCGCGGACACGTGTGCCCCTTTTCGCGATGAGGCTCTCTACGTGTTTCGCTTCGACACAGACAGTGACACCCATGAGGAGGTGTCCTTCAAACTCAAGTTCGCTGAGGTGGTGCACAGCGCAGCCCCCGCGGGCGGACACGCACAGACCTTCGAGCTGCGCCTCGCCACCGGCGCCGACGCAGCTCAGGGTGGATCTGGCGAGTTGATCGCGTCGGGAACGACCGGCGTCACAGTCGCCGGCGAGAGCGGGGTGCGCGTCTTCGCCGGAGTGGTGAATGATGTGTTCGGCGCTAATGCGGGCCTCAACGACTTCAGGGATGCCTTTGCGGCCGGCGTCTACAAACCCGAGGCTTTCGCCAATCACGTCAACGTCTTCCGGGATCGGACCGTCGCTGGCATCGTCGTCGAGGCGCCCAACGAGTTGATCAGCAGTACGACCAGGGTGCAGGCCTGGGCCACGGTGTCGCTGTGCGGCCACGCCCCTGGGCAGCAGGTGGCCCGCTGGGGCCTGCCGATGTTCACCCACCTCCACCTCAACGACGACGAGTTGAGCGAGGCGTTCAACTCGACCGCCCCGTCCGGGGACAATTCGCGGTTCGTCGCGCGCACCATCGACACCGTCACCAAATACGTCACACTCGCCGGCACTTCCGCTGATCCGGCCGCCTACGCGCGCCGCGTGGCCGACCTGTTCGGATCGATAACCCTGCCCTACGAGCTGGGCACGCCCGCATCCTTCGACTACACCGGAATGAACGGGCGCGGGCTGATGGACAACGTGCTGGACAACGTGCTGTCGGTGTTGACCAACTCCCCGCTGGGCGCCGGTGTCGCGCCCGATCCAGCGCAGATCACGGCCGAATTTCCTTACTTCAGCTGTCCGTGACACCGCTGAGCTGCTCCCAGGGGACCTCATCCAGGAAGGTTTGCAGCGCTTGACGACATGGCCGCTGCCCTGCCGGAGCATCTGGCCGATAGCGCCCCGGGTCAGCCAGAAGAATCGGGTGCGCTTGCCGTTGGAGTCAGCCGTCGCCGCAGCGGCGCAGCACATCTCGTGTTCGTCGTTCCAGTACGGACCCACCGAGCGCATCCGCAACTCCCTGCCGAAGGGCAGGTTTGGCGCCCGTTGCGTTGAGATCATTCATCCGGCGTGCGCTGCTCAGTCACCGGGGCACGCGCTCAGGGCGCCGACCCGTTGGCGATCCAGCGCTGGAAGACGGCGACGTGCTCCGGCGGCCACGCCCCGTCGCAGGGCATGGTGCCGTCGCGGAGGCGCTCGAGGATCGCGTCCTGGTGCGCCTGGACGTCGCTGTGGGACCAGAGGTCGAAGGCTTTGAGCATAGAGTCGCGGTCCTTTTCGCGGAACATAGGATGGACATCGCGCTCGAAGCTCGGCCCTGTGGGTGAGTCCGGCTGGCCGGTCATGGGCTTCTCCCGCCGTTGTGACAGTGTGACGCTTCCCTCTTCGGCAACTGTATCGGCCAGAGCATCCCCGGGCCACGTGGCGCCATACTTGCCCACTCCGCAATTAGCTGGAGGCGTCACAGATCACGTCTGAATCCTGTTCAAAGTTAAATTAACCCACCACCACGCCGTGCAGTTGCATTCCACCGTGTGTGGCGCCGATTCGTGAACGAACGCTCCGAATGTTCTTTCTGGATGGGTCGTAACCAGCGGAACGGTCCCTTCTCTTGGCGTTTCGAACGTCGGTTACCTGCGCACCGCACATGGATTGGTATCGATCACGCCGCGTGGCGGCCGCCAGCGTCGGCAGGCCGCCGCAGGTAAATCAAGAACGAAGTGATGCGATGCCTCAAGCGCTACATCGCCCGCGAAGTCTTCCACGCTCTGCAGCCGAGAGCGACCACCAAAACCACTGCCTCAACATGCATCTGGTATCGAGACCATCTGGGCGAACGCCCGACCGAAGAGGTGCCCCGGCCAGGGCGGCGAAGCGATCAGGCCCCACCGATCAATAACCGCGCCTCTGCGGGGCCGACGACGAGATCGTGAAGGTCCCCACCCACCTCGAGTCGACCTGACTGTTCGATCCCGCCGACCTTCACCGGTTCGAAGCCGGCCGTTCGGATCAACCGCTCCACTTCCTCGCCAGCACGGTCGTCGTCGGTCGCGTAGAACAGGACCGCCGGCTCCGGTGACCGGTTGCTAGAGGACTCGAACAGATCGGCCGACAGGGTTCCAAACGCCATAGCCAGGCGCGCCCCCGCCGGCAACCACCCGGCTACAACCTCGCCAGAGGATTGCCCTTTCGGCAGGAGATGTATGAGGTTACCTTGTGCGTCGGTGGCGAGCGGGTTGCTCGGAACGACCACGAGCTTGTCGGATAGCGGGTCGGCGATCTCGTCGATGACGCCCTTCAGAGCAGTGAAGCGCAGCGCGAGGACGACGGCATCGGCGCCCTGCAACGCGTCGCGGTTGTCGGCGGCGGCGACGGCAGCTCGACCGATCTGTGCAGCCAGAGTTCGTGCCGACTCGTTGTTGGCGCTTGAGAGCCGCAGGGTCTCGCCGCCTGAGGCGAGCTGGTGGGCGATGACCGATCCGAGCCCTCCAGTGCCGATGATCGCACTGGTCATCACCGAAGCCTCCCAATCGTCATGGTATTAAACAACGGCGGCCCGAAGCATCGCGGGCCCGAGCGGTCTCGCAGCGCCTCGCTAAGACGGGGGGCTCGGGGGACTGGCCACCGTCGAGGTGAGGGATTTCGACGGTGGTCTCGGCACTCACTGGAGCTCCTCGGCGGCCATACTTGTTGGCCAGCGAGCGACGTTGTATCCGGCTTCGCTGTACGCGCGACCAGACGTGCGCCGATGCGATGCGCCCGTTATCACGACGACTTTGCTGTTTACCGCTTCTACCCGTACTTGAAGCCAGGTTTGCTTTGGCCGACTTCGATGATGTAGCCGTCTGGATCGCGGATGTAGCATCGCGTCTCGCCGTACTTGTCTAGGGGCTCCGAGAGAAACGTTGCGCCTCGACTCTTCCACAACTTGTAGCACGCCTGAATGTCCGCAACGCGGATATTCATGAAGCTACTGAGATGATTGGGATCGGGAGGCGGGCTAAGCGTTACCGTCGGTTTATCCGGTGTGGGACCGCCGCCAACGTTGAGAATGAGCCACGTGTTGGCGATTTTGACGTACGGAGGTGCGTCTCCGTCGCCCATGCTCACAATGTCTCCATCGAAGACCGTTTTGTAGAATTCGGCGGATCGCTTGAGGTCGGCCACGGTGAGAAAGACCGCGACCGTAAACCCCTCCACAGGTGGCATCTGATAGTTCTGCTGCTCGACTTGTACTTCGTCCATCGATCTCTCCAATTGGAGTTAGGCCCCCTGCAGGTGGTGTGGTAGAGCATCATCCATTGTCCTACCTTCCGGGCATCTCCGCAGCATCCTGCAATGCTTTCAGCAGCAGCAAAACCTCGGCTTCCGGCCCCACGAATGCGTGGGTGACGTCGTCGTACGGTGCCATTGTGTCCCCTTTGCAGTGTGTTATCGTTCCGCCCTCGGTTGCCGCTGGTCGGCGCGGCGGCGCAGCTCGGCCTGACGCGGCAGTGACGACACTTTTGATGACAACGGTGACGACAGTTCCTGCGCCAGCGACGTCGCCTACACAACCATTTGTGGCCAGTCATCCCTGTCCACGGTTCCTGCCTGCTCCTGGCAGTGTGGGGGTCAGGGGTTCGAATCCCCTTAGCTCCACCAAAACGGTTGCTTTCAAACCCGTGCCCAAAAATCTGCTGCTCTTGAGATTTCCTCGCTAACCGCTCGGGCGTCAGTCCTCGCCTGGCCCCAGGACCGCGGCACCGTACCGCTGACAGGCGAGCAGGGCGAGTTCGACGTTTCGCTTGTCGTCGATCGGACGCCCGCGTCTGGCGACCGCTCGCTCGAGGTGGTATTTCACAGCTCGGAGAGCCATGTTGAGTTCCTCTGCGACCTTGTAGGGCCGACCGAAATACAGAAACAGCCGCAATATCTGCCGCAGGCGAGCGTCATCGTCGGTCCCCGACGCCAACGGGCCAAGGACGTCCGCCACCCATCCGCGTATTTCCTCGACATCCACGTCCAGCAGTGCCGCTGCAAAGACTTCGGCATCCGTCGCCGCGACCACAACATGTGACTGACCAGTGCGCGAATGCGCGGCTTCGCGTGCGCGTTGCGCTTGGCGATGAGACCGGCGGAATCCTTCGACACCGCAACCCATTGCCCCGATCGCGATGTTGGGTGCGTCCGTCCGCGAGCGCACCAATTCGTGGATTTTCATGACGGTGTCACCGGGCACCGAACGGTACGGCAACCAAACCCACGAGGCAGCCGGATCGGTACTGGCCAAAAGTGGGCTTGCCGCGGTCTCGGCGGCCGCAGCTAACGCGCGGACGAACTCCCCTAGGCTCGCCAGCTGGTCGTGTCCGATCTCCCCGCCGGGATACCACACGATGAGTGCAAGGTGCTGCCAGTTCAGCGGATAGGCGATGGCCGTGGAAACGGCCTCGACGTCAAACGATCTGGCGTCGTCGAGCACCTCTCGAATCTGCATTCCGCGCGTGATGCGCTGCGCCTTCAGCAACAGCTCGTGCTCGCGCTGGTAGGCCGCGAGGACCTGCATTGATACCACGTCGACGTACTTCGCCATCGTCCTGGCGAGCGTCTCGATAACGGCCGCCTTGGTCGCCGACTCCATGCCGGAGGCCTCCAGCTCGGCGAACATCACCTGGCTTAACCGGCGCTGCCCCAGCCGGTGACCGCGCATCATCGCGGTCAGCGGAACATCGCGGCGGGCCAGGGCTCTGGCGTACTCGATATGTGTCGCCGGCGCGGTGATTTTTGCGACGTCGATGTCCTGAAGCAGCGCACGGAAGACCGTCCGGAAGTGGTCCCGCATCGCAACACGCATCAACTGGCTCAACCCGTCATCGCGGGGGAGCTCCGGAATGTCGTCTTGGGCCGCAGTACACAGGGCGTCACTGATCGCGGCGGCCTGCTCATCGAGTCGGGTAATGATCCCCGCGATGTCGCTATCCACGGCAACCTCGCCGCCGATGTGTGTTGGCCACTAGTTGACGGTAGATCGCTAGTGCGTCTAACCGAAGCCAAATCGCCGGTGACGTCGATTCCGGCTCTGCGGCCCTTTCAGGGCATCAAATTGTCGATCGCCGAATTTCGGTACTGACTCTCCGTCGGAAGCGCTGAAGGCGTTCCGCCGGGGTCATCCTCTCCTGAGATCGGGAAACGATGGGGGATCGCTGTTCCGGCGAGCGGCCTGGATGGCCGAAGCGGCTAGGGGTTCTGCGGGCCCGGAGCGGAACGTTGCGGATCGGGCGCTGGACTCGGTTGACGGCGCGGTGGCGGCGGACGTGGTGGGTTAATAGGCCCGCAGTTCAGGCCCGGGACGCAGCCGCCGCCACCGGCGGAATGCACCCGTAGGGCGCCGCCGTCGTCGGTGGTATCCCCGGGCGAGGAACTCGCCGGAGGTGCGGTGAACGCCCGATTCATCCCTGCGGTCGACGTACTTACAGCGCCTACACCCCCTACCAACAGCGCAAACACCGCGGTGCCGCCGCACATTGCGGCGACCGTCCTGGTTTTGAGGTTGGTCATGTTCTCCTAGTTTAGCTGCCGGTTTAACCAGCGGCCGCGGCGTGCGCAGAGAGAAACACACTGGTAACGGGCCGCTGTGTGCGGCTACGCCTGGGCCCCTCGACCGGAGAATGGCAGCGCTGATATGCCGACCCCCGACCACAGCGGTCCCCCGACGGAGGAGGTGTCGGCAGAGCTAAGCCGGTCAATCCATCGGCCCACGCCCATGACTCATCTGATCAATCAGCAAGTGTATTTCTTGCCGCGCCGCTGGCTTACGAATGATCTGCCTTACGAATGATGTTGGTAATCGGCGAATTACACGGACGTGCGAGTTGCGGCAATTATGGATTGATGAGATCCATTTCTGCACAACGGAATAGCGAATAGGCGGCGCCGTAGACCTGGCCGCAATCGAAGTGGAACCAGGCGGGTTGGTCTCTACTCGCGCGGAACGACTGAGCCGCTCAGCTGAGTGCATCGCTCGTTTGCGAAGTGTTGCCTCAGCGCAGGCGCCCTCTCGTTGCTGAAGCGCGCCCGACAAGCGCCTCGTCGACCTCAGTGCACCACGACCACGCCTTTCGGCCGGTGAGGGTGTAGCGTCATGGGTGTTGGTACTCCCAGCCCATCCGGAATGGCTCAGCTTCTGACGCTGATTTGCCTGAGCATCCGCTCACGCCGGACACTTGGTTAGTTTTTACCGTTGAGTCGGGATAATTTTGAATGTTCCATCGTTGTTTCAGCCGTTGATTGCTCCCTTTGGGATGCAACACTTTTCGTATGTACCGAGCTTTGGCATCCTCGGTACCTACTCGCCGACACCATGCGGTCTGGCGACGTTTAGCGCGGCCCTGGCAGGCGCGCTGACAGCCAGAGGCGCCGGCGTCAGCGTCGTGCGCATCGCCGACGGCGACGTCTCCGAGGAGCCCAACGTCGTCGGCGAGCTGGTCAACGGCTCGGCTTCGTCCGTAGAGGCAACCTCCGAGCTCCTCAATCAGAGCGACGTCGCCGTCATCCAGCACGAGTACGGCATCTATGGCGGTCCTGACGGAGACGAAGTCGTCCAGATCATGGCCGGATTGCGCGTCCCGTCGATCGTCGTCGTGCACACGGTTCTCAAACATCCGACACCACACCAACTTTCGGTGCTCGAATCGGTGATGGCGGTGGCCGATCAGGTGATCGTGATGTCGGAGGTGGCCCGCCAACGCCTGTGCGCGGTCTTCGCCGTCGACAGCAACAAGGTCACCACCATCCCGCACGGCGCGGCACTCCCCGGCACCAACGGCGTGCAGCATCCCGACCGGCCGACGATCTTGACATGGGGCCTGCTGGGACCGGGCAAGGGTATCGAACGGGTCATCGACGCCATGGCTTCGCTCGAGAGCCTGCCCAACCCGCCGCGGTACGTCATCGCTGGCCGCACCCACCCCAAGGTGCTCGCGGCACAGGGGGAAAGGTATCGCGAAGCCCTTGTCGCGCAGGCGAAACGCCTCGGCATCGCCGATTCGGTGTCCTTCGACGCCGTGTACCGCACCCCCGAACAGCTCACCGCGCTCATCCAGACGGCTACCGTCGTCGTCCTGCCCTACGACTCGAAGGACCAGGTCACCTCCGGTGTGCTGGTCGACTCTCTTGCGAGTGGCCGCCCGATCGTCGCCACCGCTTTCCCCCACGCGGTCGAACTCCTCGGCAGCGGCGCGGGCATCGTCGTCGCTCACGACGATCCCGACGCACTGGTCGCGGCGCTGCACCAGCTGTTGACCGATCCGCACGTCGCCGACTCCATGGCCACCGAAGCCCGCGGGCTAGCCCCGACGATCGCCTGGCCCGTCGTCGCCAACGCCTACATCGGCGTCGCGCAACGGCTGCTGGTCACCCAATCGGCACTGGCGTGACCGGCGCCCCGCCCACCCCGGTGTTCGCCCACCTGTTGCGAATGACGGACCATCGCGCCACCTTCGAGCACGCCTGCATGCCCGCGCCCCGCCGTGAGCACGGGTATTGCACCGACGACATGGCCAGGGTGCTCGTCGTCACCACCCGCGAGCCCGACGCACCGGGTGCCGTTAAGGGCCTCGCCCGCAAGGCCATCCAGTTCTTGAACGACGCGCAGTCCTACAACGGCCCCTGCCGCAACCGGATGGATCAGGCCGGACATTGGACCGACCAGCCCACCACGGACGACCACTGGGGCCGCTGCATGTGGGGGCTCGGGACCGCCGCCGCCCACAGCGGCGTCAGCCTGGTCCGGCGACTGGCCGTGATTCAGTTCGAACGCGCAGCCAAGTCCAGGTCGCCGTGGCCGCGGGCGATGGCGTTCGCCGCCGTCGGCGCCGCCGAACTCCTCAGCTTGGAGCCCGGTAATTCCGCGGCCCTGCGACTCCTCACCGACTACGCGGCCACTGTCGCGAGACCCGAGACCAACTCGGACTGGCCGTGGCCCGAGGCACGGCTCACCTACGCGAATGCGATTCTCCCCGAGGCGATGATCGCTGCCGGCGTCGCGCTGGAGGACCTGGACCTGAAACAGCGTGGCCTGGACCTGTTGGAGTGGCTGCTCGACTACGAAACGATTGACGGCCACCTGTCGCCCACTCCCGTTGGCGGCCGGGGACCGCAGGACAGCCGGCCCGCCTTCGACCAGCAGCCGATCGAGGTGGCCACCCTCGCCGACGCCTGCGCTCGCGCCGCAGCTGCCGATCCGCGGGCGCTCTGGCCGGATGGGATTCGGTCGGCCGTCGCCTGGTTCCAGGGTGCCAACGACTCCGGGTTGCTGATGTGGGATGCGGAGACCGGTGGTGGTTTCGACGGGTTGCTTGCTGAGAGCGTCAACCTCAACCAGGGCGCCGAATCGACCCTCGCGGTGATCGCCACTCTGCAACACGCGCAGCGCTTTTCGATGGTCCCACAATGACTTTGATGCGCACCGGGCTCGTGACCCGCGACCCTCACCGGGTCACGCCCGATCCGGCGCGAGTGATCACCCGGCTCTTCGTGCCCGGCCAGGAGGGCTTCGAGCTGCAGGAGTCCCGAGCGGGAGTGGTGCTCAATCGCATCCTCGCCCTGACCGAGGACGAGGTTCGGTCGTCCCTGGACGACGTGGTCATCCGCTTCGACGGACGCCACCGTGACCTCGTGGGCACGTTCCGTTGGCACGCCAACGAACTCGCCGACCGCCTGGATGCCGGCGTACACCTCTCCGATGCGCGAATGCTGTTGCTGGGAGCGACCTTTACCAGCGAGTACGCCATCGAGGGGGCGGCGCTGTGCAACCCCAGCATGGTGGCCCACCCTGACCAGGCCGGCACGGCTGCGGGCAGCCTGCGATTCGTGATGAGCGTGCGAGGGATCGGGGAAGGACACCGCTCGTCCATCGGGTTCCGCACCGGTGTCGTCGACGCCGCGGGTCGGGCCACGATCGACGAGCCGCCCCCCTTCGCCACCACCGGAACCGTGTCGGGCGCGCTGCTCGACGCCGCGGTGTTCCGCGGCGAACTCGGCCGCATCGGCAATGCCGGCGAGGCCGCCGACTACGTCTTCAATGCGCTCGGCGACTACTTCACGCGATCCGACCTCGACGAGCGACTCGACGATCTCCGGGCCCACGTGAGCACCCGCGCACACGGGGAGAGCACGGTCGCCCTCATCCGCGCGACCGCCACGCGGTTTTATGCCATCGAGTTCCCTTGCGACACATCGGTTTCCGAGCGCGTGCTATGGCCGTCGATGGAGGCCGAGCATGCCGGCATGGAGGACGCCCGGTTCGTCCGCTTCGTTGACGACGACGGCTCGGTCACCTATTACGCCACCTACACGGCCTATAGCGGATCCCACATCAGCCAACAACTGCTCGAGACCAAGGACTTCCAGTCCTTCACCTCCGGGCCGCTCGTCGGGGAGGCAGCGGCCAACAAGGGTTTGGCATTATTCCCCCGACGAATAGACGGCCGCTATGCGGCCATGTCGCGATCGGACCGCGAGACCAACTCCGTCGCCTTCGCCGACCATCTGGCGGTCTGGACGAGCGCATCGCCCTGCCAGCAGCCGACCGAGGCATGGGAAGCGCTGCAACTCGGAAATTGCGGCCCGCCAATCGAAACCGACGCAGGGTGGCTGGTGCTCACCCACGGCGTCGGCCCCATGCGCACCTATAGCATCGGCGCTATTCTGCTTGACCTCGACGATCCGACCCAGGTGCTGGGCCGGCTACGACGCCCACTGCTCAGCCCAGCCCATGACGAACAGAACGGTTATGTGCCCAACGTCGTCTACTCCTGCGGCGCGCTCGTTCACGCCGACACCCTGGTGGTCCCCTACGGAATCGCCGACGGCGCCATCGGCATCGCTACCGTGCCACTTCCGCAGTTGCTGGCCACGATCGTTCAACAACCAGATCGCCCGAGATGAGGTCAGCATCAGCATGATGAGAAGGTCCAGCGGCAGATCGCCTAATCCCCTCGGCGAGTACGTCCTGCACATGGGGGCGGGATTCGTCGCCAAGGAACGTCCGCATGTGCTGCAGGCGTTGGCGACGCTCGAGCCGCACCTGGGTCGGTGGGACCCGTATGACATCAGCCTGGAAGTCTCGTTGCAGGACCGCGGCCGTAAGGAGCAGCGTGTCACGTTGCGGACGACCTTGCCTGGTCTCCCGGCGCTGGTGGCGGTCGCCGACAACCGCGACATCACCCGCGCCCTTCTCGAGGCCAAGCATGAGTTGATCCGGCAGCTCGAACACCAGAAGGCGGCACGCGAACCCATGCACAATCGCAAGCTGGGGCACGATACGATCCGCCATCCAGGCAGCTCGGCACAGGGGCATCGCATCCCGCCTGCAAGTTAGTCGCGGGTGTCGCCTGCTCCGTGCACGTCACGCCTCGCGATTGGAATCGCGTGACGCAACAACGGACCTAACTGAGAACGCGACCCGGCGACCAACACCACCGTCGTCACCGTCCGTGCCGGGACTGGTCCACTGCACCTGAGCGGTACCGGACACATGCAGTGTTGCGCCCGTCGCGAAATCGATGAACAACAGGGCGGCCTCGTCATCGACCATCAGGTTGCCGAAGCTATTGAACATGTTGTTGCCCGGATAATCCGGCCACCAGATCCGGTCGCCGGAGTCAACCCGAACGAATCCGGCCGGACCACCGCGGTGAGACGCATCGCTGCCCCGGGTGGGATGCGTCGTGCCCAGAAAGAAGGTATCGGACTGCGCAATCATCGCCTGATCAGCTGCAGTCAAAGTCGTTGCGCGCCTTCGGCTGGAAGAGGGTGCGGCGATCGCGGCAGTGTTCACATCGCGGCGGTGGATGTACTGGGGGCAGTTCCCGTACGCCTGGTCGACGCGCACCGTCATAGTCCCGGAGTCGGTCTCAACGAGAACGCCGTTGACCCGCATTCTGCGCCGGGTGGCGAAGTCAATGGCGATCAACCCAATCTGCTGGCCGATCGCGATCTGGTGCAGGGGATCGCCGCGGCGGGGAGCGGCCGCAATCTGCAAGGTGTCGCCGGCCCCCCGCAGGAACCCCGGCTGCGCGGACAACGGGGAGACCCATAGGACTCTGTCTCGATCACGCCCGCTGAACGCGGCAAACCGCTGCGATGCCAGGAATTGGGCAGCACCCCCAGACAAGCCGGTCGCATCGAGCATCGTCTCGAGGCGTTTTGCCTCAGCTTCGACGCCGGCTCGGCGTTGCGTGGCGACCTCACCCTCGTGAAAACCCATTGCGGTCACGTCGACGTCAACGCTGCGGGGCCTCCGGCGCTTCCCCGACGCCCGTTAGCCCAGCTAAGCCAAGATATTTGGAGTGCAACCGGGAAGTCTAGGTGGCTTGCAGAGCGCACTACCGATAGGTATACAGTATGAGTAATTAGTGATCCGCGAAGAAAGGCCCGGCCGATGACCGTCGCCGATGACAGCGTCGTGAGCACGCACGACCAGTCAGCGACCCCGGTCCAGACCGAGCCCGCAGTCCTGTACGAGGCTCATGATTCCGGCGTCGCGGTCGTGACCTTCAATCGTCCCGAGCGCATGAACGCATGGGGCAACCCCATGGGCACGGAGTTCTATCGGTGTGTCGAAGCGGCCGAGGCGGACCCCGGTGTGCGGGTCATCGTCGTCACCGGCAAGGGTCGCGCGTTCTGCGCCGGCGCCGACATGGGCGGTATGCAAGCCCTTTCGGCGGACACCGCGGCATCGGGAGAGCGGACCGACTTCAGCGCGCTGGTAGCCGAGAAGCATCCATACTTCCTGACCCAGTTGACCAAGCCGGTAATCGCCGCGATCAACGGCGCGATCGCCGGCATCGGGCTGTCGCAGGCGCTGATGGCCGACATCCGTTTTGCCGCAGCCGGCGCCAAGTTCACGACGTCGTTCGCTCGCCGCGGACTGGTCGCCGAGTACGGGATATCCTGGATCCTCCCGCGCTTGGTCGGCTGGAGCGTCGCTGTCGAGCTATTGCTCTCTGGGAGAACCTTTTTCGCCGAGGAAGCCGCCGAACTTGGCCTGGTCACCGAGGTGGTTGCGGGCGAGCAGTTGATGGATCGCGTGCTCGCTTACGCCGAGGACATCGCCCGCAATTGCTCGCCGAGTTCCCTGGCCGTGATGAAGCATCAGCTCTACGCCGACGCCGGCATGGGCATCGTGGAGACCAGTCAGAAGGCCGAGAAGCTGATGCACGACTCCATGCAGCGCAATGACTTCATCGAGGGCATCACCGCGTTCTTTGAGAAGCGGTCGCCCAATTTTCCGCCATTGATCGCCCAGAGTGCCTGAGAGCACAATCGCCAAAGGATTGAGCGGGACCCGAGAGGACACATGATGACAACGCTGGATTACCGTGCGATTGACGTCGACAACCACTATTACGAGCCCCTTGATTCATTCACGCGGCACCTGCCCAAAGAGTTCAAACGCCGCGGCGTGCAAATGGTGCAAGACGGCAAGCGCACGTGGGCGTTGATGGGGGAGCAGGTCAATCACTTCATCCCGAACCCGACCTTCGATCCGATTATCGAGCCGGGATGTCTGGATCTGTTGTTCCGCGGCGTGATCCCCGAAGGTGTGGACCCGGCGTCGTTGATGAAGGTCGATCGGCTGGCCAACCATCCCGAGTATCAAAACCGCGCTGCGCGCATCGAGATCATGGATGCGCAAAACCTCGAGACCGTGTTCATGTTGCCGACTTTCGCCTGTGGTGTCGAAGAGGCGTTGAAACACGACATCGAAGCGACGATGGTTTCGGTGCACGCGTTTAACTTGTGGCTCGATGAGGACTGGGGTTTCGACCGTCCCGACGGCCGGATCCTGGCGGCACCGATCATCTCGCTGGCCGACCCGGACAAGGCCGTCGAGGAAGTCGAATTCGTTCTGGGACGGGGCGCCAGGATGGTCTTGGTGCGGCCGGCCCCTGTTCCCGGCGTGCTGAAGCCACGCTCGTTGGGGGACCCCCTGCACGATCCGGTGTGGGCGCGGCTGGCCGAAGCCGGTGTTCCGGTCGGCTTCCACCTCAGCGACAGCGGCTACGGGGCCGTCGTGGCGCTGTGGGGCGGCAACCCCAAGTTCGAAGGGTTCGGCAAGAAGGACCCGCTCGACCAAGTGCTTACCGATGACCGGGCCATTCACGACACTTTCGCCTCGTTGATCGTGCATCAGGTGTTCACCCGGCATCCCAAGTTGAAGGCCGTAAGTATCGAGAACGGTTCGTATTTCGTGTACCGCTTGATCAAGCGGTTGAAGAAAGCGGCGAATTCTGCGCCTTACCACTTCAAGGAAGATCCGGTCGAGCAGCTCAGGAATCACGTGTGGATCGCGCCTTACTACGAGGACGACGTCTCATTGCTCGCCGACACCATCGGTGTGGACAAAATCCTGTTCGGATCGGACTGGCCGCACGGCGAAGGTCTCGAGGATCCGATGACTTTCGTCAACGATATCCCTCAATTCCCCGAATTCAGCCCAGAAGATGTCCGAAAGGTCATGCGTGACAACGCCCTTGAGCTGCTCGGGGCGAATATCACTGCCACGGCCTAGGGAATGTCGGCATACGCATGACCGCAGCCACGGTGGTGTTCGATCCGTTCTCGCAAGACTTTTTCACCGACCCCTATGATATTTACCGCCGGATGCGCGCGGAAGCGCCCGTCTACTACAGCGAGCACTACGACTTCTACGCCCTGACGCGGCACGAGGATGTTGCCGCCGCGTTCAAGGACCACGAGGCATATTCGTCGGCGTACGGTGTAGACCTCGCCCAGGTGCGCAAAGGGGTTGTCACCGAGCACGGTTCGATCATCGCCATGGATCCGCCGGTACACCGCCGGATGCGCAGCTTGCTGAATAAGGTCTTCACACCTCGCGCGATTCAAGCGCATCGCGGGCTGGTGACGAGCCTGATCGAGAAGCACCTGTCGGCCGTCGACCCCTCGGGCTTCGATTTCGTTCAGGATTTCTCTGCCCCCTTCCCCGTCGACGTGATGACGACAATGCAGGGCGTACCCGAGGCCGATCATCAACAGATTCGCCTCTGGATCGACGAATTTCTGCACCGGGACGCCGGCGAGGTCGAGATGAGTGAGGAAGGACAGAAGGCCGCTATCGACATGGCCATCTACTACTTTCGGCTCGTCAAACAGCGACGCAACGACTTGGGCGATGATCTGCTCAGCCAGCTCATTCAAGCCGAAATGGAACGCGACAACGGCGAGATGACTCCCCTCGACAACCTCGAGATTACGGAATTCGCAATTCTTTTGGGGGGAGCCGGGGCTGAGACCGTGACCAAGTTGTTGGGCAGCGCCGCAGTCGTTTTCGCCAAGTATCCAGACCAATGGCAAAAGCTGCTCGATGATCGGAGCAAGATCCCAGCCGCGGTGGAAGAACTGCTCCGGTACGAGGCCCCGGCCCAGTACAACGTCAGGTGCTCGCTGCGCGAAATCACCTTGCACGGTGTCACCATCCCGGCGGGACGGCCAGTGTTCCTGGTCGGGGGTTCGGCGAACCGTGACCCGCAGGCCTGGACTGATCCAGATCGCTTCGACGTCGACCGCGACCGCGCGCAATCGCAAAACCTGGGCTTGGGATACGGAATTCACAGTTGCCTGGGCGCCGCACTGGCGCGGATGGAAACCGCTATCGCCCTGGACAAAATGCTCGACTTCATGCCGCGCTACGAAGTGGATTGGCGCGGTTGTAAGCGGGTGAACATGCAGAACGTCGCGGGTTGGAGCCACGTCCCGGTCCGAGTGTTGAGTTAAGGCATGGTCGGCGAGCTGAAGATCGACCGGGGCATCCCCAGCCAACTCGATCGTGTCGCCGACGTAGCGCGCGCTCATGAGAGCGCAGGCTATGACGGCTGTTGGACGGGTGAAATCAACCACGACCCGTTCCTGCCGTTACTTCTGGCTGCCGAACACACGAACTCGATCGCTCTGGGCACCAGCATCGCCGTGGCGTTCGCGCGCAATCCGATGATCGTGGCCAATCTCGGTTGGGACCTACAGGGCTTCTCCGATGGTCGATTCATCCTTGGCCTGGGGACTCAGATCCGCAGCCACATCGAGAAGCGTTTCAGCATGCCATGGAGTCACCCGGTACGGCGGATGGCGGAATTCGTTGCCGCGCTGAAGGAGATCTGGAGCAGCTGGTCCACCGGTGGCCGCCTCACGTTCGACGGTGAGTTCTACACCCACAAGCTGATGACGCCGATGTTCACTCCTGAACCCATGGCACAACCCGCCCCGCGGATCTTCATCGCCGCGGTGGGCGAGGCGATGACACAGATGTGCGCCGAGGTCGGCGATGGACTGCTTGCGCACGCCTTCACCACTCGCCGCTACCTCGACGAGGTGACAACTCCCGCAGTCTTGCGAGGTCTGGCACGTAGCGGCCGGGACCGGGCGAACTTCGAGGTGTCCAGCCCCGTCTTCATCGTCACCGGGCGCGACGGGGACGAAATGGCCGCTGCCACTGCGTCGTTCCGCAAGCAAATAGCGTTCTACGCCTCCACGCCCGACTATCGGAGGGTGCTCGAACTGCACGGCTGGGGTGATCTGCAACCACAATTGCGCGCGCTGTCATTAGCCGGTAAATGGGACGCGATGGCCGATCTGATCGATGACGACATCCTCAGGGAGTTCGCCGTCGTCGCACCGATCGAGCGGGTCGGTCACGCCCTCGCGAAACGCTGCAGTGGGGTGATCGACCGCGTGCTGCCCGGGTTCCCCAACGCGACGCCCGAACCTGTGATCGCCGAGGTGCTCGCCGAGGTCCGTCGATCGCACTGATCGGGACGACCCGCCTACATCGCTACTGCGCGTCGTTGAGTGCAGTGAGATCCGGAATTGCGAACTCGGCGACCACATCTGGTCCGTAGACGGTTTCGGCGATGGGTGCCATGCTCGGCATCACCGGGATGTTCAGGCCGCCGTCGGCGCCGAACACCTGACCGGTGATCCACGCCGCTTCGTCGCCGGCAAGAAAGGTCACGACATTGCCGATATCTTGCGGCGTGCCGGGCCGACTCAGCGGCGTAGCGCGATGGTAGGTCCGGTCAAGGCGCCCCGGGGTGACAAGGGAGACGATTTCGGTCGCGATGTAGCCCGGCTGCACGCCGTTGACCCGAATATTGTGCGGGGCGAGTTCGATTGCGGCACTGCGGGTCAGCATGTCCACCGCGGCCTTGGATGTCACGTAGGCCGTCAGCCAGGGCTGCACCTTGGTCGCCGACGTCGAGGAGATCGTGACGATCGAACCTCCGCCATGACCGCGCATGATCAGTCCGGCGTGCTTGATGCACAGCGCCGTTCCGATCACATTCAGGCGCAGCACGTAGTCCCACGCTTCCGATCCCAGTTGCATGATGGCGCCGGGAAACCCGCTGCCGGCGTTGGCCACCAGCACATCGAGATTGCGACCGTCAGCGGCCACCTCGATCGCCCGTTCGACCTGGTTTTCGTCGGTCACGTCGCAGACGACCAGCGCGGCCCTGTCAGCGGAAGCGTCGAGCCGCTTGAGGGCATCCTGTAGTACGTCTTCTCGTCGGCCGGCGATCGTGACATGCGCGCCCGCCGCGAGTAGGCGCTGCGCGCAGCCGAATCCGATGCCGGTGCCGCCACCGGTCACCAGGGCTCGTCGTCCATCGAGATTGGTCATGGCAAATCGGCTCCTCAGCCTCGTTGTTCTCTTGCGACATCGAAGGTTTCGCGATAGGAGGCGAATCGCTCGTCCAATACGGCGCGATCGAGCCCGAAGTCCTCGGCGGTGTACCGGTGGACACCGTAATGATGTTGCGGCTGTGTCCCGATGAGTTCTGCCATCGCCGCCTCGACCTGTGGGCGCAAAGCACGGCCCAGTTGTTCGTAGACGGTACGCACCATCGCCAGCGGGTCGCGGACCAAGTCCGGATAGGCCACATGGATCATGGACGACGGTCCGTGTCCCTGATGATACGCCGTCAGGCCACCTGCGCAGTGAGCGATGAATTCGGTTGTGACGTCGCCGATCACGGTGCGATCGGTGCCGTCGCTCGTTTTCTCATTGAGATATGCGATGAGGCTGGCCGTCGACGCAGTGCACACGGCCGGATCCCGGTGGGTGACGATGAGCGTCGCGTCCGGATACGTTTTTTTGAGCTCCTCGAGGGCGTAGCCGTGTTGTGGCCCCTTGAGATTCCAGCGCCCGGGCACTTTGGACTGCAGCAGCTGCAGCATGCGCTGGTGGAAGGCATACGCCGGAGAAGGATCGGCGGACATGATCCACCGGAAATAGCTGGGTACGAAATAGACGGTCGCAAACACGGTGCTGTTGAACGCATGCGCGAGCAGCGTGTTGCATTCCACCGGCGCGTCGGGCGGATCGTGGTGGATGGCCTTGAAGCCAGGGAGCACCACATCGCTCACGGCGTCCATCTCGACGGCGGTGCGATAGCGCGGATCGGTTGCGTAGGTGGCCGATTCGGGGGGTGGTACCGACTCGAGGGCTTCCCATCGCAGCAGGGACCGCAGGCCGTCGTCCTTGCCGAGCAGGTGGCTGAGCAGCGTGGTCCCTGAACGCGACATGCCGACGATCACGATCGGTGCCTCGACCCGCTCGTCGGCCACCTCGGGATGAGCGGCCCGCCACGCCTCGACCCGTAGACGATTGGTCAGTGTGGAGATCAAAAACGACTCGGCCATCACCGATCCGAGCTCCGACAACCGGGCTTCGTGATTCAGGCTGTCCACCAACTGCGTGAGCCCGCTCCGAAACGAGGGGTCGCCGTAGTCGTCGGTTCCCGTTGTGTCAGCGGCACGCTCGAGCAGGGCATCGACTTCGAACATCCGTGAGGCCTCCTCGCCTCCAATTTTCAGATTGATTATTAAAATTCGTATGGTTAAAGTCAATCTGTGATGGCAGTAGCCCCGCACCGCGCGCCACGGGCGCCCGGCCGGAGCCGACGAGGGCGGCCGGCGCGGGTCGATGCTGACGCAATCGCGGACGCGGTACTACAGATCGGTGTCGACGAGGCCACCATGGATCGCGTTGCCGAGCGACTGGGCTTGAGCGTTCCCGGCCTCTATCACCATGTGCGGGGTCGAGATGACTTGCTACGCCTCGCCGCGCAGCGGGCCATGAGCCGCAGCAAGCCACCCGTGCACGCCGGCGAACATTGGAGCGACTGGCTTGTGGTGAACGCTCGCTATATCCGTGGGGCCTTCGCCTCGCAGCCGGCGCTTCTCGAGCAGTTCGTTGCCGGGTCGATTGATGACGACACGCAACTCGCGTTCGTCGATGAGGCGCTGAACGTGCTGTGTCAGCAGGGCTTCACGCCGGAACAAGCACTCAGCGCCTGGGCCGCCGCCACGGACATGGCGTTGGGCAGCGGCATTGAGCAGGTTCGCGAACGACGCAAGACCGCCGACGGGCGTGGCTGGCCGGCGCTCATCCTCGCCGCATCTGGCCGGCGTGCCGCATCGACATTCGCGGTTCTTCCCGCGGTTGCCGCACGCGATCCCTACAGCGACGAGGCCTTCGAGGAACGGCTAGCGCTGCTGGTGTCGGGGATAGCCGCGCGGTACGGGTTCGACCTCGGCGACGGATGACGGAGGCGCCGTGACGGATTGGGACGGTCGACTCGAAGAAGCGTCGACCGCGTGGAGTTCCTGGTGTCGCGCCGTCGAATCCGCCGGAATCGACGCCCTTTCCAAGACCATCACCAGCGACGAGATCGACCTCGCCGAGGGGCTCCGTCACCTGGCCCGGATGGCGCGGCTGACGCTGTTCAGCGCCACCGAGAACCGCAGCACCTCGAATCCTTACTTCTGGCCGGCGCTGGACCCGCATCTCAAAATGGGCGGCGACAACCCACAGGGTCTGTATCTATCCGCGCCGGTCAACGGAACCGATACCTTCCGGATCAGCGGCACCTGCGGTTCGGCGCGGTGGGTCTCCTGCATCCTGGGCCGCTCGCCCGAGGGCGTCCAGGCAGGATTGACACCCTTCGGCAACGCCATCTTTCGACCCGACATCGTCGCCGGCCCCGACGACACGTTCGAAATCTTCGTCGCCCCCGAACGGCCGCAGGGGGCCGTCAACTGGGTCGAGAGCGACCAGTGGACGGTATCCGTTCTGCTCCGACAGTTTTTCGGCACGCCCGACGATGTCCACCCGATGGAGCGGCTCGAGATCGAGAATGTCAGCTCGGGGAGTCAGACGACCGTTCCGCTGCGGACCGACGACATTGCCGGGCAGCTGGCTCGGGCCGCGGCAACGTTCTCGATCCTCGTTCCGTTGATGCAGTCCGAAATGATCGAAAAGGCCTCTGCCAAGAACTATTTCGTGACCGACATCGGTGACCCCACGTCCATCAGTGGGGGAGTGCCCGGAGGCAACGCGGTGACCGCAAGGTGGGCGCTGGAACCCGATGAGGCGCTCGTCGTCGAGGTGACACCACCGACACCGTGCGGCTACTGGGACGTACAGGTGGGCAACGGGTGGTATGAATCCTTCGACTATCGCAACGTCTTCAGCGGCTTTACTTGTGACAACGCTCATGTGAACGATGACGGCTCGGTCGCCATCGTTGTCGCGGAGCGGGATCCGGGCACGGCCAACTGGCTCGAAACTGCGCATCACCGGGAGGGCCACATGGCGATCCGCTGGCAACTGTCCGAGGGCCATCTCCCGATTCCGCACTGCACTGTCGTGCGGGTCACCGAGGTGGCCGAGCGCTGGGCCCTGCCGCCCGTGTCGCCGGAGCAGCGAGCGCTAGAGAGGCGAAAGCTTGTGCAGTCCTTCGATGCCCGCTTCGGACAACGACGTGTCAGTCAAGGAGAACCAGGTGAACCCCGCCCATAACCTCGAACTCACGGTCGGGCCATGCTCGTTTCCGGCCCGCAGCGCGGGCCCGTCCGATGGGCCACTCGTCCTCTTGCTGCACGGATTCCCGCAGTCCTCGTGGGAATGGCGCGACCAGATCGACGCGCTGGCGTCGGCCGGATATCGCGCGGTAGCGCCGGAACAGCGTGGCTACTCACCCAGAGCGCGTCCGGACAGGATCGAGGACTACTCCATCGACCTGCTCGTCGCGGACGCCATAGGCATGGCGGATGAACTGGGCGCCAACACCTTTCATCTGGTCGGCCATGACTGGGGTGCCATCGTCGCGTGGCATCTGGCGGCTGCCCACCCGGAGCGGCTCGAGACCCTGACGATTGTCTCGGTGCCCCACCCGTCGGCATGGGCCGCTGCCTTCGCGGACCCTACGAGCGACCAGCCTCAACGCTCGGCCTACCTGCCGGAGATGAAAAGGCTTGGCTCCGAAGAGAATATGGGTGAGGAATTCCTACGGTTCGCCTTCGATAACAGCGGTCTCGCCGGGTTCGACACCGCGCCACACATTGAGGTGCTGGGGAGCAGGGAGGCCATGCGGGCCGCCCTGAACTGGTATCGGGCCTACGACTTCACCACCATGGGGCTGCCCGACATCACCGTGCCGACGCTGTTCGTGTGGTCACCGGAGGACGTTGCGATCGCACGCGAAGGAGCCGAATTGACCGCTCGCCACGTCGACGCCCCCTATCGGTTTGAAGTCATCGACGGTATCGGCCATTGGATTCCCGAGCTGGCCGCTGCGGAATTCTCCACGATGCTCCTCGAGCACCTCGCCGCCCACGCGACCGAGTCGGCCGTCTCGTGAAGCCGCAGGCAGTCGACACCGTCGAGCAGATCGACGCGAAGTGGTTGACCGCGGCGCTGCAGCACCACGGGATCGACGCGACGGTGCGCGACGTGACCGCCGAGCCGGTCGGTACCGGGCAGATGGGTTCGTGCTTCCGGTTGGCGATCGACTACGCAGCCGGTGACGGGCCCCAACGCCTGATCGTCAAACTCCCGGCCGCCGATCCCAACAGCAGGGCGGCCGGATCGCTGGGGTATCGCTGCGAAACCAATTTCTATCGGGAGTTCGCGCATCGCATCAAAGCACGTGTCCCGCAATGCTTCCTCAGCGTCTCCGACGATGCCAACAACGGCTTCACCTTGCTGCTGGAGGACCTCGCCCCCGCGCAAGCGGGCGATCAGATCGCCGGCTGCTCGATCGTAGAGGCGCGCGCCGCCGCCATCAACGTCGCCGGATTGCACGCGCGGACGTGGAACTCTCCGCCAGTCCGCGAGCTCACCTGGGCGATCCCGGACCTGACCGCGATGCCGGAATTCACCGGCGAGCTACTGGCCAACGCCACCAAGCAATTTCTCGAGCGCTACGCCGTGGACCCGGATACGGCGACGGTGTTGCAGCGCTACTCCGATGAGTTCATCGCGTGGACGTCCGGTGGACGAGAGCCCTACTCACTACTGCACGGCGACTACCGCCTGGATAACCTGCTGTTCTCCGCGCCGGACGCGGCCGATCCGGTGATAGCGGTGGACTGGCAGGTCGTCTCGTCCGGACTGCCTTTGCGCGACGTCACCCTGCTCGTCGCCACCGGGCTCTCGACCCCAGATCGACGTGCTGGCGAACGCGGCATCGTCGACGCCTACCATCACCGACTGGTCGAACTCGGCGTCACCGGCTACGACAGTGAAACCTGTTGGGAAGACTACCGATACGCGCTTTTTCAAGCTCCTTTTGTCACCGTCCTCGGGGCCCTGGTCGCGCAGCCCACCGAGCGCGGCGATCGGATGTTCACCGTCATGGCGGAGCGATCCGCGGCCGCCATCACCGACCTCGACGCGTTCTCGTTGCTGCCCACATGATTACGAGGGAGGCGCCCTGATGCGCGCCGCACTACTCACCGACGACCACGTGTTCGAGGTCGTCGAGATCGCCGACCCGGACCCACAGCCCGACGAACTCGTCCTGCGGGTCCGCGCGTGCGGAATCTGCGGTTCAGACCTCAAGGCCCACACGTTCCTCCCCGCGGGCTCGGTGCTGGGCCACGAGTTCACCGGAGAAGTCGTGGCCGTCGGGAGCGCGGTCCGTGACAGCTGGCGAGAAGGCCAACACGTCGCGTCGCTGCCCCTGATCGCCTGCGGGCAATGCCGGTGGTGCCTCGCCGACGAGCCCGCGCACTGCGAACGGGTCGACTTACTGGGCGTGGGCGCCTCGCCGGGCGCCTTCGCGGAGTACGTCCGAGTCGGTGCCGCACAGACGGTGGCCCTCGATGCGGATATCGGCCAGCTGGGTGCCTTGGTGGAGCCGCTCGCGGTCGGCCTGCACACCGCCGCAATGGGCGGCGTCAAGGCCGGCGACAACGTATTGGTCATCGGCGGCGGGAATGTTGGCTTGGCCGTGACCGTTTGGGCGCACCGCCTGGGTGCCCGGCAAGTGGTGGTCAGCGATCCTGTCGCGGCGCGCCGAGAGGGCGCAGCCTCCTTCGGTGCCACCGGGTCCCACGACCCTGACAACGATCCGCCACCGCGAGACTTCGACGTCGTCTTCGAATGCGTGGGCGCCCCCGGGCTGGTGCAAACCGCCATCGACGCGGCAGTCACCCGTGGCCGCGTGGTGATTGCCGGTGTGTGCGTATCGGCCGACTCGATCCTGCCGGTGACCGCGCTGGTCAAGGAGGTCGAGATGCGCTTCGCCATGTACTACCGCGGCGACGAGTTCGCCGCCGCGGCAAGGTTGTTGGAGTCGGGTGGCATCAACGCCGACGCGTTTGTGTCCGGGCAGGTCACCCTCGACGGCATTACCGACGCCTTCTCGCGCCTGCTGACCCAGGCCGGCGACCGGAAGATTCTGGTGGTGCCATGACCGAAGGTTCGCCCCGCGCTGCAGAACTCGACGGCGGCGCAGTCGCCACACTCTGACCCCAAGGAGAAACGGTGCTCAGTCCATTCGACGACTACCCGATCCACCCGTCGGCCGATCCGATCGCGACCCCGGCGACCGGCGACCCCAACCACTACGACCGGTACTGGTTCAACGGCCACCAGCGTGACGGCGGCTTCTACTTCGGCGCCGCCATGGGCCACTACCCAGTGCGCGGCATCATCGACGCGGCCTTCAGCTTGGTGAAAGACGGAGTCGAGCACTCCATCTTCGCCTCCGGCGCGATGCCGCTGGACCGGGCCACCACCGTCGGCCCGATCCGCATCGAGGTGACCGAGCCGATGCGCACCATCCGCTTCGTCGTCGAGCCGAACGAACACGACATCAGTTGCGACTTGACCTTTCGCGCCACCACGGTCGCCATCGAAGAACCCCGACAGCAGCGTCGGAGCCCGGAAGGCATCCTGCTCACCGACCACACCCGCCTCACGCAGTGGGGCAGCTGGGAGGGCGCCGTCGTCGTGGACGGTAACGAGCTACGCATCGACCCCGGCGAGGTGTCCGGCACCCGCGACCGGTCCTGGGGGGTGCGACCCGTGGGGGAGCAGCTGCAGGTGCAGCGTCAGCCGATGCCGTTTCAGGTCTTCTGGCTCTGGGCGCCACTGCATTTCGGAGATCGCTTCACGCACCTGGCTCTGCATGAGTACGAGGACGGTCGCCGCTGGCTTGAGAGCGCACTCATCCTCGACCCGATCCCGGCGGGCGCGTCGCCCTACGGCAAGGAGGGCGTGCGCGAGTGCCACGACATCGACTACGAACTCGAGTGGGAACCCGGACGGCGAGAAATCAAGCGGGCGCGGCTGGCATTTCATGACCCGGTCGAGGGCAAGACGCTGGTCGAGATCGAGAAGGTCCTCACCTTCCGCATGCGTGGCATCGGCTACTGGCATCCTCACTGGGGCCACGGGTCCTTCCACGGACCACTCGAAACCGGCCGCGAATCAATACGTTTGGATGACTTTGATCCGATCGACTTCTCCTCCATCCATATCCAGAACCTCGTCCTCGCCAAGATGGGTGATCGCCGCGGGGTCGGCGTCGTCGAGCAGATCCACCTCGGTCCCCATCAACCCACCGGGCTGACGGGATTCCTCGATGGCCACCCAGGCGGGATTGGCCAAGGGTCGACCCCTTTTACAGTGAGCCGATGACGACAAAGGTGTCCGCAGATGGGATCGCGATTCCGGCTGAGGTAAGTGAGCTGACCGCGGCGTGGTTCAGCCAGGCGCTGGACCGTGATGTCAGCGCGGTTGAGGTGATCGACGCCCACTCGGGCACCACCGGTCGGGCGCGGGTCCGACTGACGTCCGGCGGCGAGCTGCCCGACACGTTGTTCGTCAAGCTGCAGCCGTTCAGCGAAGATCAGCGGAAGCTGATTCGACAGGTCGGGCTGGGCGTGGCCGAGGCTCGCGTGTATGCGAACGTCGGCGGCGAGCTACCCGTGCGAGTGCCGCACGTCTGGTACAGCGCGTACGAACCGGCCGACGGCGCGTTCGTGATGGTGCTCGAAGACTTGGCAGCCTCGGGTTGTCGGTTCCCCGCCACTGCAGACGAAGACATCTTGCAGGTGGCCCATTCCGCTGTGGAGGAACTTTCGACGTTGCACGCGGCGTATCAGGGCCGCAAGCTGCCGTGGTTGCGCACCGCCGAGGGGATGCGGGCCAAGCCGGCCGATCCTCAGGTCGAGGCGCGCCGTTCGATGTTCATCAGGATGGCGCTCGAGCAGTTCGGCGCCGAAATGCCGCTCGTGTTCACGCGTTTGGCGGAGTTTTACATCGCACACCTCACCGACGTCGCGGCTCTTTTCGGCGAGGGAGAGCGCACGCTGATCCACGGCGACAGTCACATCGGCAATCTGTTCGTCGACGGCGGTCGCACCGGTTTCTATGACTGGGCCGTTGCCGGCCGCGGTCCGGGGATGAGGGACTTCGCCTACTTCATGTGCAACTCGATACCCACCGATGTGCGCCGCGCTCACGAGGACGACCTGCTCGGCCGTTATCGACGCACGTTCGAGTCGCATGGTCACACGTTGGACGAGGGCGTCGCGCGCGAACAGTACCGGCTGTTTTCGGTGTACTCGTGGATTGCCGCCACCTCGACTGCCGCAATGGGATCCACGTGGCAGCCCATCGAGATCGCGCGGCCCGCCATGATCCGCGCCACCGAGGCGGTCGAGGACCTCGATGCGGTGGGGCTGCTCGAGGCGCGCCTCGGCGTCCGCGGTTGACTTTTTTGAGATAGTCATCACTATCTTAAAGACATGAGTGCGGTGACCCCGGCCAGAATCGGTTTGCTCGTCGACTATCTCGACGAGCACGGCGGATACGACGACAACATCCTCGACGCGTTGCGCCTTGTCTTCGACGAGTACGCCGAGCAGGGCATCTTCGAGCGGCCGGTTGAGTTCGTCGTACGTGCCGTACAGGGCCTGCCCAACGGATCGTTTCGGGCGGTCCGCGATGCGTTCCACGAACTGCTCGACCAGGACGTGCTCGTCATCTTCGGGCCCTGGGTATCGGAAAATGGTGTGGCCCTGCGCCGCTACGTGGAGGACGCCGCCGAGGTCGCCTGCATCACGATGGGCGCCAGCGAAACCATGCTCGGGGAGTGGGTTTTCGGGCTCCCCGCCGGGTCGATGGAGGAGGAGCCGATCATCATGGCGACGGTGGCGGCGCTCGACGGTTGCCGCACGGTGGGCATCGCGTTCGAAGACTCGCTGATCGGCACCGAATACCTGCGGACCACGCGGGCGGCATGCGCCGACGTCGGTCTACGCATCACCGGCGAGGTCCCCATCCCGCAGGTTGAGTCCGACAAACGCGCCGCCATCGCCGCGTTGGCCGTCGACAAGCCGGACGGAATTCTGCACGTCGGTTTCGGCCTCGGCATCCCGGGGATGAACGACGCGCTGAGCGAAATCGGTTGGATGCCATCGCGTTACACCACAACCGCGTTCGAATTCGCTGCGACCAGCGAGTGGTGGCGCCACCAACTCGCCGGCTGGATCGGCCTCGATCAGTACGACGAACGCAACCAGACCGGCAAAGAATTCCTCGACCGGTTCGAGGCGCGCTACGGCCGCCGCCCCGAATACTTCTGGCCGCTCTACTGCTACGACGTCGGCCGGATCATGGCGATTGCACTGGCCGATGCCCGGCCGCTGTCAGGGCCGGGTGTCAAAGGGGCCCTGGAGAAGATCAAGATGCTGCCCGCGGCGTCCGGAGCGCCTGGCACCCGGCTGTGGTTCGGCAAGTTCATCCGCCATGGGTGGATGGGCAGCGAGTTCCTGGTGGCGCGTCGCGTCCTGCCCGACGGCAGCCGCAGCGTGCTGCACGGAACCATCGAGGGCCTCATCGAATCACCGCAACTGCCATGACGATTCGGGTCATCCAGTGGGCGACGGGACCGGTCGGTGGCGCCGCTCTGCAAGCCATCATCGACAGCCCCGACCTGAACCTTGCCGGGGTGTACGTGTTCACCGAATCGAAGGTGGGTGTCGACGCGGGCACACTGGTCGGCCGCCCGCCCACCGGTGTGCTCGCGACCAACGACCGCGCGGCGATCCTCGCCCTGGACGCCGATGTGGTGATCCACGCCGCCAGTAAGGCTTTCCCCAATAACACCAACACCGACGACATCGTCGCGCTGCTCGAATCGGGTAAGAGCGTCATCACCATCACCTCCTATAGTCACCTGCCCACCTACGGCGCTGACGTGCACGCCCGCATCAACAACGCCTGCGCCGCGGGCGGCAGCCGATTCCACGCGGCCGGCGAGCACCCCGGCTTCATGTTCGAGCGGCTGGCCGCCACCGTCACCGGGCTGTCGGGGCGCGTGGACCGGATCACGGTGCAGGAGTTCGTCGACTGCCGGGCCATATCGGAACGCCAGATGCTGGTCGACCTGATGGGGATGGGTAAGCCGCCGGAGGAACTCAGCGTCGACTCGCGGGTCTTCCGCGGGCTGTCGTCGCAATACGAACAATCCCTGGCCGCCACCGCGGACGTTCTCGGGCTGACCATCGACGAGATCAGACCGAGCATCCACACCGCGACATCCGACCACGACATCGAGGTTGCCTGCGGAGTCCTGCCGGCCGGCACTGTCGTCGGCCAGATCATGTCGTGGACGGCGTACCGAAAGGGAGTCGGCGTCCTAGTCGCCGAGGAGTACTGGACCGCCACCGGCGACATCGCGGAGCGGGACCTCTCGGAAGACAGCCAATCCCTGGTGCGGGTGATCGTCGAGGGTTACCCGTTGCTGCGCGTGGAACTCAAGTTCGACAATGCCGCGGTCGAGGGCCTACCAGGCGTCGTCAGCGGCCAGGCCGCGGTCGCGATGACGGCGATCCGCGCCATTCCCTACGTACTCGAGTCGCCCCCAGGGGTTGTCATCCCCGCCGTGTTCGGCGCGTATCAATTTCCCGAGGCGCGCTAGCCGAGGGCGCGTTCGATATCGGCGAGCAGGTCGTCGGTGTCCTCGATGCCGCAGGAGATGCGCGCGAAACCGTCCGCGACGGCATCGCCCCAGCGGGCCCGGCGATCGACCGAAGTGTGGACGCTGCCGAAGCTGGTCGCGGCGATGAGCAGCTCGCTGCGCCGCACGAGCGCGTGCACGGCCGTGGCATCGGCCAATTCGGCGGACACCAGCGCGCCGAATCTGCGCATCTGCGCCGCCGCCACGGGATGGGCGGGATCGTCGGCCAGCCCGGGGTAGCGCACCGCGCGCACGCCCGGATGGCTCTGCAGCATCGTCGCCAGGGCCTGCGCGTTGTGGCATTGGCGTTCGAAGCGCAGTCCGGCGCTGGCCACGCTGCGTAGCAGCAACCACGCCTCGAATGCGCCCAGGATTGCGCCCGCGAGCAGCCGTTGACGGTCTACGGCGGCGATGAGATCGGGCCGGTTCGCGGCGACGTATCCGGCGAGCAGGTCGCTGTGACCGGACAGTCCCTTGGTGGCGCTGGCCACCACCAGGTCGGCCCCCAGCGACAGCGGCTGCTGGCCCAGCGGTGTGGCGGTCGTGTTGTCCACGATCAGGCGCGCACCCCGACCCCGACACGCCGTCGCCAAAGCCCGCAGATCGACAACGTCCAGTTTCGGGTTGGTGGGAGTTTCGGCCAGGACCACGTCGGCGCCGGCGGCGGCATCGATGATCTGCGAGCTGGTCGCCTCGATCACGGTAACCCCAACGGGCACAAGGTATTCGGCCGCATAGCGGCGCACCTGATAGTAGCCGTCGGCCGGCAGCACCAACACCATCCCGGGTTTGGTCGACACGTTCAGCGCGGCGGTGATGGCGGCCATTCCCGAGCCGAACGCCAACGCGCCGCTCGCGCCCTCCAGTTCGGCGAGCGCCGATTCCAGCCGCCGCCAGGTGGGATTGGAGGCGCGACCGTAGGTATCCAAGTCCGCGTCGTCGTCCGACAAATGGTAGGTGGCGGCCGGCACCGCAGGCGGCGACACGGGCTGTCCCGGAATGGCCTGCGCACTTACAGCTTTGAGGCTGCGGGTGGAATCGCCGTAATTGTGACTGCTCATCACTAAGGATTATGGACGGGTACGCGTTGGCCGGGGGCCAGACCCACGGTCGGCCTCGTTACGCTCCGAGAATGACAACGGTCAGCAAGGCGCGATCGCTATGGCTTGTCACCGTGGCGTACATCATTGCCACCGCGGTGGCAGCGGCGTGGCTGGCATGGGGCCCGCGCACCGGACAGCTCTGGCTCGACACCCTGATCGCCGACGTGCTGGCGACCCTGGTGGTTTTCGTTTTCAGCCGGGCCTACCGCAACTCCAGTTTCTACGACGCGTATTGGAGCGTCGTTCCGCCGCTGCTGCTGTTCTACTGGTGGAGCCAGGCCGCACCCGCGGTCGATGTGTTGCGGTGCTCGCTGCTGGCCATCGTGGTGGTGCTGTGGGCGATCCGATTGACCGCGAACTGGGTGTATGCCTTCCCGGGCCTACACCATGAGGACTGGCGCTACCCGATGTTCAAGCAGCGGGCCGGACGCTGGGAGATTCTGGCCGACCTTTCGGCCATCCACCTCATCCCGACGCTGCAGGTCTTCCTGGCCATGGTTCCGGCGTACGTGGCGGTGACCCGACCCGGGCCGGGGTTGGTGTGGCTCAGCTGGGTCGGCTTCGCAGTGGGCTTGGCCGCCGTGGCGCTGGAATTCGTCGCCGACCTGCAGATGCACCGTTTTGTGGCCGAGCGACGCGCGGGTGCTGCGATGGACCGGGGCCTGTGGAGCTGGTCGCGCCACCCCAACTATTTCGGTGAGTTCAGCTTCTGGGTCGCGGTCGCGTTGTTCGGCATCGCGGCGGCGCCGGGGGACTGGTGGTGGCTGCTCCTGGGAGCGGTGGCGATGCTGGCGATGCTCGTCGGTGCGAGCATCCCGATGATGGAGGAGCGGAGCCTGCAACGCCGCCCGTCGTATCAAGACGTCGTGGACCGGGTGTCGCGATTCGTGCCGCGTCCACCACGAAAAGCCAAGGTGTAGTGCGCAATTAGTTGTAGGCCCGATCCCGTCCCACCCGCTTACAGGCCGCAGAGGGTCAACAAAGCAGATTCATAGAGTAGCTATATACCTTCTGTCTTACAGAAGAACGAATGACTCGCTGTCTTACAGAAGAACGAATGACTCGGATCAGAATCTCAAGTGGGGGGAACGCCATGATGCTGAAGAGGATTGTCGGTACGGGTGCAATCGCTGGTGCGCTTGGTCTTTCGGCCATCGGACTGGCCACTGCGGCCAGCGCGGCTCCGGCGCCGCAGACCATTCCGGGGCCGGCCCAGCATGTGCAGCTGGACGATTGGCACGGCGATGGCTGGCACGGCGGCGGCCACGGCTGGGGCGAACCTGGCTGGCGTGGCCCCGGCTGGGGCGGCCCCGGACTCTACGGCCCTCCGCCGCCGCCTCCTCCGTGCGCCTTCGGCGTCTGCATCTAGCCGACCTATGTTGCACCGGAACTGATTCCGACAGTCGCCTTGCCGATTAGACCGGCAAGGCGACTGTCGTTTGGGACGAGCTGTGCTGCCGGGCGGGGTGACGTGATTGCCATCGCATACGCTGCACCCAGCTACGTGCGAAAGGTCACTCCATGCGTATCAGCCTGATAACCAATCTCAACAACACGACGCCCCTCGAGTCGGCCATCCGCGATCTGTCTGAAGCGCGCGAGGGAGGATTCGCGCGGCTGTGGATGACGCAGATGCCCTTCGACGTCGACCTGCTGACTGTGCTGGCCGCCGCGTTGCGTGAAGTCCCGGATATCGAAGTTGCCAGCGGAGTGGTGCCCATCCAAAACCAGCACCCGACCCTACTCGCGCAACGGGCGTTGACACTCAACATCATTGGCGGCGGACGGTTCACCTTGGGCATCGGGGTCACCCACCGGGCCGTGACCGAGGGTATGTGGGGTATCTCCTGGGATCGGTCGGTGAAACGACTGTCCGAGTACCTCGACGGCTTGCTGCCGCTGCTCGCCCACGAACCGGCCGACGCGCCCGGCGAGCTCGTCACGACCAGGGGAGCACTGCAGATCCCGGATGCCCCGACGCCCCAGGTGTACGTCGCCGCGTTGGGGCCGCAGATGCTGCGAGTCGCGGGCCGGCGCACCGCGGGAACCATCACCTGGATGACGGGCCCCAAGACGCTGCGCGAACACGTCGGACCCACCCTGCGCGGCGCGGCCGTCGACGCGGGACGCGCCGACGGATCGGTTGCGGTGGCCGCCGCACTGCCGGTCAGCGTCACCGACGATGTTGCCAACATTCGATCGCTGGCCGCCGAGCAATTCGCGATGTACGGCCATCTCCCGTCGTACCGGGCGATGCTTGATCGAGAAGGCTTCGCCGGCCCGGAGGATGCCGCATTGATCGGCGACGAGTCCACCGTCTCCGCCCACCTCGATGACCTCCGCGACGCGGGGGTGGACGAGTTCGTCGCCATCCCGTTCGACCCTTCGCCCGAGGGAGTGCAGAGGACCCGAGCGTGCCTTCGGGCTTGGGCGTCTTGACGGGATCGCGCCCGTGACTCCCTGCGCCCACACCGCCGCCATCCTCGAAGACCTGCCGACGGTGCGGGGATGGCAAGAAGATCTCTACCGCGACCTTCACGAGCATCCGGAACTGTCGAATCAAGAACGTCGGACGGCCGCGATCGTGACTGAGCGTTTGCGGGACTGGGGCTACGAGGTACACAGCGCGGTCGGCGGCACCGGCGTCGTGGGAGTGCTGCGGAACGGGGACGGCCCCACCGTCTTGCTGCGTGCGGACATGGACGCGCTGCCGGTCAAGGAGGCGACGGGGTTGCCTTACGCCAGCAAAGCCCGTTCGACCGACGACGCCGGCAACGAGGTCCCCGTCGCGCATGCGTGCGGACACGACGCCCACGTCACGTGTCTACTCGGTGCCGCGGCGCTGTTGGCGCAACACACCGGGCAGTGGGCCGGCGCTATCGTCGCCGTATTCCAGCCGGCCGAGGAGCTGGGGCGGGGAGCTGCTCAGATGGTCGAAGACGGCCTGGCACAACTGATTCCACCGGTCGACGTCGCGCTGGCACAGCACGTGGGCCCGGGTCCGGCGGGTTTCGTCGGGACCCGTAGCGGCCCCATCCTCGCGTCGGCAGACAGCTTGCGGGTGACCGTCTACGGGCGGGGCTCACACGGCTCCATGCCGCAGCACAGCATCGACCCGGTGGTGCTCGCCGCGATGATCGTGCTGCGGCTGCAGACGATCGTCTCGCGTGAAGTCGACCCCACCCAGACTGCGGTGGTGACGGTCGGCAGCGTCCGCGCCGGATCCAAGAGCAATGTGATCGGTGACCACGCGGTCCTGGAGATCAATGTCCGCACCTATGACGACGCGGTTCGGAAAACCGTCTTGGCCGCGATCCGGCGCATCGTGGTCGCCGAGTGCCAGGCCTCCGGGTGTCCACGTGACCCCGATATCGAGCACTACGACGAGTTTTCGGCGACCATCAACGACGACACAAGTACCGGCCGCGTCGCCGAGGCCTTCACCGAATATTTCGGCAACCAGTTCGCTGAGATTCCGCCCGTCACCGCGAGCGAAGACTTTGGTGACATCCCCGCGGCCCTGGGCGCGCCCGGCACCTACTGGTTCATCGGCTGCGTGGATGCCGAGCAGTTCTGGCGTGCCTTCGCCGCGGGCCGGATGAGCGAGGACATCCCGGTCAACCACGCCCCGAATTTCGCGCCTGTCGTCCAGCCGACCCTCGACATAGGGACACAGGCGCTCGTCGTGGCGGCTCTCGCCTGGCTGCGGCCCGCATCATAGATCCACGCCTTCCGGCCTGGGCGCCGTGTTGAGCCAGTACGGTGGGGATCGATGCTCGTTAATCGACGGCGGCCTCGATGGTGGTGGAGCTGCGCTCGCTGCTTGATGCACTGAAGGTGGATTCGGTTGTCTTCGTGGGACATTCGTCCGGAGGGCCCCCAAGACCCAAGGCGCGAAGGGGAATATCGCGGAAATGGCCAAGGGTTTCGCGGCCGCGATGCCCAAAGCCCGTTTCGTGGGTGTGCCCAACACCAGCCATGTCCCGCATCTGGAATCGCCGGCCGCGTTCAACTCAGCGGTTCTCGAGTTTTTGCGTTAGACGCCCTGTCGCTGCGGCAGCGGGCGGGGCCGCACCAGGGTCGGCCACCAGAACCACGGCCCCAGGATGCGGATGATGCACGGCACAACGAAAGAACGCACGATCAGCGTGTCGAGGAGCAAGCCGATGCACACAGTCGAACCCACCTGGCCGATGGTGCGCAGATCGCTGGTGAGCATCGCCAGCATGGTGAAGGCGAACACCAGACCCGCGGACGTCACAACACCGCCCGTACTGCCCAGCGCGCGGATCAGACCGGTGTGAATTCCGGCGTGAAGCTCCTCTTTGACACGGAGAATCAACAGTAGGTTGTAGTCCGAACCCACCGCCACCAGGATGATGAACGTGAGCGGCAATATCAACCAGTACAGGGGCAGGCCGATCAGGTGTTGCCAGACGAGTATGGAGAGCCCGAACGCTCCGGCGTAGGAGAAGGCCACCGTGAGGGGGATGACCAAGGCGGCCATCAGGCTTCTCGTGAGGAACAACATGATCAAGAAGATCAGCACGAAGGCGGCGATCGCCACGATAAGCAGATCGGACATCGCGTATTCCTTGATGTCCTTATTGGTTGATCCCGAACCGCCGATATAAACTCGCGCGCCGGCCAGCGAGGTCTCTTTGAGCGCCGCGGTTATGGCTGTGGGGAACTGTTCGACATGCTGCACGCCTTCCGGGCCATTGGCGTCCCCAGTGTGGGTGACGATGAACCGGGCAGCCTTGCCGTCCGGCGACATCAGGAGCTTCATTCCCGTCTTGACGTCTTCGTTGTCGAAACCTTCGTGCGGGATATAGAAGAAGTCATCGCTGCGGGATTGGTCGAAGTCGAGCCCCACATTGACCGAATCGAAGAATGTCTGGTCGGTCTGGGTGGATTGCAGCGACGACTGGCCGTAGGTGCTGACCAAAAGGCCAGCTAAAGCCTCCGAGTCGTCGGCCGTGAGTTTTAGCTGCGCGATGATTTGCGGGAAAGCCTTGTCTACCTCAGTGAGGGAGATCCTGGCGTACTTGATGTCTTCGGCCAGGTGGTCGATCTGGTCGAGTCCGTCGAACAGTGATCTGAAAGACCAGCAGATGGGGATGTCGAAACAGTGCTTCTCCCAATAGAAATAGCTCTTGATCGGACGGAAGAAATCGTCGACGTTCGAGATTTCTTCATTGATCGCGTTGCTGACCCTTTCCAGGTCCTCCACCGTGAGCACCGTCTTGTGCAGCTCGTCGGACACTTTTTGGAAAAAGCCGATCTCTTTGCGCAAGACCTCGACGGTGTGCATCGTGATCTGTGCCTGCTGGTCGGTATTAGCGTTTTGCTGCTGGTTGAACGGGAGTTGTTGACCTTGAGCGCTGCCCTGCGTGGTGAATAGGTACGGAATTGTGGCATGTTCCAGAGCTCGGCCCATGGGCCTGGTGATGCTTTGCACCATCGCGACGCCGGGAAGGCGCTCGAGGGCCTTGGCGGCCCGGTCTAGCGAGATGAAGTCAGCGGAGTTTCGCAGATCATGATCCGACTCGATCATCAGCATCTCCGAGAACAGCTTGCTCTTCGGGAAGTGCCGGTCCGCCGCCTGGAAACCCTGGTTGGCCAAGCCACTGCGCGGCTGGTACTCGCGATCGTCGTAGTTCTGCCGGTAGGTCGGGACGAAGATCCCCCCGAGCACGACGGCGGCGGCACTGGCCACGAGGATCGGCACCGGCCACCGAACCACGCTCGTTCCGATCCGCCGATACAGATGCGCCTTGGCCTTGCTTTTCGGGTCGAAAAGCCCGAAAAGCGTGCCCACGGTCAAGAAGGCCGGGCCGAGCGTCAGCGCCGCCGCGATGGTGAACAGCATGCTGATGGCGACGGCGGGCCCCATGGTGTGGAAGTAATTGAGTCGCGCGAAAGTCAAGCAGTAACACGCTCCCGCGATCGTCAGCCCCGAGCCGAGGATGACCGGCGTGACACTTTTATAGGCGGTGTAAAACGCCTCCTCCCTGCCTTCGCCGTCGTGTCTTGCCTCGTGATAGCGACCCATCAAGAAGATGCCGTAATCCGTTCCCGCTCCCAGGGTCAGCGCGACGACGATGTTCACGGCGAATGACGAGAGCTCGATGTACCCGAGATGCCCGAGGGTTGCGATAACCCCCTTCGCGACCAGCATCTCGAACAGAACTCCGGCCAAGGGCACAAACAGGGTGACGATGGATCGGTATACCAGCAGCAACATCCCGATGATGAGGAAGATCGTCACGATCGTGATGTCGTTCAAGCTTGAATTCGCAATCGCAACCGTGTCCGACGCGAGCGGGGCCGCACCGCTGACGTAGACCTTGAGCCCGGGCGGCGGCGTGTCCTTGGCGACGATATCCCGAACGGCAGCAACGGACTGGTTGGCTTGCATTTGGCCGATATCGCCTGCGAGACGCAACAGCACGTACGTGCACTTGCCGTCGAGGCTCTGCGCCCCTGCCGCGGTGATCGGTTTCCCCCACAGATCGATGGCGGATTGCACGTGCTTGGTGTCGTGCAAGAGCCGGCGCATCAACTCGTCGTAGAACTTATGGTCCTCGTCACCCAGCGGCCTGTTGGCTTCCAGCACAACCATGGCCAAGCTGGTCGAATTAGACTCCTGGAATTTCGAACCGATGGCCAGCAACGCCCGCTGCGACGGCGCGTAGTGCGGGACCACCGGCCCCGCGAGCTCTTCTGCGACCCTCTCTACCTGCGGCATGAAGGTGTTCGTCGACACGGCAAGAAGTGCCCAGAACGCGATGATGGGTATTGCGAAGGCGCGGACCATTCTGGGGATGAAGGGTCGTTTCACCCGATTCTCCGTCTGGTGCTCGCTCATGCGGACTTCACCAGACAAAAGACGTGTGCGTCCTGATGATCATCGGTTTGTTCGGCGCGGACGACGCCGTTCACCTTCAGCCGGCAGCCGACTTGACCACCATGAACCTGCGCCGAGATGCTGCCGGACACCACGGTGAGCGTGGTCGACTCCGTGTGCGACCACGGCAAGTCCGTGAGGTTGACCTGATGCGGATGCCCGTCGACGTCCACCCAGACGAGCATTCCCCCTTGCCCGGCGGAGCCGAACAACTCATACGTGAGCCGTTTGATACTGAACTCAGGAGGTGCCGCCGGCTCATTGACGGTGATGACAGGCTCGGGATTGGAAAACTCGTGCACCTTCCACATGGCCACCGCCCCCACGCTGACCGCAACGACGGCAACCAAAGGCATCCAGACTCGCGCCAAGACGGTCCTGCCGACTGAACGAGGACTCATTCGATCACCTTTCGAAATCCGCCCGGACCTCGTATTTCATTCCCCGCCGCTCCTTGGCATACAACAGCCAGCAGACGCTGATGTACCTAATCGATAATGGATATGAGCGTGCAATGACACTATCGGCAGTGCGGCCGGAACGCGACCGCGAAGACTTGCGGGCGCACCCAAGTACCGGTGACTCCACCCGATGCCCTACTGCCACCTCAGGACAATTTCTGTAGACGCTTTTTCATCCTGATGCTGCGGAGAATCTGCGTCGTGAAGTTCATGGAGGCCAACATGGGGAAAACCCCGAGAAATGTCCGCTCTGACGGCGTTGCTCCGTGCAAGTGGTAGAGACTGCCAAACACATAAAAGCATCCCACGCAGAACAAAGCGCCGGGAATGGAGAACGTCAGCACGGAGCTACGAATGGCAACAATTTGCTTCGCATAATCCAACTCTTCAGCCGATAGTGGTTCGCGTTTGCGCGCTTTTCGCAAAACCGTTTTGGCGCTCCCGATTTCATCGCTAATCGGAGTCGCCGGCCGGCGCTCCAACCGTCTGACGTAAAAGGTGGCAATAACAGCCAGCATGATGGCCAGTGCAAGAAAAAGTATTGTCAGGAACGCGTATAAGCTCAAACTCAATGTCACTAGCCCCGTCCTTCGCTCAGCCGTGGTCGCTATCGAAGACTACCGCGCGGCCCTGGTGCTTGCTAGGTCGTAACGTACGGCACCGTGCACTATGCCGCAGCGCAAGCCTGCATGCGAAGATCGACGTGGATAACCGACCGAAGGAGATCGGCATGTCACGTTCGCCGGGTGAGCTCGTCACGCAATTCTGTGCGCTGTGGTCGACACCGGACGCTGCCACGATCGTGAAGTATCTGGCCGAAGATGCTGTCTACCAAAATATTCCGATGGAGCCCGTCCAGGGCCGCGAGGCGATCCGCACGTTCATCGAAGGTTTCTTCGCGACCCTCGACGGAATCGACTTCGTCGTGCATCGGCAAGTCAGCGATGGAAATCTGGTCTTCAACGAGCGGACCGACATCATGCGCACCAAAACCGGCAAGACGGTCGAGCTCCCGGTCACCGGTGTATTCGAGGTCGCGGACGACAAGATCAAAGCCTGGCGGGACTACTTCGACATGAACACTTTGACGCAGGCCTTCGGTTAGCCGAATACCTTGTGCGAGAACGCAATCAGTGTGTGACAGCCTTCCGCCGGCTGGACATTTCGCTGCTTTGGCTCTACCCGGCCCATTTCATCTCACCGGGGTGGCGACGCACCCGGTGGTTGCGGCTGCGACGAGGGGTTGCTCGACGAGATCCTTCCGGGCTGCGGCCGAGGGCAGTCCGGCTGAAACCACGTCACGCCCCCAACCCGCGTCCACGTGATCCCGCAGTTCACCGGCACCACAGCGGGTCGATCGGTGCCAGCGAGGAGAGTCGCCATCATCCCGATAGCCAACATCGGGCGAATGAGAGCCGAGACGAACGCTGACGTGATCCCGGCCGGGAATCGGCGGCTCATCGGTCGAGTGTGAGTTGCCGCGCGAGCGGCCGCAACTCGAAGAGGCCGGGGCGAGCGACCCAGTTCGCGAAAATAGCTGAGGGAGGCGAAGTTTCGGGCTTCGTGCCGACTGGTCGCAGCACGCGGGCCGCCGCGTTCTAGTCTCAGAAAATTACGGACGGAATTTGTGCAACCAGGAGACGGGGATGGGACTGCTCGACGATAAGACCGCCGTCGTCACCGGCGGCAATTCCGGCATCGGGTTGGCCACCGCCCAGAGATTCATCGAGGAAGGCGTCGAGCGAGTGTTCATCACCGGCCGGCGACAGGCCGAACTCGGCTCCGCCGTGGAAAAACTGGGCTCGCGTGCCGTCGCGGTGCGCGGCGATGTCGGTGAACCCCGTGATCTGGATCGGCTGTACGCCGACGTCGGTGCCGCGGGCAAGGGCCTGGACATCGTGGTGGCCAACGCCGGTTTCACCCGGGTCGCGCGACTGGGCGAGATCACCGACGATGACCTCGACGCGGTGCTGACCACCAACGTCAAAGGTGTGGTGTACACGGTGCAAAAGGCGCTGCCGCTGCTCAACGACGGAGCCTCGATCATCCTGGTTGGGTCCACCACCGCCGACCGCGGCCGCACCGGCCTGAGCATCTATGCCGCCAGTAAGGCTGCCGTGCGTTCGCTGGCGCGCACCTGGGCCAACGAACTGGCCGATCGCAGGACCCGGGTCAACGTGATCGTCGCCGGGTCCACCGTCACCCCTGGCAGCAATACCTTGGCCGCCCAAACCAATCCGGACGTCTCCATCGAGGAGTTCCGCGCCGACCGCGTGGCCACCATCCCCCTGGGGCGTTTCGCCGATCCGGTGGAGATCGCCAACGCCGCCGTGTTCCTCGCCAGCGGTCTGTCCAGCTTCATCACCGGATCGACCGTGACCCCTGACGGGGGATTCAATCAAGTGTGACGCCGCAACTCTAGGAGGCCCCAGTGAGCGACCATGAAGTAAAGATGATCATTTTGTCGACCGACGATCTCGAGGAATCGATCCGCTTTTACAGCGAAACGTTGGGCATGGCACTGAAGTTTCGCGACGGAGCCCACTTCGCGGCCCTCGACGGCGGCCCGATCACCGTCGCGTTGGCAACCGCGGTGGACCATCCGATCCCGGGGCAGGTAGTGGTCGGCATCAAGACCGCCGACGTCGACGCCGCGGCCAGGGCTGTCGAAGCCAGTGGTGGAGGCATTGTGAAGGGCCCGTACGACGACGCCCACGAACGCCGTGCCGTCGTGTACGACAACAAGGGCAACGGCCTGGTCTTCTACAAGTCGCTGTCCCGGTAGACATCCGGCTTTAGGCGACGTATCCGCGGGGCAACACCGAGAAGTCGACGCACGCCGCGGCCAATATGTCTCCGAACTCCGGCGCGACTGGCGCCCGGAGCTTTAGCTGGGCACCCGCCGACGGTGTTTTCTGGACATTGACGTTGTAGTCGAAGAGCAGTTGCATGGCCTCGGAGTCGATGTCGTGCCAGCCGGTGTGAACCGTCATCAGCGTGAGCACGCCGAGCTCGTCGCCGGCGGGCGAGAGTATCCGATGATGCCAGGCTTTATCTGCCTTGAATCCGGTGTGCGGCTGGATGGCTGCCAGGATGGTGCCGCCGCCGGTTTCCAGCCGTGCGGCACCGTCGGCCGGCACGATTTTTCCAATCGGCGAGTTCTGCCGGGTGACCGTCGTCGTCCCCGCCACGGCGATCTGGAGCTCGTCACCCGCTGCGCCGGACAGGGTGTAGTCGCTCTTGCCGCCGTTCTTGAACCCGAACAGTACGGCCGCGCCGCTCTTTTGCTGGGCGCGCCCCAATTCGGTGCCGTCGGGACCGGTGAGCTCGACCCGCAATGCGTTGGACGCTGATTTCTTTACTCGCGCGGCGACGACAGTGGCGTTTCCAATAATCGGCATGCCGAGATGGTAGGTCGCGCGCGTCAGGGGAGCCTCCTTGCCAACATGAATTGCCGCGTGTTCTGTTTAGGCGGTGAACACCCGGCAAAGCCCGTTTCGGGCCGATCTGCTGCAGGGGAAGGTGGCTCTGGTCACCGGCGGTGCTACCGGGCTCGGCCTGGAGGTCGCTCGAGTGCTGGGCAGTCATGGTGCTCGCGTCGCGATCTGCTCCCGAAAGGAGCCCAATCTGCAAGCGGCCGTCGCAGAGCTGCGCGACGAGGGGATCCAGGCCAGCTACGGCGTCTGCGACGTCCGCCGCCACGACGAGGTGACGGCAGTCCTCGAGCAGGTGGTGCAGACCCACGGGCGACTCGACATCGTCGTCAACAACGCCGCCGGTAACTTTCCGGTACCGATCAGTGATCTAAGCCCTAACGGTTTCAAAGCCGTCGTCGACATCGACCTTCTTGGGACGTTCAACGTGTCGAAGGCGGCGTATGAGCTGTGGCTGGGTGATCACGGTGGCTCAATCGTCAACATCACCGCGGCGATCCAGTATCGCGGTATGGCCTTGCAGGCGCACGTGGTTTCGGCCAAGGCCGGCATCGATGCGTTTACCCGGGCCTGTGCGATCGAGTGGGGACCGAACGAGGTTCGGGTGAATGTCGTTGCGCCAGGCGCGATGTCGGGAACCGAGGGTGTCAAGCGAATCGCCGGCGATGACCAGCATCGCACGATCCGAAACCCGTTGCGCCGTCCCGGCTCGACCACCGAAGTCGCCGAAGCGGTGCTCTTCCTGGCCAGCGATGCGGCGTCCTACGTGACGGGGGCTGTACTTGTTGTCGATGGCGGTAGTTGGTTGACTGCCAGCGGAATACCGGACTTGCCGGGCTATCGCTGACGCCGATTAGGTATTTTGCCCCGATTCGGATTATTCTTGCGCGCGGCTCATCGTCGACTCAGGAAAAACTGATGCCTATTCAGCCCACACTGCGACGGGCACAATCGCCCCGCAGCGGCCGTACTCAACGCTTCGCTCAGCGCATGACCTTCCCCAGGGTCGGTCAGTGCTTCGACATCGAACTCACGCGCGAGACCGATGGGTGGTTCATTCGGATTCCCGAGATCGGCGCGGTCGCCCACGCCGGGCGCCGGTCGACCATCGAGTTGGTGGCGCGGGAATGCATCGCTACCCGCACCGGCATCCCGATGGGTTACATCAGCGTCTTCGTCGCAAAAGAAACCCCCTAGCACCACTGCGACGCTACCGGGGTCTCCTTAGCCGAAGGGCTCAGACCTTCACCGTCAGCGGCCAGACGTTCCAGATGTCGTCGCAGTACTCCGCGATGGCGCGATCCGAGGAGAACTTGCCGCTGCGCGCGGTGTTCAGGATCGACATCTTGGTCCACGATTCGCCGTCCAGCCACGCGGCGCTCACCCGGTCCTGGCACTCGACATACGAGGTGTAGTCGGCGCACACCAGGAAGGGGTCGTCGTAGCGCAGGTTGTCGACCAGCGGCTTGAACACCTCGGTGTCGCCGTGCGAGAACGTGCCGTCGGCAATCAGATCCAGGACCGCGCGCAGCTCGTCGTTGCCGTCGATGTAGTCGGCGGGGCGGTATCCCTTGGCCTTGACCGCCTCGACCTCGGACTCGGTGAGGCCGAACACGAAGAAGTTCTCGTCCCCAACCTCTTCGCGCATCTCGACATTCGCCCCGTCCAGCGTGCCGATCGTCAAGGCGCCGTTGATCATGAACTTCATGTTTCCGGTGCCCGATGCTTCCTTGCCCGCGGTGGAGATCTGCTCGGACAGGTTGGCGGCCGGGTAGATCATGTGCGCGTTCTTGACGCTGAAGTTCGGTACGAACGCCACTTTCAGGGATTTGTTGACTTCTGGGTCAGCGTTGACCGTCTCGCCGACGGCGTTGATCAACTTGATGATCCGCTTGGCCATGAAGTACCCGGGGGCGGCCTTACCGCCAAAGATGAAGGCCCGCGGCGGAATCGACAGCCCCGGGTTCTGCTTCAGCCGGTGGTAGAGCGCGACGATGTGCAGCACGTTGAGGTGCTGGCGCTTGTACTCGTGGATCCGCTTGACCTGAACGTCGAACAGCCAGTTCGGGTTTAGATCGATGCCCGTCTCCTGCTTGATGTACCGGGCGAGACGCGCCTTGTTGTTGCGCTTCACGTCGCGCCATTGCTGACGGAAGGCGCCGTCCTCGACGAACGGCTCCAGCCCGCGCAGGCGCCCCATGTCGGTCAGCCAGCCCTCGCCGATCGTGCGGTCCAGCAGCTCACGGAGCCCGGGGTTGGCCAGCGCCAGGAAGCGGCGCGGGGTGACTCCGTTCGTCTTGTTACTGAACCGCTCCGGCCACATCTCGTAGAAGTCTTTGAGCACACTGGCTTTCAGCAGATCCGAGTGCAGCGCGGCGACGCCGTTCACGGCGTGGCTGCCGACGGTCGCCAGGTGCGCCATGCGGACCTTCTTGCCGCCGTCCTCGCCGATCAACGACATCCGGCGGATGCGGGCCTCGTCGCCGGGGAACTTCGCACGCACCTCGTCGAGGAAGCGGCGGTTGATCTCGTAGATGATCTCGAGGTGGCGGGGCAATGACTCGCCGAACATCTCCAGCGGCCAGGTCTCCAGCGCCTCCGGCAACAGTGTGTGGTTGGTGTAGCCGAACGTCGCGACGGTAATCTCCCAGGCATCTTCCCAGTCCAGGTCCCGCTCGTCGACCAGCAATCGCATCAGCTCGGCCACCGCAATCGAGGGGTGGGTGTCGTTGAGCTGCACCGCAAATCGCTCGGCGAGCTCGCCGACGCCGGCATCGGCGAGGTCGTCCATGATGTGCAGGATGTGCTGCAGTGAGCAGGACACAAAGAAGTACTGCTGCAGCAGGCGCAGCCGCTTGCCGGCCTCCGGCTCGTCATTGGGGTAGAGGACCTTGGTGACGGTTTCCGAGGTCACCTCGTCCTCGACGGCCTTGTAGTAGTCGCCGGTGTTGAAGGCTTCCAGCGCGAACGATTCGACAGCTCGCGCGCTCCACAACGTCAGCACGTTGCAGGTGTTGACGCCGTAACCCTGGATGGGGGTGTCGTAGGCGACGCCCTTCAGCAGTCGCCCGGCCACCCACCTGACCCGGTCGTTGCCTGTCTCGTCGGTGTAGTGCTCGGCATAGCCGCCCCACTTCACCAGGTAGTTGACGTCGGGTTTGGCTATCTCCCAAGGGTTTCCGTTGACCAGCCAGTTGTCGGTCTTCTCGATCTGCCAGCCGTCCTGGATCTGCTGGTTGAAGATGCCGAATTCGTACCGGATGCCGTAGCCGATCGCCGGACGCTCGAGGGTGGCAAGCGAGTCCAGGTAGCACGCGGCGAGCCTGCCGAGGCCGCCGTTGCCCAGTCCGGGTTCCGGTTCGCAAGCAAGCACCTCATCAAGGCTCTGGCCCATCGCGGCCAAGGCGGACTTCGCCGCGCCCTCCAGGCCCAGGTTCAGCAGGTTGTTGCCCAGCTGTGGACCCATCAGGAATTCGGCCGACAGGTAGCAGGTCACCTTGCGGCCGAGGTCCAGCGACGTCTGTGTCGACGCAACCCGGCGGTCCTGCATGCGGTCGCGCACGGCCAGCGCCAGGGCGCGGTAGTAGTGCTCGGGCCGCAGGGCCGCAGCCGGGCGGCCGACCGAGTAGCGCAGGTGATCGGTGATCGCGCGCTGCAGCGCGGGGGCACCCATCCCAGTGCGAGAGTGCTCGGCCAGGTCGGCCGGTCGGGGACTAGTGGGGGACGTTCCGTCGGAGGTCTTGTGTTCGACATCGGTCATCGTGAGTCCTACTCCCTAGAGTTGATGGCAGTATCGCACCGATATGCCGGCGGCGCGCAGGTCGCCAGTCTGGCAGCGATGCCTGCACACCAGGCGCGCAATCGACGTCCGTTAGGTGAACGCAGGCCCACGCACTCGCGACGAAATGGCGTTGCCGCCGAGGTGGTCGGGGCTCAGCGCTTCCTCTTCGCGGCGATGCGTGCGTGCGTCTCGGTCAACGGGACGACGTGCCCCTCGGCGCACTGCACATGGGACACGACCGGCGCCCCGCACCCATCACCGTGGACGAGTTCTAGCCGTTTGGAAGTTCCCTGCATTTCCCGCCCGAACTCGATCAGGCTCACCAGAACGGGGAAGAGCGCCCGCCCGCGTTCGGTGAGCACGTACTCATAGCGGGTGCGTTGCCCGGGCGGCCGGTATGGCTGCTTGGTCATGATCCCGGCGTCGACGAATTGCTTGAGGCGTTTGGCGGCAATCTGCTCGGTGACGCCGGCGCGGCGCGCGAGATCTTCGAATCGACGCGCACCCCAGAATGCCTCGCGCAGCAGGACCAGAGCCGAGTGCGTCCCGATGAGCGTGAGGGCGTGCTCGATGGGGCAGAAGTCGCTGATATCCAGGCTGTCCCTGTCGGCGAGCCTACCGGCGAGCGTCATCACGTCAGATGAGGCGTCCATACGTGCAGCATACGCCCTGGCTTGACTGCAAGCCAGCCAGCTATCTGGCTTGACTTTTATTTAGTCAGATGTGAAGGTGTAAGTATGACCACTGAGCCGCAGTCGAATTCGCCCGCCGAATCCTCGGCGCTACTGATCACCGGAGCCGCAGGCAAAACGGGTGGGCATGCGGCCCGGCTGCTGCTCGAGCGGGGACACCGCGTGCGGGCATTGGTGCACCGCTTCGACGATCGAGCCGCTGCGCTGCGCGACCGCGGCGCTGAGGTTGTCGTCGGCGACCTCAATGACATCGATGATGTACGCGAGGCCGCCACAGATGTGCGCGCGGCATACTTCGTGTACCCCATTGAGCCTGGATTGCTGGAGGCGACAACCACTTTCGCCCAGGCCGCGACCGAGACCGGTGTTGCATGGGTGGTCAACATGTCGCAGATCTCGGCGCGGCGGGGCGCGGCAAGCGACGCCGCCCGGATCCACTGGCTCGGTGAACGCGTACTGGATTGGTCGCCGGTTAACGCAATACACCTGCGGCCAACGTTTTTCGCCGAATGGTTCACCATCTTCGGGGCCGGGATCCGCAGCGAGGGGGTGCTGCGGTTGCCGTTCGGCGATGGGCGCCACGCCCCGATCACGGCGGAAGACCAGGGTCGCGTCATCGCCGCCATCCTGGAGCATCCCGAGGAGCACGCCGGACAGATCTATCCGTTGTTCGGTGCCGTCGAGATGAACCACTACGAGATCGCCGAAGAAATCTCTCGGGCGCTGGGCCGGCCGGTCCGATACGAGCCGGTCGATATTCCGTCCTGGGTGGAAGGCATACAGGCTCAGGGCGTTTCGCCGTTCCGGGCGCAGCACTTGAGCCACGTGGCCGTCGACTATCGCAACGGAGTCTTCGCCGGCATGAATGACGTCGTCGAACGGGTCGGTGGTAAGAAGCCGACCACCGTCGAGGAATTCATCACGGCGAACAGTTCGGCATTCGACGTAGGGCGCTAAAGGGCGCCGAAGTGCGGGTAACCGTCACGCCGCAGGCTTGGTGACCGTCATCTGGTCGTCGCTGGTGTTCCAGGATTTCATGAAGGTGTCGATTGCTACCTGCTCGTTTTTGCCGTCTTCGCTGCCGGGGTCGTTGAGGTGCACGACGCCCTTCCTGGTGTCGACACCCGTCACCACGACGGCGTGGTTGGACTCGGCGTTGCCGTCGGAATCTTTGTCCTCGACGGGATCGCCCCAGATGAGTTCGGCGTTGACGGCGGCGATCACCTTGCGGCCTTTGGCCAGGTCCTGTTCGAGTGCCTTGATGCCGGTGGGCTCGCCGGTCGTATCGACGCTGTCTTTATCGGTGCTCACGGAGTCGATCTTGTAGTGCTTGAGCAAGGTCACCTCGTCGTCGAATGAGGTGCCTTCGCCGTGATGGCGCTTTCCCGGCTTGGCATAGATCGGTCCCGAGTGAACAGCGCTGGGAGTCGTTTGGGCCAATTTGACGATCGCGTGTTCGGAGGGTTGGTCACCGGTGATTTCTCCGACGACGTCGGCGACCGACATTTCCACGCAGTCGTCGTCGTATGACTGGTAACGCCAGTACTCCGCCGCCGCTTTCGGGTCGCCGTAGAGGGCGCCCTCACTGATGGGCGGGTCGGGCGCACCGGGGGCGGCCTGGGCTGGACCAATCCCGAATCCCAGCGCAGCCGCGCCGGCCAGCACCATGATCCCTGCGGTCCGGGCCAGCGCCGCGATACGGATGCCGATCATGTGATGTCCTTTTCAAGAGCCTGCGAGTGACTACTGAGAAAAGACTCTCCTGGCTGCCTCTGCGAATTCTTGGAAGATTCTCTCCGACTCTTTGACGTCTCGCAGTGGATTGTGGCCGTCAATTGCATCGGTAGTAGGTGGCTTACCTACGCCGCCGGCCCCAGCATTAGGCCGTTTGGCCCTATGCCGCCAGTGGTGCTGCTGGCCAAAATGGGCCGGTGGTGATTCTTGACAACCGACGACAGGTGCCAGAGATAATGGGCATTCCTAGCCGTCGCTTGGCGCGGGTCCCGCGCAGCTCGTGAAAGGCATTATGCTGCCTATGATTTCGCGGATTGTACTGGGGCGCTGCTCTGCTCGTGCCATTGGTGCCGTCAATTCACACAGGGGCACGGTTGGGAGAACAGGAATGGCACGAATGAGGAGAGCGGTGTGACCATACGTTGGTTCCGTGGACTCGGGCTGGCCGGTGCCATGGTGATGGCCGCGATGGCGTTCGCGGGCACGGCGCTGGCCGCCGCGCCCCCGATGCCGGGCATCGAGGTCGATGATGAAAGCGGCAGGTGCACAGCAGGTTTCGCGACGCAAGGCAACGACGACAGCTACTACCTCTTGACCAGTGGACACTGCGACGCGCACGACGGTTCAGTATGGACGTACGAGCAGGACGTCCCGCTCGGAAAAATCACCGCCAGCGAGAACGATGGCGATAACAAGGACGCCGCAATCATCCGCCTTGACCCGAGCGTCGGTGTACCGGTCGGAGACGTCGGCGGCAAGTACCCGGTCCGGGATGTGTTGAGCCTGTCCCAGATTCGGGTAGGCATGCCCTTCTGCAAGCTCGGTGCGGTCAGCGGTGAGACCTGTGGGTCCATCAAAGCCATTGAGGGCGGTGTGGTCGAAGCCAGCGTGTACAGCCTGCATGGCGACAGTGGGAGTCCCGGTTTCGTGAAGAACGACGACGGCACCGTGAGTGCCGTCGGCATCTTGATGTCTTCACCGGAGGGTGACGACCATACGACGTACTTCACCCTCGTGCAGCCGTTGCTCGGCAGGTGGGGCTTGCGAATTCTCCCCTGAAGTACGCCGATGGAACCTAGTGCGCGCCGGAGAGATTCAACGTCACTACACCGATGATGATCAGCGCGACACCCGCCACCTTCGAGACCGTTAGGGGCGAGCCGAGAAACAGTACGGCGATGAGCACGATGGCGGCCGTGCCGATCGCCGACCACAATGCGTACGCAACGTCGGTCTGCATACCGCGCGAGATCGACCAGGCCAAGAGCGCAAAAGAAACGCCGTAGTTGACCAGGCAGATGACCGTCGGCCACGGTCGGCTGAACCCTTCGGTGCTCTTGAGCAGGCTGGTCGCGATCACCTCCGTGAAAATCGCGCCGAGCAGGAGCAAGTACGCCAAGACGCCTCCTTGGTAGCGGCCGTAACGTTGTGATGTGACGCAGAACCTTAATCATCGCTTGTCCGGCTACCAGCCGGCCGTGCTGAGCTTGTTCCGGTCGGTCTACGGCTTCGTGTTCGCCGGATGGGGCGCGATGATCCTATTCGGATGGCCCGTCCATCCCGCGCACCCCGTCGAACCCGGCGCATGGCCGGCCTGGTATGCCGGCCTGATCGAATTCGTCGCGGGGCTGCTGATCGCCCTCGGATTGTTCACTCGGCCAGCCGCATTCATCGCGTCCGGCGAAATGGCGGTCGCCTATTTCTGGATACACCAGCCGCGTTCGCTGTGGCCGATCGGCGACCCACCGAACGGGAATGGCGGAAGTTTGGCGATTCTGTTCTGCTTCGCGTTCTTCTTGTTGATTTTCGCGGGCGGGGGCAGCTATTCGCTCGACGCCCTGCGGCGGTCCATCCGACGCTGACCGGATCAATCACCCCACCTGTGCGAGGCCAATAGTTCTAAAAGGGTGGGACCACCGGTCCGCCGTTCGCGCAGCAACTCGCGCGGCATCGAGTACGGCGGTGCCGCGTCGGGGCTGCGCTGGGCGTGCGTGACGATCGCTTCCACCAATGTGGTGGCCATCGACAGTCGGGGGTAGCGGGAGTGAATCGCGGTCGCAACCCGCTCCTCGATGAAGTCGGCGTCGCGGCCGAAATCGGCACTCACACCGCTGCGAACGAGATGGCACAGCGCTCCACGCCGCTCGGCAATGCCGCCGGACGTGTGCAGGGCGATGGCCTCCCAAACCCCGTCCACCACGTCGCGGACACAGCCGTGTTCGGTCAGCAGTGCGGCCGCGAGATCGGCACCTTCGACCTCAAACCGCGACTTACCGGACGCCGCGGTGCCGACGCCCAGGTCGTGTAGGACGCATCCGAGGAACAACGCCTCGCTGTCGTAGTCGGAGCCGGGGCGGATGCCGTCGCGCGCGGCCAGCAGCTCGGCGAAGAAATAGCTGCGCACGCTGTGATTGAAGACCGATGGCGACTCGGTGGTTTGCGCTAGCCGGATCGCGGCCTGCGCGACGGAGGTCTCGATGAGATCTGGAACGAGCGTCATGGCACTCACGCTAAGGGCGGTTACGCCATATCTGGGAGCGGCCAAAATGCCGCAATTCCCACAATTCAGGCCATGGTCGTCCGCGGGGCGCGGGGGGCGGTGACCGCTGCTTCGGGCCGATTGATGATAATGACATTCTCTAGTTTGGAGAGGACGTTTCCGCCTGGCGGACGGTCGGAGGAGGTCGACGATGAGCGCTGACGGACGGTGTGACGGGATGGTGGCGCTGGTCACCGGAAGTAGCCGGGGACTGGGCAAGGCGATCGCCGCCCGATTGGCAGCGCACGGCGCTACCGTGGCGCTGACCGCCCGCACGATGGACCCCGATCCCAAATACCAAGGCTCGCTGAACCAGACCCGCGACGATATCGTCGCCGCTGGCGGTAAAGCGGTGGCGATTCAGGCAGATCTGTCCCAGGCCGAGGAACGCGAGAGGCTGTTCGCCGAGATCGTCGCGTCCGTCGGGGCGCCGGACATCTTGGTGAACAACGCAGCGGTCACCTTCTTGCGGCCCCTCGACGGGTTTCCGGACCGGCGGGCCCGGCTGATGCTAGAGATGCACGTCCTTGGACCATTGCATCTGAGCCAGCTGGCGATTCCGGCGATGCGGGAGCGTGGACGAGGCTGGATCCTCAACCTGACCTCGGTGGGCGGCGACTTGCCGCCCGGGCCGCCGTTCTCCGAATTCGACCGGACCGCGGGCTTCGGCATCTACGGAACGGCGAAGGCCGCGCTCAATAGGCTGACGAAAAGCCTTGCCGCCGAACTGTACGACGACGGGATCGCCGTCAACGCCGCCGCTCCCTCCAATCCGGTGGCCACCCCAGGAGCGGGCACCCTCGACCTCGCGAAGACCGACACCGAGGACATCGAACTGATTACCGAAACCGCGTTCCGGCTGTGTACCGGGGACCCGAAGACCCTCACCGGACGCATCGCGCATACCCAGCCGTTCCTCGCCGAGGTCGGCTGGTCGAAACCGGTCGGCTGAATGACGGAGCTGGCCATCGACGAACTACGCCGGCGACTGGCCGGCGCCGACGTTGTCGACGTCGCCACGCTCGCCGGGGGTGCGTCCAGCCTGACGTTTCGCGGCTCGCGAGGCGGTGACTCCGTCGTGATCAAGGTGGCGCCGCCCGGCGTCGAGCCGGTCGCGCATCGCGACGTGCTGCGTCAGGCTCGCATCCTCAAAGCGCTTGCCGCAACACCGGTTCCGGTCCCGACGGTGGTGTGGGAGGACTGCGGTGACCCTCCTGACGTCCCGCCGTTGTTCGTGATGTCGCACCTCGACGGCGAATGCGTAGAGCCGCTTTTCGACGGCTGCGTGCCGACTCCCGACGTCGTCGAACGGTACCGCAACGCGTCTCGGGCCATGGCGGCCCTGCACAAGCTGTCGCCCGTCGACCTCGGCCTGGGAGACGAGCCGATCATCGATTCAATTGCCGAAGTCCAACGCTGGTGTGAAACCTTGCGAACCGTCGACCCTGCGTTGGTGCCGGCCTGGCCCGAGGTGCGGGATGCGTTACTGCGTTCGGCACCAACTGCCATGGGGCCCAGCGTGGTGCACGGCGATTTCCGCCTGGGCAACCTGCTGGCCGTCGGCGCCCGCGTCAACGCGGTCATCGATTGGGAGATCTGGTCAATCGGTGATCCCCGTATCGATGCGGGCTGGTTCCTGATCAATTCCGATCCCGACACCTATCGGCGCATCCCCGAGTCGGACGGCATGGCGCCGCCGGTTGCCGAGCTCGCCAAGATATACCAGCAGGAGCTGGGTTTCGAGGTTGCCGACTTAGCCTGGTTCGCCGCATTAGCGTGCTTCAAGTCGGCCGCGACATGGTCGCTGATCGTCAAGCACAACCGCCGAAGGCGTTCTCCACAAGCAGAATTGGAGGCCATGGTGCCCACCCTGCCGCGGCTGCTGGAGCGGGCCCGCTCGATGGTGGGCTAGGGCGCATAGGTCACATCTGCCGCGCGGGCCGCTGTGCCGGCGGGCACACGCTGTGCCCGCCTCCGAGCGACAACGTGATCTACCGCCCGAGTTGTCATTCAGAGGTGCGCATCGAGAGTATGTCTGGAGGCAGCGGCCTGTATGGCAAGTCTGGCGAATGTTGGTCAGTCAGATCACAATTGCCCGGACCCCGCGGACGAACGTCTTGAGATGACGTCGCGCGGTGGCCGGCCAGTCGCCGTCATGCGGCAACGGCGTGGCGATCAGCGTTCCGCAGACCGCCACATCAAGTGCGGTGACATCGGCGTGCACCGACCCGTGCTGCTGGCCTTCGGTCAGAAAGTCCGTAATTGCTTCCAGGATACCGCGTTTGGCATCGAGCGCAGCATCATCGGAAAGCGGCTCGGCTCCGCGCAACGGCAAGGCCACCAGCTGATCCGCCAGCTCCAGGCATTCCTCCAGGTATGCCTCGACGGCGTCCGCGCCGGTCAGCCCGTCCGACTTGATTCGGGCCAGGGCCGCCAGCAGCAGGTCATAGCCGCGGCGTTGCAACTCCTCGAGCAGTGCCGCGCGGTCGGGGAATCCGCGGTAGAAGGTGCCCACCCCGACGCCGGCGGCTTCCGCGATCTCGGTCAGCGGAACGTTGTGTCCCCGGTGCGCTATCAGTTCTGCCGCGGTGCGCAGGATTTTCTCGCGATTTTCGATCGCATCCCGGCGCACCGCGCGGGATCGGGTTCGGGGGACAGCCGCGGGCACGGCGTCAGCGGTCCCCACGCGCATCCGACTTGACGCGACGCGGCAGTGGGGGAATGCTGACCATAAGCGGAAGATTACTTCCGCTATAGCGGGAAAGCAATCGAGGGCTCCAGGAGGCATCGTGAGTGACGACGAATTCAACCGTCGCAATATCGAAGAATTCCGTGCCAACCACGGCCGGCTGGGCGGACAGTTCGAGGGCGCTCCGGTCCTGTTGCTGCACAGTAAGGGAGCGCGCAGCGGCGAGGAACGCGTCAATCCGATGATGTATCTGCCCGACGGCGACCGGTACCTGGTATTCGCGTCGGCCGCGGGCGCCGACCGCAACCCGGCCTGGTACCACAATCTGGTGGCGCATCCCGATGCCCGCATCGAAGTGGGTGATGACGACATCGCAGTCGATGCCGTCGAGCTGCACGGCGCCGAACGCGACGCCAAGTACGCGATCCAGGCCGAACGCTATCCGGGCTTTGCCGAATACGAGCGCAAGACCACTCGCCGGATCCCCGTTCTCGCACTGATTCCCACGCAGGCATAGTCGTGGACGACGTCGTTGCGGGCCTGCGGGCAGAGTTGAGCGCAGTTGTACATGAACCCGGCGACGACGAATACGCCCGTGCGACAAGCCCAGACAACTCGAGCTATCCCCAGCGGCCGTGCGCCGTCGTGCGACCGGCATCGGCCGAACAGGTTGCGCACGTGGTCCAGATCGCGTGGCAATGCGGCGCGCCCGTCGTCGTCCAAGCCACCGGCCACGGCGCGGGCAGGCCGGTAACCGACGACCAGGTGCTGCTGGACACCTCGGCGCTCACCGACGTTTCCGTCAACGTAAGCCGGCGGACCGCCCAGGTCGGTGCGGGTGCGATGTGGCCGGCCGTCCAGGAGGCGGCGCACATCCACGGCCTGCTCGGCCTGAGTGGGACGTCGCCGACAGTCGGCGTCGCCGGATACACCTTCGGCGGCGGTGTGGGCTGGTTCGTCCGCAAGCACGGGCTGGCGTCGGGAACACTGCGCGCGGTGGATTACATCGACGGCGCCGGCCAGCTGCGCCGGGCCTGCGACGATGCCACCGATCCGCTCGATCGTGAGGCTCTTTTGGCGTTCCGCGGGGGTGCGCCCGTCGGTATCGCCACGTCGATCGAGATCGAGCTGTTCCGCGTCCCCGAGTTATGGACCGGCTCCCTGCTGTGGCCGCAAAGCGCGCAGGCTGCGGTCATCGCGGGGTGGGTATCGGCTCTGGAAGTGGTGAGCGAATCGGTGACCAGTTCGCTCTCGCTGTTGCAGCTGCCCGCCAAAGGACCCTTCCCCGCCGAATTGCTCGGCGCCACCGTCGTCCACCTTTCCTACGCGTCGCCGGACGGGGCGGCGCACCTCGACGTCGTGCGAAACGCGGTGCGCGACGCGGCAATACCGGTCGTCGACACCACCGGGCCGGGGGATCTGCAGTCGTTGTCGGCGATCCATCTCGATCCGCCCGCCGCCGTACCCGCGCGGGGCACCGGTCGCTGGTTGGGAGGCGAGGCGACCGATTTCGTGGGGTCGATGTTCGACGCCGCACGGGTCGGCCAGCCCGGCGGCTTGAGCATGGTTGAGTTGCGCCACACCGATTGTGCGGATTACGGCCCCGCCGGCGCGCTGACCACGGTGCCCGCGCCATTCCTGCTGCACGCGGTCGGTGCGGCCCCGGACGACGACGCGAGACGCCGGATCGACACCGTCTTGGGTGATGTCGAAGACGCGGGCCGAGTCGCCGACATCGGCCGTGCCGCAACATCATTCCGGGAAGGGCAACCCGACGCCGGCGACGCGTGGGAATCGTCCGAGCAGGCGCGACTACGGGCGGTCAGGGCCGCGCTGGATCCGGAGCGCGTCTTCAAATTTCAGCGTCACCCGGTCTTCTAGCCGCGCGGGATGCCCGCCAGCTTGTCGGCGAACTTCGCCTCCGCGGCCGCGCGCAACCGCAGCAGGTGTTCGGACGGAAAAAGATCGGGCGACGGGGCGCGGTCCTTGAGCAGCTGCCGGGCCAGCGTCACCTTGTGCACTTCCGTCGGGCCGTCGGCCAGGCCGAGCACGAACGACTCCACCAGGTACTGCACGAACGGCATCTCATGCGTGGTGCCCAGCGATCCGTGTAGCTGCAGCGCCCGCGACGACACGTCGTGCAGCACCTTCTGCATCATCGCCTTGACCGCCGAGATATCGGCGCGCACCGCCTGGTAATCGTTGAATTGATCGATCTTCCAAGCGGTTTGGAGGGTCAGCAGTCGAAACGCCTCGATCTCCATCCACGAGTCGGCGACCATCTCCTGGACGAGTTGCTTGTTGGCCAGCACCTCGCCCTGGGTGTAGCGCGACACCGCCCGCTCACAAATCATGTCGAAGATGCGGCGGACCAGCCCGACGGTGCGCATGGCGTGGTGAATGCGCCCGCCACCCAGCCGGGTTTGAGCGACGACGAATGCGCCACCGCGCGGGCCGAGCATGTGATCGGCTGGCACACGCACGTTCTCGTAACGGACATAGCCCTCACGCCCGCCGCCCAACGGTTGATACCCCAGCCCCACGTCGCGTAGCACGTTGATGCCGGGGGTGTCGCCGGGAACGACGAACATCGAATAGCGCTGATAAGGCGGCGCGTCGGGATCGGTCATCGCCATCACGATGATGAACGACGCCATCGACGCGAACGAGGAAAACCACTTCTCGCCGTTGATGATCCAGTGGTCACCGTCGGGAACCGCAGTGGTGCGAAAGACTTTCGGGTCGGCGCCGCCCTGCGGTTCGGTCATGGAGAAGCAGGAGATGATGCGGTTGTCCAGCAGTGGCTCGAGGTAGCGGGTCTTGAGCTCGGGCGTGCCGTAGTGCGCGAGGATTTCGCTGTTGCCGGAGTCGGGTGCCTGCGAGCCGAAGACGATTGGCGCGCACTCCGAACGGCCCAGAATCTCGTTGAGCAGCGCGAGTTTCATCTGGCCATAGCCGGGTCCGCCCAGGTGTGGTCCCAGGTGGGTGGCCCAGAGTCCGCGCTGCTTGACGATCTCCTGCAGCGGGGGGATCAGAGCTTGGCGGACCGGATCGCCCAGATCATGGGATTCGTTGATAATCAGATCGATCGGCTCGCATTCGCTGCGCACGAACTCTTCGACCCATTCGAGCTGCTGCGCCCATTGCGGGTCGGTGGAGAAATCCCATGACATCTATCGTCGCCTCTCTGTCGCGATCACTGTGAGCTGCTTTGCGCCACTACACCGGCGTCGGCGAGTTGGGCGATGGTGTCAACGTCCAACCCGAGTTCGGCCAGCAGCGCCCGGGTATGGTCACCGGGCAACGACGGCGATGACGGCGCAGCAGGCACGGTCCGCGAAAAGCGCGGTGCCGGAGCCGGTTGGGTGATGCCGTCAAGCTCGAGAAAGGTCTCCCTGGCTACCAGGTGGGGATGCCGCGGCGCCTCGGCGAGTGAAAGCACCGGCGTCGCACAGCATCCCGGGGAATCCAAAATCTGCTCCCACTCGCCGCGAGACTTCTCGCCGAAGCGTGCGGCCAGCGTGGCGCGGTGGTCGGCCCATGCGGCCGGCTCGTCGTCGTCGTGAGGCACGTTGACACCGAGGCGCGCACAGAGCTCCGCGTAGAACTTGGGCTCCATCGCGCCGACGGCGATGTGGCCGCCGTCGGCGGTCGCGTACACGCCGTAGAAGTGCGCGGCGCCGTCGAGCAGGTTGTCGTGGCGGCGGTCGCGCCACGTACCCTCGGGCACCATCCCGAAGTACGGCGCCAACAAGGTTGCCACGCCGTCGACCATCGCGACGTCGAGCACCTGCCCTTCACCCGACGCGCGAGCCTCGAGGATCGCGCTGAGCAGCCCGACGGCCAACAGCATTCCGCCGCCGCCATAGTCGCCGACCAGATTCAGTGGCGGTATTGGTGATTCGGCCGTCCCGATGCCGTGCAGGGCACCGGCGATCGCGATGTAGTTGATGTCGTGGCCGGCGTGTCCGGCCATCGGGCCGTCCTGCCCATAGCCGGTCATGCGGGCGTAGACCAGACGGGGATTGCGCTGCCGCAGCGCGTCGGGGCCGATGCCCAGCCGTTCGGCGACGCCGGGCCGGTAGACGTCGACGAAGGCGTCGGCTCCGTCGGCCAACCGCAGCACCAGGTCCCTGCCGCGGGAATCCTTCACGTCGGCGGCAAGGGAACGCTGGCTGCGGCGAACCGAGTAGTCAATGGGCAGCGGTCCGTCGACTCCCGTCACGGCGTCGACGCGGACGACGTCTGCGCCTAAGTCTCCCAACAACATTCCGCAAAACGGTGCGGGCCCCAGCCCGCCCATCATGACGATGCGTACGCCGTGTAACGGACCGCTCACTGGGTCTGTCCCGGAGACCACTTTTGGCGGCGTGTCGCCGCTTCGTCACTGGCGTGCGAGATCACCTGGTTGCGGTTCTCCAGCTCCAGCGCCGACGACAGGCTCGCCGCATCGGTGTTGACCTGTAGCGCACGCTTGGTCAACTGCACGCCCAGCGGGGACAGGTCGGCGATCAGCGACGCCAACTCCACCGCGCGGTCAGTCAACGCCTCCGGTTCGACGACCTCGCTGACCAGGCCGCGCCGATCGGCCTCGGCGGCAGACACCGTGCGGCCGCTGAGCATCCAGTCGGCAGCGACACTGGTCCCGACGATGCGCGGCAGGTGATAGCTCATGCCCATCTCCGCGCCCGACAGCCCGAGCAGGATGGCGGCGTTGCCGAATGATGCTGCCGTTGAACAAATCCGGATGTCGCTGGCCAGGCACAAGGCGAATCCCGCACCGACGCACGGACCATTGACGGCGGCGATGACCGGCTGCGGCAGCGCGCGGACGGCCTCGGTCAAGGCGGCCATCTTCTCCTGAAACCGCATCCGGTCCAGCGCGGGCGCACTGGCGTCCAGCATTCCGGGACCGAAGTCGCGCATGTCGATACCGGCACAGAAGCCGCGCCCGGCGCCGGTGAGCACGATGGCGTGCACGCCACGGTCCACGCTCAAATCGGCCAGAGTCTCGCGCAATTCGGTCTGCATGGCCTCGTTGATGGCGTTCAGCCGTTCCGGGCGGTTGAGGCGCACAACGGCGATGCCGTCGCGCGGCCGGTCTACTTCCAGCGTCCCCGCCATGCTCAGGCTCGCTCGATGATCGTCGCGGTGCCCATGCCGCCGCCGGTACACATGGTCACCAGTCCCGTTGTCAGATCGCGGCGTTCGAGCTCGTCGAGGACGGTGCCGATGAGCATGGCGCCGGTGGCGCCGATCGGATGGCCCAGCGCGATCGCGCCACCGTTGACGTTGACCAGATGCGGATCAATGTCGAGATCGCGGATCGTCTTCAGCGGCACGGCGGCGAAGGCCTCGTTAATCTCCCACAGATCAATGTCTTTCACGCTCATGCCGGCACGCTCGAGACAGCGCTGCGCCGCGGGTCCCGGTGCGGTGAGCATGATGATCGGCTCGCTGCCGATGGCCGCGGCGGCCCGGATCTGCGCGCGTGGTTTGACTCCGTTGCTGTGCATCCAGGCCGACGAGGCGACAGCCACTGCGGCGGCGCCGTCGACGACTCCCGATGAGTTGCCGGCGTGGTGGACGTGATCGATGTGGTCGACGCCGGGATACCGCCGCAGGCAGATCTCGTCGTAGGTCAGCGATTCGCCGTCGGCGCGCGCGGCGCCCATCGCGGCGAACGCTGGTTTGAGCCGGGCCAACGCCTCGGCGGAGGTTCCGGGGCGGGGGTGCTCGTCGCGGGCGAACGCGCCGTTGGCGGTGGCCACCTCGACCAGCGAGCGATCGAACCTTCCCTCTTCGATGGCGGCGGCGGCGCGGCGCTGGCTCTGCGCCGCGTAGGCGTCGACGACTTCGCGGCTGAATCCCTCTAGCGTGGCGATCAGATCGGCCGAAATGCCTTGGGGCACGGTTGGATAGCGCGCCCGGAAATCCGCGTTGTTGCCGTCGATCGTCGGCACGCCTGCGGTGACGTCCCACCGGGACATCGACTCGACGCCGCCCGCGATCATCAGATCGTCACTGCCGGCGGCGATCGACGACGCGGCTACGGTGACGGCCTGCTGACCGGAGCCGCAGAAGCGGTTCAATGTCATCCCGGGAACGGTCTCGGGCCAGCCGGCCAGCAACACCGACAGACGCGCGATGTCGTCGCCGTGGTCGCCGGACAGAATGCCGTTGCCGGCGATCACGTCATCGACGCCGGCCGGGTCGAAACCAACGCGCTCGGCCAGCGCGCTCAGGCATGCCGCGAACAGGGTCTGCGGATGAACGTCGTGCAATCCACCGTCGGGGCGGCCGCGCCCCCGGGGGGTGCGTACGGCATCCAGAATCCAGGCGTCGATGTCGGACTCCGATCGTTGTGCTAGTTCCCCCGGACCGTCACCGATCGTAATGCCTCTCTCGTTGCAGGAGAATACCCTTCTCCTACAGAGCGAAGCCGTTCTCGTAGCCGGCGGCGTCTCGACGTCAGTTGTCGAAGTTGGTGCCGGTGGTGAGCTTTTCCCATGTTGAGATTTCGCTGGCCCGCGCTTCGTTGACGTATCGGTACAGGGCAAGGGCATCGGGGCCGAGCAGCAGGAATGCGGGTGGTACTGGTGATTCGACGGCCTCGATGATGGCGTGGGCCGCCTTTGCTGGGTCGCCGGCCTGGTTGCCGTGCATGGTGTCGTTCTCCTTGCGGCGTTTCCCGGCGGTCTCGGCGTAGTCGTCGATGACTGTCGCCGACTCGATCAAAGAGCGGCCGGCGAAGTCGGTGCGAAACGCGCCCGGCTCGACGACCGTCACGGAGATGCCCAGCGGGGCGAGCTCGCCGCGCAGCGAGCCGCTCATGCCCTCGACGGCTGCCTTGGCCGCGGAGTAATAGCCGGATCCCACCGGGGTCACCGTGGCGCCGATCGACGAGATGTTCACGATCGCGCCGCTGCGGCGGGCCCGCATGCCGGGCAGCACGGCCTTGATCATCGCGACCGTGCCGAAGAAATGCGTGTCGAACAGGGTGCGGACCTCGGCGGCGTCGCCTTCTTCGACCGCGGCGCGATAGCCGTATCCGGCGTTGTTGACCAGGACGTCGACGCCGCCGAACCGATCGCCGGCCGCATGCACGGTCGCGGCAATCTGCTCGGGCTTGGTGACGTCGAGGGCCGCCGGCAACACCCGCTCCGGTGCCCGGTTGGCTAGTTCGCTGACCTTCGCGACGTCGCGCGCGGTGACGACGGCATTGTGTCCGTCTCCGACGACGGCCTCGGCCAGCGCGCGGCCGAGTCCGGTGGAGCAACCGGTGATAAGCCAGGTGGACATCGGTGTCCTTCTTTCTCCGCGCGGCCCGCGGTGCATCCGGATCGTATGTCGCCTTAGACGGTCAGCGCGCGGGCGAAGGCCGTGTTATCAGCGGGCGGTGGCGCAGCGCTGAAGCTGGAAGGTCCGTACGAACCCGCCGGGCTGGGTCGTGAGCGTCACCTCGACCGCGCCGCTGGGCGCGACGACGTAACGCTCCTCGACGTCGGGCCCGTCCTTCCACCGGCCAACCGGCTGGTGCCCGAGGTCACCGCGATCGCGCAGCGCCGGGTCGAAGGGGAACAAGACCGGATCGTAGGGCGTCACGTCCCCGTCCGGGCGGCCGTTGACGAGGCGGCTGCACTCCACGAAGCGGAAATGTCCGATGTTGTGCGCCGCCCGGTACGTGCGCCGGACGACCAGCGGGGTACGACCGTCGGCGGGGAGAGAGGCGTCCTTGCACACGATCGGATCGAAGACGACGCCGGCGCCCGCTTCCGCCTCACGGAACACCCCGAAATGGCGCGAAAAGCGTTCGGACAACTCGAAATCTGCCTCCGAGTCGAGGAAGACGGCCAGGCCGATCGCCGTGGCGGCGAACGGCAATGGCGAGCGCTTCACCCGCTTGTCACCGAAGGTGCTGCGCAGCATCCTTGCGACGAGCGGAAAACCGCCGGCCCCGCCCACCACATAGATCCCCGCCACCTCCGACCACGCCACGTCCCTGCCGTCTCGGGCCGGGTCGTGCAGGATGCGATCAAGCAGCTCCATGGTGGGGTCGACCAGTGGCGCGCACACCGAATACACCTCGTCGACGCCGCACGCGAACGGCGGCCGGTCTACCGGCGACATATCCACCAGGAAGCGGCGCGTCTGCGGCCCGACGGCTTCCTTGCGGGCGGCGACCTCCTCCTTGAGTAGGTCGCGCGCGGCGGTGTCCATCTCCGTCGGCTGCGATCCGGCGAGCACGAGCCGCAGGATCGCCTCGTCGAAATCGTCGCCGCCCAGGCGCTGGATGCCCTCGCTGATGACGACTTCGTTCGCGTGTCCGGTCATCTTGAGCAGCGAGGCGTCGAAGGTGCCGCCGCCAAGGTCGTAGATGAGGACGTATTCGCGTTTGGCGGTGATGGTGGAGCGATATCGGTGGGCGTATTCGAGGCTGGCCGCCGAAGGCTCGTTCAGCAGCGCCACGACATGAAAACCCGCTGCTACAAAGGCATCCAGCGTCAACAGCCGCTGCGCGCTCGATGCGTTGGCCGGCACGCTGATCGCCGCCTCGATCGGTTCGGTCGGCGTGAGCGAGCCGTTGGAGCGATGGTGCAGATCGTTTTTCAGCTGCGCCAGAAAGCCGGTGAGTAGGTCGGTGAGTCGATAGTCGCGACCGGCGAGGTTCACCTCGGTCTGCGGCCCGGCCTCGTTGAGGAGACGTTTGATCGATCGCAGCACCGACCATCCCGGTTCGTGGCGGACGGCGGCGGCGTCCACGCCGAATCGCAACTCCCCGGCGGTATTCGCGGCAACCAGCGACGGCCATGCGTCCACGCCGTCGAACGAGACGACCGGGTAGTTACCCCGGTCGACCAATGCGACGACAGTGTGTGTGGTGCCGAAGTCGATACCGACTCTCATTCCGCATAATCCTAGGACGGTGCAGGGGACTTCGGCGCGACCAGTTTGTCCGGCGTGCCGTCCCATTGCCGTTGCACCTCGCGCTCAGCGGCGGTGGAAATCAGGCCCGACGGCGCGAACCGTTTCGACGGCACCGGGTCGTCCTCGGTCAGGGGCGGTCTGCCGTCACCGCGAATTGCCCTGAGCACGACCACAATTGCGACGATGACGACGATGATGACGATGAGCGCGAAGAGAATCGACAGGGTGCCCTGGATGAAGGTGTTCCTGATGACGTCGTCGAGCTGGTCGGGGTTCTTCGCCGAACCGAACGCCGTCTTGCCGGCGTTTTTCGCCGCCAGGTACCGCGAGTGTTGCGTCCAGTAGCCGACGGCCGGGTCCGCGGAGAAGATCTTCTGCCACGATGCGGTCAACGTGACGGCCAGGTCCCACAGCAACGGGATTCCCGGAATCCACGTCCACTTCAGCAGACCCTTCTTGATGACGACCACGGTGATGACGGTCAGCGCGATCGCCGCGAGCAGCTGGTTGGCGATACCGAACAACGGGAAGAGCGTGTTGATGCCGCCCAGCGGATCGGTCACACCCATCAGCAGGATGCTGCCCCACGCCGCGGCCACGACCAGGCTGCACATCCAGACTCCCGGCCGCCAGCTGGGGTTGCGCAGCTTGGTCAGCTGGCCACCCAGATTGCCCAGCGCGTCGGAGAGCATGAAGCGGGCGACGCGGGTGCCCGCATCGACGGCAGTCAGGATGAACAGCGCCTCGAACATGATCGCGAAGTGGTACCAGAACGCCTTGAGGCCGGCGCCGCCAAAGACCTGGTTCAGCACCTCGGACATGCCGACGGCCAGGGTTGGGGCACCGCCGGTGCGCGACACGATCGATTTTTCGCCCACCCCTGCGGCGGCCGCAGTGAGCTGTTCGGCGGTGGCGGGTGCGCCGGACAGGCCGAGTCCATTGACGTAGTGCGCGGCGGTGGCGGCGGTGCCGCCGGTCTGGGTGGCCGGGGCGTTGAGGGCGAAGTACAGGTGCTGGTCGAGGATGCACGCACTGATCAGTGCCATGACGGCGACGAACGACTCGGTGAGCATGCCGCCGTAGCCGATGAAGCGCATCTGGCTCTCCTTCTCCAGCAGCTTCGGCGTCGTGCCCGACGAAATCAGCGCGTGGAAACCGGACAGCGCGCCGCACGCAATGGTGATGAACAGGAACGGGAACAGCGAGCCGGCGAACGCCGGCCCGTCGCCGCGGGAGGCGAACCGCGAGACCGCGGGCGCCTGCATGACGGGGTGCGCGATGCAGATGCCCACCGCCAGCAACGCGATGGCGCCGACCTTCATGAAAGTCGACAAATAGTCGCGCGGGGCCAGCAGCAACCACACGGGAAGCACCGAAGCCACGAAGCCGTAGATGATGATCAACCACGACACCGTCACCGCGGACAAGTTCAACCAGGAAGTGCCCCAAGATGTTTCGCCAACCCAATTGCCGGAGGCGACGGCGAGCATGAGCAGCACGAAGCCGATGATCGACACCTCCGACACCCGCCCGGGACGCAGGAACCGCAGGTAGCAGCCCATGAACAGGGCGATCGGAATGGTCATGGCGATGGAGAACACGCCCCAGGGGCTCTGGGCCAGTCCGCGGACCACCACCAGCGCCAGCACCGCGATGATGATCACCATGATGACGAAGGCGCCGAGCAGCGCGGCGGCGCCGCCGGTGACGCCCAGCTCGTCGCGGGCCATCTGGCCCAACGAGCGGCCCCGCCGCCGGGTGGAGATCCACAACACCAGGTAGTCCTGCACGGCGCCGGCGAATACCGCGCCGACGATGATCCAGATGCTGCAGGGCAGGTAGCCCATCTGGGCGGCCAACACCGGGCCGACGAGCGGCCCCGCCCCGGCGATGGCGGCGAAGTGATGGCCGAACAGCACGCGCCGGTCGGTGGGCACGTAGTCGCTGCCGTCCTCGAACACCTCGGCCGGAGTGGCGTGATCGTCGCGCGGGCGAACGATCTTCATCTCGATCAACCGGGCATAGAAACGGAAACCGATGATGTAGGTGCAGATCGCCGCGACCACGAACCAGACCGCGTTCACCGACTCACCGCGAGCGAATGCGATGGCCGCCCAGGCGACGGCACCGATCACGGCGATGACCCCGAATCCGATCTTGTGCCGGATGGTGATGGGGGAGCGGTCGATGATCGCGACGGGCGGCAGGTCGTCGTCGGTGCGGATGTAGCTGACGTCTTTGTCGTGCACAGTCACGGTCAAACCCTATGACGACGAGCAGCCGGTTGCCCGGGTTAATCAGTAGAGCGCACGCACGTTGTCGATGGTGTCCGCTTCTGCCGGGCTCTTGTCGTCGCGGTAACGCAGCACCCGCGCGAAACGCAAGGCCACGCCGCCGGGATACCGCGACGATTTCTGCACGCCGTCGAGCGCCACCTCGACGACCTGCTCGGGTCGTAGTTCGACAACGTGGCCGTCGGTGCCGTCCACGGCAAGCTCGGTGAACCGCGCCGTCTGCCACGCCAGCATGGCATCGGTCATGCCCTTGAAAGTCTTTCCCACCATGACGAATTCGCCGGTGGACGGATCACGGGCACCCAGATGAATATTGGACAGCTTGCCGCGACGACGCCCCGACCCCCACTCGACGGCGAGCACCACCAGGTCGAGGGTGTGCACCGGCTTGATCTTCAGCCAGGACGCTCCGCGACGGCCTGCGAGGTAGGGCGCGGCGGGCGCCTTGGCCATGACTCCTTCGTGACCGGCGGCCAGCGTCGCCTTCAGGAATTCCGCGGCGGCCGCGGCGTCGGATGTGACCAGCCGGTCGACGCGTTGGGCGGCCGGCACCAACGCGTCCAGGGCAGCCAACCGGTCGGCGGTGTCAGCGTCGAGCAAGTCGACGCCATCGCAGTGCAGGATGTCGAAGAAGAACACCGAAAGAGGCTGGGCCGCAAGTGCTGCCGCGACATCGACCGATCGCCCGAATCGTGACGCGGTGACCTGAAATCGCTGCGGCCGGTTGTCGGGCCGCAGCGCGATCGCCTCACCGTCGGCGATCAGCGTGCGCACCGGCAACGCCAAGGTCGCCTCCACCACCTCGGGCAGCCGGGCGGTGACGTCGTCAAGGCTTCGGGTGTAGACCGTGACTTCGTCGCCGTCGCGGTGGATTTGCACCCGCGCGCCGTCCAGCTTCGCTTCGAAAATCGCTGTGCCGCCGTGACGTTCGAGCGCGTCCGCCACACTCGTCGCGGTCTGCGCCAGCATCGGGCCGACGGGCCGGCCCACCCGCAGCGTGAACGCCTGCAGCGCTACCGCTCCATCGGAAAGGCCGGCCGTCAAACTAGCTACAGCGACCGCAGGCAGATCCCCGCCCAGCATCGCGGCGCGCTGCACCGCGGCCGCCGGGATGCCCGCGGCCTTGGCCACGGCGTCGGTCATGATCCCGGCCAACGCGCCTTGCCGCAGTTCGCCACTGAGGAGCCCAAGCAGAAACGTCTGCTCGGTCTCGGTTGCCGACGCGAACAGCCCGGCGACGAGTTCGGCGCGCCGCGCGGCAGACCCCTTGCCCGCTACCGCGCCGATTTCGGCGAAGGTGGCGTCGACGCCGGTGACGGTCAGGGTCGGCTGCTGCGCCGGCGGTGGGCGGGAGCGCAGCGACGCCCAGCCCACGCCGATCTGGCGTTGCCGCAGTTCACCGGAGAGCCACGACACGATGATCGCGACCGAATCGGCATCGGGTGCGGCCCGGCGAAGCAGGTCGGCGATGTGGGCGACTTTGGTCAGGCGCGACGAGGTGCCGCCGACATCAAGCGACGTGCTTGCCACGTCGAGAAGGAGCACGAAGTCAGCTTGGCATGACTCGGCGACAACCCCTGGAAACGGGCACGCTAGCGTGCCTACGTAACGTTACAGATCACAAAGAATCTGACAAGGAGGGCTCGGATGGAGATTAGCGGGAAAAAGGTCGTCGTCATCGGCGGCGCGTCGGGGATGGGTCGTGCTAGCGCCGAACTTCTGCACGAGCGCGGCGCGGATGTCGCGGTGCTCGACCGGGAAGGCTCCGACGGCAAAGAGGTCGCGGAGGGCATCGGTGGCAAGTTCTACCCGGTCGACGTCACCGACTTCGCTGGCACCGAGGAGACGTTGCAGGCCGCGGTCGACGACCTTGGCGGGCTGCATGTCGTCATCACTACCGCGGGTGGCGGAATCGCCAAGCGGACCATGACCAAGACCGGTCCGCACGACCTGGAGTCCTTCCAGTCCGTGATCGATCTCAACCTCATTGCCAGCTTCAATATCAGCCGGCTCGCCGCGGCGCACATGAGCAAGAACGAACCCGAGGACGAGGAGCGTGGCGTCATCATCAACACCGCGTCCATCGCGGCCTTCGAGGGCCAGATCGGGCAGGTCGCCTACACCGCTGCGAAGGCGGGCATCGCGGGCATGTGCCTGACCATGGCGCGCGACCTGGGATCGCTGGGCATCCGGGTGCTGGCGATTGCGCCCAGCCTGTTCGCCACCGGGTTGACCAAGGGCATTCCGGACGAGTTCGCGTCGGCATTGACCAAGGACGCCGCGTTCCCCAAGCGCCTGGGTCGGCCCGAGGAGTACGCCAAGCTGGCTGCGGCCATCATCGACAACCCGATGCTCAACGGCCAATGCCTGCGACTCGACGCCGGACAGCGGTTCGCGCCGAAGTAGACACCCCGCCGGGGCGCTTCTCGCATTAAGTACACTCATTAGGCAGCCGCCCCGTTCCCCCTCGGAACGGGGCAGGCTAACCAATCCGGCACAGGGTTGGTAGCGCTGCGAGGAGGCCGGCATGGGTATCGCACTGACCGACGATCACCGTGAGCTCGCCGACGTTGCCCGCGGCTTCCTGACTTCGCAGAAGGCTCGATGGGCCGCGCGATCGCTGCTGGACGCGACGGACGAGGCCCGGCCCGGCTTCTGGCAGGGCATCGTCGAACTCGGCTGGCTCGGCTTGCACGTCGATGAGGAATACGGTGGGTCCGGCTTCGGATTGCCCGAACTCGTCGTGGTGATCGAAGAGCTCGGTCGCGCGGTGGCCCCCGGACCCTTCGTCCCGACGGTGATCGCCTCGGCGATCATCGCCAAAGATGGCTCGGGCGAGCAGAAGTCGCGACTGCTGCCCGGCCTGATCGACGGGACCCTCACCGCGGGCATCGGGCTGGACGGCCAGGTGGTCCTCGCCGACGGGGTGGCCAACGGAGAGGCCGGAATCGTGCTGGGCGCCGGGCTCGCCGAGCTGCTGGTGATCGCCGTGGGTGACGACGTGCTGCTGCTGGAACGCGGCCGATCCGGTGTCTCGGTCGAGGTGCCCGGGAATCTCGACCCGACGCGGCGTTCCGGGCGCGTTCGCCTGGACAACGTGAGCGTCGGTCCCGACGACATCGTGGCTGGGGCGCGGGAATCGGCGCTGGCCCGGGCACGGACGGTGCTGGCCGCCGAGGCCGTCGGCGGTGCCACCGACTGCGTCGAGGCCGCCGTCGACTACGCCAAGGTACGGCAGCAATTCGGCCGCACCATCGCCACTTTCCAGGCTGTGAAGCATCATTGCGCCAACATGCTGGTGGCCTCGGAGTCTGCGACGGCCGCGGTGTGGGACGCCTCACGCGCGGAATCCGAGGACGAATCGCAGTTCCGCCTGGCCGCCGCAGTGGCTGCGGCGCATGCGTTTCCCGCATACGCACGCAATGCCGAGCTCAACATTCAGGTGCACGGCGGCATCGGCTTCACCTGGGAGCACGACGCGCATCTGCATCTGCGCCGGTCGCTGGTGACCTCGGCGCTGTTCGGCGGCGACGCACCGGCCGCCGACGTCTTCGACCGCACCGCGTCGGGCGGCTTTCGGGAGAACAGCCTGGACCTGCCGCCAGAGGCCGAGGAATTGCGCACCCGGATCCACGCCGACGCCGCCGAGATCGCCGCCCTGGACAAGCAGGCGCAGCGCGAGAAGCTGATCGAGACCGGCTATGTGATGCCGCACTGGCCCAAACCATGGGGCCGCGCGGCCGACGCGGTGGAACAACTCGTGATCGAGGAGGAGTTCCGCGCGGCCGGCATCAAGCGCCCCGACTACGGAATCACCGGATGGGTGATTCTGACGCTGATCCAGCATGGAACACCATGGCAGATCGAAAGATTCGTGGAGAAGGCGCTGCGCAAGGACGAGATCTGGTGCCAGCTGTTCTCCGAGCCCGAGGCCGGCTCGGATGCGGCGTCCATCAGGACTCGCGCCACCAGGGTCGACGGTGGCTGGACGATCAACGGGCAGAAGGTGTGGACCAGCGGGGCCCACTACTGCGCGCGCGGGCTGGCCACCGTGCGCACCGATCCTGAGGCGTCCAAGCACGGCGGCATCACCACGGTGATCGTCGACATGAAGGCGCCCGAGGTCGAGGTGCGGCCACTGCGCCAGATCACCGGCGACTCGGACTTCAACGAAGTCTTTTTCAACGATCTGTTTGTGCCTGACGAAGACGTCGTCGGCGCACCCAACACCGGATGGACCGTCGCTCGTGCGACGCTCGGCAACGAGCGTGTCAGCATCGGCGGCAGCGGCTCCTTCTACGAGGGCCTGGCGGACGCCCTGATCGACCTCGTCAAGAAGCGGCCAGATCAGTTGGCGGGAGCCAAGATTCGCGTCGGAAACTATCTCGCCGATGACCATGCGCTGCGGCTGCTGAACCTGCGTCGCGCCGCCCGCAGCGTCGAAGGGGCGGGCCCGGGCCCGGAAGGCAACGTCACCAAACTCAAGTTGGCCGAACACATGGTGGACGGGGCGGCGATCTCGGCGGCCTTGCTGGGGCCGGAGGTCGCGCTCACCGAGGGGCCCGGCGCGTTGGCGGGCCGGATGATCATGGGTGCCCGTGGCATGTCGATCGCCGGTGGCACCTCGGAGGTCACCCGCAATCAGATCGCCGAGCGCATCCTCGGCATGCCCCGCGACCCGCTGATCAACTAACTTGCCGTCACGCCGGGCGCGGGACGGCCGCCATCCGTGATTGGCCGATCCAGCCCGGTACGGCCCGGCGCGCGTCCGCGCCGCCCGTGATCGTCACGGCGCCGTTGAGCATGGCGCGCGACCACGAGATGTCTCCCCGCCACAATTCGATCAGCGTGCGCAGGCTGGTCTCGACCGTCGCGGCCACGTCGTAACCCGGGTCGAAATCGCAGACGTCCGAAGCTCCTTCGGAGACCATGAGCCACCAGCGAGACGCCTTCGCGGCTACTCCGCTCAGCGTGAAGGCCACGACCGTGCGTGTCCGCGGCCACGCGTCGATGGGAATCGAACGATGGATATCCCACATCAGCAGATGCGGGTCGAGGTCGTCGTCGCCGATCTCGGGCATCCAGCGAACTCCCCACTGACCCAGCGCTTCCACCACTGGCGCGAGCTCCCGGCCGCAGGGCGTCAGCGCATACGAGGAGCGCCCGTCGACGTCGGTGCGCTCGATAACACCGGCCCGGCTCAACGATTTCAATCGCTTCGACAACAACGCCGGCGACATCTTCGGCACCCCGCGGCGCAGGTCGTTGAAGTGCGCGCTGCCCGCCAGCAACTCGCGTACGACCAGCAGCGTCCAGCGCTCGTCGAGCAGTTCCATCGCCTTTGCCACCGGACAAAACTGGCCATACTTCGACTTCTCGGGCATCACGACAGTCCTTTCACTGTGTCCAGTAGACGCTCTCAACAGGGGAAGTGGCTAGTACAGATTGTGAACTGCGGTCGATTCAGATCTGCCACTGGAATCGGTACAGCAGCGAACCAACGATGGTGGGAAATGACCAGAAAGGGACGACATCATGACCGCAGCAACTGAAACCGGGCGCGCCTACGAAGGCACGCATCGCGCGCTATGGGCGTTGGGGGACTACGGCACCGTTGCGGCCGAGCTGGTGGCACCGCTCGGGCCGGCGCTGGTGCGGGCGTGCGGAATCGACGCGGGCGAGCGGGTGCTCGACGTGGCGGCCGGGACCGGCAATGCGGCGCTACCGGCCGCGCTGCGCGGCGCCGAGGTAGTGGCCAGCGACCTATGCCCGGACCTGCTCGCACGCGGCGAGGCGATCGCCCGGGCCCGCGGTATCAACCTGCGGTGGCTGGAAGCCAATGCCGAGGCATTGCCCTGTCGCAGTGGCGAATTCGACGCCGTGCTTTCGTGCGTCGGCGTGATGTTCGTGCCGCATCACCAGCCCGTGGCCGACGAGCTGGTCCGAGTCTGCCGGCCCGGCGGTGTGATCGGGCTGCTCAACTGGACACCGGAGGGCTTCATCGGTCAGATGTTCGCGACGATGAAGCCCTACGTGCCGACGCCGCCGGGTGCCCAGCCCGCGACGCTGTGGGGCAGCGCCGACCATGTGCGGACCTTGCTGGGGGATCGGATCACCGAGTTCACCGCCGAGCGCGCGGCGTTGCGGATCGACCACTTCGCCGATGGTGCGGCTTTCCGTGACTTCTTCAAAGCGAATTACGGGCCGACAATCGCCGCCTACCGGGGTATCGCCGAGGACGCCGCTCGGGTCGAGGCGTTGGACTCGCAGCTGGCCGAACTCGGCGACCGCCACCTGGCCGGGTCGTCGACGATGGAGTGGGAATACCTGCTGGTGACTGCGCGCAAGCGCTGATCAGTTGCTGGCCGGTGCGAACAGCGGTGCCCCGCCGGCGCCCTTGTCCGGCCGGATATCGACGGCCATCCCGCAGGTCACCGAATCGGGTTCGCAGTCAACGATATTGGCCGCCACGCGCAGGCCACTTTGTTCGGCGAGCTCGACGATGGCGATCACGTAGGGAACCGGGATTTCCGGGTTATAGGGATGGTGGTTGACCGTGTAGGTGAACACGGTGCCACGTCCGGAGACCGGCCGGGCGACCAGCCGGCCGCCGCAGGTGCGGCATTCGCCGGCCGCGGGATGCACCCAACGATCGCAATCGTCGCAATACTCGACGAGCAGCGGCGACGTCGACTCGGCTGGCACGACGAATACAGTACACTCTATTCGTCCTTGAGTGCGACGGTCTACGGGCGGTGCAGATGACGTATTTCGAAAAAGACGCGATCTTGTCGGGCGTCGGTATCTCGCGGATCGGCCGACGCACCGGCATACCGGGCCGCGACCTCACCATGGAGGCCGTGCGGGCTGCCATCTCCGACGCCGGCCTGATGCCCACCGACGTCGATGGCATCGCGACCCTGGGTGACACCCCCGCCGCGGAGGTCAACGCCGAACTTCAGATCGAAGCGGCCGATTGCGGTTCCGGCTTCGGCACCGGTGGACTGCTGAGCCCGGTGATGTCGGCCTGCCGCGCGGTCTCCGAGGGGCGCGCTCATCACGTGGTGGTCTATCGGACGATTCAGATGCTCGGGGGCACCGTGCCGGTCAAGCAGGAAGAGGACGCGCCCGCCCCGCCGCTTGCCCGGATGTTCGAGACTCCCGAAGGCGAAGCGAAGCCTGCCGTCGGGGCCATGGACGACGTCAACGATCTGGTTGCGGCCCAAGCCTATTCGGCGGCGAACTGGCTAGCGCTGAATTGTCGTCGGCATATGGAGCTGTATGGAACAACCAAGGAGCAGTTGGGCTGGCTCGCCCTCAACGGCCGGCGTAACGCCGCGCTGAATCCCCTTGCGGTGTACCGGGAACCGATGACCATGGCCGATTACCTGGGCGCGCGCCTGGTGTCGACGCCGTTCGGGTTGCTGGACTGCGATGTGCCCATCGACGGTTCGATCGCCGTCGTGGTGTCGCATGCGGACTACGGCCCCGACTGCCCGCACCGCGCCGTCCGGGTGGAGGCGATCGGTGGATCCGACGGCGCCGGCGGCTGGTTCCACCGCGACGACTACCCGAAGATGGCGATGTCGGATGCCACGGCGCAGATGTGGTCGCGCACCGAGTTGAAGCCCGCCGACCTCGGCGTCGCCGAATTGTACGACGGCTTCACCTATCTCACCCTGGCCTGGCTGGAAGCCCTGGGGATCTGCGGCGACGGCGAGGCCGGGCCGTTCGTCGAGGGCGGCGTGCGGATCGCCCGCGACGGTGTGCTGCCGCTGAATACCTATGGGGGGCAGCTATCGGCGGGTCGCATGCACGGCTACTGGGCGCTGCACGAGGGATGTTTGCAGCTGCGCGGCGACGCGGGGGAGCGGCAGGTGTTACAGCGACCCGAGGTTGGCGTGGTCTCCGTCGGCGGTGGTCCGGTCGCGGGATGCATGCTGCTCACGTGTTGAGACGGGCCTGATCGAGTCCGGCATGAGTACCGACCCGGACGGCGGGCGCGCGACGAAACTCGCTTCCACGATTGCCCGCGATATCGAAGCCGACATCGTCCGGCGCGGCTGGCCCATCGGGGCATCGCTTGGCTCCGAACGCTTTCTGCAGCAACACTTTTCCGTGAGCCGGTCGGTGCTGCGAGAAGCCGTTCGCCTGGTCGAGCACCATCAGGTGGCCCGGATGCGGCGTGGCCCCAACGGTGGGTTGCTGATCTGCGAGCCGAACGCGGGCCCGGCGACCCGGGCCATTGTCATCTATCTCGAGTACCTGGGCACGACGCTTTCCGACCTGCTCAACGCGCGCCTGGTGCTCGAGCCCCTGGCGGCATCCCTGGCGGCCGAACGAATCGACGAATCCGGCATCGACCGGCTACGAGCCGTGCTGCGCGCCGAGGAGCAGTGGAGGCCCGGACTACCGGCGCCGCGCGACGACTTCCACATCGCGCTCGCGGAGCAATCGAAAAACCCTGTCCTGCAAATATTTATCGACGTGTTAATGCGGCTCACCACTCGGTACGCCCTGCAATCGCGAACCGACTCGCCCCGCGAGGCCGTCGAGGCGCTCGACTACATGCACATCGACCATTCCGAGATGGTTGCCGCCGTGACGGCGGGCGATTCCGCGCGGGCCAAGACGCTGTCCGAGCGGCATGTGGAAGCGGTGACGGCTTGGCTGCAGGACCATCACCCCGGTGCCGAGCCGCGGGGCGGCAGCCGGGCCGGTCCGGCGAGCCGCGCCGCACGCGCGTCGGCCAGCCAGGTCCGATCTCCGGGCAAGTTGGCTGAGGTACTGGCGGCCAATATCGGCGACGAGATCGCCGCCCGCGGTTGGCAGATCGGCTCGATCTTCGGAACCGAGACGGCCTTGTTAGAGCGCTATCGGGTGAGCCGCGCGGTGTTACGCGAAGCGGTGCGGCTGCTCGAATACCATTCGATCGCGCAGATGCGCCGCGGGCCAGGAGGTGGGCTGGTCGTCACGGAACCGCACGCGCAAGCCAGCATCGATACGATCGCGCTCTACCTCCAGTACCGCAGGCCGAGCCGCGACGACCTGCGCAGCGTCCGGGACGCCATCGAGATCGACAACGTCGCCAAAGTGGTCATGCGTCGCGCCGATTCTGATGTGACGGCGTTCGTCGAAACCCAGCGAGTCGCGCGAGACGAACGCCCCCGTACCGCCGACGATGTGCGTAAGGCCACAATCGAGGAATTTCGGTTCCACTTCGGACTGGCGCAGCTGGCCGGCAACGCACTGCTGGATCTGTTCTTGCGGATCATCGTCGAGTTGTTCCGGCGCCATTGGACCAGTACCGAGCAGGCGCTTCCCACCTGGGACGACGCCGTCGCCGTCGAGCATGCCCACCTTCGAATTCTCGAGGCGATATCCATCGGTGACGACAGTTTGGCGCGCTACCGCGTCCGTCGTCACCTCGATGCCGCGGCTTCGTGGTGGTTGTAGGCCGCAGCCTGGTCGAGCGAGGCCGGTTTGTGACGTGTCAACTGCGTAGCGAACGCCCGTGCGGGGTACTGGGGTAACTGGGGGGACACGGATTTACGTAGTGCGGATGGGCAGTTCCGGCAGGGGCTGGCGGGGAGTTGGCATTGGTGACGGACAGCAAGGGCGAGCGAATGGTCAGGGGCACGGGAAACGAGCATCAAGGCTTCGTTCATTCCGCGCTCCTCTACCACTCACAGCGGGAGTTCCTCGATTCTGTGGTCGCCTTCGTCGACGACGGTCTATCGATGGACGAGGCGGTGCTGGTCGCGGTGCCGGGCGAGAATCTGGAGTTGCTGCGCGGCTCGCTAGTCGGTGCCGGCGGCGGATTGCCGGCCGGGCTGCAGCTGGCGGACAGCGCTGACGTGGCTCGCAACCCGACCCGGTTCCTGGCGCTGGAAGGCTCGTTCGCTGAAGAACACCCGGACCGACGGGTGCGGATCGTCAGCCAAGTCGTTTGGCCCGGCCGTACCGCGGCAGAAATTCCGGCGTGCTTGCAACACGAAGCGCTGCTCAACGGGGTTTTCGCGGGCCGTCAGCTAACGGCGTTGTGTCTCTACGATGCGGGCAGGCTGGAAGACGACGTGCTGGCCGGTGCGCGTGCGACCCATCCTCTCGTGTGGAAATGCGGCGCGTTGCAGCCCAGCGACGAGTACGCGCCGGACGACATTCTGGCGAACTGCAACCAGCCGCTGCCCGTCAATCCGGGTGCGGTCACCTACACGGTCAGGCAATCCACCGACCTGCGTCCGGCCCGCTCATTCGCAGTCAACTACGGCGACTGGGTCGGACTGTCCCAGGACGGCATCGACGATCTGCAATTGATCGCCACCGAGCTGGCCACCAACAGCCTGATGTACACCGACGGCGCGTGCCGGCTGGCCTTCTGGCGGCACGACGAGCATCTGGTGTGTGAAGCGCGCGACAGCGGGCGCTTGGATGATCCACTGGTGGGACGGCTGGACCCGGGCCCGACCGGCCCGGCCAGCCGCGGGTTGTTTCTGGTCAATGCGATATCGGACCTGGTGCGGACCCATACAGCGACCACCGGAACGACGATCCAGGCCTATCTGCGGCTCAATCCCTCGCCGGGTCAGAACGGATAACACAGGTTCGACGATGACGATGTCCAGCGATGCGATTTAGCGTGTCAGGGGAGCGTGGCGGGGGGGATGACGCCACCGACAGCGCCGCCACCGGCTGCGCCGGCGCCGGCACCGGTGCCGGTGACGCCAGCGCCGGCAGCGCCGCCGAGTCCGGCGGTACTGGCAACGACCGTACATCCCGTCGGTAGTGTCACGAAGGCGAGCGCTACGGCCGCCGTTATCAGTACCTTCTTGGTCCGTGCGTTCACAGAACGTGCCTTTCGCCTATGAGTCTGTGCACTGGTGCGCAACTAATACTCGTTGCTGCACTTGTGTACAGCTATTTCGCTCAAGCCAGGCTGAACCGCACGAGAAGCACGAGTGAATGAGGCCGAAAACGCGGGCGAATTGTCGATCATCTGGATCCCTACGCCCATCACCGGGGCCAATGGATTGAGCTGAGGCGTCGACCCGCCTGCTGTTGTGGGTTAGCTGTTGCGGGTAGAAGGGAGCCGACGCTCGCGACGGCGACGGCGACGTTATGGCCGCTACGGCAGCGTCGGAAGAATGCCGCCCGCGCCCGCAACCGAGCCGGCGGGGACACCGCCTCGGCCCATGCCGCCGGCGCTTCCAGCAGCACCGCCGGCACCGCCGGCGCTGCCAGCACCGGCCATCGGGCCGACGGCTCCGCCGCCGATGATGCCGGGGACGGCCTCAAAACCGCATCCCGCCGGCAGCATCACCGTGATGGACGCTGCGAACAGCGTGATCAGTACCTTCTTGCTCCGTGCGTTCATGGGACGCGTCTTTCGTCGGCGATCCTATTGAACTAGTGTGCATCGGCTGCGCGCCGGCTGGAAGAACCCCACGCGAAGCAAAATTGAATGAGCCCGAAAGCTCGGTCAAATTGGCTATCGCGGATGACGCGCTGCGGGCACCGGACTGCCGAGAAATTTGCGCTAAACCGCGCGCAGTTGCCGGGTTCGAGCGGGTGAAACCGGTTAAGTGACGCGGTAGTGCGATAACCGCATTACTTTCCCGCTGCGGACGCGGCGGCTGCAGCGGCCGCAGCGGGAACGCCGGCAGCTGGGGCAGTTCCGGCCCCCGTGCCGATGGCAGCACCGCCAATGAGGCCGGGGACGGCCTCAAAACCACATCCCGCCGGCAGGAACGCGGCGATTAACGCTGCGCCCGTCGTCGCCAATACCTTCTTGCTCCGTGCGTTCATCGGCCCTACCTTTCGCCGGTGAGCTATTGGACTCGTGTACGACTATTACGTTCAAGCCCGATTGAACCGGACCCGAAGCGAAATTGAATGAGTCCAAACATGCCGACGAATTGTCCATCTCCTCGAGCAGATATCCGTCGGGATCTCCTCACCGAAATCTGTCGCCCGGCGCGATCGATGAATCGACGAGTCCGTCTGCATTTCACGGTGATTCGAGGCGGGTGGGCGATGCCTGTGGCGAGGCCAAGGCCGCCGGCCCGTCGTCTGCTCGACGGAATAACGAAAAGCAGTTGGCCCGCCGGGAACGAGAGTCCCGGCGGGCCAACTGCTGTTGCCCGATTAGAGGCCGAGTGCGCCCGTGATCCCACCGACGAGGCCACCGGTACTGCCGCCAAGACCGCCGGTACCGATGCCCGCACCACCACCGCCGCCAGCAGCGGTCGCACAACCGGTCGGTAGCAGCACCATCGCGGTAATTCCGGCGGCGGCTGCGACAGTCTTAAGGGTTTTCGGCCCGAACTTCCCCTTCATGATCGTCCTCTATTCATCGGCGGATGCTAGGCGTCGTTGCTACTAGCACGCGTCGAATAGCCGCTATTCGACGAAAGCAAACAGGACGTAACGAGGCTTCGGATACGGGATACCGGCGGCGCCTCCCAAAGGAATTTGCACTCGGGGCGCGGGGCGTCTAGTGTCGGCGATCATGCGTCTTCTGAGTGCCGTAGTAGCCAGTACCCGCAGCGGGGTCTGATCCCAGACCGACCCCCCGCTGTGGGTCGGAAGCTACTACCGTCGGTCGCTCCCTCTGAGCAGAGAAGACCGATACCGTGCCTCTATCCCAAACTCTTTCCGGGCCTCGCTCGATGTGCGCGCTGGACTCCAGTCGCGTCCCCGCGCGCGAGTACGGGGCCAACGCGTGGTTCGCAGCTCACTTCGGCGTTTCGTTGCCCCGCGGTCTGCGTGAGCGCGCCGAGGCCATGTCCTGGGCCAGCTTCGTCGCGACGTACGGTCACGGCCCCGGCCCCCTGCGGCTGGGCCATTGGCAGTGCACCGATCCCGAGCCGTCCGCGCGGCGCCTCGGCCCGCAGGCCAGCAATTTCCGGGCCGTGATCGCCGTCGGCGATCGCATCAGCACCTCGACCGCGGCCGCCAGCGGACCCGTCGCTGCGCTCACCGCGATGCTGCACGAGCGTGGGATCACCTTGGAGACAGTGAAGTTCCACCAAATGCGCTCGGGCGATTCCGTCGCCACCTTCATCTGCGGCACCAACGGCATCCGTACCGAGTGGGCCATGGGCTTGGGTGACGACCCGACGCAGTCGGCGCTGCGCGCGCTGATCGCGTGCGCTAACCGGCTAGAAGGCGAGCAAAAGGCCGCCTAGCCGGCGCGAAATCACAGTGGGCGCAGCACAATCGGCATGCCGTCCTTCGGCACCGGCATGCCGCCATAGTCCCACTCGCACTTGTAGCCTGGGCGGGGCGGCTCGAGCCGATACTTGCGCAGCAACCGGTGCAGGATCGTCTTGATCTCCAGCTGCCCGAACACCATCCCGATGCACTTGTGGGCGCCCCCGCCGAACGGTGTGAACGCGTAGCGGTGTCGCTTGTGCTCATTGCGCGGCTCGGTGAATCGTTCCGGGTCGAATTTCATTGGGTCCGTCCACAATTCGGGTAGCCGGTGATTCATTCCCGGGTAGGCGATGACGTTGGTGCCCTTGGGGATGTAGTAGCCCAGCAGGTCGGTGTCGCGCACCGTCTGCCGCATGGCCCACTGCACCGGCGTCACCAGCCGGATCGACTCGTTCATCACCAGATCCAGCGATTCCAGCTTCTCCAGCGCGTCGATGTCGAGCGGGCCGTCGCCAAGGCGGTCGGATTCCTCGCGGCAACGCTGCTGCCACTCGGGGTGGCCGGCCAGGTTGTAGGCCATGGTCGTCACCGTCGACGTCGAGGTGTCGTGGGCGGCCATCATCAGGAAGATCATGTGGTTGACGATGTCTTCGTCGGAGAACGTGTTGCCGTCCTCGTCCTCGGTCTGGCACAACACCGACAGCAGGTCGGTGCCCGGGTTGGCGCGTTGTTCCTGGACCCGCTCGCGGAAGTAGTTCTCCAGCAGTTCGCGCGCCTTGAGGCCCCGCCACCAGGTAAACGGCGGCACCGGGGTGCGAATGATCGCGTTGCCGGCGCGGGTGGTGATGGCGAACGCGTTATTGACCTTGGTCACCAGGTCGTGGTCGGTGCCCGGCTCGTGGCCCATGAACACCATCGAGGCGATGTCGAGCGTCAGCTCCTTCATCGCGGGGTAGAGCAGGAAGCGCGCGTCGTTGGGCACCCAGTCGTTGGCGATCGTCTTCGAGACCACCTGGTCCATCTGCTCGACGTAGCTGACCAGCCGGGACCGGACGAAGGCCTCTTGCATGATCCGCCGGTGGAACATGTGTTCTTCGAAGTCCAGCAGCATCAGGCCGCGGTGGAAGAACGGCCCGATCACCGGGACCCAGCCCTGCTGCGAGTAGTCCTTGTTGCGGTTGGAGTAGACGACCTGCGCGGCGTCCGGGCCCAGCGCGGCGATGCCGGGGAGTACCGGTGAATCGCCGAACACCACAGGGCCTTTGGTCTCGTACAGGAATTTCACATAGTCGGGGCCACCGCGCATCATTTCGATGATGTGCCCGATGACCGGCAGCCCCGCGTCACCCACGGCCGTTTTCAGTCCGCTGCCCGGCGGCGGGTCAGCGAGCTTGCGCTCCGGGAATTGGTGATTCAGCAGCTTGCGTTCCACCACGCCCATGCCAGGAAAATTGTTGAACGACGGCGTGAACCGGCGCCGCGCCTGGTCGAGCAGGTAGTGCGGGGTGCTGATGGTCGCGACCATTGACGCTCCTTTGCGCTGCTTGCGGACCCCGGCCAGGTGACCGCTGTCACTAAATTATTCATCCTTGGTCACGAACTTGACGGCTGTCAAGTTTGCTTTTCCTGTGGCGTGGTGCAAGGTCGGGGTGTGAGTAGCGAGGCCGTGAATCCTGGACCGGGCGAGCCGGCCACCAGGCGGCGCGGTGACAAACATCGACAAGCCATCATGACGGCGGTGCGTGAGCTGCTGGAGGAAAAACCGTTCGGCGAGCTGTCGGTCAGCTCGATCAGCCAGCGCGCCGGCGTCGCCCGATCGGGCTTCTACTTCTATTTCGACTCGAAGTACGCGGTGCTGGCGCAGATCATGGCCGAGGCCACCGAAGAGCTCGAAGAGCTCACGCAATACTTCGCCCCCCGGCAGCCCGGCGAGTCACCGGAACAGTTCGCCAAGCGCATGGTGCGCAGTGCCGCCGCGGTATACGTGCACAACGACCCGGTGATGACGGCCTGCAACGCCGCCCGCCATACCGACGCCGAGATCCGCGACATCCTCGGACAGCAGTTCGAGGTGGTGTTGCGCGATATCGTCGGCGTCGTCGAGGCGGAACTGGCGGCCGGAACCGCGAACCCGATCAGCGACGACATCCCGACACTGGTCCGGACCCTGATTGGGACCACTTCCCTGATGCTGACCGGCGACCCGATCTTCGTCGGTGACGTCGACGACCTGGACCGACGCGTCCGTCTTCTCGAGCAGTTGTGGCTGAGCGCGCTATGGGGTGGCGGCGGCTAGCGGTCACTGGCTGTTACCGCCGGTATCGTCAACGCCATGGGGCAGAGGGCAGCCTGGCAGTACTTCGCGGGGAAGCGGTGCTTTGTCACCGGTGCGGCCAGCGGCATCGGCCGCGCCACCGCATTGCGGCTCGCGGCATACGGCGCCGAGTTGTTTTTGACGGACCGCGACGCGGACGGCTTGGCGCAGACGGTGGCCGACGCCCGCGCGCTGGGCGTGCACGTGGCCGAGCACCGCGTGCTCGATATCGCCGACTATGACCAGGTCGCGGCCTTTGCCGCGGATATCCACGCGAGGCACCCCAGCATGGACGTCGTGATGAATATCGCCGGGGTGTCGGCGTGGGGAACCGTCGACCGACTGAGCCACGAGCAGTGGAGCAAGGTGATCGCAATCAACCTGATGGGGCCCATCCACGTTATCGAGACGTTCGTCCCGCCGATGATGGCCGCCGGTCGTGGTGGGCGGTTGGTCAATGTGTCGTCGGCGGCCGGACTGGTCGGGCTGCCCTGGCATGCGGCATACAGCGCCAGTAAATACGGATTACGCGGCCTTTCCGAGGTGCTGCGCTTCGACCTGGCCCGGCACCGCATCGGGGTGTCGGTGGTGGTGCCGGGCGCGGTGGAGACGCCGCTGGTCAAGACGATCGAGATCGCCGGCGTCGACCGCGAGGATCCCACGGTGAGCCGCTGGGTGGACCGCTTCGGGCATCATGCCGTATCGCCCGAAACGGCGGCCGACAAGATTTTGGCGGGGGTGCACAAGAATCGGTATTTGATCTACACCTCGCAGGACATCCGGGCGCTGTATGCGTTCAAACGGCTGGCGTGGTGGCCCTACAGCGTGGTGATGCGCCAGGTGAACGTGATATTCACGCGCGCACTGCGGCCCAGCCCGGCACCGCTACTGCGGCATGGCCAATTCGAGTCGCACCCCGAGTAGCCGCACCGGGCGGTCGAGGTCGAACAGGATCAGGACGCGCAGGGCGGCGGCGACGATGACGTCGGGATCGGTGGTGGGTGCCGCCAGCTTGCGGATTTTGGTGCGGGTATGAAACGTCGCGGTGCGCACGGTCACCGCCACCCGGGTGACGATTCGAGCCGACGCCACCACATCGTCGAGCGCTCGTGTCGCCAATTCCGTTACGGCCGAGTCCATTTCGGACCGATCGGTGAGGTCGCGCGGGAAGGTGACGACGTGGCTGCGCGAGCGGGGAATCCACGGCTCGGCGCTGACGTTCTCGTCGCCGCCTCCCTTGGCGAGCAGCAGCAGCCACAGGCCGGTGCGCGGGCCGAACGCGGACGTGAGTAGCTCCGCATCGCTATGGGCAAGCTCTCGCACGGTGGTGATGCTTAGGGCGGCAAGCTTTTTCGTCGTCTTGGGGCCCACTCCCCATAAGGCATCGACCGGACGGTCGGCCATCACGTCCATCCAGTTCGCGTCGGTGAGGACGAAGATGCCCGCTGGTTTGGCGAAGCCCGTGGCCACCTTGGCGCGCTGCTTGTTGTCGCTGATGCCGATCGAACAGGACAGCCCGGTTTCGGAGAGGACGACGGCGCGGATCTGTTCGGCGACGTCGATCGGATCGGCCTCTGTCACAGCGACATACGCTTCGTCCCAGCCCCACACCTCGACGGGATATCCCACATCCCGCAACAACCCCATGACCCGATCGGATGCCGCGTCGTAGGCCGCCGGGTCCGACGGCAGGAAGGTGGCGCCGGGGCAGCGTCGGGCAGCGGTGCGCAACGGCATGCCCGCGTGCACCCCGAACTCGCGGGCTTCATACGACGCGCACGTGACGACCTTGCGCGGTTCGGTGGGATCGCCGCTGCCGCCGACGATCACCGGCAATCCGGCTAGCTCCGGGTGGCGCTGCAGTTCGACCGAGGCCAGGAACTGGTCGAGGTCGACGTGCAGGACCCAACGCGATGTCGGCATAGGCGGCCGTCGATCACCGTCCACACAGCTTGCGCGCCAGGCTTTCCCACGCATCGCCCAGGCTCTCGAGGGTGTGGCCGCCGAAGTCGAGTTGATGCTCGACGTAGTCGACGTCGAGCAGGGCCAGCAGCGCGTCGGTCTGAACGTCGAGATCTCCGGTGGTTTTTGCGGCCGCCAACAGCACCCGCACATGGGTGCGCTGTACCGCGGCCGCCCCGACATGACGGGTCTGCGGATCGCCCTTGGCCGCCGACAGCAGCGCGTGGTGGTGATGGACGAAGCACAGCCGCTCCCGGCCGAAGGCCACCAACCGATCCATCGGCGGCGCCTCGGGACCCAGCGGCGGCGGCCCGAACAGGAAGGCCTGCTGACTGGCCCGTTCGTCCTCGTCGAGCAGCACCATCATCAGGCCGGCCCGGCTGCCGAAGCGGCGGAACACCGTGCCCTTGCCGACGCCGGCCTCCGCCGCGATGGCGTCCATGGTGACGGCGTCCGCGCCGCGCTTGTCGACCAGGTTGCGGGCCGCCTCTAACAACAGCGCTCGGTTGCGGGCGGCGTCGCCGCGTTCGTGCGGGAGCTCCTGTGCAGCAGAAACGGGCAACTCGCCCAACCGCTCGACTCCGCTCACCGTTGCACTGTAGCGCGGCGGGAATAAAACGGACTACAGTCCGTTTGTAGCGTGCAAGGATGTAGACCAGTAAGCGAAGGGACGGAACAGTGGCAGAGATCAAAGTATTGGCGTTGGTGGGGAGCCTGCGCGCGGCGTCGCTCAACCGCAATATTGCCGAGCTGGCGGTAGACGTGGCTCCGGACGGCGTCGCCGTGACCGTCTTCGAGGGCCTGGCGGACGTGCCGTTCTATAACGAGGAAATCGACGACGTCATGAACACCGACGCCCCGCCGCTGGCCGCGGTGAATGCGCTGCGTGCCGCGGCGGCCGAGGCGGACGCTGCCCTGGTGGTCACCCCGGAATACAACGGCAGCTACCCGGCCGTCATCAAGAACGCGATCGACTGGCTCTCCCGCCCGTTCGGCGACGGCGCCCTGAAGGGCAAGCCGTTGGCGGTGATCGGCGGATCGTTCGGCCAGTACGGCGGGGTGTGGGCACACGACGACACCCGCAAGTCCTTCGGGATCGCCGGCGCCCAGGTGGTCGAGACGATCAAGCTCTCGGTGCCGTTCCGGGCCCTGGAAGGCAAGGCGCCCGCCGAGCACGCCGAACTGGTCGAGAATGTGCGTGACGTCGTCGGCAAGCTCGTCGCCGAAGTCAGCTGAATTTAGCCGTATCCGACAAGCCGTGTGCCGGGCGACCAGCACGGTTGGGCCAACTACATAGTCAAAGCCGCCAGCCGCTGCTGGCGGCTTTGCTAGTGAGGGCTCGTGACGGTCGCGGACGGGGCGATGTCAGTGCCCGGTGGTAAACCAATGCGCATGATTCGCCGCGACGCGACTTGTGACGTGCGACACGCCGTATGGATGTCCACGTCGGGCCTTACGACCAGGGAATTTCAGAATTGTTATTCAGAACATCTTGTATCTCGAGTTCTTGTCGGCCACTAGGTGTAGTGTTTCGAAGGCCGACAGATCCCAGGATCACCAAGCTGACCGGGCCTTGGTGGACCTTCCCGAAATGGCTGGAACACGTCGAAGCGAGACTTCGAGCCGACAGCCGCTCCACGGGAATCACGGGGCTTGGCGGAGCGCTGAATGTAGCGCAGACGTACTACCCCAAGCAGTTGCCAGTCCAAAGATCAGTCCATCCGCGAAGGAGCGGCATTCTATGAGCATCACCGTGTACACCAAGCCGGCGTGTGTCCAGTGCAGCGCGACTTACAAAGCTCTGGACAAACAGGGTCTCGCCTATGACTCGATCGACATCAGCCTGGACTCCGAGGCGCGGGACTACGTGATGGCGCTGGGCTATCTCCAGGCCCCCGTGGTGGTGGCTGGGAACGACCATTGGTCGGGCTTCCGTCCCGACCGCATCAAGGCACTCGCAGGAGCGGCGCTCAGCGCCTAGCGGGTAGACGACGAGTAAGGAGGTTGCGGTGCAGTCGCGCAACCTGGTCTATTTCTCTTCGGTGTCGGAGAACACCCACCGCTTCGTGCAGAAGCTGGGTGTTCCCGCCACGCGGATACCGCTACACGGGCGCATCGAGGTCGACGAACCGTATGTCTTGATACTGCCCACCTACGGCGGCGGCCGGGCAACCCCGGACATCAACAACGGTGGCTACGTCCCCAAACAGGTCATCGCCTTTTTGAACAACGAGCACAACCGTGCGTTGATCCGCGGCGTCATCGCCGCGGGCAACAACAACTTCGGCACGGAGTTCGCCTACGCGGGCAATGTCGTGTCCCGCAAATGCGGCGTGCCATATCTCTATCGCTTTGAACTCATGGGAACACCCGACGACGTGGAAGCCGTCCGCGCGGGACTGGCTGACTTTTGGAAGGACGAGACGTGCCACCTACCGTCACAGCTGCAGAGCCTGTAACCACCGGAGCCCACGCGTTGCCGGGGGAGACGGACTATCACGCGCTCAACGCGATGCTGAATCTGTATGACGCGGACGGCAAGATCCAGTTCGACAAGGACGTCCAGGCCGCGCACCAGTACTTCCTGGAGCACGTCAACCAGAACACGGTGTTCTTCCACAATCAGGACGAGAAGCTCGACTACCTGATCAAGGAGAACTACTACGAGCGTGAGGTGCTCGACCAGTACTCGCGCAACTTCGTCAAGACGCTGCTCGACCGGGCCTACGCCAAGAAGTTTCGCTTCCCGACGTTCCTTGGCGCGTTCAAGTACTACACCTCGTACACGCTGAAGACTTTCGACGGCAAGCGTTACCTGGAGCGGTTCGAGGATCGTGTCGTGATGGTGGCGCTGACGCTGGCCTCCGGTGACACCACGCTGGCCGAGAAGCTGGTCGATGAGATCATCGACGGCCGGTTCCAGCCGGCTACGCCGACATTCCTCAACTCGGGCAAGAAGCAGCGCGGCGAACCGGTGAGCTGCTTCTTGCTGCGCATCGAGGACAACATGGAGTCGATCGGGCGATCGATCAACTCCGCGCTGCAGCTGTCGAAGCGCGGCGGGGGAGTTGCCTTGCTGCTGAGCAACATTCGTGAGCACGGCGCGCCCATCAAGAACATCGAAAACCAGTCGTCGGGCGTCATCCCGATCATGAAGCTGCTCGAGGACTCGTTCTCCTACGCCAACCAGCTGGGGGCGCGCCAAGGTGCCGGCGCGGTGTACCTGCAGGCGCACCACCCCGACATCTACCGCTTCCTGGACACCAAGCGCGAGAACGCCGACGAGAAGATCCGGATCAAGACGCTGAGCCTGGGCGTGGTGATCCCCGACATCACCTTCGAGCTGGCCAAGAACAACGAGGACATGTACCTGTTCTCGCCGTACGACGTCGAGCGGGTCTACGGCGTTCCGTTCGCCGACATCTCGATCACCGAGAAGTACTACGAGATGGTCGACGACGCGCGCATCCGCAAGACGAAGATCAAGGCGCGCGAGTTCTTCCAGACACTGGCCGAGCTGCAGTTCGAGTCCGGCTATCCGTACATCATGTTCGAGGACACGGTGAACCGGGCCAACCCGATCGAGGGCAAGATCACCCATTCGAACCTGTGCTCGGAGATCCTGCAGGTGTCCACGCCGTCGTTGTTCAACGACGACTTGTCGTATGCCAAAGTGGGCAAAGACATTTCGTGCAACCTGGGTTCGCTGAACATCGCCAAGACGATGGACTCGCCGGACTTCGCCCAGACGATCGAGGTGGCGATCCGCGCGCTGACCTCGGTCAGCGACCAAACCCACATCACCTCGGTGCCCTCGATTGAGCAGGGCAACAACGATTCTCACGCGATCGGGCTCGGGCAGATGAACCTGCACGGCTACCTCGCTCGCGAGCGCATCTTATACGGCTCTGAAGAAGGTATCGACTTCACCAACATCTACTTCTATACGGTGCTGTATCACGCACTGCGGGCCTCCAACCGCATCGCAATCGAACGCGGTTCGCACTTCAAAGGTTTCGAGCGCTCCAAGTACGCGTCGGGTGAGTTCTTCGACAAGTACACCGAGCAGGTGTGGGAACCGGCGACCGCGCGGGTGCGGGAACTGTTCGTCGAGGCCGACATTCGCATCCCGAACCAGGACGACTGGAAGCGGCTGAAGGAATCGGTGCAGGCGCACGGCATCTACAACCAGAACCTGCAGGCGGTGCCGCCGACCGGGTCGATCTCCTACATCAACCACTCGACCAGCTCGATCCACCCGGTGGCGAGCAAGATCGAGATCCGCAAGGAAGGCAAGATCGGCCGCGTCTACTACCCGGCGCCGTACCTGACCAACGACAACCTGGAGTACTACCAGGATGCTTACGAAATCGGCTACGAGAAGATCATCGACACCTACGCGGCGGCCACCCAGCACGTCGACCAGGGGCTCTCGCTGACGCTGTTCTTCAAGGACACCGCCACCACCCGTGACGTCAACAAGGCGCAGATCTACGCCTGGCGTAAGGGAATCAAGACGCTCTATTACATCCGGCTCCGGCAGATGGCGCTGGAAGGCACCGAAGTCGAGGGCTGCGTCTCCTGCATGCTGTAGACCGCAGTTAGGCGATCGGCGCACCGCCGATGAACTCCAGCGCGGCGTCGATGGCAGGGCGATGTCGCAGGATGCGGTAGTGCGCCAGGCGTCCTAGCCCGCGGGTGGTCACCAGGTTGGCGCCGGGCCAGACGTCGACGATGCGCTCGCTGGTTTCGTATGGGCTGTCGGGGTCGTCGGGGTCGTGCACCAACAGCAGAGGCAGGTGACCGGTGCGGGCGGCCACCACGGGTAGGTCGGTGTCGTACAACGGGACGCCGAGCCGCCGGTCGAGGCGGCGGTGCAAACCACGACGAATTCGCGGCCCGAAGCCGTGCCGGTCCGCGAACATGTCCAGATACAGCGAGAAGTCGCCCATCGGTGCCAGAAAAACCAAGCGTTCCGCGGGTGCGCCCGCCGCGGCCGCGAGTGCTGCGGCCTTGGCGCCCAGGGAGTGCGCCACGACGGCACGCGCCGGCCCGTGGGCGCGGACGACGGCCTCGACTGCTTTGGCGCATTCAACGACGGTGGTCCGCCCCCGCGCGAGCGCGCCGCGGTCGGAGTCGTTGTGGCTGGGCAGGTCGAACGCGATGACTTTATGCCCGGTTGCGACCAGCGGTTTGACGAAGACCCCGAGATGCGCGCGGCAACCACCCCAGCCATGCACCAGGTACACCGGCGGTCCCTCGCCCCACGATTCGCCCTGAACCCGGTGCCCCTCCCACGTGGCCTCGAGCGGTTCGCCTGCCGGGACGCCGGGGGGCATGCGCAGGCTCGAGTTCATGTCGGGCGGTGTGCACCAGACTTCGAGGGCCCACCTGGATCCGATCGCGGGCGCGAAGCGCTCCAGCAGTCCGAAGGCCCGCCGCACCTTCGGAGGGACCGGCGCTTCGATGCCGGAACCTTCGATCTGCTGGGTCGGTTCGTCCACGCGAGCCATCAATAAGTCCATCCCTCCATGTCGTCGTCGCCGAGCGTAACGTCAGAACGACACATGTCCTGTTCGAACACCCCGTCTGCCCAGGTCAGCGACGGCAGCGCGGTAAGGTGCTTGATGTGGTGAGAATTCCTCGGCCCCACCCCAGCGTCAAACCCGGGGCAAAGGTCGACGCGCGCAGTGAACGCTGGCGTGAACACCGCAAGAAGGTGCGCGCCGAGATCGTCGAGGCCGCCTTCCGGGCGATAGACCGCCTGGGACCCGAGCTCAGCGTGCGAGAAATCGCCGAAGAGGCCGGCACCGCCAAGCCCAAGATCTACCGGCATTTCCACGACAAGTCCGATCTATTCGAGGCGATCGGGGAGCACCTGCGCGACATGCTGTGGGGCGCGATCTTCCCGTCGATCAACTTGGCCACCGACTCGGCCCGCGAGGTGATCCACCGCAGCGTCGAGGAGTACGTCACCCTCGTCGACAAACACCCCAACGTGCTGCGGGTTTTCATCCAAGCGCGGTCCGGCTCGCCTACCGAGGCGACGCTGCGGACGCTGAACGAGGGTCGCGAGATCACGCTGGCGATGGCCGACATGTTCGACAACGAGCTGCACGACATGAAGCTCGACCACGCGGCGGTTGAACTGGCCGCACACGCCGCCTTCGGCTCGGCCGCCTCGGCCACCGAATGGTGGTTGGGCCCCGACTCCGACAGCCCGCGGCGCATGCCGCGTGAGCAGTTTGTCGAGCACCTGACCACGATCATGATGGGCGTCATCGTCGGCACCGCCGAGGCGCTTGGCCTGCGGGTTAACCCCGATAAGCCGATTCACGACGTGCTGCCGAGCAACCCGGCCGCGAGCTGAGCGGGCGCGACGTTGACATCGCCGCGGCCATCGATAACACTCGTCGTATCCGATACCCGGGGTACTGGGTATTCACGTCAGCCCGCTGCGGGCGGGGTCAGATGCCCCGGCCGACGCTCGAGCTGAGACAGGCCCGATAGGAAGACCGATCCACCGTGACCGATGCCGCAACGCACATCGAGCCGACCGCCACACACGAGCCGGTGCACACCCGCGCCATCATCATCGGGACGGGATTCTCCGGTCTGGGTATGGCGATCAAGCTGCAGCAGCAGGGTGTCGACTTCGTCATCCTGGAGAAGGCCGGCGACATCGGTGGCACCTGGCGCGACAACAGCTATCCCGGGTGCGCCTGCGACATCCCGTCGCACCTCTACTCGTTTTCCTTTGAGCCCAAGCCCGACTGGAAGAACCCGTTCTCCTATCAGCCCGAGATCTGGGACTACCTCAAAGGCGTCACCGAGAAGTACGGGTTGCGCCGCTACGTCGAATTCGACTCACTGGTGGATCGGGGCCACTGGGACGAGGACGAGCACCGCTGGCACGTATTCACTACCGATGGAAGGGAATTCATCGGGCAGTTCCTGATCTCGGGTGCGGGCGCGCTGCACATTCCGTCCATCCCCGACATCGAGGGCCGCGACGAATTCCACGGTCCCGCTTTCCATTCCGCCCAGTGGGATCACAGCGTCGACCTCACCGGCAAGCGGGTGGCCATGATCGGCACCGGCGCCAGCGCGATCCAGATCGTGCCCGAGATCGTCGGGCAGGTCGGCGAACTTCAGCTTTACCAACGCACTCCCCCGTGGGTGGTGCCGCGGTCCAACCCCGACCTGCCCGTGGCGCTGCGCCGGGCCATGGCGACCGTGCCCGGGTTGCGCGCGCTCGTGCGCCTGGCGATCTACTGGGGGCAGGAGTCGCTGGCTATCGGCATGACCAAGCGACCGAACCTGCTGAAATTCATTGAGGCGTACTGCAAATACAACATCCGTCGCTCAGTGAAGGACCGCGAGCTGCGCCGTAAGCTGATCCCGAACTACCGCATAGGGTGCAAGCGAATCCTGAACTCCTCCACCTATTACCGTGCGGTCGCCGACCCGAAGACCGAACTGGTCACCGAACACATCGCACGGATCACCCGCGACGGGATAGTCACCGCCGACGGAAAAGAACGTCCCGTCGATGTGATCGTGTACGGCACCGGTTTTCACGTCACCGACTCCTACACCTACGTCCAGATCAAGGGGCGTAACGGCGAGGACCTGGTCGACCGCTGGAACCGTGAAGGCATCGGCGCGCATCGCGGGATCACCGTCGCGAACATGCCCAACCTGTTCTTTCTCTTGGGCCCCAACACCGGATTGGGCCACAACTCCGTGGTGTTCATGATCGAATCCCAAATCCACTACATCGCCGACGCGATCAAAAAGTGCGACAAGATGGGCGCCCAGGCGCTGGCCCCGACGCGCGCCGCGCAGGACAAGTTCAACGACGATCTGCAACGCAGGCTGGGCCCGTCGGTGTGGAACACCGGTGGTTGCAGCAGTTGGTATCTCGACGAACACGGCAAGAACACCGTGCTCTGGGGCGGCTACACGTGGGAGTACTGGCGGCAAACCCGCTCGGTCAGATCCGACGAATACGAATTCTTCGGGGTGGGCGCCGGCTCAGGCGCCAACCGCCGCCCGGCGGCCTTGCGCGGCTGAGCTTTTCGCAAAGGACCGCAGATTCAGGCGAACGATGCGGTCCAGGACACGGTCGGAGACGACGCGGCTGATTCGCAGCAGAATCGCGGCATCGCGTCCGATGGTGTAGCGAGTGCGGGGACGGGAAGTGGTCGCGGCCTTGGCGATCACCTTTGCGGCGTGTTCGGCCGAAACGCCTGTCTCGCCGAACGATCGGGCTTGTGCCGTGACGGCCCCGGCCAGGTCGTCGTAACGTGCGAGCTGGGCTGCGGTCATGTTCGCCATGAGTCCCTCGGCAGTGGCGATTCCACGCTCTGCCATCTTGGTTTTGACCGCGCCGGGTTCGACGACGACGACCTTGATCCCGACATCGCTGACCTCGCGGCGCAGCGCATCGCTGACCGCCTCCAGCGCGAACTTCGAACCGGCATACGCGCCATACGTCGGCAAGACCACCTTGCCGCCGACGGAACTGATGTTCACGACGGTGCCCGAGCTGATCAGTAGGGCCGGCAACAGCGCCTGAGTCATCGCGATGTGACCGAACAGGTTGACCTCAAACTGCCTGCGCCACTCGGCTATTGGCAGTGTCTCGACGGGCGCATTGATCGCGATCCCGGCGTTGTTGATGAGCGCGCGCAGGGGACGACGCAGCGGATCACCCGCGACGCGCTCGGCGATCGCGGCCACGTCGGATTCCACGGTGATGTCGAGGATGCGCGGTTCTAGCCCATCTGGACCGTCGGCCACCAGCGCGTCGGCGTCGGCTTGGCGGCGCACGCCGGCAAGCACGTGAAAACCCTTGCGGGCCAGTTCTCGAGCCGTGGCCGCGCCCATTCCCGTCGAAGCGCCGGTGACGACAATCAGCTCTTTGCCGTCGGCGCGATTCGAAGAATTCATGGCGGCTCCATCGGTTGTCGTGGCTGAGTTGACGCTGTCAACTGAAACTAAGCCGTTGGGTTGACGTTGTCAACTCGGATGTCGGGCTTATGCTCTGCGGATGGCGAGTCGATCGGAGAGTGCTGCGGCGACGCGGCGTTCGCTGATCGAGGCGGCGGGGGCGTTGCTCGACCTCGGCGGAGTCGAGGCGGTGACGCTGCGCGAGGTGGGGGCTCGCAGTGGGGTCTCGCGCTCCGCGGCGTACCGCCACTTCGCCGACAAGGAGTCGCTGCTCGCGGTCGTGGCCACAAATGCGTTGAGCGAGTTGGGTGATGCACTCGAGGTGTTGGTCAATAGCGACGATTCGCCCGAGGAATCCCTGCGCTCCGGTCTGCTCTCGCTCATCGATATCGGCCGCAGCCGGCCGCACCTGTACCGGCTCATGTTCATCCCACCGGCGGGTGATCCGACCGCGGCGATGCGGGTGGCCGAACGCGCGCAGTATCTGTTCCTCAAGATCGTGGGTCGCATCACGGGTCCGGAGCAGGCTCGCCGTTACGGTGCGCTCCTCTTGACCAGCGCCCACGGGATCACGGGCTTGGACTTGAGCGGCCACATGGATTTGGACAAGTGGCACACCAGCGCCGAGGAACTTGTCGACACGCTGATTTCGGTGTTGCCCAAAGCCAAGTGACTACTCGCCCGACGCCGCCCTGAGCAGCTCGACGAAGGCCCGCGCGGCCGCGTCCACCCCGGCCTCGTCGTCGGTCGCGACGAGATCCAACAGCAGGCCACGGGTGACGGCCAGCCCGAGCCGCGCCATCGCGCCGTCGTAGGGGACGCCGGCCGCAGCTGCCTCGACCTGGTGCAGCCAGCCGTCGACGGCGCCGGGAACCATTTGCGTGAAGGGCTTTTCGCCTTGTGCCGCGCGCGAGTAGCACTCGAAGAACAGGCGTTCCAGCTGGCGCAGTTCGGGGCGACGCAGGTCGGCCCACATGGCGGCGAAGCCTTCGGCGGGATCGGTCGGTAAGCCACCGACGAGGGCCATCTGGCGGCGTTCGGCCTCCTCGACGACCGCGATCAGTAGGTCGTCTCGAGAACCGAAGTGGTGCAACAACATCCGGTGGCTGGTGCCGGCCGCGGCGGCGACGTCACGCAGGGAGCGGTCGCCGATGCCGCCCGCGGCGAACTCGTCGAAGAGCGCCTCGAGCAGTTCGCGGCGCCGCGCCAGGTCAGGCGTGCGGGCCATTGGCGCGGCTGAGCTCCTCAGAACGGCCCTTGAGGCCCTTGGCCTCCATCGCGAGGAAGCGCCTGGTCTTCTTGACCATCAGCCACCCGACCGGTGCGCCGAGGAAGCCGCGCTGGTCGAGTTCCTGGCGCACCAACGTGCCGCCGCCGGGTCGGGCGGTCACGAAGTGGCGGGCGACGACGTTCACGCCGGGGGATCGTTGCACCCAGGTCCAGGACGTACCCGGCTCGATCTCGGTGACCTGCCAGACCAGCTTCTGCATGCCGGGCTGTTTGATCGCGAACCGCCTGCCGACGGCCAGGGCGGAGCCGTCCTGCCCGGCCAGCGACGTCACCGAGTCGGTCCACTCGGGCCAGTGCTCGACATCGCTGAAGACATCCCATACCAGCTGCGGCGGCGCCTCGATCTCGATGCTGTCTTCCGTAAACATGTACCAAATGGTACATGAAACGGCGTGCCTTGCAAGTAGGCGTTGCCCCCGTGCTTATGCCTGCACGCGTGCGTTGAGGTGTTTGAGGGCGGCTTCGGCGCCGTTCCACCCGGGGATGCCGGTCACTCCGGGCCCGGGGTGGGTGCACTGGCCGCAGAGGTAGAGCCCGTCGACCGGCGTGGCGAACTTGTCGGCGCCCTCCACGACGCGGCCGGTCCACAGCTGGTTGGGTTGCAACAGGCCGTGCGAGTAGTCGCCCGCGTGCGCGCTGAAGGTGCTGCCGAAGTAGCGGTTGGAGAAGACCACACGGTTGGTGACGGAGTCGGCGAACCCGGGCGCGAACGTGTCGAAGATGCGCACACAGGTGTCGGCGTATTGCTCCTTCCAGCTTCGGTTTTCGTCGGCGTCGAGTCCGGTGGGGAAGTACGGCGTGAAAATTGTTGCGCTGTGCTTGCCTTCGGGTGCCAGCGACGAGTCGACCATGCTGGGGATGTACAAATAGGTGGGTGGAGCGTCGGGCAGCTGACCCTTGCGGTATTGCTCCCAGGCGTCGCTGATGTACTCCGCCGACGGCGCGTACGCGACGGTGGGACACCATTGGCCGTTGTCCTGCATGTACGGCTGTAGCCGTTCGATCCATTGCGGCGCTTGGTCAATGGTCAAGTGCGCCTGGATGTATCCCAGGTTGAAGTTGATCTCCTTGATCTTGCGGATGTAGTCGGGCGGAAAGTTCTGCGCGCCGGCCAGATTCACGAAAGTGGTGAAAGGGTCGAGGGACGACAGTACGGCGTCGGCGGAAATCGTTGTGCCATCCCGTAATTCGACACCGGTGGCGCGCCCGTCGGTGACCAGGATCTGCTTGACGTGCTGCTTCATCTGGACCTCGGCGCCCAGCGATTCGGCGCGCCGGCACAGCGCGGTGCTCAGTGAGCCAATGCCACCGCGCGGCATGATGTATTCGACGTTGCCGCCGCCGATCAGGTAGTGATAGAGCGTCGATGCGTTCGAGCCCGGTGTCCACGGGCCGCCGTCGAAGGCGTCGATGGACATCGCGGCCAACGAGCCCTGAATGCAGCGGCCCTGGTCGGGCGCCAGGAAACGGCGCACCGTGTCCATCGTGCTGCCGTACCACATCTGAGCGAAGTCGTGCCGGGCCTCGGGCGTGGGCTGGGAGGCGATGACCTCGATGATGTCCAGCGGTGGGCCGAACGCGGAGTCGACGAAATATGGCGCGAAGCGCCCGATGTGGGCGAAGAGGCCGCCGAGGCCGGCGGCGACGTCGGGTCCGTGGTCCTCGAGCAAATGACGCCCCATGCGCTCGAGGTCGTTGTACATCACGAACGGGGTGTCTTCGGCGTCGCCGAAGGTGCAGGTCGACGTCCACTGATTCATCAGTTCGAAGCCCCACTTGGTGAGCTCCAGGCGCTCGGTCATCTCCTGGCGCCAGATCAGCACCGCCCAGGCGCCGACGCTGTGCTTGTATCCGTCGAAGAGTTCCCGGGTCGCGGCCATGCCCCCGAGGAAGTGCGCGCGCTCCAACACGAGCACTTTCGCCCCGCCCTTGGCCAGGACATTCGCGGCGACCAGACCGTTGTGACCTGCTCCGATGACAATTGCGTCGTAGTCCGCCATGGCGACTCCTGAAGGTAGTGATCTCCCGACTGAAGGCACGATGTCATATCTGACATATTTGCGTCAATGATGACATTTGGTGTGTGCTGTCCTGGTGGAAACTCGAAGCCAGCGCACACGTCAGGCGCTGCAGCACGCGGCGATGAAGCGGTTTGTCGCCGACGGCGTGCACCAAACCAGCGTCGCCGACATCGCCGCCGACGTCGGCGTCACCGAGCGAACGTTCTACCGGCACTTCCCGTCCAAGCACGCGGTGATCTTCGCGGATTACGACATCGGCTTCGAGTGGTTCGCGCGCGCGCTGGCGCTACGTCCGCACGGCGAATCCATCACGGCGTCGGTGCGAAAAGCCGTGGACGCCTTCCCTTTTGACTTTGCGATGGTTCGCGAAGCGGCGACCATCCGGTCGCGCGATCTCGACCAGGGCATCATCACCAGCCACATTCGGCGGATGCGCGATCAGGTGGCCGACGAAATCCAGCGCTTCATCCATGAAAGGTCCAAGCCGACCGACGATGACGATGGTGCCATGATCGCCGACATCGCGGCACACAGCTTGGCCACCGCGGTATTCGTCTCGCTGGAAACCTGGATGGGCAAAGGCGGAGAAGACATCGACGAACTGAGCCGTCTCACCGACATCGCGCTGAGCGCGCTGGAGGACGGCCTCACCGCGACGCTGCGCCACGCCGGCCTGGATTGACGCCGGACGGTGACGACACGCAAACACAAGTACTTGTGTTGCCGCGGCATGTCGGACCCCAGGGGTAGTGTCTGGAGCCTGAACGGCAAACACGCCGTCAGCCTATTTTTGCCTGTGAAGTGGGGTTCTCCATGAAGCTGATTGACCGGACCTCGGCCATCAACTGGAACCGGGTCCAAGACGACAAGGACGCCGAGGTGTGGGACCGGCTGACCGGCAACTTCTGGTTGCCCGAGAAGGTCCCGGTCTCCAACGACATTCCGTCGTGGGGCACGCTGACCGCCAATGAGAAGCAGCTGACCATGCGGGTCTTTACGGGCCTGACCATGCTGGACACCATCCAGGGCACGGTCGGCGCGGTGAGCCTGATCCCCGACGCGCTGACGCCGCACGAACAGGCTGTCTACACCAACATCGCCTTCATGGAGTCGGTGCACGCCAAGAGCTACAGCTCGATCTTCTCCACGCTGTGCTCGACGGCCGAGATCGACGACGCGTTCCGCTGGTCGGAGGAGAACCTCAACCTGCAGCGCAAGGCCGAGATCGTGCTGCAGTACTACCGCGGCGACGAACCGCTCAAGCGCAAGGTCGCCTCCACTCTGCTGGAAAGCTTCCTCTTCTACTCCGGCTTCTACCTGCCGATGTACTGGTCGAGCCGGGCCAAGCTCACCAACACCGCGGACATGATCCGGCTGATCATCCGCGACGAAGCCGTGCACGGCTACTACATCGGCTACAAATTCCAACGCGGCCTGGCGCTGGTCGACGAGACCAAGCGCGCCGAGCTCAAGGACTACACCTACGAACTGCTCTTCGAGCTCTACGACAACGAGGTCGAATACACCCAGGACCTCTACGACGAGGTCGGGCTGACCGAGGACGTCAAGAAGTTCCTGCGCTACAACGCCAACAAGGCCCTGATGAACCTCGGCTACGAGGCGCTGTTCCCGCGCGACGAGACCGACGTCAACCCGGCGATCCTGTCCGCGTTGTCGCCCAACGCCGACGAGAACCACGACTTCTTCTCCGGGTCGGGCTCGTCGTATGTGATCGGCAAGGCCGTCAACACCGAAGACGAGGACTGGGACTTCTAAAAGTCGGCATGATAGGTAGCCATGCTGCAGTGGAACGAGCAGAACCGCGCGGTCGGCGACAGGCATGAATTCCAGGTCTTCTACGACCCCGGCTCAACGGGAAGTCGAGACCAGCCGTGGCTTCTGGTGATTCGGGAGGTCGGGGATGACGGCGTGCATACGCATGTCGTAAACGAGTCTTACTCGACGGCCGACGATGCGAAGGAAGCCGCTGAGCACTGGAAAGGGCCGCCCCTTAAGTGACGGCCCGACGACTACGGTAGACGCCGGTTGTGGCGATTCGACGTGGACTTCTCAACGTCGCGGTTGTCTCCTCGGGTAGCCGTTCCTGCGAAATCTGTTTTACTGCAGGCTAGTTGAGGCTGTCCAGGCATTGTCGTCGGAAGCGCACTTCGCTTGAAACCCAGCGCCGGGCAGGATGCGGGTATGCAGATCCAGGGAAAGTGCCGGGTGTGGGATGAGCAATGACGAGCGCGTGGGCGCCGCAGACTTCCGTCGCGCATTGGCGCTGATTCAGCACGGCGAGCGCGGCGACGAAGCAGGCATGCGCGTCATCGTCGACGACGAAGTCATCCCGGCCGACCGGCTTCCGCAACTGATCCGCGCCACCGTGTCGATCCTCTGGCAACTGGTGGCACAGCTGTGCGAACCGGACGAAGTCGCGGAGATCGGCGAAACCCTGGCCCAGGCGTCTGCCGCCGACGAGTTCGACCTCGATCTGGACAACCGGCTGGTGGCGCGGATGGCGATGGCACAGCATGCCGAAGATCCCAGCGCCGAGTATGAGGTTCTCCGCGACGCTGCCACGGCGCCCGACGGTCTCGTCCGCCTTGCGCTCACCGCCGCCGGTGTCGTCTCCGCGATGCTGCCCCAGTTGCGCACAGATATTGGCCGGCAGTTACTCAACAACTTGGCGATGCAGGCACTACGCGAGGAAAGCAGCTGAACTCATCAGCAAGCCAAAATCCATGGCCTCCACACTATTTGACAGATGCGCAACAGCGCGGTTCCAAGGCGTCTGCTGCGCGAGCCAACGGTTCGATTAAAGTCGGTGCGCTGCAACATATTTCGCAAATCTTGCCGAACCGGCGAGAGCTGACTGCCTCCGCGTCGACGCTGATGTGAATTACCCCGCACTTCGAATTCCGTTATTCCCGGGTTCTTCCGGGGTACAAGCACGGAACCGGGCCGGGGGCTAGCTGAGGGGCGTCCCCGGCCCGGCCTACCAGCCGAACTAAACAGTTTGTGCCGCAGCGCATCTTGTCCACGAAAATGATCACGAAACGAAGATTCCGTCGTGGCGTACCAGCTTTGCCGTAGCTGCGAGCAGCACCGCGACTGGGCGGCGCCTGGTCGGCGCCGAAATTCGTGCCGAGATTAGTGCGCCGCGTCGACGGTCCAGCCGATCGACTCCAGCCGTTTCCGCACCCGATTCAGATCTTCTGCGGAGGGCGCTTCGGTGGTGAGGCGCGTGATGGCAGCGCTGATGTCGTCGCCGTCAATGTGCAGGTCTCCGCTGGCCGCTAATTGTGTGGCAACCGCCTTGACTTCATCGTTGGTCAACCGGTGATGGAGCAACGCCAGCAGCGGGTAGCAGTCGGTCGGCGGCACTCCCAGCGGATAGCCTGCCCGGATAAATCCCAGGATCTTGGACACGACGTCGTTCAGACTCATTCTGACACCCCTCAATCAGTGCGGCCGACGAAGCATGCTCAATCTAGCAACGCTCGCGCGGCCGTGGGGATCCGTTCTGAGCCGCATCGACGCGGGTAAGGCCAGGGATTTCAAGCGGCAGATGTTCGGGTCATGAACGGCATATGAATAGTGGCTATGGTCCGAAGCCAGGGCGGTGCCTGTGCCATGACACTGATGGGGTGTCGGAACATGACTCTCATAAGCACGCGAAATTTCTCCGTTCGGTGATCCGCTGGCTCGATGTCGGGTATCCGCAAGGCGTTCCGGGGTCGGACCAGGTGCCGCTCTTCGCTTTGCTGTCAAGCACACCTCTAACGACCGAGCAGCTTCACGAGGTGGTGGCCAACCTCAAGAAGTCGCATCCAAATCCGGACGACCCGATCAACAAGGGCGAGATCTCCGAATTCATCTCCAAGGTCACCCATTACGACGCCGGCCGGGACAACATCATCCGGGTGGCGTCGACGCTGGCCGCCGCCGGCTGGCCGCTGGCCGGGATCAGTGTCAGCGCGGTTGCGCCCGATGACGAGCACGCCGCGGCAGCCGAAGACATCGCCTGCCGGCACGACGTGGCGGAGGGCGTCTCACAAAGTTGAGATGTCGATGACGAAGCGGTAGCGCACGTCGCTGGCGAGCACCCGCTCGTAGGCCTCGTTGACGTAATCCGCTGCGATGACCTCGATTTCGGGGGTCACGTCATGCTCGGCGCAGAAGTCCAGCATCTCCTGGGTCTCGGCGATGCCGCCGATGTTGGACCCGGACAGGCTGCGCCGCGACAGGGCCAGCGGGAACGCACCCACCTGCATGGGGTGCTCGGGAATGCCCAGCTCGACGAGGGTGCCGTCGACGTCGAGCAGGCTCAGGTAGTCGTTGAGGTTCAGGTTCGCCGAGACGGTGTTCAGGATCAGGTCGAAGCTGTTGCGCAGCTTCTTGAAGGTGTCCCGGTCGGACGTCGCGTAGTAATGGCTGGCGCCCAGGCGCAGCCCGTCCTCCATTTTCTTCAGCGACTGCGACAGCACGGTCACCTCGGCGCCCAGTGCGGCACCCAGCTTGACTCCCACATGTCCTAGCCCGCCCAGGCCGATGATGGCCAGCCGGGTGTCCTCGCCGGCCTTCCAGTGCCGCAGCGGCGAGAACAGCGTGATGCCGGCGCACAGCAGCGGCGCGGCTTTGTCCAGCGGCAGCGAGTCGGGGATGCGCACGACGAAGTTCTCGTCGACGACGACGGCCTGGCTGTAGCCACCCTGCGTGGGCGTGCCGTCCTTGTCGATGGAGTTGTAGGTGAAGGTCGCACCCGGCTTGCAGTACTGCTCGAGCCCGGCCTTACAACTGCTGCACTGGCCGCAGGAGTTCACCATGCAGCCAACACCGACGTGGTCGCCCACTTTGTATTTGGTTACGGCGGAACCGATTTCGGAGACCACGCCGGCGATCTCATGACCAGGGACCACGGGGTAGTTCGGGACGCCCCACTCCGCCTTGACGGTGTGGATGTCCGAGTGGCAGATCCCGGCGAACTTGATGTCGATCGCCACGTCGTGCGGGCCGGGGTCGCGACGGGTGATGGTGGTCTTGGTCAGTGGTTCGGTTGCCGAAGTGGCGGCATACGCCGAAACGGTGCTCATAAAGGGTCCCTCTTCGATTTCAATTGCGTCGCATAGAAGCTTAGCTAGGGTAAAGTTCCCAGGCCACTAAGTGGGATGACGTTCACATATCACCCTATGGCCATGTGTGCGTATGGGCAGCCCGGGGATCAGTTGATTGCCGCGTTGACCAGGCGCAGGTCGTCCACGATGCCGCGGGCCGCGATAACGCCCTCGCCCGTCTGCCAAATCTCGTCGTTGACGACATAAACCCGGTTGTCGCGGTTGGCGGACAGCTTGCGCCACGGGTCGCTGTCGAACAGGGTCGCGGCGCGGTCCGCAGCGGCCGGGGTTGTGCAGGAGACGTAGACGGCGTCGGCGTCGGCCGCCGAGAAGTCCGGCGCCTTCGCCAGGTCGGCGTCGGTGATGCCGACCTCGATGTATGCCTTGTCGGTGAACCGCTGCGCGGCGGGCCGGTCCACGCCGACCGCGGCGAGCACGCTGGCCGGAAAGTTGTTCGCCCCGAAGATCCGCATGGTGGTGGCGGTGAGCTGGACGATCGAGGCCTGGAAGTGCGCGGCATCGTGCGCTGCGCCGATCTGGGTGGCCCGCTGGGTGAATCCGTTGATCAACCCGTCGACGGCCGGGCCGCGCGCCGTGGCGGCACCGAGACCACGCAGGTTGTCCTCCCACGCCGCGCCCGGTGCCCCGGTGAACACCGTCGGGGCGATCTTCGCGAGTTGCGGATACAGCTTGGGCGTCAGCCCCTGCGAGCCGAGGATGAGATCCGGGTGGGCCGCCGCGATCGCCTTCAGATCGGGGTTGCTGCGGGTACCGGCACCCGGCAGGCCGTGCACGGCCGCGCCCAGATACGCGGGCTGACTCGAGGCGCCGTCGGGCAGCGCGGCGGCCACGATCCGCGACTGCAGGCCCAGCGCGCACAGGCCGTCGAGCTGGTCACCGGAGAGCACCACGATGCGCTGCGGCTCGGCGGATACCGCGACCACCTCGGGGGCGACTCCCGCCGCGTTGTGGACTAGGCGGGTCGACGGCCCCGAATCGGCCGCGGCCGCGTCGTGCGCGCACGACGCGTCGGGCACGCGGTCGTTGCCCAGCACCCCGGCACCGGCGATTTGGGTGGTGGGCGTGATCAGCGATCGTCCCGAGGATCCCTGCGGGCTGGGGTGCGGCGACCCGCAACCGCTGCACGCCACCGCCAGCGCGGCGGCAGTCGCCAGGAGCCGGTTGGGTGGCTTGGATCGGAGTCGCCTGCCGCCGGATCGCACGCCTGAGACGCTAACATCTGGCCAGCTGGGGGCCGGTCCACCGACCCGGCCTGGCGCCACAGTTGAGGCATTTACGACAGTTTGTAGGACCAGGCCTGCCAGCGACCTGTCCGGGGGCTAAGATTTCAGTCGATACTCGGTTCTGGGTCCTGTCCGATGCGCGATGTTTGGAGGAGCTGTTGACAGCCGAAGCGCCCCCGCTGGGAGAACTCGAGGCGATTCGCCCGTACCCGGCCCGGACGGGTCCCAAAGGGAACCTGATCTACAAGCTGATCACCACCACCGATCACAAGCTGATCGGCATCATGTACTGCGTCGCCTGCTTCGCGTTCTTTTTGATCGGTGGGCTGCTGGCGCTGCTGATGCGCACCGAGCTGGCCGCGCCGGGTCTGCAGTTCTTGTCGAATGAGCAGTACAACCAGCTGTTCACCATGCACGGCACGATCATGCTGCTGTTCTACGCGACGCCGATCGTATTCGGCTTCGCGAACCTGGTCTTGCCGCTGCAGATCGGCGCGCCCGACGTTGCGTTCCCGCGGCTGAACGCGTTCTCGTTCTGGTTGTTCCTGTTCGGCGCGTTGATTGCGACCGCCGGTTTCATCACGCCCGGTGGCGCGGCGGACTTCGGCTGGACCGCCTACACGCCGTTGACCGACGCCATCCACTCTCCGGGCGTCGGCGGCGACCTGTGGATCATGGGTATCGCGGTTGGCGGGCTCGGCACCATCCTGGGCGCGGTCAACATGATCACCACCGTGGTCTGCATGCGTGCGCCCGGGATGACGATGTTCCGGATGCCCATCTTCACCTGGAACATTCTGGTGACGTCCATCCTGGTGCTCATCGCCTTCCCGCTACTCACCGCGGCGCTGTTCGGGCTGGCCGCCGACCGGCACCTGGGCGCCCACGTCTACGACCCGGCCAACGGCGGAGTTCTGTTGTGGCAGCACCTGTTCTGGTTCTTCGGTCACCCCGAGGTGTACATCATTGCGCTGCCGTTCTTCGGGATCGTCTCGGAGATCTTCCCGGTGTTCTCCCGCAAGCCGATCTTCGGCTACACCACGCTGGTGTACGCGACGCTGTCGATCGCCGCGCTGTCGGTAGCGGTGTGGGCGCACCACATGTTCGCCACCGGAGCCGTCCTGCTGCCGTTCTTTTCGTTCATGACGTATTTGATCGCGGTGCCCACCGGGATCAAATTCTTCAACTGGATCGGCACCATGTGGAAGGGCCAGTTGACCTTTGAGACGCCGATGCTGTTCTCGGTCGGCTTCTTGGTCACGTTCCTGCTGGGCGGATTGACCGGTGTGCTGCTGGCCAGCCCGCCGCTGGACTTCCACGTCACCGACAGCTACTTCGTCGTCGCGCACTTCCACTACGTGCTGTTCGGCACCATCGTGTTCGCCACCTACGCCGGTATCTACTTCTGGTTCCCCAAGATGACCGGCAGGCTGCTGGACGAACGCCTGGGCAAGCTGCATTTCTGGCTGACGTTCATCGGTTTCCACACCACGTTCCTTGTGCAGCACTGGCTGGGCGACGAGGGCATGCCACGCCGCTACGCGGACTACCTGCCCACCGACGGGTTCCAGGGCCTGAACATCGTTTCGACGGTCGGGGCGTTCATCCTGGCCGCGTCGATGTTCCCGTTCGTCTGGAACATCTTCAAGAGCTGGCGCTACGGCGAGGTCGTGACCGTGGACGACCCGTGGGGCTACGGCAACTCGCTGGAATGGGCGACGAGTTGCCCGCCGCCGCGGCACAACTTCACCGAGCTGCCCCGCATCCGCTCCGAGCGTCCCGCGTTCGAACTCCACTACCCGCACATGGTGGAGCGAATGCGCGCCGAATCTCACGTCGGTCGGGCCCACGGTCACGAGGGCAAAGACATCACCCGGCTCGACGACGTCAACGTCCGCAGCTGATGACCCATCACGGGGGCAGTCTCGGGTGAATACACCACCCAAGGTGTCGGTGCTGATCACCGTCACCGGAGTGGATCAGCCTGGTGTGACGTCGGCGCTGTTTGAGTCACTGTCCGGGCACGGAATCGAGTTGCTCAATGTCGAGCAGGTGGTCATCCGGGGTCGGCTGACACTGGGTGTCCTGCTGTGTTGTCCAACCGACGTCGCCGAAAGCATCGTGCTGGGCGACGAGGTCGAGAACGCGATCCACGCGGTGGGCCTGGACGTCACCATCGAGCGCAGCGAGGACGTCCCGATCATCCGGGAACCCTCGACCCACACCATTTACGTGCTGGGCCGCCCGATCACCGCGGGCGCTTTCGGCGCGGTGGCCCAGCAGCTGGCGTCGCTCGGCGTCAACATCGACCTCATCCGTGGCGTCTCCGACTATCCGGTGACCGGCCTGGAGCTGCGGGTCTCGGTGCCGCCGGGCGGCGACGGCCCGCTGCGCACCGCCCTGAACCGGGTGTCCTCCGACCGGGGCGTCGACATCGCGGTCGAGGCCTACAGCCTGGAACGGCGCGCCAAGCGCCTGGTTGTGTTCGATGTCGACTCGACGCTGGTGCAGGGGGAGGTCATCGAGATGCTGGCCGCCCGCGCGGGCGCTGAGGGCGCCGTCGCGGCGATCACCGACGCCGCGATGCGCGGTGAGCTGGATTTCGCGGAGTCGCTGCACCGGCGGGTCGCCACCCTGGCCGGTCTGCCCGCCAGCGTGATCGACGAGGTCGCGGACCAGCTGGAGTTGATGCCCGGTGCCCGGACCACGCTACGGACGTTGCGCCGCTTGGGTTTTCGCTGCGGCGTGGTCTCCGGTGGCTTCCGCAAGATCATCGACCCGCTTGCCCACGATCTGATGCTGGACTTCGTGGCGGCCAACGAGCTGGAGATCGTCGACGGCAAACTCACCGGCCGGGTCGTTGGGCCGATCATCGACCGGCCCGGCAAGGCCAAGGCGTTGCGAGACTTCGCGGCGCAGGCCGGCGTGCCGATGGAACAGACCGTCGCGGTCGGCGACGGCGCCAACGACATCGACATGCTGGCCGCGGCGGGCCTGGGCATCGCGTTCAACGCCAAGCCCGCGTTGCGTGCGGTCGCCGACGCGTCGTTGAGCAGCCCATATTTGGACACAGTGCTGTTCCTGCTCGGGGTGACCCGCGGTGAGATCGAAGCCGCGGACGCGGGCGACCTCGGCGTGCAGCGCGTCGACATTCCTTAGGAGTGAGCAGTGGCCGCACCGACCCGACGGCTGTCGCCGCGTCGCGGTACGGCACGATAATCGCGTGTCCGAAATCGGCCCCGAAACTGGTTGGGAACCCGGACCTGTAGACGACGACGCGGAGGCCGATCCCGATCTGCTGATCGACTTCCGCAATGTGTCGCTGCGCCGCGACGGCCGCAATCTGGTCGGACCGCTGGACTGGGCCGTCGAACTCGACGAACGATGGGTGATCATCGGCCCCAACGGCGCGGGTAAGACGTCGCTGCTGCGGGTCGCCGCCGCGGTCGAACACCCGTCGTCGGGCGTGGCGTTTGTGCTCGGCGAGCGGCTGGGTCGCATCGACGTGTCCGAGTTGCGGTCGCGGATCGGGTTCAGCTCGTCGGCGTTGGCGCAGCGGGTGCCCAGTGACGAAGTGGTGCGCGACCTCGTCGTCTCGGCGGCGTACGCGGTGCTGGGCCGGTGGCGGGAGCGCTACGAGGACGTCGACTATCAGCGGGTGACCGACATGCTGGAGAGCCTGGGCGCCGAGCACCTCGTCGACCGCACCTACGGGACGCTGTCCGAAGGTGAGCGCAAGCGGGTGCTGATAGCGCGTGCGCTGATGACCGACCCGGAACTGCTGCTGCTCGACGAGCCCGCCGCCGGCCTGGACCTGGGTGGTCGCGAGGAATTGGTGGCACGGCTGACCGACCTGGCCGCCGACCCGGATGCGCCGGCGATCGTGTTGGTCACCCACCATGTCGAGGAGATACCTCCCGGCTACACCCACTGCCTGCTCCTCGCTGAGGGCCGGGCGGTCGCGGCGGGGTTGCTGCCCGACGTGCTGACCGCCGAGAACCTGTCGGCCGCGTTCGGCCAGTCGATCGCCCTGGAAGAAGCCGACGGGCGTTACTTCGCGCGGCGCGTCCGCGCCCGCGCCGCTCATCGGAGGCTCGAATGACTGCACCCGAAGAACCGTTGGTGGCCAGGCCCGCGGCCACCGTGATGCTGGTCCGCGACACACGCCAGGGCTCGGAAGCTGGGTTAGCGGTCTTCCTGATGCGCCGGCACGCGCAGATGGAGTTCGCCGCGGGCACGGTGGTGTTTCCCGGCGGCGGCGTCGACGACCGCGACCGCAACGCCGATATCGCGTGGGCCGGGCCGTCACCGCAGTGGTGGGCGCAGCGGTTCGGCATCGAGCCCGGGCTGGCCGAGGCGCTGGTCTGCGCCGCCGCCCGCGAGACCTTCGAGGAATCGGGAGTGCTGTTCGCCGGGCCGGCCGGCGATCCGGACGGCATCGTCGGCGACGCCTCGGTGTACCGCGACGCTCGCCACGCGCTGGCCGAAAGGTCGCTGTCGTTCGCCGACTTTCTGCGCACGGAGAACCTGGTGCTGCGATCCGACCTGCTGCGGCCGTGGGCCAACTGGGTCACCCCCGAAGCGGAGCGCACCCGCCGCTACGACACCTATTTCTTCGTGGGTGCCCTTCCCGAGGGTCAGCGCGCCGACGGCGAGAACACCGAATCCGACCTCGCGGGGTGGACGACGCCGCGGGCCGCGATCGACGAATTCGAGGCCGGGCGCCTGTTTTTGCTGCCGCCGACCTGGACTCAGCTGGACTCGCTGGCCGGCCGTACCGTCGCCGAGGTGTTGGCCGTCGAGCGCCAGATCGTCACGGTGCAGCCGCATCTGGAGATCCAGGGCGACAACTGGATCTTCGAGTTCTTCGACTCCGACCGCTACCACCGCGCCCGGGAAGCGGGCGGCCTGGGATGGCGGCATTGAGCGAGTTCGTCCATGTCGTGGTCAGCGACGGCTCGCAAGACGCCGGTCTGGCCGTGCTGCTGCTGTCGCGGCCACCCACCAACACGATGACCCGGCAGGTCTACCGCGAGATCGCGGCGGCGGCCGCGGAGATGGGCGCGCGTGACGACGTCGCCGCGGTGATCCTGTTCGGCGGCCACGAAATCTTCTCCGCCGGCGACGACATGCCCGAGCTGCAGACCCTGAGCGGGCCGGAGGCCGACGTCGCGGCCCGCGTCCGTGCCCAGGCCGTCGACGCCGTCGCAGCGATCCCGAAGCCGACCGTCGCCGCGATCACCGGATACGCGTTGGGCGCCGGCCTCACTCTGGCGCTGGCCGCCGACTGGCGGATCAGCGGTGACAACGTCAAGTTCGGGGCGACCGAGATCCTGTCCGACCACGTCCCCGGCGGATTGGCCCGGTTGACCCGGATCGCGGGGGAGAGCAGGGCCAAGGAACTCGTCTTCAGCGGCCGGTTCTTCGACGCCGAGGAAGCCAAGACGCTGGGCCTGATCGACGAGATGGTGGCCCCCGACAACGTCTACGACACGGCGGCGGCGTGGGCGCGGCGCTTCCTCGACGGCCCGCGGGAGGCGATTTCCGCCGCCAAGGCCGGTATCAATGCCGTGTTCGAGGGCGGCGTCGGCCCAGCCAATTGGCGTTTCTGATCGACGGTGGTTCGGTATCTCAGATGCGGTCTATTTCGAGACGAGTTGGGCAAAGTAGATTCTGCTCAAAGCACAGAATCGCGGGCCAGCAATCGACGTCGCGGCAGGCTGCGTCCATGGTCTAGATCACTGGCCGTCCCTCACGATGAGACGCAGGCCGGCGTCGATGGCATCGAGATTTAGGAGATCTTGGTGGCGGGTATACCAGGCACCAGTGTTGAGATCCTGCTGTAGGTGCTCGAGTCCAGGGTTAAGGTCCTCCGCGCGAAGCTGTGCAAGGCCCGAGATGCAACCACGCACAACGGGATCGAGATAGGCGGTCGGCCGACGCCAGTAGGCCGGGCCGAAGCCGTCCAAGCAATCGTGCGGGATGAGAATTTTCTCGACTCGGTCTGCCCCGATGATCTCCACCACCTGCTCGACAGACAATTCGGAAGCGGCCGAGGTGCTGGCGGCAACTGGGAAATACTCCCGCCAAAGCCAAAACTTACTGTGAATAGCCGGTTCATAGGTGAAGAGGACGACCCTCCGAGCGATGCGAACAAGTTCGCGCAACCCGGCGACGGGATCGGACCAGTGATGAATCGTCAGGATCGCCATCGCAGCGTCGAAGCTCTGGTCGGAAAACGGTAGGCGTTCAGCTGTTGCCCGGATACAGGGCGCGGCGTTCGGGGACCGCTGCCTGACCATTTCTGCTGATGGCTCGACAGCGAGGACGGAGCGATCACTGGGCTCATACGAACCGGTGCCAGCACCGACATTCACCAGGCTCCGACAATCGTGGAGAGCAGCCACGAGCCTGGCCTCAATTCGAGGATCGGGTTTGCGAAAGCGCGCGTAACCCAGACCGATCCGGTCATAAGACGGCATCAGTAACCAACCGTTTGCGCGCGAGGTTGGCCACGCACCCAGTCTGCACCGAGGCAGCGTTTGACGGAGATGGTTGCCTTCACATTGGGTGGCGCAGAGACGGAGCTTGAGGCTCGCATACAGCCCTCAATCCCATGACATTGCCGAAAACATGAACAGCCCCCAACTAAATCCTGCACCATAGCTATCTTCGCCCCATTGGAATTCGTATTCTTCGTATGCCGGAAGAAGTTCATCAAACAGCGACCATTTGCGGCCGCCGTTCATTGGGCCGAATCGCTCGGCGAACTCGGTAACGTCCATGCTCCAGATGGGCAGCCCGATGGGGGATTCAACGTCGGCTAACTCGCGGCTGTTGTGCCAATAACGCGCCGACTCAAGCGGTCCGTCCTCACTAGCGATCGCCTTAAAATAAAAACCTGGCCACAACACGCTCGTGTATTCAAGCGATGTAGCTGCCGGGTCCGCGCCCATCAGCTTCTTCGTGTTTTGAAAGTAGGATGCCTCGCCGCCAAGAATAAGGGCTAGCCGATCGTGCACACGTTGCGCTTCGTCAACTGACAGTCCATGTTCAGCTAATTTGGCTTCCAGTTCAGCTTCCTTATGCGACATCTTGACTCTCAGCTTCATCGTCATTAGCAGGCACGCTTCGAATTCGAGTATTGCGGGAATCCGGAATGCATTCATCATTTTCCATTCAGCTACCAAGGTGGGGCAAAAACTGGTGAAGGTCGCCTCGCCTGGATCTGCGAGAGGGACGGCACCCCCGCTCCACCGACCCCCGGCACTGGTCACACCTGGGATATCGAGGTACCGATAGCGCCGAGTTGTTGTGCACCGGCAGTGTCGGTCATCGCAAACTCAGCACCCGCCACAGCAGATTTGACTGCGCTTGTTTGCGCTCGTCCGGCTAACACAGTGATGGTTGCATCGACGGCGGCATGAGCAGCACCAACGGCGCCAGAAGTCGCTTGGATAGGTAGCCCAACACGGGGCAGCGGAGCCGCCGCCACCAACTCCGCCGACACCATCTCGCAATGCGCCGCCAGCACCTGAAGCCCCGCACTACTGACCCGAAGGACATCGGCCACGTCGCCAAGTTTAGGCCGACGGAGCCGATTGGCACTTCACCCTGCTCTGCGGGGGATCCTCCTCATCGCCGGGGGCAGACACCGTTAATTCGCCAGGCGATTAGGCTGCCCTGCATGACCGACGCAACTCAGGCCGCCCACGTCACGGCCGAGCAGGTCGAAGCCGCAAGGCACGACACCAAGCTCGCCCAGGTGCTCTACCACGACTGGGAAGCCGAGACCTACGACGAAAAGTGGTCGATCTCCTACGACCAGCGCTGCGTGGACTACGCCCGCGGCCGCTTCGACGCCGCCGTGCCCGACGAGGTCTTGCGCGAATTGCCGTATGACCGTGCTCTCGAATTGGGTTGTGGCACAGGGTTTTTCCTACTCAACCTGATCCAGGCCGGCGTCGCGCGGCGCGGTTCGGTCACCGACCTGTCGCCCGGCATGGTCAAGGTCGCCACCCGCAACGGGCAATCGCTGGGCCTGGACATCGACGGCCGCGTCGCCGACGCCGAGGGCATTCCGTACGACGACAACACCTTCGACCTGGTGGTCGGCCACGCCGTGCTGCATCACATTCCCGACGTGGAGCTCTCGCTGCGCGAGGTGATCCGGGTGCTGCGGCCCGGCGGCCGCTTCGTATTCGCCGGCGAGCCGACCAATGTCGGCGAGGTCTACGCCCGCAGCTTGTCGACGCTGACCTGGCGCGTCGCCACCAACGTCACCAAGCTGCCCGGCCTGGGCAACTGGCGGCGCCCGCAGGTCGAGCTCGACGAGTCCTCGCGCGTCGCGGCGCTGGAGGCGATCGTCGACCTGCACACGTTTGCCCCCGAGGACCTGGAGCGCATGGCCACCAACGCCGGTGCGGCTCAGGTGCAAACGGCCAGTGAGGAATTCACCGCCGCGATGTTCGGCTGGCCGGTGCGCACGTTCGAGGCGTCGGTGCCGCCCGGGCGGCTGGGCTGGGGCTGGGCGAAATTCGCGTTCAACGGCTGGAAGACGCTCAGCTGGATCGACGCCAACATCTGGCGGCATCTGGCCCCGAAGGGCTGGTTCTACAACGTGATGGTCACCGGGGTTAAGCCCTCCTGAGCCAGGGCCTGCGCTTCAGCTCCGACGACGTCGATTATCTGCGGTCGGAATCGGGTGGCGCAGCACTGGCGGCGGTCGCCGAATTCGCGTTGACCGACGGCAGTCGGATCGCCGATACCACCGCGGTGCGGGCGAGGTTCGGCGCCCGGGCGCCGGTCCTGATGGAGACGACACTGCTGCGCCGCCGGGCTGTCGACAAGCTGGGCGAGTTGGGTCCGGTGTCGGATTGGCTGTTCACCGACGAGGCGCTGCAGCAGGCGACCGCGGCGCCGGTGGCGTTGCACCGGGCCGGGCGTCTGGCCGCGGCCGGCGCTGTGGTCCACGATGCGACGTGTTCGGTCGGCACCGAATTGGCCGCGCTGCACGGCTCGGGCGTTCGGGCGCTGGGCAGTGATATCGACCCGGTGCGGCTGGCGATGGCGCGCCACAACGTGGGGTCGCGTGTCGACCTGTGCCGCGCGGACGCGTTGCGTCCGGTGACCCGCGACACGGTCGTCGTTGTCGACCCGGCACGTCGGCGGGGCGGTCGGCGCCAGTTCTCCCCGGAGGATTATCAGCCGGGCCTTGGCGCGCTCTTCGATACCTATCGGGGCCGCGATCTGGTCGTAAAGTGTGCTCCCGGAATAGATTTCGAGCAAGTCGGGCGGCTGGGCTTCGAGGGCGAGATCGAGGTGACGTCCTACCGCGGCTCGGTCCGCGAGGCGTGCCTGTGGTCGGCGGGGTTGGCCGAGCCGGGGGTGCGCCGCCGGGCCAGTGTGCTGGATCGCGGCGAACAGCTCACCGACGCCGAGCCGGACGACTGCCCGGTGGCCCCGGTCGGGCGATGGATCGTCGACCCCGACGGCGCCGTGGTCCGGTCCGGGCTGGTGCGCCACTACGGCGCCCGGCACGGCCTGTGGCAACTCGATCCCGACATCGCCTACCTGTCCGGCGACGAGCTGCCGCCGGAGGTCCGCGGCTTCGAGGTGCTCGAGCAGCTCGACTTCGACGAGCGCCGGCTCCGCCGCGCCCTCGCGGCGGCCGATTGCGGGGCGGTGGAGATCCTGGTCCGCGGTGTGTCCGTCGACCCCGACGCGCTCCGGCGACGGCTTCGGTTGGCCGGTGGCCGGTCCCTGTCGGTGGTGATCACTCGCCTCGGCACCGGGCCGGCCGGCCGGGCGATCGCATACGTCTGCCGGGCCTCGCGCTAGTTCCCGGTAGTCTGTCGACGGTCACTTTCCGGGGGACCTCGCCTGTTGTCGTCGACGAGGACAATTCGAGTCATGCGTTATCTGTTAGCGATCGCGGTGCTGGCCATCACGGTCCTGTTCGGCTGGCCGGCGGCCGCCGCGCCGCCGTCGTGCGCCAGCGTGGGCGCCACCGTCGACGGGCCGCTGTGTCATCTGCACGCGGCTGGGCCGATGTACACGCTCGACATGACGTTCCCCGCGGACTATCCCGACGAACAGCCGCTGATCGATTACGTCACGCAGAACCGCGACGGCTTCATCAACGTCGCACAGGCCTCCGGGCCCCGCGATCACCCGTATCAGATGGAAGCCACCACGGAGCAGCAGTTTTCCGGGCAGCCGCCGCACAACACCCGCAGCGTGGTGCTCAAGTTTTTTCAGGATGTCGGCGGATCCCGCACGTCCACCTGGTACAAGGCGTTCAACTACAACCTCGGCAGCAAGCAGCCCATCACCTTCGACACCCTGTTCGCCCCGGGCACCAGCCCGCTGGACGCCATCTTCCCGCTGGTCCAGCGCGACCTGGCCCGGCAGAACGCGATGGGCGCCGCGATATTGCCGTCGAACGGGCTCGACCCGTCGCATTACCAGAACTTCGCCATCACCGACGATCAGCTGATCTTCTACTTTGCGCCGGGGGAGATGCTGCCGGCCTTCGCCGGTCCCTGCCAAGCCCAGGTTGCCCGCAACGCCATCCCGCCGCTCGCGATTTAGCCGGATCGGCCGGGGCTCAGGCGGGCTTGAAGCTGTACACCTGGCCGTCGCTGGTGGCGGCGACGACCCGACGGTCCGTCCCCACCGACACGCCGACGGGGTATCCGGTGGCCGCGGGCAGCGGATAGCTGTTCACCGTGTGGCCGTTGCCGGGATCGAAGACCAGCAGTGACATGCCGGGGGCATCGCCGCTGGCCGGGCCGCTGGCCACGGTGTAGCCGACCCCGGAGCCGGCCAGGCTCGACGACGATAGCGGGGTGACGTCGTCGCGGCGCCAGACCTGGTCGGCGTGATCGCCGGCGTCCTTGAAGGCCGCCAGCCGTGTGTCAGGGCCGCCGCCCGAGACGACGAGCCCCTGCGGGGTGATCGCGGGCGGGGTTTGGGCCAAAAATCCCAGCGGCACCGACCATTTCGGCTTCCCGTCGGCGGCGGCCAGGGCCCATAACCGTTGGTCGCGGCCGTTGACGTAGATGGTCGACCCGTCGGCGGACAACACCGGGCTGCCGATCACGCCGGCGGCCACGGCGTCGCTGGTCCACTCCCGACCGATCAGGGGCGTCTGCCCGGGGTGGTACTTCAGCCCCACCAGCCCCGCCGCCGGCGCGCCAGGCTGCCAGACGCCGAGCACCACCATCGAGCTGGCCGCCGAAAAGGCCGGGGCACCGGCTACCGGGCAGCCCTGGCGGGCCGGTGTGCAATCGGCCAGGCCGCGCGTCGCGTCCGTCGGGTCGATGCCGTCCACCAGGTCCAGGGGGGTGTTGACCACCTCGCCCCGGTGAGCGTCGAAGACCAGCACCTGCCCCAGGTGGGTGGTGACCAGCAGCTGGCCATTACCCAGAAACCGCGGGGTGGACGGCATGCCGATCACCGGCTGGCGCCACCGAGTCCACTGCGTCACCGGGAAGGAGATAAATGCCCCCGGCTGGCCGACATAAAGGTTGTCGAAGCCGTCGAACAGGGGACTGGCGAAGCCGCCGCCCTGGGCCAGCCGCACACACCAGCGTTGCCGGCCGTTGTCGTCGTTCTCCCACTCCATGAGTGAGCAGCCCCCGGGGGTCTGCGCATTGACGGCGAGATAACTGCGCGCGCTGAGCGCCGGGGCGGCGGCCAGGCTGCCTTTGACGGACCGCGTCCACTGCAGCGACAGCTTGGTGGCGCCGGACGTCGTGGTGTAGCTGCTGTTGGCCGCGTCGGCGTACTGCGCCGACCAGCCCTGCGACGCCGACGCGTCCACCCAGGAGTCGGTGTTGCCGCAGCCGCCGAGCCCGGCCGTCAGCGCGACCGCCAGCGGCGCGGCTGACCAACGACGGAGCTGTCGGGCACGCACCTTGGTTTTCCAAATCCTTTCGCCACGCGGCTCGCTCGGCGACGGGCCCAGCCACTCGGCAGGGGCAGCGATCGAGTACAGGTGAGGGTAACCCGTGGCGGCTCGCACGCCGCGGATTGCCTTGGCTGCGTTCGATTGCCTTCCCCGCGGCCCGCTGTTTCGGCGCGCATCGCCGGTTGGCTAGGCTTTCCGGCCATGACGTCGATGTGGGGTGCGCCGGTCCACCGCCGCTGGCGTGGATCGAATCTGCGGGACCCACGCCAAGCCAAGTTCCTGACTCTGGCCTCGCTGCGGTGGGTGCTGAAAAACCGTGCCTACACCCCGTGGTATCTGGTGCGTTACTGGCGGCTGCTGAAGTTCAAGCTGGCCAACCCGCACATCATCACTCGCGGAATGGTGTTCATCGGCAAGGGCGTCGAGATCCACGCGACACCCGCGCTGGCGCAGCTCGAAATCGGCCGGTGGGTGCATATCGGCGACAAGAACACCATCCGCGCGCACGAGGGCTCGCTGCGGTTCGGCGACAAAGTGGTGCTGGGCCGCGACAACGTCATCAACGCCTACCTGGACATCGAACTCGGCGACTCGGTGCTGATGGCCGACTGGTGCTACGTCTGCGATTTCGACCACCGGATGGACGACATCAACCTGCCGATCAAGGATCAGGGCATCATCAAATCCCCGATCCGGATCGGGCCGGACACGTGGGTCGGGGTGAAGGTGACGGTGCTGCGCGGCACGTCGATCGGGCGGGGCTGCGTGCTGGGATCGCACGCGGTGGTTCGCGGGGACATCCCCGACTATTCGATCGCCGTCGGGGCGCCGGCGAAGGTGGTCAAGAATCGCCAACTCTCCTGGGAGAGTTCGGCCGCCCAGCGCGCTGAGCTGGCCGCGGCCCTGGCCGATATCGAACGCAAGAAGGCGGCCCGCTGACATCCGGGCCCGCGGACGTCAGGTCGCCGCGCCCCGGCTGGGATGTGGCGACCTCGATCGTGCTGCTGGTGCTCGCCGTCGTCGGCTGCGCCGTGGCCGGCGGCATGGAATTCATGCTGCTCGCCTTCACCGATTACTGCCCGGCGCCGCGATGCAACGCGGACCGGGCCGCGACGTTCGTGATGGTGTCGGTGGCGGCCGCGGCCGCGCTGACCCTGGTCGGCTCCGTGCTGACGATCGTCTGGCTGCTTCGCCGGCGGTCAGCGTGGCCGTTGGCCACCGCGACGTTGGTCCTGTCGGTCGTGGCCGAGCTGGTCGGAGCGGTGGGTTACTTTGCGGCCGTTGGTCATTGATCGTTGTGGTTGCCGAACTACGACGGTTGGTTGTCCAGCAGGATGTCGAAGCTGACATCGCCGGCGTCGACATTGGTGACCGTCACGGTCGCCCCGTAGGTCTTGCCGGCCGTGTTGACCTGACACCGTAGGGTCGCGCCCTCCACACCCTTCAAGTTGTCAGGGCAGGTCACCGAATCGGGCGTGACCCCGAGCAACGGCGTCACTTTGTTGCTGATGACGCCGGCAACCTTGTCTTTGTCGACCGTCTCCACCATGTCGTACTTGACCGAGGTGCCGCTGACGCTGGTCACGGTGACGTTGACGTTGTAGGTCTGGTTCTTGGCGTTCATCGTGCAGTTCAATTGCGCGCCGACTTTTGCCAGCAGGTTGTCGGGACAACTCACCGAGTCGGGCTTGTTGCCGGCGCCGTCGGTCAGTTTGGCGCTGATGTCGTTGGCTATCTGGGCCTTGTCGATCTTCTGCACCATGTCGAACTTGACGTCGCTGCCGTTGACGCTGGTGACGGTGACGTTGACCGCGTAGCTCTGGCCGTTGGATTTCATCGTGCAGTCCAACTGTGCCCCCACCTTGGCGGCCAGGTCGTTCGGGCACGTCACCGACTCGGGCTTGAGACCAGCGGGGTCGGTCATCTTGGCGCTGATCTGGCTGGCGACATCGTCCTTGCTCACCGCGTTCGATTTCGAGCCGACCGAACATGAGCAGGCGCCCGCGGTGGCCATCAGCCCCACGGCGGCGCCGGAAACGAGCGTTGTCCGAAGGGCCGAGCGAATCACAAGCGCCTCCTGGCGTATTGCCGACTGTGAATCGGCTGATAATTACATGCCAAACAGCTTCGGGTAAAGGCAGTTGCGGAAAATTCCGCAACGTGACGTTTATTTGCTGATCTATTTGCTGGCCGGCGCCCCCGGCACCGCGGGGCGTTACAGGGCCTGGTAGCGACGCAGCGCTTCGGCGCGCTCGGCTCCGTGGTCGACGATCGCCGACGGGTATGCCGGCGGCCGCTTCTCACCGCTGCTGTGCACGTCGTCGGCGTCGCGCAACTCAGGCACCCAGCGCCGGATGTAGTCGCCCGACGGATCGAACTTCTTGCCCTGGGTCATCGGGTTGAACACCCGGAAATACGGCGCGGCGTCGGTACCGCACCCCGCGCACCACTGCCACCCGTGCTGGTTGTTGGCGATGTCGCCGTCGACGAGTTGATCGAGGAACCAGCCCGCGCCCCATTGCCAGGGCAAGTGCAGATCCTTGACCAGAAACGAGGCGGCGATCATGCGCACCCGGTTGTGCATGAAGCCGGTCTCGCGAAGTTGACGCATCCCGGCATCGACGATGGGAAAGCCGGTTTCGCCGGCTTTCCAGGACTCGAAACGGCGTGTGGCTTCGGCCCCGGTGTCGGTCTCGATGGCGTCGAAGTCGCTGTTCCAGTTGTGCCAGGCGCTGGCCGGCCAGTGGTGCAGCACATCGGCGTAGAAGTCACGAAACGCCAGCTCCCGCAAGTACGCCTGTGCCGCTTCGGTGCGCAGGTTGAGTCCGGCGACCATCGTGCGGGGATGAATGGTGCCGAACTTCAGGTGCGCCGACATCCGGCTGGTGCCTGGCAGATCGGGTCTATTGCGATCCTCGTCGTAGTTGTGTAAACCGTTGTCGAGGAAAGACTTCCATTGCTTCAACGCCGCGTCCTCCCCGGCGGCGAGTTCGAGTGCCTGGCCGGGGTCTGGGATCTTGCACGGCTTCAGGCTCAACTCAGCCGGATCGAGCCAATGCGCCGAGTCGGCGCTCGACCGGGCCGGCTCGCGCCAGGCCGTCTCGCGCCACGCGCGCAGAAACGGGGTGAACACTTTGTACGCGGAGCCGTCCTTTTTCGTCACGCGACCGGGTGACACCAGATACGGCGACCCCGTCGCCACCAGCGGGACCGAACCCAGCGCCGCCCGGACCCGCTCGTCGCGCCGCCGACCGAACGGCGCGAAATCCTCCGAGATATGCACCGAAGAGGCGTCGATCTCCTTGGCGATCAAGGGGATTTGATCCTCGGGCCGGCCGCGGACCACCAGCAGCCGACCGCCCAGGTCGTCGTCCAGTCGGCGCAGAGCGTCGCCCAGGAACTGGAGGCGGCGGCGTCCGGATGACTTCTCCAGGCGCGGATCGAGCACAAAGCAGGCCAGCACGTCTCGATCAGCGGCGGCGGCAGCCAGCGCCGGGTGATCGCCCAACCGCAGATCGCGCCGAAACCACAACAGCGCCGGCATTATTGGATGCCGCGGTTGAGCCGCCAGATATGAGTGGACAAGACGGTGGCGAAGGCACCCCACAGCGGGTAGGCCGACAACGCCAGGCCGGCACGTGGGTCGGCCTGGGCGGCGCGGCGGGCGAGATCCGCACTGCTGGCCGTGAGCACGGCCGCGCCAAGTGCGGATGCGCCGAGCTTGTGATACCGGAAGAACAGCCAACTCCATCCCGCGTTGAGCAACAGGTTGACCCCCAGCGCGGTGGCGTAGTTACGCGCCTTGTCATCGTGGCCCGTCGAGCGATACCCGTCGATGGCCGATGCCGAGGTCGCCGCGATGTCCGCGTACAGCGCGGTCCAGGCGAGGGGAAAGACGGCACGGGGCGGCTGGTACGCCGGTTTCCGAACCCTCGAATACCAGCTTTCGGCACGACCCGGGCTGGCGATGCTTCCGGTCCCCGCCGCTGTAGCGACGGCAAGGGTCGTGGCGATTAGCGTTGACTTCTTCATCGTGGGCTCCTTGGTCGGCTGAACTGGTCGCTGTTCCCATACCACTATGACAGGAACTTCAATCACTTAAACATTCAGCAAGTTAACAAAATGTCGTCGACCGCGTATGCTGGGCTTCTGATGAATCCGCATCGGGGGGCAGCCGAGCGAATGCGGCTCGAAGCGCTGATCGCGGCCGACGCGCGGGCTCTTACCGCTGAATCCGAGCAGCTGGGTCGCGTCTTTGCCGTGGCACATCAGCTGCGGCCCAGCGACTTTCGCGCCCTGCTGCACATTCTGGTCGCCGAAAGTTCCGGTGCACCCCTGACGTCGGGGGAGTTGCGTCACAAGATGGGCCTGTCCGCGGCTGCGATCACTTACCTGGTCGAGCGCATGATCGGGTCCGGCCACATCAGGCGAGAGTCCGATCCCGACGATCGGCGCAAGGTCATCTTGCGATACCAAGAGCAGGATCCCGACATGGCGGGCATTTTCTTTGCTCCGTTGGCCGCACACACGCACACCGCCATGATGGACCTGCCCGACGCTGAGTTGACCGCCGCGCACCGGGTTCTCACCGCGCTGGTCGACGGGATGCGGCGCTTTCACAACGAAGTACAAGTATCCGGTACCGACGTGGGTACCGCCTAACATGTGAACGTCAAGGAGGTGCGGATGACAGCCGACCGCGGGGAGTTGACCACGCGCAAACGGCGGCACATCGACGTCTGCCTCGACGGCGACGTCGGCTACCAGAACCTGACGACGGGCCTGGAACATCACAGCCTTCCCTACAACGCGCTGACCCAGACCAACCTCGATGACATCGATCTTTCCGCCGAATTCTTCGGCGGGCGACTGCGGGCGCCGGTGCTGGTGGGCGCGATGACCGGCGGTGCCGAGTTGTCGGGCACCATCAACCGCAACCTGGCCACCGCCGCACAACGGCTCGGCATCGGAATGATGCTTGGGTCGCAGCGGGTCATGCTCGACAGCGTGCTGGGTGAGCGGGCCGCGCCCAGCTTCGCCGTGCGCGATGTGGCGCCCGACGTGTTGCTTTTCGGCAATATCGGCCTGGCGCAACTGACTAAGGACGCGGTGCCCGACATCGTCGCGGCCCTCGACCGCGTCGCAGCGGATGCGCTTGCCGTGCATACCAATCCGCTGCAGGAGGCGGTCCAGCGGGGCGGTGACACCGACTGCGCGGGATCGCTGGACCGGCTGCACGACCTGGCCGGCCTGCTGGGCTACCCGGTGCTGCTGAAGGAGGTCGGCCACGGCCTCGGTGCCACGGCGGTCGCCCAACTGCTGCGGTTGACCGGTGAGCCGCCGGTGGCCGGTCTCGATGTCGCGGGCGCAGGCGGGACGTCGTGGTCGCGGGTGGAACAACTGGTCCGGTACGGCGAAGTGCGCCACCCGGATCTGGCCGACTGGGGGATACCCACCGCGCAGGCGATCACCGAGGTGCGGGCTGCGCTGCCGGAGATCCCGCTGGTCGCGTCCGGCGGCATCCGCACCGGGATGGACGCGGCCAAAGCGCTGGCCCTGGGCGCCGACGTGGTGGCCGTCGCCCGGCCGCTGTTGCCCGCGGCGATCGAATCCGCGGATGCGGCGACGGACTGGCTGCAACGATTCATCGATGAACTTCGAATCTGCCTGCACGGCTGCGGGACTTCCGATCTGCGCGCCCTGCGCGATGTCGGCACGACGGCGAGCTAGGGACCGGGACGCATGGCGGTCATCCTGGCTTACGGGTCACCGGCGTTGGGGCACCTGTATCCGATGGCCGCGCTGTTGCGTGAACTCGCCGGGCGGGGACACCGAATTCACCTGCGCACTTTGGCTGCCGAAGTGGACGCCATGCGAGCGATCGGCATTCAGGCCGAGGCCGTCGACCCGCGAATCGAGGCCATCGCCGGCCATGATCAGCTGGAGCGCAACGCTTTCGGTGTTCTGAAGGCAACCATCGACGTGCTGTGCCGGCGTGCGGTGCTCGAGGTCGACGATCTGCGCCTGGCCATGACCAGCGTGGCACCCGACGTGGTTATCGTGGACGCCAACTGCTGGGGGGCCATGTCGACGGCGGAGGCGAGTCATGTTGGCTGGCTTGTATTTTCGCCGTTCACGCCCTACCTGAGGTCGCGTGCGGCGCCGCCGTTCGGGCCCGGTCTGCGGCCGTTGCCCGGCCTTGCCGGGACCGTGCGCGATGCGCAGGTTCGCCCGCTCGTGAGCTTTCTGTTCGATCGCCGGATCGTGCCGCGGGTCAACGACCTTCGCGCCAAACTCGGTGTGCCGACGGTCAAGTCGGTGGACGCGCTGATGCGCCGCGCGCCGCTGTTGTTGGCGGTCGGCGGCGAGCCGTTTGAATATCCGCACCCGGACTGGGGCGACTCGGTGCATTTCATCGGTGCGTGCGATTTCGAGCCGACGCCGTCGGAAGTGCCTGGCTGGCTCGCCGCCATCGACCGGCCCATCGTGCTGGTCAGTACCTCGTCGATCCCGCAGGCCGATGCCAGGCTGGGCCGTATCGCCTTGCAGGCCTTGGCGACTGAGCCGGTGCACGTCGTCGCGACGTTCCCGGCGGGCGTTCCCCGGCTGGCGCCGGCGCTCAACGCCACGGTGTGCCGGTTCGTCAACCACGGTGCGGTTCTTGACCGCGCGATCTGCGCCATCACCCATGGCGGCATGGGCACCACCGTGAAGGCCCTGAATCGTGGTGTGCCGGTGTGCGCGGTGCCGTTCGCCCGCGATCAAGCCGAAGTCGCGCGCCGGGTCGAGGTGAGCCGCTCCGGCACCCGTCTGCCGTCCCGACGATTGACCGCGGTCCGCCTGCGTGCCGCGGTGCGCGACACCGCGGCGATGGCCGACGGCGCACGGCGGGTAGCCGCGGGCTTCGCCGCGACGGGCGGTGTGGCACGCGGGGCGGACCTGATCGAGCAGCGCCTGCTGCCCGGGGCGTTACCGCGCGGATTCCTGCCTTCGGGCCGGGGTGGCGCCGCGGCCGACGCCGGCTGACCGTTCGGCGGGCTGGGGGCCAAGCTCAACCTCGAACGTTGCCATCGCATCGATCATCGCGGTGAAAACCCGGTGCGCGGCGTCCAGGTCGGCGTCGCTGAGGTCCACCATGGCCGCGCTCAGGTGGGCCCCGAGGGGCTTGAAGAAGGAGTGCGCCAAGGACATACCGCGCTCCTCGTAGCGCAGCAGCCACTTCCGCCGGTCTTGCGGATCGGGCTCCCGGCGTATGTGGCCCGCCTCGATCATTCGGTCGACGAGGTAGGTGATCGCCGCGGGCGACACATCCATGCGCTGTCGCAGCTGGGCCAGGGTCAGCGGCGAACCCGCGGTCTCGCTGACCATGATGTGCAGCAACGCGTGGAAGTCGTTACTGCTCACTTCGTTCAGTCGCGCATAATGCCGGCCCACGCGGTCGGACCGCGCCGTGATCGCGCGTACGTCGGCCGACAACCGCTTTTCCAGCGCAACACGATCCAGCGATGGGTCATCTGCGCACTGCTTGGTCACTTGCGGGCATCCTTCGTTAGATACACCAGGGTATCCGCACACTTCGCAAAAGGCTCAACACACCCCGTCGCGCGTCACAGCAAACGAAGACGGGGCGAATGATCGTCATGAACCGCCATCACGCCCGGGACGGCGTCGCAGCGCGCTCGGCTTGTGGACCGCGTCCGCGCCCGTCGTGTCCGGTGTGGTGCTGTCGCGCCAGCACGGCCCACGACATCGCGGCGGCGACGAAGGCAAGCGTTTGCGCGACACCGGTCCGGCCGGCGGGATAGAGAGTCCCCGCGACGTAGCGGTCGACGAAGCCCGCGCTGGGCAGCGGCCGCATGTTCGCCCTCTCGCGAGCCCAATCTTCCAGCACCGTCAGCGGACAGGGCACGGGCAGAGTCACGACCACCGCGCCCCAGCCCACGCTTGCCAGATGCAGCCAGATGGTCCGTCGCCACCGCAACGCCAGAAAGCCGCCGCTGGGCAGGTAGAGCAGGTAGGCCCAGTGCGCGCCCACGGCGAAGCCCACCACGCCGAAATACGCTTTTCTCATGGCTGGTTCGGGCTTGCGTCGCTAACAGATGCTGTGATGGCTCCATGCTAGCCACCGGTGCGCAGTCGGTAGCGGCGTTCGGCATAGGCCAGGTCGTCGCGCCACAGCCGGGTCGCGGCATAGCGCATCAGCGGTGTGATCAGCCGGCCCGCGCGCAGCGCGTTGGCGAATCCGGGCCGGGGTGACGACGCGATGGTGGCCTCGATGACGTCGACGCGCGGGCGCCCGTCGGGGCCGGGACCCGTTGGTGTGGCATGGGTTTCGACGATGCTCCCGGTTCCTTCACCCTCGATGATGCGCATCACCACGGTGCGTGCGTCTGGAGTGGTGAATTCGGCGATCACCGGCACGCCGAAGCGCCCCATCCGGAATGTCACCGAGACGAGGAAGCGGTCGTCTTCTGCTGTCGGGGTGGTCAGGACCTCGAGCCGGGTGAATGAATACGGGTGAAACCATGCGCCGTGCCAGGGGTCGAGCCGGTTGGCGACGATGTCGGACGGTTCGCACGTGCCCGCCACTCGCGCGACCGCGGTCAGACTGCCGCCGTCGGGTCGTGGCGACAGCACCGGCGCGTCGAATGGCGCCTCGCCGCCGACGGAATCGAGTCGCACCCACGCCAGCACCCCGTCGTCATGGCTGGGAAATGGCTTCCAGCGCAGGTCGCATCTTTGGCCGTCGAAAGCCAGCCCGTGCCAGCGGCAGTACAAGATGCCGTCGCTCACCACCCCGGTGGCCAGATCGGCACCCAGGTGCGGGCAGCCCGCGGGGCCAACCCGCAACCGGCTGTGCGGGTCTCGCCAGGCGACCAGCTCGGCACCGGCCACGCGTGCGCCGTACGCGCGACCCGCCCGCACGTCGCGGCTTGGCGCGAATACATACCAGTTTCCGGTCGGCCGCTTCTGGGAGCGATCCAGCGCGGCGTCGATCAGGCCCGGCTGGGCGTCGCGGTAGGTCGGTTCCTGCTTCGCCCATGCGACGCGGGGAATCATCCCGATGGGGGCGTCCTTTGGCCAGTGGTCGCGCAGTCGGTCGCCGATGCTCATGGCGCGCCCCGCCCTTGACGCTCGGCCATCCAGCGCAGCAGCGCCGACCGGCCGCGGGTCGGAACGGTGTAGAGCTCATGGCCGGCAATTCCCCACGAACTGAGCAGCTGGTTCGCGGCCGACCAGCCGGTGGTCGCGGCCCGCTCCATCAGGGCCACCGGCAGGTCCACGCGGATACCGTCTCCGGCCAGGACCAGCCCGGGCTGTGGCGTGGCCACCGCCGGCCGCTGAGAGTAGGTGCCCGGCGCGAACAGCGGGCAGTCGCTGCGACGCAGCACGCGCTGGTGGACCACACGCGCTGCGGCGGTCTCGCCGTACAACTTGTGCAGCTGCCCGATCGCAACCTCGTCGGGGAGCTCAGAAGTCATTGCATACGAATGCAATTCGACCACAGAGCCGCGGTTCGCGCCTGCCCACGCGGCGGCCTCGCGTTCGTAGCGTTCGAGCACACTGATGTTGTCGAGCGGCTCATGGCCCGCGGTGCCGAGGAACGCCGACCGGTTCGAGTCGACGGGGGAGTCCAGCCACAGCCGATGGACCACGAACGACGGCGCGGTGCGCAACTGGCTGATCCGCTCGCGCCACCGTTCATCGCCGAGATCCGGCGACGCGGCCACCACTTGCTGCAGACCGCCCACGTCGAGCGCCAACACCACGGCGTCCGCGTCCAGCTGATCACCCGAATCGGTATGGACGCGAAACGCTTTCGCATCTCCCGGACAGACGCGGCGCACCTGAGCGCCGAGGTGCACCCGAACACCCCGGTCGCTCAAGTACTGCCGGATCGGATTCCACAGCGCCACATCGAAATTCGCGGTGGCGACGTCGAAGATCAGGCCCTCGCTGGAGCCGAGGAAATAGATATGGAACATGGTGGCCAGCTCGGCGGCGGACAACTGCGCCGGTTCGGCGAAAAAGCTCCGGGAGAACACTTCGAACGCGAGGTGACGCGCCGACTCCGGGAAATTGATGCTCTTCAAGAAGGTGTCGGCATCGATGTGGTCGAGCCGGCGGTAGATGTCCGGCACCGATACCGCCGCCAGGGGTGCGGCCGCACGGGCATCGATGCGAGCCAGATCGCTGAGCCGAAACGTCGGGCTGCGCAACGCGAATGCCAGCGCGTTCCACGGCGGGGTGCGCGGCAATCCGCGGAAGCTGTCGCGGCGGCCCGCGCCGTCGAGCAGCGGGTAGTCCTCGACGGGCGCGAGCATGCGCAGCTGTGGATCGGCGCGGCGCAACAGGTTTCGCAGGTTGTAGTACTGGCGGAAGAAGGCGTGGAACCCGCGGTTCATCGCCAGCTCGGCGCCGTCGGAGTATTCGGTCCAGCCGCCGACCCGGCCGCCCAGATACTCCTCGCGCTCGACGACGTCCACGTCGATCCCGCGTTCGGCGAGCCCGGTCGCCGCGGTCAGGCCGGCGATTCCGCCGCCGACGACCACGACGCGCGGCCGCCATGACAGCGAGCCGGTGTCGGGCAACCCCGGCGGTGCCGGATGGACATGGCGGTGGCGGTCGATCATCGCAGCGCCTCCCCCTGGAATAGATGGACGACGTTGCGTTCCCAGCCGGGCACGGTTTCGCTTCGCACACCGGCGAATCCGGCCTCGCGCATGCGGCGCCGAAATTGTGCCGCCCCGTCGAAGGCCAGGACGCTGCGCCACAGGTGCCGGTACAGCGTGGTGTCGCGGGTGCGCCACCAGCCGGCCGGGATGATGATGCCCCAGCACACCGCATGCCAGGTCAATGTCGCCGCGGACGAGTCGCGCACCGAGTACTCATGGACCGCCAGCGTGCCGCCGGGTCGCAGCAGGTCGCGAAAGGCCCGCAGTTGGCGGTCCGGGTCCGCGAGGTTGCGCAGCAGATACGCCGACAGAATCGCGTCGAACGGGCCGGTGATCCCGTGTTCGGCCAGGTCTTCGACCCGGGCGTGGACGAAACGCACCGAGGACGGCCACGACTTCGCTTGTGCGGCATCGAGCATCCCGCGCGAGGCGTCCACCGCGACGATCTCGGCGTCGGGCGCCGCCGCGAGCAGCGCGGCCGTCGAGGCGCCGGTGCCGCAGCCCGCGTCGAGCAGCCGCATTCCCCTGCCCTTCTGGGGCAGGCTCATTCGCTGCGCCGACAGGGCGAGGTTGGCGTGATAGGCGGGGTTGGCGCCGACCAGCCGGTCGTAAGCCGTTGCGCCGACGTCGAAGGCGTCGGGCACCGCGGCGCGAGGCAGACCTGATCTATCCATGTCGGCTCGCATGCTGACGTTCCCACAGCAGCAACACGGCGGTCACCAGCGCGAACCCGAACAAGAAGTCCTCGATGGGAATGTCCAGCGGAAACCTGATGCCGCTTGTCTGTGGTTCGTTGTAGATCACGATCGGCGCGCTGCGTTTGGTCAGCCAGCCGTCGACCGGTATCTGGAATCCGAGGACGATCACCATCGACAGCCAGTAGGCGGGGCGCCGGAACAGCCCGGTGTGCAGCAGCGCGAACTCCAGCGCGCACACTGCCAGCACCGCCACGATGGCCGGCAGGGTGTAGCCCAGGCCCGTCATCGCCGCTTGGCCCGTTCGAGGATGGCGGTCACCGCGTTGTAGGTCAGCAAGGCGCACAACGGAATAACCACGAAGAACAGCACCTCTTCCAGGGGCACCCGGAAGGGCAGATGGGCGCCGATGATGTAGCCGTCGTTGTACGTCCACACGCCTGCGGCGATGGCCACCGCGTCCCAGACGAGGAACACCAGCGCGACGGGAACTATCGCGCGCACCAGCCGCCGCGGTTGGCGGTAGACGCCGGCGCCGAACATTTCCAGGGGCGCGGTGATGGCCACGCACAAGCCCAGCACGATCAGGTATTCCCAGCGGTCGCTCACGCCGCACCGGCCCTTCGACGCTCGGACCGTCCCATCCGTGCCCACCACGCCCGCAGCAGCGCCCCGCCGGCGACCTGGATGCGTCGCGTAGTGCCGACGGTCGCCCGCTGGGCGAACACCGCGAAATCGCAGTCTTCGATGCGATCCAGAATCTCGGAATACAGGGTCAACGCGGTGGCCACACAAGGCCGCGAACGCGGCGCCAGCAGGCCGATGCCGTCGGCGGCGAATCGGTAGATGTCCCTGGTGATCTCGTGCTGGGCCGCCAGGGCGTCGCGCACCCGCGCGTCGGTACGGCGGTGAATGTGACACCAGGTCATCAGGTCCCGGTCGACGCCGTGCGCGGCGAGTTCGTCGGCGGGCAGATAGATCCTGTCGCGGCTCAGATCCTCGTCTACGTCGCGCAGAAAATTGGTGAGCTGAAAGGCGCGCCCCAGCGCCGCGGCGTACGGGGCGGCCTCGTCGACGGTGCCGACCGTTCCCAGGATTGGAAGCATCTGCAGCCCAATGACTTCCGCCGAGCCACGCATGTAGCGGTTGAGCGCCGCGCGGTCGGGATAGTCGGTGACGCTCAGGTCCATGCGCATGGAGGCCAGAAAGTCCTCGAACAAATCCGTGGGAATCCGGTAGCGACGCACCGTGTCGTCGACCGCGGCAAGGACGGGCTCGTCGCGGTCGCCGCCGGCGAAGAAGCGGTCAGACAACTCCTGCAGCCGCTGCGCCCGCGCACGAGTGTCGAGGGCCGGATTGAACTCGTCGAGGATGTCGTCGGCATGACGGGCGAAGCCGTACAGCGCGTGCACCGCCGGGCGCTGGTCGGGGGCCAGCAGCCGGGTCGCCAGGAAATAGGTGCGGCCGTGTTCGGCGGCGATCTGCCGGCACTGTCGATAGGCCGCCCGCAGGCGGGCATCGTCGATGCCCGCGGCGTCCAACTCTGCGCGGATCATCGGGCCTTCAGATCCAGGGTCGTGGTTGACCGGTCGATGGCGCCCGTGATGCGGTCGGCCGCCAGGCGCCCGGAGATGAGCGTGGTGGGCACCCCCACACCCGGCAGTGTCGACGACCCGGCCAGCACCGCGTTCGCGATACCGCGCACGGTATTGGCCGGCCGGAACGGCCCGGTCTGGGCGAAGGTGTGTGCCAGCGCGAACGGGGTGCCCGCCGTCATGTCCTGGCGGGCCCAATCGGCCGGGGTGTCGACGTGCAGCAGCTGGGCGCCGTCGCGCAGGCCGGGGAACAACCGTTGCCGCACAAGGTCGATCAGTGATTCCGCGTAGGCGTCGCCGGTGCGCTCCCAATCGATGTCACCGCGACTCAGGTTCGGCGCCGGCGCCAGCACGTAGAGCAGGTCGCGCCCGGCGGGTGCCAACATCGGGTCACTCGCCGTCGGGCGGGTGACCAGCAGCGAGGGGTCCGTCATGACCCGGCCGTCGCGGATGATGTCGGTGAACGTCTGATCCCACGCGCCGCCGAACAGGATGGTGTGGTGCACGCTGTTCGCTGGCACGGCGGCCGAGCCCACGTGCACGACCACCGCCGAGGGCGCCGGGCGCAGCGGGAGCAGCCGCCGCGGGCTGCGGCCCAGCAGCCGGTAGGTCTGCGGCAGCTCAGTGGTCAGAACTACTGCGTCACAAGCGATTCGGCCATCGCGGTCGGTGTGCACGGCGGTGATCCGCTCGCCGGTGCGCTCCAGCGCTGTGACCGTCGACCCGTAGCAGAACCGTACTCCGGCGTCGGCGGCCGCCGCGGCCAGTGCATCCGGCAGCGCGCGTACCCCGCCGCGGGGAAAGAACACGCCGGCGACGGTGTCCATGTAGGCGATCACCGCGTAGACCGCCAGCGCGTGTTGCGGTGCGACGCCGGCGTAGAGCGACTGGAAAGTGAACACCCGCCGCAACCGCGGATCGCTGATGTGCCGGTTGACCATCGTGTCCCACCGACGGAATCCGCCCAGCATCGTCAGCTTGGCCAGCTGACCGTTGAGCAGCGACAGCGGAGAGTCGAAGTTCGAGGCGATGAACCCGGCGAATTCGGTGTGGTAGAGCTGGGTCAGCCACTCGCGCAGCCGCAGGTAGCCCTCCTCGGACTCCCGCCCCGCGAAATCGCGCACCGCGGCCGCCATCCGGTCGGCGTCCGTGTGCACGTCGATGGCGCTGCCGTCGTTGAACATCGCCCGGTAGGCCGGATCGAGCGGCAGCAATTCGATTCTCTCGGAAAGGGTTTCACCGACGGCCGCGAACGCCTCGTCGATGATGTCCGGCATCGTCAGCACCGTCGGCCCGGTGTCGATCCGGTAGCCGTCGATATCCTGGCGGCCCGCACGTCCGCCCGGCCACGGATTGCGCTCCACCACCGTGACGCTGCGACCCCGGCCGGCCAGCTGCAAAGCGGCGGAAAGCCCCGCGAATCCGGCGCCGACCACGACGACGTGATCGGTGCGCCCGGGCACGGTTCGGATGCTCATGCCGCCCGCTGGGTGCACAGGTCGGCCATGCCCATCAGCGCGGCGGCGAGTGAATGATCGAACTGGGCACGGTCCAATGCGTTTTGCGCCCGCTCGACACGGTCGGCGATGAGTTCTTCGATCCACTGCACCGCCCCGGTGGCCGCGATCATGTTCCGCCAGTGCTCCAGCGCGGCGTCGTCGAGCCAGGCGCCGATCATCAGCTGGCGCATCTGGCGCCGCGTCGAGGCATCGGCCAACTGATGCGCGGCCACCACGACGCTGGTTGCCTTGCGTTCGACCAGATCGCCGCTGTTGGGTTTGCCGGTCGCGGTGGGTGATCCGAAGATGCCGAGGATGTCGTCGCGCAGCTGGAACGCTTCACCGATGGCGCAACCGTAGTCGCCGAGCGCGGCGAGCACGGGCTCGTCGCAGCCGGCCATCGCGGCCCCGATCTCGAGGGGGCGGCGCACGGTGTAGTTGCCCGACTTGCGCCGCGCCACCTCGAGCACGTCCTCCACCGTGGGGAGATCGCGGACGTCGATCGCCAGATCGGCGAATTGGCCCACCGCGAGTTCGGTGCGCATGGCGTCGTAGCGCGGCCACGCCTGGGCCAGCTGATGGCGCTGCAAGCCGCTGTCGCGCAGCATCTGCTCGGCCCAGATCAGGCACAGATCGCCGAGCAGCACGGCGGCCGACTCGCCGAAGCGTCGCGACGAGCCGGACAGACCGCGGTGGCGGTGCCAGCTGGCGAATTGGACATGTGCGGCGGGGCGTCCGCGGCGGGATGGCGAATCGTCCATCACGTCGTCTTGCAGTAACGCGAAAGCGTGCAGCAGCTCCAGGCTGGCACCTGCCGACAGGGCGGCGTCGCTGGCCGGCGCGCCGCACAGCCAGCCGAGGTACATGAACGTCGAGCGCAGGCATTTGCCGCCGTTGACGAACTCCGTCAAGATGTCACCGGCCACGTCCACACCGCAGGCGCCCAACTCGTCGGCGCACCGGTGGGTGACGAATGCGGCCACGCGTGTGAGCACCTCTTGGCGCACAACCGTTTTCCACGTGTCGAACTGGCCGACAGGGGGCGACGCCCACGGGGTACCGGCACCCTCGGTGCGGCGTAGCGGGGGGAATGCATGCACGGCTGCCACCGACACCTCCCCGGCTAGGTCGGTCAGCCGCTGGCTTGAACGGCTCGGATTCACGCGTGGTACCCCTTTGACGATAAACGAAAAACCGGACAGTGGCGGTAAACGAGCGCTCAATTCAATTACTGAAACATTAACTTACTGAATGATCTCACCGTACGCCACTCCTGCCGCCTCGGCCAGAAATGGGCGCCCCGTGGGCTGAGGCGCCTAGTACATGTGTAAAAGAGCAGCGGGGCAGCCGAATTCGCCGCGGCGCATGCCGACCGTGGCGAAAATCAGCGAGTGCGACCGAGCAGGTGACGCAGGGCCTGATCGAGATGGGGCTGACGAAAAGTGTGGCCCAGCGCGTTGAGCTTGTCCGGAATCACCCGCTGGTTGGCACACGCCAGCTCTCGGGCGCCCTGCTCGCCGAGCAACAGCCGCGGCCCCAGCGACGGTACCGGCAACACCGCGGGCCTGCGCACCACGTGGGCGAGGGTACGGGTGTATTCGATGTTGCGGACCGGTTGCGGGGCAACGGCATTCACCGGGCCGGACAACGCGGTGTCCCACAGCGCACGGTGATACACATCGACCAGGTCGTCGATGCCTATCCAGGACAGCCACTGGTGACCACTGCCCAGGCGACCGCCCAGCCCGGCGCTGAACAACGGCCGCATCAGCTTCAACGTGCCGCCGAGAGGCGATTGCACGATGCCGGTGCGTACCCGAACCACCCGCACCCCGGCCTGCTCGGCCGGGGTGGTCGAGTCCTCCCAGTCCGCGACGAGGTCGGCCAGAAACCCGTCGCCGCGCTCGCTGTGCTCGGTGAGGGTGTCGTCGCCGCGGTCGTACCCGTAGTAGCCGATCGCCGAGGCCGAGATCAGCACGGCGGGCCTGGTTTCTGCGTGGGCGAGGAGTTCGGCTAGTCGCTGGGTGGGTCCAATGCGGCTGTCGCGGATGGCATTTCGGTGCTGCTCGGTGAACCGGCCGGCGATCGAGGCGCCGGCCAGGTGGATGACCGCGTCGACGCCTTCCAGCAGGGCCGGGTCGGGGTCGTCGACGTCCCATTGGCGCTCGTCGGCGCTGCGGGCTGCGCCGCGGACCAGTCGGATGACGCGATGGCCGCCGGTGCTTAAAAATGCGGTCAGGGCTGCGCCGACCATGCCCGAGGAGCCGGTGACGGCGACGGTCGACGGCCCTAGGCCGTGCTCGGCGGCCAGCCGGTGTGAGGCCAGGTCGTCGGCCAATTGGCGGTGCCGGTAGACGAACATGGGGCGCAGCGCCGCACCCGGCACCGGCGTCTCAACCCGATCGGTGACCCGGGTCCGGCCCTCGCCGAGGTCGTCGAAGTCGTGCGTGTGACGCCAGCGCACCGCCAGCCGCGCCGGCAGCGAGGCCAGCCCGTCGCTGTCGATGGCGTCGACGAAACGGTGGGGTGGATCGTAGGAATCGGCCTGGTGTTGGGCCACCCAGCGCAGGCCGGCAGGCAGCCCGAGCTCGGCACGCCCGTCCTTCAGGGATGCGGCTTCGGCGATCACCCGCAGCGGCGACCACGGCGGCGACAGCCGGTAGATCGCCCCCGGTCTGGCGTGCCAGGCGAATACCTCGTCGCGCGGCGTGTCCACCACGCTGGAAAATATGATCCCCATCCCACGACGCTACCGGTGTGCGGCGCGGCTGCCGAGCGCTAGCGGCCGGGCAGGGCGTGTTCGACGATGGGCAGCCGTGGTTGCGGCTGGCGCTCGCCGCGCTTGGCAGCCAGATACACCTGTGCGGTCTCCTTGGCCACCGTCTGCCAATCGAAGTCGGAGGTGAGCCGCTGGCGGGCGGCCTTCGCGCGACGCTGGGCGGCCTCGGGATCGTCGAGCACGCTGCGTACCGCGTTGGCGAGCCCGGCCACGTCGCGCGGCGCGCACGACACCCCGGTCTTCCCGTCGATCACCGCTTCGCCCAAGCCGCCGATGTTCGATGTGACCAGCGGTGTGCCGGCCGCGGCGGCTTCGAGCGCGGCGAGGCCGAAGGGCTCGTAGTGGCTGGGCAGCACCGCGGCGTCGGCGCGATGCAGCAGCGCCAGCAGATCCGCGTGGTCGCAATGTCCGGCGAATCGAGTTGCTTTGAGCACCTTGTGTTTACGGGCCTGGTCGACCAGCCAATCCTGCTGGGTACCTTCGCCGGCGATGGTCAGTGTGGTGCCGGGATGGGTGCGGCGGATCCGCGGCAGCGCGGCGATGGCGTCGTGCACGCCCTTCTCGTATTCCAGCCGCCCGACGAAGAGCAGCTCGGCCGGTCCGGTGCGCGGGCGGCGCGCCGCGAACGGCCAGCGTGCCGCGTCGATTCCGTTGCGGATCACCGTGATTGCGGCCAGGCCCGGGCCGAACAGTTCGGTGATCTCGTCGCCCATCGACGCCGAACAGGTAATCAGCGAATCGGATTCGCGCACCAGCCACGACTCGACGGCGTGCACCTGACGACTGATCGCGCCGGACACCCAGCCGGAATGCCGCCCGGCCTCGGTGGCGTGCACCGTGGAAATCATTGGCACGTCATAGAATTGGGCAAGCGTCACCGCGGGATGCGCAACCAGCCAGTCGTGCGCATGCACGACATCGGGACGCCATGGTCGTCCGCTGCCCGGCTTCTTCAAGTCGAGCCCGGCGCGGATCATCGCGTGGCCCATCGCCAGCGTCCAGGCCATCATGTCGGTGCCGAAGCTGAATTCGTGCGGGTCCTGCGCGGCCGCGATCACCCGCACACCCTCGCTGATGTCGTCGGCGGTCGGGTGCGTGCTGGGGTCGGTGCCCGACGGGCGCCGCGAGAGCACCACGACTTCGTGACCGGCCGCGGCCAGCGCGGTCGCCAGGTGATGCACGTGCCGGCCCAGCCCGCCGATCACCACCGGCGGGTACTCCCACGACAGCATCAGGATCCTCATCGGGGCAGCCTTCGCGCATCCAGCGCGCCGAACAGGCCGTCGGCGCGGTTCCACCCGTCGGCCAGGCGCTGCGCGGTGTCGCGCCGGCCCGACGCCAGCGCCCCCGCGATCTCGCGGGTGGCATGCGCATGCACGTGGGCGCGATAGCGGGCGTAGTCAGCGGCAGAGTCCTTGCTCACCATGAACGGCCAATCGCTGGACACGGTCAGCAGGGTCTCGCGCAGGATCTGATCGGCGACGCGATCCCGTGGGGTGGGCCCGTCCGAGTTCTGCGACAGCGCTTTGTCGATGGTGGTCAGCGCGGTGTCGACCACTTCGGTGTTGAGCTGGACCAGGTCGGCGACCTGCTCGCCGGCCCACACCTGCCAGTCCTTGCCCGACCCCCAGGAGCTGGGCGGCAGCGCGACCGGGTCGCCGACGAAGCCGTCGGCCAGCGCGTCGCTGAGCGTGCCCACCCGCACCCCGGCGGCGGGCAGGGCGCGGAGCACCCGAGCCAGCCAGGTCGGTCCCTCGTACCACCAATGGCCGAACAGCTCGGTGTCGAATGCGGCCACCACGTGGGCCGGGCGCCCGATGCGCTCGGACTCGCTCGTCAGCCGGTTGCGGACCACCTCGACGAAGTCCGCGACATGAACGTCGATCGCGCGGTCGGCGCGCTCGGGGTCGTACGGCGCCTTGGCCTCCGACGAGACGTTGCGGCCGGTGACCCGCGCCGGCTTGAGGCCGGTCAGGTGGTCGTAGGTGTGGAAATCGCGGTACGCGGCGTGCCCGGGGTAGCCCGATTTCGGCGACCACACCCGGTAACTGACCTGCAGGTCGCGTCCGAAGGCGACGACGTCGGTGTCGCCGACCGGCCGGCCCAGCGCCGTGTCGCCGTGCAGGGACGGGCCGTCGACCATGAAATGGGTAATGCCGGCGGCGGCGTAGTCGTGTTCCATGCCGGGCGCATAGGCGCACTCGGGCGCCCAGATGCCGGTGGGGCTGTGCCCTTTTCGCGGCCCCAGCCGCGACTCGGCGTCGGCCAGGCCTTCGCGCAGCGCGAACTCGCGCAGCCGTGGCGCCAGCAGCGGCTGGAACGGGTGGGCCAGCGGTCCGCCCAGCAACTCGATGGTGTCCGCGTCGATCAGGCCGCGCAGCAGCGGGCTGCCGCCATGACGCCACAGGGTGGCAAATTCGTCAAGCGCCTCGTCCGCTTCCCTGCATTCGCGAAAACCCAACTCACGCAATGCTTCTGGCGTGCAGGATAGGTAGTCCGCCGACTTCGACTGGTAGCCGGATCGCACGCTGGCGGCCTCGGCGGCCCGCAGCCGCCAATTCGCCAGCCAGTGGTGCATGCCGTCGAGGCAGTACGGGTCGTCGAGCTGAGCGTTGACCACCGGGGTCACGCCCAGGGTGAGCAGCCGGTGCCGGTCCTCGTCGGCCAGGTTGCGCAACACCCGCATCAGCGGCAGGTATGCCGCCGCCCAGGACTGGTAGAGCCATTCCTCGCCGACCGGCCAGCGGCCGTGATGGGCCAGCCACGGCAGGTGGGTGTGCAAGACCAGCGTGAACAGTCCGGGCACCCGGCTTGCCGAACCGGTCACGGTCGCACCGCGATGGCGACGAGGTCCAGGCTGTCGTCGATGTCGCGGCCGTCACCGGTGCCGACCACGTCGAAGTCGTCAGTGGTGACCGCGGCGACGTCGGCCGCCAGCTGCGCGGGCCACGGCGCGTCGGCGATCGCCCGTGCGATCTGCGCGTCGATGATGGAGCCGCCGTGACGGGCGTCCATCTCCCGCAGCCGCGGGCCGTGGAACAGCCCGCTGACCGACACCTCGGCGAAACCGGCGTCGACCAGCAGCGCGGCCAGCTCGGCGGCGTTGAGCTCACGGGTGTGGAACGGATTGATCGGGGTGTCGCGGCCCGGTGAGAAGGTGATCCGGTTCGGGGTGGACACCATCAGCACGCCCGACGGGCGCAGCACCCGGGCGCACTCGGCGACGAATTGCGCCTGGTCCCAGAGGTGCTCGATCACCTGGAAGTTCACCACGACGTCCATCGACGCGGTGGGCAGCGGCAGCTCGGCCAGGTTGGCCTGCATCACCTCGACCCGGGAGTAGCGGTGGCGGACGTGGGCCACCGTGGCCGCGTCGTAGTCGACCGCCACCACCCGGCGGGCCACATCGGCGATCAGGTCGGCGCCGTAACCTTCGCCACATCCGGCCTCGAGCACGTCGCGGCCCACACACTGCTTAGCCAGTCGTTGGTAGACGACCTGATGGCGGCGAAACCAGTAGTTCTCGATGTCCAGATCGGGGATGGTGCGCTCGCCCGTCAGCGTCAACACCGCTGGTTTAGCTGGTGAGACCTCCGGCAACGTGTCGCCGGGGCGGTGCTGGGGGACGTCAGGGACGAATGTGCTCATTGCATAGGGAGGCTAACGCGAAGTGTCTGATTCGCGAACCGTGTCGCGGGTAGCCCCCGCTCGCAGGGGGTGACATGCCTCAAATACCTGCAGTACGACCCGCTATGGTGTGAGAGCAGACCGCACAAAGTTACCGAGCAGTAACACAAATGTGCGTTGCGAAACACGTATCCAGGTAGCGCAGCCGAGTGCTGCGACACCCCGTCGAGGAGGACGAACCACACTCATGACGAACATCGTGGTCCTGATCAAGCAGGTCCCGGACACCTGGTCAGAGCGCAAGCTAACCGACGGCGACTGGACGCTCGACCGGGAAGCCGCCGACGCGGTGCTCGACGAGATCAACGAGCGCGCGGTCGAAGAGGCCCTGCAGATCCGTGAGCGGGAAGGTGGCGAAGGGTCGGTGACCGTGTTGACCGCCGGGCCCGAGCGCGCCACCGAGGCCATCCGCAAGGCCCTGTCGATGGGCGCCGACAAGGCGGTTCACCTCAAGGACGAGGGCATGCACGGATCCTGCGTTGTGCAAACTGCATGGGCGCTGGCCCGTGCGCTGGGCACCATCGAGGGCACCGAGCTGGTCATCGCGGGCAACGAATCCACCGACGGCTCCGGCGGCGCGGTGCCGGCCATCATCGCCGAGTACCTCGGCCTGCCGCAGCTCACCCACCTGCGCAAGTTGTCCCTCGAGGACGGCAAGGTCACCGGCGAGCGCGAGACCGACGACGGCTTGTTCACCCTCGAGGCCACCCTGCCCGCGGTGGTCAGCGTCACCGAGAAGATCAACGAACCTCGCTTTCCCTCCTTCAAGGGCATCATGGCCGCCAAGAAGAAAGAGGTGACGGTGCTGACCCTGGCCGACATCGGGGTCGAGGCCGACGAGGTCGGGCTGAAAAACGCCGGGTCGACGGTGCTGTCGTCGACGCCGAAGCCGCCCAAGACCGCGGGCGAGAAGGTCACCGACGAGGGCGAGGGTGGCACCCAGGCGGCGCAATACCTGGTCGCCCAGAAGATCATCTAACGAGCGCCCCATCCATTCAGACAGTCCCACATCACGAGAAGAGCGACAGAACCATGGCTGAAGTATTGCTGCTCGTCGAGCACGCCGAAGGCGCCCTCAAGAAGGTCACCTCCGAACTGATCACCGCGGCCCGCGCGCTGGGCGAGCCGGCCGCGGTCGTGGTCGGTGCACCCGGCACGGCCGCACCGCTGATCGACGGGCTGAAGGAAGCGGGCGCCGCGAAGATCTACGTCGCGGAGTCCGACGACGCCGAAAAATACCTGATCACGCCGGTGGTCGACGTGCTGGCCTCGCTGGTCGAGTCCAACTCGCCCGCCGCAGTGCTGCTATCCGCCAACGCCGACGGCAAGGAGGTCGCGGGCCGGCTCGCAGCCCGGATCGGCTCTGGCCTGCTGGTCGACGTGGTCGAGGTCAAAGAGGGCAATAAGGCGGTGCACTCCATCTTCGGTGGCGCGTTCACCGTCGAGGCGCAGGTCAACGGCGACACGCCCGTGATCACCGTGCGCGGCGGTGCCATCGAAGCCGAGCCGCAGGCAGGCGCTGGTGAGCAGGTCACCGTGGAGGTTCCGGCTCCCGCCGAGAACGCCACCAAGATCACCTCTCGCGAGCCTGCCGTCGCCGGCGACCGCCCGGAGCTGACCGAGGCCACCATTGTGGTCTCGGGTGGCCGCGGTGTGGGCAGCGCGGAGAACTTCAACGTGGTCGAGGCCCTGGCCGACTCGCTGGGCGCGGCCGTCGGCGCATCGCGTGCCGCCGTCGACTCCGGCTACTACCCGGGCCAGTTCCAGGTGGGCCAGACGGGAAAGACGGTGTCGCCGCAGCTCTACATCGCGCTGGGCATTTCGGGCGCCATTCAGCACCGCGCCGGCATGCAGACGTCCAAGACCATCGTCGCGGTCAACAAGGACGAAGAGGCACCCATCTTCGAGATCGCCGACTATGGCGTGGTGGGCGACCTGTTCAAGGTCGCTCCGCAGCTGACCGACGCGGTCAAGGCCCGCAAGGGCTGATCTTCGCTCGACGCAAAGCCCCCGCGCGCACGCCGCGTCGGGGGCTTTTGCTGCCCGTTAGAGCGAGCGCGCCGCCATGTCGTCGATCCGGCGCAGCGCGAGCGCGCACACCGTCAGATAAGGCGCTGCCCACCAGGGCAACGCAATGGTTGCCCGACTGCCGTTGCCCAGCGGCTCGACTCGGTGGCGGGTGGCCGGGACACCGGCAACCCGCCAGGCCCACTGGCGCCCTGAATCGAATTCGGTGACCTCGAACGGCACCGCGACGAGCAACGACGTCTGAACGGTGCCGGTCGCGTGCAGCCCCAGTCCGCTGTGCGGCTGGTCCAGGGTGGCGCTGCGGATCGTCGGGCCCCATTGCGGCCAGGCCTGGAGATCGACCAACAGTCCCCACACCGCCGCTGGCGGTGCGGCGATCGTGCGGTCGACGGTGAGCATCAGGCCGTTCAGCACGCCAACGGCCTACCCCGTGCCGTCTTCGCCCAATCCGACCGCTTGCCCTCGCTCGCTGGTGGAACGCCCTTGGCTGTGATACAGGTCGCACTTGCGCCGGTAGAGGAGCTTTTCGAGACATTTAGTCATCTCGCGTGCACCGACACGTTACAGCTTTGATGCCGTTTGGCTCATCGCTTACGCGACGTTGTTGACATGGGCATTGCTTCTGTCTTGATACCGAGCGACAGGGCAGCGGGGGCGGCTACCAGCTCTTCTGCTTCTCCGAGCTACTCCCTGTTGTTGTCCACCGACCCCGGCCTCATCGAAGCGGCGCAGCGACTGCGATACGACGTGTTCACCAGTACGCCCGGTTTCGCACTGCCGGCGGCGGCGGGCGACCGCGATGTCGACCGGTTCGATGAATACTGCGATCACCTGCTGGTCCGCGACGACGACACCGACGAATTGGTGGGGTGCTACCGGATGCTGGCGCCCGCGGGTGCGATCGCGGCCGGAGGGCTTTACACCGCAACGGAATTCGACATTCGCGCGTTCGACCCGCTGCGGCCGTCGCTGGTCGAGATGGGTCGCGCCGTGGTGCGCGACGGTCACCGCAACGGCGGCGTGGTGCTGCTGATGTGGGCGGGGATCCTCGCCTACCTGGACCGCTACGGCTACGACTACGTGACCGGCTGCGTCTCGGTGCCGATCGGCGACGAGGCCGACGGTGACGCCCCCGGCAGCCAGCTGCGCGGCGTGCGGGACTTCATCCTGGCCCGGCACGCGGTCGCGCCCGAGTACCGGGTGAACCCGTACCGGCCGGTGATGGTCGACGGCAAGGGCATCGACGACATCGAGCCCCCATCGCGGCCCGCGGTGCCCGCGCTCATGCGCGGCTACCTGCGGCTGGGCGCGAAGGTCTGCGGTGAGCCCGCGCACGATCCGGACTTCGGTGTCGGCGACTTCTGCGTCCTGCTGGACAAACAGCACGCGGATACCCGATATCTGAGACGACTTCGGTCGGTGTCGGCGGCGACGGAGATGGCAGGCGGCGCCCAGTGAACACCACGTCGTGCGCCCCCGCAGCCACCGCCCACGCTTGGCAGCCGCGCACGACGTGCGACAGCGGCTGTGTCGGTATCGGCGACGTCGCCCGCTCCCGGCTGCGGGTGGCGTTGCGGATCGCGCTGCGTGTCTCCTTGGCACTGCTCCTGCTACCGGGGCTGCCGCTGCTGGCGGTGCCGCTGCCGGGGCAGACGCAGGTGCAGCGCCTGTACTGCCGGTTGGTGCTGCGCTGCTTCGGAGTCCGCATCACGGTGTCGGGTAGCCCGATCCGCAACCTGCGCGGCGTCCTGGTGGTCAGCCCGCACATCTCCTGGCTGGACGTCTTCACCATCGGCTCGGTGCTGCCCGGGTCATTCGTGGCGCGCGCCGACATGTTCAGCGGCTTCGCCACCGGAATCGTGGCCCGCATCTTGAAGGTCATCCCCATCGAACGATCCAGCTTGCGACAGCTGCCCGTGGTGGTGGACACCGTCGCACGCCGGCTGCGCGAAGGCCAGACCGTCGTCGCCTTCCCGGAGGGCACCACCTGGTGCGGCCGCCACGGTCCCGGGGCGGTGACCGGCGCGGCCGCCCGCACGCATCGCGGGTCCGGCAATTTCTATCCGGCGATGTTCCAGGCCGCGATCGACGCCAACCGCCCGGTGCAGCCGGTCCGGCTGACCTACCACCACGTCGACGGCAGCCTCTCGACGACACCGGCCTTCGTCGGCGACGACCCACTGCCGCGGTCGGTGGGCCGGCTGCTCACCCAGCGGCGGACGCTGGCCCGGGTCCACGTCGAATCCCTGCAGCTCCCGACGGCGAACCGGCGCGACCTGGCCCGCCGCTGCCAGTCGGCGGTCGGCGTGGGCACCCTGCAGCACCGGAAGCGGCGCCGGAGCCGGCGAGGCGTGCTGGTGGCGTCCTAGGTCTCGGGGGGCCTCAACCTGCCGGTATCCTGAACGGCGTCATGGTCTACCTGGATCACGCTGCCACCACGCCGATGCACCCGGCCGCCATCGAATCGATGACGGCCGCCCTGGGCACCGTCGGCAACGCCTCGTCGCTGCACACCAGCGGGCGCGCGGCGCGTCGGCAGATCGAGGAATCCCGCGAGCTGATCGCAGAGAAGCTGAGCGCACGCCCGTCCGAGGTGATCTTCCCCGCGGGCGGCACCGAAAGCGACACCCTGGCCGTAAAGGGCATCTCCGGGGCCCGCCGCGACGCCGAGCCGCGTCACCGCCGCATCGTCACCAGCGAGGTGGAACACCACGCGGTGCTGGACTCGGTGCAGTGGCTGGTCGAACATGAAGGCGCCCAAGTGACTTGGCTGCCCACCGCCTCCGACGGGTCGGTGTCGGCCGCGGCGCTGCGCGAGGTGCTGACCCGCCACGACGACGTCGCGCTGGTTTCGGTGATGTGGGCCAACAACGAGGTGGGCACCGTCATGCCGACCGGCGAACTCGCCGCTGTCGCAGCCGAATTCGGTGTTCCCATGCACAGCGATGCCGTGCAGGCGGTGGGTCAGCTGCCCGTCGACTTCACCGCCAGCGGGCTGTCGGCGATGAGCGTGACCGCGCACAAGTTCGGCGGCCCGCAAGCGGTGGGTGCCTTGCTGCTGCGCCGCGACGTCAGCTGTGTGCCGCTGTTGCACGGCGGCGGGCAGGAACGCGACATCCGTTCCGGCACTGCCGATGTCGCGGGCGCGGTCGGAATGGCGACGGCGGCCCGCCTTGCGGTGGACAACCTGGAGGCCAACACCATTCGGCTGCGCGCGCTGCGCGATCGCCTGGTCTCCGGGGTGCTGGCCGAGGTCGACGATGTGGCATTCAATGGTGCCCACGATCCGCTGCGGCTTCCGGGCAACGCACACTTCAGTTTTCGCGGCTGCGAGGGCGATGCGCTGTTGATGTTGTTGGACGCCAACGGAATTGAGTGTTCAACCGGATCGGCATGCACAGCCGGGGTGCCGCAGGCCTCGCACGTGCTGCTGGCGATGGGCGCCGACGCCGCGACGGCCCGCGGATCGTTGCGGTTGTCGTTGGGGCACACCAGCGTTGACGCCGACGTCGATGCCGTGCTGCGGGTTCTTCCGGCCGCGGTCGATCGCGCCCGCCGGGCCGCCCTGGCTTCCGCGGGGGCTTCCGGGTGAGAGTTCTGGCTGCGATGAGCGGTGGCGTCGATTCTTCGGTCGCCGCCGCCCGGATGGTCGACGCCGGGCACGATGTCGTCGGCGTCCACCTGGCGCTGTCGACCGCCCCCGGCACGCTGCGCACCGGCTCGCGCGGCTGCTGCTCCAAGGAGGATGCCTCCGATGCCCGGCGCGTCGCGGATGTGCTCGGAATCCCGTTCTACGTATGGGATTTCGCGGAGCGGTTCGCCGAGGACGTCATCGACGACTTCGTCTCGTCCTATGAGCGGGGCGAAACCCCCAACCCCTGCGTGCGCTGCAATCAGCGCATCAAGTTCTCGGCGCTGTCGGCGCGAGCTCTGGCATTGGGCTTCGACACCGTCGCCACCGGGCACTACGCCCGGCTGTCCGGTGGACGGCTGCGCCGCGCTGTCGATCCGGACAAGGACCAGTCCTATGTGCTGGCCGTGCTGACTTCCGACCAGCTGCGCCACGCCACATTCCCCATCGGTGACACGCGCAAGTCGCAGATCCGCGCCGAGGCGGCGGAGCGGGGCCTGGCCGTCGCCGAGAAACCCGACAGCCACGACATCTGCTTCATCCCGTCCGGGAACACCCGAGCCTTCCTGGGCGAGCGCATCGGGGTGCGCAGCGGCACCGTGGTCAACGCCGACGGCGCGGTGCTGGCCACCCACGACGGGGTGCACGGATTCACCATCGGACAGCGCAAAGGTCTCGGCATCGCCGGGCCAGGGCCGGACGGACGCCCCCGCTACGTGACCGCGATCGACGCCGGTACCGGGACCGTTCAGGTGGGCGATGCCGCCGACCTCGACGTGCATACGCTGGTAGGACGGGCGCCGGTGTTCACCGCCGGATCCACGCCGGCGGGCCCGATCGAATGCGCTGTTCAGGTGCGCGCCCACGGGGAGACGGCCGACGCGGTGGCCGAACTGATCGGCAACGAGCTGGTGGTGCGGTTGCGCGCCCCGATACGGGGCGTGGCCCGCGGCCAGACGCTGGTGCTGTACCGCCCCGACGCCGCTGACGGCGACGAGGTGCTCGGCAGCGCCACCATCGCCGCCACCTCACGCTGATTTCCGCAGCTCAGTGGCCATAACGGGGCCTCTTCAAGAATGCTTTGAGGATCCGACAAGCACCGTCTCCGAGTATTTCCTTGACGCAAAAAGTAGAGGGACAAGAACCTCAGCGGAAAGGAACGAATGAAGATGACCACGCACAACGCCGCAGTCCGCGCAGTGACTCCCAGCGACACCAACACCAACACCAACGGCATCGCCATCGCAGCGTTTGTCCTCAGCCTCATGGGCATGTACGCCAGCCCGCTGCTGAGCGCCGCCCTCGCCCTCATCGCGTTGTTCCAGGTCCGCCGCCGCGACCAGAACGGATTCGGGCTGGCGATCGCCGCCATCGCGGTCTCCGCGGCCGTCACGGCCCTGCACGTCGCGATGTGGATCCACTGCGGTCACGCCAACTTCGAGATGCTGACCACGTCGCACTGGTGACAACCGCAACTTCCGCCAAGTCGCGCAGCCGCCTGGAGCCCCGAGACGGGCCAGGCGGCTGTTGCGCATCGATCGTCGGTCGCCGTGGGGCCTGGGGTCTACTTCGGCATGTTGGCGACGATATTGGTCATTACGATGTCGGAGACCGACTGCGGAAAGCCGCAGAAGGTGACCTCGAGCAAGGCCAGCGACACCACCCGGTAATCGCGGCCGCAGCCGCCGGGCCCCAGGTGCAGCGAAGAGGAGTCGGCCTTCCAGTCGCCGACGAACAGCTCGCCGGCCGAACCGCCCGCGCAGTTGCCGACGGTGGAGACCAAGGCCGAAAAGGCGTGCCGCGCCGTGTCGACATCCCGGTAGGCCGCTGCGCCCTCGGAGATCAACGCACCGTCGGGCGGGTCCTGATACGTGGTCTTGTGGAACCGCGCGATGTCGGGACCGAATGTCGTGGTCTCGGAGTAGATGAACCGGCAGGCCAGCGGCGTGGTCTCGGCGAGGGTGTCGACATCCACCGGGTTGTTGCCGTCCATCGACGGAATGATCGTCAGGTGCTCGCCGGCGCCGGTGATCGCGCGCATCCGGGATTGGTCCAGCAGGATGGTGTCGACGTTCACGCCATTGACATCGCGGGCGCCGCCGGCGAAGGCCGGCATCGCGTTGCCGCCCACCACCCGGGTGCAGGCCGCCACCACTAGCAGCGCGCCACACAACAGCAGCGGCCCCGTCACTTTCGCGCTCTGCCCCACCGAAATTTACCTTTCCGGAATTTCCTAGCGTAGCCGCGCGCGGCCGCCCGTACACCCCTGGTAGTGCGTGCGCCGTGTGACGTCGAATACGGTTGCCGGATGAGTGTTTTCGCTGGTGCGTTTGCGAAGGCCAGCGGACTCGGCTCCTGGCCCGGGACCTCGGCTCGGCAGGCCGCCGAGGTTGTCGTCGGCGAATTGGCCGACGCGATGGCCCATATCGTCGAATTGCCCGCCAGGGGAGTGGGGGCGGACCTGCTCGGGCGGGCCGGCGCGCTGCTGATCGACGTGGCCATCGACACGGTGCCCCGCGGGTATCGCATCGTCGCGCGACCCGGCGCGGTGACCCGCAGGGCCGTCAGCCTTCTCGACGAGGACATGGACGCGCTCGAAGAGGCGTGGGAGACGGCCGGCCTGCGCGGCGGCGGACGGGTGGTCAAGGTGCAGGCGCCCGGCCCGATCACCCTGGCAGCCGGGGTTGAGCTGCCCAACGGTCACCGGGCGATCACCGACCCCGGCGCCCTGCGCGACCTGGCGGCGTCGCTGGGCGAAGGTGTTGCGACGCACCGCGCGTCGCTGGCCCGGCGCCTGGATACCCCGGTGGTCGTGCAGTTCGATGAGCCGTCGCTGCCCGCGGCGCTGGCCGGACAGCTGGCCGGGGTAACGGCACTGAGCCCGGTCGCCGCGCTCGACGAGGTGGTCGCCGGCCCGTTGCTCGACACCTGCGCCGCGGCGACGGGCGCCGACGTGCTGCTGCACAGCTGTGCCGCGGGACTGCCATGGAATATGTTGCAGCGCAGCACTATTCAAGCGATTTCGGTGGACGTCTCAACGCTGCTGGCGACGGACCTGGACGGCATCGCGGCGTTCGTCGAATCGGGTCGCACCGTTGTGCTCGGTGTGGTCCCCGCGACCGCACCGGCCAAGCGGCCGTCGGCCGAAGAGGTGGCCGCGGCGGTCGTCGCGGTGACCGATCGGCTCGGGTTCGGCCGCTCGGTGCTGCGCGATCGCATCGGCGTCACCCCGGCGTGCGGCTTGGCCACGGCGACGCCGCAATGGGCCCGCACCGCGATCGAGCTTGCCCGCAAGGCCGCGGCCGCCTTCGCGGAGGACCCGGACGCCATCTAGCGCCCGTGTCGGCCCGCTTCGATAGCCTGCGAGGGTGAGTTCGCCCGACGATGATCCCGTCCCCGCCGACGTGCGCAGGCAATGGCGCGAACTCGCCGACGAGGTGCGCGAACACCAGTTCCGCTACTACGTGCGCGACGCTCCGATCATCTCCGACGCGGACTTCGACGTCCTGGTGCGGCAGTTGGCCGCGCTCGAAGACCAGTACCCCGAGTTACGCACACCGGATTCGCCGACCCAACTCGTCGGCGGCGCCGGCTTCGCCACCGACTTCACCTCGGCCGAGCACCTCGAGCGGATGCTGTCGTTGGACAACGTCTTCAGCACCGAGGAATTCGACCTGTGGGCGGCGCGGGTGAAGGCCGAGGTCGGCAACGACGGTTCTCAAGACGTGCCGTATCTGTGTGAGCTCAAGATCGACGGTGTCGCCCTGGCTTTGGTCTACCGTGCCGGCCGGCTGGTGCGTGCGGCCACCCGCGGCGACGGCCGCACCGGTGAGGACGTCACCCTCAACGCCCGCACCATCGACGACGTCCCCGAAAAGCTTGCCGCCGCAGAGGGTTACCCGATACCCGATGTCCTCGAGGTGCGCGGCGAGGTCTTCTTCCGGCTCGCCGATTTCGAAGCCCTCAACGCCGCACTGGTGGAAGACGGCAAGACGCCGTTCGCCAATCCCCGTAACAGCGCGGCGGGCTCACTGCGGCAAAAGGATCCGGCGGTCACCGCCCGCCGCAAGCTTCGCATGATCTGCCACGGGGTGGGGCACACGGAAGGATTTCGGCCGGCCTCCCTGCATGACGCCTACCTGGCGCTGGGGGCCTGGGGGCTGCCGGTCTCCGAACACACCGCCCGGGTGGAAAACGTGGCCGGCGCGCTGGATCGCATCGCCTACTGGGGTGAACACCGCCACGACGTGGACCACGAAATCGACGGCGTCGTGGTCAAAGTCGACGATGTGTCGCTGCAGCGCCGGCTCGGGTCGACGTCGCGGGCGCCGCGCTGGGCGATCGCGTACAAGTACCCGCCCCAGGAGGTGCAGACCAAGCTGCTCGACATCCGGGTCAACGTCGGCCGGACCGGACGCGTGACCCCGTTCGCGTTCATGACGCCGGTGCAGGTGTCCGGGTCGACGGTGGGGTTGGCCACCTTGCACAACGCCGCCGAGGTCAAGCGCAAGGGCGTGCTGATCGGCGACACCGTGGTCATCCGCAAGGCCGGCGACGTGATTCCCGAAGTGCTCGGTCCGGTCGCCGACCTGCGCGACGGCTCCGAGCGCGAATTCGTCATGCCCACCCACTGTCCCGAGTGCGGCACCGAGTTGGCCCCGGCCAAGGAGGGCGACGCCGACATTCGCTGTCCCAATTCGCGATCCTGCCCGGCGCAGTTGCGGGAGCGGGTGTTTCACGTCGCCGGTCGCGGCGCGTTCGACATCGAGGCGCTGGGGTACGAGGCCGCCATCGCGCTGCTGGCGGCCGGCGTGATCTCCGACGAGGGCGACCTGTTCTCGCTCACCGAGGACGACCTGTTGCGCACCGAGTTGTTCACCACCAAGAGCGGCGCGGTGTCGGCCAACGGCAAACGGCTGCTAGCCAACCTCGACAAGGCCAAGTCGCAGCCGCTATGGCGCGTGCTGGTGGCGTTGTCGATCCGGCACGTGGGCCCGACGGCGGCCCGCGCGCTGGCAACCGAATTCGGCAGCCTGGACGCGATCACCGCGGCGTCGACCGAGCAGCTGGCCGCCGTCGAGGGCGTCGGGCCGACCATCGCCGCGGCGGTCACCGAGTGGTTCACCGTCGACTGGCATCGCGCGATCGTCGATAAGTGGCGTGCCGCAGGGGTGCGGATGGCCGACGAGCGCGACGCCAACACGCCGCGCACCCTGGAAGGGCTGACCATTGTCGTCACCGGTTCGCTGACCGGCTTTTCCCGCGACGAGGCGAAGGAGGCGATCCTGGCACGCGGCGGCAAGGCCGCCGGTTCGGTGTCCAAGAAGACCGCCTATGTCGTCGCCGGTGACGCGCCGGGCTCCAAATACGACAAGGCGGTCGAGTTGGGGGTCCCGATCCTCGACGAGGCCGGGTTTCGCCGACTGCTCGACGAGGGGCCCGCCGCCGAGAACACTGACGATTAACAGCGCAGTACTGGTCCGTACTGCCCTGGTGGATCTATGGTGGGCGCTATGTCTCAAACGGCCGACCGATGCGCACAGGCATCACCGTGGTCGCCGCGCGAGTCCGAGATCCTGGCGGAGACCCTGCGGCTCTTGCAAGAACACGGCTATGACCAGTTGACGATCGACGCGGTGGCCGCTGCCGCGCGGGCCAGCAAGGCCACGGTGTACCGGCGCTGGCCGTCGAAGGCCGAGCTGGTGTTGGCCGCCTTCATCGAAGGCGTCCGGCTGGTGGCGATCGCACCGAATACCGGGACCCTGCGCGGTGATCTGATTAATCTCGGCGAGGTCTGCGGCGAGCACGGACGCCAGCACGCCAGCACCATTCGCGCGGTGATGGTCGAGGTGTCGCGCCACCCCGCCCTCAACGACGCGCTGCAGGAGCAATTCCTCAAGCAACGCAAGGCCGTGATGCAGGACGTGATGCAACAGGCCGTCGACCGTGGCGAGATCACCGAAGACGCCATCGCCGACGAACTGTGGGACCTGCTGCCCGGGTATCTGATTTTCCGGTCCATCATTCCCGAACGGCCGCCCACCCGTCGCACCGTGCAACTTCTGGTCGACCAGTTCCTGATCCCCGGTTTGACCCGCGACCGTGACTAACGCATCGCTTGTAGAGTACGGTCCAGTACCGTACTGTCATAGCTGGCGCTCAGGTTCGGGCGGTGGAGCGTTGGTCGGGCCCGATCGCTGATCGAGTTGGCTGGTGATCGAAAGATTAACGGGTGGAAGGGATTTCACTTGTGACCCTCGTCAAACGAGGATGGATGGTTCTCGTGGCGGTGCTTGTCGTCGCGATCACCGGATTCGCGATCTATCGCCTGCATGGCATCTTCGGCTCGCACAACAACGTGTCGGCCAACAGCGACCCGGCCAACGAGATCGTCCCGTTCAATCCCAAGGTCGTCGTGCTCGAGGTCTTCGGCGCACCGGGCGCGGTGGCCACCATCAACTATCTTGATGTCAATGCCCAGCCGCAGCAGGTTAAAAACGCCACGCTGCCTTGGTCTTTCACCATCACCTCGACCGAGCCCGCCGTGGTCGCCAACGTCGTGGCGCAGGGCAACGGGGACACCCTTGGCTGCCGCATCACCATCAACGGTGTGGTCAAAGACGAACGCACCGTCCACAAAGTCGACGCCTACACCTTCTGCTTGGACAAATCCGGATGAGCGCCCCCTCGAGCCAAGACGAACCGAAGCGACCCTTCGTGCCGCACACCATCCGCAGGCTTGCGCTGCCGATCCTGCTGTTCTGGGTGGCGCTGGCCGCCATCACGAACATCGCGGTGCCGCAGCTGGAAGAGGTGGGCAAGACCCACAACGTCGCGCTGAACTCGCCAGATGCCCCGTCGCTCAAGGCAATTAAGCGCATCGGTCAGGTATTCCACGAGTTCGACACCGACAGCTCGGCCATGGTCGTGCTCGAGGGCGACAAGCCACTCGGCGACGACGCCCACCGGTTCTACGACACCATGGTCCGCAAGCTCGAGCAGGACAAGAAGCATGTCCAGCACGTCCAGGACTTCTGGGGCGACACCCTGACCGCGGCCGGATCGCAGAGCAGTGACGGCAAGGCCGCCTACGTTCAGGTCTTTCTCTCGGGCAACCAGGGCTCGGCGCAAGCCAACGAGGCCGTCGGCGCGGTTCGCAACATCGTCGAGCAGATAAAACCGCCACCGGGCGTCAAGGCGTACGTCACCGGCGCCGCGCCGCTCATCTCCGATCAGTTCGACGTCGGCAGCAAGGGGACCGCGAAGGTCACTGCGATCACCGTCGGGATGATCGCGCTGATGTTGTTCTTCGTGTACCGCTCGGTGCTCACCACGTTGCTCGTCCTGGGGACAGTGCTCCTCGAAATGTCCGCCGCGCGAGGCCTTGTCGCGTTCCTCGGGAACTCGGGGATCATCGGGCTGTCGACCTACGCGACGAACATCCTGACGCTGCTGGTGATCGCCGCCGGAACGGACTACGCGATCTTTTTCGTCGGCCGCTATCAGGAGGCCCGCGGGGCCGGTGAAGATCGCGAAAAGGCTTTCTACACCATGTATCACGGCACCACCCATATCGTGTTGGGTTCGGGGCTCACCGTTGCCGGTGCCGTGGCGTGTCTGAGCTTTACCCGGCTGCCCTACTTCCAAAGCCTGGGCATCCCGGCCGCGCTGGGGGTGCTGGTGGCGCTGTGCGCCGCACTCACCCTGGGGCCGGCCATCCTCACGCTGGGCGCGATGGCGGGCATCTTCGACCCCAAGCGGGCGATGAGGACGCGCGGATGGCGGCGGATCGGCACCGCCATCGTGCGCTGGCCCGGCCCCGTCCTCGCGGGTGCAGCTGCGCTCGCCCTGGTCGGCCTGGTCGCGCTGCCCGGCTACAAGACCAGCTACGACACTCGCCCTTACATGCCCGCCAGCGCGCCGGCCAACGTGGGTTATACCGAAGCCGAGAAACACTTCTCGCGCGCGCGCCTCGAGCCCGAATTGCTGATGGTGGAATCCGATCACGACATGCGCAACCCCGCCGACATGCTCATCGTGGACAAGGTGGCCAAAGCCATTTTCCATGTGCCCGGCATCGCGCAAGTGCAGACCATCACCAGGCCGCTGGGCACTCCGCTGGTGCATAGCTCGCTCGCGTTTGTGGTCAGCAATCAAGGCGCCGCTCAGCAGCAAAACCTGACCTACCAACGGGATCGGGCCGACGACGCCCTCAAGCAGGCCAACGAACTGTCGAAGACGATCGACATTTTGAAGCAGCAGTACATCCTGCAGCAGCAACTGGCCGACGCCACCCACAGTGAGACGCAAAACTTTCACGAGACGATCTCCACGATCCAGGACCTGCGCGACAAGCTCGCGAACCTCGATGACTTCCTGCGGCCGCTGCGCAGCTATTTCTATTGGGAGAAGCACTGTTACGACATTCCCGCCTGCTATGCGCTGCGGTCCTCGTTCGAGGCCCTCGACACCACAGACCAGCTGAGCTCGAAATTCGAAGACCTCGTCGCGACGCTGGACAGACTCGACGCGCTGCAACCAAAACTGGTGGCACTCATACCGCCCCAGATCCAAAGCCAGCAGACCAATCGCGACCTGACCCTGGCCAACTACGCCACCTTGTCCGGCATCTATGCGCAGACCGCCGCCGCGATCGACAACGCGACGGCGCTGGGGAAGGCCTTCGACGCGGCCAAGAACGACGACACCTTCTACCTGCCGCCCGAGGTTTTCGACAACCCCGACTTCAAGCGGGGACTGAAACTGTTCATGTCGCCCGACGGCAAGGCCGTGCGGATGATCGTCACACATGAGGGCGACCCCGCTACCCCCGAAGACATTGCGCACATCGATCCGATCGCCAGGGCCGCGCACGAGGCGTTGAAGGGTACGCCCCTGGCCGACGCCCAGGTCTATATCGGCGGGACGGCTGCCACCTACAAGGACATCCAGGACGGCGCCAAGTACGACCTGATGATCGTGGCGTTCGCCGCGCTGAGCCTCATCCTGCTGATCATGATGATCATCACCCGCAGCCTGATCGCCGCGCTCGTCATCGTGGGTACCGTGGCCGTGTCACTGGGCGCCTCGTTCGGGCTGTCAGTGCTGGTGTGGCAGTACCTGTTTGGCATTCAGCTGTACTGGGTGGTGCTGGCGCTGGCCGTCATCCTGTTGCTGGCCGTCGGATCCGACTACAACCTGCTGCTGATCTCGCGATTCAAGGAGGAAATCCACGCCGGCCTGAAGACCGGGGTCATCCGCGCGATGGCCGGGTCGGGTTCGGTGGTCACCTCGGCCGGCATCGTTTTCGCGGTCACTATGTGCGCCTTCGTGTTCAGCGGTTTCCAAGTGCTCGGCCAGATCGGCACCACCATCGGCCTTGGGCTGCTGTTCGACACGCTGATCGTGCGGTCGTTCATGACGCCTTCTGTCGCAACGCTGCTCGGGCGCTGGTTCTGGTGGCCGCAGCGGGTTCGCCCGCGCCCTGCCAGCACCATGCTTCGCCCCTACGGACCGCGAGCGGCGGTGCGCCAGTTGTTGCTGTGGGAAGACGACGACCCGGCGGTGGCGTCGGGATCGCGACCGAAGTAACCGGCACGCTGGGCGCCGGGGGAGCAGGTGCGGACTCGGTGGTGCCGGCAACGGCGCGGCGTCAGCGCAGCATGGTGGCGACGATGCCGGCCAGGTAGCCCAGCCGGGCCACCTCCGAGGGCCGGAACTCCGGGCCCGGACGGCCCAGCACCACGGCGGTGTGCGCGTCGCCCAGGGGTGCGGCGACCATCGTGATGTCCATGTCGCGCCAGGGTTGCGGCACCCAATCGGCGGAGCCGTCGAGGGCCGTCGCGTGCTCGATCGGCAGCCATGGCGCCGATGCCGCCCGGGTTTCCGGTGAGCCGGGACTGGCAGCAAGCCGGAGCAGCTCGGAGTCGTTGTCGCGCAAGACCGTGCACCAGCTCACCCGCAGCACCCTGGGCGCCTCGTCCACCAACACCTGCAGCTTGGCGTCGCGGTCGACGGCGGCGGCGACATGGTCGAGAAGTTCCAGCTCGCGGTGGGCCTCCAGCAGCCCGGTGTGCGGACGGACGCTGTCCACCCGAACCCCGGGGAGGGACTCGGCCGCCGTGATCAAGGTGTCCGGCATCGCCCCCACGGGCAGCTCGATCACCAGGTCGTCGATCGCGTGGCCCCTGCTGCGTTCCACCACATCCAGCGACAGGATGTCGGCGCCCACCGAGCCGAGGGCCACCGCCAGCGATCCCAGGCTTCCCGGGCGGTCAACCAGCTCGATCCGCAACAGATACGACGGCACGCGCTCACTTTCGCACAGCGTTGCTCCCACGGCATTTCCGGCGGACGTGGGCCGATAGCCCGCCGCCGAGTGTGGGGCCAGCCGCGCGTCGGCCGGCGAAGGTGAAGCCAGCCGCACACTCGCGGCTGGGTAGGCTTTTCGCTCGTGCCCCAGATCTCCCGCGATGAGGTAGCCCACCTGGCCCGGCTGGCCCGGCTGGCGCTGACCGATACCGAACTGGACAGCTTCGCCGGTCAACTCGACGCGATCCTGACCCACGTCAGCCAGATTCAGGCGGTCGACGTCACCGGCGTCGAACCGACCGACAACCCCCTCAAAGACGTCAACGTGACCCGCCCGGACGAGACGACGCCGTGCCTGACCCAGCAGGAGGCGCTGGCCGGGGCGCCAGCAGCCGTCGACGGCCGGTTCGCCGTCCCGCAGATCCTTGGGGAGAGCCAGTGACGGACATCATCCGATCCGATGCCGCGACGCTGGCCGCCCAGGTCGCGGCCAAGGAGCTGTCGTCGGTCGAGATCACCCAGGCTCATCTGGACCAGATCGAGGCCACCGACGACCGCTACCACGCCTTTTTGCACGTCGCGGCCGATAAAGCGCTGGCGACGGCGGCGGCCGTCGACAAGGCGCTGGCCGCCGGCGAGCGGCCGCCCTCGGCTCTGGCCGGGGTGCCGCTGGCGCTCAAAGACGTGTTCACCACCATCGACATGCCGACCACCTGCGCGTCCAAAATCCTGGAGGGCTGGCAGTCGCCGTACGACGCGACCGTCACCGCGCGCCTGCGTGCGGCCGGCATCCCGATCCTGGGCAAGACCAACATGGACGAGTTCGCGATGGGCTCGTCCACCGAGAACTCCGCCTACGGCCCGACGCGCAACCCGTGGAACGTGGACCGGGTGCCGGGCGGCTCCGGCGGCGGCAGCGCGGCGGCGCTGGCCGCGTTTCAGGCGCCGTTGGCCATCGGGTCCGACACCGGCGGCTCCATCCGCCAGCCGGCGGCGCTGACCGCGACCGTCGGCGTCAAACCCACCTACGGCACGGTGTCCCGTTACGGGCTGGTGGCCTGCGCGTCGTCGCTGGATCAGGGCGGCCCGTGCGCGCGCACCGTGCTGGACACCGCGCTGCTGCACCAGGTGATCGCCGGGCACGACGCCCGCGACTCCACCTCGGTGGACGCCGCGGTGCCCGACGTTGTCGGCGCCGCCAAGGCGGGCGCGACCGGTGACCTGAAGGGAGTGCGCGTCGGCGTGGTCCGGCAACTGCGCGGCGACGGCTATCAGCCCGGGGTGCTGTCCTCGTTCGAGGCCGCGGTCGCGCAGCTGACCGAGCTGGGCGCCGAGGTCAGCGAAGTCGACTGCCCACATTTCGATCACGCGCTTCCTGCCTACTACCTGATCCTGCCGTCGGAGGTGTCGAGCAACCTGGCTCGCTTCGACGCCATGCGCTACGGGCTGCGTGTCGGCGACGACGGCACGCACAGCGCCGAGGAAGTGATGGCACTGACCCGCGCCGCCGGATTCGGTCCAGAAGTCAAGCGGCGCATCATGATTGGCGCGTATGCGCTTTCGGCGGGGTATTACGACGCCTACTACAACCAGGCGCAGAAGGTCCGCACGCTGATCGCCCGCGATCTCGACACGGCATACCAATCCGTCGATGTCCTGGTGTCGCCGGCCACGCCGACCACCGCGTTCGCCTTGGGGGAGAAGGTGGACGATCCGCTGGCCATGTACCTGTTCGACCTGTGCACGCTGCCGCTGAACCTGGCCGGCCACTGCGGCATGTCGGTGCCCTCGGGGCTGTCGCCGGATGACGGGCTGCCGGTGGGGTTGCAGATCATGGCGCCCGCGCTGGCCGATGATCGGCTCTACCGCGTTGGTGCCGCTTACGAGGCCGCTCGCGGACCGCTGCCGTCGGCCATCTGAGGCTCTTCGCGCCTTGGGGCGCCCGCCAACCCCGTCACGAGGCAAGATAAACAGATGCGGATCGGAATTCTCACGGGCGGCGGCGACTGTCCCGGCCTCAATGCGGTGATTCGGGCAGTAGTGCGCACCTGCGACTCCCGGTACGGCTCGTCGGTCGTTGGATTCCAGGACGGGTGGCGCGGATTGCTGGAGAACCGCCGCATGCAGCTTGCCAACGACGACCGCAACGACCGGTTGCTGGCCAAGGGCGGAACCGTGCTGGGGACCGCCCGTGTGCACCCCGACAAGCTGCGCGCCGGACTGGATCAGATCAAGCAGACGCTGGACGACAACGGCATCGATGTCCTCATCCCCATCGGCGGCGAAGGCACGCTGACGGCAGCGCACTGGCTGTCTGAGGAAAACGTTCCGGTGGTGGGGGTACCAAAAACGATCGACAACGACATCGATTGCACCGACGTGACTTTCGGGCACGACACCGCGCTGACGGTCGCCACCGACGCCATCGACCGGCTGCACAGCACCGCCGAATCCCATCAACGGGTGATGCTGGTGGAGGTGATGGGCAGACACGCCGGATGGATTGCGCTGAACGCCGGGCTCGCCTCTGGAGCGCACATGACGCTGATTCCCGAGCAGCCCTTCGACATCGACGAGGTGTGCCGCTTGGTCAAACGGCGCTTCCAACGTGGAGACTCGCACTTCATCTGCGTGGTCGCTGAGGGCGCCAAGCCCGTACCTGGCTCAATCGCGTTGCGCGAAGGCGGAATTGACGAGTTCGGCCATGAGCGGTTCACCGGCGTGGCCGCGCAGCTGGCCATCGACGTGGAGAAGCGAATCAACAAAGAGGTCCGCGTGACGGTGCTTGGGCACGTCCAGCGCGGCGGCACCCCGACGGCCTACGACCGGGTGCTGGCCACCCGGTTCGGGATCAACGCCGCCGACGCCGCGCACGCGGGCGAATACGGTCAGATGGTGTCGCTGCGCGGGCAGGAGATCGGGCGGGTGTCGCTGGCCGATGCGACGCGTCACCTCAAGCTCGTTCCGGACAACCGCTACGACGACGCCGCCGCGTTCTTCGGCTGACGGTTGTTCGCCGGCTCTGCCGCCCGCTTCGGCCCGCGCTGCCGCTCTCGCAGTCACCATTAGGATCGACCGCATGAGTGTTGCTGCTAGCGCCGATCTCATGGACTACGACGACGTCCTCGCGCGCTTTGATCCGGTATTGGGGCTCGAGGTCCACGTCGAGCTGTCCACCGCGACCAAGATGTTCTGCGGTTGCTCGACCACATTCGGCGCCGAGCCCAACACCCAGGTGTGCCCGGTCTGCCTGGGGCTGCCCGGTTCGCTGCCGGTGCTCAACCGGGTCGCTGTCGAGTCGGCGATCCGCATCGGACTCGCGCTGAACTGCGAGATCGTGCCCTGGTGCCGCTTCGCCCGGAAAAACTACTTCTACCCGGACATGCCGAAGAACTACCAGATTTCGCAGTACGACGAGCCCATCGCCATCAACGGCTATCTCGAAGCGCCACTCGAAGACGGCACCACCTGGCGGGTCGAGATCGAGCGCGCCCACATGGAGGAAGACACCGGCAAGCTCACCCACATCGGCAGTGAGACGGGCCGCATCCACGGCGCGACCACCTCGCTGATCGACTACAACCGCGCCGGTGTGCCCCTGATCGAAATCGTCACCAAACCCATCGTGGGGGCCGGAGCGCAGGCGCCGCAGATCGCCCGGGCCTATGTGACGGCGTTGCGGGATCTGTTGCGTGCCTTGGACGTATCCGACGTCCGAATGGACCAGGGGTCGATGCGCTGCGACGCCAACGTATCGCTGAAGCCAACGGGCACAACCGAATTCGGCACCAGGACGGAAACCAAGAACGTCAACTCGCTCAAGAGCGTCGAGGTTGCGGTGCGCTACGAAATGCAGCGCCAGGCCGCCGTTCTGGCATCCGGTGGGCAGATCATCCAGGAAACCAGGCACTTTCAGGAGGTTGGCGGCTACACCAGCCCGGGACGGGCCAAGGAGACCGCGCAGGACTATCGCTATTTCCCCGAGCCCGACCTGGAGCCCGTCGCACCCAGCCGCGAGCTGGTCGAGCAACTGCGCCAGACCATTCCCGAGCTACCGTGGTTGAGCCGCAAGCGGATTCAGGACGAATGGGGAATTTCCGACGAGGTGATGCGAGATCTCGTCAACGCGGGAGCCGTCGATTTGGTGATCGCGACCGTCAAGCACGGCGCGACCAGCGAGCAGGCCCGCGCCTGGTGGGGAAACTTCTTAATGCAGAAGGCCAACGAGGCGAACATCGCACTCGACGAGCTGGCCATCACCCCGGCTCAGGTCGCCGCCGTGGTGGCGTTGGTCGACGACGGCAAGCTGTCCAACAAGCTGGCCCGCCAGGTCGTCGAAGGTGTGCTGGCCGGGGAGGGTGAGCCCGAGCAGGTGATGACGGCTCGCGGTCTGGCGCTGGTGCGTGACGACTCGGCGACGCAGGCCGCCGTCGACGAGGCACTGGCGGCCAATCCCGATGTGGCGGAAAAGATTCGCGGCGGCAAGGTTGCCGCTGCCGGTGCGATCGTCGGTGCGGTGATGAAAGCCACGCGCGGACAAGCCGATGCGGCCCGGGTCCGTGAGCTGGTGCTGGCCGCCTGCGGCCAGGCTTGAGACCTGTCAGGTCTTATCGTCGCTGCTGCGCGGGAAGCCGCCGCCCTGCGGGAACAGCGGGAATACCACGTCGTCGAGCTTCTCGGCATCGCCGGCGGTTTTGTTGACGGTGCCCGCCCAGATGTTTCCGTCGGGCGACATCCGCAGCGCCCACGCGTGGGCGTGCGTGTCCTTGCGGACGACCTCGGGTTCACCGGTCACGGCACCCGTCTGCGGCGCGATCCGGATCGCCACCGTCATTTTGGTGTTGATCAGATTGACCATGATGGTCCCGTCCATCGCCGCGCATCCGGCCACGCCCGGCTTGTCCGGCCAGGTCCACACCGTGGACACCTGCGAGGTCTTGGTGATGCGCTGCAGCCGGTCTGCGGTGGGGGTGCGGTCGGCGACGTACATCGAGCCGTCGACGGGATCGGTGCACAGGCCGCCGCCGGAGCCGACGCCGGACAGCGCCGTCGTCGGTGGCGCCTGCCCGACAGTGGTCGGCTGCTCGATGCGTAACACCTTGCCGGCCAGCGATCTGGGATCGGCGGCCATTGCCGGATTGCCCGCATCGCCGGTGAGCACCACCAGCGTCGTGGGGCTGGTGAACATCAATGCGCCGGTGTTCCCGTTGGCGCCCTTGGGGATTCCGGTCAAGATGTCCTTCGGGATGTCGCCGTCGGCCACCCTGATGACCCGGTTGTCGGTGGGCGTGCTGATGTAGGCGTACATCAGGCGGTCCTGCGTGTAGGTGGGCGACAGCACGATGTCCATCAAGCCGCCGTCCCCGGACGGGTCGACCGGGATGACCGTTTTGACCTTCGGCTCGGCGTTAACCGAGATCTCCTTGACGGCCCCGGTGGTGCGTTCGGCGACCAATGCGGTTTTGCTGTCGGGGCCCATGATGAGACCGCTGGTGCTCTCCAGGCAGCCCTGCATGACCCCGGGTGCCGGGCACTGCTTGGGGAAGGGCGTGGGCGGCAGCGGCGGCGGCGGGGGAGGCGTCGAGCTGGGCTGCGGCTTGAGTTCGGGGTTGGTGGTGAAGGGCGCAGATGCTGCGTCGTTGAACCGCGCGCAACCGGTCGACACCAGGATCAGCGCGCACAGCCCAGCAAGCCCGCACCGAACCGAGCGCCGCAATCGCATGTCCGACAGGCTACGGACATTGCCGGCTTCGACGCCAACAAGCCGCCACAGACGTGCCCTTGTCCGGGTTCGGAAGTCGGCTGACCCATCCCCTTTGCGGGCTTCTCCCAGACACCGGAAAGACACCGAAAAGCCATCGGGACGACCATTTGGGGCCGATCTGGGCGGGTTTGGCGCGTCGACGACCGATTTTCGGGCGAAAGCGCCGCTCAAATCCCCGATCTGGGCCCAAAAGCCCTTACCCTGACACCCGTGACCAGTCAACCGAATGACGCACATTGGCAGCGGCCTGGCGACGCGCCGGAGCCGGCCCCCGGACGTCCCGCGGCAGCACGCTTGGTCGACCCCGAAGACGACCTGACACCCGTCGGCTACCCGGGCGATTTCGGCAGAACCACCGTCATCCCGTATCAGGATCCCCATCTGGTGAGTGGCCACGGCGGGTCGACGTACGACGTCCTCGATCGGCAGGAGCCGTTGCCGTACGTTCAGCCGCAGCCGGCACCCCGGCACCTGGCGGCCGAGCCGGCCGAGATCGAGCCGCACGACGACCACGACCCCCACGACGCCATCGGGCGGCGCGGCACCCAGAATCTGGGTTTGCTGGTGTTGCGAGTCGGGCTGGGCGTGGTGCTGGGCGCGCACGGGTTGCAGAAGCTGTTCGGCTGGTGGGGCGGCCAGGGATTGGGCGCCTTCAAGAACTCACTGTCCGACGCGGGCTACCAGCACGCCGACATCCTGTCCTATGTGAGCGCCGGCGGGGAGATCGCCGCGGGTGTGCTGCTGGTGCTGGGACTGTTCACCCCGGTGGCCGCCGCGGGCGCGTTGGCGTTCCTGATCAACGAGCTGCTGGTCAGCATCGCGGGGCGGCCACACACCTTCGCCTACTTCTTGCCGCAGGGGCACGAATACCAGATCACGCTGATCGTTCTGGCCGTCGCGATCATCCTGGCCGGCCCCGGCCGGTACGGGCTGGACGCCAACAGGGGCTGGTCACATCGACCGTTCATCGGATCGTTCGTGGCCCTGCTCGCCGGGATCGCCGCGGGCATCGCGGTGTGGGTGCTGCTCAACGGGGTCAACCCGATCGCCTGAAGATTGCCCGCCGCTCAGCGGTACGGGTTGGGCACCCGTCCGTTGCTGACGGCCGCCAACTGCGGCAGCGTCGCAAAAGTGACCGCGGGCAGTCGCAGTTCTGCCCCGCTCTTGAGCCGGGCACGCGCCCAAGAGCCCCGGTGGAAGCGCAGCCCGTCGATGTCTTCCCAGCGCACCGTCCGGCTGCCCCATAGCTTGCGCACCGTCACGCCCTGATCGTCGGCCACCGTCCGGAGCCGGACGATCATCGCCGACAACAGCACCGGAATGACAAGCAACGGAGCCGAAAGCGGCCAGGCCAGCACCGGTATCAGCAACCCCAATGTCAGGAATCCCACGGCCAGATGCGCCATCGGGGAAACCTTGATGATCAGGGGCGAACCGTCGGGTGTTGGGTCAGACGAACCAGGGGCCACCCGAGCATCATTTCACCAACGCCCTGGCCGCCGGCGCGGCGATCGGCGCTCCCGGGACCGGATTTGACGGTTGACCTGTGCGAAGGCTACCGTCGAGCGTTATGGATACCGCCGGAAAGCCCGGACTGCTCGTAGTAATTAGTCAGCGCGTTGGTGGCTGACTAAGTCTTCAGCATTTGAAGCGATCCAGCACCAACGCGCAACCCTCGTACAGCAGCTGAGCTGACGGGGGTTTTTTCTTGCGCAGCAGCCCAAAGTTCCACCGGCGAACAAGGATCAAGAGGATCAGGACACAGTGAGCGCACCTACCAGGCCACAGACGGGGTCGCAGGATGCGGCCAAGATCGCAACGGACGCGTCGAAGCCCGCCGCGACCGCCCCGGCGACCAAACCGAAACATGTTGGGCCCGAACAACTTACCGGCGCACAGTCGGTGATCCGGTCATTGGAGGAACTCGACGTCGAGATCATCTTCGGAATTCCGGGCGGCGCCGTGCTGCCGGTCTACGACCCGCTGTTCGACTCGAAGAAGCTGCGCCACGTGCTCGTCCGCCACGAGCAGGGCGCCGGTCACGCCGCAAGCGGTTACGCGCACGCCACCGGCAAGGTCGGGGTCTGCATGGCGACGTCGGGTCCCGGCGCCACCAACCTGGTGACTCCGCTGGCCGACGCGCAGATGGACTCAATCCCGGTGGTCGCCATCACCGGGCAGGTCGGGCGCAGCCTGATCGGGACCGACGCCTTCCAGGAGGCCGACATCTCCGGCATCACGATGCCGATCACCAAGCACAACTTCCTGGTCCGCTCCGGCGACGAAATCCCGCGGGTGCTGGCCGAGGCCTTCCACATCGCGTCCTCCGGACGGCCCGGCGCGGTGCTCGTCGACATCCCCAAGGATGTGCTGCAGGGGCAGTGCACGTTCAGCTGGCCGCCGCGGATGGAACTGCCCGGCTACAAGCCGAACACCAAGCCGCACAGCCGGCAGATCCGCGAAGCCGCCAAGCTGATCGCGCAGGCCAACAAGCCGGTGCTGTACGTCGGCGGCGGTGTCATCCGCGGCGAGGCGACCGCAGAGCTGCGCGAGCTGGCCGAGCTGACCGGTATCCCGGTGGTGACCACGCTGATGGCGCGCGGCGCCTTCCCGGACAGCCATCGGCAGAACATGGGCATGCCCGGTATGCACGGCACCGTGGCCGCGGTGGCGGCACTGCAGCGCAGCGACCTGCTGATCGCGCTGGGCACCCGTTTCGACGATCGCGTGACGGGTCAGCTGGACTCGTTCGCGCCCGAGGCCAAAGTCATCCATGCCGATATCGACCCGGCGGAGATCGGCAAGAATCGGCATGCCGACGTGCCGATCGTCGGCGACGTCAAAGCCGTCATCACCGAGCTGATCGCGATGCTGCGCCACTACGGCACCCCGGGCAATATCGACATGACCGCCTGGTGGGCATACCTCGACGAGGTGCAGTCCACCTTTCCGCTGAGCTACGGGCCGCAGAGCGACGGCAGCCTGGGCCCGGAATACGTCATCGAAAAGTTGGGCAAGATCGCCGGCCCCGACGCCGTTTACGTTGCCGGCGTCGGCCAGCACCAGATGTGGGCGGCGCAGTTCATCTCCTACGAGAAGCCGCGCACGTGGCTCAACTCCGGCGGGCTGGGCACCATGGGCTTCGCCGTCCCGGCGGCCATGGGCGCCAAGATCGCCTGGCCCGAGGCCGAGGTCTGGGCGATCGACGGCGACGGCTGCTTCCAGATGACCAACCAGGAGCTGGCCACCTGCGCGATCGAGGGCATTCCGATCAAGGTCGCGCTGATCAACAACGGCAACCTGGGCATGGTGCGGCAGTGGCAGACCCTGTTCTACGGGGAGCGTTACTCGCAGACCGACCTGGCCACGCACTCACACCGCATCCCGGACTTCGTCAAGCTGGCCGAGGCCTTGGGCTGCGTCGGATTGCGTTGCGAGCGTGAAGAAGACGTCGAAGACGTGATCAACCAGGCCCGCGCCATCAACGACCGTCCGGTGGTGATCGACTTCATCGTCGGCGCCGACGCGCAGGTGTGGCCGATGGTGGCCGCGGGCACCAGTAACGACGAGATCCAGGCCGCCCGCGGCATCCGGCCGTTGTTCGATGACCCGAGCGAAGGGCACGCGTAATGCGCGCCGACGACGATGCAGTGGGGGCACCCCCAGCCGCGGAGCGGCGAGGGGGACGTGGCGATGAGGAGGAGTGGCGCAGATGACGGGATCGCCTAAATCACATACCTTGTCGGTGCTCGTCGAAGACAAACCCGGCGCGCTCGCCCGGGTGGCGGCGCTGTTCTCGCGCCGGGGCTTCAACATCGAATCGCTGGCGGTGGGCGCGACCGAGCAGAAGGACATGTCGCGGATGACCATCGTGGTCTCCGCCGAGGAGACTCCGCTCGAGCAGGTCACCAAGCAGCTCAACAAGCTGGTCAACGTCATCAAGATCATCGAGCAGAACGACGACAACTCGGTGGCCCGCGAGTTGGCGCTGATCAAAGTCGGCGCCGACGCGGGTACCCGCAGTCAGGTGATCGAGGCAGTAAACCTGTTCCGCGCCAAGGTGGTTGATGTATCACCGGAAGCGCTGACCATCGAGGCCACCGGCGACCGCGGCAAGATCGAAGCCTTTCTGCGGGTGCTGGAGCCGTTCGGTATTCGCGAAATCGTGCAATCGGGACTGGTTTCGCTGTCCCGCGGTTCGCGCAGTATCGGGACCGCTAAGTAACACACAAGGAGATATTCAACAGTGGCATTAGAAATGTTCTATGACGACGACGCAGATTTGTCGATCATCCAGGGCCGCAAGGTCGGCGTCATTGGATACGGCAGTCAAGGGCACGCGCACTCGCTGAGCCTGCGCGACTCAGGCGTGCAGGTGAAGGTGGGCCTCAAGGAGGGCTCGAAGTCGCGGCCCAAGGTCGAAGAGCAGGGTCTGGATGTGGACACACCCGCCGAGGTGGCCAAGTGGGCCGACGTCATCATGCTGTTGGCGCCCGACACCGCGCAGGCCGACATCTTCAAGAACGAGATCGAGCCCAACCTGAAGCCCGGCGACGCTTTGTTTTTCGGTCACGGCCTCAACATCCACTTCGACCTGATCAAGCCGCCGGGTGATGTGACCGTCGCGATGGTCGCCCCGAAGGGCCCCGGCCATCTGGTGCGCCGCCAGTTCGTCGACGGCAAGGGCGTGCCCGCCCTCATTGCCGTCGACCAGGACCCCACCGGCCAGGGCGAGGCGCTGGCGCTGTCCTACGCCAAGGCCATCGGCGGCACCCGGGCCGGTGTCATCAAGACCACCTTCAAGGACGAAACCGAAACCGACCTGTTCGGTGAGCAGGCCGTATTGTGTGGTGGCACAGAGGAATTGGTGAAGACCGGTTTCGATGTGATGGTCGAGGCGGGCTACCCGCCGGAGATGGCCTACTTCGAGGTGCTGCACGAGCTCAAGCTGATCGTCGACCTGATGTACGAGGGCGGCATCGCCCGGATGAACTACTCGGTGTCCGATACCGCGGAGTTCGGCGGCTACCTGTCCGGCCCACGCGTCATCGACGCCGGCACCAAGGATCGGATGCGGGACATCCTGCGCGACATCCAGAGCGGCGAGTTCACCAAGAAACTGGTCGCCAACGTCGAGGGCGGCAACAAGCAACTCGAACAGCTGCGCAAGGAGAACGCCGAGCATCCCATCGAGATCGTCGGCAAGCGACTGCGCGACCTGATGAGCTGGGTCGACCGCCCGATCACTGAGACGGCCTAACTTCGGGCGCCACGGCGCGCCGCTGGGCCGGCCGCTGCGCCGCTGGGCGCCACGGCGCGCCGCTGGGCCGCTGCGCCGGCCGCTGCGCCGAGATCGACGTTAGCGCGGTAACTTTCGGCGTGTCGCCACGCTAACGTCGATCTCGGTGGCGGGTTGCTCGGGCAAGCGCCCGAGCAACCCGGTCGATGATGTCCTGCGGTCGGTGTTCGGCGACGACGCGAATCACCACCCAGCCACGGTCTTCCATCGCCGCGATCCGGTCGATATCCCTGACGAATTGGCGGCGATCGGCTCGGTGTTGGTCGCCGTCGTACTCCACTGCGACCAGGTGGTCCTCCCAGCCCATATCGAGCACACCGATAAGTCGCCAGTTACGGTGAACCGGTATCTGTGTGGTTGGTGTCGGAAATCCGGCGTCGACCAGAAGCAGCCGCAGCCAGCTTTCCTTCGGCGATGCTGCGCCGCCGTCGACCAACGGCAGCACATCGGTGAGCCGTCGTAGGCCGCGCGCACCCCGGTATCTTTTTGCCAGCAACAAGACGTCTTCCGCCGAGAACGGAGCCGCACGTGCGAGCGCGTCGAGGCGCGCCAACGCTTGATCTCGCGGCAGGTGACGGCCGAGATCGAAGGCGGTGCGCGGCGGAGTGGTCACCGGAAGCGTGATCGCGCGACGTGTGACGTGGGTGACCTCGTCGGAGGCCAATGTCTCATTGCGCACGATCAATCCGCGTTGTGGCCGAGCGCTTTTCGCGACCAGCTCGATGGGTGTCTCCGCGTCGACCCATTGGGCCCCGTGTAGCGCCGACGCCGCCGCACCCGCCACCACCCCACACCTGCGCGACCATAGCCACGCACCCAGCGTGTAATCGTCAATCGTCGGGTTGGACCACGTTGGCAGGTAGACATCGCGGAAGATCGACCTATGCCAACGCCGTAGCTGATGCTCGGTGAGCGCGCCGGCCGCGACCGCTTCGCTGCCAATGAAGACTTCCGCCATGCGTCGATCGTGGACACAGGCACCGACAGGTGCGCCGAAATCGACGTGAGCTCGGCGAGGTGCGGCGTGTTGTCACGCTTACGTCAATGTCGCGGCCAAGAACTCGCGCTACGACGTCAGGCGCCCGGCGACCGACACCACGCGCTGGGCCAGATGGTCCAGCGCATTGTCGATGGGTTCCTCGAACTCGTTGATGTTGTCGTGCGTGGCTACCAGGCTGACCCCGTAGGGGTTGCCGTCGACGAACTTGCATGGATCGGTGTATCCCGGTGGGACGAGGATCCCGCCGAAGTGGATCAGTGTGAAGTACAGCGAGACCAGCGTGGTCTCCTGGCCACCGTGCAGGGTGTTGGACGACGTGTAGCCCGCGTAAACCTTGTCGGCGAGCTTGCCTTCGGCCCACAGCCCGCCGAGGGAATCGAGGAATGTGCGCAATTGTGCCGCCGGAGAACCGAATCGGGTGGGCGAGCCGAAGATCACCGCGTCGGCCCAGACGATGTCGTCGCCGGTGGCGGCGGGAAGATCCTTGGTGGCTTCATAATTCGCCGTCCAGGCCGGGTTGTGTGCGAACGACTCAGGGTCCTGCGTTTCGGCGACGTGGCGCACCCGAACCTCGGCGCCCGCGGCCTCGGCCGCCGCGGCGACCCGGCTGGCCATTGTGGTGCCGTGACCCGTGGCCGAGTAGTAGATGATCGCGAGTTTCGTCACGCGGTCAGCTTAGGCCGCAAGTCAGGCATGCTGAAGATGCCGAACTCGCGACGCAACATCGAGCGCGCGGCGTAGTAACCGGCCATGCCGTGCACGCCGCCCCCGGGCGGGGTGGCCGCCGAACACAGATACACCTTGGGAATCGGGGTGCGCCAGGGATCCAGGCGCGGGGTAGGGCCGGCGATCGCGCGCCACGCGTTGTTGCCGCCCACCCCGATGTCGCCGCCGACATAGTTGGCGTTGTGGTCCGCCAAGCGCGCGGCGGGCACCGCTCGGGCCGCGACCACGACGTCGCGGAAGCCGGGGGCGAAATGCTCGACAACTCCGGTCACGGCTTCGGTCGCATCGAGGTCCGAACCCGACGGCACGTGCGCGTAGGTCCAGAAGGGGCGCCGGCCCGCGGCGTCGATGCGTCCGGTGTCGGCCAGGTGCGGCAAGGCGGCCAACACCATCGGCCACTGCGCGTGGCGCCCGGCCGCGATGTCCGCCTCGGCCCGGGCCATCTGCTCGCGGGTGCCGCCCAGATGCAACGTCGGCGCCTCCCGCAGGCGGGGATCCGACCACGGAATGTCCTCGCTCAGCACGAAATCGACCTTCGCGACTCCGGGTCCAAAATGGTAGCGGCGCAACGCTTTTGCGTAGCGCACCGGCAGCGTGTTGCGGTAGATGCCCAGCAGCGCTGTCGGCGCGGTGTCGAATACGACGACGCCGCCGGGCCGCCCGGGCGGAGTAGTGACTTCGACGCCGGCGGTCAGCTCACCGCCGTGGTTGCGCAGGTCTTCGATCAGCGCATCGGTGATCGACTGACTGCCACCCACCGGAATCGGCCACCCCACCGAATGGGCCAGGGTCGCCAACATCAACCCGGCCGCGCCCGCCGTCAACGAGGGCATTCGCGAGAGCACATGGGCGGCAACGCCGGTGAACAGCGCGCGGGCGTCGTCTCCGTTTAGTAAGCCGGCCAGCGAGCCCCAAGCCGGGGTGCCCTGCGCCAGTATCCGCAGCCCCAGGCGCACCGCCGACGGCAGGGACGAAGGCACCGAGCGCTTGTCGCCGAGCAGCAGGCCCACCACCTCGCGCCAGTCGGCGACCAACGGGCCGAGCAGCCGCCGCCAGGACGCACCGTCGGCCAACTCCGCGCAGGTGCGCTCGAGGTCGCGGTAGGCGATCACCGCCGGACGGTCCTGCAGCGGATTCGCGTAGGCGATGTCGGGGACCACCAGATCCACGCCGCGCGCCCGCAGGTCGAACTCCGCGAAGAAGGGCGACGCCAGCGCCAGCGGGTGGACCGCCGAGCAAATGTCGTGTTCGACTCCGGGAAATTCTGGGTCGGCGGCGGTGCGGGCACCGCCGCCGAACGTGGGCTGGGCCTCGACGACCTGCACTTTGAGTCCCGCGCGGGCGCATATGACGGCCGCGGTCAACCCGTTGGGTCCGCTGCCGACGACGGTGACATCCATGGCTTTATTACAGCCGAGACAGCGGCCGATAGGCTGGCCGCGTGAACTTGCCTGTTGTGTTAATCGCCGACAAACTCGCTGAATCAACCGTGGCAGCCCTGGGAGACCAGGTCGAGGTGCGCTGGGTAGACGGTCCGGACCGGGAGAAGCTGCTGGCCGCGGTGCCCGACGCCGACGCGCTGCTGGTTCGTTCGGCCACCACCGTCGACGCGGAGGTGCTGGCCGCCGCCCCCAAACTCAAGATCGTCGCCCGCGCCGGAGTGGGCCTGGACAACGTCGATGTCGACGCCGCGACCGAACGCGGTGTGTTGGTGGTCAACGCGCCGACGTCGAACATCCACAGCGCCGCCGAACACGCACTGGCGCTGCTGCTCGCGGCGTCCCGGCAGATCCCGGCGGCTGACGCCACGTTGCGCGAACACACCTGGAAGCGCTCGAAGTTCTCGGGCACCGAAATCTTCGGTAAGACGGTCGGCATCGTGGGTCTGGGCCGCATCGGCCAGTTGGTCGCGTCACGCATCGAGGCCTTCGGCACCCACGTCGTCGCCTACGACCCGTATGTGTCGCCGGCCCGCGCCGCGCAGCTCGGCATCGAACTGCTGCCCCTGGATGAACTGCTGGCCCGGGCCGACTTCATCTCGGTGCACCTGCCGAAGACCCCCGAGACGGCAGGCCTGATCGACAAGGAAGCGCTGGCCAAGACCAAGCCGGGCGTCATCATCGTCAACGCCGCCCGCGGCGGCCTGGTGAACGAGGCGGCCCTGGCCGACGCGATCAGCAGCGGTCATGTGCGCGCGGCCGGTCTCGACGTGTACTCCACCGAACCATGCACGGACAGCCCGCTTTTCGAGCTGCCGCAGGTGGTGGTGACGCCGCACCTGGGAGCATCCACCGAGGAGGCTCAGGATCGGGCCGGCACCGACGTGGCCGAGAGTGTGCGGCTAGCGCTGGCGGGGGAGTTCGTGCCCGACGCGGTCAACGTCGGCGGCGGCGTGGTCAACGAGGAGGTGGCGCCGTGGCTGGATCTGGCACGCAAGCTCGGTGTGCTGGCCGCCGCGCTGTCCGACGGCGCGCCGACCTCGTTGTCGGTGCAGGTGCGCGGCGAACTGGCTTCCGAAGACGTTGAAGTGCTGAAGCTTTCGGCTCTGCGCGGTCTCTTCTCGGCCGTCATCGAGGATCCGGTCACGTTCGTCAACGCGCCGGCGCTGGCCGCCGAGCGTGGCGTGACCGCCGAAATCAGCACGGCCTCGGAAAGTCCCAACCACCGCAGCGTCCTCGACGTGCGGCTGGCCGGCCACGACGGCTCCCGCGTCAACGTCGCCGGCACCCTGTCGGGACCGCAGCTGGTCGAGAAGATCGTCCAGATCAACGGACGCAACTTCGACCTGCGCGCGACGGGCACCAACCTGGTGATCAACTATCACGACCAGCCCGGCGCCCTGGGCAAGATCGGCACCTTGCTGGGTGCGGCCGGGGTGAACATCCAAGCCGCACAACTCTCCGAGGACGCCGAGGGGCCGAGCGCGACGATCCTGCTGCGGCTCGACCGCGACGTGCCCGGTGACGTCCGATCCGAGATCGCGACCGCGGTAGGCGCCAACAAGCTTGAGGTGGTTGATCTTTCGTGAAACTCGCGGTGATCGGCGGCGACGGGATCGGACCCGAGGTGGTCGCCGAGGCGGTCAACGTCCTCGACGCCGTCCTGCCCGGTGTGCAGAAGAACGAATACGATCTGGGCGCGCGGCGCTACCACGCAACCGGTGAGCTGCTGCCGGACTCGGTGCTCGCCGAGCTGCGTGGGCACGACGCCATCCTGCTCGGGGCGATCGGCGACCCGTCGGTGCCCAGCGGTGTGCTGGAGCGAGGGCTGTTGTTGCGCTTGCGCTTTGAGCTCGACCATCATGTCAACCTGCGGCCGGCCCGACTCTACAAAGGGGTCACCAGCCCGCTGGCGGGGGACCCGAAGATCGACTTCGTCGTGGTGCGTGAGGGGACCGAGGGGCCCTACACCGGCAACGGCGGTGCGATCCGCACCGGCACGGTGCACGAGGTGGCCACCGAGGTAAGCGTCAACACCGCGTTCGGGGTGCGCCGCGTGGTCAAGGACGCCTTCGAGCGGGCCCGGCAGCGGCGCAAGCACCTGACGCTGCTGCACAAGACCAATGTGCTGAATTTCGCGGGCAGGCTGTGGTCGCGGATCGTGGCCGAGGTCGGCGAGGAATACCCGGACGTCGAGGTGGTGTATCAGCACGCCGACTCGGCGACCATCTTCATGGTCACCGACCCGGGTCGCTTCGACGTGATCGTCACCGACAACCTGTTCGGCGACATCGTCACCGACCTGGCCGCGGCGGTGTGCGGTGGAATTGGCTTGGCCGCCAGTGGAAATATCGATGCCACCCGGACCAATCCCTCGATGTTCGAGCCGGTGCACGGCAGTGCACCCGACATCGCCGGCCAGGGCATCGCCGATCCGACCGCGGCCATCATCTCGGTGGCATTGCTGCTGGCCCATCTCGGTGAGGTGGATGCCGCCGCCCGGGTGGATCGTGCGGTCGAGAGTTATCTGGCCTCTCGTGGGAGCGAACAGCTTGCCACCACCGCCGTTGGCGAACGGATTGCAGCCGCGCTCTAGTTTCCAATCCGGGGGGCAGCAATCGGATCGGCACCAACGGCACCGCTAGCAGCGGGAAGAGTCCGCATAGTGCCCACGCCGGCGGATACCTTGCCGCACTGATCAATACACCGAACAGAGGGGGACCGGCGGCGGCCATGAGTCGCTGGGCGGTGTTCTGGATGCCCAGGGCCCGCCCGCTCCAGAACGGCCCGGCGAATTCGGTGATAGCGGTGGCCTCCAGCCCGTTGTCGAGTACCGCGATCACCGAGACGATGATCATCAGCGGCACTTCGTAATGCGAACCCCGGTGGTCGGCATAGGCCAGCAGGAAGAGCGTCAACGCGGCGGCGGCGGCGATCATCGCGACGGGCCGCATCCGCGAGCCGATCCGATCTGACCAGCGCCCGACCATAATTCGGCCCAGCGCTCCCAACAACTGCGAGACCGTCATCGCGGCGCCTGCCGACGCAATCGACCAGCCGTCGTTTCTGATCAGCCAGACGAGCATGAAGGTGACAGTCACGGTCTGCGGCATCATCAGCAGCGCGGACACCGCGTGGATTCGCCACAACACCCAGGATCTGCGATAGGGACTTGCCAATTCCTCGGTGGTGGCCGTCCGCAGGGGTTTGCGCGGTGAGTCGACGACGGCGACGATGCTGAGCAGCGCGGCCGCCGTGCACGCGAAGGCGGGAAACATCAGTCCGGCACGGGGACTGTGCTCGGCCAGCTCGGGAATCGCCAAGGCGCCCAAGGCGATTCCCAGTGGCTGGGCCGTCTGGCGAATTCCCATCGCCAGGCCACGCTGCTGCGGCGGGAACCAGCCCGAGACCAGCCGGCCGCCGGCGCTGTTACACCCGGCCGCGGCCATCCCGCCGAGGAACAGGAACACGCCGACCCACACCAGCGAATGCACCGACGCCGCAGCGTAGGCCGCGACCGCGGTGAGCGCCGAGCCCGCCGCCAGCACGATCCGCTCGCCGGCCCGGTCGAGCACATAGCCCCATCCCACCAGCGTGACGACCATGCCCCAGCTGGGCATCGACGACAACAGGCTGGCTTCGGTCAGCGGGGTTTGGCGTTCGGCTTCCAGCGCGGGGATCAAAAAGGCCACACCGTTGATGAACAGGAAGGAAGTGGACGTCACGATCAGCGATACGACCATGATCGACCAGCGTGCCCCGGGGCCGAGTTGACCCGCGGCCTCCACTTCCGTGGCCATCCCTCATGCTAATGACACCACCAGCATCGTCCATCGCCCGAGGGTGCTGATCGATTCGGTCGGCATCACTGAGTCATTCGGAACAAGCCGGTGAGCGGAATGGTGCTGGGTCAAACCAGCTGGCCAGCCCTGCCGCGTCGGCCGCTGTCGCCCGTCACTCGGCGGATGGTGACGGCCCGCAGCGCCCGGCTGCGCCGCGCTCGCGACCGTCACTCGGCGGATGGTGACGGCCCGCAGCGCCCGGCTGCGCCGCGCTCGCGACCGTCACTAGGCTCAGATGAATGCGCCTTGGTCGAATAGCCAGTCCGGATGGTGTCTCGTTCGTCAGCGTCGAGGGAGAACTCGATGATCCCAGCGCGATGGTGGCCCGGGAAATCGCCGAGCACCCCTTCGGCACCCCGACCTTCACCGGTCGCTCGTGGCCGGTCGCCGATGTCCGGCTGCTGGCCCCCATGCTGGCCGGCAAGGTGGTCTGCGTCGGGAAGAACTACGCCGACCATATCGCCGAGATGAGTAAGTTCTCGACGGGCCCGGTCGCGGAGGATCCCATCATCTTCCTCAAGCCGAACACCGCCATCATCGGACCGAATGTGCCAATTCGCTTGCCCGCCAACGCATCACCCGTCCATTACGAGGGGGAGCTGGCGGCGGTGATCGGACGGCCGTGCAAGGACGTGTCGGCGGCCCAGGCCGCGGACAACATCCTCGGCTACACCATCGCCAATGACGTATCGGCGCGCGATCAGCAGAAGGCCGACGGCCAGTGGACGCGGGCCAAAGGCCATGACACCTTCTGCCCGGTCGGCCCGTGGGTGGTGACCGACGTCGACCCGGCCGATCTGGCGTTGCGCACCGAGGTCAACGGCGAGGTCAAGCAGGACAGCCGCACCTCGCTGATGATCCACGACGTCGGCGCCATCGTGGAGTGGGTCTCGGCGGTGATGACTCTGCTGCCCGGCGATCTCATCCTCACCGGAACACCGGCGGGTGTCGGTCCCATCGAGGACGGCGACACCGTCTCGGTCAGCATCGAAGGAATCGGCACCCTGAGCAATCCCGTGGTCCGCAAAGGAAAGTCGTGACCGCCCCAGTCACGAAAGCGGGAACGGTCCGGGTCCGGTTCTGCCCGTCGCCCACTGGCACACCGCATGTCGGGATGGTCCGCACGGCGCTGTTCAACTGGGCCTACGCCCGGCACACGGGCGGCACCTTCGTCTTCCGCATCGAGGACACCGACTCCCAACGCGACACCGAGGAAAGCTATCTGGCGCTGCTGGACGCGCTGCGCTGGCTGGGCCTCGATTGGGACGAGGGGCCCGAGGTCGGCGGACCCTTTGGCCCCTACCGCCAGTCGCACCGCCTCGACACCTACCGCCACGTGGTGGCGCAGCTACTCGAGGCGGGCGAGGCCTACTACGCCTTTTCGACACCGGAGGAGGTCGAGGCGCGTCACGTGGCCGCGGGCCGCAACCCCAAACTTGGCTACGACAACTTCGACCGGGAGCTGACCGACGCGCAGCGCGCGACATACCTCGCCGAAGGCCACAACCCGGTGGTGCGGCTACGGATGCCCGACGAAGACCTCAGCTGGGACGACCTGGTGCGCGGGACCACCACCTTCGCGGCGGGCACCATGCCCGATTTCGCGCTGACCCGGGCGAACGGAGAACCGTTGTACACCTTGGTCAACCCGGTCGATGACGCCTTGATGAAGATCACCCATGTGCTGCGCGGCGAAGACCTGTTGCCGTCGACGCCGCGCCAGCTGGCGCTGTATCAGGCCCTGATCCGCATCGGGGTAGCCGAGAGCATCCCGGAGTTCGCCCACCTGCCAACGGTATTGGGTGAGGGCACCAAGAAGCTGTCCAAGCGCGACCCGCAGTCGAATCTGTTCGCGCATCGCGACCGGGGTTTCATCCCCGAAGGCCTGCTGAATTATCTCGCGTTGCTGGGCTGGGCGATCGCCGACGATCACGATCTGTTCAGCCTCGACGAGATGGTGGCGGCATTCGACGTCGTCGACGTCAACTCCAACCCCGCCCGCTTCGATCAGAAGAAGGCCGACGCCCTCAACGCCGAACACATCCGGCTGCTCGATGTGGCGGACTTCACCGGCCGGCTGCGCGACTACTTCGCCGCGCACGGCCACGACACCACACTCGACGACGCCGGATTCGCCACTGCCGCCGCGTTGGTCCAGACCCGCATCGTCGTGCTCGGCGACGCGTGGGACCTATTGAAGTTCCTCAACGACGACGAATATGCGATCGACCCCAAAGCCGCGGCCAAGGAACTCGGTGCAGACGCGGGCGCCGTGCTGGACGCCGCCCTGGCGTCCCTGGGCGGCGTCGCGGACTGGACGACGGCAGGTATCGAGGAGGCGCTGAAAGCCGCGCTCATCGACGGCCTGACGCTCAAACCGCGCAAAGCGTTCGGCCCGATCCGCGTCGCCGCCACCGGGACAACGATCAGCCCGCCGCTCTTCGAGTCACTGGAGCTGCTGGGCCGCGACCGCAGCCTGGCGCGGTTGCGGGCCGCGCGGGAGGGCGCCGTCTAAATCTTTGGTAGTCTGCACAGCGGTTTGCAAAGGCCGACAACGGCTGGCAGCGGCGGACTCGGGCGCGACGAATTGCCCGCAGAACACGCTCTGAGCAGCGGTTTTAGGCAGCCAATGGGGTATGGTGTAATTGGCAACACAGCTGATTCTGGTTCAGCCATTCTAGGTTCGAGTCCTGGTACCCCAGCAAAGTTCGCCCATAGCAAGCGATTAGGTGGCCCCCGCCGCGTGAGCTATGCTGGCTGCTCGGATCGGTTCAGGCCCCGTCGTCTAGCGGCCTAGGACGCCGCCCTCTCACGGCGGTAGCGTGGGTTCGAATCCCATCGGGGCTACACATTACTGACCGGTCCCCAGCACGGCCGGGGCGGTTGATCCGCCCACCGGCATCGGCGGCATTCCAAGCTTGCGGTGATCCCACGAGCGGGTGCGACTCGAAACGATGCGCACGCAGACCCGCTTGTTCATCATCTGCTCGACGAAGGGCAACATGTCGTCGGTGTAGGGCCCGGTGTAGCGCTCCCACACACTGACCCCAACCCGATGCGACACGTCGGGGTCGTCGACGATCTCGGCGACGCCCTCGAAGGACACCCCGCGCAGTGTGTCGTAGGTGTCGCCATCCTCGATCAGGAAGGTGACCCGCGGATCGCGGGTCAGGTTCACGGCCTTCTGCGACTTGGCTTTGGTCTCGATCCAGATCTCGCCGTCGACGACGGCGTACCACATGGCGGTCAAGTGCGGCTGGCCGTCGCGTCCGATGGTGGCCATTGTTCCGGTGCGGCTCTTGACGACGAAGTCGGCGATCTCGTCCTCGGTCATGACGATGCTCGCGCGCTGATTGGTTCCCATCGCGTCAGTTTGTCAGGTCCATGTGCGATGAGCGTGCACCGGTGGTGTTGAGCGTGCGCGCACGGCGAGAAATTCGCGATTCTCCCGCCCGGGACGCACGCGCAACGCCGCCGGTGCACACTCGACGCCGGCGAGATGGCTTACAGCCGGCGGGTTATTGCCTCGGACGCCGAGAGTAGGTCGGCGGCCCAGCGCGCTCCGGGACGGCGGCCGATGCGGTCGACGGGCCCCGATACCGAGATCGCGGCGATCACCACACCACGACCGTCGCGCACCGGCGCCGACACGCTCGCGACCCCGGGCTCGCGCTCGGCGACGCTTTGCGCCCACCCCCGCCGGCGCACCTCGGCCAGCGTCCGGTCGGTGAATTTCGCGCCCGGCAGCACCGCCTTCTGGGTGGCAGCGTCGCTATGGGCCAGTAGGACTTTGGCCCCCGACCCCGCCGTCATCGGCAACCGCGCCCCGACCGGAACCGTATCGCGAAGCCCCGCAGACGGTTCCAGTGCGGCCACACAGACCCGCGAGGTGCCCTCGCGGCGGTATAGCTGCACGCTCTCGCCGGTGCTCTCACGCAGCTGGGGGAGCACCGCAGCCCCGGCGGCGAGCAGCGGATCGTTGACGCGCGCCGCGAGTTCGGTGACCGCGGGTCCAAGCCGCCAGCGGCCCTCCTCGTCGCGGCCCAGCATCCGGTGTACTTCCAGGGCGGCGGCCAGCCGGTACGCGGTTGCCCTCGGAAAACCGGTCCGCTCGCACAGTTCGGCTAATCCGCATGGCGATTCCGCGACCGTGTGCAGCACCTCCATGGCTTTGTCGAGCACGCCGATGCCGCTATGCTGTCTCATAAAGAGATACTAGCGTCTCGCATCATGAGATCACAGTCTGGACTGATCGGCGAGCCGCGAACGAGTTGAATCGAGGCGATTCGAGATGGCGAAGACAGCCGAGAGGCCGCGCACGCTGGCCGAGAAGGTTTGGGACGACCACGTTGTGGTCTCCGGTGAGGGCAGCGCACCCGACTTGATCTACATCGACCTGCACCTGGTGCATGAGGTCACCAGCCCGCAGGCGTTCGACGGCTTACGGCTGGCCGGGCGGCCGGTGCGCAGGACCGACCTGACCCTGGCCACTGAGGACCACAACGTGCCGACCGTCGACATCGACAAGCCGATCGCCGACCCGGTGTCACGCATCCAAGTCGAAACGCTGCGGCACAACTGCGCCGAATTCGGGGTCGGGCTGTATCCGATGGGCGACATCGAGCAGGGCATCGTTCACGTCGTCGGTCCGCAGTTGGGTCTCACTCAGCCGGGGATGACGATCGTGTGCGGCGACAGTCACACGTCGACGCACGGCGCATTCGGCGCCATCGCAATGGGAATCGGCACCTCGGAGGTCGAGCATGTGCTCGCCACCCAGACGCTGCCGTTGCGGCCGTTCAAAACCATGGCGGTCAATGTCGACGGGCAATTGCCCGACGGCGTGACGGCCAAGGACATCATCCTGGCGCTGATCGCCAAGATCGGCACCGGCGGCGGCCAGGGTCATGTCATCGAATACCGGGGCAGCGCCATCAAATCGTTGTCGATGGAGGGCCGGATGACGGTCTGCAATATGAGCATCGAAGCCGGCGCGCGGGCCGGCATGGTGGCGCCGGACGAGACCACGTTCGAGTATTTGCGCGGTCGCCCGCACGCGCCCACGGGCGCGCAATGGGATGCGGCACTCGGGTACTGGCAGCAGCTGCGCACCGACGACGGCGCCGTCTTCGACACCGAAGTCTTTCTCGACGCGGCCTCGCTGAGCCCGTTCGTCACCTGGGGCACTAACCCCGGCCAGGGCGTGCCGCTGGCCGCCGCGGTGCCCGATCCCGAAATGATGACCGACGACGACGAACGACAGGCCGCCGAGAAAGCGTTGGCGTACATGGACCTTCGACCCGGCACGCCGATGCGCGATCTGGCCGTCGATGCGGTGTTCGTCGGGTCTTGTACCAACGGTCGTATCGAAGATCTGCGGGTGGTGGCCGAGATCTTGCGCGGTCGCACGGTGGCCCAAGGGGTTCGGATGCTGGTCGTGCCCGGCTCGATGCGGGTGCGCGCGCAGGCCGAGGCCGAAGGGCTCGGTGAGATTTTCATCACCGCGGGTGCCGAATGGCGGCAGGCCGGCTGCTCGATGTGCCTGGGGATGAACCCCGATCAGCTTGCGCCGGGGGAACGTTGCGCCGCGACGTCCAACCGCAACTTCGAAGGGCGGCAGGGCAAAGGCGGCCGCACGCACCTGGTCTCACCAGCCGTCGCCGCGGCAACTGCGGTGCGCGGCACTCTGTCTTCCCCGGCCGACTTGAACTGAAACTCCCTAACTAAGGACGAACATGGAAGCCTTTCACACCCACACCGGCATTGGCGTGCCGCTGCGTCGTTCCAATGTCGATACCGATCAGATCATCCCCGCGGTGTATTTGAAGCGGGTCACCCGAACCGGTTTCGAGGATGGTTTGTTTGCGACGTGGCGCTCGGATCCCTCATTCGTGCTGAATCTCAGCCCCTTTGACCGGGGCTCGGTTCTGGTCGCCGGACCCGACTTCGGCACCGGATCGTCACGCGAGCATGCGGTCTGGGCGCTGATGGACTACGGGTTCCGGGTAGTCATCTCGTCTCGTTTTGGTGACATTTTCCGGGGGAACGCGGGCAAGGCGGGTCTGCTGGCGGCCGAAGTCAGCCAAGAAGGTGTGGAACTCCTTTGGAAGCTCATCGAGCAGAGTCCAGGACTGGAAATCACTGCCAATCTTCAAGATCGAAATGTCACCGCCGGAACGACGGTGTTGCCGTTCAAGATTGACGATCACACCGCCTGGCGACTTCTCGAAGGACTCGACGATATAGCCCTTACGCTGCGGAAACTCCGCGAGATCGAAACTTTTGAGACCACGCGGCCGCGGTGGAAACCGCGAACTCTGCCCACCCAGTGACGGGTCGATAGGGGCGGCAATTTCGCTCCCGGCGGTTTAGGTAGCTCGTCTTATTTTGCGGCCGCCCCACCGATCAAGGGCGGCAACCGGATTGCCGAATTTCCAATCAGCGTGTCGTGAAATTGCGCGTGGCTCTTGGCAATTTGCTGGGTAAGGGTTTACCGTGTTCGCTAGTCGGTTCCCAAAATGGGACCACTGGCTTCGGAGGGTTTGGATGAACAAAGCAGAGCTCATAGATGTGCTCACACAGAAATTGGGCTCGGACCGTCGACAGGCGACCGCCGCCGTCGAGAATGTTGTCGACACCATCGTGCGCGCTGTGCACAAGGGCGACAGCGTGACCATCACCGGGTTCGGTGTGTTCGAACAGCGGCGCCGCGCAGCGCGTGTGGCCCGTAACCCGCGTACCGGTGAGACGGTGAAGGTAAAGCCGACGTCCGTCCCCGCGTTCCGCCCGGGTGCTCAATTCAAAGCGGTTGTCGCTGGCGCACAGCGCCTCCCGTCGGAAGGACCCGCCGTGAAGCGTGGTGTTGTTGCAGCAGGCGCAGCCAAGAAGGTTGCGAAGAAGGCTCCGGCCAAGAAGGCTCCGGTCAAGAAGGCCGCGACCAAGGCCCCCGCCAAGAAGGCCGCGACCAAGGCTCCCGCCAAGAAGGCCGTGACCAAGGCTCCCGCCAAGAAGGCCGCGACGAAGGCTCCGGTCAAGAAAGCGGTCAAGGCCGTGAAGAAGGTTGTGGCCAAGGCTCCCGTGCGCAAGGCGGCGACCAAGGCTCCTGTCAAGAAGGCCGTCAAGAAGGCCCCCGCCAAGAAGGCGCCGGCCAAGCGCGGTCGCAAGTAAGGCAGTACGAGTCCACACGCGAATACCCTTCGGAAGCAGCGTTGCTCCCGAAGGGTTTTCGTGTGCTAGGCCCGCACGTTGGCGGCCAGCGCGCCGCCGACGTGGTCAGCCGCCAGCAGGCGGCCCCCCGATAAGGACAGCACCCAGGTGCTGCCCTTGTGGTTGCGGGATTTGTCCGGGCGCACCCCATCGCGGTCGCACCACCACGCGATGAGGTCCGGAATCACCTTGCCCTGCGAGCAGATCACCGGGGTGCCGTTGTCATGGGTGGCGATGTCCAGGGCCCGGTGTCGAGCACGCTTGGCGTTCTTGGCGTAGGACTCCTCGGTGAGGGCGGGCTCGTTGTGAATGGTGACGCCGAGTTCTTCGGCGAGCGGTTCGACGGTCTGGTGACAGCGGAGCCGGTCGGCCGCGTACACATCGGTTGCGCCGAAGGCCATTAGCTGTGGCACCAGGGCTTCGGCCTGGGCGCGACCCTTCTTGTCCAGCGGCCGTTTGGTGTCATCGCCTTTGAAGCGTGATTTGCGACCGGCGGTACCGTGCCGGACCACCAATACGGTGTGCGTGTCAGCTGGGTGTTTCGTGAAGCGGCGCAACACTTTTCGATCTTGTGCGTAGTCGAGCTTCTTCATCGCGGCGGCGACGGGCAACCAGAGGAGCTCGTCGACTTCCTTGCCCGGTGTGAACTCCCCACCGAGGCTGCGCGCCGCCCAGTAGTACACCTTTTTGACGCCCTGGTCGATTGGGTAGCTGACGGTGTCGAGCCGCCTGGCCAGGATGCAGTGTTGTCCGGTCTCCTCCAGCACTTCGCGTACCGCGGCCACCGGTGCCGTTTCGCCGGGATCCACCTTGCCCTTGGGCAGCGACCAATCGTCGTACCGCGGGCGGTGGATGACAGCGACTTCGAGTTCCGGATCTGCCGAATCAGCACTGCCTGGTTGCCACAACACCGCGCCTGCGGCGTAGACGATCCGGCTTCCCGACACCTCACTCCTGCAGGTCAATTGGGCCTGGGTCGTTCCGGGCCGTGGGCGCGACGTGGAAAGTTACCACACCGCGTCAGCTACCGCGGTGGCGCTCCATCAGAGATTCCTGATGATCGCGCACGGTGTGGCCATCCCGTGGCGACGCGATCCACTGCCCGTCGGACCCGAGTTCCCAGCATCGCGTCGAGGGATCGAGCGCGGACTCGAACAGGCCGTGCAGGTATGCGGTCAGCTTGGGATCCTTGACCTGAACCAGCGCCTCTACGCGCCGGTCGAGGTTGCGGTGCATCATGTCGGCGCTGCCGATCCAGAACTCGTTGATGTTGTTGAAGTGCATGATCCGCGAGTGCTCCAGGTATCGGCCGAGGATCGAGCGGACGGTGATGTTCTCCGAGAAGCCTTCGACGCCCGGACGTAGCGCGCAGATACCGCGTACCACGATCTCGACCTGGACACCGGCCTGCGACGCGCGGTACAGCGCATCGAGGACCTGCTCGTCGACCAGAGCGTTCATCTTCATCCGGATCCGCCCGCCACCGTGTTCGCGGTGGGCGGCGATCTCGCGGTCCACGCGTTCGATGATGCCGCTGCGAATGCTGTGCGGGGCCACCAGAAGATTGCGGTAGGAGACCTTGCGCGAATATCCGGTCAGCGAATTGAACAAGTCCGTCAGGTCGGCGCCGATGTCGGGAGATGCCGTGAGCAGACCGACGTCCTCGTAAAGGCGTGCGGTCTTTCCGTTGTAGTTGCCAGTCCCGATGTGGCAATACCGCCGAATGGTTGAGCCTTCGCGCCGCACCACCAAGCAGGTCTTGCAGTGTGTCTTGAGCCCGACGTATCCGTAGACCACGTGCACGCCCGCTTGCTCAAGCGTTCGTGCCCAACGGATGTTGGCCTGCTCGTCGAAGCGCGCCTTGATCTCCACCATTGCCACGACCTGTTTCCCAGCCTCGGCGGCGGCGATCAGCGCCCGAACGATCGGCGAGTCACCGGATGTCCGGTACAGCGTCTGCTTGATCGCCAGCACGTTGGGGTCGGCCGCAGCCTGCTCGATGAACCGCTGCACGCTGGTCGAAAACGATTCGTACGGATGATGAAGCAACACATCGCCTTCGCGCAGTGTCGCGAAAATGCTCTTGGGTGTTTCGCGGTCGGCGAAGGCGGGATTGGTGGCCGGAACGAATGTCCAATCCTTGAGTGCCGGCCGGTCGATGCCGTAGATCTGCCACAACGACGACAGGTCGAGCAGCCCCGGCACCTCGATGACGTCGCTGGGATTCACGTCGAGCTCGCGCAGCAGCAGCTCCAGCATGCTCTCGGTCATGTCGTCGGCGATCTCGAGCCGCACCGGCGAACCGAACCGCCTGCGCGCCAACTCCCGCTCCATCGCTTGCAGCAGGTCCTCGTCGCGGTCCTCTTCGACCTCGTAGTCGGCGTTGCGGGTAATCCGGAACGCGTGGTGCTCGACGATTTCCATGCCCGGGAACAGCGCCGGAAGGAAGGCCGCGATCAGCTCTTCGGTTGGCAGATAGCGGATTACGGCGCCCTCCGCATCGACGGGGCCGTCGAGTTCGACGAAGCGACTGACGTTGTCGGGCACCTTGACCCGGGCGAAGTGCGTGGCGCCGTCCTCGGGCTGGCGCACCGTGACCGCCAGGTTCAGGCTCAACCCGCTCACAAACGGGAACGGGTGAGCCGGGTCGACGGCAAGCGGTGTCAGGACGGGGAAGACCTGTTCGTTGAAATAGGTCGATAGTTGGTCGCGCTCAGCCTGATCCAGGTCCGCCCACGTGACGATGTAGATGCCCTCGGCGGCCAGTGCGGGTCGCACCGAATCGAGGAATTCGCGGGCGTGCCGGGTCGCGATGCGCTGCGTCTGCTCACCGATGCGGGCCAGTTGTTCGCGCGGCGTCAGACCGTCTGCAGAGCGGACCGACAATCCCATCTCGTCGCGGCGCTTCAGGCCGGCGACGCGGACCATGTAGAACTCGTCGAGGTTGGAGGCGAAGATCGCCAGGAACTTGGCGCGCTCCAGCAATGGCAAGGAGGTATCGGCGGCCAGCGCCAGCACGCGCGAGTTGAAGTCCAGCCAGCTCAGTTCCCGGTTGAGGTAACGGTCTTCGGGCAGGGCGTCCTGGATCGCGGAGGGGGTCGCGGCGGGTGGCGCAGCTAGGGCCGAGTCGCCGTGTTGCCATACGGATTCTCCCACGCGTGCTTCAGCTTCGATTTCGGTCACCCTGAGATCATTGCTTATCACCGGCTGCGCTGCTAGCGACTGGGGGAGATCAATTCGCCGTTGGTATCGCGTTCATCCCGCAGACAGATTTGCTGATGGGGAGATTTCAGCTAACGCGGTGCGATAGCGCGCGCCGTCGCGGCCCCGACTCCGAGGCGGCGGGCGGCCGCCAGGTCGGCCGGAGTGTCGACATCACAACGCAGCCCCGGCCACGCACCGGTCAGCTCGATCGCACCCGAACGACGGTGCCGCGCGGCCGAATCCACGCCGAACTCCGGATCCAGCGCGGTGCCGAACGCACACAGCGCGGCGGTTCCCGTCGCCAGCCGGTCGGCGACGAAGCTGCGTTCGTGCTGGCGTGCCGCGGCGATTGCCTCGGCCAGCTCCTGTGTCTGCAAAGCGGGCAAATCACCTTGCAGGACAACGGTATTGGGGAATGACTCGCCAACCATGCGCTCGGCGACGGCAATAGCGTTGTTCAGTGGGTCGGCATGCCCCTCGGGCGTCGGATCGGCGAGCACGCCGGCTCCAAGACCGGCCGCCGCGGCTGCCGCGTCGTCGTCGGGAGTGATGACGGTGATCGAGCCCACCGCCGCAACGCCCGACGCGGCGGTCAGCGTGTCGACCAACATGGCGAGGACCACTTTCTCCCGGGTCCGGGCCGAGAACACCGGGGCCAGTCTGGTCTTCGCGGCGGCGAGCCGTTTGACCGCGATGATCAAGGCCACGTCACCTGCACCGTCGTCCGCCCCGTCGGTGCGTGTGCCGCTCATGAGGCCATCCTGCCAGCGCCGGGTGGGGCCGAGCTGTTCTAGGGTGTAGCGGCCGACGACAGAGCGGAGTAGACGATGGCCAGCGCAGCACCCACGGTTGCGGTGATGGGCGCCGGTGCCTGGGGCACCGCGCTGGCCAAGGTGTTCGTCGACGCCGGGGGACCGGAAGCACACGTCACGCTCTGGGCCCGGCGCTCTGACGTCGCCGAACAGATCAACACCACCCGGTACAACCCGGCCTACCTGCCCGGCACCCTGCTGCCGCCGGGCATTCGCGCCACCGCCGACGCCGGCGAGGCGCTGGCCGGTGCGACGTCGGTGCTGCTGGCCGTCCCGGCCCAGACCATGCGGGCCAACCTCGAGCACTGGACTCCCCTGATCGCGGACGGCGCAACGCTGGTCAGCACCGCCAAGGGCATCGAACTGGGCACCCTGATGCGGATGAGCCAGGTCATTGTGCAGGTGACCGGCGTCGACCCCACCCAGGTCGCGGTCATCTCGGGACCGAACCTGGCCAGCGAGATCGCCGAGTGCCAGCCCGCCGCCACCGTCGTCGCCTGCACCGACTCGGGCCGTGCGGTCGCCCTGCAACGGATGCTCAACAGCGGGTACTTCCGTCCGTACACCAATAGCGACGTGGTCGGCACCGAGGTGGGCGGGGCCTGCAAGAACGTCATCGCGCTGGCCTGCGGGATGGCGGCCGGCGTCGGCCTCGGCGAAAACACCGCGGCCGCGATCATCACCCGCGGCCTGGCGGAGATCATGCGGCTGGGGATCGCGCTCGGCGCCAAAGGCGCGACGCTGGCCGGGCTGGCCGGTGTGGGTGACCTGGTGGCCACCTGCACATCGCCGCGTTCGCGCAATCGCTCGATGGGCGAACACCTGGGCCGCGGCGTCACGGTGGAGTCGGCGTTGCAGGGTAAGGAAGGGCACGTCGTCGAGGGCGTGACGTCGAGCGAATCGGTGCTGGCGCTGGCCTCCAGCTATGACGTCGAGATGCCGCTCACCGAAGCGGTGCACCGGGTCTGTCACCGTGGGCTTTCGGTCGACGAGGCGATGGCCTTGTTGCTGGGCCGCAGCACCAAACCCGAGTAGTAAAACCCCAGCTAGAAGCGTCGACCCGGTCCGACGGCCCCGCAACCGGTAGCCTCTGAAGGTTGTGAGCGCCAACGAGACGCCGGCCCGGCAACCCGGGTCACCCGGTGACCGCGTGCGGGTTGCCGTCGTCTTCGGCGGGCGCAGCAACGAACACGCCATCTCGTGTGTGTCCGCCGGAAGCATCCTGCGCAACCTCGACCCGCAGCGGTTCGAGGTGGTCGCGATCGGCATCACCCCCGACGGCGGCTGGGTGCTCACCGACGGCGACCCGGACGCGCTGGCGATCACCGACCGGCAGTTACCCCAGGTGACCGCCAGTTCGGGAACCGAACTCGCGCTGCCGGCCGATCCGCGGCGCGGCGGCCAGTTGGTGTCCCTGAACCCCGGCGCCGGTGAGGTCCTGGCCTCGGTCGACGTGGTATTTCCCGTACTGCACGGTCCCTACGGCGAGGACGGCACGATTCAGGGACTGCTCGAATTGGCCGGCGTGCCCTATGTGGGGGCCGGCGTGTTGGCCAGTGCCGCCGGTATGGATAAGGAATTCACCAAAAAGCTACTCGTCGCCGAGGGCCTTCCGGTCGGCAAGCACACGGTGTTGCGGCCCTCGTCGGCGACGTTGCATCCCGAGGAGCGCGAGCGACTGGGTCTGCCGGTGTTCGTCAAGCCCGCCCGGGGCGGCTCGTCGATCGGCGTCAGCCGCGTCACGAGCTGGGACCGGCTGCCCGACGCCGTCGAGAACGCGCGGCGCCATGATCCGAAGGTGATCATCGAGGCGGCGATCAGCGGTCGCGAGCTGGAATGCGGAGTGCTCGAATTGCCGGACGGCACAGTCGAAGCCAGCACCCTGGGCGAGATCCGGGTCGCCGGCGTGCGGGGGCGCGAGGACTCGTTCTACGACTTCGCGACCAAATATCTGGACGAGGCAGCCGAATTGGACGTGCCGGCCAAGGTCGACGACGAAATCGCGCACACCGTCCGGCAGTTGGCGATCCGGGCATTCAAAGCCATTGACTGCCAGGGCCTGGCCCGGGTCGATTTCTTCCTCACCGAGGACGGGCCGGTGATCAACGAAATCAACACGATGCCCGGGTTCACCACGATCTCGATGTACCCGAGGATGTGGGCGGCCAGCGGCGTCGACTATCCCGCGCTGCTGGCGACCATGGTCGAGACGGCCCTGGCTCGTGGCGTGGGCCTGCGCTAGCGCGGCGGCCCCGGGTCGATCGGCGCCGCCGCGATGGTGTGATCGATCACCTCGGAGAGCTGCTGGATCGGCGTCGGGCCCGATCCCGGCGGCAGGGTAAGCGCCAGATAGACCGGCCGGTCCACGGTGTACCAGGTCGAGCGGCCCGCGTCGCCGGTGGATTGTTGGGCCCCAACCTGAAACCACTGCACCCGATCGACGACTTGGATCGGGGCGCCCACCACGAAGTCGGACGGTCGCTCGAGCCCGCAACGCAAAACCACCGGCTCGCTGTCCGGCCCGGCGCGCCACGCGCCCGTACCCGCGGGCGCCGGCTGCGCGAGGGGCGCACGCTCGTAGTCCCCGAGCCGCTGCGGCAGCGCGGCCATCAACGCCCGGCAGGCGGGATCGGCGGCCTGCGGCGCCGCGACGTCGGGAATGGCCACCGGGTGGGGCGGCGCGTGGCGAGTGGCCGCGATCACCAGCACCACCCCGATCGCCACCACGGCCAGGGCGATCGCCGCGATCATCACGCCCCGCGGCGGCCCGCCCACCTCAGTATCCGAACTGGCCATCACCGTCCCCTGAAATACACTGGCGCGGTCTGCTCGCGCGGGCAGGAACCCAACTTACCGGCCGTCAGGCGCTGGAGGAGGTGGCGTGGGAAAAGGCGCATCCGGGGAGTCACCCACGCTGCGGCAGGTCGGTGAGTTCGCCGTCATCGATCGCCTGGTGCGCGGGCGCAGCCAGCCCGCCGCGGTGCTGCTCGGCCCCGGTGACGACGCCGCAGTGGTATCCACCGGCGACGGACGGACCGTGGTGTCGACCGACATGCTGGTGCAGGACCGGCATTTCCGGCTGGACTGGTCGACTCCGCACGACGTCGGCCGCAAGGCGATCGCCCAGAACGCCGCCGACATCGAGGCGATGGGCGCGCGGGTCTCGGCTTTCGTCGTCGGCTTCGGCGCGCCCCCCGACACGCCGGTGGCCCAGATCGACGCGCTGGCCGACGGAATGTGGGACGAGGCAGGCCGCATCGGCGCCGGCATCGCCGGAGGCGACCTGGTCAGCTGCCCGCAGTGGGTGGTATCGGTGACAGTCCTGGGCGAGCTGGACGGGCGACCACCCGTGCTGCGGTCGGGAGCGAAGCCCGGCTCGGTCCTTGCTATCGCGGGGGAGCTGGGCCGTTCAGCCGCGGGATATTCGTTGCTGGACAAGGAAATCAATGGGTTCATCGACCTGCGGCGCCGTCATGTGGTGCCGCAGCCGCCCTACGGCGCGGGCGCGCTGGCCGCGGCCGCGGGCGCGCAGGCGATGATCGATGTCTCCGACGGCCTGGTCGCCGATCTGCGTCATGTCGCCGAGGCATCCGGCGTGGGAATCGATCTGTCCACCGCGGGGCTGGCCGTCGACCACGACGCGCTGGCGGCGGCCGCCAGCGCAACGGGCGCCGACGCGTGGTCGTGGGTGCTGGGCGGGGGCGAAGACCATGCCCTGGCGGCGTGTTTCGCCGGCGCGGTGCCGGACGGGTGGCGGGTGATCGGCCGCGTGCTCGACGGCCCGCCCCGGGTGCTCGTCGACGGCGCGCAGTGGCAGGGATACGCGGGCTGGGAATCGTTCGGAAGCTGAGGTGGCTTAAGGTAACTCACGTGACAGCGCGTCCATTGGGGGAACTCGTCGAGCAGGGGTGGGCGACCGCGCTGGAGCCGGTTGCCGACCAGGTCGCCCAGATGGGGCAGTTTCTGCGAGACGAGATCGCGGCCGGGCGCAAGTACCTGCCCGCCGGGCCAAACGTTTTGCGCGCCTTCACCTTTCCGTTCGACGACGTGCGTGTGCTGATCGTCGGCCAGGATCCTTACCCGACACCGGGACACGCTGTGGGCCTGAGTTTTTCGGTGGCTCCCGAGGTGCGTCCGTTGCCCCGCAGCCTGGCCAACATCTTCGATGAATATGCGGCCGACCTGGGCTATCCGCCGCCCTCGTGTGGCGACCTGACTCCGTGGGCCCAGCGCGGCGTGCTGCTGTTGAACAGGGTGCTCACGGTCCGCCCGAGCAACCCGGCGTCACATCGGGGCAAGGGCTGGGAAGCGGTCACCGAGTGCGCAATTCGCGCGCTGGTCGCGCGGTCGCAGCCGATGGTGGCGATTCTGTGGGGCCGCGACGCCTCGACGCTCAAACCGATGCTGGCCGAGGGTGACTGCGTGGCGATCGAGTCGCCGCACCCCTCACCGCTGTCCGCGTCCCGCGGGTTCTTCGGTTCGCGTCCGTTCAGCCGGGCCAACGAGATACTCGCCGGGGTGGGCGCCGAGCCCATCGATTGGCGGCTGCCCTGAGCGAGATGACCGCCCTGCGGGCACACCGCCGGGGCGGGCCCGAGGTGCTGGTCGTCGAACGGGCGCCGGTGCCGGTGCCCGCGGCCGGCGAAGTCCTCGTCGAAGTCCACGCCGCGGCCATCACGTTCGACGAGTTGACCTGGGACGAGACCTGGACCCGCGACGGAATCAGTCGCACTCCAATGATCCCGTCGCATGAGGTATCCGGCGTGGTAGCCGAATTAGGTTCGGGTGTAACGGATTTCACACCAGGCGACGACGTCTATGGATTGATCCCGTTCGACCGCGACGGCGCCGCGGCCGATTTCGTCGCGGTGCCCGCGCCCGACGTGGCCGCCAAGCCGTCGACGGTGTCGCATGCCGGTGCCGCCACGCTGCCGCTGGCCGGGCTGACAGCCCTGCAGGCATTGGTCGACCACGCCGCGGTGCAACGCGGTGAGTCGGTGCTGATCCACGGCGGGGCCGGGGGAGTCGGCGCGCTCGCCGTCCAATTGGCGGTGATGCTCGGGGCGCGGGTCACCGCGACCGTGCGCAGCGACGCCGCCGAGCTGCTGCGGTCCTTTGGCGCCGAGCGGATCGTCGACGTTCGCACCGAGGCGTTCGACGCGGGCGGCGCCGCTTACGACGTCGTCATCTACACGGTCGGCGGGCCGACGCTGGACAGGTCTTTCGGGGTATTGCGCCGCGGCGGGCGCCTGGTCACGCTGTCGGCGCTACCACCGCCCGGCAAGGCCGACGAATACGGCGTCACGGCGGTGTTCTTCATCGTCACAGCCGACCGTGCTCAGCTCGCCGAGCTCGCGGCGCTCGTCGACGGTAAGCGGCTAAGGGTGGAAATTGCCCAGACGTTTCCGCTCGGCCGGGGCCGAGAAGCTTTCGAAAGCGGTCGCAGGAGTGGCCCGAGCCCGGGCCGGCGTCCGGGAAAGACGGTCCTGATTGTCCGCTAGCCGCGGACGACCTTGCCGGCTTTGATGCAGGACGCGCACACGTTGACGCGCTTCTTGTTGCCGCCCGGACGGTTCACGACGTGCACCGTCTGAACGTTGGGATCCCAGCGGCGGCTGGTGCGGCGGTGAGAGTGCGACACCGACTTACCGAAGCCGGGGCCTTTCCCGCAGATATCGCACACAGCGGCCATGGTTCAAACTCCTCAAATGTTCTTGGGGTCCGGCGCGCGGGGGCCGAGACAGCCCAGGTGGGCCTGGGCCGTCCCAGGATACCGACTGTTGTGGGCAACCACCAAAACACGCCGATCCTGCCGGCCCGGCAAGGGGGCGATCTCAGGTCAGTGAGCAGCCGCCCACGCTGAACACCAAGGCGTCGACAGCCCCGATGCCGATCACGGCCCAGAGCGGCACCCGGCCGGTGCCGCGGGCGGCGATCACTGCGAGCGGGACGGAGGCGCCCAGCCCGGCCAGCGCGACCCACGGGCGGCTTGAGACCAGCAATAGCAGCACGGACGGCAACGGCAACAGCACCAGCACGACGCCGCGCATGGTCCCGACGCCCCAGCGTGCGGCCACCTGCTGCGCCAGGCCGTTGACGCCGGTGGCAAGGTCCCCGGCGATGCCGGGCAGCACGATGGCGAAGTGGCCTACCACGCCGAGCAGCGCCGCCCCTGCCATCGCGTACCACGCCGCCATGGGGTGACCCGGCAGCGTGCTCGCCGCGTACGTGGGTAACAGGCCGAATGCGGGGACGAGGATGAGGGCATCGGCCAGCGTCGACTTCAGGGCGAGGTTGTAGGCCCAGTTTGCGCCGATGATCACCGCCAGGACGATCGCGGTTGCCACGCCGATGGCCAGCGACATCGCCAGCGCGGCCAGCAGCGCCGCGAAGGCCGCGATCCACGCCGCCCGCACGCTGATGGCACCGGCGGCAACCGGCTTGTGCGTCCGGCCCGCGGCGGCGTCCTTGGGCGCGCCCGAGGCGTCGTTGGACCAGCCGACCGAGAGCTGGCCGGCCAGCATGGCGGGTCCGGTCAGTACGGGCCCTATGCCATGCGGTGCCGCCTGCGCAGCCAGGGCGGTGGTCAGGGCCGTGATGGCCAGCACCGGCACCGGATGACTGGCCAGGATCAGTGCTCGCGCGCGGCTCCAGACGGTGCCCGCTCTCAAGGTGCGGACCATATTCATCGGTCCCCTCTCAGCTGCGCGCCAATGCGGCCGCAGAAACTGTGAATCAGCGCGAGATAGACCATCGAAATCGTAGTGAATTTCGTGCAGAAAGGTCGTAAAAAGGGGGATTCTCTGCGAGGCGTCAACCCCGCCGAACGGGTTGCCCCGTGGGGCGGCGTCGTTCCCACCGCAGCAGACCTTCGGGCCGAACTCACCAAGCTCAACAGGGACGCCTGTCATGCTGGTTTCATTCACCCGAGATGGGGCGCAGCTTGAATAACGAGGAGTCCTACAACCGAGTCGTCTCCAGCGACGACGAGCAGCTCATTCTGGTGGACAGTGATGACCGCGAGATCGGCCACCTGGCCAAGGCCGACGCGCACCTTGGCAGCGGAACGCTGCACCGCGCGTTCTCGGTGTTCGTGTTCAGTCCGGCCGGCGAACTACTCGTGCAGCAGCGCGCGGAGAGCAAACGCCTGTGGCCGGGTTACTGGTCGAATACCTGCTGCTCGCATCCACGCTTGGGAGAGACGATGGACGGCGCCGTCCACCGTCGCTTGCAGGAGGAGCTCGGCCTGAGCGCAGAGCTGGAATTCCTATTCAAGTTTCAATACCAGTCTCAGTACGACTCACAAGGCGCCGAGCACGAGCTGTGCTGGGTCTACGCCGGGCACAGTGCCGAGCGACCGCGCGCGAACGTCCATGAGATCGCGGCCTGGCGCTATGTCACCCCGCAGGCACTGTGCGCCGAGATTGCTTGCGCGCCAGAGACTTTCACGCCCTGGTTCAAGCTCGAATGGGAGCGCCTCTTGCGCGATCATCCCCAGGCTCTGGGTGGGCCGGACCCGGGGTAGCTGGCCGGTTCCGGACAAGCGCCGCGGCGCTGTGGGATCCGAGCAAAGCCCTCAGAAACCCCCGGTCGGGGTGATACCCCGGTCACGAACGGCGTCGAGGCAGCCCTGCCGGTAGACGGCAGCGTCGTCGAAGCTGTAGCCCTTGCCGATCTTGTCCGCCTTCAGGCTGTCGCTGCATGCCATGACCGGTAGCTCGCCCTGCTGCTTTATCAAGCGCGTGACCGTGCCGCCTTGGCCGGCGTCGTAGCCCCGTTGGTAGGCCGGAAAGGGCTTGTTATCGCCGTGTCCACAACCGACGAGGCTTGTCGCCGCGACAGCCGCGACAGCACCGGCGCAGCTCAAGCGTCCGCGCGTAACCCCCCGAAAAATCGGCATGAAAAATGTGTACAACCGTTAGCTGGGGACTTCCTGGGAGCAGCCGCACGATCAACTGCTGAGCCGCGGCTGTCCTGCCCGCTGGCTAGGCTCAATGGGTCGGCCGGTGCGGAGGAGGTAGGTGACGGTGCGTGTGCTGGACGCCTCGGCCCTGCGGGATTGGGCGCACACCGCCGTCAGCGACCTGATCACCCACATCGACGAAATCAACCGCCTGAACGTCTTCCCGGTCGCCGACTCCGATACCGGGGCGAACATGCTGTTCACCATGCGTTCCGCGCTGGCCGAGGCCAACGCGGGAGTCGGGGCGGACGGCGGCTCCGGCTGCGTCGCGCGGGTGGCGTCCGCGCTGTCCGCCGGGGCGCTCAACGGGGCCCGCGGCAATTCCGGCGTGATCCTGTCCCAGATCCTGCACGGCATCGCCGACGTCACCGCGACCGCGGCCGCCAAAGCCGGCGGGGAGTTGCCGCAGATGGACGCCGCGCTGCTGGGGGCCGCCCTGCGGCGCGGCGTCGAGCTGGTCATCACCTCGATGGGCGGGCAAGAGGTCCCGGGGACCATCGTCTCGGTCCTGCGGGCCGCCGCCGATGGCGTTGAGGACTGCGCCGCCGACGGGCTGGCCGCCGCGATCACCGCCGGGGGCGACGCGGCCGTGATCGCGCTGGAAAAGACCACCGAGCAGCTCGATGTGCTCGCCGATGCCGGTGCGGTCGACGCGGGCGGTCGCGGCCTGCTGGTGCTGCTCGACGCGCTGCGCTCGACGGTCACCGGCCAGACGCCCGACCGCACGGTCTACGAACTCTCCCCGCGCACCCATCCGGCCGAGGCCGTCGCCGAGCGGCCGCCTCCCCAGTTCGAGGTGATGTACCTGCTTGACGGCTGCGATGCCGCCTCGGCGGATCTGCTGCGAGTTCGGCTCGAGGCGCTGGGCGAATCGGTGGCCATCGCCGCCGCGCCGTCCGGCAGCTACTCCGTGCATGTGCATGCCGACGACGCCGGTGCCGCCGTCGAAGCGGGGCTGATGGCCGGACAACCGAGCCGGATCGTGATCTCGGCCTTGAATTCCGGCACTGCCGGACTGCCCGCCGGAAGCTGGACCCGGGAACGGGCCGTGCTGGCCGTCGTCGACGGGGACGGCGCCGCCCAGTTGTTCGCCGGCGAGGGCGCCTGCGTGTTGCGACCGCACGCCCCGGCGCATGACCCGTCCTCCGGCATCAGCGCGCACCGGCTGGTGCGGGCCATCGTCGACACCGGCGCCGCCCAGGTGATGGTGATGCCCAACGGCTACGTGGCGGCCGAGGAGTTGGTGGCCGGCTGCACCGCGGCCATCGGCTGGGGAATCGACGTGGTGCCGATACCGACGGAGTCGATGGTGCAGGGGCTGGCGGCGCTGGCCGTGCACGAACCGGGCGCCCACGCCGTCGACGACGGCTACACCATGGCCCGCGCCGCCGGCGCAGCCCGGCATGGATCGGTGCGCATTGCCACCGAGAGCGCACTGACCTGGGCCGGTCGCTGTCAGCCGGGCGACGGCCTGGGCATCGCGGGTGACGAGGTGCTGATCGTGGCCGCCGACGCGGCCGCCGCGGCGATCGGGCTGATCGATCTGCTGGTGGCATCCGGCGGCGATCTGGTGACGGTGCTGATCGGTGCCGACGTCCTGGCCGACGCCTCGGACATTTCAGCCACCGCGGTCAGCGACATCCTGGGTGAGCACGTGCACGACAATCATCCGGGGACCGAGCTGGTGATCTACCTGACCGGCCATCGCGGTGACGCGCTGCTGATCGGGGTCGAGTAGCCGTGGTGTCGCTGTCCGACCGGCTGGACCTCATCGTCGGCGCCAAGGCGGCCGAGCTACTCGACGACCTCTTCGGCATCCAGACCGTCGACGACCTGCTGCGCCACTACCCGCGCAGTTATACCGAGGGCGCCACAAAATGGGATGCCGACGATGAGCGGCCCGACGAGGGCCAGCACATCACCCTCGTCGACACCATCACCGATACGCACTCGTTTCCGATGAAGAAGAACCCGAGGCGCAAATGCCTGCGCATCACCGTGGGCTCCGGTCGCAGCAAGGTGACCGCGACGTTCTTCAACGCGGACTACCTCAGCAAGGACCTCACCAAGGACACGCGGGTGATGCTCTCCGGCGAAGTCGGATACTTCAAGAACGTCATGCAGCTGACGCACCCGGACTTTCTCATCCTCGACTCGCCGGGCGGACGCAACCGCGGCAGCAAGTCGCTCAAAACCATCGCCGACACCTCGCAGGCCGTCAGCGGTGAGGTGTTGATGTCGGCGTTCGAACGCCGCTTCTTCCCGATCTATCCGGCCAGCACCAAACTGCAGAGCTGGGACATCTTCGCCTGCGTGCGCCAAGTGCTCGACGTCCTCGACCCGGTCACCGACCCGCTGCCCGACGAACTCCTCGCCGACCGCGACCTGATGTCCGAAGACGAGGCACTGCGCGCCATTCATCTGGCCGAGGACGAGACGGTGCGTCGTCGCGCGCGCGAGCGATTGACCTTCGACGAAGCCGTCGGCCTGCAATGGGCACTGGTATCTCGTCGGCACGGCGAGTTGTCGCAATCGGGTCCGCCTGCGCCGCGGCGGCCCGACGGGCTGGCCGCGGAACTGTTGCGGCGCTTGCCATTCGATCTGACCGCGGGGCAGCGCGAGACACTCGACGTGCTCGCCGAAGGGCTCGCGGCAAATCGCCCGATGAACCGGCTGCTGCAAGGTGAGGTCGGCTCGGGCAAGACGATCGTAGCGGTCCTGGCGATGCTGCAGATGGTCGACGCGGGCTACCAGTGCGCGCTATTGGCGCCGACGGAAGTCCTTGCCGCACAACATCTGCGGTCCATCTGCGACGTGCTCGGTCCGTTGGCGATGGCCGGTCAGCTGGGCGGGGCCGACGACGCTACCCGGGCGGTGCTGCTCACCGGCTCGATGTCGGCGGCGCAGAAGAAGCAAGTTCGCGCCGAGATTGTCAGCGGTCAGGTCGGCATCGTCATCGGCACGCACGCGCTGCTGCAAGACTCGGTGGAATTCGCCAACCTGGGCATGGTCGTGGTCGACGAGCAGCACCGATTCGGTGTAGAGCAACGAGATCAGTTGCGCGCCAAGGCCCCTGCCGGGATCACCCCGCATCTGCTGGTGATGACGGCGACGCCGATTCCCCGCACTGTCGCGTTGACCGTCTACGGTGACCTGGAAACCTCGACGCTGCGCGAGCTGCCGCGCGGACGCCAGCCGATCACCACCAACGTCATCTTCGTACGCGACAAGCCCGCCTGGCTGGACCGCGCCTGGGAGCGCATCGTGGAGGAGGTTTCGGCCGGCCGGCAAGCCTATGTGGTCGCGCCCCGTATCGATGACAGCGACGAGGCGCCCACGGGCGAGGAGGCCGCGCGACCGACCGAGACCGCCGTCGGGCTCTTCGAAAGGCTGCGCTCCGATGAGCTGGCGACGTTGCGGCTGGGGCTCATGCATGGGCGGTTGACCGCCGACGAGAAGGACGCCGCGATGACCGCTTTTCGCAGCGGCGACACCGATGTGCTGGTGTGCACCACCGTCATTGAGGTCGGGGTCGACGTCCCCAACGGCACGGTCATGCTGGTGATGGACGCCGACCGATTCGGCATCAGCCAGCTGCATCAGCTGCGCGGCCGGATCGGTCGCGGCGAGCATGCGAGCTTGTGCCTGCTCGCCAGCTGGAGCTCGCCGGGATCGCCTGCCGGCCGGCGGCTGACCGCCGTCGCGGGGACGCTGGACGGTTTCGCCCTTTCCGAGCTGGATCTCAAAGAGCGCCGCGAAGGAGATGTGCTGGGCCGCAACCAGTCCGGTAAGGCAATCACCCTGCGGCTACTGTCGCTGGCCGATCACCTGGTATTCATCGAGGCCGCCCGGGAGTTCTGCACCGAGGCGTACTCGGATGCGGGTCTGCACCCCGGATTGGCGTTATTGGCGGCACGATTCACCAACACCGACCGCATCGAATACCTGGACAAGTCGTGACGTGCCACCGACGATGCAGTGGGGGCACCGCCAGCCGCGCGGCGGCAAGGGGGACGAAGCGGTGAGGAGGAGTGGCACACCTGTGAACCGCAAAGTCCTGCTGTGGTTGTCGGCGGCGGCCGTGCTCACGGTGCTGGTCGCCTACCAGACGCTGGGATCGACGGCGGCCAAGCGGGCCGAAGTCAGGGCTCGCGCCGACGTGCCCACGGTGCAACCCGGCGCCGACGTGCTGGCCGGTATCACGGTGCTGCCGCTGCGAATTCGCCGCTACGACTACCACCGATCGGCCTATGGGGATGCGTGGGACGACGACAACGACGCCCCGGGCGGACACAACGGGTGCGACACCCGCGACGACATCCTGAACCGCGATCTGGTCGACAAGACGTTTGTGTCGATCAAGCGCTGCCCGAACGCGGTGGCCACCGGAACCCTGCATGACCCGTACACCAACACCACCATCGTCTTCCAGCGCGGCGCCAAGGTCGGCGAAGCCGTGCAGATCGACCACATCGTCCCGCTCGCCTACGCATGGGATATGGGGGCGTACGGCTGGACGGTTCCCGAGCGGATGCGATTCGCCAACGATCCTGCCAACCTGCTGGCCGTCGAGGGTCAGGCCAACCAGGACAAGGGCGATTCACCGCCGGCTTTGTGGATGCCACCCAACAGGGCATTCGATTGTCAGTACGCCATGCAGTTCATCGCCGTGCTGCGCGGATATCAGCTGCCGGTAGAGCAGGCGTCGGCCGGTGCACTGCGGCAGGCGGCGGCCACCTGCCCGGCGGGCTAGGTGCCCTCGTAGGTATCGGGGTCGGGGCGTAACCGGGTGCCGTCGTTGAGTGCGTTGATCGCGTCCATGTGATCGGCGGCCAACTCGAAGTCGAACACGTCCAGGTTGCCGGCGATGTGCTCGGCCGAGGCCGACCGGAAGATCACCGCGTTGCCGAGTTGCAGGTTCCACCGCAGCAGCACCTGCGATGGCGTCTTGCCGTATTCGCCGGCGACCGAGGTCACCGTCGGGTTGTCGTTCAATCTGCCCAGCGCCAGCGGCGTGTAGGACTGCGTCACGACATTGTGCTGCGCGTTCGTCTTGCGCATCTCGGTCTGGTTGAGCAGCGGATGCAGCTCGATCTGATTGACCGCCGGCGTCGTGAAAACCAGGTCGATGACCATCGACAGGTGCTCCTCGGTGAAGTTGGAGACACCGATCGAGCGGGCGAGCCCCTCGCGATGAAGCTGAAGAAGGCCGCCGAAGGAGTCCACGTAATTGCCCAGCGACGCGGCCGGCCAGTGAATCAGATAGAGGTCGACGTAGTCCAGGCCGAGCCGCTCTAAGCTGGCGGCGCAGGCACCCTGGGAACTCGTCAAGCCCTGGTCGGCAGTGGCCAGCTTGGTGGTGACGAACAACTCGGCGCGCGGAATTCCGGAGGCGGCGATAGCGCGGCCGACCGCGGCCTCGTTGCCATACGCCGCGGCTGTGTCGATCAGCCGGCAGCCGATCTCCAGCGCCGACGAGACGGCGCGCTCGGTCTCGTCTTCCGACAAATCCGCGACGCCGAGGCCAAGCACCGGCATCGTGTTTTCGTCATTGAGAGTTATCGAGGGTACGGCGGAGCCCGATTCGCCAGTCACCGTGATTCACCTGCCTGTGTAAGTGAAAGTGCGCGGATTCGGACCAAGCCGGGTGCCATCGTCGAGTGAGGCGATCGCCGCCATCTGATCGGCGCTGAGTTCGAAATCGAACACGTCGAAGTTGCTCGCAATCCTGGTGGGGTTCACTGACTTGGGGATCACGATATTACCGAGCTGTAGATGCCACCGGAGCAGCACCTGGGCCGGTGTCCGCCCAGAGTCCTTCGCGACGCGGGCAACCGTGGGGTGATCCAGTAGCGCGCCGCGCCCCAGCGGCGCCCATGCCTCGGTCGCGATGCCGCGTTGTGCGTGCACCTCGCGCAGCTCCGTCTGGGGGAATAGCGGGTGCAGCTCGATCTGGTTGACGGCCGGAACGATGCCGGTGGCGTCGACGAGCACCGTGAGATGTTCGGGCTCGAAATTGCTGACGCCGATCGACCGGATCCGGCCCTGATCGCGCAGGTGGGCAAAGGCTTTGAAGGTGTCGACGAACTTGCCGAGGTCGGGCTGCGGCCAGTGGATCAAGTAGAGGTCCAGGTAGTCGAACCCGAGCCGGTTCATGCTGGCATCGAATGCCGTCAGCGTGCTGTCGTACCCCTGGTCCGGGTTGGCCAGCTTGGTCACCACGTAAAGTTGTTCGCGCGGCACGTCGGACTCGGCAACCGCACGCCCGGTTTCCCGTTCATTGCGGTAGGCCGCGGCGGTGTCGATATGCCGGTACCCGGCGCGCAGCGCGGCACTCACCGCCTGCTGGGTGTCCGCCGGCGCGACCTTGAAGACTCCGAGTCCGACGGCGGGAATCGAATTGCCGTCGTTCAGGGTGACTAAGGGGGCTGCCATGACACAGAGTCTGCCAGGCGCGCCGCGCCTGCAGCGCGGGGCGAAACGCCCGCCGCCGCGCTGGGCTGGGCTCGTCCACGGCGCGGTCACCAACGTCGGCGTCAAGGTCATTCCGTGGATCCCGGCGCCGGCAAAGCGGGCGTTGTTCCGTGGTCGTTCGGTGATCATCGACGGCAACACCCTGGACCCCACGCTGCAACTGATGCTCTCGGGTCTGCGGCTCGCCGACATCGACGGCCTGGCCGTCGACGGCGACGTGGCGGCGTCGCGCGCGCAGATGCGCAACAACCTGGTGAAATTTCCCGGCCCGCAGATCCACGTCGGGGTCAACAACCTCACGCTGCCGGGGCCGGCCGGACCGATCGCGGCGCGCCACTACCGCCCGCTCGGTGGCGAGGCCACCGACGTGCTGGTCTTCTTTCACGGCGGCGGCTGGGTGCTCGGCGACCTGGACACCACCGACACGCTGTGCCGCTTGACCTGCCGGGACGCCGGCATCCAAGTGTTGTCGATCGGCTATCGGCTGGCTCCCGAGCATCCGGCGCCGGCCGCGGTCGAGGATGCCTACGCGGCGTTCAAGTGGGCCTGCGAGCACGCCGGTGAACTCGGCGCCACGCCAGGGCGCGTCGCCGTCGGCGGTGACAGCGCCGGCGGCAACCTGGCTGCCGTCGTCTCCCAGCTGGCGCGCGACGACGGTGGCCCTGCGCCCGTGCTGCAGTGGCTGATCTATCCGCGGACGGACTTCACTGCGCAGACCCGATCGCTGAGCCTATTCGCGCAGGGTTTCCTGTTGACCAAGCACGACATCGACTGGTTCAACGCGCTGTATCTGGGGGGCACGGGCATCGACCCGGCAGACCCGCGGGTGTCGCCGCTGCTGGCCGATTCCCTGTCCGGGCTGGCGCCCGCGTTGATCGCGGTCGCGGGCTTTGACCCGCTGCGCGACGAGGGCCAGAACTACGCGGCGGCGCTGCAGGCCGCCGGGACGGCGGTGGACCTGCGGACGATGGGTTCGCTGACGCATGGTTTCGCCAACCTGTTCCAGCTCGGCGGCGGCAGCCTCACCGCGACAAGTGATCTGATTTCGGCGTTGCGCGCCCACCTGAGCCGGGCCTGATCTACCGGCTCGGCGCCGCCGGTAATCTGATCCTGTGGCCGACAAACCTAAACGACCCGCGCGATTCGACCTGAAGTCCACGGGCGGTAAGTCCGGCGGCCGACTTGTCCAGATCGGCGGCACCGCGTTCGTCGTGATCTTCGCGGTCGCGCTGGTCTTCTACATCGTGACCCAGCATCACGACAAGAAGTCCGGCGCCGCCGGTCAGGGCGACACGGTGCGGGTGACGTCGAGCAAGCTCGTCACCGCGCCCGGCACCAGCAACCCCAAGGCCGTCGTCGCGTTCTACGAGGATTTCCTGTGCCCGGCATGCGGCAATTTCGAGCGCACCTTCGGGCCGACGGTGTCCAAGCTGATCGACGCCGGCGCCATCGCGGCCGACTACTCGATGGTGTCGATCCTCGACAGCGCCAAGAGCCAGAACTACTCATCACGGGCGGGCGCGGCGGCCCTGTGCGTCGCCGACGAGTCCAACGACGCGTTCCGCCGCTTCCACACCGCGCTGTTCTCCACCGGCATCCAGCCCGACGAACGGGGCACCAGTTTCCCCGACAACGCGAAATTGATAGAGATCGCCCGCCAGGCCGGCGTCGTGGGCAAGGTCCCGGACTGCGTCAACAGCGGGAAGTACCTCTCCAAGGTCACCGGCGAGGCCGCGGCCGCGGGCATCACCGCAACCCCGACGATCAAGATCAACGGCGAAAACTATGACCCGTCGACGCCCGACGCGTTGGTCGCCAAGATCAAAAGCATCGTCGGCGATGTACCAGGAATCGACACCGCTGTCGCTCCCGCGGCTTCGTGACGGTCGCGGTGTCAGTGCCACCCGGTGACGCGCGGGTACCCGCGCCGAGCGCGTGGTGGCTGCTGATCGCCGGTGTAATCGGGCTTGTCTCATCGGCGACGCTGACGGTGGAGAAGATCGATCTCTTGGCCAACCCGTCGTACGTGCCGTCCTGCAATATCAATCCGATCCTGTCGTGCGGCTCGGTGATGGTCACACCGCAGGCGTCGGCGTTCGGCTTCCCCAACCCGCTGCTGGGTATCGCGGGTTTCACCGTGGTCGTCGTGGCCGGCGTGCTGGCGGTCGCGAAAGTGTCTTTGCCCCAATGGTTTTGGATTGGTTTGGCGGTCGGGATCCTGAGCGGCGCGGTGTTGGTGCATTGGCTGATCTTTCAGAGCCTGTACCGGATCGGTGCGCTGTGCCCCTATTGCATGGTGGTGTGGGCGGTCACCGTCACCCTGCTGGTGGTGGTGTTGTCGATCGTGCTCCGCGGATCGCTGGACGACTCGGGCGCGCTGGTCCGGGTGCTTTTTCAATGGCGATGGTCGATCGTGGCGTTGTGGTTTACCACCGTGTTTCTGCTGATCATGGTGCGGTTCTGGGACTACTGGTCGACGCTTCTTTAGAGGTGAGGAGTCAATAGTGATCTCCAAAGTGCTGGTGGCCAATCGCGGCGAGATCGCGATTCGCGCCTTCCGCGCGGCCTACGAACTCGGAGTCGGTACGGTGGCCGTCTACGCCTACGAGGACCGCAATTCACAGCATCGGCTCAAGGCCGACGAGTCCTATCAGATCGGCGATGTGGGCCACCCGGTGCGGGCCTACCTGTCGGTCGACGAGATCGTCGAGACGGCGCGCCGGGCCGGCGCCGATGCGGTGTACCCCGGCTACGGCTTCTTGTCGGAGAACCCGGATCTGGCCGCGGCCTGCGCGGCGGCGGGCATCAAGTTCGTCGGCCCCAGCGCCGAAGTCCTTGAGCTGACCGGAAATAAGTCTCGGGCGATCGCGGCGGCCCGGGAAGCCGGGCTGCCGGTGCTTACCTCGTCGGCACCGTCGTCGTCGGTTGACGAGCTGGTGGCGGCCGCGGCCGACATGCGATTCCCCTTGTTCGTCAAGGCGGTTGCGGGCGGTGGGGGACGAGGCATGCGCCGCGTCAGCGATATCGGCGCGCTGCCCGAGGCGATTGAATCCGCCAGCCGCGAAGCTGAATCAGCATTCGGCGACCCGACGGTGTATCTCGAGCAGGCGGTGATCAAACCGCGCCACATCGAGGTGCAGATCCTGGCCGACACCACCGGCGAGGTGATCCATCTCTACGAACGCGACTGCAGTGTGCAGCGTCGCCATCAGAAGGTCATCGAGCTGGCGCCCGCGCCGAACCTGGATCCCGAACTGCGGGAAAGGATTTGCGCCGACGCGGTCGCGTTCGCCCGACACATCAACTACAGCTGCGCCGGCACGGTCGAGTTCCTGCTGGACGAAAGCGGGCACTACGTCTTCATCGAGATGAATCCGCGGATTCAGGTGGAGCACACCGTGACCGAGGAGATCACCGACGTCGACCTGGTCTCCAGCCAGCTGCGCATCGCGTCCGGCGAGACGCTGGACGACCTGGGCCTGCACCAGCAGGACGTCCGGCCGCACGGCGCCGCGCTGCAGTGCCGGATCACCACCGAGGATCCGGCCAACGGGTTCCGGCCCGACACCGGCCGGATCAGCGCGTACCGCAGCCCCGGCGGCGCCGGCATCCGGCTGGACGGCAGCACCAACCTGGGCGCCGAGATCAGCGCGCATTTCGATTCCATGCTGGTCAAGCTGACCTGCCGGGGCCGCGACTTCCACACGGCGGTCAACCGGGCGCGCCGGGCCATCGCCGAATTCCGGATTCGCGGGGTATCGACGAATATCCCCTTCCTGCAAGCGGTTCTGGAAGATCCGGACTTCCAGGCCGGCCGGGTTACCACGTCCTTCATCGACGAACGCCCACAGCTGCTGACCGCCCGCGCGTCGGCCGACCGCGGCACCAAGATCCTCACGTATCTGGCCGACGTCACCGTCAATCAGCAACACGGCACCCGGGTGTCGACGGTGTACCCGCATGACAAGCTGCCCGAGGTCGATCTCGAGGCCGCGCCGCCGGCCGGATCCAAGCAGCGACTCGTCGAGTTGGGGCCCGAGGGTTTCGCGCGCTGGCTGCGCGAGTCGCCGGCGGTCGGCGTCACCGACACCACTTTTCGCGATGCCCATCAGTCTTTGCTGGCCACCCGGGTGCGTACCAGCGGATTAGGCATGGTGGCACCGTATTTGGCCCGGACGACGCCGCAGCTGTTATCGGTGGAGTGCTGGGGTGGCGCGACGTACGACGTGGCGCTGCGGTTCCTCAAGGAAGATCCGTGGGAGCGGCTGGCCACGCTGCGCGAGGCGATGCCCAACATCTGTTTGCAGATGCTGCTGCGTGGCCGCAACACCGTCGGCTATACGCCCTACCCGGAGCTGGTGACGTCGGCGTTCGTGGACGAGGCGACCGCCACCGGCATCGACATCTTCCGCATCTTCGACGCGCTCAACAACCTCGAGTCGATGCGCCCGGCGATCGACGCCGTGCGCGAAACAGGTTCTGCGATAGCAGAAGTCGCGATGTGCTACACCGGCGACCTGTCCGATCCCGGGGAGCGGCTTTACACGCTGGACTACTACTTGAAGCTGGCCGAGCAGATTGTGGACGCCGGCGCCCACGTGCTGGCCATCAAGGACATGGCCGGGCTGTTGCGGCCACCGGCCGCGCACACGTTGGTGTCGGCGTTGCGCAGTCGGTTCGACCTGCCCGTGCACGTGCACACCCACGACACACCGGGCGGCCAGCTGGCCAGCTACGTCGCGGCATGGCGGGCGGGTGCCGACGCCGTCGACGGAGCGGCCGCGCCACTGGCGGGCACCACCAGCCAGCCCGCGCTGAGTTCGATCGTCGCCGCCGCTGCGCACACCGAATACGACACCGGCCTGTCGCTGCAGGCCGTATGCGCGCTGGAGCCGTACTGGGAAGCGTTGCGAAAGGTGTACGCGCCCTTCGAGTCCGGGTTGCCGGGCCCGACCGGGCGGGTGTACCACCACGAAATCCCGGGCGGCCAATTGTCGAACCTGCGGCAGCAGGCGATTGCGCTGGGGTTGGGTGATCGATTCGAAGAGATCGAAGAGGCCTACGCCGGTGCGGACCGGGTGCTGGGGCGGCTGATCAAAGTCACGCCGTCGTCGAAGGTCGTCGGCGATCTGGCGCTCGCGCTGGTCGGTGCCGGGGTAAGCGCCGACGAATTCGCCTCTGACCCAGCACGATTCGACATTCCCGATTCGGTGCTCGGATTCCTGCGCGGCGAGCTGGGTGATCCGGCCGGCGGATGGCCCGAACCATTGCGCAGCAAGGCGTTGGAGGGCCGCGCGCCCGCCAAGCCCATCCAGGAACTGACCGCCGAGGACGAGGCTGCGCTGGCCCTGAACGGCGCCAAGCGCCAGGCCACCCTGAACCGTTTGTTATTCCCCGGCCCCACAAAGGAATTCGAAGAGCACCGGGAAATCTACGGCGACACCTCACATCTTTCGGCCAACCAGTTCTTCTACGGTCTGCGGCAGGGCGAAGAGCACAGCGTCGAGCTGGAACGCGGGGTCGACCTGTTGATCGGGCTCGAGGCCATCTCCGAACCGGACGAGCGCGGCATGCGAACGGTGATGTGCATCCTCAACGGTCAGCTGCGGCCGGTGCTGGTGCGCGACCGCAGCATTGCCAGCGCGGTGCCGACGGCGGAGAAGGCCGATCGCGGCAATCCCGATCACATCGCCGCGCCGTTCGACGGGGTGGTCACGGTCGGGGTGTCCGAGGGCGACCAGGTCAGCGCCGGTCAGACCATCGCCACCATCGAGGCGATGAAAATGGAGGCCCCGATCACCGCACCCAAAGACGCCACCGTGGCGCGGGTCGCGTTGTCGAGCGCCGCGCAGGTGGAGGGCGGAGATCTGCTGGTGGTGCTCAGCTGACCCGCATCATCGGTGGCGTCGCCGGCGGGCGGCGCATCGCGGTCCCGCCGCGCGGGACCAGGCCGACCACCGATCGGGTGCGCGAATCGTTGTTCAACATCGTGACCGCCCGGCTGGATCTCGCCGGCCTGGCGGTGCTGGACCTGTACGCCGGTTCGGGTGCGCTGGGTCTGGAGGCGCTGTCGCGCGGCGCGACGTCGGCGCTGTTCGTCGAGTCCGATCAGCGCACAGCAGCCGTCATCGCGCGCAACATCGAAGCCCTTGGTCTGCCCGGCGCGACGGTGCGCCGGGGCGTGGTGGCGGCGGTGGTGGCGGGCGGCACGCAGGCGCCCGTCGACCTGGTGCTGGCCGATCCGCCCTACGAGGTCGAGACCGCCGAGGTCCACGTCGTGGTGGACGCGCTGGTGACCCATGGCTGGGTGCGCGAAGGCACCGTCGCGGTGATCGAGCGCCCGGCCGCCGGTGTCGCGCTGACCTGGCCGGCAGGCTGGACGGCGTGGCCGCAGCGAACATACGGCGACACCCGCCTGGAGCTGGCCCAATTCGGCTGAGGCGCCCTGCTAACTTGATCGCTTATGAGCGGCGCGGTTTGCCCGGGATCGTTTGACCCGGTGACGTTGGGTCACATCGATGTCTTCGAACGCGCCGCGGGGCAGTTCGACGAGGTGGTGGTGGCGATCCTGGTCAACCCCGCCAAGAAGGGCATGTTCGACCTCGACGAGCGGATCGCGATGATCGAGGAGGCGACGGCCCACCTGCCCAACCTGCGGGTCGAGGCGGGGCAGGGCCTGGTGGTCGATTTCGTCACGTCGCGGGGGATGACCGCAATCGTCAAGGGTTTGCGCACCGACACCGACTTCGAATACGAGCTGCAGATGGCGCAAATGAATAAGCACATCGCCAACGTCGACACCTTCTTCGTGGCGACGGCACCGCAGTATTCGTTCGTGTCGTCGTCGTTGGCCAAAGAAGTCGCGACGATGGGCGGTGACGTGTCGGAGCTGCTGCCGGAATCGGTGAACCGCCGGTTGCGCGGGAAGCTGGCGGACAATAGCTGACATTGGCGGCTGAGCCCTAGAGCCCGTAACCGAGGTTTTTACCCGCACAATGGCCGTTCGTGAGAAACTCATGCTGGATTTCGTCAGCTAAGGCAGTCGGCCTTCTAGGCAATACCCATCAAAACTGACGATTGAAGGGGATTGGCATTGAGTGAGCGACCAACCGCGGCATTGGAGCCTCGGATCGAGGCGGAGGTGAGTCCGGCTTTGGGTGGCTGGCGCCCGGCCACCGCGCCTGCCGCGTTCGCGGCCGAAGACATCGCTCACGTCCTTCAATTCGTCCGCCACCCGGTGCACGTGGTCCGCGAGGACACTTCCGGGCAACTGGGTCTGGCGATGGGCGGCGAGTTGGTCAGTGCCGGCGGCTCCGACATATCGCTGATGGGAACGCTGCCCCCGATGTACCCGGAGTGGTTGGGCGGCCGTGAGTTCTGCGAGGCCCATGGGATCCGCTTTCCCTATGTCACCGGCGCCATGGCCAACGGAATCGCGACACCCGAGCTGGTGGTGGCGATGGCGGACGCCGGCATGCTGGGCTTCTTCGGCGCGGGCGGCCTCTCGTATGGCCAAGTGGAACGAGGGCTGGCCGACATCCAGGAGCGACTGGCGGGCAGAACCGGAGTCGCGTGGGGCGCGAACCTGATCCACTCACCCAACGAGGTGTCGCTCGAAGCGCGGGTCGCCGAGCTCTTCATCGCGCGGGGCGTCCGGATCGTCGAGGCGTCCGCCTTCATGAAGCTCACCCCCGCGGTCGTTCACTACGCCCTCTCGGGCTTGTCGACCGATCCGGCCGGCACCATCGTCCGCAGGAACAACGTCGTGGCGAAGATCTCGCGCCCCGAGGTCGCTCGCATGTTCATGGAGCCCGCGCCGGCCGCGCTGGTGTCGGCGCTCCAGGCAGCCGGGAAGCTCACCGCGCGCGAAGCCGAGCTGGCGCGATACGTGCCGGTGGCGGAGGACATCACCGTCGAGGCCGACAGCGGCGGGCACACCGACAACCGGCCACTGTCTGCACTCTTGTCGGAAATCGTCTTGCTGCGCGACAACCTGGCTCAACAGCACAACCTCGGCCGCCGCGTCCGCGTGGGCGCCGGCGGAGGCGTCAGCACGCCGCAGTCCGTCGCCGGTGCGTTCGCGATGGGGGCCGCGTACGTGGTGACCGGCTCGGTCAATCAATCGTGTGTGGAGTCCGGTCTTTCCGCCCAGGCCCGGGGCATGCTCGCGAAGGCCGGCGTGGCCGATGTGATGATGGCGCCCGCGTCCGACATGTTCGAAATGGGTGTCAACCTGCAGGTCCTCAAGCGTGGCTCGATGTTCGGTCCACGGGCGAAGAAGCTCTACGAGTGGTACGCCGCTAGCCCCAATCTGGCCACCGTCGTGGCCGAACACGGACCTGAGCTGGAAAAGATTCTCGGCCTGAGTGTCGACGAGGTCTGGGCTGAGACCGAGCGGTACTGGGCGGATCGTGATCCGGCCGTACTCGAACTTGCCAGCCGCGACCCGAAGTATCAGATCGCGCTGCTGTTCCGCTGGTACCTCGGCAAATCAAGCCGGTGGGCAATCGACGGCGACCCGGGCCGCGTCCTGGACTACCAGATCTGGTGCGGCCCTTCCATGGGAGCCTTCAACAGCTGGGTGGCCGGGAGCTATCTGGAACCGTTGGAACAGCGCAGCGCCGACCAGGTGGCGCTCAATCTGCTGGAAGGTGCCGCCCACATCACCCGGGCGCAGCAGGCCCGCGCCTGCGGAGTACCCGTCCCGGCGAGCGCGTTCCGCTACATTCCGCGACCGTTGTCTCTATAAGAAGTCGAGGCTTTTCATCCAAAGCACTTTGCTTACCTCGCCGAGTCGAAAATTGCGGCGTGTCGGCCTGCCGCTTTGTGCCGAATAAGTCTAGAATTTGCGCCCCGGGCATCGCGATTGGAACCCGCAAAGCGTCATGGGCGACCCTCAATCTTCGGCACCATCCGTGGCGTCGACGAAATTGAGTGCGTGCCCGCCCGCCGTGGCGGTATCTGCGCTAGATGACGCCGTACGAGCAGGGATCCGATGCTCAAAGGAACCCGTTGCCACTGTTGTGCACCGATGCTTTGCATTTCATGTCGGGCAGGAAAAGCAATTTGATTAATCAGTGATGCATTCCTCACACTGACAACATCAGTCAGCATTTCTTATGCGTATTAGCGCGCTGAATTGCGTTGTTGATGTGCAGTGCCAAACGGCATGGCGAAATATATCATCGCGAGGGCACACGATTAATTATGTGGCCGCGAGGCGCAAACGGTCGACGACGACAACGGCTGTGGTGGGGGCCGGTCGCCGCCCGAAGGGATCGGCGGCGAAGGCGCTGAGCAGACGCTTAGGGTGTTGCGCTGGCCTTTGCACGGCGGCGCCGTCTCGCATAAGCGCGAACTGCGCAAATGCACCCGCATCGCTCGGAACCAACGACGACCAACCGTGAAACGCTACGGATCGGAGGTTAACTGTAACGAACAAATTCAGGTGTATTGACAATTCGTCAGTACGCCAGCCGCCGTTCTGATAACGTCCCGGGCGAGCTCTACTTACCCGTCTGAGCTGGTCAACGAAGTAAAACTCGATGGTCAGTATTCGGCACGGAGCAGGTTGACAGCGGTGCTGTCCGTGGAAGCAATGCAAAGGTGGTCATGGAGTCGAAACACCCTGCTGTTGCCGTCGTCGGCGTGAGCGCTCTGTTTCCGGGGTCACCGGAGGCGGAGCGCTTCTGGCGCAACATCGTCGATGGCGTCGACCTCTTCTCCGAAGTTCCCGCGTCGCACTGGCGCGTTGAGGACTACTACGACCCGGCCCCGAATACGCCGGACAAGGTGTACGTCACCCGCGGCGGATTCTTGCCCGAGGTCGACTTCTCACCGATCGACTTCGGGATCCCACCGAACGTCGTGCCGGCGACCGATACCGCCCAGCTGCTTGCGTTGCGGGTCGCGCAGCAAGTGCTGGAGGACGCCGCGGGTGGCGATTTTTCTGACATGGATCGCGAACGGGTCAGCGTCGTCATCGGCTCGTCGGGCGGCACCGAATTGCTCACCTACATGGCGGGCCGCCTGCATCGACCGGTTTGGGAGCGCGGGCTTCGCGCCGCCGGTCTTTCCGAAACTGAGGTCACGGCATTCAGTGAGCACGTGACGTCTGGCTACACGCCCTGGCAGGAGAACACCTTCCCCGGACTCCTCGGCAACGTCATCGCCGGGCGCATCGCCAACCGCTTCGATCTCGGCGGGACGAACTGCGTCATCGACGCGGCGTGCGCGAGCTCGCTGGCCGCCCTCGAGGTTGGCCTGCACGAGTTGTATCTCGGTGAATCGGACATGGTCATCGCCGGGGGCGTCGATGCCTTCAACGACATCTTCATGTTCATGTGCTTCGCGAAGGTCACCGCGCTGTCGCCCAGTGGCGACTGCCGTCCATTCTCCGACCGGTCAGACGGGACGATGCTGGGCGAGGGGCTGGCGATGTTCGCCCTCAAGCGCCTCGACGATGCCGAGCGCGATGGTGACCAGATCTACGCGGTGATCCGCGGCATCGGCACGTCCTCGGACGGCCGGGCAAAGAGCATCTACGCGCCGAGTCCGGCCGGGCAGGCCAAAGCGCTTCGCCGCGCGTATTCCGCCGCGGGCTACGGCCCGGAAACGGTTGGACTCGTCGAGGCGCACGGCACCGGCACCAAGGCCGGCGATGCCGCTGAATTCGCGGCGCTGCGGGAGGTCTTCGCGGCATCAGGGCGCGCGGACCAGCAGTGGTGTGCCCTTGGTTCGGTGAAGTCCCAAGTCGGGCACACCAAAGGCGCGGCGGGCGCGTGCGGTCTCTTCAAGGCCGTGATGGCGCTTCATCACAAGGTGTTGCCGCCGACCATCAAAATCGATCAACCCAACCCCGCCCTCGATCTGGAGAATTCGCCGTTCCACCTACCGGCGCAAACCAAGCCGTGGCTCGCCGACAAGGGGGTGCCGAGGCGCGCGTCCGTCAGCTCGTTCGGCTTCGGTGGCACCAACTTCCACGTCACCGTCGAGGAGTACACGGGCAGCGGAAAGCGTGCGTCGCGATTCCGCTCGTGGGATTCCGAGCTGGTGGTGCTTGGCGCGCAATCGGCCGCGGCGCTTTCCGAAGAGGCCACCCGTCTGTCGGAGTCGCTGGTCGACAGCCCCGACATGCTCAGCTACCTCGCACGGAGCACACAATCCGGGTACGACGCCGCGCAGCCGCACCGGCTTGCGCTCGTCGCCGACAGCGTTTCGAACCTGCGCGCAATGCTCGGTGAAGCCTCGGCAAAGCTCCAAACACCCGATGTCGCATCATCGTTCAGCTCGCCGAAGGGCTACTACTATTCGGCGCAACAAGGCGGGCCCGTCGCCCTGCTGTTTCCCGGACAGGGCAGCCAGTACGTCGGCATGGGCGCTGACGTCCCGCAGCTCTATGAGCCGGCGTTGTCGCCGTGGGAGGTTGCCCGCGCGCAGGATCTGAACGCCGATCGCGACCTGCACCAGGTGGTCTGGCCGAAGACCGAGTTCACCGACGAGGCTCGCGCCCGCCAGGCGGCCGAGCTGACCAAGACCGAGTGGGCACAGCCGGGTATTGGTGCACACAGCTTGAGTCTGTTGTCGGTGATCCGCGCCCTTGGCATTGCCCCCGTCGCCGTCGGTGGTCACAGCTTCGGCGAGGTCACCGCGCTGTGCGCTGCGGGCGTTTTCGACGAAGAGGTTGCCCTATTGATTGCTCGCGCACGTGGTGCGCTGATGGCCCAAGCGGCGGCCAGCAGTGACGGGGCGATGTGCGCGGTGACGGCACCTGCAGATCAGGTCAGCAAGCTGATCGACGAGTGGGGGCTTTCGGTGGTCGTCGCCAACCACAACGCTCCCAACCAGGTTGTGCTGTCGGGCGATAGTGCATCCATAGACGATGCGGCACAACGCTTTAGCGCGGCGGGTATGAACGCGCGTCGCCTCGATGTCGCGACCGCTTTTCATTCCGAGATTGTCAGCTCGGCGGCGGGTCCGTTTGCCTCGTTCCTCGCCGGCATCCCCTTTGCCGTGCCACAGGTACCCGTCTACGCCAACGCGACGGCTCAGCCCTACACCGCCGACGCAGAAGAACTGCGGACCACGCTGGCCAACCAGATCGCGCAGCCAGTGCGATTCGTCGAACAGATTCAGGCGATGTGGCAGGCCGGAGCACGGACCTTCGTCGAGGTGGGACCCGGCACTGTGCTGACGAATCTCGTCGGCAAGTGTCTTGCCGGCCAGGAGCACTCCGCGGTTTCCCTGGATGCCAAGGGCAGGAACGGTATTCGATCGCTGTGGATGGGGCTCGCCCAACTCGCGGCCGCGGGCGTCCCGATGAACTTCGACGGACTTTGGTCGCAGTACCGCGTCGGCGATGACCCGCGTACTCGTAAGCAGCCAAAGATGACGCTGAAGATCAATGGATCCAACTATGGCCGCCCGCAGCGCAGCGATGAGCCCCTGCCGCGGCCGACCCCTCTCGAAACTTCCTCTAGCTCCGGTAACCCCCTCAACGGACACACAACCGAATCGGAGTCCAAATTGACCCAATCCGAATCAATCGCACCCGTGGCACACGGGAACGGCACGGCACCCGCGGCCACTCCGGCGGTATCCGTGCCGGCCGTCCTCAACGGCAACGGCAACGGCCACGGCCACGGTGCTCATGTCACCCTGGCGGCTACTTCGTCTCCTGCCGCGCAGGCTATCGGCGCTGACGTGATGGCCCAGATGGTCGCGGCGGTAGGAACCCTGCAGTACGCCGTCGACAATCTGCACAGTCTTTTGCAGAATCTGACGTCTCAGGCCGCTGTCGCAGCACCGCCGGCAGCACCGCCAGTCGTTCCCAACGGCAGGCCGGCGATGCCCGCGGCTCCGGTTGTTCCGCCGGCGGCCAATGGCAGGGCGGCGATGCCGGCGGCTCCGGTTGTTCCGCCGGCGGCCAATGGCAGGGCGACGATGCCCGCGGCTCCGGTTGTTCCGCCCGCCGCCAATGGCAGGCCGGCGATGCCGGTGGCTCCGGCGGTGGTGCCGGTGGCGTCGAATGGTCATGTGGCTGTGGCGGTTCCGGTTGCGCCGGCTGCTGCGGTGGCTGGGTCTGCGGAGTTGGTTGCGCAGATGTTGGATGTGGTGGCGGATAAGACGGGTTATCCCGTGGAGATGCTTGATTTGTCGATGGCGTTGGAAGCGGATTTGGGGATTGACTCGATTAAGCGGGTTGAGATCTTGTCTGCGGTGCAGGAGCGGATTCCTGCGTTGCCTGAGGTGGAGACGGCGACGATGGCGGCGTTGGCGACGTTGCAGGAGATCATTGATTATTTGCAGTCGCTGATGGGTCCGGTCGCGGTGAATGGTGTTGTGGCTCCGGCGGTGGTGCCGGTGGCGTCGAATGGTCATGTGGCTGTGGCGGTTCCGGTTGCGCCGGCTGCTGCGGTGGCTCCGGTGGCGGTGGCTGGGTCTGCGGAGTTGGTTGCGCAGATGTTGGATGTGGTGGCGGATAAGACGGGTTATCCCGTGGAGATGCTTGATTTGTCGATGGCGTTGGAAGCGGATTTGGGGATTGACTCGATTAAGCGGGTTGAGATCTTGTCTGCGGTGCAGGAGCGGATTCCTGCGTTGCCTGAGGTGGAGACGGCGACGATGGCGGCGTTGGCGACGTTGCAGGAGATCATCGATTACCTGCAGTCGCTGATCACCCCGGCCGCCGTCGACGGCACACCGCCGATGCCAGCACCACCCCCGCCGGCCGCTGCCAACGGCACTCCGGTAGGTGACCGCCTCCCTTTTGAGTTAGCCGGAGCAGCGACCGCCCGCTACGCGGTGCACGCGGTCTCTGCTCCGGCGAGCGGGATGGGGATGCCGGGCCTGCACGGCGGCGCGAACGTCGAGATTGTCGCAACACAGGACGCCGTCGCGGATGCCTTGGCCGAATCCCTTGGCAGGTATGGCATTAACGCCACGGTTGTGCCCGCCCCCCGCGTCGATGCCGGGGCGGTGACCCCCCTCGCAGCTCTGAAAAAAACAGCTACCCGCCACGACACGCTGGCTATCAACCGGGCGGTCTTCGCAGACGCGCAACGCATCGCGGCGAAATTCGCCGAACGCGGCGGTGTCTTCGTCACCGTGCAGGACACCGGCGGCACCTTCGGTCTGCTCACCGAGCCCGGCCCCCGCGCCTGGGCCGGCGGAGTCGGCGCCCTGGCCAAAACCGCCGCGCAAGAATGGCCGGCCGCACACGTCAAAGCGATCGACATCGCAATCGGGCAGCAGTCGCCGACCACCGTCGCCGAACAGCTCGCCCACGAGATACTGGCCGGCGGAGCCGAACTCGAAGTCGGTCTGGGCACCCCCCACGGCCGGGTCACGGTCGCCGCAGACCCGAGCCCGGTGAAAAAGCACACCCGGCGCATCGATCATCGCGACGTGATCGTGGTGTCGGGCGGAGGCCGCGGCGTCACCGCCGCTTCGGTCATTGCGCTGGCCGAGGCGACGCGGGCCAGCTTCGTGTTGATCGGGCGCACCGAACTCAGTGAGGAACCGGCCGCGGCGCACGGGCTGACAACCGACGCCGAGCTCAAGCGGGCCCTGCTCACCAGTGCCGCGGCGCAAGGCGTCAAGCCGACTCCCAAGCAGTTGGAACAACAGGTGCAGCGCATCCTGGCAGATCGCGAGGTACGTGCGACCCTTACCGCGCTGATCGACGCCGGCTCGCACGTTCGCTACGCGGCAGCCGACGTCCGTGATGCCTCTCAACTCGGTGCGCTACTCGACGGCGTGCGAGCCGATTTGGGGCCCATCACCGGGTTGGTACACGGTGCCGGTGTGCTGGCCGACGCACCCCTGCACAAGAAGACGCTGGATGGATTCGACCGTGTCTTCGAGACAAAGGTCGGCGGTCTGTGTGCGCTGCTGGACGCCACGGCCAACGATGCGCTGAAGGTCGTCTGCCTGTTCTCCTCGGTGGCCGCGCGCAGCGGCAACGTCGGTCAGAGCGACTACGCGATGGCCAACGAGATACTCAACAAGGTCGCCCTGGCCGAGCAAGCTCGCCGCGGCCCGTCCTGCCTCGTTCGTGCATTGGGCTGGGGGCCATGGGATTCCGGCATGGTCACCCCCGGCCTCAAGGCGATGTTCGAGTCCCGAGGCATCTCGTTGATCCCGATTGCGGACGGCGCGCAAGCTTTCGTCTCGGACGTCCTGGACGGGGAGACCGGGAGTTCCGAGGTGACTCTCGGAGACGGTGTATTAGCAGGCGTGCCAACACATCCGATGCCCGCCGAGGGCCGGACAGCAAGCGTGGTCGCCCACGCGTCACTACAGCCGTACCTGGTTGATCACCGGATTCAGGGCAACGTTGTGCTGCCGGTTGTGCAAGCGTGCGAGTGGTTCGTGCGGATAGCCGAAGCATGCCGGCCCGGCCAACACGTCGAGCGCCTTCTCGATCTCAAGGTGCTTCGTGGCGTCACGTTGACCGGCTTCGACCAACAGGGTGACCCATTGCTGGTGCGTTGCACACCGGTCCAGGAGGCGCCGAATCGATTGACATGCACGTTGTCCGATGGTTCGGGATCGGCCGCCTACTACTCCGCGACCGTCGAAATGCGTTCGGGCCCAACCGCCGCGCCGACACTGGCGACAGCTGCGCTCGGCGGTCGCCTGCTCGACCGCGACGCCTGCTACAGCACCGACGCGCTGTTCCATGGCCCCGCGTTCCAGGTCCTCGACAGCGTCGACTGCCAGGAGTCGGGCGCGACGGCATCCCTGTACGGCCTGACAACGGCAGGCTGGCCTGGCGACGGCTGGGCTACGGATCCGGCTGCCCTCGACGGCTGCCTCCAAGCGGCATTGGTCTGGAGCTTCGTCCGACTCGGTCGCACCGTGCTGCCGCTGAAGGTGGGCGAGGTTGTCCGTTATCGCGCCGGCGCGCTGGGCGGCGGGCTGCGGTGCGTACTTTCGAATGGCGACGCCAAGAACAGCCGAGCCGTCTGCGACCTCGACCTTGTCGACGCGGATGATCTCGTGGTTGTCAGCTTCAAACGGCTTGAGTTGTACCCCTACGGCAGCTGATCGAACGATGCCGCGGAGTCGTCGTGACGTTTGAGCCGATTGCGATCGTCGGTCAGGGCTGTGTCCTCCCCGGTGGTCTGAGCCCCGACGAGTTGTGGAAAACGGTCCACGAGGGGCGTGATGTGCTCGGCTCACCGCGGCCGGATTATTGGGGCGTCTCCACGGCGCAGATGCTGCGCGAACAGAAGAACGCGCCCTACTTCGACCACACGTGGTCCGATCGCGGCGGGTATGTGAGCGGCTTCGACGACGTTTTCGATCGCCGTGGTTTCCTGCTCGGCGCCGACGAACTCGACGGGCTGGATCCGCTCTTCCTCTGGGGCATCGAGGCGGCCCGGCAAGCTGTGCACAGCGCGGGCTGGCGCGCCGGCGAAGTCCCCGGCTCGGCCGGGGTGGTCCTGGGTAACCTCAGCTATCCGACAAAGACGATGACGGATCTAGCTGAAAAGGTTTGGCGCGGAAGCGAACACAGCATCGATTGGCGTAATCGCTTCATGTCCGGGCTTCCGGCGCATCTCATCGCAAATGGGCTGGGCTTGACCGCAGGCGCGACGGCCCTCGATGCTGCCTGCGCCTCGTCGCTGTATGCGATCAAGCTGGCCTGTGACCGGCTGCACGACCACACCGCGGATGTGATGCTGGCGGGCGGCGTCAATGGCGCAAGCAACTTGCTGCTGCACGTGGGCTTCAGTGCGCTACAGGCACTCAGTGCTTCGGGCAGATCGCGACCCTTCCACCGCAGCGCGGACGGATTGGTCCCCGCCGAAGGCGCGGCCATCCTGGTGCTCAGGAGGCTGGAAGACGCCATCGCCGAAGGCAACACGATCTTGGGCGTCATCCGGGGGGTGGGCCTCAGCAACGATGGCCGGGGACGTGGTCTGCTCGTGCCGTCCCAGGAGGGTCAAGAGCGCGCGATGCGGCTGGCTTACGAGATGGCGGAGCTTGAACCGCAAGATATCTCGCTCATCGAGTGCCACGCCACCGGGACCTCACGCGGCGACCTGACCGAACTGATGAGCATGACCGAAATCTTCGGCGGCATGGCGAACGTGCCCATCGGATCACTGAAATCCAACCTGGGGCACTCCATCACGGCCTCCGGTGCCGCGGGAGCGATCAAGGTGCTCGCGGCGATGCGGGCGCGGGTTCGCCCCCCCACACTGCACGTTGACGACCCGCTGCCGTTCATCGCGGACTCGCCATTCCGCCTGCTCACCGAGCCGGAACCCTGGACATGCGTGGGGCCGCGGCGCGCGGCGATCAACAACTTCGGTTTCGGTGGCAACAACGCGCACCTGCTCCTCGAAGAATGGATCGAGCCGGCCGACGACGGCAACACCCGTCCGAGGTGGCCGGCGACCAGACCCCAGGCCGACGAGGACATCGCGATCGTCGGACTGAGCCTGTTGGTGGGCGACGGACACGAAACCGCTTCGGTTGCAGAGCATCTACAGGCATGCCAGCCGATCCCCAGCGGCGAGGGGAGTGGCAACCTCAGGGCACGGATGGCCGAGGTCTGCCTCGATCTCACTCAAACACGTTTTCCCCCAAGCGATCTCAAGCAGACTCAGCCCCAGCAACTCGCCCTGTTGGGGGCTGCCCTCAATATCGAAGAGTTGATCAAGGGACTGCCGCCCGACCGAACCAGTGTCATTGTCGGGATGGGATGCGATCCCGAGGTGGCACGATTCGGGGTGCGCTGGCGGCTGGCCGACGAGATCGACGACCCCGATCAGCTGGCGACCGCGCGAGATGGTGTCGTGCAGGGATGGACCGCCGCGGGTGTCGTCGGCGCCATGCCGAACATCGTGGCCAATCGCCTGAACAGCCAATTCGACCTGCGCGGGCCGAGTTTCACGGTGTCGAGGGAAGAACTGTCCGGCACCACGGCTTTGGAGCTGGCCGCACGCGAACTGCGGCGAGGCGAAATCGACGCGGCGGTTGTGGGCGCGGTGGACCTCAATTGCGAATCGGTACACGAAGCGGCGGCGCACGCGTTGCTCGGGTCGGCCGAGCGGATACCTGGCGATGCCGCCGTCGTGGTCGTGCTCAAACGCGCGAGCGACGCCCGTCGTGAGGGCGATACGGTTCTGGCCGTCCTACCGGCGGATCAACAACCACACGGTGAGTGTCTTCACTTGGGCACCGCGCCCGGGGCATTGAACCTCTCGCCGCAACTCGGCCACGCCCATGCCGCGTCGGGACTGCTGCACGTGGCCGCGGGAGTGCTGTACGGCTTCCTCGGCGTATGGCCGGACGGCACGCCCTGGACCTCTGAAAAGCGATCGGCCGTAATCGCCTTGCGCGCCCTGGCCGGCCAGGAACAGGAAATCGTGCTGGTGCCTGCCGGCCCCAACCACCAAGGCGCCGAAGGGCTCAGTGCCCGGTTCCCCCAAGGCTCCCGATCCCCGACGGGGAAGTCCACGCGACTGCTGTTCCCCGCTCACCTGCCCGAAGTGCGGCTACCGATTCGTGCCGAGCAATCGGCATCCTCTGCAGAATTAGCTCCGGCTCTCGCCGGTGCGACCAATAGCGGCAATCCGCTGCCCGTGCCGGCCTTCTCCGGCGCAGCGGGGCTGCGGACCACCACCCCTCGACTGGAGCAGCTGATGGCAACGTATCTCCCGGTTCCGCCGGCTCTGCCCAAAGCCGAAGAGGCATTGGCGCGCGAGCCGCTGGGCGCGGTCCTGGCCGCGCAGACGCCACCCGAGCCGCTCTCGATCACTTCTGATTTCGACGTGCAGATGACCCGCGTGAGTACCATCGGCGGAAACGGCCACCACGGCTCCGCCGTCATCGCACCGCAGGACGACTGGCTAAATGGCGCTGACGACTTTCTGACGGAAAAACCAGCGCGGCCCGCCGTTGAACCGAAAGGGTTGTCCCGGAACGTTACCGACAGCGCGCCCGGTGCAGGCGCGTGCAGGGCGATCCAGCCGATCCGTCCCGCCGACAAGGTGGTGCCTGCGCCGACGGCCAAGCGCGCGCCGGTGGGTCTGACGCTCGACAAGGACGGTCTGCGGGTGCATTCTTCCGGCAGGATCTCCGAGATCTACGGTCCGGCATTCGCGGTGCAAGACGACTACCGTCGCCAGGTTCGGATGCCCGAACCTCCCCTGCTGCTGGCGGATCGCCTGTTGGGTATCGACGCGGAACCGGCGACGAACGGCACCGGAACACTGTGGACCGAAACCGATGTCACGGCCGACGCCTGGTGGATTCACCAGGGCCGGATGCCGGCCGGCATCATGATCGAGAGCGGCCAGGCCGATCTCATGCTCATCTCCTGGATGGGTGCGGACTTCGCCAACAAGAGCGACCGGGTGTATCGGCTCTTGGGCTGCGAGGTGACCTACCTGGGCGGCCTGCCCGAAATCGGCGATACGCTGCGGTTCGACATCCACGTGGACGGACACGCCCGTCAGGGCGATATCCGCATGTTCTTCTTCCACTACGACTGCACGATCGACGGCGTCGAGCGCATGTCGATGCGCAACGGCCAGGCCGGGTTCTTCTCCGACGAGGAGCTGGCGGCCTCGGGCGGCATCCTGTGGCGCCCCGAGGACGAGACGGTCAGCGGCCCAATGGAATCGACACCGGCGCAGACGTCGCGCACCTCGTTGCAGCGTGCCGATCTGGATGCGTTGGCGGCCGGCGAGATTTGGCATACGTTCGGCCCCGGTTTCGAGCGCGCCGCCAGCCACACCAGAACGCCGTCCATCTCCAGCGGCGACATGCTGTTCATTGACGAAGTCACCCACCTGGATTTCTCCGGCGGTCCGTGGGGACGAGGTTATCTGCGCGCCGTCGAGCACATCGGTCCCGAAAAATGGTATTTCGCAGGACATTTCAAGAACGACCCGTGTATGCCCGGCACGCTCATGTTCGAGGGCACCATGCAGACCATGGCGATCTACATGACAGCGCTCGGCATGACGCTGGAGTGCGACGGGTGGCGCTTCGAACCGGTACCGTTCGAGACGTACAAGTTGCGCTGCCGTGGGCAGGTCACGCCGCAATCGCGCGAGCTCGTCTACGAGGTGTTCGTGCGCGAGGTGGTCGCCGGACCCGAGCCCATGCTCTTCGCCGATCTGCTCTGCACGGTCGACGGCCTGCCCGCCTTCCACTGCCCCCGGATGGGGTTGAAACTGTCACCCGGTTGGCCGATGGATCTGGGCGCGAAAGAGCTTGCGGGATACTCCGAACCCAAGCCGGTCTCCGAGGTCGCGGGATTCCGGTTCGACTATCAGGCGATGCTCGCCAGCGCCGTTGCCAAACCGTCCATGGCGTTTGGTCCTCTGTTCGAGAAGTTCGACTCGCATCGGAAGGTGGCGCGGCTGCCCGGTCCGCCCTATCACTTCATGTCGCGGGTCACCGACCTGGTCGGCCAGACCGGTGTGGTCAAGTCCGGCGCGGAAGTTGTCGTCGAGTACGACGTCCCCAGCGACGCTTGGTATTTCGTCGCGAACGCCGAGGCGACGATGCCCAACGCGGTCCTGATGGAGGTCGCGCTGCAGCCCTGTGGTTGGCTGGCCGCCTACGTCGGCTGTCCACTGAATTCTGAAGCGGACCTCTACTTCCGCAACCTGGACGGAACGGGGACCCAACACCGGGAGGTCACCCCGGCGACCGGGACGTTGCGCACCAAGGTTTCGCTGAAGAGCATCGCGCAGGCGGCCGGAACCATCATCGTGAGCTTCGACGGCGAGATCCACGCCGACGACGGACTCGTCTACACCTTCGATACGGTGTTCGGCTACTTCCGCCGCGAGGCGTTACAGAACCAGGTGGGGCTCCCGGTCAGCGACGAGCAGCGTCGCGCGCTGGACCTCGCGTCCGACGGGCCGCCCGTCGACCTGAACACCCGCCCGGCCGAATTCTTCGGCCCGGGAGCGCGTTTGGCCGACCCGATGTTGTTGATGGTCGACCGGGTGACGGGCCGTTGGCCCGCCGGCGGCGAGGCCGGGCTCGGCCGGTGGCGCGCCGTCAAGGATGTCGACCCCGCCGAGTGGTACTTCAAGGCGCACTTTTATCAAGACCCGGTGCAGCCAGGGTCGTTGGGCATCGAGATGCTGCTGCAACTCCTGCAGTTCGGAATGCTGGATCTAGGGCTGGGCAGGGAAGCGGGACCATCGGCGCGGTTTGAGCCGGTGGCGCTGCATGACTCGATCACGTGGCGGTACCGAGGCCAGATCGTGCCGACCAACAAGCAGATCACGGCGCAGGTGGAGATCACCCGCGTGGCGCGTGACGACGACGGCATCCTGGCCGTGGCCGAAGCGTCCCTATGGGTCGACGGAAAGCGGATCTACAGCGCGAGCAACCTGGGTATGCGCATTGTGTGCTACGCGCAGGACACTGGATCCTTGGCGGGCAGCGGCTCGTCGGCCACGCCCTTGGCCGTCCCGGCCACGCCCCTGGCCGTCCCGGCCGCGCCCCTGGCGGCTCCGCCCGTGGCTACGACGGTGGAGACCACGATCGATCCCGCCCGGGACAGCTGGATCAACGATCATTGCCCGACGTATGTAATCCCCTCTCTGCCGATGATGTCGGTGCTGGACCTGCTCGCCCAGGCGGCCGGCGAGGCCGCGGGCACCAACGTCGTCGAGGTCACCGATCTGCGGGTAGCCCGGTGGATCGTCGTCGATTCGCCGAAGCAGCTGCGGGTGACCGTCGAGCCGGTTGCGCCAGGACGCTTCGCGGGCCGGGTCGAGGCGTGGCGTGACGCACCCAATCCGGTGCTGTCGCGCTGGGAGACGCACGCGGAGGCCGTCATCGTCACTGCGGACCACTACCCGGGCGAACCGGAAACGCCCGCCCCGCTGAAAGACGCCGTGCCCTTCGCCACTCCGTACGACGGCTCGGTGTTTCACGGGCCGGCGTTCGCCACCCTGATGGACGGTGCCCGGATCGGGCGCAACGGCGCATCCGGGACGCTCGCCGTCGACCGGTGCGGGGTTCCCGTGAGCCGGCTGCACCCGGGACTTCTCGACGGCGCGCTGCACGTCGTTCCGCACGCCGCGATGAGCGTATGGACCACGGACGGTACGGCTGTCGAGTCCTATGCCGACGCCGCGGACCCGGCGGTCGCGTTCCCGCGCCGCGTGGCCTGGGCCCGGTTCTACAGCGACACCCCGGTCGAGGCAACGGTGGACGTGGAAGCCCGATTTGTCGGGTTCGACGACGCCGATCCCCGGATGCCGATCATCGATCTATGGCTCAGCGCGGCGGGCAGGCCGTGGGCGCACATCCGTCTCGTCGAAATGCTGCTGTCCAAGGGGCCCCTCGCCCAGGTCGGCGGGCCCAAGCGTCGCGCGTTCTTGGGCGAGCGACGGGCGGTGCCTCAGATGTCGTTGAGCGATCGGCTCGGCCGCGGGGTGGTCACGCTTGATTCGGCGCGGGCGGCAACGCTGGACTGGTTCAAAGGCACCCTGCAGGCCGTGTATCGCACTGATAGCCAAGGGGATTCGCTGCTTGTCGACATCGCGACCAAGGAGGCTGTCGCGGACGCGGCCGACAATGCGATACACCCGTCGCAGGTGCAGATCGTCGACGGTCAGGTCACGGCGCTGCCGCTGGAGCGACTCTCGATCGAGGTCGAGCGACCCCACAAGGGCGTGTGCCGGGCCACCGCGTCGTTGCAGACCGACTGGCAGCCGGTGCGCAGCTGCTGGACCGACCGGTTGGGCATGGCGCCCGGCGGCTTCGGGGATCTGCTGCACTGGGCGCTGCTGTCGCGCTATGTCAGACACGTCATCGTCGCGGATCCACTGGCGACGGCGGCAATTCACGGGCGCCCGGTACTGCTGCTGGCCAACCATCAGGTGCAGGTCGAGTCGCTGCTGGGCACGACGATCGCGTCCTGGCTGACCGGCACACAGGTCATGCCGATCGCCCATGCCAAGCATGCAAATCGATGGATCGGCCAGCTTTTGCGGCTGCTCGACGCCTTGGCCGGAAGGGACCTGGGCAACATCCGCTACTTCGATCAGCAAAACCCGCAGCAGTTCTTCACCCTGGTCGACAAGATCAAGAGCGACGTCGCCACCCGCGGCAGGTCAACGCTGGTGCATGCCGACGGAACTCGATACCTCCACTCGGGTCAGCGTGTCGAGAGGCTCACCTCCACGCTGCTGGACATGGCGATCGACGTGTCGCTGCCGATCGTGCCGCTGTACTTCGCGGGAGGCTTGCCGGAAGAACCGGTGGACCGCAAGCTCGAAGTGCCGTATCGGCATGCCGCGCAAGACTATATCTTCGGCCGGCCGATCATGCCCGAGGAGCTGGCCGCCTGGCCGTACGCGCAGCGTCGGCGGCGCGTGATCGACGCCATCAACGCCCTGGCGCCATTCAGCGACGCTGCGCATGAGCCGAACGATGCCGTCGAGCAACGGATTTTCGCTGCAGCTCCCGGGGCGTCCCCCCTGGAGTCGATATGGGCGTGCATCGAAGACGCGCTGGACGGGATCGGCGTGAACTGGCGGGACGCGATCAGCGGTGACCAGTGGGCGGCGGCTCGATCATTCGATGCCGCCACCACGGCTACTGGCAGTCCATAGTCCAGTGCCGTAGCGGTCGTCAGTCGCAATCATGACCGCGATGCTGGTGACCGTCCGTCGACTCAGGGGAGCCGCCCATCATGCGCACCATCGGCATGCCTCCGGACGTGACGAACCGGACGACCAGCAAGGCCGCGATGACGAGGAAGACGATATTGAGCCAGGTGGTGTAGTTCCACGAGATCGACGCCTGCATGACCGCGGCATTGCGCTGAGTCGGAACCAGATTCGTTGCGCCAAAAAGCAATTCGATGAGGTACCCGGCGGTGACCATCGCGGCGTAGAAGGTCCCGAGCAGCGTGAGCATCATCCGGGTGCCGTAGTACTTACGGTAGATATTCAGGATCGGCAGGATCAGCAGGTCGGCGTAGATGAATGCGATCACGCCGCCAAAGCTGATGCCTCCGTTCCACAGCACCGCCGCCAGTGGCACGTTGCCGATGGAGCAGACGAAGGAGACGATCGCGACGATGGGCCCGACGATCGGCCCCCACAGCGCCGAGAGGCCGGGGTGGTCAGTCAAAAAGAAACCTCGCCAGAACGTTTCGGGGACCCACGCCGCGATGGCACCGGCGATCAACAGCCCCAGCACCAGGTCGCGCAGGATGGCCAGCCACTCCATCACGAACACGTGCGAAACCGACGTGAAGCCCTCCCCGGAAAACAGTCGCTGCCAGAACGAGCCCTCGCGTTTGATGGACATGTCCATCGCGGCGTGCCCTTCCATCGAACCGGCGATGCCCTGCTCGGCCTGCTCGCGGGCGGCGTCGACCAGGCGGGACCGCACGAACAACCGGAACAACGTGGCCAGCACCACGATCATCAGCGGGCCGCCGACGAACTCCGCGGCGGTGAACTGCCAGCCCATCAGCAGGGCCAAGATGATGCCCAACTCGACGACGAGGTTGGTGGAGCCGATCTCGAAGGCCATGGCGGCGGTGAAGTTGGCCCCCTTGCGGAACAACGACCGGGCCAAGGCGACCGCGGCATACGAACACGACGACGATGCCGCCCCGAGACCGGCGGCCACCGCCAGGGTGCGCGGTCGGTCGTCGCCGAGCAGGGCCACGACCGTCGAGCGTCGCACCACCGCCTGGACGATCGCCGACAGGGCGAAGCCCAGAATCAGCGCCCAAAGGATTTCCCAGGTCATGGACCCGGCCAGCGCCAGGGCATGTTCGATCGCTGCCAGCATGTTGCCGATCACGGTGGCCCTGCCTCCATCTGCTCGAAGTCGATCATCACGCATTCGCGACGATTCCGCCCGCGAAGCCGTGGGCGAGCCCACCCCAGGCCTCGGGGCCGTCGCGAAACCACATCGATCGTGAGGCGTGCTAATTACTTGTTGGACCAGCGTCCCAGTCGTCGCGCGATAATGGCTGGTCAAGAGATTGCCGATTCGCCAACGGGGGCGCAAGAGAACGTGTAGGTTCGGCGAAGTGGAGGTGGTCATGACACCGGGCGCTAGCTCATGCCAGCCGAGCGCCCGCAGAGCGATGCACCCCATGCCGGAAAAGCGCAGGCGAGCTGGCTCGGTGCTGCTCCGCACCGCGGCAGGCCGCCTCGAACGAGGGCCCGCGATAGACACCCGCGTCGGCCTTGAAGCCTTTGTATATGGGGTGGTGTTGCCAACTTAAACGTTCGTACCGGTAGCGGCACGGGGCGGTGGCTGCACGAAGGCCAAGCTGCTGTATCCCTCGGGGGACGGGATGCGCACCAATAATTTGTAGAAATCGGAAGGGTAGCGTGATGTCCGTACTTGAGTCCTCCATTCCTGCGGTGCTCGGCGAGAATGCTCGCCGGCAGCCCAGCGACACGGCGTTCACATTCATCGATTACGACGTGGATCCGAAAGGGTTCGCCGAAAGCTTGACCTGGGCGCAGCTGCACCGTCGTGCGGCAACGGTTGCTGACGAACTCCGACGCTGTGGGTCAACCGGCGATCGCGTGGCCATATTGGCGCCGCAGAGCCTGGACTACCTCGTTGCGTTTTTCGGCGCGTTGCAAGCCGGCTTCATCGCGGTTCCGCTGTCGGTCCCGCAATTCGGCGCCCACGATGACCGCATCTCGTCGGCACTGCAGGATTGCACACCTGCCGCCATTATCACGACCTCCGCCGCCGTTGATGGGGTCATCAAATACGCCGAGTCGTACGGAACTTCGGCCGCACCGGCGGTCATTGAAATCGACTCACTCGACTTCTATTCGACAGGCGAATTCAGCCCGGTCGAATACGAGCATCCCAAGGAAGCGTATCTGCAGTACACCTCGGGGTCGACCGGCCAGCCGGCCGGCGTCGTGCTCACCCACGAGAACGTGGTGGCCAATTGCCACCAGCTGGAGTCGGGCCTGTTCGATATTTCGGGGCCACCGGAATCGCTGGTGTCGTGGTTGCCCTTCTATCACGACATGGGGCTCATCCAGGGGATCTGTTTCCCCACGGTGTGGGCACGTCCCGCGGTGTTGACGAGCCCGATCGCATTTCTGGTCGAGCCCGCCCGGTGGATGAGGCTGCTCGCGAGCAACCCCAGGCCGTTCTCCGGCGGGCCCAATTTCGCCTTCGACCTGGCGGTGCGCAGAATATCGGACGACGACATGGCTGGGCTTGACCTCGGCCAGGTGGTCGGACTGGCCAACGGCAGCGAACGGGTCCAGCCGGCATCGATCGCCCGCTTCATGGACAAATTCTCGCGATACAACCTGCCCGCCACGGCCGTGCGGCCGTCCTACGGACTCGCCGAGGCGACGCTGTACGTGGCGAGCGCGAAGACGGGGCAGGCGCCCACGTCCGTGCGCTTCCAGTACGAGCAACTGTCGGGCGGTCGGGCGACGCCATGCACCGAGGAGGAGGGCGGCAGCGACCTCATCGGCTACGGCGCACTGAAGTCACCGCTGGTGCGGATCGTCGACCCCGAAACCAGGACCGAGACGCAAGCGGGGGTCATCGGCGAGATCTGGGCCCACGGCGACAACATCGGCACGGGATATTGGCGGAATCCGGAACGGACCAAGCGCACCTTCGGTGCAAAGTTGGTCACTCCCACCCCGGGGACACCCGAAGGCCCCTGGATGAGGACGGGTGACCTGGGGTTCCTGCACGACGGCGAATTGTTCATCATGGGCCGCCTCAAGGATCTGCTGATCGTGGACGGACGCAATCACTACCCCGACGACATCGAGGCGACGATCACGCAGATCACCAAGGGCCGGGTGGCGGCGATCTCGGTTGCCGACGACACCAGCGAGCAGCTTGTCGCGATCGCGGAGGTGAAGAACCGGGGCGGATCCGACGAGGAGAGCTTGGCGGGTCTGCGCTCGATCAAGCGGAACGTCACGGCCGCGATCTCGAGCGCGCACGGTGTGCGCATCGCCGACCTTGTTCTCGTGGCACCGGGTTCGCTGCCGATCACGACGAGCGGCAAGGTCCGGCGGTCAACGTGTGCCGAAAGCTACCGCCGGGAGGAGTTTGAGCGCTTGGATGTCTCGGCGTGACGACGGCAGTTCCCGATGAAGCGGGGCTGCGGCGCTGGTTGATCGAGTATCTGGTTACCGAGATCGGTTGTGAGCGCGACGACGTCGACTCCGACGCGGCGTTCAACGACTTGGGAGTGGGCTCGCGTGACGCGGTCGTACTCTCAGGGGAATTGGCCTCGGTCGCCGGCCGGGCGGTGTCGCCGCTGGATTTTTGGCAGCACCCCACGATCAACGAATTGGTCAAATTCCTCACCACACCCGAGTCGGAATCCGCGGCTGAAGGGATCCCGGCCGAGCGCGGTTGGGTAGACGAGCCGATCGCTGTGATCGGGTTGGGCTGTCGTTTTCCCGGCGACATTTCCGGGCCGGAAACGTTCTGGCGCTTCCTCTGTGAGGGTCGTTCATCGATAGCCGAGGTGCCCGCCGGTCGATGGCAGCCGTATGACGACGGTTCGCCGGAGATCGCGACGGCGTTGGCCGCCACCACTCGGTGGGGTTCGGTGTTGACCGACGTCGACGGTTTCGACGCGGAATTCTTCGAGATCTCACCACACGAAGCGACCGCGATGGACCCGCAGCAGCGCTTGTTGCTGGAGGTGGCCTGGGAAGCGTTGGAGCACGCCGGAATTCCTGCCGAATCCCTGCGGCGTTCGCAGACCGGGGTTTTCGCCGGAGCGTGTGCGACCGACTACGGATACCTGGCGGGCACGGATCTGAGTCGCGTCGACGCCTGGAGCAACATCGGTGGCGCGCTGAGCATCATCGCCAATCGGCTCTCGTACTTCCTGGATCTTCGCGGCCCCTCCGTGGCGGTGGACACGGCCTGTTCGTCGTCGCTGGTGGCCGTACACCTGGCAGCCCAGAGCCTGCGGGCGGGGGACTGCGACCTGGCCATCGCAGCGGGAGTGAACCTGTTGTTGTCGCCGGCCATCTTTCGCAGCTTCGACGGAGCCGAGGCCTTGTCGCCGACGGGTCAGTGCAGGTCCTTCGACGCGGACGCGGATGGGTTCGTCCGCGGCGAGGGTTGCGGGGCGGTGGTGCTCAAGCGGGTGAGCGACGCCGTACGCGACGGGGATCGTGTGCTCGCGGTGATACGGGGATCGGCGGTCAACCAGGACGGCCGCTCGAACGGGCTGATGGCACCGAACCCGGCCGCACAGATGGCGGTGCTGCGCGCGGCGTGCGCCAACGCGGGCGTCGCGCCGCATCAGGTGGACTATGTCGAGACCCACGGAACCGGAACGCTGTTGGGCGACCCCATCGAGGCCCGTGCGCTGGGTACGGTGCTGGGTCGCGGACGCCCCGAAGACGTTCCGCTGCTCATCGGCGCCGTCAAATCGAACATGGGCCATCTCGAGGGGGCCGCCGGGATCGCGGGTCTGATCAAGGCGGTGCTGGCGGTACACCGCGGGCACATCCCGCCGAACCTGAACTTCGCGACTCCGAACCCGCATATTCCGTTCCAGGACATGCGCCTCAAAGTCGTTGCGGAACAAACTGATTGGCCGGAAACCGGGCTTCCGCGGCGGGCGGGAGTGTCGTCGTTCGGCTTCGGCGGCACCAACGCTCATGTCGTGATCGAACAGGCCCCCGCGATGGATCCCGTTGCTTCCCAGCCGGACCCGGCGGTGAGCACACTGGTGGTCTCGGGCAAGACGACCGAACGAGTGGCGTCCTGGGCGTCGGCGCTGGCCGAGTGGATGGACGGCGACGGCGCGGACGTGGCGCTCGCCGAGGTCGCGCATACGCTCAATCACCACCGGCCGCGGCACGCACTGTTCGGCACGGTGTGCGCGCGCGATCGCAAGCAGGCGATAGCCGGCCTGCGGGCGTTGGCGGAGGACAAGCCGGCCGATGGAGTGGTTGCCCCACACGAGGGAACATCGCGTCCCGGCATCGTCTTTGTGTACTCGGGTCAGGGCTCGCAGTGGGCGGGGATGGGACGGCAGTTGCTGGCCGATGAGCCGGTGTTCGCCGAGGCGGTCGCCAAGCTGGAGCCGATATTCGTTGCGCAGACTGGTTTTTCGCTACAGCGGGTACTGGCCGAGGGCCAGGCGGTGACCGGCATCGAGCGGATTCAGCCGGTGCTGGTAGGTGTGCAGTTGGCGCTGACCACGTTGTGGCGCTCCTATGGCGTCGAGCCGGACGCGGTGATCGGGCATTCGATGGGCGAGGTCACCGCCGCGGTGGTGGCCGGGGCCTTGAGCGTCACCGACGGGCTGCGGGTGATCGCCACGCGGTCGCGGTTGATGGCGCGGCTGGCCGGGCAGGGCGCCATGGCGCTGCTGGAATCCGACGCCGCGGCTACCGAGAAGCTGCTGGCCGACTATCCGCAGGTGAGCATCGCCGTGTACTCCTCGCCGAGCCAGACGGTGATCGCCGGCCCGCCCGACCAGGTCGACGCGGTGATGGCGGTCGTGGCCGCCGACGACCGGCTGGCCCGGCGCATCGAGGTCGACGTGGCCTCCCATCACCGGATCGTCGAGCCGATCCTGCCCGAATTACGTTCTGAGCTAGCAGATTTGGCCCCGGATGAGCCGGCCATTCCGGTGATCAGCACGACCTGCGACCCCGACGGCGATGCGCCGGTGTTCGACGCCGACCACTGGGCGGCCAACCTGCGCAACCCGGTTCGCTTCAGCCAGGCGGTCGCCACGGCCGGGGCCAAGCACGCCACCTTCATCGAAGTCAGCCCGCACCCGCTACTCATCCACGCCATCAACGACGCCCTCGGCGCCAGCGACGATCACCACATCGTCAGCTCGCTGCAGCGCGATGCCGACGACACATGGATGTTCCACTCCAACCTCAACGCCAGTCACACCACCGATCGGCCGCAAACCCCGCACCCGCCCGAGCCGCACCCGTCGCTGCCCACCGCGCCGTGGCACCATACCCACCACTGGATCGGCGCCGTCGCGCATCGTCCGCGGCTGGCCGGCGACGGCGAGGGATCCGCGGCAGCGGGGGGCCGCACCGTCTTGGTGCACCCGCTGCTGGGTGTGCACGTGCGGCTGCCGGAGGAGCCGGAGCGCCACGTGTGGGCGGGCGAAGTCGGTACCACTGCCCACCCATGGCTCACCGACCATCAGGTTCACGCGGTGCCGGCGTTCCCCGGTGCCGCCTACTGCGAAATGGCGCTGGCCGCGGCGCGCGCGACGCTCGGCGAGGCGTCGGAGGTCTGTGACCTTCGCTTCGAACAGATGTTGTTGCTCGACGACGAGACCCCGCTGAACTCCGACGCGTTGGTCCAGGCGCCCGGCGTCGCCGCCTTCGAGGTGCAAACCAACCACGAGGGGGAGCGGGCGCGACGGGCGTCGGCGACCCTGCGTGCCCTCGGCGAGATCATCCAGCCGCCCGCGCACGACGTCGCCGCCCTGCTCGCCGCGCACCCTCATCGGGTGGACGGTGATGAGCTGCGGCAGTGGTTCGACGACCGGGGTGTGCACTTCGGCTCGGCGTTCGCCGGGCTGACCGCCGCGCGCACCGTCGACAGAAAAGACGGCACCATTCTGGCGGAAGTGGAACTGCCGCAATCGATTCGCGCACAGCAGACCGGCTATGGCGCGCATCCGGCGCTGCTGGATGCATGCTTTCAATCCGCAGCCGCCCATGCGCGCAGCCGTGATGTGGGCAACGGCGGCATGCTGTTGCCGTTGGGCGTGCGCCGCATACGCAGCTTCGGTCCGCTGCAGACCGCTCGCTACTGCCTGAGCCGGGTGACCGAAACACACCCGACCGGGATGGAAACCGATCTCGACGTATTCGACGAGAACGGGGCGGTGCTGCTGACCGTGCGTGGACTGCGGGTCGGCAGCGACGTCACCGAAAGTGGTGCCCGCCAACGGTTAATGGCCGAGCGCCTGCTGACGATCGACTGGCAGCAGCGCGAACTGCCCGCAGCGGCGGGTGGTGAGGCCGGGACGTGGCTGCTGCTCGTCACCTCCGATGCCGACGATCTCTTGCCGGCCGAATTGGCCGATGCGCTGAAAACTGAAGGCGCGCAATGTAAAACCGTGCGCTGGCAACAACACGACGCCGAGCAGCTGGGCCGCGAGCTGGCTGACGTCGGCGGCGTGGTGGTCCTGACCGGACCGGCGGCAGCCGGCAACGACGAGCAGTGTGCGAGCCGCGGCCGCGAGCAGGTTCGACAACTGGTGCGGATCGCGCGCCAGGTGACGGAATGCCGCGACGAGCCGCCTCGCCTGTATGTGGTGACCCGCAACACGCAGACGGTGTTGCCCGATGACCGGCCCAGTCTGGACCAGGCGGGACTGCGCGGGCTGATGCGGGTGATCGCCGCCGAACACACCCGGATGCGGGCCAGCCAGATCGACCTGGATGCGGGTACGGACGCCGCACAGGTGGCCCGCCAGCTGCTCGCGGGTTCGGGCGAAGACGAGACCGCTTGGCGCGGCGGACAGTGGTACACGGCCCGGCTGCGCCCGGCCCCGTTGCGTCCGGACGAGCGGCGTACCGCCCCGGCCGACCCTCGGCACGAGGGCATGCGTCTGGAGATCAGCACCCCCGGTGACCTGCAAGGGCTGGAGCTCGTCGCGTTCGACCGCACCCCGCCGGGGCCGGGGCAGATCGAGGTGGCGGTGAGCGCCTCCAGTCTCAACTTCGCCGACGTGCTGATCGCCATGGGCCGATTCCCCAGCGTCGACGGGCGGCAACCGCGGCTGGGTATGGATTTCGCGGGCGTGGTGAGCGCGGTCGGGCCTGGCGTCACCGATCACCAGGTCGGCGACCGCGTCGGCGGTGTGTCCGAGAATGGTTGTTGGGCAACATTTGTCACCTGTGACGCCAACCTTGCCGTCACGCTTCCGTCCGGCTTGGACGCCGAGCAGGCCGCCGCGGCGACAACCGCGTACGCCACCGCCTGGTACGGCCTGCAGGACATGGCCAGGATCAAGCCCGGGGAGCGCGTGCTGATCCACTCGGCGACCGGTGGCGTCGGACGGGCCGCGATGGCGATAGCCCGGTTGGCGGGGGCGGAGATCTTCGCGACGGCGGGCAGCCCGCAGCGGCGTGCACTCCTGCACGACATGGGCGTCGAGCACGTCTATGACTCGCGCAGCACCGCATTCGCCGAGGAGATCCGCCGCGACACCGACGGGTACGGCGTCGACGTCGTGCTCAACTCCGTCACCGGCGCCGCCCAACGCGCCGGCTTCGAACTGCTGGCGATCGGTGGCCGGTTCGTGGAGATCGGCAAGCGTGATGTCTACGGGGACACCCGCCTGGGCCTGTACCCATTCCGCCGCAACCTCACTTTCCACTATCTCGACCTGGCGCTGATGGCCGCCAGTCATCCGCAGCAGGTAGGCGAGCTGCTGCGCACGGTGTACCGGCTCGTCGGCGACGGTGAGTTGCCCCCGCTCGAGCGCACCGTCTACCCACTTGCCGAGGCGGCCACGGCAATTCGGGTGATGGGCGCGGCCGAGCACACCGGCAAACTCCTCCTGTCCGTTCCGCACGAGGGACACAACACGGTGGTGGTCCCGCCGGAGGTGGCCAAGATCTTCCGCGACGACGGTGCCTACATCATCACCGGCGGCCTGGGCGGGCTCGGGCTGTTCCTGGCCAACCAGATGGGCAAGGCGGGTTGCGGCCGGATCGTGCTCACCGCCCGGTCCGCCCCGACTTCCAAGGCACAGCAAGCCGTTTCGCGAATCCGTGCCAGCGGGGTCGACGTCGTCGTGGAGTGCGGCAACATGGCCGAGGCCGACACCGCGGCCCGCGTGGTGGCCTCGGCGAAGGCCACCGGACTTCGGTTGCGTGGGGTGCTGCATGCCGCGGCGGTGGTCGAGGACGCCACACTGGCCAACATCACCGACGAGCTGATCGACCGCGACTGGGCGCCAAAGGTTTACGGCGCGTGGAACCTGCACAACGCGACGCTCGACGAGCCGCTGGACTGGTTCTGCTGTTTCTCGTCGGCGGCCGCGTTGCTCGGCTCACCCGGTCAGGGCGCATACGCGGCGGCCAACAGCTGGGTGGACGGACTCACGCACTGGCGGCGCAGCCTCGGTCTGCCGGCACTTGCCATCGCGTGGGGGGCATGGGGCGAGGTCGGGCGCGCCACACACCTGGCGGAGGGCGGCCGCACCACGATGATCGCTCCCGACGAGGGTGCGGCGGCGTTCGAGGAACTCTTGCGCTTCGACCGTGGCTACACGGGCTACGTCCCGACCACCGGAATGCCGTGGCTGGCCGAATTGGTTGCGCACAGCCCGTTCGCCGAAGCCTTCCAGAACGCCCGGGGCGAGCGGGCCGACGCCAGCACCCTGCGCAACGAACTTCGGACACTATCGCAGGACGAATGGCCCACCCGGCTTCGGCGTCTGATCACCGAGCAGACCGGCCTGATCCTGCGCCGGGCGGTCGATCCCGACCGCCCGTTCGTCGAGCACGGACTGGACTCACTGGGCAATCTGGAGCTGCGGACCCGCATCGAAGCCGAGACCGGCATCCGGATCACGCCCAAAGCCATTGCCACCCACAACACGGCCCACGCTTTGAGCCTGCACCTGGCCGAGACGCTGGTGGCCGATGAGGGCCGGTCGACGGCGACCGGATAGGTACCGGGTTCAGCCCAGCCGGGTCGTCCGCACCGACACCCCGGCGGCGGCGAGCCTCGCCAGCAGCGGATCGCCCATTGCCGCAGCGGGAGTGAGCACTCCCCGTAACCCGGAGAGCCGGTCGCGATCGAGTGCCAGCGCCAGACCGCTTTCGCCGAGCAGTACCGACGTGCCCTGGTAGGCATCGCAGTTCTGCCCGAAGGTCGCCAGGTAGCGGGCGCCGGTCGTGGTGGTGCTGTAGGTCTCGACGGTGTAGTAACCACGTTTTCGCGCCGCAACGCCGGGTCCGGCGCCCGGCTTGGGCGTGATGAGTTCCACGAGTCGTCGAGGCAACCGGCGGAAGTATCGATTGCCCAGGCCGTTGGCGGCCCCCAGGGACGCCGTCACAATCGCGGATGCTACCGGTGCCGCGAACGAGCGGCCCAGGCTCAACGCCTCCGCATAGCGGAACCGCCTACCGTACGACCAGTCTTGTAATGCGTTGCTACGTCGGACTATTCGGGCGTTGTAGGGGCCCATGACAAATCCACCGACCCAGAAGCCGTCGAGTTCGGGTGCGACGTTGCGCCCTCGACGCCACCCGAAGTCGCGCTGCCGCCCGAGTTCCGGTTCGGCTTCTCGGTCGGTGGTGAACGTGTAGGGGTCGTTGATGATCCTGCGGGCCTGCGCATCACCCGATGCGGTGCGCATCGTTCCGAGTAGCGACGCGACCGTGCCACCGGATGCCCCGAGCTGGTTGAACGAGCGCAGCACCAACGTCGTGTCGGTGAGTTCTCCGGTGCCGTCCTGCACCGCTCGGCGGTACAGCTGGTAAGCGTTGAGATCCGAAGGGACCGAATCAAATCCGCACGAGACGACGATCCTCGCGCCGGTATCGACGGCCTGTTTGTGGTACAGGTCGATGCTGTCCCGGACGAACATCAGCTCACCGGTCAGATCGGCATAGTCGGTTCCGGCCGTGGCGCAGGCCGCCACCAGGGGCAGACCATATTGTGCGTAGGGTCCCACGGTCGTCACCACCACCTGGGTCCGCTCGGCCACCGCCGCCAGCGTCGACGGCTGGGATGCGTCGGCGACGAGCAGCGGCCAGTCCTGTGCGGCCGGGCCCAGCGCCTGCCGCACGGCCCGCAGCCGTCCGGTGTCGCGACCGGCCAGCGCGATGCGTGCCTGCGCACCTTGGCGCGCGAGGTATTCGGCGGTCAGCCGGCCGGAATAGCCGGTGGCGCCGTACAACACGATGTCGAACTCACGCTCGGTGTTCACGCGTCACTCCGTGAACCAGCTGTCTTCGGCGGGCGCTTCGCACAGCAGGGAATGGATTCCCTCGAGGGACTTCTCGGGTGCGGGCAGGTTCGAGTGGTGTTCGATCACCAGTTGGCCGGCGAACGTCACGCACGTGTAGAGATCGATCGGGGCGCGGGGCGCGAAGTAAAACTCGCCACAGACGTCGCTGAGCTGAAGGCCCTCCGGTGTGCGCAGGCCGGGGATCCAACCGACGTCGGTGCACATCACGAACGGGGGGAGCCCCGGCAGCGACCCTTCGTATTGCAATTGGAAGTGCAGCGACGATTGCTGGATCAGGCCTTCGGACAGGTCGGACCGAAACGCGTCAACCACGCCGCGGGCCAGGTCGACGAGTTCGGTCTCAGGCCCAATCTCGGCCAGGTAGCTCGCCAACCCCAGTGGCAGTGTGCTTTCCGTCGCGCCGACCGGGGGCGTCAGGTGATAGCGCAGGTCGACCGGGTAGAAGTAGGGAATCGGAATGTGCGGCGTGTTGCGCAGTTCCCACTCGGCCAGCAGGATGGCCGCGGCCACCAGGGAGTTGAGGCTGACCTCGTTGGCGCGCCCCAGCTCAACCAGGTCCGATGTCTCCTGCTCGGTGAGCCGGATGCCGGCCACTGGAATGGCTTGAATCTCATCGGGATTCGACGGCAGGATCGGCTTCGCCGGCGCGGGCAAGTCGTAAGCGAACGCCGCCGGGAAAAGCCGTTCGAGGCCGGAACGCTCTTGCTTGGCCACGCCACGCTGTTCGAGCAACGACTCGAGTGGCTCGGGCGCGGGCTGTGCCGCCACCGGCCCGGTATCGCCGGTGGTCACCACGTCCGTATAGAGGGAGAGCAGCTCTTCGAAGAGACCGAACACATGGTGCCCGTCGGCCAGGGAGTGGTGCGCGAACAGCGTCAGTTCGCTTTGTTCGCTGCCGACTTTCAGCCGAAGATTCAGCAGGGATTGGCCCTGGTCCAGGCGCATACCCGAGATCGCAGACTCCGAGGTGTTCTCGTCGACGATCCACATCCCCGGGTGCATGGTGTCTTCGGCGACTATGTGGTGCCGGCCGTCGTCGGCCTTCTCGAGGTGGCCGGCGAAGATCGGATGCGACTGCAGGAGCGCATCGAAGGCGTCCGCCATCGCGTCGATGTCGACGTCGCCGATGACCTTGAGGGTCAACCCGAAATAGGTCTCATTGGCCGCGAACACTTCTTCGCTGTGAGCGAGCTTGCGGATCACCGATCCGGAAAACACTGCTGATCCTCCCCTTATCTGCGCGTGCTGGCCTGTCGATAGCCCCGGAGGGTCGGTGCTATGCACACCGCGGTGATGCCGCCGACCCATAGCAGCGTGGCGATCATCGGCCCGCGCACCGGGCCGCCGAGCGACAGTCCGCGCATCGCGTCGATCGCGTAGCTGATCGGCTGGTGCGCGACCACCGGCCGTACCCACTTCGGAAATTGGTCCAGGGGCAAGAACCCGGTCGAGAAGAGGACGGCCAGCAGGTGCACGAGCGTAATCGCCTCGAGGAGAAAGTTTCTCGACGCATACCAGGCAATCGTGGTGATGAGGGTCGCGAAGGCGAGTCCGAAGAGCACCGGAACGGCCAGCCACGCCAAGGTCGCAAGCACGCCCTGCTGGAAGCGGAAACCAAGGATCATGCCCGCGGCCACCACGACCACCGTCGTGATCATGGTCCGAACAATCTCGGCGGCGATCCGCGAACAGATTCCCGACGCACGGTGCACGGGCACCACCCACAGCCGGCGCAGCAGTCCGTCGTCACGCTCCCCGATGAGGCCGATCGCACCGACCGCCGATCCGTTGATCGCGGCGGCCAGCGCGTTCATCGGGACGGTACCGTACAGGGCGCTGTGCCCGGTGATCTGCGAAATTGCGTGGCCCAGAACAATATTCAACGTGATCAAGAAAAGGACGGGTAACGCCGTCACCATGATCACGGTGGTGAGGTCGCGCGCCCACTTCAGCAGTATCCGCCGCGTCTGCACCAATGTTTGCGGAAGCAGCACCCGCGCGGAATTCTCGTGGACGCGGCGGTCCGCACTGCGCGGCGCGGTCTCCTCGTAGACCAGAGTCATCATGCCCGCCTTGACAAAATGAGTGCGGCCGCCGGTATCAGGACCGCGGTCAATCCGGATAACCACGCCAGCGTCGGCGCCACATCCGACCAGCTAACCGCCGCGTTGAACGGCGCGGTGTCGCCGGCCAGGGCGTGCATGGTCTTGACGAACTCGGAGATCGGCTGGTTGCGGACGAACGCCTGAACCCAGTGCGGAAACTGCTCCACCGGTTGAACACCGACGGACAGCAGTCCGAAGATCAACGGCGGCAGGGTCAGCACGGGAGCCATGGCCTCGGGATTGCGGCTCCCGGTGCCGATCAGGTCGGCAAGGAAGGACAGCACCGCTCCGATCACGAGCACCAGCACGCAAAAGGCAACGGTGTCGACGGCCGAGCCGCGAAAGCGAAACCCGATGACGTGACCGCTGATGACGGCCACCGTCAGCGCAACCGTGCACCGGTATACCGCGGCCGAAATGCGTGCGGCCACCGGCGTAAACGGCGCGATCGGCATGGACCTGAACCGTCGGTTGATGCCCTGGACCGAGTCCGTCGCCGCGCGAAATGCGGTCGACATCGCGGCGAACGTGATGGCTTCCAGGGCGATCAACGGCATCAGGTACTGCGCGTAGCTGCTGGAGACGCCCCTGGTGGCAGTGCCCATGATCTCGTGCAACGGGATGTAGAAGCCGGCCGTGAACACCACCGAGGCCGCGATGGTGACGACGACCTCACCGTTGCGCAGGGTCGGGGCGATGAAGCGGTTGGTGAGCACCCACCACTGAGTGCGCATCGACGGGTGGGGTCGCGCGACGCCCGGGGCGGTCAACTGACCACCTCGGCGACCGGCGTACGCGGCTGGGGTGAATCGTCTGTCAGCGCAAGGAATACGTCGTCCAACGACGGGCGCCGCAGAGCAATGTCGGCGACGGCGATGTTGGCCGCGGCGAGCCGCCCGACTGCCTCGAGCAGCGTGTTGGCGCCATCCGGGGCCGGCAGGGTGATCCGATCGGATTCGGGCGTCAGGGCGGCCCGGTTCTTCTCCGGCAGCAGCGAGCCGAGCGTCTCGGCGATCGCCGGCAGATCGTGCAGATCCCGCGGAACGATCTCGCAGAAGCTGCCGCCCGTGCGCGCCTTGAGCTGGTCGGCCGTTCCCTCGGCGATGACCCGCCCATGGTCGATGACGACGATCCGGTCGGCCAGCGCGTCGGCTTCCTCGAGGTACTGCGTGGTCAGCAGCGTGGCGATGCCGCGGCCCTTGAAATTGCTGACCAGATCCCAAATGCTCTGCCGGCTACGGGGATCCAGGCCCGTGGTCGGCTCGTCCAGGAAGACCACTTGGGGCGGTACCACCAAACCGCAGGCGATGTCGATGCGTCGACGCATCCCACCCGAGTACGTCTTCACGCGCCGATTCGCGGCATACACCAGATCGAATTCTTCGATGAGTTCGTCGGCGCGCTGGCGCGCGGCCGATTTTTTCAAGCCGAACAGGCGACCGAACATGAAGAGGTTTTCCAGGCCGGTCAGGGTTTCGTCGATCGCCACCTGCTGGCCGGTGAGCATGATGGAACGACGCACGCCGGCCGGCTCGGACACGACGTCATAGCCGGCCACCACCGCGCGGCCCCGATCCGGGCGGCTCAGGGTCGACAGGATGTCCACGAGCGTGGTCTTGCCCGCCCCGTTGGGCCCGAGCAGGCCCAGCACCTCACCGCGACCGACTTCGAAGCTGACCTCGTGCAGGGCGACAAAGTCCCCGAACGCCTTGTGCACCTTGTCCACGACGATAGCCTTGTCAAAGGTGTTCTGTGCCTTGCTCATCGAGCGTCCCCTCAGCTCGCGTCAAACGACGACAAGTCCACCAGAGCCAGTTCCACGGGTTCCGAGTCCGTGTCCCCGTGGTCGGGGATGGCGTCGATCGCTTCGTTGACCAGTGCACGCAGCGCCGCGGGGAATCGCTGCGCGAGCGCGTCCGCGCGGGCGCTCGACACGCGGCGGGCGTCGTACCACCAGTCGAGATGCAGCACCCCGGAGTACCGGTACACGCGAAGCTCGATGGCATGGCCCAGGCCCGGAATCGCCTCGCGCACCCCCATTGCCGCGTCGGAGTCGAGCTGGACCGGTGCGTCAACGCTGGGCGATTGGGGGATCATGCCGATGTACCGCAGGTGGATGTCCGAGGCCTCGAGTGCGCCCAGCAGCCGCGCGGTCGGCGCGTAGACGTAGCGCAGCAGTCCGTAACCCACCCCGTAGTGCGGAACGGATGTGGCGGTGTCGTGTACCGCGGACAGCAGGTCGGTTAACGCGCCGTCCTGCGCGCACTGCAGCGCGGCCGGGTAGATCGTGGTGAACCGGCCGACGGTTCTGCGCAGATCGACGTCCGGCCGAAGCACCGAACGTCCGGCGCCCTCGAGGTCGACCGACACCACGCCCTCGCCGACGGTGCCGGCGATCGTTCGGCTCAACGCCGCGAGCAGGAGTTCTTCCATCGACACGCTGAGCTTCCGGCGGGTTTCGTCGAGTTCGGCCGTCTCCTCGACGGCCAGCGCCGACGGTAGCCGCACCAAGTCGCTGGCACGGGGTTGGCCGGTGACGTGGTGGTCGCCCAGCCGCAGCGTCGCCTTGCTCGAGTTCTGCAGCCAGTAGTCGCAGGTGTCCAGCACCGCCGGATGGGTGGCCAGCGTCCCGGACCGCAGCGACCAATCGCGCCATTTGGCGCTGGTCGGGGACAGCAGGATCTCTTCGCCCGCAAGTCGTTGGGTGAAGGCGGTGAAGAGGTCGAGGAGCAGGATTTCGCGCGAGGCATTGTCCGCGATGATCTCGTGGGCGGACAGGACCAGGTACGAACCATGTTGGCCGCCAGCGAGATACGTCGCGGTGAACGACGCGGTCAGGTCGTCCTGGGCGACCAGCTCGGCGACCACGTCCAGTACCGCCGCCCGCTGCGCCGCCGGGTCGGCGACCACGTCGTCGGGAAGTGTTCGCGACGACAGGCGCTCGAATTCCTGCGGTGCGCTGATGTGCTGCTCCCACGTTCCCGCACGGTCGACGAATTGGAGTCGCAATGCGTCGTGGTGGTTCGTCAACGCGGTGAGCACGGCGCGGACGTCCTCGATGGTGACGCCGGCCGCGAGCCGGAAGATCAGTGGGACGCGCCAGCGACCGGTCTCGCTGATGCCGTGTTCGAAGAAGCCGGCGATGTTCGCGGGCACCGGCAAATGCGCCTCGGCGCTGGGTGGTTCGGTCAGCCCTGCGCCGGTGAACTCGGCGTCGAGGGCGGCGGCCAGGCCGGCCACGGTCGGGTGTTCGTACAAATGCTGGGGGGTGACCGTCAGGCCGGCGTTGTTGGCACTGGTCGAGATGCCGATCGCGATGAGGGAATCACCGCCCATTTCAAAGAAATTGGCGTTGCGGTCCAGCGTCGCGACGCCCAGGCACTGCGTCCAGATGCGATGCAGCGTCGCCTCGGTCGCGGACTGGCCATCGACTGGCGCGTCGGGGACCGCCTCGCCGTTGGTGGTCAAGCCGCTGAGCCCGGTGGGTGCCTCGGTCCACACGGTGGGCCTGACGTCGATCCAATGCCGTTCGCGCGCAAAGGGATAGCCGGGCAGGGTGACGAGCTGGGGCGCTGACCCGGTCAGCGGTGTCCAGTCCACCGCCACGTCGGCCGCCCACAGTTGGCCGAGCCCGAGCAGGAAGGCGTCCCGGTCATCGGTGTTCTGCACCGGGTGACGCATGAGCCGCACGCCGCGGTGCGTGCCCGACCACTTCGGGTGCCGGATCGCCGAGCCGGTCAGGCTGCCGCCCGGGCCCACCTCGACCAGCACCCGGTGCTGATCGCTCAGCATCACGTCGAGCTCGTCGGCGAACCTGACCGTGGAGCGGATCTGACGAGCCCAGGTCGCCGGGTCGGTGGCCTGCTCGGCGGTCATCCAGGTTCCGGTGATGTTGGACAGCAGCGGCGTGTGCGGTTCGTGCAGCTGCAGACCCGACAGGAACTGCTCGAATTCGGGCAGCACGGGATCCATTGCGCTGGAATGGAATGCGTGTGCGGTGCGGACCCGTCGGGCCGGGATGCCGTGCTCGCGAAGACGTGCGGTGAATGCCCGGATCGCGTCGGGTGACCCGGCGACCACGCAGTTGCCCGGGTCGTTGACCGCGGACAGGTCGACGTCGGCGGACAGGTGCTCGGCGATGTCGTCGGGGCTGAGCGCCACCGCGACCATGGCGCCCGGCGCCGAGGCATGCATCAGGCTGGCGCGCTTGGCCACCACCTTGATCGCCGTGGGCAGGTCGAACACCCCGGCCAGTGTGGCGGCCGCGTATTCGCCGATGCTGTGTCCGGCCATCGCCCCGGCGCGCACGCCGTAGCTTTCGACCAGCTTGCCCAACGCGTATTCCACTGCGAACAGCGAAGGTTGGGCCCGATCGGTGCGTTCCAGGTTGTTCTCTTCGCCCGTGGCTTCTTTCGATCCGAGGCCGAAGACCAGGGCGTGCAAGTCGATACCGAGCTCCTCGCGAAAGCCCGCCGCGCAGGCGTCGAAGTGCTGGGCGAAGACCGGCTCGGTGTCGTAGAGCCCGCGCGCCATCCCGGGGTGCTGGGCACCCTGCCCGGGAAACAGGAACACCACCCGGTCGGGGTTGTCGGCGTGGTCGGTACCGCCGGCGGATGCGCCGGTAAAGACGTTGTCGTGCTCCGCGGCTCGCAGCACGGAGATCGCGTGCCGGCGGTCGTGCACCGCGACGGCGGCCCGCACGTTGTGCGTGCGGCGGCGGGCCAGGGTCGCGGCGACGTCGCCCAGATCGGCGGCGTCGGGGCTGTCCAGCGCCGCGGCCAGCTCGGAGCGTGCCTCGTCAAGTGCCGCAGCGGTTTTCGCCGATAGCAGCAGCACCTGGGGGCCGGGCTGCTCGGCCCGGGCCGGCACCGGCGGCGCCTCCTCCACGACGACGTGTGCGTTGGTGCCGCCCACCCCGAACGAGCTCACCCCGGCCCGGCGTACGCCGTCGGATTCCCACGGGCCGTATTCGGTCTGCACGACGAACGGGGTCTCGTCGAGATGCAGTTCCGGGTTCGGGCTCGTGTAATGCAGAGTCGCGGGAATCGCCTTGTTCTTCAGGCACAGAATCGTCTTGATCAGGCCGGCGACGCCGGACGCAACTTCCAGATGCCCGATGTTCGACTTGACCGCTCCGAGCGCACACGGCCCGGGCCGGGGTGTCGAGGACACGGCGAACGCGGTCCGCAGGGCCTTGATCTCGATGGGATCGCCCAGCGGGGTGGCGGTTCCGTGCGTCTCGATGTAGCTGACGGTCGACGAATCGATGTCGGCCACCGCATGTGCCTCGGCGATGCAGTCCGCCTGTGCGGCCGGATTGGGCGCCGCATAACCCATTTTCCTGGATCCGTCGTTGTTGATCGCCGAACCGCGGATGACGGCGTGGATCCGGTCGCCGGCATCGACGGCGGCCTGCAGCGGTTTGAGGACCACTATGCCCACGCCGCTGCCGAAGACCGTGCCGTCGCATCGCACGTCGAACGGCCGGCATTTGCCCATGGCCGACACCATCGACCCGGGCTCGTGCCAGTAGCCCACGCGATGCGGAACCCGCAGTGACACACCGCCGGCCAGCGCGACGTCGCACTCCCCGCTGAGCAGGCTCAGGCAGGCCATGTGCACCGCGACCAGTGAGGACGAGCACGCGGTCTGGATCGTCAGGCTCGGACCGCGCAGGTCGAACTGGTGCGAGACGCGTGTCGAGAGGTAGTCCTTGTCGTTCTGCATCGACAGCCCGACCGTCTCGAAGTTCAGCCCCTGGCCCACGGCGACATGCGGATCCTGGTGCGACATCAGGTTGTGCAGCAGGTACGCGCTCGACGAGGTGGTTCCGTACACGCCGATCGACCCGTCGAAGTCGGCCGGGTCGCAGCCCGCGTCTTCCAGTGCGTGCCAAGCGGTTTGCAGGAACAGCCGGTGCTGCGGGTCCATGGTCCGGGCGGCTTGCGGTGGGAAACCGAAGAATTCGGCGTCGAATTCGTCGATACCTTCCAGCAGCGGCGCACGCCGCACATAGGACGGGTTCGACAGTGTTTTCTCGCCGACTCCGGCCGCACCAAGGTCCTGTTCGGACAGCGTGACGATCGATTCCTTGCCCTGGCGCAGGTTGTCCCAGAACTCGGCCAGCGAGTTGGCGCCAGGGAACCGGCCGGCCATGCCGACCACCGCAATCGCATTGTCGGGCAACGCGGTTGGGTCCACAGCTCCGTTTGAGGGTGCTGTCACGGTACTATCCTCGCTTTCGCCGCTGTGCGGCTTGTTGGCGCGCCGCGGCGCGCTGCTGTGCCCGGTCGCGAACGCCATCTTCGGCCTGGGGTGTCTGTGATTGCCCGCCGAGCCCGAGTTGGCGAACCAGTTCGGCCGTCAAGTCCTGTAGCGACGCGCCTTGCAGCAGCAGCGTCACCGGCGGTTCGGCTCCGAAATCCGCGCGGGTGGTGTTGCGAATACGCACCGCCATCAGCGAATCCATGCCCAGCTCGATCAGTGGCACGGTCGGGTCGACGGCCGATCGGTCGGAGTAGCCCATGACCGCGGCGATGCGGGAGCGCAGTCGCTCTGTCATCACCGCTTGCGCCTCGTGGGGATCCAGGCCGGCCAGTGCTTCGGGACCGGCCCAATCGCCGCCGTCACCCGCTGCGTCGAGTTCGGCGACCACGTTGGTGAAATAGCCCAGGTTGCGGATCTCGGGGAAGACGATCAGCGCCCGGTCTGGACGCAGCCGCGCAACGCCGGTATGGCCACGATCGGTGGCCAGCAATGGTTCCAGCGCCGCGGCGCCCTCGGCCGGGGTGATGGAATCCAGGGCACCGCCGGTCAGGGCGCGGGCCAGCCCGACCTCGGCCCACGGTCCCCAGTTGATCACCGTCGCCGGCAGGCCCGAGGCGCGGCGCCAGTCGACGAGGGCGTCGAGCCACGCGCTCGCGCACGCGTATGAGGTCTGGCCCGGGCCGCCCAGCAGTGACGCGGTGGAGGAAAAGCCGAGCCACCAGTCCAATTCGCAACCGAGGCTTGCCTGGTGCATCCGCAGGGCCCCGATGACCTTGGGCGCCCACACCCTTTCCACGCTGTCCTTGCTCATCGAGAAGATCAGGCTGTCGTCGAGTACCGCGGCCGCGTGCAGGATGCCACGCAGGTTCGAACCGGCGGCCGCGACCAGTTTGTCGGCCACCCCCTGATCGGCCACATCGCCTGCGACCACCACGATCTCGGTCTTACGCTCCAGTTCGGCCAGCACGGCGCGCTGCTCGTCCGACGGCTCGCTGCGCCCGTTGAGGACGACGCGGCCGGCGCCGCTGTCCGCCAGCCATCGCGCGACCACCAGGCCCAGGCCGCCCAGGCCGCCCGTGATGATGTAGGAAGCTCCCGAGCGGACGGCTTCGCGGGTGGGCTCCTCGAGGGTCGCCCGTGCCAGCCGCTCGACGTAGCGCTGCCCGCCCCGCCAGGCGACGACGTCGTCGATCGAGTCGGAAACCGTCACCTGCAGTTCGGCATTCAGCGCTGTCAGCGGCTCGGCAGTGGCGTCCAGGTCGAGCAGCGTGGTGCGCAGCTCGGGATGCTCGTAGGCCAGCACCCGCACCAAACCCTTGAGCGCACCGATCCCCGGCCGGCCGGGCTCGTCGCCTACCGCGAGACCGCCGCGGCTGACCAGCCACAGCCTCGGCGATTGGCCATGCCAGCCGCCGATGATGGCGCGGACGACGGTGGAGACCGCCCAGACCGATTCGCGCGCCCGGACGATGCCCGCGTCGGTGACGTCCGGGTCGGCGGTGACGAAGACGACGACGCCGACCGGCGGATGCTCGGGATCGCCGGTGGCTTCGTCGAGGGCGGCGAGCATGGCGGACTCGTCGGTGAGGTCGGCGGTGATCACCCGGCGCGCCGCCGACCGCCACCCCGCGATGAATTGGTCTGCCTCGGGCGTCTGCTGATCGGTGAGCACGAGCCAACTGCCTGGGGCTTCGGTCTGCGCGGGGCTCACCGGAACGGGTATCCAGTTGGTGTCGAAAACCTTCTGCGACAATGGAAGTGGCACACTGCGCCGTTCGACGCGGCGCACATAGATGTCGTTGATCTCGGCGGTGACCGTCCCGGTGTCGTCGGTCAGGACGACTCGGCCGAGCTTGCCCGCGCCGGCTTCGTCGAGGCCGGACAGCTGCGCCCGGCAACGCGCGCGCCGACCGGGGTCGCCGTACACCCGCACCGACTCGAATGACACTGGCAGATAACTGGCTTCGGCGGACCCGGCGAGTTCATCGTCGGGGATGGCTGCGGCCAGGCTCTGCAGGGCTGCGTCCAGCATGACCGGGTGCAGCCGGAACCCGGGGTACCGCGGCGCCTCGTCGGGCAGGGTGATGTCGGTTTCGACGGAGCCGCCGGGCAGCCGGCGGATCGCGGTCAGGGCCGCGAACGCGGGACCGTGGTATTGACCGGCCTGACGCAGCGCGGTGTACAGGTCCGCCGGGTTGATCGCCGTCTCGCCGCCGCCCGCGGGTGCGGGGCGATCGGGGGAGGTGTCCGGTGTGCGGACTTCGGCGCTGGCCGTGGCGTGCCGGGACCAGTCGCGACCCGAAGAGCGGGAATAGATTTCGATCCGGGTCTTGTCGTCGGCACCGCGAGTCAATTGCGTCGTCAACTGGGTGTGCTCGTTCAGGGTGAGCATCTGCTCGACCTCGAGCTGGTTGATCGACAGCGCCTCCGCGGGTACGCCCAGCGCTTCGCTGGCCGCGGCCAGGGCGATTTCAGCGAACCCTGCGCCGGGCATGGTGGGCTGACCGAAGACCTTGTGGTCGGCCAGCCATGGCGACACCGCGGTGCCGACGTCGGCCTGCCAGACGTGGTCGCGGCTGGACGGGACTTCGATGTGCACACCGAGCAGCGGGTGGCCGGCGACGGCGTTCGATATCCCCGACCGGTCGGCGACCCAGAATTGGGTGTGCTGCCAAGGGGTTACCGGGATGTCGGCCAGTCGGCCGTCGGTGGCGATCGGGTGGCCCGCGGCGGCGAGCTGGGCGTGGAAGGTGACGGTATCGTCGGTGTCGCGCAGCAGGGTGCCGATGGCGTGCGCGTTGGACTCGCCCAGGGTGTCGTTGATGGAGTGGGTGAGCAGCGGGTGCGGGCTGATCTCGATGAAGGTGTGGTGATCGGCGCCCGCGGCGCTGACGGCTTGGTGGAAGCGCACCGGGTTGCGCAGGTTGGCGGCCCAGTACTCGGCGTCCAGCACCGGCGCGGCATCCTCGCTCGCGGTGCTGATCATCGGGATGGTCGACGGCTTGGGCGCCAAATCGGTGAGCGCCGAACGCAATTGCGGCAGTATCGGGTCGATGATCGGGTGATGGGAGGCCACGTCGACCTCGATGCGGCGGGCCAGCAGGTTGCGCGCCGTCAGCGCTGCGATGACCGCGTCCACCTGGTCGGGCGGGCCGGCGATCACCGATTGGGTCGGCGAGGCATGCACGGCCAGCGTGACCTGTGGGTACTCGGAGATCAACGCCTCGACGGCGGGCGCGTCGAGTTCGAGTAGGGCCATCGCGCCCTGGCCGGACAACTGCGCCATCAGCTTGGAACGGATGGCGATGATGCGCAGCCCCTCGGCGGGGGTCAGCGCGCCGGACACCACCGCTGCCGACACTTCGCCCATGGAGTGACCGATGACCGCGTCGGGGGAGATGCCGTGATGGCGCCACAGCGCGGTCAGCGCCAGCTGAATGGCCACCAGCAGTGGCTGAATCTTGTCGATGCCGGTGACCGGGCTGCCGTCGGCGAGCGTTTGCCGCAGCGAAAAACCGGTTTGGGCAACGAATTCGGGCTCCAGCTCGTCGATGGCGGCGGCGAAGGCCGGTTCATCGGCCAGCAGCTTGCGGCCCATGCCTGCCCATTGCGCTCCCTGACCCGAGTAGACGAACACCGTGCCGGGCCCGCGGCCGCCCTCGGCGCCTGCCACGACACCGGGTGCCGGTGTGCCGGTGGCCAGCGCGCGCAGTCCGGCGACCGCGTCGGTGCGGTCACGGGCGACGACGGCGCCCGACCAGCTGTGTTGGGCGCGGCGATGATTGAGGGTGTGCGCCACATCGGCCAGCGGGGCCGCCGCACCGGGGCCGGCGATCCAGTCGGCCAGGCTTGCGGCGGTCGCCGCCAGGCGCTCCGGTGTCTTGCCCGACACCACCAACGTTGACACCACCGGCGCGGCGGACGGCGGTGCCGTGGATGCCGGCGGCTGCTCGATCACGACGTGCGCGTTGGTGCCGCTGAGGCCGAACGACGACACGGCGGCACGACGGATGCCGTCGCCGGGGAACGCGGTGCGCTCGGTCGGCACGAACAGGCGGGTCGACGAAGCGTCGATCGCCGGGTTCCACCGGTGGAAGTGCAGGTTGGGCGGAATGTATCCGCGATTCACCGAAAGCACGGCCTTGATGAATCCGGTGACGCCGGCCGAGGCTTCCAGGTGTCCGATGTTGGTCTTGACCGAACCCAGCGCGCAGCGGCCGTCGCCGCCGCCATAGGTCGCCGCGAGCGCCTCGAATTCGATCGGGTCGCCCAAAATCGTTCCTGTGCCGTGGGTTTCGACATAGTTCACGCTGTCTGCCGTGGCGTCGGCCATCCGCAGCGCGGTGGTGATCACGTCGCGTTGTGCGGCCGCGTTCGGGGCGGTCATGCCGTTGGACCGGCCATCGGAGTTGATGGCCGAACCGCGGACCACGCCCAGGACGCGATCGCCGGCGGCCAGTGCGTCGGCCAACCGCTTGAGCACCACCACGCCGCAGCCCTCGCCGCGCACGAATCCGTCGGCCAGTGCGTCGAAGGTCTTGCATCGACCGGTCGGTGACAGGGCCGACCACTTGGACAAGGCGATGCTGGTGAACGGCGACAGCGACAGGTGCACCCCGCCGGCAAGTGCCACATCGCTTTCCCGCAGCCGCAGGTTTTGACAGGCCAAGTGGATGGCCACCAACGACGACGAGCATGCGGTGTCCACGGCGACCGCCGGGCCGCGGAGCCCCAGCAGGTAAGAGATTCGCCCCACCGCGGCGCTGTGCGGGTTCCCGGTGCTCATGTAGGCGTCGATCTCGGCGTTGCGTTCGAGGTTGAGGATCGTGTAGTCCCACGCCGACACGCCCATGATCGCCGCGGTTCGGCTGCCGTTCAACGAATCCGGCGCCACGCCTGCATGTTCGAGCGCTTCCCAGGCGACCTCGAGCAGGATTCGCTGCTGGGGGTCCATCGCGACCGCTTCGCGCGGGGTGATGCCGAAGAAGTCGGCGTCGAACCCGGCGACGTCGTCGAGAAAGCCCCCCCACTTGGTCGTCATCCGCCCCGGCGCCTGAGGATCGGGGTCGTAGTAGGCGTCCCCGTCCCACCGATCGGGCGGTACCTCGCCGACGGCGTCACGGCCATCGAGCAGCAGCTGCCAAAAGCTTTCGGGCCCCGTCACATTCCCGGGCAACCGGCAGCCGATCCCGATTACGGCGATGGGTTCGGCAACCTCGGTGGGGAAGGCCGTGCCCGCGCGAACCAGCTCACGCGCGAGTACCTCGCGCGCCTTGGGTGACATCTGCGCCGCGCGTTCGGCAAGACTTGTCATTACTCACTGCCCCCAGTTGCCGTCTCTAGCTCGCTCGCCGCAACGAGGTCGGACAACAATTCCATTTCCTCGTCGGAGAGCTCGCTCTCCGCGTCCGGCGCCTCTGCGGCCTCGGAAAACGTTGTGTAGCCAAGACGCTCGCACATGGCGCCGGCAAGATCGTGGATCGTCGGGTAGGCCCAGACCAGGGCAGCCGGCAACGTGGTGCCCAGGCTCGCCTCCAGCCTGTTCCGCAATTCGAGGCCCATCAGGGAGTCCAGACCAAGTGACTCCATGGGCCGATCGTGGTCGATGGGCTCGGTTGACCGCAGCACCGCCCGGATTTCGTCGGCGATCGCGGCGGCCAGGCGGCCCGGGCGCTCGGCGGGTTCGCTGGCATCCAGTTCCGCCCGGATCGCGCCGCCGCCGCGCCGCTCGAGCTTCGACGAGTCATGCAACTTCGCGAACAACGACGAACCACCCGCGGCGGGGAAGGACTGGAACCACTGCCGGGCGTCGAGGTGTATCACGCCGGTACGGGCCCGGTCGGCCGACAGCAGCCGCTGCATCGCCGCGAGCCCCTCCTCGACGGTGATGAGCGAGACGCCGAGATCGGCGAAGAACTGGGCGCGGCCCACCCCGGCCCATGGGCCCCAGTTGATTCCGACGGCGGGCAGTCCCTGCGAGCGGCGGTAGGCGACCAGTCCGTCGACCCAGGAGTTCGCCGCCGCGTAGGTGCCCTGGCCGGGCGTGCCCAGCAGCGAGGACGCCGACGAGAACGTCAGCCACCAATCGACATCCAATCCGGCGGTGGCCTGGTGCAGCCGCCAGCTGCCGGTGACCTTGGGGGTGAACACCCGTCGTGTCGCGGAATCGGAGATGTTCAGCACGATTTCGTCGTCGAGGACCATGGCGCTGTGCAGCACCCCGGCCACCCGGAAGCCGGCGTCTGCGACCGCTTGCACAAGCCGGTCGGCCGTGCCGGGTTCGGCGATGTCGCCGCTGACCACCTCGATGCGGGTGCCCGCGGCGACCATGTCCGCGATCGCCGCCTGGACTTCGGCGCTGGGGGCCGAACGACCGTTCAGCACAACCAATCCCGCGCCGTTGGCCGCCAGCCACTGCGCGACGACGAAGCCGAGGCCGCCCATGCCGCCGACGATGATGTAACCGCCGTCGCGGCTCACCAGTGGCTGCGGCGGCGTTGCCGCTATCGCGTCGACGCTGCCGTGGGCGGGTATTGAGACGGCGATCTTGCCGGTGTGCCGGCCGGACGCCATCAGCGCGAAGGCGTCGGCCGCGTCGGCGAGGGTGAACGTGGTGACGGGCAGTACCTGCAGTGTGCCGTCGGCGACGTGGCCCAGGATGCGGCCGAGCATCTCGCTGTACTTTGCCGGGTGCAGCTTGAGATTCAGGTCGAGGTCCACGACGGAGAAGGACGCGCTTTTCGTCAGCGCGGCCAATCCCAGGCTGGCATTGGCGTAGACGTCCTTCTTGCCCAGCTCGATGAACCGCCCGCCGGGAGCGAGGATCTGCACGCCTCGCTGAATCGCTTCGTCGGGAAGCGAATTGAGGATGACGTCGACGCCGTAGCCGTCGGTGATGTCGAGAATCTCGTCGGCGAAGTCCACGGTCCTCGAGTTGCCGACGTATTCGACACCCAGCCCGGCGAGCATGTCGCGCTTGGCTTCCGAGCCGGCCGTGGTGTAAATCCGGGCGCCGATCATCCTGGCGATCGCGAGCGCCGCCATCCCGACACCGCCGGTCGCGGAATGGATGAGTACCCGTTCGCCGTGGGCCAGCCGCCCGACCTCGCACAGCGAGTGCCACGCGGTCAGGTAGGCGATGCCGAAGGCGGCCGCTTCGGGATCCGGCAACGAGTCGGGGATCGGGGTGACGAGGTCGGCCAGCGTCGTCAGATGCGAGCCGAACGCCCCCGGGCCGATGGCGATGACGCGCTGTCCGACCCGGACCGAGTCGACGCCGGCGCCGACGGCGGTCACGACGCCCGCACACTCGCCGCCGATCACCGGCGGCGCACCATCCAGCGTGGGATAGATGCCCATCGCCTTGAGCACGTCGCTGAAGTTGAGGCCCGCCGCGCCGACGCGAACCTCGACCTCGTGGGCCCTCGGTGGGATCCGCTTGACCGCATGCAATCTCAGCGCGTCCAGGCGTCCGGGTTCGTCGATCTGCAGCCGCACCGCACCGCCGGCGTCCAGATCGACGACGGTGTTTCGGGCTTCTCCGGCGAGCTCGCCGGTCGGCGTGGTGGGCGCGGGCACCAGCCTGCCCAGGTAGCGCTGGCCGCCGCGCAGGGCGACCTCGTCGGCGTCGGAGCCCGCAAGCAACTCCTGGGTCAGGGCGGCAAGGGATTCGGTGCCGTCCGCGTCGACATCGACGACGGTGGTCTTCAGTTCCGGATGTTCGAAGACCAATACCCGCGCGATGCCGCGAAGTTCCGTCTGCGCCAACGTGACTCGATCACCGGCGTCGACCTGTTGCGCGCCGCGGGTGACGATCCACAACCGCGGGCTGTTGCGGGCGCCCATGCGTGTCACCGTCTTGGTGATATCCGCGATCAGCAGGGTGCGCGCCATTGCCAGGTCCAGCTGCGTTGCCTCGGGCAGTGCGGCATCGACGGCCTGCGGCGGGCAGAGCACCACGATGCCGTCCCATGGCTTGCGGGTGATCGCCTCGCGCAGTTTCGCCGTGTCGGTCGGCGACACCACATCGATGTCGGCGACGCCGTCGTTCAGCGACGATTGCAGCCCCGGGAGCAGCGCATCGTCAGTACCCGCGTCGCCGATGAGCAACAAGCCGCCGAGGTTTGCGGCCGGTTTGTCCAGCGCTGCGGGCTCCCACTCGGCCGCGTACACATTGCTGTTGAGTTCGCTTGCGCTACTTACTGATCCGAGCACCGCCATCTCGACTTCGTCGATGACGAGCAACGGTCGGCCGTCCCGGTCGGTCAGCACGACGTGGCCTCGCAGGCGATCCGGCCGGTCGGTGGCGGCGAGGCTCGCTATCGAACGAACACCGTCGGACACATTGCCGTAGACGTGGATGCCCGCGAAACGTATTGGCAGCACCAGGGTTTGGCGCGCGCTCTGGCCGCCGGCCAGGTCGGTCGCGGCCCGGGTGGCACCGAGCGCCTGCACCGCGATATCCATCATCACCGGATGCAGTACAAAGCTGCGGGAACCCGCCTTGGCGGACGAGGGAAGCCGCACCTCGGCACGGGCCGCACCGGATTGTCCGACGGCCAGCGCAGTGATGCCTCGGAACGCCGGTCCGTGTTGTTGTCCGGCGGCACGCAGCCGCTGATACAGGTCGTCGGGGTCGACATCCGCCGAGCCTTCATCGGGAAGATCGACCACGGGTGGTGCCAACCGGTCGCCCGCCTCGCGGGCCACCGTGGCGGTGGCGTGCTTGATCCAGCCCGACGAGGCGCTGTGGGTGCGCATTTCGATCTGGCAGTTCTGTTCGTTGCCGGTGAGCGTGGTGACCAGAACCGTGCCGTCGGTTACCTGCAGAACCTGGTGCAGGCTGAGCTCGCGGATCATCCACGGCCGGTGCGCTGCGCCCTCTGCTTCCGCGAACGCCTCCGTGGCCGCCGCCAGCGCGACATCGGCGTAGGCAGCCCCGGGTAGTACGCAGAGGTCGTCGATCACGTGATCGCCCAGCCACAGCAGATCGGGGCTGAGCTCGCTTTCCCAGACCCGGGTGCCGTTGGTGGGGTCGGTGACACCAAAGCCGAGCAGCGGGTGGGTGTTTGGCGCGTGGTGTGTCGTGCTGCTGGCGGAGATCCAGTGGTCGGTGTGCTGCCACGGGGTCGTCGGCAGCACCGGGTGGGGTCCGCAGATGTGCGGAGTCTCGGGTGGACGGGCGGTGTGGGTGGCGTTGCGGTTGGTGTGGAAGGTCAGGGTGTCGTGTGCATCGCGCTGCAGGGTTCCGACGCTGACGAAGCCGGGACTGTCGCTCGCCGTGAGGGTTTCGCTGATGGCGTGGGTCAATAGCGGGTGCGCACTGATCTCGACGAAGGTGGGGCGGCCCAGGCCGCTGAAGGCATGAGCGATCGCCTGTTGGAAACGCACCGGGTTGCGCATGTTGGTGGCCCAGTGTTCCGCGTCGAAGACCGGGTGGGCGTCGAGGTCCGCGTAGGTGGTGGAGATGATCGGGATGGTCGGCGGTCGCGGGGTGAGATCGGCCAGTTCCGCGCGCATCAGGGGCTGCAGCGGGTCCATGGCCGGATTGTGCGGGGCCACTTCGATATTGACGCGGCCGGCGAAGTAGCCCTGGGCACGCACCTTCTCGACAACCTCGTCGATCGTCGGCGTGGGTCCGGCGACGACGGTCTGGCGTGGTGAGGCGTAGATCGCCAGGGTGACCTGCGGGTAATCCGCGATCAGCGCCTCGGTGGCCGCGGCGTCGAGCTCGAGCATCGCCATGGTGCCCTGCCCCGACAACGGGGCCATCAGCCGTGACCGCGTCGCGGTCACCCGCAGGCCCTCGGCGGGTGTCAGGGCGCCGGCCACCACCGCGGCCGCCACCTCTCCCATCGAGTGGCCTATCACCAGATCGGGGGTCAACCCGTAGGCGCGCCAGAGTGCGGTCAGCGCCAGCTGCATGCCGATGAGGCCCAGCTGGATCTGCTCGATGCCGACCAATTCCTTGCCGCCGGCGATCACGTCGTGCAGCGAAAACCCAGCCTCCGCAACGAATACCGGCTCGAGTTCGGCGATCGCCGCGGCGAATGCGGGCTCGTCGGCCAGCAGCTGACGTCCCATTCCGGGCCACTGAGATCCCCGGCCCGAGTAGACGAACACCGTCCCCGGTCCTACCGCGCTCTCGGGGCAGCCCACCACACCCGGCGTTGGATCCCCGGCGGCCAGACCGCGCAATCCCGCCACCGCCTGGTCGCGGTCGACGGCGGCCACCGTGGCGAACTGAGGCTGCTGGGCCCGGTGATGGTTGAGCGTGTGCGCCACATCGGCCAGCGGCACCGCGGCGCCGGGGCCCTCCATCCAGTCGGCCAGTACCGAGGCCGTCGCCGCCACCCGCTGCGCCGTCTTACCCGTGACCACCAGGGTCGTCACCGCCGGAGCGGGATCCCGTTGCGGTGCGGGCGCGGCTTGCGGCGCCTGCTCGATCACCACATGCGCGTTGGTCCCGCTGACGCCGAACGACGATACCCCGGCCCGGCGTGGCTGCTCGGTGGCCGGCCAGTCCATGTCCTCGGTCGCGATGGCCAGCCGCGAAACGCCTTCGCTGGCATGGGGAGTGAGCTCGGTGAAATTGAGGTTGCGCGGAATGCGGCCATGTTCGACGGCCAGCACGGTCTTCATGAAACCGGCGATTCCGGCCGCCGCCTCGAGGTGACCCAGGTTGGTCTTGACCGCTCCGAGCACCAGCGGTGCCCGACCCTCCCGGTCGCCGAAAACCTTGCTCAGCGAGTCGAGTTCGATGGGATCGCCCAGCGGTGTGCCCGTTCCGTGTGCCTCGATGTAGTCGATGTCAGCCGGCGTCAACTTGGCCGTCGACAGCGCCTGGCGAAGCAGCGCCTGCTGCGCCGGGCCGTTGGGCACCGTCACCCCGCTGCTCGCGCCGTCCTGGTTGACCGCCGACCCGCGCACCACGGCGAGGATGCGGTTGCCGTCTCGTTGGGCGTCGGACAACCGCTTGAGCACCACCACGCCGGCGCCTTCACTGCGCACGTAGCCGTCGGCGCCCGCGTCGAAGGACTTGCACTGCCCCTCCGGCGACAGCATTCCCCACCGCGAGCACGCGATGCTGGCCCCCGGGCTCAGCAGCAGGTTGGTCCCACCGACGAGCGCGGTGTCGCTTTCGCGCCAGCGCAGGCTCTGGCAGGCCAGGTGGATGGCGACCAGCGACGACGAGCACGCCGTGTCCAGCACCACCGCCGGGCCCCGGGCGCCGAGCAGATACGCCGTGCGCCCCGCGGCGAAGTTCGCCGAGTTTCCGGTCAGCACATAGGCGTCCAGCTCTTCGGGTCGCGCCCCGGCGGACAGCGTCAGCATGTAGTCATAGGCGGTGACCCCGACGAACACCGACGTCTGGGTGCCGTGGATGGCCTGTGGCGGAATTCCCGCGTCTTCCAAGGCTTCCCAGGCAACTTCGAGGAACAGGCGCTGTTGCGGGTCCATCGCGGCCGCCTCGCGCGGGGGGATGGCGAAGAACTCCGCATCGAACTCCTGCGGTTTCCAGCCCGAAAGAAAGCCTCCTTCACGATTGCAGATCGTTCCTGCAACGGTGTGATCCTCGGTGAACAGGGCGTCGGCATCCCACCGTTCGGGGGGAACCCGCACGATCCCACTTCGCCCCTCGCGCAACAACTCCCAGAACTGCTCGGGGCTCTGGACTCCGCCGGGCAGCCGGCACCCCATGCCGACCACCGCGATCGGTTCGGTGCTGGCCTTCTCGGCGATCTCCAGCCGCGCGGTGAGATCGTCGATTTTGTGCAGCGCCTCGGTGATGATCGCCCGGCGATCCGGTGTGGCTGCTGTCATTAAGAGCCTCGTAGCCTTTCGGAAAGTTCTGCCAGCAACTCGTCCTCGTCCAGCTCGTCATAGGCGTCGGCGGTCGGTTCGTCGGTTGCTTCGAGCTCGGGCAGCACGCTGGCCAGATGGTCGCTCAGGCTGTACACGGTGGGGTAGTCGAAAATCACCGATACGGGCAGCGCCTCGCCCAGGTCGTCAGACAGCGCCCGCCGCAGCATCGCGCTCATCAGCGAGTCCATCCCGAGTTGGAAGAACCCGGTCGAGGGATCGAGTGACTCGCCCGGGCGCAGGCCCATGGCCTTCGCGGCCAGCTTGGCGACCTGGTCGAACAACATGGTGTGGCGGCGCTCGGGCTGGCACGCGCGCAACGCGATGCGGAATTCGCTTTCCGGCATGGTCGTCTCGCCCGGTGCCGGCAGCAGGTCGTCGACGATGTGCAGCGACCCGCGGGCCCGGTAGGCATCCGCAAGCAGCGACCAATCCGCTTGCACCACAACGGAATGCACACCGGCGGCGGGGCTCATCACATACGGCAGCGCGCCGATCGCAACCTCGTCTTCCATCGGCAGCAGCCCCGACCCCACACTGACCTGACTGGACTCGTCGGTGTCGGCCAGCGACTTCCACAATCCCCAGTTGATGGTGGTGGCGGGCAACCCCATCACCCGGCGCGCATACGCCAGCGCGTCCAGATACCCACTGGTGGCGGTGTAGTGGGCCAGCCAGCGTGAGCCGATCAGACCGGAGATCGACGAGAACAAGACGAAGTGTTGCAACGACGCCGCCGGTGTCGTCAATGACAGCCGGTGCAGCAGCTCGGCGGCGTCGAGCTTGGGCGCGAACATCGCCCGGACGTCCTCGTCGGTCATCTCGCTGAGCGAGACCGGCTGGCCGGCAAAGGCGGCCAAGTAGATTCCCTGCAGCGGTGGCAGGTCGCTGCCGAACCGGTCGAACAGCGCCCCCATCGCGGCTTCGTCGGTGGCGTCGGCGGCCACCGTGACGAGGTTGGTCCCCACTGCGGCAAGGCTTTGCGTCAGTTCGTGCAGGCGTGAGCCTGGATTCCGCGACACCGCGACGACGGTCTTGGCGCCCATGCGAGCGAGCTGGCTGATCAGGTGCGGTCCGATGTTTCCGGTCGCCCCGATGACCAGCTGGCTGGTGTTGGCGTCCAGCGTGACCGGCGATTCCGACGGCAGGTTTCGCGGCCGCAGCCGGGCCACGTGGCGGGTGCCGCGCCGGTAGACGACCTGGTCCTCGCCCGTGGCGCTACCGACTTCCTGGAGTAGCTGCCTGGTCACCACCTGGGCCGGCACTGAAGCATCGAAATCGAGAATGCCGCCCCAGATTTCGGGGTGTTCGAGGGCAAGTGTGCGACCCAGACCCCACAGCAGCCCGTGGGCGGGGTTGGCGCGATCGCCGTCGAAGACGGGCTGGGCGTTTCGGGTGATCAGCACCAACTTCGCCGACGAGTTCCCGGCGGCGAGCACCGCGGCGAGCCGGCGCACCTGGTCGAACAGCCGATAGGACGACGCGACGTCGAACGAATCATTGGCAGGCGCGAACAACACGTGCTCGGCATCGCCGACCGATTCGGCCAATTCCACCGGGTCGGCATCCGCGTCCACGGTTTCCGCGGACAGCTGGGTCGCGATGTCGGGATCGCCGATCACCAGCCAGCGGCTCGCGGTCGCTGCTTCCGGCTTCGTGTCCAGGGGCGCGGCCGGCCACGACAGCTGATATGACCAGTCGGCGAGCGGGCCTGCCGGGGCGGTGCCCGACGCAGAACCATTGTGCTGCAAGGATTCTGGCGCGTGCCACCCGATCGCCCCGTTGCCTATCCAGTGCCGGGTGTGATGCCACGGAGTGGTGGGGATCTGGATATGCGGCTCGGGAGGATGCGGCGTCTGCGGCGGGTTGGCGGTGTGCACCGTGTTCAGGCTGGTGCGGAAGGAGATGGTGTCGTCGGTATTGCGCTGCAGGGTGCCGACGTTCGTGTACCTGCTGCCGTGCTGGGCGCTGTGCAGGGTCTCGCCGATGGCCTGGGTCAGCAGCGGGTGCGCGCTGATCTCGATGAACGTGTGGTGGTCGGTTCCGGCGGCGGCGATGGCCTGCTGGAAGTGCACCGGGTTGCGCATGTTGGTGGCCCAGTGTCCGGCGTCGAACACCGGATGGCGGTTTGGATCGGCGTAGGTGGTGGAGATGATCGGAATGGTCGGCGTGTGCGGAACCAGATCGGCCAACTCCGCCCGCATCGCCGGCTGCAGCGCGTCCATCGCTGGATTGTGCGGGGCCACTTCGATATTGACCCGGCTGGCGAACCGGTTGTGGCTACGCGCCCTGGCGATCAGCTGGTCGATTTGCTCCGTGGGTCCGGAGATCACGGTTTGCCGCGGCGAGTTGTAGATGCCCAGCGTCACCTGCGGGTACTCGGCGATCAGCGTCTCGGTCGCGGCCACATCCAGCCCCAGCAGCGCCATCCCGCCCTGTCCGGACAGCGGTGCCATCAACCGCGAGCGGGTAGCGGTCACCCGCAATCCCTCGGCGGGCGTGAGTGCCCCGGCCACCACCGCGGCGGCCACCTCGCCCATCGAGTGTCCGATCACCACGTCGGGCTGCACGCCGTAGGAGCGCCACAGCGCGGTCAGCGTCAGCTGCATCCCGATCAGGCCGAGCTGGATCTGCTCGATGCCGACTAGTTCCTTGCCGTTGGCCAGCACATCGTGCAGCGAGAATCCTGCCTGCTCGACGAACACCGGCTCCAGGTCGGCGACCGCCTCGGCGAACGCCGGTTCGTCGGCCAGCAATTGGCGACCCATACCGGCCCACTGTGAACCGCGGCCCGAGTAGACGAATACCGTGCCCGACCCTGCCTCGTCGCTCTCCTGCGGGCCCACTACGCCGGGGGCGTGCTGGCCGGCGGCCAGGGCGCGTAATCCGGCCACCGCCTGGGCGCGCTCACGGGCGACCACCGTGCCGAACTTCGATTGCCGGGCACGGTGATGGTTGAGCGTGTGCGCCACGTCGGGCAGGGCCACCTCGGCCCCGGCGCCTTCCATCCATTCGGCGAGCGCCGACGCCGTCGCGGCCACCCGTCGCGGTGTCCTGCCCGCCACCACCAAGGTCGACACATCCGGATCGGGGGTGACTCGCGGCGGCGGGATCACTTCCTGACCCTGCTCGAGCACCACATGCGCGTTGGTGCCGCCGAATCCGAACGAGGAAACTCCGGCCCGGCGCGGATGCCGCGTCTGCGGCCAGTCAATGTGTGTGTCAACGACCTTCATTCGCAAGTCGTCAAAAGGAATGTGTGGGTTCGGGCTTTCGAAGCGCTGATTCGGCGGAATCTGGCCGCGCTGCAACGCCAGCACCGCCTTGATGAAGCCCGCGATCCCGGCTGCCGCCTCGGTGTGGCCGATGTTCGTCTTGAGTGCGCCGATCAGCAGCGGGGAATCCTCGGAACGTCCGCGACCCAGCACCGTGCCAAGGGCGCGGGCTTCGATCGGATCGCCCAGCAGCGTTCCGGTGCCGTGGGTTTCGACGTAGTCGACCTCGTTCGGCTGCATCCCGGCGTTGGCGTAGGCGGCGCGTAGCACCGCCATTTGCGCCGCCGGGTTGGGGGCCATCAGTCCGTTGGAGCGGCCGTCCTGATTGATTGCCGAGCCGCAGATCACCGCGAGCACCCGGTCGCCGTCGCGCTGCGCGTCCGTCAACCGTTTGAGTACCACCACCCCGGCGCCCTCACCGCGCACAAAGCCGTCGGCCGCCGCATCGAACGCGCGGCACCTACCGGTCGGCGACAACGCGCCGGCTTGGTCGAAACCGCGAAATACCGCCGGGGACAACAACACGTTCACCCCGGCCGCGATGGCCAGGTGCGAGTCCTGGGTGCGAAGGCTTTGGCAGGCCAGGTGAATGGCCACCAACGACGACGAACAGGCGGTATCCACCGCCACCGACGGGCCGCGCAGGTCAAGGAAATACGAGAGGCGATTGGCGATGATGCTCATCGCGCCGCCCGTGTTGTTCCAGGCGTCCACCTGGGCGATGTCGCCGGCCCCAAGGAAGCCGTATTCGGTCCCGCATGACCCGGCGAAGACTCCGGTCTGCGACCGACGCAGCGAGTTCGGCGGAATTCCGGCGTGCTCCAGGGCTTCCCAGGCGACTTCCAGCAGCAGACGCTGCTGCGGGTCCATCTTGGCTGCCTCGCTTGCGGCGATCTCGAAAAACTCCGCATCGAAGGCGTCGATGTCAGACAGATACGAGCCCCAGCGCGTGGTGCGTGCCAATGCCGCCGCGGCCTCTGGCGAGCCGTTTTCGAACGGCAGCCACCGTTCGGCCGGCACCTCGCCGATCGAGCAACCGCGATCAACCAGGAACTGCCACAACGCGTCCGGACTCGAGATTCCACCGGGGAAGCGACATCCCATCCCGATGACGGCGATGGGCTCGTCGAGCGAGCTATGTGCCGGGCGATTGAGCGCGGCGGCCGCGTCCTGGTCGGGAGCGGGCGCGGTCAGGTAAGCGGCCAGCGCGTTGATGGTCGGGTGTTCCCAGAACTCGATCGGGGATACCGGCCTGCCCAGCAACTGCGATAACTCGCCGGACAACACGACGGACTCGCGGGAGCTCACGCCGAGATCGGCCAGCGACAGGTCTGGGTCAACCTCGTCCGGCGTGCGGCCGATGTTCGTCACCAGATAGTCGACCAGCCAGTGCCGAAGGTCGGCCTCGCTCTGGATGCCTGACGTCATGGCGCTACGCCCAGCCGGGTGGACGTCACCGGACCAGCAAACTCCACCAGGGCTTGGTCAAGGTGCATCCACGCGAATGCCACCGCCTCGAAGCGGTGGTCTGCAGGCTGCTTTAGCAAACAGGGAACAGTAGAGGGGCTCACCCGCAATGCTTTACCTTCCCGTTTGGCGGTCGGCGCTATGTGCGCGCGCCTAGTTGCCGCCCCACGAGCGGCTTTAGCAGGCCCTGTCGGAGCCCCCCGGCACAAGGCAGCTGCTAGTTGGAAACGTCGGCGCACAAGAGCCGGATGGCCGTGAGCCGCGACGATTGCCACCCCGACCACCCGTCTCTAAAAAGCAACGTATGCAATCTTCGGCGGGCACGTGAGGGTATTTACGAAATCCACAGAATTTGTAAGCCATCCAACTCGTGGAGTCGTGGCATATGTCGGCTGCTGGGACCCACGCCGCGCATCACTGCAGGTCAACGGCCTGGGGGACAAAAGTGATATTTGGTGCTAGTGGTGCGGTGCTGGCGGGTGATAGCAGAGTGAAACTAGCTGGGCGGAGGGCGAAGCCCGACCGTTCTGGGACCAGCGCACCATTTTCGCGCGGACGGTCGACACCCGTCGGGAAGCGGTCTCGCCGGGGGCGCCGCATGCCGCCCTGCGGGCAGGGGATCACCGGGGACCGGACGCCGCCGCGGAAAATCGGATCATCCGATGCGCGTCCGGTCAGCTAACTTCCGCGGCATCGATCGAGGGTCGTTTCCTCGATTTCCTTCACCAGTTCTGGCAAATTGCTGTTGAGGTAGAAATGGTCCCCCGGGAACACCCGGATGGAGAACTCTTCGGTGGTGCGGTCGGACCAGGCCAGCATGTTCTCTTCGGCGACGATGATGTCGTTGTCCCCGACGTACCCGTGGATCGGGCATCCCACCGTCACTTCGGGTGGGCGGTCGTAACCCGCAATCGCCCGCACGCTTTGCAAGGTGGGCAGGATGCTCTGGGCGAATGCGTCATTTGCCAGATGCTCGGGATTCGTGTCAGTGACCTGGGCGACCAAGTTCAATATGTCGTTGTCCGATCCTTGCAATTCCTTGTATCGGATATGACCCGGCGCCGCGCAGGACGATACGAAAAGCGCGGCAATGGGAAATCCGGCCGATTGGAATCTCAGCGCCACTTCGAAGGCCACCAACCCGCCCATGCTGTGACCGAAAAACGCCACCTGACCTCCGGCTTTGGCTGAGGGTGCCATCATGGCAAAGATTTCTTCGGCCAGCTCGGGAATGCTGTCGAGCTCTGTCAGACCGCGATCGCGACGGCCGGGGTATTGCACGGCAATCCGCTTGATATCCGTGGAGAACGCCTTGGCAAAGGGGACATAAAAGGTCGCGGCCCCACCGGCGTGCGGAAATATATAGAGCGTCGGCGGACTTGCGTTGCGGTTATCTCTGTCGATAGTCGCGTTCACCGGCTCAGGGTATCGCGATGGGTTGGCTCGATCGGCCGATGCCACGGGGATGCCACGGGTGGCGGCATCGGCTCGCGGTCTGACCGGCCGGGGCCTGCGGCGATGCAGAAGTCCTGGAAGAATGAGCGATTGTGCCGCGATTTGCCGCCGCGTGTCAGTCAAAGCCCGACACACCGGCGTCGCCACCGCTGTCACAGACGTAACACCAGGCACACTGGTAACTACAGGATCTTTTTAAGATGCCAGGAGGGTATGGCCGTGTACCGAGTCTTTGAGGCGCTGGACGAATTGGGCGCCATTGTCGAGGAAGCCCGCGGTGTGCCCATGACTGCCGGCTGTGTGGTGCCTCGCGGTGACGTGCTGGAACTGATCGACGACATCAAGGATGCGATCCCGGGCGAACTGGATGACGCCCAGGACGTCCTGGATGCGCGCGATTCGATGCTGCATGACGCCAAGACGCACGCCGAATCCATGGTGTCCTCGGCGACGACCGAGTCGGAGTCGATGCTCAACCACTCCCGTGCCGAGGCCGATCGGCTGCTTTCGGACGCGAAGGCACAGGCCGACCGGATGGTGAACGAGGCCCGCCAGCACAGCGAGCGCATGGTCGCCGACGCCCGCGAGGAGTCGATTCGCATCGCGACCGCGGCCAAGCGCGAGTACGAGGCCAGCGTCGGCCGCGCTCAGGCCGAGGCCGACCGGCTGATCGAAAACGGCAACATCGCCTACGAGAAGGCCGTGCAAGAGGGCATCAAGGAGCAGCAGCGCCTGGTGTCGCAGAACGAGGTGGTGCAGGCGGCCAACGCCGAATCCACACGTCTTATCGACACCGCGCACGCCGAGTCGGACCGGTTGCGTGGGGAATGCGACATCTACGTCGACAACAAACTCGCCGAGTTCGAGGAGTTCCTCAACGGCACGCTGCGTTCGGTGGGCCGCGGTCGCCATCAACTCCGGACGGCCGCAGGCACGCACGACTACGCCACGCGCTGACGCTGGGTAGCCGTGCGCTGATCCACGGCGCCGTGGCTTTGGCTGACCGGCGCCGTAATATTTCTTCTATGGCGCGGCAACACAGCAGCACAGCGCAGCACCGCTCGGCCTCCCCGATGTCCATCGACGTCACCCGGCTCGGGCGGCGTCCGGGTTCGATGGTGACCCTGCGCAACACCGTGGCCAGCCCTGCGCGCATCGGACTGGACATGATCGCGATCGCGCAGGGTGCTCCGTTGGATCTCGACCTGCGGGTCGAATCGGTATCGGAAGGCGTGCTGGTCACCGGAACGGTGGCCGGGCCCACCGTGGGTGAATGCGTCCGTTGCCTGGCTCCGGTCGACGGCCACGTTCAGGTGGCGTTGACCGAGCTGTTCGCCTACCCGGACAGCGCAACCGAGGCGACCACCGAGGAAGACGAAGTCGGTCGGGTGGTCGACGACAGGATCGACCTCGAGCAGTCCGTCATCGACGCCGTGGGACTCGAGCTCCCGTTCGCGCCGGTGTGCCGGCCGGATTGCCCCGGACTCTGCCCGCAGTGCGGTGTGGTGCTGGCCGACGAGCCAGGTCATCAGCATGCTGCCATCGATCCGCGGTGGGCGAAGTTGGCTGGCATGCTGCCTGCCGAGCCCGACGAACCCCGGGGTGATCAGTGACGTCACGACAAGCCCTGCTCGACGCTCTCGGTGTCGACCTGCCCGAGGAGCTGCTACAGCTGGCGGTGACCCATCGCAGCTATGCCTACGAGAACGGCGGGCTGCCGACCAACGAGCGTTTGGAGTTTCTCGGTGACGCCGTCCTCGGCCTCACCGTCACCGACGAGCTGTACCACCGCCACCCCGACCGTTCGGAGGGTGACCTGGCCAAACTGCGCGCCAGCGTCGTCAATACGCAGGCGCTGGCCGAAGTCGCGCGCGGCCTGTGTGAAGGCGGCCTCGGGGTTCACCTGCTATTGGGACGAGGCGAGGCGAACACCGGCGGGGCCGACAAGTCGAGCATCCTCGCCGACGGCATGGAATCGCTGCTGGGCGCGGTCTCAATTGAGCGCGGCATCGCGGGGTCGCGCGAGGTGATCCTGCGGTTGTTCGGCGGCCTGTTGGACGCCTCACCCTCGCTGGGGGCCGGGCTGGACGGGAAGACCGGCCTGCAGGCGCTGGCCGCCGCGCGCGGCCTGGGTGCGCCGTCCTGCGTCGTCACCTCCACCGGTCCCGACCATGACAAGGAATTCACCGCGATCGTGGTCGTGATGCAAACCGAGTACGGCTCGGGTGTGGGGCGCTCCAAGAAGGAGGCCGAGCAGAAGGCGGCCGCCGCGACCTGGAAGACGCTGGAAGCGCGCGAAGTGCTGGACACCGCGGGGAAAACGTCCGTCTAGATGCCCGAACTGCCCGAAGTCGAGGTGGTGCGCCGCGGCTTGCAGGCCCACGTAGTGGGCAAGACGATCACCGCGGTGCGGGTGCACCACCCCCGCGCGGTGCGCCGCCACGAGGCGGGGCCCGCCGACCTCACGGCGCAGCTGCTGGACGCCCGGATCATCGGGACCGACCGGCGCGGTAAGTACCTATGGCTGCTGCTCGACGGGGATGCGGCGCTGGTGGTTCACCTGGGCATGAGCGGGCAGATGCTGCTGGGTGAAGTGCCGCGCGCCGACCACGTTCGCATCTCCGCGCTGCTCGACGACGGAACCGTGCTCAGCTTCGCCGACCAGCGGACGTTCGGAGGATGGATGCTTGCCGACCTCGTCGACGTGGACGGCAGCGTGGTTCCGGAGCCGGTGGCCCATCTCGCGCGTGACCCGCTTGACCCCCGCTACGACGTCGATGCCGTGGTGAAAGTGTTGCGCGGCAAACATTCTGAGATCAAGCGCCAGCTGCTTGATCAGCAGGTGGTGTCGGGCATCGGCAACATCTATGCCGACGAGGCGCTGTGGCGGGCCAAGGTCAACGGCTTTCGTGTCGCGGCCACGCTGAGCCGCCGCCAGCTGACCGCAGTTCTGGACGCCGCCGCCGACGTGATGCGCGATGCCCTGGCCAAGGGCGGGACCTCGTTCGACTCGCTGTATGTGAACGTCAACGGCGAGTCCGGCTACTTCGACCGGTCCCTGGACGCCTACGGCCGCGAGGGTGAAAGCTGCCGGCGGTGTGGCGCGGTGATTCGCCGTGAGAAGTTCATGAACCGCTCGTCGTTCTACTGCCCGAAATGTCAGCCGCGCCCGCGTAGCGCTTAAGACTCGTTAAGAAAGGTGAGGTTATCCTCACTCGGCGCGGTTATCCTTGGCCTGATGAATCTCCCGCGCTCGCGCAGCGACCCAGCGGGTTCGCCGACCGTGCTGGCCCAGCTGGCACCGGGGGAGCGGGCCAGGATCGTGGGCATGATGCCGGAGGCATCGGCGGTGTTGGCGGGGCGGCTTCGGCAGCTGGGTTTTCGGCCTGCGTCCGAGGTCGAGGTCATTCGGCGGGCCCCGTTGGGTGACCCGACCATCTACCGCGTTCAGGACACCGAGCTGTGCCTACGCCGGCGCGAGGCGCGGTTGATCGAGATCGAACCGCGGAGCCACGCGTGACGGCCTGCCACGACGACGGCGGCGGCGCGGTCGCAGTCGCGGGCATGGCGCGCATCGCGCTGGTAGGCAGTCCCAACGCGGGCAAGACGTCGATCTTCAACCACCTGACCGGACTGCGCGCCAAGATTGCCAACTATCCCGGCGTTACCGTCGGGCTCAGCGTCGGCGTCGCCAAGGCCGGCGACGTCGAGGTCGCCGTGCAGGATCTGCCCGGCACCTACAGCCTCGACCCGATCAGCCCGGACGAGCAGGTGGTGGCCGACCTGCTGGCCGGCGAGATCGGCGATGCCGGCGGGCCCGACGCGATCGTATTGGTGGCAGACGCCACCACGCTGCACCGGTCCATCCTGCTGGTGGCCCAGGTGCTGCGGCTCGACCTGCCCTGCCTGCTGGCGCTGAGCATGACCGACGAATTGACCGCACGCGGCGGCGGCATCGACGTCGATGCCCTGTCGACGGCGCTGGGCATCCCGGTTGTCGCGGTGGTCGCCAACCGTGGCGTCGGCATCGACACCATGCGCGGCGAACTTGCCTCCTTCGATCGATGGCAACGGCCCCCGATCCTGCCGCCGTCTGACAACGACGCCGTCGGGGCCTGGGGTCGCTCGGTGCTGGATGCGGCCGGTTATGTTGCGCCACAACCGGATCGGCGCACGCGGGGTATCGACGCGGTGGTGCTGCACCCGCTGTGGGGCACCGCCATCTTCTTCACGGTGATGTTCTGCTTCTTTCAGGTCGTCTTCACCGTCGCGGCGCCGCTGCAGGAATGGGTGGGTCGGGGGCTGGGCTGGCTGGGCGGAGCGGTCAGCGATCACGTCGGCAACTACGTCGTACGCGGCCTGCTCGGCCAGGGGCTGATCGGCGGCGTCGGAACGGTGCTGCAGTTCATCCCGCAGATTGTGTTGCTGTTCTTGCTGATTGCCCTGCTGGAGAACGTCGGCTACATGTCGCGGGCCGCGTTTCTGATGGACCGGGTGATGGCGGCGACGGGATTGGAAGGCCGCGCCTTCGTGGCGATGCTGTCGTCGTTCGCCTGTGCGATTCCGGGGATCATGGCCACCCGGACGTTGCCGTCGTCGCGCGACAGAATCGCCACCATCATCACCGCGCCCTTGATGACCTGCTCGGCCCGGCTTCCGGTGTTCACCCTGCTGGTTGGGCTGCTGGTGTCGCCGCAGACGCGTTGGGGCGGCCTGAGCGCGCAGGGTGTCGCGATGTTCGCGCTGTATCTGGGCGGCGGTACCTCGGCGCTGATCGCCGCGTCGGTGTTCAAGTCGACCATCCTGCGCAGCGACCTGCTGCCGTTCACGATGGAGCTGCCCCCGTACCGCTTCCCGTCGCCGAAAAGCGTGCTCATCACGATGTGGGATTCGGCAAAGGTGTTCTTACGCAAGGCCGGAACCATCATCCTGGGCACATCTTTGGTGCTGTGGGTGTTGCTCAATCTGCCCGCGCGCGCGGCGGAGACCGCGCACATGTCCACGACGGATGCCACGGCCTTCGTGATGGACCACAGCTACGCCGCCGATGTCGGAAAGGCGATCGGGCCCGTGTTCGCACCCCTCGGTTTCGATTGGCACATCAACGTCGCCCTGCTCGGATCGTTTTCGGCGCGCGAAGTTTTCGTGTCCACCCTCGGCCAGGTGTCGGCGGCGACGAGCCCCGACGATCCGCATGAAGCACTGGTCAGCATGGCCGACGACGAGGGTCGTCGGGTGTTCACCGCGCCGACCGTCATCGCGCTGATGGTGTATTTCGTCTTTGCGCTGCAATGCATGTCGACCGTCGCGGTGATGCGCCGGGAAACCAACTCATGGCGGTGGCCGGCGTTCGCGTGGTGCTACATGTTCGTCCTGGCCTGGGCGATGGCGTTCGCCGCCCGGTCAATCGCAGTCGGCTTGGGCGCATGATTCCGATCCACGCCACGGCCACCGCGATTCCCGCGCAGCTGCGCTGGGTGGTTCCAGCCGATCGGCTGCCGCCGCGCGGCACTGTCCGGCGCGCCCCGGGCAGGCTGGGTGCCCTGCTGGACAGCGGGGTGATCGATGAGCTGGTGGTGGGCGCCACCGACATCCTGATCACGATTAGTGCGGCAGGCAGTTGGCGTGAACTGGGCGACGAGATTCGTGCCGCGCTCGGCGAGGCGCTGCTGAATCCGGAAGGCTGGGCCGTCGACGCATCGTCTGCTTCGGCGTTGGAAACTGTTGCCGCAGAACTGCTTGCCGGGCCGGTTGGTGCACTGGCCGCCTCGCACGGCGGGTCGATTGAGCTGGTCTCGGTGGACGGCCCCCACGTGACGGTGCGGATGTCGGGAGCCTGCGATGGATGTCCGGCCGCGACCTCCACGCTGCGCGACGTGTTCGAGCGCGAACTGCGACGGGTCGACCCGTCGGTTGTCGTCTCCTGCCAAAACGATTCGGCGGCAATATCTCTGGGTAAGAAGTTGTTGTCGCTGATAGTTCGGTGAGCACAGGAGCGCAGATGACGGAATTGTGGGTCGAACGCACCGGGACACGCCGCTACAGCGGCTACAGCTCGCGAGGCGCGCAGGTCTTGGTCGGCTCCGAGGATGTCGAAGGCGTGTTCACCCCCGGCGAGTTGATGAAGATCGCGCTGGCCGCATGCAGCGGAATGTCCAGCGATCAGCCGTTGGCCCGCCGGCTCGGGGATGACTACAAAGCGGTGATCAGGGTGTCCGGAGACGCCGACCGCGACCAGGAACGCTATCCGCTGCTGCAGGAGACCCTTGAGCTCGACCTGTCCGGCCTGTCCGAGGAGGAAAAGCAACGGCTGCTGGCGGTCGTCGACCGGGCAATCGACCTGGTCTGCACCGTGGGGCGCACGTTGAAGTCCGGCACCGAGGTCAATTTCGAGGTCGCCTCGGAGGCCAGAAATGTCGGATCCTGACGCCCGGCTGACCGCTTGGGTGCACGGCAACGTCCAGGGCGTGGGATTCCGTTGGTGGACTCGCTGTCGGGCGCTGGAGCTGGGCCTGACGGGCTACGCGGCCAACCAGGACGACGGCCGGGTGCGGGTGGTCGCGCAAGGGCCGCGCCAGGCGGGCGAAAAGCTGCTGCATCTGCTGGAAGGTGGCGCCGCGTGGCCGTCGCGGCCGGGCCGCGTCGACAAGGTCGTCGCCGATTGGTCACCCTCGCAGGAGCGGTTCGAGGGTTTCGTCGAGCGCTGACGGTGAGCCTGGCGAGTCACACCAGCCACATGGGCACCGCCAAGACTCGGCATGATCCAAGTGTGAACGTGATATCGCCCGCGCTATCGCATTTCGACGCGCAACGTCGACCTTCCCGCAGTGACTGATGTGACCACTGTGGCCAATGCGTCGGGCCGGTTACATCCAGGCATATTTCGGACGTTGCGACACCCCGCGGTGCCGTGGGACCGGGCGATTTCAGCGGTAGTCTGGCTCGCCGTGTACCTCAAGAGTCTGACGCTGAAGGGCTTCAAGTCCTTCGCCTCGCCGACGACTCTTCGTTTCGAGCCGGGCATCACCGCGGTCGTCGGCCCCAACGGCTCGGGCAAGTCCAACGTGGTCGATGCCCTGGCGTGGGTGATGGGGGAGCAGGGAGCCAAAACCCTGCGCGGCGGAAAGATGGAAGACGTCATCTTCGCGGGCACGTCGTCGCGAGCCCCCCTGGGGCGGGCCGAGGTCACCGTCACCATCGACAATTCCGACAACGCGCTGCCGATCGAGTACTCCGAGGTGTCGATCACCCGGCGGATGTTCCGCGACGGCGCCAGCGAATACGAAATCAACGGCAGCAGTTGCCGTTTGATGGACGTGCAGGAGCTGCTGAGCGACTCGGGCATCGGCCGCGAGATGCATGTGATCGTCGGGCAGGGCAAGCTCGACGAGATCCTGCAGTCGCGCCCGGAAGATCGCCGCGCGTTCATCGAAGAGGCCGCGGGCGTGCTCAAGCACCGCAAGCGGAAAGAAAAGGCACTCCGCAAACTCGACGCGATGCAAGCGAACCTGGCCCGGCTCACCGACCTGACCACCGAGCTGCGACGCCAACTCAAACCGTTGGGCCGCCAGGCCGAGGTGGCCCGCCGCGCTCAGACGATCCAGGCCGACCTGCGCGACGCCCGATTGCGGTTGGCCGCCGACGACCTGGTCAACCGGCACACCGAGCGGGACGCGATCTTCGAGGCCGAGGCCGCGATGCGGCGCGAGCACGACGAGGCCGCCGCCCGCCTGGCGGTGGCGGCCGAGGAGCTGACCACCCACGAGAGCGCGCTGGCCGAGCTGTCGGTGCGCGCCGAGAGCGTCCAGCACACCTGGTTCGGGTTGTCGGCGCTGGCCGAACGGGTCGGCGCCACCGTGCGCATCGCCGGCGAACGTGCTCAGTACCTCGACATCGAGCCCGTGTCGACCGGCGACACCGATCCCGACGCGCTGGAAGCCGAGGCCGAGCAGGTGGCGGTCGCCGAGCAACAGCTGTTCGCCGAGCTTGCCGAGGCGCGCACCCGGCTGGACGCCGCGCGTGCGGAGTTGGCCAACCGCGAGCGTGCAGCCGCCGAGGCCGACCGCGCGCACATGGCCGCCGTCCGGGCCGAGGCGGACCGGCGGGAAGGCCTGGCCCGGCTGGCCGGTCAGGTCGAGACGATGCGGGCGCGTGTCGAATCGATCGACGACAGCGTTGCGCGGCTGTCCGAGCGCATCGAAGAAGGAGCCGCCCGGGTGGAGCAGACCCGGGCGGAGTTCGAAACCGTGCAGGGCCGCGTCGGCGAGCTGGACCAGGGCGAGGTCGGCCTCGACGAACATCACGAGCGCACCGTCGCGGCGATGCGGCTGGCCGACGCTCGCGTCGCCGAACTGCAGGGCGCCGAGCGAGAAGCCGAGCGCCGGGTGGCGTCGCTGCGGGCCCGCATCGATGCGCTCTCGGTAAGCCTGGAGCGCAAGGACGGCGCGGCATGGCTTACCCAAAATCACAGCGGCCCAGGTCTTTTCGGGACAATCGCCAACCTGGTCAAGGTCCGGCGGGGATATGAGGCGGCGTTGGCGGCGGTACTCGGTTCGGCGGCCGACGCGCTGGCCGCCGAAAGTTTCAGCGCGGCCCGCTCGGCGGTCGCGGCGCTCAAGCAGGCCGACGGCGGCCGCGCCGCGCTGGTGTTGGGCGACTGGCCGGCCGGCCAACCGGCTCCGCTCGACGGGCTGCCCGTCGGTGCGCTGTGGGCGCTCGACCTGGTCGAGGCCCCGCAGCGGCTGCGCGGCGCCATGGTCGCCATGCTGTCCGGCGTTGCGGTGGTCGACGATCTGGGCCAGGCGCTGGACCTGGTGGCGTCGCGCCCGCGGCTGCGCGCGGTCACCCTCGATGGCGACGTGGTGGGCGCCGGCTGGGTCAGCGGCGGATCCGACCGCAAGGTGTCCACGCTGGAGTTGATCTCCGAGATCGACAAGGCGAGCAGCGAGCTGGCCGCCGCGGAGACGCAGGTGGCCGAGTTGACGGCGGCGCTGGCCGGCGCGCTGGCCGAGCAGTCGTCGCGTCAGGACTCGGCCGAGCAGGCGTTGGCCGCGCTCAACGAATCCGACACCACGATCTCGGCGATGTATGAGCAGCTGGGCCGGCTCGGGCAGGAATCCCGGGGCGCCGAGGACGAGTGGACCAGGTTGGTGCGGCAGCGCCAGGAGCTGGAAGCCGGGCGCGCCCAGACCCTCGAAGAGGTCACCGAGCTCGAAACCCGGCTGCGCAACGCGCAGGAGACCGAGCAGGTGGGCGGGGGTGAGCCCAGCCACGCGGAGGTGCGTCAGCGCATCGCCGCGGAGGCCGATGCCGCCCGCGGCGTCGAAGTCGAGGCGCGGCTGTCGGTGCGCACCGCCGAGGAACGGGCCAACGCGGTGCGGGGCCGGGCCGATTCGTTGCGCCGCGCGGCCGCCGCCGAACGCGAGGCGCGGCTGCGTGCCCAGCAGGCGCACGCCGCCCGGCTGCGGGCGGCGGCGGTGGCCGCCGCGGTGGCCGACGCGGGGCGATCGCTTGCGGCGCGGTTGGGCGGCGTCGTGGCGGCGGCGTCGCAGATCCGCGACGAGCTCGCCGCCGAACGTCAGGAGCGGACGGCCGCGATGGCGGGCGTGCGCGGCGAAGTGAACACGCTCAACGCCCGGGTGGCGGCGCTCACCGATTCGCTGCACCGCGACGAGGTGGCCAACGCCCAGGTGGCCATGCGCATCGAGCAGCTCGAGCAGATGGTGCTCGAGCAGTTCGGAATGGCGCCCCCGGACCTGATCGCCGAGTACGGACCGCAGGTGGGGCTGCCGCCCACCGAGCTCGAGATGGCCGAATTCGAGCAGGCCCGCGAGCGCGGCGAGCAGGTGACCATGCCCGCCCCGATGCCGTATGACCGGCCGACCCAGGAACGCCGCGCCAAGCGGGCCGAACGCGAGTTGGCCGAATTGGGCAGGGTCAATCCGCTGGCCCTGGAAGAGTTTGCTGCGCTCGAGGAACGCTACAACTTCCTGTCCACCCAACTCGAGGATGTCAAGGGCGCCCGTCAGGATCTGCTGGGCGTCGTCGCCGAGGTCGACGCTCGCATCCTGCAGGTGTTCGCCGACGCCTTCGCCGATGTGGAGCGCGAATTCCGCGAGGTGTTCACGGTCCTGTTCCCCGGCGGTGAGGGCCGGCTGCGGCTCACCAACCCCGAGGACATGCTGACCACCGGCATCGAGGTGGAGGCCCGCCCGCCGGGCAAGAAGGTCACCCGGTTGTCTTTGCTGTCGGGCGGTGAGAAAGCGCTGACCGCGGTGGCGATGTTGGTGGCGATCTTCCGTGCCCGCCCGTCGCCGTTCTACATCATGGACGAGGTCGAGGCCGCGCTCGACGACACCAACCTGCGCCGCCTGATCAGCCTGTTCGAGCTGCTGCGGGCCCGCTCACAACTCCTGATCATCACGCACCAGAAGCCGACCATGGAGGTCGCCGACGCGCTGTACGGCGTGACCATGCAGGGCGACGGCATCACCGCGGTGATCTCCCAGCGCATGCGCGGCCAGCAGGTCGAGCAGCTCGTCGGCAATCCGTCCTAGCCGTCCTGCGCTTCAACCCCGCGGCTCGGGCCGTTGCTGTGCCCCTGAAAGAATGTCGACGTGTCGCAAGGTCTTTGGATCGCCATCGCCGTCTTAGGCGTTATAGCCGCCCTGGTTCTCATCGCCGCGCTGGTCGTGGGCCTGCGGCGGTACCGCCGCAGGCCCACGACCAGCGCGGCGATGAGAACCAGGGCGGCTATAACGCCTAAGACGGCGATGGCGATCCAAAGACCTTGCGACACGTCGACATTCTTTCAGGGGCACAGCAACGGCCCGAGCCGCGGGGTTGAAGCGCAGGACGGCTAGGACGGATTGCCGACGAGCTGCTCGACCTGCTGGCCGCGCATGCGCTGGGAGATCACCGCGGTGATGCCGTCGCCCTGCATGGTCACGCCGTACAGCGCGTCGGCGACCTCCATGGTCGGCTTCTGGTGCGTGATGATCAGGAGTTGTGAGCGGGCCCGCAGCAGCTCGAACAGGCTGATCAGGCGGCGCAGGTTGGTGTCGTCGAGCGCGGCCTCGACCTCGTCCATGATGTAGAACGGCGACGGGCGGGCACGGAAGATCGCCACCAACATCGCCACCGCGGTCAGCGCTTTCTCACCGCCCGACAGCAAAGACAACCGGGTGACCTTCTTGCCCGGCGGGCGGGCCTCCACCTCGATGCCGGTGGTCAGCATGTCCTCGGGGTTGGTGAGCCGCAGCCGGCCCTCACCGCCGGGGAACAGGACCGTGAACACCTCGCGGAATTCGCGCTCCACATCGGCGAAGGCGTCGGCGAACACCTGCAGGATGCGAGCGTCGACCTCGGCGACGACGCCCAGCAGATCCTGACGGGCGCCCTTGACATCCTCGAGTTGGGTGGACAGGAAGTTGTAGCGTTCCTCGAGCGCAGCAAACTCTTCCAGGGCCAGCGGATTGACCCTGCCCAATTCGGCCAACTCGCGTTCGGCCCGCTTGGCGCGGCGTTCCTGGGTCGGCCGGTCATACGGCATCGGGGCGGGCATGGTCACCTGCTCGCCGCGCTCGCGGGCCTGCTCGAATTCGGCCATCTCGAGCTCGGTGGGCGGCAGCCCCACCTGCGGTCCGTACTCGGCGATCAGGTCCGGGGGCGCCATTCCGAACTGCTCGAGCACCATCTGCTCGAGCTGCTCGATGCGCATGGCCACCTGGGCGTTGGCCACCTCGTCGCGGTGCAGCGAATCGGTGAGCGCCGCCACCCGGGCGTTGAGCGTGTTCACTTCGCCGCGCACGCCCGCCATCGCGGCCGTCCGCTCCTGACGTTCGGCGGCGAGCTCGTCGCGGATCTGCGACGCCGCCGCCACGACGCCGCCCAACCGCGCCGCAAGCGATCGCCCCGCGTCGGCCACCGCGGCGGCCACCGCCGCCGCCCGCAGCCGGGCGGCGTGCGCCTGCTGGGCACGCAGCCGCGCCTCGCGTTCGGCGGCGGCCGCGCGGCGCAACGAATCGGCCCGGCCCCGCACCGCGTTGGCCCGTTCCTCGGCGGTGCGCACCGACAGCCGCGCCTCGACTTCGACGCCGCGGGCGGCATCGGCCTCCGCGGCGATGCGCTGACGCACCTCCGCGTGGCTGGGCTCACCCCCGCCCACCTGCTCGGTCTCCTGCGCGTTGCGCAGCCGGGTTTCGAGCTCGGTGACCTCTTCGAGGGTCTGGGCGCGCCCGGCTTCCAGCTCCTGGCGCTGCCGCACCAACCTGGTCCACTCGTCCTCGGCGCCCCGGGATTCCTGCCCGAGCCGGCCCAGCTGCTCATACATCGCCGAGATCGTGGTGTCGGATTCGTTGAGCGCGGCCAACGCCTGCTCGGCCGAGTCCTGACGCGACGACTGCTCGGCCAGCGCGCCGGCCAGCGCCGCCGTCAACTCGGCCACCTGCGTCTCCGCGGCGGCCAGCTCGCTGCTCGCCTTGTCGATCTCGGAGATCAACTCCAGCGTGGACACCTTGCGGTCGGATCCGCCGCTGACCCAGCCGGCGCCCACCACGTCGCCATCGAGGGTGACCGCGCGCAGCCGCGGGCGCGACGCCACCAGGTCCAGCGCCTGGCCCAGATCGTCGACCACCGCAACGCCGGACAGCATGGCGACCATGGCGCCGCGCAGCCGCTGCGGGGCCTCGACCAGGTCGAGCGCCCACAGCGCACCGACGGGCAGCCCGTCGAGCGGAGCCGGTTGGCCGGCCGGCCAGTCGCCCAACACCAGCGCGGCGCGGCCGCCGTCGGCCTGCTTGAGCGCCGCGACCGCCGAGCGGGCCGCGCTGAAACTTTCGGCGGCCAGCGCGTCGGCCGCCGAACCGAGTACCGCCGCCAACGCCGCCTCATATCCCCGCCGGACCTTGACCAGGTTGGCGATTGTCCCGAAAAGACCTGGGCCGCTGTGATTTTGGGTAAGCCATGCCGCGCCGTCCTTGCGCTCCAGGCTTACCGAGAGCGCATCGATGCGGGCCCGCAGCGACGCCACCCGGCGCTCGGCTTCTCGCTCGGCGCCCTGCAGTTCGGCGACGCGAGCGTCGGCCAGCCGCATCGCCGCGACGGTGCGCTCGTGATGTTCGTCGAGGCCGACCTCGCCCTGGTCCAGCTCGCCGACGCGGCCCTGCACGGTTTCGAACTCCGCCCGGGTCTGCTCCACCCGGGCGGCTCCTTCTTCGATGCGCTCGGACAGCCGCGCAACGCTGTCGTCGATCGATTCGACACGCGCCCGCATCGTCTCGACCTGACCGGCCAGCCGGGCCAGGCCTTCCCGCCGGTCCGCCTCGGCCCGGACGGCGGCCATGTGCGCGCGGTCGGCCTCGGCGGCTGCACGCTCGCGGTTGGCCAACTCCGCACGCGCGGCGTCCAGCCGGGTGCGCGCCTCGGCAAGCTCGGCGAACAGCTGTTGCTCGGCGACCGCCACCTGCTCGGCCTCGGCTTCCAGCGCGTCGGGATCGGTGTCGCCGGTCGACACGGGCTCGATGTCGAGGTACTGAGCACGTTCGCCGGCGATGCGCACGGTGGCGCCGACCCGTTCGGCCAGCGCCGACAACCCGAACCAGGTGTGCTGGACGCTCTCGGCGCGCACCGACAGCTCGGCCAGCGCGCTCTCGTGGGTGGTCAGCTCCTCGGCCGCCACCGCCAGGCGGGCGGCGGCCTCGTCGTGCTCGCGCCGCATCGCGGCCTCGGCCTCGAAGATCGCGTCCCGCTCGGTGTGCCGGTTGACCAGGTCGTCGGCGGCCAACCGCAATCGGGCGTCGCGCAGGTCGGCCTGGATCGTCTGAGCGCGGCGGGCCACCTCGGCCTGGCGGCCCAACGGTTTGAGTTGGCGTCGCAGCTCGGTGGTCAGGTCGGTGAGCCGGGCCAGGTTCGCTTGCATCGCGTCGAGTTTGCGGAGTGCCTTTTCTTTCCGCTTGCGGTGCTTGAGCACGCCCGCGGCCTCTTCGATGAACGCGCGGCGATCTTCCGGGCGCGACTGCAGGATCTCGTCGAGCTTGCCCTGCCCGACGATCACATGCATCTCGCGGCCGATGCCCGAGTCGCTCAGCAGCTCCTGCACGTCCATCAAACGGCAACTGCTGCCGTTGATTTCGTATTCGCTGGCGCCGTCGCGGAACATCCGCCGGGTGATCGACACCTCGGAGTACTCGATCGGCAGCGCGTTGTCGGAATTGTCGATGGTGACGGTGACCTCGGCCCGCCCCAGGGGGGCTCGCGACGACGTGCCCGCGAAGATGACGTCTTCCATCTTTCCGCCGCGCAGGGTTTTGGCTCCCTGCTCCCCCATCACCCACGCCAGGGCATCGACCACGTTGGACTTGCCCGAGCCGTTGGGGCCGACGACCGCGGTGATGCCCGGCTCGAAACGAAGAGTCGTCGGCGAGGCGAAGGACTTGAAGCCCTTCAGCGTCAGACTCTTGAGGTACACGGCGAGCCAGACTACCGCTGAAATCGCCCGGTCCCACGGCACCGCGGGGTGTCGCAACGTCCGAAATATGCCTGGATGTAACCGGCCCGACGCATTGGCCACAGTGGTCACATCAGTCACTGCGGGAAGGTCGACGTTGCGCGTCGAAATGCGATAGCGCGGGCGATATCACGTTCACACTTGGATCATGCCGAGTCTTGGCGGTGCCCATGTGGCTGGTGTGACTCGCCAGGCTCACCGTCAGCGCTCGACGAAACCCTCGAACCGCTCCTGCGAGGGTGACCAATCGGCGACGACCTTGTCGACGCGGCCCGGCCGCGACGGCCACGCGGCGCCACCTTCCAGCAGATGCAGCAGCTTTTCGCCCGCCTGGCGCGGCCCTTGCGCGACCACCCGCACCCGGCCGTCGTCCTGGTTGGCCGCGTAGCCCGTCAGGCCCAGCTCCAGCGCCCGACAGCGAGTCCACCAACGGAATCCCACGCCCTGGACGTTGCCGTGCACCCAAGCGGTCAGCCGGGCGTCAGGATCCGACATTTCTGGCCTCCGAGGCGACCTCGAAATTGACCTCGGTGCCGGACTTCAACGTGCGCCCCACGGTGCAGACCAGGTCGATTGCCCGGTCGACGACCGCCAGCAGCCGTTGCTTTTCCTCCTCGGACAGGCCGGACAGGTCGAGCTCAAGGGTCTCCTGCAGCAGCGGATAGCGTTCCTGGTCGCGGTCGGCGTCTCCGGACACCCTGATCACCGCTTTGTAGTCATCCCCGAGCCGGCGGGCCAACGGCTGATCGCTGGACATTCCGCTGCATGCGGCCAGCGCGATCTTCATCAACTCGCCGGGGGTGAACACGCCTTCGACATCCTCGGAGCCGACCAAGACCTGCGCGCCTCGCGAGCTGTAGCCGCTGTAGCGGCGTGTCCCGGTGCGTTCGACCCACAATTCCGTCATCTGCGCTCCTGTGCTCACCGAACTATCAGCGACAACAACTTCTTACCCAGAGATATTGCCGCCGAATCGTTTTGGCAGGAGACGACAACCGACGGGTCGACCCGTCGCAGTTCGCGCTCGAACACGTCGCGCAGCGTGGAGGTCGCGGCCGGACATCCATCGCAGGCTCCCGACATCCGCACCGTCACGTGGGGGCCGTCCACCGAGACCAGCTCAATCGACCCGCCGTGCGAGGCGGCCAGTGCACCAACCGGCCCGGCAAGCAGTTCTGCGGCAACAGTTTCCAACGCCGAAGCAGACGATGCGTCGACGGCCCAGCCTTCCGGATTCAGCAGCGCCTCGCCGAGCGCGGCACGAATCTCGTCGCCCAGTTCACGCCAACTGCCTGCCGCACTAATCGTGATCAGGATGTCGGTGGCGCCCACCACCAGCTCATCGATCACCCCGCTGTCCAGCAGGGCACCCAGCCTGCCCGGGGCGCGCCGGACAGTGCCGCGCGGCGGCAGCCGATCGGCTGGAACCACCCAGCGCAGCTGCGCGGGAATCGCGGTGGCCGTGGCGTGGATCGGAATCATGCGCCCAAGCCGACTGCGATTGACCGGGCGGCGAACGCCATCGCCCAGGCCAGGACGAACATGTAGCACCACGCGAACGCCGGCCACCGCCATGAGTTGGTTTCCCGGCGCATCACCGCGACGGTCGACATGCATTGCAGCGCAAAGACGAAATACACCATCAGCGCGATGACGGTCGGCGCGGTGAACACCCGACGACCCTCGTCGTCGGCCATGCTGACCAGTGCTTCATGCGGATCGTCGGGGCTCGTCGCCGCCGACACCTGGCCGAGGGTGGACACGAAAACTTCGCGCGCCGAAAACGATCCGAGCAGGGCGACGTTGATGTGCCAATCGAAACCGAGGGGTGCGAACACGGGCCCGATCGCCTTTCCGACATCGGCGGCGTAGCTGTGGTCCATCACGAAGGCCGTGGCATCCGTCGTGGACATGTGCGCGGTCTCCGCCGCGCGCGCGGGCAGATTGAGCAACACCCACAGCACCAAAGATGTGCCCAGGATGATGGTTCCGGCCTTGCGTAAGAACACCTTTGCCGAATCCCACATCGTGATGAGCACGCTTTTCGGCGACGGGAAGCGGTACGGGGGCAGCTCCATCGTGAACGGCAGCAGGTCGCTGCGCAGGATGGTCGACTTGAACACCGACGCGGCGATCAGCGCCGAGGTACCGCCGCCCAGATACAGCGCGAACATCGCGACACCCTGCGCGCTCAGGCCGCCCCAACGCGTCTGCGGCGACACCAGCAGCCCAACCAGCAGGGTGAACACCGGAAGCCGGGCCGAGCAGGTCATCAAGGGCGCGGTGATGATGGTGGCGATTCTGTCGCGCGACGACGGCAACGTCCGGGTGGCCATGATCCCCGGAATCGCACAGGCGAACGACGACAGCATCGCCACGAAGGCGCGGCCTTCCAATCCCGTCGCCGCCATCACCCGGTCCATCAGAAACGCGGCCCGCGACATGTAGCCGACGTTCTCCAGCAGGGCAATCAGCAAGAACAGCAACACAATCTGCGGGATGAACTGCAGCACCGTTCCGACGCCGCCGATCAGCCCCTGGCCGAGCAGGCCGCGTACGACGTAGTTGCCGACGTGATCGCTGACCGCTCCGCCCAGCCAGCCCAGCCCCCGACCCACCCATTCCTGCAGCGGCGCCGCGACGGTGAAGACGACCTGAAAGAAGCAGAACATCACCGTGAAGAAGATGGCGGTGCCCCACAGCGGGTGCAGCACCACCGCGTCGATACCCCGCGTGCGCCGATCCGGTTGTGGCGCAACATAACCGGCCGCATCCAGCACCGAGCGACCCCAGGCCCCGACGGCGTCGTTGTCAGACGGCGGCAGGATCGGGGGCCGTTGCCATCGATCGAAGGAGGCAAGTTCGCCGCGCATGGTGTCGATGCCGACGCCACGGTTGGCGACCACCGCGACAACCGGGATGCCCAGCGCCGTCGACAGGGCATCGACGTCGATGCCGCCGCCGCGTGCGGTCAATTCGTCGGTCATGCTCAGCGCCAGCAGGCAGGGCAGGTCGAGCCGCAGCACCTGGGCCACCAGCAGGATGGACCGGTGCAGCGTGGTGGCGTCTGCCACCAATACGATCGCGTCGGGCCCGCCGGCATCGCCGATCTCGCCGGCCAGCAGGTCGGCCACCACCTGCTCGTCCGGGCTGATCGGGTCGAGGCTGTAGGTGCCGGGCAGATCCTGCACGGCGACCTCGACGTCGCCGGCCTTGGCGACGCCGACGCTGAGCCCGACGGTAACGCCGGGATAGTTGGCAATCTTGGCGCGCAGTCCGGTCAGGTGGTTGAAGATCGACGTCTTGCCCGCGTTGGGACTGCCTACCAGCGCGATGCGCGCCATGCCCGCGACTGCGACCGCGCCGCCGCCGTCGTCGTGGCAGGCCGTCACGCGTGGCTCCGCGGTTCGATCTCGATCAACCGCGCCTCGCGCCGGCGTAGGCACAGCTCGGTGTCCTGAACGCGGTAGATGGTCGGGTCACCCAACGGGGCCCGCCGAATGACCTCGACCTCGGACGCAGGCCGAAAACCCAGCTGCCGAAGCCGCCCCGCCAACACCGCCGATGCCTCCGGCATCATGCCCACGATCCTGGCCCGCTCCCCCGGTGCCAGCTGGGCCAGCACGGTCGGCGAACCCGCTGGGTCGCTGCGCGAGCGCGGGAGATTCATCAGGCCAAGGATAACCGCGCCGAGTGAGGATAACCTCACCTTTCTTAACGAGTCTTAAGCGCTACGCGGGCGCGGCTGACATTTCGGGCAGTAGAACGACGAGCGGTTCATGAACTTCTCACGGCGAATCACCGCGCCACACCGCCGGCAGCTTTCACCCTCGCGGCCGTAGGCGTCCAGGGACCGGTCGAAGTAGCCGGACTCGCCGTTGACGTTCACATACAGCGAGTCGAACGAGGTCCCGCCCTTGGCCAGGGCATCGCGCATCACGTCGGCGGCGGCGTCCAGAACTGCGGTCAGCTGGCGGCGGCTCAGCGTGGCCGCGACACGAAAGCCGTTGACCTTGGCCCGCCACAGCGCCTCGTCGGCATAGATGTTGCCGATGCCCGACACCACCTGCTGATCAAGCAGCTGGCGCTTGATCTCAGAATGTTTGCCGCGCAACACTTTCACCACGGCATCGACGTCGTAGCGGGGGTCAAGCGGGTCACGCGCGAGATGGGCCACCGGCTCCGGAACCACGCTGCCGTCCACGTCGACGAGGTCGGCAAGCATCCATCCTCCGAACGTCCGCTGGTCGGCGAAGCTGAGCACGGTTCCGTCGTCGAGCAGCGCGGAGATGCGAACGTGGTCGGCGCGCGGCACTTCACCCAGCAGCATCTGCCCGCTCATGCCCAGGTGAACCACCAGCGCCGCATCCCCGTCGAGCAGCAGCCATAGGTACTTACCGCGCCGGTCGGTCCCGATGATCCGGGCGTCCAGCAGCTGCGCCGTGAGGTCGGCGGGCCCCGCCTCGTGGCGGCGCACCGCGCGGGGGTGGTGCACCCGCACCGCGGTGATCGTCTTGCCCACTACGTGGGCCTGCAAGCCGCGGCGCACCACCTCGACTTCGGGCAGTTCGGGCATCTAGACGGACGTTTTCCCCGCGGTGTCCAGCACTTCGCGCGCTTCCAGCGTCTTCCAGGTCGCGGCGGCCGCCTTCTGCTCGGCCTCCTTCTTGGAGCGCCCCACACCCGAGCCGTACTCGGTTTGCATCACGACCACGATCGCGGTGAATTCCTTGTCATGGTCGGGACCGGTGGAGGTGACGACGTAGGACGGCGCACCCAGGCCGCGCGCGGCGGTCAGCTCCTGCAGGCTGGTCTTCCAGTCCAGCCCGGCCCCCAGCGTGGGTGCGGCGTCCAACAGTCCGCCGAACAACCGCAGGATCACCTCGCGCGACACCGTGATGCCGTGCTCAATGTAGATCGCGCCCAGCAGCGATTCCATGCCGTCGGCGAGGATGCTCGACTTGTCGGCCCCGCCGGTGTTCGCCTCGCCTCGTCCCAATAGCAGGTGAACCCCGAGGCCGCCTTCACACAGGCCGCGCGCGACTTCGGCCAGCGCCTGCGTATTGACGACGCTGGCGCGCAGTTTGGCCAGGTCACCCTCCGAACGGTCGGGGTGGCGGTGGTACAGCTCGTCGGTGACGGTGAGGCCGAGGACGGCGTCACCGAGAAACTCCAAACGCTCGTTGGTCGGCAGCCCGCCGTTCTCGTAGGCATAGCTGCGATGGGTCACCGCCAGCTGTAGCAGCTCCTCGGGCAGGTCGACACCGAGAGCGTCGAGCAGGGCTTGTCGTGACGTCACTGATCACCCCGGGGTTCGTCGGGCTCGGCAGGCAGCATGCCAGCCAACTTCGCCCACCGCGGATCGATGGCAGCATGCTGATGACCTGGCTCGTCGGCCAGCACCACACCGCACTGCGGGCAGAGTCCGGGGCAATCCGGCCGGCACACCGGCGCGAACGGGAGCTCGAGTCCCACGGCGTCGATGACGGACTGCTCGAGGTCGATCCTGTCGTCGACCACCCGACCGACTTCGTCTTCCTCGGTGGTCGCCTCGGTTGCGCTGTCCGGGTAGGCGAACAGCTCGGTCAACGCCACCTGAACGTGGCCGTCGACCGGAGCCAGGCAACGGACGCATTCACCCACGGTGGGCCCGGCCACCGTTCCGGTGACCAGCACGCCTTCCGATACCGATTCGACCCGCAGGTCGAGATCCAACGGAGCACCCTGCGCAATCGCGATCATGTCCAGTCCGATGCGCGCAGGGCTGGCCACGGTGTTGCGCAGGGTCACCATCGAACCCGGACGCCGCCCGAGCCGGGTGACGTCGATGGACATCGGGGAGGCCGAGCGGTGCTGCGCTGTGCTGCTGTGTTGCCGCGCCATAGAAGAAATATTACGGCGCCGGTCAGCCAAAGCCACGGCGCCGTGGATCAGCGCACGGCTACCCAGCGTCAGCGCGTGGCGTAGTCGTGCGTGCCTGCGGCCGTCCGGAGTTGATGGCGACCGCGGCCCACCGAACGCAGCGTGCCGTTGAGGAACTCCTCGAACTCGGCGAGTTTGTTGTCGACGTAGATGTCGCATTCCCCACGCAACCGGTCCGACTCGGCGTGCGCGGTGTCGATAAGACGTGTGGATTCGGCGTTGGCCGCCTGCACCACCTCGTTCTGCGACACCAGGCGCTGCTGCTCCTTGATGCCCTCTTGCACGGCCTTCTCGTAGGCGATGTTGCCGTTTTCGATCAGCCGGTCGGCCTCGGCCTGAGCGCGGCCGACGCTGGCCTCGTACTCGCGCTTGGCCGCGGTCGCGATGCGAATCGACTCCTCGCGGGCGTCGGCGACCATGCGCTCGCTGTGCTGGCGGGCCTCGTTCACCATCCGGTCGGCCTGTGCCTTCGCGTCCGAAAGCAGCCGATCGGCCTCGGCACGGGAGTGGTTGAGCATCGACTCCGACTCGGTCGTCGCCGAGGACACCATGGATTCGGCGTGCGTCTTGGCGTCATGCAGCATCGAATCGCGCGCATCCAGGACGTCCTGGGCGTCATCCAGTTCGCCCGGGATCGCATCCTTGATGTCGTCGATCAGTTCCAGCACGTCACCGCGAGGCACCACACAGCCGGCAGTCATGGGCACACCGCGGGCTTCCTCGACAATGGCGCCCAATTCGTCCAGCGCCTCAAAGACTCGGTACACGGCCATACCCTCCTGGCATCTTAAAAAGATCCTGTAGTTACCAGTGTGCCTGGTGTTACGTCTGTGACAGCGGTGGCGACGCCGGTGTGTCGGGCTTTGACTGACACGCGGCGGCAAATCGCGGCACAATCGCTCATTCTTCCAGGACTTCTGCATCGCCGCAGGCCCCGGCCGGTCAGACCGCGAGCCGATGCCGCCACCCGTGGCATCCCCGTGGCATCGGCCGATCGAGCCAACCCATCGCGATACCCTGAGCCGGTGAACGCGACTATCGACAGAGATAACCGCAACGCAAGTCCGCCGACGCTCTATATATTTCCGCACGCCGGTGGGGCCGCGACCTTTTATGTCCCCTTTGCCAAGGCGTTCTCCACGGATATCAAGCGGATTGCCGTGCAATACCCCGGCCGTCGCGATCGCGGTCTGACAGAGCTCGACAGCATTCCCGAGCTGGCCGAAGAAATCTTTGCCATGATGGCACCCTCAGCCAAAGCCGGAGGTCAGGTGGCGTTTTTCGGTCACAGCATGGGCGGGTTGGTGGCCTTCGAAGTGGCGCTGAGATTCCAATCGGCCGGATTTCCCATTGCCGCGCTTTTCGTATCGTCCTGCGCGGCGCCGGGTCATATCCGATACAAGGAATTGCAAGGATCGGACAACGACATATTGAACTTGGTCGCCCAGGTCACTGACACGAATCCCGAGCATCTGGCAAATGACGCATTCGCCCAGAGCATCCTGCCCACCTTGCAAAGCGTGCGGGCGATTGCGGGTTACGACCGCCCACCCGAAGTGACGGTGGGATGCCCGATCCACGGGTACGTCGGGGACAACGACATCATCGTCGCCGAAGAGAACATGCTGGCCTGGTCCGACCGCACCACCGAAGAGTTCTCCATCCGGGTGTTCCCGGGGGACCATTTCTACCTCAACAGCAATTTGCCAGAACTGGTGAAGGAAATCGAGGAAACGACCCTCGATCGATGCCGCGGAAGTTAGCTGACCGGACGCGCATCGGATGATCCGATTTTCCGCGGCGGCGTCCGGTCCCCGGTGATCCCCTGCCCGCAGGGCGGCATGCGGCGCCCCCGGCGAGACCGCTTCCCGACGGGTGTCGACCGTCCGCGCGAAAATGGTGCGCTGGTCCCAGAACGGTCGGGCTTCGCCCTCCGCCCAGCTAGTTTCACTCTGCTATCACCCGCCAGCACCGCACCACTAGCACCAAATATCACTTTTGTCCCCCAGGCCGTTGACCTGCAGTGATGCGCGGCGTGGGTCCCAGCAGCCGACATATGCCACGACTCCACGAGTTGGATGGCTTACAAATTCTGTGGATTTCGTAAATACCCTCACGTGCCCGCCGAAGATTGCATACGTTGCTTTTTAGAGACGGGTGGTCGGGGTGGCAATCGTCGCGGCTCACGGCCATCCGGCTCTTGTGCGCCGACGTTTCCAACTAGCAGCTGCCTTGTGCCGGGGGGCTCCGACAGGGCCTGCTAAAGCCGCTCGTGGGGCGGCAACTAGGCGCGCGCACATAGCGCCGACCGCCAAACGGGAAGGTAAAGCATTGCGGGTGAGCCCCTCTACTGTTCCCTGTTTGCTAAAGCAGCCTGCAGACCACCGCTTCGAGGCGGTGGCATTCGCGTGGATGCACCTTGACCAAGCCCTGGTGGAGTTTGCTGGTCCGGTGACGTCCACCCGGCTGGGCGTAGCGCCATGACGTCAGGCATCCAGAGCGAGGCCGACCTTCGGCACTGGCTGGTCGACTATCTGGTGACGAACATCGGCCGCACGCCGGACGAGGTTGACCCAGACCTGTCGCTGGCCGATCTCGGCGTGAGCTCCCGCGAGTCCGTCGTGTTGTCCGGCGAGTTATCGCAGTTGCTGGGCAGGCCGGTATCCCCGATCGAGTTCTGGGAACACCCGACCATCAACGCGCTGGCCGCTTACCTGACCGCGCCCGCTCCCGACCAGGACGCGGCCGCCGCGCTCAATCGCCCGGCACATAGCTCGCTCGACGAGCCCATCGCCGTCATCGGGATGGGATGTCGCTTCCCCGGTGGAATCTCGAGTCCGGACGCGTTGTGGCAGTTCCTGGTTGATCGCGGTTGCTCGATCGGCGAGGTGCCGGCCGAACGGTGGCTGCCGTTCGAAAACGGCTCGCCAGAGGCCGCGGCGGCATTGGCACGCACCACGCGCTGGGGCTCGTATCTGTCTGACATCGACGCCTTCGATGCGGAGTTTTTCGAGATCGCCGCAAGCGAGGCAGCCAAGATGGACCCGCAGCAGCGTCTGCTGCTGGAAGTCGCCTGGGAAGCCCTGGAGCACGCCGGAATTCCGCCGAACTCGCTGCGTCGGTCGCAGACCGGAGTCTTCGCCGGGTCATGCGGGACCGAATACGGCTTCCTTGGGGCCGGCGACATCGCCCAGGTGGACGCCTGGAACAACACGGGCGGCGCGATGAGCATCATCGCCAATCGCCTCTCGTATTTCCTTGACCTGCGCGGCCCGTCGGTGGCGGTGGATACCGCCTGTTCGTCGTCGTTGGTGGCCATTCACCTGGCCTGCCAAAGCCTTCGCACCCAGGACTCGCACCTGGCCATCGCGGCCGGGGTGAACGTGTTGTTGTCCCCGGCGGTATTTCGCGGTTTCGACCAAGCCGGCGCGTTGTCGCCGACCGGTAGGTGCCGCGCGTTCGATGCGGCGGCCGACGGCTTTGTGCGCGGTGAGGGCGCCGGGGTGGTGGTACTCAAACGGTTGACGGACGCGCAGCGCGACGGCGACCGGGTGCTCGCGGTGATCTGCGGCTCGGCAATCAATCAGGACGGCCGCTCCAACGGACTGATGGCCCCCAACCCGGCGGCGCAAATGGCGGTGCTACGCGCCGCCTACGCCAACGCCGGGATGCAGCCGAACGAGGTCGACTACGTCGAAACCCACGGCACCGGAACGCTGCTGGGCGATCCGATCGAAGCCCGCGCCCTTGGCACGGTGCTGGGTCGCGGACGTTCCGAGGATTCCCCGCTGCTGATCGGCGCACTCAAGACGAACATCGGCCACACCGAGGCGGCAGCCGGGATCGCGGGCTTCATCAAGGCGGTGCTGGCGTTGCAGCGCGGCCAGATTCCGCCGAATCAGCGCTTCGAAAGCCCGAACCCACACATTCCTTTTGACGACTTGCGAATGAAGGTCGTTGACACACACATTGACTGGCCGCAGACGCGGCATCCGCGCCGGGCCGGAGTTTCCTCGTTCGGATTCGGCGGCACCAACGCGCATGTGGTGCTCGAGCAGGGTCAGGAAGTGATCCCGCCGCCGCGAGTCACCCCCGATCCGGATGTGTCGACCTTGGTGGTGGCGGGCAGGACACCGCGACGGGTGGCCGCGACGGCGTCGGCGCTCGCCGAATGGATGGAAGGCGCCGGGGCCGAGGTGGCCCTGCCCGACGTGGCGCACACGCTCAACCATCACCGTGCCCGGCAATCGAAGTTCGGCACGGTGGTCGCCCGTGAGCGCGCCCAGGCGGTGGCCGGATTACGCGCCCTGGCCGCCGGCCAGCACGCCCCCGGCGTAGTGGGCCCGCAGGAGAGCGACGAGGCAGGGTCGGGCACGGTATTCGTCTACTCGGGCCGCGGTTCACAGTGGGCCGGTATGGGTCGCCAATTGCTGGCCGACGAACCGGCGTTCGCCGAGGCGGTCGCCGACCTGGAGCCGGTGTTCGTCGAGCAGGCAGGATTCTCGCTGCACGATGTGCTGGCCAACGGCAAGGAACTAGTCGGCATCGAGCAGATCCAGCTCGGCCTGATCGGGATGCAGCTGACGCTGACCGCGCTGTGGCGCTCCTACGGCGTGCAGCCCGACGTGGTGATCGGACACTCGATGGGCGAGGTGGCCGCCGCGGTGGTGGCCGGGGCACTCACGCCCGCCGAGGGATTGCGGGTGACCGCTACCCGCTCGCGGTTGATGGCACCGCTGTCCGGACAGGGCGGGATGGCGCTGCTGGGGCTGGATGTGGCCGCGACCGAGACGCTGATCGCCGAGTACCCGCAGGTGACGCTGGGCATCTACAACTCGCCGCGGCAAACCGTGATCTCCGGACCCACGGAGCAAATCGACCAGCTGATCGCCAGGGCGCGTAGCCACAACCGGTTCGCCAGCCGGGTCAATATCGAAGTGGCCCCGCACAATCCAGCGATGGACGCGCTGCAGCCGGCGATGCGGGCGGAGTTGGCCGATCTGGTTCCGCACACGCCGACCATTCCGATCATCTCCACCACCTACGCCGATCCAAACCGCCATCCGGTGTTCGACGCCGGACACTGGGCCACCAACATGCGCAACCCGGTGCACTTCCAGCAGGCCATCGCCGCCGCCGGAACCGACCACCACACGTTCATCGAGATCAGCGCGCACCCGCTGCTGACCCAGGCCATCGGCGAGACCCTGCACAGCGCCCAGCACGGCAGCAGGTACACGAACGTCGGCACCCTGCAGCGCAATACCGACGACACCATCTCCTTCCGCACCAGCCTGAACACGGTGCACACCGCCAACCCGCCGCAGACGCCGCATCCTCCCGAGCCGCATATCCAGATCCCCACCACTCCGTGGCATCACACCCGGCACTGGATAGGCAACGGGGCGATCGGGTGGCACGCGCCAGAATCCTTGCAGCACAATGGTTCTGCGTCGGGCACCGCCCCGGCAGGCCCGCTCGCCGACTGGTCATATCAGCTGTCGTGGCCGGCCGCGCCCCTGGACACGAAGCCGGAAGCAGCGACCGCGAGCCGCTGGCTGGTGATCGGCGATCCCGACATCGCGACCCAGCTGTCCGCGGAAACCGTGGACGCGGATGCCGACCCGGTGGAATTGGCCGAATCGGTCGGCGATGCCGAGCACGTGTTGTTCGCGCCTGCCAATGATTCGTTCGACGTCGCGTCGTCCTATCGGCTGTTCGACCAGGTGCGCCGGCTCGCCGCGGTGCTCGCCGCCGGGAACTCGTCGGCGAAGTTGGTGCTGATCACCCGAAACGCCCAGCCCGTCTTCGACGGCGATCGCGCCAACCCCGCCCACGGGCTGCTGTGGGGTCTGGGTCGCACACTTGCCCTCGAACACCCCGAAATCTGGGGCGGCATTCTCGATTTCGATGCTTCAGTGCCGGCCCAGGTGGTGACCAGGCAGCTACTCCAGGAAGTCGGTAGCGCCACGGGCGAGGACCAGGTCGTCTACCGGCGCGGCACCCGCCACGTGGCCCGGCTGCGGCCGCGAAACCTGCCGTCGGAATCGCCGGTCACGCTGGACGCCAACACCAGCCAGCTGGTCATCGGGGCGACCGGAAACATCGGACCGCACCTGATCAGCCAGCTCGCTCGCATGGGCGCCAAGACCGTCGTCGCGGTGTCGCGGAATCCAGGCTCACGCCTGCACGAACTGACGCAAAGCCTTGCCGCAGTGGGGACCAACCTCGTCACGGTGGCCGCCGACGCCACCGACGAAGCCGCGATGGGGGCGCTGTTCGACCGGTTCGGCAGCGACCTGCCACCGCTGCAGGGAATCTACTTGGCCGCCTTTGCCGGCCAGCCGGTCTCGCTCAGCGAGATGACCGACGAGGACGTCCGGGCGATGTTCGCGCCCAAGCTCGACGCCGCCGAGCTGCTGCACCGGCTGTCATTGACGACACCGGCGGCGTCGTTGCAACACTTCGTCTTGTTCTCGTCGATCTCCGGTCTGATCGGCTCACGCTGGCTGGCCCACTACACCGCCACCAGTGGGTATCTGGACGCGCTGGCGTATGCGCGCCGGGTGATGGGGTTGCCCGCCACCACCATCAACTGGGGATTGTGGAAGTCGCTGGCCGACACCGACGAGTCCAGTCAGGTCAGTGTGGGGTCGGGGCTGCTGCCGATGGAAGACGAGGTTGCGATCGGCGCGCTGCCGTATGTGATGAGCCCCGCCGCCGGTGTGCATTCCGTTGTGGTGCAAGCGGATTGGTCGCTGCTTGCGGATGCCTACCGGGCCCGCGGGTCGCTGCACATCGTCGACGACCTGCTGCCGGCACCGGGCGAGACGACCATGCCGGAAAGCGAATTCCGCATCGCGTTGCGCGCGTGCCAGCCCGAGCGCCGCCACACCATGTTGTTCGACCAGGTCGCCAAGCTGGCCGCGAAGGCCATGGGCCTGCGCCCGGGCGAGTCACTCGATCCCTCGACCGGGTTCTTCCAACTCGGGATGGACTCGCTGATGAGCGCGATGCTGCGGCGGGCGCTGTCTGACGACCTGGGCGAGGCGCTGCCCGTATCGGTGATTTTCGACTACCCCACCGTGTACAGCCTGAGCGACCATCTGGCCAGCGTGCTGCCCGAGCTCGAAGCAACCGACGAACCGACCGCCGACGCCTATGACGAGCTGGACGAGGACGAGTTGCTGGCAGAACTTTCCGAAAGGCTACGAGGCTCTTAATGACAGCAGCCACACCGGATCGCCGGGCGATCATCACCGAGGCGCTGCACAAAATCGACGATCTCACCGCGCGGCTGGAGATCGCCGAGAAGGCCAGCACCGAACCGATCGCGGTGGTCGGCATGGGGTGCCGGCTGCCCGGCGGAGTCCAGAGCCCCGAGCAGTTCTGGGAGTTGTTGCGCGAGGGGCGAAGTGGGATCGTGCGGGTTCCCCCCGAACGGTGGGATGCCGACGCCCTGTTCACCGAGGATCACACCGTTGCAGGAACGATCTGCAATCGTGAAGGAGGCTTTCTTTCGGGCTGGAAACCGCAGGAGTTCGATGCGGAGTTCTTCGCCATCCCCCCGCGCGAGGCGGCCGCGATGGACCCGCAACAGCGCCTGTTCCTCGAAGTTGCCTGGGAAGCCTTGGAAGACGCGGGAATTCCGCCACAGGCCATCCACGGCACCCAGACGTCGGTGTTCGTCGGGGTCACCGCCTATGACTACATGCTGACGCTGTCCGCCGGGGCGCGACCCGAAGAGCTGGACGCCTATGTGCTGACCGGAAACTCGGCGAACTTCGCCGCGGGGCGCACGGCGTATCTGCTCGGCGCCCGGGGCCCGGCGGTGGTGCTGGACACGGCGTGCTCGTCGTCGCTGGTCGCCATCCACCTGGCCTGCCAGAGCCTGCGCTGGCGCGAAAGCGACACCGCGCTCGTCGGTGGGACCAACCTGCTGCTGAGCCCGGGGGCCAGCATCGCGTGCTCGCGGTGGGGAATGCTGTCGCCGGAGGGGCAGTGCAAGTCCTTCGACGCGGGCGCCGACGGCTACGTGCGCAGTGAAGGCGCCGGCGTGGTGGTGCTCAAGCGGTTGTCCGACGCCCAACGAGACGGCAACCGCATCCTCGCCGTGGTGCGCGGGTCGGCGGTCAACCAGGACGGCGCGAGCAGCGGGGTGACGGTGCCCAACGGCCCGGCGCAGCAGGCGCTGCTTCGCCAGGCGCTGTCGACGGCCAAGTTGACGCCGGCTGACATCGACTACATCGAGGCACACGGAACGGGCACACCGCTGGGCGATCCCATCGAACTCGACTCGCTGAGCAAGGTTTTCGGCGACCGGGAGGGTCGGGCACCGCTGGTGCTCGGAGCGGTCAAGACCAACCTGGGTCACCTCGAGGCGGCGGCCGGAATCGCCGGTTTCATGAAGACCGTGCTGGCCGTCGAACATGGCCGCATTCCGCGCAACCTCAATTTCACCGAGCTCACTCCCCATGCCAGCGAAGGCGTTTCGCGGCTGGCCATCGCGACCGAGGACATGGACTGGCCGGCCACCGAGCAGCCACGCCGGGCCGGGGTATCGTCGTTCGGCGTCAGCGGGACCAACGCGCATGTGGTGATCGAGCAGGCGCCGCAAGCCGCGCCCGCACCGCAACGGGATCCCGCTCCGGCGGTGACGACCCTGGTGGTCACGGGTAAGACGGCGCAGCGGGTGGCGGCGACGGCCTCGGTACTGGCCGACTGGATGGAGGGCCCCGGCGCCGCGGTGCCGCTGGCCGATGTGGCGCACACGCTCAACCATCACCGGGCCCAGCAGCCTCAGTTCGCCACGGTGGCCGCCGTCGACCGCGACCAGGCGGTGGCGGGATTGCGCGGTCTGGCCGCCGGGGATCCAACGCCGGGTGTGGTGGGCTGCCCCGAGAGCGCGGTAGGACCGGGGACGGTGTTCGTCTACTCGGGCCGGGGATCTCAGTGGCCCGGAATGGGACGTCAGCTGCTGGCCGACGAGCCCGCATTCGCCGCGGCGATCGCCGAACTCGAGCCGGTATTCGTTGCGGAGGCTGGGTTTTCGCTGCACGACGTGATCGCCGGCGGCAAGGAATTGGTCGGCATCGAGCAGATCCAGCTGGGCCTCATCGGCATGCAGCTGGCGCTGACCGCACTCTGGCGCGCCTACGGGTTGACCCCCGATCTGGTGATAGGCCACTCGATGGGAGAGGTGGCGGCCGCGGTGGTGGCCGGCGCCCTGACACCCGCCGAGGGCCTGCGGGTGACCGCGACGCGGTCACGGCTGATGGCCCCGTTGTCGGGGCAGGGCACCATGGCGATGCTCGAGCTCGACGCCGCGGCCACCGAGGCGCTGATCGCGGATTACCCGCAGGTCACCCTGGCGATCTACGCCTCACCACGCCAGACCGTCGTCGCCGGACCCACGCCGACGATCGACGAGGTTGTCGAGAAGGTGCGTGCCCAGGGCTACTTCGCCGGCCGCGTCAATATCGAAGTGGCCCCGCACAATCCGGCCATGGACCCGCTGCAGCCCCTGATGCGCGCGGAACTGGCCGATCTCACCCCGCGACCGCCGACCATCCCGATCATCTCCACCACCTACGCGGACCTCGACGCCCACCCGGTCTTCGACGCGGAACACTGGGCCACCAACATGCGCAACCCGGTGCGTTTCCAACAGGCGATCGCTCATGCCTTCAGCGGCCTGGGCCGCCCCACCTTCGTCGAGATCAGTGCGCACCCGCTATTGACCCACGCCATCAGCGAAACCCTCACGGCGAGCGACAGTCCCGGCTTCGTCAGCGTCGGAACCCTGCAGCGCGATGCACACGACACCCTGACCTTCCACACCAACCGCAACGCCACCCACACCGCCCGTCCACCCGAGACTCCGCACATCTGCGGACCCCACCCGGTGCTGCCGACGACCCCGTGGCAGCACACCGACCACTGGATCTCCGCCAGCAGCACGACACACCACGCGCCAAACACCCACCCGCTGCTCGGCTTTGGTGTCACCGACCCCACCAACGGCACCCGGGTCTGGGAAAGCGAGCTCAGCCCCGATCTGCTGTGGCTGGGCGATCACGTGATCGACGACCTCTGCGTACTACCCGGGGCTGCCTACGCCGATGTCGCGCTGGCGGCGGCCACGGAGGCGTTCGCGGAAGCAGAGGGCGCAGCGCACCGGCCGTGGATGATCCGCGAGCTCAGCCTGCACCAGGTTCTGCAGGTAACCGACGGCACGGTTCTGGTCACCACGCTCACCGGCAACGAACAGAACTGCCAGATCGAAATGCGCACCCACAGCGCCTCGTCGGGCTGGATCAAGCACGCCACCGCCACGGTGGCCCGCGAGGCGGGCGACCGGTTGGCACCACCCGTGGTCGATCTTCCCGATGAAGGCTCGGCGGATGTCGACCCCGACGACCTGTATCAGCGGCTGCGTGCCGCCGGACAACAACACGGACCGGCGTTCCGAGGCATCACTGCGCTGGCCGTCGGACAATCCGGTGCGGCCCGTGCCGAGGTGCGGCTTCCCTCGTCCGCCAAGGCGGGTTCCCGCAGCTTTGTACTGCATCCGGTGATGATGGATATCGCGGTGCAGGCGCTCGGTGCCACCCGGGCCGCGACCGACCTGGCCGGCGGCCAGAGCGCGCGCCAAACCCTGGTGCTGCCAATACGTTTCGCGGGCATCCACGTCTACGGCAATGTGTCCGACGGTGTTCGTTCGATAGCGAGCCTCGCCGCCACCGACCGGCCGGATCGCCTGCGAGGCCACGTCGTGCTGACCGACCGGGACGGCCGACCGTTGCTCGTCATCGACGAAGTCGAGATGGCGGTGCTCGGATCAGTAAGTAGCGCAAGCGAACTCAACAGCAATGTGTACGCGGCCGAGTGGGAGCCCGCAGCGCTGGACAAACCGGCCGCAAACCTCGGCGGCTTGTTGCTCATCGGCGACGCGGGTACTGACGATGCGCTGCTCCCGGGGCTGCAATCGTCGCTGAACGACGGCGTCGCCGACATCGATGTGGTGTCGCCGACCGACACGGCGAAACTGCGCGAGGCGATCACCCGCAAGCCATGGGACGGCATCGTGGTGCTCTGCCCGCCGCAGGCCGTCGATGCCGCACTGCCCGAGGCAACGCAGCTGGACCTGGCAATGGCGCGCACCCTGCTGATCGCGGATATCACCAAGACGGTGACACGCATGGGCGCCCGCAACAGCCCGCGGTTGTGGATCGTCACCCGCGGCGCGCAACAGGTCGACGCCGGTGATCGAGTCACGTTGGCGCAGACGGAACTTCGCGGCATCGCGCGGGTATTGGTCTTCGAACATCCGGAACTGAAGACCACCGTCGTCGATGTCGACGCGGACGGCACCGAATCCCTTGCCGCCCTGACCCAGGAGTTGCTTGCGGGCTCCGACGCCGACGAGGTCGCCCTGCGCGGCGGCCAGCGCTACCTGGGCAGGCTGGTGCCCGCGCCCACCACGCCGACCGGCGAGCTCGCCGGAGAAGCCCGAAACACCGTCGTCGATCTGGACGCCGGCGGTGCGGTGCGGCTGCAGATCGACGAACCCGGACGCCTGGACGCGCTGAGATTGCATGCGGTCAAGCGGATCCCACCGAGGGCCCACGAGGTCGAGGTTCGCGTCGGCGCGGCGGGCCTCAACTTCAGCGACGTGCTCAAGGCGATGGGCATCTATCCCACGCTGGATGGTGCGCCGCCGGTGATCGGCGGCGAGTGTGCGGGCGTCGTGACCGCCGTCGGCGCCGGCGTCGACTCGGTCCGGGTCGGACAGCGCGTCATCGCCATCGGCCCGGGGGCGTTCGGCTCGCATCTGACGACGCTGGCCGACCTCGTCACCCCGATCCCCGACTCGTTGCCGGATCCCGAAGCGGCCGCCTTCGGCATCGCCTACCTGACCGCGTGGCACTCGCTGTGCGAGGTCGGGCGGCTGGCCCACGGCGAACGGGTACTCATCCATTCCGCGACCGGCGGTGTCGGGATGGCGGCGCTCGCGATCGCCAGGATGATCGGCGCCCGGATTTACACCACGGCCGGCTCGGAAGCCAAGCGCGACATGCTCGCCGGGCTGGGTGTCGAATACGTCGGCAACTCGAGGACCGTGGACTTCGCCGACGAGATTCTCGACATCACCGACGGCTACGGCGTCGACGTCATCCTCAATTCGCTTCCCGACGAAGCGATTCAGCGAGGCGTGCAGATCCTCGCTCCCGGCGGGCGGTTCATCGAGCTGGGCAAGAAGGACGTCTACGCCAATGCCAGCCTGGGATTGGCCGCGCTGACGAAAAGCGCGTCCTTCTCCGTCGTGGACCTCGACCTGAATCTCAAGCTGCACCCGGCAAAGTACAGCGAGATGCTCGGCCGCATCCTGGGCCACGTCGCCGACGGCACACTGCAGGTACTGCCCGTCACCACGTTCACCCTCGCCGACGCGGCCGACGCCTTCGCGCTGATGGCGTCCGGCCGGCACACCGGCAAGATCGCCGTCTCAATACCCGCCCACGGCAGCGTCGACGCGATAGCGGCAACGCCGCCGCAGCCACTGGTGAGCCGCGACGGCGGTTACATCATCGTCGGCGGCATGGGCGGCCTCGGCTTCGTCGTCGCGCAGTGGCTGGCGGCCAACGGCGCGGGATTGGTTGTGCTGAACGGTCGTTCGGCCCCCAGCGCCGAAGTCCAGGCGGCGATCGCGGACATGGTCGCCGCGGGCACCCGCATCGAGGTGGTCAGCGGCGACATCGCCGAACCCGGCACGGCCGACCGGCTTGTGCAAGCGGTCGCAGACGCCGGCTTCCGGGTGGCCGGGGTGCTGCACAGCGCCATGGTCCTCGACGACGAAATCGTGCTGAACATCTCCGATTCCGCGACACGACGGGTGTTCACCCCCAAGGTCACCGGCAGCTGGCGGCTGCACCAGGCCACCGCCGGATTGGATGTCGATTGGTGGCTGACGTTCTCGTCGGCGTCCTCGCTGCTGGGCACGCCCGGCCAGGGCACCTACGCGGCGGCGAACTCCTGGGTCGACGGACTGGTCGCCTACCGCCGCTCGCAGGGACTGCCCGCCGTCGGAATCAACTGGGGCCCATGGGCCGGGGTGGGCCGCGCCCAGTTCTTCGCCGATCTCGGCGTCTCGCTCATCACCGTCGAGGAGGGGCTCGCGGCGATGCAGCGGCTGCTGTCGGCCGACCGGGCCCGTACCGGCGTGATACACCTCGACGCCCGGCAGTGGTTCCAGTCCTTCCCCGCCGCGGGTGGTTCGTCGTTGTTCGCGAAGTTGCATGACTCGTCGAAGCTCGAGCGGCGCGGCGGCGGCGCGATCCGGGCGGAACTGGATGCCAGCGAACCCGCCGAGCGCCCGGGCCGCCTGGCCGCCGCGATCGCCGACGAAATCCGGGCGGTGCTGCGGTCAACCGAGCCCATCGACCACGATCGGCCCATGGAGTCACTTGGTCTGGACTCCCTGATGGGCCTCGAATTGCGGAACAGGCTGGAGGCGAGCCTGGGCACCACGTTGCCGGCTGCCCTGGTCTGGGCCTACCCGACGATCCACGATCTTGCCGGCGCCATGTGCGAGCGTCTTGGCTACACAACGTTTTCCGAGGCCGCAGAGGCGCCGGACGCGGAGAGCGAGCTCTCCGACGAGGAAATGGAATTGTTGTCCGACCTCGTTGCGGCGAGCGAGCTAGAGACGGCAACTGGGGGCAGTGAGTAATGACAAGTCTTGCCGAACGCGCGGCGCAGATGTCACCCAAGGCGCGCGAGGTACTCGCGCGTGAGCTGGTTCGCGCGGGCACGGCCTTCCCCACCGAGGTTGCCGAACCCATCGCCGTAATCGGGATCGGCTGCCGGTTGCCCGGGAATGTGACGGGGCCCGAAAGCTTTTGGCAGCTGCTGCTCGATGGCCGTGACGCCGTCGGCGAGGTACCGCCCGATCGGTGGGACGGGGACGCCTACTACGACCCCGATCCTCAGGCGCCGGGGCGGATGACGACCAAGTGGGGGGGCTTTCTCGACGACGTCGCCGGGTTCGACGCCGACTTCTTCGGCATCACCCCGCGCGAAGCGGTCGCGATGGACCCCCAGCAGCGAATCCTGCTCGAGGTCGCCTGGGAAGCGCTCGAACATGCAGGCGTGGCGCCGGATTCGTTGAACGGCAGCCGAACCGCGGCGATCATGGGCGTGTCGGCGTGGGACTACACGATCCTCAACCTCGAACGCAACGCCGAGATCGACGCCTACATGAGCACCGGGAACCCGCACAGCGCCGCGGTGGGGCGAATCTCTTACCTGCTGGGGCTCCGCGGCCCGGCGGTCGCCGTGGACACCGCATGCTCGTCGTCGTTGGTGGCCATCCACTTGGCCTGTCAAAACCTGCGGCTGCGGGAAAGCGATGTGGCACTTGCCGGCGGGGTGCACCTGTCGCTGTCGCCGTTCACCAGCATCGCCTTGTCCAAGTGGTCGGCCCTGTCACCGACCGGTCGATGCAAGACCTTCGACGCACTGGCCGACGGATTCGTGCGCGGCGAGGGCTGCGGCGTGGTGGTGCTCAAGCGGTTGGCCGACGCACTGGCCGCCGGCGATCGCGTCCTGGGCGTGGTCCGCGGTTCGGCCATCAACTCCGATGGCCGGTCCAACGGCATGACCGCCCCGAACGCGGCCGCACAACGCGACGTGATCACCACCGCGCTGCGGATGGCCGACGCCACGGCAGACAGCGTGAACTATGTCGAAACCCACGGCACAGGAACGATTTTGGGCGACCCGATCGAATTCGAGGCGCTCGCGGCGACCTATGGCGGCGGCGACGGCCGCTGCGCGCTGGGTTCGGTCAAGACCAACATCGGACACCTGGAAGCCTCGGCCGGCGTCACCGGATTCATCAAGGCCGTGCTTTCGGTGAATCGCGGATACATTCCGCCCAACCTGCACTTCCACCGGTGGAACCCGGCGATCGACGCTTCGTCGACCCGCCTGTTCGTGCCGACCGAGCGCACCGCGTTCCCCGGCGACGGCATCCGTCGTGCCGCCGTGTCGTCGTTCGGCCTCAGCGGCACCAACGCGCACGTCGTGATCGAGCAGCCGCCGGCATCCACGGCACCGCCGTCCGCCGCGCCGGTGGTGTCAACGTTGGTGGTGTCGGGCAAGACACCGGAGCGCCTGGCGGCGACCGCCGCAAGCCTGGCCGACTGGATCGCCGGCCCCGGTGCGGCGGCCCCGCTGGCCGATGTGGCGCACACCCTCAATCATCGCCGCGCCCAACACAGCTGGTCGGGCGCCGTCGTCGCCCGTGACCGCACCGACGCGGTCGCCGGACTGCGCGCGCTGGCCACCGGCACACCGGCACCCGGTGTCGTGGCAGGCGCCGAGGGCGGCCGCGGGCCCGGCACGGTGTTCGTCTACTCGGGTCAGGGAGCGCAATGGGCAGGCATGGGCCGCAAGCTGCTGGCCGATGAACCGGCCTTCGCCGCCGCCATCGACGAGCTGGAGCCCGAATTCGTTGCCCAAACCGGTTTTTCGCTGCGGCAAACGCTCGCCGACGGCAGCCCGGTCACCGGCATCGACAAGATTCAGCCACTGCTGGTGGCCATTCAGCTGGCGCTGACCGCGCTGTGGCGCCATCACGGCATCTCCCCCGACGCGGTCATCGGTCACTCCATGGGCGAAGTGTCGGCAGCGGTGGTGTCCGGCGCGCTGACCCCCGCCGAGGGGCTGCGCATCATCGCCATCCGTTCCAAGCTGATGGCGCAGTTGTCCGGCCAGGGCGCGATGGCCCTACTCGAACTCGACGCGCCCGCCGTCGAGGCGTTGATCTCCGAGTACCCACAGGTCACGCTGGCCGTGCATGCCTCGCCGACCCAATCGGTGATCGCCGGCCCGCCCGACCAGGTGGACGCGGTCATCGCAGCGCTGACGGCGCGCAACCTGCTGGCCCGCCGCATCGAGGTCGACGTGGCCTCCCATCACCCGATCATCGACCCGATACTGCCGCAATTGCGTTCGGCGCTCACCGATTTGGCGCCCAAGCCGTCGACCATCCCGATGATCAGCACCGCGAGCGAGGATGCCGCGCCGGTGCTGGACGCCGAGTACTGGGCCGCCAACCTGCGCAACCCGGTGCGCTTCCACCAAGCCGTCAGCGCCGCGGGCGCCGATCACCACACCTTCATCGAGATCAGCCCGCACCCGCTGCTCACCCACTCCATCAACGACACCCTGGGCGAGTCCAACGCGCACGCCATCGGCACCCTGCTGCGCGACACCGACGATACCGTCACCTTCCACGCCCAGCTCGCCGCCGCGGGCCACCCGATCGCCACCGACGGCCGACTGGCCGACATCCCGGTAACCCCTTGGCAGCACACCCAATTCTGGGTCGCCGACCGGTCGGGGATATCGAACGCCGTCGCCGGCCACCCGCTGCTCGGTGTGCACATCGAAGTCCCGTCCAGCCGCGACCACGTCTGGCAGGCCGACGTCGGCACCGCGGTGTCGCCATGGCTGGCCGACCACAAGGTCTTCGGTCAGCCCACCATGCCCGGCGCAGGGTTCGCTGAAATCGCCCTGGCCGCGGCCAGCGAAGCGCTGGGCGTACCCGCGGAGGCGCTGTCGATCAACCAGCTCGAGGTCGAGCAGATGCTCACCCTGAACGAGCACACCCAGTTGACGACGCAATTGACTCGCGGTGCCGACGACAAGACCCGGATCGAAATCTATTCCCGCTCTTCGGGTCGCGACTGGTCCCGGCACGCCACGGCCAGCGCCGAAGTCCGCACACCGGACACCTCCCCCGATCGCCCCGCACCCGCGGGCGGCGGCGAGACGGCGATCAACCCGGCGGACCTGTACACCGCGCTGCGTCAGGCCGGTCAATACCACGGTCCCGCGTTCGCGGCCCTGACCGCGATCCGCCGGCTGCCCGGCGGCTCCGTCGAAACCGACATCACCCTGCCCGACGAGGCGCCGCGGTACCCCGGGTTCCGGCTGCACCCGGTCATGCTGGACGCAGCCCTGCAGAGCCTGGCCGCAGCCATCCCCGACGATGAACTCGCCGGGTCCGCCGAAGCCAGTTATCTGCCAGTGTCATTCGAGTCGGTGCGGGTGTACGGCGACCCCGGTCGGCGCGCGCGTTGCCGGGCGCAGCTGTCCGGCCTCGACGAAGCCGGCGCGGGCAAGCTCGGCCGAGTCGTCCTGACCGACGACACCGGGACGGTCACCGCCGAGATCAACGACATCTATGTGCGCCGCGTCGAACGGCGCAGTGTGCCACTTCCATTGTCGCAGAAGGTTTTCGACACCAACTGGATACCCGTTCCGGTGAGCCCCGCGCAGACCGAAGCCCCAGGCAGTTGGCTCGTGCTCACCGATCAGCAGACGCCCGAGGCAGACCAATTCATCGCGGGGTGGCGGTCGGCGGCGCGCCGGGTGATCACCGCCGACCTCACCGACGAGTCCGCCATGCTCGCCGCCCTCGACGAAGCCACCGGCGATCCCGAGCATCCGCCGGTCGGCGTCGTCGTCTTCGTCACCGCCGACCCGGACGTCACCGACGCGGGCATCGTCCGGGCGCGCGAATCGGTCTGGGCGGTCTCCACCGTCGTCCGCGCCATCATCGGCGGCTGGCATGGCCAATCGCCGAGGCTGTGGCTGGTCAGCCGCGGCGGTCTCGCGGTAGGCGACGAGCCCGGCCGGCCGGGGATCGGTGCGCTCAAGGGTTTGGTGCGGGTGCTGGCCTACGAGCATCCCGAGCTGCGCACCACGCTGCTCGACCTGGACGCCACTGCCGAGCCGCTGACAGCGCTGAATGCCGAACTGCAGGTGACGGTTTCCGACTCGATCGACGACGTCGTCGCCTGGCGGGGCGGGCAGCGCTACGTCGAGCGGCTGGCACGGGCGACCCTCGAGGAGCCCACCCGCGAAGCCGTCCGCTCGGGAGCTTCCTACATCATCACGGGCGGCCTGGGCGGCCTGGGCCTGGTGGTCGCGCGATGGCTGGCGGACAGCGGCGCCGGCCGCGTCGTCCTCAACGGGCGCAGCGAGCCGTCGGACGAGCAGCGCGCCGTGCTGGCCGAACTGGAGCGTAAGACCGAGATCGTGGTGGTCGCAGGCGATGTGGCCGATCAGGGGGTGGCCGACAAACTGGTCGCGGCCGCCGGTTCGAACCTGCGTGGCATCCTGCACGCGGCCGCGGTACTCGACGACAGCCTGATCTTCTCGATGAGCAAGGACAGCGTGGAAAGGGTGTGGGCGCCCAAGGTCATCGGGGCCCTGCGGATGCACCAGGCAAGCCTCGGTTGCGAATTGGACTGGTGGCTCGGCTTTTCCTCCACCGCGTCACTGCTGGGCGGCCCGGGCCAGACCTCATACGCGTGCGCGAGCGCGTGGCTCGACGCCCTCGTCGACTGGCGCCGCGCCTCGGGCCTGCCGGCGACGGTGATCAACTGGGGACCGTGGGCCGAGGTCGGGCTGGCCCGCGCCCTGACCGGCGGTGCCCTGGATTCCATCACCCCGGCCGAGGGCGCCGCGGCGCTGGAACCATTGCTGGCCACCGATCGTGGCCATACCGGCGTTGCGCGGCTGCGTCCAGACCGGGCGCTGATCGTCTTCCCCGAGATCCGCAACCTGGGCTATTTCACCAACGTGGTCGCCGAACTCGACGCAGCGGGTGACGGCGGCGATTGGGCCGGTCCCGAAGCACTGGCCGGCCTGGATCCCCACGAGGCGCAAGCGGTGATGACAGAGCGACTGCGCTCCCGCATCGCCGCGGTCATGGGCTACTCCGACCGATCGGCCGTCGACCCGACCGTGCCACTGATCGAGCTGGGCATGGATTCGCTGATGGCGGTGCGTATTCGCAACACCACCCGCGCGGATTTCGGAGCCGAACCGCCGGTGACGCTGCTGCTGCAAGGCGCGTCGCTACAGGACTTGACGGCCGAACTGGTTCGCCAACTCGGGCTCGGCGGGCAATCACAGACACCCCAGGCCGAAGATGGCGTTCGCGACCGGGCACAGCAGCGCGCCGCGGCGCGCCAACAAGCCGCACAGCGGCGAAAGCGAGGATAGTACCGTGACAGCACCCTCAAACGGAGCTGTGGACCCAACCGCGTTGCCCGACAATGCGATTGCGGTGGTCGGCATGGCCGGCCGGTTCCCTGGCGCCAACTCGCTGGCCGAGTTCTGGGACAACCTGCGCCAGGGCAAGGAATCGATCGTCACGCTGTCCGAACAGGACCTTGGTGCGGCCGGAGTCGGCGAGAAAACACTGTCGAACCCGTCCTATGTGCGGCGTGCGCCGCTGCTGGAAGGTATCGACGAATTCGACGCCGAATTCTTCGGTTTCCCACCGCAAGCCGCCCGGACCATGGACCCGCAGCACCGGCTGTTCCTGCAAACCGCTTGGCACGCACTGGAAGACGCGGGCTGCGACCCGGCCGACTTCGACGGGTCGATCGGCGTGTACGGAACCACCTCGTCGAGCGCGTACCTGCTGCACAACCTGATGTCGCACCAGGATCCGCATGTCGCCGTGGGCCAGGGGCTGAACTTCGAGACGGTCGGGCTGTCGATGCAGAACGACAAGGACTACCTCTCGACACGCGTCTCGCACCAGTTCGACCTGCGCGGTCCGAGCCTGACGATCCAGACCGCGTGCTCGTCCTCACTGGTCGCGGTGCACATGGCCTGCCTGAGCCTGCTCAGCGGGGAGTGCGACGTCGCGCTGGCCGGCGGTGTGTCACTGCGGGTTCCGCATCGCGTGGGCTACTGGCACGAGCCCGGGTCGATGGTGTCGGCCATGGGCAAATGCCGGCCGTTCGACGTGCGATGCGACGGCACGGTCTTCGGCAGCGGCGTGGGCATAGTGGTCCTCAAACCGCTGCAGGCCGCCGTCGATGCCGGCGACCGGATCCACGCCGTCATCCGCGGTTCGGCGATCAACAACGACGGATCCAGGAAAATGGGTTATGCGGCGCCCAATCCGGCCGCACAGGCGGACTGCATCGCCGAGGCACATGCGGTGGCCGACATCGATTCGTCGACCGTCAGCTACATCGAGACGCACGGAACCGCCACCCCGCTGGGCGATCCCATCGAGATCAAGGCCCTGCGGACCGCGTTCGCCGTGTCCTCGACACCCCGGCCCGGGCCGTGTGCGCTCGGAGCGGTCAAGTCGAACATCGGGCATCTGGAAGTTGCGTCCGGCGTCGCCGGCCTGATCAAGACGATTCTGTGCCTGAAGAACAAGGCGATTCCCGCGACTCTGCATTACACGAGCCCGAACCCGGAACTGCATCTCGACGAGACCCCGTTCGTCGTGCAGACCGAATACGGCCCGTGGGAATCCGACGGCGTACGCCGGGCCGGGGTGAGCTCGTTCGGGGTGGGCGGCACCAACGCACACGTCGTCGTGGAGGAGGCGCCGCCGGTGCCGGCCCGGGCCGAGCAGCCCGGCCCCCAGGTGCTGCTGCTATCGGCGAAAACCGCTGCGGCACTTGACGAGGCACGCTCCGAGCTGGCCGCGGCGCTGGACAGCCCCGACGCCGCCGATCTGGGCGACGTCGCCGCGACCCTGGCCCGCCGCCGCACGCACAACGTGCGGGCCGCCGTCGCGGTGCACGACCGCCGGCACGCGATCTCCGTGCTGCGAGCCGCGGAGCACGACAACGTCTTTACCGGCGCATCCGCCGGCGGTACCGACCACGCCGACAACCCCGACCGGGTGGTGTTCCTGTTTCCCGGGCAGGGTGCCCAGCACCCCGGGATGGCGCGCGGGCTCTACGACACCGAGCCGGTCTTCGCCCAGCACTTCGACGCCTGCGCGGCGGGCTTTCGCGAGGAGCTCGGTATCGACTTGCACGCCCTGGTCTTCGGCCTCGGATCGAAAGAAGCCACGGGCGAAGAGAACAACCTGGAACGCACCGATCGGGCCCAACCTTCGCTGTTCGCAGTGGAATACGCGTTGGGCAAGCTGGTCGAAAGCTACGGCGTGCGCGCCGGGGCGATGGCCGGACACAGCATCGGCGAATACGCGGCCGCCACACTGGCCGGGGTGTTCGACCTGCCCACGGCGATCAAGGTGGTGGCCAAGCGCGCCAGCCTGATGCATGCCTCGGCGCCGGGCGCCATGGTCGCGGTGGCGCTCAGCCCCGACGACATCGCCGAGCACCTGTCCGCCGACGTCGACCTGTCCGCGGTCAACGACCCGGGCAACTGCGTGGTCGCCGGGTCACCCGACGCGATCCGGGCATTCACCGCACGTCTTCGCGAGCACGGCATCCCGGCCCGACGGGTCCGCACCGCACACGCATTCCATTCCAGCGCAATGGATCCCGTGCTGCCCGAATTCGAGCAGTTCCTGTCGGGTCTGCAGCTGCACGAACCGCACACGCCGCTGCTGTCCAACATCACCGGAACCTGGATGACCGCCGAGCAGGCCACCGACCCGGCGACCTGGGCTCGTCAGATCCGCTCCACGGTCAGGTTCGCCGACGAGCTCGACGTGATGCTGAGCGATCAGCACCGGGTGCTGGTCGAGGTGGGCCCGGGCGGCAGCCTGACCGGCTCGGCGATCCGGCACCCGAAGTGGTCGGGCACGCACCGCGGCGTGCGGCTCATGCGTCACCCGGTGCAGAACACCGATGACCGGGACGCCTTCCTGCTCGGGCTCGGCCAACTGTGGGCGGCCGACGTGGCGGTGGACTGGACACCGCTGACCGGGTCAGCGCCCCAGCTCGTCACCCTGCCCGGCTATCCCTTTGCGCGCGAACGGCATTGGATCGACGTCAGGCCCACCGTGTGGACCGAGGCACCCACCGGGCTCAGCGGCTTGACCACCAACGGCGAGGCGGTCCCCGACGCGCCAGTCGATGGCCAGTCCGCGACCGAGGCGACGCTGCATCGCATCTGGACGCAGTGCCTGGGCGTCGCGACGCTGGACCGCAACGCCAATTTCTTTGAAATGGGCGGTGATTCCCTCATCGCGATCGGCATCTCGACCAGTGCCAACAACGCCGGCCTGACGGTCACCCCCCAGCATTTGTACGAACACCCGACCGTGGCCGGCCTGGCCGCCGCCCTCGACGCCGAGTTCACCGGCGCAGGGCTGACCGAACCACCCAGCGCCGAGGCGCATTTGCCGGTGCCCGCGAACATCGCCGGCTTCTTCGAACACGGCATCAGCGAGACCGGTCGCTGGCGCGTCCCACTGATCTTCCGGCTCGCGGCCGGCGTCACCATCGAGGACGTCCGCGCCGTGCTCACCGCGTTGACGAACCACCACGACGCATTGCGACTCCAATTCGTCGACCGTGCGGGAACGTGGGAGCAGCACATCAGCGCACCGCAGGAATTCGAGCGCCTGTCGTCGCGAACACTTCCCGACGACGTGGTCGCCGACCCGGCGGCGCAGCGGGCGGCGGTACTGGACGTGGTCGCCGAGCTGGTCGCCCAGGACGACCTGACCGCGTCGTTCACCGCGACGTATCTCGCTGGCGGCCAACATGGTTCGTACCTGGTCCTGTCCGCCCACGAGATCATCGCGGACAATGCCTCGCGCGAAATCCTGCTCCTCGACCTCTTCACCGCCTTCACCCAACGACTTGCGGGCGAAGAGATCCTGCTGTCCCCGACCAGCGCCAAATGGCGCGATTGGTCGCTGCGGTCCGGGACGCTGGCCACCCATCCGGCGGTGCTGGACACCTGCGACTACTGGCTGCAGAACTCGAGCAAGGCGACGCTGCGGCTGGGCGACCACCACGTCACCGGCCAACCCCGTGCCAGCGACTTGGTGCGGCTACCGTCGGCGCTGGCCGTCGAGGAGACGGCCGAACTCGACGAAACCCGCCGGAAGCTCAGCGTGTCGATGGAAGAACTCCTGCTCGCGGCGTTGAGCCGAACGATCGCCGGCACCGTCGGCGAGGGCGTGGTGTCGGTCGACCTCGAGGGCGCCGGACGTTCGGTGCTTCGGCCGGACGTCGATCTGCGCAGAACCGTCGGCCGGTTCACCACGATCTACCCGGCCGCGCTGCAGTGCGCGCAGGACGGCGCGTTAACCGACCTGCTGTCCGCGGTACACGACACCGCCACATCCGTTCCGCACTACGGGGTGGGTTACGGACTGCTGCGCTACGTCTACGCGCCGACCGCGCGGCTGCTGGGCGCACTCGAGGCCTCGGACATCCACCTGCGGTACATCGGCATGATCCCCCAATCGCCCAGCGTTGACGCACCGGTCCAGCTCGACTCCGACGCGGCAATGGGGGTGCGCGAGGCGATTCCGGGCCTGGGCCATGCCATCGAGCTTCGCGTGTACCGGTACTCCGGGGTGCTGCATCTCGACTGGTGGTACGACGCCCGCCGCGTGTCGAGCGCCCGCGCGGACGCGCTCGCGCAGCGATTCCCCGCGGCGCTGCGTGCACTGGTCAACGAAGCGATCGACGCCATCCCCGACCACGGGGACACGGACTCGGAACCCGTGGAACTGGCTCTGGTGGACTTGTCGTCGTTTGACGCGAGCTGAGGGGACGCTCGATGAGCAAGGCACAGAACACCTTTGACAAGGCTATCGTCGTGGACAAGGTGCACAAGGCGTTCGGGGACTTTGTCGCCCTGCACGAGGTCAGCTTCGAAGTCGGTCGCGGTGAGGTGCTGGGCCTGCTCGGGCCCAACGGGGCGGGCAAGACCACGCTCGTGGACATCCTGTCGACCCTGAGCCGCCCGGATCGGGGCCGCGCGGTGGTGGCCGGCTATGACGTCGTGTCCGAGCCGGCCGGCGTGCGTCGTTCCATCATGCTCACCGGCCAGCAGGTGGCGATCGACGAAACCCTGACCGGCCTGGAAAACCTCTTCATGTTCGGTCGCCTGTTCGGCTTGAAAAAATCGGCCGCGCGCCAGCGCGCCGACGAACTCATCGAAGAATTCGATCTGGTGTATGCCGCGAATCGGCGCGTGAAGACGTACTCGGGTGGGATGCGTCGACGCATCGACATCGCCTGCGGTTTGGTGGTACCGCCCCAAGTGGTCTTCCTGGACGAGCCGACCACGGGCCTGGATCCCCGTAGCCGGCAGAGCATTTGGGATCTGGTCAGCAATTTCAAGGGCCGCGGCATCGCCACGCTGCTGACCACGCAGTACCTCGAGGAAGCCGACGCGCTGGCCGACCGGATCGTCGTCATCGACCATGGGCGGGTCATCGCCGAGGGAACGGCCGACCAGCTCAAGGCGCGCACGGGCGGCAGCTTCTGCGAGATCGTTCCGCGGGATCTGCACGATCTGCCGGCGATCGCCGAGACGCTCGGCTCGCTGCTGCCGGAGAAGAACCGGGCCGCCCTGACGCCCGAATCCGATCGGATCACCCTGCCGGCCCCGGATGGCGCCAACACGCTGCTCGAGGCAGTCGGGCGGCTCGCCGCGGCCAACATCGCCGTCGCCGACATTGCTCTGCGGCGCCCGTCGTTGGACGACGTATTCCTTGCGCTGACAGACGATTCACCCCAGCCGCGTACGCCGGTCGCCGAGGTGGTCAGTTGACCGCCCCGGGCGTCGCGCGACCCCACCCGTCGATGCGCACTCAGTGGTGGGTGCTCACCAACCGCTTCATCGCCCCGACCCTGCGCAACGGTGAGGTCGTCGTCACCATCGCGGCCTCGGTGGTGTTCACGGCCGGCTTCTACATCCCGTTGCACGAGATCATGGGCACTGCCACCAGGGGCGTCTCCAGCAGCTACGCGCAGTACCTGATGCCGTTGATCGCCCTGGAAGCCATCACGTTCGCCGCGATGTCGACCGCATTTCGCGCGGCGACGGACTCGGTCCAGGGCATCAACCGACGGTTCAGGTCCATGCCGATCGCGCCGTTTACGCCGGTGGCCGCACGCATTTCGGCCGCGGTATACCGGTGCACGGTTGCGCTGACGGTGGCCGTCATCAGCGGTCACGTCATCGGGTTTCGCTTTCGCGGCTCGGCCGTCGACACCGTTGCCTTTTGCGTGCTGGTGCTCGTGATCGGAGCGGTGCTGTCCTTCCTTGCCGACCTGATCGGCACCGGGAGCCGCAATCCCGAGGCCATGGCTCCCGTGCTGACCCTGCCGCCGTTGATCTTCGGACTGCTGTCCGTCGGTGTTCAACCGGTGGAGCAGTTTCCGCACTGGGTTCAGGCGTTCGTCCGCAACCAGCCGATCTCCGAGTTCGTCAAGACCATGCACGCCCTGGCCGGCGACACCGCGCCGTTCAACGCGGCGGTTAGCTGGTCGGATGTGGCGCCGACGCTGGCGTGGTTATCCGGATTGACCGCGGTCCTGATACCGGCGGCCGCACTCATTTTGTCAAGGCGGGCATGATGACTCTGGTCTACGAGGAGACCGCGCCGCGCAGTGCGGACCGCCGCGTCCACGAGAATTCCGCGCGGGTGCTGCTTCCGCAAACATTGGTGCAGACGCGGCGGATACTGCTGAAGTGGGCGCGCGACCTCACCACCGTGATCATGGTGACGGCGTTACCCGTCCTTTTCTTGATCACGTTGAATATTGTTCTGGGCCACGCAATTTCGCAGATCACCGGGCACAGCGCCCTGTACGGTACCGTCCCGATGAACGCGCTGGCCGCCGCGATCAACGGATCGGCGGTCGGTGCGATCGGCCTCATCGGGGAGCGTGACGACGGACTGCTGCGCCGGCTGTGGGTGGTGCCCGTGCACCGTGCGTCGGGAATCTGTTCGCGGATCGCCGCCGAGATTGTTCGGACCATGATCACGACGGTGGTCGTGGTGGCCGCGGGCATGATCCTTGGTTTCCGCTTCCAGCAGGGCGTGCTTGCGACCTTGGCGTGGCTGGCCGTTCCGGTGCTCTTCGGACTCGCCTTCGCGACCCTCATCACCACGATTGCCTGGTATGCGTCGAGAAACTTTCTCCTCGAGGCGATTACGCTCGTGCACCTGCTGGCCGTCCTCTTCTCGACCGGGTTCTTGCCCCTGGACCAATTTCCGAAGTGGGTACGGCCGGTGGTCGCGCACCAGCCGATCAGCTACGCGATCGACGCGATGCGCGGACTGTCGCTCGGCGGCCCGGTGCGCGGGCCGATGATCGCCACGCTGCTATGGGTCGGCGGCATCACCGCGGTGTGCATAGCACCGACCCTCCGGGGCTATCGACAGGCCAGCACGCGCAGATAAGGGGAGGATCAGCAGTGTTTTCCGGATCGGTGATCCGCAAGCTCGCTCACAGCGAAGAAGTGTTCGCGGCCAATGAGACCTATTTCGGGTTGACCCTCAAGGTCATCGGCGACGTCGACATCGACGCGATGGCGGACGCCTTCGATGCGCTCCTGCAGTCGCATCCGATCTTCGCCGGCCACCTCGAGAAGGCCGACGACGGCCGGCACCACATAGTCGCCGAAGACACCATGCACCCGGGGATGTGGATCGTCGACGAGAACACCTCGGAGTCTGCGATCTCGGGTATGCGCCTGGACCAGGGCCAATCCCTGCTGAATCTTCGGCTGAAAGTCGGCAGCGAACAAAGCGAACTGACGCTGTTCGCGCACCACTCCCTGGCCGACGGGCACCATGTGTTCGGTCTCTTCGAAGAGCTGCTCTCCCTCTATACGGACGTGGTGACCACCGGCGATACCGGGCCGGTGGCGGCACAGCCCGCGCCCGAGCCACTCGAGTCGTTGCTCGAACAGCGTGGCGTGGCCAAGCAAGAGCGTTCCGGCCTCGAACGGCTTTTCCCGGCGGCGTTCGCTTACGACTTGCCCGCGCCGGCGAAGCCGATCCTGCCGTCGAATCCCGATGAGATTCAAGCCATTCCAGTGGCCGGCATCCGGCTCACCGAGCAGGAGACATCGGACCTGGTTGAGCTGGGGCGCGCCAACGAGGTCAGCCTCAACTCCCTGGTGGCCGCGGCCATCCTGCTGGCCGAGTGGGAACTGCGCAACACGCCGCACATTCCGATTCCCTACTTCTACCCGGTCGACCTGCGCTATCACCTGACGCCCCCGGTCGGCGCGACGGAAAGCACACTGCCACTGGGGTTGGCGAGCTACCTGGCCGAGATTGGGCCTGAGACCGAACTCGTCGACCTGGCCCGCGGCGTGGTTGACGCGTTTCGGTCCGACCTGTCCGAAGGCCTGATCCAGCAATCGTCGCTGCACTTCCAATTGCAATACGAAGGGTCGCTGCCGGGGCTCCCCCCGTTCGTGATGTGCACCGACGTCGGTTGGATCCCCGGCCTGCGCACACCGGAGGGCCTTCAGCTCAGCGACGTCTGTGGCGAGTTTTACTTCGCGCCCCGCGCCCCGATCGATCTCTACACGTGCGTGACGTTCGCCGGCCAACTGGTGATCGAACACCACTCGAACCTGCCCGCACCCGAGAAGTCCCTCGAGGGAATCCATTCCCTGCTGTGCGAAGCGCCCGCCGAAGACAGCTGGTTCACGGAGTGACGCGTGAACACCGAGCGTGAGTTCGACATCGTGTTGTACGGCGCCACCGGCTATTCCGGCCGGCTGACCGCCGAATACCTCGCGCGCCAAGGTGCGCAGGCACGCATCGCGCTGGCCGGTCGCGACACCGGACGGCTGCGGGCCGTGCGGCAGGCGCTGGGCCCGGCCGCACAGGACTGGCCGCTGCTCGTCGCCGACGCATCCCAGCCGTCGACGCTGGCGGCGGTGGCCGAGCGGACCCAGGTGGTGGTGACGACCGTGGGACCCTACGCACAATATGGTCTGCCCCTGGTGGCGGCCTGCGCCACGGCCGGAACCGACTATGCCGATCTGACCGGTGAGCTGATGTTCGTCCGGGACAGCATCGACCTGTACCACAAACAGGCCGTCGATACCGGCGCGAGGATCGTCGTCTCGTGCGGATTTGATTCGGTCCCTTCGGATCTCAACGCTTACCAGCTGTACCGCCGAGCGGTGCAGGACGGCACCGGAGAACTCACCGACACGACGTTGGTGCTGCGCTCGTTCAACCAGCTCGGGGCATCCGGTGGCACGGTCGCGTCGCTACTCGGAACGATGCGCACCGCATCGGGTGATGCGCAGGCCCGCAGGATCATCAACGACCCCTACACGTTCACCACCGACCGAGAAGCCGAACCGGAACTCGGGCGGCAGCGCGACTTCGGGTGGCGTCGAGGGCGCAACGTCGCACCCGAACTCGACGGCTTCTGGGTCGGTGGATTTGTCATGGGCCCCTACAACGCCCGAATAGTCCGACGTAGCAACGCATTACAAGACTGGTCGTACGGTAGGCGGTTCCGCTATGCGGAGGCGTTGAGCCTGGGCCGCTCGTTCGCGGCACCGGTAGCATCCGCGATTGTGACGGCGTCCCTGGGGGCCGCCAACGGCCTGGGCAATCGATACTTCCGCCGGTTGCCTCGACGACTCGTGGAACTCATCACGCCCAAGCCGGGCGCCGGACCCGGCGTTGCGGCGCGAAAACGTGGTTACTACACCGTCGAGACCTACAGCACCACCACGACCGGCGCCCGCTACCTGGCGACCTTCGGGCAGAACTGCGATGCCTACCAGGGCACGTCGGTACTGCTCGGCGAAAGCGGTCTGGCGCTGGCACTCGATCGCGACCGGCTCTCCGGGTTACGGGGAGTGCTCACTCCCGCTGCGGCAATGGGCGATCCGCTGCTGGCGAGGCTCGCCGCCGCCGGGGTGTCGGTGCGGACGACCCGGCTGGGCTGAACCCGGTACCTATCCGGTCGCCGTCGACCGGCCCTCATCGGCCACCAGCGTCTCGGCCAGGTGCAGGCTCAAAGCGTGGGCCGTGTTGTGGGTGGCAATGGCTTTGGGCGTGATCCGGATGCCGGTCTCGGCTTCGATGCGGGTCCGCAGCTCCAGATTGCCCAGTGAGTCCAGTCCGTGCTCGACGAACGGGCGGTCGGGATCGACCGCCCGGCGCAGGATCAGGCCGGTCTGCTCGGTGATCAGACGCCGAAGCCGGGTGGGCCATTCGTCCTGCGATAGTGTCCGAAGTTCGTTGCGCAGGGTGCTGGCGTCGGCCCGCTCGCCCCGGGCGTTCTGGAAGGCTTCGGCGAACGGGCTGTGCGCAACCAATTCGGCCAGCCACGGCATTCCGGTGGTCGGGACGTAGCCCGTGTAGCCACGGTCGAAGCGCAAGAGTTCCTCGAACGCCGCCGCACCCTCGTCGGGAGCGATCATCGTGGTGCGGCCGCCCTCCGCCAGGTGTGTGGCGCGCCCGACCTCGCCCCATGCCCCCCACGCGATGGCAAGTGCCGGCAGACCGAGGCTGCGCCGCCAGTGCGTGAGTCCGTCCACCCAGCTGTTGGCCGCCGCGTATGCGCCCTGACCGGGTGAGCCGAGCAACGCGGCCGCCGACGAGAAACAGCAGAACCAGTCCAGCGGCTCGTCGAGCGTCGCGTTGTGCAGGTTCCACGCGCCGTAAACCTTTGGCGCCCAGTCGCGGTCGATCAGCTCGTCGGTGATGTTGGCCAGTGTGGCGTCCTCGACCACCGCCGCGGCATGCAGCACCCCACGCAACCGAAGTCCGGTGGCCTTCGCCGAGGCCACCACGCGGGCCGCGGTGTCGGCCTCGGCCATGTTGCCGCACTCCACGACGACGTCGACCCCGCTGGCACGGATTCGCGAAACGGCTTGCTGTGCCTTGGAAGTCGGGGCGGACCGGGCGGTGAGCACGATCCGGCCGCAACCCGCCTTGCCCATCTGGTTGGCCAGGAACAGCCCGAGCCCGCCCAGGCCGCCGGTGATGATGTAGGCACCGTCGTCGCGGAAGATCTTGGCCACCTCCGGCGGGACCACCACCGTGTTGTGTCCCTCGTGCGGAACGGACAGGAGGAGTTTGCCGGTGTGCTCGGCCGCGCCCATCACCCGAATTGCCGTGGCCGCCTCGGCAAGTGGGTAGACGGTGCGCTCGAGCGGGGGCAACTCACCGTCGCCGACGAGCCGGTACACCGTGCGCAGCAGCTCGCCTACCTGCTGCGGATGACTGGCGGCCATCAGCGCCAGGTCGAGATAGTGGAAAGTGAGGTTGCGGCGGAATGGGTACAGGCCCAGGCGGGTGTCCCCGTAGACATCACGCTTGCCGATCTCCACGAACCGGCCACCGATCGCCAGCAGTTCGAAGCCGGCGCGTTGGGCGGCGCCGGTGACGGAGTTGAGCACGACGTCGACGCCGTACCCGTCGGTGTCGCGGCGGATCTCCTCGGCGAATGCGGTGCTGCGCGAGTCATAGACGTGCTCGACGCCCATGTCGTGCAGGAGTGCACGCCGCTGCGGGCTGCCCGCCGTCGCGAAGATCTCCGCCCCCGCCAACCGGGCTATCGCCATCGCGGCCCGTCCGACGCCACCGGTCGCCGAGTGGATCAGCACGCGCTCCCCGGGCTTGATCCTGGCCATGTCCTGCAGGCCGTACCAGGCGGTGGCGTACGCGGTTGTCGCCGCGGCGGCCTGCTCGGCGTCCAAGCCGGACGGAAGCGTGACGGCAAGGTTGGCGTCACAGGTGACAAATGTTGCCCAACAACCATTCTCGGACACACCGCCGACGCGGTCGCCGACCTGGTGATCGGTGACGCCAGGCCCGACCGCGCTCACCACGCCCGCGAAATCCATACCCAGCCGCGGTTGCCGCCCGTCGACGCTGGGGAATCGGCCCATGGCGATCAGCACGTCGGCGAAGTTGAGACTGGAGGCGCTCACCGCCACCTCGATCTGCCCCGGCCCCGGCGGGGTGCGGTCGAACGCGACGAGCTCCAGCCCTTGCAGGTCACCGGGGGTGCTGATCTCCAGACGCATGCCCTCGTGCCGAGGGTCGGCCGGGGCGGTACGCCGCTCGTCCGGACGCAACGGGGCCGGGCGCAGCCGGGCCGTGTACCACTGTCCGCCGCGCCAAGCGGTCTCGTCTTCGCCCGAACCCGCGAGCAGCTGGCGGGCCACCTGTGCGGCGTCCGTACCCGCATCCAGGTCGATCTGGCTGGCCCGCATCCGGGTGTGTTCGGCGGCGATCACCCGCATCAGCCCGCGCAGTCCCGCCTGGTCCAGACTGGGCCGGTCATCGGGCAACACCGTCTGCGTGTTGCGGGTCACCACATACAGGCGAGGCGGCTCGTCGCGGCATTCCGTCACCTGGCGCGCGATCCGCACCAGTTGTCGAACCTGCTCGCGGCCGCGGCTCGCACACTGCTCGTCGTTGCCGGCTGCCGCCGGTCCGGTCAGGACCACCACGCCGCCGACGTCAGCCAGCTCGCGGCCCAGCTGCTCGGCGTCGTGTTGTTGCCAGCGCACGGTTTTACATTGCGCGCCTTCAGTTTTCAGCGCATCGGCCAATTCGGCCGGCAAGAGATCGTCGGCATCGGAGGTGACGAGCAGCAGCCACGTCCCGGCCTCACCACCCGCCGCTGCGGGCAGTTCGCGCTGCTGCCAGTCGATCGTCAGCAGGCGCTCGGCCATTAACCGTTGGCGGGCACCACTTTCGGTGACGTCGCTGCCGACCCGCAGTCCACGCACGGTCAGCAGCACCGCCCCGTTCTCGTCGAATACGTCGAGATCGGTTTCCATCCCGGTCGGGTGTGTTTCGGTCACCCGGCTCAGGCAGTAGCGAGCGGTCTGCAGCGGACCGAAGCTGCGTATGCGGCGCACGCCCAACGGCAACAGCATGCCGCCGTTGCCCACATCACGGCTGCGCGCATGGGCGGCTGCGGATTGAAAGCATGCATCCAGCAGCGCCGGATGCGCGCCATAGCCGGTCTGCTGTGCGCGAATCGATTGCGGCAGTTCCACTTCCGCCAGAATGGTGCCGTCTTTTCTGTCGACGGTGCGCGCGGCGGTCAGCCCGGCGAACGCCGAGCCGAAGTGCACACCCCGGTCGTCGAACCACTGCCGCAGCTCATCACCGTCCACCCGATGAGGGTGCGCGGCGAGCAGGGCGGCGACGTCGTGCGCGGGCGGCTGGATGATCTCGCCGAGGGCACGCAGGGTCGCCGACGCCCGTCGCGCCCGCTCCCCCTCGTGGTTGGTTTGCACCTCGAAGGCGGCGACGCCGGGCGCCTGGACCAACGCGTCGGAGTTCAGCGGGGTCTCGTCGTCGAGCAACAACATCTGTTCGAAGCGAAGGTCACAGACCTCCGACGCCTCGCCGAGCGTCGCGCGCGCCGCGGCCAGCGCCATTTCGCAGTAGGCGGCACCGGGGAACGCCGGCACCGCGTGAACCTGATGGTCGGTGAGCCATGGGTGGGCAGTGGTACCGACTTCGCCCGCCCACACGTGGCGCTCCGGCTCCTCCGGCAGCCGCACGTGCACACCCAGCAGCGGGTGCACCAAGACGGTGCGGCCCCCCGCTGCCGCGGATCCCTCGCCGTCGCCGGCCAGCCGCGGACGATGCGCGACGGCGCCGATCCAGTGGTGGGTATGGTGCCACGGCGCGGTGGGCAGCGACGGGTGCGGCTCGGGCGGGTGCGGGGTTTGCGGCCGATCGGTGGTGTGACTGGCGTTGAGGTTGGAGTGGAACATCCATGTGTCGTCGGCATCGCGCTGCAGCGAGCTGACGATGTGGTGATCGTCGCTGGCGCCGAGGGCGTCGTTGATGGCGTGGATGAGTAGCGGGTGCGGGCTGACTTCGATGAAGGTGGCGTGCTTGGCCCCGGCCGTGGCGACCGCCTGGCTGAAGCGAACCGGGTTGCGCAGGTTGGCCGCCCAGTGGTCGGCGTCGAACACCGGCGCATCGCCGTCGGGGTCGCAGGTCGTGCTGATCACCGGAATGGCCGGCTCATCCGGGGCCAAATCTGCTAGCTCAGAACGTAATTCGGGCAGGATCGGCTCGACGATCCGGTGATGGGAGGCCACGTCGACCTCGATGCGCCGGGCCAGCCGGTCGTCGGCGGCCACGACCGCCATCACCGCGTCGACCTGGTCGGGCGGGCCGGCGATCACCGTCTGGCTCGGCGAGGAGTACACGGCGATGCTCACCTGCGGATAGTCGGCCAGCAGCTTCTCGGTAGCCGCGGCGTCGGATTCCAGCAGCGCCATGGCGCCCTGCCCGGCCAGCCGCGCCATCAACCGCGACCGCGTGGCGATCACCCGCAGCCCGTCGGTGACGCTCAAGGCCCCGGCCACCACCGCGGCGGTGACCTCGCCCATCGAATGCCCGATCACCGCGTCCGGCTCGACGCCATAGGAGCGCCACAACGTGGTCAGCGCCAACTGCACACCTACCAGCACCGGCTGAATCCGCTCGATGCCGGTCACCGCCTGGCCCTCGGCCAGTACCCGCTGTAGCGAAAAACCAGTCTGCGCAACGAATATCGGCTCCAGCTTGGCGACCGCCTCGGCGAACACCGGCTCATCGGCCAGCAACTGCCGTCCCATCCCCGCCCACTGCGAGCCCTGACCCGAGTACACAAAGACGATGCCGGGACGCGATGTTCCCTCGTGTGGGGCAACCACTCCATCGGCCGGCTTGTCCTCCGCCAACGCCCGCAGGCCGGCTATCGCCTGCTTGCGATCGCGCGCGCACACCGTGCCGAACAGTGCGTGCCGCGGCCGGTGGTGATTGAGCGTATGCGCGACCTCGGCGAGCGCCACGTCCGCGCCGTCGCCGTCCATCCACTCGGCCAGCGCCGACGCCCAGGACGCCACTCGTTCGGTCGTCTTGCCCGAGACCACCAGTGTGCTCACCGCCGGGTCCGGCTGGGAAGCAACGGGATCCATCGCGGGGGCCTGTTCGATCACGACATGAGCGTTGGTGCCGCCGAAGCCGAACGACGACACTCCCGCCCGCCGCGGAAGCCCGGTTTCCGGCCAATCAGTTTGTTCCGCAACGACTTTGAGGCGCATGTCCTGGAACGGAATATGCGGGTTCGGAGTCGCGAAGTTCAGGTTCGGCGGGATGTGCCCGCGGTGTACCGCCAGCACCGCCTTGATCAGACCCGCGATCCCGGCGGCCCCCTCGAGATGGCCCATGTTCGATTTGACGGCGCCGATGAGCAGCGGAACGTCTTCGGGGCGTCCGCGACCCAGCACCGTACCCAGCGCACGGGCCTCGATGGGGTCGCCCAACAGCGTTCCGGTTCCGTGGGTCTCGACATAGTCCACCTGATGCGGCGCGACGCCCGCGTTGGCGCACGCCGCGCGCAGCACCGCCATCTGTGCGGCCGGGTTCGGTGCCATCAGCCCGTTCGAGCGGCCGTCCTGGTTGACCGCCGATCCCCGTATCACCGCGAGCACACGATCCCCGTCGCGTACGGCGTCGCTCACCCGCTTGAGCACCACCGCCCCGCAACCCTCGCCGCGGACGAACCCATCCGCGTCCGCGTCGAAGGACCTGCACTGACCCGTCGGCGACAAGGCCTCGGCTCCGTCGAAGCTGCGAAAGATGGCCGGCGACAACAACAGGTTCACTCCCGCTGCGATGGCCAGGTCGCAGTCCCCCGCCCGCAGGCTCTGGGCTGCCAGGTGTACGGCCACCAGCGACGACGAACAGGCCGTGTCCACCGCCACGGAGGGGCCGCGAAGATCCAGGAAGTACGAGAGCCGATTGGCGATGATGCTCAGCGCGCCACCGATGTTGCTCCAGGCGTCGACGCGACTCAGATCCGTGCCCGCCAGGTATCCGTAGTCGGTCGCACACGCTCCGGCGAAAACCCCGGTCTGCGAACGCCGCAGGGATTCGGCAGGAATTCCGGCGTGCTCCAACGCTTCCCAGGCCACCTCCAGCAACAAGCGCTGCTGCGGGTCCATCGCGGTCGCTTCGTGTGGTGAGATCTCGAAGAATTCCGCGTCGAAACCGTCGACGTCGGTCAACACCGAACCCCACCGAGTGGTGGCGGCCAACGCCGTCGCGATCTCCGGCGAACCGTCGTCATACGGCTGCCATCGACCGGCGGGCACCTCGGCTATCGATGAACGACCCTCACAGAGGAAGCGCCAGAACGTTTCCGGCCCGGAAATGTCGCCGGGAAAACGACAGCCCAACCCGATCACAGCGATCGGCTCGTCTACCCAACCGCGCTCGGCCGGGATCCCTTCAGCCGCGGATTCCGACTCGGGTGTGGTGAGGAATTTGACCAATTCGTTGATCGTGGGGTGCTGCCAAAAATCCAGCGGCGACACCGCCCGGCCGGCGACCGAGGCCAATTCCCCTGAGAGTACGACCGCGTCACGCGAGCCCACTCCCAAGTCGTTGAACGCCGCGTCGGAGTCGACGTCGTCGCGCTCACAACCGATCTCGGTAACCAGATACTCGATCAACCAGCGCCGCAGCCCCGCTTCATCGGGAACTGCCGTCGTCACGCCGAGACATCCAAGCGCTCAAACTCCTCCCGGCGGTAGCTTTCGGCACACGTTGACCGCCGGACCTTGCCGCTCGTCGTGATCGGCAGCGAACCCGGTGCCACGAGAACAAGGTCGGCGATGCGCACACCGTGCGCGCTCGAGATCGCGGCCGTGACGTTCCGCTTGATCGAGCGCAGACCCGCCAAGCTCTCCTCGTCGGATCCGCCCCGGTTCTTCACCTCCGCGATCGCGACAAGCTGCTCGCTGGTGTCGTCGGCAACCGAGATCGCCGCCACCCGGCCCTTGGTGATCTGCGTGATCGTCGCCTCGATGTCGTCGGGGTAGTGATTGCGTCCGTCCACGATCAGCAGATCCTTGAGGCGGCCCATGATGAACAATTCGCCGTCGTGCAGGAACCCCAGGTCACCCGTCCTCATCCAGGGGCCTTCGGGTGTCCCCGGGGTGGGAGTGACCAACTTTGCACCGAAGGTGCGCTTGGTCCGTTCCGGATTCCGCCAATATCCCGTGCCGATGTTGTCGCCGTGGGCCCAGATCTCGCCGATGACCCCCGCTTGCGTCTCGGTCCTGGTTTCGGGGTCGACGATCCGCACCAGCGGTGACTTCAGTGCGCCGTAGCCGATGAGGTCGCTGCCGCCCTCCTCCTCGGTGCATGGCGTCGCCCGACCGCCCGACAGTTGCTCGTACTGGAAGCGCACGGACGTGGGCGCCTGCCCCGTCTTCGCGCTCGCCACGTACAGCGTCGCCTCGGCGAGTCCGTAGGACGGCCGCACGGCCGTGGCGGGCAGGTTGTATCGCGAGAATTTGTCCATGAAGCGGGCGATCGATGCCGGCTGGACCCGTTCGCTGCCGTTGGCCAGTCCGACCACCTGGCCGAGGTCAAGCCCAGCCATGTCGTCGTCCGATATTCTGCGCACCGCCAGGTCGAAGGCGAAATTGGGCCCGCCGGAGAACGGCCTGGGGTTGCTCGCGAGCAGCCTCATCCACCGGGCGGGCTCGACCAGAAATGCGATCGGGCTCGTCAACACCGCGGGACGTGCCCACACCGTGGGGAAACAGATCCCCTGGATGAGCCCCATGTCGTGATAGAAGGGCAACCACGACACCAGCGATTCCGGTGGCCCCGAAATATCGAACAGGCCCGACTCCAGCTGGTGGCAATTGGCCACCACGTTCTCGTGGGTGAGCACGACGCCGGCCGGCTGGCCGGTCGACCCCGAGGTGTACTGCAGATACGCTTCCTTGGGATGCTCGTATTCGACCGGGCTGAATTCGCCTGTCGAATAGAAGTCGAGTGAGTCGATTTCAATGACCGCCGGTGCGGCCGAAGTTCCGTACGACTCGGCGTATTTGATGACCCCATCAACGGCGGCGGAGGTCGTGATAATGGCGGCAGGTGTGCAATCCTGCAGTGCCGACGAGATGCGGTCATCGTGGGCGCCGAATTGCGGGACCGACAGCGGAACCGCGATGAAGCCGGCTTGCAACGCGCCGAAAAACGCAACGAGGTAGTCCAGGCTCTGCGGCGCCAATATGGCCACGCGATCGCCGGTTGACCCACAGCGTCGGAGTTCGTCAGCAACCGTTGCCGCACGACGGTGCAGCTGCGCCCAGGTCAAGCTTTCGGCGAACCCTTTCGGATCCACGTCGTAATCGATGAATGTGAACGCCGTGTCGCTGGGCTGCCGGCGAGCATTCTCGCCGAGCACCGCAGGAATGGAGGACTCAAGTACGGACATCACGCTACCCTTCCGATTTCTACAAATTATTGGTGCGCATCCCGTCCCCCGAGGGATACAGCAGCTTGGCCTTCGTGCAGCCACCGCCCCGTGCCGCTACCGGTACGAACGTTTAAGTTGGCAACACCACCCCATATACAAAGGCTTCAAGGCCGACGCGGGTGTCTATCGCGGGCCCTCGTTCGAGGCGGCCTGCCGCGGTGCGGAGCAGCACCGAGCCAGCTCGCCTGCGCTTTTCCGGCATGGGGTGCATCGCTCTGCGGGCGCTCGGCTGGCATGAGCTAGCGCCCGGTGTCATGACCACCTCCACTTCGCCGAACCTACACGTTCTCTTGCGCCCCCGTTGGCGAATCGGCAATCTCTTGACCAGCCATTATCGCGCGACGACTGGGACGCTGGTCCAACAAGTAATTAGCACGCCTCACGATCGATGTGGTTTCGCGACGGCCCCGAGGCCTGGGGTGGGCTCGCCCACGGCTTCGCGGGCGGAATCGTCGCGAATGCGTGATGATCGACTTCGAGCAGATGGAGGCAGGGCCACCGTGATCGGCAACATGCTGGCAGCGATCGAACATGCCCTGGCGCTGGCCGGGTCCATGACCTGGGAAATCCTTTGGGCGCTGATTCTGGGCTTCGCCCTGTCGGCGATCGTCCAGGCGGTGGTGCGACGCTCGACGGTCGTGGCCCTGCTCGGCGACGACCGACCGCGCACCCTGGCGGTGGCCGCCGGTCTCGGGGCGGCATCGTCGTCGTGTTCGTATGCCGCGGTCGCCTTGGCCCGGTCGTTGTTCCGCAAGGGGGCCAACTTCACCGCCGCCATGGCCTTCGAGATCGGCTCCACCAACCTCGTCGTCGAGTTGGGCATCATCTTGGCCCTGCTGATGGGCTGGCAGTTCACCGCCGCGGAGTTCGTCGGCGGCCCGCTGATGATCGTGGTGCTGGCCACGTTGTTCCGGTTGTTCGTGCGGTCCCGCCTGGTCGACGCCGCCCGCGAGCAGGCCGAGCAGGGCATCGCCGGTTCGATGGAAGGGCACGCCGCGATGGACATGTCCATCAAACGCGAGGGCTCGTTCTGGCAGCGACTGTTTTCCGGGGAGGGCTTCACGTCGGTTTCGCACGTGTTCGTGATGGAGTGGCTGGCCATCCTGCGCGACCTGGTGCTGGGGCTGTTGATCGCCGGTGCCATCGCGGCGTGGGTCCCCGAAACGTTCTGGCGAGGTTTCTTTTTGACTGACCACCCCGGCCTCTCGGCGCTGTGGGGGCCGATCGTCGGGCCCATCGTCGCGATCGTCTCCTTCGTCTGCTCCATCGGCAACGTGCCACTGGCGGCGGTGCTGTGGAACGGAGGCATCAGCTTTGGCGGCGTGATCGCATTCATCTACGCCGACCTGCTGATCCTGCCGATCCTGAATATCTACCGTAAGTACTACGGCACCCGGATGATGCTCACGCTGCTCGGGACCTTCTACGCCGCGATGGTCACCGCCGGGTACCTCATCGAATTGCTTTTTGGCGCAACGAATCTGGTTCCGACTCAGCGCAATGCCGCGGTCATGCAGGCGTCGATCTCGTGGAACTACACCACCTGGCTCAATATCGTCTTCCTCGTCATCGCGGCCTTGCTGGTCGTCCGGTTCGTCACGTCCGGAGGCATGCCGATGGTGCGCATGATGGGCGGCTCCCCTGAGTCGACGGACGGTCACCAGCATCGCGGTCATGATTGCGACTGACGACCGCTACGGCACTGGACTATGGACTGCCAGTAGCCGTGGTGGCGGCATCGAATGATCGAGCCGCCGCCCACTGGTCACCGCTGATCGCGTCCCGCCAGTTCACGCCGATCCCGTCCAGCGCGTCTTCGATGCACGCCCATATCGACTCCAGGGGGGACGCCCCGGGAGCTGCAGCGAAAATCCGTTGCTCGACGGCATCGTTCGGCTCATGCGCAGCGTCGCTGAATGGCGCCAGGGCGTTGATGGCGTCGATCACGCGCCGCCGACGCTGCGCGTACGGCCAGGCGGCCAGCTCCTCGGGCATGATCGGCCGGCCGAAGATATAGTCTTGCGCGGCATGCCGATACGGCACTTCGAGCTTGCGGTCCACCGGTTCTTCCGGCAAGCCTCCCGCGAAGTACAGCGGCACGATCGGCAGCGACACGTCGATCGCCATGTCCAGCAGCGTGGAGGTGAGCCTCTCGACACGCTGACCCGAGTGGAGGTATCGAGTTCCGTCGGCATGCACCAGCGTTGACCTGCCGCGGGTGGCGACGTCGCTCTTGATCTTGTCGACCAGGGTGAAGAACTGCTGCGGGTTTTGCTGATCGAAGTAGCGGATGTTGCCCAGGTCCCTTCCGGCCAAGGCGTCGAGCAGCCGCAAAAGCTGGCCGATCCATCGATTTGCATGCTTGGCATGGGCGATCGGCATGACCTGTGTGCCGGTCAGCCAGGACGCGATCGTCGTGCCCAGCAGCGACTCGACCTGCACCTGATGGTTGGCCAGCAGCAGTACCGGGCGCCCGTGAATTGCCGCCGTCGCCAGTGGATCCGCGACGATGACGTGTCTGACATAGCGCGACAGCAGCGCCCAGTGCAGCAGATCCCCGAAGCCGCCGGGCGCCATGCCCAACCGGTCGGTCCAGCAGCTGCGCACCGGCTGCCAGTCGGTCTGCAACGACGCGGTGGCCCGGCACACGCCCTTGTGGGGTCGCTCGACCTCGATCGAGAGTCGCTCCAGCGGCAGCGCCGTGACCTGACCGTCGACGATCTGCACCTGCGACGGGTGTATCGCATTGTCGGCCGCGTCCGCGACAGCCTCCTTGGTCGCGATGTCGACAAGCAGCGAATCCCCTTGGCTATCAGTGCGATACACGGCCTGCAGGGTGCCTTTGAACCAGTCCAGCGTTGCCGCCCGCGCCGAATCAAGCGTGACCACCCCGCGGCCGAGCCGATCGCTCAACGACATCTGAGGCACCGCCCGTCGCTCGCCCAAGAACGCGCGACGCTTGGGCCCGCCGACCTGGGCGAGGGGCCCCTTGGACAGCAGCATTTCGACGAGACGGATGTGCGCCCACGGCCTGCCCGCCGCGCTGAGCCATAGATCGATGATCGGCATCCGGGGATCGGCGTCGTCGAACCCGACAAATCGGGCTTCCACGTCCACCGTTGCCTCGACCGGGGTGTCGCTGTAGAACCGGGCCCAGGCCACGCGGCGCGGGAACGCGACCGCCGGGTCCGCGGCGTCGGCATAGGACTCGACAGCCGTACCGTCCGTGGTCCATACGCTCATCGCGGCGTGCGGAACGACGTGCAGCGCGCCGTCGAGAAGTCCCGGGTGCAGCCGGCTCACGGGAACCCCGCACCGGTCGACGGCGAGCGTCCCGGATGCGCCGTTGCGCCCGATCCGGGCACCGTCCATCAGGGTGGCGAACGCCGGCCCGTGAAACACCGAGCCGTCGTACGGAGTGGCGAAGGGCACGGCGTCTTTCAGCGGGGCGGGCGTTTCCGGTTCGCCCGGGTAGTGGTCCGCAGTGACGATGACGGCCTCCGCGTGCGTCTCCCAGCGCGACAGCACCGGATTGGGTGCGTCACGCCACGCCTCGACCCGGCCCGCGAAGCGTCCTGGCGCAACCGGCTCGACGGTCACCCGCAGCTGCTTCGGCGAATCGACGACGATCCACCGGGCTACCCGCAGATCGGTGACCTCGACGACGTTGGTGCCCGCGGCCTCGCCGGCCGCCTGGGCGAGCAGGTCCAGCACCGACATCATCGGCAGAGAGGGGATTACATACGTCGGGCAATGATCGTTGATCCAGCTGTCCCGGGCGGGATCGATCGTGGTCTCCACCGTCGTAGCCACGGGCGGAGCCGCCAGGGGCGCGGCCGGGACGGCCAGGGGCGTGGCCGGGACGGCCAAGGGCGTGGCCGACGAGCCGCTGCCCGCCAAGGATCCAGTGTCCTGCGCGTAGCACACAATGCGCATACCCAGGTTGCTCGCGCTGTAGATCCGCTTTCCGTCGACCCATAGGGACGCTTCGGCCACGGCCAGGATGCCGTCGTCGTCACGCGCCACGCGGGTGATCTCCACCTGCGCCGTGATCTGCTTGTTGGTCGGCACGATCTGGCCTCGGTACCGCCACGTGATCGAGTCATGCAGCGCCACCGGCTCAAACCGCGCCGATGGTCCCGCTTCCCTGCCCAGCCCTAGATCCAGCATTCCGAACTGCAGGAGTTGCAGCAGCATCTCGATGCCCAACGACCCTGGCTGCACCGGGTCTTGATAAAAGTGCGCCTTGAAGTACCACTCGGCGGGGTCGACATCCTTGACGGCGCGCCACCGGCCGAGCCCGGCCTCGCCGCCGGCGGGCCAACGGCCCGTCACCCGGTCGACCATCAACAACATCGGGTCGGCCAAACGCGCTCCCGGGCCGAAGAATTCGGCCGGGCGGGTGTTCAGGTCGACGGGCGGCCCGTCGGACGCGAGGTCCAGCGCGCGACGCTGCTCGTCGCTGACCGGGAGCCCCACCTGGTTCTGTAACGCCTCGCGGCGGAAGTAGCCGAACACCGTATCGAAGGTGTAGACGAGTCCGTCGTCGGCGTGGATCTCGCCGTCGAAGCTCACGATGATGGTTCCGGCCGCCTGCGCGATGCTCTTCAGCGAAACCTTGGTGCGCAACGTCCCGGTCGCCGGGGTGACCTCCCGGTGTTGGGTCCCCGTTCCGTCCAGGTTGCGGAAGTAGAGGTCCGCTTCAGAATTCAGTGGACAGCCGACGTAGGCGGCCAGCCAACCACAGGGCTGCAGCGCGACCTCCATCAGGACCGCGTTGGGCATCGTCGCCTCGGCGTTCGCGACGAAATACCAAGCGTCGCTGGGGACGTCGTACTCGACGACAACTTCCGCGCCGGACTTGACCACACCGGTCTGGCCGACCAGGTCGGTGACCCGCGACATGAAGTGATAGGGCGGACCGGGCAGCCGCGCCACCTTCCGATGCGAGTCGAACTTCTCGAACAGAGGACCAAACGCCATGGACGGTTTGGCAACGGCGCTGGCGAGCATCGCCTGATAGTCGAACCGGAATCCCGCGACCTCGGAGACCGGCTTGGGTTCGGAGTATCCCGCAAGCTCTTTCGCGCCCAGATCCATCGGCCAACCGGGTGACAGTTTCAACCCCATCCGGGGGCAGTGGAAGGCGGGCAGGCCGTCGACCGTGCAGAGCAGATCGGCGAAGAGCATGGGCTCGGGTCCGGCGACCACCTCGCGCACGAACACCTCGTAGACGAGCTCGCGCGATTGCGGCGTGACCTGCCCACGGCAGCGCAACTTGTACGTCTCGAACGGTACCGGTTCGAAGCGCCACCCGTCGCACTCCAGCGTCATGCCGAGCGCTGTCATGTAGATCGCCATGGTCTGCATGGTGCCCTCGAACATGAGCGTGCCGGGCATACACGGGTCGTTCTTGAAATGTCCTGCGAAATACCATTTTTCGGGACCGATGTGCTCGACGGCGCGCAGATAACCTCGTCCCCACGGACCGCCGGAGAAATCCAGGTGGGTGACTTCGTCAATGAACAGCATGTCGCCGCTGGAGATGGACGGCGTTCTGGTGTGGCTGGCGGCGCGCTCGAAACCGGGGCCGAACGTATGCCAAATCTCGCCGGCCGCCAACGCATCCAGATCGGCACGCTGCAACGAGGTGCGCGACGTCTGCGCCGGTGTCGATTCCATTGGGCCGCTGACCGTCTCGTCCTCGGGGCGCCACAGGATGCCGCCCGAGGCCGCCAGCTCCTCGTCGGAGAAGAACCCGGCCTGGCCGTTGCGCATCGACATGCGCTCGACGCCGTCGATCGTGCAGTCGTAGTGGAAGAAGAACATGCGGATATCGCCCTGACGGGCGTGTCCGTCCACGTGGATGTCGAACCGCAGCGTATCGCCGATTTCGGGCAGGCCGCCCAGGTAGGTCACCTCGCAGCCCAAGAGCCGATACACCCGGTCGCTCTTGTTGGCGAAGTCCGCACCCATCCAGGAGATGAGCATGAGATCGGCCTGGCCGCTCTCGATCATGATGCCGGCCGGCATCCGGCCCTGGTGAATCCACCAGGCGTCGGCCGTGACATCGGTTTCGGTCCACAGTGTTCCGGTGCCGTTCGTCGCCGGTTCCGCGTCGATACCCAACAGGCGATCCGCCAGCAGCAGGGGAGGTTCGGGCATCCGAACCTGGCGACGGTAGTCGTCTTGCACCGCGAATGCCGGACCGTAGATCTCGGAGATCCTGCCGGAAGAATGCACCCGCAGACCGTCCTTGTCGAGCGTCAGACCCACCGGCGCGCGCTTGGCCGTCGGCGCAGGCACCACCTTGTCGGCGGGACGGATCGGCTGGATCGCCCTGCACGCGCCTGCACCGGGCGCGCTGTCGGTAACGTTCCGGGACAACCCTTTCGGTTCAACGGCGGGCCGCGCTGGTTTTTCCGTCAGAAAGTCGTCAGCGCCATTTAGCCAGTCGTCCTGCGGTGCGATGACGGCGGAGCCGTGGTGGCCGTTTCCGCCGATGGTACTCACGCGGGTCATCTGCACGTCGAAATCAGAAGTGATCGAGAGCGGCTCGGGTGGCGTCTGCGCGGCCAGGACCGCGCCCAGCGGCTCGCGCGCCAATGCCTCTTCGGCTTTGGGCAGAGCCGGCGGAACCGGGAGATACGTTGCCATCAGCTGCTCCAGTCGAGGGGTGGTGGTCCGCAGCCCCGCTGCGCCGGAGAAGGCCGGCACGGGCAGCGGATTGCCGCTATTGGTCGCACCGGCGAGAGCCGGAGCTAATTCTGCAGAGGATGCCGATTGCTCGGCACGAATCGGTAGCCGCACTTCGGGCAGGTGAGCGGGGAACAGCAGTCGCGTGGACTTCCCCGTCGGGGATCGGGAGCCTTGGGGGAACCGGGCACTGAGCCCTTCGGCGCCTTGGTGGTTGGGGCCGGCAGGCACCAGCACGATTTCCTGTTCCTGGCCGGCCAGGGCGCGCAAGGCGATTACGGCCGATCGCTTTTCAGAGGTCCAGGGCGTGCCGTCCGGCCATACGCCGAGGAAGCCGTACAGCACTCCCGCGGCCACGTGCAGCAGTCCCGACGCGGCATGGGCGTGGCCGAGTTGCGGCGAGAGGTTCAATGCCCCGGGCGCGGTGCCCAAGTGAAGACACTCACCGTGTGGTTGTTGATCCGCCGGTAGGACGGCCAGAACCGTATCGCCCTCACGACGGGCGTCGCTCGCGCGTTTGAGCACGACCACGACGGCGGCATCGCCAGGTATCCGCTCGGCCGACCCGAGCAACGCGTGCGCCGCCGCTTCGTGTACCGATTCGCAATTGAGGTCCACCGCGCCCACAACCGCCGCGTCGATTTCGCCTCGCCGCAGTTCGCGTGCGGCCAGCTCCAAAGCCGTGGTGCCGGACAGTTCTTCCCTCGACACCGTGAAACTCGGCCCGCGCAGGTCGAATTGGCTGTTCAGGCGATTGGCCACGATGTTCGGCATGGCGCCGACGACACCCGCGGCGGTCCATCCCTGCACGACACCATCTCGCGCGGTCGCCAGCTGATCGGGGTCGTCGATCTCGTCGGCCAGCCGCCAGCGCACCCCGAATCGTGCCACCTCGGGATCGCATCCCATCCCGACAATGACACTGGTTCGGTCGGGCGGCAGTCCCTTGATCAACTCTTCGATATTGAGGGCAGCCCCCAACAGGGCGAGTTGCTGGGGCTGAGTCTGCTTGAGATCGCTTGGGGGAAAACGTGTTTGAGTGAGATCGAGGCAGACCTCGGCCATCCGTGCCCTGAGGTTGCCACTCCCCTCGCCGCTGGGGATCGGCTGGCATGCCTGTAGATGCTCTGCAACCGAAGCGGTTTCGTGTCCGTCGCCCACCAACAGGCTCAGTCCGACGATCGCGATGTCCTCGTCGGCCTGGGGTCTGGTCGCCGGCCACCTCGGACGGGTGTTGCCGTCGTCGGCCGGCTCGATCCATTCTTCGAGGAGCAGGTGCGCGTTGTTGCCACCGAAACCGAAGTTGTTGATCGCCGCGCGCCGCGGCCCCACGCATGTCCAGGGTTCCGGCTCGGTGAGCAGGCGGAATGGCGAGTCCGCGATGAACGGCAGCGGGTCGTCAACGTGCAGTGTGGGGGGGCGAACCCGCGCCCGCATCGCCGCGAGCACCTTGATCGCTCCCGCGGCACCGGAGGCCGTGATGGAGTGCCCCAGGTTGGATTTCAGTGATCCGATGGGCACGTTCGCCATGCCGCCGAAGATTTCGGTCATGCTCATCAGTTCGGTCAGGTCGCCGCGTGAGGTCCCGGTGGCGTGGCACTCGATGAGCGAGATATCTTGCGGTTCAAGCTCCGCCATCTCGTAAGCCAGCCGCATCGCGCGCTCTTGACCCTCCTGGGACGGCACGAGCAGACCACGTCCCCGGCCATCGTTGCTGAGGCCCACCCCCCGGATGACGCCCAAGATCGTGTTGCCTTCGGCGATGGCGTCTTCCAGCCTCCTGAGCACCAGGATGGCCGCGCCTTCGGCGGGGACCAATCCGTCCGCGCTGCGGTGGAAGGGTCGCGATCTGCCCGAAGCACTGAGTGCCTGTAGCGCACTGAAGCCCACGTGCAGCAGCAAGTTGCTTGCGCCATTGACGCCGCCCGCCAGCATCACATCCGCGGTGTGGTCGTGCAGCCGGTCACAGGCCAGCTTGATCGCATACAGCGACGAGGCGCAGGCAGCATCGAGGGCCGTCGCGCCTGCGGTCAAGCCCAGCCCATTTGCGATGAGATGCGCCGGAAGCCCGGACATGAAGCGATTACGCCAATCGATGCTGTGTTCGCTTCCGCGCCAAACCTTTTCAGCTAGATCCGTCATCGTCTTTGTCGGATAGCTGAGGTTACCCAGGACCACCCCGGCCGAGCCGGGGACTTCGCCGGCGCGCCAGCCCGCGCTGTGCACAGCTTGCCGGGCCGCCTCGATGCCCCAGAGGAAGAGCGGATCCAGCCCGTCGAGTTCGTCGGCGCCGAGCAGGAAACCACGGCGATCGAAAACGTCGTCGAAGCCGCTCACATACCCGCCGCGATCGGACCACGTGTGGTCGAAGTAGGGCGCGTTCTTCTGTTCGCGCAGCATCTGCGCCGTGGAGACGCCCCAATAATCCGGCCGCGGTGAGCCGAGCACATCACGCCCCTCGTGGACCGTTTTCCACAACTCGTCGGGGCTCAGACCACCGGGGAGGACACAGCCCTGACCGACGATCGCAATCGGCTCAAACGTCACGACGACTCCGCGGCATCGTTCGATCAGCTGCCGTAGGGGTACAACTCAAGCCGTTTGAAGCTGACAACCACGAGATCATCCGCGTCGACAAGGTCGAGGTCGCAGACGGCTCGGCTGTTCTTGGCGTCGCCATTCGAAAGTACGCACCGCAGCCCGCCGCCCAGCGCGCCGGCGCGATAACGGACAACCTCGCCCACCTTCAGCGGCAGCACGGTGCGACCGAGTCGGACGAAGCTCCAGACCAATGCCGCTTGGAGGCAGCCGTCGAGGGCAGCCGGATCCGTAGCCCAGCCGTCGCCAGGCCAGCCTGCCGTTGTCAGGCCGTACAGGGATGCCGTCGCGCCCGACTCCTGGCAGTCGACGCTGTCGAGGACCTGGAACGCGGGGCCATGGAACAGCGCGTCGGTGCTGTAGCAGGCGTCGCGGTCGAGCAGGCGACCGCCGAGCGCAGCTGTCGCCAGTGTCGGCGCGGCGGTTGGGCCCGAACGCATTTCGACGGTCGCGGAGTAGTAGGCGGCCGATCCCGAACCATCGGACAACGTGCATGTCAATCGATTCGGCGCCTCCTGGACCGGTGTGCAACGCACCAGCAATGGGTCACCCTGTTGGTCGAAGCCGGTCAACGTGACGCCACGAAGCACCTTGAGATCGAGAAGGCGCTCGACGTGTTGGCCGGGCCGGCATGCTTCGGCTATCCGCACGAACCACTCGCACGCTTGCACAACCGGCAGCACAACGTTGCCCTGAATCCGGTGATCAACCAGGTACGGCTGTAGTGACGCGTGGGCGACCACGCTTGCTGTCCGGCCCTCGGCGGGCATCGGATGTGTTGGCACGCCTGCTAATACACCGTCTCCGAGAGTCACCTCGGAACTCCCGGTCTCCCCGTCCAGGACGTCCGAGACGAAAGCTTGCGCGCCGTCCGCAATCGGGATCAACGAGATGCCTCGGGACTCGAACATCGCCTTGAGGCCGGGGGTGACCATGCCGGAATCCCATGGCCCCCAGCCCAATGCACGAACGAGGCAGGACGGGCCGCGGCGAGCTTGCTCGGCCAGGGCGACCTTGTTGAGTATCTCGTTGGCCATCGCGTAGTCGCTCTGACCGACGTTGCCGCTGCGCGCGGCCACCGAGGAGAACAGGCAGACGACCTTCAGCGCATCGTTGGCCGTGGCGTCCAGCAGCGCACACAGACCGCCGACCTTTGTCTCGAAGACACGGTCGAATCCATCCAGCGTCTTCTTGTGCAGGGGTGCGTCGGCCAGCACACCGGCACCGTGTACCAACCCGGTGATGGGCCCCAAATCGGCTCGCACGCCGTCGAGTAGCGCACCGAGTTGAGAGGCATCACGGACGTCGGCTGCCGCGTAGCGAACGTGCGAGCCGGCGTCGATCAGCGCGGTAAGGGTCGCACGTACCTCGCGATCTGCCAGGATGCGCTGCACCTGTTGTTCCAACTGCTTGGGAGTCGGCTTGACGCCTTGCGCCGCGGCACTGGTGAGCAGGGCCCGCTTGAGCTCGGCGTCGGTTGTCAGCCCGTGCGCCGCGGCCGGTTCCTCACTGAGTTCGGTGCGCCCGATCAACACGAAGCTGGCCCGCGTCGCCTCGGCCAGCGCAATGACCGAAGCGGCGGTGACGCCGCGGCCTCCGCCCGACACCACGATCACGTCGCGATGATCGATGCGCCGGGTGTGCTTTTTCACCGGGCTCGGGTCTGCGGCGACCGTGACCCGGCCGTGGGGGGTGCCCAGACCGACTTCGAGTTCGGCTCCGCCGGCCAGTATCTCGTGGGCGAGCTGTTCGGCGACGGTGGTCGGCGACTGCTGCCCGATTGCGATGTCGATCGCTTTGACGTGTGCGGCCGGCCATTCTTGCGCGGCGGTTTTGGCCAGGGCGCCGACTCCGCCGGCCCAGGCGCGGGGGCCGGGCTCGGTGAGCAGACCGAAGGTGCCGCCGGTGTCCTGCACGGTGACGAAGACACCGCCGCGTTCGGCGAATTTCGCCGCGATGCGTTGCGCGTCTGCGAAGACCGCCCGGTTGATAGCCAGCGTGTCGTGGCGGGTAGCTGTTTTCTGCAGAGCTGCGAGGTGGATCACCGCCTCGGCATCGACGCGGGGCGCGGGCACAACCGTGGCGTTAATGCCATACCTGCCAAGGGATTCGGCCAAGGCATCCGCGACGGCGTCCTGTGTTGCGACAATCTCGACGTTCGCGCCGCCGTGCAGGCCCGGCATCCCCATCCCGCTCGCCGGAGCAGAGACCGCGTGCACCGCGTAGCGGGCGGTCGCTGCTCCGGCTAACTCAAAAGGGAGGCGGTCACCTACCGGAGTGCCGTTGGCAGCGGCCGGCGGGGGTGGTGCTGGCATCGGCGGTGTGCCGTCGACGGCGGCCGGGGTGATCAGCGACTGCAGGTAATCGATGATCTCCTGCAACGTCGCCAACGCCGCCATCGTCGCCGTCTCTACCTCAGGCAACGCAGGAATCCGCTCCTGCACCGCAGACAAGATCTCAACCCGCTTAATCGAGTCAATCCCCAAATCCGCTTCCAACGCCATCGACAAATCAAGCATCTCCACGGGATAACCCGTCT
>NZ_FUEZ01000004.1:731065-4451009 GCF_900157365.1 Mycobacterium numidiamassiliense | reverse complement strand
CCCCCGAAGCTCCCGCGGCCACAGAGGCGCCCGCCATCGAGGCCATCGAGCCGACCGAAGGCCGACTGGAACGACTGCGCGGACGATTGTCCCGCTCACAGAACGCGCTCGGACGCAGCATGCTGGGCCTGATCGGCGGCGGCGACCTGGACGAAGACTCCTGGCAGGACGTGGAGGACACCCTGCTGATCGCCGACCTGGGCCCGGTCGCCACCGCGTCGGTGGTCGCGCAGCTACGCAGCCGACTGGCCAGCAGCAACGTCCACACCGAGGCCGACGCGCGTGCGGTGTTGCGCGACGTGTTGGTCAAAGAACTGCAACCCGACATGGACCGCGCTATCCACGCCCTGCCGCACGCCGACGCCCCGTCGGTGCTGCTGGTCGTCGGCGTCAACGGCACCGGCAAAACCACCACCGTCGGCAAGCTCGCGCGCGTGCTGGTCGCCGACGGCCGCCGTGTCGTGCTGGGTGCGGCCGACACCTTCCGGGCCGCGGCCGCCGACCAGCTGCAGACCTGGGCGGCCCGCGTCGGCGCGGAAGTGGTGCGCGGCGCCGAGGGCGCAGACCCCGCGTCGGTCGCCTTCGACGCCGTGGACAAGGGCATCGAGACCGGCGCCGATGTCGTGCTGATCGACACCGCCGGGCGACTGCACACCAAGGTCGGGCTGATGGACGAACTGGACAAAGTCAAGCGAGTGATCACCCGGCGCGCGGCCGTCGACGAAGTGTTGCTGGTGCTCGATGCCACGATCGGGCAGAACGGCCTGGCGCAGGCGAAGGTATTCGCCGATGTCGTCGAGATCACCGGCGCGGTGTTGACCAAGCTGGACGGAACGGCCAAGGGCGGCATCGTATTCCGCGTCCAACAAGAACTCGGGGTGCCGGTGAAACTCGTCGGGCTCGGTGAAGGTCCGGACGATTTGGCGCCTTTTGAGCCGGCGGCGTTCGTCGACGCACTGCTCGGCTAAAAGCCCTTACACGGAGAGCGTTTCGTTAATCCTGACGAAACACACTGGCTCCATTGCTGAAACAACCATTGCGCAAGGTTCTGGATCAGGCCATCAGGCATGTGTCTGATGGCGTGTTTACGGCCGACCGGAGGTGATAGCGAGTGAGTTTCCCGCAAATGGGCCAACCTGATACGGGCGATACCGCTTGGATGTTGGCGAGTTCCGCGCTGGTGCTGTTGATGACGCCAGGTCTGGCGTTCTTCTACGGCGGCATGGTCCGCACCAGAAGCGTGCTCAACATGATCATGATGAGCGTCAGCGCCATGGGCGTGGTGACCGTGCTGTGGGTGCTCTACGGCTATTCAATGTCGTTCGGAAACAGCAAAGGCGGCCTGGTCGGTAACCCCGGTGACTACTGGGGCCTGAAGGGCCTCATCGGGGGCAACGCCGTCAAGGCGAGCGGCAGTACTCCCGCCACCGATATTCCGTTGGCGGGCACCATGCCTGCCACCGTCTTTGTGGCCTTCCAGCTGATGTTCGCGATCATCACCGTCGCCCTGATCTCGGGCGCGGTGGCCGACCGGCTGAAGTTCACCGCCTGGCTGGTGTTCTCCGGACTGTGGGCGACGCTCGTCTACTTCCCGGTCGCGCACTGGGTCTTCGCGGCTGACGGGTTCGCCTCCGAGCACGGCGGCTGGATCAACAACAAGCTGCACGCCATCGACTTCGCCGGAGGGACAGCGGTCCATATCAACTCCGGTGTGGCGGGCCTGGCCCTGGCGATCGTGCTGGGCAAACGCAAAGGCTGGCCGCAGACGCTGTTCCGTCCGCACAACCTGCCGTTCGTGATGCTCGGCGCCGGGCTGCTGTGGTTCGGCTGGTTCGGGTTCAACGCCGGATCGGCGACCAGCTCCAACGGCTCGGCCGGTTCGACGTTCATGACCACGACGATTGCCACCGCTACGGCCATGCTGGCGTGGCTACTGGTCGAACGGATCCGTGATGGGCACCCCACCACGCTGGGCGCGGCCTCGGGCATCGTCGCCGGACTGGTGGCTATCACCCCGTCCTGCTCGTCGGTCAACGTGCTCGGCGCCCTGGCGATCGGCTTCGCCGGCGGTGCGATTTGCGCGCTGGCGGTGGGGCTGAAGTACAAGTTCGGCTTCGACGACTCCCTCGACGTGGTCGGTGTGCACATGGTCGGTGGTTTGACGGGCACGCTGCTGGTTGGCCTACTCGCGGCGCCGGAGAGCACGGCCATCAACGGCGTGAACGGGGTGTCCAAGGGCCTCTTCTACGGCGGTGGATGGTCGCAGCTGGAGCGCCAAGCGGTCGGCGCGTTCTCCGTTCTCTTCTACTCCTTCATCGTCACGCTTATCCTGGCGCTTATCCTGAAGTACACCATTGGGCTAAGGCTGAGTGCCGAGGAGGAGGCCGGCGGCATCGACGAGTCGGAGCACGCAGAAACCGCTTACGAATTCGCAGTTGTCGGGGCCTCGTCCATCCCTCACCGCATCAGCAGCGAGGAAAGCGCTAACGGACAGGACGACGCAGCCAAGAAAGTGGAGGCAGAGACTTCATGAAGCTAGTCACCGCGATCGTGAAGCCGTTCACCCTCGACGACGTCAAGACCAGCCTCGAGGAGGCAGGCGTCCTGGGGATGACGGTGAGCGAAATCCAGGGCTACGGGCGGCAGAAGGGTCACACCGAGGTTTACCGAGGTGCTGAATATTCGGTCGATTTCGTGCCAAAGGTTCGGATCGAAGTCGTCGTTGACGATTCCATTGTTGACAAGGTCGTGGACAGCATCGTCCGGGCGGCGCGCACCGGCAAGATCGGTGACGGCAAGGTCTGGGTCAGCCCCGTGGAAACCATCGTGCGAGTGCGCACCGGTGAACGCGGAACCGATGCCCTCTGACCTGAGCCGTACAGTGTTTGACCAGGCCGGACGGGCCGGGAGGGGATGAATAATCACCCACCCGGCCCGTCCGGTTCATCTGGGCAGGGGACGGAAAACGCCGGCGGGGCAAGCGACCTGGCCGTCTCGCGGCGTCAGCTTTTGTCCGACGGCGCGCAGCTGGATGCGGCCGCGCTGCGACAGGCTTGTCTGGATCTGCACGAGTCTTGGCTCGTCGCCAAGTCGACCGAGCTCGGCATCACCGACGAAAGCGGCTTCGCACTGGTCGGAGTCGGCGGTCTAGGCCGTCGCGAGCTGCTGCCGTATTCCGACCTGGACCTGGTGTTGTTGTACGACAACGTTTCTGACGACGTGCTGCAAAGGGTCGCCGATGGGCTGTGGTATCCGCTGTGGGACGCCAACGTGCGGCTCGACCACAGCGTGCGAACCGTCTCGGGGGCTTTGAGCGTCGCAAATGCGGATCTGACTGCGGCCCTTGGCCTTTTGGACGCGCGGCACATCGCCGGTGCCGAGCGGCTGTCGACGGAGCTGATCGCGGGTGTGCGGCGGCAGTGGCGCAGCGGCATTCGTTCGCGAATGGACGAGCTCGTCGAGATGACATACGCGCGCTGGCGGCGTTGTGGCCGCATCTCGCAGCGGGCCGAGCCGGACCTTAAGTCGGGCCGCGGCGGCCTGCGCGACGTCCAATTGCTGGACGCGCTGGGCATCGCCCAGCTCATCGACCGGCGCGGCATGGGTCATCCCGACGCGCCGGGGGGTTCGCTGGACGCCGCGTATCTGACGCTGCTCGATGTGCGCACCGAACTGCACCGGGTGACCGGCCGCGGACGTGACCAGCTGCTGGCGCAATTCGGCGACGAAGTCAGCGCCGCGCTGGGCGTCGGCGACCGATTCGCGTTGGCGCGGATCCTGTCAAATGCCGGACGCACCATCGCCTTTCACTCCGAAACCGGGCTGCGCACGGCGCAGATCGCGCTGCCGCGCCGCGGCATCTCGGCGTTGGTGCGCCGCCCGAAGCGCCGGCCGCTGGACGAGGGTGTGCACGAGTACGACGGCGAAATCGTGCTCGCCCGCGAGGCGCAACCGGATAAAGACCCCGGCCTGGTGCTGCGAATCGCCGCCGCGTCGGCCAGCACCGGCCTGCCCATCGGCGCCGGCACGCTCAAAAGGCTGGCCGACAGCGCCCCCGACCTGCCGGCACCGTGGCCGCGGGAAGCCCTGGACGACCTGCTGGTGGTGCTGCTGGCCGGTCCCACACTGCTGGACACCATCGAAGCGCTTGACCGTACCGGGTTGTGGGGCAGGTTGTTGCCGGAATGGGACGCGGTCCGCGACCTGCCGCCGCGCGACGTCTCGCACAAATGGACCGTCGACCGTCACATCGTCGAGACCGTCGTCAATGCGGCCCCGCTGACCACCCGGGTCGCACGATCGGACTTGCTGGCGATTGGCGCACTGCTGCACGACATCGGCAAGGGCCGGGGCGTGGACCACTGCGTGCTCGGGGCCGACCTGGTGATCCCGATCGGTGAGCGGCTGGGCCTGTCGCCCCAAGATGTCGGCACGCTGTCCGCCATGGTGCGACACCACCTGCTGCTGCCCATCACGGCCAGCCGCGGCGATCTCAACGACCCGAACGTCATCCAGTCCGTGGCCGACGCGCTGGGTGGCGATCCGCAACTGCTCGAACTGCTTGCCGCGCTCGCCGAAGCGGATTCGAAGGCCACCGGGCCGGGTGTGTGGAGCGACTGGAAAGCCTCTCTGATGGCCGATCTGGTACGTCGCTGCCGGCTGGTGATGGCCGGTGAGCCGCTGCCGCAGGCGGAACCAACTACGCCCCACTACCTTTCGTTGGCCGCCGACCATGGGGTGCACGTCGAGATCAAACCGGCCGACGGCGAGCGCAGCCACGTGGTGATGGTCGCGCCCGACGAGCGGGGATTGGTGTCGAAAGCCGCCGCTGTGCTGGCGCTGAACTCACTGCGCATTCACTCGGCAACGGTCAACGTCCACCAAGGTGTCGCGATCGCCGAGTTCGTGGTCTCGCCGCTGTTCGGTTCGCCGCCCGCCGCCGAGCTGCTGCGCCAGCAGTTTGTCGGTGGGCTGCACGGTGACATCGACGTGCTGGGCATGCTGGAAAAGCGGGACATCGACGCCGCCAGCTCGGCCCAGGCGCGGGCCGGCGAGATTCAGGCCGGGGCACCCCTGACGCGTTCGACGGCGCCGCCCCGCATCCTCTGGCTGGATTGCCTTGCACCAGGCCAACTTATCGTCGAAGTTCGGGCGATGGACCGCGTCGGACTGCTCGCCTTGCTGGCGCAGGCACTCGAGCGGGCGGGGGCAGACATCGCGTGGGCGAAGGTCAATACCTTCGGCTCGACGGCCGCCGACGTGTTCTGCATGTCAGTGCCCGCCGAGATCGACAACGCCCAGGACAACGTGGCGAAGCACCTGCTGGCGGTGTTGGGCGCCTCGGCGGACGCCGTCGTCCACGAACTGGTCGGCGATTAGCGCACCGTCAGGAAAGCTCCGAATTCAGTTGGCGCAGAGCAACAATGCGCTCCTGGAGTTGATCGCGGGTCGCCGCGGCGATCGGCGGCCCGCCACAGCGCCGGCGTAGTTCGTTGTGAATCCAGCCGTGTGGTTTGCCGGTGCGGTGATGGGCCACCGACACCAGTGAGTTGAGTTCGCGCCGCAGCTCGCGCAGCTGACCGTGCATGGCCCCGGACGTCGACGTTCCCGACGCCGGAGCCGCCCGACCCGACGCGGCCCTCTTCTGCAGCTGCTCGTCCTGGCGCCGGTGCAGGAGAGCGCGCATCTGGTCGACGTCCAGCAGCCCGGGGATTCCCAGGTAGTCGGCCTCCTCGTCGCTTCCGGCCGGGGCGGCGGTGCCGAACGACGAGCCGTCGAAGATCACCTGGTCCAGCTCGGCGTCGGCGCCCAACGAGGTGAAACCCTTGTCCTCGTCCGTCTTTTCGGTCTGCGTGCGCACCGCGGGATCATCCAGTAGCGGGTCGTCGAGCGACTCGCGATGCGGCGCGCCCAGCACGTGGTTGCGCTGGGCTTCCAGCTCGCTGGCCAGCTGCAGCAGGGTGGGCACCGACGGCACGAAGATGCTCGCGGTCTCGCCGGGCCGGCGCGACCGCACGAATCGTCCGATGGCCTGCGCGAAGAACAGCGGGGTCGACGCGCTGGTGGCGTAGATCCCGACCGAGAGCCGCGGCACGTCGACGCCTTCGGAAACCATCCGCACCGCGACCAGCCACCGGCTGGTGCCCTCGGCGAATTGGCTGATGCGCGTTGAGGATCCGGGATCGTCGGAGAGTACAACCGTGGGGGCTTCGGCGGTCAGCCTCGTCAGCAGGGCGGCATACGCGCGGGCCGCGGTCTGGTCAGAGGCGATGATCATGCCACCGGCGTCGGGAATGTGGGTGCGCAGCTGCCGCAGTCGCTGATCCGCGGCGGCGATCACCGCGGGCATCCATTCGCCGGCGGGATCCAGCGCGGTGCGCCACGCCCGCGCGGTCTGTTCGGCCGACAGCGGCTCGCCGAGCCGTGCCGCGTGCTCTTCGCCCGCGCTGTCGCGCCAGCGTGCCTCGCCCGAATAGGCGAGGAACACCACCGGCCGGACCACGCCGTCGGCCAGGGCTTCCGAGTAGCCGTAGGTGTGGTCCGCTTCCGAACGCTGTATCCCGTCGGCTCCGGACGTGTAGTTGACGAAGGGGATCGGGCTGTCATCGCTGCGAAACGGCGTGCCCGTCAGGGCAAGTCGGCGTGTCGCGTCGCTGAATGCCTCGCGGATCGCGTCGCCCCACGTCTTCGCGTCGCCGCCGTGGTGGATCTCGTCGAAGATCACCAGGGTGTTGCGCTGCTCGGTGCGCACCCGGTGCAGCGTCGGGCGCGACGCGACCTGGGCGTAGGTGACCATCACGCCGTGATACTCCGGCGAGGTCGCCGCGCTGGTGTTGGAGAATCGCGGGTCCAGCGCGAGGCCGTGGCGCGCGGCCGCCTGCGCCCACTGCACCTTGAGATGCTCGGTGGGCACCACGACGGTGATCTGCTCGACGACGCGATGCGCGAGCAGCTCGGCGGCCACCCGCAGCGCGAACGTCGTCTTCCCGGATCCGGGGGTGGCCACGGCGAGGAAATCGCGCGCCTGGCCGGTCAGGTATTTGACCAGTGCCCGGCGTTGCCACCCGCGCAGTGGACGGCTGTCTGCCTCGACGGCGCCGGCTCCCACTTCGACGGTCGCGGTGACCGGCTGCATCGACACCGTCCCCCCGTAGCTGATCGCAGTCTGACAAGTGTTGCGCCCGGCCCGCGATGGTAGCCGCCGCGGCGATGGAGTGTGAAATCTAGCATGGCAACGCTTTTCGGCGCCGTAACGACGTGCCGGGGTTTACCCCGACAGCCGCGCGGAGCCCGCCAGGTCGCGGGCGTCCAGCCAGGAACGGATCCGTTCGGCGACGTCGGCCCAGCCGGGTTCAAGCATCATGTTGTGGCCCATGGGGAAGAACTCCGGCACCGTGTTGTAGGCGCGCGCCGTGGCGCGCACCTCGCCCCTGCTGACGAACCCGTCGTGCTCGGCGCCCAGCACCAGCATCGGGGTCGTCACCCGGCGGGTTCTGACGCGGCGCAGCATCGGATCAGTCATGGCGGCGCGAACGCTCTCGGCTCCGGCCCGTTGCCTGCAGGATTCGACGACGGCCTCGGGTGTGTCGGCGCAGAAGAGATACTCGCGGGCCAGCGCCGCCGTGGCGAGGAATTTGAGCAGCGTGCGGTCGGACCAGGCTTCCATCGTCATCGACGGTCGGCGCCGCCAGACCCGCAGTGCCAGGCTGAGCACGCCCTTGGGTGGCACGGAGCCCACCAACACCGCGGCAGGCGCGCGGTGCTCTTCGAGGTAGCGCTGCACCACGAAGCCGCCCAGGGAATGGCCGATGAGCACGGGAGCGCCGCCCAGGTCGGCGGCGACCGAACGGACATCCTCGAGGTAGTCGGCGATGGACACCTTGTGCAACGGCTTGGGTGTGGGACTGGCGCCGTGGCCGCGCAGGCTCAGCGACACCGCCCGATAGCCCACGTGGGCAAAGTAGTTCAGGAAGTGGTCGTCCCAACACCACGCGGCGTGCCAGCCGCCGTGCACGAAGAGCAGCGGCACCGGGTGCGCGTCGGTGCAGACCCCTTTGTCGATCACCTCGAGCATGAGCTGACCTTTGCTCTAGCCACCCGCGCCGTCAAGGGGGCTGGCCCGGCCGCGCTCTCCGGCTGGCCGCGCTCTCCAGCGGCCCGCGCCGAGAGATAAACCACGACGCCGCTGGGCGGCGTGTCGTGTGCGTGGCTGATGTGTCGCGGGTGCCCCCGGCCGATTCCGGCCGCGGCGAGCGTGACGCTCACGCCCGCTAGGCTGGCAAGGTGTTTGAATCGCTGTCCGACCGGTTGACCGGTGCCCTTGCGGGCCTGCGCGGCAAGGGTCGACTGACCGACGCCGATATCGATGCCACCACCCGCGAGATCCGGCTGGCGCTGCTAGAAGCCGACGTGTCGCTGCCGGTGGTGCGGGCGTTCGTGGCCCGCATCAAGGAGCGCGCCCGGGGCGCGGAAGTGTCCGGTGCCCTCAACCCGGCGCAGCAGGTCGTCAAGATCGTCAACGAAGAACTCGTCGGTATCCTCGGCGGCCAGACCCGCCAGCTGGCTTTCGCCAAGACCCCGCCGACCGTGGTGATGCTGGCCGGCCTGCAGGGTTCGGGTAAGACCACGCTGGCCGGCAAGCTGGCCGCCTGGCTTCGCGGTCAGGGACACACTCCGCTGCTGGTAGCCTGCGACCTGCAGCGTCCCGCCGCGGTCAATCAGCTGCAGGTCACCGGTCAGCGCGCCGGTGTGCCCGTCTTCGCGCCGCATCCCGGCGAGTCTCCCGGGTCCGGCCCCGGTGACCCGGTCGCCGTGGCGGCTGCCGGTATCGCCGAGGCCCGCGCCAAGCACCACGACGTCGTCATCGTCGACACCGCCGGCCGGCTGGGCATCGACGACGAGCTGATGAGCCAGGCCGCCGCCATCCGCGACGCCGTCAACCCCGACGAAGTTTTGTTCGTTCTGGACGCGATGATCGGGCAGGACGCGGTGAACACCGCCGAGGCGTTCCGCGAGGGCGTCGGCTTCACCGGCGTGGTGCTGACCAAGCTCGACGGCGACGCCCGAGGCGGCGCCGCGCTGTCGGTCCGCGAGGTCACCGGCGTGCCAATCCTTTTCGCGTCCACCGGCGAGAAGCTGGAAGATTTCGACGTCTTCCATCCGGACCGTATGTCCAGCCGCATCCTGGGCATGGGCGATGTGCTCAGCCTGATCGAGCAGGCCGAGCAGGTCTTCGACGCCGAGCAGGCCGAGGCCGCCGCGGCCAAGATCGGCACCGGCGAGCTGACGCTGGAGGACTTCCTCGAGCAGATGCTGGCCATCCGCAAGATGGGCCCGATCGGCAACCTGCTGGGCATGCTGCCCGGCGCCGGTCAGATGAAGGACGCGCTGGCCGAGGTCGACGACAGGCAACTCGACCGCCTGCAGGCCATCATCCGGGGCATGACGCCGCAGGAGCGCGCCGACCCGAAGATCATCAACGCGTCGCGGCGGCTGCGCATCGCCAACGGCTCGGGCGTGACCGTGTCCGAGGTCAACCAACTCGTCGACCGCTTCTTCGAGGCGCGCAAGATGATGTCGTCGATGCTGGGCGGCATGGGCATACCCGGCATCGGCCGCAAGTCCGCGACCCGAAAAGCCAAGGGAGCAAAGGGCAAGAAGGGCAAGAAGGGGGCGCGCGGCCCGACCCCGCCGAAGGTCAGGAGCCCGTTCGGCGCGGCGATGCCGGGCGTACCGGGCATGCCGGCGGGTTTCCCCGATCTGTCGCAGATGCCCGAGGGCCTCAACGAGCTGCCACCCGGGCTGGCCGACTTCGACCTGTCCAAACTGAAGTTCCCGGGCAAGAAGTAGCCGCGCAGTGCGCCTGCGCGTGCGAGGTCTGGGGCTGCCCGACGAAGCCGACATCGACCTCTGGATCGTCGACGGTCACATCAGCACCGAGCCGGTCGCCGGCGCCGACACCGCGTTTGGCTCGTCTGGTTTTCAAGGCTGGATCGTGCCCGGACTGGTCGACGCCCACTGCCACGTCGGCCTCGGTGATCACGGCGAAATCCCGCTGGACGAGGCGGTCGCGCAGGCCGAGGCCGAACGCGACGTCGGCGCGCTGCTGTTGCGCGACTGCGGTTCGCCCACCGACACCCGCAGCCTCGATGACCGCGACGATCTGCCCCGCATCATCCGGGCCGGGAAGCATCTTGCCCGGCCCAGGCGCTACTCGCCGGGCTTCGCGCGCGAGCTCGAGGACGAGTCGCAACTGCCGGCCGCGGTGGCCGAGGAGGCCCGTCGCGGTGACGGCTGGATCAAGTTGGTGGGGGACTGGATCGACCGCGAAGTCGGCGACCTCGCGCCGCTGTGGTCCGACGACGTGCTCAAGGCCGCGATCGATGCCGCCCACGCCCACGGCGCCCGCGTCACCGCCCACGTCTTCAGCAACGACGCCATGCCCGGCCTGATCAAGGCCGGAATCGATTGCATCGAGCACGGCACCGGCCTCACCGACGACACCATCGACCTGATGGTCGAGCACGGAACCGTGCTGGTCCCCACCCTGATCAACATTCTCGAAAACTTCCCCGGCATCGCCGAGGCCGCGAAGCGCTACCCGACCTACGCCGCGCACATGCGCGACCTGCATGCGCACGGCCTGTCCCGGATCGGCGCGGCGCGGGAAGCGGGTGTGCCGATCTACGCCGGCAGCGACGCGGGCAGCCTGATCGCGCACGGGCGCATCACCGACGAGGTCGAGGCGCTGAAGGGCGTCGGCATGAGCGCAGGCGAGGCGCTGGGCGCGGCGTGCTGGGATGCCCGCCGCTGGCTGGGCCGGCCCGGCCTGGAACACGGGGCGCCCGCGGATCTGTTGTGCTATTCGCAAGACCCGCGACTGGGTCCCGCCGTACTGAGTCGGCCCGATCTGGTGATCCTGCGGGGCAACGCGTTTCGCCCAAAGTGCTAGTCGCGCGCGGTTTCGCCACGACGGATAGGATCGCTGAATGGCGTTAGCCAGCGGCGCGACCTTCGCCGGGTACATCGTCGCGCGAAGGCTGGGGTCAGGGATGACCGGCGATGTTTACCTGGTCCAGGATCGACAATCGTCGCGCTGGGCTGCGCTGAAGGTGCTCTCGCTGGCCTGGTCCTCCAACCGCGAGTTCCGCGAGCGGTTCCACGCGGAGACTCCGATCGTGGCGACCCTGTATCACCCGCACATCGTCGAGGTGCACGACCGCGGTGAGTTCGACGGCCGGCTGTGGATCGCGATGAACTACGTCGAAGGCGTCACCGCCGCGCAGCTGATGACCGATCGCTTCCCGGCGGTGTCGCCGGCCGGCGAGGTGCTTGCCATCCTGACCGCCGTTGCCTCGGCTCTCGATCACGCGCATCAGCGCGGACTGCTGCACCGCGACGTCAAACCCGCCAACATCCTGTTGACCGGCCGGGGAGAGGGCGAGCAGCGGATCCTGCTGACCGACTTCGGTATCGCGCGCCAACTCGGCGAGTCCGGCGTGCCCGACGTCCCGGTCGGCACGATCGGCTACGCCGCACCCGAACAGCTGCTGGGCGCCGAGGTCGATGGGCGCGCCGACCAGTACTCGCTCGCGGCTACCGCATTCCACCTGCTGACCGGCGCCCCGCCGGCGCAATACACCGACGCGGACGGCACGCCGCCGCGCCTCAGCGACCAGCGCCCCGAGCTGGCGCGCCTCGACGGCGTCTTCCTGCGGGCGCTGGCCGCCCTACCCGCCGACCGATTCCCCAGCTGCCGCGAGTTCGCGGACGCCGCAAGCCAGCAAGGTGGTGTCGCGGCAGGCGACCGCAGCCCCGAAGCCGTGTTCACCGCCGACTATCCCGCCTACACCTGGGCCGGCATCGACGACCTGGAAGACCTGTCGGCGGCCAAATTCCAATCTGCCTGGGCCACCGACGCCCCCGGCGCCGTCAAGCGGTCGGCACCGGGAGCGGTCGCGCGCCGCCTGACCGATCCGTCGGTGACAGCCACCGCGACGCCGACGCAGACGGGGGAGCGACGAGCAGCCGCACACCGCGGCCGAAGGCCGCGCAAGGTCGTGCTGGCCGCCGGTGTCGTGGCGCTCATCGCGGCCCTGTTGGTCGTGGGCTTCGTCCTCGGGCGCCGCAGCGACATCAACGCCAACCGCGACGTCGCCCCGACGACTGCACCGACGCCTGCCGCCGCCCCGAGCACCGGCAGCTCCGGCACCCCGGCCACCCCGCTCGACGGCACCTACCGCCTCGAGGTCAAGCGCACCAAGCAGACGTTCAATTACACGCCCGACCCGCAGCCGCCCGACGTGGTCACCTGGTGGGCGTTCCGCTCGTCGTGCACGCCCAGCGCATGCAGCGCCGCGGGCGTCCTGCTGGACGACAACGACCACGCTCAGGCGAAGGCACCCGGTTCCGAACCGGTCATCCTGGATTTCAGCGACGGGCGCTGGCTGGCCCGGGCGGAGAAGGGCAATTTCGCGTGCGTCGGGCGCAACGGGATGGCCGCGACGCATGGCATCTCGCAGGTCTTGAGCCTGCGGCCGCAGGCGCAGGGGGAGCTGAACGGCGAGATGACCGTCACCGTGCAGACCAACGACTGCGGCCAGCAGGGAGCCGTGGTCCGCTCGCCCGCGGTGGCCACTCGCACCGGCGATGTGTCGTCGGAGGTGATCGTGCCGGATCCGGTGACGATTCCCGACACCTCCACGGCGCCGACGACGTCATCACCCCGTACCCACCGCTGACAACAGCCCCCACGTGAGGTGGTTGCGCAGCGCGCGAAGAAAAGATTGCGAGTGCTTGCTATCTATGTTAACGTTCCGGATATCGACGACCCGGAGGTAACAATGAGCTACGACGTGATCATTCGCGACGGACTGTGGTTCGACGGCATGGGCAGCGCGCCCCAGACCCGGACGCTCGGCATTCGCGACGGCGTGGTGGCCGCGGTGGCCGGGCCGTTCGACGAGCCGGTGGACGAGACTGGTTGCCCCGAGGTGATCGACGCCGCGGGCAAGTGGATCGTGCCCGGCTTCATCGACGTACACACCCACTACGACGCCGAGGTGCTGCTGGACCCCGGGCTGCGGGAGTCGGTGCGCCACGGCGTCACCACGGTGCTGCTGGGCAACTGCTCGCTGTCGACGGTCTACGCCAACTCCGAGGACGCCGCCGACCTGTTCAGCCGGGTCGAGGCGGTGCCGCGCGAATACGTTTACGGCGCACTGGATTCCAGCAAGACATGGTCGACGGCGGCGGAATACGTGCAGGCCATCGACGATCTGCCGCTCGGCCCGAATATCGGTTCGCTGCTTGGTCATTCGGATCTGCGCACCGCGGTGCTGGGCCTTGACCGCGCCACCGATGACACCGTGCGGCCCACCGACGCGGAGCTGGAGAAGATGGCCGCCCTCCTCGACGAGGCACTCGACGCCGGAGTGCTCGGCATGTCGGGGATGGACGCGGCCATCGACAAGCTCGACGGCGAGCGCTACCGCTCGCGGGCGCTGCCGTCGACCTTCGCGACGTGGCGTGAACGGCGCAGGCTGATCAAGGTGTTGCGCAAGCGCGGCCGGATGCTGCAAAGTGCGCCCGACGTCGAAAACCCCATCTCGGCGCTGATGTTCTTCCTGACCAGCAGCCGGATCTTCGGGCGCGGCAAGGGCGTTCGGATGAGCCTGCTGGTGTCCGCCGACGCCAAGTCGATGCCGCTTGCCGTGCACGTGATGGGGCCGGCGACTCGCCTCGCGAACAAGCTGCTGCGTTCCAGCCTCCGGTTCCAGCACCTGCCGGTGCCGTTCGAGCTGTACTCCGACGGAATCGACCTGCCGGTCTTCGAGGAGTTCGGCGCCGGCACGGCGGCCCTGCATCTTCGCGACCAGCTCGAGCGCAACGAGCTACTGGCCGACAAGGAGTACCGTCGCCGGTTCCGGCGCCAGTTCGACAAGCTCAAGCTCGGACCGTCGTTGTGGCACCGCGACTTTCACGACGCGGTCATCGTCGAGTGCCCCGATAAGTCGTTGATCGGCAAGAGCTTTGGCGCGATCGCCGACGAGCGCGGGCTGCATCCGCTCGACGCGTTCCTCGATGTGCTCGTCGAGAACGGTGAGCGCAACGTCCGGTGGACCACCATCGTGGCCAACCACCGGCCCAAGCAACTCAACAAACTCGCCAACGACCCCAGCGTGCACATGGGGTTCTCGGATGCCGGTGCGCACCTGCGCAATATGGCGTTCTACAACTTCGGCCTCAAGCTGCTCAAGCGCACCCGCGACGCCGATCGGGCCGGCACGCCGTTCATGTCTCCCCAACGGGCCGTGCATCGGCTGACCGGCGAGCTGGCGGAGTGGTTCGGCCTCGACGCCGGCACCCTGCGCCAGGGCGACCGCGCCGACTTCGTGGTGATCGACCCGGCCGGCCTCGACGACGCGGTCGACGGCTACTACGAGGAGGCGGTGCCCTTCTACGGCGGCCTGCGGCGCATGGTGAACCGCAACGACGACGCGATCGTCGCGACGGGCGTCAACGGCGTCGTCGTCTTTGGTGGTAGCCATTCCAAAGGCCGATTCCGTGACGGTTACGGCCAGACCGTGAAGTCGGGGCGCTACCTGCGGGCCGGCCAACGGCGCCGGGGTCGCGTCGCACTGGCCGCCGGAGCCTGACATGGCCAGGACGCAGCAACAGCGCCGCGAGGAGACCGTCGGCAGGCTCCTCGAGGCCGCCATCGCCAGCATCGTCGAGGTCGGATACGCGCGGGCATCGGCCGCGGTGATCACCAAGCGCGCCGGGGTGTCCGTGGGCGCGTTGTTCCGTCACTTCGACACCATGGGCGACTTCATGGCGGCGACCGCATCCGAGGTGCTGCGCCGGCAGGTGGAGTCGTTCACCAAGCAGGTCGCCGAAATCCCGGCCGACCGGCCGGCTCTCGAGGCGGCGCTGACGATTCTGCGCGACCTGACCAGCAGCCCCACCAACGCGGTGCTCTACGAGTTGATGGTCGCCGCGCGCACCGACGAGAAGCTCAAAGCGCATCTGCGCGACGTACTCGGCGAATACTCCACCAAGATCCACGACGCCGCGCGGGCCTTGCCGGGCGCCGATGGCTTTCCGGCGCAGACGTTTCCGGCTCTGGTCGCTTTGTTGACCAACGTGTTCGACGGGGCCGCGCTGGTGCGCGGGTTGCTACCCGAGCCCGACATCGAAGAGCAACGAATTGCGTTGCTCACCAACCTGATTACCGCGAGTCTCTAGCCTCTAGAGAGAACCGACGCTGGACTGCGGGTTGAGCGCGAAACCCCAGTCGAACAAGCTGCCCGCCTGATCCCAGTACGTCGGGCCGCCCTGCTTTATCAACCCGTACATCATGGCGACCACCAGCCGGCGGCCACCGCGGGCGGCGGCGCCGACGAAGGTTTTGCGGGCCGCATTGGTGAACCCGGTCTTGCCGCCGATGGCGCCCGGGTAGCGCTCCAGCAGCTCGTCCTGGTTGGTGATCGGGACCTCGCCGTTGTCGCCGGGGAACATCGCCGACGGTTCGGCGGTGATGTGAGCGAACATCGGGTTGGCCATCGCGGCCCGGAAGATGACCGCCAGGTCGTGCGCGGTGGAGGCCCCGGAGCCGCCGGGACCGTCCAGCCCGGACGGGGTGGCCGCGTGGGTGTTGACCGCACCGAGTGAGGCGGCCTTGGCGTTCATCATCGCCACTGTGGCGTCCGGCCCGCCCATCAGATGCGCCAGAGTGTTGGCGGCGTCGTTCCCCGACACCAGCAGCAGCGCGTCGAGCAGCTGGCGTGCGGTGTAGGTGCGGCCGGGCTTGATGCCGACGCAGTTGCACTCGACCTGGGTGTCGGCCACGTCGGCGACGACGGTCGAGTCGAGGCTCACCTGGTCCAGGACCACCAGCGCCAGCAGCACCTTGATGGTGCTCGCCGGCGGGTGGGTCACATTCTGGTCGCGACCGGCCAGCACCTGACCACTGTCGAGATCGGCCAGAATCCACGTCTGGGCTGGGCCGTCGGGAATCGGTACCGAGCCGATCGGCTGCGTACTGTCGGCCGATCCGGTGCCCGCGCCGGCGATCGAACCCACCGCGAGCAGCGCAGCGACCAGGGCAGTGAGCTTGCGCATGGGCGCAAAGTTTAATGGCCGGGCCCGCGGGACGCCTCAGGGGCACCACGGCGGGACGGGGCAAAACGGAAGCGTCGGCAGCGGCAGGTAGGACGTGTGGGTGGGCACCGGGCCGGCCGGGGGCGGCTGCTTGAACGGAAGCGACGACCAGGAGTAGAACGTGCCGGTGCCGATGTCGTGCACGCCGGCCGAATCCCAGTAGAAGTCGTGGCAGACGTTGGCGTCCCAGGGGATGGGCCGGCTCGCCGGGTCGGGATCGCCCGGGCACCATCGCATGCAGGCTTTGCCGGACGCGCAGTCACCGGGAGCGGTCCGGGCGGTCGTCGCGGCCATGACGGAGCCGCCCCACAGCACCAGGGCCGTTGCTAAACCCAGGACTGCCGTTCTCATAGCTGCGATTATTCTCCGCGGCGGCTTTGCGCGGTACCGCGGAATTGCCCCGGTTGCCCTGGCGTCTTGTCCCGCGGGGCCGAGGTGTTCAATCGATGCATGTTGAGCCTGGCCGAGATATCCGACCGCTTAGAGATCCAGCAGCTGCTCGTGGACTATTCCACCGCCATCGACAATCGCCGATTCGACGATCTGGACAAGGTGTTCACGCCGGACGCCTACATCGACTACCGCGAGCTCGGCGGCATCGACGGCCAGTTCCCCGAGGTGAAGAAGTGGCTCTCGGAGGTGCTGCCGACCTTCCCGGTCTATGCGCACATGCTCGGCAACTTCTCGGTCCGCATCGACGGGGACACGGCGTCGTCGCGGGTGATCTGCTTCAACCCGATGGTGCTTCCCGGCGACAAGGACCAGGTGCTGTTCTGCGGGCTGTGGTACGACGACGAGTTCGTCCGCACCCCCGAGGGCTGGCGGATGACACGCCGGGTCGAGACGAAGATCTACCAGAAGGTGCAGTAGGCCGCCACGAAGCCGGATTTCTGCCGCGGGCCGCTGTTCTGGCACAATTGGCGGCTGTCCGCCGAGCGACCCACCCACGGGTGCTCGCACGGCCGGTCAGACACGCGAGGCAAAACCGGGTCCCGGCATCCTGCCAGGATCGCTGAATTGCAGCGTGACACACAGGAGAAGTCGCTCAACCATGGCTGTGAAGATCAAGCTCGCGCGGTTTGGCAAGATCCGCAATCCCCAGTACCGCATCGCCGTCGCCGATGCGCGCAACCGCCGCGACGGCCGTTCCATCGAGGTCATCGGCCGCTATCACCCGAAGGAAGAGCCGAGCCTCATCCAGATCGACTCCGAGCGCGCCCAGTACTGGCTCTCGGTGGGTGCTCAGCCGACTGAGCCCGTCCTCAAGCTGCTGAAAATCACCGGTGACTGGCAGAAGTTCAAGGGCCTGCCGGGTACCGAGGGCACCCTGAAACTCGCTCCGCCCAAGCCCAGCAAGCTGGAGCTGTTCAACGCCGCATTGGCCGAGGCCGACGGCGCGCCGACCACCGAGGCCGCCAAGCCGAAGAAGAAGGCCCCGGCCAAGAAGGCCGCGAAGGCCGAGGAATCCGCTGACGAGCCCGCCGCCGAAGAGGCCGCGCCCGCCGCCACCGCTGCGGTCGAGGCCCCCGCTGAGGCCGCCGAGCCGGCCGAGCCGGCGACCGAAGGCTGACCGGCGCCATGAGCACGGTCGTTGTCGACGCAGTAGAGCATCTCGTGCGGGGGATCGTGGACAACCCGGACGACGTCCGGGTGGACTTGGTGACCAATCGGCGGGGGCGGACTGTCGAAGTTCATGTCCACCCTGACGATCTGGGCAAGGTGATCGGTCGCGGGGGACGTACCGCGACCGCGCTGCGCACCCTGGTCGCCGGCATCGGCGGCCGCGGTATCCGCGTCGACGTGGTGGACACCGACCAGTAGGCCGGGCCCTCCCTTGGAGTTAGTTGTCGGGCGCGTGGTGAAGGCGCACGGCATCGGCGGCGAGTTGGTTGTTGAGATCCGCACCGACGATCCCGCTGAACGGTTCGCGCCGGGCAATGCCTTGCGCGCCAAGAAATCTCGTGGCGGCGGCGCAGAGCGCAGTTACGTCGTCGCTGACGCGCGTGAACACGGCGGGCGGCTGCTGGTGCGATTGGACGGAGTCGACGACCGCAACGCCGCCGATGCGCTGCGGGGCAGTGTGTTCGTGGTGGACTCCGGCGATCTGCCGCCGATCGATGAGGCGGACACCTACTACGACCATCAGCTGGAGGGCCTGCGCGTGCGTACCACGGCCGGACGGGATGTCGGCGTGGTCGCCGAAGTGCTGCACACCGCCGCAGGGGAACTGTTGGCCGTCAAGCGTTCTGGCGACGATGGTGAGGTGTTGGTGCCCTTCGTCAGTGCCATCGTAACGTCGGTGTCACTGCAGGAGGGCATGGTCGAGATCGATCCGCCCGAAGGCCTGCTGGATTTGGCATAGGCGTGCATCGACATGAGGATTGACGTTGTCACGATCTTCCCGGCCTACCTGGATCCGCTGCGACAAGCGTTGCCGGGCAAGGCTATTGAGTCGGGCCTGGTCGACCTGCGGGTGCACGATCTGCGGCGGTGGACCCACGACGTACATCGGACGGTCGACGACGCGCCCTACGGCGGTGGCCCGGGGATGGTGATGAAGGCGCCGGTGTGGGGTGATGCGTTGGACGAAATCTGTTCTGAGGAAACGCTATTGGTGGTGCCGACCCCCGCTGGCGTGTTGTTCGATCAGGCCACCGCCGCACGCTGGAGCGCAGAGGCGCATCTGGTGTTCGCCTGCGGGCGCTACGAGGGCATCGACCAACGCGTCGTCGACGATGCCGCCCGCCGGATGCGGGTCGCCGAGGTCTCGATCGGCGACTACGTGCTGCCCGGCGGTGAATCGGCGGCCCTGGTGATGATCGAGGCCGTACTGCGGCTGCTGGCCGGCGTGCTGGGAAATCCGGCGTCGCATCAAGATGATTCGCATTCGCCGACGCTGGGCGGACTGCTGGAAGGTCCGAGCTACACGCGGCCGCCCAGCTGGCGCGGGCTCGACGTGCCCGACGTGTTGTTATCCGGTGATCACGCGCGCGTCGCCGCCTGGCGACGAGAGGTCTCGCTGCAGCGCACCCGCGAACGTCGCCCCGACCTGCAGGCCTGAGCGCTAGGGATCAGATCCGGCCGTTGGGAAACATCGTCTTGACCGCGCGGGTGATCGTGTCGCGCGCGGCGGCGTCATCGCCGGGCTGCAGCGACTGGACGACCATGATGTAGCGATGGTCGGGGCCGATCACACCGGTGGACAGGTGCATCCAGTCGGCGCCGATGCAGCACATCCAGCCTTGCTTGACCGCCACCGGTTCGGCGAACAGGCCGTCGGGGATGCCGAACCGCTGCGGATAGCCGTCCAGGCCGTTGGGCGTGGACTGGGCCAAATCGTTGACGATGATCTTGGCCCGCTCCGGCGGCAGCCCGCCCGTCCCGTCGAGCAGCATGTCGTAGTAGTGGATCACGTCGCTCAGCGTGCTCATCGTGTTCCACCAGCGACCGTCGCTGGGCGGAGTGGTGGACGCCAGCCCGTACCGGCTGGCTACCTGGCTGATGATGGCGTCGCCGCCGCCCGCAGCCCAGAATTTCTCGGCGGCGCCGTCGTCGGAGGACTGCAACATGACGTCGAGGGCCGCACGGTCGTCCGGGGACAGGGTGGTCTTGCCCTGGGACTCGGCGAGCAGCAGATAGTCGGCGATGAAGAGCTTGGCCACCGAGGCGGTGCCGATGATCTGGCTGTTGCCGTTGGAGACCTGTTCGTGGGTCTTGCGGTCGAGGATGGCCACCGAGAGGGCGGCCCCACTGGCCGCGGCTTCGTCAGTGGCCTGCTGGATGCGGGCCTGCACGCCGCTGAACCCGGCGCTCGGCGGCGCGTCGGTGGCGGCGGCTATCCCGGATGTCGACACGGTGTCCAGCAGCAGCTGAATGAGCTGCGGTTGTGGTCCCAGCGCGTCGCGGCCGGACCCGCCGAACCCCGCCTTGCTGACGGCCACTTTGGCCGGGACTTTGGCCGCTACCAGCGCTTCGTCGCACCCGGCGATCACCAACGTCACCGCGGCGATCGCGGTGAGCACGGTGAGCGGACGGGTGCGCATGCTGTGGTCTCCATTCCTCTGGGTAAACGTGCAGGTGGCGGGCCTGTCCGCCGTCCGCCCCGGGCTGCACGCTGGAGGTTCGGGTTGATGAGCGCGTTCTGACCCCAGTCATATGTACCATTTACCAGCGTGTTCGGCCTCGCGCGAACCGCCTGATTTCATGTGATTTTCACAGCGCGCGGGGTATCTGGCACAATTGACCAGTTGTCTCGAGCGATTGTCGGCGGGCCAGCGCGCCCCCGCTGCCGCGGGATACACCCAGAAAGCCCGAACCATCGGCTCGGTGACTGCCCACGCCTGTGCGTGGGTGGCTGCCGCAAGCCGCGATCCCGAGGAAGTGTCTTCTTAAGATGAACAGGCTGGATTTTGTCGATCAGGCGTCGCTCCGCGACGACATCCCGGCCTTCAGCCCGGGTGACACGATTAACGTGCACGTCAAGGTCATCGAGGGCGCCAAAGAGCGCGTCCAGGTGTTCAAGGGCGTGGTCATCCGCAGGTCCGGCGGCGGCGTCCGTGAGACGTTCACCGTGCGCAAGGAGAGCTACGGCGTCGGCGTGGAACGGACTTTCCCGGTGCACTCGCCGAACATCGACCATATCGAGGTGGTGACCCGTGGCGATGTCCGCCGCGCCAAGCTGTACTACCTGCGCGAACTCCGCGGCAAGAAGGCCAAGATCAAGGAGAAGCGCTGATTTGGTGCGCCCTGGCGACCCCGCCGGGCCGACGCGGCGCGTTACCAGCCGACAAACTTCGCTGGCTACCCTAATCTCGTGACCGACACCACGGACTCATCTGACCCCCAGTCCGAGCCTGGTAAGTCAGAGCCGAAGGTCTCTACTCGCCCCTCTGACGGCCCCGCAGGCGAGTCACCCGAGGGGCCAGGGGAACCCGAAGCCACCGCGGAGCCCAAGAAGAAGTCCGCGCTGCGGGAGATGGCCATCCTGGCCGTCATCGCCGTGGTGCTCTACTACGTCATGTTGACGTTCGTGGCGCGTCCCTACCTGATTCCGTCCGAATCGATGGAGCCCACGCTGCACGGATGCACGGGTTGTGTGGGTGACCGGATCATGGTGGACAAGGTCACCTACCGCTTCGGATCCCCCCAGCCCGGCGATGTGATCGTCTTCAAGGGACCGCCGTCCTGGAACGCCGGATACAAGTCGATCCGCTCGTCCAACACCGCGCTGCGCTGGGTCCAGAACGCGCTGTCCTTCATCGGCTTCGTGCCGCCCGACGAAAACGACCTCGTCAAACGGGTCATCGCGGTCGGGGGACAAACGGTGCAATGCCGGGCCGACACCGGATTGACCGTCAACGGCAAGCCGCTCAAGGAGCCGTTTCTGGATCCCGCCACGATGATGGCCGACCCGGCGGTGTACCCGTGCCTGGGCAGTGAATTCGGACCGGTCAACGTGCCGGCCGGACGGCTGTGGGTGATGGGTGACAACCGGACGCATTCCGCGGACTCGCGCGCCCACTGCACCAGCGTCCCCGCCGACGCGCTCAAAGGCATTCTGTGCACCGGAGATCCCACGTCGGGAACGGTGCCGGTTTCCAATGTCATCGGTAAGGCCAGGTTCATCGTGTGGCCGCCGTCGCGATGGGGTGGTGTGGGTTCGGTGAACCCCCAGCAGGGTCAGTAGCCGTGGCTTGCCCATGAACCGGACGTGGCCGCCGCGCGCGGTGATCCGCAAGTCGTCGGGGTTGCGCACCCTGGAGTCCGCGCTGCACCGCAGCGGTCTGGGGCCGGTGGCCGGCGTGGACGAGGTGGGCCGCGGCGCCTGCGCCGGCCCGCTAGTGGTGGCGGCTTGCGTGCTCACCCCGAACCGCTTGGAAAGCCTTGCAGCCCTGGATGATTCGAAGAAGCTCAACGAGAAGGTGCGGGAGAAGCTGTTCCCGCTGATCTGCCGCTACGCGCTGGCCTACCACGTGGTGTTCATCCCGTCGGTCGAGGTCGACCGACGCGGTGTGCACGTCGCCAACATCGAAGGCATGCGCAGAGCGGTGGCCGGCTTGTCGGTGCGCCCGGGGTATGTGCTCAGCGACGGCTTTCGGGTGCCGGGCCTGCCGATGCCCTCGCTGCCGGTGATCGGGGGAGACGCCGCCGCCGCCTGCATCGCCGCGGCGAGCGTGCTGGCGAAGGTGAGCCGGGACCGACTGATGGTGGCCATGGACGCCGACCATCCCGGCTACGGCTTCGCCGAGCACAAGGGCTACAGCACACCGGCGCACAGCATGGCCCTGACCCGGCTGGGGCCCTGCGCTGAGCATCGCTATTCGTTCATCAACGTGCGGCGGGTGGCCACGCTGTCCGGGGAGGGCGCGACGACGCGGGTGGTGGCCGAGTGCAAACCCGACCCTCCGGGCGAGCGTGGCGAAATCCGGTGAGGAAAGATGGGGCGAGACTTCCCGCCCGGCGGCCATCCCGGCCGCTGGCGGCCCATGGGTCCGAGCGGGAAGACGGACAAATCGGCAGGAAAAGGACGTCTGAGCGGGTGAGTGGCAGATGAGCGCGGAAGATCTCGAAAAGTACGAAACCGAGATGGAGCTCTCGCTGTACCGCGAATACAAGGACATCGTCGGGCAGTTCAGCTACGTCGTGGAGACCGAGAGGCGCTTCTACCTGGCGAACAGCGTAGAAATGGTGCCGCGCAACGCCGACGGCGAGGTGTACTTCGAGCTGCGCCTGTCCGATGCCTGGGTGTGGGACATGTACCGGCCGGCCCGGTTCGTCAAGCAGGTGCGCGTGGTCACCTTTAAGGACGTCAACATCGAGGAAGTGGAGAAGCCGGAGTTGCGGCTCCCGGAATAGCCCTAGTCGGTCAGCGGATCCTCGTCGCTGGTTGGCAGTTGGCCGCGGGTTTCGATGACGGCGCGCGCCACGTCGGCCAGCTTGATGTTCAGGCTCTGCGAGTGGCGCCGTAGCAGGTCGAACCCGTCTTCTTCGGTAATCCCGTGCAGCAACATCAGCATCCCGACCGCCTTGCCGATCTCGCGGTTGCTCAGCAGGCCGCGGCGCAGGCTCGCGGCGTCTTCGCCCTTGGCGACCGCGTTGATGGCCACGCTGGCGAACGCCGCCAGCACCGCCGCTCGCCCGGCGGACTCGTCGTCGAAGACGTTGGCCGTGTCGCTGAACAGGTTGAGCGCGGCGCCCTTGCGTTTGTCGACAAGCAGCCGGAATCCCATGGCCCCGCGCACCGGCGTCTCGGCGACCAGGACCTTGGCCAGCTCGGGCCACAGGGACTGGGTGGTCAGGTCGGTGTCGATCTGGGGGGTTTCTTCCTCGATCGCATCGATGCACGGGCCTTCGCCGGTGCGCCGCTCCAGCTCGTCGATGGACCGCGCGAGGTGATCGCTGGCGCCGACCGTGACGTAACGATCGTTGTCGCGCACCAACAGGCTGGCGTGATCGCAACCCCGGACGACCAGGGTGGCGGCGATGCAGATCGCCGCGTACATCTCGTTGACGTCCGATCCCTGGTAGATGATCTCGGCGAGGGCCGCGAACACCGTGCCCGGGTCGGCCGTTTCGCCGCCGGGCAAGTCCGATGAACCGGCACTCGACGTGTCTGGCATGTTGTGCCTCACTTCTGGCATGTCGGCGGACTGGTCGGAAGGCGCCCGAAGCCCGCAACCCCACTTCTTAGCCTAATTCAAGCGCAGATGCCGAAATGGGTTTCGGGCGGTCAGGGGCGTGCCACTGTAGTTTGGCCTGGTGAGGTTTCAGCGCTTGGCGACGGCGGCGGCGCAGTGGGGAACGTAACCGCGCGGCGGCGGGCGAAGCACCTCACCGCCGATCGGGCGGTCACCCGGCCGGAGACTCTGGCCGTCGAGGAGCCGCTGGAAATTCGCGTCAACGGGACCCCGGTCACCGTGACCATGCGGACGCCCGGCTCCGATGTCGAACTCGCCCAAGGCTTCCTGCTCACCGAGGGTGTCATCACCGATCGTGAGCACATTGTGGCGATCCGCTATTGCGACGGCCAGGACGAGAACGGCGTCAACACCTACAATGTCCTCGACGTGACCCTGGCTGCCGGCGTCAAACCACCGGACCTCGATGTCACCCGGAACTTCTATACGGCCTCGTCGTGTGGGGTGTGCGGGAAGGCGTCCCTGGACGCGGTTCGGGTGATCAGCCATTTCTCGCCGGGCGACGACCCCGCCACGGTTTCGGCGGCTGCGCTCAAGGCGATGCCCGGCCAACTTCGCGGTGCGCAAAAGGTTTTCGAGAGCACGGGTGGGTTGCATGCGGCGGCGCTGTTCGGTGCCGACGGAGCGATGCTGGTGGTGCGCGAGGACATCGGCAGGCACAATGCCGTCGACAAGGTGGTCGGGTGGGCGCTGGAACACGGGCGGATCCCGTTGAGCGGCGCGGTGTTGCTGGTGAGCGGGCGAGCATCGTTCGAGCTGACGCAGAAGGCGGTGGTAGCGGGGATTCCGGTGCTGGCAGCCGTCTCGGCGCCGTCTTCGCTGGCGGTGTCGCTGGCCGAGGAGTCCGGCCTGACGCTGGTGGCGTTTCTGCGGGAGCATTCAATGAACGTATACACCCGCGCCGACAGGGTGATTTGAGAACCGTTGCTGGGTAACGTGATTCGGCGGGGCTGTGGATTGAAGCCCAACTGGGGATAGCCGGGCGTCACACTGGCATTCAGGCGGCCGCCGCGGCCTGACCTGTCAGGGGCGCCGTGCAGGTTGGCCGCATGACGACCGTAAAGGCCTCAGGGGCCGAGAAGACATTGACCCGCATCCAGCTGGGGACGATGGGCGAGGTGCTGGCCGCAGACCATCTGACCAGGATGGGATTGCGGATCCTGCAGCGTAACTGGCGCTGCCGCTATGGCGAGCTCGACGTCATCGCATGCGACGACACCACCCGCACGGTGGTGTTCGTCGAGGTCAAGACGCGGACCGGCGACGGCTTCGGTGGCCTGGCCTATGCGGTCACCGAGCGCAAGGTCCGGCGGCTACGCCGGCTCGCTGGCCTGTGGCTGGCCGCTCAGGACGAGCGCTGGGCCGCGGTGCGCATCGATGTGATCGGGGTGCGCGTCGGGCGATGCCGCACGCCGGAGATCACGCACCTGCAGGGGATCGGCTGATGGCGCTGGGGCGCGCGTTCTCGGTCGCGGTGCGCGGATTGGCCGGCGAGATCGTGGAGATCGAGGCCGACATCACCTCCGGGCTGCCGGGCGTGCACCTGGTGGGTCTGCCCGACGCCGCGTTGCAGGAATCTCGCGACCGCGTGCGGGCGGCCGTGACCAATTGCGGAAACAGCTGGCCGATGGCCCGGCTCACGCTCGCGCTGTCGCCGGCGACGCTGCCGAAAATGGGCTCGGTCTACGACATTGCTTTGGCCGCGGCGGTTTTGTCGGCGCAACGAAAGAGTCCGTGGGAACGCCTGGAAAAGACGGTGCTGCTGGGAGAGTTGTCGCTGGACGGCCGTGTCCGGCCGGTGCGCGGCGTGCTGCCCGCCGTGCTGGCCGCCAAACGCGGCGGCTGGCCGGCCGTTGTGGTCCCGGTGGACAACCTTGCGGAGGCCAGCCTGGTCGACGGCGTCGACGTCTGGGGCGTGCGCACCCTGGGACAATTGCAGGCCTGGCTGTGTGGATCGGCCCGACTAGATCAGCGGACCACCGCGGACGCCCCGGAAGCCGAGTCGGCCGCGGATCTTGCCGACGTGATCGGGCAATCGCAAGCACGGTTCGCGGTCGAAGTGGCGGCCGCCGGGGCGCATCACCTCATGCTGACCGGTCCGCCGGGAGTCGGCAAAACGATGCTGGCCCAACGCCTTCCGGGATTGCTGCCGCGGTTGACCGATGGCGAGGCCCTGGAGGTCACCGCGATCCATTCGGTGGCCGGGCTGCTGTCGACGGACACGCCGTTGATCACCCGGGCGCCGTTCGTGGCGCCGCACCACAGTTCCAGCGTGGCGGCGCTCGTCGGTGGGGGCTCCGGAATGGCCCGCCCCGGCGCCGTGAGCCGGGCGCATCGCGGGGTGCTATTCCTGGACGAGTGCGCCGAGATCAGGGCCTCGGCACTCGAGGCGTTGCGAACACCGTTGGAGGACGGGGAGATTCGCTTGGCCCGCCGCGACGGGGTGGCGTGCTATCCGGCCCGGTTCCAGTTGGTGCTGGCCGCTAACCCGTGCCCGTGCGCGCCGGCCGATCCGCGCGATTGCATTTGTGCGGCGGCAGCGAAACGGCGCTACCTGGGTAAGCTCTCCGGGCCGTTGCTGGATCGGGTCGACCTGAGGGTGCAGATGCATTCGGTGCGGGCAGGGGCGTTTTCGGCGGCCGACGGCGAGTCGACGGCACAGGTTCGCGACCGGGTGGCCCAGGCCCGCGAGACCGCCGCCGCGCGCTGGAGCCCGCACGGATTTCGCACCAACGCCGAAGTGAGCGGATCGTTGCTGCGGCGAAAATTCCGCCCCAGCAACGCCGCGATGACCCCACTGCGCACCGCCCTGGAACGTGGGTTGCTCAGCATTCGCGGGCTCGATCGCACTCTGCGCGTCGCGTGGAGCCTGGCCGATCTGGCCGGCCGGAACTCGCCTGGGCTCGACGAAGTTGCTGCGGCGCTGAGCTTCCGGCAACCGGGGGCGCAGCGATGACCGCCGTCGACGACCCCGCGGCCCTGGCGTGGGCCTACCTGTCGCGCGTGGTCGAGCCGCCCTGCCCGCAACTGGCCGCCCTCGTGCAGTCCGTCGGCCCGGTCGAGGCCGCCGAACGGGTCCGGCGTGGGCTGGTCAACGACGAGCTGGCACGCCAGACCGAAGCCCGGCGCGGAATAGACCGGGCCGCAGAGGATCTCGAGCTACTCACACAGCGTGGCGGCCGGTTGATCACCCCGGACAGCGACGAGTGGCCGCTGCTCGCCTTCGCCGCGTTCACCGGCATTGGGGCCAAGCCTCGCGTCGGGCCTCCGTTGGTCCTGTGGGCGCAGGGTCCGGTGCGTCTCGACGATGCGGCGCAGCGTGCTGCCGCTGTGGTGGGCACCCGGGCGGCCACCGCGTACGGCGAGCATGTATAGGGGACGCCTAATATAATGGAGGGATGACCACACGTAAGCGCGCTGTCATCTACACGCGAATTAGTAAGGACCGCAACGGTGAAAGCCTCGCCGTTGATCGCCAAGAGAAGGCGTGCCGCAAGCTCGCCAAGCTGGCAGAGATGGAGGTCGTAGACATCTTCACCGACAACGACATCTCGGCCTACAACGGCAAGCGCCGGGACGGATTTGAGGACATGCTGGTCGCCATTGAAAGCGGCCGGGCAGACGTGGTCCTCTGCCAACACACCGACCGGCTCTACCGGAGGCTGGCCGATTTAGTGCGGCTGTGTCAGGCCGGCCCCAACCTACTCATCAAGACCATCCAAGGTGGCGATCTCGACCTGTCCACCTCGACGGGCAAGATGCTCGCGCAGATCCTCGGTAGCGTCCAAGAGCAGGAATCGGCGCATCACAGCGAGCGCCGCAAAAGCGCGTACGTTCAGCGGGCGGAACTCGGGGTGTTTCACAACCAGGGGAACCGATCATTCGGCTACACCCGCGACGGTCAGCCAATAGAGCCCGAGGCCACGATGTACCGCGACGCGGTCGCCGATCTCCTAGAGGGCACGAGCCTGAGGGCCATAGCGAGACAGTGGAACGCCAGCGGCGTGACCACCACGGTCGCCGGGGCCACACGGAAACTGAAGGGCAAGGAGTACGTCGTCAAAGGTGTGTGGAGTTCGACGCGGATTCGCAGGCTGTTGCTCAACCCGCGCTACGCCGGCATCAAAACTCACCTCGGCAAGGAAGTCGAAACCCAGGCCAACTGGACACCGCTGATCGATGAGGAAACCTACCGTCGCGTAGTCGCCGAACTCAGCGACCCGACACGGCTCAAGGTCACGTCGTTCGAGAAAAAGCACGTCGGCAGCGGCGTCTACGTTTGTGGTGTCTGCGGCGCACCCATGCAGATCTCGTTCCCCGGTCCCGGCCGCAGCCAAGGCCGCAAATACGTGTGTTCGGCGCATTCCTGCGTCATCCGCGGTGGCGACCCGGTGGACGATTACGTGGAGAACCTCGTCGTGGAACGGCTATCGCGACCTGACGCTGGGCTGCTCATCGCCGAGCGTGGGGTTGACGTAGGCAAGCTTCAAGATCAGCGGGCCGGGTGGGTGACCAAGCTGGACCGGCTGGTGGATCTGCTGGACGACGGCACGCTGGACGGCCCGAAGGCTCGCAGGCGCGCGGCGGAGTACAAAGCTGAGATCAACAAAATCGACAGTCAATTGGCGCAGGCAGCCCGCACCAGCCCGACCGCGGCGCTGCTGGCCGCCGGTAAGGAACTACGGATGCGCTGGCCCAAACTGACCGCTGGTGTCCGTGGCGAAATCATCAGCGAGATCGCCACCGTCACGATCAATCGCTGCGGGAAGGGTAAGCGCTTCGATCCCCACGCCGTGGTTGACGGCAAGGTGGTCTTGGACGTGCAGTGGAAAGTGGACTCTCCGTAACAGCGGTCCGCCCGCCACCGGAGATCGGCGGTGGCGGGCGGCGCTGGAGAGGCCCCAAGATTCGCACCCACGGCTAGGGCGTGCAATTCACCCTGTGGGTAGGCGGCGGACGTGTCGCTAGGCCGGGTAGATGACTTCAGCCACGATGGAACTGTGACGACTCCGCCGCCGCGAAAACGGCGCTCGACGCCGCCTGGGTTCCACACGTTCGCCGATGTCGTGACGCAGTTCGCTGACGCCGCCGACAGCCTCCTCCACGGGGAGTTGTCGCACCCGTTCCTTGTCGGAAGCGAGGCACTGGGCGACCAAGCCGCGCGGTCAGACCACGAGGGCACACAGTCCAAGCAAACCCTGTTGACCCTCGCCACGCAGCAGGTCGCCGCCGGCTTCGAACAGACCGACCTTCTCCTTGGCGTTGCTGCCGTGTTACGCGCCGACACAGTCACGTTGCCGCCGTTCCCGTTGGCGCGCACATCGGCCGTCATCGCCGCGAAGGCGTGGTACGTCCTGACCGCAGACTCTCGGGAGGAGCGGCTGCGGCGCTTTTTGAACGAAGAGCTGGCGGCGCTGTACGACTTACCGCTGCCCTCGGACGAGGAAGAGGCGGTCACCTTCCGCAACGATCGCACCGCGGACTATCTGGCGGTCGGGGCGACGGCAGGACTCAACCCGGTCTACCCCAAGAACCGTCGGCCGTGGGACGCCCCATTCCTCGCCCGCACAGGCCAAAGGAAGTCCGAGGCCCCGCCATCGGAGACCCAGCTAATGAAGGATCTCTACCGGGCGTCGGGGGTGCATGGGGACGATCTGGCGGGGATGCCGTACAAGCTGCTGTCTGCCGCTGCACACGGACGTTTCCGCCAAGCCGGGCTCGTCAGGCACGCGCCGGTTGGACCCTCGGTCGGAGGTGTAGTGACCGCCGCCAAGTACGTCCCGCTAGAGGTCACGGCGCAGGTTACCTTCTATGCGGCGTTAGCGACGGGCACGTATCTCTATGCCCTCGCGCAGTACACGTCCGTGCCCGAATCGGTGGTGCTGGAACGGCTGCAGCAGCCGTTCGCGGACTGGTTCGCAATTGCGCATCCGGCAACGACTGCCTGAGGAGCCAAGGGCCAGTGGGACCGCAGGAGAATATTTGGGCCGCAGAACAGCAGTCAGCCCGCCACTGAGACTGTTGGTGGCGGGCTGACTGGTAGAAGTCGGGCGGACTAACCGAGTAGTAGGCGCGCTACCGCGGCGGTGGCCAACTCCCTGATTACCTCGGCAGTCATATCGTCCTCAGTGAGGCGCTCGGCGACTTTTTCGACAGTGACCGGCTCCGATTGCGAGTCGGCAGCCAAGACGATGTCTCCCATGACAGAGTCCAGTATTACCTCACCGACACAAGTCAGTGTGTGCATTATTTCGTCTCCTATTTTCGGGGACGTCCTTTTGTCGGACGCTTCTTTGCATTGAGAGTTGGCCGATCCGGCCATCGAAAACTCCACACTTCACGGGAGCTAAATGTCGCAGATTTAAGCCTCTGCGCTGGCGTCTACGATCAGCATACGCCGACAGCCTCAATTCGAGGAGATGCTACTTCCCGGCCAAATCTGTTCGTATTCCTCGATGAACGCGATCGTGGGGACGTCATCGTGGAGTTGCCAGAAGATGCGTAGCAGCGGATGCCGGGCTGGGGCGTCAACGATCCACATCGTTGGTTCGTCGGGTACGGATTCGAGCCGGGACTGGCGTGCGGCGGGCGAGGAGGGATCGGTATCGATTAAGTCGAGAGCGTCTTCCAAGGCGTTGTCGAGGATGCTATCTCCCCGATCACGTAGCTCTTCGTATTTGTCGAAGGCCTCATCGTCCCAGTTGAGCACGCTACTTTTAGCGGTTGGAGTTTTCCTCATTGCGTGGACGACGTTCCCGCGGCTTCGCCTCACCACGGCGAATCCGCTCGCGCGCGGCGAGCACCGCAGCAAGCACCGATTCCTTCACGGGAGCAGTCATACAGGCAATGATACCTAAAATCGGCACAAGTAGCGGATAGCAGCCGTCGCTAGTTGACCGGCCGGAGTCGGTTGCGCCTGCGGGTCGATAAGGAGGCCCAAAAATTGGGAATCGGCACAACAGGCTCAGCCGGTTCGGGCTGGGCGGGTTCGGGTTCGGGTTTCGGGGACGGCGTCGTCGTTGCTCAACGTTTTCAGCATGTAGGCGAGGTGGTCGTCGCTCATTTTCCATGTTCGGCCGAGGAGAGTACCGCGGAGTTGGCCGCTGTTGAGTCCAGCGTTCGGGATCCTTGACTGCCGGGGTGTAGCCCATGGCGACGACTTCGGCGAGGGTCCAGAGGCGTGGGGGCGTCGCGTTCATCCGGCGCGTGGCTCTAGTCGTAATTGCGGTGACAGTATTCTTCGATACCACCCCCGAGCGTAGAGTTCACTTGCGAGCTTCCGCCTGCCTGGGCCTTCTGCTCGGCCACGCAACGCTTATATCCTTCGCTCTCCCACGGCTTAGTGCTCATTAGCAGTATCGCGATGACGACGAGCACCGCCAGTATCGCGAAGAGCCAGGGCTTAAGGTTGGTTCCTTGCGCCTGGAATTGCGGCCTCAGAGGCGCGTTCGGGACGGCGTGGTGGGCCGTCCACCGCTGGCCATCCCAGTAATGCAACGAGCCGGGAACTTGACTGTTTGGATACCAGCCCGCTGCCAGTGTGCCTGGGTGCACAGTTTGCTGCTGCGGAGATGGGCGAGTGACCGTCCACCGTGCGCCATCCCAGTAAGACTCGCTGAACTTGTCACCATTGGGATCGGGGTACCAGCCCGGCTTGACCATTCGTCAAGCCTAAAGCGCGAACGATGACAATTTAGCCCGCCCTGTTCAGTACTCGGCAGGTCTGGTCGAGTGGTGGGCCGTAAATCGTGGCGTCGCATTCACGGCAGGCCCAGGTCATGTGCCCGTGCCGGCCGCAGCGGCAAGGCTGGTGACCGACCAGAACACGGTGCGGGCCGAGCTGGTGTCCGTGGGGGCACCGTTCGGGCGGGAGCGCCATCCACTGGTTATCGGTGTTGAGCACCAGGGTGCCGACCGCGGGAGTCACGGAATCCAGTGTGCCGGAGATAGACGTCAGCCCCGCCGCGGAGACCAGTGCGGCGGGGCTGACGATTTTTGGAGAGGAAATCAGGGTGGCACCGTCCGGCGGACGGCGCAATTCACCCTGTGTGGCTACCGGGCGACCCAGTGCCCAAGGTGCCCGTCCGTCACGCAGACGTAGATCTTGACGTTTGCGACCACGGTGCCATTCAGATCCCATTCACGGTGTGTATGGGAATACATCCATTTGCAGTCGGCGGGGTTAAGTGCTGTCACTTTGTTCACCTCCCTTCGGGTACTTGAGGGCGTCGTTGCCCTCACCCGTTAGGCCGACTGGGCGGCGAAAATACAGTACGGAATGCATAAGAGGATGATGAGAATTTTCGACGCTGCCCGCGTGCGTGGTTCATCCGGCGCCGGTGAACGGTCGGCAGGCGCCGTCTAGCGGTGGCGCCGGTGACTACCCGCTGGTGTGAGGTCGTCATAGACTCGATTTATGGGGACGAATCTGAAGGTGCCGTCTGATCAGTTGCAGCAGGCCGCGGTTCAGTGGCAGCGGTTGAGTTCGGGGCTGACGAGCGCGCCGCCGTCGCCGGGGCAGCCGTATCAACCGACGACGGCGGCGATCAGTGCGATTGATGCGGCAGTCGGGGCTGGCGCAGCAGCATGTACGGCGCGTATCCAAGACACGGCGGCCAGCGTTGTGTCGGCTGCGGCTGGCTACGCGAACCAAGACGCCGCCGGGCAAAGCCAACTCGGCGCCGTCGCGCCACCGCCAGTAGTGATGGTGTGACGATGGCACCAACACTGTCGCAACTCGAATCGTGGGACACCGACCATTTGATCAACGCCGCAACCTACTGGACGACGACCGCCAACAAGTGGGAAGACACCTTCGCCCAAGTCCGCATTCAGTCGCAGACGATGGGGTGGGACGGCCAAGGCGGTGACGCGCTACGTGCCCGAACTGGCGCGGACCTGACGAGTGTGACCACCCAAGCCGACCAACTCCGCAACGCTGCGCAGGTCGCGCGCACCGGGGCCAGCAACATCAGCGCCGCGCAGCGACAAGCTTTGTACGCCGTCGAGGATGCCCAAAACGCCGGGTTTCAGGTCGGTGAGGATCTATCGGTCACCGACACCCGCAGCAGCGGGTCAGCGGCGGAGCAAGCGGCGCGGCAAGCCCAAGCCCAAACGTTCGCCGCGAACATCAACCAGCGTGCAGCACAGCTACTCGGCGTCGAAACCGAGACCTCAGGTCAACTCACGACGGCCGCAGGAAGTGTCGGCGCCATGAACTTCGCGGGCGCACCCAAAAGCGGTGCTGCAGCAACCAATCCGGGCGGCGGCGCCGTGAACGGGCCACGATACGAAAACCCGGTTACGACTTCGCCGGCCAACGGCAAGCCCAACATTCGGCTGGTTGACAACCTGACCGGACCGCCTGACCCCGCGAACCCCACCCCCGGCGCCGAACAACCCGGCTCTTATACACATCTCCGAGCCCACGAGACCGTACTAGATCTCGTATGGTCAGTAGTCCGCCGGTCGGATCGGTGGGACGCGGCGCCGAACAACCCCCCGCGCAGATCGGGCCATTCCCGGTGCCCCCGCAAGTTGCTGCGTCGGTGCCACCAGGGCCGCCTCCGGCGCCGCGTCCCACCGATCCGACCGGCGGACTACTGACGCCTCAAAACCTGCCACCGGCTCCGGCGCCACCTAATATTCCTGGCGTGAAGCCGGCGGCGCCACCAACCGCTGTTGCGGCCGGTCCGGGCAGCGCTGGGGGAGCTGTCAAACCCCCGTGCAGCATTTACGACGCGACGAAAGCGCTCCTGGAGCCGGTGGGCGGCACGCTTGCGATCCTGACGGCGGCGCCAGAAGGTGCGACCGGCGTCGGGGTTCCCGCCGCGATCGGTCAAATTGCTCTGGGGACGGCGGCTGTCGCTGACGGCATGGACGCCGCTGAAAAGTGCCTGCCTTAAGAGACCGACAATTGGATGAGGATGCGCCCGTGAAGACCAGCTCCCTGTACGGCCCTGTGTTCTTCACGGTGATGGCCGTGCTGTTCCTGGCACTGTTCGTGCTGAATGCGTGCACCCACGGCACGATGCTGGGCCTGATTAGTACAGGAGGCCTCACCGCACTTATGGGCTACATCGCCTACCGGACCTGGTCCCGCAAGCGCCGCATCAACCGCCACTAGTCGTCTTGGCCGCTCTTGACGCCCACAGCGGGAACCCGTTACTCCACGGGGGCTTCGTTGTCTTCGTTGAGAAGTCTATTGGCGAGGTCGTAGAACCCGCCCCCGGCGTCGTTTTCTTTGAGATAGATGACGATCGCGGAGAGCATCACCCCCTGCTCGGCGAAGTTGTCTCGGGAGATCTCCCCGAGCAGGCCGCCCGTTCGTTGGCCAGGTCCAAGTCAAATTTTCGCAGCCGGGAGCGCCGCTCAGTCGTCTCGTTGACTTCGCTCTAGGAGGTCCGCGACCGAGCCGCGCCTGCTCGGCGACGAACTCTGATGCAAGTTACTGCAATTCCTGCCAGTCTTCCGGTACGGCCAAAAAGTTGTTCACAACGTCAGCTCGCTTCATGGGCTAGGTTGTCGGTTCCGCGACTACGGCGATGCGCTGGTTACGCTCGGTCGCTCGGACCAGCCCGACGACCTCAACGGCCTCCTAGCCGGCCACAGGCTGCGCGCCGGGCGTCTTTTCCTACACACGGGCAATGAAACTCGGCTGAGCGGTTCAGGGGTGGGGTGGCGAACGGCGAAGTCGTTACCGCCTTAAAGGCTCGCGTAGGTTCTCCGTTCAACGTCGTCAGCGGCCCTGCGGCGGAATCCCAGTAACGGCAATCTATTTCGGCAAAGCCTCAGCCTCGCATGAAGTTAGCCAACTATGCTTCATACCCGCCGGGTCATTGCGGAAAGAATGGAGGTTTTCCGGAGATGCCGCAGCGGACCAATGATTTCCAGACGATGGTCACCCTAATCACCACCCTTTTGCGAAAGCATCGGAGCGTGGTCGTGACCCCCTCGGCGATGCTCGCCGACGACATCACCGGCGACCTGCGTGAGGTTGATATCTGCCTTGAGAGCGATGCCACGGGCCAGAAGGTGGTCGTCGGGATTGAGTGCCGCGCGTGGAAGAAGTCGCAATCGGTCGAGTGGGTTGAGGCCATGTACGGCAAACACGGCCACCTTCCAACGGATGCCCTGGTGCTCGTTTCGCAGAGCGGCTTCACAGCGAACGCTCTGAAGGTCGCGGAGTTCTACCACATCAGGGCGATCACACCCGGCCAGGTGACGCCCGAGTTGATTGGCGGTGTAGTTGGCGCCCTCAATCTCGGCTGGCTCAAAGTGACGAACGCGACGCCGCAGGGGATGCGGTTGTGGGTCCAGCGGCCAGACGGCGTAGTCGAGTTTGTCGAAGCCTTTGATGCAACGGGGACTTTGAGCATCTATTCGCCTGACGGATCGATGCTGTTCGATGCGAACGAGCTGATCAAACGGACGATGCCGAACTTCGGCATGAATAATCCTGACTTCCGTAAAGCGATCGGAGATGCCGCGCCGGGAGAAATGTCCTTCGAGTTCGGCTTGGATGTCCCGTTGCATGAGGGTCAGCCAGTGTGCCTGCTGTACGAAGGCACAACAATTGTCCCGGTCGTCAAGATGATCATTACCGGGTCCATGACGCTCGACGTCGCGGAAACTCCACTGACGCACGGCAACTACGACGGCACCAACTACTCATCGGGCAAGGCTGTGTTCAGCGACCGAGTGCTGCATGTTGTACTCGCCGAGAGCGACGAGGGCATAACCCAGATGGTCATGCATAGTGAGACCAGATCTGTCTGACGCTGCGGGAGTCAGCATTTCAAGCTCAACACGTCAGCAGAGTGTGAAAGTGTAAGGGCCGCATTTAATTTCGACGTGGGTAAGACGGGAGTACGCAGCACTCTCGTATGGAAAACGTGGAAGTCGAGTGGGTGGTTGGCAGGCAACGGGATTCGAGCACCCGGCACTCACGGTTTAATCGTCAGGCGGCGGTGCGTAGTCCGGCCTTCGCCAGCAATCTGATTCCCCGACACGGACCAAGACACTGTCGCCGACCTGGATCTCCATTTGCCCCGCCAACAATCTTTCGGCAAGGTCTTCGATCTGGGACCATTCGTCTTCATATTCCTGATGCCACGAGTTCGCCGTTTCGGCGTCTGGCCGAACTTCACCAGGTTCCGGGTCGCGGTCGAATTGGTGTCGCGTGTATGCGTCGAAGGCCACGTCTTCGGTAACATCGGTGCGACCTAATGCCTTCTGCAACATCGGCCAATCAGCCTGGCTGTAGCGCACGAAGGGCATCACGCGGTCGATATCGACGGATTCTTCCGGAGCATGGAGGTAACGCGCTGAAACCCAAGGCCCTGAGTACGCGTGGAAGCCCAAGTGGACATCGTCAATGTCAGCGTGGGTGTTGCCGTCGTAGATTCCGTTCAGGTCGTCGGTGGTGATGTCTATCTGGTGAACAGTCCCGCCGCGCCTCACCGCTGCCCGAGCATGGCCGGCTTCGTGGTACGCCGTGATGCGCCGCGCTTCGGCGGCCTCTTCATCTCGGGTCGGCATCACGCTGTCAATCGTATAGGCGATAAGCGGATTGACCTGAAGGCCGTCTGTGGAGGTTGGGCCAGGCGACCGATAGGCTCGTGACTTTGTCGAATGGGTTGACGCGATTCGAGGGCCGAGGACTGCTCGGGTCACGTGCGCGGGTTGGGGCTTATCAGACCGGTTCGGCCGAGCTTGGCCAAGAAGAAACCGCCCCTAGCCCGAAGTACAGGCGCGTACTTCTTTGTGCCCGTTCGCGTCTCAACTCCGACGCGCCGCAGCAGTTACCCGCATTTACCCCTAGTTGCTTGTAAATTCACCGATAAGCCAAGAGGGTAGACCCGCCATGCTCCACGGCAGGTCTAAAGATCTACCACTACCAACTCAGCGACCACGAAGTCGCGGTCCCGCCCCTCAGCGAAGTACGGTGACAGTGGGCCAGCCGAAAAACTGCTTCGTGGAGGGTTTTTCGTGCCTGTTGACATTATTCCATCGAATCGGTATGCCCGCCGACACCTCGACACGCCGACTCCGGTGGGGCGCCGCTGGGCGTCCACCAACGGCGTGGCCGAGTATCTGGGTGTAGCCGCACGCACCGTCAAAAACATGATTGCGGACGGGAGATTGCCTTCATACCGTCTAGGCCGGCTTGTGCGTATCGATCTCGCTGAGGTTGATGCCGCGTTGGAGGCGTCTCGCAAATGAAATTGCCGCCGCACGGTGGCGACGGCAATTTCGGTGAATTTCCTGGCGAGGATCTCATCACCGATGTTACCGCACCCACCGGTTTCCGAATATCCGCCGAGTATGTGTCACCACGCGATGACCTGCTGGCCCAGTTACGGATGGGTCATCGCGCCGCGGCGAAAGCTGAACGGACACAACGGTGTACCGCGGCGTTGGTTGAGCGGCACCTCAATGCGTGGGTTGCCGCGGCCTTGCATCTTCACGCCGCGGGTGTGGCGCCGCTGGTGCCGCTGGCGGTTTCTAGGGCGTTGTGGCGGCGCGGTGACCGCGCCCTCGCCACGGAGTTGGCCCGGCTACAAGGAGTCGGGACATGAGCGACGACGACGCCGACCGGACCGCGGAGTACCGAGAATGGGTCGCCGAAGACGAGCGCCCCGAGAAGGCACAGCGTAACGGGCAGCATCCTGACAACCCCGGCCTCGTCGAGCCGCCGTACACCGGGGCTGCCTACGACAAAAACCTGCGAGTCACGCCGGTTCTTGCCGACCGCATCCTGACACGATCAGCGCTGCGCAACCTGCCCGATCCAGAACCTCTCATCGACAATGTTCTGGATCAGGGCACCACCGCTTTGTTGTACGGCAGCTGGGGTACCGCAAAGACGTTCATCGCGTTGGACTGGGCGGCGTCGGTAGCCACCGGCCGGCGCTGGCAGAACCGCGACACCGTGCAACGCCGCGTCCTCTATGTGGTGGCCGAGGGAGCGTTCGGCTTCAAGGGGCGCACCGACGCCTGGGAGACCGCCTGGCAGCGGGAGATCAGCGACGAGTGGCTGCATCTGCTGCCCGAACCGATCAACCTCACCAACCGCCACGAGGTCGATCAACTCTGCGCGCTGATCGACTGGGGCGGCTACGACGTCGTCGTCTTGGACACCGTTGCCAGGTGCATGGTGGGCGCGGACGAGAACTCGGCGAAGGACTGCGGTCGGGTCGTGGATGCGATGACGCGGCTGCTGCACATGACACCGGGTCAGCGCGGCGTGGTCCTCGGTGTCCATCACGCCGGCAAAGACGGCAAGACGCTGCGCGGGTCGTCGGCGTTCGAGGCCGCCGCGGACACCGTGTACTTCACATCTCGTGACGGCGGCGTGATCACGCTAGACAGAGAGAAGCGCAAAGACGGACCCGAATTCGACCGCCACAGCCTGAAACTCGACCCGATCACCGGCACCGCTAGCGCTGCTATTTCTGTCCACCGAGACCGCGGACAAACCCCATCGGCGGACAAGCTGTTGTCCGTGTTCCGTTCGCACTTTTCCAAAACCGGAGGAACGAAAGCGCAACTGCGCGCCGTCGCGGACATGGCGCCTGCGACGTTCCACCGCTCGGTAAATGAACTGCTAGAAGCCGGTCTCTTGGTCAACGACAGCACAGAGCAGCGTCCGTTCTACAGATTGGCTGGCGAATAGCGATGTCCGCGTGTCCATATCTGTCCACGACCCTGCGGACATGTCCGTCCACCACACCCCCCTTTAGGGGGTGGACAGACCGGGCAAGACGGACAGACAGAAAGACAGAAAGAGTCCGGCCGAGGCACTCCTGACGCTGTCCGGCGTTCGACCCCACCGCGAAAACGCAGCTATACGAACGTTGCAGATTCGTTTCGCAACTGTATTCATGGTGCCATACTTCACGCTGTACCTGTATGACTGCAGAAGGGCACGTTATGGCGGAGCCAACGCCGACAGACCCGTCAATCGCGCAGAGAATTGCGATGCTAGAGCGTATTCCTGAGTTTGAGCCCAGACGCACATTCGGTATCGAGACTAAACACCGCTTGACCACTGGTGAACAGCTGGAGCGGGCGTTGCTTGCGGCGGCCCAAAGTAAGTACATAGAAACGGGGGACCTGGGGTCCCTACTGGATTTCAGGAAAAGCCTAGCCGCACCTCAACAAGGCACCTCTCAGGCTGGTCCTCCAAAGGATTCACTGGATTGGGTCCGCGTCGTGGCGACCTTGATAATGGTTACCGCACTCTTCGTCATCGTTTACGTGGTCGCGATCAAACCCAACCCAGGCCAATCGACAGGTGCGGCCCAACTCGTTTCGCTGGCGAGCGGATTGGCCGGTATCGGGCTGGGGTGGCTCTTCGGGACCGGAACAGCGCGTGGCAGGAAATAGGTGACGCCCAAGTGCCCGCGGACACCGGCCAAGCTGAACTATCGGTCCTTCGCAGCTTGAATGTTTCTTTGGCAGTTCGGCGCCAGCACTTCCAGACCGCTAGCCGCGCGGCATCATCGGCCAAGGCTTAAGGGATTCTTTTGGCTAAAGCGTACTTTCTCAAAATCGAAAACAGCGGCTGTCTAAGCAGTTCCAGCGACGGGCCGCTACCAAATAAATTACAGTGCTGCTGTGGCTCGTAGTTGGCGGCGAATTTTGTGGCCGATACTGGCGACCCTGGGCTGGGGTCTTGCCGTCACCTTCGGAGTCATTGCCGCAATTCAGCGCGTCGAGCTGCGAGACCACCACCCGCCCGACCCGAACTCGGCTGAGATTGTGACGGCCGCTGCGACAGCCGTTCTCGCTGTGGCGGCGCTCATCGCGCTGGCGCAGGTTTACGCTGCGCTGGCACAGGTGAGGGAAGCGAGGCTGAATAAGAACGAGCAGAAAAGATCGGAATTCTCGGGGAGATGGGACGCCCTTCGACCCGTGCGCAGGAAAGTTCGGATCTGGGTGAAAGCCGGCGGCTCGGAGGAACTCAGGGACAAGGCGCTTGACCTTCGCGGCTCGAATTCGCGCGAGTACGCGGAGCTAATGACTTTGCTGGATTTTTTTGAGGACTTAGCGATATCGGTCGATAACCACGAGATCCCGTTCCGCATCGTGGATGCCTTCTTTGGAGAGGCCGTCACCAAATACTGGCACGATTGGGAGCCGTACGTGGACAAGGTACGTCGGGAGGGATCCCCCAAGGCCAACAGGTTTTTTGAGGGTCTCGCCAAACAGATCAAGAACGACGATGACGGTAACGGCGAGCGCGCGACCTGACTAAGAGCGTCCACGGGATAGCCCGGCGTCTTTGTAGTGTTCTTCGCGTAATCGGCGCCATTACGACAATGGGCCTAGGCGCGGCGACCCGCACCAAGAAGTTCTGCAACAAGAGGTTCTACAACGAGAAGGTCACCAACGAGGAGATCACCGCTGACACTGACCTACCTGCTACTGCGGGTCCGCGCGCTCGTAATCGTCCGCGGCTCGCTTCGCTGTCTCAAGGCGGCGGTAGGTGCTCCAACCGATATACCAGCCCAGGGACGCTGCCTGGTCTCCCGGCCGATCAAAATCCACCACTCGCCTTCCGGGGCGTCAGGATCGAGCGACCTCACCTGTTCCCCTCTGGGATCAAGGAAGATCCGGTCATCCAACAGGAGGCGACCCCACAAAGTTGCTCACCCGGTAGTCAGGGCGCCGCTGACAATCCCACCAGCCTGCCGACGGCCTGCTCGACCACAAGCAGCCCACGAAACGCAGCGTCTAACAACGCGTGCGGGTCGCCCTTCTGGGTGATCTTTTGCATGCCCGTCACCGGATCGATCTCACCTTCAGGGTGCTTACCGGGCAGCGCCGCCCAGGGCCGAGCGCGCGCGTAGCCGCTCATCGTCTGCCATGTGTTGAGCAGTGTCACGCCGGGGTCGAAGCCGCCCGAGCCAAGGGCGGCAGTTTCACTGCCAGCGATCGTCACCATCTTGGTATCCGAGGTGCGTTCGAGGGTCTGGCGCGTGAACGGCGGCTGCGGGTTGAGCAGTGAATTGGCCATTTGCACAAGCAGGTCTTGTCGGGTGTCCAACACCGCGCGTTCTGCGTCGGCTCTTATCTGGTCTGCGGGGGACAGATTTTGCAGCTGGGGCTGCTTTTTCACCGTATCTATCCACGAGGCATTCGACTTGAAGTCCTTCAGATAGAACTCAAGCGCGCGGATTCGCCGCTCATCGGCATTGCTCCCGCTAAGCATCCACAACGCCGTCGATGCAGCGGTGATCGCTGTCCTTATGACCGTGAATTGCGCGTAGGGGAAGGGCTCATTCCGGTTCTGCAGACTCCAAGCCAAGAACCGAAGATGGTCGAGCGCGGTGAGCAGACACTCAATAACGGCCTGCTGGAATGTGCGATAGATCGGGTGCAAGTACTGATTGTCAGCCGCGACCTCAGATGTCTGTGCGACCTCTAACCCGAGCAGTGTCTCGAGCTGAGTGCCGACGCGGGTTTTCAACCGCTCGTAACCCTGCTCCACTGTTGGTTCATCGGCGGCGCCGTTTGCGCTCATGGAGCGCACCCTACTGGGCGGTCACGACCTCCACGGGGACGCTAAGCCGTTCCCACAGTGCGATGACCGTTCGAGCGCAATTGCCCGTCCGCATATCCAGTTCGAATTTGGGAAAGGATGGTCCCTACGAGGTGGTGACACCGACTCGTAGCGCGTCACTGAATCATTCGCCTGTGGCCCGCCTCGGCCTGCCTTCCCGAATGCGTTCAACCGCTAACCGAACCCCGCGCCACCTCAGACTGCGCGAGCGGGGTGGTCGGCAGGCAGATGCGACCACCGGAACTTCTCAAGATCGTCGAGCAGATCGAATTGCGCACGGCTGGTGATGTCCTCGCAACTCAACGACGGGGTGAGCTTCGCGACCAACGCGCCAGCCTCAGCGTCCAGATCCTCGTCGTAATCAGGATCATCCACATCAGGCCGATTGACCGCAGCCTCGTACGTCTTGATTACGCGATGCACCGACATACGCGACGTGGCAGCCGCCGCAGCGATCTCACGGACCGACCCACCCTGCAGATACAAAGCAACGATTTGCTGCTTCTGCTTCACCGCATCATCAGCACTGAGCCACTTACGCGCGGTCGGATCACCTGACACCATCAGCCCAGAGTAAGTCCGACCGGCGACGTGGCTGGACAGCAAAACGCAACTCGGCGTCCCGACCGCCTGGGACACGCACATGGGACAGCAGTTGGGACACTTCCGGCGCTGTCCCACACCCGGTAAAGAATCGCCGAAACACGCGCTGATCAGGCGAAACTCCACCCTTGTCCACGGTAATTTGCTGGAATCACCGCCAGGCTGGGCCGGGAAACACAATCTGTAGCAGAGGGATCGATAACCTGCTTCGCCTCCGCGCCTCCGGAAAGCCATGAACTTTGTTGCTGGGTGGCACCGCCGTGGCGTGGACTGTGGTCCAAAATGTCTGGTGTACTTGGTATTTGGTGCATTTCCCACTCCTTTTTGGGTAGCCATGGCGTTTGCTACGGGGTAAGATTGGGGGTGGGTTGAGCGGGCATAAGGCCTGTTCATGGGCAGATTGGGGATCGGAAATGTTCGTTGTGCTAGCTGTTGCTGTGGTAGGTGTGATGCTGGCTGTGCTCGCGGTGTTGGTGGGTGTGCGTCGGATGGTGGCGGGCCGGTGAGCGCGCGGCCGGCCGTGGTGCTCTTCGAGCATCTTGTGACTGCCGCCATTGTGGCCAACTTTGTGGTCTTGGTCGCCTCGTGTGTCGATAAGCCTCGTGAAGGCCTGTACGAGGTAGCGCACTTGGCGTTGCTGGGGTTCTTTTGCCTGGAGCTAGGCATGCGGCTGCATCGGTTGGGGTGGTCTCTGCGCCGAATCGCGCGGGACCGATGGCTGGTGTTTGATGGCGTGATCGTGGCCGTGGCGCTGTTGCCGCTCACCGGCGATCTGGCATTCATGCGGGCAGCGCGCACCGCTCGGATGTTGCACACGCTGCGGCATGTGGCCGATTTGCGGCTGGTTCCGCTGGCGGTGGCTCGGTAAACCACCACAGCGCGGAGAACGCGGCTCTGACCGTTGCGCGGGTCAGCGCCGCGTTCTGTGCGTGGGACGCTCAGCCCCGGCAGCTGGCCTGGCAGCCCCTTAGCCCTAGGTTCTGCCCACTCGTGGCCAGTCCGCAGCAAGGCCGAAGAGGTCGTTGATACTAAGTGTGCCTTCGGTATTGACAGGTTGACCTGCGTCGGTGGCTGTAGTTGTCGCCAGATCATATGTTTCCTGGACAGGCGTTTGTGACCATGGATTTTTCAGCAGTCGGGGGATGCGTGTGGCCAATCCGTGCGGCGTGATGTTGTGGCCGAGAAGGACTGCGGATACGCGGGTTCCGGCTGGTGGGTCGCGCCGCCAATACCCGTTCTCCTGTCGGAACGGGTGAATCTCGGGTGGCCGCATATCTTGCCAGTAGGCGAATGCGGGGGTTCCGAACAGTGCCTCAAACGGTTCGTCCTCATCGTTGGCAGACGGGACCCAGTACGTGTTGATCGCGATTATCAACGGGTCTAAAAGCGGGTCGTTCAGGCCGGCGTACTTGCGGCCCTTGGCTCTAACGGCCTTACGGATTGGGCCTATGTTGTCGATCCACGCGGCGTCTGGTGTCGGGGGTATTGCCAGCAGACGGCCATGGTTGCCGCGACGCGGCAACTCCACGGGGTAGGCAGTGTAGGTGAGAACCCAATCCTGAACGCGGACCTGGAAATACGGAAGATCCTTACCGGCATCCCGGTCACTGATGACGTCGTCAGCGTTTAACTGCCCGAGGTGCTGCTGCAGTTGCGCTTTGATTTCATTGCAACTCGGTGTCTGCGGTCCCTCCTGATCAATGTCGAGTTCGAGCCAGAAGTCGGGATTCTTGACTTCGTTTGTGCAGTCGAGGATCCCGGCTTCGTTGGCTGACCGGGGCTTCTCCGGGATTGCTTTGCACTCGACGTACGTGCTTTTGCCATTAAGGGTTACTAGAAAATCGGGCTTCTTACCGTTCGGCATCGTCGGGTGCGGGACGACTCCATACCCGAGGCGGGTGTAGAAGGTGTAAACCCACAGCTCCCACCAAGCCGCGAAATGCTGGTCGGGCGCCCGATCACGGAAGCGCTTCCGCAGATCGCCGTCATTGTCGGGGTAGTGGCTGTACCACTTCCCTAGCTCGTCGCGGATGCGCTCCCATTGGGGTCCGTCCGCTCGGCTGTAGAACTCAAAGACGCTTTCGCTGTCGGTTTTGTACCCAGGACCCCCGCGCGGGCGCCCATCAAACAGAGTCCGGGCCATTAGTGGGCGGGCCTCACAATGCAGGCGGCACAAAGGAGCGATGACTCATCTAAGTGTGTCGGGGCACAGTTCATGTTGGGCGGCGTCCACGACGTTGGGGCCTTGGTTCAACGAGAACATCCCGTACAGATCGGACGGCTGCGCCCCGGCGTGGAGTTTATCGCAGACCATGTGCCCGAACCTGACATACGAACCTTCGGTGCTGGGCATGACGAACTGGGTGGCGTGGAGCCGGTCGATGAAGCTTTGGTCGTCGGCGTGGCTGGTGCCCGCGCCGAGGGTCACCGCGGCAGCTACGGCCGCCACGGCGACTATGAGTACCTTCATGACCTTTGTGCAGCCTTTCTCTTATCGGCGCGAAGCGTATGACGCTCGGGACTTGGCACGGGCCGAAATCGCGAAAACCTTCTCACCGTCAGCGGCTGTTGGTGGCATGAAGGCCGCACGTGCGTGGCTATGCTGCGCGCCTGCTCCCCGGTACGCGCAGAGACGTAGGTCTCTTATCTGACCCCGTTCGGTCAATCCAGGGGACCAGGTATCGGGCTCCGGTCGCCCGTCATGGTCGCCTCGGCCTACGCGATAGCCCCTCGAAGCCAAGCGTTTTCGCCATGGGGTCTGCTGCACCGCTCGTTGTGTTGATAACTGTTACACATTCAGCGAGAACCCCGGCGAGGATTACACCTGCCACGGCCACGGCGGTGTCGCACAAGTGGTCTCGCCGTAGATATGGATGACGCTGAGCCGACGAAAGCTGCAGATGTCGCGGATGGCGGGAGCGAGCAAACCGCCGCGATTCCCGACAGTGGCGAACCTGCGCCCGCGGAACACGCGTGGTCCGCTGCTGCCGAAGAGCAAGAAATGCAGATCAGCGAAAAAGCGGGGAGTGCGGTGCCAAGGCTCCCCGTTGGATCATCCCGCAGGTAAAGCATCTCGCCCCACCCGAGGGTACCGGCGGTGCCGATGCGATTGCACAGTTCGCCAGCAATCAGTGACCGCGCTTGCCGGCAGCATTAGCCTAGCGCTGTGGGGAGAGCAAAAATGATGCTTGCCTTGGTCTCGTCGGTTTTTGTTTCCGGCGCGTTGGCTGGGCCAGCGAGCGCGGATCCATTCCTGACCAAGGATGAGTTGAACTTCATTGGGGCGGTGGCGCCAGAGGGATACGGAGGCGATGTATACGCGACCGTACGGGCCGGCCATGAGGTGTGCTCATTACTGGACCAGGGCCTCACACACGTGGCAATTCAGAGATTCGTAGCGGATACCTTCAGCGACCGGCGACAGAATGCGGACTATTACGCGGCGCTGTTCTCTCAATACGCGTCGTATAACCTCTGCCCCAGACACATTGGCGAGTTCGGACAGGTCTGATCTAGCACAAGCTGCGGCAGCGCTCGGTGGTGTTAGAAGCTACCAAAGGACCGGGACCCCGCGCTGCCGGGATTGGCCTACAAGCTCATTGATGCCGCACAGGCCCGCTGGCGCTCGGTCAACGCCTCGCACCTGTTCGCACTGGTCCGCGCGGTGTTCCACAAAGGCAAACTGCTCGAACGCCCCATCGACATCAGACCACCCGAACCGACCGAATCAACCGGAACGGAGGTCGCCTGAAGCACCCCAATCGACAGGTCTCGACAATTCCTCCTGTCGGTGCGACTCACTTCCCAGTACGGCCCGGTCGGCGGGCGTTCACCAGATGGAATAGCCCGGTGGCACTACGCTGCTGTGTCGTGGAGCAGACGCGCCTCGACACTGCTCGGATCCAGGCGGCTCGCCGAGTAATCGACCCGATATTTCTCGATACGCCGCTGTACCTCTGCGAGGCACTGGAGCGCGACCTCGGGTGCACGGTGAGCATCAAGCTCGAAACGGCGAACCCGGTCGGCAGCTTCAAGGCCCGCGGCACTGAGGTCGTCGCAAGTCTGCTCGCCGACAACGGCTCGCGAGCCGTAGTGTGCGCCAGCGCGGGCAACCTTGGACAAGCCCTCGCGTGGTCCGGTCGCAGCCGGGGGCTCGACGTCACCGTGGTGGCATCCCGCTTCGCGCCCGCGGCAAAGCTTGATCGCATCCGCGCACTGGACGCGAGATTGGAGCTGGTGGACGGCGATATCGAGATGGCGCGCGAACGGGCGGCGGCTGTCGCGCGGTACGACGGCATCCGGCTGGTCGAAGACAGCCTGGACATCGAAACCTGCGAGGGCGCGGCGACCATCGGCCTGGAACTGGTAGACACCGTGCCGTCGTTCGACGCGGTCCTTATTGCTCTCGGTGGAGGGGCACTGGCCACCGGTGTCGGTCATGTGGTGAAGGCCTTGGCGCCCGAAGTCGAAGTGATCTGCATCCAGCCACTGGGCGCACCGGCGATGACACTCTCATGGCGCCAACGGCGCGTCGTGACCACCGACACGACCAACACCATCGCTGACAGCGTCGCCGGACGTCATCCCATCCCGGAAGTCCTGGACGACCTCCTCCTGGTCGCTGACGACACTGTTTTGGTCAAGGAGGCATCGATTATCGCCGGTATGCGGATGCTCCTCGACCGCGCCGGCCTCGTCGCTGAACCATCGGCCGCGCTCGGTATCGCGGCGATCCTCGAAGACCTTGACCGCTTCGCCGGCCAGCACGTACTTACCATCGTGTGCGGCAATAATGTCGACGTAGACGCCTATCACCGCTGGGTCGGTACGGCACCCATCCACACGTCTTGACAATTGCTCTCGCCGCCGTTAGCCGTTGGTACTAGCGATAATCGGTGTCGCGGGACAGTTGGAGTCCGTAGGGGGAACGAACATGAGCAAGAAAGTGATGACTGCAGCGGTAGCTGCAGGTTTTGCCATAGGGCTCGCACCGACGGCGCACGCTGATGACATCAATAGGGAAGTCTGCCTGGCCGTGATGGCTATGGGTGTCAATCCCTACAATCCGAACGACCACTACGCCCTCAACATGCTCGAACGGTATCCGAACATGACTTACAACCAAGCCAATGATCTGGTGGTAACGGCATTTCGCTCGGTCCGCTTTCACGAGAACCCCATGTGCAACGGTATTACTATTCCCGAGAACTACTGACAGTCGCGCTCCAGCCACGGCCAGGTCGGAACAGCAACCGCGCCACCCAGGTGGCCTATTTCGAGCGACGGGCGCGCTGGCACCGTTGTCGCACACCACGACATTCAGCACAAACCCTCGGTGCAGTTCGGTTGTTTCTTGTGCGCAGCACCACCACTGAAGGGTGCCTCGCGGCGGTCACCAACTCCGGAAAGGCGTTGGTGCCCATAATAGTTGATACTTTAGCTTTAGAAAACTTCGGTTTTGCCAACCCTGCCACATCGGGCCTGTCGCCGCCCCCGACGGCGACTCAAAACGGCTGCCTGTGTAGCCCTGTCGTCCGGTTATGTCTAGGGAAGAGAAGTAATCTTTAAGCAGCGCAATGCATCGCGCGCGGTCCGCCAACAATCTATCGAGCGGTTGCCAGTCGGGGTCTCTGTCTTTAGCCACAGCGGCGACCGTATCAGCGCCTGGCTCACCGTTGCTGCGGTTTTGGGGTAACTTTGTTCTGTCACTTGAGGTTTCGCAGCGAAGGGAAGCGTAACCGCTAGTATTTCCTGGCGGGGTCCTGTTCGGTCATGGCGGCAGAGGGCATTCAGTCAGTATTTCAGGTTGGGGTTTTTGCGTTGAGGGTTTTTGCCGGGCTGATCATCCGGCGCGTTTGGCAGAGCGGCAGGCGGCGGGGTCGAGCTGGGCGGCCGACTGTTGAGCGCAGTAGTGGCTTGCCGCGTCTGCGAGCGGGGGATACTTCAGTTCCCTGCAAACCAGGCGGTGGTCACGGTGTGCGTCTGGGGTGGTGGGAAGTGGCCTGCCCCGAATGCACCGACTTTGACCGTCCACAGGGGGTGAGCACGGTCGACGGCCGGCACGGTGGTCCCTTCGAGGACAGCGATGTTCTGGCCGGGGCTGCAACCGTAGGCGGGGTACAAGCCGTCATCTCGGCCACCCCAAGCGCCCCCATTGCGTAGGCGGCATTCAGTGCCGTCATCCAGAAGCAACCCAAACGGCAACGGCGTCGCCGGCGGCTGCACAGCCGGCAGCGTATCCGTGTAGGCCACGCGATGAAGCTCCCTGTCCCAGGGATCATCGCCACACAACAGAGTTCCCGCATTGGACGGCCAACACACGCCGGCACCGGCAGCGGAAGGTGCACAACGGTAAATGCCGGAGTCGACCGCCGCTGGCGATGCGTCGCAAGCGAAGACGTCGGTGATGTGGCTCGATGAAGGCACCGACGGCACTTCAAGGTAACCGTTGGCAGGTTGGCCGTTGACAACCGCCACTGCGGTAATGACCTGCGTTGCCGCGGGTGCTGCGCTGGTAGGTGCGGCGACGGGGCCGGAGGTGATTCGACTCGGGTCGAGGGTGGGGTCGTGAGGGGCCGCTGTTGCCACGGTTGCCACACCAGCGCAACGGCTCCAACCAAAAGGAGCGCAACCACCGCGGCAGCCGGGATACCCCATCGCCTTCGAGGACCACCCGGCAGTCGGGGTTCGACGACGCCTTGCTTTGAGCGGGATTGAATGCTGTTCCGAGGAGTTTGCTTGGGGGCCAATCGAGCGGGGGCGGTCGGCGCGGCCCGGGCTCGGCGGGGTATCTCGGCTTGCTCGGCGGAAGCGTGGGCGAAGTCTACGCAGCGCGTAAATCTATCGGCGGGATCCTTGGCCAGGCCCGCCGCGAGCACAGGGTCGAGCCTGCCCAGTTCGGGTCGCGTGTCGGAGAGAGCAGGCACCGGTGCGTTGAGATGGCGGCTGATTACGACCGCCGGATTGGAGTGAGGGTACAGCTGCGATCCCGTCAAAAGGTGGTAAGCGGTAGCGGCCAGCGCGTACTGGTCGGCGCGCCCGTCGATCTGCTCGCCCAGCAGCTGTTCCGGCGCCGTGTACGCCACCGTGCCGACAGTCATGTTGGTCGTGGTCAGTCCACTGATGTCATCGACGCCGCGAGCAATCCCAAAGTCGCTCAGCAGGATTCGTTGCTTACCCTCGTCGTCTCGGTGGGTAAGCATGATGTTAGCCGGCTTGACGTCGCGATGCAGCAGACCCCGCTTATGGGCATAGTCCAACGCGCCGGCAATCGCGGTGATGATCTCGGCAACTTCGTGTTCGGGCATGCCGACTGGGTAGCGAGTCCGCAGCAGCTGCGCGGCATCAGTGCCGTCGATGTAGTCCATCGATATCCACATTTGACCGTCGAATTCTCCGCGGTCATGCACACCGACAATGTGCGGGTGGAAAAGTGTCGAGGCCAGGTCTGCCTCGCGCAGGAACCTCTCCCGGAACTCACCATCCGCCGAGACCTCTGCCGGCAGGATCTTGAGTGCGTCTTGACGAGGCAATCGGGGGTGCTGGGCGAGGTAGACCTCGCCCATTCCCCCAGATCCCAGCAGCCGCAGGATGGTGTACCCAGCAAAGGCTGCGCCACTAGCCACCGGCATGCGCGAATATTACCGGCGTTACGGTGGTGCGGATTGGTTTTCTAACGGAGCCGCATTGATGCCCATGGTTGTTGGTGATAATGGGCAACGCGCTCGGTCTCATCTTGCCCCGAATCATTGCCTTTTTCGGCACTTGCCTTGGTCTCATAGCCAGCCCTAGCTGGTGGCAATGGCGCTACTTCAACGGACCGTGTCCCGTGCCGTGGTCCAATCGGTGGCGATGGCCTCCTGCGCCCCATCGAGCGGCACTCTGCCTTCGCAGACAAGCTCATGCAGCCTGGATTCGACGCCGTCTTTCGGGTTGGGGGATGCACCGGGTTCGATCCACAGATTTCGGGGATCGTTGGGGTCCCCGCCGAGTTCAAGTGGCACGAGGTGGTCGTACTCTGTGTCTTTCAGCGAGCCGGTGTAGTCGTATGCCGGCGCGTTTTCGCGCTTTTCGATCTCGGTAATGGAAGCCGGCGGCCGGATTGACTTGGTGTAGCCGGTTCTGCAGATCGTTGTGGCGAGCGTGTCTTGGGTCACTTTCGGACTGATCGCACTGGGGGTGCAGATCGGGTCGGGCAGGGTCTGCCCGGTAGCGGCCGAGCGGTTATGGCAGGCCCCAGGCGTGGGCTGGGTCTGCACGGTGTAGTAGGTAGGACCTGGCCCGACCGGCACATCAGCAGCCGCAGTGCCGACCGCACCGATGAGCAGAGCCGAGCTGGTCACTGTAAGGGTGGTTGCGATGACGATTGCCGTGCTACTCATTGCCCCGATTGACTGGATGGTCGATGCCGCCGTGGTGAGAACACGCCCCCTGGGAAGTTTTGCTGTCAGAAAAGCAGCCGTCTCTGCACTGATACGTATCCCCCGGTAGTGGGGTCGGAGGGTTGCAGTGTATGTCCGAGGGGACCGCGTAATCTACTGGCAGACAGCTCGTAGTCAGGAACGGCGAGGTGCCAGAGCCAGCGCTATGTGGAATTAAAGCCGCGCCGATGGTTGCGACTGCGATCGCTATCGCGACAAGCAGTCCACGAATCATGCGCCATATCCCGGTGTCGATGCTGACTTTGCTGTGGATGGTGACGCTAATCGCACACAACGCCCCGACCTAGGGGCCAAGGTCCTTGTGCTAGAGGCACGTCGTCGCGCGGATGAGGGATCGGGAAAGCGGGGCATCGCCCGGCTCGCGGCCGGCTGCCTTTGTTGGTTACCGGGTGTGCTCTTGCGGGGGACATATCACGAGGTTCTTGTTCTAAGGACTGGGAAGCAGGTTCTGCGAGTTCTGCATCTCTTCTTGCTGCTGCTTGGCCTGCTTTAGGCTGGTCGCAGTATCCGGCGACATGAATACACGAACTGGTGGAGGACACTGCGGATCGGTGCAAACCCCGCCGCCCTGCCCGATCGGATCGGCGCCGACTGCCGGTGCTCCTACGACGGCGGCTACAACAAAAACGCTGTTAGCAATGAGTTTCTTGATTATCACGCTGGGCTTTATCTCCGTTCTTTTAGATCAGTTATACATTTGTACCGATGGTTAAGGCGACCCGGTGCGCCGCTGGCGATTTAGACACCACTAGCAGGGCCACCGCCCGGCGACCACATAAGTGGCGGATATACAGGAAGTGGATTTACGGGCCGCGATTCCGTACGTTCTTGTGGACCCCCAGGCATATCCGGCCAACTTCCGTGCCAGGGACAGTAAATGACTGTAGCCGCAGAAGAAATGCCGTTAGCATCTTCAAACATATACGGCCCGCCATGTCTGCGATCCAAATGATAGAGTGCCTGCATCGGCGTTTCGCCAAAATCCATTTCCCGGCAATCCTGAATGCCCTGCGACCTAACGAGTGGAAAATCCCAAATCGCCATAGGATTATCCTGATCCGGTTCGGTTAACAGCCAGTAGAACTCTTGATCCTGATGAACACTCGCATGAGAAGTCGGCGCCGACAGCAGAGCATAGCCAACCATGGCAACCATCAGTACTAAAAAGCCTATTGACAGAACTCGAATGGGCGAGCGTGTGGTGGTGGCGGTGCTTGTCATCATCGACGCCCCAACCCGGTAGAAGGCAGCACTGCTTCTACGGCAAGCTAAGACGCGAATGCTGCCGCGCAACTAGTGCCAAAAGTCCTTGAGCAGCAGCCAAATGGCCCCGCCACGTTGGAACAGTTCGGCATCGCACCGCTGACCAGATCGCTTCCGCTCACTTAGCAACGACGGCCGCCGAAGATCACTAGCACCCCACAGCGCAGGAAGACGGCCAAGTCTCGCCTCCGGGAGGCTTGGGGCTGGCCGAGTGGCCGCTCGAGCCCGGTCGGCAGTCCTGGCAGGGGCTGCAAGCCGCCTTAGGCGGACCAAGGGAACGAAAGCGTCACGTAATGGGCTGGCCCAGATTAGCCTCCACGCTGGAAGGTTGAGTCTGCCCTGGGGAAGGATTATGCGGCGCTTGCCCATCACCATCACCTCGGTTTGCACAAGTATTTCGCTGCTGATCGCGGCAACGACGATTGTCGCGGGTTGTGCGTCGCACAGACATGATGGCGCGCCGCCGGGTCACCCTGGCCCGCCCTCTGCTGGGTTTGATCATTCGACGGTGAACGACTGGGCCGCAAGTATCTGTAACAACCCCAGCACACCGGACGGAAAACCTCGCGGCATCTATACGCTGCTTCGCTTACGACCCGTCCAGTTCATGCCACTGCCCGGGGCGTCCGCTGTTAGTTTCTGCTCAATTTATGCCCCCGAAACGCAGGGGGGATGCGACTACGACCTCTCGATCGACATTGGCAACTATTCATCAGCGTCTGCGCGACAGACCGATATCGCTAACTTTGCCAGGTTGAACTTTCCGATGATGGCTTACGCAACCAGGGCAGCAAGTGACACTACGTTGTGGTTAATCGGAGCATCGGCTTGCGTCGAGCACCCGCCCGCACAAGTCGCATCCAACGCGCCGGAACAGCTCGCACCGCTGGAACAATTCGGGTTTAGCATTTCACCTTCACCCGTTCATACCGAAGTTTCTTTTCCCGGCCGTGCATCGACAATGCCGAGCGCCGTACCGCCTCCTGCGCCGAGCACGGCGGCGCTACCACCGGATGCTGACGCCCAAGGTTTCATCGGCTACTCAGGAGCACGTTGCAACTACACCAACCCTGCAATCGTCATCGCTCGCACCGCTGACTCGCTAATTGTCATCTGCCAGACCGGCGTCGGGCGGCTGTACTACAAAGGGTTCGGGTTACAGAACAACCTCTCGGTTGAAGTCGCAGATCCTGCGAGGACAGGTGCAGCATTTATCGCAAGCAACAATGGCGTCCAATATTCAGTGTCACCCCATGAATTGGTCATCACACAAGGACCGACGGTACTCAGCAATGAAGCGATGCTGACGTACTGGTCAAGATAGCGGTTATTTGTGTTGTCTCCGAACGGGTTTGGCGCGAAGACGGCAGATTACCTGCTCTACCGAAGGAGGCCGAGCCTGCCTTCTAGAACTAATTCAGTACAGAAATTCAATACCATATTGCAACCCGCTGTCGGCGCTCGTTGATCTGAGGCGGACTCGGAATGCTTCCGCAACAGCCGGTTGCGATGCGGTCGGCGCTCCAGGCGGCTGCGGCGGCATCGAGGATGTCGTCGGGCGATGCTTCAGCCGCTACGCCTATCTCAGCGGGAATCACGATGCCCTGCGCCCCGAGTCGCGTCATGCGATCACGCTGGCCATGCCAGGTTTTCTTGCTCATCAAAGCTGGGCCGTCACCCATCGCCATGAACGACACTTCGGGATGAATTTCGAAGAGCGGGAGAGTGGCGCCGTCATCGAAGAGCTTGTCTGCCTCTAGCACCTTCTGTCGAAGTGCATAGCTTTGTTTGCTGAGTCCCAGTCCGGTGAGTTCTCGGCTAAGCGCGTTGGCAGAGTCATATGAGTCCTGTTGAAGGATCGATCTTGGCGGGGTTAGAAACACGCTGGACCTTCGCGGCCCGAGTGCGATCTTGCTCTCGATGTCGGCTTTCCGAAAACCGTTGTCAAGCAGGCCGAGGGGAATATCCACCGTGATCGCGTCGTAGTCGTTGGACTCGACCATGGCGACAAGTGTGGGCGCAACGTGGGCAGCGGTGAATCGGCCATCGACAAGTTCGATGCCGACCCATCCTTTTGCCCATCCGTCTACACCTAGGACCCGCACGGCCTGATGCTACGTTGCCGGCGGCTGTTATCGCGTTGACGAGCAGCCGCTGACCCGTTGGAATGGGATTTCCACACTCCACCCTGGCAGGTGATGGCATGACTGACCGCGGCTCTGCCGACTCGGTCCCGACGGACACCACGATCGGGGCGGCGGCAGGCGACGGCACAGGGCTTCTGCCCGACGCTATCCGTGACGTCGCTACGCCCGCGACTATGTCGAAGGTTGATGAGACCGAAGTAGTAGACGATCCGCGAACCGGGGAGCGGGTCGGCGAGCCGGACAGCCTAATGGAGGCTGGCGAGCACCAGCCGGATACCGCTGTGGGTAGCGCAGCCGGTACCGAGATTCTGCCCGACGCAATCCGCCACGTGGAATCACCTTTGGCGTGGGAACAATCCGACGATGACGACGACATCGAGGAGAATCCGCGAACCGGCGAGGAAGCACATGAACCCCTAGCTGACGAGGACGAATTAGGAGACGCAGCGGCCCAATCTTTTTGCTGGACATGGGGTTACGCCGCCATGTTCCTTTCGATCGCACTAGTGGCCGCGGTCGTGGTTGCCGCTGTCGGCTGGGCCGTCACGCGAGGAAGCCACCAAACACCTGCAGCGGCACCGAAGTCGTCGTCCACCATTCCATCGGGCGCGGAATCATCACCATCGACATCATCACTCAGCAGCCGGCCATTACCAACGGTGGCCCAGGCGGCTCCCGCGACAACGACGGTGACGACCCAAGCCCCAACCAGCCAAACGCCGAACCCAGACGCCGCCGATAACACCTATATCTCCATCATCGAAGCGGCGGGCATTCACCTGTACGACAGGGGGAAAGCGATCAGCGCCTGGCCGCACGGACATATGCGGATTCCTGACAACAGGCAAGGATCTGGCTGGACAGTCCGAGCAGGAGATTGCGGACTCCGCCGCCAACGCATGGATCAATGTGCAATCCGATTTCCCGGCGCTGACGGAGGCACAGGCCAAAACAGTTGAGCGCGCTGCCGTAGCCGCCTACTGCCCACAGTTCACCGACCTCATAGCAGTGAACGGGCCTGCGGCAGATAGGCAGTATCTTCAAGAACTGGCGCGCTTTAATATTCCGGTCACCGATCCTGCGCGCGCAATCGCCGCCGCGCATTGGGTTTGCGACCAGCTAACCTCCGGCACCACGCAGGCAGACGTTGTCAGGGAAATGCTGGTACAGGGCTTCATCAGGGATACCGCTACCGGCACCGTGGTTGCAGCGACCGGCAACTACTGCCCGCAATTTCGGGGGCCGCTCCCAACCCGGTAGGGGTAAGTCGCTAATAGCGCAGCGTTACTTGGCAGTCGATGGTTACACCGCTGCGGATTACAGCCTCAACGATGGCGCGTCCATTGATCGCGGCGCAGGTGTTGTAGTCCACGAGGATTGCTGACCTTTCAGGCCACTCGCCGCGCAGCAGCTTGGTGGCGATGCGAGCGGCCTTCTCGGTGTTGATATTCCAGCCGTCGCGGCCGAGGTCCGGCTGGCGATAGGCGGCGGTGGTTGCGTCGCGAATCTCCCTTGCTAACTCTCGGGTCAGCCGTAGATACGCGGTCGAGGTGTCCATCAAGATGTCCAGGTATGTCTGGGTTTTAGGGTGCACGACCCGCGGCGGCGAGAACCATGGACTGGAGAGGAACCGCCGCGGGCCGCGCACGGGGTGGGGCTACGCCCCACGTCTACTCTTGCCCGCTTCCTCAAGCGAACAGCGCACAGCTTCATGCAGCACCTCTAAATCCTGGCCCGGCAGCTTCTCGTACTGGCGGTGCCCGTAAAACTCCGCGCAGGTCTGGGCGGCGAGTTCGTGGGTCGCAGCGCCACCCAATTCCGTTCCGTAACGCGCAACCCCGACCAGCTTCAAAAACTGCATCGCCCGCTCCGCATCAGCGTGACGCGCATACTTTTCGATCAGCCGACCCGTATCGCAGTCCACTAGCCCAATCGTCGCCCACGACGATTGGATAGCCCGCTCAGATAACCGCAGCCGCAACATTTGTCAGACTCCCTTCTGGAAACGACCGCCGGTGACGATGTACTCCGGGACCGCCGCGGTTGAAAGCGGTCCATCGCCAACCTGATACGCGCTGGCGGTAGGGCTCTGGCTGACCAGATCGGCGGGCGGAATGTAGTCGTATTGGGCGCCGAGCCAGTCGTGTGGTGTAGTCATTTAAGTGGTCTCCTAATAGAGGTTGCGGTCGGGGATCATCCTGTCGAGGTGGGCTTGGGCGCTAGGATCAAGGCGCACACCGACTTTGAAGTCGAGGTAAGCATCGTTCACCGACCGGCCGGTAGCTTCTTCTGCGCGGGCGCGCTCCGACTGCCGTTGACGATAAAGTCGCTGGCAGGTGTCGTTGCAGTAAAAGCCGTCGCTGCGGAGTTCGCGATGGCAGTGGCCGCACGTACGGTTAGCCATTTAAATCACCTCGCTCACTAGGTCGCCGTATGTCATGCATCTGTGGCGAACCCACAAGCGACGGTACGACATTCACATATAGAGAGAGCAATTCTTGCGGATCTCTCGCGGTCGGCAGCGTCATCGCATCACCGCCTGTAGGTAGGCGATGGCGGCGCCCACGGTGTGAGCTGTTTCGTAGCGTCGGCGGAAGAGTTCGGGGTTACGTCGGACGGCGGATGCGTTTGCGGCCCGCCTGATTTCAGCTTGCGTGCCGGGATTGGCACCGTAATTGACGACGCTGACATCGCCCTTTTGTAGGGTCAACGCGCGGATGGTGCGATGCGTGTAGTCGGCGTCCCAGTCCTGCTCGGTGACGCGGAAAGCGAAGCTCATCTCGTCAACGTCTCGTCTCCGCATTTTGGGGAGGAGGCGCATGACGTCGGGGTCACTCTTGTCGAGGCGCGCCCAGACCTTAAGGCCGTGGGTATCGCGGGATAGTTTCAGGTTGCCGGATTTAGTGCGGGCGAGTGGCAGGCCTGTGTGATTGATCAGCAACATCACGTCGGGCTGGGTGGCCAACGTGGCGTCGAATGCGCGTTTATCGATCTGTTCGACCCAGCCGCCCGCGTTAGGGCCACCGCCGTAGTCGTACGGGTCGAACGTGGCGGCGTAACCCTCAAGGATGTGATCACCGGTCGCCTTTATTGTGCGGAACGTGAAATCCTCGGCCCAACTGCGGCATTCGCGGACACCAACTAGGTTCTCGCGGTCGGCGCGGTATTCCCTTGTCATGCGGACACCCCCGCGAGCACCTGGGCCTCAATCTCGTCGGCCTCCGCACGGAGGCGGGCTGCCTTGTTAAGCCGGCGGGCGCGTACGCCTCGCTGTTGCGCTGCGGTGACTGCGGTGTCGCGGTCCGCGCGGACGAGGTTGAGTTGATCTGGTGTCAGGTCGTCGAGGGTGATGTGCCCGCCGTAGCGCCGCCGGGCGTGAGTTACTAACGCGAAAATCCCGCGTGCTCGTTGTTCATCCATCGGCATGGCAGCCCCTTTGTAGTCGTTATCGACTAAAGAGTCGCGCAGGTTTTCCATGCAGCGGCGGCAAGGACACGGCATCAAAACCGTGTAACGGCAATGGTATTGGCCATATCACCGGCATATAGAGAGCGCCCCGACCTGAGCCGAGGCGCGTCCTATCCGGCGCAGGTGTCCGCTACCCAGTCACCGAGGCGGCCCCGATGGTGCAGGCGCAGTTATAGCGGATGGCAAAGGCGCAGGTACAGCAGTTACAGAGGGTGGTATCGCAGCTATCGGCGTAACGCCGCGCGGAAGGTTGCTGTACAGAGGGTTGTAAACATCGTCGTCAGCACGCGGGAGGCCGAGGTCCGCTCTCGCAGCACGGCGGAAAGCCAGGTGTGCGATCTGCAGTTTGCCACGAATTATGTTTGCTATCTGCCCACAAAGTTTGGCGAACGCATCAGATTGTGCATCCGAAAGATTCGGGTACTGCGGATTTTCCACTTCAAATGCTCCTAACAAATGCTGGATGTCTCCCACTTGCTCGACAACGTCATTTGCCGCTTTCTGTGTTGCTTCACTTCCGTAGAATGTGACCTTCGATTCGGCGGCTAGGACGTTGTTCAAGCCCGTCCCGATGTTTTCTTTCATGGGAGCGGCTAAGTGAGCAAGGGCCGCACTGGCGGGGGTGGGTTGCCATCGGCGCGCTTCAGCCCAGACATCCGATACAAATTCGTCTATCGCGTTGTAGAACCCGATGTAAGCGTCTCGCTCCTGCTGCTGCTGGAAGGCTCTCTGCGTTGCCTCAGCCGCCGCACGCTGCGTCATCCAATTCCCGACGATAACGCCGCTAAGGGGCAGAAAAGCTACGAGACCAATCCAGAGCCACTTGAGACGTGCAACGCCCCGCTTCAACCGTTCCCAATACGAGGGAGGCGAGGATCTGTCTTTCGCGCGGCTTCCGTGCCAGCGTGCGCCGTCCCAGTAGCTTTCGGCATCGGTGTCTTTTTGGTCTGGGTACCACCCAGGTGTCTTACTCGCCAGGTCAGATCTCTGACTCGTTCTCGCGGGTTCGGCTGTCTCAGTCGCCACGTCGGGTGTTTGACTCGCCTTGGCGGGTTCGGGTGTCTGAGTCGCCATGTCGCACTCCCACCGTTACAAGAGGGCCTGTATAGACGTGGAGCCTAGCCATGAAGGGCTCGGAGGGGTTCCTTTTCCCGTTATCGGATAGCCGCTGTTAGCCGGGCGACGTTTTGACTGTCGGCCGGTAGCGCGATTTCGATCACGACGGAGGTCATTCGTAGTCGATCTCGCCGTCGAGTCTGAATCGTTTCTCACGCGAGATTTCGAATGCCCTGTCGGCTTCGTCCTGCTCGGCGGTGGTGTACTCCCAGTGCTGCGGCAACGGCTCTGGATGCTCACTCATCGACACGCCTCGTCTCGCTCTATGCGCCCGAGTCGATAAAGAAGTGCCGCAGCCCCGGTATCGACTGGTTCACCGAAAAGGCCTGTTCGCGTCCCAGTCGATGTACACACCATCGGTGACCTCTCGAATGTTGTCGAGGTTGGCGATTAGCGCGTGGGCGTACTCCTGATAGGGGACATAGTTGCCGGGCTGCGACAATTTAGCGGTGGCCGCAGCGATGGCTTCCTCTCGCGTCTCAGCGGTCACCACCACCGCACCAAATTCGTTGCCGTACGGCGTGAGTGCGGTGCCGATCCAAAGCTTCGGGCGTTCAGTTGCGTGGGTCATGATTGTCCTCATCTTTCTGGGCATCGCTGAATGTCATAAGCCTGATGTTGGGCGCACGTAGGACACGATTCGGGCAGTGGCGCTTCGTCGCGACCTTCGTCTTGTAGGTGTGCGCATCGCTCAAGGCGGATTGCCAATACCGCTCGGTATCAATGTCATCCGGCCATCTCATGCGGAGTGACGCCCAGTATGACCTGTGCCCATTCGGGTCATCTCTGACGATGACCCACTGCCGGCTTCGCGGTACTCTCATCGTTCTTCCTCGGGTGGGAGTTGGCTCACGAGGTGAAGTGCGGCCCATTCCATCGCGTCGGCGAGGGCGCGAGCCTGTCTGGGTGACACCGGGATCGGCACGTGTTCGTCGGTCGAATGTTCGGCCGCCAGGGCAGCGGCACCACGTAAGGTGTCGATCCCTTCTCGCAGCGCCACAGCTATCGCCGCGGCGTGTGGAGGTTCCAGTAGCGGGGAGTTAGCCATCGGTGTCGTCTCCGTCGTACGCCTCGAACCAAGGCGTTCTGTCCCTCATGCGTCTTCCCGCAGCGTGCCAGCTTCCATGTCACTGGCGACCGCGCGCATCAACGTGACCATGTCCCGCGCCTTCTCGTCCTTGCGTGCGTCGGATAGCTCGTTTGCGTTATGCCGCAGGATCTCTGGGGTCGGGTAAGTGTTGACGAGTACCTCAACCACGTCGGTCAGGTCCCGTTCACTGCGGCGGGTCCGCGCCTCAATCACGCGCAAACCTGACGACGACCTACCAGTGATCTCAGCTAGCTCAGCCTCTAAATCTTCCTCGACCGTTTGACAGCCTGGGCACAAGCAACCGACAGATAGCCCCGCGATCGACACGTCGTTCCACTCACCATGGCCGCGGTAACGCTTGCGGCAGCGGGCACACTTGATCACGTCGCTCATCGTCGCGTCCCTTGCGTGTACAGCGACGCTAACTCGGCCGGCACGCCGTCAAGGTACTGATCCTTGAGTGCCTCCGCTGTCTGCGGGCCAACACCTTTGACGATGTCCGCCACCTCATCGACCGACATGCCCTCGTCCAGCAACTCGTACACCAGCCTTGGGCGCAGTTCTGCTGGCAAGGTGATCCGTCCCGCGCGGCCCAGTTGGAGGAGCAGATCCTCGACCTCAGAATCGGTGAGGTTGGCGGTGTCGGGCATGACTACTTCCCTTTCTCTCGTTGTCGTTCAGCGGCGATCTGTTCAAGCCGCGCAAGCTCTCTGGCGTTGAGACCCAACGCGACCAACTCCTGCCGGATCTCCTCATCCATTGCCAGCCACCGGCACCGACGCTGACTTTGCCGGGACCGCAACATCCAGCGATTCGAGTTTTTCAACCCAACGTGCGATGTCCGCGGCCAAGCGTGCCCGCGTTTTAGCATCACCGTCGGCGCTCCCCGCCGGGTGCGCCTCGTGGGCGGCTACAAGGAGGTCGATAGCCTTGTCCACCCGTCGGGCAGCGACCTGCAGCCTCCACTTCCACGCGGCGGACATCCGCTGATCAGGAACGGGAGTCCGCTCAGGTGGGGGCGCTACGTGACCTCGGTCTTCCCCCACCGCGGTGTCAGCGTCTTCCTCGGCCCGCTCATCGGCCTCGAACGCCTCGTGGTTATCGGTGATCGCTGACGATTCTTCGGGCTGCTCGACTTCTGGTGGCCAGAGATACTCATCCCAGCCCACGGTGGGCAGTTGCACACAGTCACCGAGCTTCACCGGGACAGCGTTGCCCTCCTCGACCGCGCGCTGCCAGATTCGCCAGTATCGGCGCACAGTGGTTTTGGACCGCAGGCCGTGGATGCCGAGCCCCGCATACTGTTTCGGCGTCAAAAGGTCAGGATTGACCTTTTCGGTGGGGCGGCCGGGAGAGTCCGCAACATACACCCGCGCATAGACGAGGGCGGCGCGCTTCCACTCGACCGCCATCGCCAACTGGCCCAGCTCGCCGTTAAGTTGGTCGGCTTCCGCCGCGGTCGCCGGCAGCACGAACCGGCCGTCGCCGTCATCGACGTATTCGCCTTCGACCGACTCATCGGCGGCCAACTCGGTACCCGGTTCACCGGCAGCCGGATCCACAACAGGTTCGATGGGTGCAACCTCGGACGACGTAGGGGCCGAGGAGCGCATCCGCTCAAGGTCTTCCTGCGTCGCCGCTCGTTTTACGCGCTGCTTCAGATGCTCGCTTTGAATCCCGGTGGCATCGGAAAGCTCGTCCCAGAAACCGCGCGGGGCGTTCGCCTTTTGGTTCTTCGTTTTCCATCGTTCAAGCGCATGGTTGATCAGAGCGCCCGCTGCTGTGGGTGTTCGCTTCACCTGCTTAGCGAGTTCAGCGATGTCCATGGTGGGACGCTCGGCGGTCGTTGACTGCTGAGTCACGCGGCACCGTCTTCGGCCGGGGCCGCTGCGTCAGCCTCATTACTGCCGCGGAGCAACAACTCCACGCGGTCTCGCTGCCTTGGACTCAATGCCGGCGCGGCGGCGCACAGTTCACGGATCTTGTCCTGCCAAGCGGCCGGCAGGTCGGCGAGCGACCTCACTCGGCACCACCGGTACCGTCAGCACCCGTCGCGTCTAGGTCGCCGGCCCGGATTGCATCAACAACCTCCGCGCGGATGCGGATGTTGGAGCCGATTTTGTAATGCGGAATTTCGCCGTCGCGGATCCGCTGACGCGTGACACTTTCGGACAGATTAACGAGACGGCAGAACTGCCGGACTGTGTAGTCACCCATGGAGAGCGCCCTTTGGTAGCAGCTAGCCTCGGGCCGCGGGTGCGGTCCGAGGCTTCTCCAATCGGTGACCGGCTCGAAACTGTGGTCACGCCGGCCAAGGTTTTTTAGGCCTGCCGAACTAGTGATGAGTATACACGTCGATTCGATGTGATCTACTTGGATCCGCCGGTTACCGCACGGATACCCGTGTCTCACATCGCTATTCACACGCCACGCAGGCTACCTAGGCGTCACCTGTACATGCTGTGGCGAGCAGGTGGCCGCCGACCTGGCGGACGGGCTGATCGAGCGCGACGTCGCGGTGGTCTCCGGCGCCGCGTACGGTATCGACGGCGCGGCGCATCGCGCCGCGCTGGCCGGCGACGGAATCACCGTGGCCGTATTGGCCGGCGGGATCGATATCCCTTATCCCGCAGGTCATTCCGCGCTGCTGCTTCGCATCGCCCGGCACGGGCTGGTATTCACCGAATACGCGCCGGGGGTCCGCCCGGCGCGTCACCGGTTCCTGACGCGTAACCGCCTGGTGGCCGCCGTCGCGGGCGCGGTGGTGGTGGTGGAAGCCGGCCTGCGCAGCGGCGCGGCAAACACCGCGGCCTGGGCGCGGTCGCTGGGCCGGGTGGTCGCCGCGGTGCCCGGGCCCGTGACATCGTCGGGGTCGGCGGGTTGCCACGTATTGCTGCGCAACGGTGCCGAGCTGGTTACCCGGGCCGACGACATCGTCGAACTCGTCGGCCAGGTAGGCGAACTCGCCATGGAGGAACCCCGGCCGGTGACGGCGCTCGACGGGCTGGGTGAGGCCGCGCGTCAGGTGTATGACGCGCTGCCGAGCCGCGGCGCCGTCACGGTCGACGAAATCTCGGTAGCGTCGGGGCTGGTGCCCGAGCAGGTGCTGGGGCCGCTGGCGATCCTCGAGGTGGCCGGGTTGGCCCAGCGCGACTGCGGACGATGGCGAATTGTCCGCCCCGGTAGCGGCAGAGCTGCGGCGACGGTGCGACTCGTATAGTCGCCTAGGGGTCGGGTCTGGACAGGAGGACAAGTGGCAGGTCGACCCCTTCAACGCTTCGAAGTCGTCGGTACACAACAACTCGCACCGCACATGGTCCGGGTACTGCTGGAAGGCAGTGATTTCGGCACCTTTGTGCCCAGCAGTTTCACCGACTCGTACGTCAAGCTGGTGTTCGTCCCCAGCGACGTCGACGTGGCCGGGTTGCCGCGCCCGCTGACCCTGGACAGCTTCGCCGGGCTGCCCCCGCAGAAAAGGCCGTCGGTGCGGACCATTACCGTGCGCAAGGTCGACGCCGCGGCCCGTCGGATCGCGCTCGACATCGTGGTACACGGGGAGCACGGCGTGGCGGGCGCCTGGGCGGCCACTGCCCAGCCCGGTCAGGTGATCTATCTGATGGGGCCAGGCGGCGCCTACACGCCCGACCCGGCGGCCGATTGGCACCTGCTGGCCGGTGACGAATCCGCGCTGCCGGCCATTGCCACCGCGCTGGAAGCGTTGCCGCCCAACGCGATCGGCAAGGCCTTCATCGAAGTAGCCGGTCCGGAGGACCAAATCCCCTTGACCGCACCCGAATCAGTCCAGGTCAACTGGGTCTACCGCGGTGGCCGGGCCGACATGGTGTCCGACGACCGCGCAGGCGATTTCGCGCCGCTGGTCGAGGCGGTCACCACCACCCTGTGGCTGCCGGGTCAGGTGCACGCCTTCGTCCATGGTGAGGCCCAAGCCGTGATGCACAACCTGCGTCCTTACATCCGCAAAGAGCGTGGCGTGGACAAGAAATGGGCCTCGTCGATCTCGGGGTACTGGCGACGCGGCCGCACCGAGGAGACGTTCCGGCAGTGGAAGAAGGAACTGGCCGAGGCCGAGGCCGGGTCCCGGTAAGGGTTGGTCAGCCCGCCCGCTCGGCTGGCATTCTCTTTTCCATGGCATTCGGCGACTACCAAAACGAGATCTACTTCCAGGGCCTGGCCGGGGTGGTGCCCGCGCTGCCGATGGCGTTCGCCGAGTTGGAGGCCCGGGCCGAGCTGGCCCTGCCACCGTCGGTGTGGTCGTACGTCGCCGGTGGCGCCGGCGACGAACGCACGCAGCGGGCCAACCGCGAGGTATTCGACCACTGGGGTTTGATCCCGCGTATGTTCGCCGCGGCAAAACAACGGGACTTGTCCGTGGATCTGTTCGGCCTGACCCTGCCGTCGCCGCTGTTCATGGTTCCGATCGGGGTCATCGGGCTCTGCGCTCAAGACGGCCACGGCGACTTAGCCACCGCCCGCGCCGCGGCCCGCACCGGCGTGCCGATGGTCGCGTCGACGCTGACCGTCGATCCGATGGAAGATGTCGCCGCCGAATTCGGCGATACGCCGGGCTTTTTCCAGCTCTACACCCCGACCGACCGCGAACTGGCCGCCAGCTTGGTGCAGCGCGCCGAGGCGGCCGGCTTCCAGGGCATCGTCGTCACCCTCGACACCTGGGTCACCGGATGGCGCCCGCGTGACCTGCGCACCTCGAACTTCCCGCAGCTGCGCGGTCACTGCCTGAACAACTACTTCAGCGACCCGGTCTTTCGCGCCGGCCTGCAGCGCCCGCCCGAAGAGGACCCGCAAGGCGCCATCTTGCGCTGGGCGCAGGTCTTCGGGAATCCGCTGACCTGGGACGACCTGCCCTGGCTGCGGTCGCTGACCAAGTTGCCGCTGCTCGTGAAGGGCATCTGCCATCCCGACGACGCCCGGCGCGCGAAGGACGGCGGCGTCGACGGCATCTACTGCTCCACCCACGGGGGTCGCCAGGCGAACGGCGGACTGCCCGCGCTGGACTGCCTGCCCGGCGTCGTCGAGGCGGCCGACGGGCTGCCGGTGCTGTTCGACTCGGGTATCCGCAGCGGGGCCGACGTCATCAAGGCCCTGGCGCTTGGCGCGACGGCGGTGGGGGTCGGACGCCCCTACGCTTACGGCTTGGCGCTCGGCGGTGTCGACGGCATCGTGCACGTGCTGCGCACGCTGCTGGCCGAGGCGGACCTGATCATGGCCGTCGACGGCTATCCGACGCGCAAAGATCTCACCCCGGACACGCTTCGGCGCGTCGGCTAAGGCCGGGCGGCCCGCGCCTGCGACCGTGGGGTAGTGCAGGCGATCCTCGACGAGTTCGACGAGTACCTGGACCTGCAATGCCTCCGCTCGGCGCACACACGCCGCGCGTATCTCGGCGACCTGCGCTCGCTGTTCGCCTACCTCGATGCCCGCGAGCTCGGCCTGGACGGGTTGAGCCTGCCCCTGCTGCGGTCCTGGCTGGCCACGTCGGCCGCCGCCGGCGCCGCCCGGACCACGCTGGCCCGCCGCACCTCGTCGGTCAAGGCGTTCACCGCCTGGGCGGTGCGGCGCGGCCTAATGACCACCGATCCAGCCGCCCGGCTGGCGGTGCCGAAGGCGCACCGCACCCTGCCGTCGGTGCTGCGTCAGGACCAGGCGCTCGATGCCATGGCGGCGGCGAAATCCGGCGCCGAGCAAGGCGATCCGCTGGCCCTGCGGGACCGGCTGATCGTGGAGATGCTGTACGCCACCGGCATCCGGGTCAGCGAGCTCTGCGGCCTGGACATCGACGATGTGGACACCCGATTCCGAACGGTGCGAGTCCTGGGCAAGGGCAACAAGCAGCGCACCGCGCCGTTCGGTGTGCCCGCGGCCGAGGCACTGGACGCCTGGCTGCGCGACGGGCGTCCCGACCTGGTCACCGCGGATTCTGGGCTGGCGCTGTTGTTGGGCGCGCGGGGCCGCCGGCTCGATGTGCGCCAGGCTCGCACCGTCGTGCACCAGACCATTGCCGCGGTGCACGGCGCGCCCGACATGGGCCCGCACGGGCTGCGGCACAGCGCGGCCACGCATCTGCTGGAAGGCGGCGCCGACCTGCGCGTCGTCCAGGAGCTGCTGGGGCATTCCAGCCTGGCGACGACCCAGCTGTACACCCATGTCGCGGTGTCCCGGTTGCGCGCGGTGCACGAGCAGGCCCACCCGCGGGCCTGACGCCGCTGCGGGCCTGCCGACGCGGGCCCGACGCCCGCTAGCCGCCGAGGGGTTTGAGCCGCACCGGGGTGGCCTCCAGCAGGCCCAGCGGATCGACGTAGTCGGCCTGCGACGCCGGACCCCACATCGCGCCCCAGTGCAAACACGCCGCGGCAGGGCAGCCTGGATGCCCGGGCAGCAATTCGCCGAGCATGGTCTGCGCCGTCACCAGTTCACCGACGCGGACGGCGGTCCGGACCGGCTCGTAGCTGGTGCGCAATCCGCCGGGATGGGCCAGCGACACCACCGGCCGTCCCGCCAGCGTCCCGGCGAACACCACCGTGGCGCTGCCTGCGGCGTAGACCGGCTGACCGGCGGCGCCGGCCAGGTCCACCCCACGATGGCCGGGGCGCCAGTTCGGCGCCGGGGCGTCGAATCCCCGGACAACGGCCGGGGACGGTCGCAGCGGCCACTGCAACCGGATGTCCTCGGCGACCGCCGGAGCCCCGCCGCCCAGGACCTGGGCTAGGGCCAGTGCCAGGGCCACGTTCAGGCTCAGGATCAGCGCCGGCCATCGCACTCCATGAGTTCAGCGCGGTGTTGACGCCTAGGCCACCCGCGTTTGCCAAATCTGTGCACGAATGCCTTTGTGTGGATAGCTGTGCATACCGGCTGGAAAAACCGCCAGCTAAGTCGGTGTAAACTTCTCGTCGCAGCTCGTTCGCGGGCTGACTTCGCGCGTCTGCCCCGCGTCTCCCGTTGCACTAGGAGTTCGCACCGCATGCCGGGCGGTCCCGTAACTGGGTCCGGCATCGCAGCAGGCGCCAGGGCCCGGCGTCACCCGACGCCAGGCGACAACCGACAACAAAGGAATGGCCGGTAATGGCTGTCGTAACCATGAAGCAGCTGCTTGACAGCGGCACCCACTTCGGGCATCAGACCCGTCGCTGGAACCCCAAGATGAAGCGGTTCATTTTCACCGACCGCAATGGCATCTACATCATCGACCTGCAGCAGACGCTGACCTTCATCGACCAGGCGTACGAGTTCGTCAAAGAGACCGTCGCCCACGGTGGCAGCGTGCTGTTCGTCGGCACCAAGAAGCAGGCGCAGGAGTCCGTGGCCGCCGAAGCGACCCGCGTCGGCATGCCGTACGTGAACCAGCGCTGGCTGGGCGGCATGCTGACCAACTTCTCGACCGTGCACAAGCGGCTGCAGCGCCTCAAGGAGCTCGAGGCGATGGAGCAGACCGGTGGCTTCGAGGGCCGCACCAAGAAGGAAATCTTGATGCTGACCCGCGAGAAGAACAAGCTGGACCGCAGCCTCGGCGGTATCCGCGACATGGCGAAGGTGCCGTCGGCGATCTGGGTCGTCGACACCAACAAAGAGCACATCGCCGTCGGCGAGGCCCGCAAGCTGGGCATCCCGGTCATCGCGATCCTGGACACCAACTGCGACCCCGACGAGGTCGACTACCCGATCCCGGGCAACGACGACGCCATCCGCTCGGCCGCGCTGCTGACCAAGGTGATCGCTTCCGCGGTCGCCGAGGGCCTGCAGGCCCGGGCCGGCGTGGGCCGCACTGACGGCAAGCCCGAGGCGGCGGCCGCAGAACCGCTCGCCGAATGGGAGCAGGAGCTGCTGGCATCGGCCACGGCCGGGGCACCCGCGACCGCCACGGACGCTGCCACCGCAGACGCTGTCCCCGCAGGTGCACCCGAACCAACCCCCACGGAAGGCTGATATGGCGAACTTCACCGCTGCCGACGTCAAGCGTCTCCGCGAGCTGACCGGTGCCGGCATGCTCGACTGCAAGAACGCACTGGCTGAAAGCGACGGCGACTTCGACAAGGCCGTCGAGGCGCTCCGGATCAAGGGCGCCAAGGACGTCGGCAAGCGTGCCGAGCGGGCGACGGCCGAAGGCTTGGTCGCGGCCAAGGGCGGCGCGCTCATCGAGCTCAACAGCGAGACCGACTTCGTCGCCAAGAACGCCGAATTCCAGAAGGTTGCTGAGGAGATCGTCGCGGCGGCGGCCAAGTCCAAGGCCACCGACGTCGACGCGCTCAAGGCGGCCAAAGTCGGCGACAATACGGTCGAGCAGGCCGTCGCCGACCTCTCCGCCAAGATCGGGGAGAAGCTCGAGCTGCGCCGCGTCGCGTTCTTCGACGGCACCGTCGAGACCTACCTGCACAAGCGGGCCGCAGACCTGCCGCCGGCCGTCGGCGTGCTGGTGGAGTACACCGGCGGCAACGCGGAGGCGGCGCACACCGCCGCGCTGCAGATCGCCGCGCTCAAGGCCCGCTACCTGACCCGGGACGACGTTCCCGAAGATGTCGTGGCCAGTGAGCGGCGCATCGCCGAGGAGACGGCCAAGGCCGAGGGCAAGCCGGAGCAAGCGCTGCCCAAGATCGTCGAGGGCCGGCTGAACGGCTTCTTCAAGGACGCTGTGCTGCTCGAGCAGCCCTCGGTGTCCGACAACAAGAAGACCGTGAAAGCCCTGCTCGACGAGGCGGGCGTGACGGTGACCCGGTTCGTGCGCTTCGAGGTGGGCCAAGCCTAGCCAGCCACCGTGGGCGGCTAGCGTCAGTGCTATGCGACGCGTGCACGCTTTCGGTGACGATGCCCTCGGTGAGTTGGACGCCGTCGGCCTGAGCGAGGCCATCCGGGCGGGTTGGGTCAGCCGGGCCGACGTCGTCGAGGCGGCAATCGCCCGCGCCGAGGCCGTCAACCCGATCCTGAATGCCTTGGCGTACAAGGCCTTTGACCAGGCCCGTAAAATCGCATCGGCAAACCCGTCGACCGGTTTCTTCAGCGGCGTCCCCACGTTCTTCAAGGACAACGTGGACGTCGCCGGGCAACCGACGATGCGCGGCGCCGACGCGTGGACGCCGTTCAACGCCGCGGTCGACGGCGAGTTCACCCGGCTGTATCTGGCCACCGGACTGACACCGCTGGGCAAGACGCAGATGTCGGAGTTCGGCTTCAGCGCCTCGGCCGAGCATCCCCGGCTGGGACCGGTTCGCAACCCATGGGACACCGACTACACCGCCGCTGCGTCGTCGTCGGGCTCGGCGGCGTTCGTCGCCGCCGGCGTGGTGCCGATCGCACACGCCAACGACGGCGGCGGATCGATTCGAATCCCGGCCGCCTGCAACGGGATTGTCGGGCTCAAGCCGTCGCGCGGCAGGTTGCCGCTGGACGCGGAGCTGCGCCGGATGCCGGTGGGCATCGTCGCCAACGGCGTGCTCACCCGCTCGGTGCGTGACACCGCGGCGTTCTATCGGGAGGCCGAACGGATCTGGCGCAACCCAAAGCTGGCGCCGATCGGCGACGTCACCGAGCCGGGCAGGCAGCGATTGAGGATCGCCGTCGCGACTCGTTCGATCCTGCGCGAAAGCAGCCCCGAACTGCGCGAAATGACGCTGAAGACGGCCGGGCTGCTCGAAGAGCTGGGACACCGTGTCGAGCACATCCAACACCAACCGCTGCCGGACTCGTTCGTGGACGATTTCATTCTGTACTGGGGCTTTCTCGCGCTCGCGCAGGTACGTTCCGGGCGCCGCGCGTTCGGCGACTCCTTCGACCGCAACAAGCTGGATGCCCTGACGCTGGGTCTGGTCAGGCACACCAGCCGCAACCTGCACCGGCTTCCGCGGGTGATCTTGCGGCTGCGGGGGATCCGGCGGCGCATGGCGGAGCTTTACCAGACCTACGATGCCTTGCTCACCCCGACGCTCGCCGACCCGACGCCGCCCATCGGTCACCTCGCACCCACTGACTACCAGCAGGTGATAGACCGGTTGACCGATTGGGTCGCCTTCACCCCCGTACAGAACGTCAGCGGAGATCCGGCGATCTCGCTGCCGCTGGCCCAGACCGTCGACGGCATGCCGCTGGGCATGATGCTCGCCGCCGATGTCGGGCAGGAAGCGCTGCTGCTGGAACTGGCTTACGAACTCGAAGACGCGCGGCCCTGGGCTCGGATCAACGCCGCCGTGTGACGGGCGTCAGTCCGACCCGAGCTTGTCCAGCATGCGTTTGAAGTCGCGCTGTTGGGCTGCGGTCAGCTTGGCCAGGATGCGGCCATCGGCGGCACGCACCGCCGCCTCCGCGCGTTTCAGTAGCGTGCGACCCTGACTGGTCAGGGTGGCGGGCAGGGCGCGCCCGGAGGACACCGACGTCGGCCGTGCGACCGCACCGACCTCCTCCAGCCGCCGCAGCACCGTGTTCATGGCCTGGGGTGTGACGTTGGAGTTTCGGGACAACTCGGCGCTGGACATGCCGGGGTTCATGGAAAGCACTCGCAGGCAGACGAATTCGGGCAGCGTCAGGCCAAGTGGGCCCAATACGGCGGAAACCTCGGGTCGCAGCACGGCTCCCACCCGGTAGAGCAGATAGCCAAGCGGAGCATCGTCGGTGGAAACCACGTCCACGATATTGGCATATCTTATCGACATCACGAAGCACAACCGCTGCGTCGCGGCTAAGTGAACGGCGGCGGAAACCATTTTCCTGCAACACCTCCGGCAAGGGCGTGAAATCAAATACCTATAGTGCATTACTGGGGCGGTTGGGGCGGAATTTGACCGTTGAGGTATTTGCGAGCGTTGAGGCGCAACCACATTGATTTCGACGCCCCAATTACTGCGATGCGGCAGCGTTACCGCAGCTAGGCCCGCAGATGTTTGGGGTCGATGGAGACTGGATATGCGAATGGGGGTGCGGTGATAACTCGCGCAAGGGGCAAATCGCCGCTGAATTATTAACGATTCGACTGAGAGGTATCGATCGTGAAATTCACTTCTACTGCTATGAAGTCGGTCCTCGGCGCCGCCGGTATTGCGGCTGTCGGCGTTTTCACTGCGGCGGCCGCATCCGCTGCGCCGCCCAACATTCAGGGATTCGGCACCAGCGAACAACTGATCGATGGACCGATGACCACCAGCTACACGGTGAGCAACCTGCAGCCCAGCAATGTGGCGATCCCCGGGTACACGCCGAAAGGCACGCTCTACCAGGCGGATATCACCGCTCGGTCAGACAGAGGGATGGTCACCCCGATGGTCAACGACTTCATCGCCCGCGGGCCCAACGGTCAGAACTACCGGGTGATCGACAAGGTCCAGGCTCCGGGCAGCCTTAACCCGGCGCCGATTAACCAAGGTAGCGAGTCGACCGGCACGCTGTACTTCGATGTGACCGGCGCGCCGCCGAATGGCGTTGTCTACAACGAGGGAATGCAAGACATCCTGATCTGGACGTCGAACATCTCGAGCAACTCGGCGCCCGGCGCAACCAACCCGACCCCGGCTCCTGGTGCGCTGCCCGGCCCGGCGCCGGCGCACACCTAAGCCGTTGAGCCCGTTCGGGCTTGGTAGCTGAGAACTCCCCGCGTCGCCACCGGTGACGCGGGGAGTGTGCGTATTCGCAATCACCCCAACCGTTGTGGCGAGCGAAGCGCCGAATCAGCTTGCGTAATAAGCGGTTACGAGCTGGTGGTAATCCACTGCGGCTGCGGCGGCGTCACGGCCATATAGCCCACACCGCGAACGGTGTCGATGATCGATTCGTAGTCGGTGCCCAGCTTCGCCCGCAGTCGTCGCACGTGAACGTCGACGGTGCGGACCCGGCCGTTGCAGTCGTATCCCCACACCTCATGCATCAGCCGGGTGCGGCTGAATGCCCGACCGGCGTGTTGGACAAGGAAATTCAACAACTTGAATTCGGTGACCGTGAGGCTCAGCTCGTTGCCGGCCAGCGATCCGGTGAAGCTGCCCGGGTGCAGAAGCAGGTCGCCGAACTTCCACGTGCCGTCCACCGCGCTTCGCCGGCGCTTGATGGCCAGCCGTAACCGTGCCTCTAGTTCGTCGGCGCTGGCGGCGGGCATCATCACATCGTCGAAATGCCAGTCGACGTCAACGGCCATGATGTTGGTCGGTGCGACGACGGCCACCACCGCGACCCCCGGCGCGTTGGCGGTGAGGCGGCGGCAGACGCCGCGTGCTGTCGTCAGGTCGGTGCGTGCATCGATGATCGCGACGTCGGCAGTCTTGTGCTGCCCGTCGGCGTGGTCGTCCAGAGGGGCTCGTCGAATGGTTTGCGTCAACGATTTCAGCGTTGGAAGGGCAGACTCGAAGTCGTCTTCGTCGGTGACGAGTAGAACGTCCAAAGACATCTCCAAATCTAAGAGGGTGTGCCTCGCCCCCGACCCCGTTAGGCACCTCGTAGGGAGATGTCCGCTTAGCGCAGCCAAATACCCCCTCCAGGGCAGAAGTATGCCAATTTTTCGGCTCGCGTTGGGCAAAACGCCCGTTCCAGCCGTTTCGTCGGCGGCGGAGAAAATCGATGGGTCCGGCCCGTTTTCACGGACCGGACCCATCCTGGCAACAAGCTACTGGTTGGCCTTTTGGCGCTCCTCGGCGACCTTTGCCGCGCCGCGCGCAGCCTCGGCCTCGGCTTCTTTCTTGGCCGCGTCGCGCTGGGCCTCCGCCTTGTCCTGCTGGGCCTGACCTTCGCGAGTCAGGTCGTCACGACCGGCGACCGCCCCAGCGGCCTCTTTGACTCGACCCTTGACTTCCTCGACGACGCCTTTGACGGCTTCTGCGGGTCCTGATTTGTTGTCCGCCATGGAATGGTTCCTCCTCAGTGGCGTACTGGTGTGAGCGTCCTACGCTCTTGCCGGTCGACCTCGCGATCACCCGGTCATGCGACGCGGCCCGGCCCTGCTGCTCAAGACCTTTATTTCCCCCGCCGCGTTGGTGCGGGTTCCCGCGCCTGCGAAGGCTCAAACATCTGCTGGCAGATGGAAAGTCGCGATCGCGTTGGCGCTAAGGTGACCTGTGGCGACGGGGCGCAGCGGTGACCCGCGTCGACATCCACGCAGATAATGCACCCCATTGGTGCGAGATTGTGCTGCGATGGGGCAGGATGTGAACCGCCGTTCCGGGTGGGGTCGCCTGGGATGGCACTGTCATGCGAGGAGTCTGATGATGCAGCCCGAGCCGACCATCACCAACGGTGCGCCGACGTCTGCACAGGACGCATCCAGGCAGCCGGAGAGTCGAGCCAAGTATTCGAGAGTGTTGCTCAAGCTTGGCGGCGAAATGTTCGGCGGCGGACAGGTCGGGCTGGATCCCGACGTCGTCGCCCAGGTGGCCCGCCAGATCGCCGAGGTGGTTCGCGACGGTGTGCAGGTCGCCGTGGTAATCGGTGGCGGTAACTTCTTCCGCGGCGCTCAGCTGCAGCAGCGGGGCATGGAGCGCACCCGATCGGACTACATGGGCATGCTCGGCACCGTGATGAACAGCCTGGCTCTGCAGGACTTCCTGCAGAAGGAAGGCATCGACACCCGGGTGCAGACCGCCATCACCATGGGCCAGGTTGCGGAGCCCTACATCCCCTTGCGCGCCGTGCGCCACCTGGAGAAGGGCCGCGTGGTGATCTTCGGCGCCGGCATGGGCCTGCCGTATTTCTCCACCGACACCACCGCGGCGCAGCGGGCATTGGAGATCGGTGCCGAGGTCGTCTTGATGGCCAAGGCCGTCGACGGCGTGTTCACCGAAGACCCCCGGGAGAATCCCGACGCCGAACTGCTCACCGCGATCAGCCACCGTGAGGTCATCGACCGCGGGCTGCGGGTAGCCGATGCCACCGCGTTCAGCCTGTGCATGGACAATGGCATGCCGATCCTGGTGTTCAACCTGCTGACCAACGGCAATATCGCCCGCGCAGTCGCTGGTGAGAAGATCGGAACGCTGGTCACCACCTGAGGGGAAGACGCGCACATGATTGATGAGGCTCTCTTCGACGCCGAAGAGAAGATGGAAAAGGCCGTGTCCGTGGCCCGCGACGACTTGTCCAACATCCGGACCGGCCGCGCCAACCCCGGCATGTTCAACCGGATCGTCATCGACTACTACGGCACCAACACCCCGATCACCCAGCTGGCCAGCATCAATGTCCCCGAGGCGCGGCTGGTGGTCATCAAGCCGTACGAAGCCAACCAGCTGCAGGCCATCGAGAACGCGATCCGCAACTCCGACCTCGGGCTTAACCCCACCAACGACGGCACCCTGATCCGGGTCGCCGTACCGCAGCTCACCGAGGAGCGCCGCCGCGAGCTGGCCAAACAGGCCAAAAGCAAGGGCGAGGACGCCAAGGTCTCGGTGCGCAACATCCGTCGCAAGACGATGGAGGAGCTGCACCGCATCCGCAAGGACGGCGAGGCCGGCGAAGACGAGGTCGGCCGCGCGGAAAAGGACCTGGACAAGACCACTCAGCAGTACGTCACCCAGATCGAAGACCTGGTCAAGCACAAAGAAGGCGAGCTGCTGGAGGTCTAGCGGCCGCTCAGCAACCAAGTCCGTGGCAACCTCCGATGCTGGCGCAGGCAGCCCGTCCGACGCGCGGCGGGCCAACGAAACGGCCAACGAAACGGCAGAGGAAACAGCGCCGCAGCCAGCGCCGAAGACCTCCCGTGCGGGACGCGATCTGCCCGCCGCTATCGCGGTGGGCGCGGCGATCGGCGCCCTGCTCGTTGCCACACTGGTATTCGCCCCGCGCTTCTGGGTGCTCATCGTGGCCATCGCGATTCTCGTTGCCAGCCACGAGGTGGTGCGACGGCTACGCGAAGCCGGCTACGCCATTCCGGTGATCCCGTTGCTGGTCGGTGGCCAGGTCACCGTCTGGCTGACCTGGCCGTTTCATGCTGCCGGCGCGCTGGCAGGCTTCGGCGCCACCGTGGTGGCCTGCAATGTCTGGCGGTTGTTCATGCAGGACAACAGCAAACGGCCCGAACCGTTCGCCGGCTCACCGTCGGCGAATTACCTGCGGGACGCGTCGGCGACCGTCTTCCTGGCCGCGTGGGTCCCGCTATTCGCCTCCTTCGGCGTCCTGCTCGTCTATCCCCACGACGGCGCGGGACGGGTGTTCTGTCTGATGGTCACCGTCGTCGCTTCGGACACCGGTGGGTATGCCGTGGGGGCGCTCTTCGGCAAGCATCCGATGGTCCCGGCGATCAGCCCGAAGAAATCCTGGGAGGGATTCACCGGTTCTCTGGTCTTCGGAATCACCGCGGCGATCCTGACGGCGACGTTGCTGGCGGGTAAACCAGCGTGGATCGGCGCGCTGCTGGGTCTCGTCCTGGTGCTCAGCTGCACGCTGGGTGACCTGGTTGAGTCCCAGGTGAAGCGGGATCTGGGCATCAAGGACATGGGCCGGCTGCTACCGGGCCACGGGGGTCTGATGGACCGGCTCGACGGTGTGCTCCCGTCGGCCGTCGCGGCCTGGATCGTGCTCACCTTGGTTTCCTAGCCGGCCCGTCGCTGACCGATACTGGACAGGTCATGGTCCAACAGTTGATCTTCGAAGAGCCGCGCCGTGCCCGGCCGCCGCGGCACCTGGCCGACCTCGATGAGGCGGGCCGTGCGTCGGCCGTCGCTGAACTCGGCTTGCCGCCGTTTCGGGCCAAGCAGCTCGCGCAGCAGTACTACGGCCGGCTGATCGCCGATCCGCGGCAGATGACCGACCTTCCGGCGGCGGTGCGTGACACGGTCGCCGAGACGATGTTCCCGACGCTGCTCACGACCGCCGCCGAAATCAGTTGCGATGCCGGGCAGACGCGCAAGACGCTGTGGCGGGCAGTCGATGGCACCACGTTCGAGTCGGTGCTCATGCGCTACCCGCAGCGCAATACGGTGTGCATCTCCTCGCAGGCCGGCTGCGGGATGGCGTGCCCGTTCTGCGCCACCGGGCAGGGCGGTCTGACGCGCAACCTGTCGACCGCGGAGATCGTCGAACAGGTGCGCGCCGCCGCGGTGGCACTGCGCGACGATTTCGGCGATCGGCTGTCGAACGTGGTGTTCATGGGCATGGGGGAGCCGCTGGCCAACTACGCGCGGGCGCTGGCTGCGGTGCGGCGCATCACCGAGGCGCCGCCGCATGGGTTCGGGATTTCGGCCCGCTCGGTCACGGTGTCGACGGTCGGCCTGGCCCCGGCGATCCGCAAGCTCGCCGACGAGCGGCTCGGGGTGACGCTAGCCCTGTCACTGCACGCCCCCGACGACGAACTGCGCGACACGCTGGTCCCGGTCAACAACCGCTGGAAGATCAGCGAGGCGCTGGATGCGGCCCGGTACTACGGCGATGTGACCGGGCGGCGGGTCTCCGTCGAATATGCGTTGATCCGCGATGTCAACGACCAACCGTGGCGGGCCGATCTGCTCGGCAAGCGGCTGCATGCCGCGCTGGGGCCGCTGGTGCACGTGAACTTGATTCCGCTCAACCCGACGCCCGGCAGCGACTGGGATGCGAGCCCGAAGTCGGTCGAGCGGGAGTTCGTCCGTCGGGTCCGCGCGAAAGGTGTGTCGTGTACGGTTCGCGATACCCGCGGGCGGGAAATCAGTGCTGCGTGCGGACAGCTGGCCGCCGATTTGGGATAGGCGGCGGGGCGCCGGGATGAACCGGGACGCCGGCTAGCGCGTCGTAACGGATAACACCAGCAAAGGAGCAAGGCATGGTTACCCGCCTGTTGTCCCCCCTCAGGTTGTTCGCCGCAGCCGTCTTTGCGGCCGCCCTGATACTTGGGCTGGCCGCTCCGCCGCAGGCGCAGGCCGGAGACGATCGGCTGCAATTCACCGCGACCACGCTGAGCGGCGCGCCGTTCAGCGGCGCCAGCCTGCAGGGCAAGCCGGCGGTGTTGTGGTTCTGGGCGCCGTTCTGTCCGTTCTGCAACGCCGAAGCACCCGGCGTGAGCCAGGTGGCGGCGGCCAATCCCGGGGTCACCTTCGTCGGCATCGCCGGGCACTCGGACGTCGGTGCCGAACAAAACTTCGTCTCCAAGTACAACTTGAACTTCACCAACCTCAACGACGCCGACGGCTCACTCTGGGCCCGCTACAACGTGCCCTGGCAGCCGGCCTACGTGTTCTACCGCGCCGACGGCAGCTCGACGTTCGTCAACAACCCCACCTCGGCCATGTCGCAGCAGGAGCTGTCCGGCCGGGTGTCAGCGCTGACCCACTAACCGTGGATCAAGGCCTCATCGGTCTGGCCTTCGCCGCCGGATTGGTGGCAGCCGTCAACCCGTGCGGATTCGCCATGCTGCCCGCCTACCTGCTGCTGGTGGTGCGCGGGCAGCCCGCCGGCCCACGATCGGCGTCGCCGAGCACCCTCGCGCCGATCGGGCGTGCTCTGGCGGCGACACTCGGGATGGCGCTGGGCTTTGTGACGGTGTTCGGAGTGTTCGGGGCGCTGACCATCTCGGCAGCCACGACGGTGCAGCGATATCTGCCTTACGCCACCGTCGCAATCGGCATTGTCCTTGTCGGGCTTGGCATTTGGCTGCTGTCGGGCCGTGAGTTGACTGCGCTGACACCCCGGGCGGTTGGCCCTCGATGGGCGCCGGCGGCCCAGCAGCGGTCTCGGCTGCTCAGCATGTACTCCTACGGCGTCAGCTATGCGATCGCCTCGCTGTCGTGCACCATCGCGCCGTTCCTGGCGGTCACCGCGGCGGGCTTTCGCGGCGGATCGATCGGCACCGGCGTGCTGGTCTACCTTGCCTACGTCGTGGGATTGACGTTGGTGGTCGGCGTGCTGGCGATCGCCGCGGCGACGGCGAGTTCGGCACTGACGGACCGGTTGCGGCGAATCCTGCCGTTGGTCAACCGAATTGGGGGAGCCCTGCTGATTGCTGTGGGGCTGTACGTGGGCTACTACGGGCTATTCGAGCTGCGACTGCTGAGCGGCGACGCGGATCCACAGGATGCGGTGATCGCCGCCGCGGGACGCCTGCAGGGCGCCCTGGCCGGCTGGGTGCACCAGCATGGCCTGTGGCCGTGGCTGGTCGCGTTGTGCGTGCTGATGGCCGGCGCGTTCGCCGCTGCCTGGCGTCGGCGGGCGCACCGATCGCCGCGCCCCTGACACCACCGCGCACCACCATGGCCTTGCGGCGGTGTCAAAGTAGTGTCAACATGACACCATGGAATTGCAACCGTATGTCGACGCCGTCCGCCATGAGCTGAAAGTGGCCGCGGAGGCGGGCGGCGCCGAAGCGCAGGCCCTGGCCGAGCGGCTGAGCGCTCCGCTGGAGTCCGCGATACGCCTGGCCATGCTCGAGGCGTTGACGGCGGCCGCCGAAGAGCTCACCAGCGAGCTGGCCCCGCAATCAGTCGAAGTCCGGTTACGCGGCCGCGACCCGGAGTTCATCGTCAGTGCCCCGCTCGACGGGGATGCGCGCGAATACCCGGCCGATGACGGTGACAACGTCTTCGTCGCCCAGTACGACGACGAGGGCGGCACCTGGCGGGTCACCCTGCGGCTTCCGGAAGGGCTACGGGCCGCCGTCGAGACCGCGGCCCGTCGCGAGGGTGCGTCGTTGAATTCCTGGCTGGTTCGTGCGGCCGCCGCGGCCAGTCAAGCGGCCACCACCGCCGAGTTTCCGCCTGCCAGCCGCTCCGCCGGTCACCGCGTGACCGGCTGGGTGCGCTGACCCCATCCCGTTCGAAGGAGAACCCACCATGCCGACGTATGACACCCCTACCCCCATCTCGGTGCGGATTGAAGCCGGTGGCGGTTCGATCCGCCTCACCGCGACCGACCGCGCCGACACGGTTGTCGAGGTACGCCCGCAGGACGAATCGCGCAGCGCCGATGTCTGGGCCGCAGAACACACCCGGGTGGACTTCCACGACGGCAAGCTCGCCGTCCTGGGCGCCAAACGAAACCTTCCACTGCTCGGCGGCGGCGCCATCGACGTCGAGATCGCGCTGCCGTCGCGCTCACGTTTGCACGCTTCGCTGGCGTCGGCCGATCTGCGTGCCAACGGCGACTTCGCCGATGTTCGGATCAGCTCGGCCAGCGGCCATGTCGAACTCGACTCCGTCACCGGAAAGATCAAGGCCACCAACGCATCCGGGACGTTCGTGGTGCGCACCGTTGAGGGTTTCGCCTCGATCGGGACCGCGTCGGGCGACGTGACGATCGGCGATTGCGACGGCGACCTGAAGTTCAAGTCAGCCAGTGGCTCGCTCAGCGTCGCCTGGCTGCGCGGCTACGCCAAGTCGCGCACCGCGTCGGGGTCGGTCAATGTCGCGGCGGCCGTTCGCGGCGGTGTCTCGGCGCATACCAGCAGCGGTGACGTCGCGGTCGGGATTGTCGAGGGCACCGCGGTGCGCATGGACATCAGCACGGGATCCGGCGTCGTGACCAGCAGCCTGCAGCCGTCGGACGGACCCCAGCACGGCGATGAAACCTTCGCCCTACAGGTGCGCAGCGGCTCGGGCGATGTCAGCCTTTACCGTGCGGCGCACGACAGCGCGGCGGCTACTTGAGCCAGCCGCGCCGGCGGCCCCACCAGTCGCGCACCAGGATGGCAAGAGCGAGGACGGCGAACCCGACCAAGTAATTGTCTTCGACGTGGCCGACGTGGTTACCGCGCAGCATCGCCAGCAGGAAAATGATGATGAACACACCGAGCGCGTGCCAGGTGGGGATGTTGATCCTGCTCCAACCCCACGCTGCTGAGGGCACCTCGGCGGGGTCGACGCCCTGATATTGATCCACCTCGGTACTGGCCACGGCGATTCCCTTCGGATCGGATTGGCTTGCTGCTCCGATATTCTGGCATACGCCGTTCTGCGACGCTGTGCAGGCGCGGATTGGCGTCAACCTCGCCCGAAGCACAGCGTCGCAGCGACACCTGGCCCGGTCAACAACCAGCCGGCTACGACGGCGGCATCAGCACCGTATCGATCATGTACACCGTCGCGTTTGCGGTGGGCACCCCGCCACAGACCACGCTTGCATTGTTGACCTTGAGGCCGTTGCCCTGACCGGTGACTGTCGAGCTCGCCCCCTGCAGGGTCGGGTGGGCGCCGACGACCTTGGCGGGGCTCAGTTGGCCCTGGACCACGTGGTAGGTCAGGATGCTCTTCAAGAGAGGCGCGTTCGTCTTGAGCTCACCGATCGTGGACTCGGGTAGTTTGCTGAACGCGGCGTCAGTCGGCGCAAACACCGTGTACTGACCGTTGTTGAGGGTGTCGACCAGATTCACCTGCGGGTTGAGCTGACCGGAAAGCGCCGAGGTCAGTGTGGTGAGCTGCGGATTGTTCGACGCCGCTACCGCAACGGGAACTTGCGACATCCCGTCCACCGAAGCGGGACCGCTGGGATGGGCAGCCGCGTAATCCGCGCATCCTGGACCCACCAAATCGGCTGCCGAGGCAGTCGGCGAGACGACGACTGCGAGGCCGAAGATGCTGGCCGCCGCGAAACTGGTTGCCGCAATTTTGTTAGTTATTTCCATTGCCTTTCACTCCCCTGATAGGCCGGACGTGTCCACCCCGTCTGGTTGACCGCCGGCATCATGGATTCGGAGCAGACCGGCCGTTGGATTGGCTGCATCGCGGATTAGCCGTAGGTGAAGGAAAATAACTGCAATCCCTTGCTCGGGCGCACCTCTATCGTTCCGGGAATTACCTGATCGCCGGCGACGATTTGATGGGAAGTCGGCGGCCCGTTGACCGGCAGCGTCGACGACTTTCCGTCCCGCAGAACGGTGAGCGTTCCGGTTCCGCCCGCAACGATGTAGACGTTCCTGGCGCGGTAATTGAGTTTGACGCCCGCGTCGTCGCCGTCGGCTGTCGCGCCCTGATAGTCCAGCGACCACCGCCCCGTCAGCGCAAAGCTGTTGGCCTGCAACGCCGGTGGATACCCAAACGTCGCGGCCCCTTCGTCATAGGTCCCGCCACCGCCGTAGTTCACCACTTTGCCGACGGCGAAATACGTCTCAGGCGTGAGGCCACGCGGCGGCGTGGTGTCGGCGGCATCGACCGGCGGGGGGAGTGTGATGCCCGGCTTCGCGTCGGCGAGCAACTGCCTGATCAGCCCCTCGGTCACGTCGTAATCGCCTTCGCCGAACTTGATGTGGCGCACGGTGCCGCTGGCGTCGACGAGATATTCGGCAGGCCAGTACCGGTTGCGATAGTTCGTCCAGGTGCTGTACCCGTTGTCCAGCGCGATCGGATACGCGATGCCGAGGTCCGCCGCGCCTTGGGCGACGTTGCCCGGGACCTTTTCGAACGCGTACTCAGGCGTGTGCACGCCGATGACCTCGAAGCCGCTGCCCTGGTAGGCGCGATACCAGCCGACGACATGCGGGATCGCGCGTTGGCAGTTGATGCAGGAATACGCCCAGAAATCGATCAGCACGACCTTGCCGCGCAACGAATCCAAGGCGATCGGCCTGCCCTGGGGCGTGTTCAGCCAAGCGGCGATGCCTTTGAGGTCTGGTGCGGGGCCACAGCTTTCGAGCTTGGTCCCGCCGTTGCTGCAGTTGGACAGCCGCGCATTCTGGTCGTTGACGATGCCGCCGAGGTTCAGTTTCTCCCTGATCTCCTCGGTTCCGCCGACCTTGCGCTGCAGTGTGGCCGTGTAGTCGGGAATGGCCCGCTGCAGCTGCGCCGGCAGATCGAAGACCAGCGCCACCGCGAGCAGGATCGTCACGAGCCCTGCGGCAATTCGAATCTCGCGCTGACGGCGCCGAAAAGCCTTGACGCGCTCCGCCACTCGCTGGCCGGCCAGTGCGAAGAACAGCAGCGGCAGCGCGGCACCGACCGCGAATGCGGCGGTCAGCACGACCAGGCCGGCGCTGATGGTTGCCGTGGCTCCGGCGACGACGATGGCCGCGAGCACGGGCCCCGCGCACGGGACATAGAGCACACCCAGCGCCAGTCCGAGCCCGAAACCGTTGCTGCGGTTGGCGATCCGCTTCTGAGGAATGCGAGAGAACGGCCGCTCCAGCAGCTGCTCGAATCGGGGGAAGATGAGACCGATACCGATCGCCACCAACGCCACCAGCGCGATCCAGCGGATGGCGTCCTGCGGTAGGTGCAGCAACGACAGGAGCGCCGAGCCAAGCAGGGTAACCACGCTGAAGCTGATCACCAGGCCGCCGATCACCCGGTAAGGGCGCAGGGTCTGCGACAGTTGGCGTTTCGGCCGGACCGCCACGGCGCCGTCGGGCTCCGGTGACGTCTGGGTTCCCGAGAAAAATATCACCGGCAGCACGGGCAGGATGCACGGTGATATTCCGGTGATGAGTCCGCCGAGGAGGCCGACCAAAGCGAGGGTGAACATACGTCGTATTCGTGGCCGTCAGGGCTACGGATTGGTAAGGGCACCAAGATGTTTCGCTATGCCGGCAAAGCGCCTACCCAACACGGTAAGGCAGCCCGTGGACCCGGGCTGCCTTACCGTGTGGCCTGAAAGTTACTGCTGACCCGGGGGCATCAGCACCGTGTCGATCATGTACACGGTCGCGTTCGCGGTGTGCACCCCGCCGCACACCAAGCCCGCGTCGTTGACCTTCAGGTTATTTCCTTGGCCGGCCACCGTCACAGTGGCGCCCTGCAAAGTCGCCGGGGTGCCGTCGACCTTGGCCGGACTCAACTGCCCCTGGACCACGTGGTAGGTCAGGATGCTTTTGAGCAGCGGGGCATCCGTCTTGAGCTTGTCGACGGTGGCCGGGGGCAGCTTGCCGAACGCGGCGTCGGTCGGGGCGAACACCGTGTACTGGCCATTGTTGAGCGTGTCGACAAGGTTCACGCCCGGGTTCAGCTTGCCCGACAACGCCGAGGTCAGAGTGGTCAGCAAGGGGTTGTTCGACGCCGCCGTCGCAACGGGGTCCTGCGCCATCCCGGCCACCGAGCCGGGGCCGCTGGGATTCTGCGACGCGTAACCCGAGCACCCGGACCCGATGAGGTCCGCGGCGGGATCCGCCGTCGCGGTCGTGGTGGCCGACATCGCCATGCTGGTCGCCGGTGTGGCGCTGGTGCTGGTGGTGCCCTGGGCCGCGGGCTTGTTGCTCGAGCACCCGGAGAAGCCCACGATCGCGATGGCTGCGAGGCCCGCCGCCGCCAGTGTCCTGGCCTGGTCATTCATCATTGAATTTCGACTCCTTTGCTCAACACGGCCGTATCGCCGTCCTCCCGTTAACACCAGTGATTCGGAGTGATGCCGATCACGGATGGGTGCGAAAGTCGTTTGCATTCCTCGCCGTCCGAAAAGTTGGCAACGCAGCGCCCCGGTGGCCGGGCCGAAACGGCACAATGAGGAGGTGACCCGTCCGACCACCACCGAAGCCCCGGCCGCCGTCGACCGGCTGCGCGTGCTGGTGTTGGGGAGTACCGGCTCCATCGGGACCCAGGCGCTGGAGGTCATCGCCGAAAACCCCGGCCGCTTCGAAGTGGTCGGGCTGGCCGCGGGTGGATCGAACGTGGACACCCTGCGACGGCAGCGCGCCGACACCGGTGTGACCAATATCGCCGTCGCCGACGAGCGCGCCGCCGCGCAGCTCGGTGACGTCCGGTTTCACGGCCCCGACGCGGTCACCCGGCTGGTCGAGGAGACCGAGGCCGACGTGGTGCTCAACGCGCTGGTCGGAGCGCTGGGCCTGCGACCAACCCTGGCCGCCCTGCAGTCAGGCGCCCGGTTGGCCCTGGCCAACAAGGAATCGCTGATCGCCGGCGGTCCGCTGGTCCTGGCGGCCGCCAGGCCCGGCCAGATCGTGCCCGTCGACTCCGAGCACTCCGCGCTGGCCCAGTGCCTGCGCGGTGGGAACCCCGACGAGGTCGCCAAGCTGGTGCTGACCGCGTCGGGTGGGCCGTTTCGCGGCTGGACGGCCGCCGACCTCGAGGCCGTCACCCCGGAACAGGCCGGCGCCCATCCGACCTGGTCCATGGGCCCGATGAACACTTTGAACTCCGCCTCGCTGGTCAACAAGGGGCTGGAGCTCATCGAAACCCACCTGCTGTTCGGCATCGGCTACGACCGCATCGACGTCGTGGTGCACCCCCAGTCGATTGTTCATTCGATGGTTACCTTCGCCGATGGTTCGACGATCGCGCAGGCCAGCCCGCCGGACATGAAGCTGCCCATCTCGCTGGCACTGGGCTGGCCGCGGCGGGTACCCGGCGCCGCGGCGGCCTGCGACTTCAGCACCGCCTCTAGCTGGGAATTCGAACCGCTCGACGCCAACGTCTTCCCCGCTGTGGAGCTGGCCCGCTACGCCGGGGAGACCGGCGGCTGCATGACCGCGATCTACAACGCCGCCAACGAGGAGGCGGCCGCGGCTTTCCTCGAAGGACGGATCGGGTTCCCCGCCATCGTCAGAACTATCGCCGACGTGCTGCACGCCGCCGACCAATGGGCCGTTTTACCCGCTACCGTGGAAGACGTACTGGACGCGCAGCGCTGGGCACGTGATCGAGCACAACGTGCCCTGCGGACTGCGAGCCCCGCGGGAGACGCTCCGACGGACTCCGGAATGATTTTAGAAAGGTCCTAGCGCCTGATGTTCGCTATCGGCATTGCACTATTCGCGCTCGCCATCCTGATCTCGGTGGCGTTGCACGAGTGCGGCCACATGTGGGTCGCCCGCGTGACCGGCATGAAGGTACGCCGCTACTTCGTCGGCTTCGGCCCCACGCTGTGGTCCACCCGGCGCGGCGAAACGGAGTACGGCGTCAAAGCCATCCCGTTGGGCGGGTTCTGCGACATCGCCGGCATGACGCCCGTCGAGGATCTGGCGCCCGACGAATCCGACCGGGCCATGTACAAGCAGGAAACCTGGAAGCGTGTCGCGGTGCTCTTCGCCGGCCCGGGCATGAACTTCATCATCTGTATCGTGCTGATCTACGCCATCGCGCTGATCTGGGGGTTGCCTAACCTGCACCCGCCCAGTCAGGCCGTCGTCGGCGAAACCGCTTGTGTCGCACCGGAAACGACTCCCGGCAAGATCGGGACGTGCACCGGTCCCGGTCCGGCCGCGCTGGCCGGAATCCGCGCCGGCGACGTCGTCGTCAAAGTAGGTGACACCCCGGTGTCCACCTTCGAAGACATGGCCACCGCGGTCCGCAAGTTGCACGGAGTCGTTCCGATCGTCGTCCAGCGCGACGGCACCCCGATCACCGCCTACGTCGACGTCACGCCCACCCAACGCTTCACCACGGGGGCCAACGGATCCAGCGGTCAAGCGCAGCCGTCGACGGTCGGCGCCATCGGAGTGGGCGCCGTCCATCTCACGCCCACCCATTACAACGCGCTTTCCGCCATCCCGGCCGCCTTCGGCTTCACCGGTGACCTGACCGTCGAGGTGGGCAAGGCGCTGGTCACCATCCCGACGAAGGTGGGTGCGCTGGTGCACGCCATCGGCGGTGGGCAGCGCGACCCGCAGACACCGATCAGCGTCGTGGGGGCCAGCATCATCGGCGGCGACACCGTCGACCACGGGCTCTGGGTGGCGTTCTGGTTCTTCCTGGCTCAGCTCAACCTCATCCTGGGCGCGATCAACCTGGTGCCGCTGCTGCCGTTCGACGGCGGCCACATCGCCATCGCGGTGTTCGAAAAGCTCCGCAACGTCATCCGCTCCACGCGGGGCATGGTCGCGGCGGCGCCGGTGAACTACCTCAAGCTCATGCCGGCGACCTACGTGGTGCTGGTGTTCGTGGTCGGGTACATGCTGCTGACGGTGACGGCCGATCTGGTCAACCCGATCAGGCTGTTCCAATGACCAGCATTGGTTTGGGTATGCCGGCGGCTCCGGCGCCCACGCTTGCCCCCCGGCGGACCACGCGTCAGCTCATGGTCCGCGACGTCGGGGTCGGCAGCGATTATCGGATCTCGGTGCAATCGATGTGCACCACCAAGACCCACGACGTCAACTCGACGTTGCAGCAGATCGCCGAGCTGACCGCCGCAGGCTGTGACATTGTCCGGGTCGCCTGCCCGCGCCAGGAGGACGCCGACGCGCTGGGCGAGATCGCCCGGCACAGCCAGATCCCGGTGATCGCCGACATCCACTTCCAGCCGAAGTACATCTTCGCGGCCATCGACGCCGGCTGCGCGGCGGTGCGGGTAAACCCGGGCAACATCAAGGAATTCGACGGCCGGGTCGGCGAGGTCGCCAAGGCCGCGGGCGCCGCCGGCATCCCGATCCGCATCGGTGTCAACGCCGGCTCGCTGGACAAGCGCTTCATGGAGAAGTACGGCAAGGCCACGCCCGAGGCGCTGGTGGAGTCGGCGCTGTGGGAGGCCTCGCTGTTCGAGGAGCACGGTTTCGGCGACATCAAGATCAGCGTCAAGCACAACGACCCCGTGGTGATGGTCGCGGCCTACGAGCAGCTGGCTGCGCAGTGCGATTACCCGCTGCACCTCGGTGTCACCGAGGCGGGCCCGGCCTTCCAGGGCACCATCAAGTCCGCGGTCGCCTTCGGCGCCCTGCTGTCGAAGGGGATCGGTGACACCATCCGGGTGTCGCTGTCGGCGCCGCCGGTCGAGGAAGTCAAGGTCGGCAATCAGATCCTGGAATCCCTGAACTTGCGGCCGCGTGGGCTGGAGATCGTGTCCTGCCCGTCGTGCGGTCGCGCCCAGGTCGATGTCTACACGCTGGCCAACGAAGTCAGCGCCGGTCTGGACGGTCTCGACGTGCCGCTGCGGGTCGCCGTGATGGGCTGTGTGGTCAATGGTCCGGGAGAGGCGCGTGAAGCCGACCTGGGCGTCGCGTCGGGAAATGGCAAGGGCCAGATCTTCGTTCGCGGTGAAGTGATCAAGACGGTGCCCGAATCCCAGATCGTCGAGACCCTGATCGAAGAGGCGATGCGGCTGGCCGCCGAAACCGTGGATTCCGGCGAGGGTCCGGACAAAACAGCGAGCGGTTCGCCGGTTGTCACCGTAAGCTGATAAGCGCCAGTTCGGGTCTTACTGGCCTCGTCGCCCCACAGAGAGTTCGCTCCATGTCGGCTCCGCCGCTTTTTCGCCTGGTCGGCGACCGACGGGTGTCTGTGGTGCGCGACTCCGCCGCGGTGTGGCGAGTGTTCGACGCCGATCCGATCGGGTCGTGCATGGTCGCCTCGCGCGTCTCCGATTACGGCATCGAGCCCAATGCGATCGGCGGGGAGCTGTGGACCCGCCGCGGGGCGGAGGAGTCGCTGTGCTTCGCCGGCGCCAACCTCATCCCGCTGCGTGGTGGACCGGACGACCTGAACGCGTTCGCCGACGAGGCGATGAGCGCGACGCGTCGCTGCTCGTCCCTGGTCGGCCGTGCCGACCTGGTGATGCCGATGTGGGAGCGGCTCGAGCCGGCCTGGGGCCCGGCCCGCGACGTGCGCTCCGACCAGCCGCTGATGGCGCTGGCCACGCATCCGAATTGTGAGCTCGATACCGAAGTGCGCCAGGTTCGGCCCGACGAGCTGGACGCCTACCTGGTGGCCGCGGTCGACATGTTCATCGGCGAGGTCGGCGTCGACCCCCGGCTGGGCGACGGCGGTCGCGGCTATCGCCGGCGGGTGGGCAGCCTGATCGCCGCGGGGCGGGCCTGGGCCCGCTTCGAGCGCGGTCAGGTCGTCTTCAAGGCCGAAGTCGGATCGCAGTCCCCGGGGGTGGGCCAGATTCAGGGGGTCTGGGTGCATCCCGAACGACGCGGCCTGGGCCTGGGCGCTCGCGGTACTGCGATGCTGGCCGCCGTGATCGTCGGCAGCGGCCGCGTGGCCAGCCTGTATGTGAACAACTTCAACACGGTGGCCCGCGCCGCCTACGCCCGCGTGGGCTTCGCCGAAGTCGGGACGTTCGCGACGGTGCTGCTCGACTAGCCCGAGTGTGCGGCTGGCCGCACACTCGGCACAAGGCGGCTCCCGGCTACCAACTGCGTTACATCACGGTTTTGTCTCGGTGTGTCTGCGGCCGTGCAACGTCGACTGTTCTTAACATCAGCACCGATGGTAACAATAACCTCTCGGACCTCACTGGCATCAGCAGTCTCAACGGTCTCCGGTCTGCTGCTGGTCGCGGTCATCGCGCTGTCCGGGTGCACTCCGCGCCCGGACGGTCCGGGTCCGGCAGCCGACAAGTTCTTCCGCGCGCTGGCGATCGGCGACACCGCGACGGCCGCGCAGCTGTGCGACAACGCCAACGAGGCCAGGGAAGCGCTCAACGCGGCGTGGTCCGGGCTGCAGGCGTCCCACCTGGACGCGCAGATCCTGAGCGCGAAGTATGCCGAGGACACCGGCACCATCAGCTACCGCTTCACCTGGCACCTGCCCAAGAACCGGACCTGGAGCTATGACGGCCAGCTGCCGATGGCCCGAGACGAGGGCCACTGGGAGTGCCGGTGGGCGCCCACCGCGCTGCACCCCCGGCTGGGCGAGCATCAGACGTTCGCGTTACGGGCCGACCAGCCGCGGCGTGCCTCGGTCAACGAGCTCGGCGGCAGCGACGTGCTGGCGCCGGGCTACGTGTACCACTACACGCTGGATGGCACCAAGGCCGGACCGTCGGAGTCGCTGAGCTTCACCACCCACACGATCGTCGATGTGCTGCGGCCGTTCAACGACAAGCTGATCGACCCGCAGTTGCTCGCCGAGAAGGCCAGCTCGATGTCCGAACCATTGGACCTTGGCGTCACCCTGCACCCCGACGACAACGACAAGGTCTTCCCCGCGATCGGCAGACTGCCGGGCATCGTGGTCACGCCCCAGCCCGAGATGCTGCCCACCGACCCGCATTTCGCGCCGGCCGTCGTCGGCGCCGTCAAGAAGGCCGTGGCCGACCAGCTCGACGGCCAGGCGGGCTGGCGCGTCGTCAGCGTCAACCAGAACGGCGTCGACGTCGCCGTGCTGCACGAGGTGGAAGGCTCGCCGGCGCCGTCGGTGTCGATCACGTTGGACCGGGTGGTGCAGAACGCCGCCCAGCGGGCGGTGGACAACAAGGGCGGCAAGGCCATGATCGTCGTGATCAAGCCGTCGACCGGGGAGATCCTGGCCATCGCGCAGAACGGCGGGGCCGACGCCGACGGTCTGCCGGCCGCTAACGGCCTCTTCCCGCCCGGGTCGACGTTCAAGATGATCACCGCCGGCGCCGCCGTCGACCGCGATCTGGCGACGCCGAACTCGATGCTCGGCTGCCCGGGCCACATCGACATCGGGCACCGCACCATTCCCAACTACGGCGGCTTCGACCTCGGCGTGGTGTCGATGTCGCGCGCGTTCGCCAGTTCGTGCAACACCACCTTCGCCGAGCTGAGCAGCAAGATGCCGCCCCGCGGCCTGACGCAGACGGCCTCCCAATACGGGATGGGCCTCGACTACACGGTGGATGGCATCACCACGGTGACCGGATCGGTGCCCCCGACCGTGGACCTGACCGAGCGCACCGAAGATGGCTTCGGCCAGGGCAAGGTGCTGGCCAGTCCGTTCGGCATGGCGCTGGTGGCGGCCACCGTCGCGGCGGGCAAAACCCCAGTGCCGCAACTGATCGCCGGACGGCCGACCACCGTCGAGGGCGACAGCACCCCGATCAGCCCCAAGATGATCGACGCGCTGCGGCCGATGATGCGGCTGGTGGTCACCAATGGCACCGCCAAGGAGATCAACGGCTGCGGCGAGATCTACGGAAAGACTGGTGAAGCCGAGTTCCCGGGCGGATCGCACTCCTGGTTCGCCGGCTACCGCGGTGACTTGGCCTTCGCGGCGCTGATCGTCGGGGGCGGTAGCTCGGAGTGGGCGGTCCGGATGACCAAATTCATGTTCGAATCGCTGCCGCCCGGTTACCTCGCCTGAAGCGCCCGGCCGCCCGTGGGGAACAGCGGTAAATTGCGAACATGACGGATACCGGCGGGGAGATGCTGTCGTTGCGCGTTTCCGACGCCGACCGCAACGGCACCATGCGGCGGCTACACAACGCGGTTGCGCTCGGGCTGATCGATATCAACGAGTTCGAGCAGCGATCGTCGCGGGTGTCCTACGCCCGGACCCAGCCCGAGCTGGCCGGCCTGGTCGACGACCTGCCCGGCCCTGGCGCGATCGTGACCTCCGCGGCCGATCGCGTCGAGCTGCGTGGCTGGGCCGGTTCGCTGCAACGGCACGGCGAATGGACGGTGCCCACCCGGCTCGCGCTGGTACGCCGCCTGGGTTCGGTCAAACTCGAGCTGAGCAAGGCCCGCTTCGCGGGGCCCGTGGTGGTGATCGAGCTCGATATGCGGTTCGGCTCGGTGGAGATCCGGCTGCCGGACGGTGCCAGTGCCTCGATCGACGACGTCCAGGTGTACGGGGGCAGCGCCCGCGACCGCCGCAAGGATGCGCCGGGCGAAGGGACGCCGCATGTCGTGCTGACCGGACGGGTGGTCTGCGGCTCGGTGACCATCAAGGGCCCGCGCCGTCGCTCACTGTTGCATCGCCGCACGGGCTGATCGCCCGCGCGCCTGGCGCGTCCGGGGCCGCGCGTGCGTTGACGGCGGCGGGCGTGCGCTGGCGGCGTCGGGCGTGCGTTGACGGCGGGAAATCCGCTGAAGTGGCGCCCTACGAGCACGCCCAACACCGCTGCCGCACAGTCGACGCTCCGGAGCCTCGATGACGCACCGGAGCCTCGACGCCGCCCGACGCCCGTCGTCCCCGGTCCGCGGGCCGTCGCCACGTGGAAAGCGTGATTAAGCTAGCGGTATGCCTGTTCGCACCGCCCTTTCGCCCGGAGTGTTGTCGCCGACTCTGTCGGTGCCCGGCCGCATCGCGCGCCCGGAGTACGTCGGGAAGTCCACCGCCAAGGAGGGCACCGAGCCGTGGGTGCAGACGCCGGAAGTCATCGAGAAGATGCGGGTCGCGGGCCGCATCGCGGCCGGCGCACTCGCGGAGGCCGGCAAGGCCGTCGAGCCGGGTGTGACCACCGACGAGCTGGACCGGGTCGCCCACGAGTACATGATCGACAACGGCGCCTACCCATCGACGCTGGGCTACAAGGGATTCCCCAAGTCGTGCTGCACGTCGCTCAACGAGGTCATCTGCCACGGCATCCCCGACTCGACGGTGATCGCCGACGGTGACATCGTCAACATCGATGTCACCGCCTACATCGACGGGGTGCACGGCGACACCAACGCGACGTTCCTGGCCGGCGACGTCTCGGAGGAGCACCGGCTGCTCGTCGAGCGCACCCACGAGGCCACCATGCGGGCGATCAAGGCCGTCAAACCCGGGCGCGCGCTGTCCGTTGTCGGCCGCGTCATCGAGGCATACGCAAATCGGTTCGGGTACAACGTCGTTCGTGACTTCACCGGCCACGGCATCGGCACCACGTTTCACAACGGGCTGGTCGTGCTGCACTACGACCAGCCGGCCGTCGAGACCATCATCCAGCCCGGAATGACGTTCACCATCGAGCCGATGATCAACCTCGGAGCGCTGGACTACGACATCTGGGACGACGGCTGGACGGTGGTCACCAGGGACCGCAAGTGGACCGCACAGTTCGAACACACCCTGCTGGTCACCGACACCGGCGTCGAGATCCTCACTCTGCCATGAAATTTCCGGCGCGACTGCTCGCCAGAAAAAGGTGAGCGGAGCTCTGCTGGTCGCGGGCACCAGCTCTGACGCCGGGAAATCGATGGTGGTCGCGGGGCTGTGCAGGTTGTTGGCCCGCAACCGAATCCGGGTCGCGCCGTTCAAGGCGCAGAACATGTCCAACAACTCGGTGGTCACCGTCGACGGCGGCGAAATAGGCCGGGCCCAGGCGATCCAGGCCAGGGCGGCGGGGCTGGCGCCCAGGGTGCGGTTCAACCCGATCCTGCTCAAGCCGGGCAGTGATCGGACGTCGCAGCTGGTGATCAAGGGACAGGTCGCCGACTCGGTCACCGCGGCCGACTATGTCAAGCATCGCGACCGGCTCGCGGCGATCGTCAGCGACGAATTATCCTGCCTGCGTAAAGAATTCGATGCGGTGATCTGTGAGGGAGCCGGCTCGCCGGCCGAGATCAACCTGCGGGCAACAGATCTGGCGAACATGGGATTGGCCAGGGCCGCGAATCTGCCGGTGATCCTGGTGGGCGACATCGATCGCGGTGGCCTGCTGGCTCATCTGTTCGGGACGGTCGCGGTGCTCGAACCCGAGGACCAGGCGCTGATCGCGGGCTTCGTCGTCAACAAATTCCGCGGCGACCCCGCGCTGCTGGAACCCGGGCTGCGACAACTGCTCGAGATGACCGGCCGCCCCACCTACGGCGTGCTGCCCTACGCCGACGAGCTGTGGCTGGACGCCGAGGACTCGCTGTCGGTGGTTGCCCACCGCGTCGTCGGCACGCCGGCGCCGCCGTGCGGCGACGAATGGCTCAAGGTGGCTGCCATCCGGCTGCCCCGCATCTCGAACTCCACCGACGTCGAGGCGCTCGCCTGCGAGCCGGGCGTGCTGGTCCGCTGGATCGCCGATCCCGCGGACGCCGCCGACGCCGACCTGATCGTGCTACCCGGCAGCAAGGCCACCGTGGCCGACCTGGCCTGGCTGCACGATCGCGGCCTGGTCGCCGCCATCGTCGGGCACGCCCGGGCCGGCAAGCCGGTGCTGGGCATCTGCGGCGGAATGCAGATGTTGTGCCGGCGCATCACGGACACCGTCGAATCCGGCAGCGGGGAAGTGGCGGGGCTGGGGCTGCTGGACGCCGATATCGTCTTCAGCCGGGTCAAGACGCTGCGCAACTGGCACCGGCCGCTTTCCGGATACGAAATCCACCACGGCCAACTCACCCGGTCGAGCGAGGCGGCCTGGTTCGATGTCGACGCCGAACCACAGGGCGTCAGGTCCGGTGCCGTCTTCGGCACGCACTGGCACGGCCTGCTCGACAACGACGACTTCCGGCGCGCCTGGCTTACCGGTGTCGCCGAGGCGGCCGGCCGCACCGGGTTTACGGTCGCCGACGACACCGACGTCGTCGCGCGGCGCGACGGCCAGCTCGACCGGATCGCCGACCTGCTGGCGGCCCACCTCGACGTCGACGCCGTCCTTGGCCTGCTCGATGGCCCACCGCCCCGACGGCCGCACCTGGTGAGCCGGCTGCGCCCCGCGCAGCGGGCGCAAACCTCGCACTGCCAGGCCGATCCGCTGTAGCGTGCGTTAGTGACTTCGATGATGACCACACTCGAGGGTTTCCCCGTACCGGTGGGTGTCGGCGGCCCGGACAAGGGTGTCGTCGTCGTCATCCTGGCCGACGAGGACCGGCCGCCGGCTGCCTACGACGCCGTGTGTGAGCGCCTGCATACCGCGTCGCTGCGGACCGTCGTGATCGGTCGCGACCCGCGGCTGACCCCCAAGTCGGTGGTCGGCATTCTCGACGCGCTGGGCATCAGCTGGGCGGTGGTCGTCGGCGATCGGGCCGGCGGTGAGCTCGCCTGGGAACTCGCGGCGACCAGGGTGGGCCGCTTCGTCGGCCTGGTGGTCGTCGACCGTGGACATCCGCGGGTGGCCGACCTGCACGGCGTCATTCGCGATGAACACTGCCCGCCGGTCGAGGTCGGCACCACCGTGCTGGTCAGCTCGCCGGCCGCGCGGACCGTGGCCCGCAACAGCCAGCGGTACGTGTACTCCGAATACCGCACGGTTGACCTGCTGGCCCGGCGCAACGCGCAGGAGTCGACCGCGCAGCTGGCCGCCGAGATCGTGTTGCGCACCAGCACCTGGTAAATGCCTGGTTGACTAGCGGGTCATGGGTCACCAGGAAACGGGATCGGGTCCGGCGGGCTTGTCGTTAGCCGCGCTGGAGCAACTGGTTGGGATCGGCGACGTGGACACCGTCATCGTCGCGTTCACCGACATGCAGGGACGGCTCGCCGGCAAGCGGGTGTCGGCCCGGCTCTTCGTGGACGAGGTGGCCGCCCATGGGGCCGAGTGTTGCAGCTACCTGCTGGCGGTCGACGTCGAAATGCACACGGTGCCCGGGTATTCCATGTCGAGCTGGGACACCGGATACGGCGACATGGTCATGACGCCGGACGTGAGCACCTTGCGGCTGCTTCCCTGGCTGCCCGGCACGGCGCTGGTGATCGCCGATCTGGGCTGGGCCGACGGCAGTGCGGTCAGCGTCGCGCCGCGGGCCATCCTGCGCCGCCAGCTCGCCCGGCTGGCCGAGCGGGGCCTGGCCGCCGACGTCGCCACCGAGCTCGAGTTCATCGTGTTCGACGAGCCCTACCGCCAGGCGTGGGCCCAGGGTTACCGCGGCCTGACCCCGGCCAGCGACTACAACATCGACTACGCGATCTTGGCGTCGACGCGCATGGACCCGCTGCTGCGCGATATCCGGCTGGGTATGGAGGGGGCCGGTCTGCGGTTCGAGGCCGTCAAGGGCGAGTGCAACAACGGCCAGCAGGAGATCGGGTTCCGCTACGACGAGGCGCTGATCACCTGCGACAACCACGCCATCTACAAGAACGGCGCCAAGGAAATCGCCGACCAGCACGGCAAAAGCCTGACGTTCATGGCGAAATACGATGAGCGCGAAGGCAACAGCTGCCACATCCACATCTCCTTGCGGGCGAGCGAGGGCTCTGAGAAGAGTGCCGCCGTGTTCGCCGACGACGCCGGACCGCACGGCATGTCGTCGACGTTTCGCGGGTTCGTCGCGGGCCTGCTGGCCACGCTGCGCGAGCTCACCTTGTTCTATGCGCCGAACATCAACTCCTACAAGCGATTTGCCGAAGGCAGCTTCGCGCCGACCGCGCTGTCCTGGGGCCTGGACAACCGCACCTGCGCCCTGCGGGTGGTCGGTCACGGCAGCGGCATGCGCGTCGAATGCCGGGTCGCCGGTGGCGATGTCAACCAGTACCTTGCGGTGTCGGCACTGATCGCGGGCGGGCTGTACGGTATCGAGCAGGGCCTGGAGCTTCCGGAGCCCTACGCGGGCAACGCCTATGAGGCATCCGGTGTCGAACGGCTGCCCACCACCCTGGCTGAGGAGGCGGGGCTGTTCGGGGCGTCGGTGCTGGCGCGAGAAGCATTCGGCGACGACGTGGTCGCGCACTATCTGAACAACGCGCGAGTGGAGGTGACGGCGTTCAACGCGGCGGTCACCGATTGGGAGAGGATGCGTGGGTTTGAACGCCTCTAGGTCGGATGGTGGCGACCCTCCCCCGCAAGCGGGTGGGTTCCCCGCGAAGCTGGGGAGTACCCCCATGCGCCCGGCGACGCCGCGCTTGCGATCGCCACTGAACCGCCCGGTGGTGGGCCTGACCAGTTACCTGGAACAGGTGCGAACCGGGATCTGGGACGTCTCCGCCGGCTACCTGCCCGCGGATTACTTCGCGGGCGTCATCGCCGCCGGGGGCATCGCGGTGTTGTTGCCGCCGCAGCCGGTCGACGACGAGATCGTCAGCGCGGTCCTGGACAGCCTGGACGCGCTGGTGATCACGGGCGGCTATGACCTCGACCCCGCGGCCTACGGCCAGCAGCCCCATCCGACGACCGACGAACCCCGCACCAACCGCGATGCCTGGGAGTTCGCACTGTTGCGCGGTGCCCTGGACCGGCGGCTCCCGGTGCTCGGCATCTGCCGCGGCGCGCAAGTGCTCAACGTCGCATTCGGCGGCACGCTGCACCAGCACCTGCCGGATGTCTTGGGCCACAACGGACATCGGGCCGGCAACGGCGTCTTCGCGCGGCTGCCGGTGCGGACCGTGCCGGGCACCCGGCTGGCCGGCCTGATCGGGGAGTCGGCCGACGCATCCTGCTATCACCATCAGGCCATCGACACCGTCGGCGATGCGCTGACGGTCAGCGCGTGGGACGGCGACGGCGTGGTCGAGGCGCTGGAGCTGCCCGGTGACCATTTCGTCCTTGCGGTGCAATGGCATCCGGAGAAGACCCTGGACGACCTTCGGTTGTTCCACGCGGTGGTGGACGCCGCCCGGTCCTATGCCGGCAGCCGATGAGCGCCGTGCAGCTGGTCAACCCCGCCACCGAGGACGTGCTGCGCTCGGTCGAGCATCTGGATGCCGCGGCGGTCGACGATGCGGTGGCGCGGGCCGCGGCGGCCCAGCGGCGCTGGGCACGGGCGTCGCCGGCGCAGCGGGCGGCCGGGTTGCGGGCGTTCGCCGCCGCCGTCAACGCGCACACCGACGAGCTGGCCGCGCTCGAGGTCGCCAATTCGGGGCACCCCATCGCGTCGGCCGAGTGGGAAGCCGGCCACGTCCGTGACGTGTTGACGTTCTACGCGGGTAGCCCGGAACGCTTGTCCGGCAAGCAGATTCCCGTCGCAGACGGACTCGACGTCACCTTCAACGAGCCGCTGGGAGTGGTGGGCGTGATCACGCCGTGGAACTTCCCGATGCCGATCGCATCCTGGAGCATCGCCCCGGCCCTGGCCGCGGGCAACGCCGTGCTGGTCAAACCCGCCGAGTGGACACCGCTCACCACACTGCGACTCGGTGAGCTCGCGGTCGAAGCCGGACTGGACCCAGACCTGCTGCAGGTGCTGCCGGGAACGGGCCCGGTGGTCGGCGAGCGATTCGTCACCCACCCGGGTGTGCGCAAGGTCGTCTTCACCGGGTCCACGGCGGTCGGCAAAAAAGTGATGGCAGGAGCGGCCGCACAGGTCAAGCGGGTGACCCTGGAACTGGGCGGCAAGAGCGCCAACATCATCTTCGCCGACTGCGACCTGGAGCGCGCCGCGGCGACCGCCCCCAACGGGGTGTTCGACAACGCCGGCCAGGACTGCTGTGCCCGCAGTCGAATCCTGGTGCAGCGCAATGTCTACGAACGGTTCATGGAGTTGCTCGAGCCCGCCGTCAAGGCTGTCGCGGTCGGCGATCCCGCGTCCCGCGACACCGAGATGGGCCCACTGGTGTCGGCCGCGCACCACGATAAGGTGGCCTCCTATGTGCCCGACGACGCCCCGGTCGCGTTCCGCGGCACAGCACCTACCGGGCGTGGCTTCTGGTTTCCGCCCACGGTTCTCACGCCGCAACGCACCGACCGCAGCGTGACCGACGAGATCTTCGGCCCGGTCGTCACCGTGCTGGCATTCGACGACGAACACGACGCCATCACGTTGGCCAACGACACCACGTACGGCCTGTCGGGATCGATCTGGACCGACGATCTGTCCCGCGCGCTGCGGGTGTGCAGGGCCATCGAATCCGGCAATCTGTCCGTGAATTCGCACTCGTCGGTGCGCTTCAACACACCGTTCGGTGGATTCAAGCAGTCCGGCCTGGGCCGCGAGCTCGGCCCGGACGCTCCGTTGCATTTCACCGAAACCAAGAACGTGTTCATCGCGATCCGCGAGGAGGGCTAGTGGCGGCGATCGATCTCACTCGGCGATTGGCCGGCCGGGTGGCAGTCATCACCGGCGGCGGCAGCGGCATCGGTTTGGCCGCCGGGCGACGGATGCACGCCGAAGGCGCGACGATCGTCGTCGGCGACATCGACGGCGACAGCGGAACAGCCGCGGCCGAGGAGCTATCGGGTTTATTTGTGCCGGTGGATGTTTCCGATGAGGACGCGGTCAACGCGCTGTTCGATGCGGCGGCGCACACCTACGGCTCGGTCGACATCGCCTTCAACAACGCCGGCATCTCGCCACCCGACGACGACCTGATCGAAAACACCGGCCTGGACGCGTGGCACCGGGTGCAACACGTCAACCTGACCTCGGTGTACCTGTGCTGCCGGGCGGCGCTGCGGCACATGGTGCCCGCGCAGAAGGGGGCGATCATCAACACCGCGTCGTTCGTCGCGGTGCTGGGATCGGCGACGTCGCAGATCTCCTATACCGCCTCCAAGGGCGGGGTGCTGGCCATGTCGCGGGAGCTGGGCGTGCAATTCGCGCGGCAAGGCATCCGCGTCAACGCGCTGTGCCCCGGACCGGTCAATACCCCGCTGCTGCAGGAACTTTTCGCCAAGGACCCCGAGCGGGCCGCGCGCCGGCTGGTCCATGTGCCGATCGGGCGCTTCGCCGAGCCCGACGAAATCGCCGCGGCCGTAGCGTTTTTGGCCAGTGACGACGCGTCCTTCATCACGGCGTCGACTTTCCTGGTCGACGGAGGGATCAGCTCGGCCTACGTCACCCCGCTCTGACTGCCGCACCCGCGGCCCCGGCGGCCGCACCCGACGACCAGGCCCGCGGCACCGACAACGTCGCGATCGACGTCGCCCGACCGAACCGCGCGGTGACCTCCGGGCCGCGAGCACCACCCTGATCGGGCAAGAGCCATCGCAACGCCGCCGCCTTGTTGAGGTGATTCAGGTAGTCGATCGCGAACCCCGTCGGCGCGCTCAGCGAACTCAGTTTCGACAGGGACGGCGTCACCTTGGACAGACAGGCGTCCAGCGCCGCCCGGGGTGACGAGGAAAACTGTTGCAGCGCATCGGGAATGGCGGTCATCACGGTGTGCCCGGCGCAGACGAGCTCCGGTGCCGATCTGAGCACCCAGGTGCGGGGCGCCGAAGCACCCTCATCCGGGGCGGGCGGCGAGGTGAACGGCGTTATCGTCGAGGCATCGGCGGCGGCGCCGGCGTAGGCGTACATCGCCACGACGTCGCGGACCCACATCCGCTCGTAGCAAGCCTCGATCGCCGCGATCGCCTGGCTGGCCTGGCCCAGACAATTGTTCTTGGCCAACGACTTTCGTCGCCCGCGGTTGTCCGCGATCATCGACGGGGGCACCATCGCCGCCAGCGCCGTGTCGTACGCCGTCGCGGCGGCCCTGGCCTGCGCCGCCGCGTGCTGCGCCAGCGCGGCGGCGCCGTCGAGCCACTCGATGTAGGGGGCCGTGGCCTCGGCCATGGCCGTCAGCTCCGGGCCACCCTGGCGCACCGCCTGCTTCGAGGTCACCCCCCGGTAGTCCGCCGCCGCGGTGCACAGCCGGATGGCCAACTTTTCCCAGGCCGTGACGGCCTCGATCATCGACCCCGAGCCGGGACCGTCAAACATTCGCCCGGAGCTGATCTCCGGCGGTATCGTCGCGAAATTCATTGCTGGCTGCCTCACCCTTCCCTGATGACATAGACGCAGGGGTTACACACCTACGCGGTGACGGTTGCGTGGGCACACTGGTGGCCCGCAGCCGACCGATCAGAGACGGGCGATGCAGAACTGGGTCAACGTATCTCGATTGGCCCGCATGGCCGCGGGCGCAGTCGAGCGTGCGATATCGGGTGGGACACCCGAGGTGGCAAGCGAACCAGGCAGCGGCGACCAGACCGAGACCGGTGACAAGCGCGGCCACGTCGGCGGTCGCTCACGGGTCAGCCACGCCGTCTTGGTGGACTGGTGATCCAGCGGTGAATCGCTGTGAAGATGCTGGCTCGCGACGTCGGCTTGCTCACTGGCGTGGTGGGACCGCGGCGCCGGAAGTGCGACCCCGGCCACGGCCGTCTCCCGTGAGGCCCATCCGACGACGACCGCGGTGAACAGGCCCAGCGCTGCGGCAATCGCGATGGCTGACTGCCATCGCCGAATCCGATCAGCGCCGCGATACCTCACAGTGCGCCCGACTGTATAGCACCTCACTGGGGCGCTGCCTGAAGCGAGCTGTGAATACGGTCAAAGTCCCGTGTGGATTCACGAGGGCGTGAAGGCGATCAACGGGATCGCCATTTCGGCGTCGGTGGCTGCGCCGTGAAAACCGATGAGGCGGGCGGCTTCCGGGGGCTCGTGGGCGGTCGCCAGGACGGCCGAATCGCCGGTGCACACGACGACGACGTCGCCGAGCCGCGCCAGATGGCGCGGGCTGACCGGCCCGAACATCCCGGTGGCGACCGCCTGCTCGCGGCTGTAGACCCGGGCCCGCCCGTCCAGCAAGGCGATCCAGGTGGCCTGCACGTCGGCGGCGGCGCCCGGCTCGGTGTGCAGGTAGCGAACCCGGGGCTCACCGGCGACCACCCGGATTCCGTCGCCCAGCCGCGGGTCGGCGTCGAGGTCGACGCGAGCATCGGCGGGCACGTTGAGTCCGCCGTGGTCGGCGGTCACCAGCAGCGCCGCGTCCGGGGGCAGCGCGTCGAGCAGCCGGGTCAGCAACGTATCGACCCGGACAGCCGCCTCGTGCCAGCGCGGCGTTCCGATACCGAAGAGATGCGCCGCGGTGTCCAGGTCGGCGATGTAGCCGTACACCAGCCCTGGCCCCGCGAGCAGCTCGTCGGCGAGGACGCCGGCGTAGTCGTCGCTCGGCTGCGTCGGGCGAAACGCGGCGCCGCGGTAGGCCGCGTCGGTCAGCCCACTGCCGATGAACGCCGACGGCAGCACCGCCCGGGCACCGAACCCGTGTTGGTTCAGCCGCCCGAACCAGGTTGGCAGCGGCTGCCATTCGGTAGGCGCCGGGTCGTCGCGCCATGCGATATGGGTGAGTACCCGGTCGGTGCCGGGGACGTTGAGGGTGAAGCCCAGCACGCCGTGCTCGCCCGGCTGCGCGCCCGTGCCCAGCGAGACCAGGCTGCTGGGCGTGGTCGACGGGAAGGTGCAGACGAGTTCGCTCAGCCGTCCGGCGCCACCGGCGAGCACCGAGGCCAGCAGCGGCGCGTGGGCGGCCAACTCCGGTAACAGGTGCCAGCCCATTCCGTCGACGAGGATGACCGCGACGCGATCAACCTGCTCCACAAGCGATTCCGTCAACCCCAGTCGGTCGACCGCACCCGGCATCCCGAGCAGTGCGGCCGCGGCGGGCAGCACGTCGCAGATCGAAGCCGGCGCTGAACCAGACATGGGGTCAGTCTGACACGCGTTCAGACGTGCGCCAGCCGTCGGTTGGTCACCCGCAGTTGCCGGTCGGTGCTGTCTGCGAGCGCCCTAACCTGCTCCGCACTCAGCCGGCCACACAGCCGGCCCCAGTGGACTGCGACCTCATCACCGACCGCCACGTCGGGCACCGCGCTATAGCCGTCTCCCCAGACCTCGAGCATGCGCACGGCAGGCTCGGACAACGCGAGCGCCAGGCCGTCCCAAACGAGCCGTCGGCAGATGACCTCAATCTCATCGCCGGCACGGGAAGCAACTGTGCCCCAAGTGATCCGGCAACTGTCCAACACGTTCATCGGATGCTCGTCCATGCCCCGGCCAAGGAAGCGTGTCCACGGGTAGACGCCGAACACGTGAAAGCAGTGGTTAGCCGCCGCCTCGCAGGCCAGATCCGCGGACAAATGCGACCAGTAGCGGCTCGCCTGCGGGCCGATGATGCTCAGCAACGCCTCGACGAAATCGGTCGGGTCGATATGGGTGCCGACACCGCCGCCGAGCCAATACGACTCGACCAGCCGGTAGTCCAGCGGGTCGCCGATACCGGTCAGTGCCGACAGCACACGCAGATAGGGCCAGGCCCCCGTAAATCTGGTTGCGGCACTGCGCACGTCGTCAACCGATCCGTCGCGAAAGGTGGCTCCCAGTGGAGGACCGCAGTAGCCCAACGCGTTGGGCGCGTAGGCGTAGCGGGCGAACATCTCCACGCCCCGGGTGCCTGGCGAATCAGACACCGACATGTGTCACACCCGTCCAGACTGCCCCACCAACTTGGCGGCGTCGCGGTGCAGGCGGCCGAAGTTGTAGTAGGCCGCACAGGCGCCCTCGGGAGACACCATGCACGTCCCGATCGGCGTTTCTGGTGTGCAGGCGGTTCCGAAAACCTTGCATTCCCAAGGCTTTAGCACACCTTTGAGCACCTCACCGCATTGACAGGCCTTCGGGTCCGCGACGCGCACACCGGGCATGGCGAACCGTAGCTCGGCGTCGAACTCGGCGAAGTCGTCGTGCAGTCGCAGCGCGCTTTGTGAGATGAAGCCCAGGCCGCGCCATTCGAAGTGCGGACGTAACGCGAACACCTTGCCCATCAACGCCAGCGCGGCCGGATTGCCGTGCTCGGGCACCACCCGCTTGTATTGGTTTTCCACCTCGCAGCGGCCCTCGCGGATCTGGCGCAGTAGCATCGCGACGGATGCAAGGATGTCGAGTGGCTCGAATCCAGCTACTACCAACGGCTTTCGGTAAACGTCCGGCACGAACCGGTACGGCCGATTGCCCACCACCGTCGATACGTGCCCGGGCCCGATGAAGCCGGACAGCCGCAGATCGGGTGACTCCAGGATGGCCTTGATCGGTGGCACGATCGTGACGTGGTTGCAGAACACACTGAAATTGGGCAGCGCCAGCTCGCGCGCCCGCACCAGCGTGACCGCGGTTGACGGTGCAGTGGTCTCGAAACCGATGGCGAAAAACACCACGCTCTTGTCGGGGTTGTCGATGGCGATCTTCAGCGCATCCAGCGGGGAGTAGACGAATCGCACGTCGGCGCCGCGCGCCTTGGCATCCAATAGGCTGCCGGCTGATCCGGGTACGCGCATCATGTCGCCGAAGCAGGTGAAGATCACGTCGGGTTGGCCGGCCAGCCACATCGCGTCATCGATGCGGCCCATCGGGATCACGCAGACCGGGCAGCCTGGGCCGTGCACCAGCTCGACGTTGTCGGGCAGCAGGTGTTCGATGCCGTGGCGGTAGATGGTGTGGGTGTGACCGCCGCAGACTTCCATGAACTTGAAGTGTTCTGGGCCGGCGGCGGCCAGGTGCTCGATGGCGACCATGAGTTTGCGGGCCGCGGCCGGATCACGGAATTCGTCAACGAACTTCATTGCGTTCCCTCACTGTCAGACGATGGCCGAGGAGTCGAACGCCGCCACTTCGGTGGCGTAGGCATCCCCGAGTTTCTTGATGGCGGCCAGGGTGAGCAACGCCTCGGTTTCGTCGATCTTGGCCATCGCGAACCCCACGTGGACCAGCACCCAGTCGTCCGGTCCTGGCAGCTCGTCTTCCAACAGCCGCACGCTGATCGTGCGCTGCACGCCGCTGACGTCGACCTTCGCCAGATAGTTGGCAGGATCGGTGATCTCAACGATCCGGCCCGGAATCCCAAGGCACATGTCAGTTCATCTCCCTTCAGCAGATTCGGGGCAGCGGGTCGCCGACGAGCATGTCGACGATCCGGGTGCCACCGAAGCCGGTACGCAACACGACAGTTTCCGCCGGTTCGGTGACGATCTCGCCCACTTCGGCTGCGTCGGCGCCCAGTGGATGCGATCGCAACGCGGCGAGGGCGGCTTCGGCCTCCTCCGGTGCGACGACGGCGACGAACTTGCCTTCGTTGGCGACGTAGAGGGGATCGATGCCGAGCAATTCGCAGGCGCCGTTCACCACGGGTCGCACTGGTAGTCGCTGCTCTACGAGCACCACCCCGAGACCGCAGGATTGGGCCAACTCGTTGCACACGGTGCCCACGCCGCCCCGGGTCGCATCGCGCAGCCAGCGGGTGGACGGTGCGGCCGCCATCAGCAGTTCGACCAGCGGGCTCAGGCAGGCGGTGTCGGAGCGAATATCGGCCTCGAGCGCCAAGTCTCCCCGGGCGAGCATCACGGCCATGCCGTGATCGCCCATCGACCCGGACAACAGCACCTTGTCACCAGCGCGCACCGACTGCGCCGACAGCGTGCGTTCCGGGGGAATGACACCTGTTCCAGCGGTGGTGACGAACAGGCCGTCGGCGGCCCCCCTGGGCACCACCTTGGTGTCGCCGGTGACGATCTGGACGCCCGCTTGGGCCGCCGCGGCCGCCATATCGGCGACGATGTCCTTCAATTCGGCGATCGGGAATCCTTCTTCGATCACGAATGCCGCCGAAATCCAGGTGGGCACGGCACCGGCCATGGCGAGGTCGTTGCAGGTGCCGTGGACAGCCAGTTCGCCGATGGAGCCGCCGGGAAAACGCCTGGGCTGCACCACAAATGAATCCGTGGACATCGCCAGGCGTTCGCCGCTGGGCAACGTCAGGACCGCGCCGTCGCCCAGCTGCTCCAGCGCCGGATTGCGGAATGCCTCCATGAATACCGCGTCCACCAACGCCGCCGCGGCCTTCCCGCCGGCGCCGTGGGCCAGCGTCACATGGTCGTCGAGCAACCGGGGACGGCGCCTGCGGAACGACTCGATCCGCTCGATCACCTCACCTTCGGCGAATCGCGGCCCCGACGACAGGTAGTCGCCTGCCGGCGTGCTCATGCGGCCCCCACGGCTTGATCGTGCGAATGGACCGCCAGCCACAGCTGATAGCCCAGCAGGGCCTGCGATTCCTGAATCCTGTGCACACTTTGCGAACGAACCACGAAGCAGGCGTCTACGTTTGGGTTATTCGCGAAGGCGCCACCGTCGTAGCCGGCGAAACCGATGGTGTACAGGCCGCGTTGTCGCGCTTCGGCCAGGGCCGTGAGCAGGTTGGGCGAATTGCCGCTGGTCGACATGGCGACGGCGATGTCGCCGGCCCGCGCCCGGGCGATCAGCTGCCGGGCGAACACCAGCTCGAACCCGACGTCGTTGCCCAGGGCGGTCACGATCGCCGGATCGTCGTTCAGCGACCACGCTGGGAGCGGTGTGTTTAGCGGCGGTCGGGCGAACAGCCGCGCCAACGTGGTGGAATCGGTGCAGCTGCCACCATTTCCGAAGGTGAACAAGCGCCCGCCCGCCTCGAAGCGGCGGGCCATCTCGATGGCGGCCCGGTTCACCAGATCAGCGTTGGCTTCCAGTGTCGAGCGCCGCAACGCCAGGCTTTCGGATGCTTTGGCCTGCGCCGACGCGGCCAAGTCGGCCAGCAGCGATGCGGTTGCGCCGTCCTTCAGGTCTTCCTCGGCGTCGATGAAGGGGTACAGGAAGCCGGTCGGCTCGTCGTGACTCATGCAAGCCCCACTTCTTCGTCGCCGAGGCGGCTGATTGCGGTGCCGGCGTGCACCAGCACCAGCTCACCCGCGCCAACCGGGTCGATCAACGTTGTCACGACGTCCTCGACGCCCCGTGCGGTACGGACCGCGGCTTGACCGCTAATCGATGCCGTCACCACTTCGCCTAGCCGTCCCTCGTCGCTGCAGGTGATGCAAACCGGTTCGGCGCCTTCGGGTTTGAGCAATCCGGAGTGCTCGAAACAGACGTGGGTCAGCTCCCACAACAGGTGATAGAACAACACGAAGCCACCCGTGGCGGGCACTCGGGGGTCCGGATCATCAAGCCATAGCACATGATCGGCCAAACCCATCCGGGGTCGTTCGCCGCTGCCGATCCATATTGTGGTGGCTCCCCATGCCGGGCTGCGGCGCATCACCGACCGAACGTCCGGGTCGTCCGCACCGGAGACTGCGACCACAATGTCGCCGGGCCGCACCGACACTCGCACCAAGTCGACCAGGTCGGGTCCGGTCAGCGCCACCGCGGGCAAGGCTCGCTTACCCATGATCACCGGATGCACGAACTCGACCGCGATATGCAGCGCATGCGGCTCCCACGACGGGGCAATCGACCACATGGTGGCGCCCGCCGCGAATCGCTTGGCCAGCGTGAAGGCTGCGGCGGCCAAGTCAGTGGCCAGATCCGAGGCCAGCTCGGTGCTCAGCCCGCGGTCGATCGCGGTCGTGGCCGTCACGTCTGCGCCTCCCCGAGTGCGATCAGCATCGAGATCGCCGCCTGGCCCAGCGCCAGGCCGCCGTCATTGGGTGGCACCCTACGATGGGTCAAAACTTCGAATCCCTTCATTTGCAGGTTATTACGGCATTCGCGCAACAGCAGCGCATTTTGGAAGACGCCGCCGGTCAGGCCTACCAGCCGCACCGCGCCGGCCACCTGGGAAACCAGCTCGGCGACCGCTGTTGCGACCGCCCGGTGGAATGCGGCGGCCAGCAGCGCCGCAGGCGTGCCCGCATACAACGCCGACACCAGAGTTTGCACCATCGTGGCCGGATCGATGACCCCGTCGGACCGCACCAACAGCGGCAGTGACGGCAGCAGCGTGCGATGAGTGTCTGTGGCCGACTCGGCCAAAGCCTCGAGTTCGATGGCGGCCTGACCCTCGTAATCGATCCGATGCCGTACCCCCAGCAGCGAGGCGACAGCATCGAACAGCCGGCCCATGCTCGAGCACGGCACGCATCCGGTGCCGCTCTCGAATTGCGAACGAATGAGCCGTAATTCGTCTGGTGCCGCCGCCGCGACCGGTGCCAGATCCGGCGTCCAGTCGATGTCTGCCATCCACAACTGGGACAGCGCCATCCGCCAAGGGTTGCGCACGGCAGCGTCCCCGCCCGCCAGCGGCGCGGCCAACAGGTGGCCGGCGCGTACGAAACGGTGGCTATCGGGACCGAGCGTGAGAACCTCACCGCCCCAGACTGTCCCGTCGCAGCCGTAGCCGGTGCCGTCGAAGGCCACCCCGACGATGGGTTCACCGATGCGTCCGTGTTCGGCCAGCAGCGACACCACATGTGCGTGGTGATGTTGAACGAGGTCCAGCGGTCGATCGCCGGTGTGACGTTCCGCCCAGAGTCGAGTGTGATACCCCGGATGCAGATCGGCAGCCAAGCGGGTTGGCCGACAGCGCATTTCGCCGAGTTGGCCGACTGCGCGTTCGAACGCGCCCAACGTCTCCATGGTGGCCATGTCACCGATGTGTCCGGACATGTAGGCGCGCGAGCCGTCGGTGAGGCAGAACGTATTCTTGAGTTCGCCCCCGACCGCTAGCACCGCGGGCGCGCTCAGCCCCCCGGGCCCCATCTCGACCGGCAGCGGCGCATAGCCCCGGGACCGGCGGATCGGCAGTTCCTCGCCGTCGACAACGCGCACCACGGAGTCGTCACAGGGCACGTGGATCGGTCGATCATGGTCGAGCACGGCGTCACAGAGCTCCGGCAGCCGCAGCCGGGCGTCGTCGTCGGTGAAGCAGATCGGTTCGTCAGAGCGGTTGGCGCTGGTCAGCACCAGCGCATCGGGCACCGGCCCGGCCGTGCCGGGCACGGCCGCCAGCAACAGGTGATGAATGGGGGAGTAAGGCAGCATCAGTCCGAGCAGCGGGCTGCCGGGGGCCAGCGCCTCGGCGACCGGAGCGTCCGCGCGGCGGCGCAGCAACACAATGGGGCGGGCAACACCCGACAGCACAGCGGCCTCGGTGTCGTCGATGCCGGCATAGCGGCGGGCGACGGCGAGGTCACGGACCAGGATGGCCAAGGGCTTGGCGCCCCGCATCTTTCGTGCCCGTACCGCACCGACCGCCGTCTCGTCGTCGACGCGGCAGGCCAGGTGGTAGCCGCCGATTCCCTTGATGGCGACCACCGCACCGGCCGCCAGGGCTCGTTGGGTCGCGGCCAGCGCGGCGTCTGCTCCGTCGACCCGGCCCCCGGCCCGCGAGTCGAACCACAGCGACGGCCCGCACTCAGGGCAGGCGATCGGCTGCGCGTGGAACCGGCGGTCGGCGGGATCGTGGTATTCAGCAGCGCACCGCTCACACATGGCGAATGACGACATGGTGGTGGCCGGGCGGTCGTACGGCAATGCCGCGATGATGGTGAACCGCGGTCCACAGTTCGTGCAGGTGATGAACGGATGCCGGTATCGGCGGTTGTACGGGTCGAACAACTCGGCCACACACGCGTCGCAGACGGCGATGTCAGGCGGAATCGGCGTGGCCGCACCGGTGATTTTCTGACTGGCCACGATCCGAAAGTCGGTTCCCCAGCCCTGATCCGGCGCCAAGTCGGTCACGCGCACGGTGCTGATCCGGGCCAGTGGCGGGGCATCGGCACGCAGCCGGCGAGCGAATTCCGCAACCCGTACCGGCTTACCCTGCACTTCGAGAAAGACTGCACCGGAATCGTTTCCGACCAATCCGGCCAGGTCGAGCTCCCTGGCGAGGCGATAGACAAACGGACGAAAGCCAACCCCCTGCACGACACCGGTCACGGTAAAGTGCTGCCGGACAACCGTATCGGCGCGGCCCGACTGCAACATCAGGGAGGCGTCGGTCATCTCAGCCGCCCTCGGGGCTGAACGTCGGATCGGTGGTGCCCCGGCCCATGAGTTGCAGACCGGCCATGGCCTGCTCGGCTCCGGCCTGGTCGGTCTTCTCGACCACAAATCCCATATGGATGATCACCCAGTCACCTTGCACGAATGTCTCTTCCGGCAACATACCGACGTTGACCTTGCGCTGCTGGCCGGCGACGTCGACCAGCGCCAGCTGACCCTCGTAACCGTCCAGCATCCTGATCACTTGACCGGGGATTCCAAGGCACATGACTCAGCACTCCTCGCCCATCGACAATGCGGCCGAGGGCATTTGCAGTGCCGCCACGATCTCCTCGACCGCTCTCGCGGCCCGGGGAACGGCGTTGGCCACCGGTTCGGTGAGCCCCATGCCTTCTTCGACGCTGCCCGCCTCACACCCGACGACCACCGTGTAGGGCGGACTGCCGCCCAGCGCCCGCAGGCTGGCGAACACCGCCGCCGGATCCATGCCGTGCGCATCCAGACCGGCTGCGGCTGAACTTGATTCGTCGGTGTCGTGGTCGGCTTGGAAGATATGCAACGCGCCGGGTGTGCCGCGGCTGGGCACCGCGTCGACGAGCACCAGCGTGTCCCAGTGCTCGAGTAGGTCGTAGGCCAGGTGCATGCCTGCGATGCCGTAATCGATGACCCGGACACTCGGATCGTCGTGTGAGATGTCGGCGTTACGGACGACTTCGGAGCCGAACCCGTCGTCCCCCAGGAATATGTTGCCGATCCCGGCCACCAGGATGCGTGCTGCCATCGGATTGTCCGAGATGGCTACATCCGCCTCAGTCTGAGGTAGCGGCGGGCATCCGGCAGCGATACCAGTCCCAACGCCAGCCCGACCCCGGCCACCAAAGCGATGAGGGCGATGAATATCCAACCCAAGACCTCCATGTCGAACTCCTTTCAGGGATTTGTTGTGGGTTCTGCGACCTGCAGGGGCTCGATCTCGTCGGGGGAGAAGTACAGATAGCGGCCATACCATTCGTGCAGGTCGGCGGCCGGGTCGTCGTCGACGACCACCCCGACGTGCTTGTTGCCCTCGACGTCCTCGTGAACCGACGTGACCCGCGCGGTCTTGCCCGCGACGAAGATGTCTTGGGCGTCGGCGTTGCGCTTGGGCCGCAACCGTACCCGGCTGTCGCGTGCAACTCGGACTCCGTTCACCAGCACCGCGTCGATCTCGGGACGAACAGCGTTGTCGGCCATCGGGTCCCACCAATCGACGCCCTCGGGAATCTCCGGGATCAGCCCCATCGGGGGCCGATGAGGATCCCGAAGCGCCCCGTGCAGGCGCGCCATGGCATCGGGCGACATGGCGTCGCAGTGGTCGATGATCTGCGCGGCCCGCGGGTCGGTGGCCCGCGCCTGGGCCTTCTCCTCGTCCGTCATCGTCATCACACGCAGGGTCAGGATCTCGTCGATCTCCGTGCAGTCGTACAGGGCTGCATTGGTTTGTTCGGCGACCTCGGGGTGGTCGTAGAGAATGATCGGTGAGACGAGCAGCATGTCGTCAGCGCCGGGCGGACCGCCCAGCACGGGGAAGCAGCGGTACTGGTTACACCGCGACGCCGCGTCAACGGCGCCGGGCGGCGGCTCGAGGAGCGAGACAAACCGGCCCCCAACGACTTCGGCGATGACATGGGTTCCGATCATCGAACGGGTGATGGCGTCATCCTTATCGGCGGCGGCAACGCCGATGTTGCCGATGTGGATCGACACCCGGTGCAGCCCGGCGTCGGTCTCGCTGCTGACCGTCAGTTCGCCCCGCACCTCCCGACGTTCGCGGACCAAGCGCCCGCCGTCCACGAACTCGATATCGATGGCACTGTCCGCCACCACCGGAAGTGTGTGCCGCTGCCCGTCGAGTGCGATAGGGCCGAAGGGCCTCTCGCACTCGACGGCTTCGTCCCAGGTCAGCCAGGACCCGGCCGGTGTGGTCAGTTCGGCGACGGGCGCAAAACCGACTTCGGCGAGTTGACATTGCGCCTGGCGGCGCTGCAGCTGCAGGAACCGCACCACCAGCGTGATCGCCTGGGCCCCGTCGACCAGGAATTGCGCCGCCAGGGAGTCGTCTTCGCCCAGGCCTGCGGTCGCCGCGCCCGGTGGCCCCAAAACGCCGAACTGCCAGCGTGATTGGTTCTTACTCGAGGTGGCGCGGTACGGGTACAGCAAGTAGCCTTCGTAGAGCACCGCGTCGGCGACCGCGCGGGTATGGTCCCACCTCGACGCCCTTGAAGAGGTCACCGCGCCGCCTCCCGTTCGGCATCGAGCAGCGCGCTGATGGCATGGTCGAGATCGAGCAGCCCCTGCGCCGACTTATAGCCGGCGAGCGCAGCCATGGTGTCGTGGCTCAGCCGCACCCACCCGGCGTTCGGATAGTGCTGTGCGATCAGGTCGTGCCACACCGCGACGGGCATGTCGTAGCGAGACTCGCAGTCCCAGGGCACCTGCCGAACCGAGAAGCCGCGGTCGGACTTGACGAATATGGTTCCGCTGAAGAGGAATTGAAGTGGCAGTGCACCGTCACCCAGCGCATGCAGATATTTGGCGGCAGCGACCTCAAAGTCGTAGGTGCAGTCCAGCGCAAGCGGAGTGGTGGTGTTCTCGGTGAATCCCGCCACCAGCGCGGTGCAGTGCTGCCAGAGAAAGGTGCGCTGGGTCGACGCCCAGCGTTCGCGGGGCCCGAATAGGTCGGTCAGCCCGGCCGCCTCGTCGTCGGAGTAGGAACGCCGCGACGGTTCGATCCGGACCTGGCACCGCAACGCGATGGCGTGTACCGGTTCGTCGGTGCCGATGGCGATGCGGGCGGTGAGCACCGGGCTGACGCTGTACGGTTCGGGAGCCACGTCGACAACGGTGAAGGTCAGACCCGGCGGTTGCCCGTTCATCGGGCTGTCTCCGCCGCGCGGGCCGCGATCCGGGCGAAGAAGCCGTCGATGAATTCCCGCGCCTGCTGTCCTCCGTCGAAGCCCCGCCACAGCGTGCGCAACCGGCCGACGAACTCGTAGCAGGCATCAATGGGTACCAGATAGCTCTGCGGCTCGGTGACTTGCCCGTCAGCGGAGCCATCGGTCTCGGGAACCCTGACCAGGAGCGCCTCCACATCGGCGAGCGGCAGGCGCGCCCGCGAGTCGGCGGCGCGCAGGGCGTTCCAGGCGTCGAGGTCCAGTTCGGATTCGCATGCCCCGGCAGGGCCGGGGTAGAAGGCCACCGTGCGCCCGAGGTCGGAGTTGGTGAAGAAGAACGCCACGCCCACCGGAATCTGCAGTGCCTCCCACGTGCCGCGGTCCAGTGCGAAATCCGGGAACGCCAGATACCGGTCCGGCACCGCCCGGTAGCGCAATTCGGCGTCGTTGTCGGTGAACAGCAGGTAGCAGCCGCGGCAGACGCACATCAGCTGCCGGCCAGCCACATTCACCACGTGCTGATGCTCTTCGGCGATGAACTCGGAGCACATTTCACACCGCTCGCCAGTCGGCTCGGGAGCACGGCTACTTCGGATGCGGGCCAGGACGTCATACGGAGTCGTCATGTGCTCGCTCCCAGCGGCTCTCGCAGTGCGACCGACGGCACGCCGTCGCGGGGCAGCATGGGCAGAGGCTCGAGGTGCGCGCCATCCGGGCCGGCGCCTGCGCGCACCACGTCGAAGCGGGTGCCGCAGCGCGGGCAGTCCAGGAGTGTCTCATGCAGTTGTGCGCCCGCCAGCGAGTCATCGCACACCGGACAATGGTCGCGGTAGGCCAGCGTCTGGTCGCCGACCCGGCACACCAGCAGCGTGGTGTCCGACACCACGAACCCCGCGACCTCGCCGGGCTCCAGCTGGGTGAGTTCGGGCACCGGGTGCCAGGCCGAGCCTGGCGGATGCATCCGTGCCAGCAGCGATTCGGCAGGAATGAGGCCGCTGGGCGCGGCAGGCTGAGCCGCGACCACCTCGATAGCGGAGATCTCAGGCGCGGCCGCCCGAACCGCGTCCTCGACCGCCAGCTCCAGCGTCACCGCCGACGACGGACAGCTCTTGCAGCTCCCGGTGAAGGCCAATCGCACGGTGTCGTCGGTGACCTCGAGCAGATCCACATCGCCGCCGTGCGAGCCCAGGTAGGGGCGCACCCGGTCCAGCGCATCCGAGACCCGCCGGCGCACGTCGTGCGGATGTAGGCCGTGGACCAGGAGCAGGCTGGCCACCAGGTCGTCGGTGGCCAGCCGCTCGGTCAAACCGGGATCCCCGGCTATCAGCATGATCCGTTCCAGCCCGGCACCGTACAGCCCGACTACCTCCCGGACCAGCTGCTGTGCGCGTTCGTACGCGACCGCCCCTCCCGTCGCGCACGAATCCAGCAGCGTCTGGATTCGATCGCCCGCCGTGCGCCACTGCGCGTCGTTGTCGGGGAGTTCCGCGGGGGTGGTCGGGCGATCCGCCATGTGTCACTCCCCGGCGGGCGACTGGGTCGGAGTGTGCACTCTCTCCAGGGTCTTGCCGTTCCCCAGATACATGTGCACGCCGCACGGCAGACACGGATCGAAGCTGCGCACCGTGCGCATGATGTCGATGCCCTTGAAGTTCTCCCGGTTGTTCTCCTCGAAGATCGGCTGCCCCCGTACCGCGTCCTCGTAGGGGCCCGGGGTGCCAAAGCTGTCGCGCGGGTTGGCATTCCATGGCGTGGGCGGGTACGGGTGGTAGTTGGCGATCTTGCCGTCCCGGATCACCATATGGTGGCTGAGCACTCCGCGGACCGCCTCGGTGAAGCCGCAGCCGATGCCCTCGTCGGGGACATCGAACTTCTCCCAGGTCTTGGTGCGCCCGGCGCGGATCTCCGCCAGCGCCTTCTCGGCGAAATGCAGTGCGCACGCGGCCGCGTAGGCCTGGAAGTAGGTCCGGGCGCGGTCGCGTTCGATGGTGTTGCTGCCGTACTTCGGGATCTTCCACTCGAATTCGACCGGACCCTTGAGGACGGTCTTGGGCAGGTTGATCTTCACGCTGGTGCCGGTCGCCTTGACATAGCCGATGTCGACCAGCCCGGCCAGGGCCGTCGACCATAGCCGGGCCAGCGGTCCCCCGCCGGTGTCCAGCGCCAGGTGATCCTTGCCGTCGAACCAGCGCGGCGACATCACCCAGCTGTACTTGCCGCCGTCCAACTCCCGCTTCTGCGGATGCGGGTTGGTGTGCTGATTCCACGGGTGACGCCGGTCCACCGGGTTGCCCAGTGGATCGGTCTTGACGAACATCTCCTGGTCGGTCCAGTCGTCGTAATACGAACTACCCAAAAGGATCCGGATGCCGAGGTTGATGTCCACCAGCGAATGGGTGACCAGCTTGCCGTCAACCACGACGCCCGGGGTGACGAACATCGCGTTACCCCAGCGCTCCATGTCCTTGTATTCGAAATTGCACACGTCGGGGTCCTGGAAGGAGCCCCAGCAGCCGAGCAAGGTGCGGCGCAATCCGACCTTCTCGTAGCCGGGCAGCGCGTCGTAGAAAAAGTCGAACAGGTCGTCGTGCATGGGCACGACCTTCTTCATGAACTCGACATAGCGCATGAGCCGGGTCATGTAGTCGGTCATCAGCTGAATGGTCGCCACGGTGCCGACGCCGCCGGGGTACAACGTGGACGGGTGCACGTGGCGACCCTCCATGAGGCAGAACATCTCTCGCGTCCAGCGACTGACCACAAGCGCCTCGCGGTAGAACTCGCCGCTGAACGGGTTGAGCGAGCGCATGATGTCGGCGATCGTCTTGTACCCGTGCGCATCGGCGTGTGGCGCCGGAGTTTTCTCGGCCAGTGAGAGCACGCTCGGGTTGGTCTCGGCGACCATCTTCTCGCAGAAGTCCACACCGACCAGGTTCTCCTGGAAGATGTTGTGGTCGAACATGTATTCCGCGGCCTCGCCCAGGTTGACGATCCATTCGCCCAGATGCGGCGGCTTGACGCCGTAGGCCATGTTCTGCGCGTAGCAGGAGCAGGTGGCGTGGTTGTCGCCGCAGATACCGCAGATGCGGCTGGTGATGAAGTGGGCGTCGCGGGGATCCTTGCCCTTCATGAAGATCGAGTAGCCGCGGAAGATCGACGACGTGCTGTGGCACTCGACGACTTCCTTGTTCTCGAAATCGATCTTGGTGTAGATGCCGAGGCTGCCGACGATCCTGGTGATCGGGTCCCACGCCATTTCGACGAGCTGGCCGGGCTCCCGCTTGGATGTTGTCGGCTCGGGAATGATGGTTGTCATCGCAAATACCGCTCTCCGCCCGAGGGCTCTTTGTCAGAAGTGAGAATGGGACGCGCGGCGACCTGGGTAGCTGACCTACCAGGTGCGGCGGGCTCCGGTGGTGAGTTCAGTGCCCGTGTGCCGCCAGCGCGGCTCCTTATCGAGGGTGCGCCCCGTGATTCCCCGCAGGCTGCGGATCACGGTCCCGTACAAGCTCGATGCGGTGCTGGAGAGCTTGCCACCTGGCGGCTCGTCCATGAACGGCATGAACTTGTCCGGGAAACCCGGCATGGTGCATCCGATGCAGATGCCACCAACATTCGGGCAACCGCCGATGCCGTTGATCCATCCGCGCTTGGGCACGTTGCATTTCACAACCGGGCCCCAACAGCCCAGTTTGACAATGCATTTCGGTGACCCGTACTCGGTGGCGAAATCACCTTGCTCGTAGTAACCGGCCCGGTCGCAGCCTTCGTGCACGGTCGCCCCGAACAACCACTTGGGGCGCAGTGCTTCGTCGAGCGGGATCATGGGAGCCTGGCCGGTCGCCATGTAGAGCAGATAGGTCAGCGTCTCCGACAGGTTGTCCGGATGGATCGGGCAGCCGGGAACGCAGACGATCGGGATGCCGGCCTTGCTCTTCCATTCCCAGCCGAGGTAGTCGGGCACGCCCATCGCCCCGGTTGGATTGCCTGCCATGGCATGGATGCCGCCGTAGGTGGCGCAGGTCCCGACTGCGACGACCGCGGTGGCCTTGGGTGTGAGACGGTCGAGCCACTCGCTGGTGGTCATCGGCTGGCCGGTGGCCGGGTCGTTGCCGAACCCGCACCAGTAGCCCTCTGCCTTGATCTTCTCGTTGGGAATGGATCCCTCGACGACGAGCACAAACGGTTCCAGTTCGCCGCGATCGGCTTTGAAGAACCACTCGAGGAAATCGTCCGCTCCTCCGGTGGGTCCGCATTCGAAGTCGATCAAAGGCCAGTGGATGGCGACCTTGGGAAGGCCGGGGAGCGCCCCGAGGGCGATCTCCTCGACGCTGGGCTGGGTGGCGGCAGTCAACGCCACCGAATCACCGTCACAACTGAGACCTGCGTTGATCCACAGCACATGGATCAACGTTTCTTCCGCTTTGACTGCTGCTTCTGTGAGCATTCCGCAGCTTTCCGGGGCCGGGCTGGGGCCCCTACGCTGCCGGAGTCGACCGTCGGCCCACTTGCGCAGCGCTGGTTTTGGGTCTACTCCGGACCCTCGGAGTTGTCAACGGTTCCGACGCTTTTCGACAACTGAACAAATGTCGCATAGCTCTTTCTGTCACGTCTTTTCTCTCTGCACGGCAAGGGATTTCGAAATTCGCAGCCGATCGTGGCGAACCGGTGAGCCAGGCTAATCTCCCCGGGGCGCTCGCGTGGCGTTTGCAGACCTTATTCACCATCCCCGGCGAATCGCCGAAGCCAACCGAACCACGCGGCCATGCCGGCTCCGGTGCGCGCGCTGACCGGCAGGATCGCCGCGGTCGCATTGACCTCCCGGACGTGCGCGATGTATGTGTCCATGTCCGCATCCAGGTAAGGCACCAAGTCAATCTTGTTGAGCAGCACCACATCCACCGATCGAAACATGACCGGGTACTTCAACGGCTTGTCCTCACCTTCGGTGACCGAGTAGACCATGGCTTTGGCGTGCTCGCCGACGTCGAACTCCGCCGGGCAGACCAAATTTCCGACGTTCTCGACGATCACCAGATCCAGGGCGGGCAGGTCAAGGCCCGGCAGGGCACGACTAACCATCGGTGCATCCAGATGGCACTCGCCGCCAAAGCCGTTGCTGGTGTTGAGCAAAGACACTTGAGCACCCCGGCCACTGAGCTTTGCCGCGTCGAGGTCGGTGGCGATGTCGCCCTCCACCACACCGATCGCAAGTTCGCCGGCGAGCTCGTCCAGCGTTGCCTGCAAAACGGTGGTCTTGCCCGAGCCTGGTGAGCTCATCAGGTTGAGTGCGCGGATTCCGTTGCTCTCGAACGCCACGCGATTGGCCTGGGCGAGTGCGTCGTTCTCGGCGAAGATCGCTTCCAACACCTCGATACGCTGCGTGCCCGTCTGGTAGTGACGGTGATCGCCATGGTCGTGATCGTGGTCGCCATCGTCGTGATCGTGGGGAAGGTGATCGTGCTCGTGGCTATGCACGGTTCCGTCGTCGTGCCGATGAAATCTACCCATCGCTAGATCTCTTCACGATGACAACCTTTCACGAGACATCCAGCGACGTCACCAGGAATTCATTGCCGCGGAGTACCTCGACGTCGGAGCTGTCGCACTGGGGGCACCAGATCGACCATGCTGAGGCGATCTCCGACTGCCGCCCGCACGCTCGGCAGTGCACCTCGGCGATGACGCACTCGAGTTCCAGCTCGGCATCCGGCATGTTCTCGGAGTCGCGCACCAACGTCCAGCAGAACGACAACGATTCCGGTACCACCTGGCGAAGTGCGCCGATCCGCACTCGCACCACGTCGACGTGCCGGCCGTCGGCGTGCGTCTTGACCACGCCGGCGATCGCCTCGCACAGCGACAACTCATGCATGGCCGGTCACCGGCCTCGGGCGGGGGCCCATGAAATCGTTTCTACACCCGAACAGCCGCGACGAGTAGCTGGCAGCGTGCGGCGGATTCAGGTCGCGGTTTCGTCGCGGGACCACTTCTCCTCGATCCGACCGTAGCGCCATACCAGCAGCGCGACCGCCCAGGTGACGGCGAACATGCCGACGACGATGAAGCCCAGCGTGTTGAGGTCCAGGCCACTGAGCCAATCCCAGAACGGACCCCGCCAACCCAGTTGGCCGGCAAACAGGCCCAGAAGCTCGATGCTGCCGATCAGCAACGCAACCGCGACCGAAAGGCCGGTGATCATGATGTTGTAGTAGATCTTGCGGACCGGGCTGGAAAAGGCCCAGCCGTAGGCGAAGTTCATGAACGAGCCGTCAATGGTGTCCAGCAGACACATGCCAGCGGTGAACAAGACTGGCAAACACAGGATCGCGTACCACGGCAGCCCGGCCGCGGCCGTGGTGCCGGCCAGGACCAGAAGTGCGATCTCGGTGGCGGTGTCGAAACCCAGGCCGAACAGCACCCCGATCGGGTAGATGTGCCAGGACCGGGTTATCGAGGTGGCGAAGCGGCCCAGGAATCGATTGAGCAGTCCGCGGTTGTCCAACTGCCGTTCCAACTCGGCCTCTTCGTAGTCGCCCCGGCGCAATCGGACGAATACCCGCAGGATTCCCACCAAGACGATGAGGTTGAGAGCGGCGATCACATAGAGGAATACACCCGAGACGCTGGCCCCGATCACGCCGGTGTAGTGGTGCAGCGTCGACGAGTCGTCGGCGACCGGTCCGGCGATCCACTTGACCCCGGTCGCCAGCAACGCCGCCAATGCGAACACCACGGTGGAGTGCCCCAGCGAGAAGAAGAATCCGACGGCCAGCGGGCGTTGTCCATCGCTCATCAGTTTGCGGGTGGTGTTGTCGATCGCGGCGATATGGTCGGCGTCGAAGGCGTGCCGCAGGCCAAGGGTATAGGCCGTCAGCCCGATGCCGATGCCAAAAGCCTTGCCGCCCAGGCTTAATTGGGCAGGATCGACGACGTAGACCAGGATGCCCCACCCGATCAGGTGCAGCGCGACGACGACCGCTGCCATCGCGCCGAGCCGCCGCCATTCCGCCGGGGCCAAGGCGGCGCGCAGCGATGCCAGGGCTGGCATTGACGTCACCGCAGATCCAGCAGCGCGTTCTCGATCACCTCGGGCAGTGCCGGGTGAATCCAGTACTGCCCGCGAGCCATGTCCGGCGCGGTCAGCCCGAAGCTCATCGCCTGAATCAGCGGCTGGATGATCGACGACGCCTGATAACCCATGATGTGCGCGCCGAGCAGGCGACCACTATTGCGCTCCGCGATCAGCTTGACGATGCCGATGGTGTCCTCCATGGCCCAGCCGTAGGCGGTGTCCGTGTAATTCTGGACTGACACCGAAATGTCGAATCCCAATGCAATGGCTTGGTTTTCGGTCAGTCCGACCATTGCCAGCTGAGGATCGGTGAAGACCGCCGACGGGACGTAGCGATGGTCGGTCCTGGCCATCGACTCGGTGTCGTCCCAGTCGTGCAGTAGATTGTGTCGCACCACGCGTGCCTCGTGATTGGCGACGTGCTTGAGCTGATACGGCGACGAGACGTCACCCAACGCGAAAACCCCACGCGCGGAGGTCCGTTGGTACTCGTCGACGACCACCCGGCCGTCTTCGATGTCGATACCGGCCGGCCCGGCGTTGAGCCGGTCGGCGTTCGGCACCCGGCCGGTGGCCACCAGCAGCAGGTCGGTGTTGATCGAGTTACCGTCGTCGAGCTCCAGCCTGACGCCGGAACCGTGCTTGGCGGCGCCCACGATGTTGCGGTGGGTACGCAGCTCCCATTTGGATGCGGCGACGCGGGTGAATCGTTGGCAGATGGTGTCGTCGAAATCTCGCAGCAACGTGCTGCCGCGGATCACCATGGTGATCCGCACCCCGAGAGCGGAGAAGATATGCGCGAATTCGGCTGCCACAAAGCCGCTTCCGACGATCACCAGGTGTTCGGGCAACTCCGATATCCGCATCACGGTGTCGCTGGTGTGATACGGGACGCCGGAGGTGAGGATCGCGGGCGGAATCACCGGGCGCGCGCCCGCGGCGATCACCACCTGATCGGCGGTGAATTGCTCACCACCGTCGGTGCGCAGCAGATAGCGTCCGTCGGCCTGCACCGGCCCGAATCGGGTGTGCCGGCCGTAGACGTCGATGTTGGGTGCCGCGCGCCGGTATTGTTCGCCGGCATGCGCGATCGGGTCGATCCGCCCGAAGATGCGCGAGACGATATCGTCCCAGCGCACCTTCTCGATGTGCCCGTCGACGCCGTAGCGCGCGGAATCCCCGATGGTCTTGGCGACTTCGGCGGTGTAGACGAACATCTTGGTCGGGATGCACCCGACGTTGAGGCAGGTGCCGCCGAAGGTGCTCTGCTCGCAGAGCGCTGCCCGCTTGTTGGCGAAACGATCGTCGAGGATGCTGTTGCCCGAACCCGCTCCGATGATCGCGATGTCATACGCCTCCACGCCCTCACCCCTTTCCCGATGATGCCGACGCGCCGGCGCGACGGGCGCCCAGGTAGCCATCCAGCCACCGGTCCAGTTCGCGATAGGCGGCCTGGCGCGGCTCCGGCAGCGACAGGAACACATCGTGTTTGGCATCGGCCACGGGAACGACGGTGCTGCGGTCCCCGATACAGCCGGCCCACCGGGCGATCTGGGTGACGTCGAGAACCGCGTCGCCGCGCTGCATCTTTGCCGAATCGGCGTTTCGGCCCACGCTGTGATCCGAGCGCAGGATCAGGTTGGGCACACCGACGTCGAGCCCCCGATGCAGCCGGGCCTGGCCGCGGCGCACGGCGTGCAGCCAGCCGAAGGTGATGGGGAAGCCGCCCAACGGTTTCCAGTGCAGGTTGTAGTCGAACTCGCCGTCGAAGTCGCGGTGCAGGGTGTTGCCGTAACCGCCTTTGCTCGGCGGCCGCACCAACACCCCCTTGGAGCGGGCCCGCGACAGCCCGCGGATCATCGCCGAGGTCACCGGCAGGCGAACGATCGCCGGGCCGTGCAGATCCAGGAACGGGCTGTTGAGCACCAGCCCGCCGATGTTCCGGTGGGCGGTGGGGCGCTGACGGCGCAGCCGGTCCAGCCAGAGCGACACGATGAGCCCGCCGGCCGAATGGCCGTACACCAGGATTCGATGGCCGGGACCGGCGCGCTCGCCGATGATCGCCAGTGCGCGTTCCAGCTCGACGTCGTAGTGGGCCAGGTCGGTGATGAAGTGCGGAGTCTGGCCGTCGCGTCGCGAGCGGCCGCATTTCTGCAAGTCCAGCGCATAGAAGTCGAAGCCGCGGCTGGCGAAGTGATCACCCAGCGCGGTGTTGAAGAAGTAGTCGGTGTAACCGTGCACGGTCAGCACCGCGTGGGCGGTACCGGCTTCGCCGTCGCGCCGGATCAGGGTTGCGGCGATGTCGCCCTCGCCGGCGGGATCGAGCCCGAGCGGGATCGTGCACTGCCGGTAGCCAGGCAGGATGTCGGGCTCCCAGCCAGTCACGAGGCCAGCTTATCGGTTTTGCTAGAGGAAACGGCACGGGTCGGTATGGGCAGCTGGCTCGGGATAACCTGAGATCTGCAGGGCGGCCAAGAGAGGACCAACGACCAGTTGTCAGACGGAGGAACCACGCGCGTCGACGTCGTGCTGGTTGGCGCGGGCATCATGAGCGCCACCCTGGGTGCATTGCTGCGTCGGTTGGAGCCGGACTGGTCGATCACGGTGATCGAGCGGCTGGACGCCGCCGCCGCCGAAAGCAGCAGCCCGTGGAACAACGCAGGCACCGGGCACTCCGCGCTGTGCGAGCTGAACTACACCCCGCAGCGGGCCGACGGCTCGATCGACATCACCAAAGCGGTGACCATCAACGAGCAGTTCCAGGTGACGCGGCAATTCTGGGCCTACGCCATCGAGAACGGCATCCTGGCCGATCGCGGCTTTCTCAACCCGGTCCCGCACGTGAGCTTCGTCCGCGGGGCCGACCGTGTTGCGTACTTGCGGCGCCGGCGCGCGGCGCTGGCCGGCAATCCACTGTTCGCCCGCACCGAGTTAATCGACGACCCGGATGAATTCGCCCGCCGGCTCCCGCTCATGGCGGCCAAACGTGATTTCTCCGAGCCGGTTGCGCTCAACTGGGCCGACGACGGCACCGACGTCGACTTCGGTGCGCTGTCCAAACAGCTCCTGGGCTACTGCGTACGCAACGGCGCGACCGCCCTGTTCGGTCACGAGGTCCGCAACCTGACCCGGCGGTCCGACGGCAGCTGGACACTGGCGATCAGCAATCGCCGCACGCGCGAAAAGCGCACGCTGAACGCGAGATTCGTCTTCCTCGGCGCCGGCGGTGACACCCTGCCACTCTTGCAGAAGTCCGGCATCAAAGAAGCGAAGGGTTTCGCCGGCTTCCCGATCGGCGGCCGGTTCCTGCGTTCGGGCAAACCGGAGCTCACCGCCGCGCACCGGGCCAAGGTGTACGGCGTTCCCGCGGCGGGGGCACCGCCTCTGGGTGCGCTGCACCTGGATCTGCGGTACGTGAACGGCAAGTCGTGGCTGGTATTCGGGCCGTATGCCGGCTGGTCGCCTAAGTTCTTGAAGTATGGCCACGCCAGCGATCTGCCCCGATCCATTAAGCCCGACAACGTGCTGTCGATGCTCGGCGTCGGGGTACGAGAGATGACATTGGTGAATTACTTGATCAGCCAGCTGCGGTTGTCCCACCCCGACCGGGTCCGAGTGCTACGCGAATTCGCCCCCGGCGCGCTGGATTCGGATTGGGAGCTGACGGCGGCCGGCCAGCGTGTGCAGGTGATCCGGCGGGACAAGCGAAAGGGCGGCGTGCTCGAATTCGGCACCACCGTGGTGGGTTCCGAAGACGGCAGCATCGCGGGCATGCTCGGCGGCTCCCCGGGGGCCTCGACGGCCGTACCGATCATGCTCGACGTCCTGCGGCGATGTTTTGCCCAGCGATATCAGGCGTGGCAGCCCGTGCTCAAGGAGATGGTTCCCTCATTGGGCGCCCAGCTATCGCAAGAGCCGGCGTTGTTTGACGAGGTGTGGACGAGGGGATCGAAGGTTTTGAAGTTGGGCGTGTCATGACAGAAGCTTTGCGTCGGGTGTGGGCCAAAGACCTTGATGTACCTACTCTTTACGAGTTGCTCAAGCTGCGGGTAGAGGTGTTCGTGGTGGAACAGGCGATCCCGTATCCGGAGCTGGACGGCCGGGACCTGCTCGCCGAGACGAGGCACTTCTGGCTGGAAAGACCTGACGGTGAAGTGATCTGCACGCTGCGGCTGATGGAGGAGCACGCCGGAGGTCAGAAGGCATTCCGGATCGGCCGGCTGTGCACCAAACGCAGCGCCCGAGGCCTTGGCCACACCACCCGGCTGCTGCGCGCGGCACTGGCCGAGGTGGGCGACTACCCATGCCGCATCAACGCGCAGACCTACCTCGCGGAAATGTATGCCCGACACGGGTTCGTCCGCGACGGCGAGGATTTCGTCGACGACGGCGTTCCGCATGTCCCGATGCTGCGTCCCGGCTTCGGGCCGGTGGCAAAGCCGTGAGGCCCTACCCGTTCAGTGCGATCGTCGGCCACGATCAGCTGCGGCTCGCGCTGCTGCTGTGTGCCGTGCGCCCGGAAATCGGCGGCGCGCTCATCCGCGGCGAGAAGGGCACCGCCAAGTCGACCGCGGTGCGCGGCTTGGCCGCCCTGCTGTCCGCGGCGACCGGGGCAGACGGTGGCCGCCTGGTCGAAATGCCGCTTGGCGCAACCGAAGACCGGGTGATCGGCTCGCTGGATCTGCAGCGGGTGCTGCGCGACGGGGAGCACGCGTTCTCGCCCGGCCTGCTGGCCCGTGCGCATGGCGGGGTGCTGTACGTCGACGAGGTCAACCTGCTGCACGATCATCTGGTCGACGTGCTGCTCGATGCCGCGGCGATGGGATGGGTACATGTCGAACGCGACGGCATCTCGCATTCGCACGAGGCCCGTTTCGTGCTGATCGGCACGATGAATCCCGAAGAGGGCGAACTACGTCCGCAACTGTTGGACCGCTTCGGTCTGACCGTCGACGTGCGCGCCTCGCGTGATGTCGACGTGCGGGTGGAGGTCATCCGGCAGCGGATGGCCTACGAGGCCGACCCGGATGCCTTCGCCGAGCGTTACGCTGAGGCCGACGCCCAATTGGCCCGGCGGATTGCTGCCGCGCGTGCGCTCGTCGATGATGTGGTGTTGCCGGACAACGAGTTACGCCGCATCGCGGCACTGTGTGCGGCTTTCGACGTCGACGGCATGCGGGCCGACCTGGTGCTGGCCCGTACCGCCGCCGCGCACGCCGCGTGGCGCGGCGCGAACACCGTCGACGAGCAGGACGTGCGGGCGGCCGCCGAACTGGCATTGCCGCATCGGCGCCGCCGCGACCCGTTCGACGACCCGGGCATCGACCGCGACCAGCTGGATGCCGCGCTCGAGCAGGCAGGCGCAGGCGATCCGCAGCCCGATCCTGATCCACCCGGCGGCGGGCAGTCAGTCGAAATGGAAGGCGAACCGGCACAACGGAATTCGAGTTCATCCCCGCCGCAGGCGCCGCGGCCCAGCGCGCCCCCGTCGAAGACGTTTCGCACCCGAGCACTCACCGTGCCGGGCGTCGGCTACGGCGCACCGGGCCGTCGGTCGCGGGCCCGCAACACCTCCGGCATTGTGATCGCCGCGACCGACGGCGCCGACGCCGGCCCCGGCGCGCACGGGCTGCATGTGTTCGCCACTTTATTGTCGGCCGCCGAGCACGCCGGATCCGGGCCGCTGCGGCCGCGGCCGCACGACGTGCGCCGGGCCATTCGCGAAGGCCGGGAAGGCAATCTGGTGATCTTCGTCGTCGATGCGTCCGGTTCGATGGCCGCCCGCGACCGGATGGCCGCGGTCAGCGGCGCCGCCCTGTCGCTGTTGCGCGACGCCTACCAGCGTCGTGACAAGGTCGCGGTGATCACGTTCCGGCAGGACGAAGCGCGGCTACTGCTGCCGCCGACGTCATCGGCGCACATCGCCGGCCGGCGACTGTCCCGATTCGACACCGGCGGTAGAACTCCACTCGCCGAGGGCCTGCTGGCCGCGCGTCAGCTCATCGTCAGGGAGAAGGCGCGCGCCTGTCCGCGGCGTCCGCTGGTGGTGGTGCTCACCGACGGCCGGGCCACCGCGGGTCCAGACCCGTTGGGCCGCAGCCGAACCGCGGCGGCCCGGCTGGTCGCCGAAGGCGCGGCCGCGGTGGTGGTGGACTGCGAAACATCCTATGTACGACTGGGATTGGCGACCCAGCTGGCCCGTCAGCTCGGCGCGCCCGCGGTCCGGCTCGAACAGTTGCATGCCGACTATCTGACCCGGGCCGTACGCAGCGTGGCTTGACGATCGGAAAGGTAGACGCCGATGCCGCAGGGCACCCCAACGCAGATCCCCGACGACGGCCTGACCACCCGGGCCCGGCGCAACGCGCCCGTGCTGGCCGTGTACACCGGCGACGGCAAAGGGAAGTCGACGGCCGCATTTGGAATGGCGTTGCGCGCCTGGAACATCGGCCTGAACGTCGCGGTGTTCCAGTTCGTCAAAAGCGCCAAGTGGAAGGTCGGCGAAGAGACCGCCCTGCGCGAGCTGGGCCGGCTGCATGACGAGCACGGGACCGGCGGCGCGGTGGAATGGCACAAGATGGGTGCGGGCTGGTCCTGGTCGCGCAAGGCCGGTTGCGAGCCCGACCATGCCGCGGCGGCCGCCGACGGCTGGGCCGAGATTTCGCGCCGGCTGGCCGCGCAGCGCCACGACTTCTATGTGCTCGACGAGTTCACCTATCCGCTGAAGTGGGGCTGGGTCGACGTCGACGAGGTGGTCGATGCGTTGGCGGCCCGGCCCGGTCACCAGCACGTCGTGATCACCGGACGCGATGCCCCGGCGCGGTTGGTCGAGGCGGCCGACCTGGTCACCGAGATGACCAAGGTCAAGCACCCGATGGATGCGGGACGCAAGGGGCAAAAGGGCATCGAGTGGTGAGTGTCCCCGCCGTCGTCGTCGCTGCACCGGCATCGGGCAGCGGAAAAACCACGGTCGCAACGGGTTTGATTGGGGCGCTGCGACAGGCCGGGCATCCGGTCGCGCCGTTCAAGGTGGGACCGGACTTCATCGACCCCGGCTACCACACGCTGGCAGCCGGCCGGCCCGGACGCAACCTCGACCCGGTGCTGGTGGGGGAGCGGCTCGTCGGCCCGTTGTTCCGCCACGGCGCCGGCGGCACGCAGATCGCGGTGATCGAAGGCGTGATGGGGCTTTTCGACGGCCGCATCGGACATGCCGCGACCATGCCGGCGGCCGGATCCACCGCCCACGTCGCGGGCCTGCTGGGCGCCCCGGTGATCCTGGTGGTCGATGCGCGCGGTCAGAGCCAGAGCATCGCCGCACTGCTGCATGGCTTTTCGACGTTCGATTCCGCAACCCGGATCGTCGGTGTGATCCTCAACCGGGTCGGGTCGGACCGCCACGAGCAGGTCCTGCGACAGGCCTGCGAACAGGCCGGCGTTCCCGTGCTGGGCGCGATTCCGCGCGCCGCCGAATTAGAGCTGCCGACAAGGTATTTGGGCCTGGTCACGGCCGTCGAGTACGGACGACAGGCCCGGCTGGCGGTCGACGCGATGACCGCGCTGGTCGCCCGGCACGTCGACCTGGCCGCGGTGGTGGCGGCCGCCGCCACCCGGGTCACCGATCCGCCGTGGGACCCCTCGGTAGCGGTGGGGCCCGCACCCGGCGGGCGCGCTGTCGTTGCCATGGCGGCCGGCAAGGCGTTCACCTTCGCCTACGCCGAACACGCCGAGCTGCTACGGGCCGCCGGCGCCGACGTCGTCGAGTTCGACCCGCTGGTCGAGGGGTTGCCCGGCGGCACGGACGCGGTGGTGTTGCCCGGGGGTTTTCCCGAGCAGTTCACCGCGGAGCTTTCCGCCAACGATGTCGTCCGCGGCGAGATCGCCCAGCTTGCCGCCGCCGGTGCGCCGGTGCACGCCGAGTGCGCCGGGCTGATCTACCTCGCCGCCGAACTGGACGGCCACCCGATGTGCGGGGTGCTGGCCGGATCGGCGCGGTTCACCACGCGGCTGAAGCTGGCCTATCGCGACGCCGTGGCGGTGGCCGATTCGTCGCTGTACACGGCCGGCGAACGCGTGGTCGGGCACGAGTTCCACCGGACGGCGGTCACCTTCGCCGAGAGTTATCAGCCCGCGTGGATATATCGCGGCGACGACGTGTCACACCAGAAAGCGCCGGTGCGCGACGGCGTCGTGCGGGCCGGCGTACACGCCTCCTACCTGCACACCCATCCGGCCGGGGCGCCCGGCGCGGTCTCGCGCTTCGTCGCGCACGCCGCTGCCGGGCGGCTCGGCTCCACACAAAACCGCCACTAGGCTTGCCCGGGTGACCGAGAGCCCCTACCTCGTCGGATTGCGGCTGGGCGGCAAAAAGGTTGTCGTGGTCGGCGGGGGTGCCGTTGCTCAGCGCCGGTTGCCGTTGCTGATCGCCAGCGGCGCCGACGTGCACGTCGTCACGCGCACGGCCACCCCCGCCGTCGAAGCGATGAGCGGAATCACCCTGTCGGTGCGCGAATACCGCGACGGCGACCTCGACGGAGCCTGGTATGCGATCGCGGCCACCGATGATCCGCAGGTGAACGCCGACGTCGTCGCCGAGGCCGATCGTCACCGCATCTTCTGCGTCCGTGCCGATATCGCCCTCGAGGGCACCGCGGTCACCCCCGCGTCGTTCAGTTACGCGGGGCTGTCGGTGGGGGTGCTGGCCGGCGGCGAGCACCGCAGGTCGGCGGCGATCCGGTCGGCCATCCGCGAGGCGCTGCAGACCGGGCTGATCACCCCGGAAAGCCCTGCAGGCTCCGAGAGTCCCGACGTGGTGCGCGGCGGGGTGGCGCTGGTCGGCGGCGGACCCGGCGACCCCGAACTGATCACGGTGCGCGGGCGCCGGCTGCTCGCGCACGCCGACGTCGTGGTCGCCGACCGCCTCGCCCCGCCCGAGCTGCTCGCCGAACTACCGCCCCACGTCGAAGTCATCGACGCGGCCAAGATCCCGTACGGACGGGCGATGGCCCAGGACGCGATCAACAACGTGATGATCGACCGCGCCCGCTCGGGCAGCTTCGTCGTCCGCCTCAAGGGTGGGGATCCGTTCGTTTTCGCGCGCGGTTATGAAGAGGTCCTGGCGTGTGTCGACGCCGGCGTACCGGTGACCGTGGTGCCGGGTGTGACAAGTGCCATAGCTGTGCCCGCGATGGCGGGCGTTCCGGTCACTCATCGGGCGGTAAATCACGAGTTCGTGGTGGTCAGCGGTCACCTGCCACCCGGTCACCCCGAATCGTTAGTGAATTGGAATGCTTTGGCGCAAATGTCCGGCACGATTGTTTTGCTGATGGCCGTCGAACGCATCGAACTTTTCGCCGACGTGCTGTTGAAAGGCGGCCGACCTGCGGATACGCCCGTGCTGGTGGTCCAACATGGCACAACGGCAGCTCAGCACACGTTGCGCGCGACCCTCGCCGACACGCCGCAGAAGATTCGCGCGGAGGGAATCCGACCGCCCGCGATCGTCGTGATCGGGCCCGTCGCGGCGTTCGCCGTCTAAACAATTCTTAAGATTACTGTAAGGTAACCCGTTATGACGGCTCTCAACGACACAGAGCGCGCGGCCCAGAATTGGACTGCTGCACGCCCGGATCGTCCGGCCCCGGCGCGCATGGAGCGCCCGTTCGAGACCTCTTCCAGGACCGCCTCCACCCGCACTAGCAGGTATTACCCCGCGTGGTTGCCCTCTCGGCGCTTCATCGCGGCGGTCACCGCCATCGGCGGTATGCAGCTCTTGGCGACCATGGACAGCACCGTCGCCATCGTCGCGCTTCCTAAGATTCAAAACGAGCTGAGCCTCTCGGATGCCGGCCGTAGCTGGGTGATCATGGCCTACGTGCTCACCTTCGGTGGGCTGATGCTGCTCGGCGGCCGGCTCGGTGACACCATCGGCCGCAAACGCACTTTCATCGTCGGTGTCTCGCTGTTCACCATCTCCTCGGTGCTGTGCGCCGTGGCCTGGGACGACGCGACCATGGTCATCGCCCGGCTCTCGCAGGGCGTCGGGTCGGCCATCGCATCGCCGACGGGTCTGGCGCTGGTCGCGACGACCTTCGCCAAGGGCCCCGCGCGTAACGCCGCGACGGCGGTCTTCGCCGCGATGACCGCGATCGGCTCGGTGATGGGCCTGGTCGTCGGTGGCGCGCTGACCGAGGTGTCCTGGCGCCTGGCTTTCCTGGTGAACGTGCCGATCGGGCTGGTGATGATCTACCTGGCCCGCGTCGCGCTGCGGGAAACCAACCGGGAGCGGATGAAGCTCGACGCCACCGGCGCCATGCTGGCCACCCTGGCGTGCACCGCCGCCGTCTTCGCCTTCTCGGTGGGCCCGGAAAAGGGCTGGATCTCGCTGATCACCATCGGTTCGGGCGTGGTCGCCGTGGGGGCTTTCATCGCGTTCGCCATTGTGGAGCGGACGGCCGAAAACCCTGTCATCCCGTTCGATCTGTTCCGCGACCGCAACCGCCTGGTCACCTTCGTCGCGATCCTGCTCGCCGGCGGCGTGATGTTCAGCCTGACCGTGTGCATCGGTCTGTACGTGCAGGACATTCTGGGTTACAGCGCGCTGCGCGCGGGCGTCGGCTTCATCCCGTTCGTCATCGCGATGGGCATCGGATTGGGCGTCTCGTCACAGCTGGTGTCCCGGTTCTCCCCGCGGGTGTTGACCATCGGCGGTGGCTGGCTGTTGCTCGGTGCCATGCTCTATGGCTCGGCGTTCATGCATCGCGGCGTCCCCTACTTCCCCAACCTGGTGCTGCCCATCGTCGTCGGTGGGATCGGCATCGGAATGGTGGTCGTTCCCCTGACCCTGTCGGCGATCGCCGGCGTCGGCTTCGACCGGATCGGCCCGGTGTCGGCGCTCACCCTGATGTTGCAGAGCCTCGGCGGCCCGCTGGTGCTGGCCGTCGTTCAGGCGGTCATCACCTCGCGCACGCTGTACCTCGGGGGCACCACCGGCCCGGTGAAGAACATGAACGACGCACAGCTGAACGCGCTGGACCACGGGTACACCTACGGGTTGCTGTGGGTGGCCGGGGCGGCCGTCATCGTCGGCGTCGCGGCACTGTTCATCGGCTACACGCCTGAGCAGGTGGCGCACGCCCAAGAGGTCAAGGAAGCCATCGACGCCGGCGAGCTCTAGGCTCCCGGCCCGCATCCTCGTCGAGCGTCCTCTCACCGCTAGGCTGGCCCGCTGTGATCACCCGGATGTCCGAGCTGTTCCTGCGTACTTTGCGTGACGATCCCGCCGACGCCGAACTGGCCAGCCACAAGCTGCTGATTCGTGCGGGTTACGTCCGGCCCATCGCCCCGGGGCTGTACAGCTGGCTGCCGCTCGGGCTGCGAGTGCTGCGCAACATCGAGCGCGTCGTCCGCGAGGAGATGAACGCGATCGGCGGGCAGGAGATCCTGTTTCCGGCCCTGCTGCCGCGCGCGCCGTACGAGACGACGAATCGCTGGACCGAGTACGGCGACGGGGTGTTCCGGGTGCAGGACCGCCGCGGCAACGACTACATGCTCGCTCCGACGCACGAAGAGTTTTTCGCCTTGGCCGTCAAGGCCGAATACAGCTCCTACAAGGACTTCCCGCTGACCCTGTACCAAATTCAGATCAAGTACCGCGACGAGGCGCGGCCGCGGGCCGGCATCATGCGTGGCCGGGAATTCGTCATGAAGGACTCATACTCCTTCGACGTCGACGCAGCCGGCCTCAAGGCCGCCTACCACGCGCACCGCGAGGCTTATCAGCGCATTTTCGACCGGCTGGCGCTGCGCTACGTCATCGTGTCGGCGGTGTCGGGCGCGATGGGGGGCAGCGCCTCCGAGGAGTTTCTCGCCGAGAGCCCGAGCGGGGAGGACACCTTCGTGCGGTGCCTCGAATCCGGCTATGCGGCCAATGTCGAGGCGGTGATCACCGCCCGCCCCGACGCGCTGCCCTTCGACGGGCTGCCCGAGGCGGAGGTGCACGACACCGGCGACGCCCCGACCATCGCCAGCCTGGTGGACTGGGCCAACGAGGCGGGCCTCGGCCGCGCTATCACTGCGGCGGACACCCTGAAAAACGTCCTGGTCAAGGTCCGTCAACCCGGCGGGGAGTGGGAGCTGCTGGCCATCGGGTTGCCCGGCGACCGCGAGGTCGACGACAAGCGGCTGGGCGCGGCACTCGAGCCGGCCGAGTATGCGCTGCTCGGCGACGCCGATTTCGCCAAGTACCCCTTCCTGGTCAAGGGTTACATCGGGCCGAAGGCATTGCGGGACAACGAGGTTCGCTATCTTGTCGATCCCCGCGTGGTCGACGGCACCAGCTGGATCACCGGCGCCGACCAGCAGGGCCGACACGTCGTCGGTTTGGTGGCCGGCCGCGACTTCACCGCCGACGGCACCATCGAAGCCGCCGAGGTGCGCGAGGGCGATCCCTCTCCCGACGGCGCGGGCCCACTGGTCATGGCGCGCGGAATCGAGATCGGGCACATCTTCCAGCTCGGCCGCAAATACACCGACGCTTTCACCGTCGACGTGCTCGGCGAGGACGGCAAGCCCGTGCGCTTGACGATGGGCTCCTACGGGCTCGGGGTATCGCGGCTGGTGGCCGTCGTCGCCGAGCAACAGCACGACGAGCTGGGCCTGCGCTGGCCGACGGCGATCGCGCCCTACGACGTGCATCTCGTGATCGCCAACAAGGACGCGGACGCCCGCGCCGGGGCCGTCGAGCTGGCGACCGACCTGGATCGGCTGGGGCTGCAGGTGCTGCTTGACGACCGCCAGGCCTCGCCCGGCATCAAGTTCAAAGACGCTGAGCTGCTGGGGATGCCGTGGATCGTCGTGGTGGGGCGCGGCTGGGCCAACGGTGTGGTCGAACTGCGTGACCGCTTCAGCGGAGAGGCTCGCGAGCTGACTGCCGGCCCCGCACTGGCCACCGACATCGTGGCGGCCCTGACCGGCTAGCCGGGCGGGCTGCTACTCGTTGCCGCCCGGGAAACTCGTCGTGATGGGCCACGCGCCCAGCACCCGGTTCCACCGTGCGGCCATCACCGCGCTCTGCGTCAGCGCCGTCGACGCGAACGCGCGGTCGCCCGCGGTATCGGCGCGCTCGATGACGGCACGCCACGCTGTCGCCCCGTCGTTCTCCATCCGCACCGCCAGCCGCGCCGCATCGGCCCCGCTGCCCACCAGCATCGGCAACTGATAGCCGGAGGCGGCGACCGGCGGGGTGACTTTGCGGGCGGCCAGCATGGCGATGACATCGTCGCGGCGCTGGCGATGCTGGATGAGCCCGTCGAGCACCAGGTTGTTGACCGCGGGCGGCGACAGCGCGGACACGATGCCGTAGCCGTAAATCGTCGAATGTTCGACGGCCAGCGCATCGCACAACGCCGAGTCGTCGGCGGCTTTGGGAGCCGGGGCGTCCTTGGGGACCGGGGCGCGTTTCGGCGTTGCGCCCGGGGTCGGCTCGGCAGAGGTCACGGCGTCGGCCCCGGCGGCACGAGGGCCACCGTGTAGGAGGCGGTGCAGGACGCCGCGATGGACCCGAGCAGTCCGGCCCGGTAACCGGACGACGTGGCGACCAGACGGCTGGCGTTTTCGGCCGAGGCCTGCAGCGCCTTGACCACGTCGGACAATGGCGGTGGCGGCGGTGGAGGTGCTGGCGGGGGTGCCGGCGTGGCGGCCGCGGTGGGACTGGGGCTCTGGGGTTCGCTCGACGAGGTCCCGAACTTGCCGGCGGCGCGGAAAATCTCGGTGTCCAGGGCGCGGGCGTGTGCTGCCCGCTGGGTTGCGACCACCGTCAGCGCGGCGGCGATCTGCGGCGCGAGGCCGATGGCCGTGGCGGCCGCACCGGCGAGTGCACTGTCCTTCCGGGCCTGATCCAACGGCCCCAGCAGTTCCTCGACGGCGGGCTGCTTGGGCGGGGACTCGCCACAGGCGGCCACCACCACCCCGAGCGCAGCAAGGGCCGCTCCACCGGCGAGCACACCCCGCCTGTTGGTGACGGGGACTGCGCTAGACACTGCTACATCCTGCCATCAGAGGTTTCGGCTACGGCGGTAGGCGCGATGCGCGGACCTTGACCCCGCGATCACGCCGTTATGGGCGTTTCCTGGCGTATCGTGAATAGTCGGTTCTCGCAGGACGGCACGTTGTCCGTTCCGCCGGGACGCCGGAAGTTGCCCAGAAGTTTACCTGGGCGGCGACATTCGCCAGATGACCGGACAACTCAAGATGAGGAGCTCGCCGTGACCACCGGGCTACCTTCCCAGACGCAGGTGATCGAGCTGCTCGGCGGAGAATTCGCGCGCGCGGGCTATGAGATCGAAGACGTGGTCATCGACGCCCGCACCCGCCCGCCGCGGATCACGGTGATCGCCGACGGTGACACCGCGCTCGACCTGGACACCATAGCGACGTTGTCGCGTTCGGCGTCGGCTCTACTGGACGATGTGGATGACATCGACGACCGCTATGTGCTCGAGGTCTCCTCACCCGGCATCGACCGCCCCCTGACCACCGACAAACACTTCCGTCGTGCCCGCGGCCGCAAGGTCGAACTGGCGCTGGGGAATGGTTCGCAGCTGACCGGTCGGGTCGGCGAGACCCGCGACGGCACCATCTCGCTGGTGGTCCGCCACGGCAGGGAGTGGACCCTACGCGAGATCCCCCTTGTTGACATCGCGAGAGCTGTTGTCCAGGTTGAATTTTCGCCGCCAAGCGAAGCCGAGCTGGAACTGGCGACGGGGGTAACCGGGGATCGGGCCGACAGGACGGAGGTCGGGACATGAACATTGACATGGGCGCGCTGCATGCCATCGAGGTGGACCGGGGCATCTCGGTCAACGAGCTCCTCGAGACCATCAAATCCGCGTTGCTGACCGCCTACCGACACACCCAGGGCCACCAGATGGACGCGCGTATCGAGATCGATCGCAAGACCGGTGTCGTTCAGGTGATGGCCCGCGAGGTGGACGACGACGGCAACGTCATCAGCGAATGGGATGACACCCCGGAGGGCTTCGGCCGCATCGCCGCCACGACCGCCCGTCAGGTCATGCTGCAGCGATTTCGCGACGCCGAGAACGAGCGCACCTTCGGCGAGTTCTCCACCCGCGAGGGCGAGATCGTCGCCGGGGTGATTCAGCGCGACAGCCGGGCCAACGCCCGTGGCCTGGTCGTCGTGCGGATGGGCACCGAGACCAAGGCATCGGAGGGCGTCATCCCGGCGGCCGAACAGGTCCCGGGCGAGAGCTACGAGCACGGAAACCGGGTGCGCTGCTACGTGGTCGGGGTGACCCGCGGCTCTCGTGAGCCGGTGATCACGCTGTCACGCACCCACCCCAACCTGGTGCGCAAGCTGTTCTCACTGGAAGTCCCCGAGATCGCGGACGGGTCGGTGGAGATCGTGGCCGTGGCGCGCGAGGCCGGCCATCGGTCCAAGATCGCGGTCGTGTCACGGGTGCCGGGCCTCAACGCCAAGGGCGCGTGCATCGGGCCGATGGGGCAGCGGGTCCGCAACGTGATGAGCGAGCTGTCCGGCGAGAAGATCGACATCATCGACTACGACGAGGATCCGGCGCGCTTCGTCGCCAACGCCTTGTCACCCGCCAAGGTGGTCTCGGTGTCGGTGATCGACCAGACCGCCCGGGCCGCGCGGGTGGTGGTCCCCGACTTCCAGCTGTCACTGGCGATCGGCAAGGAAGGGCAGAACGCCCGGCTGGCCGCACGGCTCACCGGCTGGCGCATCGACATCCGCGGCGACTCACCCGAGCATGCGGAAAACGAGGCTGAACACGGCGCCGGCCGTCCGGTGGCGCACGATCACTAGCCGCCGATTACCGCCTTGTGCGGGCGGTTCGGGCGATGGGTGAAGTGACGCTAGACTAAGCCGTGATCCAGCGCGAACCTTCGGCCCCCGAAGCTAGAAGTGCGCACCGACACATGGGTGGACCCGTGCGGACGTGTGTCGGGTGCCGAAAGCGAGAGTTGGCCGTCAAACTGCTTCGAGTGGTGGCTGTGTCGGCGGGGAACGGCGAATATGCCGTGATCGTTGACCCAGCGAGTAGCCTTCCGGGGCGGGGGGCATGGCTGCATCCCGAACCGCAGTGCACGCAACAAGCGATTCGGCGGCGAGCTTTCACCAAAGCGTTGCGCATCGACCGTCCACCGGACACAACCGCGGTGATCGAGCACTTAGAGTTTCTAAGCGCGCTCGACTCGCCCGGCAACAGAACAGGTAGCGAAGAACATGAGCACACCGTGAAGTCCCGATGACCATGCGTCATAGCTAAACCCGAGGCGCGGCCCACGACTGTCGCCTCTTAGACAGGAGATGTAGTGGCAGGTAAGGCCCGCGTACACGAGTTGGCTAAGGAACTCGGTGTTACCAGCAAGGAAGTGCTCGCCCGACTGAATGAACAGGGCGAATTCGTCAAATCCGCATCGTCGACCGTAGAAGCACCGGTCGCTCGTCGGCTGCGGGAATCGTTCGGCGGCAGCAAGCCGGCCGCAGGCGCCAAGAGCGCCGCGAAGGTCGCCGACAAGTCGCTCGACCGGGCCCTGGACAAGGCGATCCCCAAGGCCGCAGGCAACGGCGAGGCGACGAGTGCGCCCGCTAAGCCCGCTGACCGTGGTGCGCCGACCCCGGCCCCGGTCGCCCAGGCAGCCCCGGCCGAGACGGCCGCGGCCCCGACGCCGACGGCGCCCGCGCCGCGACGACCCGCACCGGCCCCCGGACGCCCCTCGGCGCCGGAACCCGGCCAGCCCACACCACCGGCACCCGGACAGGCGCCCGGCCAGCAGGCACCGCCGCAACCGGGTGCGACCCCCGGCCCGCGCCCCGGCCCGATGCCGAAGCCGGCGGCCCGCACCCCGCGCGTCGGCAACAACCCGTTCTCGTCGGCTCAACCCGTCGACCGGCCCATCCCGCGTCCGCAGGCCCCGCGTCCGGGAGCCGCGCGCCCCGGCGCGCCGCGTCCGGGCGGCGGTGCTTCGCCCGGCAGCATGCCGCCTCGTCCCGGCGGCGCCGCTGGCGGCTTCCAACGATCGGGTGCACGTCCCGGCGGCGGTCCCCGCCCCGGTGGTGGCGGCCGACCGGGTGGTCCCGGTGGCGGCCGCGACGGCGGTGGCGGCGGTAACTACCGCGGCGGCGGTGGCGGCGGCGTAGGTGCCGCGCCCGGCGGTGGCGGCGGTTTCCACGGGCGTCCCGGTGGCGGCGGCCCCGGTGGCGGCGGTGGCCGTCCCGGACAGCGCGGCGGCGCGGCCGGCGCGTTCGGCCGTCCCGGTGGCGCACCGCGGCGCGGTCGCAAGTCCAAGCGGGCGAAACGCGCCGAGTACGAAAACATGCAGGCGCCGGTCGTCGGCGGCGTGCGGTTGCCGCACGGCAATGGCGAGACCATCAGGCTGGCCCGCGGCGCGTCGCTGTCGGACTTCGCCGAGAAGATCGACGCCAACCCGGCTTCGCTGGTCCAGGCCCTGTTCAACCTCGGTGAGATGGTGACCGCCACGCAGTCGGTCGGCGACGAGACGCTCGAACTTCTGGGCAGCGAGATGAACTACGTCGTCCAGGTCGTCAGCCCGGAGGACGAAGACCGCGAGCTGCTGGAGTCGTTCGACCTGACCTACGGCGAGGACGAGGGCGGCGAGGAAGACCTGCAGACCCGGCCGCCGGTGGTGACCGTCATGGGTCACGTCGACCACGGTAAAACCCGACTGCTGGACACCATCCGGAACGCCAGCGTCCGCGAGGGCGAGGCCGGCGGCATCACCCAGCACATCGGTGCCTACCAGGTCGGGGTCGACTTCGAGGGCAACGAGCGACTGATCACCTTCATCGACACCCCGGGTCACGAGGCGTTCACCGCCATGCGTGCCCGCGGCGCCAAGGCCACCGACATCGCGATCCTGGTGGTCGCCGCCGACGACGGCGTGATGCCGCAGACGGTGGAGGCCATCAACCACGCGCAGGCGGCCGATGTGCCAATTGTGGTGGCGGTCAACAAGATCGACAAGGAGGGCGCCGACCCGGCGAAGATTCGCGGCCAGCTCACCGAATACGGTTTGGTGGCAGAGGATTTCGGTGGCGAGACGATGTTCGTCGACATCTCGGCGAAGGTGGGCACCAACATCGAGGCGCTCGAGGAGGCGGTGCTGCTGACCGCCGACGCCGCTTTGGACCTGCGCGCCAACCCCGACATGGAGGCCCAGGGTGTGGCGATCGAGGCGCACCTGGACCGCGGTCGCGGCCCCGTCGCCACCGTGCTGATCCAGCGCGGCACGCTGCGGGTCGGCGACTCGATCGTCGCCGGCGACGCCTACGGGCGCGTCCGTCGGATGGTCGACGAACACGGCGAGGACGTCCACGAGGCCCTGCCGTCGCGGCCCGTCCAGGTCATCGGCTTCACGTCGGTGCCCGGCGCCGGTGACAACCTGCTGGTGGTCGACGAGGACCGCATCGCCCGCCAGATCGCCGATCGCCGCAGTGCCCGCAAACGCAACGCGCTGGCGGCACGGTCGCGCAAGCGGATCAGCCTCGACGATCTGGATGCCGCGTTGAAGCAGACGTCGCAGCTCAACCTGATCCTGAAGGGCGACAACGCCGGTACGGTCGAGGCGCTCGAGGAGGCCCTGCTGGGCATCGAGATCGACGACGAGGTGGAACTGCGCGTCATCGACCGCGGTGTCGGTGGTGTCACCGAGACCAACGTCAACCTGGCGTCGGCCTCGGACGCGATCATCATCGGGTTCAACGTGCGCGCCGAAGGCAAGGCGACCGAGCTCGCCAACCGCGAAGGCGTGGACATCCGGTACTACTCGGTGATCTACCAGGCCATCGATGAGATCCAGAGCGCGCTCAAGGGCATGCTCAAGCCGATCTACGAGGAGAACGAGCTGGGCCGTGCGGAGATTCGCGCGATCTTCCGCTCCTCGAAGGTGGGCATCATCGCCGGCTGCCTCGTCACCTCGGGCGTGGTGCGCCGCAACGCCAAGGCGCGGCTGCTGCGCGACAACGTCGTGGTGGCCGAGAACCTGACGGTGTCCTCGCTGCGACGGGAGAAGGACGACGTGACCGAGGTCCGCGACGGCTTCGAGTGCGGTCTGACGCTCACCTACTCCGACATCAAGGAAGGCGACGTCATCGAGTCCTACGAGCTCGTCGAAAAGGAGCGCACCTGATGGCTGATCCCGCACGGGCGCGCCGGCTGGCCAAGCGGATCAACACCATCGTTGCCTCAGCGATCGAGTTCGAGATCAAGGATCCCGGGCTGGACGGGGTGACCATCGTCGATACCAAGGTCACCGCCGACCTGCACGACGCGACGGTGTTCTACACGGTGATGGGTCCCACGCTGGACGACGAGCCGGATTACGAGGCGGCCGCGGCCGCGCTGGAACGGGCTCGGGGGACGCTGCGCACCAAGGTCGGGGCTGGTACCGGTGTGCGCTTTACGCCCACCTTGGCGTTCACCCGGGACACGACCTCGGACAGCGTGCAGCGGATGGACGAGCTGCTGGCCCAGGCCCGGGCCGCGGACGCCGATGTGGCGCGGGTGCGGGTGGGCGCCAAACCGGCCGGAGAGGCCGATCCATACCGTGACAGCGGCTCGGCAGCGGAGCCGGCGTCGGGGACACCGGGGGGACTCGACGTTGAGGGCACTGGTGACGACAACCGATCCGAAGACTGACCTGAGCGGGGCCTCGCTCACCGGGGCGCGCGTCGACGCCGTCGAGGCCGCCGAATTGCTCTCGGCGGCAACAACAGTCGCTGTGCTCTGCCATGTCCATCCCGACGCCGACACCATCGGGGCCGGGCTTGCGCTGGCCCTCGTGCTGGATCAGTGCGGCAAACAGGTCCAGGTCAGTTTCGCCGCACCCGAGACACTGCCGGAGTCGCTGCGCTCGCTGCCGGGCTGCCGCTTGCTGATCAGCCCCGACGCCATTCGTCGCGACGTCGATTTGCTTGTGACCGTTGATGTTCCGGGCATCAAACGGCTGGGCGCGCTCGCCGGGCTGGCGGGCCCCGGCCAGCAGCTGCTCGTGATCGATCACCACGCCTCCAACCAGATGTTCGGTACCGCCAACTACGTCGATGCCACCGCGGACTCGACGACGTTCCTGGTGGCCGAACTGCTCGACGCGTGGGGCAAGCCGATCGACACCGAGGTCGCCCACTGCCTCTACGCCGGGCTGACGACCGACACCGGCTCATTCCGTTGGGCCAGCGCCGCTGCCTTCCGGCTGGCGGCGCGGCTACTCGACATCGGCGTGGACAACGCCGCCATCAGCCGAACGCTGATGGACACCCATCCGTTCGCCTGGTTGCCGATGCTGTCGCGCGTGCTGGGCTCGGCGCGACTGCTGCCGGACGCGGCCGGTGGGCGCGGACTCGTCTACGTGGTCGTCGACCACCAGGAATGGACCAGTTCTCGCCCGGAGGAAGTTGAGAGCATCGTCGACATCGTGCGCACCACGCAGCAGGCTGAGGTCGCCGCCGTCTTCAAAGAGGTTGACCCGCAACAGTGGTCGGTGTCGATGCGGGCGAAACGCGACATTGATCTGGCGGCGATCGCCTCCGTGTTCGGTGGGGGCGGACACCGCCTGGCGGCCGGGTACTCAACCGCCGGCCCGATCGAGGATGTGGTGGCGTCGCTGCACACCGCGCTTGGTTGAGGCGGGACTAGAACGCCCAGCTGCCCGAGGGCTGCAGGACGAATCCGTGGTCGCCGCTGGTGTTGTCCAGGCAGGCGACGAGGTTGTCAGGGCCCACCGCGCACGTGACGTTCAGGTAGGTAATCTTCTGGCCCGGGGCCAGTGGCTTTCCGCTCGTCGACAGCACGGCGGGGTTGCCGTCGCAGCCGCTGTAGGACATGCGGCTCAGTTCGTATCCGGGTCCTTTGAAACTCACCGAACCCACGACGCAGTCGCCCGGTCTCAGGTGGCCGGCCCCGGGAAATGAGAAGTCGTCCATGCCGGGCATATCGCCGGTGCACTTGATGTCCTGAGACGGTTGCGGCACGGGTGGCGGCCCGCCGTAGAAGTCGCACACCAGGGCGTTCGTGGCCGAGAAGTTGACCCGCGAGGTGCCCCCCGGCCGCGACGTCGTGACGTAGCCGTCGACGGGCACGGCGGTGAAACTGTCGAGGTTTGGGAAACGCGGTGGCGGCAGCGCCGCCGCCTGCTGCGCCGACGCTATCGCCGAAGCCACCGTCAGGCTGAGGACACCCAGCCATCGCATCGCGACGTCGGCGACACCGCACATCGGCTCCTCCTGCGGGTTCGGGTGGCTGTTGGGATCGTATTAGCCGGCGGCCGGCGCCTGCAGCCGCTACCGCACCTGGGCCCGCCCGCGCCGCAGCACGGCCTCCCGATTGGCGGCGATGTCGTCGCCGCTGGTGCGGAATTGCCTCGCCGCCGTCGCCTCGAGCCACAGCCCCTCGCTGGTCTGCGACTCGTCGATCCGGTGGTAGGACGCCAGCAATGCCCGCACCGCGTCCTGGTTGTTGCCGACGATCGACGCCGCCACCTGGCGCGCGGCGGGCAGCAGCTGATCGTGCGGTACCACCTCGGTCGCCAGCCCGGCCCGCAGCGCGTCGGCCGCCGACAGGTAATCCCCGGTCATGCTCATGCGCCGGGCCAGGCCGACCCCCACCTTCTGGGGCAGCCGCACGCTGAGGCCCCAGGTAGGCAACAGGCCGACCCGGGCGTGCGTGTCGGCGAATCGGGCCTGCTCCGACGCGATGACGATGTCGCAGTACAGCACCAATTCGAGTCCGCCGGTGACGGCGGCGCCGTTGATCGCGCCGATCACCGGCTTGGACAGCGCCGGCCAGCGCGGCGAGATATCCGGCAGTGCCGACTGGCCGCCCAGCTCCTTGAGGTCGAGCCCCGCGCAGAAGACGGGGTCGGCGCCGGTGACGATGATGACGTCGACGTCGTCGTCGGTTTCCGCGTCGGTCAGCGCACCGAAAAACTGGTCCCGCAACGCCGAGGACAGCGCATTGCGGGATTGCGGCCGGTTGAGGGTCAGGGTTCGCACCCGCTCGTCGGTGTCGATCAGCAGGATGTTGTCGGTCATCGCATCACCGTAAAGGGTCGCCGAAGCCGTCAGGCAGCGGCTCGTCACAATCGCCACACGACTGCCGGGCCGGAAGGCACACGATGTGCCCACCTCCGAGCGACAATCCTCGATAGCCGGTCGAGTGGCGGCGGGGCGCACTGCGCTTGTCGCTCCGAGGCGGGCAGAACGAACGTCCTTGCCGCGGCACCGGCCAGCGGCCCGCGCCTATCGTGGTAACCATGTGCCGAAACATCACCGAGCTGCGCGGTCTGCAGCCAGCGGCCACCGCCGAGGAGATCGCCGCGGCGGCCCGTCAATATGTGCGCAAGGTCAGCGGCATCACGCACCCGTCGTCGGCTAACGCCGAAGCGTTCGACGCCGCCGTCGCCGAGGTCACCGACACGACGATGCGATTGCTCGGCTCCCTGCCGCCCCGCCGCCAGCCACCGAAGACCGTCCCGCCGCTGCGCCGGCCCGAGGTTGTGGCCCGGCTTGCCGCAGCGAAATGACCCTCACGGCAACGGTTCCCGCGCTCAAGGAGTGGAGCGCCGCGGTGCACGCACTGCTGGACGGTCGCCAGCATGTGCTGCTGCGCAAGGGCGGCATCGGCGAAAAGCGGTTCGAGGTTGCCGCGCAGGAGTTCTTGCTGTTTCCGACGGTGGCGCACAGCCACGCCGAACGGGTCCGCCCCGAACACCGAGACCTGCTGGCCGCCGCCGAGGGCGACAGCACCGGCGACCGGCTGGTGATCCGCGCCGCGGCGAAAGTCGTTGCCGCAGTGTCGGTTAACCGTCCCGACGGGCTCGAGGCGATCCAGGATCTGCATATCTGGACCGCGGAGTCGGTGCGTGCCGACCGGCTCGACTTCCGGCCCAAGCACAAACTGGCCGTGCTGGTGGTGTCGGTGACTCCGCTGCGCGAGCCGGTTCGCATCGCCCGCACCCCCGAGTACGCCGGTTGCACCAGCTGGGTGCAGCTGCCGGTGCGGCCGGAGTTGGAGACGCCGCTGGGCGACGACGCCGCGCTAGCCGAGGTCGCCGCGCGGGTCCGCGGCGCCGTTGGCTGACAGGTCGGCTGCCCCGACCGGAAGCAACACCCGGGAACGTCCGTAGCGCACGGTGTGGGTCGCCGGGGTGAGCTGCCGCCCGGTCAGCAGCGGCTCGCCGGTGCCCAGGTTGCGTGCGTAGCGCGGGAACCAACTGCCCGCGATCAGCACCCTGATGCGTGAGCCCGCCCTGAAGCGATGGGCGATCCCGTCGAGTTCCAGGCTGACCGGCTTGCGGGATTTCTGGGTGGTGTTCAATCGCCGATAGCCGTCAGTGACGTTGCGGGAGCGGCCTTTTGCGTCGACCTCGCTGATCCGGACGAACAGGTCGGCGTGCGGATTGTCCGAACTGTGCGCCAGCTCGACGACCGGGGTCCCGTACACGCAGACGTCATGGGTGAGGGTGGCGCTGGTGAAAGCGAGGACGTCGTCGCGCACCGCGAGCGCGCTGTCGTCGCGGTAACCGCCCTTGCCGGACAGCAGCGGACCGCCGGTGGTGGGCGTCGGGTCGGCGGGGTCGTAGCGGAACGTCGCGGGGGCGACCTTCGTCAGGTCGGCCGGCGGGATGTCGTCCAGGTACCGGCCGGGCCGCAGATAGAGCGCACGTTGGGTGGCGGCAGGCGGCCAATCGGCGACGTTGCGCCAGCCCTGGCCGGTGACGTACACGCGGACCCTGCTCGACCGTTGTGGCTGCGCCCCGCCCAGATGAGTGTTCAGCCAGTCCAGGGTCTCGCGGGCTCCGGTGCCCAGCCCCTTGCCGAGCAACTGGGGATGCGTCCAGGGCCCGACGGTCAGCGCGACGTCCACGCCGCGGCGGCGCAGGTGCGCGTACTGTCGCAGCGTCTGCTGCAGAAAGATGTCCTGCCAGCCGCCGATGAGCAGCACCGGTACCTGCACGCGATCCAGCGCGGCGCCGTAGCGCAGGCGCTCCCAGAACGGATCGTCGGAGTCGAGGTGTTCGACCCAGGACTCGAACCACGGCGCACCGGTGCCCAGCAGGGCGCGCGCCGACTCGCCGAACGGCACCCTGGCGGCCGCCTGCGCGACCTTGGCCGGAGCCTGCAGCTGGCGCAGGCCGGCCCGGATGCGGATCGGGTCTTCCTGGCGGGACACCATGTCGCTCCAGCCGAGGAAGTCGGTGGTGAACGCGCCGGTGCTCCACACCGCGTCGTGGAAATCGTGTGGGCCGACGGTGATCACGGCCGCGGCCAGTTCCGGCGGTGGGTCGTTCAGCAGTGCCCACTGGGTGAATCCCAGGTAGGACAGCCCGACGGTGGCGAATTTACCGGTGAACCAGGGCTGTTCGCGCAGCCACACGACCGTGTCGGCGCCGTCGGCGGCCTCGTTGACCATCGGCTCGAACGCACCGCCGGACCCGAACGTGCCGCGCGTGCTCTGCACCACGACGTGGTAGCCGCGCGCCGCATAGAGCCGGGCGAAGGCCAGCGAGAACGGGAACCCACGCCCGTAGGGCCCGCGGACCAGCACGGTGCCGACCGCGCTCGAGGTGGCCGGCGCGTAGTGATCGGCCCTCAGCAGCACGCCGTCGCGCATCGGGACCTGCACCCGATGGACGGCGTACTCGGTCGTTGTTCGCGGCAAGCGCAGCAGCCGGCCGAGGGCGCCGTCGCCGACTCGGGCGAGGGCACGCGGCGTCGAGGGTGCGGGCGGGGTGGTCGTCGTACTCACGCCCATCAGGTTAGGACCGCCCGGACCTAGAACTTGTAATACGGCATCAAGTCGTTGGCCCGCTGCAGGTTGGTGGACGGGCAGTCGACCTCGGGGTTGGAGTACACCGTCGAGTAGAACAGCGCCTGCTGCAGCACCCCGTAGCTGGTCTTGAACGCGACCATGCAGGAGAAGAACCAGTAGCTGTTGTGGTAGGTCGGCTTGAGCACCCAGTAGGTGGCCGCGCGGTGACCCTGGATCGTGGTCTCGAGGGCGTCAGGGGGCAGCGACTTCTCATAGGTGCGCCAGATGATCGGCTCGACGGCCAGCTGGTAGTTGCCCGCGTCGAATTGGCAGCGCAGCCCGTCCTGGGGTTCGGGGGGCGTGAATGCCAGCCCGAGCCGCTGCAGGGCGTCGAACGGGATGTCCCGGCACGGATCGAACGGGCTCGGGTCGGTGGTGGCCACGATCGGGCTCTTCATCGTGGTCTCCATGGGCGCCGCGGTCGACCGCAGGTCGACGGTGCGGGCACCGGTCGGCGCGGGCGGGGCGCTCTGGACGCCGACGACGATCGCGGTGAGTAGCGCGGCAAACGCACCGATCAGACGCATCCTGGCGAACACGACACCCCCTGACGTCGCGGCGGTCCTTTGCCGGGAGTGTACAAGTCGGGTCAGCGCGGTCACAGTGAAAACCAGAACACGTTCTAATCCCGCAGGCAAGGGCCTGGCCCGGCAAGGGGCGTCGCACCAAGTCGTTAGGCTGGTTACCTATGGCGTGGCAAGAATCGGGGCAGGACTCGACCAATGGGGCGAAGGCGAGCGGCCAACCAACACTGTGGGCGGTCTCCGACCTGCACACCGGCCACCTGGGCAACAAGCCGGTCACCGAGTCGCTGTATCCGACGTCGCCGGATGATTGGCTGATCGTCGCCGGCGATGTCGCCGAGCGCACCGACGAGATCCGCTGGGCACTTGACCTGTTGCGACGACGGTTCGCCAAGGTGATCTGGGTGCCGGGCAACCACGAGCTGTGGACGACCAACCGCGACCCCAACCAGGTCTTCGGCAAGGCCCGCTACGACTACCTGGTCAACATCTGCGACGAGATGGGCGTCGTCACGCCCGAGCATCCGTATCCGGTGTGGACCGAACGCGGCGGTCCGGCGACCATCGTGCCGATGTTCCTGCTCTACGACTACAGCTTCTTGCCGAAGGGGGCGACGACCAAGGCCGAGGGCCTGGCCATCGCGCGGGAGGCCAGCGTGGTGGCCACCGACGAATTCCTGCTCTCGTCGGAGCCGTATCCCACGCGCGACGCCTGGTGCCGCGAGCGACTCGAGGTCACCCGCAAGCGGCTGGAAGAGCTCGACTGGATGACACCGACCGTCCTGGTGAATCACTTTCCGATGGTGCGTGAGCCGTGCGACGCGCTGTACTACCCGGAGTTCTCGCTGTGGTGCGGGACCACCCAGACCGCCGACTGGCACACCCGCTACAACGCGATCTGCTCGGTCTACGGGCACCTGCACATTCCGCGGACCACCTGGTACGACGACGTGCGCTTCGAGGAGGTGTCGGTGGGCTACCCGCGGGAGTGGCGGCGCCGCAAGCCGCCCACCTGGCTGCGCCAGATATTGCCGGACCCCCAGTACCCGCCGGGTTTCCTCAACGAATTCGGCGGCCACTTCGCGATCACTCCGGAGATGCGGGAACAGTCCGCGAAATTCCGGGAACGATTGCGGCAGCGGCAGCCGTGATGGCGGAGCAGCTGCTGGTCTCCTCGGTGCTGCCCGTCACGGCGACAGACGATCTGGCGTATTCGGAGACCTACTCGGATTCGCCCGACCTGGCCCCGCTGCCCGAGGAAGAGCCGCTGATCGCCAAGTCGGTGGCCAAGCGGCGCAACGAGTTCATCACCGTTCGCCATTGTGCCCGGATAGCGCTGGGCCAGCTCGGTCTGCCGCCGGTGCCAATCCTGAAGGGCGACAAGGGAGAACCGTGTTGGCCGGACGGCGTGGTGGGTAGCCTCACCCACTGCACGGGCTACCGCGGCGCCGTGGTGGGACGCAGGGCCGCGGTGCGCTCGGTGGGTATCGACGCCGAACCGCACGACACGTTGCCGCACGGCGTGCTGGACGCGGTCAGCCTCCCGGAGGAGCGCAGCGAAATCCCGCTCGCCATGCCGGCCGGCTTGCATTGGGACCGAATCCTGTTCTGCGCCAAGGAAGCAACCTACAAGGCGTGGTTTCCGCTGACCAAGAGATGGCTGGGTTTCGAGGACGCCCACATCACGTTCACGGCCGACGGCCCCGCGGCGACGGTGGGCGGATTCGTCTCGCGGATCCTGATCGATCCGGAGGCGCTGTCGGGTCCGCCGCTGACTGCGCTGAGCGGCCGCTGGTCGGTTGAGCGCGGACTGGTGTTGACCGCGATCGTCCTATGACCGAAAGTCCTACCGGCCCTGGGATTGTCGTCATCGACAAGCCGGCCGGCATGACCAGTCACGACGTCGTCGGGCGTTGTCGCCGGATCTTTTCCACCCGGCGGGTGGGACACGCCGGGACGCTGGACCCGATGGCCACCGGCGTGCTGGTGATCGGGATCGACCGTGCCACCAAGATCCTCGGCCTGCTCTCGGCGACCTCGAAGTCGTATGCCGCCACCGTCCGCCTGGGTCAGACCACGAGCACCGAGGACGCTGAAGGCGAACTGCTGCATAGTGTTTCGGCCACACATGTCGCCGAGGAGGCGATCGAGTCCGCGGTCGCCGGGCTGCGCGGCGAGATCGAGCAGGTGCCCTCGGCGGTCAGCGCGATCAAGGTCGCTGGGCGTCGTGCTTATCAGTTGGTCCGTGAGGGCCACGCCGTCGAACTCGAGGCCCGCCCTGTGCGCATCGACCGGTTCGAGGTGTCGGCGGTCCGGCGCTTCGACGGCATCGTCGATCTCGACGTCGAGGTCGACTGCTCGTCGGGCACCTACATTCGCGCGCTGGCCCGCGATCTCGGGGACGCGCTCGGGGTCGGTGGGCATCTGACATCGTTGCGGCGCACCCGCGTCGGCCGCTTCGGGCTCGGCGAGGCCCGGGCACTGGACGATCTGGCCGAATCCCCGCGGCTGACCTGGTCCCTGGACGAGGCGTGTCGCCTGATGTTCCCGCTGCGCGACCTGACCGCCGAGGAGGCCGAGGCGGCCGGCAACGGCCGAGCCTTGTCGCCGGCCGGCATCGACGGCGTCTACGCCGCCGGCGCCGCCGACGGCCGGGTGATCGCTCTGCTGCGGGACGAGGGTTCCCGCACCAAGTCGGTGGTGGTGATCCGCCCCGCGACGATGCAGGACGGGACGTCCTGAGGAGAAGTGGGGTAAATCGGCTCGAGCCCAGCGACGCGGTAGCGGATCAGAGTCTGCCGAGCAGTTCGGTCTTCTTGGTCGCGAATTCCTCATCCGAGAGGATGCCGCGCTCATGCAATCCGGCCAGCGATTCGATTGCCGCGATGATGGCCTGGGAATTCCCAGGATCCTCGGAGGCGCCGGAAGCGGGCTTGGCTGCCGGTGCGGCGTGTGGGGCCGGTGCCTCGGGCGGGAAGGCGGCGGCAGGTGGGAGGTGCGCGGCCGGACCGGACTGGTACTGCGACTGATGCCCCGTTGCCGCGGACGGAGGCGGTGCCGCGGCGGGAGTGTGTGCCACCTGGCGGGTGCCGACCTCGTGCAGGCTCGATACGCCGAAGGTGCCGAGCTGGCTGGTGAAGCTCACCGAGCTGTACCCGGTGCCCTGCTGCTGTTGCACACCGCCGATCTGATGATCGCCGGTGTCGAAAACTTTTGTGACACCACCTATTTGGATCGCCAGCCGCCGCGTGCTCGGAAAGAAGGCGTAGCGCACGTCGTTCTGGCCGCCGGCGGAGCTTGGGACCCCGAGGTCACCCGGCCACCAGTTGTTCGAGCCGAACAGGCCTTCCGCCTGCGAGCCCGCGGCCGGTGCCGGAAACACCGCGGTGGTGGCAAGCAGCTGGGTCAGCTCGTTGCACAGCGCGTCGACACGGGCCTTCAGTGCGTTGTCGAACATGTTGCCGACCATCGTCATCCCGCCCCGCATCCACTGCCCGTTTCCGCCGAGCTCGGGGATGTTGAACTGGGCCATGGTGCCGCCGCCCTCGCGCAGGGCAACCAGCATGGCCAGCACCGCGTCCTGGGAGAGCCCGTGGCGCTGCGCGATGTCGGCGATGGCGTGGCCGGCTTCAGGGGTGACCGTTGCCTTGATCATCGTGAATCTTTCGTCGTGGGTCTTCATTCGAGCCTACGCACGTGAGACGCGGGCAGGGTTCCAGCTGACGAGCCGCGCGGTTAAGCTGCGGGCTAGACGGGTGTCAAGAAACCCGATGTCGGAGAAGGGGCAACGATGTCCAACAAGGTTTATGTCATCGGCGTCGGCATGACGAAGTTCGAGAAGCCGGGCCGCCGCGAGGGGTGGGACTACCCGGACATGGCGCGCGAGTCGGGGACCAATGCCCTACAAGACGCGGGCATCGACTACAGCGAGATCGAGCAGGGCTACGTCGGCTACGTCTACGGCGAATCGACCGCGGGGCAGCGGGCGCTGTACGAACTGGGTCTGACCGGCATCCCGATCGTCAACGTCAACAACAACTGTTCGACGGGGTCCACCGCGCTGTTCATGGCGGCGCAGGCGATTCGCGGCGGGCTGGCGGACTGCACGATCGCGCTGGGGTTCGAGAAGATGAAGCCCGGATCGCTGGAGACCACCTACGAAGACCGCACCAACCCGATGGACAAGCACATCAAGGCGATGGCCGAGATCAGCGAGTTCGCCTTCCCGGCGGCACCCTGGATGTTCGGCGCCGCCGGACGCGAGCACATGCTGCAATACGGCTCGACCGCGGAGCACTTCGCCAAGATCGGCTACAAGAACCACAAGCATTCGGTGAACAACCCGTTCGCGCAGTTCCAGGACGAGTACACCCTCGACGACATCCTCAACGCGAAGATGATTTATGACCCGCTCACCAAGCTGCAGTGCTCGCCGACCTCGGACGGCTCGGGCGCGGCGATCCTGGCCTCGGAGGGATTCGTCGACCGCCACGGGGTGGCCGGCCAGGCGGTGGAGATCGTCGGCCAGGCCATGACCACCGACTTCAAGTCCACCTTCGACGGCAGCGCCAAGAACCTCATCGGCTATGACATGAATGTACAAGCGGCACAGAAGGTTTACGACCAATCCGGGCTCGGGCCGGAGGACTTCCAGGTCATCGAGTTGCACGACTGCTTCTCGGCCAACGAACTGTTGCTGTACGAAGCCCTCGGCCTATGCGGCCCGGGCGAGGCGCCGAAGCTGATCGACAACGGCGACACCACCTACGGCGGACGCTGGGTGGTCAACCCGTCCGGCGGCCTGATCTCCAAGGGCCACCCGCTGGGAGCGACCGGCCTCGCGCAGTGCGCCGAACTGAACTGGCAGTTGCGGGGTCAGGCCGACAAGCGTCAGGTCGAGAACGTCACCGCCGCACTGCAACACAACATCGGACTGGGCGGCGCCGCGGTGGTCACCGCGTATCAGCGCGCCGAGCGTTAAGGGCGCCATGTACGAATGGTCCGACACCGACCTGATGATGCGGGATGCCGTGCGTCAGTTCGTGGACAAGGAGATCCGCCCGCATCTGGACGAACTGGAAACCGGGGCCCTGTCGCCCTATCCGATCGCCCGCAAGTTCTTCAGCCAGTTCGGCCTCGACGCGATGGCCGCCGAGTCGGTCAAGAAGATGCTGGACCGCGAGCGGGCCAAGCAGAACGGTGAGCCCAAGGGCGAAAAGTCAGCGGGCGCAGACGATTCGGGCGGCATCGTCCAGGGGTCGATGGTCGCGGTGCTGGTCTCCGAAATCGCCAGGGTCAGTATCGGATTGCTGAGTACCGCCTCGGTCAGCCTCGGCCTGGGCGCGGCGACCATCATGAGCCGCGGCACGCTGGCCCAGAAAGAACGCTGGCTGCCGGAGCTGATGACGCTGGAAAAGATTGCGGCGTGGGCGATTACCGAGCCGGACTCCGGCTCGGACGCGTTCGGCGGTATGAAGACCTACGTCAAGCGCGACGGTGCGGACTACATCCTCAACGGGCAGAAGACGTTCATCACCAACGGGCCGTGCGCCGATGTTCTGGTGGTCTACGCAAAACTCGACGACGGCGACCCGTCCGTGGACAAGCGAAACCGCCAGGTGCTGGTCTTCGTGCTCGATGCGGGGATGGAAGGCCTGACGCAGGGCAAGCCCTTCAAGAAGATGGGCATGATGTCCTCGCCGACCGACGAATTGTTCTTCGACAACGTCCGGCTGGGTCCCGACCGGCTGCTCGGCGAGAGCGAACAGCATGCCAGCGGGGACGGCCGCGACAGCGCCCGCGACAACTTCGCCGCCGAGCGGATCGGGATCGCGATGATGGCGCTGGGCATCATCAACGAATGCCACCGGCTGTGCGTGGATTACGCGAAGAACCGCACGCTGTGGGGCAAGAACATCGGGCAGTTCCAGCTGATCCAGCTCAAGCTGGCGAAGATGGAGATCGCCCGAATGAATGTGCAGAACATGGTTTTTCAGACCATCGAGCGCCAGCAGGCCGGGAAACCGCTGACGTTGGCCGAGGCGTCGGCCATCAAGCTGTACTCCTCGGAGGCGGCGACCGACGTGGCGATGGAGGCCGTGCAGTTGTTCGGCGGCAACGGCTACATGGCCGAGTACCGGGTCGAGCAGCTGGCACGGGACGCCAAGTCACTGATGATCTACGCGGGCAGCAACGAGGTTCAGGTCACCCACATCGCCAAGGGCTTGCTGGCGGACTAGCCGTCGGCGCTGGGCTAGGCGACGACCCAGACCGCGCGCGCGGCCGGACTGCCCAGATCCACTGTGGTCTCGGCACCGTCGGCCGATTCGATCGCGACCGAGATCATGCCGGCGAACTCGCGCCGCGTCAGGACGCGCAGCCGCGAGTCGAGGTTGATCCCGACGCTGGTGAAGTACCGCAGCATCTCGGGATCGGCGTCGGAGATGCGGGCCACCGTCGCGGTCTCGCCGTCGCCGCAGACCCACAGCTGACGGGCCGGCTGCTTGGGAATCTGCCCGTCGGAGGCCGGGATGGGATCGCCGTGCGGATCGCGGCGCGGAAATCCCAGCTTGGCGTCGATTCGGGCCACCAGACGGTCCGATACCGCGTGCTCGAGCACCTCGGCCTCGTCGTGCACCTCGTCCCAGCCGTAGCCGAGTTCGTTGACCAGAAAGGTCTCGAGCAGCCGGTGGCGGCGCACCACTTCCAGGGCGGCACGCCGCCCCGCGTCGGTCAGAGTCACCGCGCCGTATTTCTCGTGGTCGACCAGGCCCTGCTCGGCGAGTTTGCGGATCGACTCCGAGGCGGTGCTGGCGGACACCCCGATGCGGTCGGCCAGCATCTTGGTGCTGACCTTTTGCGGGCCCCCCTCGGGCGACCACTCCTGGGCATTCCAGATGACTTTCAAATAGTCCTGGCCAACCGCGGTGACGCCGCCAGGTTCGTCATCAGCCCTCACAACCGAAAAGTCTAGGCAACCTGGGCCGGATCCCGCGTCCTGACCGGCGGCTCGCCGCCGCCAGTAAGCGAATCCCGATCTTGTGCGCGCGGCGGTCGGCGTCGGGCCGTAGGCTTGCCATCGTGCAGCGGTGGCGCGGCCAAGACGAGATCCCCACGGACTGGGGCAGATGCGTACTCACCATCGGAGTGTTCGACGGGGTACACCGCGGGCACGCCGAATTGATCGCGCACGCCGTCAAAGCCGGCCGGGCCCGCAACGTGCCGAGTGTGTTGATGACGTTCGACCCGCACCCCATGGAAGTGGTCTATCCCGGTAGCCATCCGGCGCAGTTGACCACGCTGACCCGACGCGCCGAGCTCGTCGAAGAACTGGGCGTCGACGTCTTTCTGGTAATGCCGTTCACCACCGATTTCATGAAGCTCACCCCGGAGCGCTACGTCCACGAGCTACTGGTGGAAAACCTGCACGTGGTGGAGGTGGTGGTGGGGGAGAACTTCACCTTCGGCAAGAAGGCTCTCGGAAACGTCGGGACTCTGCGCAAGGCCGGGGAGCGGTTCGGATTCGCGGTGGAGGCGATGTCGCTGCTCTCCGAGCACCTCAGCAACGAGACCGTGACGTTTTCGTCCACCTACATCCGGTCCTGCGTGGACGCCGGCGACATGGTGGCTGCCACCGAGGCGCTGGGCCGCCCACACCGCGTCGAGGGAGTGGTGGTCCGCGGCCACGGTCGAGGCGCCGAGCTGGGCTTTCCCACCGCGAACGTGGCGCCGCCAATGTATTCGGCCATCCCGGCCGACGGCGTATATGCCGCCTGGTTCACCGTGCTCGGGCACGGACCGGTGACCGGGACGGTCGTCCCGGGTGAGCGTTACCAAGCCGCGGTGTCCATCGGCACCAACCCGACGTTCTCCGGGCGCACCCGTACCGTCGAGGCGTTCGTCCTGGATACCACCGCTGACCTGTATGGACAGCATGTGGCGCTGGACTTCGTCGCGCGAATTCGCGGGCAGCACAAGTACGACTCGCTGCAGGAGTTGGTGGACGCCATCGCTGCCGACACCGACCGGACGCGTTCGCTGCTGTCCGCGGGGTAGGTGTCGCCACATCCGTCACTCCAGTCACTGCCTGGCCCGGCCCGCGTTTTGCCCGCCTCCGAGCGACTTCGCCGCCGGCTTCCGCATTGTCGCGGTGAGGCGGGCACGACGACCATCGCTCGGTGCCGAGGCTGGTGGGGCGGATGTGACACCGACCGGCGGACAGCGGCGGGCAGCCTCGGCGTTTATGCCCGCCGGTGAAACCGCTGCTAGACTGCCGGACGACATCGGCGCGTGCTGCGGTTCGCGGTGGCCGCGCCCTGAGACGTAAAGATCGCGGACCTATTGATGGAGACAATTTCGTGGCGCTTACAGCCGAGCAGAAAAAAGAAATTCTTGGCCAATACGGCCTGCGCGACACCGACACCGGATCGCCCGAGGCGCAGATCGCGCTGCTGACCAAGCGGATCGCCGACCTCACCGAGCACCTCAAGCAGCACAAGCACGACCACCACTCGCGGCGGGGTTTGCTGCTGCTGGTGGGTCGCCGGCGCCGGCTGATCAAGTACATCTCGCAGATCGACGTCGAGCGTTACCGCTCGCTCATCGAGCGCCTGGGTCTGCGTCGCTGACCTCCGGCAATGCCCGGACCCTTGGCAGCAAGCCAAGCTCGCCCATGTAGAGTGGGGACGTTCTGGGCCGTTTCGGCCCGAGCGAATGGTGCGGTCCACGCAGATCCGCGTGTTCCGTTCCAGCGTGTCACGCGAGAACAGCCCCGTCTGCATCGGGCGGTCTTCGGTAGTGGCTGCCGGGCTCCCCGGATCTGGGGTAGGTCGGCCGCTTCGATCGATGGCCGTAGCCGTATTCAGACTCTGCTTCTCGGTGCTCCCACGGGAGCACGCCCTCCGGGTTGCGCACTGACGCGCGAAAAAGCTGAATAACTCGAGAGAGGCCGTACGGACACCTATGTCTGTAGCTGAAATTGAAGAAGGCGTGTTCGAAGCGACCGCCGTCATCGACAACGGGAGCTTCGGCACCCGCACCATCCGTTTCGAGACCGGCCGGCTGGCCCTGCAGGCCGCTGGTTCGGTCGTCGCCTACCTGGACGACGAAAACATGCTGCTGTCGGCGACCACCGCCAGCAAGTCACCCAAGGAGCACTTCGACTTCTTCCCGCTGACGATCGATGTCGAGGAGCGGATGTACGCCGCGGGTCGCATCCCCGGGTCGTTCTTCCGTCGTGAGGGCCGTCCGTCCACCGACGCCATCCTGACCTGCCGGCTGATCGACCGCCCGCTGCGCCCGTCGTTCGTCTCCGGGCTGCGCAACGAGATCCAGGTCGTGGTCACGATCCTGAGCCTGGACCCCAACGACCTGTACGACGTGCTGGCGATCAACGCCGCGTCGGCGTCCACCCAGATTTCCGGTCTGCCGTTCTCCGGCCCCGTCGGCGGCGTGCGGGTGGCGCTGATCGACGGCACCTGGGTTGCCTTCCCCACCGTCGAGCAGCTCGAGAACGCTGTGTTCGACATGGTGGTGGCCGGCCGCAAGGTCGACGGTGACGTGGCCATCATGATGGTCGAAGCCGAGGCCACCGAACGGGTCATCGAACTTGTCGAGGGCGGCGCCGCGGCGCCGACGGAAAGCGTTGTGGCAGAAGGCCTGGAGGCCGCCAAGCCGTTCATCGACGCGCTGTGTACCGCGCAGCAGGAGCTGGCCGATGCGGCCGCCAAGCCCACCGCCGAGTACCCGCTGTTCCCCGACTACCAGGAAGACGTGTACTACTCGGTCGCCTCGGTGGCCACCGACGAGCTCGCCAAGGCGCTGACCATCAGTGGCAAGGCCGAGCGCGACGCACGCACCGACGAGCTCAAGGGCGAGGTGGCCCAAAGGCTCGCCGAAACCTACGAGGGCCGCGAAAAGGAGGTCAGCGCCGCGTTCCGCTCGCTGACCAAGAAGCTGGTCCGCCAGCGCATCCTCACCGACCACTTCCGCATCGACGGCCGCGGCATCACCGACATCCGCGCGCTGTCGGCCGAGGTCGCGGTGGTTCCGCGGGCGCACGGCAGTGCGCTGTTCGAGCGCGGCGAAACCCAGATCCTCGGTGTCACCACGCTGGACATGGTCAAGATGGCCCAGCAGATCGACTCGCTGGGGCCGGAGACATCCAAGCGGTACATGCACCACTACAACTTCCCGCCGTTCTCCACCGGCGAGACCGGCCGGGTCGGCTCGCCCAAGCGGCGCGAGATCGGGCACGGGGCGCTGGCCGAGCGGGCGCTGATTCCGGTGCTGCCCAGCGTCGAAGAATTCCCGTACGCCATCCGGCAGGTGTCCGAAGCGCTGAGCTCCAACGGCTCGACCTCGATGGGATCGGTCTGCGCGTCCACGCTGGCGCTGCTCAACGCCGGTGTGCCGCTCAAGGCGCCGGTGGCCGGCATCGCAATGGGCCTGGTCTCCGACGACGTCGAGGTGGACGGCAAGACCGAGCGCCGCTTCGTCACCCTGACCGACATCCTGGGTGCCGAGGACGCGTTCGGCGACATGGACTTCAAATGCGCCGGTACCAAGGACTACGTCACCGCACTGCAGCTGGACACCAAGCTCGCCGGCATTCCGTCGCAGGTGCTCGCGGGTGCGCTGGCCCAGGCCAAGGACGCCCGGCTGACCATCCTCGAGGTGATGGCCGAGGCCATCGACGCACCCGACGAGATGAGCCCGTACGCGCCGGTGGTGACCACCATCAAGGTCCCAGTGGACAAGATCGGTGAGGTCATCGGCCCCAAGGGCAAGATGATCAACTCGATCACCGAGGAGACCGGCGCGCAGATCTCCATCGAGGACGACGGCACCGTGTTCGTCGGTGCCACCAACGGCCCCTCGGCGCAGGCCGCGATCGACAGGATCAACGCTATCGCCAACCCGCAGCTGCCGACGGTCGGCGAGCGGTTCCTCGGAACCGTGGTCAAGACAACCGATTTCGGTGCTTTCGTGTCGCTGCTGCCCGGGCGTGACGGTCTGGTGCACATTTCCAAACTCGGCAGGGGCAAGCGGATCGCGAAGGTCGAGGACGTCGTCAACGTCGGCGACAAGCTGCGCGTCGAGATCGCCGACATCGACAAGCGGGGCAAGATCTCGCTGGTTTTGGTGGCCGAGGACGACAACGGAGCCGCCCCCGCCGCCGACTCCCCGGAGACCGCACCGGCCGATGCCGCGACGGCCAGCAGCTGACCCCGCGCTGCGGCGGGGCAAGCACTCCGCCGCAGCGAAACCTGAACACCACGCGGTGCTGCGTCGCACCACATTGCCCGGCGGCCTGCGGGTCGTCACCGAGTTCTTGCCCGCGGTGCGCTCCGCCTCCGTCGGCGTCTGGGTCGGTGTCGGCTCGCGCGACGAGGGTGCCACCGTGGCCGGGGCGGCGCACTTCCTCGAGCACCTGCTGTTCAAGTCGACCCCGACGCGCACCGCGGTCGAGATCGCACAGGCGATGGACGCCGTTGGCGGAGAGCTGAATGCGTTCACCTCCAAGGAACACACCTGCTACTACGCGCACGTTCTGGACAGCGACCTGGAGCTGGCCGTGGACCTGGTCGCCGACGTGGTGCTCAACGGGCGCTGCGCCGCCGACGACGTGGAGCTGGAGCGCGACGTCGTCCTCGAGGAAATCGCCATGCGTGACGACGATCCCGAGGATGCGCTGGGGGACTTGTTCCTGTCGGCGCTGTTCGGCGACCACCCGGTGGGCCGTCCGGTGATCGGTACCGCGCAGTCGGTGTCGGCGATGACCCGGGCCCAGCTGCACTCGTTCCACGTCCGGCGCTACACGCCGGAGCGGATGATCGTCGCAGTGGCCGGCAACGTCGACCACGACGAGGTGGTCGCCTTGGTGCGCACACATTTCGGCCCGCACCTGGTTCGCGGCCGCCAGCCCGCCGCGCCGCGCAAGACTGCCGGACGGGTCAACGGCGCACCCACCTTGGCGCTGGCCCATCGCGACTCCGAGCAGACCCACGTGACGCTGGGTGTCCGCACTCCGGGGCGCGGCTGGGAACATCGCTGGGCGCTGGCGGTGCTGAACACCGCGCTGGGCGGCGGGCTGAGTTCGCGGCTGTTCCAAGAGGTCCGCGAGTTGCGTGGGCTGGCCTACTCGGTGTTCTCGGCGCTGGACATCTTCGCCGACAGCGGTGCGCTGTCGGTGTATGCCGCATGCCAGCCCGAGCGGTTCGCCGATGTCATGCACGTCATCAGCGAGGTGCTCGGATCGGTGGCGCGCGACGGCATCACCGAGGCGGAATGGCGCATCGCCAAGGGCTCGTTGCGCGGCGGCCTGGTCCTGGGCCTGGAGGATTCCAGCTCGCGGATGAGCCGCATCGGGCGCAGCGAGTTGAACTACGGAAAGCACCGCAGCATCGAGCACACCCTGCAGCAAATCGACGGCGTGGCCCTCGATGAGGTCAACGCGGTCGCCCGCAGGTTGCTGGGCAAGCCGTACGGCGCCGCGGTTGTCGGTCCGTATGCTTCGAAACGGTCGCTGCCACAACAACTTCGGGCGATGGTAAATTAGCCGGATGGTACTGGGCTTCTGGGACATCATGGTGCCCATCGTTGGCGCACCGATGTCCGGCGGACCCGGCAGCCCGGCGTTGGCGGCCGCGGTGTCCAACGCGGGCGGACTCGGATTTGTGGCCGGCGGGCACCTGAGCGCGGACCGGCTCGCCGAGGATGTCGCCGCGGCACGCGCGGCCACCACCGGCCCCCTCGGCGTGAACCTGCTTGTGCCGCAACCCAGTGTGGCCGACTGGGCGCAGCTGAACTTCTACGCCGACGAACTCGAGGGGATCGCCGACCACTACCAAGTGACGGTCGGCACACCCGAATTCGGCCACGACGACGACTGGGAACGCAAGCTCGAGGTGGTCGCAGACCTGCGGCCCGAGTTGGTGTCCTTCACCTTCGGCGTGCCGTCGCCGGACGTGATCGCGCGGCTGGGGGCGCAAGGGCTGCTGGTGATGGTCACCGTGACATCGGCCTACGAGGCCGGGGTGGCGGTCGCCGCCGGTGCCGACAGCCTGGTGGTCCAGGGCCCCGACGCCGGTGGGCACCGGGCCACCTTCGCACCGGACATGGAGCCCGGCACCGAGTCATTGCATCAGCTGATCGATCGGATCCATCGGGCGCACCGCGACGTCCCGATCATCGCGACCGGTGGGCTGGGCACCGCCGAGGACGTCGCCGGCGTGCTGCGCAGGGGAGCGATCGCTGCGCAGGTGGGCACCGCGCTGCTGCTCAGCGACGAAGCCGCCACCTCCACGACGCAGCGCACCGCCATGAAGAACCAGCTCTTCGGCAAGACCATCGTTTCGCGCGCGTTCTCGGGCCGGTATGCGCGCGGCCTGGAGAACGAATTCATTCGTCTTTTCGACAACGTGGCTCCCTTGGGGTATCCCGAGGTGCATCAGATGACGCTGCCGATCCGGGAGGCAGCGGCCGACTGGGAGGATCCCAACGGGATAGACCTCTGGGCGGGAACGTCTTTCGCCAAGGCGCAGACCGGGCCGGCGGCCGATATCGTCGCGAGCCTCGCGGCCGGCGCCTGACGCACCGTGCCGGAACTGTCGCGTCGGCGAATTTGAGCGTCAGGCCAGCGCACTGGCCGGGCTGGTGAACGGCATGCCCAGGTCGGCGGCTACTTGTTCGGACAGCAGCGCGCCGTCGTGCGTCGAAAGCCCTTTGGCCAGAGCGGAATCTGCCTGGCAAGCGTTATGCCAGCCGTGGTCGGCGAGCCTGAGCACATACGGCATGGTCGCGTTGGTCAGCGCGTAGGTCGAGGTCTTCGGGACCGCGCTAGGCATATTGGCCACGCAGTAGAACACCGTGTCGTGCACCGAGAACGTAGGATCGTCGTGGGTGGTGGGTCGCGAGTCTTCGAAGCAGCCACCCTGATCGATGGCAATGTCGACCAAGACAGCACCAGATTTCATTTGCGCGACAAGCGAATTCGATATCAACTTGGGCGCCTTGGCGCCCGGCACCAGTACCGCGCCGATCACCAAGTCGGCACGCTTGACGGCCCCTTCCAGCTCGTATGCCGACGAGTAGCGAGTCTGGATGTGGCCGGTGAACTCCGCGTCGAGCAGCCGAAGCTTGTTGATGTTGACGTCGAAGACCATCACGCTGGCACCCATTCCGCTGGCGACCCGGGCGGCGTTATAACCGGCCGTGCCCGCACCGATCACCACGACGTCGGCCGGTTTGACCCCCGGCACCCCGCCCATCAGCACGCCGCGACCACCCTGCGTGCGCATCAGGTGATAGGCCCCGGCCTGGGCGGAGAGCCGGCCGGCGACTTCGCTCATCGGGGCCAGCAAGGGCAGGACCCCGTCGGGGGTCTGCACGGTTTCGTAGGCGATCGACGTCGTGCCGGAAGCCAGAAGCGCCCCGGTGCACGCGGGCGAAGCGGCCAGGTGCAGATAGGTGAACAGAACCTGCCCACGGCGCAGCAGGCCGTACTCGGCCTCCTGCGGCTCTTTGACTTTGAGCAGCAGATCGGCCTCGGCCCACACTTCGCCCGCGGTGTCGATCACCTGGGCGCCCGCCGCCTTGAACTCGACGTCGGCAATCGCCGACCCCTCGCCGGCACCTGCCTGGACGAGCACCTCTTGGCCGCGATGGGTCAATTCGGCGACGCCCGCCGGGGTGATGGCGACCCTGAATTCGTTGTTTTTGGTCTCGGTAGGTATGCCGACTCGCATGCCTTCAAGTGTGAAGAAACTTCGAGCAATGGGCAAACATGCCGATGTTAATTCTATAGAGTCGGGGGATGACCGAAAGATCGACTGATGCTGGCGGCGGACTGACCGACTCTCCGAAGGATGTTCGGCCGGCGGACCTCGACGCCGTGGACCGGCAGATTCTGAGCGTGCTGCACGCCGACGCGCGCATCCCGAACAACGCCCTCGCCGAGGAAGTGGGGATCGCGCCGTCGACGTGTCACGGCCGGGTTCGTCGCTTGATCGAGCTCGGCGTCATCCGGGGGTTCTACAGCGACATCGACCCGGTCGCGGTGGGATTGCCGCTGCAGGCCATGATCTCGGTCAGCCTGCAGTCCAGCGCGCGCGGCAAGATCCGCAGCTTCATCCACCAGATCCGGAGCAGGCGGCAGGTGCGAGACGTGTATTTCCTTGCCGGCGCAGACGATTTCATCCTGCACGTCGCCGCCCGCGATACCGAAGACCTGCGCGCGTTCGTCGTGGAGAACCTCAATGCCGACGCCGACATCGCCGGCACCCAGACGTCGCTGATCTTTGAGCACCTGCGTGGGGCCGCGCCCATCTAAGGCCGAGAAGAAAGAACCCGATACCGGGGGTATCGCATACATAGCCGCGTCACTATAATTTCAACGCGTGATGTCCAGCGAGGGGGCCGGGATGTACACCGTCGATGACCGGGCGGCGGGGCCGCACGACGCGTCGCTCGACCACGAGCGTCTCGTCCTCGAGGCCCGTGACGTCGAGTTCGACTGGGCGAGGCTGCCGGTGCACTATGTGCCCGACGAGCCGTTCACCACCCACATGCTCAACGTCCTGCACCTGCTGCTGCCCGCCGGCGAAGAGTTTTTCGTCGAGGTGTTCAAGAGGGCGCTGCCGTTCATCAAGGACGACCAGCTGCGGCTGGATGTGCAGGGCTTCATCGGCCAGGAGTCCGTGCATTCGCAGGCACATTCGGGCGTCTGCGAACGCTTCGCCGCTCAGCATCTCCACGTGACGCCGTACACCGACCAGGTCAGGTGGATGTTCGACAAGGTGCTGGGGTCCAAGCCGCACTGGAGCCGGCGGCGACAGGACAGATGGCTGCTCGAGCAGGTGTCGTTCATCTCCGCGATCGAGCACTACACGGCCATCCTGGGTGAGTGGATTCTGAATACCCCGGCCCACGACGCCATCGGCACCGACCCCGTGATGCTGGACATGCTTCGCTGGCACGGCGCCGAGGAGGTCGAGCACAAGGCGGTTGCCTTCGACACCATGAAGCACCTGCGGGCCGGGTATTGGCGTCAGGTGCGCGCGCAGCTGGTTGTTTCGCCCGCGATGCTGTTGCTGTGGATCCGCGGGGTGCGATACCTGTACTCGGTGGACCCGCAGCTGCCGCCGGGCACCAGGCCGCGGTGGCGCGACTACGTCAACGCCGCGCGCCGAGGATTGTTGCCCGGGCCGCTGCGCTTCGTGCGGGGCATCGCCGACTACTACCGGCCGGGCTTCCACCCGTCGCAGCTGGGCGGGCTCGGGCGCGCCGTCGACTATTTGGCCATCTCGCCCGCCGCACGATCGTCGCGCTGATCTATGACCGCCGACTGCACCGTGACCGCGTCCGACGGCGTGGCTTTGGCGGTGCACCGCTACACCGAGATCGACCCGAGTCGTCCGACGATCCTCGCCGTCCACGGCTGGCCCGACAACCATCACGTCTGGGATGCGGTGGCCGAGGAATTCGTGCAGCGCTATCGGGGCCGATACAACGTCGCGGCCTACGACGTGCGCGGAGCCGGCGAATCATCGCGTCCGGCAAAGCGATTCGGATACAGGTTTCCGCAGCTGATCTCCGACGCCGGCGCGGTGATCGACAGCTTGGGCGTCGAACAGGTTCACCTGCTCGGCCACGACTGGGGTTCGATCCAGGCATGGGCGGCGGTCACCGACGATGCGACGATGGGCAAGGTCGCCTCGTTCACCTCGATCTCGGGCCCGCATCTGCACTATGCGGGCGCGTTCCTGCGCTCGGCGCGCAGCGCGCGGTCGCTGGCTCAGGTCGCCGGGCAGCTGGTCGCGTCGTCGTACATCGCCTTCTTCCTCTGCCCGGGTGTGCCGGAGCTGGCGTTTCGGTCCCGGATATTGGTGAAACTCGTTGAGCTCCTAGAACGTATCGGGGCACGTGGGCAGCGCCGCGCGACGCCACGGTCGATCACCGACTATGTCAACGGGCTGAACCTGTACCGGGCCAACATGCCCGCGTCGCTGTTGTCGCGGGGGAGCGAGTTGCCGAAGACCACTGTCGCGGTCCAGGTGCTGGTGCCGCGCTCCGACCTCTTCGTGACCCCGGCCCTGCAGCGGTTCACCGGCGCAATTCCGTCCGGCAGCAGGGTGATTGGAATCGAGGGCGGGCACTGGGTCGTCACCTCCCATCCCGAAGAGATCGCGCGGCTGACCGGTGAGTGGGTCGACCGCAACACCGGGTGTTCGCCGTGACCGAGAGCATCTGGGTCAGCAGGCCCGCGGACCTGTACGGCCGTCGTGACCGCGACCGTCTCGGCACGGTGTTGTGCGGCATCAGGGCGTTGTTCGACGGATTCACCTCGGTCTCGCGGTGGGAGCCGTCGCGGGTGAAACCCGTGCGGCGCATGCAGTCCGCGGTGGTCACCAAGCGAGAATTTGTCGCACCCGACGTGATCGCCTTGACATTGGCCGCTGTGGACGGCGGATTGCTCCCGTCGTGGACGCCCGGCGGCCATATCGATGTGGTGCTGCCCTCGGGCCGGCGACGTCAGTATTCGCTGTGCGGGCCGCCGGGGCGGCGCACCGACTACCGCATCGCCATCCGCCGAATCGCTGACGGCGGTGGCGGTTCGATAGAGATGCATGACGCGTTCGGCGTGGACGACACGCTGACTTTCGAAGGTCCGCGCAACGCCTTTTATCTCGGGACCGCCGAGCGTGACGTGCTGTTCGTGATCGGCGGTATCGGGGTGACACCGATTCTGCCGATGATCGCTGTGGCCCAGCAGCGCGGAACCAATTGGCGCGCAATCTATGCCGGCCGTAGTCGCGAGTACATGCCGCTGCTGGACGAGGTGGTGTCGGTGGCACCGGACCGGGTGAGGGTGTGGGCCGACGACGAACGTGGCGGGGTGGCCACCGCCGGCGATCTGCTGGCCGGGGCTGGGCCGGCGACGGCCGTCTACGTGTGCGGACCGAGTGGCATGCTGGACGCCGTACGCCTGGCGCGTAAAGAACATGCTTCCGCACCAATGCATTACGAGCGGTTCAGCCCACCGCCGGTGGTCAACGGGGTCCCTTTCGAGCTCGAACTTGCCCGGTCGTGCCGAGTGCTCAATGTCCCGGCCGACCGGTCCGCGCTGGCGGTGATGCTCGACCATGATCCGACCACCCCGTACTCCTGCCAGCAGGGCTTCTGTGGGACGTGCAAAGTGAAAGTGCTTGCCGGACAGGCCGATCACCGCGGCCGCGTGGCCGTGGGCGACGACGAGATGCTGGTCTGCGTCTCACGGGCCCAAGCAGGCCGGCTGGTCATCGAGGCCTGAGTGCGGCGGCGCTCACGCTTGCCCGGCCGCTTTATGCCGGTAGCCCACGTGTGGCACGCTGATACCGGGTAGCGGCTTCCAGATGTGGGTGCGGCCATCAAGCTGAAAATCGTGTTTCTCGTAGAATTGGCGCGCCTTCTCGTTCTTTTCCGCGCACCACAAGATCACGTCACTCGACGGATTCGAGCGCACCGCCTTGTTGAGCAAGCGCACGCCGATGCGCAGGCTTTTGGCCTCGTCCGCAGTGTAGAGGGCTTCGAGTCGCGTGGTGTTGGCAGTGCTGAAATCGGGTCCGTAGATGGACATGCCGAGGATCTTGTTGCGGGCCTCGGCAATCCACATACCCCAACCGGGACGGTTCACGGCTTCGGGATACTTCACCTCGGCCCAGAGTTTTGGCGTACCGATCACGTCGAGCAGGTAGTCCTCGATCATGCCGGCCCAGGACCGCCGCCACACCGGATAGTGCATGTCCGCGACCTTCGCGAACTCGGTCGGTCCGGCCCTGCGGATCTTGACGTCGGTCGACTTCACACCGACACCTTAAGGTCATCGGGCCCAGTAACGCTCCAGATAGGCGACCAGCGCAATGGTCAGACCTCGCCGGGCGGTTCAGGAACTAGCGGTCGCCGTTAGGCGCGCTGCTTTTCAAATGGTTGCGTGATGGCCTAAGAGCCGACTATTTTCCTTTTCTTCATATTCGTGCCGCTTTGGGGCCGCACACTATCGGCACCCAACAAAAGGAGACGCGTCAAATGGCTTCACCTCGCTGGCTGGCCAGAGTCACCCTGCCCGTAGTGGTTGGCGCTGTCCTGGTGGCCAACGCTGCGGTTTCTTCTGCCATCACTCTTCACGACCAGGACTTCCTGGCCAAAATGCATGGCCTCGGCTTCGTCTGGCCGCCGCAGGAAGACGCTGACGTCGTCAACATGGGCCATCAAATCTGCATCGACCGCTGGAATGGAATGACGGCCGACGGGCTCGCCCAGGATATTCACAACACCTTGGGCCCGAAAGGCGTTAACTTCGCCGACGCCGCCGCCATGATCAACCTCTCAGAACAGATGTTTTGCCCGTATTAATTGACGCCCGGTCGCCCCGTCTAGGGTGAACAGCATGCGAGTGGGCGTGCTGGGAGCCAAGGGCAAAGTCGGGGCGACGATGGTGGCGGCGGTGCAGGCCGCCGAGGATCTGACCCTGTCCGCGGAGGTGGACGCCGGCGATCCGCTGAGCCTGCTGACCGACTCCGACACCGAGGCCGTCATCGACTTCACCCACCCGGCTGTGGTGATGGGCAACCTCGAGTTCCTGATCAACAACGGAATTCACGCCGTCGTGGGCACGACCGGCTTCACCGCCGATCGGGTCGCCCAAGTGGAATCGTGGCTGGCCGGCAACGCGGGCACGTCGGTGCTGATCGCGCCGAACTTCGCGATCGGGGCGGTGCTGTCAATGCATTTCGCGAAGCAGGCCGCGCCCTTCTTCGACTCGGTCGAGGTGATCGAGCTACACCATCCGCATAAGGCCGACGCCCCGTCGGGCACTGCTGCGCGCACCGCCAAGCTGATCGCCGAAGCGCGAAAAGGCTTGCCGCCCAACCCTGATGCCACCAGCACCGGCCTGCCCGGCGCCCGGGGCGCCGACGTCGACGGCATCCCGGTGCATTCGGTGCGGCTGGCCGGATTGGTTGCCCACCAGGAGATCCTGTTCGGGACGGAGGGCGAGACGCTGACCATCCGGCACGACAGCCTGGACCGTACGTCGTTTGTCCCCGGCGTGCTGTTGGCGATTCGGCACATCCATGAGCGGTCCGGCCTCACGATCGGTATCGAGCCGCTGCTCAACCTGCAATGAGTGATATCGCGCGCACGGTGCGCATCCAATTGCTGATCGCGTTCTTGTGCGTGGCGATGCTGGTGTATTTCGTGCTGCTGGGGCGCGTAGCGGTTGGGATGATCGGCTCGGGCCGGGTCGCCGCCGTCGGGCTCGGGGCGGCCGTCCTGATCATGCCGATCATTGGGTTGTGGGCGATGATCGCCACCCTGCGAGCGGGGTTCGCCCACCAGAAGCTGGCCCGGCTGGCCGCCGAAGACGGCATGGAACTCGATGTCAGCGCGCTCCCGCGCCGGCCCTCCGGCCGCATCGAGCGGGACGCGGCCGACGCCCTGTTCGCCACCGTACGGGCCGAGGTCCAGGCCCAACCGGACGACTGGCGGCGGTGGTACCGGCTGGCCCGGGCCTACGACTACGCGGGGGATCGGCGCCGCGCGCGCGAAGCGATGAAAACCGCAGTCGACCTGCAGGCCGACCAGTGACCAAGACGCTGCTGATCGTGCACCACACGCCGTCGCCGCATTGCCAGGAGATGTTTGAGGCGGTGGTCGCAGGGGCCACTGACCCCGAGATCGAGGGTGTGGAGGTGGTGCGGCGCGCGGCGCTGACCGTTTCGCCGGTCGAGATGCTGGAGGCCGACGGTTATGTCCTCGGCACACCGGCGAACCTCGGCTACATCTCGGGCGCCTTGAAGCACGCGTTCGACCAGTCGTACTACCAGCTGCTCGACAGCACGCGCGGGCGACCGTTCGGGCTATACCTGCACGGCAACGAAGGCACCGAGGGCGCCCAGCGCGGCGTCGACGGGATCACGACGGGACTGGGCTGGGTGAAAGCCGTTGATACCGTGGTGGTTTCGGGTAAACCGACCAAGGCCGACGTCGAGGCATGCTGGAACCTCGGCGCGACGGTGGCCGCCCAGTTGATGGAGTGACCTAAATCCCGAACCATCGCGTGAGCGCGCTGCGTAATTCACGCAATTCGTCCGGCTCGGGTGTGGCCTCCGAAGACGCCCACGCCACATAACCATCGGGACGGACCAGGACGGCCGTCGCGGCGATGTCACCGACCGGTTGTCCGGCCACGACGGTGAGCTGGCCCGCGACATTGGTTACCTCGGCCGCGACCACACCGCCGACGGTGAGATCAACGAGTAATGGACGCCCGTCGCGGGCGAGCTCCGCAATACGCCGTGTTCCGCCGCGATCCGCCAAGGCGAAGTCGGGCACCCAATACCCCGCGAGCGGGTGCATATCGGGGCCCATCGGGTAGCGATTGTCGGCCCCGGAGAGCAGGTCACTGAGCCGGCGGACGACGTGCGGCTCGGTGAGCAGCTCGGAGAAGAGTTCGCGCAGCGCTGTGACTTCGGGACCTGGCCGGAAGAGCGCGAGCTGGGACCTGCTCTGCATGATCAGCCGCTCGGCGGCGGGTCGGCGCTCGGTCTCGTAGGTGTCGAGCAGTTCGGCCTTGACGTGCCCATGCGAAACCGCCGCCAGCTTCCACCCGAGGTTCACCGCGTCCTGCAAACTCAGATTGAGACCCGGTCCACCAATAGGTGCATGCACATGCGCGGCATCGCCGAGAAGTATCACCCTGCCGACCTGATAGCGCGAGGCGATCCTCGAGTTGATGCCGACGAACCGTCGCAAATCCATTGGCGCGTCAGGCGATGTGGGCCGCAGTGGCACATCCTTGCCGAGCACGCGCTTGGCGCTGGCCTCCAACTCGGCCACACTCATCGGTGGCTCGTTGACGGTGTCCTCGCCGCGCCGTTCCTGGGCCGCTACGTCGAGTTCGTACGTCATCACCGCCACGCGGTTGCCCATCGCACCGAACGCGAATACGCCTCGGTCAGTTCGATGAAACCGCTGGGGTGGGAGCTGATCCGACCCGGGTGCGTCGGACGTTCCGCTCGCCGGGGCAAGCCATTCGTCGGGTGGCACCAGATTGAACCCGATCCGGACGACCAGGTCATACGACGACATCCCGGGAAAGTCGATGCCTGCGAGGTGGCGCGTTTTGCTGTGACCGCCATCGGCGCCGACGAAGTACTTGGCCGTCAGGTCGTAAGGCCCATCCGGGCCGGTGACATGCACCGTGATGCCTTCATCGTGCTGATCGAAACCGGTCACGGCGTGACCCCAACGAATATCGGCCTGGTATTCGCCGGCCCGTTCGACCAGCACCTCAACCAGCCCCCGCTGTTGTACGGGGATCGCGAACAATTGAGAGTCCGGTACCTCGGCAAGCTCCAACGGAAACCCGGCGAAAGCCGAGTGCGGAGCGGGTTTTGGTGGTTTCGTCGTCCCGGTGAGCGCGCTGTACAGATCCCGGTGATCCAGGATCCGTGCGGCCTGGCCGACGATGCGGTTGACCCGCGCCGCCGGGTTGGGGCCGGATGCCGGATCCAGGACCACCGGCCGAATCCCGGCCAACCCCAGTTCGCAGGCCAGCATCAACCCATTTGGGCTGGCCCCCGCGATGACGACGTCGACCACGGCGACAGCCTAAGCGCGGTGGATGACGGCGACAACCCCGCGATTGCCAGGCCTGCGCGGTGATCGCGCCGGTTAGACGTAGGTCGGCTTGAACGCGTCGGCCGGCTGGGCCAGCGCCAGCGCCGAGCTGGTGCCGATCGGGCCGTGCCGATCGAACAGGGTCGCGGCTCCGGTGGCCACACCCGCAGTGCCGAAATGGCTCTGGGCGGCCAGGCCGATGAATTCACCGTCGGGCATGCGACTGGCCGTGACGGTGTAGTCGGCATTGATGTAGCGCAATCCGCTTGTGCCCCAGTGAGTTAACGAACTGGTGATATCGCCGGCGAAAGCCAGTCGGGTAAACGGGGTCAGCGGGTGGCCGTGCACCATCGGGCGAAACAGCCGCGCCCAGGCGAACTTCTGTGAGTGCGATTGCTCCCACTCGCCCGCGGCGATGCCGGGACTGCCCTCGAGGGTGGCCCCGTAGCCCCAGATGAGAAACGGCATGTCGGCCGGGAAGCCGTCCGACGATGTGGGAAGCGGCGGCATCCGCGCAGCCGATGACCAGACTTCTCCGTCGGGGTGATCGCCGCGACGCAGGAACAGCGCGCTGGCCCGCGCGACGATCGTGCCCTTCTGCACCAGCGCGCCGTCGACCAGCTTGATGCGGCGGCCTTCGCGCTGCACCGAGGTCTGAATCTGCACCGGCTCCATCAGGGCCGGGCGCAACAGATCGACCGTGAAACGAGCCGGCTGAAAGTCGGGGTCGACGCCGGAGTTCTCTATCCCCCAGCCCAACAGGCCGCCCACGATCTGGCCCCCCATCGCCGCGCCCCACGGGCCCCGCGTCAGCCTGCCGGGAACATAGGAGTCGCCGTCCACGGTGAAGAACGCCTCGGGCATGGTGGCGGAATCCTCGATCGTCACCGCTATCACGATAGGACACCGGATACCAGCGACCGGGGACCAAGGTCCCTGGCCGAACGCGCTGTGGCGGAGCAGGCTCGCTAGACATGCCTACTTACAAAAATCCGCGCGTTCGAGATGTGGTCCGAAGCCTCAACAAGCACGTGACCAACCCGGCCGAGATAGCTTTCGCGGGCCATCGTTTTTGGTATGCGGCGGTAATCGAGCACACCGGCCGCACGTCGGGAAAACGGTACCGGACCCCAGTCGTGGCGCTCAGGGTCGGCGATGGAATCTTGGTTGGACTGCCGTACGGCACCGGCGTCGACTGGTTACGCAATGTCCTCGCCGCCGGATCCGCGACGATCACGGACAAAGGGCGCACTTACAGCGTCGGACAGCCGGAAATTATCGACGCGGCTACCGCCGAACCACAGCTTTCGCCGTGGTGGCGCTGGATCTTGCACGCATCGCACGTGGACAGCTACGTCAAGTTCGCGCTGACCTGACCGGTTGCCCTACGGTTTGTGGGTGCACGCTGATGGGGTGACGGGAAGTAACGGGGCATGACCCTGGTGGCCACGATCCCGCGCGGCCACAACCCGTTTCCGACGACGGGGGTGTCCCGCGATCGCCATGGGATCCCGCGCTATGACCAGGTGCCGGCCACCCTGGTCGACATGCTGGCCGAGCAGGTCGATGCCCGGCCCGACAGTGAGGCCGTGGTCGAAGTCGGTGGCGACCGTCTGACCTACCGCCAGCTATGGGACCGCGCGTCTCGGGTCGCCGGTGGGCTGCGCGCGGCCGGTCTGAGCGTTGGTGACCGCGTCGCGGTGCGCCATCCCGCGGGCATCGACTGGGTGTTGGCCTTCTGGGGCACGGTGATGGCCGGCGGTGTTGCGGTCGCGGTCAACACGCGCTCGACCCAGCCCGAGGTCGACTTCGTGCTGTCCGATGCGGGCGCACGCGTCGATCTGGCCCCCGGCGCAGCACTGCCCGACGGGCAGCCGTACGTGACCGAGCGGCTCGAGCGGACCGACACCGCCGCACTGTTCTACACCTCGGGGACGACCGGCCACCCCAAGGGTGTGCCGACGACCCACGAGGCCTTCGTGACCAACACCGAGAATGGGCTTCGGTGCATGGGGTTGCCCCGGGATGTCGGTGCGGGACTGCGCACGCTGATCTCGGTGCCGCTGTTTCACGTGACCGGCTGCAACTCACAGTTTTTGGCGGCCATCCGGCTCGGTGGGGCATCGGTGATCATGCCGGCACTGAACCTCGATGACCTGATCGCCACGTTGACCGCCGAACGCATTTCGCTGATGGTGACGGTTCCTGCGGTCTACGCGCTATTGCTGCGGCACAAGGACTTTGCGAGCACGGATGCGTCTGGGGTCCGCTGGGTGGGCTATGGCGGCGCGCCCATCGCCCCGACGCTGGTGCGGTCGGTGAAAGAAGCCTTTCCGCAGGCCACGGTGTTCAACGGCTACGGCATGACCGAGTCTGCATCGCTGATGACCGTGCTGCCCGACGCGGACGCCGTCGCACATGCCGACTCGGTGGGCTACGCGGTCCCGTCGGTCGATCTCGGGGTGCTGCCCAGTGGCGACGATCCCGCCATCGGCGAGTTGGTGGTGCGCGGAGCCAATATCACTGTCGGATACTGGAACCGGCCGGAGGCGTCCGAGGCCACCATCGTGGACGGCTGGCTGCATACCGGAGACGTGGTCCGGGTCGACGCCGAGGGCCGAGTGCACATTGTCGACCGGCTCAAGGACATCATCAACCGCGGTGGCGAGAACGTCTCCAGCGTCGAGGTGGAAGCCGCACTGCTGGCGGCGCCCCATGTGGCGGATGCCTGCGTGCTCGCGGTCCCCGACGATGTCATGGGAGAAAAGGTCGGAGCGGTGTTGTTCGGGGGCCAGGAGCAGATCGATGTGGCCGCCGTCCTCGAGCACTGCGGCCGGGCGCTCGCCGACTTCAAAATTCCGCAATACGTCACGGTGGTAGCAGATGCGTTGCCGCGCAACGCCGGTGGAAAGCTGCTCAAGGCCAAGCTCCGCGAACAAGTGCAGTGGGGCGACCCGCTGCGATGAACACGACCGTGCTGATCGCCAACCGCGGAGAGATCGCGCTTCGGATCATCCGCACCGCAACCGAACTGGGCATGACGACCGTCGCGGTCTACGCCGAAGACGACGCCGAGAGCCCGCACGTGCATGCGGCCGACGAAGCGATCGGGCTGCCGGGCAGCGGGCCAGAGGCCTACCTGGATCAGCACGCGATGCTGGCGGCAGCCAAAGACACGGGCGCCCAGATGATTCATCCGGGATACGGCTTCCTTTCCGAGAACGCCGAATTCGCCCGCGCCTGCACCGCGAGCGGGCACGTGTTCGTCGGGCCCGACGCCAGGGTGCTCGAGCTGGTCGGCAACAAGTCGGCGGCCCGCGCCGCGGCGACAGGCGCTGGCGTGCCGGTGCTGCCGGCGACCGAAGGACCGAGCAGCGTTGCCGACATCCACGCGTTCTTCGCCGCGCACGACGGCGCCATCATGATCAAGGCGCTGGCCGGTGGCGGCGGCCGCGGGATGCGAAGGGTCCACAGCGCCGACCAGATCGACAACGCCTATAGCCAGTGCGCCGCCGAGGCCAAACTTGGTTTCGGCGATGCGGCGCTGTTCGCCGAGGCGGTGCTCGACGATGCACGCCACATCGAGGTGCAGATCATCGCCGCGCCGGCCGGCCCCAGTACGCATGCGCTCGCGCTCGGCGACCGTGACTGCAGCGTGCAGCGGCGCCACCAGAAGATCGTCGAAATCGCGCCCGCGCAAGGTCTTTCGGACATGCTGCGCCGCGAGCTGCATCAGGCCGCGGCCCGGCTGTGTGCCAGGGCCGGTCTGCGGGGGTTGGCCACCGTCGAGTTTCTGGTTGCCGGCGAAACCTACGCCTTCCTCGAGGTCAATCCGCGAATCCAAGTCGAACACACCATCACCGAGGAGGTCACCGGTGTCGATCTGGTGGCCGCACAGCTCGCCGTCGCCGGTGGCGCGTCCTACTACCAGCTGGGGCTGCCGGCCGGAATTGCCTCCGACGGCGATGAAGTGATCGGTGAGCCCGCCGCGAGGCGGGGCATCGCGATTCAGGCCCGGGTCAACGCGGAGACTTACACCGCCGACGGATCGGTTGTCCCGACCGCGGGCACCATGACGGTGTTCTCGCCGCCGAGCGGTCCCGGAGTGCGCGTCGACACCTACGGCAGGCCCGGTCTGGTCGTCGGCGCGCGATATGACTCGCTGCTGGCCAAGGTCGTCACCCACGTGCACGGGACGTCGTTTTCGGCGGCGCTACGCAAGAGCCGGACCGCCCTGGCCGAATTCAGTATCGACGGTGTGCGCACCAACATCGCTGTGTTGCGAGAGTTGCTGTCCGACAACGCGTTGCAGTCAGGCTGGGTGACGACGAGTTATCTCGACGAAAAACTTCCCGAGTTCGCCGACGCCGCGCTGTCGCAGCAAACCGACGCGCGAATCGCCCCCGTCGAGCTTTACCCGGGCGAAGAGGTGTTGCGCGCCCAGTTGGCCGGGACCGTGCTCGAGGTGGCTGCCGCCGGAGCCGAATTCAGCTCGGGCAGCCAACTGGTCGTCCTCGAGGCGATGAAGATGGAGCACGTGCTCGTCGCGCCGGACGCACTGCGCACGGTGCGCAGCCTGGTGACGGCCGGCCAGGTCGTCGGCACCGGCGACCCGCTGGTCGTCTTCATCCGCACGGGCGCCGGCTCGGGCGGCGAATCATCCACCGCCGCAGTCGATCTCGATAGCTCACGCCCCGACGTCGACGAAGTCGCCCACCGTCATCTGCTGACCCGCGATGAGGGTCGTACTGCCGTGGTCGCCAAGCGGCACGACCGGGGCCGCCGCACCGCCCGGGAGAACATCGCCGATCTGGTCGACGCCGGCAGCTTCGTCGAATACGGCGCGCTGGCCATTGCGGCGCAACGGAGTCGCCGTTCCGAGGAGGATCTGATCGTCAACACCCCGGCCGACGGCCTGGTCGCCGGCCTGGCAACCATCGGCGCGGACCGATTCGGGCGCGCGGCCGCCGAGGCGGTGGTGGTGTCCTACGACTACACCGTGCTGGCCGGGACGCAGGGCATGCGTAACCATGCCAAGACCGACCGCGTCTTCGAGTTGGCTACCCGGAAACGGCTGCCGGTGGTGTTGTTTGCCGAGGGCGGCGGGGGACGGCCGGGCGACACCGACGTCGGCGGGGCCGCCGGGCTCGACGTGCCGACCTTCCGGGTGCTGGCCGGGTTGAGCGGCCGGGTGCCGCTGGTGTCGATCGTGTCCGGGCGTTGCTTCGCCGGCAACGCCGCGTTGGCCGGGGTGTGCGACGTGATCATCGCGACCCCCGACGCCAACATCGGGATGGGCGGGCCGGCCATGATCGAGGGCGGCGGCCTCGGCGTCTACCCACCGGAAGCGATCGGCCCGATCGACGTGCAGCGGCGCAACGGGGTGGTGAGCCTGGTCGCCCGCGACGAAGCACACGCGGTGGCACTGGCCAAAAAGTATCTGTCGTACTTCCAAGGCGGCAGCGGCGATTGGGTGGCACCGGACCCGCGACTGGCCCGGCATGTGGTGCCGCAGAATCGGTTGCGCGCCTACGATGTGCATCGCGCCATCGAGTCGATCGTCGACGTCGGCTCCGTCCTGGAACTACGGGCCGACTACGGGGTGGGCATCGTCACCGCACTCGTTCGCGTCGAAGGCGTCCCATATGGTTTGTTGGCCAACAGCAGTCACCATCTGGGCGGTGCGATCGATGCCGAAGCGGCCGATAAGGCCGGCGACTTCCTGGCGCTGTGCGAATCGTTCAGGTTGCCGGTGATCTCGCTGTGCGACACCCCCGGGTTCATGGTCGGGCCGGAAACCGAAAAAGAGGCGGCCGTGCGCCGGTTCGGCCGCTTGTTCGTGCTGGGGGCGCGGCTGACGGTGCCGTTGGGAATGATCATCCTGCGCAAGGCCTACGGGCTGGGCGCGATGGCGATGGCCGGAGGTTCTTTCCACGCGCCGCAATTCACCGTCGCGTGGCCGACCGGGGAAATCGGCGGTATGGGCCTGGAAGGCGCTGTGCGACTTGGCTTCAGCAAGGAGCTGGCCGCGGCCGCGGATCCGATAGAGCGCCAAGAGCTATTCGATCGACTGGTGGCGGCGGCCTATCAGCATGGCAAGGCGCTACGCGCCGCAACCACATTCGAGCTCGACGATGTAATCGACCCCCCAGACTCCCGGGCCTGGATTACCAGGTTGCCGGGTGCCTGAGGGGTCGGATCGAAGGGTTTATCAGGCGTGGCCGGAACCGCAGCCGACGCCCGGCAGACAGCCGACGCCGCCCGGAACGCCGCCCGGTCCCGCGTTCTGGCCGCCGGAGCCGCAGCCGACACCGGGGACGCAGCCCTGGCCACCGGGACCGCCGCCCGGACCGCCGAACTGGCCGCCGGAGCCGCAGTTTCCGTTGGCGTCGCAGCCGCCGCCGCCCGGGTCATCCTTGAAGACAACGTGCGTGGCCGGGCCTGTCGACGCTGGTCCGGCGATCGAGATGTCTGCTGCGGCAGCTGGGGCGGCAGCGATCGCAGCGGCAACAGCCCCGGCAACAACTAGTGGTTTCATGAGGGTCAATTTCGCTAACATGCGACTCGCATACCACGCAGACAGATGTACAAAACATCGTGAGCAAAATTGGACGTAACTGTTTACAACAGGCGAAGTCCGGCCTGTAACCTCCACGGCCTCCAACGACAGAAGGCGTAATGAGATGACCACACTGGATCTGACCGGCCGGACCGCGATCGTTACCGGGGCCTCGCGTGGAATCGGATTGGCGATCGCGCAGCAGCTGGCGGCGGCCGGGGCCAATGTGGTGCTCACCGCCCGTAAGCAGGAGGCCGCCGACGAGGCCGCGGCGCAGGTGGATGGGCAGGCGCTCGGCGTGGGTGCGCATGCGGTCGACGAGGAGGCCGCGCGGCGCTGTGTGGACCTGACATTGGAGCGGTTCGGCGGTGTCGACATCCTGGTGAACAACGCGGGTACCAATCCGGCGTACGGCCCGCTCATCGAGCAGGATCACGCCCGGTTCAGCAAGATCTTCGACGTCAACCTGTGGGCGCCGTTGCTGTGGACCTCACTCGTGGTGAAGGCGTGGATGGGCGAGCACGGCGGTTCGATCGTCAACACCGCCTCCATCGGCGGCATGCACCAGTCCGTGGCAATGGGGATGTACAACGCCACCAAGGCCGCGCTGATCCACGTCACCAAGCAATTGGCGCTGGAACTGTCGCCCGGGATCCGGGTCAATGCGATCAGCCCCGGGGTGGTGCGTACCAAGCTGGCCGAGGCGCTGTGGAAGGACCACGAAGACCCACTGGCATCGACGATCGCGCTGGGCCGCATCGGTGAACCCGTCGATGTCGCGCAAGCGGTCGCCTTCTTGGTTTCGGATGCGGCAAGCTGGATCACGGGCGAGACGATGGTGATCGACGGTGGGCTGCTGCTCGGCCCGGCACAGGGCTTTCAATCCCGACCAGGCGGCGCGCAATGAGCGTCGAAGATTTCACCGCGGACCTCAAGGCGCGAATCGAGGCGCTGCTCGACGAGCACGATCCGGCGACCACCGACGCACGGGAATTCCTTGGCGCGCAATACGATGCGGGGCTGGCCTGGGTACACCTGCCGGTGGGATTCGGCGGTCTGGACCTGCCGCGCAGCGCGCAGCGGCTCGTCAACGCCACGCTGGCCGCCGCCGGCGCACCGGTGGGCGGGACCGCCAAGAACTTCATCGGCATGGGCATGGCCGCACCGACGATCGCGGCCGTGGGCACCGATGAGCAGAAGCGAAAGTTCCTGCGCCCCTTGTTCACCGGCGAACAGATCTACTGCCAGTTGTTCAGCGAGCCTGGCGCGGGCTCGGACCTGGCCGGCGCGGCCACCCGCGCCGTCCGCGACGGCGACGACTGGATTGTCAACGGCCAGAAGGTCTGGACGTCGATGGCCCACTACGCGACGATGGCCATCCTCGTCGCCCGAACCGATCCGGCCGTGCCCAAACACGCGGGTTTGAGCTACTTCCTGTGCGACATGACGCAACCGGGTGTCGACGTCCGGCCGCTGCGCCAGATCACCGGCGAAGCGGAGTTCAACGAGGTGTTCCTCACCGACGTCCGGGTCCCCGACGCGAATCGGCTCGGCCCGGAGGGCGGGGGATGGCGGGTGGCGACCACCACGCTCAATAACGAACGCGTCGCGATCGGGTCGATTGTCGACGCGTCACGGGAGGGCGGGATCATCGGAAAGGTCACCCAGGCCTGGCGGGACGAGCCGGGGCTGCGCAATGCCGCGATGCACGACGAGCTGATGCGGCTCTGGGTCGATGCGGAAGTTCTTCGGCTGACCGGTGAACGCGTCCGGCAGCAAGCCAGCGCGGGCCAGCCCGGGCCGGAGGGCGCCGGGTTGAAGGTGGCATTCTCCACGCTGGCGCAGGCGATTTCGGGCTTCGAGCTGGAATTGCACGCCGAGTCGGGGCTGCATTACGACGACTGGACGATGCGCAGGACCGAAGTCGTCGATCTGGTCGGGCGTGGACCGGGATACCGGTATCTGCGGGCGCGCGGCAACTCCATCGAGGGTGGCACCTCGGAGATCCTGCGCAACACCATCTCCGAGCGGATCCTCGGCCTGCCGGGCGAACACCGGGTCGACAAGGACGTTGCGTGGAAGGACCTGGATCGATGAGCGCCGGCGACCTGCTCTACTCCGACACCGAGGACGCGTTGCGGGACAGCGTTCGGCACCTGTTCGCCGATCGCTGCCCGCCGGAGCTGGTGGCTCGGGCCTATGACCCTGCACCACAAGACTTTTCGGCCGTCTGGCGAACGCTTTCCGCCGAACTGGGCGTGGCGGGTCTGCTGGTGCCCGAATCGCTCGGGGGTGCCGGCGCGGGTGCGCGCGAGGCCGCGGTCGTCATGGAGGAAATCGGGCGCGCGGTGGCGCCGGTACCGTTTTTGTCCAGCGCGGTGCTGGCCACGGTCGCGCTCTTGGCGGCGGGCGACACCGACACGGTGTCGGCCCTGGCCCAGGGCGAATCCACCGCGGCGCTGGTGGTGCCCCTGTCGACCGCCCCGAACGACACGATCGCGGGGGTGAATCTCGGCGCCGACGGCCTGACCGGGTCCGTCAGCAGCGTCGCGGGCGCCGGCGAGGCCGAGGTGCTGGTGGTGCCGGTCGCGGGCCCGGAGGGCTTGGAGATCCATACCGTTTCCAGCGCCGGCCCGGGCGTGCAGGTGTCCCCGCTGCTGGCCCTGGATATGACGAGACCCCTTGCGAACGTTCGCTTTTCAGCGGCATCGTCGTCTCGGATCGGGCCGGGCGATGCCGCGGTCGCCGAAGCGCTGCAGGAGGGCGCGGCGCTGCTGGCCTCCGAGCAACTCGGCGTAGCGCAGTGGTGTTTTGAGACCACGCTTGGCTATGCCAAGCAGCGCAAGCAGTTTGGCCGCACGATCGGCTCCTACCAGGCGATCAAGCATCGGTTGGCGGACCTATGGTTCGAGGTCGGTTCGGCGACGGCGGCCGCCCGCTACGCCGCCGACACGTGTGCCCGCCACGACGACGACGCGGCTATCGCCGCGGCCGTCGCGCAGGCCTACTGCAGCGACATTGCCGTGCACGCCGCCGAGGAGTGCGTGCAGCTGCACGGCGGCATCGGGATGACGTGGGAGTATCCGGCACACCTGTACCTCAAGCGGGCCAAGAGCGATCAGTTGGCACTGGGCACCGCCTACCGGCACCGGGCCCGGCTGTCCGAATTGGTGGATCTGCCGATCGACTAGCGGCTCGCGGCTCGCGGCCCGTTGCTGCAGAATCAGGTGCCGGACCACCAGGACATGGGAGTAGCGAAATGCGTGTGTTGTTGTCGACATACGATTCGCGCGGGGGTGTCGAACCACTGCTGGGACTTGCGGTGGCGCTGCAGACGCTCGGCGCGGAGGCGCTGTTGTGTGTGCCGCCGGATGAGGAATTCGCCGAGCGGGCCGCCGATTTCGGTGTGCCACTGGTGTTTTTCGGTGAGTCGGTGCGCGAGATGAATTCCGCGGTGACGACCTGGTCGGAGGAGGACGTGCGTCGTCGCCTCCTTGGGCTGATCGACGCGCAGTTCGACACCATCGCCCCCGCTGCCCAGGACTGTGATGCGCTGCTGTCGGCCGGCCTGGTGTGGACCGGCGCCGGTGCGCGGTCGGTCGCCGACAAACTCGGCATCCCCTACATTTACGCGAGCTACCACCCGAGCCATCTGCCGTCGACGCACCACCAGCCGCCGGAGTACGCGGGCCGGGGGATGCCCTCGACCGAGTTCGACAACCGGGTGATGTGGAACCTCAATGCGCAGAACATCAACTCCGCGTTTGGTCCCACACTCAATCGCAACCGGGCGAAGATCGGCCTGCCGCCGGTGGGACACCTCCGCGAATACGCCTACACCGACCGCCCGTGGCTGGCGTCGGACCCCACCCTGGGCCCGTGGCCCAAACCGGCGGACCTCGACGTCGTCCAGACCGGTGCCTGGCTGCTGCCCGACGAACGCCCACTCCCGGACGACCTGCTGGCATTTCTGGACGCCGGCACCCCGCCGGTGTACGTGGGCTTCGGCAGCATGCCGCTGTTGGGCGCCAACGACATCGGCCGCACGGCCATCGAGGCGGTCCGCGAGCAGGGCCGGCGCACGCTCCTCGCGCGCGGCTGGGCCGGCCTGGACCTGATCGACGACCGGGACGACTGCTTCGTCTGCGGCGAGGTCAATCAGCAGGCGCTGTTTGCTCGGGTGGCCGCCGTGGTGCACCACGGTGGGGCGGGCACCACGACGACGGCCGCCCGGGCCGGCGCGCCGCAGCTGGTCGTCCCGCAGGGCGCCGACCAGGTGTACTGGGCGCGGCGGGTGACCGAACTCGGCATCGGCACCGCGTGCGACGGTCCGGCCCCGCCGTTGCGATCGTTGTCGGTTGCGCTGCAGGCGATCCTGACCCCGGAGACCCGCGCATGGGCGCGCGACGCGGCCCGCGAGATGCGCGCCGACGGGGCGGCGGGTGCGGCGAAGCTGTTGGTGGACGCCGTCAGCCGCGAAAAGCCGCCGGCATCGGTGTGACGGGCGGCTTGAGCGGCGGTCAGCTCGGCAGCGCCGAACCGAAGACCTCGGTCATCGCTTCCCAATGCCGCGCAGCGGCGGCTTCGTCGTACGGCGCGTTGTCCGGGACGGCGAAGCCGTGGGCCGCCTGATACCACTCGATGGTGTGCTGGACACCGGCCTTGGTCAGCGCTTTGTCCAGCTGTTCGGCGTGCTCCTTTGTGAACGACGCGTCGTTTTCGGCGCCGCCGACATACACCGTGCCGCGCATCCGGTCGGCCAGCAGGTGCGGGCTGTCCTCGGTGTCGGTCACCAGGCCGCCGCCGTGGAACGACGCCGCCGCCGCTACCCGCTCCGGGAGGCGGCCGGCCAGTGTCACCGAGATCCGTCCGCCCATGCAGTAGCCGCACACACCGAAGCGTGCGCCGACCACCTCCGGGCGAGCGATCAAGTAGTCGAAGAAAGCGCCTGCGTCGCTGGCGACCTTGTCCTGGGTCAGGCTGCCGATCATGGCGAACAGGCGCTTGCGTTCCTGCTCGTCGCTGAACACGCTGGCCATGTCGAACGGGGCCCAGTCACCATTGCGGTAGTACACGTCGGGCAACAACACGGCGTAGCCGTAGGAGGCCAGCTTGGCGGCCATCTGCTCGAACGTCTTGCGCACCCCACCGGCATCGGGGTACATGATCACGCCGGGCCAGGGCCCTTGGGTTTCCTGGCCGTCGGGGGTGAAGAGATGAATGGTGCAGGCGCCATCGGCAGTGGTGACGGTGTCAACGATGTTCGGCATGGCTTCCGTTGTACTCCTAGCGCCGCTACATAAATTCATCGGAGCCGACCCTTCCCCGCAAGCGGGTGGGGCCCCCGCAAGCGGGTGGGGTCCCCGTGAAGCTGGGGAGTGCCCCCACGCGCGCCGTGCTTCGCCGCGCTCGCGATCGCCGCTGGATATTTTGGCGCCGACCCGCCGCGCCGTGCTTCGCCGCGCTCGCGATCGCCGCTGGATATTTTGGCGTCGACCCGCCGCGCCCGGCTTCGCCGCGCTCGCGATCGCCGCTAAGCTGGCCGCGTGCCGATCGCGACGCCCTACGAGGATCTGCTGCGGCTGGTGCTCGAGACGGGTACCGCCAAATCCGACCGCACCGGCACCGGAACCCGCAGCCTGTTCGGCCGGCAGCTGCGCTATGACCTGTCGGCCGGCTTCCCGTTGCTCACTACCAAAAAGGTCCATCTCAAATCGGTCGTCTACGAATTGCTGTGGTTCCTGCGCGGCGAGTCCAACGTCGGTTGGCTACAGGAACACGGCGTCACGATTTGGGATGAATGGGCAAGTGACACAGGCGATCTCGGGCCCATCTATGGCGTGCAGTGGCGGTCCTGGCCGACCCCCTCGGGTGAGCACATCGACCAGATCAGCGCCGCGCTGGAGCTGCTGCGCAGCGACCCGAACTCCCGGCGCAACATCGTGTCGGCGTGGAACGTCGGCGAGATCCCGCAAATGGCGCTGCCGCCGTGTCACGCGTTCTTCCAGTTCTACGTGGCCGACGGGCGCCTGAGCTGCCAGCTCTACCAGCGCAGCGCAGACCTGTTCCTGGGCGTGCCGTTCAACATCGCCAGCTACGCGCTGCTCACCCACATGATGGCGGCCCAGGCCGGCCTCGGCGTCGGCGAGTTCGTCTGGACCGGCGGCGACTGCCACATCTACGACAACCACGTCGATCAGGTACGCACCCAGCTGAGCCGCGATCCGCGTCCGTACCCGGAACTCTTTCTCGCCCAACGGGATTCGATCTTCGACTACACCTACGACGACGTCGTCGTGAAGAACTACGATCCGCACCCGGCGATCAAAGCGCCCGTCGCTGTATGACGCGCCTTGGCTTGGTGTGGGCTCAGTCCACATCCGGGGTGATCGGCCGTAATGGCGGCATCCCCTGGCAGGTGCCCGAAGACCTGGTCCGCTTCAAGCAAGTGACCACGGGCCACCCCGTGGTGATGGGCCGCCGGACCTGGGACTCGCTGCCTCGCGCGGTGCGGCCGCTGCCGGGCCGGCGCAACGTCGTCATCACCCGTCAGCCCGACTTCGTCGCCGACGGCGCCGAGGTGGTCGATTCGCTCGAGGCGGGCTTGGACTTTTCCGAGACCGAACCCGAGGCGTGGGTGATCGGCGGCGCGCAGATCTATGCGCTCGCGCTGCCGCACGCGAGCCGGTGCGAGGTCACCGAGATCGACATCGACCTGCCGCTGGACGACGAGGATGCGCTGGCGCCGATGCTCGACGAGACATGGCTGGGCGAAACGGGGGACTGGCTGGTCAGCCGCTCGGGCCTGCGCTACCGGTTTCACGCCTATCACCGGACCTGAAACGCCCCGAGCTGCGGCGACGACAGCGCCTGACATACTCGGACGCGGGGGTCGGTCGCACGGATCGAGGTGTTCTAGGAGGGGAATTGGCAGTGATACCCGAGCCCGCGAAGGCTTTTTCTCGCAAGTTCATGGGCTACGAGGCGACCGCGGTCGATGGCTACATCGAGATGTTGACCGCTAAGCAAAAACTGCTGGTCGACGACGTCGAGAACCTACGGGCCCGGCTGCGGAAATCCGGGGACGAAGCGGCGTCGCTGCGCAAGGAGGTCGCCGTCCTCACGGACACTTCGCCGTCACCGCACGCGATGCAGCAGCGCATGGCCAAGATGCTGCGCCGCGCGGTCGACGAGGTTTCCGAGATGCAGGCCGAGGCACGCGCCGAGGCAGAGGAGTTGATCGCGGCGGCCCAGGCCGAGATCGAGGCCGAACAGCGCAAACACAACGAACTGTTGGCGGACCTGGCCGCGCAGCAAAAGGCCATGGAAGCCGAGTACGCGCAGACCAAGGAGAAGCTCGAGGCCGAATTGGCCAGCCTGCGTGCCGATGCTCAGCGGGCGCGTGAGCAGCTGCTCGCCGAGGCGAAGCAGCGCGCCGACCGGGACCGCGAGGAGGCCCGGCAGGCGGTGGACGAGGCGAGTCGGCAGCGCATCAAGATCCTCGAGCAGCTGATGGGCGTGTACCGCGACCTGGAGGCGGTTCCGGCCGCCCTGGACTCTGCATACCAAGAGCGAGACAACCCGGCCGAGTCGAGCGCCGTGGCGGAGCTGGAGGAGGCGGTCGGCGCGCGCTGAGGACGCGTCGTCGCCGCAGGCTGTCGTTGCGGGCCGGTATTCTCGGCGCGTGGCGACCCGCAACAGCAGGCTGACCGTCGCGCAGGCCCGGCGGATAGCCGTTGCGGCCCAAGGCTTTAATGAGCCGCGGCCCGCCGGCCCGATCACCCGCGCGCACTTGCGGCGGTTGATCTCGCGAATCCAAGTGCTGCAACTGGATTCGGTCTCGGTGGCGGTTCGCGCGCATTATGCCCCGGTGTTCAGCAGGCTCGGCCCGTACGACCGCGACGTGCTCGACCGCGCGGCGTGGGGACCGCGTTCGGCGCGGCTGCTCGCCGAGTATTGGGCGCACGAGGCCGCGCTGATGGCCGTCGAGGACTGGCCGCTGCTGCGCTGGCGGATGCGCGAGTATCGGCATGGCCGCTGGGGCAAGCACATCGTCAAGGCCAATCCGCGGCTCGTCGAGGACGTGGTGACCGCCGTCGGTGAACTCGGACCCAGCACCGCCGGACAGATCGAAGCGCATCTGGCGGCCGAACCGCGCCGCAAGAAGGGCACTTGGTGGACCCGTAGCGACACCAAATGGGTCGCCGAGGCGCTGTTCGCGTCCGGGGTGCTGACCACCGCCACCCGGGTGGGCTTTGCCCGCCACTACGACCTGGCGGAGCGGGTGCTGCCGGCGAGCGTGCTGGCCCGCGAGGTCGACGACGACGAGGCGGTGCGTGAGCTGACGCTGCGGGCCGCCACCGCGCTGGGCGTGGGCACCGAGGCCGATCTCCGCGACTACTTCCGGCTGTCGGCTCAGCAGGTCAAGCCCGCCGTCGCCGAACTGGTGGCCGCCGGTGAGATCGAGCCGGTCACCGTCGACGGCTGGTCGGCGCCCGCGTATCTGCGGGCCGGGCGGACCGTGCCGCGCCGCGACGTCGGCACCGCGCTGCTGTGCCCGTTCGACCCATTGATCTTCTTCCGGCCCCGGGTGCAGCGGCTGTTCAATTTCGTTTACCGCATTGAGATTTACACCCCGGCACCCAAACGCCAGTACGGCTATTACGTGTGGCCGCTGCTGATGGACGGCCAGCTGGTCGGACGGGTCGACCTGAAAGCCGATCGCGCCGCAGACACATTGCGTGTGGTCGGCGCGTTCGCCGAACCGGATGCGCCGCGGGCCCGGACCGCTGCAGCCCTGGCCGGTGAACTCGAGTCGATGGCGGCATGGCTTGGGCTGGGCGGCTTTTCGGTGTCACAGGGCGGCGATCTGGCCGCCGATCTGCGCGCAGCCGCCAAGCGGGTGAGCTGAGGATGAACGAGCTCGAGGATACGCTGTGGAAAGCGGCCAACAAGCTGCGCGGTTCGCTGCCGGCCGGCGAGTACAAGGACGTCGTCCTCGGGCTGGTGTTTCTCAAGTTCGTGTGCGACGCCGACGGTGCCGCTTTCGTCGTGCCGCCAGCGGCGCGATGGGACATGTTGGCGGACAACGCTACCGGCGACACAGGTCGGCTCATCGACGACGCGATGGGTGCGCTGATGGACGCCAACCCTGCGCTGGCCGAGACGTTGCCGCGGGCGTATCACCGTGTCGACCGACGCCGCCTGGGCGAATTGATGGCCCTGCTCGACAACGTGCGATTCGGCGGGCAGGCCCCGCATCGGGCCCGGGACCTGATGGGGGAGGTCTACGAGTACTTCCTCGGCAATTTCGCCCGCTCCGAGGGACGGCGCGGCGGCGAATTCTTCACCCCGCCCAGCGTGGTCCGGGTGATCGTCGAGGTCCTCGAGCCGTCGAGCGGGCGGGTGTATGACCCGTGCTGCGGCTCTGGCGGAATGTTCGTGCAGACAGAGGCTTTCATCGCCGAGCACGACGGCAACCCGGCCGCCGTGTCGATCTACGGCCAGGAGAGCGTCGAGCAGACCTGGCGGATGGCGAAGATGAACCTGGCCATCCACGGAATCGACGCCGCGGGCCTGGGCGCGGGCTGCGGCGACACGTTCGTTGACGATCAGCATGCCGGTGTGCAGATGGACTACGTCATGGCCAATCCGCCGTTCAACATCAAGGATTGGGCACGCGACGAGCACGACCCGCGCTGGCGATTCGGCGTTCCGCCCGCGGGCAACGCCAACTACGCCTGGATCCAGCACATCCTGTCCAAGCTGGCGCCCGCCGGCTTGGCCGGCGTGGTGATGGCCAACGGCTCGATGTCGTCGAACACCGGCGGAGAAGGCGAAATTCGCGCACGCATTGTCGACGCGGATCTGGTGTCGTGCATGGTCGCACTGCCCGCACAGCTTTTTCGGAGCACGCCAATCCCGGTGTGTCTCTGGTTTTTCGCCGCGGACAAGCCTCCCGGCCGCGTTGGCCAGGTGCTGTTCATCGACGCCCGCGCGATGGGCCACCTGATCGACCGGGCCGAGCGCGCACTCACCGACGAAGAGATCGGCCGCATCGGCGACACCTATCACGCGTGGACCGGTTCGCCGTTGTCATCCACGAAAGACGTTGACTATCAGGATGTTCCGGGGTTCTGCAGATCGGCGTCCCTGGACGATATCCGGGCGACCGGCTACTTGCTGACCCCGGGACGCTACGTCGGCCCCGCGCACGCCGGGGACGACCGAGAGCCCGCAGGGGAGAAGGTCGCGCGACTGACCAAGGACCTCCTGGCAGCGCTCGACGAATCCGCGCGGTTGGACTCGGTGGTGCGCGAGCAGGTGGAGCGCCTGCGGTGAGGGTCAAACTCGGCGAACACCTTGACTTCAGCAATGGCAGCGCTTCGCCGGCGCGAGTGTCGGATGGCGCCATTCCTGTCTACGGCGCCAACGGACCGATCGGCTTTGCGGCCCGTCCCAATGCCCGCGGCCCCCTGATCGTGGTCGGCCGCGTCGGATCCTACTGCGGCAGCCTGCGTTACTGTGATTCCGACGTCTGGGTCACCGACAACGCCTACGTCTGCCGGGCGAAAAACCCCGCCGAGACCCGCTATTGGTATTACGCGCTACAGACCTGCGGCCTCAACGAACACCGGGCCGGGTCGGGGCAGCCCCTGCTCAACCGGGCGATTCTTCGCGACGTGCCGGTCGTCAGCGTTGCGGCACGCGAACGCCAGGCGATCGCCGGGCTGCTCGGCGCCGTCGACGACAAGATCGCCGCCAACCGACGGGTGGTCGACGCCGCCGAGAAATTGATGGTCGCCACCGTCGAGCCGATCACCGACTACGTGCCGCTGTCCGCGCTGGCGAGCCGCTCGACGGCCGCGCTGGAGCCCGGCGAATTCGCCGCTGTGGTCGCCCATTTCAGCCTTCCGGCCTTCGACGACGATGCGCAACCGCAGGTCGCTGCGGCCGGATCGGTCAAGAGTGCCAAATTCGTACTCTCCGGCCCGTGCGTATTGTTCGCCAAGTTGAATCCGCGTATTCCCCGGATCTGGAATGTCGTGCAGGTTCCCGACGAAATGGCCTTAGCCAGTACCGAGTTCGTGGTGCTACGGCCAGACGGTCTCGATACGTCGGCGCTGTGGTCGGCGGTACGGCAGCGCGACGTCTCGGACACCCTGCGACGGCATGTCGCCGGAACCTCGGGAAGTCACCAGCGAATTCAACCGGGCGACCTGCTCGACGTCCGGGTGCGTGATGCGCGACGCCTGCCGACTGCGGCGGCCGAGATGATCACCAACCTGGGTGAGCTGTGCCTCGCACGTCGCACCGAGTCCGCACGGCTGGCGACGTGGCGTGACGCCATGTTGCCGCTGCTGATATCGGGTGAGCTTGCGGTACGGCCGCCGCACTCGGGCAGGTAATCTCGACGGCGTCACTTCCTAAGCCAATAGGCATTTAATTCACAGGCCGCCGACACTTAGTGCGAAGAAATCGCACATACGCTAGTTGTGTCACTCTGGTCGTCTCACTCAGGTATGACAGGTGACCGCCTGAAAGGAAGGGGCTTATGTTGAATTGTGTTGTGCGCGAATGCGGTGGCGGCCCGGCCGGCGGAAGGCTGTCGGGCGGTGGCGGGGCCGGGGGTAGGCCATAACGAGGGCTGATTGCCCACGCAGCACTTGGTTTGGCTCTTTTCTCGCCAATTACCTACCGCGCCAACTCATCTCGGGGAAAATGCCATCGATCACCGTGCCGGTTGATCGAACGTGACGATGCGTGACATCGCCCCAACGCGCCGAGTCATGGTGGTCGCGATCATGGTGTCGATGGTCGCTTTCCTCGACAGCAACATCGTGAACTTGGGTTTGCCGGCCACAGCACGCGACCTCGGCGGCGGTCTGTCCCTACAGCAGTGGGTTGTCGACGGCTACTTGCTGGCGTTGGCGGTGGCAATTCTGCCTGGCGGTTCCATCTCCGATCTGTTTGGGCGAGTGCCGGTGCTGCGCTTCGGATTAGCGGCCTTTGGTTTGGGTTCGGTGCTGGCGGCCGCCGCCGCCTGTCCGACGATGCTGATCATCGCGCGGCTTGTCCAGGGTCTGGGTGGCGCGTTTCTGGTGCCGGGTTCACTGGCGCTGATCAACTCTGCCTTCGACCGTGCGGATCGTGCGGCGGCCATCGGGTCGTGGACCGCTTGGACCAGCACGGCTTTTGCGCTAGGGCCACTACTCGGCGGACTGGCCGTCGACTTCCTGGGCTGGCGATGGATCTACCTGTTGTTGGCGATCCCCGTAGTTATCGGCTTCGCCCTGACGTTTTGGTTGTGCCCGATACCCGCTCCCGCGCAACGTGTGCCCGTCGACGTGCCGGGTGTCGCGTTGTCGGCGGTGGGGCTCGGCGCCACTGTGTACGCACTGATCGAATCCCATCGGCGCGGATGGACCAGTCCGCTTGTTGCCACCCTGCTGGTCGTGGGCGTCACGGCACTGTTTGCGTTCGTGGTCTGGCAGCGCCGCACGCCGCATCCAATGGTGCCGCCGAAGTTGTTCGCCATACGCAATGTAGCCGGCGCCAATCTGGCGACCGCGTTCGTCTACGGTGGCCTGACGCTGGGCTCGATTGCGATGGCACTGTATTTGCAGGAGGCCGCGGGCTACTCCGCCATCCTCGCGGGGTTGATCACGTTGCCCACTCCGATCGCGTCGTTTCTGTTCGCTCGCCGCGTGGGCAGGGCCGCCACGCGGATGGGCCCGCGCCTCTTTCTCGTGGCGGGCCCGCTGGTCGCCGGCTTGGGGCTGCTGCTCATCTGCCCTACCGCACACGATTTCGGCTTCGCCACCCACCTGCTGCCGGGACGCCTGGTGCTGGCTGCCGGCCTGGTCCTCACCATTACGCCGCTGAGCTCGGTCGTTCTACTCGCCGTCGAGCCCGCCCACAGCGGGGTCGCGGCCGCAATCCAAAACGCGGTGGGCCGCACTTCTGCGCTGGCAGCCGTGGCGTGCGTGGGACTGATCGCCGCGGGCCCGCTGACCGATGGCAGTTTCACCCGGCTGATGCAGGTCGCAGCGGCCCTCTACTTCGTCGGCGCCGCCGTGGCGTGCGTCACGATCACCAACCCGATCGCCGTCGCTGAGCCCGCTGCGGCGAAGTTGCCGCCCGGTGACGAGGGGGCAGGCGGGGTGTAGTGCGGTCTGGTGGGCGGGGGGATGTGTAGGAGAGACAGTCCCGAACCACAGCGGCCGCCCCGGCTACGCGGCATGACGCTGCAACGGCATCTGCGCCACGTGGAGGGATCCGCGTGGTCGCAACGCTCGCGTTAAGGTGAGCGCCGTGGCTGAGACGGCGCCGCTGCGCGTGCAACTGATTGCCAAGACCGAGTTCTTGGCGCCGCCGGATGTGCCGTGGACCACCGACGCGGACGGCGGCGCGGCGCTGGTCGAGTTCGCCGGCCGGGCCTGCTACCAGAGCTGGTCCAAACCGAATCCCCGGACGGCGACCAACGCCGGCTACATCAAGCACATCATCGACGTCGGGCACTTCTCGGTGCTCGAGCACGCGAGTGCGTCGTTCTACATCAGCGGCGTCTCGCGGTCATGCACGCATGAGCTGGTCCGGCATCGGCATTTCTCCTACTCGCAGCTCTCCCAGCGCTACGTGCCGGAGGGCGAATCACGCGTCGTCGTTCCGCCCGGCATGGACGACGACCCCGAACTGCAGCAGATCCTGGCCGCGGCTGCCGACGCCAGCCGAGCCACCTACGCCGATCTGCTGGCCAAACTCGAAGCGAAATTCGCCGACCAGCCCAATGCGGTGCTGCGCCGCAAGCAGGCCCGTCAGGCCGCCCGTGCGGTGCTGCCCAATGCCACCGAAACCCGCATCGTGGTTACCGGCAACTACCGGGCATGGCGGCATTTCATCGCGATGCGGGCCAGCGAGCACGCCGATGTGGAAATTCGGCGGCTGGCCATCGAATGCCTCCGCCAGCTCGCCGGCGTCGCGCCCGCGGTCTTCGCCGACTTCGAGATCGCCACGCTGGCCGACGGCACCGAGGTCGCGACCAGTCCTCTTGCCACCGAAGCCTGACCCCGCCGCCTTACGGCCGTCGCGGGTGCGGTCTCGGCGTCGAGTGTGCGTCTAGGGCGCGGATTTCCCGCAATCTCAACCCTGAGCGCACACGCGAGGCCGTCAACGCACAATCGGGCCGCCGCTGAAGCGCACCCGCGAGGCCCGGCTGCGCGGTCGACGCACGACCAGCGGGTGCTTAAAAGCTTGCTACCGCCAGGTAGCCTGAACACCGTGAGTTCCGTCGTATTCGACGCCCCGGCACGCCTGGGAACCCTGCTGACGGCGATGGTGACGCCATTCGCAGCCGACGGCCCGGTGGACACCGCCACCACGGCGCAATTGGCGACGCACCTCGTCGACGCGGGCTGCGACGGCCTGGTGATCTCCGGAACCACCGGCGAGTCACCGACCACCACCGACGCCGAGAAGCTCGAGACGCTGCGGGTGGTGCTCGAAGCGGTCGGCGACCGGGCCCGCGTCATCGCCGGAGCCGGAAGCTACGACACCGCGCACAGCGTCAAACTGGCCAGGGCCAGCGCGGCCGAGGGCGCGCACGGTCTGCTCGTGGTCACGCCGTACTACTCGAAGCCGCCGCAGAGCGGGCTGATCGCGCACTTCACCGCCGTGGCCGATGCGACCGACCTGCCGGTGCTGCTCTACGACATTCCGCCTCGGTCGGTGATCCCGATCGAGCCCGACACCATCCGCGCGCTCGCGTCGCACCCGAACATCGTCGGGATCAAGGACGCCAAGGCCGATCTGCACAGCGGTGGACAGATCATCGCCGAAACCGGATTGGCCTACTACTCCGGAGACGACGCGTTGAATCTGCCGTGGCTGGCCATGGGCGGGATCGGCTTCATCAGCGTGATCTCCCATGTGGCCGCCGGTCAACTACGAGAGTTGTTGTCCGCCTTCAATTCCGGGGACATCGCCACCGCGCGCAAGATCAACGTCGCGGTTGCGCCGCTGTGCAACGCGATGGGTCGGCTGGGTGGCGTGACACTGTCCAAGGCGGGCCTGCGCCTGCAGGGCATCGACGTCGGCGATCCCCGGCTGCCGCAGATGCCGGCCACCCCGCAGCAGATCGAGGCGTTAGCCGCCGACATGCGGGCCGCTTCGGTGCTCAGGTGACCCAACGGTGAACGAAGACCTCAGCCCACCCGGCCCGCTGGCCGCCGGTGGATTGCGGGTGACCGCATTAGGCGGCATCAGCGAAATCGGCCGCAACATGACCGTTTTCGAGCACCTGGGCCGGTTGCTGATCATCGACTGCGGGGTGATGTTTCCCACCCATGACGAGCCCGGTGTCGACCTGATCCTGCCCGACCTGCGCCACATCGAAGACCGGCTCGACGATATCGAAGCGCTGGTGCTCACGCACGCGCACGAGGACCACATCGGGGCCATTCCGTTCCTGCTCAAGCTGCGGCCCGACATCCCGGTTGTCGGCTCCAAATTCACCCTGGCCATGGTCGCCGCCAAATGCCGCGAGCACCGCATCAAGCCGGCGTTCGTCGAAGTCAAAGAGGGACAGAGCAGTAGGCACGGCGTGTTCGAGTGCGAATACTTCGCCGTCAACCACTCCATCCCCGACGCGTTGGCCATCGCGGTGTACACCGGCGCGGGAACCGTGTTGCACACCGGCGACATCAAACTCGACCAGACCCCGCTCGACGGCCGCCCCACCGACCTGCCCGGCATGTCGCGGCTCGGCGACGCCGGAGTGGACCTGTTTCTGTGCGACTCGACCAACTCCGAGCATCCCGGTGTCGGCCCGTCCGAGAGCGAGGTCGGCCCGACGCTGCACCGGCTGATTCGCGGCGCCGACGGCCGGGTCATTGTGGCCTGCTTTGCCTCCAACGTCGACCGGGTGCAGCAGATCGTCGATGCCGCAGTGGCATTGGGCCGGCGGGTCGCGTTCGTCGGCCGGTCGATGGTCCGCAACATGGGCATCGCACGGGAGCTGGGGTTCCTGAACGTCAATGACCGCGACGTGATCGACATCGCGGCGGCCGAGATGATGGCGCCCGAGCGGGTGGTGCTGGTCACGACCGGCACCCAGGGCGAGCCGATGGCGGCGCTGTCGCGAATGTCGCGCGGCGAGCATCGCAGCATCACGCTGACCGCCGGTGACCTGGTCGTGTTGTCGTCGTCGCTGATCCCCGGCAACGAGGAAGCGGTCTACGGCGTCATCGATGAGCTGTCCAAGATCGGAGCCCGCGTGGTCACCAATGCCCAAGCACGGGTGCATGTTTCGGGTCACGCATATGCGGGCGAGCTGCTCTTCCTGTACAACGGGGTGCGGCCGCGCCACGTCATGCCAGTGCATGGCACCTGGCGGATGCTGCGCGCCAACGCCAAGCTGGCCGAATCCACCGGAGTGGCGCGGGAGTCAATCTTGTTGGCCGAGAACGGTGTCAGCGTCGACCTGGTAGCGGGCAAGGCGTCGATCGCCGGAGCGGTACCGGTCGGCAAGATGTTCGTCGACGGCCTGATCACCGGCGATGTCGGCGACATCACTCTGGGCGAGCGGCTCATCCTGTCTGAGGGTTTCGTCGCGGTGACCGTGGTGGTGACGCGGGGCACCGGGAGGCCGGTGGCCGCGCCGCACCTGTATTCGCGGGGATTCTCCGAAGATCCCAAGGCGCTCGAGCCCGTCGTGCGCAAAGTCGAAGAAGAACTCGAATCGCTGGTCGCGGCCAACGTGACCGACCCGGTCCGGATCGCGCAGGGGGTGCGCCGCACTGTCGGCAAGTGGGTGGGGGAGGTCTATCGGCGCCAGCCGATGATCGTGCCTACCGTCATCGAGGTCTGACTCGGTTTCGCGAAAAGCGAACTGCTGCATTAGTTTCCGGCGTGTTTACGGCGACGCCGACGCAGCCGTTCAGCTCAAGCCAAAGATATTATTCAGCGATCCGGTAATTTCGGCGAGTGATGCGACCAGGCGCTCCTCGTCGGCGTCGCTGGACGCGGCGGCCGCGGCCTTCGCGTTGCGCATCGCGTCGTTGATGCGCTCCTCGACGGCCTCGGCGCCCAACCTAAGCAGGCCCGGTTCGATAACAAGGCCGGCCAACCAACCGTGCCCGTCCAGGGTCACTTCGACGCTCTCGGTTTCGTCGGTGGCCGTGACGGTATCGGTGTCGGCCCGGTGCAAATGGTCGTCGAGGGTCGACTGAAATTGTTGCGCTTGCCGCAGCGCCTCAGCGACCTGCGGGTGAATTTGGGCGGTCATTGGGCGACCTTTCTTTCAGGGGCATCAGTGGTGCGGGCATCAGTCTAGGGCGCCCTTGACCCCTTCAACCGCACGTATTTACCCAGGTCATCTAACAATCGCTGTTGCTGCGCGTGCGAAAAAATTGGTGCGCTGAGGGCATGCGGAGCCGTGTTACGTTACCCATCACCAACTGTTGCTTAGGTTTATTGTTAACCATGGCTAAGTAAGTCTGAAGGGAATCTCCGATGTCTGTATTTGCAGCTGCCGCGAAGTGCATCGCCAGCCTGGCCGCCTTGGGTCAACAAGGCGCGGGCCTGGGCCTCGACCTCGGTGGCTGGAGCGGCTCCGGGGAATCGAGCGCTGAAGGTACCGCGGCGATGGGGACCAATTTCGCGGGCGACATTGGGTCGCTTGCGTCTCCGTTTGCCGGGAAGATGGTCGCTGGGTACATGAAGTCCCTATCTACGGGTGCCCGATTCAACATGATCAACAAGATGGGTGGAGAAGCGGGCGCCAAAGAGTTCGCCAAAGGCATCAGCATCATCTCCTGGACCATCACCACCGTCCAACTTTTGCAGCTGACAACCGGATTCGGGTCACCCTACGAAGGCGATTCTCTGAAGAGTGGTTCGCAGCAATTAACAACACTTGCCGGGCAGCTGACGTCCGCACTTCCCGACACCGGTTGGCAGGGCGACGCGTCGGAAGCCTATGCCGCTCTGGACACGACGCTACGCACTGTGGCGCAGACAATGGCCGACCTGGACAACCAGCTGGCAGCCCTGGTGAAAAACCAGGCCGACTGGGTCACCCACATGCATTTAGCTTTCGGCATACTGAACGATGTCCTGTTGGCGGCTCTTGCCATCGAGTTGGTCATCACGTTCGCGGTGCCGGCGCCGGCCGGCCCGATTGCGGCGAAGGCCTTCGCTATCACGGTTGCGACGCTGGGGATTTCGGCCGCCGTCAGCTTCCTGGGAACATTGCTTGGCTACTCGATCGAAAACGGTAAAAAGGCAGATGCTTTGGCCGCCAACTACTCTGAGCTGGTCGCCGGCATCACTCAACACGGTGCCTTCGCTCAGACGAAAGTGGCCGCCGCGGGCGAGTCCACGGTGTCGAGCTTCGAGGCCATCTCGGCAGGCATGTCCGGAGCATCTGCCATGGCGGATGCGCAGGCAGTCGCGCCGCCGCCCAGCCCGGCGAAGGAACGCGCGACGAAGGACTCTTCGCCGAGCGCCGCTGGTGCTTCGGGTCCCGCCGCGCCCGCGGCACCGCCGGAACCGGATTACGCGTCCTCGTCCACGCCCACCGGCACCATGCCGACGCTGGTTCAGGCGGCTGCGATGTCAGGGCAGGCCGCGAACCTGTCCAGCCGGGTGTCCCAGCCCGAAACCCTGATGAACCAAGCCAGGGCACAGGTGCGGCAGGCGGCCCAAACAGCTTCGGAGGAACGCGACTCCGGGGTGCCCGCCGAGGAGGCCGCCCGTCCGGGCGACGCCGACGGTGCGGGTGCAGCGACACAGGGAACCGAGCGCGCACCCATCGCGGTGGTGCCGGTGGGCGAACAAGACCACCAGCCCATTCCGGTCTCCCGCACAGCGTGATTCAGCAACCAGGAATTAAGGAGAAGTAACCATGGCCGACCTAGTCGTCACACCAACACACCTCGACAAGTTGGCGGCAACGCAAGACCAAGCGGCTGCCCAGGCCACGACCGCGGCATCGGCGGGCTCCAATGTTCAGGTCGCCGCCTGGGTTACCCACGGCGTCATCAGCGGGGTGTCCAACGTCGCCTTCACCGGCGCCGCGGCCGCGCGGCAAAAGACGGCCGAAGCCGTCAGCAAGGCGTCGACCGAGCTCGCCGCCAAGCTGCGCACCGCAAAAGCCGTCTACACAGGCACCGACGACGAGGCGGGCCAGAACATCGACCGGCAGGTCCTTGATCGCTGATCACGTCGAAAAGCGACGCGGATTCCACCACCACAAACCTCACTCCGAAAGGGGGAGCCATGTATCAGCCCGACGACCACGATGAATTGGCCGCCTTGGATTTCATTGCGGACGCGCCCGATTCCGACGAATTCGAGCAACCGGACGCTTTGGATTTCTCGGCCCCCGAAGACGATGGGAGCGAGGAGTCGGTTGACGACGCACTGGCCACGTTCTCGCCGGCCGAACCCGCCGACACCGAAGCCAACCTGGATGCGCTCGATTCGCAAACCGAGGTTTCCGGGGAAGTCCAAGACGACACCGCCGACGGCTGCACGGTGACCAATCCCCCCGAAACCGTCTCGGTGTCAGCACTTCTGGACGGCACCCCGGATCACGTCCGATTGTCGCCCACAGCGACTGGCATGACCGAAGCCGAGCTCGCCGACGAGATACTCGTCATCGCCGACCTGGCGCGGCAAAAGGCGCTCGCCGCCCAGCAGAGCTACTGGCAAGAAGACGGTGCTTTGGCTGAAGCGATGCGTGATTTGGGGTCCGGCGCCGACGTCGTAGGACAGTTCATGAAGAGCGGCATCGGCTTAACGACGCCAGAGCAGGCCGCCGCGGCCCAGGCGGAAGTGTTCGCTACCCGGTACACGGTCAACCAATAGACCTTCGGGCTCGGCGCTAGACCTTCTCGGCGTACGCCGACCACTCCAGCTCGGATGCCCCGAGCTTGCGGCCGGTGGGTTCGACGTAGCGCTGTACGAGTTCGTCGGGCCCGGCCTGCTCCACCAGCCGCCAACCATAGTCGGCGATGAACCCGGCGACCTCGTCGGGCTGTAAACCAAACTGCCACAGCTGGTTTCGCTGGCGGACGTTGCGGTACAGCGTGCGCGTTCCGTAGCGATTCGTCCCGTCGATGAAGTCCCGCTTGACGTAGGTGAACACCAATCGGCTGCCCGGGGCGGCGGCCCGCAGGCCCTCCAGCGTCCGCCGGACACCGGCCTCGCTGAGGTACTGCGTCACGCCTTCGCAGATGAAGAACGCCCGGTAGTCGGTGTGATAACCGTGTTCGGCAAGCGCCGTCAACAGGTCGTCACGCTCGAAGTCCAGCGCCACCAACCGAACTGACAGCGGTGGCTGGCCCATCACCCGCCGGACCGTCTTGGCCTTCCTGGCGATGTTGACTGGCAGGTCCACCTCGAAGACCGGGATGCGCACCTGTCGCGTCAGCAGGTAGCCGCGGGTGTCCAATCCGGCGCCGAGAACGACGACGGCGTTGACGTCGGCCAACGATTCGGTGAGCTTGTCGGCTATAAAACGCTTACGGCAGGCCAGATTTGCCCACAAACCTGGGCCCGTCCACTCCGATGCGCGGACCATCAGGCGCCGCACCGGCGTCAAGCGGGTCGCGGCGACCAGCCACCGCAGCGGTGCCGGCAAGAACAGTTCGGCGAGGTCGTCGTCGACGAGCCGCCGGCCCGCAGGTTCGTTTTGCTCGACGGCGGCCAGCACCATCGGGCCAAAAGCGGTCTGCGCCGCAGGGTTTCGGGCCATGGCTACTTATTCAAAAAGCCGGCGTCCACGGGCAACGTCACTCCGGTGATGTAGCGGGCCTGATCGGACACCAACCATGCCACCGCGTTGGCGATGTCCTCGGGCTGCAGCACCTCGACCGGCATGGCATTGCCCATGGCTCCGGGCGTGTCGGTCGCGGCCGACATCTGGGCCAGCCAGCCGCGGGTGAACTCGTTGTTGATCATCGGGGTTTCGACGCCCGTCGGGTGGATCGAGTTGACCCGAATCATTTGCTGGGCAAGGAGATTCGCGTAGACGCGCATCAGGCCGACCACGCCGTGCTTGGCGGCCGCGTAGCCGACGGAGCCGGCGTCCGGGCTCCCGACCCCGGCCAGGCCCGCGGCTGAACTGATCAGCACGATGGATCCGCCGGTGCCCTGCCTGACCATGGTCGGTATCGCGGACTTGATCGTGTTGTAGACACCGGTCAGGTTGACGTCGATGACGTCGCGCCAGCCGTCATCACCGGATTGCATGGGGGCGATCCCGGCGTTGGCCACCACGATGTCGAGCCGGCCGAGCTCCTCGATGCCCTCCTGCACCGCGGCCGACAACGAGGCGCGGTCGCGGACGTCGGCCTCCCTGGCCACGATGCGCGCCCCGGTGTCCTCGACGAGTTTGACCGTGGCGGCCAGGTCCTCGGCGCTGGCAAGCGCATAGGGCACGCTGGCGATCGGCGCGCAGATATCGATCGCGATCACGTCGGCGCCGTCGGCGGCCAAGCGAACCGCGTGCGCGCGGCCCTGACCGCGTGCCGCGCCGGTGATCAGCGCGACTTTTCCTTCGAGCGGCCGATCACTCACCGGCGGAGCTGACCCTTGTCCGGGTCGCCCGCGGGAACCGGCTGCAGCATCTTGATGTCCGGGGCCCCGGCCAGGTGCTCGCCGGCCGCCGTGAACATCTTGGCCACCGCGGGGGCGGCGCTGTGCGCCTTCAGCGCCTCCTCGTCGGCCCACTGCTCGACGAAGACGAACGTCTCACCCGATTCGTGCACCGAATACAGCTGGCAACCGGGCTCGGTGTGTACCTCTTCGGCCGCGGTCGTGAGGATGTCGCGGACGGTGTCGACCGATTCGGGTTTGACGGTCAAGGTGGCGACGACGACAACGGGCATGCTGGGGCCTCCTGGCAGCTCAAGGGGTAGTTGGCGGGGTGACTTTCATCACCCTTCAAAACACATCAGCCACCCTACTCAGACGCCGCCAGGCCGACTCATCCCGCGTCCACCCAAACCGTGAGGGCCGCGACCACGATGGCGAATACGGCGAGCCCAACGGCGTCGGCGGTGCCCAGTCGCGACGGCGCTGTCTTGGCGATGCGAAGTTCGCGAGCGATCAAAAACAGCGGGAATGCCACGCTGATCGCAATCGACACTCCAGCCACGATGTAGAGCCACACGAACCTGACGCCGTGCTTTCTGGCCTCGATCACCATCAGGACCGCGGCGGAGAGGAAGAACAGCAGGATATCGGCCGTCAGCGACCTCGACGCGGGGGTCACACGGGAGTCGTTGAGGAACGGTACGAGAAAGCTCGCGCCGCGGTCGAAGTAGGCGGCGTTCTGGCTCCAGGTGGCCACTAATGCGGCGATCGCGATGACGGCGTAGACGGCGCAGAGGGCCTTGCTGGCTGTCGGCAAGCCCGCTGCGGGCGGAGGAGCAGTGGTTTCGGCCATTTCGGCATGGTAGAGCCGGCCAATCGCCGAATTGACACACTTTTGTGACCCGTGTGGCAGATGGTGAATGTGGGGCGATTGCGACTACCCTTGCGATCATGCCTAGTAAGACCGCCGCCCGCTCTGCAACCCGAACGAGCAGGTCGAAGGCCCCTTCACGGGCCAGCGGGTCCCGAGGGAGACGACCAGCCCCACCCCGCAAGCGGGCGGGCAGGCCCGCCAAGCGGCGCAATCAGTCGCTGCTGGTGGCTACCGGGGTGACGTGTGGGCGCGCCGCGCGCGCCACCTGGCTGATGGCGGCCCGGGGTACCGGGGGTGCGGCACGGTCGATCGGACGGGCCCGCGATATCGAACCGGGGCATCGCCGGGATGGCATCGCGCTGGTGCTGCTCGGCCTCGCGGTGGTGATCGCCGCCAGTTCGTGGTTCGACGCCGCGCGGCCGGTGGGCGCGTGGGTCGATATGGGTCTGCGGACCTTCATCGGCTCGGCCGTCCTCGCGATGCCGGCCGTCCTGGGCGCCGTCGCTGTCCTGCTGATGCGTACTCAGCCCAACCCCGACGCTCGGCCCCGGCTGATCCTGGGTGCGACCATGATCGGGCTGTCGGTGCTCGGGCTGCGCCACCTGTGGTCGGGCTCGCCGGAGGATCCCGAATTACGCCGTCGGGCAGCGGGATTCATCGGTTTCGCCATCGGCGGCCCGTTGGCCGATGGGCTGACGCCGTGGATCGCCGCGCCGCTGCTGTTCATCGGTTTCATGTTCGGGCTGCTGCTGCTGACCGGTACCACGATCCGCGAGCTGCCGCTGGTGATGCGCGCCATGTTCCACACTCGGTTCGTTGACGAGGTCTACGACGACGACGCCTATGACTACGCCGACGAATTCGACGACGACCCGCCGACCGAAGACTTCTCCGACGGGTCTTACGACGACGGCCCCGTCGAACAGCAGCCCCGGCCGTCGCTGGACGTTGCCCAGGACGACCCGCTGAGCGACGAAACCCCCACCATCCCGGAGCCCACCGCGCGCAGCCGTCGTCGCGCCAAGAAGCAGGACACTGCGGTAACGGACCGGGTCGTCGAGGGCCCCTACCACCTGCCGTCGCTGGACCTGCTGGTCGCCGGTGACCCGCCCAAGAAGCGCAGCGCGGCCAACACCCAGATGGCCGACGCCATCAGCGAGGTGCTCACCCAGTTCAAGGTCGACGCCGCGGTCACCGGCTGCACCCGGGGACCGACCGTCACCCGCTACGAGGTCGAGCTGGGGCCGGGCGTCAAGGTCGAGAAGATCACCGCACTGCAGAAGAACATCGCCTACGCGGTGGCCACCGAGAGTGTGCGCATGCTGGCGCCGATTCCCGGCAAGTCCGCCGTCGGCATCGAGGTGCCCAACACCGACCGCGAGATGGTGCGCCTGGCCGACGTGCTCACCGACCCGTCGACCCGCCGCGACCACCACCCGCTGGTCATCGGGCTGGGCAAGGACATCGAAGGCGACTTCATCTCGGCCAATCTGGCCAAGATGCCGCACCTGCTGGTGGCCGGCTCCACCGGTTCGGGTAAGTCCAGCTTCGTCAACTCGATGCTGATTTCGCTGCTGACCCGGGCCACCCCCGAAGAGGTCAGGATGATCCTGATCGACCCGAAGATGGTGGAACTGACGCCGTACGAAGGCATTCCGCACCTGATTACGCCGATCATCACCCAGCCGAAGAAGGCGGCGGCCGCGCTGGCCTGGCTCGTCGAGGAGATGGAACAGCGTTACCAGGACATGCAGGCCTCCCGGGTGCGTCACATCGACGACTTCAACTCCAAGGTGCGATCGGGTGAGATCACCGCGCCGCTGGGCAGCCAGCGCGTCTACCGGCCCTACCCCTACGTGCTGGCGATCGTCGACGAGCTGGCCGACCTGATGATGACCGCCCCGCGCGACGTCGAGGACGCCATCGTGCGTATCACCCAGAAGGCGCGCGCCGCGGGCATCCACCTGGTGCTGGCCACCCAGCGGCCGTCGGTGGACGTCGTCACGGGGCTGATCAAGACGAACGTGCCGTCGCGGCTGGCGTTCGCGACGTCGTCGCTGATCGACAGCCGGGTGATCCTGGATCAGGCGGGAGCCGAAAAGCTCATCGGTATGGGCGATGGCCTGTTCCTGCCGATGGGCTCGAACAAGCCCATCCGGCTGCAGGGCGCCTACATCACCGACGAGGAGATCCAGGCCGTCGTCACCGCCTGCAAGGAGCAGGCCGAGCCCGAATACACCGACGGCGTCACCACCGCCAAGCCGACCACCGAGCGCACCGACGTCGACCCGGACATCGGCGACGACATGGACGTGTTCCTCCAGGCTGTCGAGCTGGTGGTGTCGAGCCAATTCGGCTCGACCTCGATGCTGCAGCGCAAGCTGCGGGTCGGCTTCGCCAAAGCGGGCCGGCTGATGGACCTGATGGAGACCCGCGGCATCGTCGGGCCCAGCGAGGGTTCCAAGGCGCGCGAGGTGCTGGTCAAGCCCGACGAGCTGGCCGGAACGCTGGCGTTGATCCGGGGCGGCGCCAACGCCGACGGGTCCGACGACGACGCAGGGGCCGACGACTAGGTCCTCAGAGCAGCAGCAGCATCCGGGTGTTGCCGAGAATGTTGGGCTTGACGTAGCTCAGGTCCAGGAATTCGGCCACACCGATGTCATAGGAGCGGCACATCTCCTCGAACACCTCGGCGTTCACCGGCGTGCCCTCGATCTCGGTAAAGCCGTGCTTGCCGAAGAACTCGGTCTCGAAGGTCAGCACGAAGATCCGTTTCAACTGCAGCTCGCGAGCGACCTCGAGCAGCCGCGAGACGATCGCGTGGCCGATGCCGTGGCCGGTGGCCGCCGGGTCGACCGCGACGGTGCGGATCTCGCCGAGATCGGACCAGAACACGTGCAATGCGCCACAACCGACGACTCGGCCCCCGAGCTCGGCCACCCAGAATTCCTGGACGGCCTCATATAGCGTCACCAGGTTCTTTTCCAGCAGGATCTTGCCGGCGTAGGTGTCGACGAGATTCTTCATCGCGGGGACGTCGGAGGTTCGCGCGCGCCGGATCACGACCGCCGGCGGGGCACCCTGTGAACTTTCGGTCACGGTTAACAGTATTGACATCAACCACGGCTGCGCTGGTCAACAGCTATTCTGATGCCGTGTCGGGGCAGCCGCAGACAGGTCCGGTCGCAGGGCGTGCCCGTATCGCCAACCTGGCGAATGTCCTGACGTTGCTGCGGCTGGTGTTGGTCCCTATTTTCCTGCTCGCCATGTTCGGCGGTGGGGGCCACGAAACTCTTTGGCGCATAACGGCTTTCGCGATTTTCGCGGTCGCCTGCATCACCGACCGGCTGGACGGCCTGCTGGCCCGCAACTATGGGATGGCTACCGAATTCGGCGCCTTCGTCGACCCGATCGCGGACAAGATGCTGATCGGATCGGCGCTGGTAGCGCTGTCGATGCTCAGCGACCTGCCCTGGTGGGTCACGGTGGTGATCCTGATCCGCGAGATCGGCGTGACATTGCTCCGGCTGGCGGTGATCCGCCGCGGGGTCATTCCCGCCAGCTGGGGCGGCAAACTCAAGACTTTTGTCCAGGCGGTCGCGATCGGGTTGTTCGTGTTGCCGTTGTCTGGGCCTTTCTTGATCGCTGCGGCGGTGGTGATGGCAGTCGCGATCGTGCTCACGGTGGTCACCGGCCTCGACTACGTGGCGTCCACGATCCGGGAAGTGCGGCGGACACCAAACTGATCGGCCGCGACCGGGAACCAAGAACGCCGCGGCCGGCGTTGACCTATTTGAGTGCGCCGATTCGGTGCTGAAGGGTGTTTGGCTGGACGAAGGAGAGCGGGATGTCGCCACTGGTGCGCGAGGTCATCGGCGAGGTGCTGCGCGGGGCCCGGACGTCACAGGGCCGGACGCTGCGCGAGGTCTCCGATGCAGCCCGGGTCAGCCTCGGCTATCTCTCCGAGGTGGAGCGCGGCCGCAAAGAACCCTCCAGCGAGTTGCTCAACGCCATCTGCGATGCGCTGCAGGTTCCGGTGTCCACGGTGCTCACCGACGCCGGTCAGCGGATGGCCAGCGAGGAAAGCGCAGCCCACGCCGCGCCGCCGATCGCAGCCAGCGCGACCACCATCGATGCGAGCACCAAGGTCGTCATCCCGCCGGTGGCGTCGCTTGCGGTGGCCTGAGTGCCGGCCCGGCGCCGGATGGGCCGATCAGCGCCAAGTGGCCTGGGTGGCGGATGGGCCGGTCAGCGCCAAGTGGCCTGGGTGGCGGATGGGGCGATCGGCGCCAAGTGGCCTGGGTGGCGGATGGGTCGATCAGCGCCAGGGCTGGGGCGATCAGCGCCAAGTGGCTGGGTGGCGGATGGGCCGATCAGCGCCAGGGGTGGGGCGATCGGCGCCGACCCGATAAATTGAGCGACAGAATGTGCGCAGCTAGGGCCTAACCGGACCCTGGGTCGCCTAAAAGCGAAGGTGGAGCTAAGTCATGGCTAATCCGTTCGTCAAAGCGTGGAAGTACTTCATGGCGCTGTTCAACGCGAAAATTGACGAACACGCCGACCCCAAAGTGCAGATTCAGCAGGCCATCGAGGAAGCGCAGCGCACCCATCAGGCGCTGACCCAGCAGGCCGCGCAGGTGATCGGCAACCAGCGCCAGCTGGAGATGCGGCTCAACCGGCAGCTGGCCGATATCGAAAAACTGCAGGTCAACGTGCGTCAGGCCCTGACGCTGGCCGACCAGGCCACCTCGGCCGCGGACTCCGCCAAGGCCCTCGAGTACAACAACGCCGCCGAGGCGTTCGCGGCTCAGCTGGTCACCGCCGAGCAAAGCGTCGAGGACCTCAAAGCCCTGCACGACCAGGCGCTCAACGCGGCCACGCAAGCCAAGAAGGCCGTCGAGCAGAATTCGATGGTGCTGCAGCAGAAGGTCGCGGAGCGCACCAAGCTGCTCAGCCAGCTCGAGCAGGCCAAGATGCAGGAACAGGTCAGCGCGTCGCTGCGGTCGATGAGCGAGATCGCTGCCCCGGGCAACACCCCGAGCCTCGACGAGGTGCGCGACAAGATCGAACGCCGCTACGCCAACGCGATCGGCTCCGCCGAACTGGCCCAGGGCTCGGTGCAGGGCCGCATGCTCGAGGTCGAGCAGGCCAGTGTGCAGATGGCCGGCCACTCCCGGTTGGAGCAGATCAAGGCGTCGATGCGCGGCGAGGCCCTGCCGGCGGGCGGGACGGCCGCGGCCCCCGGAGCCACTCCAGCCGCGCCCGCCGAGCCCGCTGGCGGCCCGGTCGCCGAGAAGCCGCTCGGCCAGTAATTCGGCGGGCGCAGCGAGATGTCGGGGAATGTGAGTCAGCGCGGGCCGTGGCGCGCGCTGCTGCAGCGCGGGTTGGACACCGCCGCCGACGTCTCCGACTTGGTCGCCCGCAAGATCAGCGCCGCCGCCGATCCGCGGGCGCGGCTGCTGCGCCGGCGCCGGCGCGCGCTGCGCTGGGCCTGGATCTTCACGGCCGGCAGCGTGTTCTGGGGTTTGGTCACGGCGGTGCTGGCGGCCTGGGGCTGGTTCGCGTTGTTGCTGCAGATCACTGGCGGCATCGCGGTCGTCGAGGTGATTCCCGCGACGCTGTTGTTCTTCCGCTACCACTGGCTGAAGGCCGAGCCGCTGCCTGCGCAACGGCCTGTCAGCGTCCGCCGGCTGCCGCCGCCCGGCTCGGCAGCGCGCCCGGCGATGTCCGCGCTGGGCGCCTCCGAGCGCGGCTTCTTCTCGTTGTTGGGCGTGATCGAACGCGGGGCGATGCTGCCATCGGCCGAGATCCGCGATCTGACCGCAGCGGCCAATCGGACGTCGTCGGCGATGGCGGCCACCGCGGCCGAGGTTGTGTCGATGGAGCGGGCGGCGCAGCATGCGGAGCCGTCGCGGGCGTATCTGGTGCCCACCATCAACGCGTTCACCGCACAGCTGAGTGCTGGTGTCCGTCAGTACAACGAAATGGTCACTGCCGCAGCACAATTGGTTTCATCGGTGAGCGGCGACGCGGGCGTGGGCCTGGCGGCCGCCCAGCAGCGGTGCCGCGACGAGCTGGTCGAAGCCACCGATCGCCTGATCGGCTGGGCGCAGGCGTTCGACGAACTCGGCGGTCTGCAGCGCCGCTAGCCCTCCGGGGGCTGCGGCGGTCCCGGCCCGGCGTCCGGGCGTGGGCGGTAGCGGTCGAGGTAGGCCTGGTAGATGGGGGCGTCCCGCTTGCGGGCAAGCTCGTCGACCAGCTCCGGGTCGAGGCCGTGCACCTGCAGCATGTGCCGGCGCCATACCTTGTTCAGCGCATGCGAGAAGTACACGAACGGAATGAGGATGGGCAGCGTCATGCTCAGGTGAACTTCGAGCGTGGTCGGGATCAGCCAGAACGGAGTGAGCACCAGCACCGCCGGCGCCGCGACGCGCAGCATCATCCGGCGCGCGGCGCCCTTGCCGGTCAGGTCCTCACGCACCCAGTCCCGCATCGAGTCCGGCAGCCGCCCGCCGTAGCAATACCGGATGTACTGCCACGCGTTCGGCTTGGCGCGGCTCGCGTCCTGGCTCATCCGCGCCGGTCTAGAACGACGGCTTCAACGACGGCAGCACCAGCGCCGCCAGGCCGCGGGCGGTGGCCTTGAGCATGTCGTAGAAGTCAAAGTAGTCCCGCCACAACGTGATTCGCCCGTTGTGCACCTCGAACACGCCGCAGACCCAGAACTGGAGCCGCAGCGGGCCGAAGATCAGCGCATCACTGCGCTCGGTCAGCACCGCGGCGCCGTCGGCGGCGATACGGTGGATCTTCACCTCGAACGAGGCGCGACCTTCCATCTGGCGGAAGAGTTTGATCGCGCGGGCGCGACCGTGAATCGTCGGCAACCCGACGTTCTCGTAGACGAGGTTGTCGTCCAAAGCGGCGTCCGCGGCGTCGTAATCGGCGTCCTGCAAGGCGTTCAGGAAACCCTCGACCGTGCGAGTGTTCGCGACGGTTGTCCCAGTCGGCTCGGTCATGGTTGCCAGCGTAGGCGAGTCCGGCCGGCCGGCGCTGTGGCAGGGTAGGGCGGTGCGCGTCGCGGTGGTCGCCGGGCCGGATCCCGGGCACTCGTTTCCCGCGATCGCGCTGTGTCAGCGCTTTCGGGACGCGGGCGATGTGCCTGCCTTATTCACCGGTGCGGAGTGGATCGAGACGGCCCGGGCCGCCGGTATCGACGCCGCCCCGCTGGACGGGCTGACGGCCGACGACGAGGACCTCGACGCCGGGGCCCGGATCCACCTGCGGGCGGCGCGGATGGCCGAGCTCAACGTGGCCGCGCTGCGCGACCTGGCACCCGACCTGGTGGTGTCCGACGTCATCACCGCGGGCGGCGGCATGGCGGCCGAGCTGCTGAGGATTCCGTGGATAGAGCTCACCCCGCATCCGCTGTACCTGCCGTCCAAGGGGCTGCCGCCGATCGGCAGCGGCCTGGCGCCGGGCACCGGAATCGGCGGCCGGCTGCGTGACGCCACGATGCGGGCGCTGACGGCGCGGTCGGTGCGTGCGGGGCAGCGGCAGCGCGAGTTGGCGCGCGCCGAGATCGGGCTGCCGGCCCGCGATCCTGGACCGCTGCGACGGCTGATCGCCACGCTGCCCGCGCTCGAGGTGCCCCGTCCGGACTGGCCGGCTGAGGCCGTCGTCGTCGGCCCGCTGCACTTCGAGCCGACCGATCAGGTGCTGCAGATCCCCGCCGGCACCGGGCCGGTGGTGGTGATCGCGCCGTCGACCGCGTTGACCGGGACGGTCGGCTTGACCGAACTGGCGCTGGAGTGTCTGAGGCCCGGCGACACCCTGCCGGAGGGGTCGCGCCTGGTGGTCTCCCGGCTGGGCGGTGCGGAGCTGACGGTGCCGCCGTGGGCGGTGGTCGGACTGGGCAGCCAGGCGGAGCTTTTGACGCACGCCGACCTGGTGATCTGCGGCGGGGGCCACGGCATGCTGGCCAAGACGCTGCTGGCCGGGGTGCCGCTGGTGGCGGTGCCCGGCGGCGGGGACCAGTGGGAGTTGGCCAATCGGGTGCAGCGGCAGGGGAGTGGGCGGTTGATTCGTCCGCTGAGCGCCGACGCGCTGGTGGGCGCGGTCAACGAAGTGCTGTCGTCGCCCGGCTACCGCGAGGCCGCGCGGGCGGCCGCCACCGGCGCCACCGACGTCGCCGACCCGGTGCGGGTGTGCCACGAAGCGCTGGCACTTGCCGGCTAGTCGCTCGGTATCTTGGCTGGCGTGCGGCTGACGGAGTTCAACGACCGGGTGGTCTTGCGGTTTGGTGCGGCCTACGGCGCATCGGTGCTGGTCGATCATGTGCTGACCGGCTTCGGCCGAACCGCGGCCCAGGCCATCGAGGAGGGCGTCGATCCCCGCGACGTCTGGCGGGCGCTGTGCGCCGACTTCGATGTGCCGCGCGACCAGTGGTGAGCTAGGGCGCGGTGGCCGCGCCGGGTCTATGTCGGGTTTGCGCCTGCGGGCATCGGCGTCGGGTGTGCGTCGGCGGCCTAGGCGGCGTCGAGTGTGCGCGGGGCGTCGAGTGTGCGCGGGTGGCGTCGAGTGTGGATCGGCGGCGTCGAGTGTGCGCGGGCGGTGCGATTCGGGCGTTTTCGCCGCCCTGGGCACTCACTCAAAGCCCTGGCCGCACACTCATCTCCGCTTGGCCCCCGGCGTCCGGCGAAACACGCAGTCACCGCATACCGATCGCCCGGGGATGCGATAGAAAAGGCAGCAGCTGCCGCGCCGGAAGCCCAGATGTGAACCGGTGAGCACGCCGGAGCCGGATAGCACGCCGGTGTCCAGCAGGGAGTCGGTGATCTCGACGATCGGGCCGCGCAAGTCGGGCCGGGCCGCGAGCAGCGCCCGCGACGCGCCGACCAGCGCGGACGCAATGTTGCCCGCCAGCAGGGTAGGCGCCAACTTGAGCCGCAGACCGGCCGCAAACGGCTGCATGTGCTGTTTCACCACCACGCGGTACAACGCGCCCGCCGAGATCTCGACGGGCGATCCGGTGGGCTCCGGTATGCGCAGCTGCGCCCCGTCGTCGGCGCGTTGCAGGTCTTTGAAGTCGGGAATGACGCCGTGGACCAGTGCGCAGGCCAGAACGGGTGACCACAATCGGGCAGCATGGCCAAGGTGGACCAGTGAGGCGCCGATCCGCGCGTCGGTCGTGCGGTAGCGCTTGACGGTGGTGTCGATCAGTTCGTTGAATCCGTCGGCGTAGTCGTGGCTGACCGGGTGCCATCCAGCCGCGTCTCCGCCCACAGTCAGCGCGAAAAAGCCTTTATAGGTGGATATTTCGGCCAGCTCGGCGGAGATGTCCATGCTTCTACGACCGCCCTCTCCGGGGAGATCCGCCCCAGTGTCGAGTGAGGAAGCGCCGACGGTGAGTATCTGGCTCTCGGGTCACGACGTGCCCGATCACAGTGGCGGGACCGCGCCGGATTCGCACCGGTTTCCTCAGCTGTATGCGGGCCCGTCGGTGCCCTTTCGGTAGCCGATATTGCCACACGGAACTCCCGCGGCGTGTCGAACATTGATCGAACAGGTGTTCGTCTACTGTGGGGATCGTTCGACGATGACTTGTCGGTGGCTCTCTTTAGTGTCACGGCCAACCGACCGATACCGGTCAGAGAACAACGACTACAGGAGAGACACCATGGCGCAAGCCCCCGACCGCGAAAAGGCCCTCGAACTGGCAATGGCCCAGATCGAGAAGAGCTACGGCAAAGGCTCGGTGATGCGTCTCGGCGACGAGACGCGGCAGCCGATCTCGATCATCCCGACCGGATCCATCGCCCTGGACGTGGCTTTGGGCATCGGCGGCCTGCCCCGCGGCCGGGTCGTGGAGATCTACGGCCCGGAGTCCTCGGGTAAGACCACCGTCGCCCTGCACGCGGTGGCCAATGCCCAGGCCGCCGGCGGCGTCGCGGCGTTCATCGACGCCGAGCACGCCCTGGACCCGGACTACGCCAAGAAGCTCGGCGTCGACACCGATTCCCTGCTGGTCAGCCAGCCCGACACCGGTGAGCAGGCCCTGGAGATCGCCGACATGCTGATCCGCTCCGGCGCCCTGGACATTCTGGTCATCGACTCGGTGGCCGCGCTGGTGCCGCGCGCGGAACTCGAAGGCGAGATGGGCGACAGCCATGTCGGCCTGCAGGCCCGGCTGATGAGCCAGGCGCTGCGGAAAATGACTGGCGCGCTGAGCAATTCGGGAACCACCGCGATCTTCATCAACCAGCTCCGCGAGAAGATCGGCGTGATGTTCGGCAGCCCCGAAACCACCACGGGTGGAAAGGCATTGAAGTTCTACGCGTCGGTGCGCATGGACGTGCGCCGGATCGAGACGCTCAAGGACGGCACCGACGCGGTCGGCAACCGCACCCGGGTCAAGGTCGTCAAGAACAAGGTGGCGCCGCCGTTCAAGCAGGCCGAGTTCGACATCCTCTACGGCCGTGGCATCAGCCGGGAAGGCTCGCTGATCGACATGGGCGTGGACCAGGGCTTCATCCGCAAGTCCGGATCCTGGTTCACCTACGAGGGCGAACAACTCGGCCAGGGCAAGGAGAACGTCCGCAACTTCTTGGTGGAGAACGGCGATATCGCCAACGAGATCGAAAAGAAGATCAAGGAAAAGCTCGGCATTGGTGCCGTGGTGACCGATGACGACGTCTTGCCCGCCCCCGTCGATTTCTGAGCCCTCCCGTGAAGAGCAGGCGCGGGCACTGTGCCTGCGCCTGCTCACCGCGAGGTCGCGAACCCGGGCCGAGTTGCTCGCCCAGCTGACCAAACGCGGATACCCCGACACCCTCAGTGCGCAGGTGCTCGATCGGCTGACCGCCGTCGGGCTGGTCGACGACGCCGACTTCGCCCAGCAGTGGGTGCAGTCCCGGCGAGCCAAGGCGGGAAAAAGCAGGCGCGCGTTGGCCGCCGAGCTGCATACCAAGGGTGTCGACAGGGACGTGATCACCGAGGCGCTGGGCGGGATCGATGCGGCTGCCGAACGGATGCGGGCCGAGGAGTTGGTGCGAGCCAAACTGCGGCGGGACACGCTGAGCGGCGACGACGTGCGGATCACTCGCAGGCTGGTGGGCATGCTGGCGCGACGCGGGTACAGCCAGAACCTTGCCTGCGAGGTCGTCCTCGCCGAACTCAGCGCCGAACGGGAGCGCCGGCGGGTCTAGCGACCTGCGGGTTAATCCCAAGAGGCCCGGTCGCCGTACCATGGCCCCGTGACTTCGATGGTGGCGCCAGGCGCCGGGCCTGCGGCGCAGCCGGGCCCGGGACCGATGCGTACCTACCAAGTTCGCACCTACGGCTGCCAGATGAACGTGCATGATTCCGAGCGGCTGGCGGGCCTGCTGGAAGCCGCCGGCTACCGGCGCGCAGCCGACGGCGCCGACGCGGATGTGGTGGTCTTCAACACCTGCGCGGTCCGGGAAAACGCCGACAACAAGCTGTACGGCAACATCAGCCACCTGGCCCCGCGCAAGCGCGATAACCCCGACATGCAGATCGCCGTCGGCGGCTGCCTGGCCCAAAAAGACCGAGAAGCGTTGCTGAGCAAGGCCCCCTGGGTCGACGTCGTGTTCGGTACGCACAACATCGGGTCGCTGCCAACCTTGCTCGACCGGGCCCGGCACAACAAAGTCGCCCAGGTCGAAATCGCCGAAGCGCTGCAGCAGTTTCCGTCGTCACTGCCCAGTGCCCGCGAATCCGCTTACGCCGCATGGGTTTCCATCTCCGTCGGATGCAATAACAGCTGTACCTTCTGCATTGTGCCGTCGCTGCGCGGCAAGGAGGTCGACCGCGCTCCGGCCGACATCCTGAGCGAGGTCCAATCCCTGGTGGACGACGGTGTGCTCGAAGTGACCCTGCTAGGCCAGAACGTCAACGCCTACGGTGTGTCCTTCGCCGACCCGGCGCAGCCCCGCGATCGCGGCGCGTTCGCCAAACTGCTGCGGGCCTGTGGACGCATCGACGGGCTCGAGCGCGTCCGGTTCACGTCGCCGCACCCGGCCGAGTTCACGGACGACGTCATCGAGGCGATGGCGCAGACACCCAATGTCTGCCCTGCGCTGCACATGCCGCTGCAATCCGGCTCCGACCGGGTGCTGCGGGCGATGCGGCGGTCGTACCGCGCGGAGCGCTACCTGGGTATCATCGACCGGGTGCGGGCGGCGATGCCGCACGCGGCGATCACCACCGACCTGATCGTCGGATTTCCGGGCGAGACCGAAGAGGACTTCGCGGCCACCCTCGACGTGGTGCGCCGGGCGCGGTTCGCGGCCGCGTTCACCTTCCAGTACTCCAAGCGCCCCGGCACCCCTGCTGCCGAACTCGACGGGCAATTGCCGAAAGCCGTTGTGCAGGAACGCTATCAACGGCTTATCGAGCTGCAGGAAGAGATCTCGCTGGACGGCAACCGTGCGCTGATCGGGCACACTGTCGAGCTGCTGGTCGCCAGCGGTGAGGGGCGCAAGGACGCGCGTACCGCACGCATGACCGGGCGGGCGCGCGACGGCCGGCTGGTGCACTTCGCCGCCGAGGAGCCGGTGCGACCGGGAGACATCGTCACCACCGTCGTGACCGAAGCCGCACCGCACCACCTCATCGCCGACGCCGGCATCCTGACCCACCGCCGCACCGGTGCCGGTGACGCCCACGCCGCCGGGCAGCGCCCGCGCGGCATCGGCCTGGGCATGCCCGGCATCGGGCAGTCCCAGGCCGGGCAGGCCCCCGTCGAACCCCTGGGATGTGCCCTATGACGAAGGAACACACCGGCATCGACGCGCTGCGCGCCGAGATCGAGGCGGCCGAACGGCGCATTGCACGCGAAATCGACCCCGGTCCAAGGGGATTCGTCGTCGCCATCCTGGTGTTCGTGTTGCTCGGGTCGTTCATCTTGCCGCATACCGGCGATGTCCGCGGCTGGGACGTGCTGTTCGGCAGCCACGGCGCCAACGCGGCCGCGCTGGCCCTGCCGTCGCGGGTGTTCACCTGGCTGGCGCTCGTATTCGGCGTCGGGTTCTCGATGCTCGCGTTGGTGACACGGCGCTGGTCGCTGGCCTGGATCGCGCTGGCCGGTTCGTCGATCGCGAGCGCGACCGGGCTGCTGGCTGTGTGGTCGCGCCAGACCGTGGCCGCCGGCCATGCCGGTCCCGGTGTGGGGCTGATCGTGGCGTGGATTGCCGTGATCCTGTTGACCTTTCACTGGGCCCGCGTGGTCTGGTCGCGCACCGTCGTGCAACTCGCGGCCGAGGAGCAGCGCCGCCGAGTCGTCGCGCAGGAGCAGGCCCGTACCTTGTTGGACACCCTGGACGGCCCGGGCGCCGCGACGGGCCCCGACGCCCCGGATGCCGAACCGCCCGCCGGGCAGCCGGACGGCCGCTAGCGCTTCAGCGCGTCAACGGCGGCCTGCGCCCACTGACGCCATTGCTCGGCGTTGGCTTGCGCCTCTGCGGCTTCCTTGGTCCGGCCGGCCGCGGTCGCCTTGCGGGCCTGCTGCTCGTAATGCTCGGCGCGGGTCGCGAATTGTTCGGCCCGGGCCTGCGCCTCGGGGTCGGTCCAATTCGCCTCGCCGGCGTCGCGCACCTTCTTCTCGACAGCGCGCAGCCGCCGCTCCAGGTCGGCCGACCGCTCCCGGGGCACCTTGCCGATCGCGTCCCATCTGTCGGCGATCGCCCGCAGCGCCGCTTTCGCGGCATCGTGATTGCTGGTGTCGATCTTCTCGGCCTCGACCAGCAGCGCCTCTTTGGCGGTGGCGTTGGCCGCAAACTCCGCATCCTTTTCCGCCGTCACGGCATTGCGGGCGGTGAAGAACGAGTCCTGGGCGGCCTTGAAGCGCCGCCACAGGGCATCGTCGACATCCCGGTTGGTTCGTCCCGCCGCCTTCCATTCAGTCAGCAGCGTGCGGAACTCGGCGCTGGTGGCGGCCCAGTCCGTCGAGTCGGACAACTCCTCGGCCCGTTCGCACAGCCGCTCCTTGGACTGGCGCACAGTGGATCGCTCGCGGTCCAACTCGGCGAAGTGCGATCCCCGTCGCCGGTTGAATGCCTCCCGGGCCGCCGAATAGCGCTTCCACAGCGCGTCGTCGACCTTGCGGTCCAGACCGGAGATCGTCTTCCACTCGTCCAGGATTTCGCGCAGCCGGTCGCCCGCGGTCTTCCACTGTGTGGAGTTGGCGGCCAGCTCCTCGGCCTCGGCGGCCAGCGCCTCCTTGCGGGCGGTCTGCGCGGCCCGATGTTCGTCGCGCCGTGAGCGATCCGCGGCGACCGTGGCGCCGGCCTGGTCGATGAGGCTGGTCAATCGAGCCGCAACGGCGTCGATGTCACCCAGCACCGACGCCGTCGGCAGCGTCTCGATCAGCGCGGACGCATTGGCCTTGATCTTGCGGGCGTCGCCGGTTCCCGACGCCAGCCGCTCTTCCATCAGCGTGACCTCGGTGGACAGGTCATCGAAACGCCTACCGAAGTGGGCAAATGCGGCTTCGGTGTCGCCGGCCTGCCAGGAGCCGACGACGCGTTCGCCGGCCGAGCTGATCAGCCACACGGTGCCGTCGTCGTCGACGCGGCCGAACTGGTGGGGGTTGCTGCGCGGGGCCAGCGGCACGGGGTGAGCGCTGGGCCGCGGCCCCGAGTTCAGCGGCCGGGGGCCGGGTCGTGGTCCCGGCCGTGGCCCCGGACTTGGCGTGCCCGTCGGGGCCGAAACCGGTCCCGAGTCGTTGTTTACGGTCTCGTCAGCCATCATGCGCTCGTCACCAACCTTTGGCCCTTTCGCGCGGTCGATATTCCGCGCACCTGCCGCGCGTAGCGGCACCCACACACCCACTGTTTTTGTCGCAAAATTTCCACCAGTATTCAAGCAGCTTGGCGGCCCGGATGCGGCAACCTTGTTGTTGCCGTCCGCACAGCCGGCCCCAAAAGCACGACTTGAGCATTTTCAAGCCCCACCCCGGGACTCGTCAGCCGCCCTCGACATCGGAGACAAACACCCCATGGAAGCAGTGGATATCGCCGCTTTGCTCGCGTTGGCGTCGGCGCTGTGCGTCGCGATCGGCGACGTGATGCAGCAACGCGCGACCCACGGGATCGTCGACCAGTCGTTGCCGCTGCGGCAGCAGTTCGCCAAGCTGTTGCGCAATCGACGCTGGGTGGTGGGCGTACTGATCCTCGTGGTGAGCATCGCCTTGCAGGCGGCCGCGCTGAACCGGGGTTCGGTGTTGCTGGTGCAGGCGCTGCTAGTGCTTTCGCTGTTGTTCGCAATACCTTTCAGCGCGAAGCTGGAGCAGCGATCGGTCACGAGTCGCGAGTGGATCTGGGCCATTGTGTTGACCGCGGCGGTGACCGTGATCGTCACGGTGGGCAACCCGCAGGCCGGTCGTTCGAATGCGTCGTTCGAGACGTGGGCCGCCGTGGTGGCTGTGCTGGGGCCGCTGCTGGTCGGGTGCCTGGTGGCCGCGCGCATCTGGGGCGGTGCGCTGGCCGCGGTGCTGTTCGCCTTCGTGTCCGGCACGCTGTGGGGAGTCTTCGCGGTGCTCACCAAGGGCGCCGTTCATCGACTGGCCGAAGGCGGTTGGGCGGTGTTCCGCTGCCCCGAGCTGTATGCCTGGATTCTGGTCGCGCTGGGCGGGTTCCTGTGGGAGCAGTCGGCGTTCCGGGCGGGCGCGCTGACCGCGTCGATGCCGACATTGGAGGTGTCGCAGCCGGTCGTGGCGGCCTTGCTGGGTGTGGTCGTCCTCGACGAATCGCTCAACACCGGGCGCGCTGGGGCGGTCGCCCTGATCGTGGCGGCCCTGATGGTGACGATCGCCACCGTCCAGCTCGCGCGCGTCGACGCCGTTGCGACCGGCGAAAGGATTGAAGCGGAGCTGGATAGCGAGGCCGAACAGCCGGCCCGGTAATCGGCCCACAACGACACGCCCCGGACGACACGCCGACCGGCGGATAACGGTTCGATTCCACCGACGCTCGGGCCATAGGGCGACGTCTCGCACCCCGGTACGGTGACGGTGACCAATGTTGTAGCTGTTGCTCGTGGGGCTGAGGGGGCGAATCGTCATCGCGAACGTGGATATCGCGGCGCTGCTCGCGCTGATCGCCGCGCTGATATCGGGCGTCGGAGACGTGGTCCGTCAGCGGTCCGCGCAGGAAATCACCGACGAGGAGGTCGGTCATCTCGAATTGCTGAGGATGTCGCTGCGCGACGCCCGCTGGTGGCTGGGCGGGGGGGCCGCCGTGGCCAGCGCCGCGCTGCAGGCCGTGGCGCTGGGACTGGGTTCGGTGGTGCTGGTGCAGGCGCTTCAGGTGACGGCACTGCTGTTCGCGTTGCCGGTGTACGCGTGGCTGACCAAACACCGGCTGACCCCCCGCCAGTGGGGCTGGGCGGTGCTGCTGGCCATCGCGGTGGCGGTCTTCGTCTCGGTGGGCGAGCCGGCCGCCGGGTATCCGCGGGCGCCGCTGCAGGCCTGGGTCGTGGTAGCCGTCGTGGTCGCCCCGGCCATGGTGTTCTGCGTGCTGGGCGCGCGGCTCTGGTCGGGCCCCATCGCCGCGGTGCTGCTGGCGGTGGCGTCGGCCTCGTCGTGGGCGTTGTTCGCGGTTTTCACCAAGGCCATCGTCGACGTGTGCGGCGGCGGCGTGTGGGCGCTGCTGCGGACGCCGGAGCTCTACGGCTGGGCGCTGGTCGCCGTGCTCGGCACGGTGTTTCAGCAGTCGTCGTTCCGGGCCAGCTCGCTGACCGCGTCGTTGCCGACGATGACGGTCGCCGAGCCGCTGGTGGCGTCGCTGCTGGGCGTCACGGTGCTCGGGGAGACGCTGGACGCTGACGGCTTCGAGCTGTTCGTGTTGATCGCCGCGGTCACGGTCGTGGTGGTCGCGACGACAGCGTTGGCTCGCGGCGAAGCCGCCAACATGGCCGCCAGCGAGGATGCCCGGGCGGAAGCCGCCCTCGCGCTACGAGAGGCGACCGGCCCGCTTCCTGTGACACCATTGGAAGTCGGTTCCACGGTCCTGGCAGGTGTCGTCAGCGCTCCATAGCCGGGTCACAGCCGCAACATAGGTTTGTGGGCTAGGTATGGAGGATGTTTGTGCGCGAGTTGGTTTCGTCGCGCACGCCGGGCCGCGGATGACGGCCCTCGGGCCAGACGTTGGGGGAGGGGGTCGCAGTGGCCAAAGCTGACATCGCAGTTGTTCTCGCGCTCCTCGCCGCGCTCGCGTCCGCCCTCGGCAATGTCGTCCGGCAGCGTTCGGCGCAGGAGATCACCGACAAAGAGGTCGGCCACCTCGAGCTGTTCAAGATGTCGGTGCGCGACGCGAAGTGGTGGCTGGGGGCGCTGGGGGCAATCGCCAACTACGTGCTGCAGGCCGGGGCGCTGGTGCTGGGGTCGGTGGTGCTGGTCACCGCGCTGCAGGTGACGGCGCTGCTGTTCGCGCTGCCAATCTACGCGTACATGACCCGGCGCCGGGTGACCCGCTGGGAATGGACGTGGGCGGTGCTGCTGGCCCTTGCGCTGGCAGTGGTCGTCACGGTTGGGGACCCGGACGCCGGCGCGTCGCGCGGCTCGCTGGGCACCTGGATGGTGGTGGCCGCGGTCATGGGTCCGGCGTTGTTGTTCTGTGTGCTGGGCGCGCGGTTCTGGTCCGGGACCGTGGCCGCGGTGCTGCTCGCCGTGGTCGCCGGTTCGTCGTTGGCGCTGTTCGCGGTGCTGACGAAGGCCGTCGTCGAGTTGGTCCGCGGCGGCGTCGGTGCCCTGCTGACGGCGCCCGAGTTCTACGTCTGGATCGCCGCGGCGCTGGCCGGAATGATCTTCCAGCAGTCGTCGTTTCGGGCGGGCTCGCTGACCGCCTCATTGCCGACGTCGGTGGTGGCCAAGCCGCTGGTCGGTTCGATACTCGGGATCGCGGTGCTGGGCGAGACCCTGAACACCGAAGGGCCGATGAAGTTCGTGCTCATTGCCGGGGTGGTGCTGGTGGTCGTCGCGACTGTGGCGCTGGCCCGGGGTGAGGCCGAAACCATCTCGACCACCAACGATCAGCGGGCCCACCCGTTGGAGCAGCAGCCCGCAGACTGCGTGCAGGCGCGAGGCCAGTCGGCCTAGCGCAGAACACCCGTCGGCTAGTTTGGTGCCGTGCTGAGCACCATCGCGATCGTCCCCTCGGCGCCGCTGCTTGTCCCCGAACTCGCCGGAGCCGCGGCCGCCGAGGTCGCCGACCTCGCCGCCGCCGTGGTGGAAGCCGCCGCGCTGTTGCCCGCACGCTGGGTGGCTGTCGGTATCGGTGTCGCCGACGGCGACCTGGGCCCCGAGAGCACCGGCACTTTTGCGGGCTTCGGGGTCGACGTGCGGGTTGGGCTTTCGTCACACGCCGATACCGGGCGCACCGCCGAGCTGGCCGAGCTGCCGCTGTGCGCGCTGGTGGCCGGCTGGGTGCGCGCTCAGGTGCGGCCAGAGGCCAGCGCGCGGGTCCGTGTCTACGCCGACGACCACGCCGCCGAGGTGGCGCTGGCCCACGGCAGGCAGCTGCGCGCCGAGATCGACCGGCTGCCCGACCCGATCGGGGTGCTGGTCGTCGCCGACGGCGCCAATACCCTCACACCGTCGGCACCGGGCGGCTACGACCCGGGCAATGCCGACGCCCAACTGGCCCTCGACGATGCGCTGGCCAAAGGCGATGCGGCAGCGTTGGCCGGGTTGCCCGAGCCGATCCTGGGGCGGGTCGCCTTCCAGGTGCTGGCCGGCCTGACCGAACCGGGCCCTCGATCGGCCAAGGAGCTGTACCGCGGCGCGCCCTACGGGGTGGGGTACTTCGCCGGCGCCTGGCAGCCATGAGGCCGCTGGCGATCATCGGGCCCACCGGCACCGGCAAGTCGCAGCTGGCGCTCGACGTCGTCGAACGGCTCAGCGGCGAAGGGGTCGGCGCCGAGATCGTCAACGCCGACGCGATGCAGCTGTATCGCGGCATGGACATCGGCACCGCCAAGCTGCCCATCGACGAGCGTCGCGGCATCCCGCATCACCAGCTCGACGTCCTGACCATCACCGAGACCGCGTCCGTCGCCCGCTATCAGCAGGCCGCCGCCGCGGACATCGAGGCGATCGCCGCCCGCGGCGCGGTGCCGGTCGTGGTCGGCGGTTCGATGCTATACGTCCAATCGCTGCTCGACGACTGGTCTTTTCCCGCAACCGATCCCGAGGTTCGCGCGCGCTGGGAGGAGCGGCTCGCCGAGGTCGGGGTGGGCAACCTGCACGCCGAGCTGGCCCGCCGCGACCCGGCCGCGGCGGCGGCGATCCTGCCTACCGACGGACGCCGCACAGTGCGCGCACTCGAGGTAGTCGAGCTCACCGGACAGCCCTTCGCCGCCTCCGCGCCACGCGTCGGCACCCCGCGGTGGGGCACCGCTATCGTCGGATTAGATTGTGACACAACAATTCTCGACGAGAGATTGGCCAAGCGCACGGACGCCATGTTCGACCAGGGCCTGGTCGACGAGGTGCAGGGGCTACTGCGCGAGGGCCTGCGCGACGGGGTCACCGCGTCGCGCGCGCTGGGCTACGCCCAGGTGCTCGCAGCCCTGGACGCCGGCGGGCACGCCGATCGGCTGCGTGAAGCGCGGGAGCTGACGTACATGGGCACCCGGCGTTATGTGCGACGGCAGCGCTCCTGGTTTCGTCGCGACCACCGGGTGCAATGGCTCGGCGTCGGCGATGCCGGCCTGGTCGACGACACCTTGCTGGCGTGGCGGCACGTACTCTGAACTGGTGATCTTCGCCAAGGGCCACGGCACCCAGAACGACTTCGTGCTGCTGCCCGACATCGACGCCGACCTGCGGCTGACCGCCGGCCGGGTGGCCGCGCTGTGCGACCGGCGCCGCGGAGTGGGCGCCGACGGGGTGCTGCGTGTCACCACCGCGGGCGCCGCGAAGACGGCCGGGGTGCTGGACCGCCTGCCCGACGGAGTCAGCGCCGGCGACTGGTACATGGACTACCGCAACGCCGACGGGTCGACCGCGCAGATGTGCGGCAACGGCGTGCGGGTGTTCGCGCACTACCTGCGGGCCAGCGGCATGGAGACCCGCGACGAGTTCGTCGTCGGGTCGCTGGCCGGCCCGCGGCTGGTCGCCCTGCACCACGTCGATGCGACCAACGCGGACGTCACGGTCGACATGGGCAAGGCCAACCGGCTGGGCGCGGGGGAGGCCGTGATCGGTGGACGGCGGTTCACCGGGCTGGCGGTCGACGTGGGCAACCCACACCTGGCGTGCGTTGACGCGCAGCTGAGCGTCGATGAGCTCGCGGCCCTGGACGTCGCGGCGCCGGTGCACTTCGACCGCGCGCAATTCCCGGACGGGGCCAATGTGGAAGTGCTCACCGCGCCGGTCGCCGGGTTGGTCCACATGCGGGTGCACGAGCGTGGAGTCGGCGAAACCCGCTCCTGCGGTACTGGAACCGTCGCGGCCGCGGTGGCGGCGCTGGCCGAAACCGGGGCCGACACCGGAACCCTGATCGTGCGGGTGCCCGGCGGCGACGTCACCGTCACCGTCACCGACGCCACCAGCTACTTGCGGGGGCCGTCGGTGTTGGTGGCCCGCGGTGAGATCGCCGAGGCGTGGTGGAGCGCGCTGTAATTCAGATGCATCGCCGCCCGCGGCATGCCACCATCGAAAGTGGTTATGACTTTTCCTGATTCGCCCGACCCGGGCCCTATCGACCCGACGCCCAGCGTCGGTGAACTCGCTCTCGAAGACCGCGAGGCCCTGCGCCGCGTCGCCGGGCTGTCGACCGAACTCACCGACGTCTCCGAGGTCGAATACCGCCAGCTGCGGCTGGAACGCGTCGTGCTAGTCGGCGTCTGGACCGAGGGCAGCGCAGCCGACAACCAAGCGAGCATGGCCGAGCTGGCCGCGCTGGCCGAGACCGCAGGCTCGGAGGTCCTCGAGGGGCTGATCCAGCGCCGCGACCGGCCCGACCCGTCGACCTATATCGGCTCGGGCAAGGCTGCCGAACTGCGCGACGTGGTCCGGGCGACCGGCGCCGACACCGTGATTTTCGACGGCGAACTGTCGCCCGCCCAGCTGAACGCTTTGGAGAAAGTCGTCAAGGTCAAGGTCATCGACCGCACCGCGCTGATCTTGGACATCTTCGCTCAGCATGCCACCAGCCGGGAAGGCAAGGCGCAGGTGTCGCTGGCGCAGATGGAGTACATGCTGCCGCGGCTGCGCGGCTGGGGTGAGTCGATGTCCCGGCAGGGCGGCGGCGCGGGCGGCAGCGGCGGCGGTGTGGGCACCCGCGGACCCGGTGAGACCAAGATCGAGACCGACCGGCGCCGCATCCGTGAGCGGATGTCCAAGCTGCGCCGCGAGATCAAGGACATGAAGCAGGTCCGCGACACCCAGCGCAGCCGACGGTTGGAAAGCGACCTGCCGTCGATCGCCATCGTCGGCTACACCAACGCCGGCAAGTCCAGCCTGCTCAACGCGCTGACCGGAGCAGGGGTGCTGGTGCAGGACGCGTTGTTCGCCACCCTGGAACCGACTACCCGTCGCGCGGCGTTCGAGGACGGACGCCCGTACGTGCTCACCGATACCGTCGGCTTCGTGCGCCACCTGCCCACCCAGCTCGTCGAGGCATTCCGTTCCACGCTGGAGGAAGTCGTCGATGCGGAGCTGCTGGTGCACGTCGTCGACGGATCCGACGTCAACCCGCTGGCCCAGATCAACGCCGTGCGGCAGGTGGTCTCGGAGGTCTTTGCCGACTACAAGGCCGACCGCGACGCCGAGCCGCCGCCCGAGCTGCTGGTGGTCAACAAGGTTGACGCGGCGGGGGATCTGGCACTGGCCAAGCTGCGTCACGCGCTTCCCGGGGCGGTCTTCGTCTCGGCGCACACCGGCGAAGGCATCGACCGATTGCGCCGCCGCATGGCCGAACTCGCCGTCCCCACCGACACGGCCGTCGACGTGCTGATCCCGTACGACCGCGGCGATCTGGTGGCCCGGGTGCATGCGGACGGGCGCGTCCAGCAGGAGGAGCACAACCCGGAGGGCACCCGGCTGCGGGCGCGGGTCTCGGTGGCGCTGGCTGCCAGCCTGCGGGACTTTTCCACCGCCAACGGGCAGACCACCTAGACGTCGCGACGCGACCCCGGCTGACCCGCCCGGCTGCCGACCAACCGTCTGGTTGGTATATGTTTGGGCGGCAGAATCCATTCGCCGGAGGTCATCCATGAGCAGTGCCGTCAAGTACCAGCGCACCCTGTTTGAGCCTGAGCACGAGTTGTTCCGCGAGTCCTACCGCGCCTTCCTGGAGCGCCACGTCGCGCCCCACCACGACGAATGGGACAAGGCGAAAATCGTCGACCGTGGCGTCTGGCTCGAGGCAGGCAAGCAGGGCTTCCTGGGCATGGCAGTGCCCGAGGAGTACGGCGGCGGCGGCAATCCCGACTTCCGGTACAACACCATCGTCAGCGAGGAAACCGCCGCCGGACGCTACAACGGCATCGGATTCGGCTTGCACAACGACATCGTGGCGCCCTACCTGCTGTCGCTGACGACCGAGGAGCAGAAGCAGCGCTGGCTGCCCAAGTTCTGCACCGGAGAGCTGATCACCGCGATTGCGATGACCGAGCCGGGAACGGGCAGCGATCTGCAGGGCATCAAGACGCGGGCGATCAAGCAGGGTGATCACTACGTGCTGAACGGGGCAAAGACGTTCATCACCAACGGGATCAACTCGGATCTGGTGATCGTGGTCGCCCAGACCGATCCGGACAAAGGCGCTCAAGGGTTTTCGCTGCTCGTCGTCGAACGCGGCATGGCCGGATTCGAGCGCGGACGCCATCTCGACAAGATCGGGCTGGACGCCCAGGACACCGCCGAACTGTCCTTCACTGACGTGCACGTGCCGGCCGAAAACCTGCTCGGCGAGGAGGGGCAGGGGTTCATCTACCTGATGCGGAACCTGCCACAGGAGCGGATCAACATCGCCATCATGGCGGCCGCATCGATGGAGAGCGTGCTGGAGCAGACGCTGCAGTACACCAAGGAGCGCAAGGCCTTTGGCAAGCCGATCGGCAGCTTCCAGAACAGCCGATTCGTCCTGGCCGAGCTGGCCACCGAGGCCACCCTGGTGCGCATCATGGTCGACAACTTCATCGCGCTTCACCTGGAGGGCAAACTCACCGCCGAGCAGGCCGCGATGGCCAAGTGGTACTCCACCGAAAAGCAGGTGCACTTGATCGACCGCTGCCTGCAGTTGCACGGCGGTTACGGCTACATGCGCGAATACCCGGTTGCCCGTGCCTATCTCGATGCGCGGGTGCAGACGATCTACGGCGGCACGACCGAAATCATGAAAGAGATCATCGGTCGCAGCCTTGGGGTCTAGCCAATTTTGCTGTCGCGCAACGACCGAGGGGTCGCTACGCCGCTGACGGCAACGGCGTAGCACCGGCCATCGACACACGGCCTGGTTGCCGCGGTCCGCGGCAAAGTGTCAATCCCCGTGATTGGCTGCTTGTTCGGGTAGATTGCCGATCAAATGATGGCCTCGCGTACCGTCGGCGCATGCGTTTTACGCATGTCGACTGCGCAATCTCAACGTGGTCTTGCATCATTTCGACATCGGACCGGTATCCATTTTCGTAAAATTTTCTGTTCCACTTCGTATTCTTCGTTCGCTGGAGCAAAGTTATGCGAGCCCGCGATAACAACACGGAATCGAGCCAGGTTGGTAACCCAGGGTGGGGGTATCAACTTTTCGCGGGGTCCGCGGGGCATGAATATGGCCACAGATTGGGGCATCTCCGTCGGCTGGGAGGCTGGGTGAACGGGCAGGTAGGTCGACTGCGCACGCTCGTTGGGCGAGCGCTGGTCAGCTTGGCGACCACAGCTGTGGCCGTCGTATTGCTGGCGCCTGTCGCCTCGGCATCCCCGATCGGCGACGCCGAGGCGGCCATGATGGCCGAATGGACCAAAGCCGGTGGTGACACCTCCCCGCTCGGCCCCAGGAAGGGTGACGTCTACCCCGCCGGCGACGGTTTCGAGCTGGATTTCGACGGCGGCAAGATGTTCTTCACTCCGGCTACCGGAGCCAGATTCATTTTCGGGCCGATTCTCGACAAGTACGAGATGCTGGGCGGTCCGGCCGGCAGCGACCTCGGGTTCCCGACCATTAATGAAGTCCCGGGATTGGCGGGGCCCGACAGCCGTGTAGCCACTTTCTCGGCCAGCGATAAACCGGTGATTTTCTGGACGCCCGACCACGGCGCGTACGTGGTGCGTGGCGCGCTGAACGCGGCCTGGGACCGGCTCGGCAGCTCGGGCGGCGTGCTCGGCGCCCCGGTCGGGGATGAGACCTACGACGGCGAGGTGTCCTCGCAGAAGTTCAGCGGCGGCCAGATTTCCTGGAACAGAAAAACCAAAGATTTCACCACCGATCCGCCCGCCTTGGCCGATCAGCTGAAGGGCCTGCAGGTGGCGATCGATCCGGCCGCCGCCATCAACATGGCCTGGCGGGCAGCGGGCGGCGGCAACGGTCCGCTGGGCGCCAAGCAAGGCGGTCAATATCCCATCGGCGGCGACGGGATTGCCCAGAACTTCGCCGGCGGCAAGGTGTTTTTCAGCCCGGCGACCGGCGCGAACGCCATCGAGAACGACATCCTGGCCAAGTACGAGGCCCTCGGCGGGCCGGTAAGCAGCGACTTGGGCTTCCCGACCACCACCGAGTCCGACGGCGGTATCGGCCCGGGCAGCCGGGTGTGCGCGTTCTCCGGGGCCGACAAGCCGGTGATCTTCTGGACTTCTGACCACGGCGCGTTCGTCGTGCGCGGCGCAATGAAGGCCGCGTGGGACAAGCTCCGCGGTGCCAGCGGCAAGCTCGGCGCGCCGGTCAGTGATCAGACGGTCGACGACGACGTGGTCTCGCAGAAGTTCACCGGCGGCAAGATCTCGTGGAACAGGGCGAAGAACACCTTCAGCACCGACCCGGCCAACTTGGCGCCGCTATTGTCCGGCCTGCAGGTCGCGGGCCAGAACCAGCCGAGCGGTTCGGCGATGCCGTCGCACCCCGCGGGCTTCGTTTTCCACTGGTGGTATCTGCTGGCGATCATCCCGCTGCTGATCCTGATCGCCCTGTCGGTGTTCCTGGCGTTGCGGTGGAGCCGGCGCCGTGCGCGCCGGGGCGCCGTCCCCTTCGAGCTCGAGCACGACGTGGACGACGGCGGCTACGACGACGGCGGCGAACCCCGGTGGGGCCCGGACTACACCGAAGCCGCTACCGAGCACTACCGATTTGACTCGTCGGAGCATCCGCCGGAGGATGCGCCGTCCGCGCCGCACATGGGCTGGCCGTCGACACCCGAATCCGCCGACCTTGCCGAAGGTGGTTGGGCCGGAGCCGAATACGGTGGCATCGAGCCCCCCGAGGACGACGATCCCGACGCGGTCGACACCGATTCCTTCCCGGTCGTCACGCCCGAAGCGCTGGCCGAAGCCGGGTATCCCGATGCCGGCCAACAGGACGTCTACCCGGACGACTCCTACCCGGAAGCCGGCTATCCCGAGGATATTTCCGACGCCGGATACCCCGAGGCCGCTTATCCGGGCGCGGAGGCCGCGGGCCCACACGACGATTACGAGGATGTCGAGGCCGCCGATGCCGGCTATCCGGAGTCGGCCTATCCCGACGCCGCCGAGGAGGATGCTGCCTTCCCGGATGTAGCCGTACCGCACACGCCGCCGGACGTCGCGGGTCCGGGTGCCATCGCCGCGGCCGCAGCCAACCCGAGACTCGGGCGCCACGCAGCCCGGCACGCGGCTGCCGATGGCGACGACGATTCCGAAGTCGCCGAGGCGGCACCATTCGGGGCGTTCGCCCCCGCTGGTCGCCCGACAATTCACCTGCCGCTGGACGACCCGTACCAGATGCCCGACGGATATCCCATCAAGGCCAGCCCACGCTTCGGGCTCTACTACACCCCCGACAGCGACCTCTACCACGACACGCTTGCCGAAATCTGGCTGTCCAGCGAGGAAGCCGCGCTGGCAAACGGCTTTGTGAAGGCCGACTAAGCCGTTACACCTTGCGAATCACGGTGACGACCTTGCCGAGCACGGTCGCCTCGTTCCCGGGAATGGGATCGAACGCGGGATTGTGCGGCATCAGCCACACCTGACCACCCGCGCGTTTGAAGGTCTTGACGGTGGCCTCGCCGTCGAGCATGGCCGCGACGATATCGCCGTTGTCGGCGACATTCTGCTGGCGCACCACCACCCAGTCGCCGTCGCAGATCGCGGCTTCGATCATCGACTCGCCGACCACCTTGAGCAGAAACAACTCGCCCTCGCCGACCAATTCGCGCGGCAGCGGGAAGACTTCCTCGACGGCCTCCTCGGCCAGGATCGGTCCACCGGCCGCGATGCGCCCGAGCACCGGGACGAAGGCGGGCTCCGGCAGGGCGTCTGAGCCAGCGACGTCGGTCGCCGGTGCCGCCGGCGCCGCATGGTCGTCGGCCCCGCGGACATCGACGGCGCGGGGGCGGTTCGGGTCGCGGCGCAGATACCCCTTGCGCTCGAGAGTGCGCAGCTGGTGAGCCACCGACGAGGTGGACGTCAGGCCTACGGCGTCGCCGATCTCCCTGATGCTGGGTGGGTAACCACGCGTGGTCACCGACTCACGAATGACGTTGAGGATGGTGCGTTGCCGCTCGGTAAGCGATGAATCCACGGAATGCAGCCGGCTGTGCGCGCCGGCGCCTGAGGTGTCTTTGCTGTCGCTCATGGCACTGAATGTAGCCGCCCCGGACGCGAGAATCAAACATGTGTTCGACTAGCGTGTCGCGAAGTGTGGAATGGGGCCGAAAGACCCTGTAGCAGTTGAATCACACGTGTGTAACTTTTCAGGAGATCGGGTATTCGCGCTGCATGACAGTCCTGGTGACCCATCCAGTTCTGTCGGTGGCATGGCCTACCGTTCGACGTGTGCGACACGCTTCGCTCAAATGTTCGGTATCGAACACACGAGCGATTACTGTCGAACACACGAGCGATTGATAGCCGACCGGAGGAACGCACATGACAATCATTCACACCGTCTCGCGGCGTACCAGCGACGCCCGGCGGCCGATCAGCCCGCTCGCGCCCGAGCCCCGCTACGACCGCGAACGTGTCGTGCGGTCCCGCCGGCCTGGGCCGGCCCGGCCGGCTGACCTGCGGACGCGCTACCGGGGCACCGGCGTCGCGATGTCGTCGGCACCGCATCGCCGGCGCCCCGTCCCGCTGGTGACCACGCTGGGGCTGGCCCTGCTCGCCGGAGTCATCACCCTGTGGCTGGGTCTGGTCGCAAACCTGGGCGAGGTGGCCAACGGCGACTCGGGCAACTCGGCCGCCGCCGCCGTGCCCGACAGGCTCGCCGTCGTGCGCGTCGAACCGGGCGAGTCGCTCCAGGACGTCGCTCACCGGGTCGCGCCCGACGCGCCGACCCGCCAGGTGACCGAGCGCATCCGCGAACTCAACGACCTGAATTCGCCAGCATTGTCGGCGGGCCAGACCCTCATCGCGCCGGTCGGCTGACGGCGGCGCCGAGCACCGCGAAAACCTCTCTACGCCAAGGCTGCTCAGTGCCCGTGACCAGCGGAACACCCATGTTGTGGCCATGTTGGCCCAGCGGGGGAGCGCACAGGTACGCTCGGGGTGTTCTGCGAGATTCCGGCACGGCAAAGGAGCGGTCATGCACTGTCCGTTCTGTCGTCACCCCGATTCCCGGGTAATCGACTCGCGGGAAACCGATGAAGGCCAAGCCATTCGGCGCCGACGCTCATGTCCCGAGTGCGGGCGACGCTTCTCAACGGTGGAAACCGCCGTTCTTGCCGTCGTGAAGCGCAGTGGCGTCACCGAGCCGTTCAGTCGAGAGAAGGTCATCAAGGGCGTCCGCCGCGCCTGTCAGGGCCGCCAAGTCGATGAGGACGCGCTGAATCTGCTGGCCCAGCAGGTGGAAGACACCGTGCGCGCCGCGGGGTCGCCGGAAATCCCCAGCCATGAGGTCGGCCTGGCCATCCTGGGGCCGTTGCGCGATCTCGACGAGGTCGCATACCTGCGATTCGCATCGGTATACCGGTCCTTCTCGTCAGCCGACGATTTCGAACGCGAGATCGAGGCGCTGCGCGAACACCGCAAGGTATCGACCCCGACCTGACGGTCCCGGCGTGCGGCCCGGGCCGAAACGGACTGCGGGCTAGGCTGTTTTCATGCTCCCGGAGTTGCATCCAGATCTCGAGGCACTGGCGCCGTTGCTGGGCACGTGGGCCGGTCGAGGTGCCGGCAAGTACCCGACGATCCAGCCCTTCGAGTATCTCGAGGAAGTCGTATTTTCCCATGTGGGAAAGCCGTTTTTGGCCTACGCGCAAAAGACCAAGTCGGTCGCCGATGGCAGACCCCTGCACGCCGAGACAGGGTATTTCCGCGTGCCCGCGCCGGGCCGGGTCGAGCTGGTGCTCGCTCATCCGAATGGCATCACCGAAATCGAGGTTGGCAGCTACACGGTGACCGGTGACCTCATCGAAATCGATTTGGCCACAACGTCAATCGGCTTGACGCCGACCGCCAAAGAGGTGACGGCGCTCGGCCGAACCTTCCGCATCGATGGCGACCAGCTGTCTTACTCAATGCGCATGGCTGCGGTCGGGCAACCCCTGCAGGACCACCTCGACGCGGCGTTGCACCGCAAGGCCTGAACTTCAATTCAGTTGTCTCACACCGTCGTTCACGACGCGACCGGCTACCTGGACCCAGCCCTGGGCACTCCAGGTGGTCTCGAGCATCGATCCCTTGCCCTGTGTGATGTGCAGGTCGCGGCCCAGATGCTCGGTTATCCGTATCGCCGCGGACCCGGTCGCCTCGTCTTCGGTGACGCCGAGATTCGCGGCGAACATTCGAGACCGCAACGACCCGGCGGACTCATCGATCCACGCCCACAGGTAGTGCGCGGCATCGTCGGGAAATTCGGCGGGGTCGGCCGCGAGAAGGTCACTGACTGAATCAAATTCGCGGTACGCAAGCTCAGGGCCCCACTGCCCGCGTGCGCTGACACCGGTGAGATCGCCTTGGTAACTCACCTCGACGATGCCAGCCGGCACCGCAAGCGTGTGGATCGGGGTTCCCCTCTCGCGCAGCCACCACGACACCCCGACGGTCGGGTGGCCGGCGAAGGGAAGTTCGGTTCGTGGAGTGTAGATGTGGGCGTCCGCAGTCATTGAGCCGGCGTCGGGCAGGGTGACGAATATCGTTTCGCTGTAGCCTAATTCGGTGGCCAGCTGTTGACGTTCAGCCGGATCGACCTGCGAGGCGTCGACCACGCCGAGCGGATTTCCGTAGTTCCCGTCTGGATCGGTGAATACCCGCAGCACCGTGACATCGATACCCATGACCCGACTGTACGACCCGGGTCAACGGAATTATCAGGTAGCGCTGCGCTCGTCGGAACCCATGGCGTTGAGCACCGCGACGCGGGTGTCGGCCGGGCCGGTGACCGTCCGTTCGCCACCGCCGCTGCGTAGCAACGCACGAAGCGCCGTCTGATCGTATTCGGCGGGCGCGGTGGAGTCGATGAAGCGCTGGACCACATCGATGAATCGAGCCGGGTCGTCGTGGAACGGAAAGTGACCTGAGCCCTGGAAGATCTCGAGGCGCGAGCCCGGCATGGCGGCGTGCGCCATCCGGGCGTGCCGGACCGGGACCACGACATCCTTGGTGCCCCAAACGATCTGCACCGGCATGGCTTCGGTCAGGTAGCACCGATCCAGGAAGGTGACGATCTGGCCACGCCAGTCGACCACCGCCCGCAGCGTCCGGCTGAAGGCCGACGAGGCCGTCGGCTCCGGCAGATCGTCCAGGATGCGCAACACGTTCGGCAGGTCACGGCCCAGGCCGGTCGATCCGATCGCCAGGCCCGCGACTCGCCCGGCCATTTGTACCGCAGGCAGCACCAACGGCAGTCGCAGGAGTGCCAGGGCCTCGGTGCCCATCGGCAGCGAGGCCAGCCGGAAGACGACGTTGACGTCCTTGGTGACGCCTCCCGCGGCGACCAGGATCACTCGTTCAACCAGATGCGGGAACTGGTAGGCGAATTGCATAGCCACCCCACCGCCAAGCGAGTGACCAATGATCGTCACTCGCTCGATGTCGAGCACGGAAAGCAAGTCGCGCATTCCGTTGGCGTAGGCAGCGACCGAGTAATCGGCGCGCGGCTTGTCGGACCGCCCATGGCCGAGCAGGTCGGGAGCGATGACCGTATAGCGCTGAGCGAGCTTCGCCTGCACGGTATTCCAGGTGGTGGAGTTGTCACCGATGCCGTGGATGAGCAGGATCGCCGGCCCGGACCCGGCGATGCGGTACGCCCGCTTGTAACCGTGAATGGTGCGGAATTGCAGTGTGGGGGTAGTCACTTCGCGCACCGGGCGAAGATCGGTCTTGCGCTTCCGCTCGGTCATCTCCCCAACCTTGTTGTCGGGCCAGCTCAGAGGGTTTAAGCCAGGTCGTCGTCGTCGCGCTTCTTCTCCGCCTGCTGGGCCAGGAATCGCTCGAATTCTGCGCCGAGTTCGTCACCACTGGGCAAGTCCTCGTCGCGGCTTAGTAACGACCTGTTCTCCTGAGCGTCGATGAAGGCATCGTACTGGCGCTCGAGTGCGGTCACCACTTGAGCGACCTCGGCGCTCGCCTCGACCTGCTCGTCGATCTTGGCCCGGATCTCGGCGGCGGCTTGGGTCAGCGCCGACAGCGGCAGCTCGAGCGACGCGGTCTTGGCGACCTGCTCGAGCAATGCCTGCGCGGCGGCCGGATAGTCGGTCTGCGTCAGGTAATGCGGAACATGCACGGTGAACCCGACGACCTCGTGACCGTGCTGGCCCATCCGGTATTCCAGCAGGTTGGATGCGCTGCCGGGGACCTGGATCTCCGAGATCCAAGGCTGGAAGTCGGCAATCAGGTCCTTGTTGTTGGAGTGCGCGGTCAATGTGATCGGCCGCGTGTGCGGAACTGCCATCGGCACGGTGCCCAGACCGATGGTCTGCCGCACGGCGAGCCGCTCGGCCAGCAGGCGAACCGCGGTGATGAAACGCTCCCACTTCAGGTCCGGTTCCAATCCCGCCAGCAACAGAAACGGGGTGCCGGCGCTGTCACGCAGTGCGTACAGGCTGAGCTCCGGGTCGTCGTATTTGGTGAAGTGATCGGTCTTGAAGGTCATCAGCGGCCGCCGCGAGCGGTAATCCAGCAATTCGTCAATCGCGAAAGATGCGACCAGTTCGGCGTCGAGTACCGCTTTCAGGTGGCTGGCAGCCAGCCGTATGGCGTGACCGGCATCGGAGAAACCCTCCAAAGCGTGGACCAACACCGGGCCGCGGCCATCGGACGTCACCAGATGGGGCGCCGGGAATTCGAGTTCGTACATGCCGGATTGCCCTGGCTGGTAGTACTCGTCGTCAGGGTCCTGGTGGTGGGCCATAGGGGTTTCCTCCTCTCGGGGGTGTCTCCAGAGTGCCCTAGCCAGTGTCCCCCAATTCAACGGGCACCAATAATCGAAACGCAGTGGGGCTCAAATGTAATTCGTCTTTCACAGATTGCCTGTTCCAGGCCTGTTCGAGCGCGTTGGCCAGCAAATCTCGCGGCGCAGCCAACGCGTTGAATTCAGCCGGTGGGGGTGTGGTCGGGCATGATAGGAGCCGATGCGGATCCCAATGCTGTTGCTGTGCGGCCTGCTGACGCTGATGGCGTCGTGCACCCGGCCGCCCGCTCATGCCTCCCCAACCACCGCGCCGCCGGCGCGCTCGGGAGGGTCGGCACAGCACCTCGGTCAATTCGAGCAGGGCGCGGTCGCGGGTCCGGTGGAACCGGACCGCCGGGTGGGCGCGATCTTCCTGGACGGCGGCAGCCAGCACGTGTGCACCGGCTCGGTGCTGCACTCCGCGGGCGGCAACCTGGTGCTGACCGCCGCCCACTGTCTGGCGGGGGCCACCCAGTTCAGCTTTGCGCCCGGCATGGCCGGTGACGGGCCGCCGGCCGACGTCTGGACGGCCGACAACGTCTACTTGGATCCACGTTGGCTGGCCAGCAAGGATCCGCACGCGGATTACGCCATCGCGCGGGTCAGCAGCGACCACGCCGGCTCAGTGGAGTCGCACGCCGGATTGGCGCTGACACTGGGCACCGCACCGCCGCCGGGCAGTCACGTCACCGTGGTGGGTTATCCCACCGGCGTCGGCGGATCGCCGATCGGATGTCAGGGCCGCACCGCGGTCACCGACGGGGGCTTTCCCTCGCTGATCTGCGACGGGCTGGTCAACGGCACCAGCGGCGCGCCGTGGGTCAGCGGGACCACGGTGATCGGGGTGATCGGTGGTTTCGAGCGTGGCGGGTGCGCCGAGAACGTCTCCTACTCAGCGCCGTTCGACCAACACATCTCCCAGCTCCTGGCCCGCGCCGAAGCCGGCGGCCCTGGCGATCCGGTGCCGGTCGATTTAGACGACCCCTGCTAGGGCCGACCGCAGCCGATCACCGGCGGAACTGGTTGAGCGCCCGCACCTTGTTCATCACGTCGAGCGCGGCCACCTTGTAGGCCTCGGAGAACGTCGGGTAGTTGAACACCGCGTCGACCAGGTACTCGACGGTGCCACCACACCCCATCACGGCCTGACCGATGTGCACCATCTCGGTGGCGCTGGTGCCGAAGATGTGGACTCCGAGCAGCTTGAGGTCGTCGGTGGACACCAGCAGTTTGAGCATGCCGTAGGAGTCGCCGGCGATCTGGCCGCGGGCCAGTTCGCGGTACCGGGCCACGCCTACCTCGTAGGGGATCGAGTCCTTGGTCAATTCCACCTCGGTGGCGCCGACGTAGGAGATCTCCGGGATCGAGTAGATGCCGATCGGCTGGAGGTCGGTGATGCCGTCGCACGCCTCGCCGAACGCGTGGTACGCGGCGAGCCGGCCCTGCTCCATCGACGTCGCGGCCAGGGCGGGGAAGCCGATGACGTCGCCGACCGCGTAGATGTGTTCGACCTTGGTCCTGAACTTGTCGTCGACCCAGATCCGCCCGCGGCCCTCGACCTCGAGGCCCGCGTTGTGCAGGTCGAGGTGATCGGTCTGACCCTGGCGTCCCGCCGAATACATCACCGTATCGGCAGGAATCTGCTTTCCGCTGGCCAGCGTGGTGATGGTGCCGGCGGCGCCGACGTCGACGGCGGTCACCTCCTCGCCGAACCGGAAGGTCACCGCCAGGTCGCGCAGGTGGAACTTCAGCGCCTCGACGATCTCCGAGTCGCAGAAGTCCAGGATGTCACTGCGCTTTTCCACGACGGTCACCTTGGTGCCCAACGCGGCGAACATCGAGGCGTACTCGATGCCGATCACACCGGCGCCCACCACGACCATCGAGGCGGGCAGCGTCTTGAGGTCAAGGATCCCGTCGGAGTCGAGCACCCGGTCCTCGTCGAACTCGACTCCGGACGGTCGTGCCGGCCTGGTGCCGGTGGCAACGACGATGTACTTGCCGCTGATGGTCAGCTTTTCGCGGCGGGAGGGGTCTTCGACCTCGACGGTGTGGGGGTCGACGAATCGGGCGTGTCCGATCAGCAGGTCGACGCGGTTGCGCATCAACTGGTTTCGCACCACGTCGACTTCCTTGCCGATCACGTGCTGCGTGCGGGCCAGCAGATCGGCCGGGGTGATCTTTTCCTTCACCCGGTAGCTCGCGCCGTACAATTCGCGCTGACTCATCCCGGTGAGGTAAAGAACCGCCTCGCGCAACGTCTTTGACGGAATGGTGCCCGTCTGGACACACACGCCCCCGAGCATTTGGCCGCGCTCGACGATTGCCACGGACTTGCCCAGCTTCGCCGAGGCGATCGCGGCCTTCTGACCCCCAGGCCCCGAACCGATCACGACGATGTCGTATTCCTGCATCGAACCCATGAGTAGACGATAAGGCCCACAGTCGAGACTTTCTCCACAAGAGGACGCGGGATCGCAGATGCGCGAACGCGGCCTGACGGTGGCGCCCGTCAGCGTGGGGTCTCATGACGACGTATTCGCCTGACTTCGAACTGAATCACCCGGCAGCGCTGATCGCAGCGCTACCGGCTGTTCTCGGCTTCGTTCCGGAAAATTCATTGGTCCTGGTGTCGTTGGGGGACGGTGAATTGGGGGCGGTGATGCGCGTTGACCTCTCTGATGACCTCATCGACCGCGTTGACCACCTCGTTGAGATTGCCGCCGCGGCCGCGCCCGAGGCCATGATTGCCGTGATCGTGGACGCCGATGGTGCGCACTGCCCGCAGTGCAACTCCGAATACCGGCAACTTTGCGCTGTGCTCTCAAAGGCGTTGGCGCAGAATGATATTGAGCTGTGGGCGGCGCACGTGGTCGACCGTGTCGCGGTCGGCGGCCGCTGGCATTGCGTGGACGGCTGCGGGTCGGGCGGCGCGGTCGACGACCCCTCGGCGTCGCCCTTGGCCGCCGCGGCGGTGCTGCAGGGGCGGCGGCTCTACCCACGCCGCGCCGACCTGCAGGCGGTCATCGCGCCCGACGACCTGTCGCGCAGCGCCGCGGTGGTCGCCGCGGCCTCCCAGCATGCGGCCCGGCGTGCGGTCGCGCATCGGGAAGATCCGTTGGCGTGCGGGCGCCGCGACGTGGAAGACGCGATGGCCGCCGCAGCGCGCGTGGCACGCGGCCAATCGGTGTCCGACGCCGAGGTCGCCGCGCTGGGCTGCGCACTGCGCGACGTGCAGGTGCGGGACACGCTCTACGCGCTGGCCGTCAGCGAAAAAGCCGGTGAGGCAGAGACTTTGTGGGCACTGCTGGCGCGCACGCTGCCCGCGCCGTGGCGGGTCGAGGCGCTGGTGCTACTCGCCTTCAGCGCCTACGTGCGTGGCGATGGGCCGCTGGCCGGGGTGTCGCTGGAAGCCGCGCTGCGCTGCGAGCCGGACCATCGGATGGCGGGCATGCTCGACACGGCGTTGCAGTCCGGCCTGCGGCCCGAGCAGATCCGCGAACTCGCCATCACCGGATACCGAATGGCCAAGCGGCTCGGGGTACGGCTACCGCCGCGGCGGGCCTCTGGCCGATGTGCCGGGTAGCGGGGTTAGACCTTCTCGACCTTGACGGCATGCGCCATTTCGTGCGGCAGCGTGACGTTCTCGTGCCCCGGGATCAGGATGGTCACCCCGGCGCCCGCGGGACTGGTTTCGACGATCACGCGCGCGTTGGGGACGACGCCTGCGTCCTTGAGCCGGGTGATCAGGTCGATGTCGCCCTGCACGTGCTCGGTGAGCTGGCGGACGACCACCGCGACCGGTGATCCCGACGGCAATTCGGTCAGGCGGACCAGGTTGGCGTCGTCGGCACCGGAATCCGGGCCCACACCCAGATCCAGCAGACCGGGAATCGGGTTGCCGAATGGAGACGTCGTCGGGTGGTTGAGCACCTTGACCAGCCGCCGCTCGACTTCCTCGCTCATCACGTGTTCCCACCGGCACGCCTCGGCGTGTACTTCCTCCCACGGCACCCCGATGACGTCGACGAGCAGCCGCTCGGCGAGGCGGTGTTTGCGCATCACGGAGACAGCCAGCGCCCGGCCCTTGTCGGTGAGCTCGAGGTGTCGGTCCCCGGCCACATGGAGCAACCCGTCGCGCTCCATCCGGGACACGGTCTGGCTGACGGTCGGCCCACTCTGGTCGAGCCGTTCGGCGATACGAGCCCGAAGCGGCGTCACACCCTCTTCTTCGAGGTCGTAGATGGTCCGCAGGTACATCTCGGTGGTATCAACCAGGTCGTTCATCCAGCACCCTCCATTGACGCTGAGTCTACTTGGCGGTCCGCCGAAATGCGTTTGACGCTCCCTAAGCAAGCAGTATGCCCGCCGCGTCTGCGGCGGGCATACAGCTACCCGATTACCTGGAAGCGCTCATCGGCGCCGCCGGTGTGTCAACTCGCGTACGACCGCAACCGATCGGCCCGCTCGCCGTTGCGCAGCTTGCACATCACGTCGCGCTCGATCTGACGAACCCGCTCGCGGGACAGACCGAACAGCTTGCCGATCTGGTCGAGGGTGCGGGGCTGCCCGTCGTCCAGGCCGAACCGCAGCCGGATCACCTGATGCTCACGCTCGTCGAGAGTGGCCAGCACGCTGCGGATGTCGGTGTGCAACAACTCGGCGATCACCGCGTTCTCGGCGGACATCGCTTCGGCGTCCTCGATGAAATCGCCCAGCGGGGCTTCCTCTTCGGAGCCGACCGGCATGTCCAGGCTCACCGGGTCGCGGCTGTGCTCGAGCAGGTCGTTGATCTTCTCGACCGGAATGCCGGATTCGGCGGCCAGTTCCTCGTCGGTGGCTTCACGCCCCAGGTTCTGGTGCATCTCCCGCTTGATCCGCGCCAGCTTGTTGACCTGCTCGACGAGATGAACCGGAAGCCGGATGGTGCGGCTCTGGTCCGCCATGCCCCGGGTGATGGCCTGGCGGATCCACCAGGTGGCATACGTGGAGAACTTGAATCCCTTTGTGTAGTCGAACTTCTCCATCGCGCGGATCAAGCCGAGGTTGCCCTCTTGGATCAGATCCAGCAACGGCATCCCGCGTCCCGTGTAGCGCTTGGCCAGCGAGACCACTAGGCGCAGGTTGGCTTCCAGCAGATGACGTCGCGCTGCCTCACCGTCGCGTGCCACGGCCGCCAACTCACGTTTGCGGTTCTCGCCGAGGCGCTTACGAGTTGCGAGTAGGTGATCGGCGTAGAGGCCCGCCTCGATGCGCTTGGCAAGTTCAACTTCCCCCGCGGCGTTGAGCAACGCCGTTTTACCGATCCCGTTGAGATATACGCGCACTAGGTCCGCTGCGGGGCTTTGAGCATCTAGATCGCCGTCAAATCTGCTCGTGGTGGCGTTCGCCATAGCGACCTCCCGATTGGCTTGTAGCTGTCATGGTGTTAAACGACAAATCAGCCCAGAGAGTTCCCACCAAGCCGCCATCTCACACGGCTTGACGTGCAGAAATGTGGCGAAGACCTGAGAATGTCCTGAGAAGTGGAGTCGAACGGACGGCTAGTCGGAACCGTCGTCGGTCCCGAAGCCCCGCGCGTCGTGGTGTGGCTCCACATGACGCCGAGCCTCAATCGCGGGCCGCTCGGCCGTCGGGAACAGCGGAGTGCGCCGGCGGTCGTCGTCGAACCGCCGAGGCTCGTCAGAGCGGCGCGGTGGGCGGTCGTTGGCGATCAGCACGGCCATCCACGGCAGGGGCAGCGACACCGCGAGGATCGCCAGCGAAATCAGGCCGTTGTGCCAGAGACCGTAGGCGACGGCGGCCAGGATCAGCGCGGGAATCCGGAACGACATCAGCGTCAGGTACTTACGGACCCGGGCGCGGTGCTGCTCGTCGTAGGACGGTTCGGCAGCCGTGATGAGCACGGGGGTGCCGTTGTCATCGAACCCCAGACCGGAGCCGCGCTTCATCTCTCCACTGTCCCACACGTGATCGATTCCGGCTCAGCCGGTTTTGCGGCGACCATGCACAATATGAGATATGCAGACCCAGACGATCGAGCGCACCGAGACCGACGAACGCGTCGACGACGGGACCGGCAGCGACACCCCTAAGTTTTTCCACTACGTCAAGAAGGACAAGATCGCCGAGAGCGCGGTGATGGGCAGCCATGTTGTGGCGTTGTGCGGCGAGGTCTTTCCCGTCACGCGGGCGGCGAAGCCGGGCTCACCGGTCTGCCCGGACTGCAAGCAGATCTACGAGAATCTCAAGAAGGGCTGATCAGGCCGGCGGCTCTGCGGCCGCGACCTCGCGCTGCTGCGTGACGGGATTGGTCGTCACGGGATTCTGCAGCGACTCCATCGTCTTGCGCAACGCAGGGGAGCGCGACATCAGCCAATTGCGCAGCCGGTGGGCGTGCGTCCTGGGCGCGGGAAATTCTTCCTGAATGGCGGCGTTGAGTTCGGCGCCGATCATGATTGCGAAACCGGCGAAGAAGGCGAACAACAAAAAGGCGATCGGTGTGGACAGCGCGCCGTACGTGTAGCCGGTGCTGGTGATCCACCCCAAGTAGATACGCAGGCCCACCGTCGCGACGACGAAGACGGCGGTAGCCAGGACGGCGCCGTAAATCAGCCGATGCGTCGGCAGGGGCTCGGGCAGCGCGACCCGGTACAAGAGCATGACCCCGACCATCAACGCCAGGATCAGTGCCGGGTAATAGCCGTAGTGCAGCACGTTGGCCAGCGCGTACGGAATGTGCTCGGACACCTTGCGCGGCCCCATCACCACGATCGGCGCGCTCACCACCGCGACGACCAGCATCACGATGTACAGAAACAGAGCGAAGAATCGCTGACGTACCGGGTGGCGCAGCGGCGTCTGGTCGTGCGCCTCGACGACGGAATCGACGAATGCCGAGATTGCTGACGATCCCGCCCACAGCGAGATCAGGAAGCCCAAGGACACCACCTCACCGCGAGCGTGGGCGGTGATGTCGCGGATCGTCGGCTCGATGATTTCGTTCACCACGCTGCGGGAGAACAAACTGTGCGCCGCCGAGATCGCGCTGTGCACGATGTTGGGCAGCGCATCCGGACCGAACAGCGGGGCGACATAAGCCAGCGCGCCGAGCAGCCCCAGCAACAGCGGCGGCGTCGACAGCGCCGACCAAAAACCGGCCTGTGCCGATTCAGCGAAGATCGAGTCGTCCCAGCTTTTTGAAAGAGTCCTTAATGCAATTCGCCGGATGTGGTGACGGGACGGCTTTGCGGCCACCTGATCGCTCATAGGGGACCAGCATTACCGATGACAACTCGCACACCCACATTGTGGACTGCGCGAGTTGGACACACCTAGCTTCCGCTGACCTCCAGCACGGCGGCGAGCTCAGTCAGCTTCGCTTCGTGCTCGTTGGCGTGATGCTGGCAGAAGAGAAGCTCAGCTCCGGAAGGCAGCTTGGCGCGGACGCGAGCTGCAGCACCGCAGCGGTCGCAACGATCAAATCGAGTCAGCTCAGGACTGGTCAAAGTTGCGTTCATTGGCTTCTCCCTCTCGTGCATTCACTCTCTCAGACGTATACGGTTTTCGCGTTGTTCCCCGATCGTTATCGGGTGTGTCGTTTCTCACGAGTTTTTCGCTACCGGCAAACGGCCGGCCTGGGGATCGCCGAACGTCGTTCTGGAAGGCTCTTCCACGTGACCCCCGCTCCTGCCGTTCTGGTGCACATGTGTGCAATTGGTGAATGGTCTAATGCCCAAAATTTGGGTTTCATACACCCAGATACCTCCGCCGATGTCGATTTCGTTCACCTGTCGACGCCCGGGCAGGTGCATCTGCCGGCGAACCGGATCTACCGCGGTCGCCAAGACTTGGTCCTGTTGCACATCGATCCGGCGTTGCTGGACTCGCCGATTCGCTGGGAGCCCGGAGTGCCGACGGATCCCGAGTCGATGGTGTTTCCGCATCTGTACGGGCCGCTGCCGGTGACCGCCGTGACCCGGGTGGATGCCTATCGCCCCGGTCCGGACGGCACCTTCGCGCCACTCGCGGGATCTCAGGACGCTACGTAGGCGTCAGCTTCGATTTCCACCATCAGCTCGGGTGCGATCAGCGCCGCGACTTCCACCATGGTGGCTACCGGGCGGATGTCTCCGAACACTTCGGCATGCACGGCCCCGACTTCGCGCCAGCGAGAAATGTCGGTCACGAAGATCCGGGTACGGATCACGTCGGCCAGGGTTGCGCCAGCCTCGTGCAGCGCAATTTCAATGCGGCGCAACGCATCCCGTGTTTGCGCGGCGATGTCGCCGGTGGGCCCGTTGCCGGTCGTGCCGGCCACCGCCACATGTGCGCCGATACGCACCGCGCGCGAGTAACCGACCGTGGATTCGAAATCGGATCCAGAGGAGACGAGCGTGCGCTTGGCTGTCATGCGGTCACCGTAGCGTTAGCGGGCGGCCGCGATGGCACGATCGCGAAACATGTTGCAAGACAGATCATTCAGGTTCGGCGGATACGGAAGAAGAGCAGGGCGACCAAGGCGAGTCCCAGCATCAATTCACACCAGAAGTAGGACAAGAAGTCGGCGAGCGCGCCAAGGGCCGGGGAGTTGGGCATCGCATTGCGCAGGGCCGTAAAGGAAAACAGCAGAACACCGAACAGTGAGATCAGCGGAACGTCGATCACGGCGTCAGTCAGGATCAACTTCGCCGTGAGCCACAGCGCGAGGATCGTGACCGTCCACATGAGCAGCATGATGAAAACCGCGAACATCCATGTCGTGGGCCCGCGTGACACGTTGATCGTCAAGTCGTTGCCGCCGTTGGGCTCTCGCATGGGTTGGGCAACGTCGACGCTGTAGCCATGCAGCGACCCGCCGATGACCAACGCCGAGGGGATGGGGGCGCCGTCGCCGGTGAGGACGCGAACACCGAGAAGCGCGGTGTAGCGGTCGAACGGGTACTGGCTGATATCGCCGCCCTCGAGCGCGACGGGAAGCGTCCTCGGCGTCATCACTCCGCCGGCGGCGAACGATTCGTCGACGAGGCCGGCGCCGCCGACCGCGACGACCCGAATGCGTTGGGCCAGAAAGATTCCGTCCTGCGCGAAGCGACCTCTCGGCTCGAAGTCGAGCCGAACCACCAGCTGGGGATCGCCGGGATTCATCTTTTCCAGGTTGGCGTGGATCCGGACTCCGTCGGTCAAGCCCGCATCGCCCGAGACGCCCGACGCGTGGCCCTCGTCCTCGAACGAGACCGCGGCGGTAACGACCAGGCCGATGAACACGAGGACGGCCAGCAGCAGGAGGGGACGTCGGGGGCGCGCCGGCGAACTGGGTTTGACACCCACGCCGACGGCCACGCCCAAACCCTAGAGGACTGGACCCGCCCGGGCATGCCCACAGTTGAACGACGGCTGAACAGCTCGGATCTAGTCGAGGTAGTCGCGCAGCACCTGCGAGCGGCTCGGGTGGCGCAGCTTCGACATCGTCTTCGACTCGATCTGGCGGATGCGCTCACGGGTCACGCCGTACACCTGACCGATCTCGTCAAGGGTGCGGGGCTGGCCGTCGGTGAGACCGAAGCGCAGCCGTACTACGCCCGCTTCGCGCTCCGAGAGTGTCTCGAGCACCGACTGCAGCTGGTCCTGCAGCAAGGTGAACGACACCGCGTCAACGGCCACCACCGCTTCGCTGTCTTCGATGAAGTCGCCGAGCTGGCTGTCGCCCTCGTCGCCGATGGTCTGGTCCAGCGAGATGGGTTCACGGGCGTACTGCTGGATTTCCAGCACCTTCTCCGGCGTGATGTCCATTTCCTTGGCCAGCTCCTCAGGCGTGGGCTCGCGGCCCAGATCCTGCAGCAGCTCGCGCTGAATGCGGCCCAGCTTGTTGATCACCTCGACCATGTGCACCGGGATACGGATGGTGCGGGCCTGGTCGGCCATGGCGCGGGTGATGGCCTGGCGGATCCACCACGTCGCGTACGTGGAGAACTTGTAACCCTTGGTGTAGTCGAACTTTTCGACCGCGCGGATCAGACCCAGGTTGCCTTCCTGGATCAGGTCGAGGAACGCCATGCCGCGGCCCGTGTAGCGCTTGGCCAGCGAAACCACCAACCGCAGGTTCGCTTCCAGCAGATGGTTTTTCGCGCGGTCGCCGTCGCGGCAGATCCACATCATGTCGCGGCGCTGGGCGGCGGGCAGTTTGTCGCCGCGCTCCGCGTGCTCGGTCATCAGCTGGGTGGCGTAGAGGCCGGCTTCGATGCGCTTGGCGAGCTCGACCTCTTCCTCCGCGTTGAGCAGCGCCACCTTGCCGATCTGCTTGAGGTAGGCGCGAACCGAGTCCGCGGATGCGGTGAGTTCGGCGTCCTTGCGGGCTTGCCGCAGCGCTTCGGATTCGTCCTCGTCCCACACGAAATCGCCGGAGGCCTTGTCCTTTTCGGAAGGCTCGGGGATGTCTTCTTCCTCGTCCGCGGGTGCCTTGGCGGCGGCCTTGGCGACCGGGGCGACCTCGGCGTCGTCGCCGTCGGCCGGTTCGATCGTCACTTCGGCTTCGACCTCGACGTCCTCGAGGTCATCGAGGCTCAGGTCGGCCTCGATGTCGAGGTCTTCGACGACCACAGCTTCGAGGTCTGGTTCGCCGTCGAGGTCCTCGGCGACGCTGTCGGCGTCAAGGGGCTCGGACTCGGCATCGCCCTTGGCCCCGGCTTTGGCGCCACGGGTCGACGGCGCCTTCGCGTCGGCGCTCTTGGCCGCGGTGCGGCTCTTCTTTGCGGTGCCGCCGTCCTCGATCTCCTCCGGCGCCGACGCGGTCGCGCGGGGCGCCGACTTGGCGGGGCGCTTTGCGGGCGCGGAGCCGTTGGTGACCTTTGCCGCCGGGCGCTTCGCGGGAGACTTGGTGGCGGTGCGCTTCACCGGCTCATCGGTCGCCGGGCTGGTCCTGATCGCTGCCACTTAGACCCCTTCGGTCGGACGCACTCTCGGTGGGTTTGGGCATGGTTAACCGAAAGTGTCTGCTATGTCGAATGTCGGCGTTGAGATCAGCGTGAACCCTCGCACGCTATCAGTCGGGCCGTCGCCGTGACCCATTGTAACGACAGTGGGCGCTGGTACCGCCCTAGCGGCGAAAATTCAGCGCGTTACGTCCCCGATCGAGGCCATCGCCGCGCCGACGATCCCGGCGGTATTCAGCAACGTGGCGGGCACCACCGGGGTGCGGTTTTTGAGCAGCGGCACCCATTTGTCGGACTTTCGGCTGATGCCTCCGCCCGCGATGAACAGGTCGGGCCACAGGGCGTTCTCGATGGCGATCAGCACCCTGGTCACCTGCTTCGTCCACTTCTCGTAGCTCCAGTCCTTCTTTTCCTTGACCGACGATGCCGCCCGCTGCTCGGCTTCTTTGCCGCCCACCTCGAGGTGGCCGAACTCGGTGTTGGGGATCAGCTTGCCGTTGTGAATCAGAGCGGACCCGATCCCGGTTCCGAACGTCAGCAGCACCACCACCCCGGAGTTGTCTTGGCCGGCCCCGAACCGTACTTCGGCGAGCCCGGCCGCGTCGGCGTCGTTGAGCACGGTGACCTGCTGGCCGTCCAGCTCGGCGGCGATGACGTCGCGCGCATTGGTTCCGATCCAGGCCTTGTCCACGTTGGCCGCCGTCTGGACGATGCCGTGGTTGACGACGCCCGGATAGGTCACCCCGAGCGGACCGTCCCAGCCGAATTCGTTGACCACCTTCGCGATGGTCTTGGCCACGGCCGACGGCGTGGCGGGTTTCGGGGTCAGCAGCTTGTACCGGTCGCCGATCAGCGCCCCGGTGTCCAAGTCGACGATTCCGCCCTTGATGCCGCTGCCGCCGACGTCGATGCCGAATCCGCGACGCTGCGGTCCAGAAGCTGAGTCCGTGCTGGTCATGAATCTCCTCGGCGAGATTTTGGCTGACCCTCACCTTAGCGGGCGACTGGGCGGGTGAGCGCTCGTTGGGGCCCCGCGCGTTCGGGGTGGCCGCGTGGCCGGGCCGGCCTCCGAAGCCGCTGCGGCTGTGATGCGATAGAGCGGTGACGCGACCGGACAGAGAGCCCGCGCGGCTGCGCTCAGTAGCCGAAACGCTGGCCGCCGAGGCGGCCGACTTCGTGCGGCGTCGCCGTACCGAGGTGTTCGACGCCGGTGTTGCCGACAGTGGCGCGGTCCGATCGAAGAGCACACCGACCGATCCCGTGACGGTCGTCGACACTGAGACGGAACGGCTGTTGCGCGATCGGTTGGCTGAATTGCGGCCCGGCGACCCGATTCTCGGAGAAGAGGGGGGCGGGCCCGCCGACCCGGCGGCCACCCCCGCCGACGCGGTCACCTGGGTGCTGGACCCCGTCGACGGCACCGTGAATTTCGTCTACGGCATACCGGCCTACGCGGTATCAATCGGCGCGCAGGTGAACGGTGTGTCGGTGGCGGGCGCAGTCGCCGACGTGGTGGCCGGCCGGCTGTATTCGGCCGCGGTCGGGCTGGGAGCCCATGTCACCGACGAGGACGGCCGCAACGCGCTGCACTGCGCTGAGGTCGATCATTTGTCAATGGCGTTGCTGGGCACCGGTTTTGGATACTCGCCCAGCCGTCGTGCCCGCCAAGCGGAGCTGCTGGCGCGGTTGCTACCGGTGGTTCGCGACGTGCGCCGCATCGGTTCTGCGGCGCTGGATCTGTGCATGGTCGCGGAGGGCAGGCTGGACGCCTACTACGAACACGGCCTGCAGGTGTGGGATCGCGCGGCGGGTGCGCTCATCGCGGCCGAGGCCGGCGCCCGGGTGGTGCTGCCGGCGCCGGAAGTGCCGGCGGTCAGTGCCGGGTTGGTCGTCGCCGCCGCACCCGGGATCGCCGACCAATTGCTGGCCGCACTGCGGGAATTCGACGGCCTGGACCCGATCCTGGACTGAATCAGCAGCTGCTGGAGTGAATCTTGGTCAGCAGCGTGGGATCCGACGGCTCGTTGGCGCCGGGGCGCAGAGTGGCCAGCACGGCGTCGATGTCGTCGTTGTGGGCCAGCGCGCTGAATTCGGTGCCCAGGACGAGATCGACGGAATCGTCGGCGCGATTGTCGTTGAACAGTTCGGTGCACGGCGCGACCAGCCACACCGCGGCGGCGGTGGCTTGCCCGGCCGTCCCGAACCGGATCTGCCCTTGGCAGGTCAGCCGCGTGCCCGCGTAGATCGGGTCGTTCGCCGCGGTCGGCTGGGCGAAACCCAGATCCTTCATCGCGCCGGCGACGTCGCCGGCCTGCCCGCCGCGGCCGCTGGCGTTGAGGACGCGGACCTTGGTGTCGGCGAGTTTGGCGGGCGAGACGTCAGACATCGCGGATCGCGACATCTGCTCGCCGAGCTGGGCCGGGGCCGCCCCGGCCTGCTGCGGCGGCGGGTTGCAGGCTTCGGCCTCGCGCACCTTCGCCGGCCGCGTCAACGCGACAACCCACACCACGGCGGTCAGCACCACCAGAAACACCAGCACGAAAATGGCGGGCCGGGGATTGCGTCGCCGGAAAGGCCGACCGTGTTTGTCGAAGGCCGTACCCTCGGTGATTTGCGCGACCACACGTGCACTCTAGACGTCCGTCAAACCCGCTGTTTAGAGCTGTGCGGCGGGTCCAGAGGCGCACTGTGACGTAAATCACAACTCATCCGACGGCGATCCGGGCACGAATCATTTGGTGGATGCGTTCGACGCTGGTACAAAGCGTTGCTTGAGGTAACGCAGGCATGTGAGGGGATAGGACGATGCCTACCGACTATGACGCTCCACGGCGCACCGAGACCGACGACGTCTCGGAAGACTCGCTGGAGGAGCTGAAGGCACGACGGAACGAAGCGGCATCGGCGGTTGTCGACGTCGACGAATCCGAGACCGCCGAGTCTTTCGAGCTGCCTGGTGCTGACTTGTCCGGCGAAGAGCTGTCGGTTCGCGTTATCCCGAAGCAGGCTGACGAGTTCACCTGCTCGAGCTGCTTTCTGGTGCAACACCGCAGCCGTCTCGCCAGCGAGAAGAACGGCGTGATGATCTGTACAGACTGCGCGGCCTGAAAGCTACGCTCAGCTTGTCAGGGCGGACAGCACCCGCTGCGGGTGACGGCAGCTCACCAGCCAGTACGGCGTCGGGTCGTCTGGGTCGTCGAGGACGAGCAGAATCATCGGTCCGACCCAGCCTCGGTGCAGGACGTAGGCCGCCGGGTCGAGCTGGCGGCCCAGTGCCGCTGACTTCGCCGATCGCGCGATTTCGGCGAATCGGGCGATCACGGTGACCGGCAAGTGTGCGTTCCCGGCCCAGAGTTCGACCCCGCCGTCGCTCGCTCTCACCTGGATCTCCACCCGGCCCAACCACAACAGCGCCCCGGCCGCCACCGCGAACAGCACGGCAAACGGCAGCCAGTCGGGAAGGCTCTTGACACCCAGGTTGACTTCGAACGAGATCAGCGCCGCCAGCGCGAACGCCAGCGGCCACCACCACCATGGCACCCAAAGTCGTTCGCGATATCGCACGTGGTGCGGCGCGACGCGCGTATCTGACACGCGGTCAAGGGTAGTCTGTGGCCCCGTGTCGACCAGTCTGGCCATTGTCCGCCTTGACCCCGAACTTCCTCTGCCCAGCCGTGCTCACGACGGCGACGCCGGAGTGGACCTTTACAGCGCCGAAGACGTGAGGCTGGACCCCGGGCAACGGGCTCTGGTGCGAACGGGTGTCGCGGTCGCCATCCCGTTCGGGATGGTCGGATTGGTGCACCCGCGTTCGGGATTGGCTGCGCGCGTAGGGCTTTCGATCGTCAACAGTCCGGGTACCATCGATGCGGGCTACCGCGGCGAGATCAAGGTGTCCCTGATCAATCTCGACCCTGCTGAGCCGATCGTGCTGCATCGCGGCGACCGCATAGCTCAGTTGCTGGTGCAGCGGGTCGAGTTAGTCGAGCTGGTCGAGGCCTCGTCGTTCGACGAGGCGGGGCTGGCCGAAACATCCCGTGGCGACGGTGGTCACGGGTCCTCCGGCGGACATGCGAGTTTGTGATGGCATTTGGTAAACGCTCCGGCAACGACGAAGACAGCCCCGCCGGCGACGACCCGGTCGAGGCGCGGGCTGTGCCCGAGCAAAGCCTCGAGGATTCCGGCGAGCTCGAGGGGCCGTTCGACATCGATGACTTCGACGACCCCGCGGTCGCCGAACTGGCCCGGCTCGACCTGGGCTCCGTCCTCATTCCGATGCCGGAGGCAGGCCAGCTGCAGGTCGAGCTGACCGAGACCGGTGTCCCCAGCGCCGTCTGGGTCGTCACGCCCAACGGCCGTTTCACCATCGCCGCCTACGCGGCCCCCAAGACCGGCGGGCTGTGGCGCGAGGTGGCCAGCGAGCTCGCCGAGTCACTCCGCAAGGACGAGGCCCAGGTCAGCATCAAGGACGGGCCGTGGGGCCGCGAAGTGGTCGGCACCGCCTCCGGCGTGGTGCGTTTCATCGGGGTCGACGGCTACCGCTGGATGATCCGCTGCGTCATCAACGGCCCGCAGGAGACCATGGAGGCGCTCGAACAGGAAGCGCGGGGGGCGTTGACGGACACCGTGGTTCGCCGGGGCGAAACGCCGCTGCCGGTGCGGACGCCGTTACCGGTGCAGCTGCCCGAGCCGATGGCCGAGCAGCTGCGCGACGCTGCGGCGGCCCAGCAGGCCCAGGAGCAAGGCGAGGAGCAACAGCCACCCGCCGAGCCCGCCGCACGCCGCAGCGTGGACGGCTCGGCCATGCAGCAGCTGCGTACCACCACCGGCGGCTAGGCCGGGTTGCGGCTACCTCCGATATCGCCGAGCGCGGCCAGGCACGCCGCGCCCAGCGCCGCGGTGTCGGCTCCGATCTGATCCAGCGTCACCGTGCGCAGGGCCGCGCGCGGGGCGGCGCCGACCCAGTCCACGCCGACCTGCAGTGGGTGAATCGGATCGTCAACAGCGGAGACGACCGCCAGCGGCGCGACCAGCCGGCTCAGCTCCGCGTAGCTCGGCGCGACGTAGGCCGCCGCTTCGTCCATCGCGTCCGGCAAATCCGGCCACTGGGCGCGCCACGACCGGGTCAACTCCTCGGCCAGCCAGGGCGGGCTGGAGGCTCGCATCTGTGCGGTCGTCGCGGCCAAACCGTCGGCGCGTAGCTGGGACGCCGAATAGCGCGCCGCGAGCGCTGCCGGTGCCGATCCGGGCGCTCCGGCCCAGGCGGGCAGCGCGGCCAGCACGGCGACCGCGCGATCGGGATGCGCCAGCGCCCAGGCCGCCGCGACGGCGGCTCCGATCGAGACACCGCCGACGCAGATGGGGCCGTCGCGCGCGGCGTCGTCCAGGGCGGACCGGTAGCCGTCGATCAAGCGGTGCGGGTCGGGCGGGGGAGTGAGCGGCACGGCACCGACGCTTGCGAGCGGGCCGGAAAATGCGCGATCAACGTAGTCGTCGTCGGATCCGGTTCCGGGCAGCAACACCGTTGCGACACCGCGCAGATCGACAATCACTCCCCGATATTGCCCGGCGATTGCCGGACTCCAAAATTTCGTCTGCCTCAATTGGCATCAGGGAACTTTCGGGTTTACCGTGTCCGTTGGCATGGAACAAGCACCGCAGCTTTACCGGCATCGTCAGGAGTCGCCATGGGGGCCCAGAGTTATCTGCGCCGGCTGACCCGCCGGCTGACGGAGGCTCCGGAAGATCTTGACTCCGCAGAGCTGTCCGACGAGGTCGCCAGCACCGGCGCCCAGCGCGCCATCGACTGCGAGCGCGGCCAGGAAGTCACGATGATCGGCACGCTGCGCAGCGTCGAATGCAACGGCAAGGACTGCGCGGGCGGTGTCCGCGCCGAGCTGTTCGACGGTAGCGACACCGTCACGCTGGTCTGGTTGGGCCAGCGCCGCATCCCCGGCATCGACTCGGGCCGCACGCTGCGCGTCCGGGGCCGGATGGGCAAGCTGGACAACGGAACCAAGGCGATTTACAACCCGCACTACGAAATTCAGCGTTGACCCTGCCTCAAAACGGCTCCCGTCGTACTAGCCCGGATCGCCTGCTTGCGCAGCTCGGCGGTGTCAGTGGTCTGATCTACTCGTCACTACCGGTCGTGGTCTTCGTGGCGGTTTCCGGTCTCTTCGGTTTGCTGCCCGCGGTTGCATCGGCGATGGGCGTCGCCGCGCTGGTGCTGGTGTGGCGACTGATCCGGCGGGAATCCACACAGCCGGCGTTCTCCGGGTTCTTCGGGGTGGCCGTGTGCGCGCTGATCGCCTACGTGGTGGGTGCGTCCAAAGGCTACTTCCTGCTGGGCATCTGGACGTCGCTGCTGTGGGCGGTGCTCTTCGCGGTATCGGTCCTGATCCGGCGGCCCGTCGTCGGCTACGCCTGGAGCTGGGCCAGCGGTCGCGACCGCGCGTGGCGGGGCGTGCCCCGGGCCGTCTACGCCTTCGACATTGCCACGGTGTGCTGGACGCTGGTGTTCGCCGCGCGCTTCGTGGTGCAGCGACTCCTCTACGAAGCCGACCAGACGGGGTGGCTGGCCGCGGCGCGGATCGCGATGGGCTGGCCGTTGACCGCGCTGGCGGCGCTGGTGACCTATGCGGCGATCAAGGTCGTGCTGCGCGCCCTGGCCGGCCGTGAGCTACCCGACGGCGACGCCACCGCGGCCACCGAGCTGGACAACGCGGACACCATCCGCGACTAGTCGACGGTCGGCGCGACCGCGGGCAACAGCAGTTTGCGCAGGTCTTCTTCGGCCTCGGTGACCGCGACGAAGAGCAGCTCGTCGCCGCCTTCCAAAGGTTCGTCGGCCTCCGGCACGATGACGCGCGCGCCGCGCAGGATCGTCACCAGCGCGGCATCCCTGGGCAGCTGCAGCCGGCGCACCGGCTTGCCGCCCCACGGTGTGTCGTCGGGCAGGGTGATCTCGACCAGGTTGGCCTGACCCTTGCGGAATTCCATGAGCCGCACCAGATCACCCACGGCGACGGCTTCTTCGATCAGCGACGCCAGCATGCGCGGGGTCGATACGGCCTTGTCGACACCCCAGGCGTCGGTGAACAGCCATTCGTTGCGGGGATCGTTGACGCGGGCCACCACGCTGGGCACCGCGAACTCAGTCTTCGCCAGCAGGGAAAGCACCACGTTGACCTTGTCGTCGCCGGTCGCGGCGACGACAACGTCGAAGTCCTCGAGATGGACCGACTGCAGCAGGCTCAGTTCGCAGGCGTCGCCCAGATGCCAGTGCGCGGCCGGGATGGCGTCGACGTCGATGTGGTCGGGGTTGCGCTCGATCAGGGTGATCTTGTGGCCGTTTTCGATGAGTTCACGAGCGACCGAACGGCCGACGGCACCGGCCCCGGCGACAGCTACCTTCATGTGCGTCGTTCCTTTGTGTCGATTGCCCGGGTCATCGGCTTGCTCCCGAATCGATGTCGTCACCGGGCGGTAGTCCCGCGATGGCGACGGCCTCGGCGGCGCGGCCCGATATCGCGGCGATGTAGACCTGATCGCCGGCCTGGATGACGGTCTTGGGTTCCGGCAAGATGCCCGTTCCGAAGCGGATCAAGAACGCCACCCGGGCGCCGGTGGCCTGTTCCAAATCGGTGGCGCGCCGCCCAACCCAGTCCTCGTGCAGATCCACCTCGGCGACGGCGACGGTTCCGGTGGGATCCCGCCATTTGGCGGTCTCGCTTTCCCGCGTCAACACATTGAGCAGCCGATCGGTGGTCCACGGCACCGTGGCAATCGTTGGGATGCCGAGCCGTTCGTAGACCTCGGCGCGCTTGGCGTCATAGATCCGGGCGACGACGCGGTTAACTCCGAAAGTCTCGCGGGCCAATCGGGCGGAGATGATGTTGGAGTTGTCCCCGGATGACACCGCCGCGAACGCGTCGGCTTCCTCGATACCGGCCCTCAGCAGAACATCTCGGTCGAATCCCTGGCCCAGTACCCGTTCCCCGGCAAACTCCGGGTTCAACCGATTGAATGCGGTGCTGTCGCGGTCGATCACCGCGACGTCGTGCCCGATTCGGGACAGCCCACCGGCCAACGAAGAGCCGACCCGGCCGCAGCCCATCACAACCACCCGCACTGCAGGTCCTCTCGGTCGGTCCTATACGTGTCACTTGCTCGGCAACGCGCGTTGGCCAGCCGATTCGGTCGCTAACATTCTCGTGTACGAACGCTACCGGCAACGCCGCTAGCGCTTACTCTTGGCTCTCGTGTCCAAACTTTCAACCGCAGCACGCCGGTTGCTCATCGGCAGGCCGCAACGCAGCGACCGGCTGAGCCACACCCTGCTGCCCAAGCGCATCGCCCTGCCGGTGTTCGCTTCGGACGCCTTGTCCTCGGTGGCTTATGCGCCGGAGGAAATCTTTCTGATGCTCTCGGTGGCGGGGGCGGCCGCGTATGCACTGACACCGTGGATCGGGCTCGCGGTGGCGGCGGTCATGCTGGTGGTGGTGGCCAGCTACCGCCAGAACGTGCATGCCTACCCGTCCGGCGGCGGTGATTACGAGGTCGTGACGACGAATCTCGGCGAGACTGCCGGCCTCGTTGTGGCGAGCGCCCTGATGGTGGATTACGTTCTGACCGTTGCTGTTTCGACTTCGTCGGCGATGGCGAACATAGGATCGGCGCTCCCGGTCGTGGCCGAGAACAAGGTGTGGTTCTGTGTGGTCGCGATCGTGCTCGTGATGGCGTTAAACCTGCGCGGGATCCGCGAGTCCGGGGCGGCCTTCGCGATCCCGACCTACGCGTTCATCGTCGGCGTCGTCGTGATGATCGGGTGGGGGTTGATCCGGATCTATGTGCTGGGCAATCCGCTGCGGGCCGAATCTGCCGGCTTCCAGATGCACGCCGAGCACGGCCAGATCGTCGGTTTCGCGTTTGTGTTCCTGCTGGCCCGTTCGTTCTCGTCGGGCTGCGCGGCGCTGACCGGTGTCGAGGCGATCAGCAATGGGGTGCCGGCGTTTCAGAAACCCAAGTCGCGCAACGCCGCAACGACTCTGCTGATGCTCGGCACCATCGCGGTCATCTTGCTGATGGGCATTATCGTGCTGGCCCAGCAGATCCACGTGCAGCTGGTCGATGATCCTGCCACGCAGCTGGGTGGCGTCCCGGCCGACTACATGCAGAAGACACTGGTCACGCAGCTGGCGGAGACGGTGTTCGGCAGCTTCCGAATCGGGTTTCTGCTCATCGCCACGGTGACCGCGCTGATCTTGGTGCTGGCGGCCAATACCGCGTTCAACGGATTCCCGGTGCTTGGCTCGGTGCTGGCGCAGCACAGCTATCTGCCGCGCCAGCTGCACACCCGCGGAGACCGCCTGGCGTTCTCCAACGGGATCCTGTTCCTGTCGGCGGCGGCCCTCGCGTTCGTCGTCGCGTTCCGCGGTGAAGTGACCGCGCTGATCCAGCTCTACATCGTCGGCGTGTTCATATCGTTCACGCTGAGCCAAATAGGCATGGTGCGGCACTGGACTCGCCTGTTGCGCAACGAGACCGACCCGAAGGCGCGGAGCAAGATGATGCGCTCGAGAGTGGTCAATACGGTCGGCCTGCTGTCCACCGGTGCGGTGCTGTTGGTGGTGCTGGTCACCAAGTTTCTCGCCGGGGCGTGGATCGCCATCGTCGCGATGGGCGCACTGTTCATCATCATGAAGATGATCCGCAGGCACTACACCACGGTCGGCCGGGAACTGGAGCAGCAAGCCGCTGCCCAACACGACGTGGTGCTGCCGAGCCGCAATCACGCCCTGGTGCTGGTGTCGAAGCTACATCTGCCGACCCTGCGCGCGCTGGCCTACGCGCGCGCTACCCGCCCCGATGCGCTCGAGGCGGTCACGGTCAGTGTGGACGATGTGGAAACCCGTGCGCTGGTGCATGATTGGGAGCACAGCAATGTCAGCGTTCCGCTGAAAGTCATTGCTTCGCCCTATCGCGACATCACGAGCCCGGTACTCGATTACGTCAAGCGGCTCGCCAAAGAGTCGCCGCGGACCGTGGTGACGGTGTTCATCCCGGAGTACGTCGTGGGCCACTGGTGGGAGCAGTTGCTGCACAACCAAAGTGCTCTGCGGCTCAAAGGCCGGTTGTTGTTCATGCCCAATGTGATGGTGACTTCGGTTCCCTGGCAGTTGAATTCCTCGGAGCGACTGAAGACCCTGCAGCCGCACGCGGCGCCCGGCGACGCCCGGCGCGGAATCTTCGACTGAGTCCGCCGATTCGGATGAGGCATCCCCCATGCGACCCGAACTCACAGCGTTACCGGTGAGACCGGAACTGACGCTGGTCACCGGCGCTCCCGCCAACGGCGGCAGCTGCGTGGCCCATCACGAAGGCCGAGTGGTGTTCGTGCGCTACGCGCTGCCCGGCGAACGGGTTCGGGTGCGTGTCACCGCTGACCGTGGATCCTATTGGCACGCCGAGGTTTTGGAGGTACTCGAGCCGTCGGTTGATCGGATTGCGTCGCTGTGCCCGATCGCCGGCGTGGACGGCGCCGGGTGTTGCGATCTGGCATTCGTCGGCCCGGCGGCGGCCCGCGCGCTCAAAGCAGACGTCGTGGCCAATCAGCTGGAACGGCTGGGCGGGCATCGCTGGAACGGTGACGCCGAGCCGCTGTCGGACTCCGGCCCCACCGGATGGCGCACCAGGGTCCGGCTCGACGTGGGCACCGATCATCGCCCCGGGTTTCACCGCTACCACAGCGACGAGCTGGTGACCGATCTGCATTGCGCCCAGCTGCCGGCCGGCATGCTGGACGGACTGGACGCGGTGGACTGGCCGCCGAGCGCGCAGTTGCATGTGGCCATCGACGACGACGGCCAGCGCCATGTGGTGCGCACCCTGCGCCAGGGTGGACGCACCGCAACCAAGGTCGTCGAGGGCAGTTACGAGGTCGTGCAGCGGGTGGGGCAGCGCGCCTGGCAGGTGCCGGTGACGGCCTTCTGGCAGGCCCACCGGGAGGCGGCGCGGGTGTACAGCGATCTGGTTGCCGAATGGGCGCAGCCGCGCGCCGGCACGCGGGTCTGGGATCTCTACGGCGGCGCAGGCGTTTTCGCCGCGGCGCTGGCCGGCGCGGTGGGGGAGTCCGGTCGGGTGCTCAGCGTCGACACCTCGCGCGCGTCGTCGCGGGCGGCCCGTGCCGCGCTGGCCGACCTGCCGCAGGTCGACGTCGTCACCGATTCGGTGCGCCGGGTGCTTCAGGCACAGCGCGCCGGCGCCGACGTGGCGGTGCTGGACCCGCCCCGATCGGGCGCCGGGCGCGAGGTGATCGACCTGCTGGCCGCCGCCGGGGTGTCGCGGGTGGTCCATATCGGTTGTGAAGCAGCGTCTTTCGCGCGCGATATCGGCCTGTACCGCGGGCATGGCTACGCCGTCGCGGAGATCAAGGTCTTCGACGCCTTCCCGCTGACCCACCACATCGAATGCGTTGCTTTGCTGACGCGTTAGGCAAAGACGAAGTAGCGCAACCATAGATAGGCCGCGGACAGCACCGCGGAGACCAGGGTGACGACGATGCCCTTGCGAGTGAATTCCGCGAAGGAGATGGGGCTGTCGGCGCGCTTGGCGATCCCGAGGATGACCACGTTGGCGCTGGCGCCGACGGCGGTCAGGTTGCCACCGAGGTCGGTGCCCAGCACGAGTGCCCACCACAACACCTGCCCGTGCACGTGGCCCTGCATCGAGGGGATTAGCTGCGCCACGATGGGTGCCATCGTCGCGGCATATGGGACGTTGTTGACCACCCCGCTGATCACGAAGGATGCGACCAGGATCGTCATCGTCGTCAGCAACGGCTGCCCGCCGGTCACCTCGACGGCCAACCGGGCCAGCTGGTCGACCACGCCCGTCTTCACCAGCGCCCCGACCATCACGAACAGGCCGGCGAAGAACAGCAGCGTCTCCCACTCGACGCCGGACAGGTAGTCCGCATGCTCCAGCCCGGAAATGACAATGAGGATGCCGGCGCCCAGCATGGCCACCAGCGACGGGGCCGTGTGCAGGGCCGAGTGGGCGACGAACCCGGTCAGCACCGCGAGCAGGACCGCCCCGCATTTGATCAGCAGCCGTGGATCGCGGATCGCCTCGCGCTCTTCGAGGGTCATGACGTCGGCGACCCGCTCGGGGTCGACCTCGAAGGCGCCCGGAAACAGCAACGGCAACATCGCGATGAAGACGGCGAGTATGAGGATCGCGATCGGGGCGACGTGGATCAGAAAGTCGTTGAAACTCAGTCCGCCCCGGCTGGCGATGACGATACTGGGCGGGTCCCCGATCAGCGTCGCGGTGCCGCCGATGTTCGACGCGAACGCCTCGGCCATCAGGAACGGCGCCGGGCCGATGTCCAGCCTGTCGCACACCAGCAGCGTGACCGGGGCGATCAGCAACACCGTCGTCACGTTGTCCAGCAGGGCCGAGCCGAACGCGGTGACCAGCACCAGCAGGATCATGATCCGCAACGGCGAACCGCGGGCGCGCTTGGCGGCCCAGATCGCCGTGTACTCGAACACACCCGTCTGCCGCAGCACACTGACGATGATCATCATCCCCAGCAGCAAAAAGATGACGTCCCAGTCGATTCCGGTTGCGTGCGAGTAGAACACGTCGTCGGAGTCGATCACCGGCAAGGTGATCACGATGGCCGCGCCCGCCAGCGCCACCGCCGTCTTGGGGAGCCGTTCGGTGGCGATCAGCAGGTAGGCGCCGACAAACACGACGACCGCGAAGACGCTCATCGATTCCCCTGTGAGATCACGGCTCGCGTATCAGGTGTTGAGCGCCGCGTCGAGCAGACGCGACGCGGTGATGACACCGACCAACTTGTTGTCCTTGACCACCGCGATGAGCGGGCTGCGCAGCCGAGCCATCACCGCCGCCACCTCGATGATGGTGTCGTCCGCGTGCGCCCACGGCACGTTGGCCAGGTGGTCGGGCAGCACGTCGCGGACCTTTTTGCCGCCCAGCTTGTCGGCGGCGCGATCGGCCATGGACTCGCTGAGCACCCCGGCCAACGACGGATCCTCCTGCACGTACTTCGGCACGATGAAGCGGACCACCTGGGAGGCGGGCAGCACGGCGAACGGTTTGCCGGATTCGTCGGTGACGACGATGCCGGGCAGGCGGTGCTCGGCGAGTAGGCGCGCGGCGGCGAGCGCGTCGGAGTAGGCCGTCACCACCGGGAAGTCCTCGGCGAGTTGCGCGGCACGCATAGTCGAAGACAATACGGCGGATCGCCCGTTGGGTGGGCTGCCGGCCGTCGCGCCCCGATGCGCCCGCTGTGGGACGTGACACATTGACCCGCCCTGATCCAGTCGGTGCTGCGTAGACTTACGGGATGCTGGAACAGATCCGCGGCCCTGCCGATCTGCAGTACCTTTCCCAACAGCAGCTCCGCGATCTGGCCGGGGAGATTCGCGAGTTCCTGATCCACAAGGTTGCTGCCACCGGGGGGCATTTGGGGCCGAACCTCGGTGTCGTCGAGCTGACGCTGGCGCTGCACCGGGTGTTCGATTCGCCGCACGATCCCATCATCTTCGACACCGGCCACCAGGCATACGTCCACAAGATGCTGACGGGCCGCTGCCACGACTTCGAAAACCTGCGCAAAAAGGGCGGGTTGTCCGGGTATCCGTCGCGCGCCGAGAGCGAGCATGACTGGGTCGAATCCAGTCACGCCAGCGCGGCGTTGTCCTATGCCGACGGCCTGGCCAAGGCCTTCGAACTGACCGGGCACCGCAATCGCCACGTCGTCGCGGTGGTCGGCGACGGCGCGCTCACCGGCGGAATGTGCTGGGAGGCGCTGAACAATATCGCCGCCTCCCATCGCCGGGTGATCATCGTGGTCAACGACAACGGCCGCAGCTATGCGCCCACCATCGGCGGTGTCGCCGACCACCTGGCGTCGCTGCGCCTGCAGCCGGCCTACGAGCAGGTGCTGGAAAAGGGCCGCGATGTGGTGCGCTCGATGCCGCTCTTCGGCAAGATCGCCTACCGCTTCATGCACAGCGTCAAGGCGGGCATCAAGGATTCGCTGTCGCCGCAGCTGCTGTTCACCGACCTGGGCCTGAAATACCTGGGTCCGGTCGACGGCCACGACGAACGCGCGGTCGAGGCGGCGCTGCGTCATGCCCGCGGCTTCGGTGGCCCGGTGATCGTGCACGTCGTCACCCGCAAGGGGATGGGCTACGGGCCGGCCGAGGCCGACGAGGCCGAGCAGATGCACTCCACCGGTCCGCTGGACCCGGCGACCGGGCAGGCCACCAAGATCGCGGGCCCGGGCTGGACGGCGACCTTCTCCGACGCGCTGATCGCCTACGCGAAGAAGCGCCGCGACATCGTGGCCATCACGGCGGCGATGCCCGGCCCCACCGGGTTGTCGGCGTTCGGGCAGAAATTCCCCGACCGGCTGTTCGACGTGGGCATCGCCGAGCAGCATGCGATGACGTCGGCGGCCGGGCTCGCGATGGGCGGGATGCACCCGGTGGTGGCCATCTACTCGACGTTCCTCAACCGGGCGTTCGACCAGATCATGATGGATGTCGCGCTGCACAAGCTGCCCGTGACCATGGTGCTCGACCGCGCCGGCATCACCGGTTCCGACGGCCCCAGCCACAACGGCATGTGGGACCTGTCGCTGCTGGGCATCGTGCCCGGCATCCGGGTGGCCGCCCCCCGCGACGCCACCCGGCTGCGGGAAGAGCTCGGCGAGGCGCTGGAGGTGGGCGACGGCCCCACGGCGATACGGTTCCCCAAAGGGGATGTGGGCGAAGATATTCCGGCCATCGGACGGCGGTCCGGTGTCGATGTGCTCGCGGTCCCCGCCGACGGCTTGAATCACGACGTGCTGCTGGTCGGCGTCGGCGCGTTCGCGCGGATGGCGCTGGCGGTGGCCAAGCGGCTGCACAACCAGGGCATCGGCGTGACGGTCGTCGATCCGCGCTGGGTGCTGCCGGTGTCCGACGGCGTCCTGGAGCTGGCGACGCAGCACAAAGTCGTCGTTACGCTGGAGGACAACGGCGTCAACGGCGGGGTGGGATCAGCCGTGTCGGCCGCGCTTCGCAGCGCGGACATCGACATGCCCTGCCGCGACGTCGGGCTGCCCCAGGAGTTTTTCGAGCAGGCCTCGCGCGGCGAGGTGTTGGCCGATCTCGGCCTCACCGACCAGGATGTGGCACGCCGGATCACCGGTTGGGTTGCCGCACTGGGTACTTCGGATGCCGAAGCCGAGATCCGCGAGCGGCTCGACTAGACCAATTGGTGCGACGGATGGCCGACGGAAGCAATACAATGGAAATTGTGGACCGAGGCCATCATCGGTGTTTGCCCACGCAACAGCACGACAAGCCCCCACGTGAAGGACCTCGTCAATGAGCGCAGACCGACACCCGCAAATGGCTGAGGCGCTGGAGTTCGGGCAGCAGTTGCAGTCGGCCCTCGAAGACGAAATGTACCGAACACACACCGAAACCTTCACCGCCACAGACGAAACCAAGACCGTCGAAGTGACGGTGGACGGGCAACGTAACCTGACCGACCTCCGCATCGAAGACGGCCTGCTGCGCCTGGGGGCTGAAACGGTCCAGCAGCGCGTCAACGAGGCCTTGTCCAATGCGGCCGTCGCCGTGAATGCCGCCAATGAAGCTCAGCATCAACGGTTGGTCGAATCCCTGGCCGGCATTGCCGGGTCGATGAAGGAAAAGTTGGGCCTGGCCTAATCGAAATACGCTGAGCGGCAGCGATTTGGCCGTTGCCGCGATCAATCGCTGTGGTATCGGGTGCCGAACACGTGGGCCTGTGTCTCGGCAGCTCGCTCCGGCGAGGCCAATTCCATGCCCTTCTCCAGCATGTCGCGTAGAGCATCGGGATCGTCGGCCCCCAGCTCGCGCATCGTCGTCAACAGGAACTCGTGCTGGGCTGCTTGGCCCTGCTGCGTTGCCAAATGCGCCACAACGAGTATTTCCTCGGCCAGCTGCGCTTCGGTCAGGCGCGTCACCTCTGCTGACAACTCCACCCGATCGATTGCGCCGTCCCCGAGTGCCGACACCGAGACCGTCCCAGGCGGGTTCGTCACGGTGTACAGCGGGGCGACGTCGTTCGTCTCCTCGTCCTCGGGAGCGTGCGTCACTGAATCGATGGCCTCCAGCACCGTCGCGGTGTCCTCGGGCTCGGCAGTCGCGTGTACGGGCGCCAGGTCAATCGCTGACGTTTGGGCCTGTCCGTCGCCGGTGGCCGAGAAGTCAAGGGCAGTCGACGTATCGCGTTTGGCGGCGTCTTCTTGGGCAGCGGAGAAGTCCATCGCAGCGAAGAGATCATCGCGGTCGTCTTCGTTCTCATACGGATACTCGGGCACGGCAACCTACTCTCGAATTCAGGGACGCACCTGTTTGGCAATATCCTCAGCGGCCTTGTGGTCGGTGCCCTCATACAGCTCGGCGGCCTTGTGTAGCTTTTTGTCGAGGTCTTCGGCAACCTTGATCATGAGTGCGAGTGCCTGGGCGCGGCGAGCCTCGACCTCCACCACCGCATCATTGCCGGGTCCGCAGGCCAGGCCATGGTTGACCCACACGCTGACGCCAACTCCGCTGGTCGCTCCCGCCGATTGTTCGAAATTTATGGTGGTTCTCTGGTGCGCTTTCGCCAGCACGTCCACAAGATATTTTGATGTGACGCTCAGATTTGTCATGGTATCTCCTCGATGTTAGCTCGCCGCTAATCGATTGGGCCGCAACGATATTGAATCGCAGCGGGCATTACAAGGTGCGCTGCGGCCGACTCGGCTCTGGTGCCTGCTCGGCTCCGGGTGCCGCCAGCTCGTCGGGTGTGCGCGCGAAGGCCTCGGCGCCTGCTGCAGCACCCGCGACGTCGGCAGCCCCGCTCACGGGGGCATCCGCGGGAGTGGCCCCCGCGGGTGCGGCCTGCTCGGTAGCGGTTGTCGCCGCTTTGCGTTGCCGAGTGGTTGCCCCCGGCTGCGGGTTGACGGGGTTAGTCAGGGCCGACCTTTGCCCTGAGAGCTCGTCGGCCCGGGCGGGTTCCTGAATCAGCTGGTTCACGCTGGGCACGCCGCTCACCGGTTGGGTCGACATGTGGATCAGCTGACTCAGGCTGGGAACGATCGTCGACGTGCTTGGCGTGGAGTCGTCGACTGACGTGGCTGCGTCGGGCATGCCAATCACACCGGACCCGCTGGAGAAGCTGGACACTCTCGACTCTTTCGCCGGCGCTGTGTCAGCGGACAGTGCTAATTGAGAAGCCTCCAGATAAGTCTTCATTTCGGTGATGAGTTTCTCGTATTCCTCGACCACTTTCTTTACCTTCGGCCTGGTCTCGGTGCCCGAATAGAATTCCATGTAGCCGATGGCACTAACCGTCGCGGTGATCGCGGCCAGGGTAACCACTTTCTGAAACACCAATGACGAGGCGTCGCTGCCATACGCTTTGATCAGCAGGGCAATAAAGATGCACCCGGTAAGTCCATCCTTGATTCCCGCAACGGCACGGCGTATTTCGGTAAGCTGAGCGGCTTCGGACGTAAGGGTGTCCATCATTGCTTTATCTTGATCTCGTATCAAGATCACGCGGTTCAATTGGGCTCGGTTCTGTCCGGCATACTCCTGCGATCCGGTACCCTCCCACCTGCTGTCCGGAAAGGCCGACTCCAAGTCGCTCTTCGGCAAATCGAGCTTCGAGCGCGCGTTGTCGAATTCAATTCCCTTGGCATCACCAAGACCGAGGCAGAATTCGAAGACCGTAATGGCGACGATGCCCCATTCGATAATCGGGACCTCTGCCGCCCAGGGATTGGTGCGCTCCTGAAGGCCTCGTTCTATTTCGGCCTTTATTCTTCGCTCGGCGATGCCCTTGACGATAATTTTGGTCGTTTCCATGCCCAATGCGCCTGCGCCTAAACCCGTCGCGATCCAATCTTGAGAGGCGGCATTTTTGCCGATGCCGGCCAGACTTCCGACGAGACCGCCAATTTCTGATGCTGCAACGACCATTTCTCCGACCCTTCTTTGAGTCTGGGCTCGCGTCTTATCGTGAGCTTAACAGCACTTCGACATGGCCCGGTGCGCCAATATTTTCATAGGCAAGAGTTTCTACAGCGTAGATACCGTCGGCGCCTGCTATTGCAGCGCGCGCACGCCACCGCGAGAGATCGGCCCTCAGCTGCCCTCGGCGGCCCGCGCCTGTACGGCTATGGCCAGCACCGGGACGACCAGTTCGCGCTGCCATGCCCGCGCGTGACCGGTGCGCAAGAATTCCTCGACGGTGTCGACGGGGTTCACGGTGTCTTCCCAGTCCCAGCACAGCCGGCGCACCAGGTCGGGGGAGATCAGGTTCTCCGTCGGAACCCCCACTCGCTCAGACACTTTCGACAATCCGGCCCGGGCCGCCTCCAACCGTACGGCGGCCTCCGGCTTGCGCCGGCTCCACCGGGCCGGTGGCGGTGGCCCGTTCGGCGCCTCGGCCTCTTCGGGCTGATTGCTGCTGTCGCGGGCGGTTTGCAGTGCGCCCAGCCACACCGCAGCGCTGCGGCGCTGGTTGCGCCCACCGAACACCGGCAATGCGACCAGCTCCTCGACCGTCTTGGGGTCGGCGGTGGCGGCGTCGATGATGGCCGAATCCGGCAGGATGCGCCGCGGCGCGACGTCGCGGCGCTGGGCGATCCCGTCGCGCGTCGTCCACAGTTCGCGCACCGCGGCCAGGGCGCGCCGGTCGCGCACCCGATGGATTCCCGACGTACGTCGCCAGCGGTCCCGCCGGGCCGCCGGCGTCGCTTCCCGCACCCCCGCGGTGCGCAGGTGGTCGAATTCCTGTGCGGCCCAATCGGTTTTGCCTTGCTCGGCGAGCACTCCCGCAATCGCAGCGCGCAGCTCGATGAGCAGTTCCACGTCGAGGGCCGCGTAGTTGAGCCATTCGCTGGGCAGTGGGCGCTTGGACCAGTCGGCCGCGCCATGGCCCTTGACCAATCCGAACCCCAGCAGCCGCTCGACCATGGTGGCCAGGTTCACCCGGTCGAACCCGGCCAGGCGCCCGGCCAGCTCGGTGTCGTAGAGCGCCGGTGGCCGCATGCCGACCTCGGCCAGGCACGGCAGATCCTGATCGGCCGAGTGCAGGATCCATTCGTCGGCGCTGAGGACCTCGGCGACGGGCCGCAGCGCTGTCAGCGGGTCGGCGCCGTGGCTGACCGGGTCGATGAGTACCGTGCCGGCCTCGGCCCGCCGGATCTGAATCAGGTACGCGCGATTGGAGTAGCGGAACCCGGACGCCCGCTCGGCGTCCACCGCGAACGGTCCACGCCCGGCGCCGAGGAATTCTGCGGCCGCCGCGATCTGACGCACCGACACCGAAAGCTCGGGCATGCCCTCGGCGGGGTGCAGTAGCGGCGTCGGTGCGGGTTCGGTGCCGTCGGCTTCGGTGTCGCCGGACTCGGCGGCCGCCGGTTCTCCCATGTCAGGCGCGTGACCGCGAGCCCAGGTCGGTGACCCCGACAGGCGGCAGGCCCGAGGCGTGCTCGAGCACCTCGCAGAACGCCTCAACGTGGACACCGATCTCGGGGGTCATCGCCGTCCACGAGGCCCTCAGCTCCAGCTGGTGGGCGCGCGGCGGTCCGGAGATGTCGCCGTAGCGCACCGACGTGGTGGCGGTGACGGTGCCGCCCAGGGCGGTGACCTGATCGGTCCGCGATTCCAGCGCATCGACCAACCAGCTCCACGCCACTTCGGGCAGCAGGGGGTCGACGGCCTCGCTGGGGTCCAGGTCGGCCTGAATGTAGGCGACCAGGCGGATCGTGCCGTCCCATGCGTCGGCGCCGTCGGGGTCGTACAGCAGGATCAGCCGGCCGAACGCGTCGCCCTCGGAGCGCTCGGGGACGATTTCGAGGTCGGGGTGCTTGACCTCGGCGCCCAGCGCGTAGCTGAAGGGCGCCAGGCGCTGCGGTGGCCGGATCGGGCCCAGCTCGATCTCCGGCCGCGCGTTGACGGCGTTCATTGCCGCCACGGCCTCGCGGAAGGGGGCCGGTTCAGTCGAGGTCACAGCGTTCGACGCTAGACCCATCGACCGACACGCCGAAACAGGCGCGCCGATTTGCGCACCCGCCGCGACCAAGCCGTTATCAATGCTCAACACGATGGTGTCAACCGCTGTTTACCCTGCTCAGAGGGTATTTCCGCCGGTGAATCGCGCCGGGCGCTTCTCGCGGTGGGCGGCCAGGCCCTCCTGCACGTCGGGGCCGCTGAAACTGAGGAATTCCAGGCCAAGCGACGTTTCGAAGGTCGGCGCGAACATCCGGTACCAGGAATTGAGGCTGTGCTTGGTCCAGCGGATGGCGTTCTGGGCGCCCTGCGCGAGGTCGTCGGCGATTCGGGTCGCGGTGGGCAGCACCTCGTCGTCATCGACGCAGGTCGAGACCAGGCCGATGCGCTCGGCCTCCTCGCCGATCAGCGTCTCGCAGGTGAGCAGGTAGAACTTGGCCTTGGCCATGCCGACCAGCAACGGCCAGCAGATCGCGGCATGGTCTCCCGCGGCTACCCCGAGCTTGGTGTGCCCGTCGATGAGCTTGGCGGTGCGGCCCGCGACCGAGATATCGGCCAGCAGCGCCACCACCAGACCGGCGCCGACGGCCGGGCCCCGGATCGCCGACACCACCGGTTTGTCGAAGTTGATCATGTTGAGCACCAAGTCGCGGGCCTCGCGCATGATGCGGATCCGGCCTTCGTAGTCGTTGATGGTCTCGTCGATCAGGTCAAAGCTGCCACCGGAGGAAAAGGCTTTGCCCTCGCCGCGGACCAGGACGGCCCGCACGGCGGGATCGCGGTCGATCGCCGGCCAGACATCGGCGAGATCGCGGTGCATCTGCGGCCCGACCGAATTCAGCCCGGGGGAGTCGAGGACCAGCGTCAGGACGCCGTTGTCGCCCGGTTCGAAGCGGAGACTGGGGAATTCGTCGTAATTGACGGAGATCGGTGCGAGTGCCACGAGGCCGATGTTACGCAGCGGCATCGGGCACACCGGACGGGCTGCGGCCTGCGTGGCAGCATTGAGGCCAATGAACACGCGTCGCGCACTTCCCGAGTCGCCGTACCTGGCCGCCGTCACCGGACGCAAACCCGGCCGGATCCCGGTGTGGTTCATGCGGCAGGCCGGTCGCTCACTGCCCGAGTACCGGGCGCTGCGCCAACACCACACCATGCTGGCGGCGTGCTTTGAGCCCGAGGTGGTCTGCGAGATCACCCTGCAGCCGATCCGGCGCCACGACGTCGACGCCGCGATCCTGTTCTCCGACATCGTGGTACCGCTGCGCGCCGCGGGCATCGACTTGGACATCGTCGCCGACGTCGGCCCGGTGATCGCGCACCCGGTGCGCACCGATGCCGACATCGATGCGATGAAACCCCTTGAAATACAGGCGATTCAGCCGGTATGCGAGGCGGTGCGGCTGCTGGTCGACGCGCTGGGCCAGGTTCCGCTGATCGGTTTCGCCGGTGCGCCGTTCACGCTGGCGTCCTATCTGGTCGAAGGTGGGCCCAGCCGTAATCACGCCCGCACCAAGGCGATGATGCTGGCCGAACCGGCGAGCTGGCATGCGCTGATGGCGAAGCTGGCCGATCTCACCATCGCGTTCCTGCGCGCTCAAATCGATGCCGGGGTCGACGCCATCCAGGTGTTCGACTCGTGGGCGGGGACGCTGTCGTTGGCCGATTACCGCCAGTACGTATTGCCGCACAGCACAAGGGTATTCGCCAGCCTGGCCGAATACGGCGTACCGATGACGCACTTCGGGGTCGGGACGGCCGAGTTGCTGGGCGCGATGTCGACGGCCCTGAAGCCGGCCACGGCGACGACGGTCGGCGTCGACTGGCGAACCTCGCTCATCGACGCGGCGACCCGGGTCGAACCGGGTACTGCGCTGCAGGGCAATCTCGACCCGGTGGTCTTGCTGGCGGGCTGGCCCGCGGTGGAGAGCGCCGCGCGGTCGGTGGTCGACGACGGGCGCCGTGCCGTCGACGCCGGTGCCGCCGGTCACGTCTTCAACCTCGGCCACGGTGTGCTGCCCGAGACCGACCCCGGCGTGCTGACCGACCTGGTGTCGCTGGTCCACTCGCTATGAGCCCGTCCGGCGACGATGCGCGCCGGGACGGCGGGAGGAGGAGCCGGACAGTGGGCGTCAGATCGTATTGTGTTGTGGGTGGTGGTATTTCGGGATTGACAGCGGCCTATCGGCTGCGTGAGGCCGTCGGCGACGACGCGAGCATCACCCTGTTCGAGCCGGGCGATCGCCTGGGCGGGATCCTGCGGACCGAGTTGGTTGCCGGGCGGCCGATGGACCTGGGTGCCGAGGCCTTCGTGCGGCGCAGGCCGGAAATGCCGGCGCTGTTGGCCGAGCTGGGTTTGTCGGAGCGTCAACTCGCCACCAGCGGCGCGCGGCCACTGATCTACAGCCAGGGGGAGCTGCACGCGCTGCCGTCGGGCACGGTGCTCGGCATCCCGTCGTCGGCGGCGTCGCTGACCGGTTTGGTCGACGACGCCACCCTCGCGCGCATCGAGGCCGAACCCACCCGCCCGCTGGCGTGGCAGCCGGGCAGTGACCCGGCGGTGGCCGAGTTGGTGGGCGACCGGTTCGGGGAGCAGGTGGTCGCGCGGTCGGTGGACCCGCTGCTGAGCGGGGTTTACGCGGGCTCGGCGGCGACGATCGGGCTGCGCGCCGCGGTCCCCAGCGTGGCGGCGGCCCTCGACCGCGGCGCCACCAGCCTGACCGATGCGGTCCGGCAGGGCGTGCCACCGGCCAGCGGAGCGCCGGTGTTCGGCGCGCTGGACGGCGGCTACCAGGTGCTGATCGACGCGCTCGTCGAGCGCGGCCGGTCACGATGGGTGCGGTCGGCCGTCGTACAGCTCGACCGCGCCGAGCGCGGGTGGTCGCTGCGCGACGGCACCGGTGCATCGTGGAACGCCGACGCCGTGGTCCTGGCCATTTCCGCCCCGCGGCTGGCCCCGTTGCTTTCCGCGATCGCCCCGCGCAGCGCAGCCGCCGCACGCCGCATCACTAGCGCGTCGTCGGCGGTAGCGGCGCTCGCCGTGCCGGGTGACACCGCCTTCCCGGATTATTCGGGTGTGCTGATGGCCAGCGGAGAACCCTTGCGGGCCAAGGCAATTACGCTGTCGTCGCGCAAATGGGGCCTGCAGGGCGACGTGCAGTTCCTGCGGCTGTCGTTCGGGCGGTTCGGCGACGACCTGGCCGCCACCGCGTCCGACGCCGAGCTGTTGGCCTGGGCGGCCGAGGATCTGGCCACCGTGTTCGGGTTCCAGGTGCGGCCCGTCGATTCCCGGATACAGCGCTGGATCGACGCGATGCCGCAGTACGGGCCCGGTCACGCGGACGTGGTCGCCGACGTGCGTGCCGGTCTGCCACCGGGGCTCGCGGTGGCCGGCAGCTACCTGGACGGCATCGGCGTACCAGCGTGTGTCGGGGCGGCCGGGCGCGCGGTCGAGAGGGCGCTCGACGGCATCGAGGGCACTCACACCGAAGTGGCACGATAGGGGGCATGGCCAAACTCGACTATGACGCCCTGAACTCGACCATTCGCTACCTGATGTTTTCGGTGTTTTCGGTGGAGCCCGGCGAGCTCGGTCAGCACCGTGATGCCGTCGTCGACGAGGCGACCCGGTTCTTCAAGCAGCAGGAAGAACGCGGCGTGGTGGTGCGTGGCCTCTACGACATCGCGGGCCTGCGGGCCGACGCCGATTTCATGATCTGGACGCACGCCGAGCGGGTTGAGGCATTGCAGGCCACGTATGCGGATTTCCGCCGCACCACCGCGCTGGGCCGGGTCAGCGCACCGGTGTGGAGCAGCGTGGCCTTGCACCGGCCCGCGGAGTTCAATAAGAGCCACATTCCGGCGTTTCTGGCCGGCGAAGAAGCGGGTGCCTACATCTGCGTGTATCCGTTCGTGCGGTCCTACGAGTGGTACTTGCTGCCGGACGAGGAACGTCGGCGCATGCTCGCCGAGCACGGCATGGCCGCGCGCGAGTACAAGGACGTACGCGCGAACACCGTTCCGGCGTTCGCGCTCGGCGACTACGAATGGCTCCTGGCCTTCGAGGCCCCCGAACTACACCGCATCGTCGACCTGATGCGTGAACTCCGGGCCACCGACGCCCGCAGGCACACCCGAGAGGAGACACCGTTCTTCACCGGGCCGCGGGTGGCCGTCGAGCAGCTGGTCAACTCCCTACCTTGATGGGGGCCGCAACCGAAGGGGATGACATGACAACCGATTTCGATCCGACCGATCCGACCCGTTTCGAGCAGATGTACCGCGACGACCGGCTCTCCAACGGCCTGCCCGCCGCCACACCCTGGGACATCGGCGGCCCACAGCCGGTGGTGCAGCAGCTGGTCGCGTTGGGCGCCATCAAGGGTGAGGTGCTCGACCCGGGCACCGGGCCGGGCCACCACGCGATCTACTACGCGGCCAAGGGGTACTCGGCGACCGGTGTCGACGGGTCGGAAGGAGCCTTGGAGCGGGCCCGGAGCAACGCGCAAAAGGCCGGCGTCTCAGTCAATTTCGAGTTGGCCGACGCCACCAAACTGGACGGGCTCGACGGGCGTTTCGACACCGTCGTCGACTGCGCCTTCTACCACACCTTCAGCACCGAGCCCGAGCTGCAGAGGTCCTACGCCCAGGCGCTGCACCGGGCCACCAAGCCGGGCGCGCGGCTCTACATGTTCGAATTCGGCGAGGGCAACGTCAACGGCTTCAAGATGATGCGGTCGTTGTCCGAGAACGACTTTCGCGATGTCTTGCCGGCCGGCGGCTGGGAGATCACCTACCTCGGCACGACGACCTACCAGGTGAACATGAGCGCCGAGACGATCGAGCTGATGGCCGCGCGCAACCCCGATATGGCCGAGCAGTCGAAGTCATTGCTGGAGCGATTCCGGGCGATGGAGCCGTGGCTGGTCGACGGAAGGGTGCACGCCCCGTTTTGGGAAGTGCACGCCACTCGGGTGGACTGAGCTGTCCCGCCCTTGCGTGTGCGGACTGGGCTTCCGCTGTGCGGCCACGGCCCAGATTTCGCGGAATTCTCGCCGTCAGTGCACGCTCGCCGCCCTCACCGCACGCTCGAGCGGTCAGGCGTGGGTAGCTAGCCGAACCCGTCGCTAACCGTTGTTGCCGCGGGTGGCGTCGGCCAGGGCGTTCGCGATCCGGTCGCCCGCCTGGTGATGGCTGAGGGCGCGGATGGACACGTCATGGCCTTTCGACGCTTGGCGTAGCGAGCCCACCGTCGCCTGCTCGCGCGGATGCTGGGTGAACGGGTCGAAGGAGTACCAGCGCATGGCGTTTTCGTGGGTCATCTTGTTGATGTCGGTTTCCGAGACGTTGTGCCCGCCGAGAACATCCCACAGTTGTTCGGGCGCTTCGGGCCACATCGAGTCGCTGTGCGGGTAGTCGGCCTCCCACGCGATGTTGTCGATGCCGATTTGGTGTCGCAGCTGGATTCCGACGTTGTCGCTGATGAAGCACGTCAAGAAGTGCTCGCGAAACACCTCGCTGGGCAGCTTGTTGCCGAAGTCCTGGTGCGTCCACGTCGAGTGCATCTCGTAGGTGCGGTCGGCCCGCTCCAGGAAATACGGGATCCACCCGGTGCCGCCCTCGCTGAGGGCGATCTTGAGATCGGGGTATTTCTTGATCGGCGCCGACCACAGCAGATCCGCGGCGGCCTGGACGATGTTCATCGGCTGCAGCGTGATCATCACGTCCATCGGTGCGTCTGGCGCGGTGATGGCCAGCTTTCCCGAGGATCCGATGTGCACGTTCATCACGGTGTCGGTGTCCACCAAGGCTTCCCAGAGCGGAGTCCAGTAGTCGTCGTGGAAGCTGGGACGACCCATCGCCGCCGGGTTCTCGGTGAACGTCAACGCGTGCACGCCACGATTGGCGTTGCGTCGCACCTCGGCCGCGCATGCTTCGGGGTCCCAGATCACCGGTAGGCACATCGGGATGAACCGTGCCGGATACGCCCCGCACCACTCCTCGACATGCCAGTCGTTGTAGGCCCGCAACAGGGCCAGGCCGAATTCGGGGTCCTCGATGGCGAACAGCCGGCCGGCGAATCCGGGGAACGTCGGAAAGCAGATCGAGGCGAAAATCCCGCCCGCGTTCATGTCCTTGACCCGCTCGTCGACCTGCCAGCACCCCGGCCGGATCTCGTCAAGGCCCTGCGGTTCCAGCCCGTACTCTTCCTTCGGCCGGCCGGCCACCGCATTGAGTGCGACGTTCGGAATCACCACGTCGCGAAATTGCCAGCTATCGCTGCCATCTGGGTTGTGCACCAGTCGTGGCGCCTCGTCGGCGTACTTCTTGGGCAGGTGATTCTTGAACATGTCCGGTGGTTCGACGATGTGGTCATCGACGCTGATCAGAATCATGTCGTCTTTGTTCATACTCGTCTGCTTCCCGAAATCTAGACACCCTTACCGTTGGGGCAACGGTACAGCAGCCGACGCAACGGCGAAAGCGTGCGACAGCTGGCAATTCTGCGCCGCCGACCGCTTAGGCGTCGGGGACCAGGCGCAGCGAGATCGAGTTGATGCAATAGCGCTGATCGGTGGGCGTCGGATAGCCCTCGCCGGCGAACACGTGACCGAGATGGCTGTGGCAGTTCGCGCACAACACCTCGGTGCGTGTCGTCCCCATCGAATGGTCGGGCCGCAGAATCACCGCATCGGAGCTGGACGGGTCGAAGAACGACGGCCAGCCACAGTGCGAGTCGAATTTCTCTGTGCTGCGGAACAATTCGGCCCCGCAGGCCCGGCATTCGTAAATGCCCTGAGTCTTGGTGTCGGTGTATTCACCGGTGAACGGTCGCTCGGTGCCGGCGCGCCGCAGCACCTGAAACTCCTGCGGGTTGAGTTTCTTGCGCCACTCGTCGTCGGACAACTGCACCTTGGCGGGCGACAAGTCAGAGGAAGTCATGCCTCCAAGTTAGCGCGCTCCGGCTTAGCCGGCAGCCAGGCCGGATCGATCCCGCCGTCCAGCCGGTTGTCGGCCTTGGCGTCGGAGTAGCGGAAGTAGAGCACGGTGAACGTCACGATCAACAGCAACGACCAGCCGTAGGTGATCTTCAGGTATTCCAGCGCGCGGCCCCAGCGCATCCAGTTGAACAGCAACCAGCGGTCCAGCGTCATGAAGCCGTAGATCCCCAGCCACGCCGGCCAGTTGCGGATCAGCGAGTTGGGCAGCACGACCGTCATCAGGAACGGGAACAGCATCATCGAGTAGTAGCCCTGAGACAGCGACAGCACCAGCCACGACCACAGCAACAGCACACCGGTCGAGGTGGTGAACCAGAAGCGCGGATCGCGGGTGCGGTAGTAGCGGTAGAGCAGCCACACCGCGCCGATCGCCAGCACCGTGAACAGCAGCCGCAAGAACACGATGAGCCAGGTCGGCAGTCCGAAGTAGACGCCGTTGCCCTCGATCGAGCTGTTGAAGTAGTCGCGGGTGCCCAGGAAGTAGGGCACCGTCTTGGTGACGAAGTCCTTCGAGTGGGGCACCACCGGCCATGCGGCCGCGTTGATGACGGCGGGGACGATGATGGCCGGTACCAGCGCTCGCCATTGGCGGTTCAGCAGGGGCAGCAGCAGCAGCGGCCCCAGCAGCGGTTTGAGTGTGAGCGTCAGCCCGATCACGAGGCCGGCCCACCACTGATGTCGGACTTTGCCGTCCAGCAGCCAGCGCAAGAACAGCATCTCCGCGAGCAGCACGCAGCCGTTGATGTTGGTGAACACCAGCGTGTTGGTCACCGTCTCGGTGCAGAACATGGCCAGCAGCAGGGCAGGGGCGGCCACCGAGGACAGCGTGTAGTCGAACAGCCGCAGCAGTAAATACCAGGCGATCAGGATGGCGATGGTGTTGATCAGGATGAACAGGTACCGCGACGGCGCGAACGGCAGGTAGCCGAACGGCGCCATCAGCAGCGTGCCGCCGGGCGGATACAGGTAGTGCGGGTCGACGTAGTCGAAGTGCTCGTTGTAGATGTCCAGGCCGTGCCGAAAGTTCGACACCGCCCGGTACACGGGCTTGAAGTCGTCGGTGATGTTGCCGTTGGTGGTGATGACGATGCTGCGATGCAGCACCGAGAGAATCGCCGCCGGCCATAGCGCCGACCGCAGGATCGTCGCCGTGCTCGGTGGGCCGGAGAGGGGACGGAACGCGGCCAGCAACCAGTCGCGGAGGCCGGATCGAGTCGAGTCAGCTGCCGTCACCAGCGCACCGTACACCGCAGTCCAGGCTCAAGTGTCAGGCGGGACAGTACGTGTCGGTTCCGGGAAGTTTGCCGCTGTCGAGGTAGCCGAGCAGCGGCGGGACCGCGCACGGCGAATAGACACTGGCGCCGTGGCCGATGCCCTGCCACATCACCCGCTTGCTGGCCGCGTTGGCGTTGATGATGGTGGCCGCGGTCGCGGCGACTCCTTCGGAACCGACGATCGGGTCGTTCTGCACGCCCAGCAACACGACGTCGATCTTGAGATCTTTCGGCGGTGCGGGCGGCGAACTCGTCGGCCAGTGCACGCATTTGACCAAGTTGAGCGCGGCGACCGTGCCGAACTGGGGGTAGAGCTTGCCCCACGCGACGACGAGTTCGCGGACCCGGTCCGGGGTTGGCCGGTTGATCGCGTCGCTGCAGCCGTTGACGAACTGGCCGTCGCTGTCCAGGGCGGCGTCCGCGCGATTGATCAGGTTGGTGAGCTGGCCGGCGTCGCCGGAGCGTGCCGCGGCGAGTGTGCTGGCCAGGCTTGTGGTGGCGCCGACGCGGTCGCCGGAGGGAAAGCCCAGCGCGACCGTGATGGCGTTGGCCACTTCGGCCAGCGATGCGTTGGCGGGAGCCTTGCCTGCGCGGGCGTCGGCGAGCAGCGCGCTCACGGCGCCCTTCGGATCGGGACCCAGCGCACAGTTGACCGCTGTGCACTGCGCGGCGAACGCGTCGAGCGCGGCCTGCTGGCCTTTGACCTTTTGCTCGGCGACGGCTTCGGCGTTGGTGCCCAACGCAACCGGGGAGTCGAGGATCAGCCGGGCGACCTTGCTGGGACGCGAGGAGGCGTAGGCCAGCGCGACCTGGGCGCCATTGCCGATCCCGACCAACGCGACCGCGGGCACATCCCACACGCTGCGCAGCCGCTCGATGTCGGAGGCCGCGTGGGCGTCGTCGTAGGCGTTGTCGCCCGGTGCGATCGCGTCGGTGCAGCTGCTGGTGGCGTTGTTGGAGACGTCGGAAAGGTTGGCGACCGGGTCGTCGCCGGGCTGGAATTGCGCCTGATCCCGCATGACTTGGCGATCCGAGCGGTCCCGGCAGTCGATCGGGTTCGACAAGCCGATGCCGCGGCGGTCGACGGCGACCACCGGGTGCGTCTGCAGCACGTCGGTGCCTGCCCGCGTCAGCCAGACCGGCAGCTGCGTCGAGGACGGCAGGTCGGAGCCGGTGGTGAAGACCAGCGGCCCGGCGTCCTTCGGGGTACGGCTCGACTTGGCGCGGACCACCCCGATGCTGACGGTTCCGGCTCCGCCGTTGACGGGGTCGAGGTCGGCGTCGTAGTTCGCGCAATCCAGCGCGACGTCGGGGGCCGAACGAACCCCGGCGTCGGAGAACATCTTCGACGTGCAGTCGTGCCAGGACAGGTCGTTCTTCGGCGCCGCGATCGGCGGCGGTCCGCTGGGCGGCGGCTTTGACGGGGCCACGCCTTGGGGCCGGGCGCCGGAGTTGGTGGCAAAGCGCGGGTCCGCGGCCAGGCCCGGGACGCAGCCGGCCAGCACGGTGCTCACCGATAAGGCCGCCGCGACCAGGGCCGTGGCGGACATGGCGTGCCGACTCATGCCGACCACAGTAGCCACCGGGCGCGGCTTTGCCCCGTCGTCACGCGCTAGGCCCTGACGTAGCGGGTGTACAGATAGCCGGCGTCGTCGGTCAGCACGTGAGCACAACGCATCCGGGTCAGCAGTTGGCCGGAACCCGTCGCGATGCGCCTCGCCGGGCCGCCGACGACGTAGGGCGCGATGGTCAGACACAGCTCGTCGAGCAGGCCGCGCTGCATGAACGAGCCGAGCAGCGTCGGTCCGCCCTCGGTGAGGACGCGATGCAGTCCCCGTGACCGCAGGATCGCCAGCGCGGCGGCCTCGTCGACATCGCCGGGATCCTTGCCGGAGCAGTCGACGACCTCGGCGAGGTCGGTGAGCTGGCGGCGTGTCTCGTCGGCGGCCGCCGTGCAGGTAAGGATCAGGGGAGGCACCTCGGTCCGGGTGAACACCGGCATATCCCGGTCCAGCCGGCCCGATTTGGTGACGATGGCCAGTTGGGGAACTTCGGTTTGCCCGCAGGCCTGCCGCCGCTGGCGCTGGGCGACGCCGAGCTGCGCCCCCGAATAGCCCTCGATGCGTACCGTGCCCGCGCCGACCACGATGACGTCGGCGAGCCCGCGCAAGAGCTTGAAGATGAGGCGGTCGCCCGACCCGCCCATGGAGCCGGATTTACCGTCGGTGGTGGCCCCGCCGTCGACGCTGCTGATGAAATTCGCCCGCAACCATGTCCCCTCCCGCTCGGGATAGGCGTAGAGCTGGGGGAGTTCGCCGTCGTCGAGTTCGCGTACCGAGCCGAGCAGCGTCAGTGAGGTCTCGACGCCTGCGGCGGCCTCAGAGTCGGGCATGAGGTTGATTGCAGCACGCCGATACAGTGCCTGCATGCACGGGGGCCGCGTAGCGCGTCTGGTGGATCGCCATCCCACGGTGTCGCCGGAACGGCTGATCGCTCAATTGAAGCCGCCGCCAACGTTCGCCGAGGTCAGCTTCGCGACCTATCGCCCCGATCCGGCCGAACCGACCCAGGCCGCCGCGCTCGTCGCATGCCAGGACTTCTGCCAGCAGGCCGTGCAGCGCAGGGCGGGCCGGCGAAAGCTGTTGGGCAAACGTGCCGTATTACCCGGCGTTGGGCTCTACCTGGACGGCGGATTCGGCGTGGGTAAGACGCATCTGCTGGCCTCGGCCTACTACCAAATGCCCGGCGACGGTCCGGATTCCCCAAATCCCAAGGCGTTCGCCACTTTTGGCGAGCTGACTCAGCTGGCCGGGGTATTCGGCTTCGCGGAGTGTATCGACCTGCTGGCCGATTACACGGTGGTGTGCATCGACGAATTCGAACTCGACGACCCGGGCAACACCACGCTGATTTCGCGGATGCTCTCGGCGCTGGTCGACAAGGGAGTGTCGGTGGCCGCCACCTCCAACACGCTGCCCGAGCAGCTCGGCGAGGGCCGCTTCGCCGCCCAGGACTTTCTGCGTGAAATCAACACGCTGGCAAGCATTTTCACCACTGTGCGGATCGACGGACCCGACTATCGGCACCGCGACCTGCCGCCCGCGCCCCAGCCGCTGACCGACGAGCAGGTGCAAGCGCGCGCCGACGGCGTGCCCGGGGCGACGCTGGACGACTTCGATGCGCTGTGTTCGCATCTGGCGACCATGCATCCGTCGCGGTACCTGAGCCTGATCGAGGGTGTGACGACGGTGTTCCTGACCGGCGTGCATGGCATCGATGACCAGAACGTCGCGCTGCGGCTGGTCTCGTTGACCGATCGGCTCTACGACGCAGGCATTCCGGTGGTGGGTTCCGGGGCGAAGCTGGACAGCATCTTCAGCCCCGAGATGCTGGCCGGTGGTTACCGAAAGAAGTACCTGCGGGCTACGTCCCGGCTCCTGGCGCTGACCGCCGGGGGTTAGGGCACCTCGCGAATCATGACGTAGTCGTGTTCGCGCAGGTCGTCACCCACTTGAAACGTCCTGGTGCCGTTGATCCGGAATCCGTGCTTGGTGTAAAAGCGTTGTGCGCGTTGGTTTTCCCGATTGACGCCCAGCCACACGGAGCGCACGCGCCATTGCGCTGCGGTGGCCAGCGCGTGTTCCATCAGTGTCGCGGACCACCCGTCACCGTGGTAATCGGGCAGCATGTACATTTTCGACAGCTCAGCGGCCGGGCGGATGTCGACCGCTCGCGCGACGTCTGGGTCATCGTCGACACCGTCGACGAGCATGGCGTAACCGACAATTCGGCCGTCCTGCTGTGCGGTGAGGATCGCGCGCCGGGGATCGGTCAGATACTCCGTGAAGCGCGTGGCCGTCAGGTTGGTGGCGATGAACGACGCGACGTTCTCCCGCGCGATCGAGGGCGGGCACGCCAACGGAAAGGTGCGCGCGGCGACACCGGCCAGTTCGTGTGGATCGACGGAATCGATCGTGGCGAGATGGACCGTTCGCGTCACATGTTCCATTGAGCGAGGTGCTGGCCCGTCTTGCGGTCCAGCAGAACGACGTTGGAGACGGGGTCGCGATAGGCGTCCCAATACACCCCGCCGCGCACGATCGCTCCGCTGGGCGCGTTGCCCAGCGCGGCGTCCAACGCGTCGGGGGCGTCGGAGGCTCGCGGCTTGTATGCGTCGGCGAAGGGAGTCACGCCGTCGAAGCTGAAGCTGGTGGCCATGATGTAGGGATTGGGCACCCGGATCGCGCGGACCGTCACGTCGGCTCGGTCGGCGGTGCTGCCGGGAAAGCTCTTGATCGGCACGCCCTCGCGGGTGTAGCCGAATCCGGGGGGCGGATCGCACGGTGCGACGCTGCTGACCGTCACGTCCGCGACGTAGGTGCCCGTGTCCACCCGCAGCGTGTCACCGATGTGGCCGATCGGGGCGTCCCCGGCGTGCGCGCGCGGCGCGCTGACGCCGGCAGCGGTGGCACCCGCGGCGGCCACGAGGAAGGTGGACAGGACGATCAGCCAGCGGTGCATCTTCGCCACCTCTTTGCCTCCTAGTCGCCCGTGCAGGGGATCTACGCATAATCGCACACGCGGCGACATGCAGGGGAGGGGTCGATCGACTCAGGCGGCGGGGGCTTTTCGCCGCGATCGTGACGTGGATCATCGAAGAGATGCGCGCCGAGGGCCGCTCTGCGACCATTTGTGGATTATGAAATCGCTCCTCATGCTGTTGAGCCTGGCCGCCGTCATCGGCATGGCCGCGCCGGCGTACGCCGATGCCGCCGACGACCAATTCCTCGCCGCGCTCCAGGCCTCTGGCGTCACGTACAAGGAACCGGGCAAGGTCATCGCTGCGGCCAAGTGGGTCTGCCAGTCAGTCAACGAGGGCACGCAGATGGCCGATGTGGTCAAGACCGTCGAGGCCGAAAACCCGGGACTGGTTCAGGAAAACGCCGCCAAGTTCACTGCGCTGGCGGCCAGCGCGTACTGCCCCAATAAGCTGCCGCCAGCGCCCGCCGCGCCCGCAACGCCCGCCAGCAACGGCTAGCGTTCCTCGCTGGTTTCCGTCACGGCCTCGGCGGCGACCTGCGCTAGCCCCCGACCTGGCGCGCGCCCCAGTTCCAGCGGGCCCATCCCCGGAACGGTGCGTGGGGGTGTCGTCGGGGTCCGGCGCCGGCGCCAGTGACCGGCCGCCGACAGACGCCAATCGGCCGCCCACTTCCATTCATAGGTTTCCAGCGTGTGCAGATTCGCTGCCAGCGCCGCCATCCGCAGGCGAGCGTGGTGCGGGTCGATCCACGAGGCGATCACCCAGACGCCGCCGAGGTCGTTTTCTGCGATCTCCACACTCCATGACACCTCTTCGTCGTCGCAGCCCATCGAGGGACGTGTCGCGGGTTTCGGTGTCGAAGCCTCGAATCGGTTGCCATCGGCTTCCAGGTCGAGTGCTACCTCGTAGCGCACCGCCGGTCCCACCATGCGCAGAGTCACCTCGACGCGAGCAATGCCTTTGCGCCGCGGCGTCAGCCGGTCAATCGTGATGACGACGCCCGTGGCGCCCGGTTTATGCAACTGGGCTCGCAGCTGATTCCACACGATGATCAGCCCGGCCAAAGCGATGATGCCGAGAAAGACGTCGAGAACGATGATGGCGGCCACGTCGATCTAGCCAACACCATCTGTGGCGCCCATCGGCTAGGGGGATGCGTGCCCGGGGTAACTCTGAAAGAATCACGGAGCTATGAGGCGCCTACCGATGCTGCTGAGTGTCGTCGCCGCGGTCGGCCTGGCCGCGCCGGCGTACGCCGACCCCAGCCAAAGCCCCAGCCCCAGCCCCACTTCGGACCCCGCCGTGGACGCCGATTTCCTGGCCCAACTCAAACAAGCCGGGCTGAACTATTCGGACCCGGCCGCCGCGATCTCGGCCGCCAAGACGGTGTGTGAGTTGGTGGACAGCGGCGAGCAGGACACGAATATCGTCAACAACCTGCAGCTACGCAACCCGGGATTCAGCGGGAACGGTGCTGCCAGATTCACGGCGATCGCCGCCAACGCGTACTGCCCCCACTACCTGACCGGCGAGGGTCGGCCTCCCCAGCCGGGCGGCTGATCTCGAATTCATGCCTGTCGATCCGGGGCCGCTGACCGTCGGCGCGCTGGTTCAGACTTGGCAACTGGACCCGAGCTCGGCGCTGGTAATCGTCCTGGTCGCCGGCGCTTACGTGTGGTGCTACCGGCGCGGCCGGGATAGCGTTACTCCGCTGCAGGCCAGCTGCTTTGGCATCGGCCTCGTGCTGTGGGCGGTGGCTACCGTCAGCGCGATCGGCGCCTATGCCTACATCTTGTTCTGGGTGCGGGCCCTGCAGGTCTTGCTGTTGCTGTACCTGGTGCCCTTCTTCCTGGCTCAGGGCAAACCCTTGACCGTGCTGCGCAACGCACTGAGTTCGGACGGCCGCGACCGCTTTGATCGACTGCTGGCGAACCGGGTGGCCCGCGTGTTCGCGCACCCGTTGACGACGTCTCTGGCCATGCTTGCCACCCCTTGGCTGCTCTACCTGACGCCCTGGTACACCGCGGCCCTGGAGAGCGAATGGATCGGTGCATCGACCCGAATCGCGTTGGTGATCATCGGCTTTGGATATTTCTACGCCCGACTGCAAACGGATCCCGTTCCGCGCAAGTACTCTCAGCTCCTTTCGCTGCTGATCAGCGTCGCCGAAACCCTCGGCGACGGGGTCCTGGGATTGGTCATTTGGCAGGGCTCGTTGATCGCAGCGACGTACTACGCTGCGCTGCATCGCGATTGGGGCCCGGATCAGCGGCTGGACCAGACCATCGGCGCGGGCGTGTTATGGATCCTCGGCGACGTGGTCGGGGTGCCGTTCGTGCTGCTGTTGATGCGCGCGCTGTCGCGTGACGAACGCGCGCACGCCGTCGTGGTCGACGCCGAGCTGGACACCGCGGAGCGGGCCGTCGGCGACGAGGCGGCGCCGTCGGGACTGTGGTGGGAGAACGACCCACAGTTGCGCGAGCGATTTAAACGCTGACCACAGCAATGCGCGACTAATCCTCCACGCCATTGCCGAATCCGCTATGTTTCCCGAGACGCAGCAAACGCTAAACGGACTTTTTGAGGAGCCAATGGTGAAGCAGATCTCGGTGCTGGCAGCGGGTTGGGCGGTGACCACCCTGGCGATTGGTGTCGCGGTGACGGGGTGCGGAAGCGACAAGTCGTCCACCCCGTCGTCGTCATCGACGTCGTCCAAGCCGGCTTCGTCGGCCACGTCGTCGGCGGCATCGACGTCCGGTAGCGCCGCCGCCCAGCCGTCGGACTACAGCAAATTGCTGATCAAGGCAACGGATATCGTCGTGCCGGGCGACAGTTTCACCCTGGTGCAAACTGTGCCAATCCCGAGCCCGGCGGGCGTAAGTGGACTGTTCGGCAATCAGGGCGGTGCTCGCACGATCAACGACACCATCAACGTCTATCCCGACGCCGGTGCCGCGACACAGGCGCGCGACCTGAGCGTGTCGACCCTTACCGACCCGGACCTGGGCGTGCGCGGCGGAACGCCGACACCGGTCGACGTCGGCAACGGCGGCACCATGGCCGTGGGGACGACGAACAAGCCCGACGGCCCGAAGGCGAAGGGCAGCATCATGTTCACCGAGGGCAAGACTTTCGTTGACATCGAGTTCGAAAGCCCGGCCGGCGATCCGGTGCCCTCGGACTTCATCCTCGACGTCGCCCGCAAGCAGGACGCGGCGATCAAGGCGGGCCTGCCTTCCTGAGTGCGTCGCCGATCAGCGGCCCGAGCGGACGGCGTCTTCCAGCAGATCGGCGGCACGGGCAACGCTTTCCGCAGGTGTGGTCAGCTTGGTGGCCAACTCACGAGCTTGGGCGGCGCATTCTTCAGTGAGGATGGAGCGCAGGTCCGCGACGAGTAAATCCAATGTGGTGGACCAGAATTCGCGACCCGCGCCCACCCCCAGCCGAGTGACGGCATCCGCCCACATGGGCTGGTCGTCGACCGCGATCCACAGGATCAAAGTGGGGATACCTGCGCGCATGCCTGCGGCTGTGGTGCCGGCGCCCCCATGGTGGACGACCGCGCGGCAGGCCGGGAAAATCGCCGCGTGATTCACCGCGCCGACGACCTTGACGTGGTCTGCCACCGGAATCTGCGACATGTCATGCGATCCAAGGGAAATCAGCGCACGGTCACCGAGTTGCGCGCAGGCCGCCGTGATGACGGCGACGGTCTCGACAGGAGACGGCAGACTCACGCCGCCGCCGAAGCCGAAGTAGATCGGTGACGTTCCCCCCGCGATCCACGCCAACACCTCGGCGTCGGCGTGCGTCGGCAAGTCCAGCGTCAGGCCGCCGACGAAGGGGCGTCGCCGGCCCTGCTCCGCCCATTCGGCGGCCGATCCAGGGAAGCAAAGCTCGTCGTAGGCCTGGATCTCCAGGGTTTGTTCTGCGGGGTCTATCCCGTCCGGCAGGCCCAGCTCGCGACGTTGAGCGTCTTCGGCCTGCTTGGCCAAGCCCCCGATGACGCCCCCCAGCGTCGCGTAGTCACCGGGGTAGAAATGCAGTGTGGCGAGCGGAATCCCGTAGTACTCAGCGACATTGGCGGCCAGCCCCTGCTCGCCTTTGCCCGCCAACAGCAGGTCCGCCTCAACTGCCAGCGCCTTATACGCCTCGGCCCACTCCGACCACAGCTGCATGACCCGCCGCACCACGTCGGTGGGGTCCATGCTCGACGGCGTATTCGACCCGAAGGGAACCGCGGCAAGCCCTGCGGACTCGACGAAGGCGATCATCCCGGGTGGAACCGCCAGGCACACCTCGTGGCCCCGCTCCCGCAGCTCTCGGGCCACGGCGGCGAAGGGCTCGACGTCGCCGCGGCTGCCGTATCCTGCCGCCACAAATTTCACAGACGACTACCTACGAATCGATGGCGTTCACCGCAGTCGACAACTTCGACTTGAACGCATCCGGGAGAGGAATATTTCCGTTGTCCTGCAACCCTTTTTGGCCGGGACCGATCGCGCTCTCCAGAAAGGCCTTGACGGCAGTACCCACAGTACTGTCCTGGTATTTGGAGCAGACGATTTCGTAGGTCGTCAGCACCAGCGGATACGAGCCGGGCTGGCTCGGTTTGTCGAACGAGAGCGGGTCGAGGACCAGATTGTTGCCCTGCCCGCTGACGGTTGCTCCGGAAATCGTCTTGGCCACCGAGTCGGTGCTGATCCCCACCGCATCCGGGCCGGCAGAGGTGACGATGTTGACCGTGGTCAACGTCTTCGCCTGGGCGATCGCCCAGGCGGTGTAGCCGATCGAGGAGTCGGTGGCTTTGACGGCCGCGGCGGTGCCGTCGTTGCCCTTGGCGCCGTCACCGATGCCGCCGTTGAATTTCCTTCCGGCACCCTTGCCCCACGCGCCGTTGGACGCGGCATCAAGATATTGTTGAAAGTTGTTGGTAGTCCAGGATTCGTCGTTGCCGAACACGACGTGAATCGGGGCGACGGGCAAGGCGGCGCCGGGGTTGAGCGCCGCGATTGCGGGATCGTTCCACCTGGTGATGGCCCCGTTGAAGATCTTCGCCGTCGTCGCACCGTCGAGGTTCAGTGAACTCAGGCCCTTGACGTTGTAGACGATTGCGATCGGGGCGAACACCAAAGGTAGGTGCCATGCCGCCGAACCGCAGCGCTTCTGGGCCGCATCGGACTGGCCCTGGTCCAACGGGGCGTCCGACCCGCCGAAATCCGTTTTATCGCTGATGAATTCGCTAATCCCGGTCGCCGAGCCATTGGCGGCGTAGCTCGCCGTCTGGGCCGGGCAGGTCTCTTCGAACACGTAGATGAAGTGATCCATCGCCTTAGCCTGGGCGGTCGCTCCGCTGGCAGTCAGCATCTTCTTGCCCCCGCAGCTGGTTTTTTCCGAGGGGTCGCTGGTCGTCGTGCTTCCCCCACACCCCGACACCATCGCCACGCTGATGGCCGCGGCGCTCAGCATCGTGGCAAATCGGTTCGACGTCAATCCAGTTCCTCACCGTAGGGCTGAAAACATTTGCCGAAGCGTGTGTCGCCGCGCATGCCCCGGCAGTCATAAAAGTATGGAATACGGCCCAGATTGACACATTCGCCGCCCCGGAGCGACCGCAGGAGAGGCTGATTTTCGCTCGGTCTGGTCAAAATTGCCTGGTTAGCCAAAAAGGCCCCGTCACCAGCTTCAAGAGCTCGGTGTGTTGGCCGTGCGCGGGCCGTCCGTTCAGCCGCAGTTCACTGAATCGTAAGGCTATCGTCTTATGCTCCGCGCATGAAACCAGTACTGGGGTCGCTGGCCGCCCTGTCCGCAGTGCTCTTTTTCGCGCCCGGGGTTGCCCACGCCGACAGCACGTCCGATTATCTGTCCACACTGAGTTCGCATCACATCAGTTACGCGAACCAGGACAAGATCGTCCATATCGGCACGACGCTGTGCCAGGAACTGCGGAATAACCTGCCTGGGCAAGAAGCCGTGCAGCGGATCCAAGGCCTCGGATACACGGATAGCCAAGCCAATGTGATCGCCGCCGCCGCAGTCCTGGCGTTCTGCCCGGACATGGACAACGACCCGCTCTAAGCGCGGCCCATCAGATTTCAGTCAAGCGTAAGCCCGGCTAATTTGCCGGGCTTACGTTCGTCTGCGTGAACGCATCGGTCGAGGCGTCGTCAAAGCGCCGGCCGTGCAACGGCTTTGGCGCAATCCTTGATCAGAAGTTGTTGCAGGTGGTGAACATCTGCTGGAAGATCGGGAACGCCTGCTGCGCACCCTGGTTGTGCTCCACCTGGTGGAGTAGTTGGACCCGCTGGTCCGGCGTCGAATTAACGTACTGATGCAAGAACGCCACATTCGGCGGCGATTGCTCGAGGTAGCTCGCGAACATCGGATTCTGCGCGCGCAACGCCGCAACGGCCTGGTCGTAGGTGCAGGTCGTGTTGATCATCGGACCAAAGTCTGGATCTGCGGATGCCGTACCGGTTCCAGCGGCCAACGCCAACGCCAGACCGCCGATCGTGACACCCAGTCTTGTCAGTGCGCGTGTGACCATGTGTGAACTCCTCCCAAGTGGTTGCACCCCACTCTAGTGCCCTGTTTGAACGTGACCCTAACGCTCGCCTTCGCTGAATAGCAGGCAAAGATCCGCCAACGCATCAGTACAGCCAGCGGCAGTATGCCGTCTGAACTGCGACAACGCGCGTTAGCTCGCGCCCGGTGCCCCGGTTGGCGGGGCGCCCCTCAAGCGAATGCGCGAGCTGAGAAGGCGGACAGATCGGTATCCGCCGGGCGGCCTGTTCGGGAATCCGGGTGCACCGGTGGCGTGCACGTTGCCGCTGTGGGCGCGAACGGCGACCTGCATCTTCAGGATCGCCCTCAGCGCCCTGGCCTCGCGTTTTGCCTGCTCACGGGCAATAAACAGCACATCGAGCGGGTACCACAGGCCGACCCACGCCACGACCAGGAACACGCCGTTTCCGAACAGCTCGCCGGCGAACTCGCCGACGAAGGGGCGGGTGAACAGATACGACAGCCCGATGCCGACGACAAACAGCAGCGAGCCGCTCACCAGCGACCGCATGCCCTGGCGCCAGATCAGATCGTGCTGGCGGTTGGCTCGGCGTATTGCCAGCTCGCAGTAGCGACGGACCGACTCCACCAGGTTGGCGCCCACTTCATCCGAGCACTCGCCGGCGACGTCCAAGACGATGCGCTGCTTGCGGTCAAACGTCTTCTGGGCGAGCAGCCGGTCGATGAGTTCGTCGATGCCGGTATCGATGCGGCGTGCGCCGTCCAGCAGTCCGCGCTGATCGACGGCGAACATCTCGCCGGGTTCGTCCAACTCGATGACGACGTCTGAAGCCGGCTGTCGTTGATCGCGTTGTTGGCTCATGCCACGAGCTCCTGCCTGAAATATTGGCCGGCCAAGCGGTCGCGGAAGGAATTCACGTGCAAACGTCGTACCGCGTTCACGGCATTTCCGAATATTACTGAAATCGATGCGGGTAACAATGCGGACCGGCTGCATTCGTATTAGTGGATAGGCCCATTCCGCCGACTGTATGGTCAGTGACCGGGGAGCTTCTCGGCCGAATCTGGTTCAGCCGTCGGGTATTTCGCCGATTGTCCTTTAGACGCTGCGGAGCCGTGGCAGCGTCCCGGCGGGACGCATGCCGCATAGCGACGGCGCCAAACGCGAGCACCACGGCGACGGAAATATGTTGGCTAATCGAGATATATTCTCCTCCTGTTGCTCATCAGGTGTTTGTCGACCCCGTCAGATTCCCGCTGCCGGCTTGATGAATTCTCAATGGATCCTTGGCAATTCGGTGTTTGGTCGAGTTCGGCGCTGACACGGCCCACGGCAGGGTGAAGTGCGCTTCGCGCCGTACCGATCTACGCTCCGCCAATGCGCAACCTCGAGGCCATCGATGCCGAGCTTCGGTTGTTGTCGCGCGCCTGGCGGGTGGCGCGTGTGCTGTGCGACCGGATGCCGAGCACCGAGCAGATCGACCGATTACTGGATGAGCGGGCCGCCGCAGCCGCGGCGCCGGTTTCGAGGCAGGACGTCAGTGCAAGGTGTCGGGGCACAGCTCGTGCTGTGCCGCCCCGATGATCCCCGGCATGTCAGCTGTGGAAACCGCCTCCTGCGCAATCTGCTCCGGCGTGGTGCCGCCGCGGAGCAGCTCGCAGACCCGCAAACCGAAGTAGATGTTGGTCTTGGGGGTATTGAGCGCGGTGTTGATGTGGTGCGAAGCCAGGTAGTTGAGGTAGCCCTTGACATCGGCGTGCGCCGCCGGCGCTGAGGCCAGCGCCACGCCGACCGCCGCGCCTAGCACCGCTGCCGCGGGCACCTTCCTCGCCATCTATCAATGACACGGCCTGGGCGCTGAAGTCTCATGTCGAGGCGCGGTTTACATAGGAGACTCATACGTCAGGACGCTCCGTACGGACTGGGCCGTGGCGCGTCCCGCCGTGGCGCCGCGGTTCGGCCGGGCAGTGCCGGGCACGGACGTGGATCGCATCCGTACGGCGATGCGCGTCAGCGCTGAAATACCATACAGCGCAGCCATTCTCGATGTTCCCTGTGGAAGCCGTATCGCCATGCTGCGGCTGCGGCCCGATCAACGGGTCGGCTGTGCCGGCGTCGACTACTTGATCGGCCCCAGATCAGTCCGTGGGCCTCCGAAGTCGCAGAAATTCCGCAGGTTCACGCCTAAGTTGACGACTACCATCGACAGTGGCGGGTCATGGTGACACATGCGGAGGGCCTCCGATGCGAATACTGGCAGCAATACTCGTGGCCGTTGGGGCGGTGACGCTCGGCGGGGTGGTCGCTCACGCTGACAACCAATCGCCGGCTCCTGTGCCGCCGTTCAACGCACCCAAATGCCTGACATTCGACGGTCCGCGGTACGACTACCTGCCGTGCGGGTGGACGACGGACGGCAAGACCTGGACTCCGCCGCCGCGCGCGCCCACCCCGTGACCAGGCGCGAGTTCGTCGGCGAACCGGATCCCATGCGGCACAAAGGAATCTGCGTCGGCGAAACTACTGGACGGCCCGTCTGCGGGCTACTTCCCGTAGGATCCGGGCCACGCTTTCCGCGTACATAATCGGCACTCCCTCGGACCGGCAGAGCCTGCTGGCCGTATCGATCTCGTCCTGTGTCAGCTCGCCCATGGTGATGTCATGGGCGGCCGGCGCGACATCGGCTACCCGAAGCGTGATGCCGAGATACTCGCAGAGCCCGGAGGTGGAATCCGTGCCGAGCGTGTCGCGGGGTGCGACGTCGAGTGAGCGTTGCAGATCGCGGATCGCCTGGTGGTATTCGTCCGGTGCGTCGAGGAACCACGGTCGGATCGTCTCGGCCACATCGCTGCGGTTGACCACGATCGGATCGGGGTCGTACGCGCTGTTGTCGTAAACCTGAACCTTCACGTCAGCGATTTTCCTCGCCGCATTGTTCTCAGGCATCGGGGCGCCGGGCAAGTTCATCACACGTTCAATTGGTCGGCGATGCCGGCGCCCGGCGGCGGGCCGTGACCACCCATCCGGAATTATCGGTGATGTGAATTGATGGCCTGAGCCGCGATAGTAGCCTTATCGCCAGCGTGGGGGTGGCGATGTTGATCGATACCGGCGGCTTCTTGCATGCGTGCCGTCGTCGGCCGGGCCGCGCTGGCGGGCATGCTCAGGAGGGGTGGTGCAACTCCGCTACATAAGCGTCGCGGCGTTGATTGCCGAAGCCGGTAGTGACCCGTGGGCCATCAACAACAGCCTCCAGGCTGGGCGTCCTGCTCAGATTTCAGGTTTGGCTGAGGCTTTTCACGCTGCGGGCCGCTGCACCACCGAATCCAACAACGCCTTCGACGCAGCCCGTCGTCGTTTTGAGGCGTCGTGGAATCGAGACGATAGCGGCGAGCACCCGATCAACGACTCCGCCGAGGTGCAGCAGGTGACCAAGTCCCTTGGCGCGCAGTCACTGCAGTTGCCCAAGATCGGGGTAGATCTGGAAAACATCGCCGCCGCCCTGTCCGAAGCGCAGCGGGCCGGCGCCACGACGATCTCGACGTTGGAGGGTCAGCTCGAGCAGATCGACAGCGAAATCGGCCAAGCGGTGGAGCTGGAGAAACAGGGCCATCTCAGCGCCGCCGATCAATCCGCGGTCGATGCCCTCATCGACACTCTCGAACAGCAAGCCATCGACGACACCAAATCGGCTCTGGGACAACTGCAATCGCTCCGCAACGGCTACTCGGACTACCTGCAGAGATCGCTGACCACCCTGCGCACCGACGGCTACGACCCCAAGCCACTTGAGCCGGTGGACGCCGGGGGGAAGCCGGAACAGATTCAAATCCCGCCGCCGAACACCAACCCCGAAGACGTCAAGCGGTGGTGGAATTCGCTCAGCCAACAACAACGGGATCAGTTGCTCGCCCAGCACCCGCCCGAGCTGGGCAACCTCAACGGCATTGACACCATCGCTCGCGACAACGTGAACCAGGCGGTCATGACCGATGACATCGCCCGCGTCGAAAGCGTAGCCACGAAAAACCACGTTCCGGTGAGCCAGGTAACCGAACACCCGGAGCAGTATGGCCTCACGCCCTCGGCGATCACGCGCTACAACAACGCGACAAAGACCCGCGATGGACTCAACGTCAACGGGACCAATCCCGATGGCAGCAAAAACCCGGTGTTCCTGCAGACCTACGACCCCGAAGCTTTCGACGGTCGAGGCAGAGAAGCCATCGCGATCGGAAATCCCGACAAAGCCGACAACACCACAGTGCTGGTGCCCGGGACTGGGAGCAGCGTTCGCGACGGCTACCTTTCCCACACGGACGGGCGAAACCTCTACAACGAAGCCCGACGAGCCGATCCGGGCAAGTCGGATTCGGTTCTGGTGTGGATGGGGTATCACGCCCCTGACAGCCCGTTCGACCCCCAAATTGGACAGACGACGCTCGCCAGAGACGGAGGCGGTTTGCTCGCCGGGGATGTGAACGCACTTGGGGTAACCCACGGCATTGGCAGCTCCCATGTGACCGTGGTCGGCCATTCCTATGGCTCCACCACGGTGGCCGACGCGGCAGCCGGGTCGGGCATGCACGCCAACGACGTCGTCCTGGTCGGCTGCCCGGGAACCGACCTGGCACACAGCGCCGCCGACTTTCACCTGCCCGGCGGGGGACATGTGTACGTGGGCGCTGCATCGACAGACCCGATCACCCACCTCGGCGGCATTCAGGGGCATCTACCCGGAACGGGGGTCACGATCGGACTGGGTAACGACCCCGCCGTCGAGGGCTTCGGTTCAACCCGCTTCAAGGCCGAGGCCCCCGGCCTGACGTTCCCGTTGAAGGATCACAGTTCCTACTTCACGCCCGGCAACGAATCATTGTTCAGCATCGCCGACATCGCATCCGGCCACGGCGACGCGCTCGAGCACGACAACATGACCGCCGAACATCGCGGCACCTATTGGCTCCCGGACGAATTCGATCCCGAGAGCCTTCGCCCCCCGACGCGGGATCACTACCATTGAAATCATCGGCGAACACCTTCGAGAGGATCGGCGTGGTCATGTGGCGTTCGGCGGTTGCCTGCGTGGTGGCGGGGATGCTCGCCATCACACTCCAATCCTGTAGCACGATAAGGAATTTGAGCGAAGGGGTGACACATCCGATGACTCCGGACGAGTCCAAAGCGCAAGTAATCAACGCGGCACGCGAGATCATCGCGACTCTGGGACTCAAAGGCGTCTCGGGCCATTTCAGCCGTGACTCCTGTAATGACCAGGCCGTCGCGCCTTTCCGGGGAATCGTGGGACTCGACTACGATCACGCGCCGACCCTCGAAGCTTCGCAAGCGGAGGTTCAACAGATGGTCTCGACGCTGAAACAACATGGCTGGCAAGGGCCGGGCGACTTCCACACGCATTCCCCCGCGGTGAGCAGGCAGGGTGCCACTGCGGTATTCGATGCTTACTCGCCGGTTCAGAATGCGGGAGGATCGATCACGATTTACGGGGAATGCCGGGACATGACCACCAAGCAGAACACCGTGCCCGAGCCGATACCCCCAGACCAATTGGCGTGATGCCTGACTGGGCCGCGGACCTATTCGGGGGATTCGCCCGGCGCCTGGTCGGGACCCGGTATCAGCAGGTGGATGTCGAACTCGTCGTTGGGTTCCAGGACACGGTCGGGTGACCCGTCGAGGAAGCTGACCGTGATCATTTGTCGGCCGCCGATCGAACTGCCATCGTGGACGCTCACTGTCGACACCATTCGAGAGGTCTGCGTCTCGAACCCATGTGGATGAGCCTGCGGGTCGTTGCCATCGGAAATGAATATCGGCATGGGGAGATGCCCCCGCATGCGGTGCAACTGATCAGCGGTCACCCGCTGCGTGACGATCCTGGTCACGGGGTGCGCCGAATCGTCCACATGGCTGATTCCGCCGGCGGCGCTGCTGTCGAAAAAGCCCGCACCGTCGGGCACATTGGGGATCGCCGCGGCTATGAAGTCCCAGGCGTGGGTCTGTTGTCTTCCTGACCGCTGCACGCTGTTTGGAGCGGCGGCCGCGTCCACTGGTAGCCGCGCCAGCATGTTAAATGGGCGCCCGCACACCTCGTCGTGCCAAATGTCGACCTGGCCTGCCTCTTGTGGTCCGGCCATTGGGTGCCGGAGAACATAGCGGTGCCACCAATAGGCCCACGGCACCATGATTGGCTGTCCGCGGCTCATGCGCCCAAGTGTGTGTCGCCCTCACGCCGTTGTCTAGGGCCCTAAGGCCCTTCGTGGCGGGAGGGGATTAGGGGCCGGTGGCCCAGCGGTGTGCCTCGTTGGGACTGAGCCGACGGCCTGCCCCGGCGAGGAGGACACTGGTGAGATGGCGATGAACACATCCCGCAGATGGGTAACCCTGGCGACTCGTCTTGGACTGCTGGGTCTCGCAGTCGCGGTGTCCATTGGTGTCGATCCAGCGATGACGCCCCGGAGTGAGGCAGCGGGCTCGATCGCAGTTCCGGCACCTGATGTCGACGAACCCACACCGGCGTCCGGCACAAGCGAGACGGCGATCTTGGCCGGCGGATGCTTCTGGGGCGTCCAAGGCGTGTTCCAGCACGTCAAAGGGGTAACCGCGGCGGAATCCGGGTACGACGGAGGCGCCAAAACGACCGCGGATTACGCAGACGTCAGCGGTGGTCACACCGGGCACGCGGAGTCCGTGCGCATCACCTACGACCCGAGTCAGGTGACCTACGGCCAACTTCTACGGATCTTCTTCTCGGTGGTGCAGGACCCCACACAGCTCAATCGGCAAGGTCCCGACGAGGGCACCCAGTACCGATCAGTGATCTTCTTCCAGGACCCGACCCAACAGCGGGTCGCGGAGTCCTACATCGCTCAGCTGACCAAGGCGGGTGTTTTTCCCGGCCCGATCGTCACGAAGGTGTCCCCGGATTTCGGGTTCTTTCCCGCCGAGCAGTATCACCAGGACTTCATGAACTCGAATCCCTCGAATCCCTACATCTCGATCAACGACATCCCCAAGCTGCACGATCTCAAGCAGCTATACCCGGCGCTCTACCGCGACCAGCCGGTGCTGATGGCCGCTGCCGGATGACGTCGGACAGGGTTGGGGCTGGCGCGTGTGCGCGCAGAAGCAATAGGCCTTGTGCGCCAGCACTAGTGGTGTGGGAGGCGTCTGCGCTTAGTGATGGTGTTGGGCATCGAAGGCCCTGTTGGTCAACCAGCGGACCGTAAGACCGATCAGCAGACCCGCAACGGCGAACCCACCCACGCCCGGATTAATGGCGACAACGATGGCACTGCCTACGCCCATCGCGGTGCCGATAACGACTGATGCCACCCGACGTGGTGCGTTCACTGGAATGTACCCATCAAATCGAATCGAGTCCTGGCAGGACAATAATCTTTGAGAGGTCGAATCGGAACGGTTGAGGGATTAAGCCTTAGCTTCCAGCTTCATCGACTATTCAGGCCCCGCGGCGGGGCATCTTTACCGTCGTCGGCGGCAAGGCTGGTGTCGTCAGCCGGGTACGGGTGACCCGGCGGCGCGATATTGGGTGTTGGCTGCACGCCCTGCATGGACTCCGGATAGCGCGGGTCAACAAACGTGAGGTCACGGCCCCGGCGTTGCAGCGATCGAGCGACGAAGTAGATCGCCGCGCAGAGCAAGGCGAAGGTGGTGATGATGCCTGCGACAGCGAGGATCTGCATTGCGCTGCCTCCCGTGGCGTGAGTTGTCTTGCGGTGTTGACGAATTCCAGTTAATCGGACAGTTCCTCGATGTCAACTGTGGTGAATTGCGACCCGTTACTGGGTATTGCTATGAGGCATTAACTCGGAGATCTGTGGCGCGGGGGTGGTGATGGCTGAAGGGAAGCTTCAAGTCGACCTGGAGGCGTTGGCATGTTCGGCTGTGCATGTCAGTGGGCAGGCCGAAGACCTGGCGATTGCTCGAGCCACTTCGGTCAAAGCTCGGCCCGACCAAGGTGATTTCCTACGTGCGTGGTGGTTTCATCATGGGATTCGATTCGCTCTGCGACTTCAGACATGCGAGAGGCGGCGCACATGGCAGTTGATGCAAATTGGATTGACTACTGGGCGGGCCGCTACCGGGTAGACGCGGATGAGAAAGTGCTGAACCAGGTGGGCCCGCGGGTGCGCCAGCGGAAGTGCTATGACCGCGAAGACTTCATGGCCGTAGGCGAGTGGAAAAGCCCCGGGCCAGGCAGACGATGGCGTCCAATACTGACGAGATGATTCGCGACATCACCAGTACCGCTCTGGCCGCCCCGATGCCGATCCAGCATCGGATCTTGACTCTGCTCAACGGTGTTGGAGTCCCGATGGCGTCCTCGCTGCTGATGGTTTGGCGACCGGAAGAGCACACCGTCATCGACGTGCGCGCGGTCAAGTCTTTGGTGGTATACCGAGAGATTGCCGATCCGACTCCGAAGCCCTATCCGTCCTACATGGAATACGTCAAGGTTTGCAGGGGGATCAGCCAACGCTGCGCCCGTAGCCTGCGAACGGTGGACCGCGCACTCTATCGAGCCAACGGCACAAGCGCAGAAGCATAGTGTGCTATTGCATACCTATTGCATGACGTTTGCTAAGCCTTGCTAAATATAGCATTTGAACAGCTAAAACTCTGGTGCGCGATACTGGGATTGAACCAGTGACCTCTTCCGTGTCAGGGAAGCGCTCTCCCGCTGAGCTAATCGCGCCGGGAGCAAAAAATGGAGGTGGAGACGGGAATCGAACCCGTGTGCACGGCTTTGCAGGCCGTTGCCTCACCACTCGGCCACTCCACCGCTGGATTGATGCCTCTTGCACCTTCGAGCGGATGACGGGATTCGAACCCGCGACCCTCACCTTGGCAAGGTGATGCGCTACCAACTGCGCTACATCCGCGCGCAACGGACGAGATCGTCGCCCGGTGCGAAGGACGACGATAGTCCAAGAAAGCAGGCCCGCACAAATCTCTTGGTGTGGGCCGTGTCTAGGCTATCGCGCGACCCAGACAGGCACGTGGCGGGATCTGAGACATCCGTTTCGTGCTAGTCTTCCTCCTCGTTCGCCCCTCGGCGCCGGTCCCGTGGCTCAGTGGAAGAGCGTCCGCTTCACACGCGGAAGGTCGCTGGTTCGATCCCAGCCGGGACCACCCCCATCAGTGCAGGTCAAACATGGTTTTTGCTCAATTTTTGAGCCGCGTGCAAGATACGTGCAAGATGGTCCTAGCAAAATGTCGGACCTGACCGTCAGACTTGTAGTTCATGTTTGAAGCGCACGTGCTAGAGGTCTTGATCTCCACACCGGGAGACACCGGCGCGGCAGTGACGGCGGTCAAGGAGAGCCTGCACCGCTGGAACGGCTCACGGGCCAAATCTGCTCAGGTCATTCTGTTACCGCGGGACTGGAAGGCAGATGCTGTGCCCCGACTTGGCACCGGCACCGGCCAAGACGTCATCAACAAGCACTTGGTAGACGACGCCGACATAGTGGTCGGGTTGTTCGACAGTCGGCTCGGGCAGGCCACCGCGGCTGCGGTGTCGGGCACCGCTGAAGAGATTCAACGCGCGATCGATGCCGGAAAGCACGTGCACGTCTGGTTTTCTAATGAGTCGATCAGACGTGACGCCGACCTTGAACAGCTCGCCGCGCTGAAGAAGTTCCGAAGCGAATTGCAGGCACAGGGACTTCTCGCGGAGTACGACGATCTAGCCGATCTGTCCCGCAAGGTGCACACCGCAATCGAGGACGACGTGACTCAGATGGGACTCAGAACGCCGAGTGTGCGACGACGACACAGCGCTGAACATGAACATGCGGTGCCGCGTGCGCGACGCACGGGCGACCGCCTGGTCATTGAAAACAAGAGCAAGAACGTCACAGCCGAACAATTCGAATTCGTCTATGAAGGTGTCTGGCCCTACGGCGCAGTTGGCAGCAGTGAACCGGTTGATCTCCTCTACGACCGTCAACCCTTCGACCTGCTTGCGGATTCCCATAGGGATTGGCGCATGGGGGTTTTCGCGCAGAGCCCGCCGGAACTGAAGCTGACGATGCGTTGGGTGGAGGGCGACGAACCTCAAGAGGTCATCCAAACCATCACATTGTGAGGGCAAACGATAAGGAGGAATAGTTATGGCGTTGGTCGATGAAGTTCTCAACACCATCAAGGGGATTGAGGAGAATGCCCACGCTCCGCACACGACTGAGGAGGCGCTGAAGATCGCACAGATAAAGGCACTGATCATCGTCGCCCAGGCGATCGAACAATCTAACCAGTGAGCTGCACTCTGCGCCGGGACGTATTGGATCGGGCGCTGCTATGCGCCATCACGGCTGCGGTGATCGCGGTGTCTGGGTGTCCAATTGCCCATGCCGACGCGGACGGTTACCTGCGCTGCGTGAAAGGCGGCTTGGGTGGATACGTTCCAGATAGCGACGCGCTTAGCCTCGGACAGTCGGTAAGCGAGCTGCTGGCCCGCAACCAACCACCCGAGGCCATCGCGAACAGGCTTTATAGCAACGGGGCAACGGGTTTCACCCTGAGCGAGTGTCAGACGATCGTGGCTTGCGTGCAGCGCAATCAGCCGCTCTAGAGAACTCCCGCCACGGCTAGGCGGTACCGGCGCCGGCGTCCAGCTCGACCAGCAGCCGGGCCTCGATCCAGGCGACGGCGCCACCGCGGTCGTGTTCCTCGATCGCTTCCTCCAGGAGGCCGCACAATTCGAGGGCGACCGCGATCAGGTGCCCGCGATCGTGGCGGATCTCGGCGATCACCGTGGCGGTGCCGGCAGTGTCGAACGTCGCGAGCGCCAGACGTAGAGCGTCGACCGCGGCCGAATCGTCAGGCACGGGCCGGCCGGTACCGCGGCGCCAGCGTGACCAACTCCCAACGGCCGGCGTCGTCCATCTCACCGCTGTAGACGCTGGCCACTTCGGCGAAGTCGTCCGAATACAGCCGCAGCGTGTCGGCGACCCGGCTGTCGCGTATGCCGCAGTCCATGGCGCCCACGACGATCGGCGCCGCGGCGGCCAAGCGCTCGTCGTACATCGTGGCGGCCTTGATCGCGCCGGCGGCCTTCCACTTCGCCCAGTCCGGTTCGCCGAAATGCCTGGCGTCGGGTGCACACTCCCGCTCACACTGACGGCGCAGCAACCTGGCATAGCTGCCCACGGGCATCTGGTAGCCGGGAACAGCCCAACCGGGCCCGCCGCCTTGATCAAGCGCCATGGTTCCACCTGGTGAGGGCTGCGGCCTGAGCCTTCTGGGACCGGCGACTCATCGGCCTGGGGACCTCGGTCGACACCTGCTTCAACAGCCGAGCGATGCTGGCCTCAAGCAACCGCAACTCCGCGCTGATCTTGACGCGGATCTTCATGTCATCGGCCACCGCCCGGTCGGCAAACAGCTCGTTTTTTCGGTCGATCTGGGTCGAAATGAGATCCAAAACCACGCGATCCTGGGCACTCCACACCAGCGGGCGGCCAGACGCGGCAGCCGACGCGGCGAGTTGTTTGTCCAGGTCGCGTCGTACCCTGCGCGATTCGGCACAATGCGCCATAGCGGTCTCCTAACGATTTCAGCGTTTCATGCGTGCGGGCAACAAGATCAGCCGTTTGGCCGAGAGCGATTTTTGACCGGGGTAGGGGTTGCCGTGGCGGGGGTCCGGTGGTGGTCATGCGATCCAGATGGTGCGCGGGAGGGCCGGTGTGGATGGTCTCGGCGGGGATGGGTCGCCTTCGGCGGATGTGGTGTGGGGTTGCCATGGGCAGGGCACGTTGTCACCTTTGAACCAATGCGCTTGCTGGCTCGTGACTTTGCGGCTACACGAGGCACAGACGCCACGGCAATTCGCGTCAGTGTCGACACCACCGGCAGCCTCGCCAGCAGCAAGCGGGATGATGTGGTCGCACACCGTCGATGTCCCTGTGCAGCCTTCTAAATGCAACTGGCACAATGGGTCTCGTTTGAGGATTCTGGCACGTCGTGCCTTGTGCCCTGTTTGTGCTGCGCGGCTGGTGCCCCATCGTGGTTGGGCACGTCGGTGGGCAGGGCAGTGGCTACCGCCGTCTCGAACCAGTTCGGGACATCCAATTTCTCCGCACGCCTTGGCTGCTCGCATGCGTCAGCCGAACTTGAGGAACGCCGAACCAATGGCCTCATACTCCGCGAGGTCGGCATCCGTCTCGTCAGCGATGGGGCACAACCCGAACTCACGCTCAGCGCGATCCAACGCGGCCGTGAACTGTGCCAGCGTGAGGCGTCGAGCGCCCTGCGGCATCACACATTTCACCGCGGGTCTGCGTTGTTTCTTCGCCACAGTCGTCGTCCTGTCCGTTGCTCAGATGGCCGGTCCCGATGATCCAAAAAGCCATATACGTTGTCCTGCTTACTGTTTGGAGGCACCCGGCTGGCTGTGGAAACCTTTGCGAAAGCACAGCCAGCCGGGTGCGGCGTCCGGTCCTCGGAGCTACCCTGGACAAGAACCGGGACGCCAGTCTGTTACGAACCCGGCACGGCGCCAGTGATTTTCACGACAGCCGCCGCATGCGGGAATCCCGGCGCCAGCCGCATGACTCCGCGGATCTGAGTGCTGTCGGAACTGAACGCGGAGAACGGGTTGGCGACAATGCTGATGTCCATGCGCATCACCGTGAACGTCTTGTCGCTCGCCAATGCCCACACGACGCCGTCCTCAATCGTGCCTTCCGGTGCGCTATACAGCGGCACGCCGAAGATGTTGCGCGACACTGGTTGTGACACATCGCCTTCACCCTGTGCCAGCAGCGGCTCGTTGGACACGACGTCGGTGGTGGCCCCGAACTTCTTGAGTTCCATCAGCGACAGGCAGGTGGAGAACGACGCGGCGAACGACGTGCACACCGAGCCGACTGATTCGATCAGGCTGATTGCCTTGGCGAACGGGTCCAGGTTGCTGTACGGCGCACCGACGTTGACCGCCTGGTAGGCAACGTTTTCCAGTCCGCTCATGGCGGGCGCGCTGGTGCCGTCGAAGTTCGACACGGCACCGAAAAAGCACTTGTCATACTTTCTGGCAAAGGATCTGACCAGGCCGTCCGCGATAACCGCTGCGGCAGCCGCGTTTTCGGCCGCATCTGCGATCAGCTCGTTTGAGACGGTGGTCAATGCCTTGATGCCGACCGGGGTCACCGAAATCTGACCCAAATCAGCTTCGCTCTCGGTGATCTCAGAACCCTCTTGGACGAGCGCAGCGGTCGCGTCGGATTCCACGATCGGGAACCGGTACGTCGGTCGCATCGTCTCGACAACGGTGCTGACTCGCAGCCCGACGCTGCGCAATCGCAGCGGTTGGACTACCAAAATTCCGACCTCTTCGGCGGATAAAATTCCGGCGCCAGAACTGACGCCACTAGTCAAAGCCATGGTTTAACTCCCAACGGATTAGCAAACGCTGTAAACGCTAGATATCCACTGGGGGAGGCCAAGGAGCGCCTGAAGAAAGCCCCCAGCGGACACCTCGCGCGACAGCGCGACGGTAGAGACGAACACCGCTTGGCCACGGGCCGGTGCGGTCGCTTCCGCTGGAAGCTGGTCTCACGCTACCACCGCACGCGCGCCTGATGCCCCTTCCTGGCTGGCGGTTTTTCAGTCGGGGGGCGGTGTCGCATTGGCCGCGTCGGTCAAGAACTGGCCGAAGCTGCGCGCCGGTTGCGGCATGACGTTGTCGACGTCGAGCACACTGCGCGGGCCGAACCCGATCAGCCCTTGGCCGCCGACCGCGCTCGTCGGTGCCAGCTGCGGCACCCGCGGGTCCGGTGATGCCCAGTGCGGGTGCTCGGACAACAGCTCGTCGGCGCGCTGAGCGACCATGGCCAGATCCACGACGCCCGACTCGTCGCGCACCGCTGTCAGCTCGGTCTGCGTCCAGAAGTCTCGCGGGTCCGCGAACTTGCCGGCAAGCTCTTGGTCGACCAGCAACCGTTCGGTCGCCTGTAGCCGCGCCTCACGATCGATGTTGTCCTGAATGACTTGCGCTGCTTGAGCTTCGGTTTCACGGAGCTTCTGCCGGTACCGTCTGGCTTCGTCGGAGCGGAGCTGGTCGTCGGTGGGCTCTAGCTCTGGCGAATCGCCACCGGATTCTGGTGTGGGGGTGGTCATTTCAGTCGTCTCCTAACATGGTGTAGCGGTGGTCGGACAGCGTGTTGTAGTCGCTCTCGGTGGGTTCGATGTGGGTCGCGATGCTGCCTGGCAGCGGCGCTGGCACGACCATATCGGTTCCGGCGTCGACCTGCGGGTCGGTTTGAGCGTAATCCATTGTGGCGGGAACACTTCCGATCGAATCATCGATCATGCTGTCGCTGGGTAAAAACCCGACACCGGTGATATCCGCCTGATACAGCGGGCTTGCGGGGTCGGTGGTTTTCTTACTCATCGTCGTTGTCTCCGTTCAGTTTCCGTTTCACTTCGGCCAATTCTTCCATGCTGAAATGCCGCTTGGTGTGATACATCTCGTCGGGGCCGCTCACATGCTGCGCCAGCCAGGGGCAGTCGGCGTCGTGATGCACCGCGAGCCCGAAGGTGCCGGCCGCTGCTGCTACCAGATCGGTCTCGGCGTCGCAGTGTTCGCAGCCGGGTACGTCGGCAGCCAGTCCCGCCAGATGGTTCAGCATCTCGATCGGGCCGATGTTTTCGTCGTCGCTCATGTCGTTGTCCCTTTCCTGCTCCCCGCGGGACTTTCCCGCGGGACTTTCCCGCGGGTGGTCTATGTGGCCGGTCGCGCGATCATCGGGCGGGTCTCATCGATCGGCCTGCCTCTCTACGGGGCCGAAAAGGTGGCAGTCTTCGCAGGTTCCGCGCTCAATCGACACCGGTTGGGTCAGCGGTTCGCCGCACGCGCAGCGAGGTTGGCCGTTCGTGTCTTTCTTGCTGTCAGATTCCGGCGCAACCGCGCAACTCCCCAGGTCAGGGACCGCAACAGGGTTGCGCAATTGCGCGGCGGTCGGCAACAGACCATCGGAACCCGGGAGCGGATCACCGATCACCCACCGCCCAGGTCTGCCTCGCTTGTCCTCCTGGTTGACCAGGTAGCCGTCATCCGCGGCCATGGCTAACCGCCGGCTCACATTGGACTTGTCCAGGTTCAGATAGGCAGCGATGTCGCGGGCCATGACGCCCCACGGATGCGCGGATGCCAGCTCTTTAACCGCGTTCACGGTCTCTCGCACCGTCCCGGAGACGATGGTTCCCACGCCTTCGGCGATGGTGTCGGCCACCAGGTCGCGGACCACGTCGTAATCGTCAAGGGTGGCGATGATGCGGCCGGCGTCGTCGCGTGATCGGCTGGCCTGATGGAGCACCGCATGGGCGCGGATCAGTGCGAGCAGCGAACCGAAGTCGCGGCGCAATCGCACGGCCACGGGTGAGATCAATTCCGCCAACTGGCGGCCGTAGGGGATGGTGACCCGGTTCTCTTGGTCGGCCAGCCACCGCTGTAGGTCGCGCCAGGGTTCGGGGTCACGGGCGCCGTTGCTTTCGTCGGCGAGTTCGCGCAGCACCCGCTTGGTCTGCTCGCGTGAGTCGTCGGTCGCCAACGACAAGATGCGGGTTTCGTTTTCCGCGTGCACGTGTGTCTTGGTGGTGGTGAAGATCAGGTTGGTCGGACCTTGCTTGACGATTTTCTTGGTGGTGAAACCACCGTCTTTGCCCTTCACCGTGACCTGGTAGTCGATGCGGCCCTCGGACAGTAGCGACCGCACGAAGTAGGAAGTCATGTCGTCTTCGACACCTTCTCGTAGAGCGGTGATCTCGTAGACGACGAGGGTTCGGTGGGCGTAGTCGTCGTCGGAGTAGATGAGCGCCTTCTCCGACATGGCCGTGAATTCGAGGTAGGCCTCGGGCGGGAATAGCCGGGTCACGGTTTCGACGGTGTAGGACTTCCCTGATGCCGAGTGGCCTTTGACGCCGGCGGATACCTGTTTGTCGAGCAGCCGCGAGGTCAGCACCAGGTAGAGCGTCTGCGCCAACCGCTCCTCGCCGACCAGGCCGCATTGCACTTCCTCGGCCACTGCGTCGAGGATGCGGGGCAACCGCGCAATCGCCGGAACCTCGGTTGACCTGCGCGGTTGCGCGGTTGCGCTGGTTTTCGAGGGGATAAGAAAGCTAGTGGAGACCGGCGGCGGCTGCACCGGCTTCACCAGCTGCCATAGTTCCTCGACCGAATGCTCGGCGAGGTAGTCATCGAGTCCGGTTTTCTCGTCGTCACCGGGCAGCCACAGGTATTCGATGCGGGCGCCTTTGGTGGCCAGGTAGCCGGCCAGCCCGCGGGCCGCCTTCTGCACCTTGTCGTTGCGCGTCATGTCGGAGTCGAACGCGATAATCACGCGGCGGCCGTTGAGCGCACAGTCCCGCCATTCGGGCATCGCCATCTTGCCGCCGGCGGTGTTGGTGTGCAGCCAGTTCCAGACACCGATTAGGTCGACAATGCACAGCCCGTTCAGGGCGCCGGCGTCGGCCTTCTTGGTGCCTTCGGTGATGAACAGCGGCACGCTCGGGTCGGCGAGCATGGCGGCCACACCGGGCGGGATGTCGAGCCCGTTGCGCTGCCCGTATGGGGTCTCGTATTTGCGTGGCCGGCCGTTGCTGTCGCACCGCGGGACATCCGGCCGGTACTGGTAGCCCCAGGTGGACCCTTCGGCACGTCGCAGCGGGATCAGCAGGCCGGGGACGTGGCGGCCGGCCTTGGTGATGCCCTGGCCGTCTACCAGGTCGACCAGGCGCTCGGGGTCGGTGATGGTCTCGTAGCCGCGGGCCATCGCGAAGTCGGCAGTGATTCCGGATTCGCCCAGCATCGCCAGGTGGCTTTCGGCGATCATGGTGCGTCGCCGCCGGCGCTTATGATCGTGGAATCTGAGATCTGCTGACTGGCGGATTCGGTTTCGGTGGTGGTGGCTCCGGTTGGCCTGACCGGGGCGCCCCCCACATCATCAGGTGACATTGCCACCGCCGTACGGCTGTAGCGCGGCGTCGAGGTCCGACAGCTTGATCCGCACCACCCGCGGACCCAGCGTCCAGGCGCGTAAACGCCCGTCCTTCAACATGTTTCGGACGGTCATCGGATCGACGGCGAGATAGGCGGCGGCGTCGCTGATACTGACGAAATGGTCGTCGGTGGCGACTTTCTTCTGCGGCCGCCGGGTGGCGCGGTTCGCGCCGGCGTCGATAGAGGCGGCGAGCGCCGCGATGAGCAGCAGCGGGAATTTCACAGGATGTCCTCCGAAATGAGAGCAGCGAGCAGTGGCTCAGCCGTTTCTCTTTTCGGAGCGGTCCCGCGCTGCCGCAGCAGACCGGAGGACCCCTTTTATGGCCTACGTGAGGGTGACTTTACCGCCTATTTCAATCTGCTGCTGCCAGCTTGGACATCGCCGCGGCGACAATACGATCGCGACCTTCCGCGGCGTGCTGGTAGCGCATCGCGGCCTGTGGCGTCGAATGCCCCAACCGTGCCATCAGCTCGGCCAGGGTGGCGCCGGCGGTGGCAGCCAGGACGGCGCCACTGTGCCGAAGGTCGTGCCAACGAAGATCATCCCGGCCGGCCGCGGCGCGGGCCTTGCGGTAGTCCTTGTACAACGCCTTGGCTTGCAGCCAGCGGGTCGAATCGGCGCCAGAGGGGAACAACAACGCGTCATCGGCGGCGCCGGTGTGCTGCGCCAGGTGGTCGCGGAACCGCTCGACCAGATGCGGCGGGATCGCAACATCACGCACGCCGGCGGCCGTTTTCGGCGTGTCGATTTGCAGCGTGCCACCGGCGCGGACCACGGCGCGGCGGATGCGGACTACGCCGGCGTCGAGGTCGACGTCGCCACGGCGCAATTCGAGGGTTTCACCGAGCCGCATCGCCAACCAGGACGCGCATACGACGGCCAGCTGCAGCCGCACCGGCATTTTGGCGGCAATCGTCTCGATTTCGGCGATGCTGGCCGGCGTGACCTTGTGGACGCACCTGACCGAACCGGCGCCGCGGATGCGGCATGGGTTGGCGTCGACCAACTCGTCTTCGAACGCGGTGGACAGAATGGTCCGCAGTAGGTCGTAAGCGTGCGCTCTCATCGTCGGCTTGTCGACCAATGTCTTCGCGTACCACTTACGCACGTCGGCCGGCGTGATCGCGGTCAACAGTTGCGGCCCGAATGCCGGCTTCAACTCGCGGGCGATGATGCCGGCGTAGTGGGCTCGGGTACGCGCCTTGATCGGCCGGCCGCCGACCTGGCGGCCTGCGAGCCAGGTCTGTGCGTAGTCGGCGAAGGTGACCCGTTCGCGGGTGCGTTCCGCGGCGCCGGGGTTCCACCGGTTCTCATCGATCTCGCGCCGGCGGTCGACCAACCAGGCTTCGGCGTGGATCTTGGCGGCGAACGTGCCCGACGCCTTGACGACAGCGCCGGTGGGGGTGGTGTAGTGCGCCTGGTATCGCTCGGAGGGGAGCTTGCGGATGGCGCCGAACGATCGCTTCCCCGCGCTCATGATGCCGCCGGCGTGCAAGATACGTGCAAGATGCGTTCATATCGGCTAATACGAGATTGCATGAGATTTACTTTACCCGGTGGCTATCAAGGCTGTTCAGAGGCCTTATTTCGCTGGTCACAGCACCAGACTAGCAAACTAATCCGCCTTGTTCGATCCCAGCCGGGACCACACACATATTCTCAGCTCAGAGAGTTTTTTGGCTCAATCTGGACCGCCGTGCCAAATACGTGTCCGATCACCGTGAACTCCGCTTTCACCGCGATCCGCTCGAAGATTCTGCGTCGGGATTGCAGGATGGGCGATGCGCGCCCGCTCATTCCGGCGGCAAGAGGTCCGGGGTGACGATCTGCAAGCCGCTGCCGCTCTGGGGGTCACTGCCCGTCACCAACACGGTGCCCGAACGTGGTTCGACGGCAACCGAATTAGGCTGTCGTACGGTCGGGACATCGCCGAGTGTCCGCGGCTTCGACGCATCCGAGACGTCGATCACCCGCATCAGGTTGGACGCGGTCAGCGTGACGTATAGGCGACGGCGCCGCGCGTCGTAAGCCAACCCGTAGGGTTTGCCCGGAGCGTCGATTTTGGCGACCTGGGTGAGCTGCGGATCGATGCGCTCGACGAAAACCGCGCCTCCGTCGGTATCCGCGAAGGCGGCCAGATCGCCCGACAGGGCAACCGCGTGAGTGAGTTTCGCGCCGACCGGGCCCTGCGCTACCTGCTGGCGAGTCGATCCGTCGTACACCCACACCCCGTTCCCCTGCACGTCGGCCACCGCTGCGTAGTCGCCCACTGCAGCGACGCCGCCGGGCTGCACCGGGCCGGCAGGAAGTGACGTGAGCACCGCGCCGCCGCGGACGAACACCACACCGCCGCCGAGCTCATTGGTGACGACGATCGTTCCCCCGGCAGTCCGGGCCGCGTCGTGCGGTTGTCGGCCCACACCCACTGCGGTGGACTCCACTCGGCCGTCGGCCAGGGTCAGCTCGCACAGTTCGTTGGAAGCTTCCAGCGGCACCAACACCGGCCCGTCGGGTCCGGCCAGGCTCAGGTGCCGGGCAGCTCCCGCCGTCGGAACCGTCTGTCGCACTGCACCGCTAGCGGCGTCGATCAGCTCAACACCGTCGGGGTTCCGCACAGCGACCGCTCCGATTCCCGACGTTCCGATAGCGATGCCTTCGGGTGCGTTGCCGATCGGGACCACCTTGCCGGCCGGGGCCACGACCGGCGCTGGGGCAGTCGCGGGCTCAGCCGCGGGTGTACTGGCGCGCGGGGGGACCGGGTTTGTCATGGGTGCGCGCGAGCCCGTACCGCTCCTGCAGCAGGTGACCAGCATGCCCACCGCCAGCAACCAAATCAACGCGGAGCGCGAGTTCACCACTCCACTGTGCCCGACCGCGACGGCGCCGACTTCAGTCTCAGGCTCAAAGGCCAAGTACCAGGCGGGAACCTGCGTTCAACTAGCTCGCCGTCGGCCGATAACGCCCTCGGTCCAGGCCCGGTCTTCGGTGTAGAGCGCCTGCTCCTCTTGCGGCCCGCGCTTGCCCTTGCCGGCGGCTTGCGACTGACCACCGGGGGTGCCCATCGGCATACCCATGCCACCACCCCCGTTGAGCGCGGCGTATGCGGCTGGGACCGGGATCGCACGACCGGCGCCCGCGGCCCCGGGGGCCGCGCTGAACCCGGACGCCACTCCGGAGCCCGGGGGTCGCTGCAAAGGCATCGTCGGCACGCCGGCCCCGCCGCCCCCGACCGACGCCGGCTTGAGGCCCGCGCCCGTCGACAGGGCCGAGGACCGCTGGGCGTCCTTCGAACTCTGGCTCAGCATCGAGTCGGTCACCTGCGAGTCGGTCGGCATCGACGGCATTCCGCCGAATGGCATGCCGGGCATCCCGATCCCGCCAGGCGGCAGCTGGCCGTCATCCGGCGTGGGCAGTGGCCCAGGCATAGGTCCCGGCCCAGGCTCTGGCCCGGACTCGGGTGGCGGAGCAATTTTGTAGGCGTTGGGAGGCTTCGGCGGACTCACCGGCGACAAGGGCAGATTTGCCCTCCGCTCGTATTCGGCCAGCACTGCCTCCGACTTCGCCTGGTATTCCGCGTACATCCGCAGCAGCGCAGCTTTCCCCAACGGGTTTGTGTCCCAGCCCCGCAGCTTCTGGGTCGCCACCCACCGCTCGTCGAGCGCTCGTATCTGCTCGAGGGTGGGATGCTCCCGGACCGCCCAGCGGTGCGCGGCAACCACGTTTCGGGCCTGGCTCGCCAGCTGGCCGCACAAGGTCGCCATGTGATTCAGCCAGCCCCGGTGCTGGTCGAAGTTCTGCTCGACAACGAGGCTCGCGTCGCTGTCCCACTCGGTGAAGGGCCGGAACCGGTAGCAGGCTTCCAGCAACGTGCGCTGATACGCCGTCCAGGCATCCGCGAACTGGAGGAACGACGCGCCCTGGTCGCCGCGCACGAGCAGCTGCGCTGCCTCTTTGGCCGAGGAGTAGGGGATGGGCGCCCCGGACATCAGCGATGCCGTCTCGGTGAGCGTCACCGGAGCCCCGGCGTGATCCGCGAACTTTGGCCGTACCGCCGACACGGGCGTTTCGTTGTCCAGAGCGTCCGCGGCCTTCTCGTCGGTTTCCCGGTAGGCCTCGGCGGCATTGCGCAGCGACTGGGCCAGACGTCCCCGTTCGCGGTCACCCGCCCCGAGGTAAATCCGCATGTTGTCGGCGGACAACTCAAGTTGTTGGGCCGCCATGATGACCATCTCCAGGGCGCACGGCGCTTGGCCGTTTTCGAGTGGGACGGCCGCTAGCTGGGCCTCCACCTCGTGGGCTCTTGTCGTCAGCTCGGCGTACTCCACGTTCAGCGTCTGCGTCATGGCGAGTTTTCTCCTGGTCATGGCGTGTGGTTATCGGGTGATAACTAAGCACAAGGTTATCAGTCGATAACCGATTGTCAAGACGTGTGCGCGGCGAAGTTGGTCGAGTGGGCATTCAGTGCGGGGCGGCCTGCGCGTGCTAACTTGGCCCAGGTGCCCAGATCGCACGGAAAGTGCTGTGGGACAAGGGAAAGGGAACGTTTAGATACTGGGCCGGGCTATATGGACATCCAAAGCGGCTGCGGCGGAACGTATTTCGGGCAACCGGGTGGAATCCGCCAAGAGCCCGATCATCGCGAACTCCAAGATCTCATCCGGGTTCACAGTGAGCTGGGGGGTCAGCGCGTCGAACAGCGCCTGCACGAGCCGGGAGGCCGATAGCGGATTCATCGCGCGCAGGTCGCCTTCGGCCTGGCCCTTTTCGACCAACTCGACGAGCAGCCGTTCGACCTTGGACGCCAGCTCCTGCTCCGCCGTGAAACGGTCCTGCCACAGTTCGGGGGTGGCGATGAGGGAGACCACCACTTCGGGCGAGGCATGCAGATAGTCGAGGCATTCCTGTAGCCAGCGGTGCAGCTTGACGACGGCCGGCGCGGGCAGTGGCGCAATTTCCCCGGCCAACTCGACCGGCCACTCCAGGGCCAGTTGGACCAGCGCCGCGAAGATGTCGCTTTTGGCCGAGAAGTGTTTGTAGATGGCTGGTTGCTCGACGCCGACGGCAGCGGCGATGTCTCGGGTAGACGTCGCCGAGTAGCCCTGCTTGGCGATCAACTCCGCGGTCGCGCGCAGGATGCGGGTCGCGGTGGGGCTTCGGCCCTTGGCGTCGGCGGGCATGAGGCTGAGGTTAACCATCACCGCCCGGGGGTGTTGTTCGCCCCTACCGCGGCCGCACAATCCGGTCCAGACTGGAGCGGCGATATCCCACGCCCGCGCACCGCGGACGGACACAGCGATGGAGACAACGCGATGGCTTCCTTGGAGTTAACCAGCAGTGGGACAGCAGATTTCAACGACGGCGGTGTGTATTTCATCGGCAACGCGACGACCTTGATCCGGTTCGGCGGATTGACGATCTTGACCGACCCTGCCTTCCTGCACAAGGGCGAGCATGTGTATCTGGGCCATGGCATTTGGGCCCGGCGCGAGGTCGAGCCGGCCTGCCAGATCGCCGACCTGCCGCCGATCGACCTGATCGTCTTGTCGCATTACCACGGGGATCATTTCGACGACGTCGCGGCGCAAGAGCTCGACAAGAACCTACCCATCGTCTCGACGGCCGACGCGGTGGACAAGCTCGGTGCCCTCGGCTTCCAGCGGGGCTACCCCCTGGACACTTGGGAATCACTCGAGGTGCACAAGGGCGACGCCACCCTGACCGTCACCGCCATGCCGGCCAAGCACGCGACCGAAGAGGCGGTCAACGAGCTACTCATGCCGGTCAACGGGCACCTGCTCGACTTCAGCCGCGACGGCGAGCAGCTCTACCGGCTCTACATCACCGGGGACACGATGCTCGTCGACAGCCTCGAAGACATTCCGCGCCGCTACCCCGACATCGATCTCGGCCTGATTCACACGGGTGGCACCACCTTCCTTGTCACGGTGGTCACGATGACGGGCGAGCAGGGAGTCCGGGCCGTCGAGATCACCAAACCCCGCACCGCCATCCCCATCCACTACAACGACTTTTCGGTGTTCCTGTCGGGCCTCGACGACTTCCAGAAGGCCGCCGCGGCCTCGAGCACGACGACGAAGTTCGTCTACCTTGCGCATGGCGAGACCTACACATTCACCCCCGAGCGAGCGTGAGGCGAACGTCGCGGACAACAATGGGCATCGGACGAGACTAAGGACAGAGGGCAATGACGAACTACGAAGGCATCGGCACACTGAAACTCGAATGCCCGCAAATGCATCCGGTGGGCAGGATCCTCAAAGAGGCCCCGCATCAGCAAGTCGTATACGACCCCGGGGCTCAACTGGGCCCGCGCCGGTTCTGGCCGGACGAAGAGGATCAGCCGCGGTTCACCATTCGCTGCCGTCAGTGCGACAAGCCGGTGAGCGAGGCCACGAGCACGCTTCAGGACAAACATCGCAACCTGCTCTTCAACATCACCGAGTCCACCGAGACGGCGACGCTGCCGTTTGTGTAGACGCGGCCGCCACGGGAAACGGTCCGCGCGCATACTGTAAGAGTTTCAGTAGTGCGCCGACGTGAGAGGAATCCCGTGACGCAGACCCCGCAGGCATCGCACGCCGGCCCCCGTCCGCCCGAGGGGGATTGGCTGGGGACTCCCTATCTGTCCTTCCAGCGTCAGGGGCCGATCGCGGTGTGCACGATCGACCGCCCCGAAGCGCGTAACGCCATGACTCCCGCGATGTACTTCGGAATCCGTTATGCCGTAGGGCATGTCAACCAGGACCCAGACCTGGCCGGGCTGCTGATCACCGGAACCGGCGATGTCTTCGCCCCGGGCGGCGACATGACCGGCGGGGGAGGTGCCGACGACTGGATCACCTTCGGCGCGGCGCTGGGCATGGACATCACGCCGTTCGACGCGCTGCGGACCTCGGGCAAGCCCATCGTCGCGGCGGTCAACGGCCTTTGCCAAGGCGGCGGCATGCAGATCGCCCTCTGCAGCGACCTGTCAGTGGTCAGCGAGCGCGCCACCTTCCGGGTGCCCGAGTTGTTCCGCGGCTATGCCGACACGTACTACAGCCACATGCTCGCGCGCCTGATCGGTCCGGTGCGCACCCGCGATCTGATGTTCACCGGACGGGTGCTGTCCGCGCAGGAAGCCCTCGACTGGGGGCTGGTGACGCGCGTCGTGCCGCACGACGATCTGCTCGAGGTGGCCCGGGATCTGCTGGCGCAAAGCTGCCGGACGGCGCCACGCGCCCGCAACGTCATCAAGTCCAGCATCGACAACTATCTCGGCCTGTACGACCGCATCGGGATGACCAGCAGCCTGATGGACGCGGAGGCCCGCGAAGGCGTGCGTGCATTCAAAGAGCGACGCTCGCCCAACTGGGTGCATCCGGAATTGCGGACCGAGGGGCGCCTGTGAATTGCCCGCTTAGTCAAAGGTCAGGTCGATCCATTCGCCGTGGGGCGCGGTGCGTAGCACCCGTTTGATGCCTGCCTGGTCGAAGGCCGCGGCGACGTCGGCAGGTCCCTCGCTGAAGTGGGCCCAGCCGTCGACATGGGCCGGAATCACCACCTTGACGCCCAGGACTTCGGCGGCCGCCGCCGCGCGCGCCGAGGTCAGCGTGAGCGGCCGTCCCCGCTCCTTGGCCGGCACGGTCGCCGCCCCGGCGAAGAGGACCGCGATGTCGATCTCCCCGATCCGGTCGGCGATCTCGCCGACGGCACTCATCGAGGCGTTGTCACCGCTGAGATAAATCGTAGGCAGCTTGGGCCCGTACAACACGAATCCCGTGACCTCGCAGTTGACGTGGCCCTCCATGTCGCGCATCCCGTCGGCCGGGCCGTGCACCGCCGGAACGGCTTGTGCCGCAATGCGTCCGGGCCCACCCGGCAAGTAGTAGGACTGCCACGGTTGCAGCCCCACCGCCGGGGGACCGAACCGGCCCGCGGCGCCGGGGTTGGTGACGATCAAGGGCGCGGTCTCTGCGAGCCGGCGGCCGGCGTTGTCCAGATTGTCGGGATGTTGGTCGTGGCTGACCAGCACCACATCGACCTGCCCTAGCGCATCGGCGTTCACCGCGGGCCCGGTGAGCTTGTCCAGGTAGTCATGCGGGCCGGGCGGGTCGAACGTCGGATCCAGGACGATACGCCGGCCCGCAATGTCGATGACCGTCGTCGGGCCGCCAAGCACACTGATCGCGCAGTCGCGTCGCTGCGCGTCTACTACCTCACCCATCTCGTCGCCCCTGACTGTTCCGGTAGAGATTCTTTGCAGCGCACGCGCAGGTTACAACATGGCGGGCCGGCGGATCGCGGTAACTTCCACCTCGACGCGGATGTTGGGCCAGACCAACGCCGGGACCACCGCGAGCGTGAACACGGGTTCGTGCTTGATCACCGACGACCGGACCGCGGCATACGCGGGAATATCGGCCGCATCGGTCAGCCATTGGCGGACCCTGACGACGTCGGTCAGGCCGGCACCCGCGCGGGACAGCGCGTTCTCGACATTGCGCCACGCCAGCGTGGCCTCTTCGGTGAAGTCCTCGGGCACCGTTCCGTCCGGGCGCAGACCCGGCGTGCCCGAGGTGTAGATGAGCTCGCCGCCCGGCGGGATCCGCACGGCGTCCGCGTACCTGCCGATGTGGGCGGCGACGCCGGAATTGATGGATTCGAACGCGCCACTCAACTGTCGACCTTTCGTCGTGCTTGATCGCGGATCGCCAGGGTCACACTTGGCGTGCGCGGTCTTTCCAATATGGTTCGCGGAGTTGGTTTTTGAGGATCTTTCCACTCGCGTTGCGAGGCAGCGATTCGACGAAGTCGACGGTGCGCGGGCATTTGTAGCCGGCCAGGTGCTGACGGCAGAACTCGATGATCTCGCCGGCCTCGACGTCGCCGGTGGCCGCGACGATCGCCTTGACGGACTCGCCCCAGTGGTCGTCGGGAATCCCGATGATCGCGGCGTCGGCGACCGCGGGGTGGTCGAGCAGCACGCTTTCCACCTCGGGCCCGTACACGTTCTCGCCGCCGGTGATGATCATGTCCTTCAGCCGATCCTCGATGTAGAGGTAGCCGTCGGCGTCGAGGCGCCCGATGTCACCGGTGCGCACCCAATCGTCGGCGGTGATCGTGTCGGCGGTGGCCTCCGGCCGGTTCAGGTAGCCGCTCATCCGTTGATTGCTGCGCACCCAGATCTCGCCGGCTTCGCCGGGGGGCAGTTTGTCTCCCGATTCGGGATCTACGATCCGAATTTCGTTGCCCGGGGCCGCCTTTCCGGCCGACAACAGCAAATGCGGCCGATCCGAGTCGCGGTGTGCGGCCGGCTCTAGCTGTACGATGCCGCCAGCCAGCTCCGTCTGGCCGTACACCTGGACGAAATTCATCTCAGGCCAGGCGTCCAGCGCTCGCTGCAGCAACGGCACCGGCATGGGAGCCGCGCCGTAGACCAGGTAGCGCAAGCCGGACAGCGCGTCGACGGCCGGCGGACCCGCGTCGAGGAACCGGGCGATTACCGGTGGCACGAAAAAGGCATGCGTCGCACCGGCTTTCACGGCGCCGATGAGCGTCGCGGCCTCGGGCTCACGGGTCAGGAACGTTGGCACGCCGGCCCTGATACCGAAGAACGCATACGCGACCCCACCGACGTGAAACAGCGGCATGGCCACCAAATTCGCGTCGCCCTCCTGGAATGGGAACGACGGTGCCTGGTTCGCAACATGATTGACGAGCGCGCGCTGGCTCAGCACGACACCCTTCGGGCGCCCGGTGGTGCCCGAGCTGTAGATCACCAGGGCGGTGTCAGTGTCGGCGACCTCCGGGTCCGGCTCGACGGGCGCCGCCGCGTGGACCAGGGGCTCGTACTCGTCGTCGTCGCCGCCCACCACGATAATCCGTTCCACGCCAGGCACTTGCGCGCGGATCGCGTCGACGGACGGTTTCAGTTCCGCACCGACGAAAAGCACGCGTGCGCCGCAGTCGTTGAGCACGTGGACGAGTTCGTCCTTGATGACCCGCCAGTTGACAATGGTGGCCACCGCGCCGATCGATACGGCGGCGATCAACGTTTCCAGGCAGGCCGGGTGGTTCTTGTCCAGGAATGCCACGCACTGGCCACGCTGCACACCCGCGGCTCGCAGTACACCGGCGGCACGCTGGATCCGGTCGGCCCACTGCGCCCAGGACCACTGCCGCTCACCGAAGCGAATCGCCACCTCGTTGGGTCGGTGCTGCACGTGGTGCTCGACCATCCCGGCGAGTGTCTCGGTCGTTTCGACGATGGCGTCGGCTGGTGGCATGGCTCCTCCGCTGCTCTGCGTGGCGTGGTTACCTCTGTCGTTGATACGCGGTCGCAGCACCTCACGCCACGGCGGGGCACCGTTACAGCATCGAGTCGATCATCAATCCGCCCGAGTTGTCGACCTGCGTGGTCGCGTCGCCGTTTTGCTCAAAGATAATGAACGCTGATTGGTGGGTCGAGGTATTCAGCAGCTCGATAAATGATCCGATGACGGGAATTGTGCCCGACTGCGATGACCCATCAGCGCCGTAGTCGATGGAGGCTTCCTGTTGGAACTTGGCGCTTTGCAGCGGTTTCGTGGCGGGCGCGGTCACGTTTTTGACATTGGTAAGACCTGTCACCGTAACGCCCAGATTGTTGATGTCGCCCTGCAGCACGGCGACGGGGTCTGTACCGCTAGCGGGTTTTGCCCTGATCTCCATGGCTGCGGTGGAGAAGCCGTTATGCAGCACCACCCAGCCGGGGCCCTGGGTTCCGACTGTCCAGGCCGGCGCTGGGGTGACTGAGACGCCCGGCGCGACCTCGACCGCCGTCAGCATCACCGCCGGTTGGCTGATGCTGCCGATCAACGCGATTACTCCGGTCACCGCGGTCGCGGTGGCCGCGACGGCGACCGCGCGGAACCCGAGCCCGATCCGTCGACGATGGGGACGGTCTTCTGGTATCGAGGTCGAAAACAACATCGGCTATCTCCTCTGCGGGAAGGGGCGGTGAGGGAGTCGCCCGTCGGTTACCAATTTCACCTGGCAGCGCTGGCCCTGTCCATTAATTGGATTGCCGTGGAGTGATATTTCCTCCGTGTGTCAACATGACTGCGGCAAACCGACAAAGGAGTCAGACAATGGTGGACGCCGAACGCGCTCGCTCGCGCACCTTCGTCGTGACCGGCGCCGCGTCGGGCATCGGCCTGGCCACCGCGCAGCGCCTGCTGGCCGAAGGCGGCACGGTCGTCGGCGCCGACCTGAGCTCGCCGCCCGACCTCGGTCCCGACTTCCACTTCGTCACGGCCGACATCACCGACGAAGCCGCCATCGCCGCGGTGATGGCCGCCGTGCCCGACCGCTTAGACGGTGTCTTCCACGCGGCCGGCGTCGCGGGTGGCGGGCCGGTTCACCTACTGGACCGCACCGAATGGGAACGCGTGGTCGGGACCAACCTGACTGGCACGTTCCTGGTGGCCAAGGCCGCGCTGGCCAGGATGATCGAGCAGGACAGGGTCGACGGCGAGCGGGGCTCGATCGTCACGGTCGCGAGCATCGAGGGCCTGGAAGGCACCGCGGGTGGCAGCTCGTACAACGCCGCCAAGGGTGGGGTCGTGCTGCTCACCAAGAACATTGCGCTCGATTACGGGCCGAGTGGCATCCGCGCGAACGTCATCTGCCCCGGCTTCATCGACACACCCATGGCGCAGAGCGTCTTTGGCCTGCCGGGGATGGAGGGCCCGCTGGCCTCCATCACCAAAGAGCATGCCCTGCAACGGCTCGGCCAGCCGGCCGAGGTTGCGGCCATGGCCGCCTTCCTGCTGTCGCCCGACGCGTCGTTTGTCAGCGGTCAGGCGATCGCCGTCGACGGCGGCTACACCGCCGGTCGCGATCACGGCGTCGTCGAACTCTTCGGCTTTCCTGACTGAACGGCGTCGCGCCCGAAATCACCCGGCGTGCTTCGGTTCCGGCGCGCAGACTAGTGTTGTCGGCAGTGTCGTTTTCCCACGTGCTTTTGATCGCCCTGGCCGGTTTGGGCGCCGGTGTCATCAATGCACTCGTTGGCTCTGGAACCCTAATCACGTTCCCCACCCTGGTCGCGCTCGGCTATCCGCCGGTGACCTCCACCATGTCGAACGCGGTCGGATTGGTGGCCGGTGGCGTCTCGGCGACGTGGGGGTACCGCGCCGAGTTGGAAGGCCAGTGGGATCGATTGCGCTGGCAGATCCCGGCGTCGTTGACCGGCGCGGTGCTGGGCGCCTACCTGCTGCTGCACCTGCCGGAAACGGTGTTCGCCCAGGTCGTGCCCACGCTGCTGGTGCTGGCCCTGGTGCTGGTGGTGATCGGCCCGTGGATTCAGTCATGGGCTCGCCGGCAAGCCGAGAAGGCGGGGCGCTCCGCCGAACACGTCACGCCGCTGCGCAGGGTTCTGCTGGTGTTGGGGACCTTCGCGGTCGGGGTCTACGGCGGTTACTTCACCGCCGCGCAGGGCATCTTGCTGGTCGGTGTCATGGGCGCGTTGCTGCCCGAGTCGGTGCAGCGCATGAATGCCGCGAAGAACCTGCTGGCCCTGGTCGTGAATGTTGTTGCAGCGCTTGGCTATACGCTCTTGGCTTTCGGCCGGATCAGCTGGCCGGTCGCCGGCATCATCGCGGTGAGCTCGTTGGTCGGGGGATGGGTCGGGGCGCGTTACGGGCGCCGGCTCTCGCCGAACGCGTTGCGTGCCACGATCGTGGTGGTCGGGCTGATCGGGCTGTATCGGCTCATGCACGTGTAGGTCGCCGCCTCAGCTCAGCTCAGCTCAGCTCAGCGTGGCGGCCGCGAATTCCTCAAGGACGTCTCGCACCCCGCCGCGTCGTCGCCACGCCTTGCGCTGCCGCATCGCGCCGTTGCCGTGAGCGGCGATGCGGTCGAGTTCGTCGACAACGCGGTCGTATTCGCCGAGCGCGTCCAGCGCCGGACGCACCTGTTGCACCAGCGTGCTCAACTGTTCGCGCGCGGGCACAGCACCGCGGCCGTGGACCAAATCGACTGTGCGCCCGGATAATCCATCGTGGGCGGCCTTCCAGTATGCCGCACGAAGCGCTGCGGCCGGCAGCCGCCGGGGCTCCTCGCCGCGGTCGCGTGCCCGCAACGCCGTCATCACCGCGGCCCGGATCAGGGTGGCCAGAAGCACCGTTTCGGCGACGGTCGCCGGGACGTCGGCCACCCGGACCTCGACGGTCGGGAAGTCCGCCGATGGGCGCACATCCCAATAGATCATCTTGTGATCCAGAATCACCTCGGTGTCGATGAGCATCCGCACCGTCCGGTCGTACTCCTCGGCCGAGGTGAAATACGGTGGCGCACCGGCGGCCGGCCAGCGCCGCCACAGCACACTGCGCCAGCTCGCGTAGCCGGTGTCGGCGTTGCGATAAATCGCCGAATTAGCCGACAACGCCAGCAGCGACGGCAGCCACGGCCGCAGCCAATTGCTCGCGTGGATGGCGGCCGCCCGATCGGGCACTTCCACATGCACATGACACCCGCAGATGCCCTGCTCGTGCGCAACCATCCCGAACTGCGCCCCGATTCGCCGATACCGCTCGGTGTCGGTGATGGGAAACTCGTGCGGGGTCACCGGCGGAAGCCCGAGCGCCAACAGCCTAAGGCCGCTGGCCTCGGCAGCCTGGGCCGCGCCGCGGCGCAACCGGGCAAGCTCCTCGCCGAGTTCGGCGCTGGTCTGCGCCACGCTGGACGTCGTCTCCACCTGACAACTGCTGAGTTCCAATTGCAGTGTGACGCCACGGCTTTCGGCCTCCTCAGCTACCGCGGCGTTGCGCGGCGCCGGTTCGCCGGTCTGCGGGTCGACAAGGAGGAATTCCTCCTCGGCGCCGAAGGTGGGCGGATCGTTCATCCAACCTCCGGACGTCGGGCACTTGGCTGTGCACTATGGAGCATAAGCGTTTTCGCGCAACGCCTCTGGCTTGTCTGGCCGGGGGAATCGGAGTCGAATGGGTAGACGTATCCGCGGTCGAGCGATCCGAAGGGAGAACTGCGGCGACCACCATGGAGATGGCGTGTGAAGAACGCCAAGATTTCGTCGATCTGTTGAGCCGGCTGACACCCGAACAGTGGGACCATGCCAGCCTCTGCGATCGCTGGCGGGTGCGCGACGTCGTCGCGCACGTGATCAGCTACGACGAGCTCAACCCCTGGGCGGTGGTGCGGCGCATGGCGCGAGCCGGTCTTAACCCGCACCGCGCCAACGCAATCGGCGTCGATGAGTACGCTCGTCGAACGCCTGTCCAACTCTGCGAGCTGATGCGCGGCTGCATCCCGCCCCGCGGTTGGACCGCCGGCTTCGGCGGCATGATCGCCTTGGTTGACGGCATGATCCATCAGCAGGACATCCGGCGACCACTGGGCATCCCGCGTGATATCCCGGCACAGCGGCTGCGGACAGTCCTGGATTACGCCCTGACCGTCCCCGCCGTGAACGGTGCATTGCGCACCCGGCGGGTGCGGTTGATCGCCACCGACATGGACTGGACACACGGACGCGGACTCGAGGTCACCGGTCCGGCAGAAGCGTTGCTGATGGTGATGGCGGCCCGGCCGGATGCACTCAACCAATTGTCAGGCCCGGGGAAATCAATCCTGGCTCAACGCTTTTCGGGATGACTAACGCGCAAGCGCGGAATCCACGGTGGGATAGATGTGCAGCACGCCGCTGAGCCCGCATGCATCGACGATCCGGGCAACGATCGGCTGGTGACTGACCAGGCGTACGTCGACGCCGCGACGGCCGCAGCGCGCCGCCTCCTCGGCCAAGACCGCGAACGCGCAGCCGCCCATGAAATCGATTCCGGTCACATCGACGACCAGGGGTCCCGGGGCGGTGACGACACGGGCCGCCTCGCCGACCAGGTGGCGCCAGGTGTGCTCGTTGCAAGCATCGATTTCGCCGCCGGCACTGATGACGACAGCCGCGCCGCGGCGATCGGTGGTTGCCCGCAGCGTGCTGTTCGGGTCACCCATCTCGTAGACCAACCGCGTGCTGAGCATCAGCGGCGGGCCGGGCACCCGGGAAAAAGATTCAGAAATGGCCAAACTCATGTGGGACTCCTAATCCGGCGTCCGAAACGCCGTGATGGATGGCCCGTCCTGTGGTCTGAAGACAGACAATTCGCGAAGTGCGAATCTCTTTTGTATAACGAGACAGGGCGGTCTGTCTACCTTGCGCGCCCTAAGAGTACGGTGAGGTTCACAATGACAACCCCGGATGTCGCACCCGCGTCCGCGCGTGAACGCATTCTGAATGCGGCATATGAGCTGTTCAGCAGGCGTGGGATCCGTGCGGTTGGCACTGACGAGGTGATCGAGCGCGCCGGGGTGGCCAGGGCGACGCTGTACCGGCACTTCGCGGCGAAGGACGACCTGGTGCTGGCCGTTCTGCAGCGCCGCGAAGAACTGTGGACCCACGGGTTGATCGAGGCACAGTCAGCGCAGCGCGGCGCCACTCCGGAGGAACAGCTGCTGGCGATCTTTGACGTCATGCACGAGTGGTTCCAGCTCCGCGACGGCTTTGAAGGCTGCTCGTTCATCAACGTGTTGCTCGAGTTCGGCGCCGACCATCCCGCCGGACGGGCGTGCGTCGCCCATATCGATCACGTCCGGGACATCGTGCGCAGTCGCGCCGCTGCCGCGGGGCTCACCGACGTCGAGGACTTCGCCTCGTCCTGGCACATCCTGATGAAGGGCGCCATCATCCTGGCGGCGGTGGGTGATCGGGACGCCGCGCTGCGCGCCCAGAAGATGGCCCGCAGTCTCATCCAGGAGCACCGGCCCCCGGCGGTGGCCGATGTTGGAGAGGTCGCCGTCTAGCTACACCGGGTCGGTCGCGGCCTCGCCGGTTTTGCGGGCGTGCTCGGCTTCGAGTTCGGCGATCATGCGAGATGTGCGTTCGCGCAACAGAATTGCCGCAATGCCACCGACCGCCACCGCGATGAGGAGTGCGACCCAGGAGAATCGCTCCAGCCACTTCTCGGCGGCCATTCCGGCGAAATAGACCAGTGCGGTGGTGCCGCCCGCCCAGCAAATGGCGCCTGAGACATTCGCGGCCAGGAAGCGCTGGTAGTGCATCTTCAATGCGCCGGCCAGTGGCCCGGCGAATATCCGCAGCAGCGCAATGAAGCGTCCGAAGAATACCGCGCGAATTCCCCAGCGGTTGAACAGCTTTTCGGCCAGCATCACATGCCCAGGCCCGAAGTGCTTGGGAAAACGCTGGCCCAGCTTGTCGAAAAGCGGCATGCCGAAACGGCGCCCGATCGAGTAGCCGATCGAATCGCCGATCACCGCGCCGATGATGGCGGCAACCGCAACGCCGACCGGATTGACGGCAAGGTCGTGATGGGAAGACATCAGCGCAGCGCTGACCAACATGATCTCGCCGGGCAGCGGGACGCCCAGGCTTTCGACGCCGACCACGGCGCCGACCACCAGGTACACCGCGAGCGGCGGGATCGAATGCAGCAAAGCCTCGACATCCATGGGTCAAGAATGCCTCAAGGATGCTGGCCCCGTGCCGCAATGTCCTCGGCTGGCGCGGCGTCGTGTGGTGTCAGGTGCCCGTCGACGGGTTCCAATTGCGGACGCTTGGGGAATCGGCCGTCGGCCGCGGACAGGCCCCGCATCCGGCGCCACACCCAGGGGAAGAAGTTGTCCTGCGTCCAGCGCAGCTTTCCGTAGGCGCCGGGCCCGCCCGACAACTGGGTTGGTTCGAGGTGTGGTTGCGCCCAATCATGGTTGCTACCAGGCAGATTGAGGGCTTCCGCCGCCGCGGCGGCAAACAGCACGTGGCCTTTCGGGGAGGCGTGGACGCGGTCGTAGCTCCAGGTGTCCCAATCGCGCATCGAGGCCGCGTTGTACAGGTCGACGAGTGGGAACCCGTAGCGGTCCGCGGCCACCCGGATCGCCCAGTTGATGCGGGCCAGCCGCTTGGACACGATCCAGCCGAAAGGAAGGAACTGCGCGACGTTGGGGAAGGTCGTCGTCACCACCGTCGCCCCCGAATCGGCGAGCGTGGCGTACAAGTGGTCGAGCTCGGCAAGGGCACGGGGGAATGATCGCCCGGGCTGGATGACGTCGTTCATCCCGGCACACACGGTGATCAGGTCCGGCTCCATCGCCAGCGCCTCCGGGATCTGCTCCCTGAGCACATCGCCCAGCCGCTTGCCGCGGATCGCGAGGTTCGCGTATTGCAATCCGGGATAGAGCGAATCGAGCATGACGGCGAGCCGATCGGCAAACCCCAACAGACCGGTGGACTCGTCACCGTCCCATAGGCCTTCAGTCTGGCTGTCGCCGATGGCGACGTATCGGCTATATCCGGCCGGAATAGCTCCGTACACGACCCCGAGACTAATCCCGATCGGATTCGGTATGCGTGATATCTGTAGCGTGCCTATTGCCGAGTCTCACCGGCTGGTTGGTCTGAGGAGTGCAGTGGAATTCAATCTCGCCCAAGTGTTCTCGGCCGTGGCGGCTGCCAATCCACAACGCGATTGCATCGTGTTTGGACACCGAAGGTTCACCTACGCGCAAACTGCTGAACGTACGCGCCGGTTCGCCCGCGCGCTGAATTCGTGGGGTTTCGGTGCGCATCGGGAACGCGCGGCGTTGGCGCCACATGAATCGGGCCAAAGCCACCTCGGGTTGTATATGGCCAATTGCAACGAGTACCTCGAGGCCATGCTCGGCGCGTACCAGGCGCGCGTCGCCCCGTTCAACGTCAACTACCGCTACGTCGCCGAAGAACTGGTGTATCTGCTGGGCAATGCCCGCGCGGATGCCGTGATGTATCACGCGCGCTTCGCCCCCACGCTGGCCGAGGCGCTCGACAAGGGGCAGCTGACCGGGGTGCGGCTGATCCACGTCGACGACGGCTCCGGAAACGACCCGTTGCCCGGTGCGGTGGAGTACGAGGAACTGCTGGCGTCGGTGTCCGATGAGCCGCTCGACGTCACGCCCTCGCCGGACGACCTGTACGTGCTGTACACCGGTGGCACCACCGGGATGCCCAAGGCGGTGCTGTGGCGCCAGAACGACATCTACCTGAACGCGATGGGCGGGCGGACCTACGGCACCGGCGAGACGGTGACCAGCCTGGACGAGATCGTCGAGAAGTCACGGCCCGAGGGGCCCGGTTCGATGACCTTTGCGCCGCTGATGCACGGCGCGGCACAGTGGGCGGCCTTCATCAAACTGTGCGGCGGACGGCCGTTCGTCATGGCGCCGACGACCACCCACTTCGATCCGGCCGAAGCTTGGTCGGTGGCCAGCCGTGAGCGAGTGGTGTCAGTCTCGATGGTCGGTGACGCCTTCGGTCGGCCGCTGGTCGACGAACTCGAGTCCGGCGACTACGACCTGTCCGGGCTGCTGGTGCTGATCACCGGGGGAGCGGCGCTGAGCGCTCCGCTCAAACAGCGGTTCATCGAGCTGCTGCCACAGCTGACGATCCTGGACGCCGGCGGTTCGTCGGAGTCGGGCTCACAGATGGGTCAGGTCTCCAGTCGCCAGCAGAGCGCATCCGGCCGGTTCGCGCCGAACCCGGGCGCGGTGGTGGTCAGCGAGGACATGACCCGGATTCTGTCGCCGGGTGACAAGGAAATCGGTTGGCTGGCCCAACAGGGCCTGATACCGCTCGGGTATCTGGGCGATCCGGAGAAAACAGCGCGAACGTTTCCGGTCATCGAGGGGATTCGGCACTCGGTGCCGGGCGACCGGGCCCGCTGGGACGCCGACGGCCAAATCGAACTGCTCGGGCGCGATTCGGTCACCATCAATTCCGGCGGCGAGAAGATCTTCGCCGAAGAGGTCGAGGCCGCGATCGCCCAGCATCCCGCTGTCTACGACGTGGTGGTGACGGGCCGGCCCAGCACGCGGTGGGGAAATGAAGTCGTCGCGGTTGTTCAGCTGGCAGAAGGCGAACAGGCGGATGCTGACAGCATCATCGCCGAGGCCGCGCGTCATCTGGCGCGCTACAAGCTGCCCAAGGACGTCGTCTTCCGCGACCGGCTGCAACGCTCGCCATCCGGTAAGGCAGATTATCGGTGGGCGAAAGAGCAAGCTGTACAAGGAATTTGATCATGTCCGGCGGCTGGTCTCGGGTCGCAGAAAAACATCGTTGAGCGTGACGGTGCGTAGCCGGCGTGACCGGATGATGTCTACCAACTGGCCGTACACGTGCGTGACGGGAGCATGGTTGAGGTGGCCGATCACGATGTTCTGCGGGGTGAAGGACTGAGAGGCCATCTCGATGATCTGGCTTTCGGACCGCACCGCGGAGTCTCGTAGGTCGCCGCGCCACAGCGTGGGAATGTGGTAGCCGAGATCGGCGGCGACCGCATCGACCGTGGCATTGTGGTGGCCGTACGGCGGCCGGAAATACGGAGCGGCATTCACGCCGTAGGTGTTCCGCAGCAGCGCGTCGGTACTTGTGAGTTCTTCGGCGATTTGGTGTTGCGACAGTCTGGTCAGATCCGGATGCGTCCACGTGTGGTTGGCCAGCTGAATCTGCCCGGATTCGACCAGCGGTCGAAGCAGGGCGGAATTCTCCGTCCAGGAGCGATAGGCGCCTGTGACGAAGTAGGTGAGCCGCACGCCGGTGTCCTTGGCGAATTGCGTGTAAAGCCGCACCACCTCACTGTCGACGCCGTCATCGACCGTCCATGCCAGGAGATCGCCGGTACCCGGAAGCTGCTTGAGTACGCCGCCGCCCGGCAGCGCGACACGCGAATCGGGGCCCGGCGGCGGCAACAACTTCGGCAGCGCCGGATTGATCGGGCCGGGCGCAGATCCAAGAACATCGGCATGCGCAAGCGTGTGTTTGGATCCGGAGGACCAGCAGACCCCGGAGACCGCCATGGTGGCGGCGACCGCGACCAGGAACCGTCGCCGGTCCAGTTCGGTCACAGGTGCGCTCCTCAGTGCGCGGCGCCAATTAAGGCGGCCCAGAACGGTATTGGGCTACCCGAAGGCTAAACTTGCCGTTCCGCAATTCCTTTGCGTATCCGCCGAGTGTCGTCAATGGATATGAAGCTGTGACTTTCCGCGGCTGTAATCGAGACCGGAGGCGGGCCGCGGCGGGCAAATCGGAGGCCCACCCGCGCAGGGGATCGGTGTGGCAATCGTGGCCCCTAGCTGGGCGCCGGCCCCCACGGTCGCTCTACTTTCGGGTTTCCAACACCGAATCCACCGTCGGGATGGATGGTCTCACCGGTGAGACCGCGGGACCGGTCGGAGGCCAAGAACACGAAAGCCCACGCGTGGTCTTCACCGGTAAGCGCGACGTTCAGCGGTGTGCGCGCCACCACGTCACGTTCCCGGTTGGGGGCGTCGTCGAGGCGAGCCTCGCCCTGCCCAAGGCTGGTCAGCCCCCGCAGGTCGGTGTTGACCGTGCCGCCGGGCGCCACCCCGTTGACCCGAATCTGCGGGGCCAGCTCATGCGCCAGCGCCGCCACCAGGCCGCGCACGGCGAACTTCGACGACACGTACAGCACGCCGCCGCGCCCGGGGTAGTACGACGACGCCGACTCCGTCAGCACGATCGACGGTCCGACACCCTCACGCAGGGCCGGGGCCGCCGCTTTGACCGAATGCAGATGGCTGAGCACATTGGTGCGGAACATCTCGTCGAACGCGACGGAGAGGCCGTTGGCGTCGAGATCGGCCACCCCCTGGTAGAAGTCGAACACCCCCACGCAGTTGACCAGGATGTCAAGCCCACCGAAGGAGTCGACCGCCACGTTGACCGCACGCTGATTGGCCTCGCTGGTGATGGCATCGCCCTCGACCATCCGAACGTCGGGGAGCTGCCAGCGCAGCATGGCGCATTTCTGCGGATCGTGTTCCAGCACCGTTACTCTCGCGTCTTCACGCAGAAAGGCCTCGACGACCGCGCGCCCGATTCCCGATCCACCACCCACGATCAGCGCGCGCTTGCCGTGCAACCACGTGGTCACCGGCGGCGGCTTCTTGCGTGCGGCAGTCGCGTGGCGGAGAAGTTCCGGAGCATCACCGTCGTCGGGCGGCTGTTCTGTCATGTCGCAGACGTTAGCTACGTCGCTGCGCGGCCAGGTAACGCGGCCGCCGGATTAGCCGGGAGCGGGCACCCGGGACTGCCGCAGCCGGCCCTGGTGGTCAGTGGCGACCCCGCCGTCCTCGTAGATACTCGCCAGCCAGATGTGCACGAGCGTGTCGATGACGCGCTCCTCGGGGATCGCCGGCTCTTCAGAGGTGAACGTCGCCGCCATCACCCGCTCGCTCAGCATGTTCAGTGCGATCGAAAGATCCTCGGCCGGAACGGTATTAGGGGCAGCGCCACGCTCGCGCTCGGTATTGATAGCCAACGTGGTAAACGAGATCCAGCGCTGCATCAGTGTCGACCACAGCTGCCGGACTTCGGGGTTGGTGGCTTTCGCCGCGGCGCCGGCCACGGCGACCGCCCGGTGCGATCCCGACACCTCGAAGAATGCCTCGATCCGAGCGCGCCAGAGTACCTGGGCATCGCCGGACAGCTTGCCGCGCAGCGCTTTCAGGGCTGTAAGGGCCTTGCCGTTCATCTGGTCGAGCAGGGACAACAGGACCGCATTCTTGGACTGGAAGTAGAAGTAGAAGGTGGGGCGCGAAATGCCTGCGCCCTTGGCCAGGTCGTCGACGGAGAAGTCGGCGAGCGGGTGCTCTTCGAGCAGCCGCTCAGCGGTTGCCAGGATCGCCTTCTCCCGGTCGTCGCCCGAATGATGCGACGAGCGGCGGCTGCGGGAGGCCTGCATGTACCCGTTGCGCGTCGGGGGGTCGGACACGCCACATACTGTATGGGTACGTCGACATATGTCAGGCAAATTGTTGATTAAGTTCAACGATAATGTCGATTAAGTTCGACGGTTTGTCGAGAATTATCGACGAATTCGTTGTCGCAGTCGACGGTCTGCCGGAATTTGTTGAGCGCCTCGCTTAGTGGGCGGTTGGCGAGCCGGCGCCGGTGGTCATGCCGCGGTAGTCCATGATGCGGTCCAGGAGGGCGTTGCACAGATCGCCGTTATCAGCGCCTTGCCTCCGCAGGAAGGCGTGCAGGCGGCGGTCGAGTGACCAGTCGGCATAAATTTCACCGGCGTACGGCGAATCCAGGAAGTCCCTCGCGAAAGCATCTACGTCAGAATCGATGAACAACGCCTCTGCCATCCCGCATAAGCCGTCATGCTCCTTTGTTCCGCCACGGACTGCCGCAGTAAAGTTACGCCATCACCGGCCATTGTTTCGTCACGCCAGTATTGCGGATCGGGCCCAACTCGGCGACGTCTAGGGCCGGCCGGGTTTGTGGGCGACGATGGCGACGGCGGCCAGCCGGTCGCGATGCTGGGTTAAGGTGCGGCGCATCGACAGAACTCGCTTGCGGGTATCTCGTTGCAGAACAACATTTGTGGCGAACCGTAGGGTTCCGCTCTTAGAGCCGCAGGAGGATCGAGAAATGAGCACCGGACCCGCCGTCGCCGTTGCGGTCACCTTCGTCTGGCTCGGCATGGTATTGGCCATTTCGTTCCTGGAGGCGCCGCTGAAGTTCCGCGCGCCGCATGTGACGCTGCAGATCGGCCTGGGCATCGGGCGATTGGTCTTTCGCGCGCTCAACACCGTCGAGGTCGGCTTCGCCCTCGTCATCCTGGCGATCGTGGTCGCGGGATCCACGTCGCCGCGGGTTACCGCGGCGTTTGCCGTCGCGCTGGCCATGCTGGCCGTCCAGTTGATCGCGGTCCGTCCCCGGCTGACCCGTCGTTCCGACCAGGTGCTCGCCGGGCTGGACGCGCCCCGCTCGCGCGCGCACTACGCCTACATCGGGTTGGAGGCGGTCAAGGTCATCGCGTTGATCGTGGCGGGGATACTGCTATTGACCGTCTGAGACTCCGAACGGCCCGACCCTCACACCAAGGAGACTCACCAATGGACTCGATCTCACTGACCGGCCTGGCCGACGAAAAGCTCGCCGAGGCGCGAAAGTCCCACAGCGGGCGGGCCGCGCACACCATCCATGGCGGCCACACCCACGAACTGCGCCAGACCGTGCTGGCCCTGCTCGCCGGCCACGACCTGTCCGAACACGCCAACCCCGGTGAGGCGACGCTGCAGGTGCTGCGCGGTCACGTGCGGTTGACGACCGGCGGGGATTCGTGGGACGGCAAGGCGGGCGACTACGTCGCGATTCCACCGGAGCGGCATGCCCTTGCGGCAGTTGAGGATTCAGTGGTCGTGCTGACGGTGTTGAAGAGCATCCCGTCGCACTCGCATTAGCCGACCGCCTCGGGACGTCAGACCGCCCGTAGATAGCGGCGGGCGATGATCCGCTGGCCCGCCTTCACCACCGGCCCGCCGGCCTTGCTCCACCAGGTCGCGGGCCGGGAGAACGCCGACACCTCCGCGAAGACCGCGGACGTCGCCGGGTCGCGGCGCACGATGAAGCGTTCCTCACCGCACTCCGGATGACCCGGCAACGTCCCGTAGCCAAACCCGCGGATGTCGGGTTCGTCGACGACGTACACCACCCGGCACGGCGCGGGCAGAAAACCCAGTCGCACCACCACAATTGCGTCGACCACGGCGACCTCGGAGCTGGCCTGCACCCGCAGACCGGACCCCCGTTGCATGCCCCAGTGCAGGACGGCGTCGGCGGCTCGCTCGAAACGCTGGTGGCCCGTGCCGATCTGGCGCTGGACGTGTTGATAGTCGTATCCAGCGGGCCGATCACCGGCCGCGGTCGCACCGACCTCCGAGTACGTCAGCGGTAGTCCCTCGAGCGCTGCCAAGTCCACCGGCTCAGCTTGCCACGCCGAGATGCGAGCTCGCGAGGGCGGCGTACGGTCGTAGTCGTGACCGCGCAATCTGTTGCCCAAGCATCCGGAACATTCACCCTCGGCGGCGATTTGACCGTCAACCGACTCGGCTTCGGCGCCATGCGCCTGACCGGTAAGGGCGTGTGGGGCCCACCCGCCGACCGCGACGAATGTGTCCGGGTACTGCGCCGCGCCGCCGAGCTGGGCGTGAACTTCATCGACACCGCCGATTCCTACGGTCCGTACCTCTCTGAGGACATCATCCGCGAGGCGCTGTATCCCTACGACGGGCTGGTGATCGCGACCAAGGCAGGCCTGCTGCGGACCGGGCCCGACATCTGGATTCCGCTGGGTAATCCGAGCTACCTGCGTCAGGAGCTCGAGATGAGTCTGCGCCGCCTGGCCGTCGAGACCATCGACCTGTTCCAGCTGCATCGCGTCGACCCGAACTTCCCGCTGGCCGATCAGGTGGGCGAACTGCTCACGCTGAAGAACGAGGGCAAGATCCGGCACATCGGCCTGTCCGAGGTCAACGTCGACCAACTCAACGAGGCCCAGAAAATCACCCAGATCGTGTCGGTGCAGAACATGTACAACCTGTCCGCTCGCGGCTCCGAACCGCTGCTGGACGAGGCGACCAAACAGGGCGTGGGATTCATTCCGTGGTTCCCGCTGGCGGCCGGACCGCTGGCCGCGCCGGACGGCCCGCTGCAACGCATCGCGGCCGACCATCACGCCACGCCGTCGCAGCTGGCGCTGGCCTGGCTGCTGAAGCGCTCGCCGGTGATGTTGCCGATCCCCGGCACGTCCAAGGTCGCGCACCTGGAGGAGAACGTGGCCGCCGCCGAGATCAAGCTCACCGACGACGAGTTCGAGACCCTGGCGGCTGCGGGCGCGCAGTAAGCAGCCGCGCAATACGGTGTCCTGGTGACACCTGAACAGGCCAGGCATCCCGGTGGTGGGTTCAACCCACCCACACCGACGACCAAGGGCGGGCCTGACTACGGCCGATTCATCGACGCGGTGCGCAAGCTGCAGGATCACGCGCGCGCCGTCGATGCCCCCGACGAGGTCATCACCGAGGCAGCGGACACGCTGAAGAAACTCTCCGCGCTGCTGAGCCCGTTCGACGCCGACGAGTGGGAGTCGCCCTCGGGGCGCCGGATGGACCTGCCCATGCGCGGCAACGTCCTGACGATCCCGTTGTCCTATCGCAAAACGGAGGACGGCCGGATCGAGGGCATCGCCCGCTTCGCCCGATTCCACCTGGGCCGCAACAACGCCGTACACGGCGGATCCCTGGGCATGCTGTTCGACACCGTGCTGGGGTTGACGGCGTCGGTGCTGACGGGCAGCCGGCGGCAGCGCACCGCGTATCTCAAGATCGACTACCGCAATATCGTGCCGATCGACAAAGAGCTGCAGTTCGACGGTGGCATCGACCGGCTGGACGGGCGCAAGATTTTCGTGTCCGGACGGTTGACCGACGGTGACACGCTGCTGACCGAAGCGGACGCGCTGTTTGTGCGGCTCAAGCCCGGCCAGCCGTGAGGCTCGCCGAGTACCCAGGAGCACCACCGTGCGCCGAGGCATAAACCACGCACGGCTGCGCCGGCGCGTCGTGCGCGCCGTTTATGTGTCGCGGTAGGAGCGGCCAAAGGGATCGGCCCCGATAGCATGGCTTCGATTAGTCCCAGATCAATTCAGAACTCACACCCTTGGCCGCAGCCCCGATCCGGGTTCCTGCCGGGACTACCGCGGCCGCCGCGGTCGGGGAGGCGGGACTGCCCAGGCGGGGCACGCCCGACGCGATCGTGGTGGTGCGCGACGCCGAGGGCAAGCTGCGCGACCTGAGCTGGGTGCCCGACGCCGACGCCGAGGTCATCCCGGTCGCGGCCAACACCGACGAGGGTCGCAGCGTGCTGCGGCATTCGACCGCGCACGTGCTGGCGCAGGCCGTCCAAGACCTGTTCCCACAAGCCAAATTGGGCATCGGACCGCCCATCACCGACGGCTTCTACTACGACTTCGATGTGCCCGAACCGTTTACACCCGAGGACCTGACGGCGCTGGAGAAGCGGATGCGTCAGATCGTCAAGGACGGACAGCTATTCGACCGGCGGGTCTACGAGTCCAAAGACCAGGCGCGTCAGGAGCTGGCGGGTGAGCCCTACAAACTCGAACTGGTCGACGACAAGTCCGGTGATCCCGACGTCATGGAGGTCGGCGGCGACGAGCTCACCGCCTACGACAACCTCAATCCCCGCAGCCGAGAACGGGTTTGGGGCGACTTGTGTCGCGGCCCGCACATTCCGACCACCAAGCACATTCCGGCCTTCAAGCTGACCAGAAGCTCCGCCGCCTACTGGCGGGGCGATCAGAAAAACGCCAGCCTGCAACGCATCTACGGCACCGCGTGGGAATCGCAGGAAGCGCTCGACCGGCACCTGGAACTGGTCGAGGAGGCCCAGCGCCGCGATCACCGCAAGCTGGGCGCCGAGTTGGACCTGTTCAGCTTCCCCGACGAAATCGGTTCTGGCCTACCGGTCTTCCACCCCAAGGGTGGCATCGTCCGCAGGGAGCTTGAGGAGTACTCGCGGCGCAAACACATCGAGGCCGGATACGAGTTCGTCAACACCCCGCACATCACCAAGGCGCAGCTGTTCCACACCTCGGGCCACCTGGACTGGTACGCCGACGGCATGTTCCCGCCGATGCAGCTCGACGCCGAGTACAACGACGACGGGACGCTGCGCAAGCCGGGCCAGGATTACTACCTCAAGCCGATGAACTGCCCGATGCACACCCTGATCTTCCGGTCCCGCGGACGGTCGTATCGGGAACTTCCGCTGCGGCTCTTCGAGTTTGGCACCGTATACCGCTACGAGAAGTCCGGTGTGGTGCACGGGCTGACCCGGGCGCGCGGCTTCACCATGGACGACGCGCATATCTTCTGCACCCGCGAACAGCTACACGACGAACTGGCCTCGCTGCTGCGGTTCGTGCTGGACCTGCTCGCCGACTACGGGCTGGAGGACTTCTATCTAGAGTTGTCCACCAAAGATCCGGACAAGTTCGTCGGCTCCGACGAGATGTGGGAGCAGTCCACCAACGCGTTGGCCGAAGTGGCGGCGGAGTCCGGACTCGACTTGGTTCCCGACCCGGGCGGCGCGGCGTTTTACGGCCCGAAGATCTCGGTGCAGGCCCGCGACGCGTTGGGCCGCAGCTGGCAGATGTCCACCATCCAGGTCGATTTCAACTTCCCGGAGCGTTTCGAGCTGGAGTACACCGCCGCCGACGGAACCCGGCAGCGGCCGGTGATGATCCACCGCGCGCTGTTCGGGTCGATCGAGCGGTTCTTCGGAATCCTCACCGAGCACTACGCGGGGGCCTTTCCGGCGTGGCTGGCCCCGGTGCAGGTGGTCGGCATCCCGGTCGCCGACGAGCACGTCGAATATTTGAAAAAGGTTGCTGCCCAACTGAAGTCGCATGGAGTCCGGGTCGAGGTGGACACCAGCGACGATCGGATGGCCAAGAAAATCGTGCACCACACCAACCAGCGGGTGCCCTTCATGCTGCTCGCCGGTGACCGCGACGTGCAGGCCGGTGCGGTCAGCTTCCGCTTCGGCGACCGTAGCCAGATCAACGGCGTCCCCCTGGACGCGGCGGTCCACGCCATCGGAAAGTGGATTGCCGATCGCGAGAATGCTTCTCCCACAGCTGAACTGGTGAAGGTGGTCGGTGGTGAGTGAGCAAGAACGCGGCGAGCGCTCGGAAGACAGCATTGTCGACAGGGGCGTGGGGGAGCGCGACCATCTGCAGCGGTTGTGGACCCCGTACCGGATGACGTATCTGGCCGAAGCGCCGATGAAGAAGCGCGACAACGGCAAGCCCGAGGAGCCGTTCACCGATATTCCGCAACTGTCCGACGAGGACGGCCTGGTGGTCGCTCGCGGTGAGCTCGTCTACGCCGTGCTCAACCTCTACCCGTACAACCCCGGGCACCTGATGGTGGTGCCCTACCGTCGGCTGTCCGAGATCGAAGACCTCACCGATGCCGAGAGTGCGGAGCTGATGGCGTTCATCCAGAAGGCGATTCGCGTCATCAAGAACGTGTCGCGCCCGCACGGCTTCAACGTCGGGCTCAATCTGGGGACCTCGGCGGGCGGCTCGCTGGCCGAGCATCTGCACGTGCACGTGGTGCCTCGGTGGGGCGGCGACGCGAACTTCATCACCATCGTCGGCGGCGCCAAGGTGATCCCGCAGTTGCTGCGGGAAACCCGCCAGTTGCTGGCCACCGAGTGGGCGAAACAGCCGTGAGTCGCCGCTCATGAGTAAGGCGCCCTTCCTGTCCCGCGCCGCCTTTGCGCGGCTGACCACACCGACAGCCAGGGCAATGCTGCGGCTGGGCCTGACGCCGGATGTCGTCACCATCCTGGGCACGGTCGTTTCGGTGGCGGGAGCGCTGACGCTTTTCCCGATGGGCAAGCTGTTCGCCGGCGGATGCGTGGTCTGGTTCTTCGCGCTGTTCGACATGCTCGACGGGGCGATGGCCCGGGAAAGGGGCGGCGGCACCCGCTTCGGCGCGACGCTGGACGCCTCCTGCGACCGCATCAGCGACGGCGCGGTGTTCTGCGGGCTGCTCTGGTGGATTGTCTTCGGCCTGCACGACAAACTGCTGGCGGTGGCGACGCTGATCTGCCTGGTCACCTCCCAGGTGATCTCCTACATCAAGGCGCGGGCCGAGGCCAGCGGGTTGCGCGGCGACGGCGGCATCATCGAACGGCCGGAACGGCTGATCATCGTGCTGGCCGGCGCCGGCATATCGGACTTCCCGTTCGTCGCCTGGCCGCCGGCCCTGCCGGTGGCGATGTGGGTGCTGGCGGTTGCCAGCGTGGTCACCTGCGCGCAGCGGCTGCACCGGGTGCGGACCTCGCCCGGAGCGACCGAACCGTTGCCGCCCGGCCCGGGAGGCCGGGAAACGAGCGAACCGTGATCTCCACACCGTCGGGCCTCAAAGCGATCACCGCCCCACACCGCCTGCTGACCGGGGCGGCGACCGACTGGGCGTACGCGGCCGGCTGGCTTGCGGTGCGTGCGGTGCCGGAATTCGCTGCGCGCGGCGTATTCGAAGCGGGAGCGCGCTACGCCGCCCGCAATGGCGGTCCCGACCAACTGCGCAAGAACCTGGCCCGGGTCATCGGGGTAGCCGCGACAGAAGTACCCGACACTCTGATGCGGGCCTCGCTGGCGTCCTATGGCCGCTACTGGCGCGAGGCGTTTCGGCTGCCGACGATGGACCACCGCGTGCTGGCCCGCCGGATCGATGAGACGTTCCGCGGCGCCGACAATATCGACGCGGCCCTGGCGCAAGGCCGGGGAGTTGTGCTCGCGCTGCCGCACAGCGGCAACTGGGACATGGCCGGAGTCTGGCTCGCGCAGACGCGTGGCACCTTCACCACCGTCGCCGAACGGCTCAAACCCGAATCGCTGTATCGACGTTTCATCGAATACCGCGAAAGCCTCGGCTTTGAGGTGCTGCCATTGTCCGGCGGCGAACGACCACCCTTCGAGGTGCTGTGCGAGCGGCTGCGGGCCAACCGGGTGGTGTGCCTGATGGCCGAGCGCGACCTCACCCGCACCGGTGTTGAGGTCGACTTTTTCGGCGAACCCACCCGAATGCCGGCCGGACCGGCGAAGCTCGCCATCGAAACCGGGGCGGCGCTGTGCGCGGCGCATTGCTGGAACGAGCCAGAAGCCTGGCCCGTTTCGATATCCACCCCGCTGGACTGCTCCAGCGGCGACGTCACCACCATCACCCAGGCCCTGGCCGATCGGTTCGCCCCGAACATCGCCGCCCACCCGCAAGACTGGCACATGCTGCAGCCGCAGTGGCTGGCCGATCTGTCCGACGAACGGCGCGCCCGGTTGAGGGAAGCCTGAATGCGGATCGGCATGGTGTGCCCCTACTCGTTCGACGTGCCGGGCGGGGTGCAGTCCCATGTCTTGCAGCTGGCCGAGGTGCTGCGTGCCCGCGGCCACGAGGTCAGCGTGCTGGCTCCGGCTTCGCCGCAGGCCGCGCTGCCCGACTACGTCGTCTCCGCCGGCAAGGCCGTCGCGATTCCCTACAACGGCTCGGTGGCTCGGCTCCGGTTCGGCCCGGCGACCCACCGCAAGGTCAAGAAGTGGCTTGCCGACGGCGCCTTCGACGTCCTGCACCTGCACGAGCCCAATGCGCCGAGCCTTTCGATGCTGGCCCTGAACATCGCCGAAGGCCCGATCGTGGCGACCTTTCACACCTCGACCACCAAATCGCTGACGCTGTCGGTCGTCCGGAGCCTGCTGCGGCCCATGCAAGAAAAGATCGTCGGCCGCATCGCGGTCTCCGACATGGCCCGGCGCTGGCAGATGGAGGCGCTGGGCACCGACGCGGTCGAGATTCCCAACGGGGTGGACGTCGACGCGCTCTCCTCGGCGCCGCTGCTGGACGGCTATCCACGGCCGGGCAAGACAATCCTGTTTCTGGGCCGCTACGACGAATCCCGTAAGGGCATGGCGGTCCTGCTCGACGCGCTGCCCAAAGTCGCGCAGCGCTTTCCCGATGTGGAGCTGCTCGTCGTCGGCCACGGTGACGAGAGCGAATTGCGCAGGCAGGCAGACGGATTGGCCGAGCGAATGCGCTTTCTGGGTCAGGTGGACGACGCGGGTAAGGCGTCGGCGATGCGCAGCGCCGACGTCTACTGCGCTCCCAACGTCGGCGGTGAGAGTTTCGGCATCGTGTTGGTCGAGGCGATGGCCGCGGGCACCCCGGTCGTGGCCAGCGACCTGGACGCCTTTCGCCGGGTGCTGCGTGACGGCGAGGCGGGGCGGTTGGTGCCCGTCGGGGACGCGGATGCGCTGGCCGACGCGCTGATCGAGATGCTGGAGAACGACGAGCTGCGGGAAAGCTACGCAACCGCCGCCACCGAAGCCGTCAGCCGCTACGACTGGTCGGTGGTGGCCGGCCAGATCATGCGTGTCTACGAGACGGTCGCCGGGTCGGGCGCCAAAGTTCAGGTGGCCAGCTGATGGTGTGGCTGCTGCTGGTCGCCATCCTGGTGCTGCTCGCGGTGCTGGCGGTCGCCGGCATCTGGGCACTGCGGACCGCTAACCGGCTGGACCGGTTGAACGTCCGCTACGACCTGTCCTGGCAGGCGCTGGACCATGCCCTGGCCCGGCGCGCGGTGGTGGCGCGCGCCGTCGCGATCGACGCGTACGGCGGATCGGCGCAGGGCAGGCGGTTGGCGGCACTGGCCGACGCCGCCGAGCGTGCCGATCGGCACTCGCGGGAGAACGCCGAAAACGAGCTGTCGACCGCGCTGGCGATGGTCGATCCGGCATCGCTGCCCGCCGGACTCATCGCCGAGTTGGCCGACGCCGAAGCCCGGCTGATGCTGGCCCGCCGATTCCACAACGACGCCGTCCGGGACACTCTCGCGCTGGCCGAGCGACGGGCGGTACGCACCCTGCGCCTCGGCGGAACAGCTTCGCTGCCAAGCTATTTCGAGATCGTCGAGCGTCCGCACGCATTGGCGCTTACCGACCCGGGCGGACTCAACCACCGCACGTCGGCGCGCGTGGTGCTGCTCGACGAGGCCGGCGCGGTGCTGCTGTTGTGCGGTTCGGATCCGGCGGCGCCCGACGGCTCCGCGGCGAGGTGGTGGTTCACCGTGGGCGGCGAAGTCCGCCAGGGCGAGCGGCTGGCCGAGGCCGCCGCGCGGGAGCTGGCCGAAGAAACCGGGCTGCGGGTCGCGGCGACCGACATGATCGGGCCGATCTGGCGACGCGACGAGGTCTTCGAGTTCAACGGCTCACTGATCGACAGCGAGGAGTTCTACCTCGTACACCGCACGCGGCGATTCGAGCCGTCGGTCGTGGGCCGCACCGAGCTGGAACACCGCTATATCCACGGTTCTCGCTGGTGTGACGCGAAGGACATCGCCGAGTTGGTGGCCGCGGGCCAGACCGTATATCCCCGCCAGCTGCCCGAACTGCTCGCCGATGCGATCGCGTTGGCCAGCGGGCGCGCGCCGGGCCCGCTGTTGGGGATCCGCTGACGCGAGCTAGAACGCGTTCGACAGGACGGGCAGGGCGCCCACGGGCGGCAGTCCCACAGCCAGCGGGACCGTGACACCCGGGGTGGCGCCGGCGACAGCGAGCGAGCTGATGGACTGCAGCGGCCCGGGCAGCCCGGTGGCGTAGCCGAAGTCGACGAACGGCTGCACGAACGGTTGAAGCAGATTGGCCACCGGATTCCCCAGGATGGGGATCAGCCGCAGTGGATCCAGCAGCGGCAAATTCATGGTGGGAACGACGAAGTAGGTGGTGTTGCCCACCTGCTCTTGGATCGCGGTGGCAAGTTGCGCAGCGGTCAGCAACGGAGTCTGTTCGTGCAGCGGCAAGCTGAAAAGGGCGTTGAGGTCGGCCCCGATATTGAAAATGTTTGCGGGAAAGTAGGAGACGGGGTCGTACTGGATGCCGTAAATGGCGGTCGTGAAGATGGTGTCTGCCGGCGTCGGGACGTGAAATGCGGTTAAGGCCCCCGGGATAAGGCGGGTCAGGATGCCGCCGGTCAACGGATTGTTCGGATCGGCGAGCAACATGAAGTTCAGCAGGTTGGGGTTCGGCTGCAGGATGGCAGGCAGGGCGTCGAGATAGCGCATCTCCATGGTGGCGATCGTGGCGCTCTGCGAATAGCCGACGACGAGGAGGTGGTCGCCCGCGGCGGTATCGGTCATGATCGCGTTGTTCAGTATCGCGACGCCCTGTTGGACCGACTGCCCGAAGGGTTCGCTAGTGAGGCCGGTGAGCGGCCACAACTGCTCGGGCGTGTATAGACCCTGCGCGGTATAGCTGGGGTACTTCGGGAGGACGAAGGTTTGGTAGACCTCCTGCACATAGGTGGCACTGGGTGTCGGGTTGGTGGTGCCCCCCATGATCAGCGCAATGTCCTGCGACGTCGTCGGTGACGTGTTCGACGTCAACTGCATGGCGGACATGTTGGACGCCTCAGTTTCGGCGTAGAACTGCTGAGCGGCGTTCAGCGTCTGCACGAACTGGTTCTGAAACACCTCCGCCTGGGCGCTGAACGCCTGGTACTGCTGGGCGTGCGCGTCGAGCAGGGCCGCGGCGCGCACCGACACCGAATCCGCGCCCGGTGGTAGCACGGTCGTCGTCGGGGCCGCCGCGGCGGTGTTCGTCGCGGCGAGTGCCGATCCGACCGACTGCATCTCATCGGCGGCCGCCGCCATCATGCTCGGGTCTGTGATCACGAACGACATCGCATGCCCCGCTTGGCTATTCGGGAACCCGGCGCTGCGCCGCGCCGGCGCGGGCGGCGGCGATCGCTGGAGGGGCAGCGGCGGTCATTCCGCGCGAGGGCGAGCCCATCGAGGGCAGGTACGGTCTGCCGGGCGCGTTGACCGCGACGTCGCCCGCAGCGGCAGCCGGCGTCGCGGCAATTGTATGAGTCGGGCCGGCGGCCGGCACGCTATCGGGCCAGTTCGCCGGAACTGACAGTGCACCAATGGAATTGGCCCGGCTCATGCCTGCCGAGAGCGCCGGGCTTACCAGATGCGCCGTGCTCAGTGTCGGCGCCGCCGGGCCTGCCGCGGGCAGCAGGGCCGGGGTCATTGCCGGGGTGCCGGCGGCGCCGCCGAGCAACGGATTGGCCCCCGTCATGATTTGGCCCATCGCCATGTTCATGGGCTCCATCGCGAGTTCGGCCGGCGTCGAAAGCATTTGCAGCCGTGACATCGAGGTCTGCAACGTGGACAACAGCGACGACGACTGGCCGAGCGGCGAGAACAGCTCGGAGGCGGTCGACTGCGCCGGGATGGCGGAGCCCGGCAAGACGGCGGGCGGGTCGCTGAACGACGTCCACTCGGCCTCGACCGCGGCGGTGCTGGCGTCGTAACCCGTCATCGCCGTCACGTCCTGGGCCCACATTTCGGCGTATGCGGCTTCGGTCGCCGCGATTGCCGCGGTGTTTTGGCCCAGGATGTTCGTCGCGATCAGCATCGCCAGCTGGGCCCGGTTGGCGGCGATCAACGGCGGGGGCACCGTCGCGATGAACGCCGCGTCGAACGCTCCGGCGGCTAACCGGGCTTCGTTGGCCGCCTGCTCCGCCTGAGCGGACGCCGCGCTCAACCACTGCACATAAGGGGCCGCCGCCGTCGCCATCGAGATTGCCGACGGTCCCTGCCACGAGCCACCGAGTACGGACAGCGCCGTCTGGAAGGAACTTGCTGCCGAGCCCAATTCAGCCGCCACCACATCCCACGCCGCCGCCGCCGCCCACATCGAACCCGAGCGGGGACCGGCGTACATGAGCGCCGAGTTGGTTTCGGGCGGCATCAGCACGTAGTCCGGCACCATTCGGGTCCTCTTCTCAGCCCGGCGCCACGGCTCTGTGGCCGTGGCGGTCACCCGACGACTCGCCTCCCGCATCATCGTTGCGCGAACAACTATGAAACATCTAACTACGAGATGTGTGTTTGCTCTACCCCGGCGGGAACGCGCGCTTTTCGCTCAGCACTAGACTGGACCGGCATCCGTTTGAAGGAGAATCAGCAGTGGATACCGCCCCCCAACCGAACGGCAGCGGGCGAACCGGAACGGCGCGGGTCAAGCGCGGCATGGCCGAGATGCTCAAGGGCGGCGTCATCATGGACGTCGTCACCCCGGAGCAGGCCCGGATCGCCGAAGGTGCCGGCGCCGTCGCGGTGATGGCGCTGGAACGCGTACCCGCCGACATTCGTGCCCAGGGCGGCGTATCACGGATGAGCGATCCCGACATGATCGAGGGCATCATCTCCGCGGTCACCATCCCGGTGATGGCCAAAGCGCGCATCGGGCACTTCGTCGAAGCGCAGATTCTGCAGAGCCTGGGTGTCGACTACGTCGACGAGTCCGAGGTGCTGACCCCGGCCGACTACACCCATCACATCGACAAGTGGAAGTTCACCGTGCCGTTCGTGTGCGGGGCGACCAATCTCGGTGAGGCGCTGCGCCGCATCGCCGAGGGTGCCGCGATGATCCGGTCCAAGGGTGAGGCCGGCACCGGCGACGTCTCCAACGCGACCACGCACATGCGGGCGATCGGCGGCGAGATCCGGCGGTTGACATCGTTGTCGGAAGACGAATTGTTCGTTGCAGCAAAGGAATTGCAGGCACCTTACGAACTCGTCGTCGAGGTGGCCCAGGCGGGCAAGCTGCCCGTCACGTTGTTCACCGCGGGCGGCATCGCCACCCCCGCCGACGCCGCGATGATGATGCAACTCGGCGCCGAGGGCGTCTTCGTCGGCTCCGGCATCTTCAAATCCGGGGATCCGGCGCAGCGCGCGGCGGCCATCGTCAAGGCCACCACCTTCTACGACGATCCCGACGTGCTGGCCAAGGTCTCTCGCGGCCTGGGCGAAGCGATGGTCGGCATCAACGTGGAGCAGATCGCGCAGCCGCATCGCCTGGCCGAGCGCGGCTGGTAAAAACAGTTCGTGTCGATCGAAGAGATCCTGGATCTCGAGCAACTCGAGATCAACATCTATCGCGGCAGCATCTTCAGCCCGGAGTCGGGATTCCTGCAGCGCACCTTCGGCGGCCATGTGGCCGGCCAATCGCTGGTGTCGGCGGTGCGCACCGTCGACCCGCGTTACCAGGTGCACTCGCTGCACGGGTATTTCCTGCGGCCCGGGGACGCCAAGGAGCGCACGGTTTTCATCGTCGAGCGCACGCGTGACGGCGGCTCGTTTGCCACCAGGCGGGTCAACGCCATCCAGCACGGCGAAATCATTTTCAGCATGGGTGCCTCTTTCCAGACCGACCAGGAAGGCATCCACCACCAGGACCCGATGCCACCCGCGCCGCCGCCCGACGGGCTGCCTGGTCTGGATTCGATCAAGGTGTTCGACGACGCCGGATTCAAGCAGTTCGAAGAGTGGGACGTCTGCATCGTGCCGCGCGAGCGCCTGCAGCTCTCACCGGTCAAGGCCGCCCAGCAGCAGGTGTGGTTCCGCCACCGCGACCCGCTGCCGGACGACCCGGTGCTGCATATCTGCGCGCTGGCTTACATGAGTGACCTCACGTTGCTGGGATCGGCGCAGGTCACCCACCTCGACGTGCGTGAGCATCTGCAGGTGGCCTCGCTGGATCACGCGATGTGGTTCATGCGGGCATTCCGCGCCGACGAGTGGTTGCTCTACGACCAGTCCTCGCCGTCGGCCAACGGCGGTCGCGCGCTGTGCCAGGGCAAGATCTTCACTCAGACCGGCGAGATGGTTGCCGCGGTGATGCAGGAGGGGCTGACCCGCTACAAGCGCGGGTACCAGCCGTGAGCAACCCCCGGATCGGCGTCTTGGCGCTGCAGGGCGATACCCGCGAACACCTGGCGGCGCTGAGCGAAGCCGGAGCGGAGTCGATGCCGGTGCGCCGCCGCAGCGAGATCGAGGCGATCGACGGTTTGGTCATCCCGGGCGGCGAATCCACCACCATGAGCCACCTACTGCGCGAGCTCGACCTGATGGAGCCGCTGCGGGCGCGGCTGGCCGACGGGCTTCCCGCCTACGGCGCCTGCGCCGGCATGATCTTGCTGGCCAGTGAGATTCTCGACGCCGGGGCCAACGGGCGCCAGGCGCAGCCGCTGGCGGGAATCGATATGACGGTGCGGCGCAACGCTTTTGGACGACAGATCGACTCCTTCGAAGGTGATATCGCGTTTTCGGGCCTGGATTCGCCGGTGCGTGCGGTCTTCATTCGCGCGCCGTGGGTCGAGCGCGTCGGTGCGGGTGTGCAGGTGCTGGCCAGCGCCGCGGGCCACGTCGTCGCGGTGCGGCAGGGCCCGAAGCTGGCGACGGCGTTTCACCCGGAGATGACCGGTGACCGTCGCATCCACCGGTTGTTCGTCGACATGGTCAGGGGCAACGCCTGAGTCGTGCGGCGGCTTGCTCATGCGTCACATGAGCACCACCAACGTCAGGACGACGTGCTTTCTCCGTGTGATAGCGGATGCGATATCGCTTTCTCGACCCGGCATACCCCCGCATTGCTGTGACTCCTGGGGTTTCTGAGATGGTCGGGTAGCGGCTGGACAACCCCCACCTGGCGTCGACGTAGACTCGTCTGGCCAGAAACGACGAAGTAAGAGATAGGACGGCTAGGACTTTTATGAGCGGCCATTCCAAGTGGGCAACCACCAAGCACCAGAAGGCCGTCAAGGACGCGCGCCGGGGCAAGGAATTCGCCCGGCTCATCAAGAACATCGAGGTCGCAGCCCGTACCGGCGGTGGTGACCCGGCCGGCAACCCGACCCTCTACGACGCCATTCAGAAGGCGAAGAAGACGTCGGTGCCCAACGACAACATCGAGCGCGCCCGCAAGCGCGGGGCCGGTGAAGAAGCCGGCGGCGCCGAATATCAGACCATCATGTACGAGGGCTACGGCCCCAACGGCGTGGCGGTGCTGATTGAATGCCTGACCGACAACCGCAACCGCGCGGCCGGTGAGGTCCGGGTGGCGGTGACCCGCAACGGCGGCAACATGGCCGATCCGGGATCGGTGTCCTACCTGTTCACCCGCAAGGGCGTCGTCACGCTGGAGAAGAACGGCCTGACCGAGGACGACGTGCTGGCAGCGGTGCTGGACGCCGGCGCCGAGGACGTCAGCGACCTCGGCGAGAGCTTTGAGGTCATCTCCGAGCCGACCGATCTGGTCGCGGTGCGCACCGCGCTGCAGGACGCCGGCATCGACTACGACTCGGCCGAGGCCAGCTTCCAGCCGTCGGTCAGCGTGCCGGTCGACGTCGATGGCGCCCGCAAGGTGTTCAAGCTCGTCGACGCCCTGGAAGACAGCGACGACGTGCAGAACGTGTGGACCAACGTCGACCTGTCGGACGAGGTTTTGGCCGCTCTCGACGAGGACTGACTAGTCGTACCCGTGCCGCATGTCCTCGACGATGCGCGGGTTGTCCAGCGTTGACGGGTCGAGCGCGCGGGGTCCGATATCGTCGGAGAACACGGTCGCCGCCTGCAGCACTTGCTGATTGAGGAACCGCAGCGGGGGAGCATTGGCCGGCATGGTGGGTGTCGGCGGGGCGGTGCCGGTGCGCGCCAGCGCGAAACCCCAGTCGCCGAAGGTCGGCACGTGCACGTGATACGGCGTGACCGCGTAGCCGGCGGACCGGATCGTCGAGACTGTGCGCCAGAACGCCGTCGGGGTGGAGAACGGGCTGCCCGACTGCACCAGCATCAGCCCGCCTGGCGCCAGCGCATGCGCGGTCAGCGCGTAGAACTCGGTCGAGTACAGCCGGCCCAGCACTGGTGTGTCCGGGTCGGGCAGATCGACGATCACCGCGTCGAAGCCTCCGGCCGGACGCAGCTCCGGGTGCGGGGTGCGCAGCCAGCTCATACAGTCATCGATCACGACGGCCACCCGCGGGTTGTCCAGCGCGCCGGCGTTGGCGTCGTGCAAGGTGGTGCGGGCGATGTCGATCACGGCCGCGTCGAGCTCCACTTGGACGATCTTGTCAATGCCGGGCTGGCGCAACAGTTCTCGCGCGGCCAGTCCGTCGCCGCCGCCCAGTACCAGCACCGAGTGCGCCCCGGCACCGAGCGCGGGGTAGACGACGCTCTCGGTGTAGCGGTATTCGTCGCGGGTGGAGAACTGCAGACCGCCGTCGAGGTATAGCCGGGTGTCGTCGCCCCGACGCGTGACCACGATCTCCTGGTATGCGGTGTGCCGGTAGGCGATGATCGGGTCGGCGTAAAGCCTTTGCCTGCTTGTGGTTTCGATGTCGTGCGAGCGCACCAGCAGGGTGACGAGGACGGCGAGCGCCGCGGCGAGCGCGCACAGCGCGCTCACCAGCTGCCGGGTGGACACCACGCGGCGCAGCAAGAACATCGCCACCACCGAGGCCGCGACCAGGTTGATGATGCCGGTGGCCGCGGCCCCGCGGATCATCCCCAGCTGCGGCAGCAGAATGAACGGCCACACCAGGCCGCCCACCAACGCGCCCAGGTAGTCGGCCGCGTTGAGGTTGGCCAGCGTCCGTCCGGTGTCGGTCGCACCGGCCACCCGCCCCTGCTGCAGCAGCGTCATCAGCAGCGGCACCTCGGCGCCGACCAGGCCGCCGATCAGCGCGGTGCTGATCGCCAGCACCCACGTCGACCCGTCGACGAACGCGAACACCACATACAGCGCCGCCGCGGACAGGCCACCGATGATGCCCAGCAGCGCCTCGATGGCGATGAAGGTGACGGCCGCGTGCCTCAGCAGCGGTTTGACCAGCAGGGCGCCCGCGCCCAGCGCGGCGATGTAGCCCGCGACGATCAGCGAGGTGGCGACGATGCCGCCGCCGTTCAGGCTCGCCGACAGCGTGAGCAGCGCCAATTCGTAGACGATGCCGCACGCCGCGCAGGCCGCGACGGAGGCCAGCAGCACCGCCCGCCAGCGCGCCGACGATTCTCCTGACCTCACCGCTGCGGGCGGCGGCGACTCTACCGACGTCATGACACCGCGGCGGCGGTCACTCCCCCCACGGCCAGCAGCATCGCGGCCACCGCGAACGACCCGGGATGCAGCGCCGGATCGTCGACGTGCTCGTGGAAGTTACCGGGTATCAGCACATGAACCGTCAACAGCGCTATCGCCAACAGAACTACCCCCATCAGTCCATAGACCCCCACGCCGACGAGTCCCTGGCCCAGCTGGCTATAGGAGTTGACGATGGCGCTCACGATGACAGTGGTGAGTGCGACGTACATCGCGCAGGCAACCACCACGGCGTTCGGGCGCCGATCGATGAACACCAACTCGCGCAGCTTTCCCGGGGTCAACAGATCGACCATGTAGAAACCGATCAGCAGGACCGTCATGCCAACCAGGAAATACAGGATCGTCGAGACGACGCCTTTGAAGATGGGGTTGAGGTCGACATTTCCGATCTCGAGCGCAAGGTACATGACTTACTCCTTTTGTGTTTGCGTCCCGATATGCATCACTTGGTTCCGCCGGGCCCGCCGGGCGAACCGCCGGCGCCGCTCGATGGAGATCCTGGGCTGAACCCGGGGCCGAGGAAGATGAACGCCCCGTGGCTGTATCCGCCGCCGAGGCTTTCGACGCGAATGCTGCACGGGTACTTGCCATCTGGGCCGACGATCACGATGTTGTTGGGGTAGCGCAGGTACTCGTTCTTGTCGTTGTCGGCGCGCGCATCGGGTTCCTGGTAGTCGGCAAGCTTGTCGGCCACGTCGTCCGGCGTTCCGGAGCAGGCGTACCGCGTGCCGTTCGCGTCGCGGGCGTACTCGTGATAGTTGCTCGCGATATACGACGCAATGTCCTTGTTCAGCAAGATCATTCCGGAAACCAGCGACACGACCGCGCCGAGCGCCAGACCGGCCGAAATCCAGAACAGCTTTTTGCGGCTCACGGGTCGGCCGCGCCCGGTGCGCCGGCTCATGGGTGCCACCGGCTCGTGGTGTGGACCACCGTCCCGCCGGACGTGTCCGGGTACAGGTGCCAGGTCTGCCAGCGCCAGCCGGTGCCGTCGGGTTCGGCGGACAACACCGTGAGCGCGGCGTCGTCGCCGGGAAATGTGCCGCCCAGCCAACCGGTTTCGTTCGCGGATCGTTCGCGGAGTTCGCCAGCCAGTTGGCGAAACGACTCCTCGCCGTGGGTCGCGGTGTGGGATTCGATCCGGTAGCCGGGTGCGTCGGCGTGGGCGGGAAGCTGGCCGCCGTGCTGGCGCGCGGTGCAGGACACCTCTTCGGAGAAGTGCTGCGTGGCGTGCTCGACGGTGACGACGTGCGAGGCGCCCAGCACCCCGAGCCGCAGCAACCCGCCGTCGGGGTGGACCAGCTGGTGGCTGGCCAGCGACGGGGGCGTGGTGGCGTTGAGTGCCAGTCCGAGTCGCGTCCCGGAGACGTCCGCCGGAGCCACGGCGAGCCGATGTAGCGGCACCGGGTGGTCCTACGGACCCGACGGCGGAGGCGCGGGGTAGACGGTGAGCTCGCCGGGCAGCACCGGCTTGCCCGTCGATATCTCCCAGGGCATGTCCGGGGCCCAGCGTTCGAACGAGAGCATCGCGGACCCGTCGGCGCTGGTGCAGTCGAGGAACTCCATCTCGCCGCCGGCCGGCAGCCCGGTCGTGCCCTCGCTGGTGTACGACGACCGGCCCCGCTCGGTCTCCCGGAACGTCACGCCGTCGACCACATACTGGTCACCCGGCTGCAACGTCAGGTCCTTGCGGGTCACCCACATGACCAGCTTGAGGCGCCCGTCGTCGTCCTCGACGGTAAACCAGACCGGCTGGTCGCCGCCCTCCAGCAGGTGCTCCCACCACACGAATGGTCCCTCGCGAAACGTCACCGAGCCCCGGACCACGTAGTCGATGCCGCCCCAGCTGACGATCGCGCCGGGACCCAACTGCCGGGGCCCGAACTGGGGCATGGCGTTGAAGGACAGGGGATCGGTACGGCCCTTCGGCTGCGCCGGTTGCTTGGGTCGCCGCAAAGCGATGACGAGCACCACGATGGAGGCGATGAACAGCACCGCGGCAACTATGACCAGCAGTGTTCCCACGCAGTCCCCTTCGGTGCCCCGGTGCTGGAGCGAATTGAGGACTTCAAGTTAACAGCTTTTGCTACGCGCGTCGCCGTTACGCGCGCGGTCATAGAAGCGGGGCGACGCCGCGTGTCCTGCCCGGCGCAGTCACCCGCGACCGCTACGCTCTCGAACAGCTGTTCGGTACCTGGACATGTGGGAGTGGGAGCGGACAATGCGCGTCATGGGCGTCGATCCCGGACTGACACGGTGCGGGCTGTCGGTCGTCGAATCCGGGCGAGGTCGATCCGTGGTCGCGCTGGACGTCGACGTGGTGCGCACCCCGTCGGATGCCCCGCTTGCCCAGCGACTGCTGGCCATCAGCGATGCGGTCGAGCACTGGCTGGATACCCATCGTCCTGATGTCGTGGCGATCGAGCGGGTGTTCTCCCAGCACAATGTGTCGACGGTGATGGGTACCGCACAAGCCGGTGGCGTCGTCGCGTTGGCGGCGGCCAGGCGCGCCATCGATGTGCACTTCCACACCCCCAGCGAGGTCAAGGCCGCGGTCACCGGCAACGGCGCCGCCGACAAGGCCCAGGTCACCACTATGATCACCAAAATCCTTGCGCTGCAAGCAAAACCGACACCAGCCGATGCGGCCGACGCGCTGGCGCTGGCGATCTGCCATTGCTGGCGGGCCCCGATGCTGGCCAGAATGGCCGCTGCCGAAGCCCTCGCCGCCAAGCAGCGGCACGCCTATACGACCAAGCTGGCCGCCCAGGCGAAAGGCGCAAAGATGAAGGCCGCCCGATGATCTCGTCGGTGCGTGGTGAGGTGCTCGAGGTGGCGCTCGATCACGCGGTGATCGAGGCCGCCGGTGTTGGCTACCACGTCAACGCGACGCCGTCGACGCTGGCCACGCTGCGCCACGGGAGCGAAGTCCGGCTGATCACCGCGATGATCGTGCGCGAGGATTCGCAGACGCTGTACGGCTTCCCGGACCGGGACACCCGCGATCTGTTCCTGACGCTGCTGTCGGTGTCCGGGGTCGGGCCGCGGCTGGCGATGGCGACCCTGGCCGTGCACGACGCTGCCGCGCTGCGCCAGGCGCTGGCCGACGGCGACGTTGCCGCACTAACGCGCGTGCCCGGCATCGGCAAACGCAGCGCCGAACGCATGGTGCTGGAGTTGCGCGACAAGATCTATGCTGGCGGACCGTCCGCGCCGGCGCCGGTGCTCAACGGCCACGCGGTGCGAGGCCCCGTGGTCGACGCCCTGGTGGGGCTGGGCTTTGCGGCCAAGCAAGCCGAGGAGGCCACCGACAGCGTGCTGGGCGCCAGCCGCGAAAACGGTGAGCAGCCAACCACTTCCGCCGCGCTGCGCGCCGCCCTGTCGTTGCTGGGCAAGGCCAAATGAACGACCCCGACGAGTCCGACGACTACGCGGATCGCGACCTGCGCGATGTTTCAGCGGCGCTGACCGTCGGCGAGGGCGACGTCGACGTCAGCCTGCGGCCCCGCTCGCTGCAGGAGTTCATCGGCCAGCCCCGGGTGCGCGAACAGTTGCAGCTGGTCATCGAGGGGGCCAAGAACCGGGGCGGCACCCCCGATCACATCCTGCTGTCCGGGCCACCCGGACTGGGCAAGACGTCGCTGGCGATGATCATCGCCGCCGAACTGGGATCCGCGCTGCGCGTGACGTCGGGCCCGGCGCTGGAACGTGCCGGGGACCTGGCCGCGATGCTGTCCAACCTGGTCGAGCACGATGTGTTGTTCATCGACGAGATCCACCGCATCGCGCGGCCGGCCGAAGAGATGCTCTACCTGGCGATGGAGGACTTCCGGGTCGATGTGGTGGTGGGCAAAGGCCCTGGGGCGACGTCGATTCCGCTAGAGGTGGCGCCGTTCACCCTGGTCGGCGCGACCACCCGGTCCGGTGCGCTGACCGGCCCGCTGCGCGACCGGTTCGGGTTCACCGCCCACATGGATTTCTACGAGCCCGCCGAGCTGGAGCGGGTGCTGTCCCGGTCCGCCGGCATTCTTGGCATCGAGCTGGGCGCCGAGGCCGGCGCGGAGATCGCCCGGCGCTCGCGCGGGACGCCGCGGATCGCCAACCGGCTGCTGCGACGGGTGCGCGACTTCGCCGAGGTGCGCGCCGACGGTGTGATCACCCGCGATGTGGCCAAGTCCGCGCTCGAGGTGTACGACGTCGACGAGCTCGGCCTGGACAGGCTGGACCGGGCGGTGCTGACGGCGCTGACCCGCAGCTTCGGCGGTGGCCCGGTCGGGGTCTCGACGCTGGCGGTTGCAGTCGGGGAGGAGGCCGCCACCGTCGAGGAGGTGTGTGAGCCGTTCCTGGTACGGGCCGGCATGGTCGCGCGCACCCCGCGTGGCCGGGTGGCCACCGCGCAGGCGTGGACTCATCTGGGGTTGACTCCGCCGGCCGGAGTCACTGGGCTGGGCCAACCGGGACTGTTCGAATAGGAGGCGCACGATGATCACTGCCGGATTGATATTCGCCGCGCTCGCGGCGCTGTTGCACGTCTACATCTTTGTGATGGAGTCCTTGACCTGGACCTCGCCGCGCACCCGTGCCGCGTTCGGCACCACGCCCGAGGAAGCCGAAACCACCCGGCTGCTCGCGTTCAACCAGGGTTTCTACAACCTGTTCCTGGCGATCGTCAGCGCAATCGGCATCGCCGAGATCGGCACCGGACGCACGGCCGTCGGAGCCGCGCTGGTTTTTGCCGGCGTCGGGTCGATGGCGGCGGCCGCGGTCGTGCTGCTGCTGTCGGCGCCGGACAAGGCCCGGGCCGCGATCACGCAGGGCACCTTCCCGTTGATCGCTGTCGTGCTGCTGATCCTCGGCCTCGTTTCGTAAATCCACGGACGCCACACCAGCCTCACCAGGCACGGATTCGGTTACGTCGCGACGGCGCAGGGTATCCACGCGGTGCTGAAGTAGCCCGGCGTCTAACGAGGAGAGTTCATGAGTCGCGCGCAAAACGGCCAACCAAGCAGGTTGTGGATGCCACGGTCCCGCGGCGCGGTATGCGGGTTAGTCCTGGTCATCCTGGGTGCTTGGGGTGCCGTCATACCGTTTGTCGGTCCGCACTTCAATTTCGCGTACACGCCCGACCAGGACTGGGCGTGGAGCCCGGCTCGCGGCTGGCTCGAGGTCGCGCCCGGCGCCGCGACCCTGCTCGGGGGCTTGCTGCTGATCTTTTCCGGGAATCGGATCACCGCGGTGTTGGGCGGCTGGCTGGCAGTGCTGGCCGGCGCGTGGTTCGTCGTCGGCGGTGAGGTCGCTCCGCTGCTGGGCATCGGTTCGGCCGGTGACCCGATTGCCGTGACCGACCGGAAGCGGGCCGCGCTGGAGATTTCGTACTTCTCCGGCCTGGGCGCCCTGATCGTCTTCGTCGGGGGCATCGCCTTGGCGCGCCTGGCGGTGCGGCTGGCGAGCGACATCGACGCCCTCGCCAGCGTCAGGTCGGCAGCGCCGCCGGCCAGGGAGCCGGAGTACATGACCGGGCTACAGGAGCCGTCGCGTGAGGTGGCACCGGACGCGCTGACCACCCCGCGGCTAGACGAGTACGCGTCGTCGGCGGACGAGCCGAAGGTGGGCGGTTGGCGGCGGCATCGCGCGGACGCCGCGCCCGCGCCGGACGCTTCGTACATGCGCTGGCCGCATCCGCAGCGCTAAACCCGTACCGCACCACGCACAAAGCCGATCGCCAGCCCGTCACAGGCCGGCGATCGGCTTTGCGTGGTCTCAGAGCAGTCCGAGCAGTCGCAGGTCGCTGACGTACTTAGCGATGATCTGCGGCGAGATGTGCGGAATGTCTTTGTCCGGGCCAACTTTCGCGTCCTGCACAGCCGCGCGGAAGCGATCCGTCGGGGCCATCGACCCGTTGATCGGCTTCTCGGCCTTCTGGTAGTTGTGCAACAGCGGCAGCAGCGAGGCGTTGCGGTGCTTTTCGGGCAGCCCGCGCAGGGCGGTCTCGAACCGCGGCAGCCAGTCGCCGTAGTCGGCGATGCGCGCAATGGCGTTGCCGTCGGCGATGAGCCAGTCGACGAACTCGTCCATCCCGAGGCCGTCGTCGTACGGGTTCATCACGTGGTAGGTCTGGAAGCTTGCCTTGCTGTCCAGGTTCTGGGCTCCCAGCGTGGAGATCGCTTCGGCGATGAACTCGACTGGCAGGCCGTCGTAGTGGGACCGCTGCCGGTTGCCGTCGGCGTCCAGCTCGTAGAACGAGCCGGGGGCGATACCGGTGGCCACCAGGCTCAGCATCATCCGGGTGAACATGTCCGGCACGTTGAGCTGACCGGCGTAGGTGGTGTCGGCCAGGATCATGTCGCAGCGGAATACCGCCACCGGCAGGTCGCACAGGTCGTGTGCCTCGCGCAGCAGGACCTCGCCGGCCCACTTGCTGTTGCCGTAGCCGTTGGCGTAGCTGTCGTTGACCCGCCGGTCTGCGCTGATCTGGCGGATGTCGGCGTCCTCGGTGAACGTCCCCGGTGTGATCTGGTCACCGACCCCGATGGTCGAGACGTAGGTGTATGGCTTCTTTTTGCCGGTCAGTGCGATCCGGATCAGCTCGGCGGTGCCCAGTGCGTTGGGACCGAACAGTTCGCTGTACGGCAGCACATGGTTGACCAGCGCGGCGGGGTCGACGATCAGGTCGACGGTGTCGGCCAGCCGCTGCCAGGTGTCGGCGTCCAGGCCGAGGTTGGCCTCGCCCTTGTCGCCGGCGATGACCTCGAGGTGGTCGGTGGCCAGCTCCCGGTAGCGCGCGAGCAGCTTGGGGTCGCCGCTGTCGAACGTCTTGTCCAGCCGGGCGCGGGCGTCCTCGTCGGACTTGGCCCGCACCAGGGCGATCACCTTGCCGTCGACCAGGTCCATCCGCTCGAGCCAGTCCAGAGCCAGGTAGCGACCCAGAAAGCCGGTCGCGCCGGTGAGCAGCACCGTGCGGACCTCGGTCGCCGGCGCGGGCAGCTTCGCTGCGCCGGCCAATGTCGGCGCGTCGATGAACTTGTCGAGCGTGAGGTCACTCGCGTGCACCTCGACGGCGTCACGACCGTGCACCGAGGCGAAACTGGGCCGCTTGCTGCCGCGCCGCTCGTTCTCGATGTAGGCGGCGATGGCCGACAGGTCGTTGGCCGGGCTGACGATGACTCCGACCGGCACGTCGATGTCGAAGATCTCGTGCAGCAGGTTACCGAATGTCAAGGCGGACAACGAGTCTCCGCCCAGGTCGGTGAAGTGGGCATCGGGTGTCAGCTCGGTGGTGGCCGCGCCCAGCAGGGCAGCCGCGGCCCGGCTCACCGTCGCCAGCACGGGTGCCTCCGCGCCGCTGCGGCGCAGCTCGCTCAGCTCGTTGGCCTGGCCTGAGGCCAAGTCGGCATAGAGCTGTTCGAGCCGCTCGCCGTAGTGCTGCCTCAGCTTCGGCCACGCCAGCTTGCGGATGCCGGTCAGCAGACCGTTCTCCAGGGTGAACGGCGTGGTCTCGATGATGAAGTCGCGGGGCACCTCGTAGGACTGCAGATCGGCTTCCCTCGCGACTTTCTGCAACGAGTCGGCGATCCGCGGCTTGAGGTCGTCGGCGCCAAAGCGTTCCAGCGCCTCCTCGGTCGGAACCACCACAGCCAACAGGTAGGGGTGCGCGCTGTTGCCGTAGACGTAGATCTGCCGAACCAGCGGGCTGTTGCCGAAGATCGCCTCCAGCTTCGCGACCGTGACGAACTCGCCCTGCGCGAGCTTGAGCACGTTGTTACGGCGGTCGACGTAGACCAGCTTGTCGGGTCCGACCTCGGCGACGACGTCTCCGGTCCGGTAGTAGCCGTTGGCGTCGAACACGTCAGCGGTGGTCTCGGGGCGCTTGTAGTAGCCGGGGAACATGTTGGCCGTCTTGAGCAGTAATTCGCCACGCGGATAGGGCCGGTCGGTGGCGAAGTAGCCCAGATCCGGAACGTCGGCCAGCTTGTAGTCGACGACCGGCGGACGCTGCACTTCGCCGTCGAGCAAGACCATGCCGGCCTCGGTGGACCCGTAACCGTCTGTTAAGTGCATCTCCAGGAGCGATTCGATCCAGGCCTTCAACTCCGGGGAAGTGGGGGCCGAGCCCGTCATCGCGAAGATGTAGCGACCGCCGAGCGAGTATTGACGCTGCTCGTCCATGACCTCGGCTTCCACGGCCTTGCGGTCGGCGGAGTCGGAGAGCCGCCGATCGACCTGGCGCTGGTATTCGCCGTAGAGGGTCTCCCAGATGCGCGGCACGAAATTCAGCTCGGTGGGCCGGACCAGCTCGAGATCCTCCAGCAACGTCGAGAGGTCGCTCTTGGCGGCGAAGTAGGCGGTGCCGCCGTTACCGAGCGTGCCGTAAAGGGTCCCGCGACCCATGACGTGGCTCATCGGCATGAAGTTGAGCGTGATCGACGCCGCGCTCTCCCCGAACCAGTTTTTGGCCGACCGGGACCACATCTTGCCGACGTTGGCCTGGGGGTACATCGCGCCCTTGGGCGCACCCGTGCTGCCGGAGGTGTAGATCAACAGGGCCAGCGCGTCTTCAGGGCTATCGTTCGCCACCGGTGTCGCGGGCAGTCCCTTGCCGCGCTCGAGCAGGTCAGCCAGCAGTTCGACGGTCACCGCGGCGTCGGCCAACCGCACGCGGGCGCTTTCGACGGCCTCGCGCTCGTCGTCGACCTCGGGGTGGTAGTCGAACACCACGAGCTTGGCGGGCTGGTGGTCGCTGCTCAGGATCAGCTCGACAGCGTCGGACAGCTGGTTCACGCTCGCCGCGATGACGCTGGGCTCGGTCTCGGTCACGATCGGCTGTAGCTGGGTGATCGCGGCGCTGGTCTGCAGTGGAACCGCCACCGCGCCGATTTTGTTCAGCGTCACGTCAATGGTGGTGAAGTCGACGCTGGTGAAACCGAGCACCGCGACACGATCGCCGGCCCGCAGTGAGTCGTTGGTCAACGCGCGGCCGAGCGCGCTCACACGCTCGTCCAGCTCGCGATAGGTGATGGTGTCGAAATGGGAGAGCACCTCGAGCACGGTGCGTCCGGTCTTGGGGTCCTTGACGAACTCAACGGCGCGATGTCCGAGGGCGGGACGGTCGGCGTAGCCCTCCAGGACGGTCTGAACGATCTGCGGCAGTCGCAGTCCAGGCTGTTCGAGGGCGGCGGCGACCGCCGGGTCGGGCTTGGCTGCGGCGAACTGTGGGTCGTTAGCGGTTAGTTCCTCGATGCGGCGTTCGAGCCGCTCTTCACGAGTAGTAGTCGACATAACAGTTCCTTGCACTATTGAGAAAATTTGGTTGCTGGCGCCACGTTGCGCTGCTGATTAGAACGTTAGCGAAGCTAATGGTATTCCTCAATCAGTTTACCGTCGGTGGGCATGTGAGATCGCCCACCCGCGATTGTGAAAATGCTGTTCGCCGGGTCTGGAAATCGGGTTTAGAGGTCGCCCAGAATCCCGGCCAGAATGTCGAGCCCCTCGACGAGCAGCTCATCGCTGATCGTCAGCGGCGGTAGCAGCCGGATGACGTTGCCCCACATGCCGCAGGTCAACACGATGACGCCCGCCGCGTGGGCCGCGATGGTCAGCTTCCGCGTCAGCTCGGCGTCGGGATCGCTGGTACCGGACTTCACCAGCTCCACGGCGATCATTGCGCCGCGGCCCCGGACGTCGCCGATCCGATCGTCGGCGGCCTGCAACCGCAGCAGCCGCTCGGTGATCAGCCTCTCGATCTCCTGGGCCCGCTCGATCAGGCCGTCGGACTCGATGGTCGCAATGCTGGCCAGCGCCGCGGCGCAGGCGACCGGGTTGCCCCCGAAGGTGCCGCCCAGTCCGCTGACGTGCGGGGCGTCCATGATTTCGGCCCGGCCGGTCACCGCCGACAGCGGCAAACCGCCGGCGATGCCCTTCGCCGTGCAGATGAGGTCGGGTTCTAAACCGCCTGCGCCCTCGTGCTCGCAGGCGAACATCGCGCCGGTGCGCGCGAATCCGCTTTGCACCTCGTCGGCGATGAACACCACGTTGTTCTTGCGGCACCAGTCGAGCAGGGCGGGCAGAAATCCCTCGGCCGGAACGATGAAGCCACCTTCGCCCTGGATCGGTTCGATGATGACGGCGGCCAGGTTGTCGGCGCCGATCTGCTTGTCGAAGACGCTGATCGCCCGAGCGGCGGCCAGTTCACCGTCGGTGGCGAGTTCCTTGTCGAGCAGTCCGTCGCGGTACGGGTAGGACATGGGCGCCCGGTAGATCTCCGGGGCGAACGGGCCGAATCCGCTCTTGTAGGGCATGGACTTGGCGGTCAGCGCCATCGCCATGTTGGTGCGGCCGTGATAGGCGTGGTCGAACGCGGCCACGGCGGACTTGCGGGTGTACGAGCGCGCCACCTTGATGGCGTTCTCGACCGCCTCGGCGCCGGAATTGAACAACACCGAGCGCTTCTCGCCGGAACCCGGGGTGATCCGGTTGAGCTCTTCGGCGACGGCGACGTAGGACTCATACGGCGTCACCATGAAACAGGTGTGGGTGAAGTCGGCGACTTGCGCGCGTACCGCGTCGACGACGCGCGGGGCGGAGTTGCCGATCGTGGTCACGGCGATGCCGGAACCCAGGTCGATGAGGCGGTTGCCGTCGACATCCTCGACGATGCCGCCTGCGGCGCGGGTGACGAAGACGGGCAGCGTGATTCCCACGCCGTGAGAGACTGCCGCGGCCCGGCGTTTGTTGAGTTCCAGCGACGCGGGTCCGGGGATTTCCGTGACGAGTTGACGAGTCTGTTCGAGACCGGCCACCACATCCTCCTCCCCGCGGCCGAGGCGCCACGTCGCGGTGAAAGCCTATCCGCAAGCGGGGTTCTCGGCAGGCCGGCACCTGACACGAAATCGGTGCGAGGACACCACCGGGGCAGGTCCAAGTAGGTGCTGATCGGTCGCGACCTGTGGCCTGCCAGACTAAACGGGCACACTGGACCCGTTACGGGGTGGACGACTTCCCGGTCGGCATGGTCACCGGCGGAGAAGAATTACCAGCTATACCGATATGAAAGACAGGCGCGTCGATGGAGAGTTTGGTCTTATTCCTGCCGTTCCTGCTCATTATGGGCGGGTTCATGTACGTCGCGTCGCGACGCCAGAAGCGCGCGATGCAAGCCACGATCGACTTGCAGGAGTCGCTGCAGCCGGGCGACCGGGTGCACACCACGTCCGGTCTGCAGGCCACCGTGGTCAGGTTCACCGACGACACCGTCGACCTGGAGATCTCGCCGGGAGTGGTGACCACCTGGATGAAGCTGGCCATTCGCGACCGGATCCTGCCGGAGGACGCTGACGAGTTCGACGACGCCGACGGCCTTGACGACCCCAACGAGGCCGACGGCCCCGCCGACTCCACCAACGGAAACCGGGTCGCCAAAGATTCTTGACCGACGCTGGGCCTACGAAGACGACACGTAGGCTCTGTCGGGGTAAGAAACCGATTCTCAAGGAGATAAAAGGAACGTGGCATCGTCTTCGGCGCCGGTGCACCCTGCCCGCTACCTCTCGGTTTTCTTGTTCATGCTGGTCGCCGTCTATCTGTCGGTGTTTTTGACCGGCGACAAACGAGCCGCACCGAAGCTGGGCATCGACCTGCAGGGCGGCACCCGGGTCACGCTGACCGCGCGCACCCCGGACGGGTCGCGGCCCAGCCGGGAGGCGCTGGCACAGGCGCAGCAGATCATCAGCGCCCGGGTCAACGGGCTGGGCGTCTCCGGTTCCGAGGTCGTGGTTGACGGCGACAACCTGGTCATCACGGTGCCCGGAAACGACGGCAACCAGGCCCGCAACCTGGGCCAAACCGCTCGCCTCTACATCCGCCCGGTGCTCAACTCGATGCCGGCCCAAAGCGCCGAACCCAAGCCGCCGCAGCAGCCCGCCGGGACGGCGCCCGGGGCGCCTGGAGGCCAACCCGCGCCCGGCGGCCAACCCGCGCCCGGCGGCCAACCCCTACCGGGTCTGCAACCCGCACCTGGCGGAGCGCCGGCGCCGACCGGTCAGCCCGCGCCCGTTCCCGGCGCCCAGCCGGCACCGCCCGCCGGCCGGCCCGCCCCGCAACCGCGTCCGTACCCGCAGGACCCGCCACCGGCGCCCAGCCCGGCGCCGAGTCCCGCACCTCCGGCGCCCGGGACCAACGCGCCGGCACCGGCGGGTAACGCGCCGGCCCCGGAGGCCCCGCCGGCGGAGACGCCCGCGCCGCCCGATCCGCGTAAGGACCTCGCCGACCGCATCGCCGACGAGAAGAAGTGGCGGCAGAGCACCCGTCAGGGCGTCGAGTTTCTGGCCCTGCAGTTCGAGGCGACCCGCTGCGACAAGGACGACATCCTGGCCGGCAATGACGATCCGACCCTGCCGCTGGTGACCTGTTCCACCGACCACAAGGTCGCCTATCTGCTGGGGCCGTCGATCATCAGTGGCGATCAGATCCAGGACGCCTCCGCGAGCATGAACCAGCGCGGCATCGGCTATGTCGTCGACGTGCAGTTCAAGCAGTCCGCGGCGAATACCTGGGCCGACTTCACGGCCGCGCACATCGGCACCCAGACCGCGTTCGCCCTGGACTCGCAGGTCGTCAGCGCCCCGATGATCCAGGAGGCGATCCCCGGCGGTCGTACCCAGATCAGCGGCGGCGACCCCCCCTTCACCGCCGCGACCGCCAAGCAGCTGGCCAACGTCCTGAAGTACGGTTCGCTGCCGCTGTCCTTCGAATCATCGGAAGCCCAAACCGTTTCGGCGACACTGGGTTTGACATCGTTGCACGCGGGCCTGATCGCCGGTGCGATCGGTTTGCTCCTGGTGCTGGTCTATTCACTGGTGTATTACCGGGCACTGGGAGTGCTCACCGCATTGTCGTTAATTGCCTCTGGCTCAATGATTTTCGGCATCCTGGTGCTGCTGGGCCGATACATGAATTACACCCTGGACCTGGCGGGTATCGCCGGTCTGATCATCGGTATCGGTACCACCGCCGACTCATTCGTGGTGTTCTTCGAACGCATCAAAGATGAGATCCGCGAAGGGCGTTCGTTCCGGTCGGCGGTGCCACGCGGCTGGGTGCGGGCCCGCAGGACGATCATCTCGGGCAACGCCGTCACGTTCCTGGCCGCCGGTGTGCTGTACGCCCTGGCGATCGGTCAGGTCCGGGGCTTCGCTTTCACGTTGGGGCTCACCACGGTCCTCGACACCGTCGTGGTGTTCCTGGTGACCTGGCCGCTGGTGTACCTGGCCTCCAAGTCGCCGACGTTGGCGAAACCCGCATACAACGGCCTGGGCGCGGTGCAGCAGGTCGCCCGCGAGCGCCGGGCTTCGGCGCAGGTGAAGACGGGACGGGGATAGGCAGATGGCCGCCAAAGAGATCACCGAAGCCAGCGAAGGCGCCGAGGAGTTGACCTCCGGAGCGGCCGCAGGGGTAGCGCACCACAGCTTCCTCTCCCGGCTCTACACCGGCACCGGCGCGTTCGAAGTGGTTGGCAGGCGCCGGCTGTGGTACGGCATCAGCGGGGCGATCGTCGCGGTGGCGATCGTGTCAATCCTGTTGCGGGGCTTCACTTTCGGTATCGACTTCAAGGGCGGCACCACGGTGTCGATGCCCACCGCGACCGCCTCCGGCACGGTCCAGACGTCGCAGGTGTCCGACGTCTTCCGCAAGACACTGGGCCACGAGCCCGCATCGGTGGTCACCGTCGGCAGCGGCGCTTCGGCGACGGTGCAGATCAGTTCGGAGACGCTGTCCAACGACCAGACGACGAAGCTGCGCAACGCGCTGTTCGACGCCTTCCAGCCCAAGGGCACCGACGGCAAGCCGACCAAGGCGGCCATCAGCGACTCGGCGGTGTCGGAGACCTGGGGCGATCAGATCACGACGAAGGCGCTGATCGCGCTGGCCGTGTTCCTGGTGCTGGTCGGCATCTACATCATGATCCGCTACGAGCGGTACATGGCCATCTCCGCGCTGACCACCATGGTGTTCGACCTGACGGTGACCGCCGGCGTGTATTCGCTGGTGGGCTTCGAGGTGAGCCCGGCCACCGTCATCGGCCTGCTGACGATCCTGGGTTTTTCGCTGTATGACACCGTCATCGTCTTCGACAAGGTCGAGGAGAACACCAACGGTTTCCAGCACACCGCCCGGCGCACTTTCGCCGAGGAGGCCAACCTGGCGATCAACCAGACCTTCATGCGCTCGATCAACACCAGCCTGATCTCGGTGCTGCCGATTCTGGCGCTGATGGTGGTGGCGGTGTGGCTGCTGGGCGTGGGCACCCTCAAGGACCTGGCGCTGGTGCAGCTGGTCGGCATCATCGTCGGCACCTACTCGTCGATCTTCTTCGCCACGCCGCTGCTGGTCACGCTGCGCGAGCGCACCGACCTGGTGCGTACGCACAATCGCCGCGTCGGCAAACGGCGTAGCCCCGCCGCGCAAGCGCGTGCCGAGGCCGCTTCCGACAAGGACGTCCCCGACGCCGCCGCCGAGGCCGACGACGATGAGGCGCCCAGGCAGAGCGAGCCGTCGGCCACCACGACCAACACCACCACCACGACTGCGGCCGACGAGGTCAGCAAGCCGCTGCCGAGCAAGCCCGCTCCCGGAGCCCGGCCGGTGCGGCCCGCCGGTACCCGGCGTCCGACCGGCAAGCGGAATGCCGGCCGGCGGTAGCCGAGGTGGCCAGCCGGTGTCGGCGGAGTAGAAGCGACATTGGTCTGCGCACCAGCTGGCCGGGCGTGAAGAGGTTCGTCGCCGCCGCGCTGGCCCTTCCGCTCGCCGCGGTGGCCCTCACGCTGACCGGGTGCTCGAGTAGCGCCGCCTCGCAGGTCGACTACGTGGTCGACGGCGCCCTGAGCACCTACAACGCCAACACCGTCGTCGGAGCCGCGTCGGCCGGCGCCCAGGCATTCGCCCGCACACTCACCGGGTTCGGCTACCACGGCCCGGACGGTCAGGTGGTCGCGGACCACGACTTCGGCAGCGTCTCGGTGGTGGGCGGTTCGCCGCTGGTGCTCGACTACCAAATCGCCGACAACGCCGTCTACTCCGACGGCAAGCCGGTGACCTGCGACGACCTGGTGCTCGCCTGGGCGGCCCAGTCCGGCCGGTTCCCCGGGTTCGACGCCGCGACCCAGGCCGGCTACGCCGACATCGCCAACATCGAGTGCACGCCGGGGCAGAAGAAGGCCCGGGTGTCGTTCATCCCGGACCGCGGCGTGGCCGACTACATGCAGCTGTTCGGCGCGACGTCGCTGATGCCGTCGCACGTCATCGCCGACCAGCTCAACGTCGACGTCACTGCGGCGCTGTTGGGCAACAACGGTCCGGTCGTGGCGCAGATCGCGAAGCTGTGGGACACCACCTGGGACCTCAAACCCGGTCAGGATGTCAAACGTTTCCCGTCGTCGGGGCCGTACAAGATCGAGTCGATCCTGGACGGCGGTGCCGTGGTGTTGGTGGCCAATGACCGGTGGTGGGGCCCGCGGGCGATCACCAAGCGGATCACCGTGTCGCCGCAGGCGCCCGACATTCAGGACCGGGTCAACAACCGCAGCGTCGACGTCGTTGATGTCGCGGCCGGGTCGTCGGGCACGCTGACCACCCCGGACAACTACGAGCGCAGCGATTCGCCGTCGGCAGGCCTCGAGCAGCTGATCTTCGCGCCGCAGGGGCCGTTGGCGCAGACGAAGGCCCGGCGCGCGTTCGCGCTGTGCACCCCGCGTGACGCGATCGCGCATGACGCGGGGGTGCCGATCGCCAACTCGCGGCTATCCCCGGCGACCGAGGATGCCGTCGCGCAGGGCGACGGCGCCACCGAGGCCAACCAGTTCGGCAAGGCCGATCCCGCCGCCGCCCGCGATGCCCTGGGTGGTGCACCGCTGACGGCGCGCATCGGCTACCAGGGACCCAACGCGCGCCTGGCGGTCACCGTCGGGACCATCACCAAGTCGTGTGCCGCCGCGGGTATCACGGTCACCAACGTCACCCTGGACACCTCGGGACCCCAGGCCCTCAGGGAGGGGAAGATCGACGTCCTGGTGGCCAGCACCGGGGGAGCCACCGGCAGCGGGTCCAGCGGGTCATCGGCGATGGACGCCTACGACCTGCACAGCGGTAACGGCAACAACCTGTCGGGCTATGCCAACGGCCAGGTCGACGGCATCATCGGCGCGCTGGCGGTGTCCGCCGACCCGGCCGAGCGCGTTCGCCTGCTTGCCGACGCGGCGCCGGTACTGTGGATGGAGATGCCAACGTTGCCCCTGTACCGCCAGCAGCGCACCTTGCTGATGTCGAAGAAAATGTACGCGGTGAGCAGGAATCCAACCCGGTGGGGCGCGGGCTGGAACATGGACCGATGGGCGCTGATGCAGTGACAACCCTCAGGGAACCGGCTGAGCTGGCCGACGTCATCGAGTCGCTGACCCGCGAGGTGGCCGATTTCCCGAAGCCGGGGGTGCTGTTCAAGGACCTCACCCCGCTGTTCGCCAAGCGCAAGGCGATGGCGGCGGTCACCGCTGCGCTGGCCGACCTCTCCTCGGGTGTCGACCTGATCGCCGGCATCGACTCCCGCGGGTTTCTGGCGGCGGCCGCCGTCGCGACCCGGCTGGGCACCGGTGTGCTGGCCATCCGCAAGGGCGGCAAGCTGCCGCCGCCGGTGTTCAGCGAAAGCTACGACCTCGAGTACGGCAGCGCCACCCTGGAAATCCCGGCCGACGCCATCAAACTGCACGACCGCAGCGTCATGGTGATCGATGACGTGCTGGCCACCGGCGGCACCCTGGGCGCCGCGGCCCGGCTGCTGGAACGCGCCGGGGCCAACGTGGTCGGTGTGGCGGTGGTCCTCGAGCTCACCGAGCTGGGTGGTCGGGCGGCGCTGGCGCCGATGCCGGTGCACAGCCTGAGTCGCGCCTGACCTCGCCGCCTCGCAACGGTGCACGGCCCCGCGAACAAGGGGGCCGATGCGCACTTAGGGGATATTCTCGAGGTCGGAGGTGTCGGAGGTGACCAACGTGGCGGACGAGCAAAGCACGGCGCAAGCTGTTGTGCCGCCCACGGAGACCCCGCTGGGTTCCGGGCCGCTGCTCGAGAGCCCGGAGCCGCCGGTCGAGACCTTGAAGACGTCCAGCAGCGCGTCGCGCCGGGTCCGGGCGCGGCTGGCTCGCCGGATGACCGCCCAGCGCAGCGCGCTCAACCCCGTGCTCGAGCCGCTGGTGGCGGTGCACCGGGAGATCTATCCCAAGGCGAACCTGTCGATGCTCAACCGGGCCTTCGAGGTCGCCGACGAGCGGCACGCCAGCCAGTTGCGGCATTCCGGTGATCCCTACATCACCCACCCGCTGGCCGTGGCCAACATTCTGGCCGAGTTGGGCATGGACACCACCACTTTGGTGGCCGCGTTGCTGCACGACACCGTCGAGGACACCGGGTACACGCTCGAGGCGTTGAGCGAGGAATTCGGCGACGAGGTCGGCCATCTCGTCGACGGCGTCACCAAGCTGGATCGCGTGGTGCTGGGCAGCGCCGCCGAGGGCGAGACCATCCGCAAGATGATCACCGCGATGGCCCGCGACCCGCGGGTGCTGGTGATCAAGGTGGCCGACCGGCTGCACAACATGCGCACCATGCGTTTCCTGCCGCCCGAGAAGCAGGCCCGCAAGGCTCGCGAAACGCTGGAAGTCATTGCGCCACTTGCTCATCGGCTGGGTATGGCCAGCGTCAAGTGGGAACTGGAAGACCTATCGTTCGCGATCCTGCATCCCAAGAAGTACGAGGAGATCGTGCGGCTGGTCGCCGGCCGCGCGCCGTCCCGGGACACCTACCTGGCCAAGGTCCGTACCGAGATCACCAACAGCCTCAACGCGTCCAAGGTCAAGGCCACGGTCGAGGGTCGGCCCAAGCACTACTGGTCGATCTACCAGAAGATGATCGTCAAGGGACGCGACTTCGACGACATCCACGACCTGGTCGGCATCCGCATCCTGTGCGACGAGATCCGGGACTGCTATGCCGCCGTCGGCGTGGTGCACTCGCTGTGGCAGCCGATGGCCGGGCGGTTCAAGGACTACATCGCCCAGCCCCGATACGGTGTCTACCAGTCACTGCACACCACGGTCGTGGGTCCGGAGGGCAAGCCGCTGGAAGTGCAGATCCGCACCCGCGACATGCACCGCACGGCCGAATACGGCATCGCCGCGCACTGGCGCTATAAGGAAGCCAAGGGCCGCAACGGCGTTCCCCACCAGAACGCCGCCGCCGAGATCGACGACATGGCCTGGATGCGGCAGCTGCTCGACTGGCAACGGGAGGCCGCCGACCCCGGCGAGTTCCTGGAGTCGCTGCGTTACGACCTTGCGGTGCAAGAGCTTTTCGTGTTCACCCCCAAGGGCGACGTGATCACCTTGCCGACCGGGTCGACGCCGGTGGACTTCGCCTACGCGGTGCACACCGAGGTCGGCCACCGCTGCATTGGGGCCCGGGTCAACGGGCGCCTGGTGGCGCTGGAACGCAAACTCGAAAACGGGGAAGTCGTCGAGGTTTTCACCTCCAAAGCGCCCAACGCCGGGCCGTCGCGAGACTGGCAGCAGTTCGTGGTGTCACCGCGCGCCAAGGCCAAGATCCGGCAGTGGTTCGCCAAGGAGCGACGCGAGGAGGCGCTGGAGACCGGCAAGGAGGCGATGGCCCGCGAGGTTCGCCGCGGCGGACTTCCCTTGCAGCGCTTGGTGAATGGCGAATCGATGGCGGCCGTCGCCCGTGAACTGCACTACACCGACGTGTCGACTCTGTACACCGCGATCGGTGAGGGGCATGTCTCGGCGCGCCATGTCATGCAGCGGCTACTGGCCGAGCTCGGTGGTATCGACCAGGCCGAAGAGGACCTCGCCGAGCGCTCCACGCCGACGACCATGCTGCGGCGTCCGCGCAGCACCGACGACGTGGGGGTGTCCGTTCCCGGTGCTGCCGGCGTCCTGACCAAGCTGGCGAAATGCTGCACCCCGGTGCCCGGTGACCAGATCATGGGCTTCGTCACCCGTGGCGGCGGCGTCAGCGTGCACCGCACCGACTGCACCAACGCCGCGTCGCTGCAGCAGCAGGCCGAGCGCATCATCGAGGTACTCTGGGCGCCGTCCCCATCGTCGGTGTTCCTGGTCGCCATTCAGGTCGAGGCGCTCGACCGGCACCGGCTGCTCTCGGATGTGACGCGGGTACTGGCCGACGAAAAGGTGAACATCTTGTCGGCGTCGGTCACCACGTCGGGTGACCGGGTTGCCATCAGCCGCTTCACTTTTGAGATGGGCGACCCCAAGCATCTCGGGCATCTGCTGAACGTGGTGCGCAACGTTGAAGGCGTTTACGACGTCTACCGCGTCACGTCTGCCGCTTAGGACGGCGTGGCGCAGGCGGATCTAGTCGATCCGGACCGAGTTGATCGTGACCGGCTTGGCGGGCAAGCCCTCCTCGAAATTACCGACAATGCCCGCCTTGACGATCGCGTCGATCGTCGTTAGGCCCGCTTCGTCGATGGTGCCGAACACAGTGGAGTCCGGGTTGGACACGCTGTCCTTGTACATCATGTCGAACTGGCTCTGATTCGGGTTGGGTCCCCCGAAGGGGGCCATCGTCAGGGTGCCGCGCGGAAACAGCACCGGCTGCTTCAGCGCGGGATCACTAGGGCTGTACTGGTTGACGGGATATTCGTCAGCAAACTCATAGCCCGGCCCGCCGAGGCCCTCGTTCTCGGGGCCGCCGCACTGCAGCAGGCCGAAATCCGCCTGAATGATCAGCTTGCCGCATTGAGTGCCGTTGAAGAACTGTTGTCGCACAAGGCTGATGAAGCTGTTGACCGTGCACGGTGCCTTGGCGTTGTCCAGCTCGAGGCCGATATCGCCGACATTGGTCGAGATGATTGCCCTGATCACCGGCGGACTGGTGGAGATCTTGCCGGACGGCGGCGGGTTGGCGGGCTTGAGCGCGGCATCCTGGGTGGGTGGGTATTGGCAGTTGGCGCCCAAGTCCATCGGTGGGGCAAACGCCGGCAGACCCGGCAGGGGGCCGTTGCCCGGTCCCGCTCCCGGTCTGGGTGCCTTGGTGTGACTGGCGTGAGGCGGGCCCTGGGCCGACGGCGCGCCCTGCGCGCTGCCCGCCGGGGTATCGCTGTGGCTCACCAGGCTGATGACCAGCGCGATCACCGCGCCCAGCGCGAGGACCGACCCCCCGACGACGCCCACGATGAGCCGTCGATTTGACGACGGCTTGGCCGGCGCGTCCTGGGCGAGGCCGCCCGCCGGCGGGGCGGAATTGGCCGCGGCAGGCGACGGGGGTGAGGTTGCGGCCGCTGGCTGAGCCGACGTGGGTATCGATCCGGGAGGCGTCAGCGGGCCGGACGGGCCGGTGTAGTGCGCGCCGGACAGCGTTGCCCTGGCGGCTTCGGCGAGTTCGACGGCGGTTTGGTAGCGCTGGTCGGGGTCTTTGGCCATGCCCCGGGCGATGACCTCATCGAAGGCTGGCGGCACGTCGGGTGTGGCCAGCGACGGTCGCGGGGGTGGGGTGTTGAGGTGCCCGTCGAGCTGCTCGGCCATGCTGTCGCCGGGGAAGGGGCGCTGACCGGTGAGGGACTCGTAGAGCACGCACGCGAGTGAATACACGTCGGCGCGGTGATCGGTGGTGCCCTGGATGCGCTCGGGCGCCATGTAGGCGACCGTGCCCATGGTGTGGCCCGCGCGGGTGAGCGCGGTGTCGGCGGCGGTGCGCGCGATGCCGAAGTCGATCAGGTAGACGAAGTCTCGCGCGTTGGTGATCAGGATGTTGGACGGCTTCACGTCGCGGTGAATCAATCCTTCCTCGCGAGCGGCATCCAGTGCTTCGGCGACCTGTTCGATCACCGCGACGGCACGGTCGGCACTGAGCCGGCCGCCATGTTCGGCCATGTAGCCGGTGAGGTCGCGGCCCTCGACCAGGCGCATGTCGACATAGAGTTGGCCGTCGATCTCGCCGTAGCTGTGGATCGGGACCACGTGCGGGTCGTCAAGGTTTGCCGCGATGCGGGCCTCGCGTCGGAAGCGCGACTGAAACTCGTCGTCCTCGGCCATGTTCGCGGGCAGGACCTTGAGGGCCACCACTCGGTCGGTCGCGACGTCGTAGGCACGAAACACCTGCCCGACCGCGCTGAGGCCCAACGACTCCAGCAGTTCGTAATGCCCGAAAGAGTCCGTCGCCACGCAGAAACCATAAAGTGTCGACGGCCCGGGGCACTACACGCCCGCCCCGCGGCGCGGCTCAGCCGATCCGGACCGAATTGATGTTCACGGGCTGGGCGGGAAGCCCGCTATCCCGGTTACCGGCGACCCCGGCGGCGGCGATCTTGTCCAAGGTCGCCAGCCCGGCCTGGTCGATCGTGCCGAACGCCGTATACGTCGGTAACCATTCGACGTCCTTGAACACCATGGTGAAGTGGCTCCCGTTGGTGTTGGGGCCGTCATTCGGCATGCACAGGATGCCGCGCGGGTACAGCACGGTTGCCCGGAGCGCGGGGTCACCCGGTGGGTATTGGTTGGCGGGGTACTCGTCGGCGAACTCGTAGCCGGGGCCACTAGACCCGTCCGGGCCGGCGCCGCCGCACATGAGAGTTCCACCATCGGCCGCGTTAAGCAGCTTGGCGCACGTGGTGTCGTTGAAAAACTGTTGTCGCGCAAGGCTGATGAAGCTGTTGACCGTGCACGGGGCCTTGGCGTTGTCGAGCTGAAGCCCGATGTCGCCGTAGTTGGTGGAGATGGTGGCGTTGATGATCGGCGGAGTGGTGGACACCCGGCCGACCGGGGGCGGGTTGACCGGTTTGGCGGACTGATCAGGCGAGGCCGGGTATTGGCAGTTGGCGCCGAGGTCGGCCGGCGGCGCGAACGCGGGCAACGGCGGCACGGCCGGGGTGGTCGGGGCCACCGACCCGCCCGGTGCAGGTTTGGGAACCCTGGCGCGGCTTGGGGCGCCGGATGCCGACTGGGCGGTCGGGCTTTCGCTGTGGGTTGTCAGCGCAATCACCAAGGCCACGACCGCGATCAGGGCGAAGATCGACCCGCCGACGACACCGAGCACCAGGCGCCGATTCGACCGTGGTTTTGCCGGGGCCTGCGGCGCGGGGGCGGCCGGTGCGGCGGCGGCGAGTGAGGGCGCGGCCGTTGGCGCCGACGGGAATGGCGGCGGTGTGGTGGGCGGGGTCGACCGGTGGGGGCCGGGCAAAGCCGCCCTGGCGGCTTCGGCGAGTTCGATCGCGGTCTGGTAGCGCTGGTCGGGGTCTTTGGCCATGCCCCGGGCGATGACCTCGTCCAGGGCCGGTGGTAGCCCGGGTGCGGTGATCGAGGGCCGCGGTGGCGGGGTGTTGAGGTGCCCGTTGATCTGCACCTCGAAACTGTCACCAGGGTAGGGGCGCTGTCCGGTCAGGCACTCGTAGAGCACACACGCCAGCGAATACACGTCGGCGCGGTGATCCGTTGTGCCCCTGAACCGTTCGGGCGACATGTAGGCCACCGTGCCCATGGTGTGACCGGTGTGGGTCAGTGCCGTGTCGGCGGCGGCCCGAGCGATACCGAAGTCGATCAGATACACGAAGTCCCGCGCGTTGGTGATCAGGATGTTGGACGGCTTCACGTCGCGGTGGATCAGTCCCACCTCGCGGGCGCTATCCAGTGCAGCCGCAACCTGTTCGATCACCGCGACGGCGCGGTCGGCGCTGAGCCGTCCGCCGTTTTCGGCGATGTAGTGCTCGAGGTCGCGGCCCTCGATCAGCCGCATGTCGACATAGAGTTGCCCGTCGATCGCGCCGTAGCTGTGGATGGGCACCACGTGCGGGTCGTTGAGGCTTGCCGCGATGCGGGCCTCGCGTCGGAACCGTTGCTGAAACTCGTTGTCCTCGGCCATATGCGGGGGCAAAACCTTGAGCGCGACCACCCGGTCGGTGTCGACGTCGTAGGCGCGAAACACCTGCCCCATGCCGCCACGGCCCAGCAGCTCCCGCAGCTCGTAATGTCCGAAAGATTCCGTCCCCACGCAGAAACCATAAGGTGTCGCCGGCCGTGGGATGACGCGCCCGTCCTCCGGCGCGGTTCGCGTCGGGCGCCTAGTCGAGCAGGATGGACTTGATCAGGACCTCGCTGGCGGGTGGCCCGTCTTCGCCGCCGCCGGTGATGCCCGCCTTCGCGATCTTGTCCAGCACGGCCAGCCCGTCGGGTTGGATCGTGCCGAACACGGTGTACTGCGGCGGCAGCTCGGAGTCCTTGTAGACCATGAAGAACTGGCTGCCGTTGGTGCCCGGACCGGCATTGGCCATGGCCAACGTGCCGCGCGGATAAATGACCGGCTGCTGCAGCTTGGGGTCGTTCGGCGGGTACTGGTCGGTCGGGTATTCGTTGGCGAATTGGTAGCCGGGACCGCCGGTGCCGTCGCCCTTCGGGTCGCCGCATTGCAGGACGCCCAGCGATGCGGAGGTGGTCAGCCGGTGGCATTTGGTGTTGTCGAAGTACTTCTGGCCGATCAGGCTGGCGAAGCTGTTGACCGTGCACGGCGATTCGTTGTTCGCCAGCATCAGGCCCAGGTTCCCCTGGCTGGTCGCCATGCTGGCGCTCACCTGCGCCGGATCGGTCGGCACCTTGCCGGTGCGCGGCGGCTTGACCGGCTTGGCGGCCGGTTCCTGCGGTGTGGCCTGGTACTGGCAATTGGCACCCACGCTGGCCGACGGCTGGAACGGCGGCAACGGCGCCGCGTTCGGGACGGGTTCGGTCGACGACCCCGAACTGGTGGCCGAGCTCGGCGCCGATGTGCCGGTGGTCGCCGTGGTGGTGCCCTTGTGCTTGTTGTTGTTATTGATCACGGTGATCACCACCGCGGCGATGACGGCAAGCGCGGCGACCGCGCCACCGACGATGACCAGGATGCGGCGCATTCGCGCTTGCTTGGCGCGGCGCTCCAGCTGGCGTTCGAGTTTGCGCTTGGCTGTCTCTCGTCGCTGTTCGTTGGTCGGCACGGCCGGTATGCCTCCAGGTAGGTAAGTCGGGGCGCGCGTAGCTAGCCCAGGCTAATGTGGGCGCCGCGAGCCGTGTCAAGGGGGCCCATACTCGGTTCTTCGCTCGGCGCCGCGCGGGCCGCATCGTCGCCGCAGGCCCGGGATGGGAAACTGGGAGCCGTGTTGATCACCGGATTTCCCGCCGGGGTGCTGCAGTGCAACTGCTACGTCCTGGCCGAGCGTCCCGGAACCGATGCTGTCATCGTCGACCCGGGCCAGCGTGTAATGGGCCCGTTGCGGCGCATTCTCGACGAGAATCGGCTGACCCCCGCCGCGGTGCTGCTCACGCACGGACACATCGACCACATGTGGTCTGCCCAGAAGGTTTCGGACACCTACGGCTGCCCCACCTACATCCATCCCGAGGACCGGTTCATGCTCAAGGACCCGATCCACGGGGTGGGCCCGCGGCTGGCGCAGCTGATGACGGGCGCTTTCTTCCGGGAGCCGAAGGAGGTTGTCGAGCTGGACCGTGACGGCGACAAAATCGACCTGGGCGGTGTGACCGTCAACGTCGACCACACACCGGGCCACACCCGCGGGTCGGTGGTCTTCCGCGTCGCTCAGGCGTCCAAGACCGACGCCGACGTGGTGTTCACCGGTGACACGCTGTTCGAGCGCGCGGTGGGCCGCACCGACCTGTTCGGTGGCAGTGGGCGGGATTTGCTGACCTCGATCCTCGACAAGCTCCTGGTGCTCGACGACGACACCGTGGTGCTGCCCGGACACGGCAACGCCACCACCATCGGTGCCGAACGGCGTGGCAATCCGTTCCTCGAAGGCCTGAGCCGGTGAGCGACGAATTCAGCGCGCTCGCGGCGCCCAAGGGAGTACCGGACTACGTCCCGCCGGATTCGGCGCAGTTCGTCGCGGTGCGCGATGGCCTGCTCACCGCCGCCCGCCGGGCCGGATACGGCGACATCGAGCTGCCCATTTTCGAGGACACCGCGCTCTTCGCGCGCGGCGTCGGGGAATCCACCGATGTGGTGTCCAAGGAGATGTACACCTTCGCCGACCGCGGCGACCGCTCGGTGACGCTGCGGCCCGAGGGCACCGCCGGGGTGGTGCGTGCGGTCATCGAACACGGCCTGGATCGCGGCGCGCTGCCGGTGAAACTGTGTTACGCCGGCCCGTTTTTCCGCTACGAGCGTCCGCAGGCCGGCCGGTATCGCCAACTGCAACAGGTGGGTGTGGAGGCGATGGGGGTCGACGACCCCGCGCTGGACGCCGAGGTGATCGCGGTCGCCGACGCCGGATTCCGTTCGCTGGGCCTGAGCGAGTTCCGGCTGGAGATCACCTCACTGGGCGACGAGAGCTGCCGTCCGCAATACCGAGAACTGCTGCAGGAGTATCTGTTTACGCTGGACCTCGACGAGGAGACCCGTAAGCGTGCGCACATCAACCCGCTGCGGGTGCTCGACGACAAACGTCCCGAGGTACGGGCGATGACGGCCGACGCCCCGGTGCTGCTCGACCACTTGTCCGACGTCCCCAAGCAACACTTCGACACCGTGCTGGCCCACCTGGACGCGCTGGGCGTCCCCTACGTCATCAACCCGCGGATGGTGCGCGGGCTGGATTACTACACCAAGACCACCTTTGAGTTCGTGCACGACGGCCTGGGCGCCCAATCCGGCATTGGCGGTGGCGGTCGCTACGACGGTCTGATGCGCCGGCTGGGCGGACAAGACCTGTCCGGCATCGGTTTTGGGCTCGGGGTGGACCGGACCCTGCTGGCGTTGCGGGCCGAGGGCAAGAGCGTGGGGGAGACCAGCCGGTGCGATGTGTTCGGTGTCCCGTTGAGCGAGCAGGCGAAGCTGCGGCTGGCGGTGCTGGCCGGGCGACTGCGCGCGTCTGGTGTGCGCGTCGACCTGGCCTACGGTGACCGGGGGCTCAAGGGCGCGATGCGCGCCGCCGATCGCTCCGGCGCCCGTGTCGCACTGGTCGCGGGCGACCGCGACATCGAGGCCGGAACGGTCGGGGTGAAGAATCTCGCAACCGGCGAGCAAGTGTCGGTCGCAACGGATTCGGTTGTCACCGAGGTGATTTCACTGCTGGGCCGGTGACCCGGCCCAGCAGTACCCGCTAGGACGAAGCTGCTTTGATCGAGATCTGGTCGACCTGTACGTCGCCCGGCGGCCGGCCGCAGGCTCCGGTGATGTAGGTGTGCGTGGACGTGCCGGCAAGCGTATTCGGATCCCACACCGTGTGGGTGGTCGTGCCGTAGAGCGTGTAACCGCCGCCCACGCAGGCGACGTTGTTCATCGTGTCCATCACCCACTGACCGTCTTGCAAGGTGGCCTGACTGGCGCCCAACCCGGCTTTGATCCACAGGCATCCGTTACCGCAGGAGTTGACGGCCCAGCTGTTGTCAATGGATTTGCCGCTTGGCGTTGTCGAGGTCTCGGTGTAGTTGCCACTCATCGTCGGTGTGTCAGCCCATGCTGTGCTGGCTGAACCGACAGCTAAACAGCCGAAGATAGCGGTTGCGGTAAGGCCCCGCGCGATGATGCCCATCCCCTTTTTCCTTCCATGGAGCTAGTCAATACGTCAAGCACTGTTGAAATGGTGTATCACAGCGACCGGTTTGTCGCGGTGTGGCTAAGTTTGCTTACCTCGCCGTAACATGACGAAGTCTTCGCCAGGGGCAATACTTGCGAATCCTTGACGCTGGGACGGCGAGTCGTCTTGCGCGCCAGGAACTATGGCAGCGCTTCTTTACACCGAAGCGCCGGATGCGGCCAAACCGGCGAGTGCTCGCGGCAGCGGGTCGCGGTGCAGGACGCCGAGGCGCTGGGTCGCGCGGGTGAGCGCGACGTAGAGCTCCGCCGCACCGCGCGGGCCGGCGGCGAGGATCCGTTCCGGCTCGACTACCAGGACGGCGTCGAACTCCAGGCCCTTGGTCTCCGATGCCAACACCGCACCCGGCACACCGGGCGGCCCGATGACGACGCTGGTGCCAACGCGCGCCGCTTCATCGTTGACGAATTCGTCGATGGCAGAGGCTAATTCACCCTCGTCGACTTGCCGCGACCAGGGCTGGATTCCGCACGAGCGAACCGACTCCGGTGGCCGGACGTCGGGCGCGAACTCGGCGAGCAGCGCCGCGGCCACGGTCATGATCTCCGCCGGGGTGCGGTAGTTCACCGACAGTGATCGGTAAGCCCAGCGGCCGGGCACGTACGGCTCCAGCATCGCGGCCCACGATGTCGCCCCGGCCGCCGAGCGCCGTTGGGCGAGATCGCCGACGACGGTGAAGGATCGGCCCGGGCAACGCCGCATCAGCACCCGCCAGTCCATCTCGGAGAGCTCCTGGGCTTCGTCGACCACGATGTGCCGGTAGGTCCAGTCCCGATCCGCGGCAGCGCGTTCGGCGAGTTCCCGGGTGTCGCGTTCGAGGAATCGCTCCGCCAGGTCCTCGGCGTAGATCATGTGCTGGGCGCGTAACTGCTCCTCGTCGTCCATCGAGTCCTCGCTGCGCAGTTCGAGGAGGTCCAGCACGCCGGCGGCGTACTCGGCCTCGTGGTCCCGCTCGCGCGCGGCGGCGTTCTGGTGTGCGGGCTTTTCCGGGCCCAGCAGGTCCACCAGTTCGTCGAGCAGCGGCACGTCCGACAACGTCCAGGCCGCGCCGTCGGAGCGCCACAGCGCCGGGTCGGCACTCGCTGCGTGCAGCCGGTCCCGCGACGCGTACAGCGGCGCCAACAGCTTTTCCGGCGTGAGTATGGGCCAGAGTTCGTCGATCGCGGCGGTGAACTGGTCGTTGTCGGCGAGTTCGGAGAGCAGGTTGCCCCGCACCTGCTCCCATGCGTCGCGGTCGTCCCTGGTGAGCCACCCCCGGCCGATTCGGGCTATCGCCCGCTCGGTCAGCACGAACGTGATGATCTCGATGAATACCTTGCGGGCCGGGTTATGCGGCAGGCCGCTCGCGCGGGCTTCCTCGATGGCCCACTGCGCGGTGTCCGCGTCGATGCGCATCGTGACGTCCGCCAGCTCGATCGACAGCGGGTGTTCGGGCAGCCGCTGCCGATCGGCGATCGCCGCCGCGAGCACGTCGAGAATCTGCAGCGAGCCCTTCAGCCGCGCGCATTCCGGGGTGTCTTCGGCGGTGACGTGCAGTCCGGGCACGAGGTCGCCGGGCGTCAGGAACACCACGCTGGATTCACCGAGCGACGGCAGGACTCGGTCGACGTGGTTGAGGAACGCCGCATTGGGCCCCACCACCAGCACGCCGTGGCGTTCGATCCGCTCCCGCTGGGTGTAGAGCAGGTAGGCGACGCGATGCAGCGCCACGACCGTCTTCCCGGTTCCGGGGCCCCCTTCGATCACCAACACCCCCGGGTGATCGAGACGGATGATCTCGTCCTGCTCGGCCTGGATCGTCGCCACGATGTCGCGCATCCCGTCGGCCCGGGGTGCGTTGACGGCCGCGAGCAGGGCCCAGTCTTCCGAGCTTCCCGGCTCGACGCCGGAGAGCCCGAACATCTCGTCGGTGAACTCGACCACGCGGTGCCCGCGGGTGTGGAACTGGCGGCGCCTGCGCATGTTCTCCGGGCTGGCGGCGGTGGCGGTGTAGAACGCGCGCGCCGCCGGCGCCCGCCAGTCGAGCAACAGCGGTTCGTACTCGTTGTCCGCGTCGAACAGGCCGATGCGCCCCACGTAGGAACGCTCGCCGGAAACGGTGTCCAACCGCCCGAAACACAAGCCGTGGTCGGCCACGTCGAGCCGCTTCACCTCTCTGGCCAGCGCCCGGACCGCGGCATCCCGATCCGCGAGGGTCTCGCCATCGCCCCGCAGCGCCTCGCGGTAGTTGTCTTTGGCCCGCGCCCGCTCGGCGTCCAGCCGCGCGTAGAGCTCTGTCACGTAGCCCTGCTCGGACTGCAATTCGTCTTCGTACACGTGTCCCCTCGGCCAGTTGCGGTCTCACCCGGCGATCTGTGCCATACCCGGGTCCTGCCGCACGCCCAGGGGCGAGCGCGAGATCGGAATAGGAGAGACCGAGCAAGACTAGCTCAAGCTTGACACTTCATCGAACAAATGTTCGAATAGCGTATGCGGTGGGCCACCCAGGCTGTTGCGGTCAACGGTAAGCCCGTCGACGATGGCGCACTGCCCGGCCTGCAGCGGATCGGCTTGGTCCGGAGCGTGCGGGCACCGCAATTCGAGGGCGTCACCTTTCACGAGGTGCTCTGCAAGTCGGCGCTCAACAAAATCCCCGACGCGGCGGCCCTCCCGTTCCGCTACACGGTCAACGGCTACCGCGGCTGCTCGCACGCCTGCCGCTATTGCTTCGCGCGTCCCACCCACGAGTACCTGGACTTCAACTGTGGCAACGACTTTGACACCCAGGTGGTGGTCAAAACCAACGTCGCCGAGGTGTTGCGCCGCGAGTTGGCCCGGCCCTCGTGGCGGCGCGACGCCGTCGCCCTGGGCACCAACACCGACCCCTACCAGCGCGCCGAGGGTCGCTATGCCCTGATGCCGGGCATCATCGGCGCGCTGGCCGACTCCGGGACGCCGCTGTCCATCCTGACCAAGGGCACCCTGCTGCGCCGCGATCTGCCGCTGATATCCGCTGCGGCCGAACAGGTTCCGGTGTCGGTCTCGGTATCACTCGCGGTCGGTGACGCGGAGCTGCACCGCGACGTCGAGCCGGGCACGCCGACGCCGCAGGCGCGATTGGGTCTCATCGCCGCAATCCGCGACGCCGGCCTGGATTGTCATGTGATGGTCGCGCCGGTGCTGCCGCACCTCACCGACTCGGTCGAACACCTGGACGCGCTGCTGGGCGACGTCGCGGCCGCCGGGGCCACCGGCGTCACGGTGTTCGGTCTGCACCTGCGGGGTTCGACCCGCGGCTGGTTCATGTCGTGGCTGGCGCGTTCGCATCCCGACCTGGTTACCCGCTACCGCGAGCTCTACGGCCGCGGCGCGTACCTGCCACCCAGCTACCGCGGCATGCTGCGGGCGCGGGCCGCTCCGCTGATCGCGAAGCATCGGCTCGCCGGCGATCACCGCCCATTCGCTGCGGCGGCCACGGCCCCCGAACCGGAACCCGTTCAGGCGACGCTGTTTTGAGCTAGGACGCCTTGTCCCCCCGCGGCTTGGTGAGGGTGAACTGATCGACCGGGATGGTGGCGCCGAGTAGACCGCTCAATGCGTACTGCGTCGCCTCGATCGAGGTATGGCCTCCGGGCTGACCCGGATCGACGTCGAAAGCCACAAAGCCGTAGGGGTTTTCGAGGTCGCGAAACGCCGACCACGGTGCGTCTTCGAGGGCGTAGATGGGCGCCTTAAGGCCGATCGCCGGGTCGAAGGCGCCGACGCCGGTGATCACCCGGCACTGAGGCTGGGGATACAGTACGCCGTTCGACGGCGCGGAAGTGCCGCCCCCGCCGATGACGAGGTGCACCGTTCCCCGGGTGGCGTCGATAAGGTCGGTGCGGGTGTCGACGGGCATCGGTGTCCGGGTATCGGTGGGCAGTGTTCCGCGCAGCGGATGGGATCTTTCGTAGTGGTGTTCGTGGCCGCACAACACCAGATCGACCTGGTACTGGTCGAACAGCGGCAACCACTCCTCGCGGATGCCGAGATCGGCGCCGTTGGCCTGAGCCGCGGTGGAGACGGCGGTCTGGTGGGAGAAAACCACCACCCAGTCGATCGCGGGGTCATGCTGCGCGTCAGCGAGTTCGGCGGCAAGCCAGCGCTTTTGCTCTCCGCCCGAGTAGCGGTGAATGTAAAAGTTCCCGCCGTCCTGGAAGGCGACGTCGTCATTGTTGAGGCTGATCACCCGCACCGAGCCGGCGGTGAACGAGTACCACAGCCCCTGCAGTTCTTGGCTTGCTCCCGAATCGGGCAGTGAGAAGTAGGCCTGGTACGCACCGTAACCGACCGGCCCGTTGCCTATTTCGTTCTCGTGATTGCCCGCCGCCGGCATCCACGGCCGATACCGTGCCGAACGGGTGTTGTTCTCGAACCAATTCGACCAGGTGCGGATGCGGTCCTGGGCGAGGTTGGCATAGCACAGGTCGCCGTTCACCAGGTTGAACAGCGGGGCGAGGCGCTCGATCGCCAGCGTCGTAGCCGCGGCCGCCGGCGACCCGATGTAGCTGCCGTCGGGCAATCGTTCCAGCACTGGCGTGGATTGGTCGCCGAAACTGGTGAAACGCAATGCCTTTCGGCCCGACGGCGCGGTGCGCACCGTGCCCTGTTCCGGTTCGGCGCCGTCATGGACCGCGGCGTACACATAGTCGGTATCCGGGGTCAGCCTGGTCAGGCGAGCATGGTTGACGCGAACTTCCTTGTTGGACTTGCCGTCTCGATAGGTGCGGGTTTCGGCCGCCACGGTGCGCCCGAAACCCGATGTCGGCGTGCCCAGCATGACGCGCGGATTGCGCACGGCCTCGGTGGTGTGCCAGGACACCACCACCTCGGTGCCGGCGTTCCTGCCGAATTGCAGGTGCACGCCGCCCACCGGTGGCGCGCCGGTGCGATCCGGCTGGTACCACGCGGCCGGGCCGTGCGGGTGTGACCACACCGTCGCGGCGCCGCCGCCGAGAACCGCCGAGGTGGCGCCGGCCGTGCGCAGTCGGGGGGTCACGGGGGCGAGGTCAGGAGAGACCGGAGCCACGCCGCCGGCTTGTTCCGGATCATCGCCCACGCATGCTTCATACCTGAGCCGGGCGACCCCTGGCGTATCAGGCGGTGAACGCCGGATCGTCGGTAACGAATCCGGTAGCGTTTTCGATATGACGAACGTGCGAAAAGTGGCCAGCGGGTTCTTTGCGGCTGGATGCGCGGCAACGTTTGTGGCGGCCGCCCAAGCAACGATCGGGCCGGTCGCAGCGCATGCGGACCCGGCCGGCCACCAGGTCACCTACACCGTGAGCAGCCCCAACAATCTGACCGCCACCGTCTCGTATGTGAGTTCCGATCCGCCCAGCCAGGCGGCCTACAACGCGGACCCGTCGAAGTTCATGACCAGCCTGCAGGCCCCGCTCAGCGGCGGAACGCCGGTCGTCTACACCGTCACCTTGGCGAACCCGAACCAGTGGGCGAGCATCAACGCCAGCGGCATGCTGCACTGGCCGGATTCCGGGAATGGCCCGGCGTCGTTTCACTGCGAGATCGCGGTCGACGGCCAGGTGGTCGCACACCAGGACGCCAGCACCACTGTGACTTGCGCGGCCCGGCCGGGTTAGTCAGGGACGTAGTTCTGGTCGCATGCCACGATGGCGCCGGCGTGGCCGGGCACCTCGCGGCCGAATGTCGCACGCTGCACCTCCGGCTGGCGCAGCGTGCCGTAGGAGCAGTGCAGTTCGGTCGAAAATCTAGCCGAGGTTCTGCGCGGCGAAGGTGTCGCACTGATGCGGATCACCGCTCTGGTAGCCGGTGGTGAACCACTTCTGGCGCTGCGCGGCCGACCCGTGCGTCCACGACTCGGGATTGACCCGTCCGCTCGTTTCCTTCTGAATGCGGTCGTCGCCCACCGACGCCGCGGCCGACAGGGCGTCCTGAATGTCCTGATCGCTCAACGGTTGTAGGTAGGGCACGCCGGTGCTCTCCTGCTTCACCGTCGACGCGTAGTGCGCCCAGATGCCCGCGTAGCAGTCCGCCTGCAACTCGGTGCGCACGCCGTTACCGCCGGCGCCCTGCGCACCCTGTTGGGAGCGGCCCAGGATTCCCTGCAGCTGCTGCACGTGGTGGCCGTATTCGTGGGCCACCACGTATTCCTGAGCGAATGGTCCACCGCTGGAACCGAATTTGTCGACCAGCTCCTGGAAGAAGTCGGTGTCGAAATACGCGGTCTGGTCCACCGGGCAGTAGAACGGCCCCACCGCGGTGGTGGCCGGCCCGCAGCCGGTGTCGACCGATCCGCTGAACAACCGCACATGGGGCCGGGTGTACTTGGGCATCAGCTGATGCCACACCGCGTCCACCGAGTTGCCCGCCGCGATCACCCGGCACTGCACGTATTTGTTGGCGTCGGCGCCGGTCTTGCACTGGCTCAGGTCGAACCCCGGCGCCGAGACGTCCCGGGTGTTCGTTTGCGGCGGGGGCATGATCCTGTCTCTTATCTCTTATTCACACCTCCGAGCCCCCTAGACCGTACTAGACCTCGTATGCCGTCTTCTGCTCGAAAAAAAGACCCTAAAATACTGGCTGCCTGCTTTACTTGTAAACGAACTAGATACCCACTGGATATTGGAGGAAGTCGTATATTATGTCATCCAACCCGATGGCCATCCCCATGCCACCCCCGCCGCCGGAGGACGACGCGGTGCTGGTGTCGATCTGCATACCCTCGTTGAAGGTCATCGCACGCTCCCAGATCAGGTCGGTCGAGTCAGCCTAACGCGGTTGCGTCGCCGAGAACCGGGCGTCGGTGTAGCTGCGCAGGTTACGCAGAAACCGGCGCAGCCCCAGGTTCAGCAACGGTCCGACGACGACCATCGCCAGCCGCGCCGGGCCCGCGGGTTTCTGTGACATCGTCCAGGTCAGCCGGCAGCCGCCCGGGATGACCTCGATCCGGTAGTCCTCGGCGAAGGCTGCCACGGATCGTGTCGAGCATTCGTTGAACCGAAATGCCATGTGGGTGAACGGTTCCCACGCGATGAACTCTTCGTCGCCGACGAGCCCCCCGCGCATCTCGACGAGGCGGGTGGTGCCGACGCCGCGCGGCGCGGGGCTGGTCCAGGTGACCTTGGTGATCACCGACGCCCAGCGCGGCCAGGCCTGCGCGTCGGCGAGCACCTCGAACACCTGCTCGGGCGTGATGGCCAGGTCGACACTGTTGCGGAAGACGAACGGCGCTTTACCAGAATCCGGGTCGACGAAGTCCAGATCGACGCGCTCGCAGGGGTGCATGGCGCTCAATCTAGCCCGGGCCGTCGCTGGCCGCGGCCAGCAGCGGCACCAGCACGTCGCTGATCGGTGTGGCCAGGTTGTGCGCGCGGCCCTTCCGCGCGATCACCCCGTTGCGCAGGTCCCATTCCATCGGCCGGTTGCTTACCCGATCGGCCAGTATCGACGTGCCCATGTCAACGGGTGCCGCCCGGAACAGGCCGACCAACTCGTCGACCACGCCGTCGGGCAGCTGGGCGCCCTCGGCCCGCGCGACGGCCAAACACTCGGCCACATACTCGCGCGACAGCGCGGCGACGTCGTCGCGGCGGAACATGCCGGAGCGCCGCCCCGACAGCGCCATGAATCCGGCCAGCGCATTGGTGAGCAGCTTGCGCCAGGCGGCCGTGATGAAGTCGGGATCGTTGTCCACCCGGCAGCCGGCCCCGCGCAGCAGTTCGGCGAGCGCCTCGGCCTGGGGGCCGGCAGGCAGCACCAGGGCGGCCTCGGTGCGCAGCCGCACCCAGCCCGGCGGCTGGGTCTCCGCGGAGTACCACACGATGCCCGGGACCACCGGCGACGACGGGCACAGCGGCTGGACCTGTTCGACCTGCTCGACGCCGTTTTGCAGGACGGCGACGATGGTGTGCCCATCGCACAGGCGGGCCAGCCAGGCGGCCGCGTCCTCGTTCTGCGTGGCCTTCACCGCAAGCACCACGAAGTCGGCCGGGCCGGCCACCTGAGCGGGATCGGTGTGAACCGGTCCGGGCACCACGATCGGATTTTGGCCGTCGGGCCGCAGTTCGATGCTGTCGCGCGGGGTGCGGCCGCACACCAGCACCGGATGCCCGGCTTTGTACAGCAGGGCGGCGACCGTCGTTCCGACCGCGCCGGGACCGACGAGGGCAATGTTGGTAGCGATACAGCCGAAATTACACCGCCCCTTAGACTGGTCAGTCGGTCAATCCAGGCAAAAAAGGGGAGTGTTTGTGCTGCGCAGCCACACCGCAGGTTCGCTGAGAAGTAGCGACGCCGGCCAGCAGGTGATCCTGGCGGGCTGGGTGGCTCGCCGCCGCGACCACGGCGGTGTCATCTTCATCGACCTGCGGGATGCCTCCGGCGTCGCACAGGTGGTGTTTCGCGCACCGGACGTGCTCGCGCAGGCGCACCGGCTGCGTGCCGAATTCTGTGTCGCCGTCTCCGGTGTGGTGGAGGTCCGCCCCGAAGGCAACGCCAACCCCGAGATCGCCACCGGCGACATCGAGGTCAACGCCACGAAGCTGACCGTGCTCGGCGAGGCCGCCCCGCTGCCGTTCCAGTTCGATGAGCCCGCCGGCGAGGAGTTGCGGTTGAAGTACCGCTACCTCGATCTGCGCCGCGACGAGCCCGCCGCGGCAATCCGATTGCGCTCCAAGGTGAATGCGGCCGCACGTTCGGTGCTGGCGCGCCACGACTTCGTCGAGATCGAGACGCCGACGATCACCCGCTCGACACCGGAGGGGGCGCGCGACTTCCTGGTGCCGGCCAGGTTGCACCCCGGTTCGTTCTATGCCCTGCCGCAGAGCCCGCAGCTGTTCAAGCAGCTGCTGATGGTGGCCGGCATGGAGCGCTACTACCAGATCGCCCGGTGCTATCGCGACGAAGATTTCCGCGCCGACCGCCAGCCCGAGTTCACCCAGCTCGACATGGAGATGAGCTTCATCGACACCGAGGACATCGTCGCGGTTGCCGAGGAGATCCTGACCGCGCTGTGGGCACTGATCGGCTATCAGCTTCCGACGCCGATCCCGCGGATCAGCTACGCCGAGGCCATGAGCCGGTTCGGCTCCGACAAGCCCGACCTACGCTTTGGGCTGGAGCTCGTCGAGTGCACAGAATTTTTCTCCGACACCACATTTCGGGTGTTCCAGGCGCCCTACGTCGGCGCAGTGGTGATGCCCGGCGGGGCCTCGCAGCCGCGACGGACGCTGGACGGCTGGCAGGAGTGGGCCAAACAACGCGGGCACCGCGGACTGGCCTACGTGCTGGTTGCTGACGACGGCACGCTGGGCGGCCCGGTGGCCAAAAACCTTTCCGATGCCGAGCGCGACGGGCTGGCCGCGCATGTCGGCGCCAGCCCGGGGGACTGCGTCTTCTTCTCCGCCGGCCCGGTCAAAACTTCCCGGGCGCTGCTGGGTGCCGCGCGCGGCGAGATCGCCAGCCGGCTGGGGCTGATCGACCCGGACGCCTGGGCGTTCGTCTGGGTCGTCGACCCGCCGCTGTTCGAGCCCGCGGAGGACGCCACCGCGGCCGGGGACGTAGCCGTCGGCTCCGGGGCATGGACCGCGGTGCACCACGCGTTCACCTCGCCCAAGCCCGAATTCGAAGCCGCCCTCGACTCCGATCCGGGCAGCGTGCTGGCCGACGCCTACGACATCGTCTGCAACGGCAACGAGATCGGGGGCGGCTCAATTCGTATCCATCGCCGCGACATCCAGGAGCGGGTCTTCGCGGTGATGGGCCTGGACAAGGCCGAAGCGCAGGAGAAGTTCGGATTCCTGTTGGAGGCGTTCACTTTCGGCGCGCCTCCACACGGCGGGATCGCGTTCGGCTGGGACCGGATCAACGCGCTGCTGTCCGGGGTGGATTCCATCCGCGAGGTGATCGCGTTCCCGAAGACCGGCGGCGGCGTCGACCCGCTGACCGACGCACCCGCGCCGATCACCGCACAGCAGCGCAAGGAGTCCGGAATAGACGCCAGGCCGAAGAAAGTTGACCAGACATGACCGATGGATTCCCGGACGCCGAAACGATCAACGCATTCAACAACGCCATCGCCGACGAGTTCCGCGCCAACGGCGGCAAGGTCGGCGGGCAATTCGCCGATGCGGACCTGTTGCTCCTGACGACGACGGGAGCCAAGTCCGGCCAGCAGCGGGTATCGCCGCTGGCCTATTTCAACGTCGACGGCAAGCTCATCATCATCGGCTCCTTTGCGGGTGCCCCGAACAACCCGGCGTGGGTGCACAACCTGCGGGCCAAGCCGGCGGCGCACGTCGAGGTCGGCACCGAGGCCTATGACGTCACGGCGCGTGAATTGCCGCCCGCCGAGCGCGATGAGCTGTTCGCGAAGGTGGCCGCGGCGGCGCCGGGCTTCGCCGACTATCAGTCCAAGACCAGCCGGGTGATACCGCTGTTCGAGTTGCAGCGCAACTAACTCACCCGGGTTTGCCGCGCCCGCTCGCCCTGCGGTAAGTAAGCGTCATGAGCACTTCGCTGCTGATGCGGCCCTCCGCGGGCATGGCCGCGATCGTCGAAGGTCTGAAACGGATCCGCAGCGTGTGGTTCAACCTGCTGCAGACCTCGGTGGCGGCAGGCCTCGCCTGGTATGTCGCACGCGATGTGCTTGCGCACCCGCAGCCGTTCTTCGCGCCGATCGCCGCGGCGGTGTCGCTGTCGACCAGCAACGTCCTGCGCGCGCAACGCGCCATCCAGATGATCGTCGGTGTGACGTTGGGGATCGGCACGGGTGCCCTGGTGCAGAGCCTGCTCGGGCCGGGCGCCCTGTCCATCACGGTTGCCGCGCTGATCGCGCTGTTGGCCGCGGTCTTCATCGGTCAGGGCTACATCGGGCAGGGAATGATGTTCGCCAACCAGACCGTGGTGTCCTCGATCCTGGTGCTGGCCCTGTACCGCAGCGGCGTCGGCTGGGAACGCATCGATGACGCGCTGATCGGAGGCGGCGTCGCGTTGGTGTTCGCCGTGCTGCTGTTCCCGGCTGACCCGCTGGAGGTGGTGCGCAGCGCGCGCATTGGCGTGCTGGCGACCCTGCACCGGGTGCTGGACCGAACCGCCGATCTCGCCAGCGGCCGCCGCGCGCCCGCGCCCGACTGGCCGCTGCCGGCCGTCGACCGCGTTCACGAACAGCTGAGCGCGCTGCTGCAGGCCCGCGCCACGGCGCGTCAGGTGGCGTGGACGGCGCCACGGCGCTGGGGCCTGCGCAACGCCGTGCAGCGCGCGAATCACCAGGCGGTGCAATTGGCCCTGCTGGCCGGCTCCGTGCTGCAGTTGGCCCGCGTCGTCGTGCCCGCCGTCGGCGACGGCGCCGACCGGCTTCCGCAGCCCGTCGAGGCCGTGGTCGGCGACCTGGCGAAGGCGATCGCGCGCGCCGACTCCGATCCCATCGCCGCGACCGCCCACGTCGAGATCGCGCGAGGGCATGCGTCGACGCTGTTCACCACCGCGCAAGGAAGACTCCAGGTGGTCATCGCCGACGTCGTGCAGGCCTGCATCGACGACCTGCAACACATGATCGACCTGCGCCAGGACTGAGCGGCTAGCGCGAATCGGCGAGGAACTCCTGGACCAGTTTCCTGGGTGCCTGCTTCAGCCAGGCCTCGGTGATGAGTTCCTCGAGGTCGGCGACGTCGATCGCGTCGAGTATGACCAAAACGGCCGCATAGCCGTCGAAATGCGGGGTGGTGAAGTACACCGCCGGATCGTCGTTGATCAGCGCGAATTTCACGCCCTCATCGGCGACCCGCACCCCGAGGATGTCGCCCTCGGGGGGCTGTGTTCCCCGCGCGGTCAGGGCGTCGCGGTCGGAGGGGCGCAGCGGCCGTTCCCACGCCAGCAATTTCTTGCCGACCCGCCAGTCGCGCGGTGACTGCTCGGAGGTCAGCGGGAGCTCACCTGCGATGCGGGCGACGTCGTTCCACGTGGCCACATCACGATTGTGCTCCCGTTATGGTGCCCGTGGCGAGGTATCGGCAATCGCCGTCGCGCGCCAGCGCTGCCTCGAACCGGCGGTGTGTGATGTGATCACCGTGCCGCCATCGCGGTCGAGACGTCAGGGAGGTAGTCGTTGTCGCCTGAAACCCACGACCTTTCCGCCGCGCGCCGTCATCGGATCACCCACCGCACGCAGTACCGCTACTCGGATGTCGTGACCAGCTCGTATGGCCGCGGTTTTCTCACTCCGCGGGACTTGCTGCGGCAGCGGTGTGTCGCGCACCGGCTGACCATCGACCCGGCCGCCGCCGACAGCTCCACCAGCGTCGACAGCTACGGCAATATCAGCTCCTACTTCCACGTCGCCGAGCCGCACCACACCCTCACCGTCACCAGCGACTCCATCGTCGACGTGTATCCGCCGCCCCCCGAGCGCTACAGCAGCGGACCGGCAATCAAACCCTGGGAGGCCGCCCGGCCGGCCGGGAGCAGGGGAGCACTGGCCACCGAGTTCGCCCTGGACCTGAATCCGCCGGAGATCACCGACGAGGTACGCGATTACGCGGCACCGAGCTTCATACCCGGGCGCCCGCTGGTCGAGGTGCTGCGCGACCTCGCATCGCGTATCTTCGCCGACTTCACCTACCGCTCGGGATCGACAACGATTTCCACAGGGGTCAATGAGGTTCTGGCGGCCCGGGAGGGGGTATGTCAAGACTTTGCACGGCTGGCGATCGCCTGCCTGCGAGCGAATGGGTTGGCGGCCAGCTACGTCTCCGGCTACCTGGCCACTGACCCGCCACCCGGAAAGGAAAGAATGATCGGCATCGACGCGACCCACGCCTGGGCCGCGGTGTGGACTCCTCAGGAGCCCGGCCAGTTCGAATGGCTGGGGCTGGATCCCACCAATGACCAGATGGTCGACCAGCGATACATCATCGTGGGGCGGGGCCGCGACTATGCGGACGTGCCGCCACTGCGGGGGATCATCTACACCGACTCAGAGCGCAGCGTGATCGACGTCGCGGTCGATGTCGTGCCTTTCGAGGGGAATGACCTAGATGCGTGACTTCCATTGTCCCAATTGCGGCCAGCGCCTGGCGTTCGAGAACTCCACGTGCCTGAATTGCGGTAGTGCGCTGGGATTTTCACTCGAACAGATGGTACTGGTGGTCATCGCCGCGGATGACGGTACCGAGCACGCCGGGTTCGTGGACGCCGCCAAGTTTGAACTCTGCGCCAATCGGCAACTTGCCGAATGCAATTGGTTGGTCCCGGTCAATACCCCCCGGTTACTGTGTCCGTCGTGTGTGTTGACGACCGAACGGCCCAACGATGCCGACACCGTTGGCCTGGCGGAGTTCGCCGAGGCGGAGGCGGCCAAGCGGCGGCTGATCGTCGAGCTGCACGAGCTGAAGCTGCCCATCGTCGGACGCGACGAGGATCCGGACTACGGATTGGCCTTTCGCCTGTTGTCCAGCGGAAACGAGAAGGTGCTGACGGGGCACGAAAACGGTGTGATCACATTGGATTTGGCCGAGGGTGACGACGTCCACCGCGAGCAGCTGCGGGTGGAGATGGACGAGCCGTACCGCACCCTGCTCGGACACTTCCGCCATGAGATCGGCCACTATTACTTTTACCGGCTGGTATCGCCGTCGAATGATTACTTAGCGCAATTCAACGAGCTGTTCGGCGACCCGGACGCCGATTATCAGGCGGCGCTGGACAAGCATTACAACGAGGGCACCCCGGACGGTTGGCAGGAGAGCTTCGTGTCGTCGTATGCGACCATGCACCCCGCCGAGGACTGGGCGGAGACGTTCGCTCATTACCTGCACATCCGCGACACGTTGGACACGTCGGCCTGGTGTGGAATCGCGCCGGCCTCGGCCACCTTCGACCGGCCGCCGCTGGGCCCCAGCGCTTTTCCCACCATCCTGGAGATGTGGTTGCCGTTGTCGTGGTCGCTGAACATGGTGAACCGGTCAATGGGCCGCGACGACCTGTATCCCTTCGTGCTGCCTCCCGCCGTGATGGACAAGATGCAGTTCATCCACACCGTCGTCGAAAACGTGACGTCGGAAGCGAGCGGTCCTGCGGCGGTGAGCGCTTAGCCCGCCGTCCGGCCGTCGCCGGTCATGGCACCACGCGACGTTCGTCCCCGCCCCACAGTGGCTGCATGCCGCCGGGCACGGCCAGCTGCGTCTCGGTGATGACCTCGGCCAGATCGCGCAGTTCGACGTGGATCGCGGCGAGCAACTCCGCCAGCTCGTCGCGATGACCGTCGGCGTCGAGTACTTCCAGCTCGTCGGGATGCGACCGGCGCAGCCGGGTGCTGATCTCGTCCACCAAACGTTCGGGGCGTGAGGCCCCCGACGAGCCGGGCAGCTCCTTGAGGTCGGCTCGCAGCCGCTCCAGCTGATACAACAACGATCGCGGATTGTTCGCGTCGAACAACATCAGCTCGGTCACCGCGGCCACGCTGACCTGGCCGACGGTGCGGCGCCGGTAGATGACCGACGATTCACACGCCACCAGGGTTGCTTCGATGATGGTTTGTTCCGCGGCGGCGCTGCGTCCCGTGATCAGCGTGGCTTCCAGTAATTTGGTCAGCCACAGGCCGCGTTCAATACGCTTGCCGATGTCCATCATCGCCCAACCGACGTCTCGCACCATCGATTCGGAGGCAACCCCCGCCAGCGTCATCATCCCGGCCAGGGTGCGCGCATGCGCCGACGCGAGCAGGGTGTCGGCCTCCGCCAGCGACTGGGGGGGTTCGGAGCGGTGCACCAGTTCGCGCTCGACGCTGGCCAGCACCATCCAGGTGTCATTGGACAACTGGTCGCGAACCGAACGGGCGGCAAGGCCCAACCCGTCCACCGACTGAACCAGAGATCCCGGCCGGTTCGGGTCGACCGTCATCGACCACAGCGTGGACGGGGCGATCGCGATGACCTCGGCGTGGTCGTGGTCGGCGCCGATGTCGGTGCCGGTGATGCGGCCCAGCGCGGCCATCAGCACCGGCACGCATTCGCTTTCCTCGGTGTTCTGCTGGTGGCGCCACACGTGGAAGCAGTCGCGCGCGACGATCAGCAATCGGGCCATGCTTTCAGCGCGCTCGCCGTAGCGTCCCATCCAGAACAGGTCCGACAACACACGCGGCGAGCTGACGCCCCAGGTACCCGCGGCAGTCTTCACCGGCGTCGGGACCGACGGGAGCGTGATGGTCTCGGCGCGGGCACGTGCGGTCGGGCGCACCCAAATATCTTTTGCCGCAACCGTTTTCAACATGTATGCGGCGGGTCCTGGCGCCAGCACATATCCGACGCCGCCGATCATCGGCGCATAGCCGCCGCGCTGGGCGACCGTGAACAACCGCATGCCGATGCCGGCCGACGAAAGCACGCCGGCATGGTCGGTGGGTGCCGACGAGAACTGCGGCAGTTCCTGGCCGACCCATTGCCACGGCATGCTCTGGATCTGCGCGGCCAACTCGGCCAGCTGGGTTGTCGAAAGAGCCGGTCCGATAAGGGTTTCGGAACCGACCGTGGATTTGATCAACAATGACGGGAGATTGGCCAGCAGGTGGGACAGTTCGGCTGCGATGCCGCCCCAATACACCGGTGCGGTATGCAGCAGCGGGGGTTCGCCGAGCAGGCGCTCGGCCAGCTCGGGCAGAAAGCGCAGCAGCCCAGGGCTTTCCAGAATGCCGCTACCCAGCGTGTTGACGACGGTCACCGTCCCGCGGCGCTGTGCCTCCACCAAGCCGACGACCCCGAGCCGGGAATCGGCACGCAGATCCAGCGGGTCCGTGTAAAGTGCGTCGACGCGGCGAAGGACCACGTCGACGCGCTTGAGTGTGCCCAGCGAACGCATCCACAGTTTGCCGTCGCGCACCACCAGATCCGCGCTCTCCACCAGCGGAAAGCCAAGCAGCGTAGCCAGATACGCCTGGTCGAACGCGGTCTCGGAGTAGATGCCCGGGCTGAGCACCACCACGACGGGATCTTGGGCGACGTCGGGGGCCGCGTCGATCAGCGCCAGCCGCAGCGCCTGGGCGAACGGGGTGGTGGGCCGCGGCGCGATTTTTTCGTAGAGATCGGGAATCGCGTGCGCGACAACCCGCCGGTCGGCCAGGGCGTAGCCGGCGCCCGACGGCGCCTGCGTCCAGTCGGCGTTGACCTCGAAGCGGCCGTCCGGCAGTCGGCTGAGGTCACAGCCGTGCATGAAAAGCTGGTGATGCCCCGGTATTTCGATGCCGCTGGCCGCGCGCACGTAGCCGGGGTGGGCGAACACCAGTTCCGGTGGCAGGACCCCGTCGGTGAGCAGCCGCCGCGGACCGTAGAGGTCGGCCAGCACCGCGTCGAGCAGGCGCGAGCGCTGTACCAGCCCGGCCTCCAGCACATCCCAATCCGCCGCGGACAGCACGACCGGCAACGCGTCGAGGCTCCACGGTCTGGGCTCCAGGCCGCCACTGGGCCCGTCGCGCAGCGGATCGACCTCGGTATAGGTGATGCCGTCGTTGTCGATCAGGCTGTGCAGCACCGAGCGCAGCTGATTCAGCCCCGCCCTGCCGCGGTCGGCGAGCGTGTCGGCCACCTCTGTCCAGGCGGGCCGCACATTGCCGTCGTGGTCGAGGAATTCGTCATAGCCGATCGCCGGGCCCGGTGATCCGCCGGGACGAAGGTCGAACAGTGTTTCCTGGATGCGCGCCGTCCGGTACCCGGCCAGCAGGCGATCGCCGTCGTAGCGGTCGCTGGCAGGACCGGTGATCGCCGAGGAGCCCACTGGGTCGAGTGCCATTCGTGTTAGTCCGGAAACACCATTACTGCTGCACGGTACGCACGCGCCGCAGGTCGAGGATGCCTGGCGCGCCGATATCGGTGAATATCCTGGCCTGTTTCTCCCGGAGGGCGGACAGGTCGAGTTTGCCCGGTGTGAAGCCGGTGGCCTCGAAGCGGCGGGCGCGACGCGATTCGGCCGCAACGGCGTTGACGGGCGGCTCGTCGTAGGCCATGCCGCCCGGATGCGCGACGTGGTAGGTGCAGCCGCCGCGCGATGTGCCGGTGGTGAGATCGATCAGCTCAAAGCGCAGGGGCACATCGGTGGTGATGCTCGGGTGCAGCGCGCTCGGCGGCTGCCAGGCCCGGTATCGCACGCCGCCCACATGGATGTCGGGATTGTCGGTGGCCAGCAAGGGCACCGGGTAGTCGTTGACTGTCACCACATAGCGGTGGCGGTCGGCGCCGATGAGCCGGATCTGGATGCGCTCCACCGATGAGTCGACGTAGCGCGCGGTGCCGGTCGCGGTGGACTCCTCGCCGAGGGTGTTCCACGGCTCAATGGCACCGCGCAGCTCGATCTCCACGCCGTCGAACACGGCGGTGCCGATGCGCGGGAAGCGGAACTCGGTGAACGGGTCCAGCCAGCTGGTCTCGAAGGCGATGCCATGCGCCCGCAGATCGGCGGCGACATCGGCTATGTCATGAATGATGAAGTGCGGCAACAGGTATCGGCCGTGCAAGTTGGCGCCGTGCCGAATCAACGGGGCGCGCAGTGGTTCGTCCCAGAACCACGCCACCAGGGAGCGCACCAGCAGCGACTGGACCATGGCCATACGCAGGTGTGGCGGCATCTCGAACCCGCGCAACTCCAGCAGTCCCAGCCTGCCGCGCGGGCTGTCGGGGTTGTAGAGCTTGTCGATGCAGAACTCGGCGCGATGGGTATTGCCGGTGATGTCGGTGAGCAGGTGACGCAGCGCGCGGTCGGTCACCCAGGGTTTGGCGGCGTCGTCGTCCCCCAAAGACGAACTCAGTCGGGCGATCTCGGCGAACGCGATCTCGAGTTCGTAGAGCGCCTCGGGACGGCCCTCGTCGACCCGCGGTGCCTGCGACGTGGTGCCCACGAAGCGCCCGGCGAACAAATAGGACAGCGACGGGTGTCGCTGCCAGTAGGTGAGCAGCGAGACCAGGAGATCAGGGCGGCGCAGCATCGGCGAGTCGGCGGGGGTGACACCGCCCAGCGTGATGTGGTTGCCGCCGCCGGTGCCGCTGTGCGTCCCGTCGAAATCGAACGACTCCGTCGACAACCGGGCCAGTCGGGCCTGCTCATACAGGGTCTCCAACAGCTCTGTCTGCTCGGCGAAGCTGGCCGCGGGCGCGACGTTGACTTCGATGACTCCGGGGTCCGGGGTGATCGTCGTCGACTGCAGCCGGGGGTCCGTCGGTGGGCCGTAGCCCTCGATCACCACCGGGCAGTCGGCTTTCGCCGCGGCGGCCTCCACCCGGGCGATGAGGTCGACGAAGTGCTCCAGCGCCTCGGTGGGCGGCAGGAAGACGTAGAGCAGCCCGTCGCGAACCTCGGCCACCATGGCAGTCGGCGGCGCCGTATCGGAGTCGTCCAATACCGCATCCTCCGCGTCGGGCGCGTCCGTCAGCGTCTCCGCCACCGTCCCCGGGTCGACAACAAAGGAGGCCCGCGGTGGTTTCCAGCTGATCGAGGCCAGTGGCAGCCGCAGGCCCGCGGGAGAGTCACCCTCGACCAACACCACGCGGCCGCGGCGCAGCTGCCAATTCGCGCTGGCCCAGCCGCCGTCGTCGTCGCGGCGGTGCAGAGGCAGCACGAATGCCGTTGGAGCCGTGGTGGATTCGTCGAGGCGCGCCAGCAGCGTGTTGCGTCCGGCGCCGGTGTCGTCGGCGAGGTCGTCGCTGGATTCCACCGGATTGCCTTGGGGCAAGCGAACTTTGGCGGCCAACCGGGAAAGCGGGTCCTCATAGGCCGATCGCACCTGGGAAAGCGGCAGCCCGAGGCTCTCGGCGACCCCGGCCAGCAGCTGGTGGGCCGCCTCGTCGGTCGCCGCTGGGTTCGGCTGCTCGACCGCCCAGGGGTCGGCCAGCAGCGCGTCGTCGGTCCACAGCGGTTGCCCGTCGGTGCGCCAATAGATCCCAATCTGCCAGCGCGGCAACGGCTCTCCGGGATACCAGCGGCCCTGCCCGCGATGGATGAGGCCCTGCGGAGCCCACACCGACTTCAGCCGGGCAGCCAGATCGGAGGCGCGCTCGCGCTTGTGTGGGCCATCGGCGGCGGTGGTCCATTCCTCGTCGACCTGGTTGTCCACCGACACGAAAGTCGGCTCGCCGCCGACGGTGAGCCGGACGTCGCCGGCGATCAGCCGCTCGTCCACGCGGCGTCCGACCTCACAGATCGTCTGCCACGCCGTGTCGGTGTAGGGGAGCGTGACGCGCGGGTCCTCGTGGACCCGGGTGACGGTGTTGCTGAACTCCATGGTGGTCTCGCAGACCCCGGTGCTGCCGGTGATCGGCGCCGCGGCAGCGGGGTGCGCGGTGGCAGCCAGCGGGATGTGGCCCTCGCCGGCGAACAGCCCCGACGTCGGGTCCATCCCGATCCAGCCCGCGCCCGGGATGTACACCTCGGTCCATGCGTGCAGGTCGGTGAAGTCGGCGGCCGGCCCCGACGGCCCGTCGAGCGCCTCGATATCGGAGGCCAGCTGCACCAGGTAGCCGGAGACGAAGCGGGCGGCCAATCCAAACTGGCGCAGGATCGACACCAGCAGCCACGCCGAGTCGCGGCACGAGCCGACGCCGCTGCGCAGCGTGAAATCCGGTGTCTGGACGCCGGGCTCCATCCGAAGGCTGTACGCGACGTCGAGCCTGATCGCGCTGTTGAGCGCGACGAGGAAGTCGATGGTGCGGGTGCCGTCCGGGACCGAGAACTTGCGCACCCACTCGAGGACGAGTTCGCCTGGGCCCGAACCCTCGATGTTCTCGTCGACGGGCCGCAGGTACGGCTTGAGGTCGTCGAAGAGCGCTTTGGGGTAGGTCCACCCCAAGTCCCCGGGCCATCTCTCGGCCCAGTCCTCGATGAAAAAGTCGAACGGGTTGATCACCTTGAGGTCGGCAATGAGCCCGACGGTGATGGTCAGTTGGCGGGTGGGGTTCGGAAACACAAGGCGGGCAAGGAAATTGCCCAGCGCGTCCTGTTGCCAGTTGATGAAGTGGTCGGCCGGCTCGACGCGCAGGGAGTAGGCGTCGATGGGCGTGCGTGAGTGGGGCGCCGGGCGAAGCCGCACGATGTGCGGGTAGACCTGCACCAGCCGGTCAAAGGTGTAGCTGGTGCGATGTTCCAGCGCAACTTTAATACTCATACCCGCTGATCTCATCACAAGGGGCGCGACGCTGCAGCGCGCCAGGTTACGGCTGTGTCAGCGAACGCCCACGCTTACCCAAGACCGCGGCCCGCTCGACGCGAAGCCCGCTGGTCTGGCGGACAGGTTGGTTATGCGGGCAGTGGCCCCGGCGGAATGCCGGCGGGCGGACCCTGCGGGTAACCCGGCTGGTCGAGGGGAACGACCTGGCCGCCGGAGAGTTTCCGGTAGGTGTAGGTCTGCAGCAGGATGGCCAGCGGGAAGGCGACGAACAGTCCCACCAGGCACAGGGCCTCGCCGACCAGCACGGCCGCGTATTGCACCAGGTAGGACAGCAGGCTGCCACCGACGTCGGACCTGGTCGTCGCGATGCTGCTCTTCACGGCGTCAACGGGCGACTGGGAACGGTCGACGACGAAAAGCAGGGCGAACTGGGCCAGGAAGCCGAAGATGATGCCGGGGATGATGAAGCACAGCGAGAGGATCGCTGTCGCGACCGCAATCAGCAGCGCGGTGATGATGACGCCGACCAGATTGCGCGGCTTGAAAAATGTGGCAATGGTCACCGGTTTTCCGTCGGCGATGTCAAGGCAGCCGGTGAGGATTCCGGCAGTCATGTAAATCAGCACCACGAACAGCAAGAGGTAGCCGACCCCGATGACGATGGCGCCGCCGGCGCCCATCGAGACATTCGTCTGTTCGCTGGTGATGCCGTAGGCGTCGGTGGAGGTGACCGTCGATGTGGTCGCCAAGCTCGAGGCGAGCCCGATGACTACGCCGACGATGACCGCGACCGCCACCAGGTAACCGATGACGGGCACGACGAGAGCCATGCCGTTCTGGGTGAACTTGGCCCACGACCAGCTCACCGCCTCGCCGACGTTGAACTTGGACCCCACCGGCTGATTCCCGTACCCGGGCTGCGAGTAGCCCCCCCACCCAGCTACGAGGCGCCGGGCCGTCATTCCGCGCCGCCGCCCGGCTACGGGCCGCTCGCGGGAGGTGGCCCGGGTGGCGCGTTGTAGCCGGGCGGCGCGTTGTAGCCCGGCGGCGGCCCGTAGCCGGGCGGCGGCGCGGAATGACGGCCCGGCGCCTCGTAGCTGGGTGGGGGCGGGTAGCCAGGCGGGTCCTGGTCTCCGCCGAAGGGATCGGCGGGGCTGCCGGGATACTCGGGAGGCTGGCTCATGTCCGTCCTAATCTGCTGTCGGATTGGCTCGGTGGGCACGCGCACGGAACTTGGCAAACCGGAACTTAGCAAATCCGCGACGCGTCCGCGCGCATTGGTGGCCTCTGTCGCGCAGGTGCCGCCCACTGGACGCGGGCGTGGTATGCCTGAAGTCGTGTCCGACGGTCTGTTCGACCTGCCCGGCGCACGGCAAACCTCCGACGCCGACCGTGGCGTGCCGGCCGGCGCCCCGCTGGCGGTCCGGATGCGTCCGGCGTCGCTGGACGAAGTGGTCGGGCAGGGGCATCTGCTGGCTCCCGGGTCGCCGCTGCGCCGCCTGGTCGAGGGCTCGGGTGTGGCGTCGGCAATCCTGTACGGGCCGCCCGGGAGCGGTAAGACGACGCTGGCGGCCCTCGTCTCCCACGCGACGGGTCGCCGGTTCGAGGCGCTGTCCGCACTGTCGGCCGGCGTCAAGGACGTGCGGGCGGTGATCGACAAAGCGCGCCAGGCGCTCCTCAATCGCGAGCAGACGGTGCTGTTCATCGACGAGGTGCACCGATTCTCCAAAACCCAGCAAGACGCGCTGCTGTCCGCGGTGGAGAACCGGGTCGTGTTGCTGGTGGCGGCGACGACCGAGAACCCGTCGTTTTCCGTGGTGGCGCCGCTGCTGTCGCGGTCGCTGATCCTGCAGCTGCGCCCGCTGACGTCCGACGACATCCGGACGGTGGTGCAGCGGGCCATCGATGACCCGCGCGGGCTGGGCGGGCAGATCACTGTGGCACCCGAGGCCGTCGAGCTGTTGGTGCAACTGGCGGCCGGCGACGCCCGCCGTGCCCTGACCGCGCTCGAGGTTGCCGCCGAGGCCGTTGAGCCGGGGGGCGAGCTCGCGGTCGCGGCAGTCGAGCAGTCCCTGGACAAAGCCGCCGTCCGCTATGACCGCGACGGAGATCAGCACTACGACGTCATCAGCGCGTTCATCAAGTCGGTGCGGGGATCCGACGTCGACGCCGCGCTGCACTATCTGGCCCGAATGCTCGTCGCCGGGGAGGACCCGCGATTCGTTGCGCGCCGGCTGATGATTCTGGCCAGCGAGGACATCGGCATGGCCGACCCCACGGCGCTGCAGATCGCCGTCGCCGCCGCCCAAACGGTGGCGCTGATCGGCATGCCCGAGGCTCAGCTGACGTTGGCGCACGCCACCATCTACCTGGCGACCGCGCCGAAGTCGAACGCGGTCACCACCGCGCTGGGAGCGGCGATGAACGACATCAAGGCCGGCAAGGCCGGTCTGGTGCCCGCCCATTTGCGCGATGGGCACTACTCCGGTGCGGCGGCGCTGGGCAACGCGCAGGGCTACAAATACGCGCACGACGACCCGGACGGCGTTGTCGCGCAACAATATCCACCGGACGAGGTGGTGGGCGTCGACTACTACCGGCCCACCGGGCGCGGCTTCGAGCGCGATCTCGCCGGCCGCGTGGACCGGCTGCGGGCCATCATCCGTAAGAGAAAGGGGCGGCCTTGAAGACCTTTACCGACGAAGAGATGGGCCAACTGCTGCCCACCGCCAAGAGTTATAGCGTCGTGATCCTCAAGAAGGGACCGAAGTTCGGCGACGACACCGCACCCGGGATCGTCTGGGAGCACGGGCGGCGCAACTTCGGGTTGCGCGACGACGGAGTGCTGGCGGTGGTCCTGCCGGTCGCCGACGGTTCGGAGGTCTGCGGCATCGGGGTGTTCGCGGCGGACGTCGACGCCGCCGCCGCTCTCATGGCCGATGACCCCGGTGTGGCGGCTGACGTATTCACCTACGAGGTGCACGCGTGTCGGGGATTCCCCGGAGACTCACTGCCCTAGTGCTCGGGGCCCTCAGACCAGGTCGGGCACCCGCAGCTGCGCGATCGACAGCTCGAACTCGGCCACGTCGATGATCTCGGCGCCCAGGTCGCGTGCCCGCCGGCTGCGCAGCTCGGTAGCCCGGTCGCGGTTGACGGCCATCGCGTCCATGCTGTCGAACGTCGAGCACGACACCGCCCGCCGGCCGGCGGGGTGGTCGACCATCAGGCTGGCGCTGCAGAACCCGTCGAGGTCCTCCATCTCCGAGAGCACCGACGTCCGGTAGAAATCCAGGGATCGGTCGAGCAGATCCGGCACCACCTTGAGCCAGGTGGCCCGCACGCACGAACCCTCGCGCGAGCGGTGGCGGCGGTGCAGCAACGCGATGTTCCACTCCTCGACGCTCGCGCTGCCGTCGAACATCAATGCGACGTGGTCACGGATGATCGCCACTTTCTCGGCGCTGGCGCGCATCGCTTTGATGGATTCCCAGGAGCTGGTGGCGATGCAACGGCCGGTTTCCCGGTCGACCATCAGTGACAGGCCGACGTACCCGTCGATTTGCTGCAGGGCGGGCATGGCGACGTCGCGACAGTGGGCGATTCCGATGTCGACTGACAAGGGTTGCCCCTCGATGGTGAAAGAACGTGCGTACACGATGGATCCCTAACTCTCGGGGCAGCGCCCCCGGCAGCGCCACCGGACCTATGGGGATACCTTCCTCCTAGCGACTACCGCTGGCAATGGCTTTGGGGGGTCTTGTCGCGGCGTTAGCGCGGTCGTCTCCGGGTGTGGCTGCGCCCACAAACAATTGGCTGGTCCTGGGCATGCGCAGTGGCTCCGCCGTACCCTGGGTCGGATGCAGACCGATGTATTGGAAGTGGATACCGCGAGCCGGCGGACCGTGGATCTCACCGACGCCGTGCGGCGGTTCTGCTTCGCCTTCGGGGATGGCCTGTGCAACATTTTCGTTCCGCACGCGACGGCCGGGGTCGCGATCATCGAGACCGGTGCCGGCTCCGATGACGACCTGGTCGACACGCTGGAGCGGCTGCTGCCGCGCGACGACCGCTACCGGCACTCGCACGGCTCGGCCGGTCACGGCGCCGACCACGTGCTGCCGGCGATCGTCGCCCCATCGGTCACAGTGCCGGTCGCTGGCGGCGAGCCACAGCTGGGCACCTGGCAAAGCATTGTTTTGGTCGATCTCAACCGGGACAACCCGCGGCGGTCGGTGCGGCTGAGCTTTTTGGGAGGCTAACGGCCAGGCAACACAGGCCCGGGGGACCGGTACTGTGTGCGGTCGGAATGGGTCGTGAGACAGCCTCCCGATAACCCGGCGAATAGGCTGGAAGTCGACGTCAAGACAAGTCGCGTGGCATTCCGGATGAACACAGGGCACAGGAAGAAGCGGAAAGAGTGCAGACACACGAGATCAGGAAGAGGTTCCTTGATCATTTCGTGAAGGCGGGTCACACCGAGGTGCCGAGCGCATCGGTGATCCTCGACGACCCCAACCTGTTGTTCGTCAATGCCGGCATGGTGCAGTTCGTCCCGTTCTTTCTGGGCCAGCGCACCCCGCCCTATGCCACGGCCACCAGCATCCAGAAGTGCATCCGCACGCCCGATATCGACGAAGTCGGCATCACCACCCGCCACAACACCTTTTTCCAGATGGCCGGCAACTTCTCGTTCGGCGACTACTTCAAACGCGAAGCCATCGCCTTGGCGTGGGACCTGTTGACCAACAGCGTCTCCGAGGGCGGATACGGGCTAAACCCGGAAAAGATTTGGGCCACAGTCTATCTCGACGACGACGAAGCGGCGGAGTTGTGGCGGGAGATTGCCGACCTGCCGCCAGAGCGGATCCAGCGGCGCGGGATGGCCGACAACTACTGGTCGATGGGCATCCCCGGCCCGTGTGGACCGTCATCGGAGATTTACTACGACCGCGGGCCGGAATTCGGGGTCGAGGGCGGACCCGTCGTCAACGAGGACCGCTACATCGAAATCTGGAACCTCGTGTTCATGCAGAACGAGCGCGGCGAGGGCACCAACAAGGAAGACTTCGAAATCCTTGGGCCGTTGCCGCGCAAGAACATCGACACCGGCATGGGTGTGGAGCGCGTCGCGTTCATCCTGCAGGGCGTGCACAACGTGTACGAAACCGACCTGCTGCGGCCGGTCATCGACCTGGTGGCCGCCCGCGCGCCCCGCGGGTACGACGCCGGCAACCATGCCGACGACGTGCGCTACCGCATCATCGCCGACCACAGCCGCACCGCGGCGATCCTGATCGGCGACGGCGTCAGCCCGGGCAACGACGGCCGCGGGTACGTGCTGCGACGGCTGCTGCGCCGCGTCATTCGCTCGGCCAAACTGCTGGGGATCGACACGCCCATCGTCGGCGATCTGATGGTCACCGTGCGCGACGCGATGGGCCCGTCGTACCCGGAACTGGTCAACGACTTCGACCGGATCCGCCGCATCGCGGTGGCCGAGGAGACCGCGTTCAACCGCACCCTGGTGTCGGGTTCGAAGTTGTTCGACGAGGTCGCCCACGCCACCAAAGCGGCTGGCGCCAAATCGGTATCGGGTTCCGACGCCTTCACCCTGCACGACACCTACGGCTTCCCGATCGAGCTCACGCTGGAGATGGCGTCCGAAGCCGGTTTGACGGTCGACAAGACCGGATTCCACGAGCTGATGTTGCAGCAGCGCCAACGGGCCAAGGCGGACGCCGCCGCACGCAAGCACGCGCACGCGGACCTGACGGCCTACCGCGAGCTCGTCGACGCCGGACCGACCGAGTTCACCGGCTTCGATGAATTGAGCTCGGAGGCAAGGATTCTGGGTATCTTTGTCGACGGCAAGCGGGTCCCGGTGGTGTCGCACGCCGAAGGTGTCGGCGCCGATCGCGTGGAGCTCATCTTGGACCGCACGCCGCTGTACGCCGAGTCGGGCGGCCAGATCGCCGACGTCGGCAGCATCAGCGGGACGGGTGCCGGTGAAAGCGCCCGTGCTGCGGTCACCGATGTGCAGAAGATCGCGAAAACCCTGTGGGTGCATCGGGTTAACGTCGAGTCCGGAGAGTTCGTGGAGGGTGACACCGTTGTCGCCGCGGTCGATGCCGGCTGGCGCAAGGGCGCCACGCAGGGTCACTCTGGTACGCACATGGTGCACGCCGCCCTGCGACAAGTGCTGGGGCCCAACGCTGTTCAGGCCGGATCGCTGAATCGCCCGGGCTATTTGCGTTTCGACTTCAACTGGCAGGGGCCACTCAGCGACGAGCAGCGCGCCCAGATCGAAGAGGTGACCAACGAGGCGGTGCAGGCCGACTTCGAGGTGCACACCTTCAACGAAAAGCTGGACAAGGCCAAGGCGATGGGTGCCATGGCGCTGTTCGGCGAGGCCTACCCGGACGAGGTGCGGGTGGTGGAGATCGGCGGGCCGTTCTCGCTGGAACTGTGCGGTGGAACGCACGTGCACAACTCGGCGCAGATCGGTCCGGTGACCATCCTGGGCGAATCGTCGATCGGCTCCGGGGTCCGCCGGGTCGAGGCGTACGTCGGGCTGGAGTCGTTCCGGCACCTGGCCAAGGAGCGGGCACTGATGGCGGGGCTGGCGTCGTCGCTCAAGGTGCCATCCGTTGAGGTGCCCGCCCGGGTGGCCAACCTGGTGGAGCGGCTCAAGGCCGCGGAGAAGGAACTCGAACGCGCCCGGCTGGCGAGTGCGCGTTCCGCGGCCACCAATGCGGCGGCGGGCGCCGAGCGGATCGGTAACGTCCGGATGGTGGCGCAGCGGATGTCGGGCGGAATGACCGCGGGCGACCTGCGCTCCCTGGTGGGCGACATTCGCGGGAAGCTGGGCGGCGAACCCGCGGTGGTCGCGCTGATCGCCGAGGGGGAGGGCGAAACCGTCCCCTATGCCGTCGCCGCCAATCAGGCCGCCCAAGACCTCGGGCTGCGCGCCAACGATCTGGTCAAGCAGCTTGCCCAGGCCGTCGACGGGCGCGGCGGCGGTAAACCCGACTTGGCGCAGGGCTCGGGCAAGGATCCGACTGGCATCGACGCGGCGCTGGAGGCGGTCCGCTCCGAGATCGCTGCGATAGCGCGGGTCGGCTGAGTGGTCCCAGCACAGCACCGGCTGCCCGACCGGCCCGGCGACCCCGACCAGGATCCCGGGCGGGGACGGCGGCTCGGTATCGACGTGGGCAGCGTGCGCATCGGGGTGGCCGTCAGCGACCCCGACGGCATCCTGGCCACCCCGGTGGAAACCGTGCGCCGCGACCGCTCCGGCAAACACGTGCGACGGCTGGCCGAACTCGCCGCCGAGCTGCACGCCGTCGAGGTGGTCGTCGGACTACCGCGGACCCTGGCCGACCGCACCGGGCCTTCGGCGGTCGACGCCATCGAGCTGGCCGAGACGCTGGCCGAGCGGGTTGCGCCCACACCGGTGCGGTTGGCCGACGAACGGCTGACGACGGTCAGCGCCCAGCGATCGCTTCGCGAGGCCGGGGTGCGGGCCAGGGAGCAGCGAGCGGTGATCGATCAGGCGGCGGCCGTGGCGATCCTGCAGAGCTGGCTGGATCAGCGCCGGGCCATGCTTGCCCAGTCGGGGGATGCCATCGATGGTTGACAGCGTACGAGGCCAACGGGCCGAGCCCACGGAAGTCGGGCCGCCGCGGCATCGGATGAGCCGGGTCGCCCGGAACAAGGCCGAGCGCGGGCGCAAGCGCCGCCGGTTCACCGGCCGCCTCGTTGTCGCTCTGATGGTCGTGGTCGTGGTGGGCGCCGTCTTCGTCGGGTACAAGCTGTGGCACACGATCGCCGGGTCCGGCGACGACTACGCGGGAGACGGCAAGCGCGACATCGTGATTCAGGTACAGGCCGGTGACTCCACGACGATGGTCGGCGAGACGCTGCACAACCAGGGCGTGGTGGCCACCGTCCGGGCATTCGTCAACGCGGCGCACGGCAACTCCAAGATCACCTCGATCCAGCCGGGCTTCTACCGGATGCGCACCGAGATCCCGGCGGCGAACGCCGTCGAGCGGCTGACCGATCCGAACAGCCGGGTGGGGCGGCTGGTCATTCCCGAAGGGCGTCAGCTCGACGACACCACCGACATGAAGACCAACGTGGTGACGCCGGGAATCCTGACCTTGATCTCCCGCTCGACCTGCGTGGACCTCGACGGCAACCGGCGCTGCGTCTCGGCGGATGACCTGCGCGGGGCGGCGACCAACAGCACTCCGACGTCATTGTCGGTGCCGCCCTGGGCGATTCAGCCGGTCACCGAACTCGGCAACGACCATCGCCGGCTCGAGGGGCTCATCGCGCCGGGCACGTTCAACGTCGATCCCTCGGCATCGGCCCAGGACATTCTGGGGACCCTGATCAGCGCCGGTGCGGTGGAGTACATAAAGTCCGGGCTCACCGACACCGCTCAGGCGCTGAAGCTGTCCCCGTACGACATCCTGGTGGTGGCCTCGCTGGTCCAGCAGGAATCCAATTCGCAGGACTTCCCCAAGGTGGCACAGGTCATCTACAACCGCCTCAACGCGCACCACACGCTCGAGTTCGATTCGACGGTGAACTACCCGCTGGACCGGCGCGAGGTGGCGACCAGCGACGCCGACCGGGCCCAGAAGACGCCGTGGAACACCTACGTGTCCCAGGGTCTGCCCGCCACGGCGATCTGCTCGCCGGGTATCGACGCGCTGCGCGCCGCCGAGCATCCCGAGCCGGGGGACTGGCTGTACTTCGTCACCATCGACGCTCAGGGGACCACGCTGTTCACCAAGGATTACAAGCAGCATCTGGCCAATATCGAGCTGGCTAAGCACAACGGTGTCCTCGACAGCACGCCCCGCTGACGCGGCGCCCAGAAAGGCGGCCGTGCTCGGCTCGCCGATCGTCCATTCGAAGTCCCCGCTGCTGCACCTGGCCGCCTATCGGGCGCTGGGCCTGGACGGCTGGACGTATGAGCGCATCGAATGCGGCGCCGAGGAGCTGCCGGGTCTGGTCGCCGGGTTCGGCCCCGAGTGGGTCGGCGTCTCGGTGACCGCCCCGGGCAAGTTCGCCGCCCTGCGATTCGCCGACGAACACACCGACCGGGCGGCGCAGGTCGGATCGGCCAACACGCTGGTGCGCACGGCGCACGGCTGGCGGGCCGACAACACCGACATCGACGGAGTCGCGGGCGCGGTGGGGACGGCCTCTGGACAAGCGCTGGTCTGTGGATCGGGTGGCACCGCGCCCGCGGCGGTCGCAGGGCTGGCCCAGCTCGGCGTCGCCGGCATCACCGTTGTGGCGCGCAACCCGGACAAGGCGGCCCGGCTGGTCGAACTGGGATCGCGAATCGGTGTGCCGACCCGGTTCTGCGACCTGGACAGCGACGAATTGGCCGGCCAGGTGGCCGCCGCAGAAGTGCTGGTCAGCACCATTCCTGCCGATGTGGCCGCGCAGTATGCGGGCACCTTCGCGGCGATCCCGGTGCTGCTGGATACCGTCTACAACCCGTGGCCCACCCCGCTGGCCGCAGCGGTGAGCGCCGCGGGTGGCCGGGTGATCAGCGGTCTGCAGATGCTGCTGCATCAGGCGTTCGCGCAGGTCGAGCAGTTCACCGGCCTGCCGGCGCCGCGCGAGGCGATGACTTGCGCGCTGGAGGCGGCCGATTAGCGTGCCGCGCATGCGGATCGCGATCGGCGGCCTACTGCTCGCCTGGCTGACGGCGCTGAGCTGCTACGACGTCCGGCAACGGCGGCTACCCAACCTGCTGACGCTGACCGGGGCGGCCGTGATCCTGCTGGCCGCCGTCGTCGCCGGCCGTGACCTGCCGGCATTGGCCGGCGCGGTGGCGCTGGCCGGCGTGTATCTGATCGTTCATCTGGTCGCACCGGCGGACATGGGGGCCGGCGACGTCAAGCTGGCGCTCGGACTCGGTGGTCTGGCCGGTTGCTTCGGCGTCGAGGCGTGGTTCCTGGCGGCCTTGGCCGCGCCGCTGCTGACCGCGCTGTGCGGCGTGGTCGGGTTGATGCGTGGGGTGCGCACCGTGCCGCACGGTCCGTCAATGTGCCTGGCCACCGCGGTGGCGGTGGGGCCGGCGTTTTGCGCTTAAAAATTGCCGCGCAGGAAATCGTTGCCCGATATGGTTGCGCACGCTTACCTTTTCGGGCTGGCTGGCTGACTTACGTCGAAAGGTTCTGACACGCATGCCCGATGTGCTCGCCGAAATCGCCGCGGACTTCCACGCCCGTTTGGCCGACGGGGGGACCGAGCCCCCGCTGCGCGGGCTCAAACTCGTCCGCGACCACCGGCTCGGCGCGGTGCGTCTGGCCCGCGACCTCGGTGGTGCGGGCTACACACTGACGGAATTCTTCGACCACGTCATCGCGCTCGCCGCGGCCGACCCCGATCTGGCGCACATCCTGCGAATCCACTACTCGCTGGTCGAGGAACTGCAGGTCACGCCGACGCGCCCGGGCAGCGACCGGTGGATTGGCATCGTCGCCGAGGGGGGTTTGATCGGCGGCACCAACACCGAACTCAGCCAGAAGTCGGTCGGAGGAAACAACCGCGACACCCGTCTCGCGGCGACCGAGGGCGGGTTACGGCTGCGTGGCAGGAAGTTCTACAGCACCGGCGCACAGTTCTCGGACTACCTGCGGGTCACTGCCCAGGACGACGACGGCGCCCCGACCGCCGTGGTGATCCCCGCGGATCGGGCCGGCGTCGAGCACGCGGACGACTGGGATGGCATCGGACAACGCCAAACAGGTAGCGGCACAACAATATTCGAAGATGTCGTGGTCGAAGCCGACGAGGTGTTCCCGTTGGGCGCCACCATCGGAGTGGACCGCCCGCGCGGCGCATTCCTTCAGCTGTATCTGCACGCGGTCGCCGCCGGGATCCTGCGCGCCCTGGCGGCGGACGCCGCCGCGCTGGTGCGCGGTCGGAGCCGGACGTTCACCTTTGCCGCCGCCGACCAACCGACCGCTGACCCACAGCTGCTGGCGATCGTCGGCGAAATCGACGCGGTGGCATACGCCGCGCAGGCGCTGGTCCGCAGCGCGGCGGCAGAACTCGGCGCGGCGGCCGACGCCGCGTACTCCACCGGGATCGACACCGAGCTGGAGAAGAGGTCGTCGATCGCCGCGGCGCGCGTCAAGGTCGCGATCGAGGAGCCCGCGCTGCGGGCGGCGTCGCGCATCTTCGATGCCGGCGGCGCATCCGCGATCCAGGCCTCGGCGGTGTTGGACCGGCACTGGCGCAATCTGCGCACGCTGTTCTCGCACAACCCCGCGGTCTACAAGGCGCGGATACTCGGCGATATCGCCGTCAACGGCGTGGAACCGCCCGACACCAGTTTCTTCTGAGGCAGGTCGCAGCAGTCACATCTGTCCCGCCGAGAGCGCTGGTGACCGAATCTCGAAAGCGATAGCGGATCCGATATCGCTTTCGAAGGAGCAGTGCCCCTGGTAATCGGAATGGTCACGCCACCATTTCCCACCATGGCAAACCCAGGACACACACCATGGGAGAATGGGACACGTGTTGCGCTGGATCACCGCAGGAGAATCCCATGGCCGCGCCCTCGTGGCGATGGTCGACGGCATGGTCGCCGGCGTCCAGGTGACCTCCGATGAGATCTCCGAGCAGCTGGCCCGCCGCCGGCTCGGCTACGGCCGCGGCGCCCGGATGGCATTCGAGCTCGACGCGGTGACCGTGTTGTCCGGTGTACGCCACGGCGTAACCCTGGGCGGGCCCATCGCCATCGAGATCGGCAACACCGAATGGCCGAAGTGGGAAACCGTGATGGCCGCCGACCCCGTCGATCCCGCCGAGCTCGCCGACATTGCGCGAAATGCGCCGCTGACCCGCCCTCGGCCAGGCCACGCCGACTACGCCGGCATGCTGAAATACGGCTTCGACGACGCCCGCCCGGTGCTGGAGCGGGCGAGCGCCCGCGAGACCGCCGCCCGAGTCGCGGCCGGCACGATCGCGCGTTCCTTCCTGCGTCAGGCGCTCGGCGTCGAGGTGATCTCCCACGTCATCGCTATCGGCCCTTCGGCGCCCTACGACGGTCCACCGCCCGGCCCCAACGACCTCGCGGCGATTGACGCCAGCCCTGTGCGGGCCTTCGACAAGGCGGCCGAAGAGGCGATGATCGCCGAAATCGAAGCGGCCAAAAAGGACGGCGACACCCTTGGCGGCGTCGTCGAGGTGGTGGCGCTGGGCCTGCCGGTGGGGCTGGGATCGTTCACCAGCGGCGACAACCGGCTCGACAGCCAGCTCGCCGCCGCGGTCATGGGAATTCAGGCGATCAAGGGTGTCGAGATCGGCGACGGCTTCCAAACCGCGCGCCGCCGCGGCAGCCAGGCACACGACGAGATGTACCCCGGCCCGGACGGCGTTGCGCGCTCGACCAATCGTGCGGGCGGACTCGAAGGCGGCATGACCAACGGGCAGCCGCTCCGGGTGCGCGCCGCGATGAAGCCGATCTCCACCGTGCCGCGTGCGCTGGCCACCGTCGACATGGCAACCGGTGACGAGGCCGTCGCCATCCACCAGCGCTCGGATGTGTGCGCGGTGCCGGCCGCCGGCGTCGTGGTCGAGACGATGGTGGCGCTGGTGCTGGCCCGCGCGGCGCTGCAGAAGTTCGGCGGTGATTCGCTGACCGAAACCCGCCGCAACATCGAGTCCTATCAGCGTGCCGTCGCCGAGCGGGAATCGCCGGCCGCCCGGGCTCGGGCCTCGGGATCATGACGCCGAGGGCCGTGCTCGTCGGGTTGCCGGGTTCGGGCAAGTCGACGATTGGGCGACGGCTGGCCAAGGCGCTCGGGGTCGGCTTGCTCGACACCGATGTGGCGATCGAGGAGCAGACCGGCCGCACCATTGCCGACATCTTCGCCAACGACGGTGAACAGGAATTCCGTCGCATCGAGGAACAGGTGGTGCGCACGGCACTGGCCGACCACGACGGGGTGCTGTCGCTGGGCGGCGGTGCCATCACCAGCCCGGGAGTGTGCGACGCGCTCGCCGGCCACACCGTCATCTACCTGGAGATCGGCGCCCGGGAAGGCGTGCGGCGCACCGGCGGCAAAGCGGTGCGACCCCTGCTGGCCGGGCCCGATCGCGCCGAGAAATACCGTGCCCTGATGAGCACACGAATTCCGTTGTACCGCAGTGTCGCAACCATCCGAGTCGACACCAACCGCCGCAATCCCGGGGCAGTCGTCCGCTACATCGTGTCGCGGCTACAGGGCCTCGGGAACTCTCAACAGCCGGTCACACCCGCCACTCCTGACGTCAGCAAGGCCATCACATGACCAAGACAACCGAACCCGTCACCGTGCAGGTGGCCGTCGACCCGCCCTATCCGGTGGTGATCGGCAGGGGACTGCTCAATGAGCTCGACGAACTGCTGGCCGGGCGGCATCGGGTGGCGATCCTGCATCAACCCGTGCTGGCGCAGACGGCCGAGGCGATCCGCAGCCACCTGGCCGACCAGGGCGTCGATGCGCATCGCATCGAAATTCCCGACGCCGAGGCCGGCAAGGAGCTGCCCGTCGTCGGATATATCTGGGAAGTATTGGGCCGCATCGGGATTGGCCGAAAGGACGCTCTGGTCAGCATCGGCGGCGGGGCTGCCACCGACGTCGCCGGTTTCGCGGCGGCCACCTGGCTGCGGGGCGTCTCGATCGTGCATGTGCCGACCACCCTGCTCGGCATGGTCGACGCGGCCGTCGGCGGCAAAACCGGTATCAACACCGACGCCGGCAAGAACCTGGTCGGCGCGTTCCATCAGCCGCTGGCCGTCCTGGTCGACCTGGCTACCCTGGAAACGTTGCCGCACAACGAACTTGTCGCCGGGATGGCCGAAATCGTCAAGGCTGGTTTCATCGCCGACCCGGTGATACTCGACCTCATCGAGGCCGATCCGCAGGCCGCGACCGATCCGGCCGGTGCTGTGCTGCCCGAGCTGATCCGGCGTTCGATCGCGGTCAAGGCAGAGGTCGTCGCCGCCGACGAGAAAGAATCTGAGTTACGCGAAATCCTGAACTACGGGCACACGTTGGCGCATGCGATCGAACGCCGGGAGCGCTACCAGTGGCGGCACGGCGCGGCCGTGTCGGTGGGTCTGGTGTTCGCCGCCGAGCTGGCCAGGCTGACCGGCCGCCTGGACGACGCCACCGCCGAGCGGCATCGCACCATCCTGACGTCACTTGGCCTGCCGGTCAGCTACGACGCCGACGCATTGCCGCAGCTGCTGGAATACATGGTCGCGGACAAGAAGACTCGCGCGGGTGTGCTCCGGTTCGTCGTGCTCGACGGGCTGGCCAGGCCGGGCCGGTTGGTGGGACCGGACCCGGGGCTGCTGGTGACCGCCTACGCAGGGCTTTATCCGGAAGCAGATGCCTGATGGCCGTGACCGTCAACGTACTCAACGGCCCGAACTTGGGCCGGCTCGGCCGGCGTGAACCCGAGGTCTATGGGGACACCACGCACGATCAGCTGGCCGCCCTCATCGAGGGCGAGGCCGCTAATCTAGGGCTCAAAGTCGTTGTGCGGCAAAGTGATAACGAGGCGGAATTGCTGGACTGGATTCACCTGGCCGCCGACGCGGGCGAGCCGGTGATCCTCAATGCCGGCGGTCTGACCCACACATCGGTGGCGCTGCGCGATGCCTGCGCCGAGCTGCGTGCCCCGCTCATCGAGGTGCACATCTCCAATGTGCATGCCCGCGAAGAGTTTCGGCGACACTCCTACCTCAGCCCGGTTGCGACCGGGGTGATCGTCGGGCTGGGGATCCAGGGCTACCTGCTCGCGCTGCGCTACCTGGCCGCAAGCAACGAGGGCTAGCCCTTCTCCGCGTCCGGCTTGGTGTGCTCGGCGTGCTCGTCGCCGGTCCGGATGACCTCGGTCTTGGCGTCGTCGGCGGTGGGGATCGTCTCAGTGGGCGCTCCCCACCGGCCCGTCGGGATCGTTTCGGTGGGTGCTTCGCGCTCAGCGGTGGGGATCGTTTCGGTGGGTGCTTCGCGTTCGGCCGTGGCCACCGCCGACGTCTGTGCCTCCGGCTGGGCCGCTCCGGCCGCAGCGTCGTCGGCGCGCACCGCCGCGAACACGTCGGTGTCAGCCCGGTCGTCTTTAACGCCAAGGCCGTGGTGCTTCTCGGGCTCCTTCTCGAACTGCCGGTCGATCCGCCAGCGACCGACGGCCGCACCGATGATCCCCGGCAGAAAGACACACAGCGCGGTGAACGCCGCAAACGTCGTCACCTCGTTGATCAGGCCACCGGTGTACAGGCCGCTGTAGAACAGCGAGATAACCCAGGAGACGGCGCCGGACAGGACGCCCGCGAGCAGTCCGGCCAGCAGCCACGTCATCGCCAGGTCCTGGCGACGGTCCGGATCCCGGTTGGCCTTGGCGTCGGCCCGGCCGTCCAGCACCCCCCATACGACGACGCCGGCAATGAAGAGAAGCAGCAGCACGATGCTGATCAACCCTGCCTGCGTCTGCCACGCATTGATTAACGCCCCTTGAAACAACCGGACGACGACCATGGCTGCGGCGAACACGAGGCCCCGCAGCATCCAGCTACTCATGAGGAAACAGCGTAGCGAGTACCGTCGTGAGTCGTGACACATTCCCACCGTCGAGACAATCTAAAAGCGCAGATCGCTGCCAGCGGATTGGACGCGATGCTGGTCACGGACCTGATCAACGTGCGCTACCTGTCAGGTTTCACCGGCTCAAACGGCGCGTTGCTGGTATTCGCCGACGATCGCGGCCCACTGCTGGCCACCGACGGGCGCTATCGCACCCAGGCAGCCGAACAAGCGCCTGACCTCGAGGTCGCCATCGAGCGCGCGCTCGGGCGTCACCTGGTCGGTCGGGCGGCCGACGCCGGCGTAGGCAAACTGGGCTTCGAAAGCAACGTGGTCACGGTCGACGGCTTCGACACCCTGACCAGCGAGCTGGCCGAGCGCAACGCGGGCACCGAGCTGGTGCGGGCGGCCGGAACGGTCGAGGCGCTGCGTGAAATCAAAGACGACGGTGAGCTCGCTCTGCTGCGTCTGGCCTGCGAAAAGGCCGACGACGCACTGCGCGATCTGGTGGAGCGGGGCGGGCTGCGGCCGGGCCGGACCGAGCGAGAGGTGAGCCGCGAGCTGGAGGCGTTGATGCTCGACCACGGCGCCGACGCGATCTCGTTCGAGACCATCGTGGCCGCCGGGCCGAATTCGGCGATACCGCATCACCGTCCGACCGACGCCGTCCTGGCGAACGGCGATTTCGTCAAGATCGATTTCGGCGCGCTGGTCGCCGGCTATCACTCGGACATGACCCGCACCTTCGTGCTGGGCAAGGCCGCCGACTGGCAGCTGGAGATCTACCAGCTGGTTTCCGACGCGCAACGGGCCGGCCGGGAGGCGCTGCGGCCGGGCGCCGGCCTGCGCGACGTCGACGGCGCGGCGCGCCAGCTGATCGTGGACGCGGGTTACGGCGATCAGTTCAGCCACGGGTTGGGGCATGGCGTCGGCCTGCAGATCCACGAAGCGCCGGGAATCGGCGCCACCTCCTCGGGGACGCTGCTGGCGGGTTCGGTGGTGACGGTGGAGCCCGGCGTCTACCTGCCGGGTCGCGGGGGAGTGCGCATCGAGGACACGCTGGCGGTAGCCGACGAGACGTCCACTCCGGAACTCTTGACCCGGTTCCCCAAGGAACTGGCCGTCCTGACCTAGCCGACGGTGCGACCGCCGGGGCCTGACATCTGGTCCGAGGCCGGTCCAAGGGGGCATTGTTTAGGACATGAACACGGCGAAGTGGGTTCGACTGGGCATCGGCATCCTCGCGGTTGCCTTGTCGGCCGTCGGATTGGCCGGCGGCACGGCCGCGGCAGCACCGGCCCCAGTGCCCGCCAACCACTGGTGCCCGGGTCAGCAATGGGACCCGGCGTGGGGCACCAACTACCACTGGGACTGGAATCAGTGCCACGACTGGCAAGGCCCGGCTCCGGCGGGCTGGGGACCCTGGGGCCCGCCGCCGCCGTGGGCGCCCCCGCAGCCTCCTCCGCCGGCGTGGGCGCCCCAGGCGCACCTGATGTGGAACCCGACCACCGGAGTGTGGGGATTCTTCAACAACGGCGTGTGGACTCCGGTCTAGAGCCTTAGCGGGTCGCCCTCGCGGATCGGTCGAATTTTCTGCGGCCGTAGGATGTTCGACAGCGACACACACAATCGAGGAGATTCACCAACCGTGGCGAGTACTGCCGACTTCAAGAATGGCCTAGTCCTGGTTATCGATGGCCAGCTGTGGCAGATCGTCGAGTTTCAGCACGTCAAACCCGGCAAGGGACCGGCCTTCGTCCGCACCAAGCTGAAGAACGTGCTGTCGGGCAAGGTCGTCGACAAGACGTACAACGCCGGCGTAAAAGTGGAGACCGCGACGGTCGACCGGCGCGACGCCACCTACCTGTACCGCGACGGCTCGGACTTCGTGTTCATGGACAGCCAGGACTACGAGCAGCACCCGCTGCCGGAAACGCTGGTCGGCGACGCCGCGCGGTTTCTGCTGGAGGGCTTGCCGGTGCAGGTGGCGTTCCACAACGGGGCCCCGCTGTACCTGGAACTGCCGGTGACCGTCGAGCTCGTGGTCACCCACACCGAGCCTGGTCTGCAGGGCGACCGATCCAGCGCGGGCACCAAGCCGGCGACCGTCGAGACCGGCGCGGAGTTGCAGGTGCCGCTGTTCATCAACACCGGCGACAAGCTGAAGGTCGATTCCCGCGACGGCAGCTACCTGGGACGCGTCAACGCGTGAGCAAACCCGCGCGACCTGCCAAAGGACGCCATCACGCGCGCAAGCGCGCGGTTGACCTGCTGTTCGAGGCCGAGGCCAGGGATCTGAGCCCGGACGAGGCGGTCGACGTGCGGACGGCGCTCGCCGAGACCAATCCCGACGTGTCAGCCCTGCACCCCTACACGGTCGCGGTGGCGCGCGGCGTGTCCGTGCACCTCGCGCACATCGACGACCTGATCAGCTCGCATCTGCATGGCTGGACGCTCGACAGGCTTCCCGCAGTGGATCGCGCGATCCTGCGGGTCGCGGTATGGGAGCTGCTCTACGCCGACGACGTGCCCGAGCCGGTCGCGGTCGACGAGGCAGTGCAGCTGGCCAAGGAACTGTCCACCGACGAGTCACCCGGCTTCGTCAACGGAGTGCTGGGGCACGTCATGCTGGTGACACCGCAGATCCGGGCGGCCGCGGAGGCCGTCCGTGGCTCCGTGGGATCGGGTGCCGCGGGCACGCCGGAGAACTCCGAACCGCAGACATGACCCGGCTGCAGCTGCGCGCCCTGGTGGCCGCCGTGCTGGCTGCGACGGTGGTACTGGGCGCTGTCTTCTGCGCGGCGTATGGCTGGAGCATCGCCGCGTCGGCGCTGTCGATCTACGCGCTGGGCGTGGGCGCGTGGCTGTATCACTCGATCGAACGCCTGATCGTGGCGCGCCGCATCAGCACCGTGCGCGAAGCGGCCAAACCGCTGCAACCGTTGCTGCCGGTGATGGCCGCGCTCATGGGGCTTACCCAGGCCGTGGTGCGCTCGCTCAGTGATGTCACCGACCTGCCGGTGCGCCGTTGGGAGCTCCCGATGCTGCGTAAGTCGGGCAGCGACGGCAGGGACGAACGACCGGAGCGGTAACTGACCCCGTATGAGCGAAACGATTCCGTGCGCGCTGTGGGCGGGTCACAATACTTGCTGGGTTTGCCAGCGATGGCGCCAACAGAACAGGTAACGAGATGAGTAATCCATACAACTTCCGCCCCCGCCGATTGCACGTCTCGGCGCTTGCGGCGGTGGCTAACCCGTCATACACGCGGATAGATACCTGGAACGCACTCGACGACGCCTGCCGCCATCTCGCCGATGTCGACCTCGCCGGGCTCGATAAGGCCCACGACGTCGCTCGGGTGAAGCGCCTGATGGACCGCCTCGGCGCTTATGAGCGGTATTGGCTGTATCCCGGCGCGCAGAACCTGGCGACGTTCCGTGCTCATCTGGAGATCCTTTCGACGGTGCGGCTCACCGAAGAGGTCTCGTTGGCAGTGCGTCTGTTGGGCGAATATGGCGACCGCGCAGGACTTTTCGACACTTCGGCGCCGCTGGCCGATCAGGAGCTGGTGGCGCGGGCCAAACAGCAACAGTTCTACACCGTGCTGCTTGCCGACGATGCGCCGAGTACAGCGCCCGATTGCCTGGCCGAAAGCCTTCGGGCGCTGCGTGATCCGTCCGACGATGTACAGTTCGAGATCCTCGTCGTCCCGAGCGTCGAGGACGCCATCACCGCGGTCGCGCTGAACGGTGAAATTCAGGCCGCGATTATCCGGCATGACCTGCCGCTGCGTTCGCGCGACAGGGTGCCGTTGATGACCACGTTGCTCGGTGTCAACGATGACGGGCCTGTCTCCGACCACGCCAACGACTGGATCGAATGCGCCGAGTGGATCCGCGAGCTACGGCCGCACATCGATCTCTACCTGCTGACCGACGAGTCGATCGCCGCGGGCGGTGACGACGAACCCGACATCTATGACCGAACGTTCTACCGGCTCAATGACGTCACCGATCTGAACAGCACGGTGCTCGCGGGGTTGCGGAATCGTTTTGCCACACCGTTTTTCGACGCCCTGCGGGCTTATGCGGCTGCGCCGGTCGGTCAATTTCACGCCCTCCCGATAGCGCGGGGCGCCAGCATCTTCAACTCCAAGTCGCTGCAGGACATGGGGGAGTTCTACGGCCGCAACATCTTCATGGCCGAAACCTCGACCACCTCTGGCGGTTTGGATTCGCTGCTGGACCCGCACGGCAACATCAAGAAGGCCATGGACAAGGCCGCGCGTACCTGGCGCTCCGACCATACCTACTTCGTCACCAACGGAACGTCGACCGCCAACAAGATCGTGGTGCAGTCCCTGACCCGTCCCGGCGACATCGTGCTGATCGACCGCAATTGCCACAAGTCACATCACTATGGCTTGGTGCTGGCCGGCGCCTATCCGCTGTATCTGGACGCATATCCGTTGCCGCAGTTCGCGATCTACGGAGCGGTTTCCCTGGAGACGATCAAAAAGACACTGCTGGATCTGGAGGCGGCCGGGCAGCTGCACCGCGTGCGCATGCTGCTGCTGACCAACTGCACGTTCGACGGCGTGGTGTACAACCCGCGCCGGGTGATGGAGGAGGTGCTGGCGATCAAGCCGGACATCTGCTTCCTGTGGGACGAAGCGTGGTATGCATTTGCCACCGCAGTGCCGTGGGCAAGGCAACGCACCGCCATGATATCGGCCAAACGACTCGAAGAGACCTTGGCAACGCCGGAATACGCTGTGCTATACCAGGATTGGCTCGTGTCGATGGAAGGGGTGGACCGCTCGGAGTGGGTTGAGCGGCGACTGTTGCCCGATCCGGCCACGGCGCGCGTCCGGGTCTATTCGACGCACTCCACCCACAAGTCGCTGTCGGCGTTTCGGCAGGCGTCGATGATCCATGTCCGTGACCAGGACTTCAACTCGCGCGCCCGCGACGCGTTCGGCGAGGCGTTTTTGACCCACACGTCGACGTCGCCGAACCAGCAACTGCTCGCGTCGCTGGACCTGGCGCGCCGCCAGGTCGACATCGAGGGCTTCGAGCTGGTGCGCAAAACCTACGACATGGCATTGGTGTTCCGGCATCGCGTGCGCAAAGACCGGCTGATCAGCAAATGGTTCCGCATTCTCGACGAAGCCGATCTGGTGCCCGAGGAGTACCGGGCGTCCCTTGTCAGCTCCTACCGGCAAGTTCGCCAGGGCGCGCTGGAGGAGTGGAATGAGGCATGGCGCTCCGACCAGTTTGTGCTGGATCCGACGCGGGTCACCCTGTTCATCGGCAACACGGGAATGACGGGTTTCGACTTCCGCGAGAAGATCCTGATGGACCGGTTCGGCATTCAGATCAACAAGACGTCGATCAACAGCGTGTTGTTGATCTTCACCATTGGCGTCACGTGGTCGAGCGTGCATCACTTGCTCGACGTGCTGCGGCGGGTTTCCCTCGACTTCGATCGCGTCGAGAAGGCGGCCAGTTCAGCGGACTGGGCGCTGCATCACCGTCATGTCGAGGAGATCACCGAGGATCTGCCGCACCTGCCCGACTTCAGTGAGTTCGATATCGCGTTCCGCCCGGTCGACGCCTCCCCGTTCGGTGACATGCGGGCCGCGTTCTACGCCGGCTACGAAGAATCCGATCGCGAGTACGTGCAGATCGGTCAGGCGGGACGGCGGATCGCCGAGGGCAGGAAATTGGTATCCACCACGTTTGTGGTGCCGTATCCGCCCGGTTTCCCAGTGCTGGTGCCAGGGCAGGTTGTCTCCAAAGAAATCCTTTACTTCCTCGCCCAACTCGACGTCAAGGAAATCCACGGATACAACCACGAGCTGGGCTTGTCGGTCTTCACGCCGGAGGCGTTGGCGCGCCTGGAAGCCGAACGCAACGCCGCGTCGGCCGCCGTGGGATCTGCGTTCCCGTCGTTCGAGCTCCCGTCGGACACCTCCGTTCTCAACGGGGCGCGAAATGGCAAGCGCGCCAAGAAGGCTGTCACCGAGGACGTCTGACTGTCTGGCGCTCACGCGGCGTTAGGGCAGCGGTGAGGCGGCGGTCAGGCGGTCAGATCGGGCAGCGGTCAGGCAGCCAACACACGGCGCTCAGGCAGCGGAGGGGTTGTCGTTTTGCCCGCCTCCGAGCGACAACTCGGCCGCTTGTGCGCGTAAAGCGAGGACCCGCTCGTGGATTCGGTATTCGGTAGCGCGCGGCATCCAGCCGGGCCCATACCGGCCGCGACCCAATCGCCCCACGCGCCCGTAGCGCCGCTCCCAGCGCAGCGCATCAGAAATCGACTTCGACCCGCGCCCGCCGACGTCAAAGTTGTAGTGCGCAAGCGCCTGCAACAATTCCGGGACCGTGGCCGGCCCGTGCAGGAACAGGTGCTAGGCGAGCACGTAACGGAGTTCCGTTCCCCGCAGCAGCAGTGGTTTCGTCATCATCGGACTGTCGCACTCGGGTCTGACATCGCTGCGTTGTCGCTCGGAGGCGGGCAAAACGTCATGTCCCGCCGAGAGCCTCACGGGCCAAGCGTGTGCGTTGTCGCTCGGAGGCGGGCAAAACGTCGTGACCCCGGAGAGCCTCACGGGCCAAGCGTGTGCGTTGTCGCTCGGAGGCGGGCAAAACGTCATGTCCCGCCGAGAGCCCCACGGGCCAAGCACGAACGGTTCTGCTCACCGGGATCGCAATGGCGACGTCGCGGCCCAGGTGGCGCAATAGCCGACGGGGCCGAGGTTTTTGCTGGTCGATGCTGAAGGGCACCCGGCGCAATAAGCCGACCTGCCGTCGCGGCTCCTGATCGCCCACCCGAAATATGCCCCTGAGCTGCGTTAGCGTGGCGGCGTGGCTGAGGCAATACCCATTCGTGGACCCCGGGCCGATCGCGCCCGCCGGGTCGCGGATGTGCTGCGCCAGCAGATTCACTCCGCGGCATATCTGGACGAGCTACCTGGCGAAAACGAGTTGGCTATCGAATTCTCGGTGTCCCGCAACACCATTCGGGAGGCTCTGGGCGTCCTGAAGCACGAGGGCTTGATCGACCGCGGACCCAAGGTCGGCACTCACGTCGCGCAACGCAAGTACGACCACCGGATCGACTCGCTGCTGGGCCTGAAGGAAGCGTTCAAACACGTCGGAGAAGTCCGTAACGAGGTCCGTGCCGCGATGGCCGTGATCGCCCCGCCCGCGGTGGCGAACCGGCTGCAGCTTGAACCCGGCGGGCAGGCGGTGTTTATCGAACGGTTGCGCTACCTGGGCGATCTGCCGCTGAGCCTCGACCTCACCTACCTGACCCCCGACATCGGCACCCTGATTCTGGACCACCCGCTGGAAACCAACGACCTCTTCGCACTCATCGAGCAGGTGAGCGGACACCGATTGGGTTCGGCGTCACTGGCGCTGGAGGCAATCCCGGCCGACGCGCACTCGGCGGCCACACTGCAGGTGCCGGACGGATCCGCGTTGCTCATGCTGGAACGCGTCACCAGTCTCGACGACGGTCGACCCGTCGACCTGGAATACATCCGGATGCGCGGCGATCGAATCACCATGAGCGGCCACTTAATTAGGAGCAAGCCATGACGCTGGTCAACAACCGCGCCGATGTGCCGGTGACCATCGACGAGTCCCTGTGCATCGACGGCTGCACGCTGTGCGTCGAGGTCTGTCCGCTGGATGCACTTGCCATCAACCCCGACACCGGGAAAGCGTTCATGCACGTCGACGAATGCTGGTACTGCGGTCCGTGCGCGGCCCGCTGCCCCACGGGCGCCGTCACGGTGAACATGCCGTATCTCCTGCGCTGAAACCCTCAACCGCAAGGCTTTTCATGAAACGACACACAGCTTGGCTGGCGTCGATTGTATTCGCCGTCGCCGCAACCGTTTCCAGCTGCTCGCTGGAATCGCTATCGGAATCCTCCGGTGTGGTCAGCGTGGTCATCGGATACCAGTCCAAGACCATCAACACCGTCACCGCGGGAACGCTGCTGCGCGCCCAGGGCTACCTGGAGCACAGGCTTGCCGACATCACCACCCGCACCGGCACCAAGTACGCCGTCCGGTGGCAGGACTACGATACCGGCGCCCCGATCACGGCCCAGATGCTGGCCGAGAAGATCGACATCGGCTCGATGGGCGACTATCCGATGCTGATCAACGGCTCCAAGACGCAGGCCAACCCGCTGGCGAAAACCGAAATCGTCTCGATCACCGGGTATAACCCCAAAGGCGCGCTGAATATGGTTGTGGTGAAGCCGGATTCGCCGGCCACCACGCTGGGGGACCTGGCCGGCACGAAGGTGTCGGCCAGCGTCGGCTCGGCCGGTCACGGCACCCTGGTACGGGCCCTGGACAGGGGCGGGATCAGTGGCGTCCAGGTACTCAACCAGCAGCCGCAGATTGGCGCTTCTGCCCTGGAATCTGGTCAAGTGCAAGGACTTTCGCAGTTCGTGGCCTGGCCCGGTCTGCTGGTCTACCAGAACAAGGCCAAACTGCTGTACGACGGGGCCGAGCTGAACCTGCCCACCCTGCACGGCGTGGTGGTGCGGCGTTCGTATGCCTCCGCTCACTCGGAGGTGCTGGCCGCATTCCTGCAAGCCCAGCTGGACGCCACCGATTTCCTCAACGACAAACCGCTCGAGGCGGCTCGCATCGTCGCCCAGGCGAGCGGACTTCCGCAAGAGGTGGTGTACCTCTACAACGGTCCCGGCGGGACGTCGTTTGACACCACACTGAAGCCTTCGCTGATCGACGCGCTGAAAAGCGATGTGCCCTACCTGAAGTCGATCGGCGACTTCGCCGACCTCGACGTCGCCGGATTCGTGCAGGACGACCCGCTGCGCACGGTATTCGCAGCCCGCGACCGCGACTACACGGCGGCCCGCAACGCCACCACCAATCCCTCGGTGCTGCGCGGCGACCCCGCGCTGGCCAGCGAACTCTGGCTGGACGGATCCGATGCGACGCAAACGGTGGCCAACCCGACCGACCTGCTGCGCGCGATCCGGGACGCGAGTGCCCACGGAACCAAAGTGCGGGCGGCCTATGTTCCGGACACGGAACTGGGCACCCGCTGGTTCGCCGACAAAGCGTTCTGGGTGCAGGACGGCCCGAAGTACTACCCCTTCGACACGCTGGCCGGGGCACGCCGGTACACCTCCGGGCACCCGGGCAGCAGTGAAATGAATTATCAACAGGCGCTTGGAGGTTCGGTATGACCGCGTACGTAACCGGAGGAGCGAGGGCTCAGGTGGCCGACGACGTCGCCGCCGCGATCCCGACGCCCGGGCTGGTCACCACTCGACGGTCCGCCTCGCCGTGGCGATGGTGGCTGTTGCGGTTGGCGTCGGTGGCCGCCGCAATCGGGCTGTGGCAGGTGCTCACCGCGGGCAAGGTGCGGCTGCTGCTGCGCTTCGACACGCTGCCGACGGTCACCCAGATCGTCAACGCGCTGCAGCGCAGGCTGGGGACCTACGAGTACTGGCTCGACCTGGCGCAGTCATTGCTGCGCATTCTCAGCGGCTTCGGGCTGGCCGCGGTGGTCGGCGTCGCCACCGGCGTACTGCTGGCCCGTTCCCGGTTGTTCGCCAACACCTTTGGTCCGCTCACCGAATTGGCCAGACCCATTCCGGCCATCGCGATGGTGCCGGTGGCGATCCTGCTGTTCCCCACCGACGAGGCGGGCATCGTGTTCATCACCTTCCTGGCGGCCTACTTCCCGATCATGGTCAGCACCCGGCATGCGGTGCGCGCGCTGCCGACGCTGTGGGAAGACTCGGTGCGCACCCTGGGCGGCGGCCGGTGGGACGTCCTGACCCAGGTGGTGTTGCCGGGCATCCTGCCCGGAGTGTTCGGCGGCCTGTCGGTCGGCATGGGCGTGGCATGGATCTGCGTGATCTCGGCGGAGATGATCTCGGGTCGTCTCGGTGTCGGATACCGCACCTGGCAGGACTACACCGTGTTGTCCTACCCCCAAGTGTTCGTCGGCATCATCACCATCGGAGTACTGGGATTCGCGACGGCGGCAGCGGTCGAACTCGTGGGCCGCCGCGTCACCCGCTGGCTGCCGCGTGCACAGGAGGGATCGAAATGACCGTTGGCGTGGGCCTCGAATTGGACCGAGTGCGGTTGTCCTACACCGGAACTCCGGTGATCGACGAGCTGAGCCTGACGGTGCGCCCGGGCGAGATCCTGGTGCTCACCGGCCCGTCGGGTTGCGGCAAGTCGACGGTGCTGCGTGCGCTGGCGGGCTTACTGCCGCCCGATAGCGGCCGGATACTGGCCGACGACGCCGAAGTCACCGGCACGTCGGGCGATCGCGGCATGGTGTTCCAGGACAACGCGCTGCTGCCGTGGCGCACGGTGCGGTCCAACATCGAGCTGGCACTGCGGCTGCGCGGCGAACCGAGGGCCACCCGACGCGCCCAGGCGGACCACTGGATCGGAGAGCTCGGCCTCACCGGTTTTGGCAGCTACCTGCCCAAGAGCCTGTCCGGCGGGATGCGCCAGCGCGTCCAGCTGGCCCGCGGGCTGGCCGGGGCGCCGCGTGCGGTGATGATGGATGAGCCGTTCGGAGCCCTGGACACCCAGACTCGCGCCGCGATGCAGCGGTTGCTCATCGACACGTGGCGCACCCATCCGACGACGATCGTCTTCGTCACCCACGATGTCGACGAGGCCCTGACGCTCGGGGACCGCATCGTGGTGCTGGGCAAGGCCGGTCGGCCCGTGCGCGCGGTGCTGGAGGTGCCCGACCCCCGCATCGACCTGCCACGCGAGGAACTACGCACGGAAATCATTGCCGCACTCGATCATTCGGTGGCCGCATGATGGAGATCCCGGATTCCGCGACGCCGGTGCGCCTCGATTGTGACGTGCTGGTCATCGGTGGCGGCACCGCGGGCACCATGGCGGCACTATCGGCGGCCGAGCACGGCGCCCAGGTGTTGCTGTTGGAGAAGGCGCACGTGCGGCACTCCGGCGCGCTGGCGATGGGAATGGACGGCGTGAACAACGCCGTCATCCCCGGCAAGGCCGAACCGGAGGACTACGTCGCCGAGATCACCCGCGCCAACGACGGAATCGTCAACCAGCGCACGGTGTACCAGACGGCGACCCGCGGATTCGCGATGGTGCAGCGGCTTGAGCGTTACGGGGTGAAGTTCGAGAAGGACGAGCACGGCGAGTACGCGGTACGCCGGGTGCACCGCTCGGGCTCCTACGTGCTGCCCATGCCCGAGGGCAAGGACGTCAAAAAGGCGCTGTACCGGGTGCTGCGGCAACGGTCGATGCGGGAGAAGATCCAGATCGAGAACCGCCTGATGCCGGTGCGCGTCTTGGTCGGCGACGACGGGCGCGCCGTAGGTGCCGCCGCATTGAACACGCGCACCGGTGAATTCGTTGCCGTTGGCGCCAAAGCGGTCATCCTGGCGACCGGGGCATGCGGCCGGCTCGGCCTGCCCGCATCCGGTTACCTGTACGGCACCTACGAGAACCCGACCAACGCCGGCGACGGGTACTCGATGGCCTACCACGCGGGCGCGGAGCTGTCGGGAATCGAGTGTTTCCAAGTCAATCCGCTGATCAAGGATTACAACGGCCCGGCGTGCGCCTATGTGGCCAATCCGTTCGGCGGATACCAGGTCAACTCGCACGGTGAGCGGTTCGTCGACTCCGACTATTGGTCGGGTCAGATGATGGCCGAGGTCAAAAGTGAAATCGACTCCGCGCGCGGACCCATCTATCTGAAGGTGTCGCACCTGCCGGATGAGACGTTGACCGCGCTGGAAAACATTCTGCACACCACCGAACGTCCCACCCGCGGCACCTTCCACGCCAACCGCGGCCATGACTACCGCACCCACGACATCGAAATGCACATCTCCGAAATCGGTTTGTGCAGTGGCCATTCCGCTTCCGGAGTCTGGGTCGACGAGCACGCCAGGACGACGGTGCCCGGTCTCTACGCCGCCGGCGATCTGGCCTGTGTCCCTCACAACTACATGATCGGGGCGTTCGTCTTTGGTGATCTCGCCGGCACGCACGCCGCGTCGACATTGGCTGACGTTGCCGCCCCGCAGCAACTTCCGGACCTTCAACTGCGTGAAGCGCACGAGTTGATCTACCGGCCGTTGCGGCATCCGGACGGTCCGCCGCAGCCCCAGGTCGAATACAAACTGCGACGATTCGTCAACGACTATGTGGCACCGCCCAAGTCGGCGGCCAAACTGTCCATCGCGGTGCGCACCTTCGATCGCATGCAAGACGAGATCGCGGAGATGGGGGCGCACAACCCGCACGAGCTGATGCGCGCGGTCGAAGTGTCGTTCATCCGGGATTGCGCCGAGATGGCCGCGCGCTCCTCGCTGACCCGCACCGAATCGCGCTGGGGCCTCTACCACGACCGCGCCGACCTGCCTGGCCGCGACGACAGCGAATGGGGGTATCACCTCAACCTGCGCAAGCAGCCCAACGGCGAGATGGCGTTCCTCAAACGCCCGGTGGCTCCGTACTTTGTGCCTGTCCCGGAGTTGGACGGACTGCCGCCGACCGATCGGACCGTGTACCCGGTGCAGCAGCCGCCGCTGGTCGGAGGCAAAGCGCCGGCCATCGCCGGATCCCGGGTCACGGCTTCGCCCAGCACTTTCGAGCCGCCGTCACCGCGTATCGCCGAGGTTCTCGCTCTCGAGGAGCCGACGATCGCCGAATTGGAACCGTATCTGGTCGACGCCGATCCCGGGGTGCGGCGCACGGCAGTGGCAACCCTGACCGAGCACATGCCCGACGGCTACGCGCCCGCCTTATTGTCCGCGCTGGACGACGCCGACGCCGGGGTCCGGCGGACCAGCGCCGAGGGCATTCGCGAGCTGGTCGAAGTGCTGCCGGACCCGGCCGGGGCCGAACCGCATCTGGTGTCCGCCGACACGGTGGTGCGCGCGGCCGCCGTCTACCTGCTGGCCGCGCGCCGGGCCGGCAATGCCAACCAATTCCGCCACGCCCTTGGCGATTCCGACTACCGGGTGCGCATCGAGGCGGTGCGCGCGCTGGTGTCGGTCGACGACGTGGCCGGGGTCGTCACCGCCACCGGCGACGAGAGCCGGGAAGTGCGCATCACCGCGGCGGCCGGTTTGGCCACCCTGCGCGGTGGTGCCGAGGCGGTCAGCGCGCTGATCGCCGACCCCGATCCGCTGGTGCGCGCGGCCGCGCTCGCTGCGCTCAGTGAATTAGGTTGTCGCGAGAGCGATCTCGTCACCGTAGAGAAGGCGCTGCAGGCGCCGGCGTGGCAGGTCCGGCAAGGTGCGGCCCGTGCGCTGGCGGGTGCGGAGGCCGGGTTTGCCGTGCCGCGGTTGTCCGAGGCCCTCTCCGATGCGCATCTCGACGTCCGCAAGGCGGCGGTGCTCAGCCTGACCCGGTGGGCCGGCGAATCCGCTGCCCGCGACGCACTGGGAATCGCGCTCAAGGACAGCGACGCCGATGTGCGGGCCTACGCGCGCCGGGCCCTGGACGACGAGGGATAGCCGGGCAACTCGGGCGCCGGGTTTGAGGCTTCGAGTGTGCGTCCACGGCGTCGAGTGTGCGTCCACGGCGCGAATTTCGGAGATTTCCCGCCATCGAGTCACACTCAAAGCCGCTGAAGCACGCTCGACGCGGCGCACACCCGACGCCTCAGGCACGCTCGACGCGGCGCACTCCAGGCGCCTCAGGCATCACTCACCGCAAGATTCTGGAGTACAGCAAGCTGTCTTGGGGTTCGGGCCCCATGGTGGGGTAGACGGCGTGCCGGGCGAGCCGGCCCTCCTGCACGAACCCCATTCGCTCCAGCAGTCGCGCCGAACGTTCGTTGTAGACACTGCATGTGGCCCAGACGCGGAACACCCTGCGGTCGGCCTCCAGCGCGGTCAGCAGCAGGTCGATCACCTCGGGCATAAAACCCTTGCCCCACCATCGCCGGCCGAGGCAATAGCCGATCTCGACTGCGTGCGGCGCCGAGCGCCGGCAGCTGGTCAGCCCGATCAGCTCGCCGCTGTGCTTGAGCTCGATTGCCCACGTCCGCTCGGCGTCGTTGATATTGATCTTCTCGGTGATCACCCGCCGCGTCGTCGCCACGTCGGGATGCGGCGCCCACTGTAGATACTTGGTGACCGCGGGGTCACGCGCGACCCGCTGGAACAGTGGGCCGGCATCGTCGAGCACCGGCGGACGCAACACCAGCCGCGGTCCGGTGATGCGTGCGGGCGGGTAGTCGACCATGGCTTTAGAGGCCGAGCGCACGATAGGTGTTTCGGACGAATTTCGGTTGTGCCGTGCGGAGTTTCGCCAATGACGTATTGCCCGCGACCGCGGTGGCGGCGTCCACCGTCAGGTCGGGCAGGTTCTGAATCAGATACAGCAGGATCAGATCCGCGGAAGGGTCCGCCTGCCACCAGGTTCCGTAGGCGCCCGGCCAGCTGAACGTGCCCAGCCCGCCCGGCCCGAACAGGGGAGCGGATTTCACCGGGTCGGTCACCACTGACAGGTTCAACCCGAATCCGCGGCCAATCCAATAGGGCGCGCCCAGGAAATCGTGCTGCCTCTGCTCGGCGGTGAGCCGGTCGGTGCGCATCAGTCGGGTCGATTGCGCGGACAACACCCGCACGCCGTCGATTGTGCCCTCGCCCAACAGCATTCGCACGAATCGCAGGTAGTCGTCGGCAGTCGACCACAGGCCGCCACCGGCGTTGCAGAACGAGGGCGGCTGCAGGCGTGGCGGCCCCATGACGTCGTGCCGCAGTCGATGCTGCTCGTCGAGCGAATACATGGTCGCGGCTCGTCGCCGCGCGTCGGCCGAGACGAAGAATCCGGTGTCGACCATGCCGGTCGGCGCCAGCACCCGCTCGTCGAGCACCTGGTGGAACGGCTTGCCGTCGATGCGGGAAGCGATGACGCCCAACAGATCAATGGAGTGGCTGTAGGTGACCCGCTCGCCGGGCTGATGCACCAGGGGCAGCTTGGCGAGCTCGGTCAACCACACGTCGGGACCCTGATTGAACGGCAGCCGCATGTACGCCCGAGAGATGGGGCCGGATACCGAAAATCCATAGGCCAGGCCGCTGGTATGGATCAGCAGGTCCTCGATGAGGATCGATCGGTTCACCGGATGCGTGCGGTCCAGTGGACCGTGCGGGTCGTCGAGCACCTGCACGCCGGCCAGCTCCGGTACCCAGCGCGTGATCGGGTCTTTCAGCGTCAGTTTGCCCTCGTCGACCATGCTCATCACCGCCGCGACCGTGACCGGTTTGGTCATCGACGCGATGCGGAACAGCGTGTCGTGTTGCATCGGCAGCCCAGCGTCCACGTCGCGATAGCCGATTTCGTTGACCTGCAGCACTTCTCCGCGCTGCCAGACCAGAGTCACCGCGCCCGCCAGCAGGCCCGCGTCGCAAACCTCGCGGATGGACGTCTGATTAACGTCGAGATTCACGCGGTTCACGTTAGCGGTTGGCGCGGCAAAACCCCGCGCGGGCTCGATGCTAGGTGGCGCTGGGGTTCTCCAGCACGACGGCGACGCCCTGACCCGATCCGATGCATACGCCGATGACCCCGTAGCGCGCCCCGCGCTCCTGCAGTTCGGTGGCCAGTGTGAGCACGTAGCGGGTTCCGGTGGCGCCGAACGGATGTCCTATCGCGACGGCGCCGCCGTTTGGCGTCAGCTTGTCGTCGGGAATCACGAAACCGTCGAGCTGGTTGGGCAGTTCGCGCAAGACACCGAGGGCTTGGGCACTGAAGGCTTCGTGGACTTCCCAGACGTCGATCTGCTCGGGCTTCAGACCCGCCCGGCGGATCGCCATCGGAATGGCCCACGCCGGCGCCAGTCCCATGATGAGTGGGTCGATCCCGTAGACGGCGCTGGACACCACCCGAGCCAGGGGTTCTAGCCCGAGTTCTGCGGCTTTTTCGCCGGAGGCGACGACGACCGCGCTCGCGCCGTCGGTGAGCGGAGTGGAGTTGGCCGCGGTCATCTGGGTGGTACCCGGTTGGACGGGCAGCGCGGCGAGTGTCTCGGCGGTGGTGTCGTCGCGGATGAATTCGTCGTGCTCAGCAACCCGCGCGGGGGTCTTCTTCGTCGCGGGGATGGGCACGGTCATGATCTCCTTCGCGAACCGGCCGCGGTCGCGCGCCGCCTTGGCGTGCTGCTGGGACCGTAGCGCGAAAGCGTCGATCTCCTTGCGGGTCAGCGAGTAGCGGTCGGCGACGTTTTGGGCGGTCTCGATCATGCCGATGTAGGCATTGCGGGCGAGCAAAACCGGGTTGGGCGGCCCGCCCGCACCGGACCACATGGTGTCGAGCATCAGCACCGGGCCTCGCGGGCTGAACGGCGCTTCGCCTTTCATCAGCGCCCAGCCCGACCGTGACATCGACTCGACGCCGCACGCGATGCCGACGCCCAGATCGCCGGCTTTGATGGAATGACTGACGCTGACCAGGGCGCTGAGCGACGAGCCGCAATAACGATTGAGCGTTGCCCCGGCGACGGTGTCGGGGAATCCCACCGCCAGCGCGGCCCAGCGGGCGATGTCACCCATTCCCTCGTGCGCGGGATTGACGCAGCCGGCGACGATGTCCTCGATGGCGTCCAGCGGCACCCCGACGCGTTCGCAGGCGCCCTTCATGGTCATACCCAGCAGCTCATCGGTGCGGATACCCGACAGCGTGCCGCCGTAGCGGGTAAACGGCGTGCGCACTCCACCTAGGACGTAGGCCTCAGTCATCGTTGACCTTTCCGATAATCCGGCGCTCGAGGGTGATTGATTAAGTGTCGGTCATCCCGACTGGGTGATGCTGGAAAAGTTCAAACTCATCCGCGGCCCGGCCGGCGCCTTTTGTTTGGGCACGCAATGCTGCCAGTCATGCTGGCAGCGGCCCTGCATGATGATCAGGTCTCCGCCTGCGGGAGTGAATACCGTGCTGGGGCCGCCGCCGGCTGGGCGGACCAGGAATCGGCGCGGCGCACCGAGGCTGAGTACGGGCACGATCGCCGTCGGTGCCTTGTGTGCGGGCCGATCGGCGTGCCAGCCGGTGCCGTCTCGGTGGTCCCGATACCAGTTCATCCAGACCCGGTCGTAGGGTACTCCGAGCCGCTCGCCGAGTGTCGCGGCCAGCTCAGCGAGGAAAGCGGGTGCGGCAGTGAGGTCGACGTACTCGCCGGTGAGGCGGGGTTCTTCGACCATGCGGTCGAACATCCAGCGGTGGCGTTGTTCCCACACGTCGAGGATGGCCAACTCGTCGAGCACCCGCAGATGTCCGGTGAGCAGGCCGGGCACCTGGGTGATCCACGAATACTTGTCCAGCCGGTGGTCGCTGGCGTTGTCGAACGCGGCGACGTCGATCGCCGGTGTCGCGGTGTCGTCTTCGTCGAACAGCGTCGGCTGGTGGGCGTGGGTCATAGCAGCTAGATCAACCCCGAACCACGAGGAAATAGTCCCGGTCCTGAATCCGACTGCACCCCAGAATGTCTCGCAATCGTCAGCCTCCGAGTATGGCCGCATATCGCGAAGGGTCCGACGTCAGCGTGCTTTTGATGACACGGCTGATGTCGTCGGCGAGCACCTCGGTCTGGCCGGCCTGGAGCCCGTCGAGCGCGGCGGACACGACCTGGGTCGGCTCGATCTTGTCGATCGGGAAGTTGTCACCCATCGGAGTGGTCACCGCACCGGAGTGCAGTGCGACCACGAGCGTGCCTTGGTCCGCCAGCTCGAGCCGGAGTGCGTCGGTGAGGTTCCATGCCGCGGACTTGGTCGCGCTGTAGCCGGCCATACCAGGGAAGGAGAACCAGGACACGGCGGAAAGGGCGTTGACGATCGCGCCACCGCCGTTCGCCCTGAGCACCGGAGCGAACGCCTCGGTCACGTAGACGAGGCCGAACACGTTCGTCTCGAATTCGGCGTGGATCCTGTCGACGTCGCCGCCGATAAGGGGTTGGCGGTAGGACACGGCGGCGTTGTTGACGACGATCTGCACATCGTTGGCCAGTTCGGCGGCGGCCAAGACCTGGCCCCTGGCGGTGACGTCCAGTGCGATCGGCATTACGCGATCATCCGGGCAGACGACCGACCGCGGATCGCGGGCGCCGGCATAGATCTTGGCCGCACCCCGCTCGCGCAGCTGGTGAACCCACTCCGCGCCAATGCCACGATTCGCGCCAGTGACCAGGACGACCGAATCCTTGATTTCCATGAGGGACCCTTCTGTGTTTTGTTGGTACAACGGCATATTCACCGGTCACTTGACACCCGTTTGATTGCCTTCAAGGACGAAACAACGCGGCCGACGGGCACCAGGATCCGTTTTGCCCCGTCGTGCAACTTCATTCGACGCATGCTGGGGGTAGTTGATGAGCGACAGAGCGAACATAACGAAGCGTCGCCCGACACCGCTATCACAAAATTAATGAGTGCCTAGGGTGATTTCACTGGCCGACTAGAGATCCTTGACCGCCGGAATCACCTTCTCGGCGAAGTTCCTCAAGTACTCCAGCGACTCCTCGAAGCTCATACCGGGTTTGATGGCCATCAGGTTCAGCTCAGTCGGCGCGCCATCGGCGTAGGCATCGCGCAGCTCGGCGATCGCCTGTTCGGGGGTTTGGCAGATGTGTTCCCAGCCGGGAAGATCTTCGGGCTTCTCCGGGATCGTTTTCACGAACCGCGAACTGTACGGACGCACGCCGTCGCGCTCGTAGTTGAAGCTGTACAGGATGCCGTCGCGGTGCTTCGCCCACGCCTTTTCCGGGTCGTCGGTGACAAAGCATGTCGAAAACACATTGATTCTGGCGTAATTCGGGTCTCGTCCGTTCCGCATGCAGGCTTGCCGCCATCGGGGCAACCATTGCTTCCAGCGCTCGGCGCCGGTGAGGCTGACCCAGAAACCCCCGGGGCCGCCGACGTCGAGGCCGCGGCTGGCCACCCGATCCATCGACACGTCCGTCGAACTGGCCACTACGAAGAGGGGCAACGGATCTTGCAGTGGCTTCGGGTTGACCCAGATGTTTTCCAGATTCCACCGCTTGCCGTGGTAGTCGAACGGTTCGGATTCGCTCCAGCATCGCTGCATGATGTCGAGTGCTTCATCGAGCAGGCTCGGCCGGAACCGCGGATTCACGCCGAACATCGAATATTCGGCGTTGAACGTCGCGGGGACTTGACCGAGCCCGACGTCGAGTCGGCCACCAGAGATGATGTCGATCGCCGCGAATTGCTCGGCGATGACCACGGGATGGTAGAAGGGAATCTGAAGAATGTTGGGGCCGAGCCTGATCGACTTCGTGCGATCGGCGGCGATGGCCAGAGTCACGGGCATGCCGATGTTGTATCCATCCGGATCGCCGTGATGCTCTGAGATGCTGATCTTGTCGAACCCCAGACGCTCGACTTCTTGCATGTGCTCGAACGTCGCGTCGTAGAACTTGCTCCAGGGTTGATGCCAACCTGCGTGAGGCGGGTTGCGAAAGTCGTAGAAAACTCCGAACTTCAACGCATCTCCTTGATGTGGGCCGAAGGCGTCGGAGCGACCGTACGCACATGTGGGCACGATCCGCTGTCAAAAAACTTGGAAGCGGGTTCACGGTGTGAGTCCGCTCGGTGTCAAAGAGGAAGGCAGCCGGCCACCACCGGTACCCCACGTTGCCGCCATACGGGCGTCGGCCAGCGCCTTCTCGATATCATGAAGATTTTGACAGCGGCGGCGACGGCGCCATGAGTAAGCTTTCGGCATTCGGACTGGCGTCGGCACCGGAATTGCATCGGACCAGCAGAGTTCACCGCACACTAATAGGATCCGTCGAATGTTCACGTTCACCCATCGCAACCCCGACATGCAGCTCGACAAAGAGCACACGGCGTTGGTGCTGGCGGATATTCAGAACGAGTTTCTAACCGAGGGCGGCGTCTACTACCCGATGGTCGAAGAACGCCTACGAATCAACAGCGTTCACGATCATCTTGAGGCACTTCTGGTGTGCGCCAAAGAGAACGGCTTCTCGGTCATTCACTCGCCACACTACTTCTATCCGACCGACGGCCAGTGGGTGGCTCCGGTGGGTGCGATGGCGGATTATCTTGGCGCAAGGGGTTTCGTCCTCCGCAAAGATCCGCTGAGCCTGGACGGCTTCGCGGGCTCGGGGGCCGATTTCCCGGATCGGTTCCGCAAGTATCTGCAAGACGGTGAGACGGCCAATACGTCGCCGCACAAGTCCTACTCGAGCGATGCGAATGACCTCATTCTTCAGTTGCGCATGCGCCGCATCGAGAAGGTGGTAATGGCCGGGCCGGTCGGAAATCTGTGCCTGGAAGGGCATATGCGCGACCTGATCGAGAATGGCTTCGAGGTCGCGATGGTGCGAGACGCCATCGCGGCAGGCCGCAACGAAGAAGGAGATGCGTACACCGCGGCGATGGTCAACTACCGTTTCATGGCCAATGCGGTGTGGACCACCGAGGACGCCGTAAAGCGCTTAACCACAGCGGCATCCGGCTAACAAGCCGCGGATGAAGGCCATTCTGACGCCGATCGCCGACGGCTAAAGCCTTTGGTGCGGTGACGAAAAGTTAAGGAAAGAAACCGTTATGAAGGCTTGGCTGTGGGGTGGAGAGGCAGGAATCGATCATCTGCGCCTGACGGAGGCACCCGATCCGGTGCCCAATGAGGGTGAAGTCGTCTTGGAAGTCGACTACGCCGCTTTGAATCCGGCCGACCGCATGATGGCGGAGAGGCGTTATCCCTATCCGGTATATCCTCCGACGCCCCACGTGCTGGGGCGAGATGGTGTGGGTACGGTCGTCGATGTTGGCCGAGGCGTGAAGGACATTCACGTGGGGGATCAGCGCGTTCTTCTCCGCAGCGACGTCGGACTTCTTCGATGGGGCATGTTTGCCGAGCGAGTGTCTATCCCGGCGATCAACTTGGCGGAGATGCCGGTGGGTTGGACCGAAGAGGAGTCGTCGGGCGCCTCCGTCGGCTATCTATCGGCATACCGTGCGCTCACGATGTGGGAACCGCTAGAGCCCAACTCAGTGGTACTGGTGACCGGTGCGTCGGGAGGCGTCGGAGTCGCCGCTGTGCAGTTGGCGGCTGCGATGGGCCACACGGTCGTAGCTCTCTCGCGCAGTGAGGCAAAGCGACAGCGCCTCAAGGAACTCGGAGCGGCCTTCACTTTCAATCCGGAGGATGCCAGTTGGCCAACACGCACCAAGCAGGCCTTGAATCCACAGGGAGTGAAGCTGGCGGTCGACGGTGTCGGAGGCGGCACACTGCTGCCTCAGGTCATCGAAGCGATGGGCGAATCGGGACGAATCAGCCTGGTGGGCAACCTTGGAGGCCCAGTAACCAGTTTCGAGACAGGCACGCTCTTTTCTCGCTGGCTGAGGATTGGCGCGATGGCTTTGAGCTTGTATACCCCGGAGGAACACCGGGCTGCCTGGCAGAACCTGCTGGGCATAATGGCCCGCTCCGGGGCACGGCCTCTGGTCGACTCGGTTTTCCCGTTCGAGGAGTTGCCACAAGCTTTCGAGCGGCTAGCCAGCGGTCCCATGGGAAAAGTAGTCGTGAAGGTGCGGCCTTAAAGCGGCACTGGCAGCTCAGGTGGTCGACAGCCCGAGATTGTGGCATTGCGGCAGAGGGGGATTGACACCGGGTCCGTAGCGGTGCCACTGCTGCGGCTCAGCCGAGAAAGAGATCGGCTCGGCTTCAGAAAGCCAAAGATTTTGAAAGCACGTCGGGCCATCGCCGTCGTAGCCTCAACTGCCCGGATGACTCAGGCGTAGCCCGGGCAGTTGACGTCGGACAGCTCGGGCGATTTCGCTCTCATCACGGAGGGGCGCACTCATGGCCGTAGTGCCGGAATCACACCACAAAGGCGATCTGTATCGAAAAGTTCTGTAGCTCAGCAGGAATGGGAGATACCGCGATGAGCGTTCTCGAGCTGCGCCCTCGCTGTGAACGGTGCGGAAAGCCGCTGCCGAACGAATCACCTGATGCCCGAATATGCACGTTCGAATGCACCTTCTGCGCGCAATGCGCCGAAGGCGAATTGAACAGTATCTGCCCGAACTGTGGGGGCAATCTGGTTGTCCGGCCGATCCGGCCCGCTGAGTTGCTCGAACGGTATCCCGCGGCCGAGTCAGAAGCCCCTTAGCGCCGCGTCTCCTGATGTTGGCTGAAACGTTGGCGGTATGCGGACGGGGGGATCCCGCGTATCCGCAGAAATGAGCGTCGCATCGAGTTGACGCTGCCGAAGCCGCAGTGGCCCGCAATTTCCTCCAGCGAGTCGGTCGACTCTTCGAGTCGACGTTGGGCCGCCTCGACGCGGACCTGTTCGACATAGCGGGCCGGTGTCTGTCCTACTTCGCGGCTGAAGACGCGCGCGAAGTGGCGCGGACTCATATGTGCACGTTCGGCCAGCATCTCGACCGACAGATCGGCACTCAGATTCTCCACAATCCACGCTTGCAGTTCGCGCAGCGGCTCGCGGTCGGCCGTCTGCGCGGCCAGCGCGGTACTGAATTGAGATTGGCCGCCAGGGCGGCGCATGAACAACACGAACTCGCGTGCGATCGTCATCGCGAGGTCGTGACCACGATCTTCTTCGACCAACGCCAGGGCCAGATCCATGCCCGCGGTGATGCCGGCGGAGGTGTAAACATTGTCCGATTGGATGTAGATGGGGTCCGCATCGACGTCGACCGATGGATAACAGCTGCGCAGCTGTTCGCTGAACCGCCAGTGGGTGGTTGCGCGCCGGCCTTCCAGTAGGCCGGCTGCGGCCAGTGCGAAAGCTCCGGTGCAGATAGAGCCGACCCGGCGTGACTTCTTGGCTGCCCGCTGCAAATCGTGGAGGAACTCCGCATCCTCGATGACGTCGAAGACTCCGTAGCCCCCGGCCACGATGAGCGTGTCAATGCGGCCGCGCACATCGGCCAGCGCAACATCGGCTGATAACTCGAGGCCCGAGGCGGCGTTAAAGGCCCCTTGCTGCGGCGCCGCGACCTCGATGCGGTAGGTGCCCGCCTCCGCGAACACTTCGTAAGGGCCGGAAACGTCCAAGGACTGCACCCTCGGAAAGCCGACAATGACCACGCGTCGAGCGCTCATGCGTCCCTTTCCCCGCCATCGTTGCGATGGCAGAAAATGCTGCATATACGTCATAGCAGACAGTACCGACATCTCATACAGTCGGGATCATGCCTGAATACGACGCTCGGCTGGTGTTGCATACGGGCACGGTCACCGCATGGGACTGTGAGTGTCCGGGCCTATGCCGAGGCAAGGCATCCGAAGAACACGTGCCAGGAACTCGGTTCGCCTTTCCCTATCGTGGCGTCTACGTGCATTCAGTCGGCACCAAAGATCATGTAGCGGACGCGAATCAGATGGTGATCACCAACGCAGATGAGGCTTACCGGGTAAGCCACCCGGTTGCCGGCGGGGACGCGACCTTGACCCTCGCCGTCGATGCGCCGACGCTGTTGGAAGTCACGCCGCTCGAATACCGCTGTTCGCGCGAGCGACCCGCACTCAATCGATCTTTGCTGCGCATCGACCCACGCACCCAACTTCTCGCGGCGCAATTGCGCCAGCGCTTGTTACGAGAATCGATTGATCGGCTGGAAGCCGAGACTCAGGTGCTGCATCTCATCCGACACGCTCTGGGGAGCAACGCATCTCATAGCTCTCGGCCCGGCAGCCGAAACCCAGAGAAGATGGCTGACCAAGTGAAGATGTTGCTGTCCGCCGATCCGTGGCGTCGATGGACGCTGGCCACAATCGCCGAAGAGGTGAGTGTCACACCCGTTTATCTCACCGATGCCTTTCGTCGGGTCGAGGGCATCCCGCTCTATCGCTATCACCTGCAGTTGCGACTCGCTTTCGGTTTGACCGTGTTGCCGCATTGCGACGACTTGATGGCCCTCGCGATTGACCTGGGCTTTCACAGCCACAGCCACTTCAGCGCATCGTTCAAGAAGACGTTCGGGCACACTCCGTCCGAGTTCAAAAGGTCCGTCGCCGATCGAAGCCACCAAACGGTTGACCACCAGAACTTCGATGCCAAACTTCTTGACAGCGCCGGGGCGTACGTGTCGCGTAGCGTTTGCGATGCATGTCATAGTCCATCCGACGTGCGAGACCTGCAAACGAGCAATGCTGCCTGACAACCGATTTGACCGCGCCGCAGAAATGGCAATGTCACCGTCCAACCCGAGGGGAATGCGATGAGTCAGCAGGATAGGGCCGCACGATTCGCGGGTCTGCACGTCCAGGGAGCGCCGCTGGTGCTCTACAACATCTGGGACGCCGGCAGTGCCACGACCCTGGCGAAGGCCGGGGCGCCGGCGGTCGCGACCAGTAGTTGGTCGGTCTCCGAGGCGCAGGGATACCGGGACGGCGAAGGCATCCCGGTCGACTTCCTCACACAGATCGTCGGGCGGATCGTCGACTCGGTCGAGGTTCCTGTCAGCGCTGACTTCGAAGGCGGATATACCGAGGACGACGGCCGGTTGGCGGAGAACACCTTGCGTCTGCTGGACACGGGTGTGGTCGGAATCAACTTCGAAGATCGCGTTGTCCAGGGGGCCCGACTATATCCCATCGATCGGCAAGCCAGCCGCATCGCGGTGATTCGGCAGGCCGCGGATCAACGGGGCGTTCCGTTGTTCATCAACGCCCGCACGGACCTCTTCCTTGGGCAGGGGAATGATCCAGAGTCGGTGACCGACGAGGCTATTGACCGCGCCAAGGCATACGCCGACGCCGGTGCCTCGGGGTTCTTCATCCCCGGGCTGCAGGAAAAGTCTCTCATCGCACGCATCAGCGAGGGCGCGCCGTTGCCGGTCAACGTCATGGTGATGGATGGGGTGCCGTCTAATGCGCAGCTCGCTGAAATCGGTGTCGCGCGTATCAGTTACGGCAATGCCCCCTACGTCGACGTGTTGAGATCGCTGGAACACGGTTTTCTCAAACTGCACTGAATTGCACTGGATGACAAGGAAAGAGGAGCATGCCTTCCGCCGAGTCGCCGGTTAACCCGGTGGATCAGCCATTGCCCGGGTTGCCCGGCATGCTCGGTATCCGGGTAACCCATCTCGATCCGAGCTATGTCGAAGCCACTCTGACCGCTACGGAGTCACACAGGGTACCGGGCGAAAGTCATGTTCATGCCGGCGCCGTGGTGACGCTGGCCGACACTGCGTGTGGTTACGGTTGTCGCGCAGCGCTTCCCGGCGGGGCAAATGGATTCGTCACCCTTGAGTTCAAGTCCAACCACGTGAAGGCGGCGATGCCCGGAGATCGACTCGTCTGTGTGGCCACGCCGGCGCATGTTGGTCGGCGGACCCAAGTTTGGGACGCGGTCGTTACTGTCGGCACCGCAACTCGGCCGATCGCAATGTTCCGCTGTACTCAACTGGTGCTTTGACTCAACTGAACAGGCTTGCGTGAGTGGGGGCGATGCAGTGACCAGCAATAACGATTTGATTCTTGTCACCGGCGCTACCGGAAAAACCGGTACACAGACGGTCCGACTTCTCCGTGAACAAGGTCTGCGCGTCCGCGCACTCGTGCGAACTCTGGATGATCGCGCAGGCAGATTACGTGAACTGGGCGCCGAGGTGGTCCGGGGCGATCTGTTGAACTTTGCGTCAGTTCAAGCGGCGACAGCCGATGTGCACGCTGCCTATTTCAGCTACCCGCCCGGCCCTGGGTACATTGAAGCCGCCGTGAATTTCGCTCAGGCCGCGAGCGACGCGCGTGTGCATGCGGTGATCGAAATGTCGCAGATTGGGGTACGGCCCAACACCACCCACATCGGTCTGCAACACTGGCTCGTTGAGCGATTGTTTGATCGCACACCGCTTGTCATCACGCACCTGCGGCCTACCTTGTTCATGAACTGGCTCAACAACTTCTGGATTCGCTCCGGTACCAAGGGCATCTTGCGATTGCCGCTCGGTGATGTCCGCCATGCTCCCATTGCCATCGAGGATCAAGCGAAGGTAATTGTGGCGATCCTGCAGGACCCGGATCCGCACGACCGGCAGATCTATGAGCTCTTCGGTGCTGAAGAACTCGATTGGTACGCCATTGCGGCGAAAGCCCAAGACGCGCTGGGTATCCCGGTGCATTACGAGCCGATCGAGATTTCGACGATGGTCGCCGCGCTGACTGACCGCGGTGTGGACTCCGATAGGGTGCACCACCTGGCCAGGGTGACACAGGATTACCGGGATGGCTTTTACTCCGGATTCAACAACCTCGTCGAGGAGATCACCTGATCCAAAGCATCGACCGTTGAAGAACATGTCGCGGCCACGCGTGCCGCCTTTGACACAGACGGCGAGCTTGCGATCACCGATGCGCGTCCGTCCGCGACCTAGTACTGCCCCAGCGGTCCTACTGCGGCTTCCCCTGCTCCAGCTCGACAATCCGCGCACTGGGTGACCGCGCAGATCAAGAGTGGGTATCGGTGTGTCGAGGCGTAAATTTCATCACGGTTTCGGTTGAGCAAAGGTACTGCAGCGTGCCCGCGATGCGAGGGCCGATATCGGCTGTTTGGCTTTAGTGTTGGCTGTTATGGCAGGACTGAATTACCACGTGAGGCACTGGCGGACAGCGCTTCACGTAACCGTGTCGGCATCGATCGTTGCCATCCTCGGACTCGCCATCACCCCCGTAGTTCATGCGGCGGCGGCCGCGGCGACGTTGTCGGTGGAACATACGTGGCAGACCGGTTTCATCGCCAACTTCGCCATCACCAACGCGAGCATGACGCAGCTCTCCGATTGGAGGCTCGAATTCGACTTGCCGGCGGGAGAAGGTATCTCGCACACGTGGAATAGCACCTTTGCGCAATCTGGTACTCATTTTGTGATCACCCCCGCGAATTGGAATCGCGTCATTCCACCCGGTGGTTCAGCCACCGGTGGTATGAGAGGCGTGCTGACCGGTTCCTACTCACCACCGTCGAATTGTGTGCTCAACGGGCAAGTTCCTTGCACCTAGAGCCGACTGCGCACCTGTGGCTGACCTACTGGGGCGTGTCGTGTTGCGGCTTCTCCTGCTCTAGCTGAACAAACGGTCGAAGATGACGGCGCGTCTGGTGATCCGGTGCTCCGGCCTCGCCGTCGAAGTGTCTACCCCGCGTGTAGTCGCCCTGCCACTCCACCCGCTCACCCGCGGCGACCCTCGCCACCTGCTCGGCTTGCTTGGCCACACTGCGCGAGCGAAGGAAGGACTCATGCTTGCGCTGCAGATCCTCATCGGATTCGATGCGCCTGAGTTCGGGGGCGAACTCTTCCAGCTCGCCTCGACGCTGCGGGACGATCAAGCAGATCGGCTCGTCGACCTCGAAGCGCACCGGCATCAATTTGCGAGTGAGTTTCCAATTCATGCTGAAACTCTGACTCGCCCAATCGGTTTCGACAACTCCCTCTAGTGGACTGATGGCGTCCTTGGGATAGTTCGCCGGTCCGCGGGCCAACAGGTTGTAGCCCTCCGGGGTGCGGAACAGGATCGGCAGACGCCAGCTCAGGATGCCGTTGCCGAAATGACTGACCGGCAGCAGCTGACCGGCGTCGTGCTTGTCGGGTTGGATCAGCACGTCCATGCCGTCCTGGTCGAACCAGGTCGCGGTGAACGCGGATGGGTTGCGCAGCTCCCAACCGCTCTGGTTGGCGATGAGCATCGGCAAGCACCGACTGGGCCAACCCTTATTCGCCTCTGACTGCTTTGCCATCCACGTCCGGCTCGGCGACGCGGGGGTGATCTGCGGCGCGTTGTCTGCGGTGATGAACCCGATCAGGGGGCGGACCGGCCTGTTGGACTCGTCGCTCATCTGATCCTCGGTTGGCTAGGGCATCCGTTGCCACAGATGTCGGAATCCTTCGGCGGCTTCGGCCTCTTGGTGACAGTCAGACAGTGTACTTACCGCCCGTCAGGGGGCGGCGGTCACCGCTTTTGCCGGGCGCCCCGCGTCGGGGCAGGTACGAGCAGCCGGGGTAGCGGCGTGGACGCGTACCCGACGGGGCCACCAGAACCAGCGGCCCAGCAGCGTCGCGGCGGCCGGCATCATGAACGATCGGACGACAAGGGTGTCGAACAACAGGCCGATCATGATCGTCGTGCCGATCTGGCCGACGACGCGCAGATCGCTCGAGACCATGGCGCCCATCGTGAACGCGAACACCAGGCCGGCCGTCGTGACCACCGCGCCGGTACTTCCCATCGAGCGGATCATGCCGGTTTTGAGGCCCGCCCCGATCTCCTCGTTGAAACGGGCCACCAGCAGCAGGTTGTAGTCCGAACCGACGGCGAGCATCACGATGATCGCCATCGCCAGCACCAGCCAGTGCAGCGGCATGTGCAGCAGGTGTTGCCAGATCAGCACCGATAGCCCGAACGACGAACCCAGCGACAGAGTGACCGTGCCGACGATCACAGCGCTGGCCACCACGCTCCTGGTGATGGCCAGCATGATCATGAAGATCAGGCACAGCGCCGCGACCGCGGCAATCAGCAGGTCGTACAGGGAGCCGTCCCGCATGTCCTTGAAGGTCGCGGCCATGCCCGTGAGGTAGATGTTCGCGGCCGCCAGCGGTGTTCCCTTCACGGCTTCCTCGGCGGCCTGCCGGATGCTGTCGATGTGCGAAATGCCTTCGGGTGTCGAGGGATCGCCCTTGTGAGTGATGATGAACCGCGCCGAGCTGCCGTCGGGGGACAGGAACAGGTTGAGGCCCCGCTGGAAGTCCGGATTCTCGAAGGCTTCGGGCGGAAGGTAGAAGAAATCATCGTTTTTCGCCCCGTCGAAGGCTTGTCCCATGACAGTCGCGTTGCGCGTCATGGCGTCCATCTGCGTGATCATCCCGGAAAAGGTGCTCGCCGCCGTCTGCGCAAGGTCCTTCACCGTCTGCATCGCCGCGATCAGCGGCGGCAACTGCGCCAGCATCTGGGGCACGACCGCGGCGAGCCGGCCGGTGGCGTGGGACAGCGCCCCCAGATCGTCGCTGAGCTTGTCGATGCCGTCCATGCCGTCGAACACCGACCGCAGAGACCAGCACAGCGGAATGTCGAAACAGTGCCGCTCCCAATAGAAGTAGCTTCGCACCGGTCGCCAGACGTCATCGAAATCGGAGAGGTGGTCGCGTATCTCGTCGGCGGTGGCATGCATCCGGCGCGTGTCGCCCGCGACGTCGCGCGTCACGTCGGAGAGCTCGCCCATCAAGCCTTCGACGTGTCGGGAGATGTCGATCATGTGCTGCAATTGATCGGTGATCCTGGTCATGTCGGCGACGCGGTTCCGCAGGTCCTTCAGGTTCTCGATCGCCAGGCCGCTTTGCGCGCTCATCTGAAAAGGCAGCGACGCGTGATCGATTGGAGATCCCAGCGGCCGAGTGATGCCCTGGACCCGCGCGATGCCGGGCGTGTGAAAGACATAGCGGGCGACCCGGTCCAGCACCAGCATGTCGGTCGGGTTACGCAGGTCGTGATCGGCCTCGATCATCAACAGTTCCGGTTCCATACGGGCCTGCGGGAAGTGCCGGTCGGATGCCTGGTAACCGATGTTGGACGGGGTATCGGTGGGGATGTAGTAGCGCCCGTTGTAGCCGGTCTCATACGCGGGCAACGCGGCCAGCCCGATCATCGCTACCAGCACCGAGCCGACCAGTACCGGGCCCGGCCATCGGACGACGATCGTGCCGATCCGGCGCCAGCGCCGGGTGTTCATCTTCTGTCTGGGGTCAAATGCCCCGAATGTGCTGGTGACGGCGATGACGGCCGGCGCGAGGGTAAGCGAGGCCACGATCACGACGAGGATGGAGATCGAGCAGGGCGATCCGAGGGTGTTGAAGACCGGAAGCCTGGTGAAGCTCAGGCAGTACATCGCCCCGGCTACGGTGAGACCCGATCCGACGATCACATGGCTTGTCCCGTGAAACATGCTGTAGTACGCGGCTTCTCGGTCCAGTCCAGCCGCGCGCGCTTCCTGATAGCGACCGATCAGGAAGATCGCGTAGTCCGTCGCGGCGGCTATCGTCAGTGCCACCATCACATTGACGGCGAAGGTGGACAGGGCGATGACGTTGTGGTCGGCCAGGGTAGCGATGACACCCTGCACCGCGAGCAGTTCAACCCCCACCGTCAGCAGCACGAAGAGAACCGTTGTCACGGACCGGTAGGCGATGAAGAGCATGATCGCGATCACGACGACGGTGATGAGGGTGATCTTCTGCAGGCTGCGGTCGCCGTAGGTGGCCTGATCGGCCGCGAGCGGACCGGGGCCCGTCACGTAGGCTCTGACCCCGTCCGGCGGCGGCACGCTGTGCACGATGCGTTCCAACGCTGCGACGGATTCATTTGCCCGCGAACTACTTTGGTCACCCGCGAGATATAACTGGACATACGCGGCCTTGCCGTCGGTGCTTTGCGAGCCGGCCGCGGTCAGCGGGTCGCCCCAGAAGTTCTCGACGTGTTCGATGTGGGTCTTGTCTTCGGACAGCCTGGCGATCAGCATGTCGTAGTACCGGTGTGCGTTGTCGCCCAGCTTGTCTCGCCCCTCCAGCACGACCATCGCGGTGCTGTCGGAATCGAACTGCTGAAAGTTCTTGCCGACGCGCTTCATGGCTGTCAGCGACGGCGCATCGTGCGCACTCAACGAGACCGCATGTGCGCTGGCGACTTCGGCCAACGGCGGCGTCACGATGTTCAACGCCGCGGTCAGCACGACCCAGAAGACGATGACCGGGATCGCCAGCCAACGGATCAACCGGGCGGCGGTGGACAAGAATCCACCGTCGGGTTCGGTGCTCACGCGGATTTCACCAGGCAGGTGGTCTGGGCGTGGTGAGAATTGACCAGAAGCTGGTCGCGGACCACACCGTTGACGATGATTCGACAGCCGAGGCTCTCACTGTTGCCCTGCGCGACGATGTGGGCGATCACCGCGCTGACTGTGGTCTCGATCGGGAACGACCACGGAATCGTCGCGCTGTCGACCTCGCGCGGCTGGGCGTTGGCATCCAGATAGTTGATGGTCGCGGTCGTCCCCGCCGGGCCGAAGATCTCGTAGACCACGCGCTTGGGGCTGATCGCGACGATCGCGTCGGCGCTGCTGGGATCTGAAACATGTTGATCTGAGCCGAAAACGCCATGCAGCCTCGAGACCGTGACGCCGCCGGTCACCGCGACGACGACCATGACGATCGGTATCCAGGTGCGTGTGATGAGGCGGCCCATTGCGCTCGTCCTACGGCGCGAGCGTCGCGCGGTCGGCAAACCCAGGGCCTCGAGCGCCTGGATTTAGGGCATGCGGAGTCAAGCTGCGCAAGGCAACTCCTATTCGGCGCAATAAAAGAACGGGCAGCGCAGTCCAGTGCTGTCTGCGTTAGGAATCTTCGCATTACGCAGCAACTCTCGCAACAAATAGCGATGGGTTAATTCGCGCGGTCGCAGCCATGAATACCTCGGCCGCATCCGTCCATTCGAGTCCGCGTCCCTAGGTCAGCTGCTAGGTGCACCGGGCCAGCTCAATGCCGAGAACCGGGGTTGGCGCAGGCACGGTTCAGCGCACGGGCGCGGCGACGCCGATTCAGCTGCCGGCCAGTTATCCGTAACCTTCCATTACGCGCGAATTGCCCCGTCCGGCCGAGTGTCGACGAGTCGCAAATAATTTATGTGATTTGCGCTACACGCATTTACCGACGACCATTCTTTCCGATCGTCCAATGCGGATTAGATGTGAAATGAAAATCGCGTGTCGGCGGCGGCGGACCGGCGGTCGGGACCGGGTGGGCGCGTCCCGCTTCGTCGCACCGGAACGGGAGGGCTACGCTGCCCGGCAGTCGACATCCTTTAACGATCCGTCCGGAGAGGCGGAGAAGGAGGTCAATGTCTGTCATGAGTGCCGCGGGGGATGCCGCCACTGGCAGGGAATTGATGTCTGCGGCCGACGTCGGCCGCACCATTTCGCGCATCGCGCATCAAATCATCGAAAAGACGGCACTCGACGGTGCCGATGGGCCACGGGTGGTGCTGCTGGGCATCCCGACGCGCGGGGTGATCCTGGCCCAGCGACTCGCCGCGCACATCGGCGAATTCAGCGGCGTGGACGTGGGCCACGGCGCCCTGGACATCACCCTGTACCGCGACGATCTGATGCAGAAGCCGCCCCGGCCGCTGGAGGTCACCTCGATCCCGGCCGGCGGAATCGACGACGCGCTGGTGATTCTCGTCGACGACGTGCTGTATTCGGGACGCTCGGTGCGCTCGGCCCTCGACGCGCTGCGCGATGTGGGCCGGCCGCGGGCCGTCCAACTCGCAGTCCTGGTCGACCGCGGCCATCGAGAGCTACCCGTGCGCGCCGACTATGTCGGCAAGAACGTGCCGACCTCGAGCAGCGAGAGCGTCCACGTCCAACTGCGCGAACACGACGGCCGCGACGGGGTGGTCATTTCCCGGGATGGTGCCGAATGACGAGGCACCTGCTGGCCGCCGGCGACCTGAGCCGCGACGAGGCCACCGCCATCCTCGACGATGCCGATCGGTTCGCGCAGGCGCTGGTGGGCCGCGAGGTCAAAAAGCTGCCGACGCTGCGCGGCCGCACCATCGTCACCATGTTCTACGAGAACTCGACCCGCACCCGGGTGTCTTTCGAGGTGGCGGGCAAGTGGATGAGCGCCGACGTGATCAACGTCAGCGCGTCCGGATCGTCTGTGGGCAAAGGTGAATCGCTGCGCGACACCGCACTGACGTTGCGCGCGGCCGGCGCCGACGCGCTGATCATCCGACACCCGGCTTCCGGTGCCGCGCAGCTGCTCGCCGAGTGGACTTCGGACGTCGAGGCGGACGGCGCGGGCCCGTCGGTGATCAACGCCGGCGACGGTACCCACGAGCACCCGACCCAGGCGCTGCTGGACGCGTTGACCATCCGCCAACGGCTCGGCGGTATCGAAGGCCGGCGGATCGTGATCGTCGGCGACATCCTGCACAGCCGGGTGGCCCGTTCCAACGTCATGCTGCTGAGCACGCTGGGCGCCGAGGTGGTGCTGGTGGCGCCGCCGACGTTGTTGCCGGTGGGCGTCGACGGCTGGCCGGTGACCGTGGCGGGCGAGTTCGACGCTGAGTTGCCCGCCGCCGACGCGGTGCTGATGCTGCGGGTGCAGGCCGAGCGGATGAACGGCGGCTTCTTCCCGTCGGTGCGCGAATACTCGTCGCTGTACGGGCTTTCCGATCGCCGCCAGGCGCTGCTGCCCGGCCACGCGGTGGTGCTACATCCGGGGCCGATGTTGCGCGGCATGGAAATCGCTTCTTCGGTGGCCGACTCATCGCAATCGGCTGTGCTGCAACAGGTTTCCAATGGTGTACACGTGCGGATGGCGGTGCTGTTCCATGTGCTGGTCGGCACCGATTCTGCGGAGCAGAGGGTAAAAGAGGTTGTCAAGTGAGTGTCCTGCTTCGCGGGGTCCGGTTGTACGGCGAAGGCGATCGCGTCGACGTCCTGGTCGACGACGGCCAGATCGCCGACATCGGTGCCAAACTCGCCATTCCCGACAGTGCCGATGTCATCGATGCCACCGGCCACATCCTGCTGCCGGGATTCGTCGACCTGCACACCCATTTACGTGAACCGGGCCGCGAATACGCTGAAGACATCGAAACCGGTTCGGCGGCAGCGGCTTTAGGCGGATACACGGCGGTGTTCGCGATGGCCAACACCAATCCGGTCGCGGACAGCCCGGTGGTCACCGACCATGTCTGGCACCGCGGCCAGCAGGTCGGTCTGGTCGATGTGCATCCCGTCGGCGCGGTCACCGTTGGCCTGGGCGGCACCGAGCTGACCGAGATGGGCATGATGGCCGCCGGCGCCGCGCAGGTCCGCATGTTCTCCGACGACGGCGTCTGCGTGGACGATCCGCTGGTGATGCGGCGCGCCCTGGAATACGCAACGGGCCTGGGCGTCTTGATTGCCCAGCACGCCGAGGAGCCCAGGCTGACCGTCGGCGCGGTGGCACACGAAGGGCCCACGGCTGCCCGGCTGGGGTTGGCGGGATGGCCGCGCGCGGCCGAGGAATCGATCGTCGCCCGCGACGCACTGCTGGCTCGCGACGCCGGCGCCCGGGTGCACATCTGCCACGCCTCCACGACCGGCACCGTTGAGCTATTGAAATGGGCTAAAGAACAAGGCATTTCGATCACCGCCGAAGTCACCCCGCATCATCTCCTGCTCGACGACACCCGGCTGGCAAGCTACGACGGAATCAACCGGGTCAACCCGCCGCTGCGCGAAGCCGCCGACGCGATCGCGCTGCGTCAAGCGCTGGCCGACGGGGTAATCGATTGCGTGGCCACCGACCATGCCCCGCACGCCGCGCACGAGAAGTGTGTGGAGTTCTCCGCCGCGCGGCCCGGCATGCTCGGACTCCAGACGGCGCTGTCGGTAGTGGTGCAGACCATGGTGGTGCCCGGGCTGTTGACCTGGCGCGGCGTCGCTCGGGTGATGAGTGAAAACCCGGCGCGCATTGTGGGATTGCCCGATCAGGGCCGCCCGCTCGAGGTCGGGGAGCCGGCCAACCTGACCGTGGTGGACCCCGACGCCACCTGGACCGTCGCCGGGCCCGAACTGGCCAGCCGGTCGGCCAACACGCCCTACGAGTCGATGACGCTGCCCGCCAACGTGACCGCGACCCTGCTTCGCGGGAAGATCACCGCCCGGGATGGGAAGAGCCCCGCATGAACTCAGGCACGCTGGTGGGGTCGCTGATTTTTGCGGCCGTACTGGTAGTGGTGATCGCCATCGTGATCCAGTTGATGATGTTGGGCTGGCGCCGGCGCGCGCAACGACAAGAGGAGCTGATCGGCAACCTGCCCGAGGTGCCGATCGAGGTAGGCGCGGCGATCACCACGCTTCGGGGTGTCTACGTCGGCTGCACGCTGGGAACGGAAACCCTTGGCGCCGAATGGACCGAGCGGGTTACCGCCGGCGATCTCGGGTACCGCAGCAAGGCCGTGTTGAGTCGCTATCCGGAAGGCATTCTGCTGGAACGCATTCGAGCCAACCCAATCTGGATTCCACAGGACTCGATTGCCGAAGTGCGCACGGAGCGGACAATGGCCGGAAAGGTCGCGGCCCGCAATGGAATACTGGCCATCCGATGGCGGCTGCCATCGGGCGTCGAGATCGAGACCGGCTTCCGGGCCGCCAATCGAGACGAATACGACGGCTGGCTCGAGGAGGCCGCGTGACGCGCGCCGACGACGATGCAGAGCGTAGCGATGAAGAGGAGCGGCGCCCGTGACCACAGCAGCCCAACTGGTACTGGAAGACGGCCGCGTCTTCACCGGAACGCCGTTCGGCCAGATTGGCCAAACACTCGGCGAGGCAGTCTTTTCCACCGCCATGTCCGGCTACCAGGAGACGCTTACCGACCCCAGCTATCACCGTCAGATCGTGGTGGCAACCGCCCCGCAGATCGGCAACACCGGCTGGAACAACGAGGACGCCGAGAGCCGCGGTGACAAGATCTGGGTCGCCGGTTACGCGGTTCGTGACCCGTCGCCACGCGCCTCCAACTGGCGGGCGACCGGGACGCTGGAAGACGAACTGGTCCGCCAGGGCATCGTCGGGATCGCCGGCATCGACACCCGCGCCGTGGTGCGGCATCTGCGCAGCCGCGGCTCGATGAAGGCCGGGTTGTTCTCCGGTGACACCCTTGCCGAGCCGGCCGAGCTGACCGAGCGGGTCCGCAACCAGCAGTCCATGCTGGGCGCCGATCTCGCGGGAGAGGTCAGCACCCCTGGCGCATACATCGTGGAATCCGATACACCGCAACGATTTACGGTCGCCGCGCTGGACCTTGGGATCAAGACCAATACCCCGCGTAACTTCGCCAGCCGCGGCATCCGCAGCCACGTGCTGCCGGCCTCGACGACCTTCGAGCAAATCGCCGACATCAAGCCGGACGGCGTGTTCTTGTCCAACGGGCCCGGCGACCCGGCGACCGCCGACCATGTCGTCGCGCTCACGCGGGAAGTGTTGAGCGCCGGAATCCCGTTGTTCGGTATCTGTTTCGGCAACCAGATCCTGGGCCGCGCGCTGGGCTTGTCGACGTTCAAGATGGTCTTCGGTCATCGCGGGATCAACATCCCGGTGATCGACCACGCCACCGGCCGGGTCGCGGTGACCGCGCAGAATCACGGTTTCGCCCTGGAGGGGGAGGCCGGTCAGTCCTTCGACACTCCGTTCGGCCCGGCGCTGGTCAGCCACACCTGCGCCAACGACGGGGTGGTGGAAGGCGTCAAACTCGCTGACGGACGGGCATTTTCGGTGCAATACCATCCGGAAGCCGCCGCCGGCCCGCACGATGCAGAGTATTTGTTCGACCAGTTCGTCGACCTGATGGCGGGGGGACGCTAATGCCACGGCGGACTGACCTCAAGCACGTGCTGGTGATCGGCTCGGGGCCGATCGTGATCGGGCAGGCGTGCGAATTCGACTACTCCGGCACCCAGGCCTGCCGGGTGCTGCGTGCCGAGGGGATACAAGTCAGCCTGGTCAACTCCAACCCGGCCACCATCATGACCGACCCCGAGTATGCCGATCACACCTACGTCGAGCCCATCACCGCTGCCTTCGTGGAGAAGGTGATCGCCCAGCAGGCCGAGCGCGGCAACAAGATCGACGCGCTGCTGGCCACGCTGGGCGGGCAGACCGCGCTCAACACCGCGGTGGCGTTGCACGACAACGGAGTCCTGGAGCGCTACGGCGTCGAACTCATCGGCGCCGACTTCGAAGCAATTCAGCGCGGCGAGGACCGGCAGCGCTTCAAAGACATCGTCGCCAAGGTCGGCGGTGAATCCGCCCGCAGCCGAGTGTGTTTCACCATGGACGAGGTCCGCGAAACGGTTGAAGAACTCGGCCTGCCCGTCGTGGTGCGGCCCAGCTTCACCATGGGCGGGCTGGGCTCGGGCATGGCGAACTCCGCCGAAGAGGTGGACCGGATGGCCGGCGCCGGCCTGGCGGAATCACCCAGCGCCAACGTGCTGATTGAGGAATCGATCTACGGATGGAAGGAATTCGAGCTCGAGCTGATGCGCGACGGCAACGACAACGTGGTCGTCGTGTGCTCGATCGAAAACGTCGATCCGATGGGCGTGCACACCGGCGACTCGGTGACCGTCGCGCCGGCCATGACGCTGACCGACCGGGAATACCAGCGGATGCGCGACCTGGGCATCGCGATCCTGCGCGAGGTCGGTGTCGACACCGGCGGCTGCAACATCCAGTTCGCGGTGAACCCGGTCGATGGCCGGCTGATCGTCATCGAAATGAACCCGCGGGTATCCCGGTCGAGCGCGTTGGCGTCCAAGGCCACGGGTTTCCCGATCGCCAAGATCGCCGCCAAGCTCGCCGTCGGCTACACCCTCGACGAGATCGTCAACGACATCACCAAAGAGACGCCGGCCTGCTTCGAGCCGACCCTGGACTACGTCGTGGTCAAGGCGCCGCGGTTCGCGTTCGAGAAGTTCCCCGGCGCCGACCCGACGTTGACCACCACGATGAAATCCGTCGGCGAGGCGATGTCGTTGGGCCGCAACTTCATCGAAGCGCTCGGCAAGGTGATGCGGTCGCTGGAGACAACACGCGCCGGATTCTGGACCAAACCGGACGCGGCGGGCGATGCCGAAGAGGTGCTGACCCGGCTGCGGACCCCGACCGAGGGCCGGCTCTACGACATCGAACTGGCGCTGCGGCTGGGTGCACCGGTGGAGCAGGTCGCCGAAGCCAGCGGTGTCGACCCGTGGTTCGTCGCGCAAATCAGCGAGCTGGAAAAGCTGCGCGACGAACTGGTGAGCGCGCCGGTGCTCGACGGCGACCTGCTGCGCCACGCCAAGCACAGCGGGTTGTCCGACCGTCAGATCGCCGCGCTGCGGCCGGAATTGGCCGGCGAAAATGGGGTGCGGTCGTTGCGTGAGCGGCTCGACATTCATCCGGTGTACAAAACGGTGGACACCTGCGCCGCGGAGTTCGAAGCCAAGACGCCCTACCACTACAGCAGCTACGAACTCGACCCGGCCGCCGAGACCGAGGTCGCCCCGCAGTCCGAGAAGCCCAAGGTGTTGATCCTCGGGTCGGGGCCGAACCGGATCGGCCAGGGCATCGAATTCGACTACAGCTGCGTGCATGCCGCAACGACCCTGTCGCAGGCGGGTTTCGAGACCGTGATGGTCAACTGCAACCCCGAGACGGTGTCCACCGACTACGACACCGCCGACCGGCTGTATTTCGAGCCGCTGACGTTCGAGGACGTCCTGGAGGTGTACCGGGCCGAGGCGCAGTCCGCGCTCGGCGGCCCGGGAGTCGTCGGCGTGATCGTGCAACTCGGCGGACAGACACCACTGGGCCTGGCGCAACGGCTCGCCGACGCCGGGGTGCCGATCGTGGGCACCCCGCCGGAGGCCATCGACCTGGCCGAGGACCGTGGCGCGTTCGGCGATGTGCTGGCCGCTGCCGGGCTGCCGGCGCCGAAATACGGCATGGCAACGACTTTCGCGCAGGCCCGCCGGATCGCCGACGAGATCGGTTATCCGGTGCTGGTGCGGCCCTCGTATGTGCTCGGCGGCCGGGGTATGGAGATCGTCTACGACGACGAGACACTGCGGGACTACATCACCCGTGCCACCGAGCTGTCCCCGGAACACCCGGTGCTGGTCGACCGTTTCCTCGAGGACGCGGTGGAGATCGACGTCGACGCGCTGTGCGACGGCGCCGAGGTCTACATCGGCGGCATCATGGAGCACATCGAGGAAGCCGGCATTCACTCCGGCGACTCGGCGTGCGCGCTGCCGCCGGTCACGCTGGGCCGCAGCGACATCGAGAAGGTGCGCCGGGCGACCGAGGCCATCGCGCACGGCATCGGCGTGGTGGGATTGCTCAATGTGCAGTACGCCCTCAAGGACGACGTGCTCTACGTCCTGGAGGCCAACCCGCGGGCCAGCCGCACCGTGCCGTTCGTCTCCAAGGCCACCGCGATTCCGCTCGCCAAAGCGTGTGCCCGAATCATGTTGGGCACCAACATTGCTCAGCTGCGCGAGGAGGGAATGCTGGCGGCGTCCGGCGATGGCGCGCACGCGGCCCAAAACGCCCCGATTGCGGTTAAGGAAGCCGTGCTGCCCTTCCACCGGTTCCGCCGCGCCGACGGATCGGCCATCGATTCGCTGCTCGGCCCGGAGATGAAATCGACCGGCGAAGTAATGGGGATCGACCGCGACTTCGGTACCGCCTTCGCCAAGAGTCAGACCGCGGCCTACGGGTCGCTGCCGGCCCGTGGCACCGTGTTCGTCTCGGTCGCCAACCGCGACAAACGTTCACTGGTGTTCCCCGTCAAACGGCTGGCCGACTTGGGTTTCCGCGTGCTGGCCACCGAGGGCACAGCGGAGATGTTGCGCCGCAACGGGATTCCCTGCGACGAGGTCCGCAAGCACTTTGAGCCCCCGCAGCCGGGCCGTCCGGCGATCTCCGCGGTCGAGGCGATCAGGGCGGGCGAGGTCGACATGGTGATCAACACGCCCTACGGCAACTCCGGCCCGCGCATCGACGGCTATGAAATCCGTTCGGTGGCAGTGTCGGTCAACATTCCTTGCGTGACGACCGTGCAGGGGGCGTCGGCCGCCGTTCAGGGCATCGAAGCGGGGATCCGCGGCGACATCGGCGTGCGGTCGCTGCAGGAACTGCACAGCGCGATCGGTGCCCAGAGTGCCGGATCGACCGCTTCCGGTGGAGGCGCCGAGTGACCGGATTCGGCGCGCGGCTGACCGCGGCGAAGCTGAGCCGCGGCCCACTGTGCCTGGGTATCGACCCGCATCCCGAGCTGCTGCGGGCGTGGGACCTGCCGACCACCGTCGAGGGGCTGGCCGCGTTCTGCGACATCTGCGTCGAAGCATTCGCGGGTTTTGCCGTCGTCAAACCGCAGGTGGCGTTCTTCGAGGCCTATGGGTCTGCCGGGTTCGTAGTGCTGGAAGGCACCATCGCCGCGCTGCGCTCGGCCGGGGTGCTGGTGCTCGCGGACGCCAAGCGGGGCGATATCGGGACGACGATGGCGGCCTACGCCACCGCCTGGGCGGGCGATTCGCCGCTGGCCGCCGACGCCGTGACCGCATCGCCGTACCTGGGGTTCGGCTCGCTGCGCCCGCTGCTGGAAACCGCCGCCGCCCACGACCGCGGGGTTTTCGTGGTGGCGGCCAGCTCCAATCCCGAGGGCGCGACCGTGCAGCGTGCCACCTTCGACGAGCGCACCGTGGCCCAGCTGGTCGTCGACCAGGCCGCGGTGGTCAACCGGTCCGCCAACCCCAACGAGCCGGGATACGTCGGTGTGGTGGTCGGTGCGACCGTTTTCCAGGCGCCCGACGTGAGCGCGCTGGGCGGACCGGTGCTGGTGCCGGGCGTCGGCGTCCAGGGCGGGCGCCCCGAGGCGCTGGCGGGCCTCGGTGGGGCCGCACCGGGCCAACTGCTGCCGGCGGTGGCGCGTGAGGTGCTGCGCGCCGGGCCGAATGTGGTCGATCTGCGGGCCGCGGGTGAGCGAATGCTGGACGCGGTGGCGTACCTGTCGGTGCTCTGACCCGCCTTTCGCGACGCTGCGACGATCGTCGACCCCCGCTGACCACCGGCGCGACACGCGCGACACGCATGAAAAATCCTTGATCCGGGGCGCGAGACCTCGCGGCTACCTGTCGACTTCGCTGGTGGCCTCTCGCGAGGAAGCGCGCAACGTCGGCCCGGCCGTCGGCAAAACCGCAGGTGAGAGCCGTGATCGCGGGGTGTCGGACGGGGGCTGCCGCCCGCATCGAACGCCGCCTGGAAGGGCCCCCAGCGATGCCGTGCACGGTCCTGGTGGACGTCACCCGACGCGCCCACGCTGGGCATTTACCCCCCTAACCAGGGGGTCGGGTTAGATTTCGTCAGGAACCGTGAGTACGGTCGTCTGCGCTGGGGCTGAAGGCCCCGGCAGAGACAAAATGATGGATCAGATACGGAGGAATCGTGGCCCTTCCCCAGTTGACCGACGAGCAGCGCGCGGCCGCGTTGGAGAAGGCGGCTGCCGCACGTCGAGCGCGAGCAGAGCTCAAGGACCGGCTCAAGCGCGGTGGCACCAACCTCACGCAGGTGCTCAAGGACGCAGAGAGCGATGAAGTCCTGGGCAAGATGAAGGTTTCTGCTCTTCTCGAGGCACTGCCCAAGGTGGGCAAGGTCAAGGCGCAGGAAATCATGACCGAACTGGAAATCGCTCCGACCCGCCGGTTGCGCGGTCTGGGCGACCGGCAGCGTAAGGCGCTGCTGGAAAAGTTCGGTTCCGCCTAACTCACAGCCCCGCGACGATGCAGGCCGGATGGCCTGTGGGGGTACCGACCCAGGAGCGTCAATGAGCTCCAGCGGGGGACCGGACATCGCGCACGGGGCACGTCCCGAGCCGACAGGCGCAGGGCGTGTCGTGGTGCTGTCCGGTCCCTCCGGGGTCGGGAAGTCGGCCTTGGTTGGGTGCTTGCGCGACCAAATCCCCAATCTTCATTTCAGCGTCTCGGCCACGACGCGGGCGCCGCGGCCGGGTGAGGTCGACGGCGTCGACTACCACTTCGTCAGCTCCGCTCGCTTCCAGCAACTCATCGACGACGGTGACCTGCTGGAGTGGGCAGAAATCCACGGTGGCCTGCAGCGATCCGGCACGCTGGCCGAGCCGGTACGGACCGCCACCGCGAGCGGCCTTCCCGTACTCATCGAGGTCGATCTGGCCGGGGCCAGGGCCATCAAGCAAGCGATGCCCGAGGCCATCACGGTGTTCCTCGCGCCACCCAGCTGGGCAGATCTGCAGGCCAGGTTGGTCGGCCGGGGCACCGAAACGCCCGAGGCCATCCGCCGCCGCCTGGACACCGCCCGCATCGAATTAGCAGCTCAGGATGACTTCGACCGAGTCGTGGTCAACAGGCAATTGGAGTCTGCCTGCGCCGAATTGGTATCCTTGCTGGTGGGAAACGCACCTGGCCCGGCATGAGCCGCCTCGCCAGACGCGCGTAAGCATCACCTTCACACAGTTTTCAACCGCTCTGAGCGCCAGGAGAAAGTCTTAAGTGAGTAATTCGCAGTCCGACGCGTCGCTGACCACCCTGCCCGCCATGGATCAGTTCGATCCGTCGGCAGGTGGACAAGGCGCCTACGACACCCCACTGGGCATCACCAACCCGCCCATCGACGAGTTGCTGGACCGCGTGTCCAGCAAATACGCCCTGGTCATCTACGCGGCGAAGCGAGCCCGGCAGATCAACGATTACTACAACCAGCTGGGCGAGGGCATCCTCGAATACGTTGGTCCGTTGGTCGAGCCCGGCCTGCAGGAAAAGCCGCTGTCCATCGCGATGCGCGAGATCCACGCCGACCTGCTCGAACACACCGAGGGCGAGTAACAGGACGGAGCCGGGCGCGCTGTGATCAGCTCTGAGAGCCGCTACCAAGCCGTCCGAGAAGGGCCGGCGTAGATGGATCGCAAGCGGATCGTCGTCGGCGTCGCCGGTGGTATCGCCGCCTACAAGGCGTGCACCGTCGTTCGCCAGCTCGCCGAGGCCGGCCACGAGGTCCGCGTCGTCCCGACCGACTCCGCGTTGCGCTTCGTCGGTGCCGCCACCTTCGAGGCGTTATCCGGTCAGCCGGTGCACACCGGCGTCTTCGCCGACGTGCCCGAAGTGCCGCACGTCCGGCTCGGCCAGCAGGCCGACCTGGTCGTGGTGGCACCGGCCACCGCCGACCTGCTGGCCCGGGCCACCCACGGCCGGGCGGACGATCTGCTGACCGCGACCCTCCTGACCGCGCGGTGCCCGGTGCTGTTCGCGCCGGCCATGCACACCGAGATGTGGTTGCACCCGGCCACCGTCGACAACGTGGCCACATTGCGCCGCCGGGGCGCAGTCGTGCTGGAGCCCGCGTTTGGACGGCTCACCGGCGCCGACAGCGGCAAAGGGCGGCTGCCCGAGGCCGAAGAGATCACCACGCTCGCGCAGCTACTGCTGGAACGCCATGACGCCCTGCCCTACGACTTGGCCGGCCGCAAGGTGCTGGTGACCGCCGGCGGCACCCGCGAGCCGATCGATCCGGTCCGCTTCATCGGCAACCGCAGTTCTGGCAAGCAGGGCTACGCCGTCGCCCGGGTTGCTGCCCAGCGCGGCGCCGAGGTCACGCTGATCGCCGGGCACACTGTTGGACTCATCGACCCCGCGGGGGTGGACGTCGTCCAGGTCAGCTCGGCGCAACAACTGGCGGACGCCGTCTCCAAGCACGCCCCGGGCGCCGACGTGCTGGTGATGGCCGCCGCGGTCGCCGACTTCCGGCCCGCCCAGGTTGCCGCCGCCAAGATCAAAAAGGGCCCCAACGATCAGGACGACCCGCCGACGATCGACCTGGTCCGCAACGACGACGTGCTCGCCGGTGCGGTCCGCGCCCGCGCCCACGGCGAGTTGCCCAACATGCGGGCCATCGTGGGCTTCGCCGCCGAGACCGGCGACGCCAACGGCGATGTGCTGTTCCACGCGCGAGCGAAGTTGCGGCGCAAGGGCTGTGACCTGTTGGTCGTCAACGCGGTGGGCGACGGCCGGGCGTTCGAAGTCGACAACAACGACGGCTGGCTGCTGGCGGCCGACGGCACCGAGGCGGCGCTGCAGCACGGCTCCAAGACGTTGATGGCCAGCCGCATCGTCGATGCGATCGTGACGTTCCTCAACAGCGATGCCGGGTAGGGCCTGCCGATGGCCGCTGCGCAAGGCTGTTAGATACAGGTGTGCACGCCCGGCTGAGCCCGGCGTAATTTGATGCGACTAAAATAATTTGCCTAACTAACATTCGGACGATGGGAAGGATCACTTCAGTGAGCGAGACGGGTCGGCTGTTTACCAGTGAGTCGGTGACCGAGGGACACCCCGACAAGATCTGTGATGCGATCAGCGACTCGGTCCTCGACGCGCTGCTGGCGGACGACCCCCGCTCCCGCGTCGCGGTCGAGACCCTGGTGACCACAGGGCAGGTGCACGTCGTGGGTGAGGTCACGACGACCGCCAAGGAGGCGTTCGCCGACATCACCAACACGGTGCGTGCACGCATTCTCGACATCGGCTACGACTCGTCGGACAAAGGCTTCGACGGCACGACGTGCGGGGTGAACATCGGGATCGGCGCGCAATCGCCCGATATCGCCCAGGGCGTCGACAGCGCCCACGAGGCCCGCGTGGAGGGCGCCGGCGACCCCCTGGACGCCCAGGGCGCCGGGGACCAGGGCCTGATGTTCGGCTACGCCATCAACGACACCCCAGAGCGGATGCCGCTGCCGATCGCGCTGGCGCACCGGCTATCCCGGAAGCTGACCGAGGTCCGCAAGGACGGCACGCTGCCCTACCTACGGCCCGATGGCAAGACGCAGGTCACCATCGCTTACGAGGACAACGTCCCGGTGCGACTGGACACCGTGGTGGTCTCCACCCAGCACGCCGACGGTATCGACCTGGAGAAGACGCTGGACCCCGACATCCGCCGGCACGTGCTCAATACCGTGCTCGAGGAGCTGGCCCACGACACCCTGGATTCGTCGTCGACGCGCGTTTTGGTCAACCCGACCGGCAAGTTCGTCCTGGGCGGCCCGATGGGTGACGCCGGCCTGACCGGCCGCAAGATCATCGTCGACACCTACGGCGGCTGGGCCCGCCACGGCGGTGGCGCCTTCTCCGGCAAGGATCCGTCCAAGGTGGACCGCTCGGCGGCGTACGCGATGCGCTGGGTGGCCAAGAACATCGTCGCCGCCGGGCTGGCGGAGCGGGTCGAGGTCCAGGTGGCCTACGCCATCGGTAAGGCCGCCCCGGTCGGTCTGTTCATCGAAACCTTCGGCACCGCGACGGTCGACCCGGTCAAGATCGAGAAGATCGTGCCCGAGGTCTTCGACCTGCGGCCCGGCGCGATCATCCGCGACCTGGACCTGCTGCGGCCGATCTACGCGCAGACGGCGGCCTACGGGCACTTCGGCCGCACCGACATCGACCTGCCGTGGGAACGCCTCGACAAGGTCGACGACCTCAAGCGGGCCATCTAGCGCTTCGGGACCTCTGCGCCTTCGGTTTTGGGCGGCGGCGGGTGGTCGCGGTCGAGCGCGGGCAGCCCGTCGATGCTGTGCCGGTTGCGCTCGACGGAGCTGGCCCACTTCTCGTCGGTGGCCTTGGCGTGGGCCTTGTCGAGCACCGGGCGTTCGTCGACCAGATCGTAGTAGGGCACCGCGTACCCGCACGCGTCGGCGATCCGCTGCACGTCGACGACGATGGCGGCGCGGGTGCCGGGATGCTGGTCGCCGAAATGTGCTGCTAGATCAGGAAATTCGGCGTCGTCCGGGCGAACGACCCGGCCGGTGCCAAATAGCCGCAAGATGCGCGAGTTGCGGGTGAACGAGCAGAACATGATGGTGATCCGCCCGTTGTCGCGCAGGTGCGCGATGGTCTCCGCGCCGCTGCCGAATAGATCCAGATAGGCCACCGTGTGCTCGTCGAGAACGGCGAATGTATCTTGATATCCTTTGGGGGACAGGTTAATTCGTCCACCTTCGGACGGCGCGGTGGCCACGAAGAACATCGCCTGCTCGGCGATGAATTCCCGAAGTGGTTCGTCGAGAGACGAAAACTCCTTCGACACCGCTGCCCCCTTCACCTCTGCTGGGAACTCTAACCCAACGACGGTGACACCTGCCTAGGGGTGCAACGCTTTCCGTAGCGCCCGAAGCCCACGCTCGGTGGCCTCAGCGGCGGCCGGGATCACCATCGCGAAGCTGGCGTAGCCGTGCACCATGGTCGGCTCGTTGCTCAATTCGACGGGCACACCTGCGGCGCTGAGCAACTCGGCGTAGCGTGCCCCGTCGTCACGCAGCGGATCGTGCTCCGCCGTCCCGACGTAGGCGGGCGGCAAACCCGACAGGTCGGCGGCGTTGGCCGGGGCGAAGGTGACGGGCAACGTCTTCGGGTCGACGTCGATGTCGAGTTCAGGCAGGTACCAGGCCAGGAACGCCTCGATGACCACACGGTCCAGCACCGGCGCTTCGGCGTTCTCGGTGTGGGAGGGCAGCGACAGGTCAGCGGTGGCGACCGGGTACCAGAGCAGCTGGAAGGTCAGACTCGGCCCGCCGTTGTCGCGGGCCAGCAGCGCGGTGACCGCCGCGAGGTTGCCGCCCGCGGAGTCACCGGCGACGGCGATCCGGGCCGGGTCGCCGCCCAGTTCGGCGGCGTGCTCGCCGACCCACTGCAGGGCGGCCCAGCTGTCGTCGACGCCGGCCGGGAACGGGTGTTCGGGGGCGAGGCGGTAATCGACGGACACCACGATGGCCTCGGCGCCGAGCGCGTGCATGCGAGCGACGGGGTCGTGAGTGTCCAGGTCACCCAGGGCGAAACCGCCGCCGTGGAAGAAGACGACGACGGGCGGGGGCGCGTCGCTGTCCGGTGGCCAGTAGATCCGGACCGGAATGTCGGTGAGGTCGCCATGGGCGATCGTCCGGTTCTCGATGCGCAGCTCCGGCAGCATTTCCTCCGGCACCTTGAGCTGGCTCAGCCGGGCGCGGGCGAGCTCGACGCCGTCGTCCGCGTTGAACGTCATCGTGAACGCGTCGAGCAACGCCTTGAACGTGGGGTCGATGTCTGGTCGGGCGAGGGGCCGCTCAATCATTCGTCCACCGTACGCTTTGTGTTCACTTATGCAGCGCATTGCGCAGCGCCGCGAGCCCCCGATCCATCCCGGCGGTGGCGGCGGGAACGATGCCCGCGTAGCCGAGGTAACCGTGCACCATCGTCGTCGCGTTATGCACCTCGACGGGCACGCCGGCGGCGGCCAGCAGCTCGCCGTAGCGCATGCCGTCGTCGCGCAGCGGGTCGTGGCCGGCCACCCCGATGTAGGCCGCGGGCAGGCCGGCCAAGTTCGTCGCCCGTCCCGGTGCCATGCCGGGCGGCGGGTTCAGCAGGTCGACATCGCCTGCGTACCAACGGGAGAACTGGGCGATCGCCGCGGAGTCCAAGATCGGCGCTTCGGCGTTCTCGGTGAACGACGGCAGCGACGAATCCCACAGTACCGAGGGATACCACAACAGCTGAAAGACCAGGCCCGGCCCGGCATTATCGCGCGACTGCTGTGCCATCACCGCCGCGATGTTGCCGCCCGCGGAGTCGCCGGCGACCGCGATACGGGTGGGTTCGGCACCGATCTCGGCGGCGTGCTCGGCCACCCAGAGCATTGCGGCCCAAGCGTCTTCGACGGCGGCCGGATAGGGATGCTCGGGCGCCAACCGGTAGTCCACCGACACCACGATCGCCTCGGTGCCCACCGCATGCTGGCGGCAGGTGCCGTCGTAGCTGTCGAGGTCGCCGATGACGAAGCCGCCGCCGTGGAAAAACACGATGGCGGGCAGAGGTGCCGCGGAGTCCGTTGTCGGCCAATAGATTCGGATCGCCAGGGGGCCCGCCGGGCCTGAGATGTCGCGGTCTTCGACACGCAGCTCGGGATGCAACGGGCGGCGCGGCAGGTCGCGAAACCGCTGGCGCGCAGCCTCGATGCCGTCGTCGGTTGATAGCCGGAACGGAACCGCATCGAGTACCTTCACCAGGATGGGGTCGATCGAGCGTTCGTCGTCGGCTGCGTCGTCTGAGCTGGGCATGGAAGTACCGTACGCACCAGGCCTGGTGGCCGGCGGCTGGGTGGCGGCCGGCTGGGCCGGCCTGGCCTACGGCATCTATTTGACCGTGATCGCGCTGCGCTCGCCGCCGGGCACCGCACTGACCGGGCACTGGATACTGCAGCCGCCGTTCAAGGCGTTGATGGCATTGCTGCTGACCGTCGCGGCGGTCGCGCACCCGGTTGTCCGCGAGCGGCGCTGGCTGATGCCCGCGCTGCTGTCGTCGGCCGTCGGCGATTGGCTGCTGGCCATCCCGTGGTGGCCGCTGTCGTTCATGCTGGGGCTGGGCGCATTTCTGGTGGCCCACGTGTGCTTCGTCGGCGCGCTGCTCCCGCTGGCGGCCAAGGGTGCGCTGTCGCGGGCGCGCATGGTCTTGGTGGTGTTGATGTGTGGGGCGTCGATCGGGTTGTTGTACTGGTTCTGGCCCCACCTGGGCCGCGACCAGCTGACGATTCCGGTCACGGCCTACATCGGCGTGCTGACGATCATGGTGTGCACGGCGCTGCTGGCGCGGTTGCCGACAGTCTGGGTGGCGGTGGGCGCGGTGAGCTTCGCGGTGTCGGACGCGATGATTGCGATCGGCCGGTTCATCCTCGGCAACGAGGCACTGGCCGTGCCGATCTGGTGGTTCTACGCTGCGGCCCAGGTCCTGATCACGGCGGGGTTCTTCTTCGGTCGACAGGTCGATGCCGACGATGCCGACGCCGTTGACGACGGCACCGAGCCCGCCGCCGCCTGAATGTCGGTGGTAGCAGCTAGGGTGTCGCCTTGCGGTAAACATGTTGACTAGCAATGCCGTTCGTGGCCGGAGGGCGTCGTGACCACGACCGCGCGCACCCCTGTCGAGGTGGAACCGATCGCCCGGGTGTTACCGATGCTGTCGGTCCCGCATCTGGATCGCGAGTTCGACTACCTGGTGTCGGCCGAGCAGTCCGACGATGCCCAGCCCGGGGTGCGGGTGCGGGTGCGATTCCACGGCCGGCTAGTCGACGGTTTCGTGCTGGAACGCCGCCACGACACCGACCACGTCGGCAAGCTGGGCTGGCTCGACCGCGTGGTGTCCCCGGAGCCGGTGCTCACCACCGAGATCCGGCGACTGGTCGATGCCGTGGCGGCTCGCTACGCGGGGACGCGGCCCGATGTGTTGCGGCTGGCGGTACCGCCCCGGCACGCCAGGGTGGAGCGCGAGCCCGTGGTGGCGCCGTCGGGGCCGGCACTGCCGGGGCCCGTCGACCCGTCGCCGTGGGACCTGTACGGCCGCGGCGGCCAATTCTTGGCGGCCCTGGCCGAGTCGCGTGCCGCGCGCGGTGTCTGGCAGGCGCTGCCGGGAGAGCTGTGGGCGGAGCGATTCGCCGAGGCCGCCGCGCAAACCATTCGCGCCGGACGGTCGGTGCTGGCCATCGTGCCCGATCAACGCGATCTGGACGAGCTGTCGCGGGCCGCGACAGCTCGGATCGACGAGAACAGCGTCGTGGCCCTGTCGGCCGGGCTGGGGCCCGCCGCGCGCTACCGGCGTTGGCTGGCCGCGCTGCGGGGCACGGCGCGGCTGGTGATCGGGACCCGTAGCGCGGTGTTCGCGCCGCTCAACGACCTGGGTCTGGTCATGGTGTGGGCCGACGCCGACGACAGCCTGGCCGAACCGCGGGCGCCCTACCCGCACGCGCGGGAAGTGGCGATGCTGCGGGCACATCAAGCGCGGTGCGCGGCGCTGATCGGCGGCTACGCCCGGACCGCCGAAGCTCACGCCCTGGTGCGCAGCGGGTGGGCGCAGGACCTCGTCGCCACCCGCCCGGTGGTACGAGCCCGGACGCCGCGGGTGATCGCGCTCGACGACACCGGCTACGACGACGAGCGCGACCCGGCGGCTCGCACCGCGCGCATTCCGTCCATCGCGCTGCGGGCCGCCCGCGCGTCGCTGGAGGCCGAGGCGCCCGTGCTCGTCCAGGTGCCACGGCGTGGCTACATCCCTTCGCTGGCGTGCGGGCGTTGCCGGACCGTCGCCCGTTGCCGGCACTGCACCGGCCCGTTGTCGCTACAGGAATACGGACCGGGTGCGGTCTGCCGCTGGTGCGGCCGCGCCGAGTCGACGCTGCGGTGCACACGCTGCGGGTCGGACGCGGTGCGCGCGGTGGTCGTCGGGGCCCGGCGCACCGCCGAAGAGCTCGGCCGCGCGTTCGCCGGTACTCCGGTCATCACCTCGGCGGGCGACTCCATCGTCGCCGAGGTCGCCGGTCGTCCGGCCCTGGTCGTCGCCACCCCCGGCGCCGAACCCCGCGCCGCTGGCGGTTACGGGGCGGCGCTGCTGCTGGACACCTGGGCGCTGTTGGGACGCCAAGACCTGCGCGCCGCGGAGGATGCGTTGTGGCGCTGGATGACGGCCGCCGCACTGGTCCGTGCCCGCGGCGATGGCGGTGTGGTGACGGTGATCGCCGAATCATCGATTCCCACAGTGCAATCCCTGATCCGGTGGGATCCGGTGGGCCATGCTGAGGCCGACCTGACGGCTCGCGCCGAAGTCGGGCTGCCGCCCAGTGTGCACATGGCCGCCATCGACGGCTCCGCCCACGCGGTGGCGGCATTGCTGGACGAGGCCCGATTGCCCGACGGCGCCGAGCGGCTCGGCCCGGTCGACCTGCCGACGGGGGCGCGCCGGCCCGCCGCCACCCCGCCCGGCGTGCCGGTGATCCGGATGTTGGTGCGGGTGCCGCGGGAGGAGGGTCTGGCGCTGGCCGCGAGCCTGCGCCGCGGTGTCGGTGTGCTCAGTGCGCGGCAAGCGCATGAGCCGGTGCGGGTTCAGATCGACCCGCTGCACATCGGTTAGAGCGACTTGGCGCGCTGCAATTCTGTTGTCCAGCTGCGCTTTTCATCTACCGGCCGGCCGGGTCCAGGTCGTGTTCCCCGCGATGACGAGCTTGGCGCCGGCGAAGTCCTTGCACTGGATCTGCAGAGTCTGGCGATACGGATGGTCGCAGAACGCCGACCTGAGCTCGGTCTGCTTCTGCGTATCGGAGGCGGGGACGTTGATGGTCGTACCCGGCGCGTCGGCCAGGGCTTGGACGTTGTTGCCGCTGGTTACCCCGCATGCGGTGATCCGCGTGTCTCCGGGAACGCACACTGCGTACCCCCTTGCTGGGCCGGCTGGCTGCCCGCGAAGTTTGTGATCAGCCCTTGCCCTATCGCCACGGTTATCTGCAGATTTTTGCCCGGTGGAATGACCTTGTCCTGCGGGAGCTTGTCTGCCGGTACCGTGTTGTAGTCCTTGGCTTTGTCGTGGCCGGTGATATTCAGCGCGGTACTGGTCAGACTCCAGATGTCATATGTCTGCGTCCTACTGTCGGCTGCCGCCACCGCCGGAAGCGCGACGACCGTCGCGAGAGGCCCAGCCCGACCGCTGCGGCGAAGGCGCCCGTCGTGCCTGGGCGATGTCGTCGCGCGAATCCGTCCAGGCGACGATAGTATGCATGAGAAACAATTACTTCTTACGACATTGGGAAGGCTGTACACTTCCTGGTTTCAGCCCGCGACGCCCGGAAAACGACCCGGGAGAGGGGTGCCTTGATGCCGACGGAAAATGCGACGGAAGCCAACGAGTCGCTCGACGTCATCACCGATGCTTTGTTGACGGCCTCGCGGCTGCTGGTGGGCATGTCGGTTCGCTCCATCGCGCAGGTCGACGACTCCATCACCATGGCGCAGTTCCGGACGCTGGTGATCCTCTCCAATCGGGGGCCGATCAACCTGGCGACGCTGGCCAACCTGCTCGGCGTGCAGCCGTCGGCCACCGGCCGCATGGTCGACCGCCTCGTCGCCTCCGGACTGATCGATCGCCTCCCGCACCCCACGTCCCGGCGCGAACTGCTCGCGACACTGACCAAACGCGGCCGCGACGTCGTTCGCCGCGTCACCGCCTACCGGCGCGCCGAGATTGCGGAAATCGTAGAGAAGATGCCCGCGGCGGACCGGCACGGACTGGTGCGGGCCCTCACGTCGTTCACCGCCGCCGGCGGCGAACCCGACGCGGGGCTCGACATCGACCTGTAGGACCAGTCATCGTTTTTCCGCGGTGAGCAACAGGTACTCCCAGCCCATCACACCGTCGGTCAGATACTCGCGCACGAGTTCGACGAGTTGGGCGTCGAGCTCGGCGGCCAGCACTCGATTGTGGCCGATGTTCGCATACGCCTCGATCGTCGGGCCGTAGTGGTTCTTGAAGTACTTGTGCACGGCCTCGGCGCGGTCAAATCGCTTGACCGGCAACAGCCCCCGCGTCGTGGCGACCCGTTGGACCCGAGGGCCCAGCAGCTTGGCAGCGTAGCTCTCACGTCCCCACAGCGCGGCCGGGGGCACGGCCTGCGACAGGCTGGGCCGATATGGCCGGATAGTGGCCAGCATCTGCCCGAAGAATCCTTCCCGGGTCCAGCTGATCACCCCGATCGTCCCGCCGGGACGGCAGACGCGGACCAGCTCGTTGGCCGCACGCTGATGGTCCGGGGCGAACTGCACGCCGATCGCCGACATCACGACGTCGAACACGCCGTCGCCAAACGGCAGGGCGTGCGCGTTGGCCTCGCGATAGTCGATCGTCAAACCCTGCGCCTCGGCCCGGACCTTGGACCGGTCCAGCAGCTCCGGGGTGAGGTCGGTGGACACGACTTCCGCGCCCGTCTTCGCGGCCGGCAGCGAGATGTTGCCTGAGCCCGCAGCGACGTCAAGGACTCGAACGCCGGGTCCAATACCGGTGGCCCTGACCAAGATTGGGCCTAACGGTGCCATCACTTCCTCGGCCATCAGCGCGTAGTCGCCCAGTGCCCAAATGCCCCGGTGGGTGGCCGCCAGTTTGTGGTCAGCGGGGATGGTGGAGTCGAGAGTCATCAGACCTCCTTGAGAGGTAACGGCTGCGCACCGGACATCGTTGTCGTCAGCAGTGCCTTGTTGGTAACTACAAGAAATAGTATGCATTAGCAATAGTACACGTCGACTATGTTCTGGCCAGGGCGCGTCGAAGGGGTTGGGAACTTCCTAGACTGGGTCGGTGCGTCTCGTCTTTGCCGGCACTCCGGAACCTGCGCTGCCCTCGCTGCGTCAGCTCATCGACTCGCCTCACCATGAGGTCGTCGCCGTTCTGACGCGGCCCGACGCCGTTTCCGGGCGGCGCGGCAAGCCGGAGCCGTCGCCGGTGGCCCGGATGGCACTGGACCACGGCATCCACGTGCTGCAACCGTCGCGCCCCAACTCCGAAGAGTTCGTCAAAGGGCTGACGGAGATCGCGCCGGACTGCTGCGCCGTGGTGGCCTATGGCGCGCTGCTGCGCGAGGCTTTACTCGCGGTGCCGCCGCGGGGCTGGATCAACCTGCACTTCTCGTTGCTGCCCGCCTGGCGCGGAGCGGCACCGGTGCAAGCCGCCATCGCCGCGGGGGACGCCATCACCGGGGCGACGACATTCCAGATCGAGCCGAGCCTCGACTCGGGGCCGGTCTACGGCGTCGTCACAGAGACGATCCGCCCGACCGACACCGCGGGCGATCTACTTGAGCGACTGTCCCTTTCGGGTGCGGCACTGCTGTCGGCCACGCTGGACGGCGTCGCCGACGGGACGCTGACACCGCGACCGCAACCGGCCGACGGAGTCAGCATCGCGCCGAAGATCACCGTCGAGGAGGCCCGGGTGCACTGGGAGCTGCCGGCGCAGGTGGTGGAGCGTCGCATCCGTGCCGTCACGCCAAACCCCGGCGCCTGGACCCAGATCGGTGATCTGCGCGTCAAACTCGGGCCGGTGCTCGTCGACCCAGGTGTCGCGGAATCCTTGGCGCCCGGCGCTATTCACGTCGATCGTAAGCACGTCTGGATCGGCACCGGCTCGGATCCTGTGCGGCTGAACCAGATTCAGCCGCCCGGCAAGAAGCTGATGAACGCGGTCGACTGGGCGCGCGGCGCCCGGCTGGACGACGCCGCCCGCGCATCATGAGCCCAAACCCGAAGCAGCGCAGGCCTTCCCCGCCAAGACGGCGCCGGCCGCTCGATCCGGCGCGCGCGGCCGCGTTGCAGGTGCTGCGCGCCGTCAGCGAGCGCGACGCGTACGCGAACCTGGCGTTGCCCGCGTTGCTGCGCGACCGGGGTATCACCGGCCGCGACGCGGCCTTCGCCACCGAGCTGACCTACGGCACCTGCCGCACCCGCGGCCTGCTCGACGCGGTCATCGGAGCGGCCGCCGGACGGCCCCCGGAGGCGATCGATCCTGCGCTGCTCGATCTGCTGCGGCTCGGCACCTACCAACTGCTGCGCACCCGGGTCGACGCACACGCAGCGGTCTCCACCACCGTCGAACAGGCGGGCATCGAATTCGATTCGGCGCGAGCGGGTTTCGTCAACGGCGTGCTGCGCACGATCTCCGGGCGCGACGCGTCGTCGTGGGTCGACGAGTTGGCGCCCGACCGGTCTTCGGATCCGATCGGGCACGCCGCTTTCGTACACTCCCACCCACGATGGATCGCCCAGGCGTTCGCCGACGCGCTGGGCGCCGATGCGGCAGAGCTGGGGGCCCTGCTGGCCAGCGACGACGAACGCCCGCAAGTGCACCTGGCGGCGCGGCCCGGGGTGCTGACCGCAGGCGAGCTGGCCGATGCGGTGGGCGGAACCGTCGGCCGGTACTCGCCGTATGCCGTCTACCTGCCGGGCGGTGACCCCGGACGGCTGGCGGCGGTGCGCGACGGCCAGGCCCTGGTTCAGGACGAGGGTAGCCAGTTGGTGGCCCGCGCCGTGGCCCTGGCACCCGTCGAAGGGGACAGCGGACGCTGGCTCGATCTCTGCGCCGGGCCGGGCGGCAAGACCGCACTGCTGGCCGCGATCGGCGCCGAGTCCGGCGCCCGGGTCACGGCGATCGAGCCGGCGCCCGCTCGCGCCGATCTGGTTGTCGAGAACACTCGAGGCCTCCCGGTCGAGGTGCTGCGCGTCGACGGGCGGGACACCGGCCTGGAGCCGACCTTCGACCGCGTGCTCGTGGACGCGCCTTGCACCGGGCTGGGCGCCCTGCGGCGCCGCCCCGAGGCGCGGTGGCGGCGTCAGCCTGCGGATGTGTCGACGCTGGCCAAGCTGCAGCGCGAGCTGCTGGCCGCCGCGATCACGCTCACCCGGCCCGGGGGTGTGGTGCTCTACGCGACCTGCTCGCCGCACCTCGCCGAAACCGTCGGCGTCGTCGCCGACGCGCTGCGCCGTCATCCGGTGTCCGCGCTGGATGCCCGGCCGTTGTTCGAGCCGGCGACCTTCGGCGGGGGGCCCTACGTCCAGCTGTGGGCGCACCGGCACGGCACCGACGCCATGTTCGCGGCGGCGCTGCGCCGCGAAGCGGGGTAGCCCGGCGGCGACACGAAGAACCCCGTCGCGGCGGCGCTGCGCCGCGAAGCGGGGTAGCGCGGCGGCGACACGAAGAACCCCGTCGCGGCGGCGCTGCGCCGCGAAGCGGGGTAGCAGCGACTGACGTGAGCACCCCGCGGCGGGGCTCAGTACGCTGTCGCACATGCCTGGCAGCATCGCGGGACCCCTGATAGCGCCATCGATCCTGGCCGCCGACTTCGCCCGGCTCGCCGACGAGGCGGCCGCCGTGGCCGGTGCCGACTGGTTGCACGTCGACGTGATGGACGGCCATTTCGTGCCGAACCTGACCATCGGCTTGCCGGTCGTCGAGAGCCTGCTGGCCGCAACTCGCATCCCGATGGACTGCCATTTGATGATCGACAATCCGGATCGGTGGGCACCGCCGTACGCCGAAGCGGGCGCCTACAACGTCACCTTCCACGCCGAGGCCACCGACAATCCGGTCGGAGTGGCCCGCGACATCCGCGCCGCGGGCTCGAAGGCTGGAATCAGCGTGAAGCCGAAGACGCCGCTGGAGCCGTATCTGGAAATCCTGCCGCACTTCGACACCCTGCTCATCATGTCGGTCGAGCCCGGCTTCGGCGGCCAGCACTTCATCCCCGACGTGCTTTCAAAAGTGCGTACTGTCCGCAAATTGGTCGACGCGGGGGAGCTGACGATCCTCGTCGAAATCGACGGCGGCATCAACGCCGACACCATCGAGCAGGCTGCAGAGGCGGGCGTGGACTGTTTTGTCGCCGGCTCCGCCGTCTACGGCGCACAGGACCCGGAGGCCGCCGTCGAGGCATTGCGACGTCAGGCCGCGGCCGCGTCGCCACACCTACGCGGATGAGCGTGGAGGAACCCGGCATCGAAGCAGCGATGCGTCTGGCCATCGAGCACTCTCGCCAGGTCAAGGGCTCCACGTATCCGAATCCGCCGGTCGGGGCCGTCATCCTGGACCGCGACGGTCAAGTGGTCGGGGCAGGCGGCACCGCGCCGGCCGGTGGCGACCATGCCGAGGTGCTGGCGCTGCGGCGCGCGGGGCGGCTGGCCGCAGGCGGCGTCGCGGTGGTGACCCTGGAGCCGTGCAACCACCATGGCAAGACGCCGCCGTGCGTGGACGCCCTGCTCGAAGCCGGTGTGGCGACCGTGGTCTATGCGGTCAGCGATCCCAACAAGATCGCGGCCGGCGGGGCGGACCGGCTTTCGGAAGCGGGCGTGCAGGTGCGGTCAGGAGTGCTGCGCGACGAGGTGGTGGCCGGACCACTGCGCGAGTGGCTGCACAAGCAACGGACCGGGCGGCCGCATGTCACGTGGAAATACGCCAGCAGTGTCGATGGCCGCAGCGCGGCCGCCGACGGCTCGAGCCAGTGGATCTCGAGCGAGGCCTCACGCCTGGACCTGCATCGCCGCCGGGCGGTGTCGGACGCGATCATCGTCGGCACCGGCACCGTGCTGGCCGACGATCCGGCACTGACCGCCCGGCTTCCCGACGGCTCGCTGGCCGACAAACAACCACTGCGCATCGTGGTCGGCAAGCGCGAAATACATTCAGAGGCAAAGGTTCTCAACGACGATTCGCGGACGATGGTGATTCGGACTCACGATCCCGCGGAGGTTTTACAAGCGCTTGCGGACCGCACCGATGTTCTGCTGGAGGGCGGCCCCACCCTCGCCGGAGCCTTCCTGCGGGCCGGGCTGATCGACCGGATCCTCGTCTACGTCGCGCCAATCCTGTTGGGCGGCCCCATAACCGCCGTCGACGACGTGGGGGTGCCGACCATCGCCAAGGCTTTGCGCTGGCAGTTCGACGGCACCGACCGGATCGGTCCGGATCTGCTGCTCAGCCTGGTGCCGAACAGCGGCTAACGCTCGCCGAGCGAGACCGTCTGCTCCTCAAGCACTTCCGGCTCGTCGGCGTGTTCTTTGCGGCTGCCCAGAAGCAGACCCAGCAGCGCGCCCACCACACAGATCACGACGGTCGCCGCGAAGATGTCGCCGTACATGCCGGCGAATGCCTTCAGGTACAGGGTCGCTTGGGCGGCAATGCGTTCCAGCAGGGTGGCGTCCGGCGGGATCTCGGCGGACAGGCCGGCCACGATCTGGTTGAAGCGGTACAGCCCCCAGGCGCTGAGCGCGGCGATCCCGATCAGCATGCCGGTATTGCGGGCCACTACGACTGCGGCCGAGGCGATTCCGTGTTGGGCCGGGGGAACGACGCGCAATGCTGCCGACGTCAGCGGTCCAATCACCAGGCCAAGCCCCACGCCGGCCACCAGTAGGTCGACATGCAACACGGGCAGGGACAACCCGAAGACGTCGTGCTTCTGGTTCAGCACGTCCAGCCGCCAGTAGTGGATCAGCCAGTAGCCGTACGCCGCGATGAGCAATCCGACGAAGGTCATGACCCGGTCGCCGATCTTGGTGGCGATCAGCCCACCCAGCACGGCCCCGATCGGCAGCGCGATCAGGAACCACGTCAGCAACCCGGCCGCCCGGGTCTGATCCATCTGCAGCACGCCCTGGCCGAACAGCTCCACGTCGACCAGCGTCACCATCAGGGCCGCGCCCGCGCACAGCGATGCGCCCAGCGCGGCCAGGAACGGCCGGAAGTGCACCCCGGTCGGCTCGATCAACTTGGTGCGTGCGAAGCGCTCCCAGATGATGAACGCCACGCCGACGGCGATCGCGCCGATCACCAACGGGGCCCCATAGCTGGGCAGTATCTGCTTGCCGTCGGGCGCTGGGTTGTAGAGCCCGACCACTGCCAGGCCCAGCGCCACCGCGAGCAACACGCCACCGACGATGTCGATCTTCTCCGGCGCTTCGGCGCGATCCCGCGACGGCAGGCTGAACTGGATCATCACCATCGCGATCAGGGTCAGCGGGACGTTGAGCCAGAACACGTACCGCCAGTCGTGGAACAACCAGACGATGGCGATCCCGTAGAGGGGACCCAGCACCATGCCGAGCTCCTGCGCGGCACCGATACCGCCCAGCACGCTGGCACGGTTGCGCTGTGCCCACAGGTCGGCGCCCAGGGCCAGCGTGACCGGCAGCAACGCGCCACTGGCCACGCCCTGGATGGTGCGGCCGGCGATGAGCATATGGAAGTCGCCCCAGTGCCCGGCCAGCGCCGTGACGACCGAGCCGACCATGAACAGGGCCAGGCTGACCTGCAGCAGCAGCTTGCGGCCGAACCGGTCCGAAGCCCGGCCGAGCAGCGGCATGGCGGCGATGTAACCCAGCAGGTACATCGTGATGATCCAGGTGATGCGCTGCAGTTGGTTAACCGGAATCCCGACGTCACGCATGATGTCGCGGATGATCGTGACGACGACGTAGGCGTCAAGGGCGCCCAGCAGTACGGCGAGGCTGCCGGCGCCGATCGCGACTCCGCGTCCTGCTCGCGAAATCATCAGCTCACCGGAGGCTTGGTGACCGTGACCGGCTGGCCCCAATTCGACAAGGTCATCTGGACACTGTTGCCCGAGCTCTTCTGCAGGTTGGCCTGGACCAGTTGGTGGTCGCCCGACTCCTGAATCCAGACGGTGCTCGGCACCGGCTGCGACGCGGCGAAGGACGGCGCGATCTTGTTCACCGCATCCGCCGAGACGTTTCCGCTGATCTTGATGGTGCTCTGCCCGTTGATGGTCTCGCGGCCCTCAGCCTTGGCGTTGGTGAAGTTCGCCAGCACGTTGGCCACACCGGTGTCCGGGGCCAGGATCGCCGAGACGTCGTACACATCGGAGGCCTTACCGAAATCGCTCCACTTGTTCGGGGTGAGCGTGGCGTACAGCACCGAGTCGTAGACCACGAACTGGGCGTCGATGTCCGAGCCCGCCAAACTCAGCAGGGCATTGCCCGACGCCGCAGTGCTCGGCGTGAGGGTGAGGTCACCGTTCAGCGTTTTGATCGGCAGCCCGGGAATCTTGCCCTGGACCGACAGCACCAGGTGCGCGCTCTTGACGTTCTTGGACGTGTCGGCGGATTGCTTCACCAATGTGGTGGCATCGGGCAACGGTCCGCCGCTCTGCTGCGAGCCGGACGAGCAGCCGGCGATCAAGGCGGTGGCGAAGATGAAGGAGACGAGGACGGCCGATAGACGGCGGCGAGTCTGCATACCCTGCATCGTAGAGGGTGCCGGTAACCGGACCCGGGAACGCGGGGCCCGCAGCGCCGCCGGGCGCGAGGGTCTGGCGCCTCTGTAGTGGCCGCTCACCAGCCAGAGCGCCGGCCAATTAGCCTGGTGCGATGTTCACCGGAATTGTCGAGGAACTCGGAGAGGTCACCGGCCGGGATGTCCTCAACGACGCGGCGCGCCTGACCATTCGCGGACCCGTCGTCACCGCGGACGCCGGCCATGGCGACTCGATCGCCGTCAACGGCGTGTGCCTGACGGTCGCCGAGTTGCTGGCCGACGGGCAATTCACCGCCGACGTGATGGCCGAGACCCTGAACCGGTCCAACCTGGGCGCGCTGGAGCCCGGCAGCCGGGTGAACCTGGAGCGCGCCGCGGCCGTCAACAGCCGGCTCGGCGGGCACATCGTGCAGGGGCACGTCGACGGCACCGGCCAGGTCGTGGCCCGGGCGCCGTCCGAGAACTGGGAGGTGGTGCGCATCGAGATCCCCGCCGAGGTCGCGCGCTACGTCGTCGAGAAGGGGTCGATCACCGTCGACGGGATCTCTTTGACGGTCTCCGGCCTTGGTGCCGCACCGCGGGACTGGTTCGAGGTGTCGCTGATCCCGACGACTCGGGAGCTGACCACCCTGGGCAGCGCACCCGTCGGCACCCGGGTGAACCTCGAAGTGGACGTCATCGCCAAGTATGTTGAGCGGCTCCTTTTGAAGAAATAGCGCCGCGGCGAGAAGGAGCGTGGTCACTGAAGCTGCGTATTCCAAGGATGTTTTGAGAATGCTCCAAGGCATCGCGCTGAGTATTGCCGAGACCGGCCACCGGCCGGTGTCCGTGGCTGCCCCAACCGACCACGGCACGCAGAGCATCCAGCGCACCGAATCCGGAAGCATTCAATAGAGAGAGAACAAATATGACGAGTCACGCACCGACGCCCGGCCGGTACCCGGACCCGAACGGCGGGCCCGCGCATGGGGTCGGCCCCTCGGGCCAGCCACTGTCGGACAAGAGCAAGTTGGTGGCGGGTTTGCTGCAGATTTTCGTGGGCGGTTTTGGGATAGGTCGTTTTTACCTCGGCTACACAACCATCGGCATCGTGCAACTCCTGGTGTCCGTTTGCACCCTCGGAATCGGCGCCTTGTGGCCGTTCGTCGACGGAATCATGATCCTTCTGGGCAAGGTTCCGGACGCGCAGGGACGCGCGCTACGGGACTGAGCGCATTCTCGAATACCCCACTGCCGCAACACAGTTGGTAGCGGCTAGGTCAGCAGCCCGGCGACGCCAATCATGGAGGGCGTCAACGGTTTGCTGCATTGGGCACCGGCGACGACGGAAATGGTGGCCACAGCAGTGTATTAACGCGGCGAGCCAACTGCGTCGCCTCGTCCATCAACGTGGCCCGCGCGCTCTGTTGAGCGGCGCATAGCGCATAAGCCCAGCTGATGGGCATAAAATCAAAGATCTCAAACCCTACAGTGGCAGTCCATACACGCAATCCACGCTGCCTGCCGGTCCATTACGGATTCGGTATCCCTGGTGTTAGCGCTCCTGGTATCCCCGGTGTTACTTGCAACGCGGGTGCTGGTGGTCCCGGTTTCGGGATCGGTCGTCCCGGTATTTCCGGTGCTTCCGTTGGTCGCTCATCTGGCGGGACTCCCTCAGTCGCTAAAACCGGTTCACCCCAAAAACCGTTCGGTGCCATGTGGTCCTTGCAGAAATTCGTAGAGTTCATCACCACCATGTATTCCCTCCACAACCCTGGCGGGTTAGGTGCCGGTGCCATCGCGCCGTCTGGACAGCGCCACGTACAACTAAGAGCGCCGATACCGGCGCCACCGAATGCGAAGCTACCGCCGCCGTTAGCGGCACCGAGAATGCCGTTGACGCCGAAACCACCTGCCTCGCAATGCATATGCGAGCCGTTGATCTCGGTCGGGTAGTCGCAGAAGCCGCCCTGCCCGAACAAAGCGCCGCCACCGGACCCAACGCCGGGATACGGGCAGAGGTCAGCGTGAGCCGATCCGGCCGGGAGAAATATTGATGCACAGAAGCCGAAAGATACGATTGAAGCGCAAGTTATGATTTTCTTCATTCTTTTCATCCAATTCACGTACTCCAAGTTTGGGCCCTACGAATTCGGATTCTGCTCCGTCCCATCGCCCAACGTGGTCCGTTTGATCCAGCTCACTGAATTAACGAATGCTCAACTCCTGGGTACAGGGATTGTGAAAGCGTGGCCCTGCGTAGGGGCTCACCGGCTCACCGGCGCGGACCCACACCTGCCGAACAGCGCAATGAAGGCAGCCCAGCAGGCGGACGACGGGTTGCGGCTAACCGCGTCGGCGGCACGGCAGACAATCGCGGATAGCCGATTTAACCTGCCCGACCTCGGGGCGACACGACCTGAAGCCACATTAGTTCAGAAGCGCAACATAAGGACGTTCGAATGGCCATCGACAATCCGTATTGGGACACGGTCAAGGATTCCGTTGAGACCGACACACGCCTCGGGGGCGGCCCGGTGGTCGGGTTCTACGACCTCAAGCGCACGGTCCAAGAGAACCTGGCCCGTTCGCCGAACCGGCAAGCGCTCGTCAGGAAGTACAGCTGGAGTATTCCCGACCCCGAGACCGTGGAGTTCGTAGCCCAGCACGCGCACAACGGCCTGGTCGATCCTATTGCGGGGACTGGTTATTGGGCCTATGTGCTTGGACAGCTCGGTGTGGACGTCGTGTGCTACGACCTGAAGCCGGGCGCGATGTTGCACGTCAATGGTTGGCATGGCGAGGACCTCTATGCCGACGTCTGTGCGAGGGACTGCGCCGAGGCCGTGGCGCTGCACTCCGACCGGACGCTATTTCTCTCGTGGCCGCCCCACGGCCAGGATGTCGGCCAGCGGACATTGCTGGCCTACCAAGGACAACGTGTCATTTACATCGGCGAGGGACCTGGCGGTGCCAACGGCAATGACGCGATGCACATGATTATCGATAGAGACTGGACGGAAATTGATTCCCGTCAACCGGTGAAATGGTGGCCCCAGCGAGATCGAGTGACGGTGTATCAACGTCGCGAGCCCGCCGCGTAGCCTTGCCCGTCAAACGGAAAACAGGCCGCGGGCGGCCCCCTCGAGCCGCCGCGACCTGCTTTCACTCACTCAGGTCCGACGTCCGGCTACACCGGGATCCAGACAGGGCCGTTCCAGTAGCCCCAATGATTCGCACCCGGGTTCCAGACGATCTGGGCCCACGGCGCCCACGGCGGCGGAGGCGGCGGCGGGGGCGCCCACGGGGGCGCTCCCCAACCGGCCGGGTTGTTCCCTTCCCAGTCGTGGCAGGTGTTCCAGTTCTGATACGGACCCCAGGACTCGTTCCACTGATCACCCGGGCACCAGTGATACGTGGGGACAGGAGAAGGCGCCGCTTGCGCGACCCCCGCGGCCAGCCCGAGAGTGGACGCGGCAACACCACCGGCCGCCAGCACGCCCGTACACAGGCGTAACCACGGCCCCGTTCGCATAGCAGTTTTCATGCCACCATCGATTCCCCACGACAACCGGCGCTAAACGCGTCGATACCGGCATGCGACGCAATCGAGACGTCTCCGTTGCCGGGCGATTTCGCTGGGCAGGGCGTTCCGGCGGCCCGAGATGCACTCCCAGAGCTCGCCGCGGCGGTGCGGTGCGCGTGACGGGTATCGTCTCGCCGAAAACCGCGGCAATAACTGCGGGGGCGTCGTGGTTCATACTGAGAGCAACACGTGCTTCGCGTGTGACCCGGTGCGACAGCAAGGTAGCAGGGATGACCAGGTTGGACTCCGTCGAAAGGGCGGTTGCCGACATAGCGGCGGGTAAGGCCGTGGTCGTCATCGACGACGAGGATCGCGAGAACGAGGGCGACCTGATCTTCGCCGCCGAGAAAGCCACCCCGGAGATGGTGGCCTTCATGGTCCGCTACACCTCGGGCTATCTTTGCGTGCCGCTGGACGGGGAGATCTGCGACCGGCTGGGACTGCTGCCTATGTACGCGGTGAACCAGGACAAGCACGGCACTGCCTACACCGTGACCGTCGATGCGCGAAATGGTGTGGGCACCGGGATCTCGGCGTCCGATCGGGCCACCACGATGCGGCTCTTGGCCGACCCCACCAGCGTCGCCAACGACTTCACCCGTCCCGGTCACGTGGTTCCGCTGCGCGCCAAGGACGGCGGCGTCCTTCGTCGGCCCGGCCACACCGAGGCCGCGGTCGACCTCGCCCGCATGGCGGGGCTGCAACCCGCCGGCGCGATCTGCGAGATCGTCAGCCAGAAGGACGAAGGCGCCATGGCCCAGACCGACGAACTCCGGGTCTTCGCCGACGAACACGACCTTGCGCTGATCACCATCGCCGACATCATCGAGTGGCGGCGCAAGCACGAGAAGCACATCGCGCGCATCGCCGAAGCCCGCATCCCGACGCGGCACGGGGAGTTTCGCGCCATCGGCTACGCCAGCATCTACGAGGACGTCGAACACGTGGCGTTGGTGCGCGGCGACCTCCCGGGCCCGAACGGCGAGGGCGACGACGTGTTGGTCCGCGTGCACTCCGAGTGCCTGACCGGCGACGTGTTCGGCTCGCGCCGTTGCGATTGCGGACCTCAGCTGGACGCCGCGATGGCGATGGTCGCGCGCGAGGGCCGCGGCGTGGTGTTGTACATGCGCGGTCACGAGGGGCGCGGCATCGGCCTGATGCACAAACTGCAGGCCTACCAGCTGCAGGACGCCGGCGAAGACACCGTGGACGCCAACCTCAAGCTCGGGTTGCCCGCCGACGCGCGGGATTACGGAATCGGCGCGCAGATCCTGGTCGACCTGGGGGTCCGCTCTATGCGGCTGCTGACCAACAATCCCGCCAAGCGGGTCGGGCTGGACGGCTACGGACTGCACATCATCGAGCGCGTCTCGCTGCCGGTACGGGCCAACGCCGAGAACATCCGCTACCTGATGACCAAACGCGACAAGATGGGACACGACTTGGCCGGGCTGGACGAATTTCACGAATCCGTCCATCTGCCAGGCGAATTCGGCGGCGCCCTGTGAGCGGCCGCATCCGCGACGATGCAGCGCGCAGCGATGCTGAGGAGGGGCGCAAGTGAGCGGAAGCGGCGAGCCGCAAGTCGCGGCAGTGGACGCGTCTGATCTGCGCCTCGGCATCGTCGCCAGCTCGTGGCACAGCACCATCTGTGAGGCGCTGCTGGCCGGTGCCCGCAAGGTGGCCACGGAGTCGGGCATCGACAACCCGACGGTGGTCCGTGTGCACGGGGCCGTGGAGATCCCGGTGGTGGCCCAGGAGCTGGCCCGCAACCACGATGCCGTCGTCGCGCTCGGTGTCGTGATCCGGGGCGCCACACCGCATTTCGAATACGTCTGCGACGCGGTGACCCAGGGCCTGACCCGGGTCTCCCTGGACACATCGACACCGGTGGGCAACGGCGTGCTCACCACCAACACCGAGGAGCAGGCGTTGGATCGGGCCGGGCTTCCGTCGTCCGCGGAGGACAAGGGAGCACAGGCGGCCGGGGCGGCCCTGACCGCCGCGCTGACCCTACGAGACCTACGCATTCGGTCGTGAGCCCGGCGTCCCATGACGCGTGGGATGTCGAACTGCGTCCGCACCTGACCCCGATATTCGTTTATGCCGCAGCGTTTCTGATCGCGGTGGTGCATATCGCGGTCGGCTTCCTGCTCAAGAATGGGGCCAGCGGCGTGATCTTCCAAACCGCCGACCAGGTGGCAATGGCCATTCTGGGGCTGGTGATCGCAGGGGCCTTGCTGTTGTTCGCCCGGCCCACGCTGCGAATCGGACCCGCCGGCCTCTCGGTGCGAAACCTGTTCGGCTACAGGATGATTCCATGGTCCGAGGTGGTCGATGTGTCGTTTCCCCCTGGCGGCCGCTGGGCACGTGTCGACCTGCCCGACGACGAGTATGTCCCGGTGATGGCGATCCAGGCCGTCGACAAGGACCGGGCGGTGGCTGCCATGGACACGGTCCGGTCGCTGCTGGCTCGCTACCGGCCGGATCTGCGCGCGCACTGAATACTTTCCGCGGCGACATCGTCGTACGATCGGCCGATGGCAAGTCGTCGGTGGGCGCCGGTCGCAGCAGTCGCCGTCGCGTTGACACTGGGCGCCTGCACCTCGTCTGTGTCCGGGCAGGCGACCCGGGCCTCCAGCCAGCCCGCGCCCGGCACCTCCGCCAAGCCCAAGCCCAAGCCTGCGCCGGTCCCGGCACGCGATCTGCTGCTGCACGATGGCGACACAACCCCGCTCGGGCGCGCGGTCGCAATTCCGGTGGGGGACAGCTACTTCACCCACACTCGGCCACCGGAGTGCGCGGCGGCCCTGCTTTTCAGGGCCTCACCGCTGATACCCGCCGGCGCATCCGACCACGCCGAGTCGGCATATGCCGTCGGCGGCCCGGCTCTGTACGCGGAATCGGCCGACGTCTATCGCGACGACCTGAACACCCACGACGTGGTCTGGAAGGGCTTCAGCGCCGTCTCGGATTGTCGTGGCGACGCCATCGGCGTGGCCCCGCTCGGAGACTTCCAACCGATGCGGCTGAGCTACTTCGCCACACCGGCCGATGGTGTGCTCGTGTGGACCATGACCCGCTCCAACTGGACCTGCGACTACGGGTTGGCCGTCGTCCCGCGGGTGGCGCTGATGCTGTCGGCATGTGACACCAAGCCCGGTTTCCCCATGGCCGATTGGGCGGCGAAAAGAAGGGCGCAGCTCAACGGCACCTCCGCCTGAGGCGAATCGTGCGGAATTTCACAATCCTTTGTCGGACGGCGCTACGCTCTGCGCGTGGACGAGCGGCCCAAACGGCCCAATCGATGGGCTGTGGTTCGCGACGCTCTAGCCAATCGGAACATCGTCAAAGTCGAAGTCGCGATCGCGATCGGCGTGCTGGGCCATGTGGCGTGGAATGCGACGCTGCTGGTCGTTACCTACGACCAGTTCGGCCCGATCGGCCCAGGCTGGTATCTGATGGCGCGGCAACTCGGCGGCGCCTTCGGCGCTCCGGTGTATTCCGCACTGGCGGGCCGGTTCCGGCGTGAGCGCGTACTGGCCGCGTCGTTCATCGCCAATGCCGTCGCGGTGGCCCTGCTGATTCCGGTGCTGGAATTTCACGTGCCAAGCGTGCTGCTATTCGTTCCCATCGTCATCGAGGGGTTCACGCACACCGCGCCGAGGGCACTGCACGACGCGCTGATGCCGTGGCTGGCTGACACCCCGGCCCAACTTGTCGCGTCGAATGCGTTCTCCGCCCTGATCGATACCGCGGCGGCACTGGTTGGGGCGGGCGTGGCCGCGGCGGGTTTGTATTTGTCCGGACCGACGGTCGTGTTGGCGATCGTGGTGGTGTTCGGGGTGCTCGGCGCGGGTCCACTCTTCGCGATCCGGGGTGTCGATACCCGCGGCGGCAGCGACGGTTCACATTTCCTCGGCCAACTCGCGGGCGGGCTCGGTGTGCTCCGGAAGTTACCGAACGCTCGGGCGGTCGTCCTCATCCTGATGTTGACCGCGGTGATCGGCGGCTTCGAGCACAGCAACGTCACCAGCATCGCGACTCAGCTCTTGCACATCGGTGCGGACGGGACCCCGGTGCTGATCGCGTTCGGCACTGCCGGTGGATTCATCGGGGGCATCGCCAGCCTTTCCTTGGGCCGACGCTCGATGTCTCTGGCGCTGACCATCGGCCTGCTGGTGTGCGCGGGCGCGTTGTTCCTCCTCACGGTCGTCTCGAGCAAATTCATTGCCCTCCCACTGCTGAGCGTGATCAGCATCGGGATGGTCTACCAGGGAGTCAGCAGCCGCACCTTGCTGCAGAGCACCGCGTCGGGGCGATCACTGGATCTGCTCGTGGGAGTCAACACGTTGCTCGGCGTCGCGGTCTCCGCGGTCTCGGCGCTGTTGGCCGCGGAGTTGAACGCCGCCCTGGGAGTGCGCGCGACGCTGCGGATCGCCGTCGGCCTGGCGATCCTCGGCGCGGTGTACAGCCTGGTGCGGCTGACCCAGGTCGAGAAGCAGGCCCCGGCGCATCGTGCGGAGTTCGCCGCCATCACAAACGTGGCGGCGTTCGGGCCGCTGTCCGTTGCGGCGGCTAACCAGCTGGCCGACGCACTTGTCGCGGTACCCGCCGCCGAGGGCGAAGTCGTTGTCCGACAAGGTGACCCGGCCGACGACATGTTTCTCGTCAGCTCCGGTCTCTTCGACACCATCGTCGACGGCCAGCACGTGCGGACGCTGCATCACGGCGACCACTTCGGTGAGATCGCCCTGCTGTTCAATGCGCCGCGCACAGCCACCGTGCGCTGCACGCAGGCGGGTGAGCTCTGGCGGCTGCGCCGCGAAGACTTCTTGCGGGCGAGTTCCGGGAACACGAGCGCCGAGGATGCCATCACCGCCGTCGCCAACCAGCGGCTGGCGTACGCCGGCGAGATCGACTTCGGGCAAATCGATGGACGGTGAAATGACCGAATCTGTAACGGTACGAACAAGTCGGTGGGCCGTATTTCGCGACGCGCTGGCCAATCCGAACATCGCCAAGTCAGTGTCGTCGACCGCGGCCGGTGTCGTCGGAAACGTGGCGTGGCTTTCGACGATGTTGGTCATCACCTTCGATCAGCTGGGCCCGGTCGGCCCCGGCTGGTTCATCATCCTCCGGCAGATCACCGGGGCGATGAGCGCTCCCGTCTACGCCGCGCTGGCGGGACGTTTCCGGCGCGAACGCGTGCTGGCGTGCAGCATTTTGGTGCGCGGAATCGCAGTGGCGCTAGTGATTCCGGTGCTGGAGCTGCATGCGGTCAACGCGCTGCTGTTCCTGGCGATCGCGCTGGAAGGGTTCGCCCAATCCGCGCCGAAGGCGCTCAACGACGCGTTGCTTCCGTGGCTCGCGGACTCGCCGGCCCAGCTGGTCGCGGCAAATGCGATCACGGCCCTTCTCGAGACTGCCGGCGTCTCGGTCGGGGCCGGTGTGGCCGCAGTGGCGATCGAGTTCTCCGGGCAGTCCGGGGCATTGACGACCGTCGCGGCGCTCTGCGTCCTGGGAGCCTGGCCGCTGTTCGCCATCAGTGGGATAGACACCCGGGTAGGCAACGACCGCTCACGGGTCCTCGCCGAACTCGCCGGCGGTATTGGGGTACTCCGCAGGTCGCAGAACGCCCGGGTGGTGATCGTCGTCATGGCACTCACCGCGGCCCTGACCGGCATCGCCCAGAGCCTCGTCGCCAGCATCGCGACCGACCTTTTGCACCTGGGCGCCGACGGGACTCCGCTGCTGATCGCCGCTGTCGGTGTCGGCGGCCTGATCGGCGGCATCTCCAGCCTGTCGCTCGGTCGGTCCTCGATATCTCTTCCGCTGGTGGTCAGCCTGGTCGGCTCCGCGTTGGCGCTGTTGGTGCTCACGTTCACCTCGGCCGCGGTCGTTGCCCTCCCGGTCCTGAGCGTGCTGGGGATCGGCTTTGCCTACCAGTTGGTGTGTGGACGCACGCTGGTGCAACGCAGTGTCTCGGGGCGATCGCTCGACCTGCTGGTCGGCATCAATGCACTCATCGTCGTGACCGTGACGGGAGTCGCCGGCCTGTGCGCCGCACAGCTCAACGCCGCGATCGGTGTGCGCGAGACGCTCTGGTTCGCCGTCGGTTTCGCGGCACTGGGGGCGGTCTACGCCCTGTGGCGCCTGGCGCGGGTGGAACGGCAGTCTCCCGTTGACCATGAAGAGCTGGACGCCATCAGAAACGTGCCGGCATTCAGGCCGTTGTCCGTGGCCGCCGCAAACCAGCTGGCCTCAGCTCTCGTCGCGCTGCAGTCCGCCGACGGCGACGTGGTGGTGCGGCAAGGCGAGCCCGCCGAGGACATGTTCCTCATCGCCTCGGGAATCTTCGGCGCCGAAGTGGACGGCCGGCAGGTCCGGACGCTGCAGCAGGGCGAGCACTTCGGTGAGATCGCCCTGCTGTTCCATGTCCCGCGGACGGCCACGGTGCGGTGCCTGCAGGCAGGGACGCTGTGGCGGCTGCGCCGGGAGGATTTCCTGCGCGCCATCACCGGAAACTCCACCACCCAGGAAACGATCAAGGCGATCGCCGACCAACGGCTCGCGGACGCCGGCAGCATCGGACCTGTCGATGACGGCTACTAGCCTGGATACGTGCCAGATCCCGCCACGTATCGCCCCGCACCCGGGTCCATCCCGGTAGAGCCGGGTGTTTACCGATTCCGGGACCCACACGGGCGAGTCATCTACGTCGGCAAGGCCAAGAGCCTGCGCAGCAGGCTGACCTCCTACTTCGCCGACGTCGCCAATCTGCACCCACGTACCCGGCAGATGGTGACCACCGCAGCCAAGGTCGAGTGGACGGTGGTCAACACCGAAGTCGAGGCCTTGCAGCTGGAATACAACTGGATCAAGGAGTTCGATCCACGCTTCAACGTCCGCTACCGCGACGACAAGACGTATCCGGTACTGGCCGTCACCCTCAACGAGGAGTATCCCCGGCTGATGGTCTATCGCGGTCCGCGGCGCAAAGGTGTGCGCTATTTCGGCCCGTACTCGCACGCCTGGGCCATCCGGGAGACGCTGGATCTGCTCACCCGGGTGTTTCCGGCCCGCACCTGCTCGGCCGGAGTGTTCAAGCGGCACAAGCAGATTGACCGGCCGTGTCTGCTCGGCTACATCGACAAATGCTCGGCGCCCTGCGTCGGCCGGGTCAGCGCCGAGCAGCATCGCCAGATCGTGATGGACTTCTGCGATTTCCTGTCCGGCAAGACCGACCGCTTCGCCCGCGAGTTGGAGCAGCAGATGAACGCCGCGGCCGAGCAACTCGATTTCGAGCGGGCCGCCCGGCTGCGCGACGACCTCGGCGCAGTCAAGCGGGCCATGGAGAAGCAGGCCGTGGTGCTCGGCGATGGTACCGACGCCGACGTCGTCGCGTTCGCCGACGACGAGCTCGAGGCGGCGGTGCAGGTGTTTCACGTGCGCGGCGGCCGGGTCCGCGGTCAACGCGGCTGGATCGTCGAAAAGTCCGGGGATCCAGGCGAATCCGGCGAAGAACGGTTGGTCGAGCAGTTCCTCACCCAGTTCTACGGTGATCAGGCGGAATTGGGCTCCTCGGCCGACTTAGCCGCCGACGAAACCACCAACCCGGTTCCGCGCGAGGTGCTGGTGCCGTGCCTGCCGTCCAACGCCGACGAGCTGACCAGCTGGCTGTCGGGGTTGCGCGGTTCCCGGGTGGCGCTGCGAGTGCCGCAGCGCGGTGACAAGCGGGCATTGGCCGAGACGGTGCAACGCAACGCGAAAGACGCTCTGCAGCAACACAAGCTGAAGCGGGCCGGCGATTTCAACGCTAGATCGGCTGCGCTGCAGAATATTCAGGATGCGCTCGGCTTGGCGAATGCACCGCTGCGGATCGAGTGCGTCGACATCAGCCATGTGCAGGGCACCGACGTGGTGGGCTCGTTGGTGGTGTTCGAAGACGGGCTGCCGCGCAAGTCCGACTACCGTCACTTCGGCATCCGGGAAGCCGCCGGAGAGGGCCGCTCCGACGACGTCGCCTCGATCGCCGAGGTGACCCGGCGCCGGTTCGTGCGGCACCTGAGTGACCAGAACGACCCGAATACGCTTTCCCCGGAAGGCAAATCGCGCCGGTTCGCCTACCCGCCGAATCTGTTCGTCGTCGACGGTGGCGCGCCGCAAGTCAACGCGGCCAGCGCGGTGCTGGACGAGCTCGGGATCACCGACGTCGCGGTCATCGGCCTGGCCAAGCGACTGGAAGAGGTGTGGGTGCCGTCGGAGCCGGACCCCATCATCATGCCGCGCAACAGCGAGGGGCTCTATTTGCTACAGCGGGTGCGCGACGAGGCGCATCGGTTCGCGATCACCTACCATCGGAGCAAACGATCCAGGCGTATGACCGCGTCGGCGCTCGATTCGGTGCCAGGATTGGGAGAACATCGCCGCAAGGCGCTGGTGACCCATTTCGGTTCGATAGCCCGCCTCAAGGAGGCCACCGTCGACCAGATCACTGCCGTTCCGGGCATCGGCGTGGCGACCGCTGCTGCCGTCCTCGAGGCACTGCGACCCGAGCAACCCGGAGATTCCTCGTGACGGGCAAGGGCGACTTCGGCGAAGGCCATTCGGGTGACGGCGCCGCCGGCATCGACGTCGTTCTGGTGACCGGGTTGTCGGGCGCCGGCCGGGGCACCGCGGCCAAAGTGCTCGAAGACCTCGGCTGGTATGTCGCCGACAACCTGCCGCCGCAGCTGATCACCCGGATGGTGGATTTCGGGCTGGCCGCCGGATCGCGAATCACCCAGCTGGCCGTCGTGATGGACGTGCGGTCGCGGGGCTTCACCGGCGACCTCGACGAGGTGCGCAACGAACTGGCCACCCGCAACATCAACCCGCGGGTGGTGTTCATGGAGGCGTCCGACGACATGCTGGTGCGCCGTTACGAACAGAATCGGCGCAGCCACCCGCTGCAGGGCCAGCAGACGCTGGCCGAGGGCATCGCCGCCGAGCGGCGGATGCTGGCTCCCGTGCGCGCCACCGCCGACCTGATCATCGACACGTCGACCCTGTCGGTGCGGGGTTTGCGGGAAAGCATCGAGCGGGCGTTCAGCGCGGACGCCAGCGCATCCACCAGCGTGACCGTCGAGTCGTTCGGGTTCAAGTACGGGCTGCCGATGGACGCCGACATGGTGATGGATGTGCGCTTTCTGCCGAATCCGCACTGGGTCGACGAGTTGCGTCCACACACCGGCCAGCATCCGGCGGTCCGCGATTACGTGTTGGGCCAGTCCGGCGCGGCGGAGTTCCTCGACGCATACCATCGATTGCTATCTCTGGTTGTCGACGGCTATCGCCGGGAGGGCAAGCGCTATATGACGGTCGCGATCGGCTGCACCGGCGGCAAACATCGTAGCGTCGCGATCGCCGAGGCACTGGTGCAGCTGCTGGGGGGAAATCCGCAACTGTCGGTGCGGGTGCTGCATCGGGATCTGGGCCGCGAATGACCCCAGCAGGCACCGAGGGCATCGTCGCTCTGGGCGGTGGACACGGTTTGTATGCGACGCTGTCTGCGGCGCGCCGGCTGACCCCCTACGTGACCGCCGTCGTCACCGTCGCCGACGACGGCGGTTCGTCGGGCCGACTGCGCAACGAACTCGACGTCGTGCCGCCGGGCGATTTGCGAATGGCTTTGGCGGCGTTGGCATCTGACAGTCCATACGGGCAATTGTGGGCAACGATTCTGCAGCATCGATTCGGTGGCGACGGCGCCCTGGCCGGACACCCGATCGGCAATCTGCTGCTGGCCGGCCTGTCCGAGGTGCTGGCCGATCCGGTCGCCGCGCTCGACGAGCTCGGCCGCATCCTCGGCGTCAAGGGCAGGGTGCTGCCGATGTGCCCGATCGCCCTGCAGATCGAGGCCGATGTCTCCGGGCTGGAGGCCGACCCGCGGATGTTCCGGTTGATCCGTGGCCAGGTCGCGATCGCGACCACCCCGGGCAAGGTGCGGCGGGTGCGGCTGCTGCCCGCCAACCCGCCGGCGACCCGGCAGGCCGTCGACGCCATCATGGCCGCCGACCTGGTGGTGCTGGGGCCCGGGTCGTGGTTCACCAGCGTGATCCCGCACGTGCTGGTGCCCGAACTCGCCGCGGCCCTGCAGGCCACCACTGCACGGCGTGCGCTGGTGCTCAACCTGGTGGCGGAGCCGGGGGAGACGGCCGGTTTTTCGGCGGAACGTCATCTGCATGTGCTGGCCCAGCACGCGCCCGGGTTCACCGTGCACGACATCATCATCGACGCGGACCGCGTGCCGGGAGAGCGGGATCGCGAGCAACTGCGCCGCACCGCAACACTGCTGCAGGCCGAGGTCCACTTCGCTGACGTTGCCAGACCTGGTACACCTTTACATGACCCGGGCAAGCTCGCCGCGGCCCTGGACGGGGTCCGAGCGGGCCGTACGGGTCCAGCAGCGCCTTCGGCGACGGCCACCGCAGAGATTCGGGTAGACGGTGAAAGTCCACAGACCGGCGTGAACGGACCGGCTGGCAGCGGACCAAGGGGTGACGACGCGTGGCGATGACGACCGAAGTCAAAGACGAGCTGAGCCGCCTGGTGGTGAAGTCGGTCAGCGCGCGTCGGGCGGAAGTCACGTCCCTGCTGAGGTTCGCGGGCGGCCTGCACATCGTGGGTGGACGGGTGGTCGTCGAGGCCGAGGTGGACCTGGGCAACATCGCCCGGCGGCTGCGCAAGGACATCTTCGATCTCTACGGCTACAGCGCGGTCGTCCATGTGTTGTCGGCCAGCGGTATCCGCAAGAGCACCCGGTATGTGCTGCGGGTGGCCAACGACGGCGAGGCGCTGGCACGCCAGACCGGCCTGCTCGACATGCGCGGGCGACCGGTGCGCGGTCTGCCTGCCCAGGTGGTCGGGGGCAGCATCGGCGACGCCGAAGCCGCATGGCGGGGAGCGTTTTTGGCGCACGGTTCGCTGACCGAGCCGGGACGCTCGTCGGCGCTCGAGGTCAGCTGCCCCGGTCCGGAGGCGGCGCTGGCACTGGTCGGCGCGGCCCGCCGGCTCGGGGTCAGCGCGAAGGCCCGCGAGGTGCGGGGTGCCGATCGCGTGGTGGTGCGCGACGGCGAGGCCATCGGCGCGTTGCTCACTCGGATGGGCGCCCAGGACACCCGGCTGGTCTGGGAGGAACGCCGGATGCGTCGCGAGGTCCGCGCGACGGCCAACCGGCTCGCGAATTTCGACGACGCCAACCTGCGCCGGTCGGCGCGCGCGGCCGTCGCGGCCGCGGCCCGGGTGGAGCGGGCGCTGGAGATCCTCGGCGACACGGTGCCCGACCATCTTGCCTCGGCCGGCAAACTTCGCGTCGAGCACCGGCAGGCCTCACTGGAGGAGCTGGGCCGGCTAGCGGACCCTCCGATGACGAAAGATGCTGTGGCAGGGCGTATTCGGCGACTGCTGTCGATGGCCGATCGCAAGGCGAAGGTCGACGGCATTCCCGACACGGAGTCGGCAGTTACGCCGGACCTATTGGAGGACGCCTGACCTGAGGTTACGGTCAGGGGATGAAGCGGCTTTCGAGCGTCGACGCGGCGTTTTGGTCTGCAGAAACTGCGGGATGGCATATGCATGTGGGTGCGCTGGCCATCTGCGATCCCAGCGATGCCCCTGATTACAGCTTTGCCCGACTCCGGGAAATGCTGATCGAGCGACTGCCGGAGCTGCCACAGTTGCGCTGGCGGGTCACCGGGGCGCCGCTGGGCCTGGACCGGCCGTGGTTCGTCGAAGACGAGGATCTCGACATCGACTACCACCTCCGTCGCATCGCCGTTCCCGCCCCCGGCCGCCGCCGCGAGCTCGAGGAGCTAGTGGGCCGGCTGATGTCCTACAAGCTGGACCGCGCCCGACCGCTCTGGGAACTCTGGGTGATCGAGGGTGTCGAGGGCGGCCGGATCGCCACGCTGACCAAGATGCACCACGCCATCGTCGACGGCGTCTCCGGCGCCGGGCTGGGCGAAATCCTGTTGGACGTCACACCCGAACCCCGTCCGCCGCAACAGGAAACGGTCGGATCCCTGGTGGGCTCGAAGATCCCCGGCCTGGAACGACGTGCGGTGGGCGCGCTTTTCAATGTCGGCATGACTCCGTTCCGCATCGCCCGACTGCTGGAACAGACAGTGCGCCAACAGATCGCCGCCCTGGGCGTACCAGGCACCAGGCCGGCGCGCTACTTCGACGCGCCCAAAACGCGATTCAACGCCCCCGTCTCCCCGCACCGGCGCATCACCGGCGCCCGCGTCGAGCTGGCCCGGGCCAAGGCCGTCAAGGACGCGTACGGCGTCAAACTCAACGATGTGGTGCTGGCCCTGGTGGCCGGCGCGGCCCGGGAATACCTGCAGAAGCGTGGTGAGCTGCCGGCCAAACCGCTGATCGCGCAGATCCCCGTCTCCACCCGCACCGACGACAGTCAGAGCGACGTCGGGAACCAGATCAGCTCGATGACCGCATCGCTGGCCACCGACATCGAGGACCCGGCCGGGCGGCTTAGGGCCATTCACGAAAGCACGCAAAGCGCCAAGGAAATGGCCAAGGCGCTGTCCGCGCATCAAATCATGGGACTCACCGAGACCACACCACCCGGGCTGCTGCAGCTGGCCGCGCGGGCGTACACCGCAAGCGGCCTGTCGCGAAACTTGGCTCCTATCAACCTGGTTGTGTCCAATGTCCCCGGACCGCCGGTGCCGCTGTACATGGCCGGCGCCAAACTGGACATGCTGGCGCCGCTCGGCCCGCCGGTCATGGATGTCGCCCTGAACATCACCTGCTTCTCCTATCAGGATTCGTTGGACTTCGGTTTCGTGACCACCCCCGAAGTTGCCAACGACATCGACCAAATGGCGGACGCCATCGAACCGGCGCTCACCGAACTGGAGAAGTCCGTGGAGCTGGGCTAGTCCCGGTTCAAGTAGTTGGTCGCATACACCCAGGACAAAAAGCGCGCGGTGGCCTCGGCCGATTGATGCGCCCGCGGGGAACCGAAGATGTCGAAAGCATGTTGGGCATTGGGTAATTCGGCGTAGGCGACCGGCGACTTCGACACCGCCCGCAGTTCGTCGACGAATTCCTGGGCCTCGCCGACCGGGATCAGGGAATCGTCTGTCCCGTGCAGGACGAAGAACGGCGGTGCGTCGCTACGCACCTCACGGATCGGCGATGCGTCGACATACACGTCGCGGTGGGTGGCGTACTTCTTTTTCACCACGAACTTCTCGAGCAGCCCGATGAACTCGCGGCGCCCCTCGCCCTGGGTGGAGAACCAGTCGTAACGCCCGTACACCGGGACCGCGGCAACCACCGAGGTGTCCGCCTCCTCGAAGCCCGGCTGGAACTTGGGGTCGTTAGGCGTCAGGGCCGCCAACGCGGACAGATGACCGCCGGCCGACCCCCCGGTGATCGCAACGAAGTCGGGGTCGCCGCCGTAGTCGGCGATGTTCTCCTTGACCCAGGCCAGCGCTCGTTTGACATCGACGATGTGATCCGGCCAGGTATGCACCGGGGACACCCGGTAGTTCAGCGACACACAGATCCAGCCGCGCGAAACCAGGTGGCTCATCAGGGGATACGCCTGCGGTCGGCGCCACCCGATCATCCACGCGCCGCCGGGCACCTGGACCAACACCGGCGCCTTGCCGTCGCGCGGCAGGTCGCGGCGACGCCAGATGTCGGCCAGGTTGGCCCGGCCGTGCGGGCCATAGGAGACGATGTTGGTCTTCTCGACAAAGCGCCGGCGCGCCACGGTGGTCCGCAGCGGCAGGTCGAGCCGGCCCCTGCGGGCCGGCGTCGTCGGCAGGGTGGCCAACTCCTCGGCATAGTCGGGCCCTAGCTGATCGCGCAGCCCCGCCTCCAGCACCGGGCCCGGCGTCGTGACGCCGCGATGGCGGATGACGCCCAGGATCGCCCAGGAGGCCGCGGTCAGGGCGAGCGCCGCCTTGCCGCGCCGCCCGGCGAAGTCGCCCCGCCGGCCGCGGCGCAGCGCGTCCAGCAGCGACGCGGTGAAGTAAAGGCCGGGTACCTCCGAGGTCGGCCAGCCGAACCAGAACACCAGCACCGTGCTGTAGCCCTTGCGGGCCAGCGGGCGTAATCCGTTGGCGGCGTTGACGAATTCCACGGCCGCGCGGGCCAGCGGCCTCGGCTTGGGTCGGTGAAATCGAGCGAGCCGCATCAGCCATTCACCTTCGCTTGGAGTTCGGCACGCAGGATCTTGCCGGTGCTGCCGCGGGGGAGCTCATCGAGCACCGAAATCTCACGGGGCACTTTGTAGTTGGCGAGATTGTCGCGGACGTGCTGCTTGAGCGTGTCGACGGTGGCCGACGACCCTGGCTCGAGCACGACGAACGCCGCCAGGCGCTGGCCGTACTGCTCGTCGTCCACGCCGATCACCGCGGCCTCGGCCACCTCGTTGTGTGCCGCCAGCGTTTTCTCCACTTCGATGGGGTAGACGTTCTCACCGCCGGACACGATCATCTCGTCGTCGCGGCCGACGACGAACAGCCGTCCGGCTTCGTCGAGGTAACCGACGTCGCCCGACGACATGAACCCGGCGTGGAAATCCTTGGTGGTGCCGGAGGTGTAGCCGTCGAACTGGGTGTCGTTGTGCGCGTAGATGCCGCCCACCTCGCCGGCGGGCAGTTCGTTGAATTCCGGGTCCAGGATCCGGATTTCGGTGCCACCCGCGGGCCGGCCTGCGGTGTCGGGCGCCGCCCGCAGGTCGGCCGGTGTGGCGGTGGCGATCATGCCGGCCTCGGTGGCGTTGTAGTTGTTGTAGATCACGTCGCCGAATTGGTCCATGAACGCGGTGACGACGTCGGGCCTCATCCGCGAGCCCGATGCGGCCGCGAATCGCAGAGACCTTCCGCTGTAGCGGTTTCGGATTTCGCCGGGCAGATCCATGATGCGGTCGAACATGACCGGAACCACGGCCAGGCCGGTCGCCTGGTGGCGATCGACGAGGTCGAGCGTGGCCTCCGGATCGAACTTGCGCCGGGTGACCACGGTGCAGGCCATCGACGCGGCGAAGATCAATTGCGAAAAGCCCCAGGCGTGAAACATCGGCGCGACGATCACGATGGTCTCCTCGGCCCGCCACGGCGTGCGGTCGAGGATCGCCTTGAGCGTGCCTATCCCGGCACTGCCACCAGATTGGTTGGCGCCCTTGGGGCTTCCGGTGGTGCCTGAGGTAAGCAGGATCATTTTGCCTTTGCGGCCGGTGCGCGCGGGCTGTTGTCCAGCGTGGTCGTTGATGAGTTTCTCGACGGTCAGCTCGTGCTGGCCCTCGGTCCAGGCCGCGATGCGGGTGGCGTCGGGTTTGTCGGCCAGCGCGCGGTCCACCGTCGCGGTGAACTCTTCGTCGTAGATGGCGGCATCGACGCCTTCGCGGTTGACGACGTCGGCCATCGCCGGGCCGGCGAACGAGGTGTTCAGCAACACGACGTCGGAGCCGATCCGATTGGCGGCGACCACCGCCTCGACGAAGCCGCGGTGATTGCGGCACATGATCCCGACGACCTTAGGCTGTCCCGACGGCAGGTCCTGCAGCGCCGCGGCCAACGCGTTGATCCGCTCGTCGAGCTGTCGCCAGGTCAGGGTTCCGAGTTCATCGATCAGGCCGGGGCGATCTGGGCAGCGCTGTGCCGCGCCGGCGAAACCCACCGTCATGCCCATACCTTCGCGGCGCATCGCAGCAGCCATTTTCACATAGCGGTCGGGTCGCATCGGTGCGATCATCCCGGCGCGCGCCAACGTAGTGATAACGCCAAACACGTTGCGGGCCTTATCGATTAGCGATGCCATGGCTCAGCCCAGAATCGGGAAGCGGCGCTTGGCGGCGAGGTCCTTGAGGGCATCCTGCATCACCGACCGCACGTGGGCGTCCACCTCGTCGACGTCGGGGTCCTCGCCGAACTCCTTGGCGATGTCGATGGGCTTCAGCACCTGCGTGACGATCTTGGTGGGCAGCGGCACGTTGGGCGGGACGACCGCGGACAGCCCGAACGGAAAGCCGAACGACACCGGCAGGATGGCGCTGCGCAACAGGCGCTTGATGCCCAGTCGTTCGGCCAGCCAGGTGCCGCGGGTCAGGTAGAGCTGCGTCTCCTGTCCGCCGATGGACACCGCCGGAACGATCGGCACACCGGCCTCGATGGCCGTGCGGACGTAGCCTTGGCGGCCGTTGAAGTCGATGACGTTCTCGGACAGGGTGGGCCGGTACGCGTCGTAGTCGCCGCCGGGAAAGACCACCACCACGCCGCCGGACCGCAGGGCCTTGGCCGCGTTCTCGCGGTTGGCCCGGATGTAGCCGGCCCGCCGGAACAGCCCGCCCGTGAAGCCCATGAACAAGATGTCGTGGCTCAGCGTGTATACCGGCCGGTCGTAGCCGAACTTCTCGTAGAAATCGATGCTGAAGATGGGCACGTCCATGGGAAACATGCCACCCGAGTGGTTGCCGACCACCAGCGCTCCGCCGGGCGGGAAGTCGTCCAGGCCGTGCACCTCGGACCTGAAGTACGTCTTCAACACCGGACGCATCACGCCCATCAGGCGCTCGGTCAAGCCCGGATCGAATTTGCCCAGCTCGGGATCGCCAATGTCGGGATTGCCGACGTCGCTCACATCGTTCACTTCAAGCCCCCTTGTGGCGTTCCTCGAAGATTCCCGCATTGAGTCCCTCGATGGTAGCTAGGCGGTTAGCTTGGATGGCCAGTAGGCAAACACTCTTACGATGTCGCTCCCCGGGCGAGCACAGTGATGGGCGGGGTATCGACGAGACGGAAGGCGGCCGGCATGGCTGAGGTTATTGCGGACCCGATGTCGCTGATCGCCGAACGGATGGACGCCATTCGCGACGACTTCGTCGCCGAGGTTTTCGAGCAGATCAAGGCCGAGAATCGGGACCTCAATTACGACGCCGAGATGTTGGAGCTCTGGCGGGCGAGCCTGAACGACAGCGTGGTGGCCGGGATTGACTTCTTGGGTCGCGGCACATCAGCGGAGTTTTTAGAGGCCCCGGAGGCTTCGGTTGCCTACGCGCGTTCGGCCGCGCGGCACGACGTTCCGTTATCGGTGCTGGTCCGGGCGCACCGGATCGTGCACTCGCGATTCCTGGAGACGGCCATCCGGTTTGTCGCGTTGGTGGAGGCGACCGACCAGGTGCCGACGATCGTCAACCTGGTTTCGCGTTCGGCGACGTTTGTCGACGCGGTGGCCGACCAGTTGACGGTCGCCTACGAGCTGGAGCAAGAGCAATGCCTCAGCGGCCAGGAACAACGCACTGCCGGCGCCTCGCGCGCCCCGTCCGGCCCCCGAGCCGAGCGGGCGCTGGGCTACCCGTTGGACGGCGTGCACCTCGCCGCGGTGTTGTGGGTGGACGCAGCCGTACCGGCCCACGACCTGGCGGGGTTGCTCGATCAGGTGCGATCCGTGGTCGGCGCCGAGGTCGGCGCGGTGCACGGCACGCTGATCGTGCCGACCGACGAGCGCGAGGCCCGGCTGTGGTTCTCGGTGGATGCCTCGGCCAGACGCGACCTGGACCCGTCGCGGGTGCGCAGGGCGTTCGAATCCGAGGGGATCCGGGCGCGTCTCGCGTTCGGTCAGGTGCACGAGGGACAGAGCGGCTTCCGGGCATCGCTGAAGCAAGCGGAACAAGCCAAGGCGGTGGCCTTCGCCGGCGGCGAGCGGCTGAGCACCCGGGTCGTCTTCTACAACGAGGTCGCCCCCATAGCCCTGATGGCCGGTGACATCGATCAGTTGAGCGGCTTCGTCGCCGAGGTGCTGGGCCACCTCGGGATTGACGACGTTCGCGCCGCGCGGCTGCGCGAAGCGTTGCGAGAATTTTTGGCCCGCAATCGCACCTACATTGCGCCCGATCGGTCAATAATATTGCAGCCCAACACAATTCCGTACACTGTGGCTGAGGCCATCCAACTGTGTGGGCAGCGTTTCGACGATCCCGACGCTGTGTTCAAGGTGCAGCTGGCCCTGGAGGTCTGCCGGTGGATGGCGCCGACGGTGCTGGCCGCGGCCAGCGGACGCGAGTGAAAACCTCCGCTCTTTGCCCCGCTGACCTGGCATTTATTTACGGCCCTCGGCGAGGTTGCGCAACGATATAGCGCTGGCGGGATTCGGGAGTTATCGTTACGCACGCCAAACGCTGAATACTGCCGTGAGAGAAGACAAGATGGACCATGCCGGTTTGTCCGACGAGCGTGCTTCCCGCTCGGTAGTTGAGCGCGACGCCCGGGACCGGCACGGGTTTCGGCCCCGCAGTGGCGCCGTCCGCCCGGGCGGGGCGCATGTCCGTCAGGTAGGGCCCACCGCGACGTTGAACCCCACGCTGGTCACCGCGGGACGGCCCTCTGGCGAGATCGATCCGGCCACCGCGGCGGCAGAGGCGGCGGATCTGCGCCAGGCCGACTACTTTCTGCGTCTGCTCAACCAGAACCGCCGTGTCGTCGAGCACCGGATAGAGGGCTACCACAAGGCGATTGCCAGCGCCGAAGCCAGCGGCAACACCGAAGGTGCATCCGGCCTGCGCCGCATGGCTCGCGTCGAAGAACAGGAACGCGCCACCCTGAACTCTCTGATCGAAAACCTGCACCGCCGGTTTCCGGGGCGGACCACAGCGGAGACTCCCGCCACGCACCGGAGGTCACCGCTCGCGGTCCGGTAGCGGCGGTTCAATGGATGAATCATCGGCTGCGCCAATGATTTACGACATCTAGATCACCGGCTCACCGACATCCGCGCGCAGAGCGGTTGTGCGACCGGAACGAGGCTGCCATGGGATTCATGTCACCGGATCTTCCCGACGTCGATCACGACAGCTGGCTGAGCCTGCCACGGGCGGAGCGCCTACAGATCGTGACGCGGCATTGGGCCGAAAATGGGTTCGGTACGCCCTATGCGGTGTACCTGCTCTACCTGACCAAGATTGCGATCTATGTCGCGGCGCCGGCCGCGATCATCGCGCTGACCCCCGGGCTGGGCGGGCTGGGCCACATCGCCGACTGGTGGACGCAGCCCATCGTGTACCAGAAGGTCATCGTCTTCACGCTGCTGTTCGAAGTCCTCGGATTCGGCTGCGGATCGGGTCCGTTGACCGGACGTTTCATGCCACCGATCGGCGGGTTCCTGTACTGGCTGCGGCCCAACACAATTCGGCTTCCGGCGTGGCCGGACAAAGTTCCGTTCACCCGAGGCGACAACCGCACCGTCGTCGACGTCGTCCTCTATGCCATCGTGCTGATCGGCGGGGTATGGGCGCTGCTGTCACCCGGACACGGCGGGCCGGTCACCGCCGCCGGCGACGTTGGTCTGATCGACCGCGTCCTGGTGGCGCCGACGATCGTCGCGTTGGCGCTGCTGGGCCTACGCGACAAGACCATCTTCCTGGCCGCCCGCGGCGAGCACTACTGGCTGAAACTCATCGTGTTCTTCTTCCCGTTCGTTGATCAGATCGCGGCGTTCAAGATCATCATGCTCGGGTTGTGGTGGGGCGCAGCGACTTCCAAGCTCAACCACCATTTCCCTTACGTCGTCGCGGTGATGACGAGCAACAACGCGCTGCTGCGCGCCAGGTTGTTCAACCCGCTGAAGCACCTGCTGTACCGCGACCACGTCAACGACCTACGACCCACGGTGATACCCAAGCTGATGGCTCATGTCGGCGGAACCACGGCGGAGTTCCTGGTTCCCACCGTGCTGGTCTTCGTCGCCGGCGATCAACCCTGGCGATGGTTCCTGATCGGATTCATGGTGATCTTCCACCTGAACATCCTGTCCAACCTCCCGATGGGGGTTCCGTTGGAGTGGAACGTCTTCTTCATCTTCTCGCTGTTCTATCTGTTCGGGCACTACGGCGCGATCCGAGCCGTCGATCTGCGGTCACCGCTGCTGCTGGCCATCCTGCTCATCGCCCTTGCCCTGGTACCGATCGGAAACCTGTTCCCGGAGAAGGTTTCGTTCCTGCCCGCCATGCGCTATTACGCCGGCAACTGGGCCACCAGCCTGTGGTGCTTCCGCACCGGCGCCGAGGACAAGATCGAAGCCGACGTCGTCAAGAGTTCCGCCCTGGTGGTCAATCAACTCGCCAAGCTCTACGGCGCGTCGACGGCTGAAGTGGTTTCGGACAAGGTCGCGGCGTTCCGTGCCATGCACACGCATGGACGCGCGCTCAACGGGCTGTTGCCCCGCGCTCTGGGGCCGGACGAGGCCACCTACAGCGTGCGTGAGGGCGAAGTGGTCGCCGGGCCCCTGATCGGCTGGAATTTCGGCGAGGGCCATCTGCACAACGAGCAACTGCTCGAGGCGGTCCAGCGGCGCTGCAACTTCTCCGACGGCGACGTCCGCGTCATCGTCCTCGAGGGCCAGCCGATCCACATTCAGAAACAGTGGTACCGCATCGTCGACGCCAAGACGGGTCTGATCGAGGCGGGCTATGTCGACGTCGCCGCCATGCTCAGCCGTCAGCCGTGGCCCGAGCCCGGCGACGAATTTCCGGTGCACGTGACCAGCCGGCGCAGTGCGCGCTGACCACAAATTGCGGTGCGGCCCGTACTGGGCTGTGATGTGTGTCATCGACGCGCCGCACAGTCGGGAAGCAGCAGAGATGGTTGTCACAGGAGCAAGCGGTCCGGGACGCTTACCGGGCCCCAACCGTTCTTGCTACTGATCTAGGCTGGCGGCGAGTAGTTCATCAGCGGACAAGCGAAGACAGGGGAAACACGTGACTGTCCGAGTAGGTATCAACGGCTTCGGTCGCATCGGACGCAACTTCTACCGGGCCTTGTTGGCCCAGCAGGAGAAGGGCGGAGTCGACATCGAGATCGTGGCGGTCAATGACCTCACGGACAACGCCAGTCTGGCGCATCTGTTGAAATTCGACTCGATCCTGGGCCGCTTGCCTTATGACGTCAGCCTCGAAGGCGACGACACCATCGTCATCGGTAGCACCAAGCTCAAGGCCCTCGAGGTCAAAGAGGGCCCGGCGGCACTGCCCTGGGGCGATCTCGGTGTCGACGTGGTGGTCGAGTCCACCGGAATTTTCACCAACGCGGCCAAGGCCAAGGGCCACCTGGACGCCGGGGCCAAGAAGGTGATCATCTCGGCGCCCGCCACCGACGAGGACATCACCATCGTGCTGGGCGTCAACGACGACAAGTACGACGGCAGCCAGAACATCATCTCCAATGCGTCGTGCACCACGAACTGTCTGGGGCCGGTGGCCAAGGTGCTCAACGACGAGTTCGGCATCGTCAAGGGCCTGATGACCACCATCCACGCCTACACCCAGGACCAGAACCTGCAGGACGGCCCGCACAAGGACCTGCGCCGCGCCCGGGCCGCCGCACTGAACATCGTGCCGACCTCCACCGGTGCGGCCAAGGCCATCGGCCTGGTGCTGCCCGAGCTGAAGGGCAAGCTCGACGGCTACGCGCTGCGGGTGCCGATTCCCACCGGCTCGGTCACCGACCTGACGGTCGAGCTGTCGAAACCCGGGACCGCCAGCGACATCAACGCCGCGATGAAGGCCGCCGCCGACGGTCCGATGAAGGGCATCCTGAAGTACTACGACGCGCCGATCGTGTCCAGCGACATCGTCACCGATCCGCACAGCTCGATCTTCGACTCCGGCCTGACCAAGGTCATCGACAACCAGGCCAAGATCGTGTCCTGGTACGACAACGAGTGGGGCTACTCCAACCGGCTCGTTGACCTGGTCGCACTGGTCGGCAAGTCGCTCTAGCCGTGACGGGATCCTCGCTCCCAACCCTGGAAAGCCTTCTGGCCGAAGGTGTTTCGAGCCGCAGCGTGTTGGTGCGTTCTGACCTGAATGTGCCGCTCGACGACGAGGGTGCGATCACCGACGCCGGCCGGATCATCGCGTCGGCGCCGACATTGCAGGCGCTCGTCGACGCGGGCGCCAAGCTCGTGGTCACCGCGCACCTGGGTCGCCCCAAGGGCGGCCCCGATCCGAAGCTATCGCTGGCGCCGGTCGCCGCGGCGCTGGGCGAGCAGCTGGGCCGGCACGTCCAGCTGGCCGGCGACGTTGTCGGCCCCGACGCGCTGGCCCGCGCCGAGGGACTGACCGACGGCGACGTCCTGCTGCTGGAGAACATCCGCTTCGACCCGCGCGAAACCAGCAAGGACGACGGCGAGCGGCTGGCCCTTGCCCGGCAGCTTGCCGAATTAGTCGGGCCGACAGGCGCTTTCGTTTCCGATGGCTTCGGCGTGGTGCACCGCAAGCAGGCGTCGGTGTACGACATCGCCACCCTGCTGCCGCACTACGCCGGCAAGCTGGTCGCCGACGAGATCAAGGTGCTCGAGCAGTTGTGCAGCTCGACCAAGCGCCCCTACGCGGTGGTGCTCGGCGGGTCGAAGGTGTCCGACAAGCTCGGCGTCATCGAATCGCTGGCCACCAAAGCCGACAGCATCGTGATTGGCGGCGGCATGTGCTTCACTTTCCTTGCCGCGCAGGGATATTCGGTGGGCAAGTCGCTGCTGGAAGAGCACATGATCCAGACCTGCCGCGACCTGCTGGACACCTACGCCGACGTGTTGCGACTGCCCGGCGACATCGTGGTGACCGAGAACTTCGCCGCCGATTCGCCACCACAGTTCGTGGCCGCCAACGCGATCCCGGACGATCTGATGGGCCTGGACATCGGCCCGGGTTCGATCAAGCGCTTCGGCGCGCTGCTGGCGAACGCCGAGACGATCTTCTGGAACGGCCCGATGGGTGTGTTCGAGTTCCCGGCCTACGCGTCGGGCACCCGCGGGGTCGCCGAGGCGATCGTCGGCGCGACCGCCAAGGGCGCGTTCAGCGTCGTCGGTGGCGGTGACTCGGCCGCTGCGGTTCGCGCGCTGAAGATCCCGGACGACGCCTTCTCGCACATCTCCACCGGTGGTGGCGCCTCGCTGGAATACCTTGAGGGCAAAACGCTGCCCGGCATCGAGGTATTGGGCCGGCCGCAGCCAAACGGAGGAGACTTGTGAGCCGCAAGCCGCTGATCGCCGGCAACTGGAAGATGAACCTCAATCACTTCGAGGCGATCGCGCTGGTGCAGAAGATCGCATTCGCACTGCCGGACAAGTACTACGACAAGGTCGACGTGACGGTCCTGCCGCCGTTCACCAATCTGCGCAGCGTGCAGACCCTGGTCGACGGCGACAAACTGCGCTTGACCTATGGCGCCCAGGACCTGTCCCAGCACGACTCGGGCGCCTACACCGGCGACATCAGCGGCGCGTTCCTGGCCAAACTCGGCTGCACGTTCGTCGTCGTCGGCCACTCCGAGCGGCGCGAGTACCACAACGAGGACGACGCCCTGGTGGCCGCCAAGGCGGCCGCCGCGCTCAAATACGAGCTCACCCCGATCGTCTGCATCGGCGAGCGCCTCGAGGTCCGTGAGGCGGGCGAGCACGTCGGCCACTGCGAGAACCAGCTGCGCGGCTCGCTGGCAGGGCTCTCGGCCGAGCAGATCGCCAAGGTTGTCATCGCCTACGAGCCGGTCTGGGCGATCGGCACCGGCCGAGTGGCCAGCGCCGCCGATGCCCAGGAGGTGTGCGCGGCCATTCGCAACGAGCTTGGCACGTTGGCGTCGCCGCAGATCGCCGACACCGTGCGGGTGCTCTACGGCGGCTCGGTGAACGCCAAGAACGTCGGCGACATCGTCGCGCAGGAGGACGTCGACGGGGGCCTGGTCGGGGGAGCGTCTCTGGACGGGGAGCAATTCGCCATCCTGGCGGCCATCGCCGCGGGCGGGCCGCTTCCTTAGGTCGTGGGCGCCACCCGGTTATTAGGTGGGCCCTTCGTGGGCGGGCCGCTTCCTGAGGTCGTGGGCGCCACCCGGTTATTAGGTGGGCCCTTCGTGGGCGGGCCGCTTCCTGAGGTCGTGGGCGCCACCCGGTATGGTGGCCTTCATGGAATTGGGCCTGCAGATCACCCTGGTGGTGACGAGCATCCTGGTGGTGCTGCTGGTGCTGTTGCACCGCGCCAAGGGTGGCGGCCTGTCGACGCTGTTCGGCGGCGGTGTGCAGTCCAGCCTGTCGGGGTCAACCGTGGTGGAGAAGAACCTGGACCGATTGACGTACTTCGTCGTCGCGATCTGGTTTATCTGCATCGTCGGCATGGCCCTGCAGATCAAATACCGCTGAGGCACTGATCACTCGGCGGGCGGTGCGCGCGATCCGCCCCGATACTGGAATTCATGGTTGAGGTTCCCGATGCGCTGGCGCCGATCGGTGCTGTGCAGCGTACCCGCGTCGGTCGCGAGGCGACCGAGCCGATGCGCGCAGACATCCGCTGGCTTGGCACGATTCTCGGCGACACCATTCGCGAGCAGAACGGGGACGAGGTTTTCGACCTCGTGGAGCGGGCCCGCGTGGAGTCCTTCCGGGTGCGGCGCTCCGAGATCGACCGGGCCGAGATCTCCCACATGTTCGACGGCATCGACGTCCACTTCGCGATCCCGATCGCCCGGGCGTTCAGCCATTTCGCGTTGCTGGCCAATGTCGCTGAGGACATCCATCGCGAGCGCAGGCGCCACATTCACGTCGGCGCCGGTGAACCACCGCAGGACAGCAGCCTGGCCGCCACCTACGCGAAACTAGATCGGGCCGAACTGGATTCGGCCACGATAGCCGGGGCCCTCAAGGGCGCCCTGGTTTCCCCGGTGATCACCGCCCATCCCACCGAGACCCGGCGACGCACCGTCTTCGTCACCCAGCACCGGATCACCGAGCTGATGCGACTGCACGCGGAGGGGTACACCGAGACGGGGGACGGCCGCAACATCGAGCGCGAGTTGCGCCGCCAGGTCCTTACGCTGTGGCAGACCGCCCTGATCCGGCTTTCGCGGCTGCAGATCACCGACGAGATCGACGTCGGCCTGCGGTATTACCCGGCCGCGTTGTTCGAGGTGATCCCGCAGGTGAACGCCGAAGTCCGAGAGGCGCTGCGCGCCCGCTGGCCCGGCGCCGAGTTGCTGCCCGGGCCGATCCTGCAACCCGGCTCGTGGATAGGTGGCGACCGCGACGGCAACCCGAATGTGACTGCGGCGGTGGTGCGCCGGGCCACCGGCAGTGCGGCGTACACCGCGCTGGCGCACTACCTGACCGAGCTCACCGATCTCGAGCAGGAGTTGTCGATGTCGGCGCGGCTGATCAGGGTCACCCCGGAGCTCGCCGCGCTGGCAGACGCATGCCCGGAGAGCGCCCGCACCGACGAGCCGTACCGACGCGCGCTGCGCGTGGTCCGCGGTCGGCTGACCGCGACCGCCGGCGAAATCCTGGACGAGACACCGCAGCACGAACTCGACCTCGGCTTGCCGCCGTATGCCACGCCGGACGAACTGCGGGCCGATCTCGACACGATCGACGAATCGCTGCGCAGCCACGGCAGCGCGCTGCTGGCCGACGACCGGCTGGCCCTACTCCGAGAAGGCGTGCTTGTCTTCGGCTTTCACCTGTCGAGCCTGGACATGCGGCAAAACTCCGACGTGCACGAAGAGGTGATCAGCGAGCTGTTCGCCTGGGCCGGGGTACACCCGGACTATGCCTCGTTGCCCGAAGACGAGCGGATCGAGCTGCTGGTCACCGAATTGGGCACCAGGCGACCGCTGCTCGCCGAGCGCGCGGCGTTGTCCGACCTGGCCCGCAGCGAGTTGGGCGTCGTCGAGGCCGCGGCTTTCGCGGTCAAGCGGTACGGCCCAGCCGCGGTGCCCAACTACGTGATCTCGATGTGTCAGTCCGTATCGGACGTCTTGGAAGCCGCGATTCTACTGAAAGAGGTTGGGCTGCTTGATGTTTCGGGCCCGGAGCCCTACAGCCCGGTGGCCATCTCGCCGCTGTTCGAGACGATCGACGACCTGCACAACGGCGCGGAGATTCTGCATGCCATGTTGGAACTTCCGCTCTACCGGGCGATGGTGGCGGCCCGCGGTGACTGGCAAGAGGTGATGCTGGGCTACTCCGACTCCAACAAAGATGGTGGCTATCTCACCGCCAACTGGGCCGTATACCGGGCCGAGCTCTCGCTGGTCGAGGTGGCACGGAAAACCGGAATCCGGTTGCGGCTCTTCCACGGTCGCGGCGGCACGGTGGGCCGCGGGGGCGGCCCCAGCTACCAAGCCATCCTGGCCCAGCCGCCCGGAGCGGTGAACGGCTCGCTGCGCCTCACCGAACAGGGGGAGGTCATCGCGGCCAAATACGCCGAACCCGAGCTGGCGCGGCGCAATCTGGAAAGCCTGGTGGCCGCCACGCTGGAGTCGACACTGCTGGATGTGGAGGGTCTCGGTGACGCGGCCGAGCCCGCCTACGCGGTGCTGGACGAGATCGCCACCCTGGCACGACACGCCTACTCCGAATTAGTGCATGACACACCGGGTTTCGTCGAGTATTTCAAGGCTTCCACACCGGTCAGCGAGATCGGTTCGTTGAACATCGGCAGCCGGCCGACGTCACGTAAGCCCACCGAGTCGATCGCGGACCTGCGGGCGATCCCCTGGGTATTGGCGTGGAGCCAGTCGCGAGTCATGCTGCCCGGTTGGTATGGCACCGGGTCGGCGTTCGAGCAGTGGATTGCCGCAGGACCGGAAAACGAGCGAGTCCAAGTCCTACACGACCTCTACGAGCGTTGGCCGTTCTTCCGCAGCGTGCTGTCGAACATGGCGCAGGTGCTGGCCAAGAGCGATCTGGGCCTGGCGGCACACTACGCCAGGCTGGTGGCCGATGAATCCTTGCGGCGCAGGGTATTCGACAAGATCGCCGACGAGCACCAGCGCACCATCGCCATGCACAAACTGATCACGGGTCACGACGACCTGCTCGCCGACAACCCGGCGCTGGCGCGGTCGGTGTTCAACCGCTTCCCATACCTGGAGCCGCTGAATCACCTGCAGGTGGAATTGCTGCGCCGCTACCGCTCCGGTGACGACGACGAATTGGTGCAGCGCGGAATCCTGTTGACGATGAACGGATTGGCAAGCGCGCTGCGAAATAGTGGTTAGGCGCTGACGTAGTCGACCAGACACGGGCCTCGCGCCCGGGCCACGCCACCGATCTGGGCGGGGACGGGTTGCGGATGTGACGTCCAGCGCGGCGTCATCTGATAGTCGCGCAGCAGCGCAGTGGTGGCCGCGGTGATGGCCGACAGCGAGAACGGTTGGGCCGGGCAGGAATGCCTACCGTGCCCGAATGCCGTCACCAGCATGGGCGACGCCAGCGTGTGCTGCTCGATCAAGCGGTGACGGTTCCAGCGATCGGGGTCCCAGCGTTCCAGTCCGGGTGCGGCCGACGTGTTGAGCAGCGGCAGCAACGTCGCGATCGTCCAGCCCGGCGGCACCTGGTAGGTCACCTCGCCGGTGTCGAGACGGACCGGGGACAGCACGGCCCGGGTCATGATGGAGCGTTGCGCCAGCCGCGTGGACTCCAGCGCGCACCGCTGGGCGAAGTCGGCGACGCCTGCGCCGCCACCGCGAATTCGGGCCAGCTCAGCCGGGTGCTCGAGGAGATCGACCAACGCCCAGCCGAGCGCGGCCGCCAGGTTCGACATGGACGCGACGTGGATCAGCGCGACGTCGAGTGCGATGCCGCGGAGCCGGTCGTCCTGCTGCTCCGTTGACCACGCGTCCACGATCCTGCCGAATAGCGCCTGATTGTCCGTGTCGCCGGCGTCGAACCGGCGCACCGCGGCGGCGACGATATCGGCGACCTCGTCGAGCGCGGCCCGCTCCGCGCGCTTGTCCGTCGCTGCCACCTCGGCCATCCGATCGGGGTGCACGAACGCGTCGGCGCCGTCCAGTGTGTCGAAGGCCCGCACCAGACGCTCGAAGTCCGCGCCGTCGCAGCAGCCGGGTCCCGCCCACGAGGCCAACCCCATCCGGTGGCCGAGTTGTCGCATCAGATCGAAGACATCGACGGTGCCGGCCGATTCGAGGTCCGTCTGGTCCAGCGCCCGGTCCAGGTTGGCCAGATAGCCGGCCACGTCGTCGCGGCGAAACAGCGTGCTCGGCAAGGTACGACGTCCGGCGAAGATGTCGTCGGGGAGCTTGCGCCGCAGCATCAGGTAGTCGGCGACGCCCTTGCTGGCGGACTCCTCGGGCAGCGCGTAGAAGGACTCGACGCCGGCGGGCGAGAAGGTGAACAGGTAGCGGTCGGCCCCGCTGTGGACGGCGAAGGTGTCACCGCATCGGGCCCGGGCGGCGGCAATGGTGGCGACGGCGTCACTGACGGGCAGGTCCCACGGCAGGCCGGTTCCCTCCGCATAGGGCGGAGCGGGCACCGGGTCGGCGCCTGCCACGAATTAGCCCGGCATCCGAGTCCGCAGCCGGTCGATCACACCGCGCACGGCATGCTCGGTCGCCGACAACGGCGACATCATCGTCTCGCCCACGCTGACGATGTAGTCGATCCGTTCGACGATGGCCTCGACCGGTGTGACCAGCGCGATGAGCCGCTTGGCGAGCTCGTCCAGACTTTCCAGCGTGCCTTCGAGGTGGTCGAGACCACCTTCCAAGCGTTCGACCGTGGCGTTGAGTCGCGTCAGCGAGCTGCTCAGTTCGTTCATGGTCTTGCCCAGGCCGTCGAGCACGTCTTCGACCTGCTCCACCGTCTTGTCGGCGTTGAGCGCCGCCTGGGTCAGGGTTTTGATCCGGTTTCGCTCAGGACCGCCGCGCACGGTTCTGTCTGCCATGACGGTAATTATGACCGCAACTCAGCGGAAGGAAACCATTACAGGTTGCTGGCGGTTTCCCGTTCGAGCAGCCACAGCGCGGTGTCGTCGGCAACGATCCACCGGCACACTGTCGCCGTCCGGAACAAGCAGGGCAGCAGCGGCACCCCACGTATTGCATCATGGGCTGCCCGGCGTGAGTTCGAGCACCGAAAAGCGTTGCGCGCCAAGATCAAATGGCGGACCGGATGCGAAGGACACATCAACCGCCTCAAACGAAGCTCACTGACCGATCCGAACGGTGAGCCGTGTGGTTTCCGAACTGGACCCGCGTTTGTCTACCGGAGACGGGGTTGCCCGAGCGGCGCGGCCCAGGAAGCGAAACATCCGCTCGCCCATCGTTTTATTCCGGATTGATCCCTGGCCGGCAGCCGCCGCTGCTTCATCCGAATCTCAGGTTGAAACATGTGGCGTGGAGCACTATCTTAGGTTCATTTCAGACAAGGGTTTTGCCGTTTCGCCAGCTCCATAGACCGCGGCCACCCGCAGGTGCCGAAGAAGTGTGCGAGCGGTCGCGACCGAACAGGGGGTCACGATTGACCACCTTTCGGTATCGCCAAATATCTCTTCAATCCGGAAACATGGCGGTAATCTCGCCGACAAATCACCACGCTTGACTGCCAAACAATCGGACAAAGAGAGATAAACAGGCATGGACTTTGGGTTGCTGCCGCCGGAAGTCAACAGCGGGCTGATATATGCCGGGCCTGGGTCGGCGCCGATGCTCTCCAACGCCGCCAGCTGGGAGGCACTGGCTGCTCAGCTGGAGTCCACTGCGGCCGGCTACTCGTCGACGGTCGCGCAGCTGACGGGACAGGCGTGGGCTGGCCCGTCCTCGGAGCTGATGACGGCCGCGGTGACCCCCTACGTGGAGTGGCTGCAGGCCAGCGCCGCTGCGGCCGGGCAGACCGCCGCCCAGGCCTACGGGGCGGCCGCGGCCTACGACGCGGCGTATGCGATGACCGTGCCCCCGCCGCTGATCGCGGCCAACCGCGCACAGTTAATGACGTTGATCGCCACCAATTTTTTGGGGCAAAACACTCCGGCGATCGCGGCCACCGAAGCCCAATACATGGAGATGTGGACCCAAGACACCATCGCTATGTACGGGTATGCCAGCGCTTCGCAGGCCGCGACCACCCTCACGTCGTTCGGCCAGCCACCGCAGACCACCAACCAGAACGGGCAGATGGACCAGGCCCGCGCGGCGGCTCAATCCGTCGGGAACGCCACCGGCAGCCGCGCCAATTCTCCTTTACAGCTCGCCTCGAGCACCACCTCTCAGCCAACAACTCCCGCCCAGAGCACCGTCAGCGCCGGGACCACCAACAGCACGAACACCACGCTTAGTACCACCAATAGCGCGCTGAGTACCACCAACACCACCAGCATGACCACCCCCACCACCACAATCAGCAACAACATGACAGTCACCAGCGGCTACGTCGTCAGCTCCGGCCAAACCGTCGAAGTCCAAAACGGCGTCACCATCGATGTCGCATCCGGTGGCACCATCGACGTCCAATCCGGCGGCACCCTCATCGTCGACTCCGGCGCCACGATCGACGTCCAATCCGGCGGCACCCTCGTGAACGCCGGCACGCTCACCAACGCCGGCACCGTCACGGTCGAATCCGGCGCCAACCTCCTCAACACCGGCACCGTCTCCGTCAGCGGCACGCTCACCAACGCCGGCACCCTTACCAATATCGGTACCATCACCGTCAACTCCGGTGGCACCCTCGAAATTCAAGTCACCGGCACCCTGACCGACTCCGGTACCATCACCGACTACGGCGCGCTCACCATCGACAACAGCGAATTCGGTTCCATCGACTCCGGCGGTACTCTCACCCTCAACTCGGGCGGTACCATCACCGTCGAACCTGGCGCCACCCTCACCGACACGGGCACCCTCATCCAGTCCGGCGGCAGCCTGACCGTCGACTCCGGCGGCACTCTTGAAATCAGCCCCAGCGGCTATCTGTCCCTCGACGGTGGCACCCTGACCAACAGCGGTACCTTGAACGTCGACTCCGGCGGCTATCTGGCCATCAGACCCGAGGGCACCCTGGTCGACTCCGGTCACATCACCATCGAGGCCTACGGTGGCAACATCACCAACGCCGGCACCATGACCGTCAACCCCGGCGGTACCGTCGACATCCAGGTCGGCGCCTATTTCACCACCGAGGACGGTGCCACCCTCACCAACTACGGCGGCATCACCGTCGAGAACGCCGGCACGTTCAACTGCTACGGCGGCGTCGCGGACTACGGCACCATCAACATTCAGTCCGGCGGCAACTTGTACGGCTTGGGCAATGGGTCCTACATCATCGAGTCCGGTGGCACCCTCACCGACCAGAGTGGCGGTGGCATAACCCTTTACGACAGTAGCGCACTCACAGTCCAATCCGGCGGCACCCTCACCGATTCCGGCACCCTCACCGACTGGGGAACCCTGACGGTCGCGAACGGCGGCACCCTCACCGAGAACGGTTTCCTCGACGTCAATTCCACCTTCACCGATGCCGGCACGGTGACCCTCAACTCGGGTGGCAGCGTCGTGGTCGAATCCGGCGCCACCGTGACCGACTCCGGTATCTTCACCGATGCCGGCACCGTCACCGTCGACTCGGGCGGCACCTTCCAAGTCACCTCCACCGGCACCTTTACCATCGACACCGGCGCGCTCACCGTCGATTCTGGGGGCAGCCTGCCCGTCGCCTCGGGCGGCGTCCTCAGCGTCGGGACTGGCGAAACCGTCACTGTCTCCTCCGGCGGCTCCTACGGGGCTACCGGCATCACCGGTCAGGTCGTCATATCGCAAGCGACGGACCCAGCGTGGCACAACACGTCATAGCCGAATTGCCTGAGCTACCGCAATTTTGACCGGAACTCGGTGTGGGGAAAGCCACTACAGCTTGCCGGCGGCGTCCTTGTCGAGCAGCCAGAGCGTGGTCTCGAGCCCGACCGCCCCAGCGGCCGGGATCGACACCGGCGGCGCGCCGCCGAGAGCGGCGGCCACCGCGTCGGCCTTACCCGCCCCGGCGACCAGCAGCCAGACCTCACGCGAACGCCGAATAGCGGGCAATGTCAAGGTGATTCGCTGCGGTGGCGGCTTGGGGGAGTCGTCGACCGCGACCACGGCGTGGTTGGTCTCCAGGACGGCGGGCGTGTCCGGGAACAACGAATTGATGTGGCCCTCGGGCCCCATGCCCAGCAGATGGACGTCGAAATTGGGTACTTGCTCACCGGGCTCGGCGTTGGCCGCCAGCAATTGCTCGTAGGCCAGTGCCGCGGCGGCCAGGTCGGCTCCGAATTCGCCGTCGCTGGCGGCCATGGGATGCACCTGGCTCGACGGGATGTCGATGTGATCGAGCAACGCCTCACGGGCCTGCTTCTCGTTGCGCTCGCCGTCGTCCTCGGGCACGTAGCGTTCGTCGCCCCAGAACAGATGCACCTTCGACCAGTCGATCAGCTCGGAGTTTCCGGCGAGGTACTTGAGCAATCCGATGCCGTTGCCGCCGCCGGTCAGCACGATCAGGGCCCGTCCCCTCGCTGCCACCGCCGCCTGGATGGCGTCGACCAGTCGTGCGCCCGCGGCCTCGACCAGGGCATCGCTGTCCGGGAAGACCTCAACGACGTTGCTCATGCGTATTGCACCTTGTCGATCCCTTCGAGGGCGGCGAAGTAAATGGCATCAGCATCCAGCCGCCGCATGTCTTCAGCCAGGCACTCACGAGTTTCCCTGCGCGCCAACGGAACCAGGGCATCCGGGCGGCCGGTTCGGCTGATCGTGGCCGTGGTGCCCTCTTGCGGCCGGCTCAGCGTGATGGTCTCGGACTTGCGTTCCAGCTCGACCTTGAGTTCGCCGACGACCCGGCGGACCGGACCGTCGATGCGGCTGGCCAGCCAGCCGGCCAGCACGTCGAGAGCGGGTTCGTTCTGCAGACCGGACACCAGCGCCGACTCGATCGGCTCGTGCGGCTTCTGGTCGACCGCGGAAACCAGCAGCGCCCGCCAGTAGGTGATGCGGGCCCAGGCGAGATCCGTATCGCCGGCGGTGTACCCGGAAAGCCGGCTCTTGATGGCCGCCGGTGGATCCTCGCCGTTGGTCGCATCGGTGATGCGCCGGATTGCCAACTTGCCCAACGGATCCTGCGCGGGTACCGCCGGGGCGGCGCACGGCCACCACGCCAGCACTGGGATGTCAGGAAGCAGGAACGGGGTGACGACGCTTTCTGCGTGGTCGGCCAGCGGCCCGGACAGGCGCAGCACCACGACCTCCCCGCCGCCGGCGTCGCTACCGAGCCGAATCTGGGCATCAAGTCGCGACTCTGTGGCATCGGCGCTTCCGGACGCCACAACGATGACCCGGCTCGGGTGTTCGTGAGTGGCGGCGTTGGCCGCTTCGATCGATTCCTCGAGCAGGGTGTCGTTGTCGGTCTTGATGATCAGCGTCCCGACTCGCCCCATCGTGACGACGCCGGCCTCCTCGCGCAGCGCGTCGAGCTTCTTGTTGACCGCGGTGGTGGTCGTGTCCAGCAACTCGACAATCATGGTCGCCGCCATTCCCGGCCGGTCCGGTGCAACATCTCAAAGGCCGACGCGGGCCCCCAGGTGCCCGACTCATACGGGTCGGGCTTGCCGTGTGTTGCCCAATGGTTGAGAACGGGATCGAGTATCTGCCAAGCCAATTCGACCTCCGCATTCACCGGGAACAGGGAAGGCTCGCCGAGCAGCACATCCAGGATCAGCCGTTCGTAGGCCTCCGGTGAATCCTCCACGAACGCCGAGCCGTAAGAGAAGTCCATGTTGACGTCGCGAACTTCCATGGCGCTGTCGGGGACCTTCGAACCGAACCGCAGTGTGATTCCTTCGTCCGGCTGCACCCGGATGACGAGGGCGTTGCTGCCGAGTTCGTCGGTCATGGTGGCGTCGAACGGCAGATGTGGCGCGCGCTTGAAGACCAATGCGATCTCGGTCACCCTGCGGCCCAGTCGTTTTCCGGTCCGCAGATAGAACGGCACGCCGGCCCAGCGGCGGGTGTCCACTTCGAGCGTGATGGCGGCGAACGTCTCGGTGACGGAGTCCTTGGCGAAGCCTTCCTCGTCAAGGAGGCCGACGACCTCTTCGCCGCCCTGCCAGCCGGCCGCGTACTGGCCCCTGCTGCTGGTCTCGTCGAGCGGCTCCGCCGGCCGGGTCGCCGAGAGCACCTTGATCTTCTCGGCCTGCAACGCATCGGGAGTGAAGCTCACCGGCTCCTCCATCGCGGTGAGCGCCAGTAGCTGCATCAGGTGGTTCTGGATGACGTCGCGCGCGGCACCGATGCCGTCGTAGTACCCGGCACGTCCGCCCAGGCCGATGTCTTCGGCCATGGTGATCTGCACGTGGTCGACGTAGTGCGCGTTCCAGATCGGATCCCAGAGCTGGTTGGCAAATCGCAACGCCAGGATGTTCTGGACCGTCTCCTTGCCCAGGTAGTGGTCGATGCGGAACACCGACTCCTCGGGGAAGACGGAGTTCACCACGTGGTTGAGATCGCGTGCGCTGTCCAGGTCATGGCCGAACGGCTTCTCGATGACGACCCGGCTCCACCTGTCCTCAACTGGTCGGGCCAGGCCCGAGGAGTGCAGCTGTTCGCAGACCACCGGAAACGACTTGGGTGGGATCGCCAGGTAGAAGGCGTGATTCCCGCCGATGCCGCGCTCGGCGTCGAGCTTCTCCAGCGTCTCGGCCAGTCGCCCGAAAGCGGCCTCGTCGTCGAACTCGCCTCGCACAAAACGTAATCCGTCGGCTAGACGCTCCCACACCGCTTGGCGGAACGGAGTGCGACAGTATTGCTTGACGTCGTCGTGAATGACCTGAGCGAAGGCGTCGTGATCCCAGTCGCGACGGCCGAATCCGACCAGCGAGAAGTTCGGTGGCAGCAACCCGCGGTTGGCCAGGTCGTAGATGGCCGGCACCACTTTTTTGTGGGCCAGGTCGCCGGTGACGCCGAACAGCACCAACGCACACGGCCCCGCGATCCGGGGCAATCGCTTGTCGTCTTTGTCGCGCAGTGGATTACTCCACTGCGCGGCATCAACGCGCTTGCTCATTTGTCAGCGGAGCTCAGTTGCTTCTGTGTCTCGGACAGCAGATCGGTCCACGATGCGACGAACTTCTCCACGCCCTCGTTCTCCAGAACCAGGAAGACATCCGTCAAGTCGACGCCGATCGCCGACACCTTGTCGAATACTTCCTGCGCCGCCGCGGCCGTGCCGGTGATCGTGTCGCCGGTGATCACCCCGTGGTCGGCGACCGCGTCAAGTGTCTTCTCGGGCATGGTGTTTACCGTGTTGGGCGCGACCAGCTCGGTGACGTAGAGGGTGTCGGAGTAGTCGGGGTTCTTCACGCCGGTGGACGCCCACAGCGGGCGCTGCACCCGCGCTCCGTCGGCCTGCAGGCCCTGGTAACGCTGGCCGCCCTCGAAGACCTCCTGGTAAGCGGCGTAGGCCAGCCGGGCGTTGGCGACGCCGGCCTGGCCGCGCAGCGCAAGCGCGTCTTCGGAGCCGATCTTCTCCAGGCGCTTGTCGATTTCGGTGTCCACGCGGGAGACGAAGAACGACGCGACGGAGTGGATCTTGGACAGGTCGTGTCCCGCCTCGCGGGCCTTCTCCAAGCCGGCCAGGTAGGCGTCCATCACCGCGCGGTGCCGCTCGACCGAGAAGATCAGCGTGACGTTGACCGAAATCCCTTCCGCCAGAACGGCGGTGATGGCCGGCAGGCCGGCCTCGGTGGCGGGGATCTTGATCAGCAGGTTCGGCCGGTCGACGATCTTCCACAGCTCGATGGCCTGCGCGACGGTCTTCTCGGTTTCGTTGGCCAGCCGCGGGTCGACCTCGATGGAAACCCGGCCGTCGACCCCGCCCGAGGCCTCCCACTGCGGGGCGAGCACGTCGCACGCGGTGCGGACATCGTCGGTGGTGATGGTGCGAATGGTGGCGTCGACGTCGGCACCGCGCTCGGCGAGCTCGGCGATCTGGCCGTCATAGGAGTCGCCGTGGGCGAACGCGGCCTGGAAGATCGACGGGTTGGTGGTGACGCCGACGATGCTCTTGGTGTCGATCAGCTCCTGCAGGTTGCCGGACTGCAGCCGCTCGCGCGACAGGTCATCCAGCCACACGGATACTCCCGCGGCGCTGAGCGCGGCGAGGTTGGCGTTCTGAGTCATACGAATTTCCTTCTCTTAGTTATCGACTACCTGTTCCGCGGCGGCAGCGACGGCTTCGGCGGTAAAGCCGAACTCGCGGAACAATGTCTTGGCGTCGGCGGATTCGCCGTAGTGCTCGATCGAGACGATTTTCCCGGTGTCGCCGACCAGCTTGTGCCACGGCTGCGCGATGCCCGCTTCGACAGCCACCCGGGCCGATACCGACGGCGGCAGCACGCTGTCGCGGTAGTCGGACGGCTGGGACTCGAACCATTCGACGCAGGGCATCGATACTACCCGCGCGATGATGTCCTTGTCCGCCAACAACTTCGCGGCCTCCACCGCGAGTTGGACCTCGGAGCCGGTGCCGATCAAGACCACGTCGGGCTCGTCTTCTTCGGCCTCGCCCAGCACATAACCGCCCCGGGCGACGCCCTCGATGTTGGTGCCCTCGAGCACCGGCACACCCTGGCGGGTCAGGATCAACCCGACCGGGCCGCTGCCATTGCCGCGCGCCAGGATCGTCCGCCACGCGTAGGCGGTTTCGTTGGCATCGGCCGGCCGGACCACCGACAGCTTCGGAATCGCGCGCAGTGCCGCGAGGTGCTCGATCGGCTGGTGGGTCGGTCCGTCTTCGCCCAGGCCGATCGAATCGTGCGTCCACACGTAGATGGTGTCGATGTCCATCAGCGAGGCCAGCCGCACCGCCCCGCGCATGTAGTCGGAGAACTGCAAGAACGTTCCGCCGTAGGCGCGGGTCGGTCCATGCAGCACGATGCCGGACAGGATGGCGCCCATCGCGTGTTCGCGAATTCCGAAGTGCAGGGTGCGGCCATACCAGTCGGCGGTGTAGTCCTTGGTCGTAATCGACGGCGGGCCAAAGGATTTCACGCCATCCATGGTGGTGTTGTTGCTGCCGGCCAGGTCGGCCGAGCCGCCCCACAGCTCGGGGAGTTTGGGTCCCACCGCGGAGAGCACCTTGCCGGACGCCGCGCGGGTGGCCAGCGGCTTCGAGCCGGGTTCCCAGTGCGGGATGTCGGCGTCCCAGCCGTCGGGCAGTTCCTCGGCGGTCAGCCGGTCCAGCAGTGCCTTGCGTTCGGGTTCGCGCTGCGCCCAGGCGTCGAACTCTGCCTGCCACTTCTCGTGCGCTTCCTTGCCCCGATCCACCAGCTTGCGGGTGTGGGCAATGACCTCGTCGCGGACCTCGAAGGTCTTGTCCGGGTCGAATCCCAGGATGTTCTTGACCGCGGCGATCTCCTCGTCGCCCAGCGCCGCGCCGTGTGCCTTGCCGGTGTTCATCAGGTTGGGCGCCGGGTAGCCGATGATGGTGCGCAGCGAGATGAACGACGGCTTGTCGGTGACGGCCTTGGCGTTGGCGATGGCCTCTTCGATCCCGACGACGTTCTCGCCGCCCTCCACTTCTTGGACGTGCCAGCCGTAGGCCCGGTAGCGGGCCGCGGTGTCCTCGCACAGCGCGATGTCGGTGTCGTCCTCGATGGAGATCTGGTTGTGGTCGTAGAACACGATGAGGTTGCCCAGTTGCTGCACGGCGGCCAGCGACGATGCTTCGGAGGTCACGCCCTCTTCGATGTCCCCGTCCGACGCGATCACGTAGATGTAGTGATCGAACGGGCTTTCTCCCGGCGCCGCATCCGGGTCGAACAGTCCGCGCTCGTAGCGTGCCGCCATCGCCATCCCGACGGACGACGCCAGGCCTTGGCCGAGCGGGCCGGTGGTGATCTCAACACCCTTGGTGTGCCGGAACTCCGGGTGCCCGGGAGTCTTCGAGCCCCAGGTCCGCAGCGACTCGATGTCCGACAGCTCCAGGCCGAACCCGCCGAGATAGAGCTGCAGGTACAGCGTGAGGCTGCTGTGCCCCGCCGACAAGACGAACCGGTCGCGTCCCAGCCAGTGCACGTCGCTGGGATCGTGGGTCATCGCGCGCTGGAACAGGGTGTAGGCCAACGGAGCCAGGCTCATCGCCGTCCCGGGGTGCCCGTTACCGACCTTCTGCACCGCGTCGGCGGCGAGCACCCGGACGGTGTCGACTGCGGCCGTATCGATCTCGGTCCAGTCGTCGGGGTGGCGGGGCTGGGTGAGAGTGGAGATGTCTTCGAGTGTCGTCACAGACTCAATCCTCTTGGGTCATGAAGCTGATCAATCCTCACCCTAGTGCGCGAGTGCCAGCGTTTGCAGTGCAGGATTCCGGGTATTCATCTGCGGCCGCTCGCCGAGGTGGCGCGCAGGCGTCGAGCGGTTTGCGTTTAGTCCGGTATCCGGGAAATTCTGTATGAATCGACCCTGGGGCCCCGCCGCCGCGGGCTCCCGGTCTACCATCGTGCGTAGTAGATGCTGCGCGCCGCTGCGACCCCGAGGAGTTATTGCGTGAGCGTTCGCGGGCGCGTCGCGCCGAGCCAAGTACGTGGCACCGTGCTGGCTTATCTGGCGTTGACAAAGCCCCGAGTTATCGAGCTGCTGCTGGTCACCGCCATACCGGCCATGCTGCTTGCGCATCGCGGTGAGGTGCATCCGCTGCTGATTCTCAACACGTTGATCGGCGGGATGCTGGCCGCCGGCGGCGCCAACACGCTGAACTGTGTGGCCGACGCCGACATCGACAAGCTGATGAAGCGCACGGCTCGCCGGCCGCTGGCGCGTGCGGCGGTGCCCACCCGCAATGCCCTGGCGCTCGGCCTGGTGCTCACGGTTGCCTCGTTCTTTTGGCTCTGGCGGACGACAAACCTGCTGTCGGGATTGCTCGCGATCGCCACCATCGCGTTCTACGTCTTTGTCTACACGCTGTTGCTCAAGCGCCGGACGTCGCAGAACGTCGTCTGGGGCGGTGCGGCCGGGTGCATGCCGGTGATGATCGGGTGGTCTGCCGTCACCGGCACCATCGGCTGGCCGGCGTTGGCGATGTTCGCGATCATTTTCTTCTGGACGCCGCCGCACACCTGGGCGCTGGCGATGCGGTACAAGGACGACTACAAGGCGGCCGGCGTGCCGATGCTGCCCGCTGTGGCGACCGAGCAGCAGGTCACCAAGCAGATCCTGATCTACACCTGGCTGACCGTGCTCGCGACGTTGGTCCTGGCGCTGGCGGCCGGCTGGCTGTACGCGGCCGTCGCTGTGGTTGCCGGGGTGTGGTTCCTGGCGATGGCGCATCAACTCGACGCCGGGGTGCGCGCCGGAGAGCCGGTCAAGCCGCTGCGGCTGTTCCTGCAATCGAACAACTACCTGGCGGTGGTGTTCTGCGCGCTGGCTGTCGACTCGGTGATCGCGCTGCCGACGCTGCTCTGACGACGTCGGCCTGAATCACTTCCGCCACTTGGGTATCGCCGAATGTGCGGGCACCGAGTTTCGCAAAGCGATAGCGCATTTGATATCGCTTTGCGAAACAGGCGAATCCTTCTCCGCTGAGGCCAGTGTGGCGAATGTGACCTAAGGGATCAGCACTAGGGAGCCGGTCGTCTTGCGGCCCTGCAGGTCCTCGTGGGCGCGGGCCGCCTCGGCCAGTGGATAGCGTCCGCCGACCTCCACGTTGATCGCGCCTCCGGCGATCGCCTCGAACAGTTCGCTTGCACGCCAACTGAATTCCTCGCCGGAGCGGATGAAGTGCGCCAGCGACGGCCGGGTCAGAAACACCGAACCGGCGGCATTGAGGCGCTGCGGGTCGACGGGCGGAACTGGTCCGCTGGCGGCGCCGAACAGCGCCAGCGTTCCGCGGACGGCCAGGCTGGCCAGACTCGCGTCGAAGGTGGTGGCCCCGACGCCGTCGTACACCGCGGCCACGCCCGCGCCGTCGGTGAGCGCCCGAATCTGCTTGCCGAATTCCGCGGCGTCCTCCGGGTAGGGGAGCACCTCGTCGGCGCCCGCCTGTCGCGAGAGCCGGTCTTTCTCCGGGGTCGAGACGGTGGTGATGACCCGGGCCCCGAGTAGATGAGCCCACGGCGTCAAAATCAGTCCGACACCCCCCGCGCCGGCATGCACCAACACCGTGTCGCCGCGCTGCACCGGATACACCGACTTCAGCAGGTAGTGCGCGGTCAAGCCCTTCAGCAGCGCCGAAGCCGCCACATCGGATGCCACGCCGTCTGGCACCTTCGCGGTCAATGATGCTGGCGCGGCGGTGAATTCGGCATAACCGCCGGACACCGCGGCGGAGACCACCCGTTCGCCGATGCGAAAACCGTCGACGCCCGCGCCGATGTCGACGACGGTGCCGCACGTCTCCTGGCCGATGATGAACGGCAACTGTCGTTGGTACTGCCCCGAGCGGAAGTACGTGTCGATGTAGTTGACACCGATGGCCTCGGCTTTGATCAGTACCTCGCCGGCCCCAGGGGTGGGCCGCGGGGTTTCGACGTAGCGCAGGACCTCCGGCCCGCCGGTTTCGCTGATTTCGATTGCGTGCATGTGGCTATCATGCCCGGGCATGAAGCTCGCCCGGCCAGACGTCTTCCATCCGCGCATCGTGCTTGCCGGTAGTCCGCAACATCCCAGGGGCCGTCGCGAGGATGCCGGGCTGGTCGCCGCCCTGCGGGCCCGTGGTCTGCACGCTCGCTGGTTGTCCTGGGATGACTCGGCGACCGGTAGCGCGGATCTGGTCATACTGCGGGCCGCCGAAGGCCCCGCCGAGCGGCGCGAGGAGTTCTTGGGATGGACCCGAACGGTGGCCAACCTGCTGAACCCGCCGGCCGCGATCGCCTGGAATCTCAACGATCGTTACCTGGGCGACATCGAGGACGCCGGTGTGCCGACCCAGCCTGACGAGCCAGCGCAGACGGCGCTGATCTTTCTCGGCGGCCGACAATCGCACGCCTTCACCGAAAGCGGCTCGGCTGAGCCGGAGTTCGACATTTGGGATGTCGGTCACGCCGCCTTGGCGGCGGCCGCCGAATGCGTCGGGATCGCCGCGAGCGAGCTGCTGCAGGCGCGGGTCGACGTGAATGGGGACCGACTGGTCAGCCTCGATCTCATCGCGCCGTCGCTGGGGTGGCGGCGGTTGGACGCCGACGTCCGCGGCCTGGCCCAGCGCGACTTCGCCCTGGCCGTCGAGTCAGCCCTGCACCGGCTGGGGCTGGGCCCGCTCTCGCATCGACGCCCATAGCGCCGCCGTCGCGGCGGTGCATGCCGCCGCACCGGCGACGTGCACGGCGACCAGGGCGGCGGGGACTCCGGTGAAGTACTGCGTGGTGCCGACGGCCGCCTGTAAGCACACGAGCGCGAGCAGCACGCCCAGCCGCAGCAGGACCGCCCGGGCAGCTCCCACGGCGAACAGCCCGAAGCCCAGCCCCACCAGTAGGGCCAGATACGAAACCAGCAGCGATGAATGCATGTGCACCAGGGTGATGATCTCAACCTTCAGCCGCGGCACCGTCCGGCTGGGGCTGCGGTCTCCCGCATGCGGGCCTGCGGCGGTCACCAGTGTGCCGGTGACCAGCACCACCGCCAGGTTCGCCGCCGTCAGCGCGGTAAGCACCCGCAGCGGCCGGGCCACCCGATCACGGACCACGCCGTCGTCGGGTTCGCCGACCTTGACGTAGAGCAGCACCGACAGCCACACCATCGTCATCGACACCAGCAGGTGAATGGCGACGGTCCACCACAACAGCCCGGTGCGCACGGTGATGCCGCCGATGACGGCCTGCACCAGTGTCGACACCGGCATCAGCCACGCGTACACCAGCACCTCACGCCGGCGGCGGGCCCGGGTCTCGGCCAGCACGGCCAAGGCCGCCGCGAGCACCACCGCGATGCTGATCAACCGGTTGCCGAACTCGACGGCCTGGTGCACGCGCGGCACCTCGGCTACGGCCACCGGCACGAAGCTGCCGGGGAAGCATTGCGGCCAGGTCGGACAGCCCAGCCCCGACGCGGTGACCCGCACGATGGCGCCGGTGACGGCGATGCCGCCCTGGGTGAAGATCACGATCGCGGCAATCACCCGTTGGACACGCAGGCTCGGGTTGGGGAGCAGGTCCACCAACCGCAGCAGCACTCGTCCGACGGGCACCGCCCGATCGTAGGGCACCGAAAACTACGGCCCGTAGTACGGGACCGTCAGGTGAAGCGGAACCAACGCAGCGCGGCAAGCGCGGCCACCGCGCCCCACACCGCCAGGACGACGAGACCGAACCAGTCGACCGACAGCGTCATCGCCTGCGACAGCGCCTCGGTGAGGGCGCCGGACGGGGTGAGCCGGGCCGCCCATTTGACCGCTGTCGGGATCATGTTCGTCTCGAGGGTCAGCGCGCCGAGCCCGGCGAAGACGAACCACAACAGGTTGGCGAGCGCGAGGACGATCTCGGCGCGCAACGTTCCGCCGAGTAGCAGGCCCAGCGCCGCGAACCCGGCGGTGCCCAGCGCGATGACGGCTGCACCCAGTGCGAGGGCGGCCGGGGCGGGCCGCCAGCCCAGCGCGAAACCGATGGCGCCCAAGATGATCGACTGCAGGAATACCGTGAAAACAACCGCGAGCGACTTGCCCGCGATGATCCCCCAGACCGGAAGCGGCGTGGCGCCAAGACGTTTGAGCGCACCGTAACGCCGGTCGAACGCCACCGCGATCGCCTGCCCGGTGAACGCCGTCGAGATCACCGCCAGCGCCATGATGACCGGAACAAAGGTCGCGGCGCGGTTCTCGCCGAACGAACCAAACGGCAACAGCGTGAGTCCGACCAGCAGCGTGATCGGGATGAACATGGTGAGCAGCAGTTGTTCGCCGTTGCGCAGCAACAGCTTCAACTCCAAGCCGAATTGGGCGGCAAGCATTTTCGGCACCGCATTGGGACGCGGGTCGGGGGTGAAGGTGCCGGGGGGAAAAACCGAACCGCTCGTCATTGCCGTACTTCCCGGCCGGTCAGATCCAAGAACACGTCCTCGAGACTGCGCTGATCCACCCGCATGTTGGTTGCCAGCACATCGATTCGCGCACACCACGCCGTAACGGTCGCCAGCACCTGCGGGTCGATCGGTCCTTCGACCAGGTATTCGCCCGGGGTCACCTCGGCCGACTTATAGTCCTCCGGCAGCGCCGCCACGAGCAGGGACAGATCGAGGCGGGGTGGGGCAGTGAACCGCAACTGGTCTTTGGCGCCCCTGCTCATGAGCTCTGCCGGGGTCCCTGCGGCCACCGTCACGCCGTGGTCGATGATGACCAGCCGATCGGCGAGCTCTTCGGCCTCCTTGAGTTGGTGGGTGGTGAGCACCACCGTCACACCGTCGCGGCGCAGGGCGTCGATCAATTCCCAAACCAGCAGTCGCGCGTGCGCATCCATGCCCGCCGTGGGCTCGTCGAGGAACACCAGTTCGGGCCGTCCGACCAGCGCGCAGGCCAGCGCAAGCCGCTGCTGCTGGCCGCCGGAGAGCCGCCGATAGGTGGTGCGGGCGGCATCCGTCAGGCCCAGCGTTGCCAGTAGCCATTGCGGGTCCAGCGGATCGGCGGCGTAAGCGGCGACCAGGTCGAGCATTTCCCCGGCGCGTGCCGCGGGATAGCCGCCGCCGCCCTGCAACATCACCCCGATGCGGGCCCGCAGCCGGGCGTTGTCGGCGACGGGATCCAGTCCCAGCACCTCGATGGTGCCGGCGTCCGGGCGCACGAAGCCTTCGCACATCTCGACCGTCGTCGTCTTGCCCGCGCCGTTGGGGCCCAACAGGGCCAGCACCTCGGCCGCGTGGACTTCCAGATCGAGATCGGAGACGGCCGTCGTCGACCCGTAGTGCTTGCTCACCCCGCGCAGCCGCACCACTGTTTCGCGGGCTCGGGGGACTTGGACGCCCGGACTCACGTCGAGTCAGCGTAGGCGTCGGGCGCCGCCGTCGGCGGCGGGGGCACAGGAGACACCGGGACGGCGGCCTCGGTCCTGACCGGCGGGGGATCGGGTTCGGGGATTTCGGGCGGCTTCAACTGCAGTGGCCGCCAAGGCAACCGGGTGTAGGTGAGGGCGACGAGTAAGGCCACGACAGCCGTGCTGGCCAGGGTGGCGTCCACGATCTGGAACAGCGCGAAACGGTCGCCGTTGGCCGTCGGGCCGAAGATCCCGATGACGAGGGTGACGAAGATGACGGCGATCCGGAATCCTGGTCGAGTCGCCCAGGCGGCCAACGGAATGAAGGCCCACAGCAGGTACCAGGGCTGCACGACGGGAAACAGCAACACGCAGATGCCCAGCGCGACGCCGAGGCCGCCGATCGGGTGCAACTTGCCGCGGAATGTGGCCAGCAACAGCCAACTGACCAGCACCATGATGATCAGCACGCCGATGAAGCGGGTCAGCGCCAAGATGGCCGTGGTGTGATCGCCCAAGCCCAGCAGAATCCCCACCTGACCGGTGGCCAGGGCCAGCAGCGTCGGCGGGGACATCCAGCTGCGGACCACGTTCGCCGTGCCCAGCGTGAAGACCCAGCCGAACCCGAGCCCGCTCGCCCACCCCACCAGGGCCATCACCGCCAGCGACAACACCCCCATCGCGCCGCCGGTCAGCAGCAGCGCGCGCAGGGTGCCCCCGCAGCGGTAGGCCAGCGCCATCGTGATGAATCCCAGCGCCAGCAGCGACGGCAACTTCACCTGCGACGACAGGGTGATCAGGATGTTGCCGGCCAGCAGCATGCCCAACGGTTCCCAGTCCGCGCCGATGCGCCACGACTTGGGCCGCAGTCGCGGGGAATCGATGCCGCGCAGGGCGAATTCGGCACCGATGAGCATCAACCCGAGCATCAGCGCCTCGTTGTGGATGCCGGCGACCAGATGCATGATCAGCAGCGGGTTGGCCGCGCCCAGCCACAGGGCGCTGACCTCGCCGACGCCACAGCGCCGGGCCAGCCGCGGCACCGCCCACACGATCATCACCACGCCGGCCAGTACCACCACGCGGTGGCACAGCACGGCGGCGACGATGTTCTCCCCGGTCAGGGCCGAGATGCCACGCCCGATCCACAAGAACAATGGACCGTAGGGGGCCGGCGTCTCCCGCCACACGCTGGGCACCGAAAGGGTGAACACGTGGCCGAGACCGAGTCCCGACGCGGGCCCCACCTTGTAGGGATCGAGGCCCTCGAGCGAGATCTGGCTCTGCGCCAGGTAGGAGTAGACGTCCTTGCTGTACATCGGCGGCGCGATCAGCAGCGGCAGCATCCACAGCACCAGGGTGCGATCCAGCGCGCCGCGCGACATCTGCCGCTTGCCCAGCGCGAATCGGCCCAGCATCAGCCACGCGAGCGTCATCATCACCGCCCCGACGGTGGTCATCGTCAGCGCCACCGTTTGAATGCGCGACGGCAGGTTGAGTAACCGGACCCCGAACGTGGGGTCCTGAACGACCGGCCGGGCGCCCGCGCCCAGGGCGCCGATCGCCATCAGGACGGTGCCGGTGGCGCCGAAGAGGCGGGTGCGCTGCAACGCGGTGAGTTCGGTAGCGTTCAGCGGCGAGCCCACAGCCTGCTCGTCGCCGTGCAAACTGGCGATCGAGGAGCTCAGCGAGTGGTGGCGGGCTGCCATCAGTGCAGCGTAGCCGGATGTGACGAGACGGCCGGGCGGTGCCGGTGGTGTGAGCAGAACCACCCCGTAGGGGGCCCCAACTCAGGGCACCCTTGCTAGACCGATCTCTCGAATTGCGTCACACTGGTGTTGTGAAAATCCAGACCAGCGACGAGACCGCAGTGGTACCCGCTGCGGTGCCGGATGGTCACACCCGGCGCGCCATCGTGCGCCTGTTGCTGGAGTCCGGATCGATCACCGTCAGCGAGATCGGCGACCGGCTTGGCCTGGCGGCCGCCGGGGTGCGCCGTCATCTTGACGCCCTGATCGAGGCGGGCGACGCCGAGTCGGCGCCGGCCGCGGCCTGGCAGCAGGCCGGCCGCGGGCGACCCGCCCGCCGCTACCGGCTGACGTCCGCCGGCCGAGCCAAGCTGGACCACGCCTACGACGACCTGGCGGCCGCGGCAATGCGCCAACTGCGCGAAATCGGCGGCCAGGGTGCGTTGCAGGCGTTCGCCCGGCGCCGCATCGACACGATCCTGGCTGGTGTCCAGCCGGCCGACAGTGCCGACGACACCGATGTCGAGGCCGCCGCCGAGCGGGTCGCCGGTGCGCTGACCCAGGCCGGCTATGTCGCGACCACGACGCGAGTCGGACCACCGCTGAACGGCGTGCAGATCTGCCAGCACCACTGCCCGGTGTCGCACGTCGCCGAGGAATTCCCGGAGCTGTGCGAGGCCGAACAGCAAGCCATGGCCGAGGTCCTCGGAACCCACGTGCAGCGGCTTGCGACCATCGTCAACGGCGATTGCGCCTGTACCACCCATGTGCCGCTCACTCAGGCAGCGAGCCAGGCACCGAGCACGACCTAGCACCGCCCGTGGCGCCCAGCCTGCGCCCGCACATTACGAGCACCAAAGGAGCGTCCGTATGACACTCACACCAGAGGTCACCAAGGGTTCTGTGCCTGCTGCGCCGCTGACGCAGGAGCAGGCGATCGAATCGCTGGGCAGGTACGGCTACGGCTGGGCGGACTCTGACGTCGCCGGCGCCAGCGCACAGCGCGGGTTGTCCGAGGCGGTGGTTCGCGACATCTCCGCGAAGAAGAGCGAGCCCGAGTGGATGCTGGCGACCCGGCTGAAGGCGCTGCGCATCTTCGACCGCAAGCCGATGCCGAACTGGGGCTCCAACCTCGAGGGCATCCACTTCGACAACATCAAGTACTTCGTGCGCTCCAGCGAGAAGCAGGCCGCGACCTGGGACGATCTGCCCGCGGACATCAAGAACACCTACGACAAGCTGGGCATCCCGGAGGCCGAGAAGCAGCGGCTGGTCTCCGGTGTCGCCGCGCAGTACGAGTCCGAAGTCGTCTACCACTCCATCCGTGAGGATCTGGAGAAGCTGGGCGTCATCTTCCTGGACACCGACACGGCGCTGCGCGAGCACCCCGAGATCTTCCAGGAGTACTTCGGCACCGTGATCCCGGCCGGGGACAACAAGTTCTCCGCGCTGAACACCGCGGTGTGGAGCGGTGGTTCGTTCATCTACATCCCGCCCGGTGTGCACGTCGACATCCCGCTGCAGGCCTACTTCCGGATCAACACCGAGAACATGGGCCAGTTCGAGCGGACGCTGATCATCGCCGACGAGGGTTCCTACGTGCACTACGTCGAGGGCTGTACCGCGCCGATCTACAAGTCGGACTCGCTGCACTCCGCGGTCGTCGAGATCATCGTGAAACCGCATGCGCGCGTTCGCTATACGACCATCCAGAACTGGTCGAACAACGTCTACAACCTGGTCACCAAGCGGGCTCGGGCGGAAACCGGTGCCACCATGGAATGGGTCGACGGCAACATCGGGTCGAAGGTGACCATGAAGTACCCGGCGGTCTGGATGACCGGCGAGCACGCCAAGGGTGAGGTCTTGTCGGTGGCCTTCGCCGGCGTAGACCAGCACCAGGACACCGGCGCCAAGATGCTGCATCTGGCCCCCAACACGTCGAGCAACATCGTGTCCAAGTCGGTGGCCCGCGGTGGTGGCCGCACCTCCTACCGCGGCCTGGTGCAGGTGAACAAGGGCGCGCACGGATCCCGCTCCAGCGTGAAATGCGATGCGCTGCTGGTCGATTCGATCAGCCGCAGCGACACCTACCCCTATGTCGACATCCGCGAGGACGACGTCACGATGGGTCATGAGGCCACCGTGTCGAAGGTCAGCGAGAACCAGCTCTTCTACCTGATGAGCCGCGGGCTGACCGAGGACGAGGCAATGGCGATGGTCGTGCGCGGCTTTGTCGAGCCGATCGCCAAGGAACTGCCGATGGAGTACGCGCTGGAGCTCAACCGGCTGATCGAATTGCAGATGGAGGGCGCGGTCGGATGACCGCTGCGCAAGGATCCGCACTGAACAAAGGGGAGCTGTTCGCGTCCTTCGACGTGGATGCCTTCGAGGTCCCGCACGGTCGCGACGAACTCTGGCGGTTCACTCCGCTGCGCCGGCTGCGTGGGCTGCACGACGGCTCGGCGGCGGCCACCGGCAAGGCGCAGATCACTGTCGGCGAGCAGGCCGGCGTGCAGACCGAGGTCGTCCGTCGTGGCGACGAACGGCTGGGCCAGGGTGGCGTGCCCACCGACCGCGTTGCGGCCCAGGCATTTTCTTCGTTCAACTCCGCGACGGTGGTCACCGTCGGACGCGACACCCAGGTCGCCGCGCCGGTGAACATCACCGTCGCCGGGCCCGGTGACGGTGCGGTGGCCTACGGGCATCTGCAGATTCGCGTCGAAGAACTCGGCGAGGCCGTCGTGGTGATCGACCATCGCGGCAGTGGAACCTACGCCGACAATGTCGAATTCATCGTCGACGACGCGGCCCGGCTCACCGTGGTGTGGATCGCCGACTGGGCCGACGACACGGTCCACGTGAGCGCGCACCACGCGCGGCTCGGCAAGGACGCGGTGCTGCGCCACGTCGCCGTCACACTGGGCGGCGAGGTGGTACGGATGTCGGCCAACGTGCGGTACACCGCCGCGGGCGGGGACGCCGAACTGCTTGGGCTGTACTTCGCCGACGACGGCCAGCACCTCGAGTCCCGGTTGCTGGTCGACCACGCTCACCCCAACTGCAAGTCGAGTGTGCTGTATAAGGGTGCGCTGCAAGGAGATCCGTCCTCGTCGCTGCCCGACGCACACACCGTGTGGGTGGGCGACGTGCTGATCCGTGCCGAGGCGACCGGTACCGACACCTTCGAGGTGAACCGCAACCTGGTGCTCACCGACGGCGCGCGCGCTGACTCGGTGCCCAACTTGGAGATCGAGACCGGCGAGATCGTCGGTGCCGGACATGCCAGTGCGACGGGTCGTTTCGACGACGAGCAGCTGTTCTACCTGCGTTCGCGCGGCATCCCGGAGGAGCAGGCCCGCCGACTGGTGATCCGCGGCTTCTTCGGCGAAATCATCTCCAAGATCGCGGTGCCCGAACTGCGGGAACGCCTCACCGCGGCGATCGAACACGAACTGGCCATCACAGAATTACAAGCAACGGAAAAGACAACGGCTTCATGACCACTCTGGAAATCAAAGATCTGTACGTCAGCGTCGAGACCCCGGAAGCCACCGAGATCCCGATCCTCAACGGCGTCGACCTGACCGTGAAATCCGGTGAGACACATGCCTTGATGGGCCCCAACGGCTCGGGCAAGTCCACGCTGTCCTACGCCATCGCTGGCCACCCCAAGTACCGGGTGACCTCGGGATCGATCACGCTGGACGGCGAAGACGTGCTGGCAATGAGCGTCGACGAGCGCGCGCGGGCCGGCATCTTCCTGGCCATGCAGTACCCCGTCGAGGTGCCCGGCGTATCGGTGTCGAACTTCCTGCGCTCGGCGGCGACCGCCGTGCGGGGCGAGGCCCCGAAGCTGCGGCACTGGGTCAAAGAGGTCAAGGCGGCGATGGGCTCACTGGAAATCGACCCGGTCTTCGCCGAACGCAACGTAAACGAGGGTTTCTCCGGTGGCGAGAAGAAGCGCCACGAGATCCTGCAGCTCGAGCTGCTCAAGCCCAAGATCGCGATCCTGGACGAAACCGACTCCGGCCTGGACGTCGACGCGCTGCGTGTGGTCAGCGAGGGCGTGAACCGCTACGCCGAAACCGAGCACGGGGGAGTGCTGTTGATCACGCACTACACCCGCATCCTGCGCTACATCCGGCCGGAATACGTGCATGTCTTCGTCGGTGGGCGCATCGCCGAATCCGGCGGCCCGGAACTGGCCGACGAACTCGAGCAAAACGGCTACGTGCGCTTCGCACAAGCGGCGGCCACGGGGGCGTAAGCATGACCACCTCCGCGACGCCTTTGGACCTCGCCGCGATCCGCGCCGATTTCCCGATCTTGAAGCGCATCATGCGCGGGGGAAACCAGTTGGCGTACCTGGATTCCGGTGCCACCTCACAGCGTCCGCTGCAGGTGCTCGACGCCGAGCGGGAATTTCTGCTGACGTCCAACGGTGCGGTGCACCGCGGCGCGCACCAGATGATGGAAGAGGCGACCGACGCCTACGAGCAGGGCCGCGCGGACATCGCGGCATTCGTCGGCGCCGAGCCCGACGAGCTGGTCTTCACCAAGAACGCCACCGAATCACTCAACCTGTTGTCATACGTGCTGGGGGACAACCGGTTCGACCGAGCCGTCGGGCCCGGTGACATCATCGTCACCACCGAGCTCGAACACCATGCCAACCTGGTCCCGTGGCAGGAGCTCGCCCGGCGCACCGGGGCGACGCTGAGATGGTATGGCGTCACCGATGACGGGCGCATCGACCTGGACTCGCTGCAGCTCGATGAACGCGTGAAAGTCATTACGTTCAGCCACCACTCGAACGTGACGGGCGCGGTGGCCCCGGTGGCCGAGCTGGTCGCCCGGGCCAGGGCCGTGGGTGCGCTGACGGTGCTGGATGCCTGCCAGTCGGTGCCGCACCAGCCCGTCGACTTCCACGCGCTCGACGTCGACTTCGCTGCGTTCTCCGGACATAAGATGTTGGGCCCCAACGGTATCGGCGTGCTGTACGGCCGCCGCGAGCTGCTCTCCGCGTTGCCGCCCTTCCTCACCGGCGGGTCGATGATCGAGACGGTCTCTATGGAATCCACCACGTATGCCGCCGCACCGCAGCGTTTCGAGGCGGGCACTCCGATGACGTCCCAAGTGGTGGGCCTGGCCGCCGCGACACGCTATCTCGGCGCCCTCGGTATGCACGCCGTCGAAGCCCACGAACGTGAGCTGGTCGGCGCGGCCATCGAGGGCCTGTCGGGTATCGACGCCGTGCGTATCATCGGACCGTCCTCGATGGAAAACCGTGGATCCCCAATCTCTTTCGTCGTCGACGGTGTGCACGCGCACGACGTCGGCCAGGTACTCGATGACGAAGGCGTCGCGGTACGGGTCGGCCACCACTGCGCGTTGCCGCTGCACCGCAGGTTCGCCGTCGCGGCCACCGCGCGGGCGTCGTTCGCGGTCTACAACACCGCCGACGAGGTCGACCGCCTGGTGGCCGGCGTGCGGCGATCCCTCGACTTCTTCACGAGGGCGTGAGTCATGCGGCTTGAGCAGATGTATCAGGAAGTGATCCTCGATCACTACAAACGCCCGCAGCACCGCGGACTGCGAGAACCCTTCGGCGCGCAGGTATCTCACGTCAACCCGGTCTGCGGTGACGAGGTCACGCTGCGCGTGACGTTGTCCGTCGACGGCGAGAACGTCGTCGACGTCTCCTACGACGGCCAAGGCTGTTCGATCAGCCAGGCGGCGACATCGGTGCTCACCGAGCAGGTGATCGGCCGCAGTGTGGGCGAGGCGATGAAAATCGTCACCGCTTTCAACGAAATGATTTCCTCACGTGGCAACGTCGAGGGAGACGAAGACGTCCTGGGCGACGGGATCGCTTTCGCCGGTGTCGCAAAGTATCCGGCGCGGGTGAAATGCGCGCTGCTGGGATGGATGGCGTTCAAAGACGCACTGGCTCAAGCCAGCCACGCTGTTGAGGAGGACCAACGATGAGCGAGACGAGTGCACCCGATGACGAATTCCTCTTCGATCTCGAAGAGGCGATGCGCGACGTCGTCGACCCCGAACTGGGCATCAACGTCGTCGACCTCGGATTGGTCTACGGCCTGAACGTCGAAGAGGGCGACGAGGGCAAGGTCGCCCTGCTCGACATGACGCTGACCTCGGCGGCCTGCCCACTGACCGACGTCATCGAAGACCAGTCGCGCAGCGCGCTGATTGGCAGCGGCCTGGTCAACGACCTGCGGATCAACTGGGTGTGGAACCCGCCGTGGGGTCCGGACAAAATCACCGAAGACGGGCGCGAACAGCTGCGTGCCCTGGGCTTCACCGTTTAGGCGCGACCGCGTTCCCCGGGGCTACCAGGGGGCGATGGGCGGGAGAGCCGTTGGCTGCCCCGAATTGCCACCCCTGGTCACGGCGACGGGGTGCGAGATTATTTCGCTGCCGTGGTCCGGATATCCGCAGGCGGCGGCGTTGCGAGTGACGGTCAACGTGCCATCCCCCGTGGCGGGGTCCCAGGCCAAGTTGTCAACGCCGCCGTGGGCCGACCCGCCAGGACAGAGCCACGCAGCCGGATTGGGCGGAAAAGTCACGTGCCACCGATCGGCGTAAAACTGGCCCTGGCCGGTGGCGTTGGAGAAGCTGATCTGGACGCAGCCGATGCCGCAGGACGTGGCCTGGTATCGCATATCCGGGAAATTTCCATCGGTGATGTGGATCGTGTATGTCCCGTTCACCAGCTGATCGGGCCGCATCGGATCGGCCGACGCCGACGCCGCCAGTGCGATAGCCGCTGCCGCCACCGCGACGGTCGCTGCGGGTAACTTCCTCATCGGTGTCGTTCCTCACCTGATAGCCCCTTGGCAGCACGATACGACCAAGTCACCCCAAAATATATGCCGGGAATGGGTTGCTGCGGTCGGCGTTCGGGCGAATCGGCCTGGGCGCCGCGGGAATGGCCGTGGTCAGCTTCCAGTACGCGGTCTGGTCGGTCAGGGTCGCGACCGTCTGGGTGGTGTTTCGGCTGGTTTCGGTACCTGCGAGGGTGACGCTGTTGGGGGTGGTTGAGGCCCGCGGCGGCCCCGGGGACGGCTTACCCGCCGTGCCCGTGATGCGGGCCGCCCTCGCCGGGGCATGCGCCGTCATGCGCCGGTCGCAGATTGATGGTCGTCGCCTGTATCGCACCGCTACCGTCCAGGCTGCCCTGCGCCGTCATGCACTTCCCCTGGGCGATCGACTGCGTGCCGGCCGACGCCTGCTTGCTGTATCGGGTCTTGTCGGTCACCGCGACCGTGGTCGGGGCAGTACCGTCGTTACCGTTGACGGTGATCGTGTCGCCGGCGACGGACGCCACCGTGCCGCCGACGCCACCGTGCCCGCCCGGCCCCTTCGAGGGCGACGGCCCGGAGCTTGGCGAACCCGTCGAGCATCTGCCGTCGACGGCGGGGCTGACGCGAACCGATTTGGCGGTGATGGATTGCGCGCCTTGGGATTCGCCGCGGGCCGGCCGCACGCTGACGCAGCTGCCCGTGGTTACGTCGCTCAGCGCGGCCGAGGTCACCTCACTGACCTGGGTCGACGGGGTGAAATCCACAGTGGCATTGCCGTTTTGTTGGGTGACCTGAGCCGTGTTGCCCGTCACCGATGCGATCAGGCCGGCGACCCTGCCGTTGCCGCCCGGCGCCGGTGTCGGCGAGGGCGCCTGCGTGGGTGCCTGTGCTTGCGCCGTCGTGGAGCCCGTCGGACCCGCGGGCGCGGAGGGTGTAGCCGTGTTCGAGCTGCCGCACGCCGCGACGGACAGCGCGGTGGCCCCGATAACGGCGAACATCCCGAGCCGTCTCATTGGCGCTAGTGAGCCTGCAGTTTTCACTGTTCCCCCAATCATGAATGTGCGGGCGCGTCTTGAGGCCCCTCCGTTCAGGGTCGGGGCGGAATCTGGGAACGCGGTGTAGCTGAGCTATGCGTGAGATATGGCAGCGACGGGCGGTCGCACCCATGGGGCGACGCGCGACGTCAGAACGCGTCTTCGGGGACGCGCATGATCTCGCCGTCGATGGACTCGAGGACTTTGCGCTGCGCAGTCAGCTTCGGAAGCATGTTCTTGGCGAAGAACGCCGCAGTCGCGATCTTGCCCTGGTAGAACGCCTCGTCGTTCACGGAAGCACCGTTTGTGATTGCCGCGCGGGCGATTTCGGCCTGCACCAGCAATCGCCAGCCGATCAGCAGGTCGCCGACTGCCAGCAGGTATCGCACCGATCCCAGCCCAACTTTGTAGATTTCGGTGGGGTGCTGCGCGGCGGACATCAGGTATCCGGTCAGGGCGCCGGTCATCGCCGTGACGTCGTCGAGCGCGGTTTGCAACAGCTCGGCGAGCGGCTTCGCATCCTCGGTGCAGGTGTCGATGGTGTGACTGATCTGAGCCGTCAGGAACTGCAGGGCCTCGCCGCGGTCGCGAACGATCTTGCGGAAGAACAGGTCCAGCGCCTGGATGGCGGTGGTGCCTTCGTAGAGCGAATCGATCTTGGAATCGCGGATGTACTGCTCCAGGGGATAGTCCTGCAAGAAGCCCGAGCCGCCCAGTGTCTGCAGTGACTCGGTCAGGACCTCGTAGGCCCGTTCGGAACTCACCCCTTTGACGATCGGCAGCAGCAGGTCGTCGATGCGGTGCGCCAGGCTCGGGTCGGCACCCGAAACATGTTCTGCGACAGCGTTATCCTGATGCGCGGCGGCGTACATGTACAGCGCCCGCAGTCCCTCGGCGTAGGCCTTCTGGGTCATCAGGCTGCGACGCACATCGGGGTGGTGGATGATCGTGACGCGCGGCGCGGTCTTGTCGGACATCTGGGTCAGATCGGCGCCCTGCACGCGCTCCTTGGCGAAGGCCAGCGCGTTCAGATAGCCGGTGGACAGGGTGCCGGCGGCCTTGACGCCGATGGTCATTCGGGCGTGCTCGATCACGGTGAACATCTGGGCGATCCCGTTGTGGACGTCGCCGACCAGATAGCCGACGGCGGGCACATCCGTGGCGCCGAAGGTCAATTCGCACGTCGGCGACGACTTGATCCCCATCTTGTGCTCCACCCCGGTGGTGAAAACACCATTGCGCGCACCGAGTTCGAACGTCTCGGGGTCGAAAAGAAACTCGGGGACATAGAACAGGCTCAGCCCCTTGGTGCCAGGGCCGGCGCCCTCGGGACGGGCCAGCACCAGGTGGAAGATGTTGTCGGCGGTACTGCCCACGTCACCGCCGGAGATGAATCGCTTCACGCCCTCGATATGCCAGGTGCCGTCCGGTTGTCCGATGGCCTTGGCGCGGCCCGCGCCGACGTCGGAACCGGCGTCGGGTTCGGTGAGCACCATGGTGGCCGCCCAACCGCGCTCCACGCCCTCGGCGGCCCACCGCCGCTGCTCTTCGTTGCCCTCCATGTACAGCGCCTGGGCCATCAAGGGGCCCAGACTGAAGAAGTTGGCAGAGGGGTTGGCGCAAAAGATCATTTCGTTGACCGCCCACGCCAGAGGTGCCGGCGCCGCCATGCCGCCGATCTCTTCGTCCAGGCTCAGTCGCCACCATCCGGCTTCCCGGATCGCCTGCACGGTTTTGGCCAATTCGGGCGGGACGCTGATGGAGTGGGCCTTCGGGTCGAAGACCGGTGGATTGCGGTCGGCGAAGGCGAAGGTCTCGGCGACGGGGCCCTCGGCGAAGCGAGCGGCCTCGGACAGGATCGTCCGGACCGTGTCAGCGTCGAGCTCGCTGTACTGTCCGGTGCCGAGGACGGCGCCCACTTCGAGAACCTCGAAGATGTTGAATTCGAGATCGCGCACATTAGCGATGTAGTGGCTCAAGGCAACTCCCTTAGTGGTCCCGCCGCCGACGGAGCAACAGACCTCAGTCTGAGGGAGGCGGGAAAACGTACGCAACCGTAACCTCGGGTCGGCCAATCGAAAAGGTCATGAACGACGCGGCGCCACCCACTCGGACCTACACCGCGCAGCGATCGGCGTGTCTTCGAATTAGCCGTGATTGCAGCATAATTCGTCCGCGAAGGACTGCGGTCGCCGTCTCGGCGAGTCGAAACTGGTGGGCTGCAAAGGCAGATCGGTGTCCGCGCCCGCCGGCGTACCGCACATTCGCGCAGGACTGTGACCCACGGCACACCGCCCGGCGCCCGCCGAGGTCCGTGTGGGAACATCGGGGCAGCTCGAGGCGTTGGAGGGTTTGTGACAACACGTGATCTCACTGCTGAGCAGTTCAACGAAACCATCGAGGGCAACGACATCGTCCTCGTCGACTTCTGGGCTTCCTGGTGTGGACCGTGCCGGCAGTTCGCGCCGACTTTCCAGGCATCCTCGGAAAAGCACCCCGACGTCGTGTACGCCAAGGTGGACACCGAAGCCGAACAACAGCTCGCGGCGGCCGCGCAGATCCGGTCCATCCCCACATTGATGGCCTTCAAGAAGGGCAAGCTCGTGTTCAACCAGGCCGGGGCCCTGCCTGCGCCTGCCCTGGAGGACTTGGTGCAGCAAATCAAGGCCTTCGACATCGACGCCGCTCAAGCCGAGCAAGCCTGATCAGGCCGGTTTGTGCTCTAACTGCGCATCGTCAGGCGCCAGGGGCGGGGAGCTGTGTTGCTCGACGGCGTGCCGGTAGATGGATTTGAGCGTGTGGATATACCGGGCGACTGATTGGCGGGCGTTTGGATTGTTCGGGTAAAACACAATCACGTGCGTCCCGGTCTGAAATCGGTTCACTCGCAAATCGAAGCGAGCCGGAGTCCTGCCGTCGTGGTGAATCCTCATGTTCGACCATGCCCATTCCGCGTTGATGAGCGTAGACAAGGGTGGAACGGTGGCGTTGAGATGAAACAGCAAGGGAACGTGCCGCTGGGGCATCGTCAACCACGGAGCCAATTCCAGCACGCGGTTGAACGGTAGGTTCGCTAGCTCCTTGCCCGCGTCGAATGACTCCTGGGCAGCGCGGGCGACATCGCCGAATGATGATGATGCACCGACAGGGACGGTGATCGGAACGTAGCCGGTGAACCAACCGATTGTGGTGTAGTCCACCGGAGTGCTCCGCGTATCCCGCGCAACTAATCCGTAGTAAGTTTCGGCGCCGGTCAGCTCGTATTCTGCGAGTGCGGCGCAGGCGAACACCCCGCCGCTGAAGCGGGCGCCCGCCGCTTTGCACACGGAGTCGAATTGAGCTGTCTGTCGCTCGTCCATCACCTGAACGAACATCAGGTCACACGTCCCCGATCCGTCGCCGAGCGTCACGGGAGGGTCGGGGAGGGTGCCGTCATTGTTTTCGAAAAAGTCGACCCAGGCACGTACCTGCGGGGAGTCCAAGGTCAGGTCGGATGTGTGCTGGTGTTGCCGGGTGCAGTAATCGGCATAGCTGCCCCCGGCGGGAAGCGAGATCGGCTCGCCTGCCAGCACGGAGGTGTACGTCAGATAGAACTCCGCACACATCGCGCCGAGAACGTGCGCGTCAGCGTAGATATGGTCGATACTGGCGCAGAAAGTGAAATTGTCAGGACGCGCAATCACGGCGAAACGCACGCAATCCCAGTGCAATGGGCTCGGCGTGGCCAGTAGGTGTTCTCGCAAGGCCGCCGCGGTCATCCCTCCATGCTCAATCGGGACGTAGTCGATATCGGCGGGATCGGTGAATGTGTGCCGGACGATGTCGTCGGCATCCGTGAACTCGAACCAACTCTGATAGGTGTCATGCCGGTGAAAGTGCGCGTTGATCATGTCCGTGAGGACCCGGACGTCGCACAGGCCCGGCATGTCCCAGCTGGCAATCAACAGCCGTGACATGTCGAGTCCCCGGTTCGCGTGTTCACGAAAATTGCGGAGGTGCCGGGCCTGCTGATGGCTGGGCGGAACAGTGCTGATCGGGGCCTGCCGGGCTTTGGTAAGCGAATCGGGCGAGGGATGCCAACAGACGACCGAACCTGGTTCCGGCGTCCAGTCGTTAATGGTCCCGAACGTCTCCTCTCCTAAGACGAACACAGTCCCTCCCGATGCCTCAGCGGTTCAGTATCTGTCGAATTCCGTTGCGGTAGAGTGCTTTCCGTTGCTTGGCGGGGATAACCAAGACTTGCGCTTCCGGTCGTGACTCGGGTGCTTGACAGCCCTAAAATTAACAGACCAAAGAACGTTAGGCACGGTAAAGTGCCTGAGCCGGCCAGCTGGTCATCGAACCCGTGAACGGAATTCGCTGCGGCCGACGTAGAGTCCCGCCCATGTGGGGCACGGTGCTGACGCTGGCGCTGGTGTCGGCCGCAGATCCGGTGCGAATCGGAATCGCCGTCCTGTTGTTCTCTCGGCAACGGCCGGGACTCCATTTGTTGGCCTTGTGGCTTGGCGGTATGGCAGCTGGTGTTGCAGTGGGCCTGGGTGTGCTTTTCGGCGTGCACGGCCTGATGCCTGAGGTTGTCCGTCGAGTGCAGTTCGCCGCTACAAGCTCCACCGCGGCCTTCTTCCAGATCGCGATCGGGGTGCTCGCTTTGGTGGTCGCCGCATCGGTGACCATCGGTTTCCCGGCGGGCCAACGCACGCACGTGGCAATGTCCGGCGACGATCCGCCCCGCCAGGGCGAGCCGACCGGATTTTCCCGATTCTTGACGCGCGCCCTGGCTGCACTGCGGTCCGGCCCGCCGTGGACGACGTTTCTCCTTGGGGTGGTCATATCGACGGACTTCCGGTACCTGATCGTCCTTTCCGCGATTCTCGCAGCCGGCGTCGCCGTGGCGGACCAAGTCAGCGCGGCTGCGGCGTACACCGTCGTGGCGCTGGCGTTCGTCGAGATCCCGCTCGTCAGCCAGGTGGCGGTGCCCGGGAGGACACGTGCGGTGATGTCCGAAGTCCACGATTGGGTGAGTGCGCACCGGCGGCGAGTCTTCGGCGCCATCGTGGCAGTGCTAGGGGTTTTCCTGATGGCAGCGGGGATAAGCCACGTGTGAGCCGACGAGCACGCGCTACCGTTCTCGGGTGAGTTTGGTACTCGTTGAACAGCCGCGGCCCGGGGTCGCGTTGATAACCCTCAACCGGCCCGAGCGAATGAACTCCATGGCGTTCGACGTGATGGTGCCGCTCAAAGAGGCCCTGGAGAAGGTCACCTACGACAACTCTGTGCGCGTGGTGGTGCTAACCGGGGCGGGCCGGGGATTCTCCTCGGGCGCCGATCACAAGTCGGCAGGCACAGTGCCCCACGTCGACGGGCTGACCCGCCCCACTTATGCGCTGCGTTCCATGCAGATTCTCGATGACCTGATCCTGGCGCTGCGGCGAATGCACCAGCCCGTGATTGCAGCGGTCAACGGCGCGGCCATCGGCGGGGGACTGTGTCTGGCGCTAGCTGCCGACATCCGGGTGGCTGCCAGCGGCGCCTACTTCCGGGCCGCGGGCATCAACAACGGGTTGACCGCGAGCGAACTGGGGCTGTCCTACCTGCTGCCCAGGGCCATCGGGTCGTCGCGGGCATTCGAGATCATGCTGACCGGCCGCGACGTCACCGCCGAGGAGGCCGAGCGCATCGGCCTGGTGTCGTGCCAGGTGCCCGAAGCCCAGCTGCTCGATACCTGTTATGCGATCGCCGCCCGTATCGCGGCGTTCTCCCAGCCGGGAGTCGAGTTGACCAAGCGCACACTGTGGAGTGGGCTGGACGCCGGTAGTCTGGAAGCTCATATGCAAGCCGAAGGCTTGGGACAGCTTTTCGTCCGATTGCTCACCGCCAACTTCGAAGAAGCGGTTGCCGCGCGTGCGGAGCGCCGACCTCCGGTGTTCACCGACGACAAGTAACGACCAACCCCGCACCCGCGCAATGAAAGAGGAGAGCGATCGTGATCACAGCAACGGACCTTGAGGTCCGCGCTGGTGCGCGCATCCTGCTCTCACCCGACGGGCCCGATCTGCGCGTGCAGCCCGGTGACCGCATCGGCCTGGTCGGGCGCAACGGTGCGGGCAAGACCACGACGCTGCGCATCCTGGCGGGGGAGACCGAACCCTACGCGGGATCGGTCACCCGCATCGGTGAAGTCGGTTATCTGCCACAAGATCCCAAGGAAGGCGATCTCGACGTGCTGGCCCGTGACCGGGTGTTGTCGGCCCGCGGGTTGGACGTCCTGCTCACCGACCTGGAGAAGCAACAGGCGTTGATGGCCGAGGTCGCGGACGACGACGCGCGCGACCGCGCGATCCGGCGTTACGGTCAGCTCGAAGAGCAATTCGTGGCGCTGGGCGGCTACACCGCGGAAAGCGAAGCCGGACGAATCTGCGCGAGCCTGGGCTTGCCGGAACGGGTGATGACCCAGCAATTGCGCACCCTGTCCGGCGGGCAGCGCCGCCGGGTTGAGTTGGCGCGAATCCTGTTCGCCGCGTCGGACTCCGGGGCCGGCTCTTCGACCACGCTGCTGCTGGACGAGCCGACCAACCACCTTGACGCGGATTCGATCGGCTGGCTGCGAACCTTCCTGCAGTCACACACCGGTGGGCTGGTGGTCATCAGTCACAACGTCGAGCTGATCTCCGACGTGGTCAATCGGGTGTGGTTCCTGGACGCCGTCCGTGGCGAGGCCGACGTCTACAACATGGGCTGGCAGAAGTACCTCGACGCCAGGGCAACCGACGAGCAGCGCCGGCGCCGGGAGCGTGCCAACGCCGAACGTAAGGCCGCGGCGCTGCGTACCCAGGCCGCCAAGCTGGGTGCCAAGGCCACCAAAGCCGTTGCGGCCCAGAACATGTTGCGTCGCGCCGATCGGATGATGGCAGCCCTGGACGAAGAGCGGGTGGCCGACAAGGTGGCCCGAATCAAGTTCCCCACCCCCGCCGCGTGTGGGCGCACACCGCTGGTGGCCAAGGGGCTGAGCAAGTCCTACGGCTCGCTAGAGGTGTTTACCGGCGTCGATCTGGCGATCGACCGCGGCTCGCGGGTGGTGATACTGGGGCTCAACGGCGCCGGCAAGACGACGCTGCTGCGTTTGTTGGCGGGCACCGAGACGCCCGACACCGGCGGCATCGAGCCCGGACATGGTTTGCGCATGGGATATTTCGCGCAGGAGCACGACACCATCGACAACGACGCGACGGTGTGGGAGAACATCCGGCACGCCGCACCGGAATCCGGCGAACAAGACCTGCGTGGCCTGCTTGGGGCATTCATGTTCAGCGGTGCGCAGCTCGAACAACCGGCAGGCACCCTCTCTGGAGGCGAGAAGACCAGGCTCGCACTGGCGGGCCTGGTGGCGTCCACGGCCAATGTGTTGCTGCTCGACGAACCGACCAACAATCTCGACCCCGCTTCGCGCGAACAAGTGCTCGACGCGCTGCGCAGCTATCAGGGTGCGGTGGTGTTGGTGACGCACGACCCCGGCGCGGCCGAAGCCCTCGACCCGCAGCGGGTGGTGCTGTTACCGGACGGCACCGAGGACTATTGGTCCGACGAGTACCGGGAGCTCATCGAGCTGGCCTGACGCCGGATCGCACACGATTTCGTCGAAATCGGCCACGCTGGGAAAGTTTGTTCCTACTCTGGGTGCTTGCGATCGTGATCCAAGCGTGGAGGGGACCAGTGCGGAAGTCGAAAATAACCCGAGATGAGTTGTTGCTGGAGCTGCGCAACGCTTACGAGCGAGGTGCCAGCATCCGCAATCTGGTTGCCACCACTGGCAAATCGTATGGATCAATTCACAGCATGTTGCGCGAATCGGGCACCACGCTGCGGGGCCGCGGCGGCCCCAACCACATCTCTCGTCCCCGCTAGGTCGAGCCGTCGGTCGGCGGCTCAGATTCGTTGCGGCGCATGGAGATTTCCACCAGATCGAGGACCGCGGCTAGGCGCCCGGGGTCTTCGCCGGACGCCAGCCGGGCCACGAGTCCGTCCAGAACCAGTTCCAGGTAGCACTGCAACACTTCGCCGGGAACGTCATCGCGCACCCGGTGTGCTTCCTTCTGGCGGCGCAGCCGAGCGGTGGTGGCCGCCTGTAGTTCCGCGGAGCGTTCCGCCCAGCCGCGGCTGAATTCCGGATCGTTGCGCAGTTTGCGTGCGATCTCCAACCTGGTAGCCAGCCAATCGAATTGGTCGGGCGCGGCCAGCATGTCGCGCATCACCTGGACGAGGCCTTCGCGGGAGGCGACTTCGGCCATCCGCTCGGCGTCCTCGCGGGCCAGCGCGAAAAACAGCGCGTCCTTGTCGCGGTAGTGGTGGAAGATTGCACCGCGCGACATCCCGATCGCTTGTTCCAGCCGCCGGACCGTCGCTCTGTCGTAGCCGTATTCGGCAAAGCAACGGCGCGCACCGTCGAGGATCTGGCGGCGGCGGGCCGCCAGATGGTCCTCGCTGACTTTTGGCATTGGCCGGGGTGTGGGTCGGCTCGGCTAGCCCGATTTGAGCATGTTGCGCAGCACGTACTGCAAGATGCCGCCGTTGCGGTAGTAGTCGGCTTCACCCGGGGTGTCGATGCGCACCACCGCGTCGAACTCCACCTTGGAGCCATCGCCCTTGGTGGCGATGACCTTCACCGTCTTTGGCGTCTTGCCGTCATTGAGCGCCTCGATGCCGGTGATGTCGAACACCTCGGTGCCGTCGAGTTTCAGTGACGCCGCCGACTCGCCCTCGGGGAACTGCAGCGGGATGACGCCCATACCGATCAGGTTGGAGCGGTGGATCCGCTCGAAGGACTCGGTGATCACCGCGCGCACTCCGAGCAGCATCGTGCCCTTGGCCGCCCAGTCTCGCGAGGACCCCGAACCGTACTCCTTGCCGCCCAGCACCACCAGCGGAATATCCTGCGCCGCATAGTTTTGCGCCGCGTCGTAGATGAACGCCTGCGGCGCATCGTCCTGGGTGAAGTCGCGGGTGTAGCCGCCGGACACATCGTCGAGCAGCTGATTGCGCAGCCGGATGTTGGCGAACGTGCCGCGAATCATCACCTCGTGATTGCCGCGTCGCGATCCAAAGGAGTTGTAGTCCTTGCGGTCCACGCCGTGCTCGTCGAGGTACTTCGCTGCCGGTGTGCCCGGCTTGATGGCGCCGGCGGGGGAGATGTGGTCCGTTGTCACCGAATCGCCCAGCAGGGCAAGCACTCTGGCGCCCTTGATGTCGCTCACCGCCTCCGGATCGGCCGACATCCCTTCGAAGTACGGTGGCTTGCGCACGTACGTCGAACTGTCGGCCCACTCAAAGGTGTTGCCACTCGGGGTCGGCAGGTTGCGCCAGCGATCATCACCCCTGAACACGTCGGCATAGTTCTTGGTGAACATCTCCTGGTTGATCGACGACGCGATGGTGTCGGAGACGTCCTTCTGCGACGGCCAGATGTCCTTGAGGAAGACCTCTTTGCCGTCTTTGTCCTTCCCCAGCGGCTGCGACTCGAAGTCGAAGTCCATGGTGCCGGCCAGCGCATAGGCGATCACCAGAGGAGGAGACGCCAGGTAGTTCATCTTCACGTCGGGGTTGATGCGGCCCTCGAAGTTTCGGTTGCCCGACAGCACGGCCGTCACCGTGAGGTCGTTGTCGTTGATGGCCTTCGAGATCTCGTCCGGCAGCGGCCCGGAGTTGCCAATGCAGGTGGTGCAGCCGTATCCAACGAGGTAGAAGCCGAGCTTCTCCAGATATGGCCAGAGCCCCGCTTTGTTGTAGTAGTCGTTGACGACCTGGGAACCCGGCGCCATCGTGGTCTTCACCCACGGCTTGCTGGCTAGCCCCTTTTCGACGGCGTTGCGGGCCAACAACGCAGCACCCAGCATCACTTCGGGGTTGGATGTGTTGGTGCACGAGGTGATTGCGGCGATCGCGACCGCGCCGTGGTCCAACACGAATTCACCGCGATCATCGGAGCGCACCTTGACCGGCTTGGTGGGCCGGCCTGAACAGCCGTCGGCCGCCGAGGGGATGGAGTGGGCTGGTACGTCCCCCTCGGCGAACGACAAGACGACGGAGTCGCTGGCGGGGAACGACTCGGCGACCGCCTCGTCGAGGTTGGTCTCCGGAGCCGGGTGATTCTCTTCGACGTAGTTGTGGACGTCCTTGCGGAACGCGGTTTTGGCGTCGGTCAGGGTGATTCGGTCCTGCGGGCGCTTGGGTCCCGCGATGGACGGGACCACGTCGGCCAGGTCGAGTTCGAGGTACTCGGAGAACTTGGGCTCGTGTTCCGGGTCGTGCCACAGGCCCTGCTCCTTGGCGTAGGCCTCGACCAGCGCCAGCTTCTCCGGCGTGCGGCCGGTTTGCCTCAGGTAGGAGATGGTCTCCTCGTCGATCGGGAAAATCGCTGCGGTGGAACCGAATTCGGGGCTCATGTTGCCCAGGGTGGCGCGGTTGGCCAGCGGCACCTCGGCCACGCCCTTGCCGTAGAACTCGACGAACTTGCCGACCACACCGTGCTTGCGCAGCATCTCGGTGACCGTCAGCACCACATCGGTGGCGGTCACACCTGGCTTGATCTCGCCGGTCAGTTTGAAGCCGACCACGCGGGGGATGAGCATCGATACCGGCTGACCGAGCATCGCGGCCTCGGCCTCGATGCCGCCCACACCCCAGCCGAGGACGCCGAGGCCGTTGACCATTGTGGTGTGGCTGTCGGTGCCCACGCAGGTGTCGGGATAGGCCTGCCCCTTGCGCTCCATGACCACGCTGGCCAGGTACTCGATGTTGACCTGGTGCACGATTCCGGTGCCCGGTGGCACCACCTTGAAGTCGTCGAACGCGCCCTGGCCCCAGCGCAGGAATTGGTAACGCTCGCCGTTGCGCTCGTATTCCAGCTCGACGTTGCGCTCGAAGGCGTCGGCGGTGCCGAACAGGTCGGCGATCACCGAGTGGTCGATCACCAGGTCGGCCGGCGCCAGGGGATTGACCTTGTCGGGATCGCCACCCAGGTCGCCCACGGCCTCGCGCATGGTGGCCAGGTCGACGATGCACGGCACGCCGGTGAAGTCCTGCATCACCACACGCGCGGGGGTGTATTGAATCTCAATGCTGGGCTGCGCCTTGGGATCCCAGTTCGCGATGGCTTCGATGTGGTCCTTGGTGATGTTGGCGCCGTCCTCGTTGCGCAGCAGGTTCTCGGCGAGGACTTTGAGGCTGTAGGGGAGTTTCTCGGTGTTGGGGACGGCGTCCAGTCGGTAGATCTCGTAGCTGCTGTCGCCGACCTTGAGGGTGTCGCGTGCTCCGAACGAGTTCACTGAATTTGTGTTAGTCACATCAACTCCCGTGGATTAAGTTCTCCCACCGACGGGCCGTGTCGGCGGTGCGTGCCCACTTTAACAGTACGCTTGTCCTGTTAGAAAGTGGCCTCCGCATTTCAGTCTTGTCGCATGCGGCGCCCATTGAAACCTCGGCGGGAAAAGTCGCGTACCGTGCCTGTAGCGCAGCGGAAGGCAGGTAAACCATGACCGGGTCGGTTTCTCTCGTCCCGCCGCCGCTCTACATTCCCCAGGACGTCGACATGACCGCGGTCAAGGCTCAGGTCGCCGCATCCGGGGTCAGTGCGCCACCGGAGGCCATGCCCGGATTGCTCGCCGTGGTCAATCAGGCGCACGCGGACGGCATCAACCTGAAAATCGTGCTGCTCGACCACAACCCGCCCAACGACACGCCGTTGCGCGACATCTCCACCGTGGTTGGCGCCGACTATCCGGACGCCACCGTCCTGACGCTGAGCCCGAGCTACGCCGGCAGCTACAGCACCCACTTCCCACGGGTCACGCTCGAGGCGGGCGAGGACATCGCCAAGACGGGCAACCCGGTGGTCTCGGCACAGCACTTCCTGAACGAACTCGACGCCCCCGAGTTTCCCTGGACCGGGCTGACCATCGTGTTGCTGATCGGGGTGCTCGCGGCGGCCGTCGGAACCCGGTTCCTGCAACTGCGGAGTAAGCGCGCAGCAACCTCTGAGAACGCGCGCGAAAATTCGGAAGCAGAGCACGCCGAGGGCGTCTAGCACGCGCATCCGGCTCCAGCCGATTTTCATCGAGCGAGGTCGCCGTTCCACACGGCAAATGCCTCAGGTCACCGTTCGGTCACATTAAACGCACGTAGAAGGTTGCGATTCGTGACGAGCATATGCACGCCGTCGAGTGTGACGTACGGTGCAAATGATGCTCATGTTGTCTTTGGCGCTTATAGATAAAACTGTGGCTGGCGCCGCCGTCCGCGCTGAGCCGTAGGGAAGGTCGAATGGGACGCAAACGCTGGGGTTCTCGCGTGCGACCGGCCGCCCGGCTGGTCCGCCCGGTCATGCCGTCGGTCGTCAGCGTGGCCATGCTCGTGTGCACACCCGGTCTGGCACAAGGTGATCCGAACGCCGACGGTATGGCGGCGTTGATCGCCAACGTCGCCAAGGCCAACCAACGGCTGGAAAACATCAGCGCCGAAATTCAGACGGAGCAGGAAAGCGTCAACAAGGCGCTGGTCGATGTGGAGACCTCGCGCGACAACGTCGCCGCCGCCGAGCATGACCTGGAGGCCGACCAGCAGTCGGTGCGGGACGCCAACACGGCGATCGCCGCCGCCCAGCACCGGTTCGACACCTTTGCCGCGGCCACCTACATGAACGGCCCCTCCGGCAGCTACCTGACCGCGCGCAGCCCCGAAGACATCATCGCCACCGAAAGCGCCGCCAGGACACTGGGCGCGAGTTCGAAGAACGTGATGGACAACCTGCAGCGGGCCCGCACGGAGCAGGTGAACAAGGAGTCGGCGGCGCGTCAGGCCAAGCAGAAGGCCGACAAGGCCGCGGTCGATGCGAAGGCCAGCCAGGACGCCGCCGTCGCCGCGTTGACCAACTCGAAGCACAAGTTCGAAGAACAGCGCGACCAGATCACCCGCCTGATCGCCGAGCGTGACGAGGCTGAGGAGAAACTTCAGACCGCCCAGCTCGCGTCCGCGCATTGGTCCACCGGACCAGGCGCGCTGGGTGCTTCCGTGTCAGGGGACCGGTGGGATCCGGGAGCGCGGCCCGCCCCCGCGCCCACCGGCGGCCGCAAGTGGGACGGCTGGGATCCCACGCTGCCCATGATTCCGAGCGCCAATGTCCCGGGCGACCCGGTCGCGGTGATCAATCAGGTGCTGGGGATCTCGGCCACGTCGACACAGGTGACCGCCGGTCTCGGGAAGGGCTTCCTGCAGTCGCTGGGCATCCTCAAGCCCGACGACACCGGCATCAACGCACCAGCGGGTGCCACCGGCGGGCGCATTCCGCGCGTCTACGGGCGACAGGCCTCTGAATACGTGATCCGCCGCGGCATGTCACAGATCGGGGTGCCTTACTCGTGGGGTGGCGGCACCGCCGCGGGCCCTGGCAAGGGAATCGACTCCGGGGCAGGCATCACCGGCTTCGACTGTTCGGGGCTGATCCTGTACTCGTTCGCCGGCGTCGGCATCAAACTGCCGCACTACTCCGGGTCGCAGTACAACCTGGGCCGCAAGATTCCCTCGTCCCAGATGCGCCGCGGGGACGTCATCTTCTACGGCCCCGGCGGTAGCCAGCACGTGACCCTCTATCTCGGTGACGGCCAGATGCTCGAGGCCCCCGATATCGGTTTGAAGGTGCGCGTCGCGCCGGTGCGCACCAGCGGCATGACCCCCTACGTGGTGCGTTACATCGAGTATTAACGAGGAGCTATGCGGCACAAGCGTTTTCGCCTGATCAACTTGGCCTGGATCACCACACTGGTGACCGGGCTGATGTTGTCTGTCGCCGTCACGGCCCCCTCAGCCGGGGCCGATCCGGGCGCCTGGGATCCCACGCTGCCGGCGCAGATCAGTGCCGGTGCTCCGGGTGACCCGCTGGCCGTCGCCAACGCCTCGCTGCAGGCCACCGCGCAGGCCACCCAGACCACGATGGACCTGGGCAAGCAATTTCTGAGCGGGCTCGGGATCAACCTCGGCGGCGATCCGCCCGCCGCCGCTGTCACGCCCAGCAATCCGGGCGCCAAGATTCCGCGGGCGAACGGCCGTCAGGCCATCGAGTACGTGATCCGCCGAATGGGCTCCCAGATGGGTGTGCCGTATTCGTGGGGTGGTGGCTCACTGGACGGGCCGAGTAAGGGTGTCGGCGACGGCGCCAACATCACCGGCTTCGACTGCTCGGGCCTGATGCGGTACGGGTTCGCCGGTGTCGGCGTGCTGATCCCGCGGTTCTCCGGTGACCAGTACAACGCCGGCCGCCACATTCCTCCCGACCAGGCCAGGCGTGGTGACCTCATCTTCTACGGTCCCGGCGGCGGGCAGCACGTGACCATGTATCTGGGCAACGGGCAGATGCTGGAGGCGTCCGGAAGTGCGGCCAAAGTGACGGTGAGCCCGGTTCGCAAGCCCGGTATGGCGCCGTACCTGACTAGGATCATCGAGTACTGATCCAGGCGCGCTGTTCGTCAGCGAACCGCGACGTCGACGGAATTCGACTGGCCTGGAATAGTTGGACGCGGGCACGTCGCTGCCCCACGACAACGGTCGTGTGAGCAGTCGTGTCGGAATGAGCTGTGGAGGGTTGTTAATGACAGCACCAGGTGGGCCGCCCCCGGGCGCCAGCGGTTATCCGGGCCCGGGTGGGCCCTCTGGCCCCGGAGCCCATGAGGCGTCCTTGGGTGGCGCCGACGCGTTGGCTGCCGAGGTACACACCCTGGAACGCGCGATATTCGAGGTCAAGCGGATCATCGTGGGCCAGGACCAGCTGGTGGAACGGATGCTGGTCGGCCTGCTGTCGAAGGGGCATGTGCTGCTCGAAGGTGTTCCCGGCGTGGCCAAGACGCTGGCCGTGGAGACCTTCGCGAAGGTGGTCGGCGGCACATTCTCGCGTATCCAGTTCACTCCGGACCTGGTACCGACCGACATCATCGGGACCCGGATCTACCGCCAGGGCAAAGAAGAGTTCGACACCGAACTCGGTCCGGTGGTGGCCAACTTCCTGCTGGCCGACGAGATCAACCGAGCGCCCGCGAAGGTGCAGTCGGCGTTGCTCGAGGTGATGGCCGAACGTCAGGTGTCCATCGGCGGCAAGAGATACCCGCTGCCCAACCCGTTCCTGGTGATGGCCACGCAGAACCCGATCGAGCACGAAGGTGTCTACCAACTGCCCGAGGCGCAGCGCGACCGCTTCCTGTTCAAGATCAACGTCGGCTACCCCTCGCCCGAAGAAGAGCGCGAGATCATCTACCGGATGGGTGTCACGCCGCCGCAGCCCAAGCAGATCCTTGCTCCGGGCGACTTGGTACGCCTGCAAGGCATCGCGGCCAACAGCTTCGTGCACCACGCGCTGGTCGACTACGTGGTCCGCGTCGTCTTCGCCACCCGCGTACCCGAGCAGCTCGGGATGCATGACGTCAAGACCTGGATCGCGTTCGGCGCATCGCCGCGCGCTTCGCTGGGCATCATCGCGGCGTCGCGCTCGCTGGCGCTGGTGCGCGGTCGCGATTATGTGATCCCGCAGGACGTCGTCGAAGTCATTCCCGACGTGCTGCGGCACCGGCTGGTGCTCACCTATGACGCGCTTGCGGACGAGATCACCCCGGAGGTGGTCATCAATCGCGTCCTGCAGACGGTTGCCCTGCCGCAGGTGAATGCCGTGCCCCAGCAAGGCCATTCGGTGCCCCCAGTGATGCAGGCCGCGGCGGCTAGCGGTCGGTGACCGATTCCAAAACGCCGGCGGTCGTCCATCCGCCGTCGATGCTTCGCGGGGAGATCGATGACCCGAAGCTGTCGGCGGCGCTGCGGACGCTCGAACTCACCGTCAAACGCAAGCTGGACGGTGTCCTGCACGGCGACCATCTCGGCCTGATCCCGGGACCGGGTTCGGAACCGGGGGAATCGCGCCTCTACCAACCCGGTGACGACGTCCGGCGGATGGACTGGGCAGTCACCGCGCGGACCACCCATCCGCACGTGCGGCAGATGATCGCCGACCGCGAACTCGAGACCTGGCTGGTCGTCGACGTGTCGGCCAGCCTGGACTTCGGCACCTCCTTCTGTGAGAAGCGCGACCTGGCAGTGGCCGCCGCGGCGGCCATCACCTACCTCAACAGCGGTGGTGGCAACCGGCTGGGTGCCCTGGTTGCCAACGGCGAGACGATGACCCGGGTGCCCGCGCGCTCTGGTCGTCAGCACCAACAGACCTTGCTGCGCACCATCGCGACCATGCCCAAGGCGCCGGTTGGGGTGCGCGGTGACCTGGCGGTTGCCATCGATGCGCTGCGCCGCCCCGAACGCCGCCGCGGAATGGCGGTCATCATCAGCGACTTCCTCGGCCCGATCAACTGGATGCGCCCGCTGCGCGCCGTTGCGGCCCGTCACGAGGTGCTGGCGATCGAAGTGCTCGATCCGCGCGATGTCGAACTGCCCGATATCGGCGACGTCGTCCTGCAGGACGCGGAAACCGGTAAAACTCGCGAATTCACCATCGACGCGCACCTGCGTGACGACTTCGCCAAGGCCGCCGCCGCCCACCGCGCCGAGGTGGCCCGCACGATTCGCGGTTGCGGGGCACCGGTTTTGACGCTGCGCACCGACCGCGACTGGATCGGCGACATCGTCCGCTTCGTGGCCTCTCGCCGCCGCGGGGCCCTGGACGGGCGCACTTGACGCCGGCGGGCATCCATCCGGAGATCGACCCACGATGACACTGCCGTTCCTGGGCGCGATGTCGCTGTCCGGCTTCGCGCACGCCTGGTTCTTCCTCTTCCTTCTCGTCGTCGCCGGGTTGGCCGCGCTGTATGTACTGATGCAGTTGACGCGGCATCGGCGGATGCTGCGATTCGCCAACCTGGAGCTGCTGGAAAGCGTTGCACCCAAACGACCTTCGCGATGGCGACACGTGCCGGCGATCCTGTTGGTGTCGGCCCTGGTCTTGTTCACCATCGCGATGGCGGGGCCGACCAACGACGTCCGGATTCCCCGCAATCGCGCGGTGGTGATGCTGGTGATCGACGTGTCGCAGTCGATGCGGGCCACCGATGTCGCGCCCAACCGCATGGCGGCCGCGCAGGAGGCCGCCAAGGAGTTCGCCGGCGAGCTGACCCCCGGGATCAACCTCGGACTCATCGCTTACGCCGGGACCGCGTCAGTGTTGGTGTCGCCGACGACCAACCGCGAGGCGACCAAGGTCGCGCTGGACAAGCTGCAGTTCGCCGACCGCACCGCCACCGGCGAGGGCATCTTCACCGCGCTGCAGGCCATCGCGACGGTCGGCGCCGTGATCGGAGGCGGTGACTCCCCGCCACCGGCCCGCATCGTGTTGTTCTCCGACGGCAAGGAGACGATGCCGACCAACCCGGACAACCCCAAGGGCGCGTTCACCGCCGCGCGCACCGCCAAGGACCAGGGCGTGCCGATCTCGACCATCTCGTTCGGCACGCCGTACGGCTTCGTCGAGCTCAACGGCCAGCGACAGCCGGTGCCCGTCGACGACGGGACGCTGCGCAAGGTTGCCCAGCTCTCCGGCGGAAACGCCTACAACGCCGCGAGCCTGGCCGAGCTGAAGGCCGTCTACGCGTCGCTGCAACAGCAGATCGGCTACGAGACCATCAAAGGTGACGCCAGCGTGGGCTGGCTGCGACTGGGTGCGCTGGTGTTGGCGGTCGCCGCGCTGGCGGCGCTGCTGATCAACCGACGGCTGCCGACCTGACCTGACGTTCCTATCGCCGCGAGCCTGACCTGACGTTCCTATCGCCGCGAGCCTGACCTGGCTGCTTGCCGCGAGCCTGACCTGGCTGCGATTTTTCGCCGCGAACTTCACTGTGTGGTTAGGCTCGCGACGCTCGTGCTTCCCGCACTCGATAAATGATGTCCCCGGGGTGGTCCTCCGCGACGACCCGGACCACGATCCATCCGTAACGGTGCGTCACTTTTTCGTGCCGGCGGATGTCCTTCCGATAGTGGTAGCGACTGGTCGCATGATGTTCGCCGTCGTACTCGACCGCGACCTTGATGTCCTCCCATCCCATATCCAAATAGGCTTCTGACCAGCCCCATTCGTTGCGGACCGCGATCTGGGTTTGCGGACGCGGGAACCCCGCGCGGATCAAGAGCAGGCGCAGCCAGGTTTCCTTGGGCGATTGCGCACCGCCGTCGACCAGGTTGAGCGCGGTTCGGGCGGCTTTGATACCGCGGCGGCCCCGGTAACGCTCGACCAATTGCTCGGCGTCAGCCATTTTCAGATGGGTTGCCTGAACGAGGGCATCGATCGCCGCGACGGCGGGGTCCAGCGGAAAACGACTGGCCAGATCGAGTGCCGTTCGCTTCGGTGTCGTCACGCGCATGCCGTCGACAACGCAGATTTCGTCGGACTGGATGCGGTCCTCCCAGATTTGCACGCAGGGCTCGCGGCGCGCGTTGGTGTCAATCATCGCAGCGGGAAGAGTTGCGTTGATCCATTTGGCGCCGTGGAGCGCTGAAGCCGAGTAGCCGGCCAGGATCCCACGGCGGCGCGAGCGTAGCCAGAGCGCTTTGGCGCGCAAGTGCGCGGTCAACTCGACGTCGCGCGACAAATACACGTCTTTGTGCAGCGCGACATACCGACTGCGCAATTGATAGGGCGTTAGCGTTCCGGCGGCTAGGGCCTCACTGCCCAGGAAAGGGTCCGTCATGGCCGAAGTCTGCTGCGTCACACTGACATCGCTGTGCGAGTCGAACCGCACCGCGAAAATGTGCCTCGCAAACCGCAGTCAGGTCAGGTTCGCGGCCCAAAACGGGGCAGATTGCAGCCCCGCCGCGTCGGGACGATAAGTTGGCCAGGTGACCGAAGTAGCCACCGAGCTCGCCACCGCCGGCGGCAAACCCGCATTCGTATCCCGTTCAGTCCTGGTGACCGGGGGAAACCGGGGGATCGGTCTGGCGATCGCGCAGCGGCTGGCCGCCGACGGCCACAAGGTGGCGGTGACGCACCGCGGATCCGGTGCGCCCGAGGGGCTGTTCGGGGTCGAGTGCGACGTCACGGACAGCGCAGCCGTCGATCGCGCTTTCACGGAGGTCGAAGAGCATCAGGGCGCGGTCGAAGTGCTGGTGTCCAACGCCGGCATCTCCGCAGATGCGTTCCTCATCCGGATGACCGAGGAGAGGTTCGAGAAGGTCATCGACGCCAACCTGACCGGCGCGTTCCGGGTGGCCCAGCGCGCCTCGCGCAGCATGCAGAAGAAGCGGTTCGGCCGGATGATCTTCGTAGGATCGGTCTCCGGCAGCTGGGGCATCGGCAACCAATCCAATTACGCGGCCTCCAAGGCCGGCCTGATCGGCATGGCGCGCTCGATCTCCCGGGAGCTGTCCAAGGCCGGGGTGACCGCGAATGTGGTGGCCCCCGGCTACATCGACACCGAGATGACCCGCTCGCTGGACGAGCGGATCCAGGCCGGGGCGCTGGAGTTCATCCCCGCCAAGCGGGTCGGCACCGCCGAGGAGGTGGCCGGGGTGGTCAGCTTCCTGGCGTCCGAGGATGCGAGCTACATCGCCGGTGCGGTCATCCCGGTCGACGGCGGTATGGGTATGGGTCACTGACCCAACAACTTTGGCTTATCAGCACTTTCCCTGAAAAGGAGCCAGCACAATGGCAGGTTTGCTCGAAGGCAAGCGGATCTTGGTCACCGGCATCATCACCGACTCCTCGATCGCGTTTCACATCGCCAAGGTGGCGCAACAGGCGGGGGCGCAGTTGGTGTTGACCGGATTCGACCGGTTGCGGCTGATTCAGCGCATCGCCGATCGGCTGCCGGAGAAGGCCCCACTGATCGAACTCGACGTGCAGAACGAGGAGCACCTGGCTTCTTTGGCAGATCGGGTCAGTGCCGAGATCGGCGAGGGCAACAAGCTCGACGGCGTCGTGCACTCGATCGGCTTCATGCCGCAGACGGGTATGGGCATCAACCCGTTCTTCGAAGCGCCCTACGAAGATGTGGCCAAGGGCATCCACATCTCGGCGTATTCGTATGCTTCGCTGGCCAAAGCGTTACTGCCGATTATGAATTCCGGTGGCTCCATCGTCGGTATGGATTTCGACCCGACCCGGGCGATGCCGGCGTACAACTGGATGACGGTCGCCAAGAGCGCGCTGGAGTCGGTCAACCGTTTCGTGGCGCGCGAGGCCGGCAAGTCCGGAGTGCGCTCGAATCTCGTTGCCGCCGGCCCGATCCGGACGCTCGCGATGAGCGCGATCGTCGGTGGTGCGCTCGGCGAGGAAGCCGGCGCGCAGATGCAGCTGCTCGAGGAGGGCTGGGACCAGCGTGCCCCGATCGGCTGGAACATGAAGGACCCCACGCCGGTCGCAAAGACGGTGTGCGCCCTGCTCTCCGAGTGGTTGCCCGCCACCACTGGGTCCATCATCTACGCCGACGGCGGCGCCAGCACCCAATTACTTTAGGGAACAATGGAATTCGATGCCGTCCTGCTGCTGTCCTTCGGCGGACCAGAAGGTCCCGAGCAGGTGCGGCCTTTTCTGGAGAACGTCACCCGCGGCCGCAACATACCGCCGCAGCGCCTCGACGCCGTCGCCGAGCACTACCTGCATTTCGGCGGGGTGTCGCCGATCAACGGGATCAACCGCGACCTGATCATCCAATTGCGCGCCGAACTGAGTGACCGGGGCCTACCGCTGCCGGTCTACTTCGGCAATCGCAACTGGGAACCGTATGTCGAGGACACCGTTAAGACGATGTGCGACAACGGTATTCGCCGGGCAGCTGTGTTCACCACGTCGGCGTGGAGTGGATACTCCAGCTGCACGCAGTATGTCGAGGACATCGCCCGGGCGCGCGCGGCCGCCGGGTCCGATGCGCCCGAATTGGTGAAGCTGCGAACTTATTTCGACCATCCGCTGTTCGTCGAGATGTTCGCTGGCGCCATCGCCGCGGCAGCTGACACGTTGCCGGCCGAGCTGCGGGACGAGGCCCGGCTGGTTTTCACGGCGCATTCGATTCCCCAGGCCGCCGATCAGCGCTGCGGCCCGCATCTCTACAGCAGCCAAGTCGCCTATGCCACAAGGCTTGTCGCGGCCGCTGCAGGATATGTCGACTATGACCTGGCCTGGCAATCGCGATCCGGTCCGCCGCAGGTGCCCTGGCTGCAGCCCGACGTCGACGACCAGTTGAGGAGCGTGGCCGCCGCTGGCACCAAAGCCGTCATCGTCTGTCCCATCGGCTTTGTCGCCGATCACATCGAGGTGGTGTGGGATCTGGACAACGAGTTGCGCGACCTTGTCGAGGCAGCCGGCATGGCATTCGCCCGTGTCGCTACGCCCAACGCCGATCGGCGATTCGCCCAGCTGGCGGCGGATTTGATCGACGAACTCCGCTACGGCCGGCCACCAGCGCGGGTGACTGGTCGCGACCAGGTGCCGGGTTGCCTCGCCAGCGTCAACGCTGCGCCGTGCCGTCCGCCGCATTGCGCGGCCGCCGCCGCGGCGGATTAGCCGCAGCCGATTAGTCGTTCCAGGCCGAGTTCATGATCGCGGTGACCGCAGCCATGCGGGCGGAACGCACGACGCCGTTCAGCGGCCGCAGTGCGTCACTGGCGATTTGAGCCTGCGACGACGACTGCGTCGCAACCGGCTCCAGTACGGCGGCCACGCGGGCGCCGAAGTGGTCGGAGTCGGGCAATCGGCTCAGCCCGGCGCTGACTGCGATGATCGCGTCGACATGCGCGGCGTTTTCCAGTACCCGCAGCGCGCGGGTCGGCGCATGGTCGGGAATTCGATGTTGCCGTGTGGATTCCAGTAACTGCTCGACAAGTCCACGCGGATCGTCAACGTCGGCTGCGGATTCCAGTCCGATGGTCCCCAGCGCGTCGGCGGCCGAGCGCACCGCCGCACGCAATGCGTATTCGGCATCCCCGAGTTCCTGATGATCGACAACGGGCGCCCCGGGCAGCGAGTACACAATCCACGACAGTGCACACAGTTCAGCGTCATCGGGCTCGTCGTCGGTTTCCTCGCCGGCATAGGAGAACTCCGGCACCAAGCCGACCGCCGCGCCGGGGTCGTCGGGATTGGTGATGATCACCGCCTCGCCCGCGGCCAGGGCGTCTCGCCCGAACTGTGTTCCGGGTGCCAGTCCGCGCACGTCACCGGGCACCGGCAACACCACGTTGATCGTGCCGCGCATTTGACGCGGCACTCCCGGTGCGGCAGGCACCGCCGGCCGGCCGACCGCGGCGCGCAGCATCTGCAACAACGAGACCGTCCCGGCGTCGTGCACGTCGGGCCAGGGCAGCCCCGTGTGGCCCGCGGCGACCGCATCATACGCGGTAACCGATTGCTTTGGTGCCCAAAGAGATAACGCGTCCAAGACGTCGTCGGGCGCGGCTTTACCCGCGAGCCAGGCATTGGCCCACAGGGAGAGCGAGACACTGGGACACCACATGAGATCGCAGTGTAGTTGTTCGGTCCGGCAAAGGCGGATCACGCGTATTCTGGCCGCATGCCGGCCGGTGTGATTTGGCTAATATTCGCGCTGGTGCTTGTCGGTGCGGAGGCCCTCACCGGCGATATGTTCTTGCTAATGCTCGGCGGTGGCGCCCTGGCCGCATCGCTAACCAGCTGGCTGGTGGGTTGGCCGGTGTGGGCGGACGGGGCGGTGTTCCTGATCGTGTCGGTGACGCTGGTGACGCTGGTGCGGCCGGCGGTGCGGCGGCGGCTGACCCCGGCCGGCGGCCTGCAGCTGGGCATCAAGGCGCTGGAGGGCAAAAGCGCCGTGGTGCTCGATCGGGTCGCCCGCGACGGCGGTCAGGTGAAGCTCGAAGGCCAGGTGTGGACAGCGCGTCCCTTCAACGACGGTGATGTCTACGAGCCGGGCGAGTCGGTGACCGTCCTGCACATCGACGGCGCTACGGCGGTGGTGTTCCGCCACACCTAGCCGATCGGCAAAGACGCTGCGAAGACGCTGCGAGAGAAAGGAATTCCGGTGGAAGGTGCGTTTGCGGGATTGGTGTTGCTCGCCGTCCTGGTGATAGTTGCCGTCATTGTGGTGGCCAAATCGGTCGCGTTGATCCCACAGGCCGAGGCCGCGGTGATCGAGCGGCTGGGTCGCTACAGCCGCACGGTCAGCGGTCAGCTGACGTTATTGGTGCCCTTCATCGACCGGGTGCGGGCGCGCGTCGACTTGCGCGAGCGGGTGGTGTCGTTCCCGCCGCAGCCGGTGATTACCGAGGACAACCTGACGTTGAACATCGACACCGTCGTCTACTTCCAGGTGACCGTTCCCCAGGCCGCGGTGTACGAAATCAGCAACTACATCGTCGGTGTCGAGCAGCTCACCACGACCACGCTGCGCAATGTCGTCGGTGGCATGACGCTCGAGCAGACGCTGACTTCCCGCGACCAGATCAACGGCCAGCTGCGTGGCGTGCTCGACGAGGCGACCGGCCGTTGGGGGCTGCGGGTCGCGCGGGTGGAACTGCGCAGCATCGACCCGCCGCCGTCGATCCAGGCGTCGATGGAGAAGCAGATGAAGGCCGACCGCGAGAAGCGGGCGATGATCCTGACCGCCGAAGGTAACCGGCAGGCCGCGATCACACAGGCCGAGGGTGCCAAGCAGGCTCAGATCCTGGCCGCCGAGGGCGCCAAGCAGGCCGTGATCCTGGCCGCCGAGGCCGACCGACAGTCCCGCATGCTGCGCGCCCAGGGTGAGCGCGCGGCGGCCTATCTGCGAGCGCAGGGGGAGGCCAAGGCGATCGAGAAGACGTTCGCCGCGATCAAAGCCGGCAGGCCCACCCCGGAGATGCTGGCCTACCAATACCTGCAGACGCTGCCGCAGATGGCGCGCGGTGACGCCAACAAGGTGTGGGTGGTGCCCAGCGACTTCAGCGCCGCCCTGCAGGGGTTCAGCAGACTGCTGGGCACGCCCGGCGAGGACGGCGTGTTCCGGTTCGAGCCGTCTCCGGTCGACGAGGCAACCAAGCACGCGACCGACGGCGACGACCCCGATGTCGCCGATTGGTTCAACACCGAGACCGACCCGGCCATCGCCCAAGCGGTGGCCAAGGCCGAGGCGATAGCGCGCCAGCCGGTGGACGGGTCGGGGACACCGCCCGAGTTGACCCGATAGGGTTTGGGCATGAGCGTTCTGGGTTCACCGAAGACCTATGCCGCGCTTGCCGCATTCCACGCGGTCGACGCGGTGGCGGCCGGAGTCCAAGTGGCTCCCGTCAAGAAAGTTCTGGATGACGTCGGAGTTCCGGAAGAGATTCGCCCGGTGTTCCCGGTCGTCAAGGCTGCCGCCGCGGTCGGCCTGGCGTCGGTCACCCGGTTTCCCGGCCTGGCGAGGCTGACGACGGCGATGCTGACGCTGTACTTCGTGCTGGCCGTGGGTGCGCACATCCGGGTGCGAGACAAGGTTGTCAACAGCCTTCCGGCGGTGATTTTCCTGGTCCTTGTCGCCGCGATGACGGCGAAGGGCCCGGACCAGACCTAGGCCGGCCCGACGTTCTCAGGAGTGCGGGGGCGGCGGCAGCGGCAATCCCCCGGGCGTCGACGCGGGCGCGCTCGCGGTCGACGCGGGCGACGGCACCGGGTACCCCCCGGGTGTCGGCACCGACGACAACTGTGGCGGGTATGGCGGCGGAGGCAGTTCGACACGGACTGTGAAGACCAAGCCGGTGATGGCAAAGGCGACGATCGCGCCGATTACCACGCCCAGCAGCCCGGCGCCGACCACCAGACCGATGGAATGGCGCCGTGCGCCGGTGTGCGTGTCCTCGGTGCTCATGTGGCTCCCCACGTTTTTATCGACGTTTGATGGCGCATCATCACGGAAGATGCAGCGCGCCAACGTTAATCAGCGTGGCTCCGCGGCCTCGTTGGTGACGACGGTGAGGTTCCACGTTTTCAGCCATGGCTGGACGAGCTCCGCGACCGAAAATTTCGCCGGGGCCGAGCAGCCCGCTCTGGGATTGAGCGGATTGCCACCGCGTATGTCGATTCCCACCGCGCTGGCAGTGCCGTCGCTTTGGACGGCGTAGACCGGCCCGCCGGAATCACCGCATTGGCCGGCCGCGGCGAACACGACCTTGCTGCCGGTGATGTCGAGGACTTGGCCGCACTCTTCGTGGCCGGTGGTCATGCCGTACTTGCACAGCTGCTGTCCGACCCACAGGTCGGTCGCCACGCCAGAAACCGGCAGCGAAGCCGCGATCGCCGAAGTCTGCGGGACAGACTCGCCGTCGAGCATGATCAGGCCGATGTCGTGTTGGTCATCGCCGGACCCCTCATTGATAGTCCGGCTGAACCTGCCCAGCATCGCGTAGGGCAGGATGCCGCCCAGGTTCATCGTCACCCTGCTCGGATTGCCGGGCCGATTGCAGTGGCCGGCGGTCAAAAACCCGGGCTGGCCGGTGCTGGTGCGCACCAAAAAGCCAGCTGTGCAGCCCATTCCACTGGACCCGCTGGCATATTCGACGTAAATGCCCGCTCCGGGGCCGATCGCGCTTGCCGAGGGTAGGGCGATCGGTGATAGGACGGGCTGCGGGGTGAGGTCCTGCAAAGGATCGGAGTCCTTGGGCGGCACCCAAATGGCCACCACGAACACGCCCGCGCTGATCAGTGCGGTGATCGTCACTCCTTCGCCACGCAATCTGGGTGGCCGTGACGGTTTGGGTAGGACGCTCGCCGGGACTTGCCTGGGCTGGCCCGAATGCTTGATGCGATTGAGTACCAGTGACATGGCGGCGACGGTCACCGACGCCATGGCTCCCAACAGGAGCAGCACCGTGCGAAGCCCCGCGAGGTGCAGGCCGCCGTCGGTAAACACCAACGCGCAGACCCGCACCATTTACTTGATCTTTCAGGCAACGGGCCGTGCACTCAAGAGTGGGTCTGTCAGCCGACGGTCGCCGGCTCCGAAGCGGGCTCGTTGGGCCGCGATGAGCTGTGCTTATGCCGCCGGTAGTTGCGAACCTCGAAGAACAACCCCGTCAGGCCCAGGAGGCTTGTACACACCGACACCGCGACCAATGTCGGGCTGGGATGGCCGGTCAGCGCGTCGCAGAGGAGTACCAGCGCAGCGGTGCCGGGCAGCAGGCCGGCGACGGTGGTCAGCGCGAAGGGCAGGATGCCGACAGCCGATGCCCCGGCGGCGTAGTTGAGCGCCGAGAAGGGCAGCACGGGGATCAACCGCAGCGACAGGAACGCCACCCAGCCCCGCTCGCGCAGTTGCCGGTCCACCCGTTGGACTGACTGATGGTTGGCTAGTCGATTCAGCTGCCAGCCAGCGGTGCGCACCAGCACTGCGGCGAGTATCGCGCTGACGGTGCTGGCGGTCACCGCGATAGCCACCCCCAAAACCGGGCCGAACAGCAGTCCGGCGGCCAGGGTGAACGGGGTACGGGGGATGGGAAAGATCGTGATGAAGATATGTGCGAGCAGGAATGCGAACGGAAACCATGGGCCGACCGAGTGTGCCCAGTCGCGCAGCTGCACCGCGCTGGGCAGCGGAAACCATATGGCGGCCGCAACAAAGAGTGTGATGCCGAGCACTGCAACCATCGCCCGCGGGCGCGACAGCCGGCGTGCGGTTGTCCGCAACGCGCGCGCGAGACTACGCAGCGTGTTGGTGGTTTTGGCGGTGGCGGGACCCGTCACGAGGTTTAAGACTACGGGGCCGCTATGAATAAACCGTTGCCCGTCGTTGGCGTTTCGATCCGGACGGGCCCCGATGTTCGGGTGTCGTCATTTTTTCGCAGCGGGTGCGATCAATTAGCCTCATTAGTAAGTTCCAATCCCGAATCAACCGGATAGCAGCATCGCCAGGTGCTGCGAAAACAGGAGCAGTCGGTGTCCATTGACGTACCCGAGCTTGCCGACCTAGAACAGGTTCGCGGGCGCTGGCGCAGTGCGGTCGCCGGTGTTCTTTCCAAGAGCACCCGCAAAGACCCTGCTGAGTTGGGAGACCAACCCGAAGAGCTGCTGGATGCCGCGACCTATGACGGGTTTGTCATCCGGCCCCTCTACACCGCCTTCGACGAGTTGCCGGAGCCGCCGTTGCCGGGCGAGTGGCCTTATCTGCGCGGCGGCGACGCCCTGCGTGACGTCAAGTCCGGCTGGAAGGTCGTCGAGGCTTTCCCGGCCGCCGGGGTAACACCAGCCGACACCAATTCGGCGGTGCTCAGCGCTCTGGGCGATGGCGTGAGTGCGCTGCTGATTCGGCTGGGGGCGCCGGGGACGGCGCCCGGGGATCTCCCCGACGTGCTCGCCGGTGTCCACCTGAGCATGGCGCCGGTAATCCTCGACGCCGGCGCCGACTACCCGACTGCGTCCGCCGCCATGCTGTCGCTGGCTGCCGAGGTGGAGGCCGACCAACGCGCGCTGCTGTCAATCGACCTGGGTGGCGATCCGCTGACCGCGCCGCTGAGCGGTCGTCCGGCTCCGACGGTCGAGCAGGTCGTCGCCGTGGCTGCGCGCGTGGCCGCCGATCACGGGGTGCGGTCGATCACTGTCGACGGGCCGGCGTTCCACAACCTGGGGGCCAACGCGACGTGGGAGCTGGCCGCCAGCATCGCGACCGCGGTGGCTTATCTGCGGGTGCTCACCGGATCGGGCTTGTCGGTCAGTGAGGCGTTGGGCCAAATCAGCTTCCGGCTGGCCGCGGACGACGACCAATTCATGACGCTCGCCAAGATGCGGGCGGTGCGTCAGCTATGGGCACGGGTCGCCGAGGTGGTCGGTGACCCCGACGGCGGCGCGGCCGTGGTGCACGCCGAGACGTCACTGCCGATGATGACCCAGCGCGACCCGTGGGTGAACATGCTGCGCTGCACACTCGCCGCCTTCGGCGCGGGTGTCGGAGGGGCCGACACCGTGCTCGTGTCCCCGTTCGACATCGCCATTCCGGGCGGGTATCCCGGCACGGCTAGAAGTTTCGCACGCCGTATCGCCCGCAATACCCAGCTGCTTTTGCTGGAGGAGTCACACGTTGGCCGGGTGCTGGACCCCGCCGGCGGGTCGTGGTTCGTCGAAGACCTCACCCAACGGCTTGCGCAGCAAGCCTGGCAGCACTTCCAAGATGTGGAGGCGCACGGCGGATTCGTCGACGCCCGCGACTACGTCGCCGACCAGATCGCCGAAGTGGCCGCGCGCCGCGCCGACGACATCGCGCATCGGCGGACCGCGGTCACCGGCGTCAACGAATTCCCCAACTTGGGTGAACCTGCTCTGCCGCAAACGAATTCGTCAACCTTGCCGGAGGCGCAGCGGAACGTGCAGCGCTATGCGGCACAGTTCGAGGGGCTGCGTGATCGCTCCGACGTCTTTGTAGCCCGCACCGGGTCGCGGCCGCAGGCGTTGCTGCTTCCGCTGGGCCCGTTGGCCGAGCACAACATCCGGACCACCTTCGCGTCCAACCTGCTGGCATCGGGCGGCATCGAGGCGGTCAATCCGGGCACAGTCGATGCCTCCGGTGTCGCCGCGGCCGTTGCGGACGTCGCCAAGGGGGAGTCGCCGGTTGTGGTCGTTATCTGCGGCACCGACAAGCGCTACCTCGACGAGGCCGCCGGCATCGTGGAGGCGGCCCGAAGCGCCGGGGTGGCGTGGGTCTACCTGGCCGGACCGGAGAAGGCGTTGCCGGACGGCGGGGACCGGCCCGACGAGTTCCTGACCGCGAAAATCGATGCGGTTGAAGCCCTTTCGAATCTGTTGACCCGGTTAGGGGCATAGCCACATGACGACCACCACGCCTGTGATCGGCAGCTTCTCCGATGTCCCGCTGCACAGTGATCGTGCGGTGCAGCCAGCCACCGAAGCCGGCGTTGAATCCCATGTCGCCGCGGCGGCGTCAGCGCACTGGTACACGCCCGATGAACTCGAGTGGCATACGCCCGAAGGCATCGACGTCAAACCGGTGTACATCGCCGCCGACCGTGCCGCCGCGGAATCGCAGGGCTACACGCTGAACAGTTTTCCGGGTGAGCCGCCCTTTGTCCGCGGCCCCTATCCGACGATGTATGTCAATCAGCCGTGGACAATCCGTCAGTATGCCGGGTTCTCCACGGCCGCCGAATCCAACGCGTTCTACCGTCGCAACCTGGCCGCCGGTCAGAAGGGTCTGTCGGTCGCCTTCGATCTGGCCACCCACCGCGGTTACGACTCAGACCATCCGCGCGTCGCCGGTGACGTCGGAATGGCAGGTGTCGCAATCGATTCCATTCTCGACATGCGGCAGCTGTTCGACGGCATCGACCTGTCCACGGTGTCGGTGTCGATGACGATGAACGGGGCAGTGCTGCCGATCCTGGCGCTGTATGTGGTGGCGGCCGAGGAGCAGGGGGTGCCGCCGGAGAAGCTGGCCGGCACCATCCAGAACGACATCCTCAAAGAGTTCATGGTGCGCAACACCTACATCTACCCGCCCAAGCCGTCGATGCGGATCATCTCCGACATCTTCGGCTACACCAGCGCCAAGATGCCGAAGTTCAACTCCATCTCGATCTCCGGCTATCACATCCAAGAGGCCGGTGCCACAGCGGATTTGGAGTTGGCCTACACCCTGGCCGACGGTGTCGCCTACATCAAGGCGGGCCTGGACGCTGACTTGGACATCGACAAGTTCGCGCCCCGGCTGTCCTTCTTCTGGGGCATCGGGATGAACTTCTTCATGGAGGTCGCCAAGCTGCGCGCCGGCCGGCTGCTGTGGAGTGAACTCGTCGCCCAGTTCAACCCGAAGAGCTCGAAATCGCTTTCACTGCGCACACATTCGCAGACCTCGGGTTGGTCGCTGACCGCGCAGGACGCTTTCAACAACGTCGCACGCACCTGCATCGAGGCGATGGCCGCGACCCAGGGCCACACCCAGTCGCTGCACACCAACGCACTGGATGAGGCGCTGGCGTTGCCCACCGACTTCTCGGCCCGGATCGCCCGCAACACCCAGCTGTTGTTGCAGCAGGAGTCGGGCACCACGCGGCCGATCGACCCCTGGGGCGGCTCCTATTACGTGGAATGGCTGACTCATCAGCTGGCCCAGCGGGCCCGCGCCCACATCGCGGAGGTCACCGAGCACGGCGGCATGGCCCAGGCCATCGACGACGGCATTCCCAAGCTGCGTATCGAGGAGGCGGCCGCGCGCACCCAGGCGCGTATCGATTCCGGCATCCAGCCGGTGGTCGGCATCAACAAGTACCAGGTCGAAGAGGACCAGGACATCGAGGTGCTCAAGGTCGAGAACAGCCGGGTACGTGCCGAGCAGCTGGCGAAGCTCAAAGACCTACGGGCCAGCCGCGACCAGGGCGCGGTCGACGCCGCCCTGGCCGAACTGAGTCGTGCCGCCGCCGCGCACGGCCGCGCCGGCGAAGACGGGCTGGGCAACAACCTGCTGGCGCTGGCGATCGACGCGGCCCGGGTCAAGGCCACCGTCGGGGAGATCTCCGATGCGCTGGAGAAGGTCTACGGGCGTCACCAGGCGGAGATCCGCACCATCGCCGGCGTCTACCGCGACGAAGCTGGAAAGGCCGACAACATGGCAACCGCCAGCCAGTTAGTCGAGAAGTTCGCCGAGGCCGACGGCCGCCGCCCAAGGATTCTGGTGGCGAAGATGGGCCAGGACGGCCACGACCGCGGGCAGAAGGTGATCGCGACGGCGTTCGCCGACATCGGGTTCGACGTCGACGTCGGATCGCTGTTCTCCACGCCCGAGGAGGTGGCCCGCCAGGCCGCCGACAACGACGTGCACGTCGTCGGCGTGTCCTCCCTGGCCGCCGGGCACCTGACGTTGGTTCCGGCGCTGCGTGACGCGATGGCCGCGGTGGGCCGCCCGGACATCATGATCGTGGTCGGCGGCGTGATCCCGCCCGGCGACTTCGACGAGCTTTACAAGGCCGGGGCCGCCGCCATCTTCCCGCCCGGGACGGTGATCGCCGACGCCGCCATCGGCCTGCTGAACAAGCTTGCCGAGCGGCTGGGTTACGACCTGAGCTAGGCGCATCGCAGATGGTCACAGCTGACACATTGGTTTCCGTCCCGGAGGACAGTGACTTTGCCCGCCTCTGAGCGACAACGCGAACGGTATCGCCGCTTCCGCGGCCCTTGGCGGCCCGATTGTCGCTTAGAGGCGGGCAAAACGTCCTATCCCTCATGCCGCCGGCGGACCGGATGACAGCCGGCAACAACGACACGGTCGACACTCTCGCCAAGGCCATCCGCAGCGGCGATCGCGCGGCGCTGCCGCGAGCCATCACCCTGCTGGAGTCCACTCGCGCCGATCATCGCGAGCGGGCACAGCAGTTGCTGCTGGAGTTACTTCCCGACGCGGGCAACGCCCATCGGGTGGGCATCACCGGCGTCCCGGGGGTCGGAAAGTCCACCACCATCGAGTCGCTCGGCATGCAGCTGATCGAGCAGGGGCATCGGGTGGCGGTGCTGGCCGTCGACCCGTCGTCCACCCGTACCGGTGGGTCGATTCTGGGTGACAAGACCCGGATGGCGCGCCTGGCGGTGCACCCCGACGCCTACATCCGCCCGTCACCCACATCGGGGACTCTGGGCGGCGTAGCAAAGGCCACCCGGGAGAGTGTCGTCCTGCTGGAGGCCGCCGGATTCGACGTGATCCTCATCGAAACGGTCGGGGTCGGGCAGTCCGAGGTGGCCGTTGCCAACATGGTCGACACCTTCATTTTGCTGACCCTGGCGCGGACCGGCGATCAGCTACAGGGCATCAAGAAGGGCGTGCTGGAGCTGGCCGACATCGTGGTGGTGAACAAGGCCGACGGCAAGCATCTGGCCGACGCGCAATCTGCCGCGCGGGACCTCACCTCGGCGCTCAGGTTGATCTATCCACGCGAAACCATTTGGAGGCCACCGGTTCTCACGATGAGCGCTGCCGAAGGCACGGGGCTGACGGAGTTGTGGGAAACCGTCGAACGTCACCGCAAGGTGTTGACCGAGGCCGGGGAGTTCGAAGCGCGGCGACGTGCCCAGCAGGTCGACTGGACTTGGCAGATGGTCCGCGACACCGTGTTGGACCGGGTGTTGTCCAACCCGGCCGTGCGCAAGATCCGCGCCGATGTGGAGAGTCAGGTCAAAGCGGGGGAGCTGACTCCTGCACTCGCGGCCCAGCAAATACTGGACGCGGCGTCTCGCTAACGGAACGGTCAATTTCTAAAGTTCTGCACTTGGGCCGTGTGAAATGCAAGTAAATTTAAGATCGTGACGATAGACACTGGGGTCGATCATCGCGCAGTTCCCTCCCACGATGCCCCTGACGCAGGCCATCGTGTGTTCGGCGCGGCGGACCCGAATTTCTCTTGCGTCGTTCGTGGATTTTCCAGCCTCTTCCCGGGCCGCCGCTTCGGCGGCGGGGCGCTGGCGGTCTATCTCGACGGGCAACCCGTTGTGGACGTCTGGACGGGCTGGTCGGACCGGGCGGGCGAGGTGCCGTGGACCGCGGATCGTGCGCCGATGGTCTTCTCGGCAACCAAGGGGATGGCCGCCACGGTCATCCACCGGCTCGTCGACCGCGGGCTGATCGACTACGAGGCGCCGGTCGCCGAGTACTGGCCGGAGTTCGCGGCCAACGGGAAATCGGCGTTGACCGTGCGTGACGTGATGAGGCACCGGGCCGGACTCTCAGGCCTGCGTGGTGCGACCAAGGAAGACTTGCTCGATCACATCGCGATGGAAGAACGGCTGGCGGCGGCACCTCCGGGACGATTGCTGGGCAAACCGGCCTACCATGCACTGACTTTTGGCTGGCTGATGTCGGGGCTGGCCCGGGCCGTGACCGGAAAGGGCATGCGTCAGCTGATTCGCGAGGAGCTGGCCGAACCGCTCGGTACGGACGGCCTGCACCTGGGCCGGCCGCCCGCTGGGGTCCCGACCCGGGTTGCCGAGATCATCATGCCGCAGAGCATCATCGGCAACCCGATCATCGGCTCGGTCGCAACCAAGGTCGCGACCGAGCTGTCTCCTGGATTCCGTTCTCTGTACTTCCGGGGCGTCATGGCCGCCGTGCAGGGCGATATCCCGTTGCTGGACGCTGAGATGCCGGCGGCCAACGGCGTCGGTACGGCACGTGCTCTGGCGCGAATGTATGGCGCGATCGCCAATGGTGGTGAGATCGGCGGCACCCGGTTCTTGTCGCAGGACATCGTGGCCGGCCTGACCGGACGCCGCAGCATGAAGAGGGACCGCAACATTTTTGTGCCGCTGTCCTTCCACCTCGGCTATCACAGCGTGCCGTTCGGCAATGTCGTGCCGGGCTTCGGTCACGTGGGGATGGGCGGTTCGTTCGGCTGGGCGGACCCCGCGAGCGGCCTGGCATTCGCGTTCGTGCACAACCGACTGTTGTCGCCGTTCCTGGTGCTCGACCATTCCGGCGTGGCCACCTTGGGCAACCTGCTCCGCGTGGGCGTCATGAGAGCCCGCAAACGTGGCTTCCGGCCGGTGTCCGAATACGGGGCGGCGTTCCGCGAGCCCGGAGCCGTTGCGGGCTGAACTGGGTTTGGTGCCCCAGCCGAAGGAGCGGGGCCTACCTGTGAGGTTTGTCACCGGAACCTGAAAACGGTTGTCCGCAAGCCAGACTGGAAAGGGTGATGGTTTGATGACCGAGCTCCAAGGCGGTGTTCGGTTTGTCCAGCGCATTAGCGCCATTCATCTATCCGAATTCAATAATGTTTCCGCGTAGACGGATGCGCGCAAAGTCGCCCGCAACTTTTACGAAGTAGGGATAATAGCCGCGGTCGTTGACGACGCCGCCTATGTGCCCGAGAGCTGAAAGGCCAGGATCGGCAAATGAGATTTGCCCTGACGTGCTATGGAACGCGTGGCGATATCGAGCCGTCCGTCGCTGTCGGCCGGGAGCTACAGCGCCGTGGGCATGAAGTGCGCATGGGTGTCCCACCCGATCTGGTCGGCTTCAGCGAGGCGGCAGGGCTCACAACTGTCACCTATGGGCTGGACACCGAGGCCTGGTTGGAAAGGTATCGCAACTTCTGGACGTCATTTTTCGGCAATTTCTGGAAGGTCCAGGAGTTGGTCGGATTGTGGCGCGAATATTGGGAGCCCGTTGCCCAGTGCTGGGCGGAGATGAGTACGACGGCGACGGCACTGGCAGACGGGGCCGACTTGCTGATCGCCAGCCAGAGCTTCCAGGAGCCCGCCGCCAACGTTGCTGAGTACTACGACATTCCGTTGGCCACGTTGCACAACTTCCCGGTGCGACCCAACGGGCAGCTCGTTCCCGCCCTGCCGTCGACCGTGGTTCGCTCCGCGATGACAGCCTTGGACTGGGTGTTCTGGCGGATGAACAAGAAGGCCGAGGATGATCAGCGCCGTGAACTCGGCCTGCCGAAGGCAACGAGTCCCTCGCCGACCCGGATCGCCGAACGTGGGTCGCTGGAGATCCAGGCGTACGACGAGGTCTGCTTTCCTGGGCTGGCTTCTGAATGGGCCAGATGGAATGGCCAGCGACCATTTATCGGCGCGCTGACAATGGAACTGACGACGGATGCCGACGATGTGGTGGCGTCTTGGATTGCCGCGGGTACCCCGCCGATTTGCTTTGGCTTTGGCAGCATCGCGGTCGAGTCTGCCGCTGAAACGGTTGACATGATCAGTGCGGCCTGCGCGCGGTTGGGTGAGCGTGGATTGATTTGCGCCGGCGGGACCGACTTCAGCGGTGTGTCGATCCCCGACCACGTCAAAGTGGTGGGCGCGGTGAATTATGCGGCGATCTTCCCCCTCTGCCGAGCGGTGGTTCACCACGGTGGTGCGGGCACCACGGCCGCGAGTATGCGTGCTGGAGTGCCCACCCTGGTCCTCTCGACGGGCCCCGACCAGACGTATTGGGGAGTGCGGGTCAAGCGACTGAAGGTGGGCACCGCTCGTCGCTTCTCGGGCACGACGCAGGACACCCTTGTCGCTGACCTGCACCGGGTCCTCGCCCCGCAGTACGTCTCCCGTGCCCGTGAGATCGCCACGCGGATGACCAAGCCCGCCGAAAGTGTGTCCAATGCGGCCGACCTCGTGGAGAAGTTCGCGACCTGCCCAGAACGGGCTTGGCAGCGGTAAAGACGCTCAACTCCCGCCGTTTACGCCCACGCCAATTTTGCGTGGACTCGCCTTTGCCTGCGCGTTATTCTCCATGCATAGCGCCGTATAAGTGTTTGCTGACTAGTGACCACCAGTTAGGTGACTGGCAACGCCTGTAACGAGCGGCGAATATTGGTCGAAGTCAAATTGCGAATGCCCCATCGTGACCTCACAAACGGTACATAATTCGGCTGGGGTCGACGGCGAGGGAAAGGGTGGGATTTGCGATGAAATTCGTGCTTGCGAGTTATGGAACTCGCGGCGACATCGAGCCCGGTATCGCTCTCGGCCGCGAACTGATTCGCAGAGGCCACGACGTATGCATGGCCGTCCCGCCTGACCTTGTTGGCTTTGTCGAGTCGGTCGGCCTTACGGCCGTCGGGTACGGGCAGGACACCCACGCGTGGCTCGACGCGCATCGCAACTTCTGGACCGCCTTCCTTCGCAGCTTCTGGAAGATCTGGGAACCGATCAGGTTGGTGCGCGAAGTTTGGGAGTTGGCCGTCGAGTGCTGGGAAACGGTGAATGTGACGCTGATGTCGGCGTCAGAGGGGGCCGACCTGCTACTCACCGGTGCCGGCTACCAGGAGCCGGCCGCCAATGTTGCCGAGTATCGCGACCTTCCGATGGTTACGCTGCATTACTTCCCCGCCCGGCCCAACGGACAGCTCGCGCGGCCCCTGCCGGCCCGATTGGGGCGCTCGGCGATGGCGGTTCTCGACTGGGTGCAGTGGCGGCTGCTCAAGCGGGTTGAAGACGCGCAGCGTCGTGAACTAGGCCTGACGAAGGCAACGAGCCCCTCGTCGCGGCGGATCGCCCAACGCGGATCGCTGGAGATCCAGGCTTACGAAGAGTTTTGCTTCCCCGGGCTAGCCGACGAATGGTCGAAGTGGGGTGACCGGCGGCCCTTCGTCGGTGGACTGACCATGGAGTTCCCCACGGATGCCGACGACGAGGTGGCGTCCTGGATCGCCGCAGGCACACCACCGATTTACTTCGGCTTTGGCAGCATGCCGGTCAAGTCTGCGGCCGAGACAGTGGCCATGATCAGCGCCGCGTGCGAGCAGTTGGGCGAGCGCGCGTTGATCTGCGCCGGATGGAGTGATTTCGGCGATGTCGCGCAGTGCGACACGGTCAAGGTCGTGGGCGCGGTGAACCACGCGGCGATCTTTCCCACCTGTCGCGCTGTCGTCCATCACGGAGGCGCGGGCACCACGGCCGCAAGCTTGCGCGCCGGAGTTCCGACCCTGGTCCTCTCCATGCTGGGTGATCAGCCGATTTGGGGCGCTGCGGTCAAACGATTGAAGGTGGGCACCACCCGGCGCTTTTCCACCACCACCGAGGAATCGCTGGCCGCTGATCTGCGCCAGATACTCGACCCGGAGTACGCAGACCGAGCACGCGAGATCGCCACTCACATGAGCAAGCCCGCGGAAAGCGTGTCCAATACGGCCGACCTGGTGGAAGGTTTCGCCCGCTCGGGCCGCGCCGTCTGACTAATCCAGAGAATCGCTGAAGATATACCGCCCCAATGCCCAACATCTTTTCCCAGGCGGCTTGATTGCGTCGGCGGGCTTACCGTCTATGTACAACGCATCCTGCACGATGATTCCCTCTTGAATTGCTTCTGTCCAAGCTTGTGTAGGACCTTCGCCCCAACTATGCCAAGGGGTGAGGTCATCGATAACCACCACCGTCTTCTCGGAGCACAGGGCCTTCATATTCACGATGTCCGCTTTGGCCACCTCGTATTCATGACCGCCGTCTATGAAGACGAGATCGAAGCGCAAATCCGGGTTGTTGCGTTTGAATTCCGGAACGGTCTTGAGTGAATCGCCGTATATCAGGGTGTGCCTGGCCGGATACCTCTTGTCGACGAGGCGTTTCCCCACCTTAGTGCCACCATGCTCGCCAAGGTCAAAGGAAACGACGTGGGTCTCGGGGCCCGCGGTGAGAAAGGCATGGCTCGAGAATCCGACGTTGAAACCAATCTCTCCCACTAGGCGCGCATTTGTGCGCTGCACGGCGGTTGCTAGACATAGCATCTCCTCCCGCGAACTCGAACCTTCCGTCAGGAGGCGTCCTCGCGGCAAAAGGAAGCGAATAATGTCGTGCTCGATCTTTTTCATATCGTCGAGAGAAACGGATGACGGCTCTCGCGCCGGGTTCTCGTGCAATTCCGAAGGCCGCAACAAAGCCCTAACTTTAACCCCGAGTCCGCCGAATGCCATACGTATATGTCCTCACCTAGATTCTGCGCGAAACTCTACGTGAGACCTCAGGTGCCACACCAGCCCCTTAGTTGATTTGTTGACGCTGTCTCTGTTATCAGGGTCCCTGCGGGGTGTGTCGAGGCGTATCAATCCGAACCCTCGGCGGTAGCCCCCCCCGGGGACAGCCGTAAGGTGACCTTCGTCACGAGCTATACCACGACATGGGCCTTAGCTCGCTGGGTGGACAGCTGCCCCGGGGGTATCGCGATCAAGGGGGAGTGAATGCCAGCCAATAGCCGACGAACCAGCAATAATGCCGGTTAGGTTGCCTACCTGCATGACAACTGAAAGGCTTGGACAGCGATGAAATTTGCCCTGGCAAGCTACGGAACCCGCGGCGATATCGAGCCTACCGTCGCTGTTGGCCGTGAGTTGCTGCGCCGAGGGCACGAAGTGAGCCTGGCTGTCCCGCCCGATCTGGTTGGTTTTGTCGAGTCGGTTGGACTCGGGGCCGTGCCTTACGGCCCCGATACTCAGGTGTGGCTAGACACGTACCGCACCTTCTGGACTTCGTTTTTTGGCAGCTTTTGGCGGATCCCATATCTGATCAAATTGTGGGGCGAGATCTGGGAGACCGTCATCCGATGCTGGGAAGAGATGACCACGGCGCTGACGTCGCTAGCCGACGGAGCTGACCTGCTGCTCACCGGCCAGAGTTTTATGGAGACGGCCGCGAATGTCGCAGAGTATTTCGACATTCCCTTGGCCACACTGCATTACGTCCCGGTACGAGCCAACGGTCACCTGCTGCCGATCCTGCCGCCACCCGTGGGGCGCTCCGTGATGACAGTGATGGAGTGGGCGGGCTGGCGCATGAACAAAAAAGCCGAGGACACTCAGCGCCGTGAACTGGGCCTACCGAAGGCAACCAGCCCGGCGCTGCGCAGGATCACCGAACGTGGGTCCCTGGAAATTCAAGGCTACGACGAGCTTTGCTTTCCCGGGCTCGCAGACGAGTGGGCGAAATGGGATGGTTTGAGACCATTTGTCGGGACGTTGACCATGGAGTTGACCACGGACGCCGATGATGAGGTGGCGTCCTGGATCGCTGCGGGAAAACCCCCGATATGTTTCGGATTTGGCAGCATGCCAGTCGAATCGCCATTGGAGACACTCGAGATGATCAGTTCAGCCTGCGCGCGGCTGGGCGAGCGGGCGTTAATTTGTGCGGGTTGGAGCGACTTCGGTGACGCGGCATTGGCCGATCACGTCAAGATCGTGCGTGCGGTGAGCTACGCCGCAACCTTTCCCGTCTGCCGCGCGGTCGTCCACCATGGTGGTGCGGGCACCACGGCCGCGAGCCTGCGCGCCGGCGTTCCCACACTGATCCTTTCCATGGACCTGGTTCAGACGATCTGGGGTACCCGCATCAAACACCTGAAGGTCGGTACCACTCGACGTTTTTCGGCGACCACCACGGATTCGCTGGTTTCCGATTTGCGCCAGATCCTTGCCCCGGAATATGCGGTCCGGGCAAGAGAGGTCGCAACCCATATGACGAAACCCGCTGAGAGCGTGGCCAACACCGCTGACCTCATGGAGGATTTCGCCCGCTTGAAACACTCTGGCTGATCGGTAAGACCGCAGTCAGCAACGGGCTTTGTTGCGAGCCGTGGCTTCCAGGAGATCGGCTGCGGTGGCGACGCTGACTTCCGGTTGGGTCATCCGAGTGGAAATTTCGCGAGCCCGGGCGACGTAATCTGGGGCGAGGATTTGACGCAGATCCGCAACCAGCGATTCTGTGGTGGCAGTCGAAAAGCGCCGAGCCGTACCGACTTTCAATCGCTTGATCTGCGCTCCCCAGATGGGCTGGTCGCCCATGGTCCAGAGGATCAACGCGGGAACGCCGGCGCGCAGGCTCGCGGCGGTGGTGCCGGAGCCGCCGTGGTGCACGACTGCGCGGCAGGCAGGGAACGTCGCTGCGTAATTCACTGCGTCCACCACTTTGACGTGGTCAAACTTTGGAACGTCGTCGAGGTCGGTACCGCCGGTGCGAATCAACGCCCGCTCACCCAACTGCGCGCACGCCGCACCGATCATCTCGACCATGCCGGCAACGGACTCGACGGGCACGCTGCCAAACCCGAAGTAAATAGGCGGTTTTCCGTCGGCGATCCAGGACGCAATCTCGTCATCGGCGTCTGTAGTGAACTCGATGGTCAGCGTGCCGACGAAGGGCCGTCGTCCAGTCGACTTCGCCCATTCCGCTGACAGGCCGGGGAAGCACACCTCGTCGTAGGCCTGTATTTCGAGCGACCCGAGTTCGGTGATCCGCCGTGGCGAGGGGCCGGTTGCTTTGCGCAGGCCCAGTTCACGACGCTGCGCGTCGTCAAGCTTCTTGTGCAGGCGCCAGAACAGCCAGTCGAACACGCGCATGGCGGCGCGACCCACCGGGGGCGGCACAGTCGGAACCATTTGGCCGTTGGGTCGCATGGGGTAGTAGTGCAGCGTGGCCAACGGAATGCCATAGTACTCAGCGACATTGGCTGCCGGCTGTTCGAAATTCAGGCCCGTGTACAGCAGGTCCGCGCCTTCGGCCAACGACATCAGCTTGGTGCTCATCTCAACCCAGGTTTCGGCCTTGGGGGCCAGCAGCTCGATCAGATCCCGGGGTTTCCAAATGTTGAGCAAAATGGACTTGAAGAAGTCGCGGTACTTGTCCACCCATTCCTGGGTGTCCGGCCCGTACGCGATCGCCTTGAGCCCTGCCGACTCCACGAAGCCAACCAGATCGGGCGAGACGGCCAGGCGGACCTCATGCCCGCGGCGTTCCAGTTCTCGACCTACGGCAACCGTCGGCTCGATGTCGCCACGAGTTCCGTAGCTCGCCAAGGCGAATTTCATCGTGGTCCCAGCTTCATCGGCGCGGCGTGTTCGGCTGTTGCGGAACGTAATTCGGCTTGCTCGCTGATCCAGTCCAACAGACGGCGCAGGCCTTCTTCGAGTGCCCACCGCGGACACCAGGCGAGCTGGTTTTTCGCCGGTTCGATGGCGCACATCGCGGCGCGGACATCCCCGTCTCGGAACTTCCCCACGACGATAGGTTCAGGGGCAGCACAGATGCCGGCCACCTGGAGAGCCAGCTCGTGGATGGTCGTCGGGGTGCCCGACCCGATGTCAAGGCAGCGTGACTGAACCGCGGGCCGCTCTATCGCCGCGAACAGCGCCTCGACGACATCGTCGATGTAGACGAAATCGCGAACGATTCGGCCGTCCTCATAGACTTCCAACGAGCGCTGTTCGCGTGCCAAGCGCGCGAAGAGGGCCACGATTCCGGTGTACGAATTGGTCAGCGACTGCCCCGGTCCGTACACATTCTGCAGCCGCAACACGCTGAGATTGGTGTCGTGCGCGGTGGCCCAGGCGGCCAGCAGGTGCTCCTGGGCGAGTTTGGTCGCGGCGTAGATGTTGATGGGCCGCGGTTCCGTCCGGCCCGCGCAGCTCGAAAGCGGGGCTGCTGCATCGTGCCCCGGTCCTTGCGGATCCCATATGCCGGCCACCAGCTGAGCGTGACTGCGAGGCTGCGGATAGAAAATGTGTGAACCCGATTGCCAAGCGCCCTCGCCGTAGACGGCCCTCGACGAAGCCAGGACAAGCTGATCAGGCACATGCGCTGCGCGGCTCAAGGAGTCGAGAAGCTGAGTCGTTCCCACGACATTCACCGAGGCGTGGCGGGTCGCTTCGGACAACGACTGTGCCGTACCCGTCTCGGCCGCCAAGTGGACGATCTGGGACGGGCGGCACAACCGAAGCACAGCATCCCAATCGGGCGCGTGAGTGACATCGCCGGTGAGCAAGCGCACGGATGGCGGCAGGTCGATCGCTTGATGTCCGGTGTGCACCTGCGGATGGAGCACGTCCATCACCGCGACCTCGTAGCCGACGGTGACCAGACGCCGCGCGAGCGCGGATCCGATGAATCCTGCCCCGCCGGTGACAAGCACGGATCCTGACAAAGAGCCGAAGCCTCCTGTTCGTCTCGCCCAGCACGAACGTGATCGGGGCGCGTTGCCGAGGGGCGGTCGCGTCAGATCATAGCTTCCGCGGCCGCGTCGCGATGGGATTGTGCGCGCGCCGCATTCGTATTGTGGTCAGCGCGATTTCGGTGCCGTGACGCTAGGTTTTGAATCTAGGCCCAGGTTCCGCGGCGCCGCTTGAGAATGGCGATGAGCTCAATCAGCTTCCAGATGAAAGGCCGGAAGATTCGGACGCGCATGTTGTTCGAGTGATGGTGGAAATCCTCGAATGCCTTCCGGAAGGCGAGTTCGCTAGCCCTGTATGCCTCGAAAACGCGATCCAGCGCAGACGTATCCAAGGGCTCGTCCCGCGTGGCGACACGCAGTGCTCCGTAGACCGTGGACATCCAATCTGCGCCGAAGAGCTCCTGGACCGGCCCGCAGTGTCGCTGGTGCCGAAGATCCTCGGTGAGGAACTCCTCAACGAGTTCCCCGTCGTGGGTGCTCAGATCGATGCCGATTGACGCGGAGATCCGCGCTACCTCTTGGCGCCAGTCGTCCAACACATCTGCGTAGTCGACGAACACGCGCGGCACGTTTCGTGTCTGTCTTTCCGCGAGCAGGTTGTACTTGAGCCACAACGCACTCGCGAGCTCCGGTGTGGCGTGCATGAGTGCGCCGAGCGACGCCGCCACCTCCTGTGGGTGGCGCACCGCAATCACGGCCGCGACGTCGAATCCGACGAGTCGCGCCGCCTCGAACCACATGTCGGATAGCGCCGTGATCTGCAGGTCCTTGATGATCACGAGGGGAGCCTCGGGAAGCGTGTCAAGGTACTCGGCGATCTCGGCGATGCATGCCTCTTTCTCGGCGGCGCCGAACGCGCCGTCTTCCTGCAGGCGCAGCGAAGGGTCGTATGTGCTGCTGCCGCGACGGTGCAGGATCGCGTGGTTGAGACGAAGGGCTTTGCGCGGCTCCCAGTAGCCCCGAGCGTTGCCCGAGTCGGCGCCCATCATCGCGGCCGGGAGAGCGGCGCCACACAGTGAGACGATCCGGGTGAGCGCCGACGTCCCCGAGCGGGGCATGCCCATGACAAACAGTGCGATCGGGCGGACCGGAGCCTCGGGTTGTGCGCCATTTGTCGCCTCGCGCGGCCTCGCAGTGTGGCCATTTGTCGCAAGATGATCCGAAGCCAGGTCGGGCCCCCTTCGCCGATAAGACTTCTCAGAAAGCGATTCCCGATTGCGGGCTACTGTGGGTTCGTTGAGCAGCGAGTCTTTGGTGCGAGTGGCTGTAGTGCGTTGATCGATCTGCGTTCGCTCAGGATCAAAGAGTAAAGATCCTGGGGCGGGCTTACTAGCACGTCGGGTCCTACTCATCGCGATATTATGCCCGACGCGAAGAACGCCGAAACAGGCGCACCGTTTCAGCGCCGTAACATTTGTCGATGTCGACGGCCACCGGGTGTTTGCCTGGCGTTTCCCGCCGCGGCGACGACGGCCTACCCACGAATCGCCACCAGAGCCACAGGCCGTCGAGCCGATCCACTGCGGGCACGCACGAGCGCAGCCGCCCTACAAAGGTCTTCCGCTGCGGCTCCGGGGCGAACATTGGCCAACAACTCCGTTTGCCAGTTAGCGGCTCCGTCTTCACTTAGCATGAATGCGACCCTAAAGTCGCTGTCGCGTCGATGGGATCGTAACTCGGCAAAGCGACGATACTTGGGGGAGCATGACACTCGGGGAGCAATTCGATCCGCGCCGGAATGCACTGAACGCGTGGCGGTTAGCGCTGGCGACCGGCGTGATTGTGTGGCACTCGTTCCTGACTACCGGCCACCACGTTCCCTTCGCGCCGGTCCGTCAACTTCTCAGTGAGGTATTCGTTGACGGGTTCTTCGCGGTTTCGGGATTCCTGATTACGGCGAGCTGGTTCAACAATCCTCGGCTCCGCGATTACTTCGTCGCTCGGGCTCTTCGCATCCTTCCCGGTGTGTGGGTCTGCCTGATCGTGACGGCGTTTGTCGTCGCCCCCATCGGGATCTCGCTTCAGGGCGGATCGGCCGCCAATTTGATGCGGTCCGGCGCGCCGTTCGCGTATGTCCTCAACAACATCCCCACGGTCGGCGGGATTCAGTTCGACATTGGCGGGACGCCAACCGGAATCCCGTATCCGGGCTACTGGAACAGTTCGATCTGGACCCTTATCTGGGAGGTGTTCTGCTACATCGCCATCGCTGTTCTCGGCGTCGTCGGACTTCTCCGCCGTCGTTGGCTGATTCCCGCGGCGTTCGCAGTGGCGCTGTCCTTGGCGGCGCTGGTGACGCTGCCCGCAGAGCCGACCTTTACTCAGATGCTCGCCTATGCCGCCACGCGGTTTGCGGTGATGTTTCTCGCCGGAGCGCTCCTGTATCAGGTTCGAAACGTGATTCCCGCGCGATGGCCACTTGTCGCGGTAAGCGTGGTCGTCGTTCTAGCGTCGAGCCTATTGTCGGACTATCGCCTGGTAGCCGCGCTTCCGTTGGCGTACGCGCTGCTGGTTTCCGGCGCCCTCATCCACAGCACCCGTCTGAGATTGCGCACGGATTTGTCCTACGGCGTGTACATCTATGCCTTTCCGATTCAGCAGTTGCTGGTCATCGGTGGGCTGGCCAGTTTGAATCCGATGGTGTTCGCGGTCATCGCGGCTGTCGCCACCCTTCCGGTCGCCGCGCTCAGTTGGTTTTTGGTGGAGAAGCCCGCGATGTCGTTGAAGTCGCGCCTCAAGCGGAGGGGCGTCGCCCCGGTAGCAGGGCCGAGCGTGGCGGTGTCGAGTTAGGCTTCCGGCAATTGGCAGCCGGGACGACAACGGCTCCAACACGCCGCGGCAACGGGTGTCGGCGATCTGATCAAGAGAAACGCGGAAAGGCCTGAGCACCGTCGATGGACGTCTAGACTCATCGCCGGGTGGGTACTCTCATGCGACGTTGTAAGGGGAAATTTTGTCCGTCACCGACCGCGAAACGACTGAGACCGATCGCGCCGCCCGTTCTCTGTACCTCGACCTGATCCGGCGCAACCTCACCAGATACGGGATGGACCAGTTGGTCCCCGTGGGGTGGTCGCCGGAGCAGCGGCTCACGCTGGGTTGGTTGCTGGGACTTCCCTTCTTCAAGGCCGGCAGCCTCATGCTGGTGCGCAAACGGCCGTTCGATCAGCGTCGGCGCGAGTTAGGGCTGGATTGGCCGGTCGAGGCCGAGACGATGATCGGCATGCAGCGACTGACCAGCCTGCAGGAATGCGTTGAGACGGTGCTGGCCGAGGATGTTCCTGGCGACCTGGTCGAATGTGGCGTATGGCGTGGTGGGGCTTCCATCCTGATGCGCGCGGTTTTGGCAGCCTACGGGGATAAGACGCGGTCGGTGTGGCTGGCCGATTCGTTTGAAGGCGTGCCACCGCCGGACGCCGACAACTACAAAGCGGACAAGCTGCCTTGGCACAACATGGGGCTACATCGCTTTGCGCCCGTGCTGGCGGTGTCGGAGGCGCAAGTCAGGGCAAACTTCGAACGCTACGGTCTGCTCGACGAGCAGGTCCGTTTTCTTCCTGGCTGGTTCAAGGACACGCTGCACGATGCCCCGATTGATCAGATCGCGGTGTTGCGGCTTGACGGTGACCTCTACGAATCCACGATCCAGGGGCTCGACGGGCTCTACCCGCGGTTATCGACCGGGGGGTTCTGCATCATCGACGACTACAACCTTCCCTACTGTCGGCAGGCCGTCTCGGACTACCGCGAGAAACACGGCATAACGGCCGAGATCGTGGAAATCGACGGCAGCGGCGTGTTCTGGCGCAAGTAGTCGCCACCCGATATCAGCTAGCACCTATCGCGCGTCGGTCAGCGACGCCTTTCGGCGCACCGCGTCCTCCAACAGGTCCGCGGCGGCAGCAACGCTGTCGGCGGGTTTGGTCATCCGTGTAGCGATGTCGCGGGCACGGTCGGCGTACTCGGGGACGAGGATCTCGCGCAGGTCGGCGACCAGTGTCTCCCGGGTGATGCTGGCGAGTCGCCGAGAGGCGCCCACCTTCAATTGCTTGATCCGCGCTCCCCAGAGCGGCTGATCGCCGGTGGTCCACAGAATCAACGTCGGTACCCCCGCCCGCAGGCTGGCGGCGGTGGTTCCGGCCCCTCCGTGGTGTACCGCCGCGCGGCAGGCCGGAAAGGTCTCCGCATAGTTCACCGTGCCGACGACCTTGACGTGGTCGAGATGGGAAGCCTCGCCGAAGTCGCTCCCGCCGGCGCAGATCAACGCGCGCTCACCCAGCTCTGCGCAAGCCGCGGCGATCATTTCGACTGTCTCGGAGGCAGATTCGACCGCGATGCTGCCAAAGGCGAAGCAAATGGGGGGTTTTCCCTCAGCGATCCACGACGCGACCTCGTCATCGGTATCGGTCTGCAACTCCAGCGTCAGCGTTCCAATGAATGGCCGTTGTCCATCCCATTTCGACCATTCCGCGGCTAGTCCCGGGAAGCAAAACTCTTCGTACGCTTGAATTTCCAGCGATCGGCGTTCGGCGATCCGCCGCGGCGCGGGATGTTTCGCCTTGGGCAGGCCCAGCTCTCGGCGCTGTTCCTCCTCGGCTTTCGTCGTCATCCGCCAAAATACCCACTCGGTCACCGTCATCGAGGAGCGAACCAGCGGCGACGGCACCATCCGGACGAGCTGGCCGTTGGCCCGTATCGGGAAGTAATGCAACGTGGCCAACGGAATGTCGTAGTACTCCGCGACGTTGGAGGCGGGCTCCTGGAAAATCTGGCCGGTGAAGAGCAGGTCGGCCCCCTCGGCCAGTGACTTCAAGGTCGCGCTCATCTCCGCCCAATACTTGGTCACCGGCGCCCACGCCTCGCGCAACAACTCGATGGGGCCACGGATCGTCCAGAAGTTACGGAGGAACCGCGCCCACAGGTCGCGGACAAATTCCTCGTCCAGGTAATCCTTGAATTCCGGGCCGTAGGCGACGGCCTGAAGCCCAACCGACTCGACGAATTCAACCAGTTCGGGCGGAACGGCCATGCGTACTTCGTGCCCGCGGCGTTGCAGCTCGCGGCCGACCGCGGCGGACGGCTCGATATCGCCACGTGTTCCGTAACATGCCAGGGCAAACTTCATTCGGACCGAAGCCTTTCATGTTTTGTGCGGTGTAGGCGACATCAGGGGCATTATTGCTGGTTCTTCGTCTCCGGACCCGGGGTTCGTCGCGATTTCAACTGGCTGTTGGCTATTGGGGTCTACGACCGGAACTTTCTGCGAGGCACCGCGCCGATAATGGGGGTGCTGGTACTGTCGGCGCATCCGAGGGCGGCGCGGCCATCGGATATTTACGGTTTCGCGAGCGTCGCCCGGCAGGGCAGGGGAGGCTGAGTGGCGTTGGCAGAGCTTGGGTGTGGGCACGGGCCCCGACACCGGACGCATCTGTCTGAGAGAGTGCAGCGTTGGATGACCGTGCCCCGGGGCCTGTCCCGCGGTCTTCGGCGCTTTCTGCCTGGTGGGCTGACTCCGTGGCATTGGCGTGGCCTCCGTGTCACCCTCGAGCCGGGTTCGGTCATCGCCCGCGTCGTGCGGGTGACCGGCGGTTTCGAGGACGCCGAGATCGACATCGCGGCAGCGCTCTTCGGTGCGCTTTATCCGGATCGCTGCATCGTCGACGTCGGCGCCAATGTCGGTCTACACAGTCTGGCCTGGGCACGACTGGCGCCGGTCGTCGCTCTTGAGCCGGCGCCGGACACATTTGCGCGGCTGGAGGCGAATGTGGCCGCGAACGGTATGCAGAATCGCGTTCGTACTCTCCGCACGGCCGCCGGGGATACCGTCGGCGAGGTTAATTTCTTCGTCGCCGCGGATAGTGGGTTCAGTTCGCTGAAGGACACTCATCACGTTCCGATTCGCGACCAGATCAAGGTGCCGTGCACCACGCTCGACGCTCTCGCGGTCGAGTTGCCCCTCCCGGTAGGTCTGCTGAAGATCGACGTCGAGGGGCTCGAGCGTGCGGTCATCGCCGGCGCCGCCGAGCTGCTACTGCGGGATCGTCCGGTTCTGATGGTGGAGATCTTCGAGGGTGTTGACTCGAATCCCGATCCGATCGGCACCGTCGAAGACATCCGCGCTTATGGGTATGAGCCATACGTCTACGCATCGGGATCGTCGATGTTAAACCTTGATGCGATGGACGACGCAGGGCTGATGCCCTACGAGAAGCACCGCGACAATCGCTACAACTACTTTTTCGTCCCGCGACCGCCCGCCTGAGGCATCGGACGCCACGATCAGACGCGACCCCTTGAGCGCGCGAGATCCTGCAGCAGGTCTGCGGCGCGGGCGACGCTCTCGGCCGATGTCGTCATTTGGCTACCGATTTCGCGGGCGCGCGTGGCGCACTCCGGCGCGAGGATCTGGCGCAGGTCCTCCATCAGCGATTCCTGGGTTGTCTCCGAAAAGCGCCGGACGGCGCCCACCCGCAATGTTTTGACTTGAGTTCCCCAGATCGATTGATCATCGGTGCTCCAGAGGATCAACGTCGGAACCCCGGCGCGCAGGCTTGCGGCTGTGGTGCCCGCGCCTCCATGGTGGACCGCCGCGCGGCAGGCCGGAAAGGTCGCTGCGTAGTTCACGGTGCCCACCACTTTGACGTGGTCAGGGTGGTGGATCTCGCTGAAGTCGGTCCCACCGGAGCAGATCAAGGCCCTTTCGCCCAAGTGTGCGCAGGCGGCGCTGATCATGGAGACCGTTTCGGCGGCGGATTCGACCGGGATGCTCCCGAAACCGAAGCAGATCGGCGGTGTTCCAGCCGCAATCCATGACGCGACCTGGCTGTCGGCGTCCGTGCTTAACTCCATCGTTAGGGTGCCAACAAAGGGTCGCCGGACTTCTTCTTTCGCCCATTCGGTCGCCAGCTCGGGGAAGCAAACCTCGTCGTAGCCCTGGATTTCCGTCGCCCCGCGCCGTGCGATTCGTTGCGGAGCGGGGACTGTCGCCTTGGGCAGGCCGAGTGCACGGCGCTGCGCATCCTCTGCATCCTTGGTCATGCGCCACACCACCCACTCCATGGCCGTCATTGCGGAGCGGGTCAAAGGCGCCGGGAGTATCCGGCCGAGCTGGCCGTGGGCCCGTACCGGGAAGTGGTGCAGTATCGCCAGCGGAATGTCGTAATACTCAGCGACGTTCGCCGCCGCCTCCCGGAAAGTCAGGCCGGTTAACAGCAGGTCAGCCCCGTCCGCCAGCGATCTCAGCGTCGTGCCCATCTGCGCCCAGTGGTGGTTGATGGGCTCCAGCGCCGCGCGCAGTAGCTTGATCGGACCTTGGACCTTCCAGAAGTTGTGGCGGAAGTCAGTCCAGGTGGACTTGCGGAGGAATTCCGCATCCCAGAACGACTGCACATTCGGCCCGTAGGGCATCGCCTCAAGCCCTGCGGACTGGACAAAGTCGAGCAGTTCCGGCGGGACGGCCATTCGCACTTCGTGCCCGCGGTTCAGCAGCTCGCGGCCGACAGCGGCACAGGGCTCGATGTCTCCGCGAGATCCATAGCATGCCAGGGCGAATTTCATCGCGAATCGTTGCCTTTCAGTTGTCAGCGCAGGCGACGTCAGCGGTCATTATCTCTGGTTCGTTGACTGGTGGCTGGGTGTTCGTCGTCAATTTCGAACTGGCCACCGCCCATTGGCTCCGGCTAGTTGTTCGCCGGCGGCAGGTGCTGCCCCGCCGTGCGGCGTGGTGCGGTAGTTCATCCTGAAAGGTGCAGACGCTAGCTTGGATTTTGGTGACGCGCGGGGACACGGGCTGTGAATTAGCGAAAGCGCCTGCCCTGCAATAGATAACCAGACTTCTCGATACCGCCCGCTATAAACATCGCGAGGTCTACACACCTGCGGTCACAGGATTTCCCGGTAGATTCGTGCGGTTTCCTCAGCGCACTTGTCCCAGGAAAATGTGCCGATCCTTGCGTACCCGCGTTCACGCAGATCCGACCGTAACTCCGGCGTCGTAACGACACGCTCCAGGGTCGTGCGCAAATCCTCGGGGCTCTTCGGGTCGAAGTAGACGCCGGCGTCCCCGACCACTTCGGGAATCGAGCCCCCATTGCTGCACACGACGGGGCAGCCATAGTTCATGGCTTCGAGCGGGGGAAGTCCGAAGCCCTCATACATCGACGGGCATACAAATGCGGCAGCCGCTCGGTACCGTTCGGCAAGCTCTTGATCCGAACCGGACTCATACCGCACCCGGTCGGCAATGCCCAACGCACAGATCTCTTTCTGCTCGTCGGGCAGCAGCGGGTGTCCGCCGAAGGCGGTTAGCTCGAACTCCCGCAATGTGGGGGAGCTGGCGTACGCCTTCAGTAGCGTGCTGAAGTTCTTGTAGCCCCTGCGGTTTCCCACATAGAGAAGCGAAGGCCTGAGCTTGCCGCACTCCTCGGTGGGCCTGTTCGTCTCTGTGGTGATCGAATGACCGAGATGAACAACGCTCGTGCGTTTCGCGGCGATACCGTAAATACGTACTAGGTCACGCTGCGTGTTTTCGGAAATGCAAATCACGTGATCGGCGCGGTCGACTGCGGCGCGTTTGGCGGCGGTCACTTGTGCGGCGTCGGGGAACTCCGCCGAAAACAGTTCATGGATCATGTCGTAAACCGTCACGACGCGACGCCGGCCCCGACCCACAGGCTTTGCGGCGTAGTAGGTCTCGTGCACAATGTCCGGATTCGCGCCGCGCCACGCCAGCGGCGCGAGAAGTCGGTTAACAGCTGAGACCACTGGGAGCCCGCCGAATGTGTAGGGCACGTGCTTGCCTCGCGTAGCAAAGCGCGCGGAGTCTTGTGTCAGGTACTTGTTGACGTACAAGGGTGCAACGACCGACACCTCCGACGCTCCATATGCGGGCAGGCGGTTCGCGAGCTCAAAGAAATAGCGCGAAACACCGCCGTACCGCTGGAAAGAGAAGATCTGGTGATCGAAGGCTACTTTCACGAGCGCACAGTCCGGTCCCACTCGGCCTCGACCATCGCCTTCACGACGTCACTCATTCGGTAGGTCGCCGACCAGCCGAGAAGTTCCCCAGCTCTGGAAGCATCACCGCGCCCTTCGGCGAGATCCGAAGGGCGCCTTAGCGCATCGGAAAGATCCGTGTATTCGCGCCAGTCGAGACCCACCTGGCTGAACGCAGTCGCCGCGAATTCCTCGAGAGTATGACTCTCACCCGTAGCGATCACGAAGTCAGAGCCCGTGGGTTGCTGCAACATTCGCCACATCGCGTCGACATACTCCGGTGCCCATCCCCAATCTCGTTTGATCTGAATGTTGCCCAACGTGAGACGTGACTGCTCGCCACCGGCGATCCGGACCGCAGCCGCGACTATCTTCTTAGTCACGAAGCGCTCAGGACGCAACGGTGACTCGTGGTTGAACAAGATGCCAGTACTCGCGTGGAGCCCATATGCGGCTCTGTAGTTCGCGACGAGCCAGTGCGCCGTACTCTTCGCCACGGCGTAGGGGCTGCGGGGACGAAACGGCGTTTCTTCATTCGCGGCGCCGCCTGCTGTGTCGCCGAAGCATTCACTCGAGCCGGCACTGTAAAAGCGAATGGGCTTGTCGAGGAAGCGGATCGCTTCAAGCAGATTGATAGTGCCGATCGCGACGCTCTCGAGGGTCTCGACCGGTTGTTCGAACGACAATCCGACCGAGCTTTGTCCGGCCAGGTTGTAGATCTCCTGGGGATCTGTTCTGCGCAGGACGTTGAGCACACTGCGAAAATCATTGGCCGCCATGGATTCCAGGTGCACACGGTCACGGACTCCCAGCCGTACCAGGTTCCCGAAGCCACCGATCTGCGCATCGCGCGATGTGCCGAAAACCTCGTAACCTTTGCTGAGTAGCAGGCGCGCCAGATAAGCGCCATCCTGGCCGGAAATGCCGCAGATGAGCGCTCTCAATCCAACCCTCCTGGGATCTCCCGCGACGTCAGAAAGCAACGGACGGAAAAACAAGCAGAACGTATGGCGCGTTCAGCGTAACCAGCGAGCGAAGCCGCGCGCGACGCGGTGCCCTTACCTGGCGTGGTTTGGCCGTGGTGACGAGACAGGGCAGGTGGGCGGCGGATAGCTAGGCGCGGAGCAATGGAAATTGCGTACGCACGGCACGGCTGCCCGTTTGTTCTGCGGGCCGCGTACCGGAGCGAGGTCTAGCACCGTGGGAGGTCTTGACTTGAACTCCCGTCCCCTCGGCGCTCCGGTCGCCGGCAAACGTGTGTTCCTGACCGGTCACACCGGGTTCGAGGGCCGTTCGATGGTGGCGCTGCTTGAGCGGTTGGGATGCGACTTGTATGGCTCTTCATCGGCCAGTCATTCTGGGCGGCAGATTGGGCGATCGTGCTGTTCCTTGCCTCGCGTGGAAACATAAATCGAACCGATGACGGCTGGTTGGAACTCGGTGTGTTGGGAGCCAGTATGCGCCCGGACGCATGGCGAGTTCTCGTAAATGGCCGCATCGAAGCTGTACTGCCGTTCTTCACTTTCTCGGCCTATGCGCTCAAATTCGCCAAGTCTTTTCCTCTGATTGACAGAGTGTCACTATTGTTTCGTCTCGTGTTACTCAACTTGCGCGGGGCCTACGGGAAAGCATTCACCACGTTGTATCAGCGGTACAAGGCCGGTCTGCGCCCAATGCTGAGGGGCAACTGAATGCTGCGCAATATCAAATAAGTGCTTGAGCATAGCTAGCGGAGGAGTCAGAGCGGGTCGCAAGTGCGCTCGAGCGCCAATTTGGGACCTGACTTGGGCCGCATTTGAAAACGGCGTAATTATCTCGTAGCCGCGCCTGGTTGCAAACCTCACGATCTGCGGCCGTAGCTTGGCCGCCGACCTGGAAGAGTCGGCGCCTCGATTTCTGTGGAAGTCCGGCCTAAGCTGTCCGTTTTCGGAAGCCGAGTTGGTATCTGATGTTGGAAGTCGGCAATAGGAGACTCCATCCGCAACCCAGGACAGAGCCGTGGCGTGTGCGCTATCTTGCAGCTACCAAAATTATCTCAGCCGTCTATCAGGGGGCGACGATGCTCGTCAGCATCCCGGCAGCCCGACTCGTGGTGTACGCAACGCCAAGGTCCGGCAGCGTCGGATGGTTGGTTGGTCGACGGGTGCCCGAGCATTTATGGCAGCGGCGGTTCAGAAGGCCTCGTTATTACCGGGGTTGGTGACCATGCGCCAAGCCGACAGCATTAGCCCTAACGAAGAAGTACTGGACCAACGCTCGGCAAAAGCGGGATATCGCCCAGACATCGAGGGCCTGCGCGCCGTCGCGGTAGTCGCCGTAGTGCTCTTTCACGCTGGTGTGCCCGGCGTCGGCGGTGGGTTCGTCGGCGTGGACGTGTTCTTCGTCATCTCGGGTTTCCTGATCACCGGGCTGCTGTGGCGTGAGGTGAGCACTACCGGCGCCGTCGGCCTGCGCCGCTTCTATGGCGCGCGGGCCCGCCGACTGCTGCCGGCATCGGCCACGGTAGGCATCGTCACCGCGATCTGTGCGGTGGTGTTGTCGCCCCCGCTGCAGGTTCGGACCATCATCGGTGACGGTATCGCCAGCGCACTGTATGTCAGTAACTACCGTTTCGCTATGCAGGGCGTCGACTATTTTGGCGGCCAGATACCGCCGTCGCCGTACCAGCACTATTGGTCGTTGGGCGTCGAGGAGCAGTTCTACCTGATATGGCCGGCGTTGATCATCGGCACGGCCTGGTTCATCCGGGGCGTGCGTCGCTTCACCAAGGTCCGTGCCACTACCTCGTCGCCGCGCCCATATCTGATGGTGCTTGCACTAGTAGCCGTCTTATCGTTTGCGCTGTCACTGCTGGACACCTACTTGGTGCCTGCTGTGGCGTTCTTTTCGCTTCCCACCCGGGCCTGGCAGTTGGCAGCCGGTGGACTGGTGGCCCTGACCGCCGGCCTATGGCGCCGGTTGCCGCCGCGAGTCGCCGCGATCATCGGATGGGTAGGGCTGGGTCTGATCTTGCTGGCTTGCACCCAATTGAGCGCTACCACGCCATACCCAGGTACTGCCGCGCTGTTGCCGGTGCTGGGCGCGGTGCTTTTGATTGGCGCGGGGAGCGCCGCCCCTGCCCAGGGATGCGGCCGCGTGCTGGCAGTGTCGCCGATGCGCGCGATCGGCCGCATCTCGTACTCCTGGTATCTGTGGCACTGGCCGGTGCTGCTGTTCGCAGCGCTATTGGTGGGCCACCCGCTGGGGCTGATCGGCCGGCTGGCAACGGTCCTGGTGTCAGGCGGGCTGGCAGTGCTCACCTTGCGGTTCATCGAGAACCCGCTGCGATTCGCCGCACCGATACGCCGGTCGGCCATCGGAAGTCTCGCGCTGGGCGCTGTGGCCACCGCGGTCGCCGTCGGTGTGGGTGTCGCGCTGCTGATCGTTGTGCCAAGTCCGGTCGGACGCGGCCCGGCAGCTGCGGCGCTGAAGATCACTGTGGAGCCTGTCGCCTCGGGCGCCGCCATGGACACCTACGAGGCAGCGGTGCAGCTGGGGTTCGCTCAGGTGCAGACCGCGGTCGCGGCATCGGCGGGGCTTAAAGCCGTACCGTCGAACCTCGACCCATCGCTGACTCGCGCGGAAGGCGAACAGAAGGCCCTGTTCCTCAACGGCTGCATGCGCACATTTATCGAAGTTGGACATCCCGAATGCGCGGCTGGCGATACCGCCTCGACGTCGACTGTGGCTCTGATAGGCGACTCGAACGCGGCGATGTGGAATCCGGGGTTCCAACAGATCGCCACTGAGCGGCACTGGCGGCTGGAGATGCTCGCCAGGGCTGGCTGCCCGTTGTTGGACGTGCCCACTATCAACTTCACCTCCCATCGGGAGTACTTCGAGTGCAATGATTGGCGTGATCAAATCGTCGCCCGGTTGCGGACCGAGCACCCGAAGCTGATCGTCCTTAGCGTGTGGCGGCGATACGGTGGCGTCCTAGGTTCAGATGACCGCTACCGATTCCCGGCAGGTTTCACGCCGTACGACCCAGCATGGATCGACAGCATGGCTCGCTTAGTGCAGTTGCTGCGAGGCACTGGTGCGAAGGTATTGGTCCTCGGACCGATACCGGATCCGCAATCAGTACCGTCGGACTGCCTTTCCAGACACCTCGATGACGCGACATTCTGCTCGCCGCCTAGGTCGATGGCGGTGAAAGAGCCCGGCATCGTCGCTGAGACCGTTGCTACGAAGGCCAGCGGTGGACAATACGCGAACATCACCGAGCTTTTCTGCGCTGCCGAGCGTTGTCCGGTCATCGTGGGAAACAGTCTGGTCTATTTCGACCGGAATCATCTGACGTCAGAGTATGTCCGGATTCTGGCACCGGTAGTCGGTGCGCTGGCCGATCGCGCCTTGATCAGCGGTTGATATACCGCGGACTATCGTGCGCGGAGGACGACGAACTCATCGACTGCTGCGGGGACCGTAGCTGCGTACCCACGAATTCACCCAGCATCGCCAGCAGTCTCAGACCGCCCTACGCAAAAACCCATCCGTCACCGAGGTAATCACCAGTTTGTGCTGGATACTCTTGTCGATCTCAAATTCCTGGTGGGTCTTGAGGTATTCCCGCACGGCGGTCTTCGGATTGTCGTCGGGACCCCAGGGGCGGTCGGGAAACATGTCGGCGGGCAAATCCTCGACGACGGTGTCGAAGACCACGCAGTAGCTGCCCACCGAGGTCAGCGGGGCGTAGGCCTCCAACTCAGCCAACACGTGGGCGTGAGTGTGGTGGCTGTCCAGACATACCAGCACGCGCTGGTAGCCGGCAGCAATGTCGCGCACCTGCTCCACCACCTCGGGCGCGATGCTGGAGCCCTCGATCATCTGGATGCGCGAGGCCATCGGGTGTGCTTCGATGGCCGCACGGTTGTGCACGCGGATATCGATGTCAATGCCCAACGCCTTGCGATTGGACTTACCTGGATCGAGCGTGGTGCCTGATTCGATGGCGTCAGCCATATCCAGCAGCGCCAGCATGGATGCGCTGAAGATGAGCGATCCGCCATGGGCGATGCCGGTCTCGATGACGAGGTCGGGACGGACGCGCCAGATTAACTCCTGCATCGCGACCATGTCCTGGGGGTACTGGATGATCGGCCGCGACATCCAGGAAAAGTTGTATGGATACTGGCATCGCATTGAGGTCCGCATGAATTCGGCAGCCTCCGCCTGCAGACGGTCATTGCGTGACATGGCATCGACCCGGTTTACCACTTCTTCTTTAAACTCATTGAGGCGGTTTACGACTGCCTCTGGAAAATCAGCCACGCGCGACTCCGATCAGGTTGTATTGGTTCTTCGTCATTTTGCGAATCTCTCCCGCACGCCGACTACCCGCGGTGGGTCGAAAGGGTTCTCGGGCCTGGCCCCAAAACGCAACAGGTCACGGCGACCGTACTCGTCGGCAATGCGTTCGGCGAGTTGTCTAACACTCGTCGGTTCACCCGAACAGATGTTCACCGCGCCCTGCTGCTGTCCCAGCGCTACATCCGCGACCATCCGACCGGCGTCTTTCACATCAAGAAAATCACGTACCTGCTCGCCGCGAGTGAGGAGCACCTCTTGCCCAGCTCGCAGTTTGCTATGGATGTACGCCACCAGCATCCGCTCATCTGCGCCCTCCCCATATAGGCTGAAGATCCGGCACCAGGCAAAGTCGATGTTCTCCGCGCCAAGAAAAAAACGCAGCACCTGAAAGGCCGATACCTTACAGGCGGCGTACAAAGTATTTGGCGCCAACGGAGTATCGGTCGTCAACAGGCCTGCGGAGGGATCGTACTCCGCATAGGTTCCGATACCAACGAATCGTTTGCCCCCGACCGCCGCAAACCCGTTAGCAAGATTAAGGGTGCCGGTGAGGCACGCAAGGTTCAGGGGCGATTTGTAGTGTTCACCCAGCACCACATACCAAGCTGCGTGTATCAACGTTTCCGACCCTTCGAGCAACTCCGCCAATCGGTCGGGTGCCTCTGCAAACAAGTCGGGCGTGTGCACGATCTCTAATGCTGCATGCGCCGGGATACTCTGCAGACGGGACGGATCGCGAACGAGCACCCGCACGGAGCAGCCCCGTTCGAGAAGGCTGCACAGAATCTGTCTTCCGACGAATCCTGTTGCTCCCGTCAAAGTGATGGTCATTGAGCCTCAGCTCCGGCGGAGTAGAGAGTCGAGTTCGCCGGAAAGCACAGTGAGAGCACCTCGAACTCGGTGACCGACGGCTTGGTGTACGCGATACGCGATTTCACAGGAAGCTCAATTCAGGAACCACTATCACGAACCTCGCGCCTCCCTCGGCAAGATCCTTCAGCTGCGTCCGCACTTCTTGAGCGATGTTCCTGGGCAGGATGACCACGTAGTCCGGCGAATTTTCCCACAGTGCCTCGGGTGCCCGTATCGGAATATGGCTTCCCGGCAGGAATTTCCCCTGCTTGGATGGGGCGGCATCACACACGTACGGCAATAAGTCGGGCCTGACACCGGCGTAGTTCAGCAAGGTGTTGCCTTTGGCCGCCGCCCCGTAGGCCGCCACTCGGCGGCCCGCACGCTTCTGTTCGATCAGGAAGGCCACCAGATCGTCCTTCACCCGGTCGGCACGCTTCTGGAACTCGGTGTAGGTCTCCAGCCGAGTCAGCCCGAACTCGGCCTCGCGCGCGAGCAGCGCCGCGACGCGCTCCGTTGTGACGATCGCCGCCTCGGTGTGGCACCCGTACACCCGCAGGCTATGGCCGTGGGTCGGCAGTTCCTCGACGTCCCACACGCGCAAGCCGGCTTCGGCGAAGACGCGGGCCACCGTGGTGAGTGACAGGTAGGAGAAGTGTTCGTGGTAGATAGTGTCGAACTGGGTCTGCTCGATCAATGGGACAAGGTGCGGAAATTCAAGTGTGACAGTGCCTTCGGGCTTGAGCGCGGCAACCAATCCTCGGGTGAAGTCATTGATGTCAGGCACGTGGGCATACACATTGTTACCCGCGATCAGATCCGCCGATTGTCCTTCCTCCGCTAGTTGTCGCCCCAGGGCTTCGCCGAAGAATTCCCGCATGACGGGGATGCCCAGCGCCTCGGCTGCCGCGGCCGTACTTGCCGTTGGCTCGATGCCCAGGCAGGGAATCCCTTCTGCTACAAAGTTTTTCAGGAGATAGCCATCGTTCGAGGCGACCTCGATGACGAAACTCTCGGGCCCAAGCTTTAGCCGGTCGGTGATCATGCGCGCGTAACCGGCCGCATGATCGAGCCAACTGGTCGAAGTGCTGGAGAAGTAGGCGTAGTCGGCACGGAACAATTCCTCGGCCTGAGCGTAGTCCTCGGTCTGCACCAACCAGCACCGGTGGCATACCTTCACCCGCAGTGGGTAGTGCACCTCGGGATTGGACAGCTCCTCGGCGTAGACATAGGCGTTCGAGGGGGGCGCAAAGCCCAGATCCACAAAGCTGTGTTCCAAGGCCATGTCGCAGTGTCGGCATTTCATAACGCCACTCCGGTGAAATCGGCACTCAGTAGCGGATGAGAAAGGTCACGAGGCGAAAGATCTTGTGGCGGCAATGGCCAGGTAATGGCGAGCCGCGGATCGTCGTGCCGTAGGCCGCCTTCGGAGGGCGGGTCATAGAACGCGGTGTGCAGGTAGAGCAACTCGCTGTCGGATTCCAACACCTGGAACCCGTGGGCGAAACCCTCAGGCAGGACTAGCATTTGCGCGTCGTCTTGGGCCAGTTCCTGCGCGTGCCACTGTAAGAACGTTGCGGATCCGGCGCGCACGTCGACCGCGACGTCCACGACCCGACCGCGAAGGCACCGGATCATCTTCATCTCCGCGTGCGGCGGGTGTTGGAAGTGCATGCCGCGTACGGCGCCGATGCTGCTGGTTCGGGAGTGATTGATCTGCACGATCTGGCGCTGGCCCAGCACCGGCTGCAGTTCCTCAGCGCAGAAAAGGCGGGTGAAGGCGCCGCGAGCATCTTGGTGCGGGACCGACTGCGCGATCTTGAGGCCGGCCAGCGGCGTGTCAAGGATTCTCATGTTGTCGCCCAACCTAATCCCGCGCTGGCCGCATCGGCGACGTAGGCCGCGAGTTCCTCGGTGCTCGGCAACGCACCCGATTCCATCAGGAGCCGATACCAGTTGGCTGTGTGATGGATCGCCTGTTCAAGCCTCCACACGGGACGCCACCCCAACTGCATCCTCGCTTTGGCGCTGTCCAACTGCAGCAAGGCCGCCTCGTGCGGCTGGGGATGAGGTGTCACTTGCCAGCGCAGCTGTGGCCAGGCGTGCGCAAGATCGTGGAGGACCTGCTCGACGGTCCGGTTTCCTTCGCCGTCTGGCCCAAAGTTCCACGCGTCGGCGCAGGCAGCGTCGCCGGCGAGGAGTCGCTGACCCAGCAGCAGATAGCCGCTGAGGCAATCCAATACGTGCTGCCACGGCCGGGTGGCGTGCGGCGAGCGAATGACGAGCGGCTCGCCGGAGGCAACCGAACGCACCAGGTCTGGAATCAGTCGGTCCTCGGACCAGTCACCACCGCCAATTACGTTGCCGCCCCGGGCGGTTGCGAGCAGCGGGGCCGACGCCTGTTGCAGAAACGCGGTGCGAAAGCTTGCGGCCACCAATTCGGCACCGGCCTTGGACGCGCTGTAGGGGTCGTGGCCCCCCAGGCGGTCTCGCTCTCGGTATGCCCAGGGCCATTCGCGATTTTCGTAGCACTTGTCGGTCGTGACGACGACGATGGCACGCACGTCGGGTGCGTGGCGGGCGGCCTCAAGCACGTGCGCGGTGCCCATCACATTCGTGGCCCAGGTGGTGATTGGCTCTCGGTAGGAGCGACGCACCAAAGGCTGTGCCGCCAAATGGAAGACGATCTCGGGGCGTTCTGTAGCGAAGGCCCCACGGACTGCCGCTTCATCGCGAACGTCGACCCGATGGTCCGTGGTGGGCAACTTCAACAGGTCCCAGTGACTGGGCTCGGTTGGCGGGTCTAGGGCGAGCCCGGAGACCTCGGCCCCCAGCGTATGTAGCCATAGACATAACCAACTGCCCTTGAAGCCTGTATGGCCAGTTACTAGGACCCGCCGGCCACGATAGGCAGTCTCGAAAGAGTTCAACGCCAGCACTTCCACGGCGCTTCGCCGCTACTCCAGAGTTCTTCGAGCATGTTCTTGTCCCGAAGCGTGTCCATGGGCTGCCAGAAGCCGGAGTGCTCGAAGGCCATCATTTCGCCATCGGCAGCGAGACAAGCCAAGGGTGGGCCTTCCCACGAGGTCTGGTCGCCCTCAATGTACTCGAGCACCGAGGGCGACAGGACGAAAAATCCGCCGTTGATGAGGCCGCCATCGCCACGTGGTTTCTCGGCAAAACGCGTGACCCGGTCGCCCGTGCACTCTATGGCCCCGTAGCGACCTGGCGGGAGCACCGCGGTAACCGTGGCGAGGCGGCCGTGTTGGCGGTGGAAGTCGATGCTCGCGCCGATGTTCACGTCGCTCAGCCCGTCACCATACGTAAAGCAGAACGCCTCATCGTCCCGGATATAGCCTCCCACTCGCTTGAGACGCCCGCCTGTCAGGGTGTTCTCACCTGTGTCCACCAGGGTCACCCGCCAGGGTTCTGCGTGGCGCCGGTGGACTTCCATCTCGTTTGCGGACATATCAAAAGTGACGTCCGACATGTGTAGGAAATAGTTGGCGAAATATTCCTTGATGACATAACCCTTATAACCACAGCAAACGACAAAATCGTTAATACCATGGTGGGAATAAAGTTTCATGATGTGCCATAAGATTGGCCGTCCGCCGATCTCTACCATGGGTTTGGGGCGGATGGTGGTTTCTTCGCTCAGGCGAGTTCCTAAGCCACCGGCGAGCAAGACGGCTTTCATTGGTCCATCTGTCTGGGTCATATCCCGCTCAGAAAGTTATTGACGGGGCTGCGGCGATTTCTTATTTCGGCGGACGCTTTGAAATCCCCCGGCCGCTCTCGGTCGACAACCTTATGCGCATCTATGGTTGCCACCGGAGGGCCTTCTTTCGATTCCGTGCGCGAAGTTTCATTCGCTGTTCACAAGCGCGAGGCCAAGTCGGGGACCGAATCGTTTGCCATGCGGGCAACTCTAACCCATGCCTGGTCCAGGCCGTCAGGGTCGCGACTCGTCGCACGCAACCATGAGCGCACGGCGACGTAGAGGCTGTGAGAGCTCAGAATCCACCCCGTGGCAGCCAGAGCGGCCTGCCGTTTGCACGACGTCGCCGGTGCTTCTCTCGTGTTTGCCAACCGCATTAGGGTCGCGGCCGCCCTGTCGCGGATCGAACTGTTCAAGATGGTCATGGATGTCCTCGGCGCAATCATCGAGTGCGGCGTTTACCGTTGCAACTCGCTGATGCCTTATATCGTTCAATCATCTGATTCGGAGCCATCGCCGGGTTCACCAGCATCGATGGGCAAAGAAGACCCCAAGGACATCGATGCAACGATGTTTTCCGACACCGATCCACGCTAATCCAGGAAATGATCAACGCCAACGAACTTGGTCCGTCCGGTAAATCGCATCAGTCGGTGTGAGCTCGTCAAGGAGACATTGCCCGAACCGCTGCCGAGTTCGTTAAGACGCGACCGGACCTGGTTGTCGCTATGCTGGTTCTCGACACGATCTCTACGAGTCCACCAAAGTCGCGCTGCAGACGTTTCTCCCGTTTGATGCCGAAGGGGACTGGTGGTTTCGACGAAGTCGCCTATGTCAACTTCCCGGGGGAACCGAGGGCGCTCAAGCAGCTCCTCGATCTCAACAAGGTCGAGTTGAAGCGCCTGCCATTCGATAGCTGCGTCGGCTACTTTCGGGTCTAGCGACTCGGCGGGTGAGGTCGGCTTAGGTCCCCTGGATGCTTCGCGTCAGGCCACGGGTTGCACGGCGCACAACGACCAGGGAATCGTGAATCTCGATAGCGCCCAAAATCGGTGTAATTGCTGGTACAGCTACTTCCTGGATTCGGTCCGGACGGCCGACTTGAAAGTTGGTTTCGCTGGTGGTGACCTGGTAGTGAGCATGCATAGCGTCGATTAACGCCTTGACGAAATCGATGAATGAGATACGGCTATCGCGATAGGATTTACGATAGTCACAGTCAATGTCATCGACAATGTAAACGCCTCCGTCGCTTAAGAAATTCGCGAACAAACAGCGGAAGGATTCCACCATCTGAGAGCTCGTATGACCACCGTCGTCGAGAATAATATCGAATGGACCGAATTCAGCGGCAGCTTCTTTCAAAAAGGCAGCGTTTGCTTCTACGTCGGCAAGGCGGGCATGAACGCCTTCGGAATCCGCGATCTTTAAAAGTTTTGAGTTACTGTCGACACCCACGACATGCGAGTTGGGGTGGAGATATTCCTGCCACATCTGTACCGAGTCCGTGTAGAAACTACCGATGACTAACATGCGGATCGGCTTCGTTCGGTCGATTATGGAGTCATAGATGGGCAAGTAGCGGGCTAATTTACCCATCTGCTGAGTGCGATTGACTGCCTCAGTAACCTCGCTCCGACGCGCAGCGTCCGTAGTCGACCAGGCGGTCATTAACGCAAGATCTGGCCCGAGCGTCCGAAGCATTCTGCGTCGGCCACGAAATGGATGGCGCAGAGCTGTGGGGGATAGGTTCAGAACGAGTCTCACAATTGCTACTCTCTCATCTGCGTTGCTGAGTTGCCTGAGGTTCAGCTTAGCTCAGCAGGGACGGGTAGAGGCACCTGCGCCGTTCATCTATACGTTTCCGCGATGGCCCGAGGGTAGTAGCCCAGATGGGAAAATCGCCACCTTGGAGCCCATCAGTATTAACCGATTGTTAATTGTTTCGTCGGGTGCATGGGCGAGACGCCAAGGGTGTGTGAGGAGCTTTTTAAAGAGATCGCCGCGGCTCACCCTAGACTGTCATTCGGAAAGCCACGCATAGACGAATCAGGAGCTGGCGGTCGACGGAAATCGCCATTCCAATATGGAACCTTACGGGATTTGCCGATAGTTCTCTGCGGTCGTAGCGGTGTGTTTGTCCCAGGGAAGTAGGCCGCTGCGTACCGACTATTTCGGGAATCGAGCCCCGATTGCTGCACACGACCACGCGCCTCACTTGAGCCGGCACTGTAAAGGCGAATGGGCTTATCGAGAAGGCGGATCGCTACAAGCAGATTGAGCATGTCGAGCGCGACGTTCTCGAACGCCTCGACCGGTTGTTTGAATGACAGGCCGACCGGGCTCTGTCCGGTTGTAGATTTCGTCGGGATCGGCTTCGCACAATCCGTGCGGCAGGCTGCGAAAGCCGTTGTCGCAGGCGCGACAATTACGCGCTCCTGGCTTGAAATGCCGCAGATGAGCGGCCCTCAATCGAATCCTCCTGGAGTGTCTGCTGCGACGTCAACAAGCGCGGAAGGAGGACAACCAGAACGTACGGCTTACTTTACTCCAAGGGAGTACGTTGAATTACCTTCTACCGCCACAGTCAAATACCCAAATATATCGGCTGGAATGTTGTTAGAATACTTTTCCATAAGATGACTAATTAGAAGGAAAGACCCTAGGCACTCTGAGAGAAATGAGACTGATCTTACTTTACGCATGTCATATTTTTTCACGCGATCGCCGTATCGACAAAGGAACTGCTTGCCGATAAGCTCCAGGCTTGACAGCTGGCGTGTTAACCATGCCTTCGGGTAGATCCCGAGTTCAACTCCACCAGGAATGCAATGCTTTGCGGCCAAGAATTCTGATGTGGAATTCGAATCCAGCACGCCCATCTCTACCGCTAGCGACGTGTAATCGACAACATCCCTGCGGTCAATAACTTGCTCCTGCACATAGTGTTTAATTACCGATTTTTCGAGATATAGAGGAGGGGAAACCAAAAACTCTAAGTCAGCTCTGGGAATGAATACCGATAGTTCGGCTTCCTTTTGGAATTTCCCAAAGCTTAACTCCCTCATCCCTCCGTATACTACGGATTCTCTTCCCTCAGAAGAGGGGAGGATTCTCTTCCTGTAGGAACAAATCTCAATAAGCTTGGCATCATCGGCGAATCTCTCAATTGCGATCGGCAAGACGTACGTTCCGGCGCTACCGTATATCATCGGTCTAGCCTCGTGCCAAAACTGATCAAGTTGTCGTACGTGAAGTACGGAGTCGGGTTGGAAATCCCCAAGAGCGATGCAATCGTCGTACCAACTCTCGGGCAACAAAGGCTCCGTATGACTAATGCAGAACCTGTGAATCATGGTGAGAGTCAGGTTCGGGGCTATTGGCTGCTGCAGACTTCGCGCCCGCTGCCGCCCACGGTGCGCGCTCGGAGTTCCAGCAGTCCTCGGTCAGTGCTCATCGACCATTCAGTGCCAAGGCGCACCAAGGGCATGTCGGGAACCAAATCATTCGCCATGCGGGGGAGTCTAACCCATGCTTCGTCCACAGGGGCACGACTCTGCGTACTGCAGAGGCGAGGTTGCGGATCGATCTTGAAACCGCAGACAAGCCACTGGTCAGATCGGCTGCGTCGGCCTATGGCAAGCGGGGGATTACGTTGCTCGCGTGCCTGGATGCCATCGCGGCCAAAGGATTTCGACGAAGGCGTTTTCGACCAATCCAAGTAGCGAGCTTCAGGCAAGCGCACTCCGATCTTGGATACCGAAGCATAGAACACGCCGATTATCCCTGCTGCAGACTATCTTTCGCGTTCATAATGGCGAGATGTCAACCTAGTCATCGATTCTCAACTTGGCGCCCAATTCCGATTAAGGTTTTAGCCGGCGCGGAAGCCGTTAAGCACCTTGATATTCAATGCAGGTTACTATGAGTCGACAACGGGCCCCCAGATCCAGCAACGTGAGCAGTGAGACGGCCCCGATGGGATACCTGACGGGCGGGGACGTACAGGCGTCGACGCCGGGGGAATGTGATGAAGCGGGCGTTGATCACCGGAATCACCGGCAAGGACGGCTCGTACCTCGCCGCACTGCTGCTGGCGAAGGGATACGAAGTACACGGCCTGATCCGTCGAGCTTCGACCTTCAACACGTCGCGGGTCGACCACCTATACGTCGACCCGCATAAACCAGATGCGCGTTTGTTCCTGCGCTACGGCGACCGCACCGACGGTACCCTGCCTGGTGACCTTGCTGAGCACGATCGAACCCGACGAGGTGTACAACCTCGCGGCGCAGTCCCACGTCCGGGTCAGCTTCGACGAACCCGTTCACACGGGCGATACCACCGGCATGGGATCGATGCGGCTGCTCGACGCCGTTCGCCTTTCCAAGGTGGATTGCCGGTTCTATCAGGCGTCGTCATCAGCGATGTTCGGCGCGTCGCCGCCGCCTCAGAGCGAGCAGACACCGTTCTATCCGCGCTCACCGTACGGCGCGGCAAAGGTCTACTCGTACTGGGTAACGCGCAATTATCGCGAGGCTTACGGGATGTTCGCGGTCAACGGCATCCTGTTCAATCACGAGTCACCAAGGCGTGGTGAAACTTTCGTGACCCGGAAGATCACACGGGCGGTGGCACGGATCAAAGGCCGGTATTGAGGAAGACCTCTACTTGGGCAACCTCGATGCCATCCGCGACTGGGGATACGCACCCGAGTATGTCGAAGGAATGTGGCGGATGCTGCCGTTCTCGACCGCCCATTGCCCCACGCACATGAGCTAGCCGGGACGGGAGACACAGAGTACCCTCCTGTTCGCTCCGGTGGAGCGGGCAGTGAGCCTTTCGAGTTTTCCGTTGGGGCGTACTACAGGCGTAAACCTCGAGCGGGCTTTGCTGGGGCGAAGCGGGCCCGCCTTGGCGCGAGCGACTGTCCGTGTAACGAGGGAGCGGGCGACTTGGCTAGCCTGCGGCTGACGCTCGACATCGGCTTGGCGACGCTCGATCGCGGAGTCGTCGGCGCAGGTCATCGTTCATTTTGGCTTAACCGAATCCCTTGATCGATCCGTCTTGGTATTCCCATGTTAGTGTTACGCAATGGATTTATTGCGCCGTGCCAGTTCGATACCACGCAGCGCTGCACTCGACTTATCGCGTTACTATTCAGAGCTGGATTGGAAGCGCAATTTTGTAAAGCAACTCCAATCACGTCGGGTCGATATTGTGTTTGATGTCGGCGCTAACTCGGGCCAATACACTGCTGGCCTGCGCAAAGCAGGATTTAATGGTCGTATCGTTTCGTTCGAGCCGCTATCCGGCCCGTTTTCGATTTTGGAAAGCACAGCGTCGAAGGATCCTCTTTGGGATTGCCAAAAGTGCGCGTTGGGTGAGGCCGATGAAACAATTTCGATAAATATCGCCGGGAATGCTGGTCAAAGCAGTTCTGTCTTGCCGATGCTAAAGAGTCATCAAGATGCCTTTCCGCCGGCGAACTATGTTGGGGTCGAAGAAGTGCCGGTACGCCGTCTCGACTCGTTGGCGTCAGAAATTCTAAAGCCGGGCGATGTTGCTTTTTTGAAGATAGACGTCCAAGGCTTCGAGAAGCAAGTGCTCGCCGGCGCCAAATCAACAGTGAATGACTATTGTGTCGGCATGCAAATCGAGCTGTCGTTTCTACCGTTGTACGAAGGCGGCATGTTAATTCGTGAAGCGCTCGATCTCGTTTATTCATTGGGCTTCACGCTGATGGGATTGCTGCCATGTTTCACTGATCCGCGCGATGGCCGAATGTTGCAGGCCGACGGTGTCTTCTTTCGTGAGGACCATCGACCGGAAGCGAGTGCATGAACCCTTCAGCGGATCAGATGGAGGGCGGGATCGAGGGGCGAAGCCGAGTGCTTGAGTCAGCGTCGTGCGCGTCATGACTGCGCCGACGTTTTCGATCATCGTCCCAGCGTTGAACGTGGCGTCCACCCTGTCTGATTGTCTTGACAGCCTTGTCCAGCAGACTTGGACGGACTTCGAGCTGGTCCTGGTGGACGGCGGCTCAACCGACGGGACACTGGACATCGCGGACACCGTCGCCCCGGAGCTCGGTGCGCGCATGATCCTCGACTCCCGCCCAGACCGGGGTGCCTACGACGCCATGAACCGCGGTACCAGCCTTGCGACGGGTACCTGGGTGCTCTTTTTGGGCGCCGACGACACCTTCTATGAAGCAGATACCCTAGCTCGCGTCGCCGCCTTCATCGCCGAACATGACCATAGCGATCTGGTATATGGCGATGTGATTATGCAATCGACCTCGTTCCGTCATGCCGGCGTCTTCGACCTCGACCGTCTGCTATTTGAGACGAATATCTGCCACCAGTCGATCTTCTATCGCCGCGAGCTTTTCGACAGCATCGGACCCTACAACCTTCGTTACCCGGTCTGGGCCGACTGGGACTTTAACATCCGATGCTTCTCCAATCCGGCGCTCGTCACGCGGTACATGGACATTGTCATTGCGCGGTACAACGACAAGAGTGGCGTCAGCGCAAAAGTTGACACGGAGTTCAGGAAGCGGTTGCCGGCATTCTTCTGGGCCTCGGCGATAGAAATGTGTCGCCGAACGCTACTGCTCTTGAGGCGAAAAGAATCTGTTTCCTATGAGGGGAATTCCTCCGCGAATGTCCAGCACGAAATCCGGCTTGCAGGTTTTTTGCGAATACCACTGCCGCCTGGCAACCCATTGCGGCGCCGATAGGTTTTCATTGCCGGAACCATATTTACGCCTTGGTGATCCGCTCAACATGCGTTGAAATAGCCGCGGCGGGTCAGGCAAGTTGCGGTATCCGACTTAATTCACGCCCGGCCGGGAGCCAGCGCTCGAATCTGTGTGGCACATCGGACTCTAAACACCCTGAGCCCATGTGTTCCCATAAGTGTGGCCGGTCCGACATGAAGGCCAAAGTCAAGGAATGGCCCAGCACTCAGGTGTGCGTGGCACCGCCAACACGAAAGATCTCTATCTGGCGGTGTTCACCGCTACAGGCACCGACAGCGATGCAGCACCTGCTCATGGGCTCGACTCTGCGGCAATACGATAGCCGTGCACCGCGATCGGCATGAACACCGCGAGCAGCACGATCGCCCACAAGATAGTCATTGCCAGAGGCCAGACGATCGGGCCGTCGTGAGCCAGCGCCCACATCGTCTGAATGGGGGGCGACATCGGTTGGACGCGTACGAGTGGCCGTAGCCAGTCGGGGAACATCCCGATCGGCGTGGTACCGGGATTGATGAACGCCAGCGAGACGGTCACGCTAGCCAGCCAGGTCATGACAATACGGCCATTCATTCGGATGGCCAGCGCCATTGCCACCGCCGTAAACCCGACCACCAGCATCGACGGGATCAGAATGTACAGCAGTGCCGCCAGCCAGCCGTGCGCGAAGCGGAGCCCCATGGCGACCCCGAGCACGGTGATCAGCACTGTCCCGATGAGGGCCCGCACGGCCTCAGCCATCAGCCGTCCGGTGAGCGCGCTCGCCCGATGTATTGGCAGCACCCACAAACGACTAAGTATCCCCGTCTCGCGCTCCACCGCGATGCCGACGGCGCTGCCTAGCGAGCCGAACAGTGCGGACAGCACCGCGCACACCGGGACCAGGCCGTAGATGCTGTCGACGCCGGTGACCTTGTGCACCTGCTGATCCAGCACCACTTCGTAGGCGAGCAGCAGACAGATCGGGAAGACCAGCGATCCCATCAGCACCGCTCGGTCACGCCGCCACCGGATCAGGAGTCGACCGGCTTGCACCCAACTCTGAGTCAGCAGCGAGCCTGTCGTCTTGGGCTGCCGTGCAACTACGTCCGCCACTGTCACTACGTCCGCCTCTGTGCCCGCAGCGTGATTGCGCCGAAGACAAGCACCAACCCCACACACCAAGCCAAGCTGGCCATCAAGTTGCCGAGCGCCACGTGCCCGCAGGCCATGCCGCGTAGCGTTTCGGAGACCAGTGACACTGGCTGGTTGCGCACATACGGGCGCAACCACTCCGGAAAGGTTTTCTCGGGAGCGATTCCAGTCGACAGCATGAACAGCAGCAACTGGGGGACCACGAGTAGCTGACTGGCCCCCTGGATGCTGCTCGTGCTCGATCCCAGCGCGTCGGCGCCAAGCCCAACGGCCAAGCACAGCAGCAGCGCCATGAGCACGAAGGCCAGCGCGTAGCCCAAGCCGCCGGTCATGCGAAACCCGAACGCGTAGCCCGCGACCATCGCCACCGAAAGGACGAGCACGGCCCGGACCAGGGTGGCCGCCAGGCGAGCGCTAACGGGGACTGCTGCGGATATCGGCAGCGTCGCCAACCGCACGCCCAGCCCCGACAGGTGATCACGGGCCGAGCGGTCGGCGGTGATCAGGGCGACGAAGACCACCGACTGGACGACCACCGCGGGCACCAAGTACTGCGCATAAGTCATGTGGCCGGTGTCGACGAGACCGTGAAGCGCCACGGTGAAGCCCGCCAAATACGCGACCGGTGATAGTAACTCCATAGCCAGCGCACCGTCGCGCGCCGCGGACATCAGCGCACGTTCGGTAAGCGCCCCCAGAGCGCTCATGACCGGGCGACGGTCCGCTGTTCGGTGAGATGCAGGAACGCCTCATCGAGCGAGGGTTTACGTAGCGAGATATCGACGAGTTCGACACCGAGCGCATCGACCCGGCGGAACACCTCGCCGAGCGTGGCCACCCCATCCGGGGCGAACACCGACACCGAGCCCGTGTCGGTGTCAATATCGATTCCGTCGAGCCCGGCCAGTGCGGCTGCGACCTGCGGCAGGTCGGTCGGGTTCGCCGGGGTCACCTGGCAATAGCTGGTACCCACCCTGCGCTTGAGGTCCTCCGCGGTGCCGCTGGCGATCACCTGCCCATGGTCGATGACGACGATCGAATCGCTCAGCACGTCGGCCTCTTCCAGGTACTGCGTGGTCAGTAACACGGTGATGCCCTGTAAACGCAGCGAGCCAATCAGGGCCCACACGTCGCGACGGCTGCGTGGGTCCAGCCCAACAGTCGGCTCGTCGAGGAAGAGCACTTTCGGCAGCACCATCAGGGCGCTGGCGAGGTCGACCCGCCGCTGCATGCCTCCGGAATAGGTCATCACACGCCGGTCGGCGGCATCGGCGAGGTCGAACTGTTCGATCAGCTCATCGGCGCGAGCCTTGGCCTGCTGGCGATGGAGGCCGCGCAGCCTGCCGAACAACACCAGATTCTCCCGGCCGGTGAGCAGTAGGTCCATTGCGATGGACTGCCCGGCTAACCCGACGCTGGCGCGTACCCGGCCGGGTTGGCGGACGATGTCGTACCCGGCAACGAGGGCATGGCCCGAAGTCGGGCGGATCAGCGTGGAGAGGATGTTGATGGTGGTCGTCTTGCCGGCGCCATTGTGGCCGAGCAGCCCGCACACCGTTCCGGTCGGAACCGAAAAGCTCACGCCACCAAGCGCGGGCGCGCCCCCCCCGAACGTCTTCGCAAGGCCGTTTACCTCGACCGCAAGTGAACTCACCGTAGGGAGTATTCCATGGTCGATGTCCGCATGTAGGCGGTATTGACGCTATCGGGTATGCCACAAACCTTCGCTGGTGTGGCGCTGTCGTTGCGGTCCGATGAACATGCTCCCATTGGCGCCTCTTGGGCGCGTGCTAGCTCACGCCAAACCGCGAGCGCCAACTTAGACCGATGCCCGCGGAATTTCGGTGGTAGGCGCCTCATCTTCGCGGCGCTCATTTCCAAGCAGCAAAGACCGCACCACCGGACGCGGCCCGATAGGCCAGAGCAGCTGGCTGGCGGGGCGCGGACGAACAGTCTGAGGCCACCAGAACCACCGTCCGAGCAACGCGGCGATGGACGGAGTCATGAACGAGCGCACAACCAAGGTGTCGAACAATAGGCCCAAGCCGATCGTGGTGCCGACCTGACCGATGATGCGCAAATCGCTGACCACCATCGCCATCATGGTGAAGGCGAATACCAGACCCGCGTTCGTCACAACCTTACCGGTACCACCCATTGCCCGGATGATGCCCGTCTTTATTCCGGCGGCTATTTCGTCTTTCATTCGGGATACCAACAGCAGGTTATAGTCGGATCCCACCGCCAAAAGAACGATCACCGACATCGCGACCACCATCCAGTGCAATCGGAATCCTAGAAGGTACTGCCAGACAAGGACCGATAGCCCAAATGACGACCCCAGCGAGATCGCAACGGTGCCCACGATGACCAGTGCTGCCACAAAGCTTCGGGTGATGATGACCATGATGATGAAAATCAGGCAGAGTGATCCGACCCCCGCGATCAAGAGGTCGTATGCAGAACCGTCCTGGAAGTCCTTAAAAGTGGACGCATTGCCGGCGACATAGATCTTGGCGTCCTCCAACGGCGTCGTCTTGAGTGCCTCCTCGGCCGCCGTCCTGATCTGATCGATGCGGGCGATGGCCTCGACCGTGGCAGGGTCGCCCCGATGCGAGACGATGAATCGAACCGCTTTCCCATCGGGAGAAAAGAACGACGTCATCGCTTTCTTGAAGTCAGGGTTTTGGAAAACCTCCGGAGGTAGATAAAAAGAATCGTCGTTCTTGGCGTCGTCGAATGCCTGACCCAGGGCGGTCGCTTCGTTCTGCGTTTGGTCCATCTGGTTCAGCATCCCAGCCATGGTGCTGTGATTCGTCAGCATGAACTGCAGCGTCTCGTGCATATTGTCGATAATCGCTGGGAACTGCGCGAGCATCTGCGGGAGAATCAGATCCAGCTTGTCCAGGTTCTTCACCAGGTCATGAAGTTTCTCATCGAGAGTGTCGACGCCTTCCAGGGTGTCGAATATAGACCGCAGCGACCAGCATATTGGAATATCGTAGCAGTGCTTTTCCCAGTAGAAATAACTTTCAATTGGCCGGAAGAAATCGATAAAGTTCGCAAGATTACCATTCACATCATCCAGCATTTCAGTTAATTCATGCGTCTTGCCAACCATGTCATGAACGGTTGCATTCAGCTGCTTTGTGATGTTGTACATGTTGTTGATTAGGGTGATGCTTTTCCTCATCATATCGGCTTGCTTGAGCATGTCTTCGGCGCGCGCCTGCATGTACCTCATGTCTTGCTGCTGTCCAGCGTTTTGCATGCTCAGCAGGAAGGGGATCGAGGTGTGTTCAATCGGTGTGCCCTGGGGGCGGGTAATGCCCACGACCCGAGAAATTCCAGGAACCCGGAAAATTGCTTTCGCCACTTTATGCAGTACGAGGAAGTCCGTCGGATTGCGCATATCGTGATTTGCTTCAACCATCACGATTTCGGGCATCATCCGCGATTGGGAAAAATGACGATCCGCGGCTTCGTATCCCACGTTGGCCGGAATGTCTTTGGGCATGTAGAGACGGTCGTTGTAGCTCGTCTTATAACCCGGCAATGTCGCGATTCCGACCAGTGCGATCGCGGAGCTGGCCGCCAAAATGGGCGCTGGCCACCGGACAATCGCCGTGCCGACCCGCCGCCATCCACGAACCGTGATCCTGCGCCTGGGATCGAGTAGACCGAAGCCACTTCCGAGGGTGAGAACCGCCGGGGCCAAAGTCAGCGCTATGAGCACCGAGGCGAACATGCCCACGGCGCACGGCACGCCGACGGTCTGGAAGATGGGCATCCGGGTAAAACTCAGGCACAGCATCGCACCGGCGATCGTCAAACCGGAACCCAAGACCACGGGGGAGACGCTGCGGTAGGTGGTGTAGTAGGCCGCTTCCCGGTCCTCGCCTGCCTGACGCGCCTCTTGATACCGGCCGAAGAAGAAGATCCCGTAGTCGGTTCCGGCTGCCATTGCGAGGGCGACCAGCAGGTTGGTGGCAAATGTCGAGAGGCCGACCAGATTATGATCGCCGAGAAATGCGACGATTCCGCGTGCCGCAAATACTTCCGTCGCCACCGTGAGCAATAACAGAATTACGGTGGCGACCGACCGGTAAACCACAAGTAGCACCAGGAAGATGATTAAGGCGCCTATTGCGGTGATTTTCAGAATGGAGTTGTCGCCCGCACTTTGCATATCCGACAGCAGTGCGGACGGGCCAGTGACATACGCTTTAATACCCGGGGGCGGCGGGGTATGCGCGATGATACTGCGGACCGATGCCACCGAATCCTGGCCCAGAGTTGTGCCTTGATTACCCGCCAAATTCAACTGCACGTACGCGGCCTTGCCGTCCGGGCTCTGCGCGCCCGCCGCGGTGAGTCGATCGGACCAGAGGTCTTGCACGTGTTCGACGTGCTTATTGTCGGCCCGTAATGCGCGAATCAGCCGGTTGTAGTATGCGTGCGCTTCGTCTCCGAGCGGTTGCTGCCCCTCCAGAACAAGCATCGCGAAACTGTCGGAATTGGATTCTTTGAAGACCTTGCCCATGTGCTCCATGGCCTGGACAGCCGGTGCATCTTGCGGAGCCAGGGGCACGGAATGCTGCGCCCCGACCACCTCCAGCCGTGGCACGGCGAAAGTCACCAGCAGGGTAAACGCGACCCAACCGAGGATGACGAAGACCGAAAGGCTGCGTACCGTCCTCGCAACGAAGGGGCGCGAAGGGCGTTCGGTGGTGCTCATGTGCCCGCCACGATGCGGCGGGCGACGCTGTCGCACTGTGTCACGATGCTCCCCACGGCTATTGGCCCCATCCTCAACTGAAAATCTGCCACTTACCGTTGCTGTCCCTGGCCGAGCAACAGGGCGCGCACGACCGGACGCGGGGCCATCGATCGAAGTAACGTACTGGCCGGGCGAGGGCGCACCCGCTGCGGCCACCAGAACCAGCGCCCCAGCAGTGCGGCGACGGACGGCGTCATAAACGCCCGCACGATCAATGTGTCGAAGAGCAGGCCCATTCCGATCGTCGTTCCCACCTGACCGATGATCTGCAGGTCGCTGACAATCATGGAGCTCATGGTGAAGGCGAACACCAGGCCCGCATTCGTTACCACCCGACCGGTACCGCCCATGGCGCGGATGATGCCGGTGTTCAAGCCCGCGGCTATTTCTTCCCTCATCCGGGATACCAGCAGCAAGTTGTAGTCAGACCCCACCGCAAGTAGGACGATCACCGACATCGCGACGACCATCCAGTGGAGTTGCGTCCCGAGCAGATATTGCCAGACGAGCACCGAAAGCCCGAAGGAAGCGCCCAGCGAAATCAACACGGTTCCGACGATCACCAGTGCAGCGACAAAACTTCGCGTGATGATCAGCATGATGATGAGAATCAGGCAGATTGACGCGACTCCGGCGATCAAGAGATCGAGCTTCGAGCCTTCCACCAAATCTTTGGTGATGGCCGCGGTGCCGGTGAGGTAGATCTTGGAGTCTTCTAGCGGGGTCCCCTTGAGTGCCTCTTCGGCCGCGGACTTGATCTGGTTGACCCGCGCAATGCCGTCGATTGTCGCCGGGTCACCCCGCTGGGAGATGAACATCCGGACATCCTTCCCGTCCGGCGACAGGAAGATCTTCATGACGTCCTTGAAACCCTGGCTCTTGAAAACCGCCGGCGGCAGATAGAAAGAATCGTCATTCTTCGAGGCGTCGAATGCCTGGCCCATGGCCGACGAATTGTCGCTCTGGCTGTCCATTTGGCCGAAGATTCCGGCCATGGTGCTGTGCATGGTCAGCAGCATGGTCCGCATCGACTCCAGGATGGCGATTTGCGGTGGGAACTGCGCCAGCAACTCCGGCATGAGGATGTCTACTTGATCGAGGTCTCCGACCAGCAGGTGGAGCTTTTCGCTGATCTCGTCAATGCCGTCGATCGAGTCAAAGATGGATCTGATCGAAAAGCAGATGGGGATGTCGTAGCAATGCTTTTCCCAGTAGAAATAGCCGCGAAGTGGGCGGAAGAAATCCTCGAAATCCGAAATATGGTCCCGCAACTCATTCGTTTTTTCTTCCACTTGGTGCGTAATACCAGTCATCTCGTGAGTGACCCGGTTGAGCTCCGACATCAACGCATACATGTGCTTCATGATCGCGGTCATTTTCGCCAGATCATCGGCCTGTGTCAGCAGGTCGTTCATACGGGCTTCCTGGAACTTGAATGTCTGTTGCTGGAAGCCCTGCTGCAAGCTCATCAGGTACGGGATCGTCGCGTGCTCGATCGGGGTACCCTCGGGCCGCGTGATGGCCTGCACCCGCGAAATGCCGGGAACGGCGAGAACGCCTTTCGCTAACTTATTCAAGATCAAAAAGTCTGCCGGGTTGCGCATGTCGTGGTCGGCCTCGACCAGGAGGATCTCGGGCATCATCATGCGCGATTTGGGAAAGTGTCGCTCGGCAGCCGTCAGGCCCTGAACAGCGGCGATGTTCTTCGGAAGATATTGCTGGTCGTTGTAGCTGGGTTTGAATCCCGGCAACGCCAACAAGCCGATGAGTGTCACGGCCAGCGTGGCCACGAGAATCGGCGCGGGCCACCGCACGATCGCCGTGCCTATCCGTCGCCATCCACTGACCCTGAACTTCCGCCTGGGGTCGAAAAGACCGAAACGGCTACCGACGGCCAGGACTGCCGGAACCAGTGTGAGCGCGACCGCCACCGCGACAAATATGCCCACCGCGCAAGGGACGCCCAAGGGTTGGAAGTAGGGCAGCCGGGTGAAGCTCAGGCACAAGACCGCCCCGGCGATCGTCAGCCCCGAGGCCAGGACGACCTTGGCAGTGCTGTGATAAGTGGTGAAAAAGGCCTGGACCTTATCCTCGCCGGCCTGCCGAGCTTCTTGATATCGGCCGACGAAGAAGATGCCGTAGTCGGTTCCCGCCGCGAGCCCGATAGATACCAGCAGGTTCACGGCATAGGTCGTCAGACCAACCAGTCCCAGATCACCCATCAATGCCACGGTGCCCCGCGCCACCTGCAACTCGACGAACACCATCACCAGCAAGATGACGACGGTGAAAATCGAACGGTAAACGAGCAGCAAGGTAATGAAGATGACAGCGATGCTGACCAGCGTCACGATGGCGATCGTCCGGTCACCGCTGTTGCCCATGTCCGCAACGACGGCCGCGGGACCGGTGAGAAACGCCTTCACGCCCGGTGGCGCCGGCGTCCGCCCGATAATGTTCCGGACGGCTGCAATCGACTCGTTACCCAGCACCTGACCCGGGTTGCCGGCGAGGGTCAATTCCACATATGCGGCCTTACCGTCGGCGCTGATCGCGGCGGCCTGGGTAAGTGGGTCGCCCCAATAATCCTGAATGTGCTGTACATGGGTCGGATCGGCACGCATTTGGCGAATGATGCTGTCGTAGTACTTATGGGCATCGTCGCCCAGGGGTTGCTGACCCTCCAAGACGATCATCGCCGCCGCGCCGGAAAAAGGGGACTTGAAATCCTCGTTGAGGCGATTCAACGCCTGAATAGAGGGTGCATCGTTAGGCGTCAGCGATACAAGATGTTCGGCTTCGACCTTCTCCAGCGGAGGGACGAAAAGCGTCAAACTGACGACAATTGCCAGCCATCCCAAAATGATGAATACCGAAAAACGGCGGATATTCCGCGCAATGAACGGTTGAGCTGCGTGCGTGGTGTCGACGTCCACAGCGCTCATCCGGACTTCAACATGCAGTACACAAAGGCGCTTACTTCGTTCGACACTTTGTCGGCTTTGACGTCGTCGCCGATCAGAATGCGACAGCCAATGCTGTCAGTATTGCCCTGTGCCACCAGATTCCCCACAATCGTTGGCTTCGTAGTGGTGAGAACGATCTTCCACGGCAGGTGTGCCCCCTCAACCCGCTGTGGATTGGCATCAGTGTCGAAATAACCGATGTCCGCCACGGTCCCGGGTGGGCCGAAAACCTCGTACGTAATGCGCTTCGGCTCGAAGGGCTTGTTGTCGTTGATTTTGGTGTCGGCGTACGCGGGACGTTTCTCGGATCCGAAGATGCCGTGCAGCCGCCCGACTGTCAAACCTCCGGCGACGACGACGGTCACGATGACAAGGGGAATCCACGTGCGCTTGAGCAGCCGGCCCGCCGCAAACCCCCATTTGCGGTGCCTCATCCGGGTGGTACCCCGTGCTTCAGGCGCAGGTGAAGACTCGCTCAAGCCTTGGTCCCCTGCGACCGTGGCATCGGACGAGGGCCACTCGACGTCGCGCACACTGCGTTCGACCACCGCACCTAACCTTCCACCCGTTCCCACACCCCTGCGTGTTCCGGTCGTTCGATCATGTAGCTAGACCACGATCACGTATCTAGTCAATCGGCCGCGACACGTTGACGTTACATCGAATGTGGCGGACGTCGCAGGCTGGCCCTCGCGGCGGTCACCTCAAACGTGCGGCGCTCGCGGAGCGCAGCCCGGTCCCGAAGAGTAAACCATGCTCGCCGGCTCCATATCGGTGCTTTCGCAAGGCGATAGGAGGCTTATGCATACCGCGTGCGTAAAGTCGCGAAAGTAACCCGTCATGCGCAGGTAAACCAGGCCGTGCCCATGGTGACGGGCATCGGCTTCGCGTCGCTAAAGGCCAAACGTTCGGAAAACTCAGCAAGTGCCTGGCGATGACCGGACAAACCGGATCCAATCGGTCGCTGGGTATGCATCTGCGCATTTCGCCTGGCGCACACGGGTTTTCCTGCGCGGGGGTAACGCAGAGCGGTGTGGAGTCGGCCACATTTGGGCTCCTGCGCGCTCTATGCCACTGTGTGCGTTTGTGCTGGTCACGGGGGCGCCGCGGAAACTGCGCGGATGTGGCGCCCGTCATAAGTCTGGGGCGTCACTGCAGGTCATGGCCTTGAGTGCGGTGGCGACAGCCGCTAGCGTCGTACGAATTGCTGAGTACGGTCGCGGGTGCTAAATAGGTGTCACACCAGGAAGTTTGTTAAAAGCGCCGACTGACCCTGTTGACCTCCAGTATCGTTTTGAGACGGTTCCATCATCTCGACTAGACGTCCTGGAGAACTGTGAGCATCAACCCGTTCGATGATGACAATGGCAGCTTTGTCGTCTTGGTCAACGACGAAGAACAGCACAGTCTGTGGCCGGTGTTTGCCGACGTTCCTGCCGGCTGGCGGGTGGTTTATGGCGAGGCCGACCGCGCCGCGTGCTTGGACTATATCGAGCAGAACTGGACCGATATACGCCCGAAGAGCTTGCGCGAAAGGCTGGCAGCGGGCCGGGGTTTTGGTAAGTGAGTCAGCTGGGTATGGGAGGTCCAGTGGAGCTCTGGGGGGGGCGGGTCGAAATCGATAGCCCGGCAGCGGGGCTTTGGGGGAATCCGATGGAAGTCGATGACCTTGCGTTCCCGCTAACGCGGGCGCAGTTGGACATTTGGCTTGCCCAGGAGACGGGCTTGTCTTCTGTCGAGTGGCAGCTCGGCCTTTTTGTTCGGATCGACGGTGTAGTTCAGCGGGGTTCGCTGGAGTGGGCGATCCGGCGGGTGGTGCAGGAGTCCGAGCCGGCTCGGGCCGCATTTTTTGAGGTCGAAGGCCGCGTTTTTCAGCGGGCGGTTGAATATCCGGATGTCGAGCTGGCCTATTACGATCTGAGCGGTTCCGATCACCCGGTCCAAGAGGCCCGCGAGATGGCGCTGTCGATACAGCGCACGCCAATGCCGTTGACCGGTCCGTTGTTCAAATTCGCATTATTCAAGACGCGGCCCGACGAATTTTATCTGTTGGCGTGTGCTCACCACATTGCCATCGACGGCACCGGCGTAGTTCTGGTGGGGCAGCGCATCGCCTCTGTTTATTCGGCGATTGTTTCCGGCGCACCTTTACCGCCGGGTCTATTCGGCTCGTTGCAGGACCTGGTCGACAGCGAACTGGCATACGAGGCTTCCGACGAGTATCGCGAAGATGAAGCGTACTGGTCGCAGAATCTACCCGCCGAAAGCCCCAGCGACTACGGGCTCGATGAGGGCGACAGCGAGCGCGATCCGTGGCCGTCGGCACCGGTGGAGATCGACCCAGCGGTGGTCAGCCGGGTTGAAGAGCTGGCTCGCAAATGGGATGTGCCCCGGTCGTCCGTGATCACCGCGGCAGCTGCGCTGTTGGTGCGCGGTTGGTGCGGCGAGGCCGCCGAAGTGGCGTTCGATTTCCCGGTGAACCGCCGCGTCGCCCCGGAGGCCAAGACGCTTCCCGGCATGGTCGCCGGAGTCGTGCCATTGGTGATCAGTGTGGAGCCGGGATCCACGGTGGCCGAGTTGTGCGCCCACGCGGACACCCGAATCCGCGAAGCGGTTGCGCACCAGCGGTTCCCGGTGCACGCGTTGGAGCGCAAGGCCCGGGGTTCGGGGCGCTTGGCCGAGCGGGTCAACCTGAACTTCATCCCGGCAGGGTTCTCCTTGCCCTTCGGTGGGGTGACGGCTACGGCGTCCTACACCAACTCCGGCCAGGTCGGCGGCTTTGGCCTGATCTTCTCCAGCGATGGCGACCGGCTGTTTTTGAGCACAGCCGGGGCCGGTGGGCCGCTCTCGAACTTCGACGTCGCGGATTTGGCGCAGCGCTTGGAGCGCGTCCTCGCGGCGATGACCGCCGATCCGGGACGACGCCTGTCCTCGATTGATCTGCTTGATGCAGGCGAGCAGGCCGAGCTCGACGAGATCGGCAACCGCGCCGTCTTGTCCCAGCCGGCCACCCCGGTGTCGATTCCGGCGTTGTGGGCGGCACAGGTTGACCGTGTTCCCGACGCGGGGGCGCTCAGCTGCGGCGACCGGTCGCTGACCTATCGCGAGCTGGATGAAGCGTCGAATCGGTTGGCGCACTTGCTGGTTGACCACGGCGTGGGCCCCGGAGGTTGTGTAGCGCTGCTGTCGTCGCGGTCGGCTGAGGCGATTGTGGCAATCCTGGCCGTGCTCAAGACCGGTGCGGCCTACCTGCCCATCGACCCCGGGCTGCCGCCAGTGCGACTGCGGTTCATGGTGGCCGATGCCGCCCCGGTGGTCGCCCTGACCGCCAGCGGGCTGGCCGACCGGTTCGATGGATGCGAGCTGCCCGTCATCGACATCAACGATTCCCGTATCGATGACCAGCCCAGCACCGCGTTACCGTTCCCGTCTCCTGACGACATCGCCCACATCATCTACACCTCCGGAACCACCGGCGTGCCCAAGGGCGTCGCCGTGACCCACCACAACGTCACCCAGCTGGTGGAATCGGTGGATGCGCTTCCGCCGGAACAGGTTTGGTCACAGTGGCACTCCTACAGCTTCGACGTCTCGGTGTGGGAGATCTGGAGTGCGCTACTACACGGCGGCCGGTTGGTGGTGGTGCCGGAGTCGGTAGCCAGCTCACCGGAAGACTTGCATGCGCTGCTGGTCAACGAACACGTCAGCGTGCTGGGTCAGACTCCATCCGCGGTGGGAGCGTTGTCGCCGCAGGGCTTGGAGTCGACAGCGTTGATGGTGGCCGGCGAGGCCTGCCCGGCCGAGGTGGTCGAGCGTTGGTCGCCCGGTCGGGTGATGATCAACGCGTACGGCCCGACCGAGACCACCGTGTACGCGGCGATGAGCGGGCCGCTGCAGCCGGGTCCGGGCGTGGTGCCGATCGGTTCGCCGGTGCCCGGGGCGGCGCTGTTTGTGCTCGATCCGTGGTTGCGCCCGGTGCCCGCCGGTGTGGTCGGCGAGTTGTATGTAGCAGGCCGGGGTGTCGGCACGGGCTACATCCGCCGGCCAGGGCTGACGGCATCGCGGTTCACGGCGTGCCCATTCGCCGAAGGCGGGGACCGGATGTATCGCACCGGGGATTTGGTGCGCTGGGACGCCGACGGGCAGCTGCGGTATCTGGGCCGGGCCGATGAGCAGGTCAAGATCCGCGGTTACCGCATCGAACTCGGCGACGTCCAGGCGGCGCTGGCCGCGGTGGATGGGGTTGAGCAGGCGGTCGTGATCGCCCGCGAAGACCGCCCCGGTGACAAGCGTCTGGTGGGGTATATCACCGGCGCGGCAGACCCTGCCACAGCGCGAAGCGCCTTGTCGGAGCGGTTGCCCGCCTATATGGTGCCGACCGCCGTGGTCGCCTTGGCGACGCTGCCGTTGACCGTGAACGGCAAGCTCGACCGGCGGGCATTGCCGGCACCGGAATACCAGGACGTGGACCGCTACCGCGCCCCGGCCACCCCGGTGGAGGAAATCCTGGCCGATATCTATGCCCAGGTGTTGGGGCTGGAGCGGGTCGGGGTGGACGAGCCGTTCTTCGATTTGGGCGGCGACAGCATCTTGTCGATGCAGGTGGCCGCTCGTGCCCGGGCCGCCGGGGTGCTGTGCCGCCCCCGCGACATCTTTGTTGAGCAGACGGTTGCCCGGTTGGCGCAGGTGGCCACGGTCGCCACCGGCGAGGACCTCTTGGTCGATGAGGGTATTGGCCCGCTTGAGGCGACGCCGATCATGCATTGGCTGCACAGCGTGGACGGTCCGGTCGAGCAGTTCAACCAGACGGTGGTCATCGACGCTCCGGCTGGGGTGACGCACGCCGATGTGGTGGTGCTGCTGCAGGGCCTGTTGGATCGCCACGCGATGCTGCGGCTGCGCGTCGACGGCGACGAGGCCGGCGGCTGGTTGCTGACGGTGCCCGACGTCGGGTCTGTGGACGCCGCGGGGTGTGTGCGGTCGGTGGACGCGCTGTCCGACGAGGCGCTCGTGGCGGCCCGCTCGCAGCTGAATCCGGCTGCGGGACAGATGCTTAGCGCGGTGTGGGCCGAGCCGACGAGCCAGTTGGCGTTGATCATTCACCACCTCGCGGTCGACGGGGTGTCGTGGCGGGTGTTGCTCGAAGACCTGAACATCGCGTGGATCCAGCATCACAGCGGTCAGCCGGTGGCGGTGCCTGGCGGTGGCACGTCGTTTGCGCGCTGGTCTTCGCGGCTGAGCGAATATGCCCGCGACGCAGCGGTTGTCGATTCCGCCGAGGTGTGGCGCCAGGTGGCGGCCACTCCGGCGGCCCTGCCGGCGGTGGGTGAAGGCGACACCTACGAGACGGCGCACAACCTGTCGGTGTCGTTGGACGTCGAGACCACACGGCAGTTGCTCGGTGAGGTGCCCGCGGCGTTCCACGCCGGGGTCAACGACATCCTGCTGATCGCCTTCGGCATGGCCTGGGCCAAGCTGCTGGGCACACAGGGGCCGATCGGCATCGATGTTGAGGGCCATGGCCGCCACGAAGAGCTGGCCGCGGACGTGGACCTGTCGCGGACGGTCGGGTGGTTTACCACCAAGTACCCCGTGGCGCTGACCGTCGGTGAGCTGGACTGGGGCCAGGTGACCTCCGGTGGCGCATCGTTGGGCGCGCTGGTGAAAAGCGCCAAGGAGCAGCTGCGCGCCCTGCCCGATCCGTTGTCATATGGGCTGTTGCGATACCTGAACTCCGAGGTGGATCTGTCCGGTCCCGAGCCGGTGATCGGGTTCAACTACCTGGGCCGCATGGGTGGCGCTGCGGAGTTGTCCGACCAGTTCTGGCGCGTCGGCCCCGACGGCTTGTTCAGCGGGGCGGCCACCGTGGTGGACATGCCGTTGATGCACACCGCGGAAGTGAACGCCGCCACCGTGGACACCGACGAAGGCCCGCATCTGCAGGCCAACTGGACGTGGACCCCCTCGGCGCTGGACGACGCGCAAATCGAACGCCTCAGCCGGTTGTGGTTCGAGGCTTTGGCCGGCATCTGCGCGCACGTGCGCGGCGGCGGCGGCGGGCTGACCCCGTCCGATCTCGCCCCTGCGCGAATGAGCCAGGAACAAATCGACCAGCTACGCCAGCAGTGCCAGTTCGCCGATGTGTTGCCGCTGACGCCGTTGCAACAGGGCCTGTTCTTCCACACCAGCGCCGCCGACGACAACGCCGATCTGGGCGAGCTTTACGCGATGCAGCTGGACATCACGTTGGCCGGCGTGCTTGATCCGCAGCGTCTGCGGGAGGCGGTGCAGACGGTGGTCCGCCGGCACCCGCACTTGGTGGCGCGGTTCAGCGACCAGTACGACGAGCCGCTGCAGATCATCCCTGCCGACCCTGAAATGGCTTGGCAGTACGTCGAATTCGACGGCTCCGATGTTGGCGAGCAGGTTGATCGGATGGCTGCGGCCGAGCGTGCCGCGGTGTGCGATGTGGCCGGCCACTCGGCATTTCGGGGTGCGTTGATCCGCACCGGCGACGATGTGCACCGGTTTGTGTTGACCTTCCATCACATCGTGCTCGATGGCTGGTCGATGCCGATCCTGCTGCAGGAGATCTTCGCCGGCTACTACGGGCACCACCTGGGCGCGCCGATTCCGTATCGCCGGTTTGTGACCTGGCTGGCCGAGCACGACCAGTCGGCCGCCGAAGCGGCCTGGGGTCAGGTGCTGGCCGGGTTCGACACCCCCACCTTGGTGGGTCAACCGGACCGGTTAAGTCTGGGCAGGCGCGGTGTGAACTCGTTCCGGGTATCCGCTGAGACCACGGCCGCCCTCAGTGAGCTGGCTCGCTCGCAGCGCACCACGGTCAACACCGTCCTGCAGGCGGCGTGGGCACAGCTGTTGTGCGGGCTGACCGGCCAGCGCGATGTGGCGTTCGGTGCGGCCGTCTCGGGGCGCCCGACCGACATGGTCGGCGCGGAGTCGATGGTGGGCCTGTTGATCAACACGGTGCCGGTGCGCGCGGATCTGACCGCCGCCGCGACGACCGCGGAGTTGCTCGATCAACTGCAGAACGCTTACAACGACACCGTCGAGCACCAGCATTTGGCGCTGCGCGACATCCACCGGATCACCGGGGTGGACCAACTGTTCGACACGTTGTTCGTCTACGAGAACTACCCGGTCGACGCCTCAGCGTTGGGCGAGATCAACGGGCTGGCCATCACCGACTTCAGCAGCCGTGAATACAACCACTACCCGCTGACGATGGTGGCCCACCCGGGCACCGAGTTGGGTTTCCGCGTCGAATACGACACGACGCAGTTCGACGCGGCCGGCGTCGAGGCGCTCATCGCGAGCCTTGAGCGCGTCTTGGAGGCCATGACCGCCGACCCGCAGCGGCGCCTGTCGTCGATCGATCTGCTCGGCGACAGCGAGCACGACCGGCTCGATGCATGGGGCAACCGCGCCGTGTTGACTCAGCAGGCAGGCATGGCGGTGTCGATTCCCGTCTTGTTCGCCGGGCAGGTGGCGCGTATCCCCGATGCGGTGGCGCTGAGCTTCCAGGGCACCTCGATGACGTATCGCCAGTTGGATGAGGCGTCGAATCGGTTGGCGCACAGGCTGATAGATCACGGTGTGGGGCCCGGTGAACGGGTCGCATTGCTGCTGCCGCGTTCGATCGAGGCGGTCGTGTCGATCATGGCTGTGCTCAAGACCGGTGCGGCCTATCTGCCGCTGGACCCCGCGCATCCGTCGTCGCGCATGCAGTTCATGATCGGCGATTCGGCCCCGATCGCCGCCGTCACCACTGCCGACCTTCGCTCCCGCTTCGAGGGGTGTGATCTCGCGGTCGTCGATGTCAACGACCCCGCTATCGCGGCCCAGCCCGGGTCGGCGCTGTTGGCGCCGGCCGCCGACGAAATCGCGTACATCATCTACACGTCGGGAACTACCGGTACGCCCAAGGGTGTGGCGGTCACGCACCGCAACGTCATCCGACTGCTCGAGGCGCTGGATGCCGAGCTGGAACTGGGCCAGGTGTGGTCGCAGTGCCATTCGCTGGCCTTCGACTTCTCGGTGTGGGAGATCTTCGGAGCGCTACTTGGTGGTGGCCGGATCGTCGTGGTTCCCGATGCGGTGGTGCGCTCGCCCGAGGACCTGCACGCCCTACTCGCAGCCGAGCAGGTCGGTGTGTTGAGCCAGACGCCGTCGGCATTTTATGCGCTGCAGACCGCCGATTCGCTCTCACCGGAGCTGGGTCACCAGCTCAAGTTGCAGACGGTGGTGTTTGGTGGGGAAGCCCTTGAGCCTCAACGGCTTTCGACGTGGCTGCACAACCACCCGGGGCCGCCGCGGCTGATCAACATGTATGGCATCACCGAGACCACGGTGCACGCGTCGTTCCGCGAGATCGTGGACAGCGACGTCGAGAGCACCGTGAGCCCGATCGGAGTGCCGTTGGCTCACCTCGGGTTTTTCGTCCTCGACGGTTGGCTGCGCCCAGTGGCCACCGGCGTAGTGGGCGAACTGTATGTGGCCGGTGCGGGACTGGCGGCCGGCTACGTGGGCCGGCCCGATCTGTCGTCAACGCGGTTTGTGGCCTGCCCGTTTGCCGGCGCCGGCGATCGGATGTATCGCACTGGGGACTTGGTGCGCTGGGGTGATGACGGTCAGCTGCGCTATGTGGGGCGCGCTGACGAGCAGGTCAAGATCCGCGGGCACCGCATCGAACTCGGCGAGGTGCGTGCCGCGCTGGCCGCTGTGGATGGGGTCGAGCAGGCGGTGGTGATCGCCCGCGAGGACCGCCCCGGTGACAAGCGGCTGGTGGGCTATGTCACCGGCACGGGTGACCCGGCGGATCTGCGCGCCCAACTGGCCGAGCGGTTGCCCGCGTACATGGTGCCGGCGGCGGTGGTCGCGGTCGAGGCGTTGCCGTTGACGGTTAACGGCAAGTTGGATACCCGGGCGTTGCCCGCGCCGGAATATCAGGACGGCAGTGGCAGCTACCGGGCCCCGGCGAATGCCGTCGAGGAAATTCTGGCGGGGATCTACGCCCAGGTGCTGGGGCTGGAGCGCGTCGGGGTGGACGACTCCTTCTTCGATCTGGGTGGCGACAGCATTTTGTCGATGCAGGTCGCGGCCCGTGCGCGAGCGGCCGGGGTGCTGTGCCGCCCGCGGGACATTTTCGTTGAGCAGACCGTGGCCCGGCTGGCGCTTGTGGCGACCGTGGCCACTGACACCGATGCGCTTGTCGATGAGGGTGTGGGGGCTGTCGAGGCCACGCCGATCATTCGTTGGTTGCAGAGTGTTGAGGGTCCGGTCGAGCAGTTCAACCAGACGGTGGTGGTCGATGCCCCGGTAGGGGTGTCGCACGCCGATGTGGTGGCGGTGCTGCAGGGCTTGCTGGATCGTCACGCCATGCTGCGGTTGCGGGTAGACACCGACGAGGCCGGAGGTTGGTCGCTGATGGTGCCCGAGCCGGGCTCGGTGGCGGCGCACGTGCAGTCGGTGGATGTGCTCTCCGATGAGGCGTTGGTGGCGGGCCGTTCACAGCTGGATCCGGCTGCGGGAGTGATGCTTAGCGCGGTGTGGGCGGAGTCGTCGGGCCAGTTGGCGTTGATCATTCACCACCTCGCGGTCGATGGGGTGTCGTGGCGGGTGTTGCTCGAAGACCTCAACATCGCCTGGGCCCAGCATCACAGCGGTCAGCCGGTGGCCTTGCCGGGTGGTGGCACGTCGTTTGCCCGCTGGTCCACGCTGCTGAGCGAGCACGCGCTTCGCCCTGACGTGATCGAACAAGCGGAGGCGTGGCGTCAGGTGGCGGCGACTCCGGCCGTCCTGCCGGCGGCGCAGCCTGAGGACACGTACCTCACCGCGCAGAACTTGTCGGTGGAATTGGACGTCGAGACCACACGGCTGCTGCTTGGTGAGGTGCCCGCGGCGTTTCATGCCGGGGTCAACGACGTGTTGCTGATTGCGTTCGGGATGGCTCTGCGGGAGCTGTTGGGCACCCAGGGAGCGATCGGGATCGACGTCGAGGGACACGGCCGCCATGAAGAGCTCGGTGCCGACGTGGACTTGTCGCGCACGGTGGGCTGGTTCACCACCAAGTACCCGGTGGCGTTGAACGTCGGTGGGTTGGACTGGAGCCAGATCGCTTCTGGTGCAACGGCATTGGGTTCGCTGGTCAAGGCGGCTAAAGAGCAGTTGCGTGCCCTGCCTGACCCGCTGACTTACGGGCTGCTGCGGTACCTGAATTCCGACGTGGCCGTGGGGGATTGGGATCCGGTGATCGGGTTCAACTACCTGGGCCGCATGGGCGGTGCCGCAGAGTTGTCTGACGAGTTCTGGCGGCTTGGCACCGACGGCTTGACGAGCGGGGCGGCCACCGTGGTGGCTATGCCGCTGGCCCACACCCTCGAGCTCAACGCCGCCACGATCGACACCGAAGCGGGCCCGCACTTGCAGGCCAACTGGACCTGGGCCGCGTCGGCAGTCGATGCCGCGCACATCGGTCGGCTGAACCAGTTGTGGTTCGAGGCGCTGGCCGGGATCTGCGCGTACGTGCGCGGCGGCGGCGGTGGGCTGACCCCGTCGGATCTCGTTCCCGCGCGACTGAGCCAGGACCAGATCGACGAGCTCGAGCGCGAGCACCAGATCGCCGACGTCTTGCCGTTGACCCCGCTGCAGCAGGGCCTGCTGTTCCACACCAGCATCAGCCACGGCAGCACTGACGATCTGGGCGAGCTCTACGCGGTGCAGCTGGACATCACCTTGGCCGGATCGCTAGATTCCCGCCAACTACAGGACGCAGTGAACGCTGTGGTGCGCCGGCACCCGCACCTGGTGGCGCGCTTTAGCGACCACTACGACCAACCGGTGCAGATCCTGTCGGCGGACCCCGAAATGGCTTGGCAATACCTCGAACTCGACGGTGACGATGTCGATGCGCAGGTGGAGCAGGTGTGCGCGGCCGAGCGTGCCGCGATCTGCGACCTGGCCAACCAACCCGCGTTTCGGGCGGCGTTGATCCGTACCGGTGCCGACCAGCATCGGTTCGTGCTGACCAATCACCACATCGTGATGGACGGCTGGTCCAAGCCGATCCTGTTGCAGGAGATCTTCGCCGGCTACTACGGCCACACACTGGGCACGCCCACGTCGTATCGCCGGTATGTCACCTGGCTGTCCGAGCGCGACAAAGCCGCCGCCGAGACGGCCTGGACTCAGGTGTTCGCCGGATTCGACAGCCCAGCGCTGGTGGCGGAGCCTGGCCGCGAACGGCTGGGGCGACGCGACGTCGCGTCGTTTACGGTGCCCGCCGAAACCACTGCTGCGCTAGGGGAGTTGGCGCGCTCGTGCCACACCACGGTCAATACCGTGCTGCAGGCGGCCTGGGCGCAGCTGCTGTGCTGGCTGACCGGGCGGCAAGACGTGGCCTTTGGTACCGCGGTGTCGGGGCGGCCGACCGAGGTGGCCGGCGCGGAGTCGATGGTCGGGTTGTTGATCAACACGGTGCCGGTGCGGGCCAGCATCAACGCGGCCACCACCATCGGCGATCTGCTGGAGCAGCTGCAGGGCGCCTACAACGACACCCTGGAGCACCAGCACCTGGCGCTCAGCGAGATTCACCGCCTGACCGGCCACGACCAGCTCTTCGACACCCTGTTCGTCTACGAGAACTACCCCATCGAGACCGGCGCACTACTTGGCGCTGACGGATTGGCCGTGACCGACTTCAGCAGCCACGAGTACAACCACTACCCGCTGACGGTGCAAGCCGTTCCGGGTCACGAGATCGGCCTGCGCGTCGAATACGACACCGAGCTGTTCACCACCGCCCGCATCGAGAAACTCATCCAACGACTCCAGCGCGTACTGGTAGCGATGACTGCCGATTCCGGACAGGCTTCATGAGCGCCGACCCAAGCCGGCGACTCCTTTCTCTTGACCTCCTAGACGCCGATGAACATGCTGGGCTCGACGAGTGGGGCAACCGTGCCGTCCTGACCCGGCCCACAAACCCGGTGTCAATCCCGGCGGTCTTCGCCGCACAGGTCGCGCGGGTTCCAGATGCCGTGGCGCTGAGTTGTGGCGAGCAGTCGTGGACCTACCGGGAACTCGACGAGGATGCCAACCGGCTGGCACACCTGCTGGTCAGCCAGGGCGTTGGCCCGGGACAGTATGTGGCGCTGCTCTTTTCGCGTTCCGCCGAGGCGATCGTGGCGATCCTGGCGGTGCTGAAGGCCGGGGCGGCGTACCTGCCGATCGACCCGGTGGTGCCGGCGGCGCGGCTGAAGTTTGTCATCGACGATGCCGCCCCCATCGCCGTTCTCACCACCGCGGATCTGCGGTCACGGCTGGACGGGTTTCGCCTGACTGTCCTTGATGTCGACGATCCGCGGGTCGCCGCGGAGCCCAGCACGGCGCTCCCGGCGCCGGCTCCTGACGACATCGCCCACATCATCTACACGTCGGGAACCACCGGCGTGCCCAAAGGTGTTGCCGTCACCCATCACAACGTGACCCGGCTGTTCGAATCACTCGACGACGGTCTGGACCGCGCGGGTGTATGGACGCAGTGTCACTCGCTCGCGTTCGACTACTCGGTGTGGGAGATCTGGGGACCGCTACTTGGCGGCGGCCAACTGGTGGTGGTGCCCGAATCGGTGGCCGGTTCGCCGGAAGAACTGCATGCGTTGCTGGTGGCCAAGCAGGTCAGCGTATTGAGCCAAACACCCACTGCGCTAGCGGCATTGGTGCCGGAGGGCTTGGAGTCGGCGGCGCTGGTGGTTGCCGGTGAAGCCTGCCCGAGCGAGGTAGTCGATCGATGGGCGCCCGGGCGGGTGATGATCAACGGCTACGGGCCGACCGAGACCACGGTGTACGCGACGCTGAGTGCGCCGCTGGAGGCGGGGTCCGGGGCGGTGCCGATCGGGTCGCCGGTGTCCGGGGCGGCGTTGTTCGTGCTCGACGCGGGTTTGCGCCGAGTGTCGGCCGGGGTGATCGGCGAGCTCTACGTGGCCGGGACCGGAGTCGGGTGCGGGTATTTGGGCCGGCCCGGGTTGTCCGCTTCGCGGTTTGTGGCGTGCCCCTTCGGCGGATCTGGGACGCGGATGTATCGCACCGGGGACTTGGTGCGGTGGGCCGCCGATGGGCAGCTGGAGTATCTTGGGCGCGCTGATGAGCAGGTCAAGATCCGCGGCTATCGCATCGAGCTGGGCGAAATCCGCACTGCGCTAGCGGGTTTGGCTGGCGTCGAGCAGGCGGTGGTGATCGCTCGCGAGGACCGCGCCGGTGACAAGCGGCTGGTGGCCTACATCACCGGTAGCGCAGACCCGGCCGAGCTACGCACGCAATTGGCGGAGCGGTTGCCGGCGTACATGGTTCCGGTCGCGGTGGTGGTGTTGGAGACGCTGCCGCTGACGCCTAACGGCAAGCTCGACAAGCGGGCCTTGCCGGCGCCTGAATACCAAGATGTGGACCGCTACCGCGCCCCGTCGACCGCGGTGGAAGAGATCCTGGCCGACATCTACGCCCAGGTGTTGGGGCTCGAGCGGGTTGGGGTCGACGAGTCGTTTTTCGACCTGGGCGGCGACAGCATTTTGTCCATGCAGGTGGCGGCGCGCGCCCGCGCGGCCGGGGTGCTGTGCCGGCCACGCGATGTGTTCGTCGAGCAGACCGTGGCCCGACTGGCGCAAGTGGCCACGGTGGCGGGCGGTCCCGGTGGCCTCATCGACGATGGCGTTGGCCCACTCGATGCGACCCCGATCATCCACTGGCTGCATGGCGTTGACGGCCAAGTCGATCAGTTCAATCAGACCGTGGTGGTCGACGCTCCGGCCGGCGTTGCGCATGCCGACGTGGTGGTGGTGCTGCAGGCGCTGCTGGATCGCCACGACATGCTGCGGCTGCGCGTCGAGGACGACGGGGCCGGGGGTTGGTCGCTGTCCGTGCCCGAGCCGGGGACGGTCGACGCCGGTGCGTGTGTGCAGACGGTGGACGTGCTGTCCGACGAGGCGCTGGTCGCGGCCCGCTCGCAGCTGAGTCCCGCCGCAGGGGTGATGCTCAGCGCGGTCTGGGCCGAGTCGACGAGCCAGTTGGCGTTGATCGTTCACCACTTGGCAGTCGACGGAGTGTCGTGGCGGGTGTTGCTTGAAGACCTGAACATCGCCTGGGCGCAGCATCACAGCGGTCAGCCGGTGGCGTTGCCCGCGGTGGGGACATCGTTTCGGCGGTGGTCGTCGCTGCTGAGCGAGCACGCGCGCGACGCGGCCGTCGTGGACTCCGCCGAGACCTGGCGCCAGATCTCGGCCACGCCGGCGGCCTTGCCGGCAGTGGGGGCCGACGACACCTACGACAGCGCGAAGAACCTGACGGTGTCCTTGGACGTCGAGACCACACGGCTGGTCCTCGGCGAGGTACCCGCGGCCTTTCACGCCGGGGTCAACGACATATTGCTGATCGCGTTCGGGTTGGCCTGGGCCAAGCTGCTGGGCACCGAGGCGCCGATCGGCATTGATGTCGAGGGCCATGGCCGCCATGAAGAGCTGAGCGACGACGTGGATCTGTCGCGCACCGTGGGGTGGTTTACCACGAAGTACCCGGTGGCTTTGCGCGTCGGTGGCCTGTCCTGGACACAGGTCGTCGCTGGTGAGGCGGCGCTGGGAAAGCTGGTCAAAGACGCCAAAGAGCAGCTGCGCGGCCTTCCCGACCCCCTGTCGTACGGCGTGTTGCGATACCTGAATCCCGAGGTCGACCTGGGCGAGTCGGAGCCGGTGATCGGGTTCAACTACCTGGGCCGCATGGGCGGTGGCACAGAGTTGTCGGAGCAGCTGTGGCGGGTCGGCCCCGAGGGTCTGACGGCCGGGGCGGCGACCGTGGTGCCCATGCCGTTGATGCACACCGTCGACCTGAACGCGGTCACCCTCGACACCGAGGCCGGGCCCCATCTCGAGGCCAACTGGACATGGGCGCCGTCGGCCGTCGATGACGCCCAGATCAGCGAGTTGAGCCGGTTATGGTTCGAGGCGCTCGCCGGGATCTGCGCTTATGTGCGTCGCGGCGGCGGTGGGTTGACCCCGTCGGACATCGTCCCGGCGCGACTGACCCAGAGCCAGATCGACCAACTCGAGCGCCATCACCACATCGCCGATGTGTTGCCGCTGACCCCATTGCAAGAGGGGCTGCTGTTCCACGCCAGCTTCGCGCAGGACCCCAGCGATCTCAGCGAGCTCTACGCCGTACAGCTGGATATCACCCTGGCCGGCGGGCTCGATCCGCATCGTTTGCGCGAGGCAGTGCACACCGCGGTCACCCGGCACCCGAACCTGGTCGCCCACTTCTGCGATCAGTTCGACAAGCCGGTGCAGATCATTCCTGCCGATCCCGTCCTCGCCTGGCGGTATGTGCAGCTGGGCGCCGGCGACCCCGACATCGAAGAACAGATTGAGCGGGTGTGCGAGGCCGAGCGTGCCGCGGTGTGCGATCTGGCTAACCAGCCTGCCTTCCGGGTGGCGTTGATCCGCACTGGGGCGGACCAGCACCGGTTTGTGGTGACCAATCACCACATAGTGCTCGACGGCTGGTCGATGCCGATCCTGCTGCAGGAGATTTTTACCAGTTATTACGGACAGGGGCTGGGCGCGCCCGCGTCATATCGCCGGTTCGTGAACTGGCTGGCCGAGCGGGATTACGCGGCCGCCGAGGCGGCCTGGCGTGAGCTGTTCGCCGGCTTCGACGCACCCACCTTGGTCGCCCCACCGCAACGGCTGGCGCTGGGGCAGCGCGGTGTGTCGTCGTTCCTGGTGCCGGAGGACATCACGCGGTCACTCGGCGAGCTGGCCCGTGCGCACCACACCACGGTCAACACCGTGTTACAGGCCGCGTGGGCGCAGCTCCTATGCTGGCTGACCGGCCAGCACGACGTCGCCTTCGGCATCGTGGTCTCGGGCCGGCCAACCGATGTGGCCGGTGCCGACTCGATGGTCGGGCTGTTGCTGAACACGGTGCCGGTGCGGGCGCAAATCAGCGCGGCGACCACAACCGCGGACCTACTCGGGCAGCTGCAAAACGCCCACAACGACACCCTTGAGCATGAGTACCTGGCGCTGAGCGAAATCCACCGCGTCACCGGTCACGACCAGCTGTTCGACACCATCTTCATGTACGAGAACTACCCGGTAGACACCGCCGCACTGGCGGGCATCAGTGGACTGTCGATCGTCGGGTTCAACAGCCGCGAATACAACCACTACCCGCTGTCGGTGCAGGCCCTTCCGGGCAACGAGCTGGGGCTCCGGGTCGAATACGACACCGAGCTGTTCGACCAGGCCGGCATCGAGGCACTGATCGAGCGGCTACAGCGCGTCGTGATGGGCATGGTCGCGCATCCCACGCGCCGATTGTCGTCGTTCGATTTGCTCGACGAGGGCGAGCGCATCGCGCTCGACGAGTGGAGTAACCGGGCAATCCTGACCCAGCCCTCGACGCGGGTGTCGATTCCGGCGGTGTTCGCCGCGCAGGCTGCGCGCACCCCCGCCGCGGTCGCGCTGAACAGCGGCGAGCGCTCCTGGACCTACCGCGAGCTCGACGAGAGCGCCAACAGGTTGGCGCACCTGCTCACCGAGCAGGGTGTTGGCCCGGGTGAGCGTGTGGCACTGCTGTTTTCGCGTTCGGCCGAAGCGATTGTGTCGATCTTGGCGGTGCTGAAGACCGGGGCCGCCTACCTCCCGATCGACCCGGTGGTGCCGACGGCCCGGCTGGAATTCATGCTCGGCGATGCCGCGCCAGTGGCGGCGATTACCACCGCGGCCTTCGGATCGCGGCTGGAAGGTTTCGACCTGACGGTCGTCGATATCGCCGATCCCCGAATCGACAGCCAGCCCGCCACGGAATTGCCGGCCCCGGCGCCTGACGACATCGCCTACGTCATTTACACCTCCGGCACGACGGGTGTACCCAAGGGTGTGGCGATCGCCCACCACAACGTCACCCAGCTGTTCGGCTCTCTGGACGCCGGCCTGCCCCCGGCGTCGGAGCAGGTGTGGTCGCAATGGCACTCGTACAGCTTCGACATCTCCGGCTGGGAGATCTACGGCGCCCTCCTGCGCGGGGGGCGGCTGGTGGTGGTGCCCGAGTCGGTGGCCGCATCGCCGGATGACTTCCGCGCCTTGCTGATCGACCAACAAGTCAACGTGTTATGCCAAACCCCTTCGGCGGTAGGGGCTCTGTCGCCCGAAGGCTTGGAGTCGGTGACATTGCTGGTGGGTGGCGAGGCATGCCCGCCCGAGGTGGTGGATCGCTGGGCTCCCGGTCGGGTGATGATCAACGAATACGGTCCCACCGAAGCAACGATGTGGGTGACGTTGAGTGCGCCGCTCACCGCGGGATCCGGTGTGCCGCCGATTGGTTCGCCGCTACCGGGTACGGCGTTGTTCGTGCTGGACGGATGGTTGCGTCCGGTACCGGCCGGAGTAGTGGGTGAGCTGTACATCGCTGGCCGCGCCGTAGGCGTCGGGTATGCGCGACGGTCCGGGTTGACGGCGTCGCGATTTGTGGCGTGCCCGTTCGGCGACGCTGGTGACAGGATGTATCGCACCGGCGACTTGGTGCGGTGGGGCAGCGATGGACAGCTGCAATACCTGGGGCGCACCGACGAGCAGGTCAAAATCCGCGGCCACCGCATCGAACTCGGTGAGATACAGGCGGCCCTGGCGGAGCTCGACGGCGTGGGGCAGGTGGCGGTGATCGCCCGCGAGGACCGCCCCGGTGACAAGCGCCTGATCGGTTACATCACCGGCACCGCAGACCCGGCCGAGCTACGCACGCAATTGGCGGAGCGATTGCCGTCGTACATGGTCCCGGCCGCAGTGGTGCCGGTAGAGGCGTTGCCATTGACGGTCAACGGGAAGCTCGACAAGCGGGCGTTGCCGGCACCGGAATACCAAGACGCCCACAGTTACCGCGCCCCGGCCAGCCCGATCGAGGAGACCCTTGCCGGGATCTACGCCCACGTGCTTGAACTCGAGCGCGTGGGGGTGGAGGACTCCTTCTTCGACCTGGGTGGGAACTCATTGTCGGCGATGCGGGTGACGGCCGCGATCAACACCGTGCTGGGTGTCCAGCTCGGGGTGCGCAGTTTGTTCGATGCGCCGACGGTACGCAGCTTGAGCCTGCTGGTGCACGCTGGTGCGTCGGGCGCAGATCTTGCGGTCAACGCGGCCGGTAGCGCACACTTCGCGGCGGTGCACGGCCAGGATGCCACCGAGGTGCATGCCAGTGATCTGACACTGGACAAGTTCATCGACGACACCACGCTGACCACCGCCCCGACGCTGCCCGCGCCGAATGGCGAGATCCGCACGGTCTTGTTGACCGGGGCGACCGGATTCATCGGACGTTACCTGGTGTTACAGTGGCTTGAGCAAATGGAGCTTGGCGGGGGCAAGCTGATCTGTTTGGTGCGGGCGAAGTCCGATGAGGACGCCTGGGCTCGCCTGGATAAGACTTTCGACAGCGGCGACGAGAAATTGTTGCGGCATTTCCGGGAGTTGGCGGCCGGCCATTTGGAGGTCATCGCCGGTGACAAGGGCGAAGCCAATCTGGGTCTAGATGAGCACGTGTGGCAACGACTGGCCGAGTCGGTGGACTTGATTATTGACTCGGCGGCGTTGGTCAACGCGGTGTTGCCGTACAGCGAGTTGTTCGAGCCCAATGTAGTGGGCACCGGCGAGTTGATCCGGTTGGCGCTGACGAACAGGCTCAAGCCGTATGCATACGTATCGACCGCGGATGTGGGCCGTCAGGTCGAGCCGTCGGCGTTTACCGAGGATGCCGATATTCGGGTGATTAGCCCGACTCGAGTAATTGACGGAAGTTTGGCTAACGGTTATGGCAACAGTAAGTGGGCCGGAGAAGTGTTATTGCGCGAGGCCCATGATCTTTGTGGTTTGCCCGTTTCGGTGTTTCGCTGTGACGTGATTTTGGTAGATACCGCGTATGCCGGTCAGTTCAACGTTGCGGATATGTTCACGCGAATGGTGTTGAGTTTGGTGGCCACCGGCGTGGCACCGGCATCGTTTTATCAGCTGGATGCCCAAGGGCAGCGGCAGCGTTCGCACTTTGATGGGTTGCCGGTGGGGTTTGTCGCTGAGGCGATCGCCACGTTGGGCGCCGCCGTCGTGGAGGGATTCGAGACTTATCACGTGATGAATCCGCATGATGACGGTATCGGGCTCGATGAGTATGCGGATTGGCTAATTGACGCAGGTTATCCGATCGAGCGGATCGACGACTTTAACGAGTGGTTGTCGCGGTTTGAGGCGGGGTTGCGTGAGTTGCCAGATCGGCAGCGGCAAAACTCGGTTCTCGAAGTATTGATGTTGTTATTGCATACGGATTTGGAACCGATCGAGCCGGTGTGTGGATCCCTGGCGTCGGCGGACCGATTCCGTGCTGCGGTGCAAGAAGCCAAAATAGGCGCTGACAACGACATCCCGCACGTCTCAGCGCCGACAATCATCAAATACGCAACCGACCTAGAGCTCATCGGACTGCTGTGACCGGCGAATAGCTGCACGCATAACACACCGGGCAACGGTGCCCGGCGAATCACGGTGATTGTTGCGGGCGTGTGACCTCGGTTACCCGACGTCAGGGAGCCATGCCGCGGCGCCGCGGAGGGCAGATCCAAGCTGACCAGCGCCGGAGCCCGGAACTGGGTCATGTCAGGTCTGACGGGTGGAGTCAGGAAGTTTGACGAAACGCCAGACTCAGTCTATGGACCTCCAGTATCGTTTGGGCAGTTGGATTCAACACTCAACGTAGGTATGGGGAGCTGGTGAGCGTCAATCCGTTCGATGATGACAATGGCAGCTTTCTCGTCTTGGTGAACGACGAGGAGCAGCACAGCCTGTGGCCGGCGTTTGCCGACGTTCCCGCGGGCTGGCGGGTGGTTTATGGGGAAGCCGACCGCGCAGCGTGCCTGGATTACATCGAACAGAACTGGACCGATATACGCCCGAAGAGTCTGCGCGAAAGGCTAGCAGGGGGCCCGGGTTTTGATAAGTGAACGATTTGGGTACACAGACATCCAGTCGGGCTTTGGGGGATTAGATGAAGCTTGATGATCGGGCTCCTGTGGAGCTCTGGGGAAGTCCAATTGATCTTGACGATGATTTGGCATTTCCGCTTACACGGGGGCAGTTAGATATTTGGCTTGCCCAGGAGACAGGTCTGTCTTCTGTCGAGTGGCAGCTGGGCCTTTTTGTCCGTATTGAGGGTGTAGTTCAGCGGGGTTCGCTGGAATGGGCGATACGGCGGGTTGTTCAAGAAGCTGAGCCCGCCCGGGCCGCATTTTTCGAGGTGGATGGCCGGGTTTTTCAGCGAGCAGTTGACTATCCCGATGTAGACCTGGCTTTTTATGATCTGAGCGGTTCCGATCAAGCCGTCCAAGAGGCTCGCGACACAGCTTTGTCGATCCAGCGGACGCCGATGCCGTTGACGGGTCCGTTATTTAAGTTTGCCTTATTTAAGACGCGGCCCGACGAATTTTATTTATTGGCGTGTGCGCACCATATCGCCATTGACGGCACGGGCGTGGCTTTGGTGGGGCAGCGCATTGCGTCGGTGTACTCGGCGATTGTGTCGGGTGCGCCGTTGCCGCCGGTTCTCTTTGGCTCGCTGCAGGACTTGGTGGATACCGAGCTGGCGTACGAGTCCTCGGACGAGTATCGCGAGGACGAGGCGTATTGGTCGCAGAATCTGCCTGCCGAAAGCGCCGGCGATTACGGGCTCGATGATTCGAGTGAGCGCGATCCGTGGCCTTCCGCGCCGGTGGCCATCGACCCGGCGATCGTGGGCCGCGTCGAGGAGCTGGCCCGCAAGTGGGACGTGCCGCGAACCTCGGTGATCACCGCAGCGTGTGCACTGCTGGTGCGGGGCTGGTGCGCCGAGGGCGCCGAGGTGGTGTTCGACTTCCCGGTCAACCGCCGCGTCGCCCCGGACGCTAAGACCCTGCCCGGAATGGTGGCAGGGGCGGTGCCGCTGGTCATCGGTGTGGCCCCCGGGGACACGGTGAGCGAGTTGTGCGCTCACGTCGACACCCGTATCCGGGAGGCAGTAGCCCATCAGCGGTATCCCGTGCATGCCTTGGAGCGCAAAGCGCGCGGGTCGGGGCAGCCGGCTCAGCGGGTGAACCTGAATTTCATTCCAGCCGGATTCACGCTGCCGTTCGGTGGGGTGACGGCCTCGGCGTCCTACACCAACTCCGGCCAGGTGGGCGGATTCGGGCTGATTTTCTCCAGTGACGGTGACGAGCTGTTCTTGAGCACAGCCGGTGCCGGCGGGCCGTTGTCGAATTTCGAGGTCGCCGATCTGGCGCGCCGGCTCGAGCAAGTACTGGCAGCGATGGTCGCGGATCCGAAGCGGCGGCTGTCCTCGATCGATCTGCTCGACGGCGATGAGCAGGCCGGCCTGGACGAGATCGGCAACCGCGCGGTGCTGACCCAGGCGAGTGTCCCGGTGTCGATTCCGGAGCTGTGGGCCCAGCAGGTGCAGCGTGTCCCGGATGCGGGGGCGCTGAGCTGTGGGGATCGATCGCTGACCTATCGCGAGCTGGACGAGGCCTCGAACCGCTTGGCGCACCTGCTGGTGGCCCAGGGCGTGGGCCCGGGTGGGTCGGTGGCGTTGTTGTCGGCGCGCTCGACCGAGGCGATCGTAGGGATTTTGGCGGTGCTCAAGACCGGGGCGGCGTATTTGCCGATCGACCCGAGTCTGCCCGCGGCGCGCTTGCAGTTCATGGTCGCCGACGCCTCACCGGTAGCCGCGCTGACCACCAGCGACCTGGCGGAGCGGTTCGACGCGTGCGAGTTCGCCGTCATTGACCTCAACGATCCGGCTATCGCGTTCCAGCCTGGCACCGCGCTGCCGTTGCCCAACCCCGACGACATCGCCCACATCATCTACACCTCGGGCACCACCGGGGTCCCCAAGGGCGTCGCCGTCACGCACCACAACGTCACCCGTCTGTTCGAATCGCTGCACCCCGCACTGGATCGCGCGGGCGTATGGACGCAAGGCCACTCGCTGGCCTTCGACTTTTCGGTGTGGGAGATCTGGGGTCCGCTGCTGCATGGCGGGCGGTTGGTCGTGGTGCCGGAATCGGTGGCGGGCTCGCCGGACGACTTGCACGCCTTGCTGGTCGCCGAACGTGTCGACGTCATGAGCCAAACACCCACTGCCGTGGGGACGTTGTCGCCTGAGGGTTTAGAGGCCGCCGCGTTAGTGGTGGCCGCCGAGCCGTGCCCGGCCGAGGTCGTGGACCGCTGGGCGCCGGGCCGGGTGATGATCAACGGCTACGGGCCGACCGAGACCACCGTGTACGCGACGTTGAGTGCGCCGCTGCAGGCCGGTTCGGGACCCGTGCCGATCGGATTCCCCGTCTCGGGGGCCGCGCTTTTTGTCCTGGACGGTTGGTTGCGCCCGGTGCCCGCCGGTGTGGTCGGTGAGTTGTATGTCGCCGGTCGTGGCGTCGGTACCGGCTATGTCCGCCGTCCCGGATTGTCGGCGTCCCGATTCGTCGCGTGCCCGTTCGGCGAGGCCGGGGACCGGATGTATCGCACCGGAGACCTAGTGCGCTGGGGCAACGACGGTCAGCTGCGCTACGTGGGGCGTGCGGACGAGCAGGTCAAGATCCGCGGTTACCGCATCGAACTCGGCGACGTCCAGGCGGCGCTGGCCGCGGTGGATGGGGTTGAGCAGGCGGTCGTGATCGCCCGCGAGGACCGCCCCGGTGACAAGCGTCTGGTGGGCTATATCACCGGCGCCACCGACCCGGTCGCCGCGCGTTCGGCACTGGCCGAGCGGTTGCCGGCCTACATGGTGCCGACCGCCGTGGTCGTGCTGGAAACGCTGCCGCTGACACAAAACGGCAAGCTCGACAAGCGCGCCCTGCCTGCACCCGAATACACCGGCGGTGGCTACCGAGCGCCGTCGACCGTGGTCGAAGAGATCCTGGCGGGGATCTACGCCCAGGTGCTGGGGCTGGAGCGGGTCGGGGTGGACGACTCGTTCTTCGATCTGGGTGGCGACAGCATTTTGTCGATGCAGGTGGCCGCCCGGGCCCGGGCGGCCGGGGTGGTGTGCCGGCCGCGTGATGTGTTCGTTGAGCAGACCGTGGCCCGGCTGGCCACCGTGGCGACCGTGGCTACCGACGAGAACGGTGTGGTCGACGAGGGTGTGGGGGCGATCGAGGCCACCCCGATCATTCGTTGGTTGCAGAGTGTCGAGGGTCCGGTCGAGCAGTTCAACCAGACGGTGGTCGTCGACGCCCCGGCGGGGGCGACGCACGCCGACGTGGTGGCGGTGCTGCAGGGCCTGCTGGATCGTCACGCCATGCTGCGGCTGCGGGTAGACACCGACGAGGCCGGGGGTTGGTCGCTGATGGTGCCCGAGCCGGGGTCTGTGGCGGCGCACGTGCAGTCGGTGGATGTGCTCTCCGATGAGGCGTTGGTGGCGGGCCGTTCACAGCTGGATCCGGCTGCGGGAGTGATGCTTAGCGCGGTGTGGGCGGAGTCGTCGGGCCAGTTGGCGTTGATCATTCACCACCTCGCGGTCGATGGGGTGTCGTGGCGGGTGTTGCTCGAAGACCTCAACATCGCGTGGGCCCAGCATCACAGCGGTCAGCCGGTGGCCTTGCCCGCCGGTGGCACGTCGTTTGCCCGCTGGTCCACGCTGCTGAGCGAGCACGCGCGCGACGCAACGGTTGTCGATTCCGCCGAGGTGTGGCGCCAGGTCGCGGCCACTCCGGCGGCCCTGCCGACGGTGGGCGAAGGCGACACCTACGAGACCGCCCAGAACCTGTCGGTCTCGCTGGACGCTGAGACGACGCGGCAGTTGCTTGGTGAGGTGCCCGCGGCGTTCCACGCCGGGGTCAACGACATCCTGCTCATCGCCTTCGGCCTGGCGTGGGCCAAGTTCCTGGGCAGCAGTGCCCCGATCGGCATCGACGTCGAAGGCCACGGCCGCCACGAAGAGCTGGACGGCAGCCTGGACTTGTCGCGCACGGTGGGCTGGTTCACCACCAAATACCCGGTGGCCCTGACCGTTGGTCAGCTGGACTGGGCACAGGTGACGTCCGGCGGCGCATCGTTGGGGGCGCTCGTCAAGACCGCCAAAGAACAGCTGCGTTCGCTGCCCGATCCGTTGTCGTACGGACTGTTGCGGTATGTGAATTCCGAAGTGGCTGTTGGGGATTCGGATCCGGTGATCGGGTTCAACTACTTGGGCCGCATGGGCGGCGCGGACTTGTCCGACCAGTTCTGGCGCGTCGGCGCGGACGGTGTCTCGAGCGGGGCGGCCACTGTCGTGGCCATGCCACTGGCCCACACGGTCGAGCTCAACGCTGTAACGCTCGACACCGAAGCCGGTCCGCAGCTGCAGGCCAACTGGACCTGGGCGGTCTCGGTGCTGGACAGCCCGCAGGTTGATGAATTGAGCCGCTTGTGGTTCGAGGCTTTGTCCGGCATCTGCACCTATGTGCGTCGCGGCGGCGGTGGGCTGACCCCGTCGGATCTTTCCCCGGCGCGGCTCACCCAGCCGCAGATCGATCAGCTCGAGCGTGAGCACCACTTCGCCGACGTCTTGCCGCTGACGCCGTTGCAGCAGGGTTTGTTCTTCCACGCCAGCGCTGCCGACGACGGCGACGATCTGGGCGAGCTGTACGCGGTGCAGCTCGGAATCACCTTGGCCGGCCCGCTGGATGCGCAGCGTTTGCGCGACGCGGTGGAGGCTGTGGTGCACCGGCATCCGCACTTGGTGGCGCGCTTCTACGATCAGTTCGAGGAGCCGGTGCAGATCATCCCGGCCGACCCGGTCATGGCATGGCAGTACGTCGAACTCGACGGCACCGACGTCGCCGAGCAGGTCGAGCGGATCTGCGCGGCCGAGCGTGCCGCGATCTGCGACCTGGCCAATCAGCCGGCGTTCCGGGCGGGCGTGCTCGGCATCGGCGACAACCAGCACCGGCTGGTTTTGACGTTCCACCACATCGTGGTCGATGGCTGGTCGATGCCGATCCTGCTGCAGGAGATCTTCGCCGGCTACTACGGCCACCAGCTGGGTGCGCCGATTCCGTATCGCCGGTTTGTGACCTGGCTGGCCGAGCGCGATCACGCGGCGGCCGAAGCGGCCTGGGGTCAGGTGCTGGCCGGGTTCGACACCCCCACCCTGGTCGGTCCGACGGAGCGACTCGCACAGGGGCAGCGCAATGTCGCGTCCTTCCGCGTGCCTGCCGAGACGACGGCGGCGCTGGGCGAGTTCGCGCGCGCGCAGCACACCACGGTCAACACCGTGTTGCAGGCGGCCTGGGCACAGTTGCTGTGCGGGTTGACCGGCCAGCGTGATGTCACCTTTGGTGCGGCCGTGTCCGGTCGGCCCACAGACATGGCGGGCGCCGAGTCGATGGTGGGCCTGTTGATCAACACCGTGCCCGTGCGCGCCGATCTGGTCGCGGCCGGAACCACCGCGGGGCTGCTCGAGCAGCTACAGAATGCCTACAACGAGACCGTCGATCACCAGCATGTTGCGTTGCGCGACATTCATCGCATTACGGGTCTCGACCAGCTGTTCGACACGTTGTTCGTCTACGAGAACTACCCCATCGACGTCACGGCGCTGGGCGAGGTCAACGGGCTGGCCATTACCGACTTCAGCAATCGCGAGTACAACCACTACCCACTGACCGTCGCGGCGCTTCCGGGCCACGAGCTGGGTCTTCGCGTCGAATACGACACTGACGTCTTCGATGCAGCCAGCATCGAGGCACTCGTGCAGCGGCTCGAGCGGGTTCTCGAAGCGATGATGGCCGACCCGCAACGGGCGTTGTCGTCGATCGATCTGCTCGACGATCGCGAACATGCCCGCTTGGACGCGTGGGGCAACCGAGCCGTCGTGAACCAGCCGGTACTCGTTGCGCCGTCGATCCCCGCGGTGTTCGCCGGGCAGGTGGCCCGCATCCCGCAGGCGGGCGCGATCACTTTCGAAGGTGCGTCGATGACGTACTGCGAGCTCGATGAGGCGTCGAACCGGTTGGCGCACCTGCTGATCGGTCAAGGTGCACGTCCCGGCGAGCGGGTGGCATTGCTGCTGCCGCGTTCGATCGAGGCGATCGTGTCGATCATGGCTGTGCTCAAGACCGGTGCGGCCTATCTGCCGATGGACCCCGCGCATCCGTCGTCGCGCATGCAGTTCATGATCGGCGATTCGGCCCCGATCGCCGCGGTGACCAATGCAGAGCTGACGCCGCGCTTTGACGGGTGCGACCTGGCGGTCATCGACATCAACGACCCCGCCGTCGCCAGCCAGCCGGTCAGCAGCCTGCCGACGCCGGCCGCGGACGACATTGCCTACATCATCTACACCTCGGGCACGACGGGCACCCCGAAAGGTGTTGCGGTTACTCACCGTAACGTCATCGAGTTGCTCGAGGCGCTGGATGCCGAGCTGGAACTGGGCCAGGTGTGGTCTCAGTGCCATTCGCTGGCCTTCGATTTCTCGGTGTGGGAGATCTTCGGCGCCCTGCTCGGCGGCGGACGGGTGGTGGTGGCGCCTGACGCGGTGGTGCGCTCGCCCGAGGACCTGCATGCGTTGCTCGCCGCCGAACACGTCGGTGTGTTGAGCCAGACGCCGTCGGCGTTCTACGCCCTGCAGACCGCCGATGCGCTCTCGCCGGAGTTGGGTCACCAGCTGAAGTTGCAGACGGTGGTATTTGGTGGGGAAGCCCTTGAGCCTCAACGTCTTTCGGCGTGGTTCCGCAACCACCCGGGGCCGCCGCGGCTGATCAACATGTATGGCATCACCGAGACCACGGTGCACGCGTCGTACCGCGAGATCGTCGACAGCGACCTGGAGAGCACGGACAGCCCGATCGGGGTGCCGTTGGCTCACCTCGGGTTCTTCGTGCTCGATGGTTGGCTGCGCCCAGTGGGCGCCGGCGTGGTGGGCGAATTGTATGTGGCCGGTGCGGGACTGGCGGCCGGCTATGTGGGCCGTGCGGACTTGTCTTCCACCCGGTTTGTGGCCTGCCCGTTCGGTGATGCGGGCGATCGGATGTATCGCACCGGCGACCTGGTGCGGTGGGGGAACGACGGTCAGCTGCGCTATGTGGGGCGTGCGGACGAGCAGGTCAAGATCCGCGGATACCGGATTGAGCTTGGCGAAATCCGCACTGCGCTAGGCGAATTGGCGGGTGTCGAGCAGGCGGTGGTGATCGCCCGCGAGGACCGCCCCGGTGACAAGCGGCTGGTGGGCTATGTCACCGGCACGGGTGACCCGGCGGATCTGCGCGCCCAACTGGCCGAGCGGTTGCCCGCGTACATGGTTCCGGCGGCGGTGGTCGCGGTCGAGGCGTTGCCGTTGACGGTTAACGGCAAGTTGGATACCCGGGCGCTGCCCGCGCCGGAATACCAGGACGGCAGTGGCAGCTACCGGGCCCCGGCGAATGCCGTCGAGGAAATTCTGGCGGGGATCTACGCCCAGGTTCTCGGCCTCGAGCGCGTTGGGGTCGATGACTCCTTCTTCGATCTGGGTGGCGACAGCATTTTGTCGATGCAGGTGGCCGCCCGGGCCCGGGCGGCCGGGGTGCTGTGCCGCCCGCGGGACATTTTCGTTGAGCAGACCGTGGCCCGGCTGGCCACCGTGGCGACTGTGGCCACCGATGAGGATCTCCTGGTCGATGAGGGTGTGGGGGCGATCGAGGCCACCCCGATCATTCGTTGGCTGCAGAGTGTTGAGGGTCCGGTCGAGCAGTTCAACCAGACGGTGGTCGTCGACGCCCCGGTAGGGGCGACGCACGCCGATGTGGTGGTGGTGCTGCAGGGCTTGCTGGATCGTCACGCCATGTTGCGGTTGCGGGTGGACACCGACGAGGCCGGGGGTTGGTCGCTGATGGTGCCCGAGCCGGGCTCGGTGGCAGTGCACGTGCAGTCGGTGGATGTGCTCTCCGATGAGGCGTTGGTGGCGGGCCGTTCGCAGCTGGATCCGGCTGCGGGAGTGATGCTTAGCGCGGTGTGGGCGGAGTCGTCGGGCCAGTTGGCGTTGATCATTCATCACCTCGCGGTCGATGGGGTGTCGTGGCGGGTGTTGCTCGAAGACCTCAACATCGCGTGGGCCCAGCATCACAGCGGTCAGCCGGTGGCCTTGCCCGCCGCTGGCACGTCGTTTGCCCGCTGGTCCACGCTGCTGAGCGAGCACGCGCGTCGCCCTGACGTGATCGAACAAGCGGAGGCGTGGCGTCAGGTGGCGGCGACTCCGGCCGTCCTGCCGGCGGCGCAGCCTGAGGACACGTACCTCACCGCGCAGAACTTGTCGGTGGAATTGGACGTCGAGACCACACGGCTGCTGCTTGGTGAGGTGCCCGCGGCGTTTCATGCCGGGGTCAACGACGTGTTGCTGATTGCGTTCGGGATGGCTCTGCGGGAGCTGTTGGGCACCCAGGGAGCGATCGGGATCGACGTCGAGGGACACGGCCGCCATGAAGAGCTCGGTGCCGACGTGGACTTGTCGCGCACGGTGGGCTGGTTCACCACCAAGTACCCGGTGGCGTTGAACGTCGGTGGGTTGGACTGGAGCCAGATCGCTTCTGGTGCAACGGCATTGGGTTCGCTGGTCAAGGCGGCTAAAGAGCAGTTGCGTGCCCTGCCTGACCCGCTGACCTACGGGCTGCTGCGGTACCTGAATTCCGACGTGGCCGTGGGGGATTGGGATCCGGTGATCGGGTTCAACTACCTGGGCCGCATGGGCGGTGCCGCAGAGTTGTCTGACGAGTTCTGGCGGCTTGGCGCCGACGGCTTGACGAGCGGGGCGGCCACCGTGGTGGCTATGCCGCTGGCCCACACCCTCGAATTGAATGCCGTCACCATGGATTCCGAGGCCGGCCCCCAGCTGCAGGCCAACTGGACCTGGGCCGCGTCGGCAGTCGATGCCGCGCACATCGGTCGGCTGAGCCAGTTGTGGTTCGAGGCGCTGGCCGGGATCTGCGCGTACGTGCGCGGCGGCGGCGGTGGGCTGACCCCGTCGGATCTCGTTCCCGCGCGGCTGAGCCAGGACCAGATCGACGAGCTCGAGCGCGAGCACCAGATCGCCGACGTCTTGCCGTTGACCCCGCTGCAGCAGGGCCTGTTCTTCCACACCAGCATCAGCCACGGCAGCACTGACGATCTGGGCGAGCTCTACGCGGTCCAACTCGGTGTCACGTTGTCCGGGCCGCTGGATGCCCAGCGTTTGCATGATGCGGTCCAGGCTGTGGTGCGCCGGCACCCGCACCTGGTCGCCCGATTCAGCGACCACTGCGACGAACCGGTGCAGATCATCCCTGCCAATCCCGTGGTGCCTTGGCAGTACGCGGAATTCGACGGTGACGATGTCGATGCGCAGGTGGAGCGGTTGTGCGCGGCCGAGCGTGCCGCGATCTGCGACCTGGATCATCAGTCGGCGTTTCGGGCGGCGTTGATCCGTACCGGTGCCGACCAGCATCGGTTCGTGCTGACCAATCACCACATCGTGATGGACGGCTGGTCCAAGCCAATCCTGTTGCAGGAGATCTTCGCCGGCTACTACGGCCACACACTGGGCACGCCCACGTCGTATCGCCGGTATGTCACCTGGCTGTCCGAGCGCGACAAAGCCGCCGCCGAAGCCGCCTGGGGTGAGGTCTTCGCCGGATTCGACAGCCCAGCGCTGGTGGCGGAGCCTGGCCGCGAACGGCTGGGACGCCGTGGCGTGGAATCGTTCACGGTGCCTGCGGAGACATCGGCTGCGCTAGGGGAGTTGGCGCGCTCGTGCCACACCACGGTCAATACGGTGCTGCAGGCGGCCTGGGCGCAGCTGCTGTGTTGGTTGACCGGGCGGCAAGACGTGGCGTTTGGTACCGCGGTGTCGGGGCGGCCGACCGAGGTGGCCGGCGCGGAGTCGATGGTCGGGTTGTTGATCAACACGGTGCCGGTGCGGGCCAGCATCAACGCGACCGCCACCATCGGCGATCTGCTGGAGCAGCTGCAGGGCGCCTACAACGACACCCTGGAGCACCAGCACCTGGCGCTCAGCGAGATTCACCGCCTGACCGGCCACGACCAGCTCTTCGACACCCTGTTCGTCTACGAGAACTACCCCATCGACGCCGCGACGTTGTTGGGCATTGACGAACTGACCTTCAGCGATGTGAGTAGCCGTGAGTACAACCACTACCCGCTGACGGTGCAGGCCGTTCCGGGTCACGAGATCGGCCTGCGCGTCGAATACGACACCGAGCTGTTCACCACCGCCCGCATCGAGAAACTCATCCAGCGGCTCCAGCGGGTGCTGATCGCTATGACCGGAAGCTCGGGGTAGCTCCACCCCGGCCGGCTTGGCCGGCGGTGTGGGTATTTTGGGCCGATCCACGGCTGACAGTGGGCAGCGCGCAACATCTTTCGGTGACCGCCCACGAACCCGGGGGCCGGAATTCTTGCTCCTAAACGACAACTGCGTGCGGCGACGCCGCACGTAGTTGTCGTCGAGACCGCCGTGTCAGGCAGCCTCGGCTGGTGCGAGCTTGTCGTAGAGCAAGTCCGCCAAACCCCGGATGGTGTTGATCGACGCGAGGTCGGTGGGGGTGATGCGGATGCCGGTCTCGGTCTCGATGCGGGTCCGCAGTTCCAGCGCACCCAGCGAGTCCATGCCGTACTCCGACAGCGGGCGGTCGGGGTCGGCACTGCGCCGCAGGATGAGGCTGACCTGCTCGGAGATCAACTTCCGCAACCGGATCGGCCACTCTTCCAATGGCAGCTCGTCGAGCTCGGCGCGCAGTTTGCTTGTGCCCGTTGAGCCTTGAGCCGTCGAGCGGAATGCCTCGGCGAACGGACTGCGCTCGGCGAACAGTGACAGCCACGGCGTGCCGGTGACCGGCGCGTAGCCGGTGTAGGCGCGGTTATGGCGCAGCAACGTTTCGAATGCGTACGCACCCTCGTCGGGAGCGATGGCCATGTCGGCCGCGCTCTCCGCCAGCTCGGTGGCGCGACCGATCTGCGCCCAGGCGCCCCACGCCATCGAGATCGACGGGAGTCCCTGAGCCCGGCGCCACAGCGTGAAGGCGTCCACCCAGCTGTTGGCCGAGGCGTATGCGCCCTGCCCGGGTGAGCCCACCAGCGCGGCCGCCGAGGAGAACACGCAGAACCAGTCCAGCGGCTGATCGGCGGTGGCGGTGTGTAAGTTCCACGCGCCGTTGACCTTTGGCAGCCAGTCGCGCTCGAGGAGCTCGTCGCTGATGTTGCCCAGCGTTGCGTCCTCGACCACCGCGGCCGCGTGCAGCACGCCGCGCAGCGGCAGGCCGGTGGCGGTCGCGGCGTTCACCAACCGCTCCGCGGTGCCGGCTTCAGCGATGTCGCCGCTCTCCACGACGACGTCGGCACCGGCGGCGCGGATGCGCTCGATCGACTCCTGCGCCTCCGGCGTCGGCTGTGAACGCGAGGACAGCACGATGCGTCCCGCGCCGCCCGACGCCATCTTCTCGGCCAGGAACAGGCCCAGGCCACCCAGACCACCGGTGACGATGTAGGAGCCGTCGCCCCGGAACACCTGCACCTGCTCCGGTGGCAGCACGACGCTGCTGCGTCCCGCATGCGGGATGTCCAGCACGAGCTTGCCCGTGTGCTGGGCGCCGCTCATCGTCCGGATGGCATTGGCCGCGTCGGCAAGCGGATAATGCGTGGTCTCCGGCAGCGGCAGCGTGCCATCCGCGGTGAGCTTGTACACCGTGTCCAGGATCTCGCGCAGCCGCTCCGGGTGGCTGTAGCCCAGCAACCCGAGGTCAACGGCAAGGAACGAGAGGTTGCGCCGGAACGGGAACAGCCCCAACCGGGTGTCGCCGTAGATGTCGCGTTTGCCGATCTCGATGAATCGCCCGCTGAGCGCCAGTAATTCGATTCCCGCGCGCTGGGAGGCGCCCGTGACCGAGTTCAGCACGATGTCGACGCCGTACCCTTCGGTGTCGCGACGAATCTCGTCGGCGAAATCGGCGCTGCGCGAATCGTAGACATGCTCAATGCCCATGTCGCGCAACAGTTGCCGACGCTCTTCGCTACCTGCGGTGGCGTAGATCTCGGCGCCTGCGGCTCTGGCGATGGCGATAGCCGCCTGCCCCACCCCTCCGGTCCCGGAGTGGATCAGCACCTTATCGCCGCGCCTGATCCGGGCTAGCTCTTGCAGGCCGTACCAGGCAGTCGCGTGGGCGGTGGTGATCGCCGCGGCATGCTCAGGAGTCAAGCCCGCCGGTAGGGTGACGGCCAGGTTGGCGTCGCAGGTGATGAACGTCGCCCAGCTGCCGTCGGCGTAGATGCCGCCGACCTGATCGCCGACCTTGTGGTCGGTGACATCCGGCCCGACAGCGGTGACGACACCGGCGAAGTCGGTGCCCGGCGCCGGCAGCCGTCCCTCGAAGGCCGGGTAGCGGCCGAACGCGTTGAGCACGTCGGCGAAGTTGATGCTGGATGCGCTGACGGCAACTTCGATCTGTCCCGGTCCCGGTGGAATCCGCTGGCCGGCAACGAGTTCGATCGATTCCAGGTCACCGGGCGTACGGATCTGCAGGCGCATCTCGTCGTGCTCGGTGTCCACCACGGTCGTTTTCCGCTCTTCGGGGCGCAGCGGAGTGGGGGACAGCCGCGCGACATACCAGTCGCCGTGGCGGAAGGCGGTCTCGTCCTCGTCGGACTCGCTGAGTAGTTGCCGTGTCAGGTGGTCGGCATCGGTCGAGTCGTCCAAGTCGATCTGGCTGGCGTGCAGGTGCGGATGCTCGGTCCCGATCACCCGGATCAGACCGCGCAGCCCGGCCTGTTCCAGGTTGGCGACGTCACCGTCGACCACGGTCTGGGCGCCGTGCGTCACCACGTAGAGGCGGGTGTGCTCGCCGGTGGTTTCCGTGAGCTCGCGGGTGATGCGCACCAGATGCTGCACGTTGTCGTGGCCCAGCTTCGGCGACTGGTCGTCGGCCTCGCCGGTCTTCGGTCCGGTGAGGATCACCACGCCGGTGTAGTCGGTGGAACCAAGCTGATTCTTCAGCTCTTCGACGTTCACGGCGTGGTCGGCGTTCTGCGGCCAGGACATGGTGTTGCATTGCGCGCCATGATTTTTCAGGGCGTCGACCAGCGAGTTGGTCAGCTCTTCAGCCGCATCGACGGTGCCGATCAGCAGCCAGTTTCCGGCCGCGGTCTGTTCCACCTCAGGCAATTCCCGGTGCCGCCATTCGACGGTCAGCAGCCGCTCGGCCAGTACCTTCGCGTCGCGACCGCTCGCGGAGACACCGGTGCCGAACCGCAGCCCTTCCACCTTGAGCAGGACCGTGCCGTCCTCGGCCAGCAGTTCGAGGTCGGACTCGATCCCGACAGCATCGACCTTGGTGATCCGCGAGTAGCAGTATTGGGCGTTGCGGGCCGGGGTGTAGGAGCGCAGACGGCGCACACCCAACGGCAACGCCAGTGCGTCCTCACCCAGCGCGCGCACCTCGGCGTGCGCGCCGACGGACTGGAAGCAGGCGTCCAGCAAGGCCGGATGCACGCCGTAAGCGCTTTGCTGCGTGCGGATTTGGCTAGGGAGCGAAACCTCGGCCAGCACGGTGTTACCGATTTCGGGTTCACCCTCGACGAGGTGCAGCGCGCCGAGCCCGGTGAACGCCGGACCGTACTGGACACCACGGGCGTCCAGGCCCTTGCGGACCTCTTCGCCGTCCTCTTCGCGCGGATGCGCGGCAAGGAGCGCAGACACGTCGTAGGCAGGCGGCTGCTCGTCCTCCGCGACGTGGAGTGATCCGGCTGCTTGCCGTGCCTGTTCGCCGCCCTGATTGGTCTCCACGAGGAAGTTGAAAACACCCGACGGTGCCACCGCCGCCGAGGCGCCGACCAGCGTCTCTTCGTCCAGTAGCAACGCCGACTCGAAACGGATGTCGCGCACCTCGGACGCCTCGCCGAGCACCGATTGTGCTGCGGCCAAGGCCATTTCGCAATACGCAGCACCGGGGAGCACGGCGACATTGCGAACCTGGTGGTCCTCCAGCCAAGGCTGGGCGCCGGTGCCGACGTCGACCTGCCAGACGTGGCGCTCAGGTTCTTCCTGCAGGCGCACGTGCGAACCCAGCAGCGGGTGCACCGAAATGGTGGAACCACCGCGGGCCGAGTTGTCCTGATCGCCGGGGCTCAGGCGCAGGTCACGGTGCGTCCACGTGGGCAGCGGCGCGTCCACCAGGTGCCCGGTCGGGTACAGCGTCGAGAAGTCGATGGCGGCGCCGGCACTGTGTAGAGCAATCAAGAAGTCGCGCAAGCCATTTGGCAGCTCTTGTTCGCGGCGCATCCCGGCAAGGGCAACCGCCGGTATGTCAAGGTGGCGGGCCGTCTGGTCGAGAGGGTGGGTGAGTAGGGGGTGCGGTGACAGCTCGGCGAATACCCGGTAGCCGTCCTCGAGGGCGGCCTGCACCGCCGCGGAGAACCGCACCATGTTGCGCAGGTTGTCCACCCAGTACCTGGCGTCGCACATGACCGGCTCACGCGGGTCGAACAGCGTCGCCGAGTAGAACGGAACCTCGGGCTTCTGCGGCTTGATGTCGGCGAGCGCAGTAGTCAGGTCGTCGAGGATTGGGTCGACCTGTGGCGAGTGCGACGCGACATCGACGGCGACCTCGCGGGCCATCACATCGCGCTCCTCCCACGCCGCGACCAACTCGCGCACCGTCTGGGTGGCACCGCCGATCACGGTGGATTGCGGCGAGGCGACCACTGCCACCACGACGTCGCTGACGCCGCGGGCCATCAATTCTGAAAGGACCTGCTGGGCCGGCAATTCCACCGACGCCATGGCGCCCGAGCCGGAGATTCGGGACATCAGCCGCGAGCGGCGACAGATGAGACGCGCCCCATCCTCCAGCGAAAGTGCGCCTGCGACAACGGCTGCCGCGGCCTCACCGAGGGAGTGCCCGATCACCGCGCCCGGGCGCACCCCGTACGCCTTCATAGTGGCGGCAAGCGCGACCTGCATGGTGAAGATCGTCGGCTGGACACGGTCGATGCCGGTTACGGTCTGCGGGGCCGACATCGCGTTGGTCACCGAGAATCCCGATTCGCGCGCGATCAGCGGCTCGAGCTGCGCGACCGTTGCGGCGAACACCGGTTCGGTCGCCAGCAGTTCGGCGCCCATCGCGGCCCACTGCGAACCCTGACCGGAGAACACCCAGACCGGTCCGCGGTCATCCCGGCCGACGGCGGCCTCGTACGGGGTGTCGCCGTCGGCGACCGCACGCAGCGCCTCGGTGAGTTCCTGTGGGTTACTGGCAACGACGGCGGTACGCACCGGGCGGTGCACCCGCCGACGGGCCAGGGTGTAGCCCAGATCCGGCAACGGCACGTCGTCATGCGTTTGCACCCAGTCGGCCAGCCGGCCGGCGGTGCGGCGAAGCTCGTCGACCGAGGTGGACGACAACGGCAACACAAACGGCGCCGTCGCCGGCGAGTCCGTCGCGGCCTGGGTGGCGGGCTCCGGTGCCTGCTCCATGACGACGTGGACGTTGGTGCCCGACAGGCCGTACGACGACACCGCCGCGCGCCGCGGGTGCGCACCATTGTTGGGCCACGGCGTGTTCTCCTGCGGCACAAAGAGATTGGTCTTGATCTTGGCCATCTGGTCGGGCAGCTTGGTGAAGTGCAGGTTCTGCGGAATCACACCGTGCTGCAGGGCCAGCACCGTCTTCAACACACCGAGGGCGCCCGAGGCGGACTGGGCGTGGCCGAAGTTGGTTTTCACGGTGGCCAGCGCGCACGGCCCCTCGATGGCGTACACGTTGGCGATGCTGGCGTACTCGATCGGGTCACCGATCGGGGTGCCGGTCCCGTGCGCTTCGACCATCCCGACGGTGGCGGCGTCGACGCCGGCGGCGGCGAGCGCCGCCCGGTACACCTCGGACTGCGCCTTCTCCGATGGCGTGGCGATGTTGACGGTGTGACCGTCCTGGTTGGCGGCTGTCCCGCGGATGACGGCCAGGATGCGATCGCCGTCGCGCTGCGCGTCGTCCAGGCGCTTGAGCAGGAACATGACGGAGCCCTCGCCGGACACGAACCCGTCGGCGGCGACGTCAAAGGCGTGGCAGCGACCGGTGGGAGACAACATGCCCTGGGCCGACCCGGCGGCCGACTTGCGGGGGTCCAGCGTGGCCGAGGCGCCACCGGCCAGAGCCAGGTCGCTTTCGCGCTCGTGCAGGCTGCGGCAGGCCAGATGGATCGCGGTCAGGCCCGACGAGCAGGCGGTGTCCACCGTCATTGCGGGTCCGTGCACGCCCAGGGCGTATGACACGCGGCCCGATGCCAGGCTGAAGTTGTTGCCGGTGAAGCCGTACGGTCCCTCGACGGCGTGCGCGTCGGCGGCCAGCAATTGGTAGTCGGCGTGTGTCAATCCGAGGAAAACGCCGGTCAGCGTGTCGGCGATGGCCTCCTTGGTGAGGCCGGCGTGCTCCATGGCTTCCCAGGAGGTTTCCAGCACGATCCGGTGCTGCGGGTCGAGTTCGGTGGCCTCGCGCTCGCCGAACCCAAAGAATTCGAGATCGAAGCCGTAAACGTCATCGAGGAACGAGCCCCACTTCGAGACCGACCGGCCGGGCACCCCGGGCTCGGGGTCGTAGTAGTCGTCGACGTCCCAGCGGTCGCCCGGAACCTCGGTGACCAGGTCATCACCGCGCAGCAACGCTTCCCAGAGCTGCTCTGGTGAATCGATGCCGCCCGGGAGGCGGCACCCGACGCCGATGACAGCGACAGGAGTGACGGGTGTGGCGCTCTTGCTGGGCGTGTTCACGCTGGACGAAGAATTGGCCGTACCTGAGCGGTCCACTTGATCATTGGTCGCCCCGAACGAATCCATTCCGCCTCCTCATTGGAACGGCTGAGTAAGCCTTGTTTACTGCGTTGACGCATGTCGTGGCACCTTCACGGCCTCCCCGCGATGCCCCCGTACGGTCAAGCGTTGTCCTCTATCGAGTTCGTACTGTAGGCGATCGGTGCTGTTTGGGGGCCGCTTCCATCGGAACAGTCACTCGTCCCGCTTATGCACCGTCGAGTTAGGACAACCTTGGACGAAATGCCTTTATTTCGTCGGCGGCGCAACCATACGCTGCCACTTAACTGGCGCTTTTTGACGGTGGGCTGCGGTCGCCCACGGTAACCTGATGCCCGTGATTGAGACTTCCGTGACAGGTGTGCTGCGTGAACGCGCCAGCTTGCAGCCCAACGACAAGGCGTTCACCTACATCGACTACGACCAGGACTGGGACGGAGTCGAGCTAACCCTGACATGGGGGCAGCTGTACCGGCGGACGGTGAACATGGCGCGGACGCTGAAAGAGTGCGGGTCCGATGGCGACCGCGCGGTGATATTGGCCCCGCAGGGACTCGAGTACATCGTGGCGTTTCTCGGCGCGATGGAAGCGGGGCAGATCGCGGTCCCGCTGGCTGTTCCGCTCGGCGGCGTCAGCGATGAGCGCGTCAGTTCGGTATTGCGCGACTCGTCGCCGAGTGTCGTTCTCACGACGTCGCCCGTCGCGGGCATCGTGTCCGAATATCTGAAGGCGGAGTCCGGGGGACCGGTCCCAACCCTCGTCGAAGTTGACCAACTCGACCTCGACGGGCCGATGGGTTCCGTCCGTAGCGAGAATCGTTCGGGCACCGCGTATCTGCAATACACGTCGGGGTCCACCCGATCGCCTGCCGGAGTCATGATCACCCACAGAAATCTGGTGGCGAACTTCGAGCAGATCATGGCCGATTACTTTGTGGAGTTCGGCGGCGTGTCCCCGCCCGACATGACTATTACGTCGTGGCTGCCCTTTTATCACGACATGGGTTTGGTGCTGGGAGTGTGCGCGCCGGTGCTCGGTGGCTTTCGCACAGTGCTCACCAGTCCGGTGTCGTTCCTGGCGCGGCCAGCGCGGTGGGTCCAAATGCTGGCCCAAAATACTCATCCATTCTCGGCCGCACCGAACTTCGCTTTCGAATTGGCGGCGCGAAAGACCTCGAACGACGACCTGGCCGGGATGGACCTCGGCGAAGTCCTGGTCATCCTCAGCGGTAGCGAGCGCGTGCACCCGGCGACGTTGAAGCGGTTCAACGACCGGTTCGCTCGCTTCAACTTCCCGGACAAGGCGATCCGGCCGTCGTATGGGCTCGCCGAGGCAACGGTGTATGCGCAGACCCGCACTCCGGCCGCGCCACCGGAGATCGTGGAGTTCGAATCCGAGAAGCTTTCCGCCGGCGTCGCCCAGCGCTGCGAAACGGGAACGGGCACACCGCTGGTCAGCTATGGCGTGACGAGCTCGCCGATCATCCGCATCGTCGACCCGGAAACCCGCGTCGAGTGCCCGGAGGGAACCGCCGGAGAAATCTGGATACACGGCGAGAACGTCGCGCTGGGCTACTGGCATAAGCCGGAAGAGACTGAGCACACGTTCGCCGGCAAGCTCGCCGCGCCGTCGGACGGCCTGCCCGAAGAGGGGTGGCTGCGAACCGGAGACCGGGGATTCTTCTCCGACGGTGAGATGTTCATCATCGGGCGCATCAAGGACCTGCTGATCGTCTATGGGCGCAACCACTCGCCCGATGACATCGAGGCGACGATTCAGGAGATCACCCGGGGCCGGTGCGCGGCGATCGCCGTTTCGGACCAAGGCACCGAGCAGCTCGTCGCCATCATCGAGGTCAGGGATCGCGGCCAATCGGACGAAGCAGCCGACCAGCTCGCCGACGTCAAGCGTGACGTCACCTCTGCGATATCCAACTCGCACGGCCTGGGCGTCGCGGATCTGGTGCTGGTGCCGCCGGGTTCAATCCCGATCACCACAAGCGGCAAGGTCCGGCGGGCGGCGTGCGTCGAGCAGTACCGGCACGGCCAGTTCGCTCGCCTCGACGCCTAAGCGCCACCCGGGGTCGTTGTCGTTGCAGCGGCCAAGGCGTCATCGCATCGCTGACTACCATGGGCGGTGATGACAACAGCCCGCGTGCCCGGACTGCCGCTCGGTGAGGCCCAAGCCGCCGCCGACGAGGCTGCCGTCCCCAACTATATGGCCGAACTCAGCATCTTTCAGGTGTTGCTCAACCATCCGCAGCTGGCGCGGGCCGTCAATGACCTGCTCGCGACGATGCTGTGGCACGGCACCCTGGATGCTCGGCTGCGCGAGCTGGTGATCATGCGGATCGGTTGGCTGACCGCATGCGATTACGAATGGTCGCAGCATTGGCGCGTCGCCTCCCGGCTCGGTGTGACGGCCGACGACCTGATCGGGGTGCGCGACTGGCAGCGTTACGACGGATTCGGGCCCACCGAGCGGGCGGTGCTGGCCGCCACCGACGACGTGGTGCGCGACGGCGCGATCAGCACAGAGAGTTGGGCGGCGTGCAAACGCGAATTGCAGAGCGATAGAACGGTTCTCATCGAACTCGTTACCGCGATCAGCGCGTGGCGAATGATCGCGTCCATTCTGCAAAGCCTCAAGGTTCCGTTGGAAGAAGACGTGGCCAGCTGGCCACCGGACGGCCAGTCGCCGCAATAGATTCGGTGCTGCGAAATACGGTCTGCAGCAACAATCGCGGCGCCCACCAAGGCTGGCTCATTGACATGTCAACCGGGGATTCCTAGCGTCGTGGCATGCGAACCAGAGTCGCCGAGATGCTCGGCGTTGAGTTCCCGATCTGTGCCTTCAGCCACTGCCGCGATGTCGTCGCCGCGGTCACCAACGCCGGCGGGTTGGGGGTTCTCGGGGCCGTCGCGCACAGTCCTGAGCGGCTGCAGAACGAGCTGACCTGGATCGAGCAGCAAACCGGGGGCAAGCCCTTCGGCGTCGACCTGTTGCTGCCGTCCAAGTACGTCGGCGCCGAGAGCGGGGGAACGGATGCGGGGCAGGCCCGCGACCTGCTGCCCGAGGAGCACCGAGCGTTCGTCGACGACCTCCTCGCTCGTTACGGCGTAACGGCCCCAGCCGCACCACCGCGTCGGTCGGGCGGCGGGCTCAACATTTCGCCCAAGGGATACGAGCCGCTGCTCGAAGTTGCTTTCGCGCATGACATTCGGCTGATCGCCAGTGCGCTGGGGGCGCCCCCGGAAGATCTCGTCCAGCGTGCGCACGACCGGAATGTCTTGGTGGCGGCGCTGGCCGGCACCACGCAGCACGCGCGCCGGCACGCCGCGGCGGGCGTCGATCTGATCGTCGCGCAGGGCACCGAGGCGGGCGGCCACACCGGCGAGGTGGCAACCATGGTCTTGGTCCCCGAGGTCGTCGACGCCGTCGCGCCGGTGCCCGTGTTGGCGGCCGGTGGAATCGCCCGCGGCCGCCAAATCGCCGCGGCCATGGCGCTGGGCGCTGAGGGCGTGTGGTGCGGGTCAGTCTGGCTGACCACCGAGGAGGCCGAGACGGTGCCCGTGGTCAAGGAGAAATTCCTGGCCGCCACGTCCTCGGATACCGTGCGGTCTCGGTCGATGACCGGCAAGCCGGCGCGAATGCTCCGCACGGCCTGGACCGACGAGTGGGAGCGGCCGGAAAACCCCGATCCGCTCGGGATGCCGCTGCAGACCGCACTGGTCACCGAGCCGCAAATCCGCATCAACCAAGCGGCCACACATCCGGATGCCCAGGCCCGACAGCTCGCCACCTATTTCGTCGGGCAGGTGGTCGGCTCGCTCGACCGGGTTCGGCCGACGCGATCGGTTGTCCTCGACATGGTCGAGGAGTTCATCGACACGATCGGGCGGCTGCAGCGGCTGGTCGATTAGTGCGCTGCTGATGGTTTGCCTAGTTCAGCGACCCTAGATCGGGCTCGCGTGGGTAATGAATACGTAAAAGTTGCGCAACACGACACAGCTCACATTGACCTGGCCGCGCCCGTCGTGCATCCTTGGTCCGAGCACCTCGTTAGGCGAGGCGTCCACACGAATACAGGCCACTGACCCCGAACGTCGAAAGACGCCCCGGGTCAGGACAGCTCCTCCCGGCTTAAGGGTTGAGCCCAGGTGGCTTCCGAGCAATCGGACACGTCGTGTGGTGCCAAAACTCTGACGAGAGGGGTGCAGATCTCCGACGTTTGTCGGGTTCAGTACTCCTTGAGGTGCGCACGGAAAGTGCGGGTCACCGCACGCGTTGCGACGTAGAGGAGGTGAGGGACATGAGTTCCAGCGACAGTCCGGGTCGAAAACCGAACTATCTTCCGTCCCCATCCGACCTCCGGCGCGACGCTTTTTGCTGAGTCGCCACAACGCTAGACGGCCTGCTGGCCAAGCGTTTTCGGATCGGAACCGTTACGGGACGGGACGCGTCAGTCCAATCAGAACTCGTTTCGAATTCCGTCAAGGAGGCGATCATGACCGCAGCCCTGCAGCACGACGTAGTAACCCTGGCGCCCGTCCGCAACCTGCGGCTGGTGCCCGACACAACCCCGGTTCAGGCTCCCGCTCCCAAGAAGGTGACCCGTGTGGTCGAGGCCGGCCACTTCGGTGCCGGCGACCCGCTGGTGGACTGCGCAGCTCGGCTGCTGAGCATTCCGGTCCGGCACGTGTACGCCGCACTGTGGCGTGTCGGGATCATCGAAGTCCAGGCGTAGCCAGAGCCGACCATGGATGTACCCAGCCGATGGCTCCAAGGGGTTATCCGAACGCAGGCGAGTTCTGCGGTCAGGTAACCCCTTGGAGCCGCTAGTGATTGATTTGCGGCGCTTACGTAGACTCTTCGTACAATCGCAGCAATGGCATCGATCCGGCTATCACCGGGGAGCCTTCGGAAGAACGGCCCGGGTGGCCCAGTAGAACCGAACGGGTAGGCCCGTCACAGCCATATCGAGCGGTCGCGCGTCAGCGCGGCAAGCGGGGTGGTACCGCGGCGCTCGCGCAGATTGCGCGTCGTCGTCCCCTTAAGGGCCAGTGCCCACTGGCCCTTAGGCATACAGTGCCAAACGGCATGAAGGCACAGGAGACGACGCACATCGTGACCGATAACGCTGACGTCAAGGCGTATCCGAAGCCAGGGGCGCCGGACTTTCCCGCGCTCGAGGTCGAGGTCCTCGATTACTGGGCCCGCGACGACACGTTCCGCGCGAGCATTGCGCGGCGCGCCGATGCCACCGAATACGTCTTCTACGACGGGCCACCGTTCGCCAACGGGCTGCCGCACTACGGGCATCTGCTCACCGGCTACGTGAAAGACATTGTGCCGCGGTACCGGACCATGCGCGGCTACAAGGTGGAGCGGCGCTTCGGCTGGGACACGCACGGGCTGCCCGCCGAACTCGAAGTCGAACGGCAGCTGGGCATTACCGACAAATCCCAGATCGACGACATGGGGATCGCCGCGTTCAACGAGGCCTGCCGCGAATCGGTGCTGCGCTATACCGACGAATGGCAGGCCTATGTGACCCGCCAGGCGCGGTGGGTCGACTTCGACAACGACTACAAGACGCTCGATCTGCCCTATATGGAGTCGGTGCTCTGGGCGTTCAAACAGCTGTGGGACAAGGGATTGGCCTACGAGGGCTACCGGGTCCTGCCGTACTGCTGGCGCGACGAAACCCCGTTGTCCAACCATGAATTGCGGATGGACGACGACGTCTATCAAAGCCGCCAGGACCCGGCGGTCACGGTGGGTTTCAAGGTATCCGGTGGCGACCTGGACGGCGCCTATCTGTTGGTGTGGACGACGACGCCGTGGACACTGCCGTCGAATCTGGCGGTAGCCGTCAACCCGGACGTGACCTACGTCCAGGTCAAGGTGGGCGATCGTCGTTTCGTGCTGGCCGAGGCGGGGCTGGGTGCGTACGCCCGCGAGATCGGCGAAGAGCCCGAGGTGCTCGGGAGCTGCGCGGGCGCGGACCTGCTTGGCACGCATTACCTGCCGCCGTTCCCGTATTTCATGGACACGCCCCACGCATTTCAAGTGCTGCCAGGCGATTTCGTGACCACCGATGACGGTACGGGGATCGTGCACATGGCGCCGGCGTACGGCGAGGACGACATGGCCGTCGCCGATGCCGCTGGCATCAAGCCGGTCACCCCGGTCAATTCCAAGGGCCGATTCGACGCGACCGTCCCGGACTACAAGGGCCAGCACGTCTTTGACGCGAACGCAGAGATCATCCGCGACCTGAAAAACCAGAGCGGAGCGGCCGCCGTCAACCAGCCCGTACTGATCCGGCACGAAACCTACGAGCACCCCTACCCACACTGCTGGCGGTGCCGCAATCCGCTGATCTATCGGGCGGTTTCGTCGTGGTTCGTCACGGTCACCGAGTTCCGGGACCGCATGGTGGAGCTGAACCAGCAGATCACCTGGTATCCCGAACACGTCAAGGACGGCCAGTTCGGCAAGTGGCTGCAGGGTGCTCGCGACTGGTCGATCTCGCGAAACCGCTACTGGGGCACCCCGATTCCGGTGTGGAAGTCCGACGACGCGGCCTACCCGCGCATCGACGTCTACGGCAGTCTCGAAGAGCTGAAACGCGATTTCGGGGTGCGGCCCACCAACCTGCATCGGCCCTACATCGACGAGCTCACCCGGCCCAACCCCGACGATCCCAGCGGGCGCAGCACCATGCGGCGCATCCCGGACGTGCTCGACGTGTGGTTCGATTCGGGGTCCATGCCCTATGCCCAGGTGCACTACCCGTTCGAGAACTCCGACTGGTTCGACACCCACTATCCGGGTGACTTCATCGTGGAATACATCGGGCAAACCCGCGGCTGGTTCTACACCCTGCATGTGCTGGCCACCGCGCTGTTCGACCGGCCTGCGTTCAAAACCTGTGTGGCACACGGCATCGTGCTGGGTTCCGACGGCCAGAAGATGAGCAAGTCGCTCCGCAACTATCCCGACGTTTCCGAGGTCTTCGACCGCGACGGGTCGGACGCGATGCGGTGGTTCCTGATGGCGTCGCCGATTCTGCGCGGTGGCAACCTGATCGTCACCGAGCAGGGCATCCGCGAAGGCGTTCGGCAGGTGCTGCTGCCGCTGTGGAATGCCTACAGCTTCCTTGCCCTCTACGCTCCCAAAGTCGGTACCTGGCGCACCGATTCGGCGCACGTCCTGGACCGCTACATCCTGGCCAAGCTGGCGGTGCTGCGCGATGAGCTCACCGGATCGCTGGAGGTATGCGACATCTCCGGTGCCTGTGAGCAGCTGCGCCAATTCACCGAGGCGCTGACGAATTGGTATGTGCGACGGTCACGTTCGCGTTTCTGGGAAGAAGACAGTGACGCCATCGATACCCTGCACACCGTGCTGGAGGTGTCCGCGCGGCTGGCCGCGCCGCTGCTTCCGCTGATCACCGAGATCATCTGGCGCGGCCTGACCGGCGAGCGCTCGGTGCACCTGACGGACTGGCCGCACGCCGAGGAGCTACCCCCGGACGCCGACTTGGTCGCGGCGATGGATCAGGTCCGCGAAGTGTGCTCGGCCGCGTCGTCGCTGCGCAAGGCCAAGAAACTTCGGGTGCGACTGCCGCTGTCGAAACTGACTGTGGCAGTGGAAGATCCGCAGCGACTGCAGCCATTCACCGACCTGATCGCCGACGAGCTCAACGTCAAGAGCGTGGAGCTGACCGACGCGATCGACACCTACGGACGCTTTGAGCTGACCGTCAACGCCCGGGTGGCCGGGCCGCGGCTGGGCAAGGATGTACAGGCCGCGATCAAGGCGGTCAAGGCCGGCCAGGGCGTGGTCAACGCGGATGGCACCCTGACCGCCGGTCCCGCAGTGCTGCTGCCCGAGGAATACAGCTCGCGGCTGGTGGCCGCCGACCCGGAGTTCACCGCGGCGCTGCCAGCGGGTGCTGGCCTGGTGGTGCTGGACGGCACCGTGACCCCGGAGCTCGAGGCCGAGGGGTGGGCCAAGGACCGGATCCGCGAGTTGCAGGAGTTGCGCAAGTCGACCGGGCTGGATGTCTCCGATCGCATCCGCGTGGTCATATCGGTGCCCGCCGAACGGGCCGACTGGGCGCACACCCACCGAGACCTCATCGCCGGTGAAATCCTGGCCACCAGCTTCGACTTCGGCGATCCCGGCTCAGATGCGCCCGAGATCGGCGACGGGGTGCGGGTCAGCATTGCCAAGGCCTAACGTGGATGCCGTTGGGCCGAAGGAACTGCGCGACTGACCAATTGGCGAGTTTTCATTCCGATATCACTGGCGATATCGCAATCGGGAATCGCCTCATGGTTGGCGCACGATGCGCAAAAGCAGGTTACGGTCTGGCCGAGAGCGAGGCCGCGGTTGCCAGGGTGACGTAGTGCATGGTGAATTCGCCTCCGAGGGAGTCGATGGCGGTCCCCACGGCATCCTGCACCGTCGCGACATCCCCCGGCCCGAGCAGGGTGAGCTGGCCGGTGGTGGCCAGATGGTCCAGCCATTCGTCGCGCGTGTACCGCCGCTGCCATTCGAACCGCCACTGCTCGGGTTCGGCGAAGCCGCCGGCGGTCCGGATGCCTTCCACCGCCCTGCTGAGGTTTGCCTGTTGCAGTCCGAAGCCAGGCGTCTGCAGCGGCGCGTCGGGCGCCACGCGCGCAAGGACGTCGTCGAAAGGCCGGGCCACCTCGCTGGGCGGATCGAAGACATGCCAGTACAGCGCCAACAGCCCGTGTGGCCGCAGCACCTGTGCCGCCTTGCCGGCGCCCAGCACGGGGTCCACCCAATGCCAGGCCTGCCCGGCGACGACCGCGTCGAAGGACCGGCCGCGCGGGTCCCAGGTCTCGAAATTGCCGATCTCGACGTCGATCCCGGTGCGACGGGCGACCTCGGCCATCCGGGCGTCGGGGTCGACGCCGAGCACCGTGACCCCGGCCGCCGTGTACTGCCGCGCCCCGATCCCGGTGCCGCAGCCGACGTCCAGGAATTCGAGGCCGGGGCTTGCGGCGATGACGCGCTGTATGAGGGCGTCGGGGTACCGGGGCCTGGCCCGGTCGTAGCGATCGGCGTCCACTCCGAAGGACTCCGCGACCTGCCGCAGCAGGTGCGGCTCCCGGCCGGAAGAGGGCGAGGGCTCAGTCGACACAGGGGGCATGTTTCCGTTCTACCAAGCGAGGCGATCAGCGGCCCGATCGCAGCGCGCGGTGGGCATGGGGCCAGAACGGCATGCCCGCCACGACGGTCGCGCCCACGGCGATGCAGCCGACCGCGACGTCGACGCTCTCACGGCCGTCGGCCGCCCAGTAGACGTCCTTGAGGTCCAACAGCAGTGCCAGCTCGTCGACGATCATGGCGTTCGCCGCGCCATAAGCGACGGCCGCGGCGGGGTGTCGCCGTTGCCGTTCGGTGCCGCGCAGCCCGACACCGGCCACCGTCGCCAGCATCCCGATGCCAAGGTTGTAGTGGTGAAAGTGCTTGCCGTCCAGTGATATTCCTCCACCTGACGGTCCGTGGCCGGCGCGGATCCAGTGGGTGAGCGCGCGCAGCCCGGCAAACGTCAGGGTGAAGGATGCCCAGGCCAAGACGGTGGCCTGCTCGCCGGGTTGCAGCCGCTGATTCCACTGATGGCGCAGCCGCGCCCATCGCGTCGGGTGGTGCGAAACCTCAGGGACGGTCGGCGCGTCGCCGGGCTCGGCGTCCATCAGGCGGCCTTGACCGCGCGCCAGCGCAGCCTGCCGTCGCGGACCTCGACCTCGATGTCGCGAAAACCGGCCGCGCGCAGACGATCCGGCAATGTGGTCGGCGAAACCGTGTTGCAGGTGTCGCGGAAGTGCAGGATCCGGAAGCGCAGCGACGTCACGCTGTCGCTGCCGGCGAAGACACCCCCGGGGCGCAGCACCCGGAAGGCCTCGGCGAACAACTTGTCCTGCAGATCGACGGTCGGGACGTGATGCAGCATGGTGAACGACACCACGGAGCTGAACTCGTCGTCGGGCAATCCGGTGTTGGTGGCGTCGCCTTTGATGATTCGCGCCCGGTCGCCGTACAGCCGCTGCAGCCGCTGCGCCATCGGGGTGTCGATCTCGACCGACGTGACCCTCGGAGTCTTGTCGACCAGCACCTTCAGGATCGCCCCGTACCCGGGCCCGATTTCCAGGGTGTTGTCACCGAGCTCTACGTCGGCCAGCGCCCACGGCAGCAGGTCGTCTTCGACCTGCTTCGCCCATTTGTCCGAGCTGCAAATCCGTCGGTGCGCGAGGTTCATGGCCATGTGGAAAACGTTAGTCCAGTAGCGCAATAGCATTTATCTCCGTGGAGTCGCGCTGGGTGCTGCACCTGGACATGGACGCGTTCTTCGCCTCCGTCGAGCAGCTCACGCGGCCGACCCTGCGGGGCCGGCCGGTGCTGGTGGGCGGCCTGGGCGGCCGGGGTGTGGTGGCCGGAGCAAGTTACGAAGCACGGGTTTTCGGCGCCCGATCGGCGATGCCGATGCATCAGGCCCGCCGGCAGATCGGCGTGACCGCGGTGGTGTTGCCGCCGCGCGGCGTGGTTTACGGGGTGGCCAGCCGACGGGTCTTCGAGGCGGTGCGCAGCCTGGTTCCCGTCGTCGAGCAGCTGTCGTTCGACGAGGGGGTCGGCGAACCACCGCAGCTCGGCGGGGCATCGGCCGAGGACGTCGAGGCGTTCTGCGAGGGGCTGCGCCGACGGGTGCGCGACGAGACCGGCTTGATCGCCTCGGTCGGCGCGGGCTCGGGCAAGCAGATCGCCAAGATCGCGTCCGGGCTGGCCAAACCCGACGGCATCCGGGTGGTGCGGCGCGCCGACGAGACGGCGTTGCTCGGCGCGCTGCCGGTACGACGGCTGTGGGGGATTGGCCCGGTTGCCGAGGAGAAGCTCAATCGGCTGGGCATCGAGACGATCGGTCAACTGGCCGCGCTGACCGACGCGGAGGCGGCCAACATCCTGGGCGCGACCGTCGGGTCGGCGCTGCATCGGCTGGCCCGTGGCATCGACGACCGTCCGGTGGCCGAGCGCGCCGAGGCCAAGCAGATCAGCGCCGAATCCACCTTCGCCGTCGACCTGACCACCCTGGACCAACTGCGCGAGGCGATCGATCCGATCGCCGAGCATGCACATCAGCGCCTGCTGCGCGACGGGCGCGGTGCCCGCACCGTCACGGTGAAGTTGAAGAAATCCGACATGAGCACGCTGACCCGCTCAGCGACGCTGCCCTACGCGACGACCGAACTGGGCTCGCTGATCGCCATGGCCAGGCGACTGCTGCTCGACCCGCACGAGATCGGGCCGATTCGCCTCCTCGGCGTTGGGTTTTCGGGGCTAAGCGATGTGCGTCAGGAGTCGCTGTTCCCGGATCTCGAGCTGCCCGAGCCGGACTCGGATGCGCACCACATCGAGACCGCGGCCGAGGCCATGTTTGCTCCCGCTCCCGAGGCCGCACAGTGGCGGATCGGCGACGACGTCGAGCACCGCGAGTTCGGGCACGGTTGGGTGCAGGGCGCCGGCCACGGCGTCGTCACCGTGCGATTCGAGACCCGCGCTTCCGGTCCGGGTCAGGCCCGCACCTTTCCCGCCGACACCGTCGACGTCACCCACGCCAACCCGATCGACTCCCTGGATTGGCCGGACTATGTGGGCACGCTGCGGACCGAGGAGTCGGCCGCGACGTCAGCCCCAGCGGGCGATGACGTCGGCGACGGGTAGCTGCGCGGCCAGCGCGGCCATCATCAGCACCCGGGCCTGCGGCGGACGCAGCCGCGGCACCGTCACGGCTCCCGCCCCGACGAGGTCGTGGCCGGGACCGTAGCCCGCGCTGACCCGGCCACCGGGGACGCGGGTGGACACCCCGACAACGACCCCGTTGCTGCAGTGCCGCCGCACCCCCTCGACGACGGCCGCCCCGGCATTGCCCGAACCCAGCGCCTCGAGCACCACGCCTCGCGCGCCCGCGGCCACACAGGCGTCCAGGGCCACCGAGTCGCTGCCCAGGTAGGCCGCGACGATGTCGACCCTCGGCGCGTCGGCGGCGGTCAGATCGCCGAGGTAGGGGCGGATCTTGGCCCCGGTCAGCGCGACGCCGCCTGCGCTGGTGCCCAGCAACTCGCCGGTGAAGCCGCTCAAATCCTGGGTGGCGACCTTGTGCAGGCCCAACGGTTGCCACACCCGGCCGGCGAAGGACAGCAACACGCCGAGGCCGCGGGCCGCCGGGCTGGCCGCCACCGCCAGCGCATCGCGCAGATTGGCCGGGCCGTCCGCGTTGGGGGCGTCGGCGCTGCGCATGGCGCCGGTCAGCACGACCGGCACGTCTCCCGCGTAGGTGAGGTCGAGCCAGAGCAGGCTCTCCTCCATGGTGTCGGTGCCGTGGGCGACCACCACGCCGGCGGCGCCTTCGGCGATCGCGGCCTGCACCGCGGCGCGGATGCGGTCCCAATCGGGCGGCGTCAGCTCCGAACTGTCCACCGCCATCAGGTCGACGACGTCGACGTCGAGTCCCGCGGTCAACGCGGCTCCGGTGTGGGTGGGGCGGGCCACCCCGTCGGCGCCGGTGCTGGTGGAAATCGTGCCTCCGGTGGCGATGACAGTCAGGCGGCTCATGGTCAGATCATTCCGCACCCGCGGCGGCAAGCCAGGTCGCACCCAAGCCACGCGATGCCGGTAGGGGATGATGGGTGGCGTGGCTGAGGAACCAACGGGAGCGGCTGAGCCGGCGAGCTCCGGCGGCGACGCTGAGATCGGCGAGCTCGAAGCCCCTGCGCCGCAGGGACCGCCGAGGCGGCTGCGGTTGCTGCTGGCGGTCGCGGCGGTGGTGCTGACGCTGGACGTCGTCACCAAGGTGCTCGCCGTCAAACTGCTGCCGCCCGGGCAACCGGTATCGATCATCGGCGACACGGTGACCTGGACTCTGGTGCGCAATTCGGGCGCGGCCTTCTCGATGGCGACGGGATACACCTGGATGTTGACCCTGATCGCGACCGGCGTGGTGGGCGGCATCTTCTGGATGGGCCGGCGGCTGGTATCGCCGTGGTGGGCGCTGGGTCTCGGCTTGATCCTGGGCGGCGCCATGGGCAACCTGGTCGATCGCTTTTTCCGCGCGCCCGGGCCGCTTCGCGGCCACGTGGTGGATTTCTTGTCGGTCGGCTGGTGGCCGGTGTTCAACGTCGCCGATCCGGCGGTGGTCGGCGGGGCGATCCTGCTGGTGGCGCTGTCGATCTTCGGGTTCGACTTCGACACTGTGGGTCGGCGTAACGCCGACCAGCGCTGATGTCGAGCCGTTCGATGCCCGTCCCCGAAGGATTGGCGGGCATGCGTGTCGATGCGGGACTGGCGCGGCTGCTGGGGCTGTCGCGCAGCGCCGCTGCCGCGATCGCCGAAGACGGCGGCGTCGAGCTGGACGGCGTCGGGGTCGGCAAGTCTGATCGCCTGACGGGCGGAGCCTGGCTCGAGGTGCGCCTGCCCGAGGCACCCGCGCCGCCGGAAAACACGCCCGTCGACATCGAGGGCATGACGATTCTGTATTCCGACGACGACATCGTCGCCGTCGACAAGCCGGCGGCGGTGGCGGCGCATGCCTCGGTGGGCTGGACCGGACCCACGGTGCTGGGCGGCCTGGCCGCCGCCGGTTACCGGATCACCACCTCGGGTGTACCCGAGCGGCAGGGCATCGTGCACCGCCTCGACGTCGGTACCTCCGGGGTGATGGTCGTGGCGCTGTCGGAGCGCGCCTACACCGTGCTCAAGCGGGCATTCAAGCAGCGCACCGTCGACAAGCGCTATCACGCGCTGGTGCAAGGGCATCCGGATCCGTCCAGCGGGACGATCGACGCTCCGATCGGACGGCATCGCGGCGGCGAGTGGAAATTCGCGGTCACGCAGAACGGCCGGCACAGCCTCACTCACTACGACACGATGGAGGCCTTCGTCGCCGCCAGCCTGCTCGACGTGCATCTGGAAACCGGTCGCACCCACCAGATCCGGGTGCACTTCTCCGCGCTGCACCACCCGTGCTGCGGTGACCTCGTCTACGGGGCCGATCCGGTATTGGCGAAAAAGCTTGGGCTGCAACGACAATGGTTGCACGCACGGTCGCTGGCATTCGCCCATCCGGCTGACGGCAGGCGAATCGAGATCGTCAGTCCGTATCCGGCGGACCTGCAGCACGCCCTGGATGTGCTGCGCGACGAGGCCTGAGCCGGTCAGGCGGGCTTGCGGGCTTCGACGAGGACCCGCGTGGAGTGCGCGACGAAGGGACCGTGCGCTTCGATGCGCTGGTGCAGTTCGGCCAGGCGTTCGCGGTAGCGCGGCACGCTGAAGTCCGGCACCGTCCAGACCACCTTGCGCAGGAAGTAGACGACGGCTCCGATATCGAAGAATTCGGCCCGCAGCCGCTCCATGCGCAGATCGACAATCTCCAGGCCGGCGGCCTCGGCCTGCGCGCGCACGGTGTCCGGGTGAAACTCGGCCCATTTGTCGGGCTGCGGCCCGATGAAGTGCTCGACCAGCTCGCCCATCGTGGCGGGGCCGATGTGCTGCGCGAGGTAGCTGCCGCCCGGTCTCAGTACCCGAAGGATCTCGGTCCACCAGACTGAGATCGGATGACGCGTGGTGACCAGGTCGAACGCTTCATCGGCGAATGGCAACGGCGGCTCATCCCGAGTCGCGACGACCACCACGCCGAGAGGATGCAGGGTTTTGGTGGCCAGGGCCGCGTTCGGCGGCCACGTCTCGACGGCCGCCATGACGGGGGGGAACGGTCCCGCGCCGGACAACACCTCCCCGCCTCCGGTGTGGATGTCCAGGGCGGCCGACACCGTCGCCAAACGACTGCTCAGCAGGCGCTGATAGCCCCAGGACGGGCGTTCCTCGGTGGCGCGGCCGTCCAGCCAGGAGAAGTCCCAGCCGTCGACCGGGGCGGCGTCGGCCTCCGCGGTCAGATCGTCAAATGTGCGCGGCATGCCTGCATGCTAGGCACGGTTCACTGGGTATGGCACACAAATTTGGTGCCGTTGAAATCGAGCTTGACCTCGCCCTGATGCTCCCAGTATTCGGCGCCTTGCCGCCCGTACCTGGCGCCGCTGCCGGACGGCAGGATGAACAGGATCTCCTGCGTGCCTTTCCAGTTGAGCACCGCCGTCGGTGGGGCGAACTGGTTGTAGAACTGGGCGGTCAGCGGTCCGGAGTCGGCGGGGCAGTGGTAGGTGACGACCGGCGGGGCCGGGGTCGCCGGGTCGGCGATGGCCAACTGCACGAGTCGGGTCTGGTAGGCCTCCAGCACGCAGGTGTGGACGTCGGCGTTGTTGGCACAGTTATCGCGGCCCGTTGCCCAGCCGGTCTGCGCGGCCGCCAGTGCGGATTGGTCCGCGCCGGGTCGGGCCAGTGCCTGCCGATAGGCGAGCTGCAGCTGGCGCTCGAGGTCGAATAGATGCGAGTCGGTGCAGATCAGCTGTTGCGCAGAGTTCGCCGGTTGGGTGCAGTCGACCGCCGCCGGAACCGGCGCGGCCTGAGCGCTGGGCTGGCTGGTGGACGGCGAACTGGATGCCGGATGGTTTGTGGGGGAGCCACACGCACTCAGCATCAGTGCCGCGACGACGAGCGGGATCAACCTCATACGTGCTGATTACCGGCCGCGGCGCGAACGCCACGCGCGACACGCCAGCGAACGCGAATTTTCTTCCGTGCGGCCGCGGTTCAGACTGTGGCCGTGCTCGTTTCGCCCGAGGCGATGTCGGGCGCGAGCGGGGCGATGGCGCCGATGATCTCCGTCACCGTCGGCGACGGCACGCCCGCCGCGGCGAGCGCGTCGGACAGGTGCCCGGCCACCAGGTTGAAGTGATACATGGTGATTCCGCGACCTTGGTGCACCTGCTTCATCGGTGCGCCGGTGTAGGGCTCGGGGCCGCCGAGTGCGGCGGCGAAGAATTCGACCTGCTTGCCTCTGAGGCGGTTCATGTTCGTTGCGGTGAAGAACCCCGCCAGCTGCCCGTCGGCGAGTACCCGGGCGTAGAAGTCTTCGACCATGACCTCGAGCGCCTGGTGCCCGCCGATCCGGTGGTAGACGCTGGTCGGCTCCGGCTTGCGGAAGGTCGCGACCAGCTTCATGTGACCATCCGAACATGCCGGCGTTGCCCGTCAGTTAGTCAGCGGTCACGCTCGCATTGCCCGCGGTAACAAGTCGATTGCCCAGAGATCGCCGCAGCGTCGCCTGGGGTGTGAGGTCGGTGGACTCGTTTCGTCCGCGCGTCGTTGTCGCTCGGAGGCGGGCAAAAGGCCGATCCTGGCCGCAAGAGACCGACCAGAGACCGAAGTGACGGATGTGAAATATGGGCCAGAAATGCTCGAAGACACACTTCGCGACACGCCGAATACACGTCGGTGGTCGGTCATAGACTGGCGTCCCTATGAGTCGATCCTTCGTGCACCTGCATAACCACACCGAGTACTCGATGCTGGATGGTGCCGCGAAGATCACGCCGATGCTGTCCGAGGTAGACCGGCTGCAGATGCCCGCGGTCGGGATGACCGACCACGGAAACATGTTCGGCGCCAGCGAGTTCTACAACGTCGCGACGCAGGCCGGGATCAAGCCGATCATCGGGGTCGAGGCCTACATCGCGCCGGGGTCGCGCTTCGACACCAAGCGCATCCTGTGGGGTGACCCCGGCCAGAAGTCCGACGACGTCTCCGGCAGTGGCTCGTACACGCACCTGACGATGGTGGCGGAGAACGCCACCGGCCTGCGCAACCTGTTCAAGCTGTCCTCGCTGGCGTCGTTCGAGGGTCAGCTGGGCAAGTGGTCGCGGATGGACGCCGAGCTGATCGCCGAGAACTCCGCCGGCATCATCGCCACCACGGGGTGCCCGTCGGGTGAGGTGCAGACACGGCTGCGCCTGGGGCACGACCGCGAGGCGCTGGAGTCGGCCGCCAAGTGGCGAGAGATATTCGGCGCCGACAACTACTTCCTCGAGCTGATGGACCACGGGCTGAGCATCGAACAGCGGGTCCGCGAAGGACTGCTGGAGATCGGCCGCAAGCTGGGCATCCCGCCGCTGGCCACCAACGACTGCCACTACGTCACCCGCGACGCCGCGCACAACCACGAGGCTTTGTTGTGCGTGCAGACCGGCAAGACACTGTCGGATCCCAACCGCTTCAAGTTCGACGGCGACGGCTACTACCTCAAGTCGGCCGCCGAGATGCGCCAGATCTGGGACGACCAGGTTCCCGGTGCGTGCGACTCCACCTTGCTGATCGCCGAGCGGGTGCAGTCCTACGCCGAGGTCTGGGAACCACGCGACCGGATGCCGGTGTTCCCGGTGCCGGAAGGACACGACCAGGCGACCTGGCTGCACCACGAGGTGATGGCCGGGCTGCAGCGACGCTTCCCGTCCGGGGCGGGCCAGGACTACATCGACCGGGCCGAGTTCGAGATCAAGGTCATCTGCGACAAGGGCTTCCCGGCGTACTTCCTGATCGTCGCGGACCTGATCAACCATGCGAAGTCGGTCGACATCCGCGTCGGGCCGGGGCGTGGCTCGGCGGCGGGTTCGCTGGTCGCCTACGCGCTGGGCATCACCAACATCGACCCGATTCCGCACGGTCTGCTGTTCGAGCGCTTCCTCAACCCCGAGCGTCCGTCGGCGCCGGATATCGATATCGATTTCGACGACCGTCGCCGCGGTGAGATGGTGCGCTACGCCGCCGACAAGTGGGGCCAGGACCGCGTCGCCCAGGTCATCACGTTCGGCACCATTAAAACCAAAGCGGCGCTGAAGGATTCGGCTCGGATCCACTATGGGCAGCCCGGGTTCGCCATCGCCGACCGGATCACCAAGGCGCTGCCGCCGCCGATCATGGCCAAGGACATTTCGCTGTCAGGGATCACCGATCCGAACCACGAGCGGTTCAAGGAAGCCGCGGAAGTCCGCAGCCTGATCGAAACCGATCCCGACGTGCGCACCATCTACCAGACGGCGCGAGGCCTGGAGGGCCTGATCCGCAACGCCGGCGTGCACGCATGTGCGGTGATCATGAGCACCGAGCCCCTGACCGAGGCCATCCCGTTGTGGAAGCGGCCGCAGGACGGGGCCATCATCACCGGCTGGGACTACCCGTCGTGTGAGGCCATCGGCCTGCTGAAGATGGACTTCCTTGGGCTGCGGAACCTGACGATCATTGGCGACGCGCTGGAAAACATCAAGGCCAACAGGGGGATTGACCTCGATCTGGAGTCGGTGCCGCTCGACGACAAGCCCACCTATGAGCTGCTGGGCCGCGGCGACACCCTGGGGGTGTTCCAGCTCGACGGCGGGCCGATGCGCGACCTGCTGCGCCGCATGCAGCCCACCGAGTTCAACGACATCGTCGCCGTGCTGGCGCTGTATCGCCCGGGGCCGATGGGCATGAACGCCCACAACGACTACGCCGACCGCAAGAACGGCCGGCAGGCGGTCAAGCCGATCCACCCGGAGCTCGAGGAGCCGCTGCGCGAGATCCTCTCCGAGACCCACGGCCTGATCGTCTACCAAGAGCAGATCATGTTCATCGCCCAGAAGGTCGCGTCCTACACGATGGGCAAGGCCGACGCGCTGCGCAAAGCGATGGGCAAAAAGAAGCTCGAGGTGCTCGAGGCCGAGTACAAGGGCTTCTACGAAGGCATGACCGCCAACGGCTTCTCCGAAAAAGCGGTTAAAGCGTTGTGGGACACCATCCTTCCTTTCGCCGGGTATGCGTTCAACAAGTCGCACGCCGCCGGCTACGGCCTGGTGTCGTACTGGACCGCATACCTGAAGGCGAACTTCCCGGCCGAGTACATGGCCGGTCTGTTGACGTCGGTGGGCGACGACAAGGACAAGGCCGCGGTCTATCTGGCCGACTGCCGAAAGCTGGGCATCACGGTGCTACCGCCCGACGTCAACGAATCCCTGGTGAACTTTGCGTCGGTCGGCAAGGACATTCGCTTCGGCCTCGGCGCGGTGCGCAATGTCGGTGCCAACGTGGTGGGCTCGCTGATCAAGACCCGCACCGAGAAAAGCAAGTTCACCGACTTCTCCGACTACCTGAACAAGATCGACGTCTCGGCCTGCAACAAGAAGGTCACCGAATCGTTGATCAAGGCAGGCGCATTCGATTCATTGGGGCACGCCCGCAAGGGTCTGTTCCTGGTGCACACCGACGCCGTCGACTCGGTGCTGGGCACCAAGAAGGCCGAAGCGATGGGCCAGTTCGACCTGTTCGGCGGCAGCGACGCCGCGGCCGACGCGGTGTTCACCATCAAGGTCTCCGACGACGAGTGGGAGGACAAACACAAGCTCGCCCTGGAGCGGGAAATGCTGGGGCTCTACGTGTCCGGGCATCCGCTCAACGGGGTGGCGCACCTGCTGTCCGCTCAGGTCGACACCGCAATTCCGGCGATCCTGGACGGCGATGTCGCCAACGAAACCCAGGTGCGGGTCGGCGGCATCCTGGCGTCGGTCAACCGCAGAGTCAACAAGAACGGAATGCCTTGGGCGTCAGCCCAATTGGAAGACCTCACCGGCGGCATCGAGGTGATGTTCTTCCCGCACGCCTACTCCGCCTACGGCGCGGACATCGCCGACGACGCGGTGGTGCTGATCAACGCGAAGGTGGCCATCCGCGACGACCGGATCTCGCTGATCGCCAATGAGCTTGTGGTGCCTGACTTCTCGAACGCCCAGCCGAACCGGCCGCTGGCGGTCAGCCTGCCCACCCGGCAGTGCACCATCGACAAGGTCAGTGCGCTCAAGCAGGTGCTGGCGCGACACCCGGGAACTTCGCAGGTCCATCTGCGTCTCATCAGCGGCGATCGTATCACCACGCTGGAGCTGGACCAGTCGCTGCGCGTGACGCCGTCGCCGGCGTTGATGGGCGACCTCAAGGCGTTGCTCGGCCCCGGTTGCCTCGGCGGCTAAGCGCTGCCCCAATCTGGCGCCACGAGTGTGCGTTCAGGGCGTCAACAGTGTGTCAGCGGTGGGATTTTGGCGGATCTTCCGCCGTCATCGCACACCAGACGCCGTAGCCGCACGTTCGACCTGAGCGGGCCAGCCCGACCTCGGCGGCTAAAACCGATAGCGCAAAATTCGCGCCTTGCGGGCAGAGGTCTCGAACATGCCGGATACCTTGGTAGCCAACCGAAGCCAGTTCGGAAACAGATCGATCTCGGGTGCGTGGGCCAGGCTGGCTTCTTCGACCAGTTTCAACTGCGGGTTCCACGTTTCCGGCACGTGCGCATCCTCGAATCCCGGATAACCCCACTGTGCGCCGACACTGGCGAACATCTTCTGCGGGGCCAACTTCACCGCGACCCGGGTGAACCAGCCGATGTGTCCGTAGTCATTGAAGGCCAGCTCCCCGGTCCTGAAATGCGCGGTCAGGCGACGGAAGACGCCGGTGATCACCGGCTCGGACAGAAATGCAAAAAGGCCGTCGGCGATCACCATCGCCGGCCGATGCGACGGGATGGTTTCGGGCCAGCTCTGATCGGCCACGGATGCGGTCACCGAGTGGGCTCGCCTGCTGATCGGCAATAGCCGCTTGCGCAGCGCGATGACACCCGGCAGGTCGACGCTGTACCAATCGACCGCGGGCGGCGGCCTGACCCGGAACGGCCCCGAATCCAGCCCGGCGCCGAGGTCTACCACGACGGCGTCGGGGTTCTCGGACGTGAACGCGCGCACTCTTTCGTCGAGCATCTTGGCACGCAGCGCCGCCTGGCACACGACGCTGGTAGGCACACCGAGCCCGCCGAAGTCGTAGTCGATTTTGCTGACGATGTCGGCGGCCAGCGGGTCGCCGAGAATGGGCTGCGCCCATTGACTGTCCAGGGCGCGGGCGTATTGGGTGAGCAGCGAGGTCTGTTCGAGCGGCGACAGGTCGCTGACGTCAATACCGCGATCGGGCCGCATCATCCGAACGTACTAGGTGCTCGCCGGTCGTGGTGGTTGAGCGCCAGTGAAATTGCGCAATGTATTCCGCGGCGCCGGACCGCGGACGTACGCTCACCGATGTGACGTGGACGACATCCGGGCCCGCCGGCGCACCGGGGCGGCGGTCGTGACCGGGGGGCGGCTGGCGACGGTGCGCGAGCTCGGTCGCACGGAGGTGCGAAAGATGCTGCAGCGCAACGGAATGATCGACGAAGCGACGAAGCCGTTGTCCGGTGATCCCGCCGAGGTTGTGCAGTTGCTGGCCGCGCCGTGGTATGACCAGCGGCTCACCGACCTGGCCGACGAACTCGGGCGTGACCCCGACGGCGTGCGCGCCGAGGCCGCGGGCTATCTGCGCGAGATGTCGGCCACGCTGGACGAGCGGGCGGTACAGGCTTGGCGGCGTTTCAGCCGGTGGCTGATGCGGGCCTACGACGTCCTGGTCGATGAGGATCAGATCGCGCAGTTGCGCAAGCTGGATCGCAAAGCGACGCTGGCGTTTGCCTTTTCGCACCGCTCCTACCTGGACGGTTTACTGCTACCCGAGATGATCGTGGCCAACCGGCTATCGCCTGCGCTGACCTTCGGCGGGGCGAACCTCAACTTCTTCCCGATGGGCGGCTGGGCCAAGCGCACCGGGACCATCTTCATCCGGCGGCAGATCAAAGACATTCCCGTTTACCGGTTCGCGTTACGCGCCTACGCCGCGCAGCTGGTGCAAAACCACGCCAACCTGAGCTGGTCGATCGAAGGAGGCCGCACCCGGACCGGCAAGCTGCGGCCCCCGGTCTTCGGGATCCTGCGCTATATCACCGACGCCGTCGACGAAATCGACGGTCCCGAGGTGTATTTGGTGCCGACCTCCATCGTGTACGACCAGCTGCACGAGGTGGAAGCCATGACCACTGAGGCCTACGGCGCCGCGAAACGGCCCGAGGATCTTCGGTTCCTGGTCCGGCTGGCGCTGCAACAGGGCAAGCGCCTGGGCCGCGCTTACCTGGATTTCGGCGAGCCATTGCCGCTGCGCAAACGCCTCGAGGAAATGCGCGCCGACGAATCGGGCACCGGCACCGAAATCGAACGCATCGCCCTGGACGTCGAACACCGGATCAACCGCGCCACCCCGGTCACCCCGACCGCGGTGGTCAATCTCGCGTTGCTGGGCGCCGACCGCTCGATGTCGATCAGCGAGGTGCTGGCAACGGTGCAACCGCTGGCCAGCTACATCGCGGCACGCAATTGGGCGGTCGCCGGTGCCGCCGATCTGACGAATCGCTCCACCATTCGATGGACCTTGCACCAGCTCGTGGCCTCGGGCGTGGTGAACGTCTACGACGCCGGGACCGAAGCGGTGTGGGGCATCGGCTCCGACCAGCACCTGGTCGCCGCGTTCTACCGCAACACCGCGATCCATATCCTGGTCGATCGCGCCATTGCCGAAACGGCGTTGCTCGCCGCGGCAGAAACCTCCGCGGACGGCACCGTGCTGCCGGTGACCGTGCGCGATGAAGCGTTGCGTCTTCGCGAGCTGCTGAAGTTCGAGTTCTTGTTCTCCGCACGCGCACAGTTCGAGAAGGACCTCGCCGACGAGGTACGCCTGATCGGGCCGGTGGAAGACACCAGCAAATCCGCCGCCGCCACGGTCGTGCGGGGACTGCTGGAATCGGCCGATCTGCTGCTGGCGCACCTGGTGTTGCGCCCCTACCTGGACGCCTACCACATCGTCGCCGACCGGCTGGCCGCCTACGAGGACGAATCGTTCGACGAGGACGCGTTTCTCGCCGAATGCCTGGAGGTCGGCAAGCAGTGGGAGCTACAGCGCAGAATCGCCAGCGCCGAGTCGAGGTCGATGGAGCTGTTCAAGACGGCGCTGCGGCTGGCCCGCCATCGTGAGTTGGTCGACGGGGGTGAGTCCACAGACGTGGCCAAGCGGCGACGGGAGTTCGCCGACGAGATCGCCACCGCCATTTGGCGGGTCAACGAGATCGCCGAGCTGGCCCGGCTGCATTCCGCCTAGAGTGGATCGCATGCCGCTCACCGGAGAGTACGAACCATCGCCATGGGACTGGTCCCGCGAACAAGCCGACAAGTACGCCGAATCCGGCGGGGCCGAGGCCGCGGACATGAAGGGCAAGCCCATCATTCTGCTGTCCACCATCGGGGCCAAGACCGGCAAGCTCCGCAAGACGCCGCTGATGCGCGTCGAGCACGACGGGGAGTACGCCGTCGTCGCCTCGCTGGGCGGGGCCCCGAAGAATCCGGTCTGGTACTACAACATCGCCAAGAACCCCCGGGTTGAGCTGCAGGACGGCTCGGTCACCCGGGACTACGACGCCCGCGAGGTGTTCGGCGACGAGAAGGCCGTCTGGTGGGAGCGCGCGGTGGCGGCCTGGCCGGACTACGCCGACTACCAGAAAAAGACCGACCGCCAGATTCCGGTGTTCGTACTCACCCCGGTCAGCTGAGTCGCATCGCCAGGGGTAAACCGCCACGTGGCACCATTGATCGGTGTCCGCTGAACTGACCCCGACCGCGCTGCCGCCCCTTTCCGGGGCTGACATCGACAGCGCGGCCCAGCGGATTGCCCCGGTGGTCACGCCCACCCCCTTGCAACTGAGCGACCGGCTGTCGGAAATCACCGGCGCCCAGGTCTACCTCAAGCGCGAAGACCTGCAGGTCGTGCGATCGTACAAGCTGCGCGGCGCCTACAACCTGATGGTGCAGCTGTCCGCCGAGGAGATCGGCGCCGGCGTGGTGTGCTCCTCGGCGGGGAATCACGCGCAGGGCTTTGCGTACGCGTGCCGGACGCTGGGCGTGCGCGGCCGGGTGTATGTGCCGGCCAAGACGCCCCGGCAGAAGTGCGACCGCATCCGCTACCACGGTGGGAAGTTCATCGACCTGATCGTGGGCGGATCAACCTACGATCTGGCCGCCGAGGCGGCCGCCGCCGACGTGCAGCGCACCGGAGCGACGCTGGTGCCGCCGTACGACGACCTGCGCACCATGGCGGGGCAGGGCACCATCGCGGTCGAGGTGCTCGACCAGCTCGCCCAGCTCGGCGTGGGGGAGCCCGACCTGGTGGTGGTCCCCGTCGGTGGCGGCGGCTGCATCTCCGGCGTGACCACGTATCTGGCCGAGCGGACGACGAAGACCGCCGTGCTGGGCGTCGAGCCGGCCGGTGCCGCGGCGATGATGGCCGCCCTGGCCAGCGGCGAACCGGTGACGCTGGACCATGTCGACCAGTTCGTCGACGGCGCCGCGGTGCGAAGGGCCGGAACGCTGCCCTTCGCCGTGCTGGCCGCGGCCGGGGACATGGTGTCGATCACCGCGGTCGACGAGGGCGCGGTGTGCACCGCCATGCTGGACCTCTATCAGAACGAGGGCATCATCGCCGAGCCGGCGGGTGCGCTGTCGGTGACGGGCCTGCTGGAAGCCAACATCGAGCCGGGGTCGACGGTGGTGTGCCTCATCTCGGGCGGCAACAACGACGTCTCGCGCTACGGCGAGGTGCTGGAGCGCTCACTGGTGCACCTCGGCCTCAAGCACTATTTCCTGGTGGACTTCCCGCAGGAGCCCGGTGCGTTACGCCGCTTCCTGGACGAGGTGCTCGGGCCCAACGACGACATCACCCTGTTCGAGTACGTCAAGCGCAACAACCGGGAGACCGGCGAGGCGCTGGTCGGCATTCAGCTCGGATCGTCCGCGGACCTCGACGGCCTCCTGGTTCGGATGCGCGAGACCGAGATGCACGCCGAGGTCCTCAAGCCGGGGTCGCCGGCCTACCGCTATCTGTTGCTGTAGCGCTCAGGGCCGCCGGTACGCGGCCAGGTACGGCGGCACGGGGACGGCGGGATCGAGGTCGTCGGCGGCAACCGGTGCTCCGGCGGTGAGGCTCAACGGCAGCACCCCCGCCCAATGCGGCAGCGCGAGGTCTTCGGGTTCGTCGGCTGGGCCGCCGGCGCGGATCTTGGCCGACACCTCGACGAGGTCGAGGGCGAGCACCCCGGTCGCCGCCAGCTCGCGGGCCGACGGGACGCGGCAGTCGCCGGAACGGCCCGCCGCGATGTGTTCGAGCAGGCAGCCCAGCGCCCGCCGCTTCTCCTCGGGGTCCTCGACCAGGCGTGCGTCGCCCACCACGACCACCGAGCGGTAGACCAGCGAATGATGCAGCGCCGAACGGGCCAGCACCAGCCCGTCGACGAGGGTGGCGGTGACGCACACGGGCAGCTCTACTGCCTGCTTGGCCGCGAGCATCGGCCCGCTGCCGCTGGACCCGTGCAGGTAGAGCGTCTCGCCGCACCGCGCGTGCGTCGTCGGCAGGACCACCGGCCGGCCGTCGCTGAGGTAGCCGAGATGACAGATCAGCGCCTCATCGAGGATGCGGTGGACCACGTCGCGGTCGTAAATGGCGCGTTCGCGGTAGCGGGTCGGCGTGGTGCGCGCGGTGGGCTGGTATGCGGTGTCCAACGTCTTGCCCCTGACATTTGTAATAGTACATACTTAGTTTCGTGCCAGTACAACAAAGCATAGCCGGAACGGGTGCGGAATCCATAGCCGCCAACATCGAGGAATCGATCTCGGCAGGGACGCTGGCCCCCGGCGATACGCTGCCGCCGATCCGGGAACTGGCCGCGCGGCTCGGAGTGAATGCCAATACCGCCGCGGCGGCCTACCGGCTGCTGCGCGATCGCGGGGCCATCGAAACCGCCGGGCGGCGCGGCACCCGGGTGCGTCACCGGCCCGCGACATCCCCGCGTTCGCTGCTCGGGCTCGAGGTGCCCGCCGGTGTCCGCGACCTGTCCACCGGCAACCCCGACCCGGCGATGCTGCCCATTGCCGCTGTGTCGCAAGCGCATTGGGACATCGGGCGTCGCCCGGTGCTCTACGGCCAGCCCGCGATGCTGCCCGAGCTCGCCGAGTACTCGCGCGGGGTGCTGACCGCCGACGGCGTCCCTGCCGAGCATCTCGCGGTGACCAGCGGCGCGCTGGACGGCATCGAGCGGGCCCTGACCGCGCACCTGCGCCCGGGGGACCGGGTTGCCGTCGAAGATCCGGGCTGGGCCAACCTGCTGGACCTCCTTGCCGCACTAGGGCTTTCGGTCGAACCGGTCCGAGTCGACGACGACGGGCCACTGACCGCCGACGTCACCCGGGCGCTCGATCGCGGGGTGCGCGCGCTGGTCATCACCAATCGTGCGCAAAACCCAACGGGGGCAGCGTTATCCGCGGATCGCGCCGCCGCGCTGCGTGCGCAGCTGGCCGGCCGTGACGTTCTGGTTGTCGAAGACGACCACTGCGCAGGCATTTCCGGCGTGCCGCTGCACACCGTGAGCGGGGCGACCAACCACTGGGCGTTCGTGCGGTCGGCCTCCAAGGCGTACGGCCCCGACCTACGCGTGGCCGTCCTGGCCGGAGACCACCGCACCGTCGAGCGAGTGCACGGACGGCTGCGGCTCGGGCCCGGCTGGGTGAGTCACCTGCTGCAAGGCCGCGCGGTGGGCCTGTGGTCGAACGACGCTGCGACGCGCCTGGTTCACCGGGCCGAGCAGCAATACGCCGGCGCCCGCGGCGGGCTGCTGGCCGCATTGGCCAACCGGGGCGTCACCGCCTTCGGGCGCTCCGGCCTCAACGTGTGGATCCCGGTGGTCGACGAGACGGTCGCGATCACCCGGCTGCTCAGCGCCGGGTGGGCCGCGGCACCGGGAACACGGTTCCGGATAGGCACGCCGGCGGGTATCCGCCTCACCGTCGCGGATGTGGCCGGCGACGAGATCGATCCGCTCGCGGATGCGGTGGCCGGTGCGGTGCGCAGCACCGGGCGCTCGAGCGTGTGAGCTCAGACCTGGGTTCGGGTGCCCAGCGCGTCGCGGAACAGCGCCTGGCGCAGCGCGAGTTCGCGGGGGTCACTAACCAGGTGGAAGCCCATCTTGTTCATCACATAGCCGTATCCGATGCCGGTGTCCGGGTCGGCGAAACCGAACGAGCCGCCGGCTCCCGGCGTGCCAAAGGCATTGATGGACGAACCGAAAAGGCAGATGGGGCTGGGCTTGTTGAATCCCAGCGTGAAATTCGAGTCGACGTGTAACACCTTGTCGCGCAATCCTTTTGTCGGTGATTGCGCCGGAGTCTTCAGGCCGTCGAGGGTGCTCGCGCTCAGGCCGAGCTCGGGACTGCCGGTCGCGGCGCTGCCGTACAGCTTGGCGATCGCGCGCGCGGTGCCGGTGCCGTTGACCGCGGGCATCTCGACCACGCGCAGCTCGTCGCGGTTGAAGTCGGCCACGGAGTTGTATCCCTTGGCGAAGGCGAGCGAGCCCCGTGTCAGGGCGAAGGGGTTGAACAGGCCCAGCACAAAACCCCGCGGCATCGTGTTCAGATGCAGGAGCAACTTCGCGAAGGGCCAGGCGTGCAGATGCGCGATGCGATCGCGATCGACGGAGGGCGGCAGCCCGATGTGGAGGTCCAGGCCGAGGGGGCCGGCGATCTCGTCGGCGAAGAACCGGCCCAGTGAACGCCCCGCGGGGTCCGTGCGGCGGATCAGTTCGCCCTCGTACCAGCCGAGCGTGATGCCGTGATAGCCGTGCCTGGTCCCCGGCGTCCAGGCCGGCACCTGTGCGGCGAGCTTCGCCGACATCTTTGCCGGGTCGGCGAGTTCCTCCAGGGTCAGCGTCGGGCTGACGACCGGCAATCCGGCCTGATGTGCCAGCAGTTGGCGCACGGTGATCGCCCCTTTGCCGGCCTGCGCGAATTCCGGCCAATAGTCGGCGACTTTCGCGTCATACGAGAGGTGGCCCCGGGAGGCGGCCACGGCGACAGCAAGGGAGGCAATGCCTTTGGTGGTCGAGAAGACGTTGACAAGGGTGTCCTGCTGCCACGGCGCTTGGGTGATCCCATTTCGGTAGCCGCCCCACAAATCGACGACCTTGCGGCCATCCCGGTAGACCGCGATCGCGGCCCCGACCTCTTGACCGCTGCCGAGGTTGCGACGAAACGCGTCGGCGACCTTCCCGTATCCCTCGTCGACGTCGCCGCCGATCAGATCGGACGGGATCTGGACTTTTTGAGCCATGGTCTGCTCCGTTGCAGCGTCGCGGTCATCGGTGGGTAGCGGTGATGCTAGTTGCGTCGCGGTCGCCGTGGTGGGATTCAGGCCGAAAGCGCGCGCAGCACGGCGACCGAATGTCCGGGCAACACCGTGTTGTCGGCGTGCACGGACGGCTCACCCCAGGTCAATACCGCCTCACCGGTCACCGGAACGGTCACCGCTTCGGTGTTCAGATTGCACGCGATGCGGAACCGGCCGCGGGACAGGACGATCCAATCGAGCTTGTCGTCGTAGTCGACGGCAAGCTGCTCCAGCCAGGGGTCCGCCAGGTCGGGCTCGCCGCGTCGCAGCGCGATCAGGTCCCGGTAGAAGCTCAGCAGGCGAGCGTGTCCATCGGTATGCACCTCACCCCAGTCCAGCTTGGACCGCAGAAATGTCTGCGGGTCCTGCGGGTTGGGAATGTCGTCGGCATCCCAGCCGTGCTCGGCGAATTCCGCCTTGCGGCCTTCGGCGGTGGCGCGGGCGAGCTCCGGTTCCGGATGCGAGCTGAAGAACTGGAACGGGGTCGATGCACCCCACTCCTCACCCATGAAAAGCATTGCGGTGTAGGGGGAACCGAGGACCAGGGCGGCCTTGATCGCCAGCTGCCCGGCGTCCAGGTTTTGCGACGGGCGATCGCCGAGGGCCCGGTTGCCGACCTGGTCGTGGGTGCAGGTGTAGGCGAGCAGACGGGTGGCGGGCACGGCCGACGTGTCCAGCGGCCGCCCATGCCTGCGATGCCGGAAGGACGAATACGTGGCCGCGTGAAAGAAGCCGTGCCGCAGCGTCTGAGCAAGCGTGGCCAGTGAACCGAAATCCGCGTAGTAACCTTGCCGTTCGCCGGACACCGCGGTGTGAATGGCGTGATGGATATCGTCGGCCCACTGCGCGGTGATCCCGAAGCCCCCACTGTCGCGGGGGGTGATCAGCCGCGGGTCGTTCAGGTCGCTTTCCGCGACGAGCGACAGTGGTCGCCCGACTTGCGATGACAGCCAGTCGGTTTCGGTTGCCATCTCTTCGAGAATGGGGATCGCGGTGGTATCGACAAGTGCGTGCACTGCGTCCAGCCGCAGACCGTCGGCGTGAAAGTCACGCATCCAGCGCAGGGCGCACCCGATGATGTACCGCCGCACCTCGTCGGAGTCGGCATCGGCGATGTTGATGCTTTCCCCCCACGGGTTACTGCCCGAGGACAGATACGGGCCGAATCGCGGCAGGTAATTGCCCGACGGGCCAAGGTGGTTGAATACCGCGTCGATCAGCACCGCCAAACCGCGGGCGTGGCAGGCGTCGATCAATCGGACCAGCCCGTCGGGGCCGCCGTATGGTTCGTGCACGCTATACCAGAGCACGCCGTCGTAGCCCCAGCCGTGTGTGCCGGCGTAGGAGTTGACCGGCATCAGCTCGACGAAGTCGACGCCCAGATCGACCAAATAGTCCAGCTTCTCGATGGCGGAGTCGAACGTGCCCGCCTCGGTGAAGGTGCCGACGTGCAGTTCGTAGACGACCGCGCCCTCGACCGACCGGCCGGCCCAGTCGTCGTCGGTCCAGTGCGCCGTGCCGGGATCCCACAACTGCGAACGGGCGTGCACGCCGTCGGGTTGACGGGCCGATCGCGGGTCGGGCAGCACGGTGGGGTCGTCGTCGAGCAGGTATCCGTAGCGGGCGTCGGCGGGCGCGTCGACGTTCGCGTGCCACCAGCCGTCGTCCGCGCGCGTCATCGGGTGCACCGCACCCTCGACGTCGAGCCGTACCAGCTCGGGTTTGGGTGCCCAGATCCGGAATTCAGTCACTTGAGCGCTCCAGCAGGACGACGGGCAGATTCGCGAACAACTCCGCGGCGGACGTGGGTCCGCTGTACATGGCTCCGGTGAGCGTGTCGGTCCAGGATCCGTCGGGAAGTGGCAGCACGGTGTTGCCCCAGCCCGTTTCGGATAACCGCACCGTCCAGCGGGTCACAGCGACCAGGACAGCGTCGCCGCGAAGGAACGCCACCACGTGCTCGCCGGCATCGCCATCGGCGAGCACGGGGACGTAGGCACCGAGCGCAAAGGTGTCCGGCCGGGAGCGGCGCAGCCGCAGCGCGGTGGTGACGACCCGCATCTTGGGATGCTGCAACTCAGTCAGCGCGGTGCGGCGCGCGTCGTAGTCCACCGGGCGACGGTTGTCCGGGTCGACGAGGCTGTCGTCCCACAGCTCGGTGCCCTGGTAGACGTCGGGAATTCCCGGCACGGTCAGCGCGAGCAGCTTCTGGCCCAGCGCGTCGCTGGCGGCGTGTGAATTGAGTTGGCCGACAAGTTCGGTCAGCTGACTCGCCACCGGGCCGTCGAGCACGGTGTCCAGCCAGCGGTGTACGGATTCCTCGAACGCCGTGTCCGGGTCGTTCCACGAGGTATGCCAGTTCGCTTCCCGGATCGCCTTTTCCGCGTAGGCGTGCAGCCGGCTGCGCAGCTCGTCGCTGACCTGGCCGCTCAGCGGCCACACACCGAAGACGTTCTGCCACAGGAATCGTCCGGTCGCCACGTCCGGGGAGGGCGCGGCGATTTCCCAGCGGGCCACGAACTCCGTCCATAGCGACGGCACCTGCGACAGCACACCGATGCGGGCGCGCACATCCTCGGAGCGCTTGGTGTCGTGAGTGGTCAGCGTGGTCATCGTCTGCGGCCACATCCGTAGCCGGGTGGCGGCGCTGTGATGGAACTCGGCGGCGCCCACGCCGAATCGATGCGGTTCGCCGCCGACCTCGTTGAGCGACACCAGTCGAGCATCGCGATAGAACATGCAGTCTTCGACGGCCTTGGCGGTCACCGCGCCGCACAGTTGTTGCAGCCGCGTGGCGGCCTCGCCGCCGCGGGCCAGCGCCGTGGCGATCACTTCCAGCGCCGGGCCCAGTTCTGGTTGTGCCGCTTGGGTTTCGGCCAGCGCGGTGGACAACACCGCGGCCAGGCCGGGGTAGTCGGAGCGGTAGACCTCGATGTGGCTGAGCAGTGCGGCGACCGCATCGGGCAGCAGCCGATGATCGGCGCCGGCCGTCGCGGCGATGCTCCGGCACAGCCTGCGCAGTTCGCTGGCCAGCGTGTCGGTGGCCGCGTGGATTTTCAGGTCCGCCAACATGATTGGCAGCGCGTGGTAATCCACTCCGGCCGAGTCGACCAGTTCGGTCAGCGCGGTCGCCCCGGCGGGATCGACGAAGACCCCGCCCACCTCGCGCAGTGCGTCGTAGCCGGTCGTGCCGTGTATCGGCAGCGTCGGCTCCAGCGCCTCGTCGACGGCCAGGATCTTCTCGATCACGATCCAGGCGTCGGGACCCAGCAGGTCGCGCAGCCACACCAAATACCCACTGGGATCGGCCAATCCGTCGGGATGGTCGATGCGCACCCCGTCGACAAGTCCTTCGCTGAACCATCGCGCGACCTCGGCATGGCTGGCGTCGAACACCGCGCGTTCCTCCTGGCGCAACCCGGCCAGCGAGGTGATGGAGAAGAACCGGCGATAGCCCACCACGCCATTGCGCCAGCCCACCAGCCGGTAATGCTGACGGTCGTGCACCTCTGGTCCGGAGCCCTGCCCGGTGCCCGGGGCGATGGGCAGCGCGAGGTCGCCGAGCCGCAGCAGCTCGCCGTCGACCTGTAAGTCGGCGACATCGTCGTCGGAACCCAGGACTGGCAGCACAATCCGGCCGCTCTCGTCGAGGTCCCAGTCGATATCGAAGTACGCCGCGTAATCCGACGAGCGCCCATGGCGCAGCACGTCCCACCACCAGTCGTTCTGCTCGGGCTGGTCGACCCCGACGTGATTGGGCACGATGTCGACTATCAGTCCCAGGCCGCGGGCCCGGGCCGCGGCCGACAGCCGCGCCAGGCCGTCGGGACCGCCCAGCTCCTCCGACACCGTCGTCGGGTCGGTGACGTCGTAGCCGTGGCTGGAGCCACGCGCGGCCGTGATGATCGGGGACAGGTACACATGCGACACCCCGAGTTCGTCAAGGTAGCCGAGCAGGTTCTCGGCGTCGGCGAAGGTGAACCCGAATCCGCTGGCTGGACCACGCAGCTGCAACCGGTAGGTAGACAGCACCGGAAAAGTCATATGTCAGGCGGTCTTACGCAGAATCAGCACCGAGCGGCCCGGCACGGTGATCTTTTCTTCGGCCGCGACAATCAGCTCGGCGGCCCCGGCGGGATGGTTGGTGTCCAGCTCCGCGGTCCACTGCTGCGCGTAATCGTCGTGCGGAGTAACGAAATCCACGGCGCGTTTATGGGCGTTGAAGCACAACAGGAATGAGTCGTCGACCACCCGCTCGCCGCGCGCATCGGGAGCGGTGATCGCGTCACCGTTGAGAAAAACTCCGACGCACTTGTCCAGGCCCTGGTTCCAGTCGTCGTGTGTCATCTCGCGGCCGCCTGCGGTGAGCCAGGCGATGTCGCGGACCTCGTCGCCGCTCCGAATCGGCTCACCCTCGAAAAACCTGCGCCGGCGAAACACCGGATGTTTCCTGCGAAGTCTGGTGACCTTGCGGGCGAAGGCCAGCAGATCGGCATTCTTGTCCACCAAAGACCAGTCCATCCAAGATAATTCGCTGTCCTGACAGTAGACGTTGTTGTTGCCCTGTTGGGTGCGCCCGATCTCGTCGCCGTGCGCGATCATCGGTGTGCCCTGGCTGACCATCAGCGTGGCCCAGAAGTTGCGCATCTGGCGGCAGCGCAACTCCAGGATGTCCGGGTCGTCGGTGGGCCCCTCGACGCCGCAATTCCACGACCGGTTGTGGCTTTCGCCGTCGCGGTTGTCCTCGCCGTTCGCGAAATTGTGTTTCTCGTTGTAGGAGACCAGGTCGTTGAGCGTGAAGCCGTCGTGGGCAATGACGAAGTTGATGCTGGCGCTGGGCCGCCGGCTGCTCGCCTCATAGAGGTCCGACGACCCGGTCAGCCGGGAAGCGAACTCGCCAAGGGTTGCGGGCTCGCCCCGCCAGTAGTCGCGCACAGTATCGCGGTACTTCCCATTCCACTCGGTCCACAAACCCGGGAAGTTGCCGACCTGGTACCCGCCCTCGCCGACATCCCAAGGCTCGGCGATCAATTTGACCTGACTGACGATCGGATCCTGTTGCACCAGATCGAAGAACGCGCTCAACCGGTCCACGTCGTGCAGCTCGCGGGCCAGCGTGGCGGCCAAGTCGAACCGGAACCCGTCCACGTGCATTTCGGTCACCCAGTAGCGCAGCGAGTCCATGATGAGCTGCAGGACGTGCGGGTGGCGGGCGTTGAGGCTGTTGCCGGTGCCCGTGTAGTCCTTGTACAGCCGCAGGTCCTCGTCGACCAGCCGGTAGTACGCGACGTTGTCGATGCCGCGGAAGTTGATGGTCGGGCCCAGGTGATTGCCTTCGGCGGTGTGGTTGTAGACCACGTCGAGGATGACCTCGATGCCCGCCGCGTGCAGGCTGCGCACCATCATCTTGAATTCGGCCACCGCGCTACCGGCCTGCCGGTTCGACGCGTACTGGTAGTGCGGCGCAAAGAAGCCAAACGTGTTGTAGCCCCAGTAGTTTCGCAGTCCTAGGTCCAGCAGCCGCTGGTCGTGCATGAACTGGTGTACCGGCATCAGCTCCAGGGCGGTGACATTGAGCGACTTGAGGTGATCGATGATCGCGGGGTGGGCCAGGGCGGCATAGGTGCCGCGTAGTCCTTCCGGGATGCCCGGGTGCGTCTGCGTCAGGCCCTTGACGTGGGCCTCGTAGATCACGGTCTCGTGATACGGGGTGAGCGGCGCTCGATCGAAGGCCCAGTCGAAGAACGGGTTGATCACCACGCTGGTCATGGTCTGGCCCAGCGAGTCGATCATCGGCGGAGTGCCGGTGGCCGCCGTATCGCCGTCGAGGTCGACGGCTTTGAGGTCGTAGGAGAACAGCGCCTGACCCCAGTTGAAATCGCCGTCGAAGGACTTCCCGTACGGGTCGAGCAGCAGCTTGCTCGGGTCACACCGGTGGCCGGCCGCCGGATCGTATGGGCCGTGCACACGAAATCCGTAGCGCTGACCCGGGGCGATGTTCGGCAGGTAGGCGTGCCAGACGTAGCCGTCGACCTCGTCCAGGGGGATACGCGTCTCGTCGCCGCGTTCGTCGATCAGGCACAGGTCGACCCGCTCGGCGATCTCGGAGAAAAGCGAAAAGTTCGTCCCCGCTCCGTCATAGGACGCTCCCAGCGGGTACGCGTTGCCCGGCCAGACGGTGCGCAGGGGGGGTGAGCCGTTTTCAGGTGACGCAGCGCCCGGCGCTACGTCCGGCTTGGAAGCCGACTGGGAAACCGGGTTGGTGGACGGCATGTGTCGACCTTATCCGCGAGCGGACGGCGGGGAGAGCGGAGCGGTGCTTCACCACCATCCGGTTGCTACCGCGATTTGCCGACCGAGTTCATGGGCCATGGTGCGCATGTAGGTCGGGGTGATGTGGTGAGCGCCGTGATAGATCAGCACATTTCCTTCGACCGGGCGGCAGACGTCGGCACGGCATATCGCGTCCGACATGTCGAGCACCTTGAGTAGCGGGAATTGCTCGACGAAATCCAGGGTTTGGTTGCGATCGGCCAGCACATCGGAGCGCTTGACCGCGCACGATTGCGGGTTTCCGCCCTTCTTGGCCAGACAGTCCGCCGGGTCGAACGGTTGGCCGTTTTTGACCAGCCACGGCGTGTCCCGAATCCCCAGAATCGGAATGTTGTTGTCGGAGAGCGTTTGCCAGATCCCGATATACGTGGCGGGCATCACATCGCCGCTCTTGATGTTCCACGGCCGGGTCGTGGTGGTGAACACGTAGTCGGGCCGATCGGAGACCAGCTCGGCCATGGTCCGCTGCACCCATTCACGGCACTGCGGATACGGGGCGTTGTTGCCCATGATCAGCGGGACCTGCTCGGTGGACAGCGGGCAGCCCATCTTGAGATAGGTCACAACTTTGAAGTGATGCGCGTGCCCGAGCAGGTCCAGCGCGGGCAGCCAGTGCTCGGCGTGCGACCCGCCGGCCAGCGCGATGGTGCGGGTGGCGGCCGGGTCGCCGTAGATGCAGTTGACCACCGCCGGGTTGACGAAGTCGCTGATGCACCCGTCCCTGGTCGACGCCGGGTGGTCCTGCTTGACCTCCAGCACCGAGGGCCGCATCGGCAGCGCGGGCACCCGCACGTGTTCGGTCAGAGCGCGGGCGCCGGGATAGTCCTGCGGGTTGAGCACACTGAGCTCCTTGCCCGCCGCCCGCAGCACCGTCACGTGCTGGCGCCAGGTGAATGCCGTTGCGGTCAGCGTGACGGCCAGCAGCACCACCGTCGCTCCCAACGCCATGGTCGGCCGGCGCAGCCGCGACCGCCATGGCAGTGGCTCGGCGGGTGTGGGCGACGGCGAGGCCCGGGAGCGCAGTGGGTCCTCGACGAGCTGAGTGGTCAGGTAGGCCAGCAGTCCGGACACCAGCAGCACCGCCGCACCTTCGACGAAGTCGACATGCCGGTGGCCGGTGTAGGAGAGCCAGAAGATGAGCAGCGGCCAGTGCCACAGGTACAGCGAGTATGCGATCGTGCCGAGCGCCACCAGCGGCCCGGTGGCCAGTAGCCGGTTCGGCAGTGGCATTCGATCGGCGGTGTCGGGCCGGCTCGGCAGGGTGGCGCCGGCCAGGATCATCAGCATGGTGGCCCCGACGGGCACCAGCGCCCACGGCCCGGGGAATTCGGCCACGCCGTCGATCAGGGCACCGCAGGACATGACTGCCGCCAGCGCGACCGTCGCGGCGGCGGTACGCAGCCACATCGGCCAGCGTATGTAGGGGACCAGCGCACCGACGAGCGCGCCCAGCAACATCTCCCATGCCCGCGCGAAGCTGTTGTAGTAAGCGGTCGTCTGGTTGTCCTGGTGCGCGATGGTCGCGTAGACGAACGAGGCGACGGTCAGCGCGCTCAGCAGGACCACGAAACCGGTTCGCGCATGCGTGCCGAGTGGGCGCCGGAACAGATAGGCGCAGCCGGTGATCAGCAGCAGGAAGGCGACGAAGAACTGGCCCTGCACCGACATCGACCAGATGTGCTGCAGTGGACTGACCGCTTCGCCCGCGCGCAGATAATCCGAGGCGGTGTTGGCCAGCTCCCAGTTTTGGTAGTAGCCGAGGCTGGCCAGGCTCTGGTCGGCGAAGGTCTCCCAGCGGGTCTCCGGTTGTACCAGGATCGTGAGCACCGCGGATGCGGCGAGGACGACCACCAGGGCGGGGACGAGGCGGCGGACGAGCCGGATCGTCTCGGCGGCCGGCGAGAGTGAAACCGCCGGGTCGAGGGCAGCGCGCAGAATCTTGCCGCCGAAGAAGAATCCGGACAGCGCCAGGAAAACGTCCACGCCGCCGGAGACCCGCCCGAACCAGACGTGGAACACCGCGACCAGCGCAATTGCGATACCACGCAAGCCGTCGAGATCGTAACGATAGAAGCCTGCCGACCGCGTTCTCATCTCACCGACTCCGGGCTGGGCGGGCGTCGGCGGACACAGGGCGGTGACAAATCAGCATGGTTGACCGCCAATTTACCGAAAACCACCACTTGCTCCTGAGCGCTCGCATCGGGAGACGAGGCTGCTCAGCGGGCTCGCCGAGCGGGGATGCCGGCGGCGAGGGAGCAAGTGGTGGTTGTTCGGGGGCCCGGAGAAAACCGGGCGGGTTACCGCGTGGTGCCGTAGGGAGCTTGCTGCAACGGCACCTGTTGGGTCGGGATCTGCTGCAGCGGCACCTGCTGGGTCGGGATTTGCTGCAGCGGCGCTTGCTGGCTCGGCACCTGCTGTAACGGCACCTGGCCCTGCAGCTGCTGTAGTGGGGCCTGCTGCGTCGGCACTTGCTGCAGCGGCGTCTGCTGGGTCGGGACCTGCTGCAGCGGCGTCTGCTGCGTCGGCAGTTGCTGCAGCGGCGCTTGCTGGGCCGGGATCTGCTGTGCCGGTGCTTGCTGCGCCGGGAGCTGCTGTAGCGGCGCCTGCTGGGCGGGCGTCGTCTGGGCGCCCAGCACCCGGACCAGGTAGGGGGCCATACCGTTGGCGCGCACCGGCGAGACCTGCACGACGTCGCCAACCTCGAGCATCTGGTTGTTGCCCAGGTACATCGCGACGCTCTGGGTGCCTTCGGGGCCGTAGAAGATCAGGTCGCCCTTCTGCGCCTGCTGCGGCAGCACCTTCTGGCCGACCCGGTACATCGCGCCCGAGGAACGCGGCAGCTTGAGGCCGGCACCGGCGTAGGCGTACTGCATCAGGCCCGAGGCGTCGAAACCGACGGTGTTGATGCCCGTGCCGGTGCCGCGGGTTGGGCCGTTGATGCCGCCGCCGGCCCACGAGAACGGCACGCCACGCTGCGAAAGGCCGCGCATGACCACGACGTCAGTGGCCTGCTGGGAGTTGTCCATCGGCCGGGTGCCGGGGTCAGCGCTGGCTACGACGGGCGCGACCAGCGGGGCCGCTGCGATGGCCAGGCCGACGGCGAAGGCGTATATGCGTTTCATGTTCAGTTCCAAACCTCTCGTCTGTTGGCGGCATCCGCGCGGTGATAGCGCGTCGCCCCCATGACTTGTGAGACGACCTCTACGTCGTGGAATCACACCAGTCACTACAGACACATTTACATCAGAAGTTGCACCGGGAAAATAGCTGGTGAGGCCGCTGCGGGATTATTTGTCGGAACGTGACCGGATGGTGATTCCAGCGCCGAATTCCGTATGCGCAGTTGTGATTTCGGTCTCAGCTAGCGGCGCGGCCAGCACGGTACGCCGCGGACGGCCAACGGCGCCGTTAGTGCCAATAACGTTCGCTGAAGAGGGTGAGGGAGTCGCCGACCACCGAACTCACCATCAGGATCGTCAGGGACAGCACCGGCCAGAAGGACATGTACCAGCCCTTCAGCAGCGACACGAACGGGCCGACCCCGGCCGCGGCGATCGCCGCACCGATGCCGCCCCACACCACGGGGTAGATGTAATTGTCGACGCCGAAGGGCACCAGGCCGCAGGTCTCTCCGGTGCACACGTCCGAGAGGAAGCCGTAGAGGCGCCAGGGCCAGTTCGTGGCCGTGGCCAGCACGACGAGCAGCGTCAAGAGCAGGGCCGTGGAGATCACGTCCCAGGGCGCGAGCCGGAGCCGAAGCGTCGGGGGCGGCCGGTGTTCGGCTTCATAGTCGTCGTACGGCAGCGCGTCGTCCGAGTTCACGGGCTCATACGACGCCGGTGGGTCCTCGACGGGGTCACCCTGGTGAAGATCGTCGGACCGGTGCGGCGATGCCATGCCGATAGATGCTCCCCGATGGCCGGGATTTGTGCGACCCGGCTGCTTTACGCTCGGTTTCTATGCCTGCGGCGACACCCGGGTTGACGCCCGAGCAAATCAGCGCGATCGACGCCGCGCACCTGTGGCATCCCTACAGCACCATCGGCGCCGAATCCGTTGCGCCCGTAGTCGCGGTGGGTGCGCGCGGGGCCTGGCTGACGCTGGTCCGGGACGGCGCACCGATCGAGGCGCTCGACGCGATGAGCTCCTGGTGGACCGCCATTCATGGTCACGGCCACCCAGTCCTGGACGCCGCGCTGACCGCCCAGTTGGGTGTCATGAACCACGTCATGTTCGGCGGGCTGACCCACGAACCGGCGGCCCGGCTGGCCCAGCTGTTGGTGGACCTCACCCCGGCCGGTTTGGAGACGGTGTTCTTCAGCGACTCCGGCTCGGTGTCGGTGGAGGTCGCGGTGAAGATGGCGCTGCAGTACTGGCGCAGCCGCGGCCGGCCCCGCAAGCACCGGCTGATGACCTGGCGGGGCGGCTATCACGGCGACACGTTCACGCCGATGAGCGTCTGCGATCCCGACGGCGGCATGCACTCGCTGTGGACCGACATCCTGGTCCGGCAGGTCTTCGCCCCGCAGGTGCCGCGCGACTATGACCGTGCCTACAGCGTGGCGTTCGAGGAGCAACTCACGCAGCACGCGACCGAACTGGCGGCGGTGATCGTCGAACCCGTCGTGCAGGGCGCAGGCGGCATGCGGTTCCACGATCCCCGCTACCTGCGCGACCTGCGCGACATCTGCCGCCGGCATGACGTGCTGCTGATTTTCGACGAGATCGCGACCGGCTTCGGCCGCACCGGTGAACTGTTCGCCGCGAACCACGCCGATGTCAGCCCGGACATCATGTGTGTGGGCAAGGCGCTGACCGGCGGATATCTCAGCCTGGCCGCGACCTTGTGCAGCACCGATATCGCCCACACCATCAGCTCCGGCGAGGCGGGGGCGCTGATGCATGGCCCCACGTTCATGGCCAATCCGCTCGCCTGCGCGGTCTCGGTGGCCAGCGTCGAGGTGCTGTTGTCCCAGGACTGGCGGTCGCGCGTCGCCGACATCGGGGCCGGGCTGGCTGACGGCCTCGAACCCGCCCGCACACTGCCCGGTGTGGCCGATGTCCGGGTGTGCGGCGCCATCGGGGTCATCGAATGCGAGCAGCCGGTCGACCTGGCCGTCGCCACCCCGGCGGCACTCGACAAGGGCGTCTGGCTACGGCCGTTTCGCAACCTGGTCTACGCGATGCCGCCGTTCATCTGCACTCCCCACGAGATCGCCCAGATCGCCTCGGCGATGGTCGAGGTCGCCGGGCTCACCGGCTCTCGTAGTCTTTAGGACGATGAAGGCACCGATCGAGACGTCACCGCTGGCCTGGCTGAACGCGGTGGACCAACAACGCCGGCAGGCGGGGCTGCGTCGCTCGCTGCGGCCGCGTCCTGCCGTCGCGACCGAGCTGGACCTGGCGTCCAACGACTACCTCGGTCTGTCCCAGCACCCCGACGTCATCGACGGTGGCGTTGCGGCACTACGCATTTGGGGGGCAGGCGCCACCGGTTCTCGCCTGGTGACCGGCGACACCGAGCTGCATCAGCAGTTCGAATCCGAGCTCGCCGACTACGTCGGCGCCTCCGCGGCATTGTTGTTCTCCTCCGGATACACGGCCAACCTCGGGGCGGTCGTCGGCCTGTCCGGCCCGGGCGCGCTGCTGGTGTCCGACGCCCACTCGCATGCATCGCTGGTCGATGCGTGCCGGCTGTCGCGGGCGCGCGTGGTGGTGACGCCGCATCGCGACGTCGGCGCGGTGGAAGCGACGCTGGCGGCCCGCGACGAGGAGCGCGCCGTCGTCATCACCGACTCGGTGTTCAGCGCCGACGGCACGCTGGCTCCCGTCCGCGAGCTGCACGACGTCTGCCGTCGTCACCGGGCCCTGCTCGTCGTCGACGAGGCGCACGGGCTCGGGGTGCGCGGCGGCGGCCGGGGCCTGCTGTACGAGCTCGGGCTGGCCGGTGCGCCCGACGTCGTGATGACCACGACACTGTCCAAGGCGCTCGGCAGTCAAGGCGGGGCGGTGCTCGGGCCCGCCGAAGTGCGTGCCCACCTGATCGACGCGGCCCGGCCGTTCATCTTCGACACCGGCCTGGCGCCGGCGGCGGTCGGTGCCGCACTGGCGGCGCTGCACGTCGTGGCGGCCGAGCCGTGGCGCCCGGATGCGGTGTTGCGGCATGCGCGCGAGCTGGCCGACATCTGCGACGTCGCCGAGGTACCGACGTCGGCGGTCGTGTCGGTGATCCTGGGACATCCGGAAGTGGCGCTGGCCGCCGCGACCGCCTGCCTGGACGCGGGCGTGCGGGTGGGCTGCTTCCGGCCGCCCACCGTGCCCGCCGGAACATCGCGGCTCCGACTGACGGCGCGGGCCTCCCTGGACGCCGCCGAACTCGACGTGGCCAGGCGGGTGCTGACCGACGTGCTTTCCGGGCTTGTTTAAGGCGCGCCGTTGACCGTCCTGGTCGTCACGGGCACCGACACCGGGGTCGGCAAGACGATCACCGTTGCGGCCCTGGCCTCACACGCCCGTCAGGCGGGCATCGACGTGGCGGTGTGCAAACCCATCCAGACCGGCACCGATTCCGGTGATGACGACCTGGCCGAGGTGGCCCGGCTGTCCGGGGTGACGGCGGTCGCCGGGCTGGCGCGATATCCGCAACCGCTGGCGCCCGCCGCCGCGGCGGAGCAGGCCTGGATGACGCTGCCCAGCCGCGATGAGATGCTGCAATTCATTCGCCATCTGGACCGGCCCGGCCGGCTCACCCTGGTCGAGGGTGCCGGCGGGCTGCTCGTCGAACTCGCCGACGCGGGCGTCACCCTGCGCGATCTGGCCGTCGACTTGGGTGCCGCGGTGCTGCTGGTGGCCTCCGCGGAGTTGGGCACCCTGAACCACACCGCGCTTACCTTGGAATCCCTTGCTGGACAATCTCTTTCGTGCACTGGCTTGGTGATCGGCAGCTGGCCGCGGCAGCCTGGATTGGTGGAGACCTCGAACCGGTCCGCGCTGACCCGGCTGGCACCGGTGCGCGCCGCGCTGCCGGCGGGGGCCGGAACCCTGGGCCCGGCGGATTTCGCGACGATGAGCGCCGCGGCGTTCGACCGCGGTTGGGTCACCACGCTGGTCGGCTGATGGTCCATTCGATCGAGCTGCTCTTCGACCCCGACACCGAGGCCGCGATCCGCCGCGTCTGGGACGGCTTGTCCGGCGACGGGATTGCCCGCCAGAAGCCGGCCGGCCGGCCCCATGTGACGCTGGCCGTCGCCGAACACATCGATCCCGCCGTTGACGAGCTGCTGAGGCCGGTCGTCCAACGGTTGCCGCTGACGTGCACGGTCGGCGCCCCAGTGCTCTTCGGCGGTGCGGCCGCCGTGTTCGCCCGGCTGATCGTGCCCACCAGCGAGCTGCTCAGCCTGCACGCTGAGGTGCACCGGCTATGTCGCCCGCACCTGACACCCGCCGCCATGCCGAATTCGCTGCCTGGCCAGTGGACCGCACACGTGACGGTCGGTCGCCGGGTCGGTGACGCGCAGCTCGATCGCGCGCTGCGGATCGGGGGCCGGCCGGCGCAGATCGACGGGAGTTTCGCGGGCTTGCGCCGCTGGGACGGCGACAAACGCGTCGAGCACCCGCTTTAACCGCCGAACAGCGGCGCAGTCATGGTGGTCGTATACCCCTGCGGTCCTCGCGTTCTCCGGCCGTTACCCTACTTTGAACGCAATTTTCTATGGCTGCCATGACCGGTGGCGCACGTGTGGCGTACGCACACGGCAACGATGCAGGGGAGTACCTGGTGACTCAAGCGGCAACTCGACCGACAACCGAAGCCGGCGGCGCGGCGGACATTCTGGCCGTAGCCCGCGAGCAGGTGCTCGAGCGCGGCGTGGGGTTGAGCAAGGACCAGGTACTGCAGGTGCTGCAGCTGGCCGATGACCGGCTCGAGGAGCTGCTGGGGCTGGCCCACGAGGTGCGGATGCGCTGGTGCGGCCCCGACGTCGAAGTCGAGGGCATCATCAGCCTGAAGACCGGCGGCTGCCCGGAGGACTGCCATTTCTGTTCGCAGTCCGGGCTGTTCGCCTCGCCCGTGCGCAGCGCGTGGCTCAACATTCCCAGCCTGGTCGAGGCGGCCAAGCAAACCGCCAAGTCCGGCGCCACCGAGTTCTGCATCGTCGCCGCGGTGCGGGGCCCCGACCAGCGGTTGATGACCCAGGTCGCGGCCGGTATCGAGGCCATTCGCGACGAGGTCGAGATCAATATCGCCTGCTCGCTGGGCATGCTCACCGCCGAGCAGGTCGAGCAGCTCTCGGAGATGGGCGTGCACCGCTACAACCACAACCTGGAGACCGCGCGCTCGTTCTTCACCAACGTCGTCACCACCCACACGTGGGAAGAGCGCTGGCAGACGCTGTCGATGGTGCGCGACGCCGGCATGGAGGTGTGCTGCGGCGGCATCCTGGGCATGGGCGAGACGCTCGAGCAGCGCGCGGAATTTGCCGCCGAGCTCGCCGAATTGGGGCCCGACGAGGTGCCGTTGAACTTCCTCAACCCCCGCCCCGGCACGCCGTTCGGCGACCTGGAGGTGCTGCCGGCGAGCGAGGCGTTGAAGTCGGTGGCCGCATTCCGGCTGGCGTTGCCGCGCGCGATGCTGCGGTTCGCCGGTGGCCGTGAGATCACGTTGGGCGACCTCGGCGCCAAGCAGGGCATCCTGGGCGGCATCAACGCCGTGATCGTCGGGAACTACCTGACCACGTTGGGCCGCCCGGCCGAAGCCGACCTGCAGCTGCTCGACGACCTGCAGATGCCCATCAAAGCGCTCAATGCCAGCTTGTAAGCCAGCTTGTCGCTAGGTTTGAGAGTTGTGGTTGGGGATCTGGGCGCGCCGGTCGGCGCCGGCGTCTACAACGTCTACACCGGCGAATTAGGGGGCACGACGGTGCCTACCGCCGCCCAATTGGGCCTCGAACCCCCTCGGTTCTGTGCGGAGTGCGGGCGCCGGATGGTCGTCCAGGTTCGTCCGGACGGCTGGCGGGCACGCTGCTCACGCCATGGCGAGGTCGACTCGGCCGACCTGGAGACTCAGCGGTGACCGAACATGTGGAGACCATGACGCCAGAACCGGTGGGCCCGCCCGCGCCGTCGCGACCCCGCGGGACCGGCATCGCGGTGCTCGGGCTCGTGCTGACGGGCATCGTCATCGGTGCCTTGTGGGCGTGGATCGCCCCGCCGATCCATGTGGTGGTGGCGATGACGCGTTCGGGCGAGCGGGTGCATGACTATCTGGGCACCGAATCCGACCACTTCTTCGACCTACCCTGCCTGATGCTGGGGCTACTGACCGTGCTGGCGGTGGTGACGCCGGTGCTGGTATGGCAGTGGCGCCGGCTGCGCGGGCCGGCGATGGTCGTCGCGGTGTCGATCGGCATGGTGATCGCCGCGGTGGCCGCGTCGGGCGTCGGGGCGCTGCTGGTGCGGCTGCGGTACGGCGCGTTGAACGTCGATGCGGTACCGCTGTTGGGCCACCCGTCGGTGGCTTACGTCGTCGAGGCGCCGCCGGTGTTCTTCGGGCACGGGCCGCTGCAGGTGGCGATCACGCTCGTGTGGCCCGCCGCCATCGCGGCCCTGGTGTATGCGGTGCTCGCGGCCGGCAATGCCCGCGACGACCTGGGAGCTGTGCCGTTAGAGGACCACTCGCCCCCGCTGGCGATCGAGCCGGATGCTCCCGAGGCCGCCGTCTCATAGCGGTCGGCGGCGGATCTTTCGGCCGGTGATGACCTTGGCGGCGATGATGCCCAGTCGCACCATGCCGGCGTAGGTCATCGGGTTGAACATCGTCGGCCAGACGGTCCTGAGCAGATGGTCCTGCACCGGTCGGCGGGCGAATCGGTCGGTAAGCCAACGCAGCGTCATCGGGGCGGACAGCGGGTGCAGCAGCATGTGCTCGTTGAACGCGTCGCGGTGGTAGCTGACGCTGGCGCCCCCGGCCGAATAGGCGTGGGCAAGCGTGTCGATGTCGTGGACGTCGATGAGGTAGTCGTGCACGGCCTGCACGATCAAGACCGGCGGTGCCGGTACCGCGGCGCCCAGCTTGATGCTGTCGAAGACATGGGTGACCTCGGGACTGGACAGGATGTCCTCCAGCGGTTCGTCGAGATAGTCGCCCATGTTTTTGCCCGCCATCCGCAAGACCGCGCCCACCGTGGTCATGTTTTCCAGGCTGTCCAGCAGTGCGCGGCCCTCGGCGTTGGTGTGTTCCTTGATGACGCGGTCCAGGCCCGGGTAGATGTGCGCGAGCGCGGCCACCACCATCGCAGGCAAGCCCGCCAGGAAGCCGCCGTTGAGCCGGCGGAAGGTATGGCCCAGGTCGCCGACGGGTGAGCCCAGCACCGCCCCGACGATGTCCAGCTCTGGTGCATATTGGCTGCACATTTCGGCGGCCCAGGCGCTGGCCAGCCCGCCACCCGAGTATCCCCAGAGTCCGATCGGCGCGGATGGGGTTATTCCGACATGTTCTGAGTTCCGGGCGGCGCGGATGCCGTCCAGGATGCGATAGCCCGGTTCGTAGGGCGCCCCCCACATGCCGCGAAGGCCTTCGTGGTCGGGCACTGACACCGCCCAGCCCTCGGCGAGGGCGGCGGCCACGATGAGGAGCTCCAACTGGGCGATCGAACCGAGAGCCTTGGCCCTTCTGCGCAGCGCGTACGACGGGAAACAGCGCGACGACATGGCGTCGATCGCGCACTGATACGACAGCAGTGGGGTGGTCCGCCCCGGAGCGCGTTCAGCCGGGACGATCACGGTGGTCACGGCCGCTTCCGCAACGCCGTGCATGTCCGTGGTGCGGTAGAGCAGCTGGACGGCGGTGACGGGCTGGGGAATCACCCCCAGGAAGGCGACCTCGACGCAGCGGGAGCGCAGCACGGCGCCCGGTTCGGCGTGTTGAAAGCCGTCGGGCGGCTGGTAGAAGGGGTCGTCGCAGGGCAACAGCGGACGTGCCTTGCGCTGCAATTGCTCATGCTGCGGCCGACCGATCCACTCCGCGCCGCTCGCCCCCGCCAAATTGCCGAGCTCAACCATTGAGATCCCTTCTAGGCCGTACGGCATTTTCGCGCATGAACGGCGGGTAACCAAAACGTCATGGCCGCGCTGTGAGCCATTTTCTCCCGCCGGCGCCCCACGCCGGCGTCGACATTGCCATCCAACGTACCGCTGCTCGGGGTGCGGGAGTCTCGGTAATTGCAGGTGGGCGCGATTCAAAGCGGTCCAAAGCCGGCCTAGGGCCCGGGGGGCCTCAGCGCGGCGAACTCGTCGGTGACTCGCAGCCGCGAGTCGGTGAAGTGGTACAGGGCGGCGGGCCGGCCTCCGCTGCGTCCGGACTGCGCGATGGTGCCGGTCTGCGTGATGACGCCGCGACGGGCAAGCACTCGCTGCAGGTTCGTCGCGTCGACCGGGTGGCCCAGCGCCGCGGAATAAATGTCACGCAGCGTGGAGAGCGCGAATTCCTTTGGCGCTAAGGCGAACCCGATATTCGTATAAGACATCTTCGCGACGAGTCTGGCGCGGGCGTGGGTCACCATCGGGCCGTGGTCGAAGGCCATCGGCGGGAGCGAGCTCACCGGATGCCAGCAGGTGTCCGGCGGTAGTTCGGGCGTGGCGGGGGAGGGCACCAGGCCCAGGAAGGTCGACGCGATCATCCGGGCGCCGGGCACCCGGTGCGGATCGGAGAACACCGCGAGTTGCTCGAGATGCGTCAGCTCTTGCACGTCGACCTTTTCGGCCAGTTGGCGGCGCACCGACGTGATCAGATCCTCGTCGTTGCGCAGCAGGCCGCCCGGTAGTGCCCATGCGCCGCGCTGCGGATGCTGGGCACGCTGCCATAACAGCACGTTAAGCTGCGGTTTTGCTGTTTGGTGGGCTCCCTTAACCTGGCCAGTGGCCTGCTGAACCTGGAATACGACCGCGAGTGCTTCGTGGGCGGTGCTACCATTGGGCATGTTTTCGATTATAAGTCGAAAACCTCCAGCGCCGAAAGGGGCCGCCGTGACGGTCGTGAATCGCATGGACTCGCTCGCCGACGACATGATTGCCGACGTCGTCGATTCGCCCACCGGCTACACCGGCGTGGAGGGTAATGCGTTGTGGGCCGCCGAGATTCGCCGACTCACCGAGTTGCGCGGGGCCACGCTATTGGCGCACAACTACCAGCTGCCGGCCATTCAGGACGTGGCCGACCATGTCGGCGACTCGTTGGCGCTGTCCCGCATTGCGGCCGACGCAGCTGAGGACACCATCGTGTTCTGCGGCGTGCACTTCATGGCCGAGACCGCCAAGATCCTCAGTCCCGACAAGACCGTGCTCATACCGGATCAGCGGGCCGGCTGTTCGCTCGCCGACTCGATCACCCCCGACGAACTGCATGCCTGGAAAGACGAGCACCCCGACGCCGTCGTCGTCTCGTATGTCAACACCACCGCGGCCGTCAAGGCGCTCACCGACATTTGCTGCACCTCGTCCAACGCGGTCGAAGTGGTCGAGTCCATCGACCCCGACCGCGAGGTGCTGTTCTGCCCGGACCAATTCCTCGGCGCACACGTTCGCCGGATGACCGGGCGCAAAAACCTGCACGTTTGGGCCGGTGAATGCCATGTGCACGCCGGGATCAACGGCGACGAGCTGGCCGAGCAGGCCCGTGCCCACCCGGACGCGGAGCTGTATGTCCACCCCGAATGTGGTTGTGCCACCTCGGCTTTGTACCTGGCCGGCGAAGGCGCCTTTCCGGCCGACCGGGTGAAGATCCTGTCCACCGGCGGCATGCTCGACGCCGCCCACCACACACGTGCCCGCCAGGTTCTGGTCGCCACCGAGGTCGGCATGTTGCATCAGTTGCGCAGGGCGGCGCCGGAAGTCGACTTCCGCGCGGTCAACGACCGTGCGTCGTGCAAGTACATGAAGATGATCACCCCCGCGGCCCTGTTGCGCTGCCTGGTCGAGGGTGCTGACGAGGTTCACGTCGCCCCGGACGTCGCGGCGGCCGGGCGGCGCAGTGTGCAGCGGATGATCGAGATCGGCCAGCCGGGCGGCGGCGAATGATGGCCCGTTCCAGCTGGGCGCACAGCGCCGACGTCGTCGTCATCGGCACGGGTGTCGCGGGCTTGGCCGCCGCGCTGGCCGCCCATCGCGCCGGACGCAGCGTCGTCGTGCTCAACAAGGCGGACCGGACCTATGGCGTCACCGCGACGCACTACGCGCAGGGCGGCATCGCTGTGGTGCTGCCGGACAACGACGACTCGGTCGACGCGCACGTCGCCGACACCCTGGCCGCGGGCGCGGGAATGTGCGACCCCGACGCGGTGTACTCGATCGTCGCCGACGGCTACCGCGCGGTTACCGAATTGGTCGGACACGGAGCACAATTCGACGAATCGGAACCGGGCCAGTGGGCGTTGACCCGCGAGGGCGGGCATTCGCGGCGACGGATCGTGCACGCCGGGGGCGACGCCACCGGCGCCGAGGTCCAGCGCGCCCTTGACCACGCCGCCGGGATACTGGACATCCGCAGCGGCCACGTCGCACTGCAAATCCTGCACGACGGGACCGCGGTGACCGGGGTCTCGGTGGGCAACCCGGACGGAATCGGGGTCATCAGCGCACCCTCGGTGATCCTGGCCTCCGGCGGGCTCGGTCATCTCTACAGCGCGACCACCAATCCCGACGGATCGACCGGGGACGGCATCGCGCTGGCACTGTGGGCGGGCCTTCCCGTCGCCGACGTCGAGTTCATCCAATTCCACCCGACCATGCTGTTCGCCGGACGCGCCGATGGCCGTCGCCCGCTGATCACCGAGGCCATCCGCGGCGAAGGTGCGATATTGATTGACCGCCAAGGCAATTCGGTGACAGCGGGCGTGCATCCCATGGGTGACCTGGCGCCGCGCGACGTCGTCGCGGGCGCCATAGACACGCGGCTGAAGGCCACCGGCGACCCGTGCGTCTACCTCGACGCGCGGGCGATCGAAGGCTTCGAAACGCGATTCCCGAATGTCACCGCCTCCTGCCGGGCCGCAGGCATCGACCCTGTCCGCCAACCGATTCCGGTCGTTCCCGGGGCTCACTACAGCTGCGGCGGTGTGGTCACCGACGTGCACGGCAACACCGAGCTGCCCGGCCTGTTCGCCGCGGGTGAGGTGGCCCGGACCGGGATGCATGGCGCCAACCGCCTGGCGTCCAACAGCCTGCTGGAGGGTCTGGTCGTGGGTGGCCGTGCCGGACAGGCCGCGGCCGTGCATGCGTTGGCCGCCGGGCGATCGGCTGCGACCGAGCCCGAGCCGATCACGCACATCGCGTCACCACGCCGTGCGCTGCAGGAGGCGATGACCGCCGACGCCTCGGTCGTACGCAATTCCCTTGGGCTGCACCGGTTGTCCGCAACGCTGTCGCAGGCCCGGGTTCGCACGGTGGCCGGGCGGCGCGATGTCGAAGACGCGGCGCTGACGTTGACCGCCCGCGCAGTGGCCGCTGCTGCCTTGGCCCGCAACGAAAGCCGGGGTTGCCATCACCGCGCCGAGTATCCGGATGCCGCGCCGGACCAGGCCCGCAGCATCGTCGTCCGGCTGGGCGACGACCGCAACGCGGTGCGCGCCGAAGCCTTGGCGGCGGTGTGCTGATGGCGCTGTCCGAGGGTGAGTTTTCCGTCGCTCGAGACGTCGTCCGGCGCGGCCTGAACGAGGACCTGTGCTACGGCCCCGACGTCACCACACTGGCGACAGTGCCCGACGGCGTGCGGGCGACGGCGTCGATAGTGCCCCGGGAGGCGGGCGTCGTCGCCGGACTGGACATCGCGTTGTTGGTGCTCGACGAGGTGATCGGTGCCGACCTTTACCGGGTACTCGATCGCGTCGACGACGGTGCGCGAGTGCGGCCCGGCCAGTCAGTGATGACGCTGCAGGCCGAGACCCGGGGCCTGCTGACCGCGGAGCGCACCATGCTGAACCTGATCTGTCACCTGTCGGGGATCGCTACCGCCACGGCAGCCTGGGTAGCTGCCGTGAGCGGCACCAATGCCAAGGTGCGCGACACCAGGAAAACGCTGCCGGGCTTGCGCACGCTGCAGAAGTACGCGGTACGGGTCGGCGGTGGGGTCAACCACCGGCTCGGGCTGGGCGATGCCGCGTTGATCAAGGACAACCATGTGGCGGCCGCGGGGTCGGTGGTCGAGGCATTGCGGGCGGTGCGTGAGGCCGCGCCCAACCTGCCATGCGAGGTCGAAGTCGATTCGCTCGAGCAGCTTGACGAGGTGCTGGGCGAGAAGCCGGAGCTGATTCTGCTGGATAACTTCCCGGTCTGGCAGACGCAGATAGCCGTGCAGCGTCGCGACGCTCGGGCACCTGCTGTGCTGTTGGAGTCCTCAGGCGGGCTGAGCCTCGAGTCGGCGGCGACCTACGCCGCGACCGGTGTGGATTACCTGGCCGTCGGGGCGCTGACGCACTCGGTGCGGGTGCTCGACCTCGGCCTGGATATGTAACCGGTCAAGGCCTCGAGGGCCGGTCAAGGCGTCGAGGGTGCGGCTGTGGCGGAAAAATGCGCAGAATCTCGCCCTGTGCGCACAACAAACTCCCGGCACGCACACTCGGGGGTGGACCCTAGCCGCGTAGCAAGGCGCGGGCTGCGGGTTTGGCGGCGTTGAGCGCCGACGGTTCGCCGGCGATCCGGGACAGGATCAGCGCTCCTTCGATCAACGAGATCACCGCCAGGGCAACGTTTTCCGCGTCATCGTCGGACCAGTCCTCGGAGCGAAGCCGAACTTCGATCGCGGTGCACCAACCCTGGAAGGCGCGCGCCGAGGCGGCGCGAACCAAGGGGCTCGCATTCACCGATTCGGTGGCGATCGGCTCGATCGGGCAGCCGTCGCGCTGGTCGCCGGCCAGCCCTGCCACCAGCAGGTCGATCCAGCGCTCGACGATGTCGGCGACGGATCGGTCGGTGGCCAGGAATCGATGCAGCAGTTGCTCGATCGCCGCACCCTGGGTCTCGACGACCGCGGCGGCCAACTGCTGTTTGCCGCGCGGAAAGTGGTGATACATCGACCCGGCTTTGACCCCGGCCTCCTCGAGGATCTGGTTGAGTCCGGTCGCCGCATAGCCCTGGCGCCGGAACAGGGTGGCGGCACTGTCGACCAGCGCTGCGCGACTGCGATCGGGTCTCGGCACATATTGACAATACTTGAGTGATCACTCAACAATGCTGAGATGAGACAACTGACCTTTGCCGAGGCTGGGCGATACGAGTGGTGCGAGACGCGTGACCCGGAGATCACCGCCCCAGGACAGGCTCTGGTCAGGCCCCTGCTGGTGGCGTGCTGCGACCTCGACGTCGCGGTCGCCCATGGCCAGGCACCGCTGCCACCCGGGTACGCCGTGGGACATGAGGGGTTGGCCGAGGTCGTCGCAGTGGGTGACGACGTCGGCGGGATCCGGGTGGGTGACCGGGTGGTGGTGCCGTTTCAGATCAGCTGCGGCGACTGCGCGCAATGCTGTCGCGGCGCAACGGGCTCGTGCGGTTCGGTGCCGCTGATGGCGATGTACGGGCTTGGCCCGCTGGCCGGCGTTAACGGCGGCGGATTCATGTCCGATTTGGTGCTCGTGCCCTATGCCGACGCGATGCTCATCGGAGTCCCCGAGGCCATCGGATCGATTGCTATCGCGTCGCTGTCGGACAACATCCCGGACGGCTGGCGGGCCGTCGGGCCCTACGCGACGGAATTGGCCGCCCTTGATCCGGCCGATCGCCGCGTGCTGGTGGTCGGCCGGCTGTCGATCGGGCTGTACGCGGCGGCGTTTGCGGCCGCGCTGGGAGCCCACGTCGACTACGTCGATACCGATGCGGGGCGGCTCGCGGCCGCCGAAAAGCTCGGCGCGGTGGTCCACGATCGGGCAAAGCCGGACAAATCCTGGGATCCCTATCCGGTCACCGTGCACACGTCCGCCGATCCGACGCTGCTGGCCGCGACATTGCATGCGACCTGGCCGGACGGTGTGTGCACCGACACCGGGATCTACTACCAACCGAAAGTCGAGATGCCGCTGCTGCCGATGTACACCCGGGGGGTGAGGTTCGTCACCGGGCGGGTCAACGCGCGCGCGGCGATACCCCCGGTGCTGGAACTGCTGGCCGGCGGCTGTGACTTGGCCCCGGCGGTCGAGCGCGTCGTCGGATGGGACGACGCCCCTGACGTCTGGCCGACGATGACCGGCAAGACCGTCTTCACCAGGGCCTAGCCGGCCCCTGCGGCGTCGAGAGTGCGCCCGCGGTTTCGCGGGTGCGTCCAGAGCGGTTGGCAGGCCCGAATCACGCCCTCATCGCACACTCGACGCCCTCATCGCACACTCGACGCCCTCATCGCACACTCGACGCGCCGGCCGCAGACCGGTAAGCGACCGAGAACTCAGGCGATGTCGCCGACGAACACCGCCATGCGGGGCAACTGCAGGCGCGCGAGCCGGGGCAGACCCTCGGCGTCGGGCCCGTCGTATCCAGCCGGGAGGATCCGAGTGTTGGTGATGTGCACGTCGCTCCGGGCGAAATGCAGGTCCGCCTGGCCCGCAGCCAGCACATTCTTGACCCAGTCGGTCTTGCCATGGGCCAGCGCGATCGCCAGGACGTTGCCCTTGCGGTAGGCGGTGACGATGGTCTTGTACGGCTTGCCGGACGTGCGGCCGTGATGCTCGATTGTTCCGGTGCCGGGCAGGTAGCGCGCGACCGGCCTTAGCGCGCGGTTGAGGTATTTGACCTGGAGGTTCTCGAACCAGACCGGAAACACCATCGGGACACCCGGCGCGTTGTTGGGATGATCTTTCCTAGACATAACGCGCACAGTACCGGTCGGAAATGCATTTGAGCTGCTCTGGGACAATGGGTGCTGTGACAACCACGCCACCTGTGATGACCCGCATCGACTTGCGGGGTGCGGAGTTGACGGCGGCCCGGCTGCGGGCCGCATTGCCGCGCGGTGGCGCCGACGTGGAGGCGGTGTTGCCGAAGGTGCGGCCGATCGTGGAGGCCGTCGCCGAGCGGGGCGCCGAGGCGGCCCTGGAATTCGGGGAGTCGTTCGACGGAGTGCGCCCGTCGGCCGTGCGAGTACCCGATACGGCTTTGCAGGCAGCGCTGGACGCCCTGGACCCCGCCGTGCGCGACGCGCTGCAGGCGATGATCGAACGGACCCGCGCTGTGCACGCCGACCAGCGGCGCACCGACGTCACCACCACACTCGGCCCGGGCGCGACGGTCACCGAGCGGTGGGTCCCCGTCGAACGGGTGGGCCTGTATGTCCCCGGCGGCAACGCCGTCTACCCGTCCAGCGTGGTGATGAACGTGGTCCCCGCCCAGGCCGCCGGGGTCGGCTCGCTGGTGGTGAGCAGCCCGCCGCAGGCGTCCTCGCAGGGCCAGTTCAAAGGCCTGCCGCACCCGACGATCCTGGCCGCGGCCCGGCTGTTGGGCGTCGACGAGGTGTGGGCCGTCGGCGGTGCCCAGGCGGTGGCATTGCTGGCCTACGGCGGCACCGACACCGACGGGGCAGAGCTGGCGCCCGTAGACATGATCACCGGGCCCGGCAACATCTACGTCACGGCCGCCAAGCGACTGTGCCGCTCGGTGGTCGGTATCGACGCCGAGGCCGGGCCCACCGAGATCGCGATCCTGGCCGATCACACCGCCGATCCCGCCCATGTGGCCGCCGACCTCATCAGCCAGGCCGAACACGACGAGATGGCCGGCAGCGTGCTGGTGACCGCGAACGAGGATCTGGCCGACGCCACCGACACCGAAGTTGCGGCTCAGCTGCAGACCACGGTGCACCGCGAACGGGTGACGGCCGCGCTCAGTGGACGCCAGTCCGCGATCATCCTGGTCGACAACCTGGACGCCGGCATCAGCGTCGTCAACGCCTACGCCGCCGAACATCTGGAGATCCAGACTGCCGACGCGGCGCGGGTTGCGGGCCAAATACGTTCGGCCGGAGCAATTTTCGTCGGCCCCTACGCGCCGGTAAGCCTCGGCGACTACTGCGCCGGCTCCAATCACGTGTTGCCGACGGCGGGCAGCGCCCGGCATTCCAGCGGCCTGTCGGTGCAGACGTTCCTACGCGGTATCCACGTCGTCGACTACACCGAGGCGGCACTGAAAGACGTTTCTGGACACGTGATCACGCTGGCCAAGGCCGAGGACCTGCCGGCGCACGGTGAGGCGGTACGGCGGAGGTTCGAACGATGACGAAACCCGAGCCGACATTGGAAGACCTGCCGCTGCGCGACGACCTGCGCGGCAAATCGCCGTACGGCGCACCGCAGCTGGCCGTCCCGGTCCGGCTGAACACCAACGAGAACCCGCATCCGCCGACCAAGGCTCTCGTCGACGACGTCGTCCGATCGGTGCAGGAGGTGGCCGTCGATCTGCACCGGTACCCCGACCGCGACGCGGTGGACCTGCGCCGCGATCTGGCCGGCTACCTCACCGCGCAAACCGGTACTCAACTCGGTGTGGAAAACCTCTGGGCGGCAAACGGTTCCAACGAGATCCTGCAACAGCTGTTGCAGGCATTCGGCGGGCCGGGGCGCAGCGCGATCGGGTTCGTCCCGTCCTACTCGATGCACCCGATCATCTCCGACGGCACCCGTACCGAATGGCTCGAAGCGCCCCGCGCCGGCGACTTCGGCCTCGATGTCGACGCCGCCGTGGCCGCCGTCACCGAGCATCGACCCGACGTAGTGTTCATCGCCAGCCCCAATAACCCGTCCGGACAAAGTGTTTCGCTGGCAGACCTGCGGCGGCTGCTGGACGTGGTGCCGGGGATCCTGATCGTCGATGAGGCTTACGGCGAGTTCTCCTCGGAGCCCAGTGCGGTGGGGCTGGTCGCGGAGTATCCGACGAAGCTCATCGTCACCCGCACCATGAGCAAGGCTTTCGCCTTCGCCGGCGGCAGACTCGGTTATCTGGTCGCCACGCCCGCGGTGATCGACGCAATGCTGCTGGTGCGACTGCCTTATCACCTGTCGGTGGTCACCCAGGCCGCCGCCCGCGCCGCACTGCGGCATGCCGACGACACCCTGGGCAGCGTCGCCATCCTAATCGCCGAACGCGAACGAGTCACAAAAGCGTTGATCAACATGGGCTTTCGGGTCATCCCCAGCGACGCCAACTTCGTGCTGTTCGGAGAATTCGCCGACGCGCCCGCTACCTGGCAGCGCTATCTGGACGCCGGCGTCCTGATCCGCGATGTGGGGATTCCCGGCTACCTGCGTGCCACCACGGGACTGGCCGAGGAGAATGACGCGTTCCTGAAAGCCTGTGCCCAAATCGCAGCCACCGAACTGGCGCCAGCCCCCAGCCCCGTAGGAGCACCATGACCGCGATAGCAACCCGCCGCGCGCGTATTGAGCGGCGCACCAAGGAATCCGATATCGTCATCGAGCTCGACCTCGACGGCACCGGGCAGGTCAGCATCGACACCGGTGTGCCCTTCTACGACCACATGCTCCATGCGCTGGGCAGCCACGCCAGCTTCGATCTGACCGTGCGCACCAAGGGCGACGTCGAGATCGAGGGCCACCACACGATCGAGGACACCGCGATCGCGCTGGGCCAGGCGTTGGGACAGGCCCTCGGCGACAAGAAGGGCATCCGGCGGTTCGGGGATGCGTTCATCCCGATGGACGAGACGTTGGCCCACGCCGCCGTCGATGTGTCCGGCCGTCCCTACTGCGTGCACACCGGGGAACCGGATCACCTGCAGCACAGCACTATCGCCGGCAGCTCGGTGCCCTATCACACCGTTATCAACCGGCACGTCTTCGAGTCGCTGGCCATGAACGCCCGCATCGCGTTGCACGTGCGCGTGCTGTATGGGCGCGACCCGCACCACATCACCGAAGCGCAATACAAGGCGGTGGCCCGCGCGCTGCGTCAGGCGGTCGAACCCGACCCGCGCGTGTCGGGCGTGCCGTCCACCAAAGGTGTTCTGTGACAGCGAAATCCGTAGTCGTTCTGGACTATGGCTCCGGCAATCTGCGATCGGCTCAGCGCGCCCTGCAGCGTGTCGGCGCCTCGGTCGAAGTCACCGCTGACGCGGGCGCGGCTGCAGCCGCGGACGGGCTGGTGGTGCCCGGTGTCGGTGCCTTCGAGGCGTGCATGACCGGCCTGCGCAAGATCGCCGGCGAACGGATCATCGCCGAGCGAGTGGCCGCGGGACGCCCGGTGCTGGGGGTCTGCGTCGGCATGCAGATCTTGTTCGCGAGCGGCGTGGAATTCGGGGTGGAAGCCGCCGGCTGCGGCCAATGGCCCGGAGCCGTCACCCGGCTGGATGCCCCGGTCATCCCGCACATGGGCTGGAACACCGTGAAATCCGGCTCCGGCAGTGCACTGTTCAAGGGCCTCGACGACACCGCCCGCTTCTACTTCGTGCACTCCTATGCCGCGCAGCACTGGGAAGGCGCACCGGATGCCGTGCTGACCTGGGCCACACACCACGTACCGTTTTTAGCCGCCGTCGAGGACGGGCCACTGGCCGCCACCCAATTCCATCCGGAGAAAAGTGGCGATGCCGGTGCGGCCGTACTGAGCAACTGGGTTGAGGGACTGTAGATGCCGCTGATCTTGTTACCCGCTGTCGACGTGGTCGAGGGCCGAGCCGTGCGCCTGGTGCAGGGCAAGGCCGGCAGCGAAACCGAATACGGGTCAGCGCTGGACGCCGCGCTGGGCTGGCAGCGCGACGGCGGCGAATGGATCCACCTGGTGGACCTGGACGCGGCGTTCGGCCGCGGCTCCAACCGCGATCTGCTCGCCGAGGTAGTCGGCAAGCTCGACGTGAAAGTGGAGTTGTCCGGCGGAATCCGCGACGACGAGTCGCTGACCGCGGCGCTGAAGACCGGCTGCGCTCGGGTCAACCTGGGAACCGCGGCGCTGGAGAATCCGCAGTGGTGCGCGCGGGCGATCGCCGAGCACGGCGACAAGGTGGCCGTCGGGTTGGATGTTCAGATCGTCGATGGCCAACACCGATTGCGCGGACGCGGCTGGGAAACCGACGGCGGCGATCTGTGGGAGGTGCTGGAACGCCTTGACAGCGAAGGATGTTCGCGGTTCGTCGTCACCGACGTCACCAAGGACGGAACGTTGGGTGGACCGAACCTCGACCTGCTGGCCGGCGTCACCGATCGCACCGATGCGCCGGTGATCGCCTCCGGCGGGGTGTCCAGTCTCGACGATCTGCGTGCCATCGCGACACTGACCGACCGCGGAGTCGAGGGTGCGATCGTCGGCAAGGCCCTTTACGCCGGGCGGTTCACCTTGCCGCAGGCCCTGGACGCGGTTCGGGAGTAAGGCCATAATGGACCTCAACGCGCTGGTGGCCGAGGCGTCGGTGATTCTCGATGCGGCCGTGGAGCCTTTCCTCGCGGGCCACCGTGCCGATTCGGCGGTGCGGAAGAAGGGCAACGACTTCGCGACCGCCGTTGACCTGGCGATCGAGCGGCAGGTTGTTGCCGCGCTGGAAAAAGCGACCGGAATCGGCGTGCACGGCGAGGAATTCGGCGGCACGCCCATCGACTCGCCCTGGGTGTGGGTATTGGACCCGGTCGACGGCACCTTCAACTACGCCGCGGGGTCGCCGATGGCCGCGATTCTGCTGGGGCTGCTGCACGACGGCAAACCGGTGGCGGGGCTGACCTGGTTGCCGTTCACCGACGAGCGCTACACGACCGTTGAGGGCGGTCCGCTGCTGAAAAACGATGTACCGCAACCACTGTTGACGCCCGTCGGGCTCGCCGACTCGCTGATCGCGGTCGGCACCTTCAACGCGGATTCGCGCGGCCGGTTCCCCGGGCGGTATCGGCTGGCGGTGCTGGAAAACCTGAGCCGGGTGTCGTCGCGGTTGCGCATGCACGGCGCCACGGGCATCGATCTCGCGTATGTTGCGGACGGAATTCTCAGCGGCGCAATCCATTTCGGTGGTCAGATCTGGGACCACGCCGCGGGCGTCGCGCTGGTGGAGGCCGCAGGCGGCATTGTTACCGACCTGACCGGTCAACCCTGGACCACCTCGTCGCGTTCCGTTCTGGTCGCGGCACCCGGCGCGCATGCCGAGATTCTCGAAATCCTGCGCGCCACCGGCAATCCGGAGGACTACTGACATGGAGTCGGGTACCGACCTTGCCGTACGCGTGATTCCCTGCCTGGACGTCGATGACGGGCGGGTGGTCAAGGGAGTCAACTTCCAGAACTTGCGCGATGCGGGCGATCCGGTCGAGCTCGCTTCGGCCTACGACGCCGAAGGCGCAGACGAGCTGACCTTCCTTGACGTGACCGCGTCGTCGTCGGGCAGGGCCACCATGCTCGAGGTGGTCCGCCGCACCGCCGAGCAGGTATTCATCCCGCTGACGGTGGGCGGCGGCGTGCGAACCGTGGCCGACGTCGACACATTGCTGCGGGCGGGGGCCGACAAGGTATCGGTCAACACCGCCGCCATCGCCCGCCCAGACCTGTTGGCGGAGATGGCAACACAATTCGGCTCGCAGTGCATCGTGTTGTCCGTCGATGCCCGCACGGTGCCCGACGGGTCGGCCCCGACGCCGTCGGGCTGGGAGGTCACCACCCACGGCGGTCGCCGCGGGACCGGCATCGACGCGATCGAGTGGGCGGCGCGCGGCGCCGAGCTCGGGGTGGGGGAGATTCTGCTGAACTCGATGGACGCCGACGGCACCAAAGCCGGCTTCGATCTGGCCATGCTGCGAGCGGTCCGCTCCGCGGTCACCGTCCCGGTGATCGCGAGCGGCGGTGCCGGGGCGGCCGAACACTTCGCGCCCGCGGTGGCCGCCGGCGCCGATGCGGTGCTGGCGGCCAGCGTCTTTCACTTCCGCGAGCTGACGATCGGACAGGTCAAGGCTGCCATGGCTGCAGAAGGGATCACGGTGCGATGACGCTCGACCCGGAGATCGCCGCGCGCCTCAAGCGCAACGCCGAAGGACTGTTCACCGCCGTGGTGCAGGAACGCAGCACCGGCGACGTACTGATGGTCGCCTGGATGGACGATGCGGCGCTGGCGCGGACCCTGGAAACCCGTGAGGCCACTTACTATTCGCGGTCACGCTCCGAACAGTGGGTCAAGGGCGCGACGTCCGGTCACACCCAGCATGTGCATTCGGTGCGGGTGGACTGCGACGGCGATGCCGTGCTGCTGGCGGTCGACCAGGTGGGTGCCGCGTGCCACACCGGCAGCCACAGTTGCTTCGACACCGCTGTGTTGCTGGAGCCAGAGAGCTAGCCGGGTCCTACGTCCAGACCGTTCGCTGCGGCGATCGCCGCGCGGGTCCATTCACGGTGAAAGACGGCCGGCCCGATGCGGTCCCGGCGGATCATCTCGACGTCGATGGGCGCTTTGCCCGTCACCGCGTTCGGCACCCGGAATGAGTACGCCGGCTCGTCGGTGGCGATGGCCAGCATGGCGTCGGAGTCGCCGAAACCGTTGGCGCGCATGGTGTCCTCGGCCCACTTGCCCGGCTTGAGGCCGTCGAAGTTCTTGACGTAAACCACCCAGAGCCGGGTGCCGCGCATGTTGTAGAGCTTGTTGAGGGACCGCTTGACCGCGTCGATCTCCAGCCGGCCCAGCACCCCGGATTGATCGGTGAGTTGGTCGGACAGCGTGATCGCCTGCGGCGCTTGACCGGTGGGCGGCGCTTGACCAGTGGGCTGCGCGGCCGAGTGCGATGCGGCGCCGCTGCCCGATTTCTTCGAATCCTCACCGAGTAGACGGACGCCGACGAGCACGCCGAGTCCGAGGAGGGCCACGGCGACGATCGCGCCGATCGCCATCGCCGTTCGCCGGCCACTGCGGGCGGCGGGTGCGGCAGGCGCGGTGGCCGGTGCGGCTGGTGGGGCCGCGATCACTTCCGTCGGGTCGACCGCGTGGGCGACGGTAGTGACGTCCGTGCGGCCCGCCAGGGGCGCCGCGACGGTGCTCAGCTGGCTGCCGAGTGCGGCGGCGAAGTCCGCGCAGGTCGGGTAGCGGTCGTCGGGGTTCTTGGCGAGTGCCTTGGCCAGTGCGCCGTCGAGTTCGGCCAATTCCGGTCTGCGCTGGGTGATTGACGGTGGCGGCTCCGACAAATGCTGAGTGATAATCACCGCCGGGTTGGAGCTGTGGAACGGTGCCGCTCCGGTCAGCAGGTTGAACGCGGTGCATCCCAGGGCGTATTGGTCGGCCCGCCCGTCGAGGTCCAAACCCCGCAATTGTTCGGGCGCGCAGTATGCGGTCGTGCCCATCAGCATGTTCGTCGCGGTCAGGCCGCTGACCTCGCCCAGCTCGCGGGCAATGCCGAAGTCGGCGAGCAGGATTCGCCGTCGCGGATTGGCCTCACCCAGCAGAATGTTGGCGGGTTTGACGTCGCGGTGCAGCAGGCCGCGCGAATGGGCGTAGTCGAGTGCGTCGGCGACGGCCGAAATGATCTCGACGACATCGGCTTTGGGCATGCCCGACGGAAACCTTTCGCGCTGCAGACGCGCGGCGTCGGTGCCCTCCACGTAATCCATCGAGATCCACAGCTGGCCTTCGTATTCGCCGCGGTCGTGGATGCCGACGATGTGTTCGTTGTACAAGCTGCCGGCGAGGTCGGCCTCCCGGTTGAAGCGTTGACGAAATTCGAGGTTGTCGGTCAGTTCGCCGGGCAGGATTTTCAGCGCATCGCGGCGGGGCAGCCGCGGGTGCTGGGCCAGATACACCTCACCCATGCCGCCCACACCCAAACGGCGGACGATCGTGTACCCAGCGAACGTCGTGCCTTCGGCTAGCCCTTCGCTTTGCGGCATGTGAGCATGCTACTGAGGCGATGATTCCGGCAGCCGGCCGATCACGGGCAGTGAGGCCGCCGCGCTGCGTCGCGATTCGCGCCCGCCTCGATGGCACTGGCTGATGACTTCGATGAGAATGGCGGGCGATGCGCAGAAGCCGGGTTTCCTGGAACGTGGTGGTGCCGCTGGTCGCACTCGTCATGCTGGCGCTGACCTGGGGTGCGGTGCCCGGGCCGGCACTAGCCGGCATCGAGGCGGTCGTTCTCATCGGCGCGGTGTTGGCCGCGGTCCACCACGCGGAGGTGGTCGCACACCGGGTCGGCGAGCCGTTCGGGTCGCTGGTGCTTGCCGCCGCGGTGACAGTCATCGAGCTGGCGCTGATCGTGGAACTGATGGCGTCCGGCGGAACCGGCGCGGAAACGCTGGCCAGGGACACGGCGTTCGCCGCGCTGATGATCTGCACGAACGGCATTGCCGGCTTGTCGCTGCTGCTGGGTTCTCATCGGTATGGCGAGACGCTGTTCAACCCGCGCGGCAGCGGTGCGGCGCTGGCCACTCTCATCACGCTGGCGACGCTGAGCCTGGTGCTACCCACCTTCACCACCAGCCATCGGGGTCCGGAATTCTCGCCGGGCCAGCTGGAGTTCGCCGCAGTCGCGTCGCTGCTGCTCTACCTGCTGTTCGTTTTCACCCAAACCGTGCGGCACCGCGACTTCTTTCTGCCCGTCGCGCAGAAGGGTCAGCAAGGCCTTGTCGAGGACGAGATCCACGCGGACCCGCCGAGTAACGCACAAGCGCTGCGAAGCCTGGGGCTGCTAATGGCCGCGCTGGTCGCGGTGGTGGGGCTGGCCGAACAAGAGTCGCCGGCCGTCGAGAAATTGGTGTCGGCCGCTGGATTTCCGCATTCGTTCGTCGGTGTGGTGATCGCTTCGTTGGTGCTGCTACCGGAGACGCTCGCGGCCGGGCGCGCCGCCCGGCAGGGGCGCATCCAGACGAGCCTGAATCTGGCCTACGGTTCGGCGATGGCCAGCATCGGGCTCACCATCCCGGGTATCGCGCTGGCGTCGATCTGGCTCCGCGGACCGCTGATCCTCGGCCTTGGCCCCACCCAGCTGGTGCTATTCGCGGCGACAGTGGTGATCAGCATGCTCACCGTGGTGCCCGGCCGGGCCACCCGCTTACAGGGTGAGGTCCATCTGGTATTGCTCGCCGCCTACGTATTCCTGACGATTATTCCGTAAGGCTAAGCAGCGCAGCCGATTACGCTGAAGAACGGGCCCGTAGCGCCGCGAGCGCCTTGTCGGCGTGGGTGTCCATACTCAGTTCGCTGGCGATCACCTCGAGCACCCTGCGATCGGTGTCGATGACAAAGGTGGTGCGCTTGACCGGCATCAGTTTGCCGAGCAGGCCGCGCTTGACGCCGAACTGGGTGGCGACCGTGCCCTCGGTGTCCGACAGCAGCGGGTAGTCGAATTTCTGCTGATCGGCGAATTTCGCCTGCTTGGTGACTGCGTCGGTGCTGATGCCGACGCGGTTGGCGCCGACGGCGGCGAATTCGGCGGCGAGGTCGCGGAAATGACACGCTTCCTTGGTGCAGCCGGGCGTCATCGCGGCGGGGTAAAAGAACAGGACCACGGGTCCGCTGGAAAGCAGCTCGCTCAGTTTGCGAGGAGTTCCGCTCTGATCGGGAAGTTCGAAGTCGGCGACGGTGTCTCCAGTTTTCATGGCCGTCAGGCTACGCCCGGGTCCCAGTGCGCCGCGAGCCTAACGTCACTGCGAAAAACCGCTGCCCACGTCGCAGTGGCGTTACTCTCGCGGCGGCTTTTGCTGGATCTGCGAGGATGGTTTGGTGCACGCTCATCTCGCCGCCACTACCTCGCGAGAGGAATTCCGCCTCCTCGCGGCCGAGCATCGTTTCGTTCCGGTGACTCGTAAGGTCTTGGCGGACAGCGAGACGCCGTTGTCGGCATACCGCAAGCTCGCGGCCGATAGGCCAGGCACGTTTCTGCTGGAATCCGCGGAGAACGGGCGATCCTGGTCGCGCTGGTCGTTCATCGGGGCGGGGTCGCCGTCGGCGTTGACCGTGCGTGACGGCGAGGCGGTATGGCTGGGCGCGGTGCCACAGGATGCGCCCACGGGCGGCGACCCCCTGCAGGCGCTGCACGCCACCCTCGAGCTACTGGCCACCGCGAAAGTGCCGGGACTTCCGCCGCTGTCGGGCGGTTTGGTCGGCTTCTTCGCCTACGACCTGGTGCGGCGCCTGGAACGGCTGCCGGAACTGGCCGTCGACGACCTGCAGCTGCCCGACATGGTGCTGCTGCTGGCCACCGACATGGCCGCGGTCGACCACCACGAGGGCACCATCACGCTGATCGCCAACGCGGTGAACTGGAACGGCACCGACGAGCGGGTCGACGAGGCCTACGACGACGCGGTCGCTCGCCTCGATGTGATGACTGCGGCGCTGGGCCAACCGCTGCCGTCAACGGTCGCCACCTTCGGCAGGCCTGAGCCCCGGCACCGGGCCCAACGCAGCGTCGAGGAATACGGGAAGATCGTCGACTACCTGGTCGAGCAGATCGCGGCCGGTGAGGCCTTTCAGGTGGTGCCCTCGCAGCGTTTCGAGATGGACACCGAGGTGGATCCGATCGACGTCTACCGCATGCTGCGGGTAACCAACCCCAGCCCTTACATGTATCTGGTGCAAGTGCCGAATGATGTTGGTGCAATTGACTTTTCGATTGTGGGTTCCAGTCCCGAGGCGCTGGTCACCGTCGTTGACCGCCGGGCGACGACGCATCCGATCGCCGGGACGCGCTGGCGGGGCGACAGCGAGGAAGAAGATCAGCTGCTGGAAAAGGAGCTGCTCGCCGACGAGAAGGAACGCGCCGAGCACCTGATGCTGGTCGACCTCGGGCGCAACGACCTGGGCCGGGTCTGCAGACCGGGCACCGTGCGCGTCGAGGATTACAGCCACATCGAGCGCTACAGCCACGTGATGCACCTGGTGTCGACGGTGACCGGCATGCTCGGCGACGGGTATACCGCCCTGGACGCGGTGACGGCCTGCTTCCCGGCCGGCACGCTGTCGGGTGCCCCGAAGGTGCGGGCCATGGAGCTCATCGAAGAGGTGGAGAAGACGCGCCGCGGTCTGTATGGCGGCGTGGTCGGCTACCTCGACTTCGCCGGCAATGCCGACTTCGCCATCGCCATCCGGACAGCGCTGATGCGCAACGGCACCGCGTACGTCCAGGCCGGCGGTGGGGTAGTGGCGGATTCCAACGGCCCTTACGAATTCAACGAGGCGACCAACAAGGCGCGCGCGGTGCTCAATGCGATCGCTGCGGCCGAGACGTTGACGCCCCCGGACGTGAGCCGGAATGGTTGATGCGCGGCGCGGCCGGCTGACCATCGGGGTAGCGCAGTTACTGCTGGTCACCGGCGCTGGGGCGCTGTGGGCGGCGTCGCGGCTGCCGTGGGTCGTCATCCGATCGTTCGACGGGCTGAGTCCGCCGAAGGAGGTGGTCCTGTCCGGCGCGTCGTGGTCGACGGCGCTGTTGCCGTTGGCGCTGCTCCTGCTGGCCACGGCCGTCGCAGCGCTGGCCGTGCGCGGGTGGCCGCTGCGGGTGCTGGCGGCCCTGTTGGCGCTGGCCAGCCTCGCGATCGGTTATCTGGGCATCAGCCTGTGGGCGCTGCCGGACGTGGCCGTGCGCGGCGCCGATCTTGCGCATATTTCGTTGATGTCGCTGGTGGGAAGCGAACGGCGGTACTCGGGAGCGGTGGCCACGGTGCTGGCCGCGACCTGCACGCTGATCGCCGCGGTCTTGCTGATGCGCTCCGCGATGACGGCGCGCGGCGGCGCGACAAAATATGTCGCCCCGGCGACACGTCGCTCAATTGCGAGACGTGAGGGCACTGCGGGGGCGATGCTGGAGGAGCCGGGGACACCAGACATGTCGGAGCGGACGATCTGGGACGCGCTTGATGGGGGCTGTGACCCAACCTGGGCCCCAACCGATACGCCCCGCGAGTCTGACACCGAGGGTCGGTGACGGGCCGCGAGCCGACGGTCGCTACCCTTCATTCACGTCGTCGAAATCGGCTCGGGACCGGCTAGGTGGCGGTAAGTAACAGTGGGAAGGGAAACGACAGGCATGAGTCCGGCAAGCGTGCTTGACTCCATCCTCGAGGGAGTCCGGGCCGACGTTGCCGCGCGCGAAGCGCTGATTAGCCTGTCCGAGATCAAAGCGGCCGCCGCGGCGGCACCTCCGCCGCGCGATGTGATGGCCGCCTTGCGCGAGCCCGGCATCGGCGTCATCGCCGAGGTCAAGCGCGCCAGCCCGTCGGCGGGTTCACTGGCGACCATTGCCGATCCGGCGAAACTGGCCCGAGCCTACGAAGACGGTGGCGCGCGCGTCATCAGCGTGTTGACCGAGGAGCGTCGTTTCCACGGCTCGCTCGACGACCTCGACGCGGTGCGGGCCGCGGTGTCGATTCCGGTGTTACGCAAAGACTTTGTGGTGCAGCCGTATCAGATCCACGAGGCGCGTGCACACGGCGCCGACATGCTGCTGCTGATTGTCGCCGCCCTCGACCAGTCGGCACTGGTGTCGATGCTGGACCGCACGGAGTCACTCGGTATGACGGCCCTCGTCGAAGTCCACACCGAACAAGAGGCCGATCGGGCACTGAAGGCCGGTGCCAACGTGATCGGGGTCAACGCCCGCGATCTGACGACGTTGGATGTCGACAGGGATTGCTTCGCGCGCATCGCGCCCGGCCTGCCCAGCAAGGTCATCAGGATCGCCGAGTCCGGTGTGCGGCATACCGGGGACCTGCTGGCCTATGCCGGCGCCGGTGCCGACGCCGTCTTGGTGGGTGAGGGCCTGGTCAAAAGTGGTGATCCCCGCGCTGCGGTCGCCGATCTGGTCACCGCGGGCACGCATCCGTCCTGTCCGAAACCCGCCCGCTAAAGCTTGGAGACGTCACAGCCGAGCCCCGGCGCTGAAACGTTGAACCCGATGAGCTGTTGGTGATGGTAGATCTAACCCACCCCGAGATTCCGCTTTCGAGTGCGGCCATCTCCGAACCCACCCGCCACGACCCGGACGCCGGCGGTCATTTCGGTGGCCCCCATGGTTGGGGCGGTCGTTACGTCGCCGAGGCGTTGATGGCGGTGATCGAGGAGGTCACCGCCGCCTACGAAAAGGAACGCGTCAACCCGGATTTCCTGGACACGTTGGACGAGCTGCAGGCCAATTACGCTGGTCGGCCCTCCCCGCTGTATGAGGCGGCGCGACTCAGTGAGCACGCCGGCTCGGCGCGTATCTTCCTCAAGCGAGAAGACTTGAACCACACCGGTTCTCACAAGATCAACAATGTGCTCGGTCAGGCTCTGCTGGCCAAGAGAATGGGCAAGCGGCGCGTGATCGCCGAAACCGGCGCCGGTCAGCACGGCGTGGCCACCGCCACCGCGTGCGCGTTGTTCGGCCTGGACTGTGTGATCTACATGGGCGCCGTCGACACCGCGCGCCAGGCACTCAACGTGGCACGGATGCGGCTGCTCGGCGCCGAAGTCGTCTCGGTCGAAAGCGGCTCGAAGACCCTTAAGGACGCCATCAACGAGGCGTTCCGGGACTGGGTTACCAACGCCGACAACACGTATTACTGTTTCGGCACCGCGGCGGGACCGCATCCCTTCCCGACCATGGTGCGTGATTTTCAGCGAATCATCGGCCTCGAGGCGCGGGTGCAGATCCAGGATCGGGTGGGCCGGCTACCCGACGCCGTCGTGGCCTGCGTCGGCGGTGGATCCAATGCCATCGGAATCTTCCACGCCTTCATCGACGACCCCGGTGTGCGGTTGATCGGCTACGAGGCGGCGGGTGACGGCGTCGAGACGGGCAGGCATGCAGCGACATTCGCCGGCGGGTCGCCGGGCGCCTTCCAGGGCTCGTTTTCCTACCTGCTCCAGGACGAGGACGGCCAGACGATCGAATCCCATTCGATCTCAGCGGGTTTGGACTATCCGGGGGTGGGCCCTGAACACGCGTGGCTCAAGGACACCGGACGGGCCGACTACCAGCCCATCACCGACTCTGAAGCGATGGACGCCTTCGGGCTGCTGTGCAGGACCGAAGGCATCATTCCGGCGATCGAGTCCGCGCACGCGGTGGCCGGCGCCATCAAGTTGGGCAAGCAGCTGGGGAACGGCGCGGTCATTGTGGTGAACCTATCGGGCCGCGGTGACAAAGACGTTGAAACGGCTGCCAAGTGGTTCGGTCTCCTGGGTGACCGGGATAAGCGATGACGGTGGAACAAAGCGAGGCGAGCCGGCTCGGGCCGGTTTTCGATTCCTGCCGCAAGGAGCATCGGGCGGCGTTGATCGGCTACCTGCCCACCGGATATCCCGACGTGCAGACTTCTGTGGACGCGATGACCGCCCTTGTCGAATCCGGTTGCGATCTCATCGAAGTCGGAGTCCCCTATTCCGATCCCGGTATGGATGGCCCGACGATCGCACGGGCCACCGAGACGGCGTTGCGTGGGGGAGTCCGAGTTCGCGACACGCTGGCCGCGGTCGAGGCGATCAGTCGGGCCGGCGGTCATGCTGTGGTCATGACGTACTGGAACCCGGTGCTGCGCTACGGGGTTGATGCGTTCGCGCGGGATCTGGCATCGGCAGGCGGGTATGGACTGATTACCCCCGACCTCATCCCCGATGAAGCCCAACAATGGATTGCCGCCTCCGACGAGCACGGGCTGGACCGTATTTTTCTGGTGGCTCCCTCGTCGACTCCGCAGCGATTGGTGACCACGGTCGAGGCGTCACGCGGATTCGTTTATGCTGCCTCGACGATGGGCGTGACAGGGGCACGAGACGCGGTCTCGCATGCCGCACCCGAGCTGGTGGTCAGGGTCAAGGCGGTGTCCGACATACCTGTTGGCGTGGGCCTCGGTGTGCGGTCGCGGGAGCAGGCGGCGCAGATCGCCGGCTATGCCGACGGCGTGATCGTCGGTTCCGCGTTGGTGTCGGCGCTTGGTGAGGGTCTGCCTCAATTGCGCGCACTGACCGAGGAATTGGCCGCGGGCGTGCGGGTATCCGCGTCATGACGATGCTGCCCACGTATTTTCCCAGCCCGCCGCAAGGCGTCTGGCACCTCGGGCCGTTGCCCGTTCGCGCCTATGCGCTGTTCATCATCACCGGCATCGTGGTCGCGCTCATCCTCGGCGATCGGCGCTGGGAAGCCCGCGGCGGGAAGCGTGGGGTGATCTACGACATTGCGCTGTGGGTGGTGCCGTTCGGGTTGATCGGCGGCAGGCTGTATCACCTGGCCACCGACTGGCGCACGTACTGGGGCCCCGGCGGTGCCGGGGTAAGCGCGGCGCTGCGCATCTGGGACGGCGGGTTGGGCATCTGGGGCGCGGTGGCCCTCGGTGTGCTGGGCGCATGGATCGCTTGTCGGCGGCGCGCAATTCCCTTGCCGGCTTTCCTCGATGCGATTGCACCGGGGATCATCTTGGCGCAGGCCATCGGTAGGCTCGGGAACTATTTCAACCAGGAGCTTTACGGTAGGGAAACCACACTGCCGTGGGGTCTGGAAATCTTCTACCGCCGAGACCCGTCCGGATACATCGACCCGCATTCGCTCGATGGCGTCTCGACCGGGCAGTTGGCTGTCGTCGTACAACCAACGTTCCTGTACGAATTGCTTTGGAATGTCTTGGTTTTCGTTATCCTGATCTACATTGACCGGCGGTTCACGATCGGGCACGGACGGCTGTTCGCATCCTATGTCGCGCTGTACTGTATCGGGCGATTCTGGGTTGAGCTGCTGCGAGACGACACCGCGACACACATCGCGGGTATCCGGATCAATTCGTTCACGTCGACTTTTGTCTTCATCGGGGCCGCCGTCTACATCATGGCGGCACCGAAGGGCCGCGAGGCCCCGGAAAGCTTGCGGGGCAACGATTACGACGCCGACGCAGCACCTGAGCCGGCGGTCGAGCCGGCGGCTGAGCTCGCAACCGCTGCGGCAGCGGGCGGCGCCGCGACGGCCGCTGCCTCGGTCATCGCCGACGAAGGGGACGGCTCGGCTGAGTCTGCGGACACGGCCGAGACCGCCGAGCCCGTGGCCGCCCAGCCCGAGACGGTCGAAGCCGAAGAGCCTGAGGCCGAGGTTGCTGAAGAACACGAGCCCGAGGCTGAAGAGCCCGAGGCTGAAGCCGACGAGCCGAAAGTCGACGAGCCGAAAGCCGAAGAGCCGAAAGTCGAAGAGCCTGAGGCTGAAGTTGCCGAAACCGCGGTTGACGCGCCCGAGGCGGCTGAAGAGCCCGAGGCTGAAGCGGAAGAGCCCGAGGCTGAAGCCGAAGAATCGGAAGCCGAGGAGCCCGAAGAACCTGCAGCCGAGGAGCCCGAAGAACCCGAAGAACCCGAAGAGCCCGAAGAACCCGAAGAACCCGCAGCCGAGGAGCCCGAGGAACCGGTGGCGGAGGCCGTCGAGCCGGACGCTGAAGAGCCCAAGGCTGAAGAAGTCGGCGAATCTGAGGTTGCGGAGGAAGCTCCGGTTGAGGAGCCCGAGCCCAAGGCGGAAGAAGCCGACCAGCCGAAAGCGGAGGCGGCCGAAGAGCCGACCGCCGAACAGCCGACCGCCGAAGAACCGGCAGCCGACGAGGCCCCAGCCGAAAAGCCCGGCGCTGAGAACGCCAAAGACTCGGGCAGACGGTGGCCGCTTCGGCGTAGAAACCGCCGCTAGCATCCGAAAGCCTGCCCTCGCTGTTAGCCCGAGGCAAAGTGCGCTGAATCTGGCATGCTGAACGCGTGACAGAACCGTCGTGGCACGATCCCGCAGAGCCGGGCGCGCAACCACCGCAGCCGCCCGGGTATCCACCGCAGCCGCCCGGTTATCCACCGCAGTACTCGCAATATCCGCAATACCCCGGGCCGGTCGATCCGTCGGCGCCCTACGGTCGGCACCCGGTGACCGGCCAGCCGTACTCAGACAAGTCCAAGACCATCGCCGGTTTGCTGCAGCTACTCAGCCTGATCGGCATCGGCGGCATCGGGCGTTTCTACATCGGCGACATCGGAGTGGGTGTCGCACAGCTGCTCGTGGGTTGGCTCACCTGCGGCGTCGGCCTGATCTGGACCATTATCGACGCAATCCTCATATTGACCGACAAGGTCAACGATCCGCAGGGGCGCCCGCTGCGTGACGGAACTTAACCCGGGCGCTCGACCCGCGCACCGCCACCGCGTTCCCGCCGCGGTCGGCGCGGGCGTGCTGTTCGCCGGCGCACTCGGCTACGTCGGACTCGTCAATCCACACGACCCGCATTCGGCGTATCCCCTGTGTCCGTTCAAATGGCTCACCGGCTGGAATTGCCCCCTCTGCGGCGGCCTTCGGATGACACACGACCTGCTGCACGCCGATCTGCCGGCCAGCATCAACGACAACGTCTTCGCGCTCATCGGCCTCCCGGTGCTCGCTGCGTGGGTGTTGCTGCGGCTCCGCCGGGGACAGCAGCCGTTGCCGATGGCCGCGGCGCTGGTGATCGGTGTCGCCGCGACCGTCTGGACAGTGGTGCGTAACCTGCCTGGCTTTCCGTTGGTTCCGACGATCCTCAGTGGATAGCCGCACGACCACCCGTTGTGGTCGCGAACCGTCGGGATTTCCCGGGCGGCTCAGGATGCCGCTACCTGTGAGTCACCCCGATCACGCAGAGCACGACTATGGTTGGTTGGCGTGAGTAGACGCGGAAAGATCGTCTGCACCCTCGGCCCTGCGACAGCATCGGACGAGCTCATTTTGGCGCTGGTGAACGCCGGAATGGACGTCGCCCGATTGAATTTCAGTCACGGCGACTACGCAGATCACAAGATCGCCTATGAACGCGTCCGCGCGGCTTCCGACGCCACCGGGCGCGCCGTCGGTGTCCTCGCCGACCTCCAGGGCCCGAAGATCAGGCTTGGCCGATTCGCGACGGGGTCCACCTATTGGGCCGACGGCGAAACGGTCCGGATCACGGTCGAGGATTGTGACGGCACTCACGACCGGGTATCGACCACCTACAAGAGGTTGGCCCAGGACGCCGTCGCAGGTGACCGTGTTCTGGTCGACGACGGCAACGTCGGGCTCGTCGTTGCGGGCATCGAGGGCCCCGACGTGATCTGCACCGTCACCGAGGGCGGCCCAGTCACCAACAACAAGGGCATGTCCCTGCCGGGGATGAACGTGACCGCACCGGCGTTGTCGGGCAAGGACATTGAAGATCTCACCTTCGCGCTAGACCTCGGTGTCGACCTGGTCGCGCTGTCGTTCGTGCGTTCGCCGTCCGACGTCGAACTGGTCCACGAGATCATGGATCGGATCGGCCGGCGCGTTCCGGTGATCGCCAAACTGGAGAAGCCGGAAGCCGTCGACAACCTCGAAGCGATCGTGTTGGCCTTTGACGCCATCATGGTGGCCCGTGGCGATCTGGGCGTCGAGCTGCCGCTGGAAGAGGTTCCGCTGGTGCAGAAGCGGGCCATCCAAATGGCCCGGGAGAACGCGAAACCAGTCATCGTGGCGACTCAGATGCTCGAGTCGATGATCGAGAATTCGCGGCCGACCCGCGCCGAAGCTTCCGACGTCGCCAACGCCGTGCTCGACGGCGCCGATGCGGTGATGTTGTCCGGCGAAACGTCGGTGGGCAAGTACCCGCTGGTGGCCGTCCGGACGATGGCGCGCATCATCTGTGCGGTTGAGGACAACTCCACCGCCGCGCCACCGTTGACACATGTGCCGCGCACCAAGCGTGGCGTGATCTCCTATGCCGCTCGCGACATCGGTGAGCGGCTGGATGCCAAGGCGCTGGTCGCCTTCACCCAGTCGGGTGACACCGTGAAGCGACTGGCCCGGTTGCACACCCCGCTGCCGCTGCTCGCCTTCACCGCCTGGCCCGAGGTGCGCAGCCAGCTGGCCATGACCTGGGGCACCGAGACGTTCATCGTCCCGATCATGGAGTCCACCGACGAGATGATCCGTCAGGCCGACAAGTCGCTGATCGACCTGGGCCGTTACAAGCGCGGTGACCTGGTGGTGATCGTCGCCGGCGCGCCACCTGGCACAGTAGGGTCAACCAACCTGATCCACGTGCACCGGATTGGGGAAGACGACCTGTAACGCGTGAGGAGATCCTGTGCCGCCCGGCCGCGAGCCTGAGCAAGAGCCGAATTCCGATTTCGACGAACTGCTGGCGGTCCTGGATCTCAACCGCATCTCTGACGACCTGTTCATCGGAGCCCATCCCAGCAAGAACCCGATGCGGACGTTCGGCGGCCAGCTCATGGCACAGTCGTTCGTCGCGAGCAGCCGCACCCTGACGCACGAGGACCTGCCTCCGAGCGCGTTGTCAACGCATTTCGTCAACGGCGGCGATATCGACAAGGACATCGAATTCCACGTGGTCCGGCTGCGCGAGGAACGCCGCTTCGCCAACCGCCGCGTCGACGCCGTGCAAGACGGAGTGCTGTTGTCCTCGGCGATGATCTCCTACATGTCCGGCGGCAAGGGCCTCGAGCACGCGCTGCAGCCGCCACCGGTCGAGCAGCCCCACGCACACCCGCCGATCAGCGAGCTGCTGCGCGGCTACGAGGAAACCGTCCCGCACTTCGTCAACGCGTTGCATCCCATCGAATGGCGCTACACCAACGACCCGTCCTGGGTGATGCGCGACAAAGGCGAACGGCTGCCGTACAACCGGGTCTGGGTCAAGGCTCGCGGTGTGCTGCCCGACGATCCCGTTCTGCACACGGCGACGATGGTGTACTCCTCGGACACCACGGTGCTGGACTCGGTCATCACCACCCATGGCTTGTCGTGGGGGTACGACCGCATTTTCGCCGCGTCCGCCAACCATTCCATGTGGTTTCACCGGCAGGTCAACTTCAATGACTGGGCGTTGTATTCGACGTCGTCGCCGGTGGCCGCCGATTCACGGGCTCTGGGTACCGGCCATTTCTTCGATCGTTCCGGGCGCGTCATTGCCACGGTCGTCCAAGAAGGCCTGCTGAAATACTTCCCGCCGTCGCGCCGGTAGCGCTATCCGATACGCAATTCGGGACAGCGAAAGTCGTTGGGCACGTGGTGGGTAGCCACTAGTACCGTCCGATGCCGCGCCATCAGGCGAGAATCCGGCGCCAGCAGATCGCGCAGGACGCGCTCGCCGTCCATCGCATCGAGGTGCTCGGTGGGCTCGTCGAGCAGCACTACCTTCGCCCGCGATATCACCGCGCGGGCCAGGAGCAGCCTGCGGCGCTGGCCCGCCGAGACGGCCTGCGCGCCGCCAGTCAGCACCGTCGACAGGCCGTCTGGCAGGCTGGCGAACCAGGCGCCAAGCCCGACGGCGTCCAGCGCCGCCAGCAGTTCGTCGTCCGGGCAGTCGCCGCGAGCAACCAGCAGATTGTCGCGCACAGTGGTCCCGAAGATATGCGCGTCTTCAGCGAAAAAGCTTACAGTGCTGTGTAATTCGCTGTCATTGAACCCACTCAGCTCGGTTCCGTCCAACAGCACGCGGCCGCGCAAGGGTGCGAGGAGTCCGGCGAGCGTCATCAGCAGTGTTGTCTTGCCCGAGCCGCTGGCGCCGGTGACCGCCAGCCGCGAGCCCGGCTCGAGATCCAGGCTCACCTGGTGAGAGTGCGCCGCCGTGTAGCCCGAACGCATGTCAGCCGTTAACCGGCCCTCGATCGAGTGCGCCGAAGGTCGCGAAGCGTCGGCCGTGCGGTCCGTCGGAGCCAGGTCGAGCAGGCGGCGCGCGGAGATCCGCGATCGCGCCAGCTGGACTGCGGCGGCCGGCAATGGGGTCATCGCCTCGAATGCCGAGAGCGGCAACAGCATCAGGACGGCCAACGTGGTGGGCGCGACCATCGGTGCCAACGCGATCCCGGCCACGACCGCCCCGAGCACACTGACCCCGATGGCGGCGGTCGGCATCGCCTCGGCCAGGGCGGCGGGTCTGGCCGCGGCGTCGAGGGCGTCAGTCCAATCCCGTTGGCGACGTTGCGATTCGGCGATGACGTCGGGCAGGACGCCGGCCACCCGGAGTTCTGGGGCGTGCTCAAGGGCGGTCATGGCCGAGACGTCACGTTCGGAATGATGTTGCCGGGCAATCTCTTCCTGAGTGGTGGCGGCTCTCCCGGCAAGCCAGGGCGCCACGACCCCGGCAATCAGCAGGCAGAGCGCCAGCACCGCGCCGGCGGGAACCGAAATCGCGGCGACAGTCGCCGTCGCCGCCAGTGCCAGCACGGCCGCGACGCCGATCGGCACCACGGCGCGCACCAGCACGTCGGCCAGTTCGTCGACGTCAGAGCCCACACGGGCCACCAGCTCACCGCTGTGCAGCCGGACGGCGGTCGCTGCCGGCCCGTTGGCCAGCCGCTGATAGATCTGCGCCCGCGCGCTACCCGCCGCGCGTAATGCGGTGTCGTGGGTGGCCAGTCGCTCGCAGTAGTGCAGCACGCCCCGCGAAATCGCGAATGTGCGCACCGCGACGACTGCGACCGACAGGTCCAGCACCGGCGGCATCTGCCAGGCCCGCGTGATCAGCCACGCCGAGGTGCCCGCCAGGGCCAGCGCGCTGCCCAGCGACAGCACCCCGAGCGCGATGGCGGCCAGCACTCGCGGTAGTCGCGGGCGCAACAGTCTCATGGCGGCGGGCAGCGGATCAGACTGGCGCATAACGCACCTGACCGTCCGACACGACATCGATCACCCGGTCGCCGATTGCCACGACGGGCTCGCGGTGTCCGACCACGACGACCGTTGCACCGGCGCGTGCCCGCTCGAGGATTGCCCGTAGCACCCGCTGCTCGGTCCTTGCGTCCAGGTGTGCGGTGGGCTCGTCGAGCAGTAACACCGCGGCGTGGCACCCCAGCGCTCGGGCCAGGCCCAGCCGTTGCCGCTGCCCTAATGACAAGCCGACGCCGCCGCGCCCGAGCACGGTGTCCATGCCGTCGGGCAGCTCGGCTAACACCGCATCGAATCCGGATTCGGCACAAGCCCTTTCGATGTCACCGGGCTCGTCCAGACCACCGAACAACCCCAGATTGTCCCGCACCGTTCCGGGGACCAGCACCGGCCGCTGCGGTAGCCAGGACAACTGTCGCCACCACGCTGGTGGATCCAGTTCCGCGACATCGACACCGGCCACCGTGACCCGGCCCGAGGACGCCACGCTCAGCCCGGCGATTGCCTGTAGCGCGGTGGTCTTGCCCGCGCCGTTTCGCCCCGTCAGTACCGTCACTTGGCCGGGTTCGAGCACCGCGCTGAGATCGCAGGGTGAATTGCCGTCGCGCCCGGCCACGCTGAGGTTCTCCAGGCGGATCTGCGCCCCCCGTGCCACGACCGTTCGATTTCGCGACGTGGTGTCGGTTGGTTCGCCGATGAGTGCGAACGCCTTGTCCGCGGCGGTGCGACCGTCTTGGGCGGCATGAAATGCCACGCCAATACGGCGCAGCGGCCAGTACACATCCGGTGCGAGCAACAGCACCGTCAAGCCGGCGGACAGGGTCATCTCGCCGAACACCAGGCGAAGACCAATGCTCACCGCGACAAGGGCCACGCCCAGAGTGGCCAGCAATTCGAGCACCAGCGCCGACAAAAAGGCGACCCGTAGCGTCGCCATCGCCGAGCGTCGATGCGCGGCAGCCAGTTCGGCGATGCGCCGCTCCGGTCCCGACGCGCGGCCCAGCGCCCGCAGCGTGGGGATGCCGGCGATCAGATCCAGCAACCGGCTCTGCAGGGTCGTCATCGCCGCCAACGCCGCTGCCGATCGGTCGGCCGTTACCAGCCCGATCAGCACCATGAAAATCGGGATGAGCGGCAGCGTAATGATCACGATCGCAGTCGATTTCAGATCGTAGAGCGCGATCACCGCCACCGTCGCGGGGGTCAAGATCGCGGCGAGCAGCAAGGTGGGCAGATACCCGGTGAAATAGGGCCGTAGATCGTCGAGGCCGCGGGTGACCACCACCGCGGCCGCATCCCGTTGTTCGGCAAGCTCATGAGGTTGACGAGCGGTCACGGCCGCCAGCACCTGGCCGTTGAGATCGGCGATCACCGCGCTGGCGCCCCGTTGGCCCAATCGCGCCTGAAGCCAGTGCGTCACCGTGCGAACGGCCCACAGCGCCAACAGTATTGACAGCGGCCCGAACCAGCCCCGCAGGTTTCGTGCCGACGGATCGGTGATCACCCGCGCGACGATGCCGGCGAGGACGATCGCCGACCCGATCGCGCAACCGGAGATGACCACTCCGCAGCCCACCGCCGCGGTCAGATAGCGGCGCAACGCGGTCGATGCCCGCCACAGTCGCGGGTCCAGGGGAGCCCGGGAACCCCGTGTGCTCAGGACGGATGCCTCGCCAGACCGATGGACGGCGGTATCTGGTCAGACGAGATGCGTTGTCGGAAAACCCAATACGTCCACGCCTGGTAGACGACGGTCAGCGGGGCGAGAAATGCCGTCACCCAGGTCATGATCTTCAGGGTGTACGGCGTCGACGAGGCGTTGTAGATCGTGACGTTCCACTGTGGGTTCAGCGTCGAGGGCACCAGGTTCGGGTACAGCGAGCCGAACAAGAGAATCACTACGGCCGCAACGACTAGCGCAGTACATAGGAATGCCCAGCCATCGGAGGCGCGGCGCCAGACCAACGCTACCGCGGCGAGCTGCGCGACTACCGCGACCCCCAGCACCAGCCACGTCCAGTTCTTGCCGTACGCAAGTTGAGTCCACAGCCCAAAGGCCGCAACCAATCCGGTGACCGGTAGCGACAGCCACACCGAGATGCGATGTGCGTCGTCGCGGATGGAACCGGAGGTCTTCAAGGCGACGAACACCGCACCGTAGAGCAAGAAGAGCCCGGCCGTCGCCAAACCACCCAACAGCGTGTACGCGTTGAGCACATCGCCGATCGACAGATGGATGTGACCACTGGCGTCCACCGGCAGTCCGCGGACCAGGATGGCGAAAGCCACGCCCCACAGCACCGCCGGCAACCACGATCCGGCCGCAATACCGAAGTCGGCCAAGGCGCGCCATTTCGTGTCATCGATCTTGCCGCGCCATTCGATCGACACCGAGCGCACAATCATGCCGAACAAGATGGCCAGCAGTGGCAGGTACAGCGTGGAGAACACCGTCGCATACCAGCCGGGGAACGCGGCGAACATCCCTGCGCCGGCGGTGAGCAGCCACACTTCGTTGCCGTCCCACACCGGGCCGATGGTGTTCAGTGCCGTGCGCCGGTGGGCTTCTGGATCGCCCGTTCCGACGTGAGCGAACGGCTCCATCAACATGCCGACACCGAAATCGAAGCCCTCCAAGATGAAGAAGCCAAGGAACAGGACGCCGATGAGGCCGAACCACAACTCTTGAAGTCCCACTGGTTAGCTCCTTCCCGATCGGGGTGTCTCGTTGGCTGTCAGTAGGCGAATGACAGTGGGGCCACTTCGTCGTCGTCGGGCGCCGGTGGCGGCGCCGGTTCGGCGTCGTGCTCCTGCGGTCCCTCGGCGACGTAACGTTTGAGCAGCCAGAACCAGATGACCGCGAGCACCGCGTAGACCAGGGTGAATGTCGCCAGGGAGGTAACGACCATGCCGGCGGCGTGGTCCGAGACGCCTTGGCCGACGGTCAGCCGAACCTGCTGGTCGCCGGTGGGGTTAGGGGCGACAATCCAGGGTTGCCGACCCATTTCGGTGAATACCCACCCGGCGCTGTTGGCCAAGAACGGCGTGGGAATCGTCAGCAGCGCGAACCAGGAGAACCAGCGCTGGGTCGGGGTGCGGCCACGGCGGGTCAGCCACAGCGTGGCCAGCGCGAAGAGCACCGGAATCGCCATCAAACCGATCATCGCCCGAAATGACCAGTAGGTGACGAACAGGTTGGGCCGGTAGTCATTTGGGCCGAATCTGTGTTCGTAGTCTTGCTGGATGTTGCGCACGCCCTGCAATGTCACATCGCTGAATCGGCTCTCGGCGAGGAATGGCAACACATAGGGCACCTCGATGACGCGGGTGACGCTGTCACAGTTGTTATGCGTGCCGACCGTCAGGATGGAGAAGTCGGGGTCTGTCTCGGTGTTGCACAGTGATTCCGCCGAGGCCATCTTCATCGGCTGCTGCTGGAACATCAGCTTGCCCTGCTGGTCGCCGGTGAAGAACAGCCCGACCGCAGCGATCAGCGCAACCCAGCACCCCAGGATGACCGCCGGGCGGAAGATATTGCCGGCCAACAACTCTGGCTTCCGGTGTGAACGGACAAGCCACCAGGCGCCGACCGCGGCGACGAAGGTGCCGGCGGTCAGCAGTGAACCCGCGACCGCATGCGAAAATGCCGCTCGCGCAGTGTTATTGCTGAGAAATGCCGCGATGCTGGTCAACTCGGCTCGGTGGGTGGTGGGGTTGTAGTGAGCGCCGACCGGATGTTGCATAAACGAATTCGCTGAGATGATGAAGAACGCGGAGACGTTGACCGCGATGGCGACGATCCAGATGCACGCCAGGTGCACCAGCCGCGGCAGCCGACTCCAGCCGAAGATCCACAATCCGAGGAAGGTCGATTCGAAGAAGAACGCGGCCAGGCCTTCCATCGCCAACGGGGCGCCGAAGATGTCGCCGACGAACTTCGAGTACTCACTCCAGTTCATGCCGAACTGAAATTCCTGCACGATCCCGGTCGCGACGCCGATGGCGAAGTTGATCAGAAATAGCTTGCCGAAGAATTTCGTCAGGCGGTACCACGCGGTGTTACCGGTGGCCACCCAGGCCGTCTGCATGACGGCGACCAGGGGAGCCAATCCGATGGTGAGCGGCACGAAAATGAAGTGGTAGACGGTCGTGATGCCGAACTGCCACCGCGAAATGTCAATGACATTCATCTGTCATCTCCCGAAACTACGACTTACTACGACGCAGTGTAGTAGTTGTGAGCGGCTGGCGCTAGGCGCCGAGTTGTTGGGACGCCTTGCGAATGCCGAACGACGACACAATCTCGATGACACCAATGACGACAAACCAGACGCCGACCACGAGCGCCAGCGTGATGATCGACTGCAGCGGCGACCCGAGCACGACGATCCCGGCAATCAAAGTGATCACGCCGAGGAAAATCGACCAGCCACGTCCGGGAAGGTGGGGGTCCTGGATCGCGGATACCGTTGTGGCCACACCACGGAAGATGAACCCGATCCCGATCCAGATGGCCAGCAACAAGACTGCGTTCCCGAAGTGGCGAAACGCCAGCACGGCCAGGATCAGCGATGCGGCGCCGCTGATGAACAACAAGATTCGGCTACCCGCCGTCACGTGCAGGCTGAACGCGAAAACAACTTGTGCCGCACCGGTGATCAGGAGATAGGCACCGAAGGCCACGGCGGCGGCGAGGACGGATATTCCCGGCCAGGCCAGCACCACGACGCCGACGATCAGCGACAGAATTCCCGATGTCAATGTGGATTTCCACAGATGCGGCAACAAGCTCGGAGTGTCAGCGGTGGTTGTCATGGCCGCAGTGTGACACATGTGCTCGGCCCCGCATAGGGTCCTGAGTCACACGTTGGCCGTGCGTGTTTCGTCGGCAACATCCTGCTCGGCGGGTTCGTCCGCTAAAGGCTTGCGGCCGATGAGATACCAGGTGCGCATCAGGCCTTTGCCCTTGACCTCGATGCGACCGCGCTCCTGGAGTACGAACTCGTCTTTGAGGCGCGCGTAAACGTCCTCGGGCACTTGGATTTGTCCCACCGAGTCGGTCGATTCCATCCGGGCTGCGACATTGACGGCGTCACCCCACACGTCGTAAAAGAACCGACGCGACCCCACCACGCCGGCAACCACGGTGCCCGTTGCGAAGCCGACCCGCAATGGCACCGAGAGGCCATGCGGGTCCCTGAGTTCGTCTGCGACAGAGGTCATTTCGAGAGCAAAGTCGGCCAGCGCCTGGACGTGGTCGGTGCGGGGCCGCGGAACTCCGCTGACCACCATGTAGGAATCCCCGCTGACTTTGATTTTCTCCAGCCCGTGCTTGTCCACCAATTCGTCGAAAGCGGTGTAGAGCTGGTCGAGGAACTTGACCAGGTCGCAGGGGTTGGTGGTGCTCGCGCGTTCGGTGAAGCCGACCATGTCGGCGAAGAGCACCGAGGCCTCTTCGTATCTATCGGCAATCACGTCGCGATCGGGTTCCTTGAGCCGGTCGGCGACGCTGGCAGGCAACATATTTGCGAGCAACGCCTCGGAGCGCTCGTACTCGGCTTCCATGACCGCCTCGGCGCGGTCGGTGTCGCGCATCGCGAACCAGACCGTCACGATGATCATCGCGCAGGCCGAGGTGGTGGTGATGACGAAGCTCGTCGTCATGGCCCAGGGGGCTTCCAGCCCGGTGGAGCGGGGGACGAGGAACTGCAGCGTGATCACCAGCCCGACGCCGATGGCGCCCAGCAGCGCCGCCAGCCCGATGCGTTCGACGCCGAGCTGCAACACCACCAGGCTGGCGGTGGTCACCAGGTAGTACTGGACGCCTGCGCCGGTGCCGACTTCCCAGCAGGTCAAGAAGACAGCGGTATAGGCAGTGAAGACGAAAATCAGCGGTGCCACCAAGTCTCCGTAGCGGTTGAGCCACGGGACCAATGCGAAGGTCACCCCAGTGCAGAGGTTGACCATCTGGATGGGGATCGCCTCGGGGCCGGACCAGAATCCGAGAACGGTGAAAATCAAGCACACGACAACGCCCATTACGGCGTTGATGTTGAGCACCCGGACGCGGCGGGCGTGGCTGTCGGCGTAGTGGTCGTTGCGGGCGCGGTTTTTAGTCCGCACCGCTGCTTTGCAGTCGGGGCGTGTCATGGAGCCGTCTGACCGAGTTGGTGGGGCGCCGCATTTCCTAGCCACCACTACAAAAGCGTAACCGCTTGTCAGATGATTCCCCAGTTCGGCGACGGATTTGCCGAGTTAATGGCCGATGCAGCGTCAGCGGGTGGACGATTTTGCCCCGGTTCGCGACATCGAGGCGAGGAGTCGGCGACGGCGTGGGTACCCCGTTTTCTGCCGGACTCCTTGTGGCGCATAGGATTTGGCAGACGCCGTTCTCGTCGCCCGGTCGCGGCGAACCATTCGGCGGGCCTCGTCACCGCTGGCCGCCCACCGGACGGCCTTTTTTACGCCGATGTCGGGGCGTTGCTGCGCAGTTTTGGCCGATGCGCGGGGCCGGAAGCCCGGCGAGCCGCGACGTATTCTGCGGGGCTGGCCGCCGGCCCGCAACTGCTTGGTCCGCTCCGCGGTGCGACACGGCGTGCTCATGGCGACGTCGATGCGCCATCGCCACATCGCCGCAGCCCGCTTCGACTGCTTGCTCATAATCACCGCAACGCTTTGCGGCTCACCCATGCCGCTCATCCTTGCGCGCGGGACCTGTCCGGATCCAATCGGGGCGGTCGGCGTCTACTTCGGCGGTGGGCACTCGCTGGCAGCCAGCATCGTAAGGCTGGATGCTGAGGGTGTGGGGGACCACACTAGGAACGCGGCTTACGTCGACGACTGCCCGCAGTACCCAACAGATAGGAACGTCGATGACCAAACACGAGCCGAGCGCCGCCGGTATTGGTGCTCTTGACCTGTACGCCCCAGACGGCAGCTGCGTGGCCACGCTGATGAAGCAGGTCGCGCACCGGCCGATCCAAATCGCGGTACCCGGCAGAGAGCGGGAAGACTGGCCGCGGCCGCAGGACACCGAACAGACGGCGGTGTATTGGCCGGAACCCGACAAATGGTTCTTTCCGAAGACCAATACCTTGCAGAACAGGATGGACGAACTGATCAACGACGAGCAGCAAGACAAGGGCGGTTTCTACGTGTAGGGAATCGCCCCACCCGTTGCCCGCGCCCATAGACATGCCACCGGCAAGAGTTCTTAGGTGTTGTGTCCTGCACGCGTGCCGATCCTTGGGGGAGTTAGGCACGGACGTTGGGGCGCGCCCGCTATGTCGTTGCTCTAGCGGGGTTTTTAGATCGGACTGACTCCGAACTGCATGCTGTGCTGTCGGGCGAAATCCGCTTTGATCTGGTGTTACCTGGTGCCCTCGGTGAGATTCGAACTCACACTGCACGGGTTTTGAATCCGTTTCCTCTGCCAGTTGGGATACGAGGGCTTCCTTGATCCGGCCTACTACCTTAAAGGAGCCTCCCACCTTAGAGGATCGGTGCAGTCGTCCGTTCTGACCGCCCCGACGTCGCTGGTCGCCGCAGTCCACGAGAGAATGGTCATCATGACAGGCCCCACGACCGACACCGACACCGTTGCGCCGCGCCGGGTCCTGATCGCGGAAGACGAAGCGCTCATCCGTATGGACCTAGCCGAGATGCTCCGAGAGGAGGGTTACGAAATCGTCGGCGAGGCCAGCGACGGACAGGAAGCCGTCGAACTGGCTGAGCAGCACACGCCCGATCTGGTGATCATGGACGTGAAGATGCCGCGCCGCGATGGCATCGACGCGGCGTCGGAGATCGCCAGTAAACGGATCGCGCCGATCGTGGTGCTGACCGCCTTCAGTCAGCGCGATCTGGTCGAACGCGCACGCGATGCGGGGGCGATGGCCTACCTGGTGAAGCCCTTCACCATCAGCGACCTGATCCCGGCGATCGAATTGGCTCTCAGCCGGTTCAGCGAGATCCGGGAGCTGGAACGCGAAGTAGAGACGCTGTCCGAGCGGCTGGAGACCCGCAAGATCGTCGAGCGCGCCAAAGGCCTGTTGCAAGCCAAACAGGGCATGACCGAGCCCGAAGCGTTCAAGTGGATTCAGCGTGCCGCCATGGATCGGCGAACCACGATGAAGCGCGTGGCCGAAGTCGTCCTGGAAACTCTGGGAGATGAGAAAGAGGACGAGGCGTAGCCCTCATCTGGGCATCGAGTGTGTTCTTGCGGCTTTGACTGTGCGCTCAGGGCGAGAAATCGGGTGAAATCCCGCCCGGGAAGCACGCTCAACGCCATGGACGCACACTCAACGCCCTGGAAGCACGCTCGACGCCATGGACGCACGCTCGAAGCGACGCCGCGGACCCAGACCCGCTATCGCGCGACGATCACCGACGAGCCGTGGCCGAACAAGCCCTGGTTGGCGGTGACGCCGACCGTGGCACCCGCCACCTGCCGGCCGGTGGCCTGGCCACGCAGCTGCCAGGTCAACTCGCAAACCTGAGCGATCGCCTGGGCGGGAATGGCTTCCCCGAAGCACGCCAGTCCGCCCGACGGGTTGACCGGAACCCGGCCGCCGATGGAGGTGGCACCGCTGCGCAGCAGCTCCTCGGCCTCGCCCTTCGCGCACAGCCCCAGGTGCTCGTACCAGTCGAGCTCGAGTGCGGTGGACAGGTCGTAGACCTCGGCCAGGCTCACATCCTCGGGCCCGATGCCCGCTTCGGCGTAGGCGGCGTCCAGGATCTGGTCCTTGAACACCCGGTCCGGTGCGGCCACGACGGCAGTGGAATCCGTTGCGATATCCGGCAATTCGGGCAGATGCTGCGGGTAGCGCGGGGTGACCGTGCTCACCGCACGCACCGACGGGACGCCGTCGAGCGAGCCGAGATGTTTGCGCGCGAAGTCGGCGCTGGCGACGATCAATGCCGCGGCGCCGTCGGAGGTGGCGCAGATGTCGAGCTGCCGCAACGGGTCGCTGACCACCGGGCTGGCCAGCACGTCCTCGACCGAGGATTCCTTGCGGTAGCGGGCATTTGGGTTCTGCAGGCCGTGCTGGGAGTTCTTGACCTTGACTTGCGCGAAGTCCTCGGACGTCGCGCCGTAGAGGTCCATCCGTCGCCGCGCGAGCAGTGCGAAGTACACGGGGTTCATCGCGCCGATGAGGTGGAAGCGCTGCCAGTCGGGGTCGTTCTTGCGTTCGCCGCCGACCGGGGCGAACGCGCCCTTCGGGGTGGTGTCGGCGCCGATGACCAAAGCGACGTCGCAGAAGCCGGCCAGAATGTGCGCGCGGGCGCTCTGCAGCGCCTGGGACCCGCTGGCGCACGCGGCGTAGCTGGAGCTGACCGGTACGCCGTTCCAGCCAAGCTTCTGCGCGAACGTCGACCCGGCGATGAAGCCCGGGTAACCGTTGCGGATGGTGTCGGCCCCTGCGACCAGCTGAATCTGCTGCCAGTCGAGCCCGGCCTCGGCCAGCGCGGCGCGGGCGGCGACCACGCCGTATTCGGTGAAGTCGCGGCCCCATTTGCCCCAGGGGTGCATCCCGGCGCCGAGGATGTAGAGCGGTTCGGGTGTGCTCATGATGCGATCCTCCAGGCGTGCACGATGCGCTCGACGCCGTCGTCGTCGGTGAACAGCGGCATCGTGGTCAGCTCCATTTCCATGCCGACCGTCAAGTCGTCGGCCAGGGTGCCCGCGACTACCTTGCCCAGCACGATGATTCCCTCGTCGGCCAGCTCCACCGCGGCGATGGCGAACGGCGCAAACGGGTCTGGGGCGGGGTAGGGCGCCGGCGGTGGGTACCGGTTTTCGGTGTAGCTCCACAACGTCCCCCGGGTCGACAGCGCGACGGACTCTAGCGCGTCGCTCGCACACGCCGGGTTGGGGCAGTTGTTCTCCCGCGGTGGGAACACATACGTCCCGCACTCGGGGCACTTGCTGCCGATCAGATGCGGATTTCCGGCGTCATCGGCGGCGAACCATCCGGCGATCGCGGGCTCTTGACTGGTGACCTCAGGCACTCGGCCAGACTACCCAGCTCACACACAAAACTGAAACGTGTTGCAGTTCTGCTGCGGCGCTGGTTCGGCCACACAGCCCGTCACACCCGGTGCCTAGAGTAATAGCCGTGCCTGCTCCGACCGAGGAACAAACCAAGCCCACGCTGATGTTGCTGGACGGCAATTCGCTGGCATTTCGGGCGTTCTACGCGCTACCGGCGGAGAACTTCAAGACCCGGGGCGGGCTGACCACCAACGCCGTCTACGGCTTCACCGCCATGCTGATCAACCTGCTGCGCGACGAGGGCCCGACGCATGTCGCCGCGGCGTTCGATGTGTCTCGGCAGACCTTCCGCTCCGAGCGCTACCCGGAATACAAGGCCAACCGGTCCTCGACCCCGGACGAGTTCCACGGTCAGATCGACATCACCAAAGAAGTGCTGAACGCGCTCGGTATCACTGTGCTCGCCGAGCCCGGATTCGAAGCCGACGACCTGATCGCGACGCTGGCCACCCAGGCCGAGAACGAGGGCTACCGCGTCCTGGTGGTCACCGGCGACCGTGACTCCCTGCAGTTGGTCAGCGACGACGTCACGGTGCTCTACCCGATCAAAGGCGTCAGCGAACTCACCCGCTTCACCCCCGAAGCCGTCGTCGAGAAATATGGGCTGACCCCTGCGCAGTACCCCGACTTCGCCGCGCTGCGCGGCGATCCCAGCGACAACCTGCCCGGCATTCCGGGGGTCGGGGAGAAGACCGCGTCGAAGTGGATCACTGAATACGGCTCGCTGCAGGGGCTCGTTGACAACGTCGACTCGGTGCGCGGCAAGGTGGGCGACGCGCTACGGGCGCATGTGGCCAGCGTCATCCTCAACCGCGACCTCACCGAGCTGGTCAAAGACGTGCCGCTGGCGCAAACCCCGGACACGCTGCGGATGCAGCCGTGGGATCGCGACCAGATTCATCGGCTCTTCGACGACCTGGAATTCCGGGTACTGCGCGACCGGCTGTTCGACACCCTTGCTCCCGTCGAGCCCGAGGTCGACGAGGGTTTTGACGTGCGCGGCGGCGCGCTGGCGGCCGGTGAGCTGGCCGTTTGGCTGGCCGAGCACAGCTCGGGCAGGCGGTTCGGGCTGGCCGTCGTCGGCACCCATCTGGCGTACGACGCCGACGCCACCGCGCTGGCCATCGTGTCCGCCGACGGCGACGGCCGCTACATCGACACGTCGGACCTGGACCCCGAGGACGAGGCGGCGCTGGCGTCCTGGCTGGCCGACCCCGGTCCGCCCAAGGCGCTGCACGAAGCCAAGCTGGCGATGCACGACCTCGCGGGGCGGGGCTGGGCGCTGGCCGGCGTCACCTCCGATACCGCGCTGGCGGCCTACCTGGTGCGCCCCGGGCAGCGCAGCTTCTCCCTCGACGACCTGTCGCTGCGCTATCTACGTCGCGAGCTACGCGCCGAAAATGCTGAGCAGCAACAGCTTTCGCTCCTCGACGATCCGGAGGGGACGGACGACCAAGCGGTGCAGACGCTGATCCTGCGGGCTGTGGCGGTGCTGGACCTGGCCGACGCGCTCGACGAGGAGCTGGCCCGCATCAACTCCACATCGCTGCTGAGCGGCATGGAGTTGCCGGTACAGCGGGTGCTGGCGGGTCTGGAGCACGTCGGCATCGCGGTGGACGTGCCGCAACTGACCGAGCTGCAAAGCGATTTCGGCCATCAGATCCGCGACGCGGCCGAGGCGGCCTACGCGGTGATCGGCAAGCAGATCAACCTGGGCTCACCCAAGCAGCTGCAGGCGGTGCTGTTCGACGAACTGGACATGCCGAAGACCAAGCGCACCAAGACCGGCTACACCACCGACGCCGATGCCCTGCAATCGCTATTCGACAAGACCGGCCATCCGTTCCTGCAACACCTGCTGGCCCACCGCGACGCCACCCGGCTGAAGGTGACCGTCGACGGGCTGCTGAACTCGGTGGCCTCCGACGGCCGCATCCACACCACGTTCAACCAGACCATCGCGGCGACGGGCAGATTGTCGTCGACGGAGCCCAATCTGCAGAACATTCCGATTCGCACCGAGGCCGGCCGGCGCATCCGCGACGCGTTCGTGGTCGGCGACGGCTACACCGAGCTGATGACCGCCGACTACAGCCAGATCGAGATGCGGATCATGGCGCACCTGTCTCGCGATGAAGGCCTCATCGAGGCGTTCAACACGGGGGAGGACCTGCATTCGTTCGTCGCCTCCCGGGCATTCGGGGTGCCGATCGACGAAGTGACCGCGGAATTGCGCCGCCGGGTGAAGGCGATGTCCTACGGGTTGGCCTACGGACTGAGCGCTTACGGGTTGGCCGCGCAGCTGAAGATCTCCACCGAGGAGGCGAAGGTCCAGATGGACCAGTACTTCGCCCGTTTCGGCGGGGTGCGCGACTACTTGATGGACATCGTCGAGCAGGCCCGCAAGGACGGCTACACGTCCACGGTCCTGGGCCGACGGCGCTATCTTCCCGAGCTGGACAGCAGTAATCGGCAGGTCCGGGAGGCCGCCGAGCGGGCGGCGCTCAACGCACCAATCCAGGGCAGCGCGGCCGACATCATCAAGGTGGCGATGATCGAGGTCGACAAGGCAATCAAAGAGGCGGGACTGACGTCGCGGATGCTGCTGCAGGTGCACGACGAATTGCTGTTCGAAATAGCCTATGGCGAGCGGGAAAAGGTCGAAGGACTGGTACGCGAAAAGATGGGGGGCGCTTACCCTCTCGACGTCCCGCTCGAGGTTTCGGTGGGTTATGGCCGCAGTTGGGACAGTGCGGCGCATTAGCGTCTACGCTGGGGCATCGCTACCAGCCGGGGCTGAATTCCGGGCGTGGCGTCCGTGGCGCGCCGGGCGAGTTTGTCCAGCGTGCGCCCTGTCGAGTAACCTCAACAGGTAATTCCCGTTTTGTCCCTACGACCCAACCTGTCCGGAGCAACCCAACAACATGCCGAGTCCCGCCGTCACCTCGCCGCAAGTAGCCGTCAACGACATAGGCTCCAGCGAGGACTTTCTTGCCGCAATAGACAAAACGATCAAGTACTTCAACGATGGCGACATCGTCGAAGGCACTATCGTCAAAGTTGACCGGGACGAGGTGCTCCTCGACATCGGCTACAAGACGGAAGGGGTCATCCCCGCCCGCGAGCTCTCCATCAAGCACGATGTCGACCCCAACGAGGTCGTTACCGTCGGTGATGAGGTCGAGGCCCTTGTTCTCACCAAGGAGGACAAAGAGGGCCGGCTGATCCTGTCCAAGAAGCGCGCACAGTATGAGCGTGCCTGGGGCACCATCGAGGCGCTCAAGGAGAAGGACGAGGCCGTTAAGGGCACCGTCATCGAGGTGGTCAAGGGTGGTCTGATCCTCGATATCGGGTTGCGCGGCTTCCTGCCCGCCTCGCTGGTCGAGATGCGCCGTGTCCGCGATCTGCAGCCATACATCGGCAAGGAGATCGAGGCCAAGATCATCGAGCTCGACAAGAACCGCAACAACGTGGTGCTGTCGCGTCGCGCCTGGCTGGAGCAGACCCAGTCCGAGGTGCGCAGCGAATTCCTCAACCAGCTACAGAAGGGCACCATCCGCAAGGGTGTTGTCTCGTCGATCGTGAACTTCGGCGCGTTCGTCGATCTGGGCGGTGTGGACGGTCTGGTGCACGTCTCCGAGTTGTCCTGGAAGCACATCGACCACCCGTCCGAGGTGGTTCAGGTCGGCGACGAGGTCACCGTCGAGGTGCTCGACGTCGACATGGACCGCGAGCGGGTTTCCTTGTCGCTCAAGGCGACTCAGGAAGACCCGTGGCGGCACTTCGCCCGCACCCATGCGATTGGCCAGATCGTTCCCGGCAAGGTCACCAAGCTGGTTCCGTTCGGCGCGTTCGTGCGTGTAGAGGAGGGCATCGAAGGTCTGGTGCACATCTCCGAGCTGGCCGAGCGTCACGTCGAGGTGCCCGACCAGGTCGTTGCCGTCGGCGACGATGCGATGGTCAAGGTCATCGACATCGACCTGGAGCGCCGCCGAATCTCGTTGTCGCTCAAGCAGGCCAACGAGGACTACACGGAGGAATTCGACCCGGCGAAGTACGGCATGGCCGACAGCTACGACGAACAGGGCAACTACATCTTCCCCGAAGGTTTCGATGCCGAGACCAACGAGTGGATGGAAGGCTTCGACACCCAGCGCAACGAGTGGGAGGCCCGCTACGCCGAGGCCGAGCGCCGGCACAAGATGCACACGGCGCAGATGGAGAAGTTCGCCGCGGCCGAGGCTGCCGGACATGGCGAGAGCGATCAGGCGCCGGCCAACGGTTCCTCCTCGCCGAAGGAAGCGGGCGGCTCGCTGGCCAGCGATGCGCAACTCGCCGCGCTGCGCGAAAAGCTCGCCGGCAACGCTTAGTTTTTCCGGACAGCTTTCACGCAATGCTGCGCATCGGGTTGACCGGTGGCATCGGTGCCGGGAAATCGGCGCTGTCCGCCACCTTCGCGCAGTGCGGTGGGGTCATCGTCGACGGGGATGTCATTTCCCGCGAGGTGGTTCAACCCGGCACCGAAGGACTGAAGTCGCTCGTTGCGGCGTTCGGCGAGGACATCCTGCAGCCGGACGGATCGTTGGATCGACCGGCCTTGGCCGCCAAGGCTTTTGCCGACGATGAGGCGCGCCAGAAGCTGAACGGGATTGTTCACCCGTTGGTGGGCAAGCGGCGCGAGGAGATCATTGCGGCGGTGCCCGCGGATTCGGTTGTCGTCGAGGACATTCCGCTGCTGGTGGAATCGGGTATGGCGCCGATGTTCCCATTGGTCGTGGTGGTGCACGCCGACGTCGAAGTGCGCCTGCGGCGGCTGGTCGAGCAACGCGGCATGTCCGAAGACGACGCTCGCGCCAGGATCGCGGCGCAGGCCGACGACGACCAGCGTCTGGCCGTTGCCGACATCTGGCTGGACAACTCCGGCAGCCAAGAGGAATTGGTCGAGCGGGCGCGCGATGTGTGGAACCACCGGATCGTGCCGTTCGCCCACAACCTGGCCCAGCAGTGCGTTGTCCGGGCGCCTGCGCATGTGGTGCCGGCCGACCCGACCTGGCCGGACCAGGCGCGGCGGATTGTCGCCCGGCTCAACACCTCATGCGGTCATAAGGCATTGCGTGTCGACCACATCGGCTCGACCGCGGTGCCCGAGTTCGACGCGAAGGATGTCATCGACATCCAGATCACCGTCGAATCGCTGGCCGTGGCGGATGAGCTCGCCGACGCCCTGCTGTCGGCGGGGTACCCGCGCATATCGCACATCAGCCAGGACGAGGCCAAAAGTGACGCCCGCAGCACGGTCAGCGACTACGACCACAGCGACGATCCGGCATTGTGGCGCAAGCGAATTCACGGCTCGGCCGATCCGGGGCGGCCGACCAATGTGCACATCAGGGTGGCCGGCTGGCCCAACCAGCAGTTCGCCTTGCTGTTCGTCGACTGGCTGGCTGCGAACCCGCAAGAGCGGGCCGGCTACTTGGCGGTCAAGGGCGAAGCAGAAAAAAGTACCGACGGTGCCACGTCGGATTACGCCGAGGCCAAGGAGCCGTGGTTTGCCGACGCCTACCGACGTGCATGGGAATGGGCGGACTTCACCGGCTGGCGACCCTAGCCCGGTAGCGGCAGCGACCCTAGCCCGGTAGTGGCGCGCCGCACTGCAGCACACCGTTGTTGGGGTCGGCGTTGCCGGCTGTCGGCCTGACCATCTGGTCGGCCTGGGTGAAAACGTTGTCGTCGGCGTCGATCTCGCAGTGCACGTTTGCCGCGTAAGGGAAATGCAGCACAATCCGCAATCCGGCTTGCGCTGGGTCGGGCAACACGGTGTTTGCCTCGAATACGTTGCCGGGCATGGAAGGAAGGTTGGTCGTGGTCGTCTGGCCGCCGTTGATGACAAAGGTGGCCTGGCTACCGGTCGTCAGCGCGTCGACCCTCGCGCGGTAGGTGATGTTGTGCAGGTCCGCGTGCGCGACTGGCGGGGTCAACTGAGCGCCGGCCGCGATCACCGCCACGGCGGCAGCCGGCATCCACCTGCGGCCATGTGAATTCATAGCTGCTGAGATTACGCCCGGCGGCAGTCAGAGGGGGAGCGTGTCGTCGGGAAGACCAACGGGAGCAGCAGTCGTCCAGTTCATCTGCGTTGCGACCAGACAGATTCGGGTTGGGTGTTCACGGGTTTGCGCCGCGGGTCGACTTCTTCGTCATTGCGTTTGATCAGCAGCCACGTCTCGTCGCTGCCGTCGCGGATCCGGGTGAGGCTATAGCCGCCGCTGAGTTTCTCGCCCTGTAAACGAAACGACAGGTGGCCGCGCATGAGTCCATCACCCATCTCGCGCTGTGTGGCGTTGGTGTAAGTGCCGCGATCCCAGACGATCACGCCGCTGTCTTCGCCTTGCGGGATGACGCCTTCGGACGTCGCGTATTGCAGGGGGTGATCCTCGGTGCGTCGCGCCATCCGCCGGTCCTTGGCGCTTGTCGACGGTCCCCGCGGTATCGCCCAGGACGCCAGCACGCCGTCGATTTCGAGGCGAAAGTCGTAGTGCTCGCTGCCCTCGGTGTAGTGCTCAATCACGAACTGTGGTTCGGCGTTACTTCCCCGGCGTTTCCGGCCCGGCCGCCACCTCGGCTCTGTGCTGACGCCGGATTGCTGCTTTCGCCGGTTTTCGCTGGGGGGCATAACGCAGAGTTACCCGAGCACTCGAGCGGGAAACTGGCCGGTAACCGCCTAGAGCCCGCGCCAGCGGAGTTCCATGCCGTTGCCGGCCAACCAGCGCTGCAGGTCGTAGCCGTTTCGGGCCAGCCCGTCGACCGCGTGCACAGCGCGTTGCACCGCCTGCTGGGCGATCTCTGGAGCCAGCAGGCCGTCGCTGACCGCGTCGAGAAGTTCGTCGACGTCGGCGAGGTCCGCGCCCGAACCGGTCCGGACCTCGATGTCGAGGTAGTGGTCCTGGGACTGCCACACCTGCGGGCCAGGCGTGTATTCGCCCACGTCGAGGTAGTAGTCGTGGTCACGCTCATGACCCGGGTTGTAGTGAAATACCGTGGCGCGCAACCCCAGCGACGGCAGCAACCACGACTCGAGGTAATGGAACTGAACTCGGCCGGGTGTCGGCCGGGCTACGTAGAGGCCCCATGGTTGCACCACGTACTCGTCGACGGCGCGAACGATGCCCTTGGGATCGGTGTTGGTGCGGGCGACGAGGTCGAACGTTTCGCGTTTGGGCGGATGGATGATGTCACCTCGCGTCAACGACGCAGCCGGATTTTCCAGCGCACAAAGCTGAAGTAGAGCAACGACAGGGCGGCCAGCATGCCCATGTCGAGCAGCCAGAACTTCGTCGTGTGCTGCCAGAACCGGTCCTCGGGGAGCAGCGACCCCGGCACCAGGTGCCGGACGTCGATGGTCGACGCTGCCGCGGCGTAGCCCCAGCGTGCGGGCATTCCGAACGACAGCTGGTCGAGCCCGAGCCTGCCGGTCACCGGGACCATGCCGCCGCAGAGCACCAGCTGCGCCATGACGGCCACGACGAACAGCGGCATGATCTGTTCGCTGGAGCGGACCAGCGACGAAATCGCCAACCCGAGGATGGCCGACGCCACGCAGGTTGCGGCGACCGTGGCGAACAGCTCGAAGGTGGCCCCCAGGGTGCCGTGGCCCAGCAGCACGGCTCCCCGGCTCGGCAGGCCCTTGCCGATCAGCACGATCGTGGTGATGATCGCCGACTGCAGGATCGCAAAGCCGCAGTAGACCGCCGTCTTGGCCAGCAGGTAGGCCGTGGTGGACAAACCGACCGCCTGCTCGCGCTGGAAGATGGCGCGTTCGCCGACCAGGTCACGGATCGTCAGCGCGGTGCCCATGAAGGCCGCCGCGGGCAGCAGCAGGCTCAGGACCTGGGCGGACTCGTCGGGTGTGCCGGCGTTCAGGGCGGGCACGTGGAATCCACTCGAGCCAGGAACCGTCAGCGACAGCGCACCCAGCACGAACGGCAGCAGCGCCAGGAAGAAGAAGTAGGCACGGTCGGAGACCACCAGGCGGACTTGTCGTCGCGCGATCGTCGAGATCTGGCGCCGCAGGCTGGTGTGGACGGGCTCGCCGAGGTCGCTCGGCTCGGACGTCTGCGCGGGCCTGGCACGCTTCTGCGCCTCGCTCTGCTCGAGGAAGCGCCGGTTGGCTTCCTCGGGATCGGCGCCCACCCGGGTGAAGATCTTGGCCCAGTTGGTAGTGCCCATCGCATCACCGATCTGGTCCGGCGGTCCGCAGTAGGCCGTCTTGCCGCCCGGTGCGACCAACAGCAGCTGGTCGCAGATGTCCAGATACGACAGCATGTGCGTCACCACGATCACCACGCGGCCGGCGTCGGCAAGCTGCCGCAGCATCATCATGACCTGGTGGTCCAACGCGGGATCCAAACCCGACGTCGGCTCGTCGAGGATCAGCAGCGACGGCCCGGTGAGCAGTTCGAGGGCCACCGACGCGCGCTTGCGCTGGCCGCCGGAGAGCTTGTCGACGCGGGTGTCGGCGTGCTTGGTCAGGTCGAGTTCCTCGAGCACCTGGGTGACGACCTTGGCGCGGTCGGCTTTGCTGGTATCGGGCGGCAGCCGCAACTCGGCGGCGTAGCCCAGCGCCTGGTTCACCGTGAGTTGCCGGTGCACGACGTCGTCCTGCGGCACCATCCCGATCCGGCTGCGCAACGACGCGTATTCGGAGTGAATGTTGTGGCCCGCGAAGGTGACTGAGCCGGAGCTGGGGGTGGTGTACCCGGCGATCAGCCTGGCCAGGGTGCTTTTTCCGGCGCCGGATCCACCGATGACGGCGGTCAGCGTCCCGGGACGCGCCGTCAGAGAGATGTTGTCCAGCAATTGTTTTCCGTTGTCGACGACGTACTTGACGTCGCGCACTTCGAGACCGCCGGTGCGCGTCGCGGCCTCGGCACCCTGGATCAGGCTGCCTTTGCGGAATACCAAGTCGACGTTGCCGATAGTGACCACGTCGTCCTCGGTCAAGATCGCCGATCCGACCCGGGTGCCGTTGACGAACGTGCCGTTGATGCTGGTGTCGCGGATCTCGATACCCAACGGCGTGGGAACCAACATGGCGTGCTGACGCGATGCCAAAACGTCGGAGACGACGATGTCGTTTTCGGCGGCGCGGCCGATCGTCATGGCGCCTGCCGTGCCCGCGGCCGACGACGAGCGCGGCGAGAGCAATTTCACAAATCTCGTGGCGAGGTTGGACACGTCGGCCGTCTTCGCGTCGATCATGGTGATCTCGGTGGGCGGCGTCGGCTCCGGCTGGGCTGCCGGACTGTCGGTGGGCGCTGCCGGCTGCGTGCCGGCGGACGCCCCCGTGTTGACCACCGTGCGCTCTTCGGGTGGGATGCCGCGAGGAGGCGACGCCGGCGGTGGGGGGGGGGGGGGCCCCCGTTCTTTTTAAAAACCGGAGGCGGCGCGGAGGATGCCTTGGCGGAGAAGGTATTTGGGCTGCCCGGGACGGTTGCCGGGGTGGAGTGGGCGGCGGCGCGAGGGTGGGGCCACTTCGGGTCTGGATTGTGGGCTGGCTCACGGTACTGCTCCGGGACGGCTGCCCGGGATCCGTGCGTTCGGGCATCGCGGACCAGGCGATGGTGGGCGGGCCGGCGTCCGACGTCGGTTGCGACCGCAGCGGCCGGCTGGTCTGGCCCTGCTGCGGCCCGATCGCGAACGTCAACCGAGGTCCGTGCGGGTTCCCCACGTTGATGCTCTGCCCGTCGTGAATGTCGATGACCGGCATCCGGTATCCGTTGAGGTAGGTCCCGTTCAGCGAGCCGTTGTCGATCGCCAGCCAGCGGCCCTGATCGAAGCGCAGTATCAGATGTTCGCGGGATATCCGCGGGTCAGGGATTCGCAGATCGGCGTGCGCATCGCGGCCGACAACCACCTCGTGGCCTGCGGCAAAAGAACGCTGGGACCCGTCGTGCCGAATTGTCAGGACAGGGGGGGCGGGTCGACTCACTACTCAAGTATCGGCCCGCCGAGTTAGTGCTCTCCATTGGACTCGCCTGTGACTTAACTATGTCTGCGCTCAACACCTTTCACAGCCGCTACATAGCGTCCATCGGCCTCCCGCCTATTCGCATCCGGCATGATTTGGACGTAAGAGGTGCGGGAGGGGACAAGTCCGGGCACCAGCAATGACAGTTTGGCGTGCCGCCGGCAACGAGGCCGGATTCGGATGCACGCGCGCCGGGTACCACGCCGCACCAGGTCGCCGCGTTATCCGCAGACACTGTCCAGACCTAAGGGGGAGCCATATGGATGAGCGACAGGGCCAACCCCGGCGCCTGTCCGCAGGACGGCTGTTGAGCAACCCGCGGCTGGCGCGGGGGGCGCTGCGCGCGGGGTTCCAATCACTTCCGTCAGCGACGGTCGCGCACCTGTTCCACCGGGTCCCGCCGGTCAACCCGATTCCGGGTCCCGAACAGCCGGTGGCCGACGAGGACCGCGGCGAGGACGCCACCTCGGGTGTGATGGCCAACGGCGCCTCATTTGCCGGTTACACGATCTTGCGGCCGTTGGGCGCGGGCGGGATGGCCGAGGTCTATCTGGCCCTGCATCCTCGGCTGCCGCGCCGCGACGTCATCAAGGTCCTCGCCGAGGCGGTCACCGCGGACCCCGAGTTCCGCGAACGGTTCAACCGCGAGGCCGACCTCGCCGCGACGCTGTGGCATCCGCACGTCGTCGGCGTTCACGACCGGGGCGAATTCAACGGTCATCTCTGGATTTCCATGGACTACGTCGAGGGCACCGATGCCGCGCGACTGGTCAAAGAGCGCCATCAGGACGGCATGCCGATCCACGAGGTCAGCGCCATCGTGCAAGCTATGGCGAGCGCGCTCGACTACGCCCATGATCGCGGCCTGCTGCACCGTGACGTCAAGCCCGCCAACATCCTGCTGACTCATCCCGAGGATGGCGACCGTCGAATTGTGTTGGCGGACTTCGGTGTTGCGCGTCACCTCGGCGACATCAGTGGTATCACCGAGACCAACGTCGCGGTGGGAACGGTCGCCTACGCGGCTCCCGAGCAGCTCACCGGAGCCAACATCGATGGGCGGGCAGACCAATATGCCTTGGCCGCAACGGCTTTCCATCTGCTGACCGGTGCGCCGCCGTTCCAGCACTCCAATCCGATCGCGGTGATCAGCCAGCATCTGCACGCGGATCCGCCCCGGCTGAGCGACTTCCGCCCCGAGCTGGCGCACCTGGACGAGGTGTTCTTCAAGGCTCTCGCCAAACAGCCCGAGGACAGATTCGAGCGCTGCCGCGCGTTTGCGGCCGCGGTCAATGACGAGCTGGACGCGACCTCGGAGTCGGGGCGGGGCACCCGTGCGATCGCGCCGCACCGGCGGCGTGGGGTTCGCGGCCTGGTGGGCGCAGTGAACCACCGCTATTCGACACGGACGCGGTGGGCGACCGCGTTGGTCTGTGCGGTGCTCATCGCGGTGGCGGCCACCTGGTCGGTGTTGTACTCCTTCCAGCCGGACACGTCGCAGACCAACCCGGCGCTGGCGTCGAAACCGGCGGCTGCCGCGCCGAGCGCCGCGCCTGGCAGGCCCGGCGGGCCGACGCTGAACGGCACCTATCAACTGACCTACGACCAGAGCAAGCAGACCACCAACGGGGTCCCGATTCGCCAGGACGGAACCGACAGCAACTGGTGGGCGTTCCGTTCGGCATGCACCGCCAATGGCTGCGCGGCCACCGGTACCCAGCTGGACGACGCCACCCACAAAGTGGCCAGCACCGCCGACGGAGGCCAGTCCAACACCCTGCGTTTCGTGGCGGGATATTGGCAAGGTGCTCCGCAGCAGGAGCGGCTCGGCTGTGTCCAGCCGAGCGGGCAGGTCAGGGCCACCCAGCAGGAGACGGTGGCGTGGTCGCTGGCGCCACAGGCCGACGGCACGCTGCGCGGCACCGAGACCCGGACCGTGACGTCGAACGAGTGCGGCGCGCAAGGAGCCGTGGTGCGGACGCCGGTGGTGGCGACCCGCGCCGGTGACGCGCCGGCCGGCCTGACGCTGGCCGACCCCACTCAGATCCTCAACGCCTCGACGACGCCCGCTCACCCAACACCGGCCGTGCTTGGCGGGCTGTGCAGCGACGTCAACAAGCTCGCCTACGATCCGACCAACAACGAGCAGGTCGTCTGCGAGGGCAACGCCTGGGCCAAGGCCCCCACCACGGCGGGTGTGCACGCGGTCGGTAGCTCCTGCGACCGGCCGGGTACGCCAGTGTTCGCGATGTCCACCTCCAACGACGGCTACCTGCTGCAATGCGACCCGGTGAGCCGTACCTGGATCCGACCGGCCGGTTAGCGGCCCGCATGGAGTGTGCCGGCGCGTCGTCCACCCGGCATTACCAACGTCAACATTTTAGAAAAACCATCATTTTGGGCCGCGCTTAAAAAATCATCGGCTGGCGGCGGGTTTGAATATCATCGATTATGGGTAAACGGACTACATCACTCAATAGAGTGGCGAGAAGGCCGGTAATAATGACTAAATTATTCGATCAAATTCGTGGAATTTCCCACCGTCGTGCTGCCGAGGTCTTGCCAGGTCCCCGCCGGGGCACTCTCTCACGGCTTTTGATGGGCCATGTGTCACGTTGTCCCTTAACGCATTACGTTTGATTACTGGCTGTTCCGGTCGTCGTGGGTTTTTCCTGGGCGCCCACACCGCGAACCCCTGTCCCGGCGCCGACGCAGCCGGCGGCGGCCCCCCACTATTTCCACTCCGACGGCGTTGACCCGCAAAATGAGCGGAAGGTCTTCGCGCATTACATGCCCAGCTTCCCCATATCGATAGCCAATAAGGACTCCGACCGGGATTATTACACAACCCAATATCTACCTGTGCACGGAGAAAACGGTATCCACGCGGCCTATGGCGGGTATCTACGGGATCGGCCCTTGCCGCGGGCCGTCAGTGATCGGCCGGATTGGCAGTTGGCGGATGTGGAGACCGAGATCGGGCAGGCGAAGAGCGTGGGCATCGACGGGTTCGCGGTCGATGTGATCGTCCCGCGCGCTACCTCGAAGGTCGTTGATCGCATCCTGGGGGCCGCAGCCGCGGTGGGAGACTTCGACATTCTGGTCACCGCCGACGTCACAGGACCGCTCGGGGCAATGGACCCGGGTGCCTTTGCCGCCGACATCGCACCGTATCTGTCCGCGCCCGGCGCGTATCACCTCGCCGACGGCCGGGCCGTGCTGGGCGCCTTCGCCGCTGAACAGAAGCCCGCGGCGTGGTGGATGAACGTCCTTGACATCCTGCACGCGAAGATCGGCACCCCGGTGGCGTTTGTGCCGACATTCCTCACTGTCGGGGACTCCCCGGAGAGCTTCGCGCCGTTCAGCTACGGGTTCAGCATGTGGGGAGGACGCAGCCCCGACGCGATGACCGATACCGACCTCGGCCGTGGTTCTTCGATGGATGTCATTCAGCGGACGCATCAACTCGGGAAGCTGTGGATGCAACCAGTTGCGTTCCAAGACGCCCGGCCGGGCAGCGGAGTCTTCGCGGAATCGGACAACAGCTTGACCAACCGGATGTCCTGGCAGCTCGCCGACCAGCAGCATGCAGAGTGGGTGCAGCTCATCACCTGGAACGACTACGCCGAATCGACCGCCATGGCACCGTCGGTCGCGCACGGCTGGCGCATTCTGGACATGAACGCCTACGACATCGCGTGGTTCAAGAGCGGCGCACTACCCGCCGTCGATGGTGACGCGATGTTCGTCTCATTTCGAGACCAGCCGGTGAACGCTGAGCCGACGTATCCCGAGACGTCCCTGACGCAAGCGGTGCCCAGCAGCGCGCCGCCCCGCGACACGATCGAGGTGGTGGCATTCGCCACCGCGCCATCGCAGGTATCCCTGCGCGCGGGCTCACAGGTCGACACGTGCGATGTCGGCGAGGGCCGAACGATCTGCACGTTTCCGTTGAGCCTGGGGTCGTTCTCGGCGACCATGACTCGCGCTGGCGTGACGGTGGCCACCGCACAGTCCAACGCTGACGTCACGGAGACCCCGTACACCCAAGACCTGCAATACCGGGTAGTCGGGGGTCTGCGCTAGCCCGACCGAGTGACCCGAGCTCTGGCCGGCCCGCGCTATGTCCACGTCGAACGACGGCTACCTACTGCAATGCGACCCAGTGAGCCGTACGTGGATCCCACCGGCCGGATAGAGGTTCGCCGCCGGAGTGCCGGTATGGCACTCACAGCCTTTGCCAACTAAACGTTTGAAAAACGTTGATTTGACCGAATGTTTGCAACTCGTCGGTTGGTTACCGGTTTAAAAATTCTTCGTTATACACCTGTTTAAAAGTCATTGATTGCGGGCAATATCATCTCCGTCACTCCAGCGAGTGGGGGAGAAGCCCGATGGTAATCGCCAGGTTATTCGATCGGATCCGCCTGCTGTCCGATCGTCGTGCCGAAGAGGACTTGCCGCGCCCCCGGGGCGGCCTTCCGCCTCTCTCGATGGCGCGCAGTTTCCGTTGTCCCCCAACCCTTTACACGGGCTTGTTGGTTCTTCCGGTGCTTGTGGGCTTCACCTGGGCGCCAGCTCCGCGGACTCCCGACCCGGCGCCGATGGAGCCAGCGGCGGTCTCGCACTATTTCCACTCCGCGGCCGCCGAGAGGCAAACCCCGCGGAAGGTCTTCGCCCATTACATGACGAGCTTCCCGATATCAATAGACAATAAAGGCGCCGATCAAGATTATTACGCAACTCAATACTTGACTGTGCACGGAGAAAAGGGTATTCACGCCGCTTACGGTGGGTACCTGCGCGATCGGCCGTTGCCCCGGCCCGTCAGTGATCGGGCTGATTGGCAGTTGGCGGATGTGGAAACCGAGATCGGGCAGGCGAAGAGTGTGGGCATCGACGGATTCGCGGTCGACGTGATTGCACTCCGCGCTTCTTCTAATGTCGTCGATCGGATGTTGAAGGCCGCGTCCGTGGCGGGCGATTTCGACATCCTGGTCACCGCCGACGTCACGGGCCCTTTGGGGGCGATGGACCCGGAGGCCTTCGCCGCCGAGATCGCGCCGTATCTGGTCGCACCCGGCGCATTTCACCTAGCCGATGGCCGGCCCGTCCTGGGCGCCTTCGCCGCGGAGCGGAAGCCCACGTCGTGGTGGACGAGCGTCCTCAACATCCTTCGCACGCAATTCAATGCCCCCGCCGCATTCGTGCCGACATTTCTTGACGTCGCCGACTCACCGGAAAACTTCGCTCCGTTCAGCTACGGATTCAGCATGTGGGGCGGACGAAGCCCGAGCGAGATGGCGGATCACGACACGGGCCGCGGTTCCCCGGTGGACGTCATTCGCCGGACGCATCAGCTCGGAAAGCTGTGGATGCAGCCGGTCGCCTTCCAAGACGCCCGGCCGCGCAGCGGCGTCTTCGAGGAATCGGATAACAGCCTGACCAACCGGCTGTCCTGGCAGCTCGCCGACCAGCAGCGCGCCGAGTGGGTGCAGCTCATCACCTGGAACGACTACTCCGAATCGACGGCCATGGCGCCGTCGGTCGCGCACGGCTGGCGGATTCTTGACATGAACGCCTACGACATCACGGGATTCAAAACCGGCGCAGTACCCGCCGTCGACCGTGACGCGCTGTTCGTCTCATTTCGGGACCAGCCCGTGAGCGCTACACCGAGGTATCCGGAGACTTCGCTGACGCGCGTGGTGCCGAGCAGCGCGCCGCCCCGCGACACGGTCGAGGTGGTGGCATTCGCAACGGCGCCGGCGCAGGTATCCGTGCGCGCGGGATCGCAGGTCCATTCCTGCGATGTCGCCGAGGGAAGAACGATCTGCACGTTTCCATTGACCCTCGGATCCTTCTCCGCAACCATGACCCGCGCTGGTGCTGAGGTGGCCACCGCGCAGTCCAACGCCGACATCACCGAGACCCCGTACACCCAAGACCTGCAGTACCGGGTGGTCGGCGGTCTGCGCTAGCCCACTTGTCGGTGATCGGTTCTACCCTGGTGGTATGGCTTTCGCCACTGAACATCCGATCCTCGCGCATTCGGAGTACCGCGCCGTCGACGAGGTCGTGCGCGCCGGCGGCAGCTTCGAGGTGGTCAGCCCGCACGATCCGGCGGGAGACCAGCCGGCCGCCATCGACGAGCTGCAGCGCCGCATCGAGGCGGGGGAGCGCGACGTGGTGCTGCTCGGCGCCACCGGCACCGGAAAGTCGGCGACCACCGCGTGGCTGATCGAACGCCTGCAGCGGCCAACGCTGGTGATGGCGCCGAACAAGACCCTGGCCGCTCAGCTGGCCAACGAACTGCGAGAGATGTTGCCGCACAACGCAGTTGAGTATTTTGTGTCGTACTACGACTATTACCAGCCAGAGGCGTACATCGCGCAGACCGATACCTATATCGAAAAGGACAGCTCCATCAACGACGACGTGGAGCGGTTGCGGCACTCCGCGACGTCATCGCTGCTGTCCCGCCGCGACGTGGTGGTGGTCGCCTCGGTGTCGTGCATCTACGGTCTGGGCACACCGCAGTCCTACCTGGACCGCTCCGTCGAGCTACAGGTCGGCATGGAGGTCCCGCGGGACGGGTTGCTGCGGCTGCTCGTCGACGTGCAGTACACGCGCAACGACATGTCGTTCACCCGTGGCTCGTTCCGGGTGCGCGGCGACACCGTGGAGATCATTCCCTCGTACGAAGAGCTGGCGGTGCGCATCGAGTTCTTCGGTGACGAGATCGAGGCCTTGTATTACCTGCACCCGCTGACCGGCGACGTGGTCCGCCAGGTTGATTCGCTGCGCATCTTCCCGGCCACCCACTATGTCGCCGGCCCCGAGCGGATGGCCCAGGCGATCTCCACCATCGAGGAGGAACTCGCCGAGCGGCTCGCCGAGTTCGAGGCCCAGGGCAAGCTGCTCGAGGCCCAGCGGCTGAGGATGCGCACCAACTACGACGTCGAGATGATGCGCCAGGTTGGGTTCTGTTCGGGCATCGAGAACTATTCACGCCATATCGACGGGCGCGGTGCGGGTACCCCGCCGGCGACCCTGCTCGACTACTTCCCGGAGGACTTCCTGCTCGTCATCGACGAGTCGCACGTCACCGTCCCGCAGATCGGCGGCATGTACGAGGGCGACATGTCGCGCAAGCGCAATCTGGTCGAGTACGGGTTCCGGCTGCCGTCGGCGTGTGACAACCGCCCGCTGACCTGGGAGGAGTTCGCCGACCGGATCGGGCAGACGGTGTACCTGTCGGCCACCCCCGGGCCCTACGAGCTCAGCCAGGCCGCCGGCGAGTTCGTCGAACAGGTGATCCGCCCGACCGGCCTGGTCGACCCGCAGGTCGTGGTCAAGCCGACCAAGGGGCAGATCGACGACCTGATCGGCGAGATCCGTAAGCGCGCCGACGCGGATCAGCGGGTGCTGGTGACGACGCTGACCAAGAAAATGGCCGAAGACCTCACCGACTACCTGCTCGAGATGGGTATCCGGGTGCGCTACCTGCACTCCGAGGTCGACACGTTGCGCCGGGTTGAGCTGCTCCGCCAGCTGCGGCTGGGCGATTACGACGTGCTGGTCGGCATCAACCTGCTGCGCGAGGGCCTGGACCTGCCCGAGGTGTCACTGGTGTCCATCCTGGACGCCGACAAGGAAGGCTTCCTGCGGTCGTCGCGCAGCCTGATCCAGACCATCGGCCGCGCCGCCCGCAACGTCTCCGGCGAGGTGCACATGTACGCCGACAAGATGACCGACTCGATGACCGAGGCCATCGACGAGACCGAACGGCGCCGCGCCAAACAGATCGCCTACAACGAGGCCCACGGCATCGATCCCCAGCCGCTGCGCAAGAAGATCGCCGACATCCTCGACCAGGTTTACCGCGAGGCCGACGACACCGAAGCCGTGGAAATCGGCGGATCGGGTCGCAACGCCTCCCGTGGCCGGCGTGCCCAGGGGGAGCCGGGCCGCGCGGTCAGTGCCGGCATCTACGAGGGCCGCGACACGTCGAACATGCCGCGCGCCGAATTGGCGGATTTGATTAAAGATCTCACCGCGCAGATGATGGCCGCCGCCCGCGATTTGCAGTTTGAGCTGGCCGCGCGCTTCCGTGACGAGATCGCGGACCTCAAGAAGGAACTGCGTGGAATGGACGCCGCCGGCCTGAAATGACGACGGCACCTCAGACGGGACCTCCTACGGTGTAGGGGTGACACTCCCCGTGAGCGACATCGGCAGTTGGCGCGAACTGCTGGGCAAGTATCTGGGAACGTCCATCGTTTTGGCCGGCGGCGTGGCCCTGTATGCCACCAACGAATTCCTGACCATCAGCCTGCTCCCCAGCGCAGTCGCTGAAATCGGCGGCAGCCGGCTGTACGCCTGGGTAACCACGTTGTACCTGGTTGGCGCGGTGGTCGCGGCGACCAGTGTCAACACGCTGCTGTTGCGCATCGGCGCGCGCTACTCATTTCTGACGGGCTTAGCTGTCTTCGGCGTCGCGAGCCTAGTGTGCGCTGCCGCGCCGAATATGGACGTGCTGATAGCCGGACGCACCCTGCAGGGGGTAGCCGGCGGTCTGCTGGCCGGATTGGGCTATTCGCTGATCAATGCCGAGCTGCCGCGTTGGCTGTGGACCCGCGGTTCGGCGCTGGTGTCGGCGATGTGGGGGGTCGCGACCATGGTCGGGCCGGCGATGGGCGGCCTCTTCGCGCAGTTTGGGCTGTGGCGCTGGGCATTTGGCGCGTTGACGATACTCACCGTCGTGATGGCGATCTTGGTGCCGAGAGCATTGGCTGGGCGTGGCCCCATCCCCGAAGCGTCGGAGACCTCGAGGCATCAGGTGCCGATATGGTCGTTGCTTCTTATGGGTGCCGCCGCGCTTGCGGTCAGCGTCGCGCAGATCCCGCACAACCTCGTCGCGACCGCCGGTCTGCTCGCGGCCGGCGTGCTACTGGTCACGGTGTTCGTGGTCGTCGACTGGCGCGCTCACGCGGCGGTATTACCACCCAGCGTATTTCGCCGCGGGCCGTTGAGATGGATCTACCTCACCATGGCGTTGCAGATGGCCGCCGTGATGGCCGACACCTACGTGCCGCTGTTCGGTCAGCGGCTGGGACACCTGACACCGGTCGCGGCCGGTTTCCTCGGTGCGACGCTGGCGCTGGGCTGGACCGTCGCCGAGGTCGTCAGCGCGTCGCTGGAAGAGCGCGCAGTCATCAGCCGGGTGATCGCGGTCGCCCCGTTGCTGATGGCTGGGGGCCTGGCCTTGGTTGCGGCGACCCAGCGTGTCGACGCATCGGTCGGAATCGTCGCCCTTTGGGCGGTGGGACTGCTGATCGGGGGAATCGGCATCGGGATGGTGTGGCCGCATCTGTCGATGCGGGCCATGGACTCCGTCGATGATCCGGCCGAGAGCGGGGCGGCGGCCGCGGCGATCAACACCGTCCAGCTGATCTCCGCGGCCTTCGGGGCCGGGTTGGCGGGCGTGGTGGTCAACACGACCGAGGGCGGCGACCTTCCGGAGGCGCGGTGGTTGTACGCCGTCTTCGCGGCGCTCGCGGCGACTGGGGTGCTCACGGCTTATCGCGCGGCGCGCGACAAAAAGCCGGCTCAATCCGACTCGTCGGCCTGAAGCACCGCGATCCCGGCGGGTCGGCAAGCCAGAGCTGCATACCCGCCAAGCTAGCCCAGCCGCCGGCGGTCGCACCCGTGGGTCAGCGCGTCGACTTGACGACCTGTGAGTAGTGGAATTGCCAGCGCTCGACCAGGTGGAATCCCAGGTAGCTGGGGAATCGATACGCCGGGGCGCGCCCGAATACGCCCGGCGGCAGCGACTGTCCGCTTTGGTAATCAGGCAACGACTTGTCGCGGTCGGTGATGGTCCACAGCGTCACGCATTTGTTGATCTTGGCGGTCGTCAGCCACACCGCGACGTGGCCGTCCCACAGGGAGCCGACCTTGGGTCCGTAAACGCCGCGCTCGACGTCGATCAGGGACCGGTAGGCCCCCGGCCGGGCGGCGACCAGCGCGCGTATCGGGCCGGGCCTCCAGGGCACGGTGTTGTCCACCAGGAGGCAATCCCCGGCTGCGGCATGGGCACTGATCACATCCGCGACCTGGCTGTAGTCCCAGCCCTCTTTGGCGTATGGCCAGCGTTGAACGAACAGGTAATCCGGCAACCCGGCCGCCACGAACAGCAGCACGACACCGGCGATCGGCCATGTTGTACGGGCGATCGTGACGATGCAGACGGCCAGGAGCACGGCCATCGCCGGCGTAGTGAGGATCAGGTAGCGCGGGTAGTACATCGGTTCGAGAATCGAATAGAGGACCAGCACGGCCGTGGGAATGACGATCCATGCGGCGCAGATGATCACCAGGCCGGGCATGTCACCCGCCGTGGCTCGCAGACCGGTCAGCCGGGCCACAATCGTGGCGACGATGAGAACGGCCGCCAGAATCGCGAACGGGGGACTGTGGTCGAAATATTGGCGCAGGCTGATGTCAAAGGCGTAGTGCCAGCTGATCGGATAGATCCAGTCGACCTGCCGCACCTGGCCGTGGGCGAACACGATGAACGGCGTCATGAGTCCGACCGCGGCGGCCGTGCTGACGGCCCACGAGAGGGTCGGAGATGTGCGGGATTTCTTCGGTGCCAGCCACCGCAGCATCGCGGCGTGCACCAGCACCAGCAGGGCCAGATTGAGGCTCAGCAAAATCGACAGCATCAGCGCCAGGGCGTAGTACAGCCAGAGTCGCCGTTGGTTGCGCCGGACGGCGGTCACGAACAACACGGTGAGCCATACCGCCGCGGCGACCGCGAAGGCGTAGGAGCGGGCTTCCATGCCCGCCCAGGTGATGCGCGGCATGATCGCGAACATGGCGCCCGCGCACACCGGGATGGCCCGGCCGGCGGCCGGCTCGGTAAACATCCTGGCAAACACCACGACGCCGGCGGTGGCGACCCCGATCGCTACGCAGCTGGGAAATCGCGACCAGAATTCCGTCGGCGGAAACAGCGCAAACCAGCCGTGCATCACCAGGTAGTACAGCCCGTGCACCGCATCGATGTGGCGCAGCATCCGCCACAGTTCCGGCACCGTGCGGCTGGCCGACGCCGAGATCGTCGCCGATTCGTCGAACCACAGCGAAGGCTTGCCGGCCCAAGCGCCGCTGATGACGGCGGCGAGCAGGGCTAGCGCCCAGGGGCTCAGCTGGTCGCGGCGCGCGCGTGCGGCTACGGGCTCGGCAACTGCATCAGCCGGGAGCTGCTCGACGGTTGACAACGACATGATGATTGTCACCTTAAGGTGCCGCCTTTAACCCTGCTCACCAGCAGGCCAGCGAGGACACGCCCGGGTGTGGGGCATGCGGCCGGGGTCGATTGCGCTGAATTCGCCCGTGATTGACGAAAAGCCTTGTGCCGCAGCGCGTTGTGCCTCGAAGGCAGGTACGAGTAGGGCGTTAGCCCGAGAATGCGATGTGCCGGGCACTCGTGCGCTGGAAAATGCTGGTCGCGCCGCGCCGCATTGTGTCGCTAATGTTTCCTCACGGCGTCTGGCAAACGCGATACTGTCTTCTGGCGGATCAACCGACACCTGGGAGGGTATATGAGTGCCTATCGGACCGTGGTGGTAGGGACTGACGGCTCGGATTCATCGTTACGTGCGGTAGACCGGGCAGCATCTATCGCCGGGGCCGACGCGAAACTGATCGTGGCGTCGGCGTACCTCCCGCAGCACCAGAACGGTCGGGCTGCCGACGTTCTGAAGGACGAGAGTTACAAGGTCTCGGGCACGGCCCCGATCTACGCGATCCTGCACGACGCCAAGGAGCGGGCCCACAAGGCCGGCGCGAAAAACGTCGAGGAGCGTTCGATCGTCGGTGCACCGGTCGACGCACTCGTGAGCCTCGCCGAGGAAGTCAACGCCGATCTGCTCGTCGTCGGCAATGTCGGCCTGAGCACCATCGCGGGACGGCTGCTGGGATCGGTGCCCGCCAACGTCTCCCGCCGGGCCAAGGTCGACGTGTTGATCGTGCACACCACGTCCTAGCCCGTCACTCGTCGAGCGATCCTCTGGCCCACAGTGCCAGGGAGCGCATAAGCACATCGCGCTCCATTGCCAAGTCGGAGATTTGCTTGCGCAAATCGTTGATCTCGTCGCGCAAACTCTCGCTGGACCAGCTCTCGGCGCCCTGACCGAGCCGGCTCGCCTGGCCGGCCGTCTGCGGTACCACCACCGGTGGTGGGCGGTATCGGGCCCGGGCGCCGCCGTCGGGTTGTGCGGGTCCGCCGGGCTGGGCGGCTCCGCCATTGCGCTGCGCGCCGGCGGCTCCCCGGGATGCGGCAAAGCCGCCGCCCGCCGCACCGCCGCCGCCCGCCGCCGCGGCCATCAGACTGCCCGGCAGCATCCCGCCGACCCCGGGTCCCAGCGGATCCACCTCGGCTTCCGCGAATCCGACCAGGGCGGGCGCCGGCATGGCGGTCGCCGGGCGGACTGCTTCGGGGACCGCCGCGCCCCACGCTTGCGGCACCGACAACCCGCCGACGGACCCGGCCCGCCCCACCCCCGCCAGCACCCCGGGACTGCCCACGCCCGACGCGATGGGCGTGGCGTCGCCCAGCCCCACACCCGCCAGCACCCCGGGACTGCCCACGCCCGACGCGATGGGCGTGGCGTCGCCCATCAGCGCTGCCGCACCGGCCGCACCGAGCGCCGGAGCGGCGGCCCCCAGGATCGTGGGCGGCAGCGCCGCGTTGACCGGCCCGGTGAACAGGGGGCCCAGGATGAACAACACCCCACTGGCGACGTAGGTGCCGCTGGCCGTGACGTTCAGAATGTCCGACGTCGACGCACCGCCCGATTCACCGGCAAGCGTCTGCAGCACATTGGGCACGGTGTTGATCACCTGCGTCATCGCCGTGGGATTCAGCTGGTTCCCGGCCGACGTGGTGACCGCCCGGCTGACAGCCGCATCCTGGCTGCCCGTCCCGCTGGGGTCCGTGGTCTGCGGCGGTTCGGCGAACGACGTCAGCCTGGATGCGGCCGCCGACCCGCTTGCGTAGGCGTACATCGTCGTGGCATCCTGCGCCCACATCTCGCCGTATTGCGTTTCGGTCGCCGCGATGGCGGCGGTGTTCTGCCCGAAAATATTGGTGGCGACCAACGACTGCAACAACGCGCGGTTCTCGGCGATCACTGCCGGAGGGACCGTCGCGGCGAACGCCGCCTCGTAGGCCGCCGCCGCCGCGCTCGCCTGCCTGGCCGCCACCTTCACCTGCTCGCCGGTGGCGCTGAGCCAGGACGCATAGCGGGTGGCCGCGGCTCTCATCGACGCCGACGTCGGCCCTCGCCACGTTTCGCGGCTCAGCCCGGACACCACCGACTCATAGGCGGTCCCGGCCGAACTTAGCTCCGCCGCCAACCCCTCCCAGGCTGACGCGGCCGCCCACATCGGCCCCGACCCGGCCCCGGAGTACATCCGGCCGGAGTTGATTTCTGGCGGTAACGCTGCAAAGTCCATTTCCGTTCGCCAATCACAGAACTGGCCACGACCGCGTTCGCGGCGTCGTGGACGCGGATAGGGCGGCCGCCGGATTCAGCGTGGCGGGAGTCAAACCAGATCCCCGGCATGGGCAGGCCGTTGCCCAGACGTCTGCCCCGATCGGAACCGCTGCGCCGTGGATGCCAACCGGAGTCGCCTTCGGGAGTGCGAATGTTTGATCGCATCGCATCCTAGGCGATCAACGTGCACATCAAAGCGGGTTCCGCCGGTGATGTGCGGGCCTACCAGCCGCGCTTGCGCCACTCGTCGAGGTTGGGGCGTTCGTCGCCCAGCACGGTGTCGTCGCCGTGGCCGGGGTAGACCACGGTCGAGTCCGGGTACACGTCGAAAATCCGGGTGCTGACGTCATCGATCAGTTGTGTGAAATCGCCTGGCTGCCAAGTCTTTCCAACGCCGCCCGGGAAGAGGCAGTCACCGGTGAACAACTGGGTGACCCCGCCGGTTGCGGGCCCGTCGAGTGCCAGCGCGACGGATCCGGGTGTGTGCCCGCGCAAGTGGATGACGTCTAAGGTGAGCTCGCCGATCCGCACGGTGTCGCCGCCCGCCAGCAGCCGGTCCGGTTTGACCGGAAGCGGTTCGGCGTCGATTTCATGCGCGGCGGTCGGGGCACCGGTGGCCTCGGCGACGGCCTCCAGTGCCTGCCAATGGTCGAAATGCTGATGGCTGGTCACGATCAGCGACACCTTCGGCGCGTACTGGCGGGCCAGGTCGATGAGGACGTCGGCGTCGTTGGCGGCGTCGATCAGAAGTGTTTCTCCGGTCGCGGAACATGTGACCAGGTACGCGTTGTTGTCCATAGGGCCGACTGACGCCTTGAGGATGGTGACCCCTGGCAAGGTGCGGCGGGCGGCAGTACCAGCGTCGACGTGTCCGGTGTAGTTGTCGTCCACGACAGTCATGAGCGCCACTCCTCAATCCTGGGGGCGCCGGCATCATCGTCGCCGGCGCAGGTCACAACGCTCACGCTACTTGGTCCCCGGCCGGGGATGGGCGCCTTGTCGGTGGGGGCACCTAGCATGGAATGCGCCGTGCGCAATCACCGTCGCGAGGCGAATAAGAGTTTCAGTGAGAGAGGCAGCGTGGCTGACCGCCTGATCGTCAAAGGTGCCCGTGAGCACAACCTGCGCGGCGTCGACCTCGACCTGCCGCGCGACGCGTTGATCGTCTTCACCGGGCTGTCCGGATCGGGTAAGTCGTCACTGGCGTTCGACACCATTTTCGCCGAGGGCCAGCGGCGCTACGTCGAATCGCTGTCGGCCTACGCCCGCCAATTCCTGGGGCAGATGGACAAACCGGACGTCGACTTCATCGAGGGCCTTTCCCCGGCCGTGTCCATCGACCAGAAGTCGACGAACCGCAACCCGCGATCGACGGTCGGCACCATCACCGAGGTGTACGACTACCTGCGATTGCTCTACGCGCGCGCGGGCACACCGCATTGCCCCATCTGTGGTGAGCGGATCGCGCGTCAGACGCCCCAGCAGATCGTGGATCAGGTGCTGGCGATGCCGGAGGGCACCCGATTTCTGGTGCTCGCCCCGGTGGTGCGCACCCGCAAGGGCGAATTCGCCGATCTCTTCGACAAGCTCAACGCGCAGGGATACAGCCGGGTGCGCGTCGACGGCGTCGTGCATCCCCTGGCCGACCCGCCGAAGCTGAAGAAGCAGGAGAAGCACGACATCGAAGTGGTGGTGGATCGCCTCACCGTCAAGGTCGCCGCCAAGCAGCGGCTCACCGACTCGGTGGAAACCGCGCTGAATCTCGCCGATGGCATCGTCGTGCTGGAGTTCCCCGACGAGCGCGACGAGCACGACCACGCCCGCGAGCAGCGATTCTCCGAGAAGCTGGCCTGTCCCAACGGACATCCGCTGGCCGTCGACGACTTAGAACCCCGCTCGTTCTCGTTCAACTCGCCGTACGGCGCGTGTCCGGAATGCGTCGGCTTGGGAATCCGCAAAGAGGTCGACCCCGATCTGGTGGTGCCCGACCCGGATCGCACGCTGGCCGAGGGCGCGGTGGCGCCGTGGTCGGCCGGCCACACCGCGGAGTACTTCACCCGGATGATGGCCGGGCTCGGCGAGGAGCTGGGATTCGACGTTGACACGCCGTGGCGCAAGCTACCGGCCAAGGCCCGCAAGGCGATCCTCGAAGGATCGGACCACCAGGTCCATGTGCGCTACCGCAACCGGTATGGCCGAACCCGTTCGTACTACGCCGATTTCGAAGGCGTGCTGGCGTTCCTGGAACGCAAGATGGAGCAGACCGAATCCGAGCAGATGAAGGAACGCTACGAAGGATTCATGCGCGACATCCCCTGTCCGGTATGTGAGGGGACCCGGCTGAAGCCCGAGATTCTGGCGGTGACGCTGGCCGCCGGGGAGCGGGGCGCGAAATCGATCGCCGAGGTCTGTGAGCTGTCCATCTCGGATTGCGCCGATTTCCTCAACGCCCTCACCCTCGGTTCGCGCGAGCAGGCGATCGCCGGGCAGGTGCTCAAGGAAATCCAGTCGCGGCTGGGCTTTCTTCTCGACGTCGGGCTGGAGTACCTGTCCCTGTCCCGTGCGGCGGCCACGCTGTCCGGTGGTGAGGCCCAGCGCATCCGGCTGGCCACCCAGATCGGCTCAGGTCTGGTCGGGGTACTCTACGTGCTCGACGAACCGTCTATCGGCCTGCATCAGCGCGACAACCGTCGTCTCATTGAAACACTCACGCGCTTAAAGGATTTGGGAAATACGCTGATCGTCGTCGAGCATGACGAGGACACCATCGCGCACGCCGACTGGGTCGTCGACATCGGCCCGGGCGCCGGCGAGCACGGCGGCCAGATCGTGCACAGCGGAACGTACAGCGACCTGCTGACCAACAAGGATTCGATCACCGGCGCCTACCTGTCGGGCAGGGAGCGCATCGAGGCCCCCGCGCTGCGCCGTCCGACAGACCGCAAGCGTCAGCTCACGGTCGTCGGGGCCCGCGAACACAATTTGCGCGGCATCGACGTGTCGTTTCCGCTCGGCGTGCTGACCTCGGTGACCGGTGTCTCCGGTTCCGGAAAATCGACTCTGGTCAACGACATCCTGGCGGCCGTGCTGGCCAACCGCCTCAACGGCGCCAGGCAGGTCCCGGGCCGGCACACCCGGGTCACCGGGCTGGATCACCTGGACAAGCTGGTTCGGGTCGACCAGTCGCCGATCGGCCGCACACCCCGATCCAATCCCGCGACTTACACCGGGGTGTTCGACAAGATCCGTACCCTGTTCGCGGCCACCACCGAGGCGAAAGTCCGCGGCTACCAACCGGGTCGGTTCTCGTTCAATGTCAAGGGCGGTCGCTGCGAGGCGTGCACGGGCGACGGCACCATCAAGATCGAGATGAACTTCCTACCCGACGTGTATGTGCCGTGCGAGGTGTGTCAGGGCGCCCGGTACAACCGGGAAACCCTCGAGGTGCACTACAAGGGCAAGACCATCTCCGAAGTGCTGGACATGTCGATCGAGGAAGCGTGCGAGTTCTTCGAACCGATCAGCGGCATTCACCGCTACCTGCGCACGCTGGTCGACGTCGGACTGGGGTATGTCCGGCTGGGCCAGCCCGCCCCGACGCTGTCGGGTGGTGAGGCGCAACGGGTCAAGCTGGCCGCCGAATTGCAGAAGCGTTCGACCGGGCGCACCATCTACATCCTCGACGAGCCCACCACAGGCCTGCACTTCGATGACATCCGCAAGCTGCTCAGCGTGATCAACGGCCTTGTGGACAAAGGCAATACGGTCGTCGTGATCGAGCACAACCTGGACGTCATCAAGACATCGGACTGGATTGTCGACATGGGGCCAGAGGGCGGGGCCGGCGGTGGAACCATTGTCGCCGAAGGCACTCCCGAAGACGTCGCGGCGGTGCCGGAAAGCTACACCGGGAAATTTCTCGCCGAGGTGGTCGGCCGTGCCGCCGCGCCGCAGCGGTCGAGCCGGCGGCGCAAGGCCACGGCCTGAGGCCGGCGGCGCAAGGCCACGGCCTGAGGCCGGCGCTCAGTCAACGGCCGCAAGCAGTTCCTGAAAAGACCTGTCCATGCATTCGGCATACTTGCCCGGGTCGGGGAGAGCGCCGCGATCCGCGGTCGCGCTGATCGACAACGTTCCGTTGTAGCTGGCAACGACATGTATCAGATTCAAACCGGCCACCAGCGGCCCCAGACCGGCAACGCGAACCAGCCGGGCGCCGCTGAAGAAGAGCGGTTCGGTGGGCCCCGGCACGTTGGTGACGATGGTGTTGGCGATCGTCGGGCCCGAGAACGGAAGCGCGCTCGCAGCCTTCGCCGTCATCCCGAGCAGTGCGGTCGGCACGGTGCCAATCAATTCCAGGAGCTGGGTCGTCGCGGGCGATTCCGCGTCGGCGCGGCTTCCCGCGGTCGATTCCGCGATGACGGCCAGCCGTTTGAGCGGATCGGCGATGTCGGTTCCGAGCGTTTGCAGCCGGCCGAATAGGTCGTTGCCCTTGCTCGTCGTGTCGCCGGCCTTGCGCACCGACATCGGGCAGGCCGCGACGAGCGAATCGTCGGGTAACTCGCCGTGGCCGTCCAGGTACGCGCGAAGCGCGCCGCCGACGTAGGCAAGGGCGACGTCGTTGATCGTCGCGCCGGGGACGCTGGCCTTGATCCTTTTGAAATCGGCGAGATCGTGGAACCGGGCCTCGAAGACACGGTGTGGCGACACCGTGTGGTTGAAACGCGTCTTCGGCGGAAATGACGGAACATCGCCGCGCGCGACCCTGCTCGCAACACCTCCGATCAGCTTGCCCGGCAGACCGGCCAAGCCGCGGACCGCCGCGGGGGCACTAGCGGCGAGAACGGCTGTCGACCGAAATGGGTGCAGCATCGCGTTGATCGTTGCGCGCGAGAGCAATTCCACGGTCGAGGGAAGCGGGCCGGGCTGCCAGGGGCTGTCGGGTCCGGCGGGTCGGGGGCTGTCCGCGGCGAGGTCGTGCAATGCCGCGATCATCTGCACGCTCGCCATCCCGTCGACAGCACAGTGGTGCAGTTTCAACGCCATGGCGAACGAGCCCTTCGGTATCCCGGTCACCGCATTGAGGCCCTCGATGACGGTGATTTCCCACGGCGGACGTCGCAGGTCGATCTGTCGGGCATGCAGCCGGGCGATCTGGATACACAGTTGTCGCCAGTCACCCGGCTGAGGTAGCCCGATGTGCCGGACGTGATATTCCAGATCGAAGTTCGGGTCGTCCACCCAGTAGGGCATCGGCATGCCGCCGGGCAGCTCGGTCAGCCGCCGCCGGAAGACCTCAGCGAGGTGTAGCCGGGCGTCGAGTTCCTCCAGGATCCCCTTAAACGTCACCTTGCCGCCCGGCGCCGTCGACGGGTCATAGATCAGCAGCAGCTGTATCTGAAGTGGCGTCGTCGGTGTCTCCGCCCGCAACATCATGTCGTCGGTCCAGCTCAGCTGCCGCACTAGCGCCCCCTCGGCTCGCTCTTGTAGTCAGCGTAAGCCGGGACACCCGCTGCGCGGGAACATTGTTTCGGGCCAGCCGCCATCATGCGCATACCCGCGTATCTCGCGGCTCATGTAGCCTCAGGGATCAAGCAACGCCTAGGGGGTAAGGCAGGTGCCCAACAAAACGGGTCGGCCGTGTTCAGGAACAGTACGTTCCTGGGGCGATCTTGTGCTGCGCATCGCCTCGCCGCTGTCTAGAGGTGCTCCGGCCCCACAGTTCTGCTGTGCCGATTGAGATAATTTCGCCCATCTGACTTCGCGCCCAATTCTTGTCTCGCGCGCGCAACGAACCACCCAACAAGATCGGACTTACCTAGGATGCTGCGGCCTGCAAGCCTTTCTCGACTGTGCATTGCCGCGCCAACGCCCCGTGCCCTTGCGCGCGAATGGCGTTGAGCGTCAATGGCCATCACTGATGTTCCTGCGTATGCACATCTGAGCGACACGGACCTCGAGGAGTTCGGGGCTGCGCTGGATGCGATCCGTTGCGACATCGAGTTTTCGCGCGGAGCCGACGACCGGGCATATATCAAGCGTGCCATCGCATTTCACCGAGCCTTCGAGCTAGCGGCGAGGCTGGTCATCGGCCGAAGCAAGGGTAAGTTCGGCTGGGCCGCCGGAACCGCCGCCCTGGCCGCGGCCAAGTGCATCGAGAACATGGAACTCGGCCACAACATCAGCCACGGTCAATGGGATTGGATGAACGACCCGGAAATCCACTCCACGACTTGGGAGTGGGACATGGCCGGTCTCACGTCTCAATGGCAGAACTCGCACAACTACAAGCACCATGTCTTTGCCAACGTTGTCGGGGTAGACGACGACCTCGGTTTCGGCATCCTGCGAGTGACCCGAGACGAGGAGTGGCGTCCCGGTGCCTTGATACAGCCGTTCCGGGCGCTGCTGCTGGCGCTGTTGTTCGAGTGGGGCGTCGCACTGCATTGCCTGTACTCGGTGCAGGAGCGCGAGACGACGAGCGCACGCAAGGCCATGCACACGTCGGCGCTGCGGCGCAAGATCGCCCGGCAGGTCGCGAAGGACTATGTGCTTTTTCCCGCGCTGAGCCGCCGGCGGTGGTGGCGCACACTCGCCGCGAATGTGGTTGCCAACGGTCTGCGCAATGTGTGGGCGTACGCCGTCATCGTTTGCGGTCACTTCACCGACGGTGCGGAAAAGTTCAACCCGTCAGTCCTGGTGGCAGAGACGAAGCCCGAGTGGTATCTGCGGCAGATGCTGGGTACCGCGAACTTCCGGGCCGGCCCGATGATGCGCTTCATGAGCGGAAGTCTCTGCTATCAGATCGAACACCACATGTTCCCTGACTTGCCGAGTAATCGGTATCCCGAAATCGCCGAGCGGGTACGCGCGTTGTGCCGCACCTACGACCTGCCGTACACGACCGGTCCGTTGCATCGCCAGTTCCTGCTCACCGTGCGCACGATTTGCAAACTGGCGCTGCCGGACCGATTTCTTACCGCCACCTCCGACAACGCGCCAGAGACCGCGTCCGAGCACAGGTTCGGGAACACGCCGATGCGATCGCACGTCCCGGGCGTGAAGCGACGCGGATTAGCGACGGCAATCCTCGACCTCGATGGTCGGCGTTCGGCCTGAAAAGGACTGTGCCACAAAGTGATCCGATCTGTATTGGCGTTTACTCCCGCACTTGGCGGGTGACCAGACCCGTGACGTGCCGGGAATCGATCTCTTCGCCCCCGTCGCCGTAGTAGACCCGATGGGCCTTGGCTACCGCGCCGTCCTCGGTTGAATACGTGTTCGTGATCTTGATCCAGTTGCCGGACTTCGGGTTTTGGAGCATGTCGCCCTCCCGGATTTCCGACAACGGCACCCGTTCTGTTGCATGTTCGGAACTCATCACGCTCCCGGGCCGTCGTGGTTGGCCGACCGAGTCGGCCGTCCGGGGTCTGTCCCCTGATCGCATTGAGGATCCTCCGATCGACGGCACCGGTCAACAATCGATTTATGGGCTGTCGCTGTGCAGTCGCACCAAACGCGTCGTGCTGGTTTCGTCGAGATCGACGAGATCGCTACGGGACCGCAGGAAGTCGCTGAACGATTTGAAGCCCAAGGCCTTCTCGCTGAACGACGGGTCCATTCGCTTCATCTGGGCTTTGACCGCTGAGTTGTGCAGCCACTCCGTGTCGTCCTTGTCCTGGCTGATGCGCAGCGCGCGTTCGAGTAAGCCGGTGGCGGCGACCTGTGCATCGGCCGGCGAATCATCAGACTCGGGGGTGCTCGGGCGGCGTTTCTTAGGTTCGGCCGATTCCGTTATGGCAGTGGGTATCCCGGGCAGCGCATCGTAGGTGACAAACTCGTCGCACGCCGCGGCCAGGGAGCGGCTGCTGGCACCGGCCACACCGATCCCCACCACATAGCGGCCCAGACGCTTGCACCGTTGGGCCAATGCGATGTAGTCCGAATCGCCGCCGACAATCACCACGTGGGTCAGGTCGGGCAACCGGAACATGTCCTCGACCGCGTCGACGGCCAGCCGGATGTCGGCGCCGTTCTTACCGTACGCGGCCGCCGGAAACAGTTGAACCAGATCGACCGCGCGGCCGACGAGTTGGCCGTGGTATGCGGCGTTGACGTCGGCGGACCAGTCCGCATAGGCGCGAGTGAGTACCAGTGTGCCGAATGACGAGGCGAAGTCGATGATGGCGCCGACGTCGACGGTGGCCGACTGCAGCCGGTCTTTGTCCAGCCCTTTAGTCTTGTCTTTCTGAAACGAGTTGCGGCCGTGGACCTGGTCGTATCGGGAGATCACGATGTTGTCGAAGTCGAGATAGACCGCGACGCGGGGAGTTCCGGTTTCGGTCATCGTGCGTGCGCCATCTTCATCGGGAGCATCCGGTCATCGTCCGCCAGGGGGCCGCCGCCATCAAGGGGGAGGGCCGCCGCCATCAAGGGGGAGAACTGCAATCGTCGGGCGGATTCCCTGCATGTCGCCCGACGAATGCTCGAACCCCGGGGCAGACCAATGACCTCGTCACGCCGGTCGGCGGGACGGCATGGGTCAGCCCCAGGGTTTTTCGTGCTAAGCCGCTAGACGGCGGTTACTCCGACCGCCTGCGGACCTTTGGGTCCCTGGGTGATCTCGAACTGGACTCGCTGGTTCTCCTCAAGCGTGCGAAAGCCGTTCGATTGGATCTCGGAATGGTGGACGAAGACATCCTTCGCGCCGCCGTCAGGGGCGATAAATCCGAAACCTTTTTCGGAGTTGAACCATTTCACAGTTCCCTGCGTCATACTGAATTTCCTTTTTTCAAAGTGGATGTAATTGATACATCCGTGGTTAACCGTAACACAAATAGTGAAAATAATGACTTGGTGCCTAAAGACCTTGGTAAATCTAGGGTTTCAGACATGCGCGAGACGAAAGATCGCGTGGCGATGTGTCTTCGGGCGGGGCCGGTTTTGGTTCAGTTGGCCCTCTGGTGGCCGCCGGTCCGACGATGTGACGCGCCCTTGTGGCCCGCACGGTCGGCGGTGACGGCGACCGGGACACGGCCTGCCCCAACGCGTTTGCGGTTCCGCGCCGTTGCGGATCGGCCTTGCTGCGATCGGTGGGCCCTGGAGTCGGTGGACTGGGCTGACCGCTCGGCCTGTGGAGCGGGAGCTTGGTAAGGCGCGAGTTCACCGACGAGTTCTTGCACCGGTGGCGAGTCGGCGGCGACTTGCTGGGGGCGCACGTCGATATTCGCTTTGCGCATCATTGCCTGAAGTTCTCTGCGTTGTTCGGGAAGCGCGACGGTGACGACGTTGCCCGCGCTGCCGGCGCGCGCCGTGCGGCCGGAGCGGTGCAGGTAAGTCTTGTAGTCGGCCGGGGGGTCCACATGGACGACGAGTTCCACGGAATCGACGTGCACGCCGCGGGCGGCGATGTCGGTGGCCACGAGCACTCGCGCCTTGCCGGTCGTGAAGGCCGCGAGGTTACGATCGCGTGCTGGCTGAGAAAGGTTGCCGTGCAAGTCAACCGACGGAACTCCGGATTCGGTGAGCTGTTTGGCAAGCTTGCGGGCCTGGTGCTTGGTACGCATGAACAACAGCCGCCGACCGGTGCCGGAGGCGAGGAGGTGCACCAGCTCCCTTTTGGCCTCGACCCCCGCGACATGGAAGACGTGGTGAGTCATCGCGGGCACGGGCGAGTCGGCTGAGTCGACCGAGTGCGTGACCGGATCCCGCAGGAATCGCTTGACCAGCTTGTCGACGTCATTGTCGAGGGTCGCGGAGAACAACATCCGATGGCCGCCGCTTGGGGTCGCGGTCAGAATCCGCGTGACCGCGGGTAGGAAGCCGAGGTCGGCCATGTGGTCGGCCTCGTCGAGCACGGTTACCTCGATGGAATCGAGCCTGACAACGCGCTGCTTCATCAGATCCTCTAAACGGCCGGGGCACGCGACGACGATGTCGACACCCGACCGCAGAGCAGCCACTTGACGCGATTGCGGCACACCGCCGTAGATCGTGGTGACCTTCAGGTTGTGGGCAGCCGCCAGCGGCTCCAGGACGGCGCCGATCTGGGAGGCCAATTCGCGAGTGGGAGCCAGGATTAAGCCCCTAGGCTGCGCGGTCTTTCGGGTGTGGGCCAGCCGGTGCACCAGCGGGATGCAAAAGGCGAGTGTCTTGCCGCTGCCGGTCTTTCCGCGGCCAAGGGCGTCTCGCCCGGCGAGGGTGTCGGGCAATGTCGCAAGCTGGATGGGGAAGGGATCGACGATTCCGCCTGCGGCGAGCACGTCGATCATCGGTTTGCCGACGCCGAGATCGGCGAAGGTTTGCTGCATAGTCATGTAGTTGTGCTTTCAGATTGGGATGTGCAGTGCTCCGGGTTTCATACGGAGACATACGGCACTAGGTGGCGAGATTGCCGGTGGGCAATATCGATCGCCGTAAAAAAGCCTGTGCGGATGAAGTTACATCTGCATTCGGAGCCCGGTAGGGCATCTACGACGCCGCAGGCATCAACAACTTGTGATGCAAGCGATTGATCCAACGGTACACGACGCGACCACCTGCGGCGAAACGATGTGACCAGGTCGACCGGTTAGCGGCGGCTCGGGCAGTTAGCTCTCGTCGGAGCGCATCGACTCGCGGATCTGCGCCAAACGCTCCGCCGCCGCGTGCTGGCGCTCCTCGTATTGCTCCTCGACGCTGCGTCCCTCTCCGCTCTCGGCATCGAGTTCCGCCGCGCCAATTGCGGTTCCGTATCGAGCCTCGATCTTCTCGCGGACCGATTCGAAGGTCGGCACACCCGCGCTGTCGTATCCGGGGTCACCTGCGGGGGTCGCGGAAGTGTCGGGTTCGTCGGGCATGTGGTTACGCTACTCCGGCCAGCGCGAGCGGTTACCTGGAATGCTCCGCCGGCATCACCGTCGTACCGGTCGGTGCAGGGCGAGAGGGCATGTCGGGCAACGGAATCCGCACGATCCCCGGGGTGCCGAGCGCACCGGCCAGCCAGGGCAGCGCCGCCGCGAAAACCCGGCCGGCGAACGGCCAGTCGTGCTTGCCGGACTGGGGGACCACCGCGCAGTCGATGCCGTTGGCGCGGCCACGCGCGCACAGTGAATAGGCCGCCGCAGTCTGATTGCTCGGATTGGCCGCGGCCTGACGACCGGCCAGAAGCATCGACCCGGTGTCCGTGATGGCGTAATCATGGCGTTGTACCGCCGGGGTCTCCGACGAGATCGCGAACCAGCCGGCCACCTGGTTGTAGTGGCCGTGCCGGTCGATCACCGTGCTCGGGTCGAATGCCGCCCAGGCGTCGGCGTGTCCGCCGAACAGTCGGGCGATGGTCTGCGGCTTGCTCCCGGTATTCGGGAAGTAATCACCGGCGACGTCGAGGAACGCGCTGAACTTGTCCGGATGCATGACGGCCAGGTCCACCGCGCAGGTACCGCCCATCGACCAGCCGGCGACGCCCCAGTTTGACTGGTCGGCGCTCACGCCGAACGCTGAGACCATATAGGGGACAACGTCTTTCGTCAGATGATCGGCCGCATTTCCGCGTGTGCCGTTGACGCATTCGGTGTCGTTGTTGAAAGTCCCGCCAGAGTCCACGAACACCAAGACGGGAGCCTTGCCGTCGTGCGCGGCGGCAAAACTGTCGATCGTCCCGATCGCGTTGCCGGCGCGGGTCCAGTCCGCGGGTGTGTTGAACTGCCCGCCGATCATCATCACGGTCGGCAGCGGCGGCGGCGGACTGCTGGTGAACCATTCGGGCGGCAGGTAGACCAGTTCGCCGCGGTGCTTGAAATGTGATGCGGCCGAGGGAATCACGACCGGTACCACACTGCCGTGCGCTGGCCGGGTTCCCTTGGCGGCCATCGCTGTCACGGTGGCCCGGTCGGTCTGATCGGGCAGCGGGCCCGAGGTGAACTGACCCCACGCAGACTCAACCGTCGGGAAATAGCCGATCCACGAGTTGAGCACCAACGCTGCGCAGAGCAGGCAGAGCGGTATGGCCGCCGCGGACGTCGCGCGCCGCCAGCGGCGTGCGCTGCGCCAGCCGACGATCAGCACCGCTGCGGCCAGCCCGGTGAGCGCGATCCACAGCCACAACGAAAACGGCGCCGGCTCGTCGGACAGGCCGCGGTCGACGACGTACCAGTGCGCGCCGTAGCCCGCGCCACCGCCGACCAGGACGGCCACCGGCAGCCACACCTGTCGCCACCGCGGCGAGCGCCAGCCGATGGCCACTGCCAGCACGATCCCGGTGCCGACCTGAACGCAGATGGGCACCCAGCCGTGCATCAGTGCGGTGTGGCCACTCGCCCACGACTGCGTCAGCGCAGTGAGCGTCGGTGCTGTCACGCGAACCATTGTGAGGGATTATTAACAAATCTGGAACATATTTGGCCGATGTCGCCCGATTTTCCGGCCGCGGATTAATGGGGCTTGGCCAGCGGAAACGGCAGTGTCTCGCGGATGCTGCGGCCGGTTATGAGCATGACGACCCGATCGACGCCCATCCCCAGCCCGCCGGTGGGCGGCATCGCGTATTCCATGGCTTGCAGAAAGTCTTCGTCGAGCTCCATCGCCTCGGGATCACCGCCGGCGGCCAGCAGCGACTGCTCCTGCAGACGGCGCCGCTGCTCCACCGGATCGGTCAGTTCGCTGTAGGCGGTCCCCAGTTCGACGCCCCACGCCACCAGGTCCCACCGTTCGGCGACGCCCGGCTCGCTGCGGTGCTGGCGGGTCAACGGCGAGACGGAGGTCGGGAAGTCTATGTAGAACGTCGGATGCTGGGTCTGGCCTTCGACGAGGTGCTCGTAGAGCTCCAACACGATCGCCCCGGTGTCCCAGTGGTCGCGGTAGGGGATGTGCACGGCCTCCGACAACCTGCGGAGCACCGTGAGCGACGTGGCGGTGTCGATGTGTTCGCCCAGCGCTTCGGATACCGCGTTGTGGACGGTCTTCACCGGCCAGATACCAGAGATGTCGACCGGTTCGAGTCGGGCATCGTGCCCGCCTGCTCCGCCGGCGGCGCGGGGCCGCATCACGGTCTGCGTGCCGTTGGCGGCTTCGGCCGCGTTCTGGATCAGCTCGCGACAGCCGTCGATCCACACCTTGTAATCCGCGTGGGCCTGGTAGGCCTCCAACAAGGTGAACTCGGGGTTGTGGCTGAAGTCGACACCCTCGTTGCGGAAGGCCCGGCCCAGTTCGAAGACGCGCTCCACGCCGCCGACGCACAACCGTTTCAGATAAAGCTCCGGTGCGATGCGCAGGTAGAGGTCCAAGTCGTAGGCGTTGATGTGGGTGACGAACGGCCTGGCCGCGGCCCCGCCGTGGATCTGCTGCAGGATCGGGGTTTCCACCTCGATGAATCCCCTGGCGAACAACGTTTCCCGCACCGAGCGAAGGACGCTGCTGCGCGCCGCCATGAGCTGACGCGACTCGTTGTTGACTGCCAGGTCGACGTAGCGGCTGCGCAGCCGCGCCTCCGGGTCGGTGAGCCCATTCCACTTATTCGGCAACGGCCGCAGGCACTTACCGATCATTCGCCAGTCGCGCACCACCAACGAGCGGGTGCCGTTTTTGCTGAAGCCCATGTTCCCGGTCACCTCGATCAGGTCACCGAGATCGATGGCCGCGTGGAAATCCGCGGTCCGGCCCGCCTCCAGGCGCGATTTCTCCAGCAGCACTTGAACTTCGCCGGACCAGTCCCGCAGCTGGGCGAAAAGAACACCGCCGAAGTCGCGTATGCGCAGGATCCGGCCGGCCACCGTGATGGTGTCCTGGTCGTCCGCGTCGATCGCCTGCGCGACGGTATGACTGGGCGGAGAACCCACCGGGTAGGCGTCGATCCCGGTGTGCTGCAGCGACCGTAGCTTGGTCATCCGCACCCGAACCTGTTCGGGCAGACGAGATCTCATCTCCTCTTCGCTGGCGTCGCGGGCCCGCAGCAGTCCGCTGACGTCCGGCGTACTGCCATCCGGGTTCAGCAGCCCGGATTCGGCCAGCCGCTCCGGCACGGCCGGGTGATGACCGGTATGCACTTTGTCACGGCGGCTGAACGGCAGGATCAGGAAACCCTCGGCCATGGCCGAGGCCACCCCAACCCGGGGAATCAATCGCGCGTCTTCGTAGCAGGCGTAGCGCGGCTCCCACTCGGGTTGATACTTCATGTTCGAGCGATACAGCGTCTCCAGCTGCCACCAGCGGGAAAAGAACAACAACAGCCCGCGCCACAGCCGGGCAATCGGACCGGCACCGAGTTGGGCGCCCTGCTCGAACGCCGACCGGAACATGGCGAAGTTCAGCGAAATGCGAATGATGCCAATGCGTTCGGCGTTCAGGGCCAGCTCGCTGACCATGAGCTCGATGGTGCCGTTGGGAGACTGCGGAGAGCGACGCATCAAATCCAGGGAGACGCCCGTGTTCCCCCAGGGGACCAACGACAGCATCGCGACGACTTCGTTGTCTCGGTCTACCGCCTCCACCAAGAGGCAATCCCCGTCCGCTGGGTCGCCGAGCCGACCCAGCGCCATGGAAAACCCGCGCTCGGAATGGCTGTCGCGCCAGGCATTGGCGCGCGAAAGGACGTCGGCCATATCGTCGGGGGAGATGTCGCGGTGCCGCCGGATGCGTACCGTCAGACCTGCCCTGCGCGCACGGGTCACGGCCTGGCGCACCCCGCGCATGTCGGAGCCCGACAGCCTGAAGTCGGAGGTCCGCAAGATCGCCTCGTCGCCCAGCTCGAGCGCGTTGAGGCCGCGTTCGCGATAGACCCGGGCCCCTTGGGTACTGGCGCCCATCACACCGGGCGCCCAGCCGTAGCTCTTGCACAACCCCAACCAGGCGTCGACCGCCTGCGACCACGCCCTGGGGTCACCTACCGGGTCGCCGCTGGCCAGGCAGACGCCGACCTCGACCCGGAAGGTGATGGCAGCCCGGCCGCTGTGGGCGAACACCACCGACTTGTCGCGACGGGTGGCGAAGTAACCCAGCGAGTCGTTCTTGCCCCACAGCTCGAGCAGGCCGCGGATGGCCGACTCGTCCTCACCGGTCAACGCGTTGTCGGCCCGTTGCGACTGAAACAGCACGATCGTCGCCGCGATCAACGCCAGCGCGCCGAACAAGCCGAAGATCGCGTTGAGCAACACGTGCGGCTTGCCGGTGAACAGATCGGGATCGGCGAGGGCGAACCCGACCACCCGGTTGGCGACATAGGGCAGGCGGTCTTGTCGCGCAAGCGATCCCGGGAACAGTTGAACCAGACCCCAGGACAACAGGATTCCGATCAGATCTCCGACGACCAACACCGCGGCCGCTTTGACCAGCGCGGCCCTGCGCACTTTGGCCCAGAACTGCCGATAGCTCAACAGCAACAGGACGAAAACCACGACGTGCAGCGCGAACCCGAGGTTCTCGCCGAAGGACTCGGCCGGGGTGTCCTGGTCGGCCGCGGCGATGTCTGCGGCATTGCGGAACGCCGCCAAGACCATGTAGCCGAGCAATATCCACCAGGCAACGCGTTTGCGGGCGGTCAGCGCGGCGGCCAGCAACCCCAGCACGAACGACCACGCGATGCTGGTGTCGGGGAAGTTGAACAGATAGCTGTTGATGAATTCGCGCGGTCCCTTGATCACCCACCGGATCAGTGGGGACACACTGGCCAGCAATGACACCGTCGCGATGACGCCAACGATCCAGCCGGCCGCCGCCGGTACCCAGCGATACCGGGAGCTCGGCCGGCCTCCTGAGCGAGATCCCGAGCGAGGCGTTGCGAGTGTCACAGACCGCGAGGATATTCCTCAAAACCTGGAAATGCCTGACGAAGCGCAAGAGTTGCAAAGACTATTTGTGCGCGCCCCGGCGGCCCGGTACCGCAGGCCAGGATCCCGTGCGCGAGCCCTCCAGCAGCTGAAGTGCTGGAAGACGGCCCGGGGCTGCTAAACTTGTTCCCGCGACCATCCCGGCGAAAGCCAGGGACAGTTAAGTGGAGTCCCACTCCCACCGCTAGCCACGAAATTATCTCAAGGCGCAGCGGTCCGGTCAGAGGCACTTTCGGGTGTCTGTTCCGCGCATGACGCGGGCGGCGTTGAGCCGCGATCGGTCGGCATTGGGCCCTGCTTCTGCAGGGCTTTTCTTGCTGATGGTGTGTGTTTCTCTTGCTGACCCCGGCGATTGCCCGTGTTGGTCAGAACTGGAAGACCACATAGGGAGGCCCCATCAGCACTGAGACCCGCGTCAACGAGCGCATTCGCGTACCTGAAGTCCGATTAATCGGCCCGGGAGGGGAACAGGTAGGCATCGTGCGGATCGAAGACGCACTCCGCGTGGCCGCGGACGCCGATCTCGACCTTGTAGAAGTTGCCCCGCTCGCCAAACCGCCGGTCTGCAAGATCATGGACTACGGCAAGTTCAAGTACGAGACGGCGCAGAAGGAGCGCGAGTCCCGCAAGAACCAGCAGCAGACCGTTGTCAAAGAGCAGAAGCTGCGGCCGAAGATCGACGACCATGACTACCTGACCAAGAAGGGCCACGTGATCCGCTTCCTGCAGGCCGGATCCAAGGTCAAGGTCACGATCATGTTCCGCGGTCGCGAGCAGTCAAGACCCGAATTGGGTTACCGGCTCTTGCAGCGGCTTGGCACCGACGTCGCCGAATACGGATTCGTCGAAACGTCAGCCAAGCAGGACGGCCGCAACATGACGATGGTGCTGGCACCGCATCGCGGCGCGAAGACTCGAGCCAGGGCTCAGCACCCCGAGCAATCGGGATCCGCTCCGGAACACGATTCGGATGCCGCCGGCGATACCGACCCTTCACCGACCTGACCAGAACAGAACTAAGAGGAAATATGCCCAAGGCAAAGACCCACAGCGGGGCGTCGAAGCGGTTCCGTCGCACCGGAACCGGAAAGATCGTCCGTCAGAAGGCGAATCGTCGGCACCTGCTCGAGCACAAAGCGACCAAACGAACCCGGCGACTGGACGGCCGCACCGTGGTGTCGGCCAACGACACCAAGCGCGTCAACGCATTACTGAACGGCTGACCCGAAGTAGGCCCAGCGGCGGGCCGCCCAACCGGCGCCCGCACTAGACCTAACGAACTACTTACTGCCTGAACGAGATTAAGGAACATCCATGGCACGCGTAAAGCGGGCGGTCAACGCCCACAAGAAGAGGCGCAGCGTCCTGACGGCCTCGAAGGGCTATCGCGGCCAGCGATCCAGGCTCTACCGCAAAGCCAAAGAGCAGCAACTGCATTCGCTGGGCTACGCCTACCGCGATCGCCGTGCCCGCAAGGGGGAGTTCCGCAAGTTGTGGATCTCGCGGATCAACGCGGCCGCACGCGCCAACGACATCACGTACAACCGCCTGATCCAGGGCCTGAAGCTGGCCGGTGTCGACGTCGACCGAAAGAACTTGGCCGACATCGCGATCACCGACCCGCCGGCGTTCACCGCGCTGGTCGATGTCGCGCGCGCGGCGCTGCCCAAGGACGTCAACGCTCCCTCGGGAGAAGCCGCCTAGCGCGGGCTTTTGATGCTCACCGAGCGCTCGGCCAGGGTGGCCGCGGCGGCCAAATTGCATCGCCATGTGGGCCGTCGGCGGTCGGGGCGGTTCCTGGCCGAAGGCCCGAATCTGGTTGAGGCCGCTTCGGTGCGCGGACTGGTCCGCGAGGTGTTCGTCACCGAACTCGCTGCGAGTCGGCACGCGTCGTTGTTGGCGTCTTTAGAAGCGCGACAGCAGGATTCGGTCCATCTGGTGACCGAGCGCGCGGCAAAGGCGTTGTCCGACACCGTCACTCCAGCGGGGTTGGTGGCGGTGTGCGAGATGCCCTCGACCCGGCTGGACGATGTGCTGGCGGGGTCGCCCCGGTTGGTTGCGGTTGCCGTCGAGATCAGCGAGCCCGGGAATGCGGGGACGCTCATCCGCATTGCCGATGCGATGGGCGCGTCGGCGGTGATTCTGGCCGGGCACAGCGTCGACCCCTACAACGGCAAATGCCTGCGCGCATCCACCGGCAGCATCTTCGCGATCCCGGTCGTCGCCGCGCCCGACGTCGACGCGGCCCTGGATGCGCTGCGGGCCGCCGGGTTGCAGGCCCTCGCGACGACGGTGGACGGCGAGCTGCGTCTCGACGGCGCCGGCGCGCTGCTTGCCACGCCGACGGCGTGGCTCTTCGGCCCCGAATCCCACGGCCTGGCGGCGGAGATCGCCGAGCGGGCGGACCATCGCGTGCGCATCCCGATGTCCGGGGGCGCCGAGAGCCTGAATGTGGCTGCGGCCGCGGCGATCTGCCTCTACCAGAGCGCGCAGGCGCTGGGAGTGCTCAGCAGCTCCTAGCCTTCACGCGGCCGTGCGGCTGCGGCCCCGGGCGGGCCGCAGACCGGCCAGCGAGAGCGTGGTGTGCATCAGCGACCCGGCGCGCTCGAACAGCGACTTGCTGGGCGGGAAGTAGTGCATCGGCAGCCCGCGGCGGTCACGCGGCGGTGCGGTGAAGGCCGGCGCCTGCACCAGCGGCGCGTCCGCGGGCTCGCGTCCCTCGGCGCGTCGGTAGGCGGCCAGCGCGCGTGGGTGCAAGCGGATTTCGTCGGGGACGGCCAGGAAGGCCAGCTCGACCATCTTGCCGAACAGCCGCAACACCACCTCGTCGCCGGGTGTCCAGCGCATCCCCGCCTTCTCCCGGACCGCGGGCTCGAACAGCCCGGCCGCGATCCAGCGCTGGCCCGCCACCAGCGGTTTGAACAACTGATCCCAGATCGGCGTCGGCATCAAGACGAACTTGGGCTTGGGGATGCGCATCTCGAAGATGTCCAGGGTGGCCTGGTTGATCTCCAGTTCGTCGCGGCAGACCCGTTCCCAGTAATCCTGAAACTCCGCCCACGATTTGGGCACCGGCCGCATGCTCATCCCGTACATCCGGTACCACTGCACGTGCTCGTCGAAAAGCTGGCGTTTCTCGGCCTCGGTCAAGCCGCCGCAGAAGTACTCGGCCACCTTGACGACGAGCATGAAGAAGGTGGCGTGCGCCCAGTAGAACGTCTCGGGGTTCAGCGCGTGATAGCGCCGCCCCGTGGTGTCAGTCCCCTTGATGGAGTCGTGGTAGTGCTTGATCTCCTGACCGGTATGTGCCGCGCGGTCGCCGTCGTAGACCACGCCCATGATCGGGTACACCGACCGGGCTACCCGTTGCAACGGCTCGCGCAGCAGGATCGAATGCTCCTCGACACCCGCGCCGAGTTCGGGATACATGTTCTGGATCGCGCCGATCCAGACCCCCATCATCCCGGTGCGCAGATCGCCAAAGTACTTCCAGGTCAGTGAATCTGGCCCGAGCGGTTCAGCGGCTGGAGTCGATGCGGCAGTCATTTCGACCTCCTCCTACTCACTGGCCTCACGATAACTTTGACAACGCACGTTGTCTACGAATTCGGCGCCTGGCGCCGACAGTGTTATCGAGATTCCACATCGGTGTGCCGACGGCGTGATCACGAGGTTCGTTGCGACATGGGACACACTGCGGGGAGCGTCGTTGCCCGGGTCAGCCGAATCTACCTACGCTGGCGACGTGGAACCCGCGCCTCGCGATCCGGATCCGGGCGAGCCCCTCGAAATGGAATCGGAATCGGTGACTACCGTGGCGCACCCTGCCTCAGCTTCCACTTCGGGACGGCGTCCCGCGATGTCCCTGAACAACGCGGCTCATTGGTGGCGCACAACCAATCACAGCCCGGGCGTGGTGTCGTTCATCCGCCGGGCCCGACGGCTGCTGCCCGGCGACCCCGAATTTGGCGATCCGCTGTCGACCGCGGGCGACGGCGGTCCCCGCGCTGCCGCGCGCGCCGCCGACCGGCTGCTGGGGGACCGCAACGCGGCATCGCGCGAGGTCAGTCTGAGCGTGCTGCAGGTGTGGCAGGCGCTGAGCGAGGCCGTCGCCCGGCGGCCGGCAAACCCCGAGGTGACGTTGGTCTTCACCGACCTGGTCGACTTTTCGGCCTGGTCGCTGCAGGCCGGCGACGATGCGACGCTGGTGCTGCTGCGGCAGGTGGCACGGGCCGTCGAACCGCCGCTGCTCGACGCCGGAGGGCACATCGTCAAGCGGATGGGCGACGGAATCATGGCGGTGTTCCGCAATCCGACCGTCGCGGTGCGGGCCGTACTGGCCGCCAAGGAGGCTCTGAGATCCGTCGACGTGGGGGGCTATCGACCGCGAATGCGGGTGGGCATCCACACCGGGCACCCGCAGCGGTTGGCCGCCGACTGGCTCGGCGTGGACGTCAACATTGCCGCGCGCGTCATGGAGCGTGCCACAAAAGGCGGGGTGATGATTTCGGGCCAAACTCTGGATTTGATACCGCAAAGCGAACTTGACGCGATGGGCGTCGTCGCTAAACGCGCACGTAAACCCATGTTTTCACCCAAGGCATCCGGCGTTCCGGCCGACTTGGCGATATATCGTCTCGAATACTCTTAACGAGTTGACAGTCTCCGATCACAAAGGCGAAACAATTTAGCCGTCATAATGGAGTCAATGTTTGGGGGACTCCTTTCCCGGCTTGCCCGGGTTCAATTCACTGTCGGCTACGTCGCAGTGCTGCTTGCCGTGAGCTGCGCCATCCTGGTGCTCGGCCCCCACGCGCACGACATCCTCGTCCAGCGCGCCAGCACCAACCTGCACAACCTTGCGCACGGCCACATCGGCACGCTGTTGGGCAGTGCCTTCGTCGTCGACGCCGGACCGCTCTACTTCTGGCTGCCGTTCCTGACCTGCCTGCTCGTCCTCGCGGAGCTGCACTTGCGCACCATGCGGCTGTTCCTGGCGTTCCTCGTCGGCCACATCGGGGCGACGCTGGTGGTGGCCGCCGCGCTGGCCACGGAAGTCGAGGTCGGCTGGCTGCCGACGTCGATCACCCGGGCCAGTGATGTGGGGATGAGCTACGGCGCTCTCGCGGTGATCGGGGCGATGACGGCGGCGATTCCGGCTCCCTGGCGCCCGGCGTGGGTCGGTTGGTGGATATCAGTGGGCCTGACCTGCGCGGTCATGGGCGCCGACTTCACCGACGCGGGACACACCGTCGCCGTGATCCTGGGCGTGCTGGTCTCCGCCCGTTTCCGGCAGCCGATCCACTGGACGCAGGCGCGGATGCTGATGCTGGTGGGCTCCTCGGGCTTCGGGTTCCTGGTCCTGGCCCACCACTGGGGGACCATGGCCGCCGCACCGGTGGCCGGTGCCCTGGGAGCGTTTGTGGCGTACAAAATCGTCCAGCGCAGGAGCGGGCGCACCGTGGGCCCGGCTCCGGTCGCCGAGGACGAAGAGTCGCTGAGCGGCCAACTGCCGGTCCTGGCTGGTTAAGCCGCCGCCGCGTCACCCAAGCGCGTTCAGTTCACCGAAGCGAATCACTTATGATCGGCACTCGACCCGTGCCGCGCGGAAGCCCGCCCACCGACGATGCGGGCAGCCCGAACTCAGCAAGGAGAGTGTCGCCGCGTGGGTGATCGAGCCGTCGACCTATCGCCCGAAGCATTGGCCACGGCGGTCAACGATGCCCGGCAGGCCATCGCGCAGGCCGACGATCTCGACACCCTGGCACGCATCAAGACCGAGTACCTCGGTGACCGCTCGCCGTTGGCGCTGGCGCGACAAGCCATGGGCACCGTGCCCAAGGAAGAGCGCGCCGACGCCGGTAAACGTGTCAACGCGGCACGCGGCGAGGCACAACGCAGCTACGACGAACGGCTGGCCATGCTGCGGGCCGAGCGCGACGCGGCTGTCCTGGTTGCCGAAGGCATCGATGTCACGTTGCCGTCGACCCGGCAGCCGATCGGCGCCCGGCACCCGATCACGATATTGGCCGAGCACGTTGCCGATACCTTCGTCGCGATGGGATGGGAACTGGCCGAAGGGCCGGAGGTCGAAACCGAGCAGTTCAACTTCGACGCCCTGAACTTTCGTCCCGACCATCCCGCCCGCAGTGAGCAGGACACCTTCTATGTCGCGCCGGAGGATTCCCGGCAGCTGCTGCGCACCCACACGTCGCCGGTGCAGATCCGTGCCCTGCTGGAGCGCGAGCTGCCGGTCTACGTCATCTCGATCGGTCGCACGTTCCGCACCGACGAACTCGACTCCACCCACACGCCCGTCTTCCATCAGGTCGAGGGCCTGGCGGTGGATCGCGGCCTGTCGATGGCGCACCTGCGCGGCACGCTGGACGCCTTCGCGCGCTCGGAGTTCGGTCCATCGGCGCGCACCCGGATCCGTCCGCACTTCTTTCCGTTCACCGAGCCGTCCGCCGAGGTCGACGTCTGGTTTGCCGGTAAGAAGGGCGGCGCAGGCTGGGTGGAGTGGGGCGGCTGCGGCATGGTGCATCCGAATGTATTGCGGGCCAACGGCATTGATCCCGAGATCTACTCGGGCTTCGCGTTCGGCATGGGACTGGAACGTACCCTGCAGTTCCGCAACGGTATTCCCGACATGCGCGACATGGTCGAGGGCGACGTCCGGTTCTCGTTGCCGTTCGGAGTGGGTGCCTGATGCGGCTTCCCTACAGCTGGCTGCGTGAAGTTGTCGCCGCCGGGGCGCCGGGCTGGGACGTCAGCCCAAGCGAACTCGAGCAGACGCTGGTGCGCATCGGCCACGAGGTCGAGGACGTCAGCACCCTCGGCCCGGTTGAGGGCCCGCTGACCGTCGGACGGGTGAGCGCCGTCGAGGAGCTGACCGAGTTCAAGAAGCCGATCCGCGCCTGCCTGGTCGACGTCGGCGAGGGTAAAGACCGGGAAATTGTTTGCGGTGCAACCAACTTCGCTGTCGGCGATCTGGTCGTGGTGGCGCTGCCCGGCACCACACTCCCCGGCGGCTTCGCCATCACCGCCCGCAAGACCTACGGCCGCAGCTCCGACGGGATGATCTGCTCGGCGGCCGAACTCGGTTTGGGCGCAGACCATTCCGGGATTCTGGTGTTGCCGCCTGGCACCGCCGAACCGGGGGCCTCCGGGGCCGAAGTGCTCGGCCTCGACGACGTGCTGTTCCACCTGGCCATCACGCCCGACCGTGGCTACTGCATGTCGGTGCGCGGCATCGCCCGTGAAATCGCCTGCGCCTACGACCTGGACTTCGTTGACCCGGCGCAGGTGGAGCCGCTGCCGGCGCAGGGAGAGGCCTGGCCGCTGAAGGTGCAGGCCGACACCGGCGTTCGCCGCTTCGCGTTGCGCCCGGTCACCGGGATCGATCCCGCCGCGGTGTCACCGTGGTGGCTGCAACGCCGGCTGTTGCTGTCCGGCATCCGCGCGACCTCGCCGGCCGTGGACGTGACCAACTACGTGATGCTCGAACTCGGCCACCCCATGCACGCCCACGACCGCAACCGCATCACCGGCGGGTTCGCCGTCCGCTTCGCCGCGCCGGGCGAGACCGTGGTGACGCTCGACGACATCGAGCGCAAGCTCGACCCGGCCGATGTTCTGATCGTCGACGATGTCGCGACGACCGCGATCGGCGGCGTGATGGGTGCGGCGAGCACCGAGGTGCGTGCCGATTCCACCGATGTGCTGCTCGAAGCGGCGGTGTGGGATCCGGCCGGCATATCTCGCACCCAGCGCCGGCTGCACCTGCCCAGCGAGGCGGCTCGCCGGTATGAGCGCGCGGTCGACCCGGCCATATCGGTGGCCGCCCTGGACCGCTGCGCCACTCTGCTCGCCAACATCGCCGGGGGAGCGGTGGCGGAGACGCTGACCGATTGGCGCGGTGAACCGCCGCGTGACGATTGGGCTGGGCCGCCGATCCGGATCGCCCCAGACTTGCCGGACCGCTTCGCCGGAGTGAGCTACGCCCCGGGCGCTACCACCCGGCGGCTGACTCAAATCGGTGCCGCCGTCGCCGAAACCGGCGACGCGTTGACCGTGACCCCGCCGAGTTGGCGTCCCGATCTCCTGCAGCCCGCCGATCTCGTCGAAGAGGTGCTGCGGCTGGAGGGGTTGGAAGCGATCCCGTCGGTGTTGCCGGCAGCACCAGCGGGCCGGGGCCTGACCCCGGTACAAAAACGCCGGCGGGCCATCGGAAAATCGCTGGCGCAGTCCGGGTATGTCGAGATCCTGCCGTCACCGTTTCTGCCCGCCGGCGTGTTCGACCTCTGGGGGCTGACGGCCGACGACCCGCGACGCACGACGACAAATGTGCTCAACCCGCTGGAGGCCGATCGCCCAGCACTGGCCACCACGCTGCTACCCGGATTGCTGGAAGCGTTGGGGCGCAACGTCTCTCGTGGTCTCGTCGACGTCGACCTGTTTGCCATCGCCCAGATCGTCGCGCCGACCGACCAGACAAGACGGGTCGACCTCATCCCGGTCGATCGCCGACCGACCGATGCGGAGATCGCCGTGCTCGACGCGTCGTTGCCGCGGCAGCCGCAACACGTCGCCGCGGTGCTGACCGGGCTGCGCGAACTGCGTGGGCCCTGGGGCCCCGGCCGCCGGGCGGACGCCGGCGATGCGTTCGAGGCGGTGCGAATCATCGCACGCGCCGGCGGGTTTGACGTCACGCTGCGAGCGGCCCAGCAGCTGCCGTGGCATCCGGGCCGCTGCGCCGAGGTGCTTGTCGGGCAGTTGCCCGTCGGGTACGCCGGGCAACTGCACCCCGCCGTCCTGGAGCGCTCCGGCCTGCCGAAGGGCACCTGCGCCATCGAACTCGACCTCGACGCCATTCCGATCGTCGAGGCGCTGCCCGCGCCAAGGGTGTCGCCGTTTCCGGCCGTGTTCCAAGACGTCAGCCTGGTGGTGTCGGCCGATGTGCCGGCCCAGGCGGTGGCCGATGCCGTGCGGGACGGCGCCGGCGAACTCCTGGAAGCCCTGGAGCTGTTCGACGTCTTCACCGGCCCGCAGATCGGCGCGGACCGCAAGTCGCTGACCTTCGCGCTGCGATTCCGCGCACCGGATCGCACCCTGACCGAGGACGACGCCAGTGCGGCCCGAGATGCCGCGGTACGCCGGGCCGCCGAGACCGTCGGCGCCGAATTGCGCGCTTAGTATGGATTTGCAAACAACTGCATAATCATGCAGAATTGCCGAATGGCCGACGTAATCAAGGTGGCGGTTGCCGGTGCCAGCGGCTACGCCGGCGGCGAGATCCTGCGGCTGCTGCTCGGGCATCCGGCCTACGCCGACGGCCGTCTCGCGATCGGTTCGCTGACCGCGGCGGCCAGCGCCGGCAGCCTGCTGGCTGAACATCATCCGCACCTGACGCCGCTGGCCCAGCGGGTGGTCGAACCCACCGAGCTCGACGTGCTGAGCGGCCATGACGTGGTTTTTCTGGCGCTGCCGCACGGGCATTCGGCGACGCTCGCCGAACAGCTGGGCACCGACACGGTGATCATCGACTGCGGCGCGGACTTCCGTCTCACCGATGCGGGCGCATGGGAGCGGTACTACGGTTCGGCGCACGCGGGCAGCTGGCCCTACGGGTTGCCGGAGCTGCCGGGCGCGCGGGAGCGGCTGCGCGGCGCCCGCCGCATCGCAGTGCCGGGCTGCTATCCCACCGCGGCACTGCTGGCGCTGCTGCCCGCGCTGGCCGAGGACCTCGTCGAACCCGCGGTGACAGTGGTCGCCGTCAGCGGCACCTCCGGAGCGGGTCGCGCGGCCAAGACCGACCTGCTCGGCTCGGAGGTGATCGGCTCGGCGCGGGCCTACAACATCGCCGGCGCCCATCGGCACACCCCGGAGATCGCCCAGGGCCTGCGGGCGGTCACCGACCGCGACGTCACGGTGTCGTTCACCCCGGTGCTCATCCCGACCTCGCGCGGCATCCTGGCCACCTGCACCGCGCGCACCCGGACGCCGCTGTCGCAGCTGCGGGAGGCCTACGAAAAGGCTTACGATGCCGAACCTTTCATTTACCTGATGCCCGAAGGACAGCTGCCCCGGACCGGGTCGGTCATCGGCAGCAACGCGGCCCATGTCGCCATCGGAGTGGACGAGGCCGCCGAGACGTTCGTCGCGATCGCGGCGATCGACAACCTGGTCAAGGGCACCGGCGGCGCCGCGGTGCAGTCGATGAACCTGGCACTGAATTGGCCGGAGACAGAAGGTCTTTCAGTGGTCGGAGTGGCACCATGAGCGTTCGGCTGGTGCGCACCCAGGGTGTCACCGCGCCCGAGGGCTTCCGGGCCGCCGGTATTGCGGCCGGGATCAAGAAGTCCGGTGCCCGCGACCTTGCGCTGGTCTTCAACGAGGGCCCGGACTACGCCGCCACGGGCGTCTTCACCCGCAATCAGGTCAAGGCCGCGCCGGTGTTGTGGACCCGGCAGGTCCTGACGACCGGACAACTGCGGGCGGTCGTCCTCAACTCCGGCGGCGCCAATGCCTGCACCGGGGCGCCCGGATTCCAGGACACTCACGCCACCGCGGAGGCGGTCGCCGCCGCGTTGTCGGACTGGGGAACCGAGACCGGGGCCATCGAGGTGGCCGTCTGCTCTACCGGTCTGATCGGCGACCGACTGCCGATGGACAAGGTGCTGGCCGGTGTCCGCGACATCGTGCACGAGATGGCCGGCGGGCTGTCCGGCGGCGACGAGGCCGCCCAGGCCATCATGACCACCGACACGGTGCCCAAACAGGTTGCGCTGCATCACCCGGACAACTGGACGGTGGGCGGGATGGCGAAGGGTGCGGGCATGCTGGCGCCGTCGCTGGCGACCATGCTGTGCGTGCTGACCACCGACGCGGTGGCCCACGCGGCGGCCCTCGACCGGGCGCTGCGCCGGGCGGCCGCCCACACGTTCGACCGGCTCGACATCGACGGCTGCTGCTCCACCAACGACACCGTGCTGCTGCTGGCCTCCGGCGCCAGCGGCATCACCCCGGCCCAAGCCGAGCTGGACGACGCCGTGCTGCGGGCCTGCGACGACCTGTGTGCACAGCTGCAGGCCGACGCCGAAGGGGTCACCAAACGCGTCACCGTCACCGTGACCGGGGCCCGCTCCGAGGAGGAGGCGCTGCTGGCCGCCCGGGCCGTCGCCCGAGACAGCCTGGTCAAGACCGCGATGTTCGGATCTGATCCCAACTGGGGCCGGGTGGTCGCCGCCGTCGGCCTGGCGCCGACAACCATCATCGACCCCGATCGAATCACCGTGTCGTTCAACGGTTCTCCCGTGTGCATCGGCGGGGTCGGCGCTCCCGGCGCACGCGAGGTGGACCTCTCGGGGGCCGACATCGACGTCATCGTCGACCTTGGCCTCGGCGACGGCCTGGCAACCATCCGGACCACCGACCTCTCGCACGCCTACGTCGAAGAGAATTCGGCCTACAGCTCATGACACGCGCCGGCAACGATGCAGAACGAAGTGATGAGGAGGCGCGGCGCACGGTTGACGACAGCGACGCGCTCCCCACCCAGGTCAAGGCGCAAGTACTGGCCGAAGCCCTGCCGTGGCTCAAGCAGCTGCACGGCAAGATCGTCGTGGTCAAATACGGTGGCAACGCCATGACCGACGAGACGTTGCGGCAGGCCTTCGCCGCCGATATGGCGTTCCTGCGTAACTGCGGCATTCACCCCGTGGTGGTGCATGGCGGCGGCCCGCAGATCACCGCCATGCTGCGCCGCCTCGGCATCGAGGGGGGCGACTTCAAGGGCGGATTCCGGGTCACCACACCGGAAGTGCTCGACGTGGCGCGGATGGTGCTGTTCGGACAGGTCGGCCGCGAACTGGTCAACCTGATCAACGCGCATGGCCCCTACGCCGTCGGCATCACCGGCGAGGACGCCCAGCTGTTCACCGCGGTGCGGCGCAGCGTCACGGTCGACGGCGTGGCCACCGACATCGGACTCGTCGGCGACGTCGACCATGTCAACGCCGCCGCGGTCCTGGATCTCATTGCGGCGCGCCGTATTCCGGTGGTATCCACGCTCGCACCAGATGTCGACGGCGTGGTGCACAACATCAACGCCGACACCGCTGCGGCGGCGTTGGCCGAAGCCCTGGGAGCCGAGAAACTGTTGATGCTCACCGACGTCGAAGGCCTGTACACCAGCTGGCCGGACCGGGATTCGCTGGTCAGCGAAATCGACACCGCCACACTGGCGCAACTGTTGCCCACCCTCGAGACGGGCATGATCCCCAAGATCGAGGCCTGCCTCAGCGCCGTCTCCGGGGGTGTGCCCAGCGCGCACGTCATCGACGGCCGGGTCAAACACTGTGTGCTGGTGGAGTTGTTCACGAACGAAGGCGCCGGCACCAAGGTGGTTCCCGTATGACGAACGCTCAGGCCAATACGGCCAAGATGCGGGCCAGGTGGGAAGCCGTGATGATGAACAACTACGGCACCCCGGCGGTGGCGCTGGCCAGTGGTGACGGCGCCGTGGTCACCGACGTCGACGGCCGCAGCTACCTGGACCTGCTCGGCGGCATCGCGGTCAACGTGCTCGGCCATCGCCACCCCGCCGTTATCGAGGCCGTCACGCACCAGATGACGACGCTGGGCCACACGTCGAATTTCTATGCGACCGAACCCGGGCTCGCGCTGGCCGAAGAACTCGTCGCACTGTTGGGTGCCGAGCAGCAAACCCGGGTGTTTTTCTGCAACTCGGGCACCGAGGCCAATGAGCTCGCCTTCAAGCTGTCGCGGCTCACCGGACGCACGAAACTGGTTGCCGCACAAGAAGGTTTCCATGGCCGGACGATGGGTTCGCTGGCGTTGACCGGCCAGCCGGCCAAGCAGGCGCCGTTCGCCCCGCTGCCCGGGTTCGTCACGCACGTGCCCTACGGCGATTCCGACGCGCTGGCAGCGGCCGTCGGCGACGACACCGCCGCGGTGTTCCTGGAACCGATCATGGGGGAGAGCGGCGTCGTCGTCCCGCCCGAGGGCTATCTCGCCGCCGCCCGTGACATCACCGCAAAGCACGGCGCCCTGCTGGTGCTCGACGAGGTGCAGACCGGAATAGGCCGCACCGGCGCCTTTTTCGCCCACCAGCACGACGGCATCACCCCCGACGTGGTGACCCTGGCCAAGGGACTGGGCGGTGGCCTGCCGATCGGCGCGGTGCTGGCCGTCGGCCCCGCCGCCGATTTGTTGACACCCGGCCTGCACGGCAGCACGTTCGGCGGCAACCCGATCTGCACCGCGGCGGCCCTGGCGGTGCTGCGCGCGCTGGCCGCCGAGGATCTGGTGCGGCGGGCCGAGGTATTGGGAAAGTCGTTGCGCCACCGCGTCGAATCGCTCGGCCATCCGCTGGTCGCCCACATGCGCGGCCGCGGATTGCTGTGGGGCATGGTGCTGACAGCGCCGCGTGCCAAGGAGACCGAGGCGGCCGCACGCGAGGCCGGATTCCTCGTCAACGCCCCCGCCCCCGACGTCATCCGGTTGGCGCCGCCGCTGGTCATCACCGAAGCCCAGATCGACAGCTTCGTCACCGCCCTGCCCGGCATCCTGGACACCGTTGGGAGCGCCGCAAACGCAGATGCCCGCGCCACGACGATGCAGAGCGACGCGATGAGGAGGAGTGGCGCAGATGCCTAGGCATTTCCTGCGCGACGACGCGCTGTCTCCCGCCGAGCAGGCCGAGGTCCTGGAGCTGGCCGCCGAGCTGAAGAAAGACCCCTTCGGCCGGCGTCCCCTCGAGGGGCCGCGCGGGGTCGCGGTCCTCTTCGACAAGAACTCCACCCGCACCCGTTTCTCGTTCGAGGTGGGCATCGCGCAGCTGGGCGGGCATCCGGTCGTCGTCGACAGCGGCAGCACCCAGCTCGGCCGCAGCGAGACGCTGCAGGACACCGCGCAGGTGTTGTCCCGGTACGTCGACGCCATTGTCTGGCGGACGTTCGGCCAGGATCGGCTCGACGCGATGGCCTCGGTCGCGACGGTGCCGGTGGTCAATGCGCTGTCCGACGAGTTCCATCCCTGCCAGGTGCTGGCCGACCTGCAGACCATCGCCGAACGCAAAGGCTCGCTGAAAGGCCAGCGGCTGTCCTACTTCGGAGATGGCGCCAACAACATGGCCCACTCGCTGCTGCTGGGCGGCGTCACCGCGGGACTGCACGTCACCGTCGCGGCTCCCGAGGGCTTCACGCCCGACGCGGCGGTGCTGGCCGCCGCCGAACACCGCGCGCGGGCCACCGGCGCCTCGGTGACCCTGACCACCGACCCCGATGCAGCCGCGGCGGGCGCCGATGTCCTGGTGACCGACACCTGGACGTCGATGGGGCAAGAGGACGACGGGCTGGATCGGGTCAAGCCGTTTCGGCCGTTTCAGGTCAACCAGCGACTCCTGGGCCTTGCCGACACGGAAGCCATTGTGCTGCATTGCCTTCCGGCCCACCGCGGGGAGGAGATCACCGACGAGGTGATGGACGGGCCGGCCAGCGCGATCTGGGACGAGGCCGAAAACCGGTTGCACGCCCAGAAGGCGCTGCTGGTGTGGCTCCTGGAGCAGGCTTGATGACCGGATCGAAGGCCGAAGTCAGCGGAACGCGGGCCGGGCGTCAGGCCCGCATCGTGGCCATCCTGTCGTCATCGGAGGTGCACAGCCAAAGCGACCTCGCCGCCCGGCTGGCCGGCGAGGGTATCGAGGTCACCCAGGCCACCCTGTCGCGCGACCTCGAAGAGCTGGGCGCGGTGAAGCTGCGCGGCGCCGACGGCGGCACCGGCGTCTACATCGTGCCCGAGGACGGCAGCCCGGTCCGCGGCGTCGCGGGCGGCACCGACCGGATGTCACGCCTGCTCAGCGACCTGCTCGTGTCCACCGACGCGAGCGGCAATCTCGCGGTGCTGCGCACACCGCCGGGCGCGGCGCACTACCTGGCCAGCGCCATCGACCGCGCGGCCCTGCCCCAAGTCGTCGGCACCGTCGCCGGTGATGACACCATCCTTGTGGTCGCCCGCGAACCGATGACCGGTGCGGAGCTCGCCGGCATGTTCGAGAACATTCAGTAAGGGAGATTGATTCATGTCAGAACGCGTCATCCTGGCGTATTCCGGCGGTCTGGACACCTCGGTGGCCATCAGCTGGATAGGCAAGGAGACCGGCCGTGAGGTCGTGGCCGTGGCGATCGACCTCGGCCAGGGCGGCGAAGACATGGAGGTCGTCCGCCAGCGCGCGCTGGACTGCGGCGCGGTCGAAGCGGTCGTCGTCGATGCCCGCGACGAGTTCGCCGACGGATACTGCCTGCCCACCATCCTGAACAACGCGCTCTACATGGACCGCTACCCGTTGGTCTCCGCGATCAGCCGACCGCTGATCGTCAAGCACCTGGTCGCGGCCGCCCGCGAGCACGGCGGCGGCATCGTCGCGCACGGCTGTACCGGCAAGGGCAACGACCAAGTCCGGTTCGAAGTCGGATTCGCTTCGCTGGCACCCGATTTGGAGGTGCTGGCGCCGGTGCGCGACTACGCGTGGACGCGGGAGAAGGCCATCGCGTTCGCCGAGGAGAACGACATCCCGATCAACGTCACCAAACGCTCGCCGTTCTCCGTCGACCAGAACGTGTGGGGCCGCGCGGTGGAAACCGGCTTCCTGGAACACCTCTGGAACGCGCCCACCAAAGACGTCTACGACTACACCGAAGACCCCACCCTCAACTGGAGCACTCCCGACGAGGTGATCGTCGGATTCGACAAGGGTGTCCCGGTGTCGATCGACGGCAAACCGGTGACGGTGCTGCAGGCGATCGAGGAACTCAACGCGCGCGCCGGCGCCCAGGGCGTCGGGCGCCTCGATGTCGTCGAGGACCGGCTGGTGGGCATCAAGAGCCGCGAGATCTACGAGGCGCCCGGGGCGATGGTGCTCATCACCGCGCACACCGAACTCGAACACGTCACGCTCGAGCGCGAGCTGGCCCGGTTCAAACGCCAGACTGACCAGCGCTGGGGCGAGCTGGTGTACGACGGGCTGTGGTACTCGCCGCTGAAGGTCGCCCTCGAGTCCTTCGTCGCGAAGACCCAAGAGCACGTGTCCGGGGAGATCCGGATGGTGCTGCACGGCGGCCACATCGCGGTCAACGGTCGCCGCAGCGCCGAGTCGCTCTACGACTTCAACCTGGCCACCTACGACGAGGGCGACACCTTCGACCAGTCGAAGGCGAAGGGCTTCGTCTACGTGCACGGGCTGTCGTCTAAGCTCGCCGCCCGCAGGGACTTAGCCGCGGACGAAACAGCCGCCGAAGACCAGTGAGCACGCGCGAGGGTTCGCTGTGGGGCGGGCGGTTCGCCGACGGCCCGGCCGAGGCGCTGGCCGCGCTGAGCAAGTCCACCCACTTCGACTGGGTGCTGGCCCCCTACGACATCACCGCGTCGCGTGCCCACACCGTCGTGTTGTTCCGGGCCGGGCTGCTGAACGAAGAGCAGCGCGACGGGCTGTTGGCCGGGCTGGACAGCCTCGCTGAGGATGTCGCCGACGGCAGTTTCTCGCCGGTGGTCACCGACGAGGACGTGCACGCCGCTCTCGAGCGTGGACTCATCGACCGGGTAGGGCCCGATCTGGGTGGGCGGCTGCGCGCCGGCCGCTCGCGCAACGATCAGGTGGCCACGCTGTTCCGGATGTGGCTGCGCGACGCGGTGCGACGGGTCGCTGCTGGAGCGCTCGACGTCGTCGCCGCCCTGGCGGCCCAGGCCGGCGCCCACCCGACCGCGATCATGCCGGGCAAAACCCACATGCAGGCCGCTCAGCCGATCCTGCTGGCGCATCACCTGCTCGCGCACGCCCAGCCGTTGCTGCGCGATGTGGACCGGATCGTGGACTTCGACAAGCGCACCGCGGTGTCACCGTATGGCTCGGGGGCGCTGGCCGGCTCGTCGCTGGGCCTGGACCCGGACGCGATCGCCGCGGACCTGGGCTTCACCACCGCTGCCGACAACTCGGTCGACGCGACCGCCGCCAGGGATTTCGCCGCCGAGGCCGCGTTCGTGTTCGCCATGATCGGCGTCGACCTGTCGCGACTGGCCGAGGACATCATCATCTGGAGCTCGACGGAATTCGGCTACGTCACGTTGCACGATTCGTGGTCCACCGGCAGCTCGATCATGCCGCAGAAGAAGAACCCCGACATCGCTGAGCTGGCCCGCGGCAAGTCGGGGCGGCTGATCGGAAACCTGGCCGGGCTGCTGGCGACACTGAAAGCCCAGCCCCTGGCCTACAACCGCGACCTGCAGGAAGACAAGGAGCCGGTCTTCGATTCGGTGGCCCAGCTGGAGCTGTTGCTGCCGGCGATGGCCGGGCTGGTCGGCAGCCTGACGTTCCACGTCGAGCGGATGGCGGCGTTGGCCCCGGCGGGATACACGCTGGCCACCGATATCGCCGAGTGGCTGGTGCGGCAGGGCGTTCCGTTCCGCTCGGCACACGAGGCGGCAGGCGCCGCCGTCCGCACCGCCGAGGGGCGTGCCGTCGGACTCGAGGAGCTGACCGACGACGAGCTGGCGGCGATCAGCCCCGAACTGACGCCGGAGGTCCGCGAAGTGCTGACGATCGAGGGGTCGGTGGCATCGCGCGATGCCCGGGGCGGCACCGCACCGCGCCGGGTGGCCGAACAATTGCGCGGCGTCCTGGTCGCCTCCGAAGAGCTGCGGACACGGCTGGCCGATCAAGTCCGAAGATGACTCGCGCGGGCGAACCGCGGTTTGCTGTGTCCATTGTCTCAGGTCAGGGACATTTTGCCGCGCGGCCCGGGCAAGGCGACTAAACTTGCGCCTCTAAGCCGTAGGGTTGAACTGGTCGACCTGCATGTTCGTCACCAAGGGGTGGGATCAATGAGCGTCATCGCAGGCGTGTATGGTGCGTTGCCGCCGTATCGCTATTCACAGCGAGAACTCACGGACTTTTTCCTCAGCATTCCGGGCTTCGAGGACTACGAAGACATCGTTCGGCAGCTGCACACCAGCGCCAAAGTCAACAGCCGCCACCTGGTCATGCCCCTCGAGCGGTATCCGCGGCTTACCGACTTCGGCGTCGCCAACCAGATCTATATCGACAACGCCGTCGACTTGGGCTGCGAGGTGTTGGCGGGTGCGCTGGACGACGCGGGCTTACAGCCCCGAGACGTCGACGTGCTGTTCACGACCACGGTTACCGGGCTCGCGATCCCGTCGATCGACGCCCGCATCGCCGGGCGCGTCGGGTTGCGGGACGACGTGCGGCGAGTGCCGCTGTTCGGCCTGGGTTGCGTGGCCGGGGCCGCCGGCGTCGCCCGGGTGAACGACTACCTGCGCGGCGCGCCCGACGGCGTAGCCGCCTTGATCTCCGTGGAGCTCTGCTCGCTGACCTATCCGGGATACAAGCCCACGCTGGCCGGCATGGTCGGCAGCGCGCTGTTTGCTGACGGCGCCGGATCGGTGGTCGCCGTCGGCGAGCGTCGCGCCGAACAGATCGGCGCCGGTGGCCCGGACGTCCTCGATTCGCGCAGCCGTCAGTACCCCGACTCGCTGGGCACCATGGGCTACAACGTCGGCACCGAGGGATTCGAGCTGGTGCTGTCGAAGGACGTCGCCGCCATCATCGAGGAACACATCGAAGACGAGGTCACCCAGTTCTTGGGGGCGCACGGCCTGACCGCGAGCGACGTCGGCGCCTTTGTCAGCCACCCCGGCGGTCCCAAGGTCATCGAGGCGATCACCACGGCACTCAGCCTGCCCGCGGACGCCCTGGAGCTGACCTGGCGATCGCTCGGTGAGATCGGCAACCTCTCGTCGGCGTCGGTGCTGCACGTGCTGCGTGACACCATCGCCAAGAAGCCCCCCAGCGGAAGCCCGGGCCTGATGCTGGCGATGGGTCCCGGATTCTGTTCGGAGCTCGTATTGCTGCGCTGGCACTGATGCGCGCGTGTGGACTTCGCCGCCTCGCTTAGGCACCCGAACCGTTGAGTCCGAATACCTCGTGTGCCGATATCTTGCACGTAGGCGCGATTATGCCGCCTTGCCCGCTTTGTTGGGCAGTACGGAAGGCCGGGTTCGATGAATAGCACTCCTGAAGAACTGGTCAAGGCCCTCCGCACGTCGCTGAAGGAAAACGAGCGGCTGAAGCGGGAGAACCGCGAATACCTGGCTTTGCTAACCAAGGAAGCGACCGAACCGGTGGCCCTGGTCGGGATGGCGTGCCGGTATCCGGGCGGAGTGGACTCCCCGGAGGCTCTTTGGGAGTTGGTCGTAGACGGGCGCGATGTGGTGTCGGATTTTCCGGCCGACCGCGGCTGGGATTTGGCCGGGCTGTTCGATCCCGATCCCGACGCCACCGGCAAGTCGTACAACCGCTGTGGTGGATTCCTGTCGAATGTCGCCGATTTCGATGCCGCATTCTTCGGGATCGCGCCCAGCGAGGCGCTGGCGATGGACCCTCAGCAGCGTCTGCTGCTGGAAGTGTCATGGGAGGCGTTGGAGCGGGCCCGGATTGACCCGATCACGCTGCGGGGCTCGGCGACGGGCGTGTTCGTCGGCGTGTTCCACGGCTCGTATGGGGGCCAGGGACGCGTCCCCGGAGACCTGGAGAGATACGGGCTGCGCGGTTCGACGCTGAGTGTGGCGTCGGGGCGGGTCGCGTATTCGCTTGGGCTTCAGGGCCCGGCGGTGTCGGTGGACACGGCGTGTTCGTCCTCGCTGGTGGCGTTGCATCTGGCCGCGCGGTCGCTGCGATCGGGTGAGTGCGATGTGGCACTGGTCGGCGGAGTGACGGTGATGGCGACCCCGGCGATGTTCGTGGAGTTCAGCCGGCAGCGGGCGCTGTCCGTCGACGGCCGATGCAAGGCGTATGCGGGTGCCGCCGACGGAACCGGCTTCGCCGAGGGCGTCGGGGTCCTGGTGGTGGAACGGCTGGCCGATGCGCGCCGGCTCGGGCATCGGGTGTTGGCAGTGGTGCGGGGCTCCGCGGTCAACCAGGACGGCGCCTCCAACGGGCTGGCAACTCCCAACGGGCCCGCGCAGCAACGGGTAATTCGGGCGGCGCTGGAGAGCGCACGGCTGGGTACGGCGGACGTCGATCTGGTGGAAGGTCACGGGACCGGCACCACACTGGGCGATCCCATTGAGGCCCAGGCGATCTTGGCGACCTACGGGCAGGACCGGCCTGCCGATCAGCCGTTGTGGTTGGGATCGATCAAGTCCAACATGGGCCATACCTCGGCGGCGGCCGGAGTCGCCGGCGTGATCAAGATGGTGCAGGCGATGCACCACGGCGTCATGCCCAAGACGCTGCACGTGGATGTGCCGACGCCGCATGTCGATTGGTCGGCCGGCGCGGTGTCGTTGCTGACCGACCAGCGGTCGTGGCCGCCGGTGGATCGACCGCGGCGGGCAGGGGTGTCGTCGTTCGGAATCAGCGGGACGAACGCGCATGTGATCCTGGAACAAGCTCCACCGGTCGAAAGCGTTGGGGCGCCTGACGATAGCGGCATGCCGGTGGCTCCTTGGGTATTGTCTGCCCGCTCCGCCGAGGCGCTGGCCGGCCAAGCACAGCGGTTGCTCACACGCGTGCAGGCTGATCAGGCGCTTGGGGTGGCCGACGTCGGATGGTCGCTGGTATCGACACGCTCGGTGTTCGAGCATCGAGCCGTGGTCGTCGGCGATCGCGACGAGCTGATGGTGGGGCTGGCCGGGCTGGCTGCCGGCGAGCCGAGTGCCAATGTCGTGGTGGGCCGCGCCCAAACCGCCGGCAGGACCGTGTTCGTGTTTCCCGGCCAAGGCTCGCAATGGCTCGGAATGGGAGCGCAATTACTGGACACCGCACCGGTATTCGCTGAGCAGCTGAACAGGTGTGACAAGGCGCTCGGCGAGCATGTGGAGTGGTCGTTGATCGATGTGATCCGCGGCGCGGCGGGTGCCCCGGGCCTCGATCGAGTCGATGTGGTGCAGCCGGTGCTCTGGGCGATGATGGTGTCGCTGGCCGAATTGTGGCGCTCGGCGGGCGTGCATCCCGATGCGGTCATCGGTCACTCGCAAGGCGAGATCGCGGCGGCATACGTGGCCGGTGCGCTGTCGCTGGAAGACGCCGCACGGGTAGTGGCGCTGCGCAGCCGCGTGTTGGTGCAGTTGTCGGGGGCCGGGGGCATGGTCTCGCTGGCGTGCGGCCTGGAGCGGGCGCGCGAACTGTCGGCGCCGTCGGGTGATCGCCTGAATATCGCCGCGGTCAACGGTGTTTCGGCCATTGTCGTCTCCGGCGAAGTGGACGCCCTGGAGGAGTTGATGCGGCGCTGCGAAAGCGCCGACGTGCGTGCCCGCAGGATCGATGTCGACTACGCCTCGCATTCGGCGCAGGTCGATGCGATTCGCGAACCGCTTGCCCAGGCCCTGAGCGGTATCGAGCCACGATCGTCGGCGGTCACCTTCTTCTCAACTGTCAGCGGCGAACCCATCGACACCGTGGGCCTGAACGCCGATTACTGGTATCGCAGCATCCGCCGGACCGTGCAATTCGAGCAGGCGGTCCGCACCGCGAGCGACTCCGGGTATCGGGTGTTCATCGAGTCGAGCCCGCACCCGGTCTTGATCGCCGGTATCGAAGACACCGTCGTCGATCGAAATCTCGCCGACGCCATCGTCATTCCGTCGCTGGGCCGAGACGACGGCGGGCTGGACAGGTTTTGGTTGTCCGCCGGCCAGGCCCACGTCGCGGGTGTGTCGGTCGATTGGCGCTCGTTGCTCCCCGGTGGCCATCATGTGGAGTTGCCGACTTATGCGTTTCAGGGTCGACGATTCTGGTTGCCGCCGTTAGGCATTGGCGGCAGTGATTTGGGTGGCCTGGGCCTGGCCGGAGCCGAGCATGGCTTGCTGGGCGCGGTGGTGCAGCGTCCCGATTCCGGGGCCGTGGTGCTCACCGGGCGGTTGTCGTTGGCGGCGCAGCCGTGGCTAGCCGACCACGCGGTGGCCGGGATAGTGCTGTTCCCGGGCGCGGGCTTCGTGGAGCTGGCGCTGCGGGCCGGTGACGAGGTCGGCTGTGCCGTGGTTGAAGAGCTGACGCTGTCGGCGCCGCTGCTGCTGCCGGCGTCCGACGGCGTCCAGGTACAGGTCGTGGTGGGCGCCGCGAACAGCTCGGGCCGCCGCGCTGTATCCGTGTATTCGCTGGGTGCGCAACCTGATTCGGAATGGACATTGCACGCCGAGGGTGCGCTGAGCACGGGTCCGGCCAACACTGCGGCAGATTTGTCGGTCTGGCCGCCGGTAGGAGCCGTGGCGGTGGACGTGGCCGACGCGTACGAACAGCTGACCCGGCGCGGCTACGAGTACGGTCCGGCGTTTCAGGGCCTGCACGCCATGTGGCGCCTCGGCAACGAAGTCTTCGCCGAAGTCGCCGTGCCAGAGGTCGCCGGCGTCAAGGTCGACAGTTTCGGAATTCATCCGGTGCTGATGGATGCCGCGCTGCACGCGATGGGAGTGGTCGGCGACCAGGCCGAGACCATGTTGCCGTTCTCCTGGCAGGGAGTGTGTTTGCACGCCGCCGGAGCGTCGCGGGCACGGGTCCGGATAGCGCCGGTAGGCGTGAGCGCGGTGTCGGTGGACTTGGCCGACGGGACGGGCCTGCCGATTCTGTCGGTGCGGGAGCTGGTGGTTCGCCCCGTCTCGGCGGCGCAACTGACGGCGGTGGCCGCGGCCCCGCGTGCCGGTGGCGGCCTGCTGGAGGTGACATGGTCGCCGGTTTCCTTGGAGCCCAACGCTCTTGCCGCTGCGGAGGTGACGGTGTGGGAGCCGAGTTCCGGTGATGCGGTGGCGTCGGTGTATGCGGCCACGCATGAAGCGCTGGGTGTGTTGCAGTCGTGGCTGGCCGGGGACGACGCGCACGTGCTGGTCGTGCTGACCCGCGGTGCGGTCGGACTGCCCGGTGAGGACGTCACCGATCTGGCTGGTGCGGCGGTCTGGGGCCTGGTGCGTTCGGCGCAGGCCGAGCAGCCGGGCCGGGTGGTGCTGGTCGACTCGGACGGATCAGTGGACATCGCCGACGTAGTCGCGTGTGGCGAACCGCAAGTGGTGGTGCGTCACGGCGTCGCACACGCCGCTCGCCTGACACCGGCACGGTCGGTCGCGACATTGCCGGCCGGGCAGTGGCGGATGAACGTCGGTGGCGGTGGCACCCTGGAGGATCTGGTGGTGCGTCCGCTGCCTCGGGTGGAGCTGGCGGCCGGGCAGGTTCGGGTGGCGGTCGCCGCGGTCGGGGTGAACTTCCGGGATGTGCTGGTGGCGTTGGGGATGTATCCCGGCGGTGGCGAGCTCGGCGTCGAGGGCTCCGGCGTGGTCGTCGAGGTCGGCTCCGGGGTCGGAGGCCTGTCCGTCGGCGATGCCGTGACGGGTCTGTTGGGGGTCGTCGGTTCCGAGGCGGTGGTGGATGCGCGGTTGGTGACCGCGGTGCCGGCGGATTGGTCGTTGGCCGAGGCCGCCGGCGTGCCGGTGGTGTTCTTGACCGCCCTGTACGGGTTGTCGGTGTTGGCCGGCGTCAAGGCCGGCGAGCGAGTCTTGGTGCACGCCGCCACTGGTGGGGTCGGCATGGCGGCCGTGCAGCTGGCCCGGCATTGGGGGGCCGAAGTGTTCGTCACCGCGAGCCGCGGTAAGTGGGACACGTTGCGGGCGATGGGTTTTGACGACGATCACATCGGCGATACCCGGAGCTTGGATTTCGAAGCGAAGTTTCTGGCGACCACCGGCGGGGCCGGGGTCGATGTGGTGCTCAACTCGCTGGCCGGGGAGTTCCTCGACGCCTCGTTGCGGTTGCTGGTTGGTGGCGGGCGCTTCATCGAGATGGGCAAGACCGACCTGCGTGACCCCGAGGCGGTGGCAGCCCAGCACCACGACGTCTACTACCGGGCCTTCGACCTGATCGAGGCCGGCCCGGATCTGACCGCGTCGATGCTGTCCGACTTGATCGAACTTTTTGACGTGGGTGTGTTGAAGCCGTTGCCGATCAAGACATTTGACGTGCGCAGCGCCTCGGCGGCGTACCGGTTCGTCAGCCAGGCCCGCCAGATCGGCAAGGTCGTCCTCACCGTGCCCGACGGCCCCGGCGATGCCGTGCTCACCGGTTCGGGCGGCGGATTGGCCGGCGGCAGCGTGCTGATCACCGGGGGCACCGGGATGGCCGGCTCGGCGGTGGCCGCCCATCTGGTGGCCCGCTACGGGGTGGCCCAGGTGGTGCTACTCAGTCGCAGCGGCGCCGACGGCGAGGGTGTGGCGGAGCTGGTGGACCGGCTCAAAGCGGCCGGGGCCGAGGTGTCGGTCCTAGCCTGCGATGTCAGCGACCGGGATGCGTTGGCGGCATTGATTGCTGCGCTGCCCGAGCGCTACCCGCTCAAGGGCGTCTTCCACGCCGCGGGGGTGCTCGATGACGGGCTGATCGCCTCGTTGACCCCGCAACGGGTCGATACGGTGTTGCGGGCCAAGGTCGACGGCGCCTGGAACCTGCACGAGTTGACCCGCGACATGGATGTGTCGGCGTTCGTGATGTTCTCGTCGATGGCCGGGATCGTGGGTTCCCCGGGACAGGGCAATTACGCCGCGGCGAACAGCTTCCTCGACGAGCTGGCCACCCATCGGCGCGCGGCGGGTCTGGCGGGGTTGTCGGTGGCCTGGGGGCTGTGGGAGCAAGCCAGCGGCATGACCGGACACCTCGACGAGCGCGACAAAGCTCGGATGAGCCGAATAGGGCTCGCGCCCATGGCAACTGAGCAGGCGCTTCGATTCTTCGATACCGCGATGCTGGCCGAGCGCCCGGTGCTGGTCGCGGCCCGCATCGACCCGCGTGCGCTGGCCGACAACGGCGCCACGCTGCCTCCGCTGCTCAGTCAGCTGGTTGCCCGTCCCATTCGACGTGTCATCGACGAGGCCGACGCCACCTCGGCATCGACGACCAGCCTCGTCGCCCGCCTGCAGGGCCTGTCCGCCGAGCAGCGACACAGCGAACTGGTGGACCTGGTCTGCCGCAACGCCGCCACCGTCCTGGGGCGGTCCAACGCCGGAGACATCAACGCCGGAAGTGTCTTCCAAGACCTCGGGTTCGACTCGCTGACCGCCGTCGAACTGCGCAACCGGCTCAAAACCGCTACCGGACTGACCCTTTCGCCAACTCTGATCTTCGACTACCCGACGCCGATCGTGCTCGCCGAACACCTGGACACCCGGCTGGTCGTTCCCGCGGCCGCCGCGGAACAGCCCAACCTGATGGCCCGCTTCAACGACATCACCCGGGAGCTGCAAGCGCTGCTGAACCAGCCCGACTGGCAGCCCGAGGACAAGCCGCACCTGACCACCCGCATCCAGACCCTGCTGACGACGCTCAGCGCCCACCTGGATCCCCACGACCAGCAGGAAGCCGATGACGAGGACATCCACAGTGCCAGCGCAAGCGAACTGTTCGCCATCCTCGACGAAGAACTCGGCTCGTAAGACGCCAAGGAGCGGCAGTGTCGGACACCGACAAACAACTTGACTACCTGAAGCGGCTCACCGCGGATCTGCGGCGCACTAAGCGGCGCGTCGCGGAGCTGGAAGGCAAGCTCTCCGAGCCGGTCGCGGTGGTGGGGATGGCGTGCCGGTATCCGGGCGATGTGGATTCACCAGACGCGTTGTGGCAGATGGTGGTTGAGGGCCGCGACGCCGTGTCGGACTTTCCGGCGGACCGCGGCTGGGACGTCGCCGGGCTGTTCGATGCCGACCCCGATGCCCCCGGCAAGATGTACGTGCGTCAGGGTTCTTTTCTCGCCGATGCCGGGGACTTCGATGCCGGGTTCTTCGGCGTTGGCCCCAGCGAGGCACTGGCGATGGATCCACAGCAACGGTTGATGCTGGAGCTGTCGTGGGAAGCCTTGGAGCGCTCGGGAATTGACCCGTTGGATCTGCGGGGTTCGGCGACCGGGGTGTTCGCCGGTGTCATTCATGCCGGTTACGGCGGCCAGGTGGAGGGCGAGCTGGAGGGGTACGGGCTCACCGGGTCGACGCTGAGCGTGGCCTCGGGCCGGGTGTCCTACGTGCTGGGCCTGGAAGGCCCCGCCGTGTCGGTGGATACCGCGTGTTCGTCGTCGCTGGTGGCGCTACACCTGGCCGCGCAGTCGCTGCGATCCGGCGAATGCGACCTGGCCCTGGTCGGCGGCGTCACCGTCATGGCCACGCCCGCGGCCTTTGTCGAATTCAGCCGTCAGCGGGCGCTTGCCGCCGACGGTCGGTGCAAGGTGTATGCGGGTGCCGCCGACGGCACCGCATGGTCGGAAGGCGCCGGGGTTCTGGTGGTGGAGCGCCTGGCCGACGCGCGCCGAGCCGGGCACCCGGTGCTCGCGCTGGTTCGCGCTACCGCCGTCAATCAAGACGGCGCCTCCAACGGGCTGACCGCCCCGAACGGGCCCAGCCAGCAACGGGTTATCCGCACGGCCCTGGCGAGTGGGGGGCTGACGGCAGCGGACGTCGACGTGGTCGAGGGGCACGGCACCGGGACCGTCCTGGGGGATCCGATTGAGGCGCAGGCATTGTTGGCGACCTACGGCCAGGATCGGCCCGCGGATCGTCCGCTGTGGCTGGGCTCGATCAAATCGAACATTGGTCACACCTCGGCCGCAGCGGGAGTGGCCGGAGTGATCAAGATGATCGAGGCCATCCAGCACGAGGTGTTGCCGCAGACCTTGCATGTGGATGTGCCTTCCCCGCATGTGGATTGGTCCGCCGGCGCGGTGTCGGTGCTGACGGAATCGCGACCCTGGCCGAGCGGCGACGCTCCGCGCCGCGCCGGGGTGTCGTCGTTCGGGATCAGCGGGACGAACGCACACGTGATCATCGAAGAACCCCCGGCACCGGACGCTGAAAGCGTTGTGGCGCAATCTCAAGCGGGGGAGACGGCGTGGGTGCTGTCGGCTCGCTCGGAGCAGGCGTTGGCCAATCAGGCCAAGCGGTTGCTTGCACACGTGTCGGGCAACGCGGAGCTCAGCCCCGTCGATGTGGCGTGGTCCTTGGTGACGACCCGGGCGGTGTTCGACCACCGGGCCGTGGTGGTCGGCGCGGACCGCGACCGTCTGGCGGCGGGCTTGATGGAGCTGGCCGCCGGTGAGCCGGGCGCTGGCGTCACGGCGGGGCGTGTCCGCTCGGCGGGCAAGACGGTGTTCGTCTTTCCTGGCCAGGGGTCACAGTGGCTGGGAATGGGTCAGCAGCTCTACGGCCGTTTCCCCGAGTTCGCGCGGGCGTTTGACGAGGCGGTCGACGCGCTGGATCCGCATCTGCGGTTGCCGCTGCGCGAGGTGATGTGGGGCAGTGACGCCGCGTTGCTGCAGAGCACGGAGTTCGCGCAGTCGGCGCTGTTTGCCGTCGAGGTGGCGTTGGCCGCGCTGTTGGCGACCTGGGGTGTGCTGCCTGACGTGGTGACGGGCCATTCGGTGGGCGAGATCACCGCGGCGTATGTGGCGGGCGTGCTGACGCTTTCGGATGCGGCCACGGTGGTCGCGGGCCGCGGTCGGCTGATGGCCGCGTTGCCGGCCGGGGGCGCGATGGTCGCGGTCGCCGCCAGCGAAGCAGAGGTAACGCCGTTGCTGACCGCCGACGTGAACCTCGCGGCCGTCAACGCGCCCAACGCCGTGGTGATTTCGGGAGTTGAGGCCGCGGTCGCCGCGGTGGCCGACGGACTGGCGCAGCAGGGCCGTCGGGTGCATCGGCTGGCGGTTTCGCACGCGTTCCATTCCGCGCTCATGGAGCCGATGCTCGAGGAGTTCGCGCAACTGCTCGCCGGCATTTCGGTGTCCCCGCCACGAATCAGCTTGGTGTCCAACCTGACTGGGCAACTGGCCGGCCCCGGCTACGGGTCGCCGCAATACTGGGCCGAGCACGTGCGCCAGCCGGTACGTTTCGCCGACGGGGTGCGGGCTGCGGAGTCGTTGGGCGCCCGGGCTTTCGTGGAGGTCGGTCCGGGCCGCGGCCTCACCGCCGCCGTGGAGCAGTCGTTGACCACCGAACAGGCGACATCGGTGGTCATGCTCGGCAAGGATCGCCCCGAAGCCGAGTCGGCACTGGCGGCGCTCGGGCATTTGTTCACCATTGGCGTCGCAGTGGATTGGCCCGCGGCGGTCGGAGTCGGCCGCCGGGTCGATCTACCGACGTACGGGTTTGTCCGGCAACGATTCTGGCTTCCCATCGGCGCGGTGGGATCGGGCAACGTGAGCGGTGTGGGCCTAGCCCGGGCCGCGCATCCGTTGCTGGGTGCGGTCGTGGAGCGACCCGATTCCGGCGGCGTGGTGCTGACGGGCTCGTTGTCCGTGGGCGGAGCGCCGTGGTTGGCGGATCACGTCGTCGACGGGGTGGTGTTGTTCCCCGGCGCCGGGTTCGTGGAATTGGCGTTGCGGGCCGGCGATGAGGTCGGCTGTTCGGTGGTCGACGAGCTGACGTTGTTGGCTCCGTTGGTGTTGCCGCCGGGCGGTGCGGCCCGTGTGCAGGTCGTCGTCGACGCCGCGGGAGAGTCGGGCTCTCGGGCGGTGTGGGTGTATTCGCGCGGTGCGGCCGCGGATTCGGCGTGGGTCTTGCATGCTCAGGGTGCGTTGAGTAGTACCGCGCAGCCCGGACCCGCCGCGGACCTGTCGGTGTGGCCTCCGGTCGGGGCTTCCGCGGTCGAAGCCGGTGACGTGTACGGGGTGCTGGCGGCACGGGGCTACGACTATGGACCCGCATTCCGCGGCCTTCGAGCGCTATGGCGGCGCGGACAGGAGGTCTTCGCCGAAGTGTCCGCCGGCGAGGGCGTGACCGCGGGCGGCTTCGGGATCCATCCGGCCGTACTGGACGCTGCGTTGCATGCTTGGGGGATTGCCGAGGGTGGTGATTCGACGATGCTCCCGTTCTCCTGGCAGGGAGTCTGCCTGCATGCCGCCGGGGCCTCACGGGTTCGGGTTCGCATCGCGCCGGCGGGCAGCGGGTCGGTGTCGGTGGACTTGGCAGACGGGACGGGCCTGCCGGTTTTGTCGGTGCGGGAGTTGGTGGTTCGTCCGATCTCGATCGGTGCGCTGTCGGCCGCCCTGGCGGCCGCTGCCGGTGGCGGCGGCGGATTATACGAAGTCGCGTGGTCCCCGGTGTTGCTGGAGCCGAACGCCGTTGCTGTCGAGCACGTGTGGGAGCCGAGCTCTGGAACCGACGATGGGGTCGGGCCGGTGTATTCGGTGACTCATGAAGCGCTGGGTGTGTTGCAGTCCTGGCTGGCCGGCAGCGACGCGGGTCCGTTCGTCGTGCTGACTCATGGCGCGGTGGGTTTGGCCGGTGAGGACGTCACGGATCTGGCGGGCGCGGCCGTGTGGGGGTTGGTGCGTGCGGCGCAGGCCGAGCAGCCGGGCCGGGTGGTGCTGATCGATTCGGACGGGTCGTTAGACGTAGCCGACGTAATCGGTTGCGGTGAGCCGCAATTGGTGGTGCGCTCCGGCGTCGCACATGCCGCTCGACTGGGAGCGGTAGGGGCCGGCGCGGTGCTGGAGCTACCGCCCGGCGGATGGCGATTGGCCGCGGGCGGTGGCGGCACATTGGAAGACGTGGTGGTTGCCCCGACCGGGCCGGCGGAGCTGGCGGCCGGGCAGGTGCGGGTGGCGGTCGCCGCGGTCGGGGTGAACTTCCGGGATGTGCTGGTGGCGTTGGGGATGTATCCCGGCGGCGGCGAGCTCGGCGCCGAGGGCGCGGGTGTCGTCCTCGAGGTCGGCCCCGGCGTCACCGGGCTCTCCGTCGGAGATTCGGTGCTGGGTTTGATTGGGGTTGTCGGCTCCGAGGCGGTGGTGGACGCGCGGTTTGTTACTACGGTGCCGGCGGATTGGTCGTTGGCCGAGGCCGCCGGCGTGCCGGTGGTGTTCTTGACCGCCCTGTACGGGTTGTCGGTGTTGGCCGGACTCAAGGCCGGCGAGCGAGTCTTGGTGCACGCCGCCACTGGTGGGGTCGGCATGGCGGCCGTGCAACTGGCCCGGCACTGGGGGGCCGAAGTGTTCGTCACTGCCAGCCGCGGTAAGTGGGACACGTTGCGGGCGATGGGTTTTGACGACGATCATATCGGCGATACCCGGACCGTGGATTTCGAAGCGAAGTTTCTGGCGACCACCGGCGGGGCCGGGGTCGATGTGGTGCTCAACTCGCTGGCCGGGGAGTTCCTCGACGCCTCGTTGCGGTTGCTGGTTGGTGGCGGGCGCTTCATCGAGATGGGCAAGACCGACCTGCGTGACCCCGAGGCGGTGGCAGCCCAGCACCACGGCGCCTACTACCGGGCCTTTGACCTGATGGAAGCCGGGCCCGACCACATCGCGTCGATGCTGTCCGACTTGATCGAACTTTTTGACGTGGGTGTGTTGAAGCCGTTGCCGGTCAAGATGTTTGACGTGCGCAGCGCCTCGGCGGCGTACCGGTTCGTCAGCCAGGCTCGCCAGATCGGCAAGGTGGTGTTGACCCTGCCGGATGGTCCAAGCGATCCGGTGTTGGCCGGTTCGGGCGGCGGATTGGCCGGCGGCAGCGTGCTGATCACCGGGGGCACCGGGATGGCCGGCTCGGCGGTGGCCGCCCATCTGGTGGCCCGCTACGGGGTGGCCCATGTGGTGCTACTCAGTCGCAGCGGCGCCGACGGCGAGGGTGTGGCGGAGCTACTCGATCAGCTGAAAGGCGCCGGGGCGGAGGTGTCGGTCCTAGCCTGCGATGTCAGCGACCGGGATGCGGTAGCGGATGTGATTGCCGCGCTGCCGAACCAATATCCCCTCAAGGGTGTGTTCCATGCCGCGGGGGTGCTCGATGACGGGCTGATCGCGTCGTTGACGCCCGATCGGGTGGACACGGTGTTGCGGAGCAAGGTCGACGGTGCCTGGAACCTGCACGAGTTGACCCGCGACATGGATTTGTCGGCGTTCGTGATGTTCTCGTCGATGGCCGGGATCGTGGGTTCCCCGGGACAGGGCAATTACGCCGCGGCGAACAGCTTCCTCGACGGCCTGGCCACCCATCGGCGTGCACAGGGCCTTGCGGGGTTGTCGGTGGCCTGGGGGCTGTGGGAGCAAGCCAGCGGCATGACCGGACACCTCAGCGACCGGGACAAAGCCCGGATGAGCCGGGGCGGCCTCGCGCCGCTGTCCACCCCCCATGCCCTGCAGCTGTTCGACGAGGCCATGCTGGCCGATCGTCCGCTGCTGGTCGCCGCCCGCATCGACGCGACGGGGCTGGGGGCCAGCGGCGCCGTCCCGCCGGTGCTGCGGGACCTGGTCGCCCGGCCCGGGCGGCGGCTCATCAGTGATGCCGACGCGGCGGTGTCGACGTCGGGGTTGGCCGCCCGGCTGCAGGGGCTGAGTCCCGAGCAGCGTCATCACCAGTTGGTGGAGCTGGTATGCACCAACGCCGCAACCGTGTTAGGCAGGTCCAGCGCCGACATCGAGGCCCAGCTGCCCTTCCAGGACCTCGGCTTCGACTCGTTGACCGCGGTGGAACTGCGTAACCGGCTCAAAACGGCCACCGGGCTTACACTTTCACCCAACCTGATCTTCGACTTCCCGACGCCGGCGGCGCTGGCCGAGCATGTGGACGCACAGCTGCGCTCCGTGGCAACCGAGGCACCCGCAGGCGGGCCGGATCAGCTGGCGCGCTTCAACGACATCGCCCGCGAGCTGCAAACACTGGTCAACCAACCGAATTGGACACCGGAAGACAGAACCCGCCTGGCGACCCGCATCCACGTCATCCTGACCGAGCTCGAAAGCCCACCGCCGCTGACGCCCGACGACGCGCACGCCATCGACGACGACCTCACCACCGCCACCGATCGCGAACTCTTCGCCCTCCTCGATGACGACCTCGGCCCCTGATGTCACCCACCGACGTAGCGGTGATCGGCCTCGCCTGCAGGTTGCCCGGCGCCGCCACCAGCCGAGACTTCTGGCATCTCGTCCGTGACGGACGGGAAGTGAGCGATTCGCCGTGCGATGCCGCCGAGTTCGACGCGGACTTCTTCAACCTCTCGCCCCGCGAGGCCTGCGCGATGGATCCGCGGCAGCGGCTGGCCCTCGAATTGGCATGGGAACTCTTCGAAGACGCGCTCCTGGTGCCGGAAACCTCACGTGGCGAGCAGGTTTCGGTCTTCGTGGGTGCGATGACCGACGACTACGCGGTCTTGACGCTTCGCGAGGGAACGGACAACCTCGACCATCACTCGTTCGGCGGTGTCAGCCGCACAATGATCGCCAACAGGATCTCCTACGCCCTCGGGCTACAGGGTTCGAGCATGATCGTCGACACCGGTCAGTCGTCTTCGCTCGTCGCGGTGCATCTGGCCTGCGAAAGCCTGTGCGCAGGCGAGTCACGGCTGGCGATAGCCGGCGGGATCCACCTCAATCTGGCGGACGAAACCGCCATGCTCGAAAAAGAATTCGGCGCGATGTCGATGTCAGGTCATACCTACGCGTTTGACGGGCGTGCGGATGGCTACGTGCGGGCCGAGGGTGCCGGCCTGGTGCTGCTGAAGCCGTTGGGCCCCGCCATCCGGGACGGAAACAGAATCCGCGCCGTCATCCGGGGGAGCGCGGTCGGCAACTCCGGGCACACCTCCGCCGGCCAGACGGTGCCCTCGGTGTCGGGACAGGCCGATGTCATCCGCCGTGCACTCGCACGCGCGGGCCTTGATGGCGGCGACGTCGACTACATCGAGGCACACGGCACCGGAACCGAAGTCGGCGACCCCGTCGAGGCCAGGGCACTGGGTGAGATATTCGCCGAGCGTCAACAGGATCCGGTACGTATCGGATCGGTAAAGACCAATATCGGCCACACTGGCAGTGCTGCCGGCATCGCGGGCTTGCTCAAGGCGGTGCTGACCGTTGAAAACGGTGTGATCCCACCGAGTCTCAACTATGACAGCACCGCCTCCGGGAATGACCTGAAAAGCTTTGGCCTGCAGGTTAATACCACATTGGCGTCGTGGCCGGTGCGAGACCGGCCGCGACGGGCCGGGGTGTCGTCGTTCGGAATGGGCGGGACGAACGCGCATGTGATTGTCGAGGAGGCGCCCGCACAGCCCGACAGCGTCGTGGTTGAACCTGAACAGGACATGCCGATGGCATGGGTGCTGTCGGCGCGCTCCGAGCAAGCCTTGACCAACCAGGCCGCGCGGCTAGCGGTTCGCGTCGCCGCCGACGACGGTCTCACGGCGACGGACGTGGCGTGGTCGCTGGCCACCACCCGGTCGGTCTTCGAGCACCGTGCCGTGCTGGTGGGCGGCGATCGTCAAGTTCTCGCAACGGGTTTGACGCGACTGGCCGACGGCGATCCGGGCGCGATCGCCGGACGCGCCAGGGCAACGGGCAAGACGGTTTTCGTGTTTCCCGGGCAAGGCTCCCAATGGCTGGGGATGGGGCGGCAGCTCTACCATCGGTTTCCGGTCTTCGCCCGGGCATTCGACCATGCGGTCGACGCGGTGGACGCCCATCTGCGCTCGGGTCTGCGCGACGTGATCTGGGGTATCGACCCGGACCTGCTGGCCAATACCGAGTTCGCCCAGCCCGCGCTGTTCGTCGTCGAGGTGGCACTGACGGCGCTGCTGCAGGCCTGGGGAATCGAACCCGACTTGGTGATGGGCCATTCGGTGGGGGAGATCACCGCGGCCCATGTGGCGGGCGTGCTCACACTTGACGACGCCGCGCGACTTGTCGCGGCCCGGGGCCGCTTGATGGCGGGCCTGCCGGACGGCGGAGTCATGGTGGCGGTGGCCGCCGGCGAGGACGAGGTGACTCCGTTGCTCACCGATGGTGTCGCGATCGCGGCGGTCAATGCCCGGAACTCCGTGGTGATTTCGGGCGCCGAGGTCCCGGTGAGTGCCCTGGCGGACCGGTTGGCACAGCAGGGAGCGCGGGTGCATCGGCTGGCGGTGTCGCACGCGTTTCATTCGGTGTTGGTAGAGCCCATGATTGACGAATTTGGCCGGTTGGTGGCGGACGTCGAGGCCGGCGAACCGCGGATTGGCTTGGTATCCAACCTGACTGGGCGGCTCGCCGGTGCTGGCTATGGATCGGCACAGTATTGGGTCGAGCACGTGCGTCAACCGGTGCGGTTTCTCGACGGTGTACGGCTGGCGGAGTCGTTGGGAGCCAACGTGTTTGTCGAGGTAGGCCCGGCCGCCGGCTTGAGCGCGGCGGTGGAGCACTCGCTGAGTACCGAGCACGCCGCCGCGGTGGCAACCCTGGCCAAGGATCGGCCCGAAGTCGACACGCTGCTCGTTGCGGCCGGTCAACTTTTCGCTCTCGGCACGCCGGTTGTCTGGCCGTCCGTGCTGAGCGGCCTGGGTGGCCGCCAAGTCGAGCTGCCGACGTATGGTTTTGCCCGGCAGCGGTTTTGGCTCGGGTTGGGCGCAGACGCACCCGCTCCGGTAAGCCGGGCCGCGGACCTGGCCGAGCAGCTGCAAGCCCTGACCCCCGATGATCAGCACCGTCGGCTGGTGGAATTGGTGTGTACGCACGCGGCGACCGTGTTGGGCCACTCGAGCAGCCGCGACATCGATGTCGAGCGCGCCTTCCAGGACATCGGTTTTGAATCGCTGACCGGCGTCGAGCTTCGCAACCGTCTCAAAGCCGTTACTGGGTTGGCTTTGTCGCGCACGCTGATCTTCGACTTTCCCACTCCGGCGGCGTTGGCCGATCACTTGCGTCGTCAACTGCTACACGAGGACCGTGACGATTCCGGCGACGAAAAGATCTGGTCGTCGCTCAAAAAAATTCCGCTGCGCGAACTTCGGCGAACCGGGTTGCTCGACAAACTACTGCTGCTGGCCGGCGAGTCGGACGCGCCGCTTCCCGATCCCGAGGTCGGCAACGACATCATCGACGCGTTAAGCGCCGATGCGCTGATCGCTATGGCGTTGGAGTCCAATAGCGCGGATGATGCTGATTGACGGAAATCCCTGCTGGTGGAGACGATTACGTGCAGGGTTTCGCCCCCATATACGACATGTGTTGAATAGCTATTTCTTTGCGGGCCTGAACCAGACCGCATAAACTTTCGTGACATCGGGGGAATTGGCTTTTGAGTAAAGGCTGGGTATGAGCGTAATCGCAGGTGTAGTCGGTGCATTGCCACCGCATCGGTACAGCCAGAGCGAGATTACCGACCGATTCGTCGAGTTGCCGGTTTTGCGGGAGCACGAGGAAATCGTCCGGCGTCTCCACGCCGGCGCGAAGGTCAACAGCCGCCACCTAGTTCTGCCGCTCGAGCAGTATTCATCGCTCACCGACTTCAGCGAGACCAACGAAATCTTCGTCGAAAACGCGGTCAACCTGGGGTGCGAGGCGCTGTTGGGCGCTCTCGACGAGGCGGGGCTGCAGCCCGAAGACGTCGACATGATCGCCACCACGACCGTCACCGGCGTGGCGGTGCCGTCGCTGGACGCCTGCATCGCGGGACGGATTGGCCTGCGGCCGGACGTGCGCCGGGTGCCACTGTTCGGACTGGGCTGTGCCGCAGGTGCGGCGGGTTTGGCGACGGTGCACAACTACCTGCGGGGCGCGCCCGACGGTGTCGCGGTCCTGGTATCGATCGAGCTGTGCTCACTGACCTTCCCCACGGTCAAGCCCACCGTGTCTGGGCTGGTCGCGACCGCGATGTTCGGCGATGGGGCGGCCGCGGTGGTCGCCGTCGGAGATCGTCGCGCCGAACAAGACCGGCAGCTACGGCCCGGCGGTCCCGACATCGTCGATTCGCAAACCCGCCTCTACCCGGAATCGCTGCACGTCATGGCGTGGAACGTTGGTCCCGGTGGCCTGCAGCCCGTGTTCTCCCCGGAACTGCCCGCAGTGATCGAACGGGACCTGGCCGCCGACGTCGATCGATTCCTCAGCGGACACGGGTTGACCAGAAGCGACATCGAAGCATGGGTGGCCCATCCTGGCGGTCCGAAGGTGATCACAGCCATCGGTAAGAGCCTCGACCTGCCCCCGGAGGCGCTTGAGCTGACCTGGCGCTCGTTGGGTGAGATTGCGAATCTCTCGTCGGCCTCCGTGCTGCACGTGCTGCGCGACACGATCGCCAAACCCCCGGCCGGCGGCAGCCCAGGGCTGATCGTCGCGATGGGTCCAGGGTTCTCTTCCGAGCTCGTGTTACTGCGCTGGCACTGAGTCGGCGATATCGACGACCAGACCCGGCGTGGGACTGAGCGCGGCCAGGTTCGCCGCGCGGATTCGCTGAGCGGGAAACCGTAGCTTCGTTCTGGCGACCAGCCGGGCAAGCATGACCGTCATCTCGGTCGTGGCCATGACCGCTCCGATGCAGCGGTGCAACCCGCCGCTGAAGGGAATGAACTCGTGCGGTGCGGGCTTGCGGTAGCCGACCGATTCCGGATCCCAGCGCGACGGCCGAAACTCCCGCGGGTCCGGCCACAGCTCAGGTAGTCGGTGGGTGACATACGCGCTGAAGATCAGCAAGCGGCCCGCCCGGATGCGATGCCCGTCGAACGAGAGGTCGCGCATCACCCGGCGGGCGGAGATCACGCCGGGTGAGTACAACCGAAGGGTCTCGTGTACGACGCCGTTGAGGTAGGTCAGCGCTTCCAGGTCGGTGGCGGCCGGTGGCCCGTCGCCCACGACGCGGCGGACCTCTTCTGCGGCTTCGTCCCACGCGTCCGGCAGGGTCAGCAGCGTGTAGATCGCCCAGGCCAGCGCGCCGCTGGTGGTCTCGTAGCCGGCGGTGATGAGCGAGATAATCGAGTCGCGAATCTCGTTGTTACTCAACGTGTATCCCTCTTCGCCGCGACCGTTGATCAGCATGGTCATCATGTGGTCGTCCGGTCTGGGCGCGGTGCGGGCGTCGGCGATCTGGGCGTCGATGAAGTCGTTGAGACGCTTTCGCGCGGCCATCGCCCGTCGCCAGCCGGGCGAGTTGAGGCGCTGCTGCAGCGCCACCACCTGGGGCAGTTGGTGGGTCAGGTCGAGCAAGGGTTGGAGTTGCTCGCCGAGGAAGTCGGAGTGCATCGCCAAGCGCGTGCCGAACAGGCTCTCGGCAGTGCTGCGCCGGACCGCCGAGCGGCACTGCCGGTAGATGTCCAGCCGCTGCCCCGGGCGCCAGGCGTCGATGACGGTGTCGATGTTGGACACCATGGTCTCGACGTAGTCCTGGATCTGCCGATGCCGCAGCCCGGGCGCCACCACACTGCGCCGGCGGCGGTGGTCGTCACCGTCGCTGACGATCAGCGCGGTGGGCCCGTCGACGATTGCCAGGCTTTCAAACGTCTGGGCCCAGCTGAACGCATCGGCGTTGGCGAAAACGAACTTGTTGGCCTCGGGGCCGAGCAGATACGTGTAGCCGTGGCGTCCGACGCCCGAATTGATCACCGGGCCCCGGAGCCGGTAGAGGGTGAGAAGCGCCTCGCCGGGGGGATATCTCACCGGCCGGAATGGTCGCTTGCTCATCGGATTCTCCCCGCGCGGACCGTGGCGGCCGTGGCTCGAGATTACCCGATAGCTGGTCATATTCACGGCGATGACCTGAGCTTCTGCCGTCGCGCAGCCGATTGACTTGCACCGCTTGGGGAGCCATCATGGGGTCTGCGAACACCTCGGTAGGTGAGGCGTCTGCACGGACATAGGCCACTGACCCCGAACGTCGAAAGACGCCCCGGGTCAGGACAGCTCCTCCCGGCATAAGGGTTGAGCCAAAGTGGCTTCCAGAAGTCTTGGGTACGCCGTGCAGTGCCAAAGCTCTGACGAGAGGGGTGTAGGTCCTTGCGGTTCCACATGGCCGCTTCAGGTCTGGATCCCCAGCTCGTCTAGGCGTTGCCTGGCGTGGCGTGCTGCGCGCGGATCGGTCATTCCCAGGGGGAATGTCAGCCTGAGCAAGGAGTGAAAGCTTATGTGGGACAACGTCAAACCGTGGTGGGCGGGCCGGGACAACGACATCGATGACGTCGACGAGATCGATGACGCGGATGACACTCCGGTGCGGTTGCAAAGCCACATCATTGTCAGCGGCGATGACGCGTTGGCCATGACGATCGTGGAGGAGCTCAACAAGGCCGGCGTCAGTATCGTCAAGCTTACCACCGCCGACCTCACCGTCGCCGAGCTCGTCGATGCCGGAGTCGACCGTGCTCTTGCCGTCGTATGCGCTGAAGCCGATGATGCGCTCAACCTCGAAATCGCCTTGCTGGCAAGGAAAGCCAACCCGGATGTCCGCGTGGTGGCGCGGGTACACAACGACGTGGTGCGCGCGGCGATGGCCGACGGCAATGGGCCCGGCGCCATCCTCGACATCGCCGAGCTGGCGGCGGAATCGGTCGTCGAGGCATGCCTGGCGAGTACCGCGCACCCGTTTGAGGCCGCCGGTGTCGAGTTCGTCGTCTGGACCACCGAGGTACCGCGCGACGGAACACTGCGCGAGATCTACGACGATCTGGCACCGGTGGCGGTGATTCAGGGCGACAACTCCTCGTCGCCGGGCGAGTTGGTGGCGTGCCCACAGCGCGATCAGCGAGTGCACGCGGGTGACATGACGGCGATGATCGGCACCGCCGAGCAGCTGGCCGCCCGCGGTGTCCGGGCAACGCGACAGCGCGACACGCCCACCCGGCGGTATCGGATGCGGCGGGTGTTGGATGCCGTGCGCACCATGCGCGACGACGTCAACCCCCTGTTTTACCCCGCGTGGGTGGTGGGAATGATCCTGCTGATCGGCTCCACGATGGTGTTGCGCTACAGCTACCAGCGCCCGGGCGGCATGAAGTGGATGGACGCGTTGTACTTCAGCGCCGAGACAATCACCACTGTCGGCTTCGGCGACTTCAACTTCATCGACCAGCCCACCTGGCTGCGGTTGTTCAGCGTGATCTTGATGTTCGTCGGCATGACCACCACGGCGATCCTCGTCGCGTTCATTGCCGACCTGCTGCTGTCGCGTCGCTTCATCCACACCTCCGGCCGCCGACGGGTCCGCCATCTGCGCGACCACGTCGTCGTCGTCGGTCTCGGCTCCCTGGGGATGCAGGTGGTGACGGATTTGACCGCCGCGGGCCACGAGGTCGCCGTCATCGAGCTCGACGACGAAAACTCATTGTTATCTGCGGTCGACGACCTCGACGTGCCGGTGATCTATGGGGACGCGACGCTGCCGCAGACGCTGGAGTCGGCGTGTGTCGAACACGCTCGCGCGGTGGCGGTGCTGACCCATGACGACATGGTCAACATCGAGACCGGCATCGTGTTGAGCGAGATGACCGGCGATGCCGTGACACCCGAGGCCCACGGGCCCGAAGTTCCACTCGTGCTCCGCGTGTACGACCGCGAGCTTGGTTTCGCGGTCGCGCAACGGTTCGGATTCGACTACGTGCGCTCGACGGTGGAGCTGGCCGCGCCGTGGTTCGTCGGCGCCGCGATCGGGCTGCAGGTGGTGGGTACGTTTTCGGTTGGGCAGAGTGCGTTCATGGTGGGCGCGCTGCACGTGGACGCCGGTGGTGACCTCGATGGGCTGCGGATCGTCGAGATGCCCGCCAAGACCCGCGTGATCGCGATCTCCCGGCCGGACGCGCCCGTCGTGGTGCACCCACGCAGCGAGCACACACTGCGAGCCGGCGACACCGCCTACCTCGTCGGCCCGTATCGGGAACTGCTGGATACGTTGCGTACCAGGCAGCGGCCGCTGCAGATTGTCACCAGTGTGTAGCGCGCGAGTGTGTCTCTCCCACAACGGGATTGCCGAACGCGACTACCCGACGACGTCCGACAGCTCCAGCCAGCGCGTCTCCAGGTCGGTGACCTCGTCTTCGAGCGCTCGTAGCTGCCGGGTCAGCTCGGCCACGGCGACATGGTCGGACTGGTCTTGTTCGGCCAGTTCGAGGTGTTTGGTCGCGATCCGGTCGGCCAGGCGGGCGAGCTGGCGATCAACCGAGGCCAACTCTTTCTCCGCGGCGCGACGCTGCGCGCCGGACAGGGCCTGCGGCTCGGTTGCCGTCGAAGCCGCCGGCGACTTCGGCACCTCGGTGGAACGTGCTGCCAGCCGCAGATATTCGTCGATACCACCGGGCAGGTGTCGCAACCGGCCATCAAGAATCGCGTACTGCTGGTCGGTGATCCGTTCGAGCAGATACCGGTCGTGCGAGACGACGATCAACGTGCCCGGCCACGAGTCGAGCAGATCCTCGGTGGCGGTGAGCATGTCGGTGTCCACGTCGTTGGTGGGCTCGTCGAGAAGCAGGACGTTCGGCTCCGATAACAAGGTGAGCATGAGTTGCAACCGGCGGCGCTGCCCGCCGGAGAGATCGCCGACACGCGCGGAGAGTTGGCCGGCACCGAAGCCGAGTCGTTCCAACAGCTGTGTCGGCGTCACCTGGCGGCCCTCCACCTCATAGTCGCCGCGCAGCCTGCCCAGCACGTCGGCGATCCGATCTTCGGCGAGGCTGGCCAGCTCGCCGCCCTGCTGATCGAGCACGGCGAGTCGGACGGTCTTGCCGTGCTTGACGCGTCCGCTGTCCGGCGTCACGGTGCCCGCGATCAACCCCAACAGGGTCGATTTGCCGGCGCCGTTGGCTCCGACGATGCCGGTGCGTTCGCCGGGGCCGATCCGCCATTCGACATCACGCAGCACCGGGCGGCCGTCGAACGAGACCGACACGTCGAGCAGGTCGATCACATCCTTGCCGAGTCGTGCCGTCGCCAGCTTGGCCAGCTCGACGGCATTGCGCAACGGCGGCACGTCGGCGATCAGTTGGTTGGCGGCGTCGATGCGGAACTTGGGTTTCGAGGTGCGGGCCGGCGGCCCGCGGCGGAGCCAGGCCAGCTCCTTGCGCATCAGGTTCTGCCGTTTGGCCTCAGTGCTGGCGGCCTGCCGGTCGCGCTCCACCCGCTGCAACACGTAGGCCGCGTACCCGCCCTCGAAGGGTTCGACGATTCCGTCGTGCACTTCCCATGTCGTGTTGGCGACTTCGTCGAGAAACCAGCGGTCGTGGGTCACCACCAGCAGGCCGCCGGTGTTGGCCGGCCAGCGTCGGCGTAGGTGCTCGGCCAACCAGGTGATGCCTTCGATGTCGAGGTGGTTGGTGGGCTCATCCAATGCGATGACGTCCCATTCGCCCATCAGCAGCGCAGCCAGCTGCACCCGTCGGCGCTGACCGCCGCTGAGGGTGGAAATCGTTGCATCCCAGTCGATATCGGCTACCAGCCCGCTCGCCACATCCCGGATGCGCGGGTCGCCGGCCCACTGGTGTTCGGGTTGATCACCGACCAGCGTCCAGCCGACGGTGTGGTCGTTGTCGAGGGTGTCGGCCTGGCTCAGCGCGACGACCCGCAGTCCGCTGCGGTGGGTGACCCGGCCCGCGTGGGGCTGCTGGTCGCCGGTCAGCAGCCGCAGCAGGCTGGACTTACCGTCGCCGTTTCGCCCGACGATGCCGATGCGCGCGCCCTCGTTGACTCCGAGCGTGACCGAGTCGAACACCAGCTGATTCGGATATGCCAGGTGTACGGCTTCGGCCCCCAGTAGATGCGCCACCGGGCCGACGGTAGCAAAAGATGGAGGTGGCCCGCGGGCCGAGCGCACTGCCAAGCCGGTTGTGGGGTCGCGCATGACGCCGCGAAAGCCGTTTCAAGATCGTACTTTTGGGTACCGACTTTTCTCATTTCCCTTCTCTCGGAAGGTAAATGCCGACGCCTCCAGCGCCACGGTATGGCATATAGCAACCCGCCGCCCCGATTAGATCCGTTAAGCCCTAGTGTCGCAATCAATTTAGGTATATAACGCTTATTCATCAGGCCACCCTTGGCTACGCTTCCGTAGGCAAGAAACGCGGTCTTCGAGGGCAAAAGACGCGAAAAAGTTTTTGCTGAAATCTATCCAATAAGCACTTTGGCGGCTTACGCTGGTTCAGTCTCGGGCAACAGAATCGGGTCTTCTGGCAACAGATTGTCCTCAGACGAAGGGGGTTCGTTTATGTCTCGTGTCAGCAGCAAGATCGTCGTCGCGGTCGTCCTTGCTTTCACCGCCGCTACGGCTTCGGCATGTACGTTTCCGATAACGGTCACGTGCTCCGGAACCACTTGCACCACAGGGTAATAGCGCACCTTTAAACCAGCGCACGCCGGCCGGATAACAAACTATCTGCCGTCGTGGAAGCACGCCCAGCAATCGGGCGGTGACTCCGCAACAACGCCGGCGTGCGCTGGGCTCGCATGAAAAAGCAGCCCCGCTGCAGCGGTCGTGAGGACCGCGAGCAGAGCGGCAACACGTTTCATGTCTGAAGGTTACGAACTCTAACCGTGGCGCGGCTGAAACCTGCCCAAGATTTTGCTGGGAAGGCCGATCCGAACACGGTTCACGGTGCCCGGTACTCGAGGGGTTACCGGGGCCGCACGCCACGGCAATTGTCGCGACCTCGATACCGTCTGGGCGCACGCCCACGTTTGCCATGTCGCGGACATCATCTGCGGTTCGGATCGCTCCCGCATTCGGAGCAAACTGCCTGACCAGAACCGCCGGCCGAGCCGATGTGCCATGATGTCCAAGCTGTCAACAATGGGGAGCGGCGGTGGATCTCAACTTTTCGCTGATCACGCGACCGGTCGAGCGTCTGGTCGCCACGGCACAGAACGGGCTGGAAGTTCTGCGGCTCGGAGGTCTGGAGACGGGAAGCGTCCCGTCGCCCTCCCAGATCGTCGAGAGCGTGCCGATGTACAAGCTCCGGCGGTACTTTCCACCCGATAACCGTCCCGGACAGCCGCCGGTCGGCCCGCCGGTGCTGATGGTGCACCCAATGATGATGTCGGCGGACATGTGGGACGTCACCCGTGACGAAGGCGCGGTGGGGATCCTGCACGCCAGCGGGCTGGATCCGTGGGTTATCGACTTCGGTTCGCCCGACAAGGTCGAGGGCGGCATGCGCCGCAATCTCGCCGACCACATCGTCGCGCTCAGCCAGGCCATCGACACCGTGAAGGATGCCACTGGCAGCGATGTGCATCTGGTCGGCTACTCGCAGGGCGGCATGTGGTGCTATCAGGTCGCCGCCTACCGGCGTTCGAAAGCCCTCGCCAGCATCGTGACGTTCGGTTCGCCGGTGGACACCCTGGCCGCCTTGCCGATGGGCATCCCGGCGAATTTCGCCGCGCCCGCCGCCAACTTCATGGCCGACCACGTCTTCAGCCGGCTGGCGATCCCGGGCTGGATGGCGCGGGCCGGTTTTCAAATGCTCGATCCGCTCAAGACGGCCAAGGCCCGCGTCGACTTCGTGCGTCAACTGCATGACCGTGAGGCGCTATTGCCGCGCGAACAGCAGCGCAGATTCCTTGAGTCCGAAGGCTGGATCGCCTGGTCGGGCCCGGCGATATCGGAGTTGCTGAAGCAATTCATCGCGCACAACCGCATGATGACCGGCGGATTCGCCGTCAACGGGCAGTTGGTGACGCTCACCGATATCACCTGCCCGGTGCTGGCGTTCGTCGGCACCGTCGATGACATCGGCCAGCCGGCGTCGGTACGCGGCATCCGGCGGGCAGCGCCGAACGCCGAGGTGTACGAATCGCTGATCAGGACAGGACATTTCGGGCTCGTCGTGGGATCCAAAGCGGCGCAGCACGGTTGGCCGACCGTCGCGGAATGGGTGCGCTGGCTGTCCACCGGCGGCGACAAGCCGGCGGGCATCGACTTGATGGCGGATCAGCCGGCCGAACACACCGATAGCGGCGTCACGTTCAGTTCCCGGCTCACGCACGGCATCGGTGAGGCCTCGGAAGCGGCGCTGGAGCTGGTGCGCGGTGCCGCCGACGCGGCAGTGGCAGCCAACAAATCGGTGCGGGCGCTGGCCGTGGAGACGGTCCGCACACTCCCGCGGCTTGCCCGCCTCGGACAAATCAATGACCACACCCGAATCTCGTTGGGCCGCATCATCAGTGAGCAGGCGAGCAACGCCCCACAAGGGGAGTTCCTGCTGTTCGACGGCCGTGTGCACACTTACGAGGCGGTCGACCGGCGGATCAACAATGTGGTGCGTGGCCTGATCGAAGTCGGCGTCCGCCAAGGCGATCGGGTGGGTGTGCTGATGGAGACGCGGCCCAGTGCCCTGGTCGCGATCGCTGCGCTGTCCCGGCTTGGCGCGGTCGCCGTAGTGATGCGGCCCGATGCCGATCTCGCCGAGTCCGTCCGGCTCGGGCGCGTGACCGAGATCCTGACCGACCCCACCAACCTGGACGCCGCCCGTGAATGGTCGGGGCAGGTGCTGGTGCTGGGCGGCGGTGAGTCCCGGGATCTGCACCTGCCCGAGGACGCCAACGTCATCGACATGGAGAAGATCGACCCCGACGCCGTCGAGCTGCCCGCGTGGTACCGGCCCAACCCGGGATTGGCCCGGGATCTGGCCTTCATCGCGTTCAATGCCGCCGGCGGCGAGCTGGTCGCCAAGCAGATCACCAACTACCGCTGGGCGATCTCGGCCTTCGGGACCGCGTCGGCGGCCGGGCTGGACCGCAATGACACCGTGTATTGCTTGACGCCCCTGCACCATGAGTCCGCGCTGTTGGTCTCGCTGGGCGGGGCGGTCGTCGGCGGTACCCGCATCGCACTGTCGCGTGGCCTGAGTACCGACCGGTTCGTCAACGAGATACGGCAGTACGGCGTCACCGTGGTGTCCTATACCTGGGCGATGCTTCGCGACGTCGTGGACGACCCGGCCTTTGTCCTGCACGGCAACCACCCTGTGCGGCTGTTCATCGGTTCGGGGATGCCGACCGGATTGTGGGAACGCGTCGTCGATGCATTCGCGCCCGCACACGTCGTCGAGTTCTTCGCCACGACCGATGGACAGGCGGTGCTGGCCCACGTGTCCGGCGCCAAGATCGGCAGCAAAGGCCGCCTCCTGCCCGGAGCAGGACGGGGTGAGCTGGCTGCCTACGACGCCGAACGCGATCTGATCCTGGAAACCGATCGCGGCTTCGTGCAGATCCCCGAGGCGAACCAGGTCGGGGTGTTGCTCGCCGCGTCCCGCGGGCCCATCGACCCGACCGCATCGGTCAAACGTGGGGTCTTCGCGGCCGGCGACACCTGGGTATCGACCGAGAACTTGTTCCGCCGCGACGAGGACGGTGACTACTGGTTGCTTGGTCGCCGCGGCTCGGTGGTCCACACGGCGCGGGGGCTGGTGTATACCGAGCCGGTCACCGACGCGCTTGGCCTAATCAACGGCGTCGACCTTGCCGTCACCTACAACGTGCCGTTCGGCAACCTGGAGGTCGCGGTGTCGGCGGTGACGTTGTTGCCGGGGGCCAGCATCACCGCGGCGGATTTGACCGAGGCCGTCGCGGAAATGCCGATCGGGCTGGGGCCCGACATTGTGTGCGTGGTGCCGGAGATGACGCTGAGCGCGACCTACCGTCCCACCGTTAGTGCGCTGCGCGCGGCCGGGATTCCCAAATCCGGGCGCCACGCCTGGTATTTCGACACCGCCACCTCGCAGTACCGCCGGTTGACTCCGGCGGTGCGGGCCGAACTGAGCGCCGTGTATCGAGGCACCGATGCTTGACGACGCCCTGCTGAAGATTCTGGTCTGCCCGGCCGATCGGGGCCCGCTGCTGCTGGTGGACCTCAACGATGGGGAGCTGCTGTACAACCCGCGGTTGCGCCGCGCGTACCGGATTGAGGACGGGATCCCGGTGCTGCTGATCGACGAGGCCCGCGACGTCGACGACGACGAGCACGCCCGGCTTACGGAACGAACCCGTCCGGCAGATCCCCAGTGAGGTAACGCTGCAGGTTCGGCGCGACGGTCTCCGCGACCTGGTCGGCGGGCAGCGACGCGAACGGCTCCAGTGCAATGATGTAGCGGGCTATCAGGAGGCCCACGAGCTGGGACGCGACGAACTGGACGCGGATGATCCCGCTTCCCGGCGGATTGTCAACGCGTGCACCCACTTCGACGGCGATGATGTCTTGGATGAAGGATCGGAACAGGTTGACCTCCGACCCGGTCAGGATCGACCGCAGCGTGGCAATGAACGCGGCTCCCAACTCCGAATCCCACAGCGGCAACAACAGTGACGGAATTTTATGGCCGAGCTCCACGACGGGCGTCTCACGCAACGGGCCGATGATGTCCATCGGGTCGATCGGAATCCGTACGGCCGCCGCGAACAGCTTCTCCTTGGTCCCGAAGTAGTGATGCACCAACGCCGAATCGACACCGGCCGCTGTGGCCACCGCACGTATCGATGTACGACCAATGCCGTTGCGCGCAAACAACTCTCGCGCGCTAATGAGGATGCGCTCCCGAGTGTCGGAGTTTCCTGCCGGTCGCCCGGGACGCCGTTTGCGTCCGGTGTTGGTTGCCGTCACGCTACGGTGTCCGGCGACGTAAGGTCGCTGCGGCCACGCATAGCGCCGCGATCGCGAAGCCCATCACGACGATGATGTCACGCAATGCGATGCCCGTGAGCCCCGGGTGAGAGTTCACCTGCTGCAGCGCTTCGAGCGCGTAGCTGGCCGGCAGCACATCGCTGATCCATTGCAGCCAGGTCGACATCAGTGCCCGGGGGACGATGATGCCGGCCAGCAATAGCTGAGGCACCATCACCAGCGGGATGAATTGCACGGCCTGAAACTCGGTGCGCGCGAAGGCGCTACAGAGCAGGCCCAGGCCCACGCCCAGGACAGCGTTGACGATCGCGATCACGAACACCCACACCGGGCTGCCCGCGGTGTCGAAGCCGAGCACCCAGAACGACACCCCGCATGCCAGCGTGGCCTGCACCGCGGCGGCGATCCCGAATGCCGTCCCGTAGGCCAGCAGCAGGTCCAGCCGGCGCAGCGGCGTCGTCAGGATGCGCTCCAATGTTCCCGACGCCCGCTCCCGTTGCATGGTGATGGCCGTAATGATGAACATCACGAAGAGCGGGAATAGGCCCAGCAGTATCAGGCACGCATTGTTGAACGGTGCCGGAGTACCGGGACGATGGGGGATCTTGTCAAACATGAAGTACATCAACGAGATAACTAAGACTGGCACCACCAGGATCATTGCCACGCTGCGATGGTCAGCGGCCAGCTGACGCAGGATCCGTGTCGTCGTGGCGGTGTAAGCCCGCAACCCTATCCGGCCTGAGGCACGGTGTTGCGCATGATCATGGACAGAAACGCGTCCTCCAGTGACGTGCATCCGGTGTCCTCTCGTAGTTGGGTGGGTGTGGTGTGAGCAACCAGGCGGCCTTCGCGCATCAGCAGTAGGTCACCGCAGCGGTCGGCTTCGTCCATCACATGGCTGGAGACCAGCAGCGTGGTCCCGCCCCGGGCAAGATCGGCGAACTGCTCCCAGAGGTCAACCCGAAGAACGGGGTCCAGCCCCACGGTCGGCTCGTCGAGCACCAGCAGCTCAGGCTCACACACCAGCGCGCAGGCGAGCGAGACCCTGGTGCGCTGACCTCCGGAGAGGTTGCCGCAGAACGCGGTTCGATGGTTCGTCAGGCCCACCCGCTCGATAGCGGAATCCGCGGCCTTGCCGTCGAATCCGTATAGCGCCGCGAGATAGCGGACGTTGTCGATGATCCGCAGATCGTTGTAGATGGTCGGGTCCTGGGGGAGATAACCCACGCGGTGGCGCAGCTCGGCACATCCCGCGGGTCTGCGCAGGACGGTGACCCTGCCCGAGGTCACGATCTGGGTGCCGACGATGCAACGGATCAAGGTGGTCTTGCCGCAGCCGGACGGCCCGAGCAGACCGGTGATGCTGCTGCGCCCGATCTGCACCGAAAAGTCCTGCAGGGCAGTTATTTTCCCGCGCTTAACTTGCAGATTCTCGATGGACACAGCGGGCTCCGCGCTGTGCGGAATTAATTCATCACGCGATGAACTCATCATGTGATGAATAGTTGTCCCCCGACGCGGGATTGTCAAGGGTGCGAGCTATCGCCGCGCGCGATATCGCCGGCGATAGCGGAAATGGGAATCGCCGTATGGTCAGCTCACGGTGCTGACGTGACTCGCTCAGCCTTCGAGTCCGGGGCGGCGCAACGGCAGATGCCCCTGCACGCCTTCGGCGTAGGCGGTTTCGGCGTGCTGAGTGAAATCGACACCGGTGGTCTCGTCCTCGGCGCTGAGTCGAAAGCCGATTACCCGGTCGATCGACTTCGCGAGGACGAACGACACGGTGAACGCATAGAGCGCGACGACCACGATCGCGACCGCCTGCTTGCCCAGTTGTCCGAAGCCGCCGCCGTAGAAGAGGCCTTGCGGGCCCGATGTCATAACCGCGTTGGCAAGCAGTCCGATCAGCGACACACCGACGACCCCGCCGACGAAGTGCACACCCACCACATCGAGCGAATCGTCATAGTTGAAGCGAAATTTCGCGCCCACCGCGAACGAGCACACGATGCCAGCGGCGAGGCCGACAATCGTTGCGCCGAGCGTGTTGACGGTTCCGCAGGACGGGGTGATCGCGACGAGCCCGGCGACCACACCGGATGCCGCGCCGAACGTGGTGGGCCTGCCGTCACGGATTTGTTCGACGGCGAGCCAGCCGAGCATGCCGAGGCAACCCGCGACGAGCGTGTTGAGGAAGATTGCCGCGGCAGTTCCGTTGGCGGCCAACGCGGATCCCGCGTTGAACCCGAACCAGCCCAACCACAGCAGCCCGACACCGAGCAAAACGAACGGCAGATTGTGTGGCCGCATAGAGTCTTTCTTGAACCCGATGCGCGGTCCGAGCACCAGCGCCAGCGCCAGTGCAGAGGCGCCGGAGACGATTTCGACGACGAGCCCGCCGGCGTAGTCGAGCACGCCCAGCTTGGCCAGCCAGCCCCCGGGGCCCCATACCCAATGCGCGACTACGGAATACACGACGATCGCCCACACCGGGACGAACACGATCCAGGCCGAGAACTTGGCGCGGTCGGCGATCGCGCCGCTGACCAGGGCCGCCGTGATGATCGCGAAGGTCAGCTGGAACGTGGCATACAGCAGTTCGGGAACGGCGCCGTGGACCGAGCTGGGGGTGATGCCGAGCATTCCGATACGGCTGAGGTTGCCGAGGAACCCGCCGGCGCCGTCGTCGGAAAAGGCGATCGTGTAGCCGACGAGCAGCCAGGCCACGGTGACCAGCGGGATGGAGATGAAGCTCATCATGATCATGTTGAGCACCCCGGTGGTGCGGACCATGCCGCCGTAGAAAATGGCCAGGCCCGGGGTCATCAGCAGGACCAGTGCGGTGCTGGCCAGCAGCCAGGCGGTGGCAGCGGGGTCGATCGCAGGCATGAGGTGGACTCCCTTCCCAAGTTCCCGAAGGCCACCGGGATCCTGCCACGTTTGCGGTGCCGGTAGGTTCGGTGGGTTACCGAGAACATCACTGACCAGCTGATAGTCGACCCGGTCGCAGCCGCGCACCGGTTGCTCGGCGCTACCCTCACGGGGCGGGGCGTCAGCGGGATCGTCGTCGAGGTCGAGGCCTACGGCGGCGTTCCCGACGGCCCCTGGCCGGACGCCGCGGCCCACTCGTACCGCGGACCCAGCGGCCGCAACGCCGTGATGTTCGGGCCGCCCGGGCGCCTGTACACCTACCTCAGCCACGGGATCCACGTGTGCGCCAACGTCGTGTGCGGACCCGACGGTACCGCCGCCGCGGTCTTGTTGCGGGCCGCCGCGGTCGAGAAGGGCTTCGACGTCGCACAGGCCCGGCGCGGCGAGGCGATCCGCACCGACGCGCTGGCGCGCGGTCCGGGAAACCTGTGCTCCGCGCTGGGAATCACGATGTCCGACAACGGTATTGATCTGTTCAGTCCTGCCAGCGCGGTGCGGCTGACGCTTAACGACGCGCACCGCGCGGCGGCCGGGCCCCGCGTCGGCGTCAGTAAAGCCGCCGACCGGCCGTGGCGGTTGTGGCTGGCGGCCCGGCCGGAGGTGTCGGCCTACCGCCGCAGCCCGCGAGCACCCGCCCCCGGGGACAGCGACTAACCGCAACGGTGTGACCAGCGACTAAAGTCTTGCGGGATGTCTGCTGAGATCCTCGACGAGTTGAGCTGGCGGGGGCTGATCGCGCAGTCCACCGACCTCGACGCCCTAGCCGCCGAAGCGAAGCGCGGGCCGATGACGGTGTACGCCGGTTTCGACCCCACCGCGCCCAGCCTGCATGCCGGGCACCTGGTGCCGCTGCTGGCGTTGCGGCGCTTCCAACGTGCCGGCCATCGTCCGATCGTGCTGGCCGGTGGCGCCACCGGCATGATCGGCGACCCGCGGGACATCGGCGAGCGCACCCTCAACGAGGCCGACACCGTCGCCGAATGGACCGCCCGAATCCGCGGCCAGCTGGAGCGCTTCGTCGACTTCGACGGCTCGCCCACCGGCGCGATCGTCGAGAACAACCTCGAGTGGACCCAGGCCATGTCGGCGATCGAATTCCTGCGGGACGTCGGCAAGCACTTCTCGGTCAACGTGATGCTCGAGCGCGACACGGTCAAACGGCGCCTCGAGGGTGACGGGATCTCGTACACGGAGTTCAGCTACATGCTGCTGCAGGCCAACGACTACGTCGAACTGCACCGCCGCCACGGCTGCGGGCTGCAGATCGGCGGCTCGGATCAATGGGGCAACATCATCGCCGGCGTACGCCTGGTCCGCCAGAAGCTCGGCGCGACGGTGCATGCGCTGACCGTTCCGCTGGTGACCGCGGCCGACGGCACCAAGTTCGGGAAATCCACCGGCGGCGGCAGTTTGTGGCTGGACCCACAGCTGACCAGCCCCTATGCCTGGTACCAGTACTTCGTCAACACCGCCGACGCCGACGTGATCCGTTACCTACGATGGTTCACCTTCTTGGATGCCGACGAGCTGGCCGACCTGGAGCAGGTCACCCAGGAGCGTCCGCAGCAGCGGGCCGCCCAGCGCCGGCTGGCCACCGAGCTCACCGTCTTGGTGCACGGCGAGGCGGCCACCGAGGCCGTCGAACACGCCAGCCGGGCGCTGTTCGGCCAAGGGGAGCTGGATCGCCTGGACGAGGCGACACTTGCCGCGGCGTTGCGTGAGACGTCGGTCGCCGAGCTTGCATCCGGTGCACCCGACGGGATCGTCGACCTGCTGGTGGCCAGCGGCCTGTCGGCCAGCAAGGGTGCCGCCCGACGCACGATCGGGGAAGGCGGGGTTTCGGTCAACAACGTGCGCATCGACAGCGATGAGTGGGCCCCGCACGCCTCGGATTTCCTGCACGGACGGTGGCTGGTATTGCGTCGCGGAAAGCGCAACATCGCCGGTGTCGAACGAGTAGATTCCTAAGTATTCAGCGGGGATCTCGTCTTCGGAGGGGAAGCCGAACTCGAGGAGGGGGACTCGAGGGAAGGAGTGATGAGATCCCCGCTGCAACTTCTATTTTTCGCCGCCGGGCCCCGTCGCGCCATCCCACGAACGGCTGATCCCGCGGAGGAATTCCGTTGTCCGCCAATCGGTGGACACCCACACAGAAGCGGGCATGATCTACCAGATCACATCCGTGTAGTTTCCGCAAAACACGGTGGTGAGCAAACGGTTACCTCATCGTGTTGCCAACGTGACCAACATTGGCCACTGTTGTCACAGTGATTTACGCCCCCAAGATTCAGGCGACCACGCTGTGGTTCATAGCCTTGACCGCGACCCTGGCGGCCGCGGCCGCGATGCTGGCGGCTCCCCTCCGCGCCGACATCATCCGTGTCGACATAATCGGTAACTCCTTCCTCAACGCGCTGACGGCGGCCGGCGTCCCGTACAGCCAACCGGCACGCACCACCGCCGAGGGCCAATCGGTCTGCCCGATGCTGGTTCAGCCTGGTGGGGATTTCGACTCGGTCGTCTCCAAAATGGCCATCGGCAACGGCATGTCTGAAAAGACGGCGGGCATCTTCACGATCGTCGCGATAGCGACCTACTGCCCGGCGATGATCGCGCCACTCATTCCCAGCCGGTTGACGGGCTAGTTCACCCGGATTGCCTGGCTCGGGTCTGCCCGTATCCTTTGCAGGGTGCGGGAGCGATTGAGGTGAACGGCGCGCGTGGTCGACGATAGTCAGCGTCACGGCGGGGAACGGCGACCGCGTGCGACGTCTGGAGGTGCACCGCGGCGCGGGCCACGGACTGAGCGCGACACTCGCTGGTCGGGTCCCGGCCGCGCGCGTCCCGCCCAGCCGCAAAGCACCGGCGACGGCGAGGGTGCGGCGGAGAACGCGCCCGACATCCCGGCCGATGTCGACGCCAAGCAACTGGCACCCGAAATCCGGCGTGAGCTGAGCACCCTGGACCGGGTAACCGCCGACGCGGTGGCGCGCCACCTGCTCGCTGCCGGTGACCTGCTCGACGAAGACCCCGAAGCCGCGCTGAGCCACGCCCGCGCCGCGCGGGCCCGCACCAGCAGGATCGCCGCCGTTCGCGAGGCTGTCGGAATTGCGGCCTACCGCTGCGGAGATTGGTCTCAGGCGCTGGCCGAATTGCGCGCTGCCCGCAGGATGGGTAGCAAGTCGTCGCTGTTGGCCTTGATCGCCGATTGCGAACGTGGCCTCGGCCGCCCGGAGCGGGCGATCGAGCTGGCGCGCGGACCCGAGGCGGCAGACCTCAGCGGTGACGACGCCGACGAGTTGCGGATCGTCGCCGCCGGGGCGCGTGCCGACCTGGGGCAGCTCGAGCAGGCGCTGACGGTGTTGTCCACCCCGCAGCTGGAACCCGGCCGCAGCGGCTCGACCGCCGCCCGGTTGTACTACGCCTACGCCGACACCCTGCTGGCGCTGGGTCGTGACGACGAGGCGCTGGAGTGGTTTCTGCGTTCGGCGGCGGCCGACCTCGAAGGCGTGACCGACGCCGAAGAGCGGGTCAGCGAACTTGGCTGACGCGCCCGGCTCCAATTCAGTGAAAAGCATTGCGCAGGAATACGATTGCCTGTTGATCGACTTGGACGGGACGGTGTTTCGCGGGCGCCAGCCCACCGACGGCGCGGTGCAAACACTCGACCAGGTGCAAAGCCGCAAGCTGTTTGTCACCAACAACGCCTCCCGCAGCGCCGACGAAGTTGCCACCCACTTGCGCGAGCTCGGCTTCACCGTCAGCGCGCAGGACGTCGTCACCAGTGCCCAGAGCGCAGCGCACCTGCTCGCCGGCGAACTGCCGCCGAAGTCGGCGGTGCTGATCGTCGGCACCGAGTCACTGGCCAACGAAATCGCCGTTGTGGGGCTGATCCCCGTGCGCAGCTTCGACGACAAACCCGTTGCCGTCGTCCAGGGACTTTCGCTGACCATCGGCTGGCCCGATCTCGCCGAGGCGGCACTGGCCATCCGGGCCGGCGCGTTGTGGGTGGCGGCCAACGTCGACGCGACGCTGCCGACCGAACGGGGCCTGCTGCCCGGCAACGGCTCCCTGGTCGCGGCGCTGCGAGCCGCAACGGGTGCCGTACCCAAGGTGGCGGGCAAGCCGGCGCCCACACTGCTGCGGGATGCAGTGGCGCGCGGGAACTTTCACGCACCGTTGGTCATCGGCGATCGGCTGGACACCGACATCGAAGGCGCCAACGCCGCCCAGTTGCCCAGCCTGATGGTGCTCACCGGGGTCAACAGCGCGCGGGACGCCGTCTACGCCAAACCCGAACAGCGGCCCTCCTATATCGGCAAGGACCTGCGCTCGCTCCTGCAAGACGGCGAACTGCTCGCGGTGCGGCCCCAGCCGGCCTGGCGGGTAGACGTCGCCGATCAGGCGGTCACGGTCGCCAGCTTGGGCGGTGACGACCCGGACGGGCTGTCGATCGTCCGCGCTGTCGCCGCCGTGGTATGGGCCGCAGATGCCCGCCCGGTGCGCATCGAGGCCGCCGACGACACGGCGCGCGGCGCTCTGCACCGCTGGTCGCTGGTGCACGACAATTGATGGGTGACTAGCGTAGAAACGCCATGAGTATCGATCCTGATCAGATTCGCGCCGAGATCGACGCCCTGCTCGCGCAGCTGCCCGAGCCGGGAGATCCGGACAACCCGGACAACGGGCCCCGAGAGGTTCAGCTGGCCGAGCTCGAGGAGATCGCCCGCCGTCTTTCAGAGGCGCACGACGTGCTGCTGCGGGCGCTGGAGTCCGCGGAGAAGGGCTGAGCGCGCGCATGCCTCGCCGCGCCCGGGTTGACGCCGAGCTGGTCCGGCGCGGCCTCGCCCGGTCCCGTCAACAGGCGGCGGAACTGATCGGCGCGGGCAAGGTCAGCATCGACGGCATGCCCGCAGTCAAGCCCGCGACCGCCGTCGCCGTCACCTCGGCGCTGACCGTCGCCGACGACGGCGAACGGACCTGGGTCTCGCGTGGCGCCCACAAGCTCATTGGCGCGCTGGACGCATTCGGAATCCCCGTCGCGGACCGTCGTTGCCTGGATGCCGGCGCCTCGACGGGCGGCTTCACCGAGGTTCTGCTGGATCGCGGGGCGGCCGAGGTGGTTGCCGCCGACGTGGGCTATGGCCAGCTGGCCTGGTCGCTGCGCTCGGATCCCCGGGTGATCGTCGTCGAGCGGACCAACGTTCGCGACCTGACACCGCGGAGCATCGGTGGGCAGGTCGACCTCGTCGTCGCTGACCTGTCGTTTATCTCGTTGGCCACCGTGTTGCCCGCGCTGACTGGATGCGCCTTGACGGGCGCGGATATCGTTCCCATGGTGAAGCCGCAGTTTGAGGTGGGGAAGGGCCAGGTTGGTGCCGGCGGGGTGGTGCACGACCCGGCGTTGCGGGCCGAGTCGGTGCTGGCCGTCGCCGGACGCGCCGGCGAGCTGGGCTGGCACCCGGTCGGCGTCACAGCCAGCCCGCTTCCGGGGCCATCGGGCAATGTCGAATACTTTCTGTGGCTGCGTGCCGAGACCGATCGGGCACTGACTGGTGACGAGTTGGTGGGTGCGGTGCAGCGCGCGATATTCGAGGGCCCGCAATGAGTGATCGACGCGTCGTCCTCCTGGTTGTGCACACCGGACGGGACGAAGCCACCGAGACGGCACGGCGCGTGCAGAAAGTGCTGGGCGATAACGGAATTGCACTTCGTGTGCTCTCCGCCGAGGCGGTCGACCGGGGGCCGCTACCCCTGTCGCCCGACGACGTTCGGGCGATGGGCGTCGAAATCGAAGTGGTCGACGCCGAACTCGACGCGGCCGAGGGTTGCGAGCTGGTTCTGGTCCTCGGTGGCGACGGCACCTTCCTGCGCGCGGCCGAGCTGGCCCGCAACGCCGGCATCCCGGTGCTGGGCATCAACTTGGGCCGCATCGGCTTCTTGGCCGAAGCCGAGGCTGAGGCCATCGACTCGGTGCTCGAGCATGTCGTGGCCAGGGATTACCGGGTGGAAGAGCGCCTGACGCTCGATATCGCGGTGCACCAGCACGGCCGCATCCTCGATCAGGGCTGGGCGCTCAACGAAGCCAGCCTGGAAAAGGGACCGCGGCTGGGCGTGCTGGGCGTGGTCGTCGAAATCGACGGGCGCCCGGTGTCGACGTTCGGTTGCGACGGGGTGCTGGTATCGACGCCGACCGGATCCACCGCCTACGCGTTCTCCGCGGGCGGCCCGGTGCTGTGGCCGGACCTCGAGGCAATCCTGGTGGTGCCCAACAACGCTCACGCACTGTTCGGCCGGCCGATGGTCACCAGTCCCGACGCCACCGTCGCGATCGAGATCGAGGCGAACGGCAACGACGCGCTGGTGTTCTGCGACGGCCGCCGCGAGATGGTGTTGCCGGCGGGCGGGCGGCTGGAGGTGACTCGCTGTGGCACGCCGGTGAAATGGGCGCGCCTGGACAGCGCGCCGTTCACGGACCGTCTGGTGCGCAAGTTCCGTTTGCCGGTCACCGGTTGGCGCGGTCAGTAACGGGGCTCGCAGGTTGCTCACGGAAATCCGCATCGAGTCGCTGGGTGCGATCAGTGCGGCGGTGGGGGAGTTTGGCCGCGGTCTGACCGTACTCACCGGAGAAACGGGCACCGGCAAGACGATGGTGGTGACCGGGCTGCATCTGCTCGGCGGAGCCCGCGCCGACGCCAACAGGGTGCGCTCGGGTGCCGAACGCGCCGTCGTCGAAGGTCGTTTCACCACAACCGATCTCGACGGCGCCACCATCGCAGCGCTGGACGAGATGCTGGACGCGTCGGGCGCCGAGCGTGACGAGGATGGCAGCGTGATCGCGCTGCGCTCGGTCAGCCGTGACGGGCCTTCGCGGGCCTATCTCGGCGGTCGCAGCGTACCCGCAAAGTCGTTGGGCGACTTCACCGCCGAGCTGTTGACCCTGCACGGCCAGAACGACCAGCTGCGGCTGATGCGGCCCGAGGAGCAGCGCGGCGCGTTGGACCGGTTCGCAAAGGCGGGCCCGGCGCTCGAGCGCTATCGCAAACTGCGCGACGCGTGGTTGTCGGCGCGCAGGGATCTCCTCGACCGCCGAAACCGGATGCGGGAGCTAGCGTTGGAGGCCGACCGGCTGAACTTCGCGCTCGACGAGATCGCTGCCGTGGAGCCGCAACCCGGTGAGGACGATGCGCTGGTCGCCGAGGTCGTGCGGCTTTCCGAACTGGACACGCTGCGCGAAGCCGCAGCGGCAGCGCGCACGGCGCTGTCCGGAGAACTCGACGACGTATCCGGGGGCAGCGCCGCCGACATCCTGGGACGGGCAAGGGCCACACTGGAATCCACCGATGATGCCAAACTGCAGGCGTTGGCCGAGCAGATCGGCGAGGCGCTGACCGTCGTCGCCGATGCGGGCCAAGAACTCGGCTCCTACCTCGACGAGCTGCCGGTCGATGCCAGCGCGCTGGAGTCCAAGCTTGCCCGGCAAGCCGAGCTGCGGACGCTGACCCGCAAGTACGCCGCGGATATCGACGGGGTGCTGCGCTGGGCGGCCGAATCGCGCGACCGGCTCGCTGCGCTCGACGTTTCGGAGGAAGGCCTCGCGGCGCTGCAACACCGCGCCGATGAGCTTGCCGGCGAATTAGCTTCAGCGGCAACCGACCTCAGCGCAATTCGGCGAAAGGCTGCCAAGCGGCTGGCCAAGGAGGTCACCGCGGAGCTCTCCGGCCTGGCGATGGCCGACGCCCAGTTCAGCATCGATGTGACGCTAGATAGTGCGCCCGCCGCCGATGATGCGGCCGCGCTGAAGCTGGCTTCGGGGGAGTTGGCCCGAGTCGGCGCCGACGGTGTCGACGAGGTCGAGTTCGGTTTCGCCGCTCACCGCGGGATGACGGAGCTGCCGCTGGCGAAGAGCGCCTCGGGCGGCGAGCTGTCCCGGGTGATGCTGGCGCTGGAGGTGGTGCTGGCCGCGTCGGCGGCGGGCACCACGATGGTGTTCGACGAGGTCGACGCAGGCGTCGGCGGCCGGGCGGCGGTGCAGATCGGTCGGCGGCTGGCGCGGTTGGCGCGCACCCACCAGGTCATCGTGGTGACGCACTTACCGCAAGTGGCGGCCTACGGCGACGTCCATCTTGTGGTGCATGGCGCCGGACCGAAAGGGACCAGCGTCGTGCGGACGGTGAGCGGCGACGAGCGGGTCGCCGAGCTGGCCCGGATGATGGCGGGCCTGGGCGAGTCCGACAGCGGTCGCGCGCACGCTCGCGAGCTCTTGGACGGTGCGCAGAACGACGAGATCTAACCGTCGGGAATACTTTATTCATCTGTTACAGATGTGACTCTAGATAACTTCTGGGGCAGATGTTACGGCGCGCCTCCCCGTGTCGGCGCCCCTTCGCGGACAGAATCGCCGACATGAAGATGTCTGGGCTGCTCACACGTAACACGTCCCGGCCGGGCCTCACCGGCACCGCTCGCGTCGACCGGAACATCGACCGGTTGCTGCGTCGGGTCTGCCCCGGTGACATCGTGGTGCTCGACGTCCTGGACCTGGACCGCATCACCGCGGACGCGCTGGTGGAGGCCGACGTCGCCGCCGTCGTCAACGCGTCACCGTCGGTCTCGGGCCGCTACCCCAACATGGGCCCGGAGGTCCTGGTCAACAACGGGGTCACCCTGATCGACGAGACCGGACCCGAGATCTTCAAGAAGGTCAAAGACGGCGCCAAGATCCGCCTGCACGAGGGCGGGGTGTACGCCGGTGAGCGCCGACTGATCCGCGGCACCGAGCGCACCGACCACGACATCGCAGACCTGATGCGGGAGGCCAAGAGTGGCCTGGCCGCCCATCTGGAGGCGTTCGCGGGCAACACAATTGAGTTCATCAAAAGTGAGAGCCCGTTGCTGATCGACGGTATCGGCATTCCCGACATCGACCTCGACCTGCGCCGCCGGCATGTGGTGATCGTCGCCGACGAGCCCAGCGCCGAGGACGATCTGAAATCGCTCAAGCCGTTCATCAAGGAGTACCAGCCCGTGCTCATCGGTGTCGGCAGCGGCGCGGATGTGCTGCGCAAGGCCGGCTACCGCCCGCAGCTCATCGTCGGCGACCCCGAGGAAATCAGCGCCGACGCCCTCAAGTGCGGTGCCCACGTGGTGTTGCCGGCCGACGCCGACGGTCATGCCCCGGGCCTGGAGCGCATTCAGGACCTCGGCGTGGGCGCGATGACGTTCCCGGCCGCGGGTTCGGCGGTCGACCTGGCGCTGCTGCTGGCCGATCACCACGGCGCCGCACTGCTCGTCACGGCGGGTCACACCGCCAACATCGAGACGTTCTTCGACAGGACGCGTACCCAGAGCAACCCGTCCACCTTCCTGACCAGGCTGCGGGTCGGGGAGAAGGTGGTCGACGCCAAGGCGGTCGCGACCCTGTACCGCAACCACATCTCGGCCGGTGCCATCGCGCTGTTGGCCCTGACCATGCTGATCGCCGTGATCGTCGCATTGTGGGTGTCGCGCACCGACGGCGTGGTGCTGCACTGGATCACCGACTACTGGAACCACTTTTCCCTCTGGATTCAGCACCTAGTCGCTTGATTTTTTTCTTGGAGGTTCGAGGGACGTGCAGTCATGATCTCGTTACGCCACCACGCATTCTCGCTGGCCGCGGTCTTCCTGGCGTTGGCCGTCGGAGTGGTGCTGGGTTCCGGCTTCTTGTCGGACACCCTGCTGTCCAGCCTGCGTGACGAGAAGCGCGACCTCTACACGCAGATCAGCGGGCTCAACGACCAGAAGAATGTGCTGAACGAAAAGCTTAGCGCGGCAAACAATTTCGATAACCAGCTGGTCGGGCGGATCGTGCACGACGCACTCGCGGGCAAGTCGGTGGCGGTGTTCCGCACGCCGGACGCCAAGGACGACGACGTCGCCGCGGTCGCGAAGATCGTCGGACAGGCCGGCGGCACCCTCACCGGGACGGTGGCGCTGACGCAGGAGTTCGTCGACGCCAACTCCGCGGAGAAGCTGCGGACCGTGGTGAACTCGTCGGTGCTGCCCGCCGGCCAGCAATTGAGCACCAAGCTCGTCGACCAGGGCTCGCAGGCCGGTGACCTCCTCGGCATCGCCCTGCTGATCAATACCAACCAGGCCGTCCCGCCGGTGGACGACTTGCAGCGCGATACCGTGCTGGCCGCACTGCGCGACACCGGCTTCATCACCTACGCGCCCAGCGACCATCTGGCGGCGGCGAACACCGCCCTGGTCGTCACCGGCGGCGGGTTACCCCAAGACGCCGGCAATCAAGGCGCCAGCGTGGCCCGCTTCGCCGCCGCGCTGGCTCCGCACGGTTCGGGCACCCTGCTCGCCGGGCGGGATGGGTCGGCGACCGGGGGCGCCGCGGTCGCCGTGGCCCGCGCCGATGCGGGTATCAACGCGGCGATCAGCACCGTCGACGACGTCGACTCCGCGCCCGGACGTATCACCGCGATCCTGGGCTTGCATGACCTGATCAACGGCGGCCATGCCGGGCAGTACGGCACGGGACACGGCGCGACGGCGATCACGGTGCCTCAGTAGGCCGACGCTAGGGCGTGTTCGGCGCGGCATGGCGGGGTTGGGTGTTAGGGTGGATTTCCGTGGGTCGGCAGGCCCAGCTGGTTGAGGCTAGACAAAAACTAAGCCCTGCCCGTCTTCACGGAGGTCGCCTGTGCGAAAGCACCCGCAAACCGCCACTAAGCACCTCTTCGTCAGCGGTGGGGTCGCATCCTCGTTGGGGAAGGGTCTGACCGCCAGCAGTCTCGGTCAGTTGCTTACCGCCCGCGGGTTGTACGTGACGATGCAAAAGCTCGATCCGTATCTCAACGTCGACCCGGGCACCATGAACCCGTTCCAGCATGGCGAGGTCTTCGTTACCGAGGATGGAGCCGAAACCGACCTCGACGTCGGTCACTACGAGCGGTTCCTGGATCGCGATCTGTCCGGCTCGGCGAATGTGACTACCGGACAGGTGTATTCGACGGTCATCGCGAAGGAACGGCGCGGCGAGTACCTCGGCGACACCGTCCAGGTCATCCCGCACATCACCGACGAAATCAAGCGCCGCATCCGGTCTATGGCCGAGCCCGACGCGAAGGGCAACCGCCCCGACGTCGTCATCACCGAAATCGGCGGCACCGTCGGCGACATCGAGTCGCAGCCCTTCCTGGAGGCCGCGCGGCAGGTCCGTCACGATCTGGGCCGGGAGAACGTGTTCTTTTTGCACGTGTCGCTGGTGCCGTACCTGGCCCCGTCCGGCGAGCTCAAGACGAAGCCGACCCAGCACTCGGTGGCCGCGTTGCGCAGCATCGGTATCACCCCGGATGCGCTGATCCTGCGCAGCGACCGAAACGTTCCCGAGGCGCTGAAGGACAAGATCGCGCTGATGTGTGACGTCGACATCGACGGCGTCATCTCCACCCCGGACGCGCCGTCGATCTACGACATCCCCAAGGTGCTGCACCGCGAGGAGCTGGACGCCTACGTGGTGCGTCGGCTCAACCTGCCGTTCCGCGACGTCGACTGGACCGAGTGGGACGACCTCCTGCGCCGGGTGCACGAGCCGCACGAGACGGTCCGAATTGCCTTGGTGGGCAAGTACGTTGACCTGTCGGATGCCTATCTGTCGGTGACCGAGGCCTTGCGCGCCGGCGGATTTCGGCACCAGGCCAAGGTCGAGATGGTCTGGGTGCCCTCCGACGACTGCGAGAGCGCTGCCGGTGCCGCGGCGGCACTGGCCGACGTGCACGGTGTGCTGATCCCCGGCGGATTCGGCATTCGCGGCATCGAGGGCAAGATCGGTGCCATCCGGCATGCGCGTGCCCGCGGGCTGCCGGTCTTCGGACTCTGCCTCGGCCTGCAATGCATCGTGATCGAGGCCGCGCGCTCGGTCGGTCTGACCGAGGCCAACTCGGCCGAATTCGAGCCGGGCACACCGGATCCCGTGATCTCGACGATGGCCGATCAGGAACACATCGTCGCCGGCGAAGCCGACCTCGGCGGGACGATGCGGCTTGGCGCCTATCCGGCGGTGCTGGAGCCGGATTCGCTTATCGCCCAAGCATATGGGACGACTCAGGTATCGGAGCGCCACCGGCACCGCTACGAGGTCAACAACGCCTACCGCGAGAAGATCGCCGAGAGCGGCCTGCGCTTCTCCGGGACCTCGCCCGACGGACACCTCGTCGAGTTCGTCGAATACCCGCGCGACATTCATCCGTTCGTGGTCGGCACCCAGGCCCACCCTGAACTGAAGAGCCGGCCGACGCGGCCACACCCGCTGTTTGTCGCATTCGTCGGCGCGGCCATCGATTACAAAGAGGGCGAACTGCTGCCGGTGGAAATGCCGGATCACTCGTCCAACGGAAACCAGCATCGAGACAGCGCCGGGCGGTCGCTACCTGAGCCTGCTGCTCGTGGCTGAGCATGTCTTCAACACAACGTCGTCGGAAACGTTGTACACCGGAAAGATTTTCGCGCTGCGCCGCGACCAGGTGAGGATGCCGGGCGGCAAAGACGTCGTCAGGGAAGTTGTCGAACACTTCGGCGCGGTCGCCGTCGTGGCGCTGGATGACGACGACAACATCGCGATGGTCTACCAGTATCGCCACGCGTTGGGCCGCCGGTTGTGGGAGTTGCCCGCCGGGCTGCTCGACGTGGGTGGGGAGCCCGCGCATCTCACCGCGGCCCGGGAGCTCAAAGAGGAGGCCGGCTTACAGGCCGAGACCTGGCAGGTGCTGGTCGACCTCGACTCCACACCGGGCTTCAGCGACGAATCGGTGCGCGTCTATCTGGCCACCGGGCTCAGCCAGGTCGACCGGCCCGAGGCGCACGACGAAGAGGCCGACATGACGTTGCGGTGGTATCCGCTCGTCGAGGCGGCGCGCAATGTGCTCAGCGGCGAAATCGTGAATGCCATTGCTGTCGCCGGGATTTTGGCCGCTCATGCGGTGCGCACCGGGCTCGCGCAGCCACGCTCGGTGGACAGCCTGTGGAAGGACAAGCCGAAGGCGTTCGCGGCGCGACAGGCCGCGCCATGACAGCGCCGGTCCTCGAGGGCCAAATGCAGGGCTATCTCGAGCACCTGACCATCGAGCGCGGCGTGGCGGCCAACACACTGAGTTCGTATCGGCGCGACTTGCGTCGATACTCAAAGCACTTGTCGGACCGCGGTATTGAAGATCTGGCCAAGGTCGCTGAGGACGACGTCTCCGAGTTCTTGGTGGCATTGCGCCGCGGCGACCCAGACTCGGGCGCCGCGGCCTTGTCGGCGGTGTCGGCGGCGCGGGCACTCATCGCGGTGCGCGGCCTGCACCGCTTCGCGGCTGCCGAGGGGTTGGCCGAACTGGACGTGGCGCGCGCTGTCCGGCCACCGACGCCGGGCCGCAGGCTGCCGAAGAGTCTGACCATCGACGAGGTGCTGGCGCTGCTCGAGGGCGCGGGCGGCGACGGTCCCGCCGATGGTCCGCTGACGCTGCGCAACCGGGCGCTGCTGGAACTGTTGTATTCCACCGGTTCTCGCATCTCCGAGGCCGTCGGCCTGGACGTCGACGACATCGACACCCAGGCCAGGACGGTGCTGCTGCGGGGAAAGGGCGGCAAGCAACGGCTGGTGCCGGTGGGCCGCCCCGCCGTGCAGGCGCTGGACGCCTACCTGGTGCGCGGACGCCCGGAGTTGGCGCGTCGCGGGCGGGGCACCGCGGCGATCTTCCTCAACGTGCGCGGCGGCCGGTTGTCGCGGCAGAGCGCGTGGCAGGTGCTGCAGGACGCGGCCGCCGCGGCGGGCATCACGTCCGGAGTGTCGCCGCACCTGCTGCGGCATTCGTTTGCCACCCACCTGCTCGAGGGCGGCGCTGACGTCCGGGTCGTCCAGGAGTTGCTCGGTCATGCGTCGGTGACCACGACGCAGATCTACACGTTGGTCACGGTGCACGCGCTGCGCGAGGTGTGGGCCGGCGCCCACCCGCGTGCGCAATAGCGGCCAACCTTCCGCGAGGTCGACGTCAACGTGACGACACGCCGCAAGTGCGCGCGCTGGCGTCGACTTCGCTGACCTGCTGCTGAGTCCGCCGCCCGAATCACCCGAGGTAGTCGGACTCGAGCACCAGGTCAGACACCAGCGTCTGGTACTCGACATGCGTCTTGTGCTCCACGGTGTTCCACCCCGTGCCCTGCTGCTGGCGCATAAATTCCCGGTACTTCGGCGCGCCCGGCATCCCGACGTTGTCGGCGACCACGACCGAGCCGGGGTGCAGCCAACCGCGGTCGACGATGCTCTCCAGGTCGTCCAGGTAAGCGTCTTTGTCGTGATCCAGGAACACGAAATCAAGCGTCCCAGAAGCGAATCCGTGGTCATTCGCCAGCGAATCCAGCGTCCGGCCGCCGTCGCCGATGGTGCCCACGACACACGTCACGCGGTCGGCGACCCCGGCGTGAGCCCAGATCTGGCGGGCGTTGGCGGCATTGGCCTCGGCGAGCTCGACGGAATAGACCTTGGCCTTCGGCGCCGATCGAGCGATCCGCAGCGCGCTGTAGCCGCAGTAGGTGCCCAGCTCGAGGACCAACGAGGGATCGGCGCGACGCACGGCGGCATCCAATAGTTCGCCCTTTTCGTCGCCGACATTGATCAGGATGGATTTTTCGTAGGCGAACTTGTCGATCGTGGCGACCACGTCGTCGATGTCACCGGCTCGGGCGTTCGTCAACACGTAGTCGACCACGGCCGCCTCGCGCCCGTCGCCGATCTGCCCCGTCGTGTTGATGTTGCGGGAGGCCGCGGCCAACCGCCAAAAAGACCACCGCAGCAGTGGCATCCGTCGCTTGGGACCCATGGAAATCCACGATAGGCGTCCGGGCCGCCGAAGGGCTTGTGGATCGGCGAGCACCGGCTCGCCGATTTGGTTCTTTACTCAACAGACCGCGATCCCTAGTCTGCCCTAGGAGGGGGGAACTCATGATCTCGTTACGCACAATGATGATGCGTGGCGGTACCTGCTCCGGTATGTACCTCCTGAAGTCGGATCTCGACGAGACCGGCCTTGAACCGGATGTGTTGCTGTCGGTCATTCTCGGATCCTTGGATCGACGTCAGACCGACCAGTTCGGCGGTGACGGCTCGACCACGACCAAGGTGGCGATCGTGGGTCCGTCGACTCGCCCGGATTGCGACGTCGACTATCTGTTCGCTCAGGTTGATCTCACGACCCTGTGGGTGGACTGGACCCTGACGTGCGGGAACCTGCTCGCCGGCGTCGCGCCCTTCGCGATCGAGCGCGGGCTTGTCGCGCCGGCCGACCCCTACACGATGGTCCGGGTTCACCTGGTCAACACCGGTGCCACGGTCATGGTTTCGGTCGGGACGCCGGGTGCCTGCCTGCGCTACGACGCCGACTGTCAGATCGGCGGAGTACCGCAGCGGGCCTCGCCGATCGACTTGGTATTCAGTAACTTCTGTGGCGGCCGGACCGGGCAGTTGTTCCCTACCGGCAGTCCGGTCGACCTCATCGGGGCAGTGGAGATCACCGCGATTGATGCGGGTGTCTGCGCGATCATCGCCGAGGCCAGCGCATTTGGGATCACGGGTCACGAATCGCCACGGCAACTCAACAGCGATACCGGCCTGCTGGATCGGCTCGCCCGTCTGCGACTTCGCGCGGCGTTGGCGATGGGTCTGGGCGATGCGCGAGGTTATGTTCTGCCGAAGGTCTTGCTGGTGTCGGAGTCTGAGTGCGGCGACATTCGGTCACGTTATTTTGTGCCGGACCGCTGCCACACCGCGCACGCGGTTTCCGCGGCCATTTGCCTGGCGACCGCAAGCGTCGTTCCGGACACCGTGGCCGGACGACTGATCGGCCGCCCCTCTGGCGCCCGACCGATTGTCGTCGAGCATCCGACAGGAACGACGATGATCGACATCACCCGCGCCGGCGACAGTGACCTCGGAATCTGGGCGGCGGTCCGGAGCACGGCACAGAAGCTATTCGACGGCTACGTGTTCGCCGATATGTCCAGAGAGCCCTGCCTGATTGGTGCGGTTGGGGCCGGTGTGACATGAGATCACGGTCGGCTCCGAAACGGAGATCATTCGACGTAATCGCTGGTGAGATTGCCTGCGGGTCGCCCGGTTTAAGCGCGCGGAGCCGTTAGACTTTCCCCCGATGTTCACCTCGCGAACACTCCAGGCATGACGGAATCGCCCGACAGCGATGTCGTCGTCGGCCTGACCGGGCGCCCGCCGCGGGCGATCCCCGAGCCGTTGCCGCGCACAGCCCACGGTCCGGCCAAGGTGGTCGCGATGTGCAACCAGAAGGGTGGCGTCGGGAAGACCACGTCGACGATCAACCTGGGCGCGGCGCTCGCCGAGTACGGCCGCCGAGTGCTGCTGGTGGACATGGATCCGCAGGGTGCGCTGTCCGCAGGCCTCGGCGTTCCGCACTACGAGCTGGAGAAGACCATTCACAACGTCCTGGTGGAGCCGCGGGTGTCGATTGACGACGTCCTGCTGTCCACCCGGATCAAGTACCTGGATTTAGTTCCCAGCAATATCGACCTGTCCGCGGCCGAGATCCAGTTGGTCAATGAGGTGGGCAGGGAGCAGACCCTGGGCCGGGCATTGCACCCGGTGCTGGATCGCTACGACTACGTGCTGATCGACTGCCAGCCGTCGTTGGGCCTGTTGACGGTCAACGGGCTGGCCTGCTCCGACGGCGTGGTCATCCCCACCGAGTGCGAGTACTTCTCGCTGCGAGGCCTGGCGCTGCTCACCGATACCGTCGACAAGGTGCGCGACCGGCTCAACCCGAAGTTGGAGATCAGCGGCATCCTGCTGACCCGGTACGACCCCAGGACCGTCAACGCCCGCGAGGTCATGGCACGTGTGGTGGAGCGCTTCGGTGACCTGGTGTTTGACACCGTGATCACCCGTACGGTGCGGTTCCCGGAGACCAGTGTGGCGGGCGAGCCCATCACCACCTGGGCGCCGAAGTCCACGGGCGCGATCGCCTACCGCGCCCTGGCCCGCGAGTTCATCGACCGATTTGGCGCGTGAACGCCACCGACAACGGTGAGGCGCCACCCCAGACCGGCGCCTCGGGTGGCTTTCACGTCCGCCTGACCAACTTCGAGGGGCCGTTCGATCTGCTGCTGCAGCTGATCTTCGCGCATCGCCTCGACGTCACCGAGGTGGCGCTGCACCAGGTCACCGATGATTTCATCGCCTACACCCGCGCGATCGGTTCGCAGCTGGATCTGGAGGAGACCACTGCGTTTCTCGTGGTCGCCGCGACTCTGCTCGATCTCAAGGCCGCTCGGTTGCTGCCGGCCGGACAGATCGACGACGAGGAGGACCTGGCGCTGCTGGAAGTGCGCGACCTGCTGTTCGCCCGGCTGCTGCAATACCGCGCGTTCAAGCACGTCGCGGAGATGTTCGCCGAGCTGGAGGCCACCGCCCTGCGTAGCTATCCGCGCGCGGTGGCACTGGAAGACCGCTTCACCGAGCTGCTGCCCGAGGTGATGCTTGGTGTCGACGCGCAACGGTTCGCCGAGATCGCGGCAATCGCTTTCAGCCCACGGCCGGCGCCGACGGTCGCCATCGGACACCTGCACGAGCTGCAGGTGTCGGTGCCCGAGCAGGCGCGCAAATTGCTGGGCTTGCTGGAAGCCCGGGGCAGCGGCAGCTGGGCCACGTTCTCCGAGCTGGTCGCCGACTGCCAGGCGCCGATGGAGGTCGTCGGGCGCTTCTTGGCGCTGCTCGAACTGTATCGGTCCCGGGCGGTAGCATTCGACCAGTCAGAGGCGCTTGGCGTGCTTCAGATTTCGTGGACCGGGGAGCGTCCTACGAACGAATCCTTGGTAGAAGTGCGGGACGAATAATGACTGAAGAGTTGCCCGACGTCGATCTCGACGTCGAACTCGACTCGGGCATTTCAGGCATTCCGGAAATCGCCGAGGTGGCACCGCTCGACGACGACGAACTGCGCTCCGTGCTGGAGGCGCTGTTGCTGGTGGTGGACACCCCGGTCAACGAGGAAGCACTGGGCGCGGCCACCCAACAGCCGGTCTATCGGATCGCTGCGAAGCTGCAGGTGATGGCCGACGAACTCACCCAGCGCGACAGCGGCATCGACCTACGGAAAACCGGTGAGGGCTGGCGGATGTACACCCGGGCCCGATTCGCGCCGTACGTCGAGAAGCTGCTGCTGGACGGGGCGCGCTCCAAACTCACCCGGGCCGCGCTGGAAACGCTGGCCGTGGTGGCCTACCGACAGCCCGTGACGCGCGCTCGGGTGAGCGCGGTGCGCGGCGTCAACGTGGATGCCGTCATGCGTACGCTGCTGGCGCGCGGCCTGATCACCGAGGCCGGAGCCGACGAGGACACCGGCGCAGTCACATTCGCCACCACCGAGCTGTTCTTGGAGCGCCTGGGGCTGGCGTCGCTGACCGACCTTCCGGATATCGCACCGCTGCTGCCCGACGTCGACAGTATTGAGGACCTCAGCGAATCTCTGGACAGCGAGCCACGTTTCATCAAATTGGCGGGCGGCCAGACGTCCGAGCAGGCGCTGTCCTTCGATGTGGACCAGGATTAATGGTCGACGAACACGATCCTGGGGAGGCCCAGGGAATCCGTTTGCAAAAAGTCTTGTCCCAGGCCGGGATTGCGTCGCGCCGGGCCGCCGAGAAGTTGATTCGCGACGGCCGGGTCGAGGTAGACGGCGAAGTGGTGACCGAGCTGGGCACGCGGGTGGATACCGATGTTTCGGTGGTTCGCGTGGACGGGGCCCGGGTTGTCGTCGACGATTCGCTGGTGTACCTGGCGCTGAACAAGCCGCGTGGCATGCACTCGACCATGTCGGACGACCGTGGCCGGCCGTGCATCGGCGACGTGGTCGAGCATCGAGTGCGCGGCAACAAGAAGCTGTTTCACGTCGGGCGGCTCGATGCCGACACCGAAGGGCTGATTCTGCTGACCAACGACGGCGAGTTGGCGCATCGCTTGATGCACCCCTCCCACGAAGTGCCCAAGACATATCTGGCGACGGTGGCCGGAACGGTGCCGCGTGGGCTGGGCAAGAAACTGCGGGCCGGGATCGAGCTGGAGGATGGGCCGGCGCGGGTCGACGATTTCGCGGTGGTGGATGCGATTCCCGGTAAAACGTTGGTGCGGTTGACATTACATGAAGGACGCAATCGCATAGTGCGCCGGATGCTTGCCGCCGTCGGTTTCCCGGTGGAGTCGCTGGTGCGCACCGAGATCGGCGGTATCTCGCTGGGCAAGCAGCGGCCGGGCAGCATCCGTCCGCTACGCCACGACGAGATCGGCCAACTGTACAAAGCGGTGGGCCTGTGAACGACATAGTGGTCGCCATCGACGGGCCGGCGGGAACCGGAAAGTCCTCTGTATCAAAGAGATTGGCTGAGGCGCTGGGCGCACGCTACCTGGACACCGGAGGAATGTACCGAATGGTAACGCTTGCGGTGCTGCGTGCCGGCATCGATCCGACAGACGCGCACGCCGTCGCCGACATCGCCTCGACCGTCCAGATGTCGGTGCAATACCAGCCCGGCGGTGACCGTTATCTGCTTGCCGGAGAGGATGTTTCAGCCGAGATCCGCGGAGACGAAGTCACCCAGGCGGTGTCGGCGGTGTCATCGGTGCCCGCCGTGCGCACCCGGCTTGTCGCTCTGCAGCAACACATGGCCAAAGAGCCGGGCAGTGTCGTCGTCGAGGGCCGCGATATCGGGACAGTGGTATTGCCCGACGCGCCGGTGAAGATCTTCTTGACCGCCTCGGCCGAAACACGCGCCCGCCGCCGCAACGATCAGAACGTCGCCGCGGGCCTGCCCGACGACTACGAGGGCGTGCTGGCCGATGTGCACCGTCGCGATCATCTCGATTCCACGCGGGCGGTGTCGCCGCTGCGGGCGGCCGAGGATGCGGTGGTCGTCGACACCAGTGAGATGACCGAGGCGCAGGTGATCGCTCACCTGCTGGCGTTGGTCGAGCAGCGAAGCGGGGCAGTGCGGTGAGTCAGGACGGCACCTGGAGCGACGAAGACGATTGGGAATTGACCGATTCCGACCTCGCGGACGGTGACGAGCCCGGCCCCGCTCCCGTGGTGGCAATCGTCGGCCGCCCCAATGTCGGGAAGTCGACGCTGGTGAACCGAATCCTGGGCCGGCGCGAGGCCGTGGTGCAGGACATTCCCGGCGTCACGCGCGATCGGGTCTCCTACGACGCGCTGTGGACCGGACGGCGGTTCATGGTGCAGGACACCGGGGGATGGGAGCCCGACGCCAAGGGCCTGCAGCAGCTGGTGGCCGAGCAGGCGTCGGTGGCCATGCGCACCGCCGACGCGGTGATCCTGGTGGTCGATGCCACCGTGGGCGCCACCACCGCGGACGAGGCGGCCGCCCGCATCCTGGTGCGCGCGGGCAAGCCAGTCTTCCTGGCCGCCAACAAGGTTGACAACGAGAAGGTTGAATCAGACGCGGCGGCGCTGTGGTCGCTGGGACTCGGCGAGCCGCATCCGATCAGCGCGATGCATGGCCGCGGTGTGGCCGATCTGCTCGACGAGGTGCTGGCCGCATTGCCCGAGGTGTCCGAAGCCGCACCGAGGGCCGGCGGCCCCCGCCGGGTGGCGCTGGTCGGTAAACCCAACGTCGGCAAGAGCTCACTGCTGAATAAGCTTGCCGGAGACCAGCGTTCGGTGGTCCATGACGTCGCCGGCACCACGGTCGACCCGGTGGACTCGCTGATCGAGTTGGGCGGCAAGGTGTGGCGGTTCGTCGACACCGCGGGCCTGCGTCGCAAGGTCGGACAGGCCAGTGGTCACGAGTTCTACGCCTCGGTGCGCACGCATTCTGCCATCGATGCGGCCGAGGTGGTGATCGTGCTCATCGATGCGTCGCAACCGCTGACCGAACAAGATCAGCGGGTGCTGACCATGGTGATCGAGGCCGGACGGGCGCTCGTATTGGCGTTCAACAAGTGGGACCTTGTCGACGAGGATCGCCGCGACCTGTTGGACCGTGAGATCGACCGCGCACTGGCACAGCTGCAGTGGGCAGAGCGCGTCAACATCTCCGCGAAAACGGGCCGGGCGGTGCAAAAGCTGGTGCCCGCGATGGAGACAGCGCTGGCGTCGTGGGATGCGCGGATTGCGACCGGTCCGCTGAACACCTGGGTCAAGGAGATCGTGGCGGCCACACCGCCCCCGGTCCGCGGCGGCAAGCAGCCCCGAATTCTGTTCGCCACCCAGGCCACCGCCCGCCCTCCGACGTTCGTGCTCTTCACTACCGGCTTCCTCGAGGCAGGCTACCGGCGCTTCCTGGAACGACGGCTGCGCGAGACGTTCGGGTTCGAGGGCAGTCCAATCCGGATCAATGTCCGCGTGCGCGAGAAGCGAACTGCCAAGCGCCGCTAGCGCTTTAGGCGTGTCCCTGCCGCGTCGAGCGTTTTCCCGTCGCATCAATCGTGCGTTGAGGCGCGTCGAGCGTGCCTCAGCCGCGTCGATCGTGCGCTCAGGGCTTCGAGTGTGCGGCCGCGGCGGAAATTCGGCGATTTTCGCGCCCTGGACGCACACGAGACGCCCAGGCTGCACACCCGACGTTGACATTCACGTCTGATCCTTCGTAATGTCTCGTATAACGGGCTAATAAACCCGTATCGCGGGAGAAATGGGAGAATTGAGTGAGCGCGGCGCTATTCAGCCTGCAAAACAAGTCGATCCTGATCACCGGGGCGACCGGTTCACTGGGCAGTGCCGCGGCCCGGGCGCTGGCCGACGCGGGGGCCCGGCTCACGCTGGCCGGCGGGAATTCCACGCGTCTCTCCGAATTGGCCGACGACGCCGGCATCGACAACGCCGCGGTGGTGCCCCGCCGGCCCGACACCCCGGACGACGCCCGGGCCATGGTCGAGGCCGCCGTGGGTAAGCATGGCCGGCTGGATGGCGTGCTCGTCGCGTCGGGCATGAACCACGTCGAGGCCATCACCGACATGGACGTCGACGACTTCGACAACGTGATGCGCGCAAACGCGCGGGGCGCCTGGCTGGTCTGCCAGGCGGCCGGGCGGGTGCTGCTGCAGCAGGGCGGGGGAGGCAGCATCGTGCTGGTCTCGTCGGTGCGAGGGACCCTCGGCCACCCGGCCGGATACAGCGCCTACTGCCCGTCCAAGGCCGCCACCGACCTGCTGGCGAAATCGCTGGCGGCCGAGTGGGGTCCACACAAAATCCGGGTAAATGCGCTTGCGCCAACGGTTTTCCGTTCCGAATTGACCGAGTGGATGTACGCCGACGACGACAAGGGGCGTGAGACCCGTGAGGCGATGTTTGCACGGATTCCGTTGCGCCGCTTCGCCGAGCCGGACGACTTCGCCGGCGCGCTGATCTATCTGCTCAGCGATGCGTCGAGTTTTTACACCGGCCAAGTGATGTATCTGGACGGCGGCTACACCGCATGCTGATTGGAAGGGAACAAACATCATGAGCTTCACCTGGCCCCTCGGCGAGGCCGAATCGAATCTGGAGTTCTACGACCTGTCGCATCCGTGGGGTCATGGCGTGCCGGCGTGGCCGTACTTCGAGGACGTCAAGATCGAACGCTTGCACAACATGGCCAGAAGCCGGGTGCTCACTCAAAAGATCACCACCGTAATGCATTCCGGCACGCACATTGACGCGCCGGGTCACGTGATCGAGGGCACGCCGCTGCTGGACGAGATTCCGTTGAGCGCCTTCTTCGGCACCGGGGTGGTCGTGTCGATTCCCAAGAAGAAGTGGGAGGTCGTCACCGCCGAGGACCTGGAGAACGCCACTCCGCAGATCCGGCCCGGTGACATCGTCATCGTCAACACCGGCTGGCACCACAAATACGCCGACAGCGCCGAGTACTACGCCTACTCGCCGGGCTTCTACAAGGAGGCCGGGGAGTGGTTCGCGGCCAAGGGCGTCAAGGCCGTCGGCACCGACACCCAGGCGCTCGATCATCCGCTGGCCACATCGATCGGCCCACACGGCCCCGCCGAACACCTAGGTGGCCTATTGCCATGGGCGGTCAAGGAATACGAGGACGAAACCGGGCGCCAGGTGCTCGACGACTTCCCCGAATGGGAGCCGTGTCACCGCGCGATCCTGTCCGAAGGCATCTACGGCTTCGAGAACGTCGGCGGTGATCTGGACAAGGTCACCGGCAAACGCGTCACCTTCGCCGCGTTCCCGTGGCGCTGGGTGGGAGGCGACGGCTGCATCGTGCGGTTGGTGGCGATCGTCGATCCCAGCGGTGCCTATCGCCTCGAGACCGGTGCGGCCGCGTGATGACCGTCCTCTCAGAAGAGGCCCGTGGCAACGGGATTCAGGTCATCGCCCGCGCCGCCGAGATGCTGCGGCTGTTGCAAGCCCACCCCGATGGGCTCAACCAGGCCGAAATCGGCGAGCGGCTGGGCATGGCGCGCTCGACCGTGAGCCGCATCCTCAATGCGCTCGATGACGAAGGCCTAGTAGCGGCGCGTGCGGCGCGCGGCCGGTACCGGCTGGGCCCCGAGATCGCGCGCATGGCCACGACGGTGCGTCGCGGCGTCGTGATCGATGTCCATCCGTTCATGGAGGAGCTCTCTCGCGAACTGGAGGAGACCGTCGACCTGTCGATCCTGGACGGCGACCGAGCGACCTTCGTCGATCAGGTCGTTTCGCCGCATCGGCTGCGGGCGATCAGTGCGGTCGGCGAGTCGTTTCCGCTGCACTGCTGTGCCAACGGCAAGGCGCTGCTGGCCAGTCTGTCGGCCGGCGACCGGGCTCGGGCCGTGCCGAGCCGGCTTGCCCAGCTGACCGCGAACACCATCACCACCCCTGCGGCGCTGCGCACGGAGCTCGAACGGGTCCGCACCGAGGGCCTCGCGTATGACCGCGAGGAGCAGACCGAGGGCATCTGCGCGGTGGGCGCGGTGCTCCACCGCGTGAGCGAAGAGATGGTCGCGGTCAGTGTGCCTGTTCCCGCCCAGCGGTTCTATCGCCGCGAAACGGAGCTCGCCCAAACGCTGCTGGCCTGGGTCGACAGGGTCAACGGCGCCTTCGCCTAGGGCCGACGCGCACGTCAGCGGCGCGTTGATGGGTTGACGGCCCCGCTACGGTAGGCTGTCGACCTGCCGCTGGTAGATGTACCGGCGCGCGGGCTGTGGCGCAGTTTGGTAGCGCACTTGACTGGGGGTCAAGTGGTCGCAGGTTCAAATCCTGTCAGCCCGACTATGAAAAGGCCAGCTGAGCTGGGACGTTCAGTTTCACCACAGGGCACAGATGTTCGGTGGCGCCGAAAATTGTCACAGATTGTCACAAGGTGTGGATGGCTCGGCTCGGGATGTGAAGCCCGGACCATCTCGATGTAGGTTAGAGTGGCTAAGCTTACCTCCAAGCTAATTATTTGAGTAGCCTTCGCCCCTGGTTAGGAAAGCGCCCATGACGACCACCAAGCCATGGACAAGGTCGCGAGATCCTGAGGTTCCCCCAATCACCGAGGAAAAAGTCGGCCCCAAGCGCGCCACGAAGAAGGGGCTGCTGAGCCGTTTCTGGCTGGTGCTCACGATCGTGGCTGTCGTCGCGCTATCCGGGTTCGTCGTATACCGGCTGCACGATGTCTTCGGCGTTCACGCGGGTTCGTTCGGTGGTGGCGTAAACGGTGACGTCCTTGACCAGTTCAACGCCAAGACGATCACACTCGAGGTCTGGGGCTCACCGGGCAGCACGGCGACCATCAACTACCTCGACGAGAACTCCCATCCGCAGCAGGCCCTCAACGTCCCCTTGCCCTGGAGCACAGTATTGAAGTCAACCAAGCCCGGCATCCCGGCAAATCTGGTAGCGCAGGGAGACGGCAGTTGGATTGCCTGCCACTTCGTCGTGGATAACCACGACGGCACCGGTGCGGTGATCAAGGGTGCTAATCAGTCGCCCCCCACCGAAAACGTCAATGCCTTCGTCTACTGCCTGGACAAGTCCGCATGAGTGAGACCACCGGGGCTCCGCCGCGTGTTGATCAGCCACTGATCCCGCCGTTCCTGCCGCGGATGATTCATCGGCTCGCGTTGCCGATCGTCCTGATCTGGCTGGGCATCGTCTTCGTCACCAACACCATCTCACCGCAGCTGGAGGTCGTCTCCAAGGCGCACTCGGTGTCGCAGAGTCCCAAGGATGCGGTGTCGTTCCAGTCGATGATGCACGTCGGGTCGACGTTCAAGGAGTTCAGTTCCGACAGCTCGGCAATGGTCCTGCTGGAGGGCGACAAACCGCTGGGGGCGGAGGCCCACCGCTATTACGACGAGATCGTCAAACGACTCGAGCAAGACAAGAAACACGTTCAGCACATCCAGGACTTCTGGAGCGATCCCCTGACCGCCGCGGGCTCCCAGAGCCACGACCAAAAAGCCGCATACGTTCAGGTGTACCTCGCCGGCAACATGGGCAGCGGCCAGTCCACCGAGTCGAGCGAGGCCGTCCGCAAGATCGTGAACTCGGTGCCGGCACCGCCGGGGATCAAGGCCTACGTCACCGGGGCGGCTCCGTTGTTTGCCGACCAGTCCCACGCGGGTGAGAAAGGCGTCGCAAAAGTCACCATGGTCACCTTCCTCGTGATCATCGTGATGCTGCTGTTCACCTACCGCTCGATAAGCACTGTGCTGATCATGCTGGCGATGGTCTTCGTCGAGTTGGCCGCCGCCCGCGGCGTCGTCGCGACGCTCGGAAACTACGAGATCATGGGGCTCTCCACCTTCGCCAACAACATGCTCGTGCTGATGGCGATCGCGGCCGGAACGGACTACGCGATCTTTGTGGTCGGCCGCTACCACGAGGCCCGCGGTCTGGGCGAGACGCGTGAAGAGGCGTTCTACACGATGTTCCACAGCACGGCCCATGTCGTGCTGGGGTCGGGGCTGACTATCGCCGGTGCGATGTACTGCCTGAGCTTCTGCCGGTTGCCCTATTTTTCGTCACTGGGCATACCCTGCGCCGTCGGCATGCTGGTCGCGGTCCTCGCGGCGTTGACTCTGGCTCCAGCGGTACTGACGGTGGCGTCCTTCTTCAAGCTGATGGACCCGAAGCGAAAGCTCCAGACCCGGGGCTGGCGCCGTATCGGCACCGCGATCGTCCGTTGGCCCGCACCGGTTCTCGCGGTGACGATCGCGGCCGCGCTGGTTGGCCTGCTCGCTCTGCCCGGCTACAAGACGGACTACGACACCCGCCACTTCCTGCCGCAAGACACCCCGGCCAATATCGGGTATGCAGCTGCCGACCGGCACTTCAACCAGGCTCGGCTCAACCCTGAGCTGTTGATGATCGAGACCGATCACGACCTGCGTAACCCGGCCGACTTCCTCGTCCTGGACAAGGTCGCCAAGGCGGTCTTCCACATCCCCGGTATCGGTCGAGTCCAGACCATCACCCGGCCGTTGGGTACGCCGCTCGACCACAGCACCTTCGGTTTTCAGATGGGCGCACAATCCGCCGGCCGGATCCAGACCGAGCACTACCAAGAAGAGCAGGCGAACAACCTGCTGAAGCAGGCGGACGAGCTGCGCAAGACGATGGCGACTCTGCATGAGCAGATGCAGGTCACCCAGGATCTGAGCAACACCACACACGAAACCACCAAGCTCACCAAAGAAACCGTGAAGATCACCGAGTCGTTGCGCGATCAAATCGCCAACTTCGACGACTTCCTCCGGCCGATCCGAAGTTACTTCTACTGGGAGAAGCACTGTTTCGACATCCCGGCCTGCTGGGCAATTCGGTCAATCTTCAACGCGCTCGACGGCATCGACCAAATAGCTGAGAACATCGTGAACCTCAGCGCGAATCTCGACAAGCTGGATCAGATCCAGCCGAAGCTGGTGGCACTGATACCGCCGCAGATCGAGAGCCAGCAGCACAACCTCGACACCATCATGTCGAACTACGCCACCACAAAGGGGCTCAACGACCAGGCGAAAGCGCAGGCCGACAACGCGACCGCGGAGGGCGATGCCTTCGACAAGGCGAAGAACGACGACACGTTCTACCTTCCGCCGGAGGCATTCCAAAGCCCGGACTTCGCCCGTGGTCTCAAGCAGTTCATCTCACCGGACGGGCACGCTGTCCGTTTGATCATCTCGCATGAAGGCGACCCGGCGACTCCTGAAGGCATCAGCCACATCGAACCGATCAAGCAGGCCGTGCACGAGGCGATCAAGGGCACGCCGTGGGAGGGCGCCAACGTCTACCTCGGCGGCACCGCCGCGACATATAAGGACATGCACGACGGCTCCAACATCGACCTGTTGATCGCCGCAATTTCCGCGGCCACACTGATTTTCGTCATCATGCTGATCATCACCAGAAGCGTCGTTGCGGCCTTCGTCATCGTCGGTACGGTGTTGCTCTCGCTGGGCGCCTCGTTCGGACTCTCCGTGCTCCTATGGCAGTACATCCTGGGGATCAAGTTGCACTGGATGGTGCTGGCGATGGCGATCATCCTGCTGCTGGCGGTCGGCTCGGACTACAACCTGCTGCTGATATCGCGGTTCAAGGAGGAAATCCACGCCGGACTCAAGACGGGGACGATCCGCGCGATTGCCGGCTCGGGCTCGGTGGTGACCGCCGCCGGTCTGGTGTTCGCCGCCACCATGGCCACGTTCGCCTTCAGCCCGCTGCGGGTGATGGCCCAGGTGGGTACGACGATCGCGCTGGGCCTGTTGTTCGACACTTTGATCGTGCGGTCGTTCATGACACCGTCGCTGGCCACCTTGCTCGGGCGCTGGTTCTGGTGGCCGCAGCACGTGCGTCCACGGCCGGCCAGCACCATGCTGCGACCGTACGGAGCGCGTTCCACCGTGCGCGAGCTGATCCTCAACGACGTTGACGAAAGCCCACCGGGCGGATTGGTCAAAAAGCGCTAAAAGCTATGTCGCCAAACCGATTCGGGCGCAGGTTCAAATCCTGTCAGCCCGATCGAGAGAAGTGGCGTCCCTCATAGTCTTCAGCCTTGCTGCTAAACCTGGCAGAACTTAACCGATCTCGGCGAGACAAAAGGTCCGTCTCGCCGAAAATTGTTTCCGTTCAATGGTCGGAGAGTTCGTTGACTTACCCACTCCTCCCGGTTCGACTAAGTGTCGGCTAAATCCCCGCTTTGGTACTCCGATGTCGATTAGCCGTGCTATTTTGCGCGCATGTCTAATAGCGTCCTCAGGCAAAGCTTCCCTTCGGTGGCCATGGCTCTTGCCGTTGTTATCGCAGCCCCAGCCCACGCGGACCCGAATCAACAGCCCCAGCTTGATGGGGAAATTCACGTGGAGTTCTGGTCGGACGGCATGAGAATAGACCCTAGCTACGTCAAGCCAGCTGACTCGTACTGTGCCAAGAACGTCACTAACGTTGGATTCACCGTCGACAATGGCGGCAGCTCGCCGTTCGCTAAGTGCACGTATAACAAGACCTGGGTGAACTACAAAGTGACGCTTGTATCGCCGGAGGAGGTAGCCGGCAAAGTGGTCACGGTGCATTTTGACCAGACCAGCCCGGTGGGAGCGGATTACGTGTTTGCCCCCACCCGATGCTCTGATGCAAGTTCCGATAAAATCCAATGTTTGCCGGGCAAGTTGCCCAATTATGTGTTTTCAGCAGACATCATCGTGTGGCCAAACGCTGGCGGTGGGGGCTCTGCAGGCTTTACGGAAAGGTAACCAGAGCAGTCTTCGGGATCAACGCCTTCTTGGCGTGCCTTTGCTCCTTTGATTTGTCCGCTTTTGCTTCCTCCTCGATTTTTTTGATCTCTTCCGTCAAAAGGTCTCGGGAACGGGATGCCAGCAGGAACTCTAGATTCTGCCGCGGCGAAGAAATGGCTACGTGGGCAGATCCACCCGCAACGCCGGGTGCTCATCGAGTATCCGGCGCAGCGCGGCGTCCATCGGATGCGCGGATGTGAGTTCGCGGCCGAACTGGCTGTCCACCACTACTACCGTGCCCTCGCGCAGTTCGGCGGTATCGACCTGATCGACGAACGGATCGAACAATGCGGGTGGCGTGGCCAGGTAATACAGCGCCCGGCGCGACGCGTTCAACCCGGCGGCATACATCAGTCCGTGTTGGGTGATCACGAAGAGTTCCGAAGCGATCCTGGCGTTCGGTATCTCGGCTTTGCCCCATGCCGTTGCGGCACAACGGGTTTGTGCCAATCTATCCGGGACGTCGTCACTCAGCGAAAGTAACCTTTCGACGAGTGCTCCACCCATTCGCGGATACGCATCGATGGCGGGCCTGAAGTACCGCTGGAAGATCTCGCCGAAAAAGTCGTAATGTTGCTCGCTCATAGCATCTCCAGGTTTCGGACCGAGACCTCAATTGTGCGCCCCTACCGACACCTGAGCGCAAGTTCGGCCGAGACGGTGGCGTCGCTGTTGCCTTCCTCTCGAGATGTTCCTGAACCACAGGTTGGAGATGGTCAACGGCGGTTAGGTCCTCGGCCGCAACCCCATTCGGACGCATCACTCAATCGGGCGAGTGGCTCGCGCAACGTCGAAGCACTACCTGCGGTGGTCGAACCAGATACAGGATGCGCGCCGTTATGCTTGCTCGCCAGCGGGCGAAAGACCTCGTTCTCGGGACTTCCGACTCTGGGCTTCTCGCCATCGCGCCGGTATCCTGCTGCGTGCCGATCTGACGATGCGGGGGAGACTCTCATTATGAAAATGTGGATCGAAATTCAAGGCCACGACGACGACGACGAATATTCGGACGCTGCCACCTATGAAATACTCACGGGCGGTGTGTTAAAGGTCGCCAGCGGCAATGATATTCACCTTTACAGTCCCGCACACTGGCAAGAGGCCATAATTGACACCCGGCCCGCAGTTCAGCGCGACGAGCAAGTCCAACAGCTGGACGAAGATCTGAAATGGCAATAATGGCCGCCGTTCGGCAGTAAACGCGGAGTATCTCCCGAACATCGTTGGCGCTCTCGCGACTTCGGCGATGTGCTCAGTGTGGTTGCATCTGCGTGACCCGTTCGCTGGTCATCACACCCGTCGGCGCGGGCCGCATCACCCGCTGGACGACCGCAGCTGCGGGGGTTAGCCCTGGCGCGCAACGATGACCGGTACGCGGGCCCCGTGCACCACTGCCGTGCTGACAGAGCCGAGCAGCATTCCGGCGAATCCGCCGCGGCCGTGGCTTCCGACCACGACCAGCTGAGCGGTCTCGGCTTGTTCGAGCAGGTGATGCGCGGGCCGATCCAAAACGACGACACGACGCACGCGCACATCGGGGTAGCGCTCCTGCCAGCCCGCCAAGCGCTCGGCGAGGGCCTCATGCGCCCGCGGTTCGGCCACCGCCCATTCCAGCGCATGAATGCCGAACGGGTCGCCGTCGATCGACGCGTGCACTGCTACCAGTTCGACTGCGCGCCAAGAGGCCTCGTCGAAGGCGATCGCGGTGGCCAGCTCCGATGCCGGTGACCCGTCGATGCCGACGACCACCGGTGACGACGCGGGTTCATGCTCGGCTGGCGCCTCGTCGTGGATGACGGCGACCGGGCAGTGTGCGTGATGAATCATCGCCGTACTGAGCGATCCGAGCTGCAAGCGGGGCAAGTGGCCGGTACCGCGGCGGCCCACCACGATCAGCTCGGCACCCTTGGACAAATCGAGCAGCGCGGGTACGGGTGCCGAAATAATCACCTCGCGGTGGATCTGCACGCCCTCGGCGCCGTCGCGGGCTGTCCGGGCGGCGTTGTCGACAAGCTGCTCGGACTGTTTTCGTTGCATACGCAAGAGATCGTCCGGGATGGGCGCCGTCCAGGTAACCGTGGATGAGCCTGGAACCAACGGGGTGGCGCTGTGGACCAGGGTCAATCCCACATGGCGCATCGCCGCTTCGCGCGCTGCCCACCGCACGGCCGCGGTCGATGACGCGGATCCGTCGACACCGACCACGATTCCGCGACGTGTTGAGGCCATTTCGCTCTCCCTATGATCGTGGGTCACGACATCGACCGAACGCGGCGATCCTCTAGGACGCCGTGACGACCTACGTGCCAGTGCTGACGCTACGAGAACTGACTTCGCCGGGCAGGAGGCCAAATTCCCGGTGGGAGGTGGCCATTGTGCCCTTCCCAAGTCGGCGTCACTTGTGATGTCCGTCGAATCATGTTGTAGCTCAGCACTGTTCAGCGGGCGACAGAATCAGGCACAACGATTTCGGTCCCCGCGTTGAGGGTCTTGCCGCGAAAGAAGTCCCGGCTACCGAGTGCGCTCAGCGCCGCGACCGGGATGCCAAGAAGCAGCAGGCCCATGCCAAGGACGAATACGCCACCGACCGGGCCAAAGTGGGTTTTGCCGTAGTCCGGCGCGTACATATCGATGGCACTCTGCACGAACGCCCACGTCATCGCCACCGCGCCGATCAACGGGAAGGCGCCGCGCAGCCAGAAGTTGCGCGCCGATCGCCTCAGCGTGCGCCGATAGGTCCACACGCACGCATACGCCGCGGTGGCGTAGTAGAAGGTGACGGCCAGCCCCAGCGACGCCACCATGTCCGTCAACGAATTCTGGCTGACCAGCGTCATCACAAGATAGAGCGTGAAGCCGCCGATACCGATCGTGAGGACGGCGAACCCAGGCGTTCGGTGCTGCGGGTGCACCCGCGCGAAGCGCTGCGGTAGGGCCCTGTAGACCGCCATGGCCAGCACACCCCGCGCGGTTTTGACCAGACTCGTCATCACCGACGCCAATGAGGACGAACTGATCGCGAGCAGCAGCACAACGGCCAGCCCCCTACCGGCCACGGGATCTCCCAGAATGCTGAGGGCGTCGTTCGCGTTCTGCGGATTGTTGAGGCCGATGCCGGTTATGCCGAACCCGGCGAAGGCTTGAATCGCAAAGCTCACCAGCACGTAGGTGCCAAGCATGAGGATCGTAGCCAGCACGGCGGCCCTGCCCGGGTTCTTGTGTGGCTGCTTGGTCTCCTCGGATATTGCCAGGCATGCATCCCATCCCCAGTATGCGAAGAAGCACAGGATGGCGCCGTGGGCCACGGCCGCAGCGGATAGCCCCGCCGGAAACAGCCAGTCCCACCGTGGCATCACCGCCTGTGGACCCGCATGATGGCCGCACACCTTGACCAACGCGATCACGCTGACCAGTGCCAGCATCACGAATTGCAACGCGACCAGCACAGCCTGTGTGCGCTCGGTGACCTCGATTCCCCGCAGACACAGCACTAGCAGGCCGATGACGGCCAGCCCGCCCACCGCGACCTGAGCGGCCATCGAATTCGCCAATGCGTTCAGGTGCAGGGCCTTCAGCAAGTAGATCGCCGCGACCTGTGCGCCATTGCCGACGGCGACGGTCGCAGCGACCACCGAGGCCCAGCCGGCCAGCCAGCCAACCCACGGACCGAACGCGCGCGTGGCCCATGTGAAAGCCGATCCGCAGTCCGGGGTTTCGCTGGCAAGTTCCCGAAACGCGAAGGCGGTCAGCATCATCGGCACAAACCCGATGACAAATAGCGCGGGCGCCTTGGTGCCCACCGCCGCCACCATGCCAGCCAGCACCGCCGCGAGACTGTAGGCGGGCGCGACCGACGAGACCGCGATGACGACGCTCCCGACCAGGCTGACGGTGCCCGGCCTCAGTCCCTTTCCGGCGGTCATCACACTGGTTGTCGGCGCAGAGGAGGCCTTACTCCCCATCGCCCCTCGGAAACTGGGGAGTCCGTTTTCGCCGGCGCCAACGTCGTTGTACTTGCCAAAGCGAATCATCACCACCCGAGTACGGAGGCTGCCTTTTGCTCCGGTACATAGGGTCAGCCTGTCGAGAAGACACGCCTCGGCCGACACCGGGCCCCGCTGGGGTCACGACCGTAGTATCGCAGGGCACTGTCCCCGAAGCCGGTTCGTTGCCGTCGGTCAATCTGGCCGCGTACCTTTGGGTTCCGCGGATTCGGTGGGCGGGTCGCCCCACCACCATCAAAGAGTTCGTACAAGCGAACCGCGCCGCGTTCGAGTCATAAACCGCGATGGTCGCGAATATCGCGCCCGCGTATATATTCTTAAGGTCCCACGTGGTGGAGTTACGCTTCAAATAGCCAATTCGTTGCAGAAAGTGGCGAGTCCATTATCTGGTGGAAGCGCGCATTATCGCGCCGCCTTGGTGGCTTCGCGCTGAGCCTTCTTTTTCACCTGGGTCGAGCAGCAGTGTCCCATTTCGCAATGGTATCGGTCACTGCAATCATGCGAACAATATGCTGATGCGGCCGGAAGCCAGTCTGGATCGGACAGGTCACGCCATCGGTCGTTCGGGTCGAACGTGTGGCCGCAATGTACGCAAGTCTTGACCTTGGTCTTGGTAGCCATGCAGGTCAGGGTACGCGCCATGGCCCGAAAAGGCTGCTGGTTTCAGGTCGACGGCGAACAATCGACGTCTCGCAAAGCAGGTGGCGTGCAATTCAAAAGAAACGTTGTTTGCGACAGCGAATTAATTGTTTTCTGAAACTAAATCAGCCGACATCGATTCTCGCTATCGTCGCGGGTCGACATGACCGCGCGTTCATTTCCAATGAGATCGACGGGCAACAGGTCAGCGGACAGAAGACTAGCGCCTCGCAGCGAAATCGATTGTAGCGCATAGCGTTTCCATGCCTCCGCCGCAACAGCCCTCTCCGGAGGCCTTTCCGCTGCAAGACGGTCACGCGTATCGCTCTGTTGAGCGTCGCTTTGCGCTGCCCGCACGGGAGTGGCCCGCCCTGGCGTCCGTCATCGCCAGCAAACTGATTGAGTGGAGCGCAGCGAGCGGCGCGGCTGCGGCTGGGACGACGGCGGCGCAGCTCCGACGCGACGGCGCACCGGAGGAATTAACTCGGCAGCGATGGCGTTCGGCTAGCGGTGGCGGACGTGACGAAATGTCTTAATATCAGCCCGTCGGGCATTCCTGATCGGGGGGCACGGTGTTGAGGCTTCTCAAGCGGACATGGGTTCTGCTGGTCGTGGTCGTGGCACTGATCGTCGGCGGCGTCGCAGTGGGGCGACTCAACGGCGTCTTCCCAGGACCCGGCCTGCCCAAGCCCGATCCCCGCGATGCGACCCCGCCATACGCGGCCAAGACCGCCATCTACGAAATCCTGGGACCGCCCGGGACGACCGGCGTCGTCAACTGGATGGATGCGGAGTCCCTACCGCAGAAGGCCAACTTCACCACGTTGCCGTGGTCGACGACGATCGTCGCCGAGATGCCCGGCATCTTCGCCTACGTCGTCGCCCAAGGTGATGGCCCCTCGATCGGCTGCCGGATCACCGTCGACGGCAAATTGGTCGATCAACAACAGGTCAACACGCGTGACGCGCAGGTCTCCTGCTTGGACAAATCCGCGTGACCGACAACACGAGCGACACGGACGAAATCCCCGTCGCGCCGCGCACCGAAGTTGAGCGCAAACCGCGGATCGCCCGCACCATCCGCGTCCTGGCGCTGCCGATCGTCGTGATCTGGCTGCTGATCGCGGTCGGCGTCAACGTCTTCGTTCCACAGTTGGAAGCGGTTGCCGAGGACGTCTCGGTGCCGCTCTCGCCATCCGACGCGCCTTCGGTGACCGGGATGAAGCACATCGGACAGAAATTCAACGAGTACGACTCCGACAACCTCGTCCTGGTGACCCTTGTCGGTGACAAACCACTCGGCCCGGACGCTCACCAGTACTACAGCGATCTGGTCAAGAAGCTGAGGCAGGACACCAAACACGTCGAGCATGCGCTCGACTTCTGGGGGCAGCGGTTTACGGCCTCGGGTGTCGAGAGCTATGACCACAAGTCCGCCTACGTCCAGGTCAACCTACGCGGCGACCAGGGCGGCGCAGTCGGCGACAAGTCGGTTGACTCGGTTCGCCAGATCGTCGCGGACTCGAAGCCGCCGCCGGGGGTGAAGGCCTACGTCGCGGGTCAGGGGGCCCTGACCGACGACACGATCGTTGTCGGGAACGCGAGCCTGTTCAAGATGACGATCATCACCGTCATCATCATCGCGATCATGCTGATGTTCGTCTATCGGTCCATCGGCACTGTGCTGCTGACGATGGTGATTCTGTTCGTCGGACTGGCGACCGGCCGAGGCGTGGTAGCGCTGCTGGGCGACACCGGCATCATGGGGTTGTCGACCTTTGCCGTCAACTTGCTGACGGCGCTGGCCATCGCGGCCGGGACCGACTACGCGATATTCATGGTGGGCCGCTACCAGGAGGGCCGCGAGCGGGGACTGGACCGCGAAGCCGCCTACTACGACACCTTCGCCGGGGTTACCAAGGTGGTGCTGGGCTCGGGTTTGACGATCGTCGGGGCGCTGGCCTGTCTGCATTTCACTCGGCTGCCCTACTTCAGTTCGCTGGCGTTTCCGTGCGCAATCGGTCTGCTGGTGGTGGTGGCCGCCGGGGTGACCCTGACACCGGCGCTGATCGTCTTCGCGAGCGGCTTCGGTCTCTTCGATCCGAAGCGAAAGTTCAACTACACCCGGTGGCGCCGCCTGGCGACGGCCATCGTGCGGTGGCCGGCACCCATCCTCGCTACCTCCGTTATCCTGGCGATTGTCGGCGCCCTGGGATTGATGGGCTTCAACCCGCGCTACAACGACCTGTACTACCTACCCCAGAGTGCGTCCTCAGTTAAGGCGTACACCGCGGCCGATCAACACTTCACGCAGGCCCGTTTGAACCCGGACCTGCTGATGATCGAATCGGACCACGATCTGCGCAATCCCACCGACATGCTGGTCCTGGACAAGATTGCCGGAGCCATCTTCCGGGTGCCCGGCATCGAACGGGTGCAGAGCATCACCAGGCCACTTGGCCCGCCAATTCAGGACGGATCCATCCCGTTCCAGCTCAGCGTGCAGACCGCGCCGATCCGGGACAACCTCAATTACCTGAGGGCCCGTGTCGGCGACATCAAGAAGATCACCGGTTTCCTCGACACTCAAATCGACCTGTTGGAGCGCCAGTACAAGGTGACCCAGGATCTCGCGAACGCGGCGGACGACAGCTCGAAAACCACGGGCGACACGGCGGCGATCACGGATGAAATCCGGGACCACATCGCTGATTTCGACGACTTCTGGAGACCGATTCGCAGTTACTTCTATTGGGAGAAGCACTGCTACGACATCCCGATCTGCTGGTCGCTACGAAGCCTGTTCGACGCCCTGGACGGGTTCGATAAGCTCGCCGAGCAGTTCCACAAACTCACGAAAGACCTCGGCGACACGGCTAGAGCCACGCGCGAACTGCTGGCGATTATTCCTGAGAATATCGCTGTCTCGAAGTCGATCCGCGATACGACCCTGACCATCTACAGCACGTTCGACAGCCTGATCGATCAGTTCGACCGGCTCACCGACACGAACGCCGTGATGGGCAAGTCCTTCAACGACTCTCAGGTGGAGAGCCTTTTCTACCTGCCGCCCGAGATCTTCCAGAATCCGGACTTCCAGCTGGGGTTGAGCTTGATGGTGTCGCCGGACGGCAAGGCTGCTCGCTTCATCGTCACTCACGCAGTGGATCCGGCGACGACGGAGGGAATCGCGTCCGTCAATCAGGAGCGCCAAGCGGCCAAGGAGGCGCTGAAACTCACCTCGCTGCAGAACGCCGACATCTACCTCGGCGGCACCGCGGCGACGTTTTACGACATCGCCAACGGCGCTAAGTACGACCTGATGATCGCTGGGGTGGCCTCGATCGTGCTCATCTTCATCATCATGGTGGTCGTCACCCGGGCTTTGGTCGCTGCGGGCGTCATCGTCGGCACGATCGTGATGTCGCTGGGGGCTGCCTTCGGGTTCTCGACACTGATCTGGCAGCACCTTCTTAACTTCCAGTTGCACTGGGTGGCAACCGAATTCGCGCTGATCGTGCTCTTGGCGGTGGGGTCGGATTACAACCTGATGCTCGTGTCCCGGATCGAGGAAGAGATCGGTGCCGGCCTGAAAACTGGACTCATCCGCGGCATGGGTGTTACCGGCCCGGTGGTGACCGCCGCCGGTGTGGTGTTCGCCGTCACCATGGGCACGATGATCACCAGCGATCTCCGGGCGATCGGTCAGTTCGGCACCACGATCGGGATCGGCCTGTTGTTCGACACTTTCGTCGTCCGATCGCTCATCACGCCGTCGATCATGACGGTGATGGGACGCTGGTTCTGGTGGCCGAAGCGGGTACGGGTCCGCCCGGCCAGCCAGATGCTTCGGTCAGTCGGCCCGCGCCCGCTGGTTCGGGCGCTCTTGTACCACCCGCCGCGGGCGGCCCCGCCGGATCCGCAGGCGTAGCATCCGGCACAGCGCCCGCCGCCGATTGCGGACCGCACCGAAAAGACTTCGACGTCTCGGCCGTAAGGCGTTGCCAGATAATAGATTTGATTTATCGAGCGAGGAACTTTTGCCGGTCAACGATTACGCGATCGATTTCGCCGCGGGCGACGAGCTGTCCCGAATCGTCAGTCGCCTCCACCTGGAAAGTGAGACGCCGCCCATCGAGCGGCGACGGCTCGGCAGTGACCTCCACGGCGCCGCCTACGTGGGTCGCGCGTCGGTGCTCGATGCGCACTGCCGTCCCAACGGTCGTCTGGCCAGGGCCAGTGAACCGGGCAGCGGCTTGCACCGTTGCCGCTTCTAGCCATGCGATTAGTCGTGGGGTCGCGAGCACTGGCACATCACCGCTGCCAACTTGCGCAGCGGTGTCGGCATCGGTCACTTGGTAGCGCATCACTCCAAATTAGCGCGGGCTGGACGGGGTCGCCCCAGGGCCTGCCGCGACAGAGCGGCGATCCGTACTCCGCGCCGGGACGAAGGCGAAGGGTCCTCGTGGACGTCCTCAACGCCAGGGCTCCAATATGGCTGTGCACCTTGCGATTACGGGGCTGCGCACCTCCCTGCGCAGCCCCGAATCGCCAGAAGTTTCTGCTTATCGCCGGTCGCGGCCATCGTCATGCCAACCGGGGCCGCGGCCATCGTCATGCCAACCGGGGCCGCGGCCATCGTCGTGCCAGCCGGGGCCGCCGTGATTCCAGCCGTCCGGGCCGCCGTGATCCCAGCCGGGACCGTCATGACAGTGGAAACCGTCCGGGTTGAAACCCCAAACTGGGTCCCAGAAGTCGCCGGGGCACCATTGGGGGAACGGTCCGGGTTGAGCCTGGGCCACGGTGGCGCCTCCCACGCCGAGAAGGCCCAAGCCCGAATAGATGATGAATGCCGATACTGCAATGCGGGCAATGTTTTTCACGGCCAGTGCCTACCCGCGGGACTCCCGAATCCCACCATGTCAGTGACCTTGATATCGGTTCGTAACGCAAGGGTGATCACGGTCCGGTGACCACCAAGCTTGCTATCGGCGCATCCTGAAACCGGTTGAGTGCGCGCTGGTCGACGATGGCGGCCTGCCGAGGTGACTGGACTACGGGCGATCCGCCCTCGGTGCGCGTTGTACTGAGCAGCTATGCCGGTGCACGAGACGTCATGCAGGTCGCGCGCCCTTTCGGCGCGAGCACACTTCCGTCCGGCAAACCGCTGCAATCCCTCATGTGTTTGCGAAATCCGAAGAGTAAATTTAATTTTGGCGTCGCTGGGGGCAGATCGCTGCCCAATTTCGGCGGATCCGCTCCAGGACAATCCGACTCGTTGCTGCGCGGGCGTGGTCAGGTAACAAGCCCGACGGTCAGGATCTCGCCAGCACCACGAAACCCGTGGACGGTCAAGCGACCTATGCTGATGGCGTTGAGCGCTCTCCTCGGCGGCTGAGATTTCGAAGACGGGCAGGCAACTTGATGAGTCAGAGACTCCATATTTGGGCGGCCAGTGCGGCCGTTGCGTCTGCGCTCGTCATGCCGGCGGCACTGAATACGACCGCTGCCGCCGCGCCTGGGTGCGGATCCGATTCATTGAGCTTGAGCACCGGTCCGTATGGAGCGCCGGGCGATAATACCCAGATTCATTTTGCCGTCATTTTGACGAACATCTCGGCGCAGTCCTGCACGCTGCAGGGCTATCCCGGTGTCGATCTCGTCGGTCCCGATGGGCCCACCTACAGCCTGCCCCGACAGATCGGCGATCCGCGGCCCCTCACCCTTGCTCCGCGAGCGTCGGCCAGCAGCCGCCTGACCTTCTTGCCAACCCCCGACGGCTGGGTTCCCCGCACGATCGTGGTGACCCCACCCGACGCCACGACACAGCTAGAGACCCCGTGGATCCCCGGCGGCATCGCCGTATTGCGGCAGGACGGCGCGACACACCCCGGCACCTATATCGGACCGTTGCAGTTGGCCGATTGAAACATACGGATAGGCCGATGCGCCCGGCGAGATATGCTGTGGGCCTGAATGTTTGGACCGACGAAAGTACTCCACTCTTCCGCTGGTCCACGAGAGGTATGACGGCGCCTTTAAGCCACTATCGCGTTCGCCGACAATATCAATGGTCGGTGGGTGTATTCTCGAATAAGTCGCAAAGCCCAGCTAGTCCGGGATGAGTCAGCTGTTCCCGCTGACCGCGCCGAGCAACCGCTCACGCCGGACACGCCGGTTTCACCTGTAGTTGGGATCACCGTGACAGCTTTATCCACTTTTCATCCATCGACGGTTCCCGTTGTGGGCCACAGAGTTTCTGGCTCGCTTAATTTCGGCATTCTGAGTACCTACCCTCCCGCGCCGTGTGGGCTGGCAACCTTCAGCGCCGCCCTGGCGCGTGAGCTTACTGCCCATGGAGCTGACGTCAGCGTTGTGCAAGTGTCCGACGGATCGCCTTCCTCGAGCGCCCGTGTCATCGGGGAGTTGATCAGCGGCTCAACGGCATCCGTCGCAGCGTGCTCGGACTTGCTGAACCAGAGCGACATCGCGGTGATCCAGCATGACTACGACATCTACGGCGGTGTCGACGGGGACGACGTGGTCGGCGTCATGGACGGACTGCGCGTCCCGTCGATAGTCATCGCCCACACTGTTCTCAAAAACCCTTCACGACACCAGCGTTCGGTTCTCGAGGCCGTTGCAACGCGGGCGGATCAGGTGATCGTCATGTCGGATGCGGCCAGCGAACGGCTACGCGACGGCTTCGATATCGACCGCCGTAAAGTCTCGACCATCCCGCATGGGGCCACCCTCCCGACGAATTCCTGCGTGCGTGGAGGCCGCCCCACTGTACTGACTTGGGGCCTGCTGCGCCCGGGCATGGGCGTCGAGCGAGTGATCGCGGCGATGGGTTCAGTAGGCAACCTGCCCGGCCGGCCACGATACGTAGTTGCGGGCCCAACGCATCCGAAGGTGGCCGCCGCCGAGGGTGACGCCTACCGCGATGCGCTGATCGAGCAAGCGCGGCGTAGCGGTGTCGCTGATTCGGTGCGCTTCGAGCCGGGGTATCGCAATGTCGCGATGCTGACCGCACTCGTCCAGTCCGCGGCGGTGGTCGTTGTGCCTTACGACTCGACCGATCAGGCGGTCTCCGGTGTTCTGGTCGAAGCCGTCGCCTGCGGACGCCCGGTTGTGGCCACCGCGTTCCCGCACGCCGTCGAGTTGCTCTCTGGTGGCGCCGGCATCGTTGTGGCGCATGACGATCCGGATGCGTTGGCATCCGCCTTGACTCGCGTGCTGACGGAGCCGCGCCTGGCAGGCACGATGGCCGCCGAGGCCCGCCGAATGGCGCCCGAAATGTCTTGGCCGGTAGTCGCGAGTGCGTACGTGGGGGTGGCGCGTCGTGTCCTCGCGCAGCGGCAGGCACTGGTGTGACCACGACGTCGCCAGCTCCGATCATCTGCTGCGGCTGACTGACCGGCGCGGCACCGTGGAACGCGCGCGGCTCGCGAAGCCGGTTCCTGAGCGTGGTTACCGCAGGTACGACGCGGCGCGCATGCTTGTCGTCGCTACTCAAGACCATGGGCCCGACAGGACGCTGAATGGTCTGGCCAGAGTGGGGTTGCGATTCTTGAGCGGTGCGCAGGCTCTTAGCGGCGCATGCCGTAATCGGATGGACAGCACGGGCAGGTGGGTCGATGAGCGGCAACGGCTTATTTTGCCTGCGCACCAGGAGGTTTGGACCATGACAGTTACGGTGACACGTCGAGGCGGAGCAACCGATAAATATCTGCGGTTCGGTGACTCGTACGTCAAAAATAATGACGGCACACTCGATGTCGTTCACAGCGGCGCGACGCGGCCATACAGATACGCGCCGGGGGAGTGGACAGAGGTGCAGGGCGACGAAAAGAAATGGACGAGAAGCCATTTCTGGAGCTGACTCCAACGGGAGTGCTTCTGCTCCGCCCTCCCCGTGATCGACGGCAATGTGACTAAGCGGCACAAGGGTTTTGAAGTATCGGGCCGCGCCGCCCGGGCCTGGCTGACCAGCCGCCGCCGACGACAATCGACGTTACGCTCGTCAAATTCCGCAAATGGTGAAAGGGTGGGGAGGATGACGTCGCCGCTGACACCCTCGCGCACTTGCGCTGCTGCCCGAATCCCGTTCGGCTAGATGTGGCGATCCACGAGCAGCTCCTCGCCGCCGTCGACGGTCGGCGGGGGGTAGAAGCGGCCGATCGTCTATGCGCGGCCTGTGTGGTTTTGCTCGACATCGACGCAGCAACGATTTCGCTCGTCTTCGACGGCGCGAGCAGCGGAACGCTGGGATCCAGCAGCGGGCCGGCGCGCGTCTACGACGAACTGCAGTTCACTCTGGGCGAGGGACCGTGCCTGGACTCGGTCGCCCGGCGGACTCCGATTCTCGCCGTCGACCTCGCCGATCCCAAGGAGGTGCGGTGGCCCGTTTACGGGCCCGCCATGCTGGCCCACCAGATCAGAGGTGTCTACGCGGTGCCCATTGTTGTGGCCGGCGAATTTGTCGGCGCCCTCGACCTCTTCCGCGCGCACCCCGGCCCACTGTCGAACGAGGACCTGGCCGGCGCGGTAGCCGCCGCGGAGCTCGCGGTCATCCCTCTGCTGGACCTCATGAACACCGACCTGCAGGCCGCCGTAACCGAGCCCAACAGCGACGCCTGGGCCGAACTCAACGCCCTGAGCCGTTCGGAGGTCAGCCAGGCCACCGGCATGCTCGTCGCCCAGCTGGGTGTGGAGCCTGCCGAGGCCCTGATCCGGTTGCGCGCTCATGCCTACGCCACCGGCCGCAGCGCCACCGACGTCGCCCGCGACATTCTCGACCGCCGCCTGCGGCTTGAGGCCGGATGATGCGTCCCTTCGCGGGCACAACCGCATGAAAGGCAGGAGAACATCGTGACTGAAGTCCCACGTGAAACCCGGGTGCTGGACGCCGTCGTATCGATCGCCGACAGCCTGCTCGACGACTTCGACGTCGTTGACCTGTTGACCGGGGTGACAGAGCGATGCGCTGAGCTGCTCGACATCGAGGCCGCCGGATTTCTGCTCGCCGACCCGCTGAACCAGCTCCGCCTGCTGGCCGCCACCTCGGAGCAGACCCGCGAACTCGAGCTTTTCCAGCTGCAAGCCGACGAAGGCCCGTGCGTGGACTGCTACAGCACCGGCCAACCGGTCTCGGTTGCCGACGTCCAAGAGGTGCTCCATCGGTGGCCGCAGTTCGTTCCGGCTGCGGTCGATGCCGGCTTCGCGTCGGTGCATGCCCTCCCGATGCGGGCCGCCGGCATCGTGTTGGGCGCGCTCGGCCTGTTCGGCACCCGCCGCGGCGAGCTCAACGAAGCGGATCTGCTCGTCGCCCAGACCCTCGCCCATATCGCGTGCGTGGCACTCCTCCGGGAGAGCGCACCCACGCCGTCGACTGTCATGCCGCACCTCCGCTCGGCGCTGACGGGCCGCGTGATCGTCGAGCAGGCCAAGGGATTACTGCACGAACTGCTGGATGTGTCGGTGGAAGAGGCGTTCACGCTGATGCGGACCTACGCGCGAGCTAGCGGTGAACACCTGACGGAAGTCGCCCGCAGATTGATGATGGACCGCTATTCGCGGCTGCTCATTCTGACGGAGTTGGCCGAATTCAGCTCGGGGACAAGGGACTAGCGTTCAGCGATGCCGCGCACGAGCCCGACGCGCGGCCTCATCGACCAGTCGCTCGGCGACGGTGTGTAGCTTGACGTTCTCGCTTTGGCTGATCTGGGTGAGCCGCTCAAAGGCGTCGTCCGCGTTGCCACCGGTTCGGCTACGGATGATGCCGACGGCCTGGTCGATCACCGATCGGCTGTCCAGTGCGCGCTGCAATCGCAGCGTCTGTTCGTGTGCGGTCGCCAGCAACTGGGCGTTGTATATCGACACCGCGGCGGGCTTGGCGAATTGCGAGCCCAACTGCACTGCGTGATCGGCGAAGGCGTCGCGGCTCTTGGCGTACGCGTTGATCGAGCCGATCACCTGGTCGCCGACCAGCAGTGGCAGCGCCAGGGCCGAGTGCATACGCATGCGGGCCACCCGACCCCCGAAGTGGGGCCAACGGCTGTCGCTGCCCAGTGACCCGCTGACCGTGGGCCGTCGTGACTCCATACACGTAATGCATGGACCCTCGTGCAGTTCGCTGTATTGAACTGTGTCGATCTCTTGGACGAGTACCGCGGTCGCCACCCATGTCCGGACGCTGGACAAGCCGTGCTGTGGATCGATCAGTGCGATACCCACACCCTCGGCGCCCGGAATCGCCTGCGCCGCGAATTCCGCCACATCGCGCAGCAGATCCATCGCCCCTCCGCCGCCCGCGACAATCCCGGCCACGCCGCGCAGCCCCGCATACAGCTCGGCCTCGTCCGCCTCCCGCTGGGTAGGGGAGAGGTCCGGCGATGGCGGTACTACGCGACCCGGCTGGGCGTCGAAGTCGGCCAACATCTCTCCTCTCGTGAACCCGTCCAGATGGCCATGAATTTACTCTTTGTCACTTTCCGAAACGTCAGCCGACGAGCGCCGAGGTATGGGCGCGCCGCAGCTTCCCCGACGGCGTCTTGGGGATCACCCCGGGCTCGAGCACGACCACGTTGCGGGGCCGGACATCCACCTCGGCGACCACCTCGTGTGCCACCTGCTGCTCGATGCGACGCACCTCGGCCAGGTTCTCCCAGCTGTTGGACTCCACGGCGACGGCAAATGTCTCGCGCGGGTGTCCCGCTTCCAGGCGCACTGCGACGGCACTACCCGCCCGGACCCCGCAAACGCGTGTCGCGGCACGCTCGATGTCGGTTGGGTAGATGTTTCGCCCGGCCATGATGATCACGTCCTTGACCCGCCCGCAGACCACGACGTGGCCGGTCTCGGTGAGGTAGCCCAGGTCTCCGGTGGCATACCAGCCCTGCTCGTCTTGCGCCGTGACGAAACCGCCCATCGTTTCGTAGCCGAGCGTCACGGGCTCACCGCGCACCGCGATGACGCCGACGGCCCGGGCGGGCAGGACGTTGCCGTCTTCGTCGACGATGCGCGCCTCAAGCCCGTTGAGCAGACGACCAAGCGTTGCCAGTCGCCGGGTTTTGCCCTTGTTCGCAGGGACAGCTCGGTGCAGTACGGCGAGCAGGTCGGCGTCGACCTCATCGATCACAAGGCCTGCGCCGCATGCAGAGAACGACACCGCCACGGTTGTCTCGGCCATGCCGTAGGCCGGCAGGATCGCCTCGGGGCGTAACCCGAACGGTCTACCCGCTTCGCAGAGATCTTCGATGTCGGCGGGTTCGACCTGCTCGGCGCCCGACAGTGCCCACCGCAAGCTGGACAGGTCGAACTGCCCGGGCTGGGCCAGCTTGCGCAGGCGTTTGGCGAACAACGTGTAGGCGAAATTCGGTGCCGCGGTCATCGTGCCCTTGTACTTGTCGATGAGCTTGGCCCACAGCAGGATGTCGCTCAGGAAGTCCATCGGCGTGACTTTTACCAGCTCCGCGCCGAAATACATTGGTACGGTGAGGAATCCGGTCATGCCCATATCGTGGAACAGCGGCAACCAGCTCACGATCACGTCGGTATCGATGTCGACTTGTGCGCCGATGAACATTGCCTCGGCATTTGAAACGACGTTGCGGTGGGTGATCCGAACCGCCTTCGGCGATCCGGTGGAACCCGAGGTCAACTGCAGTAACGCGGTGTCGTCGTCATCGGTCTCGACCGGATCGATCGGGCGGCTGCCGAGCAGCTGCTCGATGATCAGCACCCGCATACCGAGCTGCGACAGCAAGGGGGCCGCGTCGAGGAACGGGTCTGAGATGACGACCGTCTTGGCGCCGATCATCTTGATGACGGAGATGGTCTCCTCGGCCCAGCGTTGAAGATCGGTGCGGGGAGTGGGCTGATGCAGCATCGTGAGGCTGGCGCCGCGCATCCAGATACCCTGTCCGGCAGGCGCGATCTCGGCTGGGGCGCCTGCCAGCACGGGGACGGCATCACCTCGGCCGACGCCGGCAGTGGCCAAGCCACCCGCGATCCGGCGTGCGCGCTCGTGCACCTCGCCCCAGGTGTGCCGGACGGGGCAGCTTGGCTCCCCGGTGACCAGACCCCTCGGACTGGACCGGGCGCTGCCATACATGATTTCGGTAAATTTACTCAAAACCGTTCCCTTGCAAGGTGTTTGACGTTCGATTGCAGAAGTGTCGAATGCGATCGCCTTGCGCGGAGTTCGAAGTGAAAGGGTTTGCACGGCAACAAGGTAGGCATCGAGGCGCTCGGCTGCCGCCGGCACGCGCGGCGATGATCGGTGAACCGGTGAGCACGGGACTCCGTCAAGCTCAGTCCGAAAGCACAAACCCTGTAACCGTCGGTTATCCGGGAAGATGCAGACACGTTGCGGAGGGGATCTCTTACAGATCGCCGCCGGACGCCTGCGGGAGGCTGGGAAATCAACCGTAATAGAGATTACCGCAGCGGCACCCGAGTTCGGGAGATCGCTCGACCGCGTCCGCGTAGCAGTGGAATGTTCGGTCCTCGTCGAGCCGTCTTTGCGCCCTCAAATCGAGGAAATCCCAGCGCGTTCTGTTGCCCACGCTTCGTCATTGTGCCCGGGGTTAGTATTTCCTTGACAGGCAGGACTGGGGCGGTGGGCGTTGGCGTGTACGCCCACTTTGAGCAGATGATTGAGCGCAGGTATGACGGAATCCGTCGAGGACGCAGAGGGCTTGCGGTTGGAGTCGCCGGGCGCGCAGCAGGCCATCGCTGACGCGGTGGATTTGCGGGCCGGAATCGACGACCTGACGAGCTTAGTGGCCGGCAGCCTGGGGTTGCCCGAGTTGCTGGCTGAGGTGTCGACGTTTGCGGTGCACGCCATACCGGGCGCCGACGGCGCCGGGGTTACCTTGTTGCGCGTCGACCGGGCGGAGAACATGGTGGAGGCGCTGGCGGCCAGCGCCCCGTTTGTTGCCGAAATCGACGAAATCCAGTACGTGACCCTCAGGGAGGGGCCCTGCATCACCGCGGCTTTGGACAAGCGTACGGTGCGGTCCGGGTCGTTGGGAGGGGAGAAGATGTGGCCCCGGTTCGGTCCGCGGGTGGGCCGCTTGGGCGTGCACAGTGCGCTGTCGCTGCCACTCGTGGTGTCAGGTGAGGTGATTGGGGCGATCAATGTCTACGCCCACGGCAAAGACGTCTTTGACGAGCACGCCGCCGAATTGGGGGAGCTGTTTGCCAAGCCCGCGGCGGTGGCGGTGCGTAATGCCCAGATCCTGGCGCATGCGCTGGCACTGACCACTCAGTTGCAGAAGGCGCTATCGACGCGCCCAGTGATCGATCAGGCGATCGGTTTGATCCGGGGACGTACCGGGCGCACCGCCGAAGAGGCGTTCGCGCAACTGCGGGCGATCAGCCAAGCCGAACATCGCAAATTGAACGAGGTAGCCCAGGGCATCATCGATGAAGCAGTGCGCCGGGCCCGCGCCCGACACCGCCCGGCCTGAGCCCGAACCGCCCGGCCTGACGCCTGCAGGTGGGGTATGCGGTCACCGCGCCACCCGTCGGTCACCTGGCCACGGGTTCCTGAGAGGCGTAATGTTGTTGGTGCTGAGTCCTTCAGCCAGTGTGGAGAGAGTTTGGCTGTACGCCGCTGAACTTGATGAGCGTCCGCTCGCGCCACACATTCAGATGTTTAACCGACGCGGTCGAGTCAGCCTGCAAAATCCAGACATTCCCGTACCGCCAACTCGGGTGACCGCCCACTCCGCATTCATGCGACGCTTCTGCGCCGGACACTCGCCCGCTGCATCGCACGGCGAGCGCGAAGTGCCGATCGGTTAGGGCGCGCTCAACTTGTCTGGGGGCCAAGGAAAATGAACGCGCTCAGCATCGAGTCGCGCAGTCGCTCAAACATCCACACAGAAACTAGGTAAACGCCATGATCGCTCTCGGAGTCATCCTTATCGTCCTCGGGCTCCTACTGCCCTCCCTCATCCCCACCTTCGCCTACGCCCATCTTTGCTTGGTCATCGGGGTCATCCTCCTGATCGTCGGCTTGGTGCTGATGGTCGCGGGACGGACCGGACACGCTGTCGGTGGCCGCCGCCACTACTACTGACCGGCCTGACAGAGCGCAGAACGGTTGTGGCTGAGGCCCGTCAGCCCACCGTTCGCCGATGCAAGCCCGCTAGCACCTAGTACCCTCGCGCGCCCATAGGGCGTCTGTCGATGGCTTGTCGCAATGGTTTTAGCCGATAGTCCAAAAGAAAGGAAACGATGGCGATAACCGACATTCCGGCCTTTGCTCATCTGACGGATGCCGATGTCGAGAGTTTGGCAATGGAGCTGGATGCGATCCGGCTGGACGTTGAGGAGTCCCTCGGCGAGCGCGACGCGCGTTACATCCGCCGCACGATCGCCGCGCAACGTGTGCTCGAGGTGGCCGGCAGGCTTACGGTCGCAGGTAGTTCAAACCGCTTGGCGTGGTGGGCTGGAACGGCGATTTTGGGTGTCGCCAAGATCATCGAGAACATGGAGATCAGCCACAATGTGATGCACGGTCAGTGGAACTGGATGAACGATCCGGAGATCCATTCCTCGACATGGGAGTGGGACATGAGTGGGGCCTCCAAGCATTGGCGGTCGACCCACAACTTTCAACATCACAAGTACACCAACATCATTGGCATGGACGACGACGTAGGCTACGCGATGCTTCGGGTAACCCGCGATCAGCCCTGGCAGCCGTATAACGTCGGTAACCTGCTGTTCAACGCCGTCCTCGCAGTCGGATTTGAGTGGGGAATCGGCTTTCAGCCCTTCGAGCTCCGCAAGATCTTCAAGGCTGGCCCAGAGCGCGACATCACCCGAGAGCAAACGCGTGAGTTTGCGGTTAAGGCTGGCCGGCAGGTGGTCAAGGACTACATCGCGTTTCCGGCGCTGACCTCGCTGTCGCCGGCGGCGACCTACAAGTCGGCGTTCAGCGCCAACGTGGTGGCCAATGTGATCCGCAACATCTGGGCCGACGCGGTGATCTTCTGTGGACATTTCCCCGATGGCGCCGAGAAATTCGCCAAGACCGACATGGTCGGCGAGACGAAGGGCCAATGGTATCTGCGGCAAATGCTGGGTAGCGCCAATTTCGAGGCCGGGCCGGTGCTGCGGTTCATGAGCGGCAACCTCTGCTATCAGATCGAGCATCACCTGTACCCGGATTTGCCGAGTAACCGGCTGCATGAGGTCTCGCTGCGGGTTCGCCAGATTTGCGACAAGTACGACTTGCCCTACACCACAGGCTCATTCCTGACTCAGTACGGCAAGACGTGGCGCACCATCGCCAAACTGTCACTGCCAGACCGATACTTGCGCGATACCGCCGACGACGCACCGGAGACTCGCAGCGAGCGGATGTTCGCGGGGCTGGAGCCTGGTTTCGGCGGGACCGACCCCACAACAGGCCGCCATCGCGGGCTGAAGACAGCGATCGCCGCTGTGCGCCAATGGCCGTCGCGATCGGCGCGCCGGCGACGACACCGACCAGGGCGAGGCGATCAGGGTATCCGCCTCTAATGTGCAGATCGACCAAAGCACGCCCAACCGGCAGACGGCTTCCCGTCGATAAGCCAAGCACGAAACAGATTACGTCCCAATTGGTTTAGCGTTGAGCAGCGGGAAAGATCACGCGAAGCGTTGGAGTGCAACAGCTTTCATTGACCGCTTGCTTCCGTTTCGGACGGGATGCGCGTAGTGTGATTGGTATTGGCGGCATGTCGCGCGCGACCATCTCAGATCGTGTCGTCGCCGAATCGAGCCTATCGGCCGTTTTCGCGGCCAAGACGGGATCCTTGCATGACAACACAAGAAACCCGCGCTGTCTCTGGTGAGCGCCGCACAGGACCCGAGAACACACCGCGGCTCCGGTTGAAGCCCAAGGCGCCGATAACCGGTCGTGTAGACGGGGCGTGGTGGCCGCGCAGCGATGACCTGACGAAGGAGCTACCAGATCTGCTGGCTGTGCTATCGGTGCGGCTGGGCGCCATCGATCGCGTGATGTACAACCTCGCCGAATGGGCGAATGTCCCGAGACGAGTTTTGTTCGGCGGACGAGCGGTTCGCCTCGACGGATATACTCGGCAACCAGCCAACATCCTTGAAGTGCTCGGGATCGGCCGCGAGAAGATCCTTTTGCTCGTCGTTCCTCCGCACTCCGATCCGGACCGTGCACACGAGACGATGATGACCGCGGCGGCGCCAGACAACGCTTCGTCGGTCGACGACCTGCTCGGGATCAGCGCGATCGATTGAGACGCTCAGTGCTGGGCGCTTGCTTTAACCGACGGGCACTTCGTCGGCCCATACCCTGAAGCTGGTCAACGTGTTGGGTCCGAACGTGTTGCTGAGTGCGACATCCGCGGCGTCGCGGCCACGCGCGATCAGCACCCTGCCAATGCGTGGCGTGTTGTTGCGAGCGTCGAAGGTATGCCATTGCCCACCGAGGAACACCTCGAACCAGGCAGCGAAATCCATCGGAGCGTCCTCCGGCGGGATACCGATGTCGCCGAGGTATCCGGTGCAGTAGCGCGCGGGAATGTTCATGCAGCGACAGAAGGCCACGGCAAGATGCGTGTAATCGCGGCAGACGCCGTTCCGGTCGTAAAAGGCTTCCAGCGCAGTCCGTGTCATGCGTGCGTGCTCGTAGCCGAACGTGAGATGTCCGTGAACGTAGTCGCAGATCGCCTGAACACGGCCCCATCCCGGCGGCGTCTGCTCAAAGAGCCCCCACGCTATCTCCGACAGTCGATCGGTTTCGCAATACCGGCTGCCGAGCAGGAAGACAAGCGTTTCCTCGGGCAGGTCCGGCACGGGAATCTGTTGTGCCTGAGGAACAATGGTGTCCGGGACGCCAGTGTCGTTGACGTAGGCATCGGCCCGCACGCGCGTGCGCCCCGCGGGCGCGACAATGCGGGTGCACCAGTTGCCGAAACCGTCCCGATAGGCTGCCATTGGAACCGGCGGGTCGACCGTCAGGTCGTCACGGCCGACCAGATCGGACACGCGGGTGAAGTGGACGTTGAGGTTGAAAATTATCGGGGTGGGCCGCGGGCAGTCGTAGATCATTTCGAAGCCGACGTGAATCTGCATTATCTCTCTCCGTGCGTGTTCCTTGGCGCAGGGCGTGAATCATGATGCGCTGAGGCCGCGCATGCCGTGCGTAACGAGTCGATCAGTTTGCGCCGCAACGCCGTCCAGGGTCGGCCCGCGGCGAAAACGATGCCCTGGTTGACTTCCAGTTCGACGCCGACGTAGTCGGTCTCCGCGAAGCCCACTCGCAAGTGTGAGGTCAGCCCGTCTCCTTTGCCGGCATACGGGTAATTGCGGCGTACGCGAAGTTCCGGAGCCGATGCCGCCAGTGTCTCTTTCCAGCGGGCGCATACTTCGGTCTCTCCTGGCCGCGCCGGGTGGTAGAGCAAGCCGACATCGGCGTTGCGCACCTTGCCCTCCAGCTCCGCGGTGAAAGTGTGCGACGAAATGTGGATCACGCGATCCCCCCGCGCTACCGCCTGCCTGACAAGACGCTCGGCCTGCACGCGGTAGGGCCGGTAATGCCGTTCGACGATCTGCGCTCGGGTCTGGGCCGGCGCGGCGCGGGTCACGGCCGAAAAAAGCTGTGGGTGCCCAATCGAGCGGTTGAGATCGATAAGCAGACGGCTGACCGTCGAAGCTACGAGGGGCGCCGCGAAAGCACTGGCGAGCGCCTTCGCCATGACCAACGAGCCGGGATCGTAACCACGGTGGGAGTTCAGCAGCGTCGTCTGCCCTCGAAACAGAGGCCGGTAAGGCCCAGGTACACGGTTACCACCGTGTTCACAGGTGATGATGAAGGTATCCACCCCATCACCACCCCAACTCGGGCAAATCGCGAAACACCCGGCGCACCCCTTCACCCCATTGGTCGCTGAGGGCGGTGAAGTAGGGGTCGCCTTCGTCGAATCGACGTCGCCGCTGGACTTCGAGGCTGTCCCGTTCGTAGCAGATCAGGTCGATCGGCATGCCCACTGACAAGTTGCTGCGCATGGTCGAATTGAAGGACACCAAGACACACTTGGTGGCGTCGGCCAGCGGGGTGTGTTCGGTAATGACGCGGTCGAGGATCGGCTTTCCGTACTTGGTTTCGCCGGTCTGAAGGAAGGGCGTGTCGGTTCCCGCTTCGATGAAATTGCCTTCGGCATAGGTCCGGAACAGCCTTATCGGCTCGCCGGCGATCTGGCCGCCGACGATGAACGAGGCATTGAAGCGGAGGTTGTTCTCTTCCAGGTACCCCGCGTCGCGCTTCTCGATATCGCGGGTCGCGTCGGAGACCAGCTGCACCACGTCGAACATCGTCCGGGCGCCGAAGACATTGCTCTCCGCGTCGCCGTCAGCGCAACGCTGTGTCAATACGCTGATGACGGCCTGAGTGCCGGCCAGGTTTCCTGAACTCAGTAGAACGAGGACGCGGTTGCCGCGACGCTCGAATACGGTCATTTTGCAGAACTTGGCGAAGTTATCCACCCCTGCGTTCGTCCGAGAGTCCGAGGCGAAAATGATGCCCTTGTCGAGCATTACGCCTACGCAGTAGGTCACTCAACACGCCTTGTATGCAATCGACTCTCCGTTCATATTGCCGCGTGACTCTGGCTGTGTGGCGCACGCGCGGTGAGAGCGATTCCCGATCTGGGTTCGATCCTGCCTCTGTATCCTCGACAGTACATGGCGGAACGGCACCGCGACCCGCTTTGCATCGCGCATTACCCGGCCACCGGTTGCGTGCCCTTCAGAAAGTTATTCAGCGCAAACAGATTCAGGTGACCTAAGTACCGCTGTGGAAGGGCTATCGAATTAGTGCGCGATATCGTCCGGCGTGTATCGCCGGACGAACTCGTTACCTGGAATCGGCCATTGCTCGCCATCAACGCCGCGCACAATCCAATCACCTTCTGCCGCGGTCGTAGGGCCTTCGAGGGTGCTGATCGTCTCGCCCGCGCTCGCCGGGCGGGCCAGGACCAAACCCTTTCTGCGCCAATGCCCTTCGCCGGCTGGCTCGTAGGTGTCCTGGAAAATGTCCTCCCGAACCGACCAGATCTTCCCGTCCTCCTGGACGGCCCAATCCCCGGCGTCGGCCCGCATGGTGTGTCCGGAATCCGATTGCCACGTCCACGGTTCGCTTCGCTGTTCGGCGGTGACGGTTCCCACTCGGGTGAAGGTTTGCCACAGCGGGCGTGACCGGTAGCCGAGCTGCCGCAGCCTCCACAGCGTGGCCGCCAAACTGCGCACCGCGGCGTTGAGCAGCTCCGGATCGCTTTCGACCACCGACCAGTCGACCAGCTTGTCGTGGATCTTGTGGGAGTCGTCGCGGGGCGAACCGTACTTCCAGCCGTTGCGGCGGTAATAGCGACACCAGTCCTCGTGTTCGGCCCTCGCCATACCCATCGCCGAATAGTGGTCGAAGCCCATCAGGGAAAGCTGTTCCAGCGGCGACGAATCGGCCATCACACGCCCGGACAGCTCCACCGGCGGGCTGCCCCAGGTATTCCAGGTGTGTCCCGCGATCTGTTCGACTATGCGCAGCGCGTTGCGCACCTGACGTCGGTTGGACCCGCGGTAGAACTCGTCGAGCTCGTCCCACGGAAGCGCCGCCGGCGACCGCTTCGCCTCAGGGGTGATCGTGGCGGCGTAACGCTCGTGGATTAGTCTGGCCGCTCGTTCCCAGGCATCCTGCACCTGGCCTTCACGCGTGTCGAGGGCCAGGCCGTAGGGATGCAGCATGCCGACGATGTCCAACGCGTCCTCGGTGCCGCGAGCCTTGGGATCCCACGCGTAGACGGGCATTTCGGGAAAACGCGCGGCCAGCCGGGCCCCGGTCGTCGAGACGTGGCTGTCGACCAGGATCGCTGCGATGGTGGTCGGGTCACTGTCGCCGAGCAGGCGTTGCAAGGTCGACGCCGACGGCGTTTCGGCCACCGCGTCGATGGCCGGCCCGTCGCACATCACCCCGGCTTGCTGACGGTAGAGTTCGTGATCCCTCAGGTACTCCTCGGCATCGCCGTCGACGAGGGTGAGTTCCGGCAGGTCTGCGCTGCCGGGCGAGGTGTAGAAGTCGCGCTCGAGATGGCGACGGGTCATGTTGGCGCACAGCGCCAGGGTTAATTGCGAAGTGCCGCATACGAATACGCGCTTAGTGTTTTCGTTCGCGATGATGCTGTCGAGGAGCCGGCCGGCGGTCACCGCGTACTTGCCGATCACATCGGCCGCCCACCGCGTGTTGGATCCGCCGAACTGCTGGTCGCGCCAGGCCTCGGCCAGCCACGGGTCGTCGATGCGCACGATGAGCGGCAACCGCTGCTCGTGGGCGACCTCGGAAAGTCGGTTGGTGATCAGCTCCAGGCACGACAGGTTAGTCGCCGGGTCGGCCGACATCAGGTAGAGCTGTCCCAGATTTCGCCACAGCCGCAGCGACACCAGGCTGGACGGCCTGTTGAAGTCCACCAGCACCACCCGGGCGCCTTGCCTGCGAGCCCGCTGGACGCGCTCGTCACTGGCGCTGGTGATGACGACAAGGGTGCTGCGCCGGTCCAGGGTCCGAGCGACCGCGCTGATGATTGGTTGGCTGTCGTCGTCGATGCCCACGATGGCGGTCACGGAGTCGGCGAGGTTGGCCCGCAGCCTGTCCGCCTGGTGGTAGAACACCCCGACCACGACACCGCCGACACCGATGAGGATCGCCGACAGCGTCGAAACCTGTGCCACCTGTAGTCCGACCGGGGTGGGGCTCGGACAGGTCTTTCCGTTCAAGGAGAAGTCGCCGACGTTGCCCGTGATCAGCTGGGCTGTTGCCACCAGCGGTGTGTAGACGGCGGGATGGTTGGCATCGTGACATCTCCAGTACGAGCTGAGGCCCAGCACCGCACTGATGCTGACGAGGGCCGCGACCAGGGTGAACGAGACGCCCACGAGCCGGTGGCTGCCTTCGGCCCGGACGGCCACAACACACACCGTGAACAGCACGGCCACCACGATGGCAACCGAGAGCATCGATTCCGGGCGCCCGAACCAGCTCAGCCAGGGCGGTTGCGCGTCGCGGATGGACGGCCGCAGGGCCAGCGCCGCCAGATAGAGGATGAGCAGCAGAGCAGTCGCGAACGCGACCCGCGGCCCTGGGCGAGAGGTCATCAGCCTGCGACGCATCCGCCGATCTCCTTTCCTCGGCATGCTGCACCGCAAATGATGACACTGCAATGGGTTGCGGGCGCGGTCTACGCTCGAAATGGAATTGAGGAGAGGTGCGCGATGCTCGCAGCGTTCGGATTCGAAGCCATGGGTGTAGTCGTCGGGGACATGTACTTCATCGATCCGTCCCCGAATGAGGGGCAAGAGACCCCGGAACGGGGAGTCAGGTTGGAACTCCGCCTCGTCGACCGAGCCGCACCCCAGGGGTCGATCTACGCCGGCATCCCCATCGCCTTCAGCCGCCCGGTGTGGCGGGTAGACCTTTTCGGCTCGACCGAGAGCCCGCCCGGGACGCTGGACCGGGCCCACCACCACCCCCGATTCAACGGCTGGGAACCTGGGCGCCGGCACTTTGTTCCCGAGCTGTCAGCCGACCCGCTGTCCTGGCTGGCCGGCGAGCTTGCCGATCCGGCCGCCGTGCTGGCTCGCGCAGGCGTCGACGCCAACGAGGTGAGCGAAGCCGACAAGACCGGGCTCGCCGCGGCGGCCCCGGAGATCATCGCCGCCGTGAAACGGTTGCTCGACGGTGTGCGGGATGGGGAGCTGGCCCCGGCTCCGGCCGAGCCTGTCGCGGCGGCCCGCACCGGCTGGCTCTGATCTCGACCGCATCGAGTGTGACTGCACAGCAGGCAAATTCGCCTGGTCAATCAGAGCAGGATGTGCAACGCCTTCTCGCCAATCGATGGTCGGCCTAGACCGCCCTGCGGACCGGCGGGGGTACCCAGCTCTGCAATGCCTTGCGCCCGATCAGCTGGCACCCGTGTGTGAAGGCCAACTGCTTTGCCGCAGTGGTGAACTCTTGATTGCTCACCACGATACTTCGTGCGCATCCGTGATGACGCGCACCCGAGACCACCTGCTGGACGGCGGCGATGCCCACCGCTTTGCCCTGCCGCTTGCATTGGATCGCGACATACTGGCCGTCCTTTTCGGCGATCAGGTCGACGCCGTAGTCGCCGACGGCGGGGGTGAAGCTGACGTCCCAGCCCGCCCGTTGCAGGCGTGCCGCGACGTAGCCTTCGAACTCCACCCCCTCCATGCCGTCGATGTCGTCCCACGTGTCGCCCCGCGGGCGACGCAAGGACCGACGGTTGGCCGGTCCTGACAGCACTACCGCGAAAAGCAGGCCACCGGCGACTCCCGCCATTCCCCACGCGACACTGTGCTCGAAGAATCCGACCAGCAGCCCGAAGTACGGCGGCAGAACGATGAAGGCCGACTTCATGCCCGGATCGGGCTCCGCGAGCCCGACAAGCGTGCGGCGGCAGAGGTTTCCGGCGACACCTTATGCATGAGCCGATGATAGGGATCGACAACGACAAACCGCCGCAAGATGTCGGCGATCCGGATATGCGATCCGGCTCGTGGCACGCGGCCGCATACTGTGCGTACCTGTCGCTCGAGCCGAAGAGGACCTTCGTATGACCCAACACTCGATCGAGATCATTGGCTTCTCCCACGTCTGCATTGCGGTGTCTGATGCGGAAGTGTCGCTGTTGTTCTACCGCGACCTGCTCGGACTCGACGTCTTCTTTGACGTCGAATTAGAGGGCCCACCAATGGAAGTCGTGACCGGGGAGGCTGGCGCCCGCGGCCGGATGATTGGGGGAATGCTCGGTGGAACCGTCGTCGAGCTTCTCGAATTCAAACACCGCCGTCTCGCCCAGCAGTCCGAAAACATGCTCGGCTACACCAATATCTCGTTGAGCGTCAGTGACATCGACGCCACGGTGGCCGCGTTCGAGGCGGCCGGCATCGTGCCCGAGCAACGGCCGGTGGAGATCGGCGGCGTGCGCATGTTCTTCGTGCGGGATCCCGACGGCACCCTGATCGAGTTCGTGTCCTACCCCAACAGGGAACGTACCTCGGCCCAGATGTGGGGCTACGGGAACTGACGCTATCGGTATTGGCCGAGGTGTGGCCGGAGCGTGACCTTCCCGCGACCGCGACGAAGGACGCTCATCACCATGATGGTGTTCGCCGTAATGTGCGCGCTCGCGACGGCGACGTGGATCGGCTATTACGCCGGGCGGCGCACGGGCTCGGCTCCGTCGGCCCGGAAGAAGCGAACGAGCCGGATCGCGCTGAGCAGGCTGGTGATCAACCTGCTGGTATTGATCACCGCACGCCGCGTCCGGCGAACGTTCCAGCCCCAGCGCATGCTGTCCGGCGCACTCGGCGTGTGGGGGCTGAGAATGGTTGCGCCACTTGAACGTTTGCGCTTCGGCGTTGCGCGGATGCGGTCCTACTGAGGGCGTGCGATCGCGTACCGCGGCCCTGGTGGCGGTTGCCTCCTCGCGTGTTGATTTGCTAGTGGCACGGGGCGCTACGCCAAGGGAGGACGAAGATCCACATGTCAGCACTGCACGGCAAAGTCACGCTGGTGACCGGTGCCTCGTCAGGCCTGGGCGCTGAGACGGCCCGGCTGTTCTCCCGGCAAGGTGCGACGGTTTTCGGCATAGGCCGGGATACCGGACGGCTGACCGAGGTATTCGCCGACGTGGAACGTGGCTCGTACGCATCGGTCGATGTTGCTTCGCCACAGGCCTGCAGACACGCGGTCGAGCAGTGCGTCGACGAGTTCGGTGGGCTAGACGTCCTGGTCAACATCGCCGGGAAGCATCAGATGCGCCGAACGGAGACGATGACCGACGACGATTGGGCGCAAGACCTTGCGGTCAACCTGAACGGGCCGTTCTACCTGTGCCGGGCGGCACTGCCTCATCTGCTGGAACGAGGCGGCAATATCGTCAACGTCGGCTCGATTGCCGGCGTCGAGGGTCAGGCATACTCGGCCGGCTACTGCGCCGCCAAGCATGGACTGATTGGGCTCACCCGCGCCTTGGCTATCGAGTACACCGCGGATCGATTGCGGGTCAACGCCGTGTGTCCCGGCGGCATGCTGACACCGCAAATCGAACAGTTCAGCGCGCCCGAGAATCCGAACTTCGACCTGATCATGCGGACGGCTTCGCCGCGCGGAATGATGCAGCCTCTCGATGTCGCGAATGTGATCGCTTTCCTGGCCAGCGATGCTGCGTCTGCCGTCCACGGCGCCGTCTACCGGGTCGACAACGGCAAGGGCGCGGGCTAGCCGGGTGTGCCCTGAAACGATTCAGCACCCTGCCGGGTGGTTACGTTGACACCTATGACCGACGACGCGGACGAGCCCGCATTCACCTGGCAGGGCCCGCGGGACGCGGTCGGTCATGGTCATGACCAGCTTGACGACCTCGTGTCGGCCCGCGACGAGATGGAACAACTCGTGCGGGTCATCGTCGAGATCGGGTCCGATTTGGATGTTGATGTCACGTTGCAGCGAGTCGTCGCTGGGGCGATGGAACTCACCGGTGCCCGGTATGGAGCCCTGGGCATACGTGGTGCCGACGGCGCCCTGGCCAGTTTCGTGTGCCGCGGATTCGACGACGACACAGCACGGCTCCTCGGCGACCTGCCGGTGGGCGAGGGCCTTCGCATCGAGGATCTGAGCACCCACCCGCACGCCACCGAGTTGCACGCACACGACCCGCCGATACAGGCGCTGCTCGCCATACCGATCACCGTTCGCTCCGCCGACTTCGGCAGCCTTTTCCTCGCCGACGACCGACCCCGGCACGTGTTCTCCGACGTCCAGGAGGCCGCGGTCCGGGCACTGGCCACCGCGGCAGCCGCCGCGATCGACAACGCACGACTTTTCGAGCGGGAACGCGAGACGGCGAAATGGATGAAGGCCAGCCGGGAGATCACGACCGCGCTGCTGTCCGGCGACCCGCAGACCGGGCCGTTGCAGCTCATCGTGAGTAGGGCGCTGGAACTCGCCGATGCTGAGCAGGCGGTCCTGCTGACGCCCAGCGAGCCCGATCTGCCCGCCGATGAATTCGACGCGCTGATAGTGGCCGCAACGGCAGGACGATACACCTCGGAGGTGATTGGCCGCCGGGTTCCGATGGCCGGTTCCACCACCGGCGGTGTTGCCCGCCGGGGCCTGCCGCTGATCACCGGCTCGTTCCAGTATCCGATCGAGGGATTCACCGATGTCGGTGAACGCTCGGCGATCGTGATGCCGTTGATCGGCGACGACAGGGTGCTCGGCGTGATTGCCGTGGCACGAGACCCGCAGCAGCCGCCATTCGATGACGATTACCTCGAACTCGTCAGCGATTTTGCCCGGCACGCCGCGATTGCGCTGGCGCTGGCGGCAGGTCGCGAACACGCGCTCAATCAGGAACTCGCCGAGGCCGACACCGTCGATGAAGCGGTGCACGCGGCAGCGGAGGAACTGCGTCGGCTGTGGCGGGCACGACGCGTTCTGGCCGTGACGTTTCCTAACACGGGTTCCGGCACCCAGACGGCATACGGCACACCCGAGGTGGTCTCGGTCGGCCAGCCCGCGCAGTGGGCCGACCTGTCATCGGATACGCAACAGCAGCTCAGCGCCTTGCGCGAAGGGGACCTGCTTACCCCCAACTCGGCGAAACCCGGGACGGCAGGCATCGCCCTGCAGCATCCCGAGGGCGTGCTGGTCGTCTGGATCGATCTGGCCGAGCAACGGCCGTTCACCCTCGAGGACCACACCTTGCTCACCGTCCTGGCCGGCCGCCTCGGCCAGGGTTTGCAACGGGTGCATCAGGTCGACCAGCAGCGCGAGACCGCCCTGGCGCTACAACACGCCATCCTGGGCCCTGCCGAACTGCCGCACGGTTTTGCGGTGCGCTACCAAGCAGCCAGCTGGCCCCTGCACGTGGGCGGTGACTGGTACGACATCGTCGACCTGGACGACGGGCGTATCGCGCTGGCGGTCGGGGACTGTGTCGGCCATGGCCTGGCCGCAGCAACTGTGATGGGGCAGCTGCGCAGCGCCTGCCGCGCGCTGCTGTTGGATAACGCCAGCCCGGCCGCCGCTCTCACGAAGTTGGATCGTTTTGCGGCGCGGCTGCCCGGTGCCCAATGCACCACCGCGGTCTGCGCGGTGCTGGACCCGGAAACGGGCGAACTGGTGTATTCCAGCGCCGGACATCCGCCGCCCGTCCTGGTGCACGCCGATGGCAGCACCCGGATGCTCGAGGATGGCCACACCATTGCATTGGGGATCCGGCGTGACTGGCCGCGCCCCGAGGCCCACGTCACCATGCCGGCGCGCTCGACGCTGTTGCTCTACACCGACGGCTTGGTCGAGCGTCGGCGCGTCGCCCTGGATGACGGCATCTCGCTGGCAGCCGAACTCGTTCAGGACGGCCGGGTCTCGCCGCTGGATGATTTGGCCAACGACATGATGTCCCGTCTCGCGCCAAGCGGCGGATATCAGGACGACGTCGTTCTGCTGCTTTACCGTCATCCCGCTCCGCTGGAACTGAGTTTTCCCGCCGATGCCAGCCACCTCGCCCCGGCCCGCCGTGCCCTGCGCGGGTGGTTATCGCGGGCCCGGGTGGACCCCGAACAGTCCATGGATGTGCTCATCGCAGCCGGAGAAGCCGTCGCCAATGCCATCGAGCACGGGCACCGCGACGGCCCGGCGGGCACCATCAGCCTGGACGCGACCGTACTGGTCGACCAGGTGCAGTTGACCATCACCGACTGCGGCTCCTGGAAACCCCCGGAACCGGCCGCCAATCCGCACCGCGGCCGCGGCATCATGCTCATGCGCGGGCTCATGCACGACGTCACCATCAAGCCCGAGGCCGCCGGAACCACCGTTCACCTATCCGCGAGGATCACATGATGTCTGCGTCGCTCACGCTCGACACCGCGCGCCGCAACGACGGCAAACTTGTCCTGACCGCGGCGGGAGAAATCGACCTCAGCAATATCGACGTATTCGACCAAGCCCTCACCGCCGCCACGTCGGAGGCAGTCGGTGGTGGAGTCACTCTCACCGTCGACCTCAGGGCGGTGGAATACCTGGACAGCGCGGCGATCAACGCCCTGTTCACCCGCGCCGACCACATCGACCTCATCGCACACCCCATCCTGATGCCCATCCTCAAGATCAGCGGCCTAGCCGAACTCGTCACGATCGAATCCGCTCCGACGGCAGCGGGCGACTAACGCAGCGTCAGGCAGCGGCTGGGGGAAAGGTTGCACGACAAGAGATTTCGATTCGGTGGGCCGCCGGCGCTGAGTTCTATTGCATCCCTAGGTGTTTCGTCCGCGCAGAAGGAGCTCCTGCCAGTTACCCGGGACCCGCCCGCGCGGACCCGGAACACCCTGGCCGGCCGGGTGACTTTCGGGCGTCGCGAGTTCCGGGCCCTCACAGTAGTCGTCGATCTCGTAGTTCCAGAACCAGTCCTCACCAGGCTCGAACGACCGGATGATCGGGTGGCCGCTCGCCCGCCAGTGCGCCGTCGCGTGTTTGGCAAGCGAGTCGTCGCAGCAGCCGATGTGACCGCATGCCGCGCAGCGGCGCAGATGCACCCACCACCCGCCGGCGGCGTCGCACTCGGCACAACCCGTGCCGCTCGGCGACGCGGAAGGATCGATGCCAGCTGTCATGGATCCCATCCTGCCAGCGATTGCGACGGATGCACCGGCCGATATCGCAAGAAGCTCATCGGGGTACGCGCAAGGCGATGTAGTACTCGCGCGACGACGTGCTGTCGACGGTGTAGCTCTCGGCTTTCGCGAGAGCATCGCTGTCGACGTCTACCCAGCGTTCGGTGTGTTGCCGTTGAAATTCGGTCCAGGACAACACCGTGAACCGTTCGACGACGACGTCAGAATCCTCCGGGCTTCGGTAGAGCTCCCAACTGTGGCCACCCGTTCGCAGGCGCGATTGCCGCACGGCGCCCATCGCTTGGATGAATGGGTCGAGGTTCGCCGATGGCACTCGATAGAGGGACGCGACGAGCACCGGTCCGTCGTCGGGAGATGGTTCGAACATCACCGTGGGCGATGGCCAGGCGGTGGAAATGCCCAGGGTCATTCCCGCGGGAAGCTGCAGCAAGGGCAGCACGGGCACGCTGAGGGCGACAACGCCGAGGAACACCGCGGACCACACCAGCGCGTGGTCCAGCCCCGTTCGCGTGGCCAGCAGACCGAACGCATAGGAGCCGACCGCCTGGGCTCCGGTAAATACCAGTAGGTATATCGACAACCCGCGGGCGCGGACCCACTGCGGCAACGACAACTGTGCGGTCGCGTTCAACGTCGTCAACGTCAGGAGCCAGCACATTCCCGACAACATCAACATGGGCAGTGCCGCGGCGAACGGTAGCCAGGCCACCGCGAGGGCTGCCGATCCGTATCCGGCGGCGCAGCCTGCCAACAAGAGGTTGCTCGTGACTCTCTCGCGTACGGGTCCGGAAACCACCACCGCGAGCACCGCGCCGAGACCTATTGCTCCCAGCGCCACACCGTAGCCGCTGGATCCGAGGTGCCATCGGTGCGCCGCGGCAACCGGTAGCAGAGCCAACAGAGCCGACGCAGGAAACACGAACAGCGCAGTGCGCACCAGGATCCTGCGGAAAATCGGACCGTTACGAACGTAGATCAGGCCGGCGACAATGGCATGGCCCAGACGCTCTCGTTGTGTCGCCGGGTATTGCCTGGGGCGCCGCCACCGTGCCAGGGCCCCGATTATTGCCGTGAACGATACGGCGTTGATCGCGAAAACCGCTGCGGGACCGGCCAATGCCACGACCACGCCGCCAATCGCGGGGCCGACGACTCGGGCGATATTCACCGAGACACTGGATAATGTTGCTGCGGCTGTTATCTGCTCTCGTGGGACGACCTCGGGCTGGATCGCCTGCCACGCCGGTGCGGTCAACGCGGAAGCGAATCCAATGGCCACGGTGAACATCAGCAGTGACGTCGGGCCAAGCCTGCCCAGATACGTCACCAGGGCCAGGGCCAGAGCCACTAGCACCGCGTAGGCCTGCAGAACCATGAGCAACCGGCGACGGTCGAACAGATCGGCAAGCACGCCGGCAAACAATCCCAAAAGCAGCGTCGGCCCAAGACTCGCCGTCTGGACCAGTGCCACGACGGTGTCGCTACTGTGGGCCTCTACCAAAAACCATTGCGCCGCAACGCTTTGCATCCAGGTACCGATATTGGAGACGAACTGCGCGACGAACAGGTCACGGTAGACACGGTTGCGCAACGGCGCCTCCGTCGACACACCATGGGCATGCTCTTGACGCTCTAGCACCATGGCATCAATAGGTCGCCTGTCCTGTCATCGCGACAAGATTACCGCTCGTCATTCGCGGGTTCCCGCCGACACGGGCACGGGCGATACGCTGCCGGAATGGAGTGTCGCGGTGTCTTATTGCTCAGACACCGCGGAACCAAGGGTTCGGCAGGCTAGTCGCCGACCAGGCTGGATATCGGTGTCGGGGTGTTGCTGATTCCCTTCGCGCTCCCGTTCTTGGCGCTCCGGTTCGAGTCCCTTTCGGAAGATGCCAGCCGTGCTATCCGCGACTCGATGTCGTAGGGCACGATAATGGCGGTCGCGCCCCGGATGCGGCTGACGGCACGGGCCATCCTGTCCGCGGTGCGGTCGTGCAGTAGCCGACCGAGCAGAGCCGAATACGTCCGGCGCGGCAACAGTACGGTCACCTTGCTGCCGGGGTGGTCCTTGAGCTCGCGGTAGACCATCTCGTGTGCGGCGCGGCTCAGGTGGCGATCCGGGCAGTTGATCAACAACAGCGGGGTGTCGTGTTCGAAGCGGTCCCAACGTTCCCTGAGTCGCATCGCGTGATCGACATCGACGACGAAATGCACCGCGGCGACGTGGTCCGCGTGCATCCCATTCCCGTGACGTACGGCCTCGATCTCGGCGAGGTCGATCGTGTCCACGAACACCAGCACGCGGAGCTGCGGATGCCGGGCGAGATCGGGGCGCTCGGTGTGCGCCATCTCCAGAACAGAAGCCTCGTCACGGTATTTGCGGTTGAGACGCATCAGGCCGAATACCAGTAGCGGGAAGATGATGACAACCAGCCATGCGCCTTCGGTGAACTTGGCTACCACGAAGATCCCTACGACGATCGCGGACAAGGTACCCGCTGCCAAGTTGACCGCCGCCTTGGGTCGCCACCCCCGGCCGCGGTGGGTCAGTTGGTGTTTGGTCATGCCAAAGCCGGTCATCGCGAACGCGGTGAACACGCCGATCGCGAAGAACGGCACCAACGCACTGACCGATGCCTCGGTGACGAGCAGCAGCACCAAGGCCAGCGCGGTGAGGGTGATGATGCCGTTGGAGAACACCAGGCGGTGGCCCCGCTTGGTCAGCGGACGCGGCAGGAAGCGGTCCTCGGCGACGTAGCTGGCCAACTGGGGGAAGCCGTTGAAGCTGGTGTTGCAGCCGGTAAAGAGGATCGCCGCGGTGGCGGCCTGAACCAGGAAGTACATCAGGTTGCCGGCCAGGCTCTGGCCGAAAACCGCCCGGGTGATCTCGGACAGCATGGACGGGTATTCGTCGAGATAGGGGGTGGCGTGCGTGACGTGGGTCAGCCAGGCGACCCCCGCCAGCAGGAAGCCGAGTATGCAGGCCATGATGGTGAGCACGCGACGAGCATTGTTGCCTTCGGGCTTGCGAAAAACGTTGGTGGTGTTCGAAATCGCCTCGACCCCGGTCAGTGAGGTGCCGCCGTTGGCGAACGCCCGCAACACAATCAGCACCGTCGCACCCATGATCAGCCCCCCGCCATGGTGGACGGGCACGGCGCCGACGATGTGTTGGGGGTTGTATTTCGGCAAACCCCAGAACATTTCGCGGACGAAACCGGTCAAGATCGTCACCACGATCATGAACACGAAGAAGTAGGTCGTGATGGCGAACGCGCGACCCGCACGCCGCAGACCGCGCAGGTTCATCAGGCCAATAAGGACGACGGCGGCAAGAGTGATTTCGAGGTGGTACGGGCGCAGGACAGGGATCGCCGAGACGACAGCGAGCGTCGCCGCCGCGGGCTGCACCGCCACGGTCACCACGTAGTCGATCAACAATGCCGCTGCGGCGACCTGTGCCGTCCGGGGACCGAAGTTGTCCCGAGCGACGGTGTAGGCGCCGCCCGACCGGGCGTAGGCCATGACGGTCTGCCGATAGGTGCCGGTTACCAATATCAGAATCACCAGGATGACGCCGGTGATCGGCAGCAGCAACGCGAATGCCCCCATCCCGGCGGCCGGCAGCAGTTCGACCATGATCTGCTCGGGACCGTAAGCAGTCGAAGAGATCGCGTCGGGGGAGAGCGCGCCCAGTGCGACCGCGTTCGGCAGCTTCTCGGAGTCCAATTGATCGCTGGTCAATGGCTTTCCGAGAAACACCCGCTTACATTTGTCGGCAAATGAAAGCGGTATTGCGCTCGTCGGCGTCGTCACGGTGCATCCACTCCTAGAGGTGTTCAACGATTGGCATGAGGGATCGGCTATTTCGGCTTCCGACCGCGCCATCACTGCGCGCCTGGTGCCGCACATCCCTGGGCGGCACGGCTCGGTCAGCCTGAGCGGGTCACCTCTGCGATCCGGGACTCGATGTCGTAGGGCAGGATCTGCGCCGCCGCGCCCGGTATGCGGCTGATGGCCCGCGCGATCTTGTCCGCGGTCCGGTCGTGCAGCAGCCGGCCCACCAGCGGCGAGTAGGTTCGGCGCGGCAACAGTACAGTCACCTTGGTGTCGGGATGGTCGTCGAGCACCTGCGAGACCAACTCGTGTGCGGCCCGGTTCAGGTGGCGGTCCGGGCACGGGATCACGCGCAGCCGGGTGTCGTGTTCGAAGACTTCCCACCGCTGGCGCAGCCGGGCGGCATGTTCGGCGTCGATCGCAAAATGGATTGCGGTGAGGTCGTCGGCATGCAGCCCGTTGCCATACCGGACAGCCTCGATCTCGGCGAGGTCCACGGCATCGACGAAAACGAGGACTCGATGTCGGGTGTATCGGTCGAGGTCGGGGCGCTCGGTCTGCGCCATCTGAAGAACGGATGCCTCAGCACGGTACTGCCGATTGAGCCGCATCAGGGCGAACACCAGGATCGGGAAGACGATGACGATGAGCCACGCGCCTTCGGTGAACTTGGCGACCGCGAAGATCGCCACCACGATCGTCGACAGGATCCCCGCTGACAGGTTGATCGCGACCTTGCCTCGCCAACCCGGCCCGCGATGGGTGTAAAAGTGCTTGGTCATGCCGTAGCCGGCCATCGAGAACCCGGTGAACACGCCGATCGCGTAGAAGGGCACCAGCGCATCGACCGAGCCTCCCGTGAGGACGAGCAACGCCACGGACAGCGCGGTGAGCGCGATGATCCCGTTGGAGAACACCAGACGGTGGCCGCGTTTCATCAGCGGGCGGGGCAGGAAGCTGTCCTCGGCGACGAAGCTGGCCAAGGCGGGGAAGCCGTTGAAGCTGGTGTTGCCGCCCGTGTAGAGGATCGCCGCGGTCGATGCCTGCAGGACGAAGTACAGGACCTTGCCGAACACGCCGTCGCCGAAGACCGCCCGGGCGATCTCGGACAGCATCGACGGATACCCGTCGACGTAAGGAGTGGCGTGCGTGACGTGGGTCAGCCAAGCAACTCCCGCGAGCAGGAACGCGAGGATGCAGGCCATCACGGTCATGACCTTGCGGGCGTTGATGCCTTCGGGCTTGCGCAGGCTGTTGACCGTGTTGGAGATCGCCTCGACGCCCGTCAACGACGAACCGCCGTTGGCGAACGCGCGCAACACGACCAGGATCGTCGCCCCCATGATGAGGCCGTTGCCGTGGTGGACTTCCACCGCGCCGGCAATGTGTTCGGGGTCGTAGATCGGCAGGTTGCCGATGAATTCGCGGATCACACCCACGACAATCGTCAACCCCACCATGACCGTGAAGGCGTAGGTGGGCAGCGCGAAACGAATCCCGGCCTCCTTCAGGCCGCGCAGGTTCATGAAGCACATCAACAGCACGACGCCGACGGTGATCTCGAGGCTGTAGGGGCCCAGTACCGGAACGGCGGAGACCACGGCGACGGTCCCGGCGGCGCATTGCACCGCGACGGTGACCACGTAGTCGATCAGCAGCGACGCGGCAGCGATCTGCGCGATCCGGGGGCCAAAGTTCTCGCGCGCGACCACGTAGGACCCGCCCGACCGGGTGTAGACCATGACGACCTGGCGATAGGACGCGGCGACCAACACCAGGATCAGCAGGATCACGCCGGTGATCGGAAGCAACAACGCAAACGCCGCCATCCCGGCCGCGGGCAGCAGCTCGATCATGATCTGTTCGGAGCCGTACGCGGTCGACGAGATCGCGTCGGGTGAAAGAACGCCGAGGGCAACGGGATTCGACAATTTTTCGTGCTCGAGCTCGGAGGTGATCATGGGCTTGCCGAGGAAGCCGCGTTTGCACACATCAGAGAACGACGACCACGCTTTGTGTCCGTCAGCCAAAGGTGTTGTCACAAGGCATATTCCTTACCCCCAGGGTTATCAAACACGGCGAAGCCTAACGGTTTATTAACGCGATGTCTTTTCCCGCCGGCGGAAGGAACGTGCAGAATCCCAAAGGACACAGAATGTTGCCAGGAATCCTGTCAGCACATTCCCAGAGAGTTATTCGGGCGTAACAAAAACGCCGGGATTAGTTACAAAAAGGGCGTTTATCTGAGGATCTCCTGGGTATCTGAGCGTCTGGTTCAAAGTTACTGTGAGATCAGCCACTCGTGCGCGCGGCGGACGTGTCGCTATCGCGGTTGCCCGCGCTTGTCCGCTCCGCGGCCAATGCTGAGCACCAAAACCATTGGGCTACAATCAGTTTTAGTAAATAGCGGCTCACTCCCAATTTGGGATGTCGAGTTCCGCTGCGGCTCAGAGTGATTCATGTGCTGTTAGTATTTCGTAAAGATCTGCAGCTGGATGGCGTGGCCCGCCGTATCGCATCGGTTTCTGCCGGCGGGCTCTACCGGGCATCCAGTCCTGATCAGCGTTTGCCGGAGGAGGTGGATCTCATGGACCAATGCGTCATCGTCAGCGGTGACGACGCGCTGGCGACGACTATCGTCGAGGAGTTGAAAAGGGCTGGCGCACGCGTCGCGAGACTCCTCGATTCTGAACTCGCCGGCACCCGCGTCAAGACTGAGCTCGCCCGAGCCGGCGTCGCGCATGCGGCGGCCGTCGTCTGCGCGGGTGATGATGATGCGACAAACCTCGAAATCGCCCTGCTGGCCCGGAAGGCCAATCCCCACATTCGCGTGGTCGCGCGGGTAGCCAACGAGGTGTTGCGGGAAGCGGTCTCCGCTGATGACCGGCTGAGCGTGATCCTCGGTGTTGCCGACCTCGCGGCGCCAGCGGTCGTCGAGGCGTGCCTGGCGCGCACCACTCACCCATTCGAAGTGGCCGGGATGGAGTTCGTTGTCTTCGGCGCTGAGGCGCCGTTCGACGCGACGCTGCGGGAAATCTACGGCGACCTTGCCCCGGTGGCGGTGGTGCCCGAGCAGGACGCCCCTGACGACACCGAGGTGGTGCCATGTCCGGGACGGGATTTACGGGTGAGCGGCGGTGACTGGACGGCGATGATCGGCACTACCGCGGAGGTTGCCGCCTGCGGAATCGAAATTCCGCGGCAGACCCGAATGCGGTCGCGGCAGTCGCGATTGCGCCGATTCATCTACGCGCTGCGCGCCCTTCCCAACGAGGTCAACCCCGCGTTTTATCCCTTGATCGGCGCCCTGGCCCTTCTGATCGCTAGCTCAACAACGTTGCTGCATTTCGCCTACACACACCCGGGGATGTCGTGGGTCGACGCGTTTTACTTCACGAACGAGACGATCACGACGACCGGTTACGGCGATTTCAGCTTTGCCAAACAGCCAACGTGGCTGCGGTTGTACGCCGCCCTGTTGATGGGGGCCGGCGTCACCACCACCGCTCTGCTCGTCGCATTTGTCGCCGATGTGCTGCTGTCGCGCCGCTTCCTCATGCTGTCCGCACGCCCGCGGGTGCGTCACTTGCGCAACCACATCATCGTCGTCGGGCTGAGCGCGCTGGGCGTTCGCGTCGTTACCGATCTGGCCAAAGCCGGGTACGACGTCGTGGTGGTTGAACGCGACCAGAGCAACTCTTTCTTGTCGACGACGGTCGAGCTTGACGTGCCAGTCATCTTCGGGGACGCGACATTACGCCAGACGTTGGAAGCGGCCAGGGTCGACACCGCTCGTGCGGTAGCGGTGCTGACCCGCGACGACATGATCAATATCGAGACCGGCATCGTGATCCGCGAAATGTTGGCCGCACAACCGGCACCGGACGGCAATCGATGGGGCGAGGTTCCGTTGGTGCTGCGGGTGTACGACCACGACCTGGGATCTGCGGTCGCCCAGCGATTCGGCTTCGAAAACGTCCGTTCCACAGTCGAACTCGCCGCTCCGTGGTTCATCGGTGCTGCGCTGGGTCTACAGGTGATGGGGACGTTTTCGGTCGGAAACCGATCGTTCATGGTCGGCGGGATGTACGTGCAGCCCGGCAGTGAACTCGATGGCGTGCAGATGTTCGAAGTGTCGACACAAACTCGAGTCATCGCGGTCACCAGGGAGGACGCGCCGGTTCGATTGCATCCGCGCCGCGACTCCCGGCTTGAGGCCGGCGACACGGTCTATCTCGTCGGTCCGTACCGCGAACTGGTGGAGACCCTGCGCAAGGGGCAGCCTTCTGCCCAGACAGTTACAGATGGTGCACACGGAACAGTCGGATGCCAACACGATAGCCACGAGGTCAAGGCCAGTTGAGAAGACAGCTGGACTCTGTTGCAACATAGCGAAAGTCAGCAGCAGCCGGACTTCGTTTTGCTCGGATAAGTCGGGCATTGCTCACAGATCTTCGGAGGGGATTTTCATGTTTGACGTGGCCGGAAAGTCGGCGCGCCACTCTCGCGACGCTGGCGCCAGTTACTTCACCACGTTCGAATAGGCCTGGCGTGCAATGGACTTTGCGACGCTGCCGCCGGAGGTCAACTCCGCCAGGATGTACGCCGGCCCGGGTTCGGGGCCGATGCTCGCCGCCGCTGCGGCGTGGGAATCGCTAGCCAGCGAACTGTATTCGACGGCGAGCTCCTACCAGTCGGTGGTCTCGGGGCTCACGACGGGGCAGTGGCTGGGCCCCTCGTCGGTCTCGATGGCTGCGGCGGCCGCGTCCTACGCCGGGTGGATGAGTGCCACCGCCGCCCAGGCCGACCAAACGGCCAGCCAGGCGATCGCGGCGGCAAGCGCTTACGAGGCGGCATTTGCGGCCACGGTGCCGCCGGAGGAGGTTGCCGCCAACCGCGCCCTGCTGATGCAGCTGGTTGCCACAAATGTGTTGGGGCAGAACACCCCTGCCATCGCGGCCACCGAAACCCAATACGGAGAGATGTGGGCCCAGGACGTCGGCGCGATGTCCGGCTACTCGGGCGCCTCGGCCGCGGCCACCCAGATGACACCGTTCAGCTCACCCCAGCAGAACACCAACCCAGCGGGGCAGGCGGGCCAGGCAACCGCGGTAACCCAGGCCGCCGGTACCTCGGCGGGAACGGCGCAGAGTGTCGTATCGAATGCCGCAACGTCGCCTTCCTCAGTACTGGGCTCGGTAGGCTCGGCGGGCGCCGCCCTCAACGGCGGTACCGCGTTGACGCCGCTGGACCTCTTGGGCTTGGGCTCGGACTTCATTGCATTCGGCATTGATGCCCCAATATCCCCATTGGGGGTGGTATCGATGCCTATCGACCTCATCGGTGCGGAGACCGGTATCCACACCGACGATATTGTCAGTAACTGGCAGTTGGTCGGCGGAATCTCGCCTGAGGGCCCGGCGGCGCTGGTGGCGGGGCCCCAGAACGTGACGTCGACGACGGTGCTCGGTGGACTGGGTGAGGCGAAAACGGTTGGCGCACTTTCGGTCCCGCCGACGTGGGCGGCCGCGACGCCCGCGGTGCGCCCGATGGCGCTGGCGTTGCCGGCCACCAGCGTCGCTGCCGGCGAGCAGCTGCTGACATCAGGATCATCGAGCGCGCTGAGCGAGGTGGCCCTGGCGAGCACGGCGGCGCGTTCGATGACCGATGCCTTTGGCCCGCGTCGCCGCGAACCGGCCAGGGCGGGTGGTGCAGAGAAGCGGGTGGCCGCACCCGCCGCCGACGACGCCGCGTCTGACGCTCACGACGCAGAGCCGCAGACCTCGCCGCATATCGCCGTGACGGGAGTCGCTGCCGAGATACGCGACCTCGGCAGGCTGCGCGACGAGGGATTGATGACCGACGAGGAATTCACCCATCAGAAGCGTCGCCTGCTCGGCCTGTAACACCCAGCACCCCGGGATCACCACGTAACACGTGGTCGGCGGCTTTATCCTGAGCACGTGTCTTGGCGCGCCGACCCCCAGCCATTCGCGCCGCGCTGGCATGCCATCGGGCTGGCGGCCTACCTCGCGGTGCTCGCGCTGTACGCGGTCGCCGGAACCTACGTCGCCGGTGCCCGCGTCGATCCCCGGCTGTATCAGCTCCTCGCCGCGGCGGCGCTGCTGGGAATCATCGTCGCCGTCGTCGGCCGCCTCTGCGGCTGGCAGGAGCTGCGCGTGCTGCTCGTCGGGTGGCCGGTAGCGGCTCTCGTCGTCACCGTCCTCGTCGGGGTCGTTGAGCCGGCCGCCACTCGCAACCTGCCCGGGACAATCACGATTTCGTTCGTCTACGTCGGTCTCACCTGCCCACGCTGGCGGTCGCTTGCCGTCGTCCCGTTCGGGGTCGTGGCGTTCGTCGTGGGCGGCGGCAAGGCTCTCCCCGAATCGTTGCCGATCGTGGTGTCGGCTGCGGTCATGTGGATGCTCGTCGCGGAGGTCCCGGCCTGGCTGATCGCCCAACTCGAGGCCCAGAGTGCGCTGCTCCGCGAGATCGCCCACACTGACGCGCTCACCCAGCTGCGAGACCGGAGCACGCTCGGGCCCCAGCTGTCGATGCACGCCAGCGAATCGGCTGTCGTACTCATCGACCTGGACAACTTCAAGAACTACAACGACCGCCACGGCCACGAGGCCGGCGACAAGCTCCTCGTTGATTTCGCCGACGCGCTGCGGTGGTGCGTGCGCGAGGGTGACATCGTGTTCCGCATTGGCGGCGACGAATTCCTGCTCATGCTGGTCGGCGCCGATTCTGCGGAGGCCGAACAGACTCTTGTCCGCCTGCGCGAGCGCTGGGCCGAGGTGGGCCGTTCGGTGGGCTTCAGCGCAGGCATTGCCGCCGGTCAGCAGGACCTGATGCGCCTGGCCGACGAGCACATGTACGCCAACAAGCGCGCCCGCGGATTGCGCACCGACTGACCCGGGGATCGAGGAAGGCCGGCACGCAGTTGCGGTCTAGTCGGTGCCGTCCGCCCCACATTCGGGCCGCAGCGGATGCACGTCAGTGGCCTTCTAGAGATTCCGAAACTCACCCTGGCGGTGAGGCGGTCATGGATCCGATATAGTAGATCTCTCTCCCGGTCGGATACCCGCCGCCGTCCGTGGCGATGTGTACGTGGTCGTAGTGGTTGGCGGTCTCTGAACCCAAGTCCGCCGTCCAGCTCCCCGCGCCGACACCCGGGTAAATCTTTTGCCGCCAGATCACATGGTTGATTCCCCAGCGTTTGGCATTTGCCAGCGCATACCCGGCGATTTGATTGCCGAGTTCAATTCCTTCGGGACTTTCATGGTTCGGGATCATCACGTCGATCGCCAACCCGTTGGGATGCCATGGCAGGGGATCCTGGCGGTACCCGTAAATCGTCTTGATCTGCGGAAACAACAAGCTGATGGCGCGGGCCGCCCAGATGGTCTTGACCTGCAGCCTGTCCTCGGACGCGACGCCGGCCGGTAGCGCGACCTGGAATGGCTGCGCCGCGGCCGGGGCGCTTGCCGCCAACGACTCCGCCTCGGCGGGACTGGCGATGTGCGGCGCGCTGGTCGGCACAAATGGCGGAATCGACGGGCCCGCCACCGGAGCTGAGGGTGCCGCCGCCGGAGTTTCGACCCGGCTCGGATGCTCCGTGCTTTGCGCGTAGATCATCGCGGCGGAGACAACGAGCGACGCCGGGATCGCCAACCAGCGGTCCCGGCCCTTGGCTAACACGTCTCTGGCCACGAACAGCACTTTAGTGTCGTCTGCAACGCGTGTGGCCAACTTCGCCATCTCGGGTTCGGCGGATCGGGTGGAGCTACGGCGGCTCCGCGTAGCCGCAACACATCCTTGATCCCGCTGAGAATGTGCTGGGTATCTGCGCAAAGAAAAGAGTTAAGCGGTCAGAGTTCGGCCGGGTTACCGGCACATCACAATTCGCTCATAGCGCAACGTCAGGCCGCACGCAACCTTCCGGGTGCCGCTTATGGGGACCGGCTCTGTTGCTACTTGCACCAAGTGTTTTCCTAACGTTCACACAGTCAGGAACCAGCTGGCTCTCGGTTAGCCTGCGTACGGTCGGCGACCATGAAGAAATTGCTTTCGGCCATACCCTTGATGTTTGCTTTGGCCGTTGTTGCTATGCCCGGCACAGTCGCTACGGCTCACGCTGATCCGATTGCCTTCGCTCCCGACTGGCCCGTCCACCCAAACCACACCGAAAAGACGATATGTTCTGCGCTGCAGCAGGGCTGGTCACGTCGTCAAATCGTTGCGGCAGCGGAAAACGCCAACAATTCCGATCTGACCGGGATGGACGTGGACCAGGCCGGCGAGCGCGCCGACGCCCTGATCGACGCCGCCCGCTACGCGGATTGTCCGGCGCTCAACGCCAGCTGAGCCACCCGCGAGCGGAGCGGATGCATTCAATTCAACTGATCCGCAGCGTAATTAGACCCTGGTCTCAGCGTGTCGCACATCGAGACGAAATGCGTTGCGCGACGGCACCATATCGCTCGAGCCGGTCGAGGTCGGCGAGCGCGTTGTACAGGACGATACGAGTCGCGATTCCTGCGTACTTGTCGACAAGGGCGTCCTCCAGACCGTCCCAGGTCGATTCCGTGGCAAAGACGGCAAGGTGTTTATCGGTGATTTCCGACGCCATGCCTTTGAAGTCGCCGCGCTTTTGCTTCTCGCGAATTCGCGCCGTCGTTCCTTCGAATCCAGCCTCGTCCAAAATAAATGAATAGTTGGGTGTGCTGGCATAAAAGCTGATGCTCGCCCGGGCGAGTTCACGCTCTGTGCGCCGTTCGTCCTCGGTGTCGCCGACGATCGTCATGACGGGCACGATCACCGCGACGTCGGACGGCGAGCGATCCGATTTCGCCGCGCCCTCGGCAAGATTAGGTAGCACGTGGCGCGCCAGGTAGCCGGGTTCACCCAGGGGATGGACATGAACTCCGTCCGCCACTTCGCCTGCCATCCGCAACATCCAGGGGTTGACCGCGGCGACGTCGACTTTGGGATCGGGCGCATCGATGGGCCCCGGACTCCACTGCGGAGTGATGAAGTCGAGGTCGTAGAACTCGCCGTGGTGATCGAGTTGTCCCGTCCGGAAAGCCGAGAAACAGGCTTTCACCGCGAGCGCGTAATCGCGCAGGCGCGGGCCTGGGTGATCGAAGGTCGTGCCGTATCGCCGCACGACATGGGTGCGCACTTGGGTGCCAAGACCCAGGCGGAATCTTCCATTGGTCGCCTCCTGTAGCTCCCACGCGTTGGCCGCGGTGACGAACGGACTGCGGGGAAAGGCGACCGCAACGCCGGTCGAGAGCTCCAGACCGGGCGCGGCCTGAGATGCCACGGCGGCGTTGAGATAGGCAGTACGTCCGGTCTCGGTGAAAAGAAGGCCGGAGAAGCCCGACGCCTGCGTACGCCGGGCGATGTCGCCCATCCGTCCCAAGGGCTGAGGAGCGGTCATCGCGTCGACATGCATTGTCGAACGGTACATCTCACGAGCTTTGAGTGCGGTCGATCAGGGGCCGTAGCTCACATGTTGCCGATGCCCTCCGCGAGCTGCGAGACCCCAACCACGGTGAACATGGTCACCAATATCTGTCGACGGTAGGTCAGCACCCAGTCATGCAGGGCCCGGACAAAGGAGTGCGTCTTCACCGGCGCGATCAGATAGCCGACCAGGATGATCTCCACGGCTACATACATCACGACGACGAACGCGATGGCGGCGCCGACCTGCGCGGTGACCGTGGCTCCCGACGCCATGATGATCGCGACCATGAACAGCACCCCGTCGACCGGAACCGATGCGAGGCCGATCACCCACGCGATCCACAAGGATCCGTTCTGCCACGCGTCATGGCTGCGGCGCAGCAGCCGCCGCATCATGGACTCGTCCTCCGTCGGAGGGCCCTGCGCGCCTCCGAGCAGACGCCGGATTGCCGGCGGGGCCGCTGAGTCCAGCGTCGCGCCCGACGCGCCGCCGCCCGGCGCCGGTTGGGGCACGCGCGGGCGGGCGAAGAACCGCGCCGCGATGACCGCAGCGATTGTGAGCCCGATCGCACCTATGCCGATCTGGATGTGGGCGAGGGTGGAATGTGTTGTGCGGGTGGGGGAGTCGTGCCGGACAGACCCGAACATCGGTGTGAAATGCAGCACAATCAGGGGAACAAGCAACTCCGGAACGCACACCGTCAGGCCGCCCGCCCAGTAGGCCAGCAGATTCGGCCCGGGTCGTGGCCGGGAGATCATCAGAAGGGCAAGGCCGAGACGCATCGGGTTGAGTGCGGCCAGCAGCGCCAACCCGAGCACCGACCCCCACATTGGTGCAACATTACCCGGGCGATCGGCGCCAAACCGGCGACTGCCATCGGCGTTGCGGTACGACTCGGGCGACAGCAATTAGCAGCGACGTCAATTGTCGGCCTGAAATGCGATGCTAGAACTTGCTTGTCGGCATCGACGCGCCATCGTCCGGCGAACTGTGTTCATTTGTGGCCGATTAGATGACACGAGCGCAGTGACCAGTGGTCGCTGTGAATCTGTTAGGAACCGAGAAATCAACGGGGTGCCGAGGTTTCGCTCGGCGACGCGGCGGGTACAAAGCGATCTGGTGAGTTGGGATTTGACGCCAACGTAGACGGTCGCATCGAAACTAGCACCGCGAGTTACAGTTTGACCTTCATTGACCTTGTGAGCGAGAGTGATCGCTCGCAAGTCGCGCCGTGCCTGGAATGTGCTGGCTCGGCGCGCCGCGCTTATAGGGGGCAATTCGATGCAGACCAATCCGTTCGATGACGCCAACGGCGGCTTCTTCGTCCTTATCAACAGTGAGAAGCAACACAGTTTATGGCCAGACTTCGCGGATGTCCCCGCCGGCTGGCAGGTCGTTTACGGAAAAGCCAGCCGCACAGCGTGTCTCGACTACGTCGACCGAAATTGGACTGATATACGTTCGAAGAGTCTGCGCGAAAGATTGGCACAGCCGAGCTTCTGAGACGTAGACCGTCCGGGTACGGGGATCCGGTCAAGTTCTGAAGTTCGGGGGGATCTGAGTTGGAAATAGATGACCGAGCGCTCCCGCTGACACGCGGGCAGCTCGACATATGGCTTTCCCAGCAGACGGGGCGCTCGGGTGCTCAGTGGCATCTCGGCCAATTCGTCCGAATCGATGGACCCGTCCGTGCTGATCTACTCGAGCAGGCAATTAAACAAGCGATGCAAGAGGCCGAACCACTTCGTGCCACTTTCTTCGAAGTCGATGGCCAGGTATTCCAAAGGGCGATCGATAACCCCGACATCACGCTGGATTTGTATGACTTGACGGGCTCGGACGATCCCGCGCGCGAAGCCCGTGAGATGGCGACGGCGATCCAATCCACGCCGATGCCGCTTAACGACCTGTTGATGAAATTTGCCTTATTCCAAACGGGGCCTACCGAATATTACTGGTTCGCCTGCCTGCACCACATAAACGTCGATGGCTCCGGCATTGGGCTGTTAGGTCGGCGTATCGCGGCCATCTACTCCGCATTGGTTAACGGTTCGCCCATTTCGCCCGCCTTCTTCGGCTCGCTGCGTGACCTCATTGGCCTGGAGTTGGAGTACGAAGCGTCCAACGACTATCTCGAGGATCGGGCCTACTGGGCCGAGAACCTTCCTGCCGAAAGCGGACCGGAGTACTCGTCGCCCCCCGGTGCGGACGATCCGGTTTCGTACTGGCCCTCGGAGCCGGCGCAGTTGGACCCGTCCACCCTCGCCCGAATCAAGCAGCTCGCCAAACGATTGGGCGTCCGTCAATCGTCGGTGATCACCGCGGCGTGCGCGCTGCTGGTGCGTGCGTACGGTGATGACGGAGCGGACGAGGTGGTGCTCGACTTCCCGGTCAGCAGGCGGGTGCGGCCGGAGTCGAAAACCCTTGCCGGGATGATCACCGGGGTGGTCCCGCTGGTGTTGACGACGTCGGCTTCGTCGACGTTTGGTGCGTTTTGCCAGCATGTGGACAAGCGGACCCGAGAAGCGTTGCACCACCAGCGATTTCCCGTACACACCCTCAGCGGCGAGAGCGGTCTTCGGGACCCCCGTCGGGCAGGGAATCGGGTCGTTGTCAATTTCATCCTCGCCCGACTTGCCTTGGATCTGGCCGGAGTTCCGGCGACGGCGACCTTCACCACCTTTGGCCCGGTAGCTCATTTCGGACTGTTCTTCCTGGGATTCGGTGGTCAGAATTCGCTGAGCACGGTCGGTGCGGGACAACCCTTTTCGAATTTTGCCGCCACCGACTTAGTGCAGCGGCTGGAGCGAGTGCTCGCCGCGATGACGGCCGACCCTGACCTGTCGCTGTCGTCGCTGAGCGTGCTCGTCGAATCGGAGCGTGCCCGGTTGGACGAGATGGGCAATCGGGCAGCGTTGACCCGACCCGCGGCCGCGCCGGTGTCGGTTCCCGCGGCGTTCGGCGCGGTGGTCGACCGCGCCCCTCATGCGGTCGCGATCAGCGCCGAGGGCCGCGAATGGACCTACCAGGAGCTCGACGAGGCGTCGAATCGCGTGGCGCACTTGCTGATCAGAAACGGTGTTGGTCGCGGCGAGCGGGTGGCATTGCTGTTTGGCCGCTCGCCTAAGGCGATCGTGGCCATGCTGGCGGTGCTGAAAACCGGGGCGGCCTACCTGCCGATCGACCCGGCGCACCCGGCGGCCCGGATCGAGTTCATGCTCACCGACGCCGCACCGACGGCCGCCATAACCACCGGCGCGCTGGCCGATCGGCTGGGCGCGTATGGGCTGTTGGTCGTAGACATCGACGATCCCCGCCTCGAGATCGAGCCCGCCTCGGCGTTGCCGTCGCCGGAGCCGTCGCCGGACGATCTCGCCTATCTGATTTACACGTCGGGCACCACCGGCACCCCCAAGGGTGTGGCCATCACCCACGACAACGTCACCCAGTTGTTGAAATCATTGGATGCCGGCCTGCCCGCCAATCAGGTCTGGACACAGTGCCATTCGTACGCCTTTGACTTCTCGGTATGGGAAATCTTCGGTGCGCTGTTGTCCGGCGGCCGGCTCGTCGTGGTGTCCGAGGCGGTCACTGGCTCCCCGGACGAGTTCCACGACTTGCTGATTTCGCAGCAGGTCAACGTGCTCACCCAAACACCCTCTGCTGTAGCCATGTTGGCGCCCGAGGGTTTGGAATCGATGACACTGGTGATGGGCGGTGAGGTCTGTCCCGCCGAGGTGGTGGATCAGTGGGCGCCTGGCCGGGTGATGATCAACGCCTACGGCCCCACCGAGACCACCATGTGTGTGTCGATCAGTGACCCCTTGACCGCGGGGTCGGGACCACCGCCGATCGGCACTCCGGTGCCGGGCGCGGCGCTGTTCGTCCTCGACAGGTGGCTGCAGCCAGTCCCGGCGGGCGTGGTCGGTGAGTTGTACGTGGGCGGTAGCGGCGTCGGGGCGGGGTATGTGGGCCGGTCCGACCTGACCGCGTCGCGTTTCGTGGCATGTCCTTTCGGAGGCGTGGGCACCCGGATGTATCGCACCGGGGACCTGGTGCGATGGGGCGCCGACGGGCAGTTGCAGTGTCTCGGACGCGCCGACGACCAGATCAAGATCCGCGGGCATCGCATCGAGCTCGGCGAGGTGCAGGCGGCGCTGGCGGGACTCGACGGCGTCAAGCAGGCGGCGGTGATCGCACGCGAAGACCGCCCTGGGATCAACCGCCTCGTCGGCTACATCACCGGGACCGCGGACCCGGCCGACGTACGTAGTGTGCTCACCGAGCGGCTGCCGACCTACATGGTTCCCGCGGCGGTAATGGTGCTGGACGAGCTGCCGCTGACCCCCAGCGGCAAACTCAATGTCCGTGCCCTTCCGGCGCCGGAGTACGCCGGTGGTGAGTATCGCGCGCCGGCCAGCCCCGTCGAGGAGATCCTTGCCGCCATCTACGCCGAGGTCCTGCGTGTGGAGCGCGTCGGCGTCGACGATTCGTTCTTCGAGCTGGGCGGCGACAGCATCTTGTCGATGCAGGTGGTGGCCCGGGCACGCGCCGCCGGCCTGCTGTGCCGGCCTCGCGATGTGTTCGTAGAGCAGACCGTGGCCGGGCTGGCCCGGGTGGCCACCGTGGCCGATAGCCAAGCCGGCCCGGTCGATGAGGGTGTCGGGCCCGTGGTGGCCACCCCAATCATGCGCTGGCTGAAAAACATTGAGGGTCCGATCGAGCAGTTCAATCAGACGGTGCTGGTGGAGGCTCCCGCAGGAGCTACCGAGGCCGACGTGGTCGTGGTGCTGCAGGCCTTGCTCGATCGGCACGCCATGTTGCGGCTGCGGGTCGAGGACGACGGCGCCGGCGGGTGGGCGTTGTCGGTTCCCGAGCCAGGAACGGTCGATGCGCGCGATTGCCTGCGCAGCACGGATGCCTTATCCGATGAGGCACTGGTGGAAACCCGGTCGCGGCTGAACCCGGCGGCCGGGGTGATGCTGAGCGCGTTGTGGATCGACTCCACCAGCCAACTGGTGTTGAGCATCCACCACTTGGGCGTCGATGCGGTGTCCTGGTGGATTCTGCTGGAGGATCTCAACACCGCATGGGCCCAGCACGGTGGGGGACAGCCGGTGGCGTTGCCCGCGACCGGGACGTCGTTCGCCCAGTGGGCGTCGGTGCTTGCTGACCACGCGCACACGGTGACAGAGCAGGCGGATGCCTGGAAGCGGGTGGCGGCGACCCCGCTGGCGCTGCCGGCAGTGAACCCGGCTGTGGATACGTATGCGACGGCCCAAAACCTTTCGGTGTCACTGGATCCCGAGACCACCGGCATGCTGCTGGGTGAGGTGCCCGCCGCCTTCCACGCCGGGATACACGACATCTTGTTGATCGCCTTCGGGTTGGCCTGCGCCGAATTTCTGGACAGCCGTGGCACGCCGATCGGTATCGACGTCGAAGGCCACGGGCGACACGAGGAGCTGGCCGCTGAGGTTGACCTGTCGCGCACGGTGGGATGGTTCACCGCCAAGCACCCCGTGTCGCTGGTGCTTGGCGGGGTTTCCTGGCCGCAGGTAGTCGCCGGCGAGGCCGCGCTCGGGCCGCTGATCAAAGACGCCAAAGAGCAACTTCGTGCCCTGCCGGACCCACTGAGCTACGGCCTGTTGCGTTACCTCAACGACGACGTCGACCTGAACCACGCGGACCCGGCGATCGGCTTCAACTATCTGGGGCGCCTGGGTGCGGCGGTCCAGGCATCCGGCGACATGTGGTGGATCGGGCCCGAGGGCATGTCGATGGCGGACGCTGCCGCGGCGGTGCCCATGCCGTTGGCGCACACGTGCGAGGTCAACGCCGTCATCGTCGATGGCGACACCGGCCCGGAGCTGCATGCCAACTGGACGTGGGCGCCATCGGCTCTGAACCACGAGGCGGTCGCCCGGCTGAGCCAGTTGTGGTTCGACGCCCTGGCCGGCGTCGGCGCACACGTGCGCCGCGGCGGGGGCGGTCTGACGCCTTCGGACATCGCGCCTGCCAAGCTGACCCAGCAGCAGATCGATGAGCTGCAGCGGCAACACGAGATTGCCGACATTTTGCCGTTGACCCCGCTGCAGCAGGGGCTGCTATTCCATTCCGGCGCCGCGCACGACGGTGACGCCGATATGTATGCGGTGCAGCTCGACTTCACCATGACCGGCCCGCTGGATCCGCAGCGGCTGCGGGAAGCGGTGCAAACGGTGATCACCCGCCATCCGCACCTGGTGGCCAAATTCTGCGACGACTTCGACGAGCCGGTGCAGATCATTCCGGCCGATCCCGCCGTGGAGTGGCGTTATCTCGAGCTCGGCGCCGACGACGCCGACAGCGATGAGCAGATTCAGCGCTTGTGCGCCGACGAGCGCGCCGCGGTGTGTGATTTCGCCGACCAGCCCGCTTTCCGAGCGCTGCTCATCCGCACCGCTGAGCGGCGGCATCAGTTCGTGCTGACCAATCACCACATCGTGCTCGACGGCTGGTCGCTGCCGATCTTGCTGCGCGAAATCTTCACCGGTTATTACGGGCAGCGCCTGCCCGCCGCCGCCCCGTATCGCAGCTTCATCACCTGGCTGGCCGAACGTGACCTCGACGCCGCCCGCGCGGCCTGGGGCCAACTGATGGACGGCTTTGAGAACCCCACCTTGGTCGGTCCACAGGATGCGCTGGGACTGGGACGCCGAGGTTTTCACTCCGTTCGGGTGCCGGAGCAGACCACGCGGGCCCTCAGCGAGGTCGCCCGCTTGTGTCACACCACCGTCAGCACCGTGTTGCAGGGCGCCTACGCACTGCTGTTGACCTCGTTGACCGGCCAGCACGATGTCGTGTTCGGCACCGCGCGGTCCCGAGCGGGCGATCTGGAAGTTGCCGGCGCGGAATCGATGGTCGGGCTGCTGATCAACACGGTGCCGGTGCGGGCGACCATCACAACGGAGACCACCACCGCAGACCTGCTGCGCCAGCTGCAGAACGACCACAATGACACCATCGAGCACCAGCATCTCGCGCTCAGCGAGATTCACCGGATCACCGGCCACGAAAGACTTTTCGATACCGCTTTCGTCTACGAGAACTACCCGGTCGACGCCGCGGCAATGGCGAGCATCAACGAGTTGGGCATCACCGACATCGTCAACCGCGAGTACAACCACTTCCCGCTGACGATCGAGGCGCTGCCCGGTCGCGAGCTGGACCTGCGCGTCGAATTCGATACGGATATCTTCGACGAGGCGGACATCCAGAAACTGATCGACCGGTTGCGACGGGTGTTGGTGGCGATGACCGCCGATCCGAAACGGCGGCTGTCGACGGTCGATCTGCTGGACGCCGGCGAGCGTGATCTGTTGCTGTCCAAGTGGTCTGGCGCCGGAGTGCAGGCACCGATCGGGCTGGCAACGCAGTTGTTGGCTCCGGCGGTGGCGGCGATCCCGGACGCGGTGGCGCTGGTCGACGGTGACCGGGAGTTCTCGTACCGCGAGCTTGACGAGTGGTCGACGCGGCTGGCGCGGGTGCTCATCGACGCCGGCACGGGCCCCGAACGCGCGGTCGGCGTGGCGATGGATCGCTGCGCGGAGTTGGTGGTCGCGTGGTGGGCGGTGGTCAAGGCTGGTGGCGTCTATGTACCGGTAGATCCAGCCCAGCCCGTCGAGCGCATCGCGAGCGTGCTGGACGAGGTCGCGACGGTATGCGTATTGACTTGCGGCAGCGATGCTTTGGCTGCGGCCGGGTCCCGCCCAGTGCTGCGCGTCGACGGTCTCGACTTGTCCGGGCGGTCCGCCGAGCCGATCACCGACGCCGATCGTCGCGCTGCGCTCGAGGTGCACAACACCGCATATGTGATCTTCACGTCGGGGTCCACCGGTGCGCCCAAGGGGGTCGCGGTGAGCCATGCCGGTCTGCTCGGGATGGCGGTCGCGCAACGCGAGTTGTTCGGACCCGATTCCGGTGCGCGGGTGTTGATGGTCGCCGCACCAACCTTTGATGCGTCGCTCTTCGAGATCCTGTTGGCGCCGGTGACGGAGTCGACGCTCGTGGTGGCACCGCCGAATGTGTATGCCGCGGAGCCGTTGACCGCACTGGCGCAGACCCAGCGGGTCAGCGCCGCGGTGCTGACCCCGACGGTGCTGTCGTCGCTGGAGCACGACCAGCTGGGCGGACTCGACACGATCATCACCGTGGGAGAGGCGTGCCCGCCGGAGCTGGTCTCTGCCTGGGCACCGGGCCGGTGGATGTTCAATGCCTACGGCCCTACCGAGACCACTATCTGGGTAACCGGGACCTCGCGGCTGTCGGCGGGGCAGCCGGTCCCCATCGGCGCGCCGATCCCGGGCGTGCGCGCATTGGTGCTGGACGCCTGGCTGAAGCCGGCTCCGGTCGGGGTGGTGGGTGAGCTCTATCTGGCTGGGCCCGCCCTGGCACACGGCTATATCGGTCGCGTCGGGTTGACCGCAGAACGATTCGTGGCCAACCCCTTTGGCGACGTCGGGACGCGAATGTACCGCAGTGGAGACCTCGTGCGGTGGACGCCCGACGGCGCCCTCGAGTATCTGGGCCGCGCCGACAATCAGATCAAACTGCGCGGGCAGCGCATCGAACTGGGTGAAATCGAAAGCACCCTGCTGGCCTGCCCGCAGGTCCTGCAGGCCGCCGCCACCGTGCATCACAACGCCACCGGCGGCGCTCACCTCATCGGCTACATCACCCTCAATCACGACGAGACCCCCGACAACGACGCCGAAATCGTCGAAGAGTGGCAAAACATTTATGACGAGCTCTACGGCGGCGATGAGGCGCCGAAGTTCGGCATGGACTTCCGGGGCTGGAACAGCAGCTACACCGGCGATCCGATTCCGCTCGAGGAGATGGCGGAATGGCGCGCGGCCACGGTCGACCGCATCATGTCCCTGCAGCCCAGGCGAGTGCTGGAAATCGGTGCCGGCTCCGGGCTGCTGTTGTCACAGGTCGCCCCGCAGTGCGAACGCTATGTCGCGACCGATATGTCGGCCGTGGCGATCGACAACCTCCGCAACTCGCTGGAGCGGCTGCAGCTTCCGTGGCGTGATCGGGTAGAGCTACGGGCCCAGCCCGCGCATGTCACCGAGGGACTGCAGCGCGGCTACTTCGACACCATCATCGTGAACTCGGTCGTCCAATACTTCCCGAATGCGGGGTATCTGGCCGACCTCATCGAGACCGCCATGGAGCTGCTCGCCCCTGCCGGCTCGCTGTTCCTTGGCGACATCCGTAACCACAACCTGCAGGGCGCGTTCCAGACCGGAATCGCGCTCGCTCGCACACCCGGCGCCGACAGCGCCGAGATCCGTCAACGGGTTCATCACGCTATGCTCGGTGAGCCCGAATTGCTTTTGGCGCCAGAGTTTTTCAGTGCTTGGGCGGCTGATCAGCCAGCGGTGGCCGGACTCGACATCCGAATCAAGCGCGGACTGGGCGATAACGAACTCAGCCGGTATCGCTACGACGTCGTCGTCCACAAATCCCCCGCGCCGGTGCGCTCGCTGGCCGACACACCGGTTTGGGCGTGGGCTCAATGCGCAGGCCTGCGCGGTCTGCAGAACCGGTTGACTTCCCAGGGTCCCGCGGCCGTTCGTATCCTCGACATCCCGCGCGCCGGAGTGGCCACCGATGTCGCCATCGAACAGGGCCTTGCCGCCGGGCTGTCCGTGGCCGACGCGCACGCCCAGGCCCGCGCCATCGAGATGGGCGAGGCCGTCGTCGCAGAAGAACTGCACTATCTCGGTGAGGCCACCGGATACCAGGTCGCCGTCACCTGGGGCACCCGACCCGGCACCGTCGATGCCGTATTCATCGCTCACGACGAGCACCTCGCGGCGGTGACCGACCTTTATCTGCCACCAGCCGTGGCGCACCGCCGCGCCGCCTACGCCAACGATCCCCGTACCAATACCAAGATCGGCGCGGTACGTCAGCGGTTGAGCGATTGGCTGCCCGACTTCATGGTGCCGTCGCACATCATGGTGCTCGACGAGTTCCCGTTGACGTCCTCGGGCAAGCTCGACCGCAGGGCCTTACCGGCGCCCGAGTATGACGACGCCGATAGTTACCGCGCTCCGGGCGGCGCTGTCGAGGAAATCCTGGCCGGCATCTACGCCCAGGTGCTGGGGCTGGAACGCGTCGGCGTCGACGACTCGTTCTTCGACCTCGGTGGTGACTCGCTGTCGGCGATGCGGCTGATGTCCGCGGTCAATTCCGCCCTGGACACCGACCTTTCGGTTCGCACCGTCTTCGACGCGCCCACGGTTGCCCAGTTGGCGCCCCGTATCGGTGGCGATGCGGCGCGGCTGGAGCCGTTGGCGGCCGGTGAGCGTCCTGCGCTGCTTCCGCTGTCGTTTGCCCAGAACCGCTTGTGGTTTATCGACCAGCTGCAGGGGCCCTCGCCGATCTACAACATCGCCGTTCAATTGCAGCTGCGCGGGCGGCTTGATCCCGATGCGCTGGCGCTGGCGTTGCGGGATGTGATGGCCCGCCACGAAAGCCTGCGCACGGTATTCACCTCCTCCGAGGGCATACCGCAACAGATTGTGATCCCGGCCGAGCAGGCCGACTTCGCCTACCGTGTCGTGGATGCCAGCCGATGGTCGCCAAGTCAGCTGGCCGAGGGCATCGAGGCCGCGGCGGGCTACACATTCGACCTGGCAAATGAGAGCCCGTTACACGCAAGCCTTTTCACCGTCACTGCGGACGAACACATTTTGGTGGCCGTGGTGCACCACATCGCTGCCGACGGCTCGTCGATCACGCCGTTTGCGCGCGATCTGGGCGTGGCCTATGCCAGCCGATGCGCCGGTGGAGCTCCCGGCTGGGCCGAATTGCCGGTGCAGTATGCCGATTTCGCCTTGTGGCAGCGCGCCCAACTGGGCGATGCCGACGACAGCGACAGCGCGATCGGCGCGCAACTGGCCTTCTGGGAGAAGGCTCTGGGCGGGATGCCCGAACGCCTGCAACTTCCCACCGATCGGCCCTACCCGCCAGTCGCGGATCACCATGGCGCCCGGGTGGCAGCGGACTGGCCGGCGGAGCTGCAGCAGCAGATTGCGCGGGTTGCCCGCTCGCACAACGCGACCGGCTTCATGGTGGTTCAGGCCGCGTTTGCGGCGCTGCTCTCCAAGATCACCGCGAGTACCGATGTGGCGGTGGGATTCCCGATCGCCGGGCGCCGCGACGCCGTGCTGGACGATCTGGTTGGGATGTTCGTCAACACCTTGGTGCTGCGCGTCGACCTGGCTGGAAATCCCACCTTTGCCGAGTTGCTCGCGCAGGTGCGCCGGCGCAGCCTCGCTGCGTTCGAACACCAGGATGTGCCCTTCGAGTTGCTGGTGGAGCGGCTCAACCCCGCCCGAAGCCTGACCCATCATCCGCTGATCCAAGTTCTGTTGGGCTGGGAGAACTTCTCCGGGCACGAGGCCAACCCCGCCGCCGGATTCCCTCTGGGCGATCTCCATGTCACGCCGATGCCGGTCGACACCCACACCGCCCGTATGGATTTGACGTTCTCCCTCGCCGAACGCTGGACCGAGGACGGCGAGCACGCCGGGATCGGTGTGATGGCCGAGTACCGCACCGACGTTTTCGACGCCGGCAGTATCGAAGCGATGATCGACCGGTTGCAGCGGGTGTTGATGGCCGTGACGGCCGATCCCCAGCAGCGGTTGTCGACGGTGGAGTTGCTGCATCCCGCTGAGCACGCCCGGCTGCAGAGGTGGGGCAATCGCGAGGTGCTGACCCGGCCCACCGCGCCGGCGTCGGTGCCGATGTTGTTCGCCGCGCAGGCGGCCCGCACACCCGAGGCGGTGGCGCTGGTAGGCGAGGGCCGGTCGATCACATATCGAGAACTCGACGAGGCGGCGAACCGGTTGGCGCACCTGTTGCGCGGCCGGGGCGCCGGTCCGGGTTCATTTGTCGCCCTGACATTCTCGCGTTCGTCCGGGGCAATCGTGGCGATCTTGGCGGTGCTCAAGTCCGGGGCCGCTTATCTGCCGATCGACCCGGCGCTGCCTGCGGCGCGGATCGAGTTCATGCTGGCCGACGCCGCACCCATCGCCGCGGTGACCACCAGCGCGTTGGCCAGCCGGCTCGACGCGTTCGATGTGTCGGTGATTGACGTCGACGACCCCGCCGTACACGCCCAACCCAGCACCGCGCCCGCGGGCCCGGCCCCCGATGACCTCGCCCACATCATCTACACCTCGGGCACCACCGGTGTGCCCAAAGGTGTTGCAGTCACGCATAATAACGTCGTTCAGCTTTTCGATTCGCTGGAGATCGGCGTGCCGCTGACGCCGGATCAGGTGTGGACGCAATTCCATTCGTATTCGTTCGACTTCTCGGTGTGGGAGATCTGGGGCGCGCTGCTGCATGGCGGGCGCCTGGTACTGGTGCCCGATTCTGTGGCCCGCTCACCGGAAGAGTTCCACGCCCTGCTGGTCAGCGAGCAAGTCACGGTGCTTACCCAAACGCCTTCTGCTGTCGGCATTCTCGAGCCCGAGGGTTTGGAATCCGCGGCATTGGTGATCGGTGCGGAGCCCTGCCCGCCCGAGCTGGTGGATCGTTGGGCACCCGGCCGGGTGATGGTCAATGTCTACGGCCCGACCGAAACCACGATGTGGGCGTCCAAGAGTGCGCCACTGAAGGCGGGCTCGGGCTTCCCGCCGATCGGCTCGCCGGTGTCGCGGGCCGCGTTCTTTGTGCTGGATGGTTCGTTGCGGCCGGTGCCCGCGGGCGTGGTCGGCGAGTTGTACCTGGCCGGTGACGGCGTCGGCTGCGGTTATTTGCGTCGGCCCGATTTGACCGCGTCGCGCTTTGTCGCGTGCCCGTTCGGGGCGCCGGGATCCCGCATGTATCGCACCGGGGACCTGGTGTCCTGGGGTCCCGACGCGCAGCTGCGTTATCTGGGCCGCGCCGACGAACAGGTCAAGATCCGCGGCTACCGCATCGAACTCGGCGAAATCCAGGCCGCCCTGTCCGCGCTCGACGGGGTGGACCAGGCAGTGGTCGTCGCCCGCGAGGACAGCCCCGGGGACAAACGTCTGGTGGGTTACGTCACCGGGGCTGCCGAACCGGTGAAGGCACGCGCCGCGCTGGGCGAGCGGCTGCCGGCGTACATGGTCCCCGCCGCGGTTGTCGCGCTGCCGAGTTTGCCGCTCACGGTCAACGGCAAGCTCGATACCCGCGCCTTGCCGGCACCGGACTACCAGGACGTTGACCACTACCGCGCTCCGGCGACTCCGGCCGAGGAAGTCCTGGCCGGTGTTTATGCGCAGGTGCTCGGCGTCGAGCGCGTCGGTGTCGACGACTCGTTCTTCGATTTGGGTGGGGACTCCCTGTCGACGATGCGGGTGATCGCGGCGATCAACGCCGCACTGGACGTCGATCTTCCGGTACGCGCTGTGTTCGAGGCACCCACTGTCGCGCAGTTGGCACTGCGCGTCGGCGAGGGCTCGGGACGGTTGGAGCCGTTGGTGGCGGGGGAGCGGCCCGCGGTGATTCCGCTGTCGTTCGCGCAGAACCGGCTGTGGTTCATCGACCAGTTGCAGGGGCCTTCACCGGTTTACAATATGGCGGCGGCGTTGCGGCTGCGTGGCCAGCTTGACACCGAGGCGCTCGGTGCGGCGTTGTCCGATGTGGTGGGGCGCCACGAGAGCTTGCGCACGATGTTCCCCTCCCACGAGGGAACACCCCGGCAGGTCGTGGTGCCCGTCGATCGGGCCGACCTCGGGTGGCACGTTGTCGACGCCGCCGGGTGGTCGCCAGAGCAGTTGGACGAAGGCATTGGCGCGGCGGTTGGCCACGCGTTCGACCTGGCAAGCGAAATCCCGGTGCGTGCCGAGCTTTTCGCGGTGGCCGCGAACGAACACGTGCTGGTGATCGTCCTGCACCACATCGCCGCCGACGGTTTGTCGCTCATGCCGTTCGGCGCTGATCTCAATGTGGCCTATGCCAGCCGCTGCGCCGGGCACGCCCCCGAGTGGACTGAATTGGCGGTCCAGTACGCCGATTACACGCTGTGGCAGCGTGCGCAGTTCGGTGATCTCAACGACAGCGGCAGCCGTATCGCCGCGCAGCTGGCCTACTGGGAGCAGACGCTGGCCGGGATGCCCGACCGGCTGCAGCTGCCCACCGATCGACCCTACCCCCGGTCCGCCGACCTGCGCGGCGCCACCGTCGAGGTGGACTGGTCGGCCGACCTGCAGCAGCAGGTGGCTCGGGTGGCCCGTGAGCACAATGCGACCAGCTTCATGGTGATGCAGGCCGCCCTGGCGGTCCTGCTCTCTCAGGTGAGCGCGAGTCCCGATGTGGCGGTTGGATTCCCGATCGCGGGACGCCGCGACCCCGCACTCGATGAGCTTGTCGGTTTCTTCGTGAACACCCTCGTGCTACGGATCGACGTTGCCGGTGATCCCAGCTTCGCCGAACTGTTGGCTCGGGTCCAGGCGCGCAGTCTGGAGGCTTTCGAGCATCAAGATGTGCCGTTCGAGCTCTTGGTTGAGCGACTCAACCCCACCCGATCTTTGACCCATCACCCGCTGGTGCAGGTGATGTTGGCCTGGCAGAACTTTGCCGGTCACGATGATCCGGCTGCTGGTCTGGCATTGGAGGGCCTGCAGGCCACGTCCGTGCCGATCGACAGCCATTCGGCGCGAATGGATTTGGTGTTCTCCCTGGCCGAACGCTGGAGCGAGGCCGGTAAGCCCGCCGGAATCGGCGGGCGGGTCGAATTCCGCACCGACGTGTTCGACGCGAGCAGCATCGAGGCGATGATCGGGCGGTTGCAGCGGGTGTTGGTTGCGGTGACCGCCGATCCCGGGCGGCGATTGTCGTCGGTGGATCTGCTCGATCGGCGTGAGCATGCCCGGCTGGACGAGATCGGTAACCGGGCGGTGTTGGCCGCACCGGTGGATGCGCGGATTTCGGTTCCAGAGTTGTTCGTCGAGCAGGTAACTCGCGCGCCGGAAGCGGTGGCGGTGGTGTGTGGGGGCCTGTCGGTGACATACCGCGAGCTCGACGAGGTGGCCAACCGACTGGCCCACCTGTTGACCAGTCAGGGCGTGGGTCCGGGACAGTCTGTGGCACTGCTGTTTTCGCGTTCGGCCGAAGCTGTCGCGGCGATGTTGGCGGTGCTCAAGACCGGAGCGGCCTATCTGCCGATTGACCCGGCGGTTCCCGATACCCGCATCGAATTCGTGCTCGACGACGCCAGGCCGATCGCGGCGGTCACGACCGCCGATCTGGCCGAGCGGTTCGACGGGTTCGGCCTGGCCGTCATCGACGTCAACGACCCTGCCGTGCACACCCAACCCAGCGCGGCCATGCCGGCGCCCGCGCCAGCCGACATCGCCTATCTCATCTATACGTCCGGCACCACCGGTGTCCCCAAAGGTGTTGCGGTCACTCACCACAACGTTGTCCAGCTGATGTCGTCGCTGGACGCCGCACTGCCCGCCGCGGGCGTGTGGACGCAGTGTCACTCACTCGGGTTCGACGCCTCCAGTTGGGAGATCTTCGGCGCGCTGCTGCGCGGTGGCCGTCTGGTAGTGGTGCCCGATTCGGTTGCCAGCTCTCCGAACGACTTCCACGCACTCATGGTGGCCGAGCGGGTCAGCATGCTCACCAGGACTCCATCGGCGTTGGCTGCATTGTCACCAGACGGCCTGGAGTCGGTCTCCTTGATGGTGGCGGGCGAGGCGTGCCCGTCCGAGGTGGTCGACCGCTGGGCGCCGGGGCGGCTGATGGTCAATGGCTATGGCCCGACCGAGACGTCGATGTGCGTGGCGATCAGCGCACCTTTGACACCGGGGTCGGGGGCACCGATCGGTTCACCGGTGCCCGGGGCGGCCTTATTTGTGCTCGACGGGCGGTTGCGCCGGGTGCCGGCCGGGGTGGTCGGTGAGTTGTACGTGGCCGGCGAGGGCGTGGCCGCCGGGTATGTTGGCCGGGCCGGTCTGACGGCCTCGCGGTTCCTGGCCTGCCCGTTCGGCGAGCCCGGAACGCGGATGTATCGCACCGGGGACCTGGTCTGCTGGGGCGCCGACGGCCAGCTGCACTACCTCGGCCGTGCCGATGAGCAGGTGAAGATCCGCGGGTACCGCATCGAGGTCGGCGAGGTGCAAGCCGCGCTGGCCGCGCTCGCCGGGGTCGAGCACGCGGTGGCGATCGCCCGCGAAGACCGCCCCGGCGACAAGCGCCTGGTCGGATACGTCACCGGGACCATCGAACCGGGCCAGGCGCGTGCCGCATTGGCCGAGCGGCTCCCGGCGTACATGGTTCCGGCCGCGGTGGTCGTGTTGGACGCGCTGCCGTTGACGGTCAACGGCAAGCTCGACGCCCGTGCTCTGCCGGCACCCGAATACAGCGCCGGTCGGTATCGGGCCCCCGGCAATGCGGTCGAGGAAATCCTGGTTGGCATCTACGCCGACGTCCTCGGCGTCGAACCGCCTCGGCTGGTAGGCGTGGATGACTCCTTCTTCGAGCTTGGCGGGGACAGCATTTCGGCCATGCGATTGGTCGCGGCAATCAACTCCAACCTGGATGCCGGCCTGGTCGTGCGCAGCGTGTTCGAGGCACCCACGGTTGCCCAGTTGTCCACCAGAATCGGTGAGGGCGCCAGCTGGCTCGAACCACTGGTGCCCAGCGAGCGACCTGCGGTGATTCCGTTGTCATTCGCGCAGAGCCGGTTGTGGTTCCTTGATCAATTGCAAGGCCCTTCACCGGTTTACAACATCTCGTCGGCACTGCGGCTGGACGGACCCCTCGATGTCGAGGCGTTGGGTGCTGCGCTCGCCGACGTCGTGGCCCGCCACGAGAGCCTGCGCACTGTGTTCGTCGCGCCCGAAGGGATACCTCGGCAGCTGGTGTTGCCGGTCGACGGAGTCGCGCTGGATTTGCAGGTCGTTGACGCCGCGGCCTGGCCGGAAGCGCGGCGCAAGGAGGCGATCGGCGCCGCGGCGCTGCATACTTTTGACCTGGCCGCCGACATTCCGTTGCGGGCGAGCCTTTTCCGCGTTGCCGACGACGAACATGTGTTGGTCGCCGCGGTGCATCACATTGCCGCCGACGGGTGGTCCATCACCCCGCTGGTGCGTGACGTGGGCGTGGCGTATGCCAGCCGCTGCGCCGGGCAAGCCCCGCAGTGGGCGGATCTGCCCGTTCAGTACGTCGATTACACGCTCTGGCAGCGTGCGCAATTCGGCGAACTCGACGACACCGAGAGCCCCATCGCGGCCCAGCTGGCGTACTGGCAGGAGGCGCTGGCCGGGATGCCCGAACGGCTGCAGCTTCCCACCGATCGGCCCTACCCGCTGGTCGCCGATCAGCGCGGAGCCACCGTGGAGGTCGACTGGCCGGTCGAGTTGCAACAGCGGGTCGCGTCGATGGCTCGTCAGCACGATGCGACCGGCTTCATGGTGATGCAGGCCGCACTGGCTGTGCTGCTGTCCAAAATCAGCGGCAATTCCGACGTCGCGGTTGGGTTCCCGATCGCCGGGCGGCGCGACCCCGCGCTCGACGATCTGGTGGGCATGTTCGTCAACACATTGGTGTTGCGTGTCGAGGTGGCCGGCGACCCGAGCTGCACCGATCTGCTGGCCCAGGTGCGGCAGCGCAGCCTGGCTGCCTACGAGCATCAAGATGTGCCCTTCGAGGTGCTCGTCGAGCGGCTCAACCCCACCCGATCTTTGACCCATCACCCGCTGGTGCAGGTCATGTTGGCCTGGCAGAACCTGCCTGGGCATGCCGGTGGCCCCGCCGCCGGGTTGTCTCTGGGTGATGTTCAGGTCACCCCGCTTCCGGTCGACACTCAGACCGCCCGGATGGACCTGACGCTTTCACTGGCCGAACGCTGGGATGCCGATGGTTCGCCCGCCGGCATCGGTGGGACGGTGGAATACCGCACCGATGTGTTTGACGCGCAGAGCATTCAGACGCTCGTCGAACGACTGGGGCGAGTGCTGACGGCGATGACGGCCGATCCTGCCCGGGCGTTGTCGTCGATCGATCTGCTCGACAAGGCTGAGCACGCCCGCCTCGATGAGCTCGGTAATCGGGCGGTGCTGACCGGACCACCGCCCGCCCCGGTGTCGATTCCAGAGCTGTTCGCCCAGCAGGTGATCCGCACGCCGGAAGCCGTTGCGGTGGTATGCGACGGCCGCTCGCTGAGCTACCGAGAGCTGGACGACGCGTCGAATCGGTTGGCGCACCTGTTGGCCGGCCATGGCGCGGGCCCGGGACAGTCTGTGGCGCTGCTGTTTTCGCGCTCGGCCGAGGCGATCGTGTCGATCCTTGCGGTGCTGAAGACCGGGGCGGCCTACTTGCCGATCGACCCGGCGCTACCGGGGACCCGGATCGGATTCGTGCTTGCCGACGCCACACCCGTCGCCGCGATCACCACCGCCGAATTGGCGGACCGGCTCGACGGCCAGGACATCGCGATCATCGACGTCAACGACGTTGCCGTGGACGCGCAATCCGTCGCGGGCCTCCCGGCGCCTGCCGCGGACGGCATTGCCTACTTCATCTACACCTCGGGCACCACCGGTGTCCCCAAAGGTGTTGCGGTAACGCATCACAACGCCACCCAGCTGCTGGTGTCGGCCGGTGGTGGCCTGCCGTCGACCGAGGTGTGGTCGCAGTGGCACTCGTTGGCCTTCGATGTGTCGGTGTGGGAGATCTTCGGCGCGCTGTTGCACGGCGGTCGGTTGGTCGTGGTGCCCGAAGACGTCGCTCGTTCACCGGAAGACCTGCACGCGTTGCTGGTCTCCGAGCGGGTCAGCGTGTTGAGCCAAACCCCTTCTGCGGCAGGCATGTTGTCGCCGGACGGTTTGGAGGAGACGGCGTTGGTGGTGGCCGGCGAGGCGTGCCCGACCGAGCTGGTGGACCGGTGGGCCCCGGGGCGGGTCATGATCAACGCCTATGGTCCGACCGAGGCCACGGTGTACGCGGCGATCAGCGCGCCGCTGCGGGCCGGGTCGGGTGTGGCACCCATCGGCTCGCCGGTTCCGGGTGCCGGGTTGTTTGTGCTCGATGCATCGTTGCGCCCGGTGCCCGCCGGGGTGGTCGGAGAGCTGTATGTCGCCGGCGCCGGTGTAGCAGCAGGATATTGGCGGCGGCCGGGATTGACCGGTTCCCGGTTTGTCGCGTGCCCGTTCGACGAGTCCGGGACGCGGATGTATCGCACCGGGGACCTGGTGTGCTGGGGCGCCGATGGGCAGCTGCAGTACCTGGGCCGGGCAGACCAGCAGGTCAAGATCCGCGGGTACCGAATCGAATTGGGCGAAGTCCAAGCCGCCCTTTCTGCGCTCGATGGAGTCGAGCAAGCGGTCGTGATCGCCCGCGAAGACCGTCCCGGGGACAAGCGCCTGGTGGGTTACATCACCGGGACCATCGATCCCGCGGGTGCCCGCGACACCTTGGCCGACCGACTGCCGGCGTACATGGTTCCGAGCGCCATCGTGGCCATCGACAGCCTGCCCCTGACTCCCAACGGAAAGCTCGATATCCGCGCCCTGCCCGCACCGGAGTATCAGGACGTCGACCGGTATCGCGCCCCGGGCGACGCGGTCGAGGAGATTTTGGCCGGCATTTACGCCCAGGTCCTCGGACTGGAGCGAGTGGGTGTCGACGACTCGTTCTTCGATTTGGGCGGCGACAGCATCTCGTCGATGCAGGTGGTCACGCGGGCCCGTGCCGCAGGACTGGCCTGCAAGACCCGCGACATTTTCGTGGAGCAGACCGTGGCCCGACTGGCCCGGGTGGCCGGTGTGGTCGACGGTGCAAGCGACGTGCTCGACGAGGGCGTCGGACCGGTGGTGGTCACGCCGATCATGCGGTGGCTGAACAGCGTTGACGGCCCGGTCGAGCAGTTCAACCAGACGGTCGTGGTGCAGGCCCCGGCCGCAGTCACCGAGGCCGACGTGGCGATCGTGTTGCAGGCCTTGGTTGATCGGCACGCCATGTTGCGGCTGCGCGTCGACGACGACGGTGCCGGCGGCTGGTCGTTGACCGTGCCGGAGCCGGGATCGGTGGATGCCGGCGACTGCCTGCAAACGGTGGACGTGTTGTCCGATGAGGCGCTCGCGGCGGCGCGGTCGCGGTTGAACCCGGCCGACGGCGTCATGCTCAGCGCACTGTGGGTGACCTCCACCAGCCAGCTCGCGGTGATCATCCACCATCTGGCCGTCGACGGGGTGTCTTGGCGAATCCTGTTGGAGGACCTGAACATTGCGTGGGCCCAGCACCGGCTGGGCCAGCCGCCGGCGCTGCCGCCGGGCGGAACGTCATTTGCCCGGTGGGCGTCGTTGCTGGCTGATTACGCACGGCACGAGGACGTCGTGCAGCACGCGGACACCTGGAGGGAAATCGCGGGGACTCCCTCCGCGCTGCCCGCGGTGCAACCTGGGGTGGACACCTTTGCCGCCGCGGGACATCTCTCGGCGGAGCTGGATGTCGAGACGACCCGAGCGCTGTTGGGTGAGGTGCCCGCGGCATTCCATGCCGGGATACAAGACATCCTGTTGATCGCATTCGCCTTGGCGACAGCGGAATTCGTGGGCAACGGCGACGCGCCGGTCGCCATCGACGTCGAGGGTCATGGACGGCACGAGGACATCGCCGCCGAAGTGGACCTGTCTCGCACCGTGGGGTGGTTCACCGCCAAGTACCCGGTGGCGTTGGCGGTGGCCGGCCTGGAATGGGCGCAGGTGCAGGCCGGAGAGGTCGCGCTGGGCGCCGCGATCAAACACGCGAAAGAGCACCTGCGCGCCCTGCCCGACCCGGTGACCTACGGCTTGCTGCGCTACCTGAACACCGACGTCGACCTGGACGCACCTGACCCGGCGATCGGATTCAACTACCTGGGGCGCCCGGGGGGCGTCGCCGAGCTCTCCGATGAGCTGTGGCGGGTCAGCCAGCAGGGTCTGTCCGTCACTGGTGCGGCCGCCGCGATACCGATGCCGCTCATGCACAGCGTCGAGCTGAACGCTGTCACCGTCGACACTGACGCCGGCCCCCGACTGCACGCCAACTGGACGTGGGCGCCGTCGGGGCTCGACCAGGAGCAAATCACCCGACTGAGCCGGCTGTGGTTCGAGGCCCTGGTGGGCATCTGCGCCCACGTCCGAACGGGCGGTGGCGGATTGACACCGTCGGATATTGCTCCGGCCCGGCTCACCCAGCAGCAGATCGACCGGCTGGCCCAGCAGTACCGCATCGCCGACGTGCTACCGCTGACCTCGGTGCAGCAGGGTCTGCTCTTCCACGCCAACACCTCCCGGGACAGCGACGATCTGTACGCGGGACAGCTGGACATCAGCATCGCCGGGCCGCTCGACGAAAATCGCCTGCGCGAGGCGGTGCGCACCATGGTCAACCGGCATCCGAACCTGGTGGCCCGATTCTGCCCGCAGTTCGACGAACCGGTGCAGGTGATCCCGGCTGAACCCGAAACAGCTTGGTCTTTCGTCGATTTGAGCGCCGAAGGCACTGATGCGGTTGAGCGGATTCAGCGGCTCTGCGCCGCTGAGCGCGCCGCGGTCTGCGACCTCGCCAACCAGCCGGCCTTCCGGGTCACGTTGATCCGCACCGCCGCGCAGCAGCACCGGCTGGTGCTGACCAACCACCACATCGTCCTCGATGGCTGGTCGATGCCGATCATGCTCAGCGAGATATTTGCCGGCTATTACGGGCACGGGTTGCCCGCGGTCGCGCCCTACCGCAACTTCGTCGCCTGGCTGTCCGCCCGGGACCGGGACGCGGCCCGTGCCGCCTGGGCCGAGGTGTTCGCGGGACTCGACGCCCCGACGTTGGTCAGTCCCCAGGACCGGCTGAAGCTGGGGGAGCAGAACGTCAAGGCGTTCCGGCTGCCCGCCGAGATCACCAGCGCCGTCAGCGATCTGGCGCGCTCCCGCCACACCACCGTCAACACGGTGCTGCAGGGTGCCTTCGCGCAATTGCTGTGCGGATTGACCGGGCGGCACGACGTGGTGTTCGGCACCACCGTCTCGGGCAGGCCGCCCGAGGTGGTGGGCGCGGACTCGATGGTCGGCCTAATGATCAACACGGTGCCGGTGCGGGCGAACATCACGGCGACGACCACCACCGTAGACCTGCTCGACCAGCTGCAGGGTGCCTACAACGACACCCTCGAGCATCAGCACTTGGCGCTCAACGAGATTCATCGTGTCGCTGGTCAGGAACAGCTGTTCGACGCCCTCTTCGCCTTCGAGAACTACCCGATCGACGCCGGTGCGCTGATGGGCGACCACGAGTTGGCCATCACCGATGTCAACACCCGCGAATCCACGCACTATCCGTTGACACTGCAAGCCCAACCGGGCCATGAGCTCGCGCTGCGCGTCGAATACGACGCCAGTGTCTTCGACACCGACCGCATCGACACGTTGATCGAGCGGTTGCGGCGGGTGTTGGTGGCCATGACCACCGACCCGCATCGGCGACTGTCCTCGATGGACGTGCTGGATGCCGACGAACGCGCTCAACTGGACGAATGGGGTGCCCGCGCGGTGCTGTCGCGGGCGGCCACCAGCCCGGCGATCCCGGCGTTGTTCGCCGCGCAGGTGGCGCGCACCCCGGACGCTGTGGCGGTGGTCTCCGACGGCCGGTCGCTGACCTACCGAGAGCTGGATGAGGCGTCGAACCGGTTGGCGCGCCTGTTGGCCGGCCGCGGGGCGGGCCCGGGAAAGTCTGTGGCCCTGCTGTTTTCGCGCTCTGCCGAGGCGATCGCGTCGATCCTCGCGGTGCTCAAGACCGGGGCGGCCTATCTGCCGATCGACCCCGCGGTCCCGGCCGCCCGCCTCGACTTCGTGCTCTCCGATGCCGAACCGATCGCCGTGATCACCACAGCGCAATGGGCGGTCCGGCTCGACGGGCGTGACCTGGCCGTCATCGACGTCAACGATCCCATGGTCGCCACCCAGGCACCCACGGCGCTTCCGTTGCCGGCGGCCGACGACATCGCCCACATCATCTACACCTCGGGAACCACCGGCGTGCCCAAAGGCGTTGCGGTGACGCACCGTAACGTCACTCGCCTGTTCGACGCACTCCAGGTCGGCCTGCGCATGGACCGAGAGCAGGTGTGGGCGCAGTGCCACTCGTACGCCTTCGACTACTCGGTCTGGGAGATCTGGGGCGCGCTGCTGCACGGCGGGCGGCTGGTGGTGGTGCCCGAGTCGGTGACTCGATCGCCGGAAGACTTCCACCGCCTGCTGGTCGCCGAGCGAGTCAGCGTGCTGAGTCAAACCCCCTCGGCGGTCGGTGTTTTGTCCACCGACGGCCTGGAATCCGCGGCATTGGTGATCGCCGCCGAGGCCTGCCCGGCCGAGATCGTCGACCGCTGGGCGCCGGGGCGCGTGCTGATCAACGCCTACGGTCCGACCGAGACGACGGTGTACGCGTCCATCAGTGCGCCACTGACGCCCGGGTCGGGCGCCCCGCCGATCGGTTCGCCCGTGCCGGGTGCGGCCCTGTTTGTCCTCGACGAGTGGCTGCGGCCGGCGCCGGCCGGGACGGTCGGTGAGCTGTACGTGGCCGGTCACGGGGTGGCGTGCGGTTACGTGCGCCGGTCCGGGCTGACGGCGTCGCGGTTTGTCGCCTGCCCGTTCGGCGAGCCGGGGACGCGGATGTATCGCACCGGCGACCTGGTGCGCTGGGGCGCCGATGGGCAGCTGCAGTATCTGGGCCGCGCCGATGAGCAGGTCAAGATCCGCGGGTATCGCATCGAACTCGGTGAGATTCACGCGGCGCTGGCCGCGCTCGACGGGGTTGAGCAGGCGGCGGTGATCGCCCGCGAGGACCGCCCCGGCGACAAACGTCTGGTCGGTTACCTCACCGGCACCGCGGAGCCGGCCGAGGCGCGTGCCGCGCTGGCCGAGCGGCTGCCCGCCTACATGGTGCCGACGGCAGTGGTCGCACTGGAGGCGCTGCCGTTGACGGTCAACGGCAAACTGGACACTCGGGAACTGCCCGCACCGGAGTATCAGGACAGCGATCGTTACCGAGCGCCCGGCAATGCGGTCGAGGACATCCTGGCCGGCATCTACGCCGACGTTCTCGGCGCGGAGCGGGTTGGGGTCGACGACTCCTTCTTCGAGCTGGGTGGCGACAGCATCCTGGCCATGCGGCTGATCGCGGCCGTCAATACTGGCCTGGATTGCGACCTTTCGGTGCGCGACGTGTTCGAGGCACCCACGGTCGCCCAGCTGGCACCGCGTATAGGAGAGGGTGCGGGCGGACTTTCGCGGCTGGTTCCAGTTGACCGGCCGTCGGTCATTCCGCTGTCGTTTGCGCAGAATCGGTTGTGGCTGCTCGACCAGTTGCAGGGACCCTCACCGGTTTACAACATCGCCTCGGCGTTGCGGCTGGGCGGACGGCTTGACACCGCGGCCCTGGGCACGGCGCTGGGCGATGTGGTTCGCCGGCACGAGAGCCTGCGCACGTTGTTCGCGGCCCCCGACGGATCACCCCAGCAGGTCATCGTCGGCGTGGAACATGCCGATTTCGGCTGGGACGTCGTCGATGCAACTGAATGGCCGGCAAGCCGACTCGAGGAGGCCATCGGCGCGGCGGCCGGGCATTCCTTCGACCTGGCCAACGAAATTCCCTTGCGCGCAACCTGTTTCCGTGTCAGCGAGGACGAGCACGTGCTGGTGGCGGTAGTCCACCACATTGCCTTCGACGGCTGGTCGATCACCCCGCTGGTGCGTGATCTCGGTATGGCGTACACCAGCCGCTGCGCGGGCGAGGTGCCGGGCTGGGCCGAACTGGCCGTGCAGTACGTCGATTACACGCTGTGGCAGCGCGCGCAGCTCGGTGAGCTCGACGACAGCCGGAGCCCCGTCGCCGCCCAGCTGGCCTACTGGCGGGACGCGCTGGCCGGGATGCCGGAACAGCTGCAGCTACCCACCGATCGGCCCTATCCGCTGGTTGCCGACCAGCGGGGATCCACCGTTGAGGTGGACTGGTCAGCAGACTTGCAGCGGCAGGTCGCCCGGGTGGCCCGTGAGCACAATGCGACCAGCTTCATGGTGGTGCAGGCGGCACTGGCCGTGCTGCTCTCCAATATCACCGCCAGTTCCGATGTGGCGGTTGGGTTCCCGATCGCCGGGCGACGCGATCCCGCCCTGGACGACCTGGTCGGGTTCTTCGTCAACACCTTGGTGCTGCGGGTAGAGCTGCCCGACGATGCCAGCTTCGACGATGTGCTGGCGCAGGTGCGCGCGCGCAGTCTGGCCGCCTACGAGCATCAAGACGTGCCCTTTGAGGTGCTCGTCGAGCGACTCAACCCGACCCGATCGCTGACCCACCATCCGCTGGTGCAGGTGATGCTGGCCTGGCAAAACTTCCCCGGGCACACCAACGACCCGAACACCGGGTTGGGCCTGGGCGATCTGCAGGTCACGCCGCTGCCGCTCGACACGCAGTCGGCCCGGATGGATTTGGTGTTCTCGCTTGGCGAGGACTGGACCGAGGCCGGCGAGCCTGCGGGGATCGGCGGCCGGGTGGAGTTCCGGACCGACGTGTTCGACGCGGGCAGCATCGAGACCGTGATCGAGCGGCTGCAGCGAGTATTGCTGGCGGTCACCGCGGATCCGACGCGGTCGCTGTCGTCGGTCGACCTGCTCGACACCGGCGAGCGCGCCCGGCTCGACGAGATCGGAAACCGGGCGCGGCCGGCCAGCGAGCCGGTGTCGCTGCCGGCGCTGTTTGCCGCCCAAGCGGCCCGCACCCCGGACGCGGTGGCGATCAGCTGCGAGGGCCGCTCGATGACCTACCGAGAATTGGACGAGGCGGCCAACGGGCTCGCGCAGCTTCTGGCCAGCCGTGGGGCAGCCCCGGGACAGGTTGTCGCGCTGCTGTTCTCGCGTTCGGCCGAGGCGATCGTGTCGATCCTGGCGGTCCTCAAGACCGGGGCCGCGTACCTGCCGATAGACCCGGCGCTACCGTCGGCGCGGATCGGGTTCATGGTCGGCGACGCCGCACCGATCGCCGCAATCACGACGACCGAGTTGGCCCACCAGCTTGACGGGCATGGCGTCGCGGTCATCGATGTCTACGACTCCATTGTTGCCAGCCAGTCTGGTCCCGCGTTGCCGGCGCCGACTCCCGACGACGTCGCCTACCTGATTTACACGTCGGGCACCACCGGTGTGCCCAAGGGCGTGGCGATTGCCCACCGTCACGTGACCCAGCTGCTGGCGTCGCTGCCCGACGGCCTGCCTGCGGCGGGCGTCTGGTCGCAGTGGCATTCGCTGTCCTTCGATGTGTCGGTGTGGGAGATCTTCGGCGCGCTGTTGCACGGCGGTCGGTTGGTCGTGGTGCCCGAAGACGTCGCTCGTTCACCGGAAGACCTGCACGCGTTGCTGGTTGCCGAGCGGGTCACTGTCTTGAGCCAAACCCCTTCTGCGGCAGGCATGTTGTCGCCGGACGGTTTGGAGGAGACGGCGTTGGTGGTGGCCGGCGAGGCGTGCCCGACCGAGCTGGTGGACCGGTGGGCCCCGGGGCGGGTCATGATCAACGCCTATGGTCCGACCGAGGCCACGGTGTACGCGGCGATCAGCGCGCCGCTGCGGGCCGGGTCGGGTGTGGCACCCATCGGCTCGCCGGTTCCCGGTGCCGGGTTGTTTGTGCTCGACAAGTGGTTGCGCCCGGTGCCCGCCGGGGTGGTGGGCGAGCTGTATGTCGCCGGCGCCGGAGTCGGGTACGGATATGTCGGCCGGGCGGGTCTGACCGCGACGCGGTTTGTCCCCTGCCCGTTCGACGAGCCCGGGACGCGGATGTATCGCACCGGCGACCTGGTGCGCTGGGGCGCCGATGGGCAGCTGCAGTATCTGGGCCGCGCCGATGAGCAGGTCAAGATCCGCGGATACCGCATCGAACTCGGTGAAGTTCAGGCCGCGCTGGCCGCCCTGGACGGGGTTGAGCAGGCGGCGGTGATCGCCCGCGAGGACCGCCCCGGCGACAAACGTCTGGTGGGTTATGTCACCGGCACCGCCGACGCGGCCCAGGCGCGCTCCGCGCTGGCCCAGCGGCTACCGGCTTACATGGTGCCCGCCGCGGTGGTGGTGCTCCCGGAGCTGCCGCTGACCCCCAACGGCAAACTCGACAGGCGCGCGCTGCCCGTCCCCGAATATCGGGATGTCGACCGGTATCGTGCCCCGGGCAACGCGATCGAGGAAATCCTGGCGGGGATCTACGCCGAGGTCCTCGGCCTGGACCGCGTCGGCGTCGACGACTCGTTCTTCGAGCTGGGTGGCGACAGCATCCTGTCGATGCAGGTGGTGGCGCGGGCGCGGGTCGCCGGCCTGACGTGCCGGCCGCGTGATGTCTTCGTCGAGCAGTCCGTGGCCCGGCTGGCGTTGGTGGCCGGTGTGGCCGGCGGTGAGAGCGGTCCGATCGACGAAGGCGTCGGTCCGGTGCCGGCAACCCCGATCATCCACTGGTTGCACACCGTTGACGGCCCGATCGAGCAGTTCAACCAGACCGTCGTGGTGCAGGCTCCCGAAGGCGTCGTCGAGGCGGATGTGGCGATCGTGTTGCAGGCCTTGCTGGATCGGCACGCCATGCTCCGGCTGCGCGTCGACGACGACGGTGCCGGCGGCTGGTCGTTGACCGTTCCCGAGGCGGGCACGGTGGACGCCACCGACTGCCTGCACGCGGTGGACACGTTGTCCGAAGAAGCGGTGCTGGCGGCGCGCTCGCGGTTGAGCCCGCGCGCCGGGACGATGCTGAGCGCGCTGTGGGCCAGCGACACCGGTCAGCTCGTGTTGATCGTCCACCACCTGGCCGTCGATGCGGTGTCGTGGTGGATCTTGTTGAAGGACCTCAACATCGCGTGGGCGCAGCATCTCGGCGGCCAGCCGATGGAATTGCCGGTCACCGGGACGTCGTTCGCCCGTTGGGCGCAGCTCCTCGCTGAGTACGCCCGCAGCGCGGAGGTCGTCGCCCATGCCGACGCGTGGCGGCAGGTGACAGCGAGCCCGGCGGCGTTGCCCGCCTCGGTGGATACCTATGCCAATGCCGGCCACCTGTCCGTGTCGATGGACGATGCCGAAACGGTCCGAACCCTGCTGGGCGAGGCACCGAAGGCGTTCCATGCCGGGATACACGACATCTTGCTGGTCGCATTCGGTTTCGCCTGGGCGGAATTCCTGGACAACGGCGGTGCGCCGATCGTCATCGACGTCGAAGGCCACGGCCGCCAGGAGGAGCTGGCCGACGACGCCGACCTGTCCAACACCGTCGGGTGGTTCACCGCCAAATACCCGGTGTCGTTGACGGTGGCCGGGCTGCCGTGGGCTCAGGTTGTCGCCGGTGCGCCGGCGCTTGGAAGCGCGGTCAAGAATGCCAAGGAGCAGCTTCGCGCCTTGCCCGATGGCCTCACGTACGGGCTGCTGCGTTACCTCAACACCGATGTCGACCTGGACGCGGCAGACCCGCCGATCGGCTTCAACTACTTCGGCCGGATGGGCGGCCCGGCGGCTGAGGGAGCCGGGGATGGTTGGGGAATCAGTCAGGACGGCGCGTCGATCACCGCCATGGCCACCGCGGTTCCCATGCCGCTGATGCATACGGTGGAGCTCAACGCCGGTACCGTAGATACCGACACCGGTCCGCGCCTACAGGCCGAATGGACTTGGGCCCCTTCAGTTCTCGATGAAGAGCAAATCCGGCGGCTCAGCAGTTTGTGGTTCGAGGCCCTGTCGGGCATCTGTGCCCACGTGCGCGGCGGCGGGGGAGGATTGACGCCGTCCGACATTCCGTCGGTGCGCCTGTCCCAGCCGCAGATCGACGAGCTGGCGCGGCAGTACCAGGTCGCCGACATTCTGCCGTTGACCGCGCTGCAGCAAGGGCTGCTGTTCCACGCCAACACGGCGCAGCCGAGCGAAGACGATCTGTATGCGATCCAGCTCGAGTTCACCGTCGCCGGTGCGCTCGACGCTCGGCGCCTGCGTGATGCCGTACAGACGGTGGTCACCCGGTACCCGAACCTGGTGGCTCGATTCAGCCAGCAGTTCGAAGAACCGGTGCAGATCATCCCGGCCGACCCCACCATGGCCTGGTCGTCGGTCGTCGAATTCGACGGGATCATCGATCCGGATGCCCAGATCGAGCGGTTCTGCGCTGCCGAACGCGCGGCGGTCTACGACCTCGCCGAGCAGCCGGCCTTCCGGGCGGCGTTGATCCGCATGGGCGAAGATCGGCACCGGCTGGTGCTGACCATTCACCACATCGTGCTCGACGGTTGGTCGCTGCCGATTCTGTTGGGCGAGATCTTCGCCGGCTTCGGCGGACACCGGTTGCCCGCGCCGGTTCCCTATCGGGCGTTTGTCACCTGGTTGGCCGATCGGGACGTCGACGCCGCCCGCGCTGCGTGGCGTGCGGCGCTGGCCGGGTTCGACATCCCCACCTTGGTCGGTCCACCGCAGCGGACCAGGCTGGGTGGCAGAGGTGTGAAATCGTTCGACGTGTCGGCCGAGACCACGCTTGCGCTCACCCAGCTGGCCCGCTCGTCGCACACCACCATGAGCATCGTGCTGCAGGCGGCCTGGGCACAGTTGCTGGGTTGGGTGACCGGTCACCACGATGTCGCGTTCGGCACCACCGTATCGGGCAGGCCGGCCGAGCTGCCGGGCGCCGAAACCATTGTGGGGCTGATGATTAACACGGTGCCGGTGCGGGCGAACGTCACCGCGGCAACCACCACGTCAAGTCTGATCGATCAGCTGCAAGGCGCCTACAACGACACCTTCGAACATCAGCATCTTGCGCTGAGCGAGATGCACCGAATCACCGGCCACGAAAGGCTTTTCGACACGCTTTTCGCCTACGAGAACTACCCGATCGATACCAGCGCACTGTCGGGCGATCACGAGCTGGCCCTCACCGACGCGTCGGTTCGCGAATACAACCACTACCCGTTGACGGTGCAGGCCCAGCCGGGCCGCGAGCTGGGCCTCCGCGTCGAGTACGACACCGACGTGTTCGACGCGGGCAGCATCGAGGCGCTGGTCGATCGGTTGCAGCGGGTGCTGGCGGCGATGGTCGCCGATCCAGGACGGCGACTCTCGTCGGTCGACCTGCTCGACGGGCCCGAGCATGCCCGGTTGGCCGAGATCGGTAACCGGGCGGGACTGAGCCAGCCGGCGATCACGCCGGTGTCGATTCCGGCGTTGTTCGCCACGCAGGTGGCACGCGTGCCGGATGCGGTGGCGATCAGCTGGGCGGACTTCTCGATGACTTACCGGGAACTCGACGAGGCCGCCAACCGGTTGGCGCACATGTTGGCCGCGCTCGGCGCCGGGCCGGGACAGTCTGTGGCCGTCCTGTTTTCGCGTTCGGCCGAGGCCATCGTCGCGATCGTGGCGGTGCTCAAGACCGGAGCGGCATACCTACCGATGGACCCGTCGGCGCCGGGGGCCCGGATCAAATTCATGATCGAGGACGCCGCGCCGATCGCCGCGGTCACCACGGCCGGCCTGCGGTCGCGGCTGGACAAGGGCGACTTGACGGTCATCGATATCGAAGACCCTCAGATCGCCACCTACCCGTGCACGGCGTTGCCGGCACCCGCGGCGGATGGCGTTGCCTACGTCATCTACACCTCGGGCACGACCGGGGTGCCCAAGGGCGTGGCGATCACCCATCACAACGCGACGCAGCTGCTTGCCTCACTGGACGCCGGCCTGCCCGCCGCGGGTGTGTGGACGCAAAGTCACCGGTATGCGTTCGACGTCTCGGTGTGGGAAATCTTCGGCGCGCTGTTACGAGGCGGGCGGCTGGTGCTGGTGCCCGAGACGGTGGCGCGTTCACCGCAAGATTTCCACGACTTGCTGGTCGGCGAACAGGTCACGGTGTTCACCCAGACTCCGTCTGCCGTGGCGATGATGTCGCCCGAGGGCCTGGAATCGGTGGCGTTGGTGATCGTTGGTGAGGCCTGCCCACCTGAGGTGGTCGATCGCTGGGCGCCGGGACGGGTAATGGTCAACGCCTACGGTCCGACCGAGACGACGATGTGCGTGGCGATCAGTGCTCCGTTGACTCCCGGGATCGGGGCGCCGCCGATCGGCTCGCCGGTGCCGGGTGCGGCGTTGTTCGTGCTCGACGGATGGTTGCGGCCGGTGCCGGTCGGCGCGGTCGGCGAGCTGTACGTGGCCGGTGCCGGGGTCGGCAGTGGCTACGTGGGCCGGGCCGCGCTTACCGCATCGCGGTTTGTGCCGTGTCCGTTCGGCGAGCCCGGAACGCGCATGTATCGCACCGGTGACCTGGTCTCTTGGGGTGCCGATGGGCAGCTGCGCTATGTGGGACGCGCCGACGAGCAGGTCAAGATCCGCGGCTATCGCATCGAGCTGGGTGAAGTCCAGGCAGCGCTCGCGAGGCTGGACGGAGTGCGGCAGGCGGCGGTCATCGCCCGTGAGGACCGCCCCGGCCACAAACGCCTGGTGGGTTATGTCACCGGAACGGTGGATCCCGACGAGGTGCGTGCCCAGCTGGCCGACCGGCTGCCGGTGTACATGGTCCCGGCCGCGGTGATGCTGCTCGACGCGTTGCCCTTGACTCCCAACGGCAAACTCGACACCCGCGCCCTCCCGGAGCCGGGGTACACCGGTGCTCGTTATCACGCCCCGTCTACGGCGGTCGAAAAGGTCCTGGCCGGCATCTTCGCCCAGATTCTCGGGCTCGAGCTGGTGGGCGTCACCGACTCGTTCTTCGACTTGGGTGGAGACTCCCTGTCGGCGATGCGCTTGGTCGCGAAGATCAACTCCAGGCTGGACGGCCATATTTCGATGGGCATCTTGTTCGAGGCGCCCACTGTGCGGGGTCTGGCCCAGCGGCTGCCGGCCGACGCCACTTCTGCTCAGGAGATCGTTCCCGTCCAGAGTTTGACGGGAGGAACCGGCGTTCCGCTGTTCTGCATTCATCCCGCCGGCGGAGTGAGCTGGCCATATCGGGCCCTCGGCAATTACGTGGACGGCCCGGTCATCGGGATTCAGCAAATGCCGCAGGGCGAGGACGCCGAACCTCGATCGCTTCGCGATATGGCCGCGGACTATGCCGACAGAATGCAAGCGGCCTATCCGTGCGGGCCCTACAACCTTCTCGGCTGGTCCTTTGGCGGTGTCGTCGCCCACGAAGTCGCCATCGAACTTCAGCGTCGCGGCGAGGTGGTCGTGCGACTGATCCTTCTCGACGCGCAACCCGTGCCCGAGAGCGGACTCAACATCCTGGGACTCAACCATGTTCTGGGACTGAACGAGTCGCTTACCAACGAGCAGCGGGAAGAACTGCTTCGTGACCTTGGCGCCGTGGAGATCTCCCGATACGAGGAGCTTTTCGATTCGCTGATGCAGAACCTGAACAACAACGTCGCGTTGTATCAGATTCACGAACCCGGTGTCTTTGATGGTGATATGACCATCTTTTCCGCGGTGCGCGGTCAGCGCGATCGCAGCTCGTATCTTGCGAAGAGTTGGCAGCCTTACGTTTCCGGCGACATCGTCATCCACTCGACCGACTGCGCCCATAATGAGATGCTGACCGCCGAGTCGCTCGTCATGTATGGCAATCGACTCAAGCATTCGCTGTCGCAGTCCGAACTCGAACCCTATTCGCCGCAGCGGGACGGGCAACAGTAATACTGTACGTTCCATCGCTTGAGTCGAAGAGGACGTTGTTGGCGCAATGAAATTGGCGTTTGGGCTGCCGCATACCCTCGAATTGCCGGCGATGACGGCGAATTGGGAATTCGCTGTCACGGGTCCGGAACAGGCGGCGATGGTCAAGCGTGCTGACGAGTTGGGCTACGACATGGTCTCGGTCCCTGAGCATTTCGTCGTGCCGCATTCTCATCTGGAGTTGTCGGGTCCGCATTATCTGCATTCGACGGTCGCGCAGGCGTTCATCGCGGGGGCGACGCAGCGAATCCGGGTCAATTCGAGCGTGACGATTTTGCCGTTGCACCATCCCGTCGTGTTGGCCAAGGCGTTGTCAACCGCGGACTGGATGAGCGGTGGCCGCATCACCGCGACGTTCGGAGTGGGTTGGGACGCAGAGGAATTCGATGCCCTCGGGGTGCCTTTTCACGAGCGGGGCCGGATGGCCGACGAGTACCTGGCGGCGATGCTCGAATTGTGGACGAGCGAGTCGCCGGCGTTCGACGGCAAGTATGTGTCGTTTGACGCGATCGCCTTCGCACCGAAACCAGTGCAACGCCCGCACCTCCCGATTTGGATCGCCGGCGATGCCGACGCGGCGCTCAAGCGGGCGGCGCGGTACGCATCGGGATGGTGGCCGTTCCTGTCGAAGGTCGAGGACCTTCCGGCCAGGATCGACTTCATCAAGTCGCAGCCAACCTATGACGGCCGGGAATTCGACGTCATGTATCCGCTCGGTATGGGCAGGGTCGGCGAAGGTCACGTCTCCACCGACGACCCTAACTATCGCCCCGGCATGACGAAGCAACAGATCGTCGACCAGCTGTGCCGATTCGCCGAACTCGGCGTGACGTTCAGCTCGGTGCCCGGGCCTCGGATGAGCGGGCCGCAAGCCTACCTCGACTACGCGCAATGGGTGATCGAGGAAGTCAAGCCGCAGCTCCCCGGCGCGCGCTAAGGTTCCTCACACGTAGGACACATTGCGCCCCAAGCATTCCCGAGAAGGCTGGGATACCGTGGCTAACGTGACAGATCGGCAGGAAAGGGCGATGTCCTTTGGATCAATCGCCGAAGACTATGACGTGTTGCGGCCGCAGGCTCCGCCCGGTGCGGTGGACTGGATGGTGCCGCCGGGTTGTCAGGTGGCCGTCGACGTCGCCGCCGGCACCGGATTGTTCACCCGCACGCTGATCGGGCGCGCGGCGCAGGTCATCGCGGTCGAACCGGACGCGCGGATGCGCGCGGTGCTCGCGGCGCGATCCGCGTCCGTCACCGCCCTCGAGGGCCGCGGCGAGTCGATCCCGCTCCCGGACGCCGCCGCGGACGCCGTGTTCATCTCCTCGGCATGGCACTGGATGGATCCCGAACGGGCGGTCCCGGAGATCGGCCGTGTGCTGCGCAACGGTGGCCGGTTCGGCCTGATCTGGACGAGCCGAGACCGTGAGGTGGACTGGGTGCGTGAGCTGGACCGGCTCCCCGGCGAGGACACGCCCGAGGCCGATTCGCCCGACCGATTCCAGCGGCGTCACCGAAACGTCGAACTGCCGGAGCCGCAGATCTTCCACAACATCGAGCGCGAGACTTTCGACTTCGTCCGGCCGATGACACTCGACGACGCCGTCGCGATGGTCGGTACCTACAGCAGAGTCATCATCGCGTCCGCGGATGACCGCGCGCGGCGGCTGGCCCATGCGCGCGCCGCGCTCGAGGAGCGTTTCCCTGGGGCCGACACGATCGAGGTTCCGATGCGGTCGTGGTGTTGGCGAGCCGAGCGGATCGCCCGCGGTTAGCCAAGCCCGGCGTCGACGAGCAGCTGCGCCAAGCCGTGCTGGGCGCACAGGGCACGCACTGCGGCGATATCGTCGCGCGCATCATCGGCGCGTCCTGCGGCCGTAAGCGTTTCGACGAGCAACAAGCGGGCCTGCAGGGCCGCCAGCGGGCGAGCGGCCGGGTCAATCCCGACGAGCAGCACGTGAGCGCGTCTGCACGCCTGCTCTCGGTCCTCGCTGGAGTGACTTCTTGACAACAGCCGGATCCCGGCGGCCTCGTCCAACTCGGCGGTGACGATGGCGATGCCGTTGTCGCCGTGCGGGATACTGCGCTCGGCCCGCAGCCTAGCGGCGTCCGGGGGGTTGATCGGCAGTCGAAGCCTGGCGCGCTCATGGTTGATGGCAGCGGCCAGCCGCGGCAGCTCCAGCTCCTCGGCCACCGCCGCGCCGGCGTCAAGCCGGCTGATCGCCGCCTCACGATTCCCTTGCACGGCTTGGACTCTCGCGTCGACGACGTATCGTGCCATCAGGTAATCCACTCCGCCGCCCTCGGATCCGAGCTGATAGCTGTCGTCGAGAAGATCCGCAGCCTCGGCCAATTCGCCCATCTCGTAGAGCAGTTCGCCGAGAAGCGCGCCGGCGAGTCGCGCCGCGTGCGAGTGTGGCCCCGCCGCGGAGCCGATCTCGAAGGCCTGCCGGAAACTGTGCAGCGCAAGCGGAATGTCGAGCTGATATCTCGCGCCGATGCCGGCCCAGCAGCGGGCGTAAACGGCACCCACCGTGCCGACCAGCTCGTGGTAGGGCTCCGCGAATGCCAGCAGCCGATGTGCGGCCTGGTAATCGAAGCGGTGGATCGCCGCGAAGGCCGACACGGTTGCGGCGGCCTGGGGCAGCACCGGACGCAGGGTCTCTGGCCTCGACATCGCCTCGGCGACCAAGTCAGCCACGGCTTCGACTCGGTCGGAATAGGTTTCGGCCACCGCACGCACCACATCGGCCTCGACGGTCAGCTCCGCCCGCCGCGCCTCGGGCACGCTTGACTTGGAGATCGCGGCGGCGAAGCGATTGAGCGCGGCATCGGTGCCCTCGCGGCGGTGCAGCAGAATATTGGCCCACGCCATGGCGAGTTGCAGGCCCGGCCGCGAGGCCACCAGCTGCGGGGGCAGCTTCTCGATGATCGCCAGAAAGGTGGTCATCCGCGATTGATTGATCAGGGCCCTGGTCTGTACCTGCTCGACGAGTTCGAGTGCCCGGCCGGCATCGCCCGCGGCCAGAGCGTGATCGACGGCCTCGCTGAAATAGCCGCGATCGTTGAACCACGTCGAGGCCATCACGTGCAGATGTTTTCCGAGCTCGGGATTGTCGCGTTCGAGCCGGCGCCGGAGAAATCCGGCGAACAGCTGGTGGTAGCGGAACCACTGCGGTTCGTCCGGGATACGCCGCAGAAACAGACCCCGTCGCTCGACCTCCTCGAGCACGCCCTGCGCGCTGCCGTCCCCGGCCAACACCGATGCCAGTTCCCCGCAGGTCCGTTCGGTGATCGACGTGGCCAGCATGAACTCGACCAGCTCGGGTTCCAGGGCGTCGAGCACATTCTCGGCAAGAAATTCGCCGACCTCATCGTTTTCGCCCGGCATTCCGCTCAGCAGGCTGGTCGCATCGCCCCCGCCGCGCAGGGAAAGCGTCGCCAGTTGCAGGGCGGCCGCCCACCCGTCCGTCGACGCGGTCAGGGCCGCCACATCGGTGCCGTCCAGCCGAAGTCCCGCGACGTCATTCAACAGGGAACCCGCCTCGTCGGCATCGAAACGCAGCTTTTCACAGTCGATTTCGACGAGATCGTCACGAATTCGCAACTTGCTCAACGGCAATTCGGGACGCGACCAACTGGTCACGATGATCTGCAGCTGATCCCCACCGTGGCCGATCAGGAAACGCAGGGCAGCGATGGTTTGACTATCCGATACCCGCTGCCAGTCGTCGATCACCAGTGTGATCGGCTCGCCGTCCTCTTCGAACTTGTCGATCAGCGACGCCAACACGAAGCGGCTCGCCGCATCCCCGCGCTGTTCGAGGACCTCTCCGAGCGGGGCGGCGATGGCCGGACGGACGCGTCGGATGGCCTCGAGCAAATGGGCGAGAAACCACACCACGTTGTTGTCATCGTCGTCGACCGTCAACCAGGCCACGGCCACACCGGAATTGGTGAGTTCATTGCGCCACTGCGCCACCAGGGTGGTTTTGCCGTAGCCCGAGGGGGCGTAGATCAGGATGAGTTTGCGGCGGCCGGCCGCGCGCAGAATCGCCGTCAACCGATCGCGGGTCACCAGCGACTGAACCCCAACGGGAGGACGGTATTTCGTCGTCGGCGCCGGCGGAGTCAGTGTGGAATCGAGCGGTGACGCCGAGGTGTCGGCGACCGGTAGGGCCATGTCGTCGACGGCGAGGCGGTGGCGGCGCTGGACATCGCGGAGCTCCTCGCCATATCCGGCCGCGCTCGCCGGACGGTGTGCGGGGTCTCGGACCATCGCGCGTTCGATGACGCTGATGATGTCGTTGGGTGCTCCCCGCTCGCGCAGCGTTTCGGAGACCGACCGTCCCTTGGGTGGGTGGCCGGTCAGTGCGCAGAACAGCGTCGCGCCAAGTGAATAAACATCGGATCCTGTTGTGGGAGTGGCTCCTTCGAGGAGCTCGGGTGCGATGAAGGCCGGCGAGCCGATGACCACCCCCGCACGTGTCTCGAAACCGTCGGCGATCCTGGCCAGCCCGAAATCGGTCAATTGCGGTTCGCCGTAGTCGGTGAGCAGAACATTTCCCGGCTTGACGTCGCGGTGCAGGATGCCGGCACGGTGCGCGGCTTCCAGCGCGCCGGCGATCTTCACACCGATGCCAACCACTTGGGTCCAGTCCAGCGGCGTGCGGCCGCCGACGCGCTCCCACAGCGACCCCTTGGCGTGGTAGGGCATCACGATGAACGGCCGGCCGCTAGGGGTTTTGCCGACCTGCAGAACGGTGACGATGTGCGGGTGCCCCGACAGCCGGCCCATGGCGCGCTGCTCGCGCATGAAGCGCTCCAGGTTGTCGGAATCGAGATCGTTCGTCAGCACCTTGACCGCCACCAAGCGGTCCAGCTGCGGCTGCGTGCACCGGTAGACGACCCCGAATCCGCCGCGCCCGATCTCCTCGACGCCGTCGAAGCCCAGGTCCGCGTCGGCCGCCGCAATCAAATCCTGCTGGATCGCCTGCGCATCCACGTCAGCCATCGGATTGTCACTGTCCTCGACGGTGGGGTAGGGGCCTCCACGGGTCAGGCCACCATATCGCGAAGGCCCACCGCCAACGGCAGAACGGCGTGGCTGCTGCCCTGTCGCGTTCGGCGGTGCCGGTAACCTCGCTTGCACCACGTGGTCCGGGGCCGGGCACTCTCGCGATCTGTGGCCGCAGGTAAATCTCTGGCAGAAGAGAACGGAGCGAGGATGAGCGGCAGCGCGCAAACCGGAACCATCATCACCCGTGTCCCGGCACGAATGGACCGGCTGCCGTGGTCGCGGTTCCACTGGCGCGTCGTCGTGGGACTCGGCGGTGTCTGGGTCCTGGACGGCCTCGAGGTCACCATGGTCGGCAACGTGTCGGCCCGGATGACGGAAAAGGGCAGCGGTATCCATCTGGATCCCGCCCAGATCGGCGTGGCGGCGGCGATCTATATCACCGGGGCCTGCTTGGGCGCATTGTTCTTCGGTCACCTGACGGACCGTTTCGGTCGGCGCAATTTGTTCATGCTGACGTTGGCCGTGTATCTGGTGTCGACGGTGGCGACCGCATTCGCCTTCGCGCCCTGGTACTTCTTCGTCACCCGCTTTTTCACCGGCGCCGGCATCGGGGGTGAATATGCGGCCATCAATTCGGCGATCGACGAGCTGATCCCGGCGCGGGTCCGGGGCCGGGTGGACATAGTGATCAACGGGACATACTGGCTGGGTTCGGCCGCCGGAGCGGCCGGTGCGCTGGTCCTGCTCGACACGTCGAATTTCCCGGCGAACCTCGGCTGGCGGCTGGCGTTCGGGATCGGCGCCATCTTCGGCATTTTCGTTCTTCTGGTGCGGCGCAACGTTCCGGAAAGTCCGCGGTGGCTGTTCATTCACGGCCGCGACAAGGAAGCCGAGCGGATCGTCAGCGACATCGAACGAGACGTCGAATCCGAAACAGGGCAGCCGCTTCCCGAACCGGGCGGCCAACCACTGAAAATCCGCCAGCGCCAGACGATTTCGTTCTTCGAGATCGCCAAGGTGGCATTCGTCCTCTATCCGCGGCGCGCGGTTCTGGGACTGGCGCTGTTCATTGGTCAGGCATTCCTCTACAACGGCGTGACGTTCAACCTGGGCACGCTGCTGAGCGAGTTTTACGGAGTTCCCTCGGCAAAGGTCCCGCTGTTCTTCATCCTGTGGGCGCTCAGCAACTTCCTCGGGCCCTTGCTGCTCGGAAGGCTGTTCGACACCGTCGGCCGCAAGCCGATGATCACCGCGTCCTATATCGGGTCGGCGGTGGTGGTCGTCGCCCTGGCTCTGTTGTTTGTGACCAAGACCGGCGACGCCTGGACATTCATCGCCGTGCTCGCGGTGGCGTTCTTCGTGGCCTCGGCGGGCGCGAGCGCGGCCTACTTGACGGTCAGCGAGATCTTTCCCATGGAGACCAGGGCGCTCGCGATCGCGCTCTTCTACGCGATCGGGACGGCGATCGGCGGCATCAGCGGCCCGCTGCTGTTCGGTCAGTTGATCAATTCCGGACAACGCGACCTGGTGTTCTGGTCGTTCGTGCTCGGAGCGGTCGTGATGGCGGCCGCAGGCCTGGTGGAACTGTGGCTCGGTATCGCTGCCGAGCGGCGCCCGCTGGAGGAACTGGCGCTCCCGCTGACCGTGGCCGACGCCGAGGAGCAGGACGCTACATCTTGACCGGCGCCGTTTCGACTACATGCGCCTCTGCATCCTGCGCGGCCTGGAATCGCTGAACATCGAGTTCGTCGCCGATTCATGACGACGCCACGCGGCTAGCGCTCGCCCGCACCGTGTTTCGCGGCCGTCGCCGCACCTGCCGTGGCCGCACCGGGCGGCGTGTTTCCTTCACCGTGACTTTTAGGCCGGCGGCAGAGGTCGGCCGACGCGCGTTGCCGGGTGCGCTGTCGCTTGCGGCGGGCACGACCGGTTCGTCGGCTCTGCCACGCACCCGCCGACGACGGGACCTGGCCAGGGCACCACATCGTCTACGCCTTAGGACCAACGGGGTAACGGCCCGGCCGGCAGACGGCATCAAGCTGCGGCTTTGCCAGCTTGCTTGACCGAGCAGGCGATGGTGGCCCGACGCGCGGCGACTTCGCCTCGTGGTCCTTTGCTGGACGGCCCGATTGCGCGCGGCGTCGAGTTGACTCGCCGCACCCGTCGCTGCGGCGTTACACCGACGTAAATCGGTACCCGATACCCCATGCCGCCGGTTGCAGTCGGGCCCCGGGCACTGTCGATCGTGTCCCGAGCGAATGCGCATTCACGTTGCTAGGCTGCCCGTCATGCACGAGACAGCGGGATACCGCGAACGCGTTGTCTTCGTGCGCTGTTGTCGCTGACTCTGACGCCCGTGCGCGGTCCGGACTGGAGTTGGTGACTCTGTTCTAGAAGCCCTTCCGCAGTGACGGGATTGATGTCGTTAATCCCGCACTGGAAGGTCATCCATGTTCAACAGCCTCCGGACCGCACTGCGCTGGCGCCACGCCGCCGCGCTGAGCGCGGCCGCCGGCTTGGTTGCGGCATGCGGGGGTGGCCCCAGCGACGTGGCGGGCGGCGGGGGGCTGGCCAACGCAAACATCAAGATCACCCTCGTTGCCTATTCCGTCCCAGAACCCGGCTGGAGCAAGGTGATTCCGGCGTTCAACGCCTCGGAGGAAGGCAAGGGCGTGCAGGTGATCACCTCCTACGCGGCATCCGCCGACCAGTCGCGCGGGGTCGTCGAGGGCAAACCGGCCGACGTCGTGAACTTCTCGGTCGAGCCCGACGTCACGCGACTGGTGAAGGCCGGAAAGGTCTCCGCGGATTGGGACAAGGAAGCCGGCCACGGCAATCCGTTCGGATCGGTGGTGACATTGGTTGTGCGCAAAGGCAATCCGAAAAATATCCGGGATTGGGACGACCTGCTGCGGCCCGGCGTCGAGGTCATCACCCCCAGCCCGCTGAGTTCGGGCTCCGCCAAGTGGAACCTGCTCGCCCCGTATGCCGCGAAAAGCCGGGGCGGCGCCGACAGTCAAGCGGGTATCGATTTCATCAGCAGGTTGGTGCGCGAACACGTCAAGTTGCGTCCCGGGTCGGGACGGATCGCCACCTCGGTGTTCTCGGAAGGCAGCGGCGACGTCCTGATCAGCTACGAGAACGAGGCCATTGCCGCTGAGCGACAAGGCAAATCCGTCGAACACTTGATCCCGACGCAAACCTTCAAGATCGAGAATCCGGTCGCGGTGGTGAGCACCAGCGCGCATCTTGACGCCGCGAACGCCTTCAAGAATTTTCAGTACACGGCCGCGGCCCAGAAGCTTTGGGCGCAAGCCGGTTTCCGGCCGATCGATCCAGCGGTCACCGCCGTTTACCGGGACCAGTATCCGGTTCCACTGAAACTGTGGACCATCGATGACCTCGGTGGCTGGGCCACGGCCGATCAGCAACTCTTCGACAAGAACACCGGCAGCATCACCAGGGTCTACATGCAGGCCACCGGATGACGACCGCGATCGTTCCGGACCCCGAGGCGATCCGGCCCGAGCTGGCCCAGCCCGGTAGCGCCCTTCCGGTGCCACCGCAAGGGCTGCGCGCGAGCCGCAACGCGGGCTTCACGTCACTTCGGGTCGGAGTGACGGCGCTCTGGCTATCGGTGATCGTGCTGCTGCCATTGGCCGCCATCGCGTGGCAGGCCGCCGGCGGCGGCTGGCAGGCCTTCTGGCTGGCGGTCACCTCGCATGCCGCCGTGCAGTCGTTCCAGGTGACGCTGAGCATCTCCGTCGTGGTGACCATTCTCGATGTCGTGTTCGGGCTTGCGACCGCCTGGGTCCTGGTGCGCGACAACTTCATCGGGAAGGGGCTGATCGACGCGGTGATCGATCTGCCATTCGCGCTGCCGACCATCGTGACCAGCCTGGTGATGCTGGCCCTGTACGGCAAGAACAGCCCGGTGCACATCCATCTGCAGCACACGCCCCCCGGGGTGGGGATGGCGCTGGCGTTCGTCACGCTGCCGCTGGTGGTGCGCGCCGTCCAGCCGGTGCTGCTGGAGATCGATCGGGACGTCGAGGAGGCAGCGGCATCGCTGGGTGCCAGCGGCCCGAAGGTCTTCGCGACGATCGTGCTGCCCTCGCTGGGGCCCTCGCTGTTCACCGGCGCCGGGTTGGCCTTCTCGCGATGTGTCGCCGAGTTCGGCTCGGTCGTGACCATCGGTGGTGCCGTACCGGGCAAGACCGAAGTCTCGTCGCAGTGGATACGCTCCCTGATCGAGAACGACGACAGGACCGGCGCGGCCGCGATGTCCATTGTGCTGCTGTCGATCTCGTTTGCCGTCCTGGTGCTCTTGCGGATCGTGGGCGGCCGCGCGGCAAAACGAGAAGAGAAGGCCGCGTGACGTCCATCTGGGCCCGCTATCTCGTTCGGTCCGTGACGCTGGCCTACATCGGCGTGATGCTGATCGTCCCGGTGTCGATCATTCTGTGGCGGACCTTCCGGCCCGGGTTTGCTCAGTTTTACGCGTGGATCACCACGCCGGCGGCGATCTCGGCGCTGGACCTGTCGTTGCTGGTGGTCGCCGTCGTGGTGCCACTGAACGTGGTCTTCGGTGTGCTCACTTCGTTGTTGCTCGCGCGCGGCCGGTTCCGCGGCAGGGCGGCGCTGCAGGCGATCGTCGACCTGCCATTTGCGGTGTCGCCCATCATCGTCGGGGTGGCCCTTATCCTGCTGTGGGGATCGGCGGGCGCGCTGGGCTTTGTCGAGAACGACCTCGGGATCAAGATCATCTTCGGCTTACCCGGCCTCATCCTCGTCAGCATCTTCGTCACCTTGCCGTTCGTGGTGCGAGAGGTCCAACCGGTGCTGCAGGAGGTGGGAACCGAGCAGGAACAGGCTGCGGCAACCCTGGGTTCGGGCCCGTGGCAGACGTTTTGGCGGATCACGCTGCCGACCATCCGGTGGGGACTGATCTACGGCACCGTGCTGACCACCGCACGCACGCTCGGCGAATTCGGCGGGGTCATCATGGTGTCGTCTAACCTGCCGGGGGAGTCCCAAACACTGACGCTGCTGGTGAACGATCGCTATGCCCGCGGAGCCGAGTATGGCGCGTATGCGCTGTCCACGCTGCTGATGGGGGTCGCGGTGGTGTTTCTGATCGTGAAGACGACCGTGCTGGTTCGCCGCAAACGGGCGAAAGCCGAGGCGTGACTCTCTACGGGGCCGCGGTCCTGGTCACGACCGCGGAGTTGTGATACGGGGCCCACGCCTGCTCAAAGGTGGCGAGCGGGACCTGCTCGTCGCGGCCGGTCGGGACACCGCTGTCGTTCAGGTGCACTACACCGGTTTTGGTGTCGATGCCGGTGACGACCACGAAGTGATTTGCCAGGTTGCGGTTGCCGGGCCGGTTCCAGATCGTTTCGGCATTGAGGATGACGATGACTTTGCGCTTTTGCGCCAGGTCTTCTTCCAGCCCGGCCGTGGTGGTCCGGATGTTGTCGGCGGTGACCCAGTAATGCCAGAGCAGCATCGGTAGGTCCCTGATGTTGGTGTTGCCCGGTGGCTGCCACATCGGCCCGGAACCCACCGTGCTTGGGGTCCGTGCGGCCACGGTGGTGATTTGGTGCTCGGTGGGCTCACGACCGGTCAGCTCGCCGACCACGTCGGCTACCGCCATCTCCCCGCAGTCGGATGTGTGCTGTAGGCGCCAGTAGGGCGCCGCGGCGGCACCGTCGCCATACACCCCCGAGTCGTGCCCGGCGTCCGGCGCGGGGCCCGGGGCCGCATGGACGACGGCGGCCGAGATCATTGTCGCCGCAGTGACGGTGGCCCACAGTGAGGTTGCGATGCCAGTGCTGCCAGCGACCGCGGCAATGCTGGTCCGCACGGTGCTGGTCATTTGGCGTCCTTTTCTCGAGCCGCTGCTGCGGCGCGCCACGGTATTGAGAAAAGGCTGACGAGTCGCCTACGCGGATCATTAAACGGGACGGACGCCTCAACCGTGGGCAGACGCGCGAATGCGTTATCCCGATGAGATTGATCCGGGCGGTGCGCGGTGGAAAAGCCGCAAAACAGCACCTCATCGCTTCGGATGTGGCGCGGCGTCTCACGTTGGAAACCGTTGCATCGTGGCGTTGACGCTGGCGTAACAAAATTGCCATCGAAGCTTCCTAGTGTGGGGCGGTCCACCTTCCGTAGAAGGTCGGCCTCCCCATCGATAGGAACTACATTGAGCGGAAACGCAGTCCGCCTCGAGGCGATCTACAACGTCGAGGCTTATGTCCCCCCGGCCATCAGCTTCGTGCCGGGCGAAGAGCCTGGCGAAGTCTTCGGATCCAACGTCTTCACCAAGGCCGAGATGCAGGCCCGGCTACCCAAGGCGTTGTACAAGTCCATCGTCGCGACCATCGAAAAAGGCACCAAGCTTGATCCCACGGTCGCCGACGCGGTCGCGATAGCCATGAAGGACTGGGCACTGGAGAAGGGCGCGACCCACTACGCCCACGTCTTCTACCCGATGACCGGCCTGACCGCCGAAAAGCACGACAGCTTCCTTGACCCGGTCGGCGACGGGACCACGCTCGCCGAGTTTGCGGGCAAGACCCTGATCCAAGGCGAGCCGGACGCGTCCAGCTTCCCCTCAGGCGGACTGCGTAGCACCTTCGAGGCGCGCGGCTACACCGGCTGGGACGCCACCAGCCCGGCCTACATTCTGGAGAACCCGAACGGCAACACCCTGTGCATCCCGACGGTGTTCGTCTCGATGACCGGTGAGGCGCTGGACTACAAGACCCCGTTACTGCGCAGCCAGCAGGCGATGGGTGTGCACGCCGAGCGCGTCCTGACGCTGTTCGGCCACAAGGATCTCAACCACGTGGTGTCGTTCTGTGGCCCGGAGCAGGAGTACTTCCTGGTCGATCGGCACTTCTTCCTGGCGCGACCGGACCTGATCAACGCCGGGCGCACCCTTTTTGGCGCCAAGCCGCCTAAGGGCCAGGAATTCGACGACCACTACTTCGGCGCCGTGCCCGAGCGTGTCCTCGGCTTCATGATGGACACCGAGCGGGAGCTGTTCAAACTCGGCATTCCCGCCAAGACCCGGCATAACGAGGTAGCACCCGGCCAGTTCGAGATCGCGCCGATGTTCGAGCGGGCCAACATCGCCTCCGACCACCAGCAGCTGCTGATGACGATCTTCAAGACGGTCGCGAAGAAGCACGGCATGGAATGCCTGTTCCACGAGAAGCCATTCGCCGGCGTCAACGGGTCGGGCAAGCACGTCAACTTCTCGCTGGGCAACTCCGAGCTGGGCTCGCTGCTGGTCCCGGGCGATACTCCGCACGAGAACGCGCAGTTCCTGGTGTTCTGCGCGGCGGTGATCCGGGCGGTGCACAAGTTCTCCGGCCTGCTCCGGGTGTCGGTCGCGTCGGCCACCAACGACCACCGCCTCGGCGCCAACGAGGCGCCGCCCGCGATCATCTCGATCTTCCTCGGCGAGCAGCTTGCCGACGTGTTCGAGCAGATCGCCAAGGGCGCGGCCACGTCCTCAAAGGGCAAGGGCACCATGATCATTGGTGTCGACACGCTGCCGCCATTGCCGACTGATCCGGGCGACCGCAACCGCACCAGCCCGTTCGCGTTCACCGGTAACCGGTTCGAGTTCCGGGCGCCGGGCTCCGGGCAGACGGTTGCGGTGCCGTTGGTGATTCTGAACACGATCATGGCGGACTCGCTGGACTACATGGCCACGATCCTCGAAAAGGCCGTCGCGGACGGCGAGGACTTCGACCATGCAGTGCAGAAGCTGCTCACCGAGATCATCACCGAACACGGCGATGTGGTGTACAACGGCGACGGATACTCGGAGAAGTGGCAGATCGAGGCGGCCGAGCGCGGCCTGCCGAACCTCAAGACCACGCTGGATGCCATCCCGGAGCTGATCAAGCCGGAAGCGGTCGAGCTCTTCGAGAAGTATGGGGTGTTCAGCGAGCGTGAGCTGCACAGCCGCTACGAGGTCCAGTTGGAGCAGTACGCGCTGACCGTCGCGGTCGAGGCGAAGCTGGCGCTCGAGATCGGGACGACGGTGATCCTGCCGGCCGCGATCCGCTACCAGACCGAGCTGGCGCAGAACATCGCCGCACTGAAGAAGGCCGGCGTCGAGTCGAGCGCGGCTGTGCTGGAATCGGTTTCGACCCCGATCGTGGATCTCACCGAGGGCTTGGCGACGCTGAAGGCGGCGCTGGGCGATCACTCGGCGGAGTCGGCGCTGGACGAGGCCAAGCACGCCCAGGACGGGCTGCTGCCGGCGATGGCCGCGGTGCGCGCTGCCGCCGACATCTTGGAAAGCGTTGTCGCCGACGACCTGTGGCCGCTGCCCACGTATCAGGAGTTGCTCTACATCCTGTGATCAACCCGTGAATCCGTCGTCGGGCGTGGGGGTAATCCGCATCAGCGGAGCTTGGTGATCCCCCAAACCCCCACGCCCGCCGACTCGCGAGAAGCTGCACATTTCGCCGCGCACACGATAGGTTCTCACAGGATCGACTTCTGATCAGGGGAGAACATGGGCCCATTTGACGGCGGCCAGCAGCGGCGCGCCTTCGAATACGAGGCATACCAGGCGCTGTGGCGGCTGTGGCTCACCGCTCGGCGGTCCGCGGGCGGTACCAGCAATTGGGACTCGGCGTGCGAACTGCTGCAGACCTACTACACCGTCGGCCAGGCCCGACGGGACACCGAAGTTTGCGCGATGCGGATCCGCTATCTGGAGATCGCCGAGCCTGCGCCCCGGCTCGCCGACTTCGTGCCCGAACCTCCGTACGCGGGCATCCCCGATGCCCCGCGGCGGCTCGACCAGGCTCGCTACGACTACCGCCTGGCCCGCGCACGGCACCCGCAACGCGAACAGCACCGCCTCCGGGAGCTGGAGACGACCAGGGCGCTCTATGCGGCGATGCGGGACGCCCAAGCCAGAGCCCAGGCGGCGGCCGAGCTGGCTCGCCGGCGGGAGTGGCAGCAAAGCCGGTGGCCGGAAGGTGTTGTCCTGGAAGCCGACATCTACCAACTCGACGGCCTGTCGGATCAGGTGAAGGTGCAGAACTCGAGAATTGAATCTCGAGTGCGGGCTCTGACCGGCCTGCTGCATGACGGATTAAAGCATCTGCCGGACGCGCCTGCGCGCGATCTGGGCCAAAGCTACCGCGCCGGCGACGCGGCCGCAGTAGCGGCCCACGCGGCATCGGTTCTGGCGGGCCTGCCGGTGCCGCGCTGTATCAGTCCCGTTGCCACGGCGGCGTTTGCCGCGGAAGCGCGCGAATTGGTTGTCGAATACCAGCTCCCTACGGTTGACGTCATTCCGGCGGCCGAGTCGTACCGGTACGACGAAGATCAGGAGGTGGTCGTCGGGACCGAGCGACCGGCGTCGCAGGTAAAAGTGTTGTATACCAATACTATTGCGCAACTGACACTGCTATCGCTGGCGGCCATCCTGGCGCTCGATATCGGGCGTCACATCGACGTCGTGGTATTCAACGGTGTCGTCGATGCACTCGATCCGCGCAGCGGTCAACCAATTCGGCCGTGCCTGATCACTGCGCGGGTCACCGCGGAGGAGTTCGCCGCACTCGACGTCACCAACGCCAGCGCGAGCGCGTGTCTTGACCGGCTTTGCGTGGAAATGTCGCAGGACCCAGCGGAATTCGTCCCGGTGCGACCCGCGCCGGGCTGATCAGCTGTACGCGTCCCACCATTTGTGTAAGTCGGCGACGGCCTGGTCGCCGGTGACCTCAGAGAGCATCAGCTTTTTATCAAAGGTCCAGATCAGATTCGGGTGGTCGTTGGAGGTTCCACACGCGATCATGCCGCCGGTCACGTTCGGAGCTCCGGTGGGTTGCCAAGGAGCGGGCGACTTTCCCTCCCCGGGGCAGTCTCCGAGGCTGACATTGGCGATGTCAGCATCGAAGGCTTTCTTCAGGGTGTCGAAATCCGGAAATAGCCCGTAGGTGGCGCGGGTAGGCCCTCCGGGCTGGGTGTTCTGCCCGCATGACAGCACCGTCGCCGCGCTTGCCCAGATGCTGCCCGGGTCGGGATTGGCTGGCGTGCATGTGCCACTGGCGTAGCCGGACGGGAGCAGACTCGGCAGTTTGGATTCGTCATCGCTGGTTGCTCGGCCGGACGGCCGTACGGGTTTCGCCACGCTCGTCGTTGGATGGTCGCTGGATGATGTGGATGGTGATGTGACTAGCCAGGTGCCAACGGCACCGACGACGACGGCGACGGCGGCTGCGGCGGCGATGATCGGCCAGCGTTTAGGTTGCCGCGGCGCTGTGGGCTCGGTGGTTATTGCGACGCTGGGCTGTTCTGCTGGCGGGCTCGCAGGGCCGTCGCCGGGGTGGTCGCCAGCGGGTAGCGCGCCACTTTCGGAGGTCGATGTCACCGGGTTAATGGCCGTGTGTGCCGCAGTGGGCACCTGGGAAGCAGCGATCGGCCGGATCGCGGTGTCATTATGTCGCAGGATGGTGGCCGCCCGGTGCTGGTCCGGGTTGCTGAGCGCCTCGTGGGCAGCGGCGGCCAGGGCGCCGGCGCTCTCATAGCGGTCGTCGGGGTTTTTCGCCATGCCACGCTCGATCACAGCGTCGAAAGCCTTTGGGACGCCTAATCCTTCGGTGCTGGGACGGGGTGCGGGTTCCATCATGTGCGACGTGATCAGCACACCGGTGTTGTCGGCACGGTAGGGCGCTTCGCCGGTCAGGCACTCGTAGAGCACACAGGCCAGCGCGTAGACGTCGGCGCGGGGCGTCACCTCGCCATTCGAAAACCGTTCGGGGGCCATGTATTTCCACGTGCCCACGGTGGTGCCGAGTTGGGTGAGTTTTTCATCGGTTTTCGCGCTGGCGATGCCGAAGTCCACCAGATAGGCGAAGTCGTTGCGGGTGACCAGGATGTTCGGCGGTTTCACGTCGCGGTGCGTCACTCCGGCGGCGTGGGCGGCATCGAGAGCCGAGGCGACCTGGTAAACGATGGCAACCGCCCGTGGGGCGGGAAGTGCCCCCTCTTTTTCGAGCACATCGGCCAAGTCGACACCCTCGATGAGGCGCATCTCCAGAAACAGTTGCCCGTCGATTTCGCCGTAGTCGTGAATGGGAACGACGTGGGGCTCTAACAAACGGCCGGTGATGCGGGCTTCGCGTTCCATCCGCTTGCGGAACATCGGATCTTGGCTGAACGTGCGCGACATCAGCTTGAGCGCCACCGTCCACTGCTTGACCGTGTGCTCGGCCTCGTAGACCTCGCCCATCCCGCCGCGCCCCAACAGCCGCTTGAGGTAGTAGGGCCCGAATGTCGTCCCTATCCGCGAGCCCTCTGCGCCGCTCATCGCTGACTCCTTAACATCAACTCACAACGCCTGGCGAGATCGACGACCCCAGACCTACTCACGGCCGTGGCTCCTGATAGGTCTCGCCGCTCGAAAAGTACAACATTGCGCCGTGCCCCGCGTGCCTGTCGTGGCCTAGCCGGTGCGCCGTCGCGCCGGCCCGCCGCCGAACCCCGAAGCGGGCGGTTCCTGGAAACAGCCCAATCATTTTCTGCGGCAACATATTTCGGACATCCCCACGCTCATCGCTCCAGCAGCGTCAGGATTTGCGGCAACGCCTCACGGGTTGCGGCGCGGCCGGCCTCGCGGGCTTGGTCGATTTGATGGAACTCCAGCAGTCCCACGCCACGGGTGCTGGGCCGGATCACCGCGTCGGCCTGGTTCAAGGTGGTCGCCGCCGCCAGCCCGCTGCCCATCATCATCGTGCGCATCAGGGTTTCGGCGATCCCGGGAACCCTTGGGGGACCGGAAGTTTGAGCGAGGGAGGACGGCGTCGTGTCCCCGCCGAACCCGACGGCCACCGCGATGCGGGGGCCCTCGCCACCGGACAGTGCCGAGACGGGCAGATTGTCGAGCACACCCCCGTCGACGTGCAGCGTGCCGTCGTAGACGTAGGGCGGAAAGATTCCGGGCAGGCGCAGCGAACAGCCCACGGCGTCGGCGAGCAGACCCCGTCGGTGCACCACGGGCTTACGGGCGAGCAGGTCGACGCTGACGCAACGGAATTCCTTGGGCAGCTCCTCCACCAGTCGCCCGTCGTACGCCTGACGCAACAAGGCGGGGATGCGCCGGCCCCGCGTCAGCCCCTTGACCGGCACGGTGTAGTCGGTCATCGGGTTGGTGCGGATGAAGTACTCGTACACGTAGGCGTCCACGCCGGCCGGGTCCAGACCGGTGGCCGCCAGTGCGCCGACGATCGCTCCCATGCTGGTGCCGGCGATTCGGTCGACCTCCACCCCGGCGGCGTGCAGTTCCTCGAGCACCCCGAGGTGGGCGAACGCACGCGCGCCGCCACCACCGAGGATCAACCCGACAGAGCGACCCGTGATGCGCGCGGCGAGAGGGCGCAGTTCCTCGGCCGAGCCGCCGGGCCGAACCGTGTGCACCGACCGCGGCGTCAGCAACGCTTCCCACGCGCGCCGCTGCTCTCGGTTGGCGGTCGGGCCGGCCAGCACCAGATCCGCACCGACGGCACGCGCCGGCAGCGGGGCCGAGGGCGGCGCAGGGTCCGCGGCGACGAGCACGATCCGGTCGGCCGCGCGCAGGCAAAAGTCCCGCCAGGGCGCGTCGTCTGTGCCCGCCTGCAGCACCACCTTGTCCGCGGATCGCTCCGCCCGCTCCAGCCCATCGCGGGAGACCCGGCCCGGATCCACCGCCCGCACGTCGCGGGACAGGTTCGTCAGCAGTGCCTCGGTCACCGCCCGCACCGGGGCGCCGGCGTCGACGCCGACAACCGCGACCACCACATCCGATGAGGCGGAGCGCGATACCGCCGGCGGCGGCAATTGCTGCAGCCGGGTGGCCAGGCCGCGGACCAGCGCGCCGAGCACACGCGCGTCGGCGATCGTGTCGAACTGGGCCTTGGTGAGGCGCACCAGCGTGGAGTCGCGCACGGCTTTGATCGAGGCGGACCGGGGAGCACCGGTGAGCAGACCGAGTTCGCCCATCACCTCGCCGCGGCCCAATTCCCTGAGCACCACGTCGCCCTGGAGGACCTGCAGGCGGCCGTTGCGCACGATGTACAGAGCGTCGGCGACATCGCCCTGGTGGAAGAGGTAGGAGCCGGCGTCGAGCTCCACGTCCTTGGTGGTACGCCGCAGCTCGGACAGCGGCTCCGGGTTGAGCCCCGCGAACAGCGGCAGGCTCTCGAACAGGTCGGCATCGGGGGCGAGTGCCGCCGTCGTTGCGGCGTGTGCCGCCACCCGCGTGGGCGGTCGGGACTCGAGCCGGGGCGCGGGCCGGGGTTCGCTGTCCGCGGCGGCCACGTGATTGGTGCGGCCCAGGAACAGCGCTCCGAGCGCGACGGCCACAAAGCAGACCGCGGCCAATCCCCATCCGCGCCGCAGCGCCTCGACGGCCTCGCCGCGGGCCGGGGTGCCGATCAGGACCACCAGCAGCGCGACGCCGATGACGGCGCCGAGCTGACGGCTGCTGCTCACCACCGCCGACGCGGTTGCGTAGCTGCCGCCCTTGGCTATTCGGGCCAGGGCGGCGCTGCCGAGCAGCGGCAGCGTGGCGCCCACCCCGAGGCCTTGCAGCACCTGTCCGGGTAGCCAGTCGCCGAGGAAGTCCGGATGTGTTCCGACGCGCTGCAGGTACCAGATCAGGCTGCCGGCCCAGATCAGCGCGCCGACAAAGATGATCATGCGGTGTCCGTGCTTGTCGGCGACCTTGCCCAGGACGGCCGCGACGACCGCGGCGATGAGTGCGGCGGGTGCGACGGCGAGGCCCGTCTGGAGCAGGTTGTAGCCCCATACATTGTTGAGGTACAGGACGTGCGTGAGGAGATACGCGTAGAAGCCGGCGCCTGCCACGATGGTCAGCGCATTGCCGACGAAGAACGACTGGATGTGCAGGTATGCGGGCTCGATCAGCGGCGCTGGATGGTATCGGGAGCTCAGCACGAATCCGACCAAAGCGACGGCGGCGGCCACGAAGGACCCGACGGTGCCCGCGCTGGCCCAGCCCCAGTCCGGCCCCTTGATCAATCCGAGGGTGAGCAGCCCGAGCGCGGCCGCGAGCAACACCGCCCCGCGCAGGTCGGGTACTCGCCGGACGCCAGGGGCGCGACTCTCGACCAGGTGACGCCGGGCGACGACGACGGCCAGGACGCCCAGCGGCAGGTTCACCAGGAACGCCCACCGCCAGTCCGATACCTGCACGATCGCCCCGCCGATCGGGGGGCCCAGGCCCGACGCGATGGCCGCGGCCGCACCCCACAACCCCACGCCGTGCGCGCGGCGCGCGACTTCGAATCCCTCGACCACCAGCGCGAGGGACGCCGGAACCAGCAGCGCGGCACCGACGCCCTGCAACACCCGGAACGCGACGAGTTGTTCGACGGAGTTGGCGATCGCGCACAACCAGGACGCAACCGTGAACAGCGTGACGCCCCAGATGAACAACCGCTTGCGCCCGAGGAGGTCGGCGAGCTTGCCTGCCGCGACGAGGAAGGCCGCAAAGACGATGTTGTAGGCATTGAGCACCCAGGACAGGCTGCTGATGCTGTAGGTCGGAAACGATTTCTGAATGTTCGGGAACGCGATGTTCACGATCGTCGAGTCCAGGAAGGCAAGAAAGGCACCGAACGCCGCCACCAACAGCACGGCCATCGACGTCGGCTGACGGCGCACGGTGAGCGGGACCGTCAGGCGCCGACGGCTGGGCCGGCTTCCGTTCGTGGGGGTCCCTGCGCCATACCCGTCGGCATCCCCTGGGCTACGTTCTGCCTGGGAAGTTCCGAGATCCATCCTTGATCTCCTGACGTGAAGCTGAGGCGGCTCAGTCGGACTTGTATACGGGCAATTCGGAGGTTGGTTCGGCAAGGCCCGGCCGCCCCGCGACGTCCGGCCGGACGACATCGCTACGCCCCGGCGATGTGTCCGAACCGGAGACCTGGCGGCCCAGGACGGGGAACACCATCTCCTTGCCGCGCCGGCCCTTCAGCTCGACCTGTTCGCCCTCTCCCCATCGGAAGTGCGCCTCGACGGTGCGCCGCACGCCGGTGGTCACCATCACCGAAGCGCGTCCCTGTCGCCCGGCCAGGCCGGCCAGCCGGAACGCGACGTTGGTCGAGTCACCGATCACCGCCTCGACCGATCTCGTCATGGCGGCCAGCGCGACGGTGCCCACCACCACCCCCCAGCCCATCCGGATCGGCGAACCGTCGGGGCTGCGCAACGGCAGTTGTGGAGCGAGCCGGTCGACAAGCTCATTGGAAGCGAGGGCGAAGTCGATTGCTCGCTCACCCGCGTCCGGGAACCTGCTCGCCTCCCAGATCGCGAAAATCGCGTCGCCGGCATAGTGATTGAGGGTGCCTTTGTGGGCCTGCAACACCTGGCCTACCTCGTGCCACAGGGTGTGCAGGCTCTGCGCGACGACTTGGTCGTCGGTGACTTCGGAAATCGTTGAGTAGTTGATGATGTCCCCGACCACCAACACCATGGCGGACTGACTGATCCGGGTTCGGGTGACGCCCGGCAGCCCACCCTGGTCGATGGCGGTGAACCGCTGGGAGTTGAAGGTCATTGTCACGTCGGCAACCCGGATCTCGTCGCCGGGCCGGATCGGGCGCGGGACCGCACGTTCGAGCCGCATCCCGTTGAGCAACGTGCCGTTGGTGCTGATGTCGATGACGAAAGCCTGATCGGCCACGGCGTCCAACCGGATTTCGAGGTGATTGCGGGAGATCTCCGGATCCGGGATCACCAACCGGCGCGATTCGTGGATCCCGGCGCATTCGCGGCCGACGAACATCTGGTCATAAATCGGCACGTTGCGTTGCGAGCCATCCTGTTCCACGATCAGGAATCCCAACGGCTCGTCGGAGTGGCCGCCCCGCATGGGGATAGAAGAAGACGTCATCATTGCCCCGTTACTAGCCGTCGTCGCGAAAATCCGGTTGGTTGGGTGGCCCTGCGCCGACGCGGCGGGGGACGGAGCCGGCGTCGCCCCAGAGCGACTTGCTCGGCAGCACTTGTGATCCCAGTGCCGTTAATGCCCACGCTCCTCCGCAGTCATGATGTCGCTGCGCTTTCGTGACGCGGCGCCATTAACCGGGCGTTGGGGCTGGTTCGCCGATCATCAAACGCGTGGTGGTCTTCCCGATGAATCGACCCACCGCGGTCCCGCTGATCGGCTGGTCCGTCGAGGTCACGGCTGTCCTTAGTGCCGGCGATTGTTGATGTTGCGGACATTACCTGAAACGAAGGGGTGCGTTTGGGAATTTGCGATATGGCCTACGTCGGCGGAACCACGGGTGACTTCCCGGTTAACTAAAGGCGACATCTGTACCCGAATTCGCGGGACTCCAGTGTGTCACTCATCACTTGGGATTCTCTCTGCCGCAAAAGGATTCGAACTAAGCCTGGCGGTAGTAATAATGGGCGAATTAGTAGTGAGCCTGCGGCTATGGCGACAGCGAACGAACGATAGTTCGCCGAAGTTCTGGCAAAGTCTTGGAGCAGGGCCACCGGTCGGCGGATAAGCTCCCGACCGACACCAGCTTCTCTTTTGGACCGTCGGGGAGGAATGCGTATGCACTCAGCAAACCCGGTTACGGGCCGATGCCGTATCGCGCCGGCTCGTGTTGCGCTGGACCAGCGCCGGGTGCCGGCCAATTCATGACCGCCAGACGCAAATGGCGCGTGGCCGACGCGCGGACCGCGCTCCGGAATGTTCCGATTCTCACCGATATCGACAACGAGCAACTCGACCAACTCGCGGGCGCCGTTGACCGCCAGCACATCACGGCCAATGAATGGCTATTCCACGTTGGCGACCCGTCGGATGCCATCTATGTGATCGACTCAGGGCGATTCGCGGCGGTGGGCACCGACGGGGAAGTGTTTCGCGAGATGGCCTCCGGTGACTCGATCGGAGACTTGGGCGTGATCGCCGGCGAAACTCGCTCGGCCGGAGTGCGCGCGCTTCGCGATGGTGTGGTGTGGCGGATCGCCGCCGAGACGTTCACCGAGGTGCTCGCGAAGACCCCGCAACTACAGTCCGCGATGCTGCGGGTGATGGCAAGGATGCTGCGGGAGTCCCGCTCTGTCAACATCTCTCAAAGTCCGAGGGTGGTCGGGATACTGGCGACCGGGGGAGCCGTCGCAGCCCCGGTCGTCGACGCGATCACCACCCGCCTGCGGTCACTCGGTCGCACCGCCGTCGTCGCGCCACCCGTCGAAACCACCGCTGCCGCCGCAGATCACGGCGAACTCGTCGAAGCGTTCAGCGAGACCCTTGACCGGGCCGAACGCAGCAACGACTGGGTCCTGGTGGTAGCCGACAGCGGTTCGGGCGAGCTCTGGCGGCGATATGTTGTCGCGCAAAGCGATCGACTCGTCGTTCTGGTGGACCAATCCCATCCGCCCGAGCTACTCGAGCGCCTCGATACCCAGGGGCCTGTGCACCTGATCACCATGACCGAACCCGACCCCAGCTGGTGGGATGTGCTGGAGCCGGTGTCGCATCACCCCGGCGACGACGCGGGCATCGCCGCCTTGGCGCGCCGCATCGCCGGCCGCTCGCTCGGTCTGGTGCTGGCGGGTGGTGGCGCCCGCGGTCTCGCCCACTTCGGTGTGTACGAAGAACTCACCGCGGCAGGTGTCGTGATCGATCGGTTCGGCGGAACGAGCGCCGGTGCGATCGCCGCGGCAGCCTTCGCGATGGGGATGGGGGCGGAGGAAGCGACCGATGCGGCGCGCAAGACCATCGGAAACGTCAGCCCGCTCGGCGACTACACGCTGCCGGCGATCGCGCTCACCCGAGGGGGCCGCATCGATCGCATCGTGCAGGAAATCTTCGGCGGCCTGTTGATCGAGCACCTGCCCCGCGGATTCTTCTCCGTCTCCACGGACATGATCAACGGCGACCAGATCGTCCATCGGCGCGGATCGCTGTCGCTGGCTGTTCGCGCGTCGATCTCGATCCCCGGTCTTCTTCCGCCGGTGCAAGACGCCGAGCGACTCCTGATCGACGGCGGCTTGCTGAACAACCTTCCGGCCGACGTGATGTGCGCGGACCAGGACGGCGAGGTCATTTGCGTCGACCTACGCCGAAAGTTCTTGCCGTCGAGGGGGTTTGGGTTGCTTCCTGCCTTCGTTCAGCCTCCCGGTTTGGTGCGGCGGCTGCTCACCGGCACCGATGCGGTGCTGCCGCCGCTGCAGGAGACGTTGCTTCGCACTGTCGATCTCGCGGCCTCCAACGGCAACCTGCTCGACCTTCCGCGAATCGCCGCCATCATCGAGCCCGACATCTCGTCGATCGGCCCGCTGGACTTCAAGAAGTTCGAAGCCGCGGTTGAGGCGGGGCGCGCGGCGACGCGCGCGATTCTGGAGGCGCAGCCGGACCTCGTTGCCTGAGCCGCGGATGCTCAGGCGGCGAACATGATCTGACGCAATGCCGAGAAGTCCAGCGGCTTGGTGAAATAGCCATGGGCACCGAGATCGGCCGCTCGCCGGGTGTAGGTTTCGGTGTCGTAGGCGGTGGCGAGATAGACGCGGACGTGCGGCCACGTGTGTCGCACGCGTTCAAGCAATTCGAGGCCGTTCATCACCGGCATCTCGATATCGCTGACGACCAGGATGACATCGGGGTCGGACGCCTCCAGAATGTCGAGGGCTGTGCGGCCGGTGTCGGCGAACTGCATAACCACCGCACCGGAACGAATTTCACGGCGGAACCGCTGGCGAAACAGCGCCTCGATGTCAGTTTCGTCGTCAACGATCAACACATGAATTGCCTTGTGTGCGACCGCGTTATCGCTTCCGTCCATAGTGGTCAACTCCTCAGTTGTGTTGCCGTCAATAGCTTTACGCGGGCGCCGCCGTCTTAGCCGACACCGATTCGAGCGGGAGCTTGACGACGAAGCGAGCGCCTGCTCCTGGCTCGCTGGTTACCCCGAGCTCGCCCTGGTGGCGATTATCGACGATGTTCTTGCTAATGGATAATCCAAGTCCGGTGCCACCGGTGTGGTACTTGGTGGTGAAGAACGGTTCGAAGATGCGACGCAGTGTCTCGGGATCGATGCCCGGCCCGTTGTCGCGCACGGTCACCGATGCCCACTTGTCGTCGTGTGCTACCGAGATGTGCACCTCCGCAACCTGATCGGGGGTTGACGAAGCGGCCTCGATACCGTTCATCACGAGGTTGATCATCACTTGGACGAGGTCGCCCTGGAAGCCGCGGACGACCGGCTCGTCGTCATCGAATTCGAGGTGGATCGCGCAACGCGCACCCTGGTGACTGGCGCGCCACGAATGCTCCGCAAGGGCCGCGCTCTGCTCCACGATGTGGTTGAGTTGACACGGCTGAGCGTCGCCGGCGTGCGAACGACCGACTTGAAGCATCGTTGCCATCACGGCGAGCGCCCGTTGCGCGTGGTGCGTGATCTTGGCCGTATTCGCCTCGAGGTCTGCGACCAGGTCCGCGCTATCTTCGTTGGCAACGTCCCGTAGCTCGGCGCAGAGTTCCAGGTTCAACTCGGCGAAGTTCACCACAAAGTTCAGCGGGTTCTTCGTTTCGTGAGCGACCCCGGCGGTGAGCGTGCCCATGGCGGCCAGCTTGGCCTGGTCGATCAGGCTTTGACGAAGATCCCGTTCGGCCTGCTGGCTCGAATCGAGGGCACTCAATAGATAATTGAACGCTGCCGCCGTGCGGCCGAATTCATCCTCGCAGTAGAGGGGAAGGGCATAGCGCGGCGCCAACGGCTCCCAAGAATCGGTTCCGACGCAGCTGGCGATGTCGTCCCGGGCCGCCAAGAGCCGCGCCGACACCACGTGTAATCGATGCCGCACAACCCGGCTTACCAGACGGTAGTTCAGGAGACCCACCACGAACCCAGCGGTCACGCTGATGGCCAAGGGCGCGGGCCGAAACACTTCGTCGACGCTCATTCCTAACGACAAGAGGAAGAGTCGCAACGTGACGGCGACGATCATCCCAAAACCGATCATCGCCAAAGCGAGGTTCCAGAAGACCCTGCTTGTCGGCCACGGGCGTCGGACCTTTGGGGCGCTCTCTGCTGTTTCCACCATGCCTCACCGGTGATCGCTATTCATCCGCAGTGTAGGGAATCACGCCGACTCTGGCGCGGGAACTCTTGAGATCGCCTCCATCCCGCCACTGGGCGGCTCCGGCACGCTGCCGAAATCCGTTGTAGCGGTAAATTGATACTCGTCTGAAGCGCACAAGGCGAGGCTCCGCGACCGAATGCCGCCGTGCGATTCGTCACCACCCGTTCACCTCCAGATAGCTTCTGGGTGTTGGTCATTCAACGGCGGCCGCATCCGAAAGTCGGCTACGATACGCAGGAACTTTAGCTAGCCTTAGGGAGCGCGATGCAGGTGGACGGCGCGTAACGGGATGGTGAATGCCCAGCCCTCGCATCACCGTCCCGACGCGTCGTCGGAGGAGTTCGTAGCGTCTGAAACCCAGCCGGTGCGGCTACTCGTCGTCGATGACGAGGAAGACGTCGGAGCGCTTTTCCGGGGCCGCTTTCGCAAGGAGCTGCAGCGCGGCGAGTACGACCTGAGCTTCACGACCGATCCCATTCAGGCGCTGAAAATGGTTGATGCGAGACCCAATCTCGAGGTGCTCATCACCGACCTGAACATGCCCCGGATGAACGGCATCGAATTGCTCGCCGAGGTCTCCAAGCTGCATCGCCCCCTGAAGACCATCGTGCTCACCGCGTACAACGACCTGGAAAATGTGCGAGCCGCGATGATGCGGGGGGCCTTCGACTTTCAAGTGAAACCACTCGACGTGGTAGACCTCCGGGCCACCATCGCCAAGGCAGTCAGCATCGTGCGACAGCTGCAAGCCGGCGAGGAAGCCCGGCAGCGCGCAGTCGAGTTGACCGAACAGAAACAACGCGTCGAAGACATCTTCGGCCGTTACGTGGGCCCAGTGGTGAAAGCACAGCTTTTGGCGCGCCCAGAAGGACATCTGGGCAGTGAGCGACGCACCCTCACGGTACTGATGGCCGACATCCGCGGTTTCTCCGTATTGTCCGAGGTTCTCGCACCCGAGCAGGTTGTGCAGGTGCTGAACGGATTCCTCGAGCGCGCAACCGAAGTCATGTTTCGCCGACATGGAACGATCAACGAAATCCTGGGCGACGGCCTGCTGGTCTTCTTCGGCGCACCGATCACCGACGACCATGCGCCCCAGAACGCGGTGGCCGCCGCCCTCGAGTTACAGCTGGCGATGAATGACCTCAATGCCAGTCATCGCGGGCAGGGGCTTCCCGAACTCGCACTCGGCGTCGGCGTGCATTCCGGTGAGGCCGTCATCGGCACCATCGGCTCGAAGCGGCGGCAGAAGTACACCGCGATCGGCAGGACCGTCAACCTTGTCGCTCGGATCGAGTCACATACCGTCGGGGGACAGGTACTGGTCTCGGACTGGACGTACGACGAGATCAAAGACATCGCAGACACTTTGGGGTCCTTCCAGCTGCACGCCAAGGGCTTCACAGACCCGATTACCGTCTACGACATCAGAGGTCTGGCCGGGGAGTACGACCTGCAGCTCCCCAGCGCAGACCGGACGTTGAATGTCCTCGCGGTGCCCAGGGCAATCCGTCTAGCGATCATCAAGGACAAGATCATCGGCGACCAGCACCCGGCCGAAGTGATCGCCGGCGGCGAGGAAGCACTGCGAGTCCGCACCGAAGCAGCGGTCTCTCCCTTTGACGACCTCATGCTCGATGTCGCGGGCAGACAGGCGTTTGTGAAGGTCATCGAATGTGACAGTCAAGAAGGGGTGTGTGACCTGTTCGCCGTCTACACGTCGGTTCCCGCCGAGGTCCGCACCGCGCTGGCCGGTATGAATGGGACAGCGGCGATCGGGCCCGGATAGTCGGCCGGCGCCCGGATCGTTCCGCAAGGGACGCAACAGGTTTGGATGCGGTTAACCCAGCAGCTTGGTCAGCCAGGTTGGATCCTGGTAGTTCACCGCCTTGGTGCCATCCCAGACGAACGGGGTGCCATTGGCACTGAGCCCGGCCAGTGTCGCGTCGCCGGCGTCGGATTTGGCCTTGGCGGTGCTGACGTCTGCTCCGGATTTGATGCAGTTGATCACGCTGGCGTCGGCACCGACGCTTTTTGCCAGTTGCGCCAACTCCCCGTCGGCGCGATCCTCGGGAGCACCCTCCTGGGGCTGGAAGTCGGTTGCGAATATGCCGGCGTAGAAACTCATATACAGCTTTGGATCACTCTGGCCTGCAACGCAATACGTGGCAGCCACGGCTCGTGTCGAGTAGTTCTTGCTGTGCGACTTGTCGTCGAGGAAACTCAGCAGGTGATAGCGCACGGCGAGCTTTTTGTTGTTCACCGCGGTGTCGATGTCACCGGCGTTCGACCGGATGAAGCTGCCGCACGGGGGGCAGATGGGTTCGTTGAAGATGTCGATGGTTGTTGGCGCCGCCGAACTTCCCACGGACACGCCGTCGTCGAGGATGTTGAGCGTCACCGCGTCCGGCGGCGGCGCCGCCGTCGTCGTCGACCGGGACGAGGACGAGGAGGACGACGACCGCCACGGCTGGGCAACGACGAGCGCCACGCTCACGATGGCCACGACGACGGTGGCGACCACGGCAACCCACAACCAGGGGCTGCGGCGACGCGGGGGTGGGGGCGGACTCCACGCCAGTGCCCCCGCGCTACCCGGATCGCCGGGCGGCCAGGTGGGTGGGCCGCCCCAACCGGTCGGATGGGGCGGCCCACCGGGACCGTTGGGTGATCCGGTGGCGGACGTGGGCCACACCGGGCCGTGCGGCGGGGCGTGGCCCGCCATCGCCGGCGGTGCTGGTGTAAAGCCACTGGGCGGATGGCCGGCGAACGCGGCCGGCGGTCCAGCTGCCTCACTGCGCTGCAAGATATCGGTGGCACGATCCTGATCGCGGCTGGCCAGCGCCGCGTAGGCGGCGGCGGACAGATCGCTGCAGGTGGCATAGCGGTCCGCGGGGTCCTTGGCCATGCCGCGTGCGATCACGGCGTCGAATGCCGCGGGAATGCCCGGCCGCGCGGCGCTGGGCCGCGGGATCGCGTGATTCAGGTGGGCTCCGATCACCGAGACCTGATCGCCCTGATATGGCGGAGATCCGACGAGGCATTCATACAACACACAGGCCAACGCGTAGATGTCCGCTCGGTGGGTGATCTCGGATTCGCTGAACCGCTCCGGGGCCATGTACTTGAAGGTGCCAACCGTCGTACCGATCTGGGTCAGCTTCTCGTCGGAAGCGGCGCTGGCGATGCCGAAATCGACGAGATAAGCGAAGTCGTCCCCGCTCACCAGAATGTTCTCCGGCTTGACGTCGCGATGCATCACCCCGGCGGCGTGCGCCGCGTCGAGCGCCGAGCCGACCTGCCGCACAATCGCCACCGCTCGCGGGGGAGCCAACGGCCCAAAGCGATTCAGTAGGGTGGCGACATCAAAGCCGTCGATGAGCCGCATGTCCACGTAGAGCTGCCCGTCGATCTCACCGAAATCGTGGATCGGAACGACGTGGGGTTCCTGGAGTCGCCCCGCGGTACGGGCTTCGCGCTGCATTCGCGCCCGGAAGACGGGATCGTTGGACAGCGTCTGCGACATCAGCTTCAGCGCCACGATCCGCTCGCGCACGGTGTCCTCGGCCTCATACACATCGCCCATGCCGCCGCGACCCACCAGCCGCCGCAACAGATACGGCCCGAACTGCGAACCCTCCCGCGGATCCGCGTCCGTATCACCCATCGCCGACTCCTCAACCGCCAACCACGCTCCGCAAACCGAGTGCAACCATCCCCGCGCCCTCGTTCATCGCCCGCGCGGGGCACGAATGCACCGTGGCTTGCCAGGCATAAGGCTAATGGTTGCGGCAATCCCGGGACATGGTGAATAGGGAGAATGCCAGCAAATCGCCCAATGCGGGAGAACAGCGTGGCTGGCTGCGGCAAAGGCCGGCGCCCCGTACCAGCTGCGGTCCGGCGGCCCGGCGATCATTCGCCGGCCCGGGCTTATTGAAGCTCCTCGTCACCTGCTTTGCGTTCGCTGAGCCCCTCGCGCGACAGCGCCCTGACGAAGCCGTACGCGTGCATCCCCCCGGGGCCGGGGTTTTCGATGACCCATTCGTTGATTTTTCTCAGCGCGTCGGCTAAATCGTCACGCCTGACTCGGATGAGGTAGGTCTTTCTGTCGTCGTCGGGATCGTCGCCGGAGTCGGCGACGGCGACGGGGTTCTTGAACGCATAGGCGATGCCGTGCACGGCATCGTGGTTGAGCGCCCACAGAAGTTCGTTGGGCCGCACGTCCTTCACCGCCAAATTGCGATAGTCGTTCTCGTCCGCCGAATTGCTCACGTGGCCGATGGTCCTCCTCTGCGTACGGGCGAAACTGACCGTCCATCGGCTAAAGGCGTTGCAGCACAGTCAGTTCGGTCACGCTTAGGTGCTGCGTAATCGCGCTGAAACCAGGTGCTTGTCCCACGCTCGCGTTGGCCACCCCGATCGGGGTGCGCAGACGTCGATATCGCCATTAATCCACGGTGGCACAGCACGGGGGTGAGCGCGATTCGAAGCATGCGCCAGGCAGGCTTTCGCGCCCGGCGGATCATTGACGCCCGCCTTGTCCTGCGTCGTAGAGTGAGCGGCGAAGCCACCCACTGCGAGGTACGCATGACCGAACGCATCGAGATCCAACGCACTATTGCCGCTCCGGCATCCGAGATCTTCGCCGTGCTCTGCGACCCGCAGGGACACGTGGCGATCGACTCGACCGGGATGCTCCAGGACGCCGAAGGCGATCCGGTGGGGGCCGCGGGCGACAGTTTCGTGGTCCACATGGACCGCGAGGCACTGAATGACTATCCGCAACTCGGCAAGTACGACGTGACTGTCGAGATCAGGGACTTCGAACAAGATCGGCTGATCTCGTGGACGATCCTGGGCCAGCTTCGGCCCCAGATCGGCCACGTGTACGGCTGCCGGCTCGAGCCGGGCGAGGATCCCGCGGCCACCGTCGTCACCTCGTTCTACGACTGGTCGAACATCGAGCAGACGTGGCGAGACGCCGGTATTTTTCCGGTGATCTCCGAGGGTGCGTTGCGGGCGACGCTGGGCATTCTCGATCGCACCGTGCGCCGAGGTTACCCACGGGGCTGACCCTGGGCTAGCGGCGGTATCTCAGGAACATGTAGTCGTCGTGGATCAGCGCGTGCGCCAGCCGCAGTCTGGCAGGCACCGACAATTGTGACGGTCGCCGCCGCTTGTTGACCGGTTGTCCCGCTGCGAGCTTGGGGGCCACTGTCACGCAGAACTCATCGACGGCGTCGGCGTCCACCAGTTCATCGAGGAGCGTCGGTCCGCCCTCGCACAGGACGCGGGACAGACCATGAGCGCGCAGCAATGCGATGGCGCCCACCACATCCACCGAGCCCTCGCCGGCCACCAGCACACCGCAGCGTTGGTCGTCGGCTTCATCGTGTGGCGCAGCGGACTCCGCGCACGTCACCAGGAGCGGCGGCTGGTGTGGATTGCTGACCAGCGTGGGCGGCAACGCGCCGGTCCGGCTGATCACGGCAATCGGCGGCGGCTGGGTGCGCCCCGCGCGATGCCGTTGAGCCTGTTGAGCCTCGGTGAGCCGCACCGGGCCGTACTTCTCGGCGCGTGCGGTGCCGGCTCCGACCAGTACCACGTCGGCGAACCCCCGCAGGATCTCCAGCAGCTGTTGGTCGATTTCGTCCGACAACGGACCAACGCGACCGCCGAACGTGGCGGCACCATCGGCGCTGAAGATCATGTTGACGCGCACGCCCTGTGGCGGCTCGGCGTAGTAGGAGGCGAGTTCGGTGATGTCACCGACGGTGCCCATGAGCGGAGCGCCGCTCATAGTGCCCGCTCCACGGCGGTGCAGGTGGTATTCGCTCATTGATCAGGCCTGGTGTCCCGGTTTCAGGTCCCGAACATCGCCGTAGGACACCCACCGCTCGAGTTCGTGCGGTGGACTGCCGCCCACGGGCTCCAGCAGATGCCCGACATGGTCACCCAGGGAGAACCGATCGAGTATCTTGCCGGCGAACCACGCGGCCGCGTCGTCGAGGATGGGCATCTGCGCGGGACCGGAATGCCAGTGGCACCGCTCGAATTTGTTGACCGTGTCACCGGATTGGCTACCGAAGAGCTGCACGACGTCGAGGTGCTCGATGTCGAACACGTGCACGCCGAGATGGGTAGCATCGGCCGCCACGCGGAACGTGTGGTTCTTCGGCGACAGACCGATCAGGAAACGAGGCGGCTGGATGCTGGTTTGGCTGGCGAAGCCGACCAAGCATCCGGCCGCGACGCCGTCGACCAGCGTGGTGATGACGTACATCGGATAGTTCAGTAACGAGACAAGCTTGTCGAATGCATCAACCCCCACTGACACCCGTCCAGTCTTCCCATTCGGATCGAACGGGAATCATGCCGACGCGAATTCTTAGAATTTGGTGATTACCGCGGCGTGGATCCGAACTGCGGGAGCACCTCGGCGGCGAACAGCTCAAAATTATCGGCCAGGCTGTCGATGCGGCGCGGCGCGCGCAGATACACCCGGGTGATTCCCAACTCGGCGTAGGGGCCGAGCTGATCCACAATCTGCGCCGGCGAGCCGACCAGGGTGGTTCCGTCGAAGGTTTGCCAAGCATAGTTTTCCGGGTCGATCGCGGCGGTGGCCTGGCCCGCGGTGTGTCCCACTCCGACAAGGGCGCTCATGGAGAAGGTGATGCCGGCCGGATCCCGTCCGATCGCCTCGGCCGCCCCTCGCACCAAATCGATCTGAGCAGCGACGTCTCGGCTCATGAGTTCACTGCGCTGATGCTTTCCCGGCGCCCGGCGCCGGGAAGTCTGCAGATTGAATTCGTCGGCGAATCTCGCCGCCAGCGCGGGCGTGCGCTTCTTGCCCGTCCCGCCCAAAATGATTGGCGGGCCGGGGCTTTGCCATGGCTTGGGCAGGGCCGGCGAATCGATCAGTCGATAATGTTCGCCGGTGAAGGTGTAACGCTGCCCGGTGGGCGAGCGCCACAAACCGGTGATGAGTTCCAGCGCCTCGCCCAGCCGGTCGAACCGCTCGCCGACGGCCGGGAAGGGGATCCCGTAGGCGCGGTGTTCCGGCTCGAAATAGCCTGCGCCGATACCGAATTCGATGCGTCCGCGGCTCATCGCATCTACCTGTGCGACGATGATCGCCAGCGAGCCCGGGTGCCGGAACGTCACCGACGACACCAACGACCCGAGTCGAATGCGTGAGGTGTCCCGCGCGAGCCCGGCCAATGTCGTCCACACGTCGGTGGGACCGGGCTGACCGTCTCCCGCGAACGGCGCGTAGTGGTCGGACAGCAAGAACCCTGCGTATCCGAATTCTTCGGCCAACTGCGCGGATTCGCTGAGGTCCTGGTAGGTCGCGCCGTTGCTGGGATCGGTGAAGATCCGGCATTCCATGAACTCGACGATAACCGCTACGCCGGGTTCAGCGCTCCCGGCGTCATCGCCCGGTGCCGAATCACCTTGTGTACGAAGCCCAATTTGCGGATCACCGGGGGCGGAATCTCAAACGGGTAAAGCGGCTGCTTGCCCATCGCGGTGTTGATCCGGTTGAAGAACAGCGCCAACCACTTCCAGTCGTACAACAATTGCTCGATGGGAGCATCGGCGTAGGACTCGAGCGGCACGATGTCGCGGGGAACGGCGATGCGGGTCCGATCCGCCAGCAGCACCAAACCGGACTCGCGCACGGTGTTGATGGTGTCGGTGATGTGCAGATAGTGCGCGAAGCACTCGGCGAAATCCTCCCACGGGTGCATCGTGGCGTACTCCGAGATGAAGGAGTCCGTCCACTTCTCCGGCGCCCCGAATTTGTAGTGTCGCGCGATTTCGGCCTGGTAATCCGCACGTTCGTCACCGAACAGCTCCCGGCACTCCTCGAGATAGCGCACACCCGCACCGGTCTCCACGAGAAGGTTTTGGTAGTAGTGGCCGACCTCGTGCCGGAAATGGCCCAGCATCGTGCGGTACGGCTCGCCCAGCCGGACCCGCAGCGACTCGCGATGGGCGTCGAGCGATTCGGCCAGGTCGATGGTGATCACCCCGCCGGCGTGCCCGATGATGATTTGCTCTCCGGCGCTGTAGCTGGACAGCAGGTCAAAGGCGAGTCCGCCTGGGGTGCGCCAAAACGGATCCACCGTCAGCCCCAGGTCAAGCAGTTGGCAGGTGAGCCTGCGCAGGTCGACCGCGGTCGACACCAGCTTCTCCACGGCGATGGTGTCGTCGGCCGCCGGTTCGCGCCGGATCAGCGAATCGGCCAGGCAGCGGCCCCGGCCCGCCTGGTCCCGCTGTTCCTCGGGTACCAGCCAATTGCAGCCGAGGTCGGCGGCCTTGGTGCAGGCAATCCAGTGACCACCGCCGACGGCCGCGCGGTCCGACGACGTCGCCACCATCGATGCGGTTGGCGCGTGAAATGCCAACTCGGCCTGGCAATTCGGGCACCGGTGCGACTCGAATGCCACGAAGCCCCGGCACACCGGGCAGGCGAATGCGCGCACGCGATCATCGTGTCACACCATCGCAGCCGTCGCCCCAAGGCACGAGTTCATTTCTCAGGTGATTGCGGGGCGCAGGATCTACCATTTTGGCCATGTCCCTCGCGGTCGGCCAGGTGTTCGCCGGATACACGATCCTGCGCATGCTGGGTGGGGGCGGAATGGGAGACGTGTACGTGGCGTCGCATCCGCGGTTGCCGCGCGAGGAAGCGTTGAAGGTGTTGCCGGCCGATTACACCGACGATCCCGAGTATCGGGCACGATTTGCGCGTGAGGCCGACCTGGCGGCCGGGCTGTCTCATCCACACATCGTCGCGGTGCACGACCGCGGTGAGGCAAATGGGCAGTTATGGATCTCGATGGAGTATGTGGCCGGCACCGACATGGCCCGGCTGCTGCGCACGAATTACCCGGGCGGGATGCCGCTGAACGAGGTAGTGCCGATCATTGCCGCGGTCGCCTCCGCGCTGGATTATGCGCATCATCGCGGGTTGTTGCATCGCGATGTCAAGCCCGCCAACATCCTGCTGACCGATCCCGACGGGCAGGCCCGCCGTATCTTTCTGGCCGACTTCGGCATTGCGCGGCGCATCGATGATTCGTCAAACCTGACCGCCGAGAACACGACGGTGGGCACCGTGGCCTACGTCGCGCCCGAGCAGCTGCGGGGTGAGCCAGTCGACGGGCGCTGCGACCAGTACTCGTTGGCCTGCACGGCATTTCAGTTGCTGGTCGGCGAGCCGCCGTACGTCCACCCGAACCCGACCGTGGTGATCGCCCACCACATCAACTCGCCGCCGCCGTCGATCGCCGTGCACCGCCCCGACCTTGCCGCGCTGGAATCGGTCTTCGCCACAGCGATGGCCAAGCAACCCGCCGACCGGTTCAGGAGTTGCGGGGAGTTCGCCTACCAATTGGGTCAGCACCTGACTTCGCCGTCCTACGGCGTCGGCGTCCCCGTTGCCTGGTACGCCCACGACACCCAGCCGGCGATAGATGTTGTTGCACCACTTCCCGTTCGGAGCCGGGTGACGGGGCGTCCAGGCATTCTGATTGCCGCGCTCGTTGCGGTTGGGTTGCTGATTGTCGGCGGTGTTTATGCCATCGTGAAACTTTCCGGGCATCATGGACCGGCTGGCGCTATAGCCTCGAAACCGTCTGTCACACAACCGAACCCACCACCCGGTAACGCCGCCGCCTCGCTGGCTACCTTCACGGGGACTTATCGGGCGGACTTCGGCCCGGTAACTGATCTGGACGGCAATGCTGTTGCGGGCCCGCCGCCGTCGACGGGTACCTACGGGGTTCGATCGGAGTGTGGAGCCTCCGGGTGCGTGGCAACGGCGGCGCGGCTTAACGGTGAGCCCACCTTCGCGCCGAGGGCGGTGTTCGACGGGTTGAGCGGTAGTTGGGTGGCGGTGTCCCTGACGTCCAGCCCATGCCGGGACAGTACCGGGGAAATCTGGGAGGTCTTCACGCTGCAACCGCGTCCCGACGGCACGCTCACCGGCCAGCACACCAGGAGTGCGAGAAATAACTGCCACGAGACCCGCACCGTGACCTTCACCCGTACGGGCGACGTCGATCCGGGCAGCCTCCCCGACCCGGCCACCCTGCCTCCGCGGGTGGTGTCACCGGCGCAAGCGTTACGCGGTCACTACCAGCTCAGCCGGACCTTCGCCAAGGGGCAGCCGCAGGTGCTGGGTGACAGCGCTCTGCGCACCGACTGTCAACGCAACGGCGTGCGATGCATGAGCTACTTCCACTCCAAGATGGGCGACGTACCACTGGTTTTCAGCGGCTCGACCTGGATCTGGGCCGAGAATTCGGACGGGAAGTGCCAGAACGGCAGCCCGGCGCACCTGAACGCGTCCGCGCAATATCCGTTGCCCAAGCCGCCACAGGATCCGATCGCACTACTTGCCGGGCACGGTCACTGGGAGCAGAGCGGTTCCTGTTCGGTCAACCTTGACTTCGACGAAACATTCACGCGCACAGGCGATTAGTGGGCTCGCGAGTCGGTCGGTCGGAGCGGCCGATCATCTCGTACACCCCGGTACATGCCCCACTTGACGACCCACGGCATCACCACCCGTTGGACCGACCAGGACGGCAGACGGAACGCCTGCCCGGTGGGCAGGAAGACCTCCAGCCCGTTGGGCTGGATACCCACCAGTGAGCCCCATCGCCGTCCTGGCGTCCGGTAGCTACGCAGCGGTCGACCGGTAAACGCGGCCCGGACGTTGTGCGCCACCAGCGAATCCCCGCGGTTGCGGGCGGAGCTGCGCAGGGGATCGGTTGACGCGACGTCTCCGACCGCAAAGACGCCCTCATGACCGGGCACCCTGAGCTCTGATGTCACGCGGACGAATCCGTCGTCGTCGAGCAGTTCGGTCGGCAGCCAGTTGGTGTTGGGTTGCACCCGCCCGATCGCCCAGAGCACTGCGTCGGCGGAGGCCGGGGGCTGGCCGGTGCTCCACTCGACCGGCCTACTGGTGATCTCGCCGCCGGCGGACCCGTTCGGAACCACCGCACGATGTCCCGAATACACGCCGACGCCGAGGTCATTCAGGCGGCTTCGAATGCGTTTCCAAATGCGTGGGTGATACCCGAGCAGGGCACTTTCTCCCGGGAAGTACAGGTCAATCCGCTTGTTGGGCCATGTGGTTGCCAAATTGACGGCGCTGCTGACCGCCGCCGCACCGCCGCCCAGCACGATCACCGATTCGGCTGCGGCCAGGCGATCGTGCGCGGCGCGCAGTCCGGCGCCGATCTCGTCGGCCGATTCGATCGTCGGCTGGCGCCAGAAGCCATTGCTGACTCCTGTCGAGATCACCAGCGCGTCGAACTCCTCGGTGACCGCCGCGCCGCCGGCATCCCGGCCGAACACGGTGCGCGCCGCCAGGTCCACTCCCGTCAGCTCGGCCTGCACCGTCCTCACCCCATCCAATCGGCGGTACCGGTCGAACGAAATCCAGTAGTCGCGGGCCCAATCGTCCGGCCGGGCCAGGCGCACGCCCAGTTCCTGGCCGCTGACCAGCGCCGGCTTGACCGAGATTCCGACGACGTCGGCGTGCGGGGCCAGCCGGATCGCGGCCAGCAGACCTACGTCGCCCAACCCGGCGACGACGACACGCTTGCGGTTCGGCATTCTGCTCAATCTCCTTGCGCCGTAGCAAATTGCAACGGACGGCAACGGGCGTAGGCAACGACGATCGGATCCATGCGGGCCTCCCTGAACAATCGGCAAACTGTAACACGTTCTATCAAGGGCGAAATTGGGTAAACCGGCAGGCGGCGGGCCAGCTCGCCGCCGCCCACCCGGGCCGCGGGATTGGGACTACTACCATTAGCCAGCGGCCCACCCGACCGCCGACATGTGCCTGCCGACGCGACCGAGCTCGCGCCCTGGCACCGAAAGGAGCGGCTCAGCATGACCACCCAAGCGGACGACCATCGGCACAGCCCACAACTGATTCCGCGCCGTCTACTGCGGAGCGGACAGCTTCACCATCCGGCTGTGCTCGAGGAAGCCAAACGACGAAGCGAAAAGTTCCAGTTGCGCCTGGCCGACCGGATCACGTCGTTTGCCGGATCGATGAACTTCGTCTGGCTCCATGCCGCGTTGTTCGGGGTGTGGATGGTGTTGTTGGAACGGAGCCCATGGCCGACCTTGACGTTGGTAGTCTCGCTCGAGGCGATCTTCCTGTCGACGTTCGTCATGATCGGCCAGAATCGCCAGGCGGCTTTCCAGCAAGCCAGGGCCGACCATGACTTCGAGAGCCAGGAACTGGAGCTCAAAACCAACACCCAGCTCACCCGCGAGATCCATGTACTCACCGAGGAGTTGCACAGGCGCTTCATCGATCAAGCATCCGGTGGTGACGCCTCGCGACCTTCAGACTGACGAGTCGCAACGAAAACTGTTGATAGGCGGGGTGATTGCCCGGACAGGTGAGGGGGAGCGCAGGGTGGAGTTGCCGCTGGCGATGCGCCCACATGTGCGTGCCGCCGTCGTCACCTTCGCACGTGCGTCGGCTCCCCGCCCAGCCGCGGCACGACGAGCCGCCAAGGACTTCCAGCAAGGACTCCTGCCCGCGGTGTGGGCCGAGATCTGCTGGGCATTCACCCCGCCACGCACCTGGCTGATGGGTGTGGTGGCCAACATGGTCTTCGCCGTCGGATGGCTGCTGGTACAGCCGCTCACCGCTGGCCGGCACCAAGATTGGGTGATCTTGGTCGGCACCTACTTCTCGTCGTGGATCCTCGCCGATGTCACCACCACCAACGTGCTGGGCGCCGACCACTACCGGGTGCTGACAGCGGTGCGCGACGGCGTGCCGATGTCGCGGATCCTGCTGATCAAGAACCTGGCCCTGCTGATCATCGTCGGGCTGCCCACCCTGGTGGCAGCGATGGCTCTGACACTGTGGCTGGAAACGCCTGAGCGCCTTGCCATCACGATCCCCACGGTCGCGGTGCCGATCATCTCCTGGCTGGGCGTCGGCAACGTGATCTCGGCGCTGCACCCGGTGAGCGTCGAGCCGCTGACTCGGCGCTGGCGGCAACGTCACGACCGTCGCCGCACCAGAGGTTGGATCCTGGCTTTGACGTTGCCCTACGCCTTGTACTACATCGCCGACCCGATGAACGGGGTAGAGCATCGGGTGTTGTGGACGCAGTTGCCCGCACTGATCTGGCCGGTATTCGGCAGGGACACCAAAAGCTTCGTACACCTGGCCATCGCCCTCGGCGTGTGGCTGGGCGGTAGCGTCGCTGCCCTGCTCTGGGTGCACAAGCGCGGGCTGCGCATCAAGTGAGAGCTACATGACCAGGTGGCCAGCGTCGACGGGTAGCGCCACCCCGGTCACGTAGCGCGCCCTGGGACTGACGAGCCACAGCACCGCCTCGGTGACATCCTGGGGTTCGACCAACGGCACCCCGGGAAGCAGCATCTGCGAGACGGCCGGGTTCGGATTCTCCATCATCCGGTTCACCACGAAATCGTTGAGAATCATCGGGGTGGTTACCCCACTCGGGTGTACCGAGTTGACCCGAATACTGTGTTGCGCGAACGCATTCGCCGCCGAACGCATCAGGCCCAGCACGCCGTGCTTGGACGCGGCGTAGGCGAACATCGCGGCGCTGCCGTCACCGCCTTTACCGGTCAGGCCTTGCGACGAACTGATCAACACGACCGAGCCGCCCCGACCCTTGCGGACAATTGACGGCACCGTGGCCAGGATGGTGTGCCACACGCCCTTGAGGTTGGTGTCGACGATCGTGTTGAACACCGGTTCGGACCGGGTTTCCGTGTCGCCGATCGCCACCACCCCGGCGTTGGCGATGACGATGTCAATCTCGCCGAGGGCATCGATGCCGGCCTGCACGGCGCCGTCCAGCTGCGCCAGGTCGCGGACATCGGCGATGACGGGCACCGCCCCGCGGCCCGCGGCGTGGACCAACCGCACCGTCTCGTCGAGATCGGCCTTGGTCGCCAGCGCGTACGGAATCGCATCGATGTCCGCGCAGATGTCGACAGCGATGATGTCGGCGCCCTGCTCGGCGAGTGCGACGGCGTGGCTACGGCCCTGCCCGCGGGCGGCGCCGGTGACCACGGCAACCGTGTTATCGAGTTCACCCATGACGGGCAACGTACCTGTCGGCGAGGCGCCGCTGGACGACGGCTACACCGACAGCGTCGTGCCGGTCTCTTTTTCGGCGAACGCCACCAGACGCGCGGCGACGTCGTAGTCGGAGGCCAGCACGGAGCGACCGATCAGCGCCGGGGCGCCACGAAGACCGAGCCTGCCGCTCACCCCGACAAAACTGCCTGGCGGCACGGGCTCGCTGATGCAGTACAGCGTGGGCACCGCACCCTCGTCGTTACTGTTGCCCAATCGCTCAGCCAAACCCTGGACGGCCCTGTGCGACAACGACATCAGCGTCGAATCGGACACATGCGACAAGTTTGAGGCGACCCAGCCGGGGTGGGTGAGCTGGGTGACGACCGGCGAACCGGCCACCCGCAAGCGGCGATCCAGTTCGAGCCCCCACAACATCACCGCAAGCTTCGACGTCGCATAGGCGCCCAGCCTCGTCCACTTGGTGTGGCGCGCGTGCATGTCGTCGAGGCGCAGGGTCGCCGACTTGTGGGCGTCGGAACCGACGTTGATGATCTGTGAGCGGACCCGGGGCAACAGCAGGTTGGTCAAGGCGAAAGGCCCGAGCAGATTGGTGCCGAGTGTCATCTCGAACCCGTCGACCGTGTCGGCACGGTGGTTGGTGATCGCGCCGGCGTTGTTGATCAGGATGTCGACGTGCCCATCGATCAGCGTCGGGAAGGCGCGCACCGACGACAGGTCGGCCAGATCGAGCTTCACCACGGTGGTCGAGCCGCCGATCTCCGCGGCACGTTGCCTGCCGAGCTCGACGTTGCGCACCGCCAGAATGACGTCGGCACCGGCCTTGGTGAGGGCGCGCGCGGTGCCCAGCCCCACGCCGTTGGTCGCGCCAGTCACGATGATTCGCTTGCCGGTCAAGTCGCCGAGTCGCATCGGCGTCCAAGGTGAGGTCACGGCGACCAGACTAATCGGCCATTCGAGCCAAAATGAATGTAAGTTCGGTCAACTCTGCCACTATTGTTTGCGACGCGGCAGCAGCCACCGGCATCCAACGGAGGAAAACCGAGTTCATGCGGGGTTTTCGAGATGAGTGATAGTGCAGTAGAAATCACCAACCTGCTCTACACCTACGCTGAGCTGCTCGACGGCGGCGACATGGACGCGGTGGCCGGGCTTTTCGAGCATGGCCGCATCTGCGGGATGGAGGACGGGCCGCCGGAGACGGTGTTCAGCGGATCCGCCGGGGTGCGGAAGATGTACGAGATGGCCACCCGGATCTACGAGGATGGCACCCCGAAGACCAAGCACCTCACCAGCAATGTGCAGCTCCACATCGACGAGGCCGCGGGAACCGCGCGCAGCACGTCGTACTACTGCGTCACGCAGGCGACTCCCGAACTGCCGCTGCAGGTCATCGTCACCGGGCACTACAAAGACACGTTTCAGCGCCTGGACGGCGTGTGGTGGTTCGACACCCGCATCATGTTCGTCGACCAGACCGGCGACCTCAGCCACCACCTGAAGTTCTGACGTCGTCGCAAGGATTCGACCCGGTGGAACCCTCGAGCGCCTTCGATGTCGCTACCGTGCTCGCCGATGCCCAGCGCAAGGAAGCGCTCACCGATTGGGGCCCCGGCGAATTCGAACACGCCCTCACGCTGCTCCTGGACGATTACGCCGGCGCGGATCTCAACGTCATCGGTATCCACATCGTGCGTTCCGGCCTCGTGCACAGCCTGCGGATGCGGCTTCGTGCCCAGGAATGGATCCGGCGGCACCCGGACATCCTGGACGAGCGCATCGCCGCGCCGGTCGTCGTGGTCGGGATGATGCGCAGCGGGACCACGCTGCTGCAGCGGCTGCTGGCGGCCGATCCGCGGTTCAACTGTGCCTACGGCTGGGAAGTGGTCGAGGTCGCGCCGCGGCTCGATTACGAGTTCACCGGCTCCGACATCAGTGATCCGCGCATCGCGATCAGCGAAGCGCGCGAGGCGAAATCCCGTGAATTGGCACCGGAGCTGTTCGCCATTCATCCGATGTACGCGCGCGAAGCCGAGGAGGAGATCGTCTTCCTCGCCGACGCATTTCTGTCGCACGTCCCCGAATCCGGTGCCAACCTTCCCGCCTACCGGTCCTGGCTCGACGATCAGGACTTCAGCCCCGCCTACGAATACCTGCACCGCATGCTGCAATTCCTGCAGTGGCAGAAGCGGCAAAGATGTCCGGCGGGGGACCCGCAGGCGCAGCGCTGGGTGCTCAAATCGCCGGCTCATCTGGGCTATTTGGACCTGCTGCGGGTCCAGTTGCCCGACCTGCACGTTGTGCACATGCACCGCGACCCGCGGACCACGATCGCTTCCGGTGCCAGCTTGAACGCGACGCTGCACGCAATGCATGCCGACGCCGTCGACCTGCACCGGGTGGGCGCGCAATGGCTGCAGCGGATGGGCTGGACCAATGACCGCGCAATGGCGACCCGCGACGACTGGGCGTCAGCGGATGGCGGGGAAACCAGCCTGGTCACCGACATCGCGTTCGACGATGCCGTCGCCGACCCGATCGGCCAGGTGGCTCGTGTCTACGACGCCATTGGCCTGCCCCTGACGGCCGCAGCGGAAAACGCGATGCGCGATTGGCTCGACGTGCGGCCCCGGGAGGCCCCTCGCCCGCCGTACGGACTGGACACCTACGGCCTGCGCCCCGAGCAGGTCGACGAGCGATTCGCGTTGTACAACAAGCGTTTCCGAAATTACGACCAGTAAGGAACATTTGATGCTTGATGACCCCGTCTCGACGGAATCCCAGCGCGAACAGGAACTCGCGGCCCTGGAACTCATCGAACACCCCACGATCAAGGCGGCGTACCGCACCGTGGGAGAGACCTGGCTGGGGCGGGCCAAGGCGTCGGACGCGATGCGCGAGCGGTTCGACGAATCCTTCGCCGAGGTGATGTTCTCGGCGGCGGTGTGGTCGTCCAATCAGGACAAGCTGCGGCCGAAGATCACGTGCATCACCCGGCTCGGGCATCGGGTCGACGGCCGCCAAATCCCCGGATCACGTTGGGGTATCGACAATCCCGACAGCGTCTACCGGGTGATCCCGATCTCCGGCGACGAACGCTACGAGATCCGCGGCCGGGTCGGCGAGCACCGGATGACCGAGAACTACTTCACGCTGTGGGATGCCCACATGGGCACCGTCGACGTGCTCAACGGGCGCACCATGCAGGTCGATTCCGACGGCAGCTTCACCATCACCGTCGACTCCAAGCCCGCCGACGGACGGCCGAACCACGTGCAGACCTCGCCCGAGGCGCACGAGTTCTACATCCGCGACGTGCTGCTGGACTGGGGCCGTGACGACCCCAATCATCTTGAGGTGCAGCGACTCGGCGGCCCGCCGGCCACGCCCGCACGCACGCTCGACGAGCAGGCCGAGGCGACGGCGGCGATGATGGCCTACTTTGCCGACTTCACCGGCAAGCTCAGCCACGGCGTGTACAAGATGCCGGCCAACCACTTCAACCTCGCGTGGTCGGCCGACAAGGTCGGCGCGATGCGCAATCAGGTGTATGTGATGGGCCGCTTCGATCTCGCGCCGGGCGAGGCTTTCGTGGTCGACCTCAATGATGGTGGCGCGGAATACTTTACGGTGCCGCTCAGCAACATTTGGGGGACCACGCTGGATATCTGCGACCGCACCGGTAGCCTCAACAAGGCTCAGTCGGTGCCCAACGACGACGGCACGTACACCTACGTGATCGCGCCGGACGATCCCGGTGTGGCGAATTGGATCGACTCCGACGGCCTGCGCGAAGGCATTCTGACGTTGCGTATGGCGGAGTTTGGCGAGGCAGGTCCCCGCGAAGACCTCGGCGCCCGCGGCCGGGTCGTCCAACTGGACCGGCTCGAGGCCGAGGTGCCGGGCCTGCGCCGGGTCAGCGTCGCGGAGCGGTCGGCCGAACTCGCCCGTCGACGCAAGGCATATTTGCGGCGCCTTCCGGAAGGGACGATCTAGCCGTGGCCCGCTGGCTCATCACCGGATGCTCAACCGGCTTTGGGCGCGAGATCGCCCGCGCCGCTTTGGAAGCCGGCCACAGCGTGGTGGTGACCGCGCGCCGGGTCGACGCGGTGGCCGATCTCGCGGACGAATTCGGAGACCGGGCCATCGCCGTGGCACTGGACGTGACGGACGCCGCTCAGATCGCGGCGGCGGTGTCGGCGGCCGACGAGTCGTTCGGCGGGATCGACGTCCTGGTCAACAACGCCGGTCACGGCTACCTGTCCTCCGTGGAAGAGGGCGAGGATGCCGAGGTTCGAAAGCTGTTCGACGTCAACTACTTCGGCGCCGTAGACATGATCAAGGCGGTGCTACCCGCGATGCGTGCCCGCGGCGCCGGCCACATCATCAACATCTCCTCGATGACCGGCCTGGTGGCCAACCCGCCCAACGCCTACTACTCGTCGACCAAGTTCGCGCTGGAGGCGGTGACCGAAGCGCTCGCGACCGAGGTGCGCCCCTTGGGCATCAAGGTGATTGCCATCGAGCCGGGCGCCTTCCGTACCGACTGGGCCACGCGATCGATGAAGGAATCGAGCAGCCCGATAGCCGACTACGCCGACGTGGCAGCGCGCAAGGATCTGATCAAGCAGTTCGCCGACCACCTGCCGGGCGACCCGAAAAAGGTGGCCGAGGCGGTGCTGATGGTGACGACGCTCGACGAGCCACCGCTGCGGCTACTGCTGGGCCGCGACGTACTCAAGGCGATGCGCGACAAGATCGCGGCGATGTCGGCGTCGATCGAAGAGTGGAAGTCCGTCACAAAGGACGTGAATTTCCCCACCGCGTGATTACGGGACCTTGACGATTCCCGAGCTGGAGATCGCGAAGCCGCTGCCCGACGACACGGTACACGTCAACCCGTTGACCTCCGACCGGCAGCCGAACGGACCTAAGCCGACGGATTCGCCGTAGGGCAGCGTGGCCTGGCCCAAACCGGGGTTGCCCATACAGCTTTGACCGTTGCAAATCGTGTAGGTCCCCGTGGCGTCCATGTGCGCGGACTGCGCCAGCTGCGGGGTATTGATCTGGCAATACGTTGAATCGGGGATGCCACCGCGTTGGTAATCGATCTCGCAGCTGATCGCGTGCGAGGGGGAGTAGAAGGAACACACCTGATCGGAGGAGCAGAACTGGTTGTCCGCGTGGGCCGAGGGCGCCGCAATCACGCCCACTGCGACAACAGCCGATGGCACGACCCGTAGCGCGATCATCTCGCCCCCTCCGTGACCTGACGGCCGACGATTGCGTCCCGGCCAGCGGTCAGTGTGACACAAAGACTTCGCCGGGGTTGTTAACCTGGCGAAATGGACTCCGAAACGGACCCTGTCAGCGACAAGTTGTCCAAGGCAACGCTCGCCGCCACGAGCTGGACGTTGCTGGGCATGATGTCGTACGAGGAAGAAGTGTCGGGTTACGACCTGAAGAAATGGATCGATTGGAGCGTCGACCTCTATTACTGGAGCCCCTCGTACAGCCAGATCTATACGGAGCTGAAAAAACTTGAGGTGCTGGGGCTGGTGAGCTCGCGGGTGGAGCGCGACGAAGGCACCCGCAGCCGCCGGCTCTACAAGATCACCCCGGCCGGCATGGATGCCGTGACCGAGTGGACCAACCACGCGCCCGTGGACGCGCCGGTGCTCAAGCACAGTGTGCTGCTGCGCGTTACGTTCGGCCACCTCAGCAACCCGAACCGGCTCAAGGAATTACTGCAGGAGCATGTGGCGTCCTCGGAGGCCAAGCACCGCAAGGCCATCGAGGACGCCGACGGTGCCGAAGCCGAACCCGCGTGGGCATACTCGGTGCTCGCATTGCGTTGGGCCGCAAAGTATTACGCCGCTGAGCGGGAGTTCGCCCTGGAGATGATCAAGGAGATCGACGAGGCCGACGCTGTTCTGCAGAAGGCACCGAAGGGCGGTTACGGCAAACCCCGCACGACGCCAGGCTATTGGCGCGAGATCGAGAAGCAGGTCGAGGCCAAGCGCGAGGCCAACTAACTTGACGGTGGCGAGCCGCTTAGCCCGGCTCCGCCGACCTCGCGATCGCCACTAGCCCGCCGCGTCGCGGGCCGCGATGTAGCCGTACACCAGACCTTGCGCGATCGTCGCGCCCGCGCCGGGATATGTCGTGCCGAACGCGTTCGCCGCGGTGTTGCCGATCGCGTACAGGCCGGCGATCACCCCCCCGTCTTCGCGCAGCACGCGAGCGCGTTCGTCGGTCGTCAGCCCGCCGCAGGTACCCAGGTCGCTCAGCACCATTCTCACGGCGTAGAAGGGTCCCTTGACCAGCGGACGCAGGTTGGGGTTCGGCGTGATCGTCGGGTCACCGTAGTAGCGGTCGTAGGCGCTGCGACCCCGCCCGAAGTCGGGATCCTCACCGGCCGAGGCGATTTGGTTGAAGCGCGTCATCGTCGCGAAGAACTCCGAGACCGGCACACCCATCTGCGCCCCGAGCTCGTCGAGTCGGTCGGCCCGCACCGCGATGCCCGCGTCGTACCAGCTCTTCGGGATGCGCATCCGCGGAAAGAGTTCGGCGCCAAAGACGTAACTGTTGCGGTATTGCTGATCGAAGACGATCCACATGGCATCGACCCGGGTGCCCGCGCGCTCCAGCTCGAGTAGCCGCTGACCGAAGGACATGTAGTCCGTCGACTCGTTGGCGAATCGGCGGCCGTGCTGGTTCACGATCAGGCAGCCCGGTAGTGACCGTTCGGCCAGCATCACCGCGGGCGCCTTGCCGGGCAGGGGCGCGATGGCGGGAAACCACCACGCCTGGTCCATCAAATCGATGCCGGCCCCGACTTCCTGGCCCGCACGGAGCCCGTCGCCGGTATTGGAGTCGGCGCCAAGGCTCAGGTTGGCGCCCAGCGACTCGGACTGATATTTCCACCGCAGGTCCATGCTGTGGTCGAAACCGCCGGTGGCCAGCACCACCCCGCGCCGAGCCGTGATCGACACCTCGCGCCCGTCATGGTCGACCGTGGCCCCGGTCACTCGCTCGCCATCGCGGTCGAGGCGCAGCAGCCGGGTGTCGGTCCAGACCGGGATGCCGGCGCGCAGAGCACCCGCGAACAGCCCGGCCATCAGCCCCTGACCGCCCGCCGCGTAATGCCGGCCCAGCAATCGGCCGCCCAATCCCTGCGTGATCCGCTTGGCAAATGTCGGTATGCCCTTGCGCGGCACCCGGGCCACCAGGTTCATCCACCGGTAGTCAGCACCCGTCGTCGGTATCGAGACGGCGGGTTCCAGCACGCCGGGCCGCAGGCGAGTGCGATAGGCGCCAAGGATCGACGTGTCCAGCGGGTGGCATTCGCAGGTGCGGCCCGCTGCGCTGCCGCCGGGTTCTTCGGGGTGGTAGTCCGAATAGTCGCGGGCCCAGAACAACCTGAGCGGAGTCGTCCGGAGCAGCATGTCGACCGTCGCGGACACCTGGCCGACGAAGGCGGCCGATCGCTGTGCGGGTGCCGAGCCGGCGACCACGGCGTCCAGGTAGGTGGTGGCGCTTTCGGCCGTGTCGTTCGCGCCCCGCAGCACGCTGCCGGGCAACCACAGCGCGCCGCCGGAGCGGGCGGTCGAGCCGCCCACCTGGGACGACTTCTCCACGATCAGCACCGTCAGCCCGAGTTCATGGGCGGCCAGCGCCGCGGCCATGCCGGTACCCGAGCCGACCACCAGCAGGTCGACGCAGGTGTCGGCGACGGACAGACCGGCCGGGATGGTCGCGCCGCGTCCAGTCACGCGAAGAACGCTATGCCGCTGCGGTGCGGTGCGGGAACGGCCGTCCTGATGAGTGGAACAGGCGCTCCCGCAATCCCGGCGACAAGCGTTAAATCATGATGATGACAGCGCAGTCCGAGGTCGACGAAGTTCGGCTCATTGAAGCCCAGGCCGCCCCCACGCGGTTCGCCCGCGGCTGGCACTGCTTAGGCCTGATCAGAGATTTCGCGGACGGCAAGCCGCACGCCATCAACGCGTTTGGCCACAAGCTTGTCGTGTTCAGCAGCGGACCGCCCGGCGAGGGCAGCCTCAGTGTGCTCGACGCCTACTGCCGGCACATGGGAGGTGACCTTTCGGAAGGTGAGGTCAAGGGCGACGAGATCGCCTGCCCCTTCCACGATTGGCGCTGGGGCGGCGACGGGCGATGCAAGCAGGTGCCCTACAGCAGGCGCACGCCGAAAACGGCGCGCACCAAGGCCTGGACCACGCTGCAACAGGACGGCATGTTGTTCGTGTGGAACGACCCCGAGGGCAACCCGCCGGCGGCGGACGTGACGATCCCTCGTATCGAGGGCGCGACCAGCGACGAGTGGACCGACTGGCACTGGTACACCACGGTCGTGCAGAGCAACTGCCGCGAGATCATCGACAACGTCGTCGATATGGCGCACTTCTATTACATCCACGGCGCGCTTCCGACCTACTTCAAGAACATCTTCGAGGGTCCCGTCGCGACGCAGTACATGAACGGCGAGGGCCGCCCCGACATGGCCGGCACCGAAGGCTCGCAGATGCTGGGCAATACCTCCGTTGCGTCCTACTATGGCCCCTCGTTCATGATCGACGACCTGACCTACCACTACCAGTACGGCGACGCCCAATCGGTCCTCATCAATTGTCACTACCCGATCGACGCGAATTCCTTTGTGCTGCAATACGGCATCATCGTCAAGAAGTCCGAGGCGCTGCCGGGCGACGAGGCGATGCGCACGGCGATCACGCTGGGCGACTACATCAAGCTCGGCTTCGAGCAGGACGTCCAGATCTGGCGGCACAAGGCGCGCATCGACAATCCGCTCCTAGTCGAGGAGGACGGCCCGGTCTACCAGCTGCGTCGCTGGTATCAGCAGTTCTACGTCGACGTCGCGGATGTGCAGCCAGACATGGTGGACCGCTTCGAGTTTGAGCTCGACACCACCCGCCCCCACGAGGCGTGGATGCAAGAGGTCAGGGCCAACATGGCTGCTCAGGCGGCAGGCGCCGGGTGACGTCGGTGGAAGTGCCGCTCAGGCAAGACAATCGCCTCGACGAGATGCCGATGATGCCCGTCGCGTGCCGCACCTGCGGTGCCCAGGTGCTGGCCCGCAAGAGCAGTTGGAACCAGACCAGCGTCCAGTGGAATGCCGACGCGACGGCCCGGTGCGCCGAGCGTCGGGACGCAGAGAAGATCTCCGCGCACGCCGGCAGGGCAGTGTTCCTGGTGTGCTCGGCGCTCAGCGGGTCGATCTTCGACGCGGTGCGCCACGGCGACCTGTCCGTCGTCGACGAGGCGACGCTCGACTCGGGCGGCGTCAGTCCCGCATGCTTCCCTCGCTCCTCATAAACAGAGCAATGCCGCCGAGCATGACGGCCAGTACGAGGCCTATGAGGTCGGTGTGGGTGGGCTGGTGGGTGCTCATGTCGAGCACGGTGATCGCGAGGGTGGCGACCAGGATGATGGCGAAGATCAGGCCGGTGTAGCGAATCGGTGCAATGAGCAGGAGGACAAGCCCGACGACTGCAATGAACAACGAGACCATCAGATCCCCCTCCGGGCTTCACGCTCTACCAATTTCGCCTCCTCATCTCAGCGCCTGGCCGCCAGACTACGACATTCTGCGGCACGTCCAGCGGGAAAACTGACGTATTGGTGCAACGAGACCGGCCGGAGGTGCCTAACGATGTGCCCTGTCCCAGTCAGGCGCTCATGGCGGATGTGACTCAGCGCCGCTTCAGCAGCGGCGGCAGTTGCGCGGCAAGCACATTCGCCCGGTCGGCCATCGCCACGGCGACCGACGGCTCGGTCAGCAGATAGAACCGGCCCTCGGCGGCCTGTTCGAAGATTCGCGCGGCGGCCGTCATGGCATCCTGCGCCCCGGCCTTGACGGCGAGCATCGCCGAGCGCTGTTGGTCGGCGACCGCGGCATCGCTGCCCTCGGCCGGGTCCACGCCGCCCGCCGACTCGAAGATGTTGGACACCACCGCCGCCGGGAGTACGGCCTGCACGTGAATGTGGTGGCCGTGTCCGGCCGACTCGACATCCAGCCGCAGGCATTCCGTCAGCGCGAGCACCGCGTGCTTGCTGGCGATGTAGGCCCCCTGCAATGGAGCCGCCAACACCCCGCCCACCGACGACAGGTTCCATACCCAGGCGTGCTCGTCGGAGGTCATCATCTGCGGCAGAAATGCCCGGACGCCATAGAACACTCCGCTGATGTTGATGTCGACGACGCGATGCCAATTGGCCACCGGTGTGTCCCACAGATATCCGAACTGTTCGATGCCCGCGTTGTTCACCAAAAGCCGCACCGGGCCAACGTCGCGATAGGTGCGGTCGGCGAGCTGGGAGACCGCGACCGGGTTGCGCACGTCGCACACGACCGCAACCGCGGAGCCCCCGGATGCTGTGATTTCGCCGCGCAGCACCTCGATCGCATCGCCGTCGATGTCGGCCAGCACCACGGTCATGCCCAATTGGCCTGCCTGGCGCGCCAATCCGGCACCGATGCCCGAACCGGCGCCGGTGATGACCGCAACGCCCCCGGAGAATGGATTCACGCGTACTGCACAGTGGCTCGCGGCTCAGGCCGCGAAGGCCGCAGTGCCCGCAGCGGCTGCAACGTGGGGGCGACCCGCTGGGGGCCGTCCTCGACGTTGCGCCAGATCGCCATCGCGGTCATCCGGACCGGAGCGGTCAGTCGCTGATCGAACATCATCCGGTTCAGCGGGCCACACACCGACACCGCGGCGACTGCTTCACCCGAGCTGCCGATAGGCGCTGCGACACAACCGAATCCGAGCATCGACTCCTCGCGTTCGAACGCGACACCGTGGGCGCGCACCTTGGCCAACTCGACGGCCAGTTGCGAACTGCTCGCGATGGAGTACCTGGTCTTGCGCACCTGCAAGTCCACCTCCGCATCCGGCTCGGCGTAGGCCAGAATCGCCTTGCCGACCGCGGTGCAGTGCGCGGGCTGGCGGGCGCCGACCCGGGTGGGAAACGTCGGGTCGCCGATCTTCTCCAGGTAGACGACGTCGGGCCCATCGAGGGCGGCCAGGTGTACGACGAGTCCGGTGGCACGGTGCAATTCGCAGAGCAGCGGGGCGGCGGCCCGCACCAGCCGGTCCTGCTGGACGGCCAGCGAACCCAGCTCGACCAGGCGCATCCCCAGCTCGTAATCGCGACCGCTGCGCCGCAGCCAGCGCAGCTGGACCAGGCGCTCGAGCATCCGATGCGCCGAGGAGCGGGGCAGGCCGGTGCGACGCACGATTTGGGCGAGGGTGAGCCGCCCCGGTCCGTCGAACGCATCAAGGACCAGGGCGATGCGGTCGATGACCGCCGTGGGGGTCTCGGCGGGTGCAACGGCCTGTGACATGGGTCCTCCAACGCTGCGGTATGTCGGGCTGACATATTCCTATTAGGAATATCCCGTTTGTACCACACCGCTGTGGCGGCTGTCACACGGCGCTGGCGAATGGAGGAGTCCGCGAATCTAACCGCACCGCGAAACATCGGGCTGGCGTTCGCAGTGGAGTTAGGCTCGCGCGCTGGCGGCGGCCCGGCCGGCGCGGCGGCCGTAGAAACTGCCGTCGCCCAGCGAGACCCCGCTCGCGTAACCCCAGGCGGCGAGGCCAGCCGTCGAACGGCCCGCGGCGAAGAGCCCGGGGATGGGTTCACCGTTGACGTGCAGCACCTCGGCGTTCAGCGTGGTGTGCAGGCCGCCCAACGTGAAGCCGCCGGTGTTCTCCCGCAGATCGATCGCACCGATCGGGGAGCCGATCGGCCGGAGCCACTCGGTCTTCTTGTGCAGCAACGGATCTTCGCCGCGCGCGGCACCCTCGTTGTAGGCGGCAACGGTGGCCTGCAGCGAACCGGGCGCCAGTCCGATGTCGCGCTCCAGGTCCGCCACATTGTCGGCCACCCAGGTCGGCTGCCGAAGCATGAATTTGGGCGACCAGGAGTCCATCGCCTCTTCCTGGGCATCGTTGTCGATGATCAGGTAGGCGGTGTTGTCTTGGTGGTACAGCGTGAGCTGGCCGATGCGGCCCGGGTAGGTGTCCTCGGCGACGTAGCGCTGACCGCGTCCGTTGACCAGGATCCCGCGCATCAGCTGTTGCGGATCGATGAAGATCGCGACCTCGGTGGCATCCATGTGGGCCAGATCGGCGCCCAGCGCCTGCGCCATCCGGATCGCCTGCCCGTCGTGCTGCTCGATCGACGCGGCCGGGCGTCCGGCGATGCGTGGTGCGTAGCGCGCCACCATCGCGTCGTTGTAGGCGAAGCTTCCGGTCGCTAGCACAATCCCGCGGCGCGCCCGTATTGCCATCTCGGTGCCGTATTGGCGGGCCCGCATACCGACCACCCGGCCGTCGGGATCCACGATCAGCGACTGCACCCGCACGTCGTAGAGCGCCCGCGCTCCGGCCGCGGTCGCCGTCTCGACGAGCGGCTTCATCAGCATGTAGCCCGCGCTGGCCTCGCCCTGCTTCTTGTTCGACATCTGCGGCACGTGCCCGCGCGGGGCGGGAGTGGCAATGGTGTTGAACGGGTATGCGTTTTCGCCGCCGCTGTACATCAGGCCCTGGTCGCCCATCGGTTCCCAACCGGGCTCGGAGAAGAACTCCGCCTTGAACGGCACGCCGCAGCTGACCAGCCAGTCGAAGTGGGCGACGCTGCCGGCGCAGTAATCGGCGATCCGGGCCGCATCGGCCCCAGGGCCCATCGCGACATTGAGAAAGGCTGCCATGTTGTCGACGGAATCGTCGAAGCCGCAAGCCTTTTGCAGCCCAGTACCGCCACCCAGATAGATGAACCCGCCGGCCATCGCCGCGGCGCCGCCCCATGATCCCGTGCGCTCGACCACCAGGACGTCGGCGCCGGAGCGGGCCGCTTCGACCGCGGCAGCGGCGCCGGCCACTCCGTAGCCGGCGATGACGACGTCGGCCTCGTGGTCCCACCGCGTAATCGAGGATGCCTGGACCGGCGTGACGTCGGCTTCGGGCATTTGGCGCGTCATAGTCATACGACCGAGTCCGGCATTTGGGGCGTCATAGTCGTACGGCCGAGTCAGGCATTTGGGGCGTCATAGTCGCATGGCGGCAGGCATTTCACCGATCCACTGGTGGCCCCAGTAGCTGTCGGCGGTGATTTCCTCTGCGGTGTAATAGGTTTCGTCTACCCGCATGCCGTCGGTGCCGAATTCGATGTCCCAATCGCCGGGCGCCCGGACATAGAAGGAGATCATCTTGTCGTTGGTGTGGCGCCCCAGCGTGGAGGACAGTTGGAAGCCCTCGGCGTTCACGCGGTCCAGCGCCTGACCCACGGCGTCGAGATCGTCGACCTCGACCATGATGTGCACCAGGCGGGGGTCACGCTGGTGCGCGGCGGGAACAATCGCCAGGCTGTGGTGGCGCTCGTTGATGCCAAGGAAGCGAACCCGCACGGGGCCGAATTCTTTCGGCAGTGGCACCCGGAACGCGCCGCGGGACCTGAAACCCAGGACCTCGGTGTAGAAGTCGAACTGTCCGTTGGGATCCGTCGCCGGCACGACGACGTGGCCCAGCCCCTGATCGCCGGTGACGAATTTCGCACCGAACGGGGTGACGACCGGGCTGTGGTCGAGCACCGGACCGTGAAACACCTCGAGGGTGGTGCCGGCCGGGTCCTCGAAGGTGATCACCTCTTCCACCCGTCGGGCCTCGGCGTCCTCGGCGGACAGTTGCTTGAACGGCACTCCGGCGCCGTCCAGGGTGGCCTTGACCCGTTGCAGGGCCCGGCGGTCGCGCACTTCCCAACCGACGGTGAGCACCCGGTCGCTCTCGCCGGGGACGACGATGAGCCGGGCCGCGCGCTCGTCCATCCGCAGATACAGTGCGGACTCGTCGGGGCCCTTGCCTTCGGCGAAACCGAGAACGCCGAAGGCGAACTGCCGCCAACGGTCAATATCGCTGGTCGAAATAGTAATGTAGCCAAGGCTTTTCAGGTCGCTCACGGTTCAGGCCGTCCTGCTCAGATCAGGGCCCGCAACGGGCCTTCGGGCGGCTCGACGCCCAGCGAACTCAGCGCCGACGCGTGATACGTCGAGCCGGGCACATGGATCGCATGCATCTGGCCGACATGCACGTCGCGCCAATACCGCTGCAGCGGCTTGTCCATCCGCGAAGCGTTGCCGCCCGAGCGGGCGAAGATGTCGTCGACCGCCGACACCGCGCGCCACACCGCGCGAACCTGGGTGCGGCGACCGGCCGCGCGATCGGCGAACGACATCTCCTTGCCTGCGGCGACCATGTCGTAGATCCGGTCTGCGTTGGCCAGCAGCTCCTGGCGGGCGGCGTTGATGTCGGCCGCGGCCTCGCCGACCGCGTACATGACGTAAGGGTCATCCTTGATCGCGGTCCCGGTGGCGCCGACACGCTCCCGCTGATAGTCCAGGTGGGCGGCGAGCGCGCCCTCGGCGATGCCGATCGTGGCCGCGGAGATACCCAGCGGGAACATCGACGACCACGGCATCAGATACAGCGGCTCGGTCATGCCGGCTTCGCGCTGGGCGGTCCCGTCCATCACCTTCGTCGCATCCATGGTCCGGTAGGTCGGGACGAACGCGTCCTTGACGATGACGTCCTTGGAGCCAGTTCCGCGCAACCCCACCACATTCCACGAGTCTTCGACGATCTCGTAGTCCTTGCGCGGCAGGATCATGTGCAGCATGCGGGGCGGCATTATCGGGATGCCCTTTTGGTCGGCGAGCATCGCGCCCAGGATGATCCAGTCGCAGTGATCGGTGCCCGAGCTGAACTGCCAGCGGCCGTTGAAGATGTAGCCGCCGTCGACGGGCTTGGCCACCCCTTGCGGCGCGTAGGGGGAGGCCATCCAGGTGTCGACGTCGTCGGCCCAGATCTCCGCGGACACTTTGGGATCCGCGTAGGCCAGCTGGTAGGGGTGCACGCCCACCACACCGACGATCCAGCCGGCGGCCGGATCCAGTGCGGCGGTGGCCATCACCGTCTCGGCGAACTCCCGCGGATGGGCCTCGAAGCCCTGGTACTGCTTGGTCTGCAGCAGCCGAATGTGGCCGGCGTGCTTCATGAGCTTGACCGTGTCGTCGGTGAGCCGGCCGATGCGCTCGGCTTCGGCGGCCTGATCGCGCAGTTGATCGGCCAGCGCGACTGTTCGGTCGAGTACCCGGTCGCTCATGTCGTTGTCCTTACCTGAGTGGGCTAGTGATGGACTAGTTGCGGGAGAGGAAGCCGAGCACCGTGCTCTCGAAGGCCGCTTTGGCCTCGATCATCGCCCAGTGTCCGGAGTTGGGGAATATGTGGAGTTCGGCGTTGGGGATCGTCCGCATCGGGATGAGGGCCATGTCAGGCGGGCTGACCCGGTCGTCCCGGCCCCACGTCAGCAGGGTGGGTGCCTTGACCTTGTGCATGACGGCCCACGGCAACGGGCGATCGGATGCGCTCATCATGGCGTTCATGCCGGCGAACGCTTCCTTGCCGTACATGCGCCGCGCCGCGGCCAGGGTCACCGGATCGGTTGCCAGCTGCCAGCGTTCCTCGATGAGTTCGTCGGTGACCAGCGACTGGTCGTAGACCATCGATTTGAGCCAGTCGACGAGCCGTTGCCGAGTCGGGTCCTCGACGAATTCCTGCAGCAGCCGGATGCCCTCACTCGGGCTGGCGCTGAAGATGTTGGTGCCGATGCCCCCGATGGTCACCAGGTGGTCGATGCGGTCCGGATTCTGGATGGCGAAATTGATCCCGACGCCACCACCCATCGAGTTGCCCACGATGTGTGCCTTGTCGACGTCGAGTGCGTCCAGGAAAGGCGGCACAGCGCCGAATGCGGTGACCATCGGGTGGCCGCCGAAGTCGTCGGTGACACCGAAGCCGGGGAATTCCAGGATCAGGCAGCGGAAGTGCTCGGCGAACGTGGGCAGGATCCCGCGGAAGTTGCGCCATCCGGTGACGCCGGGGCCGGAGCCGTGTAGGAACAGCAGCACCGGGCTGGACTGCGTACCGCAGTCGTAGTAGCGCAAAGCGCCCTTCGGGGTATCGATTTCACGCAGGTCTTGCTCGACGACGGTCGCGTCAGAGGTGTTGGCCACGGACCTCACCCTGCCATGTTGGTCAGGCCACGGGGAACGGTGTTCCGCTGATCGGGATCCCGGCTACCGACGACGGTGTTGCGGGCCCGGCGCCGGCCGGCCGGCAGTCGGGACGCGGTGTTCAACGCCACGAACGAAAATGGCCTTCCGGCAAGGGCTCAGCTACGTGGTGCCTGTCGCGCCATAGTCGACTCCGGGGACGCCCAGTCGGTCGATACCTTCCGATACTTGATAAGCCAGGTGTCCCCGTCGGGCACCAGAATGTCGCGATAGCGTCCGAAATGGTCGAGCCCGATGTGGGTGAACACGGTGAAATAACACGACACCTGCGCCCGGTCGGGGGAGACGGAGTTGAACAGCAGGTTGGCAACGTTGTGGCGGACGATCGGCCGGATCCGGGCATTGGCGGTGGCGGTGGCGTTGACGTCGACGGCGATCTTGTCGGTGACACCGCCGAGGAACGCGACGATCTCGGATCGACCGTGCAGCGGAACCGCACCGCGTATCTCGAGAACACCGTCTGGGCAGAATGTTTCGGCGAGCCCGTCGATTTTCCCGGCATCGCCGGACCAGTTGTACCGCGCGACGGTGTCCCGAATTTGCTCACGGGCGACCAATTCCCATATCTCCATCGGCGCGACTCCTCATCTCCGACGGCCGGCGTATCGCCTAGCACCCTAGTCACCTCGCCGCGAATGGCGAGGAATCACGGACCGGTAGCCGAAAAGGGATACTTACCGGACGAGGTAGGGCCGGAATCCGTGCCGGGAAACCGGCGTCACTCCGTTGAGGTCGAAGACGGCGGTCAGCGCCCGCAGCAGGGCAGGTGACCAGTCTTCGAATGGCGCGGCCTCTACCCGGTCGAGTAGTTCGGCGCGCAGGAATTCGATATTCGTCGGCTGCTGGTGGTCGGTCAACGAAAAATACTTTCTGAAGATCTACGGTTTTGGATACGAACGCTAGGACCGACACCTTGTCCGTGCCTAGCTAACTTGTCATATTCACATGTATTTCCGAGCTACCGGCCTCGGAGCCGCTTGCGGGAATGAATTGTCACGCCGGAAGGTCGAACAACGCATGAAGCTCAACGACGCAGCGCGCAACCTGATTGGCCAGGGTGCCGACGCCACCCTGGTCACCCTGAATCCCGACGGCAGCCCCCAGGTGAGTCTGGTCTGGGTAGCGCTGCAGTCGACGCCCGACGGAGACGAACTCGTCACCGCACACCTCGCCGAGCACAAAAAGGTGCGCAACGTCCGTCGCGATCCCCGTGTGGCGGTCACCATCGTGTCGCTCGATAGGGGCCAAGCCATGCGGCCTTACCTGTCCGTCAACGGAACCGCGCGAATCGTCGAGGGCGGCGCCCCTGAACTTCTCAAGGAGCTCAACCCGATTCTGGGCGACCCGAACCTGAAATTCCCGCCGGACGACGCACCGCCGGGGGTTCTCACCCGCATCCGCATCGACAAGGTCGGCGGCATCGGGCCCTGGGCAACCTGACACGCGATCGTCCTGGCGAGACTGAGTCAGTCACCGGCTTCCGCGACGGGCAGTAGCGGAATACAGTGGGCAGGTGGCGACTGGCGATGACGGCAGGCACGTACGCACGTGCCCCTTGTGTGAAGCCATGTGCGGTTTGGAGATTCAGGTCGAAGCCGGCAGGGTCACCAGCATCCGCGGTAACCGCGACGACGTGTGGAGTCGAGGGCATCTGTGCCCTAAGGGTGTGTCGTTGGGCGCCGTGCACCACGATCCCGACCGAATCCGCAGCCCGCTGATCAAGGTCGACGGCCACTGGCAAGAGGTCAGCTGGGACAAGGCATTTCGCCGGTGCACCGAGCTGCTGACTCCGGTGATCGAGAAGTACGGGATCGGTGCGGTGACCGCCTACACCGGCAACCCGCTGGCGCACTCGTTTTCACTGGCTCGGTATGCCGGCGTGTTGATGGGCATGTCCGGGATGCCGGTCACGTATTCCCCGGGCACCGTAGACCAATGGCCGAAGAACCTGTCGTCGCACCTGATGTATGGCCTCTGGTGGAACTTCCCCGTGCCCGACATCGAGCGGACCGATTTGCTGGTCATCATGGGTGCCAACCCCGCCGCGTCACAGGGTTCGCTGCTGGCCGCCCCGGACGTGATGGGGCTGATCGAGGGAATTCGCGAACGCGGCCGGGTGATCGTTATTGATCCGGTGCGCACGCAGACCGCGGCCCGGGCCGACGAGTGGCTCCCCATCGTGCCGGGCACCGACGCGGCACTGCTGCTGGCGGTCGCTCACACGCTCTTCGAGGAGGACCTGGTCAATCCCGGGCCGCATGTGGATGGTGTCGACACGATGCGCGGGGTCGCCGCGGACTGGCCGCCGAGCCGGGTGAGCGCCGTCACCGGCATCGACGAAGACCGCATCCGGCGCTTGGCGCGCGAACTCGCCGGCGCCGAAAAATCGGTGGTATACGGCCGAATTGGCTTGTGCAACCAGGAGTTTGGCAGTCTGGCCAGTTGGCTGGTGGATGTGATCAATATTCTGACTGGCCATTTCGACGTCCCCGGTGGGGCAATGTTCCCCAAGCCCGCGGCCTGGTCGATCACTGCGCAGCCGCTGCCCGGACTCGAGGGCGGGCTCCCGGAATTCGGCCGCTGGCACACGCGGGTTCGTGGCGCGAAGGAGGTCCTCGGCCAGGCCCCGGTGTCGTGCATGACCGAAGAAATCGCCACACCGGGCGACGGGCAACTCAAGGCGCTGATCACGATCGCGGGCAATCCGGTGTTGTCCACGCCCGGCGGCGACAAGCTCGACGAAGTGCTGCCGATGCTGGAAGCGATGATCTCCGTTGACCTCTGGCTCAATGAGACGACGCGACATGCCGACGTCATCCTCCCCGGCCTCTCGCCGCTGGAACAGGCCCATCACGACGACCTGATCCTGTTATTTGCCATCCGCAGCATTGCGAATTATTCAGCGCCGATCTTCGACCCGGGTGACCGCCCGCACGAGTGGGAGATCCTGATCCGGCTGACCGGCTTGTGTACCGGCACCCCTGCCGAAGACGTCGATGTCGCCGCGATCGACGATGGCTTTTTCGACTACCTGGCGTTCACTCGCGGACTCGACGGCGCCGAGATCCGTAAGCTCTACGACGATGCCGGTTTAAAAGGCGGCCCGGAGCGGATGCTCGACCTGACGTTACGAACCGGCCCCTTCGGGGACCAGTACGGCGAGCATCCCGGCGGCCTCACGCTGGACATGCTCAAGGCGAATCCGAATGGCATCGACTTCGGGCCGATGACGCCGCAGGTGCCCGACATCCTGGGCACCCCGGACAAGAAGATCCGCCTGGCCCCGCAATACCTGCTTGATGATCTGCCGCGGCTGGCGGCACGCCTGCACCGGCCCGTTGAACCATTGGTTCTGGTGAGCCGCCGGCACTTGCGCTCGAACAACACCTGGCTGCACAACGTGCCCGCCCTGATGAAGGGCAGGGATCGCTGCACGCTGCTGATCCACCCCGACGATGCGGCGCGCTGCGGCATTGGCGACGGCGATACGGTCACAGTGAAATCGGAGGCGGGGGAGATCAAGGTCCCCGTTGAGACCACCGATGCAATCAAACCGGGAGTCGTGTCGATGCCACACGGCTGGGGACATGGAAAACCGGGGACCCGCATGTCGGTCGCCAATGGCTCTCCAGGCGTGAATACCAATGTGCTTTCCCCGCCGACATTTATCGACGAGCCCTCCGGCAACGGTGCCCTCAACGGAATTCCGGTAATGATCATCGACGATCGATCTCGATACCTGGCCGGCCAACCCGTTGACGCACAATAACTTTGGTGCTCCGGTCAGGGAGCGATGGGGCGGTTCGTCCACTCTCTGCCGGCTCGGCGTGATGAGCGGAACCAGCCGCCCGCCGCACCCGTGCCGCCGTCGGTCGGGATGGTGTGGCCGGTGACGAACGCCGAAAGGTCCGAGGCCAGAAATAAAATCACGCTCGCCTGATCCTCGGGTACTCCCATGCGTCCCACCGGAACCCACTGCGGCCACTGGGCCTGCTCGTCGGGGGAGAGCCACTGCGAATAGGGCACCTGAAGCGTTTCGGTGACATCGGGACCAATTGCGTTGACCCGCACGCCGTCGCCACCCACCTGGACCGCGAGGCTGCGGGTGAATTGAATGACCGCCGCTTTGAACGCCGCGTACACCGGATCCTCCGGATAACCCCGAAGCCCTTCGACGGACGAGACGTTGACGATCGCGCCACGGTGCCGTCCGATCATCGCCGGCAGGAAAGCCCGAGTCACCAGGAACACATGGTGCAGGTTGATGCGGTAGAGCTCGTCCCATTGCTGCGGGTCGGTGTCGACGAAACTGCCCGGGTGATGCAGCCAGTGGCCGACGTTGTTCACCAGCACGTCCACCCGGCCGAACCGATCCAGCACCCATCGGGCGAATTCGTCGACCTGATCGGCGTCGCGGACGTCAGCGATGTACGGCACCGCGGACCCACCCGACGTGGTGATCTCGTCGGCGGTCCGTTGCGCAAGCCCGGCATCGACATCAGCGATGACCACCTGGGCTCCGTGTCGCGCGAACAGATGCGCGGTCGCGGCTCCGATCCCGCCGCCGCCCCCGGTCACCACCGCAACCCGATCGGCCAACAGCGCGCCGTCGTGAATTAAGTGCTCCATGCTCAACATCTTCGGGCATCTGCCGCGCTGAGCTGCCCTCACCTAGGCGGCGGTCCGGCTGAGCAGCGAAAGCCTATGCACTGCATGCCGTTTCGGGAATTACCTCTCGCACTACCGCCCGTCGAACTCCGCCTCGTCGATCGGCACCGCCTCGCGCTGGTCCTGCCAGTCCGAGAATGTCGTCTCCAGCGGCACGTCGCTCTCGTCGAGGCGCACAGGGGCATCGTCGCCGGACAATGCATCGCCGGTCGACTGATTTTGCTCGACCGCGTCGGCCACGGGCACATCGTCGGGGAATCCCTCGGTGTCGTGCATGGACGGCCGGTTACCCGCGGCACCGCTCCCAAAAACCGGCGTGCGCTTTTGGCCCGCCCGCGGCAATCCGTCGTGTCGAGCAGTCCCCGTAGCGGGCCGATGGCCGTACAGTTGGGCGAGTGAGCCCACCAGCCCCACCCGTGCTGACTGTGCGCTATGAGGGAGCCGAGCGCACCTTCGCCGCAGGCAACGATGTCGTCATCGGGCGCGATCTACGGGCCGACGTGCGTGTCGCGCATCCATTGATCTCTCGCACCCACCTGCTGGTCCGATTCGACCAGGGCCGATGGGTCGCCATCGACAACGGCAGCCTCAACGGGCTCTACGTCCACAATCGCCGCGTGCCGGCCGTCGACATCCAGGACGGTCTACGCATCAATATCGGGAATCCGGACGGTCCGACGGTCAGCTTCGAGGTCGGTCGCCACCTGGGTTCAGCCGGGCGCCCCCCCTTGACGACGTCGATCCCGATCTCCACCCCGATGGGCGGGCCGAACGGACCGCGGCCCCCGGCACCGGGCCCTCCGCAAAGTCCCCAGCAAAGTCCCCCGCAAACCGGCGGCCTTCGGGCCGGCCCGCCGCAACAGGCGCCGTCGGGTCCGATCCGGCCACAGCCGGCGTATCCACCCACGACCGCACTGCCCGCTCAACCGTCGGGCCCCCTACCGAGTTACCCGTCGGGTCAACTGCCGAGCGCCCCGTCAGGACAACTGCCGAGCACTCCGCCCGGGCCGGTGTCCAACCCCCCGTCGGGTCCCCTGCAGCGCCCGCCGACCGGCGGCCTGCCGTCCGCACCGCCCACCGGACAGCAATCGTCGCCGCACATTTACCGGGCGCAACCCGCACAAGCGGCGCCCCCCGCGTCGGGAGATCCCGAAACTGCCCGCGTGAGCAGCGGGGATGCGGCCAACATCGCGACGTCGATGATGAAGATCCTGCGCCCGAGCAAGACGACCGTGGGGTCGATGCCGGGCGCGATCAAGATCGGGCGGGCGAACGACAACGACATCGTCATTCCCGAGGTGCTGGCATCGCGCCACCACGCCACCTTGCTGCCGACGCCCAACGGCACCGAGATTCATGACAACCGCAGCATCAACGGAACCTTCGTCAACGGCTCCCGTGTCGACGTTGCCGTGCTCCGAGACGGTGACGTCGTCACCATCGGCAACATCGACCTCATCTTCGCCGGCGGCAACCTGGCTCGCCGCGACGAGACGGCGACCGCCACCCGCAGCGGCGGCCTCGACGTCCGCGGGGTCACCTGGACGATCGAGAACAACAAGACGCTGCTGGACGACATCTCGCTGTGCGCGCAGCCCGGCACGCTGACAGCGGTGATCGGCCCGTCGGGAGCGGGCAAATCGACCTTCGCCAGGTTGGTGGCGGGGTACACCAGTCCGACCACCGGCACGGTGGCGTTCGAGGGCCACAACGTTCATGCCGAGTACGCGTCGCTGCGCAGCAGGATCGGGATGGTGCCGCAGGACGACGTGGTGCATGGTCAGCTGACGGTGAGCCAGGCGCTGGGCTACGCCGCCGAGCTGCGGCTGCCGCCGGACACCACCAAGGATGACCGTGCCCAGGTTGTTGCCAGGGTGCTCGAGGAACTCGAGATGACCCAGCACTTGCAGACCCGGGTCGACAAGCTGTCGGGCGGTCAGCGCAAGCGTGCGTCGGTGGCGCTGGAGCTGCTGACCGGGCCGTCGCTGCTGATTCTCGACGAGCCCACGTCGGGGCTGGATCCCGCGTTGGACCGGCAGGTGATGACGATGCTGCGGCAGCTGGCCGATGCCGGCCGCGTGGTGCTGGTGGTCACCCACTCGCTGACTTATCTGGATGTCTGCGATCAGGTGCTGCTGCTGGCGCCGGGGGGCAAGACCGCGTTCTGTGGGCCGCCCAACCTGATTGGCGCGGCCATGGGGACGACGAACTGGGCCGACATCTTCAGTTCGGTCGCCGGCGACCCGGATTCGGCCAAGGCTCGCTACCTGGCGCACACGGGTCCGCCGCCGCCCCCGCCGCCGGCGGAGGCTCCCGCCGAGCTGGGCGACCCGTCGCACACCAGCCTGTTGCGTCAGTTCTCCACCATCGCCCGACGGCAGATCCGGTTGATCGTCTCCGACCGCGGCTATTTCGTCTTCCTGGCGCTGCTGCCCTTCATCATGGGTTCGCTGTCGATGTCTGTCCCCGGCGATGTCGGCTTCGGCATCCCGAATCCCGTCGGCAATGCGCCCACCGAGCCGGGGCAGATCCTGGTGTTGCTCAATGTCGGCGCGGTCTTCATGGGGACCGCGTTGACAATCCGCGACCTCATCGGTGAACGCGCGATCTTCATACGCGAACAAGCGGTCGGGTTGTCCACGTCCGCCTACTTGTTGGCAAAGGTGTGCGTCTACACGGTGTTCGCCGTCGTGCAGTCGGCCATCGTCACCGTGATCACGCTGCTGGGCAAGGGCGGACCGACGCAGGGCGCCGCGGCGCTGGGAAAGCCTCCGCTGGAGCTCTTCGTCGACGTCGCCGCGACCACCGTCGCCTCGGCGATGCTCGGCCTGGCCCTCTCGGCCATCGCGAAGTCCAACGACCAGATCATGCCCCTGCTGGTCGTGGCGGTGATGTCGCAGCTGGTGTTCTCCGGCGGCATGATTCCTGTCACCGGCCGCTTGGGTCTCGACCAAATGTCTTGGGTTACACCGGCGCGATGGGGTTTCGCGGCATCGGCGTCCACCATCGACCTGATCAAGTTGGAACCAGGCCCGCAGGTCCCGAAGGACGCGCACTGGCATCACAATGCCGGCACCTGGTGGTTCGACATGGGCATGCTGATCGCAATCAGCGTTTTCTACCTGGGCTTCGTGCGCTGGAAAATTCGCCTCAAGGGCGGCGGCTGAGCAAGCGCGAAGACGGGGGGCTGGGCTTTCTCAAGCCCCCGCTGCGTCAAGCGCCTTTGCGAATGACTTCGTCGGCGGCGGCGTGCATCCGGGCGGACAACTGCAAGAGACCATGTTCGCCCACCCCGTTTGGCAGGGTGTACGCCAGCTGCCGCAGCTCCACAGCACAGTTGCGCAATTCCTGGCGAAGGCGTGTCTCATTAGTAGCCATGACTACTCCCTAGGGCTGGAAGCGATCGGGGCTGGTTTTTGGAACCAGTCGATTTAACAATCTTCGCAGGGGTGCCCCGTAACTGCGATGGTGACGAGGGGTTTTAACGGGAGTTTGACAGCGTATTTACAGTTCCGTGCATTGGTGAGTTGCTTTCGGCGCGGTGGTCGCCTTACATCGGGGCATGGGGGCTATGGACGACGTCGACGATGGCGCCGGTGCCGACGACACCGCTGCCGCACTGCATGAGCAGATGAACGCGCGCCATGCGGCCGGGGATCTGGCCGGCGCGTTGGCCGTCGCCGAGCAGCTCCTGGCCGAGAGCCGGCAGAGGCTCGGCCCACAGCACCCGGACGCCCTGTCGCTGGCCGTCGCGATCGCCAACTGGCGACAGCACCTCGGCGACCTGGCCGCCGCGGCGGAAGAGTTAGGACGGCTTCTTCCCCTGCTCGAAAGCGAGCTGGGTGCCGATCACGTCGACACCGTGAGCGCCCGTCACATGTTGGCCAGCTATGCCGGGCCCGGAACCGACCCGCTGGCCGCGCTGATCACGTGGATCCAGTTGTTCGCGGTAGAGCAGCGCGTGTTTGGTGCCGAGCATGAGACGACGCTGGGGGCGCGCCATAACGTGGCGATCTGGCGCCGCCACCTCGGCGACGTGGTCGGCGCAGTCGACGAGATGGCGCAGGTGGCGGCTTACCGCTGGCGAGTGCTCGGTGAGGCGCATCCCGATACGCTGGTCAGCCGGTTGGCATCGGCGACATGGCGCGGGGATGCCGGTGACACGGGAGCTGCTCTGGCCGACCTCATTGCGCTGGTTCCCTTGCTTGGCAATGCTTTTGGTTATGAGGACGAGCAGACGCTCAGCGCTCGGTACCTGTGCGCGCTCTGGGGCCAAGACCTCGAGAGCCGGGAGCTGGAGGTCGTCGCCGACTGGGCCGTTCTGGTTGACGATGAAATACGCGCGCTGGGCGTCGACCATCCGTTGACCGTTGCCGCACAGACAGCGCTTGCGGCCCGGCGCGCCGAATGGGAGGCCTCGCTCGACGAGGGCGGGTGCCCAGCCGAACAGCGCTCGGCCGTCGAGGACCTGATGGAGCGCGTCATCGTGATGAAGCGGGAGACCGCGGACCGCAGCAGGGAATTCGGCGACGAATCGCTTCCGGTGCTCCGCGCCCGATACGACCTGGCCCGCGCGTTGTGGAGCGGTAATCAGTACACCGGCGCGGCGATCGCTACGGATCGTCTGCTCGATGATTGCCTGCGGATCGTCGGTGACCAACACGAACTGACTGTCGCGACGCGTGCGCTCCAGGCGCCGGCCAAGCACCGTGCACCGGCAAACCCCGCGGACACACGTTCACAGACCGGCGCTTGACGCCCGTCAGGGCTGCGCGGCAACGACAGTCGCGAGTGCCTCGACAGACTTCCCGGTGAGTGGGCGTCAGCTCCAGCCCCCAGTGGCCCCGGGCGTAACGTGAGGTCGAATTCGCGGGCGAACATCGCAATGGCATTACCCTGGCGCTGCCTAATGAAAGGGGCGGAGTGGATTTCGCATTCGACGACGGTCAGCGCGCATGGCTGGCCGAGGTCCGCGAATTCCTGCACGAAAACGTCACCGCCGAATTGCAGGCCGAGCTCGCCGAGCACGATCTGGAGTTTCCCAACGGAGAGGTCGCCCGCTTTCGTCGCAAGATCGGCGAGAAGGGCTGGTTCGGGCTGAACTGGCCGCGCGAATATGGGGGCCTTGGCTTCGGGGCCGTCCATCAGCACTTGCTGATGAGCGAGTTCGAATACTGGGGCGTGCCGGGTCCCGACCTGACGGTCACGTCGGTGGCGCCGATGATCATGCGGCACGGCACCGAGCAGAACAAGAACGAATGGCTGCCGTTGATCGCCAAGGGCGAAATGATCTGCGCGGTAGGCTATTCCGAGTCTGAGGCCGGAACCGACCTGGCGAGTCTGCGGACGCGCGCCACGCGGGACGGCAATGAGTGGGTGATCAACGGCGCCAAGATCTGGAACAGCGGCGCGCAGCGCGCGACCCACGAGTGGCTCTGCGTCCGTACCGATCCCGACAGCGCTCGGCATCGGGGGATCTCGGTGATCATCGTCGGAATCGACAGCCCCGGCGTGACGATCCGCCCGCTGTACGCGTGGTCGGGCTACCGCACCAACGAGGTGCATTTCCAGGACGTCCGGGTCCCCGTCACGAATCTGGTCGGCGAGATCGACCGCGGCTGGACCTACATCACCGGCGCGCTGGATCTGGAACGCGGTGCGCTGACCAATGCCGGTGATCTGCGTCGCGCCGTCGACGAGCTGTGCGAACTCGCCTGGCGCCCGACGCGCGACGGTTCGGTGCCCGCGGACAACGCGGCCCTTCGCCGCCGACTGGCGCAGGCCGAAGCCGATGTGGAGGTCGCCACGCTGATGGGCTACGAGGCCGCGTCGATTCTGGACAGTGGTGTCATCCCCACCGTCGAGGTCAGCGTCGAGAAGGTCTTCACCAGTGAGCTACGTCAGCGCATCGCCGACCTGGCGCTCGATGTGCTGGGTCCGGACGGCCTGTTGGCACATCGGAGCCAAAAGGCGCCCCTGACAGGCAAGTTCGAGCGGTTGTATCGGGCAGCCCCGCTGATGCGTTTCGGCGGCGGCACAAACGAGGTCTTGCGGGACATCATCGCCGCGCGCGGTCACGGAATGCCGTCGTATGGCCGTTAGCCCGAAAGCATGAAAGCGATACCCACCGCCGAGCAGCGCGAGTTCGCCGCGTCGCTGCGGGCCCTGCTGTCCGCGGAGAGCCCGGTGAGTCTGGTGCGGGCGCTGGATGATCCCCACGCGGACCGCAGCACCCCGATGCTGTGGAAGGCATTGGCCGACGCCGGTGTGTTCGGGTTGGCGATCGCCGAGGAGTACGGCGGCTCGGGCGGCTCATTGCAAGACCTCGCCGTGTTCTATGCGGAGGCCGGTCGGGCTCTGTGTCCCACGACGGTGCACAGCAGCGTTCACGCCGCACTGGCCATCGATCAGCTCGGCTCGCCCGATAACAAGGCCGCCTGGCTACCGCGGCTGGTGAGCGGCGCTATTCGCGGCACCACAGCACTGTGCAGCGCCCGCGACGCCGCTATCGTCGTGCCGGTGCTGCGGGCCGACTCTGCCCCAACACACTGGCGGCTCAACGGGACTGCCGACTACGTCGCCGACGCCGACGTCGCGGACCTCCTTGTGGTGTCGGCCACCACACGCGAGCGCACGGTGGTGTTCGTCGTCGACGCGCATGCCACCGGTCTGTCGATGGAGCCACTCGAGTTGGCGGGCGCACACCGCGCTTTCACCGTGCAATTCGACGACGTGGCCGTGACGGCCGACGCGGTACTCGGTGACGAGCAGGCCGGCGTCGGTCAGGACGCGCTGCGCCGGGTCGCCAATACGGCGGTGGCATTGGCATCGCTCGACTTGGTCGGGATCGGCGAAGCGGTACTGGAACGCACTGTCGACTACACCAAGCTGCGTCACCAGTTCGGCCGACCCATCGCCTCCTTCCAGGCCGCGCAGCATCTGGTCGCCAACATGCACATCGCCTTGGCCGCAGCGCGACTGGCCGCTCAGTCGGCGGTGTTCTGGATTGCGCACGGCCGGACGGCGACCCGGGAAACCGCCGTCGCGCGCATGCACGCCGCCGCCGCGGCCAGGCTGATCACGCTCGACGCCCACCAGCTCCATGGCGGGATCGGCTACGTGACGGAGACGGACCTGCATTTGTGGAGCGAGCGGGCACGACTGGGTTCGACGCTCGGCGGAGGAGCCGACGTCGCCGCGGCCTGGCTGGAGGAGACCTTGGCAGACACCGCAGCACGAAGGGAACCCCGGTGAGCGAGGACAGCTTGATCGACCCCGATTCGGCAGCACGGGTGGGCACGATCGCCGCATCCGCCACCGGCGAGGTGAACCAACGCGATTGGCAGCGGTGGGCGGCGGCAGTGGGGGACCACAACCCGCTGTGGTTCGATCCGGAACATGCCCGGGCCAACGGCTTTCGCGACATCATCTGCCCGCCCCTTTTTCTGCAGTACGCCGTGCTCGGTGTGACGCGTCTCGAGTCGCTGCGGCCCGACGGTTCCTCGGGCGCGGTCTCGGGCAGCCTCGCCTTTCCGCGCGCCCCCAAGCGGATGGCCGGCGGCGAGAGTTTCCAGTTTCACCTGCCCGCCTATCACCGCGACGAGATCGAAATGGTCCGCACCATCGAGTCGATCGTCGAAAAGCAGGGTCGCTCAGGTCGATTCGTTCTGGTCACCTGGCACACCGTGTATCGCAACCAGCACAGCGATCTGGTTGCCGAAGCGTCGACGTCGATGATCGCCCGGCCATGACCGAAGCGCAGGTGTTTTACGACGACATCGGGGTGGGGGAGCAGATGCGCCCGCTCACCGTCACTGTCGACAAGACCCAGTTGTTCTTTTTCAGCGCCGCCACCTACAACGGCCACCGCATTCACTACGACAAACAGTGGGCGCAGTCCGAAGGCTACGACGACGTCTTGGTCCACGGCCCGTTGCAGGCGGCGTTGCTGGCCCGCGCTATCGGCGAGTGGATCGGTGGTCGCGGGCGCCTGGTGTCGTTCTCGGTGCAGAACCGGGCGACCGCACTTCCCGGCGAATCGCTGACGTTCGGTGGGGTGGTCACCGGCAAGCGCCTCACCGATGACGGTGCCGGGTTGGTGGATCTGGACATCGCCGGCCAGCGCGGGGACACCATATTGATGCCCGGCACCGCGACGGTCCAGCTGCCCCGGCGCACAGGGCCGACGTGACGGGATTGCGCGGCGAAGCGGCCATCGTCGGCATCGCCGAGTTGCCCGCCGAACGCCGTCCGACCGGGCCGCCGCGTTTCACCCTGGACCAATACGCGCTGCTGGCGAAGATGGTGATCGACGACGCTGGAGTGGACCCGTCCTGCGTCAACGGACTACTCACCCACGGCGTGGCCGAATCGGCGATGTTCGCACCGGCGACCTTGTGTGAATATCTCGGTCTGGCATTGGATTTCGGCGAGCGGGTCGACCTGGGTGGGGCCACGTCCGCGGGAATGGTGTGGCGGGCCGCGGCGGCCATAGAACTCGGTGTCTGCGATGCGGCACTGGCCGTGGTGCCAGGATCGCTGTTCGTGCCGCAGTCGCAGCGGCGTCCGGCTCCCGAGCCGAATTGGTATGGGGCGTCGTCCAATAACTACGGGTCTCCGCAGGCCGAATTCGAGATCCCGTACGGAAACGTGGGCCAGAACGCGCCGTACGCGCAGATCGCTCAGCGCTACGCGGCCGAGTTCGGCTACGACCCCGCAGCGGTTGCCAAGATCGCGGTCGACCAGCGCACCAACGCGTGCGCACATCCGGGTGCGGTTTTCCACGGCACGCCCCTCACCGTCGACGACGTGCTGGACAGCCCGATGATCGCCGACCCGATCCACATGCTCGAAACCGTGATGCGCGTGCAGGGCGGAGTGGGTGTGCTGATCGTCAACTCCGACATCGCCCGCACCAGCCGCCATCGGCCGGTGTGGATCAAAGGCTTTGGCGAGCACATCGCGTTCAAGACCCCCACCTACGCCGACGACCTGCTGAACACGCCGATCGCCCGCGCCGCCGACAGGGCGTTCGCCATGTCCGGGTTCAACCGAACCGATGTCGATGTCGCATCGATCTACGACTGCTACACCATCACGGTCCTGATGAGCCTGGAGGACGCCGGCTTCTGCGCCAAGGGCACCGGCATGGCGTGGGTTACCGAGCGCGACCTGACCTTTCGCGGCGACTTCCCGCTCAACACCGCAGGCGGTCAGTTGTCCTTCGGTCAGGCCGGCATGGCCGGCGGCATGCACCACGTCGTCGACGGTGCACGCCAGATCATGGGCCGGGCCGGGGATGCGCAGGTGGCTGACTGCCACACCGCATTCGTCACCGGCAACGGCGGCATCATGAGCGAGCAGGTCGCGTTGCTGATGAGGGGGGACTGAGGCGATGACCGCTTATCCCGTTCCGGAACCCACGCCGGTCTCGCAGCCGTTCTGGGATGGCTTGGCGCAGCATCGAATTCTGGTGCAGTTCTCGCCATCGCTGGACCGTTACGTCTTCTATCCGCGCACCCTTGCCCCCGGGACGCTGGCAGACGACCTGGAATGGCGCGAAATCGACGGCGCTGGAACGCTATACACCTTCACCGTCGCACGCAGACCCACCGGTCCGCCCTGGGCCGACGCGGTACCGCAACTGCTTGCCGTGGTGCAGTGGGACGCCGGTCCACGGATCAGCACCGAATTAATTGAGGTCGACCCGGATGGCATTCGGATCGGCATGCGGGTGCAGCCCGTGTTCTACGATCTGCCGGAAGCCGGTATCACCCTGTTGAAGTACCGGCCCGCATGACCGGCTCAGTGGTGAGGGCGGAGGCGCGCATGGACGACCCCCTTAATGACACGGTGCAGGCGATGCTGGACCGGCTGAACGAGGGATTCCCCCGCGTCGAGCAGATGACCGGCGCGCAGGCCCGGGCGGCCGTCGCCGAACGCCGGATGCCCGTCGACAACCTCGGCGACGTGCGCAGCACCGTCGATCGCCTCGTTCCCGGGGACGACGGAGCCATCGGAGTGCGTATCTATTACCCGCATGGCGAACCCGCCGCCTTGCGGCCTGGGATCGTGTTCTGCCACGGCGGCGGATTCGTCTTCTGCGACATCGAGTCTCACGATGGGTTCTGCCGTGCCTTGGCACGCGGCACCCAGGCAGTCGTCGTCTCGGTGGGCTACCGGCTGGCACCCGAGCATCCCGCACCCGCGGCCGCGCTGGACGCCTTCGCGGCGTTCTGCTGGGCGGTCGAGCAGGCGACCGAGCTGGGTGTCGACCCGAAGCGCGTCGCGGTCGCCGGCGATAGCGCAGGGGGCAATCTTGCCGCCGTCACCGCCATTGTTTGCCGTGAGCGGGCAATCACCCCGCGGGTGGCGCAGGTGTTGCTCTATCCGGCGATCGCCCCGTCGTTCGAGACGGAGAGCTACCGCCGCTACGGCACCGGATACTTCAATACCCGCGCGTCGATGCAATGGTATTGGGGCCAATATCTCGGCGGTGAAATGGTTTTCGATCCACCCCACCTGGTGGCGCCGGCCCGGGCGGAGTCTCATGCGGGCCTGCCGCCCGCTGTCATCGTCACCGCGGGTTTGGATCCCCTGCACAGTGAAGGGTGCGACTACGCGCACCGATTGCGTGACGCGGGCGTGCCCGTCGTGCACCACGATTTCCCGGGGCTGTTCCACGGCTTCATGACCATCCAATCGTTCGCGCCGGCGAGCTCGGCGCTCGAGCTGGTCTGCGACGATCTGCGCCGGCTGCTCGACCGTTCCGAAAGTGTGTCGACGTGAGCCAATCGGACATCATCGTCATCGGCGCCGGATTCGCCGGGCTCTACGCCGTGCATCGCGCTGTCTCGGCAGGCCTTTCGGTGATCGCTCTCGAGGCAGCCCCGGACGTCGGCGGCACCTGGTACTGGAACCGTTATCCGGGCGCGCGGTGCGACGTCGAAAGTGTGGATTACTCTTACTCTTTCGACGAGGCGCTGCAGCAGAGCTGGACGTGGAGCGAACGGTTCGCGGCGCAGCCCGAAATCCTGGCCTATCTGCGCCACGTCGCCGATCGCTTCGATCTGCGCCGCCACTACCGCTTCGGAGTCGATGTCGTGGAGGCCGGATTCGACCGGGCCGACGGTCGCTGGCAGGTGCGCAGCGCGGAGGGCGACACCTTCGCCGCCCAATTTCTGCTCTGCGCAACGGGTTGCCTGTCGGCGGTGAACCGCCCGGCCATCCGCGGGATCGACGACTTCGCGGGCGAGATGTACTTCACCGCCGCGTGGCCGCGCGAGGACCCCGACCTGCGGGGCAAGCGGGTGGGCCTGGTCGGGACCGGCTCGTCGGGCATCCAGGTGGCACCGCTCATCGCGGCACAGGCCGACCAGCTGGTGGTGTTCCAGAGATCGCCGAACTACACCATCCCGATGCCCAACCGGCCATGGTCGGCCGAAGAACAGCTGCAGATTCAGCGGGAATATCCCGAGCGGCGGGAGGCCTCGGCGTACGCCTCAGCGGGCACACCGCACGGCACCTACCCCAAGAACGCCGTGGACACCGAACCCCAGGAACGCCTTGAGGCCCTGTGGAAGCGCTGGCGCGAGGGCGGTGTCCTGTTCGCGAAGACGTTCCCCGACCAGAACAGCAATCTGGCGGCCAACGACATTGCCAGGCAGTTCGCCGAGCAGCGCATCCGCGAAATCGTCACCGATCCCGTTGTCGCCGCGGATCTCATCCCCGTCGATCACCCGATCGGGACGAAACGGATCTGCACCGACACCGGTTACTACGCGACCTTCAATCGCAGCAACGTCCGGCTGGTCAACCTGCGTCGCGAACCGATCGACGCAATCACTCCCGACGGGGTACGCACCAGCGAAACAACCTACCGCTGTGACGTATTGGTCTTCGCCACCGGTTTCGACGCGATGACCGGCGCGCTGACCCGCATCGACCCGGTCGGGCCCAGGGGAGAGCGGCTGCGCGACCTCTGGGCCGACGGCCCGGTGACGTTTCTCGGTCTGATGGTCCCGGGACTGCCGAACCTGTTCACCATCAGCGGCCCGGGCGCCCCGTCGGTGCTGGCCAACATGGTGCTGCACGCCGAGGTCCAGGTGGACTGGGTGATGAATCTGGTTGTGGCCGTGCGCCAACGAGGGGTAAGCGAGGTCGAAGCGCGCCGCGACGCCGCCCGCTCCTGGACCGAGCAGGTGGCCGCGGCGGCCGAGCAGACGCTGTTCGGAAAAGCGGCGTCGTCGTGGTATCTGGGCGCCAACATCGAAGGCAAGAAACGCGTCTTCATGCCCTACACCGGAGGATTCGGCAACTATCGGCGCCGGTGCGACGAGGTGGCCCGCGCCGACTACGCCGGCCTGGTGATGACCACCCGCTGACCCATCCGACGAGTCCGAAAGAGGAAGTGAGACAAGGTGGTCGAAACAGTTCAGCAGCTGTTGCGGCAGCGCAGGCACGACGACAGCCCTGCGGTCGCATCCGGTGATCGCGTCTGGACCTGGCGAGAGCATCTGGCCGAAGCCGAGGCGGAGGCGGCGGTGCTGATCGGGCTCGCGGACTCGACCCGTCCATTGCATGTCGGTGCCCTGCTCGGCAACTCCCCGGCGATGCTTCGGGCGATGGCCGCCGCCGCACTGGGCGGGTATGTGTTGTGCGGAATCAACACGACCCGCCGCGGAACCGGCTTGCTCAGCGACATCCGGCGCTCCGACTGCCAAATCCTGCTTGTCGACACCGAGCATCGGGAGCTGTTAGAAGGCTTGGACCTCAACGGCATTCCAGTTCTCGACGTGACCGGGACCGGCTATATCGAGGCCGCCGCCGCGGCGCCACCCCTGGTGCCGCATCGCGAGGTCACCGGCCCCGACACCCTGATGATGATCTTCACCTCCGGCACCAGTGGCGATCCCAAGGCCGTACGGTTGGCGCACGCGATGGCGATCATGTGTGGCGCCAGCCTGATCTATCAGTACGACGTCACCGCCGACGATGTGTGCTACCTGGCGATGCCGTTGTTTCACTCGAATGGAGTGGCCGCCGGGTGGGCGGTCGCGATCGGCAGCGGCGCGACGATGGTGCCCGCGAAATTCTCACCGACGCGTTTCCTCGACGACGTACGGCGCCATCGCGTGACGTATCTCAACTACGTCGGCAAACCGCTCGCGTTGCTGCTGTCGACACCTGAGCGTCCGGACGACGCGGACAACACGCTGCGGGTGGCGTTCGGCAACGAAGCCACGGATCGCGATATCGCGGCCTTCGCGAAGCGATTTAGTTGCCGGGTGATCGACAGCTTCGGGTCCAGCGAGTTCGCGGTGATCGTTGTCCGCGAGGACGGCACCCCGCCCGGCTCGATCGGCAAACCCTATGCCGGAGTCAGCATCTACAACCCGGTAACCCTCACCGAATGCGACGTCGCGGAATTCGACGAACACGGCGCGTTGACCAACTTCGACGACGCGGTCGGCGAACTGGTCAACACCCAGGGCGCGGGACCGTTCGTCGGCTACTACAACGACCCGGGCGCCACCGCCGAGCGCATGCGACACGGCATGTACTGGTCGGGCGACCTGGCCTACCGCGACGCCGACGGCTGGATCTACCTCGCCGGCCGGACCGCGGACTGGATGCGGGTCGACGGCGAAAACCTCGCCGCGGCACCGATCGAGCGCATCCTCGAGCGAATGCCGCAAGTCAGCCAGGTCGCGGTGTACGCCGTGCCCGATGACAGTGTCGGCGATCAGGTGATGGCGGCCCTCGTGCTCCGCAAAGGAACGCAGCTGCAGCCACACGATCTCGGGGAATTCCTTGCCGCACAACCCGACTTGTCACCGAAGGCGTGGCCGCGCTTTGTGCGTGTCAACGACGACCTTCCGGCGACGGCCACCAACAAGATCCTCAAACGTGAGCTGATCGCTGCCGGTGCGAGCGCGCAGGGCGGTGTGCTGTTCGCCCGCCCGCCGCGCGGCACTACCTATACCATCGAGCTCGATATGCCGGTTGGGGCACAACCGCTTTCGACGACCAAGTAGTTCAGCCGGCTTCCGCGGACGCCGGCGGTTCGCCGAAGCGGGCCAGCATCAGTGTGCCCGATACCGCGACAACGAAGCCGGCTATCACCAACCAGCCCAGCCCTTCCCGTGCTGTGTCGCCCAGCCAGATCACCCCGACGAGGGCGGGCGCTATCGTTTCCCCGACGACCATGGCGGCCACCGTGGTGGTCACCGATCCGCGTTGCAACGCCGAGGTGAGCAACAGAAACCCGGCGAGCCCGCCGCCGGCCGAGGCGTACAGGGCCGGATTGGTGTAGAAAGCGGCCTTGGTCGGATCGATCTCGTCGAGCAGCCGCACCCCGATCTCGACGACACCGAAACCGCTTCCCGCGCTGAGCCCCAGAGCCAGCCCGCGCCCGCGAACGCCCAATCGGCCTGCGGCCGCACCGCAAATAAATATCGCGACCACCACGCCGATCAGCGCCCAGCCAAGCCAGGCCGGGCCATGGCGAAAGTGGCCGGGTCCAGCGGCCACAGCGAGCGCGACCAGGCTTGCGCAGACCACACCCACGGCCGCCCATTCGGCCGAGGAGAGCCGCGCCGACAGCACCCACGCGGACACGATCCCGGTCACGGCGATCGAGGCGGCCAGCGCGGCGGCGACGACATAGATGGGTACCAGCCGCAGTGCCATCACCTGCAGCAGAAAACCGAGGCCGTCAAGAGCGAAGCCGGCGAGGTAGCGCCACTGCCGCACAGCGCGCAACAACAGCATGGCGTCGACACCCGAGGTGCTGCCCGGTTCCACCGACCGCGCCGCGACGGCCTGAAATACCGTGGCCGTGCCGTAGCACACCGAGCAACCCAGGGCGAGCAGGAAACCGATCAGCACAGAGGAGACAATAGGCGCTCTCGCCGAATTTCCGCGCGCCTTGGGTTGTTTCAGGTGACGGGACACGTACAGAAGGGTGGGCGATGACGGGCATCGAGGGAAAAGTCGTGGCGATTACCGGAGCCAGCAGCGGAATCGGCGAGGCTACAGCCCGTCTGCTCGCCGAGCGCGGCGCGAGGGTGGTACTCGGCGCGCGTCGCGTCGAACGCCTCGATGACATCGCGCTTGAGATACGTGGGCACGGGGGAGAAGCCCTCACGTGTCGGACCGATGTCGCCCGCAGCGTGGACCTCGAGCGGCTCGTCGGAACGGCGATCGATCAGTTCCATCGCCTCGATGTGCTGGTGAGCAACGCCGGCATCAGCAAGATCGGGCCGATATCCGATCTGGACGTCGACGGCTGGTCGTCGATGATCGACGTCAACCTCCGCGGGGTGCTGCACGGCCTGGCGGCGGCGCTGCCGATATTTCGCCGCCAGGGCCACGGTCACTTTGTCACAACGGTGTCCACGGCGGGGCTCAAGATCGTGCCCACCATGGCGGTGTACGCCGCGACCAAGAACGCCGTCCGCACCCTCATGGAGGGCCTGCGCCAAGAGTCGACCGACGGCGTCGTGCGAACGACGTCGATATCGCCCGGCTTCGTCGATACCCAACTCGACGGCTCCATCGACGACGTCGAATTGAGAAGCCGGATCCGACGGGACATGACCGACTTCGGCATTGCCCCGGCGGCGGTCGCGCGAGCGATCGCATTCGCGATCGAACAACCCGACGATGTCGAGATCGGGGACATCACCATCCGCCCCACGGTCCAGGGCTAGTGGCGTGACACCGGCGACCATTGCCGACAGAGATAGTGCAGCACGACAGCGGTCACGATCCCGTAGCCAAGGTGCGGGATCACGTCGCTGATCCAATCGACGAGGCTCCAGGTCGTCGGGTCGGTAACCCCGAGGACGGTCATCGGTCCGTTGGTACCGATCAGCGCGAGGGCCGACGCGACCAGCGTGGCGATCAGCAGCCTTGGCCGCCACCCCAATGCGTACGCGAGCCCGAGAACCATGCCCATCCCGATGCCCGCCGCATATCCGGTGAGCGCGCCAAGACCCGAGATTCGGTTGGCCAGAGTGTCGCCGCTCCCTGGAACCGTCAAGCCGAACAGCCTCGCCATGGCCTCGACCGTCCGTTCGGGGGTGCTGCTGGTCGGACGGCCCCGCAGCGCAATGTCCAGGTAGGTGATCACGTTCAGTGCGGTGGTGCCCGCGGCGCCGGCGGCGGCGCCACTGAGCAGCCCGGGCCACACCTGTTGGCGGTGCGCCGGCGACCAAAGCCGGTCAATCCGACTGCTTTTCATGACGAACATCTCCTGTGCCGGCCAGCGCGCTGCGTATCCGGTAATGATAGGGGCGCGACCGGCCGTTACCAGTGTGTTTCGGTCTGTGCACAGGTCGGGGCCGGTTGCCCGGCAGTTACGTACACTTGGGAACTATGACCAATCGCAGAACCAGGACCCTCGCCGCGCTGTACGGCGGTGTGGCCGCGGTCGCGTTGGTGGCGGGGGCCGTGGGCGCCGAAAGTGGCCCGACCAAAGCGATGCATGCTGTATCCGCCGCGCCCGCGTCTCCGGGGGATACCTCCGCAGGAGGCGGCGCGGTGCGGGTGCACCCGACCATCTGCTGGCTCGGCGTGAACTGCGGGCCCATCAACAATCAGCCCCCGGCGCGCGGCACGCAGCACCCGAGTACACCGCCCGCTCCGCCGCCTCCTACTCCGGGACCCCAGAGTCCCTAGCCAGTAGGGCGACCTCTGACTGATCGCCAGAACACCGCTCCTATGATCTGGTAATGAGCGGCGGCGGGCTGGATACCGTGGGCTCGCCGGCCTTCACCGACGAGGACCCGACCCGGTTTCGCGCGGCCGGTTGGTGGTCGGATTTCACGCTGTCGGATGCGGTGCTCCGCAACGCCGAACGTTCGCCTGACCGCGCGGCCTACATCGATCATCCCGATGCTGGACTCAGCTGGCTTGAATTCGATGCCGCGGCAGAATATTTGGCCGGCCAGCTCGCTGGGTGCGGCATAGGGCGCGGCGATCGCGTTGCGGTGTGGCACGGCGACGCCACCGCCATCCACGTGCTGTTCGTCGCGATCGAACGCTGCGGTGCCGTCGTCGTCGGCCTGGGTGCGCGCGCCGGCGCCAGGGAAGCCGCTGCGATCCTGCGCAATTCGGAACCGAAGATCCTGATCAGCGATCTTTTGCGCAGCGATGCCGCGACCCAAGCCGCCTCGATGGCCGACCTTCCGGTGCCGGTGCTGGTCTCGGATCACGACACGGCACGTCTGGACGTGGCCGTCGAGCCCAAACCGCGCAGTGGCGCAGACCAACTCGGCGCCGACGACGTCTTCCTGATCAATTCCACATCCGGCACCACCGGCCTGCCGAAGTGCGTCGTCCACACCCAGAACCGGTGGTACTACTTTCACCAGAAGGCCGTCGCCAATGGGATGCTGACCTCTGAAGACGTGTTCTTGCCCGTCATCCCCACGCCGTTCGGCTTCGGACTCTGGACCAGCCACACCACACCCATTTATCTCGGTGCCACCGCGGTGATCCTGGGCCGCTTCACCACACAGGCGGCGGCTGAGGCGATAGACCGGCACAAAGTCACCGTGTTGTGTTGTGTCAGTACGCAATTGACGATGCTGATGGCCGATCGCGCGTGCCGGGACTACGACCTGAGTTCGCTGCGCGTGGTGTTCACCGGCGGCGAGGCGTTACCGTATCGGCCGGCCGCCGAGTTCGAGGAACTCACCGGCGCGAAGATCCTGCAGTTCTACGGCTCCAACGAAACCGGGTTGCTCAGCGCCACCACCGTGCACGACTCCGTGGAGCACCGGCTGCGCACCGCCGGCCGGATCGTGCCGGACATGTCGGTCCGGCTCTTCGACGGTGATCAGGACGTCACCGAGACGGGGCGGGGCCAGCCCGCGTGCCGGGGGCCGGCCACCAGCCTCGGCTACCTCGGCGGTACCGACCACGACAAGCTGTTCACCCAAGACGGGTGGATGCGCATGGGCGACATCTGCGAGATCGATCGCGACGGTTTCCTGCGCGTCACCGGCCGTACTTCCGACTTCATCCTGCGCGGCGGCAAGAACATCAGCGCGTCGCAGGTCGAAGACGTCGCCATGACCCATCCGTCCATCGCGCTCGCGGCGGCGGTGGCGATGCCGGACCCGGTGTTCGGTGAAAAAGTCTGTCTCTACACCGAGCTCGTCGACGCGGCGACCATCGATCTGCCCGCACTCGTCAAGCACCTGCTGGCACTCGGGGTTTCGAAAGAACTCCTGCCCGAACGGCTCATCGTGGTCGACGAGTTGCCCCGATCATCCGGTGGAAAGGTTGCCAAAGGCGAGCTCCGCCAGGATATTCGAGTAAGGATGGAGGCCGATGATGAACGCTCCTGACGCACGACGAGGTGGCCTGCAGGTGTGGGCCCCGTCGGTGGTGCCACCGATCGGCACGGATCTGTCCCACGAGCAGGCGCTCGCCGTGGCTTTCCGCCACCTGGCCGGTATCGGGTTCGCGGAAAACATGGCCGGGCACATCACCTGGCAGCAGGACGGGCAGTCGGACATGTTCGTCAACCCGTGGGGCCTGTGGTGGCAGGAACTCACCGCGTCAGACATCTGTGTGGTCGACAGCGAGGCGCGGGTGATCCGCGGTCGCTGGGATGTAACGCCGGCGATCCACATTCACACCGAGCTGCACCGTGTCCGCGACGACGCCCGGGTGGTCATCCACAACCATCCATATTTTGTCTGTGTGCTCGCCGCGCTGGGCAGGCTGCCCGAACTGCTGCATCAGACCGGTTCGCTGTTCCTCGATGACCTCTGCCTGGTCGACACCTACGACGGCGAAATCGACAGCCCGGCCCGCGCGGCCGAGCTCGCCGCGCGCATCGGCAACGCCAATCTGACGATCCTGGCCAATCACGGCGTCATCGCAACAGGCCGCAACCTGCCGGAGGCGGTCTACCGGGCGGCGTCGATCGAGCGGGTCTGCAAGCTGGCTTACGACGTGATGCTCACCGGCAAGGAGCCGGTCTCGATGAACTGGTCGGACATGGCCGGCATGCAACGCTCGCTGATCGAGCGCGCGGCCGACGTCTACTGGGCTGGCGCGGCGCGGATGACCATCAGGGCCGATCCCGACGTGCTCACGTGAGGGCGTTCGCCGACCGTGCGGCCAAGTCGGCAACCCGCCGTCCGGCGCGGCCGCCCTCGCGCTCTCGAAGCCGTCATCGCGCACTCGACGTCGAAGGAGATCGCCGACCATGAAATCGATCGACGAGTTGGCCTCGAACCTGAGCTTCACCACCGCCAAGACCGGTGGGGACCGCTCGGTCACCTTTCTGCCCGACCCGCCCCGAGCGGCGCGTCGCTACACGGTGATCTCGGCCGACGATCACATCGTCGAACCCCCGGACACCTTCACCGGGCGCCTGCCGCGCAAATTCGCCGAACGGGCTCCGCATGTCGTCGACACCGATACCGGTGGCCAGACCTGGGTCTACGACGATCGGGAACTGCCCAACGTCGGTTTCAACGCCGTCGTCGGGCGCCCGGTGTCCGAGTACGGCTTCGAACCCGTCCGCTTCGATGAAATGCGCAGGGGCGCTTGGGATATTCACGAGCGTGTCAAAGACATGGATCTGAACGGCATCTACGCGTCGCTGAACTTCCCGTCATTTCTGCCCGGGTTCGCCGGCCAGCGACTGCAGCAGGTGACCAACGATCGCGATCTGGCTTTGGCCTCGGTTCGCGCGTGGAATGACTGGCACCTCGAGGTCTGGGCGGGCTCGTACCCGGACCGGATCATCCCCTGCCAGCTGCCCTGGCTGCTGGATCCCGAATTGGGCGCCGCGATGATCCACGAGAACGCCGAGCGTGGCTTCCACGCCGTCACGTTCAGCGAGAACCCCGCGATGCTGGGATTGCCGAGCATCCACACCGGTCACTGGGATCCGATCATGGCGGCGTGCGCCGAGACTGGCACGGTGGTCAACCTGCACATCGGATCGTCTGGATCGTCGCCGTCCACCACCGAGGACGCGCCGCCGGACGTCCAGGGGGTGCTGTTCTTCGCGTATGCGATTTCGGCGGCAGTCGACTGGCTGTACTCGGGACTGCCGACCCGATTCCCCGACCTCAAAATCTGCTTGTCGGAGGGCGGTATCGGTTGGGTTGCCGGTTTGCTGGATCGCCTCGACCACATGCTCAGCTACCACGCGATGTACGGCACCTGGCAGGCATTGGGTGAGACACTAACGCCCGCAGAGGTTTTCACCCGCAACTTCTGGTTCTGCGCGGTGGAGGACAAGTCGTCGTTCGTCCAGCGCGACCGGATTGGCATGGACAACATCATGCTGGAAGCCGACTATCCGCATTGCGATTCGACGTGGCCGCACACTCAAGAAACCATCCACGAGCAAATTGGGGATCTACCGCAGGACGCGATCCGAAAGTTCACCTGGGAGAACGCTTCTCGCTTGTACCAGCATCCGGTGCCGGTCGAGGTGCAACGAGATCCCGAAGCATTCTGAAAACTACGGGCATGGACATTCGGCGGGGCCCGCGGCCGCGGCAATCCGAGATGCGTGGTGAGTGGACGGGGTCGGCGATAGCGCCCAGTCCATGAATTGCCACACGGCGGCACTCGGGATCACAAGTCAGAAGCCAGCCGCCCCAAGATGTCTGACGTCGCTTCGGCGGTGGCATGCCGATACCCGGTGCCCGCCCAGAGGTGCACGTAGTCGGGCTTGCCCGCGGCCGCCGCTGCTTTACGCAGCGAAGTGGTGAGATAGTGCAGGGCCGGATAGCCCAGCGGCGCCTCGGCCTCGTGGGCGTCGATGAAGGCGTTGCGCAGGCCGCGCGCCGGGCGCCCGGTGAAGGCGTGGGTCAACACCGTCTCGGTGCGGGCCGGATTGGTCAGCGCGGCCTGGTGCGTGGCCGACGCGCCGCTCTCGGTGGCACGCAGCAGAACGGTCCCGACGACCGCCGCGGCGGCGCCCGCACGCATCACGTCGGCTACCGCGCCGGGGGTGGCGAGCCCGCCCGCGGCCAGCACCGGCAGTCCCACCGTGGCGACAATCTGCTCGACGAGATCGACGAGGGGGACCGGTGTCAGCGGTCGCCGCGGCGTGAGCGTGCCGGAATGCCCGCCGGCCACCGCGGCCTGCACCGCGAGCATGTCGACCCCGGCATCGCGTGCCTGCGCCGCCTCCTCGGCGGTGGTCACCGTCTGCACGACCACGCTGCCCGCCTGCCGAAGCGCGGCGATGACGGTGCCCGGGGGAATGCCGAAGGTGAACGACACCATCGGCACCGGGTCATCGACCAACAGCGCGATCTTCTCGTCGAACTTGTCGGTGTCTTCGATCGGTTCCGGCGGCAAGGTCAGGCCGAACTGATCGGCCTCTCGCTGGATAATCGCGGCGTAAGCATGGTAGTCATTGGGGTCGACCGGCAACGGATTCGGGGCAAAAACGTTGACGCCGAACGGAATTCCGGCCGCACGAACAGTTTTGATCTCGGCTTCGATCGCTTCCACGGTTTTGTAGCCCGCCGCGAGCAGGCCCAGGCCGCCGGCCTGAGTCGCCGCCGACACCATGGCCGGCGTGGTCGGTCCGCCCGACATCGGGGCCGCGATCAGGGGAATGGACATCCCGAACTGAGTCAACATCTGTGTGCCCTTCGTCCCTTTCCCGACGCGAGGTAGCGCCGCGTACAAGCATTCCATTCGGCGGCCAGACCTGACAGGATGCTTCACCGTGACGCGGCCCAACTTCTTGGTGATCGTCGCGGACGATCTCGGTTTTTCCGACATCGGCTCGTTCGGCGGCGAAATCAACACCCCCAACCTCGACCGGCTCGCCTACGCGGGGGTCCGGTTGACCGACTTTCATTCGGCACCGGCCTGCTCTCCGACACGGTCGATGCTGCTGACGGGAACCGATCACCACATCGCCGGCATCGGCACGATGCTGGAGGCCGCGGGCCCGGGGGCGTTCCAGGGAGCCCCGGGCTACGAGGGCTATCTGAACGATCGGGTGGTCGCGCTGTCCGAGCTGCTGCGCGACGCCGGCTACCTGACCCTGATGTCGGGCAAATGGCACCTGGGCGACACGATCGACAGGTCGCCGTGGGCCCGCGGGTTCGAGCGTTCGTTCGCACTCCTGCCGGCCGGCGCCAACCATTACGGCGGCCCGGGCGGCGGTTTCTCCCCGGTGCGGACGCTTTACACCGAGGACGACCAATTCGTCACCGTCGGCGAGGACTTCTACTCGTCGGACTACTACACCGACACCCTGCTGCGTTACTTCAGCGAACGCCCCGAGGACGACGAGCGGCCGTTCTTCGCCTATCTGCCGTTCCAGGCGCCACACTGGCCGCTGCAGGCCCCCGGCGAATCCACCGCCGGCTATCGCGGTCGCTACGACGCCGGCCCGGACGCGTTGCGCGAGGAGCGCCTGGCCGCGCTCAAGCGGCTCGGACTGTGCCCCGAGGACGTCACGCCACACCCCGTCGTGGCCGACGGTGCGCCTGAGTGGGCCGACATGACGGATGACGAGCGCGCGATCTCGACGCGCACCATGGAGGTCTACGCCGGCATGGTCGACCGGATGGACTGGAATATCGGCCGGGTCGTCGACTACCTGACCGAGACGGGGGAGCTCGACAATACGGTCGTCATCTTCATGTCCGACAACGGCGCGGAGGGCGCGATCGTCGAGGCGATGCCGCTGCTCGGCCCGCGGATCCTCAAGCTGGTCGAGGAGCACTGCGACAACAGCCTCGACAACCTCGGCAACGGCACGTCTTTCATCTGGTACGGCCCCCGCTGGGCCCAGGCTGCCACCGCGCCGTCGCGCCTGCACAAGGCGTTCACCACCGAGGGCGGCATCCGGGTGGTCGGGTTCGTCACCTGGCCGGGCTTCGCGCGGCAGGGTGAGATCGGCACGGCGTTCGCGACCGTCATGGACATTGCGCCGACCGTGCTGGAACTCGCCGGCGTGCCCCATCCCGGCACGTCGTACCGGGGTCGCGAGGTGGAACCCATGCGGGGCCGCTCACTGGTGAGCTACCTGTCGGGCGCCACCGAGGCCGTGCACGACGCCGACACCGGCACCGGCTGGGAGTTGTTCGGGCGCCGCGCTATTCGTCAGGGCGACTGGAAGGCGCTGCACCTGCCTGAGCCACACGGCACGGGCGACTGGCAGCTGTACGACCTGTCCGCGGACCCCGGCGAGATCGAAGATCTGGCCGCCGCGCGACCCGACAAACTGGCCGAGCTGCTTGCGTTGTGGGATCGCTACGTGCAAGAGACCGGCGTGATCCTCGACCCGCTCTCGGTTTTCGAGATCGACCTCGAAACCGTTCCCGACGACTGATGGCCGCGAAGACCACGTGCGCCATCATCGGTGGCGGCCCGGCCGGAATGGTCCTCGGGCTGCTGCTGGCTCGGGCGGGAGTGGACGTCACCCTGCTGGAAAAGCACGGTGACTTCCTGCGCGACTTTCGCGGGGACACGGTGCATCCCACAACTCTGCGGCTTCTCGACGAGCTCGGCCTGTGGGAGCGCTTCGCGGCGATGCCGCACAGCGAGGTGCGCACCGCGAAATTCGAGGCCGGCGGCCGCTCGGTGACCTACGTCGACTTCGGGCGACTCCGCCAACCGCATCCGTTCGTCGCGATGGTGCCGCAGTGGGACCTGCTGAATCTGCTCGCCGAGGCCGCCCAGACGGAGCCGAGCTTCACGTTGCGGATGAACACGGAGGCGACCGGACTACTGCGCGACGGCGGACGGGTCACCGGGGTGCGCTACCAGGGACCTGACGGGCCGGGCGAGCTGCGCGCGGAGCTGACGGTGGCGTGCGACGGCCGCTGGTCGGTCGCGCGTCGCGCCGCCGGCCTCGACACACGCGAATACCCGGTCAACTACGACGTGTGGTGGTTCCGCTTGCCGCGCGAAGGTGCCGCGGAATTCTCGTTCCTGCCGCGGACCGCGCCGGGTAAGGCCCTCGTCGTGATACCACGCGAAGGCTATGACCAGATCGCGTACATCGGGGCCAAGGGCACCGACGCCCAGCTGCGGGCGCGGGGCATCGAGGCGTTCCGGCACGACATCAGCGGCCTGCTGCCCGATGCCGATTCGGTCGACAGCCTCGAATCGATGGACGACATCAAGCACCTCGATGTGCGGGTCGATCGAGTGCGGCGCTGGCATGTCGACGGCCTGCTGTGCATCGGCGACGCGGCGCACGCCATGTCGCCGCTGGGTGGCGTCGGCATCAACATGGCGGTGCAGGATGCCGTCGCGGCCGCAACGATTTTGGCCGAGCCCCTGCTGCGGCACCGGGTCACGGATCGCGATCTCGCGGCGGTACGTCGCCGACGGTTGTTTCCCACCGCGGTGACTCAGGGGGTACAGCGACTGCTGCAGCGGATGCTGCTCGGTCGGTTGCTGCGCGGCGAGGACCCGACCCCGCCGGCGGCCCTCCTCGGCCTCATGGAGCGGTTGCCGTGGTTGTCGTTCCTGCCCGCCTACTTCATCGGCGTCGGGGTGCGCCCAGAGCGAGCGCCCGCTTTCGCCCGCCGCGGACCCGGCTTGTAGCCCGCCCGCCGCGACGCCTGTGCCGGATGAGACCGAGTGCTAGCGTCGGGTCCGTGTCTGGACATGGAACTCCGCTGCGGATCGGGATTCTGGGTGCGGCCCGCATCGCACCCACAGCGCTGGTCAACCCCGCGAAGGACAACGCCGACGTGGTCGTCGCCGCGGTGGCCGCGCGCGATGCCTCGCGTGCCCAAGCTTTCGCCGCCAAACACCACATCGCCCGGGTACACGACGACTACGAGAAGCTGGTCGCCGACCCGGATGTCGACGCGATCTACAACCCGCTGCCAAACGGCTTGCACGGCAAGTGGACCCGCGCCGCGCTCGAGGCGGGCAAGCACGTGCTGTGCGAAAAGCCGTTCACTGCCAACGCCGCCGAGGCGCGCGAGATCGCCGAACTGGCCGCGAAGTCCGACCGGGTGGTGATGGAGGCCTTCCACTACCGCTACCACCCGTTGACGCTGCGGATCGAGCAGATCATCGCGTCGGGGGAGCTGGGCACGCTGCGGCGGGTGGAGGCCACGCTGTGCTTCCCGCTGCCGAGGTTTTCCGATATCCGTTACAACTATGCGCTCGCCGGCGGAGCGACGATGGACGCCGGGTGCTATACGGTGCACATGCTCCGCACGTACGGTGGTTCGACGCCGGAAGTCGTTTCGGCGCAGGCAAGATTGCGCGACCCCCGGGTCGACCGCGCGATGACGGCAGAGTTCCGATTTGCCGCCGGACACACCGGCCGGATCCACTGCTCGATGTGGTCGCGGCGCCTGCTGGACATCAGCGCCAAGGTCATCGGCGACCAGGGCGAGCTGCATGTGCTCAACCCCGCGGTGCCCAGTCTTTTTCACCGGCTCTCGGTTCGAACGGGCAACGACAATCGCGTCGAACACTTTCCCCGCCGTGCGTCATATGCCTACCAGCTGGACGCGTTCGCCGCGGCGGTGCTGCGCTGTCAACCATTCCCGACAACCCCGCAAGACGCGGTCGTCAATATGACCGTTATCGACGAGATCTATCGCAAAGCTGGACTTCCGCTTCGCGAACCGAGCTGAAAGTCATTGCCCACGTTCGGATAACAAATGTCGAGCGGCCCGGACACAGGGCCGCATCCGGTCGATCGGACTCACGCCGGCCAGCGCCAATGATCGCCTCGGCACTTCGATTTCGAGCACAATGTCGGGCGCAAGCACCGCCAGGAGGTCGCCGAGCGGCAGTTCGCCTTCGCCGGGGACCATCCGCTCAAACATGGCTTCCTCCATGTAGTTATCGAGGCGTGGTTGCAGCGTCGTGTCGTTGAGTTGGGCGTAGCCGATGTGCTCGGGGTTGACGGCGGCCAGGTCGGCCGCGGTGGCGCCAGACCGCACCAGGTGCATGGTGTCGATCAGCAGCCGGAAGTCGGGCCGTCCAACGTGGTCGCGAGCGGCCAGCGCGGTGGGCAGGTCGCCGACCGTCAGGCCCGGCACCGGTTCGACGTCGGTTTCCATGCCGAATTGTGCGGCCAGCTCTGTCAGCGCGGCCAACTGGTCGAAAGTGCGGTTGAGATCGGGGTCCAGGCTGACGACGTTGATCCGCGGCACGCCGAGTTCGGCCAGGACCTCGAGATCCCCACGGAATGACCTGATTTCGGTCTCCGGTAGCACCAGGAACCCGTCGCCCAGCGAGATCGCCACGCCGCGGTGACCCATGGCGGCGAGCAGATCTCGTCTCAGGGTGGGATCGTCCTTCAGCGAATAGAGCGGGTAGCCGAGCGGAAGCAGTGGCCCTCCCCGCACAACAATCGACATATAGCGGCAACCAAGATCCGCCGTGAGATCGACGAAATCGGATGGCGGAAGACCGAATCCGTTGAGAAAACCGATCGCGAGCTGATTCATGTGGGGCGGCCGGCCAGCTGGGCCAGCTGATCCGCGGCCGGTGCGGTCTGCGTGGTCAGTGCGACCTGCCCCGAGGTGACCAGTTCTTCGATGATCGGCGCCTCCAAGACGAGATCGTCGCGGATGAAGGCGATGTGGGCGTGCAGATGTGCTGCGGTGAACGACGCCCACGCGGTCGCCGACGTCGGGTTCATCCTCAGATTCACTTCATAGAAGTCCGACGTCAGCAGCCTCGGCGGGTCCACATGTGTCAGCGCGAGCTGCATGCTCTCAGGACCGAGCGTGTAGAGGGTGGCCCGGGCGAGGGCGCAGGGGAGCAAGCCGTTGGCCGACGGGGTCGGGGCAGTCGGATTCATGGCGGGGCACTTGTCGGGCATCGTCGGCTGCGATTTCAACACCGGCCGTACCGGAAGCGGCTGGATGGTCGCCGCCCGCGGTGGCGGCGGTGGCGCCGGCGTCGCCGAGGTGGCCAAGCCTGCGTGTTGAGTTGCGTGGCAGCCACAGGCCGCGGCTCCCAGCAGGATGGCACCGGCGAGCCGGGCACTAAGAGCGGACGTCGACGCCTTGACGGCACGGCGGTGTGTCACGGGCCGCCGCGCCAGTGTTCGATGCGGTGATGGTCGGGGGTGAATCCGTGATTCACGCCCCACAGCACGGCCTGGGTGCGGCTGCCCACGCCGAGTTTGCGATAAATCGTGCGGATGTAGGACTTCACAGTGTTGGGACTCAGATAGGTCAGTCGTGCGATGTCCGCGTTGCTCTTGCCTTGGGTGATCAATGCCAGAATCTCCGCCTCGCGGTCGCTGAGCCCTTCGCCGCGCCCGGGCCAGTCCAGCCCGGGCGCGCTGCGTGCCCGCGCCGCCACATCACTGATGACCACCTCGCCGGCATGCACCGCCTCCAAAGCCGCGACCAGCTCGCGTGCAGGCAGGGTCTTCGACAGATATCCCTGCGCTCCGTGCCGACGTGCACTTTCCACTAGATCGGAGTGAAAGTTCCAGGTGTAGACCACAACTCGACGTGCGCGGGGATTGGCGACCAGGACTCCGATCTCTTCGTGATCGGACTCGGGTTGGGCGAAAGAGTCGTACAAAACGATATCGACGGCGTCTTCGACGGGCATGGTGGAGTCGAGTTCTGCCACCAGGACACGGTCGCGGTACGGGTCCAGCATGTTGGCCACGCCTTTTACGACAACGTCGTAGTCGTCGACGAGCGCAATGGTGATCGGTGCGCTAGTAGTCGACTCGGGCGGCATGACGGGGACATTACCCCCCTAAGGGTGTATTGCTACCCCCCTTAGGGGTGGTCGACTGAGATCAGCGTCGGGTCAACCGACTCGACCATCAACCAGTCATTACGCAATGGAAGGTCGCACCATGATCATTCTCGGCATCGTCTTACTCATCGCAGGATTTCTCCTCAAGATCTCAATCTTGTGGACCCTGGGGATCATCCTGCTCGTCATCGGCGCAATCCTGGCAGTCCTGGGCAGCACCGGGCGTGCGATCGGCGGCCGTCGGCACTACTTCTGAATGACCCGTCAGCCAGGCGCCGCCCGTTTGACGTTTGGCTCGGGACCGCCCGGGTTATTCGACATGAGTACGAGAGGAGCATGAAATGCCCGTCTGGGAATGGATTTTCGCCGCCGCCATCGTCGTTATCGTGGTCGCCGCGTTAGTCATCGCGGCACGCTTGCTCGGCAGTCGCAGGAAAACAGCGCGAATGAAGCAGCACTATGGCCGCGAGTACGAACGGCTGGTCTCCGAGGCCGGAGGCCAAAAGGCGGCCGAGAAGGAACTTTCCGCCCGAGAACGCAAGCGAGAAGAACTCGAGATTGTTCCGCTGTCGCGAGCGTCCTTGGCGGACTTCACCGCCCGCTGGAGCCAGGTGCAGACCGGCTTCGTCGACAATCCGACAACTGCCGTCGGCCTCGCCGATCGTTTGATAACCGAGGTGATGCGCGAACGGGGTTATCCCGTCGACGATTTCGATCAGCGAGCTGCCGATATCTCGGTAGACCATCCGCAGATTGTCGAGAACTACCGCACCGCGCATCGGATTCATCTGGCGCAGCAGGACGGTGATGTCAGCACCGAGCAGCAACGGGAGGCATTCGTGCACTACCGCGCGCTGTTCGACACGCTGCTGGAAAAAACAACAGACGACAACGCGTCACAGGAGGCAAGCGCATGACAACACACGATCACCCAACTCTGACCGGTTCGCAGGACGAGGCCCAAACGGGGGACGCGGCGCCACCACCGGTGAGCGAAGACGTGGAGCCGACCTTCCGGCAGGAGCAGGACCAAAGCCCGACGCCGCCCGCCCCGGCGGATCCTTCGAGCGTTGCCGAAGTATCAGCACCGACGGATCAGGTACCGGCTGTACCCGCGAAACATTCGGACGCAGCACACGAATCATCAACCGAGGACCTGCTATTCGGCGATGAAGAGCTAGCGGAATTGCGTTCGCGATGGGCTGCGGTCCAGGCAGCTTTTGTCGATGATCCCAGCGAGTGCGTGCAGAAGGCAGATGTCCTCGTCTCCGATTTGGTCGACCAACTCACGACCGGGTTCGCCAATGCACGCTCACGTCTCGAGGAACAGTGGGCCCGCGGCGAACAGGCATCCACCGAAGACCTTCGCGTAGCGCTCATGCACTACCGCGAATTCTTCGAGCGCTTGCTGGCTGCCTGACGCAGCAAACCTGCAGTGCTGCAACAGTTTGCGACACTTGCTTCCCATAAAAGGCATCGCCGTACCATCCCGGTGCGGCGATGCCACTATGCATGCTCCATTGCCCACACTATGAATATAGAGTAGCCTCTCGGTCCAAGATGGCTCGATACAGTCCCGTGTCAGCGAAAAGGCGAAAGCCAAATCCTACGGAACGCCGCCGCGACCTGTGCGATGCGGCGATCGCGCTGCTGGCCGCGGATGGGGCCAAGGGCCTGAGCCACCTGAAGGTGGATCGCAAAGCGGACGTCCCCGACGGCACCACCTCGTTCTATTTCCGGACCCGCTCCGCGTTGCTGCGCGCCGTCGCCGAGCGGCTGGCCGAGCTTGACCTGCAGAGCCTGCAGACGATCGCCGACAGTGCCGACAGCCAGGGCGCCAATCCGTCGCCCTCGTTGCTGGCGCAGCTCGTCATTCAGGCCGGCAGCGAACCACAGTTATCCCGAACGAAGGCCAGATACGAGCTGACGATGCAGGCCGCGCGCGACCCCGCGATGGCCGCGATTCTGCAGCAAGCCACCGATGGCTTCACTAAATTGCACAGCGAGATCCTGGTTCAACTCATGCCGCACGGCGCCGAATTGGAGTCCGCGGTGATCGAGGATCTGAGCAACGTGACGTTGACCTTTATCAACGGCCTGTTGCTGCGATTCGCGCACGGCGACCGTGTGGTCGACAGTCCCGAGCAACTCGATGGAATTCTGTCGGCGATCGCCGCGGGCATCCTGAAGAGCCCCCAGAAGGGGCAGCTGACGGATGGCGATGCGGCACACCCGGCGCGTCGACGCGACACGGGCTAGCGGCGAATTTCGCGGCGTTGGGTCTTGCCACAGGATGAGCGATATGGTTCTCTACGAGAATAGAGTAATCCGGAGTTCGCGGACCTCGGTGAGCCCGCTGTCAGCCGGATCCGTGCGCGTGTCAGAGCGACTCGATTAAGCGGAGTGTACAAATTGTCCTACCCAGATCCGGCGCTGTTCCACCGACAGCCCCCGCACCGCCGCAGACGATGCGGACATCCGAAATTCATAGCGCCAGGAGGGGTTTCGTGACGGCGAGTACCGAGAGCCATGTTCGTTTCGATCCGTACGACGTCGAGTTGATCGCCGACCCGTATCCGATGTTTGCGCGCCTGCGCGACGAGGCGCCGCTGTACTACAACTCCGAATACGACTTTTATGCACTGAGCCGGTTCGCCGATGTCAACAAGGGCATCGTCGACCACGCCACTTATAGCTCCGCCCGGGGCGTGATCATGGAGCTGATCAAGGCCGACCTCGAGATCCCGTCGGGCCTGCTGATCTTCGAGGACCCGCCGATCCACGACGTGCACCGCAAACTTCTGTCGCGCATGTTCACCCCCCGCAAGATCAGCGCGCTGGAGCCGATGATCCGCGAGTTCTGCGCGCAATCGCTGGATCCATTGGTGGGCTCCGGCCGGTTCGACTTCGTCACCGACCTGGGCGCGATCATGCCGATGAAGGTCATCAGCGCGCTGCTCGGGATTCCTGAAGAAGATCAGGAGTACATCCGCGATCGGGGCAACGCCCAGCTGCGCACCGAGCCCGGCAAGCCGATGAGTGCCGCCGAGCATGGTTTGTCGGTGGGCGAGCAGTTCGAGGCCTACATCGACTGGCGTGCCGACAATCCGTCCGACGACATCATGACCGAGCTGCTCAACGTCGAGTTCGTCGACGAGACCGGAACCACCCGCCGGCTCACTCGCCAGGAGATCCTCGTCTACGTCAATGTCGTGGCCGGCGCCGGCAACGAAACGACAACGCGGCTGATCGGTTGGGCGGGCAAGGTTCTCGCCGAGCACCCCGACCAGCGCCGCGAACTCGTCGAGAATCCGGCGCTCATCCCGCAGGCGATCGAGGAGTTACTGCGCTTCGAGCCGCCCGCACCGCACATGGCGCGCTACGTGACGCGCGACGTCACTGTATACGACCAGACGGTGCCGCAGGGCAGCGTGATGCTCATGCTGATCGGGGCCGCCTGCCGCGACGAACGCCAGTTCGGACCCGACGCAGGCGAATTCAACATTCATCGCCCCGCCCGGCCGCACCTCACGTTCAGCGTCGGCGCCCACTTCTGCTTGGGTTCGGCGCTGGCCCGGTTGGAAGGACGTGTCGCGCTGGAGGAAATTCTCAAGCGCTTCCCGGAGTGGGAGCCTGATCTGGCCAACGCGACGCTCAGCCCGACGTCCTCGGTGCGGGGCTGGGAAACCCTCCCGACGTTGGTGCCGTGACGACCGGCCGGGTCGAGGGCAAGGTCGCCTTCGTCAGTGGTGCCGCCCGCGGGCAGGGCCGCAGCCACGCGGTGCGCCTGGCACAAGAGGGCGCCGACATCATTGCGATCGACATTTGCGGGCCGATCGATAACTTGGCCTACCCGCATTCCACCCCGGAGGATCTCGCCGAGACCTCCGATCTGGTCAAGAATCTCGACCGGCGCATCGTGACCGCGCAGGTCGATGTCCGCGACTATGACGAACTCAAAGCCGCGGTGGATAGCGGCGTGGAACAACTCGGTCGGCTCGACATCATCGTCGCGAACGCGGGTGTGGGCACCGATGGCCGCAAGCTGCACAAGATCAGCGAGAACATCTGGCAGGACATGATCGACATCAACCTGAGCGGCGTGTGGCACACCGTGAAAGCGGGCGTACCCCACATCCTTTCGGGCGGCCGTGGTGGCTCCATCGTGCTGACCAGCTCGGTCGGTGGGCAAAAGGCCTACCAGAACACCGGCCACTACATCGCCGCCAAGCACGGCGTGATCGGCCTCATGCGTGCCTTTGCCGTTGAGTTGGGCCCGCAGATGATCCGGGTCAACACCGTGCTGCCCACCCAGGTCAGCACCACGATGCTGATGAATGACAACACATACCGGCTCTTTCGCCCAGATCTGCCCAATCCCGGGCCGGACGACTTCGCCCCGATCTCGCAGATGATGCACACATTGCCGATCCCCTGGGTGGATCCCATCGACATCAGCAACGCGGTCCTGTTCCTCGCCTCTGACGAATCTCGTTATGTCACTGGCGTTTCGCTTCCCGTCGATGCGGGCAGTTTGCTCAAATAAGCAATAACTCAATTAAGCACAACGAAGTGGAGAGAATTCATGCCTGAGTTTGATTACGAAAAAATGAAAGAAGAAGCCGCGCAGTACATCAAGTTCGAGAAGGACAAGAAGAACCGGATCGCTTACATCACCTTCGATCGCCCCGACGCGCAGAACGCCACCAGCTTGGGAATGCGTCAGCTTTATGCCGACCTAATCCACAAGTGCAATGTGGACGACGACGTCAAGGTCGTCGTGATCCGTGGCGAGGGCGAAGATTTCGGCAGCGGTGGCGACCTGCCCGAACAGCGGGGCATGATCGAGAACCCCGGCATGCCGCTGCTGCACGAACTCGCGATCAACGATGACGATGTGAAGTACCCACCCGGTGGCTCCTACCGCTACCTGTCCACCGTGACTGATTTCTATGCCAAGGCCCGCGCGGGAAACCGCCCCCTGCAAGAGCTTCGGAAGGTCAGCATCATCGAGGCCAAGGGCTACTGCTACGGCTGGCACTTCTACCAGGCCGGCGACGCCGACCTGGTGGTCTCCTCCGACGACGCCCTGTTCGGACACCCCGCGTTCCGGTACGTCGGCTGGGGACCCCGGCTGTGGTGGTGGGCCGAGACCATGGGACTGCGTAAGTTCTCCGAAATGCTGTTCACCGGGCGGCCGTTCAGCGCGAAGGAGATGTACGACTGCGGGTTCGTCAACAGCGTTGTGGCCCGCGAGGACCTGGAAGCCGAGACGCTGAAATACGCGTTGGCCTGCTCCAAGTCCCGCCCGACCGACACGGTCGCGGTGCAGAAGACCTTCCTCGAGCTGTACAAGCAGCACAAGGGTGAGTACTTCGGCAGCCTTCTTGTCGGCATGGTCGAGGGCATGCTGCCGATGATCCAGAACGATGAGGAGAACACCGTCGACCTCACCGAGGGCACTTTCAACAAGGGCCTCAACAACGTGGTGAAGGACAACGACATGAACTTCCCACCGGAGTGGCGCCTGAGCCGCTCGGGTCGCGCGAAGCCCTGAGCGCTTTGGGAGAGCCTGCATGTCGGCGCTGACCGGGTTCAGGGTCGTAGAGCTGGCCGGGTCGGTCGCCGGGGAGTACTGCGGAAAACTGTTGGCCGACTTCGGCGCCGAGGTCATCAAGGTCGAGTCGCCCGGGAGCGGTAGCCCCACCCGGGCGATGGCTCCTATCGTGCGCGACGGGCCCGACGGCAGTGCGTTGTTTGCCTACCTCAACACGAACAAGCAATCCGTCGTGCTCGACGCCGCCGGCGTCGAGCATCTCCACGAGCTGATCGGCACGGCGGATGCGGTCATCGACGACCGCACGACCAGTTGGGCCGAACAGCACCCGAATGTGGTCTTCTGCTCGGTCACCCCGTTCGGCCAGGATGCGCCCACCGAGTTCGGAAACGCGAAGAGCATCAATGTGTTCCACGCGAGCGGCTGGGGATATCACACTCCCAGCCATCCCGACCCGAAACTGCCGCCGCTACAGGGGCCGGGGCGATTCCTCGCCGACTACGAAGCGGGCCTGGATGCGGCGCTGTGCATTGCGTCCTGCCTCTTTGGCCGAATGCACACGGGTCGGGGCGAATTCATCGACATCTCGCAGCAAGCCGTGCTCGTCTCGCGCGCGGACTGCATCCTGGGCCGATTCATCACCGGTGAGGTCCCGGCCGAGGGCACGCGCGACGATTTCGACCAGCAGGGTCCCGCGTCGTTTTTCGCCTGCGCCGACGGGTTCGTCTACCTGTACATGACCAGCCGCGCTCACTGGCTGGGGGTCAAGGCTCTGATGGGGGAGCCGCAGTGGCTCAACGAGTTCGACGACGACTGGCTGGAATTCTCGGTCACGCCGGCCAAGGTCGCCACCTTCCAGCGAGGATTTGCGCAGTGGGTCCGCGGCTTGGCCAAGGACACCGCAGCCGATCAAGCTCAGCGCCTGGGTGTGCCGCTGGTTCCGGTCAACGGCGCCGCGGATCTGCATCAGTCGCCCCAGTACCGCCACCGCCGGTTCTTTCGCGACGTCCGGCACCCGGTGCTGGGCGAGGCATCCTATCCCACAGTCCCGTATGCGCTGAGCGCATCACCCGCTGAAATCAACTCGGCAGCACCGACTCTCGGCCAGCACACTGATGCAGTGCTACGACAAAGCACCACCCCGCACGCCGCCCCGGTGGCGCGGGCTCCACAACTGAAGCCGTCGCACACTCGGCGCGGGGGCCCGCTGGAAGGGGTGCGCGTCGTCGAGCTCACCAAGGTGTGGGCAGGCCCGTACGCGGGGAAGCTACTGGCGCTGTTGGGCGCTGAGGTGATCAAGGTCGAGACGGCCGCCATCCCCGAGGAGATGCGGGCCTACGGCGGCACCGACATCAACCATGCGCCTTTCTTTCTGAGCATCAACCCCGAAATCCTCAGCGTGGACCTCGATATCAAGTCGCAGGAGGGGATGGCGTGCCTGCGCGAGCTGATCGCGCGCAGCGACATCGTCATCAACAACCTGCGGCCGGGCGCGATGGAGCGCCAGGGCTTGGGGTATGAGCAGCTGACCCAGATCAAATCCGACATCGTCGCGGTGTCGATCAAGATGTGGGGCAACGACGGGCCGCTGGGGCATCAAACCGGCTATGCGCCCTGCTTTTCCGCGCTGGCGGGGCTGGCGTCTTTGGTCGGCTACCCGGGTGGGCCGCCACTGGGAGCGAGCATGCGGTACGGCGATTCCACGGTCGGTGCGGCCGCCGCTTGCGCCGCCGTGGTGGCGTTGCTGCATCGAGAGCAAACCGGCGCCGGTCAATTCGTCGATGTGTCGGCCGTGGAAACGCTGTCCTCGATGATCGGGGATTGCCTGCTCGAACAGAGCCTCACCGGAAAACGCCTCGGGCCCAACGGCAACATTCACCCGGACCTGAGCCCTCACGGCTGCTACCCCTGCGCGGACGGTGCGTGGATCACCATCGCAGTAGCCGACGACGACCAATGGCAGCTACTGTGCGGCGTCCTGAGCCCGGCGGCACTGACCGACGACCCGCGCTACACGACGAGCAGCGAGCGGCACGACAATTCCGACGCCCTCGACAACGACATCGCCCGCCTTACCCGCAACCACGACGCCGACGATCTTGCCTACCGGCTGCGTGCGGTCGGGGTGCCGGCGAGCAAGAGCGCCACGGCTGTCGATGTGATTGGCGATCAACACCTTTGGGACCGCGAGCTATACCGGTTCGTCAGCGATCACCGCGAAGGACAGCGTCCGATACTGGGACCGTCGTGGCGCATGACGCGCAACCCGGCGCGGATTTCGCGCGGCGCGCCCGACCTCGGCGAGGACACCGACTACGTTGTCAACCAGATACTGGGTGCCGGGGCACGGGTGGCCGGAACACCGACGACGGGTGGACTATGACGCAGCTACTGGCGAAGACGGCAGCGCTGGTGACCGGCGCCAGCAGCGGTATCGGTGCGGCGACGGCGAAGGCGCTCGCGGCCCAGGGCGCCGCGGTGGCCCTCCTCGCACGCCGGGCCGACCGGCTGGCCGAACTCCAGGCCGAGATCGAATCCGCCGGCGGCACGGCCCTGGTCGTGCCCGCGGATGTCACCGACGCTGACCAGGTGGCAGCCGCCGTGCAGCGCACCGTCGCCGAGTTGGGACGCCTCGACATTCTGGTGAACAACGCCGGGCTGATGCAGTCGGCTCCGGCGGTGGAGGCACCGCTGAAGGACTGGGACGCCATGGTGAGCGTCAACGTGCGGGGCGTCCTCTACGCCACGCGCGCTGCGCTTTCCCACCTGATCCACGCGGCCGCCGATTCACCGCGCGGCGTGGCCGACCTCGTCACCATCAGTTCCACCGCCGGCTGGGTCGCCCGGCCCAACACCGCGGTGTATTCGCTGACAAAATTCGGCGTTAATGCGTTCAGCGAAGGCATCCGGCAAGAGGTCCTCGGTCAGCGCGTTCGCGTCGGCGTTGTGGGCCCAGGCACCGTCGACACCGAGATCTTCCACCATCTCGCCGAACCATCGCGCGAGGCGTTCGAAAAGCAGACCGCCGGCATGGTCAAACTGCGGTCCGAGGACATCGCGGACGCGGTGCTGTTCATGGTGACCCGCGATCGCCGCGTCGCGGTCAACCACATGCTGGTGCGCGCGGCCGAACAAACCTGGTGACCCACGATGCACACCGATGATCGCTGGGTCACCGGTGACCAGTATGGAATGGCATTTCCGGCCGACCCGGCAACCTTGCTCGACGGCGGAACGCAGTTCCTCACCAATGCATTTCGAGCCTCCGGCGTGCTCACCGACGGCAATGCCGTCACCCGGATCGCCGAGTTCCGTGAGGCCCCCGGCGGCAGCACCGGACGCAAAGTCATGATGTCGGTCGAATACGCACAAGACACCCCAGGCCTGCTGACCCAACTGTTCGTCAAGTTCTCCCGCGATCTGGACAACCCGATCCGCGATCGCGGAAAAACCCAGATGGAGCCCGAGGTGCGGTTCGCCGCGCTGTCCCGCGTTCCGGAGTTCCCCATCGCGGTGCCCCGGGTGCAGTTCGGCGACTACCACCGGCAAAGCGGTACCGGAATACTCATCACCGAGCGAATCCGATTCGGCAGCAACGGAATCGAACGCCAATACCACAAGTGCCTGGACTACGAAATGCCCGAGCCGCTCGAACACTATCGCGCACTGCTCACCGCACTGGGCCGGCTGGCCGGCACGCAGCGATCCGGGCGCCTGCCCGCTGGGCTGACGGCGGACTTCCCGCTGGACGTACAGGCCGCGACGGTGGGTGAACGCGCGCCCATGTCCGCCGACAAGCTGCAACGACGGGTGAACCAGCTGGCCGACTTCGTCGCCGCACGGCCCGGCCTGCTGCCCGCCACTGTCGGCTCACCAAAGTTCCTGACGCGCTTGCGCGCAGACGTGCCGCGGATCGCGCAGCACGAGCACCTGATCACGCGCCAGCTCGCCGCCGACGCCGACTACGTCGCGCTGTGCCATTGGAATGCGAACATCGACAACGCGTGGTTCTGGCGCGACACCGACGGTGTTCTGCGGTGCGGGCTGATGGACTGGGGCTGCGTCAGCCAGATGAACCTGGGCATGGCGATCTGGGGAGCCATGTCCGGCGCCGAATCCGGCATGTGGAACGCCCATCTCGACGAATTGCTGCAGATGTTCGTCGCCGAAGTTCGGCACGGCGGCGGCCCCCTACTGGACCCCGATCGGCTGCACCGCCACACGTTGCTCTATGCCGCCGCGATGGGAGTCGCCTGGCTGCTGGACGTTCCGGCGTTGATCCGCAAGAGGTTCGGGGCCGACGCGCCGAGCGATCGCCGGGACCCGCGGATCAAGGACGACGAAAGCGTGCGGGCACCGCTGCAGATGCTGGCGAATCTGCTATCCCAGTGGGAGCGGCACGGCATCGAAGATCTGCTTGGTTCACTTGAGAGCTAACGCCGACACCGGGCTGCCAGATGCTCCGGTGAGCGGCAGCGGTGATGCCGCGAACATGAACTCATGGACGCCGTCTGATTGGCAGTCGTCGGAGAGCGCATCGAGGTCGAACATTTCCCCGAAGGCCAACCCGGTGTGGGCGAGACTGACCACGTGAAGTGGTTGCCAGCAATCGATTTCGTTGGGCAGCACCTCAATTCCCCAGGTATCGGCGGCGATGGCGGCGATGTCCTGATCGCGGATCCACGGAGCCGTGTGCAGCGAGAGGCCCGGGGAGGGCCCACCGGCATAGTCTCCCCAACGCTCGCGCCGGGCACCCAGAAAACCGGTGCGGACGATCAGCGCGTCGCCCGGGCGGATCTCGAGATTCTTTTCCGTGAGGTACCCGTCGAGGTCATCGGTGGTGATGGCGTAGCCGGGTTCCAGGGAGTGCACGCCCCAGTGAGCGGCAAGGTCGACGAATACACCGCGGGTGACGATCTTGCCGGTGTAGTTCTGGACGCCGTTGGCGCGACTGCCCGCCGACCCCGCCTCGGCCGCCGAGAACCCGTTGTACATCTGCCCTCTCCAGAAGAAATGGCACAGCGCGTCCCATTGCGTGCCCGATTGTGTTGGCATCACCAAGACGTCGTCGTAGTAGCCGGCGGTGGATTGCCCGGTCGATTTCCTCAGTTCCTGGAGGGTCTGGGTTTCCCGGTCGTACTGCTCGCCGACGAGGTATCCCGGTCCCGAGGTGAGTTGGTACAGATGGGGATTGGCCCTGCCGAGATACCCGGTCTGCGGGCCGTGCGCGTCGTAGGGCATGGTCAGCGAGATCATTCGACCGACCTTCACCAGCGCAGCCGCCTCGCGGACTGTGTCCGAGGTGATGAGGTTGACCGTGCCCAATTGGTCGTCCGGGCCCCACCGGCCCCAGTTGGAGCACCGCTCGATGTAATTCTCCAGCAGGGCGAGGTCGTCGATCATCAGAGCTGTCCTGATTCCATAGTGGTGTCGGCGATGCCCCAATCGACCGGCCCGCCATCGAGTGGCACCTGCAGCGATCTGAGGAATGCGGCGCACAGAACGTAGGTGCCCGCCAGCAGGGTGATCTCGGCTACTTCGTTGTCGGAGAAGTGCTTTCGCAGGCCGTCAAGAGTTTCCTGGCTCGCGCCGATGTTCCCGACCAGCGAGTCGACATATTCGACGAGCGCGGTCAGCGACGGATCCTCGAAGTCTCGGTTCCGGAGATTGAGCAGCTGCGCCAGCACCTCCTGGCTAGTCCCGGTGCGTAACGCTTCCGTTTTGTGCTGGACCAGCTCGTACTCGCAGTCAGCGGCAACGCCGACCCTGACGATCACGCGCTCGCGGACCAGCGGTGTGATCGCCGCGTCGCGAAAGCTCAGCGCGTACCTGAGATACGGCACCGTCTGCCCCTTCGTGTGCAGCATCATGCGCGTCAGGTTGATCGGGAAGAGCTCATATTGGGCCTGCTTCTCGGCGTCCAGCTCCGGGTACGGGAAGACCGTCATCGCTCGTCTCCGTCCGGGGCGGCGCGTCCGCCGGTTGCGTCGACCCAGTCGAGGATCACCTTGATGGCCAGTCCCGTGTTGCCGATCTGGCAGTGGTTTTGAGCCTGTTCGGCTTCGGTGAAGACCCGGGCGCTCACGGACGGCGCGGCGGTCAGGGTCAGCACCTGGTCGCCAAGCTGGTGCAGCGGCACGTAGTGGTCCTTCGTGCCCGCCATCAGCAGCACGGGTTGGGTGACCAACGGCGCGACGTCGTCGGTGCGGTATTCCTGCCACACCGTGAGCGCCTCTGACGGTGTGGCCACCCCCATCACGCGCTTGGCCTGTTTGAAGCCCCACTCCGTCAGCAGGTCTACTTTTCCGATCGCCTCGAAGGCCGCGTCAATCACCGGGGCCGGAATTCGGTCGGCATTCGCGCCGATGCTTCCCAGCGCCAGGCCGGCTGGGCTTCTGGTAATGCACTCGAACAGTTCGGTCATGATGTCGAAGGCGATGACGCGGCTCACCCGGCGTTCCCGGGCGGCCGCGCGCAGGACCAGACAGCCGCCCAGGGAGAAACCCATCAGGGTGACATCATTCAGCCCGAAGTAGTCCAGCACGGCGGCCACCGGCAAGTGCCAGTCCGGGGTCATCGGCGTGCCCGCGTCCAACACCGTGCCCTGGCCGGGTCCGTCGAAGATCACGGTGTCCAAACCCGCGTCGCGCAGGGCGATCGCCGCGGGAAGCCATTCCACGATGTAACTGTCGAACCCGCCGAATACGACGATCGTCCCGCGCGGTTGGGCCGGCGTGAAGCGGTAGGCCGACAGATGCGTCCCCTGGTAGGGGACCAGATGATGGTCATCCGGCGTGACACCGTTTCCCGCCAGGACGTTGTCGAGGAAACGTTGCAGGGCCGGCTCGTATCGCGGATCGTCCGGGTCGAGGAAGAACTGCGCTCCACGGGCGTAGTAGGCGGCCGGCAACGGGCGACCGGCGGCCAGCGCGTTGTCGCTGAGCTCAAGCATCTCCCTCGTCCAGTCCGGGTAATTGGAAATGCGGGGGACTGCAGCACGGATTTCGTCCAGCATCTGCCCGTCGTTGGCCCAGCCGTAGAACCGGTTCAGCTGGAAGTTGAGCGAGACGTTGGGGTGGAGCTCGTAGTACCCCACCCGAAATCGGCCGATGATCTCCTGATCGCTGATAGTCATGCTGATGTCCCCTGTCTATCTAACGCTACCATTCGTTGCATTAACGACTATGGCACACTGGATTGCTAAAGACAACAGGAGGTTGCGTTATGGACACTGCATCGCCGGGCAGCATCCGTCCGGGTGGCCGCACCACACGGGTGCGGTCAGCGGTGTTCGATGCCACGCTCTCTATGTTGGCCGAATTCGGGTACGCGGGCCTGTCGATCGAGCGCATTGCCGATCGGTCTGGAGTGAACAAGACGACGATCTACCGGCGCTGGCAGACCAAGGAGGCCGTGCTCGCCGCCGCCGTCGACGATGTTGCCGCAGAGGTGTTTCCGATCCCCGCGACGGGCTCGATCGAAGAGGATTTACGCGCATTCGGGCGCGGGTTGGTGGATTTTCTGACCGATGAGTCGCCGGCCGTTGCCGGCGTGGTGCGCGCACTGTTCTCCGATGCGGCCTATGAACCGCAGGTTGCCGAGCTCAAGCGAAACCTTTTTGCCAACCGGCATCGGGCCGCGACGAGCATGGTCGACGCGGCGGCCGAACGGGGCGAGTTGCCCGCGGATGTCGACAGTCGCGAGCTCGTGGGCCTGGTCGCCGCACCGCTCTACTACCGGAAACTGGTGACGGAAGAACCGCTCGATCACGCCGTCGCCGACTCAGCGGCCGGCACGGCGTTGACGGCCGTCCGGGCGGGTGCTTGCCGAACACCCGCGAGCTAGGGCGCGTCGTCGTCTCCGTCGTGAAGCAGTTTCTCGGGATGATGAAAGGTGTTGGTGCGCGGTCGGCCTCGATCCAGGTGGGGTGGAGGCAACCATTCGGTGTCGCCCTTGGCGTTCTTGCGGGTGACCCAGCCACCGGGGCGCAGGAGGCGGTGGTGGGGTCCACAGGCGAGGGTTAATTCGTTGACATCGGTCGTGTGGCACTTGGCCCAGTCATTGACATGATGCACTTCGCAGTAATAGCCGGGTACGGTGCAGCCGGGAGTCGAGCACCCACGATCCTTGGCGTACAGAACAATTCGCTGCGACGGCGACGCCAGACGCTTCGTGTGATACAGCGCCAACGGCTTGCCCTTGTCGAAGATCGCCAAATAGTGCCGTGCATGACGGGCCAACCGGATCACATCGCTCATCGGCAGAATGGTGCCACCGCCGGTCAGCCCCCGCCCTGCGGCAGCCTCCAGTTCTGCGAGAGTGGTCGTGACGATGATCGAGGCCGGCAGCCCGTTGTGCCTGCCAAGCTCACCCGAAGCCAGTAATGCTCGAAGCGCCGCATTCAACGCGTCGTGCTGTCGTTGGCCGGCACTGCGGCAATCTCGCTCGATGGCTTGCTCGTTGGGAGTCCCATCCACACATGGACTTTCGTCCTCGGGATTGCACATCCCCGGGGCAGCCAGCTTTGCCCAGACAGCTTCTACTGTGGCACGGACTTCAGGGGTCAGCCAGCCGCGCAACTCCGACATCCCATCGGAACCCTGCTGGCCGAAGGTTAGTCCGCGGCGCCGCGCCCGGTCCTCATCGCGGTAGTTGCCGTCGGGATTGAGGCAATCGGCCAAAGTGGCGGCCAATTTAGCGATTTGTTCAGGCCGAAACTTGGTGCCCTCCATGGCCATCTTTGCTTCGACCTGTGCGCGTGTCACCGCGTCGACCCAGCTAGGTAGCTCGTGATAGAACTTGCGGATGACCGCCACCTGACCGGGCCCCAACGTGCCCTGACACTGCTTAGCGGCGGTCGCGGCCAATATTGGCCCGAGCGGTTCACCGGTGAGCCCGATGCGCGACCCCAGATCGGCCGCCTCTTTGATCCGCCGCGTGGCTTCGGCGCGACTGATCAATGCCGATTCGGCGATCGCGTGCGACAGCGTGCCGCCGAGCTCTTCGGCCGTGGCCTGCCGGGCCAGGCCGTTGATCAGTGGATGCTCCACGGCTGGCAGTCGGCGGCGCACCTTTTCGCAGCGTTCCAACAGCGCCAATTGCTCACGCGGGACCAATCCGTCGCAGTCACGTGCGACAAGATCGTCGAAGGCGGCGTCAATGGCGTCGAAAGCCGCTGACAATGCTTCCCGGTCGATACTCACACCCTGAAACTAGCGCAGCCCACCGACAGAAACCGCGCCCCGTGTTGGTGCTGAAGCCGCAGTGGCGCAAGAGATTCGGAGCAGCGGCTCAGCGGCGCCGTCTGGTGCTCTGGCGAATGCCGGCTGTCAGCGTCGACAAATGACAGCGGCGTGCGGCCCTTTGCAGATGGGTGTCGCCTCGGCTCTTATCTGGCTGCACACAGCGCGAGGAGTACGGCGGGATCCAATATGGCGGATTACCCGTGGCGGTGAATACTGTTGCGAGACAGTGATGTTCCCGCCACGGTCGGCCAGGGGAGAAGTGTCACGGTGGCGAAACGGCGTTCGACTCGCCGCTCGTGGATGCGGCGCTATAACTGGACGCTGTTTTCGGAAGTGGCACTTCAGCAGCGGAATGCCTGTGCCACCAGGTCGTCTGCGTAGGCTTCGGTGAGCGGTTCGTGCCGCATCAGGAGGCGATAGTAAAGCGGCCCGGAGATGGCGTCGACGACAAGCTCCGGGTCAACATCGGCAGGTAGCTCGCCCGCGGCCCGGGCGCGCTCAACCTCGGCTACTGTGGCGGCCCGACGTTCCCGCAGGTGACGATCATAAAGGGCCTCCAAAATGGCCGGATCACTCTGTCCCTCGGCGATCAGCTCAGCCATCACCTTGCCGAACAATCCGTTGAGCTTGCCCACGAACATCCGAACTTTAAGCTTGAGGGCGTCCTGGGCCGTCTTGGGCGCCACCCCGGACTCAGGGGTAGCCGGAGGACCGTCGAGCCGTTCCTGAAGCATCGCCATGACCAGATCAGCCTTCGTCGGCCACCACTTGTAGATCGTTGGCTTGCCCACCTTGGCCCGCTTGGCGACGGCCTCGATGGTCAGGTCGCGTACGGAACGCTCCTGCAACAGCTCGTAGACCGCATCGAGGATGAGCGTGTGCGATTCCGCATTGGTGCCCGGGGGGCGACCCCGCGACCGGCGCGCTGAAGCCGTGGAGCTCATAGGGGTGACATTACCGCTACGGAGGGTAAAGGGAATTGACTTCCGCGCGGACCCATTCTATTGTCTAGCCGTAACGTAAAATAAATAAAGGGCCAGGACACTGAGCCACCATCGTGAAACCCGTCCTGCTCATCACTGGCGCTACCGGGAACCAACGCGGCGCAGCAGTCCGAGCAGTGCTCGGCAGCGGAGGGCACCGCTGGGGCGCCGCAGATGTCAGCACCACAGGTTCGTCTAAAGGAGGCCCGAGTGAATACGTTCTGGAAGTTCTCACCCTGGATGAGCAAATTTATCTTGCTGCCGCCGACAGCAATTTTGATCGCGGTCGGTGTCCGACACCTGGCTCATCCGGAAGTACAAGCAGCAGAACGGGGCATCGCCTTCACGAAGCCACTTGGCGCGACTATTTATCGCGTGGGCTTCGCAGGTTTCCCGCTTGGTTGTGCCGCCTTCTTCGCGTACTGCCTCCGCGCGAATCGAAGGACGCTCACCGGTCTCATCTTTTCGGTTCTGTTCAACGGTGTAGTTCTAGCGGTTCGTATCTACGGTATGGCAGTCGATTCCACTGTTCGGCAGAGTTTGCCCCTGGTTAAAGGAGAGGTCGTCGTGGTCGTCATCAGTCTTGTTGGTATCACCATCGAGATCGGACGGCGGTCCCATCGCCTGCTCGGTCCGCTCAACCCCTGAACAGACGACGGTCCCGGATCAACGAAGCGGTGAGAACCGGCCCGTCCGACGGGCTCCGCGACCGCTGCCCGTCAACCAAAGCAAAAACGACAGAAGGAGAGAGTTGATGAGCTTTAACACCCCCCACGGCACCCGCGGTGCCCGCCTGCCCAGCAAGAGGCTGATGAACTGGATAAACGCGTGGAACATGAAACGGATCCGCGGCAAGGCCACCAAGGTGATGGGCTTCCCGTCGCTGGTCCTGACCACCGTCGGCGCCAAGAGCGGCACCCCACGCCACACCCCGGTCGCCTACTTCCCCGACGGCACCGACAGCTGGCTGATCGTCGCGTCCGCGGCCGGGGCCGCCAAGAATCCCGACTGGTACTACAACCTGCGCGCGCACCCCGACAACGTGCAAATCCAGATCGCCGGGCAAACCATCGCGGTCAGCGCCGAGCAGCTGAGCGGCAACGCCCGCCAGCTCGCGTGGCGCCACATCACCAGCACCGCAAAACGTTTCGCGAACTACGAGCAGAAAACCGACCGCGAACTGCCGGTCATCCGCCTGCGAACCCGACCCAACCCCAAGCCGTAGGTTCCAGGACGCCAACACCACTGCAGGTCAGCTGAAACTCCAGTGATACAACGGATTACGTGACCTGATGCCCGCCGAACGGTTCGCATCGCGTGACGTTGGCTCCCGCCTAGGGCTGGCCCGTCCAGGTTGGGCTGGTGGTCAGCACGTCAACACCGTCGTCGGTGATGTGGACGGTGTCTCGGCGGTACACCGCGCCAACACCCTCCTGCCACACATAGCCGGTGATCGCCAACACCATTCCCGCGTCGAGAGTGTCGTCTTCACCAGCGGCACAGAGTGTTTCAGAGACCACGGGCGGATCGAATCCGAGTCCGAGCCCGTGCGCGATCGGCATCGGCGGCAGAGTTTCGCCGGCCGCCTCATACGCGCCGAGCAGCGCACGCACGGACGCGCCGGGCCGACACGCATCAATCATGCTGTCGTACAGCGTGTTCGACCGCGCAAACAGTTTTCGGGCGTTGTCCTCGACGGTGTCTCCGGCCGGCCACGTCCGGCCCACCTCGGCGACATAACCGTTCGCCAGGGCGCCGGCGCCGAACGCGACCAGGTCGCCCGGCCGTACCTGAGTGTGGGTGTGGGCGCGACGCCACGGGTGTTCTCGGGACGTGATCCAGGCGGCGTCCTGCGTCGCAGGTGTACTGACTCCGCCGGCGGCCATGGCCTCCAGCAAAACGCCGGCCAGCGTCTGGTCGGACACACCCGGCCGCAATTCTGTTAGGGCGGTAACAAGTCCGTGCTGGGCCACGCGCAGCGCCTGGTCCATCGCCGCGATCTCGTCCGGTGTCTTGGTGCGCCGTGCCGCCCGCATCGCGGGTTCGGCATCGACAAGTTCGGCGTTGGGGAACGCGTCGGGCAGCAATGCGGCGAAAGTGGGTGTGATCGCGTCGGTTCCGACGCGAACCGCGGATTCGGCGCCATCGACCTTTTTCAGGACATCGATCAGAGTCATCGGATTCCAGGCCAGACCGTAGAGGTGATCATGGTCGATCTCCTCGGGGATCCCTTCGTCGGCGGTGCTGTTGAGGTAGATGTCACCGGTCGCGCGAACCAGGACGCACATCGGGCCGAACGGTCGCGTCCCGGCGATCCACAGCTGTGGTGCGCCGGTGACGTACCGGATGTTCGCCTGCCGGCCGAGCACCAAGATGTCGAGGTTGTGCGCCTTCATTTGGGCAAGCGCCCGTTCCCGGCGTCCCATCCGCAAAGCCCTTGTATCGGGCAGAACTTCAGTCCCCATAGGGCGTGTACGGGTAGTTGGTAATCGGCGCGAAGCCGTCTTCGGTGATCACGATGATTTCCTCACTGCGGTAGCCGCCTGTCCCGTCCTCCCACACCACGGGTTCCAGCACCAGGACCATGCCGGGTGGGAAGACGAAGTTGTCGTCGAACTCTTCGCCGAGATCCGTTCCGATCATGGGCGCCTCGGCGGGATAGGTGCCGATGCCGTGGCCCAGGTAGAAGTGCGGCAGCCAGGGTTTGCGGCCCCCGTTGGCGGCGATCGCGGCCCTGGCCAAATCACCGGACGTCACACCGGCTTTCGTGACCGCGAGCACGGCGTCCAGAATCGCGCGCCACTGACGGAATTGGTCCTGCTGTTTCGGTGTGGGTTGCTCGCCGACCACCCAGGTGCGGCCGAAGTCCGAGCAATACGTCCCGTAGTTGATGCTGATGTCGGTCCACAGCACGTCGCCGGTCGCCAGCTCGCGATCCGTGGGGAGCAGCGGCAGCGCTAGGTCACCATGCGTGGTCCACACCCCGGCTTCCCGCGAGCTCGGCATCACCTGCCAGATGGCCTCCAGCATGTTGGTGGTGGCACCCAGTTCGAATGCGCGGCGCACCAGCGTTGCGGACAGGTCGATCTGGCGCACACCGGGCACCAGCGACTTCTGCACATCGACGATGGCGTGCTCGGTGATGCGACAGGCCTGACGCAGGCAGGAGATTTCATCCCGGGTCTTCACCAATTGCGCCGCGCCGAGTACGAGCGCCGCATCAGTGGGTGGGCCCGCGGGGAAAAGCTTGGGTGCCGCCCGCCGCATAGCTCCGGTCAATTCGTCGACCGCGACCTTGGCCCCCGGCGGGATGAGACCAGCCAGCTCCCGCGCGAAATGCTCTACGCCATGGTCGAATTCGAGATATGCGGGGCCGTGCAGATGATCGTCGGGCACCGGCGACTCCACCGACGCTCCGCTGCGGAACGGCATGAACAGATGCGGGTGCTCGTCATCGGCCAGCACGACCGCGACGGGCCGTTCCACGTGCGAGAGGCCCGCATCCAACAGCGGCCAGCTCGCTCCGGTCGCGTAGCCGACGTAGCCGTTCATCAACAGGATCAATGCGTCAACGCCCTGCTCGGACATTGCAGAGCGCAGCCGTGCGCCGGTCTCGGAACGCATGCGCGCCCAGTCCGGTTCGTCGGGGATGTCGATCAACGAGCCGCGGGCAGCGACGGAATTCGTCACGCTAGACCCCCAGGAATTTCTTGATGTTGCCGCTGACGACCCGCGCCGCATCGTCCGGGCCCAGCGCCTCGACGACCGCGGCCAGCGAGCGCTCCGAATAGCCGAAGGTGCTTTCGTTGTGCGGATAATCAGAGGACCACATCACCTTGTCGACGCCGATCTCGTCGATGTACCGCAGGCCCAGACCGTCCACCATGAAGGACGCGCACATGTGGTTGTCCCAGTAGTAGCGGACGTCGTGTTCGGGGTGGTCGGTCAGCATGTGCCGGTAGGAGGCCAGGACATGTTCGGCGTCCTGCAAGGCCGTCGGCACCCAGGCGATTCCGCCCTCGAACCAGCCGATGCGCAGCCGGGGGTGTTTGTCGAGGATTCCGCCGAAGATGTACTTGGAGAACATCTCCCGGAACGAATCGATGTTGACCATCATCGCGACGGCGACGCTGTTGACCTCGCTGGGGAACTTCGGCTGGCTCTCGCCGATGTGGTGGGTGAGGGGTAGCCCGGACTCCTCGATCTCGTCCCACACCGCACTCATCTCGTGGCTCGAGTAATCGATCGGTCGGCCGTCGTCGTCGTTGCCCGGGCTGATCGGCATCAGAAATGTTTTGAGGCCCAGCGATTTCAGCTCGGACAAGGTGCGTCGTGCGCCCTGCGGGTCCCACCAGTTGATCAGGCCGACGCCGAAGCTGTGACCATGGGAGCGCTCCTGGACGTCGGCGATGTGTTCGTTGTAGACGCGGAAGATCCGCTCGCGGATGGTCTTGTCCGGATAGTGAAACAGCGCCAGCACCGCGTTGGGGAAGGCCAGCTCCTTGTCCACCCCGTCTTCGGCGAGTTCACGCACGCGCGCGTCGATGTTGTTGGTGGCCGCTCCGGCCAGATCGTCGTATTGCATGAGGACCGCGCTGAAGTCGCCGACCACGATCGACTGTCCCGGAGGGCCAAGCAGATACGCGCCATCCTCGTACCAGATACGTGGGGCCTGGTCTTTGAGGTCGTCGGGGAAGCGCTCGTAGAAGATGTCGTCGGCCACCGAGATGTGATTGTCGGCCGAGAAGACCTCGGTGCCGGCGGGTAGGCCGGTGGGGGCTCCGGCGGCGTGGCCGTGGCGGTGCTTGGGGGCACCGATCACGCCGTCGGGGTAAATAGTCTGGGCTGCGCTAGACATGATGGCCGCTATCTGTCCCTTCATTACTGAGATCACTTGCTCAGCACGCCGAGCCCGTTGAGGTCGGCGAGATACTTGCCGATCAACTCCCTTGTGACATGCGGGATGGTGCGGCCGGAGTGCTCGACCGCGGTCTGGAACTGTGCGCCGGGGACAGGTGAGCCGGCAACAGCGGGCATGGGTTCACGGTAGACGTCGAACACGGTCAGGACCGACTGGGCGCGCTGCCGTTCCGGCAGGGCCCGCATCGCGGTCTCGAAGCGGATCAGCCAAAGCCCAGACCGCTGTTGGCGCCGGTCACGACGGCGAATCTGCCGGACAGGTCCGGTACTTCCAGACTCAGACTGGGTTTCACCATGTCACGGGCAGCTCGTACACGCCGTAGGCCAGCGTGTCGTGCTTGAACGGAAGTTCCTCAACCGGCGCCGCCAGCCGCAGCGTGGGGATACGGCGCAACAACGTCGGTAGCACGATCTGTAATTCCATGCGGGCCAACTGCTGACCCACGCATTGGTGACGTCCATAGCCGAATCCGACGTTCGGGCCGTCGTCGCGACTCAGGTCCAGCCGGTCCGGATCGGGGAATTGACGAGGGTCCCAATTAGCCGGCGCGACATCGAGAATGATGCCCTCGCCGGCGCGGATCGTCTCGCCGCCGACCTCGATGTCCTCGACTGCGATCCGGCGTTGACCGGTCTGAATGATGCTGAGGTACCGCATCAGTTCCTCGACCGCGCCAGCGATGGCCTTCGGGTCCTCGGCGTCGCGCATGAACGCCAACTGGTCGGGATGCTCCAGCAGGGCAGCGATGCTCAGGCTGATCATGTTCGCAGTGGTCTCGTGACCGGCGATCAGCACGCCGAGGGCCAGTTGGGTGGCCTCGCGCACGCTGATCTCTTCGGCGTTGACCCGCTCGGCGAGGTCGGATACCAAATCCTCTGAGGGGCTTTGCATCTTGGCCCGGATCAGTTTGGCGATGTATTTCGCCAGCGACGCAGCACCTTGGGCCGTGTCCTCTTCGGTCGCGTTACGCGCGGTACCGCGCTGCGCCTGTTCCTGAAAGAAGTCCGCGTCCTCGTAGGGCACACCCAGCATTTCGCTGATCACCAGCGAGGGGACGGGCAGCGCCAGCGCGCTGACGATGTCGCCCGGATTGGGGCCGGCAAGCAGCTCGTCGACGAGGTCGTTGACGATCTTCTGCACCGCGGGACGTAGGCCTTCAACACGCTTGAACGTGAACGGTTTTGACAACATCCGGCGGTATCGGGTGTGTTCTTCGGCGTCGGAGGTGAACACCGAACGCGGACGCTTGTGCACCGTGGCGAGCATGCCCGCGTTCCAGTGCGGGTAACCCGGTAACCGGTCGTCGACACTGGTGCGGACATCGGTGAACAACGTGCGGATCGCGTCGTAGCCGTGGATCAACCAGGGCGTGCTGCCGTCCCAGATCCGGACCCTGCTCAGCTGTTTGTCTGTGTTGAGAGCCAGCGACCTCGGTGGTGGCGCAAAGGGGCAACCCACCGCCCGCGTCATCGGAAACTCCGGGATGTCGGTGGTTTCCCCGGTCGAGGTGTCAGTCATCGTCCTCCTTGGCTTTCCTGTGCCTCGTCTCGACCGATTCACCGGCTGCACTCACGTGAACGGGCGCGCGCCACAGTCCCACGATCGCGTCGATCAGCCCTTCCCCGGCAACAGGCCAAGCCGAACGCGACCTGGACCCGCGCTCGGCCAAGGCGCCTTCATGTTCGGCGCAAGTGTGCATCAACAGGTTTCGAACCATGACGATTCGCTCGGAGCGAACCCGCTTGGGCAGATCGGGCAGACAGCGGTTGATCCCGTCGATCGTTTTCACCAGCAGCGGCGAGGTCAGCGCGTCCTTGGTGACGACATGGTGATACGTGGGATCCGCCATGGCCTGCGCGGCGAACCGTGCATACCAGCTCGGAGTACCCAATGCGGCAAGATGCTCGGTGAGCGGTCGCACCAAAGTGCCCACCCAGTCGCGCAGCTCGGTGGAATCGGCGATGTCGCCCAACATCTGCGCACGCAATTCCTCGATCGGCTCGCGGTGCTTGCTTTCGATCGCCCGTAGCAGGTCGGTCCGCGTGCCGAAGTGGTAGCACGCCGCGGCGTTGTTGCCCTGTCCCGCCGCTTCGCTGATCTGCCGATTGGACACGGCATACATCCCGCGCTCGGCGAACAACCACTCCGCGGCCGACAAGATGGCCTCGCGGGTCCCGGTCGACCTATCGGAGCGAACCGTGCGCTCGGCTTTCACCGCCCCAGTGAACACCGGTCAGTGAATTAAATCAAGCAATTTATTTAGCGACTGAGTCGTGTCTAGCGGGTGGGGCCCTTCTTGATGGCCGCGTCCTGTTTTTGCGCGACATCGGTCACGAAGTCCGGCGGCACAAGCGCATCGGGTGGCCCGTCGAACTCCAGCTCGACGAACGCCTTGCCCTCGGTGAACAACACGAGCGTCACACCCTTGGTGGCATCCGGTGACGGTCCGGAGATCATCGTGCCGCCAGTGCCGACGGCGAACTTCTCCGGAACTCCGTGCACGATGCCGTCGCGCGCGGCCTTGGCAGATTCGAGCGCACTGACGGCGGCCCCGGGGTCCGGCAGGATCCGGATGCTGTCCGCGATCACGTGCGTCCGGTCTTGGTTGCTGAAAGTTGTTGTTGCGCACGGTTGGCCGTTCGGGTTGTTGATGGGCGGGGTGGCGCTAAAGGGTTCCGGCGCGTTGATGTCGCTCGCGTTGATCAGCAATCCGGTGTAGTCGGACGGCGATGCGGGTGCGGACGTCGATGCCGCACTGCTGCCGGTCACGTTCGAGGTGACGGGCTTGGATGTGGTGGGCTGCGATGTGGTGGGCTGCGATGTGGTGGGCTGCGATGGGGTCGACGACGACGTCGACCCGCCGCCACAGGCGATTGCCGACGCCCCCACCAGGACCATCCCCGCCGCCGCGGCGGCGTTCCTTGCTGGTGCCTTCATCGGCGTAGCTCCCTTCGCGGCGCAACACGGCGATCTGGGAGAACGGTACGACACATTGACGGCGAGATCGGGTAAAACGCGTCCGGCGTTGATTTGCTGCGCGGGTGGGCGGGCCCGGCTCAGCTCAGCCGCCAAGCCCCTTCTTCACAGCCGCATCTTGCTTTGCGCCGACGTCGTTGACGAAGTCTTGCGGCGGGAGCGAGTCGGCCGGGCCGTCGAATTCGAGCGTGACGAACGCCTTGCCCTCGTTGAACAGCAGAATCGCGATGCCCTTGGAATTGTCCTGCGAATTTCCGGTCAGCACCGTGCCGTTGCTGCCGACCTTGGCCGCATCCGTTGTCGGGTGCTGGAGTGCGGCACCCTGGCCAGCCTTTGCCGCGTTCAACGCGTCGGTCGCGGCGCCGGGGTCGGCCAGCACCTGAATGGTGTCCTTGATGACGTGGCTGCCGTCTTGAGTGCTGAACGTCGTCGCGACGCCGGGCTGGCCATTCGGATTGCTCGCCGGCGGGCTGGCCGTGAACTGCACCGGAGCGTCGATATCTGTCGCCTGGATCAACAGCCCCGTGTAATCGGTCGGCTGCGCCGATGTGGCGGGCGCCGACGTGCCGCTGCTGGTTGAGGACGTAGCAGAGCCCGGCTTCGACGGCGCTGGCGCAGGCTTGCTGCCGCATCCGGTCGCGGACAACGACAGCGCCGTTGCCGCGGCTGCACCCGCCATCAGCAGCTGAGAACTCCTCATCGAATCGTGCCCCTTCCAGGCTCCAGGTGGCGAACCGCGGCGACATCTGTCGCCGCGTACCCCCGAAACGCACAGTACACATTGCGCGGATCGCCGAAAGGTTTTGCTGCGGCTGATTCGACTAGTCCAAGTGGTCGCGCAGACTTTGCAGGGTGCTGGCCAGGATGCGCGACACCTGCATCTGTGACACGCCGATTCGCTCGGCGATCTGGCTTTGCGTCATCGATTCGAAGAACCGCATGTGCAGCACTTCCCGTTCACGCTGCGGGAGCCCACTCACCAGGGTGCGGACCGCCTCCCGGTCGGTGATGTGCTCGATTTGGGGGTCGAGGCCACCCACCCCATCGGCGACCGACCGCGTGCTGCCGGAGCCGTCCGAGCCTCGCGGTGCGTCCAGCGAGTCAAGCTGGTACGCATCGCCCGCGACCAGGCATTCGACGATCTCCTCGTGGGGGACGCCGAGCTCGCGAGAGAGCTCGCTGGCCGTCGGAGCCCGCCCCAATCGTTGGGACAAGTCGGCGGTCGCCCTGCCGATCTGGACATGCAACTCGCGCAGCCGTCGCGGCACGCGCATGCTCCAGCTGTAGTCGCGGAAATAGCGCCGGACCTCGCCCATCATGGTGGGAATCGCGAACCCGATGAAACTGGGTCCCTTGTCCGGGTCGAAGCGGTTGACGGCGTTCATCAGTCCCAGCCGCGCGACTTGAATCAAGTCGTCGAGACCTTCGCCGCGACGGCCGAAATGGCGGGCCACATGGTCGGCCAGGGGCAGGCATCGGTTGACGATACGTTCGCGTTGACGGCGGTATTCGTGCGATTCGGCCGGCATCGTCGCCAGCGCCACGAACATATCGACGACATCGTCATAGGAATCGTCAGATTTCGCTCGTGACGGCCGCGCCGGGCGGGCCGGAGGAGCAAGGACATCGGTCATCGGCCAACCCACCTGCCGTCGACTAGGACTATCATGAAATCTATTGCGTACCAACGGAGTTGCATTTTCAGCACACTCCCTCCCAGTCGTGTGACGCGAGGGCGTCGTAAATCTACGCTCGCGTTCCCACTGCACCAATCCATGAACATGGACTGGCTGAATGCAGTGCACGCGGGACGGACGACGGGTGACCAGGGAATCGATCGCCGAAGCCACTGCCCAGCACCCGGTGCAGCTGCGTAACCGCTTTTAGCTAAACGGCGATGTGTCCAGAACGGACTCCCGATCGATACTACGCCTGATGGCAAGGAATCGCGACGGGTGTGGATGCCGTGGCGCCCGTCACCAGCGCCGTTGCGGGTCGGGCATGCGGTTCTCATTTCGGCCCCAACTGGGTACTGTTCGGCGAATGTCTGCGCCCCATGCCGATCGCCCTGGTCGTGATCGACGTCGAGAACCATGCGCCGGGAACACATTCCGAGCCGGCCGCCGATGACTGGGCACAGCGTGTTGGCCGGGCAAGCCGCGGTGGTGTCCGGCGGCAGCCGAGGCGTCGGCCGTGCCGTCGCCGAACTGCTCGGAGAACTCGGGGTCGCCGTCGTGGTCAACGGGCGTGACGCCGCTGCCGTGGAGGAGACCGTCGCCGCGATCACCTCATCCGGTGGACGAGCCAAGTCGCTGGTGGGGGCGGCCGACCAGGAGGCCGTTGCCGCGGCACTCATCGAGACATGCACAGCCACCTTCGGCCGGCTGGACATCCTGATCAACTGCGCCGGAATCGCCGAACCGCCCGGATCCTCGATCCTGAGTATCTCGCCGGACGACTTCAATCAGTTGATCAGCGCCCATCTCGGTACGGCATTCCACACGTGCCGTGTCGCGGCCCGCGTGATGGCCGCTCAGGGACACGGGGCGATCATCAACACCGGTTCGGTGGCGTTTCTCGGCGACTACGGCGGCACCGGCTACCCCGCGGGCAAGGGAGCTGTCAACGCACTGACGATGGCCATCGCCGCGGAGCTGAAATCCACCGGCGTGCGGGCCAACGTGGTGTGCCCTGGTGCGAAGACCCGGCTATCCACCGGGTTGGACTACGAGAAGCATATCGAGGAATTGCACCGTCGAGGCTTGCTCGACGAGGTGACCATGCGAGCGTCATTGGACAGTGCGCCGCCCGAGTACGTTGCCCCGATCTACGCCTACCTCGCCAGCGACCTGGCGCGTGACATGACGGGCCAAATCTTCGTTGCCGCAGGCGGATTCGTCGGCCGCTTCGATAAGCCGGCGCCTTCGGTGCTGGGATATCGCGATCACCATGACAGCCCACCGTGGTCGATGCACGAGCTGCACACGATGCTGGGCTCCGCGACGGCTAGGCCATGACCGCGAAAAGCCCCAGCAGCACCAGGTAGCCGGCCACGATTACCGTCGCACCCGCGAGACTGGTCCGAGCCGACGAGCCGTCGATGGGATCAATCCAGCGACGAAAGGGCCGAGACACCGCCGGCACGAGTATCCATTGCAGTGCAACGATGCTGACGACGTTTCCGACGAAAAAAGACAACGATTGCGTGAACCCGAGATGATCGAGGGCGGGCGAGAGAAATTTGGTCAGCACCATCGCGGTCGGGTACAGGCATAGCAGCACCAGCATCGCAGTCTTCCATGCCGGCGTGATCCTGGTCTGGCCATGATCGAAGCGAACAGTCGAACCGAATGGCGCGCTGCGCGGCAGCTCGGCGAAATCACGTGTCAGTTCGCCGCGTAGCCGCGGCAGTGCCTCCTGCCGCTCCTGAGATCGCATCCATGCCGCCAGCTGTCCCGGTGCGCGAAACCGCAGCACTGACATCCACTGTCCGTCGGAATCGGCCGGAAAGACCGCGGTCCCTTCGTATCCCGTAAACGCGGAACTGGTGAGCGTCAAATCACGCTGTGCCGCAACGAATTCGGCTTCCTTGCCGGGCGCCACGCTATGTAAGAAAACACCCGAATTTTCCGGTGGCGGTTCATCGTGGCCCAGGACGAGGTCGGCCGAACGGCGCCACCAGCCCTCCGCTTCGCCCGCACGAAGAATTGCGGCCCGCTGCGTGCCGTCCAGCCAGGCATCGAGTGAATCTGCATCGCGGAAAGAGACCTCGACAGCCCAGTCCAACTGCGCGCTTGCCTGGACCGATTCGCGTGCGCTGACATAACCATTCGACTGATGGGCCGAAGCGAGGTACCTGGCCAGCCACTGACCGAAACGATCGGGGTCAGACGGCGGATGGAAGATCGTGATCGCGGCGGCGACAGCGGGCATATCAGGTGTTTACCACTCTCGTTCGGTTGAACCGTTGATGGTGATGAAGGCAGCGCATCGAAGTGTGATCTTGTCGAGGTTTCCCCTTCACTGTGATGGGGCACTCAGGGCCCAATACTTCCGGTTGCCCCCGGGGGAGTTTGCTGCGCCTTGCCTCGATGACCGGCTCGGCTCCGTCATCAACAATTAATGAGAAGCCTCTTCGCAGTGTGTGGACCTCTGCCTGCCCACTACCTAGACTCCATGGAGTTCGGGGGATCCGGGGGGATTGAGAAGTCACTAGTCGGGTGGGCGGCTATGGAACGACTGAGCGGGCTTGATGCGTTTTTTCTTTACTTGGAGACGCCGACACAACCGTTGAATGTTTGCTGCGTGTTGGAGCTGGACACCTCGACGATGCCGGGCGGTTATTCGTATGGCCGGTTTCGCTCGGCGCTCGCACAGCGCATCGAGGCTGTGCCGGAGTTTCGCATGCAGCTCGCGGACAATCAGCTCAACCTGGATCACCCGGTTTGGGTGGACGACGAAACATTCCAACTCGAGAGGCACCTGCATCGCGTGGGCGTGCCGGCACCGGGAGGGCGCCGCGAGCTGGCCGACATCTGTGGTTACGTCGCCGGGCTCCCGCTCGACCGCGATCGCCCGCTCTGGGAGATGTGGGTCCTCGAGGGGAGCGCCGACAGTGACGCCGTCGCAGTGATGCTGAAGGTCCACCACGCCGTGGTCGATGGGGTCGCGGGCGCAAACCTGCTCGCTTACCTATGCAGTCAGCACCCCGATGCCCCGGCGCCGCAGCCTGTCGGCGGCGCCGGCGGTGGCAATCCGCTGCAGATCGCTGCGAGCGGATTGATGGGAATCGCTCGGCGGCCGCTGCGGTTGGCGACGGTGGTGCCCGCAACGATGCTGACATTGGTGCGGACGGCGCTTCGCGCCCGCGAGGGCCGCACCATGGCCGCACCCTTTACCGCACCGACGACCCCGTTCAACGGCTCGGTGACCCGGCAGCGCAACATCGCCTATACCTCGGTGCATATGCGTGACATCAAAAGGGTGAAGGACCGGTTCGGGGTCACCATCAACGACGTGGTGGTTTCGTTGTGCGCTGGGGTATTACGGCGGTTCTTGCTCGAGCGCGGCGAGCTGCCCGAACAACCGCTGGTGGCCACCGTCCCGGTTTCCGTACACGAGAAATGCGATCGCCCCGGCCGCAACCAGACCACCTGGATGTTCTGCCGGCTGGAAAGTCAGATCAGCGACGTGGGCGAACGTATCCGCACCGTCGCCGCCGGAAACACCGCCGCGAAAGACCATACGGCGGCCATCGGACCCACCTTGCTGCACGACTGGACCCAATTCTGTGGTCCGACCATGTTCGGTGCGGCCATGCGCGTTCTGCCGCTGATCCCGATTGGCCGCAATGCGTACAACCTGGTGCTGTCGAATGTGCCCGGCCCCCGGGAGCAGTTGTACTTCCTGGGTTGCCAGGTCGACACGATGTACCCGCTCGGTCCGATCATCGGCGGCGCCGGACTCAACATCACCGTCATGTCGCTCAACGGTGAACTCGGCATCGGCCTCATCGGTTGCCCGGATCTGGTGCCCGATCTGTGGGGTGTCGCCGATGCGTTTCCCGACGCACTCAAGGAACTGCTGGAATACCGCGATGGCCAGTCTGAAGACAGCAACCCTGCCGAACACTGAGCGAGCACGGGCGTAGCCTGCGATCTCTCCTTCACTCCCCAGCCGCAAAAAGCACCCTCGGCACCGCCAATGTCGCACGTAATGTGTGTATGCGATCGTCGTGCGGCCTACGCTGTGCGGGAACCGCAGAAGGGTGTTGACCATGCAACCGAGTCCGCTCGACCCAGTCGCCAGCGAACGGCTATCGCACGCCGGCAAGGTGTTTACGTCCGACCTCTCGATCAACGAATTCGCCCTGCTGCATGGCGCCGGCTTCGAACCGATCGAGCTAGTGATGGGCGTGTCCGTTTATCACGTCGGTTATCAGTTCACCGGAATCAAGCAGCAGTCGGAGCTGCCCGTGTTGACCGACGCCACGTATCGCGCGCGCTGGAACGCGATGTCCCGGATGCAGGCCGAGGCCGATTCGCTGGGCGCAGACGGAGTGGTCGGGGTCCGGCTCGATTGGCGTCATCAGGGCGAGGGCGAGCATCTGGAGTTCATCGCGGTGGGAACCGCCGTCCGCTACACCCAGAAGCCGGGAGCGTTCCGACGCCCGAGCGGGCAGGCGTTCACCAGCCACCTGTCCGGACAGGATCTGACCACTCTGCTGCGTTCCGGGTACAGTCCCGTCGCATTCGTGATGGGCAACTGCGTCTTCCACGTTGCGGTGCAGGGACTGCTAAGAACACTCAGCCAGGCGGGACGCAACGCTGAGATGCCGCAGTGGACGCAGGGCAGCTATCAGGCGCGCGAGCTGGCGATGTCACGAATGCAGAGCGAGGCCGAGCGCGATGGTGGAAACGGCGTTGTGGGTGTGCATTTCGCGATTTCGAATTATGCGTGGGGACATCACACGGTCGAGTTTTACGTGGCCGGCACGGCAGTGCGCCGCCACAGCGAACCGCAAACCATCACACCGTCGTTCGTGTTGCCGATGAGTGATTGATGACGGGCTTCGACCATGACCGCGTGAGCGAGGCGATCGGAACAGCCTTGTCGGGGCCGGGGGGAGTGGGCCTGGTCGTCCGGGTGTTTTGCGGGATTCCGGGAGTAGTTCTCACCCCGGCGCGGAGCGGCTTGTTCCGGTCACAGCCGGAGCGGACGCAGATCGGCGACTGGCGATACGAGGTCACCCCGGACGGACGGCTGCGCGCCGCCCACGTCGTCAACGGCATCGTTCTTGCCGAGGATGTGCTCGCCGCCGCAGCCGTCGGCCCGCATATCGCCCGCGCGCTCGGCCAAGTGGTCACTCACTACGGTCCGTCGATCATGCCCAATGTCGATGCGGCCCTGGAAGTCCTCGAAGCCGGCACAGGCCCCGGCTACCGCTGAATTACCTTTTGCGACAGAACTTTTGCGACCTGCTACTCGGAGCTGCCCAGCTGGGTCTGGTCCATCGCCACGATCCACCGGCTGAGCCGCCACACGCCGTCCTGCTTGACCGCGGTGAACTCGTAACACCCGGTCAGGTCGGGGGAGGGCGAACCGCCGTCTTTGATCGCGAACACCTGGACATAGCAACGCCCGGTCGCTTCGCTTGCGGTCTGACTGGAAAACCAGAACGAGTTCAGGGCGTGACGCCGCTGGTTGTTTTCGGCCTTGAATTTCGCCTTTCGGACCGCGAGAAGAGTCATCACCGTCTCGATGTCCTGGGTGAGCTCGGCGCCCTCGTGCAGCAAGCCGAGCTGGGGGGCGTCGGTAAACAACGCGCGGAACTCGTCGAGCCGGTTTTCGTCGTAGCTGTAGGCATACGCGCCGAAAAGATTGATGATCGCCAACCGGTCAGCCACATCGAACGCCACCGACCCGATATCGCCGGCCGTAGCGGCCTGCCCGTCTACCACTCGTCGACCTCCTGAATGCCCGGCGCGCTGAACTCAGGAATCATCACGGCCGTCCCGGCCGCGTTGCCTGCGAAGAACCGAGCGGCCCATGCGCAGCACGCCCCGGAACGCATACACGGCGGTCACGATGCACAGCAGGATCAATACCACGAACGTCGGTAGCCAGTTGTCCCTGCTGTGGTTGACGTTCCACCAGACGATGGTGAAAAGCGCCGAGCATAGCAACATCACCAAGTCTCGCCAGTTGCCCTGGTAGGACAGCGCGGCCCTGCGCAGCGCCCGGCTTCGGTCGGCGGCATCGACCAAGTCGTCGATGCGAGCCTCGATGGTGCGCTGCAGTTCAGCCCGCCGTGTGGTGTCTTCCGGTGCCAATCGCTCCAGCAGGTCCATGTCCTGCCTGATCAAGTCGCGATAGTCGGGACCCCTGAACTGCCCGGCCGCAGCAGCGAGCAGGACGCCACCGACAACGGGTGCGCTATTCAGGGCGACTTGCGCCAAACCCACCACGTCGCGTCCTCCTTCGTTTGGTGCACCGGCACGCGGGAATCAGGACGCCGCGGACGGGCGTCGGCGCGCCCGCGGATACTCGGGGGGCCGAAGCGCCTCCATCGCACGCATCATCTGCGGGTAGGCGATCGCCGGCCCGATCCAGCGGACCAGGAAACGCCGGAGATCGTCGCCGCTGCGAGGCGGCCGGCCAGGATCAGCGAGGAATGAGTGCAGCACCCGCAGGCAGAATTCGTTCAGCTCGTCCAGGCCGGCTTCGTCGAAACCGTGCTGCTCCCAATCGATATCAAAACTATGAAGCATGGAACGCCCGAAGGCCAACGCGGTGTCCGACACGATCGACACCGTCTGGGCCCCATGGTGGCGCTGCGTGAGAACTAACTCAACCTGATTGTCCGACGCGAGCTGTTCGACGGCGAACGCGAAACCTTCGGTCACCGCGACGACCGGATCGGTCACCCCGCTGAGATGGGCGGTGAGCCGGTCGAGAAATCCGTCGGCTGAGCGCAGCGCGGTCGCCACCAGCAATGCCTGCGTACCAGGGAAATACCGATAGACCGTTTGCCGAGTCACACCGAGGGCGCGCGCGACATCGGCGATCCGCATGGAAGAACCGCTCTCGCCGATGATGTTGTCGGCGGCATCAAGGATGCGCTCGATCGCCTCCTCATCGGAGGCCGGCGTGTTCCCGCCCCACCCGTGACTGCGCATGCCTAGCGAACAGCAAATCCGTAGTCGGTCATCGTCACGACTGGATCATAACGTCCTGCACAACATCGTCGTGGTCGCTTACCGAGACCGGTTTTCTAGACATGTGTCCACCCGGTTCGGCAAGCGCGGGTCGCCGGATCCCGCTGTGGCTTAGCGACTTTCGGTCTCACAGCCCAATCCTTTTGGACCACAACATGTTAGGCGACTGAGGCACCCAGGATGAGGTTGACCGCGTCGTCGAGCTGACCGGCGATCTCGTCATAGCTGACAAAGCGTGCGGTCATCAGCGCACCGGAAAACGTCATTTGCAGGGTCGATTTCACCGCCCGCGGCCAGCCCGGGCCGAGTGCGGCAGTGATCCGCCGCGTCACCTCTTCGCCGATCTGTTCGCGCAGCGGCACGACCGCTGGGTCGTCGGCCATCAACGCTGCCCCACAGGCTGCCGTCAGTTCCGGCTCGTCGGAGACTGCAACCGCCATATCCCGGAGTGTGGCACTCACCCGGGTCTTGGTGGTGTCGTTGACGTCGGTGTGCAGTGGAAGTTCACGAAGAAAGCGCAGATAAACGGCGGCGACAAGGGCGCTTTTCGACGGAAAATATGTGTAAGCGCTCGCCGGCGACACCCCGGCGCGACCGGCCACCGCCCGCATCGTCAGATTGGCGTATGACGATTCGCGAAGTTCCGCCAATCCCGCGTCGAGAACCTTGCGGATCGTCTGTCCCGGCCGGCGATCCGAGCGCCGGGCAGCACCGGCGACTGCCCTCGCGGGACGGGTGGCTTCACTAGACACCCGTCCAGTGTAGGAAAGGGTACAACCGGCCGACAACGCTGCTTTGCGGCGCCGTTCTGCGCCGATGGATGTCGACCCCAAGGTCGCGGCGACTAAATACAGACAGGCGTCCAGAAATTCGTTGCGCGAGTCGTAGGGTGACGGCTGTGACCGGAGAAGATCGGCGACGCTGGGACGAGCGATACGCCGACATGGAACCTCCGCCCATCGACGCGGTGGGGCCGCCCAGCCTCTTCGCCGCGCACGCGGACGCTTTCCCGACGACGGGCCGAGCGCTCGATCTCGCCTGCGGTCAGGGACTCGGCGCGGTGTGGCTGGCCCGACGGGGGATGGACGTGTGGGGTGTCGACATCTCGGCGGTGGCCGTCGCCCACGCGCGGGATCTGGCGCAACGCAGCGGAGTTGCCGATCGCTGCCGCTTTGACGTGGTCGATCTCGACGATGGTGTGCCCGAAGGGCCACCCGTCGACGTGGTCGTGTGCGACAAATTCCGGGACCGCCGCCTTGATCACGCGATCCTGGACCGGCTGGCGCCGGGCGGCCTGTTGGCGATCGTCGCACTCAGCGAAGTCGGCGCCGCGCCGGGTCCGTTTCGCGCAGGACCTGGCGAGCTGACCGCGGCGTTCGGCGCGCTCGGCCGCATTTCCTCCGGCGAGGGCGAAGGTTACGCGTGGCTGTTGGCGCGAGGCTGATTCACGACTCGAGCCGCGACCGCACTGCCGCAAGCCGTTGCGCAAGCTCGGCCTCGTCGATGACCCCACGCACCAACAGCGAGTGCGCCAACGCCACGAGCCGGTTTTCCGGATAAGGAAGGTCGGCATAAACGGTCGCCGACAACGCGTCCTCTTCGCTACGTCGGTCAACCGAGTCGAGCACCTCTGGGCCACAACCACTTCGATCGATCGCGTCGCAGATCCCGTCGAGGCTCGTCTTCCATGGGGGTACGGGATTCTGTACTCCGTATTTGGCCCCGATCCGGCTCCACACCTGATCGCGTTCAACGATTTTCGTCAACGGCTCAAAAGTGGCGGCCTCGACCGGTCGCAGCCTGTCGGGCGTAGTCATCTGCGGTCCCCCGGTTTCACTGGCCGACCGGATGGATCGCCGGTCGGGTATCGGTGATCACGTTCGCGGTCACGCCGACCTTGGGCAGTGCGACACCGATGAGGCAATCGCGAGTGATGATCTCGGCCAACTGATCTTCGGTCCAGCCCTCGGTGCCGTCCGGGCGCACCGGCATCACCATGAACCGGTGCTTCTGATTGGAGTCTTCCACCCGGATCTCGACGTCCTCGGGGAGATAGAGCCCGAACTCGGCAAGCACCTGCCGTGGCCACCGCACGATGCGGCGACGAAAGTTCGGCGTGCGATACCACTCCGGAGAATTCCCCAGAATTGGACGCGGGTAGCAGGAGCACAACGTGCACACGATGACGTGGTGCAGGGTAGGCGTGTCTTCGAGAACGTGGAACGCGGTGAAGTCGCTGGGCGTCCCGAACCCCGTCGGCTGCAGCCAGTCGACGCCTACTTCTTTACTCGCCGCTAGCGGATCGGACAGCACCAGCTCTTTGTACTGAGGGTCAAGCCAGGCCCGGGCCACCAAGTGTGCGGCCGGAGTGGGCCCGATCTGCTCGGCGAATTCGGTCATGTGACGGTGTTCTTCCGCGGTGAAAATTCCTTTCTCAATGCACAATTCGCGAATGGCGATCTCGAGAACTTCGAAGTCGGTGATCTCGTCCACCATCGGGGCGGCGGTGCGGTCGTGATCGTGATCGTGGGATTGAGAGGTCATCGGGATGTCCTGTCCTGTCGAGGCTCGGGCTATCGAGCCGAATCGAGCCAGCGCTCTGGAATCTCGGTCTGGAGCGTGTCATTGCCGGGTCCGGTGTAGCCGTGCCACAGCTCGGCGAGATTGAACCGGACAATGTAGAACCACTCGGGTTTCTGGTCGGGTGCGTCCCACGTCTCGTCCTCGGCGGCGGGGCTTTCGTAGGAGACCTTCGCGATCTCTCCGGTCGCGCCTCGGACGTATTCCTGCGTGCGGGTATAGAGCAGGACGGGAAGTTCGCGCACGACGACCTTGTCACCGACCTTGAATTTCGGATCGCCGGCCTGTCCGGCGAAGACTTGAGGATCGCCCTTTCCGACCGCATGCAGGTGGTGATCATTGCGCTTGACCCCGGACGGGTCGCCTTCGAATTTGGGGTTGGCCTCCAACGACTTTCCCCCCAGGCCACCCGAATACCGCGCTTTCACCTCGGCCATGCGTTCGGCCAACTCGCTGAGTCCGATGTGGTGCTTCTCGACCAGGACGCGCACCACCGCCAGCAGCCACCGCCCGTAATACGGGAGGCCTAGATAGATGGTGCGTCCCAAGTCGACGTTGCCCATCCGGCGTCGCTCCTCCGACAACCAGATTCCGCGCCAGCCGAGCACCTCGCACGTGACATAGGTGTTCTCTTCCCATATCTCGTATTGCTTGTTCTCGAACTCGAGGGGTGCATCCGGCTCACCACCGACGTCATGCGGGGTCTTGGTATAGGCGGCGAATCGGTCGTGGTCGATGAGATCGGGGGTAGGTGCGTCCGGGAGTTCCGGATAGGAGGACTTGAGGCGGGCCACCAAGTCCAGCTGCTGCACCCGGTTGCGCGGGGTCGTCATGTGAGCTCCAGTCATCGTCTTCAATCTCGGCGGTGGCACAGCCCGGTGTGCGCTCAGTACAGCTCACTCCTCGCGTGAAGATCGCGCAAGCGCAAAATCGCCCAGGGGGAGGGTAATGTCCCGATGATGGAGCGGCGTGTGCTCGAAGCGGTGATCTACGAACGCGAACCGCCGATCGCCCGGATCATCCTGAATCGGGTCGACAAGGCCAACACCAAAGACGCGGTGCTCGTCACCGAGGTCGACGAATGCCTGCATGAGGCCGACCGCGACAGCGAGATCAAAGTCGTCATTCTCAAGGCGAACGGGAAGGGATTCTGCGGCGGCCACGTGGCTCGCTGGGGGCCGGACGAAAACCCTTACCCGGATTTCGGAAACACGTTCGAGGACTTGTACAAAGGCACCGCCGACCTGTTCCTGTGGCCGACACTGTACTTGTGGGAGTTCCCCAAGCCGACGATCTCGCAGATCCACGGCTACTGCATGGGCGGCGGAATCTACCTGGGCCTGCTGACCGACTTCTGTGTGGCCTCCGAGGATGCGTATTTCCAGATGCCACTTGCCCAGAGCCTCGGCGAGCCCGGCGGACACACCATGATCGAGCCGTGGCTGTTGATGAACTGGCACCGCACCATGGACTGGCTGCTGCTCGCGCCGACCCTGTCGGCGCAGCAGGCACTCGAGTGGGGCCTGCTCAACAAGGTGGTGCCGCGCGACGATCTGGAGAACACCGTCGAGGAGATGGCCCGCAAGATCGCGCAGATCCCGCTGACCACGCTGATGGCGGTGAAGAACAACGTCAAGCGGGCCTGGGAATTGATGGGGATGCGGGTGCATCTTCAAGTCAGCCACATCCTGACCAACATGGTCGGCGCCGCATCCGATGTCCAGGCGCGGCGGGCCGAGCTCATCCAGTCCGGCTTGAAGCCACGCGAATTCGTCGACCGCGACGAAACTTCGTAACGCGGGCAGACGTCAGCGGCTCATCTCGCCCGCGATCTTGCGGCCCGCGGCGTGCCGTGCGGCGACGTAGCCGAACACCATTGTGTAGGCGATACTTCCACCCGCGCCGAGGTAGTTTCGCCCCATCACCGTCGCGGTGATGTTCCCGGTGGCGTACAGCCCGTCGATCACACATTCATCCGCGTCGAGGACCTGCGCGTGCTCGTTGGTGACGACTCCACCGCACGTTCCGACGTCGGCGGGCACCACCTTCGTGGCGTAGTACGGCGGCCTTTCGAGGGGTCCCAATGCCGCATTCGGACGATACCCCGGATCTCCCAGGCAGTCGTTGTAGGCCGACTGGCCGCGGCCGAAGTCGGGGTCAAGTCCTTTGGCGGCAAACCCGTTGAACCGCTTCACCGTCTGCTCCAGCGCGTCAACCGGCACCTCCATGTGGCGGGCCAGATCGGCGACGGTGCTGCCCCGCAGGACCGATCCGCTCTCGATCGCCGATTCGGGAACGCTACGCTTCTTGAACGGATTCGCCCCAGCGACGTATCTGCTGACATAGCCCTCGTCGAACACCATCCAGCACGGCACCGCCTTGTTTGCGTACATCGCCTTGCCCACCTCGACGTAGGAGTTCGACTCGTTGCAGAATCGTCGGCCGCTACCGTCGACATAAATGGCGCCCGGGCGCTGCCGGCCACTTCCGAGGGCTTTTGCGGTGTCGCCGTCGGCGATGAAAACCGATGGGAGCCACCAGGCTTCGTCCAGCAGATCGGTCTTGGCGCCCAGACGCATCGCGGTCTGCAGCACCTCGCCGGTGTCACCGGCGTTGGCGATCGACCAGCTGGCCTCGTTGGGTTGGTCGCCACTGTATTGGCGACGCATGTCTGGATTGCGGCTGAACCCGCCCGCCGCCAGCAGCACGCCCTTGCGCGCCTGGACATTCACCGGAGCCCCATTGTGGCAGACGCGGGCGCCGACGACACGGCCGTCCTCGACGATCAAGTCCTCCATCGCCGCGTTGGTCCAGATCGGCGGATCGCCGCGGAGATCGATCAGAGCCTTGAGCATCTGACCGATGAGCGAGGCGCCGTTGGTGAGCATTTCGCGACGACGCAGCCGGGCCGCCCGGGTGCGGGCGAACACGCCCATCGCCACCGCGAAGGCCTTCGGCGATCGGTTGAAGTACTGGACCGCGCGTAGCTCGTTCGTTTTGAGTACGAACCCACCGTAGCTCTTGGCCATCGACGGCTGAACCTTGTCGCTCCAATTACCTAGAGCCGCAACATCATAGGGTATGCACTCGATTGCACGACCGGCTTCGTTGCCGCCCTTGTGATTCGGGTAGTAGTCGCTCCAGCCCGGGCACCGGACAAACCGAACGCCCTTGCGGATCAGAAAGTTGATCATTTCGTAGCCCGCGGTGAGGAACGTCTCTCGGCGCGCGGGCGACGAAGCCATCCCGATGTCGCCGACGACATCGTCAAAGTACGCCAGTCCGTCCTCGTGCGAATCCGCGATACCGTCGGCGCGCATCAGGGGATTGTTCGGTAGCCACACCATGCCACCGGACAGTCCCGTCGAACCACCTACCAGGCCTTGCTTTTCGATCACCAACGGCTCGATGCCTGAGTCGAGTGCGGCCAGTCCGGCCACCATGCCGCCACCGCCGCTACCCGCGATCAAGAGGTCGACCGAGTGGTCCCACTTAATGCTCATCGTGCCTCCACATCGGCGGTGAACCCGAGATCGGCGATAGGAACATCGATCGTGGTGTTGGTCTTCTGGATCGCCGGAACCAGCGCACCGTACGGCAACCCCGCCAGGAACCCGTCGATGACGCGTTCGAAGTTGGAGATCAGGCCCTCGATCCTGCTGGACAGGCGCATGTACTCAAAGCCCCTGGAGTGCAGCCCTTTTTGCTGTTTGGGCAGATTGGAGAAGTCCTGGGCCGGGATCGGCGGCCAGCGCGGGTCATCGGGGGCCATCGGTTCGGGCGGCGTCGGCTTGCCCGTCTCCTGGTCCGGCGGGATGCGGGTGAGCGACCAGATCTCGAAGAGCGTTTCCTCGGGGCCGAGCGGTCGGATCCGGTAGGACGACGCGCTGCTGTACTGAGGTAGTAGGAAGTAGTGCGGGAAAGCGAAATTGATGGCCTCGACGATGCCGCGTCGCGCCAAGTCGTTGAGGTCGGGCATGTCGCAGCCGCGGGCCCGATGCCAGTCGACGATGGCGTCGTTGAGCGTGCTGCGCCACGTGGCCATCGCCGCGGCCGGATCGGTTGGTAGCTCGATGTTCTGCAGGCCCTCGGCGACGCGGATGTCGTTCTCGTGTGTCATGCCGGCCATGCCCTCGCCGAGGGTGCGCATGAAGTAGAGGTTGGTCTGGGTGAGTCCGGGCGGCTTCGACGTCTTGGACGCGGGCTTTGGCATGCTCGAAGGCAACAGTTGCGGGTGCGTCTGCGGGACGTGATAGCCCTCCATGAACGCAGCGGTTGCCAGCTTCCAATTCACCGGAAGCCGGCACGATTGCCACCACTCGACGCGCAGCGACTCGACCTTCCACGCGTCGTAGATCGTCGCGAACGGCTCGAAGCAGTCACGCAGCGGCGGAGCGGCGTCGTCGAGGTTGATCCACGCGCAACCGCCCCATAGCTCGCACCTGACTCCGACCAGGCGAAGATCGCCGGGGTTCAGGTTGTGTTCGTCGAACTCCTCAGGCCGGAGCACAAACGTGTTGTGTCCGTCGATGCCCCAACACCAGCCGTGGAACGGGCACACGAACGTACGCCGATTGCCGTTGCCTTCCACCAGCTTTACGCCGCGATGCCGACACGCGTTGTGGTAGGCGCGCACGGTGTTGGCATCCAGGCGAACCACGATGATGGAGTCATCGAGGATCTCGTACTCGACGAAGTCGCCGGGCTTGGGGATCTCCTCGAGCCGGCAGGCCATCTGCCAGACGCGCGGCCAGAACAGCTCGTTCTCGAGCGCGTAGAACTCGGGGTCGTAATACCGCTGCTTGGGAATCCGGTCGGCGGTCTGTACCGCCCACGGCACCGGTAGCGGCTCCCAATTCACGGCGTTGTCCAGGGTGCTCACTCCATCATCTCCATCCAGCTCACACGATCCGCGACGCGCGGCCCTGCCAATAGCGTTCGCGGATGCGCCTCTTGTAGAGCTTTCCATTCGGGTCCCGGGGCAACTCCGGATCGAATTCGATGCTGCGCGGACACTTGTAGCCCGCCAGGTGGGTTCGGCAGTACTCGATGAGCTCGGCTTCGAGTTCGGGGCCGGCGGCGATGCCGGCAACCGGTTGCACGACGGCCTTGACCTCCTCGCCGAACTCCTCGTTGGGAACGCCGAACACCGCCGCATCAACCAATTTGGGATGCATCACCAGCAGGTTCTCCGCCTCCTGGGGATAGATGTTGACCCCGCCGGAGACGATCATGAACGTGGACCGGTCGGTCAGGTACATGTATCCATCCGCATCCACGTAGCCCATGTCCCCGAGCGATCGCCACCCGCGTTCGTTGTAGACCGACGCGGTCTTGGCGGGATCCTTGAAGTATTCGAAGTCGGGTCCACCTTCGAAGTAAAGCTCTCCAGCCTGCCCGACGGGAAGCTCCTCGCCGGCGTCGCCGATCACGTGTACCGGGGACATCGGTATCCCCACCGAGCCGGGGTGGGCCAGCCATTCCTGCGGACCGATCGTCGTCCCGGCGAATCCTTCTGTCCCGCCGTAATATTCGTGGATGATCGGCCCGAACCACTCCATCATCTGATGCTTGACGTCCACCGGGCAGGGTGCGGCCGCATGGATCACGTACTGCAAACTGGAGACGTCGTATTTTCTCCGGATCGCGTCGGGCAGCTTGAGCATCCGCACGAACATCGTCGGCACGAACTGGGCATGGGTGACGCGGTGGGTCTCGATCAGCCGCAGCACGGTCTCGGCGTCGAACTTTTCCATGATGATGGCCGCGGCGCCCACCCGGTTGACCGCCATGGTGTAGTTCACCCCGGCGGCGTGATACAGCGGCGCGGGCGATAGGTACACGCTGGCCGGGGTCATGTCGTAGCGGTGCGTCAGCGCCATTTCCAGCACCGATTGCGCCCAGGATCCGTTGCCGTCGGCAGGGAGCGTGCGGCGGACGGCCTTTGGCCGTCCCGTCGTGCCGGATGAGTAGAGCATCTCCGAGCCGTCGGAGATCGGTGGCGCATCGCCCGCCCCGGACAGGACCTCGTCGTAGGTCTGCCAGCCGGTCAGCACGCCCCCGATGGTGATCCTGACGTCCACGTCGGTATTGACCGCACGGATGTGGGCGGCGAGGTCGGTCATCGTGGCGTCGATGAACACCGCCTTGGCGTCACAGTCGTCGATGACATAGGCAACCTCCTCGGGCGTGAAGTGGGTATTGACGGCGGTGTAGTAGAGCCCGGAAAGCTGGCATCCCCAGGTGATTTCGAAGAACTCGGGCCGATTCGGCAGGACCAGGGCCACGCCGTCGCCGCGGCGCAGCCCCGCGCGGTGCAACACCGCGGCGACGCGGCGGCTCCTGGCATACAGCTCGCCGAACGCGATGGCACCGCCGTCGGGCAGTATCAGCGCCGGCGAAGCCGCAGCGCTGGTTGCGTGATCGGCGATGTTCACGAGCTGACCTCGACGTTACGTTGCGGCGCCGTCGGTCGGTGCGGCGGCCGCGGCGGCCTGGCGCCGAGCTTGCTCGGACGGCAGCACCTTGTCCTTGAATACCGTTTGAATGAGTTCCTGCACATCCTTGCTGACCGATGCCAGCGCGACGAGATCGTTAGAGCTCTGCCAGTGCACCCGCATGCCCATCAGTTCCCAGGCCCGCTTCAGGTTGGCCTTGGTGAGCATCAGCGTCGTCAACGGTGCCTGGGCAATGTGACGGGCGATCGCGTCCACGCGGTCGTCCAGGTCCTCGCGCTTGACCACCTCGTTGACGAGGCCGACCTCCAGCGCCTTCTTGGCGTCGATAACCTCGGCGGTGAAGAGGTAGTAGGCGGCCCGGCGCCAGTTCATGAAAACCCAAGGCTCAATGGAACATTCACCGGATGGCATGCCGAACCCCTGCAGGGGCGGGTACGAGAAGTAGGCGTCCTCGGCGGCGATGACGATGTCGGTGGTCAGACCCATGTGCGTACCCCCGCCCACACAGTAGCCATGGACTTGCGCGATGGTCGGCTTGGAGAACTCCCACAGATTCAGGGTCGGCTTGACGAAGAGATCCGACTGCGCCTTCCATGGGTTGCCCGTCACCATGGCGTTCTCCACGAACGCCGGATAGTCGACGGCGTTATTGCCGATGGCGTGCCCGGAGCAGAATCCTTTGCCATTGGCCTTGAGCACCAAAACCTTGATGTCGTAGTCGCGGTCGGCGTCCAGGAGCGCGGCGTCGACTTCTTCGGCAAGCTTCTGGTCTTGGGCGTTCGCCTTCTCCGGCCAGTTCAGCGTGATCTTCGCGATGGCCCCATCCTTCTGGTAGATGATTCTCTCGCGGGTCTCGTTCAGATCCATATGCGCACCCTTTCGTTATGAGGTGATGACGCCGATTTCGGCGCCGATGTCGTAGGTCTTCCCGACCTCGCCCGTCCATTGCACGGTGCCGGACGCGCCGGCCTCGATTTCCTGTTCCACTTTCTCGGTGGCGATCACGTAGATCGGCATGCCCTCTTCGACCTGCTCGCCGGCGTCGACGAGCAGACCGGTGAGCTCGGCCTCGGCGACGGCCACTGAGACCCGCGGGATGCGAATTACGAAGTCAGCCAAGTGCTTTAGCATTCTCGAGGGTCCGTTGCGCGGCCTCGACGATGCGGGCCGGCGACGGGTAGACCTGCGCCTCGAGCGCCGCGGCAGCCGGGTTGGGGACGAACCTGGCAGCGACGCGTTCGACCGGGGCGGCGAGCTCGCCGAACAATTCTGAGTGCAGGATGGCGGCGATCTCGGCGCCGGGGCCGGCGAATTGGACAGCATCGTGCACAACCACGGCTCGCCTTGTGCGGCGGACGGATTCGACGATGGTGTCGACGTCGAGGGGCACCAGCGTGCGCAGGTCGACGACTTCGGCGCTGACCCCCCGTTCGGCCAGCGTGTCGGCCGCGGCGAGCGCGTCGTGCACGCTGCGTCCGTAAGAGATCAAGCTCACGTCGCCGCCCGGCCGCTTGATGTCGGCCTGCCCCAACGGTATTGAGAACCCTGCATCAACCGGGACGGGGCCCTTCTTGCTTTGCAAGCGGATCGTTTCGATGAACAGGCAGGGGTCTTCGTCGAAGATGGCCGCGGTCAGTAGCCCCTTGCCGTCGCGCGGGGTGGCAGGCACGATCACCTTCATTCCGGGGATGTGCATGAACCACGCCTCCAAGCTCTGCGAGTGTGTGGCCCCGGTGGCCAGCCCGGCGTAGACCTGGGTCCGGATGGTGATCGGCGCCGTGGTGCGCCCGGCCGTCATGAACCGTAGCTTGGCGGCGTTGTTGATCAGCTGGTCCGCGGCGATGCCGATGAAGTCCATGATCATGATCTCGGCCACCGGCAGCAGTCCGTCGATCGCCGCACCTATTGCCGCACCGACGATCGCGGCCTCCGAGATCGGTGTGTCCAAGACCCGGTCGTGGCCATACTTCGTCGACAACCCGGCGGTCGGGCCGGACGCGCCGGGATCGGCGATGTCCTCTCCGAGCAAGAACACCCGATCGTCGGCCTGCATCGCCTGATCCAGCGCGAGATTCAGCGCCTCACGCATCGTCATTTCCTTTTCTTGCATGACCTCACACCGGATACTTGATCGGGGTTGCGTACACGTCCTGGTCGAGTTCGGCGACCGTAGGGGAATCGGAGCTCATGACCGCGCTCAAGGCCGCTTCCACGGCCTGCAAGGCGTCTTGTTCGATGCGGTCGAGCTCGTCCTGGCTGCAGACGCTGGTGTTGGCGAGCCGGTTGCGGAACCGCGGCAGCGGGTCCGCCGCCAACGCCGAGGCCATCTGCTCCTTGGGGATGTAGGGCATTCGGTCACCGAAGTAGTGGCCACGGAACCGGAACGTGACGCACTCGATAAAGGTCGGGCCGCCGCCGGTGCGTGCGCGCCGAAGCGCTTCGTCGAGCGCGGATTTCACGGCGAGCGGGTCGTTTCCGTCGACGCGAACGCCCGGCATGCCGTATCCGGCCGCCCGGTCGGCGACGTGTTCGATCTTCATGGTGTCGCTGGTTGGCGTCATCTCGGCGTAGAGATTGTTCTGGCACACGAACACCAGCGGCAGATCCCAGAGCGCGGCCATGTTGGCCGCCTCGTGGAAGGAACCGGTGTTGGTGGCCCCGTCCCCGAAGCTGACCACCGTGACGCGGTCGAGGCCCTTGCGCTTGGCGGCCATCGCCAGGCCCACCGCCACCGGCGGTCCGGCTCCGACGATGCCGGTCGAGAGCATCACGCCGACCTCGGGTTTGGCGATGTGCATGGTGCCGCCCTTGCCGCGGCTGGCGCCGATGGTGCGTCCCATCATCTCGCCGTAGATCTCCTCGAGCGGCACCCCCTTGCCGATGAGATCGTGCAGGCCACGGTAGGTGGTCACCAACTGGTCGTCGGGCCGTAGCGCGGTGCCCATCGCCGCGGCGATCGCCTCCTGGCCGCGGGAAGGCCAGTACACACACATGAATTCACCGGTGCCGATGCCTTTGGAAAGCCGGTCGTCGGCGGCTTTCATCAAGACCATCAGCTCGTAAAGGCGACGCTGAATTTGCAGGGAGTGATTTTCGGTCATTGTGGAGTTCCGTTGCGGTGCAATCCGAATGGAGCTGTCCGTGTCATGCGCCTGACCAGGGCTTGACTTTGAGGAAACCGCCACCGTCGACGCGTAACTGCTGTCCGGTGATGTAGCGCGCCGCGTCTGAGGCCAGGAAGAGCACGGCTTCGCTGATGTCCTCGGGTTCGACGTAGGGGATCGGCATCGCCTGCACGAACGGGAAAACCGGTTCGGCGTCCTCGCGGGTGGGGTTCTTCAAGTCGGGCCGGAAGGCCCGGTACATCGGCGCACTGTGCAGCATGTCGGTGTTGACGTTGGTCGGGTGCACCGCGTTCATCCGGATGGAGAACCGAGAAAGCGCCAGGGCAAAGTCGTTGACGTAGTGTGCGGCAGCCAGTTTCGCGAAGGCATACCCGGCTCCGCCCGGGCCGCCGTCGATCCCGCCGGTGTTCATCGAGGACATGAATGCCGCGTTGGAGCCGATCACGATGATCGACGCCCCGGCTTGCAGATGCTTGAGGCTGGCGTGAACCAGATTGAGCACGCCGAGCAGGTCGACGTCCACTGCGTCGGCGAAGGCATGCGGGGGCAGACCCGCGGTGAGCGGGCAGATGCCGGCGTTGGCGACCACCACGTCCAGGTGCCCGAACTCGGCGACGCCCTCATCGATCGCGGCGGACAGCGCCACCCGGTCGCGCACATCGGCGATCGCCGTGAATGCCCGCTGTCCTTCCTTTTCGACCAGTCGCGCCGTCTCGTCCAGATCTTCGGGCCGGGCCAGCGGATACTCGTTGGTCTCGATGTCTGCGCACAAATCCACCGCGATGATGTCCGCGCCTTCTGCGGCCAGCATCCGTGCGTGCGACCGTCCCTGGCCGCGCGCGGCCCCGCTGATCACGGCCACTTTGCCGGTTACCCTGCCCATCGCCCGTCCTTCGTCTCGTGCCCTACGCCGACGGCCGCCGCCGGGGTCCAAAGTCGTTCACGAGCACAGTCGCCCACGCATGAGGTCGGGTCGAATCGGTCGACATCCGCTGACCTGGGCTGAGTTCTGACAAGGGCCGGCTCCATCGCTGAAATGAACGACTACGCGTGGCTGCGGACGGGCTATCAATATGCCTTACAGTAACTAGAATATCTAAAATAGCAAGGAATGCTGACGGAGGGGATTGGCCCATGTCAGGCGTGCTTAGCGGTGTCCGGATCGTCGAGTTGGCGTCGTGGACCTATGTCCCCTCGGCCGGGGCGGCGTTGTCGGACTGGGGCGCCGACGTCATCAAGGTGGAGGGTGTCGCGTTCGGGGATCCCGGGCGCGCGCTGGTCGTTGGCGGGTTCACCCGCGAGGCGGCCCGGCCTGATGCCGACTTCATCCTGGAGCTGGGCAATCGCGGCAAGCGCAGCATTGCGATCGACGTCAAGTCCGAGGTGGGGCGCGAGTTGTTCGGTCGCCTGCTGGCCACGGCGGATGTGTTTCTGACCAACTGGCTGCCCGGCGCCCTCGAGCGGGCGCGCCTGACCGTCGAGGACATCCGCGCGTTCAACCCGAAGATCATCATCGCCCGCGGCACCGGCCTGGGGGTGCGAGGCCCAGACCGGGATCGTGGTGGCTTCGACGCCGCGACGTATCTGGCGCGCGGCGGGGTCGCCTACACGCTTACCCCGTTCGGCACCGATACCCCCGCCGTCCAGGGACCCGGATTCGGTGATCTGCAGGGCGGCGCAACGCTGGCCGGCGGCGTGTGCGCCGCATTGTTCCACCGGGAGCGCACCGGTGAGCCGACCATCGTCGACTCGTCGCTGCTGGCTCAGGCGATGTGGGCCATCGCGCCGTCGATTTCGGCGGCGGACTTCTTCGATATCGACGGCATTCCGGGGGCGCCGCCCGGGCTGGCGATCAATCCACTCGTGAACCGGTACAAGACAAAAGACGGCCGATGGATCCAGTTGGTGTTCCTGCAGCCCGACAAATTCTGGGCCGGCTTCTGCGAGCGGATCGGTCTGCCCGAACTGGTTGCCGACGAGCGATTCGTGCCATCGAGCAACCTGATCGCCAACGCCGCCGCGGCCACCGAGATCGTGGCGAATACATTTGCCAGCCACGATCTCTCGCACTGGCAGCAGGTGCTCGCCGAGGAGCCGGGCGTCTGGGGTGCGCTGGCAACACCGCGGGAGACCCTCAACGATCCGCAGGTGGAGCCCAACGGGTACGTCGTGACGAACATCGACGACTACGGCGAGAAATACCGAATCGTTGCCGCGCCTGTTCAATTCGACGAGACGCCGCCCACTCCGGCCCGCGCCCCAGAGCATGGTCAGCACACCGAGGAAATTCTGCTCGAACTCGGCGTCGAGTGGGATGACATCGCCAAGGCGAAGGATCTCAACGCGGTCCTTTGACAGTGGTGCTGGTGCGGGCGTCGGACGAGCGGATGCGCGTCGCTTTCCAAGTCACTGCCTCGCCGGCTGTTGACAAATGGCCCTATCTCGAAGGACCAAAGTCATTGTGTGCCAATAATATGGTGACGTTGGCCACCACCGGCCGTAGGTTTGTGCATGAAGCACCATGACTGCATTTATGCGCAACAGCGACGCCTTCACCTGGGCGATGGAAAGTGATCCACGGCTGCGATCAACCGTGGTCAGCATCGTGTTGCTGGATCGATCCCCGGACTGGGATGCGGTGCGCGAACGATTCGACCTGGTCAGCCGCAAGCTGCCGATGTTTCGGCAGCGGGTCGTGGCGTCGGCGCCGCCGGCCCCGCCGCGGTGGGAGTATGTCCGGGACTTCGACCTCGACTACCACATCCGGCGAACTGCCTGCTCCGGGGCCGGCACGCTCGACGACGTACTCGAGATGGCCCGTTTAGCCGAGATGCAGGACTTCGACCGGGCCCGGGCGCTCTGGGAGGTGACGCTGATCGATGGCCTGGACGACGATGGCGCGGCAATGATCTGCAAGTTCCACCATGCCCTCACCGATGGAATCGGCGGCGTCCAGATCGCGATGAACCTGTTCAACCTTTCCGAAGAGCTGTATGAGCGTGAACCGTTACCGCCCGAGCCGGAGGTATCCAGGCCATCGCTGCTTGGGGGTTACCGCGACGCCTGGCGCTACGACGTCGGCCTGCTCGGTAACGCCTTGACGGGTGCAGTTAAGGCGGCGCCGCGCCTGCTATACGGCAGTGTTCGGCGGCCTGTGGCGACGGTCCGGTCGGCAACCGCCATCGCGGCGTCGGTCTACCGGACGGTTCGGCCGATAACCCGAACCGGGTCTCGGCTGGTAACCGAGCGCGGCATGGTCCGGCGTCTCGGGGTGTACGACGTCCCGTTGTCACTGCTACGAGATGCGGCGCATCGGTGCGATGGCGCATTGAACGACGCGTTTGTGGCCGGCGTGGCTGGTGGATTACGCATATACCACGAGAAACACGGCGTCACGGTCGGCGACCTACACCTCACGATGCCGATCAGCCTACGGACCGCGGCCGATGACATGGGCGGTAACCGGATCACGCTGATGCGCTTTGACGTGCCCGTGGGCGAGGCCGACCCAGCAACACGAATCAGGGCAATCCACGAGCGCACCGGCGCGGTACGCGATGAACGATCGCTGCCCTACACGCAGTTGATTGCCGGCGCTCTGAACCTGATGCCGAGGTGGTACATCGGTTCGGTACTACGCCACGTCGATTTCCTGGCCAGCGACGTGCCGGGGGTTCCGGTGCGGGTCTTCCTGGGCGGGGCGGCGGTTCGCGCGCAGTACGCGTTCGGCCCGACGATCGGCTCGTCAGTCAATGTCACGCTGCTGACCTACGTCGACACCTGCGCTCTGGGCATCAATGTCGATACCGCTGCGATACCCGACTACGACGTCTTGTATGACTCTATCGTCGCCGGTTTCGACGAGTTATTTTCTCTCGCAGGCTAATTGGGAGCATAATCACCTATTTCTTGACGCGGCCCCGATAATAGGGCACGTGCCACCGTCGGTCCGGATACGTTCGGGCACTGATGAGTTCAACCCGATTCTGCTCGACGTTCCATATCGACGCGGACGCCGGAATTGGCATTAACGCCCAGCAAGTCGCCGAGCAAACGTCGGTCGGTGTCCTCGATCGCGTCGTCGCGTGCGCTTATCAGGTAGCAACCGAATTCGTCTCGACACGGTCACAAGCGCGTATCGATGCCAGCTGCGGTATGGCACATCGGCCTGATTCGACAAATCATGGCACAAGGCGCCTTTGAGAATCATGTTTGCGAGTTATGGGTACTTGCAAGGATTCTTGTCCGCTATGTGGGGTAGCGGATTCGTTGGCGCGTAACAGGAGGTATGCACAGCATGATGGCGAACTGGGTTCCCGCGCAGACTTCGTGCGGCCCCGGCTCTGGCCGCATCCTTGATACCGCGCGGGGGATCATCATCGGACTTCGCCGGTGCCGCTCGGACGTGGCTCTCGACGAATTGCAGACTGCGGCGGTGCGGCACCGGGTGCCGGTGTTCGCCATGGCGTGGGCGCTTGTCCATCTGGCGGGCGACGGCGAGAAGACGTCCAGCTTCGCCGAGGCCCAGTCTGCGGCGCGCCACGAGTGGGGTCAGCTGTTCACCCGGTCGTCCATGGCCACCTGTTGAGTAGTGATCAAGAACTTGGCGCGGCCGAGGTTCCGGGGGGTGCCTTGGCCGTTGCCAACCATCTTTTGCCCGAAGTAGGCCAGCATCCCGCTGCGCACGAGGTTCAGCCTCTCGAGCTGCATTGGCCGGCCAGATCCCGGAGCTCCCGACGCCGTCGGAAAAGCGAGCCAATCCCGTCGGTCAACACAATCGATCACGGCATCACCTTGATCAGGTGACGCGATCGTCACCTTTGGCACGGGACCACAAATCGACGAGCACCATCTGCTGGGCGTGACCGCCGGAGCGAGTCGGCGAGCAGCGCATGTCCCCGGTGTCGGCCACCTCGGTCAAGCGCTAACGACCCTCTGCGGCAACGTGATCGACGCAATCGACGCGCAGCTCGTCAACAGGCAGCGCGGTGTCGTAGAACGCACACCAATATTTGCGATGTTGTGCATCCAGTATCTCCAGCTGGGCGCACGTGCTGCAGGCTCGACTGACCGGAACCAGATCGGCGTCATGCAATTCGCTGAGCAGCTTTACCAGTCCGTCCAGAAGTACCTCTGCGTCAACTCGATCGAGCCGCGACGCGGCCACCTCCGCCGGGGCGGTCCACCGCGACACCATCGCGGCCGTGCGCTGTCCCGCCGGCGTGAGTACCAGCTGTTGGCTGCGACCATCAAGCGGGTCACGACGACGAATCAGCAGCTTCTTGCGAAGCAACGCGGCGACAGCATCGCTGACCGTGGGGTCTGACACATTGAGTTCGCGAGCCAGCGCCGTGCTGCGCGCCGGTGGCGGAGGCCCCACATAAAGCCAGACCAGAACCCGCATCTGGGTGCCGGACAGGTCATGGCGCTCTGCTGCACGCCGCGCCAGAACGTGCAGTGAATCACCGACGCGGTCGAGCGCGGCGACAACTTTCGAATCCAGGCTGGGGTGGCGTTCCCCTTCGTGCTTCAGTAGCCGGCTCCGATCAGTGCGCCTGGCGACAGCACCGAGATGAGCGGATCGATGTGTTGAACCGACTGATGCATGTGGTGGCTCCTCATTGAGTTCGTGCGCTGCTCTGAATCCTTCGCGGTAAATCGTTATCGATCAGGCTATTGCCGGCACCCGTACGAATCAGCTTGATTGAATATGTAGGACTCCTTTGTATCGTAGCTACGATCGAGAAATACGGATACCCGTTGCACTGCCCAGCACCGAACCAAGGATTCAGCCCATGCCGAAGCTATCTCGCAGCGACTGGTATGACCTCGCTCGCGACACCAACTGGACGTTCCGCTACGTGACCGAAGACGAAGTGTTCCCCGAAGGGCTCTCCGGAACTCATCGCGTGTCGTCCGAGGGCTGGCTGAAATGGGACGAGCCCTACAAGGTGAGCTACCGCGAGTATGTGCACAATCAGGTCACCAAGGACACCACGACGTACTCGCTGAAAAATACGGTCCGCCGCTCAAAGCTGTTCGACCAACTCGATCCCGGCTGGAAATCCGTCTTTGTCGCGCACTATGGCGCGATAACGATGCCCGAATACCTGGCCTCGATCGGCGAGGCGAGGATGGGACGCTTCGGCCGCGCAGCGGCCTGGCGCAACACGGCGACGTTCGGCACTCTCGATGAGGTCCGGCACGGACAGATCCAAGCGTTTTTCCCGTATGGGTTGCTCGACAAGGAGCCACGCGGGGACTGGGCGTTGAAGGCGTTTCACACCAACAACTGGATCGTCTTGGCGGTGCGCTACCTGTTCGACGACATGTTCGTGGCCAACGACGCCTTGTCGATTGCTTTGCAGCTGACCTTCACGCTCGAAACCGGTTTCACCAACTTGCAATTCCTCGGTATGGCCGCCGATGCAATCGACGTGGGCGACCTGGAGTTCGGTGCCCTGATCTCGTCAATACAAACCGATGAGGCGCGCCACGCCCAGCAGGGTGAGCCGACGATCAAGGTGCTCATCGAGAACGGCGAGCAAGAGTGGGGGCAGTTCCTGATCGACCACATGTTCTGGCGGTCTTGGCATATCTTCGCGCTGTTGACCGGTCTTTCCATGGACTACTACACGCCGCTGGAGAGCCGCCGGATGTCGTTCAAGGAGTTCATCGAGGACTGGGTGGTCAAACAATTCGCCGACCAGTTCCGCGATTTCGGGCTGGACTATCCCTGGTACTGGGAAGAGTTCATCAACGAACTGACGTGGTATCACCACGCCATCCACCTAGGCGTGTGGTACTACCGCCCCACGGTGTGGTGGAATCCCGACGCCGGTGTGTCGAAGGCCGAACGACTCTGGCTGGAGGAGAAGTATCCGGGTTGGAATCGGGATTTCGGTCGCCAATGGGACGTCATCACCGAAAACGTCCGCAACGGAGATATCGCGGCGACATTGCCGGAAACGTTGCCGATCACCTGCAACCTGTGCCAGCTGCCGGTCGTCCGGTCGGCGGGCGTCATCGTCGGCGCACACACCGACGCGGCACCGCCGACCCACGTCCATAACGGGCGCAAGTACTTGTTCTGCTCGGAACCCTGCCGCTGGATCTTCACACAGCGGCCGGACCGATTCGCCGGCCACCAGTCGCTCATCGACCGGGTGCTGTCCGGCGAAATCAGCCCCCCCGACCTGAGCACCGTGCTGCAGTACTTCGGCCTCTCGCCCGAAGAGCAAGGGCAAGACGCCGACAACTATGCCTGGGCGCGGAAAGACTAAGGAAGCCTCAGATGGCGCTACTTCCCCTCACCGCACTTTTTGTCGGCGACGTCCTTGAGCTACTGGTCCCGGTGGACGACGGCGACACCGTCGAGCAGGTGGGCCAGCAGGTCGCACACCATGTCGTCGGCCACCGCGTCGCACGGCGAGACGCGCCGCTTCGCGTTCGCCACGACGGCCGAATCTTGGCCCCCGAAACCATTATTGGCGCCTCGGGTGTCCAACCGTTGGACCACATCGAGGTCTTCTACCGTGATTGACAGCGAGCCCGGCTGGACCGCCGATTGGAGATTTGTGGCCACGATTGATGACCTATGGGAAGGCGATGTCGGTGAATTCTACGTCGACGACCTGCCAATCCTTCTGGTGCACTTGCGAAGCGGTGAGATTCGCGCCTTCGAGGGGAACTGTCCGCACGCAGGCTTCCCGCTGGCCGACGGAGATGTCGACGGCGAGGTGTTGACCTGCTCGGCGCACAGCTGGGAATTCAACCTCAGCACGGGCGCGGGGCTCAATCCCGATACCTGCCAACTGCGGTGCTATCAGGTTCGCCGCGAAGGCGACCGCATAGCGGTAGCGGTACCGCAGAATGGAGCAAACCGATGACCCCGTCGACGGCCGAACGCAAGCTTGTTGGACCAATCGTCCGGGGGGTCGACTCCGACGTTGTCGACGCCCTGACCGAGGCGATACGGGCCGATAACCCCGAAGCCGACATCCTGGTCGAGGATCATGCGGGCTACGTCCGTATCCACGCACCGTCGTTTCTCCGAGTTACCCGCAGCAGCCTGGAATGGGCTGCAGGCGAACCAATCCCGTTGGCGTCATTGGAGCCTGCCATTGCCGGATTCGCCGGTCGGATGCGCTACGTGGGCGACGATGAACTGCACTGGTACCTGGAACGAGAGGACTGAGGCAATGACCACCAGGGCACCGCGTGCACTGAAGACCTGGAGTATCGCCGGCGATACCCGGCGCAAACCCACCGAATACGAAATCGTCACGGGCAACTTCCACTACCACTTCAACCGGAAGCCCGCGCCGTTCGACCTGGACCCTGACACCCCGATCAATCGCTGGTATCTCAAGCATCGCGAAGGATCTCCGCTGCATGCCGATGACTGGGAAGGTTTTCGCGATCCGGCGGCGCTGAACTACCGGCGCTACATCGCGTTACAGCATGACCGCGAGATATATGCCGAAGGGGTTGTCGACCACTACGAATCTCTTGACCACGACGAGCACCTCGACCCGGCGTGGGTTGCGGTGCTCGAGCGTCTGTACGTCCCTGCGCGGTTCCTCTTTCACGTCCTGCAGATCACCGGACTTTATCTCGGACAGTTGGCTCCCAGCGCCTACATCACCAACGCCGCGTTCTTCCAGGCCGCCGACGAGTTACGCGCGTTGCAGTGGATCGCCTATCGCGCCAAGTCGTTGTCGCTGTCCCATGGTCCACAGCTGGCCAATTCCGAAGCGACACGCCAGATTTGGGAGCTCGACGATGCCTGGCAACCGGCACGTGAAGCGCTAGAGCGGCTACTGCTTGCCTACGACTGGGGTGAAGCATTCACCGCCCTGAACCTGGTCGTCAAGCCGACCCTCGATGCCCTGTTCAAGGAAGCCCTCGCGGAATTGGCCGCGGCTCACGGTGATGGGCTGACGGCTGCCCTGCTGCAGGAGTCGGGCGTGGACACCGCCCGCAGCCAAGCCTGGTCGGCCGAATTGGCCCGCTACAGTGTCGCGGCCAATCCCGCTAACCGTGACGTGCTGGCGCGCTGGCAAGACGAATGGCAACCACTGGCCGACCGGGCCGTCGCCGGACTGGCTGTAACATTCGCCACCGCGCCCCAGCCGAAGGACCCCGCAGTTGTCAGCGGGCAAGTGGCAGCCTCAATCGCCAAGTTCCGAAGCTCGTTGCCGCTGTAGCGGCATCGAGTTAGCTGATCTTCATCACGACTTCACGTCTCGTCAACGGCTCCACGCCGGCGAGTCGGCCGCGATGCGCAATGCTTCGACGATGCGCTGCTCCTTCTCCAGGAAGCGGTCGGTAGGTGCCGGCACCGATATGGCGATCACGTTGTCGCCCATCACGCGGCGGGCGACGGCGGCCGCCGAAATCCCCGCGGTGTGTTCCTCACGATCGAAAGCGATTCCGCTGCAACGAATCTCGGCGATCTCGCGACGCAGCCCGTCGGTGATATCGGGGCTGAACTTGGAGAGCGCGGTCTCGACATCGGCATCGGGTAAAGCGGCGAGCGCCGCCTTGCCGTTGGCGGTCACCTCCAACGGGAAACGCACGCCGACAGCCGACACCGCGCGCAGCCGGTGTGACGATTCGATCTGGTCGACGAACCACATTCGTTGTCCACGCAGGATGGACAGGTCAACGGTTTCGCCGTCGGTTGCCCGCGCTACCCGCTCGATCGTCGGCCGGAAGATCGCCGAGACGTGCGCCCCGGCGGCACTGCCGAAGCCCAGCAGGCGCTCGCCAAGCGAAAAATGCCCCTGCGAATCCACACTGGCCAACCCGACCTCGACCAGGCCGACGAGCAAGCGGCGCGTTGTCGACTTGGCCAACCCAAGCCGCTCACCGAGGTCGACGAGGCGCAACCGTCCGGGCTCCGCCGCGATCTCATCGAGCGCGGCGGTGGCACGGCGCAGGACTTGGATGCCCTCGTCGCGATTCGTTGGCTGATCCGGTTCCGCAGGCGGCACACCTTCACTATAGTGTTCCGCATTACGGATTTAGTAGAACCGTTATCCGGATCGTAGGAGGGACCTAGATGAGTGGGTTACCTGCAGGGCGACACTTTTTCCGCGGCGACGACGGTTATGAGGCCGCCCGCAGTGCAACGGTTTGGCACGCGCGAGTGCCCGAGCGCTATCCCGAGGTGATCGTGCAGGCCGTCGATGCCGACGACATCATCGCGGGTCTCCACTACGCCAAATCCAACGGCCACAACGTCAGCATCGTCTCGGGTGGGCACAGTTTTGCCGCAAGCCATCTTCGCGACGGCGCTGTGCTGCTCGACGTCAGCCGTCTCAACCACGCGACGATCGACGTAGAGAAGAGCCGTGCAGTCGTCGGTCCTGGTAAGGGTGGCAGCCTGCTCATGGCAGACCTCCAAGAGCAGGGCCTGTTTTTCCCCGGAGGCCACTGCAAGGGCGTCTGTCTCGGCGGTTATCTGCTGCAGGGCGGCTACGGCTGGAACAGCCGAATCTATGGTCCGGCCTGCGAGAGCGTGATCGGCGTCGATGTCGTTACTGCCGACGGCGAGCAGATCCACTGCAACGAGGACAATCACGCCGACCTTTACTGGGCTGCCCGCGGCGCCGGCTCCGGCTTTTTCGGCGTCGTCACGTCCTATCACCTCAAGCTGTATCCGCGTCCCGCCGTCTGTGGTACCAGCGCCTATCTCTATCCCTTCGAGCTGGCGGACGAGGTCTACACGTGGGCCCGCAGCATCGGCGCCGAAGTGGACCCTCGGGTGGAACTACAAGCCGTCGCTTCGCGGGGTGAGCCGACCATGGGAATCGAGAGCCCCGTCATCTCATTTGCATCACCCGCGTTCGCCGACTCCGAGGAAGAGGCCGAAAAGGCGCTCGCCATCTTCGGGAGCTGCCCGGTCGCCGATAAGGCTCTCGTCAAGATCCCTTATATGCCAACCGATTTGCCTACCTGGTATGACATCGCGATGACTCACTATCTGTCCGACCATTACTACGCCGTGGACAACATGTGGACGTCGGCATCGGCCGCCGATCTGCTCCCGGGCATCCGAAACATCCTCGACACCATGCCTCCCCATCCTGCGCACTTCCTCTGGCTGAATTGGGGGCCGGTGCCACGCCGCCAAGACATGGCATACAGCGTTGAAGACGATATCTACCTGGCGCTCTACGGCTCGTGGAAGGACCCGGCCGACGAAGCGAAGTACGCCGACTGGGCGCAGTCGAACATGGCCGCGATGTCACATCTGGCCAGTGGAATTCAACTTGCCGATGAGAACCTCGGCCGTCGTCCGGCGCGGTTCGCAAGTGACGAGGCCATGGCTCGTCTCGACGAGGTGCGGGCCGCCTATGACCCCGACGGCCTGTTCAACAGCTGGATGGGACGACTCTGATGGCCGGCGACCTCTACCTCGGCTACCGCGGCGACGACGTCAACACGCCCTACGGCAAGTTCTTCAACCCCGAAATGGCCTCGCTCCCAGAGCATGTCGTGGAAGCACTAGAGCACGGCCCGCAGGGCGGTATGGCGCTGCTCGCCTACGAGGACGCCGGCAGCATGGCCGACGAGGGTTACCAGCAGACCGAGAATGGCTACGGAGTTCTCGAGGACGGCAGCTACCAGGTCTCGGTACGCACCGACATGCCTGGGGTCACCCCGTCGATGTGGTCGTGGTGGTTCGGCTGGCACGGCTCCGACACCCGTCGCTACAAGCTCTGGCATCCTCGCGCGCACCTTTCCGCGGCGTGGAAGGACGGTGACGAGGCCGGACGGCGGGGGAGCGATCGCTATGTTGGCCGCTGGTCGCTGATCACCGAGTACATCGGCTCCAACCGGCTTAATGGCGCAATACAATTCGTCGCCCCGGGACAGCTGGGCTGTCCACCCGATGGCGACGATGCGGTGGCAATCTGTGCCCGGCTGGGTTCCAGCGACGGTCCGGTGGATGTCGGGTGGTTCATCCACCACGTCAGGTCGACACCGGAGGGAGCCGAGATGCGGTCACGGTTCTGGATGGGCGGACCACACATCGCGGTGCGCAAGGCGCCCGACGTCGCGTCCAAGGCGGTGCGCCCGATCGCCGAACGGGTGCTCGGCAATCCGGAAACCAACGCTCGCAATCTGCTGGTGCACTGCGCACAGGAGATGAACCACCTGGCCGGCTTCCTGCCGGAGCTCTACCAGAACTTCGGCGACGAGTAATGCCCAACGCCGCCGGGCTATTTGCCGGGCGGTAGTTGCCTTGGCCTTTCGGGGGAACGAAGCTCGCGGGGCCCGTCGCGCTGCATCAACTCGAGCTTGCTGTCACTTTCAGCGAGTGACAGGTCGTCCTTGCCGGACAACCGCAGCGATGCGTGCTCTTCTCCGCCCCCCACCCGGCGGTAGGCGCGGCGGGAGGGCTGCTCGTCGCGCGACGGCCCGGCCGGACCCGCGGCATACGAGTGGTCGCCCGCCCCCTCGGAGCTCTCGGCGTCGAGCGTCACCCGATGGGTGCGCTTGAGCGAAAAGGTAATCTCCTCAACCTCTTCGAATACCTGGCGGGCGGTGCGCAGCGGGTGTGTCGTGGTGTCGATCACCCGAGCCACGAAGGGCGGCACAAGCGGACGAATCCAGCGCGCCGCGGTACGGGTCGCATCCGGTATCGACGGGATCAGCGGTGTTGCAGGCTCTTCATGGGGTTCGACAGCGCCGGGCGCCTCGATCTGTGCCGGCAGGTTGTCCACGTTCGGTGCGGCCGGAGCCGGCGCATCGGTTGCGCCCGTGGGCGGTTGTGTGATCGCGCGACTGGCGGCCTCCGCTTCGGCCGCGATCGGCAAGTAGATGTCGTCGGCTGCCTGCTCGAACCCGCGATGCGACGTTGCCCGCACCGGCGGTTCCAGTGCCGCCGCGACCCGGCGTCGCTGCTGCTCGCGGTCGATCTCGGTCTGCGCCTCGATGGCCATCCGGGCCTGCGTGAGTTGGTGCTCGGCCCAGAGGATTTCGGCCTCGCGGCGAACTTCCGCGCGCTTGATCGCAATTGCGGTGTCGGCATCGAGCTGGGCGCGGTCGCGCTCCGCGCGGGCGGTCGCATGACGATCATGGGTCGTCTCGCCACGCCATCGCCGCAGTATCAGTGGCAGTAGGTAGAGGAGGACGAAGAACGCGATGGTCAACAACCGCAGCGTCATAGCGCCGGCGCTGGTGAGCGTGAGGTCGTTCATCGCGACCCAGCGCGCGCCGAGGCCGCGACCGGCATCCGTCAGCGCGCCTCGGCGGGCGTCGGCCACCGCCTGTTGCTGACGAGCGATCGTGGCGTCCAACTCCGGCGCCTGACGGTCGCGAACAGCTAAGGCATTGGCCAACTCATGTTGCGCATCATCGAGAAGCTGGTTGGCCGTTCGTGTTTCGGGGCCGGTCCCGGGTACGCCGGTGATCCTGGTCTGCGGGCAGGCCGGGGTGGGGTTGTATTCGCAGCGCGCGACGATCAAGGCCTTGTCCTGGTTGGCCCGGGCCTGTGCGACCGCGTCGTCCAGGCCACTTCGAGCGTCTTGCGTCTGTTGCAGCGATGCCGACGCCGCGGCGACCGCGGGCGTGGAATCGGCAACGCGCGAGGCCTGCTCGTCGAGGCGACGGTCGACGGGACCCGAAAACACCACGAGCGCGGCGATCTCGCCGACGAGAACGCCGACCGCCACCGCGACGGCCGCCCGCCCCGCGGTGCTCGCCCGGCTCGAATAGGATCCAGACGCCATACCGCGGGTCACCGCGCCCACCAGCAAGCCGAAGACGAGCGTCAACGGGACAACGGCGAGCATCGACCAACGCGCCGACTCGCTCACCGCCAACGCGGCGACCAGCCAGGCCAGCATCGCTCCCACGAGCACGACAGCGCCCCCAACGGCGTGGCTGGACCGCTCATGACGCTCACCCAGCTCGCCCCAGTATCCGCCGCCAAGCCAGGTCAGCGTTCGCCCGAGAGCAGCGGCGGACGAGCGCGGCTCCGCAAATTCGTCGGCGTTCATCAACCCTCCAAGTCCTCAAGCCTCCCAGCACACCGAGCGACACACCGAATCGAAGCGCCGACGTGTGGTGTTGTTCACAACCCGACAGCGCGGGCACCGGCGGCTCTGCCGTGTGGCGATCACGTTCGGGGGTCTACCAGGTCGTATCTGACGCGAAATTGCTGCGACGCGAGCAGATCAACGGTCTATCCGGCAGGTGACGTGAGACGGTATAAGCCTATGCAAAACCACGAGTATGTCACCTACGAAGAGTTCGGCCGCAAATTCTTCGAGGTCGCCGTCACTCCTGAGCGGGTCGCCGCAGCCTTCGCCGATATCGCGGGCAGCGAGTTCGCCATGGAGCCGATCGCCCAGGGCCCCGGCGGGATTGCCAAGGTCAGCGCGAACGTCAAGATCCAAGACCCCCGGGTGACGCGGCGTCTGGGCGACACCATCACGTTCGTCATCCACATTCCGCTCTCGATCGACCTGCTGCTGGATTTGCGGCTCGATAAGCAGCGGTTTGTGGTCTCCGGAGACATCGCCCTGCGCGCCACCGCGCGCGCCGCCGATCCGTTGCTGCTGATCGTCGACGTCGCGAAACCGCGTCCCTCGGACATCACCGTCAACGTGTCGTCCAAGTCCTTCCGCGGCGAGGTGGTGCGGATCCTCGGCGGCGTCGACGGCGAGATCCGACGCTTCGTCGCCCAATACGTTGCGGACGAAATTGATGCGCCCCATGCGCAATCGGCACAGGTCATAGACGTCGTCGCGCGATTGAACGAAGCCTGGCCGTAGGACCGCCTTTTCTGGCGAATGGCCACACGAAATCCGTTGAGCGACAGGACCCTCGGACGGGTTCGGAGTGGTTGGCACGCGGCGCGCGGCATGTCGCTCGGGCGGTGCCGCAACCTTGCTCCCCAGCAACAGTAGGCGAGCGAAGCAAACCACATAGTGGGGCAATATCCAGCGGAGAAAATTCATTCCGGCGTCTATGCGGGTGAGCTAGTCTTCGCCGGTGCGATAGCCATTCACCCGATCGTCCGACTGTGCAGGAGGTTTACACGAATCATCGGTGGTTGCTCGCGGTAGTGCTGGTCGCCGGCAAGCTGATATCAGGTTGTTCGTTCACCAGCAAAACAACGAGTTCGTCCCGCTCCGCCACGAAGAGTTCGTCGTCTGTGCCTGGGACTTCGTCCTCATCGTCGACGGAATCCACGGCGTCCGCACCGCTGACCACACTCGATTCCAGCCAATGTGTCGGCGTCAACGGCGCCAACGCCGACCTGTTGGCCGCGAACGACAAAGATGTGGCCCGCAAAGCCGCTGACACGCTTGAGCGTTACAGCCCTCCGTCGGACGTCAAGGACGCTACCGAACACTTCGTCAGCACCGGCGGTGCCCACTTCGATGACCCCGACTTCACGAAAAACTTAGTCCCTCAGGTACTTGGGTCGGTGACAAACATTCAGTTTGCCGCGAGTGAACTCGACGTAACCCCCAATCGCGATCCGCTCGGTTCGTCGATATCGGCGAGCGGTTGATCAGGCTGGGGTTTACCGGGATCCGGCACCCGGGTATGTAAAGCCGGTAAGGGGCTTCCCGCGATGTGGCGTGTGCCCGTCCGCCCCAGTGGCTTTTCTCAAAGGAGCGACCAGCTTTGGCGCACGTGAATGTTTCGACGACATCGGACCTGGAACCGCAGGCCGCATGGAAGCTGGCCTCTGACTTGAGCCGATTCGGCGAGTGGCTGACGATTTTCGGTGGATGGCGAGGCGAGGTGCCGTCGACCATCGAGGAGGGCGCAGAAGTCGCGTCGTGCGTCAAGGTCAAGGGTTTTCGCAACCTCGTGCACTGGACCGTCACGCAATACGATGAACCGAAATCCATTGAGCTGCAGGGCCGTGGCCGCGGTGGGATCCGGCTCACGGTGGCAATGGACGTCGCCGACAACCACCCTGGTTCGACGTTTCACCTCAACGCTGATCTCAGAGGCGGTGTGCTCAGCGGGCCGGTCGGTAGCGTCGTCGCCCGAGTCCTGCGGTCGGATGTGCGCAAGTCGGTCAACAATCTTGCCGCTATGAAATAGCTAAAGCCGGAGGTTATCGCGCCGGGTGGCTGGCCAGCCAGTCGCGGTCGGCTTGCCGAATTCGCCTGCGGTCCATGCCAATCCAGTCAAGTCCCGCCCCAAAAGCCATCAGGCAGATGATGGCTGCGGCAATGCCGGCGCCAACCTCGCCGAGCGCGAAGTTGGTCACGCACACTGCGAGCGCGAGTACGCCCGCGGCGATCACGACGAGCCCCGGCGACCAGGCTGAATCCGGTTCGGATTCGTCGGTGTCATGTCGAGTCGGCCGATCACCACCGACGTCCTCGCGCGATCCGTGCCTCATCACGTTGTTCTCCGCCGTCCCTTTCGCCTCACGAGTTGCTCCTCTTCACGAGCTACCCGCAAAGCCATCCAGACAAACGACTTCGGCGCGAGAAACGCCAAACGCGTGCGACGACTGCCGCGCTGCTAGCTAGGGCCGTTCGGCCGCAGTCTGCGTACCGGACGAGTCTCGATGGCGTTGATCGTCAAAACCCGGCGGCTGATCCGCCATCCCGCATCGGTGAACACGTAGTCATCGTCGTAGCGCAGATGCCACGCCACATCGACCACCTCGTTGGCGCGCTGCGTCCAATGATGGGCAATACACGCAATGCGACCCCGCGCGGTGCCCTCCGACGCGCCGTCGTCGTAGAGTTCGCCGACGATCGCGTGTTCGGTGCGGGCCACTGCGGCGACCGCGGCCACTGCCTCGGCGATGGCCCGCTGACCCCGATGAACATGTATCGGTTCCAGCGCATCCGGCGGCCCGGGCAGCGCAAGTTCCGCTGCAGCGGTGAAAAGCTCAGTGACAGAATCGAATTGACGATCGTCGACTCGGGCCGCATACCGGTGCACCACATCATGCAGCGCCAGCCGGTCGTTCGCGGAAAGGGTCATGGGCCCGAAGCTAGCAGGCGTTGCGTTAAACGGCCGGAGGCGCGAGTGCCGAACGCACCGCTTCGGCCAGGGTGGCTACGCGACGATCGGTGAACACGTCCTCGAGCATCACGGGCCGGCCGTCAGGCCCGGTCAGGGGAACGCGCCAGTTGGGGTATTCGTCGGTGGTCCCCGGCTGATTCTGGGTCCGTCGGTCGCCGACCGCGTCAACCAGCGCCACCCCCAACAACCGCGACGGGGTACGGCCCAGGTAGCGGTAGAGGGCCAGAACGACTTGCTCCGGATCGTCTTCGCCGTGCGCCAGCAGTCCGACCCGGCGCAGCTCAGCCATCCAGCCCGCCAGCTCCGCCCGATCGGATGCCAGCTCTTCCTCGACGGGCCGGGTCAGCAGTCCCAGGGACTCGCGCAGCCGCACATGGTCGCCGGCCAAGTAGCCGGCCGTCGGCGGCAGGTCATGGGTAGTGACCGACGACAGGCAGTACTCGCGCCAGCGTTCGGCGGGCAGCGGACCTCCCGTTCCGTCCCGATCCAGCTCGAACCACAGGATCGAAGTGCCGAGCAGCCCCCGTAATAAGAGGTAATCGCGCACCCACGGCTCGACCGTGCCCAAGTCCTCGCCGACGACGAGTGCACCGGCACGGTGGGCTTCCAGTGCGACGATGCCGATCATCGCCTCGTGGTCGTAGCGCACGTAGGTGCCTTGAGTGGGTGGCGCGCCCTCGGGGATCCACCACAGCCGGAACAAGCCGATGATGTGGTCGATGCGGACACCGCCGGCATGGCGCAGCACGGCCCGGATCAGCGCACGGAACGGGTGATATTCCTGTTCTTCTAGCCGGTCGGGCCGCCACGGCGGCTGTGACCAGTCCTGGCCGAGCTGATTGAACTCGTCGGGCGGCGCACCCGCGGTTACCCCCAGCGCCAACACGTCCTGCAGGGCCCACGCGTCAGCCCCGTCGGGATGCACGCCGACGGCCAGGTCGTGCATGATGCCGAGCGACATTCCCGCGCGGACCGCCTGCGACTGCGCCGCGGCCAGCTGCTCGTCGAGCTGCCACTGCATCCAGCGGTGGAAGTCGATGGTCTCCTGATGCTTTCGGGCGAACTTCGCGACGCCGGCGGCCTCGGGATGCTGGACGGACTTCGGCCAGCGGCGCCAATCGCCGCCGTACTCCTCGGCCAGCGCGCACCAGGTCGCGAAGTCGTCGAGCGCGCGGCCCTCACGGTCGAGGAAGGCGCTGTAGGCCAGCTCGCGTCCCGCCGACCGGGGCACCCGGTGCAGCAGCCGCAGCGCCGTGCGCTTGGCGGCCCAGGCGCTGTCGCGGTCGATGGCGTCGAGCAGGGCGGCCCGATGTTGAACGTCCGAGCGCAGCCGTCGCACCCGGCCGCGTTTGATCAGGCCGGCGAATTCGGGGATCGCTTCGACGCGAAGATAAAGCGGGTTGAAGAAGCGCCGCGAGGTCGGGAGATACGGCGACGGTTCCATCCGGCCGGTCGACCCAGAAAACCCAGCCGCGTGCAGGGGATTGACCAGCACGTAGTCAGCGCCATGGCGGGAGGCCGACCACACCGCCAGGTCGGTCAGGTCGGCGAGGTCGCCGACCCCCCACGACTGCCGGGATCGCACGCTATAGAGCTGAGCGGCCAGCCCCCAGGCACGACCGGCACCCAGCTGCTCCGGCAGGCCGAGCCAGTCCGGCGTCATGATGAGCGCCGTGCTGGTCTCGGATTCGCCGGATCGCAGATGCACGCGGTGGTAGCCCAGCGGCAGATCGCCCGGCAGCACGAAGCTGGCCTCACCGACCCAGCGCCCGTGCAGCTCGAACGGCGGGGTGAAGTTCTCGACCTGCTGCACACCGCCGCGCACTGTGCCGTCTTCGAGCTGCAGCCACACCTCGGCGGGGTAACCGTGAGTCACATGCACCCAGAACCGGGTCGGCGCGCCGGTGCGCGCGACGATTGTCGCTGGCAACTGGCGTGCCCAATATGACCGCAGGCGAGCGGTCAGAGCGACGTTGCGCTCCTGCTCGGTGCTTGCCGCGACACCGAGCGCGGCCAGCACGGCCATTAGCGTGGCCTCCGCGACGGGCACCTGCCGGCCGGTCCAGTCTGCATACCGAGTGGCGATGCCGAATCGGTTGGCAAGTTCGACCAGCGAGGGTGCGAGCTCAGTCATGCCGCCCATCTTGCTGCCCGCACCGGCCTGCGGCGAGCGGGCCCGGGGGAGACGCGCTGCTGCGACGTCGACACGCGAGCGGACGCGTCATTCTTTGGCAGCATTCTTTCGGCAGCTCAGCGAAGTCAGTCGGGATACGCGTTCGACAAGACGAGTTCGCCTTGCGCCGTTAACATGCGTTCTAGCACGACGAAGAATTTAGCCGGGGGATCTGGTGGCGCCTACAAAAAGTGCCAGCTCAGTGGTGCAAGCCGCTGGCGGCGCCGATTGCCATGCTGACGACCCGGCGTGGCTGAATTGTTCAGCACCGCATGGCGAGGTCATTGCGGGTGCCTTACGGTTATCGATGTAATTCGCGCGCTGGGCTGTATCCAGGCGTTTTTAACAGACCGGATGGTGGATTAAGTGGCGGAAGAAAGTCGCGGGCAGCGCGGGACGGGGTACGGCCTCGGGCTGTCGACGCGCACCCAGGTGACCGGCTATCAGTTCCTTGCTCGGCGAACCTCGATGGCGCTGACCCGCTGGCGCGTCCGCATGGAGGTCGAGCCCGGCCGGCGCCAGACGTTGGCCATCGTGGCGTCGGTCTCCGCCGCGGCCGTCATCTGCCTCGGCGCTCTGCTGTACTCGTTCATCAGCCCGTCCGGCCAGATCAACGAATCGCCGATCATCGCCGACCGCGACTCCGGTGCCCTCTACGTCCGCGTCGGCGAGAAGCTGTACCCCGCGCTGAATCTGGCGTCGGCGCGGCTGATCACCGGGCGAGCCGACAATCCGCACCTGGTTCGGTCGGCCCAGATCGCCAGCCTGCCCCGCGGTCCGATGGTCGGCATCCCCGGCGCGCCGTCGAATTTCAAGCCTTCGAGCCCGTCCACTTCGTCGTGGCTGGTGTGTGACACCGCCGCCAGCTCGAGCGGCTCCGGCACACCGTCCGGGGTGACGGTGACCGTGATCGACGGAAGCCCCGACCTCAGCGGGCATCGCCGGGTCTTGAACTCCTCGGACGCGGTGGTGCTGAGCTACGGCGGCGACACCTGGGTCATCCGGCAGGGTCGCCGGTCGCGCATCGACGCCGCCAACCGCTCGGTGTTGCTGCCGCTTGGCTTGACGCCCGAGCAGGTCAGCATGGCGAGGCCGATGAGCCGCGCCCTGTTCGACGCGTTGCCGGTTGGACCCGAACTGACGGTGCCCGAGGCCCCGAACGCGGGCGGCGCGGCGACGTTCCCGGGGGCGCCGGGCCCGATCGGCACGATCATCGTCACGCCGCAAATCAGTGGGCCACAACAGTATTCGCTGGTGCTCGCTGACGGCGTGCAGACACTGCCGCCCCTGGTGGCCCAGATCATGCAAAACGCCGGTGGCGCGAACAACAGCCGGCCGGTGACCGTGGAACCGTCCGCGCTGGCGAAGATGCCGGTGGTCAACAAGCTCGATCTGTCGTCCTATCCGGACAATCCGCTGAACGTGATGGACATGCGGGACAACCCGGCGACCTGCTGGTGGTGGGAGAAGACCTCCGGCGAGAGCCGGGCCCGTGTCGAGATCATCTCCGGCCCGACGATCCCGGTGGCGCAGAACAACACGAACAGGGTGGTGTCGCTGGTGAAGGCCGACACGACCGGCCGCGAAGCCGATCAGGTCTACTTCGGCCCGAACTTCACCAACTTCGTGGCGGTCACCGGCAACGATCCCGCCGCCAAGACCACCGAATCGCTATGGTGGCTGACGGATGCGGGTGCTCGCTTCGGCGTTGACGACACCCGCGAAGTGCGCGAGGCGTTGGGCTTGCAGACGCAGCCCGGCCTGGCGCCCTGGGTGGCGCTGCGCCTGCTCCCGCAAGGCCCGACGCTGTCGCGCGCGGACGCGCTGGTGGAGCACGACACCCTACCGATGGATATGTCCCCTGCAGAGTTGGTGGTACCGAAGTGAAACGTGGATTTGCCCGGCCGACTGCGGAGAAGCCGCCGGTTATCAAACCGGAGAACATCGTCCTACCGACCCCGCTGAGCATTCCGCCACCGGAAGGCAAGCCCGTGTGGCTGGTCGTGGTGGGCGTGCTGGTGATCGGCCTGATGATCGGCATGGTCGCCATGGTCTTCGGCAGCGGCTCGCGCGTGTTCGGTGGTGCCGGCGCGATCTTCCCGATCTTCATGATCGGCGGCGTTGCGATGATGATGTTCGGTGGCCGCTTCGGTGGTCAACAGCAGATGAGCCGCCCGAAGCTCGACTCGATGCGCGCCCAGTTCATGCTGATGCTGGACATGCTGCGCGACACCGCGCACGAGTCGGCCGACAGCATGGACGCCAACTACCGCTGGTACCACCCGGCGCCGGGCACGCTCGCCGCTGCTGTGGGGTCGTCGCGGATGTGGGAGCGCAAGCCCGACGGTAAAGACCTCAACTTCGGGGTCGTTCGCGTCGGCGTGGGGATGACCCGCCCCGAGGTGACCTGGGGTGAGCCCCAGAACATGCCTACCGACATCGAGCTGGAACCCGTCACCGGTAAGGCACTTCAGGAGTTCGGGCGCTACCAGAGCGTCGTCTACAACCTGCCCAAGATGGTGTCGCTGCTCGTCGAGCCGTGGTATTCGCTGATCGGCGAGCGCGAGCAGGTCCTGGATTTGATGCGTGCCATCATCTGCCAGCTGGCCTTCTCCCATGGCCCCGACCACGTGCAGATGGTGGTGGTCACGTCGAATCTGGACGAGTGGGAGTGGGTGAAGTGGCTTCCGCACTTCGGTGATCCGCGCCGCCAGGACGCGGCGGGCAACGCCCGTATGGTCTACAGCTCGGTGCGCGAATTCGCCGCCGAGCAGGCCGAATTGTTCGCCGGTCGTGGGTCTTTCACGCCCCGGCACGCCAGTTCGTCGTCGCAGACCCCGACGCCGCATCACGTGATCGTCGCCGACGCGACGGATCCCCAATGGGAGTACGTGATCAGCTCCGAAGGCGTCGACGGTGTCACGTTCTTCGACCTGACCGGCTCGTCGATGTGGTCATCTGTCCCGGAACGGACGCTGCGCTTTGACGACAAGGGCGTGATCGAGGCTCTGCCCCGTGACCGCGACACCTGGATGGTGATCGATGACAAGCCCTGGTTCTTCGCGCTGACGGACCGGGTCAGCCGCGCGGAGGCAGAGGACTTCGGCCAGAAGTTGGCACGCTGGCGGCTCGCGGAGGCCTACGAAGAGATCGGCCAGCGGGTGGCCCACATCGGCGCCCGAGACATCCTGTCGTACTACGGCGTTGACGACCCGTCCGACATCGACTTCAACGCATTGTGGGGCGCCCGTACCGACACAATGGGCCGGTCGAGGTTGCGGGTGCCTTTCGGCAATCGCTCCGACAACGGCGAACTGCTGTTCTTGGACATGAAGTCGCTCGACGAAGGCGGCGACGGCCCACACGGCGTCATGTCGGGAACAACCGGTTCGGGTAAGTCGACGCTGGTGCGAACAGTGATCGAATCGCTGATGCTCGGCCACCCGCCAGAGGAGTTGCAGTTCGTCTTGGCCGACCTCAAGGGTGGGTCCGCGGTCAAGCCCTTCGCCGGGGTCCCGCACGTATCGCGGATCATCACCGACCTTGAAGAAGACCAGGCCCTGATGGAGCGCTTCCTCGACGCGCTGTGGGGCGAGATCGCCCGCCGCAAGGCGGTCTGCGACAACGCAGGCGTCGACGACGCCAAGGAGTACAACTCCGTGCGGTCCAGGATGCGGGCACGCGGGCAGGACATGCCGCCGCTCCCGATGCTCGTGGTGGTCATCGACGAGTTCTACGAGTGGTTCCGCATCATGCCGACCGCGGTCGACGTCCTCGACTCGATCGGCCGCCAGGGTCGTGCGTACTGGATCCACTTGATGATGGCGTCGCAGACCATCGAGAGCCGCGCCGAAAAGCTCATGGAGAACATGGGTTATCGGCTGGTCCTGAAGGCCCGCACCGCGGGTGCGGCGCAGGCGGCCGGTGTGCCGAACGCCGTGAACCTGCCCGCCCAGGCGGGGTTGGGTTACTTCCGTAAGAGCCTCGAGGAAATCACCCGGTTCCAGGCCGAATTCCTGTGGCGGGACTACTACCGCTCCGGCATCACCATCGACGGCGAGGAAGCACCGGTGCTGGTGCACAGCATCGATTACATTCGCCCGCAACTTTTTACCAACTCGTTCACCCCGCTTGAGGTAAGCGTCGGGGGACCAGACATCGAGGCGGCGGCCCTGCTGGGCAACGGTGAGCTGCTCGAGGCCGAGGCCGAGCCGGAGGAAGGTGAGGAGAGCATCAGGACGCCGAAGGTCGGCACGGTGATCATCGATCAGCTGCGCCAGATCGATTTCGAGCCTTACCGCCTGTGGCAGCCGCCGCTGACCACGCCCGTCCCGATCGACGAGTTGGTCAACCGGTTCCTCGGCCACCCGTGGCAGGAGGACTACGGCTCGGCCAGGGACCTGGTGTTCCCGATTGGCATCATCGACCGTCCGTTCAAGCACGACCAGCCACCGTGGACGGTGGACACCACCGGGGCTGGTGCCAACGTCCTGATCCTGGGCGCCGGCGGTTCGGGCAAGACCACGGCACTGCAGACGCTCATCTGCTCGGCCGCGCTGACCCACACCCCTGAGCAGGTCCAGTTCTACTGCATCGCTTACAGCGGTACCGCGCTGACGACGGTCGCACGGTTGGCGCACGTGGGTGAGGTAGCCGGACCGACTGATCCCTATGGTGTGCGCCGTACCGTGGCCGAACTGCTGGCGCTGGTACGCGACCGCAAACGGAGCTTCCTCGAATACGGCATCGCCTCGATGGAGGTGTTCCGGCGCCGCAAGTTCGGCGGTGAGCCCGGCCCGGTGCCCAACGATGGCTTCGGCGACGTTTACCTGGTGATCGACAACTACCGGGCGTTGGCCGAGGAAAACGAAGTGTTGATCGAACAGGTGAACCTGATCATCAACCAGGGCCCGTCGTTCGGTGTGCACGTCATCGTCACCGCCGACCGTGAATCGGAGCTACGGCCGCCGGTGCGTAGTGGCTTCGGCTCGCGGATCGAGTTGCGGCTGGCCGCGGTGGAAGACGCCAAGCTGGTTCGGTCCCGGTTCGCCAAGGATGTTCCGGTCAAACCCGGCCGCGGCATGCTTGCCGTCAACTACGTCCGCCTCGACAGCGATCCGCAGGCGGGCCTGCACACGCTGGTGGCTCGGCCGGCGTTGGCCAGCACCCCGGACAACGTCTTCGAATCCGACACTGTGGTCGCGGCGGTCAGCCGGCTCACCAGCGGCCAGGCGCCGCCGGTACGCCGCCTGCCGGCGAAGTTCGGGGTGGAACAGGTGCGCGAGCTGGCCGCCCGGGACACCCGCCAAGGCGTTGGTGCAGGCGGAATCGCTTGGGCCATATCCGAATTGGACTTGGCGCCGGTCTATCTGAACTTCGCCGAAAACGCGCACCTGATGGTGACGGGTCGACGCGAATGCGGCAAGACCACGACCCTGGCCACCATCATGGCCGAAATCGGCCGACTGTACGCGCCCGGATCAAGCACCGCACCGACGCCACCGGCCGGACGGCCCTCGGCGCAGGTTTGGTTGGTCGACCCGCGCCGTCAGCTGCTGACCACAATGGGCCCGGAGTACGTGGAGAAGTTCGCCTACAACCTCGATGGCGTGCAGGCGATGATGGGACAGTTGGCCGCGCTTCTGGCCAGCCGCGAACCTCCACCCGGCCTGTCCGCAGAAGAGCTACTGGCCCACTCTTGGTGGAGCGGTCCGGAGATCTTCTTGATCGTCGACGACATCCAGCAGCTTCCCGCCGGCTTCGATTCGCCGCTGCACCAGGCCGCGCCCTGGGTGACCAGGGCAGCTGACGTCGGCCTGCACGTCTTCGTCAGCCGCTCGTTCGGTGGCTGGTCTTCGGCGGGCAGCGACCCGATCTTGCGGGCGCTCGCTCAGGCGAACTCACCGCTGCTGGTGATGGACGCCGACCCCGACGAGGGCTTCATCCGCGGCAAGATGAAGGGTGGCCCGCTGCCCCGTGGTCGAGGCCTGCTCATGGCCGAGGACACCGGCGTCTTCGTGCAAGTGGCTGCGACCGAGCTGCGCAAGTAGGACGACTACCGCTGAGTTGGAGTTGGTGTGGAGATTTCCGCAATCAACTCCAGCTCAGCGGTAATTCCTTGAGTGCGAAGGTCTTTGACGGGAACTTGATCTCCGGAGAGTAACCGGGTGCTAGTTCGAAGTCGGGGATTTGCCTGAGCCACTCGCCGACAATGGTGGTCAGCTCGATTCGTGCCAGGTGAGAGCCTAGGCAGCGATGCGGACCACCACCAAAACCCCAGTGCCGGTGGACTTTTCCGTCCAGAACCAATTCGTCGGTGGATATGGAGTCGCTGCCGTCCCGGTTGATTGCGGCCATGCATAGGCGCACCTGGGTGCCAGGGGGTAACGTCATGCCGCCCACTTCGACGTATTCGGTGGTTACCCTGGGCGCGACCGGCGCGGACGGCTCCAGTCGGACAATTTCTTCGATGAAAACCCTTGTCTTCCTGGGGTTGTCGCGAAGTTCCAGACGCAGATCTGGCCTGCGGGCCAGATGGAAGAGGGCGAATCCGATGGCCGCCGTCACAGTGTCCAATCCCGCCAGGATCAGCAGGTGACTCATACCCAGCAGTTCGAGATCGCTGAAATTCCCTTCGCTGGTCATCACTTTCGACAACATGTCGGAGCCCGGGTTCCGCCGGCGCTGCTGGATGGCGTCGGTGAGGTAGTCCATCAGCGCGTACCCCTTGTCGATGTCCTCCTGGCTGAGGGCGGGTTTGTCTGCGATCAGGGCGTCCTTCCAGTCAATCAAAAGGTCGCGATCTTCTAGCGGCAGACCATAAAGGTCCAGGAATACCTGAAAGGGGTACAAACTGGCGAAATCCGCCATCGCCTCGCACATGCCACGGCCGGCAAACTGAGCGATCATTTCGGTGGCGTGGCGCTCCAACACTGGCCGCGAGTTGCTCAGCCCGTGCGGGCTGAAAAACGGCTGCAGGATTTTGCGATAGCGGGTGTGTTCCGGCGGGTCGAAGGCCAGCGGGACTACGGGCAGCGGATAGCCGGGTGGTTGTAGCGCCAATCGTGACGAGAAGACCTTGGGATTGCGCAGCGCGGCCAAGACATCCTCGCGGCGCGTCAAGTAGTAGAAGCCGTTCATGAACACGACCGGGCCGGCGTCGCGGAGTGTCTTCCACCCAACACCTCGGTCAGCCGCCATCGGCAACTTGTAGTAGTCGAGCCGCGGTAGGTAGAACGCGCCTGGCTCGCCTTCGCCGAGAGTGCTCATACCCGCTGTCTCCGCTTGTCTCTCAATTTGTTTCGTTGCCAGCCCCGACGAAGGCGCCTGGCTTGCAGCTGTAACTCACCCGATTCTTGCTGGCTTACCAATATCCCACGTACTCCGATGACGCTGCCATCCGGATGCTAAGCCCCGACCCGGCGAGCTTCTCGGAGAATTCAGCGACCGGCTAACCTACGTATCGAATTGTCAAGTCCGACCTGGCGGGCTCGGCGGAACCGTCGGAGGAGGAAACCTTGTGAGGGTTCGTCTCGAAAAGTCGAGGTGCGTGGGCCACGCCCAGTGCTACGCCGTCGCTCCAGATCTGTTCCCCATCGACGAGTCGGGCTATTCGATTCTCGAAGAGCGTGAGGTGCCGCCCGACGACGAGGATCTGACTCGCGACGGTGTGGCCTCCTGCCCGGAAATGGCGCTCGTCCTCGAAGAGGACTGACCTGACGCACGTCACGGTTTGAACCGTCAAGCGAACGAGGAATGAACGACCGGCGGCCGTAAATGAACGTGAGCTGACCGGGAGTGAACAGTAATTGGCCTGGCGTGAATAGTTGGCTTCGCCTGTCGGCGCAAACGCGATCAGCAACTAATCTCATTCGCGAGCGACAGTTCAGGCCCGAAAAGTGAGCTGTCGCTTGGTTGCTGACAGTGGGGGGTTGACGAGGCGGGATGTGGCCATGACGTCCATATCCGGGTATCCGGGAACGCAGGTGGCTGGCCGCTTTCTGCAGCACGAAGGAGTGCACCACAACTTGCCTGCGAGCCGGTTAGTGGAGTTTGCTGGCCGGTTACCCGCATGACTGTCACCGGGTTATTGGATCAGAAAGAGCATTAGTCCAAGGGGTCGTGGTTACGAAGTCGTAGCCGCGGCCGCACAGAGGTCTTATATGAGGGCCGGGATCGCCGTGGCGATCGCGGCCAACTGAGGAGGACACGGTGTTCGACTTCGCGGCGAGACCGCCCGAAATCAATTCCGGTCTGATGTATGCCGGTCCGGGGTCGGGGCCGATGATGGCCGCGTCTGCCGCCTGGGACCAGATTGCGGCGGAGTTGGGCCTCGCGGCTAGTGGCTACAATTCAGCGATTTCGGAACTGGTCAGTGGGCCGTGGCTGGGACCCGCTTCGAGGGCGATGCTCGCGGCGATCACGCCGTACGTCACGTGGCTCAGTGGGGTCGCCGCGCAAACCGAACAGACCGCCATCATGGCGCGGTCTGCTGCTGCGGCCTATGAGACCGCGTTCATGATGACGGTGCCGCCGCCGGTGATTGCGGCGAACCGGGTTTTGCTGGCGAACCTGATCGCGACCAACTTCTTCGGGCAGAACACCCCGGCCATCGGGGTCACCGAAGCCCAGTACATGGAGATGTGGGCCCAAGATGCCGCCACCATGTACACCTACGCCGCCTCGTCCGCGATCGCCGCGGAGGTACCTCCGTTCAGCTCCGCGCCGAACACCACAAACCCCGATGCGACCACCGCCCAAGCCAACGCGGTCACCCAGGCCAACGCCACGCAGGCCGGCAACTCCGCACAGACCGTGGCAAATACAACTATGCAGACGACCCAAGCAGCCACTGTTCCCCAAACACTGCAACAACTTTCGGCCGCGCCGACGGCGGCCCCTGCCGCCACGGACCCGCCCTGGTGGTCGAGCTGGTTCGCGATCCCGACCCCGAGCAACCCGATGGGGTTTAGCGGTAGCTTCTACAACACGTTGAGACAAGGCTTGCAAGCCTATTTCGGGGTCGGCCTCGGCGCATTTGGCTACCAGATGCAGCAGCAGTTGACCTACGGTTTAGGTAGCACCGCCGGTGGTTCGGGTGCCTGGTTCCCCACTCCGCAGTTCGCCGGCCTGTTCCTGGGCGCCTCCCACGGCGGCGGCGCTGCAGCGTCGGCCCATTTGGCGTCGGCCACTCAGGTAGGCGGGTTGTCGGTGCCGTCGACCTGGACGGCCACCCCCGTCGACGCGGTGGTCGAACAGCCCGTGACCAAGGCGATGACCGTCAACTATCTGGCCAGCGAAACCGCGACGCCGGGCACCAACGGCATCCTGCAGGGCATGCCCATGACCGGTGGGGCCCGTCGCGGCGCCGCGGGCTTCACCCACAAGTACGGCTTCAAGCACAGCGTGCTCACCCGACCACCATCGGCCGGATAACACCATGGTCCATCTAGCGTCGTTGCTAGCGGTTCCCGATGGCCTTGTGCCGCAGGGTTATTGAGGAGGAGATTTTTAGGATGTCGTACGTGCTGACAGAGGCGGCCACCGTGGCCGCGACGGGCTAAGGAGACACTGTGTCTAGTTTTGATTTGTTACCGCCAGACGTCACCTCGGCATTGATCTATTCCGGTCCGGGTTCGACGTCGTATACGACGGCAGCTTCGGCGTGGAACGCGATTGCCGCCGAGCTGCAGTCCTACGCCCTGGGCATCAACAACGTCGTCACCGAGCTGTCCAACGAGGAGTGGCTGGGCGTGTCGTCGTCGGCCATGGCTTCGGCGGTGGGCCCGTTTGTGCAGTGGGCGCAAAACACCGCGACCCAGGCCGAGCAGAACGCCACCTCGGCCAGCTCGGCTGCTGCGGCCTACGAGCAGGTCTTCGCCTCGGTCACCCCACCGCCGGTGATCGCGCTCAACCGCGCGCAGCTGCTTAAGGCCACCGCGACCAACATCTTCGGCCAAAACAACAACGTGATCTCTCAACTCGAGCAGCAATACCAGGGCTACTGGGCGAAGAACACCTCCGCGCTCAACGCCTACCAGACCCAGTCGACCAACGCGACCAAACAGTTGACCGCGGCCACCGCAGCGCCCCAGATCGCCTCCAACAGCGCCACGGCCAACCAGACCGCGGCAACCAGCACCACCGCGGGCACCGGCACCGCACAGCAAACGGTGGCCCAGGCCAGCACGGCCGCCACGCCCGCCGCGGTCACTAACGCGCCCGCGGCGACGACCCCGCCCAGCTCGGAGCTGTGGTTCCTGTTGACCGGCCAGACGCTCTTGCCGTCCAACCTGGCCGCCTTTGTCAATGGCCTGAGCCCGTTTGCCGGTTTTGCCTATAACACCGAGGGTCTGCCCTACTTCTCCGTCGGTATGGGTAACAGCGGCGTGCAGATCGCCAAAAGCACCGGGCAGCTCGGCGGCGCCGTGGCCGGTGCGGCCGCAGCCGCGCCCAAGGGCCTGTCCGGCCTGGGCGGCATGCTCGGCGGCGGTGCTGCCGCACCGTCGGTGGCCGCAGGACTGGGCAACGCCGCCTCCATCGGCAAACTCGCCGTCCCCGCCGCCTGGAGCGGCGCCCTCCCCGGCGTCGTACACCCCACCAGCGCCATCCCCGTCAGCGCCATCAGCGCCGCCCCCGAAGCCGCCGGCGGACCCGGCAACCTCCTGGGCGGCATGCCACTGGCCGGCATGGGCACCGGCGGAGCCTCCGGCGCAGGACCCCGCTACGGATTCAAACCCACCGTCATGGCCCGCCCACCCTTCGCCGGATAACCAGCCCGAGGCGCCCAGCGTGAGGCAGGTAACAGGGATGCACGGTAGTTGCTGGCCAACAGGTCGGTGGCCGCAGCGCGCGCTGATGGTTACCGTGCTGACATGCCAGGAATCGGCCGCAAAGATGCGGCGCACGGCCTGGCGGCTGCCGTTATGATTGTTGCTGTGCCCTCGCGGGAGAGAACGGGCCGCCAGACAGTTGCCGGCGGCGAAGACTAAATGGCACTGAAAGGCGTTTATCAACAGGCTGTCCACACCCCCAGCGGACCCGCGATATCGCTGGTGGGGACCCCAAAACGGGTCCACCGCTGTTACTGTGTCGTTACAAAAGATGAACTCGCCGTAGCGTTCCGTGAACAATTGAGGACGGGCGGCTTCCGAAACACCCCTCAACTAAAACAGTCATCTACGCTCTCACCCAGAGAGTGGGGGATCAATCTAGGAGGAAAACAGTATGTCGTTCGTGAACACACAGCCGGAGGCGATCCTGGCGGCAGCTGGAACCCTGAATGGGATCGGCTCGGCCCTAAACGCCCAGAACGCGGCTTCAGTGGCCCCGACGACCGGGGTGGTACCCGCCGCGGCCGACGAGGTCTCAGCGCTCACCGCGGCCCAGTTCGTCGCACACGCGCATCTATACCACGCAGTCAGCGCACAAGCAGCAGCGATTCACGAGCAGTTCGTGAGCACCCTGCAGACCAGTGCCGGTTCTTACGCCACGGTCGAGGCCGCCAACGCGATTGCTACCGCCTGATCGGTTCCGGCTTAGACGTCGGGACGAAGCCCACCCGGGTGGGCTTCACAGAAACTCCCTTGCAGTCGCCAGGCCAGTCAACTCAAACGCCGCAGTTCGGGTTCGGCACAGCTCTCAGCGGGCTGGAAGGCCCGGTGGCCTCTGGCAGACGAGAAGGGGGAGTCATTTTTAAGCACTCGGTCCGGCAGTTGCGGCAGCACGCGTAACCAGTCGGACATCATCGTCCACCAAATTGAGAACGACATATATAGAAGGAGAAAGGCAACATGGCAACACGTTTTATGACCGACCCGCACGCGATGCGGTCCATGGCAGGTCGCTTTGAGATGCACGCCCAGACGGTTTCGGACGAGGCTCGCAAGATGTGGGCTTCCTCGATGAACATCGCCGGTGCCGGCTGGAGCGGCCAGGCCCAGGCGACGTCCTACGACACCATGGGTCAGATGAACCAGGCGTTCAACAACATCGTCAACATGCTGCACAGCGTGCGTGACGGCCTCGTGCGTGACGCGAACAACTACGAGACGCAAGAGCAGGCCTCGCAGCAGGCCCTCAGCCACTAGCCGCAACCGACTCGGCTGCGTAACCTTTCCAGACGTTAGGAGAACATCGCTATGAGCATTAACTACCAGTTCGGAGATGTCGACGCCCACGGCGCCCTCATCCGCCAGCAGGCCGCCTCGCTGGAGGCCGAGCACCAGGCCATCGTTCGCGATGTGCTTGCTGCCGGCGACTTCTGGGGTGGCGCCGGTTCGGTCGCTTGCCAGGAGTTCATCACCCAGCTGGGTCGTAACTTCCAGGTGATCTACGACCAGGCCAACCAGCACGGCCAGAAGGTGCAGTCGGCGGGCAACAACATGGCCAGCACCGACAGCGCCGTCGGCTCCAGCTGGGCCTAATTACCCAACTACAGGCGCGGCAGCACACCACCTGTCGGTGTGCTGCCGCGTCCTGCGGTTTCCGTGCACGACGACTTTGAGGTACTGATGGACCAACAGACCACTCGCACCGACATCACCGTCAACGTAGACGGATTCTGGATGCTCCAAGCGCTCCTGGACATCCGGCACGTCGCGCCCGAGCTGAGGTGCCGGCCCTTCGTATCCACCGACTCCAGCGACTGGCTCAACGATCACCCCGGGATGGCGGTGATGCGTGAGAACGGCATCGTCATCGGCGACCAGGTGCATGAGGAAGTCGCGGCACGGTTGCGGGTGCTCGCCGCGCCCGACCTCGAGGTGGTCGCCCTGCTGTCGCGCGGCAAGCTCCTCTACGGCGTCGTCGATGACGAAAATCAGGCCCCGGGCTCGCGCGACATTCCGGACAACGAGTTTCGGGTGGTCCTGGCGAGGCGCGGCCAGCACTGGGTCTCGGCCGTTCGCGTCGGCACCGACATCACCGTCGACGATGTCGCCGTCGCCGACAGCGCCTCAATCGCCTCGCTGGTGCTCGACGGCCTCGAGTCCATTCACCATGCCGAGCCCGCCGCAATCAATGCGGTCAACGTGCCGCTCGAAGAGATGCTGGAAGCAACGAAGTCGTGGCAGGAGTCCGGCTTCAACGTGTTTTCCGGCGGAGACCTGCGCCGAATGGGCATCAGCGCCGCCACCGTGGCCGCGCTCGGGCAAGCACTTTCCGACCCGGCAGCCGAGGTCGCCGTGTATGCACGGCAGTACCAGGACGACGCCAAGGGTCCAAGCGCCTCGGTGCTGTCACTCAAAGACGGGTCCGGTGGCCGCATTGCGCTTTATCAACAGGCACGGACCTCGGGGTCCGGGGAGGCCTGGCTCGCCATCTGTCCGGCGACCCCGCAGCTGGTGCAAGTCGGTGTCAAGACGGTGTTGGAAACGCTGCCTTATGGCGAGTGGAAGAGCCACAGCAGGGTTTAACGAGGGCACGAAACATAAGCGAAACACAAACGCATACAAGGTTTTTCATCAGGACATGCGGTCACGAAGCGAACACGTCATACTTCTCTAGGATCAGCAGCAAATTTTGATTGCAAGTGTCACCAGAACCACTAATCGCTAAGGCGGGGCAGATGGAATCCAAAAATGTCGAGCTACACCGCACCGGCGCCGGCGGCGCCACGGTGAGTGGATCGACACGGCCTCCCGCGCGGCTGACGGCACTGGATTACACGTTCACCATGACAGGGGGTGCAAGGCGATGACTGCGGTAGCTGACGCGCTACAGGCTGACGTCGAGGGAATCTCACAGCCTCGGGCAGTTGTAGTTGGCATTATGGCCGGTGACGGCGTGCAGGTCGGCGTTCTACTGGACGCCAACGCACCGGTCTCGGTCATGACTGAGCCGCTGCTGAAGGTGGTCAACAGCCGTTTGCGGGAGCTCGGTGAGACCACGCTGGAGGCGACCGGACGGGGGCGGTGGGCACTCTGCCTGGTCGACGGGACGCCCCTGCGGGCCACTCAGTCCCTGACCGAGCAGGACGTCTACGACGGCGACCGCCTGTGGATCCGGTTCATCGGCGACACCGAGAAGCGATCGCAGGTCATCGAGCACATCTCGACTGCGGTTTCGCAGAGCCTCAGCAAACGCTTCGCCGCGATCGACCCGGTCATGGCTCTGCAGGTCGGCGCGACGATGGTGGCCTCGGGCGTGACGGTCGCCTCCGCGCTGCTGCTCTGGTACCGCTGGCACCACAACTCGTGGCTCGCCACCATCTTCGGCGCGGTCATCGGCGCGGTGGTGTTGGGCGTTTCCATGATGCTGCTGATGCGGGCCCAGTCCGAAGCGGACCGCCGCGTCGGCGACATCATGCTGCTGAGCAGCCTGGCGCCGTTGGCTGTCGGCGCCGCCGCGGCCCCGCCTGGTGGCGTGGGGTCCCCGCAAGCGGTGTTGGGCTTCGCGGTCCTCACCATCGCCGCGACGCTGGCCCTGCGTTTCACCGGCCGGCGATTGTCTACCTACACCGCGATCGTCACCATCAGCGGGGTTGCCACGATTGCGGCCCTGGCGCGGATGGTCGCAATGACCGGCGCGGTGACCCTGTTGACCAGCGTGGTGCTGGTCAGCGTCCTCGGGTACCAGTGCGCACCCGCCATCTCCCGCCGGCTGTCGGGTATTCGCTTGCCCGTGTTCCCGTCGGCGACCAGCCGCTGGGTCTTCGAGGCCCGGCCGGACCTGCCGACCACAGTGGTGCACAACGACGGCGGCCCGCCCGTCCTGGAGGGCCCCGCGTCGGTCCGCGACGTGCTGCTGCAGGCCGAACGTGCCCGGTCATTCCTGACCGGTCTGCTGACCGGGCTGGGCGTCTTGATGGTCGTCTCGTTGACCGGACTGTCCGACCCGCACACCGGGCAGCGGTGGCTGCCGCTGTTGCTGGCCGGCTTCAGCGCTGGCTTCCTCATGCTGCGGGGACGTTCGTACGTGGACCGCTGGCAGGCGATCACCCTGGCGGGGACGTCGGTGCTGATCGTTGGCGCGGTGGTGCTGCGCTACGCGCTCGTCTTGCAGTCGCCGCTGTCGGTGTCGATCAGCGTGGCGATCCTGGTTCTGCTGCCGGCGGCCGGGCTGACGGCTGCGGCCGTGGTGCCCAACACCGTGTACAGCCCGCTGTTCCGCAAGTTCGTGGAGTGGATTGAATACCTCTGCCTCATGCCAATCTTCCCGCTGGCATTGTGGTTGATGAATGTTTATGCAGCGATCCGCTACCGGTAATGGCAAAGAGTGGCGTCGGCGCGCATCACGCGTGACCGTCGCCGCTCTTTTGCTGACCACAGGTGCACTAGCGGGCTTACCACCCGCGTCGGCCATCTCGCCGCCGACGATTGACCCGGGCGCGGTACCGCCGGACACCCCGCCCGGCCCGCCGGCCCCGATGAAGCAGAGCTCTTACTGCACTGAGGTCGGGGTGCTGCCCGGCACTAATTTCAAGCTGCAGCCCAAGTACATGGACATGCTGAACCTGCAGGAGGCATGGCAGTTCGGCCGAGGCGCCGGGCAACGGGTCGCCGTCATCGACACCGGCGTGACCCCGCACCCCCGGTTTCAGCACCTGATCCCGGGTGGCGACTACGTCATGGGCGGGGACGGGTTGTCGGACTGCGACGCCCACGGCACCATCGTGGCCTCGATGATCGGCGCAGCTCCGGCGAGCGGCGCGCCGCTGCCGGGGGCCGGACCGCGCAAGCCGGTGACCATTCCGACCACCGAGCCGCCGCCGAAGGCACCACCGCCACAGACCGTGACTTTGTCGCCGTTGCCACAGACCGTGACGATGGTTCCGCCAACTGAAGCACCACCGCCGGGAATTTTCGGGGCACCGCCGCCGCCCGCTGACGCCCCGGCCGCGCCGGCGTCACCCGCCGCCCCTGCTGGACCGGCTTCGCCGAGTCAGCAGTCCGGCCCGTCGCAGGGCCAACCGGCTGGTCCGGCGCCTGGTCCGCCGCCGCAGACCGTGCCGCCGCAGGCCGTGCCGCCGGTTCCCGGAGCCGCAAATCACGGCGGCGGCGGCACGGTGACGATCCCCAGCTACCACGGTGGCGGGCAGGTCGCGAAGGTCGACAGCGACGGCGCATCCCGTCCGCTCGCGCCGCCACCCCCGCCGCCACCGTGGCGGCTGGGGATCGCCCTGCCTCTTATACACATCCCCGAGCCCCCGANAGGGCCAACCGGCTGGTCCGGCGCCTGGTCCGCCGCCGCAGACCGTGCCGCCGCAGGCCGTGCCGCCGGTTCCCGGAGCCGCAAATCACGGCGGCGGCGGCACGGTGACGATCCCCAGCTACCACGGTGGCGGGCAGGTCGCGAAGGTCGACAGCGACGGCGCATCCCGTCCGCTCGCTCCGCCACCCCCGCCGCCACCACCCCCGCCCCCTCCGGCACCGCCCGGGCAGGCGGCCGACGCATACAGCGGCATTGCGCCCGACGTCGACATCATCTCGATCCGGCAGTCCAGCCAGGCCTTCGGCCTCAAGGACGCCTACACCGGCGACGAGGATCCGCAGTCCGCGGCGAAGATCACCAGCATCGACACCATGGCTAAGGCGATCGTGCATGCGGCCAACATGGGGGCCTCGGTGATCAACATCTCCGATGTGAACTGCATGAGTGCCCGCAACATCATCGACCAACGCACGCTGGGCGCCGCCATCCGCTACGCGGCAGTCGACAAGAATGTCGTCATCGTCGCGGCGGCCGGTGACAGTAGCAAGCGGGACTGCAAGCAGAACCCGATTGAGGATCCCTTGCAGCCCAACGATCCCCGCGACTGGCATGCGGTGAACACCGTGGTCACGCCGTCCTGGTTCAGCGACTATGTGTTGACCGTCGGGGCGGTGGATTCCGACGGTCATCCGCTCACGGGCGGCCAGAACCAGGGCTCAACAAGCATCGCCGGACCATGGGTGGGAATCGCGGCGCCCGGAAACGACGTCATCGGGCTCTCGCCGCGCGACGACGGGCTGATCAACGCGATCGATGGCCCGGACAACACGCTATTGGTGCCGGTCGGTACGAGCTTCTCGGCCGCGATCGTGACGGGGGTGGCGGCACTCGTCCGTGCCAAGTACCCGCACCTGACGGCAAACCAGGTCATCAACCGGTTGGAGCGCACGGCCAGGGCCCCGGCCCGCGGCGTGGACAACCAGGTCGGCTACGGCGTCGTCGACCCGGTGGCGGCACTGACCTGGGATGTTCCCGACGGTCCGCCCAAGCCGCCGAACCAACTGTCGATACCGCTCAACATTCCTAAAGCCGCCCCGCCCCGCGATATGGTGCCGGTGTGGGTGGCGGCCGGGGGGTTGACCGGGGCGCTACTGATAGGCGGCGCGATATTCGGTGTTTCGATACTGATGAAACGCCGCAGGCAGCAATAAGGGCGGAGCAGTAAAGCAATGAAGGCTCAACGCAGTTTTGGGTTGGCTCTGTCGTGGTCGCGGTTGACCACGGTGTTTCTCGTCGACATCGTGATCTTGCTGATCGCCAGTCACTGCCCCGACTCGTGGCAGGGCGACAAGCACATCGCGTGGTGGGTCGGGGTTGGCCTCGCGGCGATCATCACGCTGTTGTCGTTGGTGACCCACCACGGCCTCACGATGACGTCCGGACTGGCCGGGTGGCTGTGGGACTGGTCCGCCGATCCGCGCACCACGTTGGCCGCGGGATGCACGCCCGCGCTCGACTTCCAGCGCCGATACGGCCGCGACAAGGTCGGGGTGCGCGAGTACGAAGGCCGCCTGGTCACGGTAATCGCCGTGGACGGCGGCGAGGACGAAGGGGCTTCGCGCCATCGCCAACGCGCCGCGCAGGCGCCCAGTTTGCTGGTGCAGTCGGTGGCCGCCGGGCTGCGCCAATTCGATGTCCACCTCGACGGCATCGACATCGTCTCGGTGCAGGTTCGCCGCGGTGGCAATGCCGCCGAACTGTCAAAACTCGACAGGTTGGGTCCTGAAGAGTGGGAGTTGAAGAGTGATCAGCCCGCGTCGTATGTGCGGCGCACCTGGTTGGTGCTCAGGATGAACCCGCAGGTCAACGTCGCGGCGGTGGCGGCCCGTGATTCCCTGGCTTCCACCCTGGTCGCGGCCACCGAGCGGCTGGCTCAAGACATCGACGGTCACGGCTGCGCCGCTCGGGCATTGACCGCCGAGGAGATATCCGAGGTCGACGGCGCCGTGCTCGCCGATCTTGAACCCACCTGGAGCCGCCCCGGCTGGCGCTACCTCAAACACTTCAACGGGTTTGCGACCAGCTTCTGGCTGACACCGACGGACATCACCACCGAGACAGTGGACGAGCTGTGGCTGCCCGACACCGATGCGACCGTGCTCACCATCCGGCTCACCAACGACGATGGGCGGCCCCAGGTGGCCGGCTGGGTCCGCTACCACAGCGACAGCAAGCTGCCGCGGGGGTTGTCGGGTGGACTCAACCGGCTCACCGGCCGGCAGTTGGCCGCGGTCCGCGCCAGCCTGCCCGCCCCGACGACTCGGCCGCTGTTGATCGTGCCGACCCGGGAGTTGTTCGCGGACGACTACTTGGTGTTGCAGGTAAGCCAGGTGCGGGAAGGCGCTGAGCGGTCTTCCGCCGCGCAATGAGCCGCCCACAGTCGAGCGCTGAGGACGCCCGTAACGCGTTGCTCGCCGGCCTGCTGGCGTCGGGCATCTCGGTCAACGGGCTACAGCCCAGCCACAACCCGCAGGTGGCATCGCAGATGTTCACCACGGCCACCAGCCTTGACCCGGACATGTGTGATGCATGGTTGGCACGGATCCTGGCCGGCGATCACAGCATCGACGTGCTTTCCCGGGCCTGGGCGACGACGCGGACGTTCGGGTGGGAAACCCGCCGGCTCGGCGTCACGGATCTGCAGTTCCGGCCCGAAGTCTCCGACGGGATGTTTCTGCGACTGTCGGTGACCACCGTGGAGGCGCTCGCGTGCGGCTACGCCGCCGTGCTGGCCGAGGCGAAACGCTACGAGGAAGCCGCGAAACTGCTCGATGGCGTCGAGCCACGGCATCCGTTCGACGAGGAGCTGATCGCTTACGTCCGCGGCATCCTGTATTTCCGCACCGGACGATGGCCGGACGTGCTCACGCAGTTCCCCGAGGGGAAGACCTGGCGCAACCCCGAACTCAAGGCCGCGGGCGCGGCGATGGCAACAACCGCGCTGGCGTCGCTGGGGGTCTTCGAGGAAGCCATCCGGCGCGGCCAGGACGCCATCGAGGCCGACCGGGTACCGGGCGCGGCCAACATCGCGTTGTACACCCAGGGCATGTGCCAGCGACACCTCGGACGCGAGGAGGAGGCCGTCGAACTCTTGCGGCGTGTGTACTCGCGGGATCCCAAGTTCACCCCCGCCCGCGAGGCGCTGGACAACCCCAACTTTCGGCTGGTCCTGACCGACCCCGAAACGATCGAGGCCCGCACCGACCCGTGGGACCCGGACAGCGCGCCGACGCGCGAACAGGCCGAGGCAGCACGTCACGCCGAGGAGGCCGCGAAGTACCTCGCGGAAGGTGACGCCGAGCTCAACGCGATGTTGGGCATGGAGAAAGCCAAGCGGGAAATCAAGCTCATCAAGTCGACGACCAAGGTGAACCTGGCGCGGGCCAAGATGGGCCTGCCGGTGCCGGTGACGTCGCGCCACATGCTGTTGCTCGGCCCGCCGGGAACCGGCAAGACATCGGTCGCGCGGGCTTTCAGCAAGCAGCTGTGCGGGTTGACGGTGTTGCGCAAACCGCTGGTGGTGGAGACCAGCCGTACCAAGCTGTTGGGCCGATTCATGGCCGACGCGGAGAAGAACACCGAAGAGATGCTCGAGGAAGCGTTGGGCGGGGCGGTGTTCTTCGACGAGATGCACACCCTGCACGAGAAGGGCTACCAGCAGGGCGACCCGTACGGCAACGCCATCATCAACACACTGCTGCTGTACATGGAGAACCATCGCGACGAACTAGTGGTGTTCGGCGCGGGATACGCCAAGGCGATGGACAAGATGCTGGAAGTGAATCAGGGTCTGCGGCGGCGCTTTTCGACGGTGATCGAATTCTTCAGCTACACGCCGCCAGAGCTGGTCGCGCTGACGAAACTGATGGGCAAGGAGAACCAGGACATCATCAGTGATGAGTCGGCCGAGGCGCTCCTGCCGTCGTACACCAACTTCTATCTCGACGAAACCCTTTCGGAAGACGGCGATCTGATTCGCGGCATCGACACCCTCGGCAATGCGGGCTTCGTACGCAATGTGGTGGAAAAGGCACGCGACCACCGCAGTTTTCGGCTGGACGACGAGGACCTCGACGCGGTGTTGTCCAGCGACCTCACCGAGTTCGACGAGCATCAACTGCTCCGATTCACGGAACTGACCGCCGACGACCTTGCCGAGGGCCTCAGCGCGGCCGTGGCGGAGAAGAAGTCATAGTATTTCGCGCGGCGTTTCAGGCGCATCTGACTAGACCAATGGCTTAGCGCCAGAACTGAATTCTTCGGCACCCCTTTAGAAGCTGGACGCCGGGTTAACACGCGCTCACAAGAAATGCGCAACGGAGATTCGGCTACCCACGCCAACTCGCGTAAGTTACATTGCAATGACAAACGTAATCTGGGCGTTACAGCCAAGCGGTTGAGGGGAAATTCCGATGAGCGCGCCACTTCATCCTGCCGAAAGCACCGGCTGTGCGGCGCTGGATCGGGTGGGAGCGCGGCGACCGGCGAAGTATTTGCCGTGATCGCAACACAATTCACGAGTCATTCACGTCGATTTTGGGCTGTCCGGCCACCAACACCATCGCGCCCCTTAGGAGGGGAGCGATGAGTGGTGGGTTGGATTTTGGGTTGTTGCCGCCTGAGGTGAATTCGGCGCGGATGTATGCCGGGGCGGGTTCGGGTCCGATGTTGGTGGCGGCCTCGGCGTGGAAGGCGTTGGCTGCTGAATTGCGGTCGACGGCGTTGTCGTATCACGCGGTGCTGTCGGGATTGACCGACCAGGAATGGCATGGCCCGAGCTCGGCGGCGATGACCGAAGCAGCCACCCCGTATGTGGCCTGGATGAACACCACCGCCGCCCAGGCCGAACAGACCGCCAGCCAAGCCGAAGCCGCCGCCGCGGCCTACCAAAGCGCCTACGCGGCCACCGTGCCCCCGGCTCAGGTCAGCGCCAACCGCGCCCTGCTGACCAAGCTCGTCTCCACCAACACCCTCGGTCAAAACACCCCGGCCATCGCGGCCACCGAAGCCCAATACTCCGATATGTGGGCCCAAGACGCCGCCGCGATGTATGGCTACGCCGGATCCTCAGCCCAGGCCACCCGCCTGACCTCATTCAGCACACCCCAACCCATCACCAGCCCCGAGGCGGCCACCGACCAAACCACCGCGCTGACCCAAGCCGCGGGCAGCGCGGCCGGCACCGGACAAAACACCCTCTCCCAGCTGGTCACCGCCACCCCCAACACCCTGCAAACCCTGGCCACCCCCTCGACCCTGCTCTCCAATGACCTCGGCGGCTGGAACCCGTTCGCCGCCGGATCAGCCAGCGACACCACCGGCCTCAACGGCGTGCTCAACTCGCTGTTCGGCACCAACACCGCCTTCGGACAATTCCTCAACGCCAACATCTGGAACACCATCTTCTCCTCCGGCTTCTACATGCCCGGCAACTTCTTAGGCACCGCCGCCGACTTCATGAGCCAGGCCAACCAAGGCGGCACCAGCGCCGCCGAAGGCGCAGCCGGAGCCGCCACCGGCGCCGCCGAAGGAGCCGCCGCAGGAGCCAGCCAAGGCGCCGCCGCCGCAGGCGGGGCCATCTCCGCGGCCACCGGCAACGCCCCCATCGTCGGCCCCCCCCTGTCTCCCCACCACCAGCCATCGCCGCCGGCATGCCCGGGGTCCCCCTTGGCGCCATGGGCGCCAACGGCATGAGCCGCGCCGCACCCCAATACGGCTTCCGCCCCACCTTCGTCGCCCGCCCACCCTCAGCCGGATAACCGCCGCGGCAATGGACGCCGCATAGCGATTTATTGCGTCGGCAATGGCCGCCTTTGGACGACGCGCGACGCGCGAATCCTCACGGCGAAACGGGACGCTGAACACGAAGATCGGCCCATTCCACGGCGAATTATTTGTGTCGTCTATGTGTTAAGCCGGACGACATGCAGCGCCGCGGGGGACTGGTTACGCTGCGGTGATTCGAAGATCTAACGAGGGGGTGCGACGCCCGGCGAATTCCGGCGGGTGACCGCGTCCAATTTGTGCAATGACAGCACCCCGCGCCTGCACGCGACGGGAGGTGGGGCGGACGACCGACAGTGCATGTACGTAATCGATGACAGTAACTTTTCCGATCCGGTCGCGCGCTTTCCCGCCGTCTGTATCGGCTGGCGCCGAGTACCTGATACACGCTGCGCGATGATGCGTACGCGCTGTCAGTAACACCTGACACCGCCATGGCGGCTGTGGCCTAGCCGGGTCGGACTATCCCATAAGGAGAAGTCCGATGTTTTCTGTTCAACAGTGGGGCGGCTCGGCCACGCCCGCTGATAGCGGCGTCGCGCCCGGAAAGGTGTCCGGTTTCGCCGCAAGGCAATTCACGATGCAATTGCGACTGTGTCGGCATGCAAGCGCTCACGTCGCCGCTCCCGCCTGGTCGTCCACGGCCCTCGATGCAACCCCCCTAGACGCGGCCGGTTAGGGGTGTCGGCAATGGATTACGGAGCATTACCGCCGGAGATAAATTCTGCGCGTATGTATTCCGGGCCGGGCTCGGCACCGATGCTGACCGCGGCGGCGGCCTGGGATGGGCTGGCCATGGAGCTCGGCCGGGCAGCATCGTCTTATCAGTCGGTGATTACGGGGCTGGTGAGCGAGGGGTGGTTGGGGCCGACGTCGGCGTCAATGGCAGCCGCGGTGAACCCGTATACGACCTGGATGAGCCTCACCGGGGCCAAAGCTGAGCAGGCCGCAACCCAAGCCGCTGCGGCGGCGGTCGCGTACGAGGCCGCGTTGGCCGCGACCGTGCCTCCGGCCGCTGTCACGGCTAACCGCACTGCGCTGGCAACACTGGTCGCGACCAATTTCCTTGGTATCAACACGCCTGCGATCGCGGCCAACGAGGCGCAGTACAGCGAGATGTGGGCGCAGGACGCGGCAGCCATGTACGGCTATGCCGGCAGCTCGGCGGCCGCGACGCGGATGGCATCGTTCAGCCAGCCGCCGGAGACCACCACACAGACCGGCCAGGCCGACCAAGACGCCAACGTCTCCCAAGTCACCAGCACGTCAGCCGCTTCGGGCACCCAGTCGGCGCTGAGTCAGCTGACTTCCTCGGTTCCCGATGCGCTGCAATCGTTTGCATCTCCGTTGTCGTCTACCCCAGCGAGTTCCTCGTCGTTGACGGCCTCGTCGCTTACCAGCGGCTCCGTCTGGGACTTCCTGAACTCCAACTTCCTCAACGGAATCATTTCTGGTGGCTATATCAACCCCGCCATCGTCGAACCCGCCATCACCGCGTCGATGGCCGACGTCAACGCGGTGGCGCTCGGCGGATCGCCTCAGACGCAAGCGATTCCGCCGATGGGCTCGGGCTCCGGAAATGCCGGGTGGACGCCCATCGCGGGCGCCGGCTTAGGTGGGACGTCACCTGGCGCCACAGGCGTGCCGTTCGGCGACCCGCCATTGGGCGCAACCGGCGTGCCCGGCACTGACGCGTCGATGTTCTCGGCTGGAAGCAACCAGGCCAGGTTCGTCGGACGGCTGTCGGTGCCCGAGGCCTGGACGGTGGCTACCCAGGTTGAGAATCATGCGGGTTCGGCACTCCCCGGTGGCGGTTGGACCAGTACCCCGCTGCCGGAAAGCCCCGCCGCCGTGCCCGGCATGCCAGGTATGCCGGCGGCAAGCACGGCCGGACGCAGCTTCGGCAGTGGACCTCGATACGGATTCCATGTGACCGTCATGCCACGCCCGCCGGCTGCCGGGTGACCCAGTCACCTCAACAGGAGATTTTTGCGACGGTCGTTGTTGCGACCGTCCGGCAACTGGTTTGACTCGCGTGGATCCGGGTGCCAACATGGGTTCGGTATGCACCTCGCTAGGTGAGGCGTCTACACGGATATAGGCCACTGACCTCGAACGTCGAAAGACGCCCAGGGTCAGGACAGCTCTTCCCGGCTTAAGGGTTGGGCCCAAGTGGCTTCCGGCTCGAGATGACCCGGATACGCCGTGTGGTGCCAAAGCTCTGACGAGAGGGGTGCGGTGCCCGGTCCGTCAGCCTGGCATCCCTCCCTGTGTGCGATGTAGCGGCATCCGCGTGTGCCCAGGCCGTGAGGAGGTGAGAGCGAAATGTGTTCTGGCGATAGTCCGTATTCCAGATCAAGGACCATTTCGTTGCAATCCGACCCCGGCAGCTTGTTCACAGTCTGAAACGCCTTAACCCCGAAATAGCCCGCTTTGCAACCGCTTTCGCGGGCATCGGCGTGGGTTTTGGCCACCCAGGCCGTTGGGCTCGGTCTACTTCCATGAGGGGAAGTCCGATGTCATCTAACGACGTATCTACTTTTACCGCAACACAATTCAGCGCCCACGCCACGTTCTATCGAAACGTGGGCAACCGTTGCATGGCAATTCAGGAATAGGGGAGGGGGGCGATGAGTGGTGGGTTGGATTTTGGGTTGTTGCCGCCTGAGGTGAATTCGGCGCGGATGTATGCCGGGGCGGGTTCGGGTCCGATGTTGGTGGCGGCCTCGGCGTGGAAGGCGTTGGCTGCTGAATTGCGGTCGACGGCGTTGTCGTATCACGCGGTGCTGTCGGGATTGACCGACCAGGAATGGCATGGCCCGAGCTCGGCGGCGATGACCGAAGCAGCCACCCCGTATGTGGCCTGGATGAACACCACCGCCGCCCAGGCCGAACAGACCGCCAGCCAAGCCGAAGCCGCCGCCGCGGCCTACCAAAGCGCCTACGCGGCCACCGTGCCCCCGGCTCAGGTCAGCGCCAACCGCGCCCTGCTGACCAAGCTCGTCTCCACCAACACCCTCGGTCAAAACACCCCGGCCATCGCGGCCACCGAAGCCCAATACTCCGATATGTGGGCCCAAGACGCCGCCGCGATGTATGGCTACGCCGGATCCTCAGCCCAGGCCACCCGCCTGACCTCATTCAGCACACCCCAACCCATCACCAGCCCCGAGGCGGCCACCGACCAAACCACCGCGCTGACCCAAGCCGCGGGCAGCGCGGCCGGCACCGGACAAAACACCCTCTCCCAGCTGGTCACCGCCACCCCCAACACCCTGCAAACCCTGGCCACCCCCTCGACCCTGCTCTCCAATGACCTCGGCGGCTGGAACCCGTTCGCCGCCGGATCAGCCAGCGACACCACCGGCCTCAACGGCGTGCTCAACTCGCTGTTCGGCACCAACACCGCCTTCGGACAATTCCTCAACGCCAACATCTGGAACACCATCTTCTCCTCCGGCTTCTACATGCCCGGCAACTTCTTAGGCACCGCCGCCGACTTCATGAGCCAGGCCAACCAAGGCGGCACCAGCGCCGCCGAAGGCGCAGCCGGAGCCGCCACCGGCGCCGCCGAAGGAGCCGCCGCAGGAGCCAGCCAAGGCGCCGCCGCCGCAGGCGGGGCCATCTCCGCGGCCACCGGCAACGCCCCCATCGTCGGCCCCCCCCTGTCTACCTTCGTCGCCCGCCCACCCTCAGCCGGATAACAGTGGTGTTTCACCAGCTGTTTACCGCGAGTTTCAACGGAATCCGCACGATACGAGCGTCGCAGAGGCCACGATCGCGACTAGCTAACGGAGGAGGCCAACGGTGATCCCCGCACTGGATTTCGCTGTGCTTCCACCGGAAGTCAACTCCGGTCGCATGTACTCGGGCGCCGGACCAGGCCCGTTGCTCGCAGCTGCCTCGTCATGGAACGGGATAGCCGCAGAATTGCGCGCCGCTGCGCTGTCCTACGGCTCGGTGCTTTCGGAGCTGACTGAGCGGTGGCAGGGCCCGACATCGGCCGCGATGATTGCAGCCACCACTCCATATGTGGCGTGGCTGAATAGCAGTGCGGCGAGCGCCGAGACGACTGCCGCACAGGCCGGATCCGCCGTGGCCGCCTATGAAGCCGCCTTCGCGGCAACCGTCCCCCCGGCAGTTATCGCCGCCAACCGGACCCGGTTGATGACCTTGATTGCGACCAACTTCCTGGGCCAAAACACTCCGGCGATCGCCGCCACGGAGGCTGAGTACGGAGAAATGTGGGCCCAGGACGCCGGCGCCATGTATGGCTACGCCGCCGCGTCGGCCGTTGCCACCGAACTGACACCGTTCGACGCGCCCGAGCAGACCACGAGCCTGGGCGGGCTGGCGGCCCAGTCCGCGGCGGTTGACCAGGCCGCCGCAACCTCGGCCGGCGCCAGTCAGAGCACGGTGTCACAGCTGGTTGCGGCGGTGCCCAGCGCGTTGCAGGGCCTGGCCACACCCACGGCGGCCGGGACTGGTGTCGCGGGGGCGCTCGACGATCTGGGACTCGACATCTTCGCGCCCGGATCGGCTTCGTCGACCACCGGGCTGGCCGGACTGATGAACGCGATCTTCGGCACCAATACGGCCTTCGGGCAGTTCCTCAACTCGACCATCTTGAACACCATCTTCGCGTCGGCCTTCTTCATGCCAGCCCGCTTTCTGGGGCACGCGACCGACTTCATCAGCCTCAGTCAACAATCCGGTGCGGGGGCGACGGGCGCGGCCGCGGGAGCCGCACCGGGCGCAGCAACCGGCGCAGGTCCGGGTGGCATCGAGGCAATCGGTGGTTCAGTGGCGGTAAATTTGGGCGAAGGAAACGTCCTCGGTCCGCTCTCCGTACCGCCTGGCTGGACCGCCACTGCGCCGGGGCAGAGTCCGCTGTCTCCGGCGCTGGGCGGCGCCCCGATGGCGGCACCCCCTTCCTCGCCGGCCCCGGTGACGGGCAGCACGCCCCCGGTGCCGATGGGGGCCAACATGGGCGCCCGTGGCGAGGGCCGTGCCGTTCCCCAATACGGATTCCGCCCTTCCTTCGTGGCACGCCCGCCCGCGGCCGGCTAGTACCAGACGCTCCTGAGAGCACGTGTCGCGGAATGACCATTCCGCGACGTCCCGGAAACGAAATTTAAGGTCGCTTGTCGGCCTTTGCGTCCTTGACCTGCACAAACTATAGAATTTTTCTCACAGCAAACTGCCAGATGACAATAAGCTACCTAGCAGGAGCCCAGTTTACGTTGGGTGAAATTTAGGAGAGCAGAGCATGGCGGTTTGCTGTCACATAGGCGACTTCGAGGCCCACGGTGAGCCGATGGGCACACGGCCTGCTTCGTTGTATTCGTGCAACCGCCCCGCATCCGCGATGCGCTTGCTACCGGCAACTTGCTGGGGGCGGCGGACGCTCGTCGGCCTGCCCCGAGACCATCACCCTTGAGACCGTAGAAGTAAGACATTTCAAAATCGGGCAGCAACGTCCCAGTAGCAACAGCCATCGCGGAATGCGTCGCTCGCGATACGGGCGACATCGAAAATACAGTCGGTGGACATTTGCGCATCCCGGGCATAATTTTTTAGTCGCTGCAGTTTCGCCAATCATTATTGTTTTTATGGTCCCGAGCACTTTCTGATCTACGTATCAATCATGGCGGGATAGAATCACAGGGTTCGCGGCAATCAAAGGTACGTTAGCCCTTACTTACAGTCGGCAAGGTTGTAGGTGATGCCGGTCCACGCGTAGCCATTACGTCGGTATCGTTGCAGTTCATAGACGTTTCTGCCCGATCTGCGAAGCCATCTCGGGCACTTTTTGCATTTTCTTCACGCCTTAGCGGAGACCGCCTTTACTCACCTGGAAAATTATGTGCTGACAGTTTGTTTTTACATTTCTATTACCTCCATGGAACCTGTTGTACTCAACTTTTGATCACGATGATCCGAGCGCGACAGAGGCCTCCAGTCGGATCCGAAAACTCCTAGGTGTGGAACCTGCTTGTCTTCCGATGCGTCGAACCCAAGAGGAATCCAATGGATTCCATTAGAGCTACGACATGTTTGCGGCCTGAACCGCTAAACCGCACCTACCATGGCGGCCAAATGAAGGACCGGAGGTATAGATGTTTGATTTCGGGGCGCTACCACCGGAGGTCAACTCCGACCGGATGTACGTCGGTGCGGGGTCCGGACCGTTGCTCGCCGCTGCGGCGGCCTGGGACGACCTGGCCGCGGAGTTACAGTCGACCGCGGCGTCATACGGCTCTACCGTTCAGGGCCTGACCGCCGGACAGTGGACGGGTCCGTCGTCGATCGCAGCCGCCGCAGCGGCCGCACCCTATGTCTCGTGGATGAGCGCGACCGGCGCGCAGGCCGAGCAGGCCGCTACTGCCGCCAAAATCGCGGCGGGCGCCTACGAAGCCGCGTTCGCGGCCACGGTGCCGCCGCCCGTCATCACGGCCAATCGCGCCCTGCTTGCGCAGCTCATCGCCACCAACATCCTGGGGCAGAACACCCCGGCAATCGCGGCAACCGAGGCCCACTACGGGGAGATGTGGGCCCAGGATGCCGCCGCGATGTACGGCTATGCGGCGTCCTCGGCAACGGCCGCACAGCTGGCGCCGTTCAACGAGCCACCGAAGACCACGAACGACACCGGCACCGCGGCCCAGGACGAGGCGGTTGCCCAATCCAATACCGTGGCAGGAACGAACACCGCCGCCAAGCTGTCGCAGCTCAGCACTACGTTGCAGCCGGCGGTGCAGTCATCAACGTCGACGAGCACGTCGCTGACCGTGCCACCCGCGGTGACCAACTGGAACACCATCTGGTCGGCCGTCACCGGAGTGTTCTCCCCGCAGTCGTGGTCGACCATCCCCGGCGGGCCGTTCCTGTCCTTCGGCCAGACATACGCCTACGCCCAAAATGGACAGAGCGCCGCTGCCTACCTGGCCGGGCCGAAATTCATCAAGGGCGCCTTGGCGCCGCTGACCAGCGGGCCCAGCGCTGTCCGGGGGATGCTGAGCTCTGCGGTCGGTTCGCCGGTAACGGGGTCGATGGGCAAGGCGGCCCTGGTCAGCAGCATGTCGGTGCCGCAGAGCTGGGCGGAGGCGGCTCCGTCGATCAGGACGCTCGCGCAGGTGCTGCCCGAAAGCCTGGCGGCGGCGCCGGAGGCCGCATTGGCCGGCGAGGGCGGTGTCTTCAGCCAGATGGCGCTGTCGAGCCTTGCCGGCCGCGCCGTCGCAGCTGCCTCGGTCCACTCGTTCAGCGGTCCAGCGACGGCGGCCGCACTGGGCGGTGTCGTCGCCGAAGCCGATCCGGCAGCCGCCACCATCATCGTGATTCCGGTCCTGGAGGACTGACCGCGATGACAGCGATGACGTCCACGACGACGGACAGCCCAGCACAGACCACCCAACCGCAGGCCACCAGGTAAGGGGTATCGACATGTTTTACGGAGCTTTTCCGCCAGAGTTCAACTCGGGCAGGATGTACACCGGCCCTGGATCAGGGTCGATGCTGGCCGCCGCAGCCGCCTGGGACGACCTGGCAACTGAATTGCAGTCCACCGCGTCCTCGTACTCATCGGTCATTTCGGGTCTGACCAGCGAGCCATGGACGGGTCCATCGTCAGTTGCGTTGGCGAGCGCGGTCGCCCCCTACGTGGCCTGGATGCAGCAAACCGCCGCCCAGGCCCACGAGGCCGCGAGCCAAGCGACCGAGGCGGCCAGCGCCTACGAAACGGCGTTCGCCTCGACGGTGCCACCCGGACTTGTGGCGGCCAACCGCAGCTACTTGGCGCAGCTGGTGGCAACGAACATCTTCGGGCAAAACACCTCCGAAATCGCGGCCACCGAAAGCCAATACGGCGAATTCTGGGCCCAAGACGGCGAGGCGATGGACAACTACTTCGCCTCCTCGGCGACTGCCTCCAACAGCCTGGCGGAGTTCAGCCCGGCGCCGCAGACCACCAGCAGTACGGGTACGGCGGCGCAAGCGAGTGCGCTGAGCTTGGTGAGTGGCTCCTCGGCCGGTACGGCCCTGACCACCGCGGCCACCACGCCCAGCGGCTACACCGGACCACTGTCGTGGCTCGCGCAGCTCGCCACGGACTACCAGACCTTTTGGACAAACCTCTTCAACACCGTGCCAGGCGGATCAGCCTTCTATACCGCCTTCTACAACTCCCTCAAAGTGCCGCTCGGCCTGACCACCCAGTACAACGACATCGGGCTGCTGATCAACTTCCCTGTGTCGCAGTGGCTTAAGTTCGCCCCACCGTTCGCCTACGCCGCCCTACCGAAAGATGCCCTAGGAGCCGGGCTCGGAGCGCTGGGCTTCGGCCGGGGCACGCTGTTCGGCGTGGTGACAGGCGGCATGGGCAATGCCGGCACTTTGGTCGACAAGCTGTCAGTGCCGCCGAGCTGGGCCACGGCCACCCCGGCTATCCGGACGGTCGCTGCCGCCCTGTCGGCCGCGGGGCCGGACGCGGTGCCGGCCGCCGCGCTCGGTGAAGGTGGCCTGTTCAGTTCTGCGGGTCTGGCGGGAATGCTAGGCAGCGCGACGGGCGCCGGCGGTCCGACCGTGGTGAAGGCCGGGGTCCGCAACCGCATGTCGTCGCTCAAAGACCTCAAGGACAAGCAGTCGCCGGAGCAGCTCAAGCGGCTCGTCGCGCAGATATCGGAGAAGCCGGAAAGCGTGCAGCATCACAACGTCGACCAGGAAGGTCTCGACGCGCTGCTCGAGCAGCTGGCCAGGAAGCCGGGCATCCACGCGGTGCACCTGAAAAAGGGGGACAAGTCGAAAGTGCTGCCGTCGGAAGCGCAACTGGGCTAGGAGATGTCCAGGATTCGAAAACCTTTGGGGCGCAGCCCCTTCGATGATGCAGCACAAGCAGTAAATTGGCTCGCGATGAGAGAATGGTGAGTTATGAGAACGCTCCTGGCGCTACTTGGCGTTTCCGCGATGATCGGCTTCGCCGTGCCGGCATCTGCCGATCCGCCGCCGGAGCCGGACGGTGACGACGCCGGCTTTCTGGCTGCTTTGCACCAAGCTGGTTTCAGCTTTGCCAGTCCGGGTTCGGCGATCCAGGCCGGTAGGGCGGTGTGCTCGTGCCTGAATAACGGTGAATCCGGCCTCGAGCTGGTTCACGACGTAAAATCCCACAATCCGGGAATGGATATGGAGATGGCATCGAATTTCGCGATAATTTCGGCGAAGTTCTACTGCCCGCACCAGCTCTCCAAGGCCTGACACCGGGCCGATCTCGCGGACGGTGGGAGAGTTGTGAAACCTCTATTGGCGCTACTGAGCCTGTCCGCAGTGATCGGCGTTGCCGCACCCGCGTATGGCGAACCCGGCGCGGGGCCAGACGACGTCGGATTTCTGGCAACCGTGCGCGATGCCGGCATCACCTACAGCAGCCCGGATCGAGCCATCGCATTCGGCAAACAAGTGTGTGGGTGGATCGGCAGCGGTAAACCGGGCCCAGAGGTCGTCCAGAACCTGCAGAGCAACAACCCCGGAATGACCGCCGACCACGCCACCCTGTTCGTAGCGATCTCGGCGAAGTACTACTGCCCGCAACAACTCGGCAACACCTCACGGGCCACGGCCCAGTAGCGCAACATTGCGCGGCGCGGGGATTACCCGGACATGGCCGCGGCGCGACGGGCAAGGCTAACGTCCATCTCACGTTCACCTCCGCGTGGTTAGCTGCCGACCGGCCTGACCGGCACAGGCCCTAGGGGGAAAGGAGCGACATGCCATGCAGACGCTGACCGCCGCCGATTTCGCCATCCGCCTGGCCGTCGGTGTGGGCTGCGGGGCGCTGATCGGATTCGAGCGGCAGTGGCGGGCACGTCGGGCCGGCCTACGCACCAACGCGCTGGTTGCCGCGGGGGCGACCCTGTTCGTGCTGTACTCCGTGGCCACCGAGGACAGCAGCCCGACCAGAGTCGCCTCGTACGTGGTGTCCGGCATCGGGTTCCTCGGCGGCGGGGTGATCCTGCGCGAGGGAGCCAACGTCCGGGGACTCAACACCGCCGCCACCTTGTGGTGCTCCGCGGCGGTCGGCGTGCTGGCCGCGTCCGGACACCTGGTCTTCACGGCGATCGCCACCGGCTCCGTGATCACCATCCACCTGGTGGGGCGCCCGTTGGGCCGGGTGATCGACCGGGACGACTCCGGCGCAGAGGACGAAGGCTTACACCCCTACGTAATACAAGTGGCGTGCCGAGCAAAAACCGAGAAGTATGCCCGCGCCCAGATCGTGCAGTTCGCCAGCAGCAATGGCATGGCGCTGCGCGGCATCCACACGGCTGCGTCCGGAAACGACGAGATCACGCTGACGGTGTACGTGCTCATGGAATCCCATACGCCGGCGCGGCTGGAGAGCTTGGTGGCCGAGCTGTCCCTGCAGTCGGGTGTGCACGGGGTGCAGTGGTATGCGGGGGACCAGGCGCAGACCGGCTAGGGACGGGCTTGGAGTTCGGGTGCGGCCGCGGCCAGCAGGTCGGCGCGGTTGCCGGTCAGCGGCGGGTAGATCCGCCGGGTGTTGATGATCTGCTTGGTGGCCTTGGCCTGCATGCCCTGTGACACCACCGTGCGCTGCCAGCCCTCGGTGTACACCGCCCCGGCCGGTCCAAGATCGAGAACCGTTACATACCAAGGAATCCGAAGGGCCAACATCGGCTCCTCGAGCAGGTCGCTGACGACGTTGTAGCCGGCATAACGACCCATCGGCCGCCCATGCTGACACGACATCACCGACAGGTGCCTGTCGTCCATGCGGGCGGCGGCGACGTCACCCGCGGCGAACACCGCGGGAATTCCCACCACCCGCAGATAGTCGTCGACAGGCAGCCGACCTGCCGCGTCGCGGACCACCGGCAGCTGCTCGGTCAACGGGCTGGCCCGCATGCCGGCGCACCACACCACCGTGGCGGCCTCCAGCTGCTCGCCCGACGACAACAACACCCCACGCTCGCTGACGACGGTGACGTACACTCCAGTTCGGATCTCAATGCCGTTGTCCGACAACGCCTTTACGATCACCGGCAGCGCCGATGCGCCCATGTCGGAGCCGACCTCGTTGCGGTCGACCAGAACCACCCGGCCAGTGATCTGATGACGAGAGAACAACGCGTGCAACCGATTCGGCAGTTCGCAGGCCGTCTCGATGCCGGTCAGCCCGGCGCCGACGACGACCACCGTGGCCGACGCCGGTGTCGCCCGACCGGCCGCCAGTTCCCGCAGGTGCTGTTGCAGCGCGACAGCGCCGTCGTGGGTGTCGACGTCAAAACCGAATTCGCGCAGGCCTTCGACGGCGGGTTTGACCAACTGACTGCCCGACGCCAATACCAGCCGGTCGTAGCAGTAGGTCGTACCGCCTGCTGCGGTGACGGTGCGGGTGTCGGTGTCGATGGCGGTCACCTCGGTGGCGACGTGGGCAACGCCCACCGGGTCGAGCAGATCGGCGAGCGGGATGCGGCTGTCGCTCAAGTCGGCCTCGTAGTTACGCACCCGGATGTCGTGGAACGGCGTCGCGCTCAGCATGGTGATGTCGACCGTGCCCGGCGGTACGGCGAGGTCATCGAGCCGACGGGCGGCGCCCAGCGCTGCCCACAACCCGGCAAATCCGGAGCCGATGACGACCACCGCGGCCACGCACTCACCACCTTGTTGCTGTCGGCGGGCGATCACGACAACTGCTAGACCGACCGTCGTAATCTATCGGTGTGCATGACGTCACCGGGTTCTGGACCGCGTTGCCCCCGCAAATGCGGGACCCGGTGCTATTCGCGATTCCCTTTTTCCTGTTGCTGCTGGCTCTCGAGTGGACGGCGGCCCGCAAGCTGGAGCGCATCGAGGCCGCCGAACGGCCCGCGAACGGCGCCTACCTCACCCGCGACTCGCTGACCAGCATCTCGATGGGGCTGGTTTCGGTGGCCACCACCGCCGCCTGGAAGGCGCTGGCACTGCTCGGCTACGCCGCCATCTATGCGCATCTGGCGCCGTGGCACCTCGCGGTCAACAGGTGGTACACGTGGGTCATCGCGATCCTTGGCGTCGACCTGCTCTACTACGTCTACCACCGGATCGCCCATCGGGTGCGGCTGATCTGGGCCACCCACCAGGCTCACCATTCCAGCCAATATTTCAACTTCGCGACCGCGCTGCGCCAGAAGTGGAACAACAGCGGCGAGGTCCTGCTGTGGATTCCGTTGCCGCTCTTGGGTCTTCCGCCCTGGATGGTGTTCTTCAGCTGGTCGCTGAATCTGATCTACCAGTTCTGGGTGCACACCGAGCGGGTCGGCAAGCTGCCGCGGCCGTTCGAGTTCGTCTTCAACACCCCCTCACATCACCGCGTGCACCACGGGATGGACCAGGTCTACCTCGACAAGAACTACGGCGGCATCTTCATCATCTGGGACCGGTTGTTCGGTAGCTTCCAGGCCGAGATGTTCCGTCCGCATTACGGCCTCACCAAGCAGGTTGACACCTTCAACATCTGGAACCTGCAGGTCCGCGAGTACGTCGCGATCGCCCACGACTGGCGATCGGCGCACCGGCTGCGGGACCGGCTCCGCTACGTTTTCGGTCCCCCCGGTTGGACGCCGCGAGGCGCCGACGTGATCAGCAACACGGCTGGGCTCGCGACCTCGAAGTAACGTTCGCGCCGGGTGGCGCGAAAAGCTCGATGTCGAAAGAGTAACGACGTAGTCTCAATTTGTAGTCGGCCTGCGCGCCGGCCTCGACGGAACGGAGTCCGTCCAATGCTGTATCGCCTGGCACTGCGCGTGTTCGCCGTATCGGTCGCTGTCCTGGCATTCATCCCCGGCCTGCCCGCTGCCTCGGCCCACGCCGACCCCGTACTCGTGTACCCAGGCATGGAAATCCTGCAGGAAAACCGGATGTGCACGTTGGGCTACGTCGATCCGGGCCAGAAGATCGCGTACACCGCGGGGCATTGCCGCAGCGGCCCGGGGGCCGTCACCGACGTGAATCGCAACGTCATCGGCCATCTCGCGACCTTTCGTGACGACACACCCAGCGGCGCTACGGTGACCACCGACCAGGTGGTCACCGATTACGAGGCGATCGCGCTGGACGGCAACATTCCGGCGAACAACATTCTGCCGGGCGGACGTGCCCTGCTATCCAGCCCGAGCTCGGTGCCCCATCCCGGCGAGGCGGTCTGCCATTTCGGTGTGGTCACCGGTGAGACCTGCGGAATCGTGGAAAGCGTGAACAACGGGTGGTTCACCATGTCCCACGGCGTCCAGAGCCACCCGGGCGACTCGGGCGGACCCGTGTACACCGCCGGTGGCGGCCCCGCGCAGATCGTGGGGATCTTCAACAGCGTCTGGGGAGACCTGCCCGCGGCGGTGTCCTGGCAGACCACCTCCCAGCAGGTCCGACAGGACCTCGGCGCGGCGGCTGGATGGCGGCCGCAAACGCACCGCTAACGCTCCTCAGCGGGAGGGCACCAGGGCGAATACCGGAATCGACGGTGCGGCCGCGCGCAGTTGCTCGTCGCCGGAATCCGGTGTCAGCCCGGCGACGTAGCCCTTGACCTGCCAGTACCACCTGGCCAGGTAGCGCCTCAACAGCTCGGCTTTGGCGTCGTCGCTGACCTCGGTGATCTCGGCGCGCCGGCGGCGCCAGCGCGACCCGATCTCGACGAAACCCGCAACCCTGGCGTTGCGGGCCCACTGAGTGTTGCCCCGGGGCGAGACGACGTAGTCCACCCCGTCGACGGTCAGCAGGTTGACCACCACGGCGCGCGATTTCCCGGTCTTGCGACCGCGGACGCGAAGTGCCCGGGTGCCCGCGATGCTGATCCCCAGCTCGGCGAGCGCGCGGATGACCGCGTTGCCGGCTCGGGCGACACGGTTCGGTTCCTCGTATCGGGTGGACATACGGCATCCTCTCGGCGGGTCTCGACAGCTCTGAGAGCAGTGCTCTCTATCGGGTTCACCGTGCCACACACCATAATAAAAAGCAAGAGCGGTGATCTCGATTGTGTCAGACTGTCAACGTGGGCAAACGCCAGGAATCGCGCGAACAAATCGAGACCCGCATCGTCGAGCTGGGCCGCCGCCACCTGGTCGACCGCGGCGCCGCGGGGCTGTCGCTGCGCGCGATCGCCCGCGACCTGGGCATGGTGTCCTCGGCGGTCTACCGATATGTGTCCAGCCGCGACGAGCTGCTGACCCTGCTGCTCATCGACGCCTACTCCGACCTGGCCGACACCGTGGACCGCGCCCGGGAAACCGCCGACGAACTGTGGAGCGACGACGTCATCGCCATCGCCCATGCCACGCGCCGATGGGCGGTCGCGCGCCCCGCCCAGTGGGCCTTGCTGTACGGCAGCCCGGTACCGGGGTATCACGCACCACCGGAGCGCACCGTGGGGGTCGGCACCCGCGTGGTGGGGGCGATCTTCGACGCCATCGCCGCCGGAATCGCGACCGGCGACATCAGGCTCACCAATACCCTTGCGCCACAACCGATGTCATCGGACTTTGAACGAATCCGCCACGAATTCGCATTTCCCGGAGATGATTCCGTCATCGCCAAATGCTTCTTGTTCTGGGCCGGCGTACTGGGCGCCATCAGCCTTGAGGTGTTCGGCCAGTACGGCGCGGACACGCTGACCGATCCCGAGTCCCTCTTCGACACGCAGCTTCGGCTACTGGTGGATTTGCTGGCCCAACATTGATGGTGTGCTCCGTCGGCCGCGCCGCGACAGGCCCGAATTAGAACGTGTTCATTCGACTTTCTCCGCCGCGATGCGGCCGATCACGGCAAAGGCTTTCCGGGACCTTTCTGCCCGTCGACAGACTGGGCTATTCTGCCTGACGATGACGCTCCCAGTTGCAATACCAATGCAGATCGCGTGGGTCACCCCGGATCTGGACGCCACTGAAACGGCCCTCACCGGGCTGTTAGGCGCGCGGAAATGGATACGGATACCCGACGTGCACTTTGCTCCGGACAGCTGCAGCTATTACGGGAAGCCGGCCGACTTCGTCGCCGGCATCTCGCTGAGCTATCTCGGAGACATGCAGCTGGAGCTGATCTCACCGGTCAGCGGGCAGAGTGTCTATAGTGACTTTTTGCGCGACTCCGGGCCGGGCTTGCACCACATCTGCACGGAGGCCGAAAGCCCCGAGCAATTCGATGCGGCGCTGGCCGAAGCCGCCGACCGCGGCGCCGCGGTGGTGCAGCAGGGCGTGATGCCCGGCGGAATCCAATTCGCTTATCTATCCGCGCCACAAGCGGCGGTGCCGTACCTGGAGATCGCCTACATCTCGCCCGACATGCGGGCGTTCTACGACTACATCAAACAGGAGCAGCAGTGAGCACCGAGATTCCAGCAACGGTCAGCGCCGACACCGTGACGTCCTGGTCGGACGAGGTCGACGTGTTGGTGATCGGTTTCGGCATCGGCGGCGGGTGTGCTGCGGTGAGCGCGGCCGCGGCCGGCGCACGGGTGCTGGTGCTCGAGCGCGCCGCGGTGGCGGGCGGGACGACTTCGCTTGCCGGAGGCCACTTTTACCTGGGCGGCGGGACCGCGGTGCAGCAGGCGACCGGCCACGCGGACTCACCCGAGGAGATGTACAAGTACCTGGTCGCGGTGTCCCGCGATCCCGACCACGAGAAGATCCGCACCTACTGCGACGGCAGTGTTGAGCACTTCAATTGGCTCGAGGATTTGGGGTTCCAGTTCGAGCGCAGCTACTTTCCGGGCAAGGCGGTGATCCAGCCCAACACCGAGGGCTTGATGTTCACCGGCAACGAGAAGGTGTGGCCGTTCCTGGAGAAGGCGGTCCCCGCGCCGCGCGGCCATAAGGTCCCGGTGCCAGGCGACACCGGCGGTGCCAGCATGGTGATCGAGCTGCTCCTCAAACGGGCCGCAAGCCTGGGCGTGCAAATCCGTTACGAGACCGGCGCCACCGAGCTGATCGTCGACGATTCGGGCGCCGTGACCGGCGTGACGTGGAAGCAGTTCTCCGAAACCGGTGCGATCAAAGCAAAGTCGATCATCATCGCTGCCGGTGGCTTCGTGATGAACCCCGACATGGTTGCCACGTACACGCCGAAACTCGCGGAGAAACCATTCGTGCTCGGCAACACATACGACGACGGCCTGGGTATCCGGCTGGGTGTGTCGGTCGGCGGCGCCATCCACCATATGGATCAGATCTTCATCACCGCTCCGCCGTACCCGCCCTCGATCCTGCTGACCGGGATCGCGGTGAACAAGCTCGGACAGCGCTTCGTCGCCGAAGACTCCTATCACTCCAGGACCGCGGGCTTCATCATGGATCAGCCCGACAGCGCGGCGTTCCTGATCGTCGACGAGGCGCACCTGCAGCACCCCACCATGCCGCTGGTCCCGCTGATCGACGGCTGGGAAACGGTCGAAGAGATGGAATCGGCGCTGGGGATCCCGCAGGGCAATCTGGTCGCCACGCTGGATCGCTACAACACCTATGCCGCGCGGGGCGAAGACCCCGACTTCCACAAGCAGCCGGAATTCCTTGCGGCCCAGGACAAAGGCCCTTGGGGTGCCTTCGACATGTCACTGGGCAAGGCAATGTACGCCGGTTTCACCATGGGCGGACTGGCCACCTCCGTGGACGGTGAGGTGCTCCGCGAGGACGGCACCGTGGTGCCGGGTCTGTATGCGGTCGGGGCGTGTGCGTCGAACATCGCCCAGGACGGCAAGGGCTACGCCAGCGGCACGCAGCTGGGTGAGGGATCGTTCTTCGGCCGCCGCGCCGGAACGCACGCGGCTTCGGCTGCCCACTAGCCCAGCGCCGGCGCGCCGCTAGACCTGGGCCGGGCGCTTTTCCACCGGGTGCAGGCGCCACGCCCCGTCGCCGAGCAGTTCGAGCTGCTGTGCGTGATGCTGCTCGACCGCGCGACGATGGCTGACGCTGACTACGACCGTGTCCGGCAGCTCACTGCGCAGCAGCTGATACAGGGCGTATTCCAGACCCTCGTCGAGCGCCGACGTGGCCTCGTCGAGGAACACCGCCTTGGGCTTGGTGAGCAGGACGCGGGCGAACGCGACGCGTTGCTGCTCACCGGGCGAGAGCACCTTGGCCCAGTCCCGCTCTTCGTCCAGCCGCTCGACGAGCGGGGCGAGCGCCACCTTGGTCAGCGTGTCGCGCAGGGTGTCCTCGGCGATGTCGTCCGGCGAGTTCGGGTAGCACACCACCTCCCGCAGGCTGCCCAGCGGCACATAGGGCAACTGCGACAAGAACATCGTCGCGTTGTCGCCTTCCGGGCGGCACAGTGTCCCCGACGCGTACGGCCACAATTCGGCCAGGCTGCGCAGCAGCGTGGTCTTGCCCGCGCCGGAACGCCCAGTGATCACCAGCGAGTCACCGGTGTCCAGCTCGACGTCGAGCGATTCGATCAGCGGATCCCCCGCGGGCGTGCGGACCTCGATGCCGGCAAGCTCGACCGTCGTCTCCTGGCTCGGCTTGACCAGCACCGAGGGCAGCGCGCGGCCCTGGGCGTTGGCGTCGACCAATCCGTGCAATCGGATGATCGCCGCGCGGAAAGCGGCGAACGCGTCGTAGTTGTTCCGGAAGAAGGACAACGAGTCGTGAATGTTGCCGAAAGCCGTCGCGGTCTGGCCGACGTCGCCGAAATCGATCTGGCCGGAGAACAGCCGCGGCGCCTGAATCACCCACGGCAGCGGAACAATTGCCTGCGACACCGACCAGTTCCACCCGTTGAAGATGATGGTCCGGCGAACGAACTTACGGTAGTTGGCGATGATAGGGGTGAACCGGCGCCACAGCTGCGTACGCTCGACGCGCTCGCCCCGATAGAAGCCCACGGCTTCGGCGGCATCCCGCAGCCGCACCAGGCCGTAACGAAACGCGGCGTTGAGCTTCTCGTTGTTGAAGCTGAGCCAGATCAGCGGGCGTCCTAGCCAGATCGCGACGATCGTCGCGATCAGCACGTAGATCAACACGGTCCAGAACATCACCCGCGGAAACTCGACGCCGAACACGGTGATGGTCCCGGACAGGTTCCACAAAATCGCGGCGAACGAAATCACCGAGGCCACCGCATTGACGGCGCCGAACAGCAGCGTGCTGCCCGTACCGTTGGACGGGATGTTCGGCGTGCCACCGGCATTGGCGGTGAAGATATCGATGTCCTGCTGGATACGCTGATCCGGGTTGTCAATTGTGTTGTCGATGAACAGATCTCGGTAGTAGGCCCGGCCCTCCAGCCAGTCGTCGGTGAGATGCGCGGTCAGCCAGATGCGCCAGGAGATGATGAAGCGCTGGGTCAGATAGATGTCGGCCATGAAGCGAATGACATACAAGGTCGCCAGCACGATGAAGATCACGATCGACATCCAAAAGCCATGAATGCCAGAGTTTCTGATTTCGTCGTTGCCCGCCGCGGTGCCCTGGACCGCTTTCTGCACCGCCGTGTACAAGTCGTTGCCCTGGTAGCTGAGCAGTACGGTGATGCGCACCGCCAGGAGCACGGACAGCAACAACACACCGAGCATCACCCACACCTTGAGGCTTTCCCGGCCAACGAAGTATCCGCGGGTGATCCGCCAGAACTGCCTGCCCCACGGGGTGAAATACCGGAACACGGCCAGCACGATCAGCAGGCAGATGGCGCCGACCACCCAGGCGATGGCGGTCCATCTCAAGGAATCGGTGAGCGCGGCCGACCAGTCGATGGACGGCTTGAACAGCTTCGGGCCCAACTTCGGCGTCTCCTTAGTGGTGAGGCATCCGCGGGAGCCTCACGGTGGATAGTTCCCCGCGAACGTACCCGAGGATGGCGGATAGGCTGCCGAGATGAGCATCGACGCTCCGTCCAGCCAGACCGTACATGCCGGTCGCCTCATCGCCCGTCGCCTCAAGGCCAGCGGAGTCGACACGATCTTCACGTTGTCGGGCGGCCACCTGTTTTCGATCTACGACGGCTGCCGCGACGAGGGTATCCGCCTGATCGACACCCGCCACGAGCAGACCGCGGCGTTTGCCGCCGAGGGCTGGTCGAAGGTGACCAGGGTGCCGGGCGTGGCCGCGCTGACCGCGGGCCCCGGCGTCACCAACGGCATGAGCGCGATGGCGGCCGCACAGCAGAACCAGTCGCCGCTGGTGGTGCTGGGCGGCCGGGCGCCGGCGGGGCGCTGGGGCATGGGGTCGCTGCAGGAGATCGACCACGTGCCCTTCGTGGCTCCGCTGGCGTGCTTCGCGGCCACCGCACAATCGGCCGACGACGCCGGCCGGCTGGTGGACGCGGCCCTGCGCGCCGCCGTCGGCGCCCCCTCGGGAGTGGGGTTCGTCGACATTCCCATGGATTACGCATTTTCCACGTCCGACGACCCCGATGCTGGAGGCCTGCCCGGCGTGCTGGCCGACGCACCGGCCGCCCGCAGTGCCGATCCTGACGCCCTGGACCGGGCCGCGAGCCTGCTCTCCGGCGCGCAGCGGCCGGTCATCATGGCGGGCACCAACGTCTGGTGGGGACATGGGGAGGCAGCGTTGCTGCGTCTTGCCGAACAACGCCGGATCCCGGTGCTGATGAACGGGATGGCCCGTGGCGTGGTGCCGGCCGACCACCCGCTGGCCTTTTCGCGGGCGCGGGGAAAGGCGCTGCGCGAGGCGGATGTTGCGCTCGTCGTCGGCGTTCCGATGGACTTCCGGCTGGGCTTCGGCGGGGTATTCGGCGAGCACACCGAGCTCGTGGTGGCCGACCGGGCCGAGCCCGCGCGCGCCCATCCGCGGCCGATCGCGGCCGGCCTCTACGGCGACCTGACGTCGATCCTCTCGGCGTTGACCGGGTCGGGCGATCATCAGGGCTGGATCGACGAGTTGCGAACGGCCGAGACGGCGGCGCGCGACGGGGAAAGGGCCGAGCTCGCCGATGACCGAGCCCCGCTGCATCCGATGCGGGTATATGCCGAGCTGGCGCCGCTGCTGGACCGCGACGCCATTGTGGTGATCGACGCCGGCGACTTCGGGTCCTACGCCGGCCGGGTGATCGACAGCTACCTGCCGGGCTGCTGGCTGGACAGCGGCCCCTTCGGCTGCCTGGGGTCGGGCCCCGGCTATGCGCTGGCCGCCAAGCTTGCCCGGCCCGACCGTCAGGTCGTCCTGCTGCAGGGTGACGGTGCGTTCGGCTTCAGCGGCATGGAGTGGGACACCCTGGTCCGGCACAACGTGCCGGTGGTCTCGGTGATCGGCAACAACGGTATCTGGGGCCTGGAGAAACACCCGATGGAGGCTATCTACGGCTACTCGGTGGTGGCGGAGCTGCGCCCGGGCACCCGCTACGACGAAGTGGTGCGCGCCCTGGGCGGCCATGGCGAGCTGGTGTCCGCGCCCGGCGAGCTGCGGCCCGCGCTGCAACGCGCCTTCGCCAGCGGTCTGCCGTCCGTCGTCAACGTGCTCACCGACCCGAGCATCGCCTACCCGCGCCGATCCAACCTCGGCTGACGGGCCGGCTCGGCGGTGCGCGGGAGCCCACCGCGTACCGTTGACCTGTGTCAAAGACCACCCGCGCGCAGCCCGGCCGGCTGAGCAGCCGATTTTGGCGGCTGCTCGGGGCCAGCACTGAAAAGAACCGGTCCCGCTCCCTCTCGCAAGTCACCGACTCCTCCGAGTACGACGACCAAGCCGCTGGTCTCAACGACGAGCAGCTGCGCAAGGCGGCGGGGCTGCTGAACCTCGACGATCTGGCGGAATCCGAGGACATCTCGCAGTTCCTCGCGATCGCCCGGGAAGCCGGCGAACGGTCAACGGGGTTGCGGCCCTTCGACGTTCAGCTGCTGGGGGCCCTGCGCATGCTGGCCGGCGACGTCATCGAGATGGCCACCGGTGAGGGCAAGACGCTGGCCGGGGCGATCGCGGCCGCCGGGTACGCCATCGCGGGCAGGCACGTGCACGTCGTCACGATCAACGACTATCTGGCCCGCCGCGACGCCGAGTGGATGGGCCCGCTGCTGGAAGCGATGGGGCTGACGGTCGGCTGGATCACCGCGGAGTCGAGCAGCGAGGAACGCAAGAGCGCCTACGGCTGCGACGTCACCTACGCCTCGGTCAACGAGATCGGCTTCGACGTGCTGCGCGACCAACTGGTGACCGACGTCGACGACCTCGTCTCGCCGAATCCCGATGTGGCGCTGATCGATGAAGCCGACTCCGTGCTGGTCGACGAGGCGCTGGTGCCCCTGGTGCTGGCCGGTACCACGCACCGGGAGACGCCGCGGCTGGAGATCATCAAGCTGGTTGGCGAACTGGCCGCGGAAACCGACTACGACACCGACGCCGACAGCCGCAACGTGCACCTGACCGATGTCGGTGCCCGAAAAGTCGAGAAGGCGCTCGGCGGCATCGACCTGTACTCCGAGGAACACGTCGTGACCACGCTCACCGAGGTAAACGTCGCGCTGCACGCCCACGTGCTGTTGCACCGCGACGTGCACTACATCGTCCGAGACGACGCGGTGCAGCTGGTCAACTCCTCCCGCGGCCGCATCGCGCAGCTGCAGCGCTGGCCCGACGGTCTGCAGGCCGCCGTCGAGGCGAAAGAGGGGATCGAGACGACCGAGACCGGCGAGGTGCTCGACACCATCACCGTGCAGGCGTTGATCAACCGCTACGCGACCGTGTGCGGCATGACCGGCACCGCGCTGGCCGCCGGGGAGCAACTGCGCCAGTTCTACCGGCTCGGTGTGTCGCCGATCCCGCCCAACGAGCCCAACATCCGCGAGGACGAGTCCGATCGGGTCTACATCACCGCCGCGGCCAAGAACGACGCGATCGTCGCGCACATCGCCGACGTGCATGACACCGGGCAGCCGGTGCTGGTCGGGACCCGGGACGTGGCCGAGTCCGAAGACATCCACGAGCGGCTGTTGCGCCGCGGCGTGCCCGCGGTGGTGCTCAACGCCAAGAACGACGCCGAAGAAGCGCAAGTGATCGCCGAGGCCGGCAAATACGGCGTCGTGACGGTATCCACCCAGATGGCCGGGCGCGGAACCGATATCCGCCTGGGCGGGTCCGACGAAGCCGACCACGACAGGGTCGCCGAACTGGGTGGGCTGCATGTCGTCGGCACCGGCCGCCATCACACCGAGCGGCTGGACAACCAGTTGCGCGGGCGGGCCGGGCGTCAGGGGGACCCGGGGTCCTCGGTGTGCTTCTCGAGCTGGGAAGACGACGTCGTCGTCGCCAACCTCGATCGCAACAAGCTGCCGATGGAGACCGACGAGGACGGCAAGATCCTCAGCGCCAAGGCGGCCGGACTGCTCGACCATGCCCAGCGCGTCGCCGAGGGCCGCATGCTGGACGTGCACGCCAACACCTGGCGCTACAACCAGCTGATCGCCCAGCAGCGCGCCATCATCGTTGATCGGCGAAACACGTTGCTGCGCACCGCGACTGCGCGCGAGGAACTCGCCGAGCTGGCGCCGAAGCGCTACGAGGAGCTGGCCGAGACGGAGGAAATCTCCGAGGAACGCCTGGAGACCATCTGCCGCCAGATCATGCTCTATCACCTCGACCGCGGCTGGGCCGATCACCTGGCGTACCTTGCCGACATCCGGGAAAGCATCCACCTGCGGGCGCTGGGCCGGCAGAACCCGCTGGACGAATTCCACCGGCTGGCGGTCGACGCGTTCGCGTCGCTGGCCGCCGACGCGGTCGAGGCGGCGCAACAGACGTTCGAGACGGCCAACGTCCTGGAAGAAGAGCCGGGCCTGGACCTGTCCAAGCTGGCTCGTCCGACGTCGACGTGGACGTACATGGTCAACGACAACCCGCTGTCCGACGACACGTTGACCACCCTGAGCCTGCCCGGGGTGTTCCGCTAGTCGGATCGGCGGCTGATCGGTCCGTGCTGCGCTCCGTAACGTCGCCGGGCTAATGTCACGGCTCATGGAGCCGCAGCCGCCCGATCGGGTGCTGACCGTACCCAACTTGCTGAGCGCCATCCGATTGGCGCTCATCCCGGTCTTCATCTACGCCCTGATGTTCGCCCACGCCAACGGCTGGGCCGTCGCGATCCTGATGTTCAGCGGCGCCTCGGACTGGGCGGACGGCAAGATCGCCCGCACCCTGAACCAATCGTCGCGGTTGGGCGTGCTGCTCGATCCCGCCGTTGACCGGCTCTACATGGTGACCGTTCCGGTCGTGATGGCGTTGAGCGGGATCGTGCCGTGGTGGTTCGTCATCGCGCTCCTGGTGCGCGACGGCCTGCTGGCCGCGTGCCTGCCGCTGCTGCGCAGCCGCGGCCTGTCGGCGCTGCCGGTGACCTACATCGGCAAGGCCGCGACATTCGCCCTGATGTCCGGTTTTCCGCTGGTCCTGCTGGGCACCTGGGATGCGTTGTGGAGCCGCGTGATCGGGGCCTGCGGTTGGGGCTTCCTGATCTGGGGCATGTACGCCTACCTGTGGTCGTTCGTGCTGTACGTGGTCCAGATGACGTTGGTGGTGCGACAGATGCCCAAGCTGAGACACCAAGCGGCTCAGCCGGCGGGTGACCATGGCTGAGCCCGACCGCCTGCTCGGCGGGTACGACCCCAACGCGGGCCGCAGCGCCCACGCCGCGCAGCGCCCCACGCTCATCCCGGTGCCGTCGCTGCTGCGGGCCTTGCTGTCGGAGCATCTGGACCCTGGCTACGCCGCGGCCGCCGAAAGGCGTGGCGGCGCACCCGAAAGTGGGCGAGCACGCGCCTTCGGCTGGGTCTGGCAGGCGCTGGCGGCCACGCTGGTCGCGGCCGTCTTCGCGGCCGCCGTAGCGCAGGCCCGCTCCGTCGAACCCGGGGTGCGCACCGCCCAGCAGCTGTTGGTGCGCAGCGTCCGGTCCACCGAAGGCTCCACGAGCAAGCTGGCCAAGCAGCGCAGCGTCCTGTCGACTCAAGTCGACGATGTCCAGCGCCACGCGCTGGCCGACGACGCCGAGGGGCAGCGGCTGCTCAGCCGGCTCGACGCGCTGAGCCTGGCCGCGGCCAGCACGGCGATCATCGGCCCCGGCCTGACGGTCACCATCACCGATCCCGGTGCCAGCCCGAACCTTTCCGACGTGTCCAAGCAGCGGGTCAACGGCAACCGGCAGATCATCCTGGACCGAGACCTACAGCTCGTCGTCAACTCGTTGTGGGCCAGTGGCGCCGAGGCCATTTCGGTCGATGGCGCGCGCATCGGACCGAATGTGACCATCCGCCAGGCCGGGGGAGCGATCCTGGTCGACAACAACCCCACCAGCAGTCCCTACACGATCCTTGCGATCGGGCCGCCGCACGCGATGCGCGACGTCTTCGACAACAGCCCCGGCTTGCAGCGGCTTAGGCTGCTGGAGATCTCCTACGGCGTCGGCGTCACGGTGAACGTCTCCGACGGTTTGTCGCTGCCTGCCGGATCGGTCCGGGAGGTCAAATTCGCCAAACAGATTGGGCCCTAGTGAGAAAAGTCGTGCTGACAGAGCTCCCCGCGCGAGCAACACCCACGGGAAACGCCGCATGATCGGCATCGCGGCGCTGGCGATCGGCATCGTGCTGGGCTTGATCTTTCACCCCGCGGTACCCGAGGTCATCCAGCCGTATCTGCCCATCGCGGTGGTGGCCGCACTGGACGCGGTGTTCGGCGGGCTGCGCGCCTACCTGGAGCGGATCTTCGATCCCAAGGTCTTCGTGATTTCGTTTGTTTTCAACGTCTTTGTGGCCGCGTTGATCGTCTACGTCGGCGACCAGCTTGGTGTCGGCACGCAGTTGTCCACCGCCATCATCGTGGTGCTGGGCATCCGCATCTTCGGCAACGCGGCCGCGCTTCGGCGCCGACTGTTCGGCGCGTAACGCGCGCCGGCGACGCGACGATGCAGAGCGAAGTGAAGTGGAGGAGCGGCACCATGACCCAGACGAGGTCAGCGTGAGCCAGGACCTGCCACCGGGCGCCGACGACGAAAGTCGTGACGCGGCAACCGGGCACGCCACAGCCGACTCCGCAGCCCACGCGGCTGCCCCGCGGGGTCGCCACGAACTGCCGGCGAACAGCCCGCGTCCCGAGATCGGGCCGGTGGGCCGCACGGGCCTGTCCGCGGTGCTGCGCAGCGGCCGCTCACGTCTTGCGTTCGGAGCGTTGGCGACCCTGCTGTGCCTGCTGCTGGGAATCGCCATCGTCACCCAGGTCCGCCAGACCAAAACGGGCGATTCGCTGGACACCGCGCGGCCCGCGGATCTGCTGGTGCTGCTGGATTCGTTGCGGCAGCGCGAAGCCACGCTGAACACCGAGGTGAGCGAGCTGCAGAACACGCTCAATTCGCTGCAGGCGTCCGGTAACTCCGACCAGGCCGCCATCCAGAACGCCCAGGCCAGGCTGGCCGCGCTGTCGATCCTGGTCGGCACGGTGGGCGCCACCGGGCCCGGCGTCACCGTCACCATCGACGACCCCGGCCCCGGGGTGTCACCGGAGGTGATGCTCGACGTGATCAACGAGTTGCGTGCCGCAGGAGCCGAGGCGATCCAGATCAGCGACGGCCATCAGTCCATCCGGGTGGGCGTCGACACCTGGGTCGTCGGCAGCCCCGGGTCGTTGACCATCGACAGCAAGACCCTGTCGCCGCCGTATTCGATTCTCGCCATTGGTGATTCGCCCACGCTGGCCGCCGCGATGAACATTCCCGGCGGCGCGGAGGACAGCATCAAGCGCGTCGGCGCACGAATGTCGGTGCAGCAGGCCAACCGGGTGGACGTGACCACCTTGCGACAACCAAAACCGCACCAATACGCTCAGCCCGTCAAGTGAACTAGCCCGACCAGAATCCGACCAGAACAGGATTGCCGTGAGCGATATCCCGCCCGACCTGCATTACACGCCCGAACACGAGTGGGTTCGCCGCAGCGCAGATGACATCGCGCGGATTGGGATTACCGACTTTGCGCAGTCGGCTCTGGGTGATGTCGTTTTCGTGCAGCTGCCCGACGTGGGCGCCCAGGTCACCGCCGGTGAATCCTTCGGCGAGGTGGAGTCGACGAAGTCGGTCTCGGACCTCTACGCGCCGGTCTCGGGCACGGTGTCCGCGGTCAACGGCGATCTGGATGGCAGTCCGCAGCTGGTCAACTCCGATCCTTACGGGGCCGGCTGGCTGGTCGATGTCCAGGCCTCGGATGTCGCCGGGTTGGAGTCAGCTATTGCGGCCCTGCTTGACGCCGACGCCTACCGCGGCACACTGACCGAATGACGGTTGCTAATGTCCCTGCCAGCCCTTCGCACGACGAGATCGTGGCCCACCACCAGGCCCGCGGCGGGCGTACCAGCAGGGGGGCCGCGGGAGCCGGGCAGTCGGCTCGCAATACAGGTAGTGGTAGGCGCATTCCTCACCACTGCGCGGTACGGTCGTCACAACAGCTTGAGAAGGCAAGAAATCGGCGATCCGGAGCAATAAACCGAGTGAGAGCTAGTGGGAAGCCGGCCGATCGGCCCGGTCAGACAACGCCACAGCGGCCAGTGAGGAGCAGCGCGTGACGGACATGGACAAGGACTCTGATGAAGTCACGGCGGAGACTACTTCGGTCTTCCGCGCCGACTTCCTCAACGAACTGGACGCGCCCGCGCAAACCGGCGGCGAGAGCGCCGTATCCGGGGTCGAAGGACTTCCGGCCGGCTCGGCTTTGCTCGTCGTCAAACGGGGACCCAACGCGGGATCACGGTTCCTGCTCGACCAGCCCATCACCTCGGCCGGGCGGCACCCCGACAGCGACATCTTCCTCGACGACGTCACGGTAAGCCGCCGCCACGCCGAATTCCGGCTGGAAAGCAACGAGTTCCAGGTCGTCGATGTCGGTAGTCTCAATGGCACCTACGTCAACCGTGAGCCGGTGGATTCGGCCGTACTGGCAAACGGTGACGAAGTGCAGATCGGCAAATTCCGGTTGGTCTTCCTGACCGGCCCGAAGCAGGACGACGACGGAGGATCCGCAGGCTAGTGAGCGCACCCGATAGCTCGGCACTCGCCGGGATGTCGATTGGGGCGGTCTTGGACTTGCTAAGACCGGATTTCCCCGATGTCACCATCTCCAAGATTCGCTTCTTGGAGGCTGAAGGGCTGGTCACCCCTCAGCGCGCTGCATCGGGATACCGGAGGTTCACCGCATACGACTGCGCCCGGCTGCGGTTCATCCTCACCGCGCAGCGTGATCATTATCTGCCGCTGAAGGTGATCCGGGCGCAGCTGGACGCCCAACCGGACGGCGAGCTACCGGCCGTGGGATCTCCTTACGGCGTACCGCGATTGGTGTCGGTCGGGGGTAGCGGCGACATCGGCGCCGACGTGCATGCCGGATCCGACGCCGCGGCGGTTGCGCCCACCCGCATCCGGTTGAGTCGCGAGGATCTGCTGGACCGCTCGGGCGTGCACGACGACCTACTTTCGGCGCTGCTCAAAGCCGGCGTGATCACCACCGGTCCGGGCGGATTCTTCGACGAACATGCGGTGGTGATCCTGCAATGCGCACGGGCGTTGTCCGACTACGGTGTCGAGCCCCGGCACCTGCGCGCCTTCCGCTCGGCGGCCGACCGGCAGTCCGACCTGATCGCCCAAATCGCCGGGCCGTTAGTCAAAGCCGACAAGGCCGGCGCCCGCGATCGCGCGGACGACCTGGCTCGTGAAGTTGCCGCGCTGGCCATCACCCTGCACACGTCGTTGATCAAGTCTGCCGTTCGCGACGTTCTGCATCGCTGAGGACTAGACTTCGTTCAACGGCTTGGCATTCGACGGTCGGGTCGGACATTGCGGCGTGCGGAGGGCGGACACAGATGGGCGAAGTTCGTGTTGTCGGCATTCGCGTCGAGCAGCCGCAGAACCAGCCGGTGTTGTTACTCCGCGAGGCCAACGGTGACCGGTACCTTCCGATCTGGATCGGGCAGTCTGAGGCCGCCGCTATTGCCCTGGAACAACAAGGCGTCGAGCCGCCCCGCCCGTTGACTCACGATTTGATCAGGGATCTGATTGCCGCGCTGGGACATTCGCTGAAAGAGGTGCGGATCGTCGATCTGCAGGAAGGCACGTTCTACGCCGACCTGGTTTTCGACCGCAACATCACCGTGTCTGCGCGCCCCTCGGACTCGGTGGCGATCGCGCTGCGCGTCGGCGTTCCGATCTACGTCGAGGAGGCGGTGCTGGCTCAGGCCGGTCTGCTGATTCCCGACGAGAGCGACGAAGAGGACAACACCGTCGTCCGGGAAGACGAGGTGGAGAAATTCAAGGAATTTCTCGACAGCGTTTCTCCCGACGACTTCAAAGCCACCTGATCGGGCCGATCCTCGCTGGCCGTGGCCGGATGGCGAAATCGTCGTCCGATAGGTACTAGGCTGAACATCGATATCACGGATACGTCTCATCTGAGACTGTGATGTCGACACGCCTGACGGATGCGCGGCCACTTCCCCCTATGGCGGCCATACTTTGATGACGACTTAAGGTGCGGCAGCTATCGAACAGCGTAAGCTCTCTAGCACTCGGGCCTGAGCAAACGTGGTTGTTAACGCAGCCAGTGAACGCAGCTAGTGACAAGAGCGCGATCGGCGAGAGGAATCAGGGTGAGCGAGCAGCCACGTCAAGAAAAGCTCGACCTTGCTGACCACGCGGCGACCGGCGGTGAGCCCAGTGTCGCCGCGGTGAGCGAACCCGTGCAGCCCGGACTGTTCCCCGACGATTCGGTGCCCGATGAGCTGGTCGGCTACCGCGGGCCCAGCGCCTGTCAGATCGCCGGCATCACCTACCGCCAGCTGGACTACTGGGCACGCACGTCGCTGGTAGTGCCGTCGATCCGCAGTGCGGCAGGGTCGGGCAGCCAGCGCCTCTACTCGTTCAAGGACATACTGGTCCTCAAGATCGTCAAGCGACTGCTGGACACCGGCATCTCCCTGCACAACATCCGGGTCGCGGTCGACCACCTGCGCCAGCGCGGTGTTGAGGATCTGGCCAACATCACCCTGTTCTCCGACGGCACCACCGTCTACGAGTGCACCTCGGCCGAAGAGGTCGTCGACCTGCTGCAGGGTGGCCAGGGCGTGTTCGGGATCGCGGTGTCCGGCGCGATGCGCGAGCTGACCGGCATCATCGCCGATTTCCCGGGTGAACGCGCCGACGGTGGCGAGTCGATCGCCACGCCGGAGGACGAGCTGGCCTCCCGGCGCAAGCACCGCGACCGCAAAATCGGCTAGTCCCGACGTCACCCGTTACGGGTGCGATTATGGCGCCCGCCCCTGGCCGCGCGAGTAGAGTCGGGTGTGCATCGCCCTCGTGCGGGAGAGTTTCGTGGCGTCCAGTCACGAACGCCGAAGGAGCAACACCTCTCCGTCAATCTCTCAGGCACCCGGACCGCGCGGGATCCCGATGTCTCTGGAAAGCGGTGGCCCGGATGTCCGGCTCACCCGCCCATGGGGAAAGACAACCCTGATCCGGCTGTCGAATCTCTCAGGCACCCGGCACGGGTCGACGACAGAGGGAGAGGGCCGCTAAACCCTCTGCCGTTGTCAGGAGTGCCCGTGCCCGACCAGTCAACTTTCGCCTTCCGCCACATCGGGCCCGACAGCCAGGCCATCACCGCCATGCTCGACCTCATCGGTGTCGCGTCGCTCGACGAGCTGGCCGCCAAGGCCGTCCCGACGGGAATCTTCGACGAGCTCACCGCGGGCGGCGCCGCGCCGGGGCTGGACCGGCTGCCACCGGCCGCCACCGAGAGCGAGGCGCTGGCCGAGCTGCGTGCCCTGGCCGACGACAACACCGTCGCGGTGTCGATGATCGGGCAGGGCTACTACGACACGCTCACACCGCCGGTGTTGCTGCGCAACATCTTAGAGAATCCGGCCTGGTACACCGCCTACACGCCGTATCAGCCCGAGATCAGCCAGGGCCGGCTGGAAGCGTTGCTGAATTTCCAGACCATGGTCAGCGATCTGACCGGGCTCGAGATCGCGAATGCGTCGATGCTCGACGAGGGGACCGCGGCGGCCGAGGCAATGACGTTGATGCACCGGGCGGTTCGCGGTCCGGCGAACCGGCTCGCGGTCGACGTCGACGTGTTCGCCGCGACCGCGGCCATCCTGGCCACCCGCGCGAAGCCACTGGGCATCGAGATCGTGACCGTGGACCTGCGCGAGGGCCTGCCGGACGGCGACTTCTTCGGTGTCATCGCCCAGCTGCCCGGGGCCAGCGGCCGGATCACCGATTGGTCGGGCTTGGTCGCCGAGGCCCACGAGCGTGGGGCCCTGGTCGCGATCGGTGCCGACCTGCTGGCGTGCACGCTCGTCGCACCTCCGGGCGACATCGGCGCCGACGTGGCATTCGGCACCAGCCAAAGATTTGGTGTGCCAATGGGATTCGGCGGTCCACATGCCGGCTATCTCGCGGTGCACGCCAAGCATGCCCGTCAGCTGCCGGGCCGGCTGGTCGGTGTGTCCGTCGACAGTGACGGCTCGCCGGCGTATCGACTGGCGCTGCAGACCCGCGAGCAGCACATCCGCCGCGATAAGGCGACCAGCAACATCTGCACGGCGCAGGTGCTGCTCGCGGTGATGGCCGCGATGTACGCCAGCTATCACGGGGCCGACGGGCTGACCGCGATCGCCCGCCGGGTGCACACCCACGCCGGGGCGATCGCGGCCGCGCTGGGCGACGCGGCGGTGCATGACAAGTATTTCGACACGGTGCTGGCCCGGGTGCCCGGGCGCGCCGACGAGGTGCTGGCCGCGGCCAAGGCCAACGGCGTCAACCTGTGGCGGGTCGACGCCGACCATGTGTCGGTAGCGTGCGACGAAGCGACCACCGACGCTCACGTCGCCGCCGTTCTCGAAGCCTTCGGGGTGGCCGCCGTTGATCGGGCCGACTCCGAGATCGCCACCCGCACATCGGAATTCCTCACCCATCCCGCCTTCACTCAGCACCACACCGAGACGGCGATGATGCGCTACCTGCGCGCGCTCGCGGACAAGGATATTGCCTTGGACCGCAGCATGATTCCGCTTGGCTCGTGCACGATGAAGCTCAACGCCGCCGCCGAGATGGAGTCGATCACCTGGCCGGAATTCTCCCGGTTGCATCCGTTCGCTCCGGTCGCCGACAGCGCGGGGCTGCGTCGTCTCATCGCGGACCTGGAGACCTGGCTGGTCGAAATCACCGGCTATGACGCCGTTTCCCTGCAACCCAACGCCGGCTCGCAGGGCGAGTACGCCGGCCTGCTCGCCGTCCGCGACTACCACGCCAGCCGTGGCGAGCCGCACCGCGACGTCTGCCTGATCCCATCCAGCGCGCACGGCACCAACGCCGCGTCGGCCGCGCTGGCCGGAATGCGGGTGGTCGTGGTCGGCTGTCTGGACAACGGCGACGTCGACCTCGACGACTTGCGCGCCAAGGTCGGCGAACACGCCGAGCGGCTGTCGACGCTGATGATCACCTATCCGTCCACCCACGGCGTCTACGAGCACGACATCGCCGACATCTGCGCGGCCGTGCACGACGCCGGCGGCCAGGTGTACGTCGACGGCGCCAACCTCAACGCGCTGGTCGGGCTGGCCCGGCCCGGCAAGTTCGGCGGCGATGTGAGCCACCTGAACCTGCACAAGACGTTCTGCATCCCGCACGGCGGCGGTGGTCCGGGTGTCGGCCCGGTGGCGGTGCGGTCGCATCTGGCGCCGTTCCTGCCGGGTCACCCGTATGCCCCGGAATTGCCGCAGGGGCACCCGGTGTCGTCGGCGCCCTACGGGTCGGCGTCCATCCTGCCGATCAGCTGGGCCTACATCAGGATGATGGGGCCCGACGGACTGCGGGCGGCATCACTGACCGCGATCGCCTCGGCCAACTACATCGCGCGTCGCCTCGACGAGTACTTCCCGGTGCTCTACACCGGCGAGAACGGCATGGTCGCCCACGAGTGCATCCTGGACCTGCGCGGCATCACCAAGTCGACCGGCGTGACCGTCGACGATGTGGCAAAGCGCTTGGCGGACTATGGTTTTCATGCACCCACCATGAGTTTCCCGGTAGCCGGCACGCTGATGGTGGAGCCGACCGAGAGCGAGAGTCTCACCGAGATCGACGCTTTCTGCGAGGCGATGATCGCCATCCGCGGCGAGATCGATCGCGTCGGAGCCGGGGAGTGGCCCGCGGATGACAATCCGCTACGGGGCGCCCCGCACACCGCGGAGTGCCTGGTGGTCGACAAGTGGGAGCATCCCTACACCCGGGAGGAGGCCGCCTATCCGCTGGGCAAGGAGTTCCGGCCCAAGGTCTGGCCTCCCGTGCGGCGCATCGACGGCGCCTACGGGGACCGCAACCTGATGTGCTCGTGCCCGCCGGTGGAGGCCTTCGCTTAAGGGGCCTTAGGGGTCTTAGGGGCCTTTGGCTGAGCCGGCCGGGTCTCAGCCGAAGCGCTCGATGATCGCCGCGGCGATCTCGTCAGGCGCGTCCTCCTGGATGAAATGCTTGGCCTCGGGCAGCTCGACCAGGACGTGATCGGGAAAGGCCGCGCGCATCCGGGGCAGCGACGGGCCCGGCCGGAACGCGAAATCCTTCATGCCCCAAACGAATAACGCGGGTTTCGCCCCGAGCGTGGCAGGCACTTCATGGCTCAGCCGGTCCAGCAGCGTGCGAGCCGCCAGCAGTTCCTTCGGCATCTTGGCGACGCCCAAGCGCGCCTCGGGGTTGGGCTGCACGCCGCGGTAATGCGCCATCACCGCCGCGCTGGGCGGCTTCGCGGTCCCCAGCGGGATCATTCGCTCGACGAAGTAGTTGCGTCGCAGGATCGCGCGCTGCATCGGCGGGCTGGACATCACGCGGGAGAATATCTTCGTCGTCAACACGTCGGTCGGCCAGAACCAGGTGTTGCCCAGGACAACTCCGCGCACGCGCTGCGCGCGCGCCACCGCGACCGCCATGCTGATCGGTCCGCCCCAGTCCTGACCCATCGTCAGGTACCCGTCGAGGCCGAGGTGGTCGACGAATTCACCCATCACGCGTGCGTGTTCGTCGATGGTATAGCCGAATCCGCTGGGCCGTTCCGACAACCCGAAGCCGAGGTAATCCGGTGCGATGCAACGGAATCGGTCACGCAGAGCGACGACGATGTGGCGATACAGGAAACTCCACGTCGGGTTGCCGTGGAATAACAACAGCGGCGGCCCCGCGAAACCGGCGGGGCCTTCGTCGATGTAGTGCACGCGACCCCGCGAGCTGTCGAACCAGCGTGAGGTGAACGGATACAGCAGCGGATCCGGCGTGAATTCGATGTTCATTGGCGCCTTTCGGCCAGGCCCGGCACGACTTCAGCTTAGGAACGTGTTGATGGCCGCCGCAAGATCAGGCGACGCCGAGGTCGCAAGGTTCTGGTAGCTGCCGCCGCTGAGTTGGGCGACGGCCTCCCAGGTCGCCCGGTCCGGGTCATTGCCGAAATCGATGACATTGACCGCGATCGGTTTGGCGGGGTCCGCGCTGGTGCGGATGAAATTCTGCAACCCCGCCCCGTCCAGGGACTGGTCCGTGTGCGGGCCAGCTGTGATCAGCAGTATCGAATTCGTTTGTCCCGCAACATATTTAGCTTGAAAATCCTGGTATAGCATGCGCAGCGTGGTGAACGACACCGCACCGCCACCCGAGGAATACTGCTTGTCCAGCGCGGCGGCCAGTGCCGCCGAACGGGGCTGGCCGTTGACCGGGTCGCCGAGCGGGCCGATCGCCACCTCCGATCGACCCTCATGGCCGTCGAACGTCCACAACCCCAGGATCGCGCTCGGGGGTAACGCCTTGATCTTGTCGTTGAGGGCTGCAATCACATTGGCCAGACGGGTTTTCCCGCCTTCGTCGCCCGGCATCGACTGGTCGAGCAGGATGGTCGCGGCCGAACCACTGGACGGGGTGGCCATGGCGTCGGCCAGCGTGGCGCGCACGGCGTCGTCACCCACCGACAGCGTGGACGGCAGTGCGGCGAAGGACGTGACCGCGCTGCTCGGCGGTTTGACGCCGTTGACCCGGAAACCGAACTTGGCCAGCTTGGCGAGTTGTTCGGGCTTACGCATGAAGTGGGTGAACTCGCTGGCCGCCGAGCTCTGCTCCGACGACAGCCAGGTCCCGCTGAGCAGGACCGTGGGGTAGTCGGCGACCGGCACCGGCCCGGACGGCAGCCAGGAACCCAGCACGTTCTTGGCGTCGGCCAGTGACTCGCCGCGCTGGTACAACTGCTGTTCGGTGGCGATGACCGCGTGCACCGGCGCGGTTGCCGCGTCGCCGGGCTTGAGCAAGGTGTTCAGCGCCTCGACCAGGGTGCTGTCCGCCAGCTTGGGCTGCGCACCGACCACGGTGCGCACCGCGGCGGTGCCCTGGGTGACCGGCGCACCGGGCGGCACCGACGCGGCCGCCACCGCCTCGCCGGCCAGATACGAAGCGTCGCTGTTGCCGGTGGTCGGCAGCGCCAGCCGCAGCGACCCCCAGGCCGGTAAGTTGATGCCCGCCAACGCATTCGGGTTGGTTTGCAGTCCGGGCAGCGCACCCCAGCCCTGGTTGGTGAGGGCGCGCTGCAGTTCGGGCCGCATGGCGAGCAGGACCGGCGAGGTCACCAGTGACCGGCTGTCGCTGATCGTCTTCTGCCCGGTCGCCGCGGCTAGCCGAGCCGCCGAGACGGAGCTCCCCGGGATCCACAGTGCGGGCTGTCCGCCCAATTCCGCGGGCCACTTACCGATGAATCCGCTGACCACGGCGTCGGAGCCGGCCGGTTTGACGGTGACCACCATGCAGTGGTCACCCACCGGGCCCGCCGTTGAGTTGTAGCTGTCGGCGAGTTGCTGCACCGGTTCGGCGATCGACGGGTCGACGACGACGGCGACCGACTCTTTGCCGCCGATGCAACGGGCCGCGGCGTTGTGCGAGCGGTGGGACAACACGTCGCCGAAGAAGCTCCACAGGATCACGGTGCCCACCACCACGACAACCGCGACCAGCGCCACGATCACGCCAATGCTGACCCCGCGCCGCCCGCCGACACTGCGGTGCCCACCCCGCCAGTCGCCGAGTACTCGACGGCCGGAACCGGGCAGGCCCGGCGCTGCGGGCGGCGGCTCGGAGCCCACCGCGCTCGCCGGTCGCAGCGGAAATTCCGGATACTCGTCGTCGACGAGGTCATCCACGACGGCGTCGTCCGCGGGGTAGCCATCGTCGGCGGGATAGCCGTCGTCTTCTGCGTAGCCGTCGTCATCGTCGTGCTGGTCCCCGGGATAGCCGCCCGCGTCGGTGTGGGGCCGCAGGCCCGGCGCAGGGAAGGCGAAGCCGGACGACGCGGCCAGCGGCTCGTCGCTCGCCTGGTCTTCTAAACCGTCGGAGTCGTCGGCGTCGAGGTGGCGGGCCGTGTAGTCGTCGGCGACAGAGTCGTCGACGACGTCGTCGGCCGAGTCCTCGGGTTCGGGGGCGCTGTGCCTACCCATGCCGCTGCCCGCTGCCTTCCTGTCGACGCATCGAATCCAAACCGGCGCCGAGTCTAGCCATCAGTTGCGTTACCGCAGGTTGAGCCCGAATCAGGCACCCGCGCGTGCCTTGAATTCACGCCGGCGCCGATGCAGGATCGGCTCCGTGTAGCCGTTCGGCTGCTGCCCGCCGGACAGGATCAGCTCCTGGGCGGCCGAGAAGGCGATGCTGTCGTCGAAGTTGGGCGCCATCGGCCGGTACTCCGCGTCACCCTCGTTTTGCTTGTCCACCAGCGGCGCCATCCGTTCCAGGCTGGCCCGCACGTCCTCCTCGGTGATGACGCCGTGCCGCAGCCAGTTGGCCAGCAGCTGGCTGGAGATCCGCAGGGTGGCGCGGTCTTCCATGAGGGCGACGTTGTGGATGTCGGGAACCTTCGAGCAGCCGACGCCCTGCTCCACCCAGCGCACCACGTAGCCGAGGATGGACTGGCAGTTGTTGTCCAGCTCCTCGCGGACTTCCTCAGGGGCCCAAGCCAATTCCTTGGCCAGCGGGATGGTCAGCAACTCGTCGAGGTTGGTGCGGGTCTTGCCCTCGAGCTCTTCCTGCACGGCGCCCACGTCGACCTGGTGGTAGTGCATCGCATGCAGGGTGGCCGCCGTGGGCGAGGGCACCCAGGCGGTGGTGGCGCCGGCCTTGGGCTGGGCGATCTTCTGCTCGACCATGTCGGCCATCAGTTCGGTCATCGCCCACATGCCCTTACCGATCTGGGCCTTGCCCTTGAAGCCGGCCGCGAGCCCGATGTCGACGTTGGCGTCCTCGTAGGCCTTGATCCAGGTGCTGTTCTTCATCGCACCCTTGCGGATCATCGGGCCGGCCTCCATCGAGGTATGGATCTCGTCGCCGGTGCGGTCGAGGAAGCCGGTGTTGATGAACACCACCCGGTCGGCGGCAGCCTTGATGCACGCCTTGAGGTTGACCGTGGTGCGGCGTTCCTCGTCCATGATGCCGACCTTGAGGGTGCCCTGCGGCAACCCCAGCACGTCTTCGACGCGGCTGAACAGCTCGCAGGTGAAGGCCACCTCGGCCGGGCCGTGCATCTTGGGCTTGACGATGTACACCGAACCCGTGCGGCTGTTGAGCAGCGGGCCGTTGCCGTCGCCGCTCTTGATCCCGTGGATGGCCGTCAGGCCGGTGAACAGGGCGTCCTGGATGCCTTCGAACACCTCGTTACCGTCGGCGTCGACGATCGCGTCGTTGGTCATCAGGTGACCAACGTTGCGGACGAACAGCAGGCTGCGGCCGGGTAGCGTCAGCTCGCCGCCATCCGGCGTGGTGTAGGTGCGGTCGGCGTTGAGCACGCGGGTGATGGTCTTGCCGCCCTTGTCGACCTGCTCGGACAGGTCGCCCTTGTTGAGCCCCAGCCAATTGCGGTAGCCCAGCACCTTGTCGTCGGCGTCGACGGCGGTCACCGAGTCCTCGAAGTCCATGATCGTGGTGATCGCGGATTCCAGGATCACGTCCTTGATGCCGGCGGGGTCGGTCTTGCCGACCGGTGACTGCGGGTCGATGAGGATCTCGATGTGCAGCCCGTGGTTGACCAGCAGCACCGACCAGCTGGGGGAGCCGAGGTCGCCGGTGTAGCCGACGAACTTGTCCGGGCTGGCCAGGGCGGTGGACTCGGCGCCGAGGGTGACCTGCAGCTGCCCGTCGTCGATGCTCACGCCGGTCACGTCGGTCCACGAGCCCGACGCCAGCGGCGCGGCCTCGTCGAGGAACTTGCGGGCGTAGGCGATGACCTTGTCGCCGCGCACCTTGTTGTAGCTGGAACCCTTGTCGGCGCCGTCGGTTTCCGGGATGACGTCGGTGCCGTACAGCGCGTCGTACAGCGAGCCCCAGCGGGCGTTGGCGGCGTTGAGCGCGAACCGGGCGTTGAGCACCGGCACCACCAGCTGCGGGCCGGCGGTCGTGGTGATCTCGTCGTCGACGCCCGAGGTGGTGATGGTGAAGTCCGCGGGCTCGGGCTGCAGGTAACCGATTTCGGTGAGGAACTGACGATAGGCGTCGATGTCGAGGGGCTCGATCACGCGCTGCCGGTGCCACTTGTCGATCTGAGCCTGCAGCTGGTCGCGCCGGCCCAGCAGCTCCTGGTTCTGCGGGGTGAGGTCGGTGACGACCTTGTCGACACCCGCCCAGAAGCTGTCGGGGTCGATGTCGGTGCCGGGGAGGGCTTCGTTGTTGACGAAGTCGTAGAGCACTCGGGCCACCCGCAAGTTCCCCGCCGACACGCGGTCAGTCATGTTTCTCCTCCAAAATTGCTTCATTGGTCCCACTCGTCCCAGGCTGGCCCCAACTAGCTTTGCCACCAGACTACCGGCCAGCAGCCCGAACGAGCGTATCCCTGCCGTCCGCAAGAGCAGGTCAAAGCGCGCTTAGCGGGTGCCGCCGCGAGCACTCGACACGGCCCTAGCGATCACTTGCTGGCAACCCGTGTACCCCGCACCGTCTCGCTTCGGCGCCGTCAATAATACGGGCAGCCGGAGGCCTGCCCGGCGGGCGGCCCGGCGGGCCGCTCACTGAGCGTCGCGGATGCTGCCAACCAGATCCTCCACCAGGTCTTCCATCGCCACCATCGCCACCACCTGGCCGCCGGCGTCGGTCACCAGTGCCAGATGGCTGTTGTTGCGCCGCATCCGCGACAGGGCGTCCGCCAGCGGCAACGACGCGGCGACGCGCGGCAGCGGGCGCACCAGGGACAGGTCGATCACCGTCTGCGGATCGTCGCCGAGCGTCAGCACGTCTTTGATGTGCAGGTAGCCGATGAACGTCCCGTCCAGGCCCGCGACGGGGAAACGGGAATAGCCGGTCTGGGCCAGGGCACGCTCGAGGCTGCCGATCGTGGGCCCGCACTCCGCCGACAACAACTGCAGCGCCTGGACATCTTGGAGGGGCCTGGCCACCTCACCGACGACGCGGTCGCGAAGCTGCAGCGCGCGGGTGAGCCTGCCATGCTCCTCGGGATCCAGCAGACCTTCGGACACCGATTCGGAGATCATCTCGCTGAGCACGGCGGGGGAGACCGCGATGCTGAGCTCGTCCTTGGGTTCCACCTTCAGCGCGCGCAGGATCAAGTTGGCGCACTTGTTGTAGAACGTGATGAACGGTCGCGCGGCCCGCACGTAGGCGAGGTAGGACGGGACCAGCAGCATCGCGGTGCGCTCGGGGCCGGCCAGGGCGATGTTCTTCGGCACCATCTCGCCCAGCAGCACGTGCATCGTCACGACGACGGCGAGCGCGATGACGAACGAGATCGAGTCCACCACCGCGGGGTGCAGCGTGAAGAGGCCGAACGCCGATTGCAACAGGCTGGCGACCGCCGACTCACCGACACGACCGAGCAGCAACGAGGCGACCGTGACGCCCAACTGCGAGCCGGCCAGCATCGACGACAGTTGCTCGCCGGCCCGAATCACGGTGACGGCCCTGGCCTTGCCCTGCTCGGCCAGCGCTTCCAGGCGGTCGCGTCGAGCCGAGATCAGCGAGAATTCGGCGGCCACGAAGAACGCGTTCGCGCCGATCAGCAAGAGCGCGAGCAGGACGCCAAGCACGTCGTTCATCAGTGACCCTGACCTATCGGCGCGTCGCTGTGACTGTCCAGTTCGCTCAGCTCGAGGAGATCGATCCGGCGACCATCCATCCGGACAACCGTCGCCTGCCAGCGCGTCGAGGGGTCGAACAGGCCGTCGCCATTCAGCGCCGGCAGTTCGACGGTCTCACCGACCGCCGGTATATGGCCGATTTGCTGCAGCGCCAGCCCGCCGATCGTCTCGTAAGGCCCTTCGGGCGCCCGATAACCGGTAGCCAAGGCGACCTCGTCGATGCGCAGCAGGCCCGATACCCGCCAGCCGCTGCCGGCCAGCTCCACGTCGGGAGTGGCATCGTCGTGCTCATCGCGGACGTCGCCCACGATCTCCTCGATCAGATCCTCGACGGTCACCATGCCCGCGGTGCCGCCGTACTCGTCGACGACCATGGCGGTCTGCAGGGTGTTGGCCCGGATCTCGGCCATCACCGCGTCGCCGTCCAGCGTCGACGGCACCACCGGAACGGGTTGGGCAACGGTGGCCAGCAGGGTGCGCGGACGATCGGCCCGCGGGATTTTGAACACCTGCTTGACGTGCACGATCCCGATGGTCTCGTCGAGATCTCCGTCGACGACGGGGAAACGGGAGAACCCGGATTCGGCGGCGGCGGTGATCACATCGCTGACCGTGTCGTCTGTCTGCAACGCCACGATCTTCGAGCGCGGCGTCATCAGTTCCTCGGCGGTCAGCGCCCCGAACTCCAGCGATCGCCGCACCAGCGCGGCGGTGGCGGGGTCCAGCGCGCCGCTGCGCGCCGAATTGCGCACCAGCGATACCAGTTCCTCCGGGCATCGGGCCGATCGCAGTTCCTCGGCCGGCTCGATACCCAGCTTGCGCACGATCGAGTTGGCCGCGCCGTTCGTCAATCGGATCACGGGCGTCAGCAGCAGGGAGAACGCCAGCTGCAAACCGATGACGGCGCGCGCGGTCGACAGCGGGCGCGCCACCGCGAGGTATTTCGGGACCAGCTCGCCGAACACCATCGATACCGACGTAATGATCACCATCACCAGGAACCCGGTGATCGCGTCGGCCAGTCGATCGGGTAACCCGATCTGGTCCAGCCACGGGTGCGGCAGGTCGGCCGTCATCGGCTCGGTCAGGTATCCGATCACCAGCGTGGTGATCGAAATGCCCAACTGGGCGCCCGACAGCTGGAACGACAGCCTGTCCTGGGCCCGCTTGATGTATCGGTCACGACGACCGCCCTTGCGCGCGTTGGCCTCGACCGTGCTGCGGTCCAGCGCGGTCATCGAGAACTCGGCCGCGACGAAGAGGGCGTTACCAAAGACGAGCACCGCGATGGCTAACACGCTGACGACGGTGACGACGGTGGCGTTCATATCAGGCTCGGCTATCGGGACCTTGGGTGTACCGGCCGAGTAGCCGGTCTGGGCGGGTGGGGCGGCCGCTTCGCCCGGAAGCCAACGGCCTCGACGGGTGCCTGCGGCACGTCATCCCTTTCGCTCTTCAATGGACCGCGCGACCGCGGCTGGTGGAAATCACTGGAATTCACATGGTAGCGAACACATCCGGCAGGTTCAGGCTCGACGTGCCCCCGGGCTGCGGATAATCACCAACCCAACGGCAGCGGATGTCCCTCGGCGAAGCCTGCGGCCGACTGCACGCCGACGACGACCCGCTCATGCAGCTCCGCCAGGGTAGAGGCGCCGACATAGGTGCACGTGCTGCGCACTCCCGAGGTGATGTGGTCGATCAGATCCTCGACGCCGCCGCTGTCGGGGTTCAGCTCCATCTTCGACGTCGAGATGCCCTCTTCGAACAATGCCTTGCGGGCACGATCGAACGCGGTGTCGGCGAGACTACGGGCCACGACGGCCCGCTTGGAGGCCATGCCGTAGCTCTCCTTGTACGGCTGGTCGTCGCGGTCGCGCATCAGGTCGCCGGGCGACTCGTAGGTGCCGGCGAACCACGATCCGATCATGACGTTCGACGCCCCGGCGGCCAGCGCCAGCGCCACATCTCGAGGATGACGAATGCCGCCGTCGGCCCAGATGTGTCCGCCGAGTTGCTTTGCCGCAGTAGCACATTCGAGCACAGCGGAGAACTGCGGCCGGCCGACGCCGGTCATCATCCGGGTCGTGCACATCGCACCCGGCCCGACGCCGACCTTGACGATGTTGGCTCCGGCGCCCAGCAGATCGCGGGTGCCCTCGGCGGACACCACGTTGCCGGCCGCCAGCAGCACACCCAGGTCCAGGGACGCGACGGTCTTGATCGCGTCCAGCATTTTGACCTGATGCCCGTGCGCGGTGTCGATCACCAGCACGTCGACGCCGGCCTCGGCCAGCGACCGCGCCTTGGCGCCCACGTCGCCGGTGATGCCCACGGCAGCACCGACCCGCAGCCGCCCGCCGGCATCGGTGGCCGGGGTGTACAGGCCGGTACGCAGTGCCCCGGTACGGGTCAACACACCGGCCAACGTGCCGTCCACGTTTGTCACCACGGCAACCCCGATCGGGGCGTGCTCGAGCAGGTCGAAAATCTTGCGCGGCTCGGTTCCAGCCGGGGCGTGGACGAAGTCGCTCACCGCCACGTCGCGCACTCTGGTGAAGCGGTCGACGCCCAGGCAAGCCGCTTCGCTCACCAGACCGATCGGGCGGCCCTCGAACAGCACGACGGCGACACCGTGGGCGCGCTTGTGGATCAGCGCCATCGCGTCGGAGACCGAATCGTCGGGCCCCAACACCACCGGGGTGTCGAGAACCAGGTCGCGGCTCTTGACGAACTCCACCGTCTTCTCGACAACGGTGATCGGCAGGTCCTGCGGCAGGATCACGATGCCCCCGCGGCGCGCCACCGTCTCGGCCATCCGCCGGCCCGCGACCGCGGTCATGTTGGCGACGACGAGCGGGATGGTGGTGCCCGAGCCGTCCTCAGTCGACAGGTCGACGTCGTAGCGGGACGCGACATCGGACCGGTTCGGCACGATGAAAACGTCGTTGTAGGTCAGGTCATAGCCGGGCTGGTGCCCCTGCAGAAACTCCATCGCCCTCGATTGTCCCCTTCGCCCCGACAACCGCGCTAGGCCGGTACCTCGGTGCGGTCGCCGCTCCACAGGGTGTGGAAGCGCTTGGCAGGATCTTCGTCGATGCGCCCGTAGGTGTGGGCTCCGAAGAAGTCGCGCAGGCCCTGGGTCAGCGCGGCGGGCAGCCGTTCAGTGCGCAGCGCGTCGTAGTAGGACAGCGCGGAGGCGAACCCGGGGATCGGAATACCCAGTTGCGTCGCGGTCACGACGACGCGACGCCAGCTGTCGATGGATTCCTCGATGGCGGAGCGGAAGTACGGCGCGACGATCAGCGACGGCAGATCGGCGTCCTCGTCGAACGCCTCCTTGATCCGATTGAGGAACTTGGCGCGGATGATGCAGCCGCCGCGCCAGATGGTGGCCATGTCACCGGGCTTGATGCCCCAGTTGTATTCGGTGCTGCCGGCCTGAATCTGGTTGAACCCCTGGGCATACGCGATGATCTTGGACGCGTACAACGCCTTACTGACGTCGTCGACGAACTGCTTCGCGTCGGTGGGCTTGGCGCCCAGCTCGCCCGAAGCCAGGCCCGTAGTGGCCTTGCGCTGAGCCACCGACCCCGACAGCGCGCGGGCGAACACCGCCTCCGCGATGCCGGTGACGGGCACGCCGAGGTCCAGCGCCGACTTCACCGTCCAGCGGCCGGTGCCCTTTTGCTCGGCCTCGTCGAGGATGAGGTCGACGAGCGGCTTGCCGGTCTTGGCGTCTTTCTGCCGCAGCACCTGCGCGGTGATCTCGATGAGGAAGCTGTCCAGGTCGCCCTTGTTCCACTCGGCGAAGACGTCCGCGATCTCGGGTGCACTCTTGCCGAGGCCGTCGCGCAGCAGTTGGTAGGCCTCACCGATCAGCTGCATGTCGGAGTACTCGATGCCGTTGTGCACCATCTTTACGAAGTGGCCGGCGCCGTCGGGGCCGACGTGGGTGCAGCACGGCACACCGTCGACGTGCGCGGAGATCTCCTCGAGCAGCGGGCCCAGCGACTTGTACGACTCGGCCGGACCACCCGGCATGATCGACGGCCCGTTCAGCGCGCCCTCCTCGCCACCCGAGATGCCGGCGCCGACGAAGTGCAGGCCCCGCTCGCGTATCGCCTTCTCGCGGCGGATGGTGTCGGTGTAGAGGGCGTTGCCGCCGTCGATGATGATGTCGCCTTCTTCCATGGCGTCGGCGAGCTCGTTGATGACGGCGTCGGTCGGGTCGCCCGCCTTGACCATGATGATCACGCGCCGCGGCTTCTCCAGTGCGTCCAGGAATTCCTGGATGGTCTCCGAACGGACGAACTTGCCCTCGTCGCCGTGCTCCTTGAGTAGCGCGTCGGTCTTGGCGATCGACCGGTTGTGCAGCGCGACGGTGTAACCGTGATGGGCGAAGTTGCGGGCGAGGTTCGAACCCATCACGGCCAGGCCCGTGACACCGATTTGCGCCGTCCCGGTTGTCGAATCCGACGAACTCATGTCTCGCCTCTCAGGTTTGCGTTCCAAAGCTTTTCCGACACTGTGGCACAGCCCCGCGGCGACTGCTCAGCCCGCCCATTCGGGGCGGGTACTACAGGGTGAACAGCCGCTGTAACTCGGTCAGCCACGGGACGACCACCGCGACCGTCGGCACACCGATCACGGCCGCCGCGGCCAGATAGGCGGCGACGGACAACATCATGCTGTTGCCGCGTCCAGACAGCCGGCGCACTCGCATCACGGTGCTGTGCCCCCCGGCGGCCAGCGCACCGGACGGCGCACGGCCCGACGCGCAGGCGACCAGCGCGCGGGCCAGGGGAGTGCGCCCCGTCGCGCGCACCGCGGCGTCGTCCGCCAGCAGCTCGGCGAGCAGCTGCACCGCGCGCAGTGCGTTGGCGCTGCGGACCAGCCGCGGAAACGCGGCGTGCACCGCGGTGAAGGCCTCGAGAACGAGATCGTGCCGGGCCCGCAGATGGGCCCGCTCATGAGTGAGGATCGCCGCAACTTCATTGTCGGCGAGCACATTCAGCGTTCCCTCGCTGACCACCACCCGGCTGCGCACACCCGGCAGGCAGTAGGCGAGAGGTTGCGCCACGTCCAGGACGCGCAGGTCCCGGGTGCCGGCGCACGGCTCGGTCAGCACCGCGTCGTGACCGACGCCGACCAGGTCGACCACCATGCGGTGGTGGGCCCGCCGGCGCCGATTCGCGATGGCCACCCTTGCCAGGGCGACCATCAACCGGACGCCGACCAGCACTGTCAGGGTGAAGACACCCATGTATGTCGCCCACAGCGGCCAGCCAAGCCGCTCCTCCGCGTCGATGATGCTGGCCGTGGGCCGGCCATCCGCTCCGGGCATGAGCACTCGGGTGGCGATCGCGATGCCCGCGCTGAACGCAGAGAGCACAGCGGCCAGCGCGACGGCTTGCCACAACACCATTGCGGCGCGCGGTGCGCGGTGCGGCCACGTCGCCCGGGCTAGGAGGGCGGGCGCGGGACCGGCGAAAAACACCGCGAGAACGGTGAATGCCAGGGCGGACACACCCTCAGTGTCCCTTAGTCCTCCGCTGTGGCGCCAGCCGACCGCCGATTGCGTTGGTTCGCTTCCAATTCGGCGAGCGCACGCCGCAGCGCATCGGCCTCATCTGCCCCGACTCGCTCGACGAAATGCACCAGCGCGGCCTGTCGGTCCCCGGAGTCCTCGGCCTGAGCCAGCGCGTCCACCATCAGGCCAGCGACCAGCTCGTCGCGGCCGTGCACAGGGGCGTACCGGTGGGCACGGTCGTCGCGTATCTGCGAGACCAGATTCTTCTTGGCCAATCGTTGCAGCACGGTCATGACCGTGGTGTAGGCGAGGTCGCGGCGCATCGACAACGCCTCGTGTACCTGGCGGACCGTCTGCGGTTCCGGCATGGACCACAAGTGATCCATCACCGCGCGTTCAAGTTCCCCTAGCCGTGTCAGCTTGGCCATAGTTCGTTCATCTCCATCAGGGTCGAATAAAGCGTACTCCGGCTTACTACCGACCGTCGTAAAGACAGCTGGCAAATATCGGTCCCGACGACCGGTCGCCGAAGACCCAGCCGCGCATGAGTTCCACAGTACGCAACAAAACCTTGCAAAATTAGGGCAGCCTTGCCTATGCTGATTCTGGTCGAGAGCAACAGGCCGCCGGAGTGTCCTGAGGGCTGCAGTGACCCCCGGTCTACTCGATCGGCGAGCCCCGTGCCGTAGCGCACGGGGCTCGCCTGTTTTTGTCACCGGCTGGCGACCGGCCGCGGTCGGCCACGTCACCGATGGTGTAGACACAAAACGTGCCAACGTCAGACGCCGTCGTCCCGCCGGATTTCACCGCCCCCTTCGACACCGAAATCGGGCTGCGCTTCACCGAACTCAGCCCCGACGGTGCCCGCGCGCAGCTCGAGGTCACGCCGAAACTGCTGCAGCCGATGGGACTGGTGCATGGCGGTGTCTACTGTTCGATCATCGAGAGCATGGCCAGCGTGTCGGCCTACACCTGGCTCGCCACCCGAGGCGGCGGCAACGTCGTCGGCGTCAACAACAACACGGACTTCCTGCGTTCCATCGGTTCGGGGATGATCTACGGCGTCACCGAACCGATCCATCGCGGCCGACGTCAGCAGCTGTGGTTGGTCACGATCACCGACTCGGACGATCGGGTGGTGGCCCGGGGGCAGGTGCGGCTGCAAAATCTCGAGGTCGAGCCCGGCTGAGTGGTCGCGGTGCCACGGGCACCCTTCAGCGAATTACGCTATCCGGCAACAGATTTCGCGACCATTTGGCGGGCCGACCGGCTGGTCGGCTAGCTCGCCACCCTCGCCGCCAGCTGCGGGCTATGCGCCTCAGCGGCGAGTTCGGCTAGTTGCTCGAGCCGCGTTCGCGCGAAGGCCTGCTGCTCGGTGATCGTGAGCTGACTGCGCCGGGCGCTCAAGAAGGTCAACGTCCACGACAACAACGTGGTGATCTGGCTCTTGAAACCGACCAGGTACACAAGGTGCAGCACCAGCCACATCAGCCAAGCGATGAAGCCGCTGAACTCCAGCGGACCGATCTTGGCCACCGCGGAGAACCGCGACACCGTGGCCATCGAACCCTTGTCGAAATACTGGAACGGCTCACGCTCGGCCGGGTCGGCACCCAGCAATTCGGCCTTGATCGTCTTGGCCACGTACTTGGCGCCCTGAATCGCACCCTGCGCGACGCCGGGCACACCGTCAACGGCAGCCATATCGCCGACGACGAACACGTTCGGGTGCTCCGGGATGGACAGATCGGGCAGCACTTGCACCCGCCCGGCGCGGTCGAGTTCGACCGCCGACTGCTCGGCCAGATCCCGGCCGAGCCGGCTGGCCTGCACCCCGGCGGACCAGACCTTGCACGCCGATTCGATGCGGCGGATGGTGCCATCGGAGTCCTTGACGGTGATGCCGTCGCGGTCCACGTCGGTGACCATCGCACCCAGCTGAATCTCCACGCCCATCTTCTCCAGGCGGGCGGCCGCGCGTTCACCCAGCTTTTCGCCCATCGGCGGCAGCACCGCCGGCGCGGCGTCGAGCAGGATCACCCGAGCCTTCGTCGAATCGATATGCCGGAACGCGCCTTTGAGAGTGTGGTCGGCCAATTCAGCTATCTGCCCGGCCATTTCGACGCCGGTGGGTCCAGCACCGACGACTGTGAAGGTCAACAACTTCTTGCGGCGTTCCGGGTCGTTTGATCGTTCCGCCGCTTCGAAGGCGCTCAGGATCCGGCCACGCAGTTCCAGCGCGTCGTCGATCGACTTCATGCCGGGCGCGAATTCGGCGAAATGGTCGTTGCCGAAGTACGACTGGCCCGCACCGGCAGCGACGATCAAAGTGTCGTAAGGCGTTTCGTAGCTGTGGCCGAGCAGGTCCGAGACGACCCGCTTGCCCTCCAGGTCGATGTGGGTGACGTTGCCGAGCAGCACCTGGACATTGCGCTGCTTGCGCAGCACCACCCGGGTCGCGGGGGCGATTTCACCTTCGGAGATGATCCCGGTCGCCACTTGATACAACAACGGCTGGAACAAGTGATGCGTGGTGCGCGCGATCATTTTGATGTCGACGTCGGCGTGCTTGAGCTTCTTTGCCGCATTGAGTCCACCGAATCCCGATCCGATGATGACGACCTGGTGTCGACGCTTCGGCTCAGCTGTGACTTCCGGCTGGGGACTCATGGTTTTTCGGCTCCTGACGGGGCTCCTCGACGCGACAAAGACAGTTAGCTACCACGCTAGTCATCGCGCAGCGCAAAGTCCCCATCGTGAGCCTGTGCCATCAACCACACCGGCCCGTTGTGCCAGGTCGCAACAACGTGATTCGCGTCATGCCGGGCGACCGATTGAGGCCCCCGTTACAGACCGACCAAGGGCCGCAACGCATCTCCGGCCGCCTTCACCACACCAGGCGTGTAGAAGGGGATGTTGACGATAAGGCTGTCGATGCCCGCGTCGATCACCTTCGTCTTGAGTTGGTCGGCAACCGAATCGGGGCTACCCGCCGCCATCCGCTGGGTCATCTCGGCCGGAATCTGGTCGGGTTTGATGCTGTCGTCAAGCAACACGGTGATCAGCTGGCTGGTCTCCAGGGTGGCCGGGTCGCGGCCGATCTTCTCGCACTGCTCGCGCACTACCTGCAACTTGCGCGGCAGCTCGTCGAAGCCGGCAATCACATTGAGGTGGTCGAAATGCCGTGCGGCGAGCGGGATCGTCTTCTTCTCGCCGCTGCCACCGATCATCAGCGGAATGTGTTCGCGGAAGCGAGGATTGGCCATCGCCTCGGTAGCGCGGTAATAGGTCCCCGCGAAAGTCGGGCGCTCACCCTTGATCATCGGCAGGATGATCTGCAGCGCCTCGTCGAGCCGGTTGAACCTATCGGTGAAGGTGCCGAAGTCGAAGCCCAGCTGGTCGTGTTCGAGTTCGAACCAGCCCGTACCGATGCCCAGGATGGCCCGGCCTTGGCTCACCACGTCGAGGGTGGTGATCGTCTTGGCGAGCAGCGTCGGATTGCGATAGGTGTTGCCGGTCACCAGCGTGCCGAGCTGTACCCGCTCGGTCGCGGTGGCCAGCGCGCCGAGCGCCGTGTAGGCCTCCAGCATCGGCTGGTCGGGTTCGCCCAGCATGGGCAGTTGGTAGAAGTGGTCCATCAGGAAGACCGAGTCGAATCCGGCCGATTCGGCCTCTTGGGCCTGCGCGATGACCGTGGGGAAGAGTTGCTCTACCCCGGTGCCGTAGGAGAAGTTCGGGATCTGAAAGCCAAGTCGAATAGCCACGGTTCCTACCGTAGTGATCGCCCTGGAAAGCGGAAGACTCTCAGCTGAGAGCGAAAGAGCCTTAGGCGAACTGCGCGAGCGCGCCGTGGCTGACGTGCAGCGTCTGGCCGGTGATGTGACGTGCCGCGGGGGTGGTCAGGAACAGGGCCAACCGCGCGACCTCGGCCGCGACAGAGGGCGGTGTGCGCGAAAGCCCGTCGTAACCGGCCTGGACGCTGCGGCCGCTGGCCACGACGTTCACCGTGATACCGCGGGTGCCGAAAACGGTCGCCTGCCCGGCGACCCAGTTCGAGAGTGTCGCTTTGATCGCAGCGTCGGCGCCGCCCGCCGGTGGGTTCTCCGGCACCACGCTGATGATGGAACCGCCCGAGCGCAGATGGTCGCCGACGGCCTGCACCGTGAGCACAGCCGACAACACAGTCGTGTCGAGGGTGTTGCGCCAGGCTTTGGCGGTATCGGCCATCGAGTAGGTGCGCGGGTCGCCGGCATCCCAGGTGGGGGCCGGCACGTTGACGATGGTGTCCAGGTGGTGGGGGAACAGCCCGCGAGCGTCTTCGAGACTGGCCGGGTCGGTGATGTCGCAGACAATCGCGTCGACGTCCAGCTCCTTGGCCGCGACCTCGAGATCGCTGCGGCGAGCACCCACGAGGGTCACTTTGTGGCCGTCATCGCGAAAGCCCTCGGCAACCGTCCGCCCCAGCTCCGTGTCTCCGCCGGTTACCAGCACCTCCACTGCCATGACCTCCTCATGTTCACCGTTGAACCCAGACCCTGGCACTTCGTCGATTCCTGGGATCTCAGCGTGTTATGGCGTCGATCGAAACGATGTTACTGGACAGTAGCTCTAAGGGGAAATTAAGGACGCCACGACGCGCGGACGATTCGATAACTATTCTTGGCCGACGGTGCGACGCCGGCGCGCTGCACTGATCCGCGTCGGTCCACACGCGGCCCACCGTGTCGCGAGGATAGGGTTTCACCCATGCGTCAGGTGGCCGTTTTGGTGTCGACATTGCTGATCGCGAGCCTGGCGGGATGTAGCCAGAAAGCACCGTCTCCGCCGCCATCCCAGACGACGACACTCGCAGGGTCGATCGTGGTGTTCGCCGCGGCCTCACTGAAGCCCGCGTTCACTCAGCTCAGTGAGCGGTTCAAGAGCGACAATCCCGGCGGCGGCGTCGAATTCGAGTTCGCCGGCTCCTCGGAGCTCGCGACGCAGTTGACCCAAGGAGCGACGGCCGATGTCTTCGCGTCGGCCGACAACGCGCAGATGAGCACCGTCGTCAAGGCCGGGCTATTGGCCGGCGATCCGACGAACTTCGCTGCCAACACGCTGGTCATCGTCACCGCCCCCGGCAACCCGAAGAAGATCGCCGCTTTCGCTGATCTCACCAAGCCGGGAATCAGCGTGGTCACCTGCCAGCAGCCGGTGCCGTGCGGAGCGGCGACCCAGCGCATCGAGGACAGCACAGGGGTACACCTCAACCCGGTCAGTGAAGAACCCAGCGTGACCGACACCCTGGACAAAGTGATCACCGGTCAGGTCGATGCCGGGCTGGTCTACGTCACCGACGCCAAGAACGCCGGAAACAAGGTGACGACGGTCAACTTTCCCGAGGCCTCCGGCGCGGTCAACGTCTATCCGATCGCGGTGTTGAAGAAGGCGCCGCGGCCGGCGCTGGCGCAAAAGTTCGTCACGCTGGTGACGTCCGACAACGGCCAGCAGATCCTGGCCCAATTGGGCTTCGCCAAGCCCTGATCAGTCGCGTGCACCGACCAGCGGACGCGGGGCGGTGGCTGGTGATGCCGATTCCGCCCATCCCGCTGGGTCCTTCCGCGTGTTGTCTCAGGGCGGCGGAAGTTCTCCTTGATGCTTTGGGCAGTAGACGGTCACGGATGCGGTGATGAATCTGACCACGGTTCTTCTCACGCGATCCGGCTGTAGATGTAGAGCCGGACTGTCCCCAAACGAAATGTTCATCTCGTTGTTCACCACGGTGTCCACCGAGGTGCCGCCATCGAGTTCGCCACAAATCTGATGGGCTTGGGCGACGAGCGCGGGCACGTTATCGACGGGGGGAATCTGCAATTGTTGGAGCAGCGCAACAAACTGATCCTGCTGACTAGGGTCGGCGCCCGCCGCGCCAGCGCAAATAATTGTCGCGGTCAGCACCGCCGAGGCGCTGAGCAGAGCGCCTGCGGGGCAGGAGATGCCGGTTGGCACGGCAGGATTTCCGTTTCTTCGACGTCGTCTGCCTGGTATCTAATCAAGCGACACCCAGCGGCAACAGTGGAGACGTCTTGCGTCTGCGATGATGAATATCGTAACTGGTTGTAACCCTGAACTATGACAGGGCCTTTCGCCAGACCCGCAGATGAGGAACGCGGCGTGACGGCTGATCGCAGGCGACGGATACGTACTGAGCGCGCGGCGATCGCCGCCTTGATAGGTACCGTCTTGAGCCTGGCGGGCGCAGCGCACTTTCCGGTTTGGGTCCGATCGCAGCAGGGCCGACCGGAATTTGACGCCCACGGCACGGTATCCACCGCAAGGATCCGGCCGCTCCCGTTGGGGGAGATCACACCTGACCCGCCACAAACCCCGGCGCCGTCGATAAATCCGATCGCGCCGCCTGTCGCGCCCGCGCAGCCTGTCCGGCCAGCGCCACCTGTCGCGCCCGCGCAGCCTGTCCGGCCAGCGCCACCTGTGGCGCCGCAGGCACCTGTCGCGCCGCCGGCACCGCGAGTAGAAGAGCCGCAATCGCCACCACCCAATCAGGACGGGCCCGCACCACAGCAGACGACGCCTCCCTCCCAACCTCCGCGAGGCCACGTCCAACTCGCACCGTGAAAAACAACGCTGACGCGCTCGAGCAGCACTCGTTCCTCGCGGTGCCATAGCCCGACGCTGCTGAGGTGTTACGTTCTCCCGACAGGGCTTTCAACCCCAGCCGACCTGCCTTTAGGTAAGTACGTATTAGCGCGCGTAGTACAGACCTGCCCCGTTGGGTGTACGTCCCCGCCGCCGCGGGGACCCTCTTCGTGGTCCTGCCACTCATCGCGATCGCGGTAAAGGTCGACTGGCCCAATTTCTGGTCGCTGATCACCAGCTCCTCGTCGAAGACGGCGCTGTTGCTGAGCCTTAAAACGGCCGCCGCGAGCACCGGGTTGTGCGTTCTGCTCGGGGTGCCGATGGCTTTGGTGCTGGCTCGCAGCAGGGGGCTGCTGGTCCGTTTGCTGCGGCCACTGATCCTGCTGCCGCTGGTGCTGCCCCCGGTGGTGGGCGGCATCGCGCTGCTCTACGCGTTCGGCCGGCTCGGATTGATCGGTCAGTACCTGGAGGCCGCCGGACTCAGCATCGCGTTCAGCACGACGGCGGTGGTCTTGGCGCAGACGTTCGTCTCGCTGCCCTTCCTGGTGATCTCGCTCGAGGGTGCGGCCCGGACCGCGGGAGCCGACTACGAAGTGGTGGCCGCGACGCTGGGAGCGCGGCCGAGCACGGTGTGGTGGCGGGTCACCCTGCCGCTGCTGCTGCCGGGCATCGTGTCCGGGGCGGTGCTGGCCTTCGCCCGCTCGCTGGGGGAGTTCGGCGCAACGCTGACCTTCGCGGGCTCGCGGCAGGGTGTGACCCGCACGCTGCCGCTGGAGATATACCTGCAGCGGGTGACCGATGCCGACGCGGCGGTGGCGTTGTCGATCCTGCTGGTGGCGGTGGCAGCGGTGGTGGTGCTGGGCGTGGGTGCGCGCGCGCTGACCGGAAACGACGCCAGGTAGCCGCCGGTGAGCGAGCTGCAGCTTCGCGCGGTGGTGGCCGACCGCTCGCTGGATGTGGAGTTTTCGGTATCGGCGGGTGAGGTGCTCGCGGTGCTGGGACCCAACGGCGCGGGCAAATCGACCGCCCTTCATGTCATCGCCGGGCTGCTCCGGCCCGATGAGGGCGTCGTGCGGTTGGGGGATCGGGTGTTGACCGACACGGCGGCCGGGGTGGACGTGCCAACGCACGATCGCCGGGTGGGCCTGCTGCTGCAGGACCCGCTGCTGTTCCCGCACCTGAGCGTCGTCGCAAACGTCGCCTTCGGCCCGCACAGCCGTCGCGGGATGTTCGGTTTCGGGCAGGCCAGGCAGCGGGAGACGGCGCTGCGCTGGCTGGGCGCGGTGGACGCCGACCAGTTGGCCGACCGAAAGCCCCGGCAGCTCTCCGGCGGGCAAGCCCAACGAGTCGCGATCGCGCGGGCGCTGGCCGCCGAACCTGATGTGCTGCTGCTCGACGAGCCGCTGAGCGGGCTCGATGTCTCCGCGGCCGCGGCCATCCGCGCCGTGCTGCGCACCGTCGTCACCCGCAGCGGCTGCGCCGTCATCCTGATCACCCACGACCTGTTGGACGTGTTCACCCTCGCCGACCGGGTGCTGGTGCTGGAATCCGGGAAGATCGGCGAGATCGGCCCGGTGCCCAAGGTGCTCACCGCGCCGCGCAGCCATTTCGGTGCGCGCATCGCCGGAATCAACCTGGTCAACGGGACCATCGAACCGGATGGCTCGCTGCGGGCGGCGTCCGGCGGGCACTGGTACGGGACCGCGGCCGACGGCCTTTCCGACGGCCAGGCCGCGATCGCGGTGTGCGCGCCGACCGCGGTGGCCGTGTACCGGGACCGGCCGCACGGCAGCCCGCGCAACTGCGTCGAGGTGACCGTGGCCGAGCTGGACATCCGCGGGTCCGCGGTATTGGTGCGGGGGCCCGAACAGCCCGGCGGCGCGCCCGGGCTGGCCGCCGAGATCACCGTCGAGGCCGCCGCCGAGCTGCAGCTGACGCCCGGCGAGCGGGTGTGGTTCGTCGTCAAGGCCGTCGAAGTCGCGCTGTATCCGTCGGCGCAGCGACACGCCGGCCGCAGCACGTGAACTGCGCAGACGCGCATCAGGTTGCGTGTTGGCAACAACGGCGAATCCGCATCGCATCTCCCAGCAAGCCATCCTTGCCTCACGGCCGTAACACGGTAGGTTCGTCGCCATGAATCAGGTGGACCCGCACTTGCAACGCCGCAAAGGGCTGTGGGCGACGCTGGCGATTGCCACGGTGACCAGTGCCAGCGCCGTCAGCATCGCCTTTCCGGCGATCGCGAACGCCGATCCCGAGGTTCCGACCCCGGTCCCGGCAACCACGACGGCCGCACCGCCTCCGGCCGGCGCACCGGCGTCGCCCGCGCCGGCGGCCTCGCCCACACCGGCGGTCCCCGGCGCTCCCGCGGTCCCTGGTGCTCCCGCTCCGGTCTATTCTTCTTCTAGAGACTCCGGGTTGGGCCGCTTCCTCGACCCGAACGCCGGGCGGGTTGGCAACGCCCTCGGCGGCTTCAGCTTCATCGTGCCGCCCGGCTGGGTCGAGTCGGACGCGACCCACCTCGACTACGGCTCGGAGCTGCTCAGCAAGACGACGGGACCGCCGCCGGCGCCCGGCCAGGCGCCGCCCGTCGCCAACGACACCCGCATCGTGATGGGCCGGCTCGATCAGAAGCTGTACGCCAGCGCCGAGGCGAACGACGCCAAGGCCGCGGTCCGGCTGGGTTCGGACATGGGTGAGTTCTTCATGCCGTATCCGGGCACCCGGATCAACCAGGAGGCCACGCCGCTCACCGGCGCCAACGGACTCACCGGAAGCGCCTCGTTCTACGAGGTCAAGTTCAGTGACGCCTCCAAGCCGAACGGCCAGATCTGGACGGGCGTGGTCAGCGCGGCGCAGTCGCCCAGCGGCGGACCCCCGCAGCGGTGGTTCGTGGTGTATCTGGGGACGTCGAACGACGCGGTCGACAAGGGCGTGGCCAAGGCGCTGGCCGAGTCGATCCAGCCCTGGACTGCCCCGCCGCCCTCGGCCGGGGCCCCCGCTCCGGTTCCCAGCCCGCCGGTTGTCGGTGCTCCGCCGGGGCCGCCGCCGGCTCCGGGGGCGCCCGCTCCCGCGCCCGCGACGGACGCCCCGGCAGCCACACCGCCCACGACGCGGACCCTGCCGACGACCTAGTTCCGCAAGTGCGAAGAGCGAGTCGGCAACCCTCGACAGCTCTGGATGCGCGCAGGACGGCGCGTTAAGCCGAATCCTGACACCGGAAGTCACGATTCGCCGGCGCGGTTGAGCTGATCGCTGCGGGGTATACCTCCGGCGTCCCCTCTATCAGCGAATACTTGAAGGAGCCGGTCGTGATTCTGCACATTATCTGGCTGATCGTCTTAGGTCTCGTCGTCGGCTTGGTCGCGCGTCTCGTCGTGCCGGGCAAACAGCCGATGGGGTGGGTCGCAACCGCACTCCTCGGCATAATCGGCTCCTACGTCGGCGGCACACTAGGCAGCATCGTCTTCCCCCCGCATCAATTCGACATTCACCCGCCGATCCAGCACTCGTTCCTCGGTGCGCTGGTGGGTGCGGTGATCCTGTTGGTGATCTACAAATTCGCCACCTCGCGCACGAAGACTCTGTAGCGCCGACCTCTTTACGCCCTCCGTCCCGCCGCGCCCAGCGGCCGCGCCCAGCGGCATGATGAGGGGATGACCCCAGCGTCAACCTCGACGATGCGCGCCTGGCGGGTGCGCCGGCCCGGCCCGATGGACACCCGGCCGCTTGAGGAGGTCAGCGCCGAAGTGCCGCGGCCGGGGCCGTCGGAGTTACTGGTGGCCGTGCGCGCGTGCGGAGTCTGCCGCACCGATCTGCACGTCACCGAGGGCGATCTGCCGGTGCACCGCGAACGGGTCACCCCCGGCCACGAAGTGGTCGGGGAGGTCCTCGAGGTCGGCCCGCAGGCCGGTGACGGGTTCGCGGTGGGGGACCGGGTCGGCATCGCGTGGCTGCGGCACACCTGCGGGGTGTGCACGTACTGTCGTCGCGGCGACGAGAACCTGTGCCCGCAGTCCCGCTACACCGGCTGGGACGCCGACGGCGGCTACGCCGAATTCGCCACGGTCCCTGCGGCTTTCGCACATCACCTGCCGAGCGGCTATACCGACAGCGAGCTGGCGCCGTTGTTGTGCGCCGGCATTATCGGATACCGGTCCCTGCTGCGCGCCGAGCTACCGCCCGGTGGGCGGTTGGGTCTGTACGGCTTCGGTGGCAGCGCGCATATCACCGCCCAGGTCGCGCTGGCGCAAGGCGCCGAGGTGCACGTGATGACCCGCGGCGCAGAGGCACGAGAGCTGGCCCTCGAGCTCGGCGCCGCGTCGGCGCAGGGTGCGGCCGATCCGCCGCCGGTACCGCTGGATGCCGCGATCCTGTTCGCTCCGGTCGGCGATCTGGTGCTCCCCGCGCTCGAGGCGCTGGACCGAGGCGGCACTTTGGCGATCGCCGGAATACACCTGTCGGACATCCCGCCGCTGAACTACCAGCGTCACCTGTTCCAAGAGCGGCAGGTTCGCTCGGTCACCTCGAACACCCGGGCCGACGCGCGGGAGTTCCTCGATTTTGCGGGCCGGCATCACATCGACGTCACAACACCGGAATACCCGCTCGGAGAAGCCGATCGGGCGCTGGCTGATCTGGCCGCCGGGCGCATCGCCGGCGCCGCGGTGTTGCTGGTGTGACGGGCCTCAGGCCGACAGGTGCCAGACCAGCGCGGCGGCCAGGGCGCCCAGGCCGTTCAGTGACCAGTGCAGCGCGATCGGCGCGATCAGGCTGCCGCTGCGCCGGCGCAGCCAGCTGAAGACGAATCCGGCCGCGCCGGTGGCCACTACCGCCATCGTCACCCCGGCCACCATCCCGACGACGCCGCCGCCGAAGATCCGGGTAAAGCCGACGTTGCCGCTGGTCAGCCCCAGCGAAGTTGCCACATGCCACAAACCGAACAGCAGCGACCCCGCCAGTGCGACCCCGCGAAAGCCCCACGCCCGATGCAGCGCGCCGTGCAGCACTCCGCGGAACGCCAGCTCCTCGGGGATCACGGTTTGCAGCGGGATGATCACCATCGAGGCGATCAGCGCACCGGAGATCGTGGCGTAGTGGTTGTTCATGAACATCGGCCGGGTCATGGGCAGCAGCACACCGATCGCGATCACCGAGGCCACGACGGCCACCGCGCCCACCGCGTAACCCAGCCCGGACTTCCAGTGTTCGCGGCCCAGGCCCAGGTCGGCCCAGTCCAGGCCGTTGGACCGCATCAAGATCACCAGGCCGACCGCCGCGGCCGGCACCGTCGCGATGCTGGCCAGCGGCGTGGTGAAGTGCGCGATCAGGTTCGTGAGCACCAGCACGACGACGACAACGCCGAGGTCGAGATGAACGCGGAACCGGTGCAGCGCCGACAGCTGCGACACCAGCGAATGGGTGTCGGGGGCAACTGTCGCGTCAGGCATTCGGCCAGTTTACCGGTGACGCCCTCCAGGCCCGCTGACTTCGGCGTTTAGCGGGGGTTCGACGACGCTCGTCGCTGGGCGTACTCCTTCAACTCCGCCGAAAGCGCGTCCGCCACCAACAGCCGGGGCAGCAGCTCCGGCTCCGACATCCGGGCGCGAAAAACCAGTCCGATGGTCACATCATGATCCGGGCGGTGGTCGATGGTGATGGTGTCGCCGCCGCGCACCGATCCCGGTGAGATCACCCGGAGGTAGGCGCCGGGCTTTCCCGCTTGCGTGAAGGTTTTGATCCAGTGGTTCAGGTGCAGAAACGCGGCGAAGGTGCGGCATGGTGTCCGCGGCGCCGACACTTCAAGAACCACGCCATCGCTTCCGACGCGCCAGCGTTCACCGATCCGCGCGTTCGTCACATCGATGCCCGAAGTGGTCAGATTCTCACCGAACATTCCGTTGGTGAGCGTGCGCTGGAGCTGAATTTCCCAGTCGTCCAGGTCTTCTCGCGCGTAGGCATAGACGGCCTGGTCGTCACCGCCATGGACTTTCGGATTGCCGATGGTGTCGCCGACCAGGCCGCTGCCCAGGCCTCCATGCATCGGACCCGGTGCGCGCACCGCGACCGCCTCGGCCGCGGCGACCTTGTCGATGCCGGTCACGTTCGACTGCCCGCGTGGATCGGGATTCGTTCGCGCGCGAGCCACGTTGACCGAGAGCACTTCAGCCATCTCAACAGGTTAGTCGCTCGCGTCCCAGGTCCAGTTGGCGATTTGCGGGTCGTCCTCGCCGTGCTCGCGGGTGTATCGGCGGGCGTTCAGCCGCGCGTCGGCCATCCGCTGACGCAGTACCGCGGCCTGGGCGGCCAGCCCCTCGACCCGGTCGATGACGTCGATCACCAGGTGGAAGCGGTCCAGGTCGTTGAGCATCACCATGTCGAACGGTGTCGTCGTGGTGCCGCGCTCCTTGAACCCGCGCACGTGGATCTGGTCATGATTGGTGCGGCGGTAGGTGAGCCGGTGAATCAGCCAGGGGTAGCCGTGGTAGGCGAAGATGATCGGCTTGTCGCGGGTGAACACGGCGTCAAATTCCCTGTCGGGCATGCCATGCGGATGTTCGGATTCGGGCTGCAGGCGCATCAGGTCGACCACGTTGACGACGCGGACGGCCAGGTCGGGCAGTTCGCGGCGCAGGATGTCGGCGGCCGCCAAGGTCTCCAGCGTGGGGACGTCGCCGGCGCATGCCAGCACCACGTCGGGCTCGCCGGTCGCGGTGCTGGCCCATTCCCAGATGCCCAGCCCGCGGGTGCAGTGCGCGATCGCTTCGTCCATGCGCAGGTAGGCCAGGGCGGGTTGCTTACCGGCGACGATGACGTTGATGTAGTCGCGGCTGCGCAGGCAGTGGTCGGCCACCGACAGCAGTGTGTTGCCGTCCGGCGGCAGGTAGACCCGCACGACCTCGGCGCGTTTGTTGGCGACCAGGTCGATGAATCCGGGGTCCTGATGCGAGGCGCCGTTGTGGTCCTGACGCCACACGTGCGAGCTCAACAGGTAGTTCAGCGACGCGATCGGCCGCCGCCAGGGCAGTTCACGGCTGGTGGACAGCCATTTCGCGTGCTGGTTCATCATCGAGTCGACGATGTGCACGAACGCCTCGTAGCAGTTGAACAACCCGTGCCGGCCGGTCAGCAGATAGCCCTCCAGCCAGCCCTGGCACAGGTGCTCGGACAGCACCTCCATCACGCGGCCGTCGGGCGCCAGATCCTCGTCGACGGGCTCGGTCTCGGAGAGCCAGACCTTGTCCGTCGCCTCGAACACCGCGGACAGCCGGTTGGACGCGGTTTCGTCGGGCCCCATCAGCCGGAACCGGTCCAGGTTGCGGGTGATGACGTCGCGCAGGAAGGTGCCGAGAACTCGGGTGGCCTCGTGCGTCGTGGTGGCCGGTTGCGGGACCTGAACCGCGTAGTCGCGGAAGTCCGGCAGATCCAGCTCGCGCAGTAAGACGCCGCCGTTGGCATGCGGGTTCGCGCTCATCCGCCGGGCCCCGGTCGGGGCGAGCGCCCGCAACTCTGCGCGCAGCGCGCCGTGCCCGTCGAACAACTCCTCAGGCTCGTAACTGCGCAGCCACTCTTCCAACTGGGCGCGGTGCGCGGGGTTGTCGTGGGTCTCGGCAAGTGGCACCTGATGTGCACGCCAGGTGCCCTCGACCTGTTTGCCGTCAACCACTTTGGGCCCGGTCCAGCCCTTCGGGGTGCGCAGCACGATCATCGGCCACACCGGCCGCTCGGTCGTCTCGCCGTTGCGTGCGGCCCGCTGAATGGCCGCGATCTCGTCGAACGCGTCATCCAGGGCGGCGGCCAGCTCCTGATGCACGACGGCCGGGTCGTGGCCGGCCACCATAATCGGCCGATACCCGTAGCCGCGCAGCAGCGATTCCAGCTCGGCGTGCGGAATGCGCGCCAGCACAGTCGGATTGGCGATCTTGTAGCCGTTGAGGTGCAGGATCGGCAGCACGGCGCCGTCGACGGCCGGGTTCAGGAACTTGTTCGAATGCCAGCCGGCCGCCAGCGGCCCGGTCTCCGCTTCACCGTCACCGATCACGCAGGCGACCACCAGGTCGGGGTTGTCGAAGGCCGCGCCGTAGGCATGCACCAGCGCGTAACCGAGTTCGCCGCCCTCGTGGATGGAACCCGGTGTCTGCGCGGCGACGTGGCTGGGGATGCCGCCGGGAAAGGAGAACTGGCGGAACAACTTTCGAAGCCCTTCGGCGTCTTCGCCGATGCCGCTGTACACCTCGGTGTAGGTGCCTTCCAGGTAGGCGTTGGCGACCAGCCCGGGGCCGCCATGGCCGGGCCCGGTGATGTAGATGACGTTGGCGTCGCGGTTGTTGATGATCCGGTTCAGGTGCGCGTAGACGAGGTTGAGCCCCGGCGTGGTTCCCCAGTGCCCCAGCAGCCGGGGTTTGACGTGCTCAGCGGAGAGCGGTTCGGCCAGCAGCGGGTTGTCCAGGAGGTAGATCTGCCCGACCGACAGGTAATTGGCGGCGCGCCAATACTTGTCGATCAGGGCCAGTTCGTCGTCGGAGAGGGTCGCGGGCGTGGTTATCAAGGCATCGAGGCTCACTCGCCCGATTGTCTATGCCCACGATGAACGCTGCTAGAACACAAAGTCACTCGTCGCCGCGCGCGCGGGCCTCGTAGGCCTTGCGCTTCTCGACGTCAACGTCGTCGGTGAAGACGTGGTCGCCGCCGAGCTTGCGATTGAGGCCCTCCGACAGCCCGCGCGGCATGAACTTCTGCGCGACGATGAGCGCCCCGGCCAACCTGGTCACGCGCACCCGCGGTTTGGGGTGCGCTACCAGCTTGACGATCGCGTCGGCGACGTCGGCCGGTTCGGCGTTCTTGATGCCTTTGGCGCCTTGGGTTCCGGCGATGAGTTCGGTGTTGACGAATGTCGGCATGACGAGCGAGAACTGCACTCCTGTCCCGCGGTATTCGACCCTGGCCGCGTCGGTGTAGCCGACGACGGCGTGCTTGCTGGCGCAATAGGTTGCCGCACCGGCGAGGTACGTCTCGCCCGCGAGGGACGCGACGTTGATGACGTGGCCGTGACCGCGCGGGATCATGCGCTGCAGCGCCAGTTTGGTGCCCAACATGACGCCGTAGACGTTGATGTCCAGAATGCGCCGGGTGACGGCGTCCGGCTCGTCGACGATCCGGCCGAGCGGCATGATGCCGGCGTTGTTGACCAGGACGTCGATGGGCCCGAGCTGGCGCTCGACGTCGTCGAGGAATTCCGAAAACGACTGCCGGTCGATGACATCGAGCTTGCCGTAGACATCGACGCCGAGGGCGGCACCCGACTCCTTGACCTTGACCTCGTCGACGTCGCCGATCGCCACCTTGGCACCCAAATTGTGCAGGGCGGTCGCGGTGGCCAGGCCGATTCCGCGTGCCCCGCCGGTGATCACGATGACCTTGCCCTGGACCTTGAGGCCGATGGATGCCGTGTCTGCCATCCGCTAAGCACAGCACTCGGGTTGCGGGCACGCAATAAACCCAACTGGCCTTCGTGAAACGAATGCCGGTCTCGCGGCGATAACGAAAACGTAACGGGCGAAGGGGTGTGAATGAATATCTCGGGCGTTGTGGCTGCCGTCGCCGCGGGCTGCGCACTCTCGCTGGGAGCATCCGTGGCGCCAGCGGCCCACGCGGACCGGACGACCCACACCGGTGCCCATACGGACCGGACCCAAGGCCTCACGACCGACCACAACCCTTTCAGCGGCTACGAGGGTTACTGCACGTGGGGCGCCCAGGAACTGATACACGACCACACCGGCTACTACATCAAGGCGCTCACCGGAAACGCCGAGAGCTGGGCTGACCAAGCCGCAGCGGGCGGCTGGACGGTGGTGGGTGACGCACAGCCCCACTCGATCGCCGTCTTCAGCAGCGCTCTCGTCGGAGGCGTCGGACACGTGGCCTGGGTCGACACCGTCCGCGGCAACAACATGACGATTACCGAAATGAATACGGGCTTCGGTGGCTCCGCGGCGAACGCGTACCGGACCACGGGCTTCAATCAGTTCGACACCCGCACTACCAAAGAGGTCCCGGGGATCAGCTACATCCTGATCCCCTGAGCTGTCGCACCGCGGATGACGTCCGCCGATACTGCAACGATGATGCAGGTGCGGGCCGCGGCTCCAGGCGACGCGATGGCCGCGGCGCGGGTGCACGTCCGATCCTGGCAGTGGGCCTATCGCGGGCTCGTCGCGCAGGACTACCTTGACGGCCTGCGCCCCGAAGCATGGGCCGGCCGTTATACCTTCGGCCTGGTGGGCCTTCGGGTGCCGTCCACCCAGGTCGCGGTGGACGGAGCGACGATCTGCGGCCTCGTGACCACCGGGCTGTGTCGTGACGACGACTTGTCGAATTGCGGTGAGCTGATGGCGATTTACGTCGATCCGGCGCACGCGCATGCCGGGGTGGGGCGGTCGCTGATGGCCGCCGCCCGGGAGCGGCTAGGCGCGGTTGCCGGGCGGGCGGCGTTGTGGGTGCTGGACGGAAACGTCCGTGCCCGGCGGTTTTACGAACGCGACGGGTGGCGCTGCGACGGCAGCCGCCGCACCCGGGTCTACGGTGGCGTTCCGGTGGGCGAAGTCCGCTATCAGTCCGCGCTGTAGCGAATTCAGCGCAGCGTCAGAAAAGCCAGACTGCCCGCCCCGAACACGGCGCAGTAGATGGCGAACGGTGTGAGAGTGCGGGTTTCGAAATACCTGGTGAGGAAGCGCACGGCGAGGTAGGCGCAGACGAACGAGGCGATGCTGCCCGCCAGGACCTGGCCGCCGATGCCGCTGCCCAGCGGCCCGAACAGGTCCGGGATTTTGTACACCCCGGCGGCCAGAATGATCGGTGTCGCCAGCAAAAAGGAGAAGCGGGCGGCGTCCTCGTGTGACAAGCCGCGCCACAGGCCGGCGACGATGGTGATGCCGGAACGGCTGATTCCGGGCAGCAGCGCCAGGATCTGAGCCGAGCCGATCAGCACGCCCTGGCCCATGGGCAGTTGGGCGAGCCGCTCGTCCACGGCCTCGCCGGTGTGCTCGACCGGGGCTCCGACGGGCTGCTGTGCGGGGACGGCGGCAGCGGCGCGACGGCGCAGGACTTCGCCCGCATAGAGGGCAATCCCGTTGAGCAGCAGAAACGCCGCCGCCGGGATGGGTCTGCCCAGCGTGGTGCGAAACAGCTTCTCGAGAAACAGTCCGGCGAGGCCCACCGGAATCGTGCCGCCGACGAGGAGCCACGCCAATCGCTCGTTGGCTGTCTGGATGCGGCGATGGCGCGCCGAGGAGACGAAGCCGGCCAGCACCCGCAGCCAGTCCCGCCAGAAGAACACCAGCAGGGCGGCGGCCGTCGCGACATGGAGGCCGACGATGAACGCCAGGTAGGGCGACTGCGGTTCGGAGACGTTGAGGTCCTGCGCCCACTGCCCGCCGACCAGCGCCGGCACCAGGATCGAGTGCCCCAGGCTGGACACCGGGAACAGTTCGGTGACGCCCTGGGCGGCGCCGACGATCACGGCCTCGATGTAGCTCAAATGTGCGGTCATTCGTCGAAAGCCTCCATCCCTCTTCGCCCCTGAGGCACTGTCATCGCCGAGCGTGACACTAGCGTCACGCTCGCCGCCCAACGCGACGCTGTCGTCGTGCTCGGCGACGCTGACGATAAGTTCGTCCTATGCCTCTTGACCCCAGGACGCCGGTGTTGATCGGCTACGGCCAGGTCAACCACCGCGACGAGATCGACCCGGACATCCGATCCGTCGAACCGGTCGACCTGATGGAAGGCGCCGCCCGGCAGGCAGCCGATGCGCGGGTCTTCGAGGCCGTGGATTCCATCAGGGTGGTGAACATCCTCTCGGCGCACTACCGGGATCCCGGGCTGCTGCTCGGCCAACGGATCGGTGCCAGCGACTTCACCACGCTGTACAGCCCGATCGGCGGCAACGTGCCGCAGTCGCTGCTCAACCAGGCCTGCCTGGACATCCAGCGGGGCCGTGCCGGCGTCGTGCTGCTGGCCGGCGCGGAAACGTGGCGCACCCGCAGAGGGCTCAAGGCCAAGGGAGGCCGGCTCGTCTGGACGGTGCAGGACGACTCCGTGCCGCTGGCCGAGATCAGCGGCGAGGACGTGCCGATGGCCGGCGAGGCGGAGATCAGGATCGCCCTGGACCGGCCCGCGTACGTCTACCCGCTGTTTGAGCAGGCGCTGCGCCTCGCCCGCGACGAGTCGATCGAGGACCACCGCAGGCGCGTCAGCGAGCTGTGGGCGCGGTTCAACGCCGTTGCGGTCGCCAATCCGCACGCCTGGATCCGCAAACCGGCCAGCGCCGAAGAGATCGCGCAGCCCGGCCCCCGGAACCGAATGATCAGTTGGCCGTACACCAAACTGATGAATTCCAACAACATGGTCGATCAGGGCGCCGCGCTAATCGTCGCGTCCGTCGAGCAGGCACAGCGCCTACAGATCCCCGCGGAGAGGTGGATCTACCCACACGCGGGGACCGACGCCCACGACACGTCGTCGATCGCCGAGCGCGACGAGCTGCACCGCTCGCCGGCCATCCGCATCGGCGGTGCCCGCGTACTCGAGCTGGCCGGCCTGGGTATCGACGACGTTGACTATGTCGACCTGTACTCGTGCTTTCCCTCGGCCGTTCAGGTGGCGGCGGCCGAACTCGGCCTGAGCGCCGACGACCCCGCCCGCCCGCTGACCGTCACCGGCGGGCTGACCTTCGCCGGCGGCCCGTGGAGTAACTACGTCATGCATTCCATCGCCACCACGGCCGAGCTGCTCGCGGCCAATCCCGGACGGCGCGCCCTGATCACCGCCAACGGCGGCTACCTGACCAAGCACAGCTTCGGTGTGTACAGTACCGAGCCGCCGCCCGAATTCCGTTGGGAGGACGTGCAATCGGCGGTAGATCGAGAGCCCACCCGGGACGCGTTGGTCGAGTGGGAAGGCATCGGGACGATCGAAGCATGGACGACGCCGTTCGACCGTGACGGCCAGCCCCAGAAGGCTTTTGTCGCGGTGCGCACGCCTGACGGGTCGCGCGCCCTGGCGGTGATCGCCGATCCGGCCGCGGCGCAAGCGAGCGTGAGCGAGGACATCGGGGGCGCCAAGGTCGCCGTCACCGCAGACGGCAACGCGACGCTGCGGTAACCAGCGTCGGAATCAGTCCAGTTCACGGGCCGCTAGGGGCTCAGCGGTCGCGCAAGTCGTGGGGGCTTGCCTATTGTCGTTGTTGGACGTTGGGGGAGGTGAGCCCAGGTGCAGATCCTGGTTACCGACGCCACCGGCACCGTCGGGCGGCTGGTCGCAAGGCAACTGATTGCTGCCGGACACACGGTCAGCGGCATCGCCGAACACCCCCACGCCTGCCTCGACGCGGGGGTTGATTTTGCTTGCGCCCCGCTGAGCGACCCCATCCTGCAGGCGCTGGCCGACGAAGCCGACGCGGTCATCCATCTGGCCCCGGTCGACGCCGCAGCACCCGGCAGCGCCGGCATCGAGGGCGTCGCGCACGTGACCCACGCGGCGGCCCGCGCCGGCGCCCGATTGCTGTTCGTCTCGCAGGCGGCCGGCCCGCCCGAGCTGTACCAACCGGCCGAGGATCTGGTGGCGACCAGTTGGGGCCCGAGCCTGGTCATCCGCATCGCGCCGCCGGTCGGCCGGCAGCTGGATTGGATGGTGTGCCGCACAGTGGCAACGCTGTTGCGCACCAAGGTTTCCGAACAGCCGATGCGACTGCTGCACCTCGACGACCTGGCGCGCTTCCTGGTCTTCGCGTCGGACACCGACCGCACCGGAGTAGTCGACCTCGCCACCCCGGACACCGTCAACGTGATCACGGCATGGCGGCTGTTGCGATCGGTGAGCCCGCGTTCCCGCCTGCATCGAATACCCAGCTGGCCGCAGCTGATTCCGTCCATGGATATCAATGCGACACAAGATGATTGGATGTTCGAGTTCGGGTGGAAGGCGGTCGAAGCCGCCACCGATACCGCGCGTGGACTCGTCGGCCGCAGACCAGGCCCCGCCGGCGCCACCAGCCACGGTCGCGAAATGCCACTCCCCGTTGAGGTTTTCCCACAGTCAGCGCCGACCGATGAGCTCGACAGCGCGGCACCTGAGGGCATGGAGGGCGAGTTCGACGACCGCATCGATCCGCGGTTCCCGGTCTTCAGCGCCACCGGCCTCGACGAAGCGCTGCCCGGCCCGCTGACCCCGATAACACTGGATGTTCAGCTGAGCGGGCTGCGCACCGCAAGCCGGGCGACCAGCCAGGTGCTGGCGCTGGGCGGCATCGTCGGCGACGAATGGGGGAGCAGGGCCATCGCAGTGTTCGGTCATCGCCCCTACGTCGGGGTGTCGGCCAACGTCGTCGCTGCCGCTCAGCTGCCCGGATGGGACGAGACAGCCCTGGTTCAGGATGCTCTCGTCGACCAGCCGCAGGTCGGCGACGTTTTGCCGTTCGGTCAGCCCCGGCTGGCCGAAGGCCCCCTCGGCTCGGTCGCCAAAGCGATCGTCGCGGCACGCTCGCTGGCGTTGTTGCGCCACCTCAAGGCCGATACCCGGGCCTACCGGGCCGCGGCCCAGGCAGAACACGCCGACCCCACTCAACTCGGCCTGCTGTCGGAGGCCGCCCTGGGCGTGCGAGTTCGACTGTTGCGCGACCGAATTCACCAGGGCTGGATCCTCACGGCGTTGTGGTTGATCGACAACGGCGTCACCGCGGCGGCACTCGAAGCCACCGGGGCGGGTTCGAGAGTGTCCGGGGTGGGCATGATCGTCCAGAGCGGCCGTATCGCGGCCGAAACCACCGAGCTGGCCGCGGCATTGCGTAACGACCCGCCGTTGCGCGCCCTGGCCGCCGAGGGCAACCTCGCCAGTATCCGCGCGCTGTCTCCACACACCGCGGGCCTTCTCGACACCGCCATCGCCCGAATCGGGCACCGCGGACCGGGCGAGGGCGAGCTCGCCAGCCCGGCCTTCGGCGACAACCCGGCAATGCTGCTGATGACGGCCGCCGAAGCCGCTGGCGCACCGGCGGAACCAGCGCCGCCGGCCGGCCTGACCGGCCGGCTCGCCGCCAACGCACGCGGGTCGCGGGAGCTGGCACACGACACCACCATCCGATTCAGTCATGAGCTTCGAATGACGTTGCGCGAGCTCGGTTCTCGATGGCTGGCGGCCGACCTCATCGACGTCGTCGACGACGTCTATTACCTGACCTGCGATGAACTGGTCACCATGCCGGCCGACGCGCGACTGCGGATCAAACGCCGGCGCGCCGAGCGGGAACGACTGCAGGCACACCGGCCACCCGAGGTCATCGACCACTGCTGGGCGCCCGTCGACGCCAGCGCCGCGTTGCCGCGGGCGTGACGGGCGTCAGCTCGACAAGCCGCTCAGCGAAGACTGCGGATCGGCCAGGTACTCCTTGGACAGCGGCGGACGCTCGGAGGGCAGATAGGGCTCGTCGGCGAACAGAATGATGCGACCATCAAAATCGTTGTCGCGCAGCGCTTCTACCGCTTTTACCCCAGCAAGTCCGCCGCCGGTGATGACGAACGTCGTCGAGCTGGCCATGATTGCTGCTCCGTTATTCGTTGACGATCCCAGCCTAGGCGCTCGGTCAACCGGTGACTTGCCGGCGGATGTCGTCGTCCAGCGAGATCCGAACCAGCGCGGCCGCCAGGCGCGCGTTGCGGCGTGACGACAGCTTGCCCAGTGCGGCGGGGTCCGACGGCAGGCCGAGCTTCTTGGCGGTGGCCGTGGCCCGATCGTCGAAGTAGGGCCGCACCCAGGTCCAGCTGTCCTGGACCTCGCGCAGGTAAATGTCGGCACCGGTATCGCCAATGCCTTTGAAATCCTTCAGCATTCGTTTCGCCTGGGCGACGTCGCGATGGCTGCGCTCGGCGATCTCTCGCAAGTCGCCGGAAAACTCCTCACGCACCCGCTGCGCCATGTTGGTGAGGCGAGTGGCCGAGCTCTCGTCGTAGCGGACGTAGTGGGCGCGGCCGAAGGCGCTGATCATCGTCTGCCGGTCGGCCGTCAGCACATCGGTAGGCGTCCTCAGGCCCGCGTGGAACAACTCGCGCGCGGCACGCATGGCGGTCGTGGCATCGATGGGTTTGCTGGCCAGCATGCAGAGCACCAGCAGTTGAAACAACGGCATCGGTTTGTCGTTGAGTCGAATCCCCGCCTCATCGGCGTATGTCGTGCCGGCGACCTTGAGCACGCGTCGCACCAACTTCTTGGACTCGTCCGACTTGCTCATAGCTCGGCACGTACCCGTGCGGCTCGGCGGCAAACGTGTGGGTCACTTCGGTGGAAGGCTGCGCGCGTAGTCGACGCCGCGGGAGATCCAACTCGTAAGCTGGCGTGTGGTTTTCAGGCCCGCTGCGTCGACGCGCAGCCAGCCCCGGGTCTCGCGGCCGGCCATCACCATCGGGCTGACATGCGCTCGTTGCAGCAGCGACTCGGTGTCGTCGGGCACCACCCGCACCATCAGCCCGCCCTTGGAGCTGACCGCGACGGCCATGTGTCCGCCAAGGAGAAAGGCGAGCCCGCCGAACATCGGCTTCTCGTCCACCCCCGGCTGTTGTGCGAGCACCTCGCGGATCCGGTTGGCCAGGTATTCGTCGTAAGCCATGTGCTGACGCTAATCGTCGGCACCGACAGCCCGGGGTGTCAATCCAGGTCCACCCGGATGGTCAGCAACTCGCTGCCCATGATCCGCACCACTGTGCTGTTGACCCGGGGCAGGTTGCCCAAGCGCTGCAGCGGGTCGTCGTCCGGCAGCAGGTGCGCGGTGCCGTTGCGCCACTGACCGCCGAGGCGCACGCGAACAGTCGGGTTGGCCTTGATATTGCGGACGTAGTCCGAGTGATCGCCGTGTTCGGACACCATCCAGAACTGGTTGCCCACCACGCGTCCGCCCACCGGCGTGTGTCGCGGCTGACCGCTGCGGCGCCCAGTGGTCTCCAGCATGGTCACCGGCAGCTGTCGGCCGACCGGGTTGACCACCAGCCGCTGCATGCGGTGCACTACTGCCCGTTTGAGACTCACGCCTTCATTCAACGCCAGGGGCCACACCCGTGTCACGAGCGTGGCCCCTGCGCTTGGTCAAGCGGCGACGGTTGCCGTCTGCGCCAGGGGTTCCAGCGCCTGGGCGATGATGTCGGCGACGTCGGTCATCGGTTTGACGGTCAGCGCCTCGAGCACCTCGGCGGGCACGTCGTCCAGATCCGGCTCGTTGCGCACCGGAATGAAGACGGTCGACAGCCCGGCCCGCTGGGCGGCCAGCAACTTCTGCTTGACGCCGCCGATCGGCAGCACCCGGCCGTTCAGCGTCACCTCACCGGTCATGCCGACATCGGAGCGGACCTGACGCCCGGTCGCCATCGACACCAGCGCGGTGACCATCGTGACACCGGCCGACGGCCCGTCCTTGGGCACCGCGCCCGCCGGCACGTGCACGTGGATGCGCCGGTCCAAGGCCTTGGGGTCGACGCCCAACAGGTGAGCATGCGAGCGCACGTAGGAGAGCGCGATCTGCGCCGATTCCTTCATCACGTCACCCAGCTGACCGGTCAACTGCAGACCCGGCTTACCGTCGGTGGCCCCGGCTTCGATGTAGAGCACATCGCCGCCCAGGCCGGTGACAGCCAGTCCGGTGGCCACCCCGGGCACCGCGGTGCGCTCCTCGGACTCCGGCGTGAAGCGCGGACGACCAAGGTAGCCAACCAGATCGGGCTCGTCGATAACCAACGCATCCGACGACTCGGACAGCTTCGTCGTCACCTTGCGCAGCGCCTTGGCCAGCAGCCGTTCGAACTGCCGCACGCCCGGCTCGCGGGTGTAATCGGCGGCGATCTTGCGCAGTGCGGCGTCGGTGACGGTGACCTCGTCGTCGTTCAGCGCCGCCCGCTCCCGCTGCCGGGGCAGCAGGTAGTCGCGGGCGATGGCGACCTTGTCGTCTTCGGTGTAGCCGTCGATCTGCACCAGCTCCATGCGGTCCAGCAGGGCGGACGGGATGTTCTCGATCACGTTGGCGGTGGCCAAGAACACGACGTCGGACAGGTCCAGGTCCAGGTCCAGGTAGTGGTCGCGGAACGTGTGGTTCTGCGCCGGATCCAGCACCTCGAGCAGTGCGGCGCTCGGGTCGCCGCGATAGTCGGAACCGACCTTGTCGATTTCGTCCAGCAGCACAACGGGATTCATCGATCCCGCCTCACCGATCGCCCGCACGATCCGGCCCGGCAGCGCGCCCACGTAGGTGCGCCGGTGACCACGGATCTCGGCCTCGTCGCGCACGCCGCCCAGGGCGACGCGGACGAACTTGCGGCCCAGCGCCCTGGCGACGCTCTCGCCCAGCGACGTCTTGCCGACGCCGGGGGGACCGGCCAGCACCATCACCGCGCCGGAGCCACGGCCGCCGACGACCTGCAGCCCACGCTGAGCCCGCCGGGTACGCACCGCCAGGTATTCCACGATGCGGTCCTTGACGTCCTCCAGCCCGTGGTGGTCGGCGTCCAGGATTTCCCGCGCCGCTCGCAGGTCGGTCGAGTCCTCGGTGCGGACATTCCACGGCAGGTCCAGCACGGTGTCGAGCCAGGTGCGGATCCAGCCGCTTTCCGGGCTCTGGTCGCTGGCCCGTTCCAGCTTGCCGACTTCGCGCAGCGCGGCTTCGCGCACCTGCTCGGGCAGCTCGGCGGCCTCCACGCGGGCCCGGTAGTCGTCGGATCCGTCGGGTTCGCCCTCGCCCAGTTCCTTGCGGATGGCCGCAAGCTGTTGGCGCAGCAGGAATTCCTTCTGCGTCTTCTCCATGCCCTCGCGCACGTCCTCGGCGATCTTGTCGTTGACCTCGACCTCGGCCAGATGCTCACTGGTCCAGTCGATCAGCACGCGCAGCCGCTCGGCGACATCGGTGGTCTCCAGCAGCTGGCGCTTCTCCACGCTGGTCAGATACGACGCGTACCCGGAGGTGTCGGCCAGCGCCGACGGATCGGTCAGGCTGTTGACGTAGTCGATGATCTGCCAGGCCTCGCGCCGTTGCAGCATGGCCAGCAGCAGCTTCTTGTACTCGGCCGTCAGCGACTTGATTTCCTCGGTCGACTCCGTCTCGGGGACCTCGGTCACCTCGACCCAGAGCGCTGCGCCCGGCCCGGAGGCTCCCGCCCCGATCTGCGCCCGGCGTTCGCCGCGCACCACAGCGGCGGTGCCGCCGCCGGCGATCCGTCCGACCTGCAGGATCTTCGCGATCACGCCGTGAGACGGATAGCGGTCCTCGAGTCGCGGGGCGATGAGTAGCTCCCCGGTATCGCTGGCTTGCGCGGCATCGATGGCGGCCTGGGCGGCATCGTCCAGCGCGATCGGCACAACCATTCCGGGCAACACGATCGTGTCGGTGACGAACAACACCGGCACCGATTTGGCTTCAGACATTTTCTTCTCCAAAGGTTTAGTCTGATGCGCTCAACCTTGAACCGTTCCAGTTTGTTCCCGACGGGACGGCCAGCGTTCGCGTCAGCGGGTAGCCGCGCGCTGGCGCGCCCGGAACGCCTGGACTTTGGCCTTGTTGCCGCAGGTAGCCATCCCGCACCAGTGCCGGTTGTGCCCTCGTGAGGAATCGACGTAAAGACGGGTGCAGCCCGCGCGGGCGCAGCGCTTGACGTTGTCGATGCCCGGGCCCGCCAGCAGGTCGAGCAGGTCCGCGGCCAGGGTGGCGAGCAGTTGTGCCGTGCTGCCTTCGCGGCGAAGCGTCCCGGTACGCAGCAGTCTTGGGGTGAGCCGCGGCCGGGCCGCCCACTCATTGACCAGTTCGACGTCGGCGACCTGCGGGCGGCGCTGCTCGAGCCGGGCGATCACGGTCCGATAGACGGCTTCGCGCAATGCGGTCGCCATCTCGAGATCGTCCGCGGTCACGTCGATTGCCGCATCGACCAGCCCGGCCTGAATTGCCCAGTCGGACAACAGCCGTGGGGCGGTCAGCAGTTCGTCGGCCTCTGCGCTGCCGCGAAATCTCAGCGTGCCCGAGAAGTCCAGGCACGGCCGTCCGCTCACGTACATGAAGGTCATGTAACCACCTTGACAGGTTTCATCATGTCCTGCAAGATGTAACTAGCTAAGTCGGTTACACAGGTCGGCCGGATTCGCGAGATCCAGGAGAGCGTCGGAACCGTCTAACCCGAGTAAAGAACCGTCTTATCTCGGTAGTAGGTGGAAGGAGCCTCGAAATGATCACGAAAGCGGTTGCCAGCACTGCAATCTTTGTCAGCTTGTCTCTTGTGGGGGCCGCGCCGGCCGGCGCCGACCCGAGCAAGGTGACCCCCAGCCCGAACCCGTTTGCGGGCCTCACCTGCAACTGCCAGCAGCATGCCCCGGTGGGCGGCCCGAATTTCGGAGACATTGATCGGGGTCTGCGGGCGGCCTTGGCGACCCCTATCCAATAACGGGACCGAGCCGCCGCAGTTGAGTGATGTGCTTCGGGGAAAGCTCCTCGAGGCACGTCACACCCAGCAGCTGCATGGTCCGAATCACGCCGCTGTGCAGGATGTCGATCGCACGCTGCACGCCGGCCTGACCGCCGGCCATCAGCCCGTAGAGGTAGGCCCGTCCGACCAGCGTGCACCTGGCCCCGAGTGCGATGGCGGCGACGATGTCGGCCCCGGACATGATGCCGGTATCCATCAGGATCTCGGTGTCCGCGCCGAGCTCACGCGCCACCACGGGCAAGAGGTGGAAGGGGATCGGTGCCCGGTCCAGTTGGCGGCCGCCGTGATTGGACAAGACGAGGCCGTCGACGCCGCGTTCCACGACGGCGCGGGCATCGTCGAGCGTCTGGATGCCCTTGACCACGAGCTTGCCCGGCCATTGCGCCTTGATCCACTCCAGGTCGTCGAAGGTGAGGCTGGGGTCGAACATCGTGCTCAGGTACTCCGCGACGGTGCCCGGCCAGCGATCCAGTGACGCGAATGCCAGCGGTTCGGTGGTCAGCAGATCGAACCACCATTTCGGGTGCGGCACGGCGTCGAGCACGGTGCGCAGCGTCAGCGTCGGCGGAATCGTCATCCCGTTGCGGTTATCCCGCAGCCGGGCACCGGAGACCGGAACGTCGACGGTGGCCAGCAGGGTGTCGAATCCCGCGTCGGCCGCACGCCGCACCAGCGCCATAGAGCGGTCGCGATCCTTCCACATGTAAAGCTGAAACCACTTGCGGCCCTGGGGAACTGCTGTCACCAGGTCTTCGATCGCGCAGGTGCCCAGCGTCGAAAGCGAGAAGGGGATCCCCGCCCTGGCCGCCGCGCCCGCGCCCGCTATCTCGCCCTCGGTGTGCATCAACCGGGTGAATCCCGTCGGCGCGATCGCGAACGGCGAGACCACCGGTTGGCCGAGCACATTCCACCCGGCCGTCACATTGGTGACGTCGCGCAGGATCGTTGGATGAAACTCGATGTCCCGGAAGGCTTGTCGCGCACGCTGGATGGACAGCTCATCCTCGGCCGCGCCGTCGGCGTAGTCGAACGCGGCCTTGGGGGTGCGGCGTTTAGCGATGCGTCGCAGATCCTCGATCGTGAACGCGGCCTCGAGGCGGCGTTTGGTCGCGTCGAATTGCGGGCGCTTGAACCCGATCAGCGGCGCCAGGTCGCGCACCTTGGGCACTCGTCGTTTGACTGCCATATGTGCCACCGTAGTCACATGGAATCCGCCGACGACCCCTTCGATCTGAACCGTTTCGTCACGGCGCAGGCTCCGGTCTACGGCCAGGTCGTCGGCGAACTGCGCGACGGACGAAAGCGCAGCCACTGGATGTGGTTTGTGTTCCCGCAGTTGCGCGGCCTGGGCGGCAGTGCGATGGCAATTCGCTACGGCATCGCCTCGCTGGCCGAGGCCCGCGCCTATTTGGATCACGACCTGCTGGGGCCGCGCTTGCGTGAGTGCACGGACCTGGTCAACCGGGTTCAGGGCCGTTCCGTCGGGCAGATCTTCGGCTCGCCCGACGATCTCAAGCTGTGCTCGTCGATGACGCTGTTCGCCCTCGCGGCCGACGACGACCAGGATTTCACCGCGCTGCTGGACAAGTACTACGGCGGCGAGCGGGATGCGCTGACCCTCGCCCGGCTGCGGCCCTAGACGGGTTGCAGGATCCGCCAGCCGTGCGGCTCAACGGCCAGCTCGTCGACGACGTCCTGCGGCGGCGCCGACGATCCGGCGAGCACCGCAGCGCGTGCGGTGCCCCATTCGGACAGCGCCACCTTCAGCGGCTGGTCGTCGATGTTGAGCGCAACCATCAGTGCGTCGTCACCACGTCGGCTCGTGTACACGTATTGCCGGTTGTTCAGCCGCAAGGACGTCGTCGCTGCGCCGTGCAGCCACGGGTGGCGCCGGCGCAGGCCGATCAGGTATTGGTGCAAGCCCCACACCTCGGTGCCGAATTCATCCAATAGCACTGGGGGAGAACCGAACTCGGGACGCACCGCGTCGTCGCCGCCGAAGCGTTCTTCCTTGATGCCGCGAAACCCGAGTTCGTCGCCGGCGTAGATGCTGGGCACGCCCCCGACGGTCAGCAGGACGACCAGCGCGTGGGCCAGATGCTCGGGGCGCTCGATCTGGCTGGCGATGCGGGTGACGTCGTGATTGCCGATGAAGGTCAGCGGGGCGAAGGTGGCCAGCAACTCGTTGTGCCGCTGCAGCGCCCAGTCCAGTTCGAAGAAGTTGCCATCGTTGATACTGCTCCAGATCGCCTTCCACAGTTCGTATTGCGTCGCCGAATCGAAACCAGCGGCATCGACCACGGCCGCATAGTCACCGTGGATGAGCTCGCCGACGAACCATGCCTCCGGGAACCGCTCCCGCACCCGGGGTAGTATTGCCGCCCAGAATTGTTGCGGCACAGCGTATGCCGCGTCCAGCCGCCAGCCATCCGCGCCGCGCTGCAACCAGTGCGCCATCACATCGACGACATGGTCGGCGACGTCTGGGTTCTCATGGTTGAGGGTGATCAGCCCGGAATGACCTTCGAAAGTGTGGAAGCGACCGGGACGTCCCCGAAACCAGCGAGCGGCCTCGCCGTCGGTCGCCGCCTCCCGATACTTGCCGAACTGGACGCCGACGTGATTGAACACCCCGTCGAGCAGGATACGCAGGCCGCGACTACGCGCCTCGGCGACGACGTAGTCGAAATCGTCGTCGTCGCCGAGGCGCGGGTCGATGCGGTAATGATCGCCGGTGTCGTAGCCGTGCGTGCCCGAGGCGAAGATCGGCCCCAGCGCGATCCCGGAGGCGCCCAGTGCGATGGCGTGGTCGAACCAGCTGACGATGCGCCGCAGCCGGTGTTCGCCCGGCTTCGGCGGCGCCGATCGGGGTGCCGGAAAGGCGCCGACGAAGCCGAGCGGATAGATCTGCCACCAAATTGCGTGCTCGACCCAGGATGCGGTCACGACGCGACGATCAGCCGACGGCGGCCAGAGTCTCGGCGGTGGTGATCGCCTGCGCGACGCCGGCAACGATCGATGCCACCTTCAGCGCTTCCAGGACCGCCTCGCGATCGACACCGGCCTCCCGCAGCGTGTGCTCGTGGGCCACGACGCAGTGCGAACACCCGTTGATCGAGGACACCGCGAATGACCACAACTCGAAGTTTGCCTTATCCACACCCGGATTGCCGATGATGTTCATCCGCAAGCCGGGGCGCAGGTCGTCGTACTTGCCGTCCAGGAAGCCGCGGCCACGGTAGAACACATTGTTCATCCCCATGATGGACGCGGCCCCCAGCGCCGCCTGATACGCCTCTGCCGACAGGATATCGGCGGCCTCGGTGCCAATCTCGCTGAGCACCTGAGCGTTTCGCGTCGCCGCGGCACTGGCCAGCAGGGCGCCCCACAGCTGCTCCTCGTTGAGCACGGTACTGCGGGCAATCGAGCCCAGATTGAGCTTCAGATCCTTGGCGTACTCGGGCAGCGCTTCCTTGAGATTTTCGATGCTCATCACAACCTCCAGATCAGACGCGGACTTACGCCGACGCCTTGAGCAGTTCGCCGGCATTCAGCGTCGGGTCGCCCTTACGCCAGTTGCAGGCGCACAGCTCGTCGGACTGCAAGGCATCCAGGACACGCAGCACCTCGTCGACGTTGCGGCCGACGGATCCGGCTGTCGCCGAGACGAATTGGATCTCGTTGTTGGGGTCGACGAGGAAGGTCACCCGGTCGGCCACACCATCGGCGTTGAGCACACCGGTCGCCAAGCTGAGCTCCCGCTTGATGTCCGACAGCATCGGGAACGGCAGCTTCTTGAGGTCGTCGTGCTGCGCGCGCCAGTTGAAGTGCACGAACTCGCTGTCGACCGACACACCGAGAACCTGCGTGTCGCGGTCGGAGAACTCGTCGTTGAGCTTGCCGAACGCCGCGATCTCGGTCGGGCACACGAAGGTGAAGTCCTTCGGCCAGAAGAACACCACCCGCCACTTGCCGGGGTGGTCGTCGCCCGAGATGGTGCTGAAGTAGTCACCGGGTTGCTGCGCATCGATCTTCGACAGGTCGCCACCGACCAGCGCGGTCAGCTCGTAGGCGGGGAACTGGTCGCCGATTGTCAACAGAGACATACCACTCCTTAATTGGATCTTTTCAAGATTAGCCGTCAATAAACCATGATGCCGTGAGGGGCATCTGAAGTAAAGGTGATATATCGCACTATACTGATAGGCATGACCGATAAGAGTTTTCAGCCGACGCTCGCCGGGCTGCGGGCGTTTGTCGCGGTGGCCGAGAAGCACCATTTCGGCAGTGCGGCAACAATTCTCGGAGTCAGCCAGTCTACTCTGTCCCAGGCGCTAGCCGCGCTCGAGACCGGCCTGGGCACCCGGCTCGTCGAGCGATCGACACGGCGCGTCCGGGTGACGGCCGAGGGTATGCAACTCCTGCCGCTGGCCCAGGCGGTGGTCGACGCCGCCGACACGTTCAGTGCCGCCGCGGCCGGAACGTCCGATCCGTTGCAGGGCAGCCTGCGCCTGGGCCTGATTCCCACCGTCGCGCCCTACGTGCTGCCCAGCGTGCTGGCCGGGCTGGCGACTCGGCTGCCCGAACTGACCCTGCGGGTGATCGAGGACCAGACGGAGCGACTGCTGGCCGCGCTGCGTGACGGCGCAGTGGACGCGGCCCTGATCGCGTTGCCCGCCGACGCAGGCGGGATCACCGAGATTGGAATCTATGACGAGGATTTCCTGCTGGCCGTCCCGCCAGGGCACCCGCTGTCGGGCAAGCAGCGGGTGCCGGCCGCGGCGTTGGCGGATTTGCCGCTGCTGTTGCTGGACGAAGGCCACTGCCTGCGCGACCAAGCCCTGGACGTCTGCCAAAAGGCCGGGGTGCGAGCCGAACTCGCCGATACCCGGGCAGCATCGCTGGCGACCGCGGTGCAATGCGTGACAGGCGGATTGGGCGTGACACTGATTCCGCAGACCGCCGCGCCCGTCGAGGCAGCGCGCAGCCGGCTCGGCCTGGCTCGGTTTGCGACTCCGCGGCCGGGGCGGCGCATCGGTTTGGTGTTTCGGTCCTCGAGCGGTCGCGACGAATCCTACGGGCGACTCGCCGAGATCATCGGTGAGTCGATCCGCACCGATCAGGAGGTACGACTGGTTGTCTGATGCCGGCGGCGGCGCAGGTAAGTTCAGCCCATGGAGAAGGTCATCGCCGTCCTGATGCGCACCGACTCGAGCGAGGAGTGGTGTGCCCGCCAACGAGGTCCCGTCGCCGACGCGCTGTTGGGGCTGGGCGTTGCGGGGTTGTCGATCAATGTCCGTGACGACGCGGTGCGCCACTCGCTGATGACGCTGACGCTGCTGGACCCGCCCGCCGCCGCGGTGGTCAGCCTGTGGACCCAGCAGTGCTACGGCGACCAGATGACCGCGGCGCTGGACCTACTCGCCGGCGAATGCGAGCAACTAGCCGCATACCTGGTGACCGAATCGATTCCGCTGCTCGCGCCTGCGGTCGAACCCGGTTCTCGGACAACGGGTTTGGCCAACATTGCCCTGCTGCGCCGGCCCGCCGAACTGGACCAGGCGACTTGGCTGAGCCGTTGGCAAGGTCACCACACGTCGGTGGCCATCGAGACGCAGTCAATATTCGGCTACACGCAGAACTGGGTGGTGCGCGCACTCACCCCGGGCGCACCGGGAATCGCCGGCATCGTCGAGGAGTTGTTCCCCCCGGAGGCGATCACCGATCTCAAGGCATTCTTCGGCGCTGCCGATGATGCCGACCTGCAGGACCGCTTGAGCCAGATGATCGCCAGCACAACCGCATTTGGCGCAAACGAGAACATCGACACGGTGCCCACCAGCCGCTACGTGTTCAAGACGCCTTTTCACACCTGAGGGGCAACAGATGACAACACTCAACGAGGCCGTGGCGCTGGCCGCGGCGGAAAGCGGGCTCGCGGTGATCTCCACCGTGCGCGCCGATCAGACCGTGCAGGCGTCGCTGGTCAACGTCGGCCTGCTGCCGCACCCGGCGACGGGGGAGCCCGTCTTGGGCTTCACCACCTACGGCAAGGTCAAGCTCGCCAACCTGCGGGCCCGGCCGCAGCTGGCCGTCACCTTCCGCAACGGCTGGCAGTGGGCGACGGTCGAGGGCCGCGCCGAGCTGGCCGGCCCGGAGGACCCGCAATCGTGGCTGGCCGGCCCCGACCAGTTGCGGCTGCTGCTGCGCGAGGTGTTCAGCTCCGCGGGCGGCACCCACGACGACTGGGATGAGTACGACCGGGTGATGGCCGACGAGCGACGCGGCGTGGTGTTGATCGCGCCCACCCGCGTCTACAGCAACGGGTGAGCTGCGGCGCGGCATCGTCGCAGCGCTAGGCTGCAGCCGTGACGCTGCAGATCGACGACAACAACCGGGTTCGCACACTGACGCTGAACCGCCCCGATGCGCTCAACGCCTTCAACGAAGCCCTTTACGACGCCACCGCCGAGGCGCTGTTGGCCGCCGCCGAGGACCCGGAGGTGGCGGTCGTACTGCTCACCGGCACCGGGCGGGGATTCAGCGCCGGCACCGATCTCGCCGAAATGCAGGCACGCATCACCGACCCGGACTTCAGCGAGGGCAAGTACGGATTCCGCGGCCTGATCGACGCGCTGAGCGCCTTTCCCAAGCCACTGATCTGCGCGGTCAACGGTGTCGGGGTGGGCATCGGCGCAACCATTCTCGGCTACGCGGATCTGGCATTCATGTCGTCGACGGCGCGGTTGAAGTGTCCCTTCACCAGCCTCGGTGTGGCACCGGAAGCGGCGTCGTCGTATCTGCTGCCGCAGTTGGTGGGGCGGCAGAACGCGGCGTGGCTGCTGATGTCCTCGGAGTGGGTCAGCGCCGAGGAGGCGCTGGGGATGGGCCTGGTCTGGCGGGTTTGCGAGCCGGACGAACTGCTCCCCGAGGCGCGTCGACACGCCGAAATCCTTGCCTCCCGGCCTATTTCGAGCCTGATGGCGGTCAAGCACACCATGGTCGAACCGGTCCGTCCGGAGATCGCGGCGGCGACCGCTCGGGAAAATGCTCACTTCGCCGAGTTGATGGGCACCCAGGCCAATGCCGCGGCCTTGGCCGACTTCACCGGGCGGAAAAAGAATTGATGCCGGGTCCGAGCGGTCTCGCGACCGGCTAGTGCGTTGCCGCCGGCTCGAGTTCGGCCGACGCGGCGAGGATGGCCCGCACGGTGCGCCGGCAGCGGCCACAGTCCCCGCCGGCGCCGCACAACGCGGCGATCTCTTTCGAGGTGGATGCGCCCTGCGCGACGGCGTCGGACACCGTTTGAGTGGTGGCGCCGACGCACAGGCATACGTACATCAGCGCACCCCGCGCAGTAGGGCAGTAGCCCGAACAGGCCTCATGTTAGTGGAGTCTAACCTACATAGGTTAGTGGACGCTAACCTAAGTTTGTGTGACGTAGTCGAGCCGCGCGAGCCACTGAGTGCAGCCAAACCTTGCTGGAACAATTCAAATTTGCGTGGCAAAGTGCTGCTACGCCTGCATGGTGGGCTGCGGCCCAGCCCACCTGCCGCGCTATGCCCCGCCAGCCCCGACACCGGAGGAGTGATCATGCAAGGGGATCCGGACGTTCTGCGTCTGCTCAACGAGCAATTGACCAGTGAGCTCACCGCGATCAACCAGTACTTTCTGCATTCCAAGATGCAGGACAATTGGGGCTTCACCGAGGTAGCCGAGCACACCCGCGCAGAGTCCTTCGACGAGATGCGCCATGCCGAGGCGATCACCGACCGCATCTTGCTGCTGGACGGCCTGCCCAACTACCAGCGCCTCTTCTCATTGCGCGTCGGCCAGACCCTGCGCGAGCAGTTCGAGGCCGACCTGGCGATCGAATACGAGGTGCTGAACCGCCTCAAGCCCGGCGTCATCATGTGCCGCGAGAAGCAGGACAGCACCAGCGCCTTCTTGCTGGAGAAGATCATCGCCGACGAAGAGAACCACGTCGACTACCTCGAGACTCAGCTGCAGCTGATGGACAAGCTGGGCGAGGAGCTGTACTCCGCGCAGTGCGTTTCCCGGCCGCCGGGTTCGATCGCCTAGCCGAGGACATCGCTGGGCCGCGATGGCCTCCTGCCGGCGTTAGCATCGGACGCTGACGGAAGGCAGGCATGACAAGCCCGAGAGCCCAAGCCCATCCGGCGCCCGACGCCGAATCGAGCAGCGAGCAGATCAGCCCGCGACGCCGCAACCTGATCTTCGTAGCGATCGCGCTCGGGATGCTGCTCGCGGCGCTGGATCAAACCATCGTCGCGACGGCGCTGCCGACCATCGTCGCCGACCTCGGCGACGCCGGTCATCAATCCTGGGTGGTCACCAGTTATCTGCTGGCGTCGACGATCGTCACCGCACTGGTCGGCAAGCTTGGTGACTCGCTCGGTCGCAAGCGGGTCTTTCAGGCCGCCGTGGTGTTCTTCGTGATCGGGTCGGTGTCCTGCGGGCTCGCCCAGTCGATGGCCATGTTGGTCGGCTCCCGCGCCTTGCAGGGTATCGGCGGGGGCGCGATCACTGTCACCGCCAGCGCGTTGATCGGTGAGGTGGTACCGCTTCGGGATCGCGGTCGCTACCAGGGCATCCTGGGCGCCGTCTTCGGGGTCACCACGGTGGTCGGCCCGTTGCTCGGCGGCTACTTCACCGACTACCTGACCTGGCGGTGGGCGTTTTGGGTGAACGTGCCGGTCTCGGTGGTAGTCATCTTCGTTGCGGCGGCGGCGATTCCGGCGCTGGCGTCGTCCAGCAAGCCGGTCATCGACTACGCCGGGATTGTTCTGGTCGGTCTGGGCGCCGCGGGTCTGACGCTGGCCACCAGCTGGGGCGGCACCCTGTACCCGTGGGACTCGCCGGCGATTATCGGGTTGTTCGTCGGGGCCGCGGTAGCGCTCGTCGCGTTCGTCTGGGTGGAAAGCCATGTGTCCCAACCGATCCTGCCGACGCGGCTGTTCGGCAGTCCGGTATTCACCGTCTGCTGCGTGTTGTCGTTCGTGGTGGGCTTCGCAATGTTGGGTGCCATGACGTTTCTGCCCACCTATATGCAGTACGTCAACGGCGTCTCGGCGACGACATCGGGCCTGCGCACGCTGCCGATGGTGGTCGGGATGCTGATCACCTCGACCGGCAGCGGCACCCTGGTCGGGCGCACCGGCCGCTACAAGATCTTTCCGGTCGCCGGCACCGCATTGATGGCGCTCGCCTTTGTGCTGATGTCGCGGATGGATCCGGCCACCTCGGCGCTGGTGCAGTCGATCTATCTCGTGATCCTGGGGGCCGGCATCGGATTGTCGATGCAGGTGCTGGTACTCATCGTGCAGAACACCTCGAATTTCGAAGACCTCGGCGTCGCCACCTCGGGTGTGACGTTCTTTCGGACCATCGGAAGTTCGTTCGGCGCCGCGATATTCGGCTCATTGTTTTCGAACTTCCTGAAAACCAGGATGGGTCCGGCACTGGCGGCCAGCGGCGTACGCCCCGATGCGGTCGGTTCGCCGGAGGCCCTGCACCGACAACCCCATAATGTGGCCGCGCCCATTGTGGCGGCCTATTCGGAATCACTGAGCCAGGTATTCCTCTGGGCGGCGCCGGTCGCGCTGCTCGGGTTTGTCCTGGCACTGTTCCTGAGCGAGGTACCGCTGCGCGAGATCCACAACAGCGCAGTCGATTTGGGCGACGGGTTCGGGATGCCGACCACCGACACTCCGGAACGGCTGCTGGAGAACGCGATCGCGCGCATGCTGCGCGGTGACCCCGGTGTGCGATTGCGCAGCATCGCGATGCGCCCGGATTGCCGGCTGGACGTCGCCGGGCTGTGGGGCGTGATGCGCATCTACCGCTTCGGGCAGATGTACGGGACGGCCCGCCTCACCGACATCGGCGACTCCATGCGAATACCGTTCGAAGTCCTCGAGCCCACCTTCGCCCGCCTAGTCGCGACAGGCTATGCACAACAGGACGGCGACAAGATGTGGCTGACCCCGGCCGGGACCCAGCAGGTCGACTACGTCTACTCCTTGCTGCTGGCCTGGATCGTCGACAAGCTGTCCCGGTCGCCCAATTACCAGGGCAGGCCGGATCGACAGGCGGTTGAGGTTGCCCTCGAGCACATCGCGCATCGTGTTCTGGCCCAGCGGGATTGGCACGACGACACGCCCAGCACGGTTGCGCTACCCGCGGTCAGCGGCCGACCCTCCTAGGTACCTGCCTGAATTCCGGAGCGCGGGCGTACCATCACGCCATGAGCCGAATCGGAACATTCGCTGACGACGACGTCTACAGCTGGGCCACGAAGTCCCCGGACCTCGGCGGCGCGATCGCCAACTTCAGCCAGGCGGTCTACACCAAAAGCCGGTTACCGCTGCGCACCCGCGAGCTGGCCCGGGCAGTGATCGCCCACGACAACGAATGCGTGGTCTGCCTCAACGCCCGCGATGCCGACGGTCAGGTCGCAGGCGTCGACGAAGAGCTCTACGAGCACGCGCTCGAATGGCGCACCTGGCCGGGGTACAGCGAACAGGAGCGCCTGGCGGCCGAGTTCGCCCACCGTTTCGGTACCGAACACGCCAAACTGCGCGACGACGAAGACTTCTGGGCCCGCTGCAATGAGCACTTCTCCGAGGAGCTCATCGCCGATCTCGCTTTGTCGTGCGCGCTCTGGGTCGGCATGGGTCGCACCCTGCGCACCCTCGATATCGGCCAGGCCTGCAAGCTGACGCTGCCCAGCAGCGCCTAACCGTCACAACGGACCACCGGTCAGGGCTGCGATGACAGCCACGCCCGCAGCCGCCGCGGCAATCGCGCAGCTCGAGGCGGAGGGCGTCGACACCGTCATCGGCACCGTCGTCAATCCGGCCGGGCTTACACTCGCCAAAACCGTGCCGATCGGGCGGACCACGGCGTTCGCCGACCCCGGCCTCGGCGCCAGCCCGTCCTGGCATGCCTTCGCCATCGACCAGACCGGTATCGCCTTTACCGACAACGTCGGCGTGGTCGGTGATCAACGCATCCGCATCGACGCATCGGCGTTGCGCATCCTCGGCGACGGTTTGGCGTGGGGGCCCGCCGCTTTCTTCGAGCAGGACGGGACACCGGCACCGATGTGTGGCCGCGGAACGCTGAGCCGGATCGAGACGGCGCTCGCGGACGTCGGACTCGGGGCGCGGGTCGGCCACGAAATCGAGTTCGTGCTGGTCGATCCGGGCGGCGGCAGGCTGCCATCGACCTTGTGGGCGCAATACGGGCTTGCTGGTGTGCTCGAGCATGAGGGCTTTGTCCGTGATGTCATGGCCGCGGCCTCGACGGCCGGCGTCGGGATCGAACAGCTCCATCCCGAATACGGAACCAACCAATTCGAGATTTCTTTGTCTCCGCTGTCCCCGGTCGCCGCCGCCGACCAGTTGGTGCTGACCCGAATCATCATCGGGCGCGCCGCCCGCCGCCACGGGCTGCGCGTCAGCCTGTCGCCGGTGCCGTTTGCCGGCAGCGTCGGATCCGGTGCCCACCAGCACTTCTCGTTGGCCACAACGGACGCGCAGCTGTTTTCCGGCGGAACGGAAACGGCAGGCATGACCGCGGAGGGGGAGAGCGCCGTGTCTGGCGTGGTGCACGGATTGCCGGAGGCCCAGGGCGTGCTGTGCGGATCGATCGTGTCCGGGTTGCGGATGCATCCGGGTAATTGGGCTGGGGCCTACGTGTGCTGGGGCAGCGAAAACCGGGAAGCGGCAGTGCGATTCATCAAAGCGAACCCCGGCGCCCCACATGGCGGCAATGTCGAGGTCAAGGTGGTCGACCCGTCGGCGAACCCCTACCTGGCGTCGGCGGCGATCCTCGGGCTGGCACTCGACGGAATCCGCCACAGCATGGTACTGCCGCCGGAGACGACCGTAGATCCGGCCGAACTCACTGCATCCGAGCGCCAGCGTGCCGGAATCCAACGCCTGTCCGAATCTCAGGCAGAAGCGATTGCGGCACTGGATAATTCGGAACTCCTGCGCAGCATCTTGGGCGACCCCGCGGTCGACATGGTGGTCGCGGTCCGCCGTCTCGAGCACGAGCACTACGGCACTCGGGGCGCAGAGGAACTGGCCGACACTTTTCGGATGGCCTGGAGTCTGTGACGGTGCCCGATGCTTCGGCCCTCGCGCGGCGCATCGGCGAGGTGGCACTGATCGATCAGCACGTCCATGGTTGCTGGTTGCAGCCGCCGGACCGGCACCGGTTCGAGAACGCCCTCAACGAAGCCAACACCGAGCTGACCGACTCAGGATTCGATTCCCAACTCGGCTTCGCCGTGCGCGCCCACTGCGCACCCATCATAGGATTAGCCAAACACGTTGATCCACACCTTTATTGGGAGCGCCGCAGCGAATTCAGCGAAAGCGAGTTGGCCGAAATGTTCCTGCGGGCCGCCGGCGTGAGCGACTGGCTGGTGGACACCGGAATCGGCAGTGACGTGGCCGACGTCGCCAAGCTGAGCGCGCTGTCCGCCAATCGCGCGTACGAGGTCGTGCGCCTCGAACAGGTGGCCGAACAGGCCGCGCAGGCACCCGGCGATTACGCGTCGGCCTTCGGCGAGATCCTGCACAGCCGTGCGGCCGCCGCCGTGGCGACCAAATCCATCCTGGCCTACCGGGGCGGATTCGACGGCGATCTGAGCGAGCCGTCCGCGGCACAGGTCTGCGACGCCGCGGGCCGGTGGCGCGATCGCGGCGGCACTCGGTTGGACGACCGAATCCTGCTGCGTTTCGGGCTGCACGAGGCGTTGCGGCTTGGCAAGCCGCTGCAGCTGCACGTCGGCTTCGGTGACCGGGACTGCGATCTGCACAAGACGAACCCGCTGTATCTGCTCGACTTATTGCGGCAGTCGAACGACACCCCGATCGTGTTGCTGCACTGCTATCCCTACGAACGTGAAGCGGGCTATTTGGCGCAGGCCTTCAACAATGTCTATCTCGATGGCGGGCTGAGTGTGAACTACCTTGGGGCCCGCGGACCAGCGTTCATCGCCCGGCTGCTGGAGATGGCGCCCTTCCGCAAGATTGTCTATTCGTCGGACGGATTCGGCCCCGCCGAGCTGCATTTCCTGGGTGCGCAGTTGTGGCGCAACGGCATCCACCGGGTGCTGCGAGGCTTTGTCGACAACGACGATTGGAGCGAAGCCGATGCGCTGCGGGTCGTCGATCTCGTTGCTCACGAGAACTCCGCCCGCATCTACCGGCTCGGAGATCGCTGGGTCTGAGCGTGGACGCATCGGTGATGGTGTCGGGGACTCCCACCCCGGTTGCCGCTATTGGATTCGGGTACAGTAGCCATCCTGTGATAGGTCGCGGAGAGTAAACAAGGTGCGTCATGTCGCGTTATCCGAGCAGAATCGTCCTCGGCGTTGTTACTGCCTTCACCGTCTCTCTGTCCGGAGGCTGCACCGGGGTTCTCTACGTCGCCTGTCCTGACCCGGTCACCTGCGTCAGCGGGTAACAGTGACGCGGCGGGCCCCCGAGCGCGGGCCGTCGATGGCCGAAACTGGCGGCCGGGGTGCGTCCACCAAAGTCGCCCGCCGCGCCCATTGAACTCGGGTACAATAACAACCCTGTAAGCCGATCGTCATGCGAGGAACGGGGTGCGTCGCCATGTCGCGTTATACCAGCAAAGTCGTCCTCGGCCTCATCCTTGCCCTCAACTTCGCCCTGTCCGGGGGCTGCACGGGGGTCATCACCGTTGCGTGTCCTGACCCAGTCGTCTGCACTGGCGGATAGCCGCGGACGAGCCCCCTGGTTTCACCTGAGACTAGGGGGCATTATTTTGCGCCGGTGCTCAGTCACGAATCGAAGCGCTGCCGAGGGGTGAGCGAGCGGCGGTCCGCGTCATCTCCCGCGCCGCTTGCCGCCAGCCGCGACCCATCCGGCGCGGTGGCGATGCCGACAACGAACGCGTGTTGATCTCCAAGAGCGAGTCATACACCCGGAGCAGGATTTCTCGCTGTCCCGCTGTCAACCCGCCGCCCGACAAGAACTTGTCGACCGTCTCCACGGCCTCCGCGACGCCGTGGGAGCGCCCGCGCTCCCAGATGCCCCATGAACGAACAAACTTTTCGGCGTCGTTTATTTCCACCGCTTAGCTCTTCCCGCTTACCAGCGAAATTAATCAGCCATCGCGTCAATTTAAAAAAATCATCGACCGCGTTAATAGTACGCCGCAGCGCGGAGAGAATACGGCCCGGCCCCTGAGGCGTACTCCACACGTATAATAGCGTCTCAACTGGGCAAAGCTGGGCCCGCTCGGTTTCGGGCGCACAAATTAAAATGTCCGAACATTCGCGATATCGGACTAACGGTCAGACTAATGCCGACGCGTCAAAGATCCAGCTGGTGTCCGCATTCGCGAGGTTCTCGAAATGGTTTGGCGGAGCGAAGCTGACGAGACTATTCATGTCCCAATAGTCTTTCCAGACCGTGACTTTTCCGTCGACCACCTTGTGAACGGTGACGAATCGTAAAACCCCTTTTTCACCGGTCGCGAAAGTCCATGTCTCGGAGTGCTCGTAGATGACATCGGATCCATTCGACACCAGCAGTCCGTCGTGGTTCTCGTAGCCGGCCAGCGGCTCGAGACCCATTTTCAGCCGTTTCACGATGTCTTCGGGGCCACGCGCCGACAACGCGGGAACCGGCATGTCGACATATAGGCAGTCGGGCGCCAGGAAGGTCTTGAGCGCATCCCAATCCCGGCGCGAAAGTGCCCGCCAGAGCCCGAGCACGACATCGTCGACCAAGATCGTAGAAAGTTCTGTCATAACGGCCAACTAACCCGGTTGGCACACCCGTGTCAACCACACCTTTTCGGCGGATACTCGCCAACGTGACTTCGCTACAGCGCTACCTCGCCGAGGAAATTGCGACCGACCATCTCGACGGCCTACTAACCAGGCGCGAGGCGATGAGGCGACTAGCCTTGCTCGGCGTGGCTGCGTCGTCGGCCACCGCGCTCATCGCCTCCTGCTCCAAGCAGCACGAGGCGGCCGAAGGCCCGGCCTCCACCGCCACCCCCGAGACGTCAACCACGCCAACGCAACCGCCCGGCATGGCTAATGCGCAACCCACCGCACCGATCACCTGGCCCGGCCAGCAGGGCGAACTTCAGGGGGCATGGGCACAAGCGGCCGACTCCAAGGGCGCCGTGCTGGTCATCCACGAGAACAAGGGATTGACCGACTGGGTGCGGTCGGTGGCCGGCTGGCCGGGGCCGGATTTTCGGCGCTGGCGATCGACCTGCTCTCCGAGAAGGGCGGAACCGCCACCTTTGCCGATCCGGCGCAGGCCACCGCGGCCCTGGGCACGATAGCGCCCGAACAGTTCACCCACGACCTGAATTCCGGTGTCGCGGAACTGAAGCTGCGGGCTCCGGGACAGAAGGTCGGTGTGGTCGGCTTTTGTTTTGGCGGTGGATTGGTATGGCAGCTGTTGGCGTCCGGCGCGCTCGGAGTGTCAGCCGCGGTCCCGTTCTACGGTCCGCTACCCGACAATCCCGATTTCATCGGGTCCAAGGCCGCCGTGCTGGGTATTTACGCGGCCCTGGACACTCGCGTCACGGGCTCGCAGTCCGCCGCCAAGACCGCCCTCGATCGGGCCGGGCTGGTCAGCGATCTTGTTGTCGAACCGAACGCCGATCATGCGTTCTTCAACGACACCGGCCCCCGCTACCAGGCGGCCGACGCCTGGCAACGGCTGCTCGCGTGGTTCGGCCGCTACCTCGCACCGCAATGATCTTGCGCCGCAGCACAATCTAGAGATCGACAGGAGCCATCGACCGTGCCCGGCCCAGCGCTACCGGCAACGTCGACCATCCACGCAGCACCCGGGTGTCGCGCCTGCTTCCGGCACCCGCCGCCCGCACATCGGGGAAGTGCTCGAAAAACGTCCGCAATCCGACTTCGCCCTCGGCCCGGGCAAGCGCGGCGCCCAAGCAGAAGTGCCGGCCCCCAGAAAACGCGAGATGCTTTCCCGCATTGGGACGTTCGATATCGAAGCGGTGCGGGTCGGGAAAGACAATCGGATCCCGGTTGGCGGCGGCCAGATACACCACCACCAACTCGCCGCGTTCGATCCGCATGCCCGCCGCCTCAACATCTTTGAGGGCGACGCGCGCGGTGAGCTGCACCGGCGAGTCAAGTCGCAAGATCTCTTCAACGGCGTTGGGCCACAACTCGGGACGTTCACGTAACGTCGGCAGGTGTTCGGGATTGTCGAGCAACATGCGAATCCCGTTGCTCAACAGGTTCACCGTGGTTTCGAAGCCAGCGGCCAACACCAACCCGGCGATCGCCTGAAGCTCAGGATCGCTGAGATACGTTTCAGCAGAGCCACTTTCAGATCTCTGGATCAGCTGGCTCATCAGACTGTCACTCGGATTATGCCGCAATTCCCGCAAGTGGTCGGCCAGCCAGAGGTTGAAGCCAGCGATGCCCTTCTGCACGCTGCGGTACTGTCGCCACGGCAATCCGATGTCCAGGCTGGGCGCTGCGAGCTCACCGAATTCCAGTACGCGCCTGCGGTCTTGGTCGGGCACGCCCAAGATGTCGCTGATGATCGCCACCGGAAGTTGCGAGCAGTACCGGGCAACGATGTCGACGACGCCGGACTCGTCGGCCAGCTGGTCCAAGAGGCCGATGGCGGTCTGCTCGACTCGATCACGTAGTCCAGCGACCGCCCTGGGCGTGAACACCGCCGACACCGACTTGCGGTAGCGGGTGTGGTCCGGCGCCTCGACGGCCAGCAGCGACGGCGGTCGCAGCGGGTGGAGAAGATCGTCGCGGGTGCGGCGCTCCAGCCGGGCAAGCCACCCCGGCAAGTTAGACCCCATCGAGAGCACGCGAAAGTCGTCAGATCGGAGCAGCTCGCCGGCGAGCGCATGGTCGACCGCCAAATAGCTGACCCGGCTCTTGACCAGCGGGCCCCGTGCCCGCACTTCGTCGTAGAACGGCACAGGGTTGGCGGTCACCTGTGGATCGGCCACCAACCTCGCATTCAACACACCCTGACGCACTCCGATCGCTGCGGCGCCACGGAAAAATCCGTGCATCGCAAGCCAGTGCAACCTCTCCCTCACAGCCCCTCCCTAGAAGTGGTCGTCTACCAAGACTAGGCGGGGGATGTTCCGGCGGGGTCAACACACAGTCAACACTCAGCAGACAGCTTGAAATCCGTCGTGATCACCTTGTTGGGATTATTGCTGTTGATGCCGTAGGCGCTGCCGGTGATGGTGTACGCGCTGTTGCTGACGTCGACGTGGGCGTCGCCGACCCCGCCTTCCCAGAAGCTACCGGTGAATCCGCCGACGTTGCGGATCTTCACCCACTGGGGGATGGCCCGATAACCACTGAGCAGCACCACCGCTTCGACCTGGCTGTCGCGGTCGCGGATGTTGATGGTCCGGTATCCCTGCAATTGGCTGCACTCGGCGGGGCGGGTGGTGTGCGTGGCCCCATCGATGGTCAGATGCGCAGCCGCGCGCGGCGTGGTCTGCGGCGATCCGCACGCAGCGACACTCGCGACGACGAACACCGCCGCTACCAACCCATTCCGCATCAGCTCGGCTCCTTTACTACCGTTCGGACATCAGCCCGGGCAGGGTTTTGACGATGCTTCTCCGCACCAATTCCGGGCTCAGGCCCTTGAACAGGTCGATCAGCCGAATGCTTTTCGGCACATACCAGTGCAACCGCTTCGGGTGGTGGTAAGCCTGCCACGCCGCCTGGGCCACGCTGCTCGCCGGCATCAGCCGGAAGGGGCCCTTCTTGGGCGCGGTGGCGCGGAGCTCGTCGGCGGACATCGGGGCCGCGCCGGCGTCGGAGTGGTTGCGGGTCGAGGTAAGGATGGGGGTGTCGATCAGACCGGGCAGCACGTCGGCGACCCGCACACCATGCCGGTGCCACTCGACGCTGAGTGCCTCGGTCAACCCTTTGACCGCGTGCTTGGTCGAGGAGTAGACGGCGATGCGCGGCATGCCGAACGTGCCCGCCGAGGACGACGTCGAAAACATCAGGCTGCCAGGGGTTTTCTTCAGGTAGGGGAGCGCGCCGTAGGCGCCGGTCAACACTGCCTTGTAGTTGACCTCGACGACGCGCATCGCCGCGTCGTAAGGCACGTCCTCGAACCAGCCGGATTCGCCGACGCCGGCGTTGTTCCACATCATGTCCAGCCCACCGCCGGCGTTACCGGCGCAATAGTCGGCAAGGGCGCTGTCCAGCTCCGCCTTGTCCGTCACATCGACGACGCGGGTCCACAACCGCTCGGCACCGAGTTCCCGGGCGAGGGCCGCGAGTCCATCGGCGCTTCGGTCGACCGCACCAACGCGCCAGCCTTTGCCGTGGAAGAGCTTGGCTCCTTCGCGCCCCATGCCGCTGGCCGCTCCGGTGATGAAGACCGATTTCACGACGCCTGGCATGAAGGCCTTCCCGGTCAGACCGCTTCGACGACGTCTTTGATGCGGTTCAGCGTCTTCGTCATATCACGGACGTTGCGCCGCTTACGGAGAAAGCCGCCGAACACCAAGTAGACGCCGAGCCACGGCGCGGGGGTGAGCCGAAACGACTCGGTCACGTCCGTGCCCCCACCCGACGGCGCCAACCGGTAGTGCCAATTGTTCACGGCGCGATCGCCGAGGAGGACCGCAAAACCGAATTCACGACCAGGTTCACACGCGGTCACTTCGCATGTCGTCCAATAAACCGGACCTATTTCATTTCGCCGGACGTGGCCACGAAATTTCGCGCCGAGTGCCGGGCCGGTCGCTTCGCCCAGCCACTCCGCTTCCATTACTTCGGGGGAGAAGCGTCCCGTGTTACGGACGTCGGCGATCAGATCCCAGATCTTGTCCGCGGGCGCCGCCATGTGCACTGTGGCCGAACCTTCCATGACCCGATCCAAACACATGTTCCGACGGGGTCATAGACCCCTCGCGTCGCGGCTACTAGTGCGGCATCGCTGCCTGGATGAGGCTGTTGATCATTTGCTTGATGCCCTGAGCCGGGTGCGAGTACCAGCCGATGGGAAGTCCGGACTGGGCGCCGCACTTCGGCCAAGGCTCGACGCCCTGGTCTGCGAAAAGCCGGTCAGCCACCGCGATTTGCTGCTCCCGGGAGGCCGCCGCGGGATTGCCGACACCGCCGTATCGGGCCCAGGTGTCCGGTTTGAACTGCAATCCGCCGTATTCGCCGTTTCCCGTGTTGGCGTGCCAGTTGCCGCCAGACTCGCACTGCGCGATCGCATCCCAGTTGGGCGTGGGCGCCGCGCCGGCTTCAGCGGTGGACGGGCCAAGCAACGCCACGACAAACCCGCCGACGATCGCCGACTTGATGAGAGGTTTGGCGAGATTTCTCATGTCAAGCAATTCGTCACGTGTGTACAAAGCGTTACCGATTCGATTAACACGCGAGATAAGAAATTTATGGCATTTTTATGGCAACCAATTCAGCGCAGCTCGGATACCGCTGACAGGTAGTTAGACGGGCAAACCTCAGGCGCAATACGACTGCGTGGCCGTCATCAGGGCCTGCTGGTACAAGCCGTCGAGGTGCCGGGACTCGATGACCTCGCCCCTGGCCGCGTCGAGCGCAGGGGCACACTGCGGGGAGCGCAACAGGTCCCAGTTCGTTGCGATCTGGGTCAGCATCGTCTGGTTGAGGCCGTCGATCGCCGAGCGCGACGCCGCCAGGTCAGGGGAACCGCTCGGGGCGCTGGACGCGTCGAGCTTCCAATCCGCGAACCGGCGGTATTCGATCGCCTCGGTTGCGTTGATCTGGTCGCTGAACGCCCGGCTGACGTAGTGAGGATCGATGTGTTTGCCGGTGGCGTCAGAGCTGAGCGCGGATAGTTGCTGTCGCACGCGGGCGGGGTCCTCGATGGCGCCGTGGGTGTTCCATTTGAAGGCGGCCACCGGCTCGGCGATCTGCAATCGCTGCGCGGCGGCATCGACCAGCTCGGTCAGCGGGTTGGCACCGTCGGCGTGCGCCGGGGTTGCAAGCAGTGTGGCAACCAGTACGACAACCGCGCCGACCTTATTGCCGGCCCTTAACGCACTACTGCGCCTGACGATTCTCGTCAAGCGCAGTAGCGACATCCGGCATTAAAAGAGTTATCCGCCGCCCCCGGGTGTAGCACCCAAGCTGGTCTGCAGGTCACCCTTCATCGCGTTGAGCTGAGCTCCCCAGTACTCCCAGCTGTGGGTTCCGTAGTTCGGGAAGTTGAACACGGCGTTGTGGCCGCCCGCCGCGTTGTAGGCGTCTTGGAACTTCTTGTTGACGCCGATCATGAAGTTGCTCTCGAGGAACGTGGCCGGCAAATTGGCACCGCCCAGTTCGTTCGGAGTCCCGTTGCCGCAGTACACCCAGAGCCGGGTGTTATTGGCGACGAGCTGGCCGACGTTGACCAAGGGGTCGTTGCGTTGCCATGCGGGGTCGCTATCTGGCCCCCACATGTCTTCCTTCTTGTAGCCGCCGGCATCACCCATCGCCAGGCCTATCCAGCTCTGCCCGGTGGACGGGCTGAGGTAGCCGGACAGCGAACCGGCGTAGACGAACTGAGCGGGGTGGTAGATCGCCAGATTCATCGACGATGCACCCGCCATTGAGATGCCGACCGCGGCGCTACCGTTCGCCTTGACGCCCTTCTGCGACGACAGGTACCCGGGCAGCTCGCTGGTCAGGAACGTCTCCCACTTGTAGGTCGAGCAGCCGGCCTTGCCGCACGCCGGGCGGTACCAGTCCGTGTAGAAGCTCGACTGGCCACCGACTGGCATGACTACTGATAGGCCTGATTTGTAGTACCACTCGAATGCGGGAGTGTTGATGTCCCAGCCGTTGTAGTCGTCCTGGGCCCGCAGCCCGTCGAGCAGGTACACCGCGGGAGAGCCGTCACCGCCACTTTGGAACTGGACCTTGATGTTGCGGCCCATCCCCGCGGACGGCACCTGCAGGTATTCGACGGGCAGGCCAGGCCGCGAGAAAGCACTCGCGGTCGGCGCGCCGTCGGCAAGACCGATCAAGCCGGGCAACGTCACAGCCGCTGCCGCACCGACCAAAAGCCGGCGCCCCCAGGCCCGGATCTTCTCGCTCACGTCTGTCATACCTGCGCCCCTTGTCGTATGTCGTCGCGCCTGCTCTCGGCAGAATTTACCGTGCTAATAGGTCAAATGTCGATCTAGACGCGAAGTCATCTCAATTTTGTCTCGGCCATCGTCATGAATAAAGCAAGTGTGATAACTGGGTCGCAAAGCCCACACGGGCGTGCTCGTCGCCCGTTCGCGAGCCCTCGCCAGCGTAAACGCCAGGCAGGGGGCCGACAGCGGAAAGCCCGCGTGCGGGTAAGTGACCCGCATACAACTGCAGGTACAAAGGGTGTCTAATCAAGATCGTCGGCCGATTTCGGCACGATCTTGTAGGCGGCGCAATCAGTTGGCGCTTTATCCGCATTGCGGAGGGCCAACATCGGCGGCAATGCGTCGGTCCTCGGGGCGGGCCCACGGGCCCGTGCGACACCGCACACCCCCGCAGTACGTTCGGCGATCGGTTCGACGCGGTTTGTGGTTGCGGCGGCCGTGCCAGCGCTTGTCTGGCGGATTTGGCATCGATGCAACCGAACTCGCGGGGAACGCGTAGGCTCTCTCGGAGCAAGCAAGCCGATGGAGACCACACGCAATCCCGGTCCGTTCCGGCTCTCAGGAATCACCGCGGCCGCGCGCTTCATGGTGGGCAGTGATTCGACTGGGAATGTCGGGGTTCCGGGGACGATCGAGGTGCAAATTTTGGACACGGTACTGGGCCTATCAGTGGCGCCAACCACCGTCGGATGGGTCCTCGCTGAAGGGCATGACGCGGACGGCACCATCCTTGACCACCACGAACTGGCGCTACGCGCCGGTCGCGGCGTGCCCGCCGTAAGTACCGCAGAGCAGGTGACAGAAGAGGTCATGCGGGTCGACGCGCTGGCGGCCGCAAACGATCACCATCTGCGCGTCATCGGGGTGACGTGGAACGACGAGGCGTCCGCCCAAGCCGCACTGCTGCTGGAGGCGTTGACCGATGCCGGTTTCGACAATGTCGTGCCGGTGCGATGGCTCGAGGCCGTCGAGACCCTCGCGATGGCCATCGCGCCCGTCATCGGATACGAGCAGACCGCCGTCTGCGTCCTCGAACATGAGTCCGCGACCGTTGTGATGGTCGATAGCCATGACGGCGAGACGCAGACGGTCGTCAAGGAGGTGAGTGGCGGCTTCGATGGACTGCGGACCTGGCTGACCGGAATGTTCCACCGCAGTGGATGGCGACCCGGCGGCGTCGTTGTCGTCGGCGCCGACGATGACATCAACGGATTCTCATGGCAGCTTGAAAAGGCCTTGCCCGTACCGGTTTTCGCACAAACCATGGCACAGGTGACAGTCGCGCGGGGCACCGCGTTGGCGGCAGCCCGAAGCACCGACTTCACCGACGAGCAGCTCGTCGTCCACAACGATGAGCCGGTCGCGCCGCCCGCACGGCCCGGCCGCCGGTCCTACGCCGGGGCCGTGACCGCCCTGGCCGCCGGCGCGATTACCTTCGTCTGTTCGGCATCACTCGCGCTCGGCATTCAGCTGACCTCGGACGCCGAGCGTGGACCGGCAAAGCACACTTCGCCTAGCCCACAAGTCGCCGAGGCGGTCGCGCCGGCCCTTGCCCCTGCGCCGCCGGTTGAGTCACCCGCGGCCCGGCCCATGACGCCGGCCGCCGAACCGGGCGTCCCGGACGAGCAGCCGGCCGGCGGCGACCGGCTGTCCGGCACGGATGGCCGGCAGCCTTATTTGACCCGGGTGCTGGAGCACATTCCAAGCGACGCCGGAGATGCGGCACCGCGCGACGCGGCGCAACCCTAAACCGCTAAATCTCTTGCAGTAAAAGCAATTTCGGGCACGGATAGGGCAGATCAACCGTCCTTGGCGTGAATCGCGGTGAAAGACACCGTCACGTCGTCGGCAACCTGCACCGAGCCCATCAGTATCGAGTAGGGTTTGATCCCGTAGGCAGACTGACGGACGCCTGACTCAACAGACATCCGCCAGGTGTCGCCGAGATCCTCTGTGCGCAAATCAATTACGTGCTCGTGCGTCTTGCCGCAAACTTCGAGCCGGCCACCGAGGCGGTATCCCTCGTCGGTCTTGTCAATGACATCGGCGGCGAAGCTGATCGTAGGAAAACGACTGGCTTGCAACGACTTCAATGCATTCGCCCGAATCACGGTCTTTTCCGGGCCGGATAACCCCTTGACGCCACCCTCGCCGCGTACCACCTCGAACGAATCCGCCTCGACCGTGAGCTCCACGGCAACCGGGTCGGCGCCGCTCCACCGCACCGTCGCGTGCCACCGCGTCATGGCGATGGTGAGGCGATGGCCCAGGCGCGCGGCCCTACCCGCGACACCGGTGCGGACGAGCAACTCACCGTCGGCAGGCTCGAAGCTCCACACAGCTGGAGTCACATCGTCAGGACGGTGCGGTAATGCGCCTTGCCCTGCTCGAGCGCCGCATAACCGTCGGCGGCCTGCGCCAGGGGAAGTTCTTCGATCCACGCCCGCACGCCCGACAGGACCGCGAAATGCATTGTGTCCTCGACCTCTTTGGCGGTGCCGGAGGGATGGCCGACGATGCTGATGCCCGGATTTATCAGCTGAACGGGGCTGATCGGCAGCGGCTCCGGCGTGACCCCGATGGTCACGAGCTCACCCTGCGGCGCGATCCCACCGACCGTCGCCGCCATGGCCGGCGAGCTTCCCGCCGTCGCGAGGACGACGGTCGCGCCGCCCAGCGCGATCAACGCCTCGGCTGGGTCGCTCGCAGTGGAGTCGATGTAGTGATGGGCGCCGAGTTTCTGGGCATCATCTTTCTTGCCGGTCCCGCGGGCTATCGCGATGGTCTCGAAACCCATCGCCCGCGCGAATTGGACCCCGAGGTGGCCCAGCCCGCCGACGCCGAGAATCGCTACCCGGTCACCCGGTAGCGCCTTGGTGTGCCGCAGCGCGTTGTAGACGGTGGTGCCCGCACAACCCATGGGGGCGGCCTCCACGTCGGTGAGCCCGTCCGGGATCCGCGCCAGCGCGCTGACCGGCACGGTCACCGACTCCGCGTATCCGCCGGGATATTGCCAGCTGGGCACTTTCCCGTTCAGACAGTGGATGAACTGGCCCTTCCGGCACTGATCGCAGCGGTAGCAGCAACCGCCGAACCATCCGACGGCGACACGATCGCCGACCGCGAAATCCTGGACGCCAGAGCCGATTTCGGCGATTTTCCCGGCGATCTCGTGGCCCGGGGTGAACGGCCACGTCATGCCGGGGAACCCGCCCGCGACGAAGTGGGCGTCGGTTCCGCAAATGCCGCACGCGGTGACCGTCAGCCGCACCTCATCGCGGCCCGGTGGCGTGGTTTCAGCGTCGACCAGCTCCAAAGCTGCACCGGGAGAGGAAACGTGGACCGCTCGATGGGTGGGCATGGACTTAGCTTGTCATCCCCAAGCCTACTATGCGACCGGACATTTCTGGTCGCCGTTGGTGTGGTAGTCGACCTGCCAGTGCTTGATTCCGTTGAGCCAGCCCGACCGCAGCCGCTCGGGCTTGCCAACGGATTCCAGATCGGGCATGGCGTCGGCGATCGCGTTGAACATCAGGTCGATCGTCATCCGCGCCAGGTTGGCTCCGATGCAGTAATGAGCGCCGGTGCCCCCGAATCCCACATGCGGGTTGGGATCACGCAGGATGTTGAAGCTGAACGGGTCCTCGAAGACTTCCTCGTCGAAATTGGCTGAGCGATAGACCATGACGACTCGCTGGCCCTTTTTGATCTGCACGCCGGACAGCTCGTAGTCCTCCAGCGCGGTCCGCTGGAACGACGTCACCGGGGTGGCCCACCGCACGATCTCGTCGGCCGTGGTGACGGGACGCTCCCGCTTGTACAGCTCCCATTGCTCCGGGAAGTCGGTGAAGGCCATCATGCCTTGGGTGATCGAGTTGCGGGTGGTCTCGTTGCCCGCGACGGCGAGCAGGATGACGAAGAAGCCGAATTCGTCGTCGGAAAGCTTGTGACCGTCGACGTCGGCCTCGATCAGCTTGGTGACGATGTCGTCCCCGGGGTTTTGCGCCCGGTCGGCGGCCATCTGCATGGCGTAGGTGATCAGTTCGACCGAGGCGCCCATGGCGTCGTTGCGGGCGAACTCAGGATCCATGTCGCCCACCATCTGGTTGGACCAGTGGAACAGTTTCATGCGGTCTTCCTGCGGCACACCCATCAGCCCGGCGATGGCCTGTAGCGGTAGTTCGCACGACACCTGTTCGACGAAGTCGCCGGAGCCCTGCGCGGCGGCCGACGCGACGATCTGGCGGGCGCGCTCGTTGAGGTCTTCGCGCAACCGCTCGACCGCCCGCGGGGTGAAGCCGCGGGAGATGATTTTGCGCAGATGAGTGTGTTGCGGAGCGTCCATGTTGAGCAACACGAACTTGCCCGTCTCGCGCTGCTCGCGGACCGTGCCCTCTCGGTAGCGGGGCAGGGCGGTGTTCTGCAGGCTGGAGAACACATCGCTGCGCCGCGAGATCTCTTTGACGTCCTTGTGCTTGGACACCACCCAGTAGCCGTCGTCATCGAATCCGCCGGAACCGGCGGGCTGCTCGTTCCACCAGATCGGCGCGGTCCGACGCAGCTCGGCCAGTTCCTCGACGGGCAGCCGCTCGGCGTGGATATCCGGGTCGGTGAAGTCGAACCCGGCAGGCAGATTCGGGACCGGCTTGGTGGTCGTCTTAGAAGTTGACAAGGTCCCACTCCTCGATACGAAGTCGTCTAGTCGTCGTCTGTGCCAAATAAACCATTGCTAGACCACGTTTGGGAAGCATCCACGCAAGATCGTCGAGCCCAAATTGCAACATGTTCACCCACCCATTCGTCGTGGGCCGGGGGAGAGCGCAAAAAGCACCGAAACCCTGCCCCGTCCGGACAGGAACCGCCTGGGCCTTGTAGCCCGGAGCACAGTGGATATGCTTTGGTGCAGGTCACCGGCGACTCATGAACGGGGCGGAAGATGATTCGCGAAGTACTCGGCGCCATTGCGATAACCGGCGCGACGATCAGCGTGGCGCCCAGCGCCGCCGCCGGTTACGAGGGCGACGTACCTAACATGAACTACCAGGCCTCGTTCGGCGCACCGTGCGACAACTACGAGCGCTTCATTTTCGGACGTGGGCCCAGCGGCCAGGCCGAGGCCTGCCATTTCCCGCCGCCCAACCAATTCCCGGCCGCCACCATCGGGTACTGGGTCATCTCGTATCCGCTCTACGGAGTCCAACAGAACGGTGCAAAGTGCCCGGGCCCGCAGTCCGCGGCGCAGACGCCCGATGGGCTGCCGATGCTGTGCCTGGGTGCACAGGGGTGGCAGCCCGGCTGGTTCACCGGAGCGGGGTTCTTCCCACCCGGCGGGTGACGTAATCATGCGCAACGACCAGCCGGCCACAGTTGTGGTGCCGCGCTGGCTGCGTTTCGTCCTCGCGTCTGATCGCGCCGGTTCGGCGTGGTACGTCGGAACCGGCTTCTTCTTTGCCCCGGTGCTCGCCGTGTTCTCGCCGTGGCCGGCCGTCACCGCCGTGCTCTGGACGATCATCGCGGTGGCGGGCTTATGGTTGGGCCTGCTCGGCATCGCGATGGCCGTCGGCCTGGCCCGGATATTGCGCTCCGGCGGCGAGATCCCCGAGGAGTATTGGCGCACGCTGGTGAACTACTGACGCGGCTACAGTCGTATCAAAGTCCCCCAACGATTGGAGACTCGAATGGCCGTCAATCCCCGAGATGCCGTCGACGCGGTCAAAGACATTGCGACCCACGCGGTCGAAAAGGCTTCAGACATCGTCGAAAACGTCAGTGACATCATCCGCGGCGACGTCGCGGGCGGCGCCAGCAGCATCGTGCAGCATTCCATCGACATCGCGACGCACGCGGTCGACAGGACCAAGGAAGTCTTCACCGGCGGCAAGTACGAGGTCGACGAAGACGAGTAGCCGTCAGGCGCTGGCGGCCTCGTTGAGTTCGTCCAGCCTGTTGGTCGCTTCCAGGTACTCCTGCACCCAGCGTGCGATGACGGTCGACGTCTTTTCCACCTTGTTGAACTGTCCGACCACCTGACCGACCGGGTTGAAGGCGACGTCGACGGACTCGTTGGGGTACCTGTTCGTGGCCCGTACGGCCATGCCGGACACCATGTACTGCAGCGGCATGCCGAGGGGCTTCGGGTTGTCTGGCTTCTCCCATGCCTCGGTCCAGTCGTTGCGCAGCATCCGGGCCGGCTTGCCGGTGAAGGACCGGCTGCGCACGGTGTCGCGGCTGCCGGCCTTGACGTAGGCCGCCTGCTGAACCGGTGTGTTCGAGGATTCCTCGACCATCAGCCACTGCGAACCGGTCCACGCTCCCTGCGCGCCCAGCGCCAACGCCGCGGCGATCTGCTCGCCGCTGCCGATGCCGCCCGCGGCCAGCACCGGCTTCGGCGCGACCTCCTTGACGACCTGTGGCCACAACACAATTGAGCCCACCTCGCCACAGTGGCCACCGGCCTCGCCGCCCTGGGCGATGATGATGTCGACGCCCGCGTCGGCGTGCTTGCGGGCCTGCGAGGGGGAGCCGCACAGCGCGGCCACCTTGAGACCGGCGTCATGAATGTGCTTGATCATCTCGGCCGGCGGGGTGCCCAGCGCGTTGGCGATCATCTTCACCTTCGGGTGCTTCAACGCCACCTCGACCTGTGGCGTGGCGGTTGCCTCGGTCCACCCGAGCAGCTGCAGCGTGTCACCGTCGCTGTCCTCCACCGGGACACCGTGGTCGGCGAGGATCTTCTTTCCGAAGTCCAGATGGTCCTGCGGCACCATCTTGCGCAGTGTCTCGGCCAGGTCTTCCGCCGACAGGTGCGAGTCCATGCCCTCGTACTTGTTCGGGATGACAATGTCGACACCGTAGGGATGGTCACCGATGTTCTCGTCGATCCAATTGAGCTCGATCTCCAGCTGCTCGGGGGTGAAGCCGACCGCGCCGAGCACACCGAACCCGCCGGCCTTGCTAACGGCGACGACAACATCGCGGCAGTGGGTGAAGGCGAAAATCGGGAACTCGATACCGAGTTCGTCGCAAATAGGGGTGTGCATTACAACTCCTGGGACGCTCGCCGAACTGGAACGTGTTCTAGTTTAGTACGGGCGCCCATGACGAGGCCAGGGCCCCCTGATTAGCGCCCACCAACTACGACGTGTCGCCCGGCGCCTAGATCATCAGAGCACGAACCACCCACAGGGCCAGGAACGTGAACATGCATCCGGCGCAGACGAGGTGGTCGCGACAGACCGACCGGGCCAGGCGGGTTTGTTCGGGCGCGCCGTCCCCGCGGTGTCCGAGCCGAACCGCGTCGGGGACGGTTTGCGTCAGTGCCAGCATCGTCGGGACGCCGGCCAGCCCAGCCGACATCAGCAGTAGCCAACCTGGATCACGGCCTCGTGTTGCCTGAAATCCTAAGGCGCCCAACAACATAAACATGAAGAGCGCGATCAGTCGGCTCATCGGTCGGGATGTGGTCGTTGCGCGGTGGTAGTAGCCCGCGATGGACGCCAGTACCGCCTCGGGAAGTTCCTCGCCGGCCGAGCGGTGACCGAAGATTTGAGAATCAAAAATCAGGTCCATCCATAAGACCGCGAACAGAAATCCAGCACAGGCGGTGAGTAATGGGGCCACGGTATTCACCTCCGGTTTGGCCTCCGAGTCGTCCGCCGGCACGATCTCCGACGTGACGTTTCATTGTTTCGCAGCCGAACGGATAGTCACAAGGCCGTGGCTGCGGAAAATCCGCACAGTGACCGCCGGTCACAACGATGCGGGGCCGACGGACTCGCCAGCGGTTGCCTGGTTGCCTAGGCCGGGCCTGAGTCAGCTGATGGCATTGACCGAATTCAACAACCACGACTTCCACGCATTGGGAATCGGGATATATCCGTTGTCCGCCAAGCCATCCTGCCCGGTCCCCAGGGCGCTCTCCAGGAATGCCCGTACGGCCGTGCCGACCTGCGGATCCGCGTACTTCGAGCAGACAATCTCGTAGGTCGCCATCACAATCGGGTAGGCGCCGGGTTGCGTCGGGTTGTAGAACGACACGGTGTCCAGCACCATGTCGTTGTCCCGCCCCACGACTGCGGCGCCGGCGATCGTCTTGCCAACCGAGTCGGTGCTGATCGCCACCGCATCCCGGCCGGCCGGGGTGACGATCTTTGCCATGCTCAACTTCTTCGCCTCGGCGAACGACCATTCGTTGTAGGTGATCGCCCCCTCGATGGTCTTCACGGCCGATGAGGTGCCGTCGTTGCCCTTGGCGCCCTCACCGACACCGCCGTTGAACGCCTTGCCGGTGCCCCTGCCCCACGCGCCCCTGGACGCCGCATCGAGGTACTTCTGGAAGTTATCCGTGGTCCCAGACATGTCGCTGCGGAACACCACGCGAATGGGCTCGGCGGGCAGTGTCACGCCCGGGTTGAGCGCCTGGATCGCCGGATCGTTCCAGCTGGTAATGGCCCCTTTGAAGATCTTCGCCGCCGTCGGAGCATCGAGATTCAGCGACGTCACGCCCTTGACGTTGTAGGTGATCGCGATCGGCCCGAACACGACCGGCAGATCCCACGCCGGCGAGCCACACCGCTGATGCGCCGCGTCGTATTCACTGGGGGCCAACGGTGAATCCGAGCCACCGAAATCGGTTTGGTTGCCTGTGAATTCGCTGATGCCGGCGCCCGAACCGTCCGCCGTGTAGTCCAGGGTCTGACCGGGACAGGCCTGTTCGAACGCCTTCACGAAGCGGGTCATCGCGTTGGCCTGGGCCGTCGACCCGCTCGCCTTCAGCGTCGCCTTTCCGCCGCAATTCACCGTCACCGCGAATGGGGTCGACGTCGAAGTCCCCTCGGCATTCTTGTCGGCCCCGCACCCGGACAAGATCAGTGCACCGCTGGCCAAGAGACTCACCGTGGCGCCAAATCGGTTGCGCGTCAATTCCGTTCCTAACCGTCGGATGAAACGGGATCGCCGCCGCGCTGAGCGCGGCGCACCAACCAGCCATCTCTGGCAGCCACGAATCAGATATTAACAAGGTTCACGGCCCCGAAAACTTGCTATCCCGGGACGACGTAGACAAACCCGCCGGAGCCCGGGGCGCCGAGAGCCCTTGATCCGCTCCGGCGGCAGAGGGTAGCGTAGTTCTGCCAATTACGAAACGGTCAGTAGCGTAATTGGGGTGCCCCGTCCACCGAAAGGATCGGCCCGATGCGCAGCCTCTACGCCGGCGAGCCTTTCGACACGTCCACACCCGAGATCGCGACAGCGCTGGAGGACGTCAGCATCCCCACGCTGCTGCTGTCACTCGTCCACATCACCGGCGACCCGCGGTTTATCCGCGACTTCAAGCAGATGGGCATCTTCCTCAACGAGGTGCAGGGATTCATGTCCGAAGAGGACAAGGCTCGCGCCCGCGCCGAGGCGCTATCGGTGATCACCGAGTACCGGGACCGGGGCTGCCCCGAGCCGGCACCGCTGAGCCCCGAACTCATCAGGGAGATGATGGACTGGGCGGCCTGCGAGCACGTCCCCGACGACTACCTGGCGTTGGTCTCCGAGGAGCTGGATCTCGACGGGGTCGATCCCCGCCGCCCAACGGCACTGGCGCCCGAGCGCGCGGGTGACCTGCCGGTCGTCGTCGTCGGGTGCGGCGAGTCCGGCATCCTGGCGGGCATCCGGCTTCGGCAGGCCAACATCCCCTTCACCATCGTGGAGAAGAACGCCGGCCCGGGCGGAACATGGTGGGAGAACAGCTATCCCGGGGCCCGCGTGGATGTGGCGAACCATTTCTATTGCTACAGCTTCGAACCCAACAATGACTGGACCCACTTCTTCGCCGAGCAGTACGAGCTGCAGGACTACTTCACCAAGGTGATGGCGAAGCACGACCTTAGTGAGCATGTGCGGTGGAACACCGAGGTTCTCGCGGCCGACTGGGACGACGACGACGGCATGTGGACAGTCTCGCTGCGCGGCGCCGACGGCCACTCGGACACGGTGCGCGCACGCGCCATCATCACCGCGGTCGGCCAGCTCAACCGCCCGAACATTCCCGAATTCGACGGCGCAAACACGTTCGAGGGGCCATCCTTTCACTCCGCCGCGTGGGATCACTCGGTCGACCTGACCGGCAAGCGGGTCGCACTCATCGGGGCCGGCGCGAGCGGGTTTCAAATCGCGCCGGCCATCGCCGACACGGTCGAGCATCTCACCGTGTTCCAGCGGACCGCCCAGTGGATGTTCCCCAATCCGATGTACCACGACGAGGTCGGTGACGGCGTGCGCTGGGCGATGCGCCACCTGCCGTGCTACGGACGGTGGTACCGATTCCTGGTGCTATGGCCCGGATCCGACAAGGGCCTCGATGCCGCCGAGGGCGACCCGAACTACGCAGACTCCGACCACGCCGTCAGCGATATCAACGCCGCAGCGCAGATGATGTTCTCGCAGTGGATCACCAGCCAGGTCGGCGACGACCCGAACTCAGCGGAGTTACTTGCCAAGGTCATGCCCGACTATCCCGCGTGCGGCAAACGGACCCTGCAGGACAACGGAAGCTGGCTGCAAACGTTGCAGCGAGACAATGTCGAATTGGTGCGCACCCCGATCCGGGAGATCACCGCCCGCGGCGTGGTCACCGACGACGGCGCGAGCCACGACGCCGACGTCATCGTCTACGCCACCGGATTCCGGCACACCGATGTGCTGTGGCCGCTGAAAGTGACCGGCCGCAACGGAATTGATCTTCGCGATATGTGGGGGACCCGGCCGTATGCCTACCTGGGCATCACTGTCCCGGACTTTCCCAACTTCTTCATCGTGTACGGGCCCGGAACGCACCTCGCCCACGGCGGCAGCCTGATCTTCCAGTCGGAATTGCAGATGCGCTACGTCGACCAGTGCCTGCAGCGGTTGGCCGAGGCCGACATTCATTCCGTGGAGCCGCGGCCCGAGGCGGCCACCGATTGGCATCAGCGGACGCAGACCCAGATCAAGAAAATGGTGTGGTCACACCCCGCCGTCAAACACTCGTACTTCAAGAACGCCGACGGGGAGATCCACACCGTCAGCCCGTGGCGGCTCAACGAATACTGGGCGGCCATCCGCGAGCCCGATTGGTCACAATTCGTAGTGCGACACCGAAGTTCTTAATGCGACCGAGAAAGTGAACACGACAATATGCGCACCGTAGTCGTCGACGGCCCCCGCAACATCCGGGTCGACACCCGCCCCGATCCGGCACTTCTGGGACCCGACGCAGCGATCGTCGAAGTGACCGCCGCCGGCATCTGCGGATCCGACCTGCATTTCTACGAGGCCGATTTTCCGATGCCCGACCCGATCGCGCTGGGCCACGAAGCGGTCGGCACCGTCGTGGAAGTGGGGCCCGACGTGCGCACCGTCCGGGTCGGCGATCACGTCATGATCTCGTCGGTGACCGGCTGCGGCGGCTGCCCGGGGTGCGCCACCCGCGATCCGGTGATGTGCCACTCCGGTTTTCAGATCTTCGGCGGTGGCGTGCTCGGCGGCGCACAGGCCGATCTGCTCGCCGTGCCGGCCGCCGATTTTCAGCTGCTCAAGATGCCCGAAGGCATCAGCACCGAACAGGCGCTGCTGCTCACCGACAACCTTGCGACCGGCTGGGCGGCTGCGCAGCGCGCCGACATTCCGTACGGCGGCACTGTGGCCGTGATCGGCCTCGGGGCGGTCGGATTGTGCGCACTTCGAAGCGCGGTATTTCAGGGCGCTGCAAGGGTTTTCGCGGTAGATATAGTCGACGGCCGCCTTGACCGAGCGGCGCAGTGGGGCGCCATACCCGTCAAGGCGCCGGCACTTGAGGCCATCCTGGCGGCCACCGGTGGACGCGGGGCCGATGCGGTGATCGATGCCGTCGCTACCGACGCATCCCTGACCGAGGCGATCAATGCGGTGCGGCCCGGCGGCACCGTTTCGGTGGTCGGCGTGCACGACATGAATCCGTTTCCGCTCAACGCTTTGGGCTGCCTGATTCGCAGCATCACAATTCGAATGACGACCGCGCCGGTGCAGCGCACGTGGCCGGAGCTGATTCCGCTGCTGCAATCGGGCCGGCTTGATGTCGACGGCATCTTCACCACGACACTGCCGTTGGACGAAGCCGCGAAAGCCTATGCGACGGCCGAGTCGCGGTCGGGCGACGAGGTGAAGATTCTGCTGACGCCCTAAGCGTCCGGTCGGTCGCGGCGCACGTGCTGCGCCAGATACCGCAGGGTCCGCATGGGACGGCGCCGGCCCGAGGTCAGGCACATCACCGGCCATCCGTGTGTCGCTGCCGCCGCGGCAAGCCCCGAGCGGGGGTTCACCGGACGCGGGAAGCCGACGACCGACATCGACGCCGCATCCTCGTCGCCGTCTGCGTAGAAGTAACTGCCTTGCACCGCAACGTCATTACCGACACAGAACTGCTGGACCGCCGCGGCCTTCGTCGCCCCCCACACGATCGGTTTGACGATTCCACCCGTCAAGCGCCCACTCTCGTCGAGTTCGAAACGGTTGCACTGAACGTTGGCGATACCCAGGAAGCGGGCGACCGGCAGGGCCTGAATCGACAGCGCTGAGGAACTCAGCACCACGGTGTGCCCGCGCTCCTGATGCGCCTGCACGATTTCCTGCATGGGGGAGAACACGCGTGCCGCCACGCGTTCGACAAACAGTCGCTCACCCAAGTCGTCGAGGTCGGTGAGCGATTCGCCGCGCAGATATCCGGCGGCCCGGACCAGCAGGTGCTCGAATTCCAGGCGGCCGAACCGATAGCGCAGCGCGGCCTCTAACACCCCCAGCAACTCGCCGATCCCGGCTTGCCGGCGCCGGATTCGGTCGCCGACGTGAACCGCCGCGGTGAAGCCGTCGACCAGGGTGCCGTCGAGATCGAAGAACGCGCCGACGGCCGGCCCCGCTGAACTGGCCGCGATCTCGGCGATGGCATCGGCGGGGGAGAGCATCGTCATCGTCACCACCTCGACCCCCTTTACCGAGTTGCAGTGATGTACTGCGAGTGCATGACATTGTCGATCTTGACGTCCACGTCGGGCGGCGTCATGCCGTAACCGGCCTGCAACTCCAGCGTGTTGCGCACGGGCTCGACGACCCATCCGTGCGCGGCCAGCCGCTCCGCGGGGTCGGATGCCGGCTCGTAGGTCAGCGCGGAAAAGTCGACCTCTCCAGACTTGTTGACCCCGGGATGATCTGTCTCCAAAGCCTCGAGCTGTACGCGATCCAGGCGCGATCCCAACGCGCCCACGGCAATTCGGCTGCCCGGTGCACTGAGTCCGCTGATCCGGGTGAAGAGCGTGTTTTGGGCGTCATCGGTCAGGTAGGGCAGTATCCCCTCCACCGACCAGGCGCTGGGAATTTCGGTATCGAAGCCAGCGGCTTCCAACTCCCTGGACCAGTCGGTGCGCAGGTCGGCGGCGACCTCGCTCCTGTGGGCTTTGGGCTCAGCACCCTGCTGGCCCAACACATGCGCCTTGAACTCCAAGACTTTCGGCAGATCGATCTCGTAAATCGTTGTCCCGTCTAGCCATTCGAGGCGATACGCCCGGGTATCCAGACCGGCGGCAACGATGACCGCCTGCCGGACACCCGCATCCGAAGCGGACTGAAAGAACTCGTCGAAGAACCGGGTCTGCACGCCGTACAGGCGAGGGAACGCCGTTTCGTCATCGCCGGTCCCCGGGTTGGCAAGCACGTCCGCCAAATACGGGTCCTGTGAGGCGGCGATGAAATCCTTGGCGTATTCGTCTCGGACCAGAGGGTGGGGGCCCAAGGCGTGCAGCGCACGCCATCCCGCCACCAGCAGCGCGGTGTAGCCGACACTGCTGACGATGTCCCATTCGTCTTCGTCGGAACGTTGCGAGCCAAATTCAGGTGTCGTACTCATGAACGACCGGCCATGTCAGCGGGCACCCGCGTGTTGTGCAACATCTGGCTCTCCGTCCCGCTTCGCAATTACGTAGCCGACGTGACCAAAGTACCTGCCGCGGCGGCCTCACAGCTCGAGCAACACCGTGACCGGACCGTCGTTTATCGATTCGACCTGCATGTTCGCCCCGAAAACGCCGGTTTGCACGTGGGCGCCCAACGCCTGCAACGCCTCCGCGAACGCGGCGACCAGTGGCTCGGCGACGGGACCGGGCGCGGCGGCGTTCCACGACGGCCGGCGTCCCTTGGCGGTGTCGGCATAAAGAGTGAACTGGCTGATCACCAGAATCGGCGCGCGCACGTCGGCCGCGGACCGTTGGTCGTCGAGAATGCGCAGGTTCCACAGCTTTTCGGCCAGGCGCCGCGCAGTGTCGCTGTCGTCACCGTGGGTGACACCGACAAAGGCCAGCAGGCCCTGTCCGTGCGGCCGGATGGCACCCACCTCGCGGCCGTCGACCGAGACCGTGGCCGACGAGACTCGTTGCACCAGAACCCGCACGGGCTCGATGCTGCCAGGCCGGCCGTGGGTTGGATACGCTCGTCGGGTGTCCGTACTCGTCGCGTTCTCCGTAACCCCGCTCGGCGTGGGCGAGGGTGTCGGCGAAATCGTCGCCGAAGCGGTTCGGGTGGTTCGCGATTCCGGCCTGCCCAACAAGACCGATTCGATGTTCACCGTGATCGAGGGCGACACGTGGGAAGAGGTCATGGCAGTCGTCCAGCGGGCCGTCGAGGCCGTGGCCGCCCGGGCACCGCGGGTCAGCACCGTCATCAAAGTCGACTCGCGGGCGGGTACCAGTAACGCGATGACTGAGAAGGTCGCCACCGTCGAGCGTTTTCTCGCCGCCGACTAGTCCCGCAGCCGAGCGTGTTTCGGAAAGACTGTTAGGCGCCCGTCGAGCGTGCGCTGACGGCTTCGTGCGTGCGTCCAGGGCAGCCTCGACCGGCGTGTCCCCGCCGTCAACGCACACTGCACGCCAAGGATGCACACTCGACGCCGGTCGCCCGGCCGCCGATCAGGGGTGCGTAGGCTCATGCCGGTGAGCGCGCGCGCAGGCATCGTCGTCACCGGAACCGAAGTCCTCACCGGACGTGTCCAGGACAGAAACGGCCCGTGGATCGCGGACCGACTGCTGGAACTGGGCGTGGAGTTAGCGCACGTCACGATCTGCGGCGACCGCCCTGCCGACATCGAAGCCCAACTGCGCTTCCTGGCCGACCAGGATGTCGACCTGATCGTCACCAGCGGCGGGCTGGGGCCGACGGCCGACGACATGACTGTCGAAGTGGTCGCCCGCTTCTGCGGACACCAGTTGGTGCTCGACGAAGAGCTCGAGAACAAGATCGCCAACATCCTCAAAAAGCTTATGGCGCACTTCAATCCGGACAACTTCGACGCGGTGCGCGCCGCCAACCGCAAGCAGGCCATGATCCCCACCGGAGCCCAGGTGCTCGATCCGGTGGGCACCGCCCCGGGCGTGGTGGTGTCGGGAAAGCCGACGGTGATCGTCCTGCCGGGACCGCCCCGTGAGCTTCAGCCCATGTGGTTCAAGGCGATCGAGACACCCGGGGCCCAGGATGCGATCGCCGGCCGCACGATTTACCGCCAGGACACCATTCGCATGTTCGGGCTGCCCGAGTCAGGGTTGGCCGAGACGCTGCGGGCGGCCGAGACGTCCGTCCCCGGATTCGACTCGCTGGAGATCACCACCTGCTTGCGGCGCGGAGAAATCGAAATGGTGACCCGCTACGAGCCCGATGCGGCCGGGGCCTACGCGCGGCTGACGCAGCTGCTGCGCGACGAGCACGGCCAGCAGATCTACTCCGAAGACGGTTCGCACATCGACGATCTCGTCGCGCAATTGCTGTCGGGGCGCCGGATAGCGACCGCGGAATCATGTACGGCCGGGCTGCTGGCGGCTCGGCTGACCGACCGTCCGGGTTCATCCGACTACGTGATGGGCGGCGTGGTGAGCTACTCCAACAATGCGAAGGCGGAGCTGCTCGGCGTCGATCCGGCGCTGATCGAGGCGCACGGCGCGGTATCCGAACCGGTGGCCGAGGCCATGGCAACCGGCGCCTTGCGGCGCTTCGATGCGGACACCGCGGTCGCGATCACCGGGATTGCCGGTCCGGGTGGGGGAACGGCCGAGAAGCCGGTGGGGACCGTGTGCTTCACGGTGAAACTCGCCGACGGCCGCACCGACACCCGCACCCTGCGGCTGCCCGGAAACCGGTCCGATGTTCGTGAGCGCTCGACGACCGTCGCCATGCACATGTTGCGGCGCACGCTTCAGTGATTCAAGGGACTACGTCGCTCCTGTTGGGAGAAAAGCACTTTCGGAGGTACCGAAGCGGAGCCCGGTCGCGTCCTTGCCGATCAGCGTGAGTATCGCGACGACTAGCAAGACCGGCACAATCGTCGCGGTCAGCGCGAACGGATACCCGTGCGACTCCGCCAGTCGCTCCTGGATGGGCAGATTGAACGCCGCCAGCAGATTGCCGAGCTGGTATGTAACACCGGGGTACAGACCGCGGATGGCGTCGGGCGACATCTCGGTCAGATGCGCGGGGATCACACCCCAGGCGCCCTGCACGCAGACCTGCATCAGGAACGCGCCGAGGCACAGCATCGCCGCGGAGCGCGAGTAAGCGAACAGCGGCACGATCGGCAGGCCCAAAAGCGCACAGAACACGACGGTGTAGCGGCGACTGAACCGCTGGGACTGCGTGCCGAAGTACAGCCCCCCGACGATGGCGCCAAGGTTGTAGATCACCACGATCCATTTGACGGTCACGCTGTCCAGCCCGGCGCCGTGGTTGGTGGTGGACGTCAGGAAAGTCGGGTAGACGTCCTGGGTGCCGTGGCTCATCCAGTTGAATGCCGTCATCAGCGCCACCAGGTAGAAGAATCGGCGGACGACGGCGCCGTTGCGCAGCACGTCGCGAAGTTTGGTGTTGGTGACCTTCAATTGGTCCTGGGCGGCCTCCCACACCTCGGACTCCTCCACTCGATACCGGATGATCAGGCTGATCAACGCCGGGACGATCGATAGGCCGAACAACCACCGCCAGGACAACCCCAGCCAATCCATCACCACCAGCGACCCGATGCTTGCCAGTAGATAGCCGAGCGCGTAGCCCTCCTGCAGTAGCCCGGAGAAAAAGCCCCGGCGTTCGACGGGGACTTTCTCCATCGCCAGCGCTGCGCCCAGCCCCCATTCGCCGCCCATGCCAAGGCCGTAGAGCAACCGCAGGATCACCAACACGGTGAAGTTGGGTGCGAATGCGCACAGGAAGCCGACGACGGAGTAAAAGATCACGTCCACCATCAGTGGGGTCCGCCGGCCGACGCGGTCGGCCCAGAGCCCGAACAGCAACGCGCCCACTGGGCGCATGGCCAGGGTGGCGGTGGTAATGAACGCCACCTCGGCCTTGCTGTGGTGGAAGGTCTTTGCGATGTCGGCGTAGACGAAGACCACGATGAAGTAATCGAAGGCATCCATCGTCCAGCCCAGCATCGCCGCGAGGAACGAGTTGCGTTGATCGGGAGTGAGACGTTGAGTTGTCACGTCAGCATCGTGTCGTAACCGAAGCGCTGACGCGAGGCGTATGAACAAGCAATTCGTGAGAGTAAGTTCCGCAGATATGCGAATCATCGATGCCGATGGACATGTCGCGGAGAACTCCTCACTTGCGATCGAAGCAATCAAACGCTGGCCGGATCACGTCAAGCCGAGCGCGGACCGGCGGCTGCGCTTGATGATCGAGGGCCGCTACTACCCCGAGGACCGCGGTCCCGGCGCCGGTTGTCCGCCCGAACACGGAATCAGCAAGTCACCCAACATCAACTGCTCGTCGCCGGAAGGCGTGCTCGGTGATGCCGACCGCGATCACATCGACACGATGGTGCTGTATCCGAGCCTTGGACTGTGCGCGCCCAGCCTCGAAGATCCGGACTTCGCCGCCGGATTCGCGAGGCTCTACAACAGCTGGATCGCGGATTACTGTGCCTCGTCGGGTGGTCGGTTACGGGGCGTGGCGGTGGTTCCGATCGAGCATGGGAAGCTGGCCATCGACGTCATGACCGAGGCCAAGGAACTCGGGCTGGTGGCGACTCTCGTGCCGCCGGCCCTCAAGACGCGCAACCTGGACCATCCCGATCTCGATCCGTTTTACGCGGCCGCCGTGGAGCTTGCGATGCCGCTGGGCATTCACGGTGCCCCCGGCATTCATCTGCCGAAGATCGGTGTCGACCGGTTCACCAATTACATCCAAGTGCATTGCATCAGCTTTCCCTTCGACCAGATGACGGCAATGACGGCGCTGGTGTCGGGCGGCGTCTTCGAGCGGCATCCACAATTGCGGGTCGCGTTCCTGGAGGCGGGCGCGGGGTGGGTTCCCTTCTTCATCGATCGCCTGCACGAGCACTACGAGAAGCGGGGGGACTGGGTCGAGCGCGGCTGGCGCCGCGATCCGCACGACTATCTGCGGGCCGGCAACATCTGGGTGACCTGCGAGCCGGAAGAACCGATCCTGCCCGGCGTAATCGACGTGCTCGGCGCGGATTTCATCATGTTCGCCAGCGACTACCCGCACTGGGACGGCGAATGGCCGGAGAGCACCAAGCATCTGCGAACCCGCGCGGACATCAGCGAGGAGGCCCGGGAAAAGATCGGCGGGTTGAACGCGCAACGCTTCTACGCGCTGAACTGAGGCCCTCTAAGACTGAATTCGGTTGTCCAGCAGCCAATTCCGCTGTGGCACGGACAAGCAACCAGGTTAAATGGCAGGATCTCTCGGTATGGGCCCCTTTCTGATTCGCGCCGCGTTGACTGGCTTGGCGTTGTGGGTTGTCACCAAGTTCGTCCACGGCCTGACCTTCGTCGGCGGCGACACGACCTTGCAGAAAGTCGGCATCATCTTCGTGGTGGCCGTGATCTTCGGCCTGGTCAACGCGGTCATCAAGCCGATCGTGCAGTTTTTGTCGATCCCGCTCTACATCGTGACGCTCGGTCTTTTCCACGTCGTCGTCAACGCCTTGATGCTGTGGTTCACCGCCCGAATCACCGAACACACCACGCACTGGGGACTGCAGATCGATCACTTCTGGTGGACCGCGATCTGGGCCGCGATCGTGCTGTCGATCGTCAGTTGGCTGCTGTCGCTGGCAAGCCGCGACCTGCGACGCACCACGCGGCGGTAGCCGTTAGCACCCGAGCCATCGCGGCGCATTGGCGGTGTCTTACAGTTCAGCTAATTTTGGTAATGGTTACTGAAATAGTAAGAGTTACAGTTAGCTTCGGCTTCGACTCGGCCGCGCGGATTGAACATCTTCGACGATCGATTTTGCTCAATTTCACTTCGGCAAATCCTAATTGCACATATGCTGAGCACCGCCGCGAAACCCGACCCAGCCTCCGGTTTGGCAGCAACTCCAGCCACCTTTTCGGGAAAGGGCGGCATCGCCCTTACAGCACAAAACGACGGGATGCCGCAATGACGGACAGTGCCTCTTTTGGTACATCCTCGCCGGCCGACAGCTACATCGTTTCGCAGGATTCCGACACACAAAGCGGTCTGCGGGCGATCACCGAATGCACCGGTTCCTCGGTCGTCGTGCATGTCGGCGGTGACATCGACGCCAGCAACCAGACCATCTGGCAGCACCTGCTGAGTCAGGGCGCCGCCCGCGCCGTCGCACCTGGTTTGTTCGTCATCGACGTTCGCGAGCTGGATTTCATGGGATCGCGCGGGTATGCCGTCTTGGCGCACGAGGCGGCACAATGCCGCGTTCGCGGCATCGATCTGAGGCTGGTCACCAGCCAGGCGATCGTGGCCCGAACGATCGCCAAGTGCGGACTGCGTCCCCTGCTGCCCACCTATACGACGGTTGAGACCGCGCTAGCCGGTTAGCGGTCAGCGCCGACCAGGCGCACCACGTCACGCGCGCAACCCCAGGACAGTGTCACCCCGTTGCTGCTGTGGCCGTAGTTGTGGACGCAGCGCGCCCGCCCCAGCGACTCGGCCTCCACCCGCACCGACGGGCGGTCCGGCCGCAGCCCGGTAATCGTTTCGATTACCTCGGCGCCGTCGAGCCGTGGCTCGATCCGGCGGCAGCGCTGCAGGATTCGATCCGTCACGTCGCCATCGGGGGTGGTGTCCCAGCGCCCGGGGATGCTGATACCGCCGCACACCACGCGCTGGGGGTGGGGGAAGTAACAGACCCACTCCGGGTCGCTGCCCACTTCGAGAAACAGTTGCCGCAGACCAGGATTGGACAGCACCACATGCTGACCGAAGAGCGGTCGCATCGTGTCGTCGCCGGCCAACGTGCGGGAACCGAGACCGGCACAGTTGACGACAATCGGTGCTGCCTCGGCCGCTTCGGCCAACGACTGCACGGGATGCACTTCGATCTCGCACCCGGCCTTGGCGAGCCGCTGTGTCAGATAGTCGAGGTATCGCGGCATGTCGATCATCGGCATGGTGGCGCGAAACCCGGTACGGAATCCCTCGGGAATGTCGTGTGGATCAGCCGGGCGCAGGTCGGGGATCAGGGTCGCTGCCGACGACATCGCCTCTTCAGCGGTCAATTCGCCCACGGCCATCGCGGGTGCCAGCTGTACCCCGGTGGCGGGATCGTCGGCCAGTTCCCGAAACATCCGCAGCGAATGTTCGGTCCACGCCAGCGTGCTCGTGGCGCGTTCGGCCGGCCGCGGCGGCGCCCATACCGCACCGGCAACCACCGAGGTCGTCTGTCGTGGCAGCGCGGCCGCCCACACGCGCACCGGCCAGCCCGCTTCGGCCAGACACACGGCCGATGTCAGGCCGCTGACTCCGGCACCGATCACGACAATCTGTTGTGCAGGGGCCACGGCCGCCACGCTAGCTAAAAGCAATCGGGGCCGAGAATGTTGCTGGTCACCGCCGTCCCGTCAGGCGCGATCAGGAATGAGGCGTGGGTGATGCGCTCGGGGCAGGCGAGGGGCTTGTTGCGGGCGCTGGCGCATTGGGATCGGGACTGGGAGCCGGCGGTGGTGCACTCGGCGCCGGCGGCCCATTGGGGGCCAGCACCCCGTTCAGGATGCCCAGACCGGCCTGCACCTGCGGTCCCGAGGCCATGGGAGGCGGAGTGGCGTCCGGGTTCAGCTGCCAGGGCTGGCAACCGTCGGTCTTGAACGCCTTGTCCGTCGGCTGAATCTGCACGACCTGCGGCTTCTTGCTCAGAGAGTTGTCGAGGAGGGCGCCGTCGGGGTTGCCCGTGCGCTTCCAATAACAGGTGCCACTGCCGACCGGCCCCGCGGTCGTGTAGGTGCCCGGGACGATATCGGTCCCGACGGCGTAGGTGCCGTCCTTGTCGATGGCCGTTTTCGGTGCCGCCGCCGGGGCGCCCGCAGGCGTGTTGGAGGCGGTCGCGGGCGCCGGGGAAGCGGGAGCGGGCGACGGGGTTGGTGAGGGCTCGGGATCCGCGCCGGCAGCACCCGCGGCCACACCCCAGCCCGCTAGCAGCAATCCCGCGGTGGCCACTCTCGCCGCAACAGGCGCAGCTTTAAAACCCATAACACCGGAGTTTACCGGGGCGAACAGCCCATTTCACATTCCTGCCTATTCGGCCTGGAATCGGTAGCTCGTTCCGACCGCAGACTGGCTCACCCGATCGCCATAGGCACTGGCAAGGGCATGAACCGCACGCCACCCGGTGCAATGGCCGGCAATGATGTAGCGGATGTCGAACGGTGCCAGGCCCCGTACCGTCTCGCCAATGATCCGCTCCATTACGCCCCCGAGGTGCAAGCCTCCCATCACCGCATGTATCGGCGTGCGGGGGAAGCGGCGGGCGACCTCGGTGCAGACGTTGACAATGCCCGCATGCGAGCAGGCACTGAAGACCACCAGGCCCAGGCCGTTCACGTGAGCGACAAGCATGCGCTCATCCATCAGCAGGGGATCAGGTTGCCAATCCACGTCGTCGGACTCGCGGCATAGGTGATCCGAGCGGCCCGTCTCGAAGGAGCTGACCCGCGGTATCTCCCCGCTGTAATAGAAGTGGCCGTCGAGCAGGTTTCGCTCGTCGGCGTCGTTGACGACAGCCGCGCCATGCGCGCGCATCGCCTCTGGTGTCGGCACCTTCTCGGTTGGCACGACCTGGCCGTCTGCGAGAGTCACTGCCCGCTCCCGAAACATCAGTGGATTGACGTGAACGGTCACTGCCCCTCGCCGCGCGACGGTCGCGTCGATCGCGTCAATCAGTGCCCCCATGTGATCCCAGTGACCGTGGGTGATCGCGATTTCTTCGACTTCGCCGAAGTCGATGCCCAAGCTGGCACAGTTGCGCATGAACACTGCCCCCTCGGTACCGGTGTCGAACAACATCACGTGTTCAACCGACCCGGCTCGCGACGTGAGGCGCAGGCCGTAGCCGAGGTTGGCGATGAGCAAGTTCTGCCCCGAAATCAGCTTGGCACCGGCGGCCACCACGTTCGCAAGCTCGGCTTGCGCGAAGGGTGTCTTGGTGACATAGGTGTCGCTGACGTTGTCGCTGAGCACGTCGACGGTGAGCGAATCGAGCGGAATCAGCGCGCCAGGCTCGATTGCCATGTCGGGACCCTTTCGACATCAGACTTCCGGGCTGCCGCGCAAATTTCCTATGACAGCCGTCGCACCTCACCGGCGTACCCGAGTGCGTGCTCGTAGACCGCGAGGTTGTCGCGCGAGATCTTGGCGTGCACCGGTCGTTCGAGGAAGAAGCGCAGCACCGGGTTGTAGGCGTGATAAGTCTCGTGGAAGGTGAGCACAGTGGAGCCGTCGGACTGCTCGTCGAGTTGATGGTAACCCTCGGCGCGAGACCACAGCGGCGCTCCGACCGCGATGTACCGGGACAGCTTGTTGAGCTCGGCCTCGGTCACGGTTTCCCATGACCGCGCCCTGCCACCGGACAACAGATACCTGGGCACTTCAAAGATGCAGGTTCGGACCAGGCCCTCACCGGCTTCGTTGCCTTCGTTCAGGATTTCCATGCTGCCGCCCGGCCACTCGAGCACCCGCGGCCTGGGCGCGTTCGGCGGCACCGGCGGATGCAGCACCCGCCAGACTCTGCGCGGCGGCGCGTCGACGTGGAATCGCACTGTGTAGGACTGCATCAGTGGTCTCCGTCGGCCGGTATCCAACTGTTCCAGAACGTGATGGTCTCCGCGGGCGGCCGTTCGGCCGGCCGGAAGTCGGTGCCGATCGTGTAGGCGACCGGGAACAGCGCGGCCTGCGTGACCGTGGGCGGAATGCCGAGCAGTTCGGCCACCTCACGCTCCTTGAACAGATGCATCGTCGTCCACACCGATCCGAGCCCACGCGAGCGCAGCGCCAGCAGAAAGCTCCACCCTGCCGGGATGATCGACGCCCACGCCGCCGCGGCGACGCCCAGCTCCGCACCGTCGATGCGCTGCTCAAGACACGGAATGACGTGCACCGGCACCTGGGCCAGCGTCTTGGTCAGGCTCATCGCACTCTGGTAAACCCGCCGCGTCTGCGGGTCCGTCGCGTTGTCGGCCGCGTACGCCAGGTACTGCGCGCCGATGCTGCGGTAGATCTCGGCGATCGCGGCGCGCTTGTCCGCATCGGTGATCACCAGCCAGCGCCAGTCCTGCGTGTTGCTGGCAGTGGGCGCCTGCATCGCCAGCTGGATGCATTCGAGGATCACCTCGCGGCCGACCGGGCGTTCCAGGTCGAGGCGTTTGCGTACCGCCCGCGTGGTGCTCAGCAATTCGTCGACGGTAGCGATGTCCATTCGTTCCCTTCCCGGGGATCGTTTACAGGTCGATGGCGCAGGATTGGTCGACCCCCAGCATCGAAGAAACGTCGAAACAGCAGTTAAATGGGGGTGATTTGGGCCTAGCCGAGGGGGTCCGTGAACTCCCCGTGAACTCGCCGAAATCGCGACGAGGTTCCGTGGGGTTCCGGTAAAGCCTCATGGCCAATCACGCTACTCGGCTCGATCCCTCCGCCGGACGTCATCGGTGTCGCCGTCGAACCGCAACCACATGGGCCAGCCCCGAAGGGCGGGTAGGTGAGGTCTTGGGCGGTGCACCGGAACTTGTCGAGCATCACGAGGCGTAGATCACGGCTCCGCTCTGACACGCCACGCCGAAGACGCACGGGTTGCCGCTGATGGCCCAAGGGTGCGCATAGATTGTGCACGAAGCTAAGAGGGTGACCCGGCGACGGGTCTAAAGATTTTCGATCCACCCAAGTGACCTTCGGGTCGCGGCCCGCCCCTCGGCGAAGCTCGGTGACAGTGGCCAACCGAAACCATCTCTTTGAGGGGTTTCGTCGTGCCGTCTGTTGACACTGTTTCACCAAACCAAGCTGGCCGTCGCTGGGCGACAAAGGCTGAAGTCGCCGAATATCTCGGCCTCAAATACGTGACCGTGGAACGAATGGTCACCGCGGGCCGGCTGCGTGCCTACCGCGGCCTCGGCCCCAGAATCGTGCGGCTCGACCTCGACGAGGTTGACGCGCTGCTGGAGGGTTGCCCGGAATGAACAACGCCACCCCAAGGGGTGGCGTTGCGGAAGTTGATTTGCTTGGCGGCTTCAACCCACCCCAGGATACAGCTTTCGCGCCAGCCGCCCAACCGTTACCCTCGCCAGCCCGTTACGTGTCGTCTTAGGCCGTGAGCTGGTTGTCGGTCCATGAATTCGTCGCGCCGGTGTTGGCGCGGCCCGGTTCTTTCCCGATGATCGGGACGCCGGAATGGTGTGCCCTAGCCGATGATCACCCGGCGAAGCTGGCCGCGATCTTCGATGCCGCCCAGCATTGGGCGCTGCGGGTCGAAGCGGCGCAGGAGGCGTTGGCGGAAGCGTCACATTCCATCTCCGCCGCCGAGGACTGGTCGGATATCGCCGACGAGGTCCGTCGACGCCAGCAGTTTCACGCGGAGAACTCGTGGGCGAGGAGGCGGCCGGCATGAGCGCTGAAGATCGGCCGTGGCAAAGCCATCTTCGACGACCTGCGCGCCAACGGCCACGAGGCGTATGAGCCGCCGAACGCCGGCGCCGCATACGCCTCGAACCGGATCGAACCACCCGAGTTGTACGTCGTGCCGCCCGACATCCACCCTGACGACCCCCGGCCCCCCGCCGCCCGGTGAATACGGCGACAGTGATGACTGCGAGCTAGAGACGCGCGTCCAATTCCAGATGACGAAGCTTCGCATCAACAGAGAAGCGAACCGGCGACTCGACGCTGAAGAACACCCGCCGGTCATTCTGCCGGCAGTCAAGAACCTGACCAACCTATTGGCCGAACCAGACGCACCCACGCCGTATCTCATCGACCGGCTGGCGCCGGATGGTGGGCGGGTAATGCTGTCCGCGCAGTACAAGGCGGGCAAGACGATCCTCGTCGAGAACCTTGTCCGCGCCCTGGTGGACGGCGACCTGTTCCTCGACCGCTTCACCGTCCCCTCGCCACGGCGCCGCGTTGTGATCATCGACAACGAGCTGTCGGAGAACACGCTGCGACGGCATCGGCTCTTCCGCGGTCCGCTTCTCGTTGCCGTCGACGTCGACGTCGATGAACTCTAGCCGCAGGGTTTCTTCGGACAGTGACTCGCGATCCGGTTCGATGATCTCAAGCACCTGCCGTTCCCCAGGTGCGCGCCATGTGGCGTCGGGGTCTGTGTGCAGAGATGCCGAGTTGATGCAGACGTCGAGAATCGGCTGGGCGGCGTAGTTGCGGACGCGGACGGAGTATTCGTATGTGCCAGGACGTTTGATCTCGATTTTGACGAGCCGAGCTTGTGCTAGGTCGGCGGCGTCGCGTTCTGGCTTCCGGTCTTCACGGTCGCGGGTGGCTATATATAAAGCGGACCAGGCGGCGCCGATCGTGCCGAACGCCGTTAAGGCGCTGAACACCAACTGCGCGCGGTCCATCCCATCAGTCTTGCACCGGGCGTACGCAATCGCCCTCCGGGGATTGTCAGTCAGCTCCAATTACTAGACCTCTAGCAATTTGCCATCAACCAACGGCGCGGACTTCCCCTGGCGGATTGCGACCAGTCGGCTTGGTGCGGTCAATCCAGCCAACGACACTGGAAACCACACATCTGCACAAAACACATTGCGGTGCAAGCAGTTTGGCATACCAGCCGAGGAAAGGAACCCAGTTGCGCCCATGACACGTGTTTGAGTATGAAAGGAAAACAACAAAAGCCTGAGTTCGACCTTGATCGCTGCTGCTTCTCCACCGCCCAAACACGTTGGACGCGTTGACTTCTCGCTCGTGCGGGCTTTATAATGGGGCCGCATGGCCGATGTTCTTAGGCTAGCGTGACGGGCAGAGAAGCCATGACCGCGCTAACGACACCCAGTAGCTGCTGTTTGCAATCGCCTGAAACGCAAACCACCCTGCACACATGCTGATCAGGCACTTCAAAGCCGGACAGCAGCTTTTCCCTGCAAACGATAACCCCGGAAGGGGTTTACCGGCTCCGCAGGTGCGGACACACGGCCGCAAAGACTTTGCTGGGTGCGCCCAGGGATGATCGCGCGATCCGCACTGCCAGAACATGTTTCGCGCAGAGCAATGCAATTACAGCGAAAGCTCTCATACTATAGCTCGTGCATTTCCACGCTGCTCCGAATTTTGCGGCAGTTGATGAGTGTTGTTGGTTATGGGACGTGGCTGCGGCGCCGGCAAGCTGAGCCGGCACATCAGGGCCTCCGCTCTGGTCTCGCAACGCTGTAAAGAGAACCCGACGGCCCGCCGCGCACAAGGGCACCAGCCCGTTTTGCGAATCTATCGTGAGCATCCCGCACGCTTATTTTGGTGTGCTTAGGCACCTTCAACGACGTCAGTGGGCATACCAAGGATTGTTGGCGGTATGAATTGATCGGGTGGTACCTCCGCCAGTGGTAGCTTCTTCGCAACCATCATGCGCAGAGCAAGCCGATCTGTGATCGCGCCAGCGACTTGCTTTGGTGCCACCTCAACACGTTGGACGTTCGTGGACAACAGAAGTCGAGTCAGTAGGCTGCTCAAGTCGCTATCCACCACTTCTGGGCCCAACGGCAACCAGCGAACCGGGTCGACGTAGATTGGCCCGTCGGGTGAGGGCGGCTCGGGTAGTGGATGCGTCACGGCATTCCCTTGTCTATGACGATGTGAGTGGGCTGCGGCACGGTGTGACTTCTGGATTCGAGGTAGACATTAAATCCGGCGAAGATGACCACGAGCGACGTCGCTACGAGTAGACCTCTGAACTTTGCGGCCAGCCCGCGCCAGCCCCGAACGCGTTTAATAGCCTCCGCAGTGGCGGATTGATAATTAAGAGCCAAGTCATGTTGAAGCTTTATGGGTTGTACCGGCTCTATTCTTAATAGATCGGCGACATGATCCGCAGGGTTTATGCGGCTCGGTATAGGCCAGTAGATGGCGATCGCGAGGAAGCTGGCTACGGCGTAAGCACTCAGCGACAGGAGGTAAAAGAGCCCCTTCGGGCTATTGGAGAAGCCGAAGAACGTCGCGGCGCCCGTGGCCAGCGCTAGGACGGCAGTTGTGTTAGCACGGTAACGGTGCAACAGGTCCGCGATGTCTTTGCGTGCAGCCTTCGATTCCTCATAGAAGAGGCTGACAGAACCGGGATACATAGGGACCGGTGATGACTTGATGGGCGCTGCGACCACACAGATCCTTTCGGGTAAGGACTGAACGGACACGCTGTTTGGCTTGAGTCTATGCCCCAGGAGTGGTGGATCATCCCATATTCGCCCCGCGGAACTGAGAAGTTGCGTTGGACGTCGGTAGTGGGTCAGTTTGAAAGGGTCATTTTGAAGTGCGAGGTCAGTCGATGAGTCTGTCTGAGGCGCAAGTCCGCCAGATCGTGCGCGATGAGCTAGCCGCCCAGGCCAAACTCGCCCATGATGCCCAGCCATGTGCTGTCGGTGAGGCCGTTGCGCCCGTGGAGGGCTTCGATCTCGTTTTCAAGGATGACGATGCAGATGGTGAACGTCGCCGCGAATTTACTCACAACCTCACGCAGGTCCTTGAGGCTTACCTCAACTTTGTCGTCCTCGGCGTCCGCCCGAAGCGCGGCAAGTACGCCCAGGGCGGTGCGCGTGGCTCCCATGGTCGGCGGGACGTGGTTTAGCAGGGCGCGCATTCCAGCCCTGGCCTCATCGGGTGTGGATGTGGTCATGCGCAGAGCGTAGGGCTGCCGCGGCTGGTCGAGTAGTGCGCCGTTGCTCGCGGTACGCTCACACCTTCGCCGTTGTGCGGAGTCCTGATCGGTTTACTGCGATGCTCTCATTCCGCCGCTGGTTGTCCCGCAAGTCTACCTCTGGTCGTGCCGCATCCACGAGGACTGGCACGAAGTCACCCTCACCTCCGGCACCGGTGAACGTATCGAGTTCTGCTGCTATGGCGACCTCACCGGGCATTGGCCCGACCGCTGGGAATTCCACTGCTCATGCGAACAACGCGACGAGAGCAGAGGATAGGAACCCGCAACCTGAGAGCGCCTATTCTGAGCGTTACGCGCAGCAAACTACGCCAGACTGGGATTGCCCGCGCCCGGCAGGTGCAGGTATCAGATATGCAGGTCACGCCACTATTCGTACAGGACGAGCTTACAGCCAGCTAACCCGACAGGATTGGTCGACCCCCAGCACGGTCAAGGAACGGCCGAGGCCGAGGAAAACCGCAACGCACAGGGTTAGGTCGAGAATCTCCTCGTCCGAGAACGAATCCCGCAACCGTTCGAAGAACGCATCGTCCATAGACGCGTGGTCGGTGGCGAAGCGCTCGGCGTACTCGATGGCAAGACGCTGACGCGGCGTGTAGCCGGGATAGCTGGCGTACGCCGCGACGTTGTCGTAGAGCTCCGATGCGACGTTGGCGTCCAGCACCGACTGTGCCCGGAAGCCCGAGCACGCGACGCAATCGTTGATCTGCGCGATCCGCATCCTGGCCAGCTCGCGCTCGTCGGCCGGCAGGATGCTCTGCTGGTAGGCGCCGCGGATCATCCGCTCGACCATGCCACCGAGCTGCGGACGTAACGACCAGATCATGGCGGCTTCGCCACCGGGGCCATCGGGCACAGCCAGCCTTGCCATCAGCGAACTCCTGCCCGGTAAGGACGGTACCGAATCGAGCAAACCAGATTCTCAACGCGGCTGTCTAGGTCACGCAGCAGCGCCCAGTTGTGCAGATGTCGACCCGGCATAGACCCCAACACTTTTCGGGGTTACCGTCCGTTGAGCGGCGTTCAGCCCCCAGCGCCGCGATTGGGAGGTGCTAGGCGTGCTGTTCATGCACGAAGTGCACAAGGTCCGCGGTCGCGCTGAAGACGACTTCGAAGCCGCATTCCGGAACGGCTGGATGCCCTTGCTCGCCGAGGGCGACGACGCCCGGCTGCTCTGGTACGCCAATCAGGCACACGGCAGCGGACCCGCCTACACCGTCATCACCGTGACCGCCGTTCGCGACGGCGCCGCGTGGGAGCGGCTGACGTTGCGGGTCCAGAAGGGGGATCTGCAGGACTGGATGCGTAATCTCGACGAGCTCCGCCACGAAGTCGACGCGAAATTGCTGGTACCCCTGCCATGGTCGCCGCTGCAGCGGGTGCAGTTCGACGAGGTGCCGGTCGATGGCCGCGAGCACGAGATGACGCTCTACATGGAAGACACCATGTGGCCGTACGAGGACAAGTTCGAGGAATACATCGTGCGCTGCGGTGAGGTCTATGCCAGAAGCCTCGAAGCGCCGTCATCGATGCTGAGAATGCACGCCGCATTCCAGCCGGCTCTCGGCAGTCACGTGCGCCGCGAGGTGATCCTGATGCAGCGCATCAGCCGGCCAGAGGCACTGCTCGATCTGTTGCGGACCCATATTCCCGCCGAATACCGCGCCCCCGGGACCTGGATGCACGACGCCCTGGACCTGCGCGACCAGTGGACTAGCAGATTGCTGCGGACGTCCGAATGGTCACCGCTGTACTGAGTCCGCAGCCCGGGCCAGGATGTGCGCGGCGTCACGCGCCATGCCGTGCACGATGCCGCCGGCCGGGCGAACTTCGCGAATGAGCCCGATGTCCTCGCCGACCAAGGCCGCGGCCACGTCGAAATCCTCTGCGGCGACGGCCTTTTCAAAGGTGTCGATCGCCTCGGGTAGCGCGGCCAATAGCTGTTCGTCGTTGCCGTGCCACCTGTCCAGAAACGAGTTGGCCAGCGCACGCTCGTTATATTCCACGGGCCAATCCAGTTGCCGCACAACGTCATAGATCCGGGTGCGGAACGTGTCATCTCCGCTGGCGGGGATCGCGCGCTGGTGGGCCCGCGGCGACACCAAGGCCTCCGAGCTGGCCCAGAACCGGGTGCCCACCAGGGCCCCGTCGGCACCGAGCGCCAGCGCCGCCGCAAGGCCGCGGCCGTCGGCGACACCGCCGGCGAGCACCACAAGGACTTCGGGGCGGCGCTCGGCGACCAGGTCGACCACTTCGGGCACGAACGTGAATGTCGAGCGAACGGTCATGCCGTGGCCGCCCGCCTCGCTACCCTGCGCCACGATGATGTCGGCACCGGCATCCAAAGCCTCACGGATGTGGTCAAGGTTCTGTGCCTGGGCCACCAGCGGAACTCCGGCCGAGCGTACGCGATCGGCGAACGGTCGCAAATCACCGAACGACAACATGATCGCGGCCGGTTGTCGGGCCAACGCCTCGTCAAGCAGTTCGGGTTTTTCCGCGAGACTCCATGTGATGAACCCGCATCCGACCTTGCTCGCACCGGCATTGCCGAATTCGCGCTGTAGCCATTCCCTGTCGCCGTAGCCGCCGCCGATGAATCCCAGGCCGCCGGCCGCCGTCACCGCCGCCGCCAGCCGGCCGCCGGAGATCATGGCCATCGGCGCGAGCACGATCGGGTAGTCGATCCCGAAGAATTCGGTGAGTCGGGTGGTCAGCGGAGCGGCCCTGCTCACTGCAACTCTCCGGTGAGGAACTGCGCGCGGCCGTGGCCGAAAGACCAGTCCTCGTCCCCGTTTTCGGTGATCGAGACGATCAGGTCGGCCGGGTCCAGCCCGCATCGCTCGGCGAGATTGGACGCCAGCAGCTCATAGAAGCGCTCCTTCATGGCGCGGGTGCGTCGCCGGCTCACCACGTGCACGACCACCAACCGGGGCGAACGGTCGATGCCGAGACCGGTGTCCCACGCCACGATCTCGTGCGCCGGATGAGTGTGGACCACCTGATAGCGGTCGCCGGGCGGCACCGCAAACGCTCCGACCACAGCGTCATGGGCTGCGTCGAGCAGCACCTGCACCTCCGACGGCGAACGACCCTCGATGAGGTCGATGTACAACAGCGGCATTTCTTCTCCTCTGGTCTGCGGGCGGTGCGGCCGGTTACGACGTTAGGTCGGTGAGAACCGCATGTGAAATGCCTGTTATGAGCCATCTATGCTTGTCAGGCATGGGCGAGGCGGCGATTAGCCGAATCGAGTTGCGCCACCTGAGGGCGTTCGAGGCGGTGGCACGCCTGGGGTCATTCACGCAGGCCGCCGACGAACTCACGATCACTCAGCCGGCGTTGAGCCGCACCATCCAGCAATTGGAAGACGCTCTCGGGGCGACGCTTCTCGATCGAAGTTCGCGACATGTTGAGACAACGCAGGCAGGGCGAACTTTCGTTGATTACGTCGAACGCGTTCTCGCCGAACTGGAACGCGGCGTGGCCGCCGTGCGACGCCAGGCAAGTATTCGCCTCGGGTTCAGTTGGTTGTTGCCGGATCCATGGGCGCAGGACACCGTCGCGCGGTTCGAGCGCGCCACCGGCACGACGGTCAGGTTGATCCGCACCGACGATGCGTTGTCCGCCGTGCAGCAGGGAAAGGTCAACGTCGCAGTGGTGCGGGGACAGGTGACGTCAACCGGGGTACGCGTGGTGCACCTGTTCGACGAATCACGGGTGGCGGTGTGTTCCGTTCACTCGCCCCTGGCGCAACGATCGGAGTTGGACTGGGACGAGGTCCCGCGTTGGCCGTTGGTGGTTAACGTCGCCAGCGGTACCACCGGGCCGTGGTCCTGGCCGGCCGATGCAGGCCCGAAAACCGTTGTGGAGACAACGAATTTCGACGAGTGGCTGGAGTCCGTGGCTGCCGACCGCGGTATCGGCGTTATCCCCGACGTCGCGGTCCGGCGCAATATTCACCCCGGTGTGCGGTTCGTCGCGCTGCGCGGAGCCCCACCGAGTCCAGTCGTGTTGGCTTTTCTGCCGCGCGCCCGCAATGCCGAACTGCGCCGTTTCGTCGAGGCGGCCGTGGCGAGCGCGGCAGCGGGCGAAGCTTGATACCGGTTGTGCGCTCAGGGTTTTCGGTGTGCGTTCGCGCCGGATTCTGACGGCGTGTCGTCGCCGACCACGCACACTCGACTGCTCACCGATCGGGGACAACGCGACGAGGACTTGCGCCGAGCTGATGCGGCTGGCCACCCGAACTTCCGCGGCGGATTAGGTCAGCGGCGCCAACCCCGAGCGAACGAGTTCCAGGCTTGCGCTCACCAGCTCACCAAGGTCGTCGGAACAACCGTTGCGGCCCCAATTCTCTACTGCGACAACCAGAGCCGCGGCCAGAGCGGATCCCGCGACCTCGGCGGCCAGGTCGATGTTCGGCATGTCGCGGTTTCGGCTCCTGACAAACTCGGTGAGCACCTGCGCAAACGATGACTGGACCACCCGCAGGTGGCCCGCGATGCGGTCCGCGGTGATCAACTCCGTGCGTGCGATCGCGGCCTGGCGGACGACTTCGATGTCGTGCGGGAAGGCAGCCACACTCGCCAACACCGCATCGAACAGCGGCTCCCACGGCGGACGCTGCGCGAGCGCCTCGGCCAGCCATTCCAGCTGGGTTTCGTAGTCCTGGAACAGCACGGCTTCCTTGGTCGGGAAATGCCGGAAGAAGGTGCGTTCGGTGACGCCCGCCTCCCGAGCCAACTCCGTGACAGTCACATTCACAAAACCCTTGCGGGCGAAGCTGTTTAACGCGGCCTGGCGAAGCGCCTCATGCGTCGAGCGGCGACGCAGCTCGTGGCGGTTGAGCGGGACGGTCATAGCTCGCCGATCGTATCCCAGCCGTTCCAAATCAGTCAGTACCGACATCTTCCTATTATGTCAGTACTGACATATTCTTGTCACGCCCACAACGTGAGAGGACGGGCCGGAACTATGAGCACAACGGACTACGACGCGATCGTGGTCGGTGCCGGACACAACGGACTGACCGCCGCCGCGATTCTGCAACGCGCCGGGCTGCGCACCGTGTGCCTGGAAGCGAACACGTACGCCGGAGGGATGGCGGCAACGGTCGAACTGATCGACGGCTTCCGATACGAGATCGCGGGCTCCGTCCAGTTCCCCACGGCCAGCGAGATCACCAAGGATCTCGGGCTCGACACGCTGCCCACGGTGGAACCCGAGGTGATGTCGATCAACATCGGCGAACACGGCGAAGAGCCGATGGTCTTCTACCGCGACCCGATGCAGCTGATGGCACACCTCGGCGAGAAGCACGGCTTCGAGGCCGTTACCGGCATGGCCGAACTGATCGGGTGGAGCCAGGGACCCGCCCGGGCGCTGGGCCGATTCGACGTACGCAAGCCTCCCAAGACCCTGGACGAGATGTACGCCTGCGCAACGAATGACGCTGAACGACGGGCGATTCACGAGATGTTGTTCGGGTCGGCGATGGACGTGATCGACCGCTACCTTCCCGAGAAGGACAAGCACGCGGTGATGCGCGGGATGCTCGCGTTTCTGGCCGTCAACTCCACGTACCGCGGGCCCTACACACCAGGTAGCGCCACCTGTCTTGCGTTCGCGCTGGCCGTGCCCGATGACAGCACCGCGATGATGACCAAGCTCAAAGGCGGCATCGGCGCGCTGACCGAGCATCTGCGTGGGCTGTTCATCTCCCACGGCGGCGAGCTGCGATTCCGCACCAAGGTTGAGCAGATTCTGGTCGAGCGCGGGTCGGTGACCGGTGTGCGGCTTCGTGACGGGTCGACACTGAGCGCGCCGATCGTCGTGTCCAACCTGTCGCCAGACGTCACGCTCAACGACCTGGTCGCACCCGAACATGTCCCGGTAGAACTTGTTTCGCGCGTGTCGGACCGAGACCATCGTGCGTCCTTCGTGCAGCTCCACTTCGCCCTGGACGGGCTACCGGAATTCGCGCCCCCCTACGAGTTCTTGAACGAGGAGGGAATGCAACAGTCGGTCGGGATCTTCGGCTCGCCGGAGGAGCAGCAACTGCAGTGGGAGACCTGCCGGCGCGGCATCGTCCCGGACAACCCCTCGATGGGCATGCAGATCCCTTCGGTGCACGATCCGGGCATGGCGCCGCCCGGCAAGCACGCCGCCAGCGCCTACGCGTACGCCTTCCCGGTCGAGGTGGACCGCGACCAGCATGGGCATCTGAAAAATGAGATGGCGCAACGTGTTATCGACAAGATCACCAGGTTTGCACCGAATTTCAAGGACATCGTGATCCGCCACATCACGTTTGCGCCGTACCACATGAACACCATGTTCGGCGCACCCTCCGGCGACTTCTGTCACGGTCTGCTCCACCCGGACCTGATGGGCCCGAATCGACCCGGACCGAAGGGGTTTCTCGACTTCCCGATACCGATCGACGGCCTCTACCTCGGTGGCGCCGGATGCCACGGAGGCCCGGGTATTACCTTCACGCCCGGCTATAACGCGGCATACCAGATTCTGGATGACCGCTAGCCGGTCAGCCCCCGAACGTTCCCACCAGTTGAGCCTGAGCGGTGGCAGCGCCGGCAATTGTCTGCGCCGCTTGTACACCGGCCAGTCCGCCGGGGAGCTGGTAGTCGTTGGGAAGCTGGTAGAGCGTGAAGCGGTAGTGGTGCGTTCCGCTGCCCTCGGGCGGGCACGGCCCCTTGTACGCCGGCTGGCCCGACGTGTTCGGGAGTGCGGTTGCGCCGGCGGGGGATTGACCGCGCCCGGCGCTACCGGAACCTGGTGCGATTCCGATGACGATCCAATGGACGTACAGGCCGTTGACGGCGTCGGGGTCGTCGACAACCAGCGCCGCCCCTAACGGCGCGGACCACGCCAGCGGCGGCGACACGTCCGCGCCCTTGCAGGTGAAATCGGTTGGTATCGGTGCGTTATTGGCGAACGCGGGACTGCTGATCGTCAGCGGCCCGGTGCCCGGTGCTGCCCTGGTCGTGCCGGCGCCGACGCCGGCCAACGCCAGTGCCAGTGCCAGTCCGGCAATCACCAACCCGGCTCCGTGCAGTGTGCTCGCCCCGCGTATTGCCATACGACATTGTCGCTCCCCTCGCGTTAGGGCACCAGCACGACCTTGCCGATGTTCTCCCGCGCCGCGAGGATCCGGTGCGCGGTGGGCGCGTCGTCGAACGGCACGGCTGCGTGGACGACGGGGGAGACGGTGCCGTCGTGCAGTGCAGTGGTCAGCGGGCTGATCCAGGGTTCGAGGGTGCCGCGGTCGTCCCACAGTCGCAACATGTTCAGGCCGATCACGGCTTTGGAGTCCTGCAGCAGGGCCATCGAGTTGAAGCCACGCAGCATCGACAGCGCCTGCGGTGCCGCGCGGCGAAGTGAGCGCTTCTCACCTTGCTGCATGGCCGAAACCCCATAGCCAACAAGCCTTCCGCCCGGGCGCAGCAGCGCATACGAGCGCCGCAGCGACGTTCCACCCAGGGCGTCGAGGACCACGTCATACGGGTCGAGGCCCTTCCACCACCCGTCGCGGCGGTAATCGATCGCGCGGTCCACACCGAGCTCGACAAGCTTGGCGTGTTTGCCCGGCGACGCCGTGCCGTGCACCTGTGCTCCCGCGGCCTTGGCGAATTGAATGGCCGCGATGCCGACCCCGCCGGCCGCGGCGTGGATCAGCACCCGCTCGCCGGCGCGCAGCGATCCGTAGCCGTGCAATGCCGCCCATGCGGTGGCGTAATTGACTGGTACTGCGGCGCCCTGTTCGAAGCTCAATGCATCGGGAAGCGCCACGCTGTCGCTGGCGGCGACGTTGACGATCTCGGCGTAGCCACCGAAACGTGTTCCGGCCAAGACCCTTTCACCGACCAGGCCCGGGTCGACGCCGTCGCCGACCGCATCGACGGTGCCGGAGACTTCGTACCCCACCACCGCCGGAAGTTTCGGCGCGTCCGGGTAGAGCCCGACGCGGGCCAGATGATCGGAGAAGTTCACCCCGGCTGCGCGTACCGCGACCCGCAGCTGACCCGGGCCCGGCGGGGGTGGGTCCGGGCGCTGCTGTACCTGCAAGACCGACGGGTCGCCATGCTTGGTAATGACAACTGCGCGCATCGACTACTCCTGCCCGGCGGCGTCGGCAAGGCGGGGCAGAACGACGTCACGCCAACCCGGTCCCATGCGATCGAACGCGTCGGCCATCCGCGCGTCATCGAGGTTAAAGCCGCTGTGTTCCAGGAACACTCGAGTGCCTGCGCCTTCCGGCTCGAGGCGCCAGCTCAACGTCCATGCCGGGGTGAAGGTGTAGACGAAGCGGTGCGGCGGATCGACCTCGAGCACCTTGCAGGATTGCTTGCCGTAACCCGGCATGTCGAGGGTGAATTGGTGGCCAACCACCGCGGCCACCTCACCCTCGGCCCACCAGAGTCGCATCAGCTCGGGTTCGGTCAACAACCGCCACACCTTGTCCGGAGGCGCCGCCACGAATTGGTCTACCCGGATCGTGGCCGGTGTTGAGGTCTCGGTCATTGCAGCTCCTCTGCTGCCTCGGCGAGCACGGCCAGCCGCCCCCGCCAGAACCTCTCGAACGGATGCAACCAGTCGTTGAGCTCAGCCAACGGTTCGGCGGTCAGACGATAGATGCGATGACGGCCTTGCGGCTCGTCGGCCACCAGCCCGGCCTCGCGCAGCACCTTGAGGTGTTCGGCCACCGCGGGGCGACTGAGTTCGAACCGCTCGCTGAGTTCCCCCGCGGAAAGTTGCTGCCGGGCGAGGATTTCCAATAATTCCCGTCGCACCGGGTTCGCCAGGGCGAGAAAGATGCGATCGGGCGTCGCCACGACACGCAATATACGTCGGGAATTTCCGACACGTCAATGCCGAGCGCCCAGGCGTCTCCCACAAACCGCACGAAGGGCACTTTTTCGACGGCAGTCGTCAGGCTACGTTGCACTGTGTGCATTTCACGTGGGAGCGGCTGACCCGCAGTGTGTACCGGTGCCGGCTGCCGTTCTGCGATGTGACAATCGGACTGATCCGGGGCGCGACCGGAGCGCTGTTGGTCGATAGCGGCACCACGCTTGCCGAAGCGGCCGCGATCGCCGCCGATGTCGCCGAGCTTGCGCAATGTCAGGTCACTTGTATCGTGTTGACACACAAGCACTTCGACCATGTTCTCGGTTCCTCGTTGTTCGCCGGCGCCGAGGTCTACTGCGCACCCGACGTCATCGAATACCTGTCCTCGGCAACCGCGCAGATTCGCGACGACGCGGTGCGCCACGGGGCGAACGCCGCGGAGATCGATCGCGCGATCGCGGCGCTGCGCCGGCCACAGCACGCGATCTACGACGCGATGATCGATCTCGGTGACCGCAGCGTGACGATCGCGCATCTGGGTCGTGGCCACACCGGCTCGGATCTGGTGGTGATAGTGCCGCCCGCTGATGACGAGGACGGCCGGGTCGTGGTGTTCACCGGAGACCTCGTCGAGGAGTCGGCCGACCCGGCGCTCGACGCCGATTCCGACGTGGCGGCCTGGCCGGCAACCCTGGATCGGGTGCTCGCGGCGGGCGGAACGGACGCCATCTACGTCCCGGGGCACGGCAAGGTCGTCGACGCCGAGTTTGTCCGCCGCCAGCGGGATTGGTTGAGCCGCAAGGCGGGCTCAGCGCCCGGCTAGGCGTGGCCCGCGGTGGCAGCGGCAATCAGGGCATCCGGGTCGGTCACGCTGACCCACAACGAGCGCAGCTTCACCGACCTCCCCACCGCTTTGGCCCGGGCCGGCGGCTCGATGGTCAAGGCCACCAGGCCCTTGGTCGAGCCATTGACCAGCCAGCGACCGCGGGAGTAATGCACACCCCAGGCGAAAGCCCGCTCTGTCGGAACTTCCGCTCTGGTGATCGACGCAAGGGGTATGCGGGCATCGAACGCCCAGCCCATCTTCACGTGCAGGGTCCCGTCAGCGACCCGCAGCTCACTGTTCTTCGGCCCGAGTCCGATGGGAACGGACAACGGGAGATACCACCGCTCGAAGCGTAAATCTGTCACGGCAATGACCGTACCCAGCTGTTTGCTGGCGTGCATGGCTTCCATAGGCTTCATTGGTCTCCCCGGTTTGCTGACGCCGCGTGTGTGGCGACGAGGGAGGGGCGGGCCGTGCGCTCGGTATCGCCCCGGTCATGACACGGCCGTCGTCCGGCCACCGAAAACCGGTGCGATTCAACGCTTCGGCTCGACCCGGTAATCACCCGGTTGACGGGTGATTGAATGCCCGGATACAGGGATAGACTCCTACCCACCGGTAACCTGCCGAACAGGAGTGTAAAAGCATGGCCATCATCGACGCGGACACCGAAGTCCCCGCACCGTTCGAACAAGATGTCGCAGCCACGCAGCGATACATGGACGACCCACGCTTTGCCGGGATCATCCGGCTTTACACGGCCCGCCAGGTGGTAGAACAACGCGGCACCATCCCGACCGACTACACGGTCGCCCGCGAGGCAGCCGCCGCTTTCTACCCGCGCCTGCGCGAGCTGTTCGCGCAGAAGAAGAGCATCACCACATTCGGCCCGTACTCGCCGGGACAGGCGGTGAGCATGAAGCGGATGGGCATCGAGGGGATCTACCTGGGTGGTTGGGCAACCTCCGCCAAAGGTTCGACCACCGAAGACCCGGGACCCGACCTGGCCAGCTACCCGCTAAGCCAGGTGCCCGAAGACGCCGCGGTGCTGGTGCGAGCCCTGCTCACCGCCGACCGCAACCAGGAGTACCAGCGGTTGCAGATGAACGAGCAGCAGCGCGCCGGCGCCAAGCAATACGACTACCGGCCGTTCATCATCGCCGACGCCGACACGGGCCACGGCGGTGATCCGCACGTGCGCAACCTCATCCGGCGTTTCGTCGAGGTCGGCGTCCCCGGCTACCACATCGAGGATCAGCGCCCCGGCACCAAGAAATGTGGCCACCAGGGCGGCAAGGTGTTGGTGCCGTCGGACGAACAGATCAAGCGCCTCAACGCCGCGCGCTTCCAACTCGACGTCATGCGGGTGCCGGGCATCATCGTTGCCCGCACCGACGCCGAGGCGGCCAACCTGATCGACAGCAACTCCGACGAACGCGACCAGGCTTTCCTGCTGGGCGCGACCAACCTGGACATTCCTTCCTACAAGGGCTGCTTCCTCGCGCTGCTGCGGCGCTTCCACGAGCTGGGCGTCAAGGATCTGAACGGTCACCTGCTGTATGCCCTGGCCGACGGCGAGTACGGCATCGCCAATGCCTGGCTGGAGCGCCAAGGCATCCTGGGCCTGGTTTCCGAAGCCGTCAACACCTGGCGGGAGGACGGGCAGAAGTCCATCGACGATCTCTTCGACCAGGTCGAGTCTCGGTTCATCGCGGCCTGGGAGGACGACGCCGGGCTGATGACCTACAGCGATGCGGTGGCGGAAGTGCTGTCGTTCGGCGAAAGCGAAGACGAGCCGGCGAGCATGAGCCCCGACGAGTGGCGCCAATTCGCCGCCCGGACATCGCACTACGCGGCGCGGGCGAAGGCAAGGGAGCTGGGCGCCGCCCCGGACTGGAGCCCCGAGCTGGCACGGACCCCCGAGGGCTACTACCAGGTTCGCGGCGGCATTCCGTACGCGATCGCCAAGTCGCTGGCGGCGGCGCCGTTCGCCGACATCCTCTGGATGGAGACAAAGACCGCCGATCTCGCCGACGCCCGGGAGTTCGCCGAGGCGATCCACGCCGAGTTCCCTGACCAGATGCTGGCGTACAACCTGTCGCCGTCATTCAACTGGGACACCACCGGCATGACCGACGAGGAGATGAAGCAGTTCCCCGTTGAGCTCGGCAAGATGGGCTTCGTCTTCAACTTCATCACCTACGGCGGGCACCAGATCGACGGCGTCGCGGCCGAGGAATTCGCCACCTCGCTGCAGCAAGACGGCATGCTGGCGCTGGCGCGGTTGCAGCGCAAGATGCGCCTGGTCGAGTCGCCCTACCGGACGCCGCAGACGCTGGTCGGCGGCCCGCGCAGCGACGCCGCCCTGGCCGCCTCGTCGGGCCGCACCGCGACCACCAAGGCGATGGGCAAGGGTTCGACCCAGAGCCAGCACCTGGTGCAGACCGAGGTGCCGAAGAAGCTCCTGGAGGAGTGGCTCACTCTATGGAGCGAGCACTACCAGCTGGGGGAGAAGCTTCGCGTGACGCTGCGGCCTCGACGCGCGGGTTCGGACGTGCTCGAACTCGGGATTCTCGGTGAGGACGGCGAACAGCTGGCCAACGTGATCGTCGATCCGATCAAGGACCGGCACGGCCGCAGCATCCTGCAGGTGCGCGACCAGAACACCTTCGCCGAGAAGCTGCGCCAGAAGCGGCTGATGACCCTGATACACCTCTGGCTGGTGAACCGCTTCAAGGCCGACGCGGTGTACTACGTGACACCGACCGAGGACAACCTGTATCAGACCGAGAAGATGAAGTCCCACGGCATCTTCAGCGAGGTCTATCCGGAGGTTGGCGAGATCATCGTCGCCGAGGTGAACAAGCCGCGCATCGCCGAGCTGCTCAAGTCCGACCGGGTAGCGCTGCGCAAGTTGATCACCAAGGAAAGCTAGACAGCACCGCCAAGCGGTTCGCCAAACTGTTTGGCCAGCAACATATCTCGCGCACGCGTGCCGCCTGCCGAGGTACAGCGCGTCCCCATTTGCCTTGCGATGCCGGTCGCTCGAGTTTGCTCCATCCCGCACCGGTGCTACCTCGATCCTGCGCATCCGCGTTGGCCTAGTCGGTAATGGTGCGCGGCGCAGCCGCAAGAGCAGGGAGAACCCGGGCCCCAACCGTGAAAGTCATCACGCTTCGTATGCCAACAATATTTTGTGTGCCTGCAATAGTTGCAGTGGTGTATGATTTAGCTAGTCACAAACTTTCACCGGATGTAGCAACCGAGAGGACGAAACGATGAAGTCTCTAAACAAGCTGACGATCACGACCTTCGGCGGAGCAACCGCGCTCGCCTTTGCCGTCGGATTCGGCGGCATCGCCGCCATGCCCGTCGACACCACACCCGCTCCGCCGGCCCACACTTCCTCGAACGCGGCAGCGGCTCCGACCACGGCGGGAAGCACCAACGCCGCCGTTCACCAGGCCACTCTCGTCGGCTGCATCTCCGGCCTCGACTGCTAGGCGGTCAGGGACCTCACCGATGGCCCATCTCGACTCCGAGACGGGCCATCGGTCTTTTTGTGGGACATCGGATTCGGTGCGGTTTGGCAAGCGACTGAGCGGGTATGAAGCAGGGGCCGCGGGTGAGCGCGCACACGACGTAGTGGAGGGCGGGAGTCTGATGAGGTCTGCAGCGAGGACGACGTTTGCGCTTTTCGGTGCGGCGGTAATGCTGTTTTTCGCCGTGGGATGCGGCAGCAGCGGTAAAGGCCCGAGCGGCAGCACCACGCCCACCACCACGTCGACAACAACCTCCAGTGTCGCGCCGTCCCCCACCGGTGGTGGCGGCCCCGGCGGGGGTGGCGGCAGCGTCCCGGGTGGGTCCCCGGTGGCCCGACCGGCGGGGGCGGACCGGGCGGTGGCAGCGGCAGCATCCCAGGTATCGGCGGAGGCGGCGGCGGGCCCGGCGGTGGCGGCGGCTGCATCGGCAACGTCTGCGGCGGCAACTAATTCGCTGTTTCGTCGACGCCTCGTAACGCACGGCACAACCACGCTTTGCTCCCTAGCCGATGGGGCCATGTCGATCTGGCCCCATCGGCTGAGCAATTTCTGGTGACCCTCGAACTGGCCAAGTCCTCACCGCGTTGAGTTATTGTTCTCCCCAACGCGACTGCAAAGGGACCTTCAATGGCGAAGCTCAGGTTCGGGTATTTCATCGCTCCATTCCACCGCGCGGGCACCAACCCGACACTCGCCCTGCAGCGCGACCTGGAATTCGTCCAGCACCTCGACGCCCTGGGCTTCGACGAGGCCTGGATCGGCGAACATCACTCGGCGGGAAGCGAACTCATCGCCTCACCGGAGATCTTCATCGCCGCAGCCGCCGAGCGGACCAAGTGGATCAAGCTCTGCACGGGCGTCATCTCGCTGGCCTACCACAACCCGCTCTGGGTCGCCGACCGTTTGATGATGCTCGATCACCTGACCCACGGCCGGGTGATCGGCGGCGTCGGACCCGGCTCGCTGCCTACCGACTCCTCGATGATCGGCCTGACGCCCACCGACACCCGTGAGTTGCTGGAGACCAACCTCGACATCGTGGTACGGCTGCTGGCGGGGGAGACCGTGAGCGCCAAGACCCCGACGCACGAGCTGCACAACGCCAAGCTGCAACTCTCCCCGTACTCCGACGGGGGTGTCCCGCTGGCGGTGGCGGCCGTCGCCTCGCCGACGGGCGCGCGGCTGGCCGGCAAGCACGGCATCGGCCTGCTGTCCATCGGGGCGACGCTGATCCTGGAAGGCTTCAATGCGCTGCAGTACCACTGGGACATCGTCGAAGAGCGCGCGGCGGCGTTCGGCACCACGGTCGATCGCAAGAACTGGAGCCTGGTCGGCCCGTTCCATGTCGCCGAAACAGACAAGCAAGCCCGCGAAGACGTGAAGTTCGGCCTCGAGCCCTGGTTCCGCTACTTCCAGAAGGTGGCGGCGTTCCCACAGATGACCATGCCGGGCGAGCAGATCGACGAGATGATCGACGTCATCAACGAGAACGGTGCGGGTGTGATCGGCACGCCCGAGCGGGCGCGGGCGCAGGTGCAGCGGATGTGGGATCAATCCGGCGGGTTCGGCTGCATGCTGCAGATGGGCCATGAGTGGGCCAATCCCGCGGCAACCAAGCGGTCCGCCGAATTGTTCGCCGCCGAAGTGATGCCGCATTTCCAGGGTCAGGCGCAGCCCACGCTGGATGCCGCCGCGCGCGCCAGCGACGCCCGGGAGGGCCTCGCGGAGTCGCAGAATCAGGCGGTCGAGTACATGACCAAGAAGTATCAGGACGAAGTCGGATCTAAGCCCGTCTGATCTGGTGCTTCACCGAGAGTCCGCGTCAACACGGCTGCGCCCTGCCGAAACCTCGTCGGCAGGGCGCACCTACTCAAATCAACTCTGTCAGTTGGTGACTACAGCGATCAGCGATGACCGCCATGATCACCGGGACCACCTGGCCCATCAAATCCACCATGATCGCCAGGACCACCATGATCGCCATGGTCGCCATATCCGCCATGATCGCCAGGACCACCGGAATGCCCGTAATAGGGGTTGGGTCCGTAGCCGCGCCAGTTGTCGTGGCAACCCCCGCCATCCCAATTGTTGCCCCAGCCCGGGTCCCAAAAATCACCCGGGCACCACTGCGGGAAGGGCCCTGGCTGGGCTTGAGCATCAGCTGCAACGCCCAGCCCCGCCAGCCCCAAGCCAGCGGCCAATGCGAAAGTCATTGCCGCCAAACGTAAATTATTTTTAACCACGCTAATTAAATACCCGAACGGGCCGATTCCAATCTTGTAGACGCCAGCGTTTCTTTTTTGCGTGACGTTTGCGCTGCTCAGAACGCTGGAGGCGAATTAACCGTTGTGCAGGATTACCAAGAAAATGGCTCTAAATAGCTGTTTGCACTCCGAACCACCGCGCGAGCGCTCCTCGCAATTCGGCGATTTCGGGCTTGGCCGCCGATGACGCCCATGCCACATAACCGTCTGGGCGCACCAGCAGCGCCGTCGCCGCGACCTCGCCGTTCGGGCGACCGGCAGCGACGGTCAGCCGGTCGGCGACGTCGGCCAGCGCCGCCGCGACCTCGCCGCGCTTGGTGAGATCGAGCAGCAGCGGCCGCCCGGTGCGGGCAAGCTCCGCGACCCGCCGGGTGCCGTCGGCGTTTTCCACCGCGAAGTCGGGCACCCAGTGCCCGGCCAACGGATGGGGATCGGGGCCGGTGAGGTAGCGGTTTTCGGCGCCGGATATCAGGTCGGTGAGGCGGCGAACCGTGTCGGGCGCGGTGAGCAGTTCCGACAACAATTCGCGCAGCGCCGTGACTTCAGGGCCGGGCCGCACCAACGCCAGCTGGGCCCGGCTGTGCATGATGACCCGCTCGGCCGCGGGCCGGCGCTCCGCTTCGTAGGTGGCCAGCAGAGCCGGCTCGACGCGTCCGCTGACGACGGCCGCCAGCTTCCAGCCGAGGTTCACCGCGTCTTGCAAACCCAGGTTGAGGCCCGGGCCGCCCATCGGGGAGTGCACGTGCGCGGCGTCGCCGACCAGGATGACGCGGCCCACCTAATATCGCGAGGCGATCCTCGAGTTGATCCCGGAGAAGCGGCGCAGATCCTTTGGCGCGTCCGGCAATACGGGCCGCAGCGGCATGTCGACGCCCAGCACGCGTTTGGCGCTGGCCTCGAGTTCGGCCAGGCTCATGGACGGCTCGTCGACATGATCGTCGCGAGGTTCTTCACGCGCCGCCGTGTCCAGCTCGAACACGAGCACCGCTGCGCGGTCCCCGAGTGCGCCGAAGGCGAAGACGCCTTGATCGCCCCGATGGAACTTCAACGGCGGCACCCGGCCAAAGCCGGGTATGTCCAACCCCGCGCTGACCGGGCCGAGCCATTCGTCGGGGGGCACGACGTCTAATGCCATCCGGACTACCGTGTCGTACGACGACATGCCGGGGAAATCGATCCCGGCCAGCTTGCGGGTCGGGCTGGTGCCGCCGTCGGCGCCGACCAGGTAATTGGTCCTCAGCTGATAGGCACCGTCGGGTCCCGTGATGTGTACCGTGACGCCGTCCGCGTCCTGATCGAAACCTGCGAGCGTGTGGCCCCAGCGGATGTCGACGTCGTATTCGCCGGCCCGATCCGCAAGCGCCTGCACAAGCCTGGGCTGCTGAACGGGCAGCAGGAACAGCTGCGGATTCGGCACCACCGCAAGGTCAAGCGGAAAGGCCGCGAACATCGCGCGTGGATTGACTTGCGGCTGCTCCGATGTGCCGGCGATCTGACCGTACAAACCACGATGGTCGAGGATCCGAACACCTTGCCCGATAACACCGTTGGCGCGCCGTAGCGGATTTGGCCCCGGCATCGGATCCAGCACCACCGGCCTGATTCCGGCCAGTCCCAATTCGCCGGCCAGCATCAGCCCGTTGGGACCAGCTCCCGCGATGACCACGTCATACACTTAGCCAAGCTTAATAGTCTGCCGGTGGACCCGACAAGAGTGAGTCCCTGATGACAGCGGGTGATTTCATAACCGTGGGCCAGGCAATCCCCAGGTGATCGCTAGCGACGGGGCGCAAACCTGATGTATGACCCCTCAACTCCGCGCAGCCCGCCGTCCGCAATTGCGCATCCTGCAACTCATTTTCGCCGCGGCAGCGGCCATCGCGATGCTCGTGTTCTTCAACGCGGCGCGCCCAGATACAACTGGCGGATCGGTGCGCCTGACCGACGTGTCGATTGCTTCGCTGGTGCCCCAGACTCCGCCGGGCCTGATCGGCAGCGGTGGGTGGGCGGCCGACGACGGTAGCGACCAAGCTCAGCTGCAGCAACAGCTCGCGCAACAGGAGATGCAGCAGGCCGAACAACAGGCCGAAGAGCAGAACGAAGCCGCCCAGCAGCAGGCCCTACAAGACGAGTTACAGGGTCAGCAAGTCCAGGAACAGGCCGGCAATCCGTAATCGCTGGTTCTGGCGGTCACGTGGTGCGGCCGTAATGCACCGTGTGAAACAGCTTGTCAGCCAAGCCAATAACGGCAGCAGGCCGCGGTACAGTGAAACCCGTTGCGCGACAGGCCAATCGTCAGCTGGACTCGCGTTCGGCCGTCTTCACCAGCTTGTCCGCAAACAACCGGACCGCGCCGCCCAACGCCGCTCGCATGAACGGGCCGGTGCCGCGCACACCCTCATTGAACGATCCGGCCCAGTGGATGTCGGTGCCACCCGCCGCGTTCGGCGTGAACACCACCTCGGAGACGTAGTCCTTGGCCGGCGATTGGGGCCCGATCAGCTTGTAGACGTGCCGGCGATCCTGCTCGTACTCGACGGTCTCTTCCTGCACCAGGAACGGCCACATGCCAATCTTGCGAACAGCGCCGACGCCTGCCGGCGCGGGATTGCCCTGCCGCGCCCAACTCGATTGAATGACCAATGGTTTGGCCCAGTCCGACCAGTTGGCGCCGTCGGTCACGAGCCTGAACAAAGTGGCCGCGGGCGCGCTACTGGTCCGGTTGATCTCGAACGAAAATTTCCGACCCGACATGCTCAACTCCCCACACCGTAGGAATGGCCCTCAACGGAACTGCGCGTACCCTACCGCGCAGGCTGACGGGCCGTCCGGCCGGTCGCGGCCCCGAGTTCGGATTTTCCGACAAAAGGACCCTGGGCGCGCGAATGCGGCACACTTCTGCCGCGTCACAGGCATACTCTCCGTGTGCGTGGGACGGCTATTACCGACCGAGGCCTGACATCGTATTTGCGGGAACGGACGCGGATGTCGGGGATGATTTCCAGCCAATTCTGAGGGGTCATGAAAGAATCTGGCGGACACATTGTTTCGTGTTCGTCTGTGGTGTTCAAAGGACATGGTGAGTTGCGGCGACGACGGTGGGGCGCTTTGTTCGCGATCGTGCTCGCACTCGGCGGGTGCAATAGACCAGCGGCTACGCCCGCCTCGGACCCGCCGGCGAACACAACGAACAGCAGTGTCGCAGCGGACAAAATCACGACGTTGAGGGCCAACAGTCAGCGCGTGCTGGACGACGCGGTCAAGGCTGGTGGGCCGGGCTGCTCGGCGGCGGTAGGGTCCCAGGGCAACGTGGTTTGGGCTGGCGTGCGTGGCCTGGCCGACCTGGTGACCGCCGAGGAGATCACCACCGAAACCGTTTTCGACATCGGCTCGGTGTCCAAGCAGTTCACCGCCACCGCCATCCTGCTGCTTGCCCAGGCCGGGAAGCTGACTCTGGGCGACCCCCTCTCCAAATACGTGTCCGGGTTCCCGGGCTGGGCCGCCACGGTCTCTATCGCCCAATTGATGCACCAAACCAGCGGCATTCCCGATTACGTCGACATACTCATCGATCACGGGATCCAGGTCACCGAGCGCGCCACCGAGGACCAGGCCCTGCAGGCGCTGGCGGCAGTTCCGCAGCTGAATTCCAAACCGGGCGAGCGATTCGCCTACTCCAACTCCAACTATGTGCTGCTCGGCGAAATCGTCCATCGGGTGTCCGGAACGCCACTGCCACAGTTCCTCAGCGACAACATCTTTCGCCCGCTCGATCTGGCCATGGTGATGGATCCGGTCGGCCAGATTCCGCATAAGGCAGTCTCGTATAACGGCGGTAGCGAGGGATACCACGCGGCAAGCTCCGCTTGGGAGCAGGTCGGCGACGGCGCCATCCAGACCACACCCAGCCAACTGGTTCAATGGGCGGACAACTATCGCACCGGTCGCGTCGGCGGTCCCAAGCTGCTCGAGGCGCAGCTTGCGGGGGCGGTAGAAATCGGACCGGGCATTCCCGTCCACTACGGCGCCGGTATCTACATCAGGCCGGACGGCTCGCTCGACCACGACGGTGCTTGGCTCGGATTCGTCGCGGCGTTTCGCGTCAGCAAGGACCGACTGACGTCGGTAGCGGTGAGCTGCAACACCGACGACCAGGTCGCAGAGGCGCTAGCCGAGTCGATAGCGAAAGTCTGGATGTAGCCGGCCAAGGCCCAATGTCAGACGAATTCGACGACGATCAGCCACACCAGTGCCACGGCCACGCCCAGCAGTCCAATCACAATGGCCGCGCGGACAAGTCGCGTTTGACGGTGGAACCAGTGCTGCATCTGCGAGAAGCGCCAGTCGGTCCACGCGTATGCGCGCGCGGCCCAATCGGCTTCGACCGCCAACAGGCGGAGGGCGACCAGTAGCGCGGGGATCCCTAACTCGGGGAGCGCCACGATCATTGGGACCGACACGACCAGCAGCACGACTCCGACCACGGCCAGGGCCAGCCGAATCGGCATCGCCCTGGCCCGCCCGCGCTCGCGGTAAACCAGCACCCGGGCCAGCGCATCGTCGCGGCTCTCGACGTCATGCTCACCAGCGTTCACGGATGCTCCTTGACGCCGACGCGATGATTCCGCTCGGACTCTAGTGGACGGCGCAAACCGAGGGGCGGTAATGCCCGGGACCTAGACTGGCGCCTATGGATTACGGCTCCCGACAGGACTCCGCGGCTCCAAAAGGCCTGCTACTGATCGAGGATTGCCTGGATGCCACCGGCAATATCGCCTTGCCGCCGGGCACCACGCTGATATCTCTCATTCAGCGCAACGTGGCGAATGTCGGCGACGCGACGGCGTACCGCTACCTGGAGCACGCCCGCTCTGAGGGGCATGTCCTGGAAGTGACCTGGGCCCAACTCGGCGTCCGGTTACAAGCCATCGGCGCGCGAGTGCAGAAGTTCGCCGGCGATGGCGACCGGGTGGCGATCCTCGCGCCTCAGGGCATCGACTACGTCGCCGGCTTCTACGCGGCGATCAAGGCCGGGACCATCGCCGTCCCGTTGTTCGCGCCGGAACTGCCGGGTCACGCCGAACGACTAGAGACGGCGCTTCTCGATTCCGAGCCCACCGCCGTTCTCACCACCGCGGCCGCGAAGGACTCGGTCGAGAGCTTTCTCGACGGCGTCCCCCGGTTGCGACGGCCGCACGTCGTCGTCATCGATCAGATACCCGACTCCGAGGGCGAGCGATTCGCCCCCGTCGAGTTGGGCGTCGATCAGGTTTCTCACCTGCAGTACACCTCGGGCGCGACCCGGCCTCCGGCCGGTGTGGAGATCACCCACCGGGCCGTCGGCACCAACCTGGTGCAGATGATTCTGTCGATCGACCTGCTGAACCGAAACACCCACGGCGTCAGCTGGTTACCGCTGTATCACGACATGGGCCTGTCGATGATCGGCTTTCCGGCCGTCTACGGCGGACATTCCACCCTGATGTCACCGACCGCGTTTGTCCGCCGGCCCCAGCGGTGGATTCAGGCGCTGGCCGCCGGGTCTCGAGAAGGGCGAGTGGTCACCGCCGCACCGAACTTCGCGTACGAATGGACCGCACAGCGCGGCCTGCCCGCGCCCGGTGACGACGTCGACCTGAGCAACGTCGTGCTGATCATCGGTTCCGAGCCGGTCAGCATCGACGCGATGACGGCCTTCAACAAGGCGTTCGCGCCCTACGGGTTGCCGCGTACCGCGTTCAAACCGTCCTACGGGATCGCCGAGGCGACCCTGATGATCGCCACCATCGACCACGACGCCGTGGCCAGCGTTGCGTACTTCGACCGAGAACAATTGAGCGCCGGTCACGCGGTGCGCGTCGCCGCGGGTGCGCCCAACGCGGTCGCGCACGTATCGTGCGGGCGGATTGCTCGCAGCCTGTCGGCAGTGATCGTCGACCCGGATACCGGCGCCGAACTCGCCGATGGCGCGATCGGCGAGGTGTGGTTGCAGGGTGACAACGTCGGCCGGGGCTACTGGGGACGGCCCGAAGAAACCCGGCTGACGTTCGGCGCCACGCTGCGATCGCGGCTCCGGGAAGGTAGTCACGCCGAGGGCTCGAAGCCCGACCGAACCTGGTTGCGGACCGGCGATTTGGCGACGTATCTCGACGGGGAGCTCTACATCGCCGGCCGGATCGCGGATCTGATAGTCATCGACGATCGTCACTACTATCCGCAGGACATCGAGGCCACCGCCGCGGAGGCGACGCCGATGGTGCGGCGCGGATACGTCACGGCGTTCGCGGTACCGGCCGACGAAGCGTCGGCTGACGCCGCTGCCGGGAGCCCGCGTCTGGTGATCATCGCCGAACGTGCGGCGGGCACCAGTCGCGACGATCCGCAGCCGGCGATCGAGGCGATCCGGGCCGCGGTGCCGCATCGACACGGCCTGACGGTGTTCGACGTGCGTTTTCTGCCTGCCGGGGCAATCCCGCGCACTACCAGCGGCAAGCTGGCCCGCGTGGCCTGCCGCGCCCAGTACCTGGGTGGCGCGTTCGGCGCGCCTTAGTCGGCCGCCGAACTGGCATCCTGGCCATGTGGGTGTGGTGATCCGGCTATTGGAGCTTCTGATCGTGATCCTGCCGCTGGCGGGCGCGGCCATCGCGGTGATGCGCGCGTTCGGCGCCAACAGGCGCCAGGTCCAGCACGCCGACGACGATCGGGCGCGAACGCCGGAGTCGGTGACCGAGCTTCCGGGCGACTCCGAGCACAATCAGGCCGCGCAGTGGCGGTCGCTGAGACGCGTCATCGCTGAGCACAACCGGACCGACGAACGATGGCTCGACTACGAACTCGACTTCGCCAAACTGCTCGACTTCCCGCTCATGACCGACATGCGTGATCCGCTCACGGTCGACTTCCACAAAGCCAAGCTTCGCGCCGACCTTTTGCGCCCCATCAAAGCCGAAGACCTGCTCGACGACCGCGACGCCGCCGAACGATATCTGGCCGCGGTTGCCGACTACGTCACCGCATTCGACATCGCCGAGACCGAGGCGACGCGACGGCGGCGCAGCGACTTCTCCCGGACCGACCAACAGCGGATCGCGCGGGCCCAGAGCCTGTTGCGGGTGGCGTCGGACTCCGCGGCCGCACCGCAGGAACGGCAGAGCGCCTACGACCTGGCCGGTAAAGAACTACGTGGCCTCATCGTGTTGCCGTCCGCGACGCAGGCCAGCATCGAGCGGGGAATGTCCGGTCAGATCGAGGGATAAGGGCGTACCGCGGATGTCGACACCCGATCTGCCGGCCGAACCGAGTCCCGGCGCGGACCTCACGGAATTTCCGGTCACCGCGCCGCCGCTGCCCGGCCCGGTTACCGTCGATCAACGCTGGAGCGATCTGACGTTCCTGCACTGGCCGGTGCGGTCGGAGACGGTCGCGGACCTGTACCCGCCCGGAACCCGTCCGGACGTCTTCGCCGACGGGATGACCTACGTCGGGTTGGTGCCGTTCGTCATGACCAGCACCAAAGTTGGCTCCGCGCTGCCACTTCCATACTTTGGCAGCTTCCTGGAGACCAACGTCCGGCTGTACTCCATCGATGACGCCGGCCGGCACGGCGTTTTGTTCCGGTCGTTGGAGACGGCCCGCCTGGCCGTGGTGCCCGTCGTCCGCCTCGGCCTCGGCGTGCCCTACACCTGGGCGAGGATGCGACTGATCCGCCACGGTGACCACATCACGTATGACAGCATGCGCCGGTGGCCGCGGCGGGGCCTGCGCAGCCTGTTGACGATCGCGGTGCGCGAGGCGGTTGAACCGACCCCGCTGGAGGTCTGGCTGACCGCTCGATGGGGCGCGCACACGCGTAAGGCCGGCCGGACGTGGTGGGTGCCCAATGAGCACGGCCCGTGGCCCTTGCGGGCCGCGAGTGTCGCCGAGTTCAGCGACGAGCTGATCGGTGCCGGCGCGGTGCGGCCCGCCGGCGATCGACTGCGCGCTCTCTATTCACCCGGTGTGCGAACTCGTTTCGGCCGCCCCTGCATCGTCCGTTGAATCACGGGCAGCTGTATCCGCCGTCGATCACCACATCGGATCCGGTCATGTAGCTCGACGCCTCGCTGGCCAGGAACAGGTAGAGGCCGGTGAGTTCGTCGGGCCGGCCGATGCGGCCCAGAGGAATCTTGGGCTCCCACAGCCGGTGGTAGTCGGCATAGGGCTCGACGAGTTCGGTGAGGATGTAGCCGGGGCTGACGCTGTTGACCCGGATCCGGTGCGGCGCGAGCTCGACGGCCATGGCCTTGGTCAGGTGGATGACCGACGCCTTCGAGGCGCAGTAGTGGCTGACCTGCTGCGGGGTGTTGATGATGTGGCCGGACATCGATGCGGTGTTGATGATGACGCCGCCGTTACCCTGGTCGACCATCGCCCGTGCCGCGGCCTGGGCGGTGAGGAATACGCCTGTCACATTGGTGTTTTGGATTTTCTGGAATTCGTCCACCGACATGTCCAGCATCGGCGTGACCGAGATGATCCCGGCGTTGCAGACGGCGATGTCAATGCCGCCCAATTCCGCGATCACCTGGTCCAGCATGGCGGTCACCTGGTCTTGCTGGGTCACGTCGCAGCGCACCGGCACGACCCGGCCACCGGCGGAGCGGAGTTCGTTCGCGACCTCGTCCAACACCTCGGAATGCCGCGCGGCGATGGCTACCTGAGCACCGGCCTGTAGGTAGGCCTCAGCCACTTTTTTGCCGATGCCGCTGGACGCCCCAGTGACCAGAGCCGTCTTGCCGCGCAAGTCAAACAAGTCCAAGACACTCATTCGATATCCCCATCCAGACGAGTCACGCATAACCGAAACACGTTCTAGTGTGTCCGTCATGGGCAAATTCACCAGGGCCGAAATTGAGCAAGCCGTCGCGCACTACACCACCGTCGCGGAAGGGTGCAGCTCGTCGGGCGACTGGCGCCCTTTTGCCGATCTGTTCACCGAAGACGTCGTCTATACCGAGCACCACTACGGCGTATTCCACGGGCGCGAGGCGGTGCGCGACTGGATCGTCGCGGTCATGGCCCCATTTCCGCACATGCGTTTCCCTAGCGACTGGATTGCCTACGATGACGACAATGACGCTGTCGTCATCATGATCAAGAATCTGCTGGACCACCCGACCGACCCCAACGGTGAGCCATTCTGGTTCCCGAACTGGACCCGCCTCGTGTACGCGGGTGACGGGCTCTTCTCCAGCGAGGAAGACATTTACAACCCGAACCGGGATGCGCCCGGTGTGGTGGGTGCGTGGCTGCAGGCGGGCGGTCAGCTGGAGTCGACGGAGATCCTGCAGGCAGGCGCCTAGCCCGAAGCGCCGACCCGGTGCGCGCCTTGGCACTTTCGGCCGCTCCGTCCCAAATAAACCTGTGGGGCGATAGTATCCCTGTGCAATAATGTTGCTTACCTACTGTGCCGTTTTTGTTCGGTGTGCCGATAGCCGGGATCACTGCACACGGGCGAAGGATCTCGCTGGAAGGTAGCCAATGATGAAGGTTGTCAAGACGATTCAGCCACCGGCCGGATTCACCCGATTCGTTCTCCGGATTCCTATCTACCTCTATCGACTCAAGCTTGGGTGGCTGTTCGGAAGACGGCTTCTGCTGCTCAACCACACCGGATGCGTCTCCGGCAAGCCCCGACAGACCGTCCTCGAAGTTGCCGAACGTGACGGCGACGGCTATGTCGTCGCGTCAGGGTGGGGATCCACCGCCGCGTGGTACCGCAACGTCCGCCATGCGCCCGACGTCACCATCCAGGTGGGCACGCGAACGGTACCGGTTACGGCCGTGCCGCTCGACCCAGAGGAGGGAGGACAAGTCTTCGTACGGTACGGGTCACGGCATCGCGCGGCGGCCAGGTACGCGCTTCCGCACCTACTGGGATTCGCAGTTGACGGGTCAGACGCAGACTTCCGCGCGGTTGGACAGCGCTTGCCCTTCGTCCGGTTCGTCCCTCGAGCAGAATTCTAAGATCCTCGGCCTGCTTGAACCCTACTGAGCCCCAGCGAATGCCAGGGCCTCTTTGAGAAATGAGGACCAGCTCTCTGGTCGGGAAGATCCGATGGCGGCCCATTCGCGAAAGGGCCGACCCGACGGAGCGAAGGGCTCGGCGTCACCGCCCTGAAGGAGTTCTTTGACCCTGCGTTCGGGCAGCTTGACAACGAGGGCGCTGGTGCGGCGCCTCAGCCTGATCACCCCACCAACAACCACTTTCGTCGCCGTGACCGGACCGCCGTGAGCGCCTGCTCCCAGGCCAGCATCGTGGTGGCCTTCAGGTTCGCCGGCTTGGCGCTGTCCTTCGAAAGCAGCGCGGTCGCAGCGGCTTTCGTGGTCGCGGAGGCCTTCGACATGTGGCCGGAGTCGAACGGCGGGTGCGGGTCGTATTCGATCGCGAGCTGGATCGCCTTCGCCCGGCCCTCGCCGCCGATCTCGCCGGCCAGCCACAGCGCTAGGTCAAGCCCGGCGGACACGCCCGCGCTGGTGACGATGTCGCCTTGACACACGATCCGCTCGTCGGCCACCGGGACGGCGCCGAATCCTTGCAACAACGGGATGGCCAGCCAGTGCGACGTCGCGCGCCTGCCCTCGAGCAGGCCGGCGGCGGCCAGGATCACCGAGCCCGAACACACCGACGTCGTCCAGCGGGCGGTGCGATGTGCATGACGCAACCAGTCCAGCAGCGCATCGTCGCGTGCGTGCACCGGGGTCGACGGGCCGCCCGGCACGAGAATCACGTCGGGCGAAGGTGTTTCGGCAAGTGAATGCGTCGCGCCGATCACCAGCACACCGGAATCGGCGGTGACCGGTCCGGCTTCATGCCACACGAACCGCACCTCGGCGTCCGGCAGGTTGCGCAGCACCTCGTACGGCCCGATCATGTCCAGCGCAGTTAATCCGGGGTAGGCCACAAACGCGATCTGGGTCATCGGTGTCGTCCCTTTCTGGTTAGGCTTCAACTAAGCAAAGGCCTTGCGATATTGGTCTGGCGAAATACCGACTCGGCGAATGAAGTTGCGCCGCATGGTTTCTGCCGTGCCGAAACCGCAGCGCGCGGCAATCGCGACAACGGTGTCGTCGGTCTCCTCCAACTGGCGGCGCGCGGCTTCGGTGCGGATGCGTTCCACATAATGGCCGGGCGCCTCACCGACCTCGTCGGTGAATACGCGGGTGAAATGCCGCGGACTCATCGTCGCCCGGCGGGCCAGCTCGCCGATGCTGTGCACGCCGCCCGGTTCGGACTCGATGGCCTCCTGCACCTCGCGGATGCAGATGCGTTTGGCGCGGGGCACCCACACCGGGGCCGCGAACTGGGTCTGCCCGCCGGGGCGGCGCAGATGCAGCACCAGCCACCGGGCGACGGTTTGGGCGACCTCGGTGCCGTGGTCGTCTTCGACGAGCGACAGCGCGAGGTCAATGCCCGCGGTGACGCCCGCGGCCGTCCATATCGTGTCCGAGCTGCGGACGAAGATGGGATCGGGATCGACGTCGATGGCCGGGAACTCGCGGGCCAACCGATCGGCAAAGGCCCAGTGCGTGGTCACCCGGCACCCGTCGAGCAGCCCGGCCTCGGCCGCGAGGAAGGCGCCGGTGCAGACGGTGACAAAGCGGCGTGCCGTGCGGGCGACGGTTTTGATCCAGACGATCAGGTCGGGGTTCGACCGTGCGTCATCGACGGCGCCGCCGGGCAACACGACGGTGTCGATGCCGTCGCGGGGATCCGGCAGTGGCGCCGCAAGAAACGCCAGACCGGTCGGGGTGGCAACCGGACTCCCGTCGATCGACCCGACGACCACGTCGTATCCGCCGTCGGTCAGCAGCGATGCGCCGGTGAACACGTCGTGCGGCCCCACCACATCAAGTGCCTGCACGCCGGGAAAGCCGACGATGACCACCTTGCGAGCCATGGATCCAGTGTTGGCCAAGCCCACCCATGTCGTCTACGCCGGGCATCCCACCAATTAGGACATCGGACCTGACCTAAAGCCGCCCGGTCGGCCTTGGCAGACTGTGCCCATGGCACAGATAACCTTGCGTGGAAACCCGATCAACACTGTCGGCGAGCTTCCTGCCGTCGGATCTAAAGCCCCAGCGTTCAGCTTGACCGGCTCCGACCTGAGCCCGGTCAGCAGCGAGCAGTTCGCCGGCAAGTCCGTGTTGCTGAACATCTTCCCGTCCGTGGACACGCCGGTCTGTGCGACGAGCGTGCGGAAATTCAACGAGCGCGCCGCCGGCAGCGGTGCGACCGTGGTGAACGTGTCTAAGGATCTGCCGTTCGCGCAGAAGCGATTCTGCGGCGCGGAGGGCATCGAGAACGTCACCACAGCGTCGGCGTTCCGGGACAGCTTCGGCGAGGACTACGGCATCACGATCGCCGACGGACCGATGGCCGGGCTGCTGGGCCGCTCCGTCGTGGTCATCGGCGCCGACGGCAACGTGGCCTACACCCAGCTGGTGCCGGAGATCGCCGAGGAGCCCGATTACGACGCCGCGCTGTCCGCACTGGGCTGACCGTCAGCCTCCGGTCGGCGTCAGCGTGAACGGCAGCCAGTAGACGCCCGGGCCGTCTCCGGGACATCCGGGCGCCCCGACGGTGAAAGTCCGCTCGCCGTGGAAACTTCCGTCGCCGTTGGGCAGCAGGAAATCGGAGCGCAGGGTCGCCACCGTGCTGTGGTCGTCGCAGTGGAACGGGTAGTCCGAGCTCGACACCCAGCGGTCGGTGGCCCACTGGTAGTCGAACAGCGTGGGCGCATTCGGATTGTCGGCCAGCCGGCCGGCCAGCAACCAGTGCGCGACGCAGCCCGAGGCGTCGCAGTTGGTGGTGAAGTCGGCAGGCTGGATCGACGGCTCCGACGCTCGCGGCTGGCCGTTGAACGTCTGCTGCGCGTGGTCGAGGAAGGTGTCGTAGGCGCCGTAGAGCGGGGCCGGCTGCGGCCGGTCGGCACCTGCGAGCGGTGTCGACCCGATAGCCACACCGACGGCGGTCGCGACGACGGCGGGCCACGCGGCGCCCGCGAGATATCTGTGAGCCATCGGCGGTACTTTAACCGGCCGCACTCGGGGTTGCCGCCGAACGACTGCATTCGTTTGCACCACACGGCTTTTATCGGGTCTGAGCTGTGGCGGTGAGTCCGGCCCGTGTTAGCCTGGCGATTCCAGCTGGGTTAGCCTGCGGCCCGGCAGACACAAGGAGTGACCGCGCAATGATGCGTAGCGCCCGGGTTGCGGCGGCGGCCGTGATCGTCAGCGGAATGACTGTTCTGTCGGCCGGCTGCAGCAGCAAGCCGACCGTCAAACCCGACGGGGCGGCGCAGTCGGTCGTCGACGTCGTGTCCAAGCAGACCGGTTTTCACCCCAACGATGTGCACTGCCCCGACGGGGTGGAGGCCAAAGTCGGCCAGCAGTTCGACTGCCACTTCACCGGGCCCGAGGGCAAGGCATACGTCGCCAACATGAAGATCACCAAGATCACCGGTGACAACGTCGAATTCGACGTCAATACCCATCCCAGTGGCTAGTCGGCCTCGAGTCGCTGCGCAGTGGCGGCCAGCACCTCGCGGCAGCCGGTCCACATCTGTTTGATGATGTCGGCGGCAGGCAGGATGGCGTCGATCCGGCCCGCGACTTGACCGGTGTTGGCGACGCTGGCATCCATGTCGCCATCGAAGTACAGCCGTTGCACCCGTTGTAGCGCCGCGCCACCATCTTCGAAAGACCTTGCACCATCGATCTTTTCGGCAGCTTGCGTCCGAATGACCCGCATCATCCGCTTGCCGTCGAGGGGCAGCAGCACGGTGTCTGTTTCGTCGGCGTGGACCACTGCCTGTTTGAGATTGCCGTGTACCGGTGAATCCGCCGAGGCCAGCAAGCGGGTGCCCATTTGCACGCCGTCGGCGCCGAGCACCAGGGCTGCCGCCATGGAGCGCGCGTCGCAGATGCCGCCGGCCGCCACGATCGGCACGTCGACATGAGCGGCAACCAGGGGCAACAGCACCATCGTCGACGCCCCGAAGCGGTTCTTGAAACCGCCGCCTTCGACGCCCTCGACCACCAGCCCGTCGACTCCGGCGTCGACGGCCTTTTGGGCCGCCGCGAGCGTGCCCACCACGTGGAACACCGTGATGCCCGCATCGTGCAGCCGGTCGGTGAAGAGCGAGGGATCACCGGCCGAGGTGGTCACGAACCGAATGTCGTTGGCGACAAGCAAATCCACGACTACCGGATCACGGTTGAACAGCAGTGCGATGTTTGCGCCAACCGAACCGCGGGTGAGGTCGCGCACGCGGTGTAGGTCGGCTCGCCCCTGCGCCGAGGTCGTCTCGATGATCCCCAACGCGCCGGCATTGGACACCGCCGCGGCAAGCTGGGCGCCCGCGATATAGGTCATCGGCGCCTGGACGATCGGGATATCGATCCGCGCGAGTTCGCAGACCCGGTTGACCGCGCCGGCGTTCATCGGTCGCGCGGATCGACGAGGGCGCGGAAGCGTTCCGCGGGCACGACCGACGCACCGAGACCGCGCACCCGGTCGGCCAGCGTTCTGTCCGATGTCACCACCCGAATGTCGTCCGCATGGGCGTCGGCCTGCACCAGCCGCACGATCTCGTCGTCCGCGGAGTTCACCCCTGCCTTCGGCGCATGCGCGATCTCGATTGTCGACGACGTGATGGCGGTCGGCCGCTCAAAGACCACCGTCACCCCTTCTGCATGCATTGACGCCCATCGATCCAGCCTCTCCACCAGTGTGGCCATCGCGCCGCCCCGGTCCTTCCACCAGCCGTCGGGGCGACTGCCGATGACATTCATACCGTCGACGATCCACCGCACCCGTCCACGGTAGAGCCATCATCGCCGGAACGGCCGCAGGGTAGCTGTCCGGCAAGCACTTTCACCACATCAACACGAGGCCGAACACCACCAGGACGGTCAGCGTCAGCAATTGGGGCCAGGGACGCCACGGGGCATCCTGGATGGCATACGACATCTCCTTGAGCGGGGATGTCTGCGGGGGAGCGGCGCGGTCCGGGGCCACTGGACGGTGAAAGCGGTGGAAGTACAACTGGATAAGGGTCGCGCCGATCCACAACCCACCGAGGAAGGACGCCGCCTGGACGCCGCGCCACAACAGCAGCGCGGCAAGCGCCACCGTGAACGCCATCAGCACCCAATCGGACACCGTGGTCGCCGAAGGCTTGTCGCCGTATTGCTTGTCGAGCATGGCGCGGCGCCGACGGTACGGCAGTGCGAAAAACGCGAATTTGTCGACGATGTGGATGCCCAGGACAGCGACGACGATTGAGGTAACGGTGTTCAGCATGAGGTCTGAAAACCCTTCCAGTTCATAACTCGCGATTCGATACTTAGCGCGTTTGAGTAATTGATACGGTCACCGGTGTCAGTGTTCCCGCTGATGTCGCGCACCAATGATGGAGAAGCGCCAATGACGTCGATAGCCGAGACGGATGACCGGATCGTTTCCCTGGCTCGCGGCATGCGAGACCTGGTGGCGGCCGAAGCCGCGGAATGCGAACGCATTCGCACACTCACACCCGCGGTCGTCGACGAAATGTGGTCCAGCGGGTTGATGCAATCATTCAATCCCGTCGCGGCCGGCGGTGTCGAGCCGTCCTTCACCCAGATGATCGAGACCTGGATCGAAATGGCTTGGCAGGATGGCTCATTCGGCTGGGTCGGCATCGCCAACCTGCCGTCTTCGTTCGCCGCCGCGGCGTATCTGTCCGACGAAGGCTTCGCCGAGGTGTTCACGGCCAACGACAACCGCGTCACCATGGGCGGCCAATTCTTTCCCAACGGGCAGGGGACGGTCGTCGACGGCGGCTACCTGCTGAACGGGGCGTGGAGCTTCGGTTCGGGCACCGGTCATTCCGAATACATCGCGGCGGGATTCCTGCCCATCGACAACGGCGAGATGCGCTGGATCAGCGAGGGGCTGCCCGAGATGCACGTGGCGGTGCTGCCCCGCGCGCAGGTCAGCTTCAACGACGGCTGGCACGTCCAGGGGCTCAAGGCAACCGGCTCCTACGACTACGGCGTCAACGACCTTTTCGTGCCGCGAAGCCGCACCTTCGAACTGTTCACGCGCACGCCACACCGCGGTACGTCGCCGGCCACGCGGATGGGGATGATGCCTGTTACCGCGGCCGGTCACGCATCGTGGGCGCTGGGCGTGGCCAAGAGCATGCTCGACGATGTTCAGGAACTGGCCGCCACGAAATTCCGGATGAGTGACATGGCGTCACTGGCCAGTCGCCCGACGTTCCAGAAGGGGCTTGCGCACCACCGCGCCGCCTGGCGCGCCGCGCGCCTGCTGGTGCTCGACGCGTTCACCACGGCCGAGGCCGCCGTCGCCGCGGGGGAAGACCTCACCCCGGCGTTGCGCGCCGACATGCGGGTGGCGGCCGTCTACGCGACCGACATCGCCCGCAACTGCGCGGAATGGGCCCACCTGGCCGCGGGAACTACGTCGATCCGCGAGGGCAGCCGCCTGGAGCGGGCCTTCCGCGACATCTACACCGGAACTCAGCACGCCTTCATCAGCGAGAAGGTGGCCATCGACGCCGCACAGATCTGGTTGGGCATCATCGACGACCAGCCGGGGCTGTAGCGCCGCCCACGCAGGACCTGTCAGACCAGCCCGTCACCGGTCTTCTGAGCTCCCGGGTCGTCGGCGACTGGTTCTTCCTTGTCCGTCAACGACGCCGGCACCGCCGCGGCGCTGCCGCCGGCCGCCCCGCCCATGGAGCCGCCCATCGAGGTCAGCGAACTTAGCGAGCTCAACGGCGTGCTCGCGGCACCCAGCACCGTGGACGCTGCGCCGGAAAGGCCGGAAATGGTGGCCGCTGTGGGAGTCGCCGCCGCGGGAGTCGCAGCAGCAGCAGCAGCAGCCGGCGCCGCCACCGCGGCCGGCGCCGCCACCGCGCCCTCGACCAGATTGGCCATCAGCGGCGTGCGGGCCGCCGTGCCCGCCGCGCCCGGAAGCGCCTCGGAGCGCAGCAGCTTGCCGCTGGCGGTGCTCGCGAATCCAGCCGCTTCGATGAGGCTGGTCTGCATGGCGTTGGCTTCCAAAGCGCTGGCCGCCGTCGCATCGGTCTGGGCGTACATGCGGGCGATATCGACCAGGGCCGCACCGGCGCGCGCGAGCTCCTGCTGCGCCGCGTTGTGAAAGGCGATCGCCGATTCGGCTGCGGCGGCAAACGCCATCGACGCTCCGATCGAGATCTCCTCGGCTCCCGCGGGGACCAGGGCAGTGATCGCCGGCGCCATCGCGGCGCTGTCAGCGACCGCGGCGGTACTCATTGCGATCAATTGCGCCCCGATGACCGCAGCGGCCGGATCGTGCGACATAGATGTCATATTGCGTCCTGCTCCTAGGGACTACCGCCGTCGAGTCGGGTGCAGCTGTGCCAGGCGGATGCCTCGATTCTACCGAGGCTCAAGGCAGCTGGATTCACTTTTATCGACCGCACCTCACAGATGGCTCAACAGCCGCTCGGCGAAGATCTCGGGGTGCTCCCGGTGCATGAAGTGCCCACCCGGGACCTCCTCGACGACGTAGTCGTTCGTGAACATCCGGGTGGCGCCCCGGTAGTCCGACGGTTCGGCGATCGGATCATCAAGCCCGGCAAAGACCACGGTTGGCACGGTGATCCGCGTCTTCAGCGAAGTACTGGGGATGGGGGAGAGCTTTCGGTAATAGCCGAATGCCGCGTTCAGGCTCGCCCGGTTCGAGAAACTGGCCCGGACGGCATCGAACTCCGCCGGGTCGGGTTGCCAGGCCGGCGACCAGCGCCGACAAATTGCGGGTAGTGCAGCGAAGTCGTTGCGCGCGAATCGGTTTGGCGCACCCGGCAACTTATAGGCGGCGAAGTGGCGAACACCCCAGAGTTTCTTCAATGTTGGCTTCAGCGCCCCGGGATGCGGAATGGCAATAGCGAACAGCTTTTTGACCCGATCGGGCCCCAGCGCTGCCGCGCCGTAAGCGGTCGTCGCGCCGAAATCGTGACCGATCACAACGGCGTCGTCGGCACCCAGGGCTTCGATCAACGCAAGCGGATCATGCGCCAGCGTTTCTTGATCGGCGTCGCGATCCGGAATCCCGCTGGGGTGATACCCGCGCATGAATGGACTGACCGCACGATATCCGGCTGCGGCGATTCGCGGGCGAAGGTCGTCCCAGGTGTGCGCGGTGTCGGGGAACCCGTGCAGCAGCAGCACCAGGGGACCGGAGCCCTCCTCGAGGTAGGCGAATCGCAGCCCATTCGCCTCGACGTAGCGGATCGCATCGGCCATGACCTGCGGACACTACGCCGATCCGATGACGGGGGGATGAATATCAGTGCGCAGCGGGATAGGCGTGTATCAAGGCGCTGGCGAGTTTCGGGACGGCGTGGGTGAGTTCGTGTTCGGCGTCGTGCGCGATGTGATGCGCCTGGGCCAGATTCAGACCGGGGTCGACATCCAGCTCGGCGTCGGCGTGCAGGCGATGCCCGATCCAGCGCATCCGCACGCTGCGTACCGCCTGGACCCCCGGATGAGCGGCCAGCGTTCGCTCGGCGATGTCGACCATCGCCGGATCCACCCCGTCAAGCAATCGGCGGAACACGTCGCGCGCCGCGGTGCGCAGCACCGCCAGAATCGCGACAGTGATGACCAGGCCGATAATGGGGTCGGCCAGCGGGAATCCAAGCGCGGTACCGCCGGCGGCGAACAACACTGCCAGGGAAGTGAATCCGTCGGTGCGAGCGTGTAGCCCGTCGGCGACCAACGCCGCGGAGCCGACGCGGCGACCGACCTTGATGCGATAGAAAGCCACCCATTCGTTGCCGACAAAGCCGATCAGGCCGGCCAGTGCCAGCCAGCCGAGATGGGTAACCGGCTCGGGGTGGATCAGGCGCATGACTGCTTCGTACCCGGCGACGATCGCCGACAGCGCGATCATCGCGACCACGAACAAGCCGGCCAGGTCCTCGGCACGACCCAGCCCGTAGTTGTAGCGGCGGGTAGCCGCCTTGGTGCTCAGCGCGAACGCGATCCACAGCGGAACCGCGGTCAGGGCATCGGAGAAATTGTGGATGGTATCGGCGGCCAATGCCACCGACCCGGAGACGAGCACGACCACGATCTGGGCGACTGCGGTCAGCCCGAGGACCAGCAGGCTGATCTTGACCGCACGGATCCCGGCAGCGCTGGATTCCAGGGCATCGTCGACACTGTCGGCGACATCGTGGGAATGCGGCGCGAAGATCTCCTTGACGGCCCCGCGCAGCCCGTGCCGATGCTGATGACCATGCGAATGGTCGTCGCCGTGCTCATGACCATGCGGGTGGTCGTCACCATGCGCATACGCGTGAGATGTACAGCTATCTGCATGCATACGCAGATAGTAAGTCATCGAACTGGCCGACGGCCACGCGGCCGTCGCATACCATCAGCGGATGCGCGGCTCCAAGATCTTGATCACCGGTCCGACTGGCCAGGTTGCCACTCCCGTCGCCGAGGCCCTGGCGGCCGAGAACGAGGTGTGGGGCATTGCCCGGTTCACCAACCCCGCAGCACGAGAACGCCTCGAGAAAGCGGGGGTGCACTGCGAGACCGTCAACCTGGCGGCCGGTGACTTCACCGGCCTTCCCGACGATTTCGACTACGTCATCAACCTGGCGGTCGCCAAGAGCGGCGACTGGGACAAAGACCTGGCCGCCAATGCCGAGTCCGTCGGTTTGCTGATGGCGCACTGCCGCAGCGCGAAAGCGTTTCTGCACTGCTCGTCTGGAGCGGTCTACGACCCGCCGGACGACGAGCCCCGCGCCGAGCACGCGGCGCTGGGCGACAACCACAAGCCGTTATTCCCCACCTATTCCATCTCCAAGATCGCCGGCGAAGTCGTCGCCCGGACGATGTCGCGCGTCCTCGATCTGCCCCCCCCCATCGCCCGCCTCAACGTCCCGTACGGCGACAACGGCGGGGGGGCGGTCTACCACATGGAGATGATGCTGGCCGGGGTCCCGATTCCCGTCCCGCCCGGCGTCCCGGCCCGCTACAACCCGATTCACGAAGACGACATCATCGCGACCATTCCGAAGCTGCTGGAGGCGGCGTCGGTCCCGGCGACCACGCTCAACTGGTGCGGCGATCAGGCGGTGAGCCTGCAGGAGTGGTGCGGCTATCTCGGGTCGCTGGTCGGCAAGGAGCCGGTGTTCGAGGAGAGCGAGCAGGCGCTGCGCGGCAATCCCACCGACTCGGCACGGATGCGTGAACTCATCGGCGGCGCCACGGTTGATTGGCGCGACGGCTTTCGACGGATGGCGGCCAAGTTTCACCCGGAGCTGGTCAGCTCCTGAATCCTGTTGCGGCAGAAGGTAATTACCAGTAGCGCAGCGCATTGCGAAACAGCTCGGCCAGAACGGGTTTGGTCATCTCGCGCGGGGCGTTCTGCAGCAGCCGCTGCTGGGGAAAGGCGCCTTCGGTGAGCGCCGTGATGTCGCTCTCGGTGTAGCCCACGCCGCTCAGTCCGTTGGGGATGTGCACCGCACGCATGATGCGGATGAGTTCGGCCGCAAGCACTTCGCCCGCGTCGTCGAGATCGGCGTCGTCCGCGTCAGCCCCCAGCAGGCGGGCCGCCTCCAGGTGCCGCTGCGGGCTGACCTGTGCGGTGAAGCGGAACACCGCGGGCGCATTGACGATGACGGACATGCCGTGCGGCACCAGCGGTTCACCCGGCGGGTAGCCCGAGGGGTGGAAGTCGCGCACCAGCCCCGCAACCGCATAGGCCATGCCGTGCGGCGCGTGCACGCCCGCGTTGCCGAAGGCGATGCCGGCCAGCGTCGCGGCCCACATCATCTGCTCGCGGGCCGCGCTGTCCGCGGCGTCGTGCACCGCGGTCTCGAGGTTCTGGCCCAGCACGCGCAGCGCCTCCCGGCAGCCCAGGTCGCTCCACGGGTTTGCGCCCTGACTCATCGGACGCAGGCTGGGCCGCGCGGGAGCCGGGCGATGGACGTAGGGTCGCGCGGTGTAGGACTCCAGGGCGTGCGACAGCACATCCAGACCGGCGGCGGCCACGACCCCCGCGGGCAGAGTGGCCGTGCAGTCGGGGTCGACCAGCGCCTCGGTGGGGCGCAACGCGTGCGATGCGATGCCGGTCTTCGCCGCCAACGACAGCAGGTCGAAGATCGCGATGCCGGTGACCTCACTGCCGGTGCCGGCGGTGGTGGGGCAGGCGATGTGCGGCTTGAGCGGCCCGGGGATGGGTTTGGCCTCGCCGATCGGCGCGTTGACATAGGTGAGCAGGTCCGCGGGATAGCTGGCGAACAGGTTGGCGGCCTTGCACGTATCGATGACGGAGCCCCCGCCCAACGACACGTAGCCGTCGGGCTGTGCCTCCTGCGCGAACCGCGCCGCGTCGGCGAACGACACGTCGGTGGGCTCGACGTGCACGTCGGTGTAACCGACGACGTCCAGGCCGGCGGCCAGCAGCGAGTCCCGGGCCACGGCGAAGACGGCCAGTCCTGCCACGTCCACATCGGAGAACAGGGCCACCCGTCGCATCCCCAGCGCGGCGGCGCGTTCGCCCACTTCCGCCAGACAGCCCCGCCCGAACGTGATCCGCGACGAGTCAACGGTGAAGGCGCCATCGCAGCCCTCGGCCACAGCAGGGAATTCACAGCACGCCATGCCTCTATCAAACTCGCCCACCGTCGACGCGTTGTGGCGGCTTGGGAGAAGACGTCCTTGACCGCGCAGCGCCCGTGATGCTAAGCAAGTGCTCAGCACTCGACGTTCGTCGAACGCATGGCTTGAGTACGGGTTTTATGGAAGGGATCGGATGACTCTGCAGGCGGTATTGGACGATATTCGCAAGCGTCCGGGATCGGGCGATGTCATTCAAGTCATCGATCCCACAACCGAAGAGCCGATAACCGAGTTCACCGACTGCGGGCCGGAAGCGGTCGACGAGGCCGCCGCCCGGGCGAAGGCCTCCTTCGAGTCGGGCGTCTGGTCCCAGCTGCCGGGTCGCGAGCGGGCCAAGGTCATGTGGCGGATCGCGGACCTGATCGACGAGCATGCCGACGAATTCGCTCAGCTCGATTCGCTCAACACCGGCATGCCGCTCATGCAGGCAACGCTGCAGATGTCCACCGTTTCGGAGTTCTTCCGCTACTACGCCGGCTGGTGTTCGAAGATCAACGGCGTCGCGTACGACGTGAAGACCGACGGCATCGCGACGGACTCCTTCGTCGACATGCACGCCTACACGTTGAAGGAGCCCTACGGCGTAGTGGGCCTGATCTTCCCGTGGAACGGGCCGATCTTCAATGCGAGCGCCAAGCTCGCACCTGCGCTCGCCGCGGGCTGCAGCGTGCTCGTCAAACCCGCTGAAGAGACACCACTTTCGGCGCTGCTGCTCGACCAGCTGATCCACGAAGCGGGTGTCCCCGAGGGGGTCGCCAACCTGCTGACGGGCTACGGCCACACCGCGGGAGCGGCGATCACCGCGCACCCCGACGTCGAGAAGGTCGCCTTCACCGGGTCGACCGAAATCGGCAAGGAGATCGTGCGGGCGTCGGCCGGCAACCTGAAGAAGGTCACGCTCGAACTCGGCGGGAAGTCGCCGGTGCTGATCTTCGACGACGCCGACATGGACAAGGCGCTCCTGATGGCATCGCTGGGCATCTTCGTGCATTCCGGCCAGGGCTGTGTCTGCGGATCGCGGATATTCGCCCAGCGCGGCGTGTACGACCGCGTCGTGGAAGGCGTTGCCATGATGGCGAATACGTTCAAGCTCGGCGCCCCCAGCGAGGAGGGCTGCGTCAGCGGCCCGCTGATCAGCCAGAAGCAGCTGAACCGCGTCATGGGCTTCATCGACGAGGGCCGCAGCGACGGCGTCGAGGTGGTCACCGGCGGCTACCGGCTGGATCGCAAGGGCTACTTCGTGCACCCGACGGTGCTCACCAACGTCGACCCGGGCATGCGGCTCTACCAGCAGGAGATCTTCGGGCCCGTCGTCACCATCCTGCCGTTCGACGACGAGGACGAGGCCGTCGCGATGGCCAACGACACCACGTACGGCCTGGCGGCCACCGCCTGGACGCAGGATGTCGGCCGGGCCCACCGGATGCTCAAGCGCCTGCACGCCGGCAGCGTCCAGGTGAACTGCCAGTTGGTCTTCGACCACGACGTGCCGTTCGGCGGCCACAAGCAATCCGGCTGGGGCCACGAGTTCGGCAAAGAGGGCATCGACATGTACATGAAGACCAAGTCGGCCTGGATCCAACTCTAGGCAGCACAGCGAAAAGCTCCGAACCTTGGGCGGGTTCGGAGCTTTTCGTGGCTCGACGTCAAGACCCTCGTGAGTAGCGGGTCAGGAAGCCATAGGAGGTGAGCCCCGCGACGGTGCCGACCACGCCCCACAGCACCAGCGAGAAGGCCATCGACCCAAAGAACCAGCCGAACGTCATTGCGAGGTAGAGCGTCCAGATCAGCCGGTAAAAGCTCCAGACCGCAAGGAGGCCGGTGCTGATCCCGATGTAGAGGCTCCGCTGGCGGTCGACGCGCTTGATCTGTTCTTCGATGCCGGTGGGCAGGATGTTCATGTCTGTCTTCCCTTTCTTGAGGCGGCGCCTCGCTGGCGTCGTCGTTGCAGCAAGTACAGACGGCGCCATCGGCTACCGATCCCAAGAAATTGAAGCCGCGGAGCTAGCTCGTCTTGACGACGAGCTTGCCGGTGTTCTTGCCGTCGAAGAGCATGTTGATCGCCGTCGGCAACTGCTCGAAGCCTTCGACGACGGTCTCGAGCGGAGTGAGCCTCCCCTCGGCAATCAGGCCCGCGATCTCGCGGATCGCGTCGGGCGCGCGGCCAAGGTGGTCGAGCACGATGAAGCCCTGCAGCGTCGCGCGCTGAATCAACAGATTCCCGAACACGCGCGGACCGGGTGGCGGATCGGCCGAGTTGTAGCCGGAGATCAGCCCGCACAACGCCACGCGCGCACCGATGTTCAGCCGGGCGAAGACCGCGTCCATGATTTTGCCGCCGACGTTCTCGAAGTCGACATCGATGCCGTTGGGCGTCGCCGCGGCGAGCTGGGCGGCCCAATCGTCGGCGCGGTGATCGACGGCGGCGTCGAAGCCGAGCTGCTCGGTCAGCAGCGCGCACTTCTCCGGACCGCCGGCGATCCCGACGACGCGTGCGCCGTCGGCCTTGGCAAGCTGCCCGGCGATCGAGCCGACGGCGCCGGCGGCCGCCGAGACGACGACGGTCTCACCCGGCTTTGGCTTGCCGATGTCGCGTATCCCGACCCATGCCGTCAGCCCTGTCGTGCCCAGCGCCCCCATGTAGGCGCTGGGCGAAACCCCGTCGGCGACGTCGACCGGGAACAACGGCTGTGTGTCCGAGGCGACGAGGTACTCCTGCCAGCCGACGAGCCCCTGCACAATCTGGCCCACCCGATAATTCGGGTTCTTGGACTCCACGACTTCGCCGAGCCCGCCCGCACGCATGACCTCGCCGATACCGACCGGCGGCAGGTAGGTCGGTGTGTCGTTGATCCAGGTCCGGTTCGTCGGGTCCAGCGAGATCCAGTCAACGCGGACCAGCGCCTCGCCGTCGCCTATCGCGGGCACGGCCTCCTCGACGAGCTCGAAGGTGTCCGGGCCGATGCGCTCGGAGGGGCGGTTGCGGAGCAGGAAGCGGCGGTTGCGAGCAGGCATGAGCGCACGCTACTCCGACCCCGTCAACGGTCATGAGCGTCGTTCCCGCGGAGGCACGCAATCTCCGGGTGGCGGGTGCTATAACGCAACGTATGCCAAGCAACGGTCACACGATCACCCACGTTTCCGATACGGCCCGGTGGACGGCGTTGCACCGCGCAACCGAATCGGCGCGGCCCGACGCGTTGTTCCACGACCCGCTCGCCGAGCGTCTCGCCGGCGAGCACGGCCGCGCCATCGTCGCAGGCGTGCCGTGGCAGGACCGCAGCGGTTGGTGGCTGGTCGCGCGCACCAAGATCATCGACGACGCCATCGCCGACGCACTCACCAATGGCTGCGACCGCGTGCTGAACCTCGCCGCCGGTCTAGACACCCGGCCGTATCGGCTAGACCTCCCGGCCGAGCTCACCTGGATCGAGGCCGACCTACCCAAGCTGCTCGCGGAGAAGACCGAGCTGCTTGCCGATCAAACCCCGCGCTGTCGCCTGACCCGAACCGCCGTTGACCTCGCCGAGCCGACCGCCCGGGACGCGTTCTTCGACGACGCGTTGAACGGCGCGACGAAAGCCTTCGTGCTGACCGAAGGTCTGTCGATGTACCTCGAATACCAGGACATCGAAGCACTTTCGGGCGCGATCAAACGGCCCGAGGTGACGTGGTGGATGCTCGATTTCGCCTTTCCTGGTCTGCGGAAGCGCATCAATAAGAATGTTGACGGGATAGCCGAAAGCGCACCGTTCAAGTTCGCACCCGAGAACGGGCTGGCATTCTTCGAAAACCTCGGCTGGCGGACCCTCGAAGCGGAATCGTTGCTCGAGGCCGCGTACCGACTGCACCGCTTACCGATCTGGATGCGCCCTCTTGCCTGGTTGCCCAAGTCGGATCTACGTCACCCGGGCAGCAAACCCTCAAGCGCGGTCGCGCTGCTCACTCATTGATTTGCCGAAGGGGCCATTCACAATGGGGCCCAGGTGGAGCAGTGTTAGCCGGATGGACGCATTGCGACTTGTCGCCGTAGCCATCGCCATAACGGCGGTGGCTGTATTACCCACTGCGTTGCCCGCCAGCGCCGATCCGCCACCCACTCAGGTGATCACCACGATTGCCGTCGGGTCCCAGGGGCAAGCCGTCAACGGCTACAAAGAGGCACCCCCCGACGGCAACGTCGCCGTCGTCACCGACTGCACCGATCCCTCGCCCTCGGCCGTGGCCGCCAATGTCTACGCGTGCTCGCCCAGCGCGGCCGGTGCCGCCACCTGTTGGCCGTCGACACCGGGATCGCTTCTGTGCGTTGACAATCCGTGGGACAAGCTGCTGCATCGCGTTTCCTACCACGGTCCGCTCTCGCCCGTGCAACCGACGGCGTCGCCGGACCCCTTCGCGCTGGCTCTCGACGACGGCACCCACTGCCTGCTGCGCAACGGCGGGGCCTGGGGCGGACGCGACGACGGATACGTCGGCGCCTACGGGTGTGGGAATTCCGGTGCCAATCCCGCCGTGCTGTCGCTGCCGAATCAGGGCGACGGGAGCGGCATTGACCGCTCGGGGCCGGTGTGGACGGTCAAAGTCGGTCAGCTGGGCTCACCGGGCACCCACTTTCCGCCGCCGCAGACCCACGCTGTGACGAGCGCGTGGTTCGCCGGAGATCGGATTCCGGCCAGTTAGAACGTCCGGTCGCACCCGCGTAGCCCGGGTAGCGAATCCGGAGTGCGTCTGCCCTACTTACCCACTCAGCCCACGATTCCTAACTGGCAACCCGCACAATCGAATTCGATATCTGTCCCGCAAAGCCGACCGTGACATCGCTCATCTCCTGAATGGAGCACGTCTGACGTCTTGCCATCGGGCGACATCGTAGGAATTTTGCCCATTTGCCGCTGCCAACCTACGTCGCTGAATTTAGGATCGCTACGTGCTCATTTCACTCAAATTCGATCTGAAATTCGAGTTTGCCGAACTTGAGGAGCTCTGGACCACCGCCGATCGCCTTGGTTTCGAAGCGGTGTGGGACTACGACCACTTCTACGGCCCGATGGAGCACACCGACCCCGTATACGAGGGTTGGACCACGCTGGCCGCCATGGCTGTGGTGATCAAACGGGCGCGGATCGGCTGCCTGGTCTCGGGTGTGACATACCGGAACCCCGCGATCCTCGCCAACATGGCCGTCACCGTCGACCACATTTCCGGTGGACGGCTGAACTTCGGGATCGGTGCCGGCTGGCACGAGGCCGAGCACCGCGGATACGGAATCGAGTTTCCCAGCCCCGGCATCCGGGTCGCGATGGTTGATGAGGCACTGACCGTGATCCGTAAGCTCTGGACCGAAGAATCGGTCACTTTCGACGGGCAGTTCTTCGCTCTCGAGAATGCGCTCTGCGAGCCCAAACCACTTCAGCGCCCACACCCACCGATCGTGATCGGCGGCAGCGAACCGAAGATGTTGCGTGTCATCGCGCGCCACGCCGACGTCTGGAACATGCCAGGGCACGAGGGGCCTCAGAGATGGGGCGCCGTGAACACTCGACTCGACAAAGCGTGTGCCTACGTGGGGCGTGACCCCGCCGACGTCCAGCGTTCCGCACAGGTGTCGCTACACCCGGCGGAACTTACCCAGGTGGATGAGCAGCTTGCGCTGCTGCCCGAATTCGAGCGACTCGGCTGCGAGCACATGGTGCTGGCGTTCCGACAGCCACCAACGGTGGCCCTTCTCGAACGCTGCCTCGCGCTCGGTTGATTCTGCACACGCCGATCGACCAATCAGTGACGGCTGAATCGCTCCCGCAGCTACGCCCGTCAGACGCGCAACACAAGTGCCGGGTGACATTGCGTTTGGAGGACGAGCGCCCTTGTCGGACAACCACGAACGTGGCTCAATAACCCCTACTGAACATTCAACCGGGGAGCTGCACGTGCAGGCACGAACTCTGTTACCCGCCGCCGTGGCCGTCACGGCCACCGCCGTCGTCGGTGGCCTGGCGAGCCGGCCGGCCGCGTTGCCGTGGTACCGATCATTGCGTAAGCCGTCCTATCAGCCTCCGCAGCAAGCGTTTCCGATTGTGTGGCCGGCGCTGTACGCCGACATCGCCGTTGTATCAGCAAACACACTCGATGAGACGGAGCGCACCGGGCAACTGGTAGAGCGTCGCCGATACATCGCGGCGCTGGGCGCAAACCTTGTGTTGAACGCAAGCTGGACCTGGCTGTTCTTTGATCGTCGACTGCTGGGCACCTCTGCGATTGCAGCGGCGGTCCTCACCGCGAGCAGCGCCGACCTGGCCCGCCGCGCGGTAAAGGTACAGGGCAAGCGCGCCGCGCCCCTGCTCTTGTACCCGGCCTGGTGCGCGTTCGCGACGATGTTGTCCAGCCATGTCTGGTTTCTCAATCGAGCATGAAGGGAATGATCTCGCTGATGAAGCCGACCAAGCTCGCCCAACAGATCATCGAGTCCGTCGTAGCGGTAGTGGGCATTCGGGTGGGGACCGAGGAGCCGAAACATACGCGCCGCCGGCTCACTGACACCGTCGAACTGCGGAGCTATGGTCCGCGGATTGCAGCCGAAACGACGGTGATCGACAACGAGGATCGCGCTCGCAATATTGGCTTTCGTCGGTTGGCGGGTTACATCTTCGGCGCCAACCAACGCAACCAGACGATCTCGATGACGGCGCCCGTCAGCGAGACGGGCGGCCAGCAGATCGCGATGACAGCACCAGTCGTTCAGACCGCCGGCCCGGATCATGGCTTTGTCATCCGGTTCTTCATGCCGTCGAAGTGGACCATGGAGACGCTACCCACGCCCAACGATGATCAAGTCCGCTTGATCACCGTGCCGCCAGAGACGGTGGCAGTGCTGAAATTCACCGGCGACCGCAGCCCCAAGGCGGTTGCTGCACGTACCAGCGAGCTCAGCAAAGCATTGCAGGACAACGGCATCCAACCAATCGGCGAGGCCGATGCCTGGTTCTACGACCCGCCGTGGACGCTGCCGTTTCGGCGTCGCAATGAGATCGCAATTCCGATCGACGCGGAATCCGTGTCCCCCTAGCTCGCCCGGTCATGGCGGCGACATTGCTCGTTACCAGACGCGTATCCAGTCGACGAGCATGTCGGCGGGGTAGCTGCCGGGCCCGGGATCGCCGCCGCCGGAACCGGCCACCGCGAGGTTGAACACCGGATAGACGGTGTAGCCGGGGCCGTTGAACGGCCAGTCCGGTAGCGAGGTCGCCGGCACGTCGAAGTAGGGGGCCGCGCCGTCGGCGTAGTCCTTCCAGAACCGGATGCCGGTTTCATCCCACTGGCATCGCCAGGTATGCCAGGCACTGTCGACCGCGATGTTGTGGGTCTTCCACTCGCCGCCATTCGATTTGGCGTGCACGGTGGTGGCCGACGGCCAGCTGCCGTTTCCGTACCACTCCATCACGTCGATCTCGCCCTGGTCGTCATTGCCCAGCCAGTAGGCCGGCCACGCGCCGGGGGTGAGGCAGTTCAGCTTGATCCGGGTTTCCCAGGTGTGGCCGACGCCGCCCCGCCAATTGCTTTGCACCTTGCCGCTGAAGTAGGTGGGCCCGTCTTTGGCGGCGCGCAGAACGAGGTTGGAGTTGCCGTCGACGAACACATTGCGCCGATCGTCGCGGTACTGCCCGATGTGCTCGGGCAGCTCCCAGTAGGTCGGGTCCTTGATGACCTCGCGAGCCTTGGCGACGGTCCACTTCGACGGGTCGGGGGCCGATCCGGCCGGGCCGTCGAACTCGTCTTGAAAGATATAGGCCCCGCTCTGGCCGCTGGGGGCGCGCGGCACCGGCGCATCCGACCGAGACGGGTAGGCGTGGGCTTCAGGGACGGGAAGCGCGGCCGCCAGCACGCCGATCCCTGTCGTCAAGATCATGCGGCGACGGTCCATCGGGGGCATAAGCAAGCGACGATAGCAGCCCCGCGCCTACGGGGTCGAAACCCGAATTTGTCGGTGGCCGTCGTTACCATTCGGGTCGAAGCAGGCTCCAAATCGCACGGCGGCACGGTACTAGCTCGGGATTTACCACGAATTCACGGCTAATTCTCATGCTGGCGCGTGGTTTGGTCTCAGGATTGCCTGGGCATCCTGGACACGAACGCATAACACATTCGTAGCTTTGCAGCAGAGTTGGATTGCTCTGGGAGGAGTGACAATCGTGGCGAATACATCCGGTGCGACGGTTATATTCCTTCAGTCACATCCAGCGTGGATTGCCGCACACCGCGTTGAGCGTGAGCGCGAGGAAGCGATGCGCCGCCACCCGTCATTTCGGACGGGTCGAGGCTCTGCAGAATTGGGCAGCAAAGCAGTCGCTGGTTTCCGTGATTTCCGCGTGTACTCTAGCTCCGACACCCCGGCCTGAGGGGTTCCGACGTATCTCACCCGCGAATTCGATTCGTCGGTGGTCTTCAGCTAATCGTTTTGGCTGCTTGATGTATGAGCACGCAGCGGCGTCTCGTTTCGCCGCCTCCTCGCGTTAGCGCCAAATTGCACTCCCGGCCGCCGGGGAAATCGGCGCCGGGCTGGTGCTCGGCTATGTCGGGTTGCGGGCCAGGCAGAACACCGACGGGTAGGGCAATCAACGACCCTTGCAGAGCACGGCAATAGCGGAAGCTGCGTTATCGCCGCGGCATCGGCATAATTCGCGGTGTGCCGCAGACACATCGAGCCAAAGCCCTTGCCAACCCTGAACAGCCGCATAGCGCGCTTATCCACGAGCTGGAGCGTTATATCGAGGCCCACCATCCCGACGCCCGCGACGTCAATGTGGTGAGTGCGACGGACACCGGCCAGGCCGACAAGACCCACAAGCCGGTGCGGCACTGGTATCAGGTCACCTACGAGGCCTGAGCTCGGCCACGTCAGGCACCCCCGGACGTGGCCGCACCAATGTCCAGCGAACCGCCCCCGTCCGGGTCGGCCACCTCCACGGTCGGATCATCGACGTCGTCGAACTCCAGCCGCAATGCCCGCGACATGATCGCATGCATCACATACATGGTGGTGACGTACGTGAATTCGAGGATGTCCCGGTCGGTGAAGACCTCCCGCAGCTGGACGAACAGCCGCTCGGGCACTCGACCGTGTTGTCCTGCAAGGCAATCCGCGTAGGCCAGCAGCAGTCGCTCGTCGTGATCGAAGCAGTCCGCCGTTTCCCACGATGGAATGGCCGCGATCTTCTCCTCGGACAGCCCCGCCGATCGGCACGCTTTGCAGTGCTGAGAGAAGACGAATTGGCTGCCGACCACCCACCCGGCCCTGATCTGGCCCAGCTCGCGGTGGTCCGGCCGGATGTTGACCTCTTGCTGGTACATCCGGAAGCCGCGAACAGCATGACGCAGTGCAGCGGGGGACTGCGCCATCACGGTCCACCAGTTGCCCGGAGTCCCGCCGATCGTCCCAGGCTCGGCGACCGGGTCACGATCGCCGAACATGAAGTCGTACATGTTCAGCGTGAATTCGTCGCTGACCTCACCCCGAGGAACGGGATTCAGGCGTGGCATTGCGGATCCTCTCAGCCGATGACAGCGGGGGCTGGGTGCAGATTGCATCCAATCCCAGCCCCGTTACCGCGTCAATGCAGCTCGGCGCAGTAGCTCAGCAGCGTGATTACGTATCCGTGGATTCAGGGGCGCAGGCCGGACAGCACCATAGCCGCAAAGACATCACCAATCTCGGTCAGCGAGTTCCGCCCACCGGGGACGTACCAACGATGAATCCAGTTGTGCATACCGAGGATGCCAAGCATGACCAGCCGGGGGTCGAGATCGTTGCGGAAGACGCCGGATACGATGCCCTGCTCGATGATGGCCAGCAGCGTTTTGCCGTAGGCGTCGGCGTTGGTGACGATGTCAGATGCTTGGGGAATGGCCGCCAGGTAATGACTTTCGCTGAACAACAGAACGACTTCCGGATGGGTGATCAGATCTTCGATGAAGGCCTGCAAAGCGCGGCGTAATTTCTCATCGGCCGGCGCATCGGACTCGAGCGCCTCACGACAGTGCCGGGTCATCGTAAAAGCCGGCTGTTCGATCAGCGCAACGAGCAACTCCTCCTTGGTACCGACGTAGTAGTAGAGCGACGCACGGTTGATCCCGACCTCGACAGCGACGTCCTCCAGGCGGGCCCGCGCGAACCCCTCACGGCGGAAGACCTCGGCAGCTCCCTTGAGAATCGTCTGCCAGCGCTGGCCGGAGGCTCGGCGGTCGGCGTTGCGCCGTTCATGGCGCCGACGTGCGTTGCCACTCTGCTGGCGTGCGGCGGGAATCGTTTGTCCTCCTCGTGCGTGACCTCGCGCTAATAAGGTACGTCATCGTGCCCGGAGCTGGGCAAATGCCGGACTACCTCAACCCCGACAGGCTGCGGTGACCCATTGTCGAAGGTTTGGCCCGACCAACCTGCGCTGAAGCTACGCCGTAGCCTGTGCCTCAGCTGGTCAACAACGCGGCCACGAGGCAGGTGATGGCAATGCCGATCGGCGATCAGGACGAGCCCAGCATGGAATTTCTGCGCTGCCCTGGACGGATTGCCATGGCGCACAGGGGATTTACCGCGTTCCGGCTGCCCATGAACTCCATGGGTGCTTTTCACGAGGCGGCGAAGCTCGGATTTCGCCATGTCGAGACCGACGTTCGGGCAACCCGTGACGGCGTCGCCGTGATCCTGCACGATCGCTCGCTGCCGCCCACGTCGGGAGTTGCGGGTGCGATCGACCAGCTGTCGTGGCCGGAAGTGCGCACGGCGGATTTAGGCGCAGGGGAGTCGATCCCGACCCTGGAAGAACTCCTTGTCGCGTTGCCGGATATGCGGGTCAACATCGATATCAAAGCCGCTTCGGCCGTCGAGCCGACCGTCGACGTCATCGAGCGGTTGAACGCGCACGACCGAGTGCTGGTGACGTCCTTCTCCGATCGGCGCAGGCGCCGCGCGCTGGGCCTGCTGTCCAAGCGGGTCGCGAGTTCGGCCGGGACGGCCGCGTTCCCCGCGCTTCTGGCCGCCAAGACGCCCGCCACCCGGGCGTATGCCTGGCGGATCCTGCACGACAGCGACTGCCTACAACTGCCGCCACGGCTCGGTCGTCTGACCGTCATCACGCCCGGACTGGTCCGGACCGTTCATGCGTCGGGCCGTCAGGTGCACGCCTGGACGGTCGACGACCCGGCAGCGATGCGGGCGCTTCTGGACATCGGCGTGGACGGCATCATCACCGATCGCGCCGATTTACTGCGCGATGTTCTCATCGCCCGCGGCGAGTGGTCGCCGGCCTAGTGCTGTCCTAGACCTTGCCTGCGACGAAGTCGGCGGCCTGGTTGACCATTCCCGAGCTGATATACGCCCCGGCAAGATGTTGTGGCCAGTTGTCCTGCCAGGTGTTCGGGTCCGCCGGGTTGCAGATGGGATCGGCGCCGTGGCACTGCTCGATGGTGCGGTCGTTGTAGGTCGGGCTGAAGTTCGTGATCGGACCCACCCACTGGCTTCCGTTACCGAACAGCGCGACGGCGGCGATGTGCTGGTCCATGCCCGCCGGCAGGGGGCTGTCGAAACCGAATGCGCCGATGGGCGCCGCGAGCACCACGTCGGTGACCGCCGCGCCCAGCGAGTAGCCGCCCAGCACCAGCTTGGTGTCCGGGCAGTTGGCGGCCATGTCCTGGATGTGATGGCTCATGTCGTTGGCGCCGATGTCGACCTGCGTGTCGGCGGGGTACTTCACCGCGTAGGACCCGACATTCTTCGAGACCTTGGATTGCAGGTCGCTGATGAATGCGTTGCCGACTGCTCCTGGCCCCGGCGACTCTAGTCGGCCGCGAGCGAAGACCACCTGAACCTGTGGGCAACTGGCAACGGCCGAAGGCGCTGCCCCGGGAAGCCCGGACGGCAGCACGGCGGCGGTCAACGTCAGCAAGGGTGCACTGACCACCGCCGCGAGGCCAGCACCAACAGACTTTCGGAGAAGTAGAGCGCGCACAGCATGATGGTAAATCGAGCGCGCCACAACCGCTGAGCGGGGCGGACGAAGCGCCGACTAGCCCGACGTTTAGGTTCAGCTGATGACCAACACCCACACCAGTGCAGCACGCGAGCGCTTGTTTGCCCTGGCCGAGCAGGTGACCGGGTTCATGCCCAGTGACGAGGGCAGGGCGCTATACGACGCCGCTTTGCGCTACCTCGACTCAGGAGTGGGTGTCGAGATCGGCACCTATTGCGGCAAGTCCACCCTGTTGCTCGGCGCCGCCGCACAGCAGACCGACAGCGTGGTCTACACGGTCGACCACCACCACGGCTCGGAGGAACATCAACCCGGCTGGGAATTCCACGACACCTCATTGGTCGACGAGGTCACCGGGCTGTTCGACACGCTGCCGACGTTTCGCCGCACGCTCGACGCCGCCGGGCTCGATGAGCACGTCGTGGCCGTCGTGGGGCGCTCGCCGGTGGTGGCCAGGGGCTGGCGCTCACCGCTGCGGTTCTTGTTCATCGACGGCGGCCATTCCGAGGCGGCGGCCAACCAGGACTTCGAGGGATGGGCCAAGTGGGTGACCCGAGGCGGCGCGCTGGTCATCCATGACGTGTTCCCAGACCCCAAGGACGGCGGCCGACCGCCATACTACATCTATTGCCGCGCAATCGATTCCGGTCAATTCCGTGAGGTGTCGGCGACCGGCTCGCTGCGGGTGCTCGAACGCACCGGTGGTCAGCCCGGAGAGCAGATCGACGTCAGCGGCCCGGCCCGCTGACCACGCATTCACAATCGAAGTCGGTCTGCAGGCCCAGCGGCAGCCCTTCGGCGCGGAAGATCCCAGCGCCGGCGGTCGTGTCCGAGAGTGCGTCGGCCGCAAGGATCATCGCGGCCCCGGTCCAGGTGGTGCGCTCCTCGGGCCAGCGTTTCCCGTCGGCGAACACCAAACCGGTCCAGTACGAACCGTCGTCCTCGCGTAGATGCTGCATCGCGGCGAACTGCCGGTGCGCAGCCGACCGGTGGCCGATGGCGTCAAGCGCCATGACCAGTTCGCACGTCTCGGCACCGGTCACCCACGGCCGGTCGTCGACACAGCGAATGCCGAGGTCGCCGACCACAAAGTTGTCCCAGCGCTGGCGGATTCGCGCATCGGCCGCCGGGCCCCGCAGAGCGCTACCGAGGATCGGGTAGTACCAATCCATCGAGTAGCGGTCCTTCTCGCTGAACGCCTCTGGGTGCGCGACGAGTGCGTGGCCCAACCGGCCCACTGCCAGTTCCCATTCCGGCTGCGATTCGCCGACGACGGCGGCCAGGGCCAGCGCGCACCGGATGCTGTGGTAGATGCTGGCGCACCCGGTTAACAGGGCTTCGGGTACTGGTCCGTCTTCGCCTCGGGCCCAACAGATCTCGCCGAAGCCGACCTGCAAGTCGACGACGAAATCGATGGCGTTGCGCACCACCGGCCACATCGCTGCGGCAAAGGATTTGTCTCCGGTGACCAATGCGTAGTGCCAGACCCCGGTGGCGATGTAGGCGCAGAAATTGCTGTCGCTATTGGCGTCTTCGATTGTCCCCGAACGGATTTGGATGGGCCACGAACCGTCGGGACGTTGCATGCGCCGACTCCACTCAAAGGCGGCCCGCGCCGGCTCGAGGAGACCCGCCGCGGTGAGTGCCATCGCCGACTCAATGTGGTCCCACGGATCGGTATGCCCACCCGCAAACCACGGGATGGCGCCGGAGGACTCCTGCGCGGCAGCGATCGACAGTGCGGTCTTGTGGCATTGCTCCGGGGTAAGGACACCCGGAACCGCCGGAGGGCTAAATCGACGCAACTGAACGTCCCGGTTTGGCCTGACTTTCCACCGCCCGCGGTTTGTGGAAGTACATCGCAACGCTCTTGCCGACCAGCGGATTGAGCAATGACTCGGCAAGCTGGGTTATCTTCGGCCGCTGCATCAAATCCCACACCAACAATTTGTGGTACGCAGTCACCGCCAGATGATCAGTATTCTCAACGCCAACAGCACATTTCAGCCACCAGAACGGCGAATGCAGAGCATGGGCGTGATGGGAATGAGTCAATTCCATCCCGCCACCGCTGATCTTGTCGCGCAGCTCGTTGGCGCGGTAAATGCGGACATGGCCGCCCTCGTTGCTGTGGTAATCCTCGGAGAGCAGCCAGCACACCCGCTCGGGAAGCCACCGCGGCACGCTAACCGCAAGCGTGCCGCCGACTTTGAGCACCCGAATGAGTTCGCTGATGGCGGCGTCGTCGTGCGGAATGTGTTCCAGGATTTCCGACGCGATGACGCAGTCGAACGTCTCGTCGGCATACGGCAGGCTCAGCGCGTCGCCGGCAACGGCCTTCGCCGACGCCGCGGCGGGCGCTTCACCGGTCTCGGCCATCGCACGCAGAATGGTGTCCACCGATTGCAATTCGGACTCGTCCTGGTCGAAAGCGATGACGTCGGCCCCGCGCCGATAGGCTTCGAATGCGTGCCGGCCGGCCCCGCAGCCCACGTCGATAACCTTTGCGCCCGGGCCGATGCCGAGCCGGTCGAAATCGACTGTCAGCATTGCGACCCGCCCTCGGCGGCGGCCGTGCGGGCGATCGCACGCTCGTATACGCGCACGGTCTGAGCGGCGACGGCCTCCCAACTGAACACGTCGACTGCCCGTGCCCGCCCCGCCTTACCCAAACTCCGGCGCTTTTCCGGCGAATCCAGAAGGGCACCAAGCGCGGCGGTCAGTGCATCAACATCGGCTGGTGGCACCAACTCGGCACAGGCGCCATCGGTGCCCAGGACCTCGGGCAATGCGCCCACCCGACTCGCGACGACCGGCGTCCCGCTCGCCATTGCTTCCACCGCGGGCAGCGAAAATCCTTCGTAGAGCGACGGAATGCAGGCTACTTCGGCCGACGCGAATAAGGCGGCGAGCTCGGAATCGGACAGGCCACTGGTGATGTGAACGATGTCGGAGATGCCCAATTCGGCGATGAGTTTGTGCGTGGGACCGTTAGGTTCCACTTTTGCGACGAGCCGCAATTCGAGATCGCGGTTCACCCGGAGCCTGGCGACGGCTTTGAGCAGGGTGGCGACGCCTTTCAGCGGGGTGTCGGCACTCGCGATGGCCATCACCCGGCCAGGTTCACGGGGGCCCGAAAGAGGCTGGAAGAGTTCGGTGTTCACCCCCAACGGCACGACGTGGAGCTGATCGGGGGAGACGCCGAAATCGGAGACGATATCGGCGGCCGATGACGACGAGACCGTCAACAGGTCCGGGATCTGCCGCGCCACCTGTTCCTGCATCTTCGAAAACCCGTACCAGCGACGCACCGACGGTTTCCGCCACCATCGCGCGGCGGCGAGATCAAGCACCCGGTCCCGGGTGATGGGATGGTGCACGGTGGCCACCACCGGCAGTCCCGCGTTGGCCATGGTCAGCAGTCCGGTGCCCAGACTCTGGTTGTCATGAATGACGTCAAAATCGCCGGCCCGTTCGGTCAGCAGCCGGGCCGCCCGGAGCGTGAACGTTCGCGGCTCGGGAAAACCCGCCGTCCACACCGTCAACAGTTCGAGCAAGTCGATCGAGTCGCGGATCTCGCTCGGGCGCGGAATGCGCCACGGGTCAGGCTCCCGGTACATGTCGAGGCTGGGCACCTTGGTCAGCCGCACCCGTGGATCAAGCAATTCTGGATAGGGCTGCCCGGAAAATACTTCGACGTCGTGACCCAGCTCCACTAGACCGTGGCTGAGATGGCGCACATAGACGCCCTGCCCGCCGCAATGAGTCTTACTACGGTAGGACAGCAAGGCAATTCGCATACTCAACTCTTCTTTGCTGGTTAACGAACGCGGAAGGGCGCCGAATCCGTCGCGATCAACGAGCTCCCGAACTCCCCGACAGCAAACTGGACATGTGTCCAGACTATAGTTCGATCAGCTAATCGACGCAACGCGCCATCGGTGCCCCTCAATACTAGTTTCGCCGCATTTATCCCGCGACGCGGACCAACGGGATAACTGTCGCGCGGACACCCGAACCCGGTTTCACGGATGAATTATGTTGTGCGCCATAGGCCGGAAGGGTGGGTGAAGAAGGCTGATATTTGTTTGCTGGCGTGCCGCCTCAGCGATCAAACAGCTCGGACAGCGCGTCGGCGACCATGTCCTCGGGATCCTGGTCGATACCGACGTTGCGCAGCTCACCATCGATGGCAAGAGACGCGATGCCATGGACCAGCGACCAGAGCGGCCCGGCAGCCTGACGCGGCTCCTGACCGCCCAGGATCCCCGTCGCCTGGCATAGCGCGACCACCTCGAGCAGCTCACCAAAAGCCTGCTCGGCGGCGATGGACAGGCTCGGGTGCTGCGTCTTGTCGGTGTCGGCGCCGAACATGACCCGGTACTGATCAGGATGGGTGACGGCCCAGCGCACATAGGCGCGCCCGATTTCGATCAACCTGGCTACCGGGTCCGATGCGGCTTCGGTAGCGGCGGCCAGCGCCACGTGCAGCTCGAGAAATCCCTGTTCGGCGACGGTGGCGAGCAGATGTGCCTTGTCCGCGAAGTGCCGGTAGGGGGCAGCTGCGCTGACGCCTGCGCGCCGCGCCGCCTCGGTCAAACTGAAGCCTTTCGGTCCGCGCTCGGCCACCAGCGACAGCGCGGCGCTGGTCAGCGCCCGTTTGAGATCGCCGTGGTGGTAGCTGTCGCGGCGGGTCCCGGCGGGCCCGGACGGCTTCTGCTCGGCCATGTTGACGACATTAACATCGCTGAGTATGTTAAAGCCATTCACATTGCTGAAAGGAAGCGCACATGTCGATCCAACTGGACAAGGGGACAGGCTGGGCGGTGATCACCGGCGCGAGCTCGGGCTTCGGCGCGATCTTCGCCGACCAGCTGGCCAAGCGCGGCCTGTCGCTGCTGCTCGCCGGGCGTGACGAACGTCGACTCAGCGCGGTGGCGCAGCAGGTGCGCGACAGCGCGCCAGACATTGCGGTTGAAGTCGTGGCCGGCGATCTCGGCACCGCCGCCGGTGTCGACGCGCTCACCGCCCGTTTCGACGGCCGTGTCGTCGAGGTGCTGGTGAACAACGCCGGGTTCGGCACCTATGGCCGGTTTTCCGAGCTCGATGCCGACCGCGAGCACGAGCTGGTGGCGGTCAACGTCGACGCGCTGGTCCGGCTGACCCATGCGGTGCTGCCGGGAATGCTGGCCCGTGGGCGCGGCGGCATCGTCAACGTCGCCTCCACCATCTCGTTCCAGCCCGGGACCTATCAGGCGACCTACGGCGCGTCGAAGGCTTTCGTGCTGTCACTGAGCCAAGCCTTGTGGGCGGAGACCCGCGGGTCGGGCGTTACCGTGACCGCGTTGTGCCCTGGGCCCACCCGGACCGGATTTGTCGACGCGCTTGGATCAGATGTCTCCCACACCGCCATCTATCGGCGCCTCGCAGCGCCCGAGCCGGTCGTCGCCGCGGGCCTGCGCGCGATGGACAAGGGCCGGGCCGTGGCCGTTCCCGGGTTGCGCAATCGCATCATGGCGACCGGCGGCCGACTCTCGCCCGGCTGGCTCTCGGCACTGATCAGTGGGCGACTGCTACGACCCGCGGCCGCGACGGTGAGCACGAGTCGGTGAGCCGTGTCCGCCAAGGTTTTCGCGTTCGAGGTCAATCGCACCACGACCGCGCCGGCGGCCGCGCTGTTTCGCCTGGAGACTGACGGGGCCCGTTGGTCACTATGGGCGAAACCCCTTATCTTCCAGTCAAGTTGGGAGCGCCAGGGAGATCCGCAGCCCGCCGGAGTCGGCACGGTACGCAAGGTGGGCATGTGGCCGATGCTCATGCGGGAGAAGACGATCGCCTACGAACAAGACCGTCGGCATGGTTATCTGCAGATCGGTCCGCCGCTTCCGGCGAAGGACTATCGCGCCGAAATGCGGCTGACCCCAACCCCAAACGGCGGCACCGATATCCGTTGGACTGGTACCTTCACCGAGAGATTGCCGGGCACCGGACCCGTCATGCTGATTCTTCTGCGCAGCATTGTCGGCTTTCTTGCCGGACGACTCGTAAAGGCAGCCGAACGCCAATAGGCGACGCCGTCTTGCCCGTGAGCGGCGCCCGCGGTCGATCGCGATTTTGCTACCATCGCGCGGTGCATCATTCGGCTGCGCCAGGTAAACACGGCGGACAGCAATCTGTTTCGCGACGCAAGGTTTTCAAATACGCGCTGGCGCCGGCTGCGCTGAGCCTGGCGCCGCTGGTCGCGACTCCCGATGCCCCGCGGGCAACCGCCGACGACATCAGGTTGATTGATTTCGCGGAAAAACGAATCGCGCCCGATGAGATCAAGGCGGCGGGCTACGCCGGCGTAGTGAACTACGTGTCCCTGTGCCGGCCGGGAGCGAATTTCGAGGCGAAGCCACTGACCCGCGAGTACGCCGACGCGCTGCGGGCCGCAGGTCTGCACATCGTCAGCAACTATCAGTACGGCAAGCCCAATTGGCCCACGCCGTCGGATTTCACCCGCGGGCACGACGGTGGGGTGGCCGACGCTCAGACCGCTCAGCAACTGCACAGCGCGGCAGGCGGTCCGAACTCGGCTCCGATCTTCTTCAGTGTCGACGACGATATCGACGCCAATACGTGGAATAGCCTTGCGGTGGAATGGTTTCGGGGCATCAACTCGGTCCTGGGCGTGGGCCGCACCGGCATCTACGGACACGCGAACGCGTGTGGGTGGGCGATCAGAGACGGTGTCATCGGAAACTCGACCAGTGCCGGGCACAGTTGGGCGTGGCAGACCAGATCGTGGTCCCACGGGGCGCGCGAACCCATGGCGGTGCTATATCAGGCGGTGGTCAACAGCCCGTCGAACCCCGGTCCGCTACTCGGCGGCATCAACGTCGATGTCGACGACGTTCTGGCGCCCGATTACGGGCAGTGGGACCTCGGCCGATAACCCGGGATCAAGACATCCGAACTGGCATCGAGTTTTCGGTGTGCTCCTGGGGCTGGGTCGACGCGATGAAATTCTCCAAGATGTCGGCCACCGCCGCGGGGGCTTCCACGTGCGGGAAGTGGCCGACGCCCTCGAGCACCTCGAGCTGGCTGCCCTCCACAGCGTCGTGGGCAGCATACGCGTGCGCGACGGGAATGATCCGGTCGTTATCGCCCCAGATCAGCAATGTCGGCAAGCCAGCCGCAACGTGCAGCTTGTTCAGCGCGCTGACCGCCTGGCCGCGATAGTCGACCACCGAGCGCAACGTCCGCAGGAACGCCTGACGGGTGCGCGCGTCCGACAGCGAGGAGTACGCCTGCCACATCTCGCCGGCTCGCGGCGACTGAATCCCGGCCGAATTCAGCCACGAGGCCAGCTTGTTGCCGAGGTTCAGCACCGGTTTCGGCGCGACGATGGGCAGCACCAGCTCGGCGCCCGGGGCAGACAGGAAGCGCAGGACGGGGCTGAGGTCGGGGCCGAGGCCACCGCTGCCGATCAGGGCCAGCCGCTCGCAGTAGTCCCGATGCTGGTGGGTGAACTGCATGGCGATGCCGCCACCCAGAGACTGGCCTACCACCGTGGCGCGGGCCACCCCCAGCTCGTCGAGGAGATCGCGGAGAAAGACCGCGAACGCTCCCAACGAGTAATCGCCACGCGGCTTGGCGGACATGCCGTGGCCGAGTAGATCGGGGGCAATGACGCGGTACTTCTTGGACAGCTGCGGGATGATCTCGCGCCAGGTCGCCGAACTGCCGGCCATCCCGTGGATCAGCAGCAATGCGTGGCCTGCACCGGCATCGCGATAGGCGATCCGGTCTCCGTGTAGTTCGAGGTAGGTCAGTTCGTTCATGTCACCCGTTTACCCCAGCCTTGGTAGTTGAACTCGTCGGCCAGTAGCTATTGATAGACAACTTACGCCATCGTAGGTTACTGGCAGGTAATAATGTGGCTGGACTCACTCATCGCGCACCCCGCCCCGTTGCGCCCAATCGTCGGCCCAGGCCTGGAGCGGCCGCAGCGCGGTCATCAGCGATAGCCCCTGTTCGGTGAGGTAATACCCGCCATCGGCGTGGTCCACGATGTGCAGCGCTCGCAACTCCTTGAGGCGGGCGTTGAGGGAGCCGGGGTTCATCTCGGATGCCGCCTGCAGGGCGCGAAACGTCATCGCGTCGTCGCGCAATTCCCACAGAACACGCAGCGCACCGCGCCGGCCCAGGGCATCCAGCGCGACCATGATTGGCCGTCCGGACGTCGAGCCACGCACCGGCGAGCCGAACTGCGGCGTAGTCACGCTTCACATTTTGTAGCATCCGCGCGTAGAGTGCCAGCATGCAACGCTACAAAAACCGTAGCGCGCGCATTGCGCCCGCCGAACCACCGCTGCCGAACGACATCCAACGGGCCGTCGACGCGATCATGCGCGGCAAGCCTCCGCTGCTGCTCTTTACGACCTTGGCGCGCGACCGCCGATTGTTCTTCAAATTCTTCAATTCCGGGCTGCTCGATCGGGGTCATTTGACCCTCCGCCAGCGCGAAATCGTCATCGACAGGGTGACCGCGTCGTGTGGCGCCGAGTACGAGTGGGGAGTCCACGTGAGCGCGTTCGCGGCCAAGGCGGGCCTCGGCGAGGACGAGATCGCATCCCTGACCACCGGAGGGCCGTCCGATGAATGCTGGGACGAGGCGGATCGGGTCCTCATCCGCCTGTGCGACACCCTCCACCTCGACTGCGCGGTAGACGACGAACTATGGGCACAGTTGACCAGCCAGCACAGCGACGAGGCGATCCTCGAGCTGCTGATGCTCGCGGGGAGTTATCGGACGGTCAGCTATTTGGTGAATGCGCTGCGCCTGCCGCTCGAACCGGGCGCACGCACCTTCTCGGTGTAGCGGGCCGTGCCCGCAACGCACGACACCCCGCGAGCTTGCGGCTCGCGGGGTGTCGCACCGTATGGACGATCAGCGCCCCAAGGTCACTTGAGGTCGTACCGATCGTTGTTCATGACCTTGACCCACGCCGCGACGAAGTCCTCGACAAACCGCCCCTTGTTGTCGTCCTGGGCATAGACCTCGACGATGGCGCGCAGCACCGAGTTCGAGCCGAACACAAGGTCATTCGCGGTCGCGGTCCATTTCTGCGCACCGGACGCCCTGTCGTATCCCACGTAGACGTTCTCCGCGGTCTCCGACGCCTTCCACTCGGTGCTCATGTCGAGCAGGTTGACGAAGAAGTCGGTCGTCAACGTCCCCGGGTTGTCGGTGAACACCCCATGCTTGGACCCGCCGTGGTTGGCACCGAGGGCCCGCAGGCCGCCGATGAGCACGGTGAGCTCCGGACCGTAGACGCCCAGCAGGTACGCCCGCTCGAGTAGCAGCTGCTCCAGCGGAGCCTTCTCCCCGGGACGGACATAGTTGCGGAAGCCGTCGGCCCGTGGTTCGAGCACCGCGAAGGAGTCCACGTCGGTGTTCTCCTGCGAGGCGTCGGTGCGCCCCGGCGCGAAATGCACCGAGATCTCGTAACCGGCGTCCTTGGCCGCCTTCTCCACCGCCGCAGACCCCGCCAACACGATCAGGTCGGCCAGCGAGATCTTCTTTCCGCCGCCGGCCGAGGCGTTGAAGTCCTGCTGGATCCTCTCCAGCACGGGCAACACCTTGTCCAGCTCGGAGGGCTCGTTGACCTCCCAATTCCGTTGTGGCTCAAGGCGAATACGTGCGCCGTTAGCGCCACCGCGCTTGTCGGTGTTGCGGTAGCTTCCCGCTGCCGCCCAGGCCGTCTTGACCAGCTGGGGAACGGACAAGCCCGACTCGAGCACCTTGGCCTTCAGGGCCGCGACGTCCTTGTCGCCGACCAGCTTGTGGTCGACCTCCGGGACCGGGTCCTGCCACAGCTGCGGCTCGGGAATCCACGGTCCGAGGAAACGCGACACCGGTCCCATGTCGCGGTGCAGCAGCTTGTACCAGGCCTTGGCGAAGGCCTCGGACAGCTCCTCGGGGTGGTCCAGCCAGCGCTTCGTGATCTCCCGGTAGATCGGGTCCTCCCGCAGCGCCACGTCGGTGACCAGCATTGTCGGGGCGCGGCCCGGCCCGCCGAACGGGTCGGGGATGGTGCCCGCCCCGGCGCCGTCCTTGGCCGTGAACTGCCATGCTCCGGCGGGGCTCTTGGTCAGCTCCCACTCGTAGCCGTACAGGTTCTGCAGGAATCCGTTGCCCCACTTGGTCGGGGTCGACGTCCACACCACTTCGAGGCCGCTGGTGATGGAATCCTTGCCCTTGCCACTGGCATACGAACTCTTCCAGCCCAGGCCCTGCTGCTCGATCGGCGCGGCTTCCGGCTCGGGACCGACCAGGTCGGCGTCGCCGGCGCCGTGGGTCTTGCCGAAGCTGTGGCCACCGACGATGAGCGCGGCGGTCTCCTCGTCGTTCATGGCCATCCTGCCGAACGTCTCACGGATGTCGACCGCGGCAGCGACCGGATCCGGCTTGCCTTCGGGGCCTTCGGGATTCACGTAGATCAAGCCCATGGTGGTCGCACCGTACGGCTGCGCCAGGTCCCGCTTGCCCGAGTAGCGCTTGTTGGTGCCGAGCCACTCGTCTTCCTCGCCGAACAGAATCTCTTCGGGCTCCCAGATGTCTTCGCGGCCGAAGGCGAAGCCAAAGGTCTTGAATCCCATCGACTCCAGCGCGACGTTACCCACAAAGAGCAGCAGGTCGGCCCAGGAGATTTTATTGCCGTACTTCTGCTTGATCGGCCACAGCAGGCGACGGCCCTTGTCCAGGTTGGCGTTGTCCGGCCAGCTGTTGAGCGGGGCGAAGCGCTGCATGCCCTGACCGCCGCCGCCGCGGCCGTCGTGAATGCGATAGGTGCCCGCGGCATGCCAACTCAGCCGGATGAACAGACCGCCGTAGTGGCCGTAGTCGGCGGGCCACCAGTCCTGCGAGGTGGTCAGCATCGAGATGACATCGGCCTTGAGGGCTTCGACGTCGAGCTTGGCGAACTCCTTGGCGTAGTCGAAATCATCGCCGAGTGGGTCGGACTGGGGCGCGTGTGGGTGCAGCTTCGATACGTCGATCTGGTTGGGCCACCAGTCCTGGTTGGTCAGGGGAGCGTGGCCTTTGGGCTCAGGCGCATCAATGACCGGATTTTCGCTCTCACTATGGGTTGTATCGGAAGACACAGCATTCCTTTCCAGGGGTGGTGATGTGGGCTGCGATCACGGCTGTGATCAGGGCACGACGCTGGAGCAATTCGGACACAAGCCCCAGTAGATGACTTCCGCCTCGTCGAGGACGAAGCCATCCAGAACGTTGTTGTCGTCGGACGGAGTCAGGCAGGGCGTATCGCCGACGGCACAGTCGATGTCGGCGATGACCCCGCAGGACCGGCACACGAGGTGGTGGTGATTGTCTCCTACCCGCGACTCATAGCGGGCCACCGACCCAAGGGGCTGGATGCGCCGGATCAAACCGACGGAGGTGAGCGCATTAAGCACGTCGTAGACCGCCTGCCGGGAGACATCGGGCAGGCCGTTCCGCACGGCCGAATAGATCGTCTCGGTGTCGGCGTGCGGGTGGTCGTGCACGACTTCCAAGACGGCGACTCTTGGTCGGGTTACCCGGAGATCGGCCAAACGCAGCTGCTCCGCGTAGTCCGACGTTGACGACACACTGTCAATATGTCGCACTTATCTGGAATCGGTCAAGACTTTCTCGGGGTAGCCCGAGAAAATATCTGGCGAACACGGCGCGACCGCGTGGAGCCGATTCACCCAGACGAGTGACGAGCTAAACCCTTGCCATCCTGCGCCCTGAACGAGACGCTGAGATTGCCGTCGCACCCGCGTGAACGAAAGGACGATCGCTTGCATCCTGACTTCCAGACCCTGATCGTTGGTGCCGGCTTCTCGGGAATCGGCGCTGCCATCGGGCTGGACGCTGCCGGAATGAACGGGTACCAGATTGTCGAAGCCGGCGAGGGTGTAGGGGGCACCTGGTTTTGGAACACCTATCCCGGGATCGCCGTGGATATTCCGTCGTTTGCCTACCAGTTCTCCTTCGAACAGAGTTCGCAGTGGTCACGCACTTACGCCCACGGCCACGAACTGCGGGCTTATGCCGAGCACTGCGCCACCAAGTACGGATTGTGGTCGCGAATCCGGTTCAACACCAAAGTGATTGGCGCCGCCTTCGACGAGGAGAACGATCTGTGGCGGATCGACCTTGATCCCGGCGGATCGGTGACCGCCCGCTTCTTGATCAACGCCAGCGGCGTGCTCACCATCCCGAACCTGCCGGATATCGACGGGGTCGACTCGTTCGCCGGCATCACCTTGCACACAGCGCGATGGGACCATGGTCAAGACCTCGCCGGCAAGCGGGTGGCGATTATCGGCACCGGCGCTTCCGCTGTTCAGGTGATCCCAGAGATTGCGCCAATCGTCAAGCACCTCACCGTTTTTCAGCGCACACCGATCTGGTGCTTCCCCAAAGCTGACGTCCCGCTGTCGACTGCGGCACACGTCGCGATGCGGGTCCCGGGCGGTAAGGCGCTGCAGCGACTGATCAGCCAAGCCTATGTGGAACTGACCTTTCCACTGGCCGCGCACTATTTCACGGTGAATCCGATGGCCCGGCATATGGACGACATCGGAAAGGCCATCCTGCGCAAGCAGGTTCGTGACCCGGTGGTGCGTGACAAACTGACTCCCCGTTACGCGGTGGGCTGCAAACGGCCGGGTTTTCACAACACGTACCTGTCGACGTTCAACCGCGACAACGTAAGGCTGGTGACCACCCCCATCGACAAGATCACCGGCGGCGGGGTTGCCACCAGTGACGGCGAGTCCCACGATGCCGATGTCCTGATCCTCGCGACCGGATTCAAGGTGCTCGATGCCGACAACATCCCCACCTATCCGGTCCGCGGTGTCGGGGGACAGTCCCTAGCCGGTTTCTGGGATGAGAACCGGCTGCAGGCCTATGAAGGCGTCAGCGTTCCTGGGTTTCCCAATATGTTCACGGTTTTCGGTCCGTACGGCTTTGTCGGGTCGTCGTATTTTGCTCTGATCGAGGCACAAACCCGCCACATCGTCCGCTGTCTCAAGCAGGCGCGCCGCAAGTCCGCGACTCGGGTGGAGGTCAGCCAGCAGGCCAATGACCGCTTTTTCGCCGAGATGATGCGCAAGCGGCACCGCCAGATCTTTTGGCAGGACACCTGCCGACTGGCCAACAGCTACTACTTCGACAAGCACGGCGACGTGGCGCTGCGCCCAGCCACCACACTGGAGGCGTACTGGCGCAGCCGCCGGTTCCCGCTGGACGACTATCGGTTCACCACTACGGCCCCCAGCGGGACCGCCGGATAGGCAAGGCCGCCGTCACACCTGCCGGAACGACGGCTGTGTGGGATCGATCAGCAACTGGTCGACGGGGCCGACCCCGAAGACGGCGATCACGGCAGGATCTGGCTGGTTTGCCGGAACGCCGTCGTAGTGTGGGGTGCGCGCCGTCCGCTTGACGTATCCGCCCGGCCCGACCGGAAGCGCGTCCTGCGGCTGAAACTCGTTGCCGCTGTTGACAAACCAGGTGCCGAACACCACGACCTGAATCCGGTCGGTCGCGTAGCTATGCGGCGCGCTGAACCAACCCGGATTCCATTTCATCAGCACCAGGTACGGGCCGGGCTTATCGAAATCGCCGTATAGCTTGGCCATTTCGCCGCTGTGCGGCGGTAGGTTGCCCCACGGCTGAAAGCCGATCTGGTCGTATTGCTGGACGAAGGTCTCGCGTGGGTCCGGGCCCGTTTTTGGTGGTGGGCCTAGTTTGATGCCCCCGCCGGCGCCTGACTTGTCACCGGCGGCGATCGCCGCCAGCAACAGCGGGGCGGCCATGAGCAGTGAACGCCGGTTGGATTCCAGATCTCCCATCACACAAACCTCCCCACTAGTCTGCTGACTCAACCCTCCTTCTGGTACACGAGCCAGCGCAACTCGATCGGGGATTCCTCGGGGTCGACGTCGAACACGTCCAGCCCACGTGCCCACCCGTCAAACCAGTCGGTCGGCGGCCACGCGCCGGCGGGCAGGTGGGTCTTCTCGTATTCGTAGGCGGGATCGTCGGCAACGAGCCGCAGTGGGAGCCCCGCGGCGGCCGCCGCGAACTCATCGCGAGTGAAAAACGTGCTGTTGCACTGCTGCGCAAGCTCTCGCGCGGCGTCGTCGGGGGTGTAGTCCACGTGTGCCTCGAAGGCGTTGAACACCAGGCGCCCACCGGGAGCCAAGGATTCGGCGGCCAGTTCAAGCAGGCCACGCAGCTCCTGTGCCGTCCGGAAATCGGGCACCACCTCCGAGGCCACGATCAACTGATACTCCGTCCCAAAAGCTTCCACGGCCATGAAGACGTCATTCTGGATGACGCGTACGTCAAGCGAATCCCGTTCGGCCTCCGAGCGAATGATGTCGGCGAACTTCGTCGCCACCTCGACCGCGTCGACCGGGTGCCCGCGTCGGGCCAGTGCCAGCGCGTTACGCCCCGTGCCGGCGCCGATGTCGAGAACCCGATGGACGCTGGGGTCGGGCGCCTCGGTAGCCAGCGCCCAGACCCGGGCGTCGGGTTCGATGCCGAACAGTGGCCCCTCGCGCGCGTTAAGCCAGGTGTCGTAGTCGCCCCCGACGGTCGACCATTGGGGTTTGACGCGATAGTTCAGCATCACGCCGAAGGGCGCGTTGAATTCGATGACGATGTTCGACCGTGACGAGGCCTTGAAAGCCTTGCCCAGCTCGCCCTGCAGCACCGTCTTCAGCTGGGCAGACTCCTCGTCGGTGTAGTTCACTCCGAGACTGGCGAAGAGGTTGAGACACATGGTCATGTACTCGTCGATCATTGCCGGAACGGCCGGCAGCGCGATCTTTCCCTCGGCCACCGTTCGCCGATACAGTCGTCGGGCCGTGGCTTCGCGCAGCACCGAGGCGTCGAAAGACCTGGGGGGCCGATCCTCCATCAGACTCTTGTACACGACCCAGCCCGCCGACGCACCGTCGGGCGGGGGGGAGGATTACCGGACTGGGATCGTTAGCGAAGGAGAAGGGGAGGCCATGAGCACCGATAGCGCAGCAAGTCTGGGATCGCAGAAGTTCGTGTCGCTGACGACGTTCAAGCGCAGCGGAGAAGCCGTGGCCTCACCGATGTGGATCGTCGGCGACGGCGGCCTGCTGTGGGCCTGGACACCGGCCGACGCGTGGAAGGTCAAGCGGATCCGGCGCGATCCCCGCATCACGCTGGCCCCCTGCGGACGAACGGGGAAGCTGCAGGCCGGTCAGCCCGTCGTCGACGGAACCGCCGAAATACTCACGGACCCTCAAGACGTCGCGCGGGTTGAAGCATTGATCAAGCGCAAGTACGGGTTGGAGTTTCGGATCGTGACCCTGATCGAGGCCATCGCGGCGCGCGGCCGCAAACCCCGGTTCGCCTTGCGCATCACGCCGTCGAGCTCCGGCTGACCGTCCTCATGTCCGCGTCGAGTAGGACAGTGAACGGCTTTCGGCTGGCGTTCGACCGCTTTGGATCCGAGAACCGCGAGTCGGTGGTCTTGCTGCACGGCTGGCCGGGCAATCGGCGCGACTACCGCCTGGTGGTACCCCGCCTCGCCGACGTCGCCGATGTGGTGGTGCCGGATCTACGTGGTTTCGGCGAATCCGACAAGCACCTGCTGGAGCCGCGGCAGTTCTACACCGCCGACGCGCAGGCCCGCAGCGTGGCCGCGCTCATCGACGAGTTGGGGTTGGAGCGCGTCGTGGTCGGCGGCTACGACATCGGCAGCCGGATCGCGCAGGCGCTGGCGCATCGGCTTCCCGGGCGGATCGTCGGCCTCGTTCTCTCGCCGCCGTTGCCCGGTGTCGGTGATCGCATCCTCAGGGAGCCCGCGCAGCGAGAATTCTGGTATCAGGCATTCCACCAGCTTGACCTGATCGAGGACCTGGTTGACGCAAAGCCAACCGCGGTCCGCGCTTATCTGCGCCACTTCTGGGACCACTGGTCGGGCCCGGGATTTCGCCTGTCCGATGCCGACCTGAACCGGCTCGCCGCCGAATACGAAGCTCCGGGAGCCTTCACTGCCTCGATAGCGTGGTACCGCGCCGGCGCTGGAACCGTCGCACACTCATTAGGCGAGCACACACCCAATCCCGCCGAGCGCACGGCGGTGCCGACCCGGGTGCTTTGGCCGCGGCACGACCCACTCTTCCCGCCGGACTGGGCCGACCGGCTGAACGAATACTTCTCCGACGTCACCGTTAAATTCTGTTCTGGCGCAGGGCATTTCACACCACTGGAATGCCCTGCCGACTTCGCGGAATTGGTTCGCGGCTTCCTCAGCCCAGCGCCTTAGCCGGCGATCGGGTGATCGCCGGTTCGTGGGGGGCCTGCGGCGTCAGTTGCAGGGGTAGCAGGCCCACCCGCGGTCGCCGTTGCGCCAGGTCCAGCCGGGACCGCAGCCATGGCCACCGGTGGTGCCGTTGCAGTCGAGCGGCTGGATCAACGACGGCGTGCCAGGGTTGGTGGGAACGGTTGGGTAGTACGGGTCCTGTGCGGCCTGCGCATGCGGGGCCATCGACACCGAGCCCATGACAATCGCCGCGGCGGCAAAAGTAGCAATTCGTGTTCGCATTTTGGCGTCCCGATTCGTCAAGGTGGAGGGGACTGCGACGTTACGCCCGTGCTGCGGCTCTCAAAGAAATTCCTACGAGTTGTTCAACACCCCTACATTTGCGTGTTTCCCCAGGTCCACCTGGCGCGGCCGGTGGCTCAGTTGCCGAAGCCGCCGCCCGGGGAGTGCGCGGTTGATACCGGTCCAGGGGGCGTGGCGTCGAGCCGGCTGACCGCGAAGTCAGTCCCCTTGTCGACGATGTTGGCGTCGTCGGCGTAGGTGTCGTGCGCGGCGAAGTTCAGCCCGTCCGAGCACACCGGGTCCTCGGGCGCACACACCTTGATCGTCTTGGCCTGATAGGTCGGGCCGATCACAACCGGCGGCTGGCCCAGGAAGTTCATCGCACGCACATTGGGCATCCCGAACAGCACGACGGCGGCGACGTGTTGGGCGATCTCGGGAGCCAGCGGCTTGGGCACCGTCGCGGGGTCGACGCCATCGGGCACCGCGGCCGAGGTGACGAAACCCATCACGGCCGCGCCCTGCGAATACCCGCTGAGAACCATCCTGGTCTTGGGGCAATTACCGGCCATGGACACCACGTGTGCGCCCGCGTCGGTGATGCCCTCCAAACCCGTCGACCATTCGTTGCTGGCCGGGTAGTTGACCGCGTAGACGTCGACGGACTTGCCCGGCTCGCGTGAGCGGAGCTGGTCGACGAAGGCCTGCCCGGTCGGGCCGATGCCGGGATCCTCCCCGGTACCGCGGGCGAAAACCACCTGCACGTCGGGACACGGGTCCGCCGACGCGAAGGGGGCGTCGGCGGTCAGGGCCGCACCGAGGGCGCTTAAAGCGACAGCGGCAGCGGCCAGGAATCGAAGGACGTAACGCGCGCTCATATGGCAATAAATGCCCATGGAAACGAATCCTCAAACGGGTGACCTTCCACACGCCTCCGAAATAATTCGCGGTGCGGTGGCGATGGCGATCAACGCACCCGCCAATGTCCTTGTCGCAGCAGATTTTAACCGGGTCGCTGACAACAACGATTGTCGCGGCCAAACGCCGGCCCCGTCGTCGAATGTACGTGTGTCTCGATTCCCGTCGCGTCGTGAACAATTGGGGATCGGGACCCGGTTACTTGAACAGCCGCAAGCTATCTCGTGGGGTCGCCGCGAGCCGGCTCAACGCCATTTGATGCCGCAGCCTATCGACGGCCGCTGATTGGGGTCGACCACGCGCCCAGCCAGGACGGCCTCCACCGCCGCCCGGACGTCGGCCGCCGTCACCGGCAGGCCGTTGCGGGGCCGGGAATCGTCGAGCTGACCTCGATACACCAGGCGACGCTCGCCGTCGAACACGAAGGTGTCGGGCGTGCAGGCGGCCGAGAATGCGCGGGCAACGTCCTGCGTCTCGTCGTAGAGGTACGGAAATGTCCAGCCGTGACGGCGAGCCTCGGCGGCCATCTGCTCGGGTCCGTCCTGCGGGTGACTGGTGATGTCATTGCTGGAGATCGCGACCATCGCCACACCTTGCGCAGTGAGGTCTCGGCCCAGCTCGGCCAGTCCAGCGGCGACATGCTGGACATACGGGCAGTGGTTGCAGATGAAGGTGACGACCAGGGCAGCGCCCGTGAGGTCGTCCAGCTTGACCGTGTCACCGGTTGCTGGGTCGGGCAGCGCGAACTGCGGCGCGGGGGTGCCAAGGGCGAGCATGGTGGACTCGATAGCCATCGCACCAGCCTACGTCGGCATCGCGCGTGCGAGTTCGGCTGGTGGCGTGGTGCATTGCGAGTTAGCCGCATCGGCATCCGGGGTATTCGACGAGGCATGGGGTGGGTGGCGTCGCACGCAATCGCGATTTTCTCGGGTTTGCTGGCCGCGTTCTGGGCCGCGGTTGGCATTGTCGTCCGGCAACGCGTCGCGCAAGAGGTTCCGCCTGATCAAGAGCGGTCGGCGACGATGGTGTCGGCCTTGGTGCGCCACCCGTTGTGGTGGGCAGGCACCCTTGCCGCCGCCGCCGGCTACGTGTTTCAGGCCCTGGCGTTGGCCCATGGATCCCTATTGCTGGTCCAGCCGTTGCTGGTCTCTTCGCTGCTGTTCGCGTTGCCCCTGAGCGCGAGGCTTTGCCACCAGCGCATCAAGCCGGCCGAGTGGGGCTGGGCCCTGTTGCTGACGACCGCACTCGCCGTGTTCGTGCTGGTTGGCCAGCCCCGTGAAGGCCACAACCGTCCGCCGATACCGGCATGGACTCTGGCGTTGGCGATCGCCGTCCCGGTGGTCCTCGCCTGTCTGCTCGCCGCGCGGCGCACCGCCGGACGAGCGCGCGCGATGCTGCTGGCCGTCGCGGTGGCGGTGCTGCTGGGCATGATCGCCGTCGTGACGAAGGTCTGCACACACCGCTACGCGGTGGGCGGATGGCATGAGCTCATGAACGTCCCGGCCCCGTACGTGTTGGTCGCGCTGGCGGTGACGGTAACCCTGGTGCAGAACTCGGCGTTTCACGCCGGTGCCCTGCAGGCCTCGGTTCCGATCATGTTGGTGGGTGAGCCCGTGGTCGCGGTCCTGCTCGGGGTTGTCGTGCTCGGCGAACACCTCGCGGTACGGGGTCCGGCGGCGCTGGCCCTGGTCGTAGCGGTCTTCGCGATGGTAGCTGCCACCATCGCGCTGGGACGCGATCAGGCCCCCGATCCGGCCAACATGGCTTCGAAAGCCTCTGGCGCACTGCACGATAACGAAAACGGCGTGCTCAGTAGGTAGCGTAAACGGCCGACGCGCAGCCGCTGAGCGACTGTCGCGGGGTGCCTGCCATGCGTTGCGTTCCGCACGTTCGGTTCGCGCTTATCGCGACGGCCTGAGCCCGGCGGCGTCTTCAAGGAGATCGGCAGCGCGAGAGACGCTTTCGGCCGATCCGGTCATCTGAGCGGCGACTTCACGGGCTCGAGTGAGGTACTGCGGGGCCAGAATGCAGCGCAAGTCGGCGGTCAATGTGTCCAGCGTGCTGGCCGTAAAAGCCCTCCCGGTACCAACTTTGAGTCGCGTGACGCCGTCTGCCCAGATCGGCTGGTCATGCCAGAACCAAAGGATCAAGGTCGGCATGCCGGCCCGCAAGCCGGCGGCCGTGACGCCGGCGCCGCCATGATGCGCGACCGCCCGACAAGCCGGGAAAACGGCCGCGTGGCTCACCTCGCTCACAACCTTTGTGTGGTCGTAGCGCGGCACATCGGTGAAATCATTCCAGCCGCCGCAAATCAACGCCCGCTCGCCCAGCCGTGCACAAGCCGCGCTGATCACGGCGACCGTCTCGACAGGGGAGGGGATCTGGGTGCTGCCGAACCCGAAATAGATCGGCGGCGTTCCGGCGGCAATCCACGACAACACCTCCTGATCGGCATCGGTCGGCAACTCCAGCGCCAACGCGCCGACAAAGGGGTGTCGGCCATCTGGCTCCACCCATTCGGCCGCCGGCCCAGGCAAATAGAGCTCGTCGTAGGCCTGGATCTCCAATGGTGTCGACGGTTCAGTTCGCTTCGGCAACCGCAATAAATGGCGCTGAGCATCGTCGGTCTGCTCCGTCAATTGGGTAAACATGTTCCACGACGACCAGACCCGCCTGGGGAAGATGTAGAGCGCAGCAAGCGGAATACCGTGGTATTCCGCAACATTGGCAGCCAGACCCTGTTCGTTGAAGCCGGCGACCAGCAGATCGGCTCCGTCGGCCAACTCTGTCAATGCCGTGGTCTTGGCCGCCTTGACTTGGGTGACGTTCTGAATCGCCTCGTTCAGCGCGACGACGGGGTCCGCCTCGTTCGCCGTGTAGTTGTCCACCAGGACCGCGGCCGATTCCATCTGGTCCCACGAGTCCGGCCCGTACGCGACCGCAGCCAACCCTACTGATCTGACGAAGGGGACCAAATGAGGCGTGACCGCCATACGCACCTCGTTGCCCCGGCGCATCAGCTCGCGACCGGCGGCAGCCAAGCACTCCACATCGCCACGACTGCCATAGCCCGCGAGCACAACCTTCATCGGCTAAACCTCACTCGCGGCGATGGCTAACGGCTGAAGTGGGTGACCGCGATGTCAGTGCAGCCTGTTCACCGCGAAGGTGGCGGCTTGGTTGGTCATCCCTGACTCAATGTAAGAAACATGCGCCATGATGTTGCCGCCCGGGGAGCAGATTGGGTCGTCGGGGGCGCACAGGCTGATGGTTTTGGGGCCATACAGCGGGCTGATGGTCGGCAACGGCTGGCCACCCCACAACATGCTGGAGAAACTGCTGGTCGGCTCGCCGAACAGGGCGACCGCCGCGACGTGATCGGCAACCGGCGCGGGCATTGAATTACTGGCCAAGTCGATCACCGTGGAGCCCTGCGAGTATCCGCCGAGCACGAGCTTGGTGTTCGGGCAGCTGGCGACCGTGGCCTGGATGTGGGCGGCCGCATCGTTGGCGCCGGCCGTCGCGCTGTTGTGGTAGTCGTCGTTCGCCGGGTAGTTGACCGCGTAGACGTCCACCGACCGACCCCCGAGCTGCGAGGTCAGCGAATCGACGAATGCCTGGCCCATATTGCCCAGACCGGGTTCCTGGTGGGTGCCGCGAGCGAACACAACTCCGACGTCGGAGCATGGATCGGCGAGTGCGGCGGGACTGCCAATGGGCGTGCTCACCAATGCCCCCGCCACTACACCCGCGGCGCCAACGATACGAACCAGTCTGCGTGCACTCATCCTCAAATGCTTACACACCGCCGAAGACGGGTCGTGGGTGGGAAGGAATTGCCTGTTCGGGCAGTTTGAGCGTAGGTGACCTGGCGAAGCGGTAGAGATAGCGTCTCTGACTGCAGCAACATGCCTAAGCATGGGGTCCGTGGCACACCAAGCAACAACCTGGAAGGCAAGAAAAGGTGACCGACTCAACCAGTAGCGGCGCAGTGTCATACCGGCCGAGCCGAGTGCGGGTGGGGGTTCAGCTATGGCCGGGCGGGACGCCCGACTACCAGACCTGGCGCCGGGCGGTGCTGCACGCCGAAGAACTGGGTGCCGACGCCATCTTCGGTTACGACCACTTCCACAAGCCGTTCGTCCAAATCGTCGATGGCAGTCCACTGCTCGACGACGACCAGCCCGACGTCAACAACTTCGAAGGGTGGACCGCGCTGGCGTCATGGGGTGAGATCACGAACCGGGCCGAGATCGGACTGCTGGTCACCGGTGTCCCGTACCGCAACCCCGACCTCGTCGCGGACATGGCCCGCACTGTCGACCACATCAGCGGCGGACGGCTGATCCTCGGCGTCGGGGCCGGCTGGTATCCGAAGGACTTCATGGAATACGGGTACGAATACGGCACCACGAAATCGAGAATGGACCGGTTCGACGACAGCTTGGCGCGCATCGAACACCGTCTCAACCGTTTAACGCCCAGCCCGATACGGCAGATTCCAATCCTGATCGGCGGCGGCGGGGAGAAGCGCACCATTCCCGCCGCGGCACGCCATGCCCACATCTGGCACAGCTTCGAACCCATCGAGGAGTTCCGGCGCAAGAACGAGCTCCTCAAGCAGCTGGCCACAGACGCGGGACGCGACGAGGCCGACATCGAACGCGCGATGGCCTGGACCGATGCCAGCACGGCCGACGCTTTCGTGGACGAAGGCGTCACGTTGTTCACCACCGAAATCCACCCAGACGCCAACGGATACGACTTCTCCGAACTGGAGACGATGCTCACCTGGCGAGGTCAGTGAGATCGCTAATCCGGCGGCTCGTTTTCCGAGCCGCGCCTGGTGGCATTTTCCCGGTCGCTCCGCCTGCCGGGGACACCTTCTGCCTCCCGCTCACGGGCGACCTTCTCGTCGAGCTCGTCGACGATGTTTTCCAGGTCCTGAGCGCGAGTCGGGGAGTCATTGTCGGGTGCAGTCATGTCACTCTCCCTGTGGCTTCGGCGTTCGGGCCGCCGTCGATGTGGGCCGTCGCTATCCCGTACCCCGTCGCGCGGTTTGTAACCGGTTCGCGCAGCCCCGCTACCGGTCGCGGGTGAACATCTGATGGTGAAGAACCACCGATGCGCTGCCAGGCGCTGCGAATACGACGCCGCGATGGAAGGATCGCGGGAGTGGCCACCAAGAAAGCACAGACCATCTCTTACCCGGCTCCAGGGTCCCGCCCCCACCGCTACGACCATGACCGGTTCGTCGATCCGCACGTCATCGTCCTGTTCGGCGCGACGGGGGATCTGGCCAAACGCAAGCTGCTCCCTGGCCTGGCTCACCTGGACCAATCCGAGCTCGCGCCCGACATCCAGATCATCGCGACCTCGCTCGAAGACCTGACCGATGACGAGTTCCGGGAACTCGCGAAGAACGCGATCGAGACGTTCGGCACGCACAAGCTGACGCCCGAACAGTGGGACGACTTCTCGAAGATCCTCAGGTACGTCCCGCAGAGCGCCGGGCCGTCATCGCTCGCCGCTGCCGTCGCGGAAGCCGAGATCACGTTGGGGCCCGACACGCGCCGCCTGCATTACCTGTCCGTGCCCCCGAAGGCCGCCCGCGCCGTCATCGGTATGCTCCGCGACGCCTACCTGATCGAGCGGTCCCGCGTGATCATGGAGAAGCCGTTCGGTACCGACCTCGCCAGCGCGGTGGCGCTCAACGATTTCGTGCACGAGACGTTCGACGAAGCCCAGATCTTTCGCATCGACCACTTCCTGGGCAAGGAGGCGGCCCAGAACATCCTGGCGTTCCGCTTCGCCAACGGTCTGTTCGAGCCGATCTGGAACCGCAACTTCATCGACCACATCCAGATCGACATTCCCGAGACGCTGGGGCTGGATGAACGGGCGAATTTCTACGAAAACACCGGCGCCTACAAGGACATGGTGGTGACCCACCTGCTGCAGGTGATGGCATTCGTCGTCATGGAGCCGCCGACGGCACTCGAGCCGTATGCCATCAGCGAAGAGAAGAACAAGGTGTTCCGCTCGATGCTGCCCATCAATTGCTCGGACGTGGTGCGCGGTCAGTACGGCGGATACCGCGAAACCCCAGGCGTCGCAAGCGATTCCGATACCGAGACGTTTATCGCGCTCAAGGTCGCGATCGACAACTGGCGCTGGGCCGGCGTACCGATCTATCTGCGCACCGGCAAACGGATGGCCGAGGGCATCCGCATCATCTCGATCGCGTTCAAAGAGGCGCCCCGGAGCATGTTCCCGCCAGGCTCGGGCGTGGGCACTCAGGGTCCCGATCACCTGACATTCGACCTCGCGGACAACTCGAAGGTGTCACTGTCGTTCTACGGCAAGCGGCCCGGGCCCGGCATGAAGCTCGACAAGCTGTCCATGCAGTTCTCGTCGAGAGAGATCGCGTCTTCGTCCGCCACGTTGGAGGCCTACGAACGGCTCATCCTTGATGCGATGCGGGGTGATCACACGCTGTTCACCACGGCCGAGGGCATCGAATCGCTATGGGAGCGTTCGCAGGCGCTGCTCGACGATCCGCCGCCGGTCAAGTCATACCCGGCCGGGACGTGGGGACCCAACGCCATTCACCAGTTGATTGCGCCCAATGCGTGGCGGTTACCGTTCGAGCGCGGATGGCGCGAAAAGAAGTAGCTCCGTTCGCAAGCGTCTGACGCTCGTCCGAGGACTGCGGACCAAATACCCGATTCAGCAGAGGCTTTGGCGCGAGCGACCGCGTCGTTGACGGCCTGGACTCCGCCGTCGGTGAATTCGGTGATCTGTTCCTCGGTGGAGGGGTCGAAGATCGGGATCACGTCCCCGGTACCGGGCCGCTCGCGGACCTCGTCCAAAACAGCCTGCACCGTCATGACCAATCCCTTCTCGCCACACCGCGATTCACCGCGCGAGGCCGAAGTTACGCGCTTAACCAGCTGGTGTCCAGCGTCACTCGAGAACCGAAAGCGGCTCGGGGAGTGGTCAGTTGGGAATGTAGTCGAACTTGTCGGGATTGGGCCCGTTGCGGCCGTCCTCGCCGCGGTCCAGGCCCGAGATCGCGTTCATGTCGTCGGCGCTGAGAGTGAAGTCGAAGATCTCGAAGTTCGCCTTCACCCGCTCGAGGGTGACCGATTTGGGGAACACGATGTCGCCCCGCTGGATGTGCCACCGAAGCACCACCTGCGCGGGTGTCTTGCCCAACGGCTTGGCGATTTTGGCCAGCACCTCGTCGTCGAGGACCTTGCCCTGGGCGATCGGCGCCCAGGCCTCCGTCACGATCCCGTGGGCGTGGTCGTAGGCCCGCACCTGCTCGTTGCCGAAGTACGGGTGCACCTCGATCTGGTTGACGGCGGGGACGGTCTTGGAGCCTTCGGCAAGCCGATCCAGGTGGTCGGGCTGGAAGTTGGAGACGCCGATGCTGCGCGCGCGTCCGTCTGCGGCGAATTCTTCGAGGGTGTTCCACGTCGACACGAAATCGCCGCCGTACAGCGTGGGCAGCGGCCAGTGGATGAGGAAGAGGTCGACGTAGTCCGAGCCCAGGGCGGTCAGCGTCGCATCGAATGCGCGGCGCGCGTCGTCGGGTCGGTGAAATCCGTTGTTGAGCTTGCTCGTAATGAATACCTCGCCGCGGTCCAATCCCGCGTCACGAATTCCTTGGGCGACTTCCTTCTCGTTGCCGTACATCTCCGCGGTGTCGATGTGGCGATAGCCCACCTCGAGGGCGGAACGAACCGCCGCGGCAGTTGCGGCGGGCTTGATCTGAAAGACGCCGAACCCCAACTGCGGGATGGTGTTCCCATCGTTGAGGGCGATAGACGGGACAGAGCTCATGTGTTCAGCCTCCTGATCTAGTGGGCAACGATCACTGGGGTGCCCAGTTCTAGCGGTACCCAACACCCGAGCTTATGCGCGGCGGGGCGGTCAACCCTGATCGTGAGCGCCCGGTCTTACTTGATTGGATGACGTCATGGCACCCACACCGCGCCCGCGCCGATCTGCGCTCTATTTGCCCGGCAACAAGGCTCGGGCGTTGGAGAAGAGCAGGACATTACCGGCGGACGCGTTGATCTTCGATCTCGAGGATGCCGTTGGCCCCGACGCGAAAGCCGAATCGCGGACCAGGGTGTGCGAGGCGATCGCGACCGGGGGCTACGGCCCCCGAGAGGTTGTGCTGCGGATCAACGGCTTGGACACCGACTGGCACGACGACGATCTCGCCGCCGCCGCCCGCTCGGGTGCGCAGGGCGTGCTCGTGCCGAAGGTCGAACGAGCCGAGCACGTCCACGTTCTGGCCGCCGCGCTCGACGCGCTCGGCGCGCCGGAGTCATTGCAGCTGTGGGTGATGATCGAAACGCCCGGCGCGTTCCTGCGGGCCGAGGAGATCGCCTCGGCCAGCGATCGGTTGGCCGTACTGGTGATCGGCACCAACGATCTCGTGAACGACCTGCACGCGCTGCACGTTCCCGGACGCGCCACGGTGGTGCCGGCGTTGTCGCTCGCGGTGTTGGGCGCGAGGGCGGCGGGGAAGGTCATTTTGGACGGCGTGTTCAACGCCATCAACGACGAAGACGCCTTTCGGGCCGAGGCCCAACAGGGCCGCGCGATGGGCTTCGACGGCAAGACGCTGATCCATCCGTCCCAAATCGTCCCGGCCAACGAGGTGTTCGGCCCGTCGCAGAAGGAGCTGGATCACGCCCGCAAGGTCATCTCGGCGTATGAAGAGGCTCAGGCGGCGGGTACCAGCGTCATCACGGTCGACGGCCGGATGATCGAGAGCCTGCATGTCCGCGATGCCCAGCGGATCGTCGCGCTCGCAGAACGTATCTCCGAGCTCGAATCGGCCTCCTAGGCCGCCAGTTCGTCGAGCAAGGCATGGTTCAAACCGAAGGCGACTTTGACCTCCTCGACGATGCGATCGGTCGCGTCCAGGTCGGGACACAGCGCGTCGAGGCGAGCTCGATAGTCGTCCTTGTAAGGCTTGGGTCGCATCGGGAATTCGTAGAACGCGAGTCCTCGGCCCCCGAGATCGAAGCTGCGGTCGAGCACCTTGCCGATACCACGGCCTCCGGACAGGTCGCCGAGATAGCGGGTGTAGTGGTGGGCCACCAGCGAACCACCCCACGCGAGGGCACCGACTCGCTCGCTGTAGGCCGTCGCCGCCGGGGAATGCAGTTCGCGTGACGCGCCTGGCAGCCAGAATTCGAGATCGGCCTCAATTGCGGGCAGGCGCTCCAGCGCGGGGTCATACACGGCGGCAACCATCGGGTCGTGTCGGTGCACCCGGATGGCGTGTTCGAGGGCCGCATAGACCACGCGCAAGCGGAGCAAGTAATTGGAATAGCCTTCCGCGGTGACCCGGCCGGCAAACAATTCGGAGATGAATGTGGTCCCCTCAGCGGCACTATGCTCTGCCGCTGATCCGTCCTTCATCGCCGCCGACAGACGGCGGAATTGGGAGACGGTAGTCGAGGACATGTACTGCCCAGATTACATTGATTGGTAGTGCAACAGACGCAACCAGCGGCGCCAATTGCGTAGCAAGGTATTTCATATTCTAAGGCACCATCCAGCTCAGCACATAGGCCTGCAGCCCGGATAGGGCGCAAATAAACGCCAGGAACACCAGGCTCCATACGACCACTCGGCGGAAAAGGTCGCCCTCCTTGCCGCGGAATTCCACCGCGGCGGCACCGATGGCGAGGTTCTGCGGCGAGATCATCTTGCCCAGCACACCACCGGAGCTGTTGCTGGCCGCCATGAGCACCGGCGATAGCCCGGCCTTGGTCGCCGCGGCGACCTGCAGGGCGCCGAACAAGGAGTTCGCCGACGTATCGGAGCCCGGCGTCGTCAGCAGATTCAGGGTGAATTTCGGCAGTGCCGAGACGGTGCCCTTCGCGGTGTACAGGTTCAGGCCCGGCCAGCGCACGGCGAAGGTCGCCGTCTCAAGGAGCTTCTTGACGACGGAGATCTGACACACCACGAATACGGCGATGACGATCCCGTAGGGCGCGTGGGCGCGCAACACGCTGGCGCGCCTGTCCGTGGAAGTCTCCCCGGGTTCCGCTTCCGCGGGAATCTCCGCGGGTTGCGTTTCCGCGCGCGTCCTTCTGGCGCGAACCAACAGCACAATGGCCAAGGCGGACAACAGGGAAGCGATGACGTCAGCCAGCGGCACCGACACGAAGTTGGAGGTGGCGTATTGGCCGAGACCGAAAACCACACCGCCGGTAGGGGCGATGGGCCATGTTTCTCGCATACCGCGCCGGCCGTCGACAATGGCCACCAGCGCCAAGGGAACGAAGGCGGACATGATGGGGGTTTGCCGTCCGACCATGGCGCCCAGCGTCTCGGTCGACAACCCGGACACCTGAGCGAGGGTGATGATGGGCGTGGCCATCGCGCCGAATGCGACCGGCGCGGTATTGGCGACCAGCGCCAGCACCGCCGTTTACGAACAGCGCCGCCCGCGTCAGCGCGGCCACCAATGAACTCCAGCCCAGCCAATGGGCCACGGGATCGAGGATCTGTCGATACATAGCGGGTCCCCCCTCGCCACGCAGATGGGCCGTCTTGCATTGAACGCCTGCGTGATTCGGCAGTGAAGGGAGAAGCCGCACCCACGGCGACAACGCACGTTGCAGAGCCGCGGCGCGATACGCCCGGCGGGGCGGGCGTCAGCTTACAAGTGGAGATTGCTGCCCGCGGTCCTTAACTAGACAATTTGTCAAGCAGCTTTTCCCGGATAATTCTGATTTAGCGCGAGCCCGCGAGGGTATTAGTCTGTCACTGGTCGCAGAGAAGGGACTTGACATGTTGCATTCGGTGATTCTGGCGAGCTCGGATCCAGTTGCGGCGGGGTTCATTCTCCGCGGGATCAAGGGGATTTTCGTTGCAATCGGCAGTGTGATCGCCGCGGTGGTCTGCGGTCTCATTGCGATGACGAAGGGACGCAACCCCCTGGGCTGGGGAATTCTCGGCCTGTTCTTTTCCATCCTTACGTTGATCGTGGTTATCGTCATTCCCAGCAAAAAGTAGTTGTAGGGGGACCTTTGCCTGAGCTGCGGGCTCTCTGTCTTTGATTGTGCGACAGTGCGGTTCACCCGCGTTGGCGCCGCCGTGCACTGCTTGTGGGGTCGAACCCGTGGGCAAAAGCGTTGGCAGTCAAGGGCAACAGCGACGGTTGCGACGACGTCCGTCGGCTCGTGCCGCTTAGCCTGAGGCGCTGAGGATCTTGATCGCGAAGATAAGCGAGTCGCCCGGCCGGATGCCCGCGCTGGGCTGACCGTCCGGGTAGCCATCCGCGGGGACCATCGCGACGGCGACTGTAGAACCGACGTTTTGACCCGCAATGGCCTTCTGGAAGCCGGTCACAACTCCGGTGAGCGGGAAGTCAACCGAGGCGCCGCGGTCATAACTGCTGTCGAACACGGATCCGTCGCGTCCATTGACACCCATGTAGCATACGGACACCTTCGCGATACTCGAGACCACCGGTCCAGTTCCGGCGTGCAGCGTGTGTACCTGGGTCTGGCCCACGCTGAACGGTGTCGTCACGGCGATCCGCGGGGCGGTGGTGTCCGTGGATCCGGTGACCGCGACGCTGCCGGTCGTCCCGGCCAACGTCCAGTCGGGCGCTCCACCGCTCGGTGGCGCGGCCGTCGGGCACGAACCGGCTGCGGTTGCGATGCCCGATGCAGCGAGCGTCAGAACGAACGATGCGGCGCAGGCAGCAACCGCGATGGAGGAGTACACCCGGGAGGAATTCACCGGCGTCACGCTACAGCCAGCTATTGGAATCCTTGCCGGTAGCCCAGCGGTTGGTGACCGGGGCGAAGACCAGAAATAGCGACTCTGAATTATGAAGAGCCGCCGATGCGAGCTTTCGCTATTCTTCATATTCATGCTTGCTTAGGACCCGCATCACTGGCGGCGTCGCCAGAAAGGAAGCGAATCGAATGCTCACACCTCGCTGGCTGGCCGCACTGACCATCCCCGTGATGGCCGGCGCCGCCCTGGTTAGTAGCGCCGCGACAGCGACTGCCACCACCCCTCAAGACGAGGCGTACCTCGCGCAACTGCGCGCCGTCGGCCTCACGTGGCCGCCGCAGACAGAAGAGGCCCTGATCGGGGAGGCGCACCTCATCTGCTACGACCTCACCTGGGGCTGGACACCGCAACAGATTGCCGACGAAGTTCACCAGCACCTGGACAAGAGGGGCGTCACGTTGCTGGACATCGGAACCATGGTCAACGCCGCACACTCGACCTATTGCCCCGGCAACGTGTGCGACGCCCCTACCCTGTGCACCTGACCGGCGTGAGCAGTGGTCCGGCTCTACGCGTCGGCAGGCTGGCGGATGGATTTTGTGCCGTCGCATTGAGCTAGCCGACAGTGAATATTGCCGCGCTGCAACGGTGTTCGATGCCGACGACTGTCCAGAGATTGAATCTCGGGTTGTAGAAGCATCAGAGTAGGACCGCAAACGGACAGTTTTGCTACCCGGGGGAGCCCTGCGCGTACCGTAAGAGCATGGGGGGCAGTGGCTCGCTGAACAGTCTCGTGACTGCGGCCGCCGCCGAGCTGATGGCGGCAACCGCAGCGAACTCTGCTGAGATCAGTCAACGGGTGCTGGCCAACCTTGTCGACGCATTGGGTCAGGACTTCGGGTTTCTGCGCCACAACGATCACACGATCCGAGCGACGGTGCTTATCGCGGAGTTCCCGCCGCGCAACGCCGATCCCGATCCGATCGCGGTGGTGTATTTCGCCGATGCCGACTCGGTGTTCGCGACTGCCGAACATCTCAAGGAACCCGCGGTGGTTCGTCCGCGTCCGGAAAACGCTGACTATCAGCAGACGATCGAGGAAGGCACCGGTTTTGGTTCGGTGTCTTTGGCTGCCGTGCCGCTGCTGTCCGGAGAAGTGACGACCGGTGTCTTAGCCTTCGGCAAGTTCGGAGATCGGGAGTGGGTCACCGATGAGCTCGACGCGCTGCAGGCCATCGCCACGCTCTTTGCGCAGTTGCAGGCCCGTATCGCCGCTGACACGCAGGTGCGCTGGCTCGCTGAACACGACGAAATGACTGGCCTGTTGAATCGGCGCGCGCTGATCGCGCAGTTGGGCGAACGGCTGGCCCAGGGGATGCCAGGCCCGGTGTCGATTGTATTTCTCGAGGTGGAACGGCTCCGGGCGATCAACGACGTGTTCGGGCAGGACGCGGGCAATCGCTTTCTCGTGACCTTCAGCAACGTGCTACGCGACGGCGCAGACTTTCCTGCCGCGATCGCGCGGTTCGGGGGTGACGAGTTCGTCGTGGCTCCGCATGCACCCATGGATGCTCGAGACATCTTTGCCTGGGCGCAGGAGCTGCATCGTCACCTGCGAACGCAAGCCGACATTCGTAGCGACCTCTTCGGACGCGCTGCCAGTATCGGCGTCGCCACCGGTGTGCCCGGCAAGGACAGCGCATCCATGCTGCTGAGTCGAGCCGACCTGGCGACCCAGTCGGCCAAGAACGCGCGAGGGGTCACGGTCGTTGCCTACACCCCACAGATGGCGGCGAAAAACGCTATCCGGGATGAGATTGAACGGCGCCTGGAGGAGCCCGACGCCGCCAACGATCTGGTGTTGCACTATCTGCCGGAAATCGACCTGCGCACCGGTGAGGTCTTGGGCACCGAGGCGCTTATGCGTTGGCAACACTCGGCTTTGGGGCTGTTGATGCCTGATTCATTCATCGATGTGGCCGAGTCGATGCCGCTGGCCGAGAAGTTGGGCCGTCTGGTAATCCGGGCAGCCTGTGCGGAGTTTGCGCAGTGGCAAGCAGAAGGACTGGTGCGCAATGCCGTTCTGCGCGTTAATGTCTCGCCGGTTCAGCTGATCGCTGAGGGCGTGGTCGAAAGGATCGCAGCAACGTTGAGCGAATTCGGCATCGAGGCCGGTGCGCTATGTCTGGAAATCACCGAACGGGTCGTCGTCGCAGATATCGAGGCCACTCGAAAGACATTGACCGACCTGAAAGACATTGGTGTGCAGGTGGCCGTTGACGACTTCGGTACCGGCTACAGCGCGTTTGACTACCTGACGTCGTTGCCGATCGACGCCCTCAAAATCGACAGGAGGTTTATCCGCGACCTTGGGCGAGATTCGAAGAACCTGGCTGTCGTGCGATCGATCCTGGGCTTAGCCGAGGCATTCGGGCTCGATGTGGTAGCCGAAGGTGTGGAGACCCCGGGGGATGCTCAGGCTTTGCTCGCACTGGGATGCAAACGCGCACAAGGCTTTTTGTTCTCCAAACCCCTACCAGGAGCGCAGATGGGGTTGCTGTTCGCCCGACGCTTCGTAAGCACGGACTTCCTCAACGACTAGATGCAGACTCCCGGTGGCGGTGGCGCTGTGTCACCGAAGCCTTTGTGCCGCAACATACTTGATCGAATGACGAGGCACAGGCGGCTGACCTTTCTATGCCTGCTGCTCACGACTTAAAGTTGCGGGCCGATCAGCTCGCGACCGTTCGCTCTAACGTAGCCAGCGACGCAGCGAGGTAGTCCTCAGCGAAAATGGGCATCGCGCCGACGCGCTCCCGGAAATCCTGCGGCGTGCCGCTCCAGTCGTACGTGAGGGTGACATCCGTGGCATCGTTGTTCGGAGCGAGATCGTAGCGCCAGAACCAGCCGCCGGGAGAGTGCCTGCCCGCGTGATCGAGCACACCCGGCATCCAGGCGATGGCGCGATTCTCCTCGAACACATTGACCAGGTTATGCGTGACGTAGTCGCCGCCGGCCCGTTCGAGGTACATGTTCATTGCGAAGAGCTGTCCGGTACCCGTGATCGGTGCGGTGTCTACGGCGTCACGGACCCAGTCGGTGGGTTCGGTGTTCTGATGGCGGGCAGGATCAACGAGCACAGCGAAGATCTTGGCCGGGGTCGCGGCGACGGTCCGAGTGACAACGTAACGTTCGGCGGCGGGCGTCATGAGTTGCCTTTGGTTCCGTACGCGCGGGCGATATCGGGTGAGTCAAGCCAACCGGAGTACGTGGGACGAGAAGGCCACCCGTCAGGCGAATCGAGCCATTCCTCCTGCCGGCCCCACGGCAGGAGATCGATCAGCCCGAACGAGTGACTGAGCTGCTCGGTGCCGCGCCCGTTTGTATGCCAAGTGCGGTATACCGTGTCGCCGTCGCGCAGAAAGACATTGACCCCGAAGCCTCCGCCGGGTGGTGCGTCCATGTCGGCGGCGAACGGGCTCTCCGACGACGAGTACCACTCCATGCGGTTGCCGACTTTCCGCTTGTAGGCGAGTGCTTCCTCGATCGGTCCGTTGGTCACGATCACGAACCGGGCGTCGTAGTTGTCGAGGAACTCCAGCCGGGTGAATTGCGAAGTGAAACCCGTGCATCCGCCGCACTGCCACTCCGCGCCGTCCGACCACATGTGGTGGTAGACGATGAGCTGGGGGCGACCGCCGAACGCGTCGATCAGGCGGACGGGCCCGTCGACACCGATGAGGGTGTAGTCAGGGATCTCGACCATCGGCAGACGTCGGCGCTGGGCGGCGATCGCATCCAGTTCGCGGGTGGCGGCCTTCTCGCGCTTGCGAAGTTCGTCGAGCGCGGCGCGCCAGTTTTGGTGATCGACGATTGGCGGCAGGGCGTTGGGCATGGCATCCACCTTTCCTCTCGATTGGTCCGTCTGGAAGGTCTGACCGACGGGGCATCCGAAATTAATCGGTGACCACGGTCTTGACCTACCTGCCCGGGCTCGGTTCGATTAATGGATCGTTTCGAGGGGAGGCCCGCAATGAGGAGTTTCGTTCGCCGCCTTGTTCCCGCAGTCATGGCGGCGTTGGCGTCGATGGCGGCCGTGGCGATCGTGACGCCGGCGGTGAGCAAGGCCGATTGCGCGGGCGGCGAGTGGTGGGACCCGACGGCCAAGGTGTGCCGGCCACTCGGTGTCGGACCCCAACCTTTGGCGTGCGACCCGGGCCAGTGGTGGGACCCGACGGCTAATGTCTGCCGACCACTCGGTGTCGGACCCCAACCTCTGGCGTGCGACCCGGGCCAATGGTGGGACCCGGGCGCCAACGTATGCCGTCCGGTAGGCGGCTAACGCGGGCAGACAACTGGATTCAGGAAACCCTCGCGGAGCTCACGCGGGGGCCGGGCGCCAATCGAAGTCAGCAGGTCAGGCCGGACCGCTTACTGGTAGCCCGGCAAATTCGATTCCTGCACATTCTCCCGAGTCCGCTGTTAGGCCGGCGGGGTGTCCTGCAACGATGACTGAGCCCGGTCGCACGAGAATGAAGGAGCCTAGCGATGACGCCCACCAGCATGTTGTGGCTGTTCCCTTTGATCGCGGCGGGAGGTGTGCTGCAGGCGATGGGCGGCCCCATGAACAACGCCCTTCGCGTGTCGCTGGTCAACCCGTGGCTGGCCACCCTGGTGTCATTTGGGCTGATCGTGCCGATCTTCCTCGTCATCGCAGCCGTGTTCGTGCGGCCGCTACCGACTGTCGCCGGTATCGCAGGCATGCCGTGGTGGGCACCGCTGGGCGGAATCATCGGGTCCCTCGCGGTGGTCTGCGGCCTGCTGTTCATCGGCACGATCGGAGCCGGCACCTACGCCGCGTTGACCGTCAGCGCCAACCTCATTACCTCGGTGGTCATCGACCACTATGGGTGGCTCGGCGTATCTGCGCATCCGATCACCCCGACGCGCGCAATCGGCGCTGTCGCGCTCGTGACCGGAGTCATCCTGATCACCAGTAGCTAGCCGACTATCAGTACCGGGGGGGAGACTTAGTAGTGGACGAATTAGTACGCCGTTCAACAACACCCGCGAAAGCGGAGAAGCGAGCGCCGGCCAAAAAGACCCCGGCGAAAAAACCCCCGCCCAAGAAGACTGCAGCGCACAAGGCCCCGGGCAAGAAAAATCCCGCACACAAAGCGACGGCGAAGCAGCCGGGCAAGAAAGTACCGGGGAAGAAGGCTGCGCCCAAAAAGGCACCGCCGAAGAAGGTTCCGCCGCACAAGGCGGATGCCCACCGCCCACAGAAGAAAGCCAAAAAGGCAGCAGGCAAGAAGGGCGCCACTAAAAGAAGTGCTGACCCGCCGCCGAGTCGGACCACCTCGGGACGCCAAGCGCGCAGGACGACATCGCAAAAACCGTCAATGGGATTGCCCGAATTGCCGGCACCGCCCCAGGACCCACTGGCAGTGCTCGGGCTCAAAGAGCCCCTACACCCGGCTGAGTTGCGGCGCGCCTGGCGCGGTTTCGCGGCGCGCCATCATCCGGATCGCGGCGGTGACGCGGTGACGTTCGCCCGTGGGCAGAACGCGTACGACGAACTCCAGCGGCGTTTGCGTTTCGAAGATTAACAAGCCGAGGCGGTCATGCCGAGTTGCAGATCGGCGAGATATGACAGGGGAGTGGCGCTGGTTGCCGCATGGCTTTGGCTGCGCGGCTGGGCCTCTCGGCAAGGGCTGGACATGATCATTCGCTGTTGTGTGAGTTCGGCGCGGTGGCTTCCTGCGACGCGGCCAACGTATTCGACTCAAACCATCAATGCTTCACCTACGCAACGCCTTCGGATCTGTTGGTGAACTGGTTGACGAGTATTTGGAGACGTTCCGACTCGTAGTCAGGGCGTAGTCGGCCGGTGCGGGTAAGGGTGACCATTCCGTGCAGCGCGGCCCAGAACACCTCGGTGAGCGCTTCTGCGTCTTGGTCGTCCGCGACCCCTTCGACCGCTTGGCGCAGCCCAGTGAAGCCCGCCCTCAACGGCGGCGGTGTGTCTTGGGCGGCGAAGCGCAAGGTAGTCGCACGGGTGAACATCGCGTCGTAAACGGCCGGGTTGTCGCGGGCAAAGTCGAGGTAGGCGTGTGCGATCCGGGTCAGGGCGTCGCTGGCCGTGCCGGCGTCCGAGCGGGCGGCCCGGATCACCTCCGCGAGCTCGCCGAACCCGTCGATGGCGACGGCCTCAGCGATTTGTTCCATGCCGGTGAAGTGCTTGTACAACACAGGCTGGCTGTATTCAATCTCGGTGGACAGCCGACGTGTGGTGACGGCGTCCCAGCCTTCGGCCTCCGCCACCGTGCGGGCCGTGGTGATGATCAGCCGCCGGCGGGCGGCCCGCTCCCTCTCACGGCGATCCTCAATAGCCATACCTCACAGTATCACCGCTATAAGTCCTAGCGCTGCTATTGACGTCGAAGAAACGGAGGGTTAGCGTTGCTAGCAGTTACCACCGACGGGAGTTACGACATGATCTTGGACCTGCTCGCCCGCGGCGCCGCACTGATCGCGGTGCTGAGTACCGCGGTGGTTTACGGCACCGACGTGTTCTGCGCGATCGCGCTGCGGCCGGCTTTGGCGTCGGTCGACGACGCTGCCCTGGTCGCGGTGATGGGAAGCGTGCATCGCTACGGAGACCGGCGGATGCCGGTGCCCGGGGTGCTCGGCGTCGTGGCCACCGCGGTGAGCGCAGTGCTGGCCGCGGTAGCCGCGCACTGGGCCCAAGCCATCGCGGCCAGTGCCGCGCTGGGCCTGCTGGTGATCTGGCTCGTGCTCTACACCCAGGTGAGCGCACCCATCAATCGACAACTGACAGCCGCCTCCGACGCCCGGCAACCGCTACCGAGTGGGCGCGCGCTGCAGGCGAAGTGGGACTCGATCATCAACGCCCGCGCGGTGCTGCAAGGTCTGGCAGTGGCCGCTCTCTGCGTGGTGCTGATGATCTGACACGCCCGCCCACCGATGTACCCCAGCCGAATTCAACTGAAGGAGCTCGACTTCGATGTTCCAGCTCAGGATCTACACCCTGCGCTCGCCGCAGGCTCTCCAGCAGTACGCGACGGTGCACTGGGCCCGCCACCTGACGACCTTCACGACATTCGGGGTCGCCACCCACGGTGTGTGGACCGAGCAAAGCGGCGGCGCGAATCGCCTCGTGGCACTGATCCGCTACCCACCGGGCGCCGACCCGGAACACCTCACCCGCCAGATCATGACCAGCCCGGAATTCGCCGACGACATGGCCGGCTTCGACGTCGACGACATCATCGACGTTCAGACGGCACTGCTCGACCCGACCTCGTTCTCACCGATCCGCTGACAAAACCCAAGGAGTTTTCGACATGACCATCACCACCACCATCGGCTACGTGCTCGCCGGACTGCTCGCCGCAGGCATTATCTTCATCGGCGCACGCTTCCTTGTCGCCCCACGCGTCGCCGCCGTCGGCTACGGCGTGCCAGCGGATCTCGGCCAGCCGTCCGCGGACGCCTACCTGAGCGTCAAAGGCGTCCGCGACATCGCCACGGGGCTATTCGTCATCATCCTGATGCTCGCCGGGGCGACGCACCTGGTCGGCTGGGTGATGTTGGCCGCCACGATCATTCCGCTCGCCGATGCGACCATCGTGCTGCGCAACGGCGGCTCCAAGTCCGTCGCCTGGGGAGTCCATGGCGTCACCGCCGCTGTCATGCTCATCACGTCCGCGCTTCTGCTGATTTCCTGAGCAGGACAACGTGACAGCGACATTCACCGACATGACCTTGGACTCGATTACTTCCCACTCAAGGATGCTGGCGCGATAACCGGGTCGATCACGGTCGGGGATCGGACCGATTCACAGATTCTCGCGCAGCCGTCGCCGGACTACAGCCGGTGATCCACCACGTCTTCGAATTCGATTCGGCCACAGCGGTATAAATGTCCGGACGTTGCGTACTACGTTGGTACATCTGACCCACGACTAGTAGCTGATTCTTGACACGAACATGTCACGTGAGGAGCACGTCATGGAACACGCTGTCGTCCTCGGACCGACCGGTCGCGTCGGCACAGCCGTCGTCACGTTCGCCCTCGAAGCGGGCCACCGCGTCACCGCGGTGGCCCGCAACCCCGCCAGGATCGGCGTCTCGCATGAGCGGCTGACCGTCGTCCAGGGCGACACGGTCGACCAGGCCGGCATCCGATCCGTCCTGGCCGCCATCCCGGATGCCACCGCGGTCGTGATGGCCGTCGGTGCCGACCCCCTGCGACCGTCCACCGTGGTCACCGACACCGTCCGCAACCTGGCCTCCGCCATGGTCACGAACGGCCCTCCGCGCTACCTCGGCATCACCGGCACCGCCCAGATGCCTGCCACACTTCTGGGCCGCATCACCCAGGCCGCCATCCGCCGCGCGATCAAAGCCGCCACCGACCACCAGGGCGCCTACGACATCATCACTGCCACCGACCTCGACTACACACTCGCCGCATGCCCCTACATCAAGGACGGCCCGCACACCGGCCGCTACAAGCGTGAACTCGGCAGCTTCCCCGGCGGATTCAAGACCATCACCCCCGCCGATGTCGCTGATTTTCTCGTCGACGAGCTCGGGGCACACCATTACCACCGTCAGACCATCGGCATTTGGAGCTGACTCCGCGCCGGGCGCGGGACGTGCGTGGCGCGGGGCGTGCGGGCCGCGCCGAACGCGGGTCGCCGCCCTCTGGCACCGACCTCGCGTTCATCCCAGCACGCGGGGTCGACCTGTCGGTCCCGATCTGCCGCGCGGCCTTGACTGTGGCGGGGTCTCATCGAAACGCGCTGGTGGGGGGCAGTGCCCGGTTGATTCACCTGGTGCACTGTATGGAAGGACAAGTTGACATAATGTCGCTTATCGGCATATTGCGGCGCTGGGCTTATCCAGTCGAAACGACTTGGCGAGCCGTATCCACGCCCACTTCGTCGACACGGCCATCATGCGCGCCCCCGAGGTGGCCGACGATTACCTCGTCGCCTTGGCTCGGCTCGGCATTCACCGACGCCGTGGAGCCGTGGAACACCGCCCAGGCCACACTCACTGGTACCCAAGGGTGTCGGTGCCACCAACCCGCAACGCCCTACCCCGCGCGCCCCCATTACGTCACCGTGACGTAATGGCCAACCGCGGCTGGATCCGCGCCGAATGCGTTGAGACCGAACCGAACTCGCCGTGGGACGCCCGGGACTGTTCGGTGGCTCGGGACTACGCGCGTTACGTCCGGCCCCGTACTCGACTGGGATCACAACGCCTACTACCAGACTCGCCTGCGGCTTATCCCCCGAAGGAAGACCGAACGGCTTGACGCCAAGCGTGCCTACGACCTATTGCGCTGGCGCAAACCGGAGTAGGCGGATTCCCGCGCTGCACGCCAAATTCGTCACTGTGACGCTATGCGCGTGTAAAGGCCCGTCCGACAAGATGTTTCAGCCCGTCGCGACCACAGACGAAGAGTTCCAGGGTGCCAACCGTTCGGACGAGCCGTTCGATTCCGGCAGATCCTCGCTGACGTCCCACGTCGCCGAAAGCCGCCCCACCCCCAACGCAATCGCGCAGTGCAAGCCGAGCTCTACAAGCTGGTCCTCGGTGAAGTGTTCGCGCAATTCGTCGTACACCGCGTCATCGATAGCGAGATGGTTGGTCGCGAAGAGCTCGCCAAAGCGCAATGCGGCCCGCTCGGCGGCGGAAAGATTCTCCGCGTCGGCCGGCTGCTCCAACGAGCAGACCGCGCCCTCGTCAAGTCCGTCATCGATGGCGCTTTGGTACCGCACCGCAATGCAGCTTCGGCACTGGTTGAAAAAGGCGATGCGCAGCCGCACCAACTCGAGAAGCCGCGGCGGCAGCGTCCCATTGGTGCGCAGCGCGGCGGTCAGGTAGCCGAGCGCTTCGGCCGCCGCGGGAAGGCGGCCGATGATCCCGGCGACGCCGAGGTTGATCCGATCTCCTTGACCAAGGTCTGCTGTCGGTACCGCGGCGAACGCCGCCGAAGGCGCGATTCGTGTCAATTCATCGACTCCTCTAGGTAGCTTGGCCCCGTTGCAGTATTGCCCCCCGCGAGAAGCAACACCACCCGTGTCGGAACCGCCGGCGGCATCGAATCGTCACCGTGATGAAACGTGAGCCACCACCGCGTCAGCCGCCGAACGACGCTCCGTCGAATCGCTCGCGGGTGGCGAGTTCAGACACCGGACGTCGGCGCAGCTTCGTCACTTGGCGCACCGGCTTGCCCAGTGGCACGACGGCCGCGATCGCGAAGTGATCGGGAACGCCCAGAAGGGCTTTCACGCGTTGTTCCTCGGATACAACCATCGTGGTCAGTACGCCCCCGAAGCCTTCGTTGCGCGCGGCCAGCAGAACATTCCAGACGAACGGGTAGACCGAGGCGCCGGGCACTACCGCGATGCGGTCGAGATCCTGATCGGTGGCGGCGACCACGCCGAGATCCAAGCAGGCGACCAGCACCACCTGTGCCTCGCGCAGCGGAGCCGACATCTGCGCGGGCGGCTCTGTTTCCGCGATGTCGGAAGCGGAGACAGCCGTGGGCTGCAACGGGTTCCACGGTGCTTCGCCGTTCGCCAGCTGCGCCGCATACCGGCGGGCGGCCGCAAGCCCCAGGTCCGCCAGCGCCAACCGGGTGTCCTTGTCGCGGACGACGATGATGCGCACGCCCTGCCGGTTACCACCCGTCGGCGCGAACCGCGCGTTGTCGAGGATCCGGTCGAGGACGTCGTCCGGCAGCGGATCGTCGGTGAATTCGCGCACCGCGGAAGTGGATCGCATGACGTCGTAGAGCTCCATGATCACCATCGTGCACCAACCCACGGCGCCGGCGTTCAGGCGGCGTCGTGGAAGATCAGCCCCAGGGCGTAGCGCTGGCCCGAGCGGACCGTGGACACTCCGTGGCGCATCGGCGCGGACGACCATCCCCGGGTCGAGCGGACCGGCCGTTCTCGCGTCGTGAAGATATAGCCGTGTCCGTGCGGCACCATGGTGGCCGTCCCGCGCGACTGTGCGCGGGCCCGCTGCTCGACGAGCAGGAATTCACCGCCCGTATGTGAGACGCCGGGTTCGCTGAGGTTGATCACCACCTGCAGCGGAAAGATGAGTTCTCCGTAAAGATCTCGGTGCAGCGCATTCCAATCGCCCGGCCCGTATTTGAGGAGCAAAGCGGTGGGTTTGGTTTGGTCGGCGCGATGGCACACATCCAGCCATTCGTCGAGAGTGTCCGGCCACGGCGCCTCGCGGCCCAGCTTGGTCCACCAGTCCCTGGCGATCGGCAACAGCCGCGGGTAGAGCGCTTGTTTGAGTTCGTCGATCGGGCACGGATACGGCAGATCGAAATACCGGTACTCGCCTTGCCCGTAACGATGGCGGCCCATGTCAATCGTCTTGCGAAACAGGCTGGCGTCGGCATAGAGGTCGATGAGCGACGCACACTCGTCGGCTGCGAGCAGCTGTGGCAGCAGTGCGCCACCGACCTCCGTCATGTCGGCGGCGACCGCGTCCCAGTCGGCGCCATCAACGCGCCTACGCCATGGCGGTGGCATCAGAACAGTCTGCCCGCCGTGACGGGTGCCGGCTCTTCGAGCTCCAGCAGGAACCGCTTGCGTTTCAGGCCGCCCGCGTAGCCGGTCAGCGACCCGCCCTTGCCGACGACCCGATGGCACGGCACGACGATGCTCAGCGGATTGCGTCCGACCGCCTGGCCGACCTCGTATGCGGTGGTGCCACCGGCCAGTTCGGCGGCCAGCTCGCCGTAGGTCTTCGTCTGCCCGTAGCCGATACCGGGCAACAGATCCCAAATCCGCCGCTGCCGGGGATCGCCGACCAGAGTGACCGGCAGGTCGAACTGCGTCCGCTCCCCGGCCAGGTATTCGAGCAATTGGTCGGCGGCGCGTCTCAACAGTTCGTCGGCGGCCGGCCGCACGCATTCGCCCAGGGCTTCGGCAGTGGGCGGATGCCAATGATGCCGGAAATACACGCCCGTCAGGGCGTCGCCATCGGCGACTACCGTCAGCTCACCCAGCGGGCTATCGATCACTACGTGTCGCGTCGTCATCATCTCACCCTCCTCTCCCGGTAAACGTTGAGTGGTCACCGAATGTGAGATCGCCGTGAATTACGTTGCTTTCGAACGCTTTTCGTAATCAACTAGCCGTCCCTGCAGCTCGGCGTAGGGCACCGACGGCGGCAGTGGCTGCCCGTCACGGACGGCGCGAGCCGCCGCTGCGGCGGCATACAGCCCGGCGCTGTAGGCCACCGAACCGGTCGACACCCGGGCCACGCCCAGCTGCCCAAGCTCGGCGAGCGTCAACCCCGGGACGGGCAGCGTGTTGACGGGCCGCGGAACATTGCGAATGATCTCGGCGAGTTCTGCGCGATCGTTCGCCAGCGGCACGAAGATGCCGTCGGCGCCGGCCTCGACATAGCGAACAGCCCGCTCGATGGTGCTCGTGGGGTTGGCTTGCTCGCCTAACCAATACGTGTCGACGCGGGCGTTGACGAATATCTCGGGATCGCTGTGTTTGATGGCGGCCACTTTGGCGGCCGCCAGGGCGGGGTCGACGAGCCTTTCGTCGGTGCTGTCTTCGATGTTGAGCCCGTCGATCGGTAGTTGTGCGACGTAGTCGGCGACGGCGTCGGGGTCGTCGCTGTAGCCGTCTTCGATGTCGACGCTGAGGAAACACCGCAGCGACGCCAGCGCGGCGGCCAGGGCGACGTTGGCGTCCCGGGTGGCGCGGCCCCCGTCGGGCTGACCGCGGCTCGAGGACACCCCGAAACTGGTGGTGCCGATCGCGGTGAAGCCGTCCGCCAGATACGCCAGTGCCGACGGAACGTCCCAGGCGTTGGGCAACACGAACGGACCTCCCTGATGGTGGAGATCGTGAAAACTCATGGCTTCCCTCCGGCTGGGAGATTGTTCTCCATATTTGTAGACGCTCGAGCGGCCCTCGGCGTGAGATCGAGACTTTGCTTCGGCGCGCCGACCGACAATGGTGGCCGTATGACCAGCATGAAAATGGTCTCTCACATTTCCCCGAGCGCCGGCGTCTACACAGTGAAACTCGTTACCTACCGCGGAGGATCGCGAATGTCGTCGGTGACTCCCACGTGAAGTCCCAACACCAGATCAAGCCGCCGTTCGAGGCTGTGGTGGCGCAGCACGGCGCCACGGTGTTGCGGGTCGCGCGCGCGGTGGTCGGTCACACCGATGCCGACGACGCCTGGTCCGAGACCTTCCTGGCCGCGTTGAAGGCCTACCCTCAGCTGCCGGCGGACGCCAACATCGAGGCGTGGTTGGTGACGATCGCGCACCGCAAAGCCATCGACATCACCCGATCGAGGTCACGGCGGGCCGTCCCGATCGCCGACACCCCCGACTCCCCCGCCGGTGAATGGGCCGATGGCCGCGATCTCGACCTGGACTCCGCCGTCGGTGCACTGCCGCCCAAACAGCGACAGGCGGTCGCCTACCACTACCTGGCCGGGCTCGCCTATGCCGAGATCGCCGAAATCCTCGACAGCAGCGTGGCTGCCGCACGGCGGGCCGCGGCCGACGGCATCGCCACACTCCGACGTACCTATCCGCGTATCGACACCCCGAGGAACAGCCAATGACTACCGACGAACTCACCGAGCACTTCCCCGTCGACCCGAATCACCTCGCGCGCCTGCACGCCCGCCTGGAACGAGAAGCCCAGGACCGCGATCTGCTCGATATCGCTTATCGCACAGTGGATTCCGCAGTCGGATCCCTCCTACTGGCAGCCACGACGCATGGACTGGTAAGGGTGGCGTTCGCCAGCGAAGACCACAATCGGGTGCTGCTGGCCCTTGCCCGGCGAGTCAGCCCGCGGCTGCTGCAGGCACCCGCCCGCTTGGATCCGGTCGCCCGACAACTCGACGAATATTTCACCGGGCGCCGCCACAGGTTCGACATCCCACTGGATTGGTCGCTCTCGCAAGGCTTTCGACGCACTGTGCTGGAGCACCTCAACACCGACGTCAGCTATGGCGCCACGGCCAGTTACGCCGCGTTGGCTCAACTGTCCGGCTCGCCAAGGGCGGTCCGTGCCGTCGGGACCGCGTGCGCGACCAACCCGATCCCGATCGTCGTGCCGTGCCATCGGGTGATCCGCTCCGACGGCACCGTGGGCGCCTACCGCGGCGGGCCCGTGGCCAAGCGCGTCCTGCTCGACCTCGAGCGCCAACCGTGACGACGGGCAAGCCCGCGCGCAACCGCGTCTCACCGCGCGGAGAGATCATCGCCGCCGCCGGCCGCGGCGCGTGGATGGGCAATCGCGGACGGCTGCACCAGGGGCGCGGCACTCGCGACGTCGTGCGCAACCATCAGCACAAAACCTGGATCACCTGCGCCCTGTGCTTCCGTGGCCGGCGGGTGGCGCAGTGGCAGCCCAACCGCTATACGCCGCTGTTCTTCCTCGACGAGGCCGTGGCGCTGGCTGCCGGACACCGCCCCTGCGCCGAATGCCGCAACGGCGCTTACAAAAGGTATCGGACACTGTGGGCCGAAACCCACAGTGGCGCAATGCCTTACGCCAAAGATATGGATGCCCAGCTGCATCGCGAGCGCACCGGGCGGGCCGAGCATCCCATGCCGTGGAGCGCTCTGCCCGACGGGGTTTTCGTCGCCACCGACTCAGGGCCGGCCGTCGTGGCCGGTGGCCGGCTCGCGGTGTGGGACCGCGACGAGAACGTCTATCGGGACAGGCCGCGACGCCCCACCGCGGGGACCGCGTGCGTGCTCACTCCGCCGTCCAACGTTGCGATACTGCGCGCTGGTTATCCCGTGCAGATTGACGACGCCGCCCGCTGATCGCAGGCTGTACTGACGTTGTTTATCGTGTGTATGGTCTACCTGGCTGTCCGGCGCGAGGGAACAGAGAGCATGCCAATGGCAAACACCTTGCCCGACAACGCCTTCACGTCACGCCAGGCACTGGATCCCGATCTGCGCAAAGTCGCCCGCTTCCTACCCAAGGGAAACGCCTTGCAGCGCGGCTACAAGGTCCAGCGGGCGATCATGTATCTCATGGGCAACGCGGGCCGACTCCGCAACGTCCCCGTCGTCGCGGTCAACGAACACGTCAAAGTTCGTGTGCACCGTCCTTCCGGGCTTCCCGCCCCGGCGCCGGCGCTGCTCTGGATCCACGGCGGCGGCACCATCATGGGGACCGCCGTGCAAGATGACAAGTACTGCCGCAAGCTATCTCGCCTTACCGGCGTCAGCGTGGTGGCCGTCGAACACCGCCTGGCTCCCGAGCACCCGTACCCGGCACCGCTCGAAGACTGTTATGCGGCACTGCGGTGGCTGGCGCTTCAACCATGGGTGGACCCGAATCGGATCGCCGTCGGCGGAGCAAGTGCGGGAGGACATTTCGCGGCCGCGGTGGCACAGCGGGCGCACGACCGCAACGAGGTCAAACTCGCCTATCAAATGCTGGTGTACCCCATGCTGGACGACCGCACCGGCGCCAACCGCGACGGGCCCAAGCGGATCATGTGGACCGAGACCGACAACCAGCAGGCCTGGCGGTGGTACCTCAACGGCGCCGACCCTGTCGAGGCCGCGCCGGGACGTCGACGTGATTTGTCCGGGCTGCCTCCGGCCTGGATCGGTGTCGGGACGTTGGACCTCTTCCATGACGAGTGCCTGGACTACGGACGGCGCCTGCGCGAGGCGGGCGTGCCCGTCCACGAGGAGATCGCCCCAGGCGCGTTTCACGCGTTCGACCAGATCGCGGATCAGGCCCCGATCTCGGTGAATTTCTTCGCCAGCCAGCGCGATCACCTGTGGGCCGCTCTGGCCGAACCCACCGGATAACCACCCATTCGACTGCAAAGTGTGCAGAACGTGCAACTATGGGGAGATGGCGAATCAGGTGGGACTGCGCGAGCGTCGTCGCCGCGAGACCAGCGCAGACATCCGCGATGCAGCAGTACGCCTCACCCTGGCGCGCGGCTTCGACAAGGTGACCATCGACGAAATCTGTGCCGAAGCCGGAATCTCAACGCGCACGTTCTTCAACTACTTCCCGAATAAAGAGTCGGCGATCGCGTATGGCCCCTCAGATATCCCTCCCGAGTTGGTCGAAGATTTCGTTGCTGCCGGGCCTGCCCCCTACTCCGTGGTCCTGGCAGAGTTGATCACCCTGGCGGCACACCATCTGCGAGATGTGCCCCCGCCCCGTGAGCATGCTGCCCACATGCTGGAGCTGGCCAAAACCTCGCCCGCGGTGTTGGCGGCGTTTCTGGCCGACTTGGAGCGTTTTCAACATCAGCTAACCGACATCATCGTCCGCCGCCAGGCGATGCATCCCGACGACGAGATGGCGCCGCTGATCTCCGCGCTGGCGTTGACGGCGGTGCGCTCAGGTCTGGAAAAGTGGGCAAGCGGTGTGCCAGAGGGTCCCGACGACACGCCGATGCCCTTTGTCGAGCGCGCCGCCGTGCTGGTCAACAGCATTTTCACGAAGTGATCTGAAACACCGCAGCTCGATGTTGCATACTCTGCAACATATGCACATTATGTACTATGCGCTGGTGGGGGTATTGGACGCCGCTTGCGCTCCGCGGAGCGCTACTCGTTGCCGGATTTGACCGCCGGCGTGCGCGGGCAGTAATCCCCGCGAACGACGCTCGAACACGAACGACCCCGTCTAGGGGTACGCCGACGCTGGCCACGTCACGGCTGCCGTGACGAGGAAGGGACTCAGGTAGTTGCAGCTCTCGAAGATCGTGCGCAACGCGTGGTTGCCACTGCTGATCGTGGCGGTCGTGACGGTCGGGGCCTTCGCTGTGGTCCGGGTCAAGTCGTTCTTCGGCAACAACGACACCGGCGTGCTGACAAGTCCACGGCTGGATGATTCCAAGCCGTTCAAACCCAAGGTCGTCAAATACGAGGTCTTCGGCTCGGCGAGCCAGGCCAACGTGAACTATTTGGATCTCAGCGCCGACCCCAAGCGGATCGACAATGCGCCGCTGCCGTGGACCATGGTGCTGACCACCACCGCTCCGTCGGTCTTCCCGAACCTCTCCGCACAAAGCTCCGGCGACTACCTGGGTTGTCGCATCACCATCGACGACGAAGTCAAGGACGAGAAAATAACCACCGGCGTGCACGCCCTGACCTTCTGCTTGGTGAAATCAGCATGAGCACCACGTTCAGTGACACCCGCACCGACGCCATCCCTGCCGCACAAGAACCGATACGGGAAAAGATTCCGCGCTTCATCCGGAAATTTGCGATACCGATCATCATCGGCTGGATCGCGCTCATCGCGCTGCTCAGCATGATCGTCCCCGACCTGGACGAGGTAGGGAAAATGCGTTCGGTGTCGATGGCACCTGACGACGCGACATCGGTGATCGCGACAAAGCGCATGGGCGCGGTGTTCAACGAGTTCAAGTCCAACAGCTCGGTGATGATCGTCCTCGAGGGCCAAAACGCACTCGGGGCCGACGCCCACGCCTACTACGACCAGATCGTCAAGAAGCTCGACGCCGACACCAAACATGTTGAGCACGTGCAGGATATGTGGAGCGACCCGCTGACCGGAGCGGGCGCACAGAGCAACGACGGCAAGGCCGCCTACGTCCAGGTCTATCTGGCCGGTAATCAGGGCGAGGCGCTGGCCAACGAGTCGGTCGAATCCGTACAGAAGATCGTCAAAAGCGTGCCAGCGCCCAGCGGGATCAAGGCCTACGTGACCGGGCCCGCGGCCCTCTCAGCCGATCAGCACATGGCCGGTGACCGCAGCGTGCAAATCATCACGATGTGCACGTTCACCGTGATCATCGCGATGCTGCTGTTGGTCTATCGCTCGGTCGTCACGCTGTTGCTCACGCTGGTGATGGTGGTGTTCGAATTGGCGGCCGCGCGCGGAATGGTCGCATTCCTGGGCTACTACAACATCATTGGGCTCTCTACGTTCGCCACAAACCTCTTGGTCACGTTGGCGATCGCGGCCGCCACCGACTACGCGATCTTTTTGATCGGCCGATATCAGGAAGCGCGGGCTATCGGCCATTCTCGTGAAGACGCCTACTACGACATGTTTCACGGCACTGCGCACGTGGTGCTGGGCTCCGGTTTGACCATTGCCGGTGCCACGCTCTGCCTGCACTTCACCAACTTGCCCTATTTCCAGACGCTGGGAATCCCGTTGGCCATCGGCATGGTGGTCGTGGTGGCGGCGGCGTTGACGCTCGGCCCCGCGGTCATCTCGGTGGCAACACGTTTCGGCAAGACGCTCGAACCCAAACGAACGCAACGTATTCGCATGTGGCGCAAGGTCGGCGCCGTCGTGGTCAGGTGGCCCGCCCCCATCCTGGTCTTGACGATCGGGATCGCGCTTGTCGGCCTGTTGACCCTGCCCGGCTACCGCACCAACTACAACGACCGCAACTATCTGCCCGCCGACCTACCCGCGAACGAGGGTTACGCAGCCGCGGACCGGCACTTCTCGCATGCGCGCATGAATCCCGAAGTGCTGATGATCGAAAGCGACCATGATCTGCGCAACTCGGCGGACTTTCTGGTGATCGACAAGATCGCCAAGGCGGTCTTCCGGGTTCCGGGAATCGGTCGCGTGCAAGCGATTACCCGGCCCGAGGGCACACCGATCGAGCACACCTCGATCCCGTTCCAGATCAGCATGCAGGGCGTCAGCCAGCAGATGAACCAGAAGTACCAAGAAGACCAGATGGCCGACATGCTCAAGCAGGCCGACATGATGCAGTCGACCATCGACAGCATGCAGAAAATGGAGAGCCTGACCCAGCAGATGGCCGACGCCACACATGCGATGGTTCTCAAGACCAAGGAAATGACGGCCGACATCAACGACATCCGGGACAACATCTCGGCTTTCGACGATTTCTTCCGGCCCGTCCGCAGCTACTTCTACTGGGAAAAGCACTGCTATGACATCCCGGCGTGCTATGCGTTTCGGTCCATTTTCGACACCCTCGACGGCATCGACACGACCGCCGACGACGTCGCCAGCCTGGTCCCGCTTTTGGAGCGCCTGGACTCACTGATGCCTCAGCTGACGGCACTGATGCCGGCAATGCTGGAAAACATGAAAGCCATGAAAACCACCATGCTGACCATGTATTCGACGCAAAAAGGCCTGCAGGATCAGCAGAACGAGGCGCAGAAGAATTCAAACGCCATGGGTAAGGCATTCGACGCGTCCAAGAACGATGACTCGTTCTACCTGCCCCCGGAAACCTTCAACAACGCCGAGTTCAAGAAGGGGATGAAGAACTTCATCTCCCCCGACGGCCACTCCGTGCGCTTCATCATCAGCCATGACGGCGATCCGATGTCGGCGGACGGGATTGCGCACATCCCCTTGATCAAGAAGGCCGCGTACGAGGCGATCAAGGGCACACCGCTGGAGGGCTCGAAGATCTACCTCGGCGGCACCGCGGCGGTCTATAAAGACCTCAGTGACGGCAACACCTACGACCTGTTGATCGCCGGAATCGCCTCGCTGTGCCTGATTTTCATCATCATGCTGATCATCACCCGGGGGGTGGTGGCGTCGGCGGTCATCGTGGGAACCGTCTTGCTCTCGCTCGGCGCGTCGTTCGGGCTCTCGGTACTGATTTGGCAACACATCATCGGCATCGAACTGCACTGGATGGTGCTCGCGATGTCGGTCATCATCCTGCTCGCCGTCGGCGCCGACTACAACCTGCTGCTGGTGGCGCGGTTCAAGGAGGAGATCCACGCGGGCCTGAACACCGGCATCATCCGATCAATGGGCGGCACCGGTTCGGTAGTCACCTCGGCCGGACTCGTCTTCGCCTTCACGATGATGACGATGGCGGTCAGCGAGCTGACCGTGATCGGCCAGGTAGGCACGACAATCGGTCTCGGCCTGCTGTTCGACACGCTGATTGTCCGGTCGCTGATGACGCCGTCCATCGCCGCGCTGCTGGGTAAGTGGTTCTGGTGGCCGCAGCGCGTCCGGCAACGTCCGCCCCCTTCACCCTGGCCGGACCCAAATGCCAAGTTGGCCAAGGAGTCCGAAGCCGTGACTGCCGCTAGGTAACCCACTCGGGTTGATCGCCGGTGTCGACCGCCGAGAAATCCTTGTGGCCTAGGCCAGCGGTGGTGCCGCCGTCGACCACGAATTCCGAGCCGGTCGAGTAGCTGGACTCGTCACTGGCCAGGTAGATCACCAGGTTCGAGACCTCCTTGGGTTCGGCGATCCGACCCAGCGCGGTCTGAAATATGTCTTCGGGAACCCACTCGGTCATCGGGGTCCTGATGAGTCCGGGATGGATCGAGTTGACCCGGATTCCGCTGGGGCCCAATTCCAGTGCGGCCGATTTGGTCAGCCCGCGGACCGCGAATTTGGTGGCGGTGTAGCCGTGGCAGGCAATCGTGCCGGCGATGCCCTCGATCGAGGAGATGTTGATGATCGATCCTCGTCCCGCTTCCTTCATGGGTTTGACCACGGAGCGGATGCCGAGAAACACCCCCGTCAAATTGATGTCGAGGATTCGCTGCCACTCCGAGATCGCGTAGTCCTCCAGGGTGCCGACGTTGATGATGCCCGCATTGTTGACCAGCACGTCGATGCGCCCGAATTCGCTGAGGGCGGTGGCCACCGCGGCGTCCCAATCTTCGGGCTTCGTCACGTCGAGGTGCAGATAGCGAGCCGCGTCGCCGACCTCCGCCGCCACCGCCTTGCCCTCGTCGTCGAGGATGTCGCCGAACACCACCTTGGCGCCCTCGGCCACCAACATCCGCACGTGCGAGGCCCCCATCCCCCGCGCACCGCCGCTGATGAGTGCTACCTTCCCCGCCAACCGTTCTGCCACTGTCTCTCCTGTCGTGTCGGTGCGACTCAGGCGCCCGAGTTGTAGTCGAGTATGCGCCAGGCCTACAGCGTGGGGGTATTGCCCTCGTCGTTTTCATCGAACCGGGCCGGTGCGAACAGTGTTGGGGAGCTCGTGACACCGACTACGCGAAGAACCTTGTGAAGAAAGCACCCAATGGTGATGTCGGCGGCCGGTTTGGCGAAATGTGCCTGTCAACGCTCGGGGCCGACAGCCTAAGCGGGAGGGCAGGGGACCCTGACCGTGTTGTACCGGCAGACCTCGTTCGGCACGTTCGGCGGTGGCCCCGCGGCCAACATCTGCTGGCCCTGCATGTACATCTGCGATATCTCCTGCTGTAACTCCGGCGACAACGCCATCCCCTGCGGCAACGGCGGCAGCGGCAGCCCTCCGGGCAGGACCATCGACGGCGCCTGCTGCAACGGCGTCCCCGGCGGCCACGTCATCCCCGGCGCCAACAACACCCCAGGCGGTGGCCCCCCAGGCGGCGGCGGCGGCGAATCGGTGGCCTGGTCTACCAGGCGCACTGAACCCGATGCGACCGTGTTGTCGCCGGTACCATTCGGTGCGGCGCTGAAGAGCGCGAGCGTCGCGATGGCCGCGGCCCCGGCAAAAATCACTTGCGCAACGCGGCGACGATGACACCAACCGTCGGCTGAATTGACATCACGCCGCTGATGCTCGATAGGTGTTGTCATCCGTACACATTGCGCGTCGTTGTTAGCCGCAGGCTACGTGCCAATTATCGATCTGCTGTGTCCGTAGTGCTTTGACGCGTTGATGGCGACTACGAAGAACGCGTCGGGAACCACGATGGAGCGCATGTGGCCGGATCCGACACGCGAAGCAGCAGGCGTGTTTGCTGACAAGCGTCACACCGCGGCTTTGTCCAGCACGTCCGGCAGACTCTTCACGAATAGGTCGATCTGAGCCTCGGTGATCACCAGCGGCGGCGCCAGCCGGATCACATCAGGGGCAGCCGCGTTGACGAGAAAGCCGGCTTCGCGGGCAGCCGTCTCCACACTCTTGGCGGCGGGCGCGGTCAGCACCACCCCCAGCAGTAAACCGCGCCCCCGAACATGGTCCACCAAAGGATGATTCAGGGAATCGATGCCTTTGCTGAGTGACCTGCCCAACGCATCGGCGCGTTCGATGAGGCCGTCGCCGGCCAACGTCCGCAACACTGCCAGCGCCGCGGCCGCGCAGATCGGATTGCCGCCGAATGTGCTCCCATGCAGGCCGGGTGCCAGCAGCGCCGCGACCGATCCTACCGCCAGGCACGCCCCAATGGGCAGTCCACCCCCCAGCCCCTTGGCCATCGTGACAACGTCGGGCATTATCCCGTCGTGCTGGTGAGCGAAAAACTTTCCGGTGCGGCCCATTCCGGTCTGCACCTCATCGATCACCAGCAATGCGCCGTGCCGGGCGGTGATCTCTCTGGCTGCGACCAGGTAACCCGCCGGCGGGACGACAACACCTGCTTCGCCCATGATCGGTTCGAGGAATACCGCCGCGGTTTCGTTGGTCACGGTCGCCGCCAGCGCGTCAACGTCCCCGTACGGGACGTAGGTGACGTAGCCGGGCAGCGGCGCGAACGGCGCTTGCTTCTCGGGCTGGCCGGTCAGCGCCAGCGATCCCATCGTGCGACCGTGAAACGCCCGTTGAGTGGCAACGAGTTTCGTGCGGCCCATGAGCCGGGACAGTTTGAACGCCAACTCGTTGGCTTCGGTGCCGGAGTTACAAAAGAACACCCGCGCGCCGTCAACACCCCACAGCTCTACCAAGGCTTCGGCCAACGCGATACCGGGCTCGTGGGCGTAGAGATTAGAGGTGTGGCCCAACATGTTCAGCTGACGCGTTGCGGCTTCGATCACCGCGGGGTGGCGGTGGCCCAGGATGTTGACCGCTATTCCGCCCAGCAGGTCAATGTAGGTCTTGCCGTCAACATCGACGAGCACTGCACCGTCGCCGCGGGCGAGTGCCAGCGGCGGAGTGCCATAGTTCGTCATCATTACGGAGTCCCATCGGTGCAGCAGCGTGTCGGTGTGGGTCATGCGCGCAGCACCTTGGTTCCAGCGCCGTCGTTGGTGAGGAGCTCAACCAGCACGCCGTGCTCGACCCGCCCGTCGATGATGTGCGCACTGGGTACCCCGCCCTCGACGGCGCGTAAGCAGGCCTCGGCCTTGGGCGCCATGCCGGATTCCAGCGATGGCAATATCTCGGCCAGTCTCACCGTGTCGATTTCGCCGACCAGTGAATCCCGGTCCGGCCAGTCCGTATAGAGCCCGTCCACATCAGTCAGAACGAGCAACTTCTCGGCCCGCAGCGCTTGAGCCAGCGCGGCCGCAGCGGTGTCGGCGTTGATGTCGTACACCACGCCCTCGGCGTCCGGGGCGATCGATGAGACCACCGGAATGCGCTGATTGATGAGATCGAGCACAGCCGCGGTGTTGACGCTTTGGACATCACCGACCAGACCGATGTCGGTGGGCACACCGTCGACCATGACGCTGCGCCGTGTTGCGGTAAACAACTGCGCATCCTCGCCGGTGATGCCGACCGCGTACGGCCCGTGGGCGTTGATCAGGTTCACCAATTCCCTGCCGACGTGGCCGAAGAGCACCATGCGTGCCACGTCGAGCACCTCTGGAGTGGTGACCCTGAAGCCGCCCTTGAATTCGCTGGGGATGTTGAGCCGCTTCAGCATTGCGCTGATCTGCGGTCCCCCACCGTGCACGACGATCGGTCGAATGCCGCAGTTGCGCAGGAACACCATGTCGGCGGCGAACGCCCGCCGCAGGTTGTCATCGATCATCGCGTGGCCGCCATATTTGACGACTACGATCTTGCCGTGAAGATGCTTGAGCCACGGCAGCACCTCGGCCAATATTTTGGCCTTTTCTTCGCGGGCAACGGTGGCGGTTGCGGTCGCGGTCATGGCGCCAGCCCCACAACGGACAGCCCGTCCGTTTCCGGCCAACCCACTGCGAGATTCATCGACTGCACGGCGGCTCCGGCTGTGCCTTTGACGAGATTGTCGATTGCGCAGACAACCACCAGGGTTTCGGCATCTTCGTCGACAGCGACCGCCATCTGCGCGGCGTTGCTGCCGATGACCGCGCCGGTGCGGGGCAGTCGGCCCTCCGGTAGCAGATGTACGAACGGCTCACCGCTGTAGTGCTTTTCGTAGGCGGCACGTACCTGCGATACGGGAGCAACGCACCGCGCGGTGCAGGTGGCCAGAATTCCGCGGGTAGTGGGGATAAGTACCGGCGTAAAGGAGACGGATACGTCACGGTCGGTCACCGTCCGCAGTCCCTGGGCGATCTCGGGAGTGTGGCGGTGTACGCCACCGATGTTGTAGGCGCGCGCAGATCCGATGACTTCCGAGCCGAGCAACTCCACCTTGGCCGCGCGGCCGGCGCCCGAGGTTCCGCTGACCGCCACTACGGTCACTGCGGGTTCGGCGAGGCCTTCAGCCACCGCCGGCACCAGGGCCAGCAGGGCCGCGGTCGGATAGCAACCGGGCACGGCGATCCGGGTGGCACCCCGCAATTGGTCACGGGCGCCGGGCAACTCGGGCAGACCATAGGGCCAGGTGCCCGCGTGCGCACACCCGTAGAACCGTTCCCAGACGGCGGCGTCGCGCAGCCGAAAGTCGCCGCCGCAGTCGATGATTCGCGTGTCCTCGCCGAGCTGTGCGGCGAGGCCGGCCGAGCGGCCGGGCGGCAAAGCCGTAAACACGACGTCGTGACCGGCTAGCGCGGCAGCGTCGGTAGGTTGCAGCACGCGACTACCAAGCGGCAGCAGGTTCGGATGGTGTTCGGCCAGCGGAGTGCCCGCACTATCACCGGCGGTCAGTGCGCCGATGGCCAATCGTCCGTCGCGGTAGGCCGGATGGCCCAGAAGTAGCCGCAGAATCTCACCACCCGCATAGCCACTGGCACCGGCAATCGCCACTGTCGTAGTGACACCCATTCGTGTTGCCCTTCGTTTCGTGCACTTCGTCATGTCAACGCTATGAACGAATCTCTCCACCGGATAGGGTCATTCGGCCTGGGCGGGCCAGCCCTTGGGCCCCGAGAGCGTCTGTTGCGGGCAATCAATACCATGTCGATGCAAGAAACGGGCCGCGCGGCTCCGAATATAGGCCGATCGTCATGAGATTCACGGCGACGAACACCCGCAGTCCGTGGGCCAGGCACCAGCGCAGCAGCTCGGTATTACGCATCGGGACAAGAAACCCAGGACCCGCGAATGCGTCGGCTGCACCAATGAGCGCCTGCAGATCATCATTGGTTTCGGCCACCGAATGCCCGTAAAAGCCGATGCCAGTGGTGTATCCGGTAATGCGGCCTCCGCGTTCGACCACCCTGGCTCCCGCCCTGGCGACGACGCCGCGCAACTCCCCGCCGCGGTCGTGGCCGTGCACACGAAGACACAAGGCGTTGCACGACTCCACGTCGGCCTCCGTGGCCGTGCGGACGTCGTATCCGGAGAACCGTAGTCCCAGTGGGTTGCCCTGCATCGCAGCAAAAGGCTCACGCACGTCGAAGCCGAGTTTGGCGTACAGGCTCATCGAGCGGTAGTGATAGGCGGCCTGCAACAAGCGCACACCCGCCACCTTCCGCTGCGCGCAACGTTGGAGCACCGTAAGCATCAACTCCCGGCCGATCCGGCGGTCCTGCACCTCCGGCGCGACCGTGACGTGTCCTACGCCGGCGATCGTCGAACGCTCGTCCAGGAAGCTGCTTCCCACGATTCGCCCGTCGCACTCGGCGACCGCACTGAAGAAACCGGGATGTGCGATCAACCGTGAAACCAGGGAGGTCGCGGCGTCGATCGACGCGACATCTGGCGGAAATCCGTGCCGCGCAGCGATTGACGCGAAGGCGTCATAGCAGATGCGGCCAGACTCCGGCACATCTGCTGAACTCGCCGGACGAATGGTCAACACGACAATGGCCGTCCGCTCTCCGGTGCCATCACTCGACGCCGACCATGTGTCAATCCTGCCGCAGGTAGCTATAGGCGATCGCTTTGAGTGCGTCGAGCCCGTCGAACAATGCCCGGCCTTCGATGATCCAGTCCTTGAATTCGCCATGACGTCTGGCGGGCTGCCGGGCATGCCAATCGGCCAAATATATTTGGTGGCAGAGGTAGTCGCCCATTAGCGCCCTCAGCGCGGGATCGGCAAGCAGTGCCTGGTCTGACACTGAAGACAGGAGCGCGGACAGATCAATGAAAGCGGGCGATGCACGGTGAGCCATGATTGTTCGGTTTCCTAACGGCTTCGTCGGGACCGCTTCGCGGCCATTGCTCTAGCTAAGAGTTCTGCAGCCTCGCGGGCACCGCCATGGCCGAAAGGTCCCCACCTCAAGGGCGAATTACCTATTGGCCCATGCGTTTGACTCGCCGCCTTTGTCAGAGGGCAAGATCCGCTGCCGAAATCCCAGCCGTCGCGACCTGTTTGCCTAGCACAGGGTTTCACTTTCGCCCATGCGGGTTAGATCCGCGTTTGCGGCGACGCGCGCGGCTGGCCGTGAGCAGCCGCGCAACCCCATCCTCGATTCCCGTTGCCAGGGCCTCGATATCGGGCGCGGTGTCGTAGTCGGCGGTGATGCCAAAAATGAACTGATCGGTGTAGCTGAGCATCGCAACGGCGGTGCGCAGATGAAGAGCGATCGGCGGAATCGGCAGGACTTCCAGCACCCGTCGGCCCATCAGTTTCTGCCCATTCCGTGGCCCGGGAACGTTGGTCGCCACGGCGACCACCGCCTTTTGGGGCAACCGAGTCAACAAGCGAATGGCCCACGCCGAGAACGCGAACGGGACATTTTTGGCCGCCGAAGTCAGCGCGTTGCCTCCTTCGCGTTGACCGCTGGCCTTGGCCCGCGTAAGCCGGCTGTGCACCAGCTGCAACTGCTTCACCGGGTCCGCCTCGTCGACCGGCAGCAACGGCAGCATCGCCGAGACTCGGTTGTCGGCCATGTCGAAGTGGTTCGCCGCACGGACCGAAACCGGAACAAGCGTGCGCAGCGAGTTGCGGCCGGGCTGCTCACCGCGGTCAAGCAAGATCCTGCGGTAACTGTCGGTGATCGCCGCTAACGCAACGTCGTTGAGCGTCACGTCGAACGCGTGAGAAATCTCCTGCAGGTCAGCCAACAGGACCCGGGCCGCGCTGTAGCGTCGCATCGTTGTGACGGGCCCGTTCAGCGACGATTCCGGCGACGCGCTGAGCAGACTGGCCGTCAGTTCGGCCGCACCCACCGCCATGTGTTCGGCTGCGGCCACCGCGGCAAACGCACCCTGCCCGATCCCGCTCACCCAGTCCAACGGGTTCAAGCTCACCTTCGGCAGACCCAGCCCATGCCGGACCGGCTCCTTGGCTGCGCGAATGTCGCTGGCGAAGCTGTCGCCGCCGCCGTTATCGCTGAACTTCGCCAGCATCTGCGTTGTCGCGATGCCATCGGCCATGCAGTGGTGAACCTTGGTCAGCACGGCCCACCGGTCATCACTCAGCCCCTCGAAGATCCAGCACTCCCATAATGGGCGCTCGCGATCAAGCCGCCGCTCCATCACCGACGCGACCATCTCGAACAATGCCGCGTCGTCGCCAGGATGCGGCAGGGCAAGACGGTGCAGGTGCCGCGAGATGTCGAAGTGCGGGTCATCGGCCCATTCGGGCGAGCCGAGATCGAGCGGATGCGTCCGCAGGATCTGTGCGCAGCGCGGAATTGTCGTTGCCCGTTCGGCGAAGGTCGAGACGAACTCCTCGTAGCTCGGAGCCGGCCCTTCCATGATCGAAACGCTGCCGATCGCCAGACTCACATGCGGATCGGAGTCTTCGACCTCGAGGAAAGTCGCATCGAGGGCACTTAAATGCTCCATTCCGACACTGTCCTCTCTCCCGTCACCTCGCCGTGAGGGTCGAAAGTCCTGAAGCTGGGCGGCGGCTGGCAGTACAGGGCGGCACCGGCGGTGACGCCCGCACCAGCGGCGACCAGCAGAATCTGCGCGCCCACTGGCAACCGGTCGGCGTGCTGCTCAAACGCCGCCGCCAGCGCAGCTGTATGCATCCGCTGATCATCGGCGACGCTGATCTTGTCGACCGGCACCCCAAGCCGGTTGGCCAAGGCGGTGCGATACCCCGGCCGGGCCGGTGCCGCGACGATGAGGTCGATGTCGGAAAGCGGCACGGATTGCGCATCCAGGCATTCGTGCGCCGCCTGCGCAGCCGCCGCGGCGAATCGCTCATCCATGTCGGCTGCCTGGCTGAACCGGAGAACGTTACGTGCATCAGCGAATCCGACTGTCGCAGAGAATATCTCGGAGCCGTCTTGGGAATCGTAGGCATTGACCCAGGACACCCGGCCCAGGCCGTAGCTGTCATCGGTCCACCCGCACAACACCGCCGCTCCAGTAGCCGAGAACGGAAAGTGCTCGCTCATGCCATGTCCCGGGTTGGCATCACTGGCGACGACGAGCGCGCGGTCGATGCTGTGCGACCGCAGGAATCCGTCGACGATCTGCAGCGCAGTCAGTACCCCGCAGGCGCCGTTGGCGATATCGAAGGAGAAGGTACCGTGAGCGTCATCGTGGGGATCCTCGGGGTTGGCCCCGATGTCATCCTGAATCAGCGCGGCCAGCGCAGGCTCCCCCAGGTTGCGGTCGCGGTAAATCCCGGCATTGACTACAAGATCCAGCTCATTTGGATCGCATCCAGCGCGCTGCAGGCAGTCGTTGGCAGCACTGACCGCGAGGTGTAGCGCGCTGTGCCGGTCACGCCACCGGGCGCGCGCGATGTCGACTCGATCAATGACTGTGCCCATAACGGCTCACCAAATCCTCATCCAGGGTCAGTAAGACCACGCCGATCTCGAGTCCCGAGGCCAACGCAAGCAGCGCAATCCTTTCCCCGGCCGCGATGCGTCCGGCCTCGAGTTCCTCGACAAGAGCCACCGTGTGGGTCGTCGATGCCGTATTGCCGTATCGGTCGACGGTGATCACGGCGTCGTGGCGGGGACTGTCGCCGAACGACTCCGACATCCGAGCCATTCCTTTGCGGATTGCCCGGGCCGACGTCTGGTGGGTGATCACGTGGTCGATGTCGTGGATCGAGATGCCGACGGTGTCAAGCACTTCGTGCAGCAGCAAAGGCGTGTTGGCGATCGCGGCCTTCTGGATGGCCCGGGAATTGGTGAACATCCGCGCGCCCGGATCGTGGCCCTTTGGATAGGCCAGGCAGAGCCGGCTGTAGTCAGCGACCGTCGTGAATCCGGCAAGTCCGATGCCCGCGGAGCCGGCGGGAGCACGCTCGAGCAGCAGTGCCGCGCCGGCATCACCGAGCGTCAGGCAGGCAAGCTCTTTGCTCATGATGTTGCGGATGTGGCGGGCCGCGTTATGGCCGAGCTGGGAAATGTACTCCCCGCTCACCACCAGTCCGCGCGACACGATGCCCTGCCGGATCCAATTGTTCAAAATCGTTACCCCGGTGAGCATCCCGGCGCACGCATTCGATACATCGAATGTCATTGCCTGCGAGGCCCCGATCCCGCGGGCCACGGCACTACTCATGGTCGGCTCGAGCCATTGGGTAAAGCCGCCGCGGAGCTTCGTGATGCTGCAGCTGATAACCACGTCGAGCGACGTCGGATCCTGTTGCGCAGTGGCGAGACAGTTCAGTGCCGCCGCCGTGGCCAGAGTGTAGGAATCCTCGTCCCCCACCGAAACCCGGCGCTCGCGGATCCCGGTCAATCGTTCCAGATCGATGTGGGTGCGATGACGTGTGGTCGCCATCAATTCCTCTGTGGTGAGGTGCGTCTCGGGCAGATGCCGGCCGGCACCTGCCAACCGGGCGACGAACGGTGCCGGCACCCCTTCTCCGTCGGTGTCCATCACCAGCCAATGCCGAACCATCAGCGATACCCCCCTGGCGCGGCTGCTGGTGGCATCTTCGCCAGCGCTGTCATGTCAACCAGTCCATGGACGGGGTGCGACAATAGTTTTCGTTGACATGTCTTCTGCCTTCCGCTCAGGACCAGGCGGTCATCCGCATACCCGGCGCGTAAATCGCCCGATACCAAATGTCTCGCGCCGCGTGGACACAGTGCTCGAGCGATTGAGAGGTGTCCACCGAGTACGCGGTTCCCCAGCCGGTGTTCCGGGACGCCACAGCCGCCGCAATCTCCGGAGTCACATCGGAGTTTCCCCCCCGTCGAGTCGTTATCCTCTCGGCTGCGGCGTCATTCGTTGCCACGCACATGAGCTCTACCATCGCCGAAAGTGTCTCCGTAGCGACCCGATGAGCATGGGCACGAAGATGTGAGTCTCGCCAGGTGCCGTCGAGGATGACCGATTGCCCGTTGCCTAACAGCTCCCGCGCTCGGTCCAGAGCCATGTCGTAGACCATTCTGACGTTGCGGGCACTATAAAGCCCCCCATCCAGAACTCCCGCGTCCCCGGTTATGGCGCCGGATTCCCGAAGTTCCCGCCGGATGTCGTCAGTTGAAATTACCTGTGCCCCTACCTTTTCAGCTAGAGCGTGAGCGATGGTCGACTTCCCGGTTCCCGGATTTCCACCGACCAGCGCCAGACGAACGCTACCGTGTTCCAGGTGCCGGGTCGCGATGGCCAGATGTCGGGTGGCATCTTCGGCAGCATCCAGCTTGCCCTGTGTCAGTCGTACGCAGGCAACCTTCGCTCTTACCACCGCTCGGTAGGCAATGTAGAAGTCCCGCAACGACGATGGCGCCGTATCGGCCGAGTGCACGGCGTAGCGTTCGAGGAAATAGTCGCCAAGATCTTTGCGGCCCAGAAACTCTAGATCCATCGCCAGGAAGGCAGCGTCGTCGATACAGTCGACGTAACGGAGTTTGTCGTCGAACTCGAGACAGTCGAGCAGTGCTGGACCGGTAGCCGCGCAAAAAATATCGTCGGCCAGCAGGTCGGCGTGGCCGTCAACAATGCACCCTTCATCGATCCGCTGCCCGAACAAAGGGGCGCGACCAGAGGTGAATTCGGCAGCAAGGCGGTGGATCCGCGATAGAGTCTCGTAATCGACGCCTGAATTCGCTTTGCTCGCATAACAGTTCAGCTCTGACAGGTTTTCGCGCCAGCGTCCGTCGACCGCCGTTGCCGTCGCCTGGGCATCGATCACCCGACTTCGCCCGGCGTCCTTATGGAAACGAGCCAACACACCGGCGATGGTGTCCAGCACGCCCCGGACGTATTCGGCGGGACCGCGGTTCATCACGGACGCCAACCGGTCATCGTCGTGGTATCGCCGCATCACGACGATTGGTTCGTCTGGCCCTCCGCTGGGATCGGTGAGGTGCGCAACACCAAGATAGCTGTCGGGAGAGAGGCGGCTGTTCAACTCGACTTCCCGCGCGCATGCGCGCTCACGCTGCTCAACCGTCCGGAAATCGAGAAAGTCGGTCAACACCGGTTTCTTTGCCTTAAATGCGCGGTCGCCGATCAGCACCACCACACCCGTGTGGGTTTCGTGGACATCGACGTAGGGCACGTCAGCCGTCCCCACCTCGGCGGCCCCACTGGTCCGGATCGCAGTCGTCATGATGGCGGCTTCTCTGTCGCTGAAGACATTTCGCGGCGCAGCCTAGGACGGCCGGGCGACGATGACTGGTACCCGAACAGATTGGACGACCGAGTTGCTGACCGAACCCAGCATCGCGCCGCTGACGTGACCTCGGCCGTGGCTGCCCACAACGACCAGCTGGGCCGATTCCGAGTGCTCGGTCAATTGCCGAGCCGGCCGATCACGAACAATCAGGCGCTCCACCACGACATCGGGATAGCGTTCTTGCCATCCGGCCAGGCATTCGGCCAGGTTTCGCTCGGCCTCCGCTTCCACCGCCGTCCAGTCATACCCTGGGAGTTCGAAAAGCTCACGGTCACTCCACGCATGCAATGCCCTCAAAGCGACACCGCGACGCGCTGCTTCGTCAAACGCGATACCCGTGGCAAGCTCTGAAGCCGGCGATCCGTCGATTCCGACCAACACCGGCGCCCGATGGGAATGCGGGACATCGGCGGCTTTTTCGTGTATCACCGCTACCGGGCACTTCGCGCGGTGAAGCACGCCTGAACAGACCGAACCCAGTATCACCCGGGCTAAGGCTCCGCGCCCAGTGCAACCCACGACGACCATCTCTGCCTCTTCCGACATGTCAGTCAGGGCCAGCACGGGCGGCGAATAGTTCAGCTCAGTTGTTATGGCAATGTTCTGCCCTGCCGGCGCGGCGTCTTGGGCGATCTTGACCGCCTGCTCGAGGACCGTGCGACCGTCGTCCTCCGGCCACATCACATCTCCGGTGGGCATCGGTATTTGCGGAAACGTCGGCACGAATGTATTGAATGCGTGGACCAGGGTCAGCGGGACATTTCGCGTGACGGCGTCCTGCGCTGCCCACAAGACAGCGGCGTCAGATGCGGTAGACCCATCTACCCCGGCGACTATGCCGTAACGCTGCCCGGTTGCAGACATTTCGTTCTCCTTCGGTCACTCAAAACGCTATTGCCAGAACAGTCGCCGATCATGAGGCTTTAGTCCCCAAACGCGTGGTACTGCGACCTTGGTGTTGCACGGTGCCAAGGTCTGCCCCGTCGGCGTTGATTCCGGCTTCTCGCCTCAAGTTCCCATCGGTGTTTGGATTTCTCTGAGCGGCCTACGACGGCCGCGCGACGATGACCGGCGTACTCACCGTGTGAACGACCGCGTTACTCACCGAACCCAGCAGCATGCCGCTCAGGCCACCTCGGCCGTGGCTGCCCACGACAACCAGTTGAGCTGATTCCGACTGTTCGATCAGCAACCGCGCCGGCCGGTCACAAACAGCGAGCCGGTGCACGGCGACATCCGGGTAGCGCTCTTGCCAGCCCGCCAGACATTCAGCCAGTCTGCGGTCTGCCTCCAGTTGCACTGCCGGCCAATCCGACTCAGGGAGTTCAAACAAGCCGATATCGCTCCACGCGTGCGCTGCCCTCAGGTGGACGCCCCGACGTGACGCCTCGTCGAACGCAATGGTTGTCGCAAGCTCCGAGGCCGGCGAGCCATCGACTCCCACCAGCACAGGCGCCTTCGCCGAATAGGGCGTTGATGGGTCTTCCTCGTGGATGATGGCGACCGGGCAGCTCGCGCCCCGCACAACACCGGAGCTGACTGAACCCAGCAAAACCCGGCCCACCGCTCCGCGCCCGGTGCTGCCCACGACGACCATCTCCGCCTCTTCCGACATTTCGATCAGCGTCGGCACCGGGGGTGAACGTTTCAGCTCGCTTGCGATGTCGATTTCGCGGTATGTCTTTGTGGAGTCTTCGGCGATCTTGACCGCCTCGTCGAGGACCCGGCGGCCGTCGTCGTCGTGCCAGACCCCAGCCTCGGCCGTCGACGGCATTTGCGGCCATACCGGCATGACGGTGTTGACGATGTGGACCAAGGTCAACGGAATACGACGCATCGCCGCTTCATGCGCGGCCCAGCAGATTGCGAAATTCGACGCAGCCGATCCGTCGACTCCTGCGACGATGCCGTATCGCTTCACGGGCGTGGACATCTCGTCCTCCCTCACTCATCGAGAACGCTAGTGTCCGAACAGGCATCGATCAGGAGGCTTTAGTCCCCAACCACGTGGATATGAGTCCTGCCGCCGCACACGGTAGAGATGCAGTGATCCAGCCGGCAGGGACCATCGTCGCGAAAGGGGGGTCGAACGGCCCTGCTCAAAGGCGGGAATCCCCAATAACGTCTCCGAATGAGATACGGGATAGCCCGTTAGAGCTTCCAATCGGAGGATGCAATGACTCACCCGCAATCCCAACAACGGGTCGTTGTAGGTATCGATGGCTCCGACGCCGCGATAAATGCGGCCAAATGGGCTGTCGCCGAGGCAATTAGCCGCGATGTACCGCTGCGCCTGATTCATGCAATACCCGAACAACAGCCAGATGGACCCGCGGCTGATGAGAGTCTGGATATCGAGTACGGCGAAACGGCGCTTCGCGCTGCTTCCGCCGCGCTGCATGCCGTGGGTCAGCAGGTCAAAATTGAAACCGACCTCGTGCACGGATCGCCTGCGGGCGCTCTGATCAGCGAGTCACGCTATGCGGCAATGGTCTGCATCGGATCCATCGGGATTGGGGGGCTAGCCCGCAGGGTGATCGGCTCGACCGCCGACGCCGTTGCCCAGAAGGCTCATTGCCCGGTAGCCATCATTCGCCACAATCGTGGCGCTGCCGAATCGGATTCCGGATCGGTCGCGGTCGTCGTCGACGAATCCCCCGATAACGACGCCGTGCTTGAGTACGGATTCAGGGAGGCGAGACTTCGCGAGGCGCCAATTCTGGCGCTGGGGGTTTGGCGTTGGGGTGTAGGTGAGATTCCCTACCGCCAGCTGGATCATCGGCTTCGCCGCTGGGTATCTGAGTACCGTGAGGTGCACGTCCGTCCGGCCGCCGCGCGGCGCGGCGCCGCTGAATTCCTCACAAACACACAGGAACCTGTTCAGCTCGCGGTAGTTGACAGCTCAGACGCCGACAAAGCCGCCCGCATGATCGGTCCAATCACCCCACACTTCGGTCACTCCGGGTGCTCGGTGCTCGTCGTACGCAAATAACGACTTGTAGGGCAAGCGGACGCTACGGGTGCTTGCGAACCGTCGAGTGAGGCAGCGCGGCGACAAACGGCGTGTCGACGCCGACTGGACCTAAGTTGTCGGCCCCACCCGGTGAACCCAGCGCGCAATTTCGGCCTGGGAGCACTTGACTGAAGAAAGCCGCGTTGTCCTCCAGGTGCTGTAACTCGTCATCGGGCAGATCACCCTCCCAGTAAATCGCGTCGAGACGGCAGATTGACATGCAAGCACCGCAATCCACGCACTCGTCGGGATTGATATACATCGTTCGCGCGCCCTCGTAGATGCAGTCAACCGGGCACTCCTGAACACAGGACTTGTCCTTTACATCTACACAAGCAGCGCCGATCACGTAGGTCATGAACTTGACGGTAGCCAACCCGGGAGGGCCGTCGCACTCATCGAATGTCCTAGATCCTGAGGACCAAAGACCCTTTCAGTGCATGGCGCCCACGCCGCGCGCTAGCTGCCACGGGTGACAATCACTGGCACCTTTGCCGCGTGGGCCATAGCGGAGCTGACTGAACCCAGAAGCATCCCGGCAAAACCTCCGCGACCGTGGCTGCCGACGACCACCAGCTGAGCGTGCTCCGATTCCTTGAGCAGCCACCGAGAAGGCTGGTCACAACAGAGCACCCGCTTCACGCGCACATCTGGGTACTGTTCGTGCCAGCCGGCGAGACGTTCGGCGAGGATCTCATCTCCCTTAGCCTCGCTGTCCCGCCAGTCCATCCCGAGCATCGGGAACACGCCGACATCACTCCACGCGTGCAGCGCCTCCAACTCAACCCCTCGACGAGACGCTTCATCAAAGGCCAAGGCAGTCGCCGCTTCCGAGGCAGGCGATCCATCGATCCCCAGTAGCACAGGAGCATTGGGATCAGGAACCGCGCCGTTATCGGAGTGAATAACCGCGACCGGGCAGTGCGCATGGTGAATCAGTGCCGTAGTGACCGAGCCCAGCAGCAGCCGTCCCAACGCACCCAGTCCATGACTTCCGGCCACGAGCATCCAAGCATCCTTTGACGCGTCAATCAGCGCCGGGACAACGGTGGAATACACTATTGCACTGCGTATTTCGGGTGGATCGGACTCACCCAGGTTGGTGTTAAGTGTCTTGCGGGCCCGATCGACGACGTGCTCTGCGCTTGCCTTCTGCCACTCGGGCATGTCGGGCTCCGCATACAGTTGACCCACCGGCCAGCCGACAACCACGGGGGCAACAACGTGGATCAGCGTGATCGGCACGTGCCGCATGACGGCCTCGCGGGCTGCCCAGGCTACCGCAGCGTCAGATGCCACCGATCCGTCGACGCAGACCAGCATTCCGTGTTCCTTTGTGGTGTCTGACATTTCACGCTCCTTGCTATGCAATCGCATTGGCTGCCGTCGGCGTCTCGTCAAGACGATCGGGTAGCTCGATTTCCAGATGACGAACCGATCCGCAACCTTTTGACTTACAAGGCCAGCCAAGATCGAAAAATACCGTCAGCATGAGTTGATTCTCGCCTAGAACATCGGCCACGAACCGCTCGACCCCACGAGCGCGAGCGAGCTGGGCTAGATGCCTCAATAAGGCCGTTCCTACACCAAGCGAGTGATCTTCATGGGCGACCGCAACTGCAATTTCAGCAGCTTTCGGATCGTCGTGAACGACGACGTAGTTTGCCACTCCGATCAGTCGGTCAGCGTCGAATGCACCGACAGCACAATGACCTTGTGCGGGCTCAGTCATCTTGCCGACGAGCTCGTTGAGATTAATCTGGTTCAGCGTAAAGAAGCGGAAGTATCTGTCATAGTCGCTGAGATGCTGATGGAGCGCCACCGTCGCTTCTGCGTCTTCGGCGCCGAGGGGACGCAACGATACGAACCGACCGTCGAGCAGTTGAGCTGTAGCCGCGATTCCCACTAGTTGATTGCTCATCGTTTCTCCCGAACCGCTGATGCGCGCACGCTGTCATACCGGTTGCCTTGCACATGACGTTATGCCTGGTCCGAGGGGTTGGGCAGGGTCGTTAGACTCCTACCCCGGCACCATTCGTCCCACATATCTGAGCCACGGGTTTATCTCGACCGCCCCGCGAGGCTGGCGCGGCAACAGAATGGGTGACCCGCAAGCGGCGTTGCTAGGGATTTCGTCCGGTGTCAACGATCGATCAGCGGAGCGGTCCAGTGAACGCGAGTGCCGCCCTCCGGTGGACTGGTGACCTCGCAGCGGCCACCGACCTGTTCAGCGCGATACGACATGTTGGCTAGGCCGCTTCGCCGCGGGTTGTCAACGGGCATACCGCATCCGTTGTCAATGATGTCGACAGTCAACATGTCGGCAACGCTGACTTCGACGGTCACTCGGGAGGCGCCGGAGTGGCGAACGGCGTTGCTGACGGCTTCTGCGGTAACCGCTTCGGCGTGGTCGGCAAGGTCGCCGCCGATGGCGGTCATCGGACCATGCATGCGGACGGTGGTGACAATGTCCCGATCTTCAGTCAGGTCGGCGACGATGCGTTGAATCCGATTCCGAAAGCCGCCGTCGACATCCGAGGGAGATTTGAGCTGGAAGATGGTCGCGCGGATCTCCTCGATGATGGTTTGGAGATCGTCCAGCGTGCGGTTCAGGCGGTCGCCAACCTCCGGCGAGCGCACCCGGGCGACCGTGCCCTGCAGATCCATGCCCGCGGCGAACAACCTTTGGATGACATGGTCATGGAGGTCGTGCGCGATGCGCTCACGCTCAGCCACCAGGGCCAGCTGGCGCGCGTGCTCGCGGCCCGACGCAAGCATGAGTGCGATCGCAGCGTGAGTGGCAAAATCACTCACCAGGTCGAGGTAACTGTCATCGAATGCAGGCCGATCTGCGCTGCGGGCGACAGCGATCACTCCAGCGACCTCATCATGGGCTCGCAGCGGCATCAGGATCGCGCTACGTTGCCCGACATCGGTGAATGCTTGAATCGGGTAGCTCAGCGCCTCCGTGATCATCGGCTTACCAGAGCGGAACACACCGCCGCTGCTGGAGTCCTCAACGGGAATCCGTTGGCCAACAACGTCGGAGGCGTTCAGCCCCACCGCCGCAGCGACAAACAGCGTGTCGATTTCGTCAGCAGGTAGGTCGGCGTCGACCGGAACAAGCACGATGGCCTGTTCGGCTTCGGTCAACGCGCAGGCCCGTTCAGCAATCAATTGCAACGGAGCCTGGTTCGGTTCGACAACGGACAGTAGCGCGGTCGTGATTTCCCGGCTCGCGTCCATCCACTTCACCGAGGTGCGCTCCCGCTCGAATAGTTGCGCATTGTCGATGGCGACCGCCGCCGCCAACGCCAGCGCTCGAGCGGCGACCTCGTCGGATTCAGAGAACAGCCGACCCGGCTCATCGTGGGTCAGATACAGGTTGCCGAATACCCTCCCCCGGATGGAGATCGGTACACCAAGAAAAGCCCGCATCGGAGGATGGTGCTCGGGGAACCCGACCGCATCCGGGTGCGTCGTCAGATCCTCTAAACGCAACGCCGGCGTATCGAGGAGTGACACACTGAGAACACCCTTGCCAACCGGTAGGGGCCCGATTCGCCGGGCCGCGTCGGCATCGATTCCTTCATGGACAAATGCGACCAATACGCCCTCGGGATCACGTACGGCCAGTGCCCCATAGGGGGCAGAGGTCAGTTTCCTGGCTGCGAGAACGATCCGCCGCAGTGTTGCGTCCAGGTCCAGATCTGAACCGATCTCGACAATCACGCGCAGCAACTGCTCCATTTGGTCGCGTGCCGCGAGCAATTCGTCTAGTTGCTCGTGCATCTTGCTGACTAGTCCGCGCTGACCTAGTCCGGCAAAAGCCGAGATACTCTCGTCGCTGGCCACCAGACCAGACACCTCCACCACTCTTAGCCCCATGGCAGCTTGCGCGTGTTGCGCAAAGCGACAAGTGCGATTTTGAGCAACGCGGAGATGCCTGCCGCCAGCGTAGTCTCCTTCCGACTAGACCCCAACAGCACGGGATCCACGGCCCTGACGAGCTCGTCGGCGAGTCGTCAGACGACCAACTTCGCGGTCAGCTAGCTGCCCCGAGTGATCGGCGCTGACAGATCCCCCGCTTTAGCGGTCATTTACGCTGTCAGCGCGGCCGGTCAGGCCGGCGATGTGCCCGTATCCGCCACCGGCGGGTGAGATCCATGGTCCAGCTTCGACGCAAACACCGCTGCTTGGGTGCGCCGCTCCATCCCCAGTTTGGCCAGCAAACGAGATACGTAGTTCTTCACCGTTTTCTCGGCCAGGAACATGCGGGCTGCAATCTGTCTGTTAGTCAATCCCTCGCTGAGCAGCGCAAGCAGCGTTCGCTCGCGCTCGGTCAATCCAGACAAGGGATCTTTGTGCTCCGCGGCGCCGCGAAGTTTCGCCATCAAGGCGGCGGCTGCCCGATTGTCCAGTAGCGACTTGCCGGCACCGACGTCCTTGATCGCCTGAGCCAGCTCCATGCCCCGGATGTCTTTGACGACGTAGCCGCTGGCACCCGCCAAGATTGCCTCGAGCATCGCTTCATCCGAGGTGAACGACGTGAGCATCAGGCATCGCAGCTCCGGGAGTTCGGACAGCAGATCGCGGCACAATTCGATTCCGTTGCCATCGGGGAGGCGCACGTCAAGCACGGCGACGTCGGGCCGCAATGCCGGTATTCTCACCAGCGCTTCGGACGCCGAGCCCGCATCGCCAACAACCTCGAGCTCGGGGTCCGATGCAAGCAGATCGGCAAGACCGCGGCGAACGACCTCATGGTCGTCGACCAAGAAAACCCTTACCATTGCAAGTCCTTCCTGCTGGCCCTTCGAGCGAAGAATCAGGGAACCTGCCTCAATATCCCACATCATTCACAATCGCCGCGGTTCATAAACGCTGTTGGTGATTGACGATGAGAAGTGAGCATTCGGCGTCCTGCAGTATGGCACCGCCGATTGGCCCAAAAAATTCGTTGAGGTGCGCATGGTTTCGGGCGCTGACGACCACCGACTTCGGCGTTCTGCGGTTCCGAGCCAGGTAATCCAGAAGTCCGCCGTGCATCACCACCGCTTTGACTCCCAGGTTCGGATAGCGTCGCCTCCAGCGAGCCAGCCGGCGATCAAGGTCAGCGTATGCTCGCCGATCGCCGTCGCGCGCCTTTTCGTCATCGCCCAACGTCGTCGGCGCGCAAACTACTGCGTACACGGTCGCGTTGCGCAGCTGCGCTTCGTCCATGGCGGCGCCCAGCAATACGCCGTTCTCGGCAGAACCGTCTACTTCGACGACAATCTCATGCGGAGGCTGTCCCGGCTCGTCGTGATGGCCGCGAATAATCGCTACGGGGCAGCGCGCCGAAACAGCTAGAGCCGCACCGGTGGAACCCATCCGGCCCGCCTGAAAGTGGCGGAGCCCGACCGCGCCCACACACACCATCGACGCTGATGCCGACGCGCGGATCAACAACCCAATCGGCGGCTCCTGAGAGATCTCCGTCTCGATCTTTACCGCCTTGCCTGCGGCTTGGATCGCCGTGAGCGCTTGCCGGACAGCCATTTTCGCTCCGGCAAGCCTGCCGGCCGTGGTCTGCGGTTCGGCGTCTTGGGCGTCGCACAGCTCAACCGCGTAAAGGAGATGCAAAGGGACGTCGCGGCTCACCGCTTCATCGACCGCCCAGAGCGCCGCGCGTATTGCCGCCTTCGAACCGTCTATACCGACGACGACTGGCCGAGATGTGGGTGACTCATTCATGGCACGGCTTCCGGATTCAATCGCGGATCAGAGGAACTGAGCTGCCGGAATATCCACAATTGGAGGGTAATTCGGGTATCGTCGCGACACCGACGACCACCAACTTGGCATACTGGCGGTTCATCTGGACTCCTGACTAGCGGCCTGAGGGCAGACCACTTTGATCGGCCTAATGTCAGTTTATTTAGCCTGTCGCTGATGACGAAGGGGCCATTAGACCTCAGCTCGGATGCCGTTCGGACGCGCGGCGCGGCTTTATGTGCGTCATCGTATTTGCGCTGATTTTCCAAGAGGTATTTGCTTCCCGCAGTTCGGGCAGAACCTTTCGGCAGGGTGGTGAGCTGCTCCACAACTTGTGCAGAAGTGAGGTTCCGTCGCCGTCAACTGTTGCGCGGGAACGACACCCAAGGGTTGGGCCGCGTCTTGTTCGGTGACAACACCCCCCACCACAACGGACCCATGCGGGACTGGCTGGAAATCAACAGCTTTGACTTCCGCGCGATTGGGCCGACGGTTTCTCACGGCGACAAAGATCGCACGGCCCCCTATCGCGAGCACCAGTAAGACCGCACCTGCGATGTACCAACGCATGTTTGAGCTACTGAACACCGATGCGTCGCCGTACTGCTGCCGCAGATTTGCCGCACTCGTCCGGAGATCGGCCAGCCCGGGATAGTCGGGTGACAACGCCGCGGCCTGGTCGAAATCTTTGATCGCCTCGCCGTATCGGCCGGAGTAGTAATGATCCAGCCCTTTGCGGTAGTAGACATCGGCAGGTCCGAGCGTCGCCTTGACAGCCTTGCCCGCGAGTATTGCCGCGATGCGATCTGCGGGTGCGATGAAGTTGAACGCCTGCGGTTCGCCGACAGGGCCGAAGCTGTTTAGCCCGATCACCCTGCCGTCGAGGTCGACCGTCGGGCCGCCGCTCATGCCTTCGGAAACCGCGGCGTCGACTTCATACTCCGGCATGGTTTTCATGGTCGACTTTTTGCTGACCTTGCCACTCTTGTTCGTTGGGTCTAGCGATGGACCGGTGATCTGTTGAGTAGCCTCCGAAAAACCCACCGTAAGAATCGATGTGCCGATGCTGACGTCGGCATCGCTAGCAAGCTCGGACGATGGCATATTGTGCTGCTCCACCTTGAGCAGAGCGACGTCACCCTTGCCAAGGGGCCGGAAATCGACCACATTGGCCGGCATCTTCCCGGCGACCTTTGTCCCGGTGCCGTACAACACAGTGACGCTAGTCTCGGGACCCCGATCGGGGGTATCACCCTCGACGCGTGCGTTCTTCACAAGCCACCGGAGGGCTGCGGCAGGGTCCCCGGCCTCGGGCGAGTCTGGAAACTGGTTCGTGTAAGTGCTCACCGCGTTTTTGAGTATCAACTGTTTTGCGTTCTGCGGATCGACACAGTGACCTGCGGTCGCCACCCAGCCGTCGGGATTGACGACGAAACCGGTGCAGGTCCAGGTTGCCACAAAGGGAACGGTCGAACCCTCACCAAATTGGGACAGCATCTGGCCGCTGGGCAACCGGACCTGGCCGTAGCTTTGGCCCGCGAGGTACATCACAGCCGGCCGTATCATCGCCGCCGCCCTTTCCTCGGGGTTGACCTGTTGACGCCCGGCGTCTGCAGACGCAACGCCCGGCGATCCAACCAACACCGCGAGGCCAGCCGAGGACAGCAAGGCGAACGCCCGGCCCCATCGAGTGCGTCCAGCCATGATTCCTCCTCGTGTCGACCCTGGTCTTTGACGATCCGGCATGTCGAGTCGCGGCAGTAGGGACCGAAGTCCTATGCCCAGAGGACGTTGGTTTCGACTTAGGCCGTCGGGCACAGGCCTGCATTCGACCAACGCTGCAGCCGGTGCGTCCGGCAATGATCGATCTGAGCGAAGCAAACAACTCGGCGCTCTCGCGTCCCGGAAGAGCTTGGGTCAGGCGCTAATACAAATCCCTGTCATTGACGTCGGATGGTTCCGCACATAGCGCGAAGAACTTGTCCACATCCGCCCGATCGCAGGCTGCCGTACCAGGTGTCATCATCATGGCTGCGCCCGCCGCGATGCCCAACCGAACCGATTTGAAAAGCGGCCACCCACGACTGAGGCCTACCGTGATCGCGGCGACCATCGCGTCGCCCGCTCCGACACCGCTCCCCCCGAGCATCGGAATCGCCGAAAATCGGTGGCTCGCATGCTGCGTCGCAAGCAGCGCACCCTGAGATCCCAGGGACACCAACACGACTTGCGCGCAACCGTTTTCGACGAGTTCATGTGCGGCAGCGAATTGCTCCGACTCGGTGGCCAACGGAAGCCCGATGCATTCCCGCAGTTCACGCACGCTTGCTTTCAGCAGGTACACCCCCGAGGAGACGTGCTGTAAGCCGCCACCCGAGGTGTCCAGAATGAGGCGGACACCGAGATGGCTACAGATGTCGGCCACACGCTGGTAGTAATCACCAGACACGCCCGGTGGCAGGCTACCGCTCGCCACAACGAATTCGGCCGATTCCGCAGCGGTACGCAACTGGTCCATGCACCCCTTTTGTTCTGCGGACGTCAGGCGTGGCCCTGGAAGGACGAAGCGGTACTGCTGGCCGCTGGTGTTCTCGTTGACCGTAAAGCTCTCGCGGGTCGACGCCGCGATCGGAATGTGCCGAAATGGTACTCCCGCCTCGCCGAGAAGCGACATAACAAGATCACCAGTCGGGCCGCCGGCCGGAAATACGGCTGACACCGACCCGCCGAGCACGTGCACGACCCGGGCGACGTTGATGCCGCCACCCCCTGGGTCGTAACGCGTTGTCTCGCAGCGCAATTTCTCGGTCGGCTGTACAGTGTCAACACTTGTCGTGATGTCCAGCGCCGGGTTCATCGTCAACGTGACGATCTGCGGTCGGCTGGGATCCGGCTCGGCTGGCACCCCCATATTGGTTGACTCCGTTCGTAATGTGGTTATAGCCCGCTCGGATAGGTTTCCGGCGTTTCGCCGGCAATCCATAGACTCGTGGGTTCCAGCGGTTCGAGTGCTCGGGTCCGATCGATGTGGATCATCGCGTCGAATTGATCGGCTGGCCGGACGTGGAAGTAGTGGCTCTGCCGTTCCGTGGCGGGCAGGTAGATCACGCCGATGGCGCGCCCCAATCGAACGACGCTCAGCGGTTCTGCGGCTTCCGGGCTGATGTCCGGTGACACCAGGAACGCGCTCCTGCCGGTCTCGTGTAGGAGTTCCTCGATACTGCCGTCGAGCGCGGGCCGAACGGTCTTACGTTCAGCAATACCGCCCCAGTCGCTGGCCGCCGTCACTGTGCCGCCGTACGTGCTGAACCCGATGAGGCGCGACTGATCGCCGTAATCCTGGCGGACAAGTTGACCAAGTGTGAGCTGACCGTCGGCTGAGACCTCGGTCGCCCGCGCGTCACCGACATGAGAGTTGTGAGCCCACACCACTATTCGTGCCGGTGGCACATCGTGGTGGCGGTCCAGATGTTGCAGCAACGCGTCAAGTGTCTGAGCCATGTGCCTGTCGCGCAAATTCCACGACGTAACACGGCCACTGAACATCGCACGGTAGTACACCTCGGCGTTGCGCACCGTTTGCGCGTTTTGCTCGGTGTAGAACAGCTCGTCTTCGGCAAGCAGGCCGTCCCTACGCGCGTAGGCCACTGCATTGCGTTGGATATCGACTAGCTGCTCGATCGCTTGATTTTCACACGATGGGCCGGCTCCGAACGCCGCCGAAAATCCGTACGCCTGACCGTCGTCGGCAGAAGCGTGGTCGAAGCACGCATAGCGCTCCCGCGCCCGAGCTGCCGCCTTCGGGTCGATTTTATCGAGGTAGGTGACGACTTCGTGCATCGAACGATGCAGGCTGTAGAGATCAAGCCCGTAGAAGCCGGCCTGCCGCTGACCGTTTGACTCCTGCCGTTGGTTGCGTAGGCGTAGCCAATCGACGAAGTCACGAACGACGGTGTTGCGCCACATCCAGGCCGGGAAGCGCTCGAATCCGCTCAACGCCTCATCGGCGGTCTCATCCTCGCCAAGGCCGCGGACATACCGATTCACTCGGTAGGCGTCGGGCCAGTCGGCCTCCGCTGCGACGGCGCAGAAACCCTTTTCGTCGATCAGCCATTTCGTGATCGCGGCCCGAGCCTCGTAGAACTCGTGGGTCCCATGCGAACTCTCGCCGATCAAGACGATCCGCGCGTCACCGATGAGCTGCTCCAACGTCTCGCGCGGCGGAATACCGCCCGGGGCATCAATCGCAACGCTGCTGATCACCTCGGCCGGCGTCCGCGTCGAGGGCTGGCCGATCGAGGCCCCTGTCGTCGGGGTCGCGAGCAGCTGGCGAACCTCCTCGTCGCAGACCTGGCTGAAATCCCAGAACGACTCGCCGACCGCGAAGAACGGGGTGGGCATACTCGCGCAGACAACGTCGTCGACCAACCCGGCGAATTCCCGGCAGGTGGATTCTGGAGCGGCCGGCACCGCGATCACGATATGTGCGGGCTCGGCTTCTCGTAACGCCTGCACCGCCGCGAACATACTTGCGCCGGTGGCCAACCCGTCATCGACGAGGATGACCGTCTTGCCGGTCACGTCGAGAGGTGGGCGTCCACCGCGATACGCGGCCTCGCGCCGAACCAGTTCCCGCCCTTCACGCGCGGCGACGGCGCGCAGTTCCTGGGGGGTGATGCGTAAGCCGCGCACCACATCGTCGTTGACCACTACACGGCCCCCACTGGCCATCGCTCCAACTGCAAACTCTTCGTGACCAGGGGCACCGAGTTTGCGCACGACAAAGGCATCAAGCGGGGCGTGCAGCGCCGCCGCCACCTCCCACGCGACAGGCAGTCCACCCCGCGCCAAGCCCAGGACGATCACGTCATGTTGGTTGCGGTAGGCGCTGAGGAGGTTTGCCAACACACGGCCGGCCTCGCGGCGATCGCGGAACACGCGTCGCGGCGAAGGCCGAGTGACATCAGCTGCTCTGGTCATTGCGCACCATGGTCATTCGTCAGTTGGCAGACTGGACCTGAACGCGCCGCTCCGTCGGCTTCGGCTCCGAAACCGGCACCGAGACAGTGAGAATCCCTTTGTCGTAGGTGGCTTCGATGTTGTCTTCGTCCGCGCCCGCCGGCAACGACACGGTCCGAACGAATGAGCCGTAGGAGAATTCCGAGCGACCGTCGAAGTCTTTCTTCTCGGTACGCTCGGCCTTAATGCTCAGCTGGCTGTCACGCACCGTGATGTCGACGTCCTTGGCCGGGTCAACACCCGGCATTTCCGCGCGCACCACGTAGCGGCCGTCCTTCATCTCGTCCTCGAGCCGCATCACGCGAGCGTCCAGGGCGGGACGGAGTCCGGCAAAGGCGGGAAAGCCGCCGAATAGTTCGGAAAGTTCCGGGAAGAGCGACCTCGGCTGACGGCGAACGGCAAGGGTACTCATCGTTTCTCCTAGATTTGAGATTGCGTTGGTTCCGATGCTTATCCGACCAATTAGCCAGGCTCGCCGAAAGGGTCCGAAGTCCCCTGCTTGTGGGTCGTTCGCCTGCTCTGTCAGTTCGCGACCGTCATCGAGCAGGCTGCTCTGCGCCGATGTAGGCCATGACGCGGTCTAGCACGAGCTCGTACGCGTCGCCATCTTCAGCGATATGGCGCAATCCCGAGCGACTAAGAAAGACGTCCAGGCGTCGGTCCAAAGGCCAATCAGCATATGTATCGCCGGCATAGGGCGAGTTCACAAACTGCCGCGCAAGCTCGTCCACACCAGCGTCATGAAGTGACGGCGAAGAAGACATTTCACTCTCCCTGCTGTGCGTGGAGAGCTCTGTCCGAGTAGCGGGAGCGACGCGGATTCCACCATCGAGACGGCCATAGCGAACTAGCGACGAGGAACGCTTGATTGCGATTCAGCTGCTTAGACTCGGGAATCCTCGCACCAGGGCGGAGGCCGCTGGACCGACGGCGCTGCCAGTCAAATCTGGGCCCGCGGCCACCATGCGTCGAAGCATCGGTGTACTCGCCTACCGTAGAAGACATTCCACTTCCTTGTTTTGCAGGCGCCTCTGGATGAGTCGTCAGCTTGTCTTTAATCATTTCGGTGGTCGGCAAATCGCGCATAGGGTCTGAAGTCACCCATTAAAAGGGACATCCATCGGTCCGTTGCATGCCGAGCGCGGTCACTGCTGCTGCGGAGTGCCGGCGAGGTCGGGCTGGAGCCCCAGGTGGGGTCGTATGGCCCTAGTTGCTCAAGCGGCTCATGGCAAATGATCGGCGGTGTGAACGATCGAGGCTATGACGGCGGACTGGGCTTGGCGCAGGCCGCCGCAGGCGCTCAGCGGTTAACCAGCACTGAGGCAGTACGATTGCTGGCCAGCATCACTTACGGCCGCGTCGTCTTCACCCTCGACGCACTTCCGGCGATCCGCCCGGTCAATCATCTGCTGGACGAAGGCCGGATAATCATTCGCACCCGCCTGACAGCATCGATCTCCGCGGCTGTGCGATCGACCGACGGCGTCGTCGTCGCGTATGAAGCCGACAGCATCGACCCACAGAGTCGGACGGGCTGGAGCGTCGTTGTCACCGGGCACGCACGCACCATCACCGATCCCGACCAAGTCTCACGGTACGAGCAACTACTCCATCCGTGGGTCAACCACGCTGACACCGTCGTAGCCATCGAACCTGCGATCATCGCCGGCTTCCGCATCAATGCCACGGAAAACTGAAACCTCGCCGCCGCACGGCGGCTACGATCAGCGGCCCGGGCGTTCGAAGCCAACGACGAGCAACGAGAAGTGGCTGTCGCGCAAAGCCATTGCGCCGGGCGCGCCGAGCAATTGCCGAAGTTCGCCAGCTTGGGCAGCGCCGATCACGGCCAACTCGATAGATTCAGCGTGCTCCGTGAGGTAGTTGAGGAACGACCCCTCGGAATGAAACGTCTCGATTTCGACATCGGCATAGTCGTCCACGCAACGCTGCATGTGTGAGTCGCTCGCGTCGGGATCCCGGAAGTGGCTCGATGGCAATTCGGCGGCTGTCAAAACCCGCAATGGAGCGCATCGGTGTTGGGCCTCATGCAGCGCCATCTGCAGAACGTCGATGCCGTCTGGCGACTCGTCTGCAAGCGCAACTATCCAGCCCTCGCCCACCGCGCCGGTATCGCGGCGGTCGCCTCGGACGATTGCGACCGTGCAGTGCCCAGATTCTGCCAATTCCTTGGCAGTGGATCCCAACCAGACGTCGGGATGCTGGGCGGCCCCGGTGTCCCCGACACACAGCAAAGTCGTGGAACGGGAAGCGTCAATCAACCCCGCCACCGGGTGCCCTTCGATGATCTCGGTCTCGATCTTTACGGGCCTGCCCATTTCGTCAATAGCGCTGCACGCGTTGTGAATAACCTCCTCCGCTGCCACTAGCGCCGCTCCCGCTTCGGCTGGGCTGGCACCTGGGTTTGGTTTGGTGACGTAGAGCAGACGCAGCGGCGTGTCAGTGAGAGCCACCTCGTCGACGGCCCACCGGGCGGCGCGAATCGCCGCCCGGGATCCGTCAACACCGACGACTACCGACTTCGGTGGGTACCTGTCGAACATCAATAACTCCCAGTCGCAAAGGGCGGTGAAAAGCTACCCAGAACGGTACGGATCACGCCGGTGGCTGATCAGAGGACTTAGTCCTCGCCTCGAGGTCCCTTGTTCCCCTCGCGGGTGCTACGCGAGGGCCGTGCCGGTCGCCCTCGCCGCGGACTGTTCGCGGTGAAGAACTAGCTCACGGTGGAGTCCGAGTCGGCCGAGGCGCGCGGAGCTAGAACGCTGAACGGCATGTGACAGTAGGTGATTGGTTGCACTTCGCGCTCGTTGATTGCTATGTTCCGTTGGCCTTCTTCAGATGTGCGATTTCGCTGCCCCATACCGACTGGGCTCCGGCATCACCGATGCGGTAGATCTGAATCATCGACGAGACCCCGACGGTCAGCACCACTACCGCCACGATGATCCTCACTAACGATCCGGACGGGTGGGTTCGGCGTTCAGCAAAACGCAGCGCCACAAGCGCAAGCGCGACGACGAGTAGCGCAAGCGAAAAGTAAATCATTGTGTCGCCCCGCTCGGCATGTTCGCGCAAGATGGGATCGGGGTTGCGCCTTAGGTCATACAGCCATCCGCCGGCGTTTGTGGTGATTGGCGTCAGCACCGCGACGACGATGGCCAGGATCAGCGCGAGCCACGCTAACTGTCCCCGGCGCACGGCGGGCCATAGCGCGCAAGCGATCTCAAGCAAAGCGGTTAGCGGCGCGAGCACCACAATAAAGTGCACAAGCAGGACATGGGCGGGCAGGCCGTTGACAACATTCATAGGACTCCCTATCAGATGGTGGCAGCGCACGGCGGTCGCGATCATAACGCCGCCGAGGGCGGAACCCGTGGAGCCGCGTAGGCCGCTTAGACCGCGGCTTTGGTGAGGCTCTGCTTGCTGGCAAGACCGGCGGGAATGCGGTTTGCTTTATGGCATGTTTGATGATCAGCGACGGCAGGGTGAGCCGACGCCGTCGATCGCCGAACAAGTGGACGCGGCGTCGGCCGGAGAACGGAGCCATGCGGCCGAGCCACACAGTGAGGGCGCATCGGCACGGTTGAACTGGTTAAGAGCGGCGGTGCTGGGCGCCAACGATGGCATCGTCTCGGTGGCCGGCATCGTGATCGGTGTTGCGGGAGCCACCGCACAGCGTGGCACGATTTTCACCGCCGGCCTGGCGGGCCTGGTGGCCGGCGCAGTGTCGATGGCGTTGGGTGAGTACATCTCCGTGTCCAGCCAACGCGACAGCGAGCAGGCCATGCTGACAAAGGAGCGCCACGAACTACACCACATGCCCGACACCGAGCTGGCCGAGCTGACCGCCATCTTCGAGGCCAAGGGCGTCACGCCGCAGACCGCAGCTCAAGTTGCTGAGGAGTTGACCGCCCACGACGCGTTCGCGGCCCATGTCGATGCCGAGCTCAACATCGATCCCGATGACCTGGCCAATCCCTGGCAGGCCGCTGCAGCGTCTGCCGCGTCGTTCATCATCGGCGCCCTGCTTCCGCTGCTGGCGATTCTGTTGCCGCCAGCCGCATGGCGGGTGCCGGTGACGTTCGTCGCCGTCCTGATTGCGTTAGGTCTTGCGGGGGCACTCAGTGCCCGCATAGGCGGCAGCAACGTGCGTCGGGCCGTGCTGCGTGTGGTGATCGGTGGCGCCGCAGGACTTGCGTTCACCTACGGGGTCGGGCACCTCTTCGGCACCGCACTGAGCTGACACGTGGGCGAGGGTTCTCGACCCCCTTGAGCTATCCAAGGTTTCGCTCGTCGGTGGTTTGACCGATCGGCCGGCTGGGCGGTCAGCTCGCATGTAGCAGTGCCATGAATCCGTAGTCCATGTGCAGTTGTTGGTGGCAATGAAACAGTGACAGGCCGGGTTGGTCGGCGAGGAAGTCGATGTCCATAGTCTGATAGCCGCCGAGCATCGCGACGTCCTTGTGCAGCCCAGCGCTGGGTGTTCCGGCGACGTGGGTGATTTCGAAGGTGTGCCGGTGCAAGTGGATTGGGTGGATGTCGTCGGTGGCATTGCGCAAGCGGATCCGGTAGCGCCTGCCCAGCTGGAGGTCATAGACGGGTCGATTGGTGTCCATGTCGAATGGTTTGGCGTTGAGGGTCCATACGTTGAAACCGTTGTCCGCGGCGTTGCGTTTCTCGATCAGCATGTCGATGCTGTGATCGGGAGGGCGCGGCGGAGCCGGGTCGGGTGTGGCGAACAGACGGTAGTCCCATTTGAACGGCGGCGCTGGGGCCCACTGTGGATCGCCGCCGCGGCCGGCGTATTCGACCACGATGCCCATGCCGTTCTGCCGGTCGGAGTCTGCGAGGTCCCCCAGTACCCACACGCCGGGGTTGCTCATCTGCACGATCGCCGAGATCCGTTCGGCGGCACCGAGCCACAGCACCGGTACCGGCATCGGGTGAGGCACCGGGTTGCCGTCCAGCGCGACGACGGTGAAGGTATGTCCGGGCAACGCCAGGCTGCGGTTCTCACCGGCGCTACCGTTGAGCACGTGCAGTAGCACCTGCTGACCGGTTTGCACGCGGATCGGCTCGCCGTGGCCGAGCATGCGTCCATTGATCGCGAACGCGTCATAGCCCACCTCGTAGCCGTGCGGCATGCCGTGCGCTAATGAGGCGGCCATCGCCGATTGGCCCATTGCCCTGAGGTCTTGGTCCTGATCGCCGGCCAGGAAATCGGCGGCCATGTCACCCTGGGTGCTGAAGGCGGGCTGAAACTCCTTGAGCGTGAGAAAGATTTCTTGGTCGTAGGCCCCCGGATTCTGCTTCGGCTCGATGTAAACGGGACCAACCTGGCCGCTGTACTGGCCCCGGGCCAAGTCGGCGCGTGGGACGAGGTGGGTGTGATAGAAGCGGAATCCTGGCGGGCCGGGCACAAACGAGATGCGTCGCATGCCGTGGGCGGGGATGTATGGGGTGCCTTCTTCGGCGGCACCGTCGACCTCTGCAGGTAAATGCTGGCCGTGCCAGTGCAACTGTTCAGAGGTGTCGGTGTCGTTGTGGACGTCCACCCAGGTGGTTTGGCCTTCCTTGAACCTCAGCAGGGGTCCTGGGAACTGCCCGTTGTAGATGGTGGTGGACACCACTCGATCCGGCGCCAACTCGACCATGCCGGTGCCGATGCGCAGCGTGTGGTCGGGCTTGCCGCTCGGCGGCGAGGGCGGACGCGAACACCCCGCTGCAGCCCCCAGGCCACCGGCGGCGGCGATGGCGGCGGTCCCGCCCCATTTCAGGAAATCGCGCCGCCCCACCGCCATGACGCAATCCTCCTGACAGTTGTTCGACTCGGCCGACGGAACTCACCGTCTCACCACTGTTCAGTTTGCGGCAAGCTGATCGCGGCATCCCAGCGTCGGTCGGCACATCGGGTATTGCGCCCTGCGAGGTGAAGCACGTTGTGCTGCGGCACTAACCGGTGCGTCACCTATGGCCGCCCGAGCGTCGATGTCAACCTCATCGGACCTAGCCGCGGATCTCCAACACCTCGCTCAACGGTCGCCGCGGCGTCGGTTCGGGAGCGAACTCACCCTCAGGTTCGATGCCGACTCGGATCAAAACCTGAGGAACCGCTACGGGATGGCTGGTGAGAACCCGGAGGATATCTCGGCTGGCTTCCAATTCCGTGATGTGCGTTACCGGGCAGGTTGCCAGTCCAACCATCGTGCACTCCAGCAGGATCGCCGAAAGCACCTCCCCGCAATTGAGGAAATCGACCCGCGTGTCCCTGGGCGTTGACAGGACAAGGATTTTGGCTTCATCGTGGGTGCCTGCAGAACTCCTCTCATCGAACGGGTCGATAGGGAATCGACGGTTCACATCGACTCTGCGGTCGTCCGACTCTGACACCAGCGCGCTCTCGGGTATGCCTTCGAACTCTCTTGATGGTGCAGTCCACCAACGTAATTCGCTGTGATAGTGATCGTCATAGCGGCGTAGGGCCTCGGTAAGTCGTGCCGCTTCCGTTAACCGGGGTCGTGCGTCGGCGGCCAACACGTCAAGGGTGACCAAATCATTGTCGAACGAGCTGCGCAGGACGGGTACAAACGACGCCCAGTGCTTCGGCGCGCGAAAAGGTAGACGGTTGGTCCGGCGACGCAGTATCGCATCGGCGCGACTGCGCCGGCCCTGCGCGATGTAGTCGACGAAAGCGAAGTCAACCGAGGCAAGGTGGTCAAGGTTGTTCGGGTTGGGGAACCGTTCGACGTTCGACGCCCAGCCACCGGCGGCCATCGCAACCTCAAAGTGATTGAGCGCGGCGCCACAGCTGATGATCGCTTCGCGGCCTGAGGGATCCGTCGAGGTCACTGTTCGGTGCGGGTCAACGAATAGATCGACGCTCGTGCTGCTGGCAACCCACCGCCAAGGCTGGCTGTTATGCAGCGAGGGTGCGCGGCACGCTAACTCGACCGCTGCCGTGATCACCTCGGTGTCCGCGATCGTCTGGGTCATCATTTCCACCTGCCTCCTGTACTTGGTATGACCCTCGGGCATCTAAAGAATTGACGCCAGAGTCCTTGGTCCTCGGCGTTGGGTCATTTGACTCTGAGACGACACCTTTCGCAGAGCCCCTATCGACGAGCACGAGCGTCCAAGCCCGCATCAATGCATGCACGAAATCATCCAGGTTGACCGTGCCGACGAGGACAAACGGCCCTAGTCACCAATACCGCTGTAGCCCTACCGTCGAGTGGCGAAGCGTCAACTCGGCGAAGGGTTACTACTCATGCACGCAACGCCGGACAGCCAAGTCCTCAAGAATGCGGTGCTACTGGCATGCCGGGCTCCATCTGTCCACAACAGCCAGCCGTGGCTGTGGGAGGCCGAGGATGGGGTTCTGCGCCTGTTCGTCGATCGTCACCGGACGGTTCCGGGCACGGACTATTCCGGTCGAGAATCGATCATCAGTTGCGGCGCAGCGCTCGATCACCTTGGTGTCGCCATGCGGGCCGCGGGTTGGCACTCGGAAATCGAACGGTTTCCCAACTCGAACGGCCCCGACCTGCTGGCATCGATTGCATTCAGCTCCGTCGACCACGTCACCGACACCCAGCGAAAGCGCGCCGATGCGATTCTGCAACGCAGAACCGATCGGCTTCCGCTGGATCGACCCACATATTGGGATTTCTTCGAGCCTGCCCTGCGCGGCGCGATCGATGACAGCCGAGTGACACTTGACGTGCTCGCCGATGACGCACGATCGCTGCTGGTCAAGGCCGCCGAAGTCGCTGAAGCAGTGCGCCGCGACGATATGTCGTATCAGATCGAATTAGATTGGTGGACTTCGCCATTCGTAGTAAATGAGGGCGTTCCCGCGAGCGCGCTGGCGTCCGACCAAGAAGACCGCCGGGTCGATGTGGGACGCCGGTTTCCGGCCAGAAGCCACGTGGATCGACGTCCGGAGGTCGCCGTGGACTGGTCGAAGATCCTTGTGTTGTCCACCCCGGAGGACACCAAAGCGAACGCCTTGAGGTGCGGCGAAGCGCTGTCGGCAGTGCTGCTGGAATGCACCATGGCCGGCATGGCGACCTGCACGCTCACCCATCTGATCGAGGTTGATGAAAGCCGCGAAATCGTGCGTCGCCTACTCGAGCAGAACGCCCAACCACAGGTGCTGATCCGCGTCGGGATTGCGCCGCCACTGGACAAGCTTCCGGCACCCACACCGCGGAGTCCCTTGGCCGATGTGTTTCAGATCCGCTAGTCCGCCAACCGCATAACGCTCACCGACGGCCGGGCGCTCAACAGTTGAACAACTTTGGACTCCATAAGATAGGACTTTCGCCAGGGCGCAATCGGTCGGCCTCTTCGATAGCCTCATCGCTATGACACATCAAATCCAAAGCGATGACGGAGCCACCATCCTGCCGGTGCACGAATGCTGGGATTTGCTGGCAGGTGTGACCCTTGGGCGGCTGGTCACGAGCGTTGGCGGCCAGCCTGAGATCTTCCCGGTGAACTACGTGGTTCAGCGCCGGACAATCTTGTTTCGCACCGCGGAGGGCACCAAGTTGGTCAGCACCGCGATCAACAACCACGTGCTCTTCGAGGCCGATGACCATAACGTCGCCGAGGGCTGGAGTGTGATCGTGAAGGGCATGGCACGCTCGCTTCGTACTAACCAGGAGATCGAAGACGCCGAGCAAGCCCAGGTATTACCGTGGACGAATTCTGAGAAGTCGCACTATGTACGGGTGATTCCCGAAACAGTCACAGGCCGCCGGTTCCAATTCGGCTCTCCCCCAATGGAGAATTCCATTCACGCGTGACCCAACGCCGCGACCGCTTGCCGACATTTCCCCTTGCTCACGGCTCCGGCAGACGGCGCTGAGCTACATGGAGCTGCGCTCAGTGTGCTGCGAATGGCGCGGGCGCGGCATGAACTCCAGCGATAACAACACCAATAGCGCCCCGGGAATGTGGTGGACACATAACACCACGTAGCGCCGCTCGGCCAGCGAGTGGAACTTGTGCAGATAACGATAGAGCGACTCAAGGCGGATAAACGGGTCCAGCAAATGAATCAGTCGATACGCGACACGCTGCATCGGGCCGGGCCGGACGGCGTCGAAGATCTCCGGGAACGCGGCGAACGCCAACGAAAGCCGCAGGGCATTGTGGCTTTTCGAGTCAGCAATCATGTCGACGCTCAGTCGCTCGTCAACGCCATTGGGCGCCCCTGGCCGGCGGAACGGCACGTCGAGGCTGACTTCTGATCCTTGTCCGGCGGTTGCGTATCGGTGAAAGGCGACCACACGCCCGCAACGATCACGTGCGATAGCCAGCTTGATGCCCGGGTAGCGGCCCTGCAGGGCCTCGTCAAGACTCATGCAAAATCCGCGTTCGGTGCGCGCGGCACGGTGCGCTGCGTACAACACCTCGGTCAGTTCGGCGATATGCGCGCTGTCAAGCTGTTGCTCGTCTACGATCTCGGTGGTAATGCCGCAGTTGTGGGTGCGTTGCACCGCTTGGCGTAGGTTTCGAAATCTGCGCCCCCGCAAGGAAAAGTGGCGGACATCGACGACGACATCGCGACCTATCGGCACGGCGAGCATCGGCTGTCCGACCGTCTGACTGCTCCACAGCCCCAAGTACCTTTGGCCGCAGGCTAATACGATGATCTGCCAGCCTTGGCCGCGGCACATCTGTACGAAATCGGCTACCAGAGAACCGAATTGGCTGGAGTCGCCGATCGGGTCGCCACTGACCACGGCGAACCCAAGGCGGACGCGGTAAGCGATCGCCGCGGTTTTGCTCGAATTGACGTGATAGCTCTTGGTCGAATGCATGGCAAAAGGCGCCAACGGGTCCCCATGTGTGGCGTTGACCAGCGCCCATATCTGCTCCAGCATTTCCGGTTGTGGTTGCGCATTGGTAGGCCACATGAGCGCGAGGCCACTGCTGGCGACCAGAAGGTTGCCAAACAGCCCGTATGACACGAAGTGCGCACCCACGCCCGCACACACCGCGGCTGCGGCCGTCAACGCATGTCCAGTGGTCACCGGCCGACCCAAAAAAATGCCGCGCGAGATCAGGGCGACTGCGGCCAGTAACGCCAATGACCACCCGAACCGGCCAGGGGCAACCCGTTCGTAGCCGAGATATTCACGTACGACCAATACCATCAACCAGCCCAGGACACACAGCAGCATCAAGGTGCTGATGAAGCGAATCGCCGGTACGTCAGCGCGGACCAAGACCTGTCTGGGGCCCCGTACCGTGGTGGCCGCACCGCTTCTCTGCTTGGTCTTCATCGCCGCTGGCCGCGGCACTGAGACCAAGACGGCAGCGCGCTGCCGTCGTCTTCTCGGATCGACGGGATGTCATCAGCAACCGACTGGTTCGCTTCGCCTTCGGGTTCCATCGGATTCCTAGTTTTCAGCGATCCAATCATGGGCTTTGCTGGCTTCGCCTTCTGGGAAAACCCGGTATTCCCCGGGCCACAGAAAGCCAAAGAACTCACTGAATTTCGCTGCATGTTTTGCCCAAGCGACGTCGGTAACCAATGCGCACCGCTCCCAGTCGAAGAAATGTCTCCAGCCGAGCTTTTGATCCGCCCAGATCGCGCCCGGGTCGAAACCCTCTAAGTCAGAGGCAATCTCAACGTAGATGCGCAGCTTTTTGTGACGCCGCAGCCGGTCTTCAAAGTCGGGGATCAGCACTTCGTCGTAGTCGGCCTTCGTCACGTGCTCGTGCATTGCGAAGGCGGTGACGTTATCGGGAAAGCCTTTGAGCAGTTCGATCACGGGCTCCTCCTCGAAACGCGCTGTGCTCTCTGATCGCGTCATTGTCTCCCTGCGTGGATGTCCGCCTATAGAGGACAAAGTCATCGTGTCAAGCGAGTTCGCTTCCGTTGAAGATCGTTGACCGGAACGGCCTGCGTCGCCTGGCAGGCCCAACGGGCCACAGGTATTTGACGCGCCCCAAACGTCCCGGATACTCAGGACTTCTGTCCCTGCACAGGGCTTCGGCCAAGTGCTCAAATGTTCGTATGCGACGCAATCGCACAGAAACGACCGGCCATTCGCCGCGAAGGCCACGCTGATGGAGGCACGACAAATGAACACGACAGAACAACAGCAGCTCCGGACGCAGATGTTCGCCCGCGTGCTCGGTCCGTTCTTTGTCCTCGTCGCCGCTACGACAGTGGCCCGTGCATCGGATATGCGAGCACTACTTTCGGATTTCGAGGCCAATGCGGCGTGGCCATGGGTGACAGGCGCCTTCCTGCTCTTGGCGTCTCTCGTCATCGTTGCGCTGCACCAATACTGGCGCGGCGCGGCGGCCATCACCGTGTCGCTGGCGGGGTGGGTCTTGGCGCTACGCGCGCTGTTTCTGATGGCTTTCCCACATGCCTTCATGGCGGCCGCCGACTCCGCGATCCGTATGACTGCCCTGTGGGTAAGCGTTGACCTTTTCATCGGACTCGTCGGACTCTATCTGACTTGGGTCGGCTGGCGGCCGGCGCCGATTCAGCCTGTGACCCAGACGGAAACATCAACTCCTGAACTCCCGCGCGCCGCGTAATGGGCAAGGCTCTATGAGGCGAGCGAATTGCCAAGGAGTCAAGCCATGTCATCGCGCGACGCATCATTGGGAATCGTCGTCGGCATCGATGAGTCCGCGAGCGCAAGCTAGCCGTGCAACGGGCCGCACGCGACGCTGGCAGCGGGATCGCGGGCACCAGCTGCTAGACACCGCATCCAAGCTGGTCGAGGAGGCTTACCAGCGTGGTGGTCCCGCGGAAGTCCACAGCGAAATCCTTTCTCCGGCAGCAGGTCCCACACTGATCGACTGGGGCTGGTCGCTGTGCACGCGTGCAGTGATACCGATGTGTCGGAGTGGCCGGGCATCGATATCCCCGCAACAGATTCGATGGCTCGCGAAGTATTGGCCGAGCGTCTAGCAGGCTGGCAGGAACGATATCCCGACGTGCCGGTTGCCCGTAATGTTGTGTGCGACAAGCCGGCTCACCAGCTCGTCCAACGGTCCAAAGCGGCCCAGCTCATCGTAGTCGGCAGCCGGGGCCGCGGCGGATTCGCCGAGATGCTGGTGGGTTCCGTCGGCGAGACCGTCGCACAGATGGCGCAGGTGCCGGTGATCGTGGCACGCGCGTCGGTGGCCTAGTTATCTCATTGATATTGGTGCTATCCCCGCACGACCAGCACTGAGCACTCTGGGTGGCGGAAGAGCGGGTGCCCTGATGGTCCGACGAGGCGCGCTAGCTGATCGGCCTCGTCACCGCTGATAACCGCGAGCTGAACTCGCTCATCGTTGGCGCGCAGGAAGCTGGCGATCTCGTGTTCGGTCGTGATCGGGTAGACGCGCACCTCGGGATGACTCCGCTGCCAAGCCCGGACTCGGTGTTCGAACGCGCCGTCGGCATGCTCGGTGAGTTCCTCGGGTCGGCCCCCGAGGACGAGCATGGGCGCCCTGCGCAACTTCGCTTCCCACGCAGCATAATTGACGACGGCGTCGTTGTCGGGCGCGTCGATCAACCGGACCACAATCCAGTCGAAGTCCGGCGGTGGCTGGTCGGATCTTGTGCGCAGGACTGCGACCGGGCAGTGCGCCTTCTCAGCGAGCTCGGTTGCCGTCGAACCCAAGATCGAGCGCGCATAGCGCCCGATCCCGACGGAACCGACGCAAATCATTTCGGCATCGCGGGATGCCTCCACGAGGGCCGGGCCGGCCGGACCACGCGGGATCTCGGTTTCGATCTTCACGAGGTTTCGGGTGGCCTCGACCGCCAATTGCGCCTCATGAAGCGACGTCTCGGCATGCGCGAGATCTCGCGCGTAGTCATCCGGCGATGGATGCGTCTGCTTGATAACCGAGACGAGACGCAGCGGCACGCCGTGGCCGACGGCCTCATCAACTCCCCACAACGCGGCCGCGATCGCCGCCCGTGAACCATCGATACCTACGATGATCGGTTTCATCGTCCGCGCTCCTGTTCAGATCTTGCTCGAACCAACGGTTGCGCTGTTCGCATCGTGACGAAGCGCGGCCGACCCCGGTCCCGGTCCCGGCTGGGCGAGCCGGTAGACGTCGATCAACCGTGCGAGATCGCTTGGGGTGACGATGCCGACCACTTGGCCGCCGTCGATCACCAGGGCACGGCTACCGTGACCTGCTGACGACAATCGGTCGATCAGCGCACTAAGCGGCTCACGGGGGGCCGCGGTCGGCACGCTGTCGAGCGGCAGGGCGATCTCACGCACGCTGGTCGTGGTGCGTCGGTCGGGCGCAAGTTCGCGCAGCTGACGCAGCGTGACCAAACCCATGGTCGAACCGTCCCGGTCGGCAACCGGGTACGCCGAGTGACGATCGCCTAGCACATAGCGCTGGATGAAATCCTCTACCGTTAGCCAGCCAGGGGCGGTATGCGGGTTAGCGGTCATAGCATCGACGACCCGCAGTCCGGCAAGGGCCTGCCGAGTGGTCACCTGCATTTCTTCCTCGCGAGCGGCGGTGAAGATAAACCAGCCGATGAATGCCAACCAGACGCCACCGATAAGGCCGCCCGCGAGAAACTCGGCCAATCCCAACGTGATCAGGATGATGGCGACCACTCGCCCGGCATGCGCCGCACCGACTGAGGCGCGCACGCTATCGCCGTAACGGTGCCACAGATATGCGCGCACCACGCGGCCACCGTCCAACGGGGCACCGGGTAGCAGATTGAACAGACCCAGCAGCAGGTTGATGGTTGCCAACCACCAAGCAACACTGACGGCGATGGCTGCGGCGTGCACGGCGCCAAGCGCGATTGCCAGCCCGGCGAAACCCGCAGACAGCACAAGGCTAGTGGCCGGACCCACGAATGCGATTCGGAAGGCCGCCTTAGGGGTCTTCGCCTCACCCTCGAGGCTCGTCACCCCACCGAAAAGCCATAACGTCACGTCCCGCACGCTGACCCCCATACGACGGGCGACGACCGCATGTGCGAGTTCGTGTGCCAACAACGATGCCAGCAGCACCACCGCGCCACAGGCTCCGGCCAGCCAATACGCTGCGTGCGAATACCCTTTGACGGTGCCGGGCAGCGTGCTCGCCAGACTCCACGTGAACAACCACAGGATCACTATCACGCTCCAGTGGACCTTCACTCCGAACCCGGCAATTCGTCCTAGCGGAATGGCCTCACTCACCTTAGAACCTCCGAAACCTATTGCTGGACAACATCTTTAACAGCCCGTAAAACGGGCGGCGATTGCGTCGAGGACAACCGCTCGACCCGATGTTTGAATTCGATCAGAAATGTGCGCGTCGTCAACGCGACCAACGGCCTGGCCATCTCCATGGCAAGCACTTCGCCAGGGTGGCGCAAGCCGATTCGTACGCGCACAAGGAGCCGGACACGGTCCTCCCAATGCGGCAGAACATGGATCGACCACAATGCATCCCGCAGCAGTCCCGGTCGCATTGCTCTGAGCACGATGTACTTTTCAGGTTCGATCTCGGCAACGCACATCCTCAGGCCGCGCTTGAGCCCCATCCAGCCCATAGGGGCCGGGTACAAAACATCCCCTACTTCAAGATGTTGCGATTCCGGACGAATGCGCTCGGCGTCGCCCCGGTCCTGACCCATCTGCGCCAGCAAGGCCCAGACTGTTGATGGCGGCGAGTCGATGTAGACGGCCTCAGTCGCCTGAACAACGGGATCACCGACTAGTGCGTCGCCGGGCAAATGGAGCACGCACTCTTCCTTGGTTGCACCCCAATTGCGGTAGTACTGTCGCGCGGCGTAGAGCACCGCACCGAGCGCCAACATCCGCCCGACCGTTGCTGTTACATTTGCCATGTCGCCAGTCTGGTGTCTGCGCTGTACGGCCTACCAGGGCCAATAGTCCTCGCCGACCACGCCAATATGCCCTGCATACTGCCGGCAGATATCGGCGGCGCTAGATCTCGACTGAATTAAGAAGCCGCCCCTGCGCCGCCGGCCCACTCCTTCGCGCGCTCAAGCTCGTCGAGGCCGAACAGGGCGAGCTCGCCCGGGACCATCCACGCCAGCGCGTGCAGGGTATGGGCTACCCATTGCTTATCGGACACTACCGCGATTCGCTTGAAGCCCGAATGATGCTGTAAGAGAGCGCCAAAGCCCAGTTTCAGGTCTTCGACCAACCCGCCCGGCCCGAAGCCCTCGTAATCGGACGCGATGACCTCCACGATCCTGACATCTCCGGCTTTCAGCAACTCCTGCATGGCCGGCTTGAACTCACGCAGTTCGTCACCGAGCAGCCGGCCCGACACGCGGATACCGGTCACTCCCTTTGGCATGTCCGGCAGTACTTCGATCATCGATTTCTCCCTGTCAATAGCTGAGGCCTTTGACAATCAGCTCGACCACGACGGCCAGAACCTCATCTCAAACATCGCGGGGCATGGCTCAATGCAGCATCGTCGCAGGGGTTAGCTTTTCGTCGACTAGACCGTTGGGCTGGGACTTTGAGGCCTTCGTCTCTCGGTTCAGGAAGCCGGTGAGTTCTCCGATCGCGCTCATCAATGGGGCGGGGAACACGATGGTGGTGTTTTTCTCCACGCCGAGTTCTGCCAGGGTCTGCAGGTTTCTCAGCTGCAAGGCCAGCGGGTGCTGCATCATGGTGTCGGATGCATCGCCGAGCGCCGCGGCTGCGCGCGCTTCGCCCTCTGCGGCAATGATTTTGGCTCGCTTCTCCCGCTCTGCTTCGGCCTCGCGGGCCATCGCCCGTTTCATGCTGTCCGGAAGCTGGATATCCTTGAGCTCGACCAAGGTAACCTCCACGCCCCAGGCCACGGTGGTGGTGTCGAGGATCTGGCGAATGCTCCCGTTGATCTTCTCGGTCTGGGCGAGCACTTCGTCGAGAGAATGTTGCCCGACAACGTTGCGCAGGGTGGTCTGTGCGATTTGATCGATGGCGGAATTGACGTTCTCGATGACGACGACGGATTTGCGCGCATCGGCGACACGGAAGTAGGCAACCGCAGCGATGTCTACGCTGACGTTGTCGCGGGTGATGATGCCCTGCGACTGGATGGGCATGGTCACGATGCGCATCGAAACCCGCCACAAGCGGTCGATGATCGGAATGATCAATCGCAGCCCCGGTTCGCGAACCCCGATGACCCGGCCGAGCCGAAAGTGCACACCGCGCTGATATTGCTGCACCACCCTGATTGACGCAGACGCCAACAGTGCCAACACGATAAACGCGGAAGCCACGAGAATTATCCCATTTTGGCCCATCAGGACCACCTCGATTCATGTCGCCGCGTTGCAGTGGCACCGGGCATGCCACCAACGCTAGAGCCGCCGTGGTCATCAGTCAGCGGCCAAAAGTCCCCGCCCACGTAGGCGAAGGGCCCTTCCTCGTGGCGGATCGATCCCTAAGGGGCGGAACGCGAACCTACGGCAGATTCGAGTTCGGTCAGGCACTGCTCGGTCAGCGGTATCAGAGCCTCGATATCGGGCACCACCTCGCGGCCCGCCGCGTAGCCGAATCCGACCCGGTCGGCGTACGAGCAGGTCGTGACGTTGAGCGCCAACCCGTCGTAGACCGTTGACACCGGATACATCTCTTCGATATGGGCTCCGTTCCAATACATTTCGTCCCGGGGTCCGGGAACATGCGAAATCGGCAAGTTGAATCCGGTACGGATTTTCGGCGTGAACGGCAGCAGCGGGGAAATGACGGTCGCGGCGATGCTTCCCGCGTTCGTCAGCAACGATGCCGCCGATCCGCGTTTGGCCACCCAGTGTTTTCCTTCTACCATCGACCGGTGGATCACATCCAGCCGCACAACCGGATCGGCCACATTCGTGCCCATCGGGCACAGCCAGAGACCGAACATGTTGCCATGCTGGTCATTTGACGGATCGCGCTCCCGATCGCGCACGGTGATCGGGCAGGCGGCCACCAGTGACTGCTTGGGCAGTTCGGCACGGTCACGCAGCCAAGTGCGCATAACGCCAGCCACTACCGCGGTGATCACATCGTTGGAGGTGACACCGGCCGCCCGTTGCACGTCCTGGATGCGCTTCTTCGCCCAACTGCCCGCACAGACGGCCCGCTCGGGCCCGAGGCGGCCGTTGAACCGGGTGTAGGGCGCTCCGAAAGGCAACACGGTCGTGTGCCCGACCAAGCTGTCGATCGCAGTGGATAGCTCGCCCGCGACGACCCGCTCGATCAGCCCAAGGCTCGATGCCGTCGCGCCGACCAGCGTCCGTAGCGGTGCGAGAACACGAGAGGCCACTCCGGCCGACGGCGGCGGCGGCGCGGATTCACCACGGCAGTCGGCATAGAAGGGCGGCATCGACCGCCGTTTCGGATCGGTGCTCAGCGCGTCGGTGATCATCTGAAAACCAGCCACACCGTCGATAACGGTGTGATGCACCTTGATATACAACGCGAATCGGCCGTCCTCGAGGCCGTCGATCAGATACGACATCCACATCGGACGAGACCGGTCGAGGCGCTCCGCATCCAGCTCACCGATCAGCCGCCAGAATCCGTCAGGGCCGCCAGACACCTTGCGGCGCTGGCAATGTCGGCGCATGTCAACGGTGTCGCTATCACGCCAGACCCACATCCCACCGGTGTCTACCCCACGATGCGGATACCGGCGCAACCTCGGATCGATCGGATCGTTGCCGGCGAGAGCCTCGCGGTGCAGGCGATCGACGTAGTGCGGGCCCGCATCGCCAGGCGGTGACAGGATCAACACGGCGCCGACATGCATCGGGTTGGACAGCAACTCCGCGGTCATCATCGCCGCGTCCAAGGGATCTAGCGCAGTCATTTCGTCCTCGGCGACTAGGCAGGACGGCCGCGCCGCATTGGTGATCCGTCCAGGAGCCCCGAATGCTGCAGCGCGTTCCACGTAAACCGCTGTACCGGCTCCGAACGGAAGAATCCGGTGTGACCGCCTGGGTACCAGACGATTTCCGGTTTACCCCAGTGCTCCCACAGGCGAATCGCCTGCTCGCGCGGATGCACGAGCTGGTCAGCGACGCCGGCGTAGATGAAACGGCCCGACATGGGCACGAGCGGAGCGAGCGACAGCGGTGACACCATCCGCCCGATAGGTTCAGCCAATTCCATCGTGTGACGGCGGGGGTCATCGCGACTGAGGCCGGAGTGGCGCCCCAGCAGCTCAACGAGGTCAGCCACCGGAACACCGAGAATCGCGCATGTCAGTCCCTTCTCGAGGCTGGCGACCAGCGCCGCAACGTAGCCGCCGAGCGAAAGACTGTTCAACCCGATCCGTGACTCGGGCTCCTGCAACCGGATCCACGACAACAGCCGGCGGATATCCCACACCGCCTGGGCTGTCGCGTGTACGTCGTCGAGCACATCCTCCCCCGGAAACACGGCGCCCTTTGGCAGGCCGCGCGCCCGCGGTCCGTGCATCGGCAGGACGGGCATAACGACGTTGAGGTCAAGCTCGTAGTGTAGTTTCCAGGCCCGGAACAGGGCGAGATCAAGCGCAGCGCGGCCCATCTCGGTTCCATGGATACATACCAACCAGGGTCGCGGTTCGGGGTGGCGCAGCAACAGTGCGTACTCGCGGTCGTTCGCGGTGTACCTCTGCCACCGTTGCGCGCCCGGTTCGCCTGGATACGGCGTGTATCCGCTGTCGAAGAAGATGCGGTAGAAGGAATCTCTCTGCCCCTTGACCTTTCGTACCGTAACGTCGGAAAGGGGCGGAGGCTTAGCGAAGAAACCTTTTGGCTTCTCTAGCCAACCCTTGTCCCCGTAGAACTCCAGCCCCGCGACCACCTCGCGGGTGATGCGGTCGAACACATCCCCCCTGCTGACCGGGCGGCGCGCCTTCAAGCCCATCAGCACGACCTCATCGCGAAATGCCTGTGCCGCCAATGCAATGGTGGGTCGTGCGATCGGAAGTTCGTCAGGCGCTTGATTGAGATAATCGCGCCACAGTCGGGCGAAGTACCGACCGGTATGCGTAAACGGTCTGACGGCGCTGCCCAAACCAGCGATGCCGGGTGGGCTGAAGTGAAAAGCCTCCGGATGTTGACGGGCATCGTCGCTGGTGGTTACTGCCATGGCGGTCAAGCTAACAGCACCCGCGATAACGCGTTAGGGACTTACGTCCCGGCGAAAGTCACCCCGGCACCGTAGTTCCTGATGAGAACCGGCAGAGGTAGCCGACAGCTCGACGTGGGACGAACGATGAGGCGAGGAAGGACTTTAGGCACTCGTGTCGGCTGCGTGGAGGTCATAGCGTTTGCTTCGGCAGAGTTGCGATTCGCTGCACAAGATTTGCAGCGTCACACTAACAATTTGAGGAGATTGACAATGACACAGACACCGGAAAAGGCCGAGTCACGCTGGGCCGAACTGTCCGACGAGGTGCTCGAATCGGTCGAGGCCAGCCGTAAGCAGGCCATCGATGCCGTCCGCACCTTCGTCGACCAGGTGACCGGAGATATCCCCGAGGAGTCGCGGCGCAAGAACGTCATCGAAGCCGCCCTGGACTTGACCGAAGAGTTGGTCACCGGGCGCATCGAGTTCGCTCGCAGCGTGGTGCGGAGCGCCGGCCAGGCCGTAGGCAAATAGTCGTTATGAACCAAGGCCGATGACTGGGCGGGTGCCTTCAGAGCACCGCCCAGTCGCGGTCATTTGTCCTTGCTGTCCCGCTTCTTCACATCGGTCATGAAGCGGCCTGGGAGCCCGCGACCTTTTTGCGCATGCGTGTCGCGAACGCCGCCGCCCGACCGAGATCGTGGTCATCAGGGCGCCCCTTGTTGATCCCGCCGATGAGTCCGAATGGTCCAACCGTGTCGAATCCGCGGCAAGAAAACGAACCGATCACATCAAAGCCCTTCAATTCCAGTTGTTTTCGGACCGGTTTGTTGTAGTCCATCAACGGAATCGTCCGGGCACCGCTGGTGAAGAAGGTGAACGCACGGACGTTGTCAACGGCAGGCAGGCGACGTATCAGGTCCCGCAGCCTCGCGTCCACGCTCATGTAATAGATGCCGGATCCGAAGCCGACGAGGTCGTACTCGCCCAGCGTTTCGGGATCGACCGACTCGGGTTCGACGACCTTGGCATCGAGCACCTCAGCCATCCGGTCACCTATGCGGCGGGTACTGCCGTGCGACTTCGAAACGCACACGATGAGCGATTTCATAGCCCAACTCCTTGTATACGATGGCCCGGACGCGTCCAGGCTCCGCTTGAATCCCGCCATGCGGTAAGGGCGCAAAGGCGCCAAAGCCCAGGGCTTTGGTCACTTTTGGCCGCATCAGTCGAACGCCCGGATCACCTGGCGTGCCACATGTTCGATCTGCCGACGCGTCTCGTGATCGAGAGGTAGGTAATCCGTGGCCGGGATCTCCCCCGTGGTCGTGACCACCCCGGGTTCCTCCTGCGCCCAGCGGGCGTTGACCTTGTCGCCCAATGCACGCGCGGGCGGGTTGTCGGAAAGCACCCGACCGTGAAACCGCTCGATGCCGTCGACGCGTGCTGCGACCGCCAACGCACCGAGCAGCAGTGTCCCGATCCCGCGGCCCTGGTAGGCGTCCGCCACGGTGAGCGCAACCTCCGCGGAGGCGAGGTCGTCCTTATCCCGGATGAAGCGTGCGTCGGCGACGACCGGCCCGGCCATGCCGTCGGTAACCACCCAGACGAAGTGGTCGACGTAGTCAACCTCGAACAGGTACGCCAACCGTGCCTCGGTCGGAGCACTACCCTGATAGCGCCGGTACAGGGTCTCCCGCGAAAAGGCTCCGTTGCTCTTGGAACGCTCGGCATCACCGGGCAGGACTGGGCGCAGCCATAGCCTGGCACCGTCTTTGGCCGATACCGCGATCGGGGCGATGTACGCGGCCATTCGCTGCCGCGCGGTGCGGACCATTCGGTCGGCGAGCATCGGCATGGCTAGCATGCACTCGAAAGCGACGTCGTATCCGACGTATCCGCAGACGTCATCTTTCGCAATCACCGTCGCCGTTCTGGGTGCGCTTCGCAGCAAAGCGATTTCACCGACAATCGTCGCGGGCGACAGCTCTGTCACCGCGATCTGGCCATCCGTGCCGACGTGCCTGATCTCGACTCGACCGGACGCGATGATCGCAAACGACACCGCCCGCTCACCCTGCCGCATCAAGACCTCGCCGGCGGCCACATGCAGTGGCTCCAGGTTGGCAGCCAATGCCGCAAGATCCTCGGCGCGAATACCGGCGAACACATTCAGCGCCGCCAACTCCTCGATGCCGACGGCGTTCATACCAGGCCGCTTAGCGGCTCCGTGCGAGTGCCTGATGCGCAGCACTCCGTCGCCAACCGCCGACGGCATCGCGTGGGGACGTTTTCCGAGCTCCCCGTGACTTTAGTCACTACCCGAACCTACCGGACCGCAGCAGGATTGAAGGCGAGTTAACTACGCCAACGTTGTGCGGCGTGGCAACGATGGGTGAGGAACATGACAGCACCACTCGCCTCACTGGAGAGGCCCGACTTAACCAAGATCGAGAATCGCGCGCCGTCGGTGGCGCGGATGTTTCTCGACCGCGTCACCGCGACCCCGCATACGGAAGCTTTTCGCTATCCGCAGGGTCACAGCTGGGAGAGCGTGACTTGGCAGCAGGTCGGTGAGCGCGTACACCAGATCGCCGCCGGGCTGATCTCACTGGGAATCGCTACCGAGGATCGGGTGGCGCTCGCATCGTCTACGCGCTATGAGTGGGTGCTCGCCGATTTCGCTGTGATGTGCACCGGCGCCGCGACCACCACGGTGTATCCGACGACCATGGCCAGCGATGTCGCCTACATCGTGGCCAATTCCGGAAGCCGGGTGGTGATCGCCGAGGATCAGACGCAGGTCGACAAGCTGGTCGAGCACCGTGCCGAACTGCCCGATGTGAGCAAGGTCGTGATCATCGACGGCAAGGGCGACGGCGACTGGGTGATCACCCTTTACGAACTGGAGCAATTCGGTAAGCAGGTGCTCGCCGACTCGCCCAACGTCATCGAGGAGCGGGTCGCATGCATCGGTCCCGACCAACTGGCCAGCCTCATCTACACTTCCGGCACCACCGGCCGGCCGAAAGGCGTGCGGCTGACCCATGGGGCATGGACGTACACCGCCGCGGCCATCGACGCGCTCAACATCCTCGGCCCCGACGACCTCAACTTCCTGTGGCTGCCACTGGCACATGCATTCGGCAAAGTGATGCTGGCGCTGCCGCTGCAGATCGGCTTCCCTACTGCAATCGACGGCCGCGTTGAGAGGATTGTCGATAACCTCGCGGCCCTACGTCCCACAATCATGGGTGCGGCACCGCGCATCTTCGAGAAGGCACATGCCCGCATCGAGGGGATGGCCGCCGAGCGGGGCCGGCTCTCGAAAACGATGTTCGACTTGGCAATTGGGATCGGCTTGCGGGTCTCGGAAGCGCGGCAGGCCGGCAGGAAGCCGTCTTTGGCGTCCTCGCTGGCCTATAAGGTGGCCGACCGGCTGGTGTTCTCCACTATCCGCGAGCGCTTCGGTGGGCGGTTGCGGTTCTTCGTCTCCGCAGCCGCCGCCCTGGACCGTGACATCGCGCAATGGTTCGACGCCGTCGGGATCATCGTGCTTGAGGGCTACGGGCTGACCGAGACCGCGGCAGCATCGTTTATCAACCGGCCCAATGCTTATCGATTTGGAACGGTCGGGTGGCCGTTCCCGGCCACCGAGGCAAAGATCGCCGACGACGGCGAAATCTTGGTCAGGGGACCTGGTGTGATGACCGCCTACCACGATCTGCCGGATGCCACTGCCGAGGCCCTCGAGGAGGACGGTTGGTTCCACACCGGCGACGTCGGTGAGATCGACGCCGACGGCTATCTGCGGATCACCGACCGCAAGAAGGACATGTTCAAGACCTCGCAGGGTAAGTACGTGGCGCCGGGGGTGATCGACGCGAAATTCAAGGGCCTGTGCCCCTTTGCGAGCGAGCTTCTCGTCTACGGGGAGGCTAAGCCCTACTGCGTGGCGCTGGTCAGCCTCGACAACGAAGCGATCACCGAGTGGGCCGGCAAGCACGGTCTGGCGGGCGGTTCCTTCGCCGAGATAGCCAGCGATGAGAAGACGCAGGAACTCATCGCCGGCTACATCGACGAGCTGAACCTGGAACTGAATCGCTGGGAGCAGATCAAGAAATTCACGATCATCGACCGCGAGCTCTCCATCGAGGCCGGCGATCTCACGCCGAGCATGAAGTTGCGTCGCAAGATCGTCATCGACAAGTTCACCGACCGCCTCTCGGCTCTCTACGAACACTGAGCATCAGCTGTCCGCATCGAAAGTCGTCCAGCACAACGCTTTCAGCACACTCAGCAATCGATGGGCTCACCATTGCCAGAGATCACGGCTGAACGGCGAGGACCGTGACAGTGCCGGACCAGTAATCCCCTACGTAGAGGTGGTGACCATCAGGGCTCACCGCCAACGCTTGGGGATGTCCCCCGACTTCGACGGTATCGGTCACGCATTGGGCGATGGCGTCGATAAGCGACACAGTGCCGTCACCGAAGTTGCAGACGTAGGCACGTTTACCGTCGGGGCTAATGAGCACGGACCGCGGCAGGTCGCCGACCGCAATCGGCGCCACTTCGTTGGTAACGGTATCGATAACCGACAGTGAGCAACCGTTGACCACATACGCCTGCAAACCGTCCGGAGTAAGACTTACTCCAAGTGGGCTGTCGCCCAAGGCAATCGGTGTGACGCGGTAAGAGGAAAGGTCGACTGCCGACACCAATTTATGGTCATAGTGCGTCGTGTACAACATCGATCCATCCAGGCTGACGCTGATGGCGTCAGGCGAGGAAACCAGATCGATGGTGTGGATCAGCGCGTTGGTCGTCGTGTCGATCACGCCGATCAAACCGGCATCGTATTGATAGTAGGTGCTCCGCCGGGATAACCCGGCGTATACACGGTCGCCCTCAGGGGCGGCAGCGAGATCGGTGATGACATGACCGTCGGGCCCGGCAATGGTAGTGACCGTGCCGCCGTCCGTGTCGATCACCGCGATCAGGCCGCCATCGATCGCATTACTCGCCGCGTAGATCAACATTCGATCCACTGTCTCGACCCGCTGCACACAGCACGCGCCTGGGATGGCTTCGACGCGGCAGCCGGCGTGGTCGACCACGGAAACCGAGTCGCCGTAGTTGCTCACATACAGGCGGGTGCCATCGGCATCCATTGTCAGACCCCGCGGATGTCCGCCCACCGGGACAACGCACGAGACGTCATGAAGGCCGCTGATGACCGCGATCGAGTCACGCAGGGCCACATAGGCAACGGAGTCATTTGGGCTGGCGACTATGTCGCTCACCCGGTCGCCAAGCGATATCTTCGCGACCACCATCTGTGGCGACTCAGACTTCGGCTCAGGCTCATCCGGCTCAGCGCTATCGCCGATCAAGCCGGTAGCCATGTCAGGCGTGCGGCCAGTCAATGACGGCGATGCCGTGCGGGATCTTCCATGCCGGTGATCGGATCCCGCGGTTCGCCATCTCACGTCTCTCATCATTGGTGCACCAGCGACAACAGGCGTAGAGAACAAAGTCATCTCGGTGACGGCGTTGGTCCACCGGAAGCCGCCCTGCCGCTAGGCGGCGGCACCGCCCTCAGCGACCAATCCACGCCCTGCAGGTACTTCTGACCGGGACCTAAGACCCGTATCTGGGGGCTAACGACTCTCGCCGAGCACATTGGTCCTTCATACGGTTGGCAAAGAACAGGCACAGCCAGAGCGAAGAGGGACGGCATGCGATCAGAACGCCTCAAGTCGTTGGTAAAAGCAGAAGGTCCTTTTGCCTCGGTGTATTTCGACGATTCACACGACACCGCAGATGCCATGGGACAACTCGAAACGAAATGGCAGGATATCCGCAAGGAACTCGAGGCCCTGGGCGCGAGCGCGGCAGTCATAGGCAAGCTCGAGGAAGCCGTATTGCACCATCGACCCCCCGTGGGTCGGCGCGGCCGCGCTCTGATCGCGAACAGCGATCAGGTGCTGGTCAACGAGCAACTGATCACCCCACCGCCGGCCACGGTCGTCCGTTTATCGGATTATCCGTACATCGTGCCGCTGATCGGACTCGAGGTGCAGCGACCGACCTATGTATTCGCCGCGGTTGATCACACCGGTGCCGAGGTCACTCTGCACCAGGGGGGCACCATCCGTTCCACCACCATCGACGGCGCCGGGTACCCGGTGCACAAGCCGGTCACTGCGGGCTGGAGCGGCTACGGCGACTTGCAGCGCACGACCGAGGAAGCCATCCGCATGAACAGCCGTGCGATCGCCCACGAGCTCACCCGACTGGTCGACGAAGCGGATCCCGAGGTGGTGTTTGTGTGCGGCGAGGTTCGTTCGCGCACAGATGTGGTCGCCGAATTACCGCAGCGCGTGGCAGAGCGGGTGTCGCAATTGCATGCGGGCACGCGCAGGAGCGGTATCGATTCCGAGGAGGTCCGCCATCTCATCACTGCGGAGTTCGCTCGGCGCCACGGCATCGAGATGACCGAGATCGCTGATCGGTTCGAAGCCGAAATCGGGCGTCACTCTGGTTTAGCGGCCGAGGGGCTCGCTGCCGTATGCCAGGCGCTGCGTGACGGCGACATCGGCACGCTGATCGTCGGTCAGCTGGGCGGCACCACCGTGGTCACCGGCCAGGCGCTTACCACGGTCGCGCCCGATGCCGATGTGCTATCCGGGCTCGGCGAACCGGTGGAACGTGTGGCAAGGGCCGATGAGGCGTTGCCGTTCACCGCAATCGCGGTTGGCGCGTCGTTGGTTCGGGCGGACAATCAGATCACGCCCGCGGACGGTATCGGCGCGTTGCTGCGTTACGCCGCAACCGACCGACTCGCCGGCCAACAGTCCTAGGTTCCGAGTCAATCGCGATGACGCATAGCGCTTTTCGAGCACATCGTCGCTTGCCCAACCGGGCGGCCCACAACGGTATCGGGACTCGACTGATGAAGCGCTTCGATGATCGTGCCGATGCCGGACGGAAGTTGGCGTCGCGCATGGACTTTCTGCGCGGCCACAATGTAGTCGTGCTCGACGCCGCCACAAACGGTTAGACGACACAGATGGGCGTCTACGCAGTGACTGGATCGGCATCCGGGATGGGGCACATGGTCGCGCAGAAGTTGCGTGACGCCGGCCATACCGTAATCGGAGTGGATATCAAGCAGGCAGACATCGTGGCCGATTTGTCGACCGCCGAGGGGCGCCGGGCTGCCGCCGACTGCGTGCTCGCGTCGTCGCGAGCCAGACTGGATGGAGCGGTGCTCGCAGCCGGTCTTGGCCCCGGGCCGGCCGCCGACCGTTCGCGCCTGATTGCCCAGGTCAACTACTTCGGTGTCGTTGACCTGCTTGACGCGTGGCGGCCGGCGCTGGCCTCCGCCACCCGCGCGAAGGTCGTTGTTTTCTCGAGCAACTCGACAACAACAACGCCCGCGGTTCCCGCTCGAACCGTCCGGGCATTCCTCGCCGATGACGCCGACAAGGCGGTTCGTTCCGTGAAGCTATTCGGCACGAATGCGTCCACGATCCTCTACGCCGCCTCCAAGATCGCTGTGAGCCGTTGGGTTCGACGTGAGGCGGTGAAACCTCAATGGGCGGGCGCAGGCATCCGCCTGAATGCTCTCGCTCCGGGAGCGATCATGACACCGCTTCTGGAGGAGCAGCTCTCAATACCCAAGCAGGCGAAGGCCGTTCGTTCATTCCCTATCCCGATCGTTGGGTTCGGCGACGCTGGGCAGCTTGCGGACTGGGCGCTCTTCATGCTGTCAGATGCCGCGGATTTCTTGTGCGGAAGCGTCGTTTTCGTCGATGGCGGGTCGGACGCATACTTCCGCGCCGACGACTGGCCGAGGACTGTGCCAACGCGTCGAGTGTTGCATTACCTCAAGCGATTCAGCGACTTCTCGGCGTCGGGGCCAAACTAGTCGCCACTGTCGATGATGTGAATGGCGGCCTCTTCGGCAGACGCTGCTCCCCCGCTGATACCGACATCCTCGGCCACCAGCTCCGCCTCGGTGTCTTCGCCATACCCCCCGTCCGGCGCGACAAGTCGACCCGCTCGCACCCGCCCGACCTCGCGTCGCTGCGGAAACTCGAATTCACGCTCTGCTTCGTCGGACCGCTGCTGTTCATCCATATCGAGCGGGTTACCGATTCGCGACAGCGGATCTGGCTCTTCCTCTGCTAGGTGTTGGTCGAGGCTTTCCGACGACGCGTAGGCCCCACGTCCATAGGGGCGCTCGGGCGGCGAATATCCCTCGTCGAGTACGTCATCGACGCCGCGGTCGATCAGCGTGTCCTCTGGCTGCAGCTGGTCGTCGTCGTCCGCGCTGTACTCGCCTGCCGCCGGCCCCAAGCCGAAGTTCCGACTACTCATGTCTCAACAACTCCTTTCACCGTGAGCCGGTGGCAATCTCGAACCAACTCGGCATTCTCAACGTTCCGTCAATCCGGCCTCCGGACATAAGGGCGCAAAGACACCTCGCCACTGGACGAAGGTCACTGGTAACGCTGACGTACAAGACGCCTAGCCCGCCGGGGCAATCAAGCCGTAATGCCCGTCGTACCGGTGATACAACACGCCGGCGCGGCCTTGGGCGGCATCGACAAAGAACAGGAACGGCAGACCAAGCAGGCCCAGCCGGTCGGCCGCCTCCTCTTCGGTCAAACACGGCACTGGTTGCCGACTGATGGTCACTGGCAGCTCGTACGGGCTCAGCTGGTCGGCCAATGCGGGCGCTACCAGCGCCAGGCGATATCCCGTCGCGCCATTGCGGTACAAGACAGCCGCAGTACCGGTGCCTCGTTCAGTAAACAGGTGAAAGTCGTAGTCGAATAGCGCCATTTCACGGGCGGCCTCGTCAACGGTGCAGGGCGCCATCGTGAACGACTTGCGACGGATGACACGGCGCTCATCTGCGGGACGGGGGAAGTAGTTGGGCCGGTGCGTCGGCTCGGAATCGTGCCGCCATTCGTGGGAACTGGCCGAGGGCAGCTCGCCGCGCCGCGCCTCCCAGTGTTCGGCGATGCGTTCCAGCCGGCGGCGCAGCCGCGCAGCGAGGAGATCGACCGCTTCTCGCCCAGTCTCCGCCTGGACCTGAGCGCGGACAAGCCGGCCATCGACGTCGAGATTGGCCTGCGCGACCACCGGCCGCGGCACCGCCGGATCGCGATGTCTGCTCAGTTTGACGCGGGCCTGCAGCACAGGTCGGCTGGTGTACCGTCCGAGCTCGCCGATCTTGGCACGCGCGTATTCCGCTGCTTCCGGAAACTCATCGTGCGTTGTCACGTCAACGTCGATGGCCTGTGGTAAATCCGTTCTGTGGTGCATACTTCCGTGCTACATCAGAGAACTGATTGCTGACGAGGGCCAAAGGTCACTGGACCTGCGCGAGCCCTTTCACCGCCTCATCCCCAGCGCCTACTTGCTCTTATCGTGGGAGATGGCCGATTGCACGGCTCCGAACCTATGTCGCGCACGCTCGTCGGCGTCGGCCTGCTCTCTAGCTGTGACGACGATCGCGTCCGCGCCCGGGAAAACGGTCGCCTCGTGGTCGGTGGCGAGCCACCGCACCACATACGGTGGTGCGCCGTCCGGTGAGTGAATTTCGGTGATCAGTCCCCGCTGGTCTGGCTGATCTAGTGTGGTGCCCTTCATCACCAGCCAGTCACCGACGTTTGCCTTCATCCGCTTGCCCTTTCCTTCGGGAGTTCAATCGTGCACACGTGTGTCAGGTCGGCGGCAGGGGTATCACGTCACCGACCTGGATGTCCAAAGGCCCTCGCCGCCTCCTGCACGACTTCACTGTGCAGAAGGTGTTCGATCGCAACGGGTTTGAGAACTCCAAACATCGACGACACGCCCGAATACGAAGACCGTGCAGTTAGGAAAGCAGCGGTAACCGCCACAGAGACTGGCCGGGCTCGAGTAGCCACAGCCGGCGGGCCGTCAAGCGCACCAAGCTCCAGGCACCGACAATGAGGACGAGCGCCAGCACTCCGCCGAGCAGCGCGGTCACAATCGCCGAGTGAAATTCTTCGGGACTGGCGGTCGTGACGTCGAACCATGCGTCACAGAGCAGCAGTATCCCAGTGGTGAAAGCAGGAAGCACCAGCACCTGACGGTGCAGCCAGGTCAGGATCGCCGTCGCGGCCATGAACACAACCAACAAGCTGTCGAAGCCCAACCACGTCAACGGCCAGTCGCGGACGGTGTAGTTCTCGGGCAGGGTAAAACCGAGATAGACAATCCAAGGGATCATGAACACCGCACCGCCGGTCATCAACCCCAGATGCGCTTGGGTTAGCTTCGCTGCGAGGCCTTTTGGCCTTAAATCCGCCGTGGGCCGCTCGAGACGCTGAATGAGCTCACGCCGCTGGGCGGCTGTCAGCGCGGTGATCTGCGCATCGGACAGAATGTTCTTCGTCATCGCCGGCGCACCCTCACGTCCTTGCCGGGCCACGTTCAACTGCTGGCCGGCCTATGCGGTCGTCTGTGGCGCGAATACTTGAGGCACAAGGGATTCGGTGACCTAACTTTTGTCATTGTCCTCCTGATCCAGCAGTACCTGCTATCACACCAAATTCGCGCCAGGGACGGTGGCCGCGAGATCTCGCCGGGCAGATGGCGGTCAGGTTTCCGTTGGGGCCCGGTCGGTGCCCAGTGCGCGGACAGGAAGGATCCGCGGGAACAGGAGGCCGGTGCGGGCCTTGTAGGCAGCAAAGCCGGGATGCCGCGACATCGAGCGGTCCTTCTTGATCATGTTGCGGACGAAGAACCCAAAGATCCACGCGAAGTTGACGACGAACGGGAACCAGTTCCACGAGATGATCGCGTAGCCCATGTAGGTCATGATCTCGCCGAGGTAGTTAGGGTTTCGGGTCCGGGCGAACAGCCCCGTCTCGATCAGACCCGGGTGGACCTGCAGAGTGAAGTACTTCTGCGCGTCCGCGACGTAGTGCAAGAAGATGCCAAACGTGAAGCTCGAGACGCCGAGCGTGACAGCCCAACCGGGCACGTTCGGGTGAAGCCAGGCCAGCAGGATCGGGGCAGCGTAATACCCGGCCAGCGGCAGGAAGACGAACAGGCCCCCGATCCAGATCGGCACCTGCTCGGCGAAACGGCGGTCGGGGTAGGTACGGCCCTTGATCAGCCACAGGATCGAGTAGGTGCCGTGCATCCCCAGATACAGCCACATCACGGTTGAGAAGTTGCCGAACATCACCATCGCCGCCACCGTCACCGGGATGACAAGTGCCTTGTGTAGGTCGATGAAGAAGCCAGTGGGTTTCATGCATTCCTCCGGACGTTCGCGCTTTCTGATCTCGCGTCGACACCGACATTGATACTGGGCTCAGTTCTGGGACAGGGCATTTCGATCTGCACAGCGTGGATCAAGTCGGCAGTCGACTGACGGACATCCGCGGCGCGCCCAAATCGACCGTTAGCTATGACGTTATGAAATCCGGTGGTGGTTCATCGGGAGGCGTTGGTCATCGATCACAGGGTAAAAGGGCCTTAATCGCAGCCCGACACATGATTCCGTGGTTGTCCCGCCAGCCGCCACCAAGGCATAGTGCGCCAACAAGATCAGACGATCGGCATACTGTGGCGATGGAGGCGCTTCCACGGGGAAGCCACCGCTCGTGATAACTCGTGATGTCGAGGCGACCGCCGTCGCCGACTTAGCTTTCATGCCGCCACGCGCGGCGTTGGCCGCCACCGTCGACGGCGAGATCGTCGTGGTTCCGGTGAGCGTGACTCTCGAACAGCCGGCCGATCCCACGTCTTCGCCGCGCATTGTGCAGGTGCCGGAGGGTAACGCAGATCTGAACGGTCGCAATGTCGTCGTGATTGCCGACGACGGCCCGCAGTGGTTCCGACTGCGATCGCTGAGCGTCAGAGGGCAGGCCAGAGCTATCGGCGATCGCAGTTATCGGGTAGCGCCCAAGCGGATCGTGGCCTGGGACTACGGCTCACTCCGTGAAGTACCGACACCACAGGGAACCTCAGCTCCACGACCGGCGCCGTTTTCCGTCACCGACGAGAAGGACGACACTCACCCGTTCCACTCGCCGAATCTTGAAGCGGCGGTGTGCAGGTCGCGAGTCATGGTTCTTGCTAGCCGTTCACATAAGGGAACGCCGTTCGCGGTACCGCTGTGGTTCGTCCCCCATCACGGCCGCATCTATGCGACGACCTCGGCGTCGTCCTGGATAGTAGCTCATCGAAGTCCTAAACTTTTGGGACTTCCGCCCCTATCGCGGGCAGCGCTTGAACGATCGGATATCCCTCATGGGATGTGCAACCCACCCGGAGACCGTGAAGCCGTTGTCTCGACCACGAGACGCTCAGCGGAGTCGCCGCCTTGAGTTCTGCCCAATAATTCAATCCACTTCTCCCATGTTCGCCCGCCTCATCGGCGGAAGGGGGTCCGGTTTGGTTTCGGCCACACACCAAAGGAATGCAGCATGGGCGTTGCGCTATCGGCGAACTTAGCAATCCAGTTCGAGGACGCCGTGGCATGCACTCGAGAAGCCCTTGCAAAACAGGGGTTTGGCGTTCTTACTGAAATCGACATGAAAGCGACACTCGAGGCCAAGCTCGGCGTGCAGATGGAGGACTACCTGATCCTCGGTGCGTGTAATCCAGCCTTGGCATACCGGGCTCTCACCGTCGATCGACAGATCGGGCTGCTGCTTCCCTGCAACGTATTGGTGCACGCCGACCCGGGCAACCCAGGCGCCGTGATTGTCGAGGCGATGGATCCGGGTATCTTGCTCGGGGTAACCGGAGAGCCGACCCTCATCGCGATCGCCGACGAAGTCACCACGAGGCTGGCCGCCGCAATCGCCTCCCTGGCCGACGGTTGCGCTTGATTTCGGCCACAACCTTGTCGACCACTTCGGACACGGCGCCCGCCACCTTTGGGGTCAAACCGATGCCATGACCGGTGTCTGCCAGTTCGATGGTGAAGATTTCAAGCGCACCGGGTGTTCGGCCCAGCACCTGACCGAGCGCATAAGTGCGCCCGATATCGACACGGTGCGAACTCAACCCGTCGGACGCCGTGACCAAATCGCCTACGGTGCAATGACTGACGCGACCTGGCGTTGACGGAGTCATGACAGCGCCATCGATGACCACGGCGAGCGGGGCACCCGACCATGCCTCGACCAGATCCATTGGATCCGCAATGCCTGTTACTACGCGAACATGCGGCAACGCGAGTTCGTCTAGCGCTGCGGCGGCGGCGACGCCCACGCCGTCGTCCTGGCGGTAGCTATTGCCGAGGCCGATCACGACCACTGCGCTGCTGAGCTCGCGCGCATCCCCGGTCACGTACGCTGCACCGTCAACGTCAAAAAGTGTGTCGAGCATGAGATGCAAGGGTCGTAGCTACGGATCAATCGCTCGCACAGCGTGGTCAGCGCGGCATCATCGAGAGACAGATTGTCGGAGACGATACGGGCCAAGTCGGCCTCGATGGCTGCCTGGTTCTGCGAAGTCGGCGGAATGATGGTCGCCGCGGAAACCAGCCCGTCCTCATCGATCCGGTATCGGTGATACAGCAGGCCGCGGGGTGCCTCACTGACGCCATGCCCGACGCCGGCCCGGGCGGGAACATCGACAAATGGGCGCGACGGACGCTGGTATTCCTCGATGATCCGCAGCGCCTCCTCGATGGCATAGACCACTTCGACAGCACGAACAATGATGCTGCGAAAGGGATTTCGACATTCGGACAACAACCCCGCGTCTGCGGCCGCCTGCGCAGCGATCGGCGACAGCGCTGGCGAGTTCAGCGAATACCGCGCCAACGGTCCGGTCAGATGGCGGCCGCCGTCGAGTGTCGCGTGCAGGGCAGTGGAGTACGGCACCTGTGACTCGGCGACGTGGTTGGTGAAATCGGCCACCGCAAACGATGGGCCGCCACTGCGCGCAATGGTGCCATTCTCGATCGGGTACCGGCCGGATGCCGTAAGTGCCAAGAACTCATGATCGAGCTCGACATCGGGGAAGTCGAACCCGGCTACCCACTCGACGGTGGCCACTGCGCTGTCCAGCGCCCGGCGCAACTGTTCGGCGATCGGCCTGAACTCCAATCGGGCTGGCACGGAATAGAACCCACCCAGCCGCACATTGACAGGGTGTATTGCCCGCCCTCCAACGAACTCCATCAGCCGGTTGCCGGCCTTCTTCAGCGAGAGCCCACGCTCGACGACCTCAGCGTGGTCGCGGCTCATGCCGACTATGTCCGGGTAGCCGAGGAAGTCCGGCGCGTGCAACAGGTAGATGTGCAGAGCGTGACTGTTGATCCATTCACCGCAATACAGCAGTCGCCGGAGCGCAACGAGATCGTCGTCGACCTGGACGCCGCAGGCTTCTTCGATCGCATTGCAGGCACTGACTTGGTAGGCGACCGGGCAGATTCCGCAGATCCGCGCGGTCAGGTCAGGTGGCTCGGTGTACGCGCGTCCGCGTAAGAACGCCTCGAAAAACCTTGGCGGCTCATAAATATTGAGCTCGACACCTTCCAGTTCGCCATCCTTGAGCGTGACGTGCAGCGCGCCTTCGCCTTCCACGCGCGCCAATGTGCCGACGCTCAGCGTGCGAGTCTCTGGAGTCACTGCTTGCTCCGCTCAGCGGTGAAACTGGCGACGTTGAAGGTCGAGAACACGCGGTCAACGTCGCCGTCGGACATCCCATCGCGGCGCAGCAGCGGGATCAACGTCGCGGTTCTTGGCACCGCCGACGGGCCGAAACAGCCATAGCAGCCGCGGTGATGCCTGGGGCACAGTGCTCCGCAGCCAGCGTGGGTGACCGGGCCAAGACACGGGATGCCTTCGGCGACAATCACACACGTCACTCCGCTGAGTTTGCATTCGGTGCACACCGTCTTGGCCGGCAGCCGCGGTTTGCGTCCGATCAGTACCGCCGCGAGAGTGTCGAGCAGCTGTCCGCGGTCAATCGGGCAACCCGGGATCTGATAATCAACCTTGACGTGCGTAGACGCCGGCGTGGAAGTTGCCAGTGTGTCGATGTACTCCGGCATGGCATAAACCACCGAGGTGAACTCAGCGACGTCGGCGAAGTTGCGCAACGCTTGCACTCCCCCGGCCGTCGCGCATGCGCCGATGGTAATGAGCAGTTTCGATTGGTCTCGGATCTCGCGGATGCGTTGCTCATCGCGCCGGGTAGTGATCGAGCCCTCGACCAGCGACACGTCGTACGGCCCGCCAACCATTGCACTGGAAGCCTCGGCAAAGTTCGCGATCTCCACCTGGTCGGCGAGGGTGAGTAGCTCGTCCTCGCAGTCCAGTAGCGTCAGCTGGCAACCATCGCACGAGGCGAACTTCCACACCGCCAGAGTGGGTCGGCTCATTTAAAGCTCCTTCACCTTCAGCAGCGGCCCGGCGACGTCATACCCGACGACAGGCCCGTCGCGGCACAGCAGTAACGGTCCCAGCTGACAATGGCCGCACCAACCGATTCCGCACTGCATGTTACGTTCGAGTGAAACGCGAATATTATGGGCAGCAACGTCTTTCGCCACCAAGGCCTCAGCCCCGAAGCGCAGCATCGGCTCCGGCCCGCACAAGAAAGCGGTGGTGCGATCGGCATTCAACTCTAGGCGGTTCAACGGAGCAGTGACCAAGCCGACCTCGCCGCTCCAACCACGTGTCGGGGCGTCGACGACCAGATGTAGTTCGATCCGCGGGTCTTGGGCCCATTTTTCGAGTTGAGCCGCGAAGACAAAGTCAGCCCGTGAGCGGGCACCCACGACGAGCATCACCTTGCCGTAGCGTGCCCGCTGCGCCAACGCGCCAAGGATTGCCGGACGCAACGGGCACAGCCCCACCCCGCCCGCGACCATGACCAAATCCCGGCCGGCGGCCTCGGCCAACCCCCAGGCGGTGCCGAATGGACCCCGCACCCCGACCACAGTGTCCGGTTGGGCATCGTGCAAGGCTCGGCTCACCGCGCCGACAGCGCGGATCGTGTGGGTGATCGAACCGTCGGTGACGGTGGGATCGCCACTGATCGAGATCGCCGCTTCGCCGACACCGAACGCGTAGAGCATCATGAATTCGCCCGGCTCCGGTGACCGCAGTGCCTCGCCGACCGGCTCCAGGCATAACGTCGCCGAATCCGGGCTCTCCACAACGCGATTGCGCACCCGATACGGGACCGGCGCCATCGCCGACGTCGTCGACGCGACGCCGATCGCCCCGTCAGTCATCGTCGGCCATCTTGTTCATTTCTTCGGTGATGTCGATACCGGTGGGACACCAGGCGATGCATCGCCCGCAGCCGACGCAGCCGGACATGTCGAACTGGTCGTGCCAGGTACTCAGCTTGTGAGTCAGCCAATGCCGGTACCGCGACGCGCCGGATTGGCGGACGCTGCCGCCACCATGGACAAAGGTGAAATCGATCTCGAAACACGACGCCCAGTGCCGCCACCGCTCGGCATGATCACCGGTCAGATCGCTGACGTCCTCGGTGCTGGTGCAAAAGCACGTCGGGCACACCATTGTGCAGTTGCCGCAGGTCAGACAGCGACTGGCAACCTCGTCCCACTGTGGCGACTCGCGTGACTCAATCAGCAGGTTTCGCAGATCCGTTTTCGGCATCTGGCGGCCCATCTTATCGGCGGCCGCCTCGACATCGGCACGGGCACAATCGATTTCCTCGCTGTCCGCAGCCCGGTGAGACACCGCCGCGAGCACGTCGGCGCCGTCCTGACTTCCGATGGCGACAAGGTACGACGGCGTGTCGCTGTCCAGACGCTCGGTCAAGGCGAGGTCGTAGCCTGGTCCGACGGCGGGACCGGTGCCCATCGAAGCGCAGAAGCACAACCCGCCCGGTTCGGTGCAATTCACCGCGACGATGAAGGCCTGCCGACGGCGGCCGACGTAGGAGCTATCCGGGTACTCGGAGCGGCCGAGCACCCGATCCAAGGTGTTGATTGCGGCCAGGTCGCATCCCCGCACACCAAGAAATGCGTATCGCGGGACCTCGTCTTCGGATTGGGCGCTACTCGCCCCGTTCCGGGTGCCTGCCCACACTCGCTGCCGCGGTGGATGAAGGAATTGCTTCCAGGACTGCGGGCCGGCGGAATGGCCGAATACCGCGTCGTCGTCGCGACGGCGCACGCGATAGTGCCCCGGACCTACATCAACGCCCCAGCCGGACGGAAGGTCGGCCGCCGACTCCAGCTCTGCAAGCACGATTGCGTTGTCGCGCAACGTCGGACCGACGACGCGATATCCTCGCTCGATCAGCACCTCAACAAGGCGGTGCATCCCGGCTGCATCGAAGAAAACGGTAGGGGGATCACCGGATCCGCTCATCGACATATCATCCGCCCATTTCCCGTTTGGTGCATAGTGCGTCGTCCCCTCTCGGGAACACGACATTCGTCAATACTGATTCGTCCGGCCGCCGTCTTCTTGCAACCATGTCATTGAACGTTCCCATTGGGCGTCGCGGGCCTGGTCAAGCTGCGAGCTCGCGGCGACGACCAGAGATGTCAGTCCAGCACCGACGATCAGCAACGCCGACATAGTTGTGGCAAGTGCGTCGCCCAGTGCTTGCCACCTCGGAGATGGCGGTGCCTGCCTGATTGCCCTCCTTGTCCACCCACATTTGGGCGCGATCTCCCTCCCGTGCTGCATTAGCGACTTCAAGCCGGCCCGTACGCTCGCCGGCTGCGACCGGCCATTTCACTTGCACAACAATGCTGCCCAAGCCATCGCTCCAGGAGTCGGTAACGGTTGCCATGACAGCGTGTCGCTCACGGGCCTCCTGCGCGTAGAGATGGGCGTGGATGCCGTAAATCGCGGCGCCCACTACAACCGCGACAGGTATCGCCAGCAACGCCACACCGAGTGCAACGAGCGTGACCAATGCTTCAACACGGCCTACGCGCCGAATCAACGGGTTGGGGCTCAGGATGACGCCTATCCGCCAGCAGCGCGGGTCTAATGTGAACGTCTCCATCACAAACTCCATTGAGCAGCAACGATTTCTATGTGTCAGCGTCAATAGTCTGTCCGGCGTGGTTCCAGCATCTAGAGTCGTTGGACCCGCACGCCGAGGCCCGGAGTCATCAGATCAGCAGCACGCAGATGAATAGTCATGACCTGTGGATCGGACGCGACTTGCTGGTCACCTCCTCAATCATCCGGTCGTTCGACGAGCGTGCCCTTCTCGAACGTGGCGCGGGTGCGGGCCAGCGCGGCGCGGGGTGATTGTCTGTTTAGGACGTCGACGTGCTCGGTGTGAATCAGCGGTGCAGGTGCAGCCGTTCGCCATGCGGCCCGAACATCATGATCGCCTCCACCGGACCGTCGACCACGCCGAACCAGTGCGGCGTCCATGTCGAGAACTCGACGGCTTCACCGGGTTGGATGGTGAAATCGCGCTCTCCGAGGACAAGCCGCAATCGACCCGACAGCACGTAGATCCACTCCTGGCCTTCATGCACGGGTAGCCCGGTGGGCGCCGTGCGACGGCGGGGACTGACCCGGATCTTGAACGTGTGCAGCCCGCCGCCGGGGCCCTGCCGGGTGAGCGGCCAGTACGTCACGCCGTCGCGGGTGTGTGAGGTGCCCTGCACGCGCGGGTCTTCGGCCGCGGGTTCTCGCACCAGCTCGTCGGTGCTGACGGAAAGTGCCGCCGCCAGTCTCGGCAGGTGATCCAGGGCCAGCCGCCGTTTCCCCGACTCCAGGCGGCTCAGGGTGGACACGTCGATCCCCGCTTCCTGCGCGACGTCCTCAAGGGTTAGGCCGCGCTGCATGCGAAGCTCGCGCAGTCGCCGCCGCACCACCACATCGACGCTGTCTTTTGCCTGCATGGCAAGAAACCTTGCCACAGCCTCTAGCCGCGGGCACCGTGAGGGTATGGGAATGTCTGAGGCACAGCAGAGTTGGGAAGAGCACTATGGTCAACGCGATCGGGTGTGGAGTGGACGGGTGAACGTCCGTCTGGCCGAGCTAGTCGAGCCGATGACGCCGGGCCGTGCGCTCGATCTCGGTTGCGGTGAGGGCGCCGACGCGATGTGGCTCGCCGAGCACGGCTGGCATGTGACGGCGGTGGACATCTCGCAGACTGCACTGGACCGGGCGGCGGCCGATGCCATGGCCCGCAATCTCGCGGACCGCATTGACCTTCAGCGTCACGATTTGAACGAGAGTTTTCCGGGTGGCGTATTCAAGCTGGTGTCGGCTCAGTTTCTGCATTCGACGGTCCCGCTGGATCGTGCGCGGCTGCTGCGACGCGCAGCTGACGCCGTCGCCCCGGGCGGCACGCTGGTGGTGGTGGACCATGGCGCGGCACCGCCATGGGCGTCGAAGCTGGATCACCATCACCATCACCATGAGTTCCCGACCGCAGATGAGGTGGTCTTATCGTTGAATCTCGATAACTCTCAATGGGATCGGGCAAGAGTTGCAGCGGTCGAGCGCGACGCAGTCGGACCGACAGGGCAGCAAGCAGTCCTCACCGACAACGTGATGGTCTTGCAGCGGCGCTAACTACGGGTCCCAAAGCGCCAACGTTCATCGCTATTGGTTCAATACCGGCGTCCCGCTCGCGATCGACTTGCGCGGCTAAGATACCTGCGCGAAACGCGGCAGAATTTGGACGCTCTTCAAATCCGACCTACTCGGCGCCGTCGTGTTTGCGGTCAGCCATCCCCTCGACGAATTCGGAGAGTTCGCGTCGCGGGGTCGACGGCAACGGGTCCGCATTGATCGGGGCCCAACCCACCCGCAGCAGCATCTGCGGATAGCTGCCACCGCCAAAGATTTCCTCGCGCACAGCCTCGCGTGTTTCGCTGATCTCCAGCGGTTCGGTGACCGGGCAACTCGCCAAGCCCATCGATGTGGCGGTGAGCAACACGATGCTGGTGGCCTCACCGGCGCGCAGCTGGGCCAACCTGTCGTCGTCCCGAGTTCCCAGAGCAAGCACTACGGCGTTGTCTTCGTCGGGTGACGAGCCCGATGTCATTGCCAGCGCCGGACCGGCAAAGAGCCGACTCGGAACTTTTGCCTTCGGGTCGGATTTCGGCGTGTTGCGGGCCGGGACGCCGGCCACCGAGGCATAGCGTCCACTCCACTCGGTGAGTTCGACAAGATAATCATGGGTCATGTGATCCCAGACAGCTTGAGCCACAATCTTATGCAGGTTGTCGGTGTCTTGGACTTCGCACAGCGTCACGCCGTTCCGAGCGGCTCGTGCGGCCATCACACCGATATCGCCTACCGGCACCGGCCAGGAACTGTAGTGCCGCCGGTCGGTCCGCCGTCGCGGGATCGCCGCGGCGAGCGCTATGTCGACTGGGTCAGCGGTTGAACGAGACAATTCGATCGAGGCAAGGTGTGCGGGATCGGCGGGATTCGGGAGGCGATTCACCTTGGATCGCCAACCAACCGCTGCTAAGGCGGTCACGCAGTGATGCAGTGCCGCACCGCAACTCAAGATGAGATCTCGTCCATCGGGATCGATATTGGGCAGTTGCCGGTCGGCGTCGGAGTAGAGATGCAGGCTCTCCGAGCCCACCACCCAACGCCACGGTTGAGTGTTATGGACGGAGGGAGCGCGAGACGTCAGAGCCAGCACCGTCCGGATGGTGCCAGTATCGGGAAAGTGCACGTTCATGGCTATCGGCCCCTTCAGTAAAACTTGTTATGCCAACGATGGCCGAATTGGGCTGGCTGTACGAGAGCATGACGTCCCCAGTCCGAAAGGACTTTGTGCCACGATCCGTGTGGGCAGCGCATGGCGTACCCCGCCGGAAGCTAAGCCGCAGCCGCAACGAACACATCAACCGATAATTGGTCGCCGACGGCGCAGGCCGTCGCCCAGTCACCGACGCACGCCGCTCGCGCGAGATCCTCAACCAGGGGGCTGTGCGCGCCCAGATCCGCAAGCCACCCCGATACTGTAGGTGCGATCTCGGGACCGCGAACCCGGACTGTGCGGCCACTGTGCAAGCGATCGGCGACGCAGTAGATCGTCTCAACCCGCGTCACATGCTTTACGAACCTCATTGCGGCCTCCTCGATCAGCCTTGAGGTCGATTCGACCAATTGCCTGATCCGGCCAATAGAGGCGAACGAAACTGGTGAGAAGTGCTTCAGTCGCGCTTCTTGTCACACCGAGGTCCCAGCCCCAAAGGCCTTACGTCACCGGGATCCCGGGGCCCAATGGCCCTAGATGCGCGCGATCGTGTTGCACCGCTGACGCTTTGATGAGGCCCAGGACATGATCCAGCGGGCTCTAGAGGTCTGTACGCTCGGGCTGCTCACCGATACGTCGATGCTTGCGGCGGGATCAGTTGCCGCAGCAGGTTACGTGGGCGTATGGGTCTCAGTGGGTTCATCGTGGTTTGCGGCGCTCTGGCCGCGCGCTGCCAAGGCGCCCGCGATCGATGCGCAGGCGATCGTCAGCAAGGCGCCGAACATCAACGCCGATGCTTCCCCCGCGACGAGCAGGTGTTCCTCGGTCCCGATCGTGGCCGCGGCTACCGGCACGCCGAGCTGCGCGGCCGACAGCACGGCGAGTGTCAACGGCTGGCCGAGCAGCCTTCCTGCGCTATGCACCAGCACAGCACCCAGCCCCAGGCTTACCCCTAACACAATGAGTTTCGGGTGCGAACCCAACTCGCGTACCTGTAGGGAGGCGCCCAGCCAAACGAAGAACAGCGGGCTGAAGAACCCCTCGGTGATGCCGAATAACTGACGCGCCAGCCGTCGAGGTTCGCCGACCGCCGCGATCACCAAGCCCACCGCGAAGCCCGCTAGCATGACCGACACGTGGGTACTGACGGCCAGCGCAGCCAGCGCGAATAGCACGATCAGGCTGGTCCGCAATTCCAGCGCAAAGCGATGCTTTTCGGAATAGGAGTGAGCGCGGGCACGCCAGCCCCTGCGGTCGACCGCGCTCAGCAGCACAAACAGCACCGCCGCGCAGCCGGCGACTGCCAACGCACCCAGCGCTGCCGCCGCTGCATTCCGAATGTCAATCACCAACGGCAACAACACAATACACGCTGTGTCGGCAACAGCGATCTGCGCAGTGACGGACAGCACCTGTGGTCCCTGCAACCGTAGCGAATCGATCACCGGTAATGCCATTGCCGCGGACGAAGAGGCCATCAGCACCGTGTAAAGCGCCGCGTGTCCGGTGCCGAACTCCGCCGCCAGCCCAATAGCGAGAGCGAACGCGACGGCACCGCCCAGAAGCACCCGCGCCAGTGCCCGCGGCACCGCCGAGCGCATCTCGTGGCCGCGGATCGGTACATGGGTGCCCACGACGAACATCACCAGCGCGAAGCCGATATTGGCGAGCAACTGAAACGTTGGGTCGGCGGCATCGACGATACCGAAGCCGGTCTTGCCGACGATGAGTCCCGCGGTCAGCTCACCGACAATCACCGGAATCCGCAAGCGCGGCAATGCCGCAAGCAACGGACCGGAAAAACCGATTGCGGTCAGCAGTGCCAGTGTTTCGAAACCGAACCCCTGCACGTCAGTGGCCGTTCACCGGGGTGCGAAGCAGCGTCATCCGGTAATCGTATTTGCGGTGCGCCAGCTAGCCCCTCAACCTGGTTTGAAGGCATGTCGTCTGGGGCCTGATGACCCACCTGACTGGGACCAACGACTCCTGACCCGCCGGCGCCAAGCGATTAGCGTCATTCGCATCGCTCGCTTGCACCGGCAACAAGGAGGCCTTACAGCGAATGTCTGACAGCGCAACATCTCCGGGCATCGTGGTCGGGGTCGATGGGTCATCGTCATCCATGACGGCGGTGCGGTGGGCCACCTCCGAAGCGCGGATGCGCAATGTGCCGCTCACGCTCGTCCACGTCGAGGTCACCGCGGCCTGGGGCCCAGCTCCGTGGCTTCTGGCCGATGTCCCACTTCCCCCGGCCGAAGAGGATTCAGAACGGCAAGAATCTGGCCGAAAACTCCTCGCCGATGCAATCAAAGTCGTTGAAAGCAGCAGCGAGGGTGGCGTGGGCCCCAATCAAATTAAGACCGAGCTGTTCTTTTCGGTGCCGCTGGCCCCGCTTGTCGCCCTTTCCAAAGAGGCGCAGATGGTAGTGGTGGGGTGTCGCGGGAGGCACGGTCTGAATCGGATCCTGCTCGGCTCGGTCAGCACCGGGTTAATTCACCATGCGCACTGCCCAGTTGCAGTAATCCATGACGACGCTCCATCTTTGGTGCATCCCTCCAAACTGCCGGTCGTGGTGGGCGTCGACGGTTCGCCAGCGTCGGAATTGGCCACCGCAGTCGCGTTCGACGAGGCATCGTGGCGCGGCGTGGACTTGGTCGCAGTGCACGCGTGGAGAGACCCAGACCTATCGGCGGCCCCAAGTATGGAGTGGTCGGCGCAGGAGGCTCTGCGTAATGAAATCCTCGCGGAGCGGCTGGCGGGGTGGCGGGAGCGCTATCCGGATGTCACCGTTCATCCGCGGGTCGCTTGGGACGACCCGGCCCGCCATCTCCTCGATGAGTCCGAGTCGGCCCAACTCGTCGTGGTGGGCAGCCACGGCCGCGGCGGATTCGCTGGAATGCTACTGGGATCGGTCAGCACGGCAGTGGCCCACGCAGCCAGGATTCCCGTGATCGTAGCCCGGCAGCGCTAAATAGCGAATAACCGTTGGCACCCAAAGCCACTGCAGTGCATCGGAATTACCCTCCAGATGCCTGCTTACCGGACGGTGTGGGTTGATGCGGGCGCCGGAAGTTCGGGGTTGGCTTCAGCAGTGATCTGCTCGGTGTGGGTGTTGTAGTCAAACAGTTCGGCGTATCGGCCCCAGCTGACGGCGATGCGGAATTGTTGGCGCGCGTCGTGGGCGCTGAACCCTTGTTGAAGAATGTCGAGGAAGAAGCCTGCCCGCAGAGTGCCATCCGGGCAATCGTGCAGGGCGTTGCAGATGGTGTGCACCAGCGGCGCGCGGGTGCGCACTTGTTGGGCGAAGATCTGCTTGCTGATTTGGATGTCGGCGGTGGTGAAATCCTTTCCGATGGGTGTGAGTTCGAGGCCAGCGCCGCTGACGCGCACGAAGTCAAGAAGGACTGCGGCGTCGACCAATGGCAGCAGGTCTCTGGCATCGATGCTCAGGTCAGTGGCGATGTCGGAGATTTCGGCGCGCCCACCCTTGCCATACACGATTTCGACCAGACCGGCCATTCCGCCGACGGTGGCCTTGGGTAGGGGATGGCTGGTAGGCGTGGCGGCGGCGGATTCGACGAGCGCGGCAACGGGACCGGTGCCGGTCAGCAGTCCATAGACATTGTCGACGAGTGCTTCGAAGGATGGCGAACGGCGGTCGCGGGGACGCTCTAGGTCGATATTCAGTTCGGCCAGGATGTGGCCGGGATTACTGCTCAGCACGATGACGCGGTCGGCCAGCAGTATCGCCTCTTCGATGTTGTGGGTGACCAGACAGATGGCCCGGGTAGGGAATTCATTGCCAGTCCACAGGGTCATCAACTCGTTGCGGAGGTTTTCCGCAGTGAGGACGTCGAGGGCTGAGAAGGGTTCGTCCATCAGCAACAGATCGGGTTGCAGCACCAGAGCCCGTGCGAACCCCACACGTTGGCGCATCCCCCCGGAAAGTTCTTTGGGGAAGGCAGATTCGAAACCGTCGAGGCCAATCAAATCGATGGCATCCACCGCACGCTTACTCCGCTCGGCCGGCGGGATTTTGCGAGCTGCCAGCCCGAGTTCAACATTTTTTTGCACCGTCAGCCAGGGCATCAGGGCGAAGTTTTGGAACACCATCGCCGTACCAGGGTTGGCAGCGTCGAGTTCGACGCCGTGGTTACGCGCCCCACCGGTAGTGGGGGCGATCAGTCCGGCGATGATGCGCAGCAACGTCGACTTGCCGCAGCCGGAGCGGCCGAGCAATGCGACAACTTCGCCCGCACGGATGTCGAGGTTGATGTCGTCGAGGACCACCAGGGTGCCACCATCGGGCTTGCTGAAGCTTTTGCCGACGTGGTCGAGGTGGATGATTACGTCGTCGTCCGTCATGGAACCTCCGTCAAGCCTTCGCGGATCAGGATAGGGAGAAGCGCCGCTCGGACAAGCGGTAGAGGCGCTGCCAGAGCACAATATTCATCGTCACGACATAGAAGCTCATCACGAGCACGCCTAGGAGAAGGCGCGGGGCGTCGCCCACCGCGGTGGCGTGCGTGATGTAAGAACCGAGCCCCACAGCCGACAACGTGGTGCTGTGGTACTGGACGACTTCAGCGACGATGGAAGCGTTCCAGGCGCCGCCGGCCGCGGTGATGCCGCCGGTGACGTAGCTGCCGAAGATCGCGGGCAATATCAGGGTGCGCCACCTCAACAGCATGGGCAGCCTCAAGCTGGCGGCGGCGTCGCGGAGCTCGGTAGGGATCGCGCTGGCACCGGCGATGACGTTGAACAGGATGTACCACTGCGTGCCGAGGGCCATCAGCAGGACGCCGCCCCAGTTGAGGCTGATGCCAGTGGCAAGCAGGACAGCGGTGAACAACGGGAACAAAAAGTTCGCCGGGAAGGACGCCAACACTTGCACCACCGGCTGGGCCAGCCGAGTCACCTTGGGATTCATGCCAATCCAGACGCCGATCGGCACCCAGATCAAGGTCGAGACCACGACCACCACCACGACACGGGCGAAGGTGGCCAAGCCCAGCAGCACGGCGTGGCCGACTTCGGTGAAGCCGACGGTACCGGCGATGTAGTCGATCACCCGAAACGCGCCGTAGCCGAGCATGACTATCAGTGCGAGAACGAATGCGACGTCGCCGGCGCGGCGGCGCACGCTAGATGTTTTCAGCGAACGCCCGGTCATCCCGAACACCGCCGTCACTCGGTCGACCGGATAGACCAGCCGCCCGAGTGGATGGCCGACAATGCCCGGAATCCGCGAGCGTCGCAGGACGTCTAGCGTCACACTGCGCGGTGTTTCGATGGCCTCGGATTCCTCGATGCGGAATCGTTCCGACCATGCTGTCAGCGGCCGCCAAAACAGCGCGTTGACCGAGATGATCACCACGATCATGACCGCGATGGCCAGCAACACCCTGGTCAGGTTTCCCTCGTTGCTGGCAGCTGCGACGTAGGCGCCGATCCCGGGCAGGGCGAACTTGTGATTGTTGACGCTCAAGGCCTCCGACGCGGTGAGGAAGAACCAGCCCCCGCCGAAACTCATCATGCCGTTCCAGACCAGCGGGATCACCCCGCTGGGCAGGTCGACCCGCCAAAATCGCTGCCACCGCGATAGCCGCAACAGCCGCGATGCCTCGTCTAGATCGCGGGGTTGGGCGATTAGCGATTGGTAGAACGCAAACGTCATATTCCATGCCTGGGAGGTGAAGATCGCGAAGATCGACGCGCATTCCAAACCCAGCAACGAGCCCGGAAACAAAGCGATAAACCCGGTGATCGTCACAGCAAGGAAGCCCAGGACTGGCACGGATTGCAAGAAGTCCAGCAGCGGGATCAGCACCTTCTCGGCCCGGCGCGAGCGCGCCGCCGCGGTGGCGTAGAAGAACGTGAAAACCAACGACAAGCCCAGCGCCGCGAACATGCGCAGCAGCGACCGGGCAGCGTAATACGGCAAGTGAATTGGGTCAGTTGACACTGTCGAGGGCGCGCTCGGCACCGTCCACGGCACGTCCGTCCCGCGACCGACGCGCACCACCAACCAGAGCAGCACCGCGGCGCCAACGAACACAGCGGCATCGGCGGCCCAGTTGCGTGTCGGGCGCGACACCACGCTCCGGCCGGCATACGTGCCGGCTGTGGTCGTCGTCACCGCACCCGGCTCTCAGGCGTCATGGCGCAATCCTCGGTCGTCGTCTGCGCTGTACCAAGTGCCAAGTTACGCAAATCCACTACGCAGAAGTCCCTTCCGCGCAGGGTCTAAAGCCCCCGTTGTTGCGATTAGGGACTAATGACTCTGCCCGGTGCGTGGCTGCTTCGCGCAATGTCGATATCGATTCAGCATATGACGGGAGATCCAGGTGACGTCGATGACAACTGTTCCAACGGACGTACTCGCACGCACAGTGGCGCTGGCCTGCCGGGCGCCCTCTTACCACAACAGCCAACCGTGGCACTGGGTCGCCGAGCGCGACGGACTGCACTTGTACTTGGAGCCAACCCGCGTGGTGCAAACCGACCCCACCGAGCGCCAGGCCTTGATCAGCTGCGGGGCGGCCCTTGACCATTTACGTGTCGCGATGGCTGCCGCTGGATGGCAAGCCCAGATCGACCGCTGCCCCGACCCGCGCAACGAGAACCATCTCGCCTCGATCAGGTTCACGGAGATGACGGCCGTGACCGATGAACAGCGGCACCGTGCCGAAGCGATTGCCACACGGCGCACCGACCGGTTGCCGTTCGCCCCCGTCACGGACTGGGCGGCGTTCGAAACTGCGCTGGCAAGCCGGACAGACGACGCAGTTGCGCTAGTGGACGTCATGGACGACGCGGATCGCGAGGAACTGGCGCGGGCAACCGATCTGACGGACGTCTTGCGTTTCTACGACTCCACTTACTTTGAGACGCTGCAGGAGTGGACGGCGCCGTTTGAGGGGAGCGACGGCATCCCCTACGACTCATTGGTCTCAGCGACCGAAGGCGAGCGAGTCGACGTGGCGCGCAGCTTCCCACTGAGCCACCACCCTGACCGGCGCCCACAGATACCTGCTGATCTGTCCACGATCCTGGTGATATCCATACACGACAACAAACGACGGGACCTGCTTGGTTGCGGCGAAACGCTGTCGACAGTGCTGTTGGAAGCCACCGCTGCCGGACTGGCCACCTGCACACTCACCCATCTGACCGAACTGGCAACCACCCGGCATCTCGTCGAAAAGGTGACCGGGCATCGGCTGCCCCAAGTGCTGGTCCGCATCGGTGAGGTGCCTGCCCACGAACACACCCCGCCACCGACCCCGCGCCGCCCACTGGCCGAAGTGCTGACCATCGACCTCTAGCATTCGGCAACCAGCTCTGTTCGAGTCAACTAGCCTCGCAAGGAAACCGTATGGACGACAACACCTCTCAGCACAGCCAGACAGTGGCCGTGACCATCACGTCCGATGCACACCATCGCCGCCGACGCGCCGTGGCCCGCCTGCGGTGGCGGGGTCACACCCTGATTGGTTTTGGTCTGTCTCATGGTGAAGTCGACAACGTCGGCGAGCAACTAGCACTGGCACAGGCCTTTTCGGACCTGAGCCGCCAATTATCCTGTATCAGTTGATGATTCAATGACTCCGGCACGACGGTCAGCCCGCGCCCTCGAAGATCGTCGGGACTAGGTGTCGGCCCTGTCCGCGTTTGTCTTGCCGTGTAGTGGTATTCGCATGCAAATCGCCCCGATACGCGCCGGCCGTTGACGTCCCGCGTCAGGACGACTTGTTACGCCGCACCTGATTGAAGGGCACTCCGCGATCGGCGGCATTCTCGCGGGGAAAATTTAGGACTCGCTCACCAATCACGTTGCGTGCCATCTCAGTAGTGCCACCGCCGATGCTGGCGATCTGACGACCCAAATAGCGCGTACCGATGTCGAGCTGGCCCGCATCGTCCTCGACAACGGCGGCCGGGCCCGCGACGGCCAGGGCCGTGTCGGTCTCCACATCGTGGACCGCGGCCATGGACAGCCTGATGATCGAGCCGGCCGTCGGCGGCAGCTTTCCTGCGGCTACCGCGTGGAAGACATGCTCGCTGAGCTGCGCGTGGACCGTGCGGTGGACCAGCGCCCGGCCGATCAGCTCCCGGACACGTTCGCTGTCGCCCTGACTGGTCCGTTCGACCAGCGACAACAGGTCGACCGAAACATCCTCGGCCTCACTGATTCCGGGTCCGCTGGTGTACTCCGAACCGTCGCCCATAGAGCGGCGTTCGTGATACAGCTGTCGGGACGCGACTTCCCATCCTTTGCCAGGCTCTCCGACGACGGCATCGTCACCGACTTCGACGTCGTCGAAGAATTCCTCGCAGAACTCCACCGAACCGTTCACCTGCTGGATGCGGTTGATCGTGATCCCGGGATGCCGCAGCGGCAGCAGGAACATCGTCAACCCCTCGTGCTTGGGCACGGTCCAGTCGGTGCGGGCGAGGCACAGACCGTAGTCGGCGGCGAAGGCCCAGGTGCTCCATGTCTTGGCGCCGTTGATGATCCATCGTCCGTCCCGGCGCTCGGCTCGGGTGATGACGCCGGCGAGGTCCGAGCCGCCACTGGGTTCGGAGAGCAACTGCACGAGGACCTCGTCGCCGCGCAACGCCGCCCGGATGTGGGTGCGCTTCTGTTCTTCGCTGCCCATGTCCAGAATCGTTGCGCAGCAGATGGCGAAAGACGGCACGTTGAGCAACAACGGAATCTCGTAGCCGACGGATTCGGCGTCGAAGGCTTTCTTGTACTCGTAGCCCAGGCCGAGGCCGCCGTACTCGCGCGGGAAACAAATTCCGGCGAATCCCCCGTCGTACAACCTCTTTTGCAGTTCGCGGGCCCGCACCCAGGATGCTTCCGCGTCACGCTCGAGCCGCGCCGCCTGATCGGGCTCCTGCGGCGGCATGTTCTCGGCCAGCCAGGCCTTGGCGCGGCTCCGGAATTCTGCCACGGTCTCCGTGGACTCGGCAGTCATCGCCGCTGGCCTCCCGCCGCCACTGTGCTGTTCGAGGATTGCTTGTGCTGGGCGACTGTACAACACCGCCGAATCACTGTACAGACCAGCGGGTTAGGACGATGCGTTGAACTTCACCGCGGCGCGAATGAGCGCCTTGAGCGTCTTCTCGTCGATCTTGTCACCCTCGTGGAAATCGACCGCCCGTCTGGTGTTGCCGTCCAGACTGGAGTTGAACAAGCCCGCGGGATCTTCCAGCGACGCACCTTTGGCGAACGTCATCTTGACCACGTTCTTGTGCGTCTCGCCCGTGCAGATCATCCCGTCGTGGTACCACACGGGGACGCCTCGCCATTTCCACTCCTCGACGACATCGGGGTCGGCCTGCTTGACCACTTTTCTGATGCGCGCGAGCATCTTCCCACGCCAATCCCCCAGTTCCTCGATCCTGGCATCGATCAGCTCAGCGGGAGTTTTCCCTGCTTTTTCGTCGGCCATGCCGGTCGTGGCATCCTTTCGGAGTCAGGTGATGGTCAGCGCGATCTTGCCGACGTGTGCGCCGGCCCGCATGACTTCGACCGCCTCGTCGATCTTTTCCCAATCGAAGACGTGGCTGATGTGCGGCTTGATCCCGGCCCGGGACATCAGCGCGCACAGGTCGCGATGGGCGCGCACGCTGCCGACGGTGATTCCGATGATCCGCAGATTGTTGAGCATCACCTCGGCAACCGAGAGGGGCGCCGAGTCGAATCCGCTGAGCACGCCGATCACCGCGACGGTGCCCCCGGGCCTAGCCGCATGCACCGACTGCGCCAGCGTGGCGGGCCCGCCGAGTTCGACGATCAGGTCGGCTCCGCGTCCCCCGGTCAGCCGCTTCACCTCGGCATCCCATTGCGGAGTCGTCCGATAATTGATGAGATGCGTTGCGCCCAAACCGGATCCAATCTTCAGTTTGTCGTCGGACGACGACGTGAGGATCACGGTGGCGCCCAAAGCCCGCGCCAATTGGACGGTGAACAGCGACACCCCACCCGTCCCCTGGGTGACGACGACGTCACCGTCGCCGATGTTGGCCTCCTGCAGCGCGCTCCACGCCGTCACCGCCGCGCACGGCAGCGTCGCGGCTTCGGCATCGGTGAGGTGATCGGGAGTGGGCACCAGACCGGACGCGGCGGCGACGCGGTACTGCTGCAGCCACCCGTCTTCGCTGTCGCCGGGCAACTCTCGCTTGGCCTCCGGCGTCGGCGGCCCGTCGAGCCAGCCGGGGTGAAACGCCCCCATCACTCGCTGTCCGACGTGCAACTCGTCGACATCCGGACCGAGCGCGACCACCTCGCCGGCCCCGTCGCTCATGGGCACCCGCGGCCAGGGCCCGGGAAGCAGACCCATCAGGTTGACGTTGTCGTGGAAGTTGAGACTGGAAGCGTTGACCTTGACCAGCACCTGCCCGGGGCCGGGTGGGTCGACGGCGGTCTCCAGTTTTTCCAAGTGTGCGCCGGGGCCGCTCATCACGAAGGCCTGCTGACGGTCCGGAATACTCACGTGCAACAGTCTGCCGCACGAGCCCGCTCGCAGAACGATTGTCCAGCGCACCCGCCGCCGAGTGACGAAGGATCAGATGACCCACCCATTCGATAGCGCCATCTACCTCGACACGATCGACACCAACACCAGGCGGGGCCGGACCCATCCGGAGTGGGCCAACATGGTCGGCCCGTTCGGCGGCATCACCGCGGCCGTGCTCATCCGCGCCGTCGAGACCCACCCCGATCGCATCGGCGACCCCTTGGCGCTGACCGTGAACTTCGCCGGACCCATCGCCGATGGCGACTTCGACATCGCGCTGCGCGCAGCGCGCACCAATCGCAGCAATCAGCACTGGATCCTCGAACTCAGTCAGGACGGTGAGGTCAAGACCATCGCGACCGCGCTGTTCGGCATCCGCCGAGACACCTGGGGCGACACCGAAGCGCGCCCACCGACGGTGCCGGCGCCAGAGCAGATCGCTCCCAGCGGCGATCAGGGGCGAGTCGTGGTGTGGGCACGCCTCTACGACATGCGATTCGCCGACGGCGCCCTTCCGGGCGAGGAGTCACAACCCAGCCCGTCGTCGACGACCACGCTCTGGGTGCGCGACAACGCGAAACGCACCGTCGACTACCCGGCGCTCGCCGCGCTATGCGACATCTTCTACCCGCGAGTGTTTCTTCGCCGCGGCGCGGTGCTGCCTGCCGGGACGGTCTCGTTGACGACGTACTTCCATGCCGATCAGCAGCAGCTTGACTCCGTCGGCGATGACCACGTCCTGGCTACCGCGCACGCCAACCGCTTCTCCAACGGCTACTTCGACCAGAGCGCACAAGTCTGGAGCCGTGACGGCGTCCTGCTGGCCACCACGCATCAGATCGTCTACTTCAAGGGCTGAAGGGCCCCGCCGACATACCACGTCCGAGTGGAATGTCAGGCTGGCCTGACGTCGGGAAGCACCGGTAGACCAGAATCGAGCCGTCATGACAGAACGCGCGAGCGATGTGATCGCTGACGACAACGCTGCCACGCTGGTCGCCATCGAGTCCATCAAGCAACTCAAAGCCCGCTACTGCCGGTATCTGGACACCAAGGACTGGGCCGCGTGGCGGACGATCTTCACCGACGACTTCGTCAGCGACACCTCGGAGGCGGGCGGCAAGCTGATCGTCGGCGCCGACGACTTCGTCGCGTTCACCCGCAAAGGCATCGGACGCCCGGCCCAGGCCACCGCGCACCAGGTACACGCGCCCGAGATCGAACTCACGTCCACGACGACGGCGCGCGGGGTGTGGGCGCTGCAAGACGTGGTGCGGTTCGGCCCGGGACTCAGCTTGGTGGGCTACGGCCACTACCACGAGACCTACGAAAACGTCGCCGGACAATGGCTTATCAAGAGCTCCAAGCTGACTCGGCTGCGTGAAGACATCGTGACGCCAGTCTTTTCGTTTTTCATCTCGGACCGGATCCGCAGGACAGCCGCCAAGCTCGCCGGCCGGCTGCTGGGTTAGTGAGGAATTCCATGACTGTCGACACCATTCTGGTCACCGGCGCGTTCGGACAGATCGGCAAGCGATGCGCCCAGATCCTGCTCGATCGGGGCCGAACCGTCATCGCCGTCGACCTGCGCAACGACAAAACCGTTGCGGTAGAACAGGAATTGTCGGCCGGCGCGCCATCTGGGGCGCTGGTTCCCGCCTACGTCGATCTCACGGATGCCGAGGGGGTGCGCGAACTGATCGCGACGCACCAGCCAGGCGCGATCGTTCACCTGGCGGCAGTCCTCTCGCCGGTGTCGTACCGCAACCCGGCGCTGGCCAGAAAGGTCAATGTGGGCGGCACCGAAAACCTCCTCGCCGCGGCCGCGGGCCTTCCTCGCCCACCACTGTTCCTGCTGGCATCCAGCGCAGCGGTCTACGGGTCGCGTAACCCCTATCGCCATCCGGAGCGGATCACGCCGGACACCGCGGTAAACCCGATCGACCAGTACGGTCAGGACAAAGTGCAAGCGGAGGCGGCAACCCGCGCCAGCGGTCTACCGTATGCGTTCTTTCGGCTCGGCGGGGTCATGTCGCCGGACTCCCACTCGAGCGTCAACGGTGACCACCTGGCGATCATGCGCTCACTGCCAAGCGACAACCGCATGCATGCGGTCGACGCGCGCGATGTGGCGCTGGCATTTGCCAACGGCGTCGATCGCGAGGCAACAATCAACGGCAAGGCGCTACTCATCGGCGGAAACGAATCGTATGTGCTGCTACAGAATGATTTCGAGGGCGACTTGATGACCGCCGTCGGCCTGGGTCGCCTCGGCCCGTCGGCGAGCCTGCCCGGCGACCCCAAGGACGATCGCGGTTGGAGCTTCACCGGCTGGTACGACACCACCGAGTCGCAGGCGCTGCTTGACTTCCAAGATCATGACTGGCATCAAACCCTGGCCTGGATTGCCGAATCACAGGGCAACCTACGCATCGCGTTGCGCGCCGTCGGTCCGATACTGCGGCCCGTGATACGCACCGCCCTCAAACTGCAGCGCCGCGCCGAGGGTCGAGGCCCCTACGCCGACCCGTGGACGCTGATCGAAAACAAATACGGTCCAGACGCCCTCGCTCATGCCGACGAGCAAGCGGGTTAGTGGTTCGAGGCGAACCAGACAGCGGCTCTGCGAATGGACTCTTCGGTGGGTTCGGGCGTCCATCCAAGGTCGCGTTCGGCCTTGCTGTGGTCGAGCGGCGACATCAATTCGACCATCCGCATCCCGGCGTAAGCGAACGGCAGGTCGCGGCGCAGCAGCCGCGCCATCACATCGTTGACCCGCGCACCCGCGCGAAGCACCGACATGGGAATTCCGATGCGCGGCGGCCGCCTGCCCACCGCGGTGGCGGCGATCTCGTGTAGCTCACGGTTGCTCATGAACCTGTCGGAGATGATGTAACGTTCGCCGTCTCGTCCGTGGTCGGCAGCGAGAAGCATTGCCCTGGCGGCATCTTCGATGCCCACCACTTCGCTCGAGTAGCCGAAGTAGAAGGGGAAGCGTCCGGTGGCAACACTGGCGAGCAGGGAACCGTGCGGAGTCGGGCCCCAGTCGCGGGGACCGTAGGTATTGGCGATGCACATGGCGACGGCGGGCAGACCTTTGTCGCGGGCGCACGACAGCACGATCTCCTCGGCGGCCACCCGGGCTTCGATATAGGCGCCACCCTCGTCCCAGTTATGCGGATCGTCCTCGGTAACCAGTCGACTGTTGTTGATCGCCAAAGTGCCTATGGTGCTAGTGAATACGAACTTCTTCAGGTTGGCGTCCAGGGCCGCATCCAGTACGTGGCGCAGACCGTCCACATTCGTGCGGAACAATGGCGCGGGATCCCGCAGCCACATCCGGGCGTCCACGACGCAGTAATACACGACGTCGCAGCCGGCCATCGCAGCCCGCAACGCCTTGTCATCGAAGACATCGCCGTAACAGCGCTCGACGTCAATATCGTCGATGGCCCTGGTGGAACTGTTGCGGCGCAACATGACTCGGACGTCGGCGCCCGAATCGGCAAGCTGTCGGGTCACGTGCGATCCGAGGAAGCCGCTGGCGCCGATCACTAGCTTCTTCTGGCTGATGGCTATCTCCCGTTCACACGCCTCACCATGATGGAATCGCACTAGAGAACGGGCGTGGCCTGGGCCTGGATTTCTTCGATGCGTTCCGCACGCGGCAGGACCGGACCGTCGTCGAGAGACTCGTCGATACCCAACTCGGACAGGCCGACCTGGGTGAGCATGGAGGTGCCGTAGGCGGCGATCATCAGTTTTTGATCGTCGCTGTGACCGTCCTCGATGAGCATGGCTCCGATGAGGCAGATGACCGCCATCTTGTAGGCGTTCAGGGCGCGGTACCAGGATCGGTTCTGCAGCCCGATCCCACTGGCCGCCTCGTAGTGCGAGAGCAGCGCCTCGATGTCCAGCGCGGCAGGATGACTCGTGAGGCCGACCGGCTGCATCCAGAGCAGTTCCAGCCAGCCGATGTCAGTCAGCGGGTCGCCGACGGTCGTCATCTCCCAGTCGAAGACCGCGCTGACCTGTCCGTCGGCGAACGCGAAGTTGCCCGGCTTGGCGTCGCCATGCACCAAGGTCACCCTGGGACAGGGTGCGGGCTTGCTGGCGCGCAGCGCTGCCAGCAGCCGTTCCAGGGCAGGCAAGGAATCCCGCTTGACCCGGTTCATCTCGTCGGCCCAGTGGGTGAGTTCGCGGTCGAGGTGATCCGTTCCTTTGTCGATCGCCGCGAGGCCAGTCGTTTTCAGATCGACCAAGTGGATCGCCGCGAGTTGTTCGGCCAGGCTCTCGCACATCCGCACCACGGTGTCGTCGGCGACGTCGGAAGGTGCCTGCATCTCATACACGATCCCGCCGGCACGTTCCATGATGAAGAACGGCCGGCCCAGCACGTCGCCGCTGTCCTCGAGCCACAGCGCGCGGGGAACCCGGACCGCGGTACCCTCCAACCCACGCAGGATGGCGAACTGGCGGGCCAGGTCGTAAGGTTCCAGCAGCGCAGGCGGTTTGGGACGCAGACGCAGCACGACGTCCTGCCGGGTATCCTGCCCGTCCTGTCGCGACACGATGGCCAGCACCATCATTTCGGCGGACATGCCGAACTTCAACCGATCGAGCCCCTCGACTCGGATGTCTTCGGCGCCGGGAAGCTGCGTGCGCAGCCATCCGGCCAGACGCTCATCCACCTTGTCGTCCAACGTCATTGACGAACTCCATCGCTATCGGCGGGCAGCTTTTCCACCGGCGTCTTTTCCTGGGTGAAGGCGGACATGTCCATCGCGGTCCAGTTGGGATAGCGGCGGTAGCGCTGGCCGCCCATCAGCAACTCGAAGATGCCCCAGCCGGTGTCGCCGTCGAGCTCAAAACGCATCAGCTGATCCAGCGCCATCGATTTCCCCTCGGTCTCGCCGAGCTGCTCGGGATTGCGGCTGTCCCACTGGAAGTGGATGAAGTACGCCCCGCCGCCGAGATCCTGGTACTGGCAATGCCCCATCGGCAACCCGTAGTAGGCGTTGACATCCTGATGCGGCGCGTCGGCGGTAACCCGGTAGTTCTTGCCGTCCTCGTCGGTGAAGACCAGCACCGCCCGGGCCGGCCGCTTATGGCCTGCGTCAAATTCGACGTCGTGCTCGATCTTGACGAACCGCTTGGACAAGCTGCCGTCATTGTGGGTAATCCCGCCGTCGACGTAACGAACTGCGCCATCTGATGATTCGATGATCCAGGCCTCAATAGCCCGGTCCTCGAAGCCGGCATCGAGCCAGAGCCAAAAGTCGATCTTGTCGGAGACCCGCACCCCGAAGGTCCGGTCCCGGCCACCGTGGAATCCGTCGACGCTGATCCGCTCGCCGTCGATCTGCACCCAACCGGTCCAGCGGCCCGGTTCCTTCATGTGGTACATGTCGGCCAGCGTCCGACCGTCCTCGTCGCGCACCTTCATCGGCAGCAGCTCCCACATGGGGGCTGTGGGTTCGTAATAGAGCTCCCACGCGATGCCGGAATCGTTGGGCTCGACGTCAAGACGCCACTTCTTCAACGGCTCCACGCAGGTCCAGCGCATCGGTCCGGCTTTCAGCTCGCCGCGGTCACCCCCGCCAATCGGACGACCGGACAACAGATCCCAGTGCCGGCCGTCGGCCAAAGTGACTTTGACGTATCCCAAGCCGGTACCGGTGTTCGGATTGTTACCGTAGCCGCTGGCCAACAGCAGCGTGCCGTCCGGCGAGGCCGCGAAGAAGTAGCACCGATCCGACCACGTGGGATCGGTGTCGTGCACCTGATCGAACGTCGTCGGCAGCTGATGGGTGAAAGACTCGTCAGCAGCGCTGTACACCATGAATGCCTTTCCATCGAAGAGCGAAAAATATTGTCACCGAACGCTTTCGGCTATCCCGCCAGAGTTGATGATATTTTTTGCCGAACCTCGCGAATCAGAGACTCAATGGCACAACCCATCCCCTACTATCGCTGCATGGAGCCGAGCCGGTGGTGGGGCGACGACCGCGCGATCCTCGACGACGACGAGGCGCGCATGCGTCTGCTGGACGCCGCGGGCCGCTGCATCGTACGTCGGGGCAACGCGCAGATCCGGATGGCCGAACTGGCCGATGAGGCCGGGGTGTCCCGCTCGACCGTATACCGATACTTCCCCAATCGCGACGAAGTCCTACTGGGCCTGATGCTGGCGCGGGTCGATACCGCATTGCGCGAATTGGTCGCGTCCCTGCACCATCCCGACGACCCGGTCCGCTCCCTGCCCGAGATGGTGCTGGCCCGCGTGGAATCGGTGGCGGGCAATCCGTTGAACGAAGCGTTGTTCGCCGCCGAGAGCACCGCGGTGCCCGTCGCCCTGGAGATCGGCTCGGAACCGATGGTGGAGCTGCTGTTGAAGCACTACGGGCCGCTGTTGCAGGGCTGGAAGCGGGCTGGCCGTCTCTATACCGACCTCGACCCTCGCTCGATTGTCCAGTGGCTGACCACGACCACCTTGTTCTTGCTGGCGCCATCGTGGCGGCACCGCCCAGTGGCTGACAAACGCAAATTCGTTGAGCAATTCCTGGTGCGGGCCCTGGTGCCACAGATCAGACATTAGTCTGACTTTGTCTGATGTCCAGACATTAGGTTATTTTTGTCCTAGCTAGTCGCGCGGCTCGGTTCCGTGGATCGCTACCAGCCCAAACAGGATGGACAGCTATGGCAAACCCGGTGGAACAGGCCTTTTCCGTCGCCGGCCTGGCGGCTCACCTGGGCCGAGGGCTCGGCCGGGTGACCGCGGACACGATCGTGGGGAGCCGCGCGGGGTTGCCCCGCTCGGTCGGCGATCTCGACACCTCGACGCTCTCCAAGGTCATGGGCCGCAGGGTCCGGTCGGTCCGTGTCCTTTCCAGCGACACCGGCACATCCTCGCGGGCGCGACTGGTGCTGACCGGCGACGGTGTGCCCGAGTCGGTCTTCGTCAAGATCGGCGCCAGTACCGCCGCCACCCGGTTGATGGGTGAGCTCGGCCGGCTGGGGCACACCGAGGTGCGCTTTTACAGTCAGCTCGCGCCCGAGCTCGCCGGCGTCCCGGAAGCGTACGGAACCGCATTCGACACCTGGACCGGTCGCTACCTAGTGATCCTGGAGGATCTGCCCGAGTCGTGCGTCTTCCCCGACACGTTGCACCCACTCTCGGTCGACCAGGCCAGCAGCATCGTCGAGTTACTGGCGAGCGTGCACGGCACGTTCTGGGATCGCATGCGCCAGAACGGGCGCGGGCCGTTGGCGTGGCTCTACACGCCGTCCGGCGACGTCACGTCGCTGCTGACCGGGTCGCTGATGAAGGCCTCGATGAAGCGGCTCGCCGAGAAAAACACGGTCCCGGTCGACTTCCCGGTTGAAAGGGGCCGCTTCATCGCGGAGAACTACCGTGCGGTCGCCGCCGTGATCGACACTCCCCCACACACCGTCATGCACGGCGATGCCCATCCCGGCAACGTGTATTTCCGCGACGGCGAGCCCGGACTGCTGGATTGGCAGGCGGTGCGCCGCGGGCACCCGTCCCGCGAGCTGGCCTACACCCTGATCACCAGCCTGACACCGCAAGATCGCCAGTCGGCGCAACGCGACCTGCTCGACGACTACCGACGCGCGCTGGCCGCAGCCGGTGGGCCCGAGCTGGAGCGTGACGATCTGTGGTTGCGGTACCGGCAAGGGGCGCTCTACGCGTATGTCGCCCCGCTGATCACCGCGGGCATGGGCGGAATGCAGGTCGAAGACATCGCCATGGAGGGTCTGCGGCGCGGCGTCGCCGCATTGGACGATCTGGAAACCGTTGCCGCGCTTGAGGGTGCGTTGCTAGCGGGCTAGCGGTCGATCCACGCCATCTGCGCCTCGGCGTGATGGCCCCCGGCCGCCGGGGTCAATTGGTCGAGTCGGGCCAGTTGATCGGTGGTGAGTTCCACGGTATCGGCCCCGACGTTTTCCTCAAGGCGTGCAACGCGTTTCGTCCCCGGAATGGGCACGATGTCACGCCCTTTCGCCAGCAGCCAGGCCAATGCGACTTGGGCCGGCGTGGCGCCGACTTCGGCGCTGATGTCCCGCAATTCGTCCGCACTGTTGAGGTTGTGCTGGAAGTTCTCGTCGAAGAATCGGGGGTTGGTCTTGCGGTAGTCGCTGTCCGGAAGCTCCGCGTTCGAGCGGATGCTGCCGGTGAGAAAGCCGCGGCCCAGCGGCGAGTAGGCAACGAACCCGATGCCCAATTCGCGTAGTAGGGGCAGTATCTCGCCCTCTTGGTCGCGCGTCCACAACGAGTATTCCGATTGCACCGCGGTAATCGGGTGCACAGCGTGCGCGCGGCGAATGGTGTGCACGCCAACTTCGGAAAGCCCGATGTGGCGGATCTTCCCCGCTGTGACCAGCTCGGCCAGCTCGCCGACCGTGTCTTCGATCGGGGTGTCGCGATCCAGGCGGTGCTGGTAGTAGAGATCGATGTGATCGGTCGCCAGCCTCTTCAGCGAACCGTCCACGGCGACGCGGATACTGGCCGGGCTGCTGTCCGGGCTATTGCGTCCGGTGTGGGAGATGAGGCCGAACTTGGTTGCCAGCACCACTTGATCCCGCCGACCCTGTAGGGCACGCGCGAGGAGTTCCTCGTTGACGAACGGCCCGTAGACCTCCGCGGTGTCGATGAGGGTGACCCCGAGATCGACGGCCCGATGAATGGTCCGGATGGATTCTGCGTCGTCGAAGCCGCCGACCGAGTAAGCCACCGACATGCCCATCGCACCGAGTCCGAGGCGCCCGACGCTCAGGTCCGCGAGTTGAGCCTGTTTCACAAAGCGTCTCCTGTCCTGAACCTTCTGTACGCCCGATCAACGGTCAACCGCCCTGGCACCGTTCGGCATTTTTGTTCCAGGGTCGACCCTAGACCGGAATCGCGGAAGGCCGGAAGGCCTTGGGTTCGGCGGCCTCATCCATCGGCGCAGCGGCTCAGAGCGTGGACGCCACCAGCCCGGTCAGGTCGGCGAGGCGGTTTGAGTAACCCCACTCGTTGTCGTACCAGCCGACGATCTTCACCAGATCGCCAGTGACTTTGGTGAGCCCCGAATCAAAGATGCACGACGAGGGGTCGGTCACGATGTCCGACGAGACGATCGGGTCCTCGGTGTAGGTGAGGAAGCCCCTGAGCTCACCCTCTGCGGCGGCCGCGAACGCGGCGTTGACGGCGTCGGCCGTTGCCGGCTCGCGGACAATGGCGGTGAGATCGGTGGCTGAACCGGTGGGCACCGGCACCCGCAGCGCATACCCGTCGAGCCGGCCCTCGAGCTGGGGCAACACCACGCTGATTGCGCGGGCGGCCCCGGTGGACGTGGGCACCACATTGATCGCCGCGGCGCGGGCCCGGCGTAGGTCGCGGTGCGGGCCGTCCTGCAGGTTCTGATCCGGGGTGTACGCGTGGACGGTAGTCATGAGCCCGCGCTCGATTCCGAACACCTCGTCGAGCACCTTCGCCATCGGCGCCAAGCAGTTCGTCGTGCACGAGGCGTTGGAGACGACGGTCTGCGTGCCGTCGTATTCGCGGTGGTTGACGCCCATCACCACGGTGAGGTCTGCACCCTTCGACGTCGCGGACACCACCACTTTCTTCGCCCCACCGTGCAGGTGACCACGGGCCTGCTCCGCGGCGGTATAGCGACCGGTCGACTCGATTACGACATCCACGCCGAGATCTCCCCACGGCACCGCCGCAGGCCCGTCCGCGATGGACCACGCTTTGATCCGCTGGTCTCCCACCACGAAGTCCTCGCCGTCGACCGACACGTCGTGCGATAGGCGTCCGAGGACGGAGTCGTATTTGAGCAGGTGCGCCAGGGTCTTGTTGTCCGTGAGGTCGTTCACCGCGACAATCTCGATGTCTGTGTCACCTGCCGCCCGTTGTACGTCCACAGCACGGAAGAAGTTACGGCCGACACGTCCAAATCCGTTCACGCCCACCCGAATAGCCACAATGGTCTCCTCATAGTTCTATGGTCTGGGCGCAGCATCGATTGCACGCCAATTCGAGTCTGACCACGCTTGGGGCCGAGCAGCAGAGGATAAAGTCCTCGGGCTCCCACTGTTCAGGATCGGAGCTGTCGCCACTGTCGTGGATCCAACGTCATCGGGGATCAGGGACCAATGCCTCTAGGGCCCGGTGTCGGAATCTCCGTAATGTCGGGTCCGATGGACAGGACGCCATCGGAGTCGGCGCAGCCTCCTACTGGCGAGGCCATCACGCGCACCACCATGGCGACCGCTGGAAAGTTTCACAGTTTTTCCGTCCCCCAATAGCTACCGCCGTCGGACGTCGGAGCACTCGAATACTTTGGAGCGCCAGTGCTCAACACGAAGATCGACGTTGAACTCACGAGCCAGCAGTTGAGCCAGTTGCGCGACGACGTGGACGACCTCCTGTCACGATTGGCTGCAGCTGAGTCATTATGGTCCTGGTGGCTGACCGGTGTGGCGACCCAGAATCGAATAAGCGCCCGAAACATGGTGCACTATTGGGCAATTCGACAATGCGATCTGCGCGACCTGCAGGCCCGGCTCGCGGCCTACGGGCTCTCCTCATTGGGTCGCAGCGAGCCCCATGTCGAGGCCACCTTGCTCCTGGTGAGGTCCGCGATCTGCGCCATGATCGGTGGCACCTGGCAACAGCCTCCGTTATCCGGCGCCGGCGTCGAGAATGGCCCCGAACTGCTCCGCTACCGGACGCAGCAGCTGCTGGGCCCAGAGCCGGTCGATCGCGTAACCCGCATCATGGTCACACTCCCCTCCTCGGCAGCGACCGATTCCAACTTGGTTCGCGAGTTGGTTGAACGCGGTGTGAACATCGCACGCATCAACTGCGCGCACGATGATGCCGAGGCTTGGCGCTGTATGGCACAGCATGTCAAGCAAGCCGCCGAAGCGACCGGCAGAACCTGCTTGATCGCTATGGACCTTGCGGGACCAAAGCTACGGACGGGACCGCTCGAACCCGGGCCGCGCGTCGTGAAACTCCGGCCAACCAGGAACGCGCTTGGGCAGGAAACCGTCCCGGTGCGGGCATGGCTGACTGCGGCGGAAGACCCGATCGACCCGCCCGAGGCCGGCCTGGTGTCACTACCTGTGTCCGGGCAATGGCTCAGCCGTCGCCGAGACGACGACGTGCTGCTTCTGCACGACACCCGAGGCGCGAAGCGCACGCTGGTGCTGAAAGCTGTTGTTCAGAAGTCAGACGCCCCAAGCGGATTCGTCGCCATTGCCGACAAGACCACTTACCTCGCCACCGGGACAGAACTGCGCGTCCGCGGCGCCAAGGATTCGACGCACCTCGGAGAAATTCCGCAGACCGAACAGAGCCTTATCCTGCACCGCGGGGACATCCTCGAGTTGACCAGCGATTGTTCGCCGGCGCCGCTGATCACCGAGTCCGTTCCGCGCATCGGTTGCACGCTGCCCGAGATCTTCGACCATGCTCACGTTGGCGACAAGGTGCACTTCGATGACGGCCGGATAGGCGGCGAGATAGTCAGCGTAGGTCCCGGCGTGCTGAGGTTGCGGATCGACCACGCGGCAGACGCAGGGTCCCGCCTCCGCGCTGGCAAGGGGGTCAATGTACCCGACACCAACCTCCCGATCTCCGCCCTGACCGAGAAGGACAAGTCAGATTTATCGACGGTGGTCGAGCTGGCCGATCTGGTCGAGATGTCGTTCGTGCGAGACCCTTCCGATGTCGAACAGTTGCTCGGCGAGTTGAGCCGCCTCGGCGGGGACTCATTGGGAATCGTGCTGAAAATTGAGACCCGGCAAGCGTTCGAACACCTTCCCCAATTGCTCCTTACGGCGATGCGGCATCCGCGCGTCGGTGTGATGATCGCGCGTGGGGATCTTGCCGTCGAGTGCGGATACGAGCGCCTCGCCGAGTTGCAGGAAGAGATTCTGTGGCTGTGCGAGGCGGCGCACCTACCCGTGATCTGGGCCACCCAAATGCTCGAACAGCTCACCAAGACAGGGAATCCCGCGCGCGCAGAGATCAGCGATGCGGCCATGAGCGAACAGGCCGAATGCGCGATGCTCAACAAAGGGCCGTATATCAACGACGCCGTCGTCGTGCTCGACAGCATCCTTCGGCGAATGACGGATCACCATTACAAGAAGAACGCACTGCTGGGATCCCTGCACTCCTGGCACCCGGCTCCCACCTGACCAGCGGCGACAAACGTTGCCCGCTCTGCGCCGACTTACGACCTCTTAGAGAGGGGCCGTAATGCCCTGGTCGGGGACGGTATCCGAGGAGTAACGTCCGGCAGACTGAGCACCCGGATCAGACGGGGACAACGTCGCTAAGGAGTACACAAATGTCGCACAGCGCAACGGTCGGTAACAACCGGGTCCCTCAGCAGCACGCCGAGGATGCCGAGCTATTAAAGGAGTCAGGTGCGCACAAGCTCATCGTCGCAGACCGCGACGGCAACTGCTTGGCGTTCGTATTGGCTTGGGACAGCTTCGACTATGACGCTGAGACCGACACCTATGTGTGCGTTGCCGACAGTGATGGCAGAGAACTCATGACCATGTACACCGCAGGTGAAATTAAGTCAGCGCCCGGTACGAACATGTATGTCGTCACTGCACCGGACAAAGGCCGCAGGGCATTGCAGGCCCTGTGAGCTATCGGGCGCCCGGCACGACCCAACCTTGAACGTTCAGGCTCGAGGCAACACTTCCGGCAGTTTGATGTCTCACGTGACCCTCGCGGTCTTGCGGGCGCGGAGTTCGTCCCGCGGTTAGCCCCTCTCCCCGGCCCGATCGCGGCTCGGGGCGGAGACGATAATCCGCAGTCCTTCAGCCGCATTATCGGCCGGCCAGGCGCCCGATCGTCTGGTTCATCCTGTCGTAAATTCCCCCGTGGGCGCGGATTTCGGCCGAGGGTGTCCATCGGTGCCGACGGTGTCGTCGGGATAGGTAGCCAAGTCACGGTAATGGTGAGATCTCCGCTTTCGGTCCACGCGACCGGCTCGTCGATCTGCTTGCAGCGGTCTGGGACACTCGCACGACAGGTCGGGGGTTCTCACGTCGCACCGGTTATGATAGACCGTTCGTACGGTTAGTTGACGCCGAAGGGTGGAAGATGCCCCGATCGCCTGGTAGACGTGGCGAGATTCTCGACGCGTTCGTCCGCTATGTCGCCGAACGTGGTTACGACAGAACGAATATGGGCGACATCGCCGACGAGCTCGGCATGTCGAAGGGCACCATCGTTCATCACTTCGGGACCAAAGCACAGATGTTGCGGGAGCTTGAAGAAACCCACCTGGCCGTTCAGCTCGATGCGCTACGAATGGCATGGGATCGCTTGGCCGCGCCGCACGAACGCATCGCCGCAATCATTTACGCCTCCGCGCTGCTACAGGTGATCGCCCGCGACGCGACGGTGGCAAGCCAGCGCGAGGTGGTTCAGCTGTCGGATGACCCGGCGATGCAGCAAGTGCGTAAGTTGCGCGTTCAATTGCAAACGCTCGCGATAGACGAGATCCGCAACGGGATCGAGGGCGGTGTATTCCGAAGCGTGGACGTCGAACTCGCGGCACTGCAGCTATGGGGATCGCTGGAGTGGATGTGGGTGTGGTTCGATCCCGCCGATTCCCCGCCACCCGAACAGGTCGGCGCCGCTTTCGTCGACGTGTTCCTCGGCGGATTGCTACTCGACCGCTTGGGGCTTAGCAAGTGGGCGAGCCCTTCCGCGGACGTCGTCTCGGTGGTGCGCGAATGCCTTGCCTCGGTATCGGGTGCGACAGATTGACCGTTTAGCGACAGAATGCTTTACGCGGGTTGGCAATTGGCCGTAGCCGATTCCTACTTCAAGTGCCGAGCCGTCCCTGGCTGCGACTAGGCTGACGCGACCAGCCGAGCAGACTCTGACTGTACGTTTACCTCGTTCAAACAGCACGACCGATGAACGCCGTCGCCAGCCGAGGAAGCGCAAAGGCCTCGTACGACGGAACTCAGGCGTCGTTTCTAATTGACCGTCCGTACGGTCTAATGCCATAGTTGCTGGGTGACGCAAACGAGGGCGACATGAGCCGCAGTGCAGGGACCGAAACTGCGGGTTGGGCGGACCACCTGGTTGACCGGCGCCCAGAGCGAAGAGATGCGCTACGCACACCAGGAATCGTCGTGCCGGAACCTAGGGCGAATAACTCGAAAGTCGTCGTCGTTCGCGCCCGTTCGAAATGCTATGCAGCGGATCACTTTTCGCAGCGTGCGTCATGATCCGCCGCGCGGCACACGGTTCCGTCGTGAGAGGGCGATCATGACGAGGTCGACAGGGGCACCTGCTGCGGTTGCGACGCGCCGAGCGTGGTTACGTCGGGGGCAGCGCCGATGACTACCTCGAACATGGTTGGCGGAAAACTGCTCGAAAGGATCCGACCAGGGACGGAAGTGGCCGGCGGATTCTTCCGAATGTGCATCCTGACCGGCAAAGCCCTGAGGCAGCCGTTCGAATGGCGTGAGTTCATCTGGACTGGCTGGTTCCTCATGCGGGTATCGCTGCTGCCCACTATCGCCGTGTCCATCCCGGAAACCGTGCTGCTCATCTTCACGCTCAACGTCTTGCTGGCCGAGTTCGGCGCCGCAGACGTCTCCGGTGCTGGCGCCGGGATCGGCGCGGTCACCCAGCTCGGCCCGATCGTGACGGTGCTGGTGGTCGCCGGCGCCGGAGGCACCGCTATCTGCGCCGACCTCGGCGCTCGCACCATCCGCGAAGAGATCGATGCGCTCGAGGTGCTCGGCATCGACCCTATCCACCGGCTGGTGGTGCCCCGCGTCGTCGCCTCGACACTCGTCGCGGTACTGCTCAACGGCCTCGTGATCGGCGTCGGCCTGGGGGGCGGCTACCTCTTCAGCGTGTACCTGCAGAACGTCTCGAGCGGTGCTTACCTCTCCACGTTGACTGCGCTCACCGGCCTGCCCGAGGTGGTGATCGCGAATATCAAGGCCGCGACGTTCGGGCTGATCGCCGGCCTGGTCGGCTGTTACCGCGGGCTGATCGTCCGCGGCGGGTCGAAAGGTCTGGGCACTGCTGTCAACGAGACGGTAGTGCTGTGTTTCATCGCATTGTTCGCGGTGAACGCGGCGCTGACCACCATCGGTGTCCGGTTCGGCACGGGGCGCTGAGATGGCGACGGTCGCCGCACGGCATGTCCGCTTCTTCCCGCGGGCAGCCGCCACCTTCAGTCGATACGGGGACGCCCCGAGCCGGCTGCTGGTCGAGGTCGGGCAGATTGTCTGGTTCGCACTGACCGCGGTCGCGCAGATCCCCTTCGCGCTGCGCCGCTACCACAGAGAGCTGGTGCGGCTGGTTGCCCAGATGGGGATGGGGACCGGCGCGATGGCCGTGGTCGGTGGCACCGCCGCGATCGTCGGATTCATCACCCTGTCCGCGGGCTCACTCGTAGCCATCCAGGGCTTCGCGTCACTGGGCAACATCGGTGTAGAGGCATTCACCGGCTTTTTGGCCGCAATGGTCAATGTGCGGTTTGTGGCGCCGGTGGCCGCCGGTCAGGCGCTGGCAGCGACGGTCGGCGCCGGCGCCACCGCCGAACTGGGCGCCATGCGCATCAGCGAGGAGATCGACGCACTTGAGGTGATGAGTATCAGGTCGATGGCCTACCTGGTGTCCACCCGGGTGGTGGCGGGTCTCATCGTCATCATCCCTCTCTACGGCGTGGCGATTACCCTGGCCTTCCTTTCCGCGCAGGTCACCACGGTTTTCTTGTACGGGCAGTCTGCCGGCACGTACAACCACTACTTCCACACATTCCTGCGCCTCAACGACGTGGGCTGGTCGTTTGCGGAGGTGATCCTCGTTGCGGTGGTCGTGATGACCACCCACTGCTACTACGGCTACACCGCCACCGGCGGGCCGGTCGGCGTCGGTCAAGCGGTCGGCAGGTCGATGCGGCTGTCGCTGATCACAATCGTTGTCGTGGTCGTGCTGACCGCGATGGCGATCTACGGCAAAAACCCGAACTTCAACCTCACCGTGTAGCCGTCATGACGACCCCGGTGAAGGAGAACCCGCCCCGCATCCCGCCGTACAAAACGGCGGCTGTGCTGTTCGGGGTGGTCGCCGCGATGGTGTTGGCGTTCGTATGGTTGCAATTTCGGGGCGAATTAACGCCGAACACATCCTTGACGATGTTGGCTCCGCGAGCGGGTTTGGTGATGGATCCCGGGTCGAAGGTCACCTACAACGGGGTGGAAATAGGCCGGGTGGCCAGCATTTCGGAGATCCAGCGTGACGGCATGCCGGTGGCCAAGTTCGTCTTAGACGTGAAACCGAAGTACATCAGGCTGATTCCGGCCAATGTGGACGCCAATATTACGGCGACCACGGTGTTCGGCAATAAGTATGTGTCGTTGACGTCGCCGAAAACCCCTACACCGCAACGCATCACCCCACAGCATGTGATTGATGCGAGGTCGGTGACGACGGAATTCAATACGTTGTTCGAGACGCTTACCTCTCTCGCGGAGAAGGTGGACCCGGTCAAGTTGAACCTGACGCTGGCTGCGGCCGCGCAGGCCTTGACCGGGTTGGGCGACAAGTTCGGGCGGTCGATCGTCAACGGCAACGCCATCCTTGACGACATCAATCCGCAAATGCCGCAGATCCGGCATGACATTCAGCAGCTGGCGGCCCTGGGCGACACCTACGCCAACGCCGCACCGGATCTGTTCGACTCCCTCGACAACGCGGTGATCACGGCGCGCACGCTGCACCGGCAGGAAGCCGACCTGGATGCCGCGTTGTTGGCTGCGACCGGGTTGGGCAACACCGGCGAAGACATCTTCGCCCGTGGCGGGCCCTACCTGCAGCGGGGAGTCGCCGATCTGGTGCCGACCGCCCAGCTGCTCGATACCTACAGCCCTGCGATCTTCTGCACCATCCGCAACTACTACGACGAGGAACCCAAGGCCAATGAGACGACGGGCGGCGGCAACGGCTACTCGCTGAAAACCATGACCGAACTGACGTCAGGGCTGGGAGGCATACTGACTCTCCCAGGATTGACCGGCACTGTGGCCACACTGGGGCTGCTCGGGTTGGCCGGAGTGGTAGGCGGCGCGCCGAATCCCTATGTGTACCCGGACAATCTGCCGCGGGTGAACGCTCGCGGCGGGCCGGGCGGTGCGCCGGGTTGCTGGCAGCCCATCACCCATGATCTGTGGCCGGCGCCGAGTCTGGTGGTGGACACCGGCGCCAGTCTCGCGCCCTACAACCACTTAGACACCGGCTCACCGTACGCAATCGAGTACGTGTGGGGCCGTCAGGTCGGGGACAACACGATCAACCCATGAAAACCACCGGCAGCGCTATCAAGCTCGGCATCGTCTCGTTGGTGCTGCTGCTGATCAGCGTGTCGATCGTAGTGGTGTTTGCTCAGGTGCGCTTCAACCGCACCTACGGATATTCCGCGGAGTTCAGCAATGGCAGCGGGCTGCGTGACGGCGAATTCGTCCGCGCCTCCGGCGTGGAGGTCGGCAAGGTCAAAAAGGTGCAGCTGATCGACGGCGGCAGGCGGGCACGGGTGGAGTTCGACGTCGACCGGTCGATACCGCTCTACCAATCGACGACCGCGCAGATCCGCTATCTCGACCTGCTCGGTAATCGGTTTTTGGAGCTCAGCCGCGGTGAGGGTGACGGCGCTGACCGGGTCCTGCCGGCGGGGGGATTCATCCCGCTGTCTCGCACGTCACCGGCGCTGGATCTCGACGCTCTGATCGGTGGTTTCAAGCCGCTTTTCCGGGCGATCGATCCGGAAAAGGTCAACACCATCGCGTCGGCCCTCATCACCGTTTTTCAGGGTCAGGGCGGCACCATCAACGACATCCTCGACCAGACCGCGCAACTGACTGCGCACATTGCTCAACGCGACCAGGCGATCGGCGAGGTGGTCAAGAACCTGAACATCGTGCTGGACACCACGGTTAGACATCGCAAGGAGTTCGACCAGATCGTCGACAACTTCGAAAGATTGATCACCGGGTTGAAGGACCACGCCGATCCCTTGGCCGCCGGCGTGGCGAACATCAGCAACGCCGCGGGGACGGTGGCCGACCTGCTGGCGGACAACCGCGCTCTGCTGCACAAGGAGCTCAACTACCTACAGGCTCTTCAGCAGCCGCTCGTCGACCAAAAAGATCAGCTCAACGATCTGATCCACAAGACGCCGACCGCACTCAACCTGATCGGACGCAGCATCGGCCTCTACGGAGACTGGGTGAACTTCTACGTGTGCGATCTCACGATCAAGTGGAACGGACTGCAGGCCGGCGGTCCGGTCCGCACGGTCAGGATCTGGCAGCAACCCACGGGCAGGTGCACGCCGCAATGAGATCACTAACGGAATTCAACCGCGGCCACGCCGGGCTCATGGGCATCACCGTGCTGGTGCTCGTCGTCGCCGTCGGCCAAAGCTTCACCAGCGTCCCGATGATTTTTGCCAGTCCGAGCTACTACGTGCAGTTCACCGACACCGGTCAACTGAACCAGAACGACAAGGTGCGCATCACCGGCGTGAATGTCGGCAAGGTGGAGGGGCTCGAGATCGACGGCGACCACGTCCTGATCAAGTTCTCCATCGGCGGCAACAGCATCGGCACCGAGAGCCGGCTCGCGATCAAGACGGACACCATCCTGGGTAAGAAGGTGCTCGAGATCGAGCCGCGGGGAACCCAGCCGTTGCGGCCCGGGGGCGTGTTGCCACTGTCCCAAAGCACCACCCCGTATCAGCTCTACGACGCGGCCTTCGACGTCACCAAGGCCGCCACCGGCTGGGACATCGACACCGTGAAGCGGTCGCTGAACGTCTTGTCGGAGACCATCAATCAGACCTACCCGCACCTGAGTGCCGCCCTCGACGGTGTGGCCAAATTCTCCGACACCATCGGCAAGCGCGACGAAGAGATCAAGCACCTGCTCGCTCAGGCCAACCAAGTAGCCAGCGTGCTTGGTGAACGCAGTGAACAAATCAACCGGTTGTTGCTCAACGCGAAGGCGCTGCTGGCCGCGTTCAACGAACGTGGACGGGCCATCGACACCCTGCTGGGGAACATTTCCGCCTTCTCGACCCAGGTGCAGGGATTGATCAACGACAACCCGAACCTGAATCCTGTGCTGGAGCAGTTGCACACCATCAGCGATGTCCTCGTCGCACGCAAGGACGACCTGGCTCAAACCCTCACGTATGTCGGTCAATTCGCCGCATCGCTAGGGGAATCCGTCGCGTCGGGACCTTACTTCAAGATCGTGCTGTCGAATCTGCTGCCGTACTGGGTGTTGCAGCCGTTTGTCGACGCCGCCTTCAAGAAGCGTGGTATCGACCCGGAGGACTTCTGGCGCAGCGCGGGCCTACCCGAGTTCCGCTTGCCCGACCCCAACGGCACCCGATTCCCCAACGGCGCGCCGCCGCCCGCACCTCCGGTGCTGGAAGGCACCCCGGAACATCCGGGACCGGCCGTGCCACCGGGGATAGCGTGTTCGTACACCCCGCCGGCTGACGCGCTGCCGCGGCCGTGGAACCCGCTGCCGTGCGCGGGGGTAAGCGTGGGTCCTTTCGGCGGCAGTTTCCCTGCACCGATCGACGTGCAGACGTCGCCGCCGAACCCGAACGGCCTGCCACCGACACCGGGGATCCCGATCGCCGGGCGACCAGGCGAGGCGCCTCCGGATGTCCCGGGCACACCGCTGCCGCTACCGCCCAACGCGCCGCCGGGAGCGCGCACCGAGGGTCTGCAACCAGCCGGCCCCATCCCTGCGCCGTCCACGTTCGCGCCGGGGCTGCCGCCGGGGCCACCCGCGCCGCTGGGACCTGGGCAGCAGCTGCCGGCTCCCTTCATCACGCCGGGCGGGACGGGCGGTAGCGGCGCAACGGGAGGTAGCCAGAATTGAGCATCCTCGATATCCGCAACCTGCGGCACCGGAGGGCCATCGTGTTGCTCGTGGTGGTGCTGGCCCTCGTCGCCGGGTTCGTCGGCTGGCGGCTCTACCAGAAGTTGACCAACAACACCGTGGTCGCTTACCTCCCAGCGGCGAACGCGCTCTATTCCGGGGACAAAGTTCAGATCATGGGCGTTCGCGTGGGTTCGGTCGACAAGATCGAGCCGGCCGGCGACAAGATGAAGGTGACGTTTCACTACAGCAACAAGTACAAGGTGCCCGCCAACGCGTCCGCGGTGGTCGTGAACCCCGCGCTGGTGGCGTCGCGGAGCATTCAGTTGGAGCCGCCCTACAAGGGTGGTCCAGTGATGGCCGACAACGCCGTGATCCCCATCGAGCGCACGCAGGTGCCTACGGAGTGGGACCAACTGCGCGACAGCGTCGCCAACATCATCTCCAAACTCGGCCCGACACCCGAGCAGCCCAAAGGCCCCTTTGGTGACCTCATCGAGTCTTTCTCCGATGGGCTGGCCGGAAAGGGCAAGCAGTTCAACACCACGCTGAACAGCCTGTCGCAGGCGCTGACCGCGCTGAACGAGGGCCGTGGCGACTTGTTCGCGGTGGTGCACAGCCTGGCGCAATTCGTCAACGCTCTGCGCAAGGACGACCGGCAGTTCGTCGCGTTGAACAACAACCTGGCCCAATTCACCGACGAGTTGACCGGGTCTGACCGGGACCTCACCAATGCGATACGGCAGTTCGACGGCCTGCTCTCCACACTGCGCCCGTTCTTGGCCAAGAACCGCGAGGTTCTCGCGCGCGACGTCGACAACCTCGCCACCGTGACCACCACGCTGGTCCAACCCGACCCACTGAATGGTTTGGAGACCGGCCTGCACGTCTTGCCGACGCTCGAGACGAACCTCAGCCAGATTTACCACCCGTCACACGGTGCGGTCATGTCCATCCCGGCAATCCCGAACTTCACGAACCCAATGCAGTTCATGTGCAGCATGATCCAGGCCGGTAGCCGGCTGGGCTATCAAGATTCCGCCGAACTGTGTGCGCAATACCTGGCGCCAATCCTCGATGCGATCAAGTTCAACTACCTCCCGTTCGGGCTGAACCTGTTCAGCACCGCGGAGACGCTACCCAAGGAAGTCGCCTACTCCGAGCCCCGGCTCCGGCCGCCGAACGGGTACAAGGACACGACGGTGCCCGGGATCTGGGTGCCAGATACCCCGTTGTCGCACCGCAACACCCAGCCCGGCTGGGTTGTGGCGCCAGGCATGCAGGGCACACAGGTGGGGCCGACCACGGCGGGCCTGTTGACCCCCGAATCTCTGGCCGAACTGATGGGCGGCACGGATATCGCACCCCCGCAGTCAGGGCTCCAAACCCCGCCGGGACCGCCGAATGCGTACGACGAGTACCCGGTGTCGCCCCCCATCGGCTTAAGGGCGCCGCAGGTGCCGATCCCGCCGCCGCTGCCGGGGCCGGGTGTGGTCCCGGGGCCGGTCGCGCCGACACCGGCGGCCGCCTCGACAGGACCGGGATCGTGATGGACGCACGAAGCACGGTGGTCGTGAACGCGCTGTGCGCGTTCGGTTCTCGCATTCGGCACCGGGCCTGGCAGGGGCTGGCTCTACTGGGGGCCGCGGTGGCGCTGACGTCGTGCGCGAGCTGGCGCGGAATCGCGAACGTGCCGATGCCCGGTGGCCCGGGCAGCGGGCCCGGCTCCTACGTCGTCTACGTGCAGATGCCCGACACGCTGGCCTTGAACGACAACAGCCGGGTGCGGGTGGCCGATGTCTTTGTCGGCACGGTGCGCGCGATCGAACTGAAGAACTGGGTCGCCACGCTGACGCTACGTGTGGACAAGAACGTCAAGTTACCCAAGAACGCCACCGCCAAAATCGGGCAGACAAGCCTGCTCGGTTCTCAGCATGTGGAGCTGGCCACGCCGCCCAACCCGTCACCGGAGCTATTGAAGAACGGCGACACCATCCCACTGAAGAATTCGTCCGCTTACCCCACGACCGAGCAGACGTTGGCCAGTCTCGCCCTCATCTTGCGCGGAGGCGGCGTCCCGAACCTCGAAGTGCTACAGAACGAGGCCTACAACATCCTGAACGGGCGGGCCGACCAGACCCGTGCCTTCCTGGACAAGTTGGACACCTTCAACGCCCGACTCAACGAGCAACGCGATGACATCACCCGAGCCATCGATTCGACCAACCGGCTGTTGGCGTACGTGGGTTCCCGCTCGGCCGTGCTGGATCGGGTCCTCACCGAATTCCCGCCACTGATCAAACATTTCGCCGACAAACAGAACCTTTTGATCAATGCGATCGACGCGACAGGAGGCCTCAGCCAGGTTGCCGACCAATACCTGTCCGCCTCGCGGAACGACCTCCACCAAGATCTGCTGTCGCTGCAGTGCCCGTTGCGGGAACTGGGCCGTGCCTCACCGTATTTGATCCGCGCACTCAAGCTGATGCTCGTCCGGCCGTTCGACGTCGACAGCGTGCCGAAGTCGTTCCGCGGCGACTACTTCAACCTGTCGCTGACGCTTGACCTGACCCTCAGCGCTGTCGACAACGGGGTCCTTACCGGGACTGGATTCTCCGGAGCGCTGCGCGCGCTCGAGCAATCGTGGGGCCGCGACCCGGAAACGATGATCCCCGATGTCCGGTACACGCCGAACCCCAACGACGTCCCGGGCGGCCCGCTGGTCGAAAGGGCGGATAGACAATGCTGACCCGCTTCATCCGGCGCCAGCTGATCCTGTTCACCATTCTGACTGCGATCACAGCGGTTGTGCTGGGCGGGTATTACCTGCAGATTCCCACTGCGGCAGGGATCGGCCAGTACACGCTGCAGGCGGACCTGCCCGCGTCGGGCGGTCTGTACAAGACGTCCAACGTGACTTATCGCGGTGAAACCATCGGCACAGTCACCGCCGTCGACCCGACCGAGACGGGCGCGCACGTGACCATGAGTATCGCCAACCGCTACAAGATCCCGATTGACGCGTCGGCGAACGTGCATTCGGTGTCGGCGGTCGGTGAGCAGTATCTGGACCTGGTATCGGTAGGCAACCCGGGCAAATACTTCTCGCCGGGACAGACCATCACCAACGGTAACGTGCCTACCGCGATCGGGCCGGCGCTGGATGCCGCGAACCGCGGGCTGGCCGCGCTGCCCAAGGACAAGATCCCCGCGCTGCTCGACGAAACAGCCCAAGCGGTAGGCGGGTTGGGCCCCGCACTGCAACGACTCGTCGATGCGACGCAGGCGATCGTCGGAGACTTCAAGACCAACATCACCGATATCCACGACATCATCCAAGGCTCCGGGCCGATCATCGACAGCCAGGTCGACTCCCGGGACGCGATCCAGCGCTGGTCGCACAACCTGGACATCCTGGCCGCGCAGAGCGCCGAAAGCGACCAGCACGTGCAAAGCATCCTCACCCAGGCGGCGCCGACCGCAGATCAGGTCAACGCGGTATTCGGCGACGTCCGCGAGTCGCTGCCGCAGACGCTGGCGAATCTCGAGATCGTGCTGGACATGCTCAAGCGCTACCACAAGGGCGTCGAGCAGCTGCTGGTGGCTTATCCGCAGGGCGCAGCCGAAGGCCAGACGGTGACCGCGGCTTTCCCCGGCTACGCCGCGCTCGGCACTTCGCTGACGATCAACCAGCCCCCGCCATGTCTGACCGGCTTTCTGCCGGCACCTCAGTGGCGTTCACCAGCGGATACCAGCCTGGCGCCGATGCCGTCCGGAACATATTGCAAGATCCCGCAGGACACTCCGGCCAACGCCGTGCGTGGGGCACGCAACCTCCCGTGTGTCGACGTCCCCGGGAAGCGAGCCGCGACGCCGAGGGAATGCCGCGACCCCAAGCCGTACGTTCCCGCGGGCACCAACCCCTGGTATGGCGACCCGAACCAGATCCTCACGTGCCCGGCGCCCGCGGCACGCTGCGATCAACCGGTGAAGCCGGGTCAGGTGATCCCCGCGCCATCGATCAACAACGGCATGAACCCGGCGCCCGCCGACCGAGTGCCGGGGACGCCCCCACCGGTTAGTGACCCTTTGTCGCGGCCGGGATCAGGTTCGGTGCAATGCAACGGACAACAGCCCAACCCTTGCGTCTATACCCCGAGCGGGCCACCCTCGGCGGTCTACAGTCCCCAGAGCGGTGAACTGGTGGGGCCCGACGGGGTCAGATACTCCGTCGAGAACTCGACCAGAACAGGCGACGACGGATGGAAGTACATGCTGACGCCGCCCGGCTGAAGCCCTGCGCCGTTGCGCTTGTGAGATTTCGATGGCGTGTTGGGTTCAATCTTGCTCGCTTACAGTGCTTTTCGCCTCGGTCCGGACCTGTCGTCGGTGAGAACCCTTCCCGCTCAACCCCGCCCATTTGCACGAAGCTCGTAGCGCAGCTTCCCCGCTTCGCCGTCCGTCTAGGCGGAACCGTTGACACTGACCGCACGTACAGTCATATACTCTGCTTGGGCGAATGGGTCGCTTCCAGTGACCTAGATCGGAGCGCCCGCAGCTCTCCGCACACAGCCGTCAACAGCCGGCCGCGTGCCGCTGGACACAGAGATCGGAGCGAAATGCCGGAAGTGATTGGCCTAGGCCAACTCCGGAGTAACGCGTGCACGTATCTCGAGCGGGTTGCCGCCGGGGAGACGATCGATGTCGTCCGTCGCGGCAAGTTGGTGGCACGGATCGTGTCGGTCGGCGACTGGAGCGCGGCTCCGATTCCGGCGCGATCTGTCAAACCCGTGGCACCGGACGCTGGTGGGTGGGTCGGGCTTGACGAACTGCGAACGCGCGCCGGGCGCTGCTTCGATCGGGTGGCGGCCGGGGAGACGATTTATGTCGTCCGTAGCGGCAGGTTGGTGGCACGGATCGTGTCGGCCGAGGACTTGAGGATGACCACGATCCCGGCGGACGCTGGTCGGCAAATCGGGCTTGACGAATTGCGAAAGCGTGCGGGGCGTTACTTCGACAGGGTTGCGGCAGGGCAGACGATTGAGGTCATCCGTGGCGGCGAGCTGGTTGCTCGCATCGTGTCAGCCGAGGAACGGCGCCCGAACCCATCAGTGATGCTCCCCTTGTCAGTGTCCTCATCGTGACGGCCGATGGCCCCGACAGACCAGGGGCCCGGCATCCAGACGGTGGCTGAGTTCCACGCCGACGAACGGCCCACGGGGCGCGGGACTTCCGCCCCTATCGTCGGCGTCCGTCAACTGGTCGGATTCAGGGGTGGCTCACTACCCCCGACAGCAGAACCAATGGCAATGAAGGCACCGACGCAATCGGTATCCAGAATTGTCACTCTCACGATAAGTCCGGCGCTCGACCCCATAGATGTCGACGGCGCTCATCGGTTGTTCGCCCAAGCAAAGACATCGTCATGACGCTGCCGGTCACTGTCGACCCGCGCTACCACGACGCCGTGATCTTCAACCTCGACGTTGTGTTGGCCGACACTCCTGGTGTTCGGCTGTTCGAGTCGACGATCAACCTGGTGCGAAAATTACTGGAAGCCGGCGTCGCCACCGCGGTCTACGCATCGCGCCTGGGCGGTCAGCAGCTCTTGAAATCCGCGGGGATTGACGACCTATTCGGTGTCTGTGTCGATGGCGTCCCTGCCGCGGTCCTTGCAGACGCCCTTCGCCAACTCGGTGTGCGTCCGCAACGGTCTGTCGTCGTCGACGACGCCGGTCCCGGGACAGCGGCGGCCCAGGACGACGGCTTCGCTCTCGTCATCGGTGTCGACCGGTCCGGGAATCCCGACCGACTACGGGGGTGCGGCGCCGACGTCGTGGTTGCGGACCTGGAGAACATCGCTGTACGCGTGGGCGACACACGGATCTCGGAGCTCCCCGATGCCGTGGAATCATACGGTCAGATAATCGGTGTTCTGGGCGCCCGAGAACCGGCGTTGTTTCTCGACTACGACGGAACCTTGTCCCCCATCGTTGCCGATCCCGCGGCCGCCATCCTCGCCGACGGAGCGACCGAGGCGCTGGAATGCTTGGCGTCGCAATGTCCCGTCGCCATACTCAGCGGTCGCGACCTCGCCGATATCCGCGCCCGGGTACCGATACCGGGTATCTGGTACGCGGGCAGCCACGGCTTTGAGCTGACGGGACCGGACGGCACCTATCATCGAAACGAAGCGGCCGCCGCCGCCATCGGCGTCCTCGAACGTGCGGCCGCCGAATTAAGTACAAGCCTGGCCGAGATTCCCGGAGTACGGGTGGAGCACAAGCGCTTCGCCGTCGCGGTCCACTACCGCGAGGTCGCACCGGAGCACATCGGCGAGATCGTCTCTGCCACACACAAGCTCGGACAGCGCGATGGCCTACGCGTGACGAGCGGGCGCATGCTCGTCGAGCTGCGGCCAGACATTGACTGGGACAAAGGGACCACGCTGGCCTGGATTCGCGATCACATCGACGCTTCGGGTTCCCTGCTGCCGATCTACATCGGCGATGACCTCACCGACGAAGACGCTTTCGACGCAGTCCAATTCGACGGCATTGGGATTGTGGTGCGGCACAATGAGGACGGCGACCGAAAGACGGCCGCCCGTTTCGCTCTGCAGAGTCCCGATGAGGTGCGGGAGTTCGTGCAGCGCGGGTCGAATTGGCTAGCGATTAAACGTGAGAAGTCTTCCACGGCATGGGATTTCACCTATGAAGGGTACGACCCGCAGAGCGAGAAGCTTCGTGAGTCGTTGTGCACGGTGGGAAATGGCTACTTCGCAACCCGGGGCGCGGCGCCCGAATCGAAGGCAGACCAGGTCCACTATCCGGGCAGCTATGCCGCCGGGGTTTACAACCGTCTCGTCGACGATGTATCAGGCACCGCAGTCGACAACGAGAGTTTGGTCAACCTGCCCAACTGGCTTCCCCTCACCTTCCGGGTCGACGGTGGCAGCTGGTTCGACCTCGACGCGGCCGAAGTGCTGTCCTACCGGCAGACCCTCGACCTTCGCGGCGCCGTACTGACCAGGGAGGTGCACTTCCGTGACGACGCCGGACGCACCAGTTCGCTGACCCAGCAACGATTCGCCGCGATGCACATGCCCCACGTCGGCGCCCTGCAGACGACGATCGTCGCCGAGGATTGGTCCGGGACGATCGAGATTCGCTCGACGCTGGACGGCAACGTCACCAACTCCCTGGTCGAGCGCTACCGAGACTTAGCCAGCGATCATCTTGGGTTGGTCGAGAAGCGGGAGATCAATGACCACTCCGTGCTGCTGACAGTTCAGACGACGCAGTCGCGCATTCCCATTGCCATGGCAGCGCGAAGCATCGTGTGGCGTGACGGAACTCCCGTCCCGGCTACCTACCACCTTGTCGACCAGGCAGCCGAAATCGGTCACGTTATCGCCGTCGAGATGTCACTCGGTGATGCGTTGACGGTAGAGAAGATCGTGACCCTGTTCACCGGGCGCGATGTCGCGACGTCCGAACCCGCTGTCGATGCCCAGCGCTTGCTGAGCCGACTCGGCCGGTTCGCCGAGTTGCGCGACGGGCACCTGAATGCCTGGGCACATCTGTGGGAGCGCCTGTCCATCGAATTCGAAGACTTCACCGACGAATCGCGCATCCTGCGGTTCCATCTCCTGCATCTCCTGCAGACGGTTTCCCCCAACAGTTGCGACCTCGACGTCGGGGTACCGGCTCGCGGACTCAACGGTGAGGCATATCGCGGGCACATCTTCTGGGACGAGCTGTTCATCTTCCCGGTGCTGAATTTACGGCTGCCGATGATCACCCGGTCGCTGCTGGCCTACCGCTACCGGCGCCTGCCCGAGGCACGTCAGGCCGCCAAGGCGGCGGGCTACTCCGGCGCGATGTTCCCGTGGCAATCCGGCAGCGACGGACGCGAGGAAAGCCAACGCCTGCACCTCAATCCGCGCAGCGGACGGTGGAACCCCGACTCGAGCGCTCGTGCGCACCACATCGGCATCGCCGTCGCCTATAGCGCGTGGAAGTTTTATCAGGTCACCGGGGATCTCGCGTACCTCATCGACTATGGCGCGGAGATGCTGACCGAGATCGCACGCTTCTGGGTGAGTAGGGCCAGCTACGACCGGGAACGCGAACGCTACAGCATCCGGGGCGTCATCGGGCCCGATGAATTCCACTCGGGCTACCCCGACGCTCCTTACGACGGCATCGACAACAACGCCTACACCAATGTGATGGCGGTGTGGGTCATCATGCGCGCCCTCGACGCGCTGAAGCTGCTACCGCTGCCGAACCGACTCGACCTCAAGGAAACGCTCGGACTGCACAACAAGGAACTGGCGCATTGGGAAGAGGTAAGCCGACGGATGTACGTCCCGTTCCACGACGGCCTCATCAGCCAGTTCGAGGGATACGGGGAGTTGCAGGAACTCGACTGGGACGGTTACCGGCGGCAGTACGGCAATATCCAACGCCTCGACCGCATCCTCGAGGCGGAGGACGATGACGTGAACCGATACAAGGCTTCCAAGCAGGCCGACGTCCTCATGCTGCTCTACCTGATGTCGGCAACCGAGTTGGGTGAGCTACTCGAGCGGCTTGGCTATCGCTTCATGCCCGACAAGATCCCCGAAATGGTGGACTACTACCTGGCCCGCACTTCACACGGGTCGACGCTGAGCGGTGTGGTGCATACCTGGGTGCTCGCCCGGGCCAACCGCCATCGTGCAATGGAGTTCTTCCAGCAGGCGCTGAAGTCCGACATCTCAGACATCCAGGGTGGCACCACATCTGAAGGCGTACACCTCGCGGCCATGGCCGGCAGCGTCGACCTCATGCAGCGGTGCTTCACCGGGATGGAAACCCGGTCCAACCGCATCATCCTCTCGCCGTACTGGCCGGAAGCACTTGGCGTGCTGGCGTTCCCGATCCATTACCGCGGTCTGCACCTGCACCTGCGGGTCAGCGGAAAAGGCGTGATCATCAGCGTAGATCCACGCGACGCTGCCGGAGTCGAAGTGGAATGCCGCGGTCGAGTCGTTCAACTGATGCCAGGGACCACGGTCCGATTTCCTGGCTGACCGTTGCCGGTGAGTGTTGCTTCTGCTCCTTGCGATCAAGGAGGGCGGTACGATCGCAATTCGTGCAACGGCGAGCGGAAAGACGGCACTGATGTGGTCATCACGCCCGGCCGTGGTGGACGGCGACGCCCACCCGTGACCGTTCACGCGGCTAAAACCAGAAACTGGCTGACGCGCAATGTGTGGGTGTTATCGGCTGTTTCATTCCTCCAAGACACCGCCAGCGAATTGCTCTACCCGCTATTACCGATCTACCTGACCGTAGTTCTCGGTGCGCCACCGGCCGTCGTGGGAGCGGTCGAAGGCGCGGCCGAGGGAGCCGCGTCGCTGACAAAACTGGCGGCTGGACCACTCGGGGATAGATTTGCGCGGCGTCCTCTCATTGCGGCGGGCTACGGGATGGCCGCGCTCGGCAAGGTGATCGTTGCGGTCGCCGGTGCTTGGCCCGGTGTCCTGACCGGACGCGTGGTCGACCGAGTCGGTAAAGGTATCCGGGGTGCGCCGCGCGACGCACTGCTCGTCGACGGGATCGACGAAGCCAGCCGCGGCCGCGTGTTCGGGTTTCACCGCGCGATGGACACCCTCGGCGCGGTCGCCGGACCGCTGATCGGGCTTGCGGGATACGAGTTACTCGACCATGAGATTGCGCCGTTGCTCTACATCGCGATCGTCCCGGCCGCGTTGAGTGTGGCACTGGTCGCGTTGGTGCGGGAGCGGCCCCGGCCGGTTGAACGTACGCGCCGACCACCCATGGCGGCGGCGATACGTGAACTGCCGGGACGGTATTGGCGGGTGGTCGTGCTTTTGACAGCCTTCGCCGTTGTGAACTTTCCAGATGCCCTAATCCTGTTGCGCCTTAAGGAGATCGGATTCTCTGTGGCCGAGGTGATCCTGGCCTACGTGGGATACAACATGGTCTACGCATTGGGCAGCTATCCAGCCGGGTCACTCGCTGACCGCATCCCAAAACGCACGGTCTTCGGAATTGGCATGGTCTTTTTCGCTGTCGGTTACATCGGACTTGGACTCACCACCGACAAAGTCGCGGCGTGGCTCATCCTCGGGCTGTATGGACTGTTCACCGCGTGCACTGACGGCGTCGGAAAAGCGTGGATCTCGGGACTCGTTCCTGCCAAGCAGCAGTCGAGCGCGCAAGGCATATTTCAGGGCGCGACGGGTTTCGCGGTTTTGTCGGCAGGTCTGTGGGCCGGTCTGCTATGGGGGGCGAAAGGCCAACTGCCGCTACTGATCTCAGGAATTGCCGGGGGCTTCTTTGCAGCAATCCTGCTTATTCTCTCTATCGCTGCGTGGATCCGCGCCAAATCCCGTGCTACGTCGGCTAACTGACCGCAAAGTCAAGAAGCAGTGACCTGGGCACCGGGAAACGATCCCGCCGCCCTGACGAAAGCGAGGCCCGCGCGCTGAATGCCGTGATGGGACCACAGCTCGACGAGGTGGCTGGGCGGCGTCGCGGGCTACCTCGAGCTGTTGCACTGGGAAGAACACCTCACCACGCTCGACGCCGAACACAGCGCGGTACACCCCGCGCATCCGGGCTGGGCTGTGACCGTCACCGGCCCGGACCTGACTCTTATTCAGCTCCGCACGGACGATGGTCCCAGCGGCGAAGACGAGTAGACGCTCGCATCCCGCCAGCCGACATGGGTCGGCTGCATAGGAAATGTCGCAGTGAAGGGTGATGGCAGGTGGAGACCGTCATCGGCACCGCGGGGCAGGGAAACCCACCCGCGGGCACAATCGGGCCCGGTCGCATCGACCGTGGCCACCTCCCGTCGGACCGTTACCCGTTCGGGTGACCTTCGGCCCTGGCACCGTGCGTGCCTCTGTGCGAGGTTGGCATTTGTGGCGCTATCCCAGACACACGCGGGCACCGGAGCACTCGATCGACGAGTCATGAATTTGTGCGTCCCTCCGTCGGCGTGCACCCGAGAGTGGCTGCGCCCGCTACCCGACAGCGAATTGGGGCCTGGCCGATGAGGACGGCGGTGTCCGACAACGATACCCGGCGAGTTCGATGCCGCGGGCTTGAAGCGCTACGAGAGGACAGGTCATGAGCACATCCGGGTACATCCGCTTTTTTGAGGAGTTCGGCATCGACGATGTGCCACTCGTCGGCGGAAAGAACGCGTCACTGGGCGAGATGTTCCAGAAGCTGTCCGGACAGGGCGTCCGCGTCCCACACGGGTTCGCCATCACCGCCCAGGCCTATCGCTACATGTTGGACGAGGCCGGCGCCTGGGACCGTCTGCATGCCGAGCTCGACGAGCTCGATCCCGCCGACGTTGCCGCGCTGGCGCGAAAAGGCAAGCGAGCCCGTGAGATCGTCTACGGCGCCGGGCTTCCCGACGATCTGGCCACCGGGATTCTGGATGCCTACCGCAAGCTTCAGCAGGAGTACGGCGAGGAGGTAAGTCTCGCTGTGCGGAGCTCTGCGACCGCCGAGGATCTGCCGACGGCGAGCTTTGCCGGCCAACAGGATTCGTATCTCAACATCAAAGGCGAAGAGAGTCTGCTCGACACGTGCCGCCGGTGTTTCGCCAGCCTGTTCACTGATCGCGCCATTCACTACCGAATCGATCAGGGCTTCGACCATTTCAAGGTCTCTCTGTCGATCGGCGTGATGAAGATGGTGCGCTCCGATATCTCTTCGTCGGGTGTGATGTTCTCCATCGACACCGAGTCGGGCTTTCGCGACGCCGTCTTCGTGACGGGCGCCTACGGCCTTGGTGAGAACGTTGTTCAGGGTGCCGTCGACCCGGACGAGTTCTACGTCCACAAGCCGACCTATCTCGCCGGCCACCGCGCCGTGTTGCGCCGCCTCATCGGCGACAAGGCAGTGAAGATGATCCTCGTCGAAGGCGAGACGAAGAACACGACGCGAAACATCCCCACACCAAAGTCCGACCGCGCTCGGTTCTGCCTCACCGATGAGGACGTCCTGGAGTTGGCCGGCTATGCGTGCACCATCGAGGCGCACTACGGGCGGCCGATGGACATGGAATGGGCGAAGGACGGTCTGGACGGAAAGCTCTACATCGTCCAGGCTCGCCCCGAAACGGTGGCCTCCCAGCACAGCGCGACGGCGCTGGAGTCCTACGTGCTCGAAGGCCGCGGCGAAGTACTCGCGGAGGGGCGCTCGGTCGGCGAGAAGATCGCCTCGGGTGCGGTCAAGCGGATCGAGAAGCTCACGCAGCTGGATGAATTCGAGCCTGGTCAGGTACTTGTCGCCGACACCACCACGCCCGACTGGGAGCCGGTGATGAAGACTGCCGCAGCGATCGTCACCAATCGCGGCGGTCGCACTTGCCACGCGTCGATCATCGCTCGCGAACTCGGCATTCCGGCCGTGGTCGGCACCGGCGACGCGACCACGTGCGTGCCCGATGGCGCCGTCGTGACGGTGTCGTGCGCCGAGGGCGACACGGGCCGCGTATACCGGGGTGAGATCGGCTTCCACGTCGACCGAACCGAGGTGGCGGATCTGGCGCGGCCGCGAACCCAGATCATGATCAACCTCGGCAACCCCGACCTCGCCTTCAAGACGTCGTTCCTGCCGAACGACGGCGTTGGACTCGCTCGGATGGAGTTCATCATCAGCGAGTACATCCGGGTTCACCCGCTGGCCCTACTGCATCCCGAGAAGGTCGACGATCCCGAGGCGCGTCGGACGATCGATCGGCTCACCCAGGGCTATCCCGACGGGAGCGCGTTCTTCGTGGAACGCCTTTCCGAAGGGATCGGCACCATCGCCGCCGCCTTCTGGCCCAAGCCCGTTGTGGTGCGGATGTCGGACTTCAAGACCAACGAGTACGCCAGCCTGATCGGTGGAGCAGCCTTCGAGCCATCGGAGAGCAACCCGATGATCGGCTTCCGCGGTGCCTCGCGCTACGCGCATCCCGCCTACGCCGAGGGTTTCGCGCTCGAGTGCCGCGCGATGCAACGCGTGCGTGACGAGATGGGTCTGACAAACGTCATTCTGATGCTCCCGTTCGTGCGTCGAATCGTCGAAGCGGACCTCGTCCTGCAGACGATGGCCGACCTCGGTCTGCGCCGGGGCGAGAACGGGCTCAAGGTGTACGCGATGTGCGAGATCCCCAACAACGTGATCCTGATCGATGAGTTCGCCAAGCGTTTCGACGGCTTCTCCATCGGCTCGAACGACCTGACCCAGCTCACCCTCGGCGTCGACCGTGACAGCGAGATCGTGGCCTTCGACTACGACGAACGCGACGAGGGCGTCAAGGAGATGATTCGCCTGGCCGTTGAGGGCTGCCGCCGCAACGGAATCCACTCGGGGCTGTGTGGCCAAGCGCCTTCGGACTACCCGGACATGGCCGAGTTCTTGGTCCGGCTCGGCATCGAGTCGATCAGCCTGAACCCCGACACGGTGATCAAGACCACCCGCCAGGTCCTCGAGGTGGAAAAACAGCTCGTACCGGCTCAATGAGCACTGGCGCGTTCCAGCGGCCCGCGGCCGGACCGTCGAAGGATCTCACGCCGCTTCCGGACCTGTTGCATAGTGAGCGCCGGGCCGGGCCGGTGCGCGAACGCCGACCCGTCTACGTCGATTTGCTGCCGCCCTGCAATGCAGGTTGCCCCGCTGGGGAGAACATTCAGGCCTGGCTTGCCCATGCCACCGCGGGCAGACACGAGCAGGCCTGGCGTCAGCTGGTCGCGGACAACCCATTCGCCGCAATCCACGGACGGGTCTGCTACCACCCGTGCGAAACCGTCTGCAACCGTGCCCATCTCGACAGCTCCGTGTCGATCCATTCGGTGGAGCGGTTTCTCGGCGACCTTGCGTCTGAGCGCGGCTGGAGTTTCGAAGCACCGTCAACCCGCACCGGCAAGCGAGTCCTGGTCATCGGCGCGGGGCCGAGTGGACTGTCCGCCGCCTACCATCTGAGGCGCCTCGGCCACGAGGTCGAGATCCGCGACGCGGGCGCCGTGCCCGGTGGGATGATGCGGTACGGCATTCCGAGCTACCGGTTGCCCCGTGACGTGCTGGATGTCGAGCTGAACCGGATCGCGGCCATGGGTGTCCGGCTAACCACTGATCATCGGGTCGAAGACCTCGCGGCGGAGCGGGACGAGGGCGGCTTTGACGCGGTGTTCGTTGCGGTCGGTGCGCATCTGGCCAAACGAGTCGACATCCCCGCACGCGACGCGGGCACGATGGTGGATGCGGTGTCCTTTCTGCACAACGTCGCCTCCGGCGAAAGGCCGGAGATCGGGCGTCACGTGGCCATCTACGGCGGTGGCAACACCGCGATGGATGCCGCCCGCGTGGCCCGCCGCCTCGGCGCCGAGGACGCGGTCATCGTCTACCGCCGCACTCGCGAGCAGATGCCCGCCCACCAAGAGGAAGCCGAGGATGCCGAACGCGAGGGTGTGCGCATCAACTGGCTGCGGACAGTCAAGGCCTTCGACGGCCCCGAACTGCGGGTCGAGGTAATGGAACTCGACGATTCGGGCTACCCGCAACCGACCGGACGCTTCGAGACGCTGGCCGCCGACACTCTGATCATGGCACTCGGTCAGGAAACGGAATCGGCATTCATGCGTACGCTGCCGGGAGTTGAATTCGATGACGACGGTAGCGTGCGCGTGTCGGAATCGTTGATGACCGGCTGTCCGGGTGTATTCGCCGGCGGTGACATGGTGCCTAGCGAGCGCACCGTCACGGTTGGCGTTGGCCACGGGAAAAAAGCCGCACACAATATCGACGCCTGGTTGCGTGACGCGCCGAGCGCACACACGGCGAGACACCCGACGGCGACGTTCGACTCGCTGCACCTGTGGTATTTCGGTGATGCCGCGCGACGTCCGCAGCCCGAAGTCGATCCAGCACAACGCATCGAGAGTTTCGAGGAGGTCGTCGGCGGTCTGTCCGCCCAGGAGGCGACATTCGAGGCGGAGCGTTGCCTTTCGTGCGGCAACTGCTTCGAATGCGACGGCTGCCTCGGCGCATGCCCCGAGGACGCGGTGATCAAACTTGGTGTCGGGCACCGGTACAAGTTCGACTACGACAGGTGCACCGGCTGCGCCGTCTGCTTCGATCAGTGCCCGGTGCACGCCATCGAGATGTTCCCGGAGCGGAAATGACACGCGCCACGGTGGACGGCAACGAGGCCGCGGTTTCGGTCGCCTATCGACTCAACGAAGTGTGCTGCATCTACCCGATCACACCGTCATCACCGATGGCCGAGTTGGCCGACGAGTGGTCCAGCGCGGGGCGGCGCAATGTTTGGGGCACTGTCCCCACAGTGGTCGAAATGCAAAGCGAGGGTGGAGCGGCGGGGGCTCTGCACGGCGCTCTGCAGGGCGGAGCGTTGACAACGACCTTCACCTCATCGCAGGGTCTGCTGTTGATGATCCCGAATATGTACAAGATCGCCGGCGAGCTGACAGCTGCCGTCATTAATGTGGCAGCCAGATCGATTGCAGCACAAGGATTATCGATCTTCGGAGACCATTCGGACGTGATGGCCGTGCGGCAAACGGGATTCGCGTTGCTCGCATCGGCCTCCGTGCAGGAGGCACACGACCTGGCACTCGTCGCGCAGGCTGCCACACTGAGGACGCGGGTACCGTTCGTGCACTTCTTCGACGGATTCCGAACGTCGCACGAAATCAACACGATTGAAACGCTTTCCGACGACGACCTGCGGGCGCTGGTACCGGAAGAGTTGGTCTGGGCGCATCGTGAGCGAGCGCTGTCTCCCGAGCGCCCGTTCATCCGCGGCACCGCGCAGAACCCCGACGTCTACTTTCAGGCGCGCGAAACGGTGAACCCTTTCTACGCAAGGGTTCCCGGGGTGGTCGATGACTTGATGGCCCGTCTAGGCGAACGCACCGGCAGGACGATGCACATCGTCGACTACACCGGACATCCCGAGGCGCAACGAGTGCTGGTGGTGATGGGCTCAGGCGGCCAGACCGTGGTGCAAACCGTCGCCGCCCTCGCCGAGCGCGGCGAGCGGGTCGGGGTGGTGCAGCTGCGGCTGTACCGCCCATTTCCTGCCGCAGCGTTCCTCGAGGCGCTGCCGGCGACGGTGCGTACGGTCGGCGTTCTGGACCGCACCAAGGAGCCGGGGTCGATCGGCGAGCCGTTGTATCTGGACGTTGTCGCCGCGCTTGCCGAAGCCTGCGCCGACGGGGAGCGGGTCGCCATGCCACGCGTAACGGGTGGGCGCTACGGACTGTCCTCCAAGGAGTTCACGCCCGCCATGGTTGCCGGGGTGTTCGCCGACCTCGCTCGCGAGCAACCACGGCGCCGTTTCACCATCGGCATCGACGACGACGTCTCCGGTACCAGCGTCGACTACGACCCGGCGTTCGACATCGAGTCACCCGACACCTTCCGGGCGGTCTTTTTCGGGCTGGGTTCGGACGGCACCGTCAGTGCGAACAAGAACACGATCAAGATCCTGGGGTCCGAAGAAGGTCTGCACGCCCAGGGCTACTTCGTCTACGACTCGAAGAAGTCGGGATCACAGACCGAGTCGCATCTACGCTTCGGGCCAACTCCGATCCGGGCCCCCTACCTGGTGACTGCCGCCAATTTCATTGGCTGCCACCAGTTCCGATTCCTCGACAAAATCGACGTGCTCGATCGAGCCGCCCCCGAAGCGGTGCTGCTGCTGAACTGTCGGCACCCCGTCGAGAAAGTCTGGGACGCCCTACCGCGGCCGGTCCAGGAACAGATCGTCGCCAAGCGGATCACGCTGTACGCCGTCGACGCCGACCGGATCGCTCGCGACGCCGGGCTCGCGGGGCGGATCAACATCGTTTTGCAGACTTGCTTTTTCGCGATCTCGGACGTGCTGCCTCGCGAGCAAGCGCTCGCCCGAATCAAGGACTCGGTGGAAAAGGCGTATGCAAGCCGGGGCGCCGACGTGCTGCGCAAAGAACTAGCCGCGGTGGACGGCGCCCTGGCCGGGTTGCACCGGATCGAAGTGCCCAACCTGGTCGCCTCCACGCGCGCACTGGCACCGACGGTGCCCGAGTCCGCACCGGAGTTCGTCCGCAATGTCACAGCCGAGATGATGGCCGGACGCGGAAATGCCTTGCCGGTCAGCGTACTTCCAGTGGATGGCACCTATCCCAGCGGAACGACTGCGTTCGAGAAGCGCAACATTTCCGAGCTGGTTGCGGTCTGGGACTCCGGGAGCTGTATTCAATGCGGCAACTGCGGCTTCGTCTGCCCGCACAGCGTGATCCGCTCCAAGTACTACGACCAGTCCCAGCTGGCCGGGGCGCCAGACCAGTTCGACTCCGCGCCCCTGGACGCCGTCGGCCTCCCGAACGCCAGATACTCGCTACAGGTCTACGTCGAGGACTGCACCGGTTGCGGCCTGTGCGTCGAGGCCTGCCCGGTCGTCATACCGGGTAGCACCGCTACCAAAGCGATCAATCTCGGCCCCAGCGAACCGCGAGTCATCGCCGAGCGCGAGAACATCGCCTTCTTCGAAACCCTGCCGACCAACGACAGGACCCGGGTGGACTTCGGCACCGTGCGCGGGACCCAATTCCTGGAGCCGCTGTTCGAGTTCTCCGGCGCCTGTGCCGGTTGCGGTGAGACGCCTTACCTCAAACTGCTCTCCCAACTTTTCGGCGATCGGCTGATGATCGCCAACGCGACCGGCTGCTCATCCATCTACGGCGGCAGCCTGCCCACCACTCCCTGGACCACCGACGCGGACGGGCGGGGCCCGGCGTGGTCGAATTCGCTGTTCGAGGACAACGCGGAATTCGGCCTCGGCATGCGGTTGGCCAGCGACGGACACGCCGAACTGGCACGGCAACGCCTCGCCGAGTTTCGCGACGCCGTCGGCACCGAGCTCGTCGACGCCATTCTGGGGGCACCGCAGCTGCGGGAGTCGGAGTTGCACGCCCAGCGTGAGCGGGTGGCCGAGCTCAAGCACCGCCTCAGGGGCCTCGATCCGGCCACGACCAGCGACCTGCGCAGCGTGGTCGACCACCTGGTGCGGCGCAGCGTATGGATCGTCGGCGGTGACGGCTGGGCATACGACATCGGGTCCGGCGGCCTCGACCATGTGCTGGCCACCGGCCGCAACGTCAACGTGCTGGTGCTCGACACCGAGGTTTACTCCAACACCGGCGGTCAGATGTCCAAGGCCACACCACTGGGCGCAGTCGCCAAGTTCGCCGCCGCCGGCAAGACGGTGCCGAAGAAGGATCTCGCGCTCCAAGCGATCGCGTACGGAAACGTCTACGTCGCCAAGGTCGCCATGGGTGCCGACCCGCAGCACACTCTCCAGGCCTTCCGTGAAGCCGAGGCTTACGAGGGCCCGTCGCTGGTGATCGCCTATAGCCAGTGCATTGCGCACGGCATCGATATGCGTCTCGGGATGGACCAGCAGTACCGCGCGGTCGCCAGCGGACATTGGCCGCTGATCCGTTACGACCCGGTACTTCGTGCCACCGGGCACAATCCGTTCCTGCTCGATTCGCACCGACCGCGGATCCCGCTTGCCGACTACGTATACCGAGAGCTGCGATATCGCGCGCTGGCCAACGCCGAGCCGGTCGAAGCCGAACGCCTGCTCGGGTTGGCAGAACAGGCGATCGAACAACGCTGGAATGTCTACGAGGAGATGGCTTCCCGCGGTCCCGAACACTTCCACGCCGACGCCCGCAGGCAACGCTGATGGAGCTGTCGACCCGCTATCTAGGCCTCACATTGCGCAACCCGCTCGTCGCGGCGGCATCCCCGCTGTCCCAGACGGTCGATGGCGTCCGGCGCCTCGCCGACGCCGGCGTCGGCGCGGTAGTGCTCTATTCGTTGTTCGAAGAGCAGCTCCGCCGCGAGGCTGAGCAGAACGCGCGCGCGGCCGAGGCGGGCACCGAGAGCTTCGCCGAGTCTTTGTCGTACTTCCCGCACGCCGCCGATGTGGACCACGGCCCGCGCCGGTACTTGAGCCTGCTCGAACGTGCGGCAGGCGCGGTCTCAGTTCCGGTGATCGGCAGCCTCAACGGCATCACGCCCGGCAGTTGGGCCCGCTACGCCCGGTCAATGCAGGATTCCGGAGCGGCCGCAATCGAATTGAACATCTACTACCTCCCCGCCGATCCGCAGATCTGCGGTCGCGGTGTCGAACAGCGTCACCTCGACATCCTGGCGTGGGTCAAGGACGCGGTGACCGTGCCGGTGGCCGTCAAGCTCAGCCCGTACTTCAGCGCGACCGGCGAGATGGCAAGGCGCCTGGACGAGGCGGGCGCGGACGGGCTTGTTCTGTTCAACCGATTCCTGCAGCCCGATATCGACCCCGAGACGCTCAAGGTGGTGCGTACGGTGTCGTTGTCCACCGCGGCGGAGATTCGGCTGCCGCTGACGTGGATTGCGTTGTTGCGCGGACGGGTCGGCGCTTCGCTGGCCGCGACGACCGGCGTCGAGAGCGCCGCGGAGCTGACCAAGTACCTGCTGGCCGGCGCGGATGTGGTGATGACCGCGTCAGCACTGCTGCGACACGGCCCGGAACACGCCGCCGTACTGCTCGACGGGTTGTGTGAATGGATGCGGCGCAAGGGATATGCGACCATCGAGGAAGTGCGGGGGCTGCTCGCGATACCCGTCGGCGCCGACGAGACCAGCCGGGAACGCTGGGACTACGTCAACGCGCTAAGCGAAGCCAATAGCACCGATTACGGCCCCTGGTGACCCGCGCCACACCGCCCGAGCTTTCTCGGGTCTGCTGCCTTGCAGCGGCGTTGCGGCGTTCATTTCCCGGACAGGTTTGGAACTACGCGCGTTCATGTCGACCGTCTTCGATAAGTGGGATGCCACCGGCATCGCCGGATCAGGAGGCGTAGATGTTCCTCCGCAACACAACGATCACTGCTGTGATCGCCATTAGTGCTGCGAGTTGGCTGACCGGGTGTGGAAGCACCAGTGGCGGCGGGGCCGCCGGCAGCACCCAGCAGGGCCTAGCGGGCCAGATTTGCGGCCAGCAGGCGGCCGCCAAGCCCGGCTACCCGAGGACGATCCCCAAGATCGACGGCGGTGCGACCAGCTTGTCGGGGGCCGGGTCGACGTTCGTGGCGCCGGCGATGTCGGTGTGGACCAAAGACTATTCACAATCCGATGGGGTGCAGGTCGCCTATCAGCCCATCGGCTCCGGCGGCGGTGTGCAGCAGATCGTCGCGGGCACAGTCGATTTCGGCGCATCCGACACCCCGATGAAGGACAGCGAGCTGGCCGCCGCGAAATTCGGCCCCATCCTTCACATCCCGTTGACACTGGGCGCCGTCGTACCCACCTACAACGTGAAGGGTGTCCAAACCGGCCTGAAGTTCGACGGTGACACGTTGGGCAAAATCTTCGCCGGGAAGATCACCAAGTGGAACGACCCAGCGCTCGTCGGGCTGAATCCAGGCACGACTCTGCCCGACCAGCCGATCGCGGTGGCCCATCGTTCGGATGGCTCCGGCACAACCGCGGTTTGGACGGATTTTCTGACCAAGGAAAGCCCGACCTGGGTGCAGACCCTCGGCGGCCCCGATAGGAGCTTCGGCAAGGACATCGCGTGGCCGGTGGGCATCGGCGGCAAGGGCAACGAGGGCGTTTCCGGGGTGATCAATCAGACCGACGGAAGCATCGGCTACGTCGAGTTGGCCTACGTGTTGGCGCAGAACCTCAATTACGGCGTCGTGAAAAACAAGGCGGGCAACTTCATTCAGCCCTGCGTAGCCACCATCACCGCGGGCACCCAGGGCATCGCTTACCCACCAGACCTGCGGGTAAGCCTGACCGACGGGTCCGATCAAAACGCCTACCCGATCACCGGCACCGTTTACGGGCTGGTGTATCAGAACCAGACCGACCCGGCGAAGGCGAAGGCGCTCGTCAACTTCTTCTCGTGGACCCTGTCGAACGGTCAGGACGATGCCGCCAGCGTCAACTACGCCCCCCTGGGCAAGGATCTGCAGGGTTTGGCGATGGGCATGGTTCAAAAGATCACCCTCAACGGCGGTCCGGTCACGAAATGACCGCGGAGGTTCTGGCCCCGCCCACTACGTCGGAGCCATCGTCGGACGGTCGGTTCATCGACGGGGTGTTCGGGCGACTGATGGCCGCCGCGGCGCTGACCGTGATCGCGGTCTTGGTAGCTACCGCTGTGTTCCTTCTGATAAGAGCGTGGCCGGCACTGTCGCACTACGGGCCGCTGAGTTTCTTCCACGCCCGATGGGCGCCGTCGGAAGCGGTGGTGACTTTATCCAAGCCGAATCCTTACGGGATCCTGCAGTTCGTCTACGGGACCGTGGTGACCTCGCTGGTCGCGATGGTGATCGCGGTGCCGGTGGCGATCGCGGTGGCCCTCTACATCACCAACCTCTCACCGGCGGTACTTCGCCGACCGTTGTCGTCGTTGGTCGACCTGCTCGCGGCGATCCCCAGTGTGGTCTACGGCTTTTGGGGGGTGTTCGCGCTCATTCCCGCGCTTGGACCGATCGGTCGCGGATTGACGTCGGTGTCGGGCATCCCGGTGATCGGCTGGTTGTTCCAGGGTCCATTTTTCGGATATTCCGTGTTCGCGGCCGGCGTCGTTCTCGCGATCATGGTGCTGCCCATCGTCACCGCCATTTGTCGGGAAGTTTTCGACACCGCACCGGCCGCCGAAAAAGAGGCGGCGCTGGCGGTGGGCGCGACCAAGTGGGAGATGATGCGCATCGCGGTGTTGCCGCGGTCGCGTTCGGGGATCATCGGCGCTGCGATCCTGGGTCTAGGCCGCGCGTTCGGGGAAACGATCGCGGTGACCATGCTGATCGGCAACAACGTGCTGACTATCCCGCACGGGATAATGCGCGCGGGATCCACCATGCCGAGCGTCATCGCCAATGAGTTCACCGAAGCCAATCAGCCATTTCATCTGGATTCACTATTCGTGGTGGCGTTCGCGCTGCTGCTGTTGTCGTTGCTCGTCAACGTGATCGGCAAGCGCATCGTCGGCCGGGTTTCAGAGCACATCGCATGAGTACGACGATCGAAAAGGAGCCATTGGAGGGACTATCCGAAGGCGACGCGATGCCCGGGGAGCGCCGCCGTCAGATCACCAACGTATTCATGCACGCCGTGCTGCTACTGGTGATGATCGCCACCGTCGGCGTGCTGGTCTGGGTGCTGGTCTACGTCGCCGGTCAGGGGCTGAAGTACCTAGGCCCGGAGTTCCTCACCCAGACCCCGCCCGGCAATCCCGGCCAGCCGGGCGGAGGCTTCCTCAACGGCATCATCGGAAGCCTCATCGTCACCGGCATCGCGACGCTGCTGTCGATGCCCGTCGGTATCGCGGCAGCGATCTACTTGGTCGAATACGGAGGCCGACTGGCAAGGGTGACACGCTTTCTGACCGACATCCTGGTCGGCGTGCCAACGATCGTCACCGGCGCGCTGGTCTACGCGATGTGGGTGGTGTTCTTCGGATTTTCCGGCATAGCCGGAGGAATAGCCCTCGGACTCGTCATGCTGCCGCTGGTGATTCGCTCGACCGAAGAAATGCTGCGACTCGTGCCCCGCGAACTGCGCGAAGCCTCCCTCGCGTTGGGCGCCAGCAAAGCAGGCACCATTGTGTCGATTGTCTTGCCGGCTGCCAGTTCCGGAATCATCACCGGCGTCATGCTCGCGTTCGCGCGCGCCATGGGAGAAACGGCGCCGCTGCTGCTGACCGCGCTCGGCAATGACTTGTTCATCGAACTGAACCCAACGAAGCGCATGTCGACACTGTCCCTGCAGATCTTCGGTAACGCCATCACCGGATACAAAGCCGCCCAGGCCCGTGCGTGGGCAGGAGCGCTTACTCTGGTGGTGATCGTCCTGCTATTCACCGTGGCGGCCCGATGGATCGCCAGCCGGACCAGCGTTGGTCGCGGGCATGTGATCGAACCTAGAGCATGAGGAATCGGCTGTCCCATATCAGCCAACACGACAACACAACGCAGGTCCCCCGGCCGGGTCTGAACGCGAACGACATCACAGGAGGATCGCGTGACACAAGACATCAACATGACAAAGGACGACGCCGTCATCGGGAGTCCCGAAATCACGGCCCCCCCAGCGCCCGCCGCAGCGGAACCGGCGGGGGAACCTGGCCAGCGCAGGGGCGCGAAACGGGTGGAAGTCCGGGATCTCAACATTTACTACGGCTCCTTCAAGGCGGTGGCCGATCTCGACATGACGGTCAATCCTCGAAGCGTCACCGCGTTGATAGGACCATCCGGGTGCGGCAAATCCACCGTGTTGCGGGCGATGAACCGTCTGCACGAGACCATCCCGGGGGGCCGGGTGGAAGGATCGGTGTTGCTGGACGGCTGGGACATCTACGGCGCGGGGGTCGGCGCGGTTGGTGTGCGCCGGATTGTCGGGATGGTCTTCCAGCGGCCAAACCCCTTTCCCACCATGTCAATTCGCGACAATGTGCTCGCCGGATTGAAACTGCAAGGACTGCACAAGAAGAGAAGTCTCGATGAGCTCGCGGAACGGTCGTTGCGCGGCGCAAGCCTATGGAACGAGGTCAAAGATCGGCTGGACGCGCCCGGCGGCGGCCTATCCGGTGGCCAGCAGCAGCGGCTGTGCATCGCACGGGCGATCGCCGTCTCGCCCAGTGTGTTGCTGATGGACGAACCCTGTTCCGCGCTTGACCCCATCTCGACCCTTGCGATCGAGGACTTGATCGCTGAGCTCAAGAAGGACTACACGATCGTCATCGTTACCCACAACATGCAGCAGGCCGCCCGCGTCAGCGATCAGACCGCGTTCTTCAACCTGGAGGCCACCGGCAAACCCGGACGGTTGGTCGAAATCAACACCACCGAGAAGATTTTCTCCGCGCCTGACCAAAAGGCCACCGAGGACTACATTTCCGGCCGATTCGGCTGACCACACAAACATCGGCCTGACCATCGATGTGACATGACCGCGGACAGGTACCGTGGCGCTGTGCACCGCGTCGAGTTTTCCCCGACCTGATGGCCCAGGCGAACAGCGCGCGACCAGTCCGCAATCTAGCGGTGGATTTCTACCGCGTATCGGGCGTGGTCCTTATTGTGCTGGGTCACTGGCTAGCCGGAGCGGTCACCTATCACGACGGGCATTTCGGGCGGGAAAACCCGCTCGTCGACCTGCCCTGGACACAGTGGCTGACCTGGATTTTCCAGGCGGTTCCGGTGTTTTTCCTGGCGGCCGGCTACGCCGGCGCGGTGTCGTGGACGCATCGGCGCGGCGCGGACGGTTTCTCACGTGAGGTCTGGCTTCGGCATCGACTGGCCCGGGTACTCGGTCCGACGGCGGTCTACATCGTGCTGGTGTCGGTAGTCGTAGCGGTTCTCGTCGCCTGTGGCGTTCCCGGATCGGTGCTGGAGTACGCGGGTTGGGCGGTGGCGATGCACTTGTGGTTCCTCGCCGTCTACGTGGTGGTGGTGTCGCTGACGCCGATTGCGGTTGCCGCACAAACCCGTTGGGGCCTCTTGGTGCCGGCCGTGTTGGCGATAGGGGTCGTGGTACTCGACGTTGCCACGATCGCCGGCCACGTGGCCTACGTCGGCTGGCTGAATTACCTCTTGTGCTGGGGGGCGCTCTACCAGCTCGGAATCGCTTGGCGCGGCGGGTTATTGGCCGGTCGCAGACCCGTGCTGCTCGCGGCTGGATCGGCGATCGCGCTGGCGCTGTTGATCTGGCAGGGCTGGTATCCGGTCAGCATGATCGGCGTCCCCGGTCAAGCGGTGCAGAATACGACGCCGCCCACCGTGGCGATGCTGGCTTTCGCATGCACGCAGGCCGGATTGGTGGTGACGCTCGCGCCCGCGCTCAACCGCGTGCTGCGCGCCGGCTTCGTCAAGCGCATGCTCTTCATAGCGAATAACAATGTGATGGCCCTTTACCTTTGGCACATGATCCCCGTGGTGATCGTGGCGATCGTCGCCTACCCTGCGGGACTGCTACCGCAACCGCTCGAGGGAACCGCGCAGTGGTGGCTGGTCCGGCTGGAGTGGATCGCCATCCTCAGCCTGGTGACAGCGGTCGAGATCGCGCTGCTGTGGTGGCAGCGAAGGCTTTTCGCGGCGCCACTGCCCATGCTGGCCGTACCGCTTACCGCTCGCTGGGGCGAAGTGGTCATGCTGGCCGGCGCCCTGATGGCCGCCTTCAGTTTGCACATGTTCGCCTATGCCGGCTTCGCGCCGGACGGGCACCTTCCGTGGGTGAACGTGCTGGTATTCACCGTCGGTGTGGCGCTGGTCGCGCTTCGTCCTACACAGACGAGCCCACTCACCGCGCCCGTACCGACCATCGGTTGAAGTAACGCCGGCTCTTGCTGAACCCGGTGGGCTGGATGACACCCGGTCCGCCGAATCCCGTTATTGCAGCCCTTTCGTGGTGCGCCTTTGATTCCCGGCTGTCCTCCGCCGGCCCCGGGTAATTACTCGTTTGCCTAGTTAATATGGGTAGCCTAACCTAAGGCTCGATCGCATGGAAGGCTTACCCGTGACACTTGCGTTGCCGATTGATCCGCATGCCGATGATTCTCGGCGTGCTTGGCTGCCGTGCCCCAGCTGCGACTGGGGCCGCAACAAGTGTGCGGAGTGCCGCAGCAGCCGCAATTGCGGTTCACATTGGCAGTACCTGTTGAGCAATCACGCGACGCGGGTCAACCTCCAATGCCCGGGTTGTGCCACCTTGTGGTCCATCGACACCCGTAATCGCTGATCTTGAAACCGCCACGTATTCCTCGACATGACAGGGTTTACGTGCGCCGCACCAGGCTCAGGGGTGGCCGAACGCGTCGTCGGGCAGCGGGCGCCGACAGACCGCGCGCGCCTCGTCGGCGCTGAGTCCGAAGAGCTGCAGCACGTTTTCAGTCACCAGATCAGCCGCGCGCGCGTCGTCGCGATCCGGGTCGTCGCGCAGCAGTTGCCCGAGACCCAGCAGCGCGCCGCCGGCCATGGCGAGGGCAAGCGCGGGGTCGTCGAGGTGAAACCTGCCGGCGTGGACGCCCGCCTTGATGTCGCGCAGTGCGCGAGGGGCGAGGCCGCGCTCCGACGACAACAGCGCCGGACCGTGTGCGAGCAGGATCTCACTCTCCTGGGGGCGCTGACGGAATAGCCGACCGGTCAGCCGAAAGCTGGTGGCGAACGTCTCGGCCGGGTCGTCGATCGACTCGGTGAGCCGGTCCAGCATCGCCCCGTGTGCGTCAAGCACGTCGGCGACCGCGGCCTCGAACAACTCCTCCTTGCTGTCGAAGTGGTTATAGAACGAGCCCATCCCGACATCGGCAGCCCGGGTGATCTCCAACACCGGCACGTTGAGTTTGCCTTCGGCGATGAGCCGCTGGGCGGCCCTGATCAGCGCCGCCCTGGTGCGTTGCTTGCGCCGCTCCAAGCGGCTTGGCACGCCGGAATCGTCGGGCATCGTGCTCATGAGAGCAGTATGGATGACTTTTGATGATTTCGTCAGCATCCTTGACTGGGCGTGACCCCGTATGTGACGATTTCGTCAGTTACTTGGGAGACGGTCATGACTCAAACCAGAAACGGGCACCGCGACGGGCACAGCGAGCAGGGGGCGCTGCCCGGCGACCACCCCGACCGGTCGCGCAATCCGGTGATCAAGGTCGTCGACATCGCCTGGCTGGAGTTCGAAAAGCCGGACCTGGTGCGCACCGAGGCGTTCGCGCGGGCATTCGGCTTTCACACCGAGGAGCACGGCCGCGATGGTCTCCACTTGCGCGGCACCGCGGCGGGCCGACCGTGTGTGCTCGTGCGCCGTGGGCCCCGGACTCGATTTGCGGGTGCGGCGTTTCGGGCCGGCGGCGAGGCCGACGTGCTGCGACTGGCCGACAATTTCGGCACCCGCGCACGGCGGCTCCCGGAAACCATCGGCGGCCTGGCGGTCGACCTGATCGACCCCAGCGGCATGCCGGTGCGCGTGGTCGCCGGTATGCACGAACTACCGGAGCTGACCGGACAGCAGCCGCACGCGTTCAACTTCGGCAACGACGTCCGGCGCACCAACGCCGCCCAGCGTCCCCCGCGGGTTCCGGCGCGAGTACGCCGCCTCGGCCATCTGGTCGTGCAGTCGACCACCTATCTCACAACGCTGAACTGGTATCTGGACAACCTGGGGATGATCGTCAGCGACTTCCTGTTCTTCCCGGGCCAGCGTGACCGTGGCCCGACCATGAGTTTCGTTCGCTGCGACCGGGGTTCGACACCGGCCGATCACCACACGCTGGCCCTTGCCCTGGGCCCGGCCAACCGTTACATGCATTCGGCGTTTGAGGTCAGCGACCTCGATGCCCTGGCCGCAGGCGGCGAATACCTCAGGGAACACGGCTATGTGCGCTCCTGGGGAATCGGCAGGCACATCCAGGGCAGCCAGATCTTTGACTACTGGCGCGATCCCGACGGCTTCCTGGTCGAGCACTTCACCGACGGCGACCTGTTCGACAACTCCGCTGAACCCGGCTGGGCGCCCTTCACGGCATCCGGCTTGGCCCAGTGGGGACCTCCAGCAACCAGAGACTTCCTCGGAACCGACCTCAAATCAGCTCGCCACGAACTGATTTCGATGATCAGCGCGCTGCGCGACCGCAACGAGTTCGATAGCCGCCGCCTCCTCGGCCGACTGAAAGTAGCTGTCTCATGACCATTTCCGTGTTGCACACTGCTGATGCATGGTGGGTCAGGACCCCAGCCGGCGCCGCCAAGATTGACACGACCGCGACCACGACCGGTGCACTGCTGTCCGACCGGGCCGCGATCGACGCCGCCACCGCCGCGGTCGAGACCGTCGCGGTGGACACTCTGGAGCTGTTGTCACCGGTGACCAGGCCGTGCCGGGTAGTGGCGCAGATGACCAACTTCACGTCGCACGTCAAAGACGCCGGAATGGACCCGGCGTCGGTTCCGCTGACGTTCTTCCGCAAGGCCTCGGCGTCGATCACCGGCCCATTCGACGACATCGTCAAGCCCAATCACGTCACATTGCTCGACTACGAGGTGGAGATCGGGCTGGTGATCGGGCGCGCAATCCCAGTCGGGGCAACCATTTCCGAGGATAACCTGAGCGAGTTTATTGCCGGACTGGTCGTCACCAACGACGTGTCCGCTCGCGACATCCAGCTGCCGCAGACCCAGTTCTACGAGGCGAAGTCCTACCCCACCTTCACCCCCGTCGGGCCGGATCTGGTGCTGCTGACGCCCGACGAACTCAAGCGGTTCGGCGATCTACGGCTACGACTGAGCGTGAGCGGTGCCGAGCGGCAGAACGCGCTCGTCGAGGGCGACATGCTGTATCGGCCGCTGCAGGCGCTGCAGTCGCTCACCCGCTTTCAAGAACTCGCCCCGGGCGATCTGATTCTGACCGGCACGCCGGTCGGCACTGCGCTCAGCGCCCCGCCGAAACCGTTGGCCATCGCGGGCAACCTCTTGCCGCCCGCGCTCAAGTGGAAGCTGTTCTTCTCGGGCCAGGCCCGCAACCCGCGTTACCTGCGACACGGTGACATCGTGGAGGCGTCGGTGGCCACCGATGACGGAGTGATCGATCTCGGAACCCAGCGCACCGCAATCAGATTCGCGTGAGTGGTCGTGCCGTTGGGCGGGTCGTCATCGTCGGCGCCGGACCGACCGGTGTCACTGCCGCCACCCTGCTCGCCCAATACGGCGTGGACTGTGTCTTACTCGACCGCTGGACCGGCGTGTATCCGCAGCCACGCGCGGTGCACCTGGACGACGAGATCTACCGCGTCATCGCCCGTCTCGGCATCGCCGACGAGTTCGCCGTGATTTCGCGGCCCACGTTGGGTTTGCGGCTGCTCGATCGGCGGTCGCGGGTGCTTGCCGAATTCACCCGCGACACCTCGCGCAGCGACAACGGCTTCCCGCAGGCCAACATGTTCGATCAACCGGAGCTGGAGACGCTGCTGCGTGCCAATCTCTCGCGCTACCCGAACGTCCAATTGCGCGGTAACGCCGAGGTGATCGCGGTCGCCGACCGTGAAGGCCGGGTGCGGGTCACGTATACCGACCGCGGAGGCGGCCAGCTGCACGAGGTCGACGCCGATTACGTGCTGGGCTGCGACGGCGCCAACAGCACCGTACGCGCCCAGATCGGCTCTTCGATGCGGGATTTGAACTTTGAGCAGCGCTGGCTTGTCGCTGACGTGTCCAGCGAGGCCGACCTGCGTCAGTGGGACGGCGTGCATCAAGTATGCGACCCGGAGCGCGCGGGCACCTATATGCGGATCGGACCGACCCGCTACCGCTGGGAGTTTCAACTGCTGGCCGGCGAAAGTGCCGACCAATTCGCGTCGTTGACCGCCCTGCGTTCACTGATCTCGCCGTGGACCACACAGGTACCGGACAGCGAACTGACTGTGCAGCGCGTGACCGAGTACACATTTCGCGCACAGATCGCCGACCGGTGGCGTCGGGGGAACACGTTTCTTCTGGGCGACGCGGCCCACCTCACTCCCCCATTCGTCGGTCAAGGCATGGGGGCAGGCATCCGCGATGCGATGAACCTCGCCTGGAAAATCGCCGCCGTCTGCCACGGCACCCTTGCCGCCGACATCCTGGAAAGCTATGAGCAGGAACGGAAACCGCACACCCTTCTCATGATCCGGCTGGCATTGAACGTCGGCCGGGCCATGACCCAGGGAGGCCGGCCCGGTGACCTGATCCGCCGCCTGGTGCTGCCCCGGCTGCGGCTGATTCCCGGCGTGCGCGACAAGGTCGTCGATTCCGCGACACCGCCACTGAATGCGTCGGCGCTGGTGTCCAAATCCCTTCGGTCACATCGCCTCCCGGGCACGCTGTGCCCGAATCCCTTGCTTCCAGACGGCCAACGGCTCGATGACGCCCTCGGCGGCGGCTTCGCCCTGATCGCTCTGCACCGCCCGCCGCCCACCGACGACATGACACTGCGGCACCTCGGCGCCGTCGTGTTGGTCGCTCACCCAGGCAGCCCGCTGGCGAGATGGCTGCGCCGGGGCGCCGCTACGGCCGTCTTGGTGCGTCCGGACCGAACGGTGATGTGCGCCGGACGCGACGTTGCGACATTGTGCGCGCGGGCCGCTCAGCTCCTACGCCGGCCGGGCGACGATGAGCGGCATCCGCACGGAGTGCAGGACGCTGTTGCTGACCGAGCCCAGCATCGCGCTCAAGCCGCCGCGACCGTGACTGCCCACGACGACAAGCTGCGCCTTCTCTGACTGCTCCACGAGCTGCCGTGCGGGTCGATCGCGCACGATCAGTCGGTGCACCTTGACGTCGGGATAGCGTTCCTGCCAGCCTGCCAGGCTCTCGGCCAGACTGCGCTCGGCTTCGGCCTCTACCCCAGACCAGTCCAGTCCCGAAATATCCATCACCGCGACGTCACTCCATGCGTGCAGGGCCAACAGATCGACGCCACGACGGGAAGCCTCGTCGAACGCGATGGCCGTCGCGAGCTCAGAAGCCGGCGATCCGTCGATCCCCACCAGGACGGGGGCGTGCTGCGGATCCGGCATCAACGGATCCTCGTCGCGAATGACCGCGACGGGACAATTGGCATGGTGCACCACGCTCGAGCTAACCGAACCCAGCAGACCTCGGGCCAGCATTCCGTGTCCAGAGCTGCCGACCACGATCAACTCCGCCTCGTCGGACATTTTGACCAACGCAAGCGCCGGGGTCGAATAGATGAGTTTGGTGGTGACGGCGGCTTTCGCGTCAACCGGCATCGACTCGTCGGCGATCTTGACTGCGTGCGCGACGATCTTGCGACCTTCGTCCTCCAGCCCCACCAGCAAGGAATCCGGGTATGGAACCGGCGGCCAGGTCGCCATGGGGGTGACCACCGCGTGAACAATGGTCAGCGGGATGCTTCGCATTGCCGCGTCGCGTGCTGCCCAACAGATTGCCGCATCCGAGGCCGGCGAGCCGTCGGCCGCGACGACAATTCCGAGATGCTTTCCCGTTACGGACATTTCGTTCTCCCTTCGTCAGGAGCAACGCTACAAGCCGGCGATGGCGTCGGTCGTGAGGCTTTAGTCCCCAAGCGTCGGGACTTCAGTGCCTTCGAGATCTACCTGTCGCGGTCGTTCCTGAGGGTCTTGATGGCGCTCAACACCCCCGCGATGTCGTCGTCGGTGAGCCTGTCGCCGTCGAAGACATGATTGAGCAGGACTTTGAGATCGAGCATCTGCTGCAGGTAAGTCAGGCACGGAGGGCATTCCTCGAGATGCTTTGCCACGATGGCTCCCCACTGCTGTGGGTCGGAGTCGACAAGGTCGTCGACGAGTCGAACAAAATCGACGCAATCGATCGCCGGAACGGTGTTGTCGTAAATAGTCATCGTTGGTAGACCTTCTCCAGTTCGTTACGCAGGTTCCCCCGGGCGCGGTAAAGCAGGGCGCGCTGCGCCTCGGCGGACAGTTCCAGGATCGACGCCGCCTCTTCCCCCGAGGCGCCGACGAGGTCGCGAAGGATCACCAGCTGACGTTGCCGCGCCGGCAACGCATCCAACGCCGCGCGCAGATACCCGACGAGTTCGGCTGCGACGGTTCGGTCTTCGGGGAGAAATCGCCGCGACGGCGGGACGCTCCAGTGCCCGGCGTCAGGGTGTCCGGCCGGGTGCATGCGACCCGAGAGCGGCTCGATGGCATCGTCACCGGCGGCCAGCACTTCATGCTCGCGGATGCGCGACTCACGCCGTCGGTGGCGCGAGGCGGTGTTCTTGACGATGGCGAACAGCCAGGTAGCCACTGATGACCGTCCTTCAAACGAATTCGACGACTGCAAAACCTGCACCCATGCCTCTTGCACCGCCTCTTCGGCCAATGCCGGTGAATTCACCATGGTGCGAGCGAAATTGAGCATCGGCCGATGAAAATCACGCACCAAGCTACTCAGCGCAATGCCGCCTACCGATTGCTCGGCCGCAGGTTCAGGACCTTCGGGTGACGACGTGCCGGACGTCTCCGAAGTCACCGTCGGCCCAGGCCGACGCTCACTGGCATCGACTGAGTTCCCAACGCAATTGAGCCTCTGACGGCGATTGAACCGGAATGAACGCGGCTTCGCGATAACGCCGGCTAGCCGGCGTCCGGCTCGCGTACCCCTTGCCGCCCGCCGTCCTAATCTCCAATGCGGCACTGGCACTCGCGATCTCAGCCGATGCGAGCCGAAGCGTCAGCAACTCCTTCTTACTGGGCGGCTGTCGCCCGCCCACCGCCGCCGCCGCGCTCGCCAACGCCTCCTGCGCTGCCGCGAGCCCAGCTGCGACTTCCTCGACCTCGTCGGTGAACACCGCGTTCACCCCGGCCAGTCCGAGCCGGCTTTGAGCAAGGGTGGTTGTCGTCAGCCCGAGGCACATCGCCGACTGCAGGACGAGAAAGGTGGGACGTACCGTGTTCAGGAACGGCAGGAAGTCGGTGGACAACACCTGCTCGGATGCGACAAACGCTTCGTGCAGTTTGAGATACGACGACGCCGTGCTACCCATTGCCAGCAGCGCGAAGTGGTCGCCGAGCACGACACCGGAGGTGTTCAACGGCAGCGCCACGATCAGCTTCTCGCCGTCCTCGGTTCGGGCCGCGGTGATCATCAACGAGTCGTCGTACAAGTTGCTGGCCCACCTGATCGCGCCGCTGAGCCGGTAGCCGCCGTCGACCGGCGTGGCCGTCAGGTCGAGGCTGCCGCACCCGGCTGCGTCCTTGAAGGCCGACGCCATACCGGTAACTCCGGGGGTCGTTCCGTCAAGTAGCCGCTCGGCCGCCTCCGTACCGAATGGTGTTGCGGCCGTGAGCAAGTACTCGATCGCCATCCGGTGGGCCCACAGTGAAAACCCGGTGCTCATGCATTCCGCGGAGATCTTGGCTATCACGTCGGCCATCCGCGGAAGCTGTCCATCGGCGTTGCCCGGCGCACCGAGCCCGAGCAGGCCTGCCGCCCCGAGCGCGGCGAAGCTGCGCCGGGACGTGTCTTCGTCCCGGTCCAGCGCGTCGGCATGGGCACGAATGTCGGGCAGTAATTCCGTATCGAGCAGGCCGATTCCGGCATCGATGGCCGCGGTCACGGTCTGTCCTCCTGTTCTGCGTGCTGCCATGCGTAGTCGAGAAACTTGCCATCGAACGTGACGACCACTCGATCGCCCTGCGGGTCCGGACGGCGCTGCACGCTGAGCCGGAAGTTGATGGCGCTCATGATCCCGTCGCCGAATTCCTCATTGATGAGCTCCTTGATCGCCGGCCCGTATACCGACAGCGCCTCGTGGAACCGGTAGATCGTCGGATCGGATGCCACGGCCTGACCACTGCCCCGATACGGCGTCAGCTGCAAGACGGTGACGGCTTCGCTGTCGAGTTCAAGCAGTTCGGCGACGATCCTGGCTTCGTCGGCCGACAGCGGATGCTGCCCGAGCAGCGCGGCAACCGTCCACGCCCGATCCTTGCCGATCGACTCCGCGATGTGCGCCCAGCTCAAACCGTGTTTGAGCCGGGCCAGCTTGATAGCCTCCGCCAATTCTGACTTGGTCAATGTCCTTGCCACCGTGGGCTTCCCGTCCTTAGTCCCTAGCCGATGGCCAGGGTCGAGTCGACGCTTACCGGGTTGCGGAAGGTGTTCACGACCGGTGACCAGGCGATGGCGTTGTCGTGAATCTCCTTCAGCGTCGCCTCATCAGCGTCGCCGGCCAGCGTCACCTTGCAACGCACCGCGCTCAACCCGAGCAGCTTGCCCTCCGGGGTGTCGCCCACCCCCCACACCGCCGAGATGTCGATGTCACCTTCCATCTCGACCTCGATCTTGGTCAAGGTGACGCCACGGTGTGTCGCGTTCGCCAGCAGGCCCACCGAGACGCACGATCCCAGCGCCGCCAACGCCGTCTCCGAAGGGTTGGGCGCCGAGTCGTCACCGAGCAGCGCCGGCGGCTCACCCACCAGCATCGGGGCGAGATCCCGAACATAGGTCATGTTGCGGAACCCGGTCTCGCACACTGTCTTGGCTTTGAGAGTCTTCTTGCCGGTTTCCGGGTTGGCCTTGGCGTTACAGGACAGCCGGTCGAGGCCTTCAGCATCAATGACGAGCACGTCGCTCATGGACTTCCTCCTTAGTGAGTGATCTTCATGCGGTTAGTGCTCTGCGGGTGCCGAAACGTGACGGCGGCCCGACGGATTGATCGGCGTCTCAACAGCATCGCTTGCTACGGCCCGCCGGGGTTGCGACACGGAGAGTCGGCAGAGGAAGCGTTGCTCAACTGAACAGGCTTTGGCCGATGAAGTGGCCTTCCTGGGGTCCCGGCGGGATCGCGAAGATAGCTGAGCCGATGTGGCGGATGTACTCGTTGAGCAGATCGTGGGCGCCGAGCCGGTTCTGCAGACGAATAAAATCGTTCGGATCTTTTTGATACGAGATGAACAACAGGCCGGCGTTGAGTTGGCCGTTGGCATCGAGGCCGTCGGTGTAGTTGTAGGAGCGCCGGCGGATCATGATGCCATCGTTGTTCTCCCTGGCCGCCAAGCCGACGTGGGACAGCGGATCGATGAGCGGATTGCCGTCGGCGTCTTTGGCGGAGAAATTCGGCGTATCGAATTCGGCCTTGCCGCTCAGCGGCGCTCCTTCGGTTTTGGTACGGCCAAAGATCTTCTGCTGATTGCCGATCCGATCGACGTCCCAGGTCTCCAGCAGCATCCGGATCTTGCGGACGACTTGATAGGTGCCCCCGTTCATCCAAGCCTGGTCGCTGTTGTCGACCCAGACGAAACGGGCGTACTCCGCGTCGCTGGCGATGTTGCGGGTACCGTCCTTGAATCCCAACAGGTTTCGCGGCGTGAGCTGACCGGGTCCGGCCGACGCACGCCCGAAGCCCAGCACCGCCCAGAACGGGAAGACGATATTGCGGCCGAGGCGGGCCAGGTTCCGCACGGCGTGATAGCAGACCTGGGGGTCGTCGGCGCAAGCCTGCACCGACAAGTCCCCGCCGTGCAGCCGCGGATCGAGGTTGTCCCCGTCCAGCGGCGGCAGTTCGGTGAACACCGCCGGCCGCCGCGCGGCCAGCCCGAAACGGTCGCCGAACAGTGAGGGCCCCAAGCCGATCGTGACGGTGAGGCTGGCTGGGCTCAGCCCGTAGGCCTCGCCGGTATCGGTGGGCGGCTGAACATCGACCTGGGGTTGCACCGTCCCGACGGGCTTTCCTTGCTGCAGCACCGCGCCCGCGGCCGACCAGCGTGCCAGCAGGGCCTGTAGATCGGCCCGGCCGGCCCCGGCGGCCAGGGAGAAGGACATGAACACCGCGTAACGCTGTGGGAGCGTGGCGATTCCGCCTTGATGGCCCTGTCCGTAGAACGGGTAGCTACGGCGCAGGTCGACGGTGTCGTCTCCCCCACCAGCCGAGCCGCCGCTGGCGGTCGCGGCCGCATAGCCGGCGAACCCGCCGCCTGCGGCACCGACGGCGGTGCCGGCCAGCCCGGCCAGCATGCTCCCACCGAGCATGCGGCGACGCGAGACGGCGGTGGTATCCGTCTGTGCCGCTGCGTCAGCGTCGTCTGTCATGGTCAGTTGGCTGTGACGACTTTTTGGGCGACTGTGGACAGGCTCTGATGCAGCGGCTGGATGACTGCGGTCAGTTTCGTTGCGTCGCTCGCCTGCAGCGCTGGTGTGTAGGTCCGGTAGCCGCCCAGCGCCGACGGGTCGCGGTAGCCGTCCAGCACACCGAGGACCGCCTGGAACTGCTGATCGATCTGCGTGACGAGATTGTCGTCGATCTTCTGCAGACCCGGCCGCAGTGAGGCGTAGGCCTGCTGGGCGCCTTCCACGTTGCCCGAAAAGTCGACCAGGTCAATGTGACTGAAGGCCTCCTCTTCGCCGGTGATCTTGGTGTTCTGCACCTCTTCGATCAGATCGCTGGCGCCGTTGGCCAAATCTTCGGGCTTGTATTGCAGCGAGGCGACGATGTCCTTCAATTTGCCTACGTTGCCGACCAATTCGGTGCTGAGCGCCTTGGTGGCGGGGGTGATCGCGTTGCCCTGCCACAGGTCACGCTCGACGGCGTGGAAACCCTTCCACCCCACTTTGGCATCGACCGGGGTGGACGCGCGCATGTCGATCAGGTAGTCGAGGCTGCCGGCGTTGTCCCCGGCGGCGAAGCCCGGCAGCACGAAGCCCTCCACGGTGGACTCCGACCGCTCCCAGAACAGTCGCGCTTTGGCATACGCGGCCTTGGCGGCGTCGACGTTGCCCGCCTGCACGGCCACATCGAGGGCTTTGACGCCGTCGTTGAGCTGGCCGATCTGGTTGACGATGTACACCGCGTAATCCTTGGTGCCCTGGCTCAAGATGCTCGCCACCGTGCCCGTCGGTGCGGACGGTGCGCTGCCCGTCACCGTCAGGGTTTGGTATTCGGTGCTCGCGCCCGGGCAGTACAACTGATACAAGCCGCCGTCCAACGTGACGGTGAACGACACCGGATCCAGCCCGGGTGCGAGATTCTCCTTCTCACCGACAATGCGCTGATCCCTGAGCAACTCCATTTCGGTGATTCCCGGTGCGCTGGTGTTGGCCACCGTGAAGGTCACCGGACCGGCCGGCACGCTGGTCGTGTTCAGCGCGCAACCGTCTTTTCCGCCGTTGTTGGCCATCGTCACCTTGACCGCGTTCGGCCCGCCGGCTTGCCCGGATCCCGCGGGGCTCGATTGGCTGTTCGAGTGGCTGCACGCGGCCAGCGGCAAGACTGACGTCGTAGCCAAAACCGTTGCAGTCAAGACGAATTCACGAGACCGGCACGCTGCCCGGGCGGTGCGACTCACCATCAATCGACTTCCTCTCCTCAACTTGGCTGCGGTCACTGCGCACCGAGGCTATCGCCGACAGCGCACACCAGCGCGAGACCGGCAATAGCCAACGGCGCCCAGACTCGCCACAACCGCCCCTCGGCGTGGTCGCGGTCGTTCGCGACGATCTCGGCCGTCGTCGAGTGGTCTTCGGCACTGGACGTGGACCAGTCCGTCGGTAACCCGCCAAGACTCACGGTCTTGGCCCCGGTCAGCCCACCGCCGGTCAGTATCGCCGTGCGGTTGCTCGTCGCTTGCGCCGATATCACGGAATCACCTTGTGCGAGCACGGTATACACGGTGGTCGTAACCCATTGCCCCAGAAAGGGCCCCGGCGTGCGGCCAATCGCGAGACCGACCGGCAGCCGGCCCCCCGTCATGCTCAGCAACTGGTCCAGCGTGACTGCCGGCGCACCATCGGCCCCGGCAGCCTCTGAAGCCTGCCATGCCTGTACCGGTAAGCCATCCACCGTTTGGTCGCCTGCCGGGATAAGCGTGATGCTGCTGACGGTCGAGCTGCCCTCCGGGGCTACCGTCAGCTCGCGTCCGTGCGGCCCAGTCATCATCGCCACCTTGGCCGTGTGACCCGAGCGGTCGGTGACGGTGCGCGCGGCGCGCGGCGAGCTGCCGGCGGGCGTCGTGATCGCCAGTATCGCCGCGACGATGAGCAGCAGTGCCGAGGTGGCGGCCAGTAGGCGGCTCCGGGTTCGCGGTGTCGCGGCACGCCGGGCCGGCCACAGGAAGACGACGAGCACGGGCACCGCGTAGAGCAGCCAGCCCATTACTTCGACCAGGCGTGGGTCGGCGGGGATACCGAACACCCCGGTGACCAGCGCGCCCAGCACGGACTGGCTGGGTATCCAGGCAGACAGGTCCAGGGCCTGTTGCTGGCCGACGGTGACCCAGCCGGCCTCGTGCGCGGTGCGCAGTCCGCCGAGTACCAACCCCGCGGCGATCAGCACCAAGAACACACCCGTGATGCGGAAGAAGCGGCCGAGGTTGAGTTTCAGGCCGCCGTAGTAGAGGCCGGCACCCAGCGCTATCGACAACGCGATTCCCGTCGCGCCGCCGAGCACGGCCATCCAACGGTTGCCGTGGGACGTCTCCGCGGCGGCCAGCAGGAACACCGAGGTCTCGAAGCCCTCCTTGAGCACCGCAAGGAAGGCCATCACCACGAGTGCCAGCGCGCCGCCGCGGTTGAGCGCCTGCTGGGCTTCATGTTCGAGTTCGCCCTTGAGTCGCGCGGCGTTGCGATTCATCCAGATGATCATCGACGTCACGAACACCACGGCGACGGCGTTGATGACGGTTTCCATCATCTCTTGCTGAGCCTGCGGCAGGGTCGCCGAGAGCAGATCCAGGCCGACGCCCACCGCGACGCTGATCAGCACGGCCAAGGCGACGCCGGCGAACATCGGACGCATCGGTTGGCCGTTTCGCTTGAGGAAGGCGCCGACGATGCTGACGATGAGCGTCGCCTCGAGGCCTTCCCGCAGGCCAATGAGGAACGTGCCGAGGAAGATTCCGAATACGCCCTGCATGCGTCCGATTCCTGTCCCGCGGATCGGGACCCTCGAGTTAGCCTAACCTAACTTGCCGCCGTGGTTAAGGGCGCTTGGCCGGGCCGGAAGTGCTCATCACCCCGGCTGCGTCACAAAGTCGATGAGTTCTTCGACCCGGCTGATCAGTTCTGGCTCCACATCGTTCCAGTCCCGCACGCGCGACCGGATGTGCCGCCATGCCGCGGCGATGTCGGCCTGGCTCGCATGTGGCAAGCCGAGCGCCTGACACACACCGCGCTTCCACTCGATGTGGCGCGGCACTGCCGGCCAGGCTTTCAGGCCGAGCCGCTGCGGCTTGACCGCCTGCCAGATGTCGACGTAGGGATGACCGACCACCAGGGTGTCGGGACCGCCCGGCCCGTTGCGCACGGCCTCGGCGATCCGCGTCTCCTTCGAACCCGCGACAAGGTGGTCGACCAGGACGCCGAGCCGGCGGCGCGGCCCGGGACGAAACTCCGCCACGATGCCCACCAGATCGTCGACGCCCCCGAGGTGTTCAACGACGACACCTTCGATGCGCAAGTCCTCCCCCCAGACCTGCGCGACGAGTTCGGCGTCATGACGGCCCTCAACATAGATCCGGCTCGCCCGCGCGACCCGGGCACGGGCACCCGGTACCGCGACCGAGCCCGACGCCGTCCGACTGGGGCCGGTGGGCGCCGAACGCCGCGGCGCGGTCAGGATGACCGGGCGGCCTTCCAACAGATAGCCGGGTCCCAGCGGAAAGCCGCGGGTGCGGCCGTGACGATCCTCGAGTTGCACGCGGCCGTATTCCACCCGAACCACGGCGCCGACGTAGCCGCTCTCCACGTCCTCGACGACCAGGCCCAGCTCCGCCGGATGCTCTGTCGAGCGGGGCTTGCGCCGACCCGCGGCGAGAACATCGGTTCCGTAGCGATCGTCCACTCGGCAATATTAGGAAGGCTTTTGGACAACCGGGTGACGGCGCGCCCTACGTCGACGGTTTGACTGGGCCACCGCACGCCGACAGATAGTCCGCATAGTTCCAGGTCTTCAAGAACTTCTGACCCGCTTGCAATCCGCTCTGATAGAGGGCTTCGCGTTGTTCTTCGCTGAGATCGAAGTCGATCGGGCTCACTTGGTCAGCCGGCACGAAGATAGTGCGACGAACCGTGCAGGGGTCGTCGATGTACGAATTGTCTTGATTGCTCACCAACGTCTCAATCGCCGCGAGCCCCAACGACACCGGCCCGTGCACCGGATGGGTGGGCGGTATGCCCGGTCGCGCCGACAGCCGGATCCCGAAGGTCGGCCAGCGCGGCCCGGGCCGGTCGAACAGGTCCACCGGAAAGTTGGAGAGCAATCCGCCGTCCACCCAGGTGGCGCCGCCGACTCGGACGGGCTCGAACACATAGGGAATCGCAGCCGAGGCGTGCACGGCGCGGGCGACCGGAAATGTGTCCGGGTCAATGCCGTATGAAGGCAGGTCCCACGGAATACGCACCAGTTGGCGCCGGGACAGGTCGCTGGCGGTCACGACCAGCGACCAGGCGAACTGGTCGGGCTCGTCGCCGGTGCGCAGGTCGCCGAAGGTGTGGACGCCGAACTCGGCAAGCCGTTCGGCCACCAGGTGTTCGAGATACGCGCCGCGGTATACACCGTCGGACACCAACAGTGACAGTCCCCCACCGATGAGTGGAATGTGTCCAATCAGGTTGCGGTCGAGGAACTTTCGGTAATCGATGCTGCGCATGATTTCGGCGAGCCGGCTCAGCGGTGCACCGGCATGCTGCAGTGCCGCGACCAGGGATCCGACGATCGCACCCGCGCTGGTCCCCGCGACCCGCGGGAACCGGTAGCCGGCCGCGGCCAGCGCATCCACCGCTCCGACCAGGCCGATACCCCGAACGCCACCGCCTTCGCAGACCAGATCAACCGAGTCCACAACGACCCCCTAGGTCCGCGTCAATGTACTTGCGGTCCAGCCAAAATAGCATCGTCGATCGCTTGGTCGCATCGTCACACTGCGATCCGCTTCCCGTCGACTCCGAAAAAGTGTAGGTGCCCGGGTTCGGGATGCAGACGCACCCGGCTGCCCTTCTGCGGTGGGTTACGGCCGTCGGCGCGCGCAACGACGTTCTGGGCGATCACCTTGCCCCCGTCGGCGATATGGCCGTAGAGGTAAGCATCGGCTCCGAGCTCCTCGACCACGTCGACTTCCATCTCGACGCCGAGGCCACCCAGCTCGAAATGCTCGGGACGGACTCCCACCACGACTTCACTTGCGGTACCGGTGATTTCACGCGGCAGTTGGATCGACCAATCCCCCAGCGAGACGACCGAATCGACGATGGGAAGAGTGAACAGATTCATCGCAGGCGATCCGATGAAGCCGGCCACGAAGACGTTCGCGGGATTGCGATAGAGCTCGCGCGGCGCCGCGAACTGTTGCAGCAGGCCGTCACGCAGGACCGCGACGCGGTCACCCATGGTCATCGCCTCAACCTGGTCGTGAGTGACGTAGACCGTGGTGGTCTTGAGCCGGCGCTGCAGGGCGGCGATCTGGTTGCGGGTCTGCACCCGCAACTTGGCATCGAGATTGGACAGTGGTTCGTCCATCAGGAACACCTGTGGGCGGCGCACGATCGCACGTCCCATCGCCACCCGTTGACGTTGACCACCGGACAGGTCTTTGGGTTTGCGATCCAGATACGGTTGCAGGTCAAGCAGTTTCGCCGCGTCCAGAACCCGCTCGCGAATCTCGGCCTTCGGGGTCTTCGCGATCTTCAGCGCGAAGCCCATGTTCTGTGCCACCGTCATGTGCGGGTACAGGGCGTAGTTCTGGAAGACCATCGCCACATCGCGATCTTTGGGATCGACGTGGGTGACGTCGCGGTCGCCGATCCGCACGCATCCGGCGTCCACCGTCTCCAGTCCGGCCACCATGCGCAGCGACGTCGTCTTGCCGCATCCCGATGGCCCTACCAGCACGACAAACTCGCCGTCGTCGACGAACAGGTCAAGGCCATCCAGGGCCGGCCGGTCGGCGCCCGGATAGCAGCGTGTCGCTTGCTCGAAACTCACCGAAGCCACGCCTCACCCACTCATTCCGGTTACCGCGATGCCACGGACGAAGGACCGCTGCGCAAACGCGTAGATAACGACCAGCGGAACCATGATGAGCATCGAGGCCGCCATGATGATCGGCCAGCGCGCGACGTACTCCCCGCGCAGCCGGACCAGGCCGAGCGTCAGCGTCGCCAGGCTGTTGCGCTGAAGCATGAGCAGCGGCCACAGAAAATCGTTCCAGACGTTGACCCAGGTGAGCACGGCGAGCACCATCACGGCGGGTCGGGCATGGGGCAGCAGAATCCGCCAGTAAATCTGCCATGGCGAGCAGCCGTCTAGGATCGCGGCTTCCTCGAGATCGCCGGGCAGCGTCTGGAAGAACTGCCGCATGAGGTAGGTCCCGAACGCGCTGCCGAACAGGCCGGGCACGATCATCGCCCACGGGGTGTCGACCCAACCCGCGATCCGCATCAGGATGAACTGCGGAATCACGGTCACGGTAAGCGGCACCATCAGGGTGCCGAGGTACAAAACGAACAACGTGTCGCGACCGCGAAATTGCAAGCGCGCAAAGGCATATCCAGCCAATGAGCAGAAGAAGACCTGTCCGGCGGTGACGCAGCCTGCATACAGCACCGTGTTGAAGAACATCCGCCAGAACGGCATCAGCCTGAACACGTCGGCGTAGTTCGACCACTGCGGCTGGGCGGGAAACATTATGGGCTGGCTGATCTCGCCTTCCCGTTTCAGCGAGCCCGACACCGCCCAGGCCACCGGGAACAGCCAGAACCACGCGATGCCGACCAGTGCGGCATAGACCGGAACAGCACGAACGACGGTCCCCTTGACCACGCGCTCAGCTAAGGCCACGAGATGCCTCCCAGGAACGCTGCCGGGTGATCCGCAACTGAATCACGGTCAGCACGAGCAAGATCGCGAACATCACCCATGCCAGCGCCGAAGCGTAGCCGAACTCCAAGAACGAGAAGGCGTGCTGGAAGAGCATGATGCCCAGAACATATGTTGAGGTTTCCGGACCGCCATTGCTGCCGTTGAGGACGTAGACCACGTCGAATGCCTGGAACGCGTGGATGATCGAAATGATCACGACAAACGATATCGATCCGCGGATCAGCGGCACCGTGATGAAGGCGAACTGCCGTACCTCGCCCGCGCCGTCGATCCTGGCTGCCTCGTAAACGGTTTCGGGAACGCCTTGCATGGCGGCCATCAGGATAACGGTGGCGAACGGAACGCTTCGCCACACACTGACGATGCACAGCGAGGCCATCGCCCAGTTGGGGTCGACCAGCCAGGGGATCGGGCCGATTCCGATCCAGCCCAGCATGATGTTGAGCAGCCCATTGTCGGTGTTGAAAACGAACTGCCACACGACCGCCATCACCACCGACGAGATGGCCAGCGGCATGAAGACGATTGTCCGGAAAATCGCGATGCCCTTGACTTTCCGGTTCAATACCGCGGCAACGACGAGGCTGATCAAGATGGTCGGCACGACCGTTCCGACGGTGAAGACTACGGTGTTGCGGATAGCGATGAGGAACAACGGATCGGAGGTGAAAAGCTGTTCGAAGTTCTTGAGGCCCACAAACTTTGGCGGATTGAATACATCCCAGCGCTGAAAGCTCATGTACAGCGAGAAGCCGAGCGGAAAGACCATGAACACCGCGACCGCGAGCAGGTTCGGTGCGACGAAGAGGCGACCGGCCCGGGCGCGCCGGCGCGAGGGACGCGTCCGCCGTGCTGGTGGTGTTGCGCCGGCCGGCGTGGACTGTGCGGAGGTGTCGATCGACGTCATGGACTGCCCAACACCTCGTCGACGGCTCGCGATAGCCCGGTCAGTGATGTAGCCGGGCGGGCTCCTCGCAATACGGGTCCCATGTCGCGGTCCATCAGGGCCACGACCTTCTCCCATGCCGGGGTGACGGGTAGGCCCTCGGAATAGGACGGCCCTTCGGTCAGAACCGGGAGATTGCGAATCCTGCGGTGGGCCTTGGCGAATCCCTCCGAGTGCAACACCGACCGCAACACCGGGACGAACAGACACGATTCAGCGATGATCGCCTGCCCGACCGGGCCCGCGGCGAACTTGACGAATTCCCATGCCTGATCCTTGCGTTGGCTGCTCGCCGCGATGGCCAGTCCGGTGGTGCCGATGTTGGAGCACGCGCTGCGTCCGTGGGGCAGCGACGGTCCTACCGGTAACGGGGCCACGTCGAAATCCAAGCCCTCGGCGGCCATGAAGGTCTGGTATCGCCAGTGGCCGCCGAGCGCCATCGCCGCCTTGCCCGATGCGAACAGGTCAGGTGTGGACATCGACTGCACCTCGGACGCATTGGGGGCGACGTTGTGCTCGTTGGACAGATCGGCGTAGAACTGCACGGCCTCCATGAATGCGGGATTGTCGAAATTCAGGTGACTGGGGTTCTTCTGCGGGCTGGACCACGGCACCCCGTTGTTCATGGCGAACAACCCAGCCGAGTAGTAGGAGACGAAGGTGTTGACGAAGCCCCATTGCGTGGACCGTCCCGATCCGTCCCGCTTGGTCAACGCCGTGGCCGCGTCGACGAATTCGGCGAACGTCCAGGTCTTGTCCCAGGTATGGGGCGGCTCCGGCACTCCGGCGTCTGCGAACAGCTGTCTGTTGAAGTACAAGAAATTTCCGGACCACTGCTCCGGAAAGGCAAATTGCCCGTGGTTGAACGCAAACGTGTCATACAGCGGCCCAATGCTTTCCGCCTTCAACTGCGTCGCGAAGGCTTGTTCGCGCGCCAGAAAACCGTTCAGGTCCAGCAACACTCCCCGGTCGGCCAGCTCGGCATAGCTCAGGTCCCAAGCCTGCATCACATCCGGGCACTTGCCGCCCGCACAGAACGTCGACAACTGCTGCATAATGCCCGGCCCGGACCGGACCGGACGCACCTTGATATGAGGGTGACGGCGCTGGAATTCACCGACGACCCGCATGCGAGCGGCGGCCTCGTCCGGATTGGCCGCAAAGAAGAAGGTCAACGCGTCGTCGTCGGAAGCGCAGCCGGCGCCCGATCCGACCAGCGAGGCCGCGGTGAGCACGCCGGCCCCCCGCAGCAGGCCGCGCCGCCCGAACGGCTTATCAAGCATCATGCTTCCGATCGTGACTCGTAACCGACCTCCGGCCGTTTGTGTCCTGCAGTCCTTGGTACCCGGTGAGGCTGCGGCGTTGCTGGATAGAACACGCGGGTCTCAGGCGGGAAAATACCGGATTTTGGTGATCGTGTTGCCTCGCCACGCGACGTCGGCGAACATAATGCCCCGGCCATGACCCGAGTTCAATGACACGGTGACCGTGGGGCCCGAGCCGTTCATCTTGCTCCACTGCGCGCGATACAGCTGCTCGGCGAGCTCGGCGATGTCCAGTGCGTCGTTGTCCCCCAAAGTTGTTGCGGCAGAGGGAGCCAGCGCGCGCATCGCGGTCGCTTTGTCGCCGCGCGCAAGGGCGTCGAGGAACGTCTGCACCAGCCTTTTGTGCCGCGCGCCCACTCGACGAAAACCACTCATGAAACCCGCGGTGCCCCGCAACCGCTGAATGACCAACAGATCACGCGACATCTGCAGCGCTGGCGACATTGCCCGCGATCCGGTCCGCAGGAATTGCGCCATCATCGCCGGCAGCTCCCAGTAAGCCCGCAATTCGGCAATCCGCCACTCGCCGTGAGCTTCTCGGAGGTCGTAGCGCAGGTACGCGGGAATATGCATCGTGACCGCCGGACCCATCGCCACCTCAAGCTCCAGGTCACGCAGCACGACAGTGCCGAACACGATGTCAAGATCGCGGTGAAAGGTGATGTCGCGCGGCTCGATGAAAGTGTCGTAAAAGCGGCCGATCTCCGCTGTGCCCACATGCGGCCGCGAACCCACCGGGTCTTCGATGCTGGCGTCGACGGTGAACAGCCCAACCCACGCTTCGCGATCATGCGCGGTGACCGCTTGCGGCGATCGTTCGACGGCGGCGAGCAGGCGCTCGCGGTCCAGCGGCACCACCATGACTAGCCCTCCACCAATTCGACGCCGGCGGTCCGCATCCCCGCCAGCGCTGTGACGGCCGACTCCGGTGAGATCGGAGCCGTCAGCCCGACCAGCACCCGGGTGGTCAGACCGGCCCGGACCGCGTCCTCGGCCGTCCGCCGGACACACTGCTCGGTGGCGATGCCGACCAGGTCGACCTCGTCGACTCCCCGCTGGTGCAGCCAATCGAGCAGCGAGGTTCCGTTCTCGTCGACGCCTTCGAAGCCGCTATAGCCGGCCGCGTAAGCGCCCTTACAGAAGACCGCCTCGATCGGACCGGTGTCGAGAGCGGGATGAAAATCCGCCCCTGGGCTTCCCGCGATGCAGTGGGGTGGCCAGGTCGTGGCGAAATCCGGGTGATCCGAGAAATGATCACCCGGATCGATATGGAAGTCCTTGGTCGCGACCACGTGCTGATAGCCGGGCCGGCCGGCCAGGTAGTCGCTGATGGCGCCGCCCAAGGCCGCCCCACCAGGCACCGCCAGCGAACCGCCCGCGCAGAAGTCGTTTTGTACGTCGACGATGACCAACGCACGCATACGCCCACCCTAGCGCCGGCGACCAGTGCCAGCTGGGGCGATAACCGGTCGGTTTGTTCGCTGTGCGGCCGGGTAACCCAGCTGTCATGGTGATTCGGAGAATCGCGCGGCCTCTACTGTCCGCGGCGTTTATCGGGCAAGGAATCAATTCGCTGCTCAACCCCAAATCGGCGGCCGAAGCCGCGGCGCCGGCGGTCGACGGCCTGCAGTCGCTGCCTGACCCCCTCGGCAGCCGCATCCCGAGCGACCCCCAGACGGTCGCGCAAGTCACCGCGATCGTTCAGATCGGCGGCGGCGTGCTGCTCGCCAGCGGGAGACTGCCGCGGGTCGCATCGGCCGCCCTGGCGTTGACGGTGCTTCCGGCCAACCTCGGAACCCACTCGTTCTGGAACGAACTCGACCCGCAACTCAAAGCCGAGAAACGCCAGCAATTCCTGACCGACCTGAGTCTGCTGGGCGGCCTGCTGATTGCGTCGGCTGACACTGCGGGCAAGCCATCACTCGGGTGGCGTAGCCGCCGGGCTGCCGAGCGGCTCTCCGAGCGGGTGTCCTCCGCACTCCCGGGGTCCGACGACACCGACTTCGCGGAGCTCGGCGAGAAGATCGTGCACGGCCTGCATACGAGCGCCGAACGTGGCCGTGAATTGGCCAGTGCCGCTGCCGAACGCGGCGCGCCTTACGCCGAAGCAGCGCTGGAACGAGGCCGCGAACTCGCCACCACCGCAGCCGACCGCAGCGCACCCTACGCCGAAGCAGCGCTGGAACGAGGCCGCGAACTGGCCAGCACCGCCGCCGACCGCAGCGAAAAGCTGGCCAAAAAGGCGCGCAAGCGCAGCGAGGAACTGGCCAGCACCGCAGCCGAGCGCAGCGCACCGTATGTCGACGCCGCCCTGGAGCGGGGTCATGAGTTCGCCAGCACCGCCGCCGACCGCAGCGAAAAGCTGGCGAAGAAGGCGCGTAAGCGCAGCGAGAAATTGGCCAAGAAAGCCCGCAAGCGCAGCGAGAAGCTGGCCGACACCGCCCGGGCCCGGGGTATCGAGCTGGCCGAATCCGCCTGGGATTACGGGAGCGAGTTCGCCGACACGGCCGCCGAGCGCGGCGGTCAGTTGGCCGACACGGCGCGCAAGCGCCGCCCCTGGTAGGCGCGCTCAGGCCTGCATCGCCTGCCGCGCTTGTAAGCGCGCCAGGACGCCGCCGACGATCGTGTCGACGTGTTGACTGACATCGACGGTGACGCCAGGTTCGTCGGGGCCGAGCGGTTCGAGCGTGTCGAATTGCGATCGCAGCAACGCGGGCGGCATGAAATGCCCTGTCCTGTCGGCGATCCGGCGGCCGATCAGCTCCGGTGAACCCCTGAGATAGAGAAACTCGATGCCCGGGCAATGTGCGCGCAGCCGGGCCCGGTAGGCCCGTTTGAGGGCAGAGCAGCTCACCACTCCGCCGTCACGGTGTCCGGCCAGCCATTCACCGATCTTGTCCAGCCAGGGGCTGCGATCGTCGTCGTCGAGTGGTTCGCCGGCACTCATCTTGGCGATGTTGGATGGCGGATGCAGGGTGTCGGCGTCCACGAACGGCACCCGCAAGCGTTGCGCCAGTGCGGAACCCACCGTCGACTTGCCCGAGCCCGATACGCCCATCACCACGATGGGTGATGGCGCGCCGTGCGAGGCCGCGGCTATGTCCGTTGCTCCAAGTTGCGGTTCCATTCGATCCAGCCGACGCCGGAGCGGCCATCGGCGGTGTTGACGCCGACCCAGGCGCGGGCGAACTCGCTCACCCGCCCGTCCTCGGCGGTCAGACGGACCGGCGCGTTGCCGTGCACCTCGAGGTTGGTGGTCAGGTCAGCGGGATCGAAGACCAATGTTGCATCGACAGGTAAACCGTTGATGTCGAACGATTCTCGCGTGTTCACCGCGTCCAATTCGGTGAGGGCGCCCTTCGGATCCTGCACATAACCGACGCTGAAATTCGGGACACCCGGGATCCGCATGTTCACACCGTGCACGTGCGTACCGTCGTCGAGGTGCAGGGCGCTCCACACCCAGTTCATGCTCCACCAGTCGCGAACACCCCACGAGTGGTCCCGCTGCCCGGCCACCGAGTCGAACTCGTAGGTTTTGCCGTCGACGGTCACGGTGCCCGACACGGTGCAGGGGATCTCGTAACGCGTTGTAATCCGGTACTTGTAGGGCGTCCCGTCGGTGGCCCACACCAGGTCCATCGTCAGCTCGACGGGAGTTCCCGCCTCCCCACGCAACAGGGCGGACGGGTCTGAATACGACTGACCCTGCCCGCGCAGATCGACCCGGTAGCACTGCAGCGGCGTGCTGGCGGCATGGCCGAGCTCCAGCCCGTCGGCGCGCACCACCCACGGATCCGGCGGCAGCGGGACGTCGGCGGCGACGGCCACCGTCGGCAGGTCCGGTCCGCACAAGAGCGCCTGAACCCACGCGGTCTGCTGGTTCGCAATCAGGCCGATACGAAACCAGCCGCCCAATCCCTGTGCGGCATCGACGAAGTCGGCGTACCAGCTCTCGCTCCACAGCGGTTCGGCGGTCGGTGTATGCGTGCCCTCGTCGTCTTCGGAGGGTTGCAGCGGTTGCGGCGCCGCCGGCGCGGGCAGCGTCGCCAACGCGTCGGTATCCAGGGCGTGGTCGCAGTTGCGTTGCAGCATGGTCATGAACATCCGGTCGCCCCGCTCGGTGCGCTCCACCAACATCGACGAGACGATCGCCATCATCACACCGAAAAAGCTTTGGCGACGCACACCTTCGGCAACGTCTGCGAGCGTGAGCGCCGCCTGTGGCCCCAGCGCTTCGTGGTATGCCCGCAGCAACGCGTCATAGTGTTCGCGGCGTTGCGCGGTCGGCAACGCGCAGCCGATGAAGTACGCCAGGTCGGTCAGCGCTGGGCCCCAGGAAACGGTCTGCCAGTCGACGACGGTCAGCGCGCGGTCGGCGCCGTCGGTGCCGAACAGCATGTTGTCCAGGCGGTAGTCGCCGTGAACCAGGCCGTGGATGCGGCCCGACTCGGCCTCGGCCGCCGCGTAGTCGTCGAACGCGCCGACCAGATGCTCGCAGACTGCGCGATGTTCCGGCGCGATCTGGTCTGCGTATCGGTCGATGAAACCCGCATAGAGCCCGGTGATCATCGCTTGGTTCAGCGGCGAGTCACGGTTGAGCCACGGAGCTGCGGCCAGCGAAGCGTCGCCGAGCAGCGGACCGTGCAGGCGTCCCAGTTCGGCGACGGCGAGTGTGGCCTGTTCGATTGTGGCACCGGCGATTTCGTCGCCGACGACGGCCGGACCGGCATCGCCGAGGAGTAGATCGAACACGCCCGTCGCAGCGTCGATCGCGCCGTGATAGCACGGCGCGATCGGGCCGCCGAGCCTTGACGCGATGTCCGCGTAGAAGCGGACCTCACGCTCGTAGAGGCCCAGGGCCGCCCCGGTTTGCCGGCTCACCGGGTCGCCGGCCGCGACCTTCAAAATCACCGAGTCCGGCCGATCAGGGTCGGCGGTTTCATCCGTGTACCGCAGTTGGACGCGGTAACACTCGCTCATCTGGCCGGTGCCGATGCGCTCGACGGAGAAATCCGCAATGTCTCCCGCACCGATAGCCGCGGTCAACCAGGACGTCGTGAGTTCACTGGGTCGTTCGATAATGTGCTCGGTGTCTGCGGGCATGAGGCTCAGCGTGCCAGGTCAAGGCGCTAAAGAGAACCCGTCCCAGGCCATCCGGCGATCGGGGTGTGGGTCGAACTCCACGCGGCACTTGCGGTCGAAGACCAAGACCGCGCGGTCGTCGGGGGCGTAGGCAGGCCAGTCGTCGCCGGGAACCCCGGTCTGGCTGAACGACCGCCACCGGCGTTGCACCTGGTCGCTGACCCGCAGGGCCGCGCGCTGGTCGGCCGCGGCCGTCAGCAACGCGCCGAATCGGGTGCGGTAGACGTCGAAGACCGCGAGCAACTCGGTGGCATGCGTCGCGCCCAGCCCCGACCAGCGCAACGTCCGCGGCGCGTAGTCGTACCGGTACAGATACGTGGGCGCGTGGGTGCTGTGCGCCTCGGCGATCTGCCAGGCCGCGGAGCTGAACGCGAAATCGCCACCGAGCTGAATGCACGCCGACGCCGACGGATAGTCCGGGTAGGCAGCCGTAATACGTTCGCGGGCATCGGGTTCCGTGTCAGCCAACAGCTCTTCGATCATCGATTGATTCGTCGGCAGCATCTTCAGGAAACGGGTGAACAGCCGCCCTTCTTCGGCATTGGTGCCGACGATCAGCGGGACGCGATGGGCCGAACCACCGCGCATCGCTTCGACGGGGTCCACCGGCAGGATGTCGTCGCCGATGACCGGACCGATGGGGAAAGCGCCCAGCCGGTTCTCCATGCCCTGATCGATGAGGGCATGTTGGGCCTCCACCAATTGGGCCGCGGATACTTGCAGCAGCGTCCTGGCCGCATCCTGGGCCGGTACCCCCAGCACGTCGGCGAACCGTTTCGCGAATTCGGCGGAGATCTCCTTCGACCGCGCCAGGCCGGCGGCCGGGCTTTCCGCGATCGCGCGGGCGAACAGGCCTTTCGCGGCGGGCACCGCCAACAGCGCGGAGGTGATGCACGCGCCGGCACTTTCGCCGAAGATGGTGACATTGTCTGGGTCACCGCCGAATTGCGCGACATTGTCCCGAACCCATTGCAGCGCCAGCACCAAATCGCGCAGGTACAAATTGCTGTCGATGGTGATGTCCGCGGTCGACAACGACGACAGGTCCAAACAGCCGAGCGCACCGAGCCGGTAGTTCACCGACACGTACACGCAACCACGGCGCGCCAAGGCCGCGCCGTCATAGAGCGGGGTCGCCGAGCTACCCAGGATGTAGCCGCCGCCGTGGATGAAGACCATGACCGGCAGGGGCTCGACGGAAGGGATTTCGGGTGTGACGACGTTCAGGGTGAGGCAATCCTCGTCCATCGGCTGGTACCTGCCCACGCCCAGCAGGGTGTAGCGACGCTGCTGGGGCGCGCACCCGGTGAAACCGTGGCAGTGCCGCACTCCCGACCACGGCTGCGCGGGCAGCGGAGCCCGGAATCGCAGCCGTCCCAGCGGGGCCCGGGCGTAGGGGATCGATCGCCAGCGGTTAACCCCGTCGCGGGTGAAGCCTTCAACGGTGCCGATGGACGTCTGTGCGCGGATGGTGCGCTCATGCATAGCCCGACGGTAGCCGACACTACGGATGTAGGGCGGGCGTAGCGGTGAATTCCGGGGTGTGACGGTTAGCCTGACAGGATGCGGTTTGCCGCGCTGGTCACACTTTTGCTGCTGGTTGCCGGATGCTCGCATCAGCGCGACGGCCAATCCGGGACATCCGGCGCTCCCACGACGACAACCACGGCCCCGGCGGGCAGCACCGCATCGGGAGCGTCGACCGCACCTGCCGCCGGTGCCGCCATCTCCGACGTCATCGCGTGGATCCAGGCAGGTCAGGCCGCCGATACGGCGCGATATCACGCTGTCACGCGCGACGGCGTCACCACCCAATTGGGTGGCGACATCGCCTTCGCGGTTGCAGCCGCCAAGGTGGCGTGCACGACTGATTCCAAGCACACCGGCGGGGCGCTGGTCTGCCTGGTCGATCTGGCCAATCCTCCGCCGCGGCCTGACACCGCCTACGGCGAATGGAAGGGCGGCTGGGTCGACTTCGACGGCATGAGCCTCCAGATCGGCGCGGCCCGCGGCGACCCGGGCCCGTTCGTCAACGGCAATGGACCCGAATTGGCCATCGGAGACACACTGTCCTACGACGATTACCGCTGTCGCGCCGACCAAGCCGGCCTGTTCTGCGTGAACTACGCCCATCAGTCGGCGGTGCGGTTCTCGGGCGCCGGAATTCTGCAGTTCGGCTGCCTGCGATCGGTGCCGGCGCCCGACGGCATCGGGATTGCGTTCAGCTGCTGAACGCCTGGATACGCTGTGGTGCCGTGCTGCCTCAGTTGGCCATGATGGTCGCAAAGAGCTCGGCCATCTCGTCGGCGGGGCCGCCCGGCACGGTGTAGCCGGCCTCGTCGCGGATCACGTCGAGCTGGTCGCGAACGTCCTCGACGGATAGTTCCGGGTGGTAGAACCCCTTGGTCCTGCCGACGAAGAATCGCGAAACATGGCCTGCGCCAATGGTATAAATCTCCCCCGTTACCGCGCAGTCGCGGTGGGAAAGGAATGCCACGACCGGCGCGACCAGCGCCGGGTCGAGCCTTTTCAGATATTGGTTCGTCAGGTCGTCCAGCACGGCCTGCGCCGCCGCGTCGGCCGGCGGTGCGGCGCTGTCGATCGAGTGGGTCAGCATCCGCGTGAACGCAATCGGGGCGACGGCGTTGACCTTGATGTTCTTGTCCGCGCCCTCCGCCGCCAGGACGCGGGTGAAGCCGATCAGTCCCGTTTTGGCCGAGCCGTAGTTGCTCATGCCGGCGTTGCCCAGGATGCCGGCCGCCGAGGTCGTGTTGAGTATTCGCCCATACCCCTGCTCGCGCATCACTTTCCAAGCCGGTCTCGTCACGTGAAACGCGCCCCTGAGGTGCACGTCGAGCAACGGTTCGAAGCGGTCCGCGCTCATGTCCTCGAAGGGCGCATCACGCACGATGCCGGCATTGTTGATCACGATGTCCACCCGGCCCCACGTGTTCATGGCGGTATCGATGATCGCCGCTCCCCCGTCCGGGGTCGTCACACTGTGGCTGTCGGCGACGGATTCGCCGCCGAGATGCCGGATTTCGGCCGCGGCGGTGTCGGCCGCCGTGGTGTCCGAACCATCCCCCGTCACCGACCCGCCGATGTCGTTGACCACGACGCGCGCGCCGCGAGACGCGAGCAGCAGCGCGTATTCCTTGCCCAAACCGCCGCCGGCGCCGGTGATCACGGCGACCTGTCCGTCAAAGCGCAGCTCGTTCGTCATTGAATCCTCACCAGGTGACCGGTAATTCCGTCATTCCGTAGATGTCGGCGTCTTTGAACTTCAGCGCATCCGGAGCTACCGCTAATCTCAGCCCGGGCAAGCGCTTTGCCAACGTGGCGAAAGCCACCTGCATTTCGACGCGGGCCAGGTTCTGTCCGATACATTGGTGCACTCCGTAGCCAAAACCTAAGTGCCCGCGAGTATTTCGGTCGGCATCGAATACATCCGGATTGTCAACGAACTCGGCGTCCCAGTTCCCGGCGGGGATGTTCATCAGGACCATGTCGCCGGCGTGGATCAATTGACCGCCGAGTTCGAAGTCCTCGGTCGCCACCCGATCCACCTGGCTGTGCACGATGCTGAGGTAGCGCATGAGCTCTTCGACGATGTTGGCGACAAACGCGGGGTCATCGGTCTCGCCGAGCCGCTTGAAGACGTCGGGATGTTCCAACAGGGCAACCGTTCCCAGCGAAATCATGTTGGCACTGGTTTCGTGACCGGCCAGCATCATGACCACGCCGTCCATCGCCGCGGTCTCGCGGGTGAGTTGGCCAGTCAAGACGTAGTCGGTGACCAGGCGGCTGATCAAGTCATCGCCCGGATCGTGCTCGCGGCGATTCACCAACTCCTGGATATAGGAGTACATTTCCCCGAAGGCTTGCGCCCGTTGCTCGTTGGTGGTGGTGGTCTGCAGCCCCACCGTAGAGTTGTGCTGGAAGAGCTCCAGGTCCTGGGGGGGCACACCCAGAAGCAGCGCGATCACCAGTGATGGCACCGGCAGGGCGAAGTCGTCGACCAAATCCGCGGGCGGCCCACTACTGATCATCTGATCGATGTGCTGGTCGACGAGCTCCTGAATCTGGGGCCGCATCCTTTCACAACGCCGGAAGGTGAAGTCACGAGTCAGCATGCGTCGTAACCGATTATGTTCGGGATCGTCGACCCGCGCGAACATCACCGGCACGGTGCTGTCCGGGCTCTCCGGCTTGAGCGACGCCGGGATGGTGTCGGCGGACAAGCGCGGGTCGAGCAGCGCCTCCCGGATGTCCTGATAGCGGCTCACCACCCAGGCCGGCTCGCCGTGGTAGATCGCCCGTTGCAGCCCGGGCTGCTTTCGCCACTCGACGAACTCGGCCGGCGGGCGTAGCGGGCATCGCGCGGCCCGCGCGACGGGAATGACCGGAAGATCGGTATCAGAGCTCAAATCGGAAATTGTTGACATTGGCGGCTTTTCCCTATGGTCGAGTTGCATGCTGGTGCGGGTGGCCGGTCACCAGCTGACCGGCAACTCCTTCATGCCGTAGATGTCGGATTCTTTGAAACGCAATGCGTCTGGCGACACCGCCAGTTTCAATCCAGGTAGGCGCCGAGCCAATGTGGAGAACGCCACCTGCATCTCAACGCGAGCGAGATTGGCTCCGATGCATTGGTGCACGCCGTAGCCGAAACCCAAATGCCCACGCGTGTTTCGCTCGACGTCCAAGGTCTCTGGATTGTCGACAAAATCGGCATCCCAGTTGCCGGCGAGCAGGTTCATCATGACGAATTCACCCGCACGGATCAGCTGACCGCCGATAGTGAGGTCTTCGGTCGCGATTCGGTCGACCTGGCTGACCACGATGGTGAGGTAGCGCATCAGCTCTTCGATGATGTTCGCGACGACGGCCGGGTCATCGCTGTGGCCGAGCCGCTCGAAGACGTCGGGATGCTGCAGCAGCGCAACCGTTCCCAGCGAAATCATGTTTGCGGTGGTTTCGTGGCCGGCTTGCATCATGATCACGCTGGTGATGGCGGCGGTCGCATGGTTGAGTTGGCCGGTCGCGACGTACTCGGTGACCAGGCGGCTGATCAGGTCGTCGCCGGGTTCGCGCTCTTTGCGCTCCACCAACTCCTCCAGGTAGGCGTACATCGAGCCGAAGGCCCGGGTCTTCTCCTCGTCGGACGACTTCTGGTCCAGCCCAACGCTGGTGTGATGCTGGAACAGCCCGAGATCTGCCGGGGGCACCCCCAGCAGCAACGCGATCACCATGGACGGCACCGGCAACCCGTAGTCAGTGACCAGGTCGGTCGGCGGCCCCTTGCGGATCATCTCGTCGAGGTAGCCGTCGACCATCTCCTGGATTTGCGGCCGCATCGCCTCGCAACGCCGGAACGTGAAGTTGCTCGTCAGCATGCGCCGAATCCGGTTGTGCTCGGGATCGTCAGTGCGCGCGAACACCACCGGGATCTTGTTGTCGGCATCCGTCGGCATCATGGCGTCCGGCAGGGTTTTCGCGGACAGGCGCGGATCGACCAGCGCAGCCCTGATGTCCTGGTAGCGGCTCACCACCCAGATCGGGTTGCCGTGAAACATCGCCCGTCGCAGACCGGGTTCTGCACGCCAGTCGGCGAATTCAGCTGGGGGTGCCAGCGGGCAACCCGCGGCCCGTGGGACGGGCAGCACTGGAAGGTCAGCGTCGGAACGCAGTTCGGAAGTTGTTGACATCACCGGCGTTTCCCATTAAGTGTCAGTTGACTGTCAATTAGAGCAGCCTAGAGGTCAGCTGACTGCCAGTCAACCGTTAGCTAAGCTGTCGCAATGACGGCGGTGGCGGACCGACCGTTGCGGGCTGACGCGGCCCGCAACGTTGAACGCATTCTGCGTGCCGCGCGCGACGTCTACGGCGAGCTGGGCCCCGATGCCCCAGTGGAGGCGGTCGCCCGCCGTGCCGGCGTAGGTGAACGCACCCTCTACCGCCGATTCCCCGCGAAGGCTGATCTGGTGAGGGCTGCCTTGGATCAAGCCGTCGCCGAGCAGCTCACACCGGCGATCGCGGAGGCTCGCCGCGACAGCGATGCGTTGCATGGACTCACCCAATTGTTCGAGGCGGCGATATCGCTGGGCGCATGCGAGCAAAGCCTGCTGATCGCCGCGCAACGGGCCGGATCGCTGACCGCCGACATCTCGGACTCCCTCATCGAAGCGCTCAGCGAGCTGGTCCGCCGGGGTCAGCAGGACGGCGTCATCCGCTCCGAGCTGGTCGCCGAGGATCTGCTGCGGGTGATCGGGATGCTCTACAGCGTGCTGTCCACGATGGCCCCGGGCAGCGATGGCTGGCGAAGGTACGTCGCGCTGATTCTCGATGCAATATCGACCGCGGAACGACAGCCGCTTCCGCCTGCGGCGGCATTTCATTTCCCGGAGCCGAACAACTGGCCGCTGTGAGCGACCGCCCGCTAGTCGCTCAGCGCTCCAACGGCCGGCCCGTCGGCGGCCAGCTCGAGCACATGAATTTCTCCGGTGCTGCCGTCGACCTCGATAAGGGCGCCCGATGGCAACACCTTGGTGGCTCCCTGGACGTCCACCACACACGGGAAGCCGAATTCGCGGGCAACCACTGCCGCATGTGACATCGGGCCACCGAGTTCGGTCACGACGGCGGCCGCATACGAGAACGCCGCGGTGTACCCGACGTCGGTGACCTCCGCGACGAGGATCTCGCCGGGCTGCAAATCGTCGATCGTTTCCGGGCGCACGATGCGCACCCGGCCACGCACCCGTCCCCCACACACCCCGACACCGCGCATGCTCTCGCCGGTGGTGAGCGCCAGCGACGACGCCGTGGTCGGCTGCCAGCTTCCGCTGAACACCGTCGGCGGAACGACGGTGGCCAGCCGCTGTTGTTCGGCCCGGCGCCGGGCCACCAGCCCTGCGACGTCCACGGGCAACGCGTCGAGCTCGTCGACGAGCAGATAGAAGACATCGTCGGCGGTATCGAATACTCCGGCCTCGACCAACCTGCGCCCAAACTCACGCATCAGGTTGCGCAGCACCCAATTGGCCCGCACCACTTTGTCGCGACGAACTTCGCGGTCGCGGAGCTGGCGCGCGGCCAGATATGCAACGGGCTTGGCGTGCAACGGAATATGCGGCTGCCACGGCTGCGGTGCGGGGGCCGCGCTCATCGCTCTGGTCACCATCCGGACCAGCAACTCGGGATCGTCGGAGTAGCTGGTCGACAGCATCTCAAGCTCGGCGGGGCCGCGGTGCCCGATCAGCGCCAGCTCGGCCAGCACCGCGGCATGAAACTCCGGCGCCTCGGCGGCCAACTTGCCCAGCCGGTCTCCCGGCTCGGTCAGCAGCGCGGCCGCGTGTGGATCGCGTTGCGCCGCAAGCACCAACCGCTGCATCGCTTCCACCGATCGGGCGCTGACGAGTTCGGGTCCCGCAGGCGCGGCGGTGTCTCGCCCGCACAACGCGCGCAAGAGGACGTTGAACGCCGCGCACAGCATGAACGATGCCGAGGCCAGCACCCAGCCGTGGACGACCTGGTCGCGGGCCAACGAGATCAGGCTGAGCAGCCGACGATCGTCGAGCTGTGCGACATCGCCGCCGGCCAGGCGTTCCAGCCGGTCGACATCGGCAACGAACTCGTCGGTGTCACGAGGCGAGCCCGCGGACAGGCCGATCAGGTTGACGCCGAAGACCCCGATGTTGCGAACCGTCCGCAGTTGCCTTCGGAGACGGCCGGTTTCGGAGCGTGGACGCTCCTCGCCGAAGACCGGCAGCGCAGCCATGCTGGGGCCGAAGAACCCGCTGTTGCTGACAATCGTCGTGGGCTTGGCGAACGGCACGGTCTCGGCCATGTAGTGCGCCGACGTGATAGCTCCGTAAAGGCGGTGGGCGAATACCGCGACGGTTCGCATCGCGATTTCACGCTCGATGATGCCGCCGGGCCGCAGCCGCTCGGCGATCGCGACACCGCCCGCGCGCAGCCCGCGCACGGTGACCGACGCCGACGACGGCGAGAACGGGCCGGGTAGCGCCTCCGACAAATTCGTGGCCAGAAAAGTGGGGAAGCGCGGGTCGATCGGGGTGTCGAATTCCCCGTTATCTCCCGCTGGGCCAGCCCAATTGGGCTTGACCCCGTCCTCGGTCGGGGTGTCGACCGCGGGCAGGTCTGCGATGCTGGCCATCCGCCACGGCAGCGACACCACCTTTGTGCCCACTGTGACGCGGCCACGCACGGCCAGTGCGAAATCGTCGACGCACTCGGCGGCTTCCCACGCCGGCTGGAACCCCCACTGCTCGCGCAGTCGCGACGTGTCCATCAGCGGGGCGCTCTGTATCAGTTTCAGCTCGGCCGGTGTAAAGCCCAGCCGGACCACGGGACGTCCGAGCGCTGCGGCGACTTGGGCAAATTTCAGCGTGCCCGGAGCGGCGAGATTGACTGGGCCGCTAATGCTTTCGGTGCCCTCGATGGTGCGGATGAACAGTCGAAGTGCGTCGTCGAGATGGACGACCTGCATGCTGCGACCGGCGGACCCGTCGGGGAGCACCGGTAACGCCAGCACCCGGCGCACCCAGTTGTCGACGCCGCGGCCGAGAATGACGGCGGAGCGGATCGCGACCCAGTCCAGCTGCGAGTCCTCGAGCATGCGCTCGACCCGGACTTTGCTGTGGCCGTCGGCCGTGTGCGGGTTGAGCGCGTCATGCTCGGTCCTAGGCGCGTCTGCCGCCCCGTAAACCTGCGCCGAGGACGCGAAGACGATTCGCCTGGCGCCGGTTTCGGCCATCGCCGCGAGGACGTTGCGGGTGCCCTCGATATTGACCTGATGGCTGATCCGGTCGCCGCGGCCGGGAGTGTTGGCCCAGGCGCAGTGCGCGACAACATCCGCGCCGGCCAGGGCGCGGCTGACCGCGGCGGCGTCGCGAATGTCTGCCGCGACGAAATCAGTGGCACTGGGCCAGCTTTCGGGCCGATGCCGGGCAATCCCGGCCACCTCGTGGCCCTGGCTGAGCAGTCGCGCGGCGAGACCGCGACCGAGTACACCGCTGGCCCCGGTGACCGCGATCTTCACTGACTACTCACGCCCATCGTCACTCGTCGTCGTCCATCAACGCCGCATTGAGGAGGGCGTCGAGGTCCATGTCGGCGATGTCCTTTTCTGACGTCGCCGCGGCGGTCGCCGGCTGCGCGGTGCCTTCGGCCTCATTCGCCAACGCGAGCAACAGTTCGAGCACGCCGGCCTGGCGCAGGCGCTTGACTGGAATGGACCCGACGACCCGTTGAATGTCGGCTTCCCCTGGCGCGGCGACCGGGGCGCTCTCCCCGGCCGCGCCGATGAGTTCGCGGTGCATATAGCCCGCCAACGCGGCCGAGTTCGGATAGTCGAAGATGAGCGTCGGCGACAAGGCCAATCCGCTGGCGGATTTGAGCCGGTTGCGCATCTCGACGGCGGTCAACGAGTCGAAGCCCAACTCCTGGAACGCCCGGTCCGGATCGATGGCCTCCGGGCTCGAGTTGCCCAGCACCGTGGCGATGTTAGAGCGCACCAAGTCCAGCAGCACCGCGTACTGCTCGTCTTCGGGTAGCCCCTCGAGTCGTTGCAGCAGAGCTGATTTCGACTGCGCGGCGGCCAGGGAGTCGTCGACCTGACGCCGGGTCGGGGCGTTGATCAGATCGACGAACATCGGGGGCAGGGTGCCCGCATCGAACTTGACTCGCAGTGCGGCGAGGTCGATGTGGGCCGGCAACAGGAACGGCTCGTCGATGATCAACGCGGTGTCCATCAACTCCAGGGCCTGACCCGACGACATCGCGACAATCCCGTCCCGGCCGAACCGCGCCCGGTCGGCGGCACCCAGCGCACCGGTCATGGCGCTGGTCTGATCCCACAGACCCCACGCCAGCGAGATCGCCGGCAACCCCAGCGTCCGCCGGTGCACGGCCAACCCGTCCAGGAACGAGTTGGCCGCCGCGTAGTTGGCCTGGCCCGATGCGCCCGCCAACCCGGCCATCGAGGAGAACATCACGAACGCCGACACATCCAGGTCGCGAGTCAGCTCGTGCAGGTTCCACGCCGCATCGACCTTGGCGCGCAACACCACATCGACGCGCTCGGGGGTCAGCGACGAGATGACCGCGTCGTCGAGCACCCCCGCCGCGTGCATCACGCCGGACAGCGGCCGCTGCACCGGAATATCGGCGAGCACCTTGGCCAGCGCCTCGCGGTCGGCCGCGTCGCAGGCCACCACCTGCACCTGGGCGCCCGCCGCAGACAGCTCGGTCATCAGCTCTGCGGCTCCCGGCGCGTCCAGGCCGCGCCGGCTCAGCAGCACCAGGTTGCGCGCACCGTGCCGGGCCACCACGTGGCGTGCCAGCGCCGAACCTGCCATTCCGGTCGCGCCGGTGATCAGCACGGTGCCGGCGGCCCAGGCGTTGGGCATGGTCATCACGACCTTGCCGACGTGGCGGGCCTGGCTCAAGTACCGCAAGGCGGCCGGGGCGCGTCGTACGTCAAACCTGGTGACCGGCAACGGTTGTAGCACGTCATCACCGAACAGCGCGGCCAGCTCGTCCAGCATCTGTGCAATGCGGTCCGGTCCGGCTTCGAAGAGGTCGAAGGCCCGGTAGCGCACGCCGGCGTGGGCCTGCGCGACGGCCTCGGGATCGCGGATGTCCGTCTTACCCATCTCCAAGAACACGCCGCCGGCGGCGACCAGTCGCAGGGAGGCATCCACGAAATCACCGGAGAGCGAATCGAGCACGATATCCATGCCGCGCCCGCCGGTGACCGTCCGGAACTTCTCCTCGAAGTCGAGGCTGCGCGAGTCGGAGATGTGATCGTCGTCAAAGCCCATGGCGCGCAACGCGTCCCATTTTGCGCGGCTGGCCGTCGCGAAGACTTCCAGACCGAAGTGCCGGGCCAACTGCACGGCGGCCATTCCCACCCCACCGGCGGCGGCGTGCACGAGTATCCGCTGGCCGGGCTTGACGCCCGCCAGGTCGACCAGCGCGTAGCACGCCGTGGCGAACACCACCGACGTAGTCGCGGCGGCGGTGTGCGACCATCCGGCCGGCACCTTGACGAGCAGCCGCTCGTCAGTGATGGCGATGGTGCCCGTCCCGTCCGGGAATAGGCCCATCACGCGGTCGCCGACCACGAATCGGCCATTCCCCGAAGCGGTTTCCACCACCACGCCGGACGCCTCAATGCCCATCACGGCGTCCGGGTCGGGGTAGAGGCCCAGCGCGATCATGACATCGCGGAAGTTGGCGGCCAGCGCCGACAATCCAACGCGCACCTGGTTTGGCCCCAGCGGCGCGTCGGCATCGGGGATGCGCTCCAGCCGCAGATTCTCGATCGTGCCGTAGCTGCTCATGCCCAGCCGCCACGGCCCGTCGTCGGGGGGCACCAGGAGACTGCCGACGGCGCGGCTGCCGTGCACCCGCGCCGTATAGACCGCCCCATGCCGGAACAACACCTGCGGCTCGGCGGCCGCCAAAATTGCCGCTAACGCGTCAGCTTCGAGCGGCGTATCGGTGTCCACGAGCACAATCCGGCCGGGATGCTCGGTCTGCGCCGACCGCACCAGGCCCCACACCGCGGCGCCCGCCAGGTCCGTGACGTCCTCGCCCGGCAACACCATCGCGCCCCGGGTCGACACCACCAGCGTCCCCGCACCGTCGCGGGCCAGCCACGACTGCAGTACCGGGAGCACCGCGCGCGTGGCGGCATACACCTCGGTCACGACGTCACCGGCGACGGGAGTGGATTCGAACAACACCGCCAATCGTTCGGCGCCGTTGTCATCCGACTCCGTTGCACCCCAGGCACATACCGATACCGGTTGCACCGCGGACGACGGCTGCGCCGACCAGATGACTTCGAAGAGCCGGTCCGGACCTGAATTCGACACCGCAGCCAGCAGCTGCTGATCGGTCACCGGCCGGGCCACCATCGACGCGACCGAGAGCACCGGCAGGCCCAGCCCATCGGCCAGCTCGATGGATACCGCCGACTGTCCCACCGGCACGATGCGGGCCCGTACCGCCGCCGCGCCCGCGGCGTGCAGCGACACCTGCTGCCAGGAGAACGGCACCAGCATCGAGCCTTCGGCGATTTCGTCCCCATCGGAGGCGAGGATCACCGCGTGCAATGCCGCGTCGAGTAGCGCGGGGTGCACGCCCAATCCGTTGACGCCCCCGGCCGCGTCGGGCAGCGTCACTTCGGCGAACACCTCATCGCCACGACGCCACATCGACGTCAAGCCGCGGAATGCCGGGCCGTAGCCGTAGCCGCGCTCCGCCAACTGCTCGTAGCCGTCGCCGATATCCACCGGGACCGCCCCCACCGGCGGCCACGCCGACAAATCCGCGCTCGGTTGCATCGAGCCCGGACGCAGCACGCCCTCGGCGTGCAACGACCAGCCCGAGCCCGCGTCGGCTCGCGAAAACACTGATACGGCGCGGGCATTCGAATCGTCAGGGCCGCCAACCACGACCCGAACCGCGACCGATCCACCGGGCGGCAACACCAGCGGCGCCGCCAGGTTCAGCTCGTCAACAATGCCGCAGCCCACCTCGTCGCCGGCGCGGATCGCCAACTCGACAAAGCCGGCACCGGGGAACAGCACGACACCGCCAACGGCGTGATCGTTCAACCAGCCCTGCGTGCTCGGCGACAACCGCCCGGTCAGCACCACCCCGCCCGACGTCGGCAGCTCCACCACCGCGCCCAGCAGGGCGTGTTCACTAGCCGCCAGGCCCAGGCCGGCCGCGTCGGCCGGCGCGTCCGCCCCGGATAGCCAAAAGCGCCGCCGCTCAAAGGCATACGTCGGCAACTCGACGAGGTTGCCGTTGCCGAGTGCCCTGCGCCAGTCGACGTCCATGCCTGCGACGAACCCGTGCGCAATGGCCTTGGTCAGGGTCTCCGGCTCTGGGCGGTCCTTGCGCAGGGCGGACATGGTCACCACGGGTGTGTCGGTAAGAGTTTCCTCGATCGACGCGGCCAGCCCGCTGTTCGGCCCGAGCTCGAGGAAGCGGGTTGCCCCGGCCGAGTGCACGAATCGCACGCTGTCGGCGAATCGCACCGCCTCGCGGACATGTCGCTTCCAGTAGGCCGTCGACGCGAAGTCGTCTGCGGCCAGCTGCCCCGTGACATTCGAGACGATGGGGATGACGGGCTTGCCGATGGCGAGTCCGGCCGCGACAGTTCCGAATTCGTCGATCATCGGGTCCATCAGCGGCGAATGGAACGCGTGCGAGACGGCGAGTTGGTGCACACGGCGGCCCTCGGAGCGCAGCCGCTCCGCGACCGCCACCACCTCGGCTTCGGCACCCGAAATCACCACCGAGCCAGGCGCATTGATCGCCGCGATACCCACCTCAGGCACCAGCAGCGGCGCCACCTCTTCTTCGGTAGCCTGCACAGCGAGCATCGCCCCACCGGGCGGCAGCGCCTGCATGAATCGGCCCCGGGCGGCCACCAGGACCGCGGCGTTCTCCAGCGACAGGACGCCGGCGACGTGCGCGGCTGACAACTCTCCGATCGAGTGCCCGATCACGAAGTCGGGACGGATGCCCCAGGATTCCAGCAGCCGGAACAGGGCGACTTCCACCGCGAACAGCGCGGGCTGCGCGAATTCGGTGGTATTCAGCACGTTTTCGTCGTGGCCCCACATCACTTCGCGCAGCGGCCGCAGCAGGTGGCGATCCAGTTCGGCGACGACGGTGTTGAACGCCTCGGCGAACACCGGGTAGGCGGCGTGTAATCCCATACCCATGCCGAGTATTTGCGAGCCCTGACCCGGGAAGACGAAGACGGTCTTGCCGCCGTGCGTTGCGGTGCCACGAATGATCGAGCCAGCCAGGTCGTCTCCGGCCAGCTCGTCGAGCCCGGCCAACAGGCCCTCGCGGTCGGCGCCGACGATGACGGCCCGATGCTCGAACGCCGAACGGCCGGCCAATGACCAACCCACATCGGCGATGTCGACTTCGTAAGCCCGGACATGCGTCGCCAGCCGTGCAGCCTGAGCCCGCAACGCCGATGCCGACTTCGCCGACACCGGCCACGGCAGCACGGGCGGTTTGGGGCCGGACTCGCGCGGCTCGGCCCCCGCGGGGGCGGCCTCCACGATCACGTGGGCGTTGGTACCGCTGATCCCGAACGATGAAACGCCCGCGCGGCGCAGTCGACCGTCAGCGGGCCAGGACCGCGCCTCGGTCAGCAACGACACGGCCCCCATCGACCAGTCCACATGCGGGCTGGGCTCGTCGACATGCAATGTGGCAGGCAACATCTGGTGCCGCATCGCCAGGACCATCTTGATCACACCGGCGACACCGGCCGCGGCCTGCGTGTGGCCCATGTTCGACTTGATCGACCCCAACCACAATGGCGCACTGCGGCCCTGCCCGTAGGTCGCCAACAACGCCTGAGCCTCGATCGGATCGCCCAACGTCGTCCCGGTGCCGTGACCCTCGACCACATCGACGTCGGCCGCGCTCAGGCCGGCGTTGGCCAGCGCGGCCCGTACCACCCGCTGCTGCGAAGGCCCATTGGGCGCGGTCAGCCCGTTGGACGCACCGTCCTGATTGATTGCCGAGCCCCGCAGCACGGCGAGGACCGGGTGCCCGAGTCGCTGTGCGTCCGACAGGCGCTCCACCACGAGCATGCCGCCGCCCTCGGAGAATCCGGTGCCGTCGGCCGCACCGGCGTAGGCCTTGCACCGGCCGTCGGCGGACAACCCGCGCATGCGACTGAACTCGATGAAGATGTCGGGTGTGGCGTTGACCGTGACGCCGCCGGCCAGCGCCAGATCGCATTCACCCGAACGCAGCGACTGCGCCGCCATGTGCAACGCCACCAACGACGACGAACACGCCGTATCGACCGACACCGCGGGGCCTTCCAGGCCCAGCGCATAGGAGACCCGGCCCGACGCCACGCTCGATGACTGGCCGGTCAGCCGGAAGCCCTCGGCGGCGGGTGCGGCGCCCATGCCGTAGCCCTGTGTGTACACCCCGGCGAACACTCCGGTGGCGCTGCCGCGCAGATTATTGGGGTCAATCCCGGTGCGCTCCAAGGCTTCCCAGGACAACTCGAGGAACAGGCGCTGCTGGGGGTCCATGGCCAGCGCCTCACTCGGCGCGATGCCGAAGAACGCGGGGTCGAAGTCCCCGACCTCGTCGACGAAGCCGCCGGTACGCGTGTAGCAGGTGCCCGGCACGTCGGGGTCCGGGTTGTACAGCCCGTCCAGGTTCCAGCCACGATCGCCGGGGAAGTCGGTCAGCACGTCACGACCCTCGGCCAGCATGTCCCACAGATCGTCGGGCGAATTGACGCCGCCCGGATACCGGCAGGACATACCGACGATTGCGATCGGATCGTCCTCGGTCACCCGATGGACCGGGGCGTGCGTGATTTCTTGTGGCACGCCGGCAAGTTCGGTGCGGATGTAGCCGACCAGGCCGTTGGGTGTTGGGTAGTCGAAGATCAGCGTGGGTGAAAGAGCAAGCCCAGTCGCGGTTTTGAGCCGGTTACGCATCTCTACCGCGGTCAGCGAGTCAAAGCCCAACTCCTGAAACGCCTTGTCCGGATCGATCGCCTCGGCGCTGGTGTTGCCCAGCACGGTGGCAATGTGCGAGCGCACCAGGTCCAGGAGCACGGCATGCTGTTCGGCTTCGGGCAGCCCGTGCAGGCGATGCGCGAGAGCCGATTTCGACTTCGCGGCGGCCAGCGAGTCGTCGACCCGGCGGCGGCTCGGCGCGTTGACGAGATCGGCGAACATCGGCGGCACCGCCACCGCGTGGGCACGCAGCGCACCGACATCGATACGGGCTGGCGCCATGAATGGTTCGTTGACGATCAATGCGATGTCGAACAATTCCATCGCCTCGGCCGAGGACAACGCCAAGACCCCGTCGCGGCCCAGCCGGGCGCGGTCGGCGTCGTCGAGCCCGCCGGTCATGGCGCTGGCTTGGTCCCACAGCCCCCACGCCAGCGAGATCGCCGGCAGTCCGTGCGCCCGACGGTGCGCGGCCAACGCGTCCAGGAACGAGTTGGCGGCGCCGTAGTTGCCCTGGCCCGACGAGCCCACCAGCCCGGCCAGCGAGGAGAACATGACGAAAGCCGACAGATCGAGCTCGCGGGTCAGTTCGTGCAGGTTCCATGCCGCGTCGACTTTGGCCCGCAGTACCGCGTCGACCCGTTCCGGCGTCAGCGACGTGACCACCGCATCGTCCAGCACGCCCGCGGCGTGGATGACGCCCGAAAGAGGCTGTTGTGCAGACACATCGGCAATAACGGATGCCAGCGCAGAGCGATCGGCCGCGTCGCAGGCGACCACGCGTGCCCGGGAACCGGCCGCCTCCAGCTCCGTGAGCAGCTCTGCGCACCCCGGAGCGTCCGGACCGCGGCGGCTCAACAGCACCAAGTCTTGAACGCCGTGCTGCGCGACCAAGTGACGAGCCAGCGTCGAACCCGCCATACCGGTCCCGCCGGTGATCAACACGGTGCCGGAACTCAGCCCGGAAGGCAGGGTCATGACGACCTTGCCGATGTGGCGGGCCTGGCTCAGGTACCGCAACGCCGCGCGAGCGCGTCGCACGTCAAACGTGGTCACCGGCAATGGCTTGAGCACGCCGGCCTCGAACAGCCCGGCCAGCTCGAGCATCCACTGATGCATCCGCGGACGGCCGGGCTCGAAAAGGTCGAAGGCGCGATAACGGACGCCGGGATATTCCCGCGCGACCACGCCCGGGTCGCGGATGTCGGTCTTGCCCATTTCCAGGAAAACGCCGCCTGGGGCAACCAACCGTAGTGAGGCATCGACGAATTCGCCTGCCAGCGAATCCAGCACGACGTCCATACCGCGACCGCCGGTGACGGCGCGGAACTTCTCCTCGAAGTCCAGGCTGCGGGAATCCGCGATGTGCTCCTCGTCAAAGCCCATGGCGCGCAGGGTGTCCCACTTGCCGCGGCTGGCGGTCCCGAACACCTCCAGGCCCAGATGCCGGGCGAGCTGAACCGCCGCCATCCCGACGCCGCCGGCGGCGGCATGCACCAGCACCCGCTGTCCCGGTCTGACATCGGCCAGGTGGATGAACGCCATGTACGCGGTGGTGAAAACGGCTGAGATAGCAGCGGCTTCGGGGTAGGACCAGTCGGCCGGCTTGGGCACCAGCAGCCGGACGTCCCCGGCGACCAGCGTGCCGCTGCCATCGGGGAAGAATCCGTATACCGAATCGCCGACCGCGAACTCGGTGACTCCCGGCCCCACCTCGACCACCACACCGGCACCCTCGCCGCCGAGCAGAGCGTCGTGGGTGAACATGCCCAAGGTGATCATGACGTCGCGGAAGTTCGCGGCGATGGCGCGAAGGGCGACCCGAACCTGGCCCGGCTCTAGTGGCGCACCGGCGTTGGGAACCGGCTCCAGGCAGAGGTTTTCGAACGTGCCCGCGCTGCTGATGCCCAGCCGCCAGGGCCCGTCACCGGGGGGCACCATGAGGCCGTCGACCGCGCGGCTGCCGTGCACCCGCGGGGTGTACACCGCGCCGCCGCGCAGCAACAGCTGGGGCTCGCCGGCCGCGAGAACAGTTGCTATCGCGTTATCGTCCAGGGGCGCATCGGAGTCCACGAGCACGATGCGGCCGGGATGCTCGGTTTGCGCCGATCGCACCAGTCCCCACACCCCGGCGCCGGCCAGATCGGTGACGTCCTCTCCCGCCAATCCCACCGCGCCCTGGGTCGCCACCACGAGTACGCCGCAGTCGTCCTCGGTCAGCCACGGCTGCACGGCAGCCAGCACCTGGCGCGTGCGCTGGTATGTCGCTGTTACCGGATCTTGGTCAGTGGCAAGGGATTCCAGTAACTGGTGTTTCGGCGTCGCCTCGCTTGAAGTTATCGTCGCCGGTGACCACACCACCTCGAACAGCCGGTCCGGGCCCGCGCCCGACACCGCGGCCCGCAACTGTCGCTCGCTGACCGGTCGGGCCACCATCGCACGCACCGACAGCACCGGCAGCCCCAGCCCGTCGGCAAGCTCGATCGAGACTGCCGAATTGCCCGCAGGCGCGATGCGCGCGCGCACCGCCGACGCGCCCGCGGCGTGCAGCGAGACGCCCTGCCACGAGAACGGCAACACCACTTCGTCGGTCCGGCCGGCGATGTGGTGCCCCATCACCAGGGCGTGCATCGCCGCGTCAAGCAGGGCGGGGTGCACGCCGAATCCTTTGACGCCGCCGGCCGCATCGGGCAGGCTCACCTCGGCGAACACTTCGTCGCCGCGGGCCCAGCTCGCGGTCAATCCCCGAAAGGCCGGGCCGTAGCCGTAGCCGCGCGCCGCCAGCTGCTCGTAGCCGTCGGCGGTGTCGACCGCGACCGCACCGGCGGGCGGCCACACCAACAGATCCGCGCCCGGTTCAACCGGTCCGGTGCTCAGTATTCCCTCGGCATGGCACACCCAAGTAGAGCCGGCATCGAGGCGCGAGTAGATAGACACGGTGCGCTGACCGTCTTCGGCGGCGGGACCCACCACGACTTGCACCGACACCGAGCCCGAGCCAGAGTCCTTGGCCGGCAACATCAACGGCGCTTGCAGTGTCAGTTCTTCAACCGTCGGGCAACCGACCTCGTCACCGGCGCGGATCGCCAACTCCACAAATCCGGTGCCCGGGAACACCACCACACCGGACACGGCGTGATCGGCCAGCCAGCCCTGCACACTGGGCGACAACCTGCCGGTCAACAGCACCCCGCCGGACGCGGGCAGCTCCACGACCGCGCTGAGCAGCGGATGTTCGCTGGCGCCCAGCCCCAAGCCCGCGGCGTCGGCAACGATGCCTTCTCCCGACAGCCAAAACCGGCGCCGGTCGAAGGCATACGTAGGCAGCTCAACGAAGCCGGCGCCATCAATCGCCCCGCGCCACTCGACGCGTACTCCGGCGACGAATGCGGTAGCGGCCGACGTCAAGAACCTCTCGAGCCCGCCGTCGTCGCGGCCCAGGGTCGGCACCACGATGGCCTCGTTGCCCGCTGGGGTGTCCCCCGCGGCACAATCGTTGGCGGTGTCTTCAATCCCGGCGATCAACGAGGGATGCGGGCTGGATTCGATGAATGTTCGGTAGCCGTGCTCGCAGGCACTGCGCACCGCCTGATCGAACTGCACGGTCTGCCGGATATTGCGATACCAGTATTCCGCATCCAATCCCGCTGTGTCCAAACGGTTTCCGGTGACGGTGGAAAAGAAGGCGGTGCGCGAGGACTGCGGCTCGATACCGGTCAGAGCGGCGACGAGTTCACCGTGAATCGACTCGACCTCAACCGAATGCGAGGCGTAGTCGACGTCGATCCGCCTTGTCCGCAGCTCCAGGTCGGCGCAGAAGCCGACGAGTTCGTCCAGCGCGGACACATCGCCGGACACCACGACGGCCGAGCGGCCGTTGACCGCCGCGATGCTGACTCGATTGCCGTAGGGCCCCAACAACTCCCGGGCGCGCTCGGTGCTGCACGCGATGGAGAGCATGCCGCCGGGCGCGGCCAGTGACCGCAGCAGCTTGCTGCGCAATGTGACCACCCGCGCGGCATCCCGCAACGACAACGCGCCGGCGACGTAGGCCGCGGCGATTTCACCTTGCGAGTGGCCGATCACCGCATCGGGGCGCACGCCAACCGACTTCCACAGTTCGGCCAGCGACACCATCACCGCGAAGAGCGCCGGCTGCACGACGTCCACCCGATCCAGGCCCGGCGCGCCCGGGGCGCCACGCAGGACGTCCGTCAGCGACCAGTCGACGAATTCCGCGAAGGCCTCGGCACACGCCTCCATCTGCTGAGCGAAAATCGGTGCGGTGTCTAGCAATTCGATACCCATGCCCAGCCATTGCGAGCCTTGGCCGGGAAAGACGAACACGGTCTTGCCCGCCGGCGCCGCGGCGCCCTGAACGACCGAGCCGGCCAGCCCGCCACCGGCCAGCCCGCCAGCGGCCAGTTCGTCCAGCCCGGCCAGCAGCCGGTCCCGGTCACCGCCGACAACGACAGCTCGATGTTCAAAGTTGGACCGGCCGGCCAAAGTCCACGCCACGTCGGCGGCATCAAGGTCACCGTCGGCTCGCACATGCGCGGCCAGTCGAGCGGCCTGAGACTCCAAGGCAGAGATCGACTTTGCCGACACCACCCACGGCAACACGGGCGGTTTGGGGCCAGCCTCTCGCGGCTCCGCGGCGGGTGCGGCCTCCACGATCACGTGCGCGTTGGTGCCGCTGATCCCGAACGAGGAGACGCCCGCTCGGCGGGCTCGGCCGTCAGCGGGCCAGGACCGCGCCTCGGTCAACAACGACACCGATCCCGCCGACCAGTCCACATGGGGGCTCGGTTGGTCGACATGCAATGTGGCAGGCAGCATCTCGTGGCGCATGGCCTGCACCATCTTGATCACACCGGCAACACCGGCCGCGGCCTGGGTGTGGCCCATGTTGGACTTGATCGAGCCAAGCCACAGCGGCTCGGCGCGATCCTGCCCGTAGGTCGCCAACAACGCCTGGGCCTCGATCGGATCACCCAGCGTCGTCCCGGTGCCGTGGCCCTCGACCACATCGACGTCGGCCGGGCTCAGACCGGCGTTGGCCAACGCGGTCCGCACCACCCGCTGTTGCGACGGACCATTGGGGGCGGTCAAGCCGTTGGACGCGCCGTCCTGATTGACCGCCGAACCGCGCACCACCGCCAGCACCGGATGACCCAGCCGCCGGGCATCCGACAACCGCTCCACGACCAACATGGCGCCGCCCTCGGACCAGCCCACCCCGTCGGCCGCTCCGGCGTAGGCCTTGGACCGGCCGTCGGGCGCAAGGCCCCGGTGCCGGCTGAACTCGATGAAAACCGTTGGGGTGGCGTTGACGGTCGCGCCGCCGGCCAAGGCCAGGTCGCACTCGCCGGTACGGAGCGACTGCACCGCCATGTGCAACGCCACCAACGACGACGAACACGCCGTGTCCACTGACACGGCCGGGCCCTCCAGCCCGAGCACGTAGGAGACGCGTCCGGAGGCGACGCTGGAGGTCATGCCGGTCAGCCGGTAGCCCTCGATCTCTTCGGCGAGCATTCCGTAGCCCTGCACGATGAGTCCGGCGAAGACGCCCGTGGCGCTGCCGCGCAGCCCGCTGGGATCGATTCCGCCCCGCTCCAACGCTTCCCATGAGAGCTCCAGCAGCATCCGGTGCTGCGGGTCCATCGCCAGCGCCTCACTGGGCGCAATGCCGAAGAACGCCGGGTCGAAGTCGGCGACACCGTCGACGAAGCCGCCAGTGCGGGTGTAGGTCTTATGGCGCGCATCCGGATCGGGGTCGAACAGCCCCGCCACGTCCCAGCCGCGATCGTTGGGAAAGTCCGACATCACATCGCGGCCGTCGGCCACCATCTGCCACAGGCTCTCCGGGGTGTCGACGCCACCCGGGAAACGACACGACATGCCGACGATCGCGATCGGCTCGCTCGACCGCTCCAGCAGCGCACGGTTGGTGCGCTTCAGGCGTTCCACCTGCACCAGCGCTTTTCGCAGCGCTTCGGTTGCATGCTGGAGTTGATCCACTATCGCCTACCCCTCGCCTTCCACTGGCCGTCTTCAACCATCGGATGCCGAGTCACGGAAGTTGCTGCACAAAGCGCCAACTTTTCGACCAGCGTCGTGCTGCTCTCCGACCTAAGAATGTCGCTGGTGAGTATGGCCAACTCGGGAAGGAATTCAAAACGTCCGATCCTTCCGTCCCCTACCGAGGGAACGGTGGGCTGACCCGTCCAGCGGTACCCGGGTCCCGCTGACCCAGACCCGCACCTGGCCTTATGCCCATGGCGCGACTGTACCCGGCGACGCATCCCCGGTGATTGGGCGCATGGCGGTGAGAATCTCGGTAAACGCCGGGCGAAGCGGTGCGGCGCGTGACGCTTGCGTTCAGACACCCACGCGGCGCCAACCGTCGGCGGCCCGCGCGGCGCCGATCAGCACGTCGCACAGCTCGCGCAATTCGGCTGCCCCGGCCCCTTCGTCAAGTGCGGTGGCGACATCTTCCGCGGCGCATCGGACCTGGTAGACGCGATCCGACAGGTCGGCCGCCTCGTCGGCGGACAACACCACCGCGTCGGCGGGCACCGCCGTCGCGTCGCCCCGGCTGATCGATGTCCGCTGCTCGTAAGCGCGCTGTCGGCACGACTGCCGGCAATACTGGCGGCGACGGCCCATGCCGATGTCGGTCACATCTCGACCGCACCATCGGCAGGGCTGGGGGCGGGCACGGCGGGTCACGCCTGCCGACTTTAGTCCGAGCGAATGCACGATCCCGGTATCATTGATGGTCGAGTCGCTGACGCCGCGTGTCTGCCGGGGAACTCCGCAGGTCGTCGTAACGTTTGCTAAGCGGACTAGAAGCCCAACAGCTCAGAGCATCTGAAGGAGTAGCAGCCATGGCTGATCGTGTATTGAGGGGCAGTCGCCTCGGAGCCGTGAGCTACGAGACCGACCGCAACCACGACTTGGCGCCACGTCAGCTCGCCAAGTATCGCACCGAGAACGGCGAAGAGTTCGAGGTCCCGTTCGCCGACGATGCGGAGATTCCCGGCAGCTGGCTGTGCCGCAACGGCTTGGAAGGCACCCTGATCGAGGGCGACCTGCCGGAGCCGAAGAAGGTCAAGCCGCCGCGCACCCACTGGGACATGCTGCTGGAGCGCCGCAGCGTCGAAGAACTCGAAGAGCTGCTCAAGGAGCGCCTCGAACTGATCCGGTCGCGCCGCCGCGGCTGAGCCGCGGCCGGGGCCCGTTTAGCTGCGGTTACCGGCCGACGCGGTACGGGCGTTGGCCATCCGTGCCTGGATCCCCCACTTGGCGACCTTGACCAGCGCCTCGCGAATATTGGATCCACTCATTTTGGATACGCCGAGTTCACGCTCGGTAAAGGTGATCGGCACTTCGGCAACAGCGAATCCGTTGGCCAAGGTGCGCCTGGTCAGATCGATCTGGAAGCAGTAGCCCTTGGAATCCACGCCGTCGAGATCGATCGCCTCGAGCACTTCGCGGCGATAGGCGCGGTACCCGGCGGTGATGTCGTGGATGTCGATGCCCAGCGCCAATCGCGCATAGGTGTTGGCCGTCCAGGACAGGGCCCAGCGCTGCCACGGCCAATTCCGGACGTTGCCGCCGTCGACGTAGCGTGACCCGATCACCAGGTCGGCTCCACCATCGATGGCGTCCAGCAAACGGTTCAGCTGCTCGGGCGCGTGGCTGCCGTCGGCGTCCATCTCGACAAGCACGGAGTACTGCCGGCTGAGACCCCACGCGAACCCGGCCAGGTAGGCGGCACCGAGTCCGTCCTTGGCGGTGCGATGCATGACGTGCGTGCGTCCGGCGTCGGCCGCTGCCAGCTCGTCTGCGAGTTGGCCGGTGCCGTCGGGGCTGCTGTCGTCCACGATGAGCACTTCCACGTCGGGGCACGCGGCTTTGACCCGCTGATGGATGAGCGGCAGGTTCTCCCGCTCGTTGAACGTGGGGATGATCACCAGAACACGCTGACTGGGCCGGTTGCCCGAAACTCGGGGCGTCTGCTGGCCGGTGGTCATGTAGCTCCTCTGTGTCGCCCGAGATAACGCGGGGGTCTGCCGCCCCGGTGAAGCGCAGTGTAGTCACCGCCGTTGTCGGGCGGAATGTCGTCGGCACCCTGGTCAGGCGGCGACCCGCCGGCGGGAGCACCGGGCTCCTCCGGTTCATCCGAGGGCTTGGACCTCAAACGAATCGGCCGCGGGAACCACCTATTGTGCCGTATCCCGGCCAAAATGACCGCTCCAGCCGCCGCGACCAAAACCCACTGCATGATCGGGCCCCAGCGGGTTGCTGGTGTCAGCTCGGTCTTGAGGCGCACCTGAATATCCAAATAGCCGGGTGTGAAGAACTCGGTGCGCACCAACTCACCGCCGTCCGGGGCGATGATGGCGCTGACCCCGGTGGTGCCGGCGACTACGACATATCGGTCGTGCTCGACGGCGCGAACTTTGGCGAACGCCAGCTGTTGCTCGCTCATGCGCTTGTCGAAGGTGGCATTGTTCGCCGGCACGGCCAGCAGCTGGGCGCCGTTGAGAACCGCTTTGCGCGGTGACCGGTCGAAGATCACCTCCCAGCAGGTGGAGACGCCGACGGGCACCCCAGCGATCTGCACCACGCCGCTGCTCGGGCGGGGCACCATATGACCGGCCCGGCCGGCATAACCCGAGAGATGCTCGAACAGCCACGGCATAGGCAGGTACTCACCGAACGGCTGCACGATCTCCTTGTCGTGGCGATCGGCCGGCCCGGTGACCGGATTCCACACGATCACGGTGTTGGTGGTGTATTCGGTGGGGTCTTGTGGGCGGCTGGGCAATTCGAGGACGGTGCCTAGCAGGATGGGCGCGCCGATTGCGTGGGCCGCCTCCGCGATCTGCTGCGCGGCGTCGGGATTGAGTAAGGGATCGATGTCGGAGGCGTTTTCCGGCCACACGACGAATTGCGGTTGCGGGGCGGCGCCTGCGCGCACGTCCGCGGCCAGCCGCAACGTCTCGTCAACGTGGTAGTCCAGGACGGCCCGGCGTTGCGCGTTGAAGTCGAGGCCGAGCCGGGGCACGTTGCCCTGCACGGCGGCGACGGTGACCGTGGGTTCGCCGCCCGATCCGGCGCCGGCGTGCCGCACCTGTGGCCAGACGACGGCCGCGGCGAACAACACCAGGCAGATGCAGATGCCGGGTAGCACCACCGCGGGCGGGGGCGTGTCGGCCGATGTCACGTCCTTGTCTGCGACCTCGTCCGCGGCGTGCTCTGACGCCTCGGCACCGGAGTGGCCGCCGCTTCGCCACCACTTCACGATCTCGCGCCCGATCGCGGTCGCGCTGAATCCCAGCAACATGACCGCCAGGGACAGCACCGGCGTCCCGCCGAGCTGGACCAAGGGCAGCAGCGGGCCGTCGGCCTGCCCGTAGGCCACCGCGCCCCAGGGGAAACCGCCGAAGGGCACGATCGACTTCAACCACTCCTGGGCCGTCCACACCACAGCGAACCAGATCGGCCAGCCGGGTAGGCCGCGCACCACGACCGCGAACAGGCCGAAGAGGCCGGGAAACACCGCGCACATGGCCGCCAACAGCAGCCAGGGCACGGCGCCGACCAGGCTGCTGATCCACGGCAGCAGCGGCACATAGAACGACAGGCCGAAGAGGAATCCGTAACCCACGCCACCGAACGCGGTCGTCGCCGGATGGGTCAGCACCCACCCCAGCAGCGCGGCCGCGACGACGGCGGCCCACCACCAGTTCACCGAGGGGAAGCTGGCGCACAGCAGCAGCCCGCTGACGACGCTGACGATCAGGCGAGCCAGCCGGGGCCGCAGCGCGCCCCACCAGCCGGGCAGCCGCACCAGGACCGCGGTGCCCAGCCGTGCCGGTGCCCGCCGCGCGGCGGTGCCCAGTCGAACGACCAGGCTGTCCGGCACCTCCTCAGCTCTCGTGCCGGCCCCGGTGTCGTCTGCGCCGTCGTCGGCGGGTGCTTCGTCAGGTGCGACGAGAGGTGCCTCGTCCGCCTCGTCGTGCGGGTCAGCCGGGGCTTCGTCGTCCGGCGACTCGTCGAGCGTCTCCGGGGGGCTCGCGGCGCCCTCGTCTACCGGGGCGGCCTTGCCGGCCTCGGCAGACCGCCGGTGGCGGCCCAGCCATTCCTTAGCCATGGATGACAGCACCCCGGTGCACGGTTTGGCGGCAACGCGGCAGGGCGTCGGCCGGACCCAGCGACGGCAGCGCGGGCACCCGGGATCGTGGATCGGTCGACCAGCGCTGGACGCCGTCCTGCGGCGCGTGGACGTCCAGGCCGCCTGCATCCCACACCGCGTAGGAGGCGGGCGCACCGGGCACCAGCGTGCCGGCCGTGTAGTCGCGCACGCCGCACGCCCGCCAGCCGCCGCGGGTGGCGGCGGCAAAGGCGGCCCGCGCCGACACCGCACTGCCTGGAGTGTGATGGTTGACGGCCGCGCGCACGCTCATCCAGGGATCAAACCCCGTCACCGGGGCGTCCGAACCGAGCGCGAGGGGCACGCCTTGGGATGCTAACAGCGCCAGCGGGTTGAGTTCCCTGGCTCGTTCGGCGCCCAGCCGGCGGGCGTACATGCCTTCGCCGCCGCCCCACAGCAGGTCAAAGTTCGGCTGCACGCTGGCGATGACGCCCCACGCGCCGAGCTTGGCGGCCTGGTCTGCGGTCACCATTTCGACGTGCTCGAGTCGATGTCCGCACCGGGCCACCGCAACCACGCCGAGGTCGGCGACGACCCGTTCGAAGGCATCGACGGCCGCCGAGACCGCCGCATCGCCGATGACGTGGAAACCGGCGGTCACCTTCGCCTCGGTGCAGGCCCGCACGTGCGCTTCGATGACGTCGGCGTCGAGGTAGCAGGTCCCGACGCGGTCCGGGGCATCGGTGTAGGGCGCGTGCAACCACGCGGTGCGCGAGCCGAGGGCGCCGTCGATGAACAGGTCACCCGCCAGGCCGCGGGCGCCCGTCCGCTCCATCAGCGCGCGGGCCTGCGCAGCGGTCGTCACCGCCTCACCCCAGTAGCCGATGACTTCGACGCCGTGTTCGAGGGCCCGCAGCTGCAGCCAGTCGTCGAGCCCGCCGATCTCGGGCCCCGCACACTCGTGCACCGCGACGATGCCGGCCGCGGCGGCGGCCTGCAGCGCGGCGAGCCGGGCCTCGGCGAGCTGCGCAGGCGTCAGCAGGTCGCGGGCGACGGCGCGGACCAGGTGGTGTGCATCGCCGGACAGCGGCCACTCGGCGGCGAAGCCGTCTGCCGCGGCCAGGTCGGGTACCAGCCGCCGCAGGCCCGTCGACGCCAGCGCGGAGTGCACGTCGACACGCGCCAGGTAACCGGGCCGGTCGCCGAGCGCTGCGTCGAGATCGGCGGTGGTCGGCGGGCCGCTGTCCGGCCAGGTCGACTCATCCCAGCCGTGGCCCCAGACCGGCTGGCCGGGGTGAGCGGCGGCATAGTCGGCGACCAGCCGAAGGCAATGCTCGCGGGAGGTGGCGGTGCGCAGGTCCAGCCCGCTGAGGGTCAGGCCGGTCGCACTCACGTGGATGTGGCTGTCCACGAATCCCGGCGCCACGAAGCCGCCGTCGAGGTCGACCACATTGGCGCCCGGGAACTGGCTGCGGCCCACCCCGTCGCTGCCAAGCCACGCCACCAGGCCGTCGCGCACCGCCATGGCAGTCGCGTCCGGGTGGGTCGGGCTGTGCACCCGGCCGTTTACCAGCAGCGTCGTCGGGATCGGGGTCACAGGCCAAAACTACGCGGGGCGGCGCGCAGGGCAATCAGTACGCGCGCAGGGCAATCAGTACGAGCGTGGCCGCCGCGGGGGCTGGTCATCGACCGTATTCGTCGGCAAGGCAGGTGGGTCGAATTCCGTGACGTCGATGACCTCGCCATCGATGTAATCGCGGCGTTCAGCGAATCCTGCGGCATATCCGCGGCGGGATTCGGTGAAGGCAGTGCCAAAGCTGACCAGCGGCGCACGCCGCTGCAGACTGCGCAGCGCGATCGCGGTCACGCCAGGGCCAGCGACGGCGCGCACCGGGCGCAGGAGCAGCAGCGTGCCCACGACCGTGGTGACCAACCCAGGGACCAGGACCAGGCCGGTGGCCACGGTGACCAGAGCGCCGTCACCCAGCGTGCTCTGCGGTTCTTGCGCACCCGAACGCAAGCGCCCGACCTGGTGGAGCAGCTGCGATCCGGCCAGCGGGGCCAACAGGCCCCACCCGAGGACGAACGTCGCGAGCATGATCAGCAGGGTCCAACCCCATCCGAGGGTCCACACCAGCGCGAAGACCGCCGCCAGCTCGACGACGGCGTAGACGAGTAGTAGCCGGCTCACCATGTCATCCCAACGTCTGCGGGTCGCGCCAGAGTTCCCCTGGTGACCGGTGGTGCGGCTGCAGTTAGATGACGGTATGACCACGATTGAGATCGATACCCCTGACGGACCGATCGATGCACTGCTGAACACTCCTCCGGGCGAGGGTCCGTGGCCGGGTGTCGTGGTGATCCACGACGCGTTCGGCTACGGCCGGGACAAGGAGTCGACCAACGACCGCATCGCCAGGGCGGGTTACGTGGCGATCACCCCGAACATGTACGCGCGAGGTGGGCGCGTCCGCTGCATCACCCGGGTCATGCGTGAGCTGACGACGCAGCGCGGACGTGCACTCGACGACATCCTGGCCGCCCGGGATTACCTGCAGTCGCGACCGGACTGCACCGGGCAGGTGGGGATCGCCGGCTTCTGCATGGGCGGTCAGTTCGCACTTGTCATGTCGCCCAAAGGTTTTGGTGCCTCAGCGCCGTTCTATGGCGCTCCCCTGCCGAAAAACCTCAGCGCGACGCTGGACGGAGCCTGCCCGATCGTGGCGAGCTTCGGTGGCCGCGACCCGCTGGGTAAGGGCGCGCCCGAAAAGCTGCGCGAAGTGACCGCGGCCAAAAACATCACCAACGACATCAAGGTCTACCCGGGCGTCGGGCACAGCTTCGCGAACGCCCTGCCCGCCCAGCCGCTGCTGCGGATCAGCGGATTCGGCTACGACCAGGCCGCGACCGACGACGCGTGGGACCGCGTGTTCTCGTTCTTCGGCGAGCACCTCGGAGCGCAAGCGGCGACCTAGCCGACTACGGCATCAGCTTCTGCGACAACACGTTTGCGAAGGTGTGGGTGTCGCCGGGCCAGCGTGCCGACACGTAGTTGCCGTCGTCGACGACGAAGGCAGGCCGCGAGTCGGTCGCGGTGTCGCGCGCCATCCCGGAGGACTTGAGCAATCGGTGTGCAGAACCGGGCTCAACATCACGAAAGTCCTTGGGGTCGCGCAGCGCCCGGGTGACTTCGGACTGCACGGACATGTAGCCACCGGGCTGCCCGGGTTGTTCGGTGTAGGTCCGGTAGTAGTCGGGATCCCAGAACCGGGTCAGCCGGGTGAGCCGCCACGCCAGGCGCTCCATCGCCCAGGTGAGCGCGGTGGTCGTGCGTCCGTAGAGCACCGAGCGTCCCGTCACGGGATCAATGCTGCGCGCGGCCAGCAGTACGCCGTGGCAGATCGCGGCCACAATCACGCCGCGGGCGAAGGCGTCGACGACCAGTCGATGCAGGACGTCGCTGTCGATATAGCTGCGCATTCCGCGGGCGCGATGACCGCCGGGCAGCAGTAACGCGTCGATGCCGTCCAGGCTGGCCTGGCTCCAGCTCACCGGCTGCTGGTATTCCGCCGACTGCAGCATGCGAGCGTAGGCGTCGCGACCGTCCTTGTTGGCGCGCAGCATCAGTCCGATGACCGGAATACTGCCCAGCAGAGGCACTTTCGACCACACGTCCAAGCCCCGGCCGGTCACCATGATGTCGTCGGCCTCTGCGGGCATGCCGCTTTCGGTGGTGAAGACCACCCGATGACCGTTGCGCGTCAACACGCGCCAGCTGACCGCAACCTCGGTCGGGTCGAAGTCGCGATCGGGAATCGGAATCAGCACCGCGCCCATGGCGGCTAGCTCGGGGCGACTCGGAGCGCTAGGCCGACGTTGTTGTCCATGCCGCCGCGTAGCTTGCTGAAGAGGTTGAAGACCTTGCCCAGGAGGCCGTAGCGCTTGCCTATCGCGTCGTACACGGCGGCCGTCTCCGACTTGTCGAGCACCTCCGCCACGCCCTCGACGGCCTCGCTCGTCGCCTGGCCGCGCATGGTGCAGGTGGCCAGCGTGACCCTTGGGGTGTTGCGGATCCGCTTGACCTTCCACGACTTTTCCTGAGTGATGACCAGCAGCCGATCGCCGTCGACGGCGGCCCAGATCGGCGTCGGCTTTTCTCTGCCGTCCTTAGTGAAGGTGGTCAGCAAAATGTATTGGGCTTTCGCGAGGTCGGCGAAGGTTGGCGTCACGGATGCCAACCTACTCGGGAACGTTGACATTCTCAGCCGTGGGCGCAGCCCTGTGATCTCGGTCGGGCCGGGCTTCCCGAAGAGGTCGCGTCCATCACCGCATACCTCGGGTCGCAGCGAAACGGCTATGTCACTGGGGCGACGGTGAACGTGGACGGCGGGTCGGACTTCATCTGAACTAACCGGGCACATGCGCCGCGTCAGCCACGCGCCGGCGGGCATGACAGAACTTCGATAGTGATAGCGGATGCGATATCACTATGCGAAGGGCGAGACGGCCCGAGCCGCGAGGCCGCGAGCGTGACACCCTATCCCTCCAGGTCGCCCTCGGTTTCCAGCAGGGCCTGGCGCAGGCCGTCGAGGATTTCCGGTTGCGGTTCGGCCCACATGCCGCGACCGGCCGCCTCCAGCAGCCGTTCGGCCATGCCGTGCAACGCCCACGGGTTGGACTCCGTCATGAATTTCCGGTTCTCCGGGTCCAGCACATAACGCTCGGTGAGCTGTTCATACATCCAGTCCGCCATCACCCCGGCGGTGGCGTCGTAGCCGAACAGGTAGTCGACGGTGGCCGCCATCTCGAAAGCGCCCTTGTAGCCATGCCGGCGCATCGCCGCCATCCACCGGGGATTGACCACACGAGCGCGGAAGACCCGAGCGGTCTCCTCCGACAGCGTCCGGGTGCGGATCGCGTCGGGTCGGGTGTTGTCGCCGATGTAGGCGGCCGGTGCTTGGCCGGTCAGTGCCCGCACCGTGGCGATCATGCCGCCGTGGTATTGGAAGTAGTCGTCGGAGTCGGCGATGTCGTGCTCGCGAGTGTCGGTGTTCTTGGCGGCCACCGCGATCCGCCGGTATTGGCGGTTCATGTCGTCCACGGCCTCGCGGCCGTCCAGGTCACGCCCATAGGCGAAGCCGCCCCATGCGGTGTACACCTGCGCCAGGTCGGCGTCGTCCCGCCAGTTACGGCTGTCTATCAGCTGCAGCAACCCCGCGCCATACGTGCCGGGCTTGGAGCCGAAAATCCTTGTGGTGGAGCGACGTTGATCGCCATGCTGAGCGAGGTCAGCCTGCGCGTGCGCGCGGACGTAGTTGTCTTCGGCCGGCTCGTCCAGGTCGGCAACCAGGCGCACGGCGTCGTCGAGCATCGTCACGACATGTGGGAAGGCATCCCGGAAGAACCCGGAGATCCGCACCGTCACGTCGATGCGCGGGCGGCCCAGCTCGGCCAGCGGAATCGGCGTCAATCCGACGACGCGTCGCGATGCGTCATCCCAGACGGGCCGAGCGCCCAGCAACGCCAGGACTTCGGCGATGTCGTCGCCCGCGGTGCGCATGGCCGAGGTGCCCCACACCGACAGCCCGACGGATTGCGGCCACTGCCCGTGATCGTCGCGGTATCGGGTCAGCAGCGAATCCGCCAGTGCCACACCGGCTTCCCAGGCCAACCGCGACGGGATCGCTTTGGGGTCGACGGAGTAGAAGTTGCGCCCGGTGGGCAGCACGTTGACCAGGCCACGCAGCGGCGACCCCGACGGACCGGACGGGATGAATCGACCGTCCAAAGCCCTCAGCACCTGCTCGATTTCGGCAGAAGTGCCGGCCAGCCGCGGCACCACTTCGGTAGCCGCGAACCGCAGTACCGTCGCGATGTCGGGATCGCCGGTGATGCCGTCCACTGCGGCGGGATCCCAGCCGGTGGCTTGCAGCGCGGCCACCAGTTCGCGGGCGGCGGCCTCGGCCTGGTCCACCGCGGACCGTTCGTCGGTGCCGTCCTCAGCCAAGCCCAGCACCTGTCGCAGGCCGGGGATGGCCTGCTCGCCGCCGAACAACTGGCGGGCCCGCAGGATCGCGAGCACCAGGTCGAGTTCGGTTTCCCCCGTTGGTTTTTGGCCCAGGATGTGCAATCCGTCGCGGATCTGGACATCCTTGATCTCGCACAGCCACCCGTCGACGTGCAGCAGCATGTCATCGAACGAGTCGTCCTCCGGGCGTTCGGTCAGGCCCAGATCGTGGTCCATCTTCGCGGCCCGGATCAGCGTCCAGATCTGCTGGCGAATGGCGGGCAGCTTGCCGGGATCCAGCGCGGCGACGTTGGCATGCTCGTCGAGCAGCTGTTCCAAACGGGCGATGTCGCCGTAGGATTCGGCGCGCGCCATGGGCGGGATGAGATGGTCGACGAGGACCGCGTGGGCTCGCCGCTTGGCCTGGGTGCCCTCGCCGGGATCGTTGACAAGAAAGGGGTAGACCAGCGGCAGGTTGCCCAGCGCGGCATCGGATCCACACGCCGCCGACATGCCCAGCGTCTTGCCGGGCAACCATTCCAGGTTGCCGTGCTTGCCGAGGTGCACGATGGCGTGCGATCCGAATCCAGCGTCCAGCCAGTGGTAGGCGGCCAGATAGTGGTGGCTGGGCGGCAGATCCGGGTCGTGGTAGATGGCAACCGGGTTTTCGCCGAAGCCGCGCGGCGGCTGCACCATCAGCACCAGGTTGCCGGCTTGCATTGCGGCGATGACGATTTCGCCGTCCGGATCGTGGCTGCGGTCGACGAAGAGTTCCCCGGGCGCCGGACCCCAGTGCTTGGTCACCGCATCGGTGAGCTCGGCGGGCAGCGTGGCGAACCAGTCGCGATAGTCCTTGGCGGACAGTCGGATTGGATTGCCGGTCAGTTGCCCTTCGGTCAGCCAGTCCGGGTCTTGCCCACCGCGTTCGATCAACGCGTGGATCAGCGCGTCGCCGTCGCCGGCCTCGACGCCAGGCAGATCGCCCACCTGATACCCACGATCTCGCATGGCACGCAGCAGGGCGACGGCGCTGGCCGGCGTGTCGAGCCCGACGGCGTTGCCGATGCGGGCGTGCTTGGTGGGATAGGCCGAGAACACCAACGCCACCCGTTTGTCGGCGGGCCCGACGCTGCGCAGCTGCGCGTGCCGGACGGCGAGGCCCGCGACACGGGCGCAGCGTTCCGGGTCGGCGACATAGGAGATCAGCCCGTCGTCGTCGATTTCCTTGAACGAGAACGGAACCGTGATGATCCGGCCGTCGAACTCGGGCACCGCCACCTGGGTGGCGACGTCGAGCGGGGACAGGCCGTCGTTGTTGTCATACCACTGGGCTCGCGAGCTTGTCAGACACAGTCCCTGCAATATCGGAACATCCAGGGCCGCAAGGTGTTCGACGTTCCAGCTGTCGTCCTCGCCACCGGCGGACGCCGTCGCGGGTTTCAGTCCCCCGGCCGCCAGCACCGTCACCACCATGGCATCGGCATCGCCAAGCCGCTGCAGCAGATCCGATTCGGCGGTACGCAGCGACGCGCAGTAGACCGGCAGCGGTCGCGCGCCGGCGTCCTCGATGGCCCGGCACAGTGCCTCGACGTAGGCGGTGTTCCCGGCCAGGTGCTGCGCGCGGTAGGACAGCACCGCGATCGTCGGGCCGTCCGCGCTCCTGGCGTGCGGCCGCTCCAGCTCGCCCCAGGTCGGCGTCATCACCGGCTCGGTGAAACCGAATCCGGTCATCAGGACGGTGTCCGACAGGAACGCGTGCAGCTGCCGCAGATTGTCCACGCCGCCGTAGGCCAGGTAGATGTGCGCCTGGACCGCGATGCCGGCGGCAAGCGTGGACAGACCGGTCAGCTCCGCGTCGGCCGCCTGCTCGCCGCTGACCAGCACGGTCGGGACCCCGCTGGCGATCACCGCATCGATGCCGCTCTGCCAGGCGCGGTAGCCGCCGAGGATCCGGACCACCACGATCGACGCGCCGGCCAGCAAATCGGGGAGCACTTCGTCGGAGAGCCGCGACGGGTTGGCCCACCGATAGTTCCTGCCGCTAGCCCGCGCGCTGATCAGGTCGGTATCGGACGTCGACAGCAACAGGACGGTCGGCTCAGCCACCCCTCATTCGTACCGTAACCGCGCTGGAGCGCGCGCTGGCGGCGCCGGGGAGGGTTCGTGTCGTGTTCGATGCTGGACTACTGAGGCGGCAATTTAAACGCGAACTGCGGGCAGTAGTAATTGACCGAATCGCGGAGAAACAGGGCGGCATGCGCTCGGTCAAGACCGGCGTTCTGATTGAGGTATGTGTAGGCCTGCTCTTGGTAGTCGAGCAGGTCGCAGACTTCCTTGGCATCCTCGATCAGGTAACCATCCGGCCGGCCGACACCGATCCCCTGCGAGCGCGCCAGAGCAAGGAAGTCACCCGTAGGATCTGCATGCGCGACTGCTGCTCCAATCGATGAAAGCGCGATAGCCGCAAACGTTCCTACGACTATGGGGGTCTTTAAGGCCGCCGCAATGTTCATTCGTTTACTTCCCTTCCGAGTTATCCCTGGTTAGCGCGTCATGATGTCCGACTGCTCTAAATTTGCTGCGAATAGTTGGTAGCGCCAAAGTTTCCAGACGCAATCCGACAGGCTCATATCCCGGCGCAGATACTCACAATTCGGATGGGCGCGCAGATGCCGACCCAGACGTTCGGTCGGGGCCCGTTAGGGGCCGGGGGCGGCAGAGCTTGCGGTGGCGGCGCCTGCGCAGCGACCACGCACATGTTGGAAGGTGCGTCGTACTGGGTTCCTTCGCCGCATTGGGCCGCATTACTTACTGCTGGCCACATAGAGGTGGCGACAACGGCCAGCGCGAAGGCGGCCGGGACGATGAGTGCTAAACGATTCGCTATCCCGAACATCAGAGCTCTCCGTGCCCAGAGTTTGCCCCCTCGGCAAACTTTGCCACAGAAGGGGCGGCAACGCATACCGTTTGAACGGCAACCGCGCAGTCGTACCGTGGTCAGGTGGTCCGAGGTCGCGATACCGATGCCTGTCCGGGTGCGCTGCAGGTACACCAGGCCGCCGACGGCGCGCTGGTGCGGGTCCGGCTGCCCGGCGGGGCGATCACTGCCGCGCAGCTGACGGCGCTGGCCGGCGTGTCGAACGGGCTCGGCTCCGGCACGCTGGAGCTGACCGCGCGCGGCAATCTCCAACTGCGCGCTATCACCGACGTGACGGCGGCCGCCGAAACGATCGCGGCGGCGGGACTGTTGCCATCGGCGACGCACGAGCGGGTCCGCAATATCGTCGCGTCGCCGCTCTCCGGCCGCGTCGGCGGACACGCCGATGTGCGGCCCTGGGTGCAGGAGTTGGACGCGGCGATCCGCGCCGAGCCCACACTGGTGGAGCTGGGCGGCCGCTTCTGGTGCAGCCTCGACGACGGCCGCGCCGACGTCTCCGGCCTGGGCGCCGACGTCGGTGTGCACGTGTTCGAGGACGGCTGCGGGCTGCTGCTGGCGGGCCGAGACACCGGTGTCCGGCTGGCGGGCGAGGACGTCGTCCCGGCACTGATCGCCGTCGCGATGCGGTTCACCGAGATACGTGGAAACGCTTGGCGGGTCAACGAATTGGACGATCCCGCTGCCCTGTGGCCGGGAGCCCAGCTCGGCGAAGGGTTTCCGGCCGTTACCCGGCCAGCGGTCGGCTGGATCGATCAGGACGCGCCGAAACAGCAAGGCCGCATCACGCTGGGCGCCGCGGTGCCGTTGGGCGTGCTGCCGGCACGTGTGGCTGAATACCTTGCGGCCATCGAGGCCCCACTGGTGATCACGCCCTGGCGGTCGGTGCTGGTGTGCGATCTCGACGAGGCCGTCGCCGATGTGGCGCTGCGGGTGCTGGCGCCGTTGGGCTTGGTGTTCGACGAGAATTCTCCCTGGCTGAATGTCAGCGCCTGCACCGGCAGCCCCGGTTGCGCACGGTCCGCGGCCGACGTGCGCGCGGACGCCGCGGGCTCACTCGAGACCGAGTCGGATGTCCGTCGACATTTCGTCGGCTGCGAACGCGCATGCGGTAGCCCGGCTTCCGGGCAGGTGCTGCTGGCGACCGGCGATGGATACCGCCCGCTACGGTGAGCAGGTGCTCGACTACATCCGCGATGCGGCGGAGATCTACCGCCGGTCGTTTGCGGCCATTCGCGGCGAAGCCGACCTGACGCGATTTCCCAGCGACGTCGCACGGGTGGTGGTTCGGTTGATCCACACCTGCGGACAGGTCGACGTCACCGAGCACGTCGCCTTCACCGACGACGTCGTCACGCGAACCCGCGCCGCCCTGCACCGCGGCGCCCCGGTCCTGTGCGATTCGTCGATGGTGGCCGCGGGCATCACCGCCGCGCGGCTACCCGCTGGCAACGAGGTGGTGTCACTGGTGACCGATCCGCGCGCCCCCGAGCTGGCCGCGCGGCTGGGTACCACCCGCTCGGCGGCGGGCGTCGAACTGTGGGCCGACCGGCTGCCCGGAGCAGTACTGGCGATCGGCAACGCACCTACCGCCCTGTTCCGGCTTCTCGAACTGATCGACGAAGGGGTGTCACCCCCGGCCGCGGTCCTGGGCGGGCCGGTGGGATTCGTCGGTTCGGCGCAGTCCAAGCAGGAGCTCATCGACCGCCCGCGCGGGATGTCCTATCTGGTGGTGCGGGGCCGCCGCGGCGGCAGCGCCATGGCGGCCGCCGCCGTCAACGCGATCGCGAGCGACGCCGAATGACCGCGCAAGGCAACCGCAGAGGGACCCTGTGGGGGGTCGGGCTGGGCCCCGGCGACCCGGAATTGGTGACCGTCAAGGCGGCCCGGCTGATCGGTGAGGCCGACGTGGTGGCCTACCACAGCGCCCGGCACGGCCGCAGTATCGCCCGCGGCATCGCGGAACCGTATCTGCGGCCCGGCCAGATCGAGGAGCACCTGGTCTACCCCGTGACCACCGAGGTGACCGATCATCCCGGGGGCTACGACGGAGCGATGGACGACTTCTATGTCGAAGCCGCCCAACGCATCGCCGCGCATCTGGACGCGGGGCGCAACGTGGCGCTGCTCGCGGAGGGCGATCCGCTGTTCTACAGCTCGTACATGCACCTGCACACGCGGCTCACCCAGCGGTTCGACGCCGTCATCGTGCCGGGCGTAACGTCGGTGAGCGCCGCCTCGGCCGCCATCGCCACACCGCTGGTGGCCGGTGACGAAGTGCTGTCGATACTGCCGGGCACCTTGCCCGTCGCCGAGCTGACCAGGCGGCTCGCCGACGCCGACGCCGCCGTAGTGCTCAAGCTTGGTCGTTCGTATCACGCTGTACGGGAAGCACTTTCGGCATCCGGTCAACTCAGCGACGCACTGTACGTGGAGCGCGCCAGCACCGCGACAGAACGGGTACTGCCCGCGGCGGAGGTCGATGAAACCAGCGTTCCGTATTTCTCGCTGGCGATGCTGCCGGGCGGACGACGGGCTAAGCGGCAATCGTCGGCGCCCGGCACCGTCACGGTGATCGGGTTGGGCCCCGGCGGCAACGACTGGATGACACCGCAGAGCCGACGCGAGCTGGCCACCGCGACCGATTTGATCGGCTACGCGAACTACCTGAATCGCGTCCCCGTTCGCGACGGCCAGCAGCGGCATCCCAGTGACAACACCGACGAAGCCGCCCGTGCGCGATTGGCCTGCACGCTGGCCGAGCAGGGCCGCGCCGTGGCGGTGGTCTCGTCGGGTGATCCCGGGGTGTTCGCGATGGCCACCGCCGTGCTCGAAGAAGCCAAACAGTGGCCCGGAGTGCAAATTCGCGTCGTTCCGGGGATGACCGCCGCGCAGGCCGTCGCCAGCCGGGTCGGTGCCCCGTTGGGCCACGACTACGCGGTGCTGTCGTTGTCCGACCGGCTCAAACCCTGGGAGGTCATCGCGGAGCGGCTCGCCGCCGCCGCGGCCGCCGATTTGGTGCTGGCCATTTATAACCCGGCCTCGAAGACGCGGACCTGGCAGGTCGGCGCGATGCGCGACCTGCTGCTGACCCACCGCGAACCCGGCACGCCGGTGGTGATCGGGCGCAACGTGTCCGGGCCCGACGAAGGCGTGCGGGTGGTGCGGCTGGCCGACCTAAATCCCGCCGATGTCGACATGCGCTGCCTGCTGATCGTCGGGTCGTCCCAAACCCAGTGGCATGCAAGCGATTCCGGCGACCGGGTGTTCACTCCCCGGCGTTATCCGGCCTGATTCCCGCCTACAAGGCGACGGCGACCAGGTCCAGACGCCACAGCGACTGAAAGAGCTTGCGGCCGAATTTCCCGAGTTCACCGGCGCTGTTCTCGGGATGGTCGTCACCCGCGGCCACCGACTCGGCTATCTCGCGGATGGTGCGACTGCCGTCGATCTGCCGGGCAAAGGCCAACTCGGCGGGGCTGAGGGGCAACCGCCATCCCGGCCCGAACATCTCGGTGTCGGTGACGCCGCAGCGGGTGCGCAGCAGCGGCACGTAGTCGAGGGAGGCGACCTTCGAAAAGTCAACCTTGTAGTGCTTTTTCGGCCGGTCCCGACGGCAGGCCATGAAAAAATGGGAGGTATTCATCGTCTGGATGCGTTCCATCACGGACCAGACCTTGCTCTCCGGCATCGCATCGATGAAGAGATGGAATTTGCTGTTCGGCGCGAACAAGTCGTGCGGGTAATACGGCATTTTGTGAAACCATCCCTGGAAAGTCAGCTCAGCGGATGTCACGAGCTCAATACAGTCGTCCACGGTAAAACTGCGCTGCGGGGTATGCAGAAACGCCTCGACGAGAGCTTCGTCGGACTTCAAGTCGTCCACCAGTTTCACGTAGTCGCGCAACGGGTGGCCCTTAGGCAGCACCGAGATGACCTCTTTGACCAACTTGATCGACGCCTTGTCCTGACGCAATCCCATGTCGCGGAAGACCGATTCGAGAAGCTCGACGCCTACCCGGCCGTATTTCGCATTGACCATGCCGGCGATGACGCCGTCTTTGCGCAGACAACTCGCGAGGGCGTGCAGGCCCGCCTGCGGGTCGCGGACGTGATCCAACACCCCGGTCGCGACCACGAGGTCGAAATCGCGGTTCAGCGTGGACAGCTCGCCAATGGGCAGTAGCCGCAGTTCCAAATTGTCCAGGCTGTATTTGTCTTTGAGATATTGCTCATGGTCGAGCGCGGCCTGGTTGACGTCTATCGCGACGACGTTGGCCTTGGGATTCGTGAACGCATAGATCGCCGCTTGGTTGGTGCCGCAGCCCGCGACAAGGATGTCGAGGTCGGGTTTGTAGTGTTCGTTGGGCCACAAAATGCGGTGGGAGTGCGCCGGGTCGAACCAATCCCAGTTCATGACAGTCCACGTTTCGAGGTTCTCGATCGGCGGTGGATAGGCCCACTGCTGGTCGCGATGGGGCTTTCTGCCGGATTTGGAATCGTCCTTCACTTCAGCGATGGCTCCTTTGCCGTGAATGAGTCGCGGTTTGCTGATAAAGCGATCCGACGACCGCCCCCGAGCTGGCAAATTGTTAGTCCCAAGATGATACGGCCGATGGCGACTGCCTGCACCCCGGAGAGCCGAAACGCCGGCGCCTACCACTCGCGGACCGCGGGAGGCGCCTACCCTTCTCGAAAATGCTTGTTAGTCAGAGTCTTTCAGCGAACCGTGACCCCAGCTGCTCGGCAGCATCGGCACTGCCGGACCGTCATGTACACCGTCTCCGGCCAACGTCGTCAGGCCCGCCGCCGGGGCCGTCTCGAATTTGGCTGCCGCCCCGGCAAATCCGAGTAGTCCGGCCGCCTGGCCGGATTCTGCGACCGCTCCCCCGGGCTGGTCGTGCGGCCCGGGGTCGGCCGCGAGATCGTCCTCCACGTCCATGAATTCGTAGCGGTATGCGCGATCCGTGACTGTCGCTGCCCGGCTCCGCCGGGCGCGTGCCCGCTTTTTGGCCGATGCGGCCGCCGCCGCGGCCGGGGCGTCCGCGTCATCCGGCGAGGGTTCCTCGGATTCGCGACGGGCACGACTGCTCGCGCTGCTGCGTGCCGACAAGCCCGACAGACCGACGGCGTACAACGCATCGGACAGACCGATCCCGGTCGAACTGGTCGGACCGAAGCCGACGCCGGGGCCCCCACCGACCGGTCCGGCACCGCTGGAGGGGGCAGCATTCGCCAGTGCGGGGCTGGTTGCGGGTGCCCCGCTGCTCGCGCTTGCCGGAACGCTGGCCGACACCGCCGGAGCCGGCGCGGTCGGCATCGGAGCGGCCGCCGCGGGCAGTGGCGGCTGGGTCGACAGCGGCACGGCAGTTCCGATAGCAATCGCGGCCGTCCCCGCCGCCGCGCCGGCACCAGCGGCGGCCACCACGACCATCGCCGGAATCACCGCGACGACGGCGAGCTGAATGGCCGTCTGGATGAACGGATAGAAGATCATGAAGGTGTGGAACGTGGCCCAGCCGATCGCGGTCGCGAGCGTCGGCGAGAAGCCAAATGCCTGGAAAAAATTTGTGATCGCGTTGACGAACGGCAACGGCGGAAAGGGCCAGCCACCGGGGTTGAGGTCCTTCGAGACCGGCCACGCGAAGCTACTCGTGTACTGCTGCAGCCATTTGGCGAGTTGATCCATCCAGGACGGATAGGTGGGCGTCGTTTGAGCGTCCGCGGCGGCGGTGGTGGTGTCTGACGCCGTGGTGGCCGCCGCGAGGATCCGCGGTGCGGGCGCGGTCTCCGGCACCGCCGCCAACGCAGATTCACTGACGGCCTGATAACTGGTCATCGTCGCGGCGGCCTGCACCCACATGCGTGCGTAGTCGGCCTCGTTCACGGCGATGGGGATGGTGTTGACGCCAAAAAAGTTCGTCGCGACAAGGGCGCCGTGCACGACATGATTTGCCGCGAGTTCGCCCAGGGTGGGCATGGCGGCCAGCGCGACGGCGTAGGCGCCGGCCGCCGTTTCGTGCACCGCGGCCGCGGTCTGACTCTTCGCGGCGCTGTCGAGCAGCCAGCTCAGATACGGAGCATGCGCTGCGACATACTGCTCGGCGCTGGGGCCCTGCCACGCGCCCGCCTGCACCGCGCCCAGCCGCGCGGTGAGTTCGTCTGCCGCGTCGATATATTCGGCGCTCAGCGACGACCAGGTTCCCGCGGCCGCCAGCAACGGACCCGGACCGGGGCCGCTGCTCAGCAATGTCGAGTGCACTTCCGGCGGAAAGGCCATCCAAATCGGAGTGGTCATCGTCGGTGACCTTGGGAAACGAGCACGAGCACCCCTTCGATGGCTGCGGGCTGAGGGACTTGTCTCCAGTGGTCGTTTGCTGGCGCGGATTAGTTCCACTCGCCACCGCATCGCGTCTTTGCGCGCAGCGCGGGCATGCGCGACGATGCAAGGATGCGGTGTGAGGTTGCACGTGAGGCGCTGTCAGCGCGACTGGACGGCGAGCGTCCCGACGTGCTCCCACAACAGGTCGATGCGCACCTGGACACCTGCCGCGGCTGCCGCACCTGGCTGATCAGCGCGGCGGTACAGACGCGGCGCCTCGCCTCTATTCCGCCCGGAGAGGGGCCGGATCTGGTCAACAAGATCCTGGCCAGCCTCCACGAGGACTCGACGACGCAGCAGCGCTGGATGCGCGCGCTGCGGTCGCACTACCGGCGGTGGGGCCTCATTGCGGTGGGCCTGTTCCAGGTCGCGATCGCGGCCGCACAGATCAGCGGCATCAGCTTCGGCATGGTGTCGGCCCACCACATGCACGGGGCGATGTCGGGTGAGCACCTGATGCACGAGTCCACCGCGTGGTTGCTGGCGCTGGGGACGGCGATGATCGCCGCCGGCATCTGGCCCGTCACCGCAATCGGTGTCGCGGCGATTGCCGGCGCGTATTCGTTGGCGCTCGTGGCGTACGTGGCCGCCGATGCCCTCAAGGGAGAGGTGACCGCGACGCGCGTCGCCAGCCACGTTCCGATACTGCTGGGCCTGGTGTTCGCGGTGTTGGTGGCCCGCGAGCGGGCGGGGGCCGACCGGCCACGGGACTTCGACTTCGACACCGAAATCCCCGCCCGGCCCGCCGGATCCTCGGCCGAACGACGACGCGGCCACCTGTGGCCGATCAACCGCGTGTTGCATTTGCCCGCCCCGGCCGCGGGCACTACGACGGACGGTCGTAGACTCAGCGGACCCGCGCAATTAAGGTGGTTTGCCATGACCGCGTCAAGCGACGACGAGGCCGTGACCGAACTCGCCTTGGCAGCCGCGCGTGGCAATCAGCGAGCGCTCGAGGCGTTCATCAAAGCCACCCAGCAAGACGTGTGGCGATTCGTCACCTACCTGTCGGACGCGGGCAGCGCCGACGACCTGACGCAAGAGACGTTTTTGCGGGCAATCGGTGCGATTCAACGATTTTCGGGCCGCTCGTCGGCCCGGACCTGGCTGCTGGCCATCGCGCGTCGCGTCGTCGCCGACCACGTGCGACACATCCAGTCCCGGCCACGTACGGCACCGGGCGCCAACCCCGAGCACGTGCGCACCAGCGACCGGCACGCCCGCGGATTCGAAGACCTGGTCGAGGTGACCACCATGATCGCCAACCTCACCACCGAACAGCGCGAAGCCCTGCTGCTCACCCAACTGCTCGGCCTGCCCTACGCCGACGCCGCAGCGGTATGCGGTTGCCCCGTCGGCACCATCCGATCCCGGGTGGCCCGCGCGCGCGATGCGCTGCTGGCCGACGCCGAACGCGACGACCTCACCGGTTAGCCCAGCCCGGCGACCCAGTCGGCGGCTTGATTGACGCTGCCCACGGTCTTCACGCCGTGTGGCGCCGGCGGGCGCGCCACCATCACCACCGGAACATCAAGTGCGACAGCCGCATCAAGCTTCGCCCGGGTCATATTGCCGCCGCTGTTTTTGGTGACAAGTGCGTCGATGCGATGCGTCTGCAACAGCGCGAATTCGTCGTCGTAGTAGTACGGGCCGCGGGACAACAGCAGCTGATGCGAGCGCGGCAGTGAGGCGCTGTCCGGTTCCGTGACCGCGCGGATCAGAAACCACGCGTCGCTGCCTGTGAACGCGCCGACCCCGGTGCGGCCAGTCGTGAGAAAAATTCTTGAATAGCCTTGTTCTGCAATCGCTTCCGCCGCTTTAGCGTCTGATTTTACGACAATGGCAGCACCGGGGTCCCACGCCGGACGAGCCAGCACCAGGTGCGGTACGCGCAATGCGTCGCACGCTTCGGCGGCGTGCGCGGTCATGGTGGCCGCGAACGGATGGGTGGCGTCCACGACGGCGTCGATGCCTTCGTCGCGCAGCCAGCGCTTTAACCCGTCGACGCCACCGAAACCGCCGATGCGCACCGGCCCGACCGGTAGGGCGGGATCGGGCACCCGGCCGGCCAGCGAGCTGACGATGTCGACGTGGCGATGCAGGGCTTTCGCCAGCGCCCGGGCTTCGCCGGTCCCGCCGAGCAGCAGCACGCGCATCAGTGCGCGCCTTTGGCACGGCGTGCCGTCGAGTAGAGGTAGCTGTCGGTGAATCCCTCGGCGGCCAACACCTGTCCGACGATGATGACCGCGGTTTTGGTGATGTTGGCTTCGTGCATCTGGGCCGCAAGGTCGGCCAGGGTGCCGCGCAGCACAGTCTGCTGCGGCCAGCTCGCGAAAGCCACTGCCGCGGCTGGGGTTTCGGGCGTGTAGCCGTTGGCGAGCAGTTCGGGAACGATGGTGTCGATCTGGGCCGCAGCCAGGTACAGCACCAGGGTGCCGCCGAATTGGGCGAGGGTTGCCAGGTCTTCGCCGGGCGGCATGGGCGTTGACAGGGTCGACACGCGGGTCAGCGTGACCGTCTGCGCCACCCCTGGAACGGTGAGTTCGCGGTTGAGCGCCGCGGCGGCGGCGGCGAAAGCCGTTACGCCCGGGACGATTTCGTAGGTGATGCCTAGCGCGTCGAGCCGGCGGCATTGCTCCGCGAGCGCGCTGTACAGCGACGGATCCCCGGAATGCAGCCGCGCCACGTCGTGGCCGGCGGCGTCGGCGTCGGCGAGTTCGGCGACGATCTGCTCGAGTGTTAACGGTCCGGTGTCAACGATTTTCGCGTCGGGCGGGCAGAGGGCCAGCAGGTCGTCGGGCATGATCGAACCGGCGAACAGGCACACCGTGCAGCGCTGCAGCAGGCGCTGACCGCGGACGGTGATCAGGTCGGCGGCACCGGGGCCCGCACCGATGAAATAGACCGTCACCTCGTCACCGCCCATTGGGTGACCGGGTGCCGGGGTCGCCAACCGGTGAATCCGCCCAGCGGTTCCCCCTGATAGTGCTGGAAGCGTCGCAGCTGCCCGCCAAGTCGCGAATATGACTGGGCTAGCAAGCTTTCCGATTCGATGGTGACGGCGTTGGCAACCAGACGTCCACCGGCGGGCAGCCTGTCCAGGCAGGCGTCCAGGAGACCGGGCTGCGTGAGGCCGCCGCCGATGAAGATGGCGGATGGGGCCGCCGCACCGTCGAATGCGTCGGGGGCTTTGTCACGTATGTCGATAGCCACGCCCGAGGCCGCGGCGTTGATGCCGATGTTGTGGCGGCGCTGCTCGTCGTGTTCGAACGCCACGGCGGCGCAGCCGGGCCACTGCAGGCACCATTCGATCGCGATGCTGCCCGAGCCCGCGCCGACGTCCCACAGCCGCTCCCCCGGCCGCGGCTGCAGCGCCGCAAGGGTCAGCGCCCGGATTCCGTGTTTGGTGATCATGCCGTCGTGGGCGAACGCATCGTCAGGCAACGGCGACAGGCGCTCGTCGGGCAGGTAACGGACGGCGATCACGTTGAGATCGTCGATGTCCTCGGGTGCTTGACGGGCCCACTCGCCCGCGGTGCCGTCGCGCCTTTTTTCGGCTGGGCCGCCAAGTTGTTCAAGCACGCTGATTTCGGATTCGCCACGGCCATGCGTGTTGAGCAGTGCCGCAAGCGTTTTCGGTGTGGATCGGCCTTGCGACAGCACGATCGCCTGACCGCCGCGGCGCACCGCGGTGTGCGGCTGCGCCGTGACCAGACTGATCACCTCGGTGTCGTGCACGTTCCAGCCCATGCGGGCACACGCCAGCGTCACTGACGACACGTGCGGTAGTACCCGCACGTTGTCGGCGCCGTGCAGGCGGATCAAGGTGCCGCCGATGCCGTGCAGCAGCGGGTCACCGCTGGCGATGACGTGGATCTCGTCGTCTACGGGCAGCGATTCCAGTGCGGGCAGCATCGGCGACGGCCACTCGCGGCGGGGGGCCATTACAGTGTCGTCAAGCAGGGCGAGCTGACGCGGCGATCCGTAAATGACAGTGGCCCTGCGTAATTCGTCTATCGACGATTGCATAAGGCCCGCCATGCCGTCGGCGCCGACGCCGACCACGATGATCATCGCGGCATCCTGCGCCAGATGAATTGCGGCAGCAGCCGCACGACCGGCCAGCCCCGCAATGCCCAGGGAATCCAGACGACCCGGCGACCTTTGGCCAGCGCACGCGCGGTGGCCGCCGCCACCTGATCGGGAGTGCTGGACAGCGGTGCGGGCGCCATCCCTTGAGTCATCCGCCCGATGACGAATCCCGGGCGCGCGATGAGCAGGTGCACCCCCGTGTCGTGCAGCGCGTCGGCCAGCCCGCTGGCGAACCCGTCCAGCCCGGCCTTGGCCGAGCCGTAGACGTAGTTGGCGCGACGTACCCGAACGCCGGCGACCGAGGAGAACACCACCAAGGATCCGCGCCCGGCAGTCCGCATCGCGACGGCCAGATGGGTGAGCAGGCTGACCTGCGCGACGAAATCGGTGTGCACGATGGCGGCCGCGTGCGTGGCGTCGACCTCGGCGCGGGCCTGGTCGCCGAGGATGCCGAAGGCCAGCACCGCGACGCCGATGGGGCCATGGTCGGCGATGACCGAGGCGACCAGCGGGCCGTGCGAGGCCAGGTCGTCGGCGTCGAATTCCGTGGTGTGCACCGCTGCGGCACCGGCCTCTCGCAACGTCGCGACCTGGTCATCGAGCTGTTCGGCCCTGCGCGCGGCCAGTACGACCGTTGCGCCGGGCGCCAGGAGTCGCGCGAGTTCGATGCCGATCTCGCTGCGGCCACCCAGGATGAGAACTGGTCCCGCGCCCGTGTCGTCCACGGCTGCGATTATCACCTGCGCTAGCGTGGGCAGTGATGACGAACACCACTACACGGCTCACTGACGACGCCTTGGCGTTTCTGTCCGAACGTCATCTGGCCATGCTGACCACGCTTCGGGCCGACAACTCGCCTCATGTGGTGGCCGTGGGATTCACCTTCGACCCCAAGACGCACATCGCGCGGGTCATCACCACCGGCGGGTCGCAGAAGGCCGTCAACGCGGATCGGGCCGGGGTTGCTGTGCTCAGCCAGGTGGACGGGGCCCGGTGGCTGTCGCTAGAGGGCCGCTCCAAGGTGAACAACGACGCCGATGCCGTGCGCGACGCGGAATTGCGCTACGCGCAGCGGTATCGCACTCCCCGTCCCAACCCGCGACGCGTGGTCATCGAGGTCCAGATAGAGCGCGTGCTGGGCTCGTCGGATCTCCTCGACCGCAGCGAGTAGCCGGTCGGGTTACTCGGTTCGGTCCCACTTTTCGGGGCAAGCTCATCGCCGTGGTGAATTGACCGGCATTCGTACCGTGATTAGCCTCGCCATCAGGGCATGCGGGGGCATGTTGTCCAATTCGGACCTGCCTCATTCATGAATGGAGACCGCTCGATAGCGATATCGAAGTCGCGATAGCTGGGGAGGATGGGATGTTGCTCCGCACCGATTCGCTGCGCTGTGCAGCCGACCCGTCTTTCCGTGCGGGTGCCGACGTCAAGCGTGAGCCGCTGGGCGGGAGGTCGTCGTGAGCGGGGACCGGATACAGATCGACCTCGACTCGCTTGCCAAGCTGGGCGGGGGACCTCCCCCTCCTGGGATCACACCCGATCAGCTGGCCATGGGACGCTCGCTCATGAGTCAGTTGCTGGCAATCTTTGGCGTCGCTGCTAATACCGGTGATCCTGCTGACACCTCCGCAGCCGATGCCGGGTACGCGGAACGTGACGCGAAGACCAACGACGCCCTCGCCAAATTCCCCGCTAACGAAGCGGACTCGGCGCAGAAGGCGGCCCAGCCGAGCGACATGGCACAGATGGTCCAGCAGATTCCGCAGATGATGTCGGGCATGTTAGGCGGCCTGTCGGGGGCCATGAGCGGTTTGACGCAACCCCTAACCCAGCTCCCGCAGCAGGCGATGCAGGCCATGCAAGCCGGTATGGGTGCGCTGCAGCATGGCGCGGGAGGAGCGGCTGCAGCGGGCGCCTTACCTGCCTCGTTGACGGGCGCCACCAGCGGCGCTGGGCTTGGCGGCGGTGGTGGAGGTCTCGGCGGCGGAGGTCTCGGCACCACACCTACCGCGATGCTGGGGCCGCTTCCTGCTCCGACGGCTGGCACCGAGCCCGCGGCGGCGCACAGCGCATCAACGGGTTCACCGGGTTCCGGAGCACCAACCAGCGCGCCGCGAGGCGGAATGGGCGGGATGCCGATGATGCCGCCCGGCGCCATGCACGGCGCCGGGGGTTCGAGCAAAGACGAAAAGCCGGACACCAAAAGGATTGTCGCGCCGACGGTCAAGAACGGCGCCCCGGTACAGGGTCGTATCACCACGCCCCCGCCATCGCCCGAGGTTGTCAAACGTCTTGAGGGCAAACCGATTGCGAGTCGGCGAATCCTCTTGCCGGATCAGAAGCGGGACGAAAATGATCCAGACTCAAACCGCCAGTAGTCGACCGGCTGAGTCTTGCTCAGCACTAGAGGCGTTGCCTACGAACGTCTTTCGACTTGATTCTGAGCGTAGTCGGTCATCCGAGCTCCAAGATTCGTGCGGCGTCACCAAACAGGAAATGACTCTCCGAACCACATACAGCCGATAGGATCACGCAGTGTCGAATCTGCCCCCGCACCCGACCGGTCCGCCCGTCCCACCGCCCTGGCCACCGGCGATGCCGCCGCCACAGAGACGGCAGTGGCCGATGTTCGCATTTTTGTCAGTCGCACTTCTCATAACGCTCGGCGTCGCCATAGTTGGTTGGTTTCGGCCCGTGCCGGCGAAGCCACCGGCCGCTGCCGCGCCCACCTATTCCAACCAGCAGATCTCTGATGCCAAGACAGCGATATGCAGCGCCTACGCACAGGTGCGCAAAGCGGGGGATGTAGCTGGTGCGCGAAACGGGGGTAGCGATCCGACAGGAATGCTCGCGGTAGCGACTAGCTCCCGGCAAGTTTTCGATGTGGGAAGCCGCTACCTTTCGACAAAACTTGCCGAACTGCCAGCAACGCCATCTGACCTCGCGGCAGCGGTCCGAAATCTGGCAAACATCTATCAACAGCTCGCAATCGGATACCTCGCCGAAGCGCCCGATTCGGAACTCGACCCCTTGGTTCGTGCTGGAAATGACGCACACACAACAATCTCAGGTCTCTGCAAATGAAATTATTGCAATGAGGCCACATCCGCTATAGACAGGCTGCACAAATGATGTTTCCTAGTGGCGAATGGTCACTGACGCTCATCGGTGATCAATGGCCCGATGACGAAGATCTTGCGGCGCTATCGCACGGCAAGTTAAACCGCGGAAATATCAAGACAGGTTTTACGCACTTCGCGGATATGCTGCGCAACGCCCAAAGTGGCCCACTCGCGAACCAACAGGGCTATACGGCCGACGATCTTCGCAATGCTTTCCGTCAAGGCGAAGAACAAGCTCGCCAGGTAGCCGAAAAGAATGGCACTAAAGAGGGCGCGTACGAATCCGCCTACAACAGCATGGTGAGCCTCCAACAAGACTTGACCCATTTGGCTAACGAATACAACCAACAGATCGACGATATTAAAAAGTCGAAGGAACCAACGGAAGCCAAGGTTACGCAGATCGTTGCCGCAATCAATCAAGGCCGAACGCTGGCTAGCATGGCAGCAGCAAAATGGTCCGGCAACGTCTTCGATGCGATGCAGCGGGTTCTCGACGCTGAAGGGCCAGGAGGACAATCGGCTCGGCAGTTCGCGCAGGCTCACGGTCTCGACGCCGGGAATATGTTCCGACACCCAGAGGACCAACAGACCTTGGAACAAGGAGCAAAGAAGTTCATCGAGAACGATGGCTCACCGATGGGCTTCGCCAACGGCGCCAAGCTTCCGCTTAACCAGAACCCCACGCCTCCCGACTCGCCGATTTCGTTGACACACAGCGCCCGTCTTCCGCCTGGGACACTCCCGCCCACGTCTTCGCCATCTAGTACCCCGTCCCCGATGAATCTGGCAAAGAACGCCAAAATCCCAGGACCACAAGCGCCGCCACCCGCACCCGCACAGCCCGCAGCGCCGATGGCGTCCGCTCCTTCGCTGTCTCACGGCGGTGGTGGTGGCGGCTCAATGCCGGGAGCGCCATCGCTCGGCTCGCCTAGCTCGGCCATGTCTGGCCCTCCGACGTCGGGCATGCCCGGCGGACAGTTCGCAGGCGGCGGCCCGCCCCAGACCGCAACCCCGGGCGAGTTGATGCACAGTTTCGACAAGGGTCTGCAGGCCGGCACACCGCTCTCAGGCACTGGCGCAGTACCTCCCGCGCAGACGGAGCCGCAGCTTCCGCCATCGGCACCGACGACCCCGATGGCGGGCACAGGTGTCCCAGTGACCGCGCAGGCATACGAATCGCCAGCGCCCATCTCCCATGCGTCCGCGCCCGAGGCGGCCCCGGCCCCACAAATGATGGCCGGCCCTGCCGCTTCATCTGGCCCCGCCTCGGTCGCACCACCGACGTCGGGTCAACTGCCTGCTTACGCCTCCGATATACGACCCGCCGTCCCGGCAGCCACTGCACCCGCTGCATCACCGAGTCTGCCGCCGTCAATGACACCCGGCTCAGCACCCGTGCATCCGTCTGCTGGGCAAGGCGGTCCCGGCACGCCTACGGTCGTTAGGCAAGCAACCCCGCCGCCGCCACCGGCGTCGCCCTCGGGGTTGGGGACCGAGTCCGTCGCGGCCACCGCCACCGGGGCGCTCGCCGGAGCGGCATCGGCTAACGCCACCGCGCGGGGCCGCCTGCAGCGACTGGTCTCATCAGTCGCCCGCCAACAACCGCGACTGGCCTGGGCAGCCGGAGATCGTCCCGACAACACCACAGTGCTGGCAACCGATTTGGCCAGCGGTTGGATCCCACCAGGAATCGAACTGCCTGCGGCGATCACACTGCTGCCGCCGGAACGCCGTCGCGGCGACCTCGAAACGCTGCTCGGCGAAGTCTCTGTCGCCGCCGGCTACACCCCGATCCACCACATCCCAGAAGAGGACGAGCCCATCCCGACATCACCCCGTCCCCGGCACGTGGCTGAGATCGACGAACTCGGTTGGGAATTAAGCCAAGCCACGCAATGGCGCGACGGGTTACCACGCCTCGCCCACACCTTAGCCAAAGCGGCTTCTGGCGGTACTGGCGTGCTGGACAAAGAAGTTGAGCTCCTGCAACAGCACCTCGCGACCGTCAGCTCCCGCGTCCTCGACAGCTATCCGGAAAACGTCGATCCCCACGATGTCGGCAACTGGCAGCTGCTAGCCGCCATCGACGCGTTGGTAACCGGCGACAAGTCAACTGCCACTTACCATCTCGCGTGGTTCCAGGCGTGCAGCACTACCGCCGAACAAGCACACCAGTAAGCACGGCGCCGGATGCAACTTAGCTGCCTAGACATCAACCAGCTCATCGCGGCAGCGGGCGGCGATCCTTGGAAGATCGACGAGAGTCTTCAAAGTGGCCGTCCGATACAGATTTCCGACTTAGCCAAGGCATTTCATGATGCGGGCCGCTGCACAGCCGAATCCAGCAAGGCATTCGACGAAGCGTGCAGGCGCTTCGAGGCGTCATGGAATCGCGAGAATGGTGATCACCCGATCAACGACTCCGCCGAGGTACAGCGTGCTACGCAATCGCTCGGCGTTCAGGCTGCGCAATTGCCCAAGATCGGTGTCGACCTGGAAGACATCGCAGCCGTCCTTGCCGAGACGCAACGCGTCTCTGCAACGCAGATCTCATCATTGGACGCCCAACTCAAAGATATCGACGGGGCGCTCGGTCACCTCCTCTATGACGACCACGATCCTGCGGAAACGCCCGCGATTCAGCAGCGCATCAATGAGCTGATAAACCTCGCCGACGCCGATACCAAATCGACTTTGAACACGCTGGAATCACTGCGCGACGGCTACACCGATCACCTCGAGAAGGCGGTGACCAATCTACGGGTCGACGACGGCTACGATCCGGCCCCCATTCAGGGAATCGATGACGACGGCAAAATCAGCCACGACGAACACGACCAAAACGCGGTCAAAAACTACGACGCGAAGCAGCGCGAACTCGATCAGGCGCTAGTCAATAGCCCCGGTGGCATGACACCTGAAAAGGCTGATGCCGCAGCACGTTTGCGCGACTATGCCACGGCCACCAACCCGGCTGCCGACCTGGATGCCCGCCGACTGGCCAGCGAACGCCTCGACGATTTCGCTATGGCGCGATTCACCGGCCCCCTACCGACAGATCCGATCCTCGGCGGCGATGCGCGCAGCCGCGCTCAAATGCGACTGGAATGGCAGAAGAAGTTTGAACAAGGGCTCCCTGGTGGACCGCCGATGAACCCCGACCAGGTCACACAATTGCTGGACAATGGCGAGCAAGAGGCCCGCGCCGTCGTCATGCAGCAGGCAGTCAAAGGCCTAGTATCGCAAGGGATGTCACCCAATGCCGCGAAGGCGGTGGCGGGCGATGTCGCGCGGGGCATTCCGTGGGCCGAGATCACCAAACAACAGGGCCAGATTGTCACCCTGGCCGGCGCCGGCGTCGATGGCACGGTTGCCGCACGTGGCGGCCGTCACGCCGTTGATGCATTCACGCCAGAAGATGTAAAGGCATTTGAGCGCGTCGGCAAGGTGCTGGGCGGAGCGGGCGCGGCTGTGGACGTGGCACTGGCATTAAACGATTGGGCGCACGGCGCGGGCTTTGCCGAGTCAGCGGGCAAAGCCGGTGGGAGCATCGGTGGTGGTTGGTTGGGCGGAATGGCCGGTGGCGCTGCGGCTGGATCTGTCATCGGCCCGGAAGGCGCTTTCGTCGGCGCGATTCTCGGAGCGGCGGCAGGCGCGTGGGGCGGGGAGAAGTTAGGAGGATTCGTTGGCGGGCAGCTGGACAAATGACGGCATTTCCCTCATGACTGCCTCAGGCCACGGGCAAATGACGCTTGCCCCTTGGGCCTACGGACTGTTCATTGCGGGAGCCTGCGCGGGACTTGGCGGCGCAGTCGCCAGCTCATTGATCGATGACCGCAAACTTGGGCGAAGGATCTACTGGCTAGGCTGGTTGGTCAACACGTTGTGCTTTTCTCTGGCCGCGCTGCAGCGAGGTTGGCAACCGAGCTTAGGGTTCGGTCTGCTCTGTGTGTTCGTCGCAGTGTTTTACGCCTACATGCGTACGCCGTATTTGAAAATCGGCGGCCGAATCTACGCATTATCGCTCAACGACAGCCAGCCGGATTCGGCTGCGGGCAAAACGACCGGTCCACCCCCGGCGGCACGACCCGATAGCTATCCGACTCATATCGGGCAAGTGTCCGCGCGCAAGATATGGTGGATCTTGGTGGCGTTTACCTGCCTGGTGGCCGTTAACGTGTATTTCTTCGGATGGCCTGCGCAAGCAATTTTCGGGACGGCGGTATTGACGCTTTTCTGCGCGGGTTTCGGTGTCGACGATGCCACGCGCAAACTCCCGATCGCGCGGGGCCAGTACGTCCAGGCCGTCATCGCATCAGTCGTGTCCCTCTTGCTGTGGCTCGCCCCGTGCATCGCCTACCTCCTCGGCTATGCAATCGGGCAGCGGTGGCCGATGGGGCAGGGCAAGCATGCAGCTCCCCCCGATGCGTAACGTGAATTGCCTAGCCGCCGCGCATCAGTAGGCTTGGCTCAGGCTCGAAGGAGGTAGTCGTGTTCGTTGACCCAAAAGCATTGCACTCGGGCGGCAATCAGTCGTACCGCGCGGGTGACCACGCTCAAGAAGCGGCCGGCCATTTATCGCGGGCAGGGTTGCCGTCAGGGATGTTCGGTGAATTCCCGGCAGCTGATGATTTTCACGGTATCGTCAGCGCGGCCCACGTACACCACATGAAAACGCTTCAGGCACACCAAGAGACGCTGACGGGAATCGGTGGCAAAGCACACAAGGCCGCCAGTGGTTTCGTCGACATGGATGAGCAAGGCGCCGCAAAACTGCAAGCGGTGCGGCCCAGCTAACCGGTGCCAGCCACTACGACACAGGCACCACGATCAACTCGTGTGGGCGGTTGTTGACGGCAAGCGCGCCATCCTCAGTGACAACCACGATGTCTTCAATCCGCGCGCCCCACTGGCCCGGGAAGTAGATGCCCGGCTCGATGGAAAAGGCCATTCCCGGAGCCAACGGTAAGTCGTTGCCCGCGACGATATACGGCTCTTCGTGAACCGACAGCCCGATACCGTGGCCGGTGCGGTGTACGAAGAACTCCCCTAGCCCGGCCTCGGCCAACACATCACGCGCGGCGGCATCCACCTGCTCGGCGGTCACACCCGGACGAACGAAATCCAACGCCGCCCGCTGGGCCCGCTGCAACAATAAATATTGTTCCGCCACAACACTACTCGGCTCGCCGAGGCTATACGTCCGCGTCGAGTCGGAATTATATCCCGGCTCATACGTCCCGCCGATGTCGACGACGACGATGTCACCGACCTGCAGTTCACGATCTGAATACCGATGATGCGGATCGGCGCCATGCGGCCCGGAGCCGACGATGATGAACGAAACCTCCGAATGCCCTTCGGCAACAATGGCTTCGGCGATATCGGCGGCAACATCGGCCTCGGTCCGGCCCGGAACGAGGAACTCGGGCACCCGCGCATGCACCCGGTCGATCGCCGACCCGGCCTTGCGCAGCGCGTCGACCTCGCACTCCTCCTTGACCATCCGCAGCCCCCGCAACACGTCGGTGGCCAACACCGGTAGCACGCCCAGCACGCCGACCAACGGCAGCACATGCAGGGCGGGCATCGAATCGGTGACGGCGGTCGCCGCCGGTGCGCCACCCAACGCGGCACTCACCAACTCATACGGATTGTCGCCGTCCACCCAATCGCGCACCGCCACGCCCAGTTCCGAAAGAAACGACCCCCTGAACGAGGCCAGCTCGAGGCGCGGCACCACGACCGTCGGATCACCTGAAGCCGGCAACACCAGCGCGGTGAGCCGCTCGAACGTATCGGCGCGCGACCCAATCAGGTAACGCAGGTCGTAGCCCGGACTGATCACCAGACCCGTCAGGCCGGCCTCGGCGGTCGCGGCAGCCGCCGCGGAAAGGCGGCGCGCATACACCGAAGCGTCGAATCGAGGAGATTCCATGGCAGCCAGGCTAACCGCGCCGCGGCCGCGCTGGCAGGATAGCCCGCATGCCCGCGCCCGTTCTGCTGCTCGACGGGGCCAGCATGTGGTTCCGGTCCTACTTCGGCGTGCCGTCGTCGATCACCGCGCCCGACGGCCGACCCGTCAACGCCGTCCGCGGGTTCATCGACTCGATGGCCGTAGTCATCACCCAGCAGCAACCGAAAAGGCTGGCGGTCTGCCTGGACCTGGACTGGCGCCCGCAGTTCCGGGTCGACCTGATCCCGTCGTACAAGGCGCATCGGGTGGCCGAGCCAGAACCGCAAGGCACCCCCGACATCGAGGAAGTCCCCGACGACCTGACACCCCAGGTCGAGATGATCATGCAGCTGCTGGACGCGTTCGGCATTGCGACGTCAGGCGCCGAGGGTTTCGAGGCCGACGACGTGCTGGGCACATTGGCCGCACAAGAACGCAACGACCCGGTCGTCGTCGTCAGCGGAGACCGCGACCTACTGCAGGTCGTCGCCGACGAACCCGTCCCGGTCCGGGTGCTCTACCTGGGCCGCGGCCTGGCCAAAGCCACCCTGTTCGGCCCGGACGAAGTCGCCGAGCAGTACGGCGTGCCGATCGACCGGGCCGGGGCCGCCTATGCCGAACTCGCGCTGCTGCGCGGCGACCCGTCCGACGGCCTGCCCGGTGTGCCCGGCGTCGGGGAGAAAACCGCGGCGACCCTGCTGACGCAGCACGGTTCGCTGGAGCAGATCCTGGCCGCCGCGCACGACCCAAAATCCAAGATGGCCAAGGGGTTACGGGCGAAACTGTTGGGCGCGACCGACTACATCGAGGCAGCCGGTCAGGTGGTCCGCGTCGCCACCGACGCGCCGGTCACGCTGTCGACGCCCACCGACCACCTACCGCTGGTCGCCGCGGACGCACAAACCACCGCCGAGCTGGCGACCCAGCTGGGCGTCGGTTCCTCGATTGCCCGCTTGCAGAAAGCGCTCGACACGCTCCCGGCGTGACGGCTACTGCGGCCGGCCGACCTCGTAGGTGCCCTTGTCGTCCTGGAAGGTCACCGTCACCTTCTTCTGCGCACCGTCGATGCTGACACTGCAGTCGAAGCTGCTGCCCTTCTTCACGACGGGGTCCGTGCCGCTGTTGCATTTGACGTTCTGGACGTTCTTGGCGCCGTAGCCGTTTGTCTCGTCGCTCAGAATCTGCTGCACACCGGCCTGAGCCTTGTTGATGTCCAGCTTGGTGGTGACGAAAAACCCTGGCTCCCAGAAACCGAGGACCAACACGGCCGCGATCAGCAGGAACGCGACCACGCCGCCAATCCCGCCGATCAGCGCCATCGAACGCTTCTTCGGCGGTTGCTGGTCATAGGACGGGAACTGCTGCGGATACTGGCCGGGCTGACCGTACTGGCCGGGCTGGCCATACTGGCCGGGCTGACCGTACTGGCCCGGCTGGCCATACTGACCCGGCTGGCCGTACTGGCCGGGCTGGCCCGGCTGCGCGTACTGGCCCGGCTGCGCGTACTGACCCGGCTGGCCGTACTGGGCGGGTTGCTGTGCACCGTACTGCTCGGGCTGCGGATATCCGGGCTGTTGCTGGCCGTACTGCTGCGGGTAGGCCTGCTCGCCCGGCTGCTGGTAGGGCGGGTAGCCGGGCGACGGCGTGTACGCCGGGGCCTGCCACGTCGCTTCCTGACCGGACGGCTGCTGTTGCCAGGGCGATCCCACCTGAGTGGGTTCCGAGGACCGATCGACACCCTCGCCGGGCGGTTGCCACTGCTGGCCCGGGTCCGATCCCTGCGGTCCGCTCATCGTCTCTCCTCAATCCCCTTGTGCCTTGCCCGCGTTCTAACGGTAGCCGGGGCCCAGCCTACCCGGCGTCAACTGCGACGACGCCGCGCCGAACGTCATTGATGGCGCGTTTGGCGGTGGCCCGCAGCTCAGCGTCGGGTGCGGCGTTGCGGACCTGGTCGAGCAGATCGAGCACCTGGCGGCACCACCGGACGAAATCCCCCGCCAACAACGGCGAGCCGGTGCCGGTCGCGTCGGCGGCCGCCAACGCCGCGGTCAAATCGCCGCTACGAGCCCAGCGATAGATGACGCCGACGAAGCCGTCATCGGGCTCGCGGCTCGGGGCGATCCGGTGCGTCTGCTCGTCGGCTCGCAGCGCCGTCGACAGCCGCGAAGTCTGATGCAGCGCATGCCGTAATCCCGCCGTCGGCGCCTCCGCGGCGAACGGACCGCCGGGACCGTCACCGCCGCGACTTTCGTAGAGCACCGAGGACACCACGGCCGCCAGCTCGGCCGGCTTCAGCTCCGCCCACGCACCGCTGCGCAGGCATTCGGCAACCAGCAAATCGCTCTCGCTGTAGATGCGGGCCAGTAGCCGCCCGTCGTCGGTCACCCGCGGATCGGTGGCGGGACCCTTGATGAACTCCCGCTCGGTGAGCAGCCCGACGATCCGGTCGAAGGTGCGGGCCAGCGAATTGGTGGCGGCGGCAACCTTCTTTTCCAGCTGCGCATTGTCGCGGTCGATCCGCAGGTAGCGCTCGGCTTCGCGCACCTGGGACTCGACGCCGGGGCTGCTGTGGGAAGGATGCTGACGCAGCTGGGTGCGCAACGACGCCAGCTCCGGATCGTGAAAGCCCCCATCATCGCCGCCACCACCCCGGCGGGTCGACGGAAGCACCAGTTCCGCGGCGGCCGATCGCAGCGCCGACGCCAGGTCGCGCCGCACCCGCGGCTGGCGGTGTTCGACTCGTTTGGGCAGCGACATCGACCCGACCGGTTCCGATGCGCCCGAGTAGTCGGCCGACGAAATCCGGCCCGCCCAGCGATGTTCGGTCAGCACCAGGGGTCGCGGATCGTCGCCGTCGCGGGCCGACTCGATTACCACCGCCAGCCCGTTGTGCCGGCCCTGCGTGATGGTGATGATGTCGCCGCGGCGCAGCCCTGCCAGCGCGTCGCTGGCCGCCTGCCGTCGATGCAGCCGAGATGCGCGGGACTGCGCCTTCTCCATCTCCGAAATCCGGGCGCGGATGCGGGCGTATTCGAGGATCGGCGCGTCAGCGCCGCCCAGCTCGGCGGCGATCTCGTCCTGCAGCCGCTTGCCCCGCTCGATGCCGCGAACCAATCCGACGACGGAGCGGTCGGCCTGGTACTGGGCGAACGACTGCTCCAGCAGCTGGTGCGCCTGCTCCGGGCCCATGTGCTGCACCAGGTTGATGGTCATGTTGTACGACGGCGCAAACGAGCTGCGCAGCGGGAACGTCCGGGTGGACGCCAGGCCCGCCACCGCCGACGGCTCACTGGTCTCTTCGCCGGGGTGCCACAGCACCACGGCGTGGCCCTCGACGTCGATGCCGCGCCGGCCGGCACGCCCGGTCAGCTGCGTGTACTCCCCCGGCGTCAGCGGCACATGTTGCTCGCCGTTGAACTTCACCAGCCGTTCGAGCACCACCGTGCGGGCGGGCATGTTGATGCCCAGCGCCAACGTCTCGGTGGCGAACACCGCCTTGACCAGTCCGGCGGTGAACAACTCCTCGACGGTGTGCCGGAAGGCCGGCAACATCCCGGCGTGGTGGGCCGCCAAGCCGCGCAGCAACCCCTCCCGCCACTCGTAATAGCCGAGCACTTCCAGATCGGCGTCGTCGAGCTCGCCACACCGGTGATCGATCACCTCGGCAATCTGCGCCCGCTCCTCTTCGCTGGTCAGCCGCAGCGGCGAGCGAAGACACTGCTGCACGGCCGCGTCGCAGCCGGCCCGGGAAAAGATGAAGGTGATCGCCGGCAGCAGCCCCGCGGAATCCAGGGTCGCGATCACGTCGGGGCGTGGGGGCGGACGGTAAAAACGCGGCCGGCTCGGTCGTCCCCGGCCCGAATTGCGGTGGCGGGGTTGCCAGTCCGTCATCCGGTCGGCCTCGCGGCGATGTGCGATGTGGCGCAACAGTTCTGGGTCGACCCGCGGTTTGTGTTTGTCGCCGGATTGATCGTTGCCGTAGTCGAACAGGTCGAACAGACGCTTGCCCACCAGGACGTGTTGCCACAGCGGTACCGGCCGGTGCTCGTCGACGACCACCGTCGTGTCGCCGCGCACGGTCTGAATCCAGCCGCCGAACTCCTCGGCATTGCTGACGGTGGCCGACAGGCTCACCAACCGCACCTCGTCGGGCAGATGCAGGATGACCTCTTCCCACACCGGGCCGCGCATCCGGTCGGCGAGGAAATGGACTTCGTCCATCACGGTATACGAAAGTCCTTGCAGCGCAGGTGAATCAGCGTAGAGCATGTTCCGCAGCACCTCGGTGGTCATCACCACCACCGGCGCTTCGGCGTTGACCGACATGTCGCCGGTCAACAGGCCGATCTTGTCGCGGCCGTAGCGCGCGGTCAGGTCGGTGTGCTTCTGATTGCTCAGCGCCTTTATCGGTGTGGTGTAGAAGCATTTACGGCCGGCCGCCAGCGCCAGGTGTACGGCGAATTCGCCGACCACCGTCTTGCCGGCGCCGGTCGGCGCGCAGACCAATACGCCGTGGCCGTGTTCGAGCGCGGCGCAGGCCCGCCGCTGAAAGTCGTCGAGCGCGAAAGGGAGTTCGGCGGCGAACCGGTCCAGCTCGCCCAGCGAGGTCACGCGGCCGCCGGGTCGCGCCGCGGCCTAGGTGACGTCGTCATGCTGTCCGGCGGTGAACGACGGCTCGGGTATCGGCGAAGGCTCCTCGATCACCGACGCTTCGTCGTCTGAGATCTGAACTTGGGCTTCGCGCTTGGCCTTGCGCCTGTCGTGTAGGCGGGCGATCTGGATGGCGAACTCGAGTAGCACCGACAATGCCACCCCCAGCGCCGTCATCGAGAACGGATCGGATCCGGGGGTGAACACCGCCGCGAACACGAACATCCCGAAGATCAGGCCCCGCCGCCACTCCTTGAGCTTTTGATACGGGAGCATCCCCACCACGTTGAGCATGACGATCAGCAACGGGAATTCGAAGCTGACGCCGAACACCACCAGCAGGTTGATCAGGAAGCCGAAATAGCGGTCACCGGACAGCGCGGTCACCTGCACGTCACTGCCGACGGTCAGCAGGAACCCCAACGCCTTGGCCAACACGAAGTACGCCAGCACCGCGCCGCCGACGAACAGCATCGCGGCGGGGATCACGAAGCCGATCGCGAAGCGGCGCTCCTTCTGATAAAGGCCGGGGGTGATGAACGCCCACAATTGGTAGAACCACACCGGGCAGGCCAGCACGATGCCGGCCGTCATCCCGACCTTGAGCCGCAACATGAATTGGTCGAACGGCGCCGTGGCCAGCAGCCGGCACTGCCCGTCGGCGCTGATGTCCGCGCGCGCCGACTGCGGCAGCGAGCAGTAGGGATGGCGCAACCATTCGCCCAGGCTTTCCAGCCCGAACATGGGATGCGAATACCACAGGAATCCGAAGATCGTAGTGGCCAGGATTGCGGCCAGCGAGATCAGCAGCCGGGTGCGCAGTTCGGTCAGGTGATCCACCAGCGACATGGTCGCGTCGGGATTGACGCGGCTACGCCGATGGCGAGGGTTGAGCCGCTTCAGCAGGGCAGCAGTGCGTGCTGAAGTTTTGAAAACGTTCACGAAGCTCGATTAAGGGTGCTCGGGCACCGCGACGGCTTACCGGGATCCAAGCCGGGCTAAGCCGGGCGCGCCTCGGTGTGACCCTGCTCGGTCGCCGCCGGCGGGTCCACCCGCTCCGACTGCACGGGTTGCGGGACCACAGCGGGCGTTACGGGCGTTGCGATGGAAGGCGCTTCGGGCTTGCTTTCACTCTGCATTTCCCGCATCTCGGACTTGAAGATGCGCATCGACTTGCCCAGCGAGCGCGCCGCATCGGGGAGCTTCTTGGCACCGAAGAGCAGGATCACTACGACAGCGAGGATCGCCCAGTGCCACGGACTAAGACTGCCCACTTTGATTACCTCCAGACGTCCACCCGATGCTACCGCAGCACAGCCAATCGCCGGTGGGCCCGCGCCGGGGCCCTACGAGGAAACAGCCTGGTAGGACTCCAGGGCCGCCGCGGCCGCATCCCGTACACGCTGGGCGAGTGATTGCGGTTCAACCACCTGTACGGCCGACCCGAATCCCAGCACCAGACGCGTCATCCAATCCTCGGACGCGTACGTCATGACCGCTTCGCACGATCCGTCCGGCAGCTCGTGCAGCTCACGCATCGGGTAGTACTCGAACATCCAGGACGCCGACGGCGCCACCCGCACTTTGGCCGACGGCAGCGCCGGGTCGCCGTCGAACAGCGAGGTGTCGGGGGGTGCTTGCAGTACCGGTTCGGGCGGGGCGGCGGGCTCACCCAGCTCGGTGGCATCGACGATCCGGTCGAACCTGAACAGCCGAACCCCCTCGGCCTCGCGCGACCACGCCTCCAGATAGCTCTGGCCACCGATCAGCAGTACTCGGATGGGGTCGACGATTCGGCTGGTCAGGGTGTCGTGGGACGCGGAGTAGTAGTCGATGGACAGCGCGTGTTTGTACTGCACCGCGGTGCGCACGGCGGCCGCGGCCCGGCTCTCGATGGGCGCCGGTTCGTCGACGGCGGCCACCGAACCCGAGGCCTCGTGCCCGACCGTTCCCGCTGCGGCCGCGATCTTGGCGATCGCGCTGCGTGCCGCCTGTGGATCGACCACGCCGGGGATGTCGGCCAGCGCCCGCAGCGCCACCAGCAGGCCGGTTGCCTCGGGTGAGGTGAGCTTGAGCGGACGGTCGATGCCGGCCGAAAACGTCACCTCGATGGTGTCGCCGGAGAACTCGAAGTCGATGAGATCACCGGGGAAATAGCCGGGCAGCCCGCACATCCAGAGCTGGTTGAGGTCCTCCTCCAGCTGCTTGGCGGAGACTCCGAGATCGGCCGCGGCCTCCGCGCGGGTGATCCGGGGGTTGGCCTGGAAATACGGCACCATGTTGAGCAGCCGCACGAGCCGCGTGGATACGGGTGTCATGCCGAAACTCCAGCGTGGGCCCGTAACCGGGCCAGCACATCTTCGCGAAGGGCCGGCGGATCCAGTACGACCGCGTCGACCCCGTAGCCTGCGATATCGCGCGCCAGCCGATCGGCCGACCCGATGTCGAGTTCGATCACCTCTCCGCTGCGGCCGCCCAATTGCCGGGGGCCCGCGGGCGTTCCGGCACGCCGCAGGGCGGTGGCCCGCCCGTCTGCGACCCACACCTTGGCCTGCAGACCGGTAGGCGTCTCGGCGACGGTCTCGGCGACGATCTTGCGCAGGTCGACGTGATCGGGCACGGTCACCGCACCTGGCGGACCGATCACCGCGACCTCGGCACCGATCCGCGAGAGCCGGAAGGTGCGAGTGTCGTCGCGGTCGCGGTCATGGCCGACCAGATACCAGCGGCCCTTCTCGGTGACCACGCCCCACGGCTCGACGGTGCGCGTGGTGTAGGGCTCGGCACGAGACGGCCGGTGTGGAAATTGCACCGCCTGCCGAGAATCGATGGCGGACAACAGGATTCCGAGCACATCCTCAGACCCGCGCAGCCCAGGCACCCCCGCCGGAGAAGCGATGGCCACCTGCGCGTCGGGATCGACGTCCACCCCGGCGGCACGCAGCTTGAGTAATGCGCCCTGGGTGGCGGTGATGAGCTCGGGTGACTCCCACAGTTGGGTGGCGACGGCCACGGCGGCCGCCTCGTCCGCGGTCAGCTCGACCGGCGGCAACGAGTAGGCATCGTGGTTGATCCGATATCCCTCGGCCGGATCCAGTGCCGAGACCCTGCCGACCTCAAGGGGGACGCCGAGGTCACGCAATTCGTTTTTGTCCCGTTCGAACATCCGGGAGAAGGCCTCGATGCTTGGACTCTCCGCATAGCCGGCGACGCTCGTCCGGATCTTTTCGGCGGTGATGTAGCCGCGGGTGGACAGCAGCGCGATGACGAGATTGACCAGCCGTTCGACTTTCGAGGTCGCCATTTGTTTCAGAGTAGAGGGCCCCCGCCCGCCGCGTGCACCGACGTGCCGGGGTCCCAGCAGTCACAGAGGCCACATGTGTTTCTGAATGGGCGGGCACGAGTTCCCTGGAAAGTTGATAGCGCAGGCGCTATCAACTTTGCGATCAGACCGTGCCGGCCCGCGGCGGTGCCAGTGTGACTCGTGTGAACGATGCTGGATCTGCAGCGGCTACATGCTGGCGATGAGCCGTTTGACCCGCTCGTCGACCGCGCGGAACGGGTCCTTGCACAGCACTGTGCGCTGCGCCTGGTCGTTGAGCTTGAGGTGCACCCAGTCGACGGTGAAGTCGCGGCCCGCCGCCTGCGCGGCGCTGATGAACTCGCCGCGGAGCCGCGCGCGGGTGGTCTGCGGCGGGTTCTCGACCGCCTCGGCGATGTCCTCGTCGGTGGTGACGCGCGCCGCCAGGCCCTTGCGCTGCAGCAAATCGAAGACCCCACGGCCCCGTTTGATGTCGTGGTAGGCCAGATCCAGCTGGGCGATCTTAGGGTCGGACAGCTCCATGTCGTAGCGATCCTGGTAGCGCTGGAACAGCTTGCGCTTGATCACCCAGTCGATCTCGGTGTCCACCTTGGCGAAGTCTTGGCTCTCGACGGCGTCCAACTGACGGCCCCACAGGTCGACGATCTGCTCGATCTGCGCATTGGGCTCGCGGGTCTGCAGGTGCTCCACCGCGCGGCTGTAGTACTCGCGCTGGATGTCCAGCGCGCTGGCCTGGCGACCACCGGCCAGCCGCACCGGCCGCCGGCCGGTGACGTCGTGGCTGACCTCACGAATAGCGCGAATGGGATTGTCCAGCGAAAAGTCCCGGAAGGGCACACCGGCTTCGATCATCTCGAGGACGAGAGCGGCCGCACCCACCTTGAGCATGGTGGTGGTCTCACACATGTTGGAGTCGCCGACGATGACGTGCAGGCGCCGATACTTCTCGGCGTCGGCGTGCGGCTCGTCGCGGGTGTTGATGATCGGCCGGCTCCGGGTGGTCGCCGACGAGACGCCCTCCCAGATGTGCTCGGCGCGCTGGGACAGGCAGAAGGTCGCGGCTTTGGGGGTTTGCAGCACCTTGCCGGCGCCGCAGATCAGCTGGCGGGTGACCAGGAACGGCAGCAGCACGTCGGAGATCCGGGAGAATTCGCCGGCCCGCACGATCAGGTAATTCTCGTGGCAGCCGTAGGAGTTGCCCGCGGAGTCGGTGTTGTTCTTGAACAGGTAGATGTCGCCACCGATGCCCTCGTCGGCAAGCCTCTGCTCGGCGTCGACCAGCAGGTCTTCCAGCACCCATTCGCCGGCGCGGTCATGGGTGACCAGCTGCACCAGGCTGTCGCATTCGGCCGTCGCGTACTCGGGGTGGCTGCCAACGTCCAGGTACAGGCGAGCGCCATTGCGCAGGAACACGTTGGAGCTTCGGCCCCACGACACGACACGCCGGAACAGATAGCGCGCGACCTCGTCGGGGCTCAGTCGCCGATGACCGTGAAACGTGCAGGTGACACCGAACTCGGTCTCGATGCCCATGATTCGTCGCTGCACATATTCGAGGGTACTTGTTGTCTCAGCCCGAATGTGAGCAGCCGCGCCAGAACGCCGCAGAACGTCGCGCTACTAGCGCCGCGGCGGCCCACGGGGTGGCGCCCCTACGGGGCCCGGAGGCCGCCCGCATCCCCGGCACAGGCTTCCTCAGCCGAAGGGTTCAAGCCACGACCGCTAACGTCCGGCCCGCGCACCGATCCCTCGAACGTCGAATCGCCACCAATCACTTTGGCGCGCAAGTTATCTGGGTCATATGTGACCCCGAGTACAACGGCAAGCCGCAATGCCGGCGCGCTGCCCATGGTCAGCACGCGGGCCGAACATCCCATCGTCAGGCGTACCGCAAATTGCCGTACCTGGGAAAAAGGGGAATTTGAGCTGTAGATTACCTGTGAATTAATTGGTGGATACATAGGATTATAGTCGCCTACTACCAATATCTCGCCGTCAAGGAACCGTCAGGATTCGCCCTCCTGCGTTAACAACACATGACGACGTTAAGAACACGTAATGGAATGATCTCACGCCTGCGCCGCTGTTGCATTGCGTTTCGCCGCTGGTTATACAAGATCCAACCGGGGTCATCGACGCGACCGGTGACTCGGCAAGCCCAAACCGCTTAATGCGTGTGACGCGAGCGCGCACGCATGACTTTTCCATCGATCGAACCTCACAGGTGGGGAAATAACGATTCCAAAAGACGTAGAACAAGCCGCAAACAGAATGTGCCTAAATAGCCCTTTAAGCGATCTCTTACCAATAGAACTCTCACATTTCAGTAATCCCAATCGGTTACTCAGGAGAATCGATGCCACTCGGTAGTGTGCTGCAAGCACTAATGGTGCTGTCCGCAGTTTTAGCTGGCTCAGTACTTGTCGGAACCCTATTTCGTCGGATTAAGCAGCCCGCGGTTGTTGGGGTAATCTTTTTCGGCCTCCTGATAGGCACAGTCCTGTCCGCCAGCCCCCCCTCCATCCAGTCCGCACTCCTGTCGCCGACCGCAAAATCCCTGATCGAGGCCGTGGGCCAAGCGGGCCTCTTGCTGCTGCTGTTCTTGGTCGGAATTGAGCTGCGTACCTACAGCAAATCAAGTAAGCAGGCACCACTCTGGCAGTTGGTGCCGTGCGTGGCCATTCCGATCGTCGTTTGCGCCGCCGCGACCTTGCCCTTCGCGAACCAACTCGTTGGCCCGGATCACAATCCAGTCCATGTGTGGATGTTTGTCGGAATTGCGCTGAGCGTCACCGCCGTTCCGGTTCTCGTCCTGATCATCAAAGACCTCACAGTGCCGGCGCCCATTCCGGGCGTTGCGCTGCGGATAGCGGTCGCGACCGACGCGACGGCCTGGGCGCTGGTGACCGCGTTGATCCTGGTGACCACCGACTTGAGCACGATCTCGGTGACTGCCATCTGTGTTGGCGTCGCCTTGTTGCTGGTAGTGATGTTCGTGCTGCCGCGGCTTCTCCAACGCTGGTACAAGCCGACCCAGCATGGCGCGCCGTTCGTGATCGCCATGTTGGCCTACGCGCTTGTCGGTGGGGCGGCAACGCAGGTACTGGGCATCCACCCCGCCATTGGCGCCGTGATTGCCGGCCTGTTCTTCCCGGCAGGACTGGCCAACGAGGCATCGCAGCGAGCCCTGGCCATTGTTGCGGACATGCTCATTCCGGCGTTCTTCGTTTCCAGCGCCCTGTCTGTGCCGCTGCAGGTGCTGGCGGATTTGTGTCAATGGACTGGTCTGCTATGCCTGCTGACCCTGACCACCGCCGCTTTCGGCTCCAAGATCGCGGTCGGTCTGGTGTCCGGCAGGATGCAACGCTGGCCGCTGAAAAAGTCGGCCGAACTCGGCGTCCTGCTGAATTGCCGCGGCGTCACCGAACTCGCCATTGCGTCGGTGGGTCTGCAATCTCATTTGATCGGTCCCTATGCGTTTGCCATGTTGTGTGCGCTTGCCATCGTGACCACCGCCGTGACAGCTCCGCTATACACGGCGATCAACAGCCGCCCGCGTGTTTCTACGCCACGCGAGGAGGTCCCGGAAGTGGCGCGTGCGGCCTAGGCCTAAGCCCAAAGGCGTCTGTACGAGCCTTCCTGCCTACGTGATGGGCAGGAAGGCTCGTCGCCGGGACACGACCACGTCGATCGCGATCGGTTAAGGGCGCCAGTGGATTTCGCGTCCTTGCCGCCGGAAGTCAACTCCAGCAGGATGTACCTCGGTCCCGGGTCGGACTCGATGCTGTCCGCGGCCGAAGCCTGGGAGGGGTTGGCCGCTGAGCTGTATGCGACCGCCAGCTCGTACCAGTCGGCCATCGCGAGCCTGACCGCCGGGCCGTGGATCGGTCCCTCCTCGGCCTCGATGGCGGCCGCGGCCGCTTCTTATGTCAGCTGGCTGGAGGGCGCGGCCGTACAGGCTGAACACGCCGGGACCCAGGCCAAAGCCGCGGCCGCGGCGTACGAGGAAGCGTTCGCGTCGACGGTGCCGCCTCCGCTGGTCACCTCGAACCGCACCCGGCTCGCGAGGCTGCTCGCGACAAACGTCTTCGGGCAGAACACCTCCGCAATCGCCACCGCCGAGGCCCAGTACGCCGAGATGTGGGCGCAGGATGCCGCGGCGATGTACCGATACGCGGGATCCTCGGCATCCGCGACGGCACTGACACCTTTCGAGTCGCCTCGACAGAACACCAACCCCAGCGGGCAGGCCACGCAATCGACCGCCGTCACCCAGGCGGCCGGAACATCGGCGGGCAATGTGCAGCAGACGTTGTCCGCGGTACCGAGCACCCTGCAGAGCCTGGCGACCGCGGCACCGGCGGCCTCTTCGTCGTCGTCCACGTTGGACACGCTGAACTTGTTGAGCGACCTGATTGCCATCTTCCTTGACCTGCCGGCCGACGTCGCAGCCCTGACCGTCGGCTTACCGCTGAGCATCCTTGGCCTGGTGTCCCTGCCGTTCGACATCGGTGGTTACGGCACCGGTGTGCACACCGACGACATCGTCAGTGGTTGGAACGGCGAAGAGAGCTGGCCGGGCAGAGGGCCCGCGCCCGTCAAGGAATTCCCGGCGCATCTTGCCAATCTCCCCCCGGGCACGGTGCCGCCGGCGCCGAGAGTCTCGGCAGGGCGGGGCGATGCGAACTCCGTCGGCCCCTTGTCCGTGCCGGCGACATGGACCATTGCCACGCCGGCGGTTCGCGCCACCGCGTACACCATGCCCGCGCTGCCCGTCGCGGGGGGCGCCGACTTGGGGCCCACGCTTGGGTCGAGCACCACCTTGGGCCAGATGGCTGTGGCGGGAATGGCCGGGCGGGCCATCGCCGGCACCCTGGGCACAGGTGTCGCCAAAGACGGCGGCAAAGCACAGCGACGAGAGCATGTGCAGGACGCCTCCGGTGCCGTAAGGACCGCGGAAGATACGGCTGCGAATTCAGGTAGCGCGCCGGAAGGCGAGCCCCGGCCTGTCATCACCGGAGTCGCGGCCGAGCTTCGTGAGTTCGTCAAGCTCCGCAACGAGGGAATTTTGACCGAAGACGAATACACCGAGCAGAAAAACCGTCTGCTCGGTCGCTGAGGCACATCTCGTCCAATTTTTGGGGGGTAGCTCCGGCTGTCTGGAAGAGGAATGCGCGAGCAATGGATTTCGGGATTTATCCGCCGGAGATCAACTCCGGCCGGATGTATGCCGGTCCTGGCTCGGGGCCATTGCTCGCGGCTGCGCGGGCGTGGGCGGCATTGGCCGACGAACTGTATGCGGCGGCTGGCGCATACCAGTCCGTCGTATCGGGGCTGAGCGCAGAAGTGTGGACGGGCCCGGCGTCGGCGTCCATGGCGGCCGCTGCCGGACCGTTTGTGCAATGGCTGAGCGGCACCGCCGCCCAGGCAGCGGAAACCGCCACCCAAGCGATCGCCGCGGTCGCCGCCTACGAGACGGCGTACGCCATGACGGTGCCGCCCCCGGTGATCGCGGCCAACCGGAGCCTGTTGGCGGCGCTGGTGGCGACCAACTTCTTAGGGCAGAACACTGCAGCCATCGCGGCCACCGAGGCGCAGTACGCGGAGATGTGGGCACAAGACGCCGCGGCGATGTACACCTACGCCGGCTCGTCGGCGGCCACATCTGTACTGACTGCCTTTGCGTCGCCGCGACAGAACATCAATCCCGGTGGGCAAGCCGCGCAAACCACCGCGGTCACCCAGGCGACCGGCACATCCGCCGGCAGCACCCAGCAAACGCTGTCGGCTGTACCCACCACGTTGGAGGGCCTGGCAACGGCCGCCCCGTCGGCCGCTCCCTCGAGTTCCCTCGACAACTTGAGCAACTTGATCGCAATCTTCCTCGACGCGCCGGCCAGTGTGGCCGGCCTGCTTTCGGACCTTCCCCTGGCGATTGTGGCAGGGCCGGTGGATCTTCCCTTCGGCATTGGTGGAACCCTGACCGGTCTCCACGCCGATGAAATCGTCAGCGGCTGGGAAGGGGTCGCCCCCTGGCCGGGCACCGGACAGGCGCCCGTCCAAGAATTCCCGGCGCCTCTGCTCGACCTGCGTTCCGGCACGGTGCCAACGTTTTCGGCCGGTCTGGGCAACTCCGGCACCGTCGGCGCACTATCCGTACCCTCGGCATGGACCACCGCCGCACCGGAAATCCGTCCGCTCGCAATGGCATTGCCGGTCACCTGCGTCGACCCTGCCGTGGCGGCACCTGTGGAAGCAGGTTCGAGCACCACCCTCAGCGACTTGGGGCTGGCGGGGATGACTGGCCGCGCGATGGCCGGTCCGTCGAGCTCCGGCGGCAGCACAGGCGGTACGACGACGGGAGCACCCGTGACCACCCGCATCGGAAACCCGCCAGCCCCCGGTGACGGCGACGTCGGACACCCCAGACCCCGGATCGTGGTCACCGGAATCGCGCTAAAGATCCGCGAGATCACCAAGCTCCGCGATGAAGGAGAGCTGACCGAGGAGGATTACACCGAACTGAAGAATCGCCTGCTTGGGCACTGACCAGCCAACGCGATCAGGTCTTCTTTGATGTCGCTCTCGCCCAGGCCGCGATATACAGCAGCATCGAGATCACCAAAGCCACCAGAACCCACAAAACAATCGTGAGATCGATCCAGCTTCCGAACACCGGCGAGCCTGGAAGCGCATTTCTCAGGGGTACCACCGCAAACAGCATCGCCGCATACCACGTTGTCAGTGGCGACTGAAACTTCGATGGATCGCGATACGTCTGAATCGCAACATACAAACCAATCGCTGCGATCGCGACAAAAATAAGCAGGATGACAATCGCAAATAGCATCGTGCTCGCCGATCTCTGCAATTCGACCACGTAGGGTGAGGTCTGGTTGGCGCTATTCACCCGATTCACGTGAACTTTCCAGCCGGTCAATCGATCGACGAATGTCACGTCGGCGCGCTGCGGCGCGTCGGTACCCACGAACAATTCCACCGTAACCGGCCCGGTGTAGTAGCTATCGAAGGGCCACCGTTCGATGTCACGCGCCAGAGTTAGCGGAACGGGAAAAACACCGGGCAACATTCCCTTGGACCAGGTGCGCTTGATCGGTGTCGTCGTGGATGTGACTGCCACGGTGAGGTCTTGCTTGAGGCCGTCGGTCGCCGGATCCAACAACTCGGGCCCGGGCTTGACGATAAGGTCGCCGACCAGCTCGCTGTAGGTGTTTTGAATGTTTGCCACATTGAACGTGACGGTGGTGCCATCGCGGGTGGGCGTCCCACGAATTGGCGCGCGTTGGGCCCCTTCGCCGTCGACGTACAGAACGACCGCCGTCAGCACCGCGCAGGCACTTATGCCAACCAAAGCAGCCGTGCCGAGTTTCGTGCGCGGCCACCACCGGCGACGGCGGACCCCTGATTGCGAGTGCTCATCTGGCCGCATCCGCACCCAGTCACCTTTCCTTTTGCGAGTAATTCACCGGCACCCGGACCGGCGTTTAAACGTGGGATCAAGCAAGGGGCGAACCCAGGACCACCGAATTCACGACACGCAGCCTCTAAATCCCGGTGGCTGCCGGTACCCTACTACGCCGCGGGCTGATTTGCCCTGCTGAGAAGGGGTGCTATCAGCTACTCGGACGCTTTCTTATCGGACACATCCTTATCGGACACATCCGCCTCGTCGGAAAGAGCCTTCGGGAGCAGCGTTTCCAGCTGCGAGCGACCAATCCGCCGAAACGCGCGCCGTGGTCGGCCCACGTCGAGGATGGCCACCTCGAGACTGGCCACATCGAGCGAGGATTGGTCGCCGTTCGAGGAATCTGCACTGCCAGCCCGAAGCGCCTCCAGCGCGATCGCCAAAGCGTCGTGCAGATCGGCGTTTTCGGCGTAGGACTCCTTGAGCGCGTTGGCGATCGGCTCGGTGGTGCCACCCATCACCACGAAATGCGGCTCGTCATTGATGGACCCGTCGTAGGTAATCCGGTACATCTCAGGAGGTTTCGTCTCGCCGTAATGCGCGACCTCGGCGACGCACAGCTCAACCTCGTAGGGTTTTGCCTGTTCGGTGAAGATGGTGCCCAGCGTCTGCGCGTAGACGTTGGCCAGCTGACGGCCGGTGACATCGCGGCGGTCGTAGGCGTAGCCGCGTGTGTCGGCGAACTGGATGCCGCCGCGACGCAGGTTGTCGAATTCGTTGAACTTGCCCGCGGCGGCGAACCCGACGCGGTCGTAGAGTTCGCTGATTTTCTGCAGTGACCGCGACGGGTTCTCCGCGACGAAGAGCACACCCCCGGAATAAGCCAGCGCCACCACGCTGCGGCCCCGGGCGATACCCTTGCGCGCGAGTTCGCTGCGCTCGCGCATCGCCTGCTCAGGCGAGATGAAATACGGGAAGCTCACTGCTCACCCCTCGACTCGCTGTCGGGGCCGAAAGTATCTGCGCGCGAACGATTTTCGATGATCTCGCGGGCCAGTCCGGCGATGCGACTTTCCGCCACCTCAACCGCCCCGTCGGCGCCGATGGTGACCGCCGTCGGGAAGATGCCCCGGACAAGGTCCGGGCCACCGGTCGCCGAATCGTCGTCGGCCGCGTCGTAGAGGGCCTCAATGGCGACTCGCAGAGCGGAATCGGCATCGCTGACTTGTGAGTACAGCTTCTTGATCGACGACTTTGCGAAGATCGACCCCGACCCCACCGACTGGTAGCCCTCTTCCTCGATGTTCCATCCGCCTGCGGCGTCGAACGAGACGATGCGCCCTGCGCCTTCCTGGTCGGCCGCGTGGATGTCGTATCCCGCCAGCAGCGGCAGGGCCACCAGGCCCTGCATTGCGGCCGCCAGGTTGCCACGGACCATGATGGCGAGCCGGTTGACTTTGCCGGCAAAGGTGAGGGGCACGCCTTCCAGCTTTTCGTAGTGCTCGAGTTCCACCGCGTAGAGACGAGCGAACTCGACGGCGATCGCGGCCGTGCCGGCGATACCGGTGGCGGTGTAGTCATCGGTGATGTACACCTTGCGCACGTCGCGCCCGGCAATCATGTTGCCCTGCGTCGAGCGCCGGTCACCTGCGATCAGCACGCCACCGGGGTACTTCAGCGCGACGATGGTCGTCCCGTGCGGCAATTGGCCACCCGGACCGCCCGCCGGCGCCCCGCCACCGAGTACCGGAGGCAGCAGCTCGGGCGCCTGACGGCGCAGCATGTCGGCGAACGAGGACTGATTTACAGCGGGGATTCCGGAGAGTGCGGAGTTGGTGGACAGGCGATCAGAGAACGGCCAGGTCACTGTCCGCCCTTTTGGACATACGCACGGACGAAGTCCTCAGCGTTTTCCTCAAGGACGTCGTCAATTTCGTCGAGTAGATCGTCGGTGTCCTCGGACAGCTTCTCGCGACGCTCCTGACCTGCAGCAGAGGTGCCGACGACGTCGTCTTCATCACCGCCGCCACCGCCCCGCTTGGTCTGCTCCTGCGCCATCGCCGCCTCCTGCTTTGTCCGGGCTCATTAGAAAGCCACGCCAGCGCTTGCTGGTATCCCTCTACCCTACCGGTCAACCCCGACGTTTCCCGGCCTAACGACACTTAGCTCGTCAGTTGTTCCACCAGCTCGGCGGCACTATGCACCGAGTCCAGCAGCGCTCCGACGTGCGCTTTACTGCCCCGTAACGGCTCCAGCGTCGGGATGCGCACCAGCGAATCACCACCCAGATCGAAAATCACCGAGTCCCAGCTTGCTGCGGCGATATCGGCGCCGAATCGGCGTAGACATTCGCCGCGGAAGTACGCGCGCGTGTCGGTCGGCGGGTTGTCCACCGCCTCGATCACCTGATGTTCGGTGACCAGACGCTTCATCGAGCCTCGCGCAACCAGCCGGTTGTACAGGCCTTTGTCCAGCCTGACGTCGGAATATTGCAGGTCGACGAGGTGTAACCGGGGCGCCGACCAGCTCAAGTTTTCGCGCTGCCGGAAACCCTCGAGCAGCCGCAACTTGGCCGGCCAGTCCAGCAGCTCGGCGCACTCCATCGGGTCGCGTTCCAGCTGGTCGAGCACGTGCGCCCAGGTTTCGACGACATGGGCGGCCCGTGGGTCAGGGTCGCGACCGTCGACCAGTTTGGCCACCCGATCGAGGTAGATCCGTTGCAGCGCAAGGGCGGTCAGTTCGCGGCCGTCCGCCAGTGCCACGGCGACCCGCAGCGACGGATCCCGGCTGATCGCGTGGACGGCGTGCACCGGCCGGGCCAACGCCAGGTCGCTCAGGTCTATCCCGTGCTGTGGGCCTTCCTCGATCAGGTCGAGGACCAGCGCCGTGGTGCCCAGCTTCAGGTACGTCGACGTCTCGGCGAGGTTGGCGTCGCCGATGATCACGTGCAGCCGCCGGTATCTGTCCGCGTCGGCGTGCGGCTCGTCGCGAGTGTTGATGATGCCGCGTTTGAGCGTGGTCTCCAGCCCGACCTCGACCTCGATGTAGTCGGAGCGCTGGGACAGCTGGAAACCGGGCTCGTCACCCGAGGGGCCGATGCCGACCCGGCCGGAGCCCGTGACGACCTGGCGGGACACCAGGAAGGGGGTCAGCCCGGCGATGATGGCCGAAAACGGCGTCTGCCGGCTCATCAGGTAGTTCTCGTGCGAGCCGTAGGAGGCACCCTTGCCGTCGACGTTGTTCTTGTAGAGCTGCAGCTTCGCGGCTCCGGGCACGCTGGCGACGTGCCGGGCAGCGGCCTCCATCACGCGCTCGCCGGCCTTGTCCCAGATCACGGCGTCCAGCGGATCGGTGCATTCGGGCGCGGAGTACTCGGGGTGGGCGTGATCCACGTAGAGCCGTGCCCCGTTGGTCAGGATCATGTTGGCGGCGCCAACCTCGTCGGCGTCGACCACCGGCGGCGGCCCGGCCGAGCGGCTCAGGTCGAAACCGCGGGCGTCACGCAACGGCGATTCCACTTCGTAGTCCCAGCGGGTGCGTTTGGCGCGCTGGATGCCGGCAGCGGCGGCATACGCCAGCACCGCCTGGGTCGAGGTGAGGATCGGGTTGGCGGTCGGGTCGGACGGCGACGAAATGCCGTACTCGACCTCCGTCCCGATAATCCGTTGCATGCCAACAGCCTAGGCCGGGCGGCGATGTGCCCGCCGCGGCGGGGCGCTGTGGGGGCGCCGCCCGGCCGCGAAGCGCGAGGGGCGACGGCGCAGGGGCGAGGCAGCGGGGTGACTCAACCCGGCGAAGATGGCGCCACGGCGAAGGGCCGACAAACGGCCCGCACGCTGGCGAATGCCCGTTAGGGTAAGGCGCGATGGACCTTTCACTCCGTCGCACCGGACGCGGCCGAGCATCGGCGGCCGCCGCGGCTGAAAGCTGGTTCCTGCAGCGCGGTTTGCCCTGGGTGTTGACCAGGAGGGCCCGCTGGCGACGAATCTGGCCGCGATCGGCACCCGCGCTGGCGGCGTACGCCACGCTGCAGGCCTGCGTGCTGGCGGTCTACTCGATCGTGGGGGGCGGCGACATCGAGATCACCGGGACTCCCACGGCCGCCGAATGGGTCGTGCTGGTCATCGTCGCGTTCGTCCTGCCGCTGATGGCGCTCGTCGGCTGGCTGGTGTCGCGGCTACGGAGCGGACGGACACGGACGGTCGCGGCGAGCGCGTCGGTGGCCGTCGTGGCATGCGGGGCAGTGATCGTATCGGGCCCCACCCAGTTGCTGCAGGAAGCCGTTGTCATTGTCGCGGTGCTGATCCTGACCGGCTGCGGGGCCGGCTCGGTTTTCGGCTGGGCGGTCCGCATGATGCTGTCGCATCTCGCGACGGTGGGCGCGCTGGCCGTCCGGGCGTTGCCCGTGGTGCTACTGACCGCATTGGTGTTCTTCAACACCTATGTCTGGCTGATGGCCGCGACGATCAGCGGCAACCGGCTCGGGTTGGCGATGGCGTTTCTGATCGCCATCGCCGCGGCATTCGTCACCTCCGCAACGGTGGAACGGGTCAGGCCGATGCTCAACTCGACCACGGCGCTGCCCAAGGACACGGCAAGGCTTGCCGATACCCCGTTTTCGACGATGCCAGACGTTCGTAACTGCGCACCGTTGAAAAAGTCAGAACGGCTGAACGTGGTCTTCGTGCTGGCTACCTCGCAGCTGGCGCAGATCCTGGTGGTAGCAGTGGTGACCACTACGATCTATTTGATTCTCGGGCTGATCATCATGAGCCCATCACTACTCAACGAATGGACCCACACCTACGCCAGCACTGCGACCGTGCTGGGATGGACTCTGCCAATACCGGATTCGCTGATCCATATGTGTCTTTTCTTGGGGGCGTTGACGTTCATGTACATCAGCGCGCGCGCCGCCAGCGACGCCGAATACCGTTCGACGTTCTTGGACCCGCTGATCGATGACCTGCACACCACGCTCATCGCACGCAACCGCTACCGCAGCGCCATCGCCACATCGACAGAAAGCGAGTGAACACGTGGCCGACTTGTCTGGAAAGCGTTACGGCGAAGTACTTCTCGTCGAGATCACCGAGTCCGGCCCGCAGGCCACCGTCTACAACAGCTTTCCGCTCAACGACTGCCCGGCCGAACTGTGGTCAAAGCTGGACCCGCAGGCCCTCGCCACCGAAAACGGTGCAGCCGCAGTACTACTCAACGGTCCGCGCTATTGGCTGATGAACGACATCGAGAAGCAGGCCCAAGGGCCGCGAGAGACCAAAACCTTCGGCGGAATCGAGATGATCAAGCAGGCCACGGTTCAACTCACGTCGATGAACCCCGCGCCCTATCTGGCCAACGAGGTGAGCCGCAATACCGTTTTCGTGTTCAACGCGGGCGAAGAGATCTACGAACTCATCGACCCCGACGGACATCGCTGGGTCATGCAGACCTGGAGCCAGGTCGCCGACCCCGACCTGTCACGCGCGGACCTACCCGGGCTCGCCGGCCGGCTCGACGTCCCCGAAGGCTGGACGTATGCGCCGCGGGTGCTCACCGAGACGCTGCGAGTGGACACCACAACCCGGCCCGCGCAGGTGCTCCAAGACAACCTGACGAACAGCTACTCACTCGAATTCGACTGAGAAACAGCAGAACTGGGCTGGGGCCGACATCCGGCCCCAGCGCTACAGGTACTGGCCCAGGTTCGATTCGGTGTCGATGGCACGCGACGCGCTCGACGACTTGCCGGTGACCAGGGTGCGGATGTAGACGATCCGCTCGCCCTTCTTGCCCGAGATCCGCGCCCAGTCATCGGGGTTGGTGGTGTTGGGCAGGTCCTCGTTCTCGGCGAACTCGTCGACGATCGAGTCGAGCAGATGCTGGATACGCAGACCGGGTTGCCCGGTCTCCAGCACCGACTTGATCGCGTTCTTCTTCGCCCGGTCGACGACGTTCTGGATCATGGCACCGGAGTTGAAGTCCTTGAAGTACATGACTTCCTTGTCACCATTGGCGTAGGTGACCTCCAGGAACCGGTTGTCGTCGATCTCGGCGTACATCCGCTCGACAACCTTCTCGATCATCGCCGCGATGCACGCCCCACGGTCGCCGTCGAACTCGGCGAGGTCGTCGGCATGCACCGGCAGCGTCGTGACAAGGTACTTCGAGAAGATGTCTTGCGCCGCTTCGGCATCGGGTCGCTCGATCTTGATCTTCACGTCCAAGCGGCCGGGCCGCAGGATCGCGGGGTCGATCATGTCCTCGCGGTTGGAGGCGCCGATCACGATGACGTTTTCGAGTCCCTCCACCCCGTCGATCTCGCTGAGCAACTGCGGGACCACCGTGGTCTCGACGTCCGATGAGACGCCGGTGCCACGGGTGCGGAAGATCGAGTCCATCTCGTCGAAGAACACGATCACCGGCGTTCCCTCCGACGCCTTTTCGCGGGCGCGCTGGAAGATCAGCCGGATGTGCCGCTCGGTCTCGCCGACGAACTTGTTCAGCAGTTCCGGGCCCTTGATGTTCAAGAAGTACGACTTGGCCTCGCGGGCGTCGTCGCCACGGACCTCGGCCATCTTCTTGGCCAGCGAGTTCGCGACCGCCTTGGCGATCAACGTCTTTCCGCAACCGGGCGGGCCATAGAGCAGCACACCTTTGGGCGGACGCAGCGCGTACTCGCGGTAGAGCTCCTTGTGCAGGAACGGCAGCTCCACGGCATCGCGGATCTGCTCGATCTGGCGAGTCAGGCCACCGATGTCCAGGTAGCTGACGTCGGGCACCTCTTCGAGCACCAGGTCTTCGACCTCGGCCTTGGGGATGCGCTCGAAGGCATAGCCGGCCTTGGTGTCCACCAGCAGCGAGTCGCCCGGCCGTAACTTGCGCGGCCGGGTGTCGTCGTTGAGGGCGTCGGGGTGCCCTTCGGGTAGGTCCTCGGCAACGAGCGGGTCGGCGAGCCAGACGATGCGCTCCTCGTCGGCGTGGCCGACGACGAGGGCGCGGTGCCCATCGTTGAGCACCTCCCGCAAAGTCGAGATCTCGCCAACGGATTCGAATGTGCCGGCCTCGACGACGGTGAGCGCCTCGTTCAGCCGGACCGTCTGGCCCTTCCGCAAGACGGACATGTCGATGTTGGGCGAGCACGTCAAACGCATCTTGCGACCCGACGTGAACACGTCGACGGTTTCGTCCTCGTGAGTGGAGAGGAGCACGCCGTAGCCGCTGGGCGGTTGGCCCAGTCGGTCGACTTCTTCTCGCAGTGCCAACAGTTGTTGGCGGGCCTCTTTAAGAGTTTCCATTAATTTGGAATTGCGGGCCGCCAGCGAGTCGATGCGGGCTTCGAGCTGATGGACATCGCGCGCGGAGCGCGTGCCACCATTTGATTCGGCCGCTTGCTCGAGTTGCTCGCGCAGTACTGCCGCCTCACGACGTAGTTGTTCCAATTCGGCAGCATCGCCGCTGGATAGACCTGCTTCTGGATTGATGCCGAATGCTTCAGAACGCTCTGAGTCACCCATGTTGCGCTCCTTTCCCGCCCCGAAATGATGCGGTGGATCCCTCAACGCTACCGGCCGTTGGCCGTTCATGCGTGTAGTCAAATGCGGTCAAAAGTCGCGTCTTTGCTCCCACTGGTAACCTCGGCGTCGATTTGGGACCACCGAGAGGACACCCCGTGACCGCAAAACCCCTCGCCACAGGCGTAGCGGCCGCCGCGGTCATCAACGCTGTGTTTCCGACTGTGACTTCCATTGCATCCGCTGGTTCGGCGTCCGCTACAAATCACCCCGAGCCTGAAGTCGACGCCGCCACATCGGCCGACTGACTGAGTGGATGCATCGACACCTGCCCGTACTGCTGACCGCCGCCACCGCCGTAGTGGCAGTCGGACTCGCAGGATGTTCGCACACCGAACCCAAGGTCCCGGCGTCGGCGACGTCGTCGGTGGTCCCCCCGGCGTCGACTCCGGTCGTCGTCACTGCTCCCCCGACGGCTCCGCTGCCCGTCCCCGAGGCGCTGACCGACGTGCTGAACCGGCTTGCCGACCCGAACATTCCCGGCGCCAACAAGGTCGGCCTGGTCGAGGGCGCCACGCCGGAGAGCGCGGCCACCTTCGACAAGTTCATCAACGCGCTGCGCGACAACGGCTATCTGCCCATGACTTTTGGGGCGGACAACATCGCCTGGTCGGACAAGAACCCGTCCAACGTGATGGCCTCGATCCGGGTCAGCACCGCCCAGCCGAACCATGCGTTCACGTTCCCGATGGAGTTCACGCCCTTCCAGGGGGGTTGGCAGTTATCCCGCCGAACTGCGGAAATGCTACTGGCTCTGGGTAACTCACCGGCATCGACGACTCCGCCGGTCCTGACGCCGCCGCCGCCGGCCCCACCACCGGCCCGGTGCGCGGCGCCGGCCGGCCGTCAGCTGGGCGGGATGCGAAGGCGGCGCGTCGCCCCGCCGCCCGCTTAGTCGAGGATGAGCGCTCGCGCCACGCAGCGAGGGATACTCGGCCGACCCCGAACAACCTTGCAGCGGGGCGCCTCGCCGAGGGGGCTGTGTTGGGAGGGGGAACCGGCCCCGACGGAAGCCCCGCCGCCGTAGATGTGGATCGGCTGGCTCGAATTCGACGTCTTGCTGGGCGACGTGCGATCGCTCAAGGAAAAGCGTTCGGTGATCCGGCCCGTCGTCGCCGAACTGCGGCGCAAGTTCAGCGTGTCGGCGGCCGAGACGGGTTCGCAGGAGCTGTATCGGCGCGCGGGAATCGGCGTGGCCGTCGTCTCGGGCGAGCGTGCCCATGTGGTCGACGTTCTCGACGCCGCCGAACGCTTGGTGGCCGCACATCCGGAATTCGAACTGCTGTCGGTGCAGCGTTCGTTACGGCGCAGCGACGACTAGCCGTCCCGGCCGGGTCGCTTGCGACCCAGCGGCATCGGGGCGATCACGCCGGGGGCGAGCCGGCGCGTCGCGATCAGGAACGCGGTATGGCCGCGCATCGAATGCTGCGGCCGCACAGCCAGGCCGACGGCGTGCCAGCCGCGCTGCAGCGACTCCCACGCCCGCGGTTCCGTCCAGCACTGTGCCGCCCGCAACGCCTCCACGGCCCTCGACAGCTGGGTGACGGTGGCGACGTAGATCATCAGCACACCGCCGGGCGTCATCAGTCGCGCGACCGCGTCCAGCACCTCCCACGGGGACAGCATGTCCAGCACGGCCCGGTCGAAGGAGCCGTCCGGCAGATCGGAGTCCACGACATCGCCGATGATCAGCCGCCAATTGTCGGGTGCCTGACCGAAAAAGACCGAGACATTGCGCTGCGCATGCTCGGCATGATCGGCGCGCACTTCGTAGGAGACCACCCGCCCCTCGGGGCCCACCGCGCGCAACAGCGAACAGGTCAGCGCGCCGGAACCCGCCCCGGCCTCAAGCACCCGCGCGCCCGGGAAGATGTCGCCCTCGTGCACGATCTGCGCGGCGTCCTTCGGGTAGATGACCTGCGGGCCGCGCGGCATCGACATGATGTAGTCGACCAACAGCGGGCGCAGCACCAAGAACGGGGCGCCGCTGGTGGATTTGACCACGCTGCCCTGTTCCAGGCCGATCAGGTCGTCGTGGGCGATCGCTCCGCGATGCGTGTGGAACTCGGCGCCAGGAGTGAGCTCCACCGTGTAGTGACGGCCCTTGGGGTCGGTGAGCTGGACTCGTTCGCCCACGGTGAGTGGGCCGGTTCCGGACACGCCGTCTAGCGTGCCAGCCGACTCGCTGCTCCGGGTGCTTGGGGTTGTCGGCGCCCGGTCCTAGGCTGCGAGAATGACCGACCAGCCGCAGGAAGGGGTACGACCGGCTTCCAGACCGGCCCTGTCCCCGTCGCGAGCGGCTGACTTCAAGCAGTGCCCGTTGCTGTACCGCTTCCGGGCGATCGACCGACTGCCCGAGCCACCGTCGACGGCGCAGCTTCGAGGGTCGGTGGTGCACGCCGCGCTCGAGCAGCTCTACGGGTTGCCTGCGGCCTCGCGCGGCCCGGACACGGCCAAATCACTGGTGCAGCCCGCGTGGGAAAAGGTGATCGCCGCAGAGCCCGATCTGGCCGACGAGCTCGGAGCCGAACTGCAAGTCCAACTGCTCGAGGAAGCCCGCGCACTGCTGGCCGGCTACTACCGCCTGGAAGACCCCACCCGATTCGACCCGCAGTCGTGCGAACAGCGTGTCGAGGTCGAACTCGCCGACGGCACGCTGCTGCGCGGGTTCATCGACCGCATCGATGTCGCCGCGACCGGCGAGCTACGGGTGGTCGACTACAAGACCGGCAAGGCGCCGCCGGAGGCCAGAGCGCAGGCCGAGTTCAAGGCCATGTTCCAGATGAAGTTCTATGCGGTCGCGCTGTTGCGGTCACGCGGCGTGCTGCCCACCCGGCTGCGGCTGATCTACCTGGCCGACGGCCAGGTATTGGACTACTCCCCGGATCACGACGAGCTGCTGCGCTTCGAGAAGACGCTGATGGCGATCTGGCGTGCCATCCAATCCGCCGGTGAGACGGGCGATTTCCGCCCCAAGGCGTCACGGCTGTGCGACTGGTGCCCGCATCAGTCACTCTGCCCGGTTTTCGGCGGGACGCCACCGCCCTATCCCGGGTGGCCGGAAAAGGCTCGGGCACAAGCCATTTCACACCCTACCCAACCTGCTGCCTGATCGTTCGCCTAGAGCAGCGGCGACATCTCCTGCAGCATGGTGGGTATCAGCTCGCTGACGGTGGGATGGATATGCATGGTGCGCGACAGCGTCGTGTACGGCGCCTTGGCCGACATGACGTCCAGAATGCAGTGAATCGCCTCGTCGCCACCGACACCGAGAATGGCCGCTCCCAAAATCTCGTGGGTGTCGGCATCGACCACGACTTGCATAAAGCCTTGCGTCTCACCCTTTTCCACGGCCCTGCCGACCTTGGTCATCGGCCGCTTGCCGACCAGCGCCTTGCGGCCCGATTCACGGACCTCACGCACCGTCATACCGGCCCGCCCCAGCGGCGGATCGATGTAGAGGGCATAGGTGGTGATGCGGTCGCTGACCCGGCGCGGATCGTCGTCGAGCAGGTTGGCGGCAACAATCTCGAAGTCGTTGTATGACGTGTGGGTGAATGCACCCTTGCCGTTGCAGTCGCCCATCGCCCAGATGTGCTCGACGTTCGTCCTGAGCTGATCGTCGACCACGATGTAGCCCCGCGCGTCGGTCTGCACGCCGGCGGCCTCGAGTCCGAGATCGTCGGTGTTGGGCCGGCGCCCGACCGCCACCAGCAGATGACTGCCGTGGATGGGATCGGCCCCCGCCGTCGGTGTGAGTTCAAAGCCCTTGTCGGCCTTGCTGACTCGCACATCGTCGGCACCCACGATGATCTCGATCCCTTCGGCCTCCAGGATCTCTCTGATGGTGGCCGAGACATCCTCGTCTTCGCGGGACGCCAGCCGTGGGCCCCGTTCGACGACGGTCACCCGGGCACCGAAGCGCTGGTACATCTGGGCGAACTCCAGCGCGATGTAGCTACCCCCGACGATGATGAGATGGTGTGGCAGCGTGTCGATGTCGAGGATCGACACGTTGGTGAGGTAGTCGACGTCGGCGAGTCCAGAGATGTCGGGGACGACGGCACGGCCACCGACGTTGAGGAAGATCCGATCGGCGTGCAGGACGTCATCTCCGACCCGCATGGTGTGCGGATCCTCGAAGCGGGCGTGGCCGCGAAAGACGGTGCAGCCGTCCATGCCGTCCAGCCAGTCCTCGACGTCCTTGCGGTCGGCGAGCATGATGCCGTCCTTGCGTGCCTTGACTTTTGCCATGTCCACGCTGATCGATCCGGTGCCGACACCGTATTCCGTACCGCGGCGCGCCTGGTGCGCGGTGTGAGCGCTGGCCACCAGCGTTTTGGTCGGGATGCAGCCGTTGTTGACGCAGGTGCCGCCGATCAGTTTGCGCTCGACGATCGCAACGCGCTGACCGGCGGCCGTCAGCCGACCCGCGAGCGGCGGACCGGCCTGGCCGGCGCCAACGATGATCGCATCGAAATGCGCTGTCACTTAACGGCCGTGAGGAGATATTCGGTCAGCACGTGACCCGTCAAGGCGACGATGGCGAATCCGCCGAGGATCGCGACCGCATCCTCGAGCAGGGCGATCGGCAAGTCCTTGCCACCGCTGGCGGCCACCAATCGCTTGCGGGCTTGATAGCCGCCCAATGTGCCGAGCACCGCACCGATCACACCCGCGCCCAGCGCGGTAAACGTCCAGTGCGGCCAGGCGCCGAGGACGGCGCCGGCGAAGCCGCCCATCACGAGCCGGGCTCCGAACGATGGCGGCGCCGTGCGCGGCGGCGTCTTCGGCAGTTTGTCGCTGACGAGTTCGGCGACCGCGAGAAACGTCAGGACCACGACCGTGATCTTGTTGTCCACCCAGGATGCCCAGGTGTGGTCGAGGTCGATCCAGTCAAGGGCAGCGGCCCAGGCGACCACGGCGGGCGCGGTCAGCGAACGCAACCCGGCGACTACGCCGATGAGTAAAGCCAGCAGCAAGATAAGAGTGTGTGTCACGAAGACCCTCCTGGGGACGAACAGCCCGGCGACGGTAAAAGGGACAGCCTCTCCCATTACTTCGGGCAGTCCCCCAGGGCGGACGCTAACACACAGAGCGGGGCACTAGAAACGGCAGAATCTGATGTCTGAAGCCAGAATCGCTTTGGCGCCGATGGCGGCGAGCTCGTCCATGATCTCGTTGACGCCGCGGCGTGGCACCAGGGCGCGGATGGCGACCCAGGCATCGTCGGCGAGCGGGGCGATGGTCGGTGACTCGAGGCCCGGCGTGATCGCGGTGGCCTTGTCGAGGACCGTGCGCGGGCAGTCGTAGTCGAGCATCAGATACTGCTGGCCGAACACCACACCCTGAATCCGCGCAACCAGCTGATCGCGCGCCGCCCTGGCCTCGCCCTGGGCGGCCTGATCCACCCGCTCGATCAGCACGGCCTCCGAATCACACAGCGGGTTACCGAAGGCCACCAGGTCGTGCAGGCTCAGCGTGCGTCCGGACCCCACCACGTCGGCGATGGCATCGGCCACCCCGAGTTGCACCGAAATCTCCACGGCGCCGTCAAGCCTGATGACAGTGGCGTCGATTCCCCTCTCGGCCAAGTCTTTTCGAACCAGGTTCGGATAGGCGGTGGCGATCCGCTTGCCGGCCAGATCGGCTGTCGTCCAGTCACGTCCGGCCGGCCCCGCATAGCGGAAGCTGGACGATCCGAAACCCAACGCCAGGCATTCGTGCACCGGCGCATCAGAATCGAGCACCAGGTCTCGTCCGGTGATGCCGAAATCGAGCTCACCCGAACCTACGTAGATGGCAATGTCTTTGGGCCGCAGGAAAAAGAACTCGACGTGGTTGACCCGGTCGATGACGGTGAGATCTTTGGAATCGGTGCGCCGCCGGTAGCCGGCCTCCGAGAGGATCTCGGTGGCCGGCTCGCTCAGCGTCCCCTTGTTGGGCACCGCGACTCGCAACATGCTCATAACTTCCGGTAGACGTCATCGAGGGACAGTCCGCGCGCGATCATCAGCACCTGCGTCCAGTACAGCAATTGGCTGATCTCCTCGGCCAATGCCTCGTCGGGTTCGTGTTCGGCGGCCAGCCACACCTCGCCGGCCTCCTCCAGGATCTTCTTGCCCAGCCCATGTATCCCGCCGTCGAGTGCGGCGACGGTGGCAGAGCCCGCCGGTCGAGTGCGGGCTCGTTCGCCCAGCTCGGCGAACAGATCCTCGAAGGTCTTCACGGCCAGCGATTGTTTCACGTGCCGCGTGGCAAAGTCACGGCGGTTTAGCCCGACGGCGATGCGCGCCAGGCAACGACGCCCCGCCGAGACGGGCGTCCAACCTGTCCGGCGTCATGGATCATGTTGTACTAATTGCCTTTTCGAGAGACCCCTGAATTCAGTCCTGCGCGTCTAGTGCATCGCGGCATCCGAGCGGAGAGAGCACCGTTTTGCCCGCCTCCGAGCGACAACGCCGGTGCGGGGCCGACGGCGACGGGCCGGTCGACGAAAGCTGTTGTCGCTCGGAGGCGGGCAAACGGATAGTCAGTCCGGACGGCGGCCGACGCATCCGAGCCCAGGCTCAGTCCTCCGGGTTGTAGCCGAGGTTGGGGCCGAGCCAGCGCTCGGCTTCGGCCAGGGTCCAGCCCTTGCGCTTCGCGTAGTCGGCGACCTGGTCCTGGGCCATCCGGCCGACCACGAAGTACTGCGACTGCGGGTGCGAGAAATACCAGCCGCTGACGGCAGCACCGGGCCACATCGCCATCGACTCGGTCAGCTCGATGCCGGTCCGCTCCTTGACGTCCATCAACGTCCAGAGCGTCACCTTCTCGGTGTGCTCCGGGCAGGCAGGGTAGCCGGGAGCAGGGCGGATTCCCACGTACTTCTCACCGATGAGCGCCTCATTGTCCAGCTGCTCGTCCGGCTGAAATCCCCAGAACTCCTTGCGGACCCGTTGGTGCATCCGTTCGGCGAACGCCTCTGCCAGCCGGTCGGCGATCGACTCCAGCAGGATCCCGTTGTAGTCGTCGTTGGCTGCCTTGAACTCCGCGATCTTGTCCTGGCTGCCCAGGCCCGTGGTGACGGCGAAGGCGCCGACGTAGTCGGCCAGACCGGTGTCCTTGGGCGCGATGTAGTCGCCGAGCGACCGGTTCGGGATGCCGTCGCGGTGCTCGCCCTGCTGGCGCAGGTTGCGCAACGTGGTCAGCACCTCAGTACGGGTCTCGTCGGTGTACACCTCGATGTCTTCACTACCCGAGCCGACCGCGTTCGCCGGGAAGAAGCCGATCACCCCGTTGGCAGTCAGCCACTTCTCCTTGATCAGGGTGTCGAGCATCTCCTGGGCGTCGTCGTACAGCTTGCGGGCGGTTTCGCCCGAGACCGGGTTGTTGAGGATGTCGGGGAACCTGCCCTTCATCTCCCAGGCGTTGAAGAACGGCTGCCAGTCGATGTACTCGCGCAGTTCGGCGAGGTCGTAATCGTGGAACTCCCGCACACCGATGCCCTGGGCGGGCACCGGTGGCGTGTAGCCGTCCCACTCGATCGGCGTCCGGTTCGCACGGGCCTTCTCGAGCGTCAGCATCGGCCGCTCGTTCTTCTGGGCGTGCCGTTCGCGAAGGGCTGCGTAGTCGGTCTCGGTGGCCTCCAGCAGGGCCGGACGCTGTTTGTCGTCGAGGAGCGCTGCGGCGACCGGCACCGAGCGGGACGCGTCCTTGACCCAGACCACCGGACCGCTACGACGCGGCGACACCTTCACGGCCGTGTGGGCGCGCGAGGTGGTCGCGCCACCGATCAGCAGCGGGATCTCCAGTCCCTCACGTTCCATCTCGACGGCGAAGTTGACCATCTCGTCCAGGGACGGGGTGATCAGGCCGGACAGCCCGATGATGTCGGCATCGTGCTCCTTCGCCGCGTCCAGGATCTTCTGGGCGGGCACCATCACACCGAGGTCGATCACTTCGTAGTTGTTGCACTGCAGGACGACCCCGACGATGTTCTTGCCGATGTCGTGGACGTCGCCCTTTACGGTCGCCATGATGATCGTGCCGTTGGTGTCCTTATTCGCGGCGGCACCGGACTGTTCCTTTTCCGCCTCGATGTAGGGCAGCAGGTACGCCACGGCCTTCTTCATCACCCTGGCCGACTTCACGACCTGAGGCAGGAACATCTTGCCCGCGCCGAAGAGGTCACCGACGACGTTCATGCCGTCCATCAGCGGGCCCTCGATCACCTCGATCGGGCGACCGCCTGCGGCGGCGATCTCGGCCCGCAATTCCTCGGTGTCGGCATCGACGTGGGCGTCGATGCCCTTGACCAGGGCGTGCGTGATGCGTTCGCGGATCGGGAGGCTGCGCCACTCGGCTGCCACCGGATCGTCCGCCTTTTCCGAGCTGTTGAACCGCTCGGCGATCTCGAGGAGCCGCTCAGCCGCGTCCTCGCGACGGTTCAGGACGACGTCCTCGATGCGGTCCCGCAGCTCGGGGTCGATCGAGTCGTAGGGCACCAGCGCGCCCGCGTTGACGATGCCCATGTCCAGGCCGGCCTTGATGGCGTGGTACAGGAACACCGCGTGGATTGCCTCGCGGACGGGGTTGTTGCCCCGGAACGAGAACGACACGTTCGAGATACCGCCGGAGATGTGCACCCTGGGAAGGTTCTCCTTGATCCACGCGCAGGCCTCGATGAAGTCGATCCCGTAGGTCGCGTGCTCCTCGATACCGGTCGCCAGCGCAAAGCAGTTCGGGTCGAAGATGATGTCCTCGGCCGGGAAGCCGACCTCTTCGGTCAGGATCCGGTAGGCGCGCCCGCAGATCTCCTTGCGGCGCTCCAGGTTGTCGGCCTGACCCTGCTCGTCGAAGGCCATCACGACGACGGCGGCGCCGTACTTGCGGCACAGCCTGGCCTCGCGGATGAACTTCTCCTCGCCCTCCTTCATGGAGATCGAGTTGACGATCGGCTTGCCCTGCACGTTCTTCAGGCCCGCCTCGATGACCTCCCACTTGGAGGAGTCGATCATCACCGGGACGCGGCTGATGTCCGGCTCGGCCGCGATCAGCTTGGTGAACCGGTCCATGGCGGCGACGCCGTCGATCATGCCTTCGTCCATGTTGATGTCGATGACCTGCGCACCGACCTCCACCTGCTGCAGGGCGACCGACAGCGCGGTGTCGTAGTCCTCGGCCTTGATCAGGTTGCGGAACCGGGCGGAGCCGGTGATGTTGGTGCGCTCACCGATGTTCACGAATAGGGAATCGTCGGTGATGTTGAGCGGCTCCAGGCCCGAGAGCCGGGTGGCCACCGGGATCTCCGGCAGCTCGCGCGGCGGCTTGCCGTCGACGACCTTGGCGATCTCGGCGATGTGCGGCGGCGCCGTTCCGCAGCAGCCACCGACCAGGTTGACGAGGCCGGCCTCGGCGAACTCGGCGATGTAGCTCGCCTGACGCTCCGGAGATTCGTCGTACTCGCCGAACGCGTTGGGCAGGCCGGCGTTCGGATAGCAGGAGACGAAGGTGTCCGCGATCCGCGCGACCTCGGCGATGTAGGGCCTCATCTCCGGCGCGCCCAGGGCGCAGTTGAGGCCGACAGCGATCGGCTTCGCGTGCCTGATCGCGTTCCAGAACGCCTCGGTCACCTGACCGGACAACGTCCTCCCGGACGCATCGGTGATGGTGCCCGAGATGATCAGCGGCCAGCGGCGTCCGCGCTCCTCGAACAGCGTCTCGACGGCGAACACCGCCGCCTTGGCGTTCAGCGAATCGAAGATCGTCTCGATGATGAGGAGGTCGGCACCACCGTCGACCAGACCGTTGACGGCTTCCAGGTAGGCGGCGACTAGCTGGTCGTAGGAGACGTTGCGGGCCCCGGGGTCGTTCACGTCCGGCGAGATCGATGCGGTCCGCGTCGTCGGCCCGATGGCCCCGGCCACGTAGCGGGGTTTCTCCGGCGTGCTGAACTCGTCGGCGGCCTTGCGGGCCAGGGCAGCGCCGGCGTAATTCAGCTCGTAGGCCAGCTCGTGCATGCCGTAGTCGGAGAGCGAGACCGCGTTCGCGTTGAACGTATTGGTCTCCAGGATGTCGGCGCCCGCCTCGAGGTACTCGCGGTGGATGCCCTCGATGATCTGCGGCTGCGTCAGGTTGAGCAGGTCGTTGTTGCCCTGAAGGGCGGTCGGCCACTCCGTGAACCGCTCGCCGCGGTAACCGGCCTCGTCCGGCCGGTCCCGCTGGATCGCCGTGCCCATCGCGCCGTCGATCACCATAATCCGGTGGCCGAGAGTAGCTGTCAGCTCGTCGGTGCAGTCGGGCCGGATGTTCGGCTCAAAGGCGTTCACGCACTTTCCTTCCGTAACGGAAGGCGTCCTTGACTCTGCCGAGCGTGGCGGATACCGGCACGGACCCGGAACCGTTGCAACGCCTCTCGACCAGAAAATCCTACGTCGTCACCCGACGTCTGGACGCCCAGCTCGACCCGACCCGCTTGGCGATCGTGGTGCCCTTGATCACCAGCTCGCGGATCTTGTCGGCTATGTAGTAGTTACCCAGGTTAACTGAATTGCAGCCGAACGTATTTCGTCTCGACCGCGTCGACGCCGGTTGTTGAAGTCGTCCAAAGTCAGGCCCGCGGCCTGCAATTGGGTGCCCATCGGCAATCACCCCATAAGGATAGACGTGCTATGGAAAAGCCCCGGTCCCGCCGGGTTGGTAGCGACATCGCCGTGCGAGCGCAGCCAGTCGCCCGTAGGCCTTACGCTGATTCTGTGACCCCGCCCGATGGCAGCCCGCTGCCCGAATTGCACAACACCGTCGTCGTGGCGGCGTTTGAGGGCTGGAATGACGCCGGTGACGCCGCCAGCGACGCGTTGGAACACCTCGACGCGATCTGGGAGGCCGATCCGATCATCGAGATCGACGACGAGGCCTACTACGACTACCAGGTGAATCGCCCCGTCATCCGCCAGGTCGACGGGGTGACCCGGGAGCTGGTGTGGCCGGCGATGCGGATCTCGCACTGCCGGCCGCCGGGCAGCGACCGCGACGTCGTGTTGATGCACGGGGTGGAGCCGAACATGCGCTGGCGCACCTTCTGCGCGGAGTTGGTGGCCATCGCCGACAAACTCAACGTCGACACCGTCGTGATCCTGGGGGCGCTGCTGGCCGACACCCCGCACACCCGGCCGGTGCCGGTCTCGGGTGCGGCCTACTCCCCCGAATCGGCGAAACTGTTCGGCCTCGAGGAAACCCGCTACGAGGGGCCCACCGGGATCGCGGGCGTGTTCCAGGACGCCTGTGTGGCCGCCGGGATCCCCGCGGTGACGTTCTGGGCGGCGGTGCCGCATTACGTGTCGCAGCCGCCCAACCCCAAGGCGACGGTGGCGCTGCTGCGACGCGTCGAAGACGTGCTCGACATCGAGGTTCCGCTGGCCGACCTGCCGACGCAGGCCGAGGAGTGGGAACAGGCGGTCACAGAGATGGCCACCGAGGACGACGACCTGGCCGAATACGTGACGGCACTCGAGGAACGCGGCGACGCCGAGGTCGACGTGAACGAGGCCCTGGGCAAGATCGACGGCGACGCGCTGGCCGCCGAGTTCGAGCGGTATCTGCGCCGCCGCAGGCCCGGCCGCGGCAAGTAACCGCGGCGAGTAACCGTGGCTCGTCCTGTTGCCCCGGGTCGCCGACTGCGAAAAGATCGCTAGCTAACCACTCCGGGGCATCCCAGCGGGTTGGACGAACGACGACGATTGGACCCTCCATGGCCGCCCTGTCCGACCCCCCTGACCAACATCCGAAAGCCGAGGCCCCGGCCTCTTTCAACGAAGAAGCCGGTTACCACAAAGGCCTCAAGGCCCGGCAACTTCAGATGATTGCGATCGGCGGCGCGATCGGCACCGGTCTGTTCCTCGGCGCCGGCGGGCGCCTCGTCAAGGCCGGGCCCGGGTTGTTCCTGGTATATGGCGTCTGCGGGATCTTCGTGTTCTTCATTCTTCGCGCGCTGGGCGAGCTGGTGCTGCACCGTCCGTCGTCGGGCTCGTTCGTGTCTTACGCGCGTGAATTCTTCGGCGAGAAGGCCGCTTACGCCGTGGGCTGGATGTATTTCCTGAACTGGGCCATGACATCGATCGTGGACACCACCGCAATCGCCACCTACCTGCGCCACTGGACTTCTTTCGGGGCGATCCCGCAATGGCTTCTCGCGCTCATCGCCCTGGTGGTGGTGCTGTCGATGAACATGATCTCCGTCGCCTGGTTCGGCGAGCTCGAGTTCTGGGCGGCGCTGATCAAGGTTTTCGCGCTCATCGCGTTCCTGGTCGTGGGAATTGTGTTCCTGGCCGGGCGATTTCACATCGACGGGCACGACACCGGACCCGGGATATGGGCTGACCATGGCGGCCTGTTCCCGACCGGTGTGATACCCCTGCTGGTGACAGCCTCGGGAGTGGTATTCGCTTATGCCGGAGTCGAATTGGTGGGTATTGCCGCCGGTGAGACCGCCGAGCCGGAGAAGATCATGCCGCGGGCGATCAACTCGGTGATCGCCCGGATCGCGGTCTTTTACGTCGGGTCGGTGGTGCTGCTGTCACTGTTGTTGCCGTACACCTCCTTCAAGGCCGGTGAAAGTCCGTTCGTCACGTTCTTCTCCAAGATCGGCTTCCATGGCGCAGGCGATCTGATGAACATCGTGGTCCTCACCGCCGCGCTGTCGAGCCTGAACGCGGGACTGTATTCGACCGGCCGCGTCATGCACTCACTCGCAATGAGTGGCAGCGGCCCCAAGTTCGCCACGCGGATGACGAAGCGCGGCGTGCCTTACGGCGGAATCGCGATGACCGCCGTCATCTGCCTTTTCGGCATCGTGCTCAACGCCTTCAAGCCCGGCGAAGCCTTCGAAATCGTGCTCGAGGACGCCGCTTTGGGCATCATCGCGTCCTGGGCCATGATCGTCGCGTGTCAGCTGCGCTTTTACAAGCGGACGCAAGCCGGAACCCTGCAACGGCCGAGTTTCCGCATGCCCTTCACCCCGTACAGCGGCTACCTCACCCTGGTGTTCCTGGTCTTCATTCTGGTGCTGATGGCTTTCGACGAACCGATCGGCACCTGGACCGTCGCCTCGTTGGTGATCATCATTCCGGCACTGTTCGGGGGTTGGTTCCTGGTGCGCAAGCGCGTGCTGGAGGCAGCCGGACACTGGTGAGCGGTCGCTAGGGCTTGCGTAGTTCCTCGTTGTAGGCGCTCGTGGAGCGACCGAGCGCGGCGACTTCGGCGTCCATCTGGGTCATGAGTGCGCCTGCGGTTCTGCGGACCGGGAATTCACCGATGGGAGTGGACAGCACCGGCTTGAGCCAGCGGAACAGGGCCACCCACCGCGGGCAGTACACGCGCTCTTTGCGGCCCTCGATGCCCTCGACAAAGGCCGTCGCGCACTTGTCCACCGAGGTCGTCTTGTTCAGCGGCCACGGCAGCGAGGCGAGCTGCTGCTGGAAAGACGGCAGGTCGGCCTTGCTGTCGCGGACCAGGGCGGTGTCGATCCACGACATGTGTGCCACACCGACGCGCACGCCCAGATGGGCGACCTCGAGCCGCAGCGAGTTCGCCAGATGCTCGTTGCCGGCCTTCGACATGTCGTAGGGCGCCATGCCGGGGGCCGCGGCAAACGCCGCCAGCGACGAGACGATCAGCACGTAGCCGCGTCGTTCGATCACGGCGGGCAGCGTGGCGCGCACGGTGTGGAAGACGCCGAGCAGGTTGACGTCGAGCACCCGCTTGACCGCTTCGGGATCGGCTTGCAGCACGGAGCCGTAGCTGGCGATGCCGGCATTGGCCACGACGACGTCGATGCCGCCGAAGCGTTCGACGGCCTGCTCGGCCGCCGCCTGCATCGCGGGCAGGTCGCGCACGTCGGCGGCGATGGGGAGCACATGCTCGACGCCGCCGAGCTGGATTGCGAAAGTCTCCAGCGCGTCTTTGTCGAGGTCGGTCAATACAAGCTTGGCGCCCTTGTTGCGCAGTCGCTTAGCAACCTCGGCGCCGATCCCCCTGGCGCCACCGGTGATGAAGATGACTTTGTCCTGCAGCGATGTCATGTTCCGACAACGTACCCCTGTGCCGGAACCTCGACTACAAGCCCACCCCGAGCAGGGCATCGATCGCGGTGGCCACCAGCCGCGGGGCGTCCGCATCGTGCCCACCGTATTCCAGGGCATCGGTGGCCCAGCCATCAAGTGCGGCAAGCGCTTTCGGTGTGTCGAGATCGTCAGCCAGGTACTGGCGGACTCGGGCGATCGCGTCGGTAGCGTCCGGGCCTGCCGGCAGCGCCGTGGCGGTGCGCCAATGATCCAGCCGGGCGATCGCGTCGTCGAGCACCTGCTGGCTCCATGACCTGTCCGCCCGGTAATGCCCGGCCAGCAGCCCCAAGCGAATGGCCGCCGACTCAACTCCTTCGGCGCGCAGCCGGGACACCAGCACCAGGTTGCCGCGGCTCTTCGACATCTTGTGCCCGTCCCAGCCGATCATCCCGGCATGAACGTAATGCCGAGCGAATCTCCGTTCGTTGCTTACACATTCGGCGTGCGCGGCGGTGAATTCGTGATGCGGGAAGATCAGGTCGCTGCCACCGCCCTGAATGTCGAGCCCGCTGCCGATGCGGCTGAGCGCGATCGCCGCGCATTCCACGTGCCAACCGGGCCGCCCGTCGCCGAACGGCGAGGACCAACTGGGTTCGCCGGGCCGCACGGCCCGCCACAGCACCACGTCGAGTTCGTCGGTCTTGCCGGGCCGCTCCGGGTCGCCGCCACGCTCGGCGGACAACCGCAGCATGGTGTCGCGGTCATAGCCCGACTCGTAGCCGAACTGGGGTGTGGCATCCGCCCGGTAGTAGACATCCGCATACTCGTCGTCGACGACGTACGCCGCGCCGGAGGCCAGCATCTTCTCGACGAGTTCGACCACTTCCGGGATCGCTTCGGTGGCCCCCACGTACTCGCTGGGCGGCAGCACCCGCAGCGCGGCCATGTCCTCGCGGAACAGGGCGACCTCACGATCGCCGAGTTCACGCCAGTCCACCCCGTCACGGGCGGCCCGCTCGAACAGCGGATCGTCGACGTCGGTGACGTTCTGCACGTAATGCACGTCGCGCCCGAGGTCCAGCCATTGGCGATGGACGAGGTCGAACGCCACGTAGGTAGCCGCGTGGCCCAGGTGGGTGGCGTCGTACGGCGTAATGCCGCAGACGTACATCGAGGCGGTCGATCCGGGCGCCACCGGGCGGACTTGCCGGTCAGAGGTGTCGTAGAGCCGAAGGTCGGGGCCGCGTCCCGGTAACGCCGGCACCGGTGCGGAGGGCCACGACTGCATGCCCTCGACTTTAGGCCCAGCCGGCTAACGCCACGCGTCGCGGATGGCACCGAGCAGGATCGGCGCCAGCTCGGCCCGGCACATCACGAAGTCGGGCAGGTAAGGGTCGGGCTGGTTGTAGCGCATCGGTGAACCATCGAGCCGCGACGCGTGCATGCCGGCGGCCATCACCACGCCGGCCGGCGCCGCCGAATCCCACTCCCATTGACCGCCTGCGTGCAGATAGGCGTCCACGTCGCCGTCGATGATCGCCATCGCTTTGGCACCCGCGGACCCGATCGCCACCGGCTGGATGGCCAGCGCCTGCCGCATCCGGTGCAGCACGGCCGGTGGCCGGGTGGCGCTCACGGCGATACGCAGGGTATGCGGAATGCCGGCCCGCGCAGCACCGTCGGTGACCGTGTCGCTGCGATACACGATGTTGCCGCGCGCGGGCAAAGACACTGCCGCGTCGGTGATTTCGCGCTGCCCGTCGGTGGGCCGCTGCCACAGCGCGATGTGTACCGCCCAATCGTCGCGACCCGGTGTGGAGAACTCGCGGGTGCCGTCCAACGGGTCGATGATCCACACCCGGTCGGACTGCAGCCGGACCAGATCGTCGTAGGCCTCCTCGCTGAGGACCGCGTCGCCGGGCCGCTCGGCTCGCAGCCGGCGCAGGATCAGCTCGTTGGCCAGGCTGTCCCCTGCGTCGCCGAGATGCCAGGGATGTCCGAAACCGACCTGCTCTCGCACCTTGAGCAGCAACTCGCCCGCATCGGCGGCGAGATCGGCGGCCAGTGCGGCATCGGTCATCTCGTCGGCAGCTGGGCTCACCGCTTCAGTATCGCCGACGGCACGGCGTGCCCTAGAACGCCGGCCAGGGAATGGGGCGGTGCCGGTTGGGCGACGGCATGACCGGGTCGTCCAGCAGCGTGTCCGCGCGCCTGCGCAATGCCGCGATTTCGGCGCGGGTGATCTGCCCGTCCAACTGGTCGCCCAGCTCGCCGGGCAGGGCGTCGGCGAGCCTGGCGACCGCCTCGAGCAGTTTGTCGTCGATCGGCTTACCCGCCCAGCCCCACAACACCGTCCGCAGTTTGTTCTCCACGTGCAGGCACACCCCGTGGTCGACCCCGTAGATGTGGCCGTCAAGGTCGCGCAGCACGTGGCCGCCCTTGCGATCGGCGTTGTTGATCAGCACGTCGAACACCGCCATCCGCCGCAACCTGATGTCGTCGGCGTGCATCAGGGTGACCTCGTCGCCGGCGTAGTCGTAGGCCCGCAGCACCGGCAGATAACCCGGCTGCACCTTGTCGGCGGGAAACAGGTCGACCGGGTCGGGGCCGGGCCTTGGTTCGGAGTCGGCGGTGTCGCCGGGTTGCTGCACCCACAGCTGCAACATGCCGGGGCCCGCGGGACCGTGACGAATGATGGTGTAAGGCACGATGTTCCAGCCCAAATGTGCCGAGACCAGGTAGGCGCCGAGTTCGCGGCCCGCCAACGTTCCGTCCGGGAAATCCCACAGCGGCGCTTCACCGGAGACCGGCTTGTAGACGCAGTGCACGGTCGAATCGCCGCACGCGGCCTCGCACAGAAACGTCGCGTTACTGGCCGAGCGGATGCGTCCGAGGATCGTCAGCTCGCCGTTGGCCAGGACCTCGCGATCGTCAGTCCTCGGGGTCATCGGTGGACCCGAGCAGCGCGCTGCGCTTGTAGCCGTTGGTACGTGCGCAGATGTGGCCCTCGGGGTCCAGCGGTTCGTCGCACAGCGGGCATGGCGGACGTCCCGCCGAGATGACGCGGTTGGACCGGGTGGCGAACTGCCGCGCCGACTCCGGCGTCAGGAACACCCGCACCGCGTCGGGCCCCTCGTCGGTGTCGTCGAGCACGACCGAGGCGTCGAACTCGGCGTCGGTCACGGCCAGCAATTCGACCACCACCGTCTGTGCCTCCGAGTCCCACCCCAGGCCCATGGTCCCGACCCGAAACTCCGCATCGACCGGGGTGACGAGCGGGTCGAGGTCCTCGACTTCGGAGGGCTCGGGCGGCACGGGTGTGCCGAACCGCCGATTCACCTCGATCAGCAGCGCCCCGATTCGTTCGGCGAGCACCGCGACCTGTTGCTTCTCCAGCACCACCGACACCACACGAGCGTCGTGTACCGCCTGAACGTAGAAGGTTCGGTTTCCGGGCTGGCCAACAGTCCCGGCCACGAAGCGGTCGGGTGTGCGGAAGACATGAATTGCGCGGGCCATGGCACTTCCAAAATACCGGCAGTTGGCGTCGCAATGCGATTCGATCCGATCGCCGCCGCGGAATTAGTCGGTGGAGCCGCCGACGACCGCGTCGCTTGACGCTGTCTGGCCTTGCGGCTCTTCGGATTTGTCGCCCTGGGGCTCGCTTTTGGGCGGGGGGCCGGCGCGCAGCGCCGCGGACAGCCGGGCGCCGGTGTGGTTGACGTGCAATACGAACGGACGCAGCTCTGTGTACCGGATCACACTGACCGATGCGGGGTCGGCGGTGACGCGCTGGAAGCCGTCCAAGTGGATGCCGTAGGCATCGGCGATCAAAGCCTTGATCACGTCGCCGTGAGTACAAGCCACCCAGAGCGCGTCGCCGTCGTGCTCAGCGGCCAGCCGCCGGTCGTGCTCCCGGACCGCGGCGACAGCGCGCGCCTGCACCTGAGCCAGACCTTCGCCGCCGGGGAACACCGCGGCGCTGGGATGGGCCTGCACCACCCGCCACAGCGGCTCCTTGCCCAACTCGGCGATTTTGCGGCCGGTCCACTCGCCGTAGTCGACCTCGGCGATCCGTTCCTCGATTACCGGCTCGAGACTCAGCGACTCGGCCAGGGGCTCGACCGTGCGGCGGCAGCGCAGCAGCGGGGAACAGATCAGCGCCTTGATCGGCAGGTCGCCGATCCGATCGATCAGCCCGGCGGCCTGCTCGCGACCCTTGTCATCCAGGTCGACGCCCTCGGACCGGCCGGCCAACACGCCAGCGGTGTTCGAGGTCGACCGACCGTGGCGCAACAGGATGACTGTCACGACGACGACCGTACCGGGTGTGGCGAACGGGGACTGATCAGCGCACGACGGGCATCGCACGGGCGACCGCGTCGCGGACCGCCGCGGTCAGGCTGCGCTCGTCGGTGAGGTCTAGATCGACCAGGCTGCGGACCGCCTTCGCGACGACGTCCTCGACCTGAGGAACCGGGCCGGAAAGACGCGGCCGGTAAACTTCGACGACGAGCGAGCGGTGTTCAATGTGGAAGGAAAAGCTGCGTCCATCACCGACTTGTCCATATCCGCTGGCAAAGATGCCTGTCGAAATGTCTTCGACAGCAAACTCCCCATCAGTGGTAGGACGGTCAACGATGACGGTCATGATCTGACCATACCTCGCCAGTACGGTCGGATGTGCTCGACATGGCCATATTGGATGCGTAAGCGTTCCTTACAATGTCAACTTCACGTTCGGCGATCGAAGGCTATTCGTTGCTGCCATCAGAAAAGGGCAAGGAACATCGCGTTCCGAGCTATCTGGTTGTTCTTGCCCTTTTGCTGACGCTGATCGCTGGATGCTCGCGCAGTCCGCTGGACACCACCCCCCGCACGATTGAACCGGCGCGACCGGCCGAGTCGCCGCCGGTGTCCCAGAATCCGGCCGGCGCAGTGCGACCGCTGGCCGGACATGCCGCGGTCGCGGTGTTCGACGGCGGCACCCACCAACTGGCGGTGCTCACCCCCGGCGCCGACCCGACGAAGCCCGCCAGCCTCACCCTTTTCGGGCCGGGGCAGGCCGCGCCGCAAGCCATCGTCCTGCCGGGGCCGGCGACCGCGCTGACCGATGACGACCACGGCGCGGTGTATCTGTCCGCCCACGGCGGTTATTTCGTGGTGGATCTGTCCGCCGGGCACGCGGCGCAGGTGGATGTCGCCGGCGCTCAACAGACCGATTTCACGGCGATCGCCCGCCGCGCGGACGGCAGGCTGGTGCTGGGCAGCGCCGACGGAGCGGTCTACGTCCTGGCCACCCAGGCAACGGGCGGCGCGTCCACCGCGGCTGTGGACAACCGAACCAAGATCTTCACCCGCGTCGATTACCTTGCCACACAAGGGAATACGTCCGTTGTTCTGGATCGAGGACAGACGTCGGTGACGACGATCGGCGCCGACGGGCATGCCGAGCAGGCGCTGCGGGCCGGCGAGGGCGCCACCACCTTGGCCGCCGATCCGCTGGGCCGCGTGCTGGTCGCCGACACTCGCGGCGGCGAACTGCTGGTCTACGGTGTCGACCCGTTGATCCTGCGGCAGGCCTACCCGGTGCGCGGCGCGCCCTACGGACTGGCCGGTTCGCGGGGATTGGCCTGGGTGTCCCAAACCGCGACCAACACCGTCATTGGTTACGATCTGTCAACCGGAATTCCTGTCGAGAAGGTGCATTACCCAACTGTGCAGCAACCCAATTCGCTGGCCTTTGACGAAACGTCGGACACCTTGTATGTGGTGTCGGGATCCGGTGCGGGAGTTCAGGTGATCGAGCATGCGACGGGAACCAGGTGAGCGCGCCGCGGCGTAGCGCGCTGCCGGCCGGCTGGGACACGGAAATGTCCGACGAATACGAGTGGGCGCCGCTGCGCCTGCCACCGGAGGTGACCAGGCTCAGCGCCTCAATCCGACTGTCCATCGAGGCGGAATACCGAGGCTGGGAACTGACCCGGGTGCGGCTCTACACCGACGGAAGCCGACGAGTGTTGTTGCGCCGCAAGAAGTCTCGAGTGAGTAGCCAGCAGCCCGATCAGCCGGAACTGTGACGGCGGACGGGCGCGGTCATCGCGTGTACGGACTGCTGCGCCGATTGTTCTTCAAGGTGCCGCCCGAGCGCATCCACACGCAGGCGTTCGCCGTGCTGCGTGTGGCCACCGCCGCCGGCGTGCCGCGACGGCTGCTGCAGCGGCTACTCGGTCCGACCGACCCCGCCCTGGCCAGCACGGTGTTCGGGGTGCGTTTCCCGGGACCGCTCGGCCTGGCCGCCGGCTTCGATAAAGACGGCCTGGGGCTATCCACCTGGGGCGCGTTGGGTTTCGGCTACGCCGAAGTCGGCACCGTCACTGCACACGCGCAACCCGGTAACCCCGCTCCCCGCTTGTTCCGCCTGCCCGCCGACCGCGCCCTGCTCAACCGGATGGGGTTCAACAACCGTGGCGCCGGGGAGCTGGCCCTGCGTCTGGCGCGACACCGGGCCGACGTGCCGATCGGGGTAAACATCGGCAAGACCAAAACGACACCCGCCGAGGCGGCCGTAGACGACTACCGGGCCAGCGCGCGACTGGTCGGGCCGCTGGCGTCGTATCTGGTCGTCAATGTCAGCTCGCCGAACACCCCGGGGCTACGCGATCTCCAGGCCGTCGAGTCGCTGCGGCCGATCTTGGCTGCGGTTCTCGCCGAAACGTCGACGCCCGTGCTGGTGAAGATCGCCCCGGACATATCCGATTCCGACGTCGATGACATCGCCGACCTGGCCGTCGAACTGGGCCTGGCCGGCATCGTGGCAACCAATACGACCGTGTCGCGCGACGGCCTGCTGACACCGGACGTCGACAAGCTCGGTGCCGGCGGCATCTCGGGGCCGCCGGTGGCGCGGCGCGCCACCGAGGTGTTGCGGCGGCTCTACAGCCGGGTCGGCGACCGCCTGGTGCTGATCAGCGTCGGGGGCATCGAAACCGCCGACGACGCCTGGGAACGCATCACCGCGGGCGCCTCACTGCTGCAGGGCTACACCGGCTTCATCTACGGAGGGGGCTTGTGGCCCAAGCACATTCACGACGGCATCGCGCAGCGGCTGCGCGAGGGCGGGTTCGCCACGCTGCGCGACGCGGTCGGGTCGGCCGCCGAGCGACAGCGACCCCCGGGCTAGATCTCGCGTGCGTCACGCGGACGCCGATGGCCTCTTTTGGCTGATGGTTTCGATGAGCAGTGTCGCGGCCACCGTCGCCCCGTCGGTGCGGATCGTGCCGGCCACGGCGCTCGATCGTGCGCGTGTCTCGGGAGCCAGGGCCGTCTTGAGCGCGGCGGACAGCGACTCGGTGGTCACAGTCGGGCCGATGTGAGCGGTGCCGATGCCCAGTTCGGCCACCCGGCCGGCCCAGTACGGCTGGTCCCCGACCTGGGGTATCACCACCTGAGGCGCGCCGGCCAGCGCGGCAGTCCTCGTCGTGCCCGAGCCGCCGTGATGGACGACTGCGGCCACCCGGCCGAACAGCGCCTGCTGGTTGACCTCACCGACGGCAAAGCAATCGTCCCGTTCGTCGATCAGCGCCAGATCGGCCCAGCCACGGGCAAGCAGCGTGCGGTGGCCCTGCGCGCGGATCGCCTCGATGGCGACCCCGGCGATGTCCTTCGAACCGCCCATGGCCATGCTGCCGAAGCCCACATACACCGGTGGTGGGCCAGCGTCGAGGAATGCCAGCAACTCGGGCGGCAGTGGGCGATCGTCGCGCAGTAGCCACGCGCCGGTTTGGACGACGTCGAGGTCCGCCGGCTTTTGCCACGGGCCCAAGATCGGGTCCGCCGCCAGCCACGGGTGATCGGTCAGGGCATGTCTGCGGACGCTGAATACCGGTGGCAGGCCGATCGACGCCCGGTGACCGTTGAGCATGGGGCCGAATATCGCGTTCGCGTTCTGGCCGTGGATGTCCCACAGCATCTGGTTGTCGATCAGGCCCGGCGGGACCGGCGCCCCCGCAGATGTCTCCGGCGGGTGGTGCGGCGACGGCAGGTTGGTCGGGCTATAGGTCGCGTATTGGTAGTGGATGCCCAACTTCTCGGTCGCCGACCGCGCGCCGGCCGCGATCGGCATAAACCCCGTCGCCAACAGCGCATCACATCCCTCTGCTGCGGCGGCGACCGTCTCGAACTGTTCGCCGATCAGCTCGTTCACGTACTGGTGCAGGTCCGGCGTCGTCGCGCTCGCCGCCGCGCGCAGAGAATCGCGGAACGGCACCATCGGCACGCCGTAACCGGCTATCCGCTCTGCGAGCTGCTCGTCCGGCGGCGCACACACTCGCACCTCCGCGCCGAGGGCCTGCAGCTGCACCGCGAGTCCAATCAGCGGTTCGATGCCCCCACGCGTGTCGTATGTCCACAACAACACCCGCACTTCGCTACTCCCAGTCCCGAAACCCAAGTGAGGCAAGTGATTTGGCGGGGTCGCCAGGCCCTCGGCGGCTACTTCTGTTCGTAGGTGGCGTGGATGTAGGCCCGCGCGATCGCATGGTGGAACAGATTGAACCCGAGGAAAGCCGGGCTGGCGTCCTCGCTGAGGTCGAGTTTGTCGACGTCCACCGCGTGCACCGCGACGTAGTAACGATGCGGGCCGTGTCCGGCAGGCGGCGCCGCGCCAATGTAGCGGCGCATGCCCGCGTCGTTGACCAACTCGAGCGCGTCGCCCGGCAGTTCGCCCCCGCTGCCGGCGTCCTCGGGCAGCTCGGTGACGTCGGCCGGCAGGTTGGCCACGGCCCAGTGCCAGAACCCGGACAACGTGGGGGCGTCGGGGTCGTAGACGGTGACCGCGAAGCTGCGGGTCTCCGCGGGGAAGCCCGACCAGCTCAGTTGCGGGCTGACGTCTTCTCCGCCGGCGCCCATGATTCCGCTGACCTGCGGAGTGGCCAGGGGTTGGCCGTCGGTGATGGAGTTCGAGGTCAAGCGGAACGACGGCAGCTTGGGCAGCGCGTCATACGGGTCAGCCGTCTTGCTCATGGGCAGTCCTCTCGTGTCTGATGTGTTTCCGGGTCGCAATTCTTCACTAGCAATGGGTCAGGAAGTGGGCCAGCACGTCGGTGCCGAACCGTAACGCATCGACGGGTACCCGCTCGTCGACGCCATGGAACAACGAAGAGAAGTCCAAATCCGGCGGCAATCGCAGCGGCGCAAAGCCGAAGCAGCGAATACCCAAGCGCGCGAACGCTTTTGCGTCGGTCCCACCGGAGAGCATGTACGGCACCGTGCGCGCGCCGGGGTCCAGCGCCAACAGGGCGGCGTTCATGGCGTCGACCAGGTCACCGTCGAAAGTGGTCTCATACGGGTCGAGGTCCCTGATCCATTCCCGGGAGACATCCGGGCCGATCAGCTGGTCGACCTCGGCCTCGAACGCCGCCTTGCGGCCCGGGAGAATCCGGCAGTCGATCACCGCTTCCGCCGTGGCCGGGATCACGTTGGCCTTGTAGCCGGCCTTGAGCATGGTCGGGTTGGCGGTGTCGTGCAGCACGGCCGTGAGCATGCGGGCCATCGGTCCGAGCTTTTCGATCATGCCCTCCAGATCTGCCGAGTCGTGGTCGAACGTAAGCCCGGTCTCGTCGCTGAGGGCCGCCAGGAACTGCACGACGGTGTCGACGCGCACCAGCGGAAACCGGTGCCGGCCCAGCCGGGCAACGGCCTCGGACACCGCGGTGACGGCGTTCTGGTTGTGCGCCATCGAACCGTGCCCCGCGACGCCCCTGGCGGTCAGCCGCATCCACGACAGGCCCTTTTCGGCGGTCTCGATCAAATAGAGCCGGCGTTCACCCCCGTCGGGCCGCGGCACCGTCAGCGAGAAGCCGCCCACCTCGCCGATCGCCTCGGTAACGCCGTCGAACAGATCGGGCCGATTGTCGACCAGCCAGTGGGCGCCGTAGCGTCCGCCGTGTTCCTCGTCGGCCACGAACGCGAACACCAAATCGCGTCGCGGCACGATGCCCGCCCGCTTCAGCTGACGGGCGACGACGATCATCATCCCGACCATGTCCTTCATGTCGACCGCGCCGCGGCCCCAGACATAGCCGTTTTCGACCGCTCCGGAAAACGGGTGCACGCTCCAATCGGCCGGCTCGGCGGGTACCACGTCGAGGTGCCCATGGATCAGCAGCGCGCCACGCGAACTGTCGGCGCCTTTGAGGCGGGCGAACACATTCCCGCGCCCTGGTGCCCCCGACTCGAGGTATTCAGGCTGGTAACCGACCTCGGCGAGCTGTGCGGCGACCCATTGCGCGCAGTCGGCCTCGCCCTGCGTCGTCTCAGGCTCGCCGGTGTTGGTGGTATCGAAGCGGATCAGCCTGCTGACAACTGCGACCACGTCATCGCTCGAGTGGTTCAGGTCCTCGGTCTCAACTGTCACAACCACCTTTCCTACCATTGCCCGCGCTGCCCGGCTCGGCGCTGCAACGCTCGCCGGAGGCCCGGCGAGCTGGATTGGGTCCGGGCGGGCCGATCCGATAGCCTTAGCTGCCAACTCTCGTTGGTCTTGTCCGAGTGGCGGAATGGCAGACGCGCTAGCTTGAGGTGCTAGTGCCCTACTAATGGGCGTGGGGGTTCAAGTCCCCCCTCGGACACCGCATACTACTTGTGTTGCCGCACAAGGAAATTCGTTTCGCATCCGCAAGCACTCGCCGTCAGAAGTAGGCTGGACGCACGCCGATGGCCGGGAGTGCAAATCGATGAGTGGTGGCTTTCTCCGGCGGACAGCGACACGGACGTTTCGCGACCGTCACGAGGCCGGCCGCGTGCTGGCCAAGGACCTTGCAACCTATCGCGGGAACGACGGCGTGCTGGTGCTCGGGTTGGCCCGCGGCGGCGTTCCGGTGGCCTGGGAAATCGCTTCGGCGCTGAGCGCCGAGATGGACGTGTTTCTGGTGCGCAAGCTGGGTGTGCCGCGCTGGTCGGAGCTCGCGATGGGCGCGCTGGCCAGCGGCGGGGGCGTGGTGATGAACGACAACGTGGTGTCGCACCTGCACATCACCGACGAGCAGGTGCGCGAGGTAATCGACAGCGAGACAGCCGAGCTGATACGGCGTGAGCAGGCGTACCGAGGCGGGCGACCGGCCGCCGACCCGACGGGCAGGATCGTGATCGTCGTCGACGACGGCATCGCGACGGGCGCCAGCATGCTGGCGGCGGTACGGGCCATTCGGGCCGGTGGACCTCGGTCGATCGTGGTCGCCGTGCCGGTGGGGCCGCGGTCGACCTGCGAAGAGCTAGCGCAGGTGGCCGACGACGTGGTGTGCACGACCATGCCGCCCGACTTTGAGGCGGTCGGACAGGTCTACGGCGATTTCCACCAGGTCAGCGACGATGAGGTGCGAAAACTGCTCGCGACGCCGACGACATGACGCCGCCTACTTGACGGAGTCCTCGCCGCGGCCCTCGGCCGAAACCGCCGACTCCGCGGTCGACGCGGCGGCGGACTGCTCCGTCTCGGCCGGAGCTTCCTCCGGGTAGTCGACGGCGGCGTCCTCGTCCCCGGTGGCGTCGACCTTCTGGTCGACGCCCGCGTCATGTCGCTGACGTTCCCGCAACGCGTCGATGATGAGCAACACCACACCCAGCACGCTGGCGCCGATGCACACCCAGGCCACCAGTTCGTTGCTGGTGACGACCGCGAAAACCAACGCGACAAGCCCGATCAGGGCTAATACCAGGGCAATGATCAGCATCGGTCATCCTCCAGCCGGAGTGCGGGACTGCCATCTAGTGCAGCGTTCGGGTGCCGTCCTCGAAATTTGCCGAGCGTCCGGCACCACAACCGAGGTTAGTTGGCGCCCCGATTGAATTGGTCGAACCCCCCAGCATCCGCGCTGGAGTCCACCGGTGCCGCCGATCCGCGCTGGCCGAGCTCCTCGAGCTGAGATTCCAGGTAGGTCTTGAGCCGGGTGCGGTATTCGCGCTCGAACGTACGGAGTTGTTCGAGGCGACCTTCCAGCACCGTGCGCTGCTGGTTGATGGTGCCCATGATCTCGGAATGCTTGCGCTCCGCGTCGGCCTGCAGGGCGTCGGCCTTCTCCTGGGCCTGGCGCAGCTGGGTCTCCGAACGGGTCTGCGCGTCGGCCAGCATCGCGTCGGCGCGCTGGCGGGCCTCGGTGACCGTGGTGTCGGCGGTGTGCCGGGCCTCGCTGAGGATCTGGTCGGCGTTGGCGCGGGCATCGCTGAGCAGCTTGTCCGACTCGGCCTGGGCGGTGCTGGTGAGCCGGTCGGCGGTGTCTTGCGCCAGGCTCAGCACGCGGGCGGCCTTGAGGGCCTGCTCCTCGTTGGTGCCCGTCGGGGCAGCGACCGGGGCGGCCTTGACCGGCTCCGGCTCGGGCTCGGGCTGGAAGACGGGAGCCACCGGGACGGGCTGGGCGCTGGTGGCAGCGGCGGCGCCGCCACCGGCGGCCACCTCGCGGTCAAGCTCCTCGATCCGCTGGCGCAGATCGGAGTTCTCTTCGATGAGCCGCGTCAGCTCGTTCTCGACCAGATCGAGGAATGCGTCGACCTCATCTTCGTTGTAACCGCGCTTGCCAATCGGCGGCTTACTGAACGCCACATTGTGGACGTCGGCTGGTGTAAGCGGCATTGTTCGTCCCCTCAAGTTCCTGTCAAACGTTCTGGAAAGTGTAGAACGGAGTAGCGGCGGTTGTGCAACTGCCGTCCATCCTGTCACACCAGACTCGGCGGTCGCCGATTAGGCCAATAAATAAGAATCAATTTCAAACACTAAGAGCAATAAAATCCCAATCCTTAGAAATTAGAAATCGCACGCATCAAACCGAAGCCAAACCGTGGCCAAACCGTCTCCGGTGCCGTGCAACGTCGGTCACGCCGCGGCGCCAAACGCGAGCTGCATCCCGATGAACGCGACCAACAGCAGCACCATGATGGACAGATCGAACCGGACCGCCCCGATGGTGAGCTGCGGGATGAGGCGCCGCAGCAGCTTCACCGGCGGATCGGTGATCGACATGATGATTTCCAGGATCACGACGGTGATCCCGGTGGGATGCCAGTCACGGCTGAACGAGCGAATGAACTCGACGACGACCCGAGCGATGAGCAGCAGCCAGAAGATGAACAGCGCAAACCCAAGGATCTGAAAGAACAGCACCAACGAGAGCCCCGACCTTACGATGAGATGTCAGACGCCACGCACTGGCGTGGCAGTCGCCAGCGTACCGACTCGCCGGGCGAGCAGACATCTCACCTGCGGTTCACGTCACGATGGCGGGGCTGCCGCCCTGCGACTCAGCGGGGCAAATCTCGCCTATTGGTAGGCGTAGAAGCCGGTTTCGGCGATCCGGCGACGCTCCTCCGGGCTCACGTCGACATCGGCGGGCGACAACAGGAACACCTTGGTCGCGACCTTGTCGAAGGAGCCACGCAACGCGAAGGCCAGGCCGGCCGCGAAGTCGACCAGCCGTTTGGCGTCGGCGTTATCCATCGAGACCAGGTCCATGATGACCGGGGTTCCGTCGCGGAACCGCTCGCCGATGGTGCGCGCCTCGCTGTAGTCCTTGGGCCGCAGCGTGGTGATCTTCGACAGCGGGTGACCTTCTTCGAACATCATGGCCATCCGGCGCGGATCCATCGCCAGCGCTCCGCGGGTGGAACCGCGCAGCCACGAGCCAAGCCGCGGCCGGCCCATGTCGGGACGGTCGAACTCGCGGGGCGGGACGGGACCGTACCGCGGCTCGTCGGCGTAACCGCCGCGGTAGCCCCCAGGTGCGTAGTCCGCCGGGGCGCTGCGCGGCTCGTCGTAGTCGCGTCCCTCGTAGCGGCCGTACTCATCGTCGAACCGGGCGCGCGGGAAACCGCGGGAGGGAGCGCGGTCGTCGTAGTACTCGTCCTCGTAGTCGTCCATTGGGGCCATACCGAAATAGGCCTTGACCTTGTGCAGTGTGCTCATCTGGTGTGACCCCTTCTAGCCCCTGGGATTATTGATGTCTGTGATGAAGGTGTGACTACAGTGACTACTCACGGTGACGGTAGCCGCCGCGGACCCAATAGCGCGGTACCGACACGCACACACGTCGAACCATGTTTTACGGCCGATTCGAAGTCGTTCGACATGCCCGCGGACAAACCGATGGCCTGCGGATGCGCTTCGAGCACCCGCCGATGCTCCGATTGCAGCCGCTCGAACGCCCGATCGGGATCCCAGTCCAGCGGCGGCACGGCCATCAGCCCCACCAGCTCCAGGCTTTCCGACTCCTCGACCTGCGCGCATACCTCGTCGACGGTCTCCGGCGCCGTCACGTCCACGCCGCCGCGGGACACATCGCCGTCGAGGCTGACCTGGACGTAGACGCGCAACGGGTGGTCCCGCTGCCCCTCGGCCAGCGCCGCCGCCACCCCCCGATCGAGGGCATTGACCAGTTGTGGGCTGTCGATGGAGTGCGCGGTGTGCGCCCAGCGGGCCACCGATCGGGCTTTGTTGCGCTGAATCCGGCCCACCATGTGCCAGTGCAGTTCCCGCGAATCCGTCCGCCCGGAAGCGGCAGAAGCCGCTAGCAACGGGGTGAGTTCGGCCACCTTTGCCGACGCTTCTTGTTCCCGGGATTCGCCGACTGATCGACAACCCAATCGATACAAAATCGCAACATCGGTTACCGGAAAGAATTTGGTAATAGGGAGCAGTTCAATTTCGCCGACATTGCGACCCGCTCGTTCCGCGGCCACCGCTAGTCGTGAACGAACAGCCGCCAGCGCGTGGGTCAATTCCGATTCGCGGTTTTCGGAAGCCGGCATGTCCCCCACCATCGCGGTCACTCCATCCAGATCAGCGACGCCAGCCGCCCAGTGGGCGCGCCGCGCCGATGACTGAAAAGCGCCGCGTCAGCCACCGTGCAGCGCGGATCGATATCGATCGATGTGATGCCCAAATCCTTTAGCTGAAAAGCGATTCCGGCCCTGAGGTCGAGACCGGGAGTTCCGGCCGCCGTGGTGGTGCGACTACCCGGCAGCGCCGCCTCGACCTCGTCGGCCATCGCCGCGGGCACCTCGTAATTGCGGCCGCTGACCGCCGGTCCGAGCAGCACCGAGATGTCACCGACCTGCGCGCCGAGCTTGAGCATCGCCTCGACCGTGCGCGCCACCACTCCTCGCTGCGCCCCGACCCGGCCGGCGTGCACCGCCGCGGCCACCCCGGCGCGTGCGTCGGCCAGCAACACCGGCACGCAGTCGGCGGTCACCACCGCCAACGCCAGCCGCGGTGTGCTGGTGACCAAGGCATCGGTGCCGTCGATCACGGCGCCCGGTGCCTCGTCGACCACCGCGACCCGATCTCCGTGAACCTGGTTCATCCACACCACCCGGTCGGCGCCCAGCCCGATGGCGGTGCCCAGCCGGGTGCGGTTCGACGCCACCGCCGCGGGGTCATCACCGACATGGTCGCCCAGGTTGAAGCTGTCGAAGGGCGGCTTCGAGACGCCGCCCGCGCGGGTGGTGGTCACGCGCCGGATGCGAACGCTCACCCGACCAGTATCCCGGCGCGATCCGGGCGCGGCGCTGAGGTCAGCGGCGCATGAAGGGCGGCACATCGACGTCGTCGTCATCGCCGCCGATGCTCAGCGTCGCGCCGTTGGTGTGCACCGGCACGCTGACGGCGTCGACTGGCTCGAACAACGTCGAGGTCAGCTTGCCGGCCTTGGCCGACTCGATGCGGTGCGCGCCGCCGGTCTTCTCGCCGGGAGTGCCGCTGATGACGGGCTTGCGGCCAGCGCCTGCGGCGTCGAAGCCCGCGGCGATGACGGTGACGCGCACCTCGTCGCCCAGCGAGTCGTCGATGACGGTTCCGAAGATGATGTTGGCGTCTTGGTGGGCCGCGTCCTGCACCAGCGACGCGGCCTCGTTGATCTCGAATAGGCCCAGGTCGCTGCCGCCGGCAATCGACATCAGCACGCCGTGGGCGCCCTCCATCGAGGCTTCCAGCAGCGGTGAGTTGATGGCAATCTCGGCCGCCTTGAGGGAACGACCTTCACCACGGGCGGAGCCGATGCCCATCAGCGCGGTGCCCGCACCGGACATGATGCCCTTGACGTCGGCAAAGTCGACGTTGATCAGCCCAGGGGTGGTGATCAAGTCGGTGATGCCCTGCACGCCGTTGAGCAGCACCTCGTCGGCGCTGCGGAAGGCGTCCATCAGCGATACCGCGGCGTCGCCCATCTGCAGCAGTCGGTCGTTCGGGATCACGATCAGGGTGTCGCAGCTTTCCCGCAACGACGAGATGCCGACCTCGGCCTGGTTGCCGCGCCGCTTGCCCTCGAACGAGAACGGCCGCGTCACCACGCCGACGGTCAGCGCCCCCAGCTTGCGGGCGATGCTGGCGACGACGGGCGCGCCGCCGGTGCCGGTCCCGCCGCCCTCGCCCGCGGTGACGAACACCATGTCCGCCCCACGCAGCAGCTCCTCGATCTCGTCCTTGGCGTCCTCGGCGGCCTTGCGCCCGACCTCCGGGTCGGCGCCGGCGCCCAGCCCGCGGGTGGAGTCGCGCCCGACGTCGAGCTTGACGTCGGCATCGCTCATCAACAACGCCTGCGCGTCGGTGTTGATCGCGATGAACTCCACGCCCTTGAGGCCTTGTTCGATCATCCGGTTGACGGCGTTGACGCCGCCGCCGCCGATACCCACGACCTTGATAACGGCCAGGTAGTTATGCGGGGGGGTCATCATTCGTCTTCCTCCCTGGTGGCTTTGTTCTCCCCGGTGGGGTTCCTCGCGTACAGTTACGGTTCCCTGGCAAACTCTCAACCTCAACCATAGAGTTAGAGTTATGTCAAGTAGTTCCGTGCAACACGAACGGTATGGGTACGACCCGCACTAACCCCGCAGGCGCGCCGACGCGCGTCGTGCAAATTTTCGGCGTGGCATTGCGCGGCCCTGGGTGGCCGAGCGCTACTCGGTAGCGCTACTTGACGGTCGGCAGGTCGGGACTCGACACGTCGTAGGTCTTCCCGGGTTGGGTCAACAGCGCGGCGAGCTTCTCGGCCTTTTCGTCGGTGCGGTCGGTGGTCCCCCAGATGACCACTCGGCCGTCGCCGAGGGTGAGCGTGATCGACGCCACCGAGGGGGCGGCGATCCGGCCCACCTGGCTGGCGACCTCGGGGCGCAGCGCGAGCAGCACCTGTAGCGCGGCTTTGGTCGCCGGGTCGGTGGGCCCGGGATCGGCGACATCGATGTAGGGCAGCGCCGGCGGCGGCGGGCCGGTCGCGAAATCGACGCCGTCACGGTCGAACAGGTGCGGACCATCCGGAAAGTCCTTGACCGCCACGGGAACTCGCTCGACGACGGTGATCCGCAGCGCCGAAGGGTACTGACGCTGCACCCGGGCGCTGGCGACCCGGCGGATCGCTGCCACCCGGTCGGCGACCTGGTTGGTGTTGATCTGCAGCAGGGGCGTCCCGATCCGCACCTGCGCGGCGTCCAGGACCTCTTCGCGGGTCACCGCCCCGATTCCGGTGATGACGATGTTGCGCGCCGACATCGCGGGCGTGAAATACAGGATCAGCGCAAGCCCGATCCCGACGATGACCAGCAACACCGTCGCGAGCAGCATCTTCAACCCTCGAACGACGCCTCGCGCAACGGGTTTGGGCTCGTTGGCCATGCGCCCGTTGGCCCGGCGTTTGGCGTCACGGCGGGCTTCCTCGATCGCGGTGGCGCGGGCCTGCGCGGCGCGGCGCTCCTCGCGTTCCCGGCGGGCGCGGCGCCGCGGACCCTCGAATTCGGTCTGGTCGTCGGCGGTTTCACCGGTTTGCGGCGCGGCGCCCTCGACCAGGATCGGTTCGGTGATGGCGTTATCGGTCGATTCGGCGGCGGAGCCGGCGACCACGTCGGTGGGTGTGGCGTCGTTGGGCTCGGTCATTGCAAGACCCCGGGCCTTCCGGGAGCGCTGCGATTGGCCCGCACGCGCAGCGCGGTCACAATCTCAGGACCCAGCAAGGTCACGTCGCCGGCACCCATCGTGACGATGATGTCGCCCGGGCCCGCAGCGGCGGCCACCTGTTCTGCAGCAGCCGAGAAGTCCGGCAGGTAGCGTGCCGGCACGCTGACGTGCTCGGCCACGCTGGCCCCGCTGATGCCGGCGAGCGGTTGTTCGCGGGCGCCGTACACGCCCAGGACGAACACCTCGTCGGCGGCGTCCAGAGCGTGGCCGAATTCGGCGGCGAAAGCCTTTGTCCGCGAATATAAATGGGGCTGGAACACCACCAGCGCGCGACCGTCGCCGCTTTGATCCAGCAGCGTGCGGACGGCCGCCAGTGTCGCGCCGATCTCGGTCGGATGGTGTGCGTAGTCGTCGAACACACGCACCGAGGCCTTGCCCGCACCCGAGGTGCCGACCAGCTCAAAGCGGCGTCGCACTCCTTCGAATCCGGCCAGCCCGTCCAAGACCTCGTCGGCGGGGGCGCCGACCTCGACCGCGGCCAGCAGCGCGCCCAGTGCGTTGAGCGCCATATGCCGCCCGGGCACCGACAGCCGCATCACCCGCGCCGGCTCGCCGACCAACTGGATGTGCGCGACGGCTTCGGTGCCGCGTTGTTCCCAGGACAGCAATGTGCCGGCCAGATCACGGCCTTGCCCAGATCCGTAGCGCAGCACCCGAATTCCCAGTTCGGCGGACCGCTCCGCCAACCCGGCCGCGCCCGGATCGTCGGTGCACACCACCAGCGCGCCGCCCGGGGCAAGGCGTTCCACGAACGAGTCGAACACCGCGACGTAGGCGTCGGCACTGCCGTAGAAGTCCAGATGATCGGTCTCGATATTGGTGACCACCGCGACGTTGGGGGTGTACTCCAGTAGCGAGCCGTCGCTTTCGTCGGCTTCGGCGACGAAGAAGTCCCCGCTGCCGTGATGGGCGTTGGTGCCGGCCTCGCCGAGTTCCCCGCCGACCGCGAAGGACGGGTCACGCCCGCAGTGCTGCAGCGCGACGATCAGCATCGACGTCGTCGTCGTCTTGCCGTGGGTGCCGGTGACCATCAGCGTGGTCCGCCCGTGCATCAGCTTGGCCAGCACGGCCGGACGCAGCACCACCGGGATGCCGCGGCGCCGGGCCTCGACGAGCTCGGGATTGGTCTTCGGGATCGCGGCGTGGGTGGTGATGACGGCGGTGACGCCGCCCGGCAGCAGATCCAGGGACGAGGCGTCGTGTCCGATGCGGATCACGGCACCCCGGGCCCGCAGCGCGTGCACACCGCGCGATTCCTTGGCGTCGGATCCGGACACCATTCCGCCGCGGTCCAGCAGGATGCGGGCGATGCCCGACATCCCGGCTCCCCCGATGCCGACCATGTGGACCCGCCGCAGCTCGGGCGGCAGCTGATCGGCGCTCACCGTCGTCCCCTGGCTGCCTGCCCCCTATCGCGGGCTCGTCGCGCGATGTCCAGCGCCGCCTCCGCGACTTGGAGCGCCGCGTCCCGATGCCCCACCAGCGCGGCGGCCGATGTCATCGCCGCCAGCCGCGGCGGATCGGTGAGCAGGCCGGCGACCTCGCGGGCGACCAGGTCCGGCGTCAGTTCAGCGTCAGCGACCAACATGCCGCCGCCGGCGTGGACCACCGGCAGCGCGTTGAGCCGCTGCTCGCCGTTGCCGATCGGCAGCGGCACATAGATCGCCGGCAGGCCGACGGCGGACACCTCTGCCACCGTCATCGCGCCGGACCGACAGATCGCCAGGTCTGCGGCGGAGTAGGCCAGGTCCATCCGGTCCAGGTAGGGCACCGCTACGTACGGCGGATCGCCGGGATCGGGGGTGCGCAGCTCGAGGGTGTTCTTGGGTCCGTGAGCATGCAGGACGGCCACGCCGGCGGCGGCCAGGTCGGCGGCGGCGGCGGACACCGCCCGGTTGAGCGAGACCGCGCCCTGCGACCCGCCGAACACCAGCAGCACCCGCGCGTCGTCGGCGAAGCCGAAGTGCCTGCGCGCTTCTGCCCGCACTGCGGCGCGGTCGAGCGAGGTGATCGCCGCGCGCACCGGCACCCCGACCACTTCGGCGCGCCGAAGGCCGGAACCCGGTACCGCGGAAAGGATCCGGTCGGCGGTGCGGGCGCCGACCCGGTTGGCGATCCCGGCACGGGCGTTGGCTTCGTGGATCAGCACGGGGACACGCCGCCGCACCCCGGGGATGCCGCGGGCGGCCAGGTAGGCCGGCAGCGCCACATATCCCCCGAATCCGATCACCACATCGGCATGGACGACGTCGAGCACCGCGCGGGTCTCCCGGACGGCGCGCCATACCCGCGGTGGCAGCCGGGCCAGGTCACCGGTGGGTTTACGCGGCAGCGGGACCGGCGTGATCAGCTCGAGGTGGTAGCCGCGCTCGGGCACCAGCCGCATCTCCAGCCCGCGTGCCGTGCCCAGCGCGGTGATGCGGACGTCGGGATCAAGGGCGCTCAGGGCGTCGGCGACGGCCATCGCGGGCTCGACATGGCCCGCGGTACCGCCGCCGGCCAGCACGACCGACAATGCGGCACCGGCGGGCGAGGGACTTGCCCCCTGCCCGCCGGTCGGCTGCCTGATGGTGTTGTTCACCCGTAACGCTGACCTTCCAATGCGCGAGTGCGCCGTGGTTGACGCTGACCGGCCGCTTGGCTGACGCGGCGTTGGCCAGATCCATGATGCCTTGAACGGGGGTCCGAGCGGGCAGCTGTTCGGGGTATAGCCGGCCGCATGGGCGGATCGGGGTTGCGGGCGGGCTTGCGCGCGGGCGCCTCGGACGCCTTGCGGGCGGCGCCTTGGGCCGGCGACCTGGTCGGCTGCGCGCGGGTGCGCTTGCGATCGCGAAACGCCTCGAGACGGGTCGGCACATACGGCTCGGGCAGCGACAGCCGCAGCAGCCGGTTCACCTTGTCATCGCCCCCGGCCCGTAGCGCGGCCACGGCCTCCGGCTCGTGCCGGGCCGCGTTCGCCATCAGCCCGATCATGAAAAGTGTTGCCGCCGTTGATGTTCCACCCGCCGAGATGAGTGGCAGCTGCAGGCCGGTCACCGGGAGCACGCCGATCACGTAGCCGATGTTGATGAACGCCTGGCCCAGCACCCACATCGTCGTGGTGGCGGTCAGTAACCGCAGGAACGGGTCGGCGGAGCGACGCGCGATCCGCATGCCGGTGTAGGCGAACAAGCCGAACAGCGCCAACAGCCCAAACGCGCCGATGAAGCCGAGTTCCTCGCCGATGATGGCGAAGATGAAGTCGTTGTGCGCGTTGGGCAGATAGTTCCACTTCGCGGTGCCCTGGCCCAGGCCGTCGCCGAAGATGCCGCCGTGGGCCAGCGCATACTTCGCCTGCCGCGCCTGATAGCCGGTGTCCTGGGGGTCGTTGTCGGGGTCCAGCCAGGACCGCACCCGGTCGGACCGGTAGCCCGCGGACATCGCCAGGACCGCGCCGGCCATGAACACCGCCGCCAGCGAGGTGCCGAAGACGCGCAGCGGCAGCCCGGCGTACCACAGCAGGGCCAGCAGGATGATGCCCAGCGACACCGTCTGCCCGAGGTCGGGCTGCGCCACGATCAGCGCCAGCGCGATGACCGCGGCCGGTACCAGCGGGACCAGCATCTCCCGCAGCGAGGCCCGCTCCATGCGCCGGGCCGCCAGCAGATGCGCACCCCAGATGGCGAACGCGATTTTCGCCAGCTCGGAGGGCTGCATCGAGAAGCCCGCGACCACGAACCACTTCCGCGAGCCGTTGGCCAGGTGGCCGATCCCGGGAACGAGCACCAGCACCAGCAAAATGATGGTGACGACATAGCCGGTGAAGGCGACCCGCCGCAGGAACCGTACGGACATCCGCATCGCGACGTAGGCCGCGATGAGCCCGATGACCGTCCACAGCACCTGCTTGCCGAAGATCACCCACGCCGAGCCGTCGGCGCCGTAGGACCGCACCCCCGACGCCGACAGCACCATGATCAGGCCGAGCGTCGTCAGCAACGAGGTGACGGCGATGATCAGGTGGAACGAGGTCATGGGCCGGCCCAGCCAGGCGCCAAACCGGGCCCGTGTCCCGCCCTGGCTGTTGACCTGCGCCTTTGTCGGCTCTTTTGCCCGCCCCGCGGTCTGCTTCGAGTCCTCGGCCCCGGTATCACTCGCGGTTTCGATCGCGTCCGTCGCGGCGTCGGCGTCGGTGTTGAGGGCTGACTCCGGCGCCGCGGCCGACGAGTCCTGGTCGGCCTGCGGCGTCTCGTTCGTTGCTTTGCCCCGGCGCAGTCGCCGGGTCAGCGGGTTACCCACACCCGCCTACCGAAGCGCCGCGTGAACGGCGGCGGCGAAGGCGTCGCCGCGATCCGCATAGCCCTCGAACTGGTCGAACGATGCGCCCGCGGGAGCCAGCAACACCGTGTCGCCCGCTTTGGCCAGGTTCCGCGCCGCGGCGACCGCGGCTGTCATGACACGAGTGCCGAGTTTCTCACCAGAATCATCCGTCACATCTGCATCAGGAATCACAGCAGTCGCATTCATACCAGCATCCTCGCCTGTCACAACCTGGACGACGGGGACATCCGGCGCGTGTCGCGATAACGCCTCTGCAACCTCTTGGCGGTCCTGGCCGATGAGCACCGCGCCGACCAGCCGCGATGCGACTCTGGCGACCTCGGCGTCCACCGATGCGCCCTTCAGCAAACCGCCGGCCACCCACACCACCCGGGGGTAGGCCATGATCGACGCCTCGGCGGCGTGCGGGTTGGTGGCCTTGGAGTCGTCGACGTATCTGATCCCGTCGGCGACGAGCACCACCTCGGCCCGGTGCCGCCCCAGCCGAAACGAGGCGATCGCCTCCGCGATCGCCGCCGCGGGCACATCCACGCTGCGGGCCAGCGCCGCGGCGGCCAGGGCGTCGAGCACGCCGACGGGCCCCGGCACCGGTATCGACGCGACCGACAACAGCGCCAGGTCGTCGGCGAACGCCCGATCCACCAGCCGCCCGTCGCGCACCCCGAGTTCACCGGCGGCCGGTTCACCGAGCCGGAAACCGGCCCGCACCGGTGCTGCCGCGGTGTCCAGCAGCGCGGCAGCCCGGCTGTCGTCCAGCCCGACCACCGCGACCCGCCCGTCCAGCACCCGGGCCTTCGCCGCGGTGTACTCGGCCATCGTCGAATGCCAATCCAGATGGTCCTCGGCGATGTTGAGCACCGCGCCGGCCTCGGGCCGCAGCGACGGCGCCCAGTACAGCTGGAAGCTGGACAGCTCGACGGCCAGCACGTCGGCGGGCTGCTCGAGGACGTCCAGCACGGGGTCGCCGATGTTGCCGCACAGCACGCTGCGCAGGCCGCCTGCGGTCAACATGTCGTGCAGCATCGACGTCGTCGTGGTCTTGCCGTTGGTTCCGGTCACCACCAGCCAGCGGCGCGGCGGCCCATAGTGCCCCGCGGAGTCCAGCCGCCAGGCCAACTCGACGTCGCCCCAGATGGGGATTCCCGCCGCGGCGGCCGCGGCCAGCACCGGCGTCGACGGCTGGAATCCGGGACTGGTGACCACCAGCGCGTACTCGGCGATCCCGGCGATCGCGGCGGTGGCGTCGACAGTCGTGACGCCGCTCTCCGCATACGGGCGCAGCATGGCCGGGTCGTCGTCAAACAGGGTTACCGCTGCTCCAAATCGCTTGAGCGCGAACAGGATTGACCGCCCCGTCACCCGCGCGCCGGCCACCAGCACGGGCGCACCCGGCGCCAGGGGCTCCAGCCCGGTCACGTCAGGCGCCGATCGCGGCTAGCCACTCACCGTAGAAGAGGGCAACGCCCAGACCGCAGGTGATGGCGGTGAGCAGCCAGAACCGGATGATCACCGTGGTTTCGGCCCAGCCGCTCAGCTCGAAGTGGTGGTGAAACGGCGCCATCCGGAACACCCGGCGCCCGGTCGTGCGGAAGGCCAGGATCTGCAGCACCACCGAGCCGGCCTCGGCGACGAACAGCGAACCCAGCACCACCGCAAGGATTTCGGTGCGGCTGGTGATCGACAAACCCGCGACGATGCCGCCCAGGGCAAGGGATCCGGTGTCCCCCATGAAGATCTTGGCCGGCGCGGCGTTCCACCATAAAAAGCCGATGCACGCTCCGGCGGTCGCGGCGGCGATCAGCGCCAGGTCCAGCGGGTCGCGCACGTTGTAGCAACCCAGGCCCGGCGCGGTGACGCAGGCGTTGCGGTATTGCCAGAAGGTCACCAGCACGTAGGCGCCGGTGACCATCGCCATGCTGCCCGCGGCCAGCCCGTCCAGGCCGTCGGTGAAGTTGACCGCGTTGGACCAGGAGGTGACGATGGCCACGCAGAACAGCACGAACAGCGCGGGAGTCAGTGTGACGGTGGCAATTTCACGCACGTAGGACAGATCCGGGCTGGCCGGTGTCAGGCCGTTGGCGTTGTGGAACTGCAAAACCAGCACGCCGAACAGCACCGCGGCGGTGATCTGCCCGACCGTCTTGGCCGTCTTGTTCAGTCCCAGGTTGCGCGAGCGGCGCAGTTTGATCAGGTCGTCGAGGAAGCCCACGCCACCCAGCACGGTCGCCAGGCCCAGCACGAGCAGGCCCGAGGCGGAAATTCCTTCGCCGTCGAACGCCAGCCCGGCCAGGTGGGTGCCCAGGTAACCGGCCCAGATACCCGCCAAAATCGCCACGCCGCCCATCGACGGCGTGCCGCGTTTGGTGTGGTGGCTGGGCGGACCGTCCTCACGGATCTGATGGCCGAAGCCCTGCTTGGTGAACAGCCGGATCAGCGCGGGGGTCAGCAGGATCGACACGGTCAGCGCGATGGCGACGGCGACGAGGATCTGTCTCACGGGCGAGCCTCGGCGTCCGCGGTCAGCGCTTCTGCCAGGGCTCCGAGCCCGGCCGAGTTCGATGCCTTGACCAACACCACATCGCCGGGTTGCACTTCGGCCCGCAACAAAGCCAGGGCGGCGTCGCTGTCGGGCACGTTGACGGCCCCGCGATCAGCCGCTGGATCGGTTTCAGAGCCCCACGAGCCCTCCATGACCGCTCCGTGGTGCATGGCGCTCATCGACCTCCCCATTCCCACGACAACGAGTCGAGACACATCTAAGCGCACCGCCAACCGGCCGATGCGATCGTGCTCGGTAATCGCGTCCTCGCCCAGCTCGGCCATTTCGCCGAGCACCGCCCAGCTGCGCCGCGGCTGGGCGTCGTGTTGCTGCGCGCCGTGGGCGATCCAGGCCAACGCCTGCAGCCCGGCCCGCATCGAGTCCGGGTTGGCGTTGTAGGCGTCGTCGATCACCGTGACACCGTCGGCGCGGGTGATCACCTGCATCCGGTGCCGCGACACCGGGCCGGCGCCGGCGAGCGCGTCGGCGACCTGCTCGACGCGGGCACCGCATTGCAGCGCCACCGCACCCGCACACAACGCGTTCGTGACCTGATGATCGCCGTACACCCCGAGTTGAACCTCCGCTTGGGTGCCTTGTGCATGCAACGTAAAACGCGGCCTGGCCAATTCGTCCAGCGACACGCCTTCGGCCCACACGTCGCTGGGACCCGAGTCGGTGATCGATTCCCGGCTGACCCGGATCACCCGGGCCTCGGTGAGCTGGGCCATCGCGGCCACCGTCGGGTCGTCGGCGTTGAGGACAACCGCGCCCGATGCTGAGACCGATTGCGGCAGTTCGGCTTTCGTTTGCGCGATGGCTTCGCGCGAACCGAACTCGCCCAGGTGCGCGGTACCGACGTTGAGCACCACTCCGATGGCCGGCGGGGCGATCTGGGCCAGCGCGGCGATATTGCCGGGGTGGCGCGCCGACATCTCGAGAATCAGGTAGTCGGTGCGCCGCGTAGCGCGCAACACGGTCCAGGGATGGCCCAGCTCGTTGTTGAACGATCCCGGCGGGGCCACCACCTCGCCCAGCGGGGCCAGGACCGCGGCCACCAGGTCTTTGGTGGACGTCTTTCCCGACGAGCCGGTGATTCCGATGATGATCAGGCCCTCGGCCACCAGTTCGGCGGCGACGGCGGCGGCCAGCTTGGCCAGTGCCGCCAGCACCGCCGCGCCCGAGCCGTCGGTGTCGTGCTCGAGCACACCGGCCCGGAGGTCGTCGGCCGCGCGCGGGGCCACCACGATCGCGGGGACGCCGACCGGACGGGCGGCCAACACCGCCACCGCGCCGGCCGCGACGGCCGAGGCCGCGTGGTCGTGGCCGTCGGATCGTGCGCCGGGCAGGGCCAGAAACAGTCCGCCGGGGCCGATGGCGCGGGAGTCGAATTCGACGGTGCCCGTGACGTGCAATTCCGCGGCGGCCTCCGGCGAGATGTCGGCCAGGGTTCCGCCGACGATCTGGGCGATCTGGGCCACGGTCAGGTCGATCATCGCTGTGCCTTCAAGGCCTCTAACGCCTGGGCGAGCTCCACCCGGTCGTCGAATGGGCGCACCTCGCTGCCGCTGCGTTGCCCGGTTTCGTGGCCCTTGCCCGCGATGACGACGACGTCGCCGGGGCCGGCCCAGCCGACGGCGTGCCGGATCGCCTCGCGCCGGTCGCCGAGCTCGACGACCTGGGCTTTGCCTCTGGCGGCCCCCGCCACGATCTCGCGCCGGATCGCCGCGGGATCCTCGCTGCGCGGGTTGTCGTCGGTAACGACGACGAGATCGGCCAGCTCGGCGGCCACTTCGCCCATCGGCACCCGCTTGCCCGGGTCGCGGTCGCCACCGGCGCCGAACACAACGGCCAGCCGACCGCCCGGCCGCTTCAGGGTGGTCAGCACCGCCCGCAACGCACCCGGCTTGTGGGCGTAGTCGACCAGGGCAAGGAAATCCTGGCCGCAGTCGATTTCTTCCAGCCGCCCGGGGACACGGGTTGTCAGCATTCCCGGCGCAGCCTGCTCGACGGAAACCCCGACCAAATCTATAATCGCCAGTGCGACAAGGCAATTGGCGATGTTGTAGCGGCCCGGCAGCCGGATGCCGACCCGGCTCGCAGCCCCGTCGGGCCCGACGGCAGTAAACTGCTGGCCCCCGGCGCCCTCCAGCGCGATGTCGATGGCTCGCCAATGCGCGGGCTGGCCTTCGGCGCTGACGGTGATTGCGTCACCGGCCCGGGCGGCCATCGCGCGCCCGGCATCGTCGTCGACGCACACCACGACGCGTCGCGCGCGCAGCGGCGAGGCCGGATCGAACAGCAGCGCCTTGGCATCGAAGTAGTCGGCCATGGTCGGGTGGAAGTCCAGGTGATCACGGGACAGGTTGGTAAAGCCGCCGACCGCGAACCCGGTGCCGTCCACCCGCCCCAACGTCAGGGCGTGGCTGGATACCTCCATCACCACCGTGTCGACCCCGCGGTCGGCCATCGCCGCCAGCATGGCCTGCAGCGCGGGGGCCTCCGGAGTGGTCAGGGCGCTGGGGATGTCGGCGCCGTCGATGCGGATGCCGATGGTGCCGATCAGCCCGGCCACCCGTCCCGCGGCGCGGAGACCGGACTCCATCAGGTACGTCGTCGTGGTCTTGCCGGACGTTCCGGTGATGCCCAGGACCGCCAGCCGGCTGGACGGGTCGCCGTACACCGTCGCGGCCAGGCCGCCGAGCACGCGACGTGGATCCGGATGCACCAGCGTGGGCACCGCGCTGGCCTGAGCAGCCATTTCGGTGACCCCTGCGGCATCGGTGAGCACCGCGACGGCGCCGCGTTCGATCGCATCGCCGGCGTACCGGGCGCCGTGTGTGGTCGCGCCGGGCAGGGCGGCGAACAGGTCGCCGGGCGCCACGTCCTGGGCGCGCAGCGTCACGCCGGTGATCGGCACGTCCGGGACGGGGGCATCGCGGTCGGCCAGCACCGCGCCGACCTGCGCCGCCAGCGCAGGCAACCGCACCCCCGCGCCGGCGGTGGGCCGCAACTCGGTGGGCACCGGCACTCCTGTCACACCTCCGTTAGCCATGATCAGCCATGACACCCTACCTAGGCAGGCCAACGCCCGCGGTCCTCCCGCCCTACCGGGCGCCCGCCGGTCGGGTGTGCGGTGACGGCTTCGCGGGTGCGGTGGTGGCGCGACTCCGGCCCCGATCCCGCCCTGAGCGCACACCCGAATCCGTCAGCGCACTGTCGATGCCCTCATGGGGTCCACCCGGCGACGAACATGCCCTCGGGAGCCGCCCGCAACACCGGGTCGATCAGCAGCGCGTAGGTGTGCGGGCGCACGCCGCCGATCATGGCCGGGAGAGCCGAGTTTCAGGTGGCCTGCAGGGTCAGCGGCGGACCCGGGTCCGGCGACAGCGGGACGTTCTCACGCTGCATCAGCCAGCCGGCGATGTTATGGAACAGCGGGGCCGCCGAGTGTCCGGGGGTGCCGTCGGCGTTGCGCTCCGGGTTGTCCATCATGATGCCGATCACGTAGCGCGGATTGTCGACCGTGGCCATCCCGGCGAAGGTTATCCAGTAGACGTTGTCGAAGTAGCAGCCGCAGCCGGGGTTGATCTGCTGGGCAGTACCGGTCTTGCCGGCCATCTGATAACCCGGCACCGCCGCAGACGGGCCGGTGCCCTGCTGGTAGCCCATCGGATCGCGTTGCACGACGGCGCGCAGCATGCCGCGCACGGTCTGCGCGGTCTGGGGGGAAACCACGCGGACGCCCTCGGGGCGGGGTTCCTCGGTCCGGGTGCCGTCGGCGGCGATGGTGGCCTTGATGATCCGCGGCGGGATTCGCAGGCCGTCGTTGGCGATGGTCTGGTACATGTCCGTCATCTGCAGCAAGGTCATCGAAAGACCCTGGCCGATAGGCAAGTTCGAGAAGGTGCTGCCCGACCATTGGTCAATGGGCGGGACCAGCCCGGCGCTCTCGCCCGGCAGCCCGACGTTGGTGCGCTGACCCAGCCCGAACTTGCGGACCATATCGTAAAACCGTTCTGGGCCAACGCGTTGCGCCAGCATCAGCGTGCCGACGTTGGACGACTTCCCGAAGACGCCCGTGGTCGTGTACGGCATCACACCGTGGTCCCAGGCGTCGTGGATGCTGACGCCGCCCATCTGGATGGAGCCGGGGACCTGCAGCACCTCGTCGGGGTTGGACAGGCCGTATTCGATGACCGACGAGGCGGTGATGATCTTGTTCACCGAACCCGGCTCGTAGGGCGACGACACCGGCAGATTGCCCAGCTGCTTGTCGCCCTGACGCCCGATGTCCTGGGACGGGTCGAAGGTGTTGTCGTTGGCCATGGCCAGCACCTCACCGGTCTTGGCGTCCAGGACGACGGCCGAAACATTGTGCGCCCCAGACACGTTCCTGGCCTGCTGCACCTGCTGCTGCACGTAGAACTGGATGTCGTCGTCGAGGGTGAGCTGGACGGTTGAGCCGTTGACCGCCTTGTGCCGGTTGCGATAGCTGCCGGGGATGACCACGCCGTCCGAACCCCGGTCGTAGGTCACCGAGCCATCGGCGCCCGCGAGGACGGAATCCAGGCTGTCCTCGAGCCCCAGCAGCCCATGCCCGTCCCAGTCGATGCCCCCGACGATGTTGGCGGCCAGCGATCCCCCGGGGTACTGGCGCAGATCCTGTCGCTCAGAACCCACTTCGGGATACTTGTCCGAAATCGCGCTGGCGACAGCGGGATCGACGGCGCGGGCCAGGTAGACGAAGTTGTCGCTGGTTTGCAGCTTCTTCAGTACGGTCGCGAAATCGGGCTTGTTGTTGAGCCGGGCCGAAACCTCCTTTGCGATGTCCTGCAGCCGAGCCTGCGGATCGGGGGCAGCCGGGTTCTTGCGCTTGGCCTCCTCCAATTGCTCGCGAATCTTCTTGGGCTGGAACGTCAAAGCGCGTGACTCGATGGTGAAGGCAAGTTGTTCGTTGTTACGGTCGACGATGCTGCCGCGGACGGCCTTTTGAATGTCGGTGACCTTGAGCTGCCCCGCGGCCTGTGCCCGCAGCGCTGGAGCATCGGTCACCTGGAGCATGAACAGCTGCGCGCCCACCACCAGCATCAGCACCAGGATGACCGCGTAGCCGGCCCGATGCCGGAACGCGAATGACCCTCCGCGGCCGCCCATTTCCATGACCTGGCGGGTACGCCGCTCCGTTGCCGAGTGACCAGTACCGCCCTCGGATCGTGCTGCCCCCTGAGACTGACTGGCTTCCTTTGCTTTCCGGAATCTCTTCGGTTCCCGGATATCCTTCGGGCTCACGGCTGTCTCCGTCCGGGTTCGCTTCGACTGCCGGGTCGGCTTGGCAACCGGCGACTTGCCGGGACCATGTGTCGGTTGCGACCGGCGCGTCCGCCGGGATTCGCCGCGGCTCACCGGCGAGCGCCCGGCGTCACAGCGACGGGCGGGACGGACGGCTGGCCGTTATTCGGCGCGAACCCCGGCACGGCGGGCGGCAGCACCCAGGCCCCGGGTATCAGCGGGCCGCCAACGACGGGCGCCGGCGGCGCCACTCCCCGTTGCACCGGAACCGGCACCTCCGGGGGTAACTGTGCGGGCACCTGCCCCGGCACTGGAACGGGCAATCCACCAATCGGAATCGGCACTTCGGCGGGCGCGGCAACGACCGCCGGATCCGCCGGCGCCGGTAGCCCCGGCAACGGCAGCGGCTGCACACCCGGAGGTTGGCCGAAGGCCGGTCCGCCGGGCATGCCCGGCAGCGGCGGAGCCGCCGGTGGCAGGTGCTGACCGCCGACGGTCGTCGACCCGTCCGGCGCGCGCAGCAGCGCCTCGGGCCCAGACCTGCCCGGCACCAGCGGAGCACCGGGAGCGGGCTGCATGCGAACCGGGACCTCCGGCGCAATCGCCGCCGGTGGCGGTGGGGGTAGCGGAACCGCGTCAGGAATCTTGGCGTTCAGCGGCGGCGGCGGGACACCGTCTGCCGGCTTGGGCGTCCCGACCACCACCCAGTTGCCGGTCGGGTCCTGGACCAGGTGGGCGGTGTCGCGGGTGGGGATCATGCCCTGCTTGCGGGCCGCCTCGGCCAGGGCCGGCGCGGCCTCGGCCTCGCGCACCTCGCGTTCCAGCGACTCCTTTTGCTGTTGCAGCATCCGGTTCTTCTCGCGGGCGTGACTCAACCGGTAGGAGCGCTCGGCAGAGTCGGTGGACAACCACAAGGTGAGGCCCAGCCCGAGACCGAGCGCACCGATGACCAGCACGACGAAGGGAACCTTGCTCATCAGCGTACGCGGCCGCAGGTCGATGGACGCCAGCCGGGCCGCCAAGCGCTCGGTCAGCTTGGGCCGAATAGTCCTGGGCGCCTTGGCTTTCCGCGCTTTGGCGCGCGCCCGCGCCTGCCGGGTACTCTTGGCGCGGCCCGACCGTTCGACCGGCCGGGCGTTGGGGCTGGTCTGCGGACCGGAATTGTGCACCCGCGCTTCGCGACTGGAGGTCGACGCCTTTTTGGGCCGGCTGCCACGCGAGGCCGTCTCGGCCGCGGTACGCCTGCTCGTGCGGGCGGAACCGTCGCGTCCACGCCGGCGATCACTGCCGCCTGCGCGTTTCGGCGCCTCGCGCTTGGATTTCATGCGTCGCCCTTCCCGGTTGCCTGGCGCTGCGGTTCCACGTCGTGTTCCACCCGTTGCACGGCTCGCAATCGCACCGCGTTGCTGCGCGGATTGCGTTCGACCTCGGCCGCGTCCGCGCGTTCGGCCCCGCGCGTCAACGACCGGAACCGCGGTCCGCGACCAGGCAATTCGACCGGCAGGTCAACCGGCGTCCGCGACGCGACCGCGTCGGCGAACACCCGCTTGACGATCCGGTCTTCCAGCGATTGGTAGGCCATCACCGCCACGCGCCCCGCGACCCTGACCGCATCCAGCGCGGCCGGCAGGGCGCCGCGCAGCGAATCCAGCTCGTCGTTGACCGCGATGCGCAGCGCCTGAAAGGTCCGCTTGGCCGGATGCCCGCCGGTGCGCCGGGCCGGAGCCGGAATCGCTTGGTAGAGCAGCTCTACGAGCTCGGACGTCGAGGTGAACGGAGCGCGGGCACGCTGGCGGACGATATGCGACGCAATACGACGGGCGAAGCGCTCCTCGCCGTAGCGGTGCAGGATCTGCGCCAATGCTGCCTCGTCGTAGGTGTTGACGATGTCGGCGGCGGTCAGCGGTGATTCCGGGTCCATCCGCATATCCAGCGGCGCATCCTGGGCGTAGGCGAAGCCCCGTTCGGCACGGTCCAGCTGCATGGACGACACGCCGAGGTCGAACAGCACTGCGTCGACGGATTCGCTTGCTGCATAGCCTGATTCGACCAGCGCATCCTCGATGCCGTCATACCTGGTGTGCACCAGCGTGACCCGGTCGCCGAATGGCGCCAGCCGGTCCCGGGCGATGTCCAGGGCGCTGGGGTCGCGATCGAGCCCGATCAGCCGCAGGCCGGGCAATTCGGTCAAGAACCGTTCTGCATGTCCGCCCGCACCCAGGGTGGCGTCGACCAGGACGGCCTCTGATCCGTCCGGGTGGAGGCGAGTCAGCGCCGGGGTAAGCAACTCGACGCAGCGCTGCAGCAGCACAGGGATATGACCGAAATCATCTGGATTCCCTGCCACTGCCACACCTTCCCACGTCTGAGGGAACGCCATCGCACTCCATTCGGCCCGAAGTGCCGCCCCTGCACCGAGGTCTCTGTCCGAAGAGACGAACCTGGCGTTGGGGAAGTACGCCAGGGTCGGTTCGGGCAGAGGCCACGATGCACGGGCACGCGCCTCAGATAATGTCGCCGAGTGCTTCATCGCTGGCCGCGGAGAAGTTCTCTTCGTGGGTCTGCTGGTAGTCGTTCCAGGCCTGCGCATCCCAGATCTCGAGGTAGTCGACCGCCCCGATCACCACACAGTCCTTCGAGAGGTTCGCGTAACGGCGGTGGTCGGCGGACAGGGTGATGCGGCCCTGCGCGTCGGGATGCTGTTCGTCGGTACCGGCGGCGAGATTGCGCAGAAACGCTCTCGCTTCCGGATTGCTGCGTGAGGTCTTGCTCGCCCGGCGGGCCAGCTGCTCGAATTCCGTTCGCGGGTAGACAGCGAGGCTGTGGTCTTGGCTCTTGGTGACCATCAACCCCCCTGCCAGCGCGTCGCGGAACTTGGCGGGCAACGTGAGCCGCCCCTTGTCGTCGAGTTTGGGCGTGTAGGTGCCGAGAAACACCAGCTCACCTCCTACCGAGACCGGCTCTCGTCTCGCCCAAACACTTCAGCCACCATACCCCACAACCCCCCACTTTTCCCCATAAATCGAGTGTCGTCGCCGTGTTTCGCGGGCCATTTCCCACACCTGGCCGCATCGGGGCCACCCGGGGGCACCGCGGCATCCGCGGGCCACGATGAGAAACCGCATCTCAAAGGGCAGAAGTTGCCCAGTGGGGCGAAGTGGGGCATCTCGGTGGGGCCAAGTGGGGCTCAATCCGAGCTCGATTGGGGCTCAAATCGGTCTCGCGCACAAAACTCGCGCACAAAAAAGGGGCAGCCGTTGTGGCTACCCCTTAGCGCCGGTGTGTCAGGTGGTCCCGCTACTCATCGAAGCGGCGGCGGAACCGGTCCTCCATCCGGCTGGTGAACGAACCTCCGCCACCTTTATTGCGACGGCGCGGCGCCCCTGGCGCCGGTCCGGAATGGTCCGAACGTCCGGACAGCCGCGGGCCGGTGATGGCATACACCACGCCGCCGAACATCACGATGAAGCCGACGACGCTGAGAACCGGGAAGCTACCGATCATCGTGGCTTTGAACGCCACCCCGGAAACCAGCATCGCCAGACCGATGACGAACAGCGCCACGCCTTGCAGGCGCCGACGGGCGGTCGGAGCGCGGAATCCTCCGCCACGGACGCTCGACGCGAACTTGGGATCCTCGGCGTAGAGAGCGCTCTCGATCTGATCGAGCATCCTCTGCTCATGATCGGAGAGTGGCATTCGTCCCTCCTTGCCGGCAATCTGGCACGTAACTATCGGATAGCACGCGGGTCCCCATTGTAGGGGCATCTAACGCAAATGATACGAGGTCAATCAGCGCCGTACCACCGGTTCGGCACCGATTCTATCCCCGCAGCATCCAGACAATACTGTCGTGGACCAACGGCCGTGCGTTACAACCTGCTTGGGAGAACTTGTACAGTTGTGCGCCCGTTGCCGCCACCGCCCCGTATTGCGAGCACCAGCGGGTCCGATAATGGCGGTTGCACGGGCACGGCACAGGCGCTAACGGCCGGATCACCAGATGAGGAGGGCACCGCGAGTTGGCGATATTCCTCATCGATTTCCCGCCGGAGGATATGGAGCGCCGTCTCAGTGACGCCCTGGCAGTTTATGTCGACGCGATGCGATATCCGCGGGGCACCGAAAATCAGCGGGCCGCCATGTGGCTCGAGCACATCCGGCGACGCGGATGGCAGGCGGCGGCCGTGGTCGAGTCCAAGGTCGGTTTGGGTCGCAAAGCGCCGTCGGCCGAAGAACTGAGCGATGCGCCGTTGCTGGGCGTCGCCTACGGCTACCCCGGAGCGCCCGGCCAGTGGTGGCAGCAGCAGGTGGTGTTGGGCTTGCAGCGCGGCGGCTTGCCACCTGATGACATCGCCCAGCTGATGAACAGCTATTTCGAGCTGACCGAATTGCACATTCATCCCCGCGCCCAGGGCCGTGGCCTCGGCGAGGCGCTGGCCCGCCGGCTGCTGGCAAATCGCGACGAGCGCAACGTCCTGCTTTCCACGCCGGAAGCCGGCGATGATGAGGCCAACCGCGCCTGGCGGTTGTACCGGCGGCTGGGTTTCACCGACATCATCCGGCGCTACCACTTCGCCGGTGATCCACGGGCATTCGCGATCCTGGGCCGCCGACTGCCGCTTCCGTGACGACCGGGGCGCAACGCAGCGGCCCGCATATCGGACGACTCGCCGAAGCGACACACCGGATCTGGCACGATGACCTGGTGCACGCCAGCTCTCCCCCGCGTCAAGCCCGAGCTGCCACCCCTCGGCACCGCCGACTGCTGGCCCTCGCGATGCTGCTGCTCGTGGTGCCGCTGGCGACCGGATGCCTGCGGGCCAGGGCCTCGCTGACCATCTCGCCCGATGACTTGGTGTCCGGCGAGATCATCGCCGCGGCAAAACCGAAAACTCCAAAGGACACCGGTCCCCAGCTGGACAACAACAATCTCCCGTTCAGCCAGAAGGTGGCGGTGTCGACCTACGACAGCGACGGCTATGTCGGGTCGCAGGCGGTGTTCTCCGACCTGACCTTCGCGGAGCTGCCGCAGCTGGCCAACATGAACTCCAACGCAGCCGGGGTGAACCTCTCACTGCGCCGAAACGGCAACCTGGTGATTCTCGAGGGCCGGGCGGATCTGACGGCGCTGACCGATCCCGACGCCGACGTCGAGCTGACCATCGCCTTCCCCGGGGCCGTGACCTCCACCAACGGCGACCGCGTCGAGTCGGACGCGGTGTCGTGGAAGCTGAAACCGGGAGTCGTGAGCACGATGACAGCCCAGGCCCGCTACACCGACCCCAACACGCGGTCCTTCACCGGGGCGGGCGTCTGGCTGGGCATCGCGTCCTTCGCGGCCGCCGGCGTGGTGGCACTGCTGGCCTGGCTCAGCCGCGATCGCTCCGAGCGGATCACCGCCCCGCGCGACCAGCTGCCCGGTTAAACCCGCTGCCCGGTCAGACCAGCTGCGCCGGCGACCAGTAGGAGATCATCTCCGCGAACGTCTGGAATGCGGGGGCGGACAGCCCGTACGTCGCCTCGAGGTGGATGCTCAGCGGGAAACCGAGCTCGGCAACCCCGTCGACCACCCGCTTGTACAGGTCGAGCATCAGTTGGCGTTTCCGCGCGGGGTCGCAGCCGCCCAGCCGTTTGACGAAGTCCTGCTCAGCGGCCACGGCTTCGTTGCCGGGGTCCTGGATGAGCCAGTTGATCAGGCCGACGCGGCTCTCCACCTGCGGGACGAACCCGAACGACAGCAGGATTTCGGGCCGGTGATCGGTGGTCTTAGCGAACTCGGTCAAAAAGCCCACAATCGCGTCGGAATACAGCAGCTGGGTCATCGCGTAGGTGGCACCCTGGTCACACTTGAAATTGAACCTGCCGATTTCGCCCTCGCGGGTGGGGATCAGGATCACCCCGCGATTGGGCAGCAAGTCGCGATAGATCGACAGGGCATCGGTGGGCGCGACCCCGGACCCCTCGCCGTCGTTCATGGTGCGCGGAACGCCGACGAAGACCACACCTTCCATGCCGGCGTCACGCAGATCGGTGAGCCGCCGGCGTAGCGCTGGTTCGTCGGTGAACGCGGTGACCTGCGTGCACAGGCCGTTGATCCCGGTCAGCTCGGGCTTGATGATCGACCAGAAGTCGAGCACGTCGAACTTGGGCTTGATCGGCACGGGACGATCGTCGTCCTCGGCGATGATTCCGGGGATCATGACGTGCCGGATCCGGCCGTCGAGCCCGGACTCGGCCGAGTACCGCACCACTTTGTGCGCCTCTTCTTTGGCCCGTTCCCGACTTTCGTCCGTGTTCGGCGGCACCAGCTCGAGCGCGATGGTGTTGAGAGTCACGCGACTCAATCTCCTTCAAGACGACGATTGCCCGGGCCGCCTCGCGGCCGCGAACCCTCGCCAGCATAGGGGCGTAATAGTGAGGCAGTCGAAGCAACTCGGTCTAGCCGCGCCGAATACACTGGTCGGGCCTACAGAGCACCAAGTCACGCCAGCAGAAAGGGGCGCGGCGCTGAGCGTCGAAGCAGCGGCCACCGTCGAATTGACCGGCGCCATCACCGAGCAACTGCGCCGGTACTTGCACGACCGGCGCACCGAGACCGCCTATATCGGAGACGACTACGGTCTGCTGGTCGCCGTGCTGGAAGACTTTGTGCTCACCGGGGGCAAACGCCTGCGGCCCGCGTTCGCCTATTGGGGCTGGCGCGCGGTGGCCGGCGGAGAGCCCGATTCGGATGTGCTGCTGCTGTTTTCGGCACTGGAGTTGCTGCACGGCTGCGCTCTGGTGCACGACGACGTCATCGACGACTCCTCCACCCGCCGCGGCCGGCCGACCGCCCACGTCCGCTTCGCGTCCCTGCACCGCGACCGCAAGTGGCGCGGTTCGGCCGATCGGTTCGGGATTTCGGCCGCCATCCTGCTCGGCGACTTGGCACTGAGCTGGGCCGACGACATCGTCTTCGGCGTGGATCTGTCGCCCGACGCGCAGCTGCGTATCCGCCGGGTCTGGGCCGACATCCGCACCGAGGTGCTCGGGGGGCAGTACCTCGACATCGTCGCCGAGGCCAGCGCCGCCGAGTCGATCGCGTCGGCAATGAACGTCGACACCTTCAAGACCGCGTGTTACACCGTGTCGCGGCCGTTGCAGCTGGGCGCGGCCGCCGCGGCCGACCGACCCGACGTCCACGAGGTCTTCCAGCAGTTCGGGACCGACATTGGCGTGGCCTTCCAGCTGCGGGACGACGTGCTGGGCGTATTCGGAGATCCGGCGGTGACGGGCAAGCCGTCCGGTGACGACTTGCGCTCGGGCAAGCGCACCGTACTGCTCGCCGAGGCCGTGCAATTGGCGGACGCGTCGGACCCGTTGGCGGCCGACCTGTTGCGCAGCTCGATTGGCGCCCAGCTGACCGATGCGCAGGTGGCCGAGCTGCGCGACGTGATCGAGTCGGTGGGCGCGCTGGCCGCCGCCGAGGACCGCATCGCCACGCTGACCCGACGGGCGCTGGACGCGCTGGCGGCCGCCCCGATCAACCCGGCGGCCAAATCCGGGCTGTCCGAACTGGCCAAGTCGGCCACCAACCGATCCGCGTGAGCCGATGACCACTCCGACTCCCCTCCCCACCGCCGACTCCGTTCAGACGAAAAAGTCTGCGCGACAGCGCATTTCAGAGATCGTTGCGTTCGCGGCGACGCCGCAGGCCCGACCGGCCAGGCTGGGCCTCCTGGGTTCGGTGCTGATCACCGTCGGTGGCCTGGGGGCAGGCAGCACCAAGCCACACGACCCGCTGCTGGAATCGCTGCACATGTCCTGGCTGCGCTTCGGCCACGGGCTGGTGCTGTCGACGATTCTGTTGTGGGCGGGCGTCGGCCTGATGCTGGTCGCCTGGCTGGTGCTGGGCCGGCGGGCCCTGGCCGGTGAAACTTCCGAGTTCATCATGCGAGCCACCACCGGCTTCTGGCTGGCGCCGCTGCTGCTGTCGGTACCGGTCTTCAGCCGCGACACCTATTCGTATCTGGCCCAGGGCGCGCTCCTGCGCGACGGCTTCGACCCCTATGCCGTGGGCCCGGTGGCCAACCCGAATACGTTGCTGGACAACGTCAGCCCCATTTGGACGATCACCACCGCGCCGTATGGTCCGGTCTTCATCATGGTCGCCAAGCTCGTCACGATCGTCGTCGGCAATCACGTGATCGTCGGGACCATGCTGCTGCGTCTGTGCATGTTGCCCGGTCTGGCATTGCTGATCTGGGCCACCCCCCGCCTGGCCCACCACCTGGGCAGCAGCGGATCGATCGCGCTGTGGATCTGCGTGCTCAACCCGCTGGTGCTCATCCACCTGATGGGCGGTGTGCACAACGAAATGCTGATGGTGGGCTTGATGGCCGCCGGCATTGCGTGGGTGTTCCAGGGCCGGCACACGCTGGGCATCACGCTGGTCACCATCGGGATCGCGGTCAAAGCTACCGCCGGGATCGCGTTGCCTTTCCTGGTCTGGGTGTGGGCGCGTCATCTGCGCGAGCAGCGGGGGTATCGCCCGTTTCGGGCGTTCGTGGCGGCCAGCGCGATGTCGCTGCTGATCTTCTCCGCGGTGTTCGCGATCTTGACCGCCGTCGCCGGTGTCGGCCTCGGGTGGCTGACCGCGCTGGCCGGCTCGGTGAAGATCATCAACTGGTTGAGCCTCCCGACTGCCGCGGCCAACGCGATTCACTGGGTGTTCAACGGGTTCTTCGCGGTCAACTTCTATGCCACGCTGCGAATTACCCGCTACATCGGCATCGCGATCATCGTGATGATGCTGCCGCTGCTGTGGTGGCGATCTCGGCGCGACGACCGGTCCGTGCTGACGGGCATGGCCTGGTCGATGGTGGTCGTGGTGTTGTTCGTGCCCGCCGCCCTGCCGTGGTATTACTCCTGGCCGCTGGCGGTGGGGGCCCCACTGGCCCAGTCACGCCGGGCCGTGGCAATCATCGCAGGTCTCTCGACGTGGGCCATGTTGATCTTCAAACCCGACGGATCGCACGGCATGTATTCCTGGCTGCACTTTTCGCTGGCCACCGCCGCGGCGCTGGCGGCCTGGTACGCACTGCGCCGCGAGCCGGCGACACGCGCCGACGAATCCGAAGAGCCCGTCGCCGCCTGACCAGCGGTTCAGTACGCCATGGCTTGTGCCCGGCGCACGACTTCTCGCGCCTGATGGGCGTGTAGCGCGTCGACCGGACGGGCGTTGTTGATGCAGTCCCTGCTGCCGTCGCGCGTCACCGTCAGGGACGGGTCGGGGGTGAACAGCCACCGCACGATCTCGGTTTCGTGATAGCCGCCGTCGTGCAGGATTGTCAGCAGCCCGGGCAGGCTTTTCACCACCTCACCGGTGCGCGTGAAGAACACCTGCGGTACCACCACGCCCCCGGCGCGCCGGACCGCCAGTAGGTGGCCTTCTCGCAGCTGCTGCTGCACCTTGCTCACCGGCACGCCAAGCAACTCGGCGACCCGAGGCAGGTCATATGTCGGCTCGTCGGGGTCTAACACATCATCACCGGCGGGAATACTGCCCACCCGCGCAAGTGTAGGCCCTGGTGCGCGCGTTGCGCCGCTGTTCGGCTCGCAATCCCGGCGTCGCACCTACGATTGGCCCCGTGGCCGGAGCCGGGACGGGCGACCCGTTGGAGAACACCTTGCTGGATGGCCGCTACCTGGTCCAATCCAAGATTGCCAGCGGCGGCACCTCCACGGTCTACCGCGGACTCGACGTCCGGCTGGACCGCCCGGTCGCGCTGAAGGTGATGGATTCGCGTTATGCCGGCGACGACCAATTCCTGACCCGCTTCCAGCTCGAGGCCCGCACCGTCGCCCGGCTGAAGAATCCCGGGCTGGTCGCGGTCTACGACCAGGGCCTGGATGCCCGGCACCCGTTTCTGGTGATGGAGCTCATCGAAGGCGGCACCCTGCGCGAGCTGCTCGCCGAGCGTGGTCCCATGCCGCCGCATGCCGTGGCGGCGGTGCTCCGCCCGGTCCTGGGTGGGCTGGCCGCCGCGCACCGGGCCGGCCTGGTGCATCGCGACGTCAAACCGGAAAACGTGCTGATCTCCGACGACGGCGAGGTCAAGATCGCCGATTTCGGGTTGGTGCGTGCGGTTGCCGCTGCCGGAATCACCTCGGCCAGTGTCATTTTGGGCACCGCGGCGTACCTGTCCCCCGAGCAGGTTCGCGACGGCAACGCCGGTCCGCGCAGCGACGTCTACTCCGTCGGGATCCTCACCTACGAAATACTCACCGGGCGAACACCTTTCACCGGCGACTCCCCGTTGTCGATCGCCTACCAGCGGCTGGATAACGACGTGCCGCGCCCGGGCGCGCTGATCGCCGGGGTGCCAACGCAATTCGACGAATTCGTCGCACGCGCGACCGCCCGCGACCCCGGCCAACGGTACGCCGACGCCATCGAGATGGCCGCCGAATTGGACGCGATCGCCGACGACCTGGAGCTGCCGGACTTTCGGGTGCCGGCGCCACGCAACTCCGCTCAACACCGGTCCGCGGCACTGCACCACAGCCAGATGAGCGAGCGGCGGCCCTCGGCGCCGCAGCCACCTCGGGTGCAGAACCCCACCCGCCAACTGACCCGTGGCCCCCAGGATTGGCCCCCGAGCCGTCCGGACGCGCCCGAGGCCGACTCCGAACCTGAGGGTGACTACGAATACGAGCCCATATCAGGGGAATTCGCGGGAATCGCGATGAGCGAATTCGCGCTGGCCCGTCAGCAGGCCCGACGCATGGTGCTGGTCTGGGTGGCCGTGGTGCTGGCGCTCACCGGGATGGTGGCGACGGCCGGATGGACGCTCGGCAGCAATCTGACCGGCCTGCTGTGAGGCCGCGCTGGCGACGCGGATCTTAGTGTTATCTTAAAAAGATCTTATTTTTCTTAATTTTGGTGTAGCGTACTGCTGCATGAGTTCGACAACGCACCGCGTCGACTCGCCGAACCGGCTCGGCGAGCATGCAGTCGTACTGGGTGCCGGGATGGCGGGTTTGCTTGCCGCGCGCGTACTTTCGGAGTTCTACGATTCGGTCAGCGTGATCGAACGAGACAGATTGCCCGACTACCCGTGCCATCGCAGGGGCATCCCCCAGGGACGCCACGTGCACAACTTCTACAGCCGCGGCCTGCAGGTGTTGGGGGAATTGTTTCCCGGATTGCTCGAGGACCTGGCCCGAGCCGGGGCGGTCGTGGTCGACGACGGTGAGCTGTCGAACTTCTACGTGCGCTTCGGCCGCTACGAGATGAAGCGCTCGGGCAAGTTCGCCGATCCGGCCGCGCTATCGCTCCATATGGCCAGCCGGCCGTTTGTGGAATTTCACCTGCGCCGGCGGGTCAAGGCGCTGCCCAATGTGACCTTCCTTGACGGCCACGACGTGGTCGAACTCGTCACGACCGGCGACATCGTCAACGGCGTGCGAATCATCCGGCGCTACAACGGTTTTCTTACGGAACTGGATGCCGATCTGGTGGTAGACGCCATGGGCCGGTCAGCGCGCACCCCGGCGTTCTTGGAGAACCTGGGATACGAACGGCCCACCGAGAACCGGTCGGTGGCCAGGTATAAGTACGCGAGCCAACAGTTGAGCATTCCCGAGGGATCGATCACCCAGCGGCTGGTGATGTTCAACCCGGGCGGCGGCAAACCCGGCGGCCTGTTACTCGCGTGCGAGCACGACACCTGGACGCTGGCGATCGGCCAGCCGACCGACGCCGGCGAGCCGCCAACCGATTTCGCCGCGATGCTCGCGCTGGTCGAGCCGTCCCTACCTCCGGCCATCGTCGAGGGGCTGCGCCGGGCCCACCCCATCGGCGAGGCCGTGACGTATCACCACTCCGCCGCAATCTGGCGGCGCTACGACCAGATGTCGCGATTTCCTTCGAGTTTGCTCGTGCTCGGCGACGCCTTGTGCAGCTTCGATCCGACCTACGGCCAGGGCATGACGATCGCCGCGCTGGAAGCTCTGACCCTGCGCGACTGCCTGCGGGTCGGCGATGCGCAACTGGCACAACGCTTTTTCCGCGCGTCGGCGCACTACATCGGCCAGACGTGGGCCGCCAATCAAGCCAGGTCGCGAGTCACTTCCCCGACTCACGACCGGAATTCCATGCGGGAGCGGCTGCAGGGCTGGATGTCCCGAGCAGCCCTGAACGCGTCTACCCGCGACGTCGTCCTGACCGAACGCTTCTTCCGGGTCTCCAACTTCGTCGACCCGCCGTCCAGGCTCCAAGATCCCGCGCTGATACCGCGCATCGTGTGGGGCAACCTACGGGCCCGGTTCGCACGCAAGCGAACCCGCGCAGCCGTGGTTGCGGTCACCCCGCTGCCCGAGCCACTTTCGGTGCGCGCCTAGTTAGTCGCGCAGCATCTCCGCGACCAGGAACGCCAACTCCAGCGACTGCTGGGTGTTCAGCCGTGGGTCGCACGCCGTCTCGTAGCGGCCGGACAAATCGGTGTCCGAAATATCTTGCGCCCCACCCAAACACTCGGTGACGTTCTCACCGGTGATCTCGACGTGGATGCCGCCGGGATGCGTGCCGAGCGCGCGATGCACCTCGAAGAAGCCCTGCACCTCGTCGACGATGCGGTCGAAGTGCCGGGTCTTGTAACCGGTGGACGATTCGTGGGTGTTGCCGTGCATCGGGTCGCATTGCCAGACCACTTGATGACCGGTGGCCTGAACCTTTTCGATGATCGGCGGCAACACGTCGCGCACCTTGTGGTTGCCCAGCCTGCTCACCAACGTCAGCCGTCCCGGCTTGTTGTGCGGATCGAGCCGCTCGACGTATTCGACGGCCAGCTCGGGAGTCATCGTCGGACCGATCTTGACGCCGATGGGGTTGGCGATCACCTCCGCGAACGCGACGTGCGCACCGTCGAGTTGACGGGTGCGCTCGCCGATCCAGACGGTGTGCGCCGACAGGTCGTACAGCTGCGGCTCCCCGTCTTCGCCGTGTGACAAGCGCAACATGGCCCGCTCGTAGTCGAGCACCAAAGCCTCATGGCTGGCGTAGATTTCGGCGGTCTGCAGATTGCGGTCGGCCACGCCGCAGGCACTCATGAAGCGCAGCCCGCGGTCGATCTCGTTGGCCAGCGCCTCGTAACGCGCGCCGGCGGGCGATGTCCGGACGAACTCCCGGTTCCAGTCGTGCACCAGGTGCAGCGACGCCAGGCCCGACGACGTCAGCGCCCGCACCAGGTTCATCGCCGCGCTGGCGTTGGCGTAGGCGCGCACCAGCCGCGACGGATCGTGCTCGCGCGCAGCGGCATCCGGGGCGAAGCCGTTGATCATGTCGCCGCGGTAGGACTTCAGGCCCAGGGCGTCGATGTCGGCGGAGCGCGGCTTGGCGTACTGGCCGGCGATGCGGGCTACCTTGACCACCGGCATGCTGGCGCCATAGGTCAGCACCACCGCCATCTGCAGCAGGGTGCGGATGTTGCCTCGGATGTGGGGCTCGGTGTTGTCGGTAAACGTCTCGGCGCAGTCGCCGCCCTGCAAGAGGAACGCCTTACCGCGGGCGACCTCGGCCAGATGGTCCTGCAACCGCACGATCTCGGACGGCACCGTCACCGGCGGGACGCTTTCGAGGACCGTGCGCATCGCGGAGGCCTGATCGGTGGGCCAGCTGGGTTGCTGAGCAGCCGGCTTGGCCAGCGCGGCATCCAGCCGGGCCCGCAAGTCGGCGGGCAGCGGCGGCAGGTCCGGCAGCTGGTCGATCGGAATGTCGACAGTCCAGTTCATCGGTCCATGGTAACCGGCTCGCGGCAGTGCTTGATCAGGGCGAACGTGACCTCCGAGCGCGCTCAGCGGCCCGGATCGTTTGCAGCGGTGATGAGCTGATAGCGCCTCAGCTGATCGCGGGCATCGACGAGCGCGTCGTGGACATCGGGTGGCCGCGGTGGCATCCGGGGCGATCCCCGGTCTTCCCACAGCTGCCGCAGTTCGCGGGTGAAGCGGGGTATGGCCTTCGGCAGGCCCGGCATCGGACCCCACAACTGGCACAACGCCACATGGTCATAGGCCCCCACCCACGCCCACAGCTCGATCGGTTCGGAGGCCGCCTGGGCTGAATTCAAGCCGAAGAACTCCTCCAGATCCTGACGAATCCGCTTGCGCGAGCGCCACAATTGCGAGGCAGGCGGCGGTAGCTTGGGCAGCACGTTGGCGCGCACCCAGCTACCGGCGCGCTCCGGATCGAACTCGGTGGACACGGCGTAGTACTCGCGGCCGTCTTCGGCGACCACCCCGATCGAGATCAGCTCGATAGTGCGGCCGTCTTCGATGAACTCGGTGTCGTAGAAGTACCGCACCGAAGAGAGCCTATCCGCCGACCAGGATGGGCTCGCTTCCCTCCGGCGGCGGCGCGGGATGCACCTCTTGGTCGAGCTGGGCGGCGATGGTGCGTTCGTCGGGCAGCCGCGGCGTGCCCGCGATCGCGTATTGCAGCCACAGTTTGGCCTGCACTACGGGCCTGCGCCATTTCCGTTCCCGCTGCATAGCCCGCCGCATCTTGACCGGCTGCGTGGTGTATCGCCAGCGGGCCCACGGGGCGTGCGGGCGCGAAAGCCGGATCGCCCCGATGACCAGCAGGACGACGATGAACATCCCGAGCAGACCGGTCCACACCTTGCCCTTGAGCACCACTACCAGGGCCATCGGCAGTGTCAGCACCATCGCGCTGCCAACGGCCGCCCGCCAGGCAAACGAGTCGGCGCCGTGCCAGATCGGCAGGAAGAACATCAACGGATGCAGGCCCATGATCAAGAGTCCGGCCACCGCTATCGCGGCGAAGACGGCATCCACCGACGTGCGCCCGTCCTCTTCCCAGTAGACGTCGGACAAGTGGAGGATCAACGCGTACTCGTCGAGCACCAACGCGGCGCCGATTCCGAAAAGTGTTGCCGCCAAAGTTAATTCGAGTTCCTGGCCGTTGACGGACAGGGTCACCAGGCTCAGCCCGGAGATCATCACCAACACCACCCCGAACGTCACGTGGTGGATGTGCACTCCGCCGATGTAAACGTTGCGCGGCAGCCACCACCTGGGCGGGCGGCCCCTGTCCCTGCGATGGCGAATGAAGCGCACGAACGTGCGGGTGACGAAGAAGGTCAGGATGAAGGCGACCAGGCAGCAGAGCAACGGCAGCCGGCCACGGTGGACGATGTCATGGGAGAACCAGTGGGTGACCGTGGGAACGAACCAACCGAACACCTTAGAAACCTACGCCCGCGCATCCCGGCACCGTGGGAGCCGCGCTGCGCCGGTGCCGGTCGTGCGCACCTACTACGCTGATTTGCGACATGAGTAAACGACAGGCGCCCGAGGCGGGCGGTCGACTCGGGCGGGCGTTGCTGTGGTGCGTGCTCTGGTTGTCGGCCGCCTACGTGCTGGGTTACGCGGCCTGGGGCTTGTTCGCGCACACCCCGTACCGCATCGATATCGACGTCTATCAGATGGGCGGTCAGACCTGGCTGGACGGGCATCCGCTGTACGGCGATGTGTTGTTCCACACACCTATCGGGCTGAATCTGCCGTTCACCTATCCCCCGCTCGCAGCCATCATGTTCAGCCCATTCGCCTGGTTGCACATGCCGGCCGCCAGCATCGCGATCACCGCGTTGACGCTGGTGCTGTTGATCGTCTCGACGGTGATCGTGCTGAGCGGCCTGGGCGTCTGGAACGCCTCGACGCTGCTGCCCGGCCCTGCCTGGCTGCGCCGGCTGTGGTTGGCGATCGTCATCGTGGCCGCGGCCTCGATCTGGCAGGAGCCCATCAGCTCGAATTTCGCGTTCGGGCAGATCAACGTCGTATTGATGACGTTGGTGATCGCCGATTGTGTACCGCGGCGGACGCCGTGGCCCCGCGGGCTGCTGCTGGGCCTGGGAATCGCGCTGAAGCTGACGCCCGCGGTCTTTCTCCTCTACTTCCTGCTGCGCCGCGACACCCGGGCCGCCCTGACCGCGCTGGCCTCGTTCGCGGGCGCCACGCTGCTCGGGTTCGCACTCGCGTGGAGCGATTCGTGGGAGTACTGGACACGGACCATCCGTCACACCGATCGCATCGGTGAGGCATCGCTGAACACCGACCAGAACATCGCCGGTGCCCTGGCCCGCATCGGGCTCGGGGAGCACGCGCGGTTCGTGCTGTGGGTTCTCGGCTGCTTCCTCGTGCTGGCGCTGACGGTATGGGCGATGCGACGGGTTTTGCGGGGCGGCGAGCCGACGCTGGCGCTCATCTGCGTCGCCCTGTTCGGCCTGGTGGTCTCGCCGGTGTCGTGGTCACACCATTGGGTGTGGGTGCTGCCGGCCATCCTGGTGACGGCAGTCGTCGGCTGGCACCGACGCAATGTCGCGCTGGCGCTCGTCAGCGCTGCGGGAATCGCGCTGATGTACCGGACGCCGATCGACCTGCTGCCCAAGCATCACGAGTCAACCGCGAACTGGTGGCACCAGCTGTTCGGCATGTCGTATGTGTGGTGGGCCCTGGCGGTCATCGCCGCGGCCGGGCTCACCGTCGTCGCCGGGGAAACCCCACGCGCCGAAGGGCGGCGTGCGGAACGCGAGCCCGCATTGATCAGCGACGTCAACGTCGCGCGTTAACCGGCGGCGGTTTCGGGGATCCGCGTGACGCCGTTGGTCGATCCGTGAGCGGTCGCGCCGTTGCTGCCGTTCTTGACGGTGGCCGCGTAGATGTCGACGTACTCCTGACCGGACAGCCCCATCAGCTCGTAGATCACCTCGTCGGTGATCGTCCGCTCGATGAAACGGTTGCCGGCTAACCCCTCGAAGCGGGAGAATTCCATCGGCTTGCCGAACCGCACCGTCACCCGGCCGAAGCGCAACCGGGAGGTGCCCGGCGGGTTGACGACGTCGGTACCGATCATCGCGACCGGGATCACGGGCACCCCGGTCTCCAGCGCCAGGCGGGCAAGGCCAGTCTTGCCCTTGTACAGCCGGCCATCGGGTGAGCGGGTGCCCTCCGGGTACATGCCCATCAACTTGCCTTCGCCAAGCAGTCGCTGCGCGGTGTGGAGCGCGGCCTGAGCGGCGTCGGCATCGGTGCGGTCGATCGGCACCTGGCCGACGGCGGTGAAGAACCACCGGCTGAACCAGCCCTTGATTCCGGTGCCGGTGAAATATTCAGCCTTCGCGAGGAAGGTGATCCGGCGTCGCACCACCAGCGGCAAAAAGAAACTGTCCATCACCGCCAGATGATTGCTGGCCAGGATCGCCGGGCCCGAGGCCGGAATATGTTGCAGGCCTTCGACTTTCGGACGACCCATCAAGATCAGCAACGGCCCGAGGAGGACGTACTTGAATAGCCAGTACCACATGGCCCGCCCTCTCGCCCAATCCGATGGTGTTCTGCGCCAACTGTACCGACCCGTGACAGAAGGGACCACCTGCGACGCGGGTTCGGTCATTCCTCGATGGTGACCGGGATCGGCTGGTAGTGGGTGCCCGCGGCGGTTTCGGCTTCGGGCTCGGGGTGCGGGCCGCCGCCGGGCGGACCGTCCGGTGGCGGCTTCGCCGAGCGGTCGATGTCGTCGACGATCGAACGGATCACCTCCAGCAGGGCGATGCTGTGGTCCGCGATCACCGTGAGCAGCGGGTGCTGATCGCCGGTTGCCACAGCGGCCAGCGCGCACACCGGGCACCAGATCTGCTGACACTTGCCCGTCCCGGGCCCGTCGCCGGCGGTCAATGAGGCCGCCATCCGCACGGCGGGATCGATGCCGTCCAGAATCGCCTGGGCAAGCTTGCGAAGCTCGGGACCAAGCTCGGGATGCGCCGCATTCACTTGGGCCACACCTCCGGATCTGGTCTGAATCGAACTGTCAGCTCACCGCCTCGCAAATGCGCGTCGAGCACCGTGCACCGCCGCAACACGGACGCCAACCGAACCCTGCGCCGCAGTCCGCCTGCGCTGATGATCAAGTCGTCGCCGGCCCGGCCCAGCGCCAGCGATCCGGCGTCAAGCTGGGGCAACGTTAGCCGCATACGGTATATCGCCCCAAGTCCCGATCCGGATTCGAGGTCCACAATAGGACGCACCGGCCCCGGCGGGGCCGATCCGCGCCGAAGACGCGCACTGTCGAGCAGTGCGCCCAGCGCCTTGGGCCCGATCGGTTCGCCCGACAGGTGCGGGGTCAGCACCAGCGCCACGTCGCCGATGGTGGCGTCGAGTTCGTCGAGCACTACCCGTTGTTCCGAGATGCGCTCGCCATACCAATAGAACGCCGGGTGTTCGGGCAGGTTGCGGTACTCGTAGGACTCGTCTTCCACCAGGACCTGGTTGACGATCAGCTCCTCGACGCGCACCCCCATCAGAGCCAGTGAACCCAGTGTGCGCACCGCCTCGGCGGCAACCACGCGCTCGGGGGTCAGCACCAGGTGTGCGCTCACCAGATCGCCGTCGGTCAGCAGCGCGCTGAGCTGATCCACGCTGCCGCTGATGCGCTCCAGCAATTCGACCACCGCCGCCGAACGCGGGTCGTCGGTCGCGATGGACAGCCGACGATGCCGCGGCCACGCCCGCTCGACATATAGCCCAAAAGTGGCGGGCAGGGTCAACATTCGCAACGCGTCCGCGGTCGAGGCGCAGTCGACGACGATGCGATCCCATCGCCCGGAGGCCGCCAGTTCCCCGACCGCGTGCAGGCCCAGCACTTCCTGGATGCCTGGCAATGCCGAGAGTTCTTCGGGCGCAATGCTGCTCAACTCGGAGTCGGGAAACCGCCGATCCAAGGCGCTGACCACGTCGCGCCAGCGAGACTCGAGCAGGGCCAAGGTGTCGAGCGCCAGCGCGTCGAGAAATCCGCCGCCGGCCTCGGTGTCGTCGCCGAGCACCCGGACCAGCTCACCCTGGCCGCTCGGCGGAATCGGGACACCCAGGACGTCGCCCAGCGAGTGCGCCTGGTCGGTGGAGACGGCCAGCACCCGCTGGCCGTCGATCGCATCACAGACCGCGGTAGCAGACGCCAGGGTGGACTTTCCTACCCCGCCCTTACCAACGAAGAGACTGATCCGGGCCGGGGTAAGCGCACCGGACTCACTCAGCCTCGACTCGTTTCTTCAGATCCTTTAAAGCGGTGTCGGTCAGCCTGCGCTCGGCCTTGCGCTTGAGCAGACCGATCATCGGCATGGCCAGGTCAACGGAGAGTTCGTAGGTGACGTCGGTTCCAGATCCCTTGGACGCCAAGCGATATGAGCCTTCGAGGGAACGCAGCAAAGAGCTGGAGACCAGACTCCACGACAGCGACTTGTGGTCGGCCGGCCACCGGTAGGACATGACCATGGTGTCCTTGATGACACCCGCGTCCATCACGAACCGCACCGTCTTCGGGTAGCCGTCGGACCCGCGCTCCTGCACCTCGGCTTCCTTATATTCCGAGATCCACTGCGGGTACGAATCGATGTCGGCAATCACCTGCAACACCGTGTCTGGGTCCGCTTCGATGTGAATGGTCTGCGTGGTTTTCTCCGCCACCTGGCTGCTACCTCTCTCCCGCACGTCTCCCGCACGCGGGTCGATCCCCGGCGATCTGCGGCAGTACCTGCTCCCGGCCGAAACGGTACTCTCGCCGGGCGAACTTGACCGCAGTTAAACTACCGGAGAAACTCCGACCGGACGTGACCGTTCCAGCGTCGTCTTGAGCTCAAAGGCCATTTTCTTTCCCGCCACGCGACGGCTGTGCGTCATCTTCGGCAAGTTCAGCTTGGCCAGTTGCCAGGCCGCCACGCCGGTCGGTTCGGCATGCAGGAAGTAGTGCAGCACCACCCCGTCCAGTGACGGTTCCAGCCAGATCTCCATGGTGCCCGTCAATGCTCCGGTCACCGCCCAGCGAATCCCCTTTTCGCCGCGTTCCTCGACGGTTTGCAGCCGCAGATCGGGCCACCACCGGCGCCAGCTCGACTGGTCGGCGACCGCGGCTCCGACCTGTGCGGCGGCCGCGGCGACGTACGTCTGGTCCGCGATCTGGATGCTGTTCACCGCCACAGCTTCACACACCGATCCCGCACGCCCGCATCTGAGGGCACGCGTTTGACGTGCTGGGCGAATGTGCGGATTACGCTGGACGAGAGCAAGCCGGGGCCAGCCGGCAAGTCAACGAAGATCGAACGAGGTCAGCACAGTGCGTCAGTACAGCGTCCCTGCCCGCTTTTCCGTCGGCGAGCACGACAACATCGCCGCTACGGTCTTCGAGCACGAACGCGATGACCCCGACTTTGTCATCTACAACCGTCAGATCGACGGGGTGTGGACCGACGTCACCTGCGCAGAGGCCGCTGGGCAGGTTCGGGCCGCGGCCCTGGGCCTGATCTCGCTGGGTGTGCAGGCCGGTGACCGGGTGTCCATCTTCTCGGCCACCCGCTACGAATGGGCGATTCTTGATCTGGCGATCCTGTCCATCGGTGCGGTCACGGTGCCGATCTACGAGACGTCGTCCGCCGAGCAGGTGCGCTGGGTGCTGCAGGACTCGGGAGCCGTACTGGTCTTCGTCGAGAACGACGAGCACGCCAAGATGGTCACCGAGCTCACCGGCGAGCTTCCCGCCCTGCGCCGGGTGCTGCACATCGACGGTTCGGGCCCGAAGGCACTCGACCAGCTCGCCGAATCGGGCGCGGCGGAGGACCCCGCCCAGCTGACCGCCCGCCAGGAGGCGCTGCGCTCCACTGACCCAGCCACTCTCATCTACACCTCGGGCACCACCGGTCGCCCCAAAGGGTGCCAGCTCACGCATAGCAACTTGCTGTACGAAACCCGGGGCACCCAGGAGTGCCTGCCGACGCTGCTGAACGAAGGCCAGCGACTGCTGGTATTCCTGCCGTTGGCCCACGTGCTGGCCAGGGCACTGACATTGTCGGCGTTCGCCAGCAAAGTGACCGTCGGGTTCACCAGTGACATCAAAAACCTGATGCCCATGCTCACGGTGTTCAAACCCACGGTCGTGGTGTCGGTTCCGCGGGTGTTCGAGAAGGTGTACAACACCGCCGAGCAAAACGCCGAAAACGACGGCAAAGGCTGGATCTTCAAATCCGCCGCCCAAACCGCGGTGCAGTGGAGCCAGGCGCACGAAGACGGCAAGCCCGGATTGGTGTTACGGGCCCGCCATGCGCTGTTCGACCGGTTGGTCTATTACAAGCTGCGGGCGGCGCTGGGTGGCGACTGCCATGCGTCGGTCTCCGGCGGGGCGCCGCTGGGGGCCCGGCTGGGCCACTTCTATCGCGGGGTGGGCCTGACCATCTACGAGGGCTACGGCATGACCGAGACCAGCGCCGCGATCACCGTCAACCAGATCGGCGGCGTGAAGATCGGGACAGTCGGAAAGCTGGTGCCCGGCAACAGTTTGCGGATCGCCGCCGACGGCGAGTTGTTGGTGCGCGGCGGCGTGGTGTTCAGCGGCTACTGGCACAACGAGCAGGCCAGCCAGGACGCCTTCGCCGACGGCTGGCTCAAGACGGGCGATCTCGGTGCAGTCGATGAGGACGGGTTCTTGACGATCACCGGCCGCAAGAAGGAGATCATCGTCACCGCCGGCGGCAAGAACGTCGCCCCCGCCCAGATGGAGGACCAGCTGCGGGCGCACCCGCTGATCAGTCAGGCGATGGTCGTCGGGGACGCCAAGCCGTTCGTCGGCGCGCTGATCACCATCGATCCGGAGGCCTTCGACTTCTGGAAACAACGCAACAGCAAGGCCGCCGACGCGTCGGTGGCCGACCTGGTGACCGACCCCGACCTGATCGCTGAGGTGGACGCGGCCGTCAAGCAGACCAACCTCTCGGTGTCGCACGCCGAGTCGATCCGCAAATTCCGCATTCTGCCGGTCGACTTCACCGAAGACACCGGCGAGCTGACGCCGACGATGAAGCTCAAGCGCAAGGTGGTTGCCGAGAAGTTCGCCTCCGACATCGAAGCGATCTACGAAAAGGATTAGCCCGGTCTCACGACAGCGTGGCGCTGGACGGTTCCCCGCGGAGGAGATCGGCCAGCCTGCCGGCCAGCGTGTCCCAGCGCCACTCGGTGGTCACCCACTCGCGCCCGGCGGCGCCCATTGCGGCGGCCCGGTCGCGATCGATCAGCAACTCGGCGACGGCGTCGGCGACCTTGTGCACCGAGCGCCCATCGACGACCAGCCCAGTTTTGTTGTGCTGCACAGCTTCCGGGGCTCCGCCCGATTGGCCCGCGATCACCGGCACGCCGGTCGCGGAGGCCTCCAGGTAGACGATGCCCAGGCCTTCGACGTCCATTCCGGAGCCACGGGTGCGGCACGGCATCGCGAAGACGTCGGCCAGCGCGTAGTGCGCGGGTAGCTCGGCGCTGGGCACGCCACCGGTGAACGTCACGTGCTCGGCGACGCCGCAGTCGGAAGCCAGCTTTTCCAATGCCTCGCGGTGCGGGCCACCGCCGACGATGACCAACGCCGCCCCGTCGACCCGTCGCCGGACCGACGGCAGCGCCCTGATCAACATGTCCTGACCCTTGCGCGGCACCAGCCGGGACAGGCACACGACGGTGGGCCGCTCGCCCAGCCGGTAGCGGGCACGCAACTCGGCGCGACCGGCTGGATCCGGCCGGAACCGGTCGCTGTCCACGCCCGACGGCAGGTATTCCAGCGCCGCGTCGGGCCCGAACGCCGTCGCAAACCGGGACCGCGTGTAGCGACTCACGAACGTCACCACGTCGGTGGTGTCGCCGATCCGGCGCAGTACCGACCGCGCAACCGGAAGCATCGACCAGCCGACTTCGTGGCCGTGCGTGCTGGCCACCACCCGGGTCGCCCCGGCCTGCCGGGCGCGCTGGGCCAGCAGGGCCAGCGGGGCGGCCGCGCCGAACCACACGGTGTCCACGCCGTGCTCGGCGATCAGCCGGCGCATCCGCACGGCGACCCCGGGGCCGGGCAGCATCAGCGAGCCCGGATGGCGCACCACTCGATAGCCGGCCGCGTCGTCGTAGTCATCGGCGCCCTTCCACTGCGGGGCGTACACGGTCACCGAGTGCGCCCCGGCGTCAACCAGCCGCCGCACGTACTCGCCCAGGTAGGACTGGATGCCGCCGGGTCGCGGGGGAAAGTCGTTGGTTACCAGCAGCACCCGGCTCACGTGCGTCAGGCTAGCCGACCATCCACTGGCTCCACCGGGCGAGCAGGCCGGCCGGGTCGACGCCCAGGACGTCGTGGGCGGCGGCCAGCGGGTCGACGTGCCCGACACCCGACGTGGCCAGGTAGTAGGCCCGCAGGTTAGGCGTTCCGTAGGTGTCGGCGACGAAGCGGGCAAACCACCACGCCCGGTCGTAGGCCAGCGACCGCTGTGGCCCGGGCGTATCCAGCTCGATGTCCGACGGCAGCGACGGGTACGCGGAGCGTGCCTCGGCCGGCACCGGGGCACTGGGCCGGGCGACGAAATCGGCGACGCCTTCGGCGACCCAGCGAGGGGCGTCCATGGCGGTGTCGGCGCGCGCCGCGTAGTGGAAAAGCTCGTGGGTCAACACAATTCGCAGTGCCGATTCACTCAGGCTTGCCGCGCCGGGGGCGAACACGATCCGCTGGCCGAGAGCGACCCGGTGCGCGGGATCAACCTGGTCGGCGACGGTCACCGCCGCGATGTCGGCCCACTGCGATTCCGGGCCGCCGCCGGCGGCAGTGCGAAACTGCTCGTCGGACGCGGTGGCCACGACCGAGATCTCGCGTGACCAATCGACGCCCCAGAACGCCTCTACGCGCTCGACGGCGGAGCCCATGTTCGAGGCGATGCGCGACAGCAGGCGGTCGGCGACCGGACCACCGAGGCTGATCAGCCGGATCGACCGGTCCCCCACGACCAGCGGTTTGGCGGCGCCCGACGAGGCCCGGGCGGGCTCGATCAGCTCAGCGGGTCGCGCCTGGTGTTCGCGCGCCGGGTCGAAAGGCACGGCCGCGGCCACCGCCAATTCGACGACAAAGACCCAGGCCAACAGCACCGGAAGCCACCGGCGGTGGCGCGAGGCGTCCAGCAAATACCCCGGGCGGGGTCGATCAGTAGCGGCGGGCGTCGTAGATCGGGCCCGAAGAGTTCATCGGCACCACCCGTACCGGCACGCCGTAAGTGGAGGAATGGATCATCATCCCGTCACCGACATAGATGCCGGCATGTGAGGCATCGGAGTAGAAGGTCAGCACGTCGCCGGGCTGCAGGTCAGACAGCGATACCGGCTGACCGCCGTGTGCCAGCGCCTGGCTGGAGTGTGGCAGCGCGATACCGGCCTGCTGGAACGCCCACATCACCAATCCGGAGCAGTCGAACCCGCCAGGTGCGGCACCACCCCACGAATACGGCGTCCCGACCTGAGTCAGCGCTGCCTGCACGACGTTGGCGCGATCACCCCCACCCCCGCCGGGAGGCGGCGGTGCGAACATTCCACCGAAAGGCGGAGCGTCACCCGGCGGCGCGCCGGGCGGTGGTGGTGCACCCGGCGGCAACGCGTCAGGCGCGGGCGGGCCGGGCGCCGCGACCGGGGCACCGGCCGGGACCTGCCCGGGATCGGCGAGCGCGGTGCGCTCCCCCGGCGACAAAGAGAGGTATTGCGACTTGACGACGGCGATCTGAACCTGCAGCTGGCTTTGCTTGGACTGCAGACTGGCCCGCACGGCGGCAGCCTGTTCGGCGGCGCTCTTGGCATCGGCGGCCGACTTGGCGGAATCCTGCTCCGCCTTGGCGGCCTGCTCACCGGCAATCCGGAAATCCGCCATCTGCGTACGCATTTGAGTCGCCATCAGGCGCTGCACGGCGAGCTTGTCGATCAGTCCCTGCGGGGATCCCGCGGTCAGCATGGCCTCCATGCCATCGACGCGGCCACCCATGTAGGTGGCGGCGGCGAGCTTGTTGACAGCGCTCTGGAAGGTGGCCAGGCGGGCCTTCGCGGCGTCCACGGCGGCCTGGTCATCCGAGTGCTTCTTGTCCGCGGCCTGCTGGGCTGCCAGCTTCTGGCTAAGGTCGAGCTGGGCACTGTGCATGGCCTCGGTGGTCTGCTCCGCCTGGCGGGACAGCTCGTTGAGCTTCGCCATGGCCTCGTCGGCCGGGTCGGCCACGGCGTTGCCGGCGCAAATTCCCGATAACACCGTCAAACCCGCTACCGTCCCGATCAGGGAACGAGTCAAAGCACGCGCAATCTGGCCATTAGAGCCGAAACTCAAGATATTGCTTCCTTAAACTGCCATCGAGCCTGAGGGCTGAGCTGGTTTAGGTCTCAAACAGGTTACGAAACGATATCGGCGTTTGTCCAAACCAGGCCGTTAAGAAAATGGCAAGATTTCTGTCATAACTATGTGAATCTTGATCGATTAACGGGGTGGTCAGCGGTTATGGCACTTAGAGCCATTAAGCGGCACCCGACCCGGGATGACGATGTAGCGGCACCAGACGCAGCTTAGGCGCCAATCCGACCTCAGCGAGGACTTCCAGCGCGGCCCGTTCGTCCTGCAGCAAAGTCTCGGGCACCCCAAGCAGCACGCTGATGACGCAGTCTTGGCAGCCCGTTCCGCGGGCCGCGCAGTCTTCGCAGTCGATGACCACCGGCGCGCCCGGCGGGCCGCCCTTGTTGTCGGGCCTACTGCTGTGTGCCATCACGATCGATCCTCTCGACGTCGCTTGGTCGTGCTGCCCGAACGCTAACCGCGGGTACCGACAACTTTTCGCGGCAGCGACCCCGGCGTGGGAACCCCGCGGCTGTCGGTGCGGGTGCTTAACGTCACGCCCATGGGTGTGACGGGTGTGACTCAGCTGAGTTTCGCCGACCTGGGGCCGGGCGGGGACCCCGCCGCCTTTCCCACCGACGACGTCTCGTTGCGCGAAACCACATTCGTCGTCGTCGATTTGGAAACGACCGGCGGGCGCGCTAGGAGTACCGACGGCAGACCCGCCGACGCCATCACCGAGATCGGAGCGGTCAAGGTCCGGGGCGGTGTCGTCCTTGGCGAGTTCGCCACCCTGGTCGACCCGCAGCGCAGCATCCCGCCGCAGATCGTGCAGCTGACGGGCATCACCGGCGCAATGGTGTGCGATGCCCCGACGATCGACGGCGTGCTGCCGATGTTCATGGAGTTCGCCGGTGATGCGGTGTTGGTCGCCCACAACGCCGGATTCGACATCGGTTTTCTGCGGGCCGCCGCCGAGCGCTGCGAAATCGGCTGGCCCCGACCGCAGGTGCTGTGCACGGTCCGGCTGGCCCGACGGGTGCTGAGCCGCGAGGAAGCCCCGAGCGTGCGACTGGCCGCCCTGGCGGGGCTGTTCGCCGTCGCGGCCCAACCCACCCACCGCGCCCTCGACGATGCGCGGGCCACCGTCGACGTATTGCACGCGCTCATCGAGCGCGTCGGTAACCGGGGCGTGCACACCTACGCCGATCTGCGCTGCTATCTGCCCGACGTGACGCCGACCCAGCGGCGCAAGCGGGTGCTCGCGGACGGCCTGCCACACCGGCCGGGCGTCTACCTGTTCCGCGGGCCGTCGCGCGAGGTGCTGTACGTGGGGACCGCCGTCGACCTGCGCCGCCGGGTCAGCCAATACTTCAACGGCACCGACCCTCGCGGCAGGATGAAGGAGATGGTCGCGCTGGCCAGCGCGATCGACCACGTCGAGTGCGCCCACGCGCTCGAGGCCGGGGTGCGCGAACTGCGCCTGCTGGCCGCCCATGCCCCGCCCTACAACCGCCGGTCGCGGTTCCCGCAGCGCTGGTGGTGGATTGCGTTGTCCGACGAGGCATTTCCCCGCCTGTCGGTGGTGCGCTCGCCACGCCACGACCGCGCCATCGGCCCGTTTCGCTCCCGCGCCGACGCCTCCGATACCGCCGCCCTGCTGGCCCGGTTTACCGGGCTCCGCACCTGCACCACCCGGCTGGCGCGTTCGGCCCTGCACGGGCCGGCCTGCCCCGAGCGCGAGGTGTCGCCCTGCCCCGCCGCCCGCGACGTGACGGCCACCCAGTACGCCGCGGCGGTGGGCCGGGCCGCGGCCTTGATTGACGGCCAGGACAACGACGCGCTGGGCGCGGCGATTTGTCGGGTGAGCGCACTCGCCGAACAATGTCGCTACGAAAGCGCCGCGCGATTGCGCGACCACACGGCCACCGCCGTCGAGGCCCTGTGGCGCGCCCAGCGCCTGCGCACGCTGGCCATGCTGCCCGAGCTGATCGCCGCCGCCCCCGACGGCGGCGGTGGCTACCACCTCGCCGTGATCCGCCACGGCCAACTCGCCGCCGCGGGAGCCGCCAGACGCGGTGTCCCGCCGATGCCGGTCGTCGACGCGATTCACGCTGGCGCACAAGTCATCCTGCCCGAGCCGGCCCCACTGGGCGGGGCTCTGGTCGAGGAGACCGCGCTCATCGCGCGCTGGCTGGCCACTCCCGGGGTGCGCATCGTGCGGACATCGGAGGGCTGGGCCTCGCCGCTGCGATCGGCCGGAGTGTGGGCGGCATGGGCGGCAGCGGCGCGTTCGGCGCGGCTGGCCTCGCAACAGGATCGGGCCGTCGGGGAAAGGGACTCAGACCTGCTGGCTGAACCGCACCCAACGCGCGAGCAGCTGTTCGGCCGCCCCGGAGTCGACGGCCGCGCTGGCACGGGCCAACCCGTCCTCCCACGCAGGCAGCCACTCGGCGCGGCTGGATAGCCCGGCGTGGGCGACCAGAGCGCCGGCCGCGTTGAGCACAACGGCGTCGCGCACCGGCCCTTTAGCGCCGGCGAACACGGCCCGCGCTTCGGCGGCGTTGGCCTGCGCGTCGCCGCCGACCAACTCGTCAAGATCAGCGCGGTCGAACCCGAAGCCGGCGGGATCGAAGGTCAGCTTGTCCACCGTGCCCGCCTGCACACGCCAGATCGTGCTGGTGGTGGTCGTGGTCAATTCGTCGAGTCCGTCGTCGCCGTGCACCACCAGCACGCTGGCGCGGCGCGCGGCGAATACCCCGGCCATCACCTCGGCGAGGTTGGCGAACGCGCAGCCGATCAGACCGGCCCGCGGCGAGGCCGGATTGGTAAGCGGTCCAAGGAGATTGAAGACCGTCGGCACCCCGATCTCGCGGCGCACCGCTGAGGCGTGCCGGTACGACGGGTGAAAGACCGGCGCGAAACAGAACCCGATCCCGACCTCGGTCAGGCTGCGCGCGACCTGCTCGGGCCCGAGGTCGATGCGCACCCCGAGCGCCTCCAGGGTGTCCGCGCCGCCGGACAGCGAGGACGACGCCCGGTTGCCGTGCTTGACCACCGGCACACCCGCGGCCGCGGCGACGATGGCCGCCATGGTGGACAGGTTGACGGTGTTGACGCCGTCGCCGCCGGTGCCCACGATGTCCACGGTGTCGCCGGAGAGCCCGGGTATGGGGCACGCGTGGCTGAGCATGACGTCGGCCAGCTCACCGACTTCGGCCGCGGTGGGCACCTTCATCTTCATCGCCACCGCGAACGCGGCGATCTGAGCCGGCCGGGCGTTGCCGGTCATGATCTGTTCCATGGCCCAGGCCGCCTGGCCCCTGGCCAGGTTCTGGCCCTCCGTCAAGCGACCCAGCACCTGGGGCCATGACGATGCGGCCCCGGACGATTGCCGGGGCGACGCCCCCACCGAAGACGCCTCAGATGATGCGGCCACGCGCCGATGGTCCCACGACGATCGACCGCCACCCAAGCGTCGTCACGGCCGGGCCGAAAACGACGCGCCCAAGCGAATTTCCGCCCCGGGTAGAGTTCGACAACTACAAAGCGTCATACTTGCGGATGTGACGAGTGCTGTTGGGACCTCGGGGACCGCGATCACCTCGCGAGTGCATTCGCTGAATCGGCCCAATATGGTCGCCGTCGGCACCATAGTGTGGCTTTCCAGCGAGCTCATGTTCTTTGCTGGCCTGTTTGCGTTCTACTTCACGGCGCGAGCTCAGGCCGGCGGGAACTGGCCCCCGCCGCCGACCGAGCTGAATCTCTACCAAGCCGTTCCGGTGACGCTGGTGTTGATCGCCTCGTCGTTCACCTGCCAGATGGGCGTGTTCGCCGCCGAGCGCGGCGACGTGTTCGGGCTGCGCCGCTGGTACGTGATCACGTTCTTGATGGGCCTGTTCTTCATCCTCGGTCAGGCCTACGAGTACTTCCACCTCGCGACGCACGGCACCACCATTGCCGGAAGCGCGTACGGCACTGTCTTCTATCTGGCCACCGGTTTCCACGGGCTCCACGTCACCGGCGGTCTGATCGCCTTCATTTTCCTGCTGGCCCGGACCACGATGAGCAAGTTCACTCCCGCTCAGGCAACGGCAAGCATCGTCGTCTCCTATTACTGGCATTTCGTCGACATCGTGTGGATCGCGCTTTTCGCCGTGATCTATTTCATCCGGTGAACCGGCGCTAGACGAAGAGGAGTGCTCGGTTGAAGAAACTGGGGTTCACCCGATCCCATGGCCGCAAGCCGCCAGGTCAGCCGCGAAAAGAGCGGGCCCCCCGCTCGCGGCGGCGGTTGCGCCGGCGCTTGTCCGGCGGGCTGCTGCTGCTGATCGCGCTGACCATCGCCGGCGGTATGGCCGCCGTGCTGACCCCCACCCCGCAGGTGGCCGTCGCCGACGAGAACTCCTCGGCGCTGCTGCGCAACGGCAAGCAACTCTTCGAAACCTCGTGTGTCTCCTGCCACGGCGCCAACCTGCAGGGTGTACCCGACCACGGCCCGAGCCTGATCGGTGTCGGCGACGCGGCCGTGTACTTCCAGGTGTCCAGCGGCCGGATGCCGGCCATGCGCGGGGAAGCCCAGGCGGCGCGTAAAGACCCGATCTTCGACGAGTCGCAGGTCGACGCGATCGGCGCCTACGTGCAGGCCAACGGCGGCGGCCCCACGGTGGTGCGCAACCCCGACGGCAGCCTCGCGATGCGATCGCTGCGCGGCGACGACGTGGCCCGCGGCGGCGACCTGTTCCGGCTCAACTGCGCTTCGTGCCACAACTTCACCGGCAAGGGCGGGGCGCTGTCGTCCGGTAAATACGCCCCCGACCTCGAGCCCGCTAATGAGCAGCAAATCCTCACCGCGATGCTGACCGGCCCGCAGAACATGCCGAAGTTCTCGAACCGCCAGCTTTCCTTCGAGGCCAAGAAGGACATCATCGCGTACGTCAAGACCGCCACCGAGGCGCGCCAGCCGGGTGGCTATGGCCTGGGTGGATTTGGACCCGCACCCGAGGGCATGGCGATGTGGATCATCGGGATGGTCACCGCCATCGGGTTGGCACTGTGGATTGGGGCGCGATCATGAGCGACGCGAAGACGGGGCCGGCCGGCGAGCCGGACGAGGCGACGCTGGCCGGGATGTCGCAGCAGGAACTGCTCGATCTGGGCGGCAAGATCGACGGCGTCGAGACGGTCTTCAAGGAACCGCGCTGGCCGGTCGAGGGCACCAAGGCCGAAAAGCGCGCGGAGCGCGGCGTGGCGCTGTGGCTTTTGCTGGGTGGCTTCTTCGGCCTGGCGCTGCTGCTGGTCTTCTTGTTCTGGCCGTGGGAGTACAAGCCGCTCGAGGCCGAGGGCAACCTCCTGTACACCCTCACTACCCCGCTGTACGGCGTGACGTTCGGCCTGTCCATCCTGTCGATTGCTATCGGCGCGATCCTCTTCCAGAAAAGGTTTATCCCAGAGGAAATTTCGATCCAGGAACGTCATGACGGCGCCTCGCGCGAGATCGACCGCAAGACGGTCGTGGCGAACCTGGGCGACGCTTATCAGAGTTCGACGATCGGGCGCCGCAAGTTGATCGGAGCGTCACTCGGCGTGGGTCTGGGCGCGTTCGGCCTGTCCACCTTGGTGGCGTTTGCCGGCGGCCTGATCAAAAACCCATGGAAGCCGGTGGTGCCCACCGCCGATGGCTTGAAAGCGGTGCTCTGGACGTCTGGCTGGACGCCCCGCTATCACGGCGAGACGATCTATCTCGCGCGGGCTACCGGCGCGAGCGACTCGGCGCCGTTTACCAAGCTGCGCCCAGAGGACCTCGACGCCGGCGGAATGGAGACGGTCTTCCCGTGGCGGGAGTCCGACGGCGACGGCACCACCGTGGAGTCACACGAGAAGCTGGCAACGATCAAGATGGGTGTCCGTAACCCGGTGATGCTGATTCGCATCCGGCCCAGCGATATGCCCCGAGTCGTCAAGCGCCAGGGCCAGGAGAGCTTCAACTGGGGCGAGTTCTTCGCCTTCACCAAGGTGTGCTCGCACTTGGGTTGCCCGTCATCGCTGTTCGAAGAGCAGTCCTACCGAATCTTGTGCCCTTGTCACCAGTCGCAGTTCGACGCATTGCATTTCGCCAAGCCGATATTCGGTCCGGCGGCCCGTGCGTTGGCGCAACTGCCGATCACGATCGACTCCAACGGGTATCTGGTTGCCAACGGCGACTTCATCGAGCCCGTCGGACCGGCATTCTGGGAGCGCACCACAACATGAGCCCGAAACTCAGTCCCCCGAAAATCGGTGATGTCCTGGCCCGCCAAGGCGAGGACATCGACACCCGCTATCACCCGTCGGCGGCAGTGCGCCGACAACTGAACAAGGTCTTCCCGACGCACTGGTCGTTTTTGCTCGGCGAGATCGCGATGTACAGCTTCATCGTGCTGCTGCTCACCGGGGTGTACCTGACGCTGTTTTTCGACCCGTCCATGACAGAGGTCACCTACAACGGCGTCTACCAGCCGCTGCGCGGGATCGAGATGTCACGGGCCTACCAATCGACGCTCGACATCACTTTCGAAGTGCGGGGCGGCCTGTTCGTCCGCCAGATCCACCACTGGGCGGCGCTGATGTTCGCTGCGTCGATCATGGTTCACCTGGCGCGTGTCTTCTTCACCGGCGCCTTCCGGCGCCCGCGTGAGGCGAACTGGCTCATCGGTTCGCTGCTGTTGATCCTGGCCATGTTCGAGGGGTACTTCGGTTACTCGCTGCCCGACGACCTGCTCTCGGGGACCGGTCTGCGGGCAGCGTTAGCGTCGATCACGCTGGGCATGCCGGTGATCGGCACCTGGCTGCACTGGTTGCTGTTCGGTGGCGACTTCCCCGGCACCATCATCATCCCGCGCCTGTACGCCCTGCACATCCTGCTGATTCCGGGGATCATCCTGGCGCTGATCGGTATTCACCTGGCATTGGTGTGGTTCCAGAAACACACGCAGTTTCCCGGCCCGGGACGCACCGAGCACAACGTCGTCGGCGTGCGGGTGATGCCGGTGTTCGCGGTCAAGTCCGGCGCGTTCTTCGCCGCCATCGTGGGAGTGCTGGCGCTGATGGGCGGCCTGCTGCAGATCAACCCGATCTGGCAGTTCGGCCCGTACAAACCGTCGCAGATATCGGCGGGCAGCCAGCCCGACTTCTACATGATGTGGCCCGACGGCCTGGCCCGGCTTTGGCCACCGTGGGAGTTCTACTTCTGGCACCACACCATTCCCGCCTCGGTCTGGGTGGCGTTGCTGATGGGCCTGATTTTCACCCTGCTCATCGTCTACCCCTTCCTGGAGAAGCGGTTCAGCGGCGACCGCGCACACCACAACCTGCTGCAGCGGCCGCGGGATGTCCCGGTGCGCACCGCGATCGGCGCGATGGCGATCACGTTCTACATGGTGCTCACCCTGGCGTCGATCAACGACATCATCGCGCTGAAGTTCCAGATCTCGCTCAACGCGACGACGTGGATCGGCCGCATCGGGATGGTGATCCTTCCGCCGCTGATCTACTTCATCACGTATCGGTGGTGCATCAGCCTGCAGCGCAGCGACCGGGCGATCCTCGAGCATGGTGTCGAGACGGGCATCATCAAGCGGCTGCCGCAGGGTGCCTACATCGAGCTACACCAACCGCTCGGCCCGGTCGACGACCACGGGCACCCGATACCGCTGGAGTATCAAGGCGCTCCCGTGCCGAACAAGATGAACAAACTGGGCTCGGCCGGAAGTCCGGGTGCCGGTAGCTTCTTGTTCGCCGATCCGGCGTCCGAGGATGCGGCATTGCGCGAGGCGGCGCATCACCACGAGCAGCTTGCCCTCACGGCGCTGCGCGAGCACCAAGACGGCTCCAACGGGTCGTCGAACGGCTCATCGAACGGCGAGCACGGCGACCACTAGGCCCCGCCAGCGCACTGGCCCCGCCGGGGGCTAAGGCGCCGTATGCCGCCGGTCAGATCCGCGCCAAAGCGCGCTTCGTGCCGGGGCTACGGCGCCGTGCGTTGCCGGTCAAAACCGTGCCAACCGCGTCAGAGCCGGGCTAGGGCGTGCCGATCAGCTGACGTAGCTGCCGCACCTGAAACCACTCGGCCACGGGCATGGCCGCGGTGATGAGCCCGGCGATGCCGTAGCCAACCCACGACGGTCCGTCGTGCCCGACGGCCATCGAGTAGGTCGCTGCGGCGACCGCGATCAGAGCGGCGCCCATCGTTGCGGTCAGAATTACGGTGCCGCGCAACCAGACCCGGTCCACCTCGGCACCGGACCAGACCGCCGTCGACTCCCCCGCCTGCGCCCTGGGCTCGCGGGCACGCTCGGCCACGGTGCGCGCGGTGGGCGAGCCAGGCCGCAGCAAGGGCCTGCCGGTCCCCCGCGCCGGCGTGCTCGCCGGCCGGGCTTCCGTGTCGGGCTGAGTCATCCGGCGGGCCCGCACCAGCACCGGGACGGCGCCGGCGATGATCAACGCGGACACGATGATGACCGCATACAACACCCAGGTGGTGTGCGGACTGCTGGCCGTCTTGTGAAAGCCGCGGCTCAGATCGGAAAGCGCGACGGCGGCGGCCACGCTCACGCCCAGCAGCACCAGCCAGATCGCGGCGCACGCACCCAACAGGATCCGATCGATGACGTCCGGCGGAATGGCGTCGGATCCGCGCCGGTACGCGGAATATCGGCTGACCATCAGCAGCTCGTCTGCGGTGCGTCGTTGTTGTTCGACGACAACACCGTTCCGTCACTGGTGGTGATCGAGCAGTTGAGCCTGCTCAGCCGGAAGAGGCTGGACGCCTGGACCGAGCCGACGTCGGATGTCGAAATCGGCGTCACGGTCATCGACCACGGGATGTAGACGTTGTGTTGGGTGCGTGACCGCCCCGAGGCATCGACGTAGGTCACCGAGATGATGTCGCCCGGCGCTTTGGTCCCGGTCACCGAATACGTCACCTGTCGCGGACCGGCCGGCGTCGTGCTGGTGGCGGGCGGCGGGGCCGCGACAGGTGACGTATTCGGTGACCGGGACCGGGTGGGGGCTTCGTGGTGGTGATCTCGTCCTGCAGGGGCGGCTGCGACGGCGTGGTGGTGCCGGGGTTGGCCAGCTTGCTGGTGTCGGTCCCAGCGACCAGCAGGGAAACCGAAACGACCAGCGCGATCGCGGCCACGATCGCCGCGACGCCGACCACCCAGGGCCACCGCGGAGCCGACTCTTCGTCATCGTCGTCGGCTGACTCGTCGTAGGCGTCGTAGTCGTAGAGACTCAAATCGGCCGGTACGTATGGGCCGCTGAGGAAATGCTCGGACTCGGGTGCCGAGTAGGCCCGGGAATACGCATCCAGGTCGCCGGTGTGGTCGCCAGCTATTTCCGCATTCTCGTCGAGCGGTTCAACGTCGTCGGGATCGATCTCGTCGTCGTGCTCGCCGGCCGGTTGCACATCGTCGCGGGCATCTGCGGCGGATTCGCGGTGGGCCTCGCTCGCAGGATCGGGTTCTTCAGATTCCCGTCCCGGGGGTTTCGGCCCGCTCATGTCTGCCTGCCCTGTCCGACTGCATCACCGGCGCGCGGGGCTACTCGGCTATCTCGTAGCGCGCACGCTCGTCTCATTGCCTGGGCAAACCCTACCGAACCGAGTAACGCAAAGAAGTCTCGGCAAAGGTGCCGCGGATCAACTGATGCCCGGATTGTTATCTTTGCGCCGCAAAATCAGTGCTTCTCGGGACCGAGGTAGTACTCGAACACCAATCCGGCGGCCGAGGAGAGAATGAACACCACCCCGGCGACGATCAACCACGGCAGCCAGAGCGCTATACCGACCGCGGTCACCGAGCCGGACAGTGCCACCAGAATCGGCCACCAGCTGTGCGGGGCGAAGAATCCCAGTTCCCCTGCCCCATCACTGATTTCAGCGCCCTCGTAGTCTTCGGGCCGAGTGTCGAGACGGCGGGCTACAAATCGGAAAAAGGTCGCCGTAATCAGCGCCAAGCCGCCGGTCAAGACCAGCGCAGTGGTGCCTGCCCATTCCTCACCACCGGTAGCGAAAAGTGCGGTCAGCACCCCGTAAAGCACCGCGGCGAAAACGAAAAAGGCGGCGATGAACTCGAACAGCCTCGCTTCGATATGCATTGCGTGTCCTAACCTACGGGTTGGGTCTTTTCGCCGCGGCGAGTGTCAAACGGGTGGGTGGTCACCGCTAACGGGGGCTGGGCGATCGCCTGCAACGCTTCGGCGTTCGTTTTTCCTTCGATGCGTTGCTGCAGGTAGGCCTTGAAGTCGTTGGCCGACACCACCCGAACCTCGAAATTCATCATCGAGTGATACGTGCCGCACATCTCGGCGCAGTGCCCGACGAAAGCCCCGGTCTTCTGGATCTCCTCGACCTGGAAGACGTTGACGGAGTTGTTTTCCTTCGGGTGGGGCATTACGTCGCGCTTGAACAAGAATTCCGGCACCCAGAATGCGTGGATGACGTCGGCGGAATTCAAAACGAATTCGATGCGCTTACCGGCGGGCAGCACCAGCACCGGAATTTCGGTGCTGGTTCCCAGGGTTTCGACCTTGTCGAAGTTCAGGTAGGTCCGGTCCTCGGTGTTGAGCCCGCGAATCGGCCCAACCCGCTCCTCGCCGTGCTCATCCTTGCCTTCCGGCTTGGAGACCATCGCCTTCTTGCGCGCCGCGTCGGCGCCGTCGTACGTCAGGGTGCCGTCTTTGAAATTGACGCGCTGATAGCCGAACTTCCAGTTCCACTGGAAAGACGTGACGTCGATCACGACGTCGGGATCCTTGGCCAGGTGCAGCATCTTCTCCTGCACCACGACGGTGAAGTAGAACAGCACCGAGATCACCAGGAACGGCACGACGGTCAGCACCAGTTCCAGCGGCATGTTATAGCCGAATTGGCGCGGCAGCTCGGTATCGGTCGCCTTCTTGCGGTGGAAGGCCGCCGACCAGAACATCAGGCCCCACACGATGACACCGACGACCAGGGCCGCGATCACCGACCCGATCCACAGCTCCCGGTTGACGTGGGCCTGCGGCGTGATGCCCTCTGGCCAGCCCAGGCCCGCCACTTCCGACCAACTGCAGCCGCTCAGGCTTACCGCCAGCACCCCCAGCGTCGCGGCCACCGCCAGCGGACGCCTGCGACGGCAAATACCGCGGGCAACGCCTGGAAGAAGGTGCTGAAACCTAGCCTGCGACAAACGGTGCGAACGGAACTGCTCGCGAGGTGTCACGCTGGCGCCTCCTGCTCGAATGTCGAATACTACGCAGCGTAGACCACGCCGCTCGGCCCGGCGACCAAACCCCGACCGGCCAGTCGGTGTGGCCGCCGCGACCTGGGCGGTGCGGCGTCCCCAAGCACCGCCAAAGTGCGGCATACTGGGGCGCCGTGTGTGGACTGCTGGCGTTCGTGGCCGATCCGGCCGCCCTCGATGAGGACACGGCCGGCGCCGGCTCGCTGAGCACCGACGACACCATTACCCGCGCGCTGCGGCTGATGCGTCACCGCGGGCCCGACGAGCCCGGTGGGCTCTTCGACCCGAACGCCGACGGGGCCGTCGTGTTCGGCTTCAATCGCCTGTCCTTCATCGACATCGCGCATTCGCATCAGCCGCTGCGCTGGGGACCGCCGGAGTCCCCCGACCGCTATGTGCTGGTGTTCAACGGCGAGATCTACAACTACCTGGAGCTGCGTGCCGAATTGGCGGCCCAGCACGGCGCCGTCTTCGCCACCGACGGCGACGGCGAGGCCATCGTCGTCGGCTACCACTACTGGGGCACCGACGTACTCACGCGGCTGCGCGGCATGTTCGCCTTCGCCTTGTGGGACACCGTGACCCGCGAATTGTTCTGCGCCCGAGACCCTTTCGGCATCAAGCCGCTGTTCATGGCAACCGGATACGGCGGAACGGCGGTGGCCAGTGAGAAGAAATGCCTGCTGGACCTGGCCGACCTGATCGGCTTCGACACCTCGATCGACACTAGGGCGGTCCAGCACTACACCGTCCTGCAATACGTCCCGGAACCCGAGACGTTGCACCGCGGCGTGCGCCGGCTCGAATCGGGCTGCTACGCGCGGATCCGCGCCGGGCTGCCGCCGGAAACCACCCGCTACTTCGTGCCTCGGTTCGCCGCCGTGCCGATCACCCGCGACACGGAGCAGGCTCGCTACGACGAGATCACCGCGGTGCTCGAGGACTCGGTGGCCAAGCACATGCGCGCCGACGTCACCGTCGGGGCGTTTCTCTCCGGCGGCATCGACTCCACGGCCATCGCGGCCCTGGCCATCCGCCACAACCCGCGGCTGATCACGTTCACCACCGGTTTCGAGCGGGAGGGTTTTTCCGAGATCGACGTGGCGGTGGCCTCGGCCGAGGCGATCGGCGCCCGCCATATCACCAAGGTGGTCAGGCCCGACGAGTTCGTCGCCGCCCTGCCCGAGATCGTCTGGTACCTCGACGAACCGGTCGCCGACCCGGCGCTGGTCCCGCTGTTCTTCGTCGCGCGCGAGGCCCGCAAGCACGTCAAGGTCGTGCTGTCCGGCGAGGGGGCCGACGAACTGTTCGGTGGTTACACCATCTACCGGGAGCCGTTGTCGCTCAAGCCTTTTGACTATCTACCCGGCCCGCTGCGGCGCTCGGTGGGCAAGATGAGCAAGCCGCTGCCCGAGGGCATGCGCGGCAAGAGCCTGCTGCATCGCGGATCGCTGACGCTCGAGGAGCGCTACTACGGCAATGCGCGCAGCTTCTCCGACGCGCAATTGCGCGACGTGCTGCCCGGATTCCGCGACGAGTGGACGCACACCGATGTGACCGCGTCGGTGTACGCCGAGTCGGCGGGCTGGGATCCGGTGGCCCGCATGCAGCACGTGGACCTGTTCACCTGGCTGCGCGGCGACATCCTGGTCAAAGCCGACAAGATGACGATGGCCAACTCGCTGGAGCTCCGGGTGCCTTTCCTGGATCCCGAGGTGTTCGCCGTCGCGTCCCGGCTTCCGGTGGAGGCGAAGATCACCCGCACCACCACCAAGTACGCGCTGCGGCGCGCGCTGGAGCCCATCGTTCCGGCGCATGTGCTGCATCGGCCGAAGCTCGGGTTCCCGGTGCCGATCAGGCACTGGCTGCGCACCGGCGAACTGCAGGAGTGGGCGTATGCGACCGTCGCCGCCTCGCAGGCCGACCATCTGGTCGATCTCGACGCCGTGCGCCGGATGCTCGACGAACATCGCAACGGCACCAGCGACCACAGCCGGCGGCTGTGGACGGTGCTGATCTTCATGCTCTGGTACGCGATCTTCGTCGAGCACAGTGTGGTGCCCCAGATCAGCGAGCCGGTGTACCCGGTGCAGCTCTGACATGAAGTGACGCCGTCGAGCGTGCAGCGACGGCGTCGACCGTGAATCCCGGGCGGGAAAATCCGGGATTTTCCGCCCTCATCGCACACTCAACGCCGTGAGGTCACACTCGGCCGGATGGCTACCGCTGGACGGCCCCGCCTAGGCCAGTACCGCGGCGATCTCGGCGGCCGCATCGTCGCCGTAGGCACCGGCCAACCGGGTCTTGGCGACCGCGTGGTCCCACGACCACTCCTGCGTCCCGGTGGACTCCAGCACCAGCACGGCGACCAGCGAGCCCAGCTGCGCCGAACGCTCCAGGCTCAGGCCTGCGCTGCGTCCGGTCAAGAAACCGGCCCGGAATGCGTCGCCGACGCCGGTGGGATCGGTCTGGCTGGTCTCGGGCACCACATCGACGTGCGTGGTGGTGCCGTCGCGCTCCACGATGTCGACACCCTTGGGGCCGAGCGTCGTCACCCGCAAGTCCACCTTCCCGAGGACGTCGTCCTCCGACCACCCCGTCTTGTTGAGCAACAGCTCCCACTCGTAGTCGTTGGTGAACAGGTAGGCGGCGCCGTCGATGAGGGTGTTGATCTCGTCTCCGGACAGCCGCGGCAGCTGCTGGGAGGGGTCGGCGGCGAAGGCCAGCCCGAGTTTGCGGCACTCCTCGGTGTGCACCACCATCGCGTCGGGGTCGTTGGCGCCGATGATGACGAGGTCGGGCTTGCCGACGGAGGACACCACGTCGGCGAGCTTGATGTTGCGAGCCTCGGACATCGCGCCCGGGTAGAACGACGCGATCTGGGCCATGTCCAGGTCGGTGGTGCAGACGAAGCGTGCGGTATGCGCGGTCTGCGAGATCAGCACGTGGTCGGTGTTGACGCCGTGGGACTGCAGCCACTGGCGATAGTCGTCGAAGTCGTCACCGACCGCGCCGACGAGTGCGACGTCGCCGCCCAGCACACCGATGGCGAAGGCGATGTTGCCGGCCACGCCGCCACGATGGATCACCAGGTCGTCCACCAGGAAGCTCAGCGACACCTTCTGCAGGTGATCGGCCAGCAGGTGCTCGGAGAAGCGGCCCGGGAACCGCATCAGGTTGTCGGTCGCAATCGAACCGGTTACCGCGATCGTCACTAAATCTCCACCCTTCATTAGTAAGGACAGCTATCTTACTCACCCGCTTAGACCGTCGCCGCGTCCGCCGACGTCGCAAGCGCGTGCGCTAGCCTCCCTAGGGAACTCACTCAAGTCGCCGGGAACGAACACTCGGGCAGTACCCGCTCGTCGTCCCGTTTTACCACCGTAGGAGAACCACGATGGGCGGTCCGCACTCGCCGAACCACGCTGTCGGCGGGGACGGACCCGTGCCCTACGCCCAGCGCCAGCCGGTCGATTTCCCCCATGATCACGCTCCCGGCGATCCGGCCTTCCCGCCGCCGCCCACCGGGTACCCGAAACGACGGTCCAAGCGGCGGTTGATTGTTGGCGTGCTGCTGGCCGTCGCGCTGGTGGCCGCTCTGACAGTGGCTATCGTGTACGGGGTCCGCACCAACGGGGCCAGCGCCGGCGCCAGCCTGTCCGAGGGCGCGGCAAAGACCGCGATTCAGGGGTATTTGGACGCTCTGGAAAACCGGGACACGGACAACATCGTGCGCAACGCGCTGTGCGGTCTGTACGACGGTGTGCGCGACAAACGCTCCGACCAGGCGCTGGCCAAGCTCAGCAGCGACGCGTTCCGCAAGCAGTTTTCGCAGGTCCGGCTGACCTCGATCGACAAGATTGTCTACTTGTCGCCGTACCAGGCCCAGGCCCTGTTCACCATGGAGGTCTCGCCGCCCACCGGGGGCCCGATGCGTGGACAGGTCCAGGGCGTCGCGCAGTTGCTGTTCCAGCGCGGTGACATCCTGGTGTGCTCATACGTGCTGCGCACCGGGGGCTCGTACTAGCCCCGGGTGCTGATCAGGTCAAGATCAGTTGAACGAGTCTCCGCAGGCGCACGAGCCGGTGGCGTTCGGGTTGTCGATGGTGAAGCCCTGCTTCTCGATGGTGTCGACGAAATCGATCGACGCGCCTTCGATGTAGGGCGCGCTCATCCGGTCCACCGTCAGCTTCACGCCGCCGAAGTCGGCGACCAGGTCGCCGTCCAGCGTCCGGTCGTCGAAGAACAGGTTGTAGCGCAGCCCCGCGCACCCGCCGGGCTGGACCGCGATCCGCAGCGCCAAGTCGTCCCGGCCCTCCTGGTCGAGCAGCGACTTCGCCTTGATCGCGGCGGCCTCGGTGAGGATGGCGCCGTGGGTCGTGACGTTCGACTCGTTTTGCACCGTCATTGCTTCTCCTACATGCCTCATGGTCGGGTGAGGTTCCCGCGTGCTCGGAATCAGCCGGGTAACACCCACTGCCTTAACGGTACCTTGCTGGACCGCTATTCCCGAGTCGCGCCGCTACCTGTGACGCTAATCCCATCAGCTGGTTTGCGGCGTCGGCCTGCGCCAACCCCACCGAACCGGCGTATTCGGCCATGGACAGCGCCGACATGATGCCCGACGAGCGCACCGCGGACTTTTCCAGGCTGACCTGACCGGCCAGGACGATCACCGGAATGCCCAGCGGGCCCGCCGCCGTCGCGAGCGCGCCGACGACTTTGCCGTGCAGGGATTGCTCGTCGAAACGGCCTTCACCGGTGACGATCATGTCCGCCGTCTCGAGGTCGTCAGCCAAATTGGTGTGCTCAGCGATGATCTCTGCGCCCGACTCACACCGGCCGCCGACCGCAAACAACGCGGCGCCGATACCACCGGCCGCCGCCGCGCCCGGCTCGGAGCTCACATCCCGCCCGGCCACCGCCTCGAGTTTGAGCGCCCACGCCTCGAGCCGGACTTCCAGCGCCGCCACGGCGGCGGTATCAGCGCCCTTCTGCGGCCCGAACACCCTGGCCGCGCCCCACGGCCCCACCAGCGGATATTCGGTGTCGCAGGCCGCGATGAGCTCAACGTCGGCCAATTGCTCGCGTGCCGCCTCCAAGCCCCCGAGCACGTCGATCATTCCCTGCCCGCCGTCGGTGCAGGCGCTGCCGCCCAGACCGATCACGATGCGCCTCGCCCCGGCCCGCAGCGCCTCGGCGATCAGCTGTCCGACTCCCCTGCTGTGGGCGACCAGCGCGGTCTCCGGGGTGGGTGCACTCCCCAGCAAGGCCAAGCCGCAGGCCTGCGCACCCTCCAGGTAGGCGGTCGAGGGGCCGGGATCAAACACCCACTCGGCTTCCACCATGGTGTCCAACGGCCCGGACACCCGCAGCCGCCGTCGCTCCCCCAGCCGTTTGGCCAACACCTCGACGAAGCCCGGGCCGCCGTCGGACTGCGGGGCGACGATGAATCGATCGCCAGGACGTGAGCGGCTCCAGCCCGTCGCGATCGCGGCCGCAGCATCGACGGCGGACAGGCTGTCACCGAAGCAATCCGGGGCCACCAGGACTCGCATGGCCGGCAACTGGAGACGACCGGGCGAAAGGCCGGCGCCAGCGTCATCAGAGCCCATGGAGCCGTCGTCCATCACCAGCAGCCGTTCATCACCGTCAAGCCTAGGTGCGGTTGCGCCGCCGCATAGGGTTTCCGGGCCCATTACCAGGCGAACCGGCCGCGAAGTAACCTGGCGACTGTGAAGCTGTTGGGCCGTAGGAAATCCCAAGAAACGGGTGTGGGCGAGGTCGTCCTGGCACCCGATGACGCCCTTGCGCCGGGCGAGGCGCCTCGTCGAAAGCGCACCGACCCCAAGGGCAGGCCGACGCCCAAGCGCGGCCAGGCCCGCGGAACCGCGAAGAAAGGGCCGATCGCACCGGCGCCCATGACGGCCGCCGAGGCGCGGGCCCGGCGCAAGACGCTGGCCGGCCCCAAACTCAGCCGCGACGAGCGCCGGGAGCAACGGCTCGCCAGCCGGGCGAAGATGACCGACCGCCGCGAACGCATGATGGCCGGGGAAGAGGGGTACCTGCTGCCGCGCGATCAGGGGCCGGTGCGCCGGTATGTGCGCGACGTGGTGGATTCCCGGCGCAATTTGCTCGGCCTGTTCATGCCGTCGACCCTGACCCTGCTGTTTATGACGTTCGGTGTGCCACAGCTCCAGCTCTACTTGTCGCCCGCCATGCTGGTTCTGGTGGTGTTGATGAGTGTCGACGCCCTTGTCCTGAGCCGCAAAGTCAGCAATCTGGTCGACGCGAAGTTCCCCGATAATACCGAAAGTCGTTGGAAGCTAGGTCTTTATGCGGCTGGCCGGGCTTCGCAAATGCGCCGGATGCGCTCGCCGCGGCCCCAGGTCGAGCGCGGCAGCAGTGTCGAGTAATGCTCGCCGGAAAGCCGCCTGACACCGGTGCGCACCCTGGTGCTCGGCGGGATCAGGTCGGGCAAATCCCAGTGGGCAGAAGAAGCGATCGCCACGTCGCTACCACCCGGTGAGGCGGTCCGCTACCTGGCCTCCGGGCTCAGCGGGCACACCGACCCGGACTGGGCACAGCGGGTCGACCGGCATCGCAGCCGCCGACCCGCGCACTGGTCAACAGTCGAAACCAAAGACATCGCAACCGAATTGCGGCGGTCACCCGGCACCCCGACCCTGATCGACGACCTTGGCGGCTGGCTGAACTGCACGATGGATAGCCAGCAGGCACGGGAGAACGGTTCGGTGGCGGCGGCGGTCCAAGACATGGTGGACGCGGTCGGCGCGTTCGGGTCCACCCTGGTGCTCGTCAGCCCCGAGGTCGGGTTGACCGTGGTGCCCGCCACCGCGTCCGGACGCCGGTTCGCCGACGAACTCGGCATCCTCAACCAGCGCGTCGCGGCGGTGTGCGACCGGGTGGTGCTGGTGGTGGCCGGACAGGCGCTGTCGCTCAAACCGTCTGGAAAATAATGGAATTCACGCCAATCTCGCCACCCGACGCGGATGCCGCCGTGGCCGCCCGCGCCCGCCAGGACACCCTGACCAAACCCCGTGGTGCACTGGGCCGGCTCGAGGACTTGTCGGTCTGGGTAGCATCATGCCAAGGCCATTGCCCGCCAACGCAATTCGAGCGTGCCCGGGTGGTGGTCTTCGCCGGCGATCACGGTGTCGCCCGCTCTGGAGTATCGGCGTACCCGCCCGAAGTCACCGCGCAGATGGTGGCCAACATCGATGCGGGCGGGGCGACGATCAACGCTTTGTCCGACATCGCCGGGGCGACAGTGCGCATCGCCGACCTGTCGGTGGACGCGGACGCACTCTCGGAACGGATTGGCGCACACAAGGTGCGCCGCGGCAGCGGCGACATCGCGGTGCAGGACGCGCTGACCGACGAGGAGACCGCCGCCGCGATCGCGGCGGGCCGGCGGATCGCCGACGAAGAGGTGGACGGCGGCGCCGACCTGCTCATCGCCGGCGACATGGGGATCGGCAACACCACTGCGGCGGCGGTGCTGGTGGCCGCACTGACCAACGCCGAGCCGGTCGCGGTGGTCGGTTCCGGAACCGGAATCGACGACGCGGGCTGGGCCCGCAAGACGGCGGCGATCCGGGATGCGCTGTTCCGGGCGCGGGGCGTCCTGCCCGACCCGGTCGGACTGCTGCGCTGCTGCGGCGGCGCGGATCTGGCGGCGATGGCGGGCTTTTGCGCCCAGGCCGCGGTGCGCCGGACGCCCTTGCTGCTCGACGGCATGGCCGTCACAGCGGCCGCGCTGGTCGCGGAGCGGCTGGCCCCCGGTGCCCGGCAGTGGTGGCAGGCCGGTCACCGGTCCACCGAGCCGGGCCACACACTTGCCCTGGGGGCACTGGAATTGGACCCGATTCTGGACCTGGGCATGCGACTGGGCGAGGGCAGCGGCGCCGCGGTGGCACTGCCGGTGCTACGGGCGGCCGTGGCAGCGCTGGCGTCGACGGCGACGTTCGCCGAGGCCGGTGTCTTTACCCGGCCCGACACCGCACACCCGCCGGCCGATTCACCGTGATACGTTCGCTGGCAACGGCTTTCGCGTTCGGCACGGTCCTGCCCGCACCGGGTTCTCGCAGCGCGGCGATGGGCCGCGGCGCCATGACCGCACTGCCCGTGGTGGGCGCCGCCCTGGGGGCGTTGGCGGCGGGCATAACCTGGGGCGGCGAGCTGGCCTTCGGTGGGTCCAGCCCGCTGGCCGGACTGCTCGCAGTGGCAGCGTTGTTGCTGGCGACCCGCGGCCTGCACATCGATGGCGTCGCCGATACGGCCGACGGGCTGGGTTGCTATGGGCCACCGGCGCGTGCGCTGGCGGTGATGCGCGACGGGTCGACGGGGCCGTTCGGGGTCGCGGCCGTCGTCTCGGTGATCACGTTGCAGGGGTTGGCGTTTTCCGCGCTGGGCGCGACGGGGCTGCACGGGCTGCCCGGGATCGTGGTGGCCGTCGCCGCCGGGCGGGTGTCCGCCGTGCTGGCCTGCCGCCGTTCGCTGCCCGCGGCCGACGGCAGTGCGCTGGGTGCGCGGGTTGCCGGTAGTCAACCCGCGGCGGTGGTCGCGGGGTGGGTGGCCGCGCTGCTGGCCGGTTCGCTGGTGGCCGGGCCGCGACTGTGGCAGGGACCGGTCGCAGTGCTGCTGGGGGTGTGCTGCGCCGCGGCGCTGGTGCGACACTGCGTGCGCCGGTTCGGCGGGGTCAGCGGCGACGTGTTGGGTGCCGCAATCGAATTGACCACGACGGTCTGCGCGGTGGCGCTGGCGGCGTTGGTCCGGATCTAGCCGCAGGGCAGGATTGCGGGGGCTCTGCCCGGGACGTTGATCGGCTTCAGGTCGACGTCGGTCGCACTCGAGGCCGCGGTGCCCGGTGGCGTGCTCGGCCGAATCACCCAGAGCCACACCACAATCTGGCCGGTGATCGTCGTGCTGACCCTGGCCGTCGTCGCAGTGGCCGCGGCGCTGGGCGCGCCTGCTCGAGTCGAGGACGCGGCGCACGAGTCGGGCCGAGCCGCTACCCCAGCGGCGTCATCCAGCCGTGGGTGTCGGCGAAGGTGCCCCGCTGGATCCCAGTGAGGGTGTCGCGCAAAGCCATCGTGACCTCGCCCGGTTGGCCGTCGGCGATGGTGAAGTCGGCATCTCCGTATTTGACTCGGGCGACCGGCGTGATGACGGCGGCGGTGCCACAGGCGAACACCTCGGTGATCTCCCCAGCGGCGGCTTTCTTCTGCCACTCGTCGATGTCGATCTTGCGCTCCTCGACACTGAACCCGGCGTCGATAGCCAACTGCAGCAACGAATCCCGCGTGATCCCGGGCAGCAGTGAGCCGGATAGCTCCGGTGTAACCAGCCGCGACGTCCCACCGCTGCCGAACACGAAGAACAGGTTCATCCCGCCCATCTCTTCGATGTAGCGACGCTCTACCGCATCCAGCCAAACCACTTGGTCGCAACCGTTTTCCGCGGCTTCGGCCTGCGCCCGCAGCGACGCGGCATAGTTACCGCCGAATTTGGCCGCCCCGGTGCCACCGGGGCAGGCCCGCACGTACTCCGAAGAGACCCAGACATTGACCGGGCTGATGCCGCCCTTGAAATACCCGCCCGCCGGCGAAGCGATCAGCAGATACCGGTACTGGTTGGACGGCCGTACCCCCAGACCCGGCTCCGTCGCGAAAACGAATGGCCGAAAATACAACGCCTCTTCGCCGCCGGCGGCCGGAACCCAGGCGCTGTCGACGGCGACGAGTTGGCGCAGCGACTCGAGGAAAACCTCGTCGGGAAGTTCCGGAATCGCCAGTCGCCGGGCCGACGACCGCATTCGGGCGGCGTTGGCGTCCGGGCGAAACGACAGGATGGAGCCGTCGGCCCAGCGGTACGCCTTCAAACCCTCGAACACTTCTTGGGCGTAGTGCAACACGATTGCCGATGGGTCCAGCTGGATCGGCCCGTACGGGATGACTTGCGCGTTGTGCCAACCGCGGTCCGCGGTGTAGTCGATCGACACCATGTGGTCGGTGAAATATTTGCCGAATCCCGGGTCACGCAGAATCGATTCACGTTCGGCGTCGGTCGCCGGGTTCGACGCGCGCGAAACCGTGAACTCGAGTGAGCCGGTTGTCATGGCAGCGATTGTATCGGGGCGCGCCAACGGGTTTTTGGCACATGCGGCCCGCGGCTAGCGGGTTTTCAGTTCGACGAAGGGCGGGCGCACGACTTCGCACTCGGCGGCGCGACCGCGGACGTCGACAATGATTTGCTCGCCGTCGTCGATTCCGGCGTCGGTATCGATCAACGCCAGCGCAATACCGATCTGCAGTGTCGGGGAGAACGTTCCCGATGTGGTCACCCCGACCGGGGTATCCCCCGCCAGCACGGTCAGCCCGGGACGCAGCACACCGCGCCCGACCATCCGCAGCCCGCGCAACAGCCGCCACGGGCCCGCCGATTTCTCGGCCAGCAGCGCATCCCGGCCAAAGAACGCGTCCTTCTTCCAGCCGATGGCCCAGCCGCACCGAGCCTGCAGCGGCGAAATGTCGAGCGAGAGCTCGTGCCCGTGCAGCGGGTAACCCATCTCGGTGCGCAGGGTGTCGCGGGCCCCCAGGCCGGCGGGCTCGCCGCCGGCTCGGGACACCGCGGTCACCAGCGCGTCGAACACCACACCCGCGGAATCCCAGGGCGGCAGCAGTTCGTAGCCGTGTTCGCCGGTGTACCCGGTGCGACACACCCGCACCGGTACGCCCGAGAACGTCGCATCGGCATAACCCATGTAGTCCATGTCCGTCGGCAGCCCGAGCTCCCCGAGGACGTCGGACGACCGCGGCCCCTGCACTGCCAAGACGGCGTAGGAGCGATGCTCGTTGGTGATCGTCAGGCCGGCCGGAGCGGCCGCCTGCAACGCCTCCACCACCGCGGCGGTGTTGGCGGCGTTGGGCACCAGGAAAATCTCGTCATCGTCGACGTAGTAGGCGATGAGGTCGTCGATGACACCGCCGGATTCGTTGCAGCACAGTGTGTATTGCGCCTTTCCCGGCGCGATGCGGCCCAGGTCGTTGGTGAGTGCGGAGTTGACGAACTGCGCGGCACCCGGTCCGCGGATCAGCGCCTTGCCGAGGTGGCTGACGTCGAACAGGCCCACCGCGTTGCGCGTCGCGTTGTGCTCGCTGACGGTGCCGGCATAGGACACCGGCATCAGCCAGCCGCCGAACTCGGCGAAGCTGGCGCCCAACTCGCGATGACGATCTTCCAGCGGTCCCTTGATCAACTCCGACGCATCGCTCACGCCGACTCACCCTAATCGTCACCGCTGCCTGGCACACTTGGGTGGGTGGTCGACTTCGATGAGCTCGAGGCCGCCGGAATCGCAAATCCGCGCGAACGGGCCGACCTGCTCAAGTATCTGGGCGAGTTCGGGTTCACCGTCGAGGAGATGGCGGAAGCCGAACGTCGCGGCCGGCTGTTCGGCCTGGCCGGCGACGTGCTGTCCTGGTCGGGCCGCCCGATCTACACGTTGCAGACCGCGGCCGAGGAACTCGGGATAGCGGCCGAGGATGTCGCGCGCGCCTGGACCCTGCTCGGCCTGACCATCGCCGGTCCGGACGTTCCGGTGCTGAGCCAGGCCGACGTCGACGCCCTGGCCACCTGGCTCGCGCTGAAGACGGTGGTCGGCGAGGACGGTGCATTGGGCCTGCTGAGGGTGTTGGGCGCCGCCATGGCCCGACTGGCGGAGGCCGAAGCGACACTCATCCGCTCCGGCACGCCGGACATCCAGATGACCCACACCCACGACGAGCTCGCCACCGCACAGGCGTACCGCTCGGTCGCCGAGTTCGTCCCGCGGCTCGGGGCGCTGATCGACATCGTGCACCGCCACCATCTGATCAGCGCCCGAACGCACTTCGAGGGCGTCCTTCGCGACACGTCGTCGGCGGTGGTCTGCGGCGTCGGTTTCGCGGACCTGTCCGGCTTCACCGCGTTGACCCAGGCGCTGACGCCGGCGGAGTTGTCGCACCTGCTCAACGAGTTCGCCGGCACCGTGTCCGACGTCGTGCATGCCGACGGCGGCCGGGTGGTGAAGTTCATCGGTGACGAGGTGATGTGGGTGAGCTCGTCACCCGAGCGGCTGATGCAGGCCGCGGTCGATCTCGTCGAGCACCCCAAGGCGCGCGAGGAGGGGCTGCAGGTCCGCGCGGGCCTTGCGTGGGGCACGGTCGTGGCCATCAACGGCGACTACTTCGGCAACCCGGTGAACCTGGCTGCCCGACTCGTGGCCGCGGCCGCGCCAGAACAGATCCTGGCCACGTCCGAACTGCGTGCCGTGTTGCCCGACCGTCCCGCGGTCGCCCAGGGCCCGTTGACGCTCAAGGGCTTTGACCACCCGGTGACCGCCTTCGATCTGCACGCGGGGACTCTGGACTAGGGTAATTGCCCGTGACCAGCGAACCGGGCTACCAATCCCCCTCTGTCAACGTCGCCACCTCGCTGCCCAAGCGTGGGGCCGGCTCCTCGGTACTGCTCGTCCCGGTCGTGTCGACCGGCGACGATGACCGGCCGGGCGCAGTCGTTGAGGCGGCAGACTCCTTCCTTTCCGCCGAAGCCATCGAGGAAATCGAGGCCGACCTACTCGCGTTGGAGGCCACCGGCGGCAGTGAACAGGTACACCGGCTGGTGGTGCCGGCGCTGCCGGTGGCCAGCGTGCTGACGATCGGCCTGGGCAAACCGCGTGACGAGTGGCCGGCCGACACGATCCGCCGTGCCGCCGGGGTGGCGGCGCGCTCGCTGGGCGGTGCCGAGGCGGTGATCACCACGCTGGCCGAGTTGCCCGGCGAGGACGTCGGCGCCGCCGCGGTCGAGGGGCTGATCCTGGGCAGCTACCGGTTCACCGCCTTCCGCAGCGACAAGACCGCGCCCAAAGACAAAGGGCTGACCAAGATCACGGTGCTTGCGACCGCCAAGGACGCCAAGAAGCAGGCCGCGCACGGCGCGGCCGTCGCGACCGCGGTTGCCACCGCCCGCGACTTCGTCAACACCCCGCCAAGCCACCTCTTCCCCGCCGAATTCGCCAAGCGCGCAAAGGCTTTGGGCGAGTCCGTCGGCCTCGAAGTGGAAATTCTCGACGACAAGGCGCTGCAAAAGGCCGGGTTCGGCGGGATCATCGGCGTGGGGCAGGGCTCGTCGCGGTTGCCGCGGCTGGTGCGGCTGATTCATCGCGGTTCGAAGCTGGCCAAGAAACCGAAGCAGGCGAAAACAGTTGCCCTCGTCGGCAAGGGCGTCACCTTCGACACCGGCGGCATCTCGATCAAGCCGGCCGCCTCCATGCACTACATGACCTCGGACATGGGTGGGGCCGCCGCGGTGATCGCGACCGTCACCCTGGCCGCCCGGCTCGAGCTGCCGATCGACGTGATCGCCACCGTGCCGATGGCCGAGAACATGCCGTCGTCGACGGCGCAGCGCCCCGGTGACGTGTTGACGCAGTACGGCGGAATCACGGTCGAGGTGCAGAACACCGACGCCGAGGGCCGGCTCATCCTGGCCGACGCCATCGTGCGGGCCTGCGAGGACAATCCCGACTACATGATCGAAACGTCCACGCTGACCGGTGCGCAGACCGTGGCGCTGGGTGCCCGCATCCCCGGAGTGATGGGCAGCGACGAGTTCCGCGACCGGGTCGCGGCGATCTCGCAGCGCGAAGGCGAGAACGGCTGGCCGATGCCGCTGCCCGACGACCTCAAGGACGACCTGAAGTCGCAGGTGGCCGACCTGTCCAACATCAGCGGCCAGCGCTTCGCCGGCATGCTGGTGGCCGGGGTGTTCCTGCGGGAATTCGTCGCCGACGGAGTCCAGTGGGCACACATCGACGTGGCCGGCCCGGCCTACAACACCAGCGGCCCATGGGGCTACACCCCCAAGGGCTCCACCGGCGTACCCACCCGGACCATGTTCGCGGTGCTGGAAGATATCGCCGAAAACGGCTGAGCCGGAGTTAGATCACCCGCATTCGCGCGGTGCTGCGCAGCGCCTGCGGCAGGACACGCGAAACGCCGTACAGCGCATAGGCTTCCGGTGCGACCGGGCGAATCGGCTTGCCCTTCCTGACCGACGACAGGATCGCGTTGGCGACCTTGTCGGGCCCGTAGTGGCGCAGCGCGAACATCTTGCCCAGCTGTCCGCGGCGGCCGTCCACGTCTTCGTCCTGCTTTCCCGCGGGCGCGTCGAAGCGGGTCGTGTTGATGATGTTGGTGTCGATGACACCGGGGCAGATCGTGGTCAGCCCCACCCCGGCGGCGTCGAGTTCGGCGCGCAGGCAATCGGAGAACATGTAGGTCGCGGCCTTGGACGTGCAGTAGGCGTTCAGCGACTGCAGCGGGGCGTAGGCGGCCATCGACGACACGTTGACGATGTGTCCGCCGGTGCCACGTTCGACCAGACGCCGCCCGAACGAGCGGCAGCCGTTCACCACCCCGCCGAGGTTGACGTCCAGCACGCGGTCGAACTGCTCGGCCGGGGTGTCCAGGAAGTTCCCGGCCTGCCCGATGCCGGCGTTGTTGACCACGATGTCCGGCAGGCCGTGTTCGGCGCCGATTCGCTCGGCGAATGCTTCGACGGCCTCGCCGTCGGACACATCGAGCACATAGGCATGTGCGGTACCGCCGCGGGCGGTGATCCCGGCGGCGGTGTCCTTGACGGCGGCTTCGTCGATGTCGCTGATGACCAGCTCGGCGCCCTCACGGGCGAACGCGAACGCGGTCTCGCGGCCGATGCCGCTGCCGGCGCCGGTGACCGACACCAGTGTGTCGCCGAAGCTGCCCCGGGGCCGCCCCACCTGCGCGCGCAGCAGCGCGCGGCTCGGCTGCCGGCCGTCGGCCAGGTCCGCGAAATCGTGCACGGCTGCGGCCATCACCCGCGGGTGCGACATCGGCGAGAAGTGACCGGCTTTGATGTCGCGGCGCCACAGCCGCGGCACCCAGCGCGCGGATTCGTCGTATCCATACGGCCGCACGTACTTGTCGTGGGTGTTGACGACGAGTTGCACCGGCACGTCGACGATGCCGGGCGGTTGACGCTTGGTGAACGACCGAAAGTAGTTGGCGGGATAGGTTTTCACCGAGCGTGCGGCGTCGGAGGCGAGGTTGTCCGCGTGGTGGATCTGCTCGACGGGGATGTTGTCGACGATGTTGCGCCGGACCGCCTTGCTCGCCAGCGCCGCGCGGAGAAGCAGCGACGGCAGCACCGGGATCGAGAAGAACACCATGTACGTCAGCCGCAGCGCCTGACTGATCGAGCGGGCAAACCGTCGGGGGCGCCATGGCTGGCGCAGGCCGCTGAAGATGTACTCGACGAGTTGGTCCTGGCTCGGGCCGGATACCGACGTGAACGTGGCGACCCGGTCACCGGCACCGGGGCGCTTCAGGAACTCCCAGATACCCACCGAGCCCCAGTCGTGGGCCAGCACATGCACCGGCTGGCCCGGGCTGCGCTCGCCGATCACCGCGGCGAAGTCGTCGGCGAACCGCGCCATGGTGTACGCCGAGACCGGCTTGGGCGCCGACGAGAGGCCGACGCCGCGGTTGTCGTAGCGGATGATTCGAAACCGCTCGGCCAGCAACGGGACGACGCCGTCCCACAGGACGTGCGAGTCGGGCCAACCGTGCACCAGCACGACCGTCGGCCCCTCGGGGTTGCCCTCTTCGTAGACCGCGACGCGTACTCCGTCGGCGCTGTCGACGAAATGCTGTGTTTCCGACATCAGACCCTCACCTGCACTCTGCTCTGAGTATTCAGTGGCCACACCGTAGCAAGCGGCCCCGTTGCGGCCCGGCAGCCTGACGGCGGTTCAGCCCTGGCTGTGTGCCGGTCCGGCGGCAGTGACAGGATGGGTTTCGGACATCCGCTGGCGTTCCACATCGGTACACCGCCGTGTGGTAAGCAGATGTCGACCTGCGCCGACCACGAGCGATCGAGGAGCCAAAGGATATGTCCTTCTCCGTCCAGATGCCGGCACTCGGTGAGAGCGTCACCGAGGGGACGGTGACCCGCTGGCTCAAGCAGGAGGGCGACGCGGTCGAACTCGACGAGCCGCTCGTCGAGGTGTCGACCGACAAGGTGGACACCGAAATCCCCTCGCCCGCTGCCGGTGTGCTGACTAAGATCGTCGCCCAGGAGGACGACACCGTCGAGGTTGGCGGCGAGCTGGCGGTTATCGGCGACTCAGCTGCCGACGGCGCGTCGCAGGCACTCAGCCAACCCGCGTCCGAGCCCCAATCCGAGGCACCGCCACAGCCGGAGCCCGAACCAGAGCCCGCGGCGCCGGCCCAACCGGAACCCGAGCCCGAGCCCGCCGTCCAACAGAGTTCCGGTGGCGGCACCGCGACCCCGGTGCTGATGCCCGAGCTCGGCGAGTCGGTGACCGAGGGCACGGTGACGCGTTGGCTGAAGAAGGTCGGCGATTCAGTGCAGGTCGACGAAGCGCTGGTGGAGGTGTCCACCGACAAGGTGGACACCGAGATCCCCTCGCCGGTGGCTGGCGTCCTGGTCAGCATCACGGCCGACGAAGATGCCACCGTGCCGGTGGGCGGCGAGTTGGCACGCATCGGCGACAGCTCCAGTGCCGCCGCCCCTGCCCCGCCCAAGCCGCAACCCACGCCCGAGCCGGCGCCTCAGCCCAAAGCGGAGCCGGCACCCGCGCCCGCCGCCAAACCGGCCCCCACGCCGCAGGCCAAGCCCGAACCGAAGCCGGAGCCGAAACCCGAACCGGCACAACCCCAGCCGGCGGCGCAGACCGGTGACTCGGGTGCAGAAGGCTCACCGTATGTCACTCCGCTGGTGCGAAAACTGGCCAACGAAAACAACATTGACCTCGCCCAGGTGAAGGGCACCGGCGTCGGCGGACGCATCCGCAAGCAGGATGTGCTGGCCGCCGCGGAGGCGAAGAAGAAACCGAAGCAGGCGCCCGAGGCACCCGCGCCTGCCGCAGCCCCACCGGCGGCCAAAGCGGCCGCGCCCACTCCGGCGCCCGCGCTTGCCCACCTGCGGGGCACCACGCAGAAGGCCAGCCGGATCCGCCAGATCACCGCCAAGAAAACCCGCGAGTCCCTGCAGGCCACCGCCCAGCTCACGCAGACCCACGAGGTCGACATGACCAAGATCGTGGGATTGCGGGCCAAAGCCAAGGCGTCGTTCGCCGAGCGCGAGGGGGTGAATCTGACCTACCTGCCGTTCATCGCCAAGGCCGTGATCGACGCCCTGAAGATTCATCCCAACATCAACGCCAGCTACAACGAGGACACCAAGGAGATCACCTACTACGACGCCGAGCACCTGGGCTTCGCCGTCGACACCGAGCAGGGTCTGCTGTCCCCCGTCATCCACAACGCGGGTGACCTCTCGCTGGCCGGGCTGGCCCGCGCCATCGTCGATATCGCCGACCGCGCCCGCTCGGGCGACCTGAAGCCCGACGAGCTCTCGGGGGGCACCTTCACCATCACCAACATCGGCAGCCAGGGCGCCCTGTTCGACACCCCGATCCTGGTCCCGCCGCAGGCCGCCATGCTGGGCACCGGCGCGATCGTCAAGCGGCCCCGCGTGGTCGTCGACGACAGCGGCAACGAATCGATCGGTGTTCGGTCGATCTGCTATCTGCCGCTGACCTACGACCACCGACTGATCGACGGGGCCGACGCGGGACGCTTCCTCACCACGATCCGACACCGTCTCGAAGAGGGAGCGTTCGAGGCCGACCTCGGACTCTGAGCGGCTTCGCGAACGTGTCTCCAGATGGTCATAAGGCCGTCATCGCAATAGCGGGGTCGTCCGGGCTCATCGGGTCCGCGTTGACCGCCGCCCTGCGGGCCGCCGATCACCGGGTGTTGCGCATCGTGCGCCGGACGCCGGCGAATTCCGAGGAACTGCACTGGAATCCCGCACGCGGCGAGTTCGACGTCGACACGCTGACCGATGTCGATGTCGTGGTCAACTTGTGCGGCGTCAATGTCGGGCAGCGTCGGTGGTCGGGCGCCTTCAAGCAGAGCTTGCGCGATAGCCGCATCGGCCCCACCGAGGTGCTGGCCACGGCGGTCGCCGACGCCGGGGTCGAAACCCTGATCAACGCCAGCGCGGTGGGCTACTACGGCAACACCAGAGATCGTGTGGTCGACGAAAACCAGCGGGCGGGAAGCGGTTTCCTCGCGCAGCTGTGCGAGGACTGGGAGGCCGCCACCCTGCCGGCTCAATACGGCGGGGCCCGGGTGGTGCTCGCCCGCACCGGCCTGGTGCTGGCCCCGGCCGGCGGAGCGCTGCGCAGGTTGCGGCCGCTGTTCTCGGTGGGCCTGGGCGCGCGGCTGGGCAGCGGCCGCCAGTACATGTCGTGGATCAGCCTCGAAGATGAAGTGCGCGCACTGCTTTTCGCGATCTCCCGCTCGTCGCTGTCCGGCCCGGTGAACCTGACGGGACCCGCACCCGTCACCAACGCCGAGTTCACTACCGCGTTCGGCAGCGCCGTCAACCGCCCGACCCCGCTGATGCTGCCAGGGTTCGCGGTGCGGACCGCGCTCGGCGAGTTCGCCGACGAGGGCCTGCTCATCGGTCAGCGCGCCATTCCATCCGTGTTGGAGCGCGCGGGTTTCGACTTCCACCACAACACGATTGGCGAGGCGCTCGACTACGCCACCGCCCGGCGCGAACACGACTGATTACGCGATGGCTGGTGTGAATCCTGACCGGACACCCACATCTTCGATGTTGACGCTGCGCGCGGTCGCCGATCAGCTGACCGGCGTCCAGGCGGCGCGGTAGCGCTAACCCGCGCTGCGGTGCTTACGCTGCGCGGCGAAGAAGTCGGCCCACGACACGACCTCGGGGTGCTGCTTGAGCAGGGCACGGCGATGGCGTTCGGTAATCCCGCCCCAGACACCGAATTCGACGCGGTTATCGAGCGCATCGGCGGCGCACTCGACGATCACCGGGCAGTGTCGACAGATCACCGCGGCTTCTCGCTGGGCTGCGCCGCGCACGAACAATTCGTCTGGGTCAATGGCGAGACAGCGGGCTTTAGACACCCACGCGGCGCGGGCCTCGGCCTGCCCACCGTAGTCAACGCTGTGGACTGAAGTGCTGGTGGTGTTCCTTCGTCCGGTGTCGCCAGTGGCTGACATCAGGCCCCCTTCCGCTCCGGGCCGCGCGGGGCGAAAACGGGGGGTCGAAAATTCACCTGTTAATGCCGGACCCGAACGCGTGTACGTCCCAGGCTCGCCGACTGGCCGACCCCCCTTGTAATGCTCAAGCCCCGTTCCCCGAAAGATAGATCGGTACAACCGTACGAAATGGCCTGAGGTAGGACTAGGGCCTATTGTCACAAGTGTCGGCGGACATCGAGGCATCTGCGCTGGTCAGCACGCCGAAGTTCAGGCTGACAAACCCCGTCGACGGCGGTGGCGAATGCATCGAAGCCACGGTAATCGCCTCCGGATCAACAACGCCGCCGTTCCATACGTGAAACGATCCGAGGGCACCGACAAAATGCCCGCCGTGAGGCGGTTGAAATCACTGTGGCACAAGGGATTTCAGCTGCACAGCGGCCCCGTGTCGACTTGCCAGCCCATCGTCAGGAACACGCGAGTAACCTCGCGGCCATGAGCTCCATCAGGTCGCAGCAGGCCGCCGTCGACGTCCGCCAACTCGGGACCGTCGACTACCTGACCGCCTGGCAGCTGCAGCGCGACCTGGTCGACGCCCGCCTCGCCGGCGGCAGCGACACACTGCTGCTGCTGGAGCATCCGCCGGTCTACACCGCCGGACGGCGCACCGAGCCGCAGGAACGACCATCCGACGGCACTCCCGTCGTCGACACCGACCGCGGCGGCAAGATCACCTGGCACGGCCCGGGGCAGTTGGTCGGCTACCCGGTCATCGGGCTGGCCGAACCGCTGGATGTGATCAATTACGTTCGGCGCCTTGAGGAATCGCTGATCAAGGTGTGCACCGATGTGGGGCTGGACGCCACCCGGGTCGAGGGCCGCTCGGGTGTGTGGGTGCCGGGCGGCGCAGGCCGGCCCGACCGCAAAGTCGCGGCCATCGGCGTCCGGGTGTCGCGCGCCACCACGCTGCACGGCTTCGCCCTCAACTGCGACTGCGATCTGGACGCGTTTCGGGCCATCGTGCCCTGCGGCATCAGCGACGCCGGGGTGACGTCGTTGACGGCGGAATTGGGGCACCGGGTTGGCGTCGACGACGTGCGCGCGGCGGTCGCCGAGGCCGCCTGCGCGGCCCTGGACGGCGATCTCGCCCTTAGCTGGCAGCCCACGCCCGCGCGCGTAGCATCGATACCGTGACCGTTGCGCCCGAAGGCCGCAAGTTGCTGCGCTTGGAAGCGCGCAACGCGCAGACCCCGATCGAGCGCAAACCGCCGTGGATCAAGACCCGGGCCCGGATGGGACCGGAGTACACCGCGCTGAAGAGCCTGGTCCGCCGCGAGGGTCTGCACACCGTTTGCGAAGAGGCCGGCTGCCCCAACATCTTCGAATGCTGGGAGGACCGGGAGGCCACCTTCCTGATCGGCGGCGACCAGTGCACCCGTCGCTGCGACTTCTGCCAGATCGACACCGGAAAGCCCGCCCCGCTCGACCGTGACGAACCGCGAAGGGTCGCCGAGAGCGTCCAGACGATGGGCTTGCGCTATGCCACCGTCACCGGTGTGGCCCGCGACGACCTGCCCGACGGCGGCGCCTGGCTGTACGCCGCGACCGTGCGCGCCATCAAAGACCTCAACCCGTCCACCGGCGTCGAACTGTTGATCCCCGACTTCAACGGCGAGCCCGCGCGCCTGGGCGAGGTCTTCGAATCGCGGCCGGAAGTGTTGGCGCACAACGTCGAAACCGTGCCGCGCATCTTCAAGCGGATCCGGCCCGCCTTCACCTACCAGCGCAGCCTGGGGGTGCTCACCGCGGCGCGCGCGTTCGGGCTGGTCACCAAAAGCAACCTGATTCTCGGCATGGGCGAGACTCCCGAGGAGGTCCGCACCGCGCTGGCCGACCTGCATGGCGCCGGCTGCGACATCGTCACGATCACGCAGTATCTGCGCCCGTCGGCCCGCCACCATCCAGTGGAACGTTGGGTGCGCCCCGAGGAGTTCGTCGAGTTCGCGCAGCACGCCGAAGGGCTGGGCTTCGCGGGTGTGCTGGCCGGGCCGCTGGTCCGGTCGTCGTATCGGGCGGGCCGCCTGTACGAGCAGGCCGCCCGCACCCGCACCCCGGGTGCCTCGGCCCGGGGCTGACCGGCGCGTCCGTATCCTTATTGACTATGGCTAAATCTCGTAACGCCGCAGAGAGCAAGGCCGCGAAGGCAGCAGCGCAGGCGGCCCGCAAGGCGGCGGCCCGGGAGCGGCGCACCCAGTTGTGGCAGGCGTTCAACCTTCAGCGCAAGCAGGACAAGCGCCTGCTGCCGTACATGATCGGCGCCTTCGTCGTGATCGTCGGCATCGCGGTGACCACGGGCGTGCTGCTCGGCGGCGCGCTGACCCTGATCACGTCGATCATCCTCGGCGTGACGCTGGGCCTGCTGGTTGCGTTCATCATCTTCGGCCGCCGGGCCCAGAAATCGGTCTACCGCCAGGCCGAAGGCCAAGCCGGCGCGGCGGCGTGGGTGCTGGACAACCTGCGCGGCAAGTGGCGCGTCAGCCCGGGCGTGGCCGCCACCGGGCATTTCGACGCCGTGCACCGAGTCCTCGGCCGCCCCGGCGTCATCCTGATCGGCGAGGGCTCAACGACCCGGGTGAAACCGCTGCTGGCCCAGGAGAAAAAGCGCACCGCGCGACTGGTCGGCGAGGTGCCGATCTACGACATCATCGTCGGCACCGGCGAAGGCGAGGTTCCGCTGGCGAAGCTGGAACGCCATCTCACCCGGCTGCCGGCCAACATCACCACCAAACAAATGGACACCCTGGAGTCGCGGCTGGCCGCGCTGGGATCGCGGGCCGGCGCCGCCGTCCTGCCCAAGGGGCCGCTGCCGAACGCCGGCAAGATGCGCGGCGTCCAGCGCACCGTGCGCCGCAAGTAAGACCGCCTGCTGCTAGCGGCGAGCGCACGCGCGGCGGAGCCGGGTGCATTCGGGCACCTCCCGCTTGCCGGGGAGGGTCGCCGCCGTCGGATTCAGCGCCGTACCACGGCCGTGCCGGTGACCCGGTCATGCAGGCCGCGCCCATCCCAGTCGGTGAACAACGCCGGAACCACCAGCGCGAGCAACAGCCCGCGCACCGCCAATCGGCCGATCCCCGCCGCTCGTCCGTCCACCGAGACCACGGTGAGACCCAGCGCAAACTGGCCGGGCGTAAAGCCGAACAGCCGCACCGAGACCAGGCCGAGCAGAAGCCAGATCACCAGAATCGCCGTCGACAGCATCTGCGTCCTGATGCCGCCCAAACCTAGGGCCAGCAGCGCAAGGCCGTAGGAGATCAGCCAATCGATGACCAGCGCCGCGACCCGGCGTCCCATCGGCGCCAGCGATCCCGGACCGCTCTCGGGCAAACCCAGCGCCTCGCCCGGATATGCGGGCTTCGATCCCGTCATCGGGCCAAAAGACCGGGGTAGCCGACCGCCCTCTCGCGGGTGACAGATACGATTTTGCGGTCCATGAGCACCACAATAGAACCCGCCGGTGTTCCGAATTTGATTTGTGGGAAGCGTGGGCACGTAACCTCCGCGCAACATGGGGTTGACGGGCGGGCAACATCATCTCCATAGCGTCGGCCGCGGATCACCGAGCAAAGGAGCATTCAGTGACGGATAAGACGCCCGATGACGTCTTCAAACTCGCCAAGGACGAAGCCGTCGAATTTGTCGACGTCCGGTTCTGTGACCTGCCGGGCACCATGCAGCACTTCACAATTCCGATTTCGTTCTTCGATCAGAGCGTGTTCGACGACGGCTTGGCCTTTGACGGTTCGTCGATTCGTGGATTCCAGTCCATCCACGAGTCCGACATGCTGCTCCTCCCCGACCCCGAGACGGCGCAGATCGACCTCTTCAACGAGGCCAAGACGCTGAACCTGAACTTCTTTGTGCACGACCCGTTCACCCTCGAGCCGTATTCGCGCGACCCCCGCAACATCGCTCGCAAGGCGGAGAACTATCTCATCAGCACCGGGGTTGCCGACACCGCCTACTTCGGCGCCGAGGCCGAGTTCTACATCTTCGACTCGGTGAGCTTCGACTCGCGCACCAACGGTTCGTTCTACGAGGTCGACGCGATCTCGGGTTGGTGGAACACCGGCGAGCCGACGGAAAACGACGGCAGCCTCAACCGCGGTTACAAGGTCCGCCCCAAGGGTGGGTACTTCCCGGTTGCCCCGACCGACCACTACGTCGACCTGCGCAACCGGATGCTGCAGAACCTGATCAAGTCCGGCTTCAGCCTGGAGAAGGGCCACCACGAGGTGGGCACCGGTGGTCAGGCCGAGATCAACTACAAGTTCAACACGCTGCTGCACGCGGCCGACGACATGCAGCTGTACAAGTACATCGTCAAGAACACCGCGTGGCAGAACGACAAGACCGTCACGTTCATGCCCAAACCGCTGTTCGGTGACAACGGCTCGGGTATGCACACCCACCAGTCGCTGTGGAAGGACGGCAAACCGTTGATGTACGACGAGACGGGCTACGCGGGTCTTTCCGACACCGCCCGCCACTACATCGGCGGTCTGTTGCACCACGCGCCGTCGCTGCTGGCGTTCACCAACCCGACGACGAACTCCTACAAGCGCCTGGTCCCCGGGTTCGAGGCGCCGATCAACCTGGTCTACAGCCAGCGCAACCGGTCGGCGTGCGTGCGTATCCCGATCACCGGCAGCAACCCCAAGGCCAAGCGCCTGGAGTTCCGTTGCCCCGACTCGTCGGGCAACCCGTACCTGGCGTTTTCGGCCATGCTGATGGCCGGGCTGGACGGCATCAAGAACAAGATCGAGCCGCAGTCGCCGGTCGACAAGGACCTCTACGAGCTGCCGCCGGAAGAGGCCGCGAACATTCCGCAAGCACCCACTCAGTTGTCCGCGGTGATCGACCGTCTCGAAGCTGACCACGAATACCTCACCGAGGGAGGCGTTTTCACGCCTGACCTGATCGAGACGTGGATCAGCTGGAAGCGCGACTACGAGATCCTGCCGGTCCAGGTGCGGCCGCATCCCTACGAGTTCGCGCTGTACTACGACGTATAAATCCGTCTAGACGGGGCCACCCGTGCTGCGGCCACATTGGTTGCGGGGCGGGTGGTTTCGTCTAGGTCGAGCTAAATACCTTGTGCGACAGGAGGTTTCATGTCGACAGGTCACGATGGCAAGGCCGACGTCGTCGTGGTCGGCGCCGGCCTCTCTGGGCTCTGTGCGGCTCGTGAACTCGTCGCGCGGGGCAAAGACACACTGGCGCTGGAGGCTCGCGACCGTGTCGGCGGTCGAATGCTCCGCAGGCCCGTCATCGACGGCGGGTGGATCGATCTCGGCGGACAGTGGATCGGCCCCACCCACATCGGGGTTCTGTCCCTCGCAGAGTCGTTGGGCGTCAAGCACTTCGAGAGCTATGCCACCGGGCGTACCATCGTCAATTACCGCGGCGCCCGGTCCATCATTGAGGATTCCTTTCCCCCGGCCGTCGCCCTGCCGGCGACATCCGCCGCCGATGCGGCTGAGGCACAACGAGTGTGGCAGCGATTCCGCGCAGTGGCCGCGACCGTGGACACTCAGCGTCCCTGGCTCACCCCGGACGCCCACGCTCTGGACGCTCAGACCGTCACCAGTTGGCTGGCCACAGCCACCGAATCCGAATTCGCCCGGTTCTGCATCAACCACTGGGTGCTTGGCGAAGGCGGCGCCGACCCGGGTGCGACGTCGATGCTGTTCGCCGTCGCTTCGTATGCGGCCGGGCCCGACGAGGAGCAGCCGGAACGATGGCTTTTCGACGGCGGCGCGGGGCAAATCGCCGAGCTGCTGGCGGCCGAACTGGGTGACCGAATTCTACTCGGACGGCCCGTGGTGCGAATCGAGCACGACGACCGGGGAGTGACGGTCACGACCGGCGACGCAAGCTACCGCGCCGACTTCGTGATCGTCGCAGCCCCACCGCATCTGGCCGGAGCCATCGACTACCGGCCACCCTTACCCTCCCGCCGCAGCCAATTCACCCAGCGAGCCCCGATGGGGTCGGTCCTCAAATACGCCGCCATCTATCCGACGGCGTGGTGGCGCGACATTGGACTCAGCGGAGAAGCGGTGAGCGATGGCATCGTCCTCGGCACCGCCGACAGCTCGCCACCCGGCGGCAAACCGGGGATCCTGACCGGCTTCGTCGCGGGAAGACCAGCCGTCGACTTTGCCGACCGATCCGACGACGACCGCAAGCAATCGGTGCTCCGCGAGCTGGCGGCCTGCTTCGGCGACGAAGCGATGCACCCCGTCGATTTCGACGAGAAGAATTGGGCCGCTGAGTCATGGACGGGCGGGGCCTACAACGCGGTGCTGGCGCCGAACACCCTGACCACCTATGCGACTGCCATCGCGCTGCCGATCGGCCGTATTCACTGGGCCGGCACCGACGTCTCCCCCGTCTGGACGGGCTTTTTCGAGGGGGCGGTGCAGGCCGGGTACGCCGCGGCCCGCGCGGTGTGTGATGCGTCGAAATCCAGACGAGCGCGGTGAGCAGGGCTTAAGGTCGCGTTATCCCTGATCGCCGATGGACGTCGGAGGGGCCCAGTGGAAGGAACGCCGTTCGGCCGCTACACGCTGACCGAGTTGCTGGGCCGCGGCGGCATGGGCGAGGTATGGCGCGCTTACGACCCGGAGATGGATCGCGTGGTAGCGCTGAAAGTGTTGGCGCCGAGCTTTGCCAACGATCGGGCATTCCAGGAGCGATTCCGCCGCGAAGCGCGGTCAGCGGCCGGGCTGGACGAACCCCATGTGGTCCCGATCCATGACTTCGGTGAGGTCGACGGCCGCCTGTACGTCACCATGCGGCTGATCAAGGGGCGCGACCTGCACGCCCTGCTCGACGAAGGCCCGCTGCCGCCCGCCCGCGCGGTGGGAATCGTCGAGCAGATCGCCTCGGCGCTCACCGCCGCGCACGAGATCGGGCTGGTGCACCGCGACGTCAAGCCGTCCAACATTTTGGTTGCCGAGGACGACTTCGCCTACCTGATTGACTTCGGCATTGCCCGAGCGGCTGGAGAATCGACGATGACCGCCGCCGGCGCGACGATGGGCACGGCCGCGTACATGTCCCCCGAACGGCTTAACGCGGGGCACGCCGACTCCCGCGCCGATATCTACGCCTTGACCTGCGTACTGCACGAGGCGCTGACCGGCCAGCAGCCCTATCCGGGCGAAACCCCCGAACAACAGGTCGTCGGGCATCTGACCTTGCCTCCGCCGCGGCCATCGGTGCTGCGGGCGGGAGTGCCGGAAGCGATGGATGCCGTCGTCGCCACCGGCATGGCGAAGGATCCTGACCAGCGATACGCGACGGCGAAAGACCTCGCCTACGCCGCACACCTCGCGCTGACAACCACGGGCGCCACCATCAATGCCGGAACCGCGACGCTGCCGGCCAGTGTCGTCGATTCGGCCACAGCGAAAGCACCCACCCAGTTCGCACCGGCCCCGGAAACCGCTGACCGCGTCTCACCGACCGCGGCCCCCACATCCGGACGTACCAAGCTCGTCCTGGGCGCGGTCGGTCTGCTCGTCGCGGCCGTTGTCGTGGTTGCCGTCGTCGTCGGAACCACATCGTCGTCGGGCGGTGGCGTCGCGTCGTCATTCCGACGTTCGACCGCTTCCGGTGCCGGGACCGCGTCCGCCGGCGACCCCGTATCACGATTGCTGGCCATGGTGCCCAACAGCGACCGTTGCACACCCGCCGCGCCTTCCCACCCTGGGTCGCTGGCGGCAGTGCATTGCACGGCGACGGCAAGTGGCAACGCCTTTGTGGCGTTGGTGTATCACCTGTATCCGGACCAGGCCACGCAGAACAACGCATTCAGCAGCCTCAACTTTGTACCGTGCCCGGGAACGACCATGTCACCCCAACCGTGGCAACGTTCTTCGGCCCAGCACACCGAAGGTCAGGTTGGGTGCCTCGTCAGCGACGGGTTCGAAGTGATATGGACGATTCAGTCGCAACTGGTAACCGGTGACGCAAGAGGCCAGCCGCCAACTGCGAGCCTCGACAGCATGTATCAATGGTGGGCAGCCCAATATCAATGAAGCACAGAAAGTTTCAATAACGTCGAATTCAGTCGTACCGTGAGGGAACTGCGATGACTTTGTTCATGAGCTACTCGAGCCAGGATCGGTCAGCCGTCGACGCACTGGCGGCAACTCTTCGGCGGGCCCGCAAACAGGTTTGGTTCGACCAAGAGCTCGGCGGCGGCGACTCCTGGTGGGCCCAGATCCTGGAGCAGATCCGCGCCTGCGACGTGTTCGTCGTTGCGCTGTCCAGCAACTGGTTGCAGTCCAAGCCCAGTCAGTCCGAGCTGCGTTACGCGCAGGCCCTGAATCGGCCGATCCTTCCCGTTCGGATTGGTGACATCAGCAGCATGCGCGTCAATCCCCTTGCCGCGCTGCAGATCATCGACTACCGGGACCCGACGGTTGACGCCAGCATTCAATTGGTGACAGCCATCCACTCGCTCGTCGATAAGCCCCAACCGCTGCCGGACCCGCTGCCCGACGAGCCGCCGGTGCCGTTCGGCTACATCACCCGGTTGGGTAACCAGCTCACGGAAAAGGAGCTCAGCCCGCAGCAGCAGCTACAACTATTGGTCGAACTGCGAAGCGGACTCGACGAGGACGGCGACGACCCCAGCGCCCGCAGCGATATCGCCCAACTGCTGCGCATGATGCGTATGCGACACGACGTCACCTACCGCACGCGAAACGACATCGACAACGTGCTGGCCTCGATCGAGTCGTCCGATTCCCCGGCAGATCAATCGACGACGGCCACTGTGGAGGCGACGCCCCCCAAACAATCGAATGCATCCAGTGATGCGACGACACAACGTGTCTCGACTGAGCCGGCCGGACGTGCAAGCGCCACTCAGGATTCCCGCAAGCGGATGATCCTCGTCGGCGGTGCCGTAGCGGCGGTCGTCATCGCGATCGTCGTGGCAATTGTGATCGCCACCCAGGGTCCGGCAAAGAAGACGGCGACCACGCCCAAGGCCGCACCATCGGCACCGGCACAGCCTGGGAGCGCCGCGCCCGGCGGAGCAGCGCCCACGGCGCCGGGCGGCGCGGTCCCTGCGCCGGCACCGTCTACTCCCCTCGACTCTGTCCTGCTCGGCGCGCCGGAAGTCAGCACCATCATGGGCGTGCCCAGCATGGACATCGGCAACCAGTCGCAGGACATGGCACCGGAGTGGCAGCTGTCAAACCCGAACTGTCTCAATGCTTTCTATCCGACACAGGGTCCGGCCTACGCGGGCAGCGGCTTCACTGGGGTGCGCGGTCAGTTGTTGCACACCGGCGGCGATTATCGAGTCTACGAAGCCGCGGTGAGCTTTCCGACCGCCGATGCGGCCAACGCCTTCGTGGCGGCGTCGGCGAACAATTGGAAGGCTTGTGCCGGCTCAGCCGTGACAGTGACCGCCTCCGGCGGCACGGGCCACTGGAATTTTGGGACCCCTAGCGGCGCCGCCCCCAAGATCACGCTGCAGCGCACGCGCAAAGATGGCACCAGTCAATGCCAGCGCGTGCTGAGCGCGGTGTCCGGCGTTGTCCTCGACGTGGTGGCCTGCGCCCCCGTCGTCCAGAGCCAAGGTGTCCAAATCGCGGACCAGATGGCCAACAACGTGAAGCAGTAAAGGCTCTGGCGCTCAACGCTTCCCAGAAGCCGGAGTCCACTAGACCGCCGGAAGGCGAATCCGCCGCCGAAATCGGTGCCGAAACAAAACAGCTCCGGTGACTCCAGCGGCGCACCCGGCTGCGTATGGTGAGCCGGTGGATGGCACTCCGTTTGGTCGCTACCGCCTCATCGAACTGCTGGGCCGCGGCGGCATGGGCGAAGTATGGCGCGCGCACGACACGGCGACCAACCGAACCGTGGCGATCAAACTGCTGCCGCCGCAGCTGGCCCAGGACCACACGTTCGTGCAGCGCTTCCGCCGAGAAGCAGAAGCGGCAGCGCAGCTAAACAGCCCGCATATCATCCCAATTCACGACTACGGCGAGATCGACGGCCGGCTATTCGTGAACATGCGGTTGATCGAGGGCCGTGACCTGCACGAGATACTGGCGGACGGGCCGCTCGAACCGGCGCGAGCGGTACGCATCATCGAACAGATAGCCAAAGCGCTCAACGCCGCGCACAAAATCGGCTTGGTACACCGCGACGTCAAGCCGTCGAACATCCTGCTCGATGAGGACGACTTCGCCTACCTGATCGATTTCGGGATCGCCCGTGGCGCCGACGAGACCCGATTGACCGGCACCGGCAGCATTATCGGCAGCTGGCACTACATGTCCCCGGAGCGGATGCGAGCCGGTGAGGTCGACGCCCGCTCGGACGTCTATGCGTTGGCGTGCGTGCTGTATGAGTGCCTGACCGCGGCCACTCCATTTCCGGGAGACAGCGCCGAGCAGCAAATCACCGCGCATTTGATGGCCCCGCCGCCGCGCCCGTCGATCAGCCATCCCACCGTGCCTGCCACGCTCGATACGGTGATTGCGATCGGCATGGCCAAAGACCCGGACCAACGGTACCCGACCACCGCTGAGCTGGCCACCGCCGCCCAGCGTGCGATGAGCACCCGGCAGCCCGACCAAAATCATTATTTTCCACCATCTTTCGCGTCTCCCCCGGCGCCGGCCATGCCGGTGACCCAGGCCGCCGCGCCGCGGCTACCGGTCGACCCGAATTTCGTTGCGACGCAACAAGCCCCAGCTGGCCAGCAGCGGGTCGACCCCCGCACACGACGAAACGTGCGGCGGCGACAGATGCAATTGGGGCTAATCGCTGCGCTCGTCGTAATACTTGTCGCCGGCGCCGGCGTCACCGGCTATGTTCTGCTGCAGCCCAGAACCACCTCACAGTCCGCCGGCGCCCCGCAGCCATCCGCCGCCTCTCGCCCGAGTGCCCCCGTCGCGGAGGCCGCACTGGATGGGCTACTGCTCACTCCCGACCAAGTCGACACCACGCTCGGCATCACTGGGGCGACGGTCGCCGAAACGACCACAGATATGGAGGACAACAGCAGCCATGTGGCAGACGCGGCCTGCCGCCCCTTGGCGGGCAACGCGATCGCGCCGGTCTATGCCGGCAGCGGGTGGAAAGCTTTTCGTGAGAACGTGATCCGTGAACCCGGTGGCAAGTGGACTCGTGGCGTCGATCAATCTGTGGTGCTGTTTCCCTCCGCGCAGGATGCGGGTGCGTTCTTCACCACCTCGGCCCAACAGTGGCCGGCCTGCGCCAACCGGCAATTCACCATGACCCGGGTCAACGCACCCGATCAGCTGTGGACCGTGGGGCCGGTCGCCAACACCGGCGGCACCCTGAGCGCCACGTATACCCGCAACGCCAGCCCCGGTTGGTCATGGGAATCCTGCCAGCGCGCGCTGACGGTGGCCAACAACGTCGTCGTCGACGTCGATGAGTGCAACCTCAATCAGTCCGACGCCCCGCGCGACGCCGGAGTCAACGTCGCGCGCCAGATCGCCGCCAAAGTCGCCAGCTAACCGAATCCACTGCCAGGCCAACGTGTTTCAGAAGCCGGAGTCCCCCCCGCCGCCGGAATCGAACCCGCCGCCGAAGTCGGAGCCGCCACCGAAGTCGAAGCTGCCACCGCCGGAATCGGACCCGCCGAATCCGCCGAAGTCGAAGCCTCCGCCACCGGAGTCGTAACCGCCGCCGTCGTTACTGCCGGCGAAGCTGACGTCGCCGCCGCCGGAAGACGAGCCTTGGTTGCCTCCGTCGAATCCGACATTCCCCTGCTGGCTGTCGTAGTCGACGTTTTGGCCGCCGCCGTAGCCGGTGTCCGCCCAAGCCGAATCTTGACCCGCCTCGAAGCCCCGCTCGTAGCTGCCACCCCAGTGGTCATCCAGGAGCGCGTCCATCAGCAGGATGTCGGTGAGCCCCCAGCCCCAGCCCGGCCCCCAGAATGCGTACGGGTAATAGCCGGGGTAGAAGAACATCCCGTTGTGGTAGCCGCCCCCGTAGTAATTCTGGTATCCCGGCTGCGGCGAGGTGCTGTAGTTGTTGTTGTTGATCGTCACGCTCTGACCGGTTTCCGGGTTCGTCGTCTGCACGCTCGCCTGCTTGCGGTCCGCCTCCGGGACCGACTTCACCGCATTCACGTCGGGCTTGGCATCGGGGTAAAGCTTCTGGTAAGCCCTGGCTACCGTCGACTCCACCACCCGCAGGTGCGCCCGCGCCGAGGTGTAGTCACGATGCTGGTAGGCGTTACGTGCTTCGTACAGGCTGGAATTGGCCTTCGTCGCCTCGGCGCTGACGTCGACGCCGCTACCGGTGACCACCGCGTTGTTGATGTCATTGACACCCGATTCGGCGTTGATCAACTCCTGCTTCACCTGGTCGCTCGCCTCGGCGTCCTTGCGGCGCTTACTGTTTCGACTCACGGCGAACACGATCAGCCCCACCACCGCCACCACGATGCCGATGAGGATCAGCATGGTCCACAGCGCGGATGAGCTGCTGTGCTTCTGGCTCGTCACAGGAGACGTCGTGACGTGTGAACCGGATGCCACACTGACGTCGGCCAGTTTCTGGACGAACTCAGTGGTCGCGCCAAACGGATCATTGCGGTGATCCCGAGCCGACTGACTCAAGAGTGAGTCCACATTGTCCGCAACGGACTTCGGCACGTTGTAGGCGCGGACGTGGTACCCGCGGGAGTCGATGACCAGGATGACGCCGCTGAACTCAGCGTTGCGACCCAGGATGACATCGTGGATGGCGTCCGGCGTCGTCGTGCCGGTCTGGTTGGGCGCGACCGCCGCGACCCAGAGCGGCGGTGCACTGCTCCACGCCCACCGGGTGGTCAGGATCTGCTGGTTGACCTGGTCGGCGTTCTGCAGCGGCGGCCTGGCCGCCGAGTCGGCCACCACGTGCGTGCGCGCGTCGAACCGAGCCACCAGCTGGTCTGTGTAGGTGTCGGCGGCGGCAGGGGGCGCGAGCAGCAAGCCCAGCGCCAAAATGGTCGGGGCCAGAGCAACGACCCGGCTTCGTACTGTCACGTTTCTCCCGCAGTTGATTCGTTATCGACGGTGGCCGCAGGAGGTGTCCGACGGCTTCGATGGCCAAGCGCAGGCATCGATGTCGGTGGTGCCGCCCCAGCCGCCTCCGTTGAACATTCCGAAGGCGTTGCCGTTGGTCGCAGTGTAGGTGGCCCCGCCGCCTCCGCTGCCACCACTCGAACTATCGACGATCAGCGACCAGTTCTTCTGTTGCAGCGCAGTCTTATACGCGCCCATGACGTCCATGGGTGCTCCGTTGACCAGGAAATGCAGACGGATCCCGTTTTCTCCGATGGAGTCAGGACCGTCGGTTCGCGCGGTGTTCGGCGGCACGGGTATCAGCGGCCGCAAGTCGGTGTTGGCGCCTGTGGTGGTCGTGGCTTGCGACACCGACGCCGTGACGGTCTTCGAGATCGTCGTGCTGGTCGATGTCGTGGTGCCGGAGTTGGGCGAACTGCCACAGCCCGCTGCGGCCAAGCCGATCGCTGCCATGACGACATACGATCCGTGTTTCATGTTCCCGCCGTCCTCGTGCAGCAACGTTGCCCCATCAACCGTACCAACTTCGGCGGGCCGCCCTAACTGACGATATTGGGGTTCGTTCGGGTGGCCAATATCCCCCGCGACCCTTTGATGGGATGGCCGTCGGCCATCTCGACGATCTCGAGCCAAGCGCCCGGAGCGATGTAGTGCCGGCTGACGTCCTCGCGTTGCATCTTGATCAGCAGCACGCCCGAATCGCTGACCTCGAAGGTGTCAAATGCGCCGTAGTCGCGCGGGCTGCCGTTGCTGAAAACCACCGTGAATGTCATGCGACGAGTATGGGGGCAAACTCAGCAGCAACGCGGAAGTTGTCGAAAAGTTCACGTCTACCGGTCGAGCGCCAGGTCCTTGCGGAACCGCTGCATGCCGTCGATCTTGTCGTGAAGCGTCGCGTCGGGCCCCGTGTAGAACATCCACGGCATGGTGATGATGCCGCTGATGCCTGCGTCTTCGGCGCGCTGGTAATCGCTGGGGGTGAACGCGTCGGTGAGCGGTGTCAGGACGGTGAAATCCGCTACAGATAACCCGTTTTCACGACGAAGTTCGTGCAGCCTGCCGACGGCCTCAATGGCACGATCGGTGTTGATCAGGTCGCCGATCCACCCGTCGTTGCGGGCGGCGCGGCGCAGTGCGGCGTCGCTGAGCCCCCCCGCGTACACGGGTATCGGCGGCGGGGTGGGCTGCATCTCGAGCCGCGGCGTCGGATAGAACTCTCCGTCGAACTCCGTCCAACCGGGTTGCCACAGCGCCCGCATCAACTCGATGATCTCGTCGGTGCGCTTGCCGCGGGCGGCGAATTGCTCGCCCATCAACGCGAATTCTTCACGGCACCAGCCGACGCCGATGCCCAGCTCGATCCGGCCCGACGCCAAAACTGCCGCAGTACCAATGGCTTTGGCCGCCGAGTAGGGATTGCGCATCGCCGGGATGTACACGGTGGTGACGAATCGCAGCCGGGAGGTCACCTGGGCCAGTGCGCCGACCAGGACCCAGGGATCGGGCCAATCGGTGAAGGGCTGCCAGCGTCGTTCCCCGTCTTTGGTGTACGGGTACGGCGTTTCCAGGGTCTCCAGGTTGACCACGTGGTCGGGTATCCCGATGCCGTCGTAGCCGAGCTCGTCAGCGGCCCTGGCGATCTCGACGATCTCGCGGGTATTCAGGAAGGCACTACTGATGTAGAACTTCACTGGCCGTCCCTTGCCCACGCCGGTTCGATGAAGACGCCATCGGCCTCCACCGTCACCCCTGCGGCGTCCGAGATCGTCCCGCGCGCAAAGACTTTGACGCCCTCATGGCGCTCGATCCACGCCTCGGAGCGGAGCGGCCCCAGCGGGGTGCCGCGCAGATACTTCACGGTGATCGTCCCGGTGAAGCGCGCCTTGGACAGCCCCTCGCTGGCGGCTTCGCCGAGCATGTGGTCGAGCACCAGGGCGCTGACGCCGCCGTGCACCAGACCGGGCGGGCCCTCGTAGGCCAAGCCCAGGACGAACTCACTCCAGCACCGGCCGCCGCCCTCCTGATGCACGACGATCGGCGGGGCGATGGGATTGCACACGCCGACCGCGGCATTGCCGAGCGGCAGCGGGCGACCGTCGACGCGATAGCTCACCTTGGCCGAACGGGTGCGTTGGCGAAGCGACTCGGTGACACCCTCGATGGCCGCCCGGGCGTTGTCGACGACGCCGCCGTCGACCTCGGTAAGGATGGTGGCCTCGATGAGTTCCCTTACCGCGTCGGCCAACGGAGCGTACCGGCCCGTCACTCGGACAGCCTCTTCCACGCTGAGCACCTCGAAGGAGGCGTCAAACGCGCGCGCTTCCGGGTTCAACTGCCAAACACCTTGCGCACCACTACTTTTGCGCGGCGCGTCACTCGCAGATAGTTGTCCAAGAACTCACTTCCATCGTCGTTGGGCCAGCCCGCGGCGACCGCGACCGCGTTGAGCTGACGTCCGGGGCCGGGCAGCTGGTCGGTTGCCTTGCCGCGCACCAGCACCAGCGCGTTGCGGGCCCGGGTCGCGGTCAGCCAGGCCTCGCGCAGCAGGTCCACCTCGTCGGCGGGCACCAGCTCGGTCTGGGCGATCACGTCCAGGGATTCCAGCGTCGAGGTGTTGTGCAGCGCCGGGATCTCGTGTGCGTGCTGCAATTGGAGCAGCTGCACCGTCCACTCGATGTCGGCCAGCCCGCCGCGGCCCAGCTTGGTGTGCGTGTTGGGGTCGGCGCCGCGCGGCAACCGTTCGGACTCGACGCGGGCCTTGATCCGGCGAATCTCCTGCACCGCCTCCGCCGACACTCCGTCTTTCGGGTAGCGCGTCTTGTCGGCCATCAGCAGGAACCGCTCGCCCAGCTCCGCGTCGCCGGCGACTGCGTGCGCGCGCAGCAGGGCCTGGATCTCCCACGGCTGTGCCCACTGCTCGTAGTAGGCGGCATACGAAGCCAAGGTGCGGACCATCGGACCATTGCGCCCCTCGGGCCGTAGATTGGCGTCGATTTCCAGCGGCGGGTCGACGCTGGGCGTGCCCAGCAAGGCCCGGACCTGCTCGGCGATCGACGCCGACCACTTCACCGCCCGAGACTCGTCGGCCCCGTTGGCCGCCTCGCAGACAAACATCACGTCGGCGTCGGACCCGTAGCCCAGCTCGGAGCCACCCAGCCTGCCCATCCCGATAACAGCAAGGGCTGCAGGCGCTTTGCCGTCTTCGGGCAGATTGGCCCGCATCAACGCATCCATCGCGGCCTGCAGCACGGCCACCCAGACCGACGTCAGGGCCGCGCACACGTCCCTGACCTCGAGCAGGCCAAGCAGGTCCGCCGAACCGATCCGCGCCAGCTCCCGGCGGCGCAACGCGCGGGCACCCGCGATCGCGCGCACCGGGTCGGCGTGCCGGGCCGCGGAAGTGATCAGTCCACGGGCCACCGTGGCGGGGTCGGTCTGCAGCAGCTTCGGCCCGCCCGGCGCGTCGCTGTAACTCTCAATGACCCGGGGTGCGCGCATCAACAGGTCCGGCACATAGGTCGAGGTTCCGAGCACATGCATCAGCCGCTTGGCCACCGCGGGCTTGTCGCGCAGCGTGGCCAGATACCAGGTCTCGGCGGCCAGCGCCTCGGACAGGCGGCGATAGGCCAGCAGGCCGCCGTCGGGGTCGGGCGCGTACGACATCCAGTTGAGCAGCCTCGGCAGCAGCACCGACTGCACCCGGCCACGCCGGCCGCTCTGATTGACCAGCGCCGACATGTGCTTCAGCGCGGTCTGCGGCCCCTCGTAACCCAGGGCGGCCAGCTGGCGCTCGGCAGCGGCCGACGTCATACCGCCGGCAAGCTCCAGCCCGGCTGGACCGATCGATTCGAGCAGCGGCTGATAGAAGAGCTTCGCGTGCAGCTGCGACACCCGCAGGTTCTGGTGCTTGATCTCATCGCGCAGCACCCCGGCAGCATCGTTGCGGCCATCGGGCCGGATGTGCGCGGCGCGGGCCAGCCAGCGCACCGCCTCTTCGTCGTCGACCTCGGGCAGCAGGTGGGTGCGCTTGAGGCGTTGCAGCTGCAGCCGGTGCTCCAGCAGCCGCAGAAACTCGTAGGAAGCGGTCAGGTTCGCCGCGTCCTCGCGACCGATGTAGCCGCCCGCGCTCAGGGCGGCCAACGCATCGACGGTGGAGGCGACGTGCAGTGACTCGTCGCCGCGGCCGTGCACCAGCTGCAGCAGCTGCACGGCGAATTCGACGTCGCGCAATCCGCCACTGCCGAGCTTGATTTCGCGGGCCCGAACATCCTTGGGCACCAACTGCTCGACCCGGCGCCGCATCGCCTGGACTTCGACCACGAAATCCTCACGCTCGCAGGCGACCCAGACCATCGGCATCAACGCCGACAGGTAGCGCTCACCAAGCTCGGCGTCACCCACCGCCGCCCTGGCCTTCAACAACGCCTGGAACTCCCAGGTCTTCGCCCAGCGCTCGTAGTACGCGATATGCGACTCGACGGTGCGCACCAGCTCACCGCTGCGCCCCTCGGGCCGCAGCCCGGCGTCCACCGCGAAGCAGGCCGCCGAGGCCACCCGCATCGCCTCGCCGGCCACCCGCGCCGACGTCGCATCGGCATTCTCGGCGACGAAGATGACGTCGACATCGCTGACGTAGTTCAATTCGCGGGCACCGCATTTGCCCATCGCGATGATCGCCAGCCGCGGCGGCGTCCGGTCGCCGCACACGGTGACCTCGGCGACCCGCAGCGCCGCGGCCAGCACCGCGTCCGCCGTGTCCGACAGCTGGGCACCGACGACGGTGAAGGGCACCACCGGCTCGTCCTCGACGGTCGCGGCCAGGTCGAGCGCCGCCAGCACCAGCAGGTGGTCGCGGTACGTCGTGCACAACCGCGGAATCGCCGCCGCGGGGTCGCTCAACGTGTCCGCAACGCAGCGGAGGAACGTCTCGTGCAGCTGGTCGCGTGTGGGCAGTTTCACCTTGCCCCGCAGCAGCTTCCACGACTGCGGATGGGCCACCAGGTGATCCCCGAGGGCCAGCGACGAGCCCAGCACCGCGAACAGCCGGCCACGCAGCGGACGTTCTTTCAGCAGGGCGGCGTTGAGCTCATCCCAGCCGCTGTCCTGGTTCTCGGCGAGCCGAACCAACGCCTTCAGCGCGGCGTCCGGGTCGGGCGCGCGCGACAACGACCACAGCAGGTCGACGTGCGCCTGGTCGTCTTCGCTATTCCAGCCCAGCTGCGCCAGACGCTCGCCCGCGGGGGGGTCGATCAACCCGAGCCGACCCACGCTGGGCAGTCTGGGGCGGTCGGTCGCGGGTTTGGTCACGCCCAAAACGGTAGCGCAACCCGGCGTTCACTCAGACCAGCCGTCACCAAACGCGTTACAGCGACAGGTAGGTGCTCAGCTCATATGGTGTGACGTGGCTGCGGTAGTTCGCCCATTCCGAGCGCTTGTTTCGCAAGAAGAAGTCAAAAACGTGCTCCCCCAGGGCTTCTGCGACGAGCTCGGAAGACTCCATGCAGCGCAGGGCGGCGTCCAGACTGGTCGGCAGCTCGCGGTAGCCCATGGTGCGGCGCTCGTCGGGTGTCAGGTCCCACACGTTGTCCTCGGCCTGCGGGCCCAGCACATATCCCTTCTCGACCCCGCGCAGCCCGGCGGCCAGCAGCACGGCGAACGCCAGGTACGGGTTGCAGGCCGAGTCGGGGCTGCGCACCTCGATGCGTCGCGACGATGTCTTGTGCGGGGTGTACATCGGGACCCGGACCAACGCGGAGCGGTTGGCCGCTCCCCAGGAGGCGGCCGTGGGCGCCTCGCCGCCGTGCACCAACCGCTTGTAGGAGTTGACCCACTGATTGGTGACCGCGCTGATTTCCGATGCGTGCTCGAGGATCCCCGCGATGAACGATTTGCCCACGTCCGACAGTTGCAGCGGATCGTCGGGACTGTGGAAGGCGTTGACGTCGCCCTCGAACAGGCTCATGTGGGTGTGCATGGCCGAGCCGGGGTGCTGCCCGAACGGCTTGGGCATGAACGATGCCCGGGCGCCGTTCTCCAGCGCAACCTCTTTGATGACGTAGCGGAACGTCATCACGTTGTCGGCCATCGATAGGGCGTCGGCGAAGCGCAGGTCGATCTCCTGCTGGCCGGGCGCGCCCTCGTGGTGGCTGAACTCGACCGAGATTCCCATGAATTCCAGGGCGTCGATCGCGTGCCGGCGGAAGTTGGACGCGGAGTCGTGCACCGCCTGGTCGAAGTAGCCGGCGTTGTCGACGGGGATGGGCACCGATCCGTCCTCGGGCCCCGGCTTGAGGAGGAAGAATTCGATTTCGGGGTGCACATAGCAGGAGAAGCCCAGGTCGTTGGCCTTCTGCAGCTGACGCCGCAAGACGTGCCGCGGGTCCGCCCACGACGGCGAGCCGTCCGGCATGGTGATGTCGCAGAACATCCGCGCCGAGTGGTGATGGCCGGAGGCGGTCGCCCAGGGCAGCACCTGGAAGGTCGACGGGTCCGGGTTTGCCACGGTGTCAGATTCCGAAACCCGCGAAAAGCCCTCGATCGAGGACCCGTCGAAGCCGATACCTTCCTCGAACGCGCCCTCGAGTTCGGCCGGGGCGATGGCGACCGACTTGAGGTAACCGAGGACGTCAGTGAACCAAAGCCGCACAAAGCGGATGTCCCGTTCCTCCAGCGTGCGGAGGACGAATTCCTTCTGTCGATCCATACCCCGCACAGTAGGAGCTACCTGTTAAATCTGTGTTACGGAAGCAATTAGTGCCGCGCACACACGTTAAAAAAGCCGCAGGTCAACGGAGTGCGGGGGACCCGGTTTCCGGGCGTGTCAAACGGGTGCGTCGCCGCGGCCCAGAGGTGCGCCAGCAAGGCGGGAAGCGACCGACGCCACAAGTCAGCGAGTTACACCCCGCGGGCAAATTGGCATGATTCAGCAGGGGAATCTGACCGTGTTTATCCGGGCAGACCTCGTTCGGCACGTTGGGCGGCGGCGAGGCCCTGCGCCCCTTTGCAGCATCTGCGGCCGCTCCGGCTTCGGCTAGGCGCACATTACCGATCCGCTGTGAGGACGCCGTGCCGGCCGGCACTAACGGCACTGCAGGGCCGCCGGCGGCAACATCCCGGAGATCAAATACCGCGTCGCCGCGGTGTCCACACACTGGTCACCGGCGAACACCGCGGTGTGCTGGGTCCCGTCGTAGGTGATCAGCGGGGCGCCCAGCTGGCGGGCCAGGCTCACCCCGGCCTGATACGGGGTCGCCGGATCGTGCGTAGTGGAGACGACGACGACCTTGCCGAGCGGCACCGGCGACGCCGCGTGCGGCTGCGACGTTGCGGGCACCGGCCACAGCGCGCACAGGTCCCGCGGTGCACTCCCGGTGAATGGCCCATAACTGAGGAACGGGGCCGCCTGCCGGATCTGCTGATCGGCGGAAACCCAGGTCGCCGAGTCCGTCGGTGACGGCGCGTCCACGCAGCGCACCGCGTTGAACGCGTCCTGGTCGTTGCTGTAATGCCCGTTCTTATTGCGGTCGTTGTAGTCGTCGGCGAGCATCAGCAAGTCACCGGCGTCGCTGGCACGCTGCAGGCCGAGCAGGCCACTGGTCAGGTACTTCCAGTGCTGCGGGGTGTACAGCGCGTTGATGGTGCCGGTGGTCGCGTCGGCATAACTGAGGCCGCGCGGGTCAGAGGTCTTTCCCGGCTTGGCGACCAGCGGGTCGACCAGGGCGTGATAGCGGGCGACGAACTGGGCCGGGTCGGTGCCCAACGGGCACGCCGGCGAGCGGCCGCAGTCGGCGGCGTAGTCGTTGAACGCGGTCTGGAAGCCGGCCATCTGGTCGACGTTTTCCTGGACCGGGCCGACGGTCGGGTCGATGGCACCGTCAAGCACCATCGTCCGAACGTGGTCACCGAATTCCTCGAGGTAGGCGGTGCCGATCTCGGTGCCGTAGCTGTAGCCGAGGTAGCTGATCTGCTCCTCACCGAGGGCCTGGCGGACGGCGTCCATGTCGCGCGCGACGGCTACGGTGCCGACGTTGGCCAGGAACGCATTGCCCATGCGGCTAGAACACTGCTGGGCCAACTGGCGGTAGAGCTGCTCGATGTGCGCCACACCGGCCGGGCTGTAGTCGACCATCGGTTCGCGCCGGTAGGCGTCGAACTCGGCGTCCGTCCGGCACCGCAGCGCCGGGGTTGAGTGCCCCACCCCGCGCGGATCAAATCCCACTAAGTCGAAGTCGCGGGTGATGTCGCTGCCCTTCAAGTCGGACGCCATCCCGGCCACCATGTCGACAGCGGACCCGCCGGGTCCGCCCGGGTTGATCAACAGCGATCCGATGCGCTGACCGGTGGCGGGGACGCGAATCACCGCCAGCTTGGCTTGCGCCCCACCGGGATTGTTGTAGTCGACCGGGACCGACACATTGCCGCATTGCGCGGTGGGGACATCGCTGATGTTGTTAAGGAATTTGCTGCAGCTGCCCCATTGCAGCGGGGGCGCGGCGGCGGCCGGCGGAGCCGGGTTCGGAGTCTGGCCCGCACCGGGTTCCGGGGTTGCGTGAGCCTTCGGCAGCACCAGACCTTGTTGGCCCGCGAACAGAATTCCTAACGACAGCAGCGCCAAACTCAACGGTTTCAGGCGCGACATGCAGGACATCGTGTCAGCTTCGAGTAATCCGTAACATCGCGAAAAGGTCACGCCTTGGTCTCGGCCCGCGTGGCTACTCGGTGTGGCTAATGCGCCGGGTTACAAGGCACTAGCACTTTGCGCCGCTGGGCGGCGTGGTGCCACCGATCAGATACGCCGCCACGTAGTCGTCGATGCAGCTGTCACCCTGGAATACCACCGTGTGCTGGGTGCCGTCGAACGTGAGCAGCGAGCCGTGCAGCTGATTGGCCAGATCGACGCCGGCCTTGTACGGGGTCGCGGGATCGTGGGTAGTCGACACCACCACGGTCGGGGCCAGACCCGGCGCCGAGACGGCGTGCGGCTTGGTGGTGGGCGGCACCGGCCAGAACGCGCAAGTGCCCAGCGGGGCATCACCGGTGAACTGCCCGTAACTCATGAACGGGGCAATCTCACGGGAGCGGCGGTCTTCGTCAATCACCTTCGCGCGGTCGGTAACTGGCGGCTGGTCCACACAGTTGATCGCCACTCGCGCGTCGGTGGCATTGGTGTAATGGCCGTGCGGATCGCGGCGCATGTACATATCGGCCAGGGCCAGCAGGGTGTCGCCGTGGTGGTCGACCAATTCGGACAGGCCGTCGGTCAGGTGGTGCCAGAGCGTCGGTGAGTACAGCGCCATGATGGTGCCCACGATGGCGTCGCTGTAGCTCAGCCCGCGCGGGTCGTTGGTGTGCACCGGCCGGCCGATCATCTGGTTGTTCGGGTCGACCATCGGGTCGACCAGGCTGTGATAGACGTCGACGGCTTTGGCCGGGTCGGTGCCCAGCGGACAGGTCGGCCGCTTGGCGCAGTCGGTCGCGAAGTCGTTGAACGCGTCCTGGAATCCCTTGGCCTGCCGAAGATCCGCTTCGGTGGGGTCGGCGTTGGGGTCGACGGCGCCGTCGAGGATCATCGCCCGCACTTTCTGCGGGAAGGCCTCGGCGTATGCCGAGCCGATGCGGGTGCCGTAGGAGTAGCCGAGGTAGGTCAGTTTGTCGTCACCCAGCGCCGCGCGGATAGCATCCAAATCCCTTGCGACCGCCACGGTTCCGATGTTGGCGAGAAAATCCTTGCCCATCTTGTCGACGCAGCGGCCGACGAATTGCTTTGTCTCGTCTTCGATATGGGCGACACCCGCAGGGCTGTAGTCGACGTTCGGCTCGGTGCGCAACCTGTCGTTGTCGGCATCCGAGTTGCACCAGACCGCCGGCCGCGACGACCCGACGCCGCGCGGGTCGAAGCCGACCAGATCGAAGCGCTCGCGGACCCGCTTGGGCATCGTCTGCACAACTCCCAGGGCGGCGTCGATCCCGGATTCGCCGGGGCCGCCGGGGTTGATCACCAACGAGCCCAGCCTGTCCCCGGTGGCCGGAAAGCGAATCATCGCCAGCACCGCGACGTCGGTGCCGGTTGGGTGGTCATAGTCGATCGGCACGGCGAGCTTGCCGCACAGCGCACCACTGGGCAGCTTCACCGAGCTGCCGACGACCCGGCACGGCGTCCACTCCACCGGCTGGCCCAGCTTGGGCTCCGACATGAGGCCACGTCCGTTGACGACGCGGACACAGCCCACCAGGACCAACGCCGTGGTCGTGATCGCCGTCGAGATCAGCAAAATACGCGCGATCTTGTCGCGGCGAGACAGGCCCATGCCCACCTATGCTGCCAGAGCCAACCTGAGATTCTGATGTGCGGCCGACATCGGCTGGCTACCTGGTGGCCGCAGCCAGTTCGCCCATCCCCGCCCATTCGCCGGCCATTTTTCAATGGCATGTCTCACACATATCGGGCGGTGCATCTGCGCAACAGAGATGGCAGAATGGCCTGAGTCAGACGAACCCGGGGACCTTGACGGCCACGAGGATCGACCCGACCACCATTTAGGGACAATGATGTCTGAGCAGAACGTTTACGGTGCAAACGCGGCGCAGGAAGCTTCGAAGGCGCCCCGAACCAGAATCCGCACCCATCATCTGCAGAAAATGAAGGCCGAAGGCCGCAAGTGGGCCATGCTCACCGCCTACGACTATTCGACTGCGCGCATCTTCGACGAGGCCGGCATCCCGGTGTTGTTGGTCGGCGACTCGGCCGCCAACGTCGTGTACGGCTACGACACCACGGTGCCCATCTCGATCGATGAGCTGATTCCGCTGGTGCGCGGCGTTGTGCGCGGAGCGCCCCACGCATTGGTCGTCGCCGACCTGCCGTTCGGCAGCTACGAGGCCGGTCCCGCCGCCGCACTGGCCGCCGCCACCCGGTTCATGAAGGAGGGCGGCGCGCACGCCGTCAAGCTCGAGGGCGGCGAGCGAGTCGCCGAGCAGATCGCGTGCCTATGCGCCGCGGGCATCCCGGTGATGGCGCACATCGGTTTCACGCCCCAAAGCGTCAACACGCTGGGCGGCTTCCGGGTGCAGGGCCGCGGTGACGCCGCGGAGCAGACCGTTCACGACGCGATCGCCGTCGCCGAGGCCGGTGCATTTTCCGTCGTAATGGAAATGGTGCCAGCGGAATTGGCCACTCAGATCACCGGGAAGCTGACCATTCCGACCGTCGGAATCGGCGCCGGGCCCCACTGCGACGCCCAAGTACTGGTGTGGCAGGACATGGCCGGAATGAGCAACGGCAAAGCCGCCCGATTCGTCAAGCGTTTCGCCGACGTCGGAGGCGAATTACGCCGGGCCGCAACGCAATACGCAGAAGAAGTCGCCAGCGGAACCTTTCCCGCCGAAGAACACTGCTTCTGAATCAGTCCATGTTGCACCGACTGTGAAAGTCGGTGAGCGGCTGGCGAATGCCTTCGAGGTCGGTGTGCGTCTGCGGGTTGGCATCCATGTACTGCTTGACCTGGTCAACCTGATCGCTGCGGGGCTGGCCCTTGAGGCTGGTGAAGTAGGCGTTGACGTCCGGATGGCTGAACAGATACACCGAGGTCGCCGCGGCCACGCCCGCGGACACCTGGGCCAGGTCGGCCGCCGTGCAGTTGGGTGCCGGCGCCGGACCCGCGGGGTCCGCGGCAGCCGATGCGACGGCCCCGAAAAGCATTGCACCGCTGATCGCGCCGGCGGCAATTCCGCCGGTAATCACGCGGGATGTGGCGTGTGCGAAAGACACCATCGATGGCTCCTCTTTTCCGGAATCCGTAACTACGCGCACCGAAACCATAAGCGGTTTCAGCGCGACATAGGGGCTAAATACTCGGCAAAGAATTTGCGCATCAATAAGGCAAAACCCCACCGGCTGTCGATGGCGAACTCGATATACTCCAATCCTCTGTCCGCCCACCGCAGTGCGACCGACCACAGCAGCTCGCCTGTGGCAGGAAGGAGTCTGACGATGACTCAGCGTCGCTGGATGGCGGGACTGCTGGCCTTGTTCGCGATCGGCCCCGCGATCGTGATCGTGACGCAACCCGCCGGGCGGGCCGACGCGAGTGTCTGTGTCAACGCCGGTCGGCGCGTTTCGGTGAGCGGTTGCGCCAACGTCGGCGACGCCATCGCGCGCTGGGCGCCGCCGCCGGGGGATTACGCGCCTATGCCGGAAGACCCTCCGCCGCCGCCCCCGCCGTAAGCGCTGGCGGACACGCCGCAGCCGCCACAGCTGGCCGCCTCGTCACCGTGGTGTGGCACCCTATGAGTGTTCATCCCCGACCGTCGACGACCGTCTAAGACCGCGGCGACGCGCCCTCAACGGAGCCGAAAATGCCTGGAAACGCGCCAAAAACCTCGCGCCATCTGGAGGTAGAGCGCAAGTTCGACGTCGTCGAATCGACGGTCACTCCGTCGTTCGAAGGCATCGCGGCGGTGGCCCACGTCGAGAAGTCGCCGATCGAATCGCTGGATGCGATGTACTTCGACACGCCGGGCCAGGATCTGGCGCGCAACAAAATCACGTTGCGGCGCCGCACCGGTGGCCATGACGCGGGCTGGCACCTGAAGTTGCCCGCCGGGCCCGATGCCCGCACCGAGATCCGGGCGCCGTTAGGGCCCGAGGCCGAGGACTCCGTGCCAGACGACTTGCTGGACGTGGTGCTGGCGATTGTCCGGGACCGACCAGTCAAGCCGGTCGCCCGGATCACCACCCAGCGCGAAAGTCAGGTGCTCTACAGCGCGGCGGGCACGGCACTCGCGGAGTTCAGCAACGACCATGTGACCGCCTGGGCAGCCGGCGCGACCGAGGACCCCGACTCCGGTCCGGTCGAACAAGAGTGGCGCGAGTGGGAGCTCGAGCTCGCCGAATCCAGTGGGGATGCGGACACCGAGCTGCTGAGTCGGCTGAGCAATCGGTTGCTCGATGCCGGCGCCGAACCCGCCGGTCACGCTTCCAAGTTGGCGCGGGTGCTGGGCACCACGGTGCCGTCCGACAACTCCCAGCTGCCCGAGGACCCAGTGCAGCGCGCGGTGGCCGAGCAGGTCGACGAGCTCTTGGTGTGGGATCGCGCCGTGCGCGCCGACACCGACGATTCGGTGCACCAGATGCGGGTGACCACCCGCAAGATCCGCAGCCTGCTGCGCGACGCCCAAGAGTCGCTCGGGATAACCGACGACGGCGCATTCGCCTGGGTTCTCGATGAGCTACGCGAACTCGCCGGTGTCTTGGGCGTGGCGCGCGACGCCGAGGTGCTCGCGCAGCGCTACGAGCAGGAGCTGGACCGGCTCGCGCCGGAGTTGGTGCGGGGGCCGGTGCGGGAGCGTCTGGTCGAGGGCGCACAGCGCCGGTATCAGAACGGGCTGCGACGGTCGTTGATCGCGATGCGCTCGCAGCGCTACTTCCGTCTGCTCGACGCGCTGGATGCGATAGCGGTCGAAAGCCCGGAAGCCGCGCCGGGCGAGGAAACCCCGGCGGTCACCATCGACGCTGCCTATAAGAAAGTGCGCAAGGCGGCGAAGGCCGCCGCCCAGGCCGAGCAAGCCGCCGAGTCGGACGACGCCGATCGAGAAGATTCCGAAGACCACGATCCCGAGCACGACGTCGATGAGGCTCTACATCGAATCCGTAAGCGCGCCAAGCGACTGCGGTACACGGCTTCTGCTACCGGCGCGGACGAGGTGTCCAAGCAGGCCAAGGCCATCCAGACGATACTCGGCGATCATCAAGACAGTGTGGTCAGCCGTGAACACCTGTTGCAGCAGGCCGACGCCGCGTACGCCGCCGGCGAGGACACCTTCACCTACGGTCTGCTGTACCAGCAAGAGGCTGAGCTGGCCGACAGCTCTCGTCGGCAGCTCGACGACGCACTGAGCAAACTCGACAAGTCGGTGCGCAAAGCGCGGCACTGACGTCGCGGCTCGGCGGGGCGGGCGAGTTGGCCTGTAAGCCGGATTCTGTTCCCCACCGCCGCGGCATAGCCAACGGCGGTGCGGCGACGACCATCCATCTGGACACACCGTTGCCGGGTGCCTCGAGCGGCCTACCCGCAGGCTCGGGCGAGCAGCCCTCGAACGCCTGCGCGGCCGCACACTCGGTGCGGCCTTCTTGGCCTTGCTTCGGGTGGGGTTTGCCTAGCCACTCCGGTCACCCGGAATGCTGGTGCGCTCTTACCGCACCGTTTCACCCTTACCACCACGAAGGTGGCGGTCTGTTTTCTGTGGCACTTTCCCGCGAGTCGCCTCGGATTGCTGTTAGCAATCACCCTGCTCTGTGAAGTCCGGACTTTCCTCGACTCAAAAGAGCCGCGGCCGCCCGGCCAACTCGTCCGCACGAACACCGTACTCGCTGGACAAACTCCTGGCCAGCGGCCTACGCGCCCAGGTCGGCTATTTGCCCTATTAATTCAATCATTGCAAAAATACGGGCGCTGGAGGCAGGCTGACCGCATGACAGAAACCGACGGGTACGTAAACCAGGCGGCGATAGGTCTCGACGAGCCCCAGCCGATGTACAAGGCGTTGCGCGAGTCGTCTCCGGTGTTCCGGTCGCCGCAAGGGATAGTGCTGAGCCGACTCGCCGACATCGAGATGGTTCTCAAGCACACCGAGCTGTTCTCGTCCAAGGACGCCGTGGACCTGGGCAACACCCGCCCGCTGATTCCGCTGCAGGTCGATCCGCCTGAGCACGCGAAGTACCGCCGCATCCTCGACCCGCTGTTCACCCCGCGGGAGATGGCGCGGCTCGAACCGCGCGTCGCCGAACAGGTGAACCAGATGATCGACCGGTTCGCCGATCGGGGCGAATGTGAGTTCCACGAGGAGTTCGCGGTACCGCTTCCGTGCACCGTGTTTCTTCAGCTGCTGGGCCTGCCGCTGGACGACCTCGACAAATTCCTCGAGTGGAAGGACGGCATCATCCGTCCGGAAGGCGCCGACGGCTTCGAGGACCGCCACGAGGCCTCGGCCCCAGTGGCGCAAGAGATTTACGACTACTTCGATCGCGCGATCGACGACCACATCGCCAACCCCCGCGACGACGTGCTGTCGCAGATGATCGCCGCGACGGTGGCCAGCGAGAATCGGCCGTTGTCGCGCGACGAGCTGCTCGACATCTGCTTCCTCTTCCTGATCGCCGGCCTCGACACGGTCACCGACTCGCTCGACTGTTTCTTCGTGTACCTGGCACGCCACCCCGACCACCGCCGCCAGCTGGTCGAGCAACCCGACATCCTGCCGCACGCGATCGAGGAGATGTTGCGTTGGGAGACACCGGTACCGGGCGTCGCGCGGGTCGCGACGCAGGACCTCGAGATCGGCGGCTGCCCGATCAGCAAGGGCGAGCGCGTCAATCCGCTGCTGGGCGCCGCCAACACCGACCCGGAGGAGTTCACAGACCCAGAGGTCGTCGACTTCGCCCGCACCCCCAACCGGCATCGCGCGTTCGGCGGCGGCGCACACCGGTGTCTTGGATCCCATCTGGCGCGCATGGAGCTGCGGGTGGCGTTGCGCGAATTCCACCGGCGCATACCGGATTACGAGATCAAGCCGGGCACCCAGCTGGCCTATACGGCAGCGTTGCGCTCGGTGGAATCGCTTCCACTGATCTTCGGAGTTTCATGACCCGCGTCGTCGTCGACGCCGACCGCTGCACCGGACACGGACGCTGCTACAGCCTGGCTCCGGACGTCTTCGATGCCGACGAGGTCGGCCACTGCGTCGTGCTCGTGGAAGACGTCCCCGGCGAACTCGAGTCGCAGGCCAAAACCGGTGAGCAGAACTGTCCGGAAGAGGCCATCACTGTGTCCCGCTGACCCGCAATGCCTGCTACGGTACTGCCCGTACTGGACATCACGTCGCTGGGTCTGCTGGAAGTAGGCGGTCGATTATGGAATTAGCTGCCCTGCTGTGCAATCACGCTGAGGTTCAGAACAACCGGCTCTACCTATTGGGAGGCGGGATCGATCAAACCGTGGTTCCGGCGGGCCGGCGTGGCCCTTGGTCGGTCTCACTGGCGATAGGGCTCACCATTGAAGTCCCTTGGCTCGAGACGAACAAAGACCATGCAGTTAGAATTGCCCTCCTGAGCGCTGATGGTAAACCGGTTGAAGTACAGGCGAATTCGACCGATCCTCAGCCGTTCGGCATCGACCTCTGGTTCAACCTCAGCCGTCCGCTGCACCTCGAGACCGGCGCGAGCCAGAATGTTGCGCTAGCCGTTAACCTGCCGAGTCTGCCCTTCGAGGAGATGGGGTCATACTTTTTCGTCTTCAGCATCGACGGCACCGAACTACGGCGCCTGCCCTACCGGCTGGTTCGGCAGCAGACTGTGACGGTCGCGGCTGACGGCCCAGCGGGAGGCGGGCGTGTCATCCCAACCGTGAGCTAGAGATAGCTGGTCTGATTCACCAGCCGCACCGAAGACGCTCCGTCGGAATAGAATTCGGCGATGCTCAACGATGCCAGGTCGAGGTGCAACCGGTACAGAATGCCCGACCCGGCGTCCAGGGCCAGGCGCAACATCATCTTGATCGGCGTCACGTGTGACACCACCAGCACCGTGGTGCCTTGATGGTTGGCGATGATCCGCGCTCGCGCCCGGTGCACCCGGTCCAAGGCCTCGTCGAAGCTTTCGCCGTCCGGCGGCTGCGTGCCGGTGTCGCGCAACCAGCGACGATGCAGTTCGGGATCACGCTCGGCGGCCTCGAGAAAAGTCAGTCCCTCCCAGGCGCCGAAGTCGGTCTCGATCAGGTCGTCGTCCACGGTCACGTCCAGGCCCAGCGCCTTCGCGGCCGCGGCGGCGGTGTCGTACGCGCGCTGCAGCGGCGAACACACCACCGCGGCGATTCCGCCGCGCTCCGCCAGATAGCCTGCCGCGGCCGCGGCCTGGCGCCGGCCCAGCTCCGTCAGTTCGGGATTACCCCGTCCGGAATAGCGACGTTCCACCGACAACTCGGTTTGTCCGTGTCGCAGCAACAGCAGCCGGGTAGGGGTGCCGCGTGCACCGCTCCATCCCGGCGATGGTTGTGCCGCAACCGCTTTCGCGGGCTCCGGAATCTCGGGCTTCTGGACCTGGTCATCGGCGGCGTCCATCGCCTCGTTGGCCAATCGATCGGCGTGCGCGTTGTGGGCCCGCGGCATCCACTGGTAGCTGATCCGGTCGAACCGCGATGCCAGTGCGCGAGCCTGCGCGTGCAGCTCGGCCAGGTCGGGGTGCTTGACTTTCCAGCGCCCGGACATCTGTTCGACCACCAGCTTGGAATCCAGGAAGACCTCGGCCTCGGTGGCACCCAGCCGAAGGGCATCGTCCAAACCGGCTATCAGGCCGCGGTATTCGGCGACGTTGTTCGTCGCGGTGCCGATTGCTTGTTTGGACTCGGCCAGCACGGCCGAGCGGTCCCCGGTGTGCACCACGGCGCCGTAGCCGGCCGGGCCGGGGTTGCCGCGCGATCCGCCGTCGGCTTCGATGACAACCTTCACTGGCTGATTCCCTTGATCCGCAACAGGATTGCACCGCACTCGGGGCAGCGCACCAGCTCGTCCTCGGCGGCCGCCGTGATGCGGGCCATCTCGCCACGGTCGATCTCGATCCGGCAGGCGCCGCACCGGTGGCCCAGCAGACGCGCGGCGCCGGCTCCTCCCCCGGCGCGCTGACGTTCGTAGGCGGCCGACACGTCGGGATCCAGTGTCGCGGCCAACGCGTCACGTCGCGACGAATGGGACTGGCGGGCCTGTTCGAGTTCGGCACGGGCCGCGTCGAGGGCCTGCTGCGCGCTGGCCAGGTCCGCTTGCAGCGCCTCGATGGCGCTTTGCTCGCCGGCCAGCTGGCTTTGCAGCTCCTCGCGCCGCTCCATCACCTCCAGCAGCGAATCTTCCAGGCTGCCCTGCCGGCGTTCGAGTGTTTCGAGTTCGTGTTGCAGGTCGGCCAACTGCTTGGCGTCGGTCCCCCCCGACTGCAGTAGGGACCGGTCCCGCTCTTCGCGCTGGCGCACCGCATCGATCTCGGACTCGAACCGCGACACCTGGGTATCCAAGTCCTCGATCGCCATGTTTACCGCCGCCACCCGATCGCCGGCGGCGATGTGCTCGGCCTGCATCTTCTCAATGGCCTCGCTCTGCGGCAGATGCCCGGCCCGATGCGCGATGCGAGACAGCTCAGCATCCACCTCGGACAGCTCCAGGAGCGAACGTTGTTGTGCTATTTCGGCTTTCATGACTCTTCTCCCCCGCTAGCATCGCCAAGATTCCACGGGTCGGTGCGCAGTGTGGACACGCGGACCCCCAGCGCCGTCCCGAAATGGGACCGCAGCACGCCGGCGGCCTGGTCACACCACGGGAATTCGCTTGCCCAGTGCGCGACGTCGACCAGGGCTACTTCCGACGCCCGGCGATGCTCGTCGGCCGGGTGGTGGCGCAGGTCGGCCGTGACATAGGCCTGCACACCCGCGCGCGATGCAGTGCACAGCAGCGAGTCTCCGGCGCCGCCGCAGACCGCGACCCGTGATACCACGGTGTCAGGATCGCCCGCGGCGCGCACCCCCCAGGACGTCCGCGGCAGCGCGGCGCCGACTCGGGAGACGAACGCGCGCAACGGTTCCGGTCGTGGCAGCACGCCGACGCGACCCAGCCCGGCGTCGCTGGGCGGCGGCACCATCGCGAAGATGTCGAAGGCGGGCTCCTCGTAGGGATGGGCGGCGCGCAGCGCCGACAGGACATCGGTCCGCACTCGCGCGGGTGCGACGACCTCGAACCGGTCTTCGTCCACCCGCTCGACGTGGCCGATGCTGCCCACCGCCGGTGAGGCCCCAACATGTGGCAGGAACTGCCCGATACCGCTGACGCTCCAGCTGCAGTGCGAATAGTCGCCGATTTGACCGGCGCCGGCGTCAAACACCGCCGCCTGCACGGCTTCCGCGTTCTCGCGCGGCACGTAGATCACCCACTTGTCCAGATCCGCGGTCGCCGCGAGCGGCTCGAGCACGGCTTCGACGGTGAGACCCAGGGCCTCGGCCAGCGCATCGGACACTCCCGGTGCTGCCGAGTCGGCGTTGGTGTGTGCGGTGAACAGCGAACGCCCGGTTCGGATCAGGCGGTGCACGAGGGCGCCCTTGGGAGTGCTGGCCGCGACCGTATCGACGCCGCGCAACAGCAGCGGATGATGGGCCAGCAGCAGGCCGTCCTCGGGAACCTCGTCGACGACTGCCGGCGTCGCATCCACAGCGATGGTCACCGAGTCCAGCACCTCGTCGGGGTCGCCACACACCAGGCCGACCGAATCCCACGACTGGGCGAGCCGCGGCGGGTAGGCCTCGTCGAGCACGTCGATCACGTCGGATAGCCGCACACTCACCGATGTCCCCCCTTGCTCGCGCACATCGATACCTGGGAGATCTCGTGGATGGCCTGCACCAGCAGCGGCCACTCCCGGCGCACGGCGGCCCGCAGGTACCGCTCGTCCAGGCCGACGAAGGTATCACAACGCCGAACGGCAATCTCCCTGCGCTGCAGGCTTGTTCGTATGTGGGCGGCGTCCGGCAATCGGAACAGGACAAAGGGCGCTTGCCCCGCGACGATATCGGCACCCACCGAGGTCAGACCGACCACCATCTCGGTGCGCAACTGCGCCAGCCGTATGGCATCGGCGGCGGCATCGGCGACCGCGTCGGCGGCACAACAGGCTTCGATGGCCGTCAGCTGCAGCGTGCCCACCGGCCAATGCGGTCGCTGAGCGGTCAATCGCTCCAACACTTCTGGCGAGCCAAGCGCGTAGCCCACTCGCAGGCCGGCCAACGACCACGTCTTGGTCAGGCTGCGCAGCACCAACACATCGGGTAGCGAGATACCGGCCAACGACGCCGGCTCGCCCGGAACCGAATCGGCGAACGCCTCGTCGACCACCACGATTCGGCCCGGCCTGCGCAATGCCAGCAGCTGTTCGCGGGTGTGCAGCACCGAGGTCGGGTTCGTCGGATTGCCCACGACGACCAGGTCGGCGTCCTCGGGCACGGCATCCATCACCCCGTCGAGGACGAACGGCGGCTCGAGCACCACGTGGTGCACCGGCACTCCGGCCGCGCTCAGCGTCACGGCCGGCTCGGTGAACGAGGGCGCGACGATCGCCGCCAGCGCCGGACGAAGGTTGGGCAACAAGGCGAAACCTTCGGCCACACCGGCCAACGGCAGCACCTCCTCGCGGGCCCGGCCGTGCCGCTGCGCGACCGCGTCCTGCGCGCGGCGCTGGTCCTGGGCACTGGGGTAACCCGCGAGATGGGGCAGCCGGGCGGCCAGCCGCTCTATCAGCCAGCCCGGCGGTCGCGGATGACGCACATTGACGGCGAAGTCCAGCATGCCGGGCGCGACGGCCTGGTCACCGTGATAGCGCGCCGCGGCAAGCGCGCTCGGGTCCAGACTCGCCATCCGTGAAACACTAGTGCGCCGCCGCGCGGCGGATCACGCGACCGCGAGAACAGCCCAAACGGCAGTGGCGCGAAATCAGGTGAAGCGCTGAACGAACTTCACGGCAACGTCGGCGACCTCTTTCCACCCGTCGTCGATGACCAGGGAGTGGCCGCGGCCGGGAATCCGCTCGATCTCGGTCACTCCCGGGTTGTGCTTGGACTGGATTTTGAAGGTGGCCTCGGTGATCGCCAGCGGTATGGTGTGGTCGTTTTCGCCTGCGATCACCAGCAGCGGACCGCGGTTGGGATTCTTGGAGTCCACCCGGGTTTCGCTGAGCGGGTTGAAATTCGACACCGCGGCCTGAAACAGCGGCACGGCCGGCGCCGGCACGTGGAATGTTTCGTAGAGTTCCTTGGCTTCGGTGTCGTCGAGGTTGTTGGCCCATCCGTATTTGAACTGTTCGAGGGTCAGCGCGATCGCCTTGCCGTAGTTGGCCGGGTTTCCGAGCACCGGGAACGACGACTTCAGCGACGAGATCGGCAGCGGCAGAACACCTCTGAACGGCGCGTTGTCGATGGACACGGTCGCCGCGGACACTCCGGTACCGGCGATTTTCTGCGCTATCAACCCGCCAAACGAATGACCAACGACCGCAGGCTTCTTCGTCAGCGCCTTGATGGCGTCCAGGTAGTGATCGGTGACCGCTTGAACCTTCTTGTGCGCGAACACTTCTGGATGCCGGAAAGCTTCTTGCACGGTGGCCGGATCGCCGGGCCAGCCGGGAGCTATGGTCGCGTAGCCACTGGCCTCGAACTCCTCGCACCAGCGTTGCCAGCTGCCGGAAAGCAGCCACAGACCGTGGACGAACACCACTGGAGTCAGCCCAGAGGCGTTGGCTCTTTCGATCTCCGCCTGTTCGGCGGCCGTGAGGGTGCTCTCTGTCATGGATGTTTCCTTCCCGAGTGCCAGGCGCTGGCAAAACGGTATGCCGGGAAACGTTTGCCAGTCACAGTAAGAATCCCCCAGAAATGAAACGGGCGCGTCCCCGGCCAGACCGTCGGCGCCGCACAAGACCCGATCAACGACAATGGTGGGGTGACAGGCACAGTCTCAGCCGATGGCGCGGCGCCGCAGCTGGTGATATTCGATCTCGACGGCACCCTGACCGACTCCGCCGAAGGGATCGTCTCCAGCTTCCTGCACGCACTCAGCCATATCGGCGCCGCCGTGCCCGAGGGTGACCTGACGGCCATGATCGTCGGCCCACCCATGGACGAGACGTTCCACTCCATGGGCCTTGGCGAGGATGCCGATGCGGCGTTCGCGGCATTCCGCGCCGAGTACGGCGCCCGGGGGTGGGCGATGAACAGCCTGTTCGAAGGGGTCGAGACTTTGCTGGCGGACCTACGCGGTGCCGGCGTGCGGCTGGCCGTGGCCACCTCCAAGCTGGAGCCAACGGCGCAGCGCATCCTGGCACACTTCGGCCTCGACCAGCATTTCGAGGTCATTGCCGGGGCGTGCCCCGACGGCTCGCGCAAGAGCAAGGAAGAGGTGCTGGCCCACGCCCTGGCCCAGCTGGATCCGCTGCCCGAGCGGGTGCTCATGGTCGGCGACCGCAGCCACGACGTGCACGGGGCCGCCGCGCACGGTATCGACACGGTGGTGGTCGGCTGGGGCTATGGGCGGGCAGATTTCCCCGACGGATTCTCCGTCACCGGCGTGACGCACGCCGCGACCATCGACGAGTTGCGGAGGGCGTTGGGTGTCTGAGCTACACGTGACGTTCGTCTGCACCGGAAACATCTGCCGGTCGCCCATGGCCGAGAAGATGTTCGCCGACCAGCTCCGCGCGCGCGGTCTCGAGCACGCGGTGCGGGTCACCAGCGCGGGCACCGGCAACTGGCATGTCGGCAGTGGCGCCGACGAGCGAGCGGCGCGGGTGCTGCGTGCCCATGGGTACTCCACCGATCACCGCGCCGCCCAGGTCGACGACGACCACTTGGCCGCCGATCTCGTAATCGCTTTGGGCCGCAATCATTTCCGTCAGTTGCAGCAGCTGGGGGTGGACGACGACCGGATCCGGATGCTGCGGTCGTTCGATCCGCGCTCGGCCGCCTATGCCCTCGACGTCGACGATCCCTACTACGGCGACCACGCCGACTTCGAAGAGGTTTTCACCGTCATCGAGGCTGCCCTGCCCGGTCTGCACGAGTGGGTCGACGAGCAGTTGGCGCAGAACGGGCACGGTTGATGCGTCGCCTGGGATTCGTGCTGCGGCCGGGCTGGATAGCGCTGATCCTGGTGGTCATCGCCTTCACGTATCTGTGCTTCATGGTGCTCGCGCCGTGGCAGCTGGGAAAGAACAGCAGGACGTCGCGGCAGAACCACCAGATCGAGGATTCCCTCAACACTGCCCCCGTCCCGCTGAAAACCCTTCTACCACAGCAGGATTCGTCGGCACCGAATGCGCAGTGGCGCCGCGTGACGGCGACCGGCCATTACCTGCCCGACGTCCAGCTGCTGGCCCGGCTGCGAGTCGTGGAGGGCGACCAGGCCTTTGAGGTGCTGGCGCCGTTCGCCGTCGACGACGGGCCGACCGTTCTCGTCGACCGCGGTTACGTCCGCCCCGAGCCGGGCTCCCACGTTCCGCCGATCGCCCGTCCGCCGCAGGAGACGGTCACCATCACCGCCCGGCTGCGCGACTCGGAGCCGACCGTGGCGGGCAAGGACCCATTCACCAGAGACGGCTTCCAGCAGGTGTATTCGATCAATACCGAACAGGTCTCGACCCTGACGAAGACCCCGCTCGCCGGGTCCTATCTGCAGCTGGTGGAGAACCAGCCCGGTGGGCTCGGCGTGATCGGCGTGCCACATCTGGACGCCGGGCCGTTTCTGTCCTACGGCATCCAGTGGATCTCGTTCGGCATCCTGGCGCCCATCGGGCTGGGCTATTTCGCCTACTCCGAGGTCCGGATCCGCCGTCAAGAGCGCGAAGCGCGCGAGGCGCGCCAGGAAGCGCAGGCGCAGACGCCCGAAACTCCGATGACCGTCGAGGAGAAGCTCGCCGACCGCTACGGCCGCCGGCAGTGAGCGTTCGCAGAGGGCGTTGAGCGTGCGCTGAGGGCTTTGAGCGTGCACTGACGGCTTTGAGCGTGCACTGACGGCGGGAAAACGGCGATTTCGGCGCCCTGGCCGCACACTCGACGCCGCCAGCGCACACTCGACGGCGCCCTGGCCGCACACTCGACGCCGCCACCGCAAACTCAACGCCACCGCATACTCAACGCCACCGCACGGCCGCGGCAGCGACCAGTAGCGCCGCCGCGGCCTGCACCGCCCGCGATAGCTCCACCGCACGGTGCAGGTCGGCGACCGAGGGCGCCGGGCCGTCGCCGAGGGTCGGGCGGATCTGCAGCTCATGGAGGTATTGGGTGGGCCCACCGAGCCGCACGCCCAATGCCCCCGCGAAGGCCGCTTCGACAACGCCGGCGTTGGGGCTGGGGTGACGCGCCGCGTCCCGCTGCCAGCTGCGCAGCGCACCCAACGGTGATCCGCCGACGATCGGCGCGCAGACCGCTACCAGCACGGCGGTCACCCGGGCACCGGCATAGTTGGCCAGATCGTCCAATCGCGCTGCGGCCCAACCGAATCGGTTGTAGCGCGCAGAGCGGTACCCGATCATCGAATCCATGGTGTTGACGGCGCGGTATCCCAGCGCCGCGGGCGCCCCACCCGCGGCCGCCCACAGCAGCGGCGCCACCTGGGCGTCGGACGTGTTCTCCGCGACCGACTCCACCGCCGCGCGGGTCAACCCCTCTTCGTCCAGCCGGTTCGGATCACGCCCGCACAGCGAGGGCAGCAACCGCCGCGCCGCCTCGACGTCGCCGCGGTCCAACACCGCCGCCATCTCCCACCCGGTCCGCCCCAAAGAAGTGCCACCCAGCGCCACCCAGGTGGCCGTCGCGGTGGCGGCGCCCGACCATAGCCGGCCGCGACGGGCGGCGGACCGCTGCGCGACCGTCGCGAGCAGGCCCACGGTACCGACCGCGAGGCCCACGTGCATCGCTCCGGCGAGTCTCGAGTCGCGGTAGCTGAATCGCTCCAGCCGGGCCGCCGCCTGACCGAACAGCGCGACCGGATGGCCCCGTTTGGGGTCGCTCAGCGCGAGGTCGGCCAGGTAGCCGGCCAGCACGCCGGCGATCCGGGCCTGCCGCGTCGTCACAAACACCCCGGCAGCGTCTCATAGGTGGTCTACTCGAACTCATGGTGCCGACGAAGCGGCGCGTAACCCGGGTCGCCGACCTGCTGAACCCGGCAGCGACATTGCTGCCCGCCGCGAACGTGATCATGCAGCTGTCATTGCCGGGTGTCGGGTACGGCGTGCTGGAAAGCCCGGTGGACAGCGGCAATGTCTACAAGCATCCATTCAAGCGGGCCCGTACCACCGGCACCTACCTCGCGGTCGCGACCATCGGAACCGAGTCCGACCGCGCGCTGATCCGCAATGCGGTGGACGTCGCGCACCGGCAGGTCCGGTCTCGGCCGTCGAGCCCGTTGTCCTACAATGCTTTTGACCCCAAATTGCAGCTGTGGGTGGCCGCGTGCCTGTATCGCTACTTTGTCGACCAGCACGAGTTTCTCTATGGCCCTCTAGACGACACGACCGCCGATGTGGTCTACCGCGACGCCAAGCGGCTGGGCACCACACTGCAAGTGGCCGAACGGATGTGGCCGGCGGACCGGGTTGCATTCGACGAGTACTGGAAGCGCTCACTCGAGGAGCTGCGCATCGACCCGCCGGTCCGCGAGCATCTGCGCGGAGTGGCATCCGTGGTCTTTCTGCCGTGGCCGCTCAACGCGCTGGCGGGGCCGTTCAACCTTTTCGCGACGACGGGATTCTTGTCCCCGGAGTTCCGGTCGATGATGCAGCTCGACTGGTCACCGGGCCAGCAGCGCCGATTCGAACGTCTGCTGACCGCCCTGCGGCTGGCCGATCGGCTGATCCCCCAACGTGTCTGGATCTTCGGCTACCAACTTTACTTGTGGGACATGCGTTTTCGGGCGCGACGCGGCTGGCGGATCGTCTAGACGAGCGCCTAGCGCACGGTCGCGAAGAATGCACGGACGTCGTCGACGAACAATTCCGGTTGCTCGAAGGCCGCGAAATGCCCACCCTTCGGCATGTCGGTCCAGTGCGTGATGTTGTAGGCCGGCTCGCACCAGCTGCGCGGCGGCTTCAACAACTCACGAGGGAAAGAGGCTACGCCCGTGGGCAATTCGACGCGATCTCCGCCGCGGAACGTTCGGAAGCTCTCCCAGTACAAGCGGGCCGAGGAAGTGGCCGTGCCGGTCACCCAATAGATCATCACGTTGTCGAGGAGTTCGTCTCGGGTCAACGCGTTCTCGGGGTGCCCGTCGCAATCCGTCCAGGCCCAGAACTTTTCGACGATCCAGGCCAGCTGGCCGGCGGGCGAATCGACCAGCCCGTAGCCCAGCGTCTGCGGCCGCGTGGACTGCTGCTTGGAATAGCCGGTGCCCCACTTCTGGTGCTCACGCAGCGAAGCCAGGGCCTGTTGTTCCTCAGGGGTGGGATCAGCGAGCGCCTCCTTCGTTGGCGCGCCGATCGGCATATTCAAATGTATTGCTGCGCAGTGGTTGTCGCCAGTGCTGCCGTTTCGCCCGAGCTGGGTGGTGACGGCCGCGCCCCAGTCGCCGCCCTGGGCGCCGTAGCGGTCGTAGCCGAGGCCTCCCATCAGCGTCTCCCACGCCTCGGCGATCTTCTCCACTCCCCACCCGGTGCGGCTGGGCCGGCCGGAGAAGCCGTAGCCGGGCAGCGATGGGCACACCACATGGAAGGCGTCTTCGGCGCGCCCGGACGCCGGATTGGTCAGCGGCTCAATCACCTTCTGGAACTCCACGATTGAGCCGGGCCAGCCGTGCGTGATCACCAAGGGGAAGGCATTCTCGTGTGGCGAGCGCTGGTGGATGAAATGAACGTCCAATCCACCGATTTCGGTGACGAACTGGTCGAAGCGGTTGAGCGCGGCCTCCCGCGACCGCCAGTCGTATGTGGTCGCCCAGTAGTCGGCCAGGTCTCGGGTGTAGTCCAGTGGAATGCCCTGCGTCCAGTCGTCCACGCATTCGGCTTCCGGCCAACGGGTGCGCGCCAAACGCGTGCGCAGATCCTCGAGTACGTCGTCGGGAACGTCGATTCGAAACGGCTTCACCCGTTCATAGTGCCGCCGACCGCGAACCCGGCCACAGCCGCCCCGGCTACCGCCGTGTCACCACTGATCGTCGTCGAAGGTGCCGGGGTGCGCGCCCTTGGCCCGCTCGGCCTCGCCGACAAGGCGATCGGCCTGCCGAATCAGCTTGCGGACCTCGTCGAGCAGCTCGCGCACGTCGCCGCGTAGCGCGTCCACCGCCGCATACAGATCCGCCTTGGTCGCCGGCTGCTGATCGGCCGATAGTGGCCCAACGGCCGGCGCTGTCCGTCCCGCACTCGCGCCTTCAAGACCGGGTAGCTCGCCCACGTCCCCAGACACTGCCACAACCGGCACCACGGCGCCCGTTAATCTTTTGCGCTCGCGCACGAGTCGAGATCGATTAGGAAGCGACGACTGCTGCGGGTCGCAGGCGCACTGGCAAGTGACTGAGGCCGTGCAGTGCCATGCTGTCATTCAGCGTCGGCTCACCCGCCAGGGTCAACTGCGGGAAACGCGCAAACAACGACTGCAGGCCGATCTGCAGTTCCATGCGTGCCAGTGCCGCGCCCAGGCAGACGTGAATACCGCTGCCGAAACTGACGTGTTCGCGCGCGTTGGCGCGGGTGCTATCGAATTCGTCAGGGCGGTCGAAGATTGCCGGATCGCGGTTGGCTCCGCCAAGCAGCAGCAATATGAACTGGCCCGCATGAACGGTTTGACCATGTATGTCGAGTGCCTCGGTAGCAACCCTGCCTCCCCATTGAATGGCAGTGTCGTAGCGCAACATCTCCTCGACCGCGTTGGGCCAGCCCTCCGGATTCGCCAGGAGGCGGTCCAGCTGATCGGGATGCCGAACGAGTGTCACGACCGCTTTACCGAGGACGTGGGTCGTCGTAATGAACCCCGCGCCGAGCAGCAGCGCCGCGAACATCCGGACCTCGGAATCGGAGAGGTCACCGTCCTGCAAGACGGCCGCCAGGATGCTGTCGTCGGCGCCGCGCTGACGCAGCCGCTCGACATGCATCGCGAGGTACTGCTCGAACTCGGTCAATGCCTCCATCGATACCTGGAAGTCCCACCAGGATGGCGCCGCGCTGGCGATGAGCCTGGTTCCAGGCTCACCGAATTCATGCAGATATGGGATCTCCGCACGGGGTATTCCGAGCATTCCAGCGATGACTTCGAGGGGAATTCGAGCCGTGTAGCCGGCGATCAAGTCGCAGGTGGCGTCGCCGTCCAGGCCATCCAACAGATTGTCGGCCGTCTGCTGAATTTGACGCCGAAGCCCCTCGAGTGCCCGCGGAGTAAACGCACGTGACACCAGGCGACGCAACCGCGCGTGCTCGGGAGAATCGGTGACCAGCATCGACGGCGGCTCGGTAGCATTCAGCACGTTCGGATCGGTCTTGGCCAGGATCCACCGGGCGAGGCGACTCGGTGACCGATCCCGCGGTTTGATCGTCCTGAATCGGTCGTCTCTCAACACTTCACGGACGATCGACGCGTCAGCGGTGGCCAAGCCACCACCCAGGAATGCCGAGAAACGCCCGCGCAGGCGTACCTCTTCGACAAGTTGATACACGTTCTCAGGCTGGTCGGTATCGATGACCAGCTGTGCCAACGGATCACCTCGGCGTGCCAGCAGCTTTAGCAGCGCGCGGGAAACTCCGTACCCCGCCGCCCAATGCACTCGGCGCTTGATGCCCAGGTTCATGTGCTCGCCTCTGACAATCGAATACGTCGAGGGTACTCGCCGACCTCCAAGACCTGGCCGAATGACCTGCACGAATGTTGGTGGGCGCGGACGGTATCGAACCGCCGACCGCTGGTGTGTAAAACCAGAGCTCTACCACTGAGCTACGCGCCCGTGCCGCAGGCAGGTTACACGCCCAGAGGGCAAGCACTCAAAACGTTGCGCCCTTCAGAGCCGCCAAGGCCTCGGTCCACAACCGCTGATCGCGCGCCTCTCCGGGCTCTTTCATCTCCGCGAATCGGATGATCCCCGCCCGGTCGATGACGAAGGTGCCGCGGTTGGGGTAGCCCGCGTGCTCGTTGAAGACGCCATAGGCCCGGCTGACTTCACCGTGCGGCCAGAAGTCCGACAGCACCGGAAACAGAAAGCCACTCTCGGTCGACCAGACCTTGTGCGTGGGCGGCGGCCCCACCGAGATGGCCAGCGCCACACTGTCGTCGTTCTCGAAATCGGGTAGGTGATCCTGCAACCGGTCCAGCTCGCCCTGGCAGATCCGGGTAAACGCCAGCGGGAAGAACGCCAGCAGGACGTTTTTGGCACCGCGATAACCGCTGAGGGTGACGGGCTGCTGGTTCTGGTCGCGCAGGGTGAAGTCCGGGGCGGTTGTGCCGACCGGCAGCATCAACGCTTCCCGGCGCGCGACTTCGGCTGTACCAGCCGACTGGCGCTCCAGTCACCGAGGTTGACCGACGAGGTCGGCATCAGCCCGGCCGTGGGCGCGGCCTCAGCGATTTCGGCCGGCAGGACGTGGCCGGGCTTACCGGTCTTGGGGGTCAGCACCCAGATGACGCCGTCTTCGGCCAGCGGGCTGATCGCGTCCATCAGGGTGTCTACCAGGTCGCCGTCGCCGTCTCGCCACCACAGCAGGGCGACGTCGACCACCTCGTCGGTGTCCTCGTCGAGCAACTCGCTGCCGCAGGCGTCCTCGACCGCAGCGCGGATGTTGTCGTCGGTGTCTTCGTCCCAGCCCCACTCTTGGACAACTTGATCTCGTTGGACGCCCAGCTTGCGAGCGAAGTCAGAGGCGTCATCCGCCGCGACCACCGTGGAGCCTCCTTCAACATGCGCGCCGTGCGATTGGGGATTATCGTCGCACAACCCGAAGCCGGGTCACACTCGGCCTCAGAAGGAGGCCAGGCAGAGTTTGAGCGCCTTGGTCTTCGTGTCGTTGAGCTGATCGACCCGCTTGTTGAATTCCCCGGTCCCTGCGTGGGTGCCGATGGCGTTCGCCACGGCGTGGGCGGCGTCCACATAGGCGTTGAACGCATCCTTCAACTGCGACGACAGCGCATCGTTGAAGCTGTTGGAAACCGTTGCGGCGCTGTCATTGAGGGCAGCGATCGCCGGGCCTTCGGTCGGGCCGGTGTTGCGGCCCGCATTGAACGCCCCCACAAAGAGATTCACCTTGTCGATTGCTTCTTTGCTCGAGTTGGCAAGCGACTCGCAAGAGGAACGAATGGCCTTGGTCGTCAGGGATTGCTGCCGCTGGGACTCCCGGACGCTCGACGTCGCCGACGACGCGGACACCGACGCCGACACGGACTGCCGGTACGCGGGGGCGACCTTGGTGTCGGGCGTGGCCGTTCCGTTGGTGACGGTCGTACATCCGACGATGCCCATCAGCGCAGCGGCAACGCACCCGATCGCCAGCACGCCTCGCTTCGAGACGTCCCCGCCATGCGTGCGTGAGATGGCACGCCCTCTGTTGAGCACGGCTTCTGACGTTACCGGGTCAGGATTCCCCAAGCCCCCGACGCACCGACTTCGTGTCGGCTTCGAAACTGGAGGGGAACCCTTCGCTAGCGAATCGGTTGCGGTTACCCGCCCGAGGCGCCGGTACGGCACGATGGTGACGAACACGCACGCAGAAAACCCCGCCGACAACAGGAGCGGAAGTTGACCACCGAGTTCGCGCGCCACGATTTGGCCAAATCCCCAAGCAGCGGAAGCGAACCCGACCGGGTTCGGGTGATTCGCGAAGGTGTGGCGTCGTATCTGCCCGACATCGACCCCGAGGAGACCTCGGAGTGGCTGGAGTCCTTCGACGGACTGCTGGAGCGCTCCGGACCGTCGCGCGCGCGGTATCTGATGTTGCGGTTGCTGGAACGGGCCGGCGAGCAACGGGTGGCCATCCCGGCGCTGACGTCGACCGACTACGTCAACACCATCCCCACCGAGCTCGAACCGTGGTTCCCCGGTGACGAAGACGTCGAGCGTCGCTACCGGGCCTGGATCCGGTGGAACGCCGCCATCATGGTGCACCGCGCCCAGCGTCCGGGAATCGGTGTGGGCGGCCACATTTCGACCTATGCCTCGTCGGCGGCGCTCTATGAGGTCGGCTTCAACCATTTCTTCCGCGGCAAGACGCATTCGGGCGGAGGAGACCAGATCTTCATCCAGGGCCACGCCTCCCCGGGGATTTATGCGCGCGCCTTCCTCGAAGGGCGGCTGAGCGCCGATCAGCTCGACGGCTTCCGTCAGGAGCACAGCCACCCCGGCGGTGGGCTGCCGTCCTACCCGCACCCGCGGCTGATGCAGGATTTCTGGGAGTTCCCGACGGTTTCGATGGGCCTGGGCCCGATGAACGCGATCTACCAGGCCCGCTTCAATCACTACCTGCACGACCGCGGCATCAAGGACACCGCCGATCAGCATGTGTGGGCGTTTCTCGGCGACGGCGAGATGGACGAACCGGAAAGCCGTGGGCTGATCCAGGTGGCCGCCAACGAGGCGCTGGACAATCTGACCTTCGTCATCAACTGCAACCTGCAGCGCCTGGACGGGCCGGTCCGCGGAAACGGCAAGATCATCCAGGAGCTGGAGTCCTTCTTCCGCGGTGCGGGCTGGAACGTCATCAAGGTGGTGTGGGGACGCGAGTGGGATGCGTTACTGCACGCCGACCGCGACGGCGCGCTGGTGAACCTGATGAACACCACGCCCGACGGCGACTACCAGACCTACAAGGCCAATGACGGCGCCTATGTGCGCGACCACTTCTTCGGCCGCGACCCGCGCACCAAGGCGCTCGTCGAGGACATGAGCGATTCCGAGATCTGGAACCTCAAGCGCGGTGGGCACGACTACCGCAAGGTTTACGCCGCCTACCGGGCCGCCGTAGACCACAAGGGTCAGCCGACGGTGATCCTGGCCAAGACCATCAAGGGCTATTCGCTGGGCGCACACTTCCAGGGGCGTAACGCCACGCATCAGATGAAAAAGCTTGCGCTGCAAGATCTTAAGGACTTCCGCGACGCCATCCGGATCCCGATCAGCGACGGCCAGCTGGAAGAGGACCCCTACCTTCCGCCGTACTATCACCCCGGCCCCGATGCCCCCGAGATCCGCTACATGCTGGACCGCCGCCGCACGCTGGGTGGCTTTTTGCCGGAGCGCCGGACAAAGGCCAAGGCCCTCAAGCAGCCCAGCCGCGACATCTATGCCCCGCTGAAGAAGGGATCGGGGCACCAGGAGGTCGCCACCACCATGGCGATCGTGCGAACCTTCAAAGAAGTGATGCGGGACAAGGAGGTTGGCCCGCGCATTGTGCCGATCATTCCCGACGAGGCCCGCACCTTTGGCATGGACTCGTGGTTCCCGTCGCTGAAGATCTACAACCGCCTCGGCCAGCTGTACACCGCCGTGGACGCCGATTTGATGTTGGCGTACAAGGAAAGTGAGATCGGGCAGATCCTGCACGAGGGCATCAACGAGGCGGGCTCGACGGCGTCGTTCACCGCGGCCGGCACGTCGTACGCGACGCACAACGAGCCGATGATCCCGATCTACATCTTCTATTCGATGTTCGGATTCCAGCGCACCGGCGACGGCCTCTGGGCTGCCGCCGACCAGATGGCGCGCGGATTCGTGCTGGGGGCTACCGCGGGACGCACCACGCTGACCGGCGAGGGCCTGCAGCACGCCGACGGGCACTCGCTGTTGCTGGCCGCCACCAATCCGGCTGTGGTCGCCTACGACCCGGCGTTCGCCTTCGAAATCGCCTACATCGTGGAAAGCGGGCTGGCCCGGATGTTCGGGCAGAACCCGGAGAACGTGTACTTCTACATCACCGTCTACAACGAGCCGTACGTTCAGCCGCCGGAGCCGGAGAACTTCGATCCCGAAGGCGTGCTGCGGGGCATGTACCGGTACCACACCGCCACCGAGCAACGCTCGAACAAGGCCCAGATCCTGTCGTCCGGGGTGTCGATGCCGGGGGCGCTCAAGGCCGCCGAGATGCTGGCCACGGAGTGGGATGTCGCCACCGACGTGTGGTCGGTGACCAGTTGGGGCGAACTCAACCGGGACGGGGTGGCGATCCAGCGCGAGCAGCTGCGCCACCCCGACCAGCCCGCCGGTGTGCCATACGTGGCGAAGGCGCTGTCCGGGATCACCGGGCCTGTCGTCGCGGTGTCGGACTGGATGCGCGCGGTGCCCGAGCAGATCCGGCCGTGGGTCCCCGGCACCTTCGTGACGCTGGGCACCGACGGGTTCGGCTTCTCCGACACCAGGCCCGCGGCGCGGCGATTCTTCAACACCGACGCCGAGTCGCAAGTGGTGGCGGTGCTCGAAGCGCTGGCCCGCGACGGCGAAATCGACCCGTCCGTGCCGGTCGCGGCGGCCCGTCAATACAAGATCGACGACGTGCGGGCCGCTCCGAAGCAGACGACCGATCCCGGCCCCGGCGCATAACGCCTGAGTCTTCATGGTCGACCGGCTCGAGCGGAACTCCGTAAGACACCCCTAAGACCCGCGAGCCGCTTTGGCGGATAGTTCCAGAAATCGGGCGTAGCTTTTAGGGGTGAATGACAATCCCTTCGCCGGTCCGTTTGCCAAGCATCCGAGGTCTCCCCTCGAGCTGCTGGACTCGGTCCCCGAGTCGGTGCTACGGCGATTGAAGCAGTACTCGGGCCGGCTGGCCACCGAGGCGGTATCGGCCATGCAGGAGCGGTTGCCGTTCTTCGCCGATCTGGAAGCTTCCCAGCGCGCCAGCGTGGCGTTGGTAGTGCAGACGGCCGTGGTGAACTTCGTCGAGTGGATGCAGGACCCGCATAGCAACGTCAGCTATACGGCGAAGGCGTTCGAACTGGTTCCCCAGGACTTGAGGCAACGCATCGCGTTGCGGCACACCGTGGACATGGTGCGGGTCACGATGGACTTCTTCGAGGAGGTCGTGCCGCTGCTGGCCCGGTCCGAGGAACAGCTGACCGCCCTCACGGTGGGAATTCTGAAGTACAGCCGCGACCTGGCCTTCACCGCCGCGAGCGCCTATGCCGACGCGGCCGAGGCCCGCGGCACCTGGGACAGCCGAATGGAGGCCAGCGTCGTCGACGCCGTGGTCCGCGGCGACACCGGCCCCGAACTGCTGTCTCGTGCGGCCGCCCTGAACTGGGACACCACCGCGCCCGCGACGGTCGTGGTGGGGATCCCGGCGCCCGGCCCGGACGGGACCAACGGCCAGGGCGGCACCGAGCGGGCCAGCCAACACGTCCGCGACATCGCCACCCATCACGGCCGCGCGGCGCTGACCGACGTGCACGGCACCTGGCTGGTGGCCATCGTGTCGGGCCACCTGTCGCCGACGGACAAGTTCCTGGGCGACCTGCTGGGCGGCTTCGCCGACGGCCCGGTGGTCATCGGGCCGACCGCACCGATGCTCACCGCCGCCTATCACAGCGCCAGCGAGGCGATATCCGGGATGAACGCCGTCGCCGGGTGGCACGGCGCACCGCGGCCCGTGCTGGCGCGAGAACTGCTGCCGGAGCGCGCCTTGATGGGAGACGCCTCGGCGATCGTGGCATTGCACACCGACGTCATGGGACCCCTGGCCGACGCCGGTCCCACCCTCGTCGAAACCCTTGAAGCTTTCTTAGACTCCGGCGGCGCGATCGAAGCCTGCGCCCGCAAGTTGTTCGTTCATCCAAACACGGTGCGTTATCGACTCAAGCGCATCACCGACTTCACCGGCCGTGATCCCACCCAACCGCGCGACGCCTACGTCCTGCGAGTGGCGGCCACGGTGGGCCAGCTCAGCTACCCAACGCCGTCCTCTAGTGTCGGTAGCAGTGGAATGACTCCGGTGCCGCTCCCGGTCAGAGGGGCTTCTGCGGCCCCTCAGCGGCAATAGTGATCCAGGCAACAGATCGCGGCACGGTCTCAAAACCGTAGCTTAGGGGCCTGTTTTGTAGGGTCTATACAAAAACCTAAGACAAGGTTCATAATCTGTTACACCGCACAAAACCGTTTCCACAGTGTTCTCTTAGACACGTGATTGCATTGCTTGCGCCCGGACAGGGTTCGCAGACCGAGGGAATGCTGTCGCCGTGGCTGGAATTGGCCGGCGCAGCGGACCGGCTTGCGCTGTGGTCGAAAGTCAGTGGCCTGGATCTGGTGCGACTGGGCACCACCGCCACCACCGAAGAGATCACCGACACCGCCGTTACCCAGCCCTTGGTCGTCGCTGCCACGCTGCTCGCTCACCAGGAGATGACCAAGCGCGGCCTGCTCAGCAGCGAAGAACTCATTTTCGCCGGCCACTCCGTCGGCGAGATCGCGGCCTACGCGATCGCCGGTGTGATCTCCGCCGACGACGCCGTGATGCTGGCCGCCACCCGCGGCGCCGAGATGGCCAAGGCGTGCGCCACCGAGCCGACCGGCATGTCCGCATTGCTGGGCGGCGACGAGGCCGAGGTCCTGGCCCGCCTGGAAGCGCTCGACTTGATCCCCGCCAACCGCAATGGCGCCGGCCAGATCGTCGCGGCCGGCCCGCTGACCGCGCTCGAGAAGCTCGCGGAAGACCCGCCGGCCAGGGCCCGGGTCCGCGCCCTCGGCGTCGCCGGAGCGTTCCACACCAGGTACATGGCGTCGGCCCTCGACGGCTACGCGGCCGCTGCGGCCGGTATCGCGACCGCCGAGCCCACCGCCACGCTGCTGTCCAACCGCGATGGCAAGCCGGTGACCTCGGCCGCCGCCGCGATGGACGCACTGGTCGCTCAGCTGACCCAGCCGGTGCGCTGGGACCTGTGCACCGCGACGCTGCGCGAGCGCGACGTCAAGGCGATCGTCGAGTTCCCCCCTGCGGGCACGCTCGCCGGTATCGCCAAGCGCGAACTTCGGGGGGTTACGACGCGAGCTGTCAAGACACCCGCGGACCTGGACTCACTGGCAGAACTCTGACGCCAGCACGTCCGGAGCACAAATAAAAAGCACATCAATTCGATTTGCACACAACACATTACGAAGGGAAGCAAGGCTGTGGCCGTATCTCAGGAAGAAATCATTGCCGGTATTGCCGAAATCATCGAAGAAGTAACCGGTATCGAGCCGTCCGAGGTCACCCCGGAGAAGTCGTTCGTCGACGACCTGGACATCGACTCGCTGTCGATGGTTGAGATCGCCGTCCAGACCGAGGACAAGTACGGCGTGAAGATCCCGGACGAGGACCTGGCCGGTCTGCGCACCGTTGGTGACGTCGTCTCCTACATCCAGAAGCTCGAGGAAGAAGACCCCGAGGCCGCCGCCGCGCTGCGCGCCAAGCTCGAGGCCGAGAACCCCGAAGCTGTTGCCAACGTTCAGGCAAGGCTGGAAGCGGACAGCAAGTGACCAAGCCTTCCACTGCTAACGGCGGTTACCCCAATGTTGTGGTAACCGCCGTCGCGGCGACGACATCGATCGCGCCCGACGTCGAGAGCACGTGGAAGGGATTGCTGGCCGCCGAGAGCGGCATCCGCGTGCTCGAGGACGAGTTCGTCACCAAGTGGGACCTGCCGGTCAAGATCGGCGGTCACCTCAAGGAACCGATCGACAACCACATGGGTCGACTCGACCTGCGACGGATGTCCTACGTGCAGCGCCTGGCCAAATATTTGAGCGGCCAGCTCTGGGAGAACGCCGGTAACCCGGAGGTCGATCCGGACCGCTTCTCCGTTGTCGTCGGCACCGGACTCGGTGGCGCCGAGCGAATCGTGGAGAGCTACGACCTGATGAACGAGGGCGGCCCCCGCAAGGTGTCGCCGCTCGCCGTTCAGATGATCATGCCCAACGGCGCCGCGGCGACCGTCGGGCTGCAGCTCGGGGCCCGCGCCGGGGTCATCACCCCGGTGTCTGCCTGTTCGTCGGGCTCGGAGGCAATTGCCCACGCATGGCGACAGATTGTCATGGGCGATGCTGAGGTTGCCGTCGCCGGCGGTGTCGAGGGGCCCATCGAGGCGCTGCCCATCGCGGCGTTCTCGATGATGCGGGCCATGTCGACCCGCAACGACGACCCCGAAGGGGCCTCGCGACCGTTCGACAAGGACCGCGACGGCTTCGTGTTCGGTGAGGCCGGAGCACTCATGCTCATCGAGACCGAAGAGCACGCGAAGGCCCGCGGCGCCAAGCCGTTGGCCCGCTTGCTGGGTGCCGGTATCACCTCGGACGCCTTCCACATGGTGGCCCCCGCGCCCGACGGCGTCCGTGCCGGTCGGGCCATGACCCGCGCTTTGGAGCTGGCCGGCCTGGACGCCAAGGACGTCGACCACATCAACGCGCACGGCACGGCGACGCCGATCGGCGATACCGCAGAGGCCAACGCCATCCGCGTTGCCGGATGCGACACCGCCGCGGTGTACGCGCCAAAGTCGGCGCTGGGCCATTCGATCGGTGCGGTCGGCGCGCTGGAGTCGGCACTCACGGTGCTGACGCTGCGAGACGGCGTTATCCCGCCCACACTGAACTATGAGACCCCTGACCCCGAGATCGGCCTCGATGTTGTCGCGGGCGAACCCCGCTACGGCGAGTACCGGTACGCGATCAACAACTCGTTCGGTTTCGGTGGGCACAATGTGGCGCTCGCCTTCGGGCGTTACTGAGCACGGAAGGAAGCTTCGCTACACCAATGACGCGATCGCCAGACCTGGTTACGGGGAAAGCCCTCCCCACTGTGGTCGTCACGGGCATGGCCATGACGACCGCACTCGCGACCGATGCGGACAACACGTGGAAGCTCTTGCTTGACGGCCAAAGCGGAATCCGCACGCTCGAAGACCCTTTCGTGGAGGAGTTCAACCTCCCCGTCCGCATCGGCGGACACCTGCTCGAGGAGTTCGACCATCAGTTGACCCGCGTCGAGCTACGCCGGATGGGTTATCTGCAGAAGATGTCGACCATCCTGAGCCGGCGCCTGTGGGAAAACGCGGGCAATCCCGAGATCGACACCAATCGGTTGGCGGTGTCCATCGGCACCGGACTGGGTTCGGCCGAGGAACTCGTCTTCAGCTATGACGACATGCGCGCTCGCGGCATGAAGGCGGTGTCTCCACTGGCCGTACAGAAGTACATGCCCAACGGCGCGGCCGCGGCGGTGGGTCTGGAACGGCACGCCAAAGCCGGTGTGATGACACCGATCTCGGCATGTGCGTCGGGGTCCGAGGGCATCGCGCGGGCGTGGCAACAGATCGTCCTCGGTGAGGCCGACGCCGCGATCTGCGGAGGCGTGGAAACACGAATCGAGGCGGTGCCGATCGCCGGGTTCGCCAACATGCGCATCGTGATGTCCACCAACAACGACAATCCCCCCGGTGCCTGCCGACCGTTCGACAAGGATCGCGACGGCTTCGTGTTCGGCGAGGCCGGCGCGCTCATGTTGATCGAGACTGAGGCGAGCGCGAAGGCTCGCGGCGCCAACATACTGGCCCGGATCATGGGCGCCAGTATCACCTCGGACGGCTTCCACATGGTGGCACCGGACCCGAACGGGGAACGGGCCGGGCATGCGATCACCCGGGCGATCCAGCTTGCGGACCTCAGTCCCAGCGACATCGACCATGTCAACGCCCATGCCACCGGCACCCAGGTCGGCGACCTCGCCGAAGGCAAGGCCATCAACAACGCCCTCGGCAACAACAAGCCGGCGGTGTACGCGCCCAAGTCCGCCCTCGGCCACTCGGTCGGCGCGGTCGGAGCCGTGGAGTCGATCCTGACCGTGCTCGCGTTGCGCGACCAGGTCGTTCCGGCGACGTTGAATCTTGAAAACCTTGATCCAGAAATCGATTTGGACGTGGTAGCGGGCAAACCACGGCCCGGTGACTATCAGTATGCGATCAACAACTCGTTCGGATTCGGCGGTCACAACGTCGCAATCGCGTTTGGGCGGTACTAAGACCAACCGGCAGTAACCCGAGCAGCATTAGCGATACAGGAGAATTGAGATGACACTCATGGCCCCCGAGGCGGTTGGCGAGTCTCTCGACCCCCGCGACCCGCTGTTGCGTCTGAGCAACTTCTTCGACGAGGGCACCGTCGAACTGCTGCACGAGCGTGACCGCTCCGGTGTGCTTTCGGCCTCGGGCACCGTCAACGGAGTGCGCACCGTCGCCTTCTGCACCGACGGAACCGTCATGGGCGGCGCCATGGGCATCGAGGGTTGCCGGCACATCGTCAACGCCTACGACACCGCCATCGAGGAGCAGAGCCCGATCGTGGGTATCTGGCACTCGGGTGGCGCCCGGCTGGCCGAAGGCGTCAAGGCGCTGCATGCCGTCGGAACGGTCTTCGAGGCGATGATTCGCGCGTCGGGCTACATCCCGCAGGTCTCGGTGGTCGTCGGTTTCGCGGCCGGCGGCGCCGCCTACGGTCCGGCGCTGACCGACGTCATCGTGATGGCGCCCGAAAGCCGGGTCTTCGTCACCGGACCCGACGTGGTCCGCAGCGTCACCGGCGAGGACGTGGACATGGCCTCACTCGGTGGCCCGGAGACCCACCACAAGAAGTCGGGCGTGTGCCACATCGTCGCCGACGACGAGCTGGACGCCTACGCTCGCGGTCGCCGGTTGATCGGATTGTTCTGCCAGCAAGGGCATTTCGACCGCAGCAAGGCCGAGGCCGGTGACACCGACATCCACGCGCTGTTGCCCGAATCGTCGCGTCGCGCCTACGACGTGCATCCGATCGTCACCGCGATCCTGGACGAGGAGGCGCCCTTCGACGAATTCCAGGCCAACTGGGCACCGTCCATGGTCGTCGGGCTGGGCCGGCTGTCCGGCCGCACCGTCGGCGTGCTGGCGAACAACCCGCTGCGCCTCGGCGGCTGCCTGAACTCCGAAAGCGCGGAAAAGGCAGCACGTTTCGTGCGCCTGTGCGACGCCTTCGGCGTTCCGCTGGTGGTCGTGGTCGACGTTCCCGGTTACCTGCCGGGTGTTGACCAGGAGTGGGGCGGCGTGGTTCGCCGCGGCGCCAAGCTGCTGCACGCGTTCGGCGAGGCCACCGTTCCCCGGGTCACGCTGGTCACCCGAAAGACCTACGGCGGGGCCTACATTGCGATGAACTCCCGTTCGCTGGGCGCCACCAAGGTGTTCGCGTGGCCGGATGCCGAGGTTGCCGTGATGGGTGCCAAGGCTGCCGTGGGCATCCTGCACAAGAAGAAGCTGGCGGCCGCGCCCGAGGACGAGCGCGAAGCGCTGCACGACGAGTTGGCCGCCGAGCACGAGCGGATCGCCGGTGGTGTGGACAGCGCCATCGAGATCGGCGTGGTCGACGAGAAGATCGATCCGGCCCACACCCGCAGCAGGCTCACTCAGGCACTTGCTCAGGCCCCGGCTCGCCGCGGCCGCCACAAGAACATCCCGCTGTAACCCCCGGCTACTGGCGACACAGAATGGCCGAAACTGCCTCGCGCAGTTCGCCTTCCGGGTCGTCGGGCATTTCGTCGGCGCGCCAGCCGACAAAGTCGTCTGGACGGATAAGCAGCGCACCGTTCGGCCCGAGTTCGCTGATCGCCGCCCACTCCTCGCTGTGGATGCAATGCGCCGCGAGCGATGCCGAAGCCGCAGCGGCGCACCATCGCTCGTCGCGGGTGAGCACGGTGAATCCGGGGCCGAGCAGATCCAGGGTCGAAACCCTGTCGCGCACCCACGCGTGCGGCACGCGGGTGCCCGGTTGTGCGTGTAACTCCTCCACGAGACCGCCCGGCTCGCCGCCCAGGACCGCAGCCGAGTGGTACCGGTAGCCCACCATCAGGGCGAACATCGAGCACTGTTCCTCAGGCGGCAGTAGCGGCCGGTCATCGTCCAATCGGAGCAACGGAATCGTCGGGCCCGCCAACGACTGACGAGCCGCGAAGCTCCCGACCGGACGCCGCTCGGCGTGAAACGTGGCCAGCAGCGCCGGTCCAGCCGTTCCCTGCAGGACGGCGGCCAACTTCCAGGCCAGGTTGTGCGCGCTCTGGATGGCAGTGTTCGCTCCCCCGGCTTTGAACGGCGGCATCGTGTGCGCCGAGTCGCCAACGAGAAAGACTCGCCCGCACTGGAATCGGTCGGCCACCTGCTCGTGTGGCTGCCACGCCGCGGCCTCGACGATGTCGAGATCGATGGGTTCACCGATCGCCTCGATGAGTATCTCGCGGCAACGTTGCGGGGTGAATTGATCGGCCGTCTCCCCCTTGCCGGGGAAGTAGGTGGTGATGAACATTCCGAGGTCGCCCTCGGCGGGGACGAAAATGCCCTGCACCTCAGCGTTTTTCACCTGCACCCCGCCGCCTTCGCCCAGCTGCGCGACGAACTTGCGCCAGGGACCCCGAAAGTAGATGAAGACGACGAAGATCGGTAAAGCACCGAAGCCGGACGTTGTGATGCCCAGCGCGTCGCGGATCGGGCTGTGCACACCGTCGGCGCCGACGAGGTAGTCGGCCCGCACCGTCTGGGGCTCTTCGGTGTCGCGATCGCGGATGACGGCCGTGACGCCGGACTCGTCGGGCTCGAAGGAGCAGAGCTCGGTCCCGTAGCGCACTTCGCCGCCACGCCGTCGAGTCTCGTTGAGCAGCAACGGCTCCGACTTGCTCTGCGGGCAATACTGCCCGGGCGGTTCGGGGCTGAGCGTGTCCAGGCCGGCGAAGATCGCGTCGAGGTCGATGGCGGGCTCTTCGTGTGCACTGTTCAGCGTCGGCCTGGTAACCAAGGTTGATTCGCGCCGAGCGATTGCGTGGACCTGGTCGCTGAGGCCAAGGCCGCGCAGAATCTCCAAGCTGCGAAAGCTGAGATTTCGAGCCTTCGGATAGATGAAGACCTCGCGCCGCTTCTCGACCAGCAGTGAGCGGACCCCGTGCTTGGCCAGCAACGCGGAGGTGGCCAGTCCGGCAGCCCCGGCGCCGACAATGAGCACCGGGACACGTGTGACGTTCTTGCTCAATTTCCCTCCGCCGCCATATACGGAACCAGTCAGTTCCGTTCTTTCCTCAGATTGGCACGGGCGCTCGTCACGCGCAAGGGTCCGCGCCCTACCGGGACGCCCTACTCGCCGGGGTCGGCGGCGGCGAGCGGCAGTATCAGCGTCTCGAGAGCGCGCCGAACGTAGACACGATCGATCGGCCGTCCCGTCATCACTCGCAGGACATTGAGGCCCATCAGCGCGTCGGGCACCAGCGTCAAATCGCGACCGGCTGGGATGTCGCCGCGGGCCACGGCGTGGTCGAGGACCGCACTGATGATCTGACGGGGCGTGGACAGCGCGAGATCGTCCAGCGCTGCCGCGAGAACGGGATGGTGCATCGCGGCCGTCGCCACACCGACGATCACCTTGATCGTGTTGAGCGCGTCCGCATCGAAGTCCGGCACTGCGTCCACCAGTGCGTCGATGTCGCTGCGCAGGCCACCCGTATTCGGCGGCTCGACGGGCCCCAGCGTTCGTCGCCAGTGGGCGATCGCGTCCGCGACCACGGCAGGCTTTGACGACCAGCGCCGATAGATCGCGGCCTTGCCCACCCGCGCGCGGGATGCGATGTCGTCCATGCTCATCCGCTCGTAGCCCAGCTCGCCAAGCCCCGCGAGGGCGGCCTCGAGAATCGCGGCATCGAGCGACGGATCGAAGCGTCCCGACTTATTCACCGGGGATCGGCGTGCCGTGCGCGGCGGTCGGTCGCGTCGGACGCCCTCGGTAGCCATGGCGAAAATCCCCCGGTTCGACGCGATACGGATCGGTTCCGATAAAAGCTACCGAGCGGTGAGCCTCGCTGCAAGAACCGCCCGCGATGCGGTCAGCCCCGCAACGCCAGGAACTCCTCGGCCACGGCCACGACCCGCTCGCGATCACCCGGCACCAGGCCGATCCGGGTCCGCCGATCGAGGATGTCGTCGACGTCCAGGGCGCCCTCATGGGTCACCGCGTATTCGAACTCCGCCCGGATCACATCGATGCCCTCGGCCACCGGCTCGGCTGGCCGTTCGCAGGTGGCGGCGGCGAGCACGCTGGGCGCCTCGGCGCCGTAACGCGCGACCAGCGAGCCAGGCACATCACCCGGCCCGGCGGCCGGACCGGGGTTCGCCGGCGCGCCGATCAGCGGCAGGTTTCGGGTTCGGCAACTCGCGGCGCGCAACCGTCGCAGACCGATAGCGCGGTCGAGGACATCCTCTGCCATGTAGCGGTATTCGGTCAGCTTGCCGCCGATCACGCTGATCACGCCCGAGGGCGACTCGATGACGTCGTGCTCGCGGGAAACATCGGCGGTGCGTCCTTCCCCGGTGTCGACGAGCGGACGCAGCCCCGCGTAGGAACCGATCACATCCGCCGTCGTGAGCGCCGTCTGCAGCGCGGTGTTCACCGTGTCGAGAAGAAACGAGATCTCGCCCGCGGACGGCTCGGGCACGTCCGGAATCGGGCCAGGCGCGGCCTCGTCGGTCAGGCCGAGGTAAACCCTGCCCAGTTGCTCGGGCATCGCGAACACGAAGCGGTTGAGTTCGCCGGGGATCGGAATCGTCAGCGCCGCAGTCGGATTGCCGAAAGTGTTGGCGTCGAATACCAGATGCGTACCGCGGCTGGGCCGCAATCGCAGCGAGTCATCGATCTCGCCCGCCCATACTCCGGCGGCGTTGATGACCGCAGCCGCGGACACGTCGAACGATTCCCCGCCGCGCTGATCGGTCAACCGGACTGAGGTGCCGGTCGCCTCACTCGCGGCCACGTGGGTCAATATCCGGGCGCCGTGCTGGGCGGCGGTCCGCGCGACCGCGACGACCAGTCGTGCGTCGTCGACCAGCTGCCCGTCGTAGGCCAGCAGGCCGCCGTCCAGGCCGTCGCGGCGAACCGTCGGCGCGATGCCAACCACGCGCTGGGCGGAGATTCTGCGCGATCGAGGCAGGATGGCCGACGACGTGCCCGCGAGCGCCCGCAACGCATCGCCGGCGAGAAATCCGGCACGCACCAGGGCGCGCTTGCTGTGACTCATCGATGGCAACAGCGGAACCAGCTGCGGCATCGCGTGTACGAGGTGAGGGGCGTTGCGCGCCATCAGGATTCCGCGCTCGATGGCGCTGCGCCGGGCGATTCCGACATTGCCGGTCGCCAGGTAGCGCAGACCACCGTGGACCAGTTTGGAACTCCAGCGGCTGGTGCCGAATGCGAGATCGTGCTTCTCGACCAACGCGACTCGCAGACCGCGCGAGGCGGCATCCAATGCGATCCCGGCGCCGGTGATGCCGCCGCCAATCACCAGCACGTCCAACGGTTCGCCGTCGGCCAGTGCGGTCAAGTCGGCTGCGCGGCGTGCGGCGTTTAGGGCTGCGGTCATCAGGACAGATATCCGTTCAACGAGTGGGCGAGTTCGGTGGCCAACGCGTCGGCATCGAGAATCGGCCGCACGATCTGCTCCGACTGAATGGTCGACTGGGCGATCAGCAACACCATGGTGGCCATCTGCAGGGGGTTGCCGGCCCGGACGCTGCCATGACGCTGGGCGGCGCGCAGTCGCTCGGCAAGAGCGTCGATCAACATCTGCTGGCTGGCTCCGAGGCGTTCGGTGATGTAGGTCGAGGCCAGCTGCGAGTGCATCACCGACATGACCAGTTCGTCGCGGCGCAGCAGATTGGACACCGTAACAATCTGGCGCACAAGCGATTCCCGGTCGTCGCCGTGCAACGGCGCCTCACGCATCACGCCAATGACATGTTCGGTCAACAGCGCCGACACGATCGACGGGGTGTCCGGCCAGCGGCGGTACACGGTCGGCCGGCTCACGCCCGCTCGCCGCGCGATCTCGGCGAGCGTCACCCGGTCCACGCCGAAGTCGACGATGCAGCTGGCCGCGGCGGCAAGAATTCGCTCGCCGATGTCCGCGGGTGCGTTACTGATTGACAGCATGTGTAATACTGTAACGCATGACGGATCTCGACGAACTCCTGCCACCGATGAAATGGAATGCCTGGGGGGATGCCGCGGCGGCCAAGCCGCTCTCCGACGGGATCCGCACACTCCTGAAACAAGCTGTCGGACTGGATGATTCGCCGGCAAAAGAACTGGATCTGGACAACGTTCAAGTGCTCGGATCGGCATTATCGCAAGCAGACCGGGACGCGCTGGCGGCCATCGTCGGTGCCGAATACTGCCGCACCGACGACCGCGACCGGGTGCTGCACGCCGGCGGCAAGTCCACCATCGACCTGCTGCGCCGCAAGGACACTGAGGCCCAAGATGCACCCGACGCGATTCTGCTGCCGGGCGACGAGGACGCCGTTGCCGCGATCCTGCGCTACTGCTCGGAGCACGGCATCGCGGTCATCCCGTTCGGGGGTGGCACCAACGTGGTCGGCGGCCTCAATCCCACCCGCGGCATATTCAACGCGGTGGTCTCCCTCGACCTGCGCCGTTTCGACCAGCTGATCTCCCTCGACGAGGTGTCCGGCCAGGCGGTTTTCGGCGCCGGTGTCACCGGCCCGGACGCCGAACGCCTACTCGGCGCACACGGCTTTTCGCTGGGGCATTTCCCGCAGAGCTTTGAATACGCCACCATCGGCGGCTTCGCGGCGACCCGATCCTCCGGCCAGGACTCGGCGGGCTACGGCCGGTTCAACGACATGGTCCGCGGGCTACGGATGATCACTCCGGTGGGCACGTGGGATCTGGGTCGCGCCCCGGAATCGGCCGCGGGCCCCGACCTGCGCCAGCTGCTGATCGGCTCGGAGGGCACCTTGGGCGTCATCACCGAGGTGCGGCTGCGCGTGCATCCAACGCCGGAGGCCGTCCGCTACGAGGCATGGTCGTTTCCCGATTTCGCCACCGGGGCTGCGGCCATGCGCGCCGTCACGCAAAATGCCACCGGCCCCACCGTCATTCGACTCTCCGACGAGGTGGAGACCGGCATCAACCTGGCCACCACCGAGGCGATCGGCGAAAACCAGATCACCGGCGGCTGCCTGGGCATCACCGTCTTCGAGGGCACCAAGGAACACGTCGAGAGTCGGCAGGCCGAAACCAGCGCACTGCTGGCCACCCACGGTGGCACGTCGTTGGGTGAAGAACCGGCGCGGGCGTGGGAGCGAGGCCGGTTCGCCGCGCCGTATCTGCGCGACTCGCTGCTCTCCGCGGGCGCGCTGTGCGAGACGCTGGAAACCGCTACCAATTGGTCGAACGTCCCCGCACTCAAGGCCGCCGTCACCGAAGCCCTCACCGCGGCCCTGGCCGAATCGGGCACACCGACGCTGGTGATGTGTCACATTTCGCATGTGTACCCCACCGGCGCTTCGCTGTATTTCACGGTCGTCGCGGGCCAGCGCGGCGATCCGATCGAGCAGTGGCGGACCGCCAAGAAGGCCGCGTCGGACGCGATCATGGCCGCCGGCGGGACCATCACCCACCACCATGCGGTCGGTGCCGACCACCGGCCCTGGATGCGCGAGGAGGTTGGCGATCTGGGCGTGCAGGTGTTGCGCGCGGTCAAGGCGACACTGGATCCGGCGGGAATCCTCAACCCCGGCAAGCTGATTCCGTGACTGCCGATGTCTAGCAATCACCCCGCCTCCGCCGGCCAGCGGCACCGGCGTGAGATCGGCAAGGTGACCGCACTGACCAACCCCGCGTCGGGGCATGGCGCGGCCATTCGCGCCGCGCAGATCGCCATCGCCCGGCTCCAGCACAAGGGCATCGAGGTCGTCGAAATCATCGGCGACGACGCGCAAGACGCCCGCTATCTCGCCGGTGCGGCACTCGAACGAGGCACCGACGCTTTAGTGGTGACGGGCGGCGACGGCGTCGTCTCCAATGCGCTGCAAGTCTTGGCGGGCACCGGCATTCCTCTCGGCATCATTCCGGCGGGCACCGGAAACGATCATGCTCGTGAATTCGGTATTCCCACAAAGGATCCCGAGGCCGCCGCGGATGTCGTCATCGACGGCTGGACCGAAACCATTGACCTGGGCCGGATCCGCGACGGCAACGGTAACCAGAAGTGGTTCGGCACCGTGGCCGCCGCTGGCTTCGATTCCCTGGTGACCGACCGGGCCAACCGGATGAGGTGGCCGCACGGGCGATTGCGCTACTACACCGCGATACTGGCCGAATTGTCGCAACTGCGGCTGCTGCCATTTCGAATGGTGCTCGACGGCACCCACGAAATCGATGCCGACATCACGCTGGCGGCCTTCGGCAACACACGCAGCTACGGCGGCGGGATGCTGGTCTGCCCCAACGCGGATCACACCGACGGCCTGCTCGACATCACCATGTTGACCGAAGCGTCCCGGACAAAGCTGTTGCGGCTGTTTCCGACGGTGTTCACCGGCACCCACGTCCAGCTGGACGCGGTGAAGACGGCACGCGCCTCAACGATCTACGTCGAATCCCCCGGTATCAATGTCTACGCCGACGGCGACTTCGCCTGCCTGCTGCCCGCGGAGATCTATGTGGTACCCGGCGCACTGGACATTCTTCGTCCCGCGCGACCCCGGTGATGTAACAACTGAACCCCCGAATTCGACATCTTGGCAGATCTGCGTTTTCGCAGCATGGCCGCTCCTGCGGGAGGAAAGAATGTCCGGACATCGCACTATTACGGCTGTTTTTCTGACGGCGACGCCGTTGGTGGGCCTGATGGGACTCGCCCCGGCGTCTTTGGCCGCGGATCCGCTGTGGAACGGCGAGTATCTGCTGACCCTGTCGGCCAATGCCAAGACCGGCATCAGCGTGGCGGCCAGCCAGCCGGAAAGCCCGCACCGCACCATTGTCTCGATTAGTTCGAAATGCTCGTCGGGCACCTGCATTGCCACGGTGGACAATCCCCCGCCGCCGAAAAACGACTCCATGCCGCGCACCATCGAATTCACCTGGAATGGGTCGCAATGGGTGCGCGAGATGACGTGGAATTGGGACTGCCTATTGCCCGACGGGACAATCGAACCCGACCCCGCCAAATCCATCACCGTCTATACGCCCGGCGCCAACGGGGTGCTTACCGGTGTCTTTCACACCGATATCAAAAGCGGGGCGTGCAAGGGCAATGTCGACATGCCGGTGACGGCCGCCCCGACGCACCCGCCGGTTGTCTGACATTTCGTCGCACGTCAAGAATGCTTTGAGTTCCCCACGATCTACTGGTGGCAACAAGCAAGCCCGTGGGAAACCAAAGGAGTCAACGTGAACGGATCAGCTCAGATGGCGGGGATCGTGGCGACGCTCGCCGCAGCAGCGGCCATCGCGTGGCCCGCGGCCGCCAGTGCCGACGCGCAAATGTGCCCGCGCGTGGACGGAAATCAGATGTGCCACTTCGAGGCATCGGGACCGTTCTCGAACATCGACATGGTCTTCCCGGCCAACTATCCGGACGAGCAAGCGATAACCGGCTACCTCAGCAAAGTCGCCGACGACTACGGCAATGCCCGCGGGCCACTGAGCACTTTGACGTCACCCACCGAGCTGGACGTCACCAGCGACCGCTACAGCTCCGGGCCGCCGCAAAGCGGTACCCAATCAGTGGTGGCCAAGATCTACCAGAACCTGGGCGGTGCCCACCCGTCGACCTGGTACAAATCGTTCAACTACAACCTGGCCACCCACACGCCGATCACTTTCGACGCACTGTTCCGGCCGGGAACCCAACCGCTACAGGCGATCCTGCCGATCGTGCAAAAGACCCTGACCGACCGGTACGGGTCGGCCGTGTCGATTCCTACCGACGCCGGACTCAATCCGGCGAACTACCAGAGCTTCGCGATCACCAACGACGCCATCGTGTTCTTCTTCGATCAGAACGGGCTGCAGCCGGCGTTAGAGGCCACCCAGGTGTCGGTGCCTCGCAGTGCGATCGCGTCGGTGATCAGTCCCGGTATCTGATGGTCGCAACCGCCTAGCCGACGCCGCTATCGCCTAACCGACGCCGCGGCTGAGCCAGGTCATTTCCCCGGCGTCGCCGCCGTCGCGGTAGACCTCGAGCGCGTCGTCCCATGCCGTCCCGAGCACGGAGTCCAGTTCGGCGGCCAGCGTGTCGGCGCCCTGCGCCATCATCGACCGCAGCCGCATCTCCCCGACCATGATGTCGCCGTTGGCGCTCATCGCTCCGCTCCACAGGCCCAGCTGCGGGGTGTGGCTGAACCGCTGGCCGTCGACTCCCGTGCTGGGGTCCTCGGTGACCTCGAACCGCAGCACGGACCAGGAGCGCAGCGCGTTGGCCAACCGGCTACCGGTGCCCACCGGCCCGATCCAGTTGGTGACGGCGCGCAGCTGTCCGGGCATCGCCGGCTGCGGTGTCCAGACCAAGTTGGCCTTGGATTGCAGGGTCGACGACAACGCCCACTCGACATGTGGGCAAACCGCCGCAGGCGAGGCGTGCACATACACCACACCCGCCGTAACGTCGGCGAACTGATTCGACGTGCGCATCTGCTGCTCCTTCGGTTCCGCGAGGGACGTCTTCCCCAACGACCTGGCGAACCCGGTAAGCACAGTGCTACATCGAATTTTTGTGTCCTGCGTGTCTAGTGTGCCTTGTGAGACCCCTGTTGCGCTAGTGTGCAGTCCCAATTAGCTGAATTGGGATAACACGGCGTCCGATAGCTCGGGCCAAATCTGCAGCGCCCAGTCGCCGAAATCGCGGTCCGTCAGGACCACCAGCGCCAGCTCGGCATCGGGATCTGCCCAGATGAAACCCCCCGCTTGGCCGAAATGACCGTAGGTTCGCGGCGAGTTCCGCCCGCCCGTCCAATGCGGTGATTTCGAGTCCCTGATCTCAAAACCCAGACCCCAGTCGTTGGGGCGCTGCACGCCGTATCCGGGCAGCACGCCGTCGAGACCGGGAAATTGCACCGTAGCGGCCTCGCGATGCAGCTGCGCCGACACCGTCGACGGAACCAGCAGGTCACCGGCGAATGCCGCCAGATCCGCCACCGTCGACGTCGCCCCGAACCCGGCCTCCACCGCGCCGCCGTCCAGCCGGGTGTTCGCCATGGCCAGGGGCTCGCACACCGCCTCGGACAGGTAGCGCCCGAATTCGATGCCCGACTCCCGCTCGATGGTCTGGGCCAGCACGGTGAAGCCGTAGTTGGAATACATCCGCCGGGTGCCGGGGCTGGCCAGCACCCGATCGGTGCCCATCGCCAACCCCGATGCATGCGCCAGCAGGTGGCGGATCGTGGAGCCGGGCGGCCCGGCCGCGGTGTCCAGATCCACAACACCCTCTTCGGCGGCGACCTGCGCGGCCCGGGCCGCCAACGGTTTGGTCACCGACGCCAGCACGAACACCCGCTCAGAGTCGCCGTGGCTGGCCAGCACGCCGCCGGGTCCGATCACCGCCGCGGCGGCATGAGCAACGGGCCACTCGGCAAGGAGGCCCAGGGCGTCGGGAGCCGCCATTACTTCCTGGCGATGTAGTAGTTGTTGATCGGGTCCGACTCGAGCTCGGCCACCCGGACGTCGCCAAAACCGGCGCCGGCGAGCATCGAGGTGGCCAGCTGGGTTCCCCACGCTGTCCCCAGGCCGGCGCCGTCGAGCGCCAGCGACACCGTCATGCAGTGCATGAGCGAGGTCGTGTAGAGGTAGGTGCTCATCGGGACGTCGACGTTGTCCTCGAGTCGGCTCGACGCCTTGATGTCGGCCATCAGCAGCACACCGCCCGGCCGTAGTGCCCGATAGATGTTTTCCAGCACCCGCGCCGGCTGGGCCTGATCGTGGATGGCATCGAACACGGTGATCAGGTCGTAGCCGGCCGCCTTGTCCAGCTCGGCGAGATTGTGGCTTTCGAAGGTCGCGTTCGTCAGGCCCAGGCGAGCCGCCTCCCCGGCGCCCGCCGCGATGGCCTCGCCGGAAAAGTCGATGCCGGTGAACCGGCTCGCCGGAAACGCTTGCGCCATCAGGTTGATCGCGTGACCGCTGCCGCAGCCGAAGTCGGCCACGTCTGCACCCGCCCGCAGGCGCTCGACGAGGCCTTCGACCAACGGCAGCACGACGTCGACGAGCGAGGCGTCGAACACCGCCCCACTCTCCTCGGCCATCAGCGTGTGGAAGCGCGGAAATTCGCTGTAGGGCAGCCCGCCGCCGACGCGGAAGCAGCCGACGATTTTCTGCTCGACCTCGCCGAGCAACGGCAGGAACTGCGCCACCACGGCGAGGTTGTGGGGTCCGGCCGCACGGGTCAACACTCCGGCGCGGTGGGCGGGCAACGAGTAGGTGGCCGTGTCGGCGTCGTAGTCGACGACGTGTCCGGTGACCATGCCGCCCAACCACTCCCGGACGTAGCGCTCGTTGAGTTTCGCGGCGTCGGCGATCTGCGAACTGGTCGCGGGCGGCAGCCCGGCCATGGTGTCCAGCAGACCTGTCTGATGGCCGATGCTCAGCAGCAGCGTGAGACTGGCGCCGTCGAGGGTGGCGACAATCCTTTCGGTGAATTCTTCGGTGGTCTCCAAAGCCGTCACGCCCACGGACGCTACACCGGGTTGTTGGCGAGCCGGTTGACACACTTTGTGGGTGGACGCCCGGCCGCGCCGTGTATGGCGTCCGACAGTAGGTTGTAGGCCATGAGTCAGACCGTGCGCGGCGTGATTTCACGCAAGAAGGGCGAACCCGTCGAATTGGTGGACATCGTCGTCCCGGACCCCGGACCCGGAGAGGCCCTGGTCGATGTCATCGCCTGCGGGGTATGCCACACCGACCTGACCTATCGCGAGGGGGGCATCAACGACGAGTACCCCTTCCTGCTCGGCCATGAGGCCGCCGGCACCGTCGAGGCCGTCGGGCCGGGCGTGACGTCGGTGGCGCCGGGCGACTTCGTGATCCTCAACTGGCGCGCGGTGTGCGGCCAATGCCGGGCGTGCAAGCGCGGCAAGCCCCACCTGTGCTTCGACACGTTCAACGCCGAGCAGAAAATGACGCTGACCGATGGCACCGAGCTCACCCCGGCGCTGGGCATCGGCGCGTTCGCCGACAAGACGCTGGTGGCCGCGGGCCAATGCACCAAGGTCAACCCCGAGGCCGACCCGGCGGTCGCCGGGTTGCTCGGTTGCGGCCTGATGGCCGGGCTGGGTGCGGCCATCAACACCGGCGCGGTCAACCGCGACGACACCGTCGCGGTCATCGGCTGCGGCGGCGTGGGCGACGCCGCGGTCGCGGGGGCAGCGCTGGTCGGTGCCAAGCGGATCATCGCCGTCGACACCGACAACACCAAACTCGACTGGGCCCGCAAGTTCGGCGCCACCCACACCGTCAACGCGCGAGAGTTCGACGTCGTGGAGACTATCCAGGACCTCACCGACGGCTTCGGCGTCGACGTCATCATCGACGCCGTCGGCCGGCCCGAGACATGGAAGCAGGCTTTCTACGCCCGCGACCTGGCCGGAACCGTTGTGCTGGTGGGGGTTCCGACGCCCGACATGCGGCTGGACATGCCGCTGGTGGACTTCTTCTCCCGCGGCGGCTCGCTGAAGTCGTCGTGGTACGGCGACTGCCTGCCCGAGCGCGACTTCCCCACCCTCATCGACCTCTACCTGCAGGGCCGCCTGCCGCTGGAGAAGTTCGTCTCCGAACGCATCGGGCTCGGCGACATCGAGGACGCCTTCCACAAGATGCACGAGGGCAAGGTGCTGCGCTCGGTGGTGCTGCTCTGATGTCCGCGATCCAGCATCTCGTTACCCACGGGACCTTCGAACTCGACGGCGGCAGTTGGGAAGTCGACAACAACATCTGGATCGTCGGCGACGACTCCGAGGTCGTCGTATTCGACGCTGCGCACACCGCCGAGCCGATCCTCGACGCCGTCGGTGGCCGCAAGGTGGTCGCGGTGATCTGCACCCACGGCCACAACGACCACGTCACCGTAGCTCCCGAGCTCGGCAAGGCGCTGGAGGCGCCCGTGCTGCTGCACCCCGGCGATGAGGTGCTGTGGCGAATGACGCACCCGGACAAAGACTTTCGTGCGTATTCCGACGGGGACACCCTGACCGTGGCGGGCACCGCGCTGCAGGCGCTGCACACCCCGGGCCACTCCCCCGGATCCGTCTGCTGGTACGCCCCCGAGCTCGGTGTCGTCTTCAGCGGCGACACGCTGTTCTCCGGCGGCCCGGGCGCGACGGGACGTTCGTACTCGGACTTCCCGACGATCCTCAAGTCGATCTCGGAGCGGCTGGGCGCGTTGCCCGGCGACACCGTCGTTCACACGGGCCACGGGGGCAGCACCACCATCGGCGACGAGATCGTCCACTACGAGGAGTGGGTGGCCCGCGGGCACTGACCGATCGGCTCAGTGACGGCACGCCCGCTCCGCTCGCTCGCTCGCTCGCGAATCTAACCGCACTGCGAAATTCGGCGGCCAAATTCGCAGCCCCGTTAGGCTCGCGGCCGGCGGATCGGCTCAGTGACCCTCCAGGATCCGGCGTTTCTCGGTTTGAAATTCCTCTTCGGTCAGCGCGCCCGAATCCCGCAGCGCCGCCAGGGTTTTGAGCCGCTCGAGGCGAACTCCCTCGTCGCCGGGATGCTGAGCCGTGACCGGCGGCTCCCCGGGCGCCGACAGCGACACCACCGGCGGCGGTACTCCCTGCACGACGGTGGTCGCGGCCTTGCGCCGGGCGCGGCCCAACCACCGCCCCGCGATAATCGAAATAACCAGGCCCGCAACGAATAGACCGACAAACACCCAGACCACAAATCCGTAGGAACTCGAATGCCCGAAAGCCAGCCGGGGCTCGATGAATCCGCCGACCTGGCCGTCGGTCGTGATGTTGTAGGTGCCGTCGGCGGGAATCTGAGCCACCCACACCCGCACATGAGCGTCATTGTTGACTGTTGTTGTGCTGCCGATGTTTTCCGTCACCGCCGGCTGCGGCACACCGTCGGGCGGGCTGATCGTGACGCCGAGCGGCGGCACCGGCAGGCCGCCACTGTGGGAGCCGCCCATCACCAGGGCGTGCAGGCTGACGGTGACTTCGCCGCGGGGTAAGCGCACGCTGCCCGAGCCCGGGATCGGCACTTCGCCGTAGGCGTTGTACTCGTCCAGAAGAAAGGCGTTGAGCATCAGGGCGACGACGAAGCCGACCACCGACACGATCATCGTGGCGACGGCCGCGGACAGAGAGATCTTGGCGAGCCGTCTGCTCCTCATCTCCGGAGTGTGTCACTGCGCGCGACCCGGTGCCATGGCTAGCGCGCGGGGAGCACACTAGGAGCGGGCTCACACGAAGGAGTGATACGCATGGCCAATCATCTTGTCGCCACCGTGCCTGACCTGTCGGGCAAGCTGGTAGTCGTCACCGGGTCCAACAGCGGCCTGGGGTTCGGGCTGGCCAGGCGGCTCTCCGCTGCGGGCGCTGATGTGGTGATGGCGATTCGCAACAGGACCAAGGGCGAGCAGGCGATCGAGGAGATCCGCGCGACGGTGCCCGACGCGAAGCTGACCATCAAAGCGCTGGACTTGTCGTCGCTGGCCTCGGTCGCGGCGCTGGGTGATCAACTCAACGCCGAGGGCCGTCCCATCGACATCCTGATCAACAACGCCGGAGTCATGACGCCACCGCAGCGCGACACCACCGCCGACGGCTTCGAATTGCAGTTCGGCAGTAACCATCTCGGCCACTTCGCGCTGACCGGGCACTTGCTGCCGCTGTTGCGCGCCGCCCACGGTGCGCGGGTCGTCTCGCTGAGCAGCCTCGCCGCCCGCCAGAGCGGTCAGATCCATTTCGACGATCTGCAGTTCGAGAAGTCCTACGCGCCGATGTCGGCCTACGGCCAGTCGAAGCTGGCGAACTTGATGTTCGCCCGCGAGCTCGACCGCCGCAGCCGTGAGGCGGGCTGGGGCATCCTGTCCAGCGCGGCGCACCCCGGCCTGACCAAGACCAACCTGCAAATCTCCGGACCTTCCTACGGCCGCGACAAGCCCTCGTTCATGGAGCGGCTGTACAAGACCTCCTGGCGGTGGGCCCCGTTCCTGTGGCAGGAGATCGACGAGGGCATCTTGCCGGCGCTGTATGCGGCCGCCGCCCCGCATGCCGAGGGCGGCGCGTTTTACGGGCCGAGCGGCTTCTACGAGATGGTCGGCGGCGGCGTCAAGCCAGCGCACGTGCCCGCGCGCGCCCAGAACGAGGCCGACAGCCGACGGCTGTGGGAGCTGTCCGAACAGCTCACCGGTGTGAGCTACCCAAAGTAGTGAGAGTTTGGACACAACTCCGCAACGGGTAACCGGCCGGGTAGCGACAACGAGGGGGACGACACATGACTGTGCAGGACGATAAAGAAACTGGTCAGACCGAAAAGCCAGAGCCTAACGAGGAAAACAAGAAGCAAGCCGCCGAAATGATGGAGGTGTACGCAGAAAACCGGGCCACCGTGGTGTTGCCGGGATCCGGCGGGGCGATCTCGGGAACGGCGGTCAACGATTGGCTCGACGACGACGGCAACCCGAAATTCAACGCCATCTCGGGCTCGGACGACGACACCAAGGACGATCAGGCCAAGAAGGACCAAATCGAGAAGGACAAGGCCTGGAACGACGACCTCCGGAAAGCCGCAGCGGAGGAGAACAAGGGCGAAACGCGTTGAGCTGCAGCCCTTCTCAGGACTAACCCAGCCCGGGGATCACTAACGCCAGTCCGGGGATGTGCGGAATGGGCGGTAACGCCGGAATCCGCGGGACCTGAGGGATGGCCGGCGGGATCGGCGGCGCCTGTGGCACCGGCGGTGGCACTGGCGCCGCGGGCACTGGATCCTGGGGGACCGCCGCGGGAGGATCCGCTGCGGCAGGATCTGCCGCGGGCGGTCCAGCATCCGCCGGCGGTGCCTGCGGTGCGGGTGCCGCGGGTGCCGCGGCGGCCGGTGCTTGATTGGTCGGCGCGGACTGCGGAGTTGCGCCGGCCGCGGGTAGCGGCGCGGCGGGAGTGCTCACGTTCGGCACTGGCGTCATGGCGGGTTTGTTGTCGGAGAAGCCCATCGCCACCGCGATGCCGACCAGCAGCACCGCCACCGCCGTGCCGATGACCACCAATCCCGGCAGTCGCTGCCAAGGCAGGATCGGATTTCCCGCCGCTCGCTTCCACGGCAAAGCCAGATTCTTCTTCTCCGGGCGCGAGCGCTCGGGGGCCTCGAAATTCAGCGCCGGGCGCGCCGAGGTATACCCCGAGCCACCCACGGCCGGCATCATGACCTGCGACCTGTCGTCGGTCTCCGACCACGCCAGCGCGGGCATCATGCCGGAGACCGGTTCCGCCGGTCGCGCTTGGGTCAGCACGGCCCTTCCCTCCTCTTGCAGGGGCAGCGCCGCCGCCTGCGACGCAGGGGCCGCCGCTGCAGCCGCGGCCGCGGCGGCAGGGCTCAGTGTGGTGGCAGTTGTGTCGCCGGGCCCGCGCGCCGCGCGCAACGCGCCGCCGATCGCCGCGGCCAGGTGCGGACGCGGCGTCGTCACGACCGGCACCCGAAAATGCCCGGACAGCATAGTGGTGACCGCCGGGATGTGCGCCCCACCGCCCACCGAGACCACCGCGACGAGATCACGAATCCCGTTGCGCGCCAATGCCTCATCCAAGACGGCCACGAAGCCGTTCAGGGAATCACGAATCGCGTCGTCGAGTTCGTTTCGGGTGAGCCGGATGTCGCCGTCCACACCGGGCAACTCTTCGGTGAGCGTGGCCACCGTGCTCGACGAGAGCTGCTCCTTGGCGATTCGGCAGCCGGTCCGCAGCCTGCTCAGCGAGCCGATCGCCGAGGTGCCGGACGGATCGAATCCACCCGTACTCGGCAGATTGGCCATGACGGTGGTCAATAGGGCCTGATCGATCAGGTCGCCGGAGAAGTCGTGGTGACGCAGCGTCGGCGCCAACGGCTGATAGTCGCCGGCGGCGTCCATCAACGTGATGCTGGTTCCACTGCCGCCGAAATCGCATACCGCCACGGTGCCGCGCGCCGGTATGCCCGGGTTCGCCCGCACGGCGAACAGCGTGGCCGCGGCATCCGGGATCAGCGTGAGCGGCCGGGACGGGTTCGACCATTCCGTCACTCGACTCAGCGCCGAACCCAGCGCCTCGACGGCGGTCGATCCCCAGTGCGACGGGTGGGTCACCGCGATGTCGCCGGGCAAGGACCCGCCGGCGGTCGCGGCGTACGCCAGCGCCCGCAGCCCGTCGGCCAGCAGTGCCTCGCTGCGGTGCACCGAGCCGTCGCCCGCCACGATGCCGATCGGGTCTCCGACCCGGTCCACGAAGCCGCCGATTACCAGGCCGGGCTCATCGAGCCTGGGGTTCTCCGACGGCACCCCGATCTCGGGTGGACGCTGACGAAACAGCGTCAGCACAGGTGTGCGGGTAATGGCGTGATCCGCGGTGACGGCGGCCAGGTTGGTGGCGCCAATCGAGAGCCCCAGCGCGGGCGTCGCTCCGTCTGACATTGGTCCAATCCCTGCGTCTAGCGGCGTGCCCCCCGCACCCGCTTACCCAGAAATTGTGCCGCCCATACCTATAGCCAGCCTCTGCTGTGGCTATGTGCCCGCTGTGTAAGCAATGAGCCGCCTATCAGCGGATATTGCCGGCCCCGGCGATCAACGGGAGATCCAGCGGAGTGACCCAGCCGGGCGGCAGATCGTTGACCGCCGGAACGGCGTTCAACGCACGCAATCCGGTCGCCAGGCAACCGGCCGCGGCCGCGTCACGGCCGGAGCCGTCGGTGAATCGGAAGGCGGTTTCCTGGAAGATGCTCGGGGTTCCTTCGATGTCCACCCGATAGACGTCGTTGTCGTGGCCCGTCGGCCAGTCGGGGGCGGCGTCCAGGCCGATGCGGTTGACATGTTCGAGCTGGATGCGCGTTTCGCCCTTGTAGATGCCGTTGATGGTGAAACGGACGGCAGCGACGTGGCCCGGTTTGATGACGCCCCGGGCGGAATTGCGTTCGGTCGGCGTCACCCATTTGTCCCAGGTGGTGGTCATCTCGTCGAGCATGATGCCCGCGGCGTGCGCGATCATGGGGATGGTCGCGCCCCACGCGAAGATCAGCATGTCGCGGTCTTCTAGCATCGGCTTGAACTCAGGCTCGCGGCCGATGCCCATCTCGAACTCGTAGTCGCCTTCGTAGTTGGTGTAGTCGAGCAGCTCGGAAGCCCGGACCTTGCGCACCTCCGAGCACAAGCCCATCAACGTCATCGGGAACATGTCGTTGGCGAATCCCGGATCGATGCCCGTGGTGAAACAGGACGACTCGCCCAGCTCGCAGGCTTCGGTGATCGGCTGGATCCAATTGGGCGGGTTCAGGTGCATCGTCGGCCAGACCCATGGCGTCATCGCGGTCGAGCACACGTCGATGCCGGCGCGCAAAAACTTGGTGATCAGCGAGATGTTCTCCTTGGCGTGCATCGCCGTCGGGCCATAATGCACCAAGGCGTCGGGCTTCAAGGCAATGAGCGCATCGATGTCGTCGGTGGCGATGACGCCCACCGGTTCAGGCAGCCCGCAGATGTCGCCGACGTCGCGGCCGACCTTGTCGGGATTGCTGACGCCGACGCCCACCAACTCGAACAGCGGATGCTTGACGATCTCGGGAATCACCATCCTGCCGACGAAGCCAGTGCCGTAGACCACCACACGCTTTGAGCCAAGTTCCGACATACGCACCTTCCGATCAGCAGTCCCCGCTCCCGCCACACTAAGCGCGCGGCCGAATGACCTCTAGCACCCCGTCCCGCTAGGTGACACGATGCAAACCATGACCAAGCATCTCGGCGTCCCCTCGATCCTGTTCGCAATCGGTGTCGGGGTCGCGAACACGTGCGCAGTGGCTCATGCGAACGGCTTTCCGACGGTTCGGTACGAGATCAACGGTCCCGCCGTGGCCCAATACATCTCGTACCAGACCGACACCGGCCAGCTGCATCAGGTCAACGCACCACTGCCGTGGTCGACGCAGTTCACCGCCTTCGGGGGCCAGGTGTTCGTGATCAGCGCGCAGGGGCCGGGTCCCATTTCGTGCAAGATCCTGGTCGACGGCAACGTGGTCAGCAATGCGACGGCGACGGTGGGTACGCCCGCCAGAACCGTCTGCACACACTGATCGCGGTCTAGGCTCGCCAATGTCACCTCTTCAAAGGCGAAGGAGGGCCGAGTGAGCCTCGAAACAGGTATTGCGACGCAACCGAATGGGACCCCACCGCCCGAGATCCCACTCGCCGAAATCCAGCTCGAGTCGCTCGACTTCTGGGTTCGCAACGACAACGTCCGCGACGCCGCCTTCGCCACCTTGCGCCGGGAAGCCCCGATCTCGTTCTGGCCCGCGATCCAGATGGAGGGGTTCGAAACGGGTGCCGGATATTGGGCGCTGACCAAGCTCGACGACGTCCACTTCGCCAGTCGCCATCCCGACATCTTCAGCTCCGCCGGCGGGATCACGATCAACGACCAGACGCCGGAGTTGGCCGAGTACTTCGGCTCGATGATTGTGACCGACGATCCGCGACACCAGCGGCTGCGCTCCATCGTCAGCAGGGCCTTCACCCCAAAAGTGGTGGCGCGCATCGAGACGTCGGTGCGGGAGCGGGCCCACCGGCTGGTCAGCTCACTGATCGCCAACCATCCTGACGGCCAGGCCGACCTCGTCACTGAACTCGCCGGGCCGCTGCCCCTGCAGGTCATCTGCGACATGATGGGAATTCCCGAGGAGGATCATCAGCGAATCTTCCACTGGACCAACGTGATTCTCGGGTTTGGCGACCCCGATCTGACGTTGGATTTCGAGGAGTTCTTGCAGGTTTCGATGGACATCGGCGCCTACGCCACCGCGCTGGCCGAGGACCGCCGCGTCAATCACCACGACGATCTCACCTCGAGCCTGGTCGAAGCCGAGGTCGACGGCGACCAGCTCACCTCCCAGGAGATCGCGTCGTTCTTCATCCTGTTGGTGGTGGCCGGCAACGAGACCACACGCAACGCGATCAGCCACGGCGTCCTGGCGCTGTCACGCTTTCCCGAGCAACGCGACAAGTGGTGGTCCAACTTCGACGACCTGACACCCACCGCGGTCGAGGAGATCGTGCGGTGGGCCTCCCCGGTGATCTACATGCGACGCACCCTGACCCAGGATTTCGAGTTGAGCGGCGTCAAGCTCGCGGCCGGCGACAAGGTCGCGCTGTACTACAACTCCGCCAACCGCGACGAATCAAAGTTCGCCAATCCGTGGGCTTTCGACGTCGCACGCAACCCCAACCCCCATCTCGGATTCGGCGGCGGCGGAGCCCATTTCTGTCTCGGCGCCAACCTGGCTCGTCGCGAGATCCGGGTCGCCTTCGACGAATTGCGCCGTGAAATCCCGGATATCGCCGTGACCGGCAAACCGGCGCGACTGCTGTCGCAGTTCATTCACGGCATCAAGAGCCTGCCGGTCTCCTGGACTCCCCCGGGTTCATAGAAACGAATCCGGCCTAGCGGGGCGATTCTGATAGCGCATGCGCTATCAGAACTGGCGACGACCTATATCCTCCATCCGCCCTTATCCTCCGTTCGCTCTTTTGGAGGGCATACCGCACTTTCAAAGTCGATATCGCATGCGCTATCACTTTCCCGACGGCACCCGCGACGCCAAAATCCTGGCTTACGCTGACCAGATGACAGCTCTGGCGTTTCCCGCTCCCGACGTGCTGGCCGCACGCCAAAAACTCGTACTCGACCACTTCCATGACGAGGTCCGTCAGGACTGGGACGACGTGTTGGCGACGTTCCCGCACCCCCGCTACGAGTTGATCCCGCAGCTGGTCGTCCACGACGGAAACGAGGCGGTGCGTGGCTATTACAACTACACGCGCACCGCGTTCCCCGATCAGGATCACGAGATCATCGCGCTGCGGCACAGCGCCGACGCGGTGATCGTCGAGTTCTGGTTGATGGGCACACATCGGGGCTTCCTCGGCAAGGTTCCGCCCACCGGCAGCCGCTTCCGGGTCCGCATGACCGCATACTTCGTGTTCGATGATGCGGAAACCCTTGTCTGCGAACGCATTTACTTCGACACGCTGACCATGATCAAGCAACTGCTGGGCGGCCTGGACCTGAAGAAGCCGTCGAACTGGCTGCTCGCAGCGCGGTGCGTACGGGGCTTGCTGTCGATGTCGGCGGAGAAGCCCGATCCCGCGCTGACCAATACGGTGCCGCCGTCGTTCACCGACGGCTAAAATCCTCCGCTAGGCGATATCGCAAGGAGGCCGCCATGGCGGCGTGGAGTCTTCATCCGCTGTGCGGCTTGGCCGCGCTGTGCATACTTAGCGCCGGGCTCGCGCCTGCGAACGTCGCTGGAGCCCCGCTGAGCTCGCACACCGAGAAGTGGATCGACCTGCAGGTCGGCGATTGCGTTGCCGACCTGCCGCCGGCCGACCTGAGCCGGGTGACTATCACCGTCGTCGATTGTGCCGCAGCACATTTGGCTGAGGTCTACCTGCGCGCCCCGATGGCCGTGGACACGGCCATCGCCAACGTGGCCAACCGGGACTGCGTGGCCGGGTTTGCCCCCTACACCGGCAAACCCGTCGACGGCAGCTCGTTGTCGATCACGTATCTCATTGACTCGAACCAAGATCGGACCGGAGCCAATCCGACTCCCAGCACGCTGATCTGTCTACTGCAGGCCGCCAATGGTCAACCGCTGACCGGTTCGGCACATCGCTGATGGTCGAGCTGATCGAGGGCGGTTACCAGCTGACGGCGCAGCAGCTCGTGCCGCTGAGCCCGGCCGATCTGCTGGACTGGCTGTGTCAGCCCGAGCTGATGCGGCAGTGGATGCAGGGCGTCGGGCGGGTCGACGTGGTCGACGGCAACCCGTGCTCGCGGGGTTGCCTGACAACGGTCTCGCTGGGCATGCATTCGCCGTTCGGTGGGGGCGAATGGAATCTGACCGGCCGGATCGACGACATCGGTCCCGCCCGGCTGGTGCGGACGTATTCAATGCAGACCTTCCACTCCGGGTATACACGCACCGTCAGTTACGACCTGGCTCCCGATTCCGTTGGCACCCTGCTGGATTGCCAGGTTCGCACCAAAATCCCGGGATTGCGGCCACGTGCCGCGCGGTCCGGGGGCAAGGGGGAAGAGAAGTCGCTACGCCATTCCCTCACACTGCTGTCGCGGTTGAGCGCGGGCGAGCGTGTTGCCCCACTGCGCCGGTTCATCTCGGTGAGCAGCCGTTCGCCGCAGGCCCTATAACCGGGCCATCAGCTGGTCGGCAAGGTCGAGGAAGTCGGCTGCGTTGATGTCGAATTCGTCCGAGTAGGCCACGTCGGCCTCACCGCCCACCCCGAATTCCAGCGGCCGCGCGACGAAGGCCGTGCGGAAGCCGAGGTCGCCCGCCGCGCGGATGTCGTATTTGTGGCTTGCCACCATCATGATCTCGGCGTGATCCAGGCCCAGGTAGGTCGCGGCCATCCGATAGATCGCCGGGTCGGGCTTGAACACCCCGGCCATCTCCGCGGCGAAGATCGCATCCCATGGCAATCCCGCACGCTTGGAGATGTTGATGACCGCGGACACGTCGGCATTCGACAATGTCGCCAGCGTGAACGCACTTTTCAGCCGGGTCAATCCGGGCACCACGTCGGGCCACGGCCGCAGGCGCCGCCAGGCCAACGTGAGTTCCTCACGCTCGGTATCCGACAGTTCGGAGACGCCGTGCTCGTCCAGGACGGCATCGAGCGCGTCGCGATAGACAGTGTGCACAGAGACCCACCCGCCGCCGCGACCCTGCGCGGCCTTGAGCGTGGTGAAGTAGCCGGCCCGCCACCGTCGCACCACATCGGGCCAATCGACACCGGGGTGCCGCCCGGCGCTGATCCGCCTCGCCTCGTCGCAGACGGTCGAATGAAAATCCGTCGCCGTTCCTTGCACGTCAAACAACAACGCCTGTACCACAAGCTTCATCATGGCCCGGCGCCGCGGAGCGGGGTACGGGGGGCGGCACCATATAGTTAAAATCTTCTACGTCTAAACGCTTGCCCCTAGATGCTCTGCGAGGTAGCCCGTGGCCGATCGCACCGCCGACACCTCGGAAGAGCACGAGCTCGACTATCGGTTCACCATGGCCAACGAGCGCACCTTCCTGTCCTGGCAGCGCACCGCGCTGGGGTTGCTCGCCGCAGCGGTCGCTCTGGTGCAGCTTGTTCCGGAGCTGGTAATCCCTGGCGCACGCCACGTGCTGAGCGTGGGCCTTGCGGTGCTGGCGATCCTGACCAGCGGGATGGGCCTGCTGCGGTGGCAACAGGCGGATCGCGCCATGCGCAATGACGAACCACTACCCCGGCACCCCTCGCCGGCCTACCTTGCGGTCGGTCTGTGCCTGGTCGGGCTCGCCGCGCTCGGATTGGTCATCCTCAAGGTGGTCTCGGGTTGACCCGGCCGGGTGCCGCTAACTCTTTACCGGCCGAGCGCACGATATTGGCCTGGACCCGAACATCATTCGCGTTTCTTGTCAACGGTGTGCTGCTGAGCATCAAGAACCTGCACGGTCACGAGCGGCCGACAACGCTGATGGCGGCGGGCATCGCGGTCACGGCGGCGGTGTGCTGCTACGTCATCGCGTTGCGACGTCAGCGCGTGCTGCAGCTGCGACCACTACCCGCCCGGATTACGCCCCGCCGCCAGGTGTATCTCGTCGGAATAGCCACGATGGTGCTCATCACGGTCACCACAATCGCCCAGCAGATTCACTAGGCCGAAATCCGTTGGCGCCCCGCGTGGTCAGCCGGCAGTACCGGTGATCAGCTCAGGGTTCGCGAACGCGCGCTTGCGCTGGTATCGCGGCATGTTCAGGCCGCGCAGCTTGTCCCGCAGCTTGGCGAAGGTGAATTGCAGGTTCTCCAGGTCATAGAAGAACCGCATAGTGCGAAACGGGTAGTAGAGCGCCAGCAGCGTGATGATCGACGTCCACGCCGCGGGGCTCGTGATGCCGTGCAGGTTTGTCGTCCTGGTGTACCGGGTGACGTACCGGTAGAAATCGGGCAGTGAGGATTCCACCCGGTCGGCCGACATGCCCACCACCATGCCCGCTTCGTAGACGATCTCGAAGTCGTTTTCGAACAAGGTGAGCGCCAGGTCGACGTCTTCGTGCAGTTTGTCTTCGAGGTCTAGCTGCGTCAGATGACGCACCGACTTCCAGGCCTGAGCGCGGAGCGCCATGTTCGCGCCGATGAGGAACCGCTCATTTTTCGCCTTGCTCTGCACCTTGTCACGCAGGATGCAGTCAAGCCAGAAGAGGAAGCTGCGAAACGGCATGTCGTAGAACATGATCGGCCCGCTGGTGGCGTCGATGTCCGGATTCTCGAATCGGCGGCGAATGGTCTCGACCCAGTCGTTGGCCACGATGGAATCGGCGTCGGTTCGGCTGATGATGTCGCCCTGCGCAAGGTCGAACCCGCAGTTGCGCGTGGGGGCGATGCCCTGGTGCTCGTTCTGGTCGACCAACCGGATGTCGATATCGGGGTTGGCTTCTTGATACCCCCGCACGATCGATGCCGTGTTATCGGTCGACCTGTTGTTGACGACGATGATCTCGTCGGGTGCCGAGGTCTGGTCGATGCACGACTCCAGGCACTTGCCGATGGAGCGTTCCTCGTTGTAGGCGGGGATGACGATCGTGACGGAAGGTTGCTGGGGCATGCTTACCGCCGACCAGCCGCGTGCGCTCCGGGCGCGTCGGATGTTGGTGCGGCCCCGCTGGCCGCTGGTCTCGCCGAGCGCATGTGGCCCCCAACCCCTTGGTGACTCTCGCGGCGGCGCGCATCATCGCCGAGCCCGCACCGGTGCGGGCGACTCCGAATTAGCTTCCGTCAGCGAATAATTGACGCCTATGTCGGCTGACGCTATGACACTTACCACCGCGCCGCTGGGCGAGTAGCCGGGTCTTCGCTAGACATTAACCCCGACACGCCCAGTTGTTCAACTCGAGTCAAAAGGCGCGGGTACCGCTGCCGCGCTGGCGTTCTCCTGCTTCAGGTGGACCGGAGGTTAACGCAAGGTTCATAATTTGCGGGCCGGCTGCCGGCGTCGTACCGTTCGCATTATTGCGACCATCATTCGTTTCGATGCCAGGTCCGCGCGGCAACGAACCGATGGCGTCCGTTTGCGCCGGCCACTGACGGCTTTATCGCCAGCCATGGGAAACACTCTGGCTCAACGTGACTGACAAACGCACGGCCCAAGAACACACCGCACAACCGTTCATCGCGCGCACGCTCCGTCGCTTTTCGGCTCCGATCGTCTTGGGCTGGCTTGCAATCACGGTGATCGTTTCTGTGTGGGTCCCGTCCCTGGAAAAGGTCGCGCAAGAGCGCTCGGTATCGATGACGCCCAGCGAGGCGCCGTCGATACAGGCGATGAAGCGCATCGGAAAGGTGTTCAAGGAATCGGATTCCGACAACGTCGCGATGATCGTCTTGGAGGGTGAGCAACCCCTCGACAACAGTGCGCACAAATACTACGACGCGCTGATTCGTAAGTTGAAAGACGATCCGGCGCACGTCCAGCACATCCAAGACTTCTGGAGCGATCCCCTCACCGCCGCCGGCGCGCAAAGTGCCGATGACAAAGCCAGCTACGTGTTGTTGGACCTGGCCGGCAACCAGGGCCAGCCGCTGGCCAGCGAATCGATTGAGGCGGTTCGACGTATCGTCGCGCTCACGCCGCCGCCCAGCGGGCTCAAGGTCTACCTCACCGGCCCGTCGGTACTTGTCGCCGATATGCACACCGTCGGCGACAAGTCCCTGCTGGCAATCACGGGGACGACCGTCGCCGTCATATTCATCATGCTGCTGATCGTCTACCGATCCCCCATTACCGTGATTCTGCTGCTGCTGATGGTCGGCGTCGAATTCGCCTGCGCGCGGGGAATTGTCGCGCTTCTAGGCGAGCTCGGAATTGTCGGGTTGTCGACCTTTGCGGTCAACCTGCTCACCTCGCTGTCGATCGCGGCCGGGACCGACTACGCCATCTTCCTTGTCGGCCGGTATCAAGAAGCCCGGCAAGCCGGCGAGGATCGGGAAACCGCGTACTACACCATGTATCACGGCGTCGCCCACGTCATCTTGGGCTCCGGTCTGACTATCTCTGGGGCGACGTTTTGTCTGGGGTTTGCGCGATTGCCCTATTTTCAATCGCTGGGCGTGCCGTGCGCGGTCGGCATGCTCGTCGCCGTCGTCGTCGCGCTCACACTGGGCCCCGCAGTTCTGAGCCTCTGCAGTCGTTGGGGGCTGTTCGACCCGACGCGGATGATCGAGGTTCGCGGCTGGCGCCGGGTGGGCACGGTGATCGTTCGCTGGCCGGCACCCGTTTTCGTTGTGGCATGCGCCATCTCCCTGGTCGGCCTGTTGGCCCTACCCGGATACACCACGAGCTATAACGACCGACAGTATGTACCCGGGTACGTACCCGCTAACGCCGGCTATGCGGCCGCGGATCGCCACTTTTCTCAGGCGCGGATGAAACCCGAAATACTGCTGCTCGAGGCCGACCACGATCTGCGCAACCCGGCTGACTTTCTGGTTCTCAACAGATTGGCCAAGGGCGTTCTTGCCATTCCGGGCATTTCCCGAGTGCAGGCCATCACCCGGCCGAACGGAACCCCACTCGAGCACACGTCGCTGCCCTTCTTGTTGAGCACGCAAAACGCCGCCCAGACGCTGAGCATGAAATTTCAGCAACAGCGCTCGAGCGACCTCCTCAAACAGGCCGACGAATTGGCGGCGATGATCGAGGTCACGCAGCGGACCTACGACTTGATGCGCCAGCTGGTCAGCACGACGCATGACACGACCGGGCTCACGCATGACATGGCGGCCACCACTGACGAGGTGCGAGATCACCTGGCCGATTTCGAAGATTTCGGGCGGCCGATCCGCAGTTATTTCTATTGGGAGAAGCACTGTTACGACATCCCCGTCTGCTGGTCGCTGAGATCGATCTCCGATTCGATCGACGGTCTCGACGAAATCACCGAAAAGCTCCACGAACTCGTCACCGACCTCGATCAGCTCGACGTGCTCATGCCGCAATTTCTCATGGAGCTTCCCCAGTTGATCGCAATCATGCAGAGCATGCGGACCCAACTACTCACCATGCACAGCACCCTGTCCGGCATCTACGGCCACATGGACGAAAACAGCGGTAATGCGGCCGCGATGGGCAAGGCTTTCGACGCCGCGAAAAACGACGATTCGTTCTACCTGCCGCCGTCGGTGTTCGACAATGCGGATTTCAAGCGCGGCATGAAGCTGTTCCTGTCGCCGGACGGGAAAGCCACCCGAATGTTCATCTCGCATCGGGGGGATCCCGCGACGCCCGACGGCATCGCGCGCGTCGACGCGATCAAGACTGCGGCCGAGGAGTCGCTCAAGGGAACTCCGTTGCAAGACGCCAAGATTTACGTGGGCGGCACGGCGGCGGTGTTCAAGGACATCTCCGAGGGCGCCCAGTATGACCTACTCATCGCGGCCATTTCATCGCTCTGCCTGATTTTCATCATCATGCTGACGGTCACCAGAAGTTTTGTCGCGGCCCTCGTCATCGTGGGGACGGTGGTGCTCTCCCTGGGCGCCTCCTTCGGGCTCTCAATACTCCTCTGGCAACACATCATCCGGCTGGAATTGCACTGGCTGGTGCTCGCCATGTCGGTGATCATCCTGTTGGCCGTCGGATCTGACTACAACTTGCTCTTGGTCGCCCGACTCAAACAGGAGATCGACGCCGGGTTGAATACGGGGATCATCCGTTCCATGGGCGGTACCGGGAAGGTCGTGACGAACGCCGGCCTGGTGTTCGCGTTCACCATGGCCACCATGGCCGTCAGCGAATTGCGCGTACTCGGCCAGGTGGGCACCACCATTGGCCTCGGGCTCTTGTTCGACACCCTGGTGGTGCGCTCGTTTTTGACCCCTTCGATCGCCGCGCTGCTGGGACGCTGGTTCTGGTGGCCGATGAGGGTGCGCCCGCGCCCGGCCAGTGCATTACTGCGCTCGTTAGCGCCCCGTCCACTCGCTCGTTCCCTCGTCTTGAGGGACTAGGCGACCAGTGTTCACTGCATCCCCAATTATGGCTTCTGTCATATATTTTCGCTCGAAGTCGTTGCGGATGCGGCCTAGCTGACTCGCTCCTTACAATCACATTTGTCGCGTGAGCCGCCAGGCGCGAATTCATCGAGACATCTCCGGAGGCTTGAGTGACGTTATCGAAATTGCCCGAGGCATTGCCCGCGGAGCCGGCGAATTCCCGCGACCCTGGCATTACCGACCTCCGCCGAAAGGTGAACCTCGCGGCCGGATTCGGTTCAGCGCTGCCGCTCGCGGCGGGTGCGCTGGGAGTCGGCCTGGTGACCCGCAGCCGCCGCCGTGGGCTGAACTTTTTCAGCTCCACGTGGACTCCACTGCTGCTTGCCACCAACGGCATCCGAGTCAACGCCGTCGGCCAGCAGAATCTGACGGTGCAACGCCCAGCGGTGTTTGTCTACAACCACCGCAATCAGGTCGACCCCTTCGTCGCCGGCGCACTGGTGCGGGACAACTGGATCGCGATCGCCAAGAAGGAACTGACGCGCGACCCAATCTTCGGCACGATTCTCAAGTTGAACGACGCCGTGTTTCTCGACCGAGACGACACCACTGCCGCGGTGGAAAGCCTGCAGCAGGTCGAAGAGCGCATGAATCGAGGCCTCTCCATCCTGATCGCCCCGGAAGGCACAGCGCACGAAACCACCACGGTGGGGCCGTTTAAGAAGGGGGCATTCCGCATCGCGATGGCGACGGGTGTTCCGATCGTGCCGATCGTGATCCGCAACGCGGACATCATCAGCCCGCGCAAGAAGCTCAAGGTCACTCCGGGCACAGTGGATGTCGCCGTGCTTCCGCCGATCCCGGTCGACGGCTGGACGCGGGAGAACTTGGCGGATCACATCGCCGAGGTCCGCCAGCTGTACCTGGACACGCTGGCCGAGTGGCCCACGGAGATACCCGCGGGCTAGTCGAGGCGCGCCAGCCAAATGGTGTGCAGGCCGCAGTCGGGATCCTCGACGGCGTGCGCTACCACACCGAAACCGTTGTCGCGCAGCAGTTTACGGTACTCATCGCCGTCGAGGCTCGCGTGGTACAGCGGCTCGCCCTGGTAGCTGCCAATCTGTTCGCCGGCCGCCGGGCCGCTGGTGAACAGCAACGCGGCTCCTGCCGCGGCGTGGCGCGTGAACACGGGGAACATCGAGCGTTGATCGGCCTGGGGCAGGTGAAAGAAGCTGTCCCAGGACACAATTCCATCGAAGGTGCGGTTCAAGTCCAGCTGTCGCATGTCGGCGACCTGCCAGTGCTGCTCCGGGAACCGGTCGGCGCACATGGAGATCATCGCACTCGAGGCGTCCACGCCGGCCACCCGACAGCCATTGGCGACGAGGTATTCGGCGATCGGGACACCGGGCCCGCACCCGATGTCGAGCACCGACGGTTGCGCCGGAAGCAGACCCAGAAATCGATCCAGCCAAGCTCGTTCCGGCAGCCGGTCGCCGCGCTCACGCGACCAGGTGACCGCGTGCCGCTGGTAGATCTCGACGACTCGGCCGGCGGCGGGATCCACGGCTAACCGGTCGCCGGTTTCGCGTTCAGAAACGTGACGATGCCGGCGGTGACAGCCGCGGCATACTTTGCCCGGCCGTCGGCGCTTTCCATCCGGGCGGCGTCGTCGGCGTTTTTCATGTTGCCGAGCTCGACGAGGACGGCGGGGTATTGGGCCAGGTTCAGGCCGGCGAGGTCGGCTCGTCCGTAGAGGCCGTCGGAGCCGATGTAGGTGGACGGGTGCAGGCCGGCTTGCACCAGGGCGTCGCGCATTGTTTGGGCCAACCGTACGGCGGGCCCGGCTTGGACGTCGTTAAGCGGCGGGCTGGAGTAATTCACGTGGAACCCGCTGCCGGAGGCGGGGCCGCCGTCGGCGTGGATGCTGACGATCGCGTCGGGGCGCATCGCGTTCGCCTGGGCCGCGCGTTGGTCGATGCAGGGTCCGACGGCGTTGTCGCCATCGCGGGACAGCTGGGTACGCACGCCCATCTGGGTGAGCGAATCGTTGATCAAGCCCACGACGGCCCAATTGAACGCGTGCTCCGAATATCCGTCATAGGTGGCGGTCCCCGACGTCTGGCACGGTTTGGTGCCGCCCCGGCCGTTGGTGACTTGCGCATTGATCGACGCATCGTTCACGGCGTTGTGCCCCGGGTCGAGAAAGACGGCCGCTCCGGAAACACCGGCGCCCGCGCGCGGGGCGCCCAGTGCCGCGGCGGTCAGCGCCGCCGGTGTGACACCGACAACTTTCAAGACATTGCGTCTTGAAAGAGATCTCGCCCGGCCGACCCCGCTTGCCGCGGGTGAATCTTTCACCGACTGAGGGTAACAATCGGCCGACTCCCAGTGCGGTTACACACTTTTAACGAACCCGGCCGAACACCCGTCACGCACGAGTTCTGCCAGCGTCGACACGGTAAATCCCGAGGTCGCCGCGGCCGGCGCGCGATCGAACAGCGTCCGTCCGCGCGTCCGGCTTGTGGATGCGGCCCAGGTGTGCGGCAATAGTTGTGAACGGTTTCGTCCTCACAGGTTTGGAATGCACTGGTATGGGCACTTATTGCGACATGGTCTCCCCTTACGTCACTCGTTTCGTTGGCCCCGTCTTCGGAGCGGCGTTGGGCATCGCCGGCGCTGTCCTTCCTTCCGCTGTTCCGCTCGCATCCGCCGAGCCGTGTCCGGATGTGCAGATCGTGTTCGCCCGCGGCACCGGCGAGGAACCGGGCATCGGTCCGACCGGACAGACATTCGTCGATCAGGTCCGCGCACGCGAGGTCGGCAAGTCTGTCGACGTCTATGCGGTCAACTACCCCGCCAGCAACGAGTGGTCCACCGGCCTGCAGGGCATCTCCGACGCGGGCGCCCATGTCGTCAACATGGCGACCAACTGCCCCAAGACCAAGATGGTGCTCAGCGGCTACTCTCAGGGCGCGGCCGTGATGGGTTTCGTGACGTCGGCCCAGGTGCCTGACGGCGTTGACCCCGCGACGGTGCCCAAGCCGCTGGACCCCTCGATCGCCGATCACGTCGCTGCCGTCGTGCTGTTCGGCACCCCCAACACGCGGGCGATGAACGTTCTCGGCCAGCCGCAGGTGGTCATCGGTCCGATCTATCAGGCCAAGACCATCAAGGTCTGCGCCCCCGGAGACCCGGTGTGCTCGGACGGCATGAACTTCGCCGCGCACGACACCTACGCCGGCGATGTGACTATCGTCGACCCAGGGACGGATTTCGCGGTCAGTCGCCTGGACGTCACTCCCCCGGCTAGCCCCGCGGGACCGGCAACAGTGGTGCGCGCGCAGACCCCAGCCCCAGCTCCGGCTCCCGGCGCCTGAGCTGCCCGACCGATCCGGCGCACTCCGGCCGCCTGCGGTCAGCGTTCGACAGTTCGCTGCGCGATGTTGGGCAGCCGGGCGGTCTCGTCCAGGTCGACGTCGAGCGCATTGAGCATCAACGCCAAGCCGGCGTACCGGCTGATGAGCATCAGCAGTTCGACGGTGGCCTCGACGCCCAGCGCCGTGTGCACCTGGTCGAACAGTGACTCCGGGACCCGGCGGGTGGTCAGCAGCTCAGTCGTCAACTGCAGGACCGCGAGTTCGATAGGGTCGAAATCGCCCGTCTGCCAATCGGAGTCGGAGGTGACCGCGCTGATCTCGCTGACATCGAGCCCGGCCGTGCGCGCGATGTCCTTGTGTTGGCCGAGCTCGTAGGGGCTGTCCATCAGGTACGCGGTGCGCAGCACGACAAGTTCGCGCAGCCGACGCGACAGCACCGGGCTAGTCAGAGCGTCGCGCCCGGCCAGCATCCAGCCGTTGAATACCTTTTCGGCGTTGGCCAGCACGCGGTAGACGTTGAGATTGCCGCGCTCCTCGGTCAATTCGCGGGCCCGCTCATTCATGTCCTCGGGCCGGCGGTACGGGATGCGAGTCATGCGGGTTCTCCTTGTCAGGGCTGGAATCGTGCCTCGGCGTCGATGTCGACATCGGCGGCGTTGAGGACCAACGCCAGGCCGTAGTAGCAGCTGACGATCATCAGCAGTTCGGTGAGCGCCTCGTCGCCGAAGAGGGCATGGGCCGCGGCGAAGGACTCGTCGCTGAGCCGGTGGGTCGTGCACAACTCGGTGACGGTGTCGATGACGGTGCGCTCGGTGCTGCTGAAGCCGGCCGCAGCGAGATCCCCGTCGCCGACGAGCGCGTCGATCTGTTGCTCGGTGAGCCCCGCGGTGCGGGCGAGGCCGACATGCTGGGCAAGCTCGTAGGGTGAGTCCTGCAGGTGGCCCACCCGCAGGATGATCACTTCGCGCAAGCGGGCGGTGAACGTGTCGCTGGCGAAGATCTCGCCGACCATCTCGGCCCAGCCGCCAAACACGTTGGGCGCGTTGGCAAGCAATCGCAGCACATTGAGGGCGCCGCGGCGTTCGATGAACTGGCGCACCCGCTCGGGTTGCGCATCCATGTCGGCCAGTGGAACTCGGGTCATCGTCGGGCTCCTCTCGTTACTGGCCGGTGTCGGCGGCGAGGGTGAAGGTCCAGTCCAACGTCACGAACGGCTCGTCGACCAGGGTTCCGTCGGGGGCGGTGCCGGGCCCGTGGTGCACGAAATCGGCCTGCAGCGACGTCTGGTCGGCGAAGACGGCGTCCCTGCCGATGTAGGGGTCGTCCTTCAGGAACAGCTGCGTGATCAGCGAGTGGTAGCCCTGCGCGTGGAACCAGAAGTGCACGTGCTGAGGCCGCATGATGGATCGGTTTGCCGCGCGCATGATTTCGCCGCAGGGGCCGTCGGTCGGCACCGGATAGTAGCGCGGCGTGATCGAGCGATACCAGAACCGGCCGCCGTCGTCGGTGGTCAGCAGCGCCCGCATGGCGAATTCGTTGTGCAGCGGCTCAGTCATCTGGACGTCGTAGAACCCTTCGCCGTCGCTGTGCCAGGTGTCGACATGCGCGCCGGCAATCGGTTTTCCCTGCTCGTTGACCACCCGTCCGGTGACGAACATCGGTGTGCCCGCAACACCATTGGAGATGTCGGCGCCGTTGTCGACCGTCGGACGGCCTTCCACGTAGAACGGGCCCAGCAGGGCGGAGTCGGTGGCCGAGCCGCCCGGGCTCTCGTTCATCGTGTCCAGCAGCATGGACAGGCCGAGGATGTCGGAGAGCAACACGACTTCCTGACGGGTCGGGCTGGAGATCTTGCCCAGCCGCTCGATGAAATCCATTGCGGTGAACCATTCGTCGCCGGTCAGTCGCACGTCGCGCGCGAAATCGTGCAGGTGCTGCACCAGGCTGACGAACACCTCGCGGAATCGGTCGTTGGTGGACGCGTCGAACGTCCGCTGCACGACTTCGGTGATCGTCTCTTCGGTCAGATTGCTCGGCATGTCCTTGCCTTTCTCACGGGTTGATGACGACACGGCCGGCGATGTGGTCGGCGACGGCTCGGTATGCCGCCACCGCCTCGTCGAGGGGATAGCGGGCGGCGATGGGCAGTGGCTGAAACTGTCCGGACTCGAAATACGGTGCCATCTGTTGCAGGCGCGCAGCGGAGTCGACAACGGTGAGCTTGGTGCTGTCGACACCCAAGATGCGAGTTTCGTTGCGATACATGGCCCGCAGGTCGAGTTCGACGGTGTCGGATCCCACCGCGCTGATCACCACGAGCCTGCCACGCGGCGCGAGTGCGGCCAGCGCGGCCGGGGTGGTCACCCCGCCGACGGCGTCGTAGACAAGCTCCACGCCGCTGCCACCGGTGAGCCGCTTGATCTCGCCACCGACATCGGCTGCGGGGTCGAACGTGACGAAGTGGTCGATGATGTCGGCGGCGGGTGTGTCCGGGCTGGGCTTGCGGCGGTCGACGCCGATCACGGTGGCGCCGACGGCGCGGGCGATCTGCGCGACCGCGCCGCCCACTCCCCCGGAAACACCAAAGATCGCAATGGTTCCCCCGCCGGTCAGTTGAGCGGTCTCCACCGCTCCGTACCAGCCGACGATGAAGTTGACGCCGACGGTGGAGGCTTCGTCGAAGCTGAGTCGCTCGGGTTTGCGCACCAGTGCCTCGACCGGCACCGACATCAGCTCGGCATGCGACCCATCTCGGGTGAACCCGGTGTCGCCACCGGTTCCCCATACGGGGGCGCCCTCCCATGCGGGCGGTCCGCTGACGACCACGCCGGCGAAATCACGTCCCGGGGTGCGCGGCAGCGTCGTCCATTCCATCGACCCCGCAACGTTTTTCACGTCGGAGGGGTTGACCGAGGCCGCTTCCACCCGGATCACCGCCTGCTCGTCGCTGCCTTGCGGGTCCGGTATCTCGGCGATGTGCAGGACATCGAGGTCGCCAAACTGGTTGAACCGCAAGGCTCGCATGGTCACATCCTTCTGTCGAGCTGATCGTTGTCGCATCGGGCTGTCAAAACAAGATCGAACATCAAGAGCGCCGCTGGCGGTCGAGCTCCCACTGGTACACCACCTTCTGCACGCAGTTGTGGGCCGGGGCAGCCGCGGCTCCATCGTGACCCGCAAGAACATCTGCGGGCCGTCCGGGCGTACCGCTGGTTTTCACCAGGGCAGGTACCCGCTGGTGTGGGTCGATGTGTGGGTGGACTGCGGTCGTCGCGCATGGGGTCGTTGCGGTCGGCGCGGCAGCCATCTCTGGCGCCAAGGACACGGTGCCGGCGGCCACGAGCAGGCCGACCATGATCACCCACAAGAACCTCCGGAAAGACCGGCCGTGGGTACCGTTCGTTGAGATCCAGCGCGATGTACGCATGATCGCCTCCTTTCGTGCGGTGCAAGTTGCGTGACTTCAGACAACACCCAATAAACGATCGCGTCCAACGAACAAAATTGATCAGACTAATCGCGATTAGCGATAGATTATTCGGGTGGAGCTTCGCCAGCTGGAACACTTCGTCGCGGTGGCCGCCGAGCTCAACTTTTCTCGGGCGGCCCAGCAGATACATGTCGTCCAGTCGGCCCTGTCGGTGTCGGTGGGCAGGCTGGAAAAGGAACTGGGCACCAAGCTGTTCGATCGCTCCAAGCGACAAATCGCCCTGACGCCGGCGGGTGAGGTCTTCCTGCAGCAGGCCCGCGATGTCATCCACACAGCTCAGCGGGCCCGCTCCTCCGTCGAGGGTTATCGCGAGCAGCTCACCGGCACAGTAACCCTCGGGACCCTGATGTCGTGGGGAACCCTGAACCTGCCGGCCGCGTTGCAGGAGTTCCGGCAGCTGCATCCGTTGGTCACGGTGCGGCTTCGGCAAAGCCTGACGGGATCGGCCGGGCATCTGGATGCGATCGCCGACGGCAAGATGGACCTGGCCCTGGTCTCGATTTCGTCGTCGTCATCTTCGCTGCTCGCGTTCCGCCAATTGACCGAGGAACCGATGGTCTTCGTCTGCCAACACGGCCATCCGTTGGCGCGTCGCCGACGGGTGCAGCTGTCCGATCTCGACGGCCAGGACTTCATCGACTTCCCGCAGGGCTGGGGCATCCGCCGGCGTCTCGATGCGGGATTTTCAGCCGCCGGTGTGCACCCGGTCAATGCGTATGAGGTCGCCGACTATGCGATCGCCGCCGAGCTGATCCGGCACCAGCTGGCCGCGACCGTGCTGCCGATCAGCGCGGCCAACCGGTTTCCCGACCTACACACCGTTGCGCTGCACCCGCAGATGACATGGACGCTGTCGCTGGTGTCGGCGGCTCGCGAAACCACCAGCCGCGCCATCAAGGCGCTGGTCGACACCATCACCCGGCACGTCGACGGCTGATGCTAAGTGCTCGGCGGGTCGGGCAGGTTGGGGCACAGCTTGATGTACTCGATGCTCGGCGAGACCCATTTGTCCCACTCCGCATGCGTCATGTTCGCGGATAGCTTGTCGCACAATTGGTTTACCCAGTCCTCCTTGGGAGGTGCCGGCCACAACCGCAATTCGCCGTCGTCCGAGGCTGATACGACGCGATGCCTGTCGGGACTGAAGGCGACGCTGTTCACCGCCTGGCTGTGACCGGCCAGCGGCTGACCGATCGGCTTGCCGGTGTCGGCATCCCACAACCGCAGATACTTGTCTTCGCTGCCCGACATGACGCGGTGGCCGTTGGAGCTGACCGACACTCCGGTGACCGTGCCGGTGTGACCCTTCATCGGATCGCCGACGGTTTTGCCGCTGCTGACGTCCCACATGCGCAGGGTGTCGTCCTGGCTGCCGGAGACCAGGTGGCGGCCATCAAGGAAAAAGGCCAGACTCGTGACGCCACCGGTGTGGCCCGACCACGGTTGACCGATCAGGTGGCCGGTGCCGACGTCCCAGAGCCGGATCAGGTTATCGAAACTGCCAGAAGCGATTTGGTGCCCGTCGGGGCTGAACACCACGCTCGACACCGCGTCGGTCGCACCGACCATCGGCTGGCCGACCAATGTTCCGGTGTTGGCGTTCCACAGCCGCACGGTTTTGTCGTGGCCGGCCGACGCGACGAGGTTGCCGTCCGGACTGAACGCCACGCTGGTCACCCACCCGGTGTGGCCGACGAACGGTTGGCCGATCGGGCGTCCAGTGTCGGGATCCCACAGGCGCACGGTGCCGTCCTTGCTCGCCGAGGCGACGCGGTGCCCGTCCGGGCTGAAGGTCACGCTCGTCACCGCATCGGTGTGACCGGTCATGGGCTGGCCCATGGGCAGGCCCGTGTCGGCGTTCCAGAGCCGCACCGTCTTGTCTTCACCGCCGGAGACGATGCGATGCCCGTCCGGACTGAACCGCGCGCTGAGCACATTGCCGTCGTGACCACCCATGGCGTGCAGGCCCGAATTCCACACCCACACCGTGCCGTCATTGCTGCTGGAGTAGAAGCGACGGCCATCGGGGCTGTACTGCACGCCGGTGACCCAGCCCGTCGGGCCCGCGCGTGGATCACCAACGGCCTGACCGGTATTCGCGTCCCAGATGCGCACCACGTCGTCCTCGCCGCCGGAGATGATTTGTTGTCCGTCGGGGCTGTAGGCGACGCTGGCCACTGATCCGGTGTGACCGACGAGCGGCTGTCCGACGGGTTGTCCGGTTGCCGGGTCCCAGATCCGCAGCGTCTTGTCGAAGCTGGCCGAGACGAGCCGACGCCCGTCCGGGCTGTAGGCCAGGCTCTGCACCCAGTCGGTGTGGCCGAGCAACGGTGGGCCGATCTGTTGACCGGTGTCGGCGTTCCACAGCCGCACGGTCTTGTCGTCTCCGCCCGAGGCGAATTGGTGTCCGTTGGGGCTGAATTCGACATCGCCGATCGGTCCGGTATTGCCGAGCAGCGGCGCGCCGATGGGCTGACCGGTGTCGGCGTTCCACATCCGCAGGGTGCGATCGTTGCTGCCCGAGACGAGCCGGTGCCCGTCCGGACTGATCGCGATGGCGGTCACCTTGTCGGTATGGCCGAGCAGTGGTGCGCCGATCTGCTGACCGGTATCCGCATTCCACACACGGACGGTGTTGTCGTCTCCGCCGGAGAAGATTCGGCGCCCGTCGGGGCCGAACACGACGGTTTCCACCGGGCCGCGGTGTCCAGTGAGGGGGGATCCGATGGGCTGGCCGGTGCCGGAGTCCCACAATCGCAGCGAGCCGTCGAATTGCGCGGTGGCGATGCGATGTCCGTCGGGGCTTAACGACATGTCTTGCGACGGGTTTGGGGTACCAATGATTTTGAGGGTGACCGATAGGCCGACCAAGCCGTCGTAGAGGGCACCGCTATCCGCGGTCGAGGCGATGCGGGGTGCGGCGAGGATCTCTTGGATGGCGCGGATGTCACCGCCCTCCAGGTCGCCCCCGAGGATGGCTCGGCCATCCGAGGTCAACCGGACTGCGATCGCCTCGCGGGTGCGCGCATTGGCTTGCTTGCGCGCTTGGGTCGCAGTGACGAAGCCGTAGATTGCGGCGCCCGCGGCCAGGATGGCGACGAGTGCGACGGCGGCGAGTACCCGCGAGCGTCGCCGTAAAACACGGGCATGGCTTTCGGCGGCCTGCTGGCTTTCCTTCGCGTGCCGTGCCGCTTCCTCGGCGTGGCGCAGCTTTTCGTTGCGCTGCTCTTCTTCGTCGTGCAGTCGTTGGTCTTCGGCGTCCCGGCACGCTTTCAGGTACGCCTGAGAGCTGGCCAGCAGTGTGTTGAATCCTTCTCTGGTGGAGAGCTTTTCGGCGTCGTCCAGCCTGGTCCCGGTGAACAGCCACGATTCGTCGCGGCCCTGGCTTTCCCATGCCGCGGCGTTGCGCTCGATGTCGTCGGCGATCTTGAGGTTGAGGCGTTCCTCGGTCAACCAGCCGGCGAGCGTGTCCCATTGGCGCAGCAAGCTTTCCAGCGCGACCTCGATCACCACCTTGCCATCCCGCTCGTCGCGCACGAGCAGCCGCTTCGCCACGAACGCGTCGATCAGTGGTCGGCCGTCTCGGGGTAGATCGGACTCGAGTGCCACTCGCCTTAAGGCTTGGTCGTTGAGCGAGTTGATGGTCGCCAGCCAGGGAATGAACGCCGAGCGCAGCAGTTCCAGTGCGGCACTGCGGCCTTCGGGATATTGACTGAGCAGTTCCTCGATGACGTTCTTGACCACGTCGGTCATGCCGCCCATGGCCTCGTAATCGGCTGCGCTGATTTCGCCGGTGCCGCCGTAATCGGCATACAGCCGCGACAGGGTCAGGGCGACCAGCGGCAGGGTGTCCGCGCCGTCGCCGGCGTCGCGAAGCAGGCTGGCCACCAGGCCGTCCTGGATGACCAGGCGCTTGCCGCCCTCGGTGGCGCGGGCGGCGGGGCCGATGATGACCTCTTTGAACTCCTCGCGCGGCATGGGTTTGAGATCGTCGAAAATGGCGGTGCCGATGCCGTCGAGGGCGGGGTGGCTTTGCATGGCCTCGTAACAGTCCGTCCGGATCGTCACTGCCACAATCATTCCCACCTCGTCGGCGTTCATGCGTTGGATCAGTTCGGCCAGCATGCTCAGGAATTCTTCGGTCTGCGGGCCGGCGTCGGCGGAGAACAGTTCCTCGGCTTGATCGATCGGCAGCACCAGCGTGGGCACGGAGGCTTGGGGTTTGGCGTGGCTGGCGAGCTGCGCGGCGGCCGCGAGGCGGATTTCGCGCAGCAAGTGCACGACCTGATCGACGTCGCGGTGCCCGCAGGCCTTCTTGATGTCGCCCAGCGACGGGCTAGGCAGGTCGAGAGATTCACGGCCGGCGTGTATGGCCGCGGCCAAACCCGAGTCACCGGTGAGCGCATTGCCTTGTGGCCGCATGATTCCCAGCACCACGAACTGGCGGTCCTGGCGGCGCAGCCGCGGAATCAGCCCGGCGCGCAGGAAGGATGACTTGCCGCTGCCCGAGGGGCCGAGCACCACGAACAACGATTTGAGTCCCGACATGCTCGCCAGTAATCGAAACCGCATGCCCTGCAACGCATCTACGCCACGCGCGATCACCGCATCGCGCCCGAAGAACACTCCGGCGTCGATTTCTTCGAACGGCTCCCACCCGCGGTACGGGGCGCGGTTGGGATCCGTTCGGGGCGGCCACACGAACTGGCGCGGCCCGGTGCCGCTGCCGTCGACGGCCTCCATGATGCTCGTCAACGCCGCGGTGTTGAAGCGCACCGGGGGGCCGCCGGGGACCTCGACGTCGCTATGCTCGCCGTCGGCGAAGAGATCGCAACGCTGCCAGGCCGAGGTGATGTCGTGGGTGACGCCCAGATCCTCCAACCGCGCGACCAGGATTCGCTTACCCAACCCCTCGGCGGTGCGGTATTCGACGTTGCACTCGGTGGAGTTCGCCCAGCTCTGCGACAGCAGGCAGATGAAGTGCTCGCAGCGCGACTTGCCGGTAAATAGCTGGGTCTTCCAGTGCTCCCCCAGCTTCAGGCCGGTTTCGCTGTCGACATCGATGAAGATCTCGTCGCGCAGCTCGGGCCGCTGCTCGGTCAGCCACGTCTTGAGCGCGATCGCCTCGCGGGTGTCCTTGCTGGAGTGGCTCAAAAAGATCCGCGACACCTACGTGCAACCCCCTTTCGTGGAGGCCCCCGATTCACAGCGCGCGGCATTTAGCGCCGCGAACGAAGAATAGTCCCACGCAGCGGCTTAAGGCAGCTAGATCACTCGTCTTCGTCCGTATTGAGCAGCTCGATGACATCGATCGGCTGGAGCTCGTGGGCATTAACCTCGGTCAGTGTCTTTTCGACCAGGAAGCGTTCCCGGTAAGCCCAATACGCAGCATCGGCGATCTCGGCGACCGTCTTCCAGTTCAACGCGGCGCCAAGTCCGACCCCGACGACGGGTACCAGCTGAAGAAGCTTTTTCCTGGTCAGCTTCCGGCTGAACTTGACGGCGAACTTCTGAGCAACGTCGGCGAAGGCCTCCTGATCGAGCTGATGCCACGCCGCGTTTCGGGCGAGGCTTTCTGTCAGCACCGCAAGTTGTTGGTAGGCAATCGTTTTCGCCGATATTGTATCTGCCAACCCCAGTCCGATTACTTGCATCATGAAAATCTCTTCGGCGTGGTCGCTCGGGTCGTAGCCATAAAAGAGAGCATCCTGGGCCGCCACGCCACTGCACGCGGCCAAAAGCGCTGCGGTATCGACGCCCATCGCCGTCACTACCGTGCCGAATCCCGGCCCGGCCGCAACGCCGGCGGTTGCGGCCGCGCCGGCAGTTGCCGCTGCCTCGCCGCCGCTGACCGCAAGACCGGCTGCGGCGCCTTCCGCTGCTGCCGATAGTGAGTAGGCGTGATGCGCGAGACCGAATGAGGCCACATCGTCGATAGTCCGCAGGTCGAGCTTGCGGATGTCGTCGATCTCGGCTACCGGGTGACCCTTCCTCGCATAGGCACCGATGACGCGAGCATGCGAAGTCGTCAGTTGACCCGTCCTGGCCATCAGCTTGCCGGCCCCCGCGGCCGTTGCGCCCAACGCCGCCTCGGCGGGTTCTCTCACCCGGTCAAGACCGGGCACTTTCGGCAGTTTGTCGAACAGCCCGGAGCCGACTCCGCTTACCGCGGCAGGAACCCGGGGAAGCAGTCGACGTGACGGGCGAAGGTTGCGTGCCTTGTGCGCGTTGACCTTCTTGAGCTGTTCCTGCTCGTATTCAGATAGCGCCATCCGGTGCTCCCCGCGTGGTTGGGCAGTCCGTGAGTCGGGATTGCAGCTGCGCACGTGGGGTCACCGGGGTGTGCTCCTCAAGAATCTCAACAACTGCTCCGAGATATCTACCACCCTTTGGAGATCCTCGTTCGGGATAGGCACTGCGTGCGCGACGTTGTTCCGCATCGCCCGCACAATCCGTATCTCTTCGTCGAACGTAGACCGGAATAGTTCAATCTCGTCGCTGGACAGATTGACTCTAAAGCGGTCGCCGCCGACTCCATGGCCACGAGGTTGCAGGTTGAGGGACGCGTTGAGGATTTCCCAGTTCTCTAGGATGCGCGACACCAGAAAAGGATCAGGTGTATCTGTTCCGACCGACGGGTCCGACGGCACGACTGTGTTCGGTGTAAGCGCCTCACCACGGCTGAACGCGTCTATTTTGTCCGGCAGGCGCGTGTCGGCCTGCTTGATGGCATCGCTGGTTACCACAAACACTTGGTTGGTCGCTTGGGCTGCCGCAAAATTTTGAGAGATAGTATCGACGCGTAAGTTCTGCATTTGCAACTGGCTTTCCAGTCTGTCTGCCTTCGCTTCTGAATCGGTCGCTTTCTGCTCCGCTGCTTCTAAACGTCGCTTTAGCGATACGCCCAGGACGCCAACTTCGCTCATGTCTGGAGCGAGCAGCAAAACCAAGAGCAATCCAACCGCGACGACGCTCGCGTCAGTGACGGTAGGCCCGCCGCATGTCGTGGTTACGGTTGCTCCATCCTTACCGGCCCCAGATTCGACTTTGCACACCTCGAACCTGTTGCCTAGCAGCAGGACTACAAAGGTGAGTAGGCCGCCGATAGCGATCGCCCATCTAATGAGTTTGAACACGCTCGCCCGCTCAACACCCTGCTCCTTGGTCAAAATTGCCACCTACGACTTGAACTCGTTGAATGTCTTCAACAACTTCATGGTGGCCTCGTAGTCGAGCTTTCCGCCTGAATACCGAGCCTGGTACAGCCCTTGCAGGTTGGACGGTAGCTCGGTGCCCTCTTCCACCAGCAGGATGAACTTCTTGCCGTATAGGGCCAACGCAGCCCCAATCTCAATCAGCACATTAGGGTTTAGGACCTTGTGCTCTTTGTCTTCACCGTCGAGCAAGATCTTTTCCGGACCCACGTGCACCACGGCGGCGCTGCATGAGCGCATGTCGTCCATTACTTTGTCCGGCAGTGACTTCGCTAAACTCTCCTTCTGAATCGAGACGACCGGTTCGAAGCCACCAAACTTCAATAGCTCGGCGATCTGTTCGACGACTTCCACGTTCTTGCCATGGGTAACAAACACCTTGTTATTGACAATGGTTTCGACCTTGACCGGGCCAGCAGGCGTCACCTTGGTGGTGGGTGGGCAGTCAACATCATCGCGTTGTTTGACGCCAGCAGTGTCCGAGTCAGACTCATTGTCGGGTTCGCCCTTATCGTCCTCAACAGCCAGACTTCCGCCTGCGCTGGCGGATAGGTCTACGTACTCATTGCCTTGGTTCTCTACGACGTAACCCACAAAGCGCGCGTTCTCAAGGATCATTTCGAGCGCCCGTTCGGTTGCGTCAATTGGTACGCCCATTTCCTCAAGTACGTTGTACGCGATCGCCTGCTTAGGCAGCCGGTTCTGGTCGTACTTTTCAAGGAATTCGCGAATTACCCTCGGCTTCAACACCGCTTCGGCGAGTGCCAACGCATCATCGCCTTCGGTCGTCGGTGCTACAGCCCGGCGACCGAGAGGAGTAAGGGCAATGGTGTCCGCCTGCGCTGCACCTTCGGTTAAGCCATAGGCCACAGCGCCGCCGGTCAAGGCTCGAAACGGACCAGCCGTGTGCGTCATCTCCATGGCGCGTCCAACTTGCAGTGGCGTTGCAGCCTTCTTTGCGTAGGCATCTCGCAAGGCTTGCGGCACCCTGAGTGCTTGCCGGAGCGTTACCGACGGAACGTCTGACTGCGCAAGCCGAGCACGTTTTTGTTTTGTAGCAGTCGTTTCCGGCTTTTCTCGCGATTCCGGCGCGATCTTCGACATTACGGCAGCCCTCCTGTCATCCGTCTGACACAAGATACACGGAAGATCAGAAGATGTCGAGACTGCCTGCGAACCGCAATTAGCAGGCAGACATATATGCAGTTCCAGACGCTATTTTCCCGCTTCAACGTATAGCTTCGAGTCAGATCCGCTTCAGTCAGACGACAGGCAGAGCATTCACATTTCAGGGGTCAGGCCGTACTTGCCCTGCGATGCAGGAGTTCTTAGGCATCGACGGCCTTGGATGACGGCGCGGTGCCAAAACATCAGCGTGTCGTTGCGTCCGCTTTCAGACCCGTATGCGATTCTGTGGGGCTGCCAGCAAGAAGGGAGTCACACAATGTGACTAGCGTGCAGGGAAGGCGGTCGAGCATGGACGCAGATGAAGAGCCGGAAGAAGCCGAACCGGTACGGGACCGGATTAACCGGCTGAAAACGTTCGCGTCGTCGCTGGACGACGTCGAGGGCGAAAGCGCAACCGAGTTCGTCGACAAGGCCGACGACGCATTGCGCGCCATCGTCAACCCGACGCTTGCATCCCGGGCCCGCACACCGGAGGTTTTGCTCGTGCTGGAAGCCCTGGGCGCAGCAGCACGGGTCACGGCAACCATAGTTAATGACTGGGCGAATACGCCTGACGTGCGCAACCGGTACACGCGCGAGTCCGCTCAACAGCTATTCAAAGACGCTCTAGACGGCGTGTTGTCCAATAGCGAGCGTTGGCTTTCCGAGGGTCTGCCGTCGAAGGAGCAGATCCAACAAGCCCTTCAGGCCCTGGCTGTCGGCGTTCAGCAGGACGAAGAAACAATTACCAAATCCATTACCGAGCTTGATGCCCAGGACGCCGAAGCGGAGGCAGACTCGTACGGATCGATTCTGATCTTCGACAACCCAGCGTTAGACCCCAGTGTGATTTTCGAGAAGGTGTGTTCATTGACCGAAGACCAAGACAGGCGCTATCGCGATGCGTACGAACGCCTTCGGCGCATGCTGGACAGTGAGTTGTTCCGGCATATCTCGGACGAGAGCGACAGGTTCCTCGATCAACTGATCGCCGTGCTCACTGATATACGAGACCAGCGAATCTCGCTCTTCGATGTCGATGCGTGGGACGAACACCGGCGCAAAGTGCGGTCGGCGTTGATTTCTTTCACTGCTGCCTTTCACAGCCACCGCGAACAAACGATTAGGGCAGTTAAGAAGGACTTTGGTCGCGACAGCGAGCAACACCTGTCTGTCGAGAAGCTCTTCAGCGATCTCAGAACGGAGTCCTTCGACTACGGCTGGCTTGAAGAACTTCGGGGGGCACTTCAGCACGGCGATATCAACGCCTTTGGATGGGGCTTCGGGGCGTCGGTTGAAGGACCTACGGCTAACGTTTACATGAAGAGGCAGTTCATGCTGGATTTCACGCGCCAGTCATCGCAGAAGAGATGGCTGAAGCGTCGCGAGCTGCAAGAGATGGATTCTGACCCAAGCGTGATGGACATGATCAAAGCGATCCAGCCGGTGATGGGACCGCTTCAGGACAAGCTGGACAAGATCATGTATCCCAATGTGACTCAGGACGTTGCCACGGTGAAGGAACTGCTGGCCCGATTCAACGGCAGGGGTGGCCTGCATGCGTTGCAAAACGGCCCCGGCTTCACACGACGCAATCAGAGTCCGCCGATCAGTCCTTTAGCCCCGCGTGTGCTGCAGTTCGTCGCCACTTACCAGGACGAGGCCGAACCAGATAGCTAGACGGCCCCGGCCGCCGACATTTTCCGAACGTTTGTGGACGCCGTGTGGACGCGGGGTCATTTCGGCCGAGCACCGCACACGGTGGCCGATCCAAAAATGTGCCTTTAACAGTAAAAATATGTGGTGGGGGGCTCGCTCGAACCCGCGACCTACGGATTATGAGAACCTTTTCGGAACCCCGTCGACCAGCACAGAAAGTTAGCTGATTCACTCAATACTGCCTGCTAGACAGAAAAATATGCCGATGCTGGTACGCGCGCGGTACGGGTCCTGTACGGCTACAAATCGCCCTCGGTCGCCGGTAAAGCGCCGGTAAAAACCGTGCTCCCCTCGATCAACCATCGGCCAGCAGGCTGTCTTGCACTGTCTGACGTTCCTCATCGTCGTCAGTCTCATCAGCGGACTCTTCAAGCTGATCCTCGACGCGAGTCCACTGTTCATCTGACTCCGACAGCGGACGAACCGGCGATGCAGCGAGATCAGTTTTCAAAAGAGTCTTCAGCGCTTCGTTTCTGCGGACTCTGCTTAGTCGGTCGCTCGCTGCCCGTTCAACCGCTCTCAAATACGACAGCGCCTCCTGCCCGGTCGGCTTCGACACGAGCTCGTCCACGCTTTGACCCTTTCCCTCCAAACGCTTGATTTCGTTCACCAACGTGGAAAAGTCAACCAACTTGTCCACTATCGCATCCAAGTTCATTTCATCCGTAGAAATATTTTCAGCATTCCTCGCCAAGAATACTATCAGTGAGTAACAGTCAGACTTATTACGAAAGCGCGATTTCCGTAGTTTTGCGCTGCCGAAATCCAAAAATGAAACAGCTCTGCCGAATCGTCGCGTCATTTCCGACAGTTGTTCGGACGGCACACCCCGGCGTTCAAAGGTTATGAATAGTTCATCGAGACCTTCTTTTTTATTTGGAAATGCTTTTGCGTCGATTGCCAGGAGGGCCTCGGCAACAAATTCATCGTTCCGCCGACGCTGGTAATCTTTAGGCGTGAAGACTCCAAGGTCACTTAAAGCAGCAGCAGCCCCACCACGCTCAACCAACTGTATAAAAGGACCTGTAAATGCGGCATGTCGAAGCTCTTGTGCCACCAGCGCTTCGACCGTCCGATTTAGCCGTCGAAAAATCTCACGCAAGACGGCGTCATTTGCGGAAATAGGTAACTCCCGGACGATGAACTTAAATCCGAGAAATTTCGCCTTAAGATCGGTTTCGAGTTCCGAGAAAGCTTTTCCACGCCATCCTGCATCGAGGTCATCGGAATTTCCGAGTCGCAAGCGGCCTTCGGCAAAATCGAGACAGGTCGAGATCCGCTGTTGACCATCTACGACAGTAAGACGCTCCGCCCCCTCAGCGGAGGTAACAATCTGTACGTAAAGCTCTGGGACTGGTAAGCCACGCAGAATAGAATCGATTAAAAAGCTTTTTTGATCTGGGTTCCAAACCAAGTTGCGCTGGAATGCTGGTCGCAATATCAACTCCGAGATCTCGCTCATGTCGACCTGACGGAAGTTGTTTACTGTCATCCCTCTAGCATCCGAAGAAAGTTGCGGATCGAAAAACAAACTAGTTCCCGTCATAGCGTGCGCCCCTTACACTTTGTTATGCCAGTTGCGATGTAGCTGCGCAGACTCCAGTAGTCGCGATATAGCCACAAATTGACTTTTACCTCTCGGCCAAACGTGATGGCCACATACTCAGAAATGCTTGTCCTGGCGGGAAACCAATACGGACCAAAGTCCAAGTACGTGAGGAGCTTGTTTGTCAAAATAGCGCCATCGAAAAATCGCTTTCTCTGGTGGTTTATTGCGTCGATAAACTTGCCCTCAAGCTCGTTGAGCGCAGGATGAGCGCGTTCGCGAAGATTCCTCCACGCAAGCTCGAAATGCATCTCGGAAATAAGCGCAATATCGAGATCGGATTTATCATCGAACGACTTGAGATTGCCTCCCGCTATCTTTCCTGGATTAATTGACAAACCAACAGCGCCCGAACCAGCACAAAAGACGCCATTTGGATCAACTTTGAACCCCGCTGAACAGCGAAACGCAAACTCCTGAAAATCGGCGTCTGCGAAGGCAAAAGGATCGCTTCGAAGAAAATGCCGGTCGATCCAGTCAAACATGGGCTCGGCGCCCAGCAACTCCGACTGTGTCGGGTAAACACCCGCTGCAGGCGCATTCACACGGCCTACATTAGCCAATATGAAGCGACCGACCGAATGGCTGCACCACGTTGCTCGGCAGGTCGGCTTGCTTGGCCGGAGCGGACGGCTCGGGCAGATTGTTGAGCGCGCCGCCGTCCTCTTCTGGTATGTAGTCCCCGTACACGTCCAGTGTCAGTGTAAAGGTGCTGCGCCCCAGCCACTTCGACACCTGCATGAATTGGACGCCCGCCGATAGTTGTAGCGTGGCGAACGTGTGCACAAGCGCCCTCGCGGCGAGGTGCGCGGCTACCCGGGAGACCAAGTTGCCCAGTGACTGGGCCGCCCGCCGAGCCGCAAAGCACGGCTAGGCGACCAAGGACAGGTAGGCGGGGCCAAATTACGGGCCTTTCCCCCAGGGCAGCGATGGCAAAGACTTCGGAGCCCACTTGCCCGACGACTCGATAATTTCGGCCGCGCGGGTCGGCTGGTCATGCGCGATCCACGCACAATAAACCAGCCAAATCAGACGCGCTCCAAACAAAAAGGCCGCCAACGCGACCGGCACAATGCAATACAACACGACAACCTCCAGCACGCTGCCCACCTTGCCTCGGAAGCCGGGCTGGGCTGTGGTTGTAATGGACTCTGTCTTGGAGTGGCTTGCGAGCACATCGCCGGGCCGTGCTCAACGGCTAAAAGTTTGGGTGCGTGTGTAAGTTTTTAGGTGATGTGCGTGTGTAAGTTTTTAGGTGATATGTGTGTGTAAGTTTTTAGGTGATATGTGTGTGTAAGTTTTAAGTGATGTGCGTGTGTAAGTTTTAAGTGATGTGCGTGTGTAAGTTTTTAGGTGATATGTGTGTGTGATACCTCAAGCCAAGATTCAGACTACACCAGATGCCACCGAAGGGGTTTGCGCGCGCCGCCACCGTGCTGGGGGCGCGATAAGGGCGACCCAGGAGCTACCTAGGCCGTGTCGTACGAGTCCTTGACCTCAGAGCGAGGTCATCGCAACAAGAGCACTACGGCCGCGCCGGCAACGCCGCTAACCACCCATCCGACACCAGCTCCAGTAGTTGCCCGTCGGGGTCGCGGATCATCGCCATCGTGTCCGAGACCGCCGCGTCGACGACCGTTCCCCCAAATTCTGCGACCTTCTCCACCACGGCAGCAATGTCGGACACAGAGAATGAAATGTGTGTCAGCCCAACCTCATCCATGACACGCTCAGCGCCGGCATGAACCTCACGCTTCGAGTAGTCGAGAAGTTCAAGCACAAAGCCGTCGCGCACCAGGTAAGTCGCATGGACACCGAGTGGTTCGGGAAGCTGCACCACCTGGGCGGTGAGATTGTCCGGCGGGTCGAGCTCCCACCAGAACTGAAACCCGAGCAGGCCCTCGTAGAAGCGACGTGACCGCTCCCGATCAGCGACGCACAGGCCGACGTGATTGAAAACCGTTCGATGACTTGTCATTACGACCTTCCGTAGCCTCGCTGCCGTCAAAAGCGTAATAATGCAAAGATAGCTTAGTAAGCGATCGCCAACGCCAGGTTGGAGGGCCTCAATGACGACACGCCCCGACGTCGCCGACGACGTGGTGGTCGACTTCGACCACCACTCCGACGCGTTCAATGCAAACCAGCAGATTATCAATGCCGAACTGCGACAACGATGTCCAGTGGCCTGGAACGAGAACTACGACGGCTTCTGGTACCTCAGCAGCTACGACGCGGTGAGCCAGTCGGCCCGAGACGGCGACACGTTCGCCCACAAATACGAACCTAACGCCGACGACGGCGTCGACTACCAGGGCGAGATGGGCATCCCGCGGCCCGAAGGTCAGCCGGCGCTGGGCATCGGCGAGGTCGACGGCCCCTACCACCTAGCCCTACGCCACGCTCTGGCCCCATTCCTATCGCCGGGCGCGGTCGACAGGATGCGGCCGTTCATGGAGCAATCGGCCCACTGGTTCCTCGACCAAAAGGCCAAAGGCGGCGAGATGGACCTGGTGCTCGACTACGCCAGCCCGGTTCCCGCCATCCTGACCATGAAGTTGATGGGCCTGCCCTACGACAACTGGCACCTGTACGCGACCCTCTTCCACTCCGTGATGGCCGTCCCGCAGGACAGCGAGGAGTACACCAGCGCGATCGCCAAGGTGCCCGCCATGATGGAAGAGGTCATCGAGTACGCGGCCACCCGGCGGGCCAACCCGAAAGACGACCTGACCAGCTTCCTCATCCAATTCGAATTCGACGGCAAGCGCCTCGATGACGCGCAGCTGCTGAACATCCTCTGGAACCTGATCGCCGGCGGCGTCGACACCACGACCTCCCAAACCGCGCTCACGCTCAGACACCTGGGCACCCACCCCGAACTGCGTCAACAGCTCATCGATCAGCCCGAGCTGTTCCGCACCGCCACCGACGAATTCCTACGCTACTTCTCGGTCAACACGTCGCTGAGCCGCACGGTCGCCAGAGACGTCGACCTCGGCGGGCAACACCTCAGGAAGAACGACAAAGTCATCATCAGCTGGCTGGCCGCCAACCACGACGAGCGCGAGTTCGAGCGGGCCGACAAAGTCGTTCTGGATCGCGCACCCAACCGCCACGTCGCCTTCGGCCTCGGGCCGCATCGGTGCATCGGCTCGCACCTGGCGCGGGTGATGTCCGAGGTCATGGTCAAGGCGGTGCTCGACCGCATCCCGGACTACGAGGTGGACCTCAGCGGCGTCCACCAATACATGGGCAACCCAAGCATGACCGGGCTGGGCACGCTCCCGGTCACTTTCTCCCCCGCAGAAAGTCGCCAAACGCCACGTCCGTGGTGACCGCCAGGTAGCTACTGTGACCGAGTGGGAACACCGCCGGTTGCACTGAACACACCACTTACCGGTGCCCAAATCGCCGATATCCGCGTGGTTGCCGATCGGTGGATGTCAGCCGGTTTGTCGACCCGACGCTGCGATAAACCGCGGGCCGAAGCCAGCGTTCGCACCGCCTACCGGACCGCGGGCCTCGACGAACCACAGCTCATCGTGTGGATGGATTCACCCTTGGGTGGAATGTTCGCCGCAGGCATCATCAAAAGCGCCGCGACATTCCAACTGGATGGTCCTGTATGGTCCCTACTCGGCAGGCAGCCCTGGGATCAGGTTGTGGATGAGCTGGGAAGCGAGCTCGCACAACAACTCTGGGGTCAGCTCACCGCCCAGCTTGGGGACCAACTCGGGACGCAGCTCAAAGATCAGCTCTCGGACCCGCTCGAACACCAACTCAATGATCCGCTGGGGCGCCAACTCGCACTCAACCTGAGGGACGGGCTTTGGAGTCAACTCAAGGATCAAGTCGACGGCCACAAGCTCAACGACCAGCTGATGTATCAACTCCAGGACCCGCCGGCCGACACGCTCTGGGAAGAGATTTCGCTCTGGCGGGATTGCGCATGGCTGGCCTCAATGGCCTGCGCGTTACGCCTGGCGGGACTGGAGAACTCACCGCTGGACGCTGTGTGTATGGCCTCTCGCGAGGTGGATTGGTGGTGGCCGATGAGCGAGGCCGTCGTCCTCACGGATCGTCCGACGGTGATCAGCCGCGACCCTCAGGGACATCTACATAACGACAAGGGGCCGGCGCTGGTCTACGCCGATGGCTATACGGTGCACGCACGACACGGCACACTTCTGCCGCCCGCCTGATCCAGCACCGATGACTCGGTCGAAAAAGCCTAGAGTGCCATCATGGGCGACATCACGGCACAATTCGCGGACATCGTCGGCAGCCACAACCTGCTGACCGGCGACGCCATCCCCGAGGACTACTGGCACGACGAAGTGTTGACGACGGCACCGCAAAAGCCGGGCTATCTCGCCAGACCGGCATCCGCCGAAGAGGTCGCGCAGCTGCTGAAAGTCGCGACGGAACAACAGCTTCCGGTGACCGCCCGCGGGTCGGGCAGCGGCTTGTCCGGCGCGGCGGTGCCGGTCGAGGGCGGGCTGGTGATCTCCTTCGAGCGGATGAACAAGGTCCTCGAGGTCGACACCACCAACCAGGTCGCCGTCGTCCAACCCGGGATCACCCTGCTCGAGCTGGACGCAGCGACCGCCGATACCGGGCTGCGCTACATGGTGCACCCGGGCGAGCTGTCGTCCAGCGTCGGCGGCAACGTCGGCACCAACGCCGGCGGCATGCGCGCGGTCAAGTACGGGGTGGCCCGCCACAACGTGCTCGGACTGCAGGCGGTGCTGGCGACCGGCGAGATCATCCGCACCGGCGGCAAGATCGCCAAGGTGTCCGCCGGCTACGACCTGACCCAACTGATCGTCGGCTCCGAGGGCACCCTGGCCCTGGCCACCGAGGTGATCGTCAAGCTGCACCCACGCCTCGACCACAGCGCCACGGTGCTCGCGCCGTTCGCCGACTTCGACCAGGTCATGGTGGCGGTGCCCAAGATCCTCGCCAGCGGCCTCATCCCCTACATCGTCGAATACATCGACAACATGACGATGGCCGCGCTCGTGCATACCCAGAACCTGGAGCTGGGCATCCCCGACAAGATCCGCGACAACTGTCAGGCGTATCTGGTTGTGGCACTTGAGAATCTGACCCCAGAGCGCCTGGATGAGGACGTCGAAAAAGCCGGCGAGCTGATGGCCGAACTGGGCGCCATCGACGTCTACGTGCTCGAAGGCGGCTCGGCCCGTAAACTGATCGAGGCGCGTGAGAACGCGTTCTGGACACTGAAGGCGATGGGCGCCGACGACCTCATCGACACGGTCGTCCCACGCGGCGCGATGCCGAAATTCCTTGCCGGCGCACGCAGTCTGGCCACGGAGGCCGGAGGCGCCGCGGTGGGCTGTGGGCACGCCGGCGACGGCAACGTGCACCTGGCCATCTTCTGCAAGGACCACGACAAAAAGAAGAAGCTGATGACCGACATCTTTGCGCTGGCAATGGAATTGGGCGGCGCGATCTCGGGTGAACACGGCCTCGGCCGGGCCAAGAGCCCCTACTACCTCAAGCTCGAAGACCCAGCCAAGGTCGACCTCATGCGCCGAATCAAACAGAGCTTCGACCCCGCCGGCATCCTCAACCCGGGTGTTCTCTTCGCGGCACGAGACGCATAGGGTCAGCGCTGTCAGCCAATGATCGGGAAATGGCGCTGGGCGGCAAGCGTTTTGAGCCCCTTTTGCATGATCCAGCGCACGTGCGCATCGAGCCTTTTGACGTCCGCAGCCTCACCGAACTTCGCAGCGAGATCGATTGGCGGCAACACCTCGGTGACGATCTTGGTCGGCAGCGGCATGTTGACCGGCGCTAGCACACTTAAACCGAAGGGGAAACCGAACGTTATGGGCAGGATGTTCGTTCGGAATAGCTTGCGCTCCAGCTTGGTGAGCCCGAGCGCACGCGCGAGCCATTTGCCGCGACTCAAGAACAACTGGCTTTCCTGCCCGCCGATGGAGACGGCAGGAACAATCGGAACATTGGCCTCCATAGCCGTGGTGATGTAGCCCGTTCGGCCGTCGAAGTTGATGACGTTCTCCCGCAGGGTCGGCCGGTAGACGTCGAAGTCGCCGCCCGGGAAGACCAGCACGACGGCACCCGAGGCCAGCGCCTTGGCCGCATTCTCTCGCGTCGCACGGATGACTCCGGTGCGCCGGAAAAAGTCGGCGGCCGGTCCGGCGAACACGGTGTCGAAGGCAAGCGCGTAGAGCGGTCGGTCGTACCCATAGGTGTCGTAATAGTCGACGGCGAACACCGACAGGTCAAACGTCATCAGGCCGCCGGAATGATTCGCCACCACCAGGGATGCGCCCGGCGGGATGTTGTCTAGACCCCGCACCTCAGAACGGAAATACCGCTTGACGATCGGTCGAGTCAGCGCGATGACATGCTCGGTCAGACCCGGGTCCCATTGGTCGACGTCGGTCGAGTCGTCGCTGCTGTCGCTGCTCATGTTTTCCTGGCTCGTCGTTGAGCGTGAGCCGATGCTACGCCGCCGATGCTGCACCCACGCAGGTGTTCGCGGCTGAAGAGGCAACTTGTCGCTCAGAGGCGGGCAAAACGTTACCCGCGTCCGCCCGTCAGCCCTTCGACATCAATCACCTCTCCGCGATTGATGCTGACCCAGTCGCGGCCATCGAGGTAGGGGCGCAGACTGCGGCCGATGAGTTCAGCATCCGCAGCTGACTTCGGCCGCTGTAGCTCGTACACATGCGGCAACGAAGCCATGCCGGAGACGACGTCCCACAATTTCACAGAAGCCGGCCCGGTCGGCGGATCGACCAACACCGGCCCAAACAGACACTGCCCGTCGAAAAACAGCGTCGGCACGCCGTACCCACCGGCATCGACCACCCGCTGATGGTCGGCGCGGACCTCGTCGTGGGTGGTCGAATCATCAAGCGCCGCATCCAAAATCGACCCATCGACACCGATCCCCACCAACAGCCGTCGCGCAACGACGGGGTCATGCGGTTTACCGCCCGCCACGTGCAGTTCGTGTCCGATCGCCTCGTACCACCGGTCCAGCAACGCCATGTCCGTCCGGCGCAGCAGCGCGCCGATCCGCATCAGCGACCAGCCGTAGGACCAGTCGCGCTCCCACGGATGCTTCTTGCCGTCCTCGCGGTTGATCTCCTCCAGGCTGAAGAACCGCCAGTTGATGTCGATCCCCAGTTGCGCGCGGACGTCACGCATCCACACCGACGTCTGAAAAGCAAAGGGGCACATGGGGTCGAAGTGAAAGTCCACGGCGGTCGTCATCGCATCTCCTCTGCCTGGAACTCACTTACCCAACATTGTGCGACGCCGTGGCTAGAAATCCGATATCGCATCCGATATCGATGTTGCGAACAGCCGCATGGTCCTGCCACGCCAAAGCCCGCCTCAAGGCTTCGGACGCACTCCGGCGGCGCGATACACGAACTCCGGCCGCACCGGAAACCGTAGCGTCGTGCACGGCAACGCCGAAAGCACGTCAGAAGGGATTGCCCTCTTGTAGTTCAGCTTCATCGAACCACTGAAAGCGCGATCCACTCCGTGCAGGTCGATATCGATCAGCAGGCCCTTCCTGGTGGCCGTCGCGGCCGCCGGGCCGCGGGCCGTGTCCCACGAGCAATCGATCGACCGCAGACCGGCATCGCCACGCGCGGGGAAGGTGGCCAGAATCCGCGCGGCGCTGAACGCGAACGCGCCGGTATAGCGGGAGACACCCGACGCGGAGAACACACCCGGCACATGACCGCTGAAATGCCGGACCACTCCGACCTTCTGGGCAACGAAAATCAGACCCTCGGCCTCGAGCTCCTCGCGAAGCTCAAGAGGCACGTTGCTCAACTGGGACAAGGTACGGAGAAAGCCAAGCACAAACAGACGTTAACCGAGCGACCGAAAGTCCGCAGTCATTTGCCAGACGAGCGCGCCGAGGGCTTACTGCACGGTCACGATCGCCGAGTACTGACACACGGGCCCGGTGTTCTTGCCCACGAAGCTCGAGTAGTTCGTGGAGATCGTCGTCGTCCCGGACTTCAGGGCAGTGAACGTCCAGACCTCGTTGCCGGGCGCGCCCAACGCGTCGGTGCTCGGCGCCACGTACACGTGACTCTCTTGCTTGAGGATGCTCGAATCACCGATCTTCATATCGGCGGTCCACCGGTACGGGGTGGTGTAGTTGGAGCCCAACTGCACTTTGAGGGTGTTGCCGACCATCAGCGTCGCGTTCTGCGTAATCGAGTTCTGCTTCGACACCTCATCCATCGACACCTGCAACGTCTTCGACGACGGAGGGTTTCTGGATTCGAAGTGGCACCCCATCAACGTCGATGAGAGGAGCATCGCGACGGTCACCAAATGCCTGATCTTCACGAAAGCCATCTCTTCCATTATGGCGCGCAGCCTAATACGGCAGGTCGGAAACGCATCCACCCGGCACACGGCGGCTTACCCGGCCGGTTAGCCAGCGAAACTTCCTCACGACCTGTCCCCGCACCACACTCCCGGCTCTGCATTTCGGGCGCGCGTTTGCTGAGAATCAGGTAGCTTCGGTGCATGTTCGGGATCATCCGGCCCTGCCGTCATCGACTCGGCGGCGACGGTTGCTGCTGCCGCGACTGCTCGTAACTCGTTAAGCATCCCGACCGCTCGTACGGGAAGATGGGCGAGTGTTTGGACTCGTCGTCATCGTTGCGCTGGTTTCGACCGTCATCCTGGGGACGTTGCTGGGCCGGCGCTATCGCGTCGGTCCACCGGTGCTGCTCATCTTTCTCGGCTCGCTGCTGGGCCTGATCCCGGCGTTCGGCCACATCCACATCAACGGCGAAGTCGTGCTGCTGATCTTCCTGCCGGCGATCCTCTACTGGGAAAGCATGAACACCAGCATTCGCGAGATCCGCGCGAATGCCCGAGTCATCGTGTTGCTCAGCGTGGCCCTGGTGATCGTCACCGCGGTGGCGGTGTCGTGGACGGCGCGAGCGATGGGCATGGAATCCCACGCCGCCGCGGTGCTGGGCGCCGTGCTGTCCCCCACCGACGCCGCCGCGGTCGCCGGCCTCGCCAAACAATTGCCCCGCCGATCCCTGACCGTGCTGAAGGGCGAGAGCATCATCAACGACGGCACGGCACTGGTCCTCTTCGCCGTGACCGTGCACGTCGCAATCGGCGGAGCCGAGATCGGCCCGACCGACCTGGTCATCCGCTTCATCGGGTCCTACCTCGGCGCCATCGCCGCCGGGCTTCTGGTCGGCGGACTGGTAACCCTGATCCGTAAACGGGTCGACGCCCCGCTCGAGGAAGGCGCCCTGAGCATGCTGACTCCGTTCGCGGCGTTCCTGCTCGCCCAGGCCTTCGACTGCAGCGGCGTCGTCGCGGTCATGGTGTCGGCCCTGGTGCTCACCTACTCGGGGCCGATGGTGATCCGGGCCCGCTCTCGGCTGCAGTCCTTCGCGTTCTGGGACATCGCGACGTTCCTGCTCAACGGTTCGCTCTGGGTGTTCGTCGGAGTCCAGATCCCGGGTGCCATACGCGGCATCGCCGACGTCGACGGCGGACTGCGCCAGGCCATCTGGCTAGCCCTCGCAGTCACCGGCGTCATCGTCGCGTCGCGATTCTTTTGGGGCGAGGCCACCACCTGGCTGCTGCGCGTGGTGGACCGCCGCGAAGTGCAGCGCACCCGCCGCGTCAGCTGGCGTCCGCGCGTCGTGACCGCCTGGGCCGGATTCCGCGGAGCCGTCTCCCTCGCCGCGGCGCTGGCCATCCCCACGAAAACCCTTAGCGGAGCGCCTTTTCCGGACCGCAGCCTCATCATCTTCGTCGTAGTCGTGGTCATTCTGATCACCGTCTTGGTGCAGGGCATCACGTTGCCCGCGGTGGTCCGCTGGGCTCGCCTGCCCGAGGACACCGCCTACGCCGACGAACTGCAAATCGCGCGGTGCGCGGGCATTCAGGCTGCCCTGGACGCCTTGCCGACGGTGGGCGCCGAGCTCGGGGTCAGCCACGAGCTACTGGGCCGGATTCGCAAGGAATACGAAGAGCACGCCGCGATCGTGATGGCCAACGACGACGATTCCAGAACCTACGGCCTGGCTAAACGCAACGAGCTGGTTCGCCGGGTGCGCCTCGGGGTGCTCGACCGCAGACGCCGGGCCATCACGGATCTGCGCAACCAACGGGTCATCGACGACATCGTGCTGCGCGAGCTGCAGGCCGAGATGGATCTCGAGGAAGTGCGGCTGCTGGACGCCGACGACAGCGGATAACCCGGGCCTTCGCGGGTCGCACGCCCGTCGCGTGTGCGTCCTGGGCGGCCTCGCGCAAAGTAGCACCAGCGACCAGACTGGCCTACATGGGAAACCCGGGTTCGCCCGTGCGCAGCGCGCAGAAGGTCGTCGACGTGCTCACCGCGCAGGGTGTCGAGTACATCTTCGGTGTGCCCGGCGCCAAGATCGACGCCGTGTACGACGCGCTCGTCGACGGCGGCCCGCGGCTGGTGGTCTGCCGCCACGAACAAAACGCGGCGTTCATCGCGGCCGCGATCGGTCGCCTCACCGGCATCCCGGGAGTCGTGCTGGTGACGTCGGGTCCGGGCACCTCCAACCTGGCCACCGGCCTGCTCACCGCCAACACCGAACAAGACCCGGTGGTCGCGCTGTGCGGAGCGGTCGGCCGCAAGGATCGACTCAAGCGCACGCATCAGTCCATGGATGCCGCCGCGTTGCTCAGGGCGGTGACCAAGTACACCGGCGAGGTCAGCGATCCCGACGACGTCGCCGAGGCCACCGTCAGCGCCTTTCGGGCCGCCGTCAGCGAACCGCGCGGGGCGGCCGCGGTGGTGTTGCCCGCCGACGTGCTATCCGCGCCGACCACCGCGAGCATCACCGCCCGACTGCCGATCCCAAAACTGGCGAGCGCCCCCGCCGCGGCGGTCGCCCAGGCAAGCGAATTGATCCGTGCCGCACGCCGTCCGGCGCTGCTCGTCGGAATCCGCGGTGCCGACCCGGACAGTACTCAAGCCCTGCGCACCCTGGTCGCCGCGACTGGACTACCCGTGGTGGAAACGTTTCAGGCCGCCGGGGTGATCTCCCGCGCGTTGGAAGATCACTTCTTGGGCCGCGTCGGCCTATTTCGTAACCAGCCCGGCGACATCGTCCTCGGGCACGCCGACGTGTTGATCACGGTGGGCTACGACGCCGTCGAGTACGACCCGGTGATGTGGAACGACAACGTCGAGCGCACCATCATCCACCTCGACTCCGTTCCCGCCGGGATCGACAACAACTATCAGCCGACGGTGGAGCTGCTCGGCAACGTTGCCGCCACCCTCACGGCGTTGACCGACGACCTGGCCGGGTTCGCTGTCACCAATGACTACCAGGCCGAGATCGACGAGCAACGAAAAGCATTGGCCGACATCGATGTTGCCGCATCCGGTGTGGAGCCCGCTGGACCGGGACTCAATCCGGTCGCCGTCGTCCTGCGGCTGCGCGAGGAACTCGACGACTCGGCAACCATCGCCTGCGACGTCGGCTCGGTCTATATCTACATGGCCCGCCACTTCCGGGTCTACGAGCCCAGGCGGCTGTTGTTCTCCAACGGCCAACAAACCCTCGGGGTCGCCCTCCCCTGGGCCATGGCCGCGTGCCTGGTGCGCCCCGGCACTCCTGTCGTCTCCGTGTCCGGTGACGGCGGATTCCTGTTCTCCGCCCAAGAACTCGAAACCGCCACCCGCCTGGGATTGACCTTCACCCACATCATCTTCCGCGACAACAGCTACGACATGGTCGCCTTCCAGGAAGAGCTGAAATACGGGCGTAAGTCCGGCGTTGAACTCGGTGACTACGACATCGTCTCTTACGCAGCGGCATTCGGAGCACGCGGTTACCGGGTGAATACCCTCGACGAATTCGGTGCGGCGTTGCGTCAGGCGCTGGCCGAGCCCGGCCCGTCTGTGATCGACGTCCCGGTGGATTACAGCCGCAACACCGAACTCGCCGCTCATCTGCACGACGACTGCTTCGAATAGGCCGGGAGGGGTTATGAACGCCAGACCCAGCGCACGTGAGCGCTTCCAGGATTGGGCCACAACGCTTCTCGCCCATCGGGCCGCCGACGACGACGCCGAGGTGTATCAGTTCTCGACCATCAGCGCCCTGCTCGACGGTGTCTACGACGGGGACGTCACTGTGGCAGACATCCTGCGCCACGGGGACTTTGGCCTGGGCACGTTCAACCATCTCGACGGCGAGATGGTCATTCTCGACGGCGTGTGCTATCGGCTGCGGGCCGACGGATCCGCCACTCGGGCAGCGGGAACCGATCGGACCCCGTTCGCGGCGGTGACCAGATTCCACCCCGACTTCGAGATCGCCATCACCACCCGCACCGGTCAGGCCGAGGTGCTCGCCGCGGTCGACCGCCAAATCGAAAGCGCCAACCTGATTTACGCGATCAAGATCGCCGGCCTCTTCGCCGAACTACACACCCGCACCGTCATGGAGCAAGAACCGCCCTATCCGTCGTTGACGGAGGCGACCGAAGGACAGGCCGAGACACGATTCAGCGATGTCACCGGAACCCTGGTCGGTTTCCGCACGCCCGAATACCAGCAAGGCATTTCCGTGGCCGGCTACCACCTGCATTTCCTCAACAGCGACCGCACCAGCGGGGGCCACGTGCTCGACTTCACCCTCGAGCACGGGCAGGTCGCGGTCAGCGGCGCCTCCCAGCTGCACCTGAGCCTGCCCACCTCCGGCGCGTTCCTCGACGCACAGCTGTCCGGCCCCGACGTGTCCGAACGCATCAACAAGGCCGAGGGACCAAAAGCCGAGTAGCACCTGCCCTACTCGGGCCGGCTCGCCAGGCCGGCTCGCCCGGGCGGCTCGCGCGGCCGGCTCGCCCGGCCGGCTCGCCCGGGCGGAGGAACCTGACCTTTTGCCCGCCTCCGAGCGACAACGCCGTTCGACAAAGCCAGAGCCAACCGCGGTCCACGGGATTGTCGCTCAGAGGCGGGCAAATTGGGTACCCCTGGCAAGAATCCGTAGGCAACAACACTGCGGACACGTGCAATTCGACGTGCGACCAGGGGAATTCATGGACTGTTCAGGCACGCGTCAGTTCCGCATCGTTGACTGCACACGAGCGCCGCGTCTTCTCAGCGTATGCGCGTAGTACAGGTCGCCAACTTTTACGGCCCTCGGTCCGGCGGCCTACGCACCGCGGTGGACCGGCTGGGGGCGGAGTACTGCGCCAACGGGCACGACGTGTTCTTGATCGTCCCCGGCCCGCGCGCCGAGCGGACCCGGCTTACCACGGGTGTGGTGCGAATCACTATGCCCGCGTGGTTGATTCCATTCACCGGCGGATACCGCGCGGTGATGCCTGGGCCGGTCAAGGCGCTGCTGGAGGTGCTGCGGCCCGACGCGTTGGAGGTCTCCGACCGGCTCACGCTACGTTCGTTGGGCAGATGGGGCCGCGAGCACGGCGCGACCACCGTGATGATTTCTCACGAACGCCTGGATCGCCTTGCGGGACAAATACTTCCGGGATCGACGGCGCGTTCCCTGGCCGACTTCGCCAACGGCCGCACCGCGGCCGACTACGACACGGTGGTGTGCACCACCGGTTTTGCGCGCGAAGAATTCGATCGCATCGGCGCGCAGAACGTCGTCACCGTGCCGCTGGGTGTCGATCTGCAGACCTTCCATCCGAGCCGGCACTCGTACCTGCTGCGCCGGCAATGGGTCACGCCCGAGCAGCTGCTGCTGGTCCACTGCGGTCGCCTGTCGGTGGAGAAGCGAGTCGATCGCAGCATCGACGCGGTGGCCGCGCTGTGCGATTTCGGCGTCGACGCCCGGCTGATCGTCGTGGGCGAGGGTCCGATGCGACCCAAGCTGCAACGGCAGGCCGCCGGGCTGCCGGTCGACTTCACCGGGTTCGTCACCGATCGGCACACCGTTGCCGGGCTGCTTGCGTCGGCGGATGTCACGCTGGCGCCGGGCCCGCACGAGACGTTCGGATTGGCCGCGCTCGAATCGCTGGCCTGCGGTACGCCCGCCGTGGTCTCACGCACCTCGGCGCTGACCGAGATCATCACACCGGACAGCGGCGCCTCGGCCGACAATCATCCGGAGGCGATCGCCCGCGCGGTCGGCTCGGTGATCAGCCGGCCCGAATTCCACCGCCGCATCTGCGCTCGCCGCCGCGCCGAGACCTTCACCTGGCAGCGTGCGGCAGCCGGCATGCTGGCGACGCTCGGCCCCGAAGCACCCTAGAAGCCGCAAGCCAGACCGCCGCGGCGGCTAGTCTGAACCGGTGGAAGCTCGCGACCAGGTGCGGATCACCGTCACGGAGCTGGCCGCCGCTATCGAGGCCGGCGATCCGTTGAGCATTCTCGATGTGCGGTGGCGAGTCGATCGGCCGGATGGGCGGCCGGACTACCTGCAAGGCCACCTTCCGGGCGCGGTGTACGTGTCGCTCGACGACGAACTCAGCGACCACACGATCGCGGGCCGCGGCCGGCACCCGCTGCCGTCCGGGCGGCGCCTGGAAGCCGCCGCCCGCGAGTGGGGAATCCGGCAGGACTCGCTGGTCGTGGTCTACGACGACTGGAATCGGGCCGGCTCCGCACGCGCGTGGTGGGTGCTGACCGCCGCCGGGCTTGCAAATGTCCGCATCTTGGACGGCGGCCTGGCGGCATGGCGTTCGACTCGGCAGAGCATTGAAACCGGCCCGGTCAAACCGCAGCCCGGGAATGTGACTGTGCCGCACGACGATCTGTACGCCGGACGCCGGCCGACCCTGACGGCAAAGCAAGCCCTAGCGGGCGGCATAACGCTGGTCGACGCCCGCGCCCCCGAACGTTTCCGCGGCGACGTCGAACCTCTGGACCCGGTTGCCGGTCACATCCCCGGCGCGCAAAACCTACCCAGCACCGCCGTATTGGCCGGCGACGGCACCTTTCTCGGCGATTTCGCACTTTCCCAGCTGTTGTCCGACCGCGGCATCCATCCGGAAGCGCCCATCGGGGCCTACTGCGGGTCGGGTGTGACCGCGAGCGTAACGATCGCCGCACTCGCCGCGATGGGCCGTCCCGCAGCACTCTTTCCGGGCTCCTGGTCGCAGTGGAGTTCGGATCCGACACTGCCCGTCGCCCGCGGACCCGAGTAACGGTCGGACATGCTCGAGGTCATCGACAAGGCGCCGCAGCGCGAATCGGGCAAGCCGCCATTGCTTTTCGTGCACGGCGCCTGGCATGGCGCCTGGTGCTGGGATGAGTATTTCCTCGACTTCTTCGCCGCCAAGGGCTATCGGTCGCTGGCCCTGAGCCTGCGCGGCCACGGAAACAGCACCGCGCCAAAGTCCATGCGGCTCTGCTCGATTGCGGACTTCGTCGACGATGTCGACTCCGTCGCCAAGAGCCTGCCCGAACCACCGGTGGTCGTCGGCCACTCGCTGGGCGGCTTCGTGGTGCAAAAGTATCTGGAAGCCCACGACGTCCCGGGCGCCGTACTACTCGCCTCCGCCCCCATCAGCGGGATTGCGGGATTTTTGCTGCGCCGGCTCAAGCGGCACCCGTGGTACACCGGAACGGCGCTGGCCCAAACGAAGTCATTGCGCGGCGTCGGTGGCACACCGGCATTGGCCCGCGAGACATTCTTCTCGGCGTCGACGCCCGAGGCCGATGTGCTGCGCTACACCGCCCTGCTCAGCGAGGAGTACGCGTGGAAAATTGCGCTCGACATGCTGTGGCAGAACCTACCCAAAGCCGAGCGCGTCACGACCCCGCTGCTGATCTTGGGGGCCGACGACGACATGTGTTTCACGCAGCGGGAAGTACATGACACCGCCGCGGCGTACGGCACGCAGGCGGAATTCTTTCCGGGCATGAGCCATGACATGATGCTCGATCCCGGCTGGAACGTCGTGGCCGAGCGAATTCACGCATGGGTCGAAAAGGGTTACCACACGTCGTAATTCAGCGCGTGCTGCACGGCAGCCGTTTGATGCCGTGGAAGAACGACGAACGCAGGCGGTCGGGCGGCCCGATCACCCGCAGACCCGGCACGTTCCCGTACAACTCTTCGAGCATGACGCGCAGCTCCAGGCGGGCCAGTTGAGCACCCAGGCAGAAGTGCACTCCCCCGCCACCGAAGGCGGCGTGACCGGCGTCTGGGCGCGTGACATCGAATTCGTCGGCGCGCTCGAACACCTCCTCGTCGCGGTTCGCCGACAGGTAATGAATCAGGACCCAGTCGCCGGCGGGAATTTCTTGCCCACGGATATCGACGTCCCGGGTGACGGTGCGACGAAAGTGCGTCACCGGAGTCGACCAGCGCAGCAGTTCCTCCACCGCGGGTTTGATCGCGTCGGGATCGCGGGCGAGCAGCGCCTGCTGCTCGGGGTGTTCGGAGAGCGCCAAGATCCCGTGGCTCAGCGTATTGCGCGTGGTCTCGTTGCCCGCGATCGCCAAGAGTAGGAAGAACTCGTTGAGCTGGTCGCGGTTGAGCCTCTCCCCGTCCACCTCGGATTCCAGTAACGCCGACAAGATGTCGTCGGTGAGCCCGTGCTTGCGCCGACGCTCGACCAATTCGCCGCAGTAGGCGAACATCTCCGCGACGGCCTGCCCCAGCGCTTCGGGACTGGGCGCGTAGTCGGGGTCTTCGATGCCCAGGCTTCCGATGGCGTTGCTCCATCGGAAAACCTCCATGCGGTCCTCGCGCGGAACACCGAGCACGTCGGCGATGACTTGAAGCGATATCTCCGCGGAAATGTCTGTGACAGCGTCGAATTCACCCTTCTCGGCTATGTCGACGACGATGTCGCGAGCGACCTGCCGCATGAGCGGCTCCAGCCGCTGCACATTGCGAGGGGTGAAACCCTGGTTGATCAGTTTGCGGTAGTGGACGTGACGGGGTGGATCGATGCCGGGCAGCATGGCCGAGTTCGGGGGCGCCTCGACTTCGACCAGGGTGTTGCCCTTGCTGCTGGTGAAGGTATCGGTGTCGCGGCTAACCAATCGTACGTCGGCGTGTTTGGTCAGCAGCCACGCTCTGGGGAGCCCGGGTAACTGCACCGGATGCACCGGCGCCGTTGCGCGCAACCGCGCCAACGCGTCGAACGGGGCGCCGTTGACAAAGGAATCGGGATTGAGCACGGCCGCGGCGTCGCGATCGGCTGCACTCTGCTGGTTCTCGGTGACCAGCGAACCCACCACACGGGTCTTCGGCGTGTTCATCGCGGCTCCGTCGAGGCGGTGATTCCCGCGACGATGACATCGAGTCCGGCACGGAACTGGGCTGGACTCTGACGTCGGCCTCGCGCCGCGCCGGGGATCGAGCGTGCTTCCTCCAGCGCTATCGAGCCGAGCAGGTAGGTATACAGCACGGTATGGGCGGCAGCCACATCGGTCTTCGCCAGCCCGGCCTCGCGGAGCAGAGAGCGGCTGAATCGGTCGAGCCGGCGAGCGGGTTCGCTTCCGCTGCTCGTCTGCAGGATACCGGCGACTCCTGGCACGTCAAGGATCATTTCCCTTGCCGCACAGTAGAAATCGATGAGGCGGTCATGCCACGGACCGGCCGCCGGCGACGGAATCTCGGCCAGCACGGATTCGGCGAGCAGCTCGAGAGCCGCCCGCTTTCCCGGGACGTGGTAGTACACCGACGGCGCGGCGGCGCCGAGTTCGGCGGCGAGTTCGCGCATCGTCACGCGTTCCGCGCCAACGCGCCGCGCCACCTTACGCAGGGCAGCGACCACCTCAGCCCGGTCGAGTTCGCCGTAGGCACGCCTTGGCGCGGGGTCATGTTTCGCCGCAACGGCCACGGCTCTCACCAGAATTCTATCGTTGTTCGAAAATATTCGAGCATTGTTAGAATTTACCCCGTTATCCGACCGCCGCAAAGCCTGGGCCGGCACTCGGTAAGATCTGCGCGATGACAAAGCTGTCGGTGGCCACACCCGTGGTGACGATGCTGCCGCAGATCAGCGGCAGCTGGGAAAAGGACGCCGCGATCGAGGACCTGGCCCAGATCGCAGAGTCCGCAGACCGACTCGGCTACCACCACCTCACCTGCAGCGAACACATCGCGCTGCCCGCCGTCGAGCAGCAGCGCCGGGGTGCGCGCTACTGGGACCCGCTGGCGACGTTCGGCTACCTGGCCGCGCGCACCCAGCGAATTCGGTTGGCCACCAACGTGTTGGTGCTGGCCTACCACCACCCGCTGGAGATCGCCAAACGCTACGGAACCCTGGACAAGGTGAGCAACGGCAGGCTCATTCTCGGTGTGGGCGTCGGCAGCCTCAAGGAGGAGTTCGACCTCCTCGGCGCCCCCTTCGACGACCGCGGACCGAGGGGCGACGACGCCCTGCGGGCGTTGCGCGCCGCACTGTCGGTCGCCGAGCCCGCCTATCACGGCGAGTTTTATTCGTTCCACGGCATGGTCGTCGACCCGTGCGCCGTCCAGGACCGGGTTCCCCTCTGGATTGGCGGACGCACGCTGCGATCGCTGCGCCGGGCCGCGACCCTGGCCGACGGTTGGGCGCCTTTCAACGTGGGACTGCAGCAGGCGCGAGAATGGTTGGGCCGCTTTGACCTTCCGCCCGACTTCGAAGTCATCCTGCCACCCCCCGCCCTGCTCGACCCGATCAAAGAACCAGACCGCACCCGCGATGCGCTCGGCGAGACCGCCGCCCACGGCGCCACCATCGTCAGCGCCATCTTCACCCATACCTCCCTGCAGCACTATCTGGAGAATCTGCAGGCCCTCGCCGAACTTGGGGGTACTACGTAATGCGTTTCAAGGCAGGCTTTTTCAGCCTCACCCCGCCGGCGCCGGCCGACGACGATGGCAGTTATCTGCGGTGGCACCTGCTGGATCACATGCCGGAGCAGTACCAGCTTCCTGGCATCGTGCACGGGCTGCGCTGGATCGCGGACGGCGACTACCCCAAGCACCGCCTGGCGGCCCACGGACCGCTGAGCGACATCGGCAACGTCGTGCACTACCTGGTCGCCGATCCCGTCGAAGAAACCTTCGACGAGTTCGTCGCTCTCGGCCGCGCACTGCGGGAAAACGGTCGCTTTCCCGTCGCGCGGCCGTCACTGCAAGTGGCGGGGCTGCGCCTGCTGCAGTGGCACGCCGCGCCGCACGCGCTGATTTCGGCCGAGGTGGTGCCGTTTCGACCGCACCGCGGCATCCTGCTGATCGTCGAAGAGCCCACCGACGGCCGCTCGAACGAGTGGCTGCAATGGCTGCATGCCGAGCACTATCCGGCGTTGCTCGCCACACCGGGCACCGCCGGCGCCTGGACATTCGGTTCGAGCACCGGGTGGAGCCATCTACCCCGGGGGTGGCGCGCCAACCACCAATACATCACGGTCGTCTACCTCGACGCCGACCCGCTGACCACCTGCGACGCCCTGGCTCCGCTCGTCGAAGATCGCTGGCGTTCAGGCGCCGTGCGACCCGTGTTCGCCGGGCCGCTGCGGACCATGATCAGCTGGGACGCCTGGCCGCGGTGACCGTCCATGTGACCTCGCTGGTGGGCTTTTGCCCGCCTCCGAGCGACAACGTCGGTCGCTGAGCGTGCGGGCCCGCCGGTTTGTCGCTCGGAGGCGGGCAAAACGACATATCCCGAACTAGCCGCGTCCACCGCTAGCGTGGGCCCATTTTCTGTGACGCGTGAAGATCCCCGTAACCGGCATGGTTGTCTGACCTTGCTCACCTCTGACATGCTGGCGGCTTGGACATCTTCGCGGAGTGGCAAAGAGGCGCAACCGAACTTCGTTGGCGGTCAACTACTGCGGCCAACGCGGGACAAGACGTCGGTGTGTTCAGTCGCCGATGCGGCACGCCCGGCGCACCTCCGCTGGTGCTGGTGCACGGTTTCCCGACCTCGAGCATCGACTACTTCGCGTTGACGAATGAACTCAGCGCCGAGTTCGACATCTTTCTGCTCGACTTCCCCGGCTACGGCTTGTCCGAAAAGCCCCCCGAGCCCTACGTCTATTCGCTGTACGACGACGCGCGCCTGCTGGTGCACGCGATCACCGAGGTGTGGAATCTGACCGGATTCCGCATCCTCACCCACGACCGCGGCAGCAGCGTCGGCCTGATCGCGGTCGGCATGCTCGCGGCCCAGGATCCGCCGATCGCGCCGCTGGACCTGATCGTGACGAACGGCAACATCTACCTGCCGCTGTCCAACCTCACCGTGTACCAAACGGCGCTGCTCGACCCCGCGACGGGCCGAGCCACCGCGGCGGCGACCACGCCCGAGACCCTGGCGGCCGGCTTGGGCGCCAGCACCTTCATGCCGCGGCGCACGCTGGACGACCCGGAGATCGCCGCGCTGGCCAAGTGCTTTGCCCACAACGACGGGATCCGGGTGCTGCCCGACACGATTCAATACCTCAACGAGCGGGCCGCGGACGAAACCAGTTGGCTTGACACACTTTCCAAGAGCCACATCAACACCACGGTGGTGTGGGGTGTGCACGACAACGTGGCCCCGTTGCGGGTTCCCAATCACATCTGGCAGGCATACCTGAAGGACAAGCCCGGGCGAAATCGCTACTGGGTGGTGCCGGGCGGCGATCACTACATCCAATGCGACGCCCCCGCGCAACTGGCCCAGATCGTCCGGCTCACCGCGCAGGGCGAGGACATTCCGCTGCAGACGCTGGGGAACCAGCCCGACGGGGCGGTGCTGATCGACCAAAGCGCTTCTTAGCCAGTGACAACCGGCAAGCGTGCCCAACCACGCACGCTCGCGGTGTGCGCACGTTGTGCGTTGGCGTAGTCGACTTCCCAGTCGGGCCAACGGTTGAGGACCTCTTCGAAGGCCACCCGCGCTTCCAACCGGGCCAGCGCCGAGCCCAAGCAGAAATGCAGGCCCTGCCCGAAGCTGAGGTGACTTCCGCCGCGGTGGATGTCGTAGCGGTCCGGATCAGCGAACTGGTTTTCGTCGCGGTTGGCCGACGCGTTCAGCAGCAGCATGTACGACCCCTCCGGAATCACGCGATCGTAGAGCTCGGCCTGCTGCGCGACGTAGCGCGCCTGCACCGGTGACGGCGGTTCGTAACGCAGGGTCTCCTCGATCGCGCCGGGGATCAGCGAATGGTCGGCCGCAAGCTCGCGGCGTGCATCGGGGTGATCGGACAACAGCTGTCCCATGAAACCGATGAGGCGAGCGGTGGTTTCGTTGCCGGCACCGGCGATCATCGCGGTGTAGGACAGCACCTCGGTCCGCGACAGGGGGCGCTTGGTGCCGTCGGGCTCCTCGATCTCGGCCCGCAGCAGTTCGGTCATCAGGTCATCGGAAGGATGACCAGCCCGCCATTCGATGTACTCCGCGAACAGCGCGATGGTGTTGGCAAAGACACTCGCATCGACCTGGGCGGGGTCGCTGTCCTTGGTCATTTCGATGTTGGCGACGCTGCGATCCCGGATCTTCTCTTGGTCCGCTTCGGGGATGCCCAGGAGATATCCGATGGTCCGCATCGGCATCATCGCGCCCAGGTCCGCGATGAAGTCGAAGCCACCCTGGCCAACCAGTGGATCGAGCTCGCGGACACAGAATCCACGCACCATCGACTCGACCGCCAGCATGCGCCGGGGGGTGAAGACGCGGGACAGCAGTTTGCGGTGCAGGTCGTGTAGCGGCGGATCCTCGAAGAGTAGAATGCCCGGTGGCACTTCGATATTCGCGAACAGGATGTCGGCGGTGGTGCCGCGACCGGATCGATAGGTCTGCCAGTTGTGCAGCTCGCGCGCAACGTCGTCGTAGCGGCTCAGGGCGTAGAAGTTGTACTTTTCGTTGTAGTACAGCGGCGCTTCTTCGCGCATGCGCTTCCACACCGGGTAGGGGTTTGAGTCGATGTCGACATCGAATGGGTCGTAATACAATTCGACGGCGCTGGGGCTGCTCATAGTCGGATCCCTATATCAGTCGTTGCGGTGCAAGAAGCCGTGCAGGAGCGCTTGAACGAGTTCCTCAACGATCACCTCCCGCGGCGGTTGTTTGTTCCCGAAATAAGTCGAACGCAGGGCGGCCATTCCGGCGATCATCGACACCGTCGAGTGGGCCGGCAGGTCGGGATGGTCCGATCGCAGCCCCCGCAACTGCATGCCCTCAACACTGATCTGGCCGAGCACCGTTATGGCGCGCCGGATCTCGGCAATGCCGGCATCCGATTGCTCCTCATCGCTGAGGGTCTCGGATGCCATGAGCGTCAGCAGCAGACCCTGGTGTTCGACGAACACGTCGTAGAGCTGCGAGACGAAAAGCCGAGTCAGCTCTGTCTCGTCGGTCTCCTCGGGCACCACCGACTGCCAAGTCTGGCCGAACTCGTCGACGAAGCTCACGAAGGGCACGACGAGCGCCTCGCGGAACAGCGCCGCCTTCGAACCAAAGTTGCGAAAGAGCAGGTGCTCGGTGACGCCTGCGGCCTGGGCGATTTCGCGCGTGGTGGTGCTGCGATAGTCCTGGCCGGCGAAGAGCGTCCGGGCGGCGTCGAGCAGAAGTCGACGGGGCTCGCCGCGGGGCCGACGCGCGGCCGCCGCCGGCGTGTGCGCCGCAATCGGCTGCTTAGTTGCTCGCTGGGGCACCGATGTCCACTCCTCGAAACGGGCTTCGCGGTCGACGAACTTTAGGATAGTATCCACTATCTAACGGAGATAGTAGCCACTATCCAAAGAGTGTATCGAAAGGGTGACATCATGGGCGCTGTCATCATGCTTGGCACGCTGTTCGGCCTGATCGTCCTGATATTCGGGCTGGTCCTGCGCTTCGATCCCGAGGCGCGGCGCGCGCCGAGCGACGAGGGCCGCCAGTGAAGACCGAAATGACGCCCCAGATGGCGGGGGCGATGTACTTCGCCTATGTCAGCAGCATCGCGTTCCTGGTCATCGGGATCTATCTGAGCTACCGCCGCCGACGGATCCACCCACTGCTGCTGCTGAGCCTCTCGGCGATCTCGTTCTCCTGGATCGAGTCGCCGTACGACTGGGCGATGTACGCCCAGTTTCCTCCCGCGCTGCCCCGGATGCCGTCCTGGTGGCCGTTGAACGTCACATGGGGCGGACTGCCTTCGTCGGTGCCCCTTGGCTACGTCTCCTACTTCGTGATTCCCGGCCTGAGCGGCGCCGCGCTCGGACGTTGGCTGAGCGCAAAGTTCGGCTGGCGCAGGCCAATCACCCTCCTCGTGGTCGGCCTCGCCGTCGGTGTCAGCTGGGCTTTGTTTTTCAACGCCTTCACGGGGGCCCAACTGGGGAACTTCTACTACGGCTATGTGATTCCGGGCCTCGCGATCTTCGAGGGCACCAAGCACCAGTACCCGCTCTACGACTCCCTCGCCATGGGTATCCAGATGATGGTCTTCGCCTATTTGCTGGGGCGGACCGATTCCGAAGGACGGAATATCGTCGAGATGTGGGCTGACACGAAGACGAAGAATCGCGTGCAATCGTCGGTGCTGTCCGTCGTCACCGTCATCGTCTTCGGAAACCTGTTGTACGGTGCGGTCTTTGCGCCCCATCTCATTACGAAGCTGGGCGGCTATGTGACGGCGGGGCCGACCGAAGAGCTGTACCCGGGCACGCCCAACCAACCCAAATAGCGTCGTTACGAACGAGCCTGGGGCAGCACAACTTCGCCGACGCGCTTGAGATACGTCCACGCGATGTCCGGTGCCAGCCCGCCGCACAACGGCGACAGGTTGAGTACCTGACCTTCGCGGACCCTCGAAATTGCCTCTGGCACAGAGATAATGATGTGCGAACCCGGCTTCTCGCGCAGCTCGTCGACAGTGCTCACGTGCGAGAAGCCGGCCGTCGTCTCGTCCCCGGGATTCCACGCGGCGTAGGTTCGCACGTCGTGCAGTAGATGCTCGCCAATCTCTTTCCACGCCTGGTCCACATCGTCGGCGACGAACACGACCGAGGGGGTGTCGCGGCCGGGGAACATCGTCGGCCCGGGCTCATGGCCGTGCTCGCGGCACGCCTCCTCGTACGCCTCGCGCATACCGGGAGTGTCGGCGTTGCCGAGCATGCCCAGGCCGTATCTGCCGGCCCGACGCGCCGCCGCCAGCGTGCCACCACCCCACATCATCGACGGACCACCCGCCGTCAGTGGGGCCGGCGTCACGTTGATCCGGCGTCCGTCTTCTTCGACAGCTCCTTCGGCCAGCAGTCGGCGCAGCAACCCAAGCTTGTCGTCGGCGATCCGGCCACGCCTTTTGATTGCCAAGCCGAAGTGCTCGAACTCCTCGGGCCGGTACCCGAGGGCCATCGTGTACATGGCCCGTCCATTGCTGATGATGTCGAGCACGGACATGTCCTCGGCCAACCGGACCGGGTCGTAGAACGGCAGAATCAGGATCAGGTTCATCGCCAATCGCTGTGTGCGCGCGGCGATTGCCGGCGCCAGGATCATCGGCGACGGCAGGTAGCCGTCCTCGGACCCATGGTGTTCACACAGCACGGCGGCCAGGCCGCCGTGATCTTCGGCCCAGGAACACATTTCGGGCACCGCGGCATACAGCGCGGCGGGTGGTGCGCCCCACGACGGTGCACGCATATCGAAGCGCAGTGTGTACAAAGCGACTCCTCGAAAATTCGAAAAACCCTAGCCTGACTAATCTTTGTGTGACGTAGGCTACGCGCTCAGTCGAACACGTGCCGCGGCAGGGTGGTCGGGATATCCAGCGAGCTGAGCAGGCCCGGAGCCGCGTCGACTACGTAGGGAATCGCATTGACGACCCGCATCGCCGTGGAGGTCATCGCGGCATTTCCGGCGCCGTGGCCTTCGGCATCGCCGACCGTCATCGCGCAGTGGATGTCGGGGTCGCCCTCGATGTCGACGCGGTAGGTCGCATCGCAGTCCGAGGTAGGCCAGTCCGGTGCGACGTCGCGGGCCATCCGGATGATGTGTTCGAGGACGATGGCCTCGCGGCCGTCGACCACCCCCGCCGCGCGGGTCCGGACGGCGCCGCAGGTACCCGCCGGTACGATGCCGAACGCCACCTCGATGTCGCGGTGGGTCAGCTCACGGTCCAGGGAGCCGCGCACCTCCTCGATCTCGACTCCAAGACCGGCGGCGATCAGGTATAGCGGCGCCTTCCAAGTCATTTCGATGAAGCCCGGCGTCTTGAGCATCGGCTCGAAATCGAGCGGGCGGGCGAAGCCCAACCCGTTCATCATGACGTCGGCCACCGGGTAGTGGTCGTTGAGCGCGACCTCGCTGACGGTGATGCGGCGGATCTTCTTGGACTGAGTGGTCATCAGCAGGGCGAGCTGATCGGACGTGAACCCGGGAAAGATGCCCGATCCGTAGAACGACGCGTTGCCGGCGTTGGCCGCCTCTTCGAGTTCCGCGCGCCAATTCGGTGCGAAATACGCCGGCGGATAGATCAACCCCGTCGACGTCGTCGACACCACGTTGATGCCGGCCTTCAACAGCCGCACGTAATCTGGCACCGCCCCGGCCTCGCGTTCCGGGCCGCTCGCCGCGTACACGACGCAGTCGGGCTTACACGCGATCAGCGCGTCGGCGTCGTTGGTGGCCAACAGGCCCAGGGGCTCACCGCCCGCCAACTCGCCGGCGTCCTTGCCGACCTTCTCGGGTGAATGTACCCATACCCCAACCAATTCCAGGTCGGGTCGATGCCTGATTCCATCGATCGCGATCGCCCCTACTCCCCCGGTGGACCACACGACGGTGCGTATTGAGGTTGGCACTGGCCGTGTTCCTTACTGCTCGTGGGCTCGCGCGCTGGCGGCCGCGGCGCGCTCGAGATACGGCCACGCCGCCTCGGGTGCAACGCCGCCGCAGAGTGGGTGCAGGGGCAGCAGTTGTCCGCCGCGCATGTAGTCGACCGCCTCGTCGGACGTGAAGATACGGTAGGGACCGCTGTCTTCGCGCAAGCCCGCCACCGTCTCGGCACGGGTGATGCTGGCGACCGAGTCGTCGTGTGGCCGGTAGGAGGCGGCGGTCTGCGCGTCATGCAACAGGTGCGGCCCCAACTGATCCCATGCCTGGTCGACGTCTTCGGCAACGAAAACTGCTGTCGGAGCGCCGGATACGGGGAACTGAACGATTCCCGGCTGATGGCCGTGTGCGCGGCATTGCGCCTGGTAATACTCCTTGAGCTCGGGTGACGCGGTTTGCGAGATGAACCCCAGTCCGTGCGTGCCGGCCCGCCGCGCCGCGGCCTTGCTGCCACCGGCGATCAGCACCATCGGGCCGTCGGGCGACGCGGCTGCCGGGGTGACGCGAACCCGACGGCCCCGGTATTCGACGGATTCACCGCGCACCAGTGGGGCGAGCACGGCTAGCATCTCGTCAGCGACCCGACCGCGTGTGCTCATGTCAAGGCCGAAGTGGTCGTATTCCTCACGCCGATGCCCGACGCCGAACACGTACGACACCCGTCCCCTGCTGATCAGGTCCAGCACGCTCATCTCCTCGGCGAGCCGCACGACGTCCCACATCGGCAGCGGTACGGCGGCCAGCAGAATCGCCAAAACGCTTGTCCTGGCTGCGATCGCCGACGCCAGCGTCAGCGGTACGGGCAGGTGGCCGTCGTCGGCGCCGTGGTGCTCGGACAGCACGACGAGTGCGGCGCCCCGGGTCTCCGCCCACGCGCACATGTCGACGGCCGCGGCGTACAGATCGGCCGCCGGCGCGGCCCACGTCGGGGCGCGCATGTCGAACCTGAGCGTGAGCATCAGCGGCCGCCGGAGTCGGTCCTAGGGAATGGGTGACTTGCCCGCCTCTCAGCGTCAACGCGATCGACCGTTGTCGCTCGGAGGCGGGCAAAACATTGGTCGACCCTCACATCGTGCAGGTTAACCTAAAATTTGTTCGTTAGGATAGTGCTTGCTTTCTTAAACCCTTGACCGCGCGGCCTCGTGACTGTTAGCTTCCGAATCGAACGTTGGGTGGTAACAGCCGCCTGCCGCCGTAACGGCAACGGCCGCCTCAGCTTTCATCGCGCATGCAACTGAGGAGGAACAAGATGACGGCTCAGCGCGTAGTTGTGTGGGCGACGGGCGGCATCGGCTCGATCGCCATCCACGCCATCCACCGGCGGCCCAATCTGGATCTCGTCGGGGTGTGGGTGCACTCCCCCGAGAAGGACGGCAAGGACGCCGGCGAACTCGCCAACGGTGAGCCGATCGGCCTGAAAGCCACCAACGATGCCGACGCGCTGATCGCCCTGAAACCCGACTGCGTGATCTACGCGGCCAGCGGCCCGGAACGCGACGCCCTGGCCATCCCGGACTACGTCAGGCTGCTCGAAGCGGGGATCAACGTCGTCACGACCAGCACCACCCGCTTGGTCAACCCGCACGCCTACGAACCCGCGGAATGGCGCGACCAATTGGTCGCCGCGGCCAAACAGGGCCAGGTGTCGCTGTACGCGTCGGGGATCGAGCCCGGGTTCGCCGCCGACTACCTGCCGCTGGTGCTGAGCACGCAGTCGGCGTCGATCGAGAAGATCCACTCGTGGGAGATCGGCCTGTACGACGACTACGGCGTCCCCGACATCATGAGCGACGCGCTGGGCTTCGGCCGGCCGCTGGACTACCAGCCCTGGATCGGCTTCGCCGGCGCCATCGCCGGCGAATGGTCGGGGCAGATCCGGTTGATCGGCGACGCACTCGGGGTCGAGGTCCAGGAGGTCCGCGAGCATTTCGACCGCGCGGTCACCAACCGGACGCTCGAGGTCGCCATGGGCACCGTCGAGGCGGGCACGGCCGGGGCGCTGCGCATGCGGGCGAGCGGCGTGGTCGACGGCCGCGAGGCCATTGTCATCGAGCACATCACCCGGCTCGCGCATGACGTCGCGCCCGAATGGCCAACCGGGATCGGCGATCTGTCCTACCGGGTTCAGATTTTTGGCGACCCCGACATCGACTGCACCCTGGCCGCGACGCTCAAGGACCCGCAGAAGTCGGGAGTCGGTGGAATGACGTCCGGCGCGGGGGCGATGGTCGCCACGGCAATGCGTGTCGTCAACGCGGTGCCGTATGTCGTTGCCGCAGAACCGGGTCTGCTGAGTTCGGTGGACCTGCCGTTGACAATCCCCAAGCACGCGTTCGTCATCGGGTGAGCCGGGCGGCTTAGGCTGCCTGGGTGACGTCGAATCCGCTCGAGGAACTCACCCTGCAGCAGCTGCAGCGGCGGACGAGCATGAAATGGCGCGCCCATCCCGCCGATGTCTTGCCGCTGTGGGTCGCCGAGATGGACGTCAAGCTGCCCCCGAAGGTGGCCGAGGTCCTGCGTCGGGCCATCGATATCGGCGACACCGGCTATCCCGGCGGCACCGCGTTCGGCGAGGCGGTCAGCCAATTCGCCTCGCAGCATTGGCACTGGGATGACGTGGAGGTGAGCCGCACCGCGCTCGTTCCGGACGTCATGCTCGGTGTCGTCGAGGTGCTACGCCTGGTCACCAATCGGGGTGACGCCGTCGTCGTCAACCCACCGGTGTACGCGCCGTTTTATGCGTTCGTGTCACACGACGGCCGCCGAGTGATCGAATCGCCTCTCGACGACAATGGCCGAATTGACCTGGACGCCTTGGAGGATGCCTTGGAACGCGCCCGTGCGGGCGCCGGAAAGGACGCGAAGGTCGCGTATCTGTTGTGCAATCCGCACAACCCGACGGGATCGGTACACACCGTCGAGGAACTACGCGGGGTCGCCGAACTCGCCCGCCGATTGGATGTCCGGGTGGTCTCAGACGAGATCCACGCCCCCGTCATCTTGACGGGATCACGCTTCACGCCCTTCCTGACCGTGCCAGGAGCTGAGAACGCCTTCGCCCTGACCTCTGCCTCCAAGGCCTGGAATCTGTCCGGGTTGAAGGCGGCGCTAGCCATCGCCGGCCCGGAGGCGGCCGCCGACTTGCAGCGCATGCCCGAGGAGGTCAGCCACGGGCCGAGCCACCTCGGCGTTCTCGCGCACACCGAGGCATTCAAGACCGGCAGCGACTGGCTCGACCTCCTGCTGCAGGGACTCGACGCCAACCGGACGTTGTTGGGCGATCTGGTAGCCGAGCATCTTCCCGGTGTCAAATATCAATGGCCACAAGGCACTTACCTGGCATGGCTGGACTGCCGTGAACTCGGTATTGACGAAGAAGCAGCCGACGGCCTTGCGGTGGTGGCCGATCTGTCCGGGCCGGCTCGCTGGTTTCTTGACCACGCCCGTGTGGCACTCAGTTCCGGCCATGTCTTCGGAACCGGCGGAGCCGGGCATGTGCGGTTGAATTTCGCGACCTCGCAAACCATTCTCACTGAGGCCGTGTCACGCATGGGCCGCGCGCTGACCAAATCCTAGTCAATTAGCCTATTGCACAAGGTTTTTCAGCTAGGTAGCAGTTCGTCGGTGCCGCGGCCCAGGTTGCGGAAGCCATCCGCGGGTCTCTTGATGCCCAGCAGGAACGGCAGTGAGCTCAACTCGAATTTCGTGGTCATGCCCAGCCGCCCGAAGAAGCCGCGCTCCAGCGGCGCCGGCGGCGCTTCCGGCGTGGCGAGGTCGATGTAGTGCGTCGACGTTTCTCCGATGCCGTCGAAGTCGTGCGTCAGCGGCTTCGCGAGCAGGCGTGTCGACTCGTCGAGGCAGGCGGCTACCGGGTCGGTCATCAGCACGTATTCCGGCACGGGCACCGCATTTTTCAGCATTCGGTGCACCAGGATTACATCCACGCCGGCGAGCTCGACGTGGCGTTTCACCTTCTGCTCGGCCACCTCGCCTTCGTGCGCGACGAACTTCAGCGACAGGCTGTCCAGCTGTTCGCAGCTCGCGCAGTCGCAGGCGATGTCCGTTGCGATCCGCTGTCTGCGGGCCAGGAACGACTGGCGCATGCGCCGCAACCGCTCGGGTACCAGCACGTTGGCGTTGCCGTCGGGTGCCCAGAAAAACGCGGCGTCACCCTCCAACTTCGCCAGTTTCAGCCCCTTGCCTGCGTCGATCACCGATTCCAGCAACTGCGCCACCGTCAGCTGGGCGTGCGCTAAGTGCGCACGGTTCCAATGCATGTAGTTCGTGTAGCCGCCGATGTCCGCAATCAGCAGGACAGCGCGCCGAATCGCCATAGATTGGCTATTTTAGTTGCCTGACAAGCTCTGCCCAAGGAATTCTCGCACTGGACGAAGTCGCCCCGCGGAGAGAGGCTTGCAGAGGTGCCAGTCCACCGGAGGAGCTGATATGCAGGTGCTGCGAACGCCAGACTCCAGATTCGAGAACTTGGAAGGCTATCCGTTCGTAGCGAACTACCTTGACGTCACGGCCAGCGACACGCAGCCGCTGCGCATGCACTTTCTGGATGAAGGCCCGATCGATGGACCGCCGATCGTGCTGCTGCACGGCGAACCCACGTGGAGCTATCTGTACCGGACCATGATTCCGGCCCTGGCGGACGCCGGGAACCGCGTGCTCGCCCCCGACCTGATCGGCTTCGGCCGCTCCGACAAGCCAGGCCGTATCGAGGACTACACCTACCTTCGGCATGTCCAATGGGTGACGTCGTGGTTTGAGCGCCTCAAGCTGCAAGACGTCACGCTGTTCGTCCAGGACTGGGGATCGCTGATTGGTCTGCGTATCGCCGCCGAACAAGGTGAACGAATTGCGCGCGTGGTCGTGGCGAACGGCTTTCTGCCCACCGCCCAGCGGCGGCCCTCTCCGGGGTTCTTGGCATGGCGGGCCTTTGCCCGCTACTCCCCCGTGCTGCCCGCCGGTCGCATCGTCGCGGGCGGCACCGTCCGCAGGGTTCCTCCCAAGGTGCGCGCCGGCTACGACGCCCCCTTTCCGGACAAGACGTATCAAGCCGGGGCCCGGGCATTTCCGCAGTTGGTGCCGACTTCCCCCGACGACCCGGCCGTTCCGGCCAATCGAGCGGCCTGGGACGCCCTGGGCCGATGGGAGAAGCCGTTCCTCGCCATCTTCGGAGCTCGTGACCCGATCCTGGGTCAGGCCGACCGTCCGTTGATCAAACACGTCCCGGGCGCAGCAGGGCAGCCGCATGCCCGCATCAACGCCAGCCACTTCATCCAGGAAGACAGCGGACCGGAACTCGCCGAGCGCGTGCTGTCCTGGCAGAAGGCCCTGCTTTGACACACGTCACCGGGTGTTGATCAGCCGCACCACGCCGCGCATGACCGCTCTGCCGACCGTGTGACGGACCTGGTCGATCGCCGAGCCGGCACTTGGCGGCGGCGCGGTCCCCAGCCTTGGGAAAAGGGCGAGCGCGTTGCTGTGCTCGATCGCACTGCGCTCGCTCGCGCCGAGTCCGGGGTAGGTTTCCAGGCCCGCAGCAAACAGCTTGCCCGCCGCCACCGGCGCGAAGGGCCAATCGGAACCGAAGGTCAGGTGTCCGGGTTTGGCGAATGCGAGCAGGCTGGGCAAGGCGGCGGCGCTCGAAGACAACGCGGTATCGAAATAGAACCCCGCGAAGTCGTCCAGGCTGTCGGTCAGGCTGCGTCCGGTGTCGCCCATGATGGCGACCGCCATGCGATGCGACGCGTAGGGGACGAAGCCACCCGCGTGGCTCAGGATGAATTTGATATTCGGGTACCTGCGGCAGATCTGGTTGCGCACAAGCAGATACGCTGCGCGGGTGGTGTCGAGTAGGAAGTCGGCCGCGAACGGCGCAACACCGTCCACCGTGGGGCCGGGCAGGACAGCCGGGTGGATGAACACCACCGCCGACCGTGCATCCAGGGCGGCGAAGAGATCGTCCTGTCCGTCCTGGCCGAGGTAAACCCCCGCATTGTTGGCGAGCAACACCACGCCGTCCGCGTGCAATTCGTCCAGCGACCTGGCGACCTCGCCGACGGATTCGTCGACGTGCGGCAGCGGGACGGTGGCAAAGTATCCGAACCGATCGGGTTGAGCCGTGACGAGATCGGCCAGGTAGTCATTAATATCGCGAGCCAGCGCAACGGCCTCGGCGGCGCCCGTCGAGAAGGCGGTACCCGGCGTGGAGACGGACAGGATCGCGGTATCGATGTCGAGTTCGGCCATCGTCTGCAGCGACGCCTCAGGACTCCACTCCGGAAGGGCACGACCGCTCTCTTCGTCAATCTTGGCCTTTATCAACATATCTCGGTAGAACGACGGGATGGCGTGATGGTGAGTGTCGATCCGCGACATGGTGGCTCCTGCCTAATTGGCGATCAGTGGTCTGGAATACCCGCACCCGCGAGTTCCGGAACGACGTCCTCGGTGTGCAGCAGCGACGCGGCACCAGTCTTGAACTGGGTGACTTTGTCGAAGATGGTGTGCCCCTCCGGAGTGTGGCCCCAGATGCTGATGCCCTGATAGGTCGTGGGTCGCCAAGTGGTCTCGTCGACCACGATCGGATTCCAGCCGACTTCCCATTCGAAGCCGGATGGCGTGACGGCGTAGAACGACAGCTCTTTGTCGTTGGTGTGTTGGCCGACGCCGAGCGCCATCCGGAAGCCGAGTTCCTTGACCCGTTGGTAAGCGCTCGTCAGGTCGTCCAGGTCGGCGACTTCGATGTTGAGATGCTGCACCCTGGTTCGGATGGGGTTCACCGGCAACCGGTTGACCGCGGCGATCGCGATCGAGTGATGGCGCTGGTTGACCCGCAGGAAGCGGATCTTCATCTTGACGCCGCTGATCGTCTCGTCGATGTAGTCGGACAGTCGCGCGTCGAACACGGCGGTGTAGTAGCCGCGCACCTGATGCGGCCGAATCGTGGTGACCGCGACATGGCCGATACCCGCTGCGCCGGTGACGAATCCGCCGGCCACCGCGGCCTGCAGCGGCGAATCGGCGACCCGCTCGCGGGTGAAGATCTCCTGGGTCAGGCCGTTGGGCCCGGGAAATCGGGCCAGCCGTTCCACCCCGCGCAGGGCGGCCTCGTCGTCGGTGCCTTCGGCGACGGGCACACCGTGCTGTCGGACGCGGGCGAGAATGGTGTCGAACGACTCGTGGCCATCCAACTGCCAGCCGAGCGCCGTGACGTCCTCGGCGCCACCGCGTTGCAGCAGGAACCGGCACTCGTGGGAGTCGAGCCGGAACCGCATCGCGTCCGTCGAGGCCTCGTCGAGATGCATCCCGATGGCATCGCGACCGAATCTCCGCCACTCACTGAGCTTTTGGGTTTCAATCACGGCGTAGCCCAGATGAACGTTGCCGAATACCGACGAGCTCATCGCTCATCGCCCAAGAATTCGATGGCCAACCGGTTGAACAGCTCCGCGCGTTCCCACTGCATCCAATGTCCGGTGTGTGCGGTCATGACCAGCTCTGCATTCGGCAGTAGGTTGAGCAGCATCGGGCCACCGGAGGGTCGGTTGACCTTGTCGTCACGGCCCCACAGGATCAGAGTCGGAGTCGCGAGGTGTTTGAGCCGTGGGTCCCTGGTGAGATCCATCCGCCACAGGGTGCGCAGGGCCGTCAACCCGGACGGCCGACGCAGCGGCGGGTCGGCGACCACCTCGGGGTCGATCGATGCCTGGTAGCGCAGGTCGATGAGGTCGTCGGGCACCGATGCGCCGTCGTACACCAGGTATTGCCGGATGAACGCGGCGAGCTTGTCGCGGCTGGGACCGTCTCCGGTGTAGTAGGACAGCAGGCTTTTCAGCCCGGCCGTGGGAAGACCCCTCGTGGTCCCAATTCCGCCGGGCCCCATGAGGACGAGCTTGCCGACGCGGTCCGGGGTGTCCAGCGCGAGCCGCAGCGCCGCCGCGCCGCCATACGAGTTACCGATCAAATGTGCGCTGTCGACATCGAGTTCGTCGATGAGGCCACGCATTGTGTCAGCGAGGTACCCGAACGGGTCGGCCTGGTCGACGCCTTTGATCGATCTGCCGTAGCCGGGCATGTCGGGCACGATGACCCGGAAATGCGGTGCGAGAGCGTTGATATTGCGCGAGTAGTTCGATACGCCCGACGCACCGGGGCCGCCGCCGTGCAGCATGACCACGGCCGGCCCGGTCCCGGCTTCGCTGACGAAGATCGGTTTGCCGGCTACGTTGACGATGCGCTCGGTCAATTGGGCGGTGGTCATGCGCTCACTCCAGTGCGAATGGGGGCGGAATACGAAAGATCGGTGAAACCCGCCGGCGGTGGCGGCAGTGGACGTCCCGAATCGACTCCGGCGAAGACGAATCCGTCCGGACGTACGACGACGGCCGCGGCCCTCTTGCCTCGAAGCCAACGGGCCAGCGTGCCGTCGTCGTCGCGGATAGCACCCGCCGCCGGCTCGCGACTCGTGACGGCCAGCGAGCAGGCTCCGATCCGCCGCCATTGATCGGTGCCGACCGGTGCCGCACCGAAATGCAGCACCGTCCAAGCCCCGCCGAGGACGTCGTCCAACCGCAACCGCTCTCCGGTGGAATCGGTGACCCACGGCTGCGGCAGTTGCCAACGCACCGAGGCATGTGCCTGAGGTGCGAAAAACCCTGCACGGTAGCGCGCATCGGGAATCCAAATCAGCTTCTGCCCGCCCGCGAGGACCCCAGGCAAGCGCGTCAAGTTGCGTAACAGGTGATTTCTTAGCCACGCCAAGGGCTTTCGGCGTTCGGTGATCAGCCGGCCGTTGCGTACTGCCCGGCGGGTGACCTCGGTGACGTGTGGCTTCCGTTCGGCCTGATAGCTGTCGAGCAGAGAATCGGGTGCCCGCCCGCGCACTACGGCCGCGAGCTTCCAGCACAGATTGGCCGCGTCCCGCACCCCCGCGCACATCCCTTGGCCGATCCAGGGCGGCATCGCGTGCGCTGCATCGCCGGCCAGGAAGACGCGGCCGACGCGCCACCGGTCGGCGACGCGCACGTGGTGGCTGTAGATGACGGCGCGCAGGATCTTCACCTCGTTCTCGGTGATGCCCTGCTGATGCAGAACCGCCCACACTGCTTCGTCGGTAACGAGTTTCTTCTCGTCCTCGCCTGCGCGTGCCGGGTACTCCCAGCGATGATGCCCCAACGGCGTAGGGCAATCCACGGTTGGACGAGCGGGGTTGCAGTGGAACCGCAGCCGGTCGTGGCCGTCCCACTCTCGGATTACCTTGGTGTCAATGACGACCCACCGTTCGGTGTAAGTGCGCCCCGCGTAGCCGACCCCGAGTAGGCCGCGGGTCGGTGAGGATCCGCCGTCCGCGGCGATCACGTATGAGGCGCGCAGACGCTTGAGGCTGTTGGTGCGCAAGTCCGCCAGCATGAGTTCGACCCACGATTCGCTGTTCACCGCGCGCAGGCACTCGTGTTCGAGAAGCACCTCGACGTGAGGAAACCGGGCGACGCCTTGGCGGAGCACGTGGTCAACCGCGGGTTGATAGAGGAATTGCTGCGGCGGATGCCCGCAGTCGCGGGGCGTCATGGTGGTCTCGATGAAAGGCACGCCGTTGGCGTCGACCCAGGCCAGCGGCCGGTCGGGCAGCATGTCCTGTTGTAGGCGATCGGCCAGGCCGACGGACTGCCAGATGCGCATGACCTCCTCGTCGGTAGAGATGGCTCGCGCCCGCCCGTACACGTCGGAGTCGCGTTCGATGACGACAACGTTGAGGCCAAGGCGGCCAAGCAGATTGGCAGCGGTGGCACCCGTCGGCCCGTAACCGATGATCGCCACGTCGTAGATCGAATCCTCGTTCACTGCTGTCTCGCATTCGGGTCGGGCTTGTTCTGTAATGATCACTACGGTAGTGTAGCGATCACTACGATAAAGTCCGAATGAGCCGGAGTCAAGGCCCAGCAGCAAGGAGTCAAAGTGGCCAGAGGTGACAAGCCACAGCGGCGACGCCGCGTCGACGGTGAGGCATCCCGAACCCGCATCCTGGATGCGGCCACCGAGATCGCCAGCGAACGCGGGTATGAGGGAGCCAGCATCGCGCTGGTCAGCGCCAAGTGCGGGCTGCCGGCCAGCTCCATCTACTGGCATTTCAAAGACAAGGACGATCTGATCGCCGCGGTCATCGAACGCAGCTTCGCCCAATGGCTTTCGGCATGGCAGATGCCCACCGAAGGCACCGGACGCGAGCGCATGGTCGCGGTGGCCATGCAAATCGCCAAGGCATTGCTGGACGCCCCCGACTTCCTGCGACTCGGCTTGATGCTCGCGCTGGAGCGACGGCCCGTCGAGCCGCGGGCACGGGCGATGTTCGTCGCCGTGCGCGACCAGGCGTTCGAGACGCTCACTCCCGCCATCCGTGACCTCGCCCCCGGCTTGACCGACGCACAGGTCTACCAGTTGGCGACCTACGCAATCGCCGGCGCCGACGGCCTGTTTGTTGCCAAGGAGATCGGCGGCGACTCGATTGACCTGCCGGCACTGTTCGAGATGCACGCGACCGCCCTCTACGACAGCGCAGTGCGCATGGTCGCCGAGTCCGAATGACCTCCACCCAGCGATGGCCGGTAGCCATCATCGGCTCCGGCGACATCGGTACCGACCTGATGATCAAGATCCTTGAAGGCGACGGCCCGCTCACCGTGGGGGCCATGGTCGGCATCGACCCCGACTCAGACGGGCTGGCCCGCGCACGGCGAATGGGCGTGCCCACTCTAGACGGAGTCCGGGCCCTGCTGGGCAGGCCGGGCTTCGCCGACATCAAGCTCGCCTTCGACGCAACCTCCGCCAACGCGCATCGCGCCAACTGGGCAGCACTGCGCGACAACGGGATACGCATGCTTGACCTCACAGCCGCCTCGATCGGCCCGTTCTGCGTGCCGGTTGTCAACCTGGACGACCATCTCGACGCGCCTAACCTCAACATGGTCACCGGTGGCGGGCAGGCCACAGTGCCGATCGTCGCCGCCGTCGCCAAGACCGGAATCGTCTCCTACGCCGAGATCGTCTCGTCGATCTCGGCTAAATCCGCCGGACCGGAAACCCGGGCCAACATCGACGGATTCACCGAAACCACCGCCACCGCACTGCGGGTGGTCGGCGGCGCACAACGCGCCAAGGCGGTGATGATCCTCAATCCCGCCGATCCCCCGGTGCTCATGCGCAACACGGTGTACTGCCTCGTCGACGGGGACGCCGATGACCACGCGATCGAGGAGGCCATCGTCGACATGGTCGACAAAGTTGCCGCTTACGCGCCCGGCTATCGCCTGAAGCAAGACGTGCAGTTCGAGGTCTTCGATCGGGACCGCCCGCTGTACATCCCGGAGACGGGCAAGTTCACCGGCACCCGCGTCACGGTGATGCTGGAAGTCGCCGGCGCCGCGCATTACCTGCCCGCCTACGCCGGAAACCTCGACATTATGACCTCTGCCGCCAAGGCCACCGCCGAGCGCTTGGCCGTTCACACTGCCGAAACTGCAGGGGCCGCAAAATGACCCGGCACATCTACGTCAGCGACGTCACCCTGCGTGACGGCATGCACGCAGTGCGCCACCAGTACAGCATCGAGCAGGCGACCACGATCGCGCGCGTTCTCGATGAAGCGGGAGTCGAATCGATCGAAGTCGCCCACGGCGACGGGCTGGGCGGTTCGAGCTGCGTGTACGGCTTTGGGGCACATACCGACCTGGAGTGGATCGAGGCCGTCGCCGCGGCCGTCCGCGACGCGAAGGTCGCGACGCTTCTGCTGCCCGGCGTCGGCAGTATTCGCAATCTCAAAGACGCGCGCCACGCCGGCGCCACCGTGGTACGCATCGGTACCCACTGCACCGAAGCCGACATCTCGGCCCGCTACATCGCCGCTGCACGCGACCTCGGCATGGACGCCGTCGGCTTCCTCATGATGAGCCACTTGACCACCCCTGCCCACCTGGCCGCACAAGCCAAGCTCATGGAGGGCTACGGGGCCGCCTGCGTCTATGTCGTCGACTCAGGCGGGGCAATGACGATGTGCGATGTTGCCGACCGAATCGACGCGCTGCGCCAAACACTTTCGCCCACAACCGAAATCGGCATCCACGCCCACCACAATCTGTCGCTGGGGGTGGCGAACTCCATCACCGCGGTCGAACACGGCGCACACCGGGTGGACGCCTCGCTGGCGGGCATGGGCGCCGGTGCCGGCAACGCGCCGCTCGAGGTGTTCATCGCCGCCGCCTCCCGGCTCCGCTGGGACCACGGGTGCGACCTGCACCGACTGCAGGACGCCGCCGACGACCTCGTCCGACCTCTGCAAGACCGGCCCGTGCGGGTCGACCGCGAAACCTTGACGCTCGGCTATGCGGGCGTCTACTCGAGCTTCTTGCGCCATGCGGAAGCCGCCGCTGCCCGCTTCGACATCGACGCCCGCACGCTGCTTGAAGAGGCCGGTCGACGCGGCATGGTCGGCGGCCAGGAGGACATGCTCGTCGACATCGCACTCGACCTCACCGAGTCGCACTGAATACCGCTTTTGCTAGTGCTCATGCACCCTCGGGTGAAACGATCACCGCATGGACATGATGACGATGGGCCTGATGGGCACGGTCGTGGGCGCGTCGGCCGTGGGCATCGCGGGAGTTGCGAAGTCGGCCGCCGATAATCTGCTCCCGGGGGTTGTCGGCAACACCCACAACAAACACCAGATGAGGATCCACCTGCATACACAGCGCTGCGACGCGATCCAACGGTGGCGGACCGGCCTCGCGCAGGCGCGAGACGCCTACCGGCAGTGGGAATGCGGACCTCGCAGTGACGACCCGCCCAACGTCGTCGGCGACGAGTGGTTCGAAGGCCTACGCCCGCATCTGCCCAACACCGGCGAAGCGGCGAAATTTCGCAGTGCTCACGAAGTCCATTGCGACAATCCGACTCTCACGCTGCTCTCGCTGGAGATCGGCCGCGTCGAACACGAATGGGCAGAAGAGGCGAAGGGCCGCAGGCGTCGACCGCGAAGCAGGAACAGATAACGGCGGGCCGCGTCAGCCCGTCACGGCAAGCACAGCCGCGGCAAGCTCGGGACGGCAGACGACAAGATCTGGCAACTTCGGATCCGGCTGGTTGTAAAGCAGGTCCGACCCGTCGATGCGTGAAGTGTGCAGACCCGCGGCACGGGCGACCGCCACCGGGGCCGCCGAATCCCACTCGAATTGGCCGCCCGCGTGGACGTATACATCGGACAACCCCTGGACGATGGACGCCACCTTCGCTCCGGCAGAACCCATTTCGACCAACGTGCCGTCCAGCGCATCGCGGACGGCCAGCGCGATAGCCGGAGGCCTGGTCCGCGATACCACGATGCGCGGCTTGGGCGGCGCCGCGGGTGGTGGGTCAACCCGTGGTGTCGCCAGCGTAATTCCTTGTGCCGGTAGGGCTACCGCGCCGGCGATCAGTTCTCCGGCCTGCCACAGCGCGACGTGTACCGCCCAGTCGTCGCGGCCGAGCTCGGAGAACTCCCGGGTGCCGTCAAGCGGATCGACGATCCACACCCGCTCGGATCGCAGTCGCACCGGGTCGTCGGCCCCCTCCTCGGACAGCACCGCATCCCCAGGGCGCTCAGATGTGAGCGCGTCCAGCAGAAAGTCGTGGGATCGCTTGTCTCCAGCCGCTTTTCGCTCGCCGGCCTCGGCGTCGGCGAACTCCTCGCGCACTTGGAGCAACAGCTGCCCCGCCTCGGTCGCCAACCGCCCGGCCAGCGCGTGATCACTCATCGCGAACTCCTATCTTGGTAGCGTTGACCAAATTTACCGTAACACGTTACTTTGCGGTCAGGGCGCCGACCATGACGCATCTGCCATAACCTAGTGAACGTGAGCGGGGGCAACGTCACGTCCTGGGGCCGGTTGCGGCACACACCGCGGGGGCAGCTAACGGTGATCGGCCTTGTCCTGGCCATTGTGCTATTCGGCGTGCTCGGCTTCGTCGCGGTAAAGCTGGCGCAGGGGCATAGCAGCACCTCCGGTCAGCCCACTACCCCGGCGCCGCCGGAAAGCCTGGCCATACCGGGCTGCTACAACCCGTCGGTCCGGCCCACCGAGCGCCCGAAGAAACTCAACGTGGTGGGATGCGCCAGCGTTGCCGTTGCACTGCAAGACATGTCATGGACGACGTGGGGGCCGCAGGGCGCCGACGGGACCGGTACCGCGGTCTTCAAGATGTGCGATCCGAACTGTGCGACCGGATATCAAATCACCAAGCCGGTCGTCGTTCACGCATGGAATCCGCAGCCCGCGCGCCGCGACGCCATCTGCCAGGTCGGCCTCAAGATCTTCAACGACATGATCTTGGCTTTCCCGCAAGGCCCCCCGCCACCGACCGCGCAGAAGATGGACACCCAGTTCAGCGGGATGCCGGCGGTGCACTACGTCGACTATTCACCGAGCAACACCGGCGAGACCGAGTTCATCGGCTACACCTTTTGCAACTAGCCGTGGGCGGTTAGACCTCGACGACGACCGCGCCGCCCTGGCCACCGCCGGCGCACATGGCCGCGACGCCGATGCCGCCGCCGCGGCGAGCCAGCTCGTAGACCAGCGTGGTGACCATGCGCGCGCCCGAGGCCGCGATCGGGTGGCCCAGGCTGCAGCCACTCCCGGAGAAGTTCACCTTCTCCTCGTCGATGCCGAACTTCTTGCACGCCGCGATGGGCACCGAGGCGAATGCCTCGTTGATCTCCCACAGCGCCACGTCGCCGAAAGACAGGCCGGCGCGCTGCAGCACCTTTTCGATCACCGCGAGGGCGCCCAGACCGCAGTCGCGGGCCGGCACACCGGCCGCGGCCCAGGCCTTGACGGTGGCCATCACGTTGAGATTGTTGGACGCGGCGTAGTCGCGGTCGACGAGCGCGACGCCCGCGGCGGCGTCGTTGGTGCCACTGCTGTTGCCCGCGGTGATCGAGAATCCCTCGATCTCGGGGTGCAGCACCTTGAGGCCGGCGAGCTTCTCGACCGTGGTGTCGCGGCGGGGGAACTCATCGACGGAGAAGTCGACCACCGAACCGTCGACCTGGGTGATCTTCAGCGGGAGGATCTCGTCGACGAACTTGCCCGCGTCGATGGCCGCGATGGCACGCTGGTGTGACCGGGCCGCCCACGCGTCCATCTCCTCGCGGCTGATGCCAACCGCCTGCGCGGTGTTCCAGCCGACCGTGATGGACATGTCCTTGGCGGGCGCATCCGGGGTCTCGACGTGGGTCGGCGGCATCCAGCGCTCTTCGAACTTCAGCTCGGGACCGGGGATGCGCCAGTTGGTCAGCGGCGTCATGGACAGCGATTGCACGCCACCCGCAATGAGGACACGCTCCATACCGGAGCCGATCTGCGCCGCGGCGTTGCCGATGGCGGTGAGGCTACCCGCACAGTGCCGGTTGACCGACTGACCCGGGACGTGGTCCAGGCCGGTCGCGGTGGCCGCATACCGCGCCAAATCACCGCCGCCGTAATGCGATTCGGCGAAGATGATGTCGTCGATGTCCGACGGGTCGACACCCGAGCGGCGTACCACCTCCGGGAGCACCGCGGTGATCAGCGTCTCCGGCGGGGTGTTGACGAGCGTCCCCTTGAAGGAACGGCCGATGGCCGTCCGGGCAGCTCCGACAATGACGGGTGTTCCCATTAGTTTTCAACCTCGTTGCACTGGGCGACAGACGCCGCGAATCGTATCAAATACTGTATAGGCAATAGTAATGGTCTAAATTCGGTAGGCCGGGGTCTGTGACGGCGCTAACAATTAAGCGGTTTGGGTAAATATGGAGGCCACCCGTTGAAGACCAAAGGTGCCCTGGTCTGGGAATTGAACGAGCCCTGGTCGGTCGAGGAGATCGAGATCGGCGATCCCCGCCATGGTGAGGTGACCGTCCAATTGGAGACGGCCGGCTTGTGCCACTCCGACCATCATCTGATGACCGGCGATTTCCCGATCCCGAGCTATCCCGTGCTTGGTGGTCATGAGGGCGCCGGGATCGTCACCGAGGTCGGCGAGGGGGTGGAGCACCTGGCCGTCGGCGACCACGTGGTCATGTCGTTCATCCCGTCCTGCGGCACGTGCACGCCGTGCCAGACCGGTTTGCGCAACCTCTGCGACCTGGGCATGGGCCTGCTGTCGGGCCAATCGGTGTCGGACGGGTCGTTCCGCGTGACGACGCAGGGCCGCGACGTCATCCCGATGTCGCTGCTGGGCACCTTCGCGCCATACGTGGTGGTGCACCACACGTCGGTGGTCAAGATCGACCCGACGATTCCCTTCGATGTCGCGTGCCTGGTGGGGTGCGGCGTAACGACCGGATATGGCTCGGCCGTGCGCAGCGCGGCAGTAGCACCGGGCGATGACGTGGCGGTCGTCGGGATCGGCGGCGTCGGAGTCGCCGCCCTGCAGGGCGCTCGCATCGCCGGTGCGCGACGCGTATTCGCCGTCGACCCCTACGAATGGAAACAGGAGCAGGCACTCAAGTTCGGTGCGACGGAGGCCTTCGCCGACGTTGCAGGAGCGGCGGCCCGCATCGCCGAGGCGACACGAGGCCTCATGTGCCAGAAGGTCATCGTCACCGTCGGCCACGTCGAGGGCAAGGACGTCGAGTCGTGGATGGGGCTGACTGCCAAGGGCGGTGTCTGCGTCCTCACCGGCATGGCCAGCGTCATGTCCAACGAATGCACTCTCAACCTCGCTGGGCTGTCACTGCTGCAGAAGAGCTTGCAGGGCAGCATATTTGGTGGCGGCAACCCGCAATACGACATCCCTGCGATTCTCGAGTTGTACAAGCTGGGCCAAATCAACCTCGATGACATGGTGACTCGGGAGTATTCGCTCGAGCAGATCAACGACGGCTATCGCGACATGCTCGAGGGCCGCAACATCCGCGGCATCATCCGCTTTACCGACGCCGACCGCGCCTAGCTTCTTGAAGCGGGCCGCACGTTCGGCGGCCAATCACACTTGATAACCAACGGTGATCAACACATCGAAAAGCGGTGTTGGACATACCGCGAACTGCGGCGGGATCGTGGAGTCAGCACACCAATAGGAGGCGAAATGGTAACGCAGAGGAGCAAACACGTCGCATCGCTAACAGGGGGCGAAATCGTCGAAGAGTCCGACCTCGGTTCCATCCGGCGCCTGACGGCCGACAACTTTCCCATTCTGAACGGCCTGTCGATCAAGCGGCTGCTGATCAACCCGGGCGCCATGCGGACCCCGCATTGGCACGCCAATGCGAACGAACTGACCTATTGCGTCTCGGGCACCGCCCTGGTCTCGGTGCTCGACACGGGCAGCCGGTTCGCGTCGTTCGTCGTGCGTGCAGGCGACATGTTCCACATCGACTCGGGGTCGCTGCACCACATCGAAAACATCGGCACTGATACGGCCGAATTCGTCATCACCTTCCGCAGTGAACGTCCCGAGGACTTCGGCCTGGGTGCGGCTTTCGGAGCCATGACCGATGCCGTGCTGGGCAACACTTACGACCTGCCGGCCTCGGACTTCGCGGCAATCCGCCGAAGCACCGCCGACCACGCGCTGGCCGCCCGCGACGGTGACCCCGAGGTGCCCGCGACCGCCTACTTCGACGACCCACACAAGTTCTCAGTCGAAGCGATGACACCACCGGTGACCAGTGCGGTCGGCTCGGCCAGGACCGCGCGCGTGCAATATTGGCCCGCGCTCAAGGACTTGTCGATGTACTCGTTGCGCATCCGCGAGGACGGTATGCGCGAGCCACACTGGCACCCGATCACCGCAGAGATGGGCTACGTCAACAAGGGCGCGGCCCGCATGACGGTGATGAATCCCGGCGGCGAGCTGGACACCTGGTACCTGCGACACGGCGATGTGTACTTCATCCCCCGCGCCTACCCGCACCACATTGAGGTGTTCGATGCCCCGGAGATGCACTTCTGCATCTTCTTCGACCAGCCCACGCCCGCCGACATCGGGTATCGGACGTCAATCAGCGCCTATTCACGCAAAGTGCTCTCGGCCACGTTCGACACCCACATCGACGACTTGCCCGACTTCCCGTTCACCAAAGCCGATCCGCTAATCGTCAACCGGCGCAACCCACTCGACGCCCACGCCGTCGGGGAACGCTGACCAACCCAGGGACTGGCCTAGCGAAGGGGAGCGTTCCGACGCTCCCCTTCGCTAGGCCAGGTGAGCACGGGACACAATGGGCCCATGACCATCACCCCCCTAGCTCAGCGCGACGCCCAAACAACCGCTTACCGAGTCGCGGCGATGCTGATCGGCATCGGCACCCTCCATTTCCTGGCGCCCAAGCCGTTCGACGACATCGTGCCGGCGGAGCTTCCCGGATCCTCGCGCTTCTACACCTACGCCTCGGGGGTCGTCGAGATAGGAACCGGCGCGCTGCTGGTGCCACGTTCCACCCGTCGATCGGCCGCGCTGGCGGCCGTCGCGCTCTTCGTCGGAGTCTTCCCGGCCAACGTGAACATGTGCCGGTTGTGGTGGGGAAAACCGTGGCCGATGCGCATCGTGGCCCTGGCCCGGCTACCGCTGCAGATCCCCATGATCACCACTGCGCTGAAAATCAGGCGCAACAGCTAAACACGTTCTTCAGTACACCAGATCGACTCTTGAACAACCGATTTGGCGCGTTGACACTCAGGAGCCGCCGCGCGCCCTTCCGCGACGTGCGGTCCTGTCGTATGCTCCATCCGCAAACCTCTGCACGGCCGACGCGCGGGAGCGCTGAGCGCTTGGGGGCTCACTTCAGCAGGAAAGGCACTCAAACGTATGCGCCAGCTATCAGCCGCAATCGCCGTCGCCGCCGCCGGAATGTTGGTCGTTTCCTGTGGCGGCAGCAACCAAAGCAGCCCCTCTTCTTCGTCGTCGTCCGCAACAACGACCACGACCGCGTCGAAGCCACCCCTGGCACAGGCCGCGCTGGCGAATCTCTTGGTTACCCCGGCCGACATCGACGCCGCGCTGGGCGTCACGGGAACCAAGACGGACAAAACGGTCGACGCGCTCCAACCAGACCAAACCGCCAGCAATTTCCCCAAGTCATACAAGTTCCCTGACGAATGCGTGTACGCCACCGACGCTGCCTTGGTGCCCGTCTACGCCAACAGCGGTAACACAGCGGTGCACGGCGAACACGACGTGGCGCCGGCCCCCCCGGGGTCAAACGATCCCCCACCCGACGCCGACCAGTTTGTCGTGCTGTTCCCTTCCGCCGACCAGGCGAACGCCTTCTTCACCAGCTCCACCCAGAAGTGGCCCGCCTGCGCCAACCGCCAGGACACCAGTCCCGCTGACGGGGACACTCCGGCGATTACCTGGAAGGTAGGGGCGGTGTCCAACTCCAATGGAGTTCTGAGCGTCACCGCGAACGTGTCGGCGACTAAGGACAACCAGACCATGTCGCAGAGCTGCCAGCGCGCGCTGACCGTCCGCAACAACGTCGTGATCGACACCGAGGCGTGCAACAAGGACGCAGGAAACGCAGCCGTCACCATCGCCAACCAGATCGCCGGCAAAGTCGACAAACAATAGTCGTCACCGTCGCTCGCCCGTAGCTACTCGCACAGAAGATTAGTCGCCGGTGTCGGTGACCGAGGCGTCCGCCGGCCTTAGATCGACTCTGGGGCAAGTGATTTGGCGAATAGCTAACACACGTGGCGTTACCGCCCAGGCTGCTCGCCACCCGCCTTCGCGCCGTGGCGGGCAGCCCGTGCCCAGCGAACCCTTCCACGATTGCGCAGCGCTGTCGTATGCTCCAACCGCATACCTCTGAATAGCCGACGCGCGGGTGCGCGGGACGCTTGAGGAGCTCACTCAAGCAGGAAGGCACCCCACCATGCGACAGCTATCAGCCGCGATCGCCGTCGCCGCCGCCGGAATGTTGGTCGTTTCCTGTGGCGGCAGCAACCAGAGCAGCCCCTCGTCGTCGACAGCGACGAACGCTTCGACGGCGACGAAGCCAACCGTGGCACAGTCCGCGCTGGCGAACCTCATGGTCAGCCCGGCCGACATCGACAGCGCGCTGGGCATTTCGGGATCCAAGGCGGACAAAACGTTGGACGCGTTGCTACCAGACCAGACCGCGGGCAACTTCCCCAAGGGGTACAAGTTTCCCGCGGAATGTCTCTACGCCACCGACGCCGGCTTGGTGCCCGTGTACGCCGACAGCGGCAACACGGCGGTGCACGGCGAACAAGACCTGATGACACCGCCGTCGGGGTCAAACGATCCCCCACCCAACGCCGACCAATTTGTGGTGTTGTTCCCTTCCGCCGACCAGGCGAACGCCTTCTTCACTGCCTCCACCCAGAAGTGGGCCGCCTGCGCCAACCGCCAGGACACCGCAACAGGCGATGCGGATACTCCGGATATCCAATGGAAGACGGGGGCGGTTACCAATACCAACGGGGTTCTGACCGCCACCGCCAACGTGACGGCGTCTAAGAACGGCCAGAGCGTCTCGCAGAGCTGTCAGCGCGCGCTGACGGTGCGCAACAACGTCGTGATCGATACCGCGGCGTGCAGCAAAGACCCAGGAAACGCGGCCGTCACCATCGCCAACCAGATCGCCGGCAAGGTCGACAAACAGTAACTGCGCATGGCTCGAATTCACCGCCTGCACAAGCTGTTAGGCAGACTGCGCTAAAACCGCTGAGAGCTACGGCTCACCCTGAACGGTTGGATGCCCGGCGGCCACCCGCCGTTTACCTATCGGTTCTGGTCACCCATGACGAATGCGGCGTAGGCTCTGGCCGCTACCCTGGTCAAGCCACTGGGCCGTATGCACGCATCCCCCCATGTTGAGGAGCGACAAATGACCACACCGACGACGGCCGCCGATATTGGCGGAGGGCTACCGGTCATCCATCTCTCGGAACTATTGCGGGCTCCGGTGGTGGCTCGCTCGGGCGAGGACGTGGGCCGGGTCGAGGACGTGATCGTGCAATTGCGCGGCGCCGATGACTATCCGGCTGTCACCGGGATTGTGGCCGAGGTCGGTGGCCGCAAGGTGTTCGTTGGCACCGGTTCTATCGACCAGATCGCCCCAGACCGAATTGTGTTGACCAAGAACAAGGTTGACCTTCGACGCTTCGAGCGCCGCGACGGTGAGGTGCTACTGCGCGCCGACGTGCTCGGGCACCGACTGATCGATGTGGCCGCCGTGGAGCTGGTACGCGCCTACGACGTCGAACTGGAAGACACCGGCTCCGGATGGGTGCCCGCGCGGCTCGACACTCGCCGGCCACCACTCTTGTTCGGGCTCATCAAACGCTCCGGGGGACACGCTGCCCGCGACTGGAAATCGTTCGAACCGCTGATCGGCCATGCGCATACCGACGCGGTTCGGCGCTTGTCTGGCCGGTTCCGTGGCTTCAAACCCGCCGAGATCGCCGACCTGCTCGAGGAGGCCGACAAGGCCGAAGGTGGGGAGATTCTCGATCGGGTGCACAGCGACCCCGAACTCGAAGCCGACGTCTTCGAAGAACTCGAACCTGAAAAGGCTAGCCGAATACTCAACGGAATGCCGGACAACGAGGTCGCCGCGTTGCTGGGCCGGATGCGCGCCGACGATGCCGCCGACGCCATCGCCGATCTGCGCCAGTCACGGCGCCGCCGGGTGCTCGACCTGATGCCCGCCGCGCAGCGCACCAAGGTGATCACGCTGATGGGGTTCAATCCGGAAAGCGCCGGCGGGCTGATGAACGTCGACTTCGTCTCGTGCGCTCCGACCGCAACGGCAGCCGAGGCGCTGGCGCTGATCGCCGCGGCGGCCACCATACAGCCGGAGGCACTGATCAAGGTGCACGTTCTCGACGAGAACAAACAACTGGCCGGTGTGGTGTCGGTCATCGAGCTATTGCATGCCGAGCCCACTGAAAGTGTTGCGGCACTGATGGATTCCGACCCCGTGCGGGTGGACGCTGATGCCGATCTCACCGACGTCGCATTGTTGATGGCTGACTTCAACCTCTACTCGATCCCCGTCGTCGACGATCAGGATCGAGTGCTCGGGGTGGTCACCGTCGACGATGTGCTGGAGGCCACTATCCCCGAGGACTGGCGGCGCCGCGAACCCGCGCCCCGCCCGATCCGCGAGGTCACCGGCGACGACCACGACACACGTGTGCCGGGCGGTGACGCAACATGACCGCCGCCGAGGACAACACCACCGACACCGAGGCACCGGCGACCCCGACCAAACACGAAGCGCCACAGGGCACCGCGGTGCTCGACAGCGCGCACCTGGGTGATATCGAGGGCGCGTTCGGGCGCATCAGCCTCAGCGAGACCGACCATCCCCGGACGTGGAAGACCCGGCTGCTCACCCTCCTCGCCATCGTGGGGCCCGGCATCATCGTGATGGTCGGCGACAACGACGCGGGCGGCGTTGCGACCTACGCGCAGGCCGGCCAAAACTACGGCTACTCCCTGCTGTGGGTGCTGCTGCTCCTGGTCCCTGTGCTCATCGTCAATCAGGAGATGGTGGTCCGGCTCGGCGCGGTCACCGGCGTCGGGCATGCGCGGTTGATCAACGAACGGTTTGGGCGCGGCTGGGGCTGGTTTTCCGTCGGCGACCTGTTCCTACTCAACTTCTTGACGATCGTCACCGAATTCATCGGCATCAGCCTGGCCGCCGACTACATCGGCATCTCCAAATACATTGTGGTGCCGATCTCGGCGGTGGCCCTGGTGGCGATCATGGCAAGCGGTAGTTTCCGGCGATGGGAACGGGCCATGTTCCTGTTCATCGCGATCACGTTGCTGCAGATCCCGATGCTGCTGATGTCCCATCCGCAGTGGGGACAAGCGGCGAAGTCCTTTGTGGTACCAAGCATTTCGGGAGGTATCAGCTCAGACGCGGTGCTGCTGATCATCGCTATTGTCGGTACCACGGTGGCGCCCTGGCAGTTGTTCTTTCAGCAGTCCAATGTCGTCGACAAACGCATCACGCCGCGGTTCATGGCCTACGAGCGTGCCGACACCGTGCTGGGTGCCTTCGTTGTGATCGTCGGTGCCGCAGCCTTACTGATCACCGGCGACTGGGCGGCACGCTCCACCAACACCGTGGGCAACTTCACCGACGCCGGAGCGATCGCGCGATTGCTCGGCCAACACAGCCAAACCCTTGGCTCGTTCTTCGCCATCGTGCTGATGGATGCCTCCATCATCGGCGCCGCCGCGGTCACGCTGGCGACCAGCTACGCGTTCGGAGACGTGTTCGGCCTCAAGCACTCTCTGCATCGCGGATTCGCCGACGCCAAGCAGTTCTACCTGTCCTACACCGCGATGGTGGCGCTCGCCGCGGTGATCGTGCTGATCCCGGGCGCACCGCTTGGGCTGATCACCACCGCGGTGCAGGCACTCGCCGGCCTGCTGCTACCCAGCGCCAGTGTCTTCCTGCTCTTGTTGTGCAACGACCCACAAGTGTTGGGCCCGTGGGTAAATCGGGCCTGGCTCAACTGGGTGGCCGGAATCATCGTCGGTACCCTGTTGCTGCTGTCGGGAATCCTGATGGCCACCACGTTGTTCCCCAAGATCGACGTCGTCGCGGTTGCCACCTATCTGGGTGTGGCACTGGTGGTTCTCGGGGTCGCGGCCATCCCGGTGCTGCGGTGGATGGCTCGACGCCAACCGGCGCCACCGCCGGTCAAACTGCCGGTGCGCGAACTGGACCGCAACAGCTGGCGGATGCCACCCCTGACACTGCTGGAGCCGGTGGTCTGGTCACCCGGAACGCGGCTCGGCATGATCGCCCTGCGTAGTTACCTCGTCCTGGGGGCCCTGCTGCTGGTGGTCAAAGCCGTCCAAGTCGGCCGGGGATAACGTATGCCGTTGAAATCAGCCAACGCATTCCGGTTGATCGCCCTCATCGCGATCGGGTGCGGCGGAGTGACTGCCTGCGGGTCGCAGCCCGCGCCGCAACCGCAAGCCTCAAGCGCGAGCTCGACGACCGCCAGCGTCGTCCACAATCCGTCGCCCAGCCCAGCCGCTTCGCCGAGTGCGCCCAGCAGCACACCACAATGCGTCGGATTGTCGATCTGTCCGCCGCCTGCGCCGGACGCTGAAGGTAATCCTGGGTGCTATTACGCCGATGGCTGGCAAGGTAACTCAGCGGGTAGTGGAATCGAGGTCTGGTATTTTCACGAGCCGCAGAACCTGTCGAAACCCGACAAGATTTCGGCGGTGGTCCGGAAGAAGGATGGGACCAACGAGTCTCAAGACGCCACTATCGCCGCCGGACAACAAACGCATCGCTTCGAATTTCCGGCGATCGATAAGTCCTCAGTTCAAGAAGTGCTACTCACCACCAGCAGTGGCCCGTGCTTCGTGATCGGGCCCGGCAGTTAGACCGGTCACCATTCCCATGAGGCCCGCCCCGAACGTGAGCCCCGGTGCCGCATCGGCCGGGGACGGCGGGGCGTCGACGGCGTCAGCCGGGACTTGAAGCGCGGTTGGCCAGGCCGATGGCACCGCCAATGAACCGAACGCGGCCGACTTACCCAGGCCCACGGCCTCAACCTGAACGCTGGAGAAATCCAGATAAGACTTGAACGGCTTTGAACTCGAAAATCCCTCTGCCCCATCGGGTTCCATGGATCTCCTAGTGCCGGCGCAATCTTAGGCAAGAGTATAATAAGCGCGGCCATCTCACGCCACTCAACTAAATTCCTGACGGCGACACGCTGAACTTCTGCCATACGCGTGCACGCCCGCGCTCAGCGCTTTTCGCGATGGCGGCTCGCCGGTGCGGTAAAGCCGCCGGTGTCGTCGAAGTTTGCCCACTGCCCGTCGTCGTTGACCTCCACGCGCCAACCCAGCTCGGACGCGTCCGCGACGATGCCGAGGAACCAGACGTGTGCTGCCTCAGCATTGGGGAAGCTCTTCGTCGCGACAACCGCGCCATGTGGGTCGATCGCTCGAAACTCGGGCATGGGATGTGATTATGCCCTTCGAGCGGCTTTCAATCGACAGCGATGTTTGCCGACAACGTGCCTTGTCCGGACTAGACCGTGCGGGCCAACCGGTCCGCGAGTAGCTCCGCGAAGCGGGCCGGATCCTCAAGAGCACCGCCTTCGGCGAGAAGTGCGGTGCCGTAGAGAAGTTCCGCGGTCTCGGCGACGGTGGGGTCGTCGGCCCGCTCCTGGTGCGCCTGGCGCAGACCGGTGACCAGCGGATGACTCGGATTGAGTTCGAGAATCCGCTTGCCGACCGGAACCGCCTGACCGGAAGCCTGGTAGATCCGCGCGAGCGCGGGAGTCATCCCGAAAGCGTCGGTGATCAGGCAGGCCGGCGACTCGGTGAGACGCGTCGACAGCCGCACCTCCTTGACGTGCTCGCTGAGCGTCTCCTTGAGCCACGTCAGCAAGTCAGCAAATTCTTTCTCCTGCTCCTCGCGCTCGGCCTCACTCTTTTCCTCGCCGGAGTCGAGGTCGACCTCGCCCTTGGCGACCGATTGCAGCGGCTTTCCGTCGAACTCGGTCACCGATCCAACCCACACCTCGTCGACGGGGTCGGTGAGCAGCAGCACCTCGTAGCCTTTCGCTCTGAAGGCTTCCAGGTGCGGCGATTTCAGCAGTTGCTGACGCGTCTCGCCGGTGGCGTAGAAGATCTGCTCCTGCCCGTCCTTCATTCGTTCCACGTACTCGGCGAGAGTGGTCGCGTCCTCTTCGCTGTGTGTGGAGGCGAAGGAGGAGATCTGCAGCAGGGTGTCCTGGTTGTCGAAGTCCGACAGCAGACCTTCTTTGACGACCCTGCCGAACTGTGTCCAGAAGGTGCGGTAGTCCTCGGCCCGCTCGGACTGCAGCTCCTTGATCGTGGAGAGCACCTTCTTGGTCAGCCGGCGACGGATCGCGTTGATCTGCCGATCCTGCTGCAGAATTTCGCGGGACACGTTGAGCGACAAGTCTTGTGCGTCGACAACGCCTTTGACGAAGCGCAAGTACTCGGGCATGAGCTGGTCACAGTCGCCCATGATGAAAACGCGCTTGACGTATAACTGGACCCCGACCTTGGCGTCGCGGTTGAACATGTCGAACGGGGCGTGGGACGGGATGAAGAGCAGGGCCTGGTATTCGAAAGTGCCCTCGGCCTTCATGGCGATGACCTCCAGCGGGTCATCCCAGGCGTGCGCGATGTGCTTGTAGAACTCCTTGTACTCCTCCTCGGAGACCTCGTCCTTAGGCCTGGCCCACAGCGCCTTCATCGAGTTGATGGTTTCGGTCTCGATGGTGACGACCTCTTCCCCGCCTTCCTCAGCGGGCGGGGTGCGTCGCTCGACCTCCATTCGGATGGGCCAGGCGATGAAGTCGGAGTACTGCTTGACGAGGCTCTTGATCTTCCAGTCCGACGTGTAGTCGTGCAGCTCGTCTTCGGCGTCTTCCGGCTTGAGGTGCAGGGTGACCGACGTTCCCTGCGGAGCGTCGTCGACCGCTTCGATGGTGTAGGTGCCCTCGCCGCTGGATTCCCACTTGGTGGCTTCGCTCTCGCCGGCCTTGTGGGTCAGCAGTTCGACCTTGTCGGCCACCATGAACGACGAGTAGAACCCGATGCCGAACTGCCCGATGAGTTCTTCCGAGGCGGCCGCATTCTTGGCCTCCCGCAGTTGTTGCCGCAGCTCGGCGGTGCCCGACTTGGCGAGCGTGCCGATCAGACCGATGACCTCGTCGCGCGTCATGCCGATGCCGTTGTCGCGGATGGTCAGCGTGCGCGCGCCCTTGTCGACGTCGATCTCGATGTGTAGATCGGACGTGTCGACCTTGAGGTCCTTATTGCGGAACGCTTCCAGCCGCAGCTTGTCCAGCGCATCGGAGGCATTCGAGATCAACTCCCGCAGAAACGAATCCTTGTTCGAGTAGACCGAATGGACCATCAAATCCAAGAGCTGACGTGCCTCGGCCTGGAACTCCAACTGCTCAACACCCGCATTCATGAGATCCGAATGTACCGGGCTCTAGGCTGGACAGGTCAGCCCCACCGATGAAGGGAAATCAGGTGACCGTTGCTCAACGCGAACGTGCCGCCCTCGTCGAGACCATGCGCGGCCTCGGTCCGGATGCAGCCACCTTGTGCGACGGCTGGACGACGCGGGACCTGGCCGCTCACCTCGTGATCCGGGAATACCGACCCGACGCCGCACCCGGCATCCTCATCCCCTTCTTCGCCGGCCATACCGCCAAGGTGCAAAACGACGTGGCCGGGCGAAACGATTGGGACCAGCTGTTGGACAAGGTTGCGTCAGGTCCGCCGCTCTATTCGCCGCTCAAATTGCTGGACCCTGTTGCCAATATCGGCGAGATGTTCATCCACCACGAGGACGTGCGGCGGGCGCAGCCAGGCTGGACACCGCGTGAGCTGGAGCCCGCCCTGGCTAAGAGCTTGCGCCGCTCGCTACCGCTGATGGCCCGGATGACGCTCGGCAAGGTTCCCGGCCGGGTCGCGCTGCGCATCCCCGAGGGCAAGACGGTGCTGATCGCGGGCCAAGGCCCGGCCGTCACGGTCACGGGTACGCCCCAGGAGCTACTGCTGTTCTCGGTCGGCCGCAAAGCCGACGTCGAGTTCGACGGCGATGCGGCTGCGGTCGAAGCGGTCCGCGACGCACCCAAGGGGTTGTAGGCCGCGCGGCGTCACACCGGTCACTTGAGCACCAGGAAAGGCGGCGGGACTTTCTGCGCAAATGTGATGGCGCATGCGCTATCACATTCGTGGGCGTCCTAATGATCCGAGAACAGCGGCGTCAGCCGAAGGCCTCGCGGAGATCCTTCTTGATGACCTTCCCGAATTGGTTGCGCGGCAACGTATCAACGATGACCAGACGCTCGGGATGTTTGTAACGGCTCAGTCCCAGCGAATGGCAATGCTGGACTAGGGATTCCAACGTGACGCTGGTGGCAGGAGTCGGGACGACGACCGCGCAAACCCGCTCGCCAGCAGTGCGGTCGGGCACTCCGATGACAGCGACATCGGCGATCGCGGGGTGGGTGACGAGCACGTTTTCGATCTCCAGGGCCGAGACGTTCTCGGCGTTGCGGATGATCGCATCTTTGATGCGACCGGTGACACGAACATTTCCGTCGGCGTCGATCTGACCGAGATCGCCCGTGCGCAGCCAACCATCGCTGTCGAAGGCGTCGGCGTCAAGCGTGGTGTCCGCGTAACCGAGGAAGCATTGGGGACCCTTGAGCCGCAGCTCGCCGTCGACCACGCGGACGCTCACCCCAGCCACCGGCGCGCCAACCGTGTAGTCGAGCACGTCGGGTGCGGCGTCAAGAGAGGGTGAGGTCGCCACCGGGAACTCGGTCATCCCCCACGCGTTGGCGATACCGGGCACGCCAAACGTTTCGCGGACTTGACGTCCCAGGTCGGCGGTGATCGGTGCGCCGCCGGCTATGCAGCCACGCAGGGCACTGAAGAGCGGCCGAGCGCCTTGAGCCCGTTGCGCTTCCAGGAAAGCGACGAAGAAAGGGGTTGCCGTGCCCAGAAAAGTCGGGCGGTGCGCCGCGATGACCAGCGGCGTCGTTGCCGGGTCGAATGTCTCGAACAACGCCAGTCGCATCCCGGTCATCAGGGCCGCTGCCACCATCGCGGCCCCACCAATGTGAGAGACGGGAAAGGCAATCGGATCCACGTCGCTGCTCGTCATACCCATCGCGGCCACCATGCCGCGCGAGCCGGCGAGCACCGACGCGTCGGTGTGACGAATTCCCTTGGGCGCCGCGGTGGTCCCCGACGAGTAGTAGACCCATCGGGCGTGGGCGCCGGCTGACGGGGGTGCCGGGAGGGCATCCGCGTCTGCCCGGGGCAGCCGAAGCTCATCGGCGCGCGGGGGTGTCGCCAGGTCGACGGTGATGACCTCGAAGCCCTTATCGGCGGCCAGCGCCCTGGCGAGTTCGCCGTGGCCGAATCCGCGCCAAAATTCAGGCACCACAAGGAATTCGGTTGCCAGCTGGCCGGTGATGAAGCCGACCTCGCGCTCCCGCAGTATCGGGATGATGGGGTTTTGCACCGCGCCGAGCCGAGCCAATGCGGCCATGACAACCACGGTCTCAAGCGTGGTCGGCAGCTGCCACGACACCACGGTTCCCGGGCCGATCCCCCGCTGGGCGAACACGGCCGCCGTCGCGCAGGCGGCATCGTGCAGCCCACGTGCGCTCAGGCTGCGACCATACTCGTCGGCGAGCAGCGACCGATCCGGTTGGCGCCGCGCCGCATCGGCGATCAGCGTCCAGTAGGTGACTTCGTTCGTCATCCGGCCGATGCGATCGGCGGGGGACGAAATCCCGCATGCGCGATCGACACGGACACCGCAGTGCCGACTGGACCCTTGTGGTCGGCGATGACGGCGCAACCGTTGGCTATCCCGTCGGCGCTGTAGTGAGTCAACGCGGCCAGCCCGATGTGCGGCCCTTCGGGCAGGCGGCTCAGCGTCATCGTGTAGTCGACATTGATGAACTGCAACGCCTCGCTGCCCCAGTTGGCGATGGCGGCCGTGACGTCGGCGCACATCGCCGTGCGGGTGAACGCGCTCAAGGGCTCACCGTCGATCAACGGACGCGTTTCGTGCAGCCACGTGTATTTGGGTCCGGCGGTGTCCCAGTCGGGATCGGGGTTCTGCAGCTCACCGCCCCAACCGTAGGTTCGCAGGAAAAGGGTCGGACTGGCGCCATCGAGCGGGATGGGCAGCGGGGGCATCTGCACTGGTTGGGACCAGACTTTGCCGTCAGGCTGGGTACCGCGCCGCAAAAACATTGCGCTTGCCCGCGCCACGGTTTCGCCGTGCTGTGTCAGAACCGCCTCGACCAGCCGCAATCGCCGCCGATCGTGGTGCACCTTGGTACGCACCTTCACCGGTTCCAGCCCGGTCGGCGCAGGAAGGTCGACACTCAGCCGTGCCGGGTGCAACTCCGGGTCATCGACTGCTCGTTCGAGCGCCCAACCCAGGATGCCGCCAACCACGTGGCCGCTGATCGATGGACCCCACCCACCACGGGCGAATTCTGTTGGCACATAATGGCTTCCGTCGTGCCTGAAGTACGGCACGGGCGCCGCATCGGCATCGTCCGGCAAGTTATTGGGCTGGGTCACCAGATGACTCTCCGCGCGAACCGGACGTCCATCAAACTCCTCCTCTGCGGCAAGCAACAGTAGATGTTACAGTTCGTCTTCCCACTCGGCGCGGGCGCGGCCGTCGAGCTAGTTAAAGTTGCAGGCGCACAGCGCTATTGGAGTCGCAGAGAACGCGACCTCTTGAGTCCAGCGTTCATCGACACAACTCACAGCTGCGTAGCTGGAAGTTTCCCAAAGGCTTCGCAGGGGTATGACACAGCCGATTCATAGGCTGGCTATTTAGTCTCGGCTGAAGTTGGAGAGCTAACGCTCGATGAATCCACGAATAGACGAATAGATAAGTGGGGGGAAATGAATCTCAAGCAACTCGTTGCCTCGGCAACTATTGCCGGGGCTCTTGGCGCAGCGGCGCTGGGTATGGGCGCCGGATTGGCAAACGCAGCCCCCGGAGGCCCACCTCCGGCACCGGGCGGGCACGGCGCACCGGCTCAGGGCGGCTTCCACAATGAACCAGGCGGTCCGGGTGGCCCCGGTGGCCCTGGTGGACCTGGCGGTCCCGGTCCCGGTGGACCTGGCGGACCCGGTGCTGGTGGACCGGGCGGTCCCGGTGGACCCGGTGAGCACCCGGGCGGCCCCGGTGGACCCGGTGGACCTGGCGGTCCCGGTCCCGGTGGACCTGGCGGTCCGGGACACCCCGGCGGACCTGGCGGTCCTGGCGGCCCGGGTGGACCCGGTGGACCGGGTGGTCCTTGGCACGGTGACGCCCAACGCGGTTACTTCCACGGCGCTCCGTGGGGCGACGGACCTGCGCCCTGGGGACCGGGTGAGCCTCCGCGACCGGCGTGGGATCGACCGCTGCCGCCGCCCGGAGGCCCATGGAACTACGGCCCGATCAACTACTGGGGCTACCAGGAGAACCCGATCTGGAACCCTGGATTCAACCAGTGGGGCTTCGACTTCTTCGGAGTCTGGGTCCCGCTGTAAACACTCGGCAACCACGACGCCCGCTTCGCCGCTTGGCGAGGCGGGCGTCGTGCTGAGTCCGTAGGGGCGCCTTACACTTCTCGAGTGACACCGCGGGTGACTGTCGACGTTCAGCGCGCATTGGTGAAATCGTGACGACGATAAGACGTTTCGTTGCCATTGCCGTCGTCGCGGTCTTGACCGCGGGCTGTGGATCCGCGCATGCGGCAGGCCCGCGAACCATCACGCTGACGCTGGTGCGGCACGCCCAATCGGCGGCCAACGCCTCCGGCCTGATCAACACGTCGACACCCGGCCCCGAACTCACCGCAACTGGCTGGTGCCAGGCGAGGTTCGTGGCCCCGCAATTGGCGCCGAATCACTACGACGGCATCTACGCCTCAACCATGATCCGTAGTCAGCAGACGGCCACCCCGATCTCGCAGCTGCTGGCCGAACCTGTGACCGTGCTGCCGGGGCTGCGGGAGATCGAGGCAGGCCAATACGAGGGCACACCGGAGGCCAACATCGCGCAGACCTACCTTGCCGCCCCACAGCAGTGGCTGCGGGGCGACCGCAGTGCCCGGATACCGGGTTCGGTGGACGGCAAGGAATTCGAAGCGCGGTTCAACGAGGCGGTCCAACACATCTACGACAGCGGCCAGCAAAACCCGGTCGCGATCTCGCATGGCGCGGCAATCATGATGTGGGTACTGATGACCGTGCGTAACCCTGACCCGTCGCTGCTGGCGACCAAGCCGATGCCGAACGTCGGCCACGTGGTGGTCACCGGGAATCCTTCGGATGGCTGGACGCTGGCCGAATGGGACGCCGATCCCCCGCCCTGCTAAGGCTTGGCGCCAACGGTGATCACGTCGGACACGATCCGGGCCCAGGATGACCGCCGGATGCGGTGCTGATCGCTGATCGCGAACCCGGCGCCTTCGAACAGCGACCGTAATTCGGCAGGCGACGCGTTGTGCTGCGGTTTCCACCTGTTCGCCGAGGCCTGCAGCCGGGGTTGCCGCGTGCTCAGCGTCGAGACGGCCACCAAGCCACCGGACCGGAGTACGCGATGGAATTCCCGTAGGGCCGCAGGCTGGTCGAAGAAGTGAAATGCCGATGTCGTCACGACGGCATCGAGCGCGGCGTCGTCGAAAGGCAGCTGCTCGGCGGGAGCGCGCAACCACTGCACCCGATTGGATCTGGCCCGAGCCTGCGCGAGCATGCCATCGGACATGTCCACCCCGTAGATCTCGTCGGGATGCAACTCACGCTCGATTCGATCACTGAGAATCCCGGTCCCACAAGCGATGTCAGCGATTTTGCGAGACCCGTGGCTGCGCAGCCCCGCGATGACCTCGTCGTGCGGGGGTCGGTAAATGCGTCGCTGCAAAATCGGCAGGTCGTAAGCGGGCGCCAGGAAAGTCCACAATCCCGTGACCGCGCTATTCAGCCCCCGCCGTTGCGCTTCCGTCATCTGCTCAGCTCCCCTCCGACCACAGCAATACCTGGCTAGCGCGAGGCGCGATCAACGTCACATCCTCGTCGACGTGCCCAAAAGCGCCGTGTAAAAGGTTTCGGCAGCGGGTATACGCCGGTCAAAGGCAGTGTAACGGAGCATGTCAGCGAGCAAATCCGCCGAAGCAGTCTGAAATGTGGCTTATTCTGCATTCTGAAACCGCACCTGACAGGCCAAGGAATGTTGTCACTGACACGAACCCGATTAGCGGTTGGTGTGTTGGCGACTGTCGGGTTAGTCGCGTTCACCGTGTTGTTGTTGGCCCAACGTGGCTCTTCGGATCACGCGGTAATCGGCCCGATCGGATCTTTGGTGATGAGCGTGTTCGCCAACGCTTGTGCGGCCGGCGCCGCGCGATCTTCCCGAGGCCGCCAGCGCCTCGCGTGGATCGTGCTGGCAATCGGCGTGGGCGGCTGGACGGCCAGCAACGCGTTGTGGTGTTACGTGAGCCTGGGCGGCATTGCGCCGATCTCGAATCTCTCGGTGGCCAATCTCGGCTACGTGGTGTTTCCGATATGCGCATTGGCCGCCGCGGTTGCCATTCCCAGCCGCGACGACTCGCGATTTGGGATAGGCCTACTGCTCGACGGCATACTCATCGCCGCGTCATTGCTGATCGTATTGGCTATCCTGGCGCGAGGTCACGCAGGACAAACGGCACAAACAGTCAGCGTCCCGCGCATGTTGTTGATCACTGCCACAGCCGTATATTTCGCGCTCGTCGTCATGTCATTCATTCTCGTGCGGAAAGCCGAGCCGGGCCGCAAACTCTCAGCGACGCTACTGGCCATGGGGTATGTGGTGATCGCGACGGCCGGGGTAATTGTCATCTGTGACAACCATCTCTACCGGGTGCCCAATGACCTCATCATTCTTGGCTGGGCCGGCGGAATGTACTTGGTAACGCTGTCGGGAATTGCGTCTCGGCCGGGACCGGACCTCGACCTCGGTTTTTCTCAGCCATCGTCGAGGGCGTCGCTGTGGCTGCCGTACTTGCCGGTGTTCTTGGCAATTGTCGTTGGCGCTGTGCACTTTTGGCCCGCATCCGGGAGCGAGTCTTTCATTTTCGGAGCTTGTGTGGTGTTGGTCCTCACCACGCTCGCCCGGCACTTATTGCTTCTCGACCGCAAGCGGCGCCTGCTCGCCGCGGTGTCTGACGCTGCCCTGAAGGACCCGGTAACCGGGTTAGCAAATCAACGACTGTTCGACGATCGGCTGGCGCATGCCGCGCGGTTACACGTACACCACGCTGTCCCCGTCAGCATCCTCATGGTCAGCGTGGACGACTTCAAACTGGTGAATGAAACCCTCGGTTATGCCGTGGGCGACGACCTGTTGCGCAGCGTCGGCGAGCGAATCCAAGCCAATATCCCGGCGCGCGACACCGTCGCGCGGATGACCGGCGACGAATTCGCGATCCTGATCGAAGAACGACCCGAGGTCGCGATGCACGTCGCCGAAGAACTCGACCAAGCCTTCGACGAACCCCTAACTATCAACGATCAACGCCTGGACGTTCGTTTGAGCATCGGCGTGGCGTCGGCCCCAGCCCAACTCATCGCCCCGCTGAAGCCGGACCAACTTCTCCGGCAGGCGGCTACCGCACGACAATGCGCCCAATCGGGAAGCTCAACCAACATACGGATATTCACGCCCGATATGGACCTCGGGCTGGACGCGGGCGAGGCATACGACGACGGCATCGCCCGACTTCAACTACTGGGCGAATTGCGACGCGCCATCGAGGATGGCTTGCTGAACCTCTTGTACCAGCCGAAATTCGGCATGATGACCGGTTCGGTCTGCGGAGTAGAGGCGCTCGTGCGATGGCAGCACCCCAAGTTCGGCCCGCTCGAGCCGTCCGAGTTCTTGCCGTTGGTGCGGGCACACGGGCTGATGGACGCCCTCACCGACCTGGTGCTGTCACGCGCGGTCGCGGACGCCTCGGTTTGGTATGCAGCCGGCATCCCGATCCCGATCGCGGTCAATTTCTGGGCGCCCACCCTTGAAGAGGACACCCTGCCCGACCGCATCATGTCGGTGCTCGACGCGCACGGGATGTCGCCAAGTTTGCTCACGATTGAGATCACCGAGGATCTGGTGGTGGCCGACCTGCCGAAGGCCCGCACAGTGCTCAACCAGCTTCGCGAGGCCGGCATCCGAGTGGCGATCGACGACTTCGGCAGCGGCTACGCGACGCTGACATACCTGCGCGAACTGCCAATCGACGACGTCAAGCTCGATCGTCAATTCGTCGCACCGATTCTGCACGACGAACGCGCGGCCACCATTGCGCGATCCGTCATCGAATTGGCCACGGAGTTCGGCATCGCCAGTGTCGCCGAGGGCGTTGAGGATTGGGAGACAGCTCAAGAACTCAGGAGCTACGGGTGCGACGCGGTGCAAGGAAACTTCTTCTGCCGCCCGTTGCCTGCAGACGAGATCCCACACGTCTTGCCGAGTGCAAGTCTTATGGCGCGATAGTCACGCCGGTCGTCGTCGACGGTATGGGAGCGGCGCTACCGCCAGGAGGTTGCTAGGTCACAGGATTGGGCCGGGGCCTTCTTCCGGATTTCCGGTGCGGGGAAGATCGAGTTGCATCCATGCGACGTCGTGCCAGCTGTCGTTTTTCCACCCAACTCGCCGATACAGGCCGGCATCCTGAAACCCAAAGGATCGATGAAAACCGTTGCTGGCCTCATTGGGTTGGGTTATCCCGGCGAAGGCTCGCCGGTAGCCGCGCTCGGTGAGCCGACGCAAAAGTTGCGTATAGAGTTTGCGGCCCGCGCCGGCACGATGACAGCCCAGCTGAACATAGATACCGGTCTCGACCGACCACTGGTAGGACGGAACGCGATAAAGCGCGTGCCCGTAGGCGAAGCCGATGATCTCACCATCGCCCTCGAGGACGAGCCATTCGTGAGTGTCGCGGGCCGCGGTGATGCGGGAAGCCATCTCCGCCACACTCGGGACGTCGATTTCCCAACTGATCGCGGTGTTCTCAACGAAGGGACGGTATATCGCGATGCAGGCGGCCGCATCCTGTGGCGAAGCCTGACGCACACTGCTGTCGGTCACGTCCATGCCAGCAGTCTGCCAGCAGCCAACACAGAATCCGTGAGAGACCTCGATTGCCTTAGGGGTGAAGGTCTTTCGGGCGCAGCAGCGGCACGGGTCCGGTTTGGCCGGCCAGATCGGCCAGCTCGGCATAGGCGTCAGGCTGGTCGGTGCACAACTCGACGACTTCGCCGGGAACAGCTTGATCGGCGACGGCCGGATTTCTGATGATGGCTGCGCAGAAAACGGCGCCGATGAAGAAGAGGACCGCGCTGACATCGAGCAGCCGGCCGAAGCTGGCGTCGGTCAGTGTGCCTGCGGCGATCAGTCCTACGCAGGCCACGGCGGTCAGCGCAGACGTGCGGCCGACGACGTTCTGGATCGCCGCCGCGATTCCACTGTGCTCGGAATCAAGAGAGGACAGATTCAGTGCGGTCAGCGGCGTGATCGCGATGACCAGGCCGATGGCCACCACGGTGATACCCGGCATGAGATCTGTCAGGATGTTGAATCCGTTCGCTGCGGGGTGGATGAGCAGCAACCCGAACCCGGCCAACGCCGGGCCCACCACGATGAAAATCCGGGGCCCGACTCGTGCGGCCAAGCCGCCGACGCGCTTGGCGAACAGAAACGACAGCACGGGGGTGGGCAGCGTGGCCATACCTGCAACGGTGGCCGGGTAGCCGGCGACCTCCTGGGTATAGAGGGCAATGGCAATCGAGGCGAGAGTAAGGCCGCCGTAGACGAAGGCCGTGACCAGATTGGCACCGGCGAAATTGCGGATTCTGAAAACGCCCAACGGCAGCATGGGGTTTGGGGTGCGGTGCTCCCATCCCACAAACGCCAGCAGGGCGATGACCCCTACGACCAAACAAGCGGTGACGGACGGGTCGGTCCAGCCACGCCGGTGCGATTCGATCAACGCATACACCGTCGCGCTCAGCCCGACCGCGGACAACGCGGCTCCCCCGGCATCGACGCGAGCGTGTTCGGCCGGCCCCGGCATCGGACACAACCAAAACGTCAAGCCGAAGCCGACAAGCATCGGGATCGCCGACACGACATAGATCCATCGCCAGCTGAGGTAGTCCACCGACAACCCGCCCAATAGCGGTCCCAGCGCGAAAGCGGTTCCGGTCCAGGCGGTCCAGGTTCCGATGGCGGTGGGTCGGTCTTCGGGTTCGAAGGCGGAGTTGATCAGCGCGAGCGAGCCGGGCACCAGAAACGCGCCGCCCAGCCCTTGGACGATGCGGCCGAAGACCAGCATCAACGGGGAGGTCGCGCTAGCCGCCAACGCGGCACCGGTGCCAAAGGTCGCCAGCCCGAAACGCATCACCGGCACTCGTCCGAACAGATCGGAGATCGAACCGGCCATCAGAACCGTGGCCGCCAGCGCAAGCAAATAACCGTCGACGACCCACTGTTGCAGCGACAGGCCGCCGCCCAGGTCACGTTCAGTGGCCGGAAGAGCCAGGTTTGTGACCGTGGTGTTGAGGAACGCGACCATCGACACCATGATCGCCACCACCAACACTCGGCTCGTCGGCGCGGCGTCGCGTACGTTCACAGGTGATCCTGGTGGCGCTTTTCGGTCGGTCCATCTCGGACAGAGGTGGCGTCGTGATCATCAAAGCTTGGCAATGTTGCCGTGAGGTTTCCGAATTCCTGCACCGGCCTCAATTGCCGCCGGGTGTTCTTGTTATAGCGCCAGACGCATAGAGGCGCCGGCGGATTTTCTCCGCCGGCGCCTCTAGATGTCGATAGATCGTTGTTAACGGCCCCCGCCGGCTCCTCCGCCGAACAGCTTGCCGCCGCCGGCACCGCCGCCGACCAACTTGCCGCCGCCGGCACCGCCGCCGACCAATGACTTACCCCCGCCGCCGCCACCACCGAATTCGCGTGCAACACCATCCAACATGGATCCTCCTAGCAGGTCGATCACCTGTCTCCTTCTCGTAAGAAGACACCGGGTGACTGGGATTACGCTACCCGGCGGCTCGATCGCCAGAAAGATTAAAAATCCGGCATTTGAAACCTTTCAAAACGACCGATGCGCAGGGGATCTGCGTGCGCGTAGAAGGTCGTTTAAATTTTTCACTGAGGGTTCGCAGAATTCGCGTCCTCGTCGTTCTTTTGTCACCTTTGCGTGCGCTCGGTCGATCGGCTGATCGCCCGGAACTATCGCGTAACACAGAATTCATGGCGCATGATTGAGCCTTGCCGAGCCGACGTGAGGAAAGCGCCATGTACGACGACGACGTGCGAGTCGCTTTGGAAAGACACTGGGCCGCGTCTGATGCCAACGACTTCGCGACCGAACACGAAATCTACCGCCAGGACGCGATTCTCGAGTATCCGCAGTCAGGCGAGCGCATCCGCGGCCGCCACAACATTCAGGCGTCGCGAACCGCGCAGCCGAACAGCAAGCGCTTCACCGTGCGCCGCATCCAGGGTGGCGGTGGTTTGTGGATTAGCGAACTCATCCTGACCTACGACGCGCAACCGTATTACGTGGTCAGCATCATGGAGTTCGAGGGCACTGAGGTTGTCCGCGAGACCCAGTACTTTGGCGATCCATTCGAGCCGGGGCCGTCCCGGGCTCAATGGGTCGAACCAATCGCGTGACGGTGGGTCAGCCGACGCCGTTACTTCAACCGATCTATCTGCTGGCGGACAGTCAGCTGCTCTTCTGGAAGCGTCACGGCCGACTGCTACTTGAGGACGCCCTCGATGGATCGACCGGGGACCCGCGAGTCAGCGCGGCTTATCTCGGTGCGTCCAACGGGGACCGTCGCGAGTTCTACGAGATCTTCGAGGCAGCCATGGATCCGGTCGGCATCACCGACCGTCGCATGATCGATTCGTCGTTTGGACTCGACGACCGAGCCTTCCTGGAACGTGCTCAGCTGATCGTCCTCGCCGGGGGCGACGTGAATCTCGGCTGGACCACATTCGAGAAAACCGGCATGAAAGATGTGATCATCGACCGGTATGCGCACGGCGCGGTGCTGGTGGGCATTTCGGCCGGCGCCGTCCAGCTGGGACGCTACGGAATCGTCGAGGCGTCGGAATCCTCCGCGACCGGGTTGCTCGATGTGTTCGAATTTGTCCCCTTCGTCATCGACACGCACGACGAGCAGTCTGAGTGGACGCGCCTGTCTGAGGCCATTCATTTGCTACAAGGGGCGGCCACCGGGCTGGGAATTCCCTCGGGCGGTGGGGTCATCGTTCACCCGGATGCCAGCGTCGAGCCGCTGCGGCGTCCAGCGCACGAATTCCGTTTCGACGGCACTCGGGTCACGAACTCACTGTTGTACGCCGAGGAGGCGTAACCGACATTTGGACCGGTCGGTAAAGCCCGCTCATGAATCGCAGGCAGGGGCCTTTACTGGATCTTGACCATGTATTGAATTGCGCCACCGAAGATTGCTGACGTGAGTGCGCCTCCTTGGGTGGAGCTGGGGGTTTTGGGGCCTCTCCAGGTCCGACAGGAACGGCACACCGGTCACTATCCCGGGCGCAAAACCTCGTGCGATCCTCACGATGTTGGGGCTGCACGACGGATCGGTTGTGCCGGCCGGCACGCTCATCAAGGTGCTGTGGGGCGACCATCCGCCGCGCACCGCCGCTAAGGCCCTGCAGACCCAATATCTCCTCGCTGCGCCGCACACTCGGCGATGGCGTCGTGGTGACCGAGGGAGCGGGCTGGACGCTAGAAGGGCCCGAGGTCGACGCGGCGCGCGACAAATCGGCGGCCAAGGCGGGTCGTGACGCGCCGCCGCCGGCGACATCGGCCAGGCGGTGACCCGCTTCGAGCAAGCGTTGACCCTTTGGCGCGGCATTCCCGAACTTCCCGACGGGCAGCGCGGTTTATCGGAAATGACGCGCTGGGCCGAAAGCCACGCCGCGCTCGTCGAGGATCGGGCGGACGCGCTGCTGGCGACGGGCCGCGCCGCGGAAGTCATCGGCGGCTCGAGGCCGCGATCGTCGCACAGGACACTTCGCTGGATATTGCTGTGGCACAATTTATTTCATCGGTCACACGGGCGGTGACTTTGTGCTCACCGATATCGAAGGATCGACCGCCGCCTGGGAGGCGGACGCCGCTTCGATGGCGATCGCACTCGCGCGGCACGACGAGCCAGTCGTTACACCCCGCGGCGGGATGTCTTCCTTGTCGAGGACGGGCTGATCAGCCGGTACGAGATATTCGACGAGTCAAACCTCGACGCCGCCCTTACCCGCTTTGCGGAACTACAGCAGAACTAACTGATCGGGCGAGTCAGGCTAGCGCCATCGCGCCGCGAATCTGCAATATTGAAAATCTTCGCAAAAACACAACATCGCCGCTCTATTGGACTAACGTCCACAACAGCGACATCGGGGGTTGCAAGCGACGCCGTAGGGTCAGCCTACTTACGGCTAGGCGTCGCAAATTACCAACGCGGACGTTAATTCGGCATGCCCGAAAAGCCGTGCGCGGATGGACTTTTCGTGGCCCCGACGCCGCGCATGAAATGTCGGCATCACGTAGAGCGGGGCTGGAAATGGTCGCACTCGGAAATATCAACGAATGGCTGCCGCCGCGCGGTCCGCTCACCATGTGGACGGCCTCTCCCGCAGCGCACGAGGCGGCTCGTGCTGCAAGACAGGGCGATCTACCTCCGAGTTATCAGCAAACGCAACATCTCTGGGCCGCATATCACGGCAAGGCGATGAACCGGCAACTACCACGTCTGATGATCGTGGCGTGGGACATTGTCGGCGTCTGCGACATCGATGCGATGACGGCCGCGGTCAATGCGCATGTCCGTCGTCAGGACACCTATCACTCCTGGTTCGAGTTCGACAACGGCGTCATCGTGCGACGGGTGATCGAGCCAGAGGACATCGATCTCGCGCCCGTGTCGATGGGACACATGAACCCCGAGCAGATCCGCACGCACGTCTTGACGACGACCCCGGAGACGCTTGAATGGGGTTGCTTCACCTTCGGGATCGTCCAGCACGCTGACTACTTCACCTTTTACGCCAGTGTCGACCACCTACATATCGACGGGCTGTCCGCCGCCTTGATCTTCGTCGACATCCACCTCGCGTATCAGGAACTGTCGCAAGACGCGCCCCCGGGACCGACCCTTACGCCTCCCCAGGTCAGGAGCCATCGCGACTTCACCGCGCGGCAGCGTGCGAACGTCGCGAACCTGACCCTCTCATCTCCCGAGATCAAGGAGTGGATCGCGTTCGCACGCGACACCGACGGCGCCTGGCCGAGCTTCCCACTGCCGCTGGGTGATACGTGGGCCAGCAGCAAGGGCGACTTGCTGACCGTCGAGTTGTTGGACGCGGCCGGGACCCAGTCTTTCGACAGCATCTGCTCTGCGGCCGGTGCCCGGTTCCTGGGAGGGGTGCTGGCGTGCGCAGCGCTGGCCGATTACGAATTGACCGGGAAACAGACCTATCACGGTTTCACCGCCAGGGACACCCGGACCCCGGGCATCGACACGATGACGGTGGGCTGGTTCGCGAGCATGGTGCCGGTCACCGTGCCGACGGCCGGCGAATCGTTTCCCGAGGTGGCCCGGGCAGCCCAGAAGTCGTTCGACGCCGCCAAAGACCTAGCTCATGTCCCGATTGAGCGGGTCTTGGAGTTGGCGACACCGGACGAACTGGGGATCAAGCTGCCCACGTGTTTGCCGATGATGTTGTCCTTCCTGGATTTCCGGAAGATACCTCTCGCCGGAGTGTGGGCAGAGCTGAACTTCGGCACCTACGGCGACAGCCTGTCCCACGGTGGGATCAACATGTGGATCAACCGGCATGTCGAGAGAACCACGGTGACGATCTCCTTCCCGGACAACGTGATAGCGCGTGAGTCGGTGGACCGCTACATCGCAACATTGCTCGAGATGTTCGCCCGCGTCGTCGAGAGGACATCGGTCGCACCCGCCTCGGACGCCGGCGACAACGAGGCGGCCTAGAAATGAGCAACGTGCTGGATCTGACCGACCAGACCCTCTTTCTCAGCGAGAGAGCGACGAGCACCACCAATGTGCTGCAATGCATTTGGGTGTACAACCGCGCCGTCGACATCGGCGGCCTGCGCAGGTTCCATCACCATCTCGGGCGGGGACGGCTATGCCGCCGCATCGAGCGGTCCGTATTGCCGTTCGGGCGCCATCGCTGGGTGTCACCCAGTGATCACTCCGACCTCGAGATCGCTGCGACACCTCGGCCCCGCAGCGAGATCGACGACTGGTGCAACGACCAGGCCCTCACCCGCCCGGATGCCGAGCACGGACCGGGATGGCGTCTTGCGTTGCTGCCCTTGACCGATGGCGGAGCGGTGGTGAGCCTGGTCGTCACGCATTGCCTCACCGACGGCGTCGGATTGTGCCAGGCGCTGGCGGACGCGGCCGCCGGTCGCGACGATGCAATCAGCTGGCCGGCGGCAGCATCGCGGCGCCGCTGGCGGGCGCTGCGCGAGGACGCGCGCCAAACCGTTTGCGACACAGCCGATATCGGTCGAGCCTTTGTCGCAGCTGCGCGATTGCTCCGGAGCGATCGGGCCGGTGCCAGGCCCGCTGCCGCGGTATCCAAGAAACTGATCGTCGAACCGGACGCATGCATCACCCTGCCGTTAACAACGATTTTCGTCGACGCTGAGCAGTGGGATGCCCGTGCCCACTCGTTGGGCGGGACCAGCAACGCGCTGCTCGCGGGGTTTGCCGCTCGCCTCGCCCGGCGAGTGGGGCGCGTCGCCGCGGACGGCTCGGTCACGGTTGGGATGCTCGTCAACGAGCGCACGCCGGTCGATACTCGCGCCAACGCGGTCGCCAATGTTGATGTTGACGTAGACCCTGCACCCGTCACGACGGACCTGCGCGAGATTCGCGCCGCCATCAAGCAGGCGCTGGTTCGTTATCGGGAGGTGCCCGACGAGCGGTGGGCTCTACTGCCCCTCGTTCCCCTGGTGCCAAAGCGGCTTTTCAAACGAATGCTTGGTGTGGCCACCGGCAGTGCGACCACCGTCGTGTCATCCAACCTCGGCGCGATCAGCCCGGAAGCCAACCGGCCAGACGGCACAGACGCCGACCACTTCGCCCTGAAGTCTCTGTACCCGGGCGTGACCAACGCGACGATGCACCGCACCAACGGGGCCTTGGTATTGGTGTCGGGAAGAGCGCGCGGACAGGTCTTCGTTTCGATCCTCGCCTACGAGCTCGACCGCTCGAATTCGAATGAGCTTTTACAGCAGAACATTTCACGCGTCCTGAGCGAGTTCTCCCTCACCGCGACGACGGGTTGGCAGACCGCGGTCTCAGCCTCGGCCTGACTGAAAGCCCCCCGGTCCGGCAATGGTGTTGCTGCCGTTCGGGTTACTGATCTGCGGGACGGCGCCGCCCGGCCCCTTCTCCCACGTGATGTGGTTGCCGGTGCCGGTCGCGTTGATGATGGCCACGGTTTGCAGATTCACGGTGTTCGCGGCCCCGCTCACATCGACCTCGCCGCAGGATCCGTACAACGTGATGTTCGAGTCCTCCCCCGCGATCCTTATAGGCGATTGATCACCGCAGTCATAAGTCACGAACGAGAAGCTGGTGTCGACCTTCGGGGGCGCGACATCGAGGGGCAGCGGCCAACGGCCCGCGGGCGCCGCAACCGCGGCCGAGGTGCTCGCGCCACACATGAGGAGGATCGCCGTCGCGATAGTGACGGGCACACGGATCGGGATCCCTGACATCAACGCAATCCTCCACACTCGGGCGCAAGAGCCGTCCTTACGCTAGCGAGGCGGCGCGAGGTCCGCACGCCATTGCCTCATCAGCATTTCTTTGCGTGTTCCCGGCGTAGGTCTAGACATTCGTAGGCGCAAGGTCAATGTTTACGGTGTGTTGCTACTGATTCGCGTGTAGTAGGACAACGGGGCCCACCGGGCTCACACGGCGTGAGCTATCACCTAGGAGGTTGTGCAGCAATGGATTTCGCGACATTGACACCGGAAGTCAACTCCGGGCGGATGTATGCCGGTCCCGGGTCGGGGCCGATGCTGGCTGCCGCTGCGGCCTGGGACGGACTGGCCACCGAGTTGCACTTGGCGGCCTCCGCTTACGGATCGGTGATCTCGGGACTGACGGCTGGTCCCTGGCTGGGCCCCACGTCGGCGGCGCTGGCGGCCGCTGTCGGCCCCTATGTGGCGTGGATGAGCACCACCGCCGCGCTGGCCGAGCAGACGGCCACTCAGGCCAAGGCGGCGGCGGCCGCCTATGAGGTGACGTTCGCGGCGATGGTGCCCCCCTCGGTCATCGCCGCCAACCGCTCACTGCTCAAGGCGCTCGTGGCGACCAACCTGTTCGGGCAAAACACCCCGGCGATCGCGGCCACCGAGACCCACTACGCCGAGATGTGGGCCCAGGACGCCGCCGCGATGTACGGCTACGCGGCCGTGTCCGCGTCCGCGGCCATGCTGCCATCGTTCACCGCATCGCCGCAGACCACCAACCCCGGTGGACGGAACGACCAATCCGCCGCACTCACCCGGGTCACCGGCACGTCGGCGGCAATCGGCAGCCAGGCGGCGGTGGCGCGACTGACGTCGACGGTGCCCGCGACACTGACCGGGCTCTCCGCGCCCGTGGTCCCTACGACCACGGCCGCTGTGTCCACGTCCAGCATTTTCGACATCCTGCAGAGCCTGGGGCTGATATCCCCGTCGACCTTCTTCGAGCCCGCGGCATTGGGCCTCGGGTCATCGGAATTGAGCACTGCGGCAGGGGCATGGTCGGCCTCGGCACAAGGCGACGAAGCGATTCTGAAGGCCGGTGGCGAGATTTTCGACGACACAAAGGAAATCTCCGTCATGAACAAGGCGATGACGGATGGGTTCGCTCAATTGGGCGTGAAAGGCCTTCCGGCACCGGTGGTCTTGCCTGGGGCCGCGGCGGGCCTGGGCCAGGCAACTCCGGTCGGGGCGTTGTCGGTGCCGCCGGCCTGGGCGACGACGGCCCCGGAAATGAGGCTGGCCACGCTCGCGTTGCCGGCCACCAGTTTGGCCGCCGCCCCAGAAGCCTTCGCCGGTGGGTCGGCGGGCCTGTTCGGTGAGATGACCCTCGCCAGCATGGCCGGACAGGCGATCAACGGCACGGTCGGCCAGGGCCGCGAGCGCATCGGCGCGACCACTCGAGTACGGGCCTCGGCCGGGCCCAAGCCGGTGGGAGGCCCCGCGCCGGGAATCGCCGACGAGATACGCGAATTCGCGGAGCTCCTAGGCAAACTCGGCGACCTACGCGACTCGGGGCTGCTGACCGACGCGGAATTCAACATGCAGAAGGAACGCCTGCTCGGTACCGCGGTGGCATCCGTCTGAGCGATTTACCGGTCACCCTTGTCCACAAATGATTACACGTGTAATTTTTTAGCACGAGTTTCTGAACGGTCGGCAGCGGACAACAAGGGGCAGTGACCATGGGTGTGCTGGACAGCAAGGTCGCGATCGTCACCGGGACCAGCAGGGGTGTCGGCGTGGGCATCGCGCACGAGTTGTTGCGCGCGGGCGCCACGGTCGTCGGTTGCTCGCGATCACCGCTGGACGCCATTCCCGGCGTGGACAGTGAACCGGGGTGGTCGGAGCGGTCCGAGCAAATGGTCTGCGACCAAGGCGATTACCACGCGATCGACCGCCTGGTGAATACCGTGGTCGAGCGCTATGGCCGGGTCGACATCCTGGTCAACAACGCCGGCGGGACAGTCCCCGCGCCACACGCCGAGAACATCCCCGCACTGGTCTCGCGCATCCAGGGCGCGCCGAGCTCCGAAGACGACTTCGAGCGCACCGTATTGTTTCATGCGTTCGCCGTCCAGATGAACCTCATCAGCCCGATGTGGTTCGCCATCCGCGTCTACCGACAGATGCGCCAGCAGGACGGGACGGGCTGCATCATCAATATCTCCAGCGGCGCCGGTCATCCCGCGGGCTCCCCTACCCTGGTGTCCTACGGCGCGGCCAAGTCGGGACTCAACCACCTCACCCGCTCTCTGGCCGAGGAGTGGGGCCCGGCGGCCCGGGTCAATTGCGTGGCGCTGGGACCGACGATCACCGAAAACTTCCGCTCATTCGTCCTGCCCAAGGACGACCCGACGGGATCAAAATATTTCGAGGCTCTACCGCTCAAGCGCGGCGGCGAGCCCGAAGAGGTCGGCCGCACGTGTGTTTTCCTTGCCTCTGGCGCAGCGGATTTCATCAATGGCACCACCATCGAAATCGACGGCGGGATGCTGCCTGGCGTGCTCTACGACGCCGGACTCAAGACCATCACCGATCTGCTCTGAAAGGACCGCAGTGACCCGTCGGGTAGTCCAATTCTCCACCGGCAACGTCGGAATCCATGCGTTGCGCAGCATCATCGAGCGTCCCGACCTGGAACTCGTCGGCGTGCACGCACGCGGGCAGGACAAGATCGGGCGTGACGCCGCCGATCTGTGCGGGCTCGACCGGCCGACCGGAGTCCTCGCGACCGACGACGTCGACGCGCTGATCGGCCTGAACGCAGACTGCGTGGTGTACACATCGCAAGCCGAGACGCGCCCCCACGCGGCGTTGGACGAGATCGCTCGGTTTCTGCGGTCGGGCACGAACGTCGTTGGGACATCGTTTGTCTGGCTGGTGGCGCCCGACCAGGCCGACGATTGGTTGCGCGAACCGCTGGCACACGCTTGTCGCGAGGGCGATACGACGTTGTACATCAACGGAATCGACCCTGGGTTCTCCGGCGACACCCTGGTCTACACCGCGCTGAGCCTGACAGCGCGCGCCACCGCCATCATCGTCCAGGAGATTTTCGATTATGGGACTTATGACGACGCCGAATTCACCGGCGTCAGTTTCGGTTTCGGAACCGCGCCGGACCACATACCAGTGATGTTCTCGCCCGGTGTGCTCACGTCGATGTGGGGTGCCCAAGTGCGCAGTCTGGCAGTGGATCTCGGTATCGAACTCGACGAAGTCCGGGAACGAGTCGACAAGTGGGCCACGCCCGACCTGATCAAGTGCACCATGATGGACGTCGAACCGGGCAGGGTGGCCGCCGTCCGCTTTGCGGTCGAGGGCGTCCGCGGGGGTGAAGTGATCATCACGATGGAACACGTCAACAGGCTCACCGATGCGGCCGCTCCGGATTGGCCGTACCCGCCGGACGGACATCCCGGCGTGCACCGCGTCCGTGTCGAGGGCAGCCCGGGCATCGAAATCAACACCCACGTAGGGGTATCGGGCATCGACCATAACCAGGGCGGGGTCATCGCCACCGCAGCCCGCGCCGTGAACGTCATCGACGCCGTGTGCCGGGCCCCGAGCGGAATCCTTGCCGCACATGATCTGCGGCCGACCGACCACGTGCGCGGCGTGCTGTGGTAATCCGAACACCATGACCGCACCCCGTCGACCGCCCACCGGCGGCCAAGCCCGCGCCGAACGCACCCGCGTAGCCGTCATCGACGAGACCGTGCGCTGCATCCTCGACGAGGGGTTCGCCCCGCCCAGCGTCCGGCACATCACCGACCGCGCCGGGGTGACCTGGGGGGTGGTCCAATACCACTTCGGCGATCTGGACGGATTGTTGATGGCGGTGGTTGACAAGGGTTTCAGCGAACTACTCGACGCCCTCGACGAATTACCCCCGTCGGCCATCCGCAAGAGCAGCGTGCGTGCGCGCACCGCATTCGTCATCGACACGATTTGGGACGCGTTCTCCAGCCCCACGTCGATGGCAGCTCTGGAGATCCTCATCTCGACGCGCGGCCTTCGCGACACCGTCGCCAACACCCACCTCGCCGACCTGATGGTCACGCTGACGAAGCTAGGCCGACACCTGGGAGAAGGCCTGTCCGCGCCGCACGCCGGCCGGATCGGCAACCTCATCTGGGCGACGTTGCGCGGCATGGTGGTCGCTCAGATGGTGTGGCCAGAACCCGTGGACTCCTCCCGGGACCGCCAAGCGCTTGTTGAGGTGATCACCGCTTACGTCGAATCGCGCGGCGGCTGAACGACGTTACGGCAGATCAGTGGAAAGGAATGTCACAGGAAGACCGAGCACCGACAGCTCGATCTCGTCGAGTTCGTATCCGTCACCGCCGCGGTGCTGATGGAACCGAGTCTGCGCCCCGTATCGCTGCGCCACCTGCTCGGCGGCCGGGGCATCACCGACTCGGATCGCCACCGAATACACGCCGGGGCCGTTTTGCTGCAGGAACTGCGCCACCGCGCCGTCGCTATCAGGCCCGGGAGACAGTGGGGTCACCAGTTCGAGGCCGCCGGCCCAGTCCAGAAGTACTCGCAGGCCCACGTCTTCGAGCTCGATGGTCTGGAATCGAAAGCCCAACTCCGAGAAGAACTCAACTGTCTCGGAAAGCCGGTCGGGCAGCACCGCGTATACGACGTGATGAACGCTGGCTCGACTCGGTCCGTTCGCGTATTCGGTCACACAAAAACATTACACATTTCATCGTTTAGCTGAGTCACCATCCACGAAAGGATTCACCATGAGGCCGACGCCGGGTAAGACATACAAGGTTGTGGTCTGGGCGACCGGTGGCGTGGGGCGTTATGCCATCCGCACCGCAGCCGACCGGCCCAACCTCGAACTCGTTGGGGCATGGGTTCATTCGGCCACCAAGGACGGTCAGGATATCGGGTCACTGGCCGGTATCGAGTCCCTGGGTATCACGGCTACCCGCGACATCGACGCCCTGCTAGGTGGGGAGGCTGACTGCATCATGTACGCCGCTCCTGCTGGCCCTCGGCCCAAAGAGGCGCTTGCCGATTTCTGCCGGATCCTGGCCGCGGGCAAGAACATCGTGACGACGTCGCTGCCCGGCCTGGTATACGAAAAAGGCTCACTCTCCGAGCGTTATCTCGAGCCCATCCGCGAAGCCTGTCGCGCAGGCGACAGCTCGATCTATTCGTCTGGCATCGAGCCGGGCTTCGGGTGCGACCTCTTCCCCATCGCCCTGCTGTCCATGTCGCACCGCGTGTACTCAGTGCGTGGAATCGAGATCACCAATTATTCGCAGTATCCGGTCGAATTCGATGTCCGAGAGTTGTTCGGTTTCGGGCAACCGCTGGACTACCAAGGCGGTCTCAAGCGCCCAGGGGTGCTCAAGTGGGGGTGGGGTGCCGCGGTCACGATGGTGGCCGACGCGCTGGGGGTTGAGCTCGACGAGATCCGAGAGACCTGCGAGTTCCTGCCCACCCCAAGGCGACTCGAAACCGCCTGCGGACTAATCGAAGCCGGAACGGTCGGCGCGACCTACGCGCGCTGCGTAGGCGTGGTGGACGGCCAGGAAGTCATCACCATCGAACATGTCGACCGGATGGCCGACGATCTTGCGCCCGAATGGCCGACGGGCCGCACCGGCGGCACCGACGGCATCTGGCGGGTCATCATTGATGGCGAGCCGTCCTTCGACGGAGAATTCGAAGTCGGATACCACGACGATGAGAGCGCCAGCGACCACGGCCTGCTCGCCACGGGGATGCGAGCGGTCAACGCCATCCCGTGGGTGTGTGAGGCGCCCACGGGGATTGTCGATGCACTGCATCTGCCACTCACGTCGCCGCTCGGCGCACTGCATCCACAACGAGACGGCGTGCCCGCGTTCTGAGGACCATGGTCGTCATCGACTGTCTCAGGTTCGCGCCGAGTTCTCCACGATAATCTCGCACGCCGTGTCGTAGAACGCGCTGATGAGTGTCGAAAAGGAGAGCTGGAAAGGGTAGATCATATGCACGTCCAGCCGCTCGAGGTTCACCCCGGTAGCACGGGCATGATGCTGCCGTCGCGTAACCCGTTAGTGCAGATGATCTGGTTCGGCATCGCGCCGACGCCGAGCCCCTCAAGGATGTACTGCTTGCACACCTGGAAATTGTTGGCGCGCGCCCGTACCCCGATCAACGCCGCCGACTGGCTGCCGACCGATCTCTGCTGCCAGGAGCCATCGAAGAAATCCTAAGATACGAGCCACCGGCTTTGCCGGCGGCTCGGCATGTCACACGCGATATGGAGTACGGCTGCGGCTGGACTGCCGTCAGTTCGCCAATACGGAGCTGTAGTAGACCGTGTCGGCCACCGACACCGAATCGTCAGTTTGCGGAATCGCGCCAAGACCGTTGTCGGCCAACAGCTGACGCATCGGGGTGCCAACTGATCGCCATCCCAAATTCTCCAGATGAGACGCGACGTCGCTGCGCTCGCCCTCGAAGCCGAGGTCGGTGAAATCCAGGTCGAGACCATGCTCGCGCCATTTGGCGCTCGCCTTGCGCAACAGCTCGCGCGCTCGTTCCTTATCGATCTGCGGCCTGTCCGGGGTGGCCTCGCAGGCTAGCCGGCTGCCCTTGGCGCTCAGCGCAGTGATGTTGTCCAGCAAGGCATCCTGAGCCGCTGGCGGCAGATACCCGAACAGCCCCTCGGCGATCCACGCGGTCGGCCGGCTCTTGTCCAGGCCGGCATCCAGCAGCGCGGTCGGCCAATCGTTACGCAGATCGATGGCGACCGTGCGCAGGTCGGCCTTCGGAGCGGCACCAAGCCCGGCCAGGGTCGTGGTCTTGAACTCGATCACCTCGGGCTGGTCGATCTCGAAGACCGTCATGTCGTCCGGCCACGCCAGTCGGTAGGCGCGCGCGTCGAGGCCGGACGCCAAGATCACGGCCTGACGGATTCCGGCCTGGGTCGCATCGCGAAAGAATCCGTCGAAGAAGCGAGTCCGGGCGGCCATCGCATCCGGCATGTGCCCGAGCTTCCAACTGGATTCGTGGTAGTCGACATCAGCGGCGTCGATATCGCCGTCGGCCCAGCGGGTGAAGAACTCCACGCCGACCGCACGCACCAGCGGCTCGGCGAACGGATCCTCGATCACCGGGTTGTCGGCCTTCGTGGCGATCGCGCGGGCGGCTGCCACCATCGTGGCCGTCGCGCCCACGCTGGTGGCCAGGTTCCAGGTGTCGTTGTCCGTACGTGGCATGCGTGTGTTCTCCAATGTCGCTTTAGGTGATATTTAGCTAGTATAACAAACCGCCAGCCCGATGAAGTTTCGCACCGAGGTCCGTATCGTTGTGACGGTTGCACGTCGGCGGTCATATTCCGCCACCGAAGGAGAAAAATGGCACCTCAGGTTGTTCTCATTACGGGCGCACTCACCGGCATCGGGCGCGCCACCGCCGTGGCCTTCGCAAAGAAAGGCGCCAAGGTCGTCGTGTCCGGGCGCCACGACGACAAGGGTCAAGCGCTCGTCTCGGAGTTGAAAACGCTTGGCGCCGAAGCGGAGTTCGTTCGCGCGGACGTTACGCACGAAGACGAGGTCCGCAATCTTGTCGACCAGACGGTAGCGAGATTCGGCCGTCTCGATGTCGCCGTCAACAACGCCGGCTTCGAAGGCGAACTCGGACCCATCCAGGACGCCACCGTCGAGAATTTCAAGGCCGTCCATGACACGAACGTCCTCGGGGTATTCCTGAGCATGAAACACGAAGTGCGCGCGATGACAGGCCAAGATGCCGGCAGCATCGTCAACATCTCCTCGACCTACGGCCACAAGGCGGCTGCCGGCGGAACGGCTTATGTCAGCAGCAAATTCGCAGTGGAGGGCCTGACCAAAACGGTCGCGCTCGAGCAGGGGAATTCGGGAATTCGGGTCAACGCTGTTGCGCCGGGTCTGACAGACACTGAGATGGCCGATCGGTTCACCGGGTCCGCGGAAGTCAATGATGCCCTGGTGTCGACGATCCCGTTCCTCCGAAGAGGAAATACCGAGGAACTTGCCAACGCCATTGTTTTCATTTCGTCGTCGGAAGCGTCCTACATTTCTGGCACGGTGTTGGACGTAGACGGCGGCATGTCGGCGACCTGATCAACCCGTCGAAGAGTGTCAATCACCGCTTCTGCAGGGTGAACTGCACGACGTCGGAGTAGCCGATTCGAAATCCCTTGGCAGAGCCGGTCAGGTACTTCATGTACCGCTCGTACACCTCTTCGGACTGAATCTCGATTGCCTCGGTTTTATGCGCCTCCAGCGCCTCTGCCCACAGGTCGAGGGTCTTGGCGTAGTCCTGCTGCAGCGACTGGCTGCGGGTCAGCGTGAAACCAGCCTTCGCCGTGTGCTCGTGGATCATCTCGATCGTCGGCAGCTGACCGCCCGGGAAGATCTCGGTCATCATGAACTTGAGGTGGCGGGCCAGCCAAAACGTAAGCGGCAAGCCGTGATCGATCATCTGCTGCTTCGTGAATCCGGTGATGGTGTGCAGCAGCATGACGCCCTCATCGGGCAAGGCGCCGCATGCCATCTTGAAGAAGTCGTCGTAGCGGTCGTGGCCGAAGTGCTCGAACGCGCCGATCGATACGATCCGGTCGACGGGCTCGTCAAACTGTTCCCAGCCCTTGAGCAACACTCGCCCGCTGCGTGCACTTTCGTGCTGGTCGAACGAGTTCTGTACATGGGCGGCCTGATTCTTTGACAACGTCAGGCCGATGACGTTGACGTCATACTTCTCGATCGCCCGGCGCATGGTGGCACCCCAGCCGCAGCCGATGTCGAGCAAGGTCATGCCGGGCTGCAGACCTAACTTGCCCAACGCCAGGTCGATCTTGGCGACCTGCGCCTCTTCCAGCGTCATGTCCTCGCGCTCGAAGTACGCACAGCTGTAGGTCTGGCTGGGATCGAGAAACAGCCGGAAGAAGTCGTCGGATATGTCGTAGTGCGCCTGCACGTCGTCGAAGTGCGGCGTTAGCTTGGCGGCCATGAAGTCGTGGTGCTGCCTTTCCGGCGTAGAGGTGGGTCTAGAGATGGGTGCGCGAAGCGCAAAGGGTGGCTCAGCTGGCGCTCCGCCGCCATTGGCGGACCGAACCGATCGCTGTCTTGAGCCCGCGTCGCCGGCCCGTAAGGCGATCGGTTCCCGCGTAACCGGGCTCGAGCTCGGCGAACATCCGCTCGCTTCGGGTTTCCGGCGCGTCGTCCGCCGTGTCACGTAAGTACTTGTTCGGCACCGAGAGCTTGGCGATGGTGCGCCACGTCTTGCCGTACTGCACCAGGAATGGCCCTGTGGTGTAAGGCAAGTCGTACTTGTCGCACAATGCGCGCACCCGCACCGAGATCTCATGGAGCCGGTTGCTCGGCAGGTCGGGGTACAGATGATGTTCAATCTGGTGGCACAGGTTGCCGCTCATGAACCGCAGCAGCCAGCCGCCTTCGAAGTTGGCGCTGCCCAGCATCTGGCGCAGGTACCACTCGCCCTTCGTCTCGCCGACCATGTCGGTCTTGGTGAATTTCTCTGCGCCATCGGGGAAATGGCCGCAGAAGATCACCGCGTTGGCCCACACGTTGCGGATCACGTTGGCCACCGCGTTGGCCTTCAACGTCGACGTGTAGGTCGCACCCGGCGACAGCGAGGTCAGAGCCGGGAACGCGACATAATCCTTGACCACCTGCCTGCACGCCTTGACTGAGAACTCACGTGCAAGCTCGAGCGTGGAGTCGCGCTCGGGGCCCGGCTTCAAGACTTTCTCGAAATCGACGGTCTGGGTGCCGATTCCCCACTCGAACCCGAGCGCGAGTATCGCATTGAACAGCAGGTTGCCGACGTTGAAGGGCTGCCAGGGCTGATCACGTGTGACTCGCAGGATGTAGTAGCCCACGTCGTCATCCATGCCGAGGATGTTGGTGTACTTGTGGTGCTGAAAGTTGTGGGACGAAATCCAGTGTTTTGACGCCGCAGTCATGTCCCACTCCCACGTCGAGGAGTGGATCTCGGGATCGTTCATCCAGTTCCACTGGCCGTGCATGACGTTGTGGCCGATCTCCATGTTCTCGATGATCTTGGCCAGACCCAGCGTCACGGTTCCCGCCCACCATGCCGAGCGCCGCGAACTGGCGGCCAGCATGAGGCGGCCGGCCACATCGAGGGCGCGTTGCGCAGCGATGGTGCGGCGGATGTAGCGGGCATCGCGCTCGCCGAGGGAATCCTCGACGTCCAGCCGGATCGCGTCCAGTTCGACAGCCAGATTGTCGATATCGGCGTCAGTTAAGTGGGCGAAGGCCGGAACATCAGTAATCGCCATGGTTCCCTCCCGTTGGTACTGCTCTGTCGCGGTCCCGGCGTCGGTGTGCGATTGGCAAGTGCCGAATCGACGGACGCGGCCGCTCCCTTGATCGTGTAACGCGGCTAATGGTTCTGCCGTTCCTTCCGGATGACACACTTACGTGTTTCTAATATCTGCAGCTGATGCCAATGTGCTTGAGCATCAGCACCGTTCGTTGACTGGCAGTCGGAGCCTCACGAGATGAGCAGCGGCTTATCATGAGCGAGGCACGGCTGAGCAATGGGCCCTTGCCGACGACCCCGGCACCCGAAGTCGAAACAATCGGTTCCGGCGGCGCATTTCGAGCGCCAACTCAGCCGCGGCCTGAATGGACGGCGGACGGAAATCAGCGATGGATTGCTGCTGTTGAGGTTCCTGATCTGGGGGGACGGCGCGGGCCGGCGCTTTGTTCGCGGGTCCGGTGACGTCGACCTCGCCGACGACCCGTCCAACGTGATCGTCGCGTCCTCTCCCACGATTCTGATCGGCGACTGCCTTGCCCAAGCATACGTCACCGCCGAGAAGCACGAAGGCTCGCCATGCGCAGCGGAGGCGCTTCTCTCAGCGCTTTCTCAGCGCCGCTGCCGTAAGTATAGATTTGCACCGGCGAGACGAAACCGCCGGAACGATTCGACGTCGTTCGGTCGAAACGTCAGCCACCCGCTCCTGCCAACGTTCAGACGAGACCGAAAGATTGCCACGTGACGGATGACGTTTCGAAGGCGTTGACCAAGGTGCCAGCGGTCACGTTGGGCTTCTGGGTTATCAAGATTTTGGCGACAACACTCGGTGAAACGGGCGGCGACACCGTCACCATGACCCTGAATTGGGGGTATGCGGACGGAGCCGTACTTTTCGGCGTCGCACTGGTGGCACTTGTCGCCGCCCAAATCTTGGTCAAACGTTTCCATGCGGCTCTGTACTGGGCGACGATCGTCGCCTCCACGACGTTCGGGACCGCGCTGGCGGATTTCGCCGACCGATCGCTGGGAATCGGCTATACGGGTGGCTCTCTTCTGCTTTTGGCTTGTCTCTTGGCAACCCTGGGACTCTGGCGCTGGTCGCAGGGGACGGTATCGGTCAGCACCGTTTCTACGCCAAAAGTAGAGGCGTTCTATTGGGCGACGATCACGTTTTCCCAGACTTTGGGCACCGCGCTCGGCGACTGGCTCGCCGACACGCGTGGATTTGGTTATGAGCGCGGAGCTTTGGTGTTCGGCGCTGCGCTCGCCGTGGTCGTCGCGCTGTACTACTGGACCAAGGTGTCGCCAGTCACGCTGTTCTGGGTCGCCTTCATCCTGACGCGGCCCTTGGGCGCAACCATCGGGGACTTCGTTGATAAGCCCGTCTCCGACGGCGGCCTGGCCCTGAGCCGTCCGTTGGCCTCAGCGGTCATCGCGGCCGTCATCATCGCGCTCTTGCTTGTCCTGCCGCAACGCGCGGGGCGTCACCCCGGCCAGGGACAGCCGGCCCAGGAAACCGGGAACCCGAGTCCCTGACGCCGATCGAGTGTCACAGTCCATGCCCTTCAACGATATTCACACCAAGCTTGGGCGTACGGCTAGAGCCGTTGGATGATGAACGTGCGGTTCCCGAAAAAACGGGAGAGGTGTGACATGAGGGTTTTACTCGTCGAGGACGAGCCACGACTGTCGGCGACCCTGTCCAGGGGACTGAAGGCCGAAGGCTTCGTCGTCGTGTCCGTCGACACGGGCGTGGAGGGCCTGCACGAAGCGACCGAACACAGCTTCGATGTGGTGGTTCTGGACATCATGCTTCCCGGTCACAGCGGATACGAAGTGCTGCGTCGGATGCGGGAGCGCGACGTGTGGACACCCGTGCTCATGTTGACCGCCAAGGACGGCGAGTACGACGAAACCGATGCGTTCGACCTCGGAGCGGACGACTATCTGACGAAACCGTTTTCGTTCAGGGTGCTCGTGGCGCGCCTGCGCGCGTTGGTCCGTCGCGGTGCGCCAGAGCGGCCCGTGGTGCTCACGGCTGGGACGCTGTCGCTGGATCCCGCCCGGCACACAGTGCAACGCGGTTCGACGCCGATCACGTTAACCCCCCGCGAATACGGGGTTTTGGAGTTCCTTATGCGCAACAAGGACATGGTGGTGACAAAGGCAGAAATCCTGCACAACGTGTGGGACGCCCATCATGAAGGCCCGGACAACGTGGTCGAGGTGTACATGGGGTACCTGCGGCGCAAAATCGATGTTCCCTTCGGCACCAACACCATTGAGACGATCCGCGGCGTGGGCTACCGATTGATGGATTGAAGATTTCTCAGCGTCGCCTCAGCGGGCCGCTTGTACCGTCGGTCGGCGTGAGTGACACAACCAATCTCGGGGTATTAAAAGCCGGCCGAGTCCCATTGAGCAAAGTGCCCGCGGTCACGCTGTGGTTCTGGATCATCAAAATCCTATGCACCACTGTGGGTGAGAGTTTCGCGGACTGGCTCAGCGTCACGCAGGGCATGGGCCTGCCCACAACGGCGCTGATCTCCACCGTGGCGCTGGCTGCGGTCCTCGGATGGCAGTTGCACTTCAGCCACTACGTACCTGGCTTTTATTGGCTGACGGTGGTCGTTTTCAGTGTGACGGGAACGTTGTACACCGACATCCTCACCGACGGCTTCCATGTTCCACTCGCGGTGAGCACGAGCGTGTTCGCCGTCGTTCTGGCCGGAGTGTTCGCGGTGTGGTTCGCGCGGGAACGCACTCTCTCGATCCACAGCATCGTGACACTGCCCCGAGAGTTGTTCTATTGGCTCGCGGTCCTGGTCACTTTCGCGTTGGGTACCGCAGCGGGCGACTGGACGCTGCAGGTCACCGGCTGGGGCCCTGGGGTTTCGGTGTTGTTGCCGGCCGGCGTGATCGCTGCCGTCCTGATCGGCTGGCGAATGGGCGCCAACGCTGTGTTGTCGTTCTGGCTTGCCTACATCTTGACCCGCCCGTTGGGCGCGAACCTCGGAGACTGGATTGCGTCGCCACGCTCCGGCCAAGGACTCGGCTTAGGACCCGCCGCGACCAGCGCGATCTTCTTGGTCGCGATCCTGGCTACGGTCGCCTACCTCACCATCACCCGCGCTGACGTCATCGAGCGCCAGGCGCAAGACCGGGCACGGGTCGTGCCGACTACCCTTGTGCAACAACGGATTATGCTCGGCTACTACGTCATGGTCGCGGGGGCTGTTGCCGGATTGCTGGTGTGGTCGTCTGGGCGGCCTCATTCCGTCGCGGTCAGCGACGATGACGCCGCTTCGACGCCGCCGGCCGTGTCGCTCACTCCTGGTCAGGCGACCGCACATTTCCCGCCGGCCGACATCGCGAAGTTCCGGGGGATCGTCCAAGACACGTTGGTCAAGGTCCACGCCGGTGATCGACAGGGCGCGGGGGATCGTATCACCGACCTCGAAACCGCCTGGGATGAAGACGAATCCACCCTGCGGCCGATGGACGCAAACGGGTGGGGCGTGCTCGACCGCCAGATCGACACGGCCTTGAAAGCCGTTCGGGCGAGCCACCCAGACCAGGCGGCCGAGGTTGAGTCGCTCAATGTGTTGCTGGCCGCACTTCGCTGACGCAACGGCGGCTAATTGGGCGCCGACATTTGTTGGGGCAAGGCCACTATCATCGTGGTCCCGCCGCCGGGACGATCGTCGATAGTGACCGCACCGCCATGCGCGGCGACCACCTCGGCGACAATCGCCAAGCCCAGGCCGGTTCCCCCGCCACTGCGGGCGCGGTCTGCGTCAAGGCGTACGAAACGTCCGAACACCCGTACCCTATCGGCCGCCGGGATGCCAGGTCCGTCATCGCCGACGGTGACAATGGCGGTATCACCCCGGCTTTCGACATCGATTTCTACGCGCGATTTGGCATGGCGCACAGCGTTATCGACGAGGTTGCGGATCACTCGCGTCAGCCCGGCCGGGTCCCCGATCAGGGGCACCGGCGAAATCTCGGTGTGGATCGTGCATCCGGCGCCGCGACGCGCACGGGCCACCTCGACTTCGGCGAGGTCGCCGAGGGACACCTCTTCTTTGCGCAGCACCAGGCTCTGCTCGTCCGCACGGGCGAGCAGGAGCAGATCTTCGATCAGTGCCTGCATGCGATGCGCCTCGGGGAGCAAGGTGTCGATCGCCAGCTCGACATCGAGCAATTCGGGATGGGCCTCAGCGACTTCCAAACCAGAGATGATCGTGGCCAGCGGGCTGCGCAGCTCATGGGATGCGTCGCCGAGGAATCGCTGTTGTGCACGATGGCCGGCTTCGAGGCGCGCGAGCATTTCGTTCATGGTGACAGCCAGGGCTGAAATCGCGTCCCGACTGGGAGGTACGGGCACCCGTTCAGCCAAATCGGACGTCGATATCTCGGCCACCCTGCTGCGGATCACGTCCACCGATTGCAGTGACCGACGGACGAGCCAATAACTTGCGGCGGCTGCCACCCCAACAATTATCGGAGCGCCACAAGCCAATAACAGCGCGACCGTCCGCGCGGTCGCCTCGACGGCTTCGCTACCCCCTCCGACGAGGATCGTGAATTCACCGAATCGTGTCCTTACTTTTTGACCGCTGACACGCATGTTGTCGCCGGGGACGGCATCGTCCGGCATTCCGCGGCGCAAGTTGACATCGAATTCGGCAATGGGGATCAAGGGCTTTTCCGGCGCGGCGCCAGACCGCTCTATCACCTTGCCCTCCGCAGTGATGAGTTGGATCGCGACCACGCGCTGGTCGGTGGTCAACAAGGACCTGTCGAGTTCGTTGGGCGGATCGGACCGCAGGTCGTCGGCAATGTTGGTGACCCTCGCCGCAGTGGCATCGTCGACACCCGCCAACAACGATCGATACAGGATCATGTCCAGGCCCGCGCCCGCGATAGTCAGCGCGCAGAGCACGACGATCGCCGACACTGCGGCTGAGCGAGCGGAGATCCCCAATCGGGCAGGGTTCAGCCAGCGCATAGGCCCGCTCCCTCGAAATGGCCACACGCAGACATCCGCACAGTTTGATTCTGCAGCCCTGTGGAACCGCTGAGAACACCGCTGCCCGGATGTGGCGGGTTGGCGGATGTCTAGGTCAGTGGCATTCTCAGCGGCTTCTCAGCGGCCTGTTTATACGCTGGCGCTCCCATGTCTAGGACAATCGATGAACGTTGAGCAGCTGCGACGCGTACTCGCCAACCTCCCGGGAGATATGCCCGTCGTTGTCGAGGATTCCAAGATGGGCTGGATGCAGAATGCCGCGCTGTATGTGGCGCCGGCACACATTGACCACTGCGTCTCGGGTAACTACCTCCATGCGAGTCATCGCGACGATGCCGACAACTGTGACGCGCTGCTGATGAGCGGATTCGGCCAATCCGACGAGGATTTCGTCGACATTAGTCCGCAGGTCGCCCGGCTCAGCGTGATCGACGCCGAAGCCGAAGCCGAAGCCGAAGCCGAAGCCGCACTCTACGAGACACAAGACGCCATTCACTCAAAGCGCCCCGACTAAAGACTACCAATTTGCTTGATGCACAGGATATTTAGCTAATCACGAGGCCCAGTAGTGACTCGGATCCTCTGGGCGCAGCGCTATGCGCCAATGAAAGCTGTTGCGTTTCAATGCACTTCGCTTACTTGCTATTCAATAGCGTGCAGTTTGCTTTGAAACATGAAAATATTTCATATATTCGATTCAGCCCATTCTTAACTTGAGGCCAAATACTGTTCTTATCAATGTAATTGGCGCACTTCGGCGCCCATCACATGGGGGAACGTTTTGGACGAGCCAAACGCGATTGGGCAGCCGAGCATCATCGTGCGCTGGTCGATCATAGCCATCTCGCTTTTTGCGACCGCGAGTTCTTTCCTCTTCATCAACGGCGTCGCCTTCCTGATCCCGTCGCTCGAGTCCCGACTCGGAACATCGTTGGCGGACGCCTGTTTGCTGGCATCCATGCCCAGCTGGGGCATGGTGGTGACCCTGGTCGTTTGGGGCTACGTGCTCGACCATGTCGGTGAGCGAGTCGTGTTGACCATGGGCTCGGCACTCACGGCGGTGGCGGCTTATGCCGCAGCCTCGGCCCATTCGCATGTGTGGATGGGCCTCTGCCTATTCGTCGGGGGCATGGCCGCCGCCGGCTGTAACACAGCCGGAGGCCGGTTGGTCTCCGGTTGGTTCCCGCCCCATCAACGGGGCGTGGTGATGGGAATCCGCCAGACCGCGCAACCGCTGGGCATCGCGTTGGGCGCCTTGGTAATGCCCGCTCTGGCCGAACATGGACCGCGTCCGGGTTTGACCTTTGCCGCCGTGGCGTGCGGACTTGCGGCGGTGGCCTGCTTCGTCGGCATCGTCGATCCCCCACGGAAATCCCGCGGGTCAGCGACCGAGGCCGAACTGGCCTGCCCGTATCGGGGATCGTTCGTGCTGTGGCGCATTCACGCAGTTGCCGGGCTGTTGATGATGCCCCAGACGTTGACCCTCACGTTCATGGTGGTCTGGCTGACCGATCACCATCATTGGTCGGTCGCGGCGGCGAGCGGGCTGGTGACGATCTCCCAGGTGCTTGGCGCCGTGGGCAGAATTGCGGTCGGCCGCTGGTCCGATCGCGTCGGTTCCCGCATGCAACCGGTGCGGATCATCGCGACCACGGCGGCATTGGCCATGTTCCTGCTGGCTGTGAGCGATATCGCGGACTTGTCGGTTGGCGTGTTGCTGATGGTCGCCGTCTCAGTGATCGCGATGCTGGACAACGGATTGGAGGCAACCGCGATCACCGAGTTCGCCGGGCGGTTCTGGAGCGGACGCGCCCTGGGCATCCAGAACACCACCCAGCGGGTGATGGCGGCTGCGGGCCCTCCACTGTTCAGCGTGCTCATCGGCGCCGCTGAATACCCGGCTGCGTGGGCGTTGTGCGGACTGTTTCCCTTGGCCGCAGCCACTTTGGTGCCGGCCCAGTCTCCCGACGTTGAGCAAGCCGGCGTTCGTCAGGTCAGCGCAGCGCGTGCCTGATGCGACCGAACGAGAATGAGGCTGACGGCAAGCATTCAGAGCAATAAGCCGAACAATATGGACGATCGTTCATCTAATATGTACATTGTGCTGTGTGCTACCCACAACTCCTGATACCGCAGCTGCACGGGCAGCGGTGGATCTGATGAATGAAGTGTCCGGCGCCCCGCTAATCCACCACGTCTGGCGGACCTGGTATTTCGGGAGTCAACTCATCGGCCAGCATGTCGCCGACGCCGATCTGGAAGTCGCATTCGTGGCCGCGATCCTTCACGACCTCGGACTTATCGGCCGTTTTGACTCCGAGGCGCCTTTCGAGCAGGCCGGTGCGGCAGCGGCCGCTGCGACGTTGGGCGGCCTCGGGTGGTCCGAGGATCGGATTCATCTGCTGTCTGCTGCCATTGCCGGACACCTCGATCTAGCGTCCGCCGAAGCAAGGCCCGAGATCGCCCTGGTCCATTTGGGCGCCGCCGCCGATGTCGTCGGCCTTCGCGTCGACCAGCTTCCGGGCGAGCTCGTCGAAGAGGTGTTAAACATTCACCCGCGCAGTGGGTTCGTCCACACGGTACTTCCGGCTCTGCAACACCAGGCGGCGCGAAAGCCGCAGTCCACCATCGCCGAACTTTTCCGCACCCTCGGCTTCGAGAAGTTGATGCGCGGCTGCCCGTTGGACAGAAGATGAGCAACTCCATGCCCCTGCGTCCGCCGACACGCCAGGGTCGGCCGTCGGATGGCCGCCGCGCGAAGGGGCTCCGCTCGCGAGATGCCCTCCTGAGTGAGGCGGTGCAGCAGGCGTCGGTCGACGGCCTCGAGGGCCTGACCATCTCTAGTCTTGCCGAGCGGCTCGGTACCGCGAAGAGCAGCGTGCACGCCGCGTTCGGGTCCAAGGAAGCATTACAGATCGCCGCGATACGACGGGCCCGAGAGATGCTGATCGAACTTGTGGTCGCTCCTGCACTCATAGTCCCGGCAGGTGTTGCTCGACTCGAAGCGCTGGGCGAGTCGTGGTTCTCCTACCTGGAAAGCGACGTCTTTGAGGGTGGCTGCCTGCTCTGCTCGGCGTCGGCGGAGATGGATGGACGGCCCGGACCGGCCCGCGACGCCGTTGCCGCAGTGATGCAGGAGTGGCTGCAGCTCCTCGCGGACAGCGCCGCCGCCGGCATCGGCCACGGCGACGTTGCATCGGGCACCATGCCTGATCAGGTCGCGTTCGATCTCAACTCGATTGGTATGGCAGCGAATTGGCATCACCAACTGTTCGGTGGCCAGACTGCCTTCCCCCCCGCCCGCCGCGCCTGGGCCGACGCGCTGGCGCGACTTCGTCCCGACCCCTCGCCCCGCCGAAGGAGATCCAAGCCGTGACCACCCTCGCCACCTTGGCGCAGCGCAACCGGGCCTTTGCGGCCACCCACCCAGGACAGCGGCCCGGCCTGGAGCCGAGCCTCAAGACGGTGATCTTGTGCTGTGCCGATCATCGAGCCGATCCCGCCCACGTGCTCGGCCTTAGGCCCAACGAAGCCATCGTGATCCGAAATCCCGGAGGCAGAGTCACGCCCGACTTCCTTCGCAATCTCGGCGTTCTTGCAACCATCGCACGGGTGGAGCACTTATCCAGCGGATTTGAGCTGATCCTCATGCAGCACACCGATTGCGGACTCTCGCATCTCTCGCCGGAGACGCATGCCGAGGTCCTTGCACCGTTCCTCGGCGTTGGGCCGGCCGAACTTGGCGCCAAAAACCTCAGCGACCCAATGGAAGCGGTACGGAGCGACATCGCACTCTTACGCCAAAACCCATTCGTGCCCCCACGCTGATAGTCAGCGGGCTCGTCTATGACGTGGACACAGGACGCGTCGAGACAATCGTGCCCCCCGCCGCCCTGCGTGACTAGGCGCGGAGGCCATGGCTCGACGATCGCCGAGTCTGGTTCCGTAGCAATTGGCCTGGGCTTGAGGACGGTGCTCATCACCAGGGCGGCCACACCGATGGCGGCGCAGGTCCACAGCGGGATCTCGTATCCCGCTGTGGACCTGCTTTGCGGTCTCGATTGCGGTGTCCACTCGACGCCGACGGCCTACTAGACGACCTTTGGTTAAGCGCGTAACCTCCCCAACGATTCAGGACATCGCGCCTCTCCATGACGGGGCGGCTCGAGGGAAAGGACGCAGGACTTTGAGTAACGCCGTCGACATCGACCCTGCGGTCGAAAGCCCCAGCTCGGGGATCATTCCGGTCTTCAACCCATCCACCGAAGAGCAGATCGCCGAGGTCGCCGACGCCGACCAGGCAGCCGTCGACGCCGCGGTGGCCCGGGCGCGGGAAACGTTCGAGTCGGGCGTGTGGCGCAAGCTGCCCGCTGCGCGCCGCGCGGAGGTGCTCTTCCGCGCCGCGGAAATCGTCAAGCAACGCACCGACGAGCTCGCCGGGCTCGAATCCAAGGACAACGGCATGAACGCCGTGGCGGCGCAGCAGATCATCAAGGTCGCAAACGAGATGCTGCTGTATTACGCCGGATGGGTCGGCAAGATCCACGGCGAGTCAAGCAACGTCGTGTCGGACGGCCTGCTCGGCCACTACGAGAACTTTCACAACTTCACCCAGCTCGAGCCGGTCGGCGTCGCCGGCCTCATCATCCCGTGGAACGGGCCCTTCTTCGTCGCGATGCTCAAGGCCGCGCCTGCCCTCGCGGCGGGCTGCAGCTGTGTGCTCAAGCCGGCTGAGGAGACGCCGCTTACCGCGCTGAAGCTCGAAGAGATCTTCCGCGAGGCGGGGCTGCCCGACGGCGTCTTCAACGTCATCACCGGCTACGGCGAGACCGCGGGTGCGGCCCTGGCCGCACATCCGGACGTCGACAAGATCGCGTTCACCGGGTCGACGGAGGTCGGGCGGCTGATCGTCAAGGCGGCCGCGGGCAACCTCAAGCGCCTCACGCTCGAGCTCGGCGGTAAGTCGCCGCTGATCATGTTCGACGACGCCAATCTCGACAAGGCGATCATGAATTCGAGCCTGGGCCTGCTCGCCGGCTCGGGGCAGAACTGCTCCTGCACCTCGCGGATCTACGTCCAGCGCGGCATCTACGACCAGGTCGTCGAAGGCATCGCGGGCTTCGCGAAGATGCTGCCGATGGGCGGCAGCGAGGACCCCGACTCGGTGCTCGGACCGCTGATCAGCGAGAAGCAGCGCCAACGGGTGGAAGGCATTGTGGCCGAAGGTGTTTCACGCGGTGCGGAGATCATCACCGGCGGCAAGCGGATGGACCGCCGCGGCTTCTTCTACGAGGCCACGATCATCACCAACACCACGCCCGACATGCGGCTCATTCGCGAGGAGATCTTCGGTCCGGTCGGCTGCGTGATCCCGTTCGACGACGAGGACGAGGTGCTCGCCGCCGCGAACGACACGGAATACGGGCTCGCCGGGGCCATCTGGACGGAGAACGTCGGCCGCGCGCACCGCGTCGCGAACGAGCTTCGCGCCGGCCAGGTCTGGGTGAACTGTGCGCTCGGGGCAGACCCGTCGATGCCGATCTGCGGCCACAAGCAGTCGGGTTGGGGTGGCGAGCGCGGCAAGAAGGGCATCGAGGCCTACTTCAACACGAAGGCGGTCTACATCAGCCACTGATCGGGCCGCCCGGCGAATCCGATCAGCCGAGGCCATCGACGGTGATGGACAGTGTTAGCGTCATGGACGTGACCCTCAAAGACATCGCCCTGACCACCCTCGATGGCAAGCCGACCACGCTAGCCGAATTATCCGACGGCGCAACGCTTGTCGTGAATGTAGCCTCCAAGTGCGGACTGACCCCGCAGTACACGGCGTTGGAAAAGCTGGCCAAGGACTACAGCGACCGGGGCCTGACGGTCGTTGGTGTCCCGTGCAACCAGTTCATGGGCCAGGAACCCGGCACGCCCGATGAGATCCAAGAGTTCTGCTCTACGACCTACGGCGTGACGTTCCCGCTGCTGGCCAAGACCGACGTCAATGGCGACGACCGCCACCCGCTGTACGGCGAGCTGACCAAGGCCGTCGATTCCGACGGCCAGGCCGGCGACATCCAGTGGAACTTCGAGAAATTCCTGATTGCGCCCGACGGTTCGGTGGTCAATCGGTTTCGGCCCAGGACCGAGCCGGACGCGCCCGAGGTCGTCGGAGCCATCGAGGCCGTGCTGTCCCAATAGAAAGCGTTGCGCCCCTTTTCCTTTCGACGCGCAAAGTCGTTAGGGCTCCGCGGAGCCCTCAAACTCAGGTGGTGCGACGGCGCCGCAGGAACGGATCGCTGAGCGACGGCGGTTGATACCCGGCGTCGGCATGGGCGAGCGTCACACCGGGCGGCACGATCTCGTCGATCGCGTCGAGGATGTCGGTCGACAGAGTCACCTCGGCCGCTCCGATTTGCGACTGGAGATGGGCCATGGTGCGCGGGCCGATGATCGGTGCAGTGACCCCCGGGTGCTGCATGACGAAGGCCAGAGCCACGTGAATCAGCGATAGGCCGGCGTCGTCGGCCAATTTCCCGAGCGCATCGGCGGCCTCGAGTTTGCGCTGATTTCCCGGGCTCGACATATCGAACCGTCCGGGTATTCGGTTGCGGCGCATGGACTCCGGCAGGTCATTGCCCTTGCGGTAGCCGCCCGACAGCCAGCCACCGGCCAGCGGACTCCACGGCAGCACGCCCATCCCGAAGTCCTGCGCAACCGGCAAAACGTCGGCCTCGATCCCCCGCACCAGCAAAGAGTAGGGCGGCTGCTCGGTGGCGAACCGGCCGAGGCCGCGCCGCTCGCTGACCCACTGCGCCTGCACCATCTGGTGGGCGGGGAAGGTCGAGGAGCCGAAGGCCCGGATCTTGCCTTGCCGCTGCAGATCAGTGAGTGCGGAAAGTGTCTCCTCGACATCGGTGTACGGATCCGGCCGATGTATCTGGTAGAGGTCGATCCAGTCGGTGTTCAACCGGCGCAGACTGTTCTCGACTTCCCGCACGATCCAGCGGCGCGAGTTGCCCCGCATGTTGGGATCCCCGCCTTCGGCGCCCATCGGAACGCCCATTTGGCCGTGGACCTTGGTGGCCAGGACCACGTCATCACGCCGAGCCCCGGCCAACGCTTTCCCGACGATGACCTCGGACTCACCCTGAGAGTAAACGTCTGCGGTGTCGATGAAGTTGATCCCGGCGTCCAAGGCCGCATGGATCGTCGCGATCGACGCCTCGTGGTCGGGCTCACCCCAGGCGCCAAACATCATGGCCCCCAAGCAAAGCGGGCTGACTTGAATTCCGGTTCGGCCTAGGCTCCGATATTCCACACACCGAGTCTAGGCGTCATGATTCCGCTCAAGTCACGCGCGATCACTTCTTGTCCGACCACCGGAAAACCGCAATGCAGGCAAACAAACCACCGATACTCCACGCCGTCAGCACCAGAAATGTTTGCCAGTGCTCCCAGCTGCCGGCCGGTTCGAAGGCCACCATCTTCGACGGCAACAGCACTGACCGGAATCCTTGAGCCATCCATTTGACCGGAAAGACAGAGCCCAGGGTCAACATCCATGTCGGCAGCGCGATGAGCGGCACGTAGGTCCCCGATACGAATTGCAGGCCCACCGCTGGGCCGTTGGTGATGACGGCAGCTGAAACCGCGTTGCTCGCAAGGTTGCTGACGAAGATGCCCAACAATGAACAACTGACAATGCCCAAAAGAAACACCCATGTCAGCGTGAACCATCCGAACGGGTCTGTGGGTAGACGAAGCTTGAAGACGAGCACCCCTACCGACAGCAGCACGACTGCCTCGGCGAGGCTGGCGACGGCAACCAGCAAAATCTTTCCGATGAAATACGACGTTGCGGTTGTCGGTGTTCCACGAAGTCGCCGCAATGCCCCGGTCTCGCGGTCGGCAGCAATGCTGATGCCGAGGTTGATGAACGACGTCGAGAGAATCCCATAAGCGAGCATGCTCGCCGCGATCACCGCTCCCGTGCTGATGTCGCTGTCGGGCAGTTTCCTCGAAAAGATCGAACCCAGCAAAATGCAAATCACAGCCGGCATCGAAAAGGTCAGTGCCAACTGCTCCGGCCGACGGTAGAACATCTTCAACTCGGGGACGACGCGCGATAACCCGATACGGAGCGAAGACGGGAGCTTCGACTCAGACTTAGCCTTGGCCTCCGGTCCGGGCGCGCGGTGTGCCGGCGGTGAGGCGTTCTTCACGTGGTCGATGTCCGTCATGCCAGGCCGACCAACTGCAGATAAGCGTCCTCGAGCGTCGGCCGAGAGACGGTCAGCTGAGCCAGTTCTGCCCCATTCTCAGAGTGCCGCCTGATCAAGTCGGTCGGATGATCTGTGTCCTCCACATGGATCTGATCGCCCTCCATCCAGCGGACCGTCGCGGCCGTGCTGACGTACTCGGTCAATTTCGCCGGTGAGTCGACTGCCACCACGTTGCCCCCGGCGATGACTGCGACACGGTCCGCCAGTGTGGCAGCTTCTTCCAGATAGTGGGTGGTAAGGAGGATGGTCGTACCATCACCTGCCAATAGCCTGATCAGGTCCCAGAATTGTCGTCTGGCTTCTGGATCGAACCCAGTCGTCGGTTCGTCCAAGAAAAGCAAATCGGGGTTGCCAATGATCCCGAGAGCGACGTCGAGTCGACGGCGCTGGCCACCTGACAGCGTCCTGACTTTCGAACCGGAAACCGAGTCGAGCCCGACGAGCCGGAGTACCTCGGCGGGGCCCCGAACGTTCTGGTAGCACTTCGCGAACATGTGCGCGGTTTCGGACACGGTCAGCATCCCGAAATCGCTGGCCTCCTGAAGCACAATGCCGATCTTGGCGCGCCAGGTCCTGCCCGCAGTCCCTGGGTCTTCACCCAGCACGCGCACATGTCCCGAGTCGCGTTTCCGGTGCCCCTCCAGGATCTCAATGGTCGTCGACTTGCCCGCCCCGTTGGGCCCGAGGATCGCAAATATCTCGCCGAAGCCAACGTCGAGATCCAGATCGCGGACCGCGCGCAACTGCCCGTAGGATTTCGACAAACCTCGGACATGCACCGCGGACGACGGATCCGCAGAGGTCACGAGTGCGCCCCGTCTGTCTCGTGCTCGGCGGCATGTCCCTCGAGTTCTGCCAGTAGTTCTCGCAGTTCGGCTTCGGACAGCTGTTCGATGAGTCGGTCGACATCTTCGTCGTCGGCGGAGGGTTCCGATAGCTGTTCGGCCACCGCGGGCGGACTGGCGCCAGCCAGTTCAAGCTGGGCGAGTATCTGTACGGCCAGCGAGTTGACGCTTACGCCTCTGAGTAGTTCCAGCACCGGCAGTTCAACCGCGAAGGTGGCACTGATCCTGGCCCTGAAATCCATTGCCATCATTGAGTCCAAGCCGATGTCGTTGAGGATGTCGTCGGACCCGATGTCGGCAACGGCGACTTCGAAGACGGCGGCAACGATCTGTCGAACGTGGCTTGCGACCACGTCAAGCCGCTCAGCATCCGGGCATCCCGAAAGGAATTCGAGGAGCGACGATTCCGATTCGGTGCCATCGGGCGAAGCCTCGGCGGTTCCCAGTTCGGAGAACATCGGCGGCAGCTGTCCGCCGAGCCCGACGCGGCGAGCGCGCGCCCAGTCGGCGCTGATGGCGATGACGTTGGCTGTCTTCTGGTTGACGAGCCGATCGAAGATCCTGGTACCCGCTGCGGGCGTGATGAGCTCAATTCCTCGCTGGGCGTACAACTTTTCCAACTTGAGCTCTTCGACCATTCCGACCGACCAAGGGCCCCAACCGATGGTGAGAGCCGGCAGTCCCTGGGCCTGCCGGTAATGCGCGAACGCGTCGAGGAATGCGTTGGCGGCGGCATAATTGCCTTGACCGGGCGAGGCGATGACCGAACCGGCGGACCCGAACATGACGAAGAATTCCAGATCGTGCCCGTGGAAAGTGTCGTGCAGCACGCGGGTGCCGATCGTTTTGGGAGCCATCACCTTGGTGAAATCGGCTTCGGTCATGTTCACCAGAAGCTGGTCGTCAACGGACCCCGCGGCGTGGACGATGCCGCGGACGGGTCGGCCGCCGTCCCGGATGTGTTCGCTCAACCACGTTTTCACCTGTTCGGCATCGGTGATGTCGACACTGGCAAGTGTGACTCGAGCGCCAAGGTGTTCGATCTTTCGGATCGTGTCGACGGTCGCCTGATGCCGGTCGCCGTCAGTCAGCAGCGGCCAGTGGTTTCTGTGCGGGATCTCGCTTCGGCACAACAGGGTGATGTGTCGCGCTCCGCGTTCTGCGAGGTGGGTGGCAACGATGCGGCCGAGGGCGCCGGCTCCCCCGGTGACGACGTAGGTCGCATCGGGCGTGAGTTTGGTGGGAAACGCTTTCGTGAGGGTCCGGCACGGGCGGAGACGCGCAACGAACGTCGTACGGCCGCGGATGGCGATTTGATCCTCGCGATCATCGGCGAGAATGTGTTCGCAGATACGCGTGGCGGTCTCGCCGCGGTCGTCGCCGTCGTCGATGTCGATCAGTCCCCCCCATTGGCTGACGAATTCTTGGTGGCCGATGACTCGGCCAAGTCCCCAAATCGCCGCCTGATCGACGGCAAGTGCTTCGGTTCCAAGTGCTGGCTGCGCGTTCGCGGTAATGAGGTGGAGGCGGGGTCGGACAGTTTCGTAGTCTGCGAAGGCTTTGACGAGATGCAGGAGCGTGAAAACGCCCAGCTGGTCGACGTGGCCATCGGGGTGGGGTGAGATGTCCAGCGGCCAGCAGTTGATGATTCCGGCGAGGTCGCCTTCCTTTTCGAGGTGGGTTTTGAGCAGCTGGTGGAGTTGCTCCGGCCGTCGCGGGTCCAGCACGTACCCGCCATCGACTTCTGTTAACGCGTCCGCCGAGTCATGTGCGACGGTCTGGACACGATGGCCGCTGCGGCGCAATTGTTCGACGACGGGAGTTCCGACACCGGAGGCGTCGACGAACACCAGCCAGGACAGATTGTCTGTTGCGGGCGAGTTCTGATCTTGCTGGATGCCGGGGCTGGCGACCCATTGAATCTCGTAGAGCCCCTTGTCCAGTCTTTCGGGCGACACGCGCGATGAGGCGCTAAGTGATTGGACTGTGAAGCCGTCGAAAACAGCCAGCAGCCTGCCTTCGACGGTGGTGACTGTGATGTCGCTTTCGATCTCGTCTCGGGTCGCCGATACGACGCGAGCGTGCGCGGTCATGTTCTGTTCGGGCGGCCCGTATATGGCGCTTCGCCGGATCCGGGTGGGAAGGTAAGGACTGTCGTCGGTGTCGTCTCTGTCTGTGTCATCTCCGACAAACTGTGCGCCGAGCGCTGTTTGGAATGCTCCGTCGATGAGCGCCGGGTGGAATCGGTACTGATCGATTTCGTGGGCAATCTGTGTAGGGATGGCCATTTCGGCTGCGGCCCAGCGATCTCCAGAGGTGATCTCGGTGATCGCCTGGAAGGCGTCACCGTAGGCGAATCCAACGGCTCGGGTGCGCCCGTAAAACCCTTCTCCGTCAATGGTGGTGGTCTGCTCTGTGCCACTTGGGGTGTCGCCGCGGCCACGGGCTCTTGAAAGTCTGTTGAGTTCGGCCGTCGCGGTTATCGTCCACTGCAGGTCCCCGCTCGCCGTTGCCGTAAACGCGGCGAATTCCAAGGTGCCCGTGTCCCGGTTGAGGGTGGTCCTGACGATGGGGTCACAGGTTTCATCAAGGATGAGGGCGGATCGAAGCGTCAGGTTGTCGACTCCGTGTTCGGTCGAGTCGTAAGCTTCTTTCCCAGCTGCCAGGGCCATCTCGATGAACACCGCCCCCGGAACGACAACGCTTCCCTGAACCTGGTGATCCGCGAGGAAGGGCGTCATCGCGGTGCTCAACTCGACTTCCCACGTCGGATGCACGGCGCTGACGGGTTGGCCCAACAGCGGATGCACGGGCCTGTAGTGCAATTCCTCCGCCGCTTCCGGAGTCTCGTTCCAGAACCGCCTGGATTGCCACGGGTAGGAAGGAAGCTTGAGCAGTCGTGACCCAGCTCGGGGGTAGAGCGCGTCCCACGCGATCGTGTGGCCGTTGGAATGCAGTGCGCCGACGCAGTCCATCAGGGCACGGCCGTCGTCCCCGTTCCGCCGTTGGGTCGCAAGGACGACAACGTCCGTCTTCTGTGTTCTGGCGATCTCGGCAATCGACGCCGCCAGAACAGGATGCGGACCCAGCTCGACGAAGTGCGCATATCCATCGTCGAGCATGCGACGGATCGCGGGTTCGAAAAGAACTGTGGCGCGGGTGTTTTGCCACCAATAGGCGGCGCCGGTGGCGGATCCGTCCAAAAGTTCGCCCGTGACAGTGGAGTACAGCGGGAGCGTCGCGGCCTTGCAGGACAGAGTGTCCAGGGCGCTGCGAAGGTCGTCTTTCACGACGTCCATGTGGTGACTGTGATACGGCACCTTGCCGGTGAGAAAGCGATTGAAGACTCCGAGCTCGTCCAGCCGGCGGGCGATATCGTCCAGGACCTCGCTGTCGCCGGCGACGGTGACCGCTGACGGGCTGTTGATCGCGGCGATGGATATTCGCCGCCCCATCTCATCGAGCGCACCTTCGCCGATCGTCTGCATCAGCGATTCTGCGCTGAGGCCGATGGCGAGCATGCGACCCAGCCCGCTGGTGCGTTGTTGAAGGTGGCTTCGGTGATAGATGACTTGGATCGCTTGCTCGAAGGTGAGAACACCGGCGAGATAATGAGCAGCCACTTCACCGGCGCTGTGTCCGATTACTGCATCGGGACGCACGCCGAACTGGTCGAGCTGCTCAGCGAGTGCGATCTGAATGGCGAAGTTGGCGGGTTGCGCTACATCGGTCTCGGCCATCCGCGAGCCGGCTTCATCGGCTCGAAGTTCGGCCAGTAACGACCACTTCGTGTATTGGGATAGCTCGCGATCGCTGCGCAGGATGCTCTCGGTGAAAGCGGGGTAGACGTCCAGCAGTCCTCGGCACATCTTCCACCACTGCGGCCCCATGCCGCTGCAAACAAATGCCACTTTGGCCGCATTCGGCTGCTTGCGGACCACAGGGATCTGACCGCCGTCGGCGATCGCACGCAGCTGGTCCCGCGCGTCGGTCACGCTGCTCGCGACGAGTGTGCGTCGATAGTTCAGGTGGGCGCGACGCCGGCTGAGGGTGTAGCCAAGGTCTCGCAGGTTGAGGTCGGGATGAGCGTGTATGTGCCCGGCCATCTGGTGGGCCGTCGCTACCAACGCTTCCTCTGTCTGCGCCGAGATCGGTAGGACGGCCAGCGGCAGCGGCTGAAAATCGCTCGAGGCTGGGACACGGACCGGGCCAGGCGGCTCAGCGAGCACGACGTGGGCGTTGGTGCCGCCGAAGCCGAACGAGTTGACCCCAGCCACGCGACGCTTGCAGTCGGGGAACGGTCGACCAGCTCGGGGAATGTCAATACTCAAGTCTCCGAGGGGAATCTGGTCATTGGGGTTGGTGAAATGCAGGTTCGCCGGGATGTACCCGTGTTTGAGCACCATCGCCGCTTTGATCAGTCCGGCCACTCCCGCGCCGGCCTCGAGGTGGCCGATGTTGGTCTTGACCGATCCGATGAATAGTGGATTCGCTGCTGACCGTTCTGACGTCAGAGCATTGGCTAGGGCACGGACCTCGATCGGGTCGCCGACCGGTGTCCCAGTACCGTGTGCCTCCACGTACCCGACTTCGTTGGGCTCGACGCCCGCTCGTCGTAGGGCTGTCGTGATCGCCGTTTCCTGCGCGTCGGCACTGGGCACGGTGATGCTGCCGGTGTGGCCGTCTTGCGACACCGCGGTTCCCAGGATCTGGGCATAGATTTCGTCGCCGTCGTCCAGAGCTTGCTCGAGGGGTTTGATGACGACGACTGCGCCGCCTTCTCCCCGCGCGTAGCCGTCCGCGGACTCGTCGAAGGCCTTGCAGCGGCCGTCCGGACTGAGGAATCCGCTCTTCGATTCCGCGATTGCCGTGTTGGGGCCGATCATGATGTTCACGCCGCCGGCGAGTGCCAGATCGCATTCACCGTTCCAGATGCTCTGCGCCGCAAGGTGGACCGCAACGAGCGAGCTCGAGCACGCGGTGTCGATTGTCATGCTGGGTCCGCGGAAGTCGAACGCAAAGGAGATCCGATTCGCCAGCATCGTCATCATCATTCCCGTGGCGGAATGGGTTTTGAGGCGGTAGCGGCTGGTGCGTCCCTGATTCTGCAGCAGCTGGTAGTCGAGGGTGAAACCACCCATGAACACACCGACGTCGGCGCCGGCCAGGCTGTCGGCGGCTATTCCGCCATCTTCCAGAGCCTCCCATGTGGTCCGCAGCAGAAGGCGCTGTTGGGGGTCGAGAAGATTCGCCTCTCGCGGAGATATACCGAAAAAGTGGGGGTCGAATTGGTCGATTTCACTGAGGAACCCGCCGCGGCGGGTAGCCATCTTGCCAATTTTCGCAGGGTTCGGATCGTGGTATTTCGCGGCGTTCCACCGTGTCTCGGGGACCGTGCAGGTGGCGTCGGTTCCACTACACAGCAGGCTCCAGTAGCTTTCCGGGGTATGGGCATTGCCCGGAAATTGACACCCTATTCCGACGATCGCCAGGGGCGGGTGAGTACGTTGTTCGGCCAGCATGTCCATCCTGTCGCCCTAACAACCTATTGCGAGTTCGCGTCCGACCACCAACCATGAATCCTTCGTCGGGTCAACTGAATTCGAGAGCGGGCGCGTCGCTGAGAATCCAATCCCGGCTGATCGGGTTGGTCGCCTGCTCGCGGCGGTAGATGGATCGCAGTTCTCGCAAAAATGAGTCCTGTTGCCACACCTGTACCTGCCGCATGACGCCGTCCTCGGAAAAGCTGCCGCACTTGTCCGCCACCACCGTCTCGACCAGCTGACCCCCCAACTGATGGAGGAGTCGGACGTTGGCGTCGAATCGTCCGGTGAAATCGGCGGCCTTCCCCATCATCGCGGTGTGCAGCGTGCTCATGAAATTGAGTGGTGAATACAGATCGACGAGCTGAGCCGCAGGGTGCGCGTTCTCCACCGTCGCCCATTCTCGGAAGAAGAGTTGCATCCGGTTGCTGAGCTTGATGAGCCCTTCCAGGTGCGGAACCACCTCGGGATCGTCTGCGACGCTGACAAATCGGCCGTTGCTGTAGAGGAAGCCCAAAAAGCCCCAGTAGAAAGCAATGTCCCAGATCACTTTGGCCGACATCACCACGGGCGATCCCATCAGCGCATACTGATCGCAATAGACGGCGAGCCACATCTCGGCGAGAGACCTGAACAGGGAATCGCTTATTCCGGACCGTGCGACGACATCTTCACCGTCGAGTTCGCGGCCGATCATGTCGGTGATGAGGCCGTTACCGATTGCGACCAGGTCCAGCCCCGAGGAATACAAAGGATCCAGGAAGATTGCGGAATCCCCGGTGAGACACCAGCGGTCGCGACCGTCATACACCTTGCTGACGCCGTGACTGTATTTTTTCATCACCCGGAAGTCCTGGATCAGATGTTCGTGCTCCTGCAGAACCTGAGCGCATTGTGGCTCGTGCTCGCGAAGCCATGATCGAGCTTTGGCAAGTGTGTTGAACTGGTCGAAGGCGTGGAAGGCAGGGTCGGCAACAATGCCGACACTGGTGGCTCCGGACGCGAGTCGGATGAGCCAGACCCAATATCCCTCACCCATCAGGTGATTCGTGGACAGCGCACGGTCGCCCTCGACGATGCGAGCCTGCCAATCCTGGTCATCGCTCCACTGGCCAATGTCGATTTCGGTCGCGACACGGAGCCACACGGCATTGCAGTTGTGCTCGTTAGCGTTCCGCAGGTCCAATTGTCGCGACAAGGCCCGGTTGCGTCCCGATGCGTCGACCACCCAACGACACGTCGCGCGAGTCACTTCCCGGCCGCTCTGCAGGGAAACGGTGTGTGCGCGGCCGCCAGGGCCGAATTCGACAGATCGCACTCGCCCAGAGGCGACGTCGATACCGCCTGATCGACAACGCCGATACAGCTCGTTCTCCAGCCTGCCGCGGTCGATTTGATAGGTGACCTGAGGTATGAACCTGGAGCTGCCGAGTTCCACGCGTTCGGCAATATCAGTATTTCCGTTGTGCGAGAAGAACATTCGCAGACCCATCTTGCGAATCTGTGAGGTGTGCAAATGGTCGGCCAGGCCAAGGCGATCCCGCAGGTACTGGGCGGAGATCTCCACGGTCGATTCGCCGACCGTGTGCGTGACCTCAGGGACCGGGCGTGTGGTCGGCTCGATGATGAGGATTCGTGTCTGCGGCCGCGCGATGCGCATCTCCAGGGCCAGCGCGAGGCCGGCCACACCGCCTCCCATGATGGCCACATCGTGATCCGGAGCGGCGGCGTCGACATCCAACAGGCGCGTCTTTATCCGCTGGGCAAGGTCCCCCCGCGCCTCCCGGCTCAGTTGCGACACGTGAGCTCGCGCGTCCACACCGCCCCCTCCGCAAGTCAGATATACCGACTAACTTAATAGTTAATAAACTTACACTAATCACAGACGCGAGCAAGCGGAGTAGCGCAAAGCCGCAGGTGGCGGCGGTCAAAGGCCGGAGGCGACTCGGAACGTGTGGTGTCACGGCTACTTCGGTGACCGCGCACAGCAGAACTTTTACACCACCCGGTGGTGGACGCTATCGAAGGGAGCGTTGCACTTTGCTCACGGTCGACCCATGTCGCGCTGTAAACGGTGGCGGCTGATCCATGCCCGCGGCGACCGCCATTCACTTCTTCCTCGAGCTGGCCGTCATTCTGGCAACGTGCCGTCTTGTCGGACTCGTGGCCCAACGTGTGGGGCAACCGCAAGTCGTCGGTGAAATGATTGCCGGCGTGCTTCTCGGCCCCTCACTCCTGGGCCGGATTGCGCCCGGCATTCAACACAACTTGTTTCCCGCAGGACAACCGAACACCGTGCTGTACACGACTGCGCAAATCGGCCTGGTGCTCTACATGTTCCTGATCGGACTCAACTTCGACGTCAACCTCATCAAGCACCGTATCGGCTCCGCGGCTGCGGTTTCGGCTGCCGGCATCCTCACGCCGCTCGCCCTGGGAGCGCTCGTCGCTGTGCCCCTGTTGGCGAGCGGAATCTATTTCGAGAAAAGCGTCACGCTCGTCATGGCGATGATGTTCCTGGGCGCTTCGATTGCCACCACTGCGTTCCCTATGCTCGCCCGAATCATCTTCGAAAAGCGGCTTTCCGGAACGTCTCTGGGCACGCTGGCCTTGGCATGCGGTGCGACTGACGACGCGATCTCCTGGTGCATCCTGGCGATAGTGCTCGCGATCCACCGCGGCAATCCCGCGCTGGCCGCCACGGCAATAGTCGGCGGATTTCTGTACACCGTGGTGCTCCTGACACTCGGCCGAAAGGCATTGCGTGTCCTCGGTGCGACATCCGACCGCCGCAACGCGATGACCGGGCCGGTGCTCAGCACGACCCTGATTCTGCTCATGACATGCGCCTGGTTCACGGACCTGATCGGGATTTACGCCATATTCGGCGCATTCATCCTCGGTGTCGCGATGCCATCGGGTTTCTTCGCCGAACGTCTCACCGCAAGCCTCGAGCCGCTCGTCACCACATTTTTGCTGCCACTGTTCTTCGTCTACTCAGGCCTCAACACACAGATCGGCCTTGTGAACACCCCGACACTATGGGCGGTGACCCTGGGAATACTCGTGGTGTCGATCGCGGGGAAGGGAATCGCTTGTAGCGTTGCTGCGCGGCTCAACAAAGTCCCGCTCCGTGAATCCATCGCGTTGGGTGCGTTGATGAATGCCCGCGGTTTGATCGAACTCATTCTTCTCAATATCGGGCTTCAGGCCGGCATCATCACTCCGACGCTTTTCAGCATGCTGGTCTTGGTGGCCATCATCACCACGCTCATGGCGGCGCCGATTTTCGAATTCGTTTACGGACGTCATCGGGTCGCCGAATTACCTTACGGTTAAGCTAATCTCGGCGATCGGCTGTTGCGACCAAACCGACGAGCATGTCGACGAGATCCTCGGCCGCGACGATCGCGACGAACTCGTCGCAACTGCTGTGCGCGGCTTGCCCCTGATCCGCGAGTGACTAACCCAGGCTCTTGGCGAAGCCGCTGAGATCGCGAATGCTGGCCGTAAAAACGTCGGGCATCGCGCCGGCAAATATCAGATCGCCCCCATGACAGGTACCCGCGACCAGCCTGCCCACGGTGGGTACACCCGCACGCACCAGACGGCGGTAGTAATCCAGTCCTTCGTCGCGCAACGGGTCAACTTCGTTGACCGAGATCACATGCGGCGGTAAGCCCTTCAGGTCCTCGTCGGTTGCGACGCCGGCAAAACACGTCGGATCGTTCGAGTTCTGATTTTCGGGGTCATAGATCGAGCCAAGTAACTCCAACTGCTGCAGGCTGATGAAGTAGCCGTCGCATTCCCGCAGTGACGGCAACTCGTCGGGAGCGTCGTGCCACCGGTTGGAGATGTACGGGCACTGCGCATAGAAGCCCGCGATTTCGTCCAGCCACCCTTCGCGTTTCGCTTTGTGCGCCACGGTCAGAGTGAGATTGCCGCCGCCGGACTCGCCGGCGACGATCAGATGGCTGACGCCGAGTTCTGCGCGATTGGCCGCAACCCAACGAACGCCTGCCGCGCAGTCGTTCAATCCGGCGGGAAATCGGTACGGCCCGAGCTTTCCGCCGGAATTACGGAACTCAACACCGACGACGACAAGGCCGGTGCCCGCGATGTACTGGCGCAGCCGCATGTAGGTGGCATCGGCGGCGCTGGCGATGGCCATGCCGCCGCCATGCAGATGCACAATCGCGGGCACCGGGCCGTCAACGTCGGGGCGGCTGATGTAGAGCGTCACGTCGTTGCCGTCTTCGCCGGTGATCGTTGTTGTCGTCGTCGTGACACCGCTCGCGTCCGGAATGGCCGCCGCGAATAGCGCCAGAGCGGCACCCATCCCCTCCTCGGCCATCGCGGCATATGCGAGCCGTTCCTCAAGCGGGGAATCGATCGTCAGGGGCGCCGTCGGCGCATTGCTGTCGAGTCCCACCGGTGCGAGAGCGTCGACCATTCGCGGGTCCGACCGAGGGTCGGTCCTGAGACAACAATCCGGATCAGCGAGACGACCGTTGGCCATTTCGCGACTTTACCGCGCGAAGGCGCGACATTTGAGGCTACCCGCTCGACCCGTCGGAAGTCGCGGCGCGACCGAACACCATCGCCTCCCGGATGCGGTGGAATCGGTAGTCGATGAGATCGGCGATGTAGTCGTCGCGCGAAATCCATGGGCGTCGGGTACTCGACTTGGGCAGCGCATGCTGACCCCGTTGCACGTAGCCGGCTGAAACGTTCCAGGACGGCTTTACGGTCATCGGCCGGTCACCGCGGTGTGGGTACGCATGGGTATAACCGCGAGAATACATGTGCGCCAACAACTTCGCGGCTGACCGAGCGGTCAGGTCGGCGCGCAGCGTCCAGGATCCGTTCGTGTAACCCAAGCACCAGAACAGGTTCGGCACATCGTCGAGCATGTGGGACTTGTAGACGAATCGGTCGCGAGTGTCGATCTCGGCACCGTCGACGCTGATCTTGGCGCCACCCAGCGCCTGTAGTTGCAGACCGGTGGCAGTCACGACGATCTCGGCGTCGAGGTGCTCCCCCGACTTCAGTGCGATACCCGTGCGATCGAAATGATCGATCTGGTCGGTCACGACCTCGACGCGGCCGTCGCTGATCGCGGCGTACAGATCCGCGTCGGGAATCAGGCACATGCGCTGATCCCACGGGTTATAGCGAGGCGTGAAGTGCTTATCGATGTCGTAGCCGTCGGGCAGGTGGGTGCTGGCCACCTCGCGAATCTGCCGCTTCACCGCCTCCGGGTTGATGCGCGCCTGGAAAATGGCGAGACCTTCGCCGAATGCGGCGCGCGCGCGGACAATCTTGTGGGCGACGTTGGGAGACAAGTATTTACGGGCCAGAGTCGCGGACCTGCTCTCCCTGGATCCCGACATCAGATAAGTCGGCGAGCGCTGAAGCATCACCACCTTGGCTGCGCACTCCGCCAGCGCCGGGATCAAAGTGACCGCCGTTGCGCCGCTTCCGATCACCACAATCTTTTTCCCCGAATAGTCCAGGTCCTGCGGCCAGTGCTGCGGATGGATGACGGTGCCATCGAACTGCTCGATGCCGGGCAGGTCAGGCGTGTAGCCCTCGTCGTAGTTGAAGTAGCCGCTGGCGAAGAATACGAAGCGGCCGCGGTAGTGCCGCGGGGTTGACCCATCGTTTTGGACGGTGACCATCCAGGTGTCGGTGGACGAATCCCATTCCGCGGTGCGGACATAGCTGTTGAACACGATGTGTTGGTCAATGCCGTACTTGTGCGCGGTGGCGGTCAGGTACTCGCGGATGTGGCCGCCGTTCGCGACGCCCTCCGACCGTGTCCACGGCTCGAAGGCAAAGGCAAGCGAATAGATGCTGCTGTCGGAGCGCACGCCCGGAAACCTGAACAAATCCCAGGTTCCGCCAATACGCTCGCGCCGTTCCAGGATCGTGTAGGTCAACCCGGGATTGCGCCGGCTGATTCGGTAGGCGGCGCCGAGACCGGCAATGCCCGCGCCGACGATGATCACATCTGAGCATTGCTCGTCCGGCTGGATGCGACCATCCTGCACCTCGCTCACGGGCGAATGCCCTTCGAGCCAACCAGACCCTCCGCCGAGATGCGCGATCCGGGATGCGGGGTGTCCCCGATTAGTCCGAGCGGCCGGGCTCCGTTGGATTCGCGCTTCAACACTCGCTCGCGTGTCGGGCGGCCGCCGATGCGGACCCGCACCAGACGGTAGCCAAGTCGCCGCTGGAACGAACGCAATCCCGTCGGCAAACCCACGGGGCTGGACTCATCGGCGAGATAGCGAACCCCGATCTCGGAAAGGTGCTGCACCAGGACCCCACTCAGCCAATGCCGGGCCAGCCGGGCGCTGTCCGAGGATTCGAGAGTCTTGAAATACGCGAGGACGCCCCAGTCGCCGTCAACCGGGACCACCGCGACAAGCAGCGGCTTGCGGGTGGCGTCTCGCGCAACCAGCCAGGTCCGAATTTCCTCGAGATGATCAAGGCGTGGCTTGTCATTGCGGTATGTCGGGTCGGGGTGATTGCGCTCGTAGGCTTCGCTGAGGCGCAACAACTCGAGTCGCTCTTCCCGCGAGACGGGCATGGACACCGTGAAGCCTTGACGGTCCGCGCGGCGCATCTTCGTGCGAAGGCTTCGCTTGCTCTCATTGGACCCGACCAGGTACGAGGCGCCGTCTTCCGGAATCTGCAGCACCGCTGTCGTGCCGCGAATGAGCCCGCGCACCGCAGCGTTGGTACGCAAAAGTCCCCGGCGAACGGCCGCCGCCTCGGCCGACGTGGACAGTTTTGCCTCGAGGACCGGGAGCTCGGAGATCGCGCGCCAGGCATGGAGGAGCTGACTCGGATTTCTTGCGATGATTCGCACTCTGCCCTGGCCGCGGGCGCAATAAGTGTCGAAGAACCCGGAGAGAAACGACTCGGCGGCGTTCACCGACGCATGCATTGGTTCCTCCGGACGGTTTGATCTCACGGTCGTAACAAGACTATCGTCATGTTTTAGCTGCTGTTTGCATGACTTATGGTCTGCACATGGCCAGTCTCCCGTTAGCTTCAACTTCCTAAGGTTCTGTGAACGCAGACCGCTCGATCGGCCCCATCGCGGCCGTTTGCCCTGACAGAGGACCGAAAGCGGCCCAACCGAAATGATCGCGCCGAGGGAAACCCTGGGCCGCAACGGCCTGTACTGGCAGGGTTGCCGTTCGTGCGGGTGTGGCTGAGCGGCTAGGCAGCGGCCTGCAAAGCCGTATACACGGGTTCGAATCCCGTCACTCGCTCCACGAAAGCCGGTTAGGGGACGGCGTACGGGGTCACCAGGAATTTCTCGCCGGTTGCTCGCTTGACGTATTCATTGAACGCATCGGGCCTGAGCATGCCAGCGAGTGAAACCTCCCGGGTGTAGCTGCTCGCGAACGTCGTGGTGAGTTCCGCGGCCACGCGAGCGCGCAACCGGCCAAAGGTCTCGGCTCCGGCGTTTTGAATGAATGGGGTGAGCAGCCACCCACCGACACCCCATGCCATCCCGAAACTTCTGGTGAGCACCGTGGGGCTGGTGTCGAGTCCGCCGTAGATGTAGACCTGCTTGTGGACGGACGACCCGTAGCGCGAGTACTCCCCCGCGGTCGCATTGGCCGCCTTCTCCATGCCGTCGAGGATCTGGCTCGCCAGCGTTCCACCGCCCGTGGCGTCGAACGCAAGCGTCGCCGACGTCGCCTTGAGCGCCTCGACGAGATCGGCCGAGAACGACGCCGATGTGGAGTTGAGGACATGGGTTGCGCCGAGCGACCTCAGCAACTTCTCCTGTTCGGGTTTGCGGACGATATTGACCAGCGGGATGCCGTCTTGCTGGCAGAGCTTGACCAGCATTTGGCCGAGGTTTGACGCCGCGGCCGTGTGCACGAGGGCCGAATGTCCTTCGCGGCGCATGGTTTCCGTCATTCCCAGTGCCGTCATCGGATTGACGAACGACGATGCCCCGTCCCTGGCCGTCGCCCCCTCGGGCAGGACCAGACAGGCCGACGCGTCCACCGCCCGGTATTGCGAGTACATCGCGCCGCCCGCAATCGCCACGGTCTTACCGATGAGGGCCTGGGCCGCTTGGGACGACCCCGCCGCGATCACCGTGCCCGCGCCCTCATTGCCGACGGGAAGGGACTTGTCGAGTCTGGCCGAAAGCGCTCCCAGGGCCGCCTCGCCGATCGGGGCGGTGACGACGGGACGCTCGGGCGTGCCCGCGACGGTCGCGGTGGTCATGTCCGCGCCCGCAGTGAGAAGGCCTAAGTCTGAGGGGTTGATCGGCGAGGCCTCGACACGCACCAGCACTTCGTTGGCGTCCGGGATCGGGACAGGAACATCGTGTAGCGAAAGTTCCAGCGTGCCATCGGATTTAACCAAGGAACGCAGCTCCAGTGCTTCGGTAGGCAATTCTGCGGTCATGGGCGGTGCCTCGTTCCTGTTGTGGGTCTACCTTTCGGCTTGTCAACGTTTGAGGCGGCTACAGATCTTCCCTGGCGTCGAGATAAAACCACCGGCCGGCGCGGCGCTCGAAGCGACTGCGCTCGTGCAGGCTGTCGGCGCGGCCCGCGGACTCGAAGAAGGCCTTGAACTCCACCTCACCGCGATCGTCGTCTGGGCCGCCCGCGACAGAGTCGATCACCTCGAGACCGGTCCAGGTGATGCGCGGGTCAATGGTCACGTCGTCCGGTCGCGTGCGCGGGTGCCACGTGCGGAATAGATAGTCGGCGTCACCGTGGGCGAATGCCGAATATCTCGATCGCATCAACTCCTCGGCCGATCGCGCCTGCGACTCGCCGCGGTGAAACGGCCCGCAGCACACCCGATAGCTTTCGTCACTCCCGCAGGGACACGACGATCCGAGGAGTTCGTCCACGCTAAGAGCCGCGACGTCGTGGCGTGCGGTGCGCCGCCAGAACGTCGGCGTTTGCCGCCGTTTGTGCCTGGGCGGCCAGCGTCGACGCCCGGTTCGCATCGGATATCGCTCCGGCGGGGTTGCTTGCTTCCTTGCTATGTGCCGCTGCCACATACCGTTTCGTCTCGTCGAGGCGGCTCTTGGCCTCGGCCCCGATGGACTGCTGATGCCTGGCGACGTAGTCCGAGATTTGGCGCAATCGGGCGTCGGCCGTGGACAACGCCGGCCCCAAGGAATCGACGCGCCCGCCAAGGTTGGGATGCCCACCGGCGGGGCCGACCGGCCGCGCCGCGCGCCTGCGGTGGCGCGCACGAAGGAGCACCAGGATCACCACAATAAGGACCACGACGACGAAGACGCCGATCGCGATCCACAGCCAGGTGTGGTTTGACGAACTGGCTGAGCTTGTCGATGTGTTCAACCCGTCGGCCGCAGCGACCGCGGCACCGCTCCAGTCTTTGGCACCGACCGCCGGCTCAATCTTGTTGCTCTGCAGGCTATTTAACTCGGCTGGGGTGATGCCCTGCGCCTTGGACGGCACGACGAAAGCGTACAACTTAGTGTTCGTGGCTACGGCAAGCAGCACATCGCTATCGCCCATCCCGCTGGCGTCGCGGGTTTTGTCGGCCCAGTTTTCGGGTTTGAACCTGGAGAAGTTGTCGACGTAGACCACCCACAGCTGAATGTGCCGGTTCTGGGAAAGCCGGTCGATGGCCGAGTTGACCGTCGACCGACTGGAATCCGTCAGCACCCCGGAGCTGTCGGTGACGTGATCGGTGAGTTTGGACGGCGGTTGCGCGCCGACGGGGGCTGCCAGCAACCACGCCGCGCCCAGGATCGTCAGGACTGCACCGCACAGGCGAACAATGCGCATATCGGTAATCTAGCCCGTCGTCGGCCAACAGCCGAGGTAATGCGCACGGTCAGCGGGCCGACGGAATTGTTACTGCTCCAACATGAGGCGGGCGATTCATATCGACCGGTGGGGGGATCCGTCAAGATTCCGTTAAGGGAGACGTCACTAAGTTTCCCGTTCGGCTAGAAATGTTCCATGACTGGCCAACCTGACCAGCGGGCGATACCGCCATCATTCTCCGATGTGTGTAAGCGGTTCTTCCTTGGCAGGCCAAAGATCACCAGCGATCTGGAGCACGAGACGCTGTCGAATAGCGTTGCGCTCGGAGCGCTTTCACCAGATGCGATCTCGTCAACGGCCTACGGCCCCGAGCAGATTCTGGTCGAATTGCTGCCCGCAGCAGGGATGGCCGCGTTCGTGTTACTGCTTCCGATCACCGGCGTGATCTTGGTGATCCTGGCGCTCGTGGCCGCGTCGTATCGCCAAGTCGTCATGACCTACACCCGGGCCGGCGGTTCCTATATCGTCGCCAGAGAGAACTTCGGACCGCGGGTGGCGCAGGTCGCGGCCGCCGCATTGTTAATCGATTATGTGGTCACCGTCGCCATCCAGTGTGCCGCGGGCACCGTCGCGGTGGTGTCTGCGATACCGATTCTCGGCCCCTACAGCTTGGAGATCACGCTGGCTTCAGTCTTGGTCTTTTGTTTTGCAAACCTACGGGGATTGCGCGAGGCAGGCCGGACTTTCGCTGTGCCGACGTACGCCTTCGTCTTCATGCTCGGGCTGCTCGTCGTGGCTGGCGTAGTTCGCGAGATCTTCTGGACTTTACCGGTTTACGACCCTCAACATCTCGACGGAGCGGTCCCGGTCCAACAGGGCAATGGCCTGGTGATGGGTGCGACCGTGCTCGTGATCCTCAGAGCATTCGCCAATGGCGGCTCCTCGCTGACCGGCGTCGAAGCAATTTCTAACACTGTCAACCTCTTTCGCGCGCCGCAGGGGATCAACGCGCGCCGTGTCCTGACCATCATGGCCTGGATTCTTGGCTCCCTGTTGGCTGGTGTCGCGTGGCTTGCTTACGCGACCCACGCCACCCCCTATGTGGCTGGATATCCGTCAATGCTGTCCGAAATCGGCCGCGCGGTCTTCGGCGGCGGGATGCTCGGGCACATTTTGTATTTCCTTTTGCAGGCCGCCAGCGCAGCGATCCTGTACAACGGCGCCAATACCAGCTTCAACGGCTTCCCCGCTCTGGCCAACTTTGTTGCCGCAGACCGCTTCCTGCCCCGACCGCTGATGAAACGTGGTCATCGTCTGGTGTTTTCCAACGCCATCATGGCATTGACGGCTCTCGCATTGCTCCTACTGCTGGCCACGGGCGGGTCGGTCAGCGCGCTGGTGCCGCTGTTCGCGATGGGGGTGTTCAGCGCCTTTACGATGGCGGGTTTCGGAATGACCAAGCATCACCTGACACATCGCGACCCCGGTTGGCGTTACAAGCTGGTGGTCAATCTGTCCGCAGGAATATTGTCTGCGCTCGTCGTGGGGATTTTCGCGATAGCCAAGTTCGACGAGGGCGCATGGCTGATCGTTGTTGTGTTTCCGGTCCTGGTTCTCGCGCTGATGCGGTTGAACCGCCAGTACCGCGCCGAGGCGGCAGCCCTAGACATGTGTCCCACGGAGCAACCACGGTTCGATAGACATCCGCGACATCGGGTGTTCGTCTTCGTCGATTCAGTCGACCTCGCTGAAATCGAAGCGATGCGCTACGCAAAAAGCCTGCATGCCGACGAGTTGGTCGCGGTGCATTTCATCCTGGATCCGGCTCGGGCAAAGTTGTTGCGGCAGTTCTGGGATCGTTTCGAGCAGGACACTCGGCTGGACATGCTCGAGTGCCCAGACCGCCGGTTGGGTGTGGCAGCCCACGGGTTGGTCTGCCAGACGCTCCGCGACCATCCGGATGCCAGAGTGACGGTGCTGTTGCCGCGGCGCGAACACTCTCCGCTGGTGGGCCGGTTGCTTCATGATCGCACCGCCGACAAGATCGCAATGATCGTCAGTCGAATCCCAAATGCCAGCGCACAGATCGTGGCCTTCGACGTTGAATCCCGGATAGCTCGCACGACCCGGGTGGGACGGCTCAAATCATTACCGTTGTCTGGGCCCCGCCGGGCTGTCGCGCCGGCACCCAACCGCCCACCGGCTCGTCGGAACTCGCCTGACGACCACGACTTTGCGGTGAGCAATAGTGACACCCATGCGGATTAATGAAATTGGCCGTAGCGCGGCGCTGATGCAATCCACGGTCGTGTTGTGATGTTTGGTCACGCGTACCTGGAAGCCGATTGGCGGCGGGAAGCCCTGCGGACCAATCTATGGGTCGTTCCGGTGATTGAAACCGTAGGCATATCAATCTTATTCGTCGGCACCTATACCGCGGACCGCGCTTACTATGATGGACTGATTCATTTCCCAGCGTGGGTGCTCAACGGCACCGCCGATACCGCCCGAGTCATCCTGACCACAATTGCCGCGGCGGTCATAACGGTCATTGGCATCGTCTTTTCGATCACCATCGTGGTCCTGACGCTTGCCTCGACTCAATTTGGGCCGAGAATGTTGCGCAACTGCGTCCGCGACGTCGGAACGCAGGTAGCGCTGGGGGCTTTCGTTGCCACGTTCTGCTACGCAATGATCACGCTGGTATCGGTCGGGGGTGGCGAGCACGGTGACTTTGTGCCGCACCTGTCGATCACCGTGGCCCTGACGCTGACCCTGGCGAACGTGGCCGTGCTGATCTACTTCCTCAACCACGTCGCCACGATGATTCAGCTTCCGGTTGTCATCGCAAGCGTCGCCAGGACTCTGTACGCCGAGATTGCGGCCGAGGCTCGAGGGGCCGTACCCGCCAGTGGGTTGGAGTGCGGCCCGTCCTCGGAGGAATTGTTGGCGCGGTTGGCAGAGTCTGGTGCCCCGATCCGCACCCCGCGCAGCGGCTACCTGCAGGTGATTCGTATGGAGAGACTGGTGAAGGTCGCTTCGAAGGCCGGCGCGGTTGTCGAATTACCCTATCGTCCAGGGCATTTCTTTGTCGTAGGTCAGGTAATGGCACGCGTGTGGCCCGCCAGCGCGGTCGCCGCTGTCGAAAAAAGTCTCGCTACGGGCCATATCGCCGGCGCGTACCGGACGCTTCCTCAGGACATTTCGTTCGGTGTCGATCAGTTGGTCGAGATCGCCCTGCGTGCGCTGTCACCCGCGGTCAACGACACGGTCACAGGAATGACTTGTGTCGACTGGATCGCCGACGCACTGTGTCAGATCTCCCGTTCATGGCATCCACAACGTATCCGGCGTGACGCCGACGGAGAGATACGCGTGATCGCCTACCAGCCGGACTTTGAACGGCTCGTGCAGCGTGCGTTCGACACAATCCGACAGGCAGCAGCCGGCATGCCCGCGATCATGATTCGGCAACTCGAAGCACTGGCGAAGATCGTCGAACAAACGCCCGACCGTTCCCGGCGAACCGTGCTGATGCGCCAAGCCGAGGCCATTCGGAAGCTAAACATGGATACCGTGCCCGACGCAGGAGATCGCGACGCCGTTATCCGACGCTACGAAAAGGTAATGGCGCTGATCCACACGGACACGAAGACGGCTCCCTCGGAGAAGCTTGCGGGGCAAGCATTTTAACGCCAAGGTGGCCGCGGTCCGGTAGCACAGCTACGCAAGCAGGAAGTAGCGCACCCAGAGATAGCCAACGGAGATCAGCAGCGAAACCGCGGTCAGTACCGCCCCCTTTCGGGTGAACTCCCCAAAAGAGACTGGATGGCCGGCGCGCCCGGCAATCCCCATCACAACGACGTTGGCGCTCGCCCCGACGGCTGTGAGGTTGCCCCCCATAACGGTGCCGGAGATGAGGGCCCACCACAGGACGTCGTTGTGGAGGCCGTGCATCGACGAGGCAAACTGACCGACGATCGGTGTCATCGTGGCCGCATAGGGGACGTTGTTCACGAAGCCGCTGACAAGGAAGGACGCACCGAGAATCACCATGGTCGCCATCAGTGGACTGCTGCCGATCGCATCGCCAGCGGCGTGAGCGACTTTATCTATCACGCCCGTCCTCACCAGCGCGCCGACCATCACGAACAACCCGGCAAAGAACAGCAGCGTCTCCCACTCGACACTTGACAGGTAGAACTCGCGGCCCAAGCCGGAGATCACGATGAGGAGGCCCGCGCCGGTCATCGCCACCAGTGACGGTTCCATGTGGATTTGCTTATGGGTGACGAAACCGGCGAACACCAAGAGCAAGACGATCCCGCACTGAATCAACAATCGACGATCGCGGATCGCTTCACTCTCGTCCAGCGACATGACATCGGCTATCCGCTTGTCATCAACGGCGAACGCGTCAGGAAACAACCGAGGCAAAAGCACCACCAAAGCACCCAGGACGACGATTACCACCGGCGTCATGTTGGCCAGGAAAGAGACGAAACTCAGACCGGCTCCGGTGCCGATGATGATCGAGGTCGGATCGCCGACCAGCGTCGCGGCGCCGCCGATGTTGGCTGCAAATGCCTCGGCGATCAGAAATGGTGCGGGACTGATCCCCAGCCGCTCGCAGACCAGCAACGTGACGGGTGCGATCAACAACACAGTGGTGACGTTGTCCAGGAAGGCCGATCCGATGGCGGTCACCAGCAACAGGAAGATCATGATCCGCAGCGGAGAGCCCTTGGCGCGCTTGGCCGCCGAGATTGCCACGTATTCGAACACGCCAGTCTGCCGCACCACGCTGACGATGATCATCATCCCCAGAAGCAAAAATATGACGTCCCAGTCGACCCCGGTTTCTTCTGAATAGAAGACTTCATGCGAATTGATCACGGGCAGTACGAACATGGCCGTTGCGCCACCCAGGGCCACCAGCGTCTTGTTGAGGCGATCAGAGGCGATCAATACGAAGGCGACCACGAATATCGTGGTCGCGTAAATGGCGTAAACGGTAGTCATCCTCTGCACCGCCGCCGAGCGTGCACGCGGTGCCCCGCCGCATACCGCCAACCAGCGATCACGACTTCAGCACCGCGGCTAGCAGTCGGGACGCCGTAATCACACCCAGCAATCTCCCCTGCTTGACCACCGGGATCAGCGGTGTACGTAGTCGCGCCATCTTCGCAGCCACCTCTAGGACGGTGTCGTCGAACTGAGCGGGCGGCACATCGACCAAGTGGTCCGGCAACATCGCACCGACCGCCTTGCCGCTCAGGCGCTCGGCGATGTGGTCGGCAACCGTTTCGCTCAGCACTCCGGCCAGCACCGGATCGTCCTGCACGTAGCGGGGCACGATAAACCGAACCACCTGTGAGGCGGGGAGCACGGCGAAGGGTCCGCCGGATGCATCAACGACCAATATCCCGGGCAGGGTTTGTTCGGCGATCATGCGGACGGCCACGATCGCTTCCGCGTCGATGGTGATCACCGGGAAGTCCTCGGCGATGTCCGCTGCGTGCATAGGCAGACATTACAATCGCGGCCAGCCGATCGCAGGGGACCTTTACGGACTCCTGATGTGGTGAGCCGCCGGTCTCCACGCTAAGTGTGGACCTTCCAGCCTGCTAACGGCGTGGGCGCCGCCGGGGCGTTGGGGTCGTTGAACTCGATGTAGACATCGCCCTGGCCCACGTTGGCGTCGTAGCCGATGAACCCGTGCGCGGTTTGGCCGTTGGTGACGGTGCCCGAACGCAGGGGCGGCGTCTTGTTGATCGTCTGGTAGTCCACGGTCGACGAGCCACCCTGAATGTCGCGATACGGGTCTTGCCGCCATGGGGACGAGGCGGCTGTGATGGAGGTCTGGCTGTAACTGAATGGTGCGTCGGATTTGCCGACGATGGTCAGTTCGATGACGTTGCAGCCCCCGCTGCCTGAGCAGCCGGAGACCCAGTTCGCGTTGTTGAGCGTGACGTCGGCGGTCGCGCTGCTGTACTCCGTGACGTGGATCGAGGTGCCGGATTTTCCGGTCGGGAACGGCGATTGTGAGGGTGTCGGGTCGGCGGCGCCGTGGGGCGCTGTTGCGCACGCGGTTATCGTCAGCATCGCCGCGAGCGCTGCGCTCGAGGGAGTAGATATGGCCACCAGCAGACGATAGCGGGCCTGCCGATGGCGGCGTTGGCGCCTACTGGCCTGCGTTGCGGGCCAGCTCGATGGCGTACTGACTCACGAAGTTCCCCGCCGGCGGATCACCCTTGCCGCATGATCCGTCGGATTCACCGGGCCGTTTGATCCACAAGTAGGCGTCGGCATGCGCGCCCCCGGTGGCCGCCGTAGGCGGAGTGCCCAGCGCCCGGCCGCTGGGGTTGCACCAGTTGAGCTCGGCGTCGGGCGCTGGCCCGGCACCGTTACGTGACGTGTCGACCACGTAGTGCGACCCATTCGTGAGCCCCGAAATTGCTTCCCCGTAACCGATTTCGTCCCCGGTGGTGAAGAAGTTCGCGGTGTTGACGCTAAAACCCCGCGCGTGGCCGACACCGGCCTGGTTGAGCCGAGCGGCCATGTCCTCGGCGCTGTGCCAGCGCAAGTGACCGGCATCCACGTACACCGCCGCGTTCGGATCCCGGGTCAGGGTGTCGACGGCGTAGCGAATCAAGTCGTAGCGTTCTTGGCGCTGATCACCCGAAAGACAGTCGGCCATCGCGAGTGCATCGGGTTCGACGACGATCGCGACCCGCGACGCTCCCACGCCGGCTGCGATGCCGTCGATCCACCCGCGGTAGTCGTCGGCCGACCCCATGCCACCGGCAGCGAAGCTGCCACAGTCGCGGTGCGGGATTCCATAAATCGTCAGAACCGGGATCGCGCCGGCGGCCGCCGCGTCGCCGGTGTACTTCCCGACCGTGGCCGCCGAACCGCCCGGAACGATCCAGTACGCCTGCGGCGTGTTGGCGATGGCGCTCAACTGAGGGTTCGGCGGATCGGCGCTCTGCGCGGCGCGCATGGCCGCCGAATTGGGATTCACGTAGAACGGCGCACCGGCCAGCGGATCCCCGTCGCTCGCCAACCGCACCGCCGGAGCGGGGCGGACCTGCACCGGATTGGCAAGAACACCGGTGGCGGCTACCGCCGCAACCGTGAGGAAGGGGGCGATCCACCGCGCGACTGGACAAGCAGCTGAGAACGTCACCCCAGGAAAGTTAGCAGCAGCCTGGAGCGCCCGCCGCCCCCGCCAGGGCAATGGACCGACCGGCACCTGGCGCGGTAGCTCAGGACTCGCCTCGCGGACATGCATGGGCGAAATGGTCTCGGCAACGTCGCAGTAGGAGCACAGTTGCGCGCGTGACCGATTTGCGTCATCGACTTCTGCAAGACTCGCTGTACGTAGGCCGCGATCTCGGTTCTTGACCGCGAGATGCACTCAGAGGCCAGAGCCAATTGGAAATTTTTGTGCCCCAATGGCATTCAATACGGACGTTGGCCGATCGAACCGGGCCCATCGGGGGGCTGTCTGGCCTCTAGCGGTTATTCGATGATTTCACGAGTAGATAGGTGCAAGACGATGAAATTGAAGCAACTGGCTGGAGGGGTAGCCAGTGCTGGCGCGCTTGGCGCGGCGGCATTGGGTGTCGGAGTCGGTTTTGCCGATGCAGCTCCGCTCACGCCGCCCCTGGCTCCGAGCGCCCCCGGCGAACCCGGCGGCGGGACCCCGGGTGGGCCTGGCGCACACGGTCCGGGCGGACCGGGCGGACCCGGCGCACAGGGCCCCGGCGGACCAGGCGGACCCGGCGCACAGGGCCCCGGTGGACCGGGCGGACCGGCTGGGCCCGGCGCACACGGCCCCGGCGGACCAGGTCAATTCGGTGGACCGGGCGGACCGGGTGGGCCAGGCGGACCAGGCGCACGCGGCCCCGGTGGGCCCGGACAATTCGGCGGACCAGGCGGACCAGGCGGACCGGGCGGCAACGGCCCGTGGCATGGAGACGCGCAACATGGCTACTTCCAGGGAGCCCCCTGGGGGAACGGGCAAGGGCCCTGGGGCCCGGGTGAGCCACCAAGGCCGGCCTACAACCGACCCCTTCCGCCGCCCGGCGGGCGATGGAACGATGGTCCGATCAACTACTTCGGTTACCAACAAACACCGAGGTGGGATCCCGGATTCAACCAATGGGGCATCGACTTCTTCGGCGTTTGGATCCCGCTGTAAAGACCAGCTTGCGCGGTGCCTGCTTGACCAATCGGCCGAGCGGGCGCCGCGTTTGCCAGATTGTACCCACTCCCCATAGCCCGCGAGTTATGTTGCGCTACAACATCTTCCGAACAAACGGATCACCGCAAGTTCGCCCCTGGTTGCCGGTAAACGCCGGTCTGACCTGCGGAGATTTTTGGCCCTGCCCGGTCGGCGTTCAGGCACCCTTCACTTCGACACGGGGCACGGATAGGGCGCACACTTGTCGAATGAAGGTATGTCAGCTCATCGACGCCGCGCCAACTGCTGCTCCCCCGCCGCCGTCCCTGCGCCGGACCCGGGCGACGACGACAGCGCGGCTGGCGTGACCGTGCCCGAGCCACACCGCGTGCTGAACGGACTTTCGGACGTACGGGCGTTCTTTCACAACAACACCGTGCCGCTCTACTTCATCTCTCCGACCCCGTTCAACCTGCTAGGTGTTGACCGCTGGATACGAAACTTCTTCTACCTCACCTACTTTGACTCTTTCGAGGGCACACATTCGCGCGTATTCGTGCCCCGGCGACGCGACCGACGTGATTTTGACTCCATGGACGAGGTCTGCAGCCACCTGCTGTCCGATCCCGAGACGCTCGACTTCATCGGGGGTCGAGGTCCCGGTGGCAAGGCCTGCTTCGTGATGCTGAACGAGGAAATCCAGGGCCTCGCGCGGCAGGCGGGTCTCGAGGTCATGCACCCGCCGATCGAGGTGCGCCAGCGCCTGGGCTCCAAGATCGTCATGACGCGCCTGGCCAACGACGCGGGCGTGCCGAGCGTGCCTAACACGATCGGGCGGGCCGGTTCGTACGACGAATTGCTGGCGCTCGCACAAAACGCCGGATTAGGAGATGACCTTGTCATCTCGATCGCTTACGGCAACGCCGGCAGCGGGACGTTCTTTGTGCACGGTCAGGGCGACTGGGACAAATGCGCCGACGACCTGGTCGGGCAGGAACTCAAGGTCATGAAGCGGATCCGCAATGTGGAGGTGTGCCTCGAGGGCGCCGTGACCCGCCACGGCACCGTGATTGGCCCCGCAATGACCAGTCTCGTCGGTTATTCGGAGCTGACTCCGCACAGGGGCAGCTGGTGCGGCAATGACATCTGGCGCGAGGTGCTGCCCCCCGCACAGACGCACGCCGCGCGAGAAATGGTGGGAAAGCTGGGCGATGTCATGCGCCGCGAGGGTTTCCGCGGCTACTTCGAGGTGGACCTTCTGCATGACCTCGACACCGACGAGCTCTATCTCGGCGAGGTGAATCCGCGCCTGAGTGGCGCCAGCCCCATGACGAACCTGACCACCGAGGCCTACGCGGACATGCCGCTGTTTCTCTTCCACCTGCTTGAGTACATGGACGTGGAGTACGAACTCGACATCGATGAGATCAACGCGCGCTGGGAGCGCGGCTATGGCGAGGACGAGGTATGGGGCCAGGTGATCATCACGGAGACGTCGCCGGATCTTGAAATCTTCACCGCGACGCCACGCACCGGCGTATGGCGCATCGACGACGACGGGCGCGTCTCCTTTGCGCGGTCCGCCAACGACTGGGCCACGCTGCTCGACGGGTCCGAGGCCTTTTACATGCGAGTCGCGGCGCCGGGCGACTTACGTTCCGAGGGCGCCCAACTCGGCGTGCTCGTCACCCGCTCACACCTACAGACCGACGACTATCAGCTCAGCGAGCGCTGTCGGCGCTGGGTCAAGGGCATGAAAGCGAAGTTTGTCTCGACGCCCCTGGTGGCGGCCGCGCCGATTGTCTCGCGGCTCGTCGCGCGCGCGTGAGCGTGAGCGCCCCGGCCGGCATCTCACTGGACAACTGGCTGTCGGCGCCGTATTCGCAGTGGTCCTTCCAACACGTCGAAGACTTCGTGCCGACCGCGGTGATCTCGCGCGGCACCGGGCCGGTCGCCGTGTTGCCCGCGGCCACTGCTCCGCTGGCCGAGATCCCGGTAACCGGCACCGAGGGGGTGGCCACCACCGTGGGCGCGGTGATGGCCAGCACCGCTACCGACGGGTGGGCCGTCGCCTACCGCGGTTCGCTGGTGGCCGAGGAGTACCTCGGCGGCATGGCTACGCAGACCCGGCACCTGCTCTTCTCGGTCAGCAAGTCGCTGGTGGCCGCGGTGGTAGGCGCACTGCACGGGGCCGGGGCGATCGAACTCGACGCGCCAGTCACGAAATACGTTCCCGCCCTGGCGAATTGCGGCTACGACGGTGCGACGGTGCGCAACCTGCTGGACATGAGGTCGGGTATCGCCTTCTCGGACAATTACCTTCACCCGACCGCGGAGATACACGTGCTCGACGAGTCGATGGGCTGGGCACCCCGGAGCAGTCCGGAGGGCCCCGCCACGCTGCGTGACTTCCTGCTGACATTGCGGCAGAAGTCGGCGCACGGCGGCCCGTTCGAATATCGCTCGTGCGAAACCGACGTGCTCGGCTGGATCTGCGAGGTCGCTGGCGGCCAGCGGATGCCCGAACTGATGTCGGAACTGCTGTGGAGCCGCATCGGCGCCCAATGCGACGCGAACATCGGCGTAGACAAAGACGGCACCGGACTGTTCGACGGCGGCATCAGCGCCTGTCTGACCGACATGATCCGGTTCGGGTCGCTGTTCTTGCGCGACGGTGTCTCGTTGACCGGCCAGCAGGTGGTGCCGGTGGCGTGGATCGCCGACACTCTCGACGGCGGGCCCGACTCGCGTCAGGCGTTCGCCGCCAGCCCCGACGACACCCAAATGCCCGGCGGGATGTACCGCAACCAAGTGTGGTTTCCCTACCCGGGCAGCAACGTCGTGTTGTGCCAGGGGATGTGTGGCCAGATGATCTACGTCGACCGCACCGCGGAGGTGGTGGCCGCCAAGTTATCTGCCCAGTCGGATGCTGGGGACCCGCAGATGCTGTTGGACACGCTGCGGGCCTTCGATGCGGTGGCACACGAACTGGCTGGAATCACCAGCTAGCCCGAGTCGGTGCGCCTAGGCGTCCAAGCGTACGAAATCGTCTCTTCGGTACTGCTCGACACACGCTGCCCGCCTCACCTTGCCGCTCGTGGTGATGGGAATCGAGCCGGGACCTACGACAACGAGGTCCGCGACGCTTATCCCGTGCGAGTTAGATATCGCCGAGGTCGATTCACGCTTGACGAGTTCGAGCTTGTCCATCGCGTCCTCGTGGGAGTCGCCCCGCTTCTTGAATTCGATGATGACAACCAGCTTCTCGGTGTGATGATCCGGAACCGCGATCGCCGCACAACGGCCTCCGGTGATCTCCTGGATCGTCGCCTCGATGTCATCTGGAGAATGGTTGCGGCCGTACATGATCAACAGGTCCTTGATGCGCCCGATGATGAACAACTCGCCGTCGGAGAGGAAGCCTAAATCTCCGGTCTTCAGCCAGAGCTCGTGCGGGGTGCCCGGCGACGGATCGACCAACTTCCCTCCGAATGTCTGCTCCGACGCTTGGGGATCTTGCCAGTAGCCGTCGGCGACGTTGTCGCCGTGCATCCAGACCTCCCCCACCGTGCCTGCCGAATTCTCCACGCGGGTCTCGGGGTCGACGATCCGCACCGTCGCCGCACGGGGTACGCCGCAGCTGACCAGTTCGACACCGTCTTCGTCGCCGCACGGCTTCGCCCTGCTGGCCGACAGCTGCTCGTAGTCGAATCGGGCAATCGTCACTGGCCGCCCCGGCGGGTTCGACGTCGCGTAGACCGTCGCCTCCGCGAGGCCGTACCCCGGCCGCAACGCCGTATCGCGGAGGTTGAAGCGGGCGAACCGCTTGGTGAACCTCCTGATCGTAGCCGCGTGGACTCGTTCGGCGCCGAACGCGAACGTGTGGACGTCCGCTAAGTCGAGCCCGGCCATGTCCTCGTCGGTGGTGCGCCGCGCGGCCAGTTCATAGGCGAAGTTCGGCGCCCCCGTGTACGTCTGGGTGTTGCTGGCTACCGCCTGCATCCAGCGGGCTGGTTTCTCCAGGAAAGCCGCCGGGCTCATCAGTACGGTCCGCAGTCCCGCGACTATCGGAAAAGCTATGCCGCAGATCAGGCCCAGGTCGTGATAGAAGGGCAGCCATGAGACGACCGTGGTCTGCGGCGGCGCAAACTTACCGTGATTCTCGAACGTGTCAGAGATTAACTGCCCGAGATTGGACATCACGTTTTGGTGCGTCACCATGACACCGGCGGGCTGACGCGTCGAGCCGGATGTGTATTGCAAATACGCTGTGCCGCTGTGATTCTCGCGTCCGCTTCCGGATCTCGTCGGCGAATCATAGTCCAGCAGATCAAGCTCGACGACTCGCGGAGCAGCTGCGTCGGAGCCCGACATGACAGCCTCGACAACCGGGCCTACGACACCGGACGTGGTGAGGACGACAGACGGCGACGCGTCACGCAGCACTGAGCTGACGCGGTCATCGCTGGCGCCACCGAGCGGAACGGAAAGGGGAACTGCGATCAGTCCGGCCTGCAATGCGCCGAGGAACGCGGCGATGTAATCAAGTCCTTGCGGTGCCAATATCACCGCCCGGTCACCGGCCGACGCGCGGAGCCTGAGCTCGGCTGCGACGCTCAGCGTTCGCCGATACAGCTGCAACCAGGTCAGACTTGCTGCAATGCCGGCCCCGTCCTGCTCGTAATCGATAAATGTGAACGCTGTGTCATCGGGCTGCAGCCCGGCGCGCTCGCGCAGCACGGTGCAAATAGAGGCGTTAGTCACGGGCATCAGGTGCGAAAGGTTCAATCACCTACCCCACCGTACGGCCTAATCAGGACTTACCGCGCATCCAGGCGTCGGTACGGGGTCTTTCGCATGGTCAGCGCGTCACCGAGCCTCTCGCCCGCTTGCTAAGAAGCGGCCGCAGTGAAGCTCAAAACGTCCAACTGCGTTGGGAATTGAGGACGAAGCCGTGCCGTTGCGCGGTGTCGTCGCCGTGGTTTTGGCTGAATCCTTCAATCAATATGCACGCGACGAGAACATTTTGAACACCGCACCTGATCTGGTCACCGCCCATCAGGTCCCCCGGCACCCAGTATCACCTTCTCGCCCGATGCCAGGGGCTTCCCATTGAGCTTGTCGGAGTCGGGGGGCGCGCCCTGGTCGAAAGCTGACCTGTGGTCCCCCGCGTAGACCTGGTTTGCTGGATGATCGAGTCCAGGAATGGCTCCGAAACAGAATGCCGCCGTATCTCCCAGGCTGCTCCACATCGCGCACTGCAATCCCGTCGGGCTGGTAACGGTTGCCACGGCTTAGATGTGTCTACCGGAACCACTGCAGGTGCTTCTCCCACAGCGGGACTCATCAAAACCCGCCCGCCGACAACGGCGGCGCCAGTGACAATCGTAGCGGCCGCCAATACGATCATGGCTCGCCCCCAAGGCGCCCTGCTCATCCTCATCGCGCACCTCTCTAAACGGCCACCGCTCCCAGGGCGCAACTCTTCTGAATGTTCCTTATGGGCTCGAAGCCCCGACTTAACCATATGGTTGCGATAAGCCTTGTACCACAGAACTTTTCGATGGTCGGTCGAGTCCAACATGCTACGTAGTTCGACGACGACCTGTTCCGCACGGCTGACTTGCTCTGGCCGGCCGCTGTGCTCGTGGATGCGCGGCCGCCAATTTGACGATGTATCGTGTCCGCAAATAGATACCGACGCGATGGCCGAGCAAGCTCACGGCAGGGGGGCGCCCTCGGTTCGTAAGGCGCGGAGGTAGGCAATGGTTCAGTGGACACGCCGATGGTGGCAGCAGTCCGATCAGTTCGACTGGTTCAGCGCCTACCTGGAAGATCGTAATCTCGAAACACAATGGCGGGCAGCGACATTCGGCTGCACGATACTGCTGGCGGCGCTGCCGATCCTGATGCTCGGGAGTCCGGCCGGGCCTAATCACATCGGCACTGTGTGGCTGTCGATCTTCGCGGCAGCATCCGGTGCCATCAGCGCAAGCCTCTGGCTGAGACGATGGCCCACCCGCAGACAGTCATTCCTGCTCTGCCTGATGGGCAGTGCCTCGATCGCCGCGATCTGCCTGGCGCAGTCCAACCCGTACGCGGGATTAGAGGGGTGCCACATCTTCGCCGTGATCGGCGGATACATCGCCTACTTCCACACCACCAAACTCTTGGCCAGCAATCTGGCTGTGGCCGTGGCCTGTTCAGCGATCCTGGCCGGACGACTCGCCGCCGCCACCGGAGACCTGTCGCTGGTGGCGGCATCCCTCATCACTGTGGGAGCGCTCAATATCGGCGTGCCTTTCGGAATCCATTCGCTGGTGCATAGCTTGAGAACTGATCTGCGCAGCTCCGACCGCGATTCGCTCACCGGCCTGCTGAACCGCCGCTCCTTCTACCACTCGGCCTACGAACTGCTGATGCGCTATCAAGGCGCGGCAGGCAAATACCTGGTGGTTGCCATGGTCGACCTGGACAACTTCAAGCAACTCAACGACGCCCAGGGCCATGCGGCGGGCGATCGAGCGTTGGTCGACGTCAGCGCCACGCTCCGGGATCACTGCCGTGCCACCGCGGTGATCGGCCGGGCCGGCGGCGAAGAGTTCGTCATCGCTGACATCGATAATGTGACCAATCCCGCCGCCATGGCCGAGCGGCTTTGCCAAGCCATTGCCGGTCTTCCGATGCAGATCACCGCCAGCATCGGTACCGCCAGCGCGCCACTGGACACCGACGTTGATCGGAGCCTCATCGATGGCCTCGTTGGCGCTGCAGATGCCGCCATGTACGACGCGAAGCGCGCCGGCGGAAACCGGACCCGCCATCGCGACGATGTACCGTCCCCAGGTTGACCACAACGTCCGACTCCCCCAGTTGAAACCGAACTCGGATCGCCACCTCGCCGCGCTGTGCGCCTAACATTCGCGGAAAGACTGCGCCGCGAAAGGTGGGCTGCATTGATCCGGTTTGTCTGCGTCGCATTGTTGACAGCTCTCGCGGGGGCATTTGTGCCGTTGGCTGTCATGGGGCCGTGGGGCTGGTGGATCCCCGCTGTCGTGATCGGGGCCATTGCGGCCGTGGGTATCTACGACCTCGTCCAGCGCAAGCACTCGGTGTTGCGAAACTACCCGGTCCTGGGGCATCTGCGGTTCTTGTTGGAGGCACTGCGCCCCGAGATGCAGCAGTACTTTATCGAGCGCAACTTCGACGGCCGCCCTTTCGACCGCGACGTCCGATCGTTGATCTACGAGCGGGCCAAAGGTACTGCCGCCGAATTGGCTTTCGGAACCGAGCGCGATATCGACGCGGTCGGCTACGAGTATCTGGTGCACTCGGCGCGCCCGGTCGAGCCCCCCGACGAGCCGTTCCGGGTGCGAATCGGTGGACCGGATTGTGCGCGACCGTATGACATGGCTCTGATGAATGTTTCGGCGATGAGCTTCGGCGCGCTGTCGGCCAACGCCCTTCGTGCGCTGAACAACGGTGCCCGCAAGGGTGGGTTCGCCCACGACACCGGCGAAGGTGGGCTCACGCCCTATCATCTCGGTGGCGCCGACGTGATTTGGGAGATCGGCTCCGGCTATTTCGGAACCCGCACCAGTGACGGCGCGTTCGATCCGGACCAGTTCGCGGACAAAGCCGCTCATGATCTTGTCAAGTGCGTCTCGATCAAGTTGAGCCAAGGCGCCAAGCCCGGCATCGGCGGTGTGCTGCCCGCCGCAAAGGTCAGCGAGGAGATCGCCCGCTACCGAGGTGTGCCCGCCGGCGAGAAGTGCGTCAGTCCGGCAGCGCATTCGGCGTTTCACTCCCCGCGTGAGCTGATCCTCTTCGTGGCGCGGCTGCGTGAACTCACCTACGGGAAACCGGTGGGCTTCAAACTGTGCGTCGGCTCCCGGGTCGACGTGCTGGCAGTCTGCAAGGCGATGCTGGCCGAAGGGGTGACGCCCGACTTCATCATCGTCGACGGCGCCGAAGGTGGAACCGCCGCGGCGCCGCTGGAATACGAAGACAACATTGGTCTTCCGCTCACCGACGGACTGATGACAGTCCACAACGCATTGGTGGGAGCGGGCCTACGCGACAGGATACGAATAGGCGCGAGCGGCAAAGTCGCCTCCGGCAACGACATCATCAAGCGCCTGATCCAGGGCGCGGATTACACCAACTCGGCCCGATCGATGATGATGGCGACGGGCTGCATCCAATCCCAGCGATGCCATACCAACCACTGCCCGGTCGGCGTCGCGACCCAGGATCCGTATCGGGCCCGAGCCCTCGATGTCGCCGACAAAAGCGAACGCGTGTACCGATACCAGCGGGCCACCGTCGCCCAGGCAATGCGCATGATGGGCTCGATGGGTGTCTCCGACCCGTCGATGCTCAACACGCACATGCTGCGCAAGCGTCTATCGCCCACCGAGCAGCGCTCCTACGCCGAGCTTTACGAATGGCTGACGCCTGGAGAACTGCTGAACCATGCACCGCCCAGCTGGCGGTCGGATTGGGACGTCGCCAACCCCGACTCCTTTGCCCCCGTCGGCCGCGGGCTCAGCGCAGGTTAATGACCCGCCGTTGAATAGTCCGGTGCCGTCCGTGTCTACGCCGATGATGGCATCGCTGTGGGCGATCTCTTCGACGGCCGAAGAACCAGTAAACCCTTGTGCAACAACGAGTTAGGGTCATAAAAACCGTCGAATAACCCTCACTGATTCTCGTCGATTCTGGATCATTGTCGATGAACGAACGATGACCGTCCCCATCCTCGGCGCTGACGCTCATCTGTGAGTCGCGGGCGGTACCACCGCGAGGCGCTACTACCAACGCGTGGAGCCCACGGTGCTGTCGTACGTTCTCACGCTTCCCCGCGCCGCTTACAGCAGTTGCCTCACCGTCGCCGCGTAGTCTAGGTTAGCCTAACCTAACAGTCACACGCTGCGAGACAAGGAGCTCCCGCCGATGGCGAACGTGGTTTCCCGAAAGCTCAAGATCAACGGTGCGCCTTGGTCGAAGCCCGGCCGCGAAAATATCAACCAAACAGCGGATTTGCACTTGAAAGACCGGGAAAATCACGTAGCAATTTACGGAAAACATAGCCTCGATTGGATGTTTGCACTCGGCCCTCGGGCCCGGCTTTGGAAGAAAGTAATTCCAGTTAAGAGCGTTCAGCTGTTACACGAGAAGAGTGACTTGTCCTCATGGAACGATGAAAAACGAGCCAATACCGTCATCATACCTTTGATGGAGGAGCACATCACAACAATACCCGGAGGTTTCCGCCATCTAACTTCTCCGCGGGATCTCATCGTGACAATTTCCGATAAGAACAAACTGCATGACTTTCTCACCCGCTCTGGATTCCAGGATTATCTACCTGCCGTGTTTCGCGAGGGAGAAGCGGTGCGTTTTCCTTGTGTCGTCAAGAGGCTCGACCTCTACGCAGGAGATGGCGTCAGAATCGCACACGACACCAAAGAGCTTGTGTCGCATCTGCGTGATCCACTGTTCCGTGAACATCCTTATCAGGTTCAAGAGCTCATTAGTGGAGAGCTTGAATATGTAACTCACTTGGTGTGCAAATCGGGTGAGATACTCGAGGAGTATTCTTTCGAGTATCGAATGCGGGGACCCGCGGAGATCCGGCGGTTCCGCAGCCCAATTGACTTTAAGAGATCGAAGCAAAGCGATGAAGTGATGTTGCTGTTTTCGCAAATCATGAAAAGCTTGAACTTCACCGGCCCCTGTAACGTGAATTTTAAACTTGTCGACGGTCGCCCGGTAATATTCGAGATAAACCCGCGGCTGGGCGGTTCACTTATGAAAAGAGAGAGCATCGAGGGGCTCGCCAAAGTTGTTGGCGCGATTCTTAGCCACGCGGACTAGTCCCGCAGCTGCACCCCACGAACACATCTAAACCGGCGGACATGGTTGCCAGTGCCCGATAACCCAGATCCCGGCACAACCGATGAAGGTCAGTCACGTGCGGCTTTTACAGAGTCCCGAAGCCGTGCAGGGCTTTGACCCCGAACCAAATCCCAAACCCCACCCCCACCACGATCATGATGGGTCGGTCGTTGCCTTGCAGCCAACGCAAGACTCGATCCAGCGCGGAGCGTGACCGTTGCGGGAAAACTGCTGCCAGACCGACGATGAGCAGATTCCCGCCGGTGGCAAGCACCACAAAGACGATGTAGGTGACGACGTTGGCAGCCCGCTCCATCCCGGCGTTGCCGATCACACCGATCGCAGCCAGCGTGAAGACCCAAGACTTCACCGAGACCGTCATGACGCCCGTGCCGATGAAGAAGGCCTTGGTGGGCGTCGCCGACGTCAGCATGGTCATCCATTTCGGCGGTGGCGCATTGGGATCGTCGCCGCTGAAAAGCTCTCGCATCGCGGTGACCAGAAATAGCAGGGCCACCACCAAAAGGACGGTCGACACGATCCAGTGGCGCCCGTGATTCGGGTCGGCGCTACGGGCTCCCCAGTGCAGAATCGTGCCGAAAATGAGGCCCTGAAGCAGGCGCGTGCCGACATGCCCGGCGACCCACGCCGATGCCGCCCGGAGATGCGAGGGCGTGCCCAGCAGCATGATCGTGATCACCATCTCGATCGGTTCCAGCGCGCAACCCAAAATCAGTGGGACAAGGCTGCTCCACATGGTGATCACCGGCAGAGGCTAACAATCCGTCGTACCCGTTCAGCTATTGCGCGCCCAGCGCCGCACGCATCTCCGCCTCGGCGATCGCCGCGGCCAAATCCGCGGACTGCGGGCGGACGGTGGCGTCGATTCGGTCGATACGACCTGTGAACCGGAAACCGTGTCCGTACGGCGCGACCGGTGAGCCGGTGTCGACGCCAACGTCCAGTGTTTCGCCGCTCATCGAGAACCGGAATGGAACCGTGCGCTCGATCCGGCCGCTGGCCACCACGGCGTCGTTGACCTGTAGGAACACCGCGGCACCCTTCCCTAGTCCGCCGCCGTCGTAGTCGAACGAAAGGCCAAGGGCGACAGGGCCTTCCGGCAGCGGCGCGGCCGCCGCCACTGTCGTGAGCTCGTGACCAAGATAGTTGTAGGCAAAGTGCGGAATGCCCTCGTACAGGTACAGTGTCCATCCGGACATCACCCCGCCTATGCAGATCACCACGCCTTGTGCACCGCCCGGCGGTATCTGCAACTGTGCCCGTAGTTGGAATGACGTGCTGGTATAGCTCAGCGTGGCCGCTTCGGGGATGCGCACGTGATCGGCGAAGTAGGTGACCGAGTTGCGGTCGCCCAGGAGGCTCGGCCGGTTGGCGGGCAGCGCACGGGTCAGCGCGGTGTCACTGAGCGGGTAGACGTCGTATTTGCGGGCCTCGGCGTCAAAAATGGCCTTCAACTCGGCGAGCTTGTCGGGATACTGCTCGGCGAGGTCCACGCCCTGGCTGAAATCGTCGGCGACGCGATAGAGCTCCCAGCGCTCGGTATCGCCGAACGGGCAACCGTGGGTACGGACCCAGGGCAGCCGGCCATGGAAGCAGGACGCGATCCACCCCTGGTGGTAGACGGCGCGATTGCCGAATATCTCGAAATACTGCGTGGTTCGGCGGCTGTCCGCGTCTGCGTCGTCGAACGAGTACCGCATGCTGACACCTTCGATCGGCTTCTGCTCGATGCCGTTGACGCGCGTTGGCATATCGATGCCGGTTGCCTCCAGGATCGTGGGAACGATGTCGATGATGTGGTGAAACTGGCTGCGCTGCTGCCCTGCCGCGCTAATCCCCCGCGGCCACGAGATGGCCAGTCCGTTGCGGGTACCCCCGAAATGGGATGCCACCTGCTTCATCCACTGAAAAGGCGCGTCGAGTGCCCAGGCCCAGCCGACGTTGTAGTGGTTCTCGCACCGGGCCGTACCGAAATCGGCCATGTGCTCAAGTAGCCACTCGGGATCCTCGGGCAGCCCGTTTTGAAACGTCGGGCAGCTCCAGGCGCCGTGTAGCGTCCCTTCCCCTGAGGCGCCGTTATCACCGCACACGTAGATGAACAACGTGTCGTCCCACTGCCCTAACCCGTCTATCGCGTCGACGATCCGGCCGATCTGGGCGTCGGTGTGGGCCAGGAAACCGGCGTAGACCTCCATCAGGCGCCGCGCGACCGGCTTGTAGCGGTCGTCGTAGTCCGCCCACGCGGGTATCTGTTCGGGTCGCGGGGTCAGTCGCGTGCCGGCGGGAATGATGCCCATCTCGATCTGGCGGGCGTATATCTGCTCGCGCAACCTGTCCCAGCCGTCGTCGAATCGTCCGGCGAAACGATCCGACCACTCGGGCCACACGTGGTGGGGACTGTGCGTCGCGCCTGGCGCGAAATAAAGGAAGAACGGCTTGTCGGGCGCTGACGTCTTCTGCAGCCGGATCCACTCGATCGCCTTGTCGGCGAGATCCTCGGTGAGGTGGTAGTCATCGCGGCCAAGGGACGGCTCGACGGGGGCGGTCTGGTCGTAGAGCGCCGGATCGTACTGGGAGGTTTCGCCGCCCAGGAAGCCATAGAAGCGTTCGAATCCCAGTCCGGTGGGCCAGCGATCGAACGGGCCGGCGGGGCCGATCTCCCAAGTCGGGGTGAAGTGCGCCTTGCCGAACAGCGCGGTGTTGTAGCCGTTCATCCGCAGAATCTGCGCGATGGTGGCGGTGCTCTGCGGAATCACGCTGTCGTAGCCCGGGAATCCATAGGCGATCTCGCAGATGGCGCCCATGTGCACGCTGTGGTGGTTGCGCCCGGTCAGCAGCGCGGCTCGGGTCGGAGAACACAGCGCGGTTGTGTGGAACTGGTTGTAGCGCAGGCCGGTTCGGGCGACGCGGTCCAACGCCGGCGTCGGAACCGGTCCACCGAACGTGGACGCCGCGCCGAATCCGACATCATCAAGTAGCACGACCACGACATTGGGAGCACCGGAGGGCGGGTAGTCGATCGACGGCCTGACCGGAGTGGAATCGGGCAGCAACGGGTTGATGACCCCGCCGAACTCTTCGGCGCCCCGGGGTAATTCGACCATCATGCCTCCTGTTAATAGCGGTCGTCGTGAAAAGTCACATACTGCGCTGCCATGACCGGTAAACGACCCGACCGACCGTCGCGGGATCGGGCTCAGGTGCGGCCATCGAGGCGTCGAGACCCGAATGATCCTCGAGGCCAAGAACTTCGCGGAGATGGAACGCGACGTCGCCCTCGGCGTCGCGATCGGGGTGCTTGAAGTACTGGGTGTGCGCCGCCCCCGGGCGTAGCCGTTCGGGCCGGTTACCGCTGACCGCGATCTCGCGGATGCCCGGTCCGAACAACGGGCGAAGTACACCGCCAAACCAGTCACCGCGGACGCTGCCTCGGCGCACCGGAAACCAGATGTTGGTCCAGCGGGTCACGGCGAACGGGGACTGCGCTCCCAGCACACCTCGCGCGCCGTAGCTCGCCGGCCCGTCCCCTACAGCGTCGACAGGTAACGCCTCCGACCGAGGTGGGCAACTGACCACCACACCCCTGCGGATCAGCCTGTCGAACAACTCGCGCCGCCGACCGTCGGAGGGGCTGAGACCGCCGAGAATCGGCGGGCGGGCTACGAACAGGTCGGCCAGCGCCATCGGTGTGCCAACCGTAACGAAATCTGTTATTCGCCAAGGGTTTCCCTGCGCCCGAACGTCCTGCCACAGGCCGAACTGCATGGCCTGGAAGTCATCGAGTGCGCCCTGCGAGTCCGCGTCGGCCGCCAGCCGGTCGACGGCTGCCTCGAGGCCGTCCAACGATCCGAGGCCACCAGGACCCTCGGCCGGTGCCGCGCGGAGTTCGTGCGTTTCGTCCCACAGTGTTGTCAGCGCGTCGTAGGCGATGTAGCCGCCGATGCCGTGTCCCACCACGACGATGCGTGCGTAGCGGCCTTGGTGCAGCGTGTACAACAGGTCGACGAGCCCACCCCGGATCGCCCGCCGGGCCGCATGGGACTCCGGCAAGCGGTCGAAGTAACGGGCGACGTTGACGAAGCCGGTCGTGAGAAAGCTGCGGGTCAACGCGCGCGGCGCGGTGCGGAGCAAGGCCAGCCCGATGGTCACAACCACCACGCTGGTGGCGAGCCCGATAATCCATCCGGCCACCCCGGTGTGCAGGAAGTAGCCACCCACCACAAACAGCCCCGCCAGCACGGTGAATGGGACGAGCAGCGCCAGCCAGGCCAAGCGCCAGATGCCGAACAACTGGTCGGGCACATGGCGGGGTCGGCGGAGGAACACCCGTGCGAGCGCGGCCATGAATCCGGCGTACCGCGCGCTCGTCATCAGAAACGACCAGTCGTACTCGAAGAGTTCGACTCCGATCGACGGCGCAACGTAGCGGCGCGCCTCGTAGGAATCCGTGATCTCGATGGGCTGGGAGTAGTACTCCCAACCTTCGTTCGCGGGCAACGCCGTCTTGGCGAAGTCGTCGAAGGTGTCCATGGGCCGGCGCTCGAGCAGACCGTGCACGAAGACCACGGCAGTACGTACGCCGGTGTCGGTGCTCATCGTCCTCCCGGGACCGTCCATCGAGGAGGTTAACAGTTTGCCTACCACGTAGTGGCGGAAGCACAACGGGGAACGAACCGGACGCCCCGACCTCGATCAGTGGTGCGACGACGCACTGACAAGTTCGTGGGTGTGGTTACTTGGTCGGTCGGGAGAGCATGGCGAGGCGTTGCGCGATGGGCCGCATGACTTTTCGCGAATTCAAGTAAGCGACGTGCGAGACAGGGGTGTTGCCGAGAATTAGTGGCCCCACCGATACCGCCTGGTCGCTATCGACCGCATCGGCGTAATGCGCGTTCAATGTCCGCAGTGGATAGGCGATGATGTCGTCGGGGTCGTGGAAGTTCACCCACTGGGCCGCCTTGCGTGCGGCGGCACTGCGAGTGCGACCGGGGAGTTTGATCGGCGCATCGAACTTGGGGTAGCGGACCATCCACAACGCGATCGGGCTACCCAAGGTGTAGAACCAGGTCAGGGTCTCGCCACGCTGCACTGCAGCGGACGAAGCGGGCGCTGATTTCTTGGACTTCTTGCGTGCTGAATTCTGCAAATCGTAGAAGTAGTCCGAAGCGATGACGGTGCCCAGGCTGTGCGCGATGACGCACAACGGTGCGTCGGGGGCCCGTTGGGCCAGGGCCGCCAACGCCTCGTCCAGCCGGGCGTGGATGGCCTCGTAGTTGACGTCGCTGCCCTCGGCGATCTGATAGGCGATGACGTCGCCCAGAAAGTAGGTGACAGCCCAGCGCAGCGTCGGCCAGTGCGCCTTGGACAGCCCAGGAACGCGGCCCAACAGGCCCGATACCACCAGCGGCAGCATGGCGAGATATGAGTTGTTGTTGATCCGGTGGACGAGATCATCGAGTCGCCGCGTCCATCCGGTGAAGCCCGGTCCGAAGGATGCGCGCACGATTTTGTCCAGACCCGGCTCCACCACTGGGATCCAGAATGCTGCCTCGATCTCGAGCTCCGCGGCTTGTGCCCCGCGGCAGGCGCGGGCGTACTCGGCGCGCAGCAGTTTGATCGCGTTGTCGGCGTAGTGGGGATCCTTGATCTCCACGCCGTGGACGAACAGGACGGCGATCTTGGAGGTCATGGCCGCCTTCCTCGAGAGTTTGGTGAACCGCGCGCCCGGCCGGGTCGAACGGCCCCGATCGAGCCGGCCGTTGACCGGCCTGCAGAATCCCACGGGGGTGGCGGTAGACAACGCAGGCACCGTCTACGTCACTGACAATAACGACAACCGCGTGCCCCAACTACCGGCGAAGTAGACGGTCTGGACTCAGTCACCCGCCGTGGCTGGGCGGTGGGGCTGTTCGCGGGCCTGCGCTGCTAGGCCTATCTGCTCTACGCAATCTCTCGGGTTCGCGCATGCACTGCGCAGCAGCGCACCAGCGACTCCGATGAGCCCGACCACGCCCAAGGGGATGGTTCACGCTCGGCGACTTCCCACCGATGACTGGCGTTTCGCCACATAGTCACCGCAGAGGAACAATTCGCAACACTTCTAGAACAACGGCGCCATCAATATTGCCACGAAAGATGCTGGGCGCCAGAGGGATTGGGGTCAGAGCACATGTGCGGCAGCCGTATCGGATCGCCCTATGTGTGATCCACTCACAGAACGCGCCGGTGGCTGCCTGGGCGATTAGGCTAGCGCTGTCATTCGCATAATGGCCTTCGCCGCGGTGTTGAGGAGAGACAGATGAGCGCTCCGGGCGTGAACCAAGCACCAGCGATCAACGTCCGGCAGGTCCTCGCGGCGGGGACTCCTGAGGCGGTCAAGAGCTGGCTCGACGCGGTGGAAGATGTCGTCGAGCGCGCACGTCAGCTGGCGAAACTGTCTTCCTCCGACTGGCATCGGCTCGGTGAATTGCTCGACAGCGAAACCGGACCAGATGTCATCGACAGCATGGACGCGGACTTGGCCGCCGATGCGCTCGAGACGATGGCGGTCCCGAAGGCGGCCGCGATGATCGACGCCCTCGATTCAGATCACGCGACACGAATCCTTCGGCAGATGGACGACCACGGGCGCGACAAGTTGCTGACTGCGCTGCCGTCGACCCGGGCCGATACGCTGCGCGGGCTGTTGAGTTGGCCGGCAGAGTCAGCCGCCGCTCATATGCTGCCCGAGACGCTTACCGTCGCACCGACGATGACCGCCGGGGACGCGATCGCCGCCGTGCGCGAGCATGCATCGCACCTGCGCAGCGATTCCCGCAGCGGAGCCTATATCTACGTAACCGGACCCGGCGAGCACCTGCTCGGAGTCGTGCCGTTCCGCAACCTTATGCTCGCCCAGGCCGACAGCGTGGTGGCCGATCTGATGGAACCGGAGATGCTGACTGTCTCGCCGCTGACAGACGAAGAGGTGGCGGCACAGACTTTGATCGATCACCGGTTGATCGCATTGCCCGTTGTCGACGATGACGGCCGACTGCTCGGCATCCTGACCGAAGACGACGCAGCCGGTATTGCCGAGGAGCAGGCCACCGAAGACGCCGAGCGCCAGGGCGGTTCGGCCCCGCTGGAGGTGCCTTATCGGCGGGCTTCGCCGTTTCTGCTGTGGCGCAAGCGGATCGTGTGGCTACTGGTGCTGTTCGTCGCCGAGGCCTACACCGGGACCGTGCTGCGTGCGTTCGAACACGAGTTGGAAACCGTTGTCGCGCTTGCCTTCTTCATCCCATTGCTGATCGGCACCGGTGGCAACACGGGCACCCAGATCACTACGACCCTGGTGCGGGCCATGGCCACCAGCCAGCTCCGGTTACGTGATGTGCCGGCCATCGTTGTCAAGGAGCTATCTACCGGTGTGCTTATCGGCGTGGTGATGGGCCTGGCCGCGGTGATTCGCGCCTGGACGCTCGGCGTCGGCCCGCAGGTCACCGTGACGGTGTCACTCAGTGTGGTTGCCATCGTGTTGTGGTCGTCATTCGTGGCTTCGATCCTGCCACCGCTGCTTCAGAAGATGCGGGTCGATCCCGCGGTGGTGTCGGCTCCGATGATCGCCACGATTGTGGACGGCACCGGCCTGATCATCTACTTCATGATCGCCAGGATGACGCTCCCGGAGCTCGCCGGGTTTAACTTCGGAGATACTTTTGTCTGAATTCCAGTGCTACCGAAAGGTTCTCTTCATCGATAAAAGTGGGGGCAGAGTTCCCGCCCCGCTCCCCAGGCCGATACCGTTCTCGTGGACCGCACCGACAAGATCGTCGGCCGCGTCCTTTCCGAACACCTCGGCAGTCCCATCAAGATCCCAATCGCCACATCGATCACGCGCGCGACGTCAGATCCCGACGCCAACCCAGTTCACCCATCGTCTGCACCCTTCGGGCCCCGTAACTCTCCCCTCTCCCCGTCGACTCCTGGATAGCTGACGCCGGGCGCGAACAGCTGCGCACTTGGCGTCACCGTCTAACCGGTTGTGAAGGCTCAACCGCCGTGTCTTGGCGGTTTGGCTTCGCCCGGGCATTTTCCGTTATTGGCCGGCCGCACGGTGATCGACGTCGCCTGCAGAGCTGAGTTACTGTCCTTAGTTCCGCGGGCGGTAATGCACTTGCCTTGCGTGATCGCCTGACTGCTGGCAGCAGCCTGCTTGGTGTACTTGGTCTTATCGGTGACCGCCACGGGCGTCTGAGAAGTTGCACCACTGGCATCTGTACTGGTGAGGGTGATCGTGTTACCCGAGACGCCTGCGACTGCCCCCTCCACAGGTGGTCGCTTCGCTGGGGAGGAGGTCGATGCTGAGGCCGAAGGCGGTGTGGAGCCTGGCGCTTCCTCCTCGGCCTGTGGACACTTGCCGTTGACTGCCGGGCTGATGTGCACGGATTGCGCGGTGATTGGTCCGTTGCCCTCGGACTCCTTTATGGGCTGCACGGTGACGCAGCTACCCGAGGTGACGTCAGTCAGCGCGGCGTCGGTGACCTCGGTGACCTTGGTCGATCCGGTGAAGTCCACGGTGGCGGTGCCGGTTTCTTCGGTGACCTGGATTGTGCTGCCTGCCACCGCTGCGATCAACCCAGCGACCTGTTCTTTGCCGGTAGCCGGGGCCGACGAAGTCGCTGAAGAAGCCGTCGTGCTCGGTGATGTGGTGGTCGTAGGGCCCGATTTGTTCGACGAACTGCAGGACCCGGCCGACATCGCGGTAACGCCGGCGATGGCAAGGATTGCGAGCTGGCTAAACCGGGGCTTGGGTGAACGGGTCGATATCAACGTCTCTCCAATTTTGAGTGCGGACCGTGCATAGCCTGTACCCACTGAGGTGCCTGCACCCATCATCATGGCGAAACTCACCACTAAATGGCAGGTCTCAGCACGCGGCTACCCGTTGCCGTTCTCGCAGCCACATGGACAGGTACCGCCGCGGCATGCCGGCTGGAACAAACGAACCTCCACCGCGCGGACGAATGCCGAATCAGGAGTGCAGCCGCTGCCTAAATGGGCAAGCGTCGTCTTCGCCTGATCACGATCTCTGCCGTCGCCGCACTCGTCATGTTCGTTATCATCATGAGGCACTCCGCCTTTCGCAACAGCACTACCTCGACGACACCGCTCGCCACTGCTGGTTCAGCCACCCACGACGGCGACCGATCGCCCCGCGCCTCGCTGGTGCTTCCGCACTATTAACCAGTCGCTCATCCGTATTCTCTTGTGATTTAACGGAATTAACGGAGCGCTAGGGGGCCATGTGACGCATCCCACGGCCAAAAATGTCTACGTTCATCAAATCGCTTACCGGTTGCCGAGTTGTCGTTCACCCTGGTTTTTCGGCACAGGACCCTAGGCATCAAGTCGTGTGCACCTGCCCGTCATGACAACCACCGGCCCCCCACGTCAACGCTTGACGGCGATTTCAGTCCGCTATAAAGGTCGACGACTCGTGGCGGAATCGCGCTCTCTGCATGTTTGCTGTGAAAACCGTTTTGCAATTAAATACCATGGTTAAACCAGAGATTGGCCGGGCGCATAGCCAGCTCTGGTTGGCCAGTGCCAGCAGTAGGTGATGATGCGGGCACTGCCAGCACCGGCGGTGCCCGGCCGCATCGCCGCTGGATGTGAGATCCCGAGGTCCGCCTGCTGCTGACAGCATTCGGGAGTCACAGCCGTGCCCTGACGATCCTGACCTCATACAGCGGACTGTCGGTTTGAACCATCGACACAACGATATAAACCCCGGGGCTAGGGGATGACGGTCGCTCCTCGCGGTTTCGTGGGCCAGCGCAGGCACTGAAGCGCTTCGACGAAAGTGGCGGCCAGTGGTGGCCATTCGGATCGCGTGTAGGCGAACAGTTTTCGGATCAACGGCGGCTGGACGTGCCGGGTCGCGGCGAGCAGGCCTGCCGGCACCACGTTGTCGGGAATGAGCGTTACTCCCAGTCCAGCGGCTGCAAGGTGACTCGCCGCCGCGGTTTGAGTTGTCTGCACTGTGCGGCGCGGAGCGAATCCCGCACGCGCACAAGCCTCGAGAATTAAGTCCGAGAGCTGGTGGCCGGTCCCGAACAGCACCCAATCTCGGTCCGCGAGCGCACTCAGCGGCACGGCCCTGGCGGTTCCGGCCAAAGGATCTGTGTTCGGCAGTATCAGGACGAACTCTTCCCATCCCAACTCGATGATGGGTCCGCGCCATTGTGCGGGTTGGGGCCCGACGGCGATATCGCCTACGCCCATCCGCACCGCCTCAGCGAGGGCATTGGAGTCTTTGTATTCGCGCAGCGCGATGGTGGTAGCGGGGTAGTGCTCATGCCAGGCCAGAAACGCAGACGGCAGGATTCCGTACGCGATTGAGCCGATGGTTGCAACCTCTAGTTCACCGCCTTCGAGACCGAGGACACTGCGGGCGTTGCGGGTCGCGTTGGCGGCGTGGGTGATTGCCGCGCGGGCTTCGGGAAGGAAGGCTTTGCCGGCCGCCGTCAGCCGAACGCCCTTGGGTATCCGCTCGAAGAGCGCTCCACCCAATTCCGCCTCGAGGCTCTTGATCTGCTGTGACAGCGACGGTTGGGCCACCAGGAGGCGTTCGGCGGACCGGCTGATCGACCCGTCCTCGGCGATGGCGACGAAGTACTGCATCTGCCGCAAATTCATAGGCCCTCCATTAGATATAGGCAGAAACTATAGATATGTGTCGATATTCGTCTTTGCAATATAGCCCGATACCTCCGACATTAGGTTCATGACAACAACGCAGGACCAGTCCACACCCCGCGGACCGGTGATCGGGGGCCTCGGGCGCCTCACTCAGGTGCGTACCTCACGCGACCCGGAGACCGTCGCGTTGTGGCTCATGTTCCTGACGGCGGGATGGGGCACTTTCCGATCCGTCAGCGCTTTATAACGACTAACCGACGATGGCTTCAGCATAAGGAGAATGAGCCCCCATGACGCAGACGCTGAACGTGGAATACCAAGAACTCGTGGCGCGAGCTGACGAAATCGAGCGACCGCTTCCTCCCATCCCCTCTATCGACCCGAAAGCGCCATGTGAGATTTCGTTCGTCAAAGACGCCGCCACACAACTCGCGTTCAACGCCGACGCAATGCGGCTGTACTTAAAGAATTGCGAACGGGAATGGAAAACATTGGCCCAATCGCTAAGGAATGCGGCCAAGGCTTACCAGGAAGTTGACGAGGCAGCCGCCGACGGCATCGCGAATGACACTTCCGCGGCGGGGGTAGCGTCGGCATCGGTTACATCGGCATCGGTGACCGCGAGTGTTAAGAGCTGGGCGCTGCCGCCACCGAGACTGTCGTTTGAATACCCCTACTACGAAGTCAGGCAGGCGGCGCAGGATATCGAAGCCGGCGACCAGGGCACGGCGTTCCGGGCATTCGCAAAGGAATGGGACACTTACCAGCGGACTTTGCAGAAAGATACGATGAACCGGTTTCGCCCATTCATTTCTTGGGAGGGTGAGGCGAGAAGTGCCGTTGAGGCCAATTTCGACCAACAGCGGCAGTGGCTGATTTCGATGGTCGCTCTGTGCAACGAGCTCGCCAGCCAGGCCAACATGGTCGTGGACGCCCACAAAAAGGCAACTCTCGTCACCCACGAACACGCGCAAGACGATGAGCACCCCACGACCAAAGAAATATCGCTATGCGATGATTGGTATAAGTACTATTTAATTAATAAAAACGACTCCATGGTGCGCGATTGCATTTTGTGGTACGAGTACCTACAGGGACAGTCAGAAGAGGCGCTGGCGCGATACATGCGGAACGCACAATTGCCGCTAAGGCCGGTGAATCCGCAAAGGGTCCCCGTTACCACGCGGATTGACGCCCCCAAGTCCGATGACAGCAATCGCAGCGGTGATGGCAACGACCCCTTCGCGCCGCCCGACCCGTTTAACGAGGGAGACCCGCCCTCGGCCGACCCTGTCGGTGACCCGTCCATCCCGTCCGCCGGCATGCCGTCGATGCCGTCGATGCCGCCGATGCCGAACGACCCCACGCTGACCGGAGCCGCGAAGGACGTGAAGGGGTCGCCGAGCCCGCATCCAATGGCGGGGCTTAAACCGGCATCAGTGGGAGGCGGCGGGGTTGGCGTGCCGTCGATGCCGTTGCGGCCCGGGGTGGGCTCCGAAGGGAGTTCCTCGGCCGCCACACCGCCCCTCGGGGCCGCAGCCCCGGGTCGTGGAATCCCGATTCCGCCCGCGTACGCCGCGCTGGGTGGCGCCGGCGGGGGCATGCCCCCGATGGCCCCCGCCGGTCAGGATCAGGGCGGCAAGGCCAAACGCGTGCAGTGCGAGGACGAGTCGCTCTACACCGAGGAGCGTCAATGGACAGAGGGCGTGATTGGCAATCGCTCCCGCAAGGCCCACCCTGACAAGGTGGCATCGTGACGCGGTGGCCTGCTGCGTAAGCGGATTCGTCACGGATGCGGCCAGCTCACAAAACCCCAGCGGGATCGCCTGCGCAGATCTCGTTAATTCAAGCTACGAACGGCCGCCGCGCGAACACCCTATTCCGCCATCCAGTAGGTCAGCACCATCGATTGGTCGCCAGTCGAGAAGCCGAATCCCTCGCAAGCGATTTCGCCGGGTGCGGAAACGTCGTCGGAGCGGTTCCGCCAGATCAGGCGATAAGCATCTCCGACCGGTTCGATCTGCAAGTCGAAATCGCCGACCGGTTCGCCTTCGGTGCCGAAGTACTGAACATGGTAATTACCGGGGAAGCCGTTAGAGGTGTCGCCCGTTGCCCGGCCCCGACAGATCGTGCCCTTCTCGACCGCGTCAGAAGCGATCCAGCGCGCATCGATGACGTCCTTGTCCTCAGTGTTAAGCCGATATTCGCAGACCCCGATCAGCGTCGTGTGAATCATGCCGGACATAGTAGGCCGCTGGGGAGGCTCCCCCGAGTCTGTGGAGGCATTAGCTATTAGGAGTGGCGATGGCAAGTGACTGAAATAGCCGAACCCGGCGACCCCAAGCAGCCGAAGGCTAGTACGCCGAGAAAGGATTGCACCCACCGGCACCGGCGGCTTTGAATCTCCCATGCCAGAAGGCTAATACGCTGTTCTGATGAGGTCCGTCTACACGAAGGCCTCGGGGTTAAGGGCAATTGTGGCCGTCAGTACGCGCCGAATACCAGCGCCGCATTTTCACCGCCGGAGCCGATATTGCTGACGGCACAGCTGTAGTCGCCGTGGCGCGGGCTCGACGTACCGATGTCGTCATCAGCTACCCGACAACGGTTCCACCGCATGATGTCGCAATTGGAGGATTTGCCGTACCCGACCTGCAGTGGACGACTGAAAACGGTAAGTCGGCAGCACATTACTCAGCCCGGATTTCCCATCGCGGAAGTTAGCTAGCGCCCGCGCCTAGCCACGCTCATCCCGCCGCAGGCCGCAACGGGAGGCCCTTAACGAGCCGACTGACACGCTAAATCGCTCTGATCAGGCCTTACGTTGTGGGGCGGGCGGGGCTCGAACCCGCGACCAACGGATTAGCGCCCCACCGTCCACGTCGCATGCCAATGAATCCCTTATCTGCCTGTCCGCCAAGCGATTACATTCCCATTAGACGCTCATGGTTCCCGTTGATTCTCGTACTTTCTCGACCATAAACGACGAATAAAAGACGAGCTGGGGGCCCGCCAGCAAGACATACCGTCGCCCCGCCAGTAACCCGACTTGGTCGTTGCGCGACAGCTCAGGCGTTGTCCACCACAACTGCCAGGACTAGGCAGGAACCGTGAACAGACACGATGCTCCCGTTTCGGCAGTGTAGGCGTGGTGGTTGACGGTGCAATTGTCGTCACGGTTGTCGTGAAAATTGTCGTCGGGCCCGCGTCGTCGTTCGACGATCCGGCCGAGCGCTCAGTCTTCCTGGCAGCTCCATTTGCGCAGCTGTTCGGCAATCTGGTCGAGACCTGTCATTGCCCCAGTGGCGACCCCGATGAGCGAAAGTGTGGCCTTGGCGGTCAGCAGGAGGACGAAGCCGACTGGCTCTCCGGCGAGATGCTCATTCCCTACGATGGCGCGTTCCGTCTCGCCCGAGCGAACCCGACCGACCAGCAGGCAGCTGATCTATTCGACGTCAGCCTCGCGGTCGCCCGCTGGCGTATGAATCACGGTGGCGCTCGAAAGGTGGTCGAGCCGACCCGGAGCAAGTGGGCCAGCCCCGCGACGCAACGCTGGTAGATAAGGCCGAAGCGTCTCTGTTCGCACGTACCCGTCCACCTGGTAGCTGTTGCTGGTCGAAGTTCGGCAGAGCCTGAACGAACACGGCTAGCCGTCTCACAACCGTCTCACAACCGTGGAGTGCGGCTGCCGGGGATCGGCCCGTTGGTCAGCATCTCGGTCCGTGATACGCAACGTTTCAAAAGCTGATACGCTCTGTATCAGACGGAGGAATTATGCCTACAACGATCGAACGCACTGTTGAAGTCGAACACACAGTTGAAGCCATCGCCCACGAAGCGCAGGTTCGCCGGGCACACGAACGCTTGCTGCGCATCGATGACATGCGCGCTGCAAGGCACCTTAAGCGGTCAGGTATGAACCAACGAGAAATCGCTGACGTTTTGTCTACCACGCAGCCGCGAGTAGGTCGGCTGCTGCGCGGAGCCAACGCGCTCGGAGACGCACCGAGCCCCGAGGAAATCATCCTGCGCGCCACAGTCGACGGGACCCCCCGAGGCAAGCTGCTGAAACAGCTTCGCGGCCTCGACTACACCTTCACCCAGTTCGCGCCCTATCCCCACGAGGGATCCGTACCTGGGACCTGGACCCAGGTGAGCACTGCCCATCAACTCGGACTACTCAGCGACGAGGAATACGAGAGTGTCAGCTCCGCAGTCCAACCGCCGACTGCGCAATAGGGTCCATTCTCAGCTGACTGCCCTTCACCAAGGGGGGCAGTTCGCTGTTCCAGGCTCAGTAGAGCGTTATCTCAGCGATCAGCTGATCGACGAGATCGCGTACGAGTACCGAGGCAAATGCCCCGATGCGCCGGCACACGGTCGCGCCGCGATCATTACCGCCGGCGTGCCCGGTGCGGGCAAGTCGGTCGCGATCGACATGTTGGCCACCGATCACCGTCGCATTGACCCAGACGGCATCAAAGACCTCATACTGATGCGATTGGACCGCGCCGGGCTACTCGATATCCGGCACAACCACGTTCTCGCAGATGGCAAGCCCGTCCATCCCAGCGAACTGGCGTTATGGGTGCATGATGCCTCCACCGAAGCCGCGAACCGTGTCCGTGCAGTGTCCCTGCGCCGGGGGGAGAACTTTGTCATGGAGGGAACTCTGTCCTGGACGCCGCTTATTGACAGCTATGTGACCGACTTGGCCTCCGATGATTACGAGCGACTGACGATCGTCGACGTCGAGGTTCCCTTCACGCTTGCTGTCGAGCAGTCCAAACACCGCTGGTGGGCCGCGCGAGAAGCAGGACGAATCGTGGATGACGTTGAGCTCGGCGGCCGATTTATCGCGCAAGCCGCCCTCGAAGGCTTTTACACTCGGCAGCGCCGCGTCTCAAAATGCGCTGTCAATGCCCGCAAGCTCCGTAGCGACGCCAACCGTGCGCGCATCGAAACCGACCTTCTCATTGTCAGTCGCACGTCGACCGGTAAGGAATACCGGGCCTGGCTCAGACCCGACGGCGACATCGACCCATCGCAAGGCGCCCCCCTAGGCGCAGTGTGCATCAAAAGTGGGGCGATACTCACAAACCCAACCGCAATCGGGACAGGCGTTGGACGAAGTCGCGTCTACAGGTCCTGACAACGGCCAACGGCCCTTCACTACGTCTGTGATGAAGGTGCCGAATCATCTATTCATGGATAATGACGATTATCCATGAAATAACTGGAAATAGTGCCGCACAGCAGGTTTCATGCCACCGAACTGTCACGTGACGTAGCGTATTAAGCGGTTGTCGGAGTTGGGATTTCATGCCGCCGTTTAGCTGCTGGCCGTATCCGCGCGGATCGACCCAGGCTAACGCACGATCCAATCTTTAATTAGTAATTCGAGTGCTACGTCCAAGCCTTGAGCTTGCCGTGCCGGGCCGGCGGCCAGTGATCGGCGGTCGGCCCGCCATCACCCCATTCGCGCGTCCCAATACACTGGGTCGTGCTGATCGCCGTCGGTCGGAAGGCTGGCGCCCTGACGTTGGGCGCGAAACCCGGTGCGCTCTCAGCTTCACCGTCTAACCGGTTTCGGGGCTCACCCGCCGTGGCTTGGCGGTTAGCTTCACCTGGGCATTTGCCGTTGTTCGCCGGCCGCAGGATGATCGTCGTGGCTTGCAGCGTTCCGTTACTGTCCTTAGTTCCGCGTGCCGTAAGGCATTTGCCAGTCGTAATCGCTTGAGCGCTCGCTACAGCCTGCTTGTGTACTTGGTCTTGTCGGTGACCGCCACGGGCGTCTGCGAGGTACCACGCCCTGGCCAAGTCATCGAGGCCGAGTACGGCTATGGCAGAGTGGTGCGGTATCGGTCCATCGCGACTAGCTAGACGTCCTCCCCCGCCCGCTGGGGGCCACCGCAACGGTTACCCCTCGGCGTGGCGACTCGGGAAGGGCGCTGGTCTCGGGATACGGTCGCACGCAACATGGAGTCCAGAAGAGGTCCCGTGGTATCAGACGATGAACTAAAGGCGGGTCCGAGCTCGATCGAGATCTTGTACGACGAGTCAAAAGCGGCTGTCGACGTCCTGGACCAGCTTCTGATTCGGTATCGCACGAACACCACTGCTGTGCTCGCACTAGGCACCGGCGCCGCGACCTTTTTTGGTTTCTCCGACAGTCCGAAGGGCCTGTTCTTCCTCCTCTCGCTCGTTAGCTACGCCGTCGGTGTCGGTGTTGCTGTCAGAATTTATTGGCCGAGACGGTGGCGGGACGACATTTATCACGTCCTCGAGGACAGCTTGCGGAAATCGCCCCCTCCGGCATCGATGGAGCTGCGCCGCGACCTGGCACGGCACTACCAACAAGCGATCGCACGGGGCCTCGAACTACGAACACGACGGGCCTGGGAGTTCAGGATTTTGCTTTTCGCGACAGCGTGTGTCGTCATCTTCGCGGGTATCAACAGCTACTGCGCGTCACAACAATCCGACGACGACACCGCTTACAGCGCTCGCGTCAGCTGGGGGCCGCTGTGCTGCACGGTCATCTCGGAACCAATGCCGAGATGATGGGGCCGGCGAATCCGGCTTTCGTGCTCAAGGGGAAGCCCTGATCGGAAGATGAGGTTTGCTGGTCCGTTCCAAGCACCCTAAGCATTACCCGCTCTTCCTGGATATCGTGGTTATCCTTGAAGGTGTCCCGGCGTGCAGGTGCCAGTTCATTCCCAGTATCGCGCCAGCGCGACCCCTCCCTAGCTGGGTGGTCCGACCCTAGTGCCCAGGTGTATACGGCAACGGGGTCGGGGCGTCTGGACCAAGGCAGAATTCAATCGTGTGATGCGCGCCGGAATACTGGCCTAACACCAACATGGCGTCCGTCTTATTCGGATCGTCATTGTCGCCAAAGGTCTGCATCATCACCACGTCATCGTTATTTGTTGACCACCACCACGTCTGCCAATCATCATCCGGCGCTAGTGAATCAGATCGGCAAAAGGTGTATTTGTTGTCAATTGCGCCCGGCTCACACCCTGCGGGTGATCCGCAATATCCGTTGGGAAGAATGTTCTTCAGCGCGGTCCGCGCCGCATCCGGTGTGCCCGGGATGGTCCAAAATTCCGCGTTCGTCTTTACCACCCGAACCTGCCCATTGTGGTTATCCACGGCCCTTTTGGGGTCGACCCAAACGAGCGCGGACCCCGCCGGGTAGTCAAAATCCAGCAATTTAGATCTCAGCGGATCTACCGGCGGCGGTGGCGGTGCCACCGAAGTTGATGCCGGAGCCGCGTGTGTCGGTGCCGTCTGCGCTGGCGTCTGTCCCCCACACGCCGCTAGCGCGGCTGTAACCGCCGCGACAGCGACAATCCCTCTGATAGTCAAGGTTGCCTTCCTTTCACGCTTGCGAATATGGCTATCCAATTTGCTGCCACTACCCAGCTTTACGTGTGACCACGCTGTGCTCGGTAGGCATTCTGTTTACTCACCCATGAGACCCGGCAGTCTGCTAGGTCTCTATCCCAGGTGTTGCTTAAGCCACGTTCGCTGTAGCCGGGACCACAGTCGCGTCATAGCCTTCACCGTTCTTCTTGGCCGCAAACTCCGCAGCCTTTCCCGCTGGCGAAGAGCGGTAGGTCAGTCAGTCCCGCCTTGGCCGCCGCCATCCGATTGTGAGATCGGCCGGCCGCTTGTCGCGCCAAGCCGGACACCAGCCGGGGGTAGGCCCAACGCCCGCCTCAGCCCGTGATGTGTAATGTTGGCCGCACCTGCCGATCCCGAGCCGTAAACCGCCGCAAAGGGATTCAGCCCCAGCGTAACCTGCTCTCACTGCACGAACTTCAGGTGCTTGGACGGCCTGGGCCAGTTCCTGAATCTGCCAGCCCTGCCACGGGCACAGCCACCTAATGGCGGCACCGATCTCGTATCTCAACGAAGGGCAATCCAGAAGGTGCTGCCGAATTGAGTGCGACGTCAACCCACGACGGCAGTCCCTCACCACGGCGTCGTGCTCCGCGGCGCACTTGCCAGTAAGGATTCGACGGACAAAGACGGTGGTCGGAACACATTGAGAGTCATTGCAGGACAACGAACTTCGCCCGGTGTCCGACTGCATGTCAGATCGGGATATGGCCGTGGTCGCGCAAAACACGGCCTACCTTTGTTTGTCCCGTAGCAGCTTCATCGATTTGCGCAGCAGTAGTCGCGTCTCGTGCGGTTGGATCACAGCGTCGATGTAACCGCGTTCGGCAGCGATCCACGGGGTCACCATATTGCGGTTGTACCCTTCGATGAAGTCGGCTCTTATCTTCTGCACCTCCGGTGCGGTCGGATCGGGGAACCGCTTGACAATCCTCTGTGCGGCGCCTTCGGCACCGATCACAGCGATGCGCGGTTCCGCTGGGAATTACGCAGCCACGGGCTAGCGGAGGGACACGACAAACTGGTCGTATCCGACATCATCACTTTGCGGATCGAGGCCCTCAATGGCATCGAGAGTTGTTACGGAACAACGAATTCGGACAATGTCACCTCTACCGTGGTTTCGCCGGTGTGTCGGCAGCTTCCCAACGCAATTTATGGGTCGTATATAATTCGATTTGCTCGCCAACATAATCCACCCACGGGAAGAGCATAAACGGGAAATTGATAAACCCCTTCTGCATGGGAGTGGCATCTGGAAACGCCTCCAGCAACTTGCCGATGCGAGCCAGACTCGGGGGGTGGCTACCCGACCACTTTGAATCGCTGTCGAGCATGAATGCGGGTTCTTGCAGGTTCTCCAGCAAGAGATCTAAAATTAGGAAAATAAATGGTCCTGCAATTACAGATTTTTGCCTGACTCCCTCAAGCCAGGCATCCCAGTCATCTGATTTTAGCCCAGCATCAATCACAGTGAAGTCGAACCGATCATATTCCTCGACGCCAAGGATTAACTTATATCCCAGGTCATCTGCCTCGAACTCCTGCTCATGACTTTTCTTTAGCACGCTGATCACACCAGCAGAGGTCTCGATATCGGTTCGGTCGTGATCGCTGTCGGAAAAGTGGAGCGCGAGGATGTGTGCATATTCGTGCGCAATTACAAATCTCTCGGCTGCGCCTGACAGGAGGCTGTCGCGCAAGCCATCGAGACCGCCATTGACTGGGAGTGGTCCATAAAATGGATCGCCTAGCTCGACGTAGCTGGCGAGGACGGCGGCCACACCGTCAGCCGCTTCGCGCGTCTTCTCGCTGTCAGGATTGTCCGGGTCTCCTCTCGTCAGAAACGCCACAACCTGTTGCAGGATCACCATCATGCCCGAATTAACGAGTACCAGGAATCCGCCATCGACTTTGACTGTCTGACAAGCAAACGATCCGGTCGGAAATTCACCGACGAACACATCGTCGTGAAATCTCTCGGCGAACGCGGGTAGCGATCGGATAGTCGCCTCCACATCGGCCGCGGCCTTTTCAATCAGGGCGACCGCAGGGTGTTGAGTCTCGTTGAGGATGCGTTCGAAGTTCGCGTTGTAATAATCTCGAAGGTCTTCAGCTGTGGGATCGCCCTGCTCTTTCGCGGCTTCGTATTTTATGCGAAAAATCTCACGAAGTCCCGCTTCTCGTTCTTCCGCCGGCGGAAGCTCCCTCGGTTTCAGTCCATGTTCGGCGAGATACTTCTCGTACTCCACCCGCAGTAGCTCATTCATGGCCGAATTATTATTTCTCTAATAGCTCATCGTCGCTCAAGGTCTCGAAGACTAGTGAATCTCGAACAGTGTCATCATCTCTCGCCAGGTCTGGATTCAGTCTGAATATGGACGGATCACTTGCGCGCGCTGACTTGATCAACAACTTAGGTTCATCGAAAATAGCAGTTTTAAGCCGGCTTAACTGAAATAGCGGTGTAATGTTTTGGCCGCCGATGATGCTTATCGTGTCGCCTTTCTGGTATTTAACCGCAAGACCGGCTTTCGCGGAGCCCAGCGCAGCTACCACTCCGGACAAATTGGCTTTCGCGCTCAGCTCCAGCGATGCATCGACTGATTTCGAGATCAGTACGGTTGCGCTGGGCGCCTTGATCAGACGCGTCACCACCAACCAGTCCTTCTCCCAACGACGTTCGGCGTACGCTCGGCGGATCTGAAACTGGAGGTTCGGCCTATCGGCCAGCGCCGACTCGAACGTCTCGGGAGCCTGTATGACGAAGGCGCCCTTAGAGCCGAAATCAATTTTCAACCCGGCATCGGCTTCGGCGACGTAGCTAAAAGCGGCATTCGTCTCGCCCGAACTCTTAAAAGAAAGCGCGACATTGGAACCAGACGAGATGTCAAGCGGGCTAGCGTTGTCGTCCGATTCTGCGTAATACTTCATCCCAAGTTCAGTGAGTGTGCCCACCTTCTCAAATACGTACCCATTAAGTGTGCCGACGTCACCGACAGACCATCGAGTACTCGGCAGCCAGGCAGCCCAGTAGTTCTTTAGTTCTCGTTTGATCCCCTTGGAGTAAAGGTCTACGAGCTCGGCCATGCTCACCTGCTTACGTCGTTGGAGCGATCGGTTTCCGACTTGTGTCAATCTCCCGCAAATTTGGTCTTGAGTGGATTCTCCAACGAGGCTCGTGTAAGCGCAATGATCACTCGGGCAGCCATAGCGCGGGCCCTTCGCGTTGTCGAGCAGGCAAGCCGAGGCCGATAGCTCGAACAACTAGTCCGGCCGGACCCCTCCGTTCTCACGTCAGCGCCAGAGACACGGTTCGTGTGCTCGCAGAGTCACGCGTCCAGCCGCAGGAACCTAGACTTCAGTCCGTTCATCGGACACATGTCTCGTCGCGGGTCAACTTGGTCCTGCCCTACGGCGTCGGCCGTGGCGGCATACCACCAAGCTTTGGGCTGCCAGCGCCGCGGGAGCGCAGATCCGGGCGGGGGTCGATGCGGCGTGCGCACTGCTGGTCCACCTGGAATGTGTTGTGCGCCTTCCTCTAACCGGCGCAGCTCACGGCCAACCCCACGCAACTCGTCGGCCGACCGAAACTCGCGTGGGCCCCCGCACTGCAGTGCACGCACTCCTGGAAAGCGTCGCACAAGACCAAGACTCTAAATCATCCCGCACCGAACGCCTCGTCAGCGCTCGCCGCATCGACGGTTTCACCCGTTCAACCAGCTGAGACATTCTCGACCGCCGTCTCGACGGGAGTCGACCGCGCCTGCGAACACGCACAGTTCAGTGCGCAGCAGTTCACCGGCGACTGGACCAAATCAGGAACCGCGGTTACTTTACAAACAACATAGCTGTCGCTGCCAGACCCATTCCGATCAAAGCGCTCGGCTTTCTAGACGAGGTCCACTTCTCCCGGCAGATACAGTCGTTAGAAGCCCAAATCGAGGCCGCCGGTGAAGCGTCGCTGACCGACACAGATCTGGCCCGCATCCTCTTCTTACCGAAATGTATTGAGCCAGCGACATTGTCCGCACCGACGTCATCGACGTGACCGGGCCCGCGCCGCAGCCTTGGGGCCTGCCCGCAGGGCCCAGCCGCGCGGCGGTTTCCGCCGGTATTCGGGCCGACGGCGTGCTTGAACGCCTGGAACCGGCGGTTCCAGGCGTTCAAGGTAGCGGAACCTTGAACTGCATCACGTGATACGGCCACGATCCAGGGTTTTGCCACTGGCTGACGAATAGATGGAAGCCGGCGTCTAAGCGCGAGCCGGGAACGATGGATGGCCCATAAGGCTGGGCCACCGCGTCACCGCTCTCGGCGCCCCAGGCGCCGCCGCGGATTGGGATGTTCATCGGCACGTTGTAGAGGTTGCAGTTGATATCGGGGAACACCCGCGTCTCAAGCTGATATTGGCCGGCGTTGAAAACCACGAACACCCATTGCCCCTGTATGCGCCGCAGGCACATCTCTCCGTAGCCGCCTTCTAACACCGGGGTCGGTTCGTTGCCCCAGGCCCATCCGTTGACGCCGTATCCCCAGCCTTCGTATGCGCCGGGGTCTGTGAGTCTGTCAGCGGGAACACGCCGCAAAATAATTGGCGCGTCGCGCGCGACGCGGAAGGCCGTGGACATCACATAGACGAATCCATCGTCACCGATGTCCCAGGTCCACAGCTGCGCCAGCCCGTTATGGATCCCGCCGTCAATCGGGCCCGCGACGTGGAACCAGGTGTGGCCGTCGTCGATGGACTTCCAGATCTCGGTGAAACCCACGTTGCCGAATGGGAAATGCGCGCTGCAATGCAGGTACATCGCGGTGCCGATCGTCATCACGTCCGAGGGCAGCACCGTGGTGTTACCGGAGGAAATGTGATGTGGGTAGGGCCAGAGTTGCCGTGCATAGTTCGGGTCGCCGCCAGCTGCTTCAGTCCAGACGATGCCCTGGTCCAAATCTTTCGTATCGGAGATCAGCGCGACGGGCGCACGCCAGTCGGGGCTGGGCACGGCTTGGTCGCGGAATGTGTCCCCGAACACTGCCAGGATGCGACCTGACGGGGTGCGGGCCATGACTCCCAGATCTGTTGCCGCCATGCTGAATTGATCGGTCCAGCCCGGCCCGGTTACGTCTTTGATCTTTCTGGAGGAAGGTTCTGGCGGTCCCGGGTTGATCGGGGTTGGCACGACCAAGGCCTGAGGGATAGGCGCGCGCCATCCGCTAAGCGTCGCTTTGGCCAGACGATCGCGGTCGGAGAACAGTTGCGTCCACGTGCGATGTCCGACGTGTCCATCAGCCACCAGTCCGCGTCTGTTCTGAAAGTCGACGACGGCCGCATGTGTCTGTTCGCCGAAGTCGCCATCGGCGAGGAGGCCGGCGTTGGCGACGGCGACATTGTTCAACCGGTCCTGGATCTTGGTGACGTGGGGGCCGACAGCGCCCCGTGTAATCGGCCTGACCTGGCTGACCAGAGTCGCGCTGGGTAGGGCAGGGGCCACGTCGCCAGCGTATTCGCTGAGTTTTTGCCGGAAGTAATTCCACGGAAAGTTAGGGCCCACGTCGGTGTGGTCGCCCTCGCCGGTGGCAATCCGGACGCCGTTGTGGTCCGTGATCCCCGCTCCGCCATTTTTGGCTTCCTCCGGGCTGATTACCCGTGTTTCTAGGTGATAGCGGCGTGTGTCGCGAACTGCGATGTAGGCGGCGACATCGATGCCGTGCTGCATGTTGTCGAACCAGTCCTGCGCGGACCAGCTGGCCCACGATCCTGCGAAACACAAATTGACCGACTTCGAGTTGCCTGGCTCAAACACCGAATTCGCCAGTTTGGCGGTGTCAACAATGTTATACACCTGGCCGTTATTGTCGACCGTATAATGGTATGAGGCCTGGGCGTTGTTATCGCAGAGGTAGTTCGCGTGGTTCCGTGCAGATTTGCTGTTTCCGTCTTCAGTGTGCAGGACAAACCATAAGATTTTGGCTTTTCGAGAGTCGGAATAGGGGCTCTTGAGGTCGGTGTGTTCCTCGAAGTCGGGCGAGGGCATCGTGGCATGGTCAGGCCGGTCAAGACTCCACTGACCGTAGTCATCGGCAAGGACCTCATTCTCATCGACAGCGGTCTCATCCACCCGAGGGCCCGGCTGCGACGCGGTGTCGATAACGTCCTGGTACAACACTGCGGAGGCTTCCCGTTCCCCGTACGACCACGCTTTCGTTTGCCATACCCAACGACGGCCCCGAGTCGTCGAACGGCCCACTACGTCGTCTTCGATCGCCCAGGAACATACCTGCGAGTGCCCGTAGATGCCGGTCCGGTCGACTCCAAGAACATCGTTGATCCCGCGGAACCATTCGACTGCCACGCTGTTCCAGCGGACAAGATCTATGTCCTCGTCAATCGTGAAGAAGATCGGTGCCGACTCGGGGCCACCGGCCGCCTTATGCAACCGCAGCGCGGTCTGTGCGTCCGCCACCCCACCCTCGAAGGCCCGAGTGAAGTCCGACGGCGCGGATTCGCCGGGCTTGCCGTACTGGAAGTTGCTGACAATCTCAAGCCCGGCGGCGCGTAGCGCATCGGCATACTTGCGGGTGAGAGGCTTCGCGCCGAACTTGGTCCCTGGACGCGATTTCGACACATAGGCGATCACGCCACCATAACCAGCGGCCTTAATCTGATCGGGCGGTATCTGCCGCGCGGAAAAGTCTATAAGCCTCATCACTTCCCCTTTCAAGGACCGCGCGTCACGCATTCGAAGCTCTCTATGCCGTATGCAGTTGAAAACGGCAGGAGCAGCTTCTTTCGACTGCGTGAATTCTCAGCGACGATCTACAGTAAACACTGCAATGCATTTCACCGAAACCTTGATGCTTCCCTGGGGTGATCCCGATCGGCACCACCGGGGATGCCCTCGCCAACGCGCTGGCTGAAACCACCGTCGGACCTATAGACGTAACCGCTCAAAGGCTTCATCCGCTATGGCCTTCACAACGTGTCGTAGATCGCGGGAGCCTCCGCCCTGATTGTGTCCAGGATGGCCGCGCGATAGTTGGCATATCGCGCAAACCCGGGGTCGAAGGCATTGACAGCCATGTCGACCAGCTGCTCTGCGCTAGTCGGATTCGCTAACCACCCGCCACGGCTTTCATCGTATCGGACGGCCAAATACGTCACTATGACGTCTCCGCCGGATGTGTCCGGATATCAATCTTTTTGGCCACCAACATCTTTCGTGGAAATTGATGGAAATTCTGCAGCCGCGGAATCTGAGCTGATACCGCATCTGGTTCAGCCCCATAGCTGGCTAGGCGGTGAAATCGACCCTGCCGCAAGTTCTGTCGTAGGCCGGCCGATACGTCACGTGACGGCTCAGTGGCAGGAAGCCTGCTGTGCAGCAATGCTTTCCGGTTCTTTCATGGATAATCCATGAAAAATGTGGCCGTTTTCATCAGATGAATCAACCGGATGCTGCTGCCCGTCGGTCCCACTGTCACATGTGTTCACCGAATGTTGCTTTGACCAATGATATTCGGGTTGATGGCGGGGTCACCTTCGCGTCAGGGCATCGGGCCGGATACCCGGCGGACGAGGATCTCCTCGGCGGTGAACCGCAAGGCGGCGGGCGTGTAGAACGTGGCACCTCCCACCTGCGTCCCCTCGCGGCGGGGGACGATCTTCTCCAACCCGTGGACGTCGCCGCGGCCTTCAGTCCACGGCGTCCCGTCCCGCACGACGAGAACCTCCACGTCGATCACATTGCAGTGAGAGTTGTTGCAACGCAGTCGGATTCGGCCTGTGTCGCCCGCAGCGTCGGCGGGCGCCGGCCCGCAGGTCGGCTCACCGCAGAAGAGGCACACTGAGGTCGTGGCCCGGGCCGCGGGTGCGGCCCCGGGGATCCAGTCGCCGATCTCTTCGATCAGGCTCGACGCGGGACGGTCGACGATGGGGCCGTATTCGGCCAGGATGCGCACGTCGGTGCGTGCGGCGGTGTCCTCGGTACCGTCATCAACCACGATCACTTCGATCTCGCGGGCGTCGCACTGGTCATTGTTGCAGTACACCTCGACGCGACGGCGGTCCACCGATAGATCACCACCGGACCGGATCAGCGCGTCGTCGCCGCAGAAGTAGCACGACGCGGGATTCTCGCGGACCGTGCGCCGCAGCCACGGGATAGGGTGCGGCGCAGGCGACTGCGGGATGACGGCGGTGCCACGCGCAACAGCACGCTTCGCCACAGGGAAAGTGGTTCCGGGATGCTCACGCATGAGCTGGCGCGCAGCTTCCTTATGGGATGAACCCATGATCTCTTCTCCGTTTACTGAATAATCGGCAGCGCCCTGTACCCGCCGCCACTCCAGCAGTGACGGTTCCTCGCAGACCCTCAAGGGGTCTTGCCCTCAATGCCGCTGGCGGTACAGGCACCACAACGACTCGGGGTCAGCCATGCGAGACGGCTCTGCACATGACGATACCGAAGATGGGCGCTTCCCGTCGGCCGCCGAGGCTTCGGGCTGCGGGGCCGCGAATGCCGCGCTGGGTGGCCATCACTGAGCGGTCAGGGTGTGTCTTCGCGGGGCCGCCGTCCGTCAGATGTCAAGGCGACCAGATAGGCGTCGTGGTAGCGGGTGATCGCCATCCGTTCGGTGGCGAGTGAGCTTTCTGCGCAATCTCGACGGTACGCGGGTTGCGCCGCGACCTGGTGAGCTATCAAAACTCAACGGATGCGGTTGATTCAAGCGTAGTGTGCATTTCCCGTCGACGCCTTCAAAGATATAAAATTATTCTGTACGAGTGATCTTTTGGACGATTGTCCATCCTTCGGAAATCGTGATACGTCGGTGCCTCTCACGTCACCTGGGTAAACCCTTTCGATTCAGTCGGTCCGTCACAGGCCGATCCATTTGTGCCAAGCGCCGCCGTATGGTGGCGGCGCAGTTTGATAGATGTGCAGGTAATCAGCGTTCCGAACCATGTCGTTCATCGGCCTACTGCCGCTCCAGCCTTGGGCGTCGTGAACAGTGAACGGCGCACTCCCGTCATGTGGTGTCACACTGCCGGTTTGGCGGTCCACATTCACGCCGCCGTGGGTTAGGTCGAGGCGCCATGACGGAGTGCCTTCCAGTAAACCTATGTAGCTTTCGAGTCCTTGAACGTCGCGGAACGCATGCATTCGATTCGGTTCGTCTGAGCGATGAATGAAATACGAGCCATTAATGACTATCGTCTCGTAGCCGAGCGGTCGCGAGCGTGCGTTGAAATGCGCTGGGTGCTCCGTTGGGTGTGGCGCTGGCATGTCGAAATTGTAGATCAAGTGAAACGCCATGCGTACCGGCGCTTAATTGTTGCAACCGTCAATAACTGAACAGTGAGGGCCGAATATCTCTGCGCAGAACGGACACACCTTCTCGCCAGCTGCTGGCGCAAGCGTAGCGGGTTGCTGCTGATGTAGCGCTGTCGCGCCGCGCAGAACGCCAACCAGCACGCCGCCCAATCCCGCTGGGCAGGGTTTGCGTTTGCCTGCCTGCAAATTCGGGTAAGCGAGACCTTCTAGCATCCGTTGCGCCAATCGGGGGCGAATATGAGCGCGCCGTGGCCGCCACCGGGCTGGTATCGAAATCCGAGCGGCCAACCGGGACAGCGATATTGGGACGGTAGGAACTGGACCGAGCATCAGACCGGGACGCCGCCGCCGAAACCGCCGGCGGGCTGGTACGCCGACCCGTCCGGCGCACGGGGGGCCGCTCCAGGCCGCCCAACCGAGCCCCCGCCTACGCCGCAGCGCAGAATCCCGATCGGCGGGTCGGTAGCGTTCGCTGCTGTAGCGGTAGTCGCGTTGATCGTCGGCGGAGTGTTGGTGAGCCATGAGGGGTCACGATCGACCTCTACTCCACAGTCAACGACCATGTCGGTTACACCGACCCAGAGCTCTACCACGGCGGCCACAACTTCCGTGCCGCCAGCGGGGCCGCCGCTGCATTCGCAAGTGATGCCGGAGCTCGTGCTCCCCGCTGGCTCAACTAGGGACTACAGCCCGCCCGGCCACCCACTACCCCCGCCGTTCAATAACTCGGTATCAGAGATCGCGATCGAAGTCTGGACTGTCCCACGCGACGTCGCAGCTGAGGCCGCCGACGTCCGCTCCCAGTTGCCGATCAACCAACCCTACGACGGCTTACCATGGTGCGCCGACGACTCCAATCCCAAGATCCAGCTCAACCAGTGGGACTGGGGCACCGCCGAAGACATGGCCATGGTCGCAGTCACGCCTAACCTCCTCAGGAATGGCGCACATGGCCCGGGCAGCGAAGTACACATCAGCCGGGGTCCAGACACAGTAGGATGCCATTGACCCGCGCGAACAACTTGTCGCCCACTGGGCTCCGCGCGCTGCACCCGCGCGGACGCGCGACAGTCACCACCGGCGATTCTTGCTGCCGGGAAAGAACGAATGCGGAAAGATCATTGTGAGTGTCAAGGGTAGAAGTTACGGGCCGACTGACGTTCGTGATCTTAACGGCACGCTTACGGCTCAAAACGCTGAGATGAGTGTGCTTGTCACTTAAGCCATCAACCAAAGGTGTGCGAGACGAACTCGCCCACGGCAAGACGTACAAGCATCCGTCAGTGCACGAGCCGTTTCAACGTTTACAGCAGATCACGATTGCCGAACTGCTAGAAGGCAAGCGGCCACGATTGCCGCTGACCGATACGGAGACGCACATTCAAGCCGAAGCAATCAAGACGCCGAACCAAGATCAAGAGATGCTGTTCTGATGCGAGTATAGGACGCTAGATGGATACAGGATTTGGTCCTACGCAGCTCTACTCTGCATGTCGGCTCACCATCACTCACTATTACCAACCCAATGACCATACGTGGGAGCCATGTTTTGGCACAGGTTTTCTCGTCCAGTTTCCACAGGGCGACAACCGATTTGGGCTAGTTACGAACCGCCATCTCACCGATGTTCCTTGGCGCACACAGTATAAAGATGTTGTCGTTAAGTCGGTGAAGATCGAAATGTGGCAAGGTCGAACATTGAGACTCGAATTCACGATCAACGACCCTCAACCGCTATACCACGACGACCCCACGATTGATGTAGCCGTCATACCGTTTGGTCCGAGTATAGATACGGAGATCATTGGCACTCCGTACGACAAAATTAAAAACATAGATGTGGACCCGATCGAGGGTCTGATGATGAACCACGGACTAAGTTGGCCGTACTTGTTAGAGTGCGAAGAGCTTTGGCCTCTCCTTGAACCAGGCGAATTCGTGTCTTTCCCCGGCTATCCGGCCTGGTACGACAAGCTGCAGACCAGACCGGTGCTTCGTTCTGGGATGATCGCCAGCGACCCACAAACCGAGTACCGAAGACTAGAAGGTGATCCGACGATCAAAGATGGAAACCGACAGGTTCTCTTTGACGCCTTCTCCACTAGCGGAAACTCAGGTAGCCCTGTGTTTGTGGCTCAGCGCGGTCTCGCCCCTCTGCCTATCCACCTGACGAGCAGTGAGGGAAAGTTCTCGCCTGACGGACCCGCTGCACGACTTGAAGTCACTGGATACCACCGATCTTTCCTCATTGGAATCAACGCGGGCCACATCAACGACTTGGACAATGGCCGCGACAACGACCACGCGGGACTCTCTCGCCTGCATAAGCTTTCGGTCATCATGGATATCTTGCGGGCGAATACATCGCCATCAAGTGGGGCCAACACCGTCAGAATCTTTATTCCGAAAGAGCTAGTCGACGCCCTGAACGCCGACGCTGCCTCTGCCGAAGCAGTTGAATCACCACGAACCGATTGACGTGTTGCGGCGTCCTAGCCGCTATGGACGAGATTGAATGCGCTGAGATCCATGATGAAGGCTACGACCCCGATGACCAACTGTGATCGCAAGCTCTAGACGGGTACGCGCCGACCTGGCCCCTGTGGGACATGCGGCTAGACGGCGAACCTGCACCAACGAAAGAATCCGCACCGAGCGCAACGGGGCGGAAACGCCTAGCATGAATCAACCAGAGTGCGGCCACGAAACCACCGCAAACCTACTGGGCACAGCAACAATTCGCCTCCTCACAGCGGCAGTCGCAGCAGGATGGCGTGTAGACGTAGGAATCAGATATGCAGTATTACGTGTAAACGACGCCGTATTCGGTATTATGTTGTGTTACAGTCGGTTTCGTTACAACTGCCGTCCCTTGCATAGTCCATCGCCGATCGCCTTGATCAGTTTGTGCAGCGCGGCCTGTTCGGTGAGCCAGACCCCGGGTCCGCAGACTGTTCAGACACGTCGATCGAGAACTCCCCTCGGCAGTCGCACCGGATGAATATGCACGAAACGAATATGATGGTTACAAGCGATAGTTGGCGGTCGCGCATAACACTTGACTGAACGCGACAATTCAGGCAGGGGCGACGAATGGAGGGAGTGAGGTGAACTACTTAAAACGCATTCGGCTGGCACGAAGCATAGTCGAAGACTTTGATACCTATCCATTCTGCCTGCCGCTGATTCGCTCGCTGAGCACAGTTGAGTTCGATTCCTCGGTAACCTTCTTTGTGGGTGCAAACGGAGCTGGCAAGTCAACATTGCTCGAAGCTATCGCCGTAGCACTAGGCTTCAACGCTGAGGGAGGAAGCCGCAACTTCCACTTCACAACTCGAGCCTCCCACTCCCACTTGCATGCGTATCTCGATATCGCACGCGGCACGCGCAAACCCCGCACGGGATATTTTCTGCGCGCGGAAAGCTTCTTTAATGTCGCGACAGAAGTCGACCAGCTTGGCTCCGACATTATCGCCGGAGCCTATGGTGGCCGTTCATTGCACGAACAATCCCATGGGGAATCATTTCTGACACTGATGGTCGAACGGTTTACCAGCAACGGCCTGTACCTGCTTGATGAACCCGAAGCAGCATTATCGCCGACGAGCCAGCTGGCCGCCCTCGCACGGATCCACAATCTGGTTAGCCAGGGTTCGCAGTTCCTGATAGCGACCCATTCGCCCATCCTCATGGCCTACCCTGGCGCGACGATTTACGCCTGCGAGAGAACCGGCATCAGTCGAGTTGCGTACCAGGACACCGAGCACTATCGCACTACACGAGACTTCCTCCAAGCGCCTGAGCAGTTCTTACGTGAACTGCTCAACGCAGACTCACCTGGCGTGTAGACCGCCCCGGTGCAACTCGGCTGGCGTCAGAGCTCCCCCGGCGCCGGTACTCGTCACCCCCTCTCGCAACCAACCACATGGACCGCGAAGTGTGTTATTTTGCAAGGGGTTTCGATGACTGTGTGCTGTTGGTCTTGGGTGGTGTTGCGAATGGCCAGTCGTGATCAACTCCGCGCGAAGGGTCTGGACATGCTCTTTAGTCACACGGCCTCCTTCACCTACGCGCGTAGCGACTAGGCGTGGGAAGATCCGGAGATAAAGAATACGACACGGTGCCCCGGCCTGGTTGCTGCCATCGTTGGCAGTGGCGCCGTCATCGCCGCCCCGGTCGTGAACGCCGACCCAGCAGATGATGCTTACCTGCACGCGCTGACGCAGGGCGGCTTTAGTTGGGACTCTGGTTCGGACCAGAAGATGATCAGTGTGGGGCATGCGGTTTGTACGGACTGGTCGGGCGGGAACACGTTAACTCAAACCGTCGCCGATGTGAAAACCTGGCTCGGGTTAAGTGACGGCGGTACAGGCACCTTGTTAGGCGCGGCCACAGCGGCCTATTGCCCGCAATACCAGAGCAAACTTCCGTCGGGATAACTCCCGGTGTGACTAGTGGTCATCGCGCGGTCAGCTGGTTGGTGATATCGAGCCCGGCCCCAGGGTCGTGGTGGTGGTCGGTCGTGTCGCGACATTCGCCATAGAGGATGATTTGTCCGCGACTGTGGTCGGATGGCAAGTAGCTCATATTCGCGGTCACGCCATTCTTGTTGAGGGTCGTTCCGTGGTAGCGCTGTCCGGGTGGGGCGCCCTCGCTCCAGCCGTTTGAGAGCATCGCGGAGCGGATGTGCTGGAAGTACGCGTCCGGGTCGCCATGCAACAAAAAGGTGATGGTTACCCTCCCCTGATAGGGCGGATCGCCTTGGTCGTTGCAGGAGGCGAACGAAAATCCGCCGTCGACGCCTTGCAGGTCGGCGGCGGCGACGATCTGCTTGGCCGGCTCGATCACCTGGGACTTGGTCTGATCATCGGTCATGGGATGGGCGGAATCGTCAAAGGGGTTGGAACCCGAGGAATGCGGTTTTGGGAACACGAGCGAACACCCTCCTAAAAACATGACGACAGCGGCTATCACGGCCAGGTGGACTTGGCTTGTCGAAATCCGTTGTCGCTCAGTGATGGTGTTGGTCATCGAAGACATGATCATCGGTAACAGATGCTGGCGGGCGACTCCACTCCGGGTCGATGACGACGCCGGGTATACCGGGGCCGACCTGACCGAAGCCCGGGATGTTGATCTTGCCTGGCTGGTAGCGGTGTTCGGCCGTCATGCCGTCGGATTCGAGCGCGTCGCCATGCCCGGAGGCGATGTCGGCCATGCTGTGCAGTGCCTCGCTTCCGGGATGGTAGTAGTACGAATGGTCGTGGGGATTGATGCCATCGGAGCCGGGTACCTCTGCGCGAAACCTCACCGATCCGAATCCGTCGGCGGCCGGGTCGGTACCGAGGCCGGGGGTGAGACCGAGCACCTGACCGCCGATATTGTCCTGGTTCACGTAGTGGCTGAGGCCATTCAGCTGCCCGAGCATGCCGACCGGATCGGTCGAGGCGTCTCCGACGTACACGTGGCCGCCGTCAAGATGAAAGCTGTCGGCGTTAGGGGCGAGATCGGTTCCCGGACACCCGATGAGTACCGCATCGTTGGCATGCATGTGGCCCGAGGCGAACGCGTCGGCCACCGTCGTCGAACCATACGAGTGGCCGAGCACGGTGACGTGCTGACCGCCGCCCAGGTGCGTTGCCCACAACCCGTTGACATCCTGCGCCAAGGCCTGGCCGCCGGTTCGGGCCAGCGCTGGCGTCGAAATCCGCTGGACGTCGTTGAAATCATTGGGCGCGTCGTATCCCATCCAGGCGATCACCGCCGTGGGGTTGTTGGGATCGGCTGCGTTGGCCTGGCCGTAGAGATTGAGGGCATCGTTGTTATTGTCGTGCAGCCAACCGCCTTTGACGCTGCTGCTGGTGCCGGGGACGATCACCGAGGTGTTCTTTGCCATGTCGGGGTTGCCGATGGCGATCGCTGCGCGCCCCTTGCCGCCGAACGCAAGCGGATCGTAGGCGAACAGAAAGACCGGGTTGTGGCCGTGATCGGAGTCGCGGTCGAGACCTTGCTGGGTCTGATCGGCGTTCTGATAGCGGGTGATGTCGGTGGCCGTCAGACCATATTTCGACGGATCGCGCATCACATCTTTCACATCCACGCCGTAGCGGCCGGCCACGTCACGCACCCGGGCGAGGTCCTGATCCTTCACCGCCATATTGGCTGTGTTCCGCGCGAGGACGGGGACGCCGTTGAGATTGCCGATCTGGTCGGGATGCTCGGCAATGAGCCGCTGCCGCTCCTCCGGTGTCAGCGAGGTCCACCACTTGTTGACGTCCTGCGGGCTGGTGCCCGGTGGCGGAATCTGAGGCACTGCATCTACAGCCTGGAGAACGTCGGGATCGTAGCCGTCTGCGTGCAGCGTGGCCATCGATCGTTGCAGGTAGTCCGAGTAGCCATCGCGAAGCGACTCGATCTGGCCCAGAGCGGATTTGGTATCAGCAATCGCTTCGTCTTCAAGGGCAGTGATGTGTTGATCAAGAAGAGATTCTTCGGCCGCAGTCAGATGGATGTCTTTTTCCGCTTCGACCGCCTGGCCGATTTCGCTGTCGAGCTGCTGCAGCTGCCCCTCCAGCTGAGAGATCAGCACCGCGCCGGTCCGCTGCGCCTCGGCCAGGGTGGCCGCGATGTTTTCCAAGTCGACCCCGATCTTGGGTAACTGCAAGGATTGTGCTCCCAGCGATTTGGTCACCCGCTGCACTTCTGCGGAGTCATTGATCGGGTGATCGCCGTTCTCCCGATTCCAGGACGCCTCAAAGCGGCGGCGGGCTTCATCGAAAGCTGCACTGGACTCAGCAGTGCACCGACCAGCAGCGTGGAACGCCTCAGCCAAATCAGCAATCTGGGCCGGGCGGCCCTCTTGCAGGCTTTGATTGATCGCCCACGGATCACCGCCGGCTTCGCCGATCAGTGCGGGGATGCTTATGTAGCGGAGCTGCACCGAACCGCCCGCAGCTTTGCGGCGCCAGCCTCATCCATGGCGGTGAACCCGTCGGCCCCCGGATGGGCCTTGCCGCCGACCACGGTCAGCGGCTCCCGGTGAGCCTGCAGCTTCCTCAAATGCCTGTCGTGGGATGCAGAAACGGCCTCGTGAAATGCTTCGGCCGGCGGGGAAGCGACACATCCCAGAAAACAGCGGTCCCCGTGACAGCTGGTCAGCGCCCTCTTCGGCCACGCCGCCGGCGCGGTACAACTCGTCGCCCCCGAATGCAACAGGCCAGTGTCAACAAACATGGCTCCCCCTTCTCGGGCTAATACAACGCTACTACCGCGTATATGCGCGTCAATTCACAGCGATCAGCCTTTCCCATAAACGGCTAGTCGACCGGGCCCCGGCCCGCAGCTGACTCGACGGAAGTTGGACACTGCGCTGGCGCTGCATGGAAGCCTTCTGGCATGGCACCTGTGCCACGAGTTCAAACTGACCCACTACCGGCAGCCGGGTAGTGGGTCAGTTTGAATGATGTTGGCGGGGCGCACCGTGCGCCCGACGTTTGTTGGGTCGGCCTGAGCTAAGCCATCTAGGTTTCGGGACAAGACCTGTCGTGCAATCCTTCCTCCATGGATGCACACGACGCTGAGCAGGCGTGGGAATTAGTCCGCGCCCTACGCGATCAGGTGCATGCAATGACCACTCGACTCGACTGGCTTGAACGCCAAAGCCCGACCAACTCGATCAGTCGGCCAGGAACTCTCCCGTTGGAAATAGCGGCACTCCGGCGAGACATTAACGAGGCGCAGATGTTCATTAGCCGCCTACAACGCCGCTACCTGCCGGACAACGGAGACGGCCACACAACCCGACCCGAGCGGCCCCAAGCCCGCTGAGGTCGATCAGCTTGGCCCGAACTGAACCTTGCGTGTGGACTCAATCATCACATCGACGGCGACCTCGGCAAGTCGATCGGGATCGGCCCCTCCTAGCGCATCGCTGTCCGACATCGCGCGGCTGATCTCGGCGATGAGGTAGGCACGAATGTCAGCCGGTTTGCGCGCTGCTTCCTGTTGGACAAGACGGCTTAACCAGCCGTCCCAGTCGTGTATGGCCTCACTCATGCGCGCACATTAACACGGCAGCTCAAGGGCAACGTTTCCGTAGACTGAACCGGATAGCCCTAGTCCACGTCGGAATAGTTGATCGGGCCGCCCCTTGCTTTCCTTTGGGATGCGCTAGAAACAAAATTACCTAGTTCGATCTTGTCGATAATGGCCCGCTTGGCGCATGCCCCGGCGCAAAATACGTGCGGCATGAGCAAACCACCCGATCGACCCGGATCGATCATCGGATTCCGTTCCGGCGTTAACTACAACTATGTCGCAGTCTGTCTTGGCGACAACCGTTGGCGCACAACGGCGCGCGTCGTGCGCACTGACAACAGCGAGCCGATTGACCGGTTCAGGTGGAATCCCGTCAACAAGGTCGAATCTTGGACGGACCTGATCACGCGAACGAATTTGTTTTACGTTTTCACTCAATGGGGTCAGGCGCCTGCGGTTCCGGAAACGTACCTCGCCGTGGTGCGCTTCCGCCTCAAGAGATCGAAGGATTGGGACGCCGCGGTCCATATCGGCTCGGGCTCTTGGTACTCCACGGTCGCCGACACTGACGAAGACGGCGTGCGTAACCTCGACGCCCCGGCTATCAACAGCTTCGATGACATCGTCAAAAACAGCACCAGAATCGACCTCGCACGGCGCTGGAAGCCGCTGGCGGACGTGGGCTTGCCGCCCTACCGGCCTACTCCCTGGGGAGAAGCACGGCCGTGATGTCGCGGTACGCTAATCAACCTTGCCGAAAGGCAAATCGGCGAAGAACGTGACCAGTTCGGCACTGACTTCCCCGGCCCGTTCCTCCTGAAGCCAGTGCCCGGCGCCGTCGAGAATGACCTCGCGGTACGGGCCGGTGACCACCTCTGCGGTGCGGTCACGTGGCGTGAAACCCTGCGTCGGGTCATTGGTGCCGAGGATGCATAACGTTGGTACGCCAATGGTGGCGGTTACAGGGTTGGCCAGGATCTGCCAATTCCGATCGAAGTTGCGGTACCAATTCAGGGCTCCGGTGAATCCGGTGCGAGCGAATTCGGTTACGTAGTAATTAAACTCGTCGGCGCTGAGCCAGGGCGGTATCGCGCCCGGTTCAGGCAAGCGCTCGATGAATCCCGTCGGCCCGGGAGCGATCATGCGCATCGCGACATCTGGGTCGGCAAGCGCTCGCAGGTCAAAGCTGATGATCCGACGCAACGCTTGAGCAGGATCCTGATTCAGCTCGGCGTCAGCGACGCCTGGTTGCTGAAAATAGAGCATGTATAAAAAGCTGTCGCCCACCATCTTGCGGAATGCCTGCGTCGGCGGTCGCCTCCCACGCGGCGCTGGGGGAAAGTTCAACCCCACCACGCCGGCGACCCGATCGGGATGCAGACGCCCCGCAGCCCAGACGACCATGGCGCCCAAATCGTGGCCCACCCACACCGCGCGCTGCGCGCCCACGTCATCGAGCAGGCCGACCAAGCCGCCGGTCAGCGCGACAACGTCATAGGCATCCGCTGCCGCCGGGCACGACGACCCGCCGTAACCACGCTGATCAGGCGCGAGCACGTGGTAACCCGCATCCGCCAACGCTGGCAACACATGACGCCACGAATATCCCAGACTCGGGAAGCCATGCGCCAGCAACACCACCGGAGCCCCACGGTCGCCAGCCTCGGTCACACGGAGGCGCACACCATTGACATCAACCAGCCGGTCCTTCATCAAGCAGCCCTTCCCGGAACGAAAACTGACAAGCACCAAATTCTCCGAGCAAGCCGACAGTCGTTGTACAGCAACATCTTTCGTGATATCTTATTGACGATGGAGCATCTCACGCTCGAGATGCCATCCTGTACCTGCGCTCAAGTCGATTTAACCTAAACGCGTCGTGAGGTAGGCCGCGACTTCGCCGACGCGTTCGTCGAGATAGAAATGGCAACCAGAAAAAGTGGTCACCTCAAACTGCCCGTCGGTGTGCGCCCGCCATCGGTGAGCCTGCTCGACCGTGACCGTGGGATCGGCGTCACCGAGCAGCACCGACATCGGACACCGCAGCCGCTCCCCTGGCTCGAAGACGTAGGTCTCCACGGCGCGATAGTCCGCACGCAGCGGTGGCAGCACCAGCTCTGCAAGCTCCGGCTCGTCGCGCAGCACCGCCACTGAGGCCGGATCATTAGCGAGACGTTCCAGGTCGGCGAGCAGGTCCGCATCCGAGCCCGCATGCAATCGACCCGAGTACGGCGCGTCCGGAGCGATCCGCCCGGACGCGAACAACCAAAGCGGGTCGCGGTCGTGGCGCTGTAGTCGTCGGGCGACCTCAAACGCAACCGTTGCCCCCATGCTGTGCCCGAAAAGCGCCAGATTCGGCGCCGCACCCCAACTCAGCAAGTCAGCGGTGACATGCTCGGCCAGCTCAGTGATATCCGTGATGGACGGATCCCCCAGCCGATCCTGCCGACCGGGATACTGCACGGCGTACACCGCAATCCCCCGCGAGACCTGCTGTGCCAGCGCCCGAAATGCCCCTGCCGATCCCCCGCCGGGTGGAAAACACACCAGGACCACGCGTGCACCTTGCCCCGCCCGCAAGGCCCGCAACCATGTCGTGCCTGCAACCGGCATATCCGTCTCCTTCTGCGACCGGGAGGTCTCGAAGATCTTATGTTGCACCCGATCGAAAACGGATATTGGCGGACGTGGGGTCGTCGACGTCATCTGCCTCGATGAAACCCCCAATGTCATGCACGACGTACGGGTGCACCCCGAGGGCCTGCCCGAAGCTGCGGCCCAAGTGGAATTTCGGCAGCTCGCTCTTTACGAGCAGTGAGCACTCGGCGCGGCTTATAGCCCAAGGTCGTGGCCGTTGTCGCGGTCGTCGCTGCGGGTGTCGGCGAGGTATTGCTGTATCCAGCGGTTTTGTTGGGCTCGCTCGGCGACAAGCTGGTCGATCCAAACACGTTGCGCCGCAAGGCGTCGAGCGCGGGCACGGGCTTGTTGGGCCACAGCGCGCGCGACACGGTCGGGCAGTTGGTGGAAGTCGGTTTGAGCGGCGACTTGGTGGACGGTTTGGGGGCGATTGTCACGGCAGGCGATGGCGCGGACAAGCGCGACCGCCTGGTGGCTGTCGCCGCGGCGCGTCTGGTGGACACCGGGGGTGGGGTCGGCGTGTTCGTGGTCGCCTTCTCCGGCGACGCGCTCGTAGACGTGGACGCGGTTAAGGTCGCGGCCTCGGGTGAGCCCGACGTAGAGGGTGTTGCGATCGGTGGTGGCGCGCACAATCGGGTAGGAGGTGTCGGCGGTAACGCCTTGGGCGGACTGCAACGTGACGGCGTAGCCATGCTGGACGTGCGCGCGCAGGTAGTCGGCGCCGAACACGGTCACAGCGTTGTCACCGAGGCGGCGAGCCGCGATACGGGGGCGCTGTTCACGAGTGTCGATGGCCTCGACGACCCAGCGTTGTCCGTTGCGGACTTGGGGGCCGGGCTTGGTGGTGTCGAGGCGACCGCGATGATCTCGTGCGGCCCACACGTTGATACGTGCATCGTTTCCACGGGTGACCACGATGTCGCCGACGCCGATCTGGTGATCGCGTGCCCCGGTGACGGTTTCGGCGTCGTCGGCGACACGGTCGGCGTGGATCTGTTTGTTGAGTGCGTCGCAGAGTTCCCAACTGTCGGGGATGAGGAGGGCGTCTTTACCCGCGGCGATGTCGGCGCGGTAGGCCTGCAGGGCGTCGTTGGCGATGGTGACTGGGTCACCGCAGCGCAGCCGATCGTGGCGGCGGTACCACTCGAGGGCGCGCCGAAGCGGTCGGGGACCGCCGTTGCGCAACGCCTGCGACGCGACGCGCTCTTCAGGGTCGCGCATTCGCCACACTTCCGAGAGACGTTGCGACCATGGCAGGTCCGCGCATAACTGCTCGAACATTCCGCCACGTTTGCGCACCGGTGCGAGCTGGTAAGCGTCGCCGACAAGCAGGACTTTCGTCCCGGCCATGGTGGTGAACGTGAGCAGATCCCGCAGTTGGTTGTTGCCAACGAGTCCGGCTTCGTCGACCACTATGACGGTGCGTGGAGTCAGCGCTAGGCGGCCCTCGCGGAGCTCGATGAGCACCTTGTCCACGGTGTAGCCGGCATCGCCGGCGCAGTCGTTGATGGCGACGTCGACAGCGCGTCCGTGCGGGGCAACCACCACGACGGTGCGGCCCGCACGGTGCGCGGCCCGGCGTAGCGCTTTGAGGCAATGGGTCTTGCCCGCCCCAGCGGGCGCGGCCAGCGGCTGCACCAGCCAGGGCGATCCCGCCATCGCCGTCACGACCCGGTTTTGGTTGGCGGACAACCCCTCTGTGTCCGCCTGGGTGACGCGCAGATCAGCGCGGTCATCGCGCTGATCCACCAGCCCGAGCAGCTCGATTTCTTCGGCGAGGATCAAGTCGATGGTGTAGCGCTCATGGCCTTCGCGGTGATGGGCTTGGCGCGGTGCGCTGACCCGCATCGCGATCTCATCGACTGCGGCTTCGATCTGTTCGCGCGGTGACCGGTCGTCTCCATCGACCTCGACGGGCAGTTGCGCACCGATGATTTCCACGAGATCTGCACGAGTGAACGCCGCTTTATCGATGCCCGCAGCGATGTCAGCGATGCGCCGCCGATCGAAGGTGACCGTCGCTGCACGACGCTGGGTGCGGGCTCGTCGTTGAGCGTCGATGTCGAGGCGATAGCCACGCGGATCGGCTCGCCATTGCTGTCGTAGTTCAGCCCAGGACATGCCTTCTGGTTTGCGTGGTCGGGTCGCTTTTTGCGCGATCGCTAGCTGCCCCTGGGTGGGCCCGTCGATCAGGATGAGGTTGCCCTCGGCCCACTCGCGCAGTTGGGTGCTACGCCGGGAGTGCGCCTTGATCACCTCGGGGTCGATCCCGACGAGCTCGGCCATACCGGTGTGCGGGTCGATCAGGCTCCACTCTGCGCCCAGGGATTGGGCCAATGCCCGGCGCAGGGTGGCCTGATAGATCACCCCGCCCGCCTTGGATTCGTGCCACAGCGAGTCGGTGTCCACAGCGCCAAGCTTGCCGTCCGTGCGGGGCTGTTTGTTGGGCACGATGACGTGGGTGTGCAGGTGCGGATCACCCGCGCGAGAGGTCTCGTGTTGATAGGCCGCGGCAACCACTCCGGGCAGGCGCTGCAGGTCTTTTCTGCCGGTGCGGTTGTTGTGCACGCGGGTATATCCAGCGTGTTGGTGAACGTATTCCATGGCTTCGCGCACGCCGCTGTTGTGCGCGTCCAGTACCGCCTTCTGCACGACGTCATCGCCGAACGCCCGCAACAAACTCACACTCTTCGGCGCGCAAAACGTCATATCGATTCCGTGGTTGTCACTCTCGGCGAACCGCCGACCACAGCACCCATTGGGCGCAATACCGCCGTCAAGCCAACGCTGCACCACGTCCAAATCGGCCAGCCCGCCCGCGCGTTGCTCGTCGGATAAACCCACCAGCGCAGCGGCACTGCGGGCATCACCAGCTACCAGCCACACCGGCGCTCGGGTGTCGTGTTCGGAGTAGTACTCCCCCAGACCTCCATTGGCGGCCACCGCGTCTTTGGCCGCCTGGCCCGCCTCACGCGCCGTGCGGTTGTAGTAATCGATCGACCACAACTTCAGCGGCGAACACGTGAGCATCTGCCACCGCCTCCCATCGCCGTTTCGGCCGTCCTACCGCGCCGAGGTTGGGTACACGAAAGTGTGCCCAACCTCATTGTTGCACAAACTGTGCAAATGTGCCCGGCACTCCAACTGCTAGGATAGAAAGGTGGCGGGGATGGCTAACGGAAGCACTATGAAGGGGCGAGAAAGAAGCACTCCCCGACGGGAGAGCGATGGATGAAGACCTGGTGGCGGTCGAACGCCACATCGAGGAATGCGGTGCCAGATTGTCGACGCCGGACCGGCGCTGGATCCTGGCCGCGCTCGCGCCAACAGCCCTTGGATGGCCATCAACCGACACCGGATGAGATCGTGCTGCTTGTCGAGTTCACAGCCGGTGAGATCACCCTCGAGCAATACAAATCGTGCGTCCTTGACCGACCCGGTGCACATCACCAGCCGGGCCGGATCTGATCGAGCTGGGGTGACTATGCGCTACCTACCGGAGCAACCGCGATCCCCACAACGGCGTCGCTTTGGGCAACGAGATCCGAAGCGGGCCGCGACAGATTTTCGCGCCATGCTCGGCGATTACCGAGCTACCCAACCTAAACCCTGCGGACCCGATTGCAGCGCGCTACGCACAATCATCTCAGGGCCCCCTCCGGCGTTGACATCTTGCACTGTTGGGCATCCACAATGGACGCCTCATTCACGGCTTGAATCTGTTGCCGGGCGGCCCAACACCCCGCCGCCATACGTCGATGCTGATCCAGAGAACCTTCGTCGGTGCGCGTGCACGCTGACGCTTGTGCGTGCCGACGAAGAATCAGAAAGTGCGCGACAACTGTGACGGACAGGGACCAAGGATTCGACACGTTCGCAGAAGACGTCATAACGTCATGGGGCGCACCCGATTTCGGATTCGACCAGCTTGTTGCCGGCATTAGGGCGCTCTGCCGAACGAAACTCAAATTCCCAGCGGCCTGGCCTCAACACCGCCGAGACGCGTTCCTCACTGCCCACGCCGATGCGACCGCCAGTGAATTTGCGACCCTGCTCGACGATCTCACCGATACCGCTGTCGAGCGCTACGGACGCGACCACTACTGCCTCCCCGACACCCAAACCCTCAGCGAACTCATCTGGGCTGCGCGATCGGCCGCCCTCCTCGATGTCGAGCTCGGCATCGCAGACAAAGTACCAGAGCAGATCTCAAGCGCCGCAGCAGCTGACACTCGGCACGGTGAGACAAGCATGACCGCATGTGGCCCGGGCCAACGGCCACCGACAACCGCCCTACGTCTCCAGCCTCGTCGCGGTCGCAACCGACCGTGAAGGCCAACACGGCCATCACGAGCCGCACTTGTCCGGTATCGGCTGTTGTCAGTGCACGAAACGAGACTTAAGGACATGACCGACTGGCATGACATAGTTGCCCCCGCCGTGAAGCGGCTGCCGGTGCGCGGTGAACACATCAGCGCACACCCACGATCCGCGCCATCAAATTGCGCAGCCCACACCGTAGCTAATCCCTGGCAGCAATGGTGGGCCTACGCGCGCGCGACCGCTCGAACCGCCTACGACAACCCGGCTGTGGCCTCACCGCGCATTGCGGTTTTCGGCCCTGTCCTAGACCCCGACGAAATTGCAATGCTGAGCACCCAAGCCACCTATAGCCGCTTCTACGGCGGGGACGGAAGCTACCAACACTCTAATCTGTTCGTCATCGGCCGCCCCACCGTCATGATCGCTGCGATGGCCGGCAATGCCATCCTCAATTCCCGCCGCAAAGCCCACGCCCTCAAAGCCGCAACCCCGTGCTGGCGGTCGCAGCAGCCCTGTCAGATCATCGCCACCAACCGCCGACTGCTATGCCACATCGCTGTTCACGGCTGGATCAGCTTCTACTACGACGCGATTGCCGAGTTTTGCCCCGACCTGTACGCCTGGACTCTGACACTGGGCTTCGACGACCGCTGCGCCCCGCTGCGGCTCTCCGGACCACCGATGCCCGCACTCTCACTGTGGGTCGCCATCGGCGTCGAAGGCGCCCGCTGGCACACAGACCCCCGCCTCAGACCGCTGCTCACCTGACACCGGCGCTCGCACGCAACCCGGCTCCCCCATCATTTTTGGCGATACCGCGTTTGATCGACCTACTCAGTTCGTGCTGGCCAGGACGGGTTTTTGGGTCGCTGAATTTACAATGGCCAAAAGTGTACACACACCGGTTTACGGTTGTCCCATGATGAGTCTCGACAAACTCAGCGCCGAACACGGGTACGAGTTTCTCGCCAGCCACATCGATGCGCCGGTGACCGAAAAGCGCTGCTCCACAACGCCGGACGACGACAACACCCAAAAAGAGCCGCGCGGGCAGTGGATGGGTCGCGGACTGTCCGCGCTCAGCGAGCCGACCTCATGCACCCCAAACACTGACTTCGAAAAAGCATTGTGGCGTGTCGAGACCGGTTCGTACGTCAGTGAAGGCCAAATAAGAGCTCTTTTCGAATCGTGCCTGCACCCCAATGCAGACGAAATCGTGGCGCACTTGATCTCGCAGGGAGTCGGAGAAAATGCTGCCAAATCTGTTGTCCGCCTGGGCCGTCCGCTCCGTGTCAACGCAACCTCGATCGAACTGCGTCGACGTCTTGCGGCAGCCTATCGTGATCACAACATCAACCAGGGTCTGCGCCCAAGCGCCCCGATCGATGATGAGAGCCGCGCTCAGATCCGAAACACCATTGGGCACCAGACATTTATCGAGCTCTACGGGCGTGGTCCTACCGATGACCACGAACTGCGCCAGTTCATCGCCCGCGGTATACGAGGAGTGCCCACGTCAGTGGCGGGTTACGCCCTCACCTTTAGCCCAGTCAAGAGTGTTTCGGTGCTGTGGGCACTGGCACCGCTTGAGATTGCGCACACAATCGAGCTGTGCCACAACCAGGCCGTGGCCGACGCGTTGGACTACCTCCAAGACAATGCCGCACTCACACGCGTCGGCTCTCACGGTGCCACTCAAGTCAACACCGACGGCTTCCTCGCCGCACAGTTTGTCCAACACGGAAGGCGTGCAGAAGATCCCAACCTCTGCAACCTCGTCGCAGTGAGCAACAAGGTACGCGCGGTAGGCGCCAACGGCATCCCGCGCTGGCTTGCCCTCGATGGACAGCACCTTTACAAACAAAACGTCGCAGCCTCCGAGCTCTACAACACTCGTATCGAAGCGCACCTCATCGACACACTGGGGCTCTCGTTCGCCGAACGGGCCGCCACCGAGCGCGGCAGGCGTCCAGTTCGCGAAATCACCGGCATATCAGCCGATTTATGCAAACTGTTGTCCTCACGCCGAAACAAGATCAAACCCCGCTACGACGAGCTAGCCACCCGCTTCCAACTCGAACACGACCGAGAACCAACACAATCCGAGGAATTTGACCTATCGCAACGCGCAGCTTTCGAGACGCGCGGAGCCAGACCAAGACCATGCTCGCAAGCGCAGTCACGCAGCCGGTGGCGCAGTCAAGCCACCGCACACCTCGGCGGACAAGCCAATCTGGACGCAATGTTGGCAGAAGTACTCACAAAAGCCGAACAGCAGACATCCCTGATCACACCAGAATGGATACAGGAACAAGCCACCGCCGTGATCGAAACTGTCTCCAAATCACGCGCGACCTGGCAGCGCAACCACGTGTTCGCCGAAGCCCAAAGACGCGTTCGCGCAGAAGGAGTGGGCCTCGATCCCCAGATCGCGGTCGCTATCACCGACACCGCACTCCAAGATACCCACGACATTGAGCGTCCACGATCAGGACACGAAAGTCCTTGAACTACAAGATATTAGACCGACCGCACCCTCGCCGCCAGCCTCCGAAAGTCGTACCGTCGCGTAACGAGTCACAGCGGCGGGCATAATGGGCCTCAGTCCAGCCGCCCACGGTTTGCGCCGCGCATCCTGGTTGTGCCTACGGCTGCCGAAGTCGAGCGCGTCACGAGAAAGCCCGGCTGATCGCGCCCTCGACCATCTCATGCGTCACAGTCTGGCCGTCGGTCAACCACCCTGCGACCTCACAGACAGCAGGCCACAGTGGTGTCAGCTCGGTGATCCAAGCCTCCTCCCACGGGCGATATGTGAGGGCGAACTCGCCGTGCAGGTCGTGTTCAGAGAACTGGTTGACGTGGTTCACGTAGAAGATGCGGTCGCCGCTGTCATGATGCCGCCAGACATACGCCAGCGCTTGCGCGAGGTCCGCGTGACCGTAGATCTCGTTCTCAAGTAACCACCTCGCCTCGGCCCACGGACCGGTAAAAGTGACGAAAGCACGGTTCTCATCGGCGGTCTGGTGCTCGGTGGCACCGTGGACAGCGGGCTCACCCGACCACTGGGCTGGCGCCAGGGATGATTGGACCAGGGTCCCACCTCTGGCTACGACCGCGACCGCGTGCCCGGCCTCGTGATGTGAGTCGCGCGCTCTGGCTAGGGTCTCAGGGGTCCAGTTCACTCGCGGCGTCGCCTTTCGTCATGTTGTTCGAAGGCCCGAATCGAGCGAGCACTGGTCAGCCTCGTCGCCCGGTTTCTCAAGACCCTCGAATAATTCGAACATGTTCTCTCGACTCCCACCGCGTCGGGCCGGCAGCTAATGCGTCTCACTCATGAATTAGACCTTCGAGGAGATACGTCTGATCAGGCGAAGACAGTTCGATCCACTGCTGTCGGTTGCGCTGGATTGGGTGCACGGTAGTGGGAAGTCGGTCGAGGACGTCACGGAGATCGCTACGTGTAGCTGTCGAGGAATATCTGATCCAGTCCGTGGCGTCACCCCATCTCTCTAGTTCAATGAGGCTGTGACCCAGTGTATCTGGTGGTTTAGAGCACAGAACCCAGATGAAGGGCGCGAAGTAAATCTCGGCGAACACATCATAGACTTGGCGCTGGCCGAGCACTTGAAGCATCGAGTATGCGCTTGCAATGCGACACAGCGGTTTCACTGCCCGCGCCACCCGCAGTTGGAGGCCTGGCGGGAGGCGGATCTGGGTGTCGTCCTTCAGAAGTCCGGTGAGGAACTCTTCATGCATTAAGTTCATTGAAGGCGCGAGGGCGACCATTCCGTGCAGCACTGACCGTGCAACACGACCGGGTGCCACGTGCACGGAAGGAACACCATAGGGGTGGCTGGGCTGCGCAAATCCGCGACGGTTGAGTCGGTCGATTAGGCTGACACGGTTCGCGAGCTCTCCGTATGCGTCGTCGTACCGACTTGCCAGGCCGTTGCACGGTTCGCATATCGTCCGCAGCCACAGCCCGCCTTCTCGAGGCGAATCGTGACACATCACGTTGTCGACGATGTAGGGGCGCATCCGTATTACCCGGTTTCCAACGTTGCCAGCGCATTTCGGCGGTATGTGGGCTTTCGTCAGATCAGTCGATCGTCGACACAGCTGACACAGAATTCCTTGTTGCGGAGTCCCGCCCACGTAGTTGCGGTGTGCCACGCCTTAAGGCTATCGGTAAGGGATGCCATTGCTGCTCTCAGCGCACTCGCGTATCAGTTGCAGGTCTGCCCGCATTTGGGCTACCGGAGCACGATTCCGAGGTGTAAAGCCCGCTCTTCAAATCGGGTCAACAGCTCCGCGGTAACACCCGCGGCACGAAATTGCTCGAACAGCTCAGGGAGATCGTAACCGAGAAATGACGATGTCGTGTTCGACAACAGGTGAATGATTAGACGTGCAAAATCATTCGGAGCGTGTCGAATCCGCTCCTCAGAGAGCCGATGGACGAGCAGAGTCGGCTCGCTGAATCCCGCGGGATGCCGTAAGGCCAACTCCACAGCCTCACTTGCTGAGTCGGTCAGATAGACGGCCCAGCCCGCCATCGCCGACGCTTCATCGAAGTTCATCTTTCGTGGGACGCTGACCAACCGATTACTCCAAAACTTCTTGATCCATCGATTCCATTGCTGTTCAACGTCATCTGCAGACATCACCGCGAGCTCCGACGAGATCCGATTCACCCACGACACTCTCGCGTTGAGGTCGCAGATGCGCACGAAACGGGAAACCCAGACGCCTGGGTCGATACCCGACCTCAAAGCGATGCCGGCGCATAGGCCAAAGAGACTGTCCCAGTAGCGCTTCTGGAGATCGTGATAATGGCCTACGGCGGTGAGGATAGAGTTCAGCATTCCTGCCTCAAGGAGGCGGTCTGTGACGGTACCCCCGGATAAAAGCCCCGTCCAGGCACGGTTCGCGCGCGCGGGTAGGTCCCACGAGAAGAGGGGCAGCACATGTTGCTCACACCAACTAGGATCAAGCTGGTACAGCCAGTCCGTTACGCGCCCGAAGATCACCTGGATGGCTGCGCTTCGACTGTCGCCCGCCCATAGCATTGATCCGAACCGAGCGGCGAGATCGGGAGGCAATCCGCCCCCCGCCGTGTCAGATTGGTTTTCCAATACCCGGAGCCAAAATATGCCGAGTTGACCGGCCGGATCGTTCAACGCGGTGAACATCCAGTCCTCGCTTCCGGGCTCAAAAGAAGTCGCTTCAATCGCGTCCCAGCACTTGTTCGCAAGCTGTTGGCTGTTGGGCACTGATGCCCAATCTGTCCGCGGAACATCGTTATTGCTAGCCGGCATCAACATCAACGCCACATCGTCGACAGCACCCTTCAGTTCGAGATTGAGGAGGGCCAAGACGATTCGTTCAGCGGTAGGGCCATCGACGGCGCACTGCGACCACGCCCGTGCCACCGCGCCAATCACGGCTGACCTAAGGTGTTCTTCGACGCCCCCGACCACATCCAATAAGGCGAATCCAAGTGCGGGATCGCCTCGGACAATTCCCGTGAGTTGCGCGGCGCTTTCGCGCCATGTGTACCGCCGTATTTGCGGCTCTTGTTCGGCTTGGGCTTGCACTGCTCTTAGGGCAGCGATGGGGTCAGTTCGTACCAGACCCTGCAGTTCCTCAGCCGTTGGCGCCAATGGCTGGCCTGAGCTCGGCTCGCTCGCCCGCGCCGCGAATCGCCGTAGATCCTCATGCCGCTCAAGCAACGTCGCGATCGCCTGGTCGGCCATCTGTTGAAGTGAATTGTGTTCTCGCAACGCGTGCAGAAACCGGAATGCCCGACGAGCGCTGTATTCCCCGTCACCGGCGCCTGCGACCAGTCTCTCGATGAAGCCCTCGACTGCCGCAACCTCTGCGTCGCACGCCTGCGCAACAAGCGGACCGACCTCGGCCTCGTAAGAATATTCCAGCATCCAGGACAGTGTGCTAAGCCATTCAATTTTTCGCGTTGCTACGACGTCCCTCCGGTACCTCCATCCATGCAGCGCCAAACGCCGCAACAACGGGACGTCAGAATCAGCCCATGCGGCCAATTGGGATTCAGCTCTCGAACTTTCGGTGTCAAGCACGGATTCGATGCCATCACGGGCAAAATCGACCAACATAGCCAACGAGTCGCGGTAGTCCCACTCGCCTATCGATGCGATGGGCCCGCGTACCAGGGCCAGTTCGCTAACCGTATTGGGTCCGTTGGCAAGGCTGATGTCGCGTTGAGCCCGCCTCAACTGCTGGTCGACAACTGCCAACAGATCAAACGCCACCCCCGGAAAGAAGGGCTTGAATAGGTCATCCCAAGCCGCTCGAAGCCAATGATCGTCCCCGCGTACACGAACCTCAAAATGGGATCCGCCCATTACGTATGGGGCGACCCGAAGCTGAGGCTCGGTGAGGTAGGCAAAGAGCGCCACCGCTACCGCGCTCTTACCCGGCATTGCCGACTTCGACAGCAGCACTTGAAGATAAGGCTCATCTTCAGGGGCGTCGCGGATCAGAAGCACAGTCCAACTGAGCATTGTCTCCGGCACTGGCTGCCCCCGTGAGACTCGGCTGAGCTGACGCGCTATCGCATCCCAGAGTTCTGCGCCCACATGACCGCCAGCAGCACGACAGACGGCTAGCGCGTAGTCAGACGTCTCCGCCGTCACATACGTTCGGGCGAACCAGGTGGCCAGTTGCCGGGAGACTATCGTCGCGCCGGCTTTCTTATCGAACAGCTGCCGAAAATCTGGGCGCTCAGCTATCCATTCAAGCCACTCTTGTCCCCGCGCGTGGTCGCAGAAGAATTCGACCGATTTCTCGTCAGTGACAGTGGCTTCTACGTACGATCGTTGTTCAGCCGATAAGTCCTGCGGCCGAACGGAAGTCACGATGCCTTCGATCTGGCGTCGTCGGTCGAGCAATCCGCTGCGAGATTGGCTCGCCCACTTCTTGACCGCCTCATACAGCGCACGATGATCGCTGGCGGGCGAGTATCCAATCGGAATAATGTTGAGCTGATTCCAGTCGCTCGAGTCAGGCTTGTCCGTCACGATGTACCGACGCTTAGCTTGCGGGCCAAGCCCACGAGCCAGATACTTCATAATCACGTCGTCGTGGCTGTAGCCAATGAACAGCACGGGGTAGGTAGCAAACATTCGCTCCAGGAATCGCGCGGCCCAGGCCTCGGTCAGGTAGGCGATGCCAAAATCTCTGGCCGTGATGATGAGCTTGCGCGGCGCCGAATTCTCCTCCTGCAGAGCAAGTGCCCCGTGCAGATAGACGAGCCCATCGAAATCGTTTCCGACCGGTAAAGCCGGGGCGACGTACTCGCTTACCGACCTCCCAAGTGCGGAGGACAGGTGGCGATCGTAGTTCGTGGTCACGATGCGCACGCAGGTGCTGCTCGCGAGATCAGCAATCGCGCGGTGCAGTCCATTGGGGGCTGACGCCGCTGGGCTCAATAGCTTCGATGCGCGTAGATGGACGTCAACGTCATAGTCCTGATCAACCTTGTCCAAGACCTCATCGAGCGCCTGACCATCTAAGCTACCGATGATCGGGCCCAATTCGCTTTCGTCCCTGATGGTCTCAGCGAGTCGCCAAAATCCGGGCAAGTTCGATGGCGCGCCGATCGAAGCACCGGCCCCTACAAAAAGGACCAGTTCACCCTTCTGCTGGGCCTCCACGAGCTCGTGGGGAATCTCTACTTCACCAAACCACGCCACCGTCAGCCCTACCACTTTGCCCAGTTGCTGTGCGCTGCAGACTGAGGTTTATTGCGATGACCATGAGGTCGAACCTTGTGATCGAAACGCGCCTACGCAACCAGCATCCGCAGGAAATGCAGTCGCCCGTTTCACTTCAATGCTGCACCGTCGGTGCAGCATTTCGCGGTAACCCCCCGGCGTGTCGCTGGCGCGTCCTGAGACCGCGGTTGTGCAGGTTCAAACGGGTTCGATGCTCGGCGTTTCACACACCTCTTGAGCCGTGAGGCGTCATGATGACGTTGGAGTCTTTACCGAGGGGAGGTGGCCAAGTGGCCTTGCCGGAAGCTTTTACTCAGACTGCTTATCTGGTGTGCGCGAGAGCCAACGCCATCGGACACGGCGAACTCGGGTCGCGAGACCGCACCGCGACAAATATCTTCTTGCTGGTATCAACCCTCCTAAGCGCCGTCGCCGCCGCGGGCGTACTAACGGATTTCTGCAGCAAAACCGTGGTGGGCTTAATATCACTAGCGGCAACTCTTGCAACGTTGATGGCGATTGCTTGCTTGCAGATGATGAAGGCGGATCAACACCTCCGGTTGCAAGCCGAATACGAAGCCCTCTACCTGAAACTGTTGGAATGCGGTTCGCCGTACAACCATGGTTTCCCGGACCCATCGTGGGAAGAGCGCTTCAGGCTATGCCGGGAGGAATTTCAGCGCATCGTCGTGGCTGCGGGCAGCGACAAGGCGTCAATTAAAGACCGACAAGCGAAGGAGTACCGAAAGAGGGCCGAAGTGTCAACGTCGGGTGAATCTGTACCCCTTTGCGTCGGTTGAAAGTGGACCCCGCTCCTAGGTTTCTTTGGTGGTTGTGGCCGCGGGGACGCGGCCGAGGTCTCGGTCCTTTAGTCGGTAGCTGTCTCCTTTCATTGAGAGGACCTCGGCGTGGTGGACAAGGCGGTCGATCATGGCTGCGGCGACGACGTCGTCGCCGAAGACTTCACCCCAGCGACCGAAGGGCTTGTTCGACGTGACGATCAGACTGGCGCGTTCGTAGCGGGCTGAGATCAACTGGAAGAACAGATTGGCCGCTTCGGGTTCGAACGGGATGTAGCCGACTTCGTCGATGATCAACAGCGGCACGCGGCCGAGTTTGATCAGTTCGTCTTGGAGTCGGTCGCCATGGTGGGCCGCGGCGAGACGGTCGACCCATTGGGCGGCGGTGGCGAACGCGACGCGGTGCCCGGCCTGGCAGGCTCGGATGCCGATTCCGATCGACAAGTGCGTCTTACCGGTCCCGGGCGGTCCGAGGAAGACGACGTTCTGTTTGGAGGCGATGAAGTCCAGGGTGCCCAGGTGCGCAATCTGATCGCGTTTGAGGGATCGTTGATAGTCGAAGTCGAACTCCTCCAATGCCTTTCGTGCTGGGAACCGGGCTGCACGGATCCTGCCCTCACCACCGTGGGACTCGCGGGCGGCGACCTCGCGTTGCAGACACGCCGCCAGGAACTCCTCATGGGTCCAACTCTCGGCGCGGGCCCGCTCAGCCAACCGCGCAATCGCATCACCCAGCGAGGGCGCCTTGAGGGCGCGGGTCAGAAACGCCAGCTCGGCGGTGATGTCGCGGCTAGAGGTCGAGGTGCGTTTGGTGGTCACGAGGCGGCCTCCTCGCCCAGACCCAGGATGCGGTCGTAGTCAGACAGATCCCGGTAGGCCACCGCGTCGTCAGCAGGCGCGCTCGCCGTCAGCCGGTGCCGGGTCCGCAGCTGTGCGGCTGCCTCGATGTGGGCGGGGTCGCTGATCGTCTGATGCGCCGCCCAACACCTCCGATGGACGGCGACCAGAACCGAGTCACACTGCACCCACACCATATTCAGATCCGCGCTGACGCTGACTTTGCGGCCGATCACCGACGGGTGCACCGAGTAGTCATTGGTACCCAGGCGCACGTAATGATCGCGCCCCAACCGCACCGTGGTGGCCCAGCCCACCGCCGGCGCTGTGGGCGGCAACTCCAGCATCGCTGCGGCATCAGCATCCCAGCGATCGGCCGGCCGACAGCCCAGCCTGCGATGAGTACGGGAGGTGGCACCGACTAACCACGTGGTGAGTCGGTCGTTGAAGTCCGCCGGAGAGTCGAACGACCGCCCCGGCAGAAACGAGGTCTCCAAGTAGCCGTTGGCCAGCTCCACCAGACCCTTGGCCTCCGGGTCGGCGGGCCGGCACAACACCACCTTGATGCCCAGCACCCCGCGGAAGGCGTTCATCGCCGAGGTGAGTTCGGGCTTACCACCCCGCCACTTACCGACCGCAGACTCGTTGTCCCACACCAATGCTCGCGGGACAACACCCCAACCGCACAACAGTTCCCAATGCCCGCACAACAGATCCGGTGACTGCCGCGACGGCAGCATCTTCGCGGTGATCACTCGCGAGTATCCACTGACCATCACCAGCACCGGGGGCCGGCCAAACTGACCACACCCCAGCGGGATGTCCACCGGCGGAAACCACAGATCGCACTGCGCCAACTCACCGGCCACATACTGGGTTCGCCCCGACGGGTCTGGCGGCAGATACAGCGGCCGCAGCTCACGGATCCGGTCCTTCAAAATCGTGATCCCATACCCCCAGCCGACCCGCTCAGCGATCACCGTGGCCGGCATCCTCGGATAGGCCCGCAACAACTCACGGATCTGCGGCTCGACCGCGTCGACCTTCGAACCACGCGGCAACCGCTCATACTTCGGTGGCCCCTCAGCCGCCAACGCTCGCCGGACCGTATTGCGGCCCACACCCATCACCCGGGCAATCGCCTTGATCGGCATCCCCTCCGACCGGTGCAACCGGCGGATCTCAGCCCAATCCTCCACTGACATCACTTCCTCAGCATCAACGGAGGGGGTCCAAATTCACCCGACGATCAGGGGTCAGTCTTCACCCGACGCCGACACGAAGAACAGCTTAAGTCTATTGCGAGAACCGCTAGCGACGTCATAGGACCAATAAATTCTGATTCAGAACATGTTTCGAAAGAAGCGGAAGAAATACAGGCCAGCGCCAAAGAAGCAGCCCTAACTAAGCGGCGACTCCGCCTCTAGCCAACAAAAAAAGGTTCGGTGACTGTCGAGATGCAAGGAACATTGACAAGACACGCCTACCTACTTTGACAAAACATCGGTGTGTCGCGAGAGCCTGTCAATCTTCGCTGCATAACGCCAGTTCAGGGGCATTTCAGCAGCCCTGCAGCGCCTTCCTCTAGGCCCGCTGAGCAGTAGAACTAGCCCGCGTCGTACGTCGTCAGACAGGCCACACCTCGCGGCGCCACGCGGCGTCCCAGAACATCCACTCGTAGCGTGCGGTGGTGGCGAAATGGGCCCGGGCGCGCGACTCGTCGGCGGCGCAAAGGGTCAGGCCAACGATGTTGGCCAGCGCCAGCACCTCGGTGACGATGGTCTGGTAATCGTCGCCGGCATAGGTGTCGATCCAGCGCTGGTAGCGCGGATCCGGCAAACCGCGCTTAACGAGCTCGGCGCCCAGTAGGAACGATCATGGCATGGCGTGGCACCGGGCCGTGTCCACCGCCGCCCGCACCGGCTGAAGAACACTAACGGTCACGGCAGTCCGGGTCGAACTCGACCGCCGCAGCGGGTGTGAGACATAACGCGCTATATCGAAGACTGTCCTGATGGGGTCTGTACCGTGACGAGATAGTGCCATCAAGTTGGAACCGCAGCTATCGCGAGTTCGTCCAAGCGTGTCGCGCCTTCAGGCCCACTGACCTCATTCCGAGGATCTCGGCTCTGTCGGCGGCGCTGGGAGAGCCTCCCTACACAGACCAGGAAAAGCTCAGGTGCCCACCTTGGGGGCTGGCCGTCGCTGCTCGTGAATCGCTTCTGCACGGCAACGAATACCGCGGCAATCTGGTGTCGGCGCGATCAATCGACGATTTGATGCGAAGGTTTTTCAATTGCGAAGCTACGCCGCACCCGGGCGACCCCGGCTTCCTTCTTTCGGTCATCACACCCCTTCTCTACGAGCAATTCCCTTGGCAGGAGTCAATATTCGAAGAGCTCGCGCGGTCGCACGCTCTGCTGGTTGAAGGACTCGACCACGTTCAGACATCTGTGATCTCGACATCGTCCCTTGCCGAACTCCTCGGTGGGATGGATCTACGTGCCGCCATCGGCGCTACATTCGTCTTGCAAGTCGGCGCCTACCAGAATGGCGGCACCTACAACCGGGCGTGGCTCAGCCAAAGCAACTTCGAGGAAGTGCTCGCGCTCTTTCCCAAAGAGACGCTGGAAGTGACGGCCAGACGGCTGACTGCCACACGCGATGACTTCAAAAAAGACTACGAGCAGAACTCTCACGGCAACAAGAAGCTTGCGCGCTACGACTACAACCCTTTGGTTCGAACTCCGTTCATCAACTTTGGGAGGGATCTTTCTTTCGCGCCAGCCCCACGCCTGATCATGCGTACCGTCACGCCGGGTGGACTCTACTATCCAGGAATTAGTAAGTACGGCAACGCTTTTGCAGACGAAATGGGCAGGTTATTCGAGCATTACATCGGCCGCAACCTGGATTTGATTGACGGAGCTGAGGTGCGCCCCGAAATAGTGTACGGGCCGAGGGGAGTCAAGAAGAGCGTCGACTGGTTCGTAGTCATGCCAGGACTGGTTCTTTTGGTTGAATGCAAACTCAAGCGCCTCGGCCTGGCAGCCCGAGCCGGCGACTCGCCGTTAGCCACGGACCTAACGAGCTCGATTGAGCGCGCGTACCGACAGCTTGAGCACTCGATTCAACAGATGGCCGCAAAGACGCCGGAGTTCAGCCACATCCCAACAGACCGGCCGATCATTGCCCTCATCGTCTCCGCGGAACCAATTTACACCGGTGCCGCCTATCTTGTTGAGCAACAACTGACTTCGATATCATCAGGCAATTTATCCGACGTTCCGGTTGCAGCGGTGAGCGCCCGGGAGGTCGAGATGCTCGTTGCCTATGGAGATGAAGCTGAACAACTCCTATTGCAGCGCGCCCACGATCGAGCGCCGGGTGATTTAATCTCGTTGCGAGATCTTCCCTCGAGCCCTGGCCGCGAAAACTTAATACTCGAAAAGTCCTGGGATTCTTATCGATTCCCATCCCCGGCGTCGCTCGACTAGCAGGGACTGCACGCGCGCACAAAGTCGGACGTCTTACCGCAACCTCGGTTCTTACCGAGCGGCGCAAGGTACGACACGCTTTCGGTTTACCGGATTCGCTACGAAGACGGCATAAACTCGCGTCACGGCGCGCGGCAATCTCGCCTGTGTCAACACAAACGGTCAAGCATCCTTCTCCGCTGATCGACAGATAGCTACGACGGACGTGAACGGGCAAGCTCCTTTGAGAGGACTGTGGAGTTGAGTGTCATTGAGTACGTGGAGGTCGAGAATTTTCGGTCAATACGGAGCGCAGAGATAACCGAGGTCGGCGATTACGTACCCCTTGTGGGACTTAACAGCAGCGGTAAGTCCAACGTCCTTCGAGCACTAAATCTGTTCTTTAACGGCTACCTGGACGAGGATCGGACGCCACTCAGCATGACCGACGACTTCAGTACCCACGCGCCGAAAGGCAAGAAGAAGCTCGTGTCGGTCACGGTCGGACTGCGACTCAACGAGAGCTTTAAAGTCAGGGGCCAGGAAGACTTCCACGGGGCCCATGGAATCAGCGACCTAATTTTCATCAAGCGAATGTGGGGCTTGGGTGTCGACAAGACAGCGACGATCGAGACGCTCTACTTCGGCCCTTCAATGAGCGAAATGGTGGAGGCGACGACCGAACATACAGCGTCAGTGTTGGCACACATTCGCGCGGTGCGTTTTGTGTATATTCCCAACCACGCTCGACCAGCCGACCTTATACGAAGCGAACTCGCTCCCCTCCAAAGCACGCTGGTGTCACGGCTCCGTTCCACGAAGGCGTACCGCGAATCATCGGTCGATGAGCTTTTCGATGAGCTAAAAGCTATGGGCGAGAGGATGTTTGGAGATGTGTCAGCAGCCGTATCTCGTGGTCTCCCCGGGCTCGGAATCCAACCTGACTTGCCTGTAGACTTTGCCGACCTTGTGTTCAATCTTGGAGTCCAAGCCAGCACTGTCGGCGATGTTGCGCGAGCGCCGGAGTTCGAGGGTTCTGGTGTGCAGTCGCTGTTACTGCTACACGTTCTGAACCTCGCAGACCGAACGCACCGAGCCAGCGGATTCGGTTGGATTCAGGCAAGTATCTGGGCGATCGAGGAACCCGAGAGCTTTCTACACGCGGGACTTCGTATCCAGTTCGCCACGGACCTTGGGAAGTACGCAGAAGACCCGAAGCGGCAGATATTTGTAACGACCCACCAGGATGAATTCGTTCGAACGTCAGAGTTTGCTTGGCTGACAACTAAAGACCCTGATACATCTCTCCAGCGAATGCCGGTGCGCGAGGCGTTGGTCGTAAGCGCAAAAGCTGCGATCTCGACCTATTCGCATCCACTCTTCACCTTCGCGAGTGACCCAATCGTCATCGTAGAGGGCGCATTTGACGACATCTACTTGCGCGCCGCTATCGAGCAAGGAAACCTCAAGCCTCGGTGGCGATTGATCTCGCCGAAGGCCGCGTTTGGTGACGACTACACCGGCGATGCCATTCATCAGTACTTGAAGTACAACAAGCAGGTTGTGGCATCCCGCCCCGATGCAGCCCCTGTTGTCGTTTTGCGTGACTGGGAGGCCAAGGACAGCGCAAAGTATGAGGCAGTGCTGGGAGTCCATCCTTACTCGGCGTGTTTTACGGCGCCAGCGGCCCTCAGCAATCCTGCACTCGGAGAATCATTCGTTGGGATCGAAAGGTTTCTACCGACCGACTTCGTCACTTCGGTGGTATCGATAACCACTCTGGGCCGAGAGACCGGCGCAGCAGACGCCCCCTACTCCATCAAGCGGCCAAAGCTAGAAGCGGCAAAAAGGCGACTCGCCAATAACGCCGAGCAAGGCGACCCAGTTGGCCCGTTCATGATCGGCCTCGCTTCATGGATTGATACAAAGATCGGCGAAATTTTGAGCGAAGTGCCCAGCAGCGCCTTCCTGTAGGCGAATCCTGAGCACGCTGACAGCCGGGATAATCAAGCAACCAGCGTCGACAGATATTGGCCGCAGGCCCCGCGATTACGGCGGCTGGACCGACACAATTACGCACTGCCTTCTGGCGCCGATAATCACCAATTACACCAACCGCGACAGGTGCAGCTGATTGGCGACGGTGATCGTCTCGGTCGGATAGCGAGGTGCACTACCGTCGGGCGGGCTAGCTGCAGCGGTCGGCCACGGATCGAATTCTAAACGCGCGCATCGGCCTCGCGGTCCGCTTTTAACGTCGAGGAGATTTCTGACCGCGCACAGGAAACAGTCAGTGTCGCAGAAGGTCTCCGGGGTTGTGCCTGAATACTTTGACAGGTAGCTGCAATCCGTGAGCACCAACTGTTCACGGGTTGCATGAATTCATCAGCAGGAACTTCAAATGGAGCAATTCAAACACCACATGCAATCCGCGAACGTTTAGATGCTCAAGAAGTGTCACGTTCAGGGTTTACGATTCATTCAATAAGCGCCGAGCTCTGAAGGGGATGACCGCCATGGAGGCAGACACGCACGATAAGTGGCTGAGTCGACAGGAACTTGCCGACCGGTATGGCCTGCCGGTCAAGACGCCCGCGGGGTGGGCGTCAAAAGGTAAGGGACCGCGCTACGCGAAGTTCGGTAAACATGTACGTTACCGGCTGAGTGATGTCCTAGCCTGGGAGGGACAACAGTTCGATGATCGTGATCGGGACTCTGCATGACGACGCCTCGCGGGCTTACTTGCCATCGGATGTTTGTCCCAGAGCACGCAGGCTGCATGCTGATCTGACATGAAACGAAGTGTTAGGCACAGACATTCGGGCGTGGTGCCATGGTGCGCAGTCCCCCACAAGGAGCATTGTGGCCGGTAGACCTCCTCTTCGCATCGGGCAGCACGGGAAGATCACCCGCGAGTACCTGGGCAGCGGCGTGTGGGTAGCGCGATGCAAGATTCGGGATGCCGACGGCGTCACCCGGCGAATTGAGCGCCGCGGCCCAGCCGATGAGCACGACAAGCATGGCAAACTCGCCGAAGATGCTCTTATCGAAGCATTGCTGGCGCGACGTGCGCCGAGTCATGCTGACCAGATCGCCCTCGATACCAAAATCACTGTTCTCATCGAACGGCATCTCGCCAGGCTGGCCGAGGACGGCCGATCTCCGGTCACGTTATCGACATATCGATTCGCGGCCGGGAAGCTAGCGAAGTTTGTCGGAAGCGTTCGGGTTGACGAGGCGACACCTGCGCGAATCGATGCGGCAATCCGGTCCATGCGGGCGGCCCACGGCGCAACGATGGCTCGCCAGGCGAAGACCATTTTGCGGGGCGGATTGCAGCTAGCGGTCATGGCTAACACATTGAGCGCCAACCCAGTCCGCGACGTTCAGCCGATCGGGCTAAAGCGACGACCAAAGGGCGCGACGGCGCTCAGCGCCGACGAGCTGCGCGACCTGCTGGTGCGGCTGCGGGCCGACGGCTACTGCCAACGAAATGATCTCGTCGACCCGATTACCGTTCTAATCGCCACTGGGCTCCGCCGCTCCGAGCTGTTGGCGTTGCGGTGGACCGACTTCGACGAGACGAAAGAAACGATTGCGGTCACCGGAAAGGTGGTTCGCGTAGTCGGAGTGGGCTTACAACGGACCGACGACACGAAGACCGATGCGGGCCGGCGCACGATACCTTTGCCGCGCTTTGCCGTCAGCGCGCTTCGGGACCGCCGCACCCATCCGTACTTTGGCGAGTCGACCGTTATCTTTCCGTCGACGGCAGGCACTCTTCGCGACCCCAACAATCTTGGCAAGCAGTGGCGGAAAGTCCGTGACGAACTTGGCGTGCCCGGCGTTACCACGCATTCGTTCCGCAAGACCGTGGCGACGCTGATTGACGACGAGGGCCTATCGGCGCGCATCGGCGCCGACCACCTCGGGCATTCAAAAGTGTCGATGACGCAGGATCGCTATATGAGCCGCGGACGCGTGCACACCGAGGTCGCCGCCCTGTTGGACCGCGCCATAAAGTACGAATAAAGGTCGAATCGTGTGCATAGATCGGCTAGATACCAGCTCTGACGTGGGGCGGGCGGGGCTCGAACCCGCGACCAACGGATTATGAGTCCGCGGCTCTAACCAACTGAGCTACCGCCCCGTATGCATTCCGGTAGGAACGGTACCAACCGCTCGTGAGACCGTCTGTCGCACCGGATGAGCAATATCGCCATCGTGTGGTGACCGTTGGCCGTGGTATTAGTGACTTTTGGCCCGAGTGACGCTGCTTCGTCAAGGTACAGGGTTGGCAGGCCGGCTCTGCTTCGCTTCAGCCGGGCGCCGACCGCCATCGGTTGCGGCAGTCTCGATTACCGGATGAAGGAGCCAGTTGATGTTCGTTTCAGGTCGAATCCCGCGCCGAGCGCTCGTCGGCGCAACAGGCGCTAGCGCGGCAATCGGCATGCTGTTATGCGCTCCTCTAGGGACCGCCGCGGCTGATCCGACGCCTCGGCCACCCAACTGCACAGCTGCGGACGTAGCCAGTGTCGCGACTGGTGTTGGGGCGGCGCTCTCGACCTACCTCTTTGCCCACCCGGACCTCAACGGTTTCTACACCGGCCTTCAGGACGAGCCCAAAGACCAGCTCGGACACGACGTGCAGAACTATTTCAACGCCAACCCACAGGAGCAAGCCGATCTGGAGAACATCCGTCAGCCGCTGGTTGACGTCAGGCAGCGTTGCCACTGGACACCATTACTCGGGGAAGCCGGCGCGACTCCGTAAGTGATCGGTGCGCCGCAGCACCCGTGCCCCGAAAGCTCGCATGCACGCAGAGGAAACACTGCGTCCCTCAGTTCGCCCGATCGTCACAAACACGTCCCAGCCGGGACGGGAAGGAGAACCCGATGAGTCCGTGGGCGCGGTCCTGGGCTGCAGGGGGAATAGCGGTGTTGGCCCTCACGGCGATTCCCGAGATAACTGCGATCGTGCAGCCCCCCGGTGTGGCCAACGCGGACGTCTGCGCAAGCGTCGGCAACCGTGTTTCAGTGAGCGGCTGCACCAACATCGCCGATACGGTCAACTCGTACGTCCCGCCGCCTGGCGCCTATGCGCCGCTGCCACAAGACTTTCCGCCACCACCGCCGGTAAGCGTTTGCGTCGGAGCCGGTCGGCGAATCCATGTGAGCGGGTGCTCCTAGCGCACAGCCCCTCCGCCTTCGGTCCGCCAGCCTTAAATCACTTCAGCGAGTAGCGGATCGGCAAGTGCTTGAGGCCACCTACGAACGTCGTGGCCATCAGCTCGGGCTCGCCGGCCAACTCGATCGACTTGATCCTCGGCACGAGTTCGGAGAAGAAGCTGTTCATCTCCATCCGGGCCAGCGCGGCGCCCAGACAGAAGTGCACGCCGTAACCGAACGACAGGTGCTTGTTGGGATCCCGGCCGACGTCAAAGCGGAGCGGGTCGGAGAACACCTCCTCGTCGCGGTTGGCCGACACGTAGGACAGGAGCACGGATTCGCCCTTGGCGATCGGCACCCCGCGCACCTCCGTGTCCGCCTGCGCGGTGCGCATGAATTCCTTGACCGGCACCACGCAGCGGATCATCTCCTCGACGGCGGTGCCCATCAGGCCAAGGTCCTTTTGCAGCCGGGCCAGCTCGCCGGGGTTCTCCACCAATGCCAGCATGCCGCCCGCGATCCCCGCGCTGGTGGTGTCGTGGCCCGCGCTGGCCACGATCACGTAATACGAGGCGGTGTCCATGTCCGACAGCGGTTCGCCATCGATCTTGGCGTTGGCGATCGCCGACGCCAGGTCCTCGGTCGGGTGCTCGCGGCGCGACGCGGTCAGCGCCGCGAAGTAATTGAAGAAGTCCAGCAACACGGCGAGCATGTCCTCGACGTCGCCACCCCGCTGGAACTCGGTGTCGTCGCCGCCGAACATTTCCTGGGTGAGCTTGAGCATCCGCGGAAAGTCCGACTCCGGCAGCCCCAGCAGCGACAGGATCACGTAGAGCGGGTAGTTGACCGCGACCTCCTGGACGAAGTCGCACTCGGGTCCCTTCTCGACCATCTTGTCGACGTAGATCCTGGCCAGCTCGTCGACGCGAATCTTCAAGTCCCGCATCGCTTTCGGCCGGAACCAGTCGGCGCCCACCTTGCGCATGTCGCGGTGGTGCGGGTCGTCCATGTGGATCAGCGTGCGCAGGCCGATACCGGCCTCCATCTGCGCGCGCAGCACGTCTTCGCCATCGGAGACCATCAACAGCGGGCGGGGATCGTTGGTGAACAAGTCGTTCTGCCGCTCGATGTCCATCACATCGGCATGCTTGGTGACCGCCCAAAACGGCTTATAGCCTTCGACGTCGACCCACGACACGGGGGCGTGGGCGCGCAGGTGCGCCAGCGCCTCGTGCAGCCGCTTTTCGTCCGTGTAGGCCTGCGGTTTGGCGAGAACTTGCGCGGCATCGTCGATGATCCGGGCGGTCATTGGTGCTCCTCGTGTGCCGGTGCGATTGAGGGGGTCGGCATCTCCGTGCATAATCTGGAACGGAGTCGTGCCAGATTATTCCTTGGGTCAACCAGTGGGTCAAGATGTCGTCATGAGTGTCGTGGGGCGCAGCTACGGCGGGCTCAGCGCGGAAGAGCGTTCGCAAAGCCGACGCGACCGACTGCTGGTTGCCGCGCGCGCTCTCATCGCCGAGAGTGGCGTTGCTCCCCTCACTGTCGACGTCGTGTGCCAGCGGGCGAACCTGAGCAAGAAATATTTCTACAGCGAATTCGCCACCAAAGATGACCTGCTCGACGCCTGCGCGGAGGACCTCTTTACTCGGCTGTGGGCCGCGATGGAGGAGGTGCTCGCGACGGCCCCGCTGAAGGACAGAATCAACGGGGCGTTGCGCGCCGTCGTGCACATGCTGGCGTCCAACCCGGCCGACGCGCGGCTGTACATGGAATCGCCGGGCTTCCCGCGGCTTCGCGAACGCCAACAACGTGCGGTGCGCGAGTTCAGCGAGCACATGGCCGCCCACGGCGTTCCGTTCACTGGACGCCCAAAGCCATCGATCGACCGGGTACTGGCGACAAGGGCGCTAGTCGCAGGAACAACCGAGCTCATCATCGGCTGGCTACACGGTGACATTGACACTGACGAAGACAGACTCGTCGCCACCCTCACCGCCACTGCACTCGGAGCAACGACCACGATTTAGACGTGCGGCCGGCGGGGCTCGAACCCGCGACCAACGGATTAGGCGCCCCGTCAAGTGCATTGCATGGCAACGAATCCCGTATTCGCCTGTCCGCCAAGCGATTACATTGCCGGTGAGGCGTTCATGGTTGCCGTCGATCTGCCCGGCGATCACGCCACGGAATGACCCGCGTCACGGCGTGTCCTACTTGAATGTAACCAGCCGACACAGATATAGTGCATGTTACTGTCCGAAACAGATAACTTAGGAGAGGCTATGTCGAAGAGCCTGACTAACCTCCAGCTACTCCAAGAGCTTGAGCCTGTGGCTGAGCGACTGCTCAACCGTCACCTCTCGATGTTCAACGAATGGAATCCGCACGACTACATTCCGTGGTCGGACGGCAAGAATTTCTATGCCCTGGACGGGCAGGACTGGGAGCCAGGGCAAAACCAGCTCTCCGACGTGGCACGGGTAGCGATGGTGCAAAACTTGCTGACCGAGGACAACTTGCCGTCGTATCACCGCGAAATCGCGATGAACTTCAGCATGGACGGCGCTTGGGGGCAATGGGTGAATCGCTGGACCGCTGAGGAGAACAGGCACAGCACCGCGCTGCGCGACTACCTGGTGGTCACCCGCGCGGTCGACCCCGTCGAGTTGGAGAAGCTGCGCCTCGAGCAAATGACCAGGGGCTTCAGCCCTGGTCAGAATCAACAGGGCGATCTGTTTGCTGAAAGCATGTTCGATTCCGTCGCGTACGTTTCATTTCAAGAATTGGCCACCCGCGTATCGCACCGCAACACCGGTAAAGCCTGTAACGATGCGATCGCCGATCAGCTGCTCGCCCGGGTGTCGGCGGACGAGAACCTGCACATGATCTTTTATCGCGACGTCACCGCCGCCGGTTTGGACATCGCGCCCAACCAGGCGATGAAGGCAATTCATCGAATATTGCGCAACTTCAAAATGCCCGGCTTCACGGTGCCGGAGTTTCGGCGCAAGGCTGTAATCATCGCCGTAGGCGGTGTCTACGACCCGACGATCCACCTCAACGAAGTCGTCATGCCGGTGTTGAAGAAGTGGCGGATCTTCGAGCGTGACGATTTCACCGGCGAGGCCGCGTGGATGCGCGACGATCTCGGCGTGCTGATCAAGGAACTCGAGGAAGCCGGCGATAAGTTCGAAGTCTCCAAGCAGCGCTACCGCGAGCGTGAAGCGCGAAGGATTGAGAAGATCACTGCCAGCAAGGTACTCACCACAGAAGGGACGCTGACGCTCAGCGGACGCTAAGCGCCGCGCTCCGTCACTCAACCTGCCGACGGGCGAAGTCGAAAAATCCTGATCTGCCGGGGCGCGCAGTTCACGCGGTAGTTCTCGTATCCGGCATAGACGTCGTTGGCGGTAGCCCAGGCTGCGGCGCGCTCGTCGCCCGCCAGCAGTTCGGCCCGGTAGGGCGCCGGCGGACCGTTGAGCTCGACGGTGCAGTCGGGGTGTGCGAGCAGGTTGGCGCTCCAACCCGGATGCGTCTCGCGGCCATAATTCGACCCGATGGCGAGCAGCCCGTCACCATCGTCGATCAGCGCCAGCGGCTGTGGGCGGGGCCGGCCCGACTTGGCCCCGGTAGTCGTGACGAGTCCGACCTTGTCCCTTCCCATGGTGCTCAGGTGGCCGTTCGTCCGAGGTATCAAGAACTTGTCGACGTGTGGCGCCAGCTTCTGTCCGAGATAGGAGCCGGCGCGGGTCATGGCCGCGCGCTCCAGGAGCGCCTCGTCCCACCGGAGACGCCGACCGCGATAGGGGCTGAACCGTCGTAGCGACACGACCACAGCGTAGTCATTTCGCGACGGTAGGGTCGTCACAGCGATACGCCGCGACTAACAACGATGCGAGGAAATCCATTGTCCGAAACCAAACTTACGGTCATCTACGACAACCCCACCGACCCGGACGCCTTCGAAAGTGCCTACGAATCAGAGCAATTGGAGCTCGCTCGGCGGATACCGGGGTATCTCCGTCTCGAGGCGTCGAAGGTCTGGCCGAAAGAAGACGGCAGCCCGACTCCCGCTTACCGCATGATCGACCTGTACTACCCGAGTTACGACGACGTCAGTGCGGCGGTGACGACACCGGAAGCGGGCGCGTTCTTCGAAGCCTTGGGGCGAATCGCCACTGGCGGCGTACGCGTCCTGGTCTCCGACATCGAGGTGCCGCAGCACTGACCGTCCGCGACGCCGATGTTTTCAGCTGAAGACGGTCTGACCGTCGGAGTCGAGCAGATAAGTCTCGGTCCCTTCTGAAACCCGCGGGGCGTCGCCACCCAGGGATACCGCGACCTTATTGCTGGCATTGCGCATGATGTCGAAGGTGAGCTCGACGGCTTCTACCTCGGAAAACCGGGCGCGCACCTCGACGACTTCATCGGCGACGAGGTGCGACGGTGTCCAAATTAACGCATCGGCGTAGCGGAGCGCTGCTTTTGCGCGCTCGTCGAGCAGCTTAGATTGCTCGAAATCCTCGATGTCCGCGTACAGCGTCTCCGACCCGCCGGCATCCAACGCCCTGCTCTCGCGCACCGATTTGCACAGCCGGCAGTTGTGCTGAGCGGCGCCGCGCAGCCGCACCAACTCCGACGTCACCGGGTCGAGGGCGCGCATCGAGCCGACGGCGGGCAGAAACTCGTTGAACACCACATCGGACGGGTCGGTAGTGTGATCCCACTCGACCGGCGCGTGTGTCCACGACAGGTATTGCGCACCGACATCGAGCGCTTCGAGGCCGGCGCGCACCCGCGGGATGAAGTCGGCGATGTACATCTGCACGACCACACCAAAGATGCCGTCTCCCAAAACTTTAAACAACCGGGACCGCTGCTCGGCAGTGATGGTCGAGACGTCGGCGCTGAACTGCTCGGCGAACTCGGCGATGACGGACTCGGCCTCGGACTGGGGTTCGTCCACGGCCACCTCGGCGGGTAGCGGCGGCAGCGACAATGTCTGCGCACACACCCGCCGGACCAGCCCGGCGACCCGGCCTGAGCCGGGCGACCCGGGAGAAAGCGCCACCAACCGGGTCAGCTGATCATCTTTGACCGAAACAGGAGCCGCCATTCCTGACACGTTACGACTATTGCGCCTGGCTCACCGAGGACATATGGAAATCCGGTATCCGCAGCGACGGCATCGCCGCGCGGGTGGCCCAGTCTCCCCATTCCCGCGGCAGGGTCTTCTCGCTGACGCCGGCCTCGGTGGCGCGCCTCAGCAGGTCCAGCGGGCTTTCGTTGAAGCGGAAGTTGTTGACCGCCGCGGTGACCTCACCGTCTTCGATGAGGTAGACGCCGTCCCGGGTCAGCCCGGTGAGCAGCAGCGTGGTGGGGTCGACCTCGCGGATGTACCACAACGTGGTCAGCAGCAGACCCCGCTCGGTGCCCGCGATCATGTCGGCGAGCTCGGCCGTCCCGCCGGTCATGGCCAGGTTGTCGGCGGCGACGGCGACGTTCGCGTCGAACTTCGCGGCGGTGGCCCGCGGGTAGGCCAGCGCGTTGACGACGCCGTCGCGGATCCAGTCGATCTGGCCGATCTCCATCCCGTTGTCGAACACCGACGCGGTCTCCGAGGAACTGCTCACCGCGACGAACGGCATGCACGCCAGGCCCGGCGCCATCGGATCGGAATACAGCGTCAACGGCAGGTCGGTGAGCCGCTCCCCCACCCGGGTCCCACCACCGGGCGCAGAGAACGCGGTGCGGCCCTCCTGCGCGCCGCGGCCGGCCATCGACCAGCCCAGATAAATCATCATGTCCGACACCGTCGACGGGGGCATGATGGTCTCGTAACGCCCTGCGGGTAGCTCCACTTTGCGCTTGGCCCAATCCAATCGCATCGAGAGATCCTCAAGCATCAAATCGGTTGGCACATCGACGAAATTGGGCGTGCCGATACCCGCCCAGGCACTCGCGTCCCCCCGCTTGCCGTTGATCTCCACCGCCCCGGTGGGCTGGGTGTAGCGGCGGCGCAACCCCGTCGACGAAGCCAGGAATGTCGTCGAAAGGCTATGGTGCGCAAAGCCATACAGCCGATCGGTGCCGCCAAATCCACGGCTCAGCGACGCGGCGACGTCGGCGAACACCTCGGGCCCGGTGCCGGGGACCGGGGCTTCCCAGTCCGCGGGCACTCCGCTACCCGCGAGCAGCGGTGCCGCATCACCGGCCTCCGGGGCGGTGCGGGCCGCCTCCTGGGAGGCTGCCACCAGGCCGGGCAGCACCCGCGGATCGACTTCGGCCGAGACCACCGTGCCGATGGAGGCCCTATCACCCTTGCGCACAACCGAAATCACGGTCGTGCTGCGGCTGACCGAAACCCCATTGGTGGTCATTGAATTGCCGGCCCACCGCAAGGTGGCCTCGACCTTGTCGGTGACCAGCACCATGGTCTCGTCGGCGCGGCCGAGTTTGGCCGCCTCCTGCAAGACGATGTTGACGACGTGCTGCGCAGTGATCATCGGCCGCCCTCGGCGCGGGTGTTGAGCACGTTGACCCCCCGGAACAAGGCCGACGGACAACCGTGGCTGACCGCGGCGACCTGACCGGGCTGGGCCTTGCCGCAGTTGAACGCGCCGCCCAGCCGCCAGGTCGACAGTCCGCCCACGGCTTCCATGGAATTCCAGAAGTCGGTGGTGGTGGCCTGATACGCGACGTCACGCAGCTGGCCGTCGAGGCGGCCGTCGCGGATGCGGAAGAATCGCTGGCCGGTGAACTGAAAGTTATACCGCTGCATGTCAATTGACCAGGATTTGTCGCCGACGACGTAGATGCCGTTCTCGACATGGCTGATCAGGTCGGCGGTGCTGATGTCGTCGTGGCTGGGCTGCAAAGACACGTTGGCCATCCGCTGGATCGGCACGTGATGCGGCGAGTCGGCATACGAGCATCCGTTGGAGCGCGACTGGCCGAGTCGCGGCGCGAACACCCGGTCGAGCTGATAGCCGACAAAGATCCCGTCGCGCACCAGATCCCAGCTTTGGGACGCCACTCCTTCGTCGTCGTAACCGATAGTGGCCAAACCGAATTCGACGGTACGGTCAGCGGTCACGTTCATCACCGGTGAGCCGTAGCGCATGCTGCCGAGCTTGTCCGGCGTCACGAAAGACGTTCCGGCATAGGCGGCCTCGTAGCCGATCGCGCGGTCGTATTCGGTTGCGTGGCCGATGGATTCGTGAATGGTGAGCCACAGGTTCGTCGGATCGATCACCAGATCCGTCGGCCCGGCGGTCACGCTGGGTGCCTTGACCTTCTCGGCGAGCAGCGTTGGCAACTGCGCAAGCTCGTCGGTCCAGTTCCACACCTCGTCGCCGGCGAGCGCTTCCCAGCCGCGCCCCATCGGTGGCGCCAGGGTGCGCATCGAATCGAAGCTGCCGGCGGCGGCGTCGACGGCCACCGCTTCGAGCGACGGCATCACCCGTACCCGCTGCTGGGTGGTCGAGGATCCGAAGGTGTCGGCGTAGAACGTCTGCTCCTTGACGGCGGTCAGACCGGCCGAGACATGGTCAACGCCGTCGGAGCTCAGCAGCCGCCCGGAGTACTCCTCGAGCACGGCGATCTTGTCGGTGCCCGGGATGTCGAACGGGTCGATCAGGTAGCTCGACACCCAGGTTGCGTCGGGGTAGACCGGTTCGGGCGCGAGCACGACGGGATCGGAGTTCAGGGCCGCCAGCGTGGTCGCCACGTGCACCGCGCGGCGCGCCGTTTCGGCGGCCACTGCGGGCGCCAGCTCGGCGTGCGAGGCAAAGCCCCAGGTGCCGTTGACGATCACCCGCACCGCCAGGCCGACCTCGCGGCTGACGACCGAAGTCTCTAGCTCGCCGTCGCGTAACTGCACGACCTCGGTGTTGAGGCGATGAATGCGCAGGTCGGCGTAGCTGGCTCCGGCCGCGGTCGCCGCTGACAGTGCGGCGTCGGCCAGTTCGTGGCGGGGCAGGGCCAGGAAGTCGGCATCGATCCCCCGATTCGGTGTCACGGCTCCACCGTAACGACCGTGCACCCCAAACCGCCGCATAGCCCGCTTTAATTACCTCCATGGCCAGCGCGGCACCAAACAAGCGTCGATCCGCTGCAGTGGGCTACGCCTTGCTCGCGCCGAGCCTGTTCGGTGTCGTCGCGTTTCTGCTGCTGCCCATTCTGGTCGTGCTCTGGCTCAGCCTGTATCGCTGGGATTTGCTGGGTCCGCTGCAGTATGTCGGCCTGGGCAACTGGCGCTCGGTGCTTGCAGACGCCGGCTTCGGCAAGTCGTTGATCGTCACGGCCCTTTTCGTGGTGATCGTGGTCCCGACGCAGACGGTGCTGGGGCTGCTGGCTGCGACGATGCTGGCCCGCGTCCTACCGGGCACCGGCTTCTTTCGCACCGTATACGTGCTGCCCTGGATTTGTGCGCCGCTGGCGATCGCGGTGCTGTGGCGCTGGATCCTGGCTCCCACCGACGGCGCCGTGAGCACTCTGCTCGGGCACAACATCGAATGGCTCTCGGATCCCACTTTTGCGCTGCCACTGGTGTCGGCCGTCGTCGTGTGGACCAACGTCGGCTATGTGTCGCTGTCGTTCCTGGCGGGCCTGCTGGCGATTCCCAACGACATCTACAACGCCGCGCGCACCGACGGCGCCAACGGCTGGCAGCGGTTTTGGCGGATCACCCTGCCGATGCTGCGCCCGACCATGTTCTTTGTCTTGGTGACCGGAATAGTCGGCGCCGCACAGGTTTTCGACACCGTGTACGCCCTGACCGGTGGCGGGCCGGACCACAGCACCGATCTGGTCGCGCACCGCATCTACGCCGAGGCGTTCGGCTCAGCGGCCATCGGCCGGGCATCGGTGATGGCGATCGTGCTGTTCGTTATTCTGGTCGGCGTCACCATCGTTCAGCATCTCTACTTCCGGCGGCGGATCACCTATGACCTCGCCTAGCAGACTCTCGAATGCGGTGATCTATACCGGGCTGATCATCGGTGCGCTGATTACGTTGGCGCCGTTCGCACTTAGCTTGCTGACCTCGTTCACCTCGGCGCGCCAGTTCGCCACGGGTTCGCCGCTGCAGGTGCCACGGCCGCCCACACTGTCCAATTACATGGACCTGGGGGGCGCCGGGTTCGGCCGGGCGGCGATGGTGACCGCGCTGATGACGGCGGTGATCCTGCTGGGCCAGCTGACGTTTTCGGTGCTGGCCGCGTACGCGTTCGCGCGCCTGGAGTTTCCCGGCCGTAACGCGCTGTTCTGGGTCTACATCGCGACGCTGATGGTGCCGGGGACCGTCACCGTGGTGCCGCTATATCTGATGATGGCCCAGATGGGTCTGCGCAACACGTTCTGGGCCCTGGTGCTGCCGTTCATGTTCGGCTCCCCCTATGCGATCTTCTTGTTGCGCGAGCACTTTCGCATCATCCCCAACGATTTGATCAATGCCGCACACCTCGACGGCGCCAACACGATGGACGTGCTCGCGCATGTGGTCATTCCGTCGAGCCGGCCGGTGCTGGCCGCCTTGACTCTGATCACCGTGGTCTCGCAATGGAACAACTTCATGTGGCCGCTGGTGATCACCAGTGGCCACAAATGGCGGGTGCTGACGGTGGCGACCGCCGACCTGCAGACCCGGTTCAATTCGCAGTGGCCGCTGGTGATGGCGGCGACCACGCTAGCGATCGTGCCGCTGATCGCACTCTTCATTGCGTTCCAGCGGCACATCGTCGCCTCGATCGTCTTAACGGGAATCAAGTGACGCGGCCCCGGTTTTCGACGCTGGCAGCCACTGCGCTGGCGATGGTCGCGGTGGTGCTGGCCGCGGCGGCAGTGCTGTTGAGCTACTCCGGCGAACCGCACGGTACCAAGATCGTGGTGAAGGTGCGGTTGTGGGCCGCTCCGATCGCCGCGGCCTACGAGGAGTCGTTCAAGGCGTTCAACCGCACGCACCCCGGCATCGAGGTGCACACCAACATGGTCGCCTATTCGAATTACTTCCAGACCTTGCGCACCGATGTCGCAGGCGGCAGCGCCGACGACATCTTCTGGCTGTCCAACGCCTACCTGGCCGCATACGCCGATAACGACAGGCTGCTCAATATCAGCAAGGCCTTCGACCCACACACCATCGCGGACTGGGAACCGGCGGTGGTGGACCAGTTCACCCGCGGCGGCGTGCTGTGGGGTGTCCCGCAGCTGACCGACGGCGGCATCGCCGTGTACTACAACGCGGACCTGCTCGCCGCAGCGGGCATCGACCCCGGCCAGCTGAACAGCCTTCGGTGGAGCCCCGGCGACGACGACACCCTGCGCCCGCTGCTGGCCCAGCTCACCCTCGACGCGAACGGAAACAAAGCGGGCACACCGGGTTTCGACCCACTGCGGGTCCGACAATATGCGTACAACGCGGCCAACGACCCGCAGGGCATCTACCTCAACTACATCGGCTCGGCCGGCGGGGTATTCCAGCGCGGCGACAGCTTCGCCTTCGACAATCCAGGGGCCATCACGGCTTTTCGCTACCTGGTCGCCCTGATCAACAGCGACCACGTCGCGCCCCCGGCGTCGGACACCAACGACAACGGCGACTTCTCGCTCAACCAATTCATGGCAGGCAGGATGGCGCTTTTTCAGTCCGGCACCTACACCCTGTCTCAGATCGCGCGCAACGCCGGCTTCCACTGGGGCATCGCGATGCTGCCCGCCGGTCCGGTGGGCCGGGTCAGTGTCACCAGTGGTATTGCGGTAGTGGGTAATTCGGCCACCGCACATCCGGATGCGGTGCGTGAGGTGTTGGCGTGGATGGGCAGCCGGGAAGGCAACGAATACGTTGGCCGCGATGGCGCCGCCATCCCGGCGGTGCTGTCGGCCCAGCCGGTCTACTTCAACTACTGGGCCGGCAAGGGCGTCGACGTCGGACCGTTCTTCACAGTGCTGGAGGGCCCCCGCATCCCGGCCCCCGGCGGCGCCGGGTTCGGGGCCGGAGAGACCGCGATGCAAAGCTATTTCGACGACATGTTCCTCGGCCGCGGCGACGTCGCGACCACGCTGAGCCGGGCTCAGGCCGCCGCCAACGCCGCGGCGCACCAGTAGCTACCCCGGCAACATCAGCACCGGCACCGGGCTGTCGCGGATGATCTTGCCGCTACGGGACCCCAGAAAAACCTTGCGAATGTCGCCGCGCGGCGAGGTGCCCAAGGCCAGGATCTCGTCATCCTGCCAGCCAGCCTTATCGAGCGCCTCTTTCCAGCTGTGCCCCGTCGACACTTCCAGCACCGCGTCGTCACCGACCACACCCTCAGTCTTCAAGCTTTCCAGGATGTCTCGCGCTTGTGAAGCCCACTCTTCCAGGATCGCGTTCTCGACATCGATGCCCACCTCCGGTGGGTACATGGTCTTACCGCGCACCGCCAAGGTCAGCACTCGGGCGGGCACGCCGAATTGCTCGGCAGCCTCGAAGCAGCGCCGCACCACGTCAATCGAATCCGGGGTGGCGGAGTAGGCGCAGGTGAGGCGCGTCAATCTGCCTGCGTGGGAACGATATCCGGGCGGACTGATCGCTACCGGCACCGGCGACGCATGCAACAGCCAGTCGGCGGTGGACCCGATCACCATTTGTCCACGCCCAGCGCTGGGCAACGAACCCAGCACCAGCATCTCGACGTCGAGTTCTTCGATGACGTCCAGCAATCCGCCGGACACCGATCGGTGCGAGCGGTGCAGGTAGCTGACGTCGATACCCTGGGCCAAGCCATGCACGTAACGCGCGGCCTCCTTGGCCGAATCCGCAGCCAAATGTTCGGCCCAGTGCTGGTATTCGGCGCCGAAGCGAGCGATCGGCGGCGTCAGCCACGGCTTGGGGACGATGGTCGCCACGGTCAGCGAGGTCGTGAGCGTTCGCGCGATGCACAGAGCCAGGTGCAGTCCCGACGGGCCGACGTTGCCGGCCCGGTAGCCGACGACGACGGTCACGAACTCTCCTCCCGGGTGAGGTTCTCGCCATTGAGCGCACTGTGGTGACGGCCCCAGACAAAATAGAAGATCAACGCTAGCGAGGTCCAGCCGCTGAAGGCGATCCAGGTGTACCAGTGCAAGCTCGCCAAAATGTACCCACACGCGAGCACCGAAAGAACAGGAGTGACGGGATAACCGGGAACCTTGAACGCCCGCGGCAGGTCGGGCTCGCGCACCCGCAGTATGATCACCCCGACGGACACAACGATGAACGCGGTCAGCGTGCCGATGGACACCATGTCCGCGAGCTTCTGCAGGGGTATGACGGCGGCCAACACCGACGCGGCAACCGCGACGATCACCGTGTTGGTCACCGGGGTCATCGTGCGCTGATTCACCTGCGCCATTCGTGATGGCACCAGCCCGTCACGCCCCATGGCGAACAGAATCCGGGTCTGGCCATACAGCGTGACCAGCGTGACCGTGAAGATCGAGATCACCGCGCCCGCGGAGAGAATCGTGCTGGCCCACATGCCGTGGGTGACGTTGTCGAGGATGGTGGCCAGCCCGGCCTCTTGTTGCTCACCGAACTTCTGCCACGGCTGGGTGCCCAGCGCGGCCAGCGCGACGAACACGTAGACACCGGTGACGATCACCAGCGCCGCGATCAGCGCGCGCGGCATGGTCCTTTGCGGGTCCGTCACCTCCTCGCCCGCAGTCGACACCGCGTCAAGGCCGACGAACGAAAAGAAAATGGTGCCCGCCGCCGAACCGACTCCGGCGACGCCGAATGGGGCGAAGTCCTTGAGGTGGTTGGCATCGTAAGCGGTGAACGCGATGACCACGAACATGCCCAGCACACCGAGCTTGATCATCACCATGATCGCGTTGACCTTCGCCGACTCACTGGTCCCCCGGATCAGCAACAGCCCGCACAGCGCGATCAAGATGACCGCCGGCAGGTTCGCGTAACCCGGTTCTGCATCCCACGGCGCCGCTGACAGCGCCTGGGGCATTTGGAATCCAAACAGGTTGTGCAGCAGTTTGTTGACGTAGCCGCTCCAGCCGACCGCGACCGCGGCTGTGGACACCCCATATTCCAGCAGCAGGCAGGCTGCCACGCCCATCGCGACGGCCTCACCCAACGTGGCGTAGGCATACGAATAGGACGAGCCTGAAACCGGTACGGCAGAAGCTAATTCGGCATAGCAGATGGCCGCTAGCCCGGCTGCGATACCTGCGATGACGAAGGAGACGATCACGCTGGGGCCGGCTTCCGGCACGGCCTGGGATAACACAAAGAAGATGCCGGTACCGACGGTCGAGCCGACCCCGAACATGGTCAGCTGGAACGTGCCGATGCTCCGCACGAGCTGGTCTTCGGCCCCATAGGCGCTGGGGGCACCGGCCACCGGGCGGCGGCGCAGCATCTGCTCTATCAGGCTGATCGAACTGGATGGCAACGGCGCCCCCTATCTGGATCAGCTGATTATGCGGCCTCCCGCAGCGCGGTGGCGAACTGGCCCATGGCCCAGTCAATTTCCTGCCGGCTGATCACCAGTGGCGGCGCGAAGCGCAGGGTCGATCCGTGGGTGTCTTTGACCAGCACGCCACGGTCGGCCAAACGCAGACTTATTTCCTTGCCAGTGCCCAGGGCCGGCTCGATATCCACACCGGCCCACAGCCCAAAGCCGCGCACCGCCACGACGCCGTCGCCGATCAGCTCGCGCAGCCGCCGATGCAGGTGAGCACCCAATTCGGCTGAACGGGCCTGGAATTCGCCCCGCTCGAGCATCGAAATGACCGTGGTTCCGATCGCCGCGGCAAACGGGTTGCCGCCGAAGGTCGATCCGTGTTCGCCTGGATGCAGCACGCCGAGCACGTGACGGTCCGCGACCACGGCCGACAACGGAACCACACCACCGCCCAGCGCCTTGCCCAGCAGGTACACATCCGGGACGACACCCCAACGGTCGCAAGCGAAAGTGTGGCCGGTCCGGGCCAGCCCCGACTGGATCTCGTCGGCGATCAGCAACACGTTGTGCTCGCTGCACAACGCGCGGACGGCCGGCAGGTAGTCGTCGGGCGGGACGACGATGCCGGCCTCCCCCTGGATGGGCTCCAGCAGCACCGCGACGGTGTTGTCGTCGATCGCGTGCGCCAGCGCCACGGCGTCGCCGAAGGGCACCGAGCGGAATCCCGGTGTGAAGGGCCCGAAGCCGTCCCGCGCCGTCGGGTCCGACGAGAAGCTGACGATGCTGATCGTGCGGCCGTGGAAGTTGTTGTCGGCCACGATGATGTTGGCGCGGCCCTCGGGCACACCCTTGACGTCGGCACCCCACTTGCGCGCGACTTTCAGACCACTCTCCACGGCCTCGGCGCCCGAATTCATCGGCAGCACCATGTCTTTGTCGCACAACCGGGCCAGCGCCGCGCAGAACGGGCCGAGGTTGTCGGAGTGGAAGGCGCGACTGACCAGCGTGACGGTGTCGAGCTGGGCGTGGGCCGTCGCGGTGATCTCGGGGTTGCGATGTCCGAAGTTGACGGCCGAGTATGCGGCCAGACAGTCCAGGTAGCGCCGGCCGTCGGCATCGGTGATCCACGCACCTTCGGCGCTGGCGGCCACCACGGGCAGCGGCGAATAGTTATGTGCCGCATATTGTTCCACCAACGCGATAGCGGCGTCGGTATCGTCGGCCGCGGCTGAGGTCCGGGCATCGAGAATCGTCACGTAAACACCTCCAACGTGCAGCACTTCACCGAACCGCCGCCCTTGAGCAGCTCGGACAGATCGACGCCGACCGGCTCGAAGCCGAGCTCCCGCAGCTGGGCCGCGAACCCCGTTGCCGCAGAAGGCAGCACGACATGCAGGCCGTCGGATACCACGTTGAGACCCAGCACGTAGGCGTCGGCGCTGCCCACCACGATGGCGTCGGGGAACAACGCGTGCAGCTGCTGCTGCGCCGCCTCGGTGAACGCCGGCGGATAGTAGGCGATCGTGCGGTCGTCGAGAACCGCCACCGCGGTGTCCAGGTGATAAAAGCGTGGGTCGATCAGCTCGAGGGAGACCACCGGCATGCGCAGGGCCGCGGAAATTTCGGGGTGGGCGCGCACGTCGGTGCGAAACCCGTAGCCCGCCAACACCATTTCGCCGACCATCAGCAGGTCGCCCTGCCCTTCGTTGATGTGCCGGGTGGATATCGGCTGATAGCCCATCGACGACATCCAGTCCGCATAGGCCCGCGACTCGCCGGCCCGTTCAGGGAACCGGAACCGTGCCACGAGGGCGATGTCGTGCGCGACGAAGCCGCCGTTGGCGGCGTAGACCATGTCCGGCAGCCCGGGCACGGGCTCGACCAGGTCGACGCGATGGCCCAACGCCAGATAGGTCTGGCGCAGGTTTTCCCACTGCGCGTGCGCCACGCGCACATCCACCGGTGTGCTGGTGTCCATCCACGGATTGATCGCATACTCGACCGCGTAATGGGTCGGCGGCGTCATCGCATATCGACACGGCCGGGGTGTCCTGGGCCGCTTGGCGGCCGCGGCGTTTTGCCATGCAGCGGGCGCAGGCGCTGCAACCGGCACCGGCTCGTCAACACAGTAATCCGTCATGCTTCAACGATATTTGCCGCCCTTAACACAATCAAACGACGATTCTTGCGTGTCTATGAACGATTTATTGCGCTAAGATGGCGATTACAACGATTTATTGTGTTGCGGCGAGCGGAGGGTGATGGACCGCCTGGACGACACCGACGAGCGCATCCTCACCGAGCTGACCGAGCATGCGCGGGCCACGTTCGCCGAGATCGGCGAAAAGGTGAACTTGTCGGCGCCGGCGGTCAAGCGCCGCGTCGACCGGATGCTCGACAACGGCGTGATCAAGGGGTTCACCACCGTTGTCGATCGCAATGCGCTCGGCTGGAACACCGAAGCCTATGTACAGGTGTTCTGCCACGGCACAATTGCGCCCGATCGGCTACGGGCGGCGTGGGTGGACATGCCCGAGGTGGTCAGCGCGGCGACGGTCACCGGGACGTCGGACGCAATCCTGCATGTGCTCGCCCGTGACATGCGCCACCTGGAGTCGGCGCTGGAACGCATTCGCTCCAGCGCCGACATCGAACGCAGCGAAAGCATTGTCGTGCTGTCCAACCTCATCGACCGGATGCGAACCTAGCTTTCGCCGAACCAGCGTGCCAGCCGCGACGGTGACGGGCTCGGTGGCCGGCGAGACACGTAGGGCCACGGCCGGTTTCGCTCCGGAATGGAATTCGCACGGGCAACCTTGAGCTGCATCCGAAGGTGCTGGTGCAGGTCGTGCAGATCCGGATCCGTCCACCGGTTGTCGGCTTCGATCGGGTCGTGGGTCAGGTCGTAGAGTTCCCATTGGTCGTCCAGCGGATCCGTCCGATACGCCTCTCCCCCAAGGCCGTTGGCCGCCAAGTGGCGCACCCCGGGTTCGGTCCAGGTGCCCGGATCGTCGAAGGTGCGGACCAGCTTCCACAGGTGCCCGGCGCCGCCGGGCACCGTCGCATCGTCGACCTTCACAACCAGGCCCTCGAAATTGGAGGCGGTATGCGCTGGGATCCGAATACGCAGCGGCGCAGGCGGATCCACTGTCTGCTTCAGCCGACGGGCCAGGCCCGACGCGCCGCTGTCCCCCTCCAGCATGTTGTCGCGCGTCATCAGGTAGACGGCGCGCGTGTCGTCGGCGGACGCGCCACCGACGATCGGCATCAGGTCGAGGCCCGGCAACGCGTGGACTTCTGAGAACGACTCGGCCAGCGTGCCGGCGACCTCGGCGACGTCAATGCCTGCGGCGGACAACAGCGTCGGGACCAGGTCGACGTGTGATGTCGGCGCGCTGACAACGCGGTGCTGGGTCGCGTGTTCGCCGATGCGGACGATGACGAACGGAACGCGGGTGGCCTCGTCGTAAAGGTTGAACCACTTCTGGTGCAGGCCGCCGTGCGCGCCAAGCAGATCGCCGTGATCGGCCGTGCGCACCAGTACCGCATTGTCCGAGCCGCCCTCGGTGACGGCCCGTCGCACCCGATCGATCGGTGCGTCCGCTTCGGCGTGCAGGCGGTAGTAGAGGTCGCGATAGCGCTGTGCGTTGCGGTCATAGGTCCATTTGATCGCCGGCGCCGGACCGTAGCCCGAGTAGTAGGCCTCGCGAAACGCGATCTGCGCCGCCGGCTTAGTCGAGAGATCTTCGTCGGCGGTCGGCGCCGCGGGCACCGGCGGTGGGTCCAGCGGTGACGGCTTCACCGGGCTTCGGCGTGCCCACAGCGGGAATAGCACGATGTCGTGCGGGTTGACGAAGCTGGCGACCAGGAGGAAGGGACGCAACGCTTCGGGATCGCCGGCGCGACGACGCTCATAGCGATCGGTGAGCCACGCGACGACCCGGTCGGCGATCAGCGGATCGCGGCGAATTCCGGCGTTGGCCAGCAGCGCGCCGTGCGGTTCCGGGCCGACCCATCCGGAGAATCCGTACGGCCCAAGCGGATCCGCGTCGAGATAGCGCTTTACCGCAGCCGCATCGATGATCCCGTTGTCGTCATTGGTCGCCAACGACCCACCGGTTGCCGGGTCGGTGAGGTCGGCATGCGAGATGTGCCACTTGCCGTCGTAGTGGGTGTCATAGCCGGCGGCGCGGAACCAGTTGCCCAGGGTCGGCACCTCGCCCTGCCGCAGCCAGCGCATGCGGGAATCCTCGGCGGTCTTACCGATACCGTCGGTTTGGGTGACGCCGTGCAGGTCGGGATACTGCCCGGTGAAGATTGTCGGGCGGCTGGGCACGCACGCAAGCGAGCCGGTGTAGTGGCGAGCGAAGCTGACGCCGTGTTCGTCGAACCATTTGCGGCCCAACAGTGTTCGATGGCGCCAGGCGAGCACCTCGTCCGTCTCGTAGGGCGGTATCGCACGCTCTTCGTCGGTCATCACGATGACGACGTCGGGACGGTCAGACACTGGCGCACTCCAATAGGTTCGCGAGGCCGGCGAGCATCGAGTCGGATCGTCGGGCCACGAGGCGGCACAGGACCTGTTCGGCGAGGCGGTGGGGTGGGTGAGGTCCGATTTCGACGGTGCTGGTGAGGGTGACCACGGTGGACCCGCCCCCGGCCGCCGACAGCGTCCAGCGATTGCTCACCCTGCGCAGGCGCTTGGGTAGGCCTTCGATGTCGTAGGCCAGTGTGCGTGGCGGGCTGAATTCGGTGATGCGTTCGACGAGCGTGTCGCGCCCGACCTGGACCCGACGGGTCGTGCCGACGGCGCCGCCATCGGGGCCGGAGAACAAGATGCATGAGTGATCGGCGTTCGGCGCCCACGCACTGATCGAGCCGAAGTCCGCGAGAATGTCCCAGATTTCGTCCGCGGGAGCCGCGATGGTGCGGGTGCGGTGAGTGTCGGCCACGCGTTCACGCTACGCGAATCGAACGGCCGCGCCCGGGTTATTGCGTAAGGTGGAAAATCGTCTCGACCGCGACCGCGGCGCCACTGGCCGCCAAAACGATGGCGAGCGTAACCCAGTCCGCCAGTTTCGGTCTCGCCCGAACCGCGGAGAGCTGACCGGCGCCGCCGCGCGCGGTGATGGCGTCTCCCATCTCGTCTGCCCGTCGCAGTGTCACGGTGATGGCGGCCGCGAGCAGATCGATGAGTTCCCGCGTGTGCTGCTGGCGCCGCGCCTTGCGGCTGCGCGGTATCTGTTTGGGACGCAGCCGGCGGGCGGCGTAGAGCACCTGGAATTCGTCGATCAACATGGGAAAGGCGCGCAGGGCAAGTGCCGAAGCCACCGCCCATTCGTCGACCGGGATTCGAAGGACCTTGAAAGGACGGCCCAAAGTCGCCAAGGCGGGCCCGATTTCGGCGACATTGGTAGTCCAGGAGATCATCGCTCCCAGCCCGAGCAGGACGATCGACAGCGCGGTAACCCGCAGGAAGTTCAACGCCCCGCCGAATCCGATATGGGCCCCGGCGATCGAGATTGACGGGCTGCCGCCGGCCAGCGCGGCGGTCACCCCGCCCAGCGCGAGAATCAACCACAGCACGCGCGGTATCGAGGGCAACGCGCCGCGCGGAATGTGCGCGGCCCGGGCCGCGGCGGCCACGACGACCCCGACCAAACCAATCGACACCCAGCCTGGGTAGAACGTCAGCAGCACCGAAATACCAAACACGACAAGCAGCTTGGTGCCGGCCCAAAGCTCGTGAATCGGCGATGTTCCGGGTATGGGCACCAGCAGCACGACCGGACGGGCGGCGCGGCGCGGGGGCGCTGGTCCGGCGGTCGACGAGGCGGTCACGGCATACCCCCCGCCGTCGCCGGCGCCGTTTCCAGCACACCCTTGCGCAGGTGCAGGGTTCGTGGGCACACGTCCTCCAGTCCGGCGAAGTCGTGCGAAATGACCACCAGCGTCAGCCCCCGCTCGTGGCGTAAATCCGCCAGCAGGCGCAGCAGGCCGCGCTGGCTTGGGCCGTCCAGTCCGGCCAGCGGTTCGTCGAGGATCAACACTGGCGGCTTACGCACCAGCAGCCCGGCCAGCACGACGCGGCGCATCTGGCCACCGCTGAGTTGATCGATGCGCCGGCTGGCCAGTGCGGGATCCAGCCCGACCGCGCCCAGTGCCTCGGCCACCAGGTGCTCGTCGCGATCCGAAAAGCCAGCCGACGACGCGACTTCCAGGCCGACGTTGCTGCGCATCAGCTGCAGCCGGGCCGCCTGGAACGACAATGCCACCGCACCGACGTGCTCGTGGATGGGCTCGCCGCCGATCAGGCAGGCGCCGGTGGTGGGAATCGTCAGGCCGGCCATGATCCACGCCAGCGTCGACTTGCCCGACCCGTTGCCGCCGTGGATCAAGACCCCGTCGCCCTGCTCCACCACGAAGTTGATGTTGCGCAGCGCGGTCTTGGCCCACGGTGTGCCGCTGCCGTATTCATGCCCGACGTCGATGAGTTCGATCATCCGGCCGCGGCCCCCGGGATCGACGGCCGCGGTCGATGCCGGCGCGGCGGCGGTCTCGACCATGCTGCCGGCGCTAGGGGATGACTCGCTGAGGTTGATGGTGCGGTCCGCGGACGCCGCTTCGTTGTCGAAATGCGTGATGTGCACCAGGGCGGTCCGATGCCGTTCGGGGAGACGAGATAGCACGCTCAGCAAGGTGTCTCGGCCTCGCTGATCGACCATGCTGGTGACCTCGTCGGCGATGAGCAGTGCCGGCTCCCGGGCCAGTGCCCCGGCCAGCGCCAGGCGCTGCAGTTCTCCCCCGGAGAGGCTTCCGGTGTCGCGTTCGGCGAAGGCGTCCAGACCGACCTCGCTCAACAACCGATCCACGTCGATGTCGGTGCCCGGCGGTAGGCCCCACACCACATCGTCGGCAACCCGGGTGCCCAACACCTGGCTTTCCGGGTGCTGCAAGACGACGGCGGTGCCGCCCAACTTGCCCAACCCCACCGCTCCTGGGCGCTCCACGGTGCCCGACGTCGGCTCCCGGCCGGCCAGAATCAGCATTAGCGTGGTCTTCCCGGATCCGTTGGCTCCGGTGACGGCCACGTGTTCACCGGCCCGAAGGTCCATGCTCACTTCGCGCAACGCGTCTTGACTGGCGTTGGGGTAGCGGAAACGCACCTTGTCCAACCGCGCGGGAACCGGCCCGACCGGAGCCTGCTCGCCGTCACTGCCGTCCCAGGCATCCAGCTTGTGCACATCGGGGATTCCGCACATGCGCTCCAGCAGGCGGGACAACGCCCACCAGCCGATCAGCGACACGATCATCACGGCGACAACGCAGTAGCCCAGCGCCAACCATTGCCAGAAGTGCAGCGCCTTGGCGAAATACCGCGTCAGCGTGGCAGCGGCCGTCTGCAGATGAACGCGATTCATGAACGCGGCGACCCCGCTGACGTTTGCCGACGCCGCCTGGAAGATCAAGTGCCGCAACCGAGTCATCACGGTGAACTCGCCTATCACCGCGGCACCGAACACGAGCCCGGCAACGAACGACGAGGAGATCACCGTGGCCACTCCGCCGCCTCTGCGCTTGACGACCCCAGTCATCCCACCGATGTAAGCGGAGTTGATAACCGTCACAAAACTGCCCAGGCCGGCGATCAGGAACGCGATGATTCCGGCAGCAACCGTCGCCGCGACCAGGACGCGCAGCCGGTAGCGGTAAGCCAGCAATCCCGTCGGCACGGTCCCCAGCAAGGCCAATCCCGCCGCAAACGGGACGACGACGGAGATGATCGCGATCACCGCGCACAGCGCCCCCATGACCGCGGCCTGTGCCAACTCGCCCGGTCGCAGGGATCCACGCCGATGGTGCGGACGGCGGGACGAGGTCACTTGACCGATTCTGCCAGGCATGAAGCGCAGACGAGCGCAGCGCACCGCGCCCTGGAAGTTTTGCGTCCGGGGTGTTTGAGATTCGTCTCGCTTAGCAAAGCTATGCAACCATGAACACATGGGCAAGGTTGCTGACAGCGCGAACATCGAACACCACCAAGGCTTAGGAGCGGATCTGCTCGCCGTGGTGGCGCGACTCAACAGGCTCGCCACGCAGCGCATCCAGATGCCGTTGCCCGCGGCGCAAGCCAGGCTGCTGGCGACCATCGAAGTCCACGGCGAAGCCCGAATCGGTGACCTCGCCGCGGTCGATCACTGCTCACAGCCGACGATGACCACGCAGGTGCGACGGCTCGAGGACGCCGGCCTGGTCAGTCGGACGGTCGACCCCGGAGACGCCCGCGCCGTCCGGATCCGCATCACGCCCGACGGTAAGCGAACGCTCAACGCCGTCCGGTCCGACCGCGCCGCGGCGATCGAACCGCAGCTGGCCCAGCTCGAAGCGGAAGATCGCAAGGTGCTTGCGGAGGCGGTCGACGTGTTACGCCGGCTTGTCGACAATGCGGGCGCCCCGACTCGCCGCAGCCCGGTGAGCAGCGCCCACTCCTAGTGGATTGACCGCCGCCGGCTGGTAGACACTCAATTGATCTGACCGGCGATGAAAGGTGGCGGCCATGCGGAACGACGCGTTCGGCCCGCCCCTGACCGTCTGGGTCGGACCCACCCGCTACGTCTTTCCCCCCGGCCGCGACGTCGTGGTGGGTTACGGCGGCCGGTGGGACATTCCGCTGAACCTCCCGGCGCACGTCCCTCCCCACGCTGGACCGACGGCCCCCGAGCTGGTGCTGCGGTTCACCGGCGACCGCTGGGTGGCGATCGACAACAGCCGCAACGGCATTTTCCTCAACGGCGCCCGGGTGTCGACGGTCGATATCGGCGACGGTCAGGCGATCTCGATCGGCGATCCGCAGCGGGGTCCGCGCCTGGTGTTCCAGATCGGTGCCCACGTCCCGACGCAGCGGACCACACAGAAAATTCCGATCCCGCCGCCACGGCCTGCGGCGGGGCGGCGCGCGGCGCCTCCGCCTGCGCCGCCGCCCGTTGCGCCTCCGCCGCCGCCGGTGCCGCCTATCCTCGCGCCGCAGCCACGGGCCGTCGAGGAGCAGCCGACGAAGGGCCGAGGTCTGATCGAGCGGGTGACCGACGCGACGCGCAAGCTGCGCGCCCGGCGCGCTGCGCCGGAAGCCGGAGAAGGCCGAGAAGGCGGAGAATCCGTTCCTACCTATCGGCTGCCGCTGAAGGCGGGTGCCCGGACCATCGGCGTCGCCGCCTATCAGCTGGGACTCAGCGTCGACGGACACGAAGTGCTCTCGGACGTCTCCTTCGCGGCACGCCCGGGCACGCTGACCGCGGTGATCGGTCCGTCGGCCGCACCCAGCGCCGCGCTGCTCGGCGTGCTGGCCGGCATCAGGGAACTCGGCTCCGGCCGAATCACCGTGGACGGCCACGACATCCAGGCCGAGCGCGAGTCCATGCGCGCCCGCATCGGGATCGTGCCTCGCGAGGATCGCGTGCACTCGCGGCTGACCGTCCAACAAGCGCTGGGCTACGCCGCCGAACTGCGGCTACCGCCCGACACCTCGGCCGAGCACCGCCAACGCGTGGTGGACCAGATTCTCGAAGAGCTCGAGCTCACGGCCCATCGCTCGACGCGGATCGGCAAGCTGACACCCGAGTTCCGCCGGTGCGCGGCGATGGCGATCGAGCTCATCAGCAGGCCGACACTACTGGTGGTCGACGAGCCGGGCGCCGGACTGGATGCCGACCAGGAAAGCCACGTGCTGAAAGTGCTGCGCCGCCAGGCGGACATCGGCTGTGTGGTCGTCGCGAGCATGACGTCGCCGACGTCGCTCACCCACCTCGATATGTGCGACCAGGTGTTGGTGCTCACCCCGCGGGGCTCCATGGCCTTCGACGGGGCGCCCCTGCACATCGGGTCCGCGATGGCCACCAGCGACTGGTCGGAGGTGCTCGCGCAGGTTAACGCCGACCCCGAGGGCGCGCACCGCGCGTTTCGGGCCCGCCAGCACGCGCAGGGCCCGCCGGCGCCGCCTCAGGTCGCAGAACCGTGGCCACCTCCCGCCCCACTCAAGCCGATGCGACAGATCAGGCTCGCGGCCCGTCGCCAGGCGCGCCTGTTCTTCGCCGACCGCCTCTACCTTCTCTTCCTGCTGGCCCTGCCGTTTGCCTTGGCGGGCCTGACGCTGCTCATTCCGGGCGGATCGGGCCTGAGCCAGCCCGGCGCGAACAGCCGCAACCCCCATGAAGCGGTCGAAATCCTGGCCGCGCTCAACCTCGCGGCGGTCATCATCGGCACCGCGCTGACTATCCGGGAGATCGTGAACGAACGTCGGATCTTCCGGCGTGAGCAGGCCGTCGGCCTGTGGGCGCCGGCGTATCTCCTCGGCAAGATCGCGTTCTTCGGCCTCGCGGCGGCCGTGCTGACCGCGATCACGTTCGCCATCGTCGTCGCCGTCAAAGGCGGGCCGGTGCACGGCGCCTTGTTCCTCTACGACGCCACATTCGAGCTGTACGCAAGTGTCGCCGGCACCGCCATCGTCTCAGCGATCGTCGGGCTCGCGGTGTCGACACTCGGCAGATCGCTGCGGGAAGTCGTGCCGTTGGCCGTGCCGGTGATCCTGGCATCGCTGTTGTTCGCCGGGGGGCTGCTCACGCTGGTCGGTACCTGGGGCTACGACCAGATCTCCTGGTTCGTCCCGGCCCAATGGGGCTTCGCGGCGTCGGCCTCCACCGTCGATCTGCGCCGGGTCGATCCGCAGGCTGCCGACGTCGGGATGTGGGCCCACTACGTGGGCTGGTGGATCTTCGACAGGGTGATGCTCTTCATCCTCGGCGTGGCGTGGGCCGGGATCGCCGGCTACCGACTTCGGCCGGCGCGACGGCGCGTCACATCAGCGACGCCACCAGCAGACCCAGCACATACGTAGCGGCGACGGCGACCCCGCCGAACAGCAGCTGCCGGCCCGCGGCCCACCACACCGGTTTGCGGGTGAACCGGGCGGTGAGCCCGCCCGCGACTAGCAGGCCGAGGCCACCGCACGCCACACCTATCCACAACATTCCGTAGCCGAGAAGGTAAGGGATCAGCGGGATTACCGCTCCAACCGCGAACATCAGGAAGGACGCCGACGCGGCCAGCGTGGCAGACGGCTTTTCGCGGGGATCCAACCCGAGCTCGCGGACTAGATGGAAGTTGACTGCTTGGTTCTCGTCACGGTGGATCTCGTCGGCGGCAGCCTGGGCGGTTTTCTCGCTCATGCCCAGCTCGACGAGCGTGTTGGCCAGTTCGGCTTGCTCGGCTTGCGGGTGGGCGCGAAACGAACGACGTTCGACGCGCACCTCGGAATCGATCTGCTCGTTGGCCGTGGTCACCGACGTGTACTCACCCAGTGCCATGGAGAACGCCCCAGCTAACAAGCCCGCGATGCCGCTGACCAAGGTGGTGTGAGCACTCTCACCCGCAGCCACACCGGCGATCAGCGCCGTGTTGCTGACCAGGCCGTCCATCGCGCCGAAGGTGGCCGCGCGCAACCACCCGCCGCTGATGTTGGGGTGGGTGTGACCGACGTCGTACTTCGCCTGAGGTGACCGGCTGTCTGGCGAGGCCATGACGTCATCTAAGCGTGGTATCGCCGCCCGCAGCAACGGTCGCGACCGGCGCGGGTCATTCCCGCGCCAACGACCGCAGGCTACGGTCGAGTGATGGCGCCAGAGACGACAAACACTGCCCAACAGCTGCGCAACGCCTTGGACGGGCGCTTCCGTGACGTGAAAAACCAGACGCGCGAATGGCTGTCCCGCGAACAATTCCGCCCGCACTACACACCGAACACGGTGCTCGCGCGCGCGAAGGTGGCCGAGCAGATGGCGCTGATCGCCGCGGCGGGCATCTCCGACGAAGGATTCCGCAAGGAACATGGCGGCACCGGCGACGTCGGCGCGGCCGTGACGATGATCGAAATGCTGGCGATGTCGGATCTGTCGCTGATGGTCAAGGCCGGTGTGCAGTGGGGCCTGTTCGGCGGCGCGGTCGAGAACCTGGGCACCGAACGCCACCACGAGGCGTACGTGAAAAAGATCATCAGTCTCGAGCTGCTCGGCTGTTTCGCCATGACCGAGACCGGGCACGGCAGTGACGTTCAGTCGCTGGAAACCACCGCGACGTACGACGCCGAGACCGAGGAATTCGTCGTTCACTCCGAGACCCCGACGGCCCGGAAGGACTACATCGGCGGGGCCGCCGAAACCGCCCGCATCGCAGCGGTTTTCGCGCAGCTGATCACCACCGAGGACGGTGAGCCGGTCAATCACGGCGTGCACTGCGTACTGGTGCCGATCCGCGACAAGGAGGGCAACGACCTGCCCGGCGTGACGACGTCGGACTGTCAATACAAGGGCGGTCTGCCCGGTGTCGACAACGGCCGCATCGTGTTCGACCACGTCCGCGTCCCCCGGGTGAACCTGCTGAACAAATACGGCGACGTCGCGCCCGACGGCACCTACAGTTCGCCGATCGATAACCCGAACCGCCGGTTCTTCACCATGATCGGCACGCTCATCCGCGGCCGCGTCACAGTCGGCGGCAGCGCAGGCAACGCCGCCCGCGTCGCGCTGGACATCGCCACCCGATATGCGTTGGAGCGCAAGCAATTCAGCGCACCCGATGACGAGGGGGAGGTCCTGATCATGGACTACCTGGTGCATCAGCGGCGACTGTTCCCGTTGATAGCACGCTCGTACGCGTTGCAGTTCGCGCAGAACGAGCTGGTGTCCAAGACGCACGACCTGCAGACCTCGGACGTCGCCGATGCCGAGGAGCAGCGCGAGTTGGAGTCGCGTGCAGCCGGGCTGAAGGCGGCCAACACCTGGCATGCCAGCCGCGCCATCCAGGAAGCCCGTGAGGCATGCGGCGGCGCCGGCTACATGGCCGAGAACCGGCTGATCGCACTGCGCGGTGACACCGACGTGTTCACCACCTTCGAGGGCGACAACCACGTGCTGACCCAGTTGGTGGCCAAGGAGCTGCTGACCGCCTACGCCGACGACATCAAGGGCATGAGCCCGGTCGATTGGGTTCGCTTCGCCGCCAACACCGTTGGTGAAAGGGTGCTGAAACGCACTGCGGCCGAAGCGATTATGCAAAGGATCGTGGACGCACGCCAGGACAGCGAAGAAGAAGGCAGCCTGTTCAACCGCGGCACCCAGGTGAACATGTTCGAGGAGCGGGAGAGTTACCTGCTGTCGTCGGTCGCGCGGCGGTTGCAGGGCAAGTCCAAAGAGATGTCGGCCTTCGATGCGTTCAACGCGGTGCAGGATCACGTGCTGCACGCGGCGACGGCCCACATCGACCGAATAGTGCTGGAAGCGTTCGTCGCCGGGATTGACTCCTGCCCCGACGAAGAGGCCCGCGAGTTACTGGGGATCGTCTGCGACCTGTACGCGCTGTCGGTGATCGAGGATGACAAAGCCTGGTTTATCGAGCATCGGTACTTGTCCACCGAACGCGCCAAGGCGGTAACCCGCGGGATCAACGATCGCTGCCGCGCGCTGCGCCCGCATGCCAGGACACTGGTCGACGGCTTTGGTATCCCGGAGCCACTGCGTTATGCCGAGATGTTGCATCCGGAGAATCTGCCCGACTGAGTTCGGCGCAGCGTCGGCTCAGCCGGCTCCGGCCGCATTGCCGTCTGCCAGCGCGCCCAGCGGTCGGCGGATGTATCTGATCCAGGTCAGCGCGGCGGCCGCGACGTAGCAGGACATGAAGATCCAGAACGCCGGCGTCATCGTGCCGGTGCCGACGAACGACTGGCGCAGCGCCAGATTGATTCCGACCCCGCCTAACGTGCCGACCCCTGCCACGACACCGATCACGATCCCGGATATCAGCCGCGCCCACTGAGCGCGTTCGGTCTCGTCCATATCCAGCCCGCGGCCGGCCGTCTGGAAAACCGACGGGATCATCTTGTACACCGAACCGTTGCCCAGTCCGGAAAAGACGAACAAGGCGATGAGGCAGGCCACGTAACCGGCCATCGTCGAGTCGCTGACCGGGCCCGCGTGCGGGTCCTCGGCGCTGGCGACACCGATCAGCAGTCCCGCGGCCAGCGCCATGCCCACGAAAACCATCAGCGTGACGCGCCCCCCGCCGATGCGGTCGGCCAGCCGGCCACCGTAGACGCGCGCCAGCGCACCCAGCAGGGGCCCGATGAACGCCAGTTCGGCAGCGTGCAACGCGGCCTGGGACACGCTTTGCCCGCCGGCGATGAAACTGGTCTGCAGTATCTGGGCGAACGCGAATGCGAAGCCGATGAACGAGCCGTAACTACCGACGTAGAGCAGCGCGAGGACCCAGGTGTCGCGCGTGGCGGCCACCGCCGCCAGGACCGAGCGAAGCCGCCCCAGCTCCACGCGATGCTGGGCGACGTTGTTCATGAACACCGCGGCGCCTACGCCGGCGGTGATCAACAGCACCAGGTAGAGGCCGCACACCCAGTACGGCCGGCCATCGCCGGCCGTGGCGATCACGATCAGGCCGACGATCTGGATCGCCGGCACCCCGAGATTGCCGATCCCGCCGGCAATTCCCAGTGCGACACCCTTGAGCCGATGCGGATAGAAAGAGTTCGCGTTACTGGCCGACGCCGCGAAATTTCCGCCGCCCATTCCCGTCAGGGCCGCGCACACCAGGTACGGCCACAGCGGCAGCCCCGGATGGGCCAACAGCACCATTGCGCCGACCGTCGGGATCAGCAGCATGAGCGCCGAGAAAATGGCCAGGGTGCGACCGCCGAAGATCGCGGTTGCGATGGCGTAGGCCGGCCGCAGACACGCCCCGACCAGAGTGGCGGTCATTCCGAGCAGCAGCTTGTCGCCGGCGGAAAAGCCGTAGACGTCCTTGGGCATGAACAGTGCCATGACCGGCCAGAGCGCCCATATCGAGTAACCCAGGTGCACGATCACGACCGACCAAAACAGATTGCGCCGCGCGATGGTCTTGCCGCCGGATTCCCAGGCCACGACATCCTCTGCATCCCAATGGGATAGGTGCCGCAGCCTGCCTACTCGTTTGTCCATTCCGGGCATCTCCATCGGCGAACTAGCTTGGGAGACAGCCGTTGCCGGTAACTCCATTGACGGCCGTGCACGTTCCAGACACTGAGCTCCTCATCGTTGAAGTACCAGAAATCTTATTGGTGCGGAATAGCTCCGAGCGCCTGCAACTTGCCGTCGTGTCCGATCTGGAATTTCACCGTGCCCATGCCCTTCGGCGAGCTGGGCTCTTCGTTTCCGGTCAGCCATTGATACTGAACCGTGACGGTGTCCTCATTAGCGGCAGGCAGAACCGTGATGTAGGGCTTGGGATTTGGGGTCGGTGTTCCCAGCGGCGTGTTGTGGTCGAAGAACAGCAACTGTTGGGGCGTCGACTCGCTGGCGATGGTCGGGATGATCTGCACCCAGTACAGCCGGCAGTTCTTGGTGTGCCCGCGGGCGATTTCCACCCAGCTCGAACCCTCCACCTCGACCGGCACCGACGCGATGGCTTGTCGCACCGCGTCGGTCGTTGGCCCGTCGGCCTCCTTGCACGTGTTCGCCCGCGGTGTCTGCGATGCCTGTGGCGCCGCGGGCTTCGCACCGCAAGCCGAGGCCAACAATGCCAACAGAATCACAAAGTAACGGAGCACATTGTGAGCTTAACGAAGACTGTGAATGTGCCATTTGTTTGGTCGGAATCGCCGTTCTCAGCGGCAATTCAATAAGGGCGCCGAGTAATCTAAGGTAAGTCGTAGATCGGCGTTGACCTGCGATTATTAGCCTAGGATCGGGTTTTCCGGACACTTCACAAATCACTTTGCCTCGTGTGAGAGGAAGCCGTAAAACGGCGGAAACACCGGACGCCCGATGCCGAAACATCCTTGTCGCACCATTTAGCGCATACATCTGTGCGCCGCTCGAGGGGAGGGAAGCAGGTGGCTCGGCAGGCTCATGGCGCCCGGCAGGAGGTCGTGAACAGCATGTGCGCCTACTGCGGCGTGGGTTGCGGCATGGTGTTGCAGATCACAACGGACCCGGAGAGCGGCCGTCGTCACGTTGCAAAAACTGTTGGAGACCAAAGCCATCCGTCCAACTTCGGCCGGCTGTGCACCAAAGGTGCGACGACCGCGGACATGCTCGGCGCACCCGGCCGGATGGATTCCGCATATCTGCGGGCCGGACGCGGCGAATCCTTCGAGGCGATCGACATGGACGCGGCGATCACCCGGACCGGCAAGCAGTTGCGGGCGATCATCGATGAGCACGGCCCGGATGCCTTCGCCCTCTATGTGTCTGGGCAGATGTCGCTGGAGGCGCAGTACCTGGCGAACAAGCTGACCAAGGGCTTCGTCGGCACCAACCAGATCGAGTCGAACTCACGGCTGTGCATGGCCAGCGCGGGTTCCGGCTACAAGCTGTCGCTGGGAGCGGACGGCCCGCCCGGGTCTTATCAGGACTTCGACAGGGCCGACGTCTTCTTCGTCATCGGTGCCAACATGGCCGACTGCCACCCGATTCTGTTCCTGCGGATGATGGAGCGCGTCAAGGCCGGCGCCAAGCTGATCGTTGTCGACCCACGGCGCACCGCGACCGCGGACAAGGCCGATCTCTTCCTGCAGATCGCCCCCGGCTCCGACCTTGCATTGCTCAATGGGCTGCTGCACCTGATCGTCGAAAACGGCTACACCGACCAAGAATTCATCGACGAGTTCACCGACGGTTGGGACGTGATGCCGAGTTTCCTCGAGCAGTACACCCCCGACACGGTCAGCGAAATGACCGGTATCGCAGAAAAAGACCTGCACACCGCGGCCCGCTGGCTCGGCGAGGCCGAGAACTTCATGAGCTGCTGGACGATGGGACTCAACCAGAGCACACACGGCACCTGGAACACCAACGCGATCTGCAACCTGCATCTGGCCACCGGCGCGATCTGCAAACCCGGCAGCGGCCCCTTCTCGCTCACCGGGCAGCCCAATGCGATGGGCGGCCGCGAGATGGGTTACATGGGGCCAGGTCTGCCGGGTCAGCGCTCGGTGATGTCGGCGGCCGACCGCGACTTCGTCGAGGACCAGTGGGGCATCCCGTACGGGTCGCTGCGCACGGACGTCGGCTCTGGCACCATCGACATGTTCTCCCGCATGTCCAACAAAGAGATCAAGGCGTGCTGGATAATTTGCACCAATCCCGTTGCCAGCGTTGCCAATCGCAAAACCGTGTTGGCGGGATTGGAGGGCGCCGAGTTGGTGATCGTCCAGGATGCCTTCCTCGAGACCGAGACCAACGAATACGCCGACGTGTTGCTGCCCGCCGCCTTGTGGACGGAGTCCGAGGGGGTGATGATCAACTCCGAGCGCAACCTGACGCTGTTCCAGCCGGGGGTCGAGGCGCCCGGCCAGGCGATGCCCGACTGGCAGATCATCGCCCGGATCGCTTGCGAGATGGGCTTTTCAGAGTCTTTCAGTTACGCCTCCGCCGAGGAGGTGTTCGAAGAGGTCAAGCGGTTCTGGAACCCTGCGACGGGGTATGACCTCCGCGGCGCCAGCTATGAGCGGCTGCGCCAGACCCCGCTGCAGTGGCCCTGCCCACCCGACGGTCTGGACGATCGCAACCCGATCCGCTACCGCAACGACGGTGTCAGTCAGACGCGGCGGGTCCGCGAGGACGGCAACGCGCCCCGGCTGGCCTTCGCGACGCCCAACGGGCGTGCGGTGTTTTTCCCGCGCCCACACATGTCGCCCGAGGAAATGCCGGACGACGATTACCCGTTCCTGCTCAACACCGGACGCCTGCCGCATCAGTGGCACACCATGACCAAGACCGGCAAGGTCGCCAAACTCAACAAGCTCAACCCGGGACCGTTCGTCGAGATCCACCCCGACGACGCTGCCCGGCTGCAGATCTCCGCCGACGACCACGTCGAAATCGCCTCCCGCCGTGGCCGTGCCGTGCTTCCGGCCGTCATCACCGACCGGGTTCGGCCCGGTAACTGCTTCGCGCCCTTCCACTGGAACGACGTATTCGGCGAGTACCTGTCGATCAACGCCGTCACCAACGACGCCGTCGACCCCGTGTCGCAACAACCGGAATTCAAGGCCTGCGCGGTCACCTTGACCAAAGTTTCAGTTTCCCAGCGTGATTCGGATATCGAGCCCGGGCCGTCGGTGGCCACCGACACACCAGAACCCGCGCCCGTGGAGGTATCGGAGATCAGCGTGTCACGAGTCGACGCCCTCGCCGAGTTCCTTGGAGTGGCAAAGGAACCCAGACCGGAGTTCGGCCCGTTGAGCCGCACCTACCTGGCCGGAATGCTGGCCGGATTGCGCTCGGACGCCGGCCACCGCTCGGGCGGCGTGCCCACCGTTCCGCTCAACGCTCCCCTGGATCCCAGCACCCGGTTGTGGGTCGACGGTCTACTCGCGGGCATCTTCGCCCGCACCGAGGCTGCCCCTACACTGCCCGCGGATTCGTCGGCGAACCAGGCACCGGCTGGCCCGCCCGCCGCGCCCGACGTGGACGCAGCGCCGCGGCGTGCCCCGATCGTGGTGCTGTGGGCATCCCAGACCGGCAACGCCGAGGAGCTCGCCGCCGACGTCGCGGCCCGGGTCGACGAGGCCGGGCTCCCGGTCTCGTTGCGCAGCATGGACGACGTTTCGCCTGCCGAGCTGTCGTCCACTCGGGAGCTGCTGGTGATCACCAGCACCACCGGTGACGGCGAGCCGCCCGACAACGGCGCCGCCCTGTGGCGAGCGCTGACCGGCGACAGCGCGGAGAAGTTCACCGAGACCCGCTACGCCGTGCTGGCGCTGGGCGATTCGAACTACGACGACTTCTGCGGGCACGGGCGAAAGTTCGACGAGCGGCTCGCCGAACTGGGGGCGACCCGCATCCTGGATCGCGTCGACTGCGAACCCGACTATGAAGACGCCGCCGCCGCGTGGCTGGACGAGGTGGTCCAGGCGCTGACCCGCAGCCCCAGCCAGGTCGGCAGCGGCGGGGCGGCACCGATGCCCGCCGCGTCCCCCCGGCCGGCAGGCCGGCCCGCAACGCAGGCGTACACCAAGAAGGCGCCGTTGATAACCGACATCATTCGCAACACGACGCTCAGTCAGCCGAAATCGACAAAAGACGTGCGGCAGTTGGTGTTTGACTTACCCGAAGCAACGGTCAGCTACGAGGCCGGCGATGCGCTCGGGGTGTGGCCGCGCAACAGCGACCGGTTGGTGGACGAATGGATGTCCGTCACCGGACTGGACGGGCAGACCCCGGTCGAGGTTGGCGAGCACGGTCTGATGTCGTTGCGCTCCGCGCTCACCGAGCGAATGGAGATCGCCCACATCAGCCGCGACCTGGTGCGGTTTGTGCAGGAGCGCACCGGCGACTCGAAACTCGCGGAGCTGCTGAGGCCGGAAAACAAAGCGGCCCTCAGTGATTGGTCGTGGGGGCGCCAGTCCATCGACCTGCTGGCGCAGCTGCCGGTCTCCGCATCGGCGCACGAGTGGCTGAGGGTGCTCAAACGCCTTCAGCCGCGGCTGTACTCCATCTCGTCGAGCCCCAAAGAGTGCCCGCGGGAAGTTCACCTGACCGTGTCCCCGGTGCGCTACAACTTCCGGGGCGTCCCGCGCCGCGGGGTGTGTTCGACCTACCTCGCCGACCGCTCCCCCGGTGATCGAGTGGCCGTATATCTGCAGCCCTCCAGCAATTTCCGGCCGCCGAGCGATGCGGACACACCGATGATCATGATCGGCCCCGGAACCGGCATCGCCCCGTTCCGCGGTTTCCTGCAGGACCGTCGCGCGCTCGGCCACACCGGGCGCAACTGGCTGTTCTTCGGCGAACAACACGCCGCCACCGACTACTACTACCGCGACGAGATCGAAAAGATGTACGCCGACGGGTTCCTCACCGAGCTCGACCTGGCGTTCTCCCGCGACCAGCAGGAGAAGGTCTACGTGCAGCACCTGATGCGCAAGCGCGGAGCCGAGTTGTGGGCATGGCTGCAGGACGGTGCGCAGGTCTACGTGTGTGGCACCGCTGACCCGATGGCCAAGGACGTCCATCGCGCGCTCTGCGACATCGTGGCCGAACACGGCAAGCTTGACCCCGATGCGGCGAAGGCCTACGTCCAGTCGCTGGGCGCCGAAAAGCGCTACCACCGCGACGTCTACTAGCGCGGCGGCGTGCTACCAGTTAGCCGTAATTCGGCGGAAACGTCGCACACTCGTCGCTGAAACATCCCTGTCGCACCATTCACCTAAGACCAGGTGCATTCGAGGATGGACACGCGGTGACGCAGACAAGCCAAACACCCGATTGGGACAGCATGAACGCTGGTTGCCCCGTGCACTCCGGGCAGCAGCAAGCCTCGTCAGGCGGCCAGATCGACTGGGCGGGGTTACCGATCAACCTGGATTTTGCGTTCTCGCGCAAGCAGCGTGACAAGGTCTACGTTCAGCACCTGTTGCGCACGCGTGAATCCTGGTTGAAGGCCCGCAACCAACAGTGTTCGTGCGACAGTGCCGCCGGCGACGGGCAGCTCATCGCCGGTTTTTAGCCGATTCCGTCAGATTCACGTTGATCGAAACGACGGTGCGGTTCGGTTCCGGCGGGTACTGATCACGTCATGAACGCACCCACCGCAGCCGCAATCACCTCGACAGAACTGCGTACGCTGCTCAAGTCGGTCACCAGTGCGCGCGTCGTCGACGTGCGGACCCCGGCTGAGTTCGACACCGCTCACATCGCCGGGTCCTACAACGTGCCGCTCGACGTGCTGAATAAGCATGGCGCCGCGGTCGCCGAGCAGCTCGCCCAAGACCACGACGTCGTGCTGGTGTGCCGATCCGGTCAGCGCTCGGCGCAGGCCGCGCAACTGCTGGCGAAAGAGGGCCTCACCGGCGGGCGCACCCTGGACAAGGGCATCGTCGATTGGGAGGGGCAGGGATTTGCCGTGAAACGGGGCACGCAGCGCTGGGAGCTCGAGCGTCAGGTGCGTCTGGTCGCCGGATCGGTGGTGCTCTCGTCCGTGCTGGGCAGCGTCGCCGTCCCGAGGCTGAAGTGGGTGGCCGCCGGTATCGGTGCGGGCTTGACCTACGCGGCCGCCTCCAACACCTGCGCGATGGCGGCGCTGCTGGCCAAGTTGCCCTACAACCGCGGCGCGACGTCCGACGCCGCGACACTCTTATCCCGGCTCGGCGCCGGGTCCAGCGCTTAGTCCTTCTCGCCGCCCGCTACGGGCAGGCCGGTATCCCGCCAAGCCCCGAATCCGCCCAGCACATCCGACACGTCGTTAAAGCCCGACGCCCGAAGCACACTCGCGGCCACCATCGAGCGCGCCCCGCTGGCACAGTAGGTGACGACGGGCACCGCCTTGTCGAGGGTCGACAGCGAACCGGCGAGAGTCGGCAACGGGATTTCTATCGCCCCAGGGATGCCGCCGTCGGCCACCTCCCCCGGGCCGCGCACATCGATGAGCTGCAGAAGCGGTTGTGCGCCAAGTACTTCGGCGAGCCGTTCGGCGGTCACTCGTGGCGTCTGCTCGACCACGTCGGGCCGCAGGCCGAAAACCTCTGAGAGGTCGCGCAATTGACCTACGACCCGGTCGAACCCGACGCGAGACAGTCGGATCTTGGACTCCAATGCGTCGGCGGGATCGCCGACCAGCACGATGTCGCGGTCGGGCGACAGGACGTTGCCTGCCCATTCGGCGAAGCGCCCGTGGAGGGCGGCGTTGACCGCGCCGCGGAGGTGGCCGGATGCGTAGTCCGCCGGATCGCGGCTATCCAGCAGAATGGCACCCGCGGCAACGCGCTGATACACCTCGTCGACATCCAGTGTGGCAGGCGGGTTTTCATCGAGCAGGTCGCGTTGCTGACGGTTGCGGTGCGAGGTGAATTCGAAATACGGCGGTTGTGCCGGCTGGCCTAGGGTGACCTCCGCAACGAATTGGTCGACGTCTTGTGCCTGCAGCGCGTAATTGGTCTTCCGCTGCTCGCCGATCGTCGAGCTGGTTTCGCTGGACAGCTGCTTGCCACAGGCGGAACCGCCGCCGTGGCCTGGAAATACGCGCGTGGCATCGGGCAGGGTGAGCAGTTTGTCCTGCAGTGAGCGATGCAGCGTGGCGGCCAGATCGTCGGCCGACGAAGTTTCGGTGGCGCACAGGTCGGGACGTCCCACATCGCCGACGAACAACGCGTCACCGGTGAGCACACCGTAGGGAATCTCGTCGTCGGCATGCTCGTAGACGACGATGGAGATCGATTCGGGAGTGTGACCCGGTGTTGCGAGGATCTCGAGGGTCACCTCCCCCAGCGAGAGGCGTTGCCCCTCGACCAACGGCTCGAAGGGGAATTCGACGTCGGCACCCTCTCCGTAGGAGATCGACGCTCCGGTCGCCGCGGCCAATTCCAGATGGCCGCTCAAGAAGTCGGCGTGAATGTGTGTCTCGATGACCCGTTCGATTCGCAGATCATGCTCGGCCGCTTCGCCGAGGTATTCGTCGACGTCGCGGCGCGGATCGACCACCACAGCGCGACCGGTCGTCTCATCACCGATCAAGTACGACGCCTGCGACAAGCAGTCCAGATAGTGCTGGGTGAAGATCATCGGACGGTCCTCCTATTCAGCCGCTTCTCACCAGGATTCCTGAACGTCAGACGTTCTAAACCGCGGGGCGCGACGCGGAGATATGTACTCAGATTTCACAGTAGCCCAATATATTTCGGCTACGCCGGAATTTCCTTTCGCCCTCATTAAATCGCCGTGAGTTTAACCTCAGCGCCTGGGGGCAGCCGGCTGTCCGTAAACGGCAACCACGACAGTGCGGTCGAGGGCGTTGTCTGACCACACCCCGATAGAGGTGTTGGCACAGTTGCGGATGATCGCCATGTCGTCGGGGTTGGCATACCACTGGTTGACCAGTTCGAAGCTGCTAATGGCGACCGCCGGATTGATCGCCACGGTCTCGGCGGCAATGCCGTGGAAGCCGGCGGCGTTGGCGCGGTCCTGCGGACCCGAGCCGTCAGACCCGGTGTCGTCGTAGATGTTTCGGTTGGTTATCATGTCCTCCGCGTGCCATTCGGCGGCCAGCGTTAGCGCGTTGTCCCTGATGACGTCATTTGTGCAGCCCGCCTGATGCTGGAAGGTGTAGACGGCGGAGACCACGGCGCTGTTGAGCCGCTTGTTGTCGGCATGTGCGCTAGGGGTCGCCAACGCTGCTGTCCCCGAGAGAATTACGGCAACGGGCAGCACCCGGGAGCTAAGCCGTACCAAAAGGCGCATCCCTGCCAACATGTGGCCTCCTCACAATCACACCGGGTCGAAACGCGAAACCAGCCATCGGCCGTTGACCTTGTCAAGAGTCACCCTGATGACGGGCTGGGTATCCGTGGGAACGCCTTCGCCAATGGTCACGGTTTGGTTGGCATACAACAGAACCACGGCGTGGTTGGTGGTTGCCGAAACCGGAGCTGCCGCACTGACTTTGACTGTTGACGAGATGTGCTTCTCTTTTGCACCCGGAATAACCACCTGGCGGATCAAGTTGAGGTAGGCCTCTTTGAATTCGCCGGTCAGCCGATCATGTGCCGCATTGGTGAGGTCCTTGTCCGCCGAATCCGCCTTGTAAGACAACAGGGCCACAGCGTCTTCGCTGGCTACTCGGACCGATTCGGTGCGGGCCAACGCAACATCATCGGCCGATTCGTCCGCCCACTTGAAATAACCTGCCGCCACCGCCAGCAGCAATGCGAGTCCAGGCAATACACCGTAGGCGAGCACACCTGACCATGCGATTGGGCGCCTTACTCCCGCGGTCTTCGGCTCTTCCTCGGCCTCATCATTCGGATCAGCGTCGGCCTCGGCCTCAGCGGTCTTCGAATCTTCTTGAGCCGTCTCGTCTTCGGCGGCCGGCTCTATGTCTGGGGGCATTGTCTCGGCCGAATCTTTCGCGTCAGCATCGACAGTCTCCTCGTCACGTGTCACGGCGGCTTCCGTATTTTCGCTGAGTGTCGTCATGGCACGAACACCACGTTGGACACCTTGGCGTCGTCGCCAACCGACTGAACCTCAACTCGCATCCGCCATTCCCGCGGCGCCTCCTCACCGCCGGAGGTCCGTGATTTCACCGCGATCGCCACCAGCACCTGAGCCGTATTGCCCTTTTGAGATTCCAGCCCGGCATCGGTGACAGTGCCTTCTGACTTCGATTGCGCGGCCTTGACGACCTCGATGAACGGCTTAGAGCGTTGCTGAAAATCCTCTCGGAAAGCGCCAGTGGACAAGTCGATGATCCGCTGCACATCGGCATCGACCTCGGTGTAGCTGATGGTGGTGAGGTTCACCGCACCCTGGCGAGCAACCTGAACGAATTGATCACGCTGGGCCTGTGCCTCGTGCCTTTGGTAGGTCCGATAACCAAGCCAGCCGACCAATCCGGCCAGCGCAGCGACGATTACGGCACCGGCCAGCAACGCCGATCCGACGCGCGAAAGCTGCCGACCGGCAAACCGGTCCCGCAGCCGGGTGCCTTCGGATTCGCCTCCTTTTGCCTCAATCTCGTCGACGGCGGTGGTCTCGTCGACAACGTCGGCCTCGTCGGCGGCATCGGCTTCGTCGACGGCATCGGTTTCGTCGACGGCCTCCTGCTTGTCGCGGCCCTCGGCATCGGCTGCGGTCGGCTCGCTGACTTGCGCACCGGTATCGGTGGTTTCAGGCTCTTGCGCCATAGTGCTCCTCACTTAACGGTGGGTCGTGTACCCGGCGCCCCCAGCTGGGTATTCCGACCGGAAACGCTTACGGTGGCGGGACAAGAAGTGACTGCCAGGTTTTGGCCCGCGGGTTGGCCAAGTCGGATTCGGTGTACCGGTGTCCATCGGGGCCCACATAGGTACCGGTAGCCGGGTCATAGGTGGCAACGGCAAGCGGCGCCTGCTGTGGTGGTGGCGCGGTGCCCCGTGGCGGCGGCAGTCGCGGATCCTGTCCAGGCGGATACTGCGGGACGCCCTGACCGGTGGTGGTGGCGTTAGGGTCGCCCTTCCAGTTGTAGCCTTCGTTGAGCGGCACGTACTCCTCGTCGCTTTCACATAGCTCGACGGTGGGAGCACGCTTCCACGGCTTGGCCTCACACGGAATATTGCGCACGCCACGGACATTGAACTCCGAATCCTGCGGCACTCGGCAATAGAGCTCTGCTGCCGGGCGGTCCGGTGCGTCGACGCTGGCAGGCGACCGTCGCTGTGTGGGCGGCAGATACCCGGTCGTGCACGGCGGCGGCAGGTTGATGTTCAGGTTGAAGTCCAGCTGGGCGCCCTTGTACTCCTGCTTTGTGTTGGAGCTGGGCACGACAATCGCTGCCATGGCCGCGATGCCTTGCGGCAAGAGCACCAGAAGTTGCTCGATGTCGTGACGGTAGACGACCGCGATGTCGCCGAGACTCACCAGGTTGGCGAACAGAACCGGCAACGCGGGCGACACCCGGTCGAGCAGCGCGCGAGCCTCTTCTACGCCGGAAGTCCCCTGTGTCAGCAGATCTCGCACCGCAGCATCCTGCGCCTTGAACTGGGCCAGGATCGCTGCGGTTCGATCGGCCCACGTGCCGATCGCATCCGATGTTTGGACCTGGGAGTTGAGCACCGCAGGAGACTGATCGATCAGCTTGGCCAGCGGGTCGACAGTTTTGCCGCCGGCGATAGCCAGTGCGGTGGACCCATCGACGATCCGAGACAACTCGGGCCCGAGGCCATTGACCGCCTTGTTGGTTTCGTCGATCACCGTATGCAAGTTGTCACGCGGAATTGCCTGCAGCGCACGGTTGGTCATGTCGAGCAGGTGTCCGATGTCGACGGGTACGTCGACATGTCCGGCGGGAATGACATCGCCGGCACGTAGCGGGCGGGAATGTTCTCCGTCGTTGCCAGGCAGCGGAGTCAGTTCGATGTATTGCTCACCGATCGCCGATCGGCTGTGCACCGAAGCCTGCACGCCGGAGGGCACCTTGACGCCCGATCTCAGTGCGAGCAACGCGCGCACGCCGGTGGCGGTGACTTCGACCCACTTGACCTCACCCACGTCGGTACCCCGATAGGTGACGACCGACGTCTCGTAGAGCCCGCCTGACTGGGGCAGGTCGACGGTGACGTTGTATTCGCCGATCCCGAACAATGTCTGGGGAAGCTTCATGAAGTTGAACGCCATTGCGCCACAAGAAACTAAGGTCACCAGAGTCAAGATCGCCAACTGGATCCACGTCCTGCGGTTCAAGCGCAGCATTCAGTATCCCCCGTCATGGTAGGGATAGGTCAGGGGGTTGCCGGCCGTGGCCGGACTCGGCTGCATGCCGATGGTGCGCCCCCAGAGCCGTTCGAGCTGGGTAAGGTTGCCTTCCCAGCGCGAGCCGGTGAACAGCCCTTGGTCGATGCGGCTCAACGTCAAATCGACGATCAGGGTCAGGTTGGCGTAGTCGCCGCGGAACCAATTCCTCGCGGTGGAGGCCGGCCACGGATACGCCACCAGCCCGTCCAGCCCCTTGGTGAGCGACGGCCCGGCGTCGGCGAGCGAATGCAGGACCGGCGCGATGTTGCGCAGGTTGTTCACCAGAGATTCCCTGCTCTGGTGAAGCGTGTCGGCCACGATCGCGCTGAACTTACCGAGCTGATCAATCGCATCGGCGATCTTGGTGCGCTCTTCAGCTAGTACGTTCAGCGCTTTAGGCACCGTCAGCAACGCCTTGTCGACCACGGGATCCTTGTCCGCGACTTGGCCGACAAGGCCATTGAGTTTCTCGGCGGCAGCAATGATGTCATCGGTCTGGTCGTTCGTGCCGCGGATGAATTCGTCGAGTTGGCTTAGCAGACTGCGCATGTCGTTCTCGCGGCCGGCGAATGCCTTGGCGAGCGCCTGATTGATCTCCTGCAACTGCCCAATTCCGCCGCCGTTGAGCAGAATTGACACTGAGGCCAGAGTCTGTTCGGTGGTGGGATACATGCTCGCGCGCGACAACGGAATGACCGACCCGTTTTTGAGTTGGCCAACCGGCGGCTCATCTTTGGGCGGCGTGAGTTCGATGTGCATCGAGCCCAGGAGACTGGTCTGCCCGAGCTTGGCGGTCGAATTGGCCGGCAGACGGACATCGCCGTTGATGCGCATGGTGACCAGAGCGTGCCAGTCTTGAAGCTCGATCTTGGTGACGTTGCCGACGGTGACGTCATCGACTCGAACACGGGTGTTCTGCTGAATGGTTACCACGTCCGGCATTTGCGCTTGGATGGTGTAGGAACCCGGGCCCCCGCCGGACGTGCCGGGCAGGGTGAACGAATTCAAGCCGCGCCATCCGCACCCTGGCAGCGCGGCGATGCACGCAAGCGAGAGCGCCGCAGCTATTGCGCGTCTCATGATGGTCCCGTCGGTAGCAGCAGATTCTGCAGCACTTCCGTCGAGCTGATCGTGCCCGGCGGCGGCGGAGCCGGCGGCGCCTCGGCGGGCGCCGGCTGATCGGCAAGTGCCGGCGGCCCGGGAAGCGGCGGCGGCCCATCCGGTGGCGGCCCGGGAAGCGGCGGCGGCGCACCCGGTGGCGGGGTCGCGTCGGGCGGGGGCGTATAGCCGGGCCGTAGCCAGTTCTCGCTGTAGGTGATCTCGTTCGGCCGAGCCTGAGTCCCGACGAATGGGTTGAGTCCCGCCGGTATGTAGTTGTAGATGCGGTTCTTGATGATCGGGTTGAGGTACTGCAGGCACAGCTTGGAAACGCGGGCCAAGCGCGCACGGGAGGCCGATTCGATAGCGCTGCAGATAAACTGAGGAATGTCGGCGAAGTTGTTCAACGCGATGATGCCGGTCATCGCACTCTGCGCAGGCTGGTAGATGTTCAGGAAATTCTGGAACACCGTCGGGGCGATATGCAGGACCTGTTTTATATCGGCACGGCTGTCGTTGAGCGCGGTCGTGACCGAAGCCAGCCGGTCGAAGGTCACACCCATTGCCTCCCGGTTGTCCGCGAGGAACTGGCGCACGTCTGTCAATGCCCGATCTAGACCCTGCACCGCATTGGCGACCTCGTTGGGTGTGTTCGACAGCAGCGTCGTCACGCTGGCCAGGTTTTGGTTGAACGAGGCCAGCAGATCGCTGCTGGAGTACAACGCCGACACAAGCAGCTGCAGATTCCGCACCGTGCTGAAGATGTCGTCAGCGTGATCGCCGAGTGCTGAAATCGCCTGGGAAAGCTTGATTATGGTATCGCGCGCGGTGTCTCCCCGCCCACGGAGGTTTTCCGCGGCCGAGTCGACGAACTCGCCGACCGAGTTCACCCCGCCCGGAGCTGTGGGCTGCAACGCGTCCGTCAGCTTTTCCAGCTGCTTGCGAAAGTCGTCCCACTCGACGGGCACCGCGGTGCGGTTGATCGGGATGGAGGCACCTGGACTCAGCTTGGGGCCGCCCGAGTACACCGGGACAAGTTGGATCGCCCGAGAAGTCACCAGCGACGGCGACAGGATTGCGGCGCGGGCATCGGCCGGGATCGAATACTGCTTGTCGACGGAGAAGGTCACCTTGGTGCCGGCGGGCTGCGGCTCGACCTTGTCCACCACACCGACGGCGACGCCGAGGATCCTGATCTCGTCGCCGACGAACAAGCCATTGGACTCCACGAAATACGCTGAATAGGTGTTCTTTTCGACCTCTTTCCACAGCTTTGAGACGACCAGAAACGAAGCCACGGTCAAGGTCGCCGCCAGGCTGATGGCGACCACTCTTTGCAGGGTGCGACGACTAATGGACATCGTTACCCGTTATCTGAGGTATGGGCGGCGGAATGGTTCGCACCGGTGGCGTCGAAGGCGGGGGTGAGGGCGGTTGGGACCACAGCGGGACCGGTGCGTTCTCCGGCGGCACCGGTGGCGACCCGGTCGGCGGGTCCACCGACTCCGACGGCAACTTTTGGTTCGGATCCAAAAGACGGTCATACATATCCGCGTCGAGAACCGGGCCACCGATCTGGCCGGGAATCAAGTTGGCCACGTAAGCCTTGAAAAATGGCCCAGAACCCAAGCATTCGCCAAACGACATTGCATATCGTCTGAACCTGTTGAAACTGCTCTGCAGATCTTGTCTGTGGTTGTCGAGGATCTCCAGCACCCCGTTGAGCTTGTCGAGGGCCGGCTTGAGTTGGGTCCGGTTGTCATCGACGAACCCCGAAATCTGGTGCGAAACCGCGGTGAGGTTGTTCATCAGCGCGTCGATGGAGTCTCGTTCCTCCAGGAGCGCTACCAGCAGCGTGTTTGAGTTCGATACCAGGCCGGCGATCTGTTGGCTGCGCCGGCCCAGTACCGCCGAGACCTTGTTCGCGTTCGCCAGCAGGTTCCGCAGCTGGGTATCGCGGTTGTTGAGGGTCTCCGAGAACCGGGCCACTCCCTGCAGTGCAGGCTTAACATCCGGCGGTGTTTCCTTCAAGGTGTTAGCCAATGTCGTGAGCGCCGAGGAGAGTTGGGCGGTATCCAGGCCACTGATCGTCGTTGTCAGATCCCCAAGCGCGTCGGGAAGGTCGTACGGCGAGGTAGTGCGTTCCAGCGGAATTGTGCCTGTGAGCCTCCCTTCGCCACGCGGCGTCAGCTCAAGCATCTTGCTGCCCAGGATTGTCTCTGTCTTGACCGCCGCTTCCGTTCGGTCGCCGAGGTCAATATCCTCGCGGACGGTGAACCCCACCCGGACCTTGGTGCCCTCCAAGCGGACGTCTGAAACTCTGCCGACGCCCAAACCCGAAACCCGAACCGTACTACCAGGTTTGATGCCACCAGCCTCGGAAAAATAAGCGGCGTAGTCCTTGGTGTTCTTGACGAACGGCAGCTTGTTGTACTGGAAGGCGACGATCGTCACGCAGACCAGGATGGCGGTACCCATGACCCCCAACATGACGGGGCTGCGGCGACCAACCGATTTGATCTTAGGTAGCTTCAGTTTCACTTCGGGGTGCACCGCCCGCTCGGCTGGCCCAGCAGTTTGACGAAGATCGGGTTGCCCCCCTTGCCATTGAGTTTGAGCAATACTTCGCAAAAGTAGAAACCGAAGTAGTCGCCGTTCAGGCCCTGTCGGGCAAGGACCTGATAAATGTCGGGAAGGTCTTTGAGCAGTGAGTCGAAGTAGTCGCGGTCGGAAAGTACCTGCCCGGCCACGCGGTCGGTCTCGTGCACCACGTCCTTGATCGGCTGACGGGCCTCGACAAGCAGGCTGGCGACCGACCCGGCTGCTGCGTTGATGTAGGCCAGCCCGGTGGAGATGTCGTCCTTACGCTGTGCCAACCCGTCCACGAACTGCGATAGCTTGTCCAAGCCATCCGAGAACTCGCGATCGCGGGTGCCGAAGGTGTTCAGCACGGTGTTCAGGTTGGTGATCAGGGAAGCGATCAGCTCGCTGCGCCCTGCCAGGGTCGAGGTCAGCATCGACGTCTGCGAAAGCACGGAGGCCAGCGTGCCGCCTTGCCCCTGAAAGACTCGAAGCAGTTGACCAGACAGCGCATTGACCTGATCGGGATCCAGCGCACGGAACAACGGACGGAAGCCCCCGATCAGCGCATCGATGTCCAGAGCGGGCGACGTTCGTGCCAGTGGAATCGTCGTGCCCGGCGGCAGCCGGTGTGGGGGCCCGGGGCCCTCCTCCAGCGCAAGGTAGCGGTCACCGATCAAGTTCTCATAGCGCACAACGGCTTTGGTGCCCTCGGTCAGTCGCACCCCTTTGTCCACCGCGAAGCCGACGGTGACAGTGCCGTCGCGATGCAGCGTGAGGTCGCCGACTTTGCCCACCTCCACCCCGGCAATGCGGACAAAGTTGCCGGATTTCAGACCCGATACATTCGTGAAAACTGCGTCATAGCCGGTTCGGTCCTCGAAGCGCAATTGTCCGAATACGGCAATCAGCGTGAAGGTAAAGAGCAAGCAGACGAGGGTAAATATCCCGACGCGCAGGATGATGCTGGAAAGCTTCCTTCTCATGGTGGTGGCGGCACCCCCCCGCGGTAGTTGAACCGCGGCCCTTCCGGAGGGTTCTTGGTGGTCGGGAAGTAGTTGGCCCACCATGGGTTGCCGACCCACGGAGTGGTGCGGATCTCGTCGGGAGCGGCGCCCCAACCGGTGTCGGTGACCAGCGCACGGACGGGGAAGTTCGCACTCGGGTCGGGCAAGGAGCCACAGCTGGGCCTCCCCCCGGGGCCACCCGTCGCATTGACCTTTGGCAGGTGTCTCGGGTACCGGTAGGGGTCGTCGCCGAAAAGCAGTGCGGCGTCGAGGATTACGGAGTAGCCGTTGCCGCCCAAAGCATCTCGGCCACCATGGTCCACATACCATTGCGCACCCTGGAATAGGCACGTGTAGGTCGGGGAATACTTATTCAGCAGAGCCGTGGTCGGATCGAGCAGGTTGAAAGACTGCACGATGTTGGATTCGCTTCTGCCGACGACGTTGATGCCGGTCTGGCTCAAGCCCACTGCCGACAACAGCAGCGTGTCGAGCGACCGCTGGTTTTCGGTGAGGGTGGTGCTGGTCGTCGCGGCCGAGTCAAGGATCGACAGGATATCCTGCGCCGCATCGGAATAGATGGCCGTGGTCTTGCCGAACAACCGCCAATCCTTGTCAATCGTGTCCATTCGCGGGTTGACGGTCAGCAGCACATCGTTCGCACCGGTGATCGCCTGCCCAAGTCGGTCGCCCTTTCCGCGTACTGATTGCGCGAACGCCGACAGGATCGCGTTCAGCTTCGCCGGGTCGAGGGCCTGGATCACCGATTGCAGATTTTCGAAAACCGTGTTGACTTCCACGGTGACGTTGCGGGAGTGCAGGATTGCGCCCGGCTTCAACGGAGTACTGCTGGGATGCTCGGGCACGATCAGGTCGACGTACTTCGACCCGAACGCAGTAGTCGACTTGATCTCCGCCTCGACGTTGCTCGGCAGATATTTGAACGGGCCTGGTTCCATCTTCAGCTGAAGCTCAGCCGCCTTTACGTCGGTGCCAATCGACGCGACCTGGCCGACCTGCACACCGCGCAACTTGACCTTGGCGCCATCTTCCATCACCAGTCCCGCCCTGTTCGAGACCAGCGTGAGCGGGATGAATGATTGGAATTTCCCAGAGAACGACCCCGCGGTGAGTGCGATCAGTCCCGCGATGAGGATGAACAACGTTGGCGCCCACCAAATCGGGTCGATCTTGCTATCGCGGACCCGATTTCTTTTGAGAGGTCCGCTCTCCCGGTGATTACTCATCTATGGCTATCCCGACAGGTTGAAGTTGCCGGACTGCCCGTAGACAGACAACGAAATCATCAGGCAGACAAACGCCGTGACGATCATCGATGACCGCACCGAACGACCGACAGCCTCCCCCACGCCGGCAGGACCACCTGTCGCGGTGAAACCGTAATAGGTATGCACGACCATCACACCCGTCGCCATCGTCAGCGCCGACAAGAACGACCACAACAAGTCGGTGGGACGCAGGAACGTCGAGAAGTAGTGCTCGTACACGCCACGGGACTGGCCGTAGACGAAGATCGTGAGGAACTTAGCCGCGATGAACGACATCAGGACGGCGACGGCATAGAGCGGGATAACCACCAAGACGCCGGCGATAATCCGCGTGGATGCCAGATAGGTGATCGAACGGATCCCCATCACTTCCAGCGCGTCTATCTCCTCGTTGATACGCATCGCACCCAATTGCGCCGTCGCACCGGCACCGATCGTGGCAGCCAATGCCAAACCGGCTGTGCAGGGCGCAATCATCCGGACGTTCAAGAACGCGGACAGAAAGCCGGTCATCGCTTCGACTCCGATGTTGGACAGCGTGTCGTAGCCCTGTACCGCAACGAGAGCGCCGGTGGTCAGCGTGAGGAAGCCGATGATGCCGACGGTGCCCCCGATCACCGCCAGCGCACCCGTGCCCATTCCCATCTCGGCGATCAGTCGCAGCAGTTCGCTCGGGTAGCGCCGTACCGCATCGACGGTGGAGGCCAATGACTTTCCGTAGAACGCGGTCTGTTCGCCCACCTTGCGGGTTGAAGCCACCAGCCTGGGGCCAACAGCGACGAACCACGACGGCGCACCTGCGAGATCGGTCATTTGGCAGTCACCTTTACTCCGAGCGCGGTAGTCAAGATGTTGATGAAGAACAACGCCATAAAAGAGAAGACCACGGTTTCGTTCACCGCGTTACCGACGCCAGTTGGGCCGCCACCCACCGACAAGCCCTTGTAGCAAGCGATCAACCCCGCAGACAACCCGAACAGGGTTGCTTTGATCAGCGAGATCACGACCTGCGGCAACCCGGTAACGAGGGTCATTCCCGCGATAAAGGCACCGGGTGTGACGTGCTGAACGAAGACCACGAAGATGTAACTGCCGACCAATCCGGTGACCGCGACTACCGAATACAGCAGGACCGCAACGAATGTGGCGGCGATGATGCGTGGAACCACCAGCGCCTGAATGGGGTCGACGCCGATCACCTTCATCGCGTCGATTTCCTCGCGGATAGTGCGCGCGCCGAGGTCGGCGCACATGGCGGTCGACCCGGCGCCCGAGACGACCATCGCCGTGACAACCGGGCCCACCTGGGTGACTGACGCCAGCCCGGCGCCGGCACCGGAAAGATCACCCGCGCCGATCTCGACCAGCAGAATATTGAGCACGAACACGATGAGCACCGTGTACGGAATCGACAACATGATGGTCGGGAAGATCGACACTCGGGCAACGAACCAAATTTGCTCGAGGATCTCGCGCCAGGCCCAAGGCTTTCGTACCGCTGTCACGAACGCTTCGGCGCTCATCATGAAGAACTCGCCCAGAGCATTCATGGGCTTCGCGACGGTCGAGCCGATCATCGACCCCGCCCAAACCGCCTACGGCCCCTTCCGTGCATCCGGTCCCCCATTGTCGTAATCGTTATTACTCGCTCGTGATTGGCCGACCGGTAAAGGTCAGCTCCGTTTACATGCGGACCGCATCGTCTGTTTGCACACATAGAACACTGCGAAATTTACGACCAAAAGTATGCCCGGCGTTAGGGTTGCGATCACCCAGAAGAAATATGGCCAGAAGTGTTAAAAGACCGGTCGACGCTTGTGCAAGTCGTCAGCCTCTGGCGCCCGTTGAGCTGCACGGACTTCGACGTCGACACCGATGGGCACAGCTCTTCAGCCACCGCATCTAGATCGGGGAATAGCCCTCGGGGTGGGGCCCGAAGACGCCGGGGCCAGCGTTTAGCCGACGCCCCGTAAGCCTCATCGGCCACAGCCGTCGCGGCACGCCTGACAACGAAACTCACCCATTCGACGCGTGCCGCACTAACGGCAATAACGTAGGGAAATTCGGCATTGCGCGCATTTCCCTGCGTCATGATTTGAGCTTCGGAGAAGTCGAGTCCAAAGCAACAGTTGCACTCAGGGTGCGCGCAATCGACATGCCGCAGAGCGGAGGTTCGCCCGGGTCAGGTTCGCCGATCTGCGAATCGACGAACCTGTAACCCGTTCTCCCCCGCCAGCTTTCGACAGGGGTGCCGGCAATGCCTGCCGTCAGCCGACGTTGGCACCACCCTCGGCGATCCGGCGCACCGCCCGCAGGAACACGTCGATCTCCTCGAACGTGTTGTAGAAGGCGAACGACGGACGAACCGTCGCCTCGAGCCCGTAGCGCCGCAGAATCGGCTGCGCGCAGTGATGTCCGGCGCGCACGGCAATCCCCTCGGCGTTGAGGGCCTTGCCGACTTCGAGCGGCTCGTGTCCGGCCAACACGAAGGACAACACGCTGGCCTTCTCGTCCGCGGTACCCACCAGGCGAACACCGGGGATGTCGGCCAGGCGCGGTGTCGCGTAGTCCAGCAAGGCGTGCTCGTACGCCGCGATGCGCTCGATGCCGACCCGCTCGACGTAGCGCAGCGACTCCCCCAGCCCGACGGCGTCGGCGATGTTGCCCGTGCCGGCCTCGAACTTGTTGGGCAGCCCTTGGTACAGCGACCGCTCCAGCGTGACATCGGCGATCATGTTGCCACCGCCCTGCCATGGCGGAGTCTCGGCCAGAGCCTCCTCGGATCCGTACAGCACCCCAATTCCGGTGGGGCCGTAGATCTTATGCCCGGAGAACACGAAGAAGTCGACACCGAGTTCGGCGACGTCGATCGGCAGATGCGGAATCGACTGCGCCCCATCGATCAGCACTCGCGCCCCGTAACGATGGCCCAGCTGCACGATCTTTTCGACCGGAGTCACCGTCCCCAGTGCGTTCGACACCTGAGTGGCCGCGACCAGCTTGGTCTTCGGGCCCAGCAGATCCTCGAACTCCGAGAGCAACAGGTTGCCCGCCTCATCGACCGGCGCAACCCTGAGCACCGCGCCGGTCTTCTGCGAAAGCAGTTGCCACGGAACGATATTGGCGTGGTGCTCGAGATGGGTGATGACGATCTCGTCGCCGGGGCCCAAGTGCTTGCCGCCCCAGGCGTAGGCCACCAGGTTGATGGCCTCGGTGGTGCCGCGCACGAAGATGTTCTGTTCGGCCTTCTCCGCACCGATGAAGCGCCGCACGGTCTCGCGGGCCTCTTCGTAGGCGTCCGTGGCCCGGGCCGCCAATTCGTGTGCCGCCCGGTGGATGTTGGAATTCTCGTGGGCGTAGAAGTACGAGATCCGGTCGATCACCGACTGCGGTTTCTGAGTGGTGGCGGCGTTGTCGAACCAGATCAGCGGCTTCCCGTTGACCGTCTCCTTGAGGATCGGAAAGTCCTCCCGGATCGCGTTGACGTCGAACACCTCGTGGTCGTCGGTCAGTTGCGGCACCGGGTCGGACCCCGTGACTGGCGACGTCAGGAAGTGGTAGCGGTACTCGTCACCTGTGGCCGGCGCATTCAGCGCCGCCGGCGCGGCAGGCACCGTATCCGACCAGCCCAAGTCGCCAATCGACGGCGCGTCGGGCAGCCACCCGATCCCGGACGAACCCCGCGGTGCCACCGGAGCGCTCGGTGGCGCCCCGGCCAGCACACCCGGCACCGTCGGAACGATGCCCGCGCTGGGGACCTCGAACGCGCTGAAGTCAGCGGGCGGCAGGTACGGGTCGGCGACGCTGCCGACCGCCTGCGCGCCCGAGGGCGCCGCCGTCGTGTCCGGCACACTGCCGCGCGGAGCGACCGGCACCGTCTGGGGTGGCGGTTCGGGTTCCGGAGACGTCGGAGCAGGAACATAGATGTCGGAGATACCGAGTAGCGGGACCGGCGCCGAGTAGAGATCGGCGCTGCCCGCTGCGGTCTGCCCAGCCGAGGTGGCCGCCGTCGTGTCCGGCACACTGCCGCGCGGGGCAACGGGCGCCGACTGCGGCGGGCTGTCCGGACCCGGTCGGATGCTGGCCGCGTACAGCTGGCTGGCCAGCGCCGCGATTTCCGCGGCGCCCAAGGGCAGGTCGCTTTCGGCGTCTACCGACCGGTACTCACTTGTACTCATGGAACTGGTCCACAGCGACGTCTTCGAGCACGGCGAGCGCGTCGTCGGTGAGGACCGCCAAGGACGTGTAGAGAGTCACCAGGTAGCGCGCGATCGCCGACTGGTTGATGCCGGTGAACCGCACCGACAGGCCCGGTGCCTGCTCCCCGACCAGGCCAGGCTGGAACAGACCCACGACTCCTTGGCGCTCCTCGCCCGTGCGCACCAGGATGATCTTGGTCTTGCCGTCCTCCAGGGGAACCTTGTCCGACGGGATCAGCGGAATGCCGCGCCAGGTGATGAACTGCGCGCCGAACAGGCTCACCACCACCGGCGGCACGCCGCGGTAGGTGGCCTCGCGACCGAACGCGGCGATGCCCTGCGGGTGGGTCAGGAAGAAGCTCGGCGTCTTCCACACCCGGGTGATCAGCGCGTCCAGGTCATCCGGCGTCGGCGGACCACCAAGGGTCTGGATGGTCTGCTCCGGGGTCACCTGCGCGAGCAGCCCATACTCCGGGCTGTTGACCAGTTCGAATTCCTGGCGCTCTTTGATCGTCTCGATGGTCAGCCGCAGCTGCTGGGTGACCTGGTCGTGCGGGCTGGAGTACAGGTCGGAGACCCGGGTGCTGACGTCGAGCAGCGTGGAGATGTTGCGCAGCGTGTATTCGCGCGGGCTGGTCTCGTAGTCGACGAAGGTCTCGGACAGCGGCGTGTCGAGGGCGGCGCCCTCTTGTGCCGTCACGGCGACCTGCTCGGGGTTGACCACACGGTTCACCCGGTAGATACCGGCTTCCACCGGCACGAAGCTGAGCAGGTGCAGCAGCCAGCGGGGGGTGATCGTCGAGAGCTGCGGGACCGTCTTGGTCGCGTTCGCTAGCTGCCTGGCACCGAGGTCGCCGAGTGCCTGAGACTCGTTTTGAGCCGAGGTCATCTTGATCCTTCCGTCGTCGTCGAATATCTAGCGCGGGGTCGAGCCGAAATTGGGCTTGACCGACAGGGGGCGCCGCGCTGAGCCGTGGCAAGTGTAAAACTCAGCGAGATTTTTTCCACCGCGGGCGGGCTTTATCGCTCGAACCGGCCTGTCCGGAATCATGCCTTATAGTGGGTCGCATGCACCACGCTGCACAGCCGCGCTTCATCCCTTCGCGCTGCCTCGCCGTGGACTGTTGTTGCTGTTGTTGATCTCCTGACGGCCCAATTCTGACGTTCTAATCGTCGCGCTTTTTTCCCGCCGGCGGGCGGACAAGCCCGCGCGAACGTAGGCGCGCCCCAGTCATTTCAGGAAGAACAGCACTCCATGACCGTGTTATCCATATCCAGCCGCGCACTGACGCCGGTTGCGACGCGTCGGCGCGTTCTGGCCCGACCGGCCACCGAACTCCCCCACCTGACGCGTTACCGCGGTGGCACCTACTCCCACACCGTGGACCGAATCGTGTTCGCCGACGGGACGACCGCGCGCACCGACCTGATCCGGCTGCACCCCAACGTCGATGCCTACTCCCTGGACTTCACCGGCATCGCGCCGCACATCCCATCGCGGTACCGGTTGGGCACCTGGTCCGCGCTGACCCACCTGCGCAGCCGCGACTATGAAGCGGAGGTCGATTGGATCCTTCGCCACTCGTTCCCGCTGATCACGACCGCCGAACTCAGCCAACGGTTGCGAGAGGCCGGGTACCCGCTCGGGCCGGCGAACATCAACGAACACGAAGCGATCGCCGCCACTCAGGCGGCGATCTGGTACCTGACCAACGGTCTGGCACTGGACACCCAGCCGCTCAATGTTCCTGTGGCGGTGCGCCGCGACTCCGGGCCGGTGACCACCTTCGAATTCGACGGCCAACCCCAGCTGGGCGGCTACTCGGTGTGGAACGCCTCGGACACCGCGGTCACTGTGCGGCTGCAAAAATCGGCCAACGGCGTTGACTGGCTGGATGTGTCCGGCTCCCGGCTGACCACCGGCCCGGCCAAGGGCCGCTACCAACGAGCACTGGGCGTGGGCAGCACCCTGTCGTCCAGCGCCCACGGGCATCGCGGACACGGCTACCGCTACTACCGGCTGATCGCAACCGCGGAGGCCGGCACTCCCATGATCGGTCCAGTTACCTTCTGGCTCACCGGAACTCGGCACTACCGCAACGCCGATCGCATAGTGCACCTGTACAATTACCTGTTGGCCGGAACGCTGGAGGCTGCCATCGAAACGGACGAACTCGGACTCGTCGACGGCCGAGCCACCGCGACAGCAGAACTCGTCGGACCGTTCCAGGTGCGAACTCCGTTGACGCTCAACGTCACCGACGGTCATACGCTGGTCGACGCCGACGGCTTCGCCATCCATGACGTGGTCCGGCCGGGTACCGACTTCTACCTGCGGCCGGCACCGGGCACGTCGTCGGCCACACTGACCGCAACACCGGCGCACCATCACACCGGCCGGGTGCTGGCCGGCGTCGGGCCGGAGGGTTCGGAGCGGTTCACGCCCGTAGCCCTCGCCGTGACCACCGACGTTGCAATCCACTTCGACATCAGCTGGGATGGCGATTGTGACCATTGCTGACAACATCACTCAACTGATCGGCAACACGCCACTGGTTCGGCTGAACCGAGTCACCGACGGCGTAGGGGCGGACGTCGTCGCGAAGCTCGAGTCCTTCAACCCCGCGGCCAGTGTGAAGGACCGTCTCGGGGTGGCGCTGATCGACGCGGCCGAGGAAGCCGGTCTCATCAAGCCGGACACCATCATCCTCGAGCCGACGAGCGGGAACACCGGCATCGCACTGGCGATGGTGGCCGCGGCCCGGGGCTACAAGCTGGTGCTGACCATGCCCGAAACGATGAGCATCGAACGGCGCAAGCTGCTACTCGCCTACGGCGCCGAACTCATCCTGACCCCGGGCCCCGAGGGCATGCCGGGTGCGATCGCCAAGGCCGAGGAGCTAGCCAAGACCGACCAGCGCTATTTCGTGCCTCAGCAGTTCGAGAACCCGGCCAATCCGGCGATCCACCGCAAGACCACCGCCGAAGAGGTGTGGAACGGCACCGACGGCAAGGTTGACATCTTCGTCGCCGGAGTCGGCACCGGCGGCACCATCACCGGTGTCGCCCAGGTGATCAAGGAGCGCAAGCCGTCGGTGCAAATCGTGGCTGTGGAACCGGCGGCGTCGCCGGTGCTGTCCGGCGGGAAGAAGGGGCCCCACCCGATCCAGGGCATCGGCGCCGGGTTCGTGCCACCGGTTCTCGACACGGATCTGATCGACGAGATCATCACCGTCGGCAACGACGATGCGATCAACCTGACCCGCCGACTGGCCCGCGAAGAGGGGTTGCTGGTCGGCATCTCCTCCGGCGCGGCTGGGGTCGCGGCTTTGCAGGTGGCTCGGCGCCCCGAGAACACCGGCAAGCTCGTGGTCGTCGTGTTCCCATCGTTCGGTGAACGTTATTTGAGCACACCGCTTTTCGGCGACGCGGACTGAGCATGCTCGACGAGGTGCGGCGCGACATACGGGCAGCCAAGGAGCGCGATCCGGCCAACCCAACGACACTGCAGGTCGTGGTCGCCTACCCCGGTGTTCATGCGATCTGGGGCCATCGAATCAGCCAGGCACTGTGGAATCGTGGCGCCAAGGTCGCCGCGCGGGGATTCGCCGAACTCACGCGCATCCTGACCGGGGTGGAGATCCATCCCGGCGCCACTCTTGGCAGCGGACTGTTCATCGACCACGCCACCGGCGTGGTGATCGGCGAGACTGCCGAAGTGGGCGACGACGTGACGATCTATCACGGCGTCACGCTGGGGGGTAGCGGCAGAGACACCGGCAAGCGCCACCCCACGATCGGCGACCGAGTGATCATCGGCGCCGGGGCCAAGGTGCTGGGCGCGATCAAGATCGGCGACGACAGCAGAATCGGTGCGAATGCCGTTGTGGTCAAAGAGGTTCCGTCGAGCTCGGTCGTCGTCGGGGTACCCGGACAGGTGATCAGCAGCGCCAAGCCCGGTAGCCCGAACGATTCGCTGATGCCCGACCTCGTCGGCGTCAGCCTGCAACAGCTACTCACCCGGGTTGCGCGGCTGGAAGAGGCCCAGGGTGAGGACAACAGGCAGACCGGCCGCGTCATCCGTCCGCCCGAGGCCGGCGTCTGGCATGGCGAGGACTTCTCCATCTAATCGGGCTGTGCGCGCACGCAATACACGTAACCAATGTCCCAGCAAGATTTAAATCGCTTGTGAGCCAAACACTTAGGCCTCTTTTGCGGCGATGTGAAATGCTATAGTTGGGCTATGCAACAGTCCCCGGCGCGTCTAGTCGCTTGGCGTTGCTGCGCGGCGCACTGTTGTCGCTGATCTTCGTATCGCGCCCGTCATGGGCAACAATCCGAGTCCGTCCGGCCAGACCGGACGCTTTGCTCGACTTCTTTTGCATTCCCCACTCAGACAACATGATTCGAATCAGGGAGTAACACCATGACCGACATCCTCACGACTCAGGTCTCCGCCAGCCCCGCTCGCAAGCCAGAGAGCCGTACTCTCGACACCGCGGTGGGGGTACTGGTCGGCTGGCGCCGGTACAGCACGGATGCCGCCTTCCGGGAGCTGGTCGCGGTCAGCGAGCGGCACCGAGTGCCGATCTTCGCGCTGGCAACGGCGCTGGTGAGCCTGGCCAGCCAAGACGGCGACCCCCGCGGGGGCACGGCCGCCGAGCTCGCGGCAGAGCGGGAATGGGGCCTGACTTACCTGCTCTAGGCGCACTGGCGACTACGCCTCAGGTGGCTCCCCCGGGTGGACTCGAACCACCAACCGTTCGGTTAACAGCCGAATGCTCTGCCAATTGAGCTACAGGGGATTAACCCGGTATCCGCGCGGTCGTTCCGCGGATCGCTGGACGACTCTAGCGTACTGGCACACCAAGACCCAACTAGAGGGCCAGCCATCAAGGGCCCAGCTAGAGGGATCGGGAGAGCACACACCCGGCCCGGTGAGGCAGGATGGAGCCATCGCTCGTCGGGAGGAACGCTTTGATCCGATATGTCGTCGTGCTCGCAGTGGGCTATGTGCTGGGCACGAAAGCCGGACGACGCCGCTATGAACAGATCGCGGACACCTATCGGGCGCTGACCAGCAGCCCCGTGGCCAAGTCGATGATCGAGGGTGGGCGTCGCAAGATCGCGAATCGCATCTCGCCGGATGCGGGATTTGTCACGGTGGCCGAGATCGACGAGCAGACCGCCGTCGTCGAACGTCCGATCGAGGCGGCTCTCACACCGTCAGATCGTCACCGCTAGCCTGCTCCAACAGGCTGCGCCGATACGCCTCCATGGCAACCAAGTCGCCGAACAGGGCGTGATATTCGTCGCCGTGCTCAATGGGTGACATGCGCTGCAGCTTGGACTTGACCTCGGCGATCTGCCGGCCCATCCACACCTCCTGCAGGCGAGCCATCACCCCGGAGATATACCGCGGCAGCCTCTCGTCGTCGACCGCGATGCCCTCCACACCCAGCTCGCTGATCAAGCCGGCGGTCAGGCCCGACGTCGTCTGCTGGCGCACCGCGTCGATCCACTGGGCGCCGCTGGCACCGGTCGCGGTGCCGCCCGCCCCGTCCAGCGCCGCACGCACGGCCGCGTAGCCGGGGTGAGTGAAGCTCTCGACGGTCAGTGAGTCGAACACCGGGCCGGCGAACGCCGGATACTGCAACGCCGCCTTGAGCGCCTCACGCTGTGGCCACAGGGTCGGGTCTTTGGGGTCAGGCCGTGCGCCGGCGGGTTCGGCCCGGGCCGTGTCGGCGCCCTGCTGCGCGGCGCGGCGCGGGCCGGCGGACCCGGTGGCACCGCGAGCGGGCGGCTTCGATTCCTTGGCCGAGCTCCGCACCCGGTCGATAACCTGCGCGACGTCGTCCCAGCCGACCCAGCCGGCCAGCTGGCGGGCGTATTCGTCGCGCAGCGTGGGGTCCTTGATCTGGCCGACCATCGGTACGCAGCGCCGCAGCGCGGCGACCCGGCCCTCGGCGTTGTCCAGGTCCATCTCGGCGAGCGCGGTGCGAATCGCGAACTCGAACAACGGGGTTCGCCGTGCCACCAGATCGCGCAGCGCGCCGTCGCCGGACTTCAGCCGCAGATCGCAGGGATCCATGCCGTCCGGGGCGACCGCGACAAAGGACTGTCCGGCGAGATTCTGCTCACCGTCGAAGGCCTTGAGCGCGGCGGCGCGCCCGGCCGCATCGCCGTCGAACACGTAGATGAGTTCGCCGCGAAAGAAGCTGTCGTCCATCATCAGTCGGCGCAGCATCGACAGGTGCTCGTCACCGAACGCGGTGCCGCAGGAGGCGACGGCGGTGGTGACCCCGGCCAGATGCATCGCCATCACGTCGGTGTATCCCTCGACGACAACGGCCTGGTGTCCCTTGGCGATATCCCGTTTGGCCAGGTCGAGGCCGAACATCACCGACGACTTCTTGTAGAGGATCGTCTCTGGCGTATTGATGTATTTGGCTTCCATCGGGTCGTCGTCGAACAGCCGCCGGGCCCCGAACCCGATCACCTCGCCGGCCGAGGAACGGATGGGCCAGAGCAGCCGCCGATGGAAGCGATCCATCGGGCCGCGGCGGCCCTCCCGGGACAGGCCCGCGGCTTCCAGTTCCTTGAATTCAAAACCCTTGCGCTGCAGGTGTTTCGTCAGCTTGTCCCAGCCCGACGGCGCGAAGCCGCAACCGAAGTGGCGGGCGGCCTGGGCATCGAAGTTCCGCTCGGTCAGATACTGGCGGGCCGGTGCCGCCTCGTCGGACTCCAGTGCCTCGGCATAGAACTCGGCGGCGGCTGCGTTGGCGGCGACAAGCCTGCTGCGGCTGCCGCGGTCGCGCTGCACGCTGGTGGCCGGGCCGCTGTAGGTGATCGTGTGGCCGATGCGGTCGGCGAGCAGTTCGACCGCCTCGACAAAACTGACGTGTTCGATCTTCTGGATGAATGCGTACACGTCGCCGCCCTCACCGCAGCCGAAGCAGTGGAAGTGGCCGTGGTTGGGGCGGACGTGAAACGACGGCGACTTCTCGTTGTGGAACGGGCACAAGCCCTTCATCGAATCCGCGCCCGCGCGCCTCAACTGGACGTAGTCGCCGACAACCTCTTCGATGCGGGCCCGTTCGCGGATGGCGGCGATATCACGATCGGAGATCCGGCCAGCCATCGGCCCAGTCTAAAACGCCGGGCGCGGACTTCGGATCAAACCCGTGACGGCCAGCTCAGCCGGCCGCCGCGATCACGCCGCAAGCGACGCGCTGCATCTCTTGGTCGGTGTCTTCGAGACCGTGGACCATCAAGGCGGTCTTGTTGCCTGCCAGCAGCTGGTCCCGGGTGAACGCGTCGGTGGTGGTCACCAGGTATGCCGAGCCGTCAGAGCGCACCTCGAGCGAAGTCAGGTCGCCGCTTTCGGGTTTCCCGGTATGCCCCGGCGCCTGGAAGTGACCGCCGGCGGACAAGAAGTTTCCGGGCGGGCCGCCGGTCGGGGCGACCGAGTTCGGCTCGCACTTGCCGATCTCGTGGATGTGCATGTCGTGGAACCCGGGCGCCAGGATGCCCGCGGCGACAGTCTTCACGGTGACGGTGACGTAGCCGTTGGTGAAATCGAAGGTAGCGGTGGCCACCTGCCTGCCGTCGGGCGCCTGCAGTTGCGCCGAGAGGGAACCGGCGGACGGCGACGGGCTGGATGTCGTCGACGGCCCTGCCGAGCCGCTGACGACCGCGGGGGTGGTGCCCGGCTGGGTGCTGGCGTGCTGAGGCGAGCTGCAGGCGGTGAAGGCCAGCAAGGGAAGCGGCAATAAGACGGCGGAAACGGCGGTGTTTCTGATCATGTCCGCAGCGTAGCTCTGCGGACCGGCCGAAAATACCCCTACCGGCTCGCCGGGTGGGTGTCGATTCGCTCCACCCGGCCCTCGGTATACGACGCGATCTGATCGACGATGGACCGCAACCGGGCACCGTCGTCGGCCGCGGTGACGAACGCGGCGGCGAAAACCGGGTCGAGGGTCCCGGGAGCCCCGGAGTACAGCCAGTGCGCCACCCGGTGGATGCGTTCACGCTGCCGGGCCTGCGTCTCCAGATGCCGCGGATCGGACATAATGAACTGCAGCGCAAGGATCTTCAGCAACGCAACCTCGGCGCGCACCAAATCGGGCACCTGCAGGTCGGCTTGGTAGCGCACCAGCGGTCCCGGGCCGGCCGCGGCCCGTGTGGTCGCGATCGCGGCCGAGGCGAACCGCCCCACCAGCTCACTGGTCAACTGCTTGAGCGCGACCGACGCCGCCAGCGTGGCGTCGTACTTGCCGACCGCGGCGACCACCGGCAGCCCCGACAACCGCCGCGCGGCGGCCATGAAATCGTCGGCGCTCACCCGGGAGAATTCACTTTCACCCAGCTTGGCCAGCGCGGCCGCCTCGTCGTCGTCGGCCAGCACGCGCAGGTCGATGCGCCCTGACACGACACCGTCCTCGACGTCGTGCACCGAGTACGCGACGTCGTCGGCCCAGTCCATCACCTGGGCTTCCAGGCACATCCGGTCGGGCGGGGCGCCCTGGCGGACCCAGGCCGCCTGCTCGCGATCGGATTCGTAGAACCCGAACTTGCGGCGCCCCGCACCGCGCATCCACGGATATTTGGTGACCGCGTCCAGCGACGCGCGAGTCAAATTCAAGCCCGCGCTATCGCCTTGTGCATCAATGACTTTGGGCTCAAGGCTGGTGAGTATGCGGAAATTCTGTGCGTTGCCCTCAAAGCCGCCGTGCTCGATGGCGAACTCGTCGAGGGCGCGTTCGCCGTTATGGCCGTAGGGCGGGTGCCCGATGTCGTGCGCCAGACCGCCCAACTCCACGAGATCGAGGTCGCAGCCCAGTCCGATGGCCATTCCCCGTCCGATCTGCGCCACTTCCAGCGAGTGCGTCAACCGGGTGCGCGGGGTGTCGCCTTCGCGCGGTCCGACAACCTGTGTCTTGTCCGCCAGGCGGCGAAATGCCGCGCTGTGCAATACCCGGGCCCGGTCGCGGGCGAAGTCGGTGCGGTGCTGGCCCTCGCTGCCGGGCAGGCCCGCCGTTTTCGGGGGTTCGGGTGCGCGCCGTTGACGGTCGAAGTCGTCGTAGGGGTCGTGCTGGTTCGTGATCACCGAGGCACAGTCTGCCAGGCAACGTGAAAAGAGGATGAGCGTGACGACGGGGACGGATTGGCCACTGCCTATCGGTCACCCGCCCGGCATGGGTGGCGGCCGGTGCTGAGTCGCTCACTGGGCATGGCTCAGGCGCCGTTGGCCGCGAAAGTCGCTGGCGGCCAACGGTTAATTTCAGGCAAGCGGAGTTTTCTCGCTAACCGGCCGCCGGCGAGTGCGGTATCACGCTACTCGGCCGCGCCACCTCGAAGCGTGGTTGCGCTTCGTCTCCCCGTTGCTTGAACTGCCCCCACTCTTCTGCCGTGCGCTCACTGCTCGCAGCGTCCTCGACATCGGCGCCGACTAACGGCTCCGGTGCCCAATGGTCATAGTCGTCCGGTGGAACGGCGACGCCCCAAACAAGCGGAACCGACAAGCCACCGAGCAGACCCGACTCACCCCGAGCAGCCGACACAGCATCATCTGGCAGAGGTGTACCTAGAGGCAATAACATGCCGCCCCCTTCCACGCCCGATCTCTGTACAGCCAGACCTCCTGGCGAAACTAATCACCACCAAGCCCTTAGCAATCGTAAGTCAATCCGGTGCGCAATATCTGGGAATATCTCATATTTCTTGCGATAAATCGGGTGCGGCAAACGGCCGAAAAAATCGGTGAGCCAAATCCGGCGCCCAAACCGCTTCCACCTGTACACCCGATCCGGGTGCCACCCGGGGCCAATCGGCGGCAGCGCAACGCGCAAATGCTGGATCATGCATCGAAAATCTTTGCTGAACAAGGCATTTCGCGGTCTTCGGATATCCGCGTGGTGTCACCGGTTTGCCCAACCAGACGTCGCGTGAACGCCGCCGTAGATTTGTCCGGCACGACGCTCCGGATCAGATTTACGATCCCCGGCGGATCGAAATATAGAGTCTGCGGATCGAAATTCACCGATCGGTAAGTTCAGCGTCGCTCGTGTCCCAATTCGGAAAGTCCGAATATTGCGCCGCGACCCCAGCGAAGGTCCGTTCGTGACCCGGTTATCCGACTTCGGTACGCGGCACCACGCGGGGCCGAGACTGGACGACGTGCTTCGCGCGGGGTCCGCCGCTGCCCGGCGTCGCCCCGGGCACGCCGGGTTTGCTGGCCGAAGCGGACTTCGACGACATCACCGGAACGCCGGTCGGCCCCGCGGTGCCGACGGGAACGCCGGGTGCCGTGGCCTCCAACGACATCGCCGCAGAGACGAGCCGGGCGGGAACCGCCCCCTGCCACGCGGGCGGCACCGAGATGCTGCCCACGAACCGCGCCGTCCCCAGACTTGCAGACATTGCCGAGCCGAAGCCGCCACTGCTGCCGAGCACCTGCATGCCCGGCGCCGTGGCACCGGCAAGCGCCGGAGCGCCGGCGAGGACCTCGGTGGCACCCATCACCGAGGTCGCCGGCACGGTGCCATGTGCCAGTGCCACCACCGGCGACACCACAGCAGCGGTCGCGGGATACATCCCGATCTGGGCCACCGAGGCCAGGGACGACACCGACACCGGCAGCGCGGAAAATAGCGTCCCCACCTGGGCGATCGCCGACTCGGCGGTGCCCATCAGCGAGGACAGCCCCGAGGCGAACGTCGATCCGATCGACGACAGGAAATCCGTCAGCGGGGTGGATATCAACCCGGCCAAGCTGCCCGGCGGCGCGATGATCGTCGGCAAAGCCGCCGCCACCGACGACGCCCCCGCGTGATAGCCGAACATCGCCGCGACATCCTGAGCCCACATTTCCATGTACTCGATCTCGGTGGCGAAAATGGCCGCCGTGTTCTGACCCAGGATGTTCGTCGCGATCAACGTCATCAACGTCATCCGATTGCCTGCCACCGCCGCCGGATGCACTGTGGCCGCCAACGCGGCCTCGAAGGCCGCGGCCGCCGCATGGGCCTGCGCCGCCGAGCCCTCGGCGTGCCCCACCGCCGCGCTCAACCACTGCAGATACGGCGCCGCCGCCTGGGCCATCAGCTCCGCGGACGGGCCCGTCCACTGCCCACCCGTCAGCCCGGAAATCACCGAGTCAAATGACGAGGCCGACGACGACAGTTCGGAGGCCAATTCGGCCCACGCCGAGGCGGCGGCAAACAATGGCCCGGCACCGGCACCACCAAAGATCAACCCAGAATTGACCTCGGGAGGTAACAACGTGAATTCCAGGACCATCAAAACTCCAGCACATCTAGCCGCACCCCGACGGTCACCTGCGGCGACCGGTAACGCTTGTACTAGATCCTAAAGCGAAACCGCACCAAATTCCGCGGCTTTTGCCCAGACGGCCTTTCCCGGGGCTAACAGCCCTTGAGTCGCACCGCCAAGTAGTCGGCGACCGCATCGATCGCGACCCGTTCCTGGGTCATGGCGTCACGTTCGCGCACGGTGACGGCGTTGTCGTCGAGCGAGTCGAAATCCACCGTCACGCAGAACGGCGTCCCGACCTCGTCCTGGCGACGGTAGCGCCGGCCGATCGCGCCTGCGTCGTCGAAATCGATGTTCCAGCTTTTGCGCAATTCCGCGGCCAGGTCGCGAGCCTTGGGACTCAGGTCGGCGGGCCGCGACAGCGGCAGCACCGCGGCCTTGACCGGCGCCAGCCGCGGGTCGATGCGCAACACCGTCCGTTTGTCGACCCCACCCTTGGCATTCGGCGCTTCGTCCTCGGCATACGCGTCGATCAAAAACGCCATGAACGACCGCGTCAGGCCGGCCGCCGGTTCGATCACGTAGGGCGTGTAGCGCCGATCCTCGACCTGGTCGTAAAAGGACAGGTCGACACCGGAATGCTTTGCGTGCGTTGACAAGTCGAAGTCGGTCCGGTTGGCCACACCTTCCAGCTCACCCCAAGGATTGCCCTGGAAGCCGAATTTGTATTCGACGTCGACGGTGCGGTCGGAGTAATGCGACAGCTTCTCCTTGGCGTGCTCGTAGAGCCGCAGATTCTGCGGATTGATGCCGAGGTCGATATACCACTGCAGCCGGGTGTCGATCCAGTACTGGTGCCACTCCTTGGCGGTCGAGGGCTCGACGAAGAACTCCATCTCCATCTGCTCGAACTCGCGGGTGCGGAAGATGAAGTTGCCCGGGGTGATTTCGTTGCGGAAGCTCTTGCCGATCTGCGCAATGCCGAACGGCGGCTTGCGGCGCGCGGTCGTCACCACGTTGGCGAAGTTGACGAAGATGCCCTGTGCGGTCTCGGGACGCAGATAGTGCAGCCCCTCCTCGGTCTCGATGGGTCCGAGGTAGGTCTTGAGCATCATGTTGAATTCGCGCGGCTCGGTCCACTGGCCGGGCTCGCCGGTCTCCGGATCGCGGATATCGGCCAGACCGTTGGGCGGCGGATGTCCGTGTTTGGCTTCATAGGCCTCGATGAGGTGGTCGGCCCGATAGCGCTTGTGGGTGATCAGCGACTCGACCAGCGGGTCGTGGAACACCTCGACGTGGCCGGAGGCCACCCACACCTGCCGCGGCAGGATGATCGACGAATCGAGCCCGACGACGTCGTCGCGGCCGGTGACCACCGTGCGCCACCATTGCCGCTTGATGTTCTCTTTGAGCTCAACGCCGAGAGGCCCGTAGTCCCAGGCCGACTTCGTGCCGCCGTAGATCTCTCCCGAGGGGTAGACGAAGCCCCGCCGTTTGGCCAGGTTGACGACGGTGTCGATGACGGACGCCACGGGGCAGCGCACTCCCTTTCCAGGTCAGGCAGAAGCGTGCGGCGGCGAAGTGCCGCACGGAAAACACCAGCAATGGTATCGACCCGGACCGCGGTCTTTGACATGCGTCATCACGCATGTGACAGTGGAAGTCGTTCCTTACCGTGGACACGGCTCCTATCCGGCACTTTCTCGAGGTGATGACTCTCGCATGGTGATGTCCTCCTCAACGCCGTCAGATCTCACCGCGGTGGCCCACGACCACGACGAGACACCGCTCCGGCCCGCCGAATGCCCGGTGCCACCGCCGCGGGAGATTCTCGACGCCGCCGGTGAGCTACTGCGCGCGCTGGCCGCGCCAGTGCGGATTGCCATCGTGCTGCAGTTACGCGAATCCCACCGCTGCGTGCACGAATTGGTCGACGCCCTGGGTGTGCCGCAGCCGCTGGTCAGCCAGCATCTGAAGATCCTCAAGGCCGCGGGCGTGGTCACCGGCGAGCGGTCCGGCCGTGAGGTGCTCTACCGGCTGGCCGACCATCACCTCGCACACATCGTCGTCGACGCCGTGGCCCACGCCGGCGAGGACACACCGTGACCGGCACGAGCGTCCGCTCCACCCGTCAGCGGGCGGCGATCTCGACGCTGCTGGAGACGCTCGACGAATTCCACTCGGCCCAGGAATTGCACGACGAACTCCGCCGCCGCGGCGAGAACATCGGACTGACCACGGTCTACCGGACGCTGCAATCCATGGCGGCGGGGGGCATGGTCGACACGCTGCGCACCGACACGGGCGAGTCGGTGTACCGCCGGTGCTCGGAACATCATCACCACCATCTGGTGTGCCGCAGTTGCGGTTCCACCATCGAAGTCGGCGGGCACGAGGTCGAGGAGTGGGCGGAGCGGGTGGCCGCCCAGCATGGCTTCTCCGACGTCAGCCACACCATCGAGATCTTCGGCACCTGCGCGGATTGCCGGTCCTGAGCCGGGGTCAGGCCGTCAGCGCACGACGCATCTGAGCGCCGGAATCGAGGACCAGCAGGATCAGGGTGCGCAGCGCAGCATCGCCCAGGCCCGCGGCGGGAAAGTTGTACCGCAGCATCACATCTGCGGTCTTGGACGCGCCCTTGCCGGAATTGCGTTGCGCGGCCTTGTCACTGACCTTCTCCACCAGCGACACGCTGCCGAAGTTGCTGTCGTGCGCCTGCTTGGCCACCTGATCGCTGATCTTCTTGGTCAGCGGCAGATCCCACGCCACGATCTGGGTGAGCGACACCAAGTCCAGGTCCTCGGCGATGTTCACCACCCGCAACGACGCGAAGGTGCCGTCGTGGTGAACCGTGAGCGCGCCGTCGGATTCGCTTTCGACGGACACCACGTCGCGCAGTACCGATTCCAATTGCTCTTGCAGTGAAGGCATTACGCGCTCCCGAACCTGCGGTTGCGATCCGCATATTCCTCGCACGCCGCCCACAAATCGCGACGGTCGTAGTCAGGCCACAGTTTGTCCTGAAAAATGTATTCGGCGTACGCCGCCTGCCACAGCATGAAATTGCTGGACCGCTGCTCCCCCGACGTCCGCAGAAAAAGATCCACGTCGGGGATGTCGGGCCGTTGCAGGTGATGGGCCACGGTCGCCTCGGTGATGCGCTCCGGATTGAGCCGTCCGGCGGCGGCCAAACGCGCGATTTCCTTGGTGGATTCGACGATTTCGGCGCGGCCGCCGTAGTTCACGCAGTAGTTGACGGTGATGACGTCGTTGTTCTTCGTCATCTCCTCCGCGATCGCCAATTCGTTGATCACGCTGCGCCACAGCCGCGGTCGCGAACCCACCCACCGGATCTTGACCCCGATCGCCTTGAGGTTCACCCGGCGCATGCGCACCACGTCGCGGTTGAAGCCCATCAGGAAGCGGACCTCCTCGGGCGAACGCTTCCAGTTTTCCGTGGAAAAGGCGTAGAGGCTAAGCCACTTGATCCCGATTTCGATTGCGCCGCAGACGATGTCGATCACCACCGCCTCGCCTGCCCGGTGACCTTCGGTGCGGGTCAGTCCCTGCTGGGTGGCCCAGCGGCCATTGCCGTCCATGACGATGGCCACATGGTTGGGCAAGCGCTCCGCCGGGATGCGCGGCGCGACCGCCTTCGAAATGTGCTGCGGTGGCCGGCTCGGGCCGCCGTCGGACGATGGCGGCAGCTCGGGAAACACGACGGGCCAGGTCGACCTGTCCGGAAAGGTGGGATAGTCGTCGGGCGCGGCGGGCAGTTGCGGGAAGTCCACGGACTTTCCCTTGCGCTCCTTAACCACAAGCCTCATCCTGCCCGATCAGCGCGGCGCGCTGATCGGCGATGGTGTGGTCGGCCCGATAGCTGCGCTCCACCAGCGGCAGGGTCTTGAGTTGCCGTTCCAGATGCCATTGCAGGTGTGCGGCCACCAATCCGCTGACGTGGTTGCGGTGGGATTGCGGCGCCGCCTCGGCGGCCTCCCAGTCGCCGTCGTGCAGTGCGGACATCAATTCCAGTACACCCAGCGGCGGTGTGGTCGAACCGGCCGGGCGGCAATGCGGGCAGATGCTGCCCCCGGCGGCGATGTGAAATGCCCGATGCGGACCGGGGGTGGCGCAGCGGGCGCACTCGGTCAGCGCCGGCGCCCAACCGGCGATGCCCATGGCGCGCAGCAGATACGCATCCAACAGCAGGTCGCGGGGGCGGCGGCCATCGGCCACGGCCCGCAGCGCGCCCACCGTGAGCCGATGCAGGGCTGGGGCGGGCGCCCGCTCCTCACCGGCCAGACGTTCGGCGGTTTCCAGCATCGCGCACCCGCAGGTGTACCGACCGTAGTCGCTGACGATGTCGGTGGCGAACGCGTCGATCGACACGACCTGGGTGACGATGTCGAGGTTGCGACCGGGGTGCAGCTGCGCGTCGATGTGCGCGAACGGCTCCAGCCGGGCGCCGAATTTGCTGCGGGTGCGCCGCACGCCCTTGGCGACCGCGCGAACCAGCCCGTGATCACGAGTCAACAGGGTGACGATTCGGTCGGCCTCGCCGAGCTTGTGCTGGCGCAGCACAACAGCCCGGTCTCGATATAGCCGCATCACAATAGTTTTGCACCCCACCGCGACATTGCGGGTATCCGCGCCGGATAGTCTCGTACCCCGTGATTGGCGCCGACGAGTCTGCTTCCGGGTCCACTTCCGGACCCCGCAGCAAGCGCCTGCCAACGCTCACTGACCTGCTGTATCAGCTGGCCACCCGCAGGGTGACGTCCGACACATTGGTGCGCAAGTCGCTGCATGCCATCGATACGAGCCAGTCCACCCTGAACGCGTTCCGGGTGGTGCTCACCGAGTCCGCGCTGGCCGACGCCGCCCGGGCCGACCGGCGACGGGCCGCCGGTGACACGGCGCCGTTGCTGGGCATCCCGATCGCCGTCAAAGACGACGTCGACATTGCTGGCGTGCCCACCGCGTTCGGCACCGACGGATATGTGGCCGCCGCGACGCAGGACGCCGAGGTGGTCCGTCGCCTCAAGGCCGCAGGCGCGGTGATCGTCGGCAAGACCAATACCTGCGAGCTGGGGCAATGGCCCTTCACCAGCGGACCCGGCTTCGGGCACACCCGCAACCCGTGGTCACGCCGGCACACCCCGGGCGGGTCGTCGGGAGGCAGCGCGGCCGCGGTGGCCGCGGGCCTGGTCACCGCCGCCATCGGCTCAGACGGCGCGGGCAGCGTCCGCATCCCGGCGGCGTGGACGCATCTGGTGGGCATCAAGCCGCAGCGGGGACGCATCTCGACCTGGCCGTTGCCGGAGGCCTTCAACGGCATCACGGTCAACGGAGTGCTGGCCCGCACGGTGGCCGACGCGGCGCTGGTGCTCGACGCCGCGTCCGGCAACGTCGAGGGCGACCGGCACAAGCCGCCCCCGATCACGGCCTTCGACTATGTCGGCAAAGCGCCCGGTCCGCTGAACATCGCGCTGTCCACCCGGTTCCCCTACACCTTCTTCCGGGCCAAGCTGCATCCCGAAATCCAGGCCGCCTTACGCGCCGTCGGCAAGCAGTTGGAGCTGCTCGGGCACACGGTGGTGACCGGCAACCCCGACTACGGCGTTCGGCTGGGGTGGGATTTTCTCGCCCGGTCCACCGCGGGTTTGCGGGACTGGGAGGAGCGGCTGGGCGACGGCGTCGACCTGGACCCGCGCACCGTCGCCAATCTGCGCACGGGCCACTTCCTGGGGCAGGCCATTCTGCGCAACACCCGCCTGCACGAGCCGGCGCTGCAGTACCGAGTGGGTTCCATCTTCGACATCGTCGACGTGGTGCTGGCCCCCACCACCGCGCAACCACCGCCGCTGGCCCGCTATTTCGACCGCTTCGGCAGCTACCGCACCGACCGGGCGATGATCCGCGCGTGCCCGGTGACCTGGCCGTGGAACGTGCTGGGCTGGCCGTCGATCAACGTGCCGGCCGGGTTCACCAGCGAGGGCCTGCCGATCGGTGTACAGCTGATGGGGCCGGCCGACAGCGAAGGCATGCTCATCTCGCTGGCCGCCGAACTGGAAGCGGTGAGCGGGTGGGCGACCAAGCAGCCGACGGTGTGGTGGGACCACGAGCACATCCAGCCACACAGCTAGGACGCGCTAAAAGCCAAGTCGGCCAAGCTGTTTGGGGTCGCTCTGCCAGTTCTTGGCGACCTTGACCCGCAGGTCGAGATAGACCTTGGTGCCCAGCAGCTTCTCGATCTGACCGCGCGCCGCGGTCCCCACTTCGCGCAGCCGTTCCCCACCCTTGCCGATGATGATGCCCTTCTGGCTGTCCCGCTCGACGTAGAGCACCGCGTACACGTCGATCAGGTCATCACGGTCCGCGCGCGGGTTGACCTCGTCGATCACCACCGCCAGAGAGTGCGGTAGCTCGTCACGCACGCCTTCGAGGGCGGCCTCGCGGATGAGCTCGGCCATCAGGGTTTCTTCGGGCTCGTCGGTCAGCTCACCGTCCGGGTAGTAAGCCGGGCCAATCGGCAGCGCCCCGGCCAGCACGTCCATCAGCACGCCGACTTGCTCACCGGTCGTCGCCGAGACCGGAACAATTTCGGCGGCGTTGTCGACCAGCTCTGCGACAGCGACCAGCTGTGCGGCCACCCGATCCCTGGGGACTTTATCGATCTTGGTGACGATGACGACGAGGGTGGTTTTGGGAGCGACCGAACGGATCTGCTCGACGATCCAGCGGTCCCCCGGACCGATCGCCTCGTCGGCCGGGATGCACAGCCCGATGATGTCGACCTCGGTATAGGTGTCGCGGACCAGGTCGTTGAGCCGCTTGCCGAGCAGCGTGCGCGGCCGGTGCAGACCCGGGGTGTCGACCAGGATGATCTGAAAGTTCTCCCGGTGCACAATCCCGCGAATGGTGTGCCGGGTGGTCTGCGGCCGCTTCGACGTGATGGCCACCTTGCTGCCGACCAGAGCATTCGTCAGGGTGGACTTGCCGGTGTTCGGTCGTCCCACGAAACACACGAAGCCCGAATGGAATTCAGTCATGGCCGTCTTCTCCGTCGGACCCGTCGGACCCGTCGTCGTCAACCGGGCTCAGCAGCACGGTACCGATCCGCACCCGTCCGCGATGGTCGGGGCCGCCCTCGGCGTGCAGCCGCAGACCGTGGGACACCACCTCGGCGCCGGGTAGCGGAACTCGGCCCAATTCGAGCGCAAGCAGGCCACCGACCGTGTCGACGTCGAGATCTTCGTCGAATTCCACGCCGTACAGTTCACCGACGTCTTCGATCGGCAGTCGCGCCGATACCCGAAAATGCTTGTCGCCCAAGTCTTCTATCGGAGCTGTCTCTTCGGCGTCGTATTCGTCTGCAATCTCGCCGACGATCTCTTCCAGCACGTCTTCGATACTGACCAGGCCGGCGATCGCGCCGTATTCGTCGACCAGTAGCGCCATGTGGATCCGGTCGCGCTGCATTTCCCGCAGCAGGGCGTCGAGCGGCTTGGAGTCCGGCACGAACACCGGGGGGCGCATCACCTGGGCCACCGTGATGTCCCGACCGCCACCGTCGGCCAGAAACGTCTGCTCGACAAGGTCTTTCAAGTACACGACCCCGACGATGTCGTCGACGTTTTCACCGATCACCGGAATGCGGGAATGCCCGCTGCGCACGGCCAGGTTGGTTGCTTGACTGGCGTACTTGTCGCTTTCGATCCAGATCATCTCGGTGCGTGGCACCATCACCTCACGGGCCGGCGTGTCACCGAGTTCGAAGACGGACTGAATCATCTTGCGCTCGTCGGCGGCGACCACGCCACGCTGCTGAGCCAGATCGACGACCTCGCGCAATTCGATCTCGGACGCGAACGGACCGTTGCGCAAGCCGCGTCCCGGTGTGATCGCGTTACCGACCAGCACCAGCAACCGGCTGATGGGCATCAGCAGCCACGAAATCGCCTGCAGCGGAAGGGCCATCACCAACGCGATCGAGTACGCGTTCTGGCGCCCGAGGGTCCGCGGGCCCACCCCGATAATGACGAAGCTGACCAGCACCATGATGATCGCGGCCCCGAACAACCCCCACCGCAGGCCGAAGTTGTCGTAGAGAAACACCACCAGCAGCACGGTCGCGGTGATCTCGCAGGTGTTGCGCAGCAGCACGACCAGGTTGATATAGCGCGGCCGATCGACCATCACCTTGGCCAGCGAGCGGGCGCCAGGTCGCTCGTCGCGCACCAGTTCCTGCACCCGCGCCAAAGACACCGTGCTGATGGCCGCATCGATCGCCGCGAACAGCCCACCCAAAACGACCAGAGCGATCGCGCCGAGTAACTGCGACAGGCCCGTCAATTCTGCAGATGCCTTGACTCGGCCGCGGACTCCGTTATGGCCTCGGCGCTTTGTCTTCGACGGTTGACCCACCAGAGGACGGCGCCCACTCCTATCGCCAACGACCCGAACCGCAACAACGCCGGCCACAAGGATTCGGCTTTGGCGGGTGGGGCAGGTTGAACGGGCTCCTCGTGGGTCGCCAGCGCCACCAAGAAGTTGCCATTGTCGGTCGGCCCGGCGCCCGGCAGCGACTGAGTCTTGGTCACCTTGATTTGGGCACCGCTGCCGGCATCGTTGGCCTGACCCCAGGCCACGGTGGAGTCGTCGAGTAGGAACATGTCCTGGTTGCCCACGGTCTGGTCATCGGAGTGACCCACCACCTGAACCCGGCCCACTTCCACGATCTGATTGTCGGTCGGGACGTACGCCGAGACATTCTGGTACACGGCCGGCGGCGCCGGCGCGACGTACTCCGGCGGCGGTGGGCCGCCATTCCAGTCCTTCGGCGGTATCCAGGCCCCGCCGGTGAAGCTGCCCGCGACCACGACACTGTCGCCGACCGCCGTGAACGGGACCAGCCCCGCCGTGGCGGCATCGAGAATGATCCGCCCGCCGGCCGGCAGATAGACGTCCCGGTAGTTGTCGCCGTAGAAGTAGCGGAAGGTCAGCGCCTGCGTGAGCGGGTTGAACAGCACCGGGCGGTGGTACTCGTCGTAGTCGACGTACTCCCACACCCGGGGCCGGGTCAGCGTCTGATTGTCGACCTTGACGGTGTCGATGCTGGCGCCGTGGCCGCTCATCACCGCCTCGAGCTGGTGGTCGAAGTCCACCTGGCTCGGCGGGCTGGGCGGGTTGGCCGGGTCAACCCGCGCCGCCGGGGCCGCCTTGGCCGCCGCGATCGCCTGCGGCGGCGCGTCCACGTGTTTGGGCGGCGCCACCACCAATGTGGTTTTCGGTGCCCCGGGGCTCGGTGGATTGATCTTCGGGGTCTGCACCGGAACCTGGGTTGCCGGACGTGAGCCGGGCGGGACGGGGGCCTCGATGGTCGGCACCCACGGCGGCGGCGCCACCTGCGGCAGGGTGCTCGTGGCCGGCGCGACGGGGCGGGGCGGATTGTCGTTGTCGCACACCTGCGTCGAGGGGGTGTGATACGCCCCCACCAGAAAGCGGCAGTACGAGCAGCGTGCGGGGGTTGACCCGGCACCCGCACAGGGAGCGGCGTGGGTGACGCCGGGCGCGGCGACCAGCACCGCAAAGGGCGCGAACGCTATGGCGGCCGCCGCCGCGATCCCGAATGCTCTCATCTGCAAGTTGCCTTGACGTGTATTCCTGATCTGCTGACGCCCCCTGCGTATATCCCACCACGCTGCCCGGCGACCACCGCATTTTCGCAGGTCAGAGGGCAGCGAACGGTCGGTTCAATTGTCGAAGAACCTTGACTTGTCCAACAGCCGGCGATCTCTTTCGTCCTGCCGATCGAGATGATAGGCCGCGACCTGCTCGGCGACCCATTCCTCAAGCAGCCGCCCCTGCAGGGCGAACATCTCCTTTTCCTCGTCCTGCTCAGCGTGATCGTAGCCAAGCAGGTGCAGCACACCGTGAATCGTCAACAGCGCCAGCTCGTGTCCGAGGCTGTGGCCAGCGGCGGCGGCCTGTTCGGCCGCGAATTCCGGGCACAGCACAATGTCGCCCAGCATCGACGGCCCCGGCTCGGGGGCGTCGGGACGGCCGCCCGGCTCGAGCTCGTCCATCGGGAAACTCATCACGTCGGTCGGGCCCGGCAGGTCCATCCAGCGCATGTGCAGGTCGGCCATCGCGGCGGTATCCAGCAGCACCATCGACAGCTCGGCGCCCGGGTTGACGTCCATTTTGGCGATGACAAACCGCGCGACGCTGACCAGTTCGGCCTCCGAGACGTCGATGCCCGACTCGTTGGATACTTCGATGCTCATTGGCTGCTCATGGGATTACTCACCGCAAGCATTATCGGCGAGTGCGGGTACCCGAAGCGCGCCGGGCCGCCCGATTCATCCCAGCGCCGGGCTCCTCGTGTCGGGCGTAGGCGTCGACGATCTCGGAAACCAGCCGATGGCGCACCACATCCACGCTGGTCAGCTCGGCGATGTGAATGTCGTCGACGTTGTCGAGGATGTCGATCGCCGACCGCAGCCCCGATCGGGCGCCGCCGGGCAGATCGATCTGCGTGATGTCCCCGGTGACCACGATCTTGGATCCGAAACCCAGGCGGGTGAGGAACATCTTCATCTGCTCGGCGGTGGTGTTTTGCGCCTCGTCAAGCACGATGAAGGCAGAATTCAGGGTCCTTCCCCGCATATAGGCCAACGGGGCGACCTCGATGACCCCGGCGGACATCAGCTTGGGGACCAATTCGGGATCCATCATCTCGTACAGCGCGTCATACAGCGGCCGCAGATACGGGTCGATCTTCTCGCTCAGCGTGCCCGGCAAAAAGCCAAGGCGCTCACCGGCTTCCACCGCCGGACGGGTCAAGATGATGCGGCTCACCTGCTTGGACTGCAGGGCGTTGACCGCTTTCGCCATGGCCAGGTAGGTCTTGCCGGTGCCCGCGGGCCCGACGCCGAACACGACGGTGTTGGCGTCGATGGCGTCGACGTAGCGCTTCTGGTTGAGCGTCTTGGGCCGGATCGTCTTGCCGCGGCGCGCGAGGATGTCCAGGGTCAGTACCTCGGCCGGCGACTCGTCTCCGGTGCCCACCAGCATGGCGACGCTGTGGCGCACCACCTCGGGGGTCAGCGGCTGGCGATTGGCCACGATCGCGATCAGCTCGGAGATCGCCCGCTCGGCCAGCGCGACGTCGGCCGGTTCACCGCTGAGCGTGACGGTATTGCCGCGCACATGCAGGTCGGCGCTGAGGGTGCGTTCCAGCGCACGCAGGTTTTCGTCTGCCGAACCCAGCAGGCCCATGACGAGATCGGGCGGAACGTCGATACTGCTGCGCACCTGAGCGTCGGCCTGCAGGGCCCCAGCTGCGTCAGCAGCGCTGGTCTCGCGTGGCGTCACGTGGTTTCCGATGCCTGCCTTCTCGGCTTGTCAGGGTGTATGCGGCTGCCTCAGTCTACGCCGGGGGCCGGGGTTGGTCAGCTGTCAGCGGCATGCTCGGCCCGACCTCGCCGGGCTGATCCCACCGCGGGGTGAGCACACCCAGCGCGCCCAGCGCGACGGCGGCCGCGCTCGTCGTCCGCAGCACCTGCGGGCCCAGCCGGACCGCGACGGCGCCGGCATCGGTGAGCGCGGCGATCTCCCCCGGTGCGATACCACCTTCGGGCCCGATCAGCAGCATCAGCGAGTTCGCTTGCGCGACAGCGATATCGGCGAGCCGGCTGGAGGCCGACTCATGCAAGGCCAGCACCAGCACGCCGGCGGCTACGTCGTCGCGGACCCGGTGTGTGAGCGCCGCGGTGGACAGCACGCCGTCGACGGGCGGGATGTGCGCCCGCCGCGATTGCCGGGCCGCCGACCGGACCACCGCACGCCACCTGCGCAGGCCCTTGTCGACCCGGGCGCCCTGCCAGCTGGCCACGCAGCGGTCCGCCTGCCAGGCCACGAACGCATCCGCGCCGGCCTCGGTGGCCAATTCGATCGCCAACTCCGAACGCTCGGACTTGGGCAGCGCTTGCACCACCGTCACGGCCGGCTGGCCGCCCGCGACGCTCCACCGGTCCAGCACCCGGGCCGCGAGCCCGTCACGCCCGGCCTGCTCGACCACGCAGTGGGCCAGGCCACCGGCGCCGTCGCCGAGCACCAGCTGCTCGCCGGGCCGGATGCGGCGCACCGTGGCGGCGTGAAACCCTTCGTCGCCGTCGACGACGGCCAGCTCGCCGGTGTCCGGCAGGGCATCGACGTAGAACAGCGTCGCCACCATGGGCGCGGCTAGCGCCCGGTGAACGTCTCGCGCAGCCGGCTGAACAGGCCGCTGCCGCTGCCATTGTGCGTCGAGCGGACCTCGGCCACATCGCGGCTGCGACGGGTCTTCAGCTCGCGCAGCAGGTCGGCGTCGTGGTGGTCGAGCCGCGCGGGAACCACCACCTCGACGTGGGCATGCAGATTGCCGCGGGTGGTGGACCGCAGCTGCGGCATCCCGTGGCCCCGCAGCGTGATGATCGCGCCCGGCTGAGTGCCGGGCGGAACGACGATCTCACTCATACCGTCCAAGATGGCGTCGACGCTGACCGTGACGCCCAGCGCCGCGTCGACCATCGGCACCGAGATCGTGCAGTGCAGATCGTCCCCGTCGCGCACGAAGATGTCATGGGCCTGTTCGTGCACCTCGACGTACAAGTCACCGGCCGGTCCGCCCCCGGGCCCGACCTCGCCCTGGGCGGCGAGCCGCACCCGCATGCCGTCGCCGACTCCGGCGGGAATCTTGACGCTGATCTCGCGGCGGGCCCGCACCCGGCCGTCGCCCATGCACTGGGTGCACGGGTCGGGGATGACGACGCCCACGCCGCGACAAGTGGGGCACGGTCGTGCCGTCATCACCTGGCCCAGCAGCGAGCGCTGCACCGTCTGCACCTCGCCGCGGCCACCGCAGGTGTCGCACGGGATCGGCGCCGAATCGCCGTTGGTGCCCTTGCCCTGGCAGCGGTCACACAACACCGCGGTGTCGACGGTGACCTGTTTGGTCACTCCGGTGGCGCACTCTTCGAGATCCAGCCGCATCCGCAGCAGTGAGTCCGAGCCCGGACGCACCCGCCCGATGGGGCCGCGGGAGGTCGCACCCCCGCTGAAGCCGCCGCCGAAGAAGGCCTCGAACACGTCGCCCAAACCGCCGAACCCGCCGAACCCGCCGGCCGCCGAGGCGGCGGCGTTTTCCAGTGGATCCCCGCCCAGGTCGACGATCCGGCGTTTCTCCGGATCGCTGAGCACCTCGTAGGCGGCGCTGATCTCCTTGAACTTCGCCTGCGCGGCCTCATCGGGGTTGACGTCGGGATGCAGTTCGCGCGCCAATTTCCGGTACGCGCGCTTGATCTCCGCATCGCTGGCGTTTCTGCTCACGCCGAGCAGCCCGTAATAGTCGCGTGCCACGCTTGACTCTCTCCTATGAGGGGTCTGAAGCCGCTTCTAAGCGGCTGTCCACAAACTTGTCAGGTGCGCGGTCATCGAGCACCCAGGACCTCGCCAATATAAAGAGCAACTGCGGCGACCTTGGCGATAGTTCCCGGATAGTCCATCCGGGTGGGTCCCAGCACACCCATGCCGCCGTAGACCGTGTCGGCGTTGCCGTAGGCGGTGGACACCATCGAGGTGCCCACCATCTGCTCGACGGCGGTCTCGTGGCCGATTCGCACCGTCACCTTGCCGGCCTCCTGCTGAGCGGCCAGCAACCGCAGCACCACCACCTGCTCCTCGAGTGCCTCCAGAATGGACCGCAGCGACCCCCCGAAGTCCGCGGCATTGCGGGTCAGGTTGGCCGTGCCGCCCATCAGCAGGCGCTCTTCGGTGTGCTCGACCAGCGACTCCAGCAGCACCGTAGCCGCGCGGCCGACGGCATCGCCCAGCCCCCCGGCACCGCTGAGCTGGGACGCGAGGTCGGCCACCGCGATCGAGGCCGCCGACATCTTCCTGCCCTCCAGCGCCTGGCCCAGCATCTCGCGCAGCTGGGAGAGCTGGTGATCGTCGATGACATCGCCGAGCTCGACGATGCGCTGATCGACCCGGCCGGAGTCGGTGATGACCACCATCAGCAGCCGCGCCGGGGTCAGCGCGATCACTTCCAGATGGCGGACGGTCGACGCCGACAGTGTCGGGTACTGAACGACCGCCACCTGCCGGGTCAGCTGGGCGAGCAGCCGCACCGCGCGCCGCAGCACGTCGTCCAGGTCGACGCCGGACTCCAGGAAGCCCAGGATCGCGCGCCGCTCCGCCGTCGACATCGGTTTGACGTCGTCGAGCCGGTCGACGAACTCGCGGTAACCCTTCTCGGTGGGCACCCGGCCGGAGCTGGTGTGCGGCTGGGTGATGTAACCCTCGGCCTCGAGCACGGCCATGTCGTTGCGGACGGTCGCGCTGGACACACCGAGGTTGTGCCGCTCGACGAGGGATTTGGAACCGATGGGCTCCTGGGTGGCGACGAAGTCCGCGACGATGGCGTGCAGCACCTGGAAGCGACGGTCGTCGGCACTGCCCATGAGCCCCACCTCCTTGATCGTGTCCATTTTACGGTCTCAGGAGGTGCCGGCCTGCCATTAGCAGGGCGTCGCCCCGCGCCGCGGACGTTTTCTCGGGCTAGCCTATCCAGCATGTATGCGTCGGGCCTGGGTGACGCCGCGATGAAGATCCGCCGATGATCTTCAAGGGCGTGCGGGACGGCAAGCCGTACCCCGAACACGGTCTGTCCTATAAGGACTGGTCTCAGATACCGCCACAGCAGATTCGGCTCGACGAATTGGTCATGACCACAACGGTTCTCGCGCTGGATCGCCTGCTCTCGGAGGACTCCACCTTCTACGGCGACCTTTTTCCGCACGCGGTGCGCTGGAAGGGCGTCATCTATCTGGAAGACGGCCTGCACCGTGCGGTGCGCGCCGCGCTGCGGAATCGCACCGTGTTCCACGCCCGGGTGTACGACATGGATGTGCCGCTGAGCCAGCAGACGCAGGGATCGGGTTCGACGTTCAGGCAGTGACGGTCACGTTTGCCCGGCGCCCGGGGTCGACGTAGTGAGGACCGATTAACGGTCCCCACCGCTGTTCGGAAGGATCGCCATGTCCCGCCTTCAAGGAGTCTCCGACCACGACGCCGGCCTGGGCGCCAAGATCGCCTTCTTCTTCACCAAACGCCAGCTCACGCAGATGACCGGACTCGAGACCGCGGGCATGCTCGAGCCCCTGCGGATGTACGCCCACATTCCCAGGCTGCTCAACGCGTACGGCCGACTCGAGCAGGCCGAATCAAAACTGGACATCCTCAGTCCCCGGCAGCGCGCACTGGCCGAGCTGAAGGCGGCGACTACGGTGCGCTGCGAATACTGCATCGACCTCGGTTCACAGATCGCCCGCCAATGGGGCCTCTCCGACGAAGAGCTGCGGTCCATCTCCAATTACCGCGTTGCCCCGTGCTTCTCCGACGTCGACAAGCTGATCCTGGAGTACGCCGCCGCCATCAGCCGCACGCCGGTCGAGGTGAGCGACGCGCTTTTCGACGGCCTGCGCGCGCACTTCGACACCGCGCAGATCGTCGGCCTCACCCATGTCATCACGCTGGGCAACCTGCGGGCGCGGTTCAACATCGCCCTGGGCATCGGATCGTCGGGCTTCTCGGGTGCGCGAGTGTGTGCGCTGCCCGACGATGGCTGCTGACGGTGCACTCAGCTGAGCCGCCGCTGGCGGCGCGGTTCGAGGCGGCCCGGCCGCGGCTGGGTGCCGTCGCGTATCGCATGCTGGGCTCGATCGAGGACGCGCAGGACGCGGTGCAGGAGGCCTGGCTACGGCTGAGCCGCAGTCCGGCGGAGGGCATCGCCAACCTGGATGCGTGGCTGACCACCGTGGTGGCCCGGATCTGCCTGAACACCCTGCGCGATCGCCATGCCCGCGGTCGCGAGGAACTGGTTGCCCAGCTGCCGGATCCGATCGTGGACGCCCACGACGCGTCCGACCCCGAGCACCGGGCCATGCTGGCCGACGCGGTGGGCCTGGCGATGTTGGTCGTGCTCGACACGCTGCCGCCCGCCGAACGCCTGGCCTTCGTCCTCCACGACGTCTTCGCCGTCCCGTTCGACCGGATCGCGCCCATCGTCGAGCGCACGCCGGAAGCCACCCGCAAGCTGGCCAGCCGCGCGCGCCAGCGCATCGCCCATGCCCCGATTCCCGACGCCGACCTGGCCGCACAGCGCGCGGCCGCCGATGCGTTTTTCGCCGCCGGGCGAGCGGGCGACTTCGACCGGCTGGTGTCGGTGCTGCATCCCGACGTGGTGCTGCGCGGCGACTTCGGTTCCGGCCTCGTCCACGCCGAGGGCGCATCGTCGGTGGCCAAGCTGGCCCGCGGCTACGCCGGACCCGAGCGGGCGGTGCTTGCCGCGACCGTCAACGGCGCCGCCGGCGCGGTCATCCTCGTCGACGGTCGGCCGACGGCGATCATGGCCTTCGTGGTGCGCGCCGGACGCATCGCCGCGATCGACGTGCTGGCCGACCCGGCACGCGTCGCGAAGATCGACGTGAGCGCGGTGACCGACTAGCCCGTCGCCGCCGCCGCCTGAATCAGGGCGATCGCGGCGTCGTGCTGCAGCACCCAGTTGCCGCCCTGTTGGACGAACACCAATTGCTTGGTGACCGGTCCCGCGAACTTCGGTCCCCCGATGGCGACCTGGGCGGCGGCCGTGTTCGGGCCGGCCGGCACGATGTTCGTCACGGTGAACGTCTCCGGGAAGTTCCCGTTCCGGTAGGCCTTGCGCAGATCGTGGTCGGCTACGTGGCCCTCGTCGGGATTGATGCCGTTTTCAACCAGGCCGGTCTTCGTGGAGTAGCCCGTACCGGGGTCGGTGGCCTGGATGCAGAGGTTGCTCAGCTGCTCCGGGGTCGGCAGCCCCTGTCCCACCGGCGCCGGGGCCGGAGGAGGCGGCGGCTCCTGCGGAAGCGGCCCGCCGACCGCGGCCAATTGCACCTGGGCGGTCGGCGCCGCGACCGCGGCGATGCCTGCGGCTGCGCCGCCGATGACAGCCAGCGCGGCCGCGCTGATAACTACGGATTTCATGGTTCCCCCTTCGATGCTGTGAACGTACCGGATGCGGATCAGTGGCCCGCGGCTTGGATGAGCTGCATCGCCGACGCGCGCGACAGCACCCACCCGCCCTGGTTGATGAACGTGAGGTTCTGCGTCACCGGGGTCGTGATTCTCGGGCCCGAGACCACAACATCGGCCGTCACGGAACCCGCGGCGCCCGGTTGAATGTTGCTGATGTTGAACGACAACGGGAAGTCCCCCTTGTCGGCAGCCTTCTTGAACTCGTGGTCGGCGAGGTGTGCCTGGGTCCCGCTGATGCCACCCTCGACCAGATTGCTCTTGTTCGCGAACGGAACGCTGGGGTCGGCGAGGCTGTTGAGCACACCCGTCAGCTGGTCCGGGGTCGGGACGTTGGCGCCGGGGGCCGGAGCGGGCGCCGGCGGCGGGTCTTGCGGAAGCGGCGCGCCGAACGCGGCCGGCCGCACTGGCGTCGCACCCGCGGTCGCCGCGATCGACGTCATTCCGATGGCTGCTGCGCCGATGGCGCCCAAAGCTGCTAGTCCGGTGGCAACGGCTTTCACGGATCTCATGGTTTCCCCTTCAATAGCCATGGACGTGACGGACAGTCGCCCGACGCCATCGCATGGTGTAGCTGGTGCAATTGTGCACCCTGTGACAGATGCTACGTGGGATTGACCTGGCTAATCTGTGCGTAACCTATGTAACAGCCCAGAATTTTGGCCGCCGGCTAGTCGGCCTGGGCAGTACAGCTAGTCGGCCCCCTGGCGCTTACTTAGCGAGTCACGCAGGCTTTTCGGCCGGATATCGGGCCAATTCTTCTCGGCATACTCCAGGCACTCCGCGCGCGACGCCTCGCCGTACACCACCCGCCACCCGGCCGGAACGTCGCTGAACGTGGGCCAGAGGCTGTGCTGCTCCTCGTCGTTGACCAGCACAAAAAACGTGCCGTTCTCGTCATCGAACGGGTTGATGCTCATCGCTTCTCCATCATGGTTTGGTACCTCGATACATTCGCCGGGCCGGCCGCGGAGCCGAGCACCCGGTCCGACAGCAGCCCGAGACAGCTTAGGTTGGGAAATCCGGGCCCCTGCGTCAGTCCGGACAGGTTCGGCAGGAACAGCTTGGGGTTGACGTCGGTGACGGCCAGGTCATACCCGATCGATTCCTGCAGGCGATCAGCGGTCAGCGGGCCGCCCAGCCCCAGCTCGAGCAGGTCTAGCGCGTCCTGGCTGAACAACGACGTGAACCACAGCGGGTCGGCACCGGAGCCGTCGATGACGAGATCGAAGCCGTGCACCGTCTCCAGGTTCTCGCTCCCCCGGTTGGTGGACAGCGTCAGCCGGATCTGACCGTCCCGGCCCACCGCGTGGGCGACCCGGCCGCGCAGGTGGTGGATGCGGTCGTCGGCCAGCAGGGCTTCTTGCACGGTGGCGGAGAATACCCCGCGATCGGTGCGGGCCAGCGCGTCGCGACGTTCTTGCAGAGTCAGGGCGGTCCAGTCGGTGGGGTCGGAGAACAGCGAGTTCTCGAAAAAGCCCTCCCCGCGGGTGAACAGCGTCACCTGGGGCGAGATCACGGTGATCGTCGAAACCCGGTGCCGGAAAAGCTCATTGAGCATCGATGCGGCCGTCTCGCCGCCGCCGATAACCGCTACCCGCTCGGCGGTGATGCGGTCGTGGCCGGCGGCACGATCCCAGAACTGCGCGATCGACAGCACCCGCGGGTTTCCGGGCAGCAAGGATTTTTCGGCTTGGCCTGGCCCGGTAATCATCAAAGCGTCTGCGTGCACAGTGGATTCGTCGGTGTGCAGCGCCCAGCGATCGCCGGTCACCGACAGCCCGTCGACCTCGCCGTGCACCACCTTCATGCCAACGTGGTCGGCGACCCAGGCCAGGTATTGGCTCCATCCGCGATGCGGCGGCGCCGGGCGGCCCCGGTCAATCCACTGGGCGAACATGGAATTCGCGATCAGATAGGACTGCCAGCTGTACCGCGTCATCCGCTCGTCGAGTTCGGCGTTGCGGCGCGGCACCAAGGACGACCGGTAGGGAAAACCGACGTCTTTTTCCGGGCTGGTGCCCAGCCGGTGCGCCCCGTCGGTCCAGCCGCCGCTCGCCTGCCAGTTGGCCCCAACCCCGGTGCGCTCGACGGCGATGACCTCGGGCGCATCGACACCCATGTCGCGCAGTACCGATGCCTTGGCCGCCACCGCCACCGCCTTGACGCCGGCTCCGAGGACCGCAAGTGTGCTCATTTCACCATCTCCCGCAGGGATTCAACCCACAGTTGTTGCAACGCAGCGATATCCGCGTCGTCAAGAATGTCGGCCGGCGCCCGCCACTGCGCGGCCAGAACCCGCTGCCCATCGTGGGGCAGCACGGCGGCCATGATGGTGAGCTCATGGCGCACCGCCAGGTCCGGCTCCGGCTGCGGCGATACCCCGGCGAGGAGCTCGCGCGACGGCGTCAGCGTGGTCCCGCCGCCCGTGTGTGCGGCACCCAAATAATTCAGCAACAGCTGCGGGCCGGGGAATTGGGCCAGGCGTGCCGCGGTGTCGGCCCGCAGGTAGCGCAGCAGCCCGTAGTCGAGTCCGTCACCGGGGATCGCGGCGAGCCGCTCCGCCACGCGCCGCGGGTCGGCCGAATCCACCCGCACCGGATACATGGAGCTGAGCAGTCCGACCGTGTCGCCGGTGTCGATGGTGTATGCGCCCGGCACGTCCACCAAACTGTCTGCGCGGCCGTGCGTTTCGAGCGCCAGCAGCGGCGGCGGCGTGGCCTGGCCGCGGGATCGCCGCCATCGCGTGACCATCGTCGCGGTGGCGGCGATCAACAGAGTGGGCAGCGGCAGACCGGAATCCAGGAGCCGGCGAGTGACGTCGGCGTCGGCAGCGACCATGCGCACGATCAGATCGCGAGCCCGGTCGCGGGCCGGGTCGAGCCGCCGCGCGCCGAGGTCCGGATCGTCGCCCTCGAGCTGGGCGGTCCAGAATTGCTCGGTGTCCAGCCGATCGGCTCGCTCGAAAAGTGCTGCGGCCCAACGCCGATAGCTGGTGTGCTCGCGAATCGGTGCGGGCGCGTGGCCGGTGGCCAAGGCCTGCAGCGCCCCGTCCAACTCGCCGAGAACCACTCGCCACGACGCCGGATCCATCGCCAGTACGTGTGCGGCCAGCAGCAACACGCTGGGCCCTGTCGCGGGCCGAAGCCATGTCGCGGTCAGTAGCTTTGCGCGTTCGGGGTCCAGGCGCTCGACGGCCTGCGCGACGTGCCCGGGCACGGTTGCCTGCAGGTCGTCGCCGGCCGGCACCTCGGTGAGGACGTCGGCGAGCACCTGCGCGGGCGGCACCGGAATAAGGACCATGGCCGCGCGGTCCAGCCGACTGTGCAGCGTCTCGTGCGCCTCGACTACGCCGGCTAGCGCGGCGTACAGATGCTCGCGGCTGACGGTCTCGGGCAGCCGGATGGCTTCGGTCTGCGCGAGCCGACGCGGCTCGCCGTATTCGTAGAGCCAGCGGCCGTTGGGCAGCAACGGCATCGGCCCGGTGCTCTCCTCGTCGTCCCGGGCAGCGACCACGGCCTCGGAGTCGATGGCTTCGGCCAGCTCGCGGATGTTGGCGCATTCGAGAACGAGCCTGGCACGCAACGCAATTCCCCGGGCACGCGCGGCCTGCACCACCGAGAGCGCCATGATGCTGTCCACACCCAGCTGCAGGAAGTCGGCGGCGACATCGACCCGGGGTCCCCCGCCAGCGGGTGCCCCCAGATGCAGCAGCTCGGAAAGCACTTCGGCCAGTGCGGATTCGGTGGCCGTCTCGGGTTCGCACGCGGCCGCGGTGGCTTCGACGGCGTCGAAGGTGGCCAGCGCGGCTTCGTCGAGCTTGCCGTTGGCGGTCAGCGGGATCTCATCGACGGTGACGATGCGATGCGGAATCATGTAGCGCGGCAGCCGGGATCCCAGCATGCCGCGCAGCTCCGCGGCCGACGGGGTCTGCGCCGCCGCATCGACGACGACATAGGCGGTCAGCCGCGCGGCCCCATGGGGCTGCCGCACCAGCACACCGGCGTGCCGAACGGAGGGATGCGATTCGAGCGCGGCGGCGATCTCGCCCGGCTCGACCCGGTAGCCGCGAATCTTCACCTGCGCATCCGCGCGGCCGACGAACTGCAGCGAGGCGTCCGAGCCTCGCCGCACCAAATCGCCTGTGCGGTACATTCTTTCACCATCCGCGAACGGATCGGCGATGAATCGGTGGCCAGTCTCGGCGGCGCGACCAAGATATCCGCGGGCCAGCTGGGCGCCGGACAGGTAGAGTTCGCCGGTCGCACCGCACGGCACCGGACGCAGCGCGGAGTCCAGCACGTAGGCGCGGGTGGGCCCGGTCGGTCGCCCGATCGACGGCTCGTCGTAGTCGGCGATGGCCGCTACCACCGCCTCGACGGTGGCCTCGGTGGGTCCGTAGCAGTTGTGGGCCGTCAACCCCGTGCGTCCGCACTCGGAGCGGATCAGCGCCCACGCGGACGGGCCGATCGCTTCCCCGCCCAGTGCCAGAACCGCCAGTGGAACCGTGGTCAGCAGACCGCATGCGGCGAGTTGGGTAAACATCGATGGCGTTGTGTCGATCATGTCGACGCCGTGGTCGGCGATCGCGGTCGTCAGTGCTTCGGCGTCGGTCTGCGTGGATTCGTCGACGACGTGCACCCGGTGGCCGTCGAGGAGCGCCACCAATGGCTGCCAGGCCGCGTCGAACGCGAACGACCACGCGTGCGCGATCCGCAGCGGTCGGCCCAAATGGGCGGCCGCGGGCCGCAACACGGCGTCCAGATGATCGTCGGCGTAGGCACCGAGCGCAGCGTGAGTTCCTATGACGCCCTTGGGTTCTCCGGTCGTTCCCGAGGTGAACACGACGTAGGCCGCCTGCCCCGGCGCCACGTCGACCGGGTGGAAGTCGTGTTGTCGGCCGGCGGCCACCAGTTCCTCGTCGACAATGATCGACGCACCCGTCTGGCGCAGAATCGACGCCACCCGCTCTGCGGGCATCGCCGGCTCCATCGGCACGCACATACCGCCGGCTTTGAGCACCGCCAGCATGGCGACGATGTAGTCGGGGCCCCGGCAAAGTCGTATCGCGACCGGGGTTTCGGCCTTGACGCCGCGAGCGGCGAGCTGGGCGGCGAGTCCGTTGGCGCGGGAGTCCAGCTCGCGGTAGCTCAGCGTGCCGCCCACCCAGCTGACCGCGGTGTTGTCCGGTGTCCTGGCCGCAACCTCGGCGACTCGGGTGTGGAAGCCGTCCGTTGCCGACGGTGTGAGTGTGCGCGCCGTGCGCAGCGGGATCTGCTCGCCGTCGAAGAGGACGCTGATGGCGCGAAGCGGTCGATCCCAGTCCCGCAGTAGCCGCTCCGCGGTGGCCACTACCCGCTGCCCGAGGGTCAGCGGTGACGTGGCACCCAGCGCACCGTCGATCACCTCGACCAGCACCACCAGTTCGCCGGCGGCCATGTGCGCCGCGACCGCGACGGGGAAATGGGACAAGCTCTGCAGGGCGTGCGGCTTGAATGTCGCACCGGCAGCGCTGAATTCCCCGTTGGCGGCCAGACCGTCGAGTGGGAAGTTCTCGTAGACCAGCAGGGTGTCGAACATCTCCCCGACCCCGCCCAGCGCCCGCAGTTGTGCGTGCCCGAGATAACTGTGCTCCCGCAGCAGCGCGGCGTTGCGTTGCACGTCGCGGCATTGCTCCCCGGCGCTGCGAGCCGGATCGAGGCGCACCCGCATCGGCACGGTGTTGATGAACAGGCCGATCATGGTTTCCACGCCGGTCAATTCGGCGGGCCGGCCCGACACCGTGACCCCGAATACCACGTCGTGGGTGTCGGTCAGCCGGGACAGCACCAGCGCCCAGGCCATTTGCATCAGGGTGTTGACGGTGACGCCCCGTGATCGGGCACCGTCGACGAGCCGGCCGGTTGCCTCGGCCGTTACGCGCAATTCGGTGCTGCGCGGCAACGCCTGTTGTCGTCCCTCGACCGCGTCGGCCGAGCCCAGCGACGCCGAGAGCAGGGTGGGGCCGGCCAGACCCGCGAGGTGCTCGCGCCAGATGAGTTCGCTGGCCGCCGGCTCGCGACCGGCCAGCCAGCCGATGTAGTCGCGGTACGGTCGCGGAGCGACGGGCAGCGCCGACGGATCGCCGCCCGCTTGATACAGGATCATCATCTCGTTGACGAACACCGGTAACGACCACCCGTCGATCACGATGTGATGGGCGGTCAGCACCAAACGCCATTGGGCATGCGGCAATTCGATGAGCAGGAAGCGAATCGCCGGGCCGCGCTCCAGATCGAACGGCCGCTGGCGTTCGCCCGCCTCCAGCGCCGTCACCTCCTCGGGTGCGGCGGTGACGGCCCGCCAAGGCAGCTCGACCCGGGACGGCACGATCTGCACCGGGCGCGCAATACCCCGGCTGAAGAAGCTGGCCCGCAGGTTCGGATGTCGGGTCAACATCTTTGTCGCGCAATCGCGTAACAGGTCGACGTCGAGGACACCGGAGATGTCGGCGGCCATGCCGATCAGATACGGGTCGTCGGCCGACTCGCCTTCGGCGAACTCGGCGAGAGTGGTCAGCGAATACAGGCCCTCCTGCAGGGGGCTCAGCGCCATCACATCCTCGATACCCGGCGGGGTATCGGTTCTGGCAGCGGTCATGCCGTACCGTCGCGCGACGATGACCAAAGCTCGGTCACCGCAGCCAGATCCGCGGGCGACAATCCCGATGTGGTCATCGGCTCGAACCGGGTATCGGCGTGCCCGTCGGACCCCTCGATGTCGGCTTGGGTGCCGTCCAGCGCATCCAGCGCGGCCGCCAGCTCCCGCACGGTCGGTTTCTCGAAGATCATCCGAGGGCTCACGGCGAGGCCGGCCGCGCGGGCCCGCGCCGCCAATTGCACCGACAAGATGCTGTCGCCGCCGAGGGCGAAGAAGTCGTCGGACCGCCCGACCTCGGGAGTCGACAACAGTTCGGCGAACACCTTGGCCAGTGCGCCTTCGGTGTCGGTGCGCGTCGGTTCGATCTGACCGCTGGTGCTCACCGCAGGCCGCGGCAGGCCGGGACGATTCAGCTTGCCCGACTCCGTCTTGGGCAGCGCGTCGAGCACGGTCAGCGACGAGGGAATCATGTATCCGGGCAGCGTACCCGCGATCGCGGTGCGCACCGCGATCGCAAAGGCCGCCTTCTCGGTATTGTCGGCGATCGGCCTTTGTGGCACAACATATCCGGCCAGCGAGGTGCCGCCGTGCAGGTCCCAGGTGCGGGCCGCCGCGGCGGCAACACCGTCGGCCGCGGCCAGTGCGGCCTCTACCTCGGCCAGCTCGACCCGAAAGCCGCGCACCTGGACCTGGTGGTCCGCGCGGCCGACGAACTCCAGTTGGCCGTCCTCGGTCCAGCGGGCCAAGTCGCCGCTGCGATACAAACGCGAACCCGGCTCGGCGGCAAAGGGATTCGCCACGAACCGGGACGCGGTGAGGCTGGGCCGCTTCCAGTAGCCGCGGGCGAGCTGGTCGCCCGCGTAGTACAGCTCGCCGACCACGCCGACCGGCACCGGGCGCAGCCCATCATCGAGCAGATAGGCTTCCGCTCCCGGAAGCGGCTTGCCGACAAGCGGATTGGGTAGACGCAGCCGCCCACGGGATACCGCGCCCGAGGTCTCGGTGGACCCGATGTTGTTGAGCAGCTCGGTGTCACCATCGGCACATGCGGCCACCAGCCGCTGCAGCAGCGACGTGCTGACCGGTTCCCCGCCGCACACCAGCCGCGACAGCGATCGCACCGCGCCGGCCTCGGTGTCGACCAGCGCCGAGACCAAACTCGGCACCGCAGTCACCTGCGCAACGGAATGCCGGTTCATCAGTGCCACAAGCGCTTCCGGGTCGCGCAGCTCGGTGTCGTCGGCGAGGATCATGGTCGCACCGGCCGCCAGGCCGGCCAGCATCTCCATACCCCCCTCGAGGAAGGTGATCGAGGCCTGCGCCAGTCGAATGTCGCGGGCCCGCGGCCGGTAGTGCCGCAGCTGCCAGTCCAGCCGGGCCGACATGGACCGATGGGTGCCCACCGCGCCTTTAGGCTTGCCGGTGGATCCGGAGGTGAACACCAGATACATCGGATCGTCGGGGTCCGGCAGCGGCAGCTCCAGTGGGTCCGCATCGGAGTTCTCCACCGCCGCACGCACCCGCGGGTCGTCCAGTGAAAGCACAGCAACCCCAAGCACTTCCGGCATGGTGTCGAGTGCTTCGACGGTGGCCAGCACGACCGGCGGCACGACGTCGTCGAGCATGAATTCCTTGCGCGCGAGCGGATAACCGGGATCGATCGGGAAGTACCCGCCGCCGGCCTTCACGATGGCGACCAGCGCCACCACCAGGTCGATGCTGCGCCGCATCGACAAACCGACCAGCGATCCCGGCCCGACGCCGTGGCGGACCAGCAACGCCGCCAGGTTGTCCGAACGGCGATGCAGCGCGGGGTAATCGATCTCCTCGTCGCCGCAGCGCACCGCGATCCGGTCGGCCCCCCAGCCTCGGCTGGGCGCCAGTACTTCCGGAATGGTGCACGGCCGGTCGTGCGGCGCCGCTGCGCCGCGGCTCCAGTCCGCCACCAGGCGGCGTTGTTGGTCGGTGTCGATCAGCCGGACGTCTCGCAAAGTCTGGTCGACGTTGTCGGCAAACTCGGTGACGATGCGAGTCAGCCAGCCGGCCAGTCGCTCGATGGTGGCCCGGCGGTACAGCTCGGTGCGGAAGATGACCGCGCAGTTGTACCCGGTGTCATCCGACCCGTCGGTCCCGAAGAAGTTGACGGACAGATCGGCATGCGCCATGTCGAAGGTGGGGTCCAGCGAGGTGCATACCGTGTCCTGGCCGCCGGCCTCGGGCGCAGCGTCGATCACCCGGGTGGCGGGCAGGTGGTCACGCACGTGCACGACGACCTGGAACAGCGGGTTGCGCGACAGCGACCGCACCGGGCTGACGCTGTCGACCACCCGGTCGAACGGCAGATCCTGATGGGCGTACGCGGCCAGCGCCGTCTCCCTTGCCCGGCTCAGCACGTCGCGCAGCGTCGGGTTGCCGGACAGGTCGTTGCGCAACACCAGAATGTTGACGAAAAAGCCGATCAGTTGCTCTAATTCGGCCTCGGTGCGACCGGCGACGGGTGTGCCCAACGGAATGTCCACGCCGCCACCGGCTTTGTGCAGAACCACCGCGACGGCCGCCTGCAGCAGCATGAACTCGGTGATGCCCAACTCGCGGCACAGCTCGGCGAGTTTGGTGCGCGTGGCCGCATCGATACGGAAGTCGACGGATTCACCTTCGCCGCTCGGCACCGGCTGACGTGGAAAGTCGGGACGCAACCCCGTGTCCTCGGCCAGCCCGGCGAGCTGAGACGTCCAGTACTCCCGCTGCTCGGTGGCAACGGCGGACTCCTGACCGCCGCTGTCGCCCAGAAACGCCCCCTGCCACGCCGCGTAGTCGGCGTACTGCACGCGAAGCGGCGCCCACGACGGCGCCTCCCCGGCGCGCCGGGCCCGGTAGGCGGCGATGACGTCGGCGAACAACACCCCCGCCGACCAGTGGTCCGAGGCGATGTGATGGACCACCAGCGACAAGGCATGCTCGGCGCCGGTGTCGAACACCGCGACGCGGATCGGCCCCTCGCTGTCCAGCTCGAAGCAGTACCGGCGCTCGGCGTCGAGCCGCTCCTTGAGCCAGGTCTCGCTGTCGCTGTGGGCGCCGTCCCACGCCTCGCGGCGGACCGTGAGCTCACCCGCCGGGTTGACCACTTGATAGGGCACCCCGTCGATCTCGACGTAGCTGGTGCGCAGGATCTCATGGCGCGCAACGACGTCGCCGGCGGCCGCGATCAAGGCGTCGACGTCCCATGGCCCGCTCAACTTCGCGGCGAACGGAATGTTGTTGACCCAGCTGGGCCCCTCGACGCGGTACGCGAACCAGCTGCGCAGCTGCGACGACGACAGCGGCAGCGGCTCGTCGTGGGCGGTGGCGATCAGTTTGGGCCGCGACGGCGCGAGCTCCCCCGACCGCAGTTGGTCGACCCGCTCGGCCAGCAGGGCGACCGTGCCGAGTTCGAAGATGTCCCGGATGCCGACCTCGACCCCGCAATCCGAGCGGATCGCGGCGACCAGTTTGGTCGCCACCAGCGAGTGGCCGCCCAGGTCGAAGAACGAGTCGTCGACACCGACCCTGTCATGACCGAGCAGCCCGGAAAACAGTGCGGCGATGCGGCGTTCGGTGGGCGTCGTCGGGTCCCGGTATTCCGCGCCGGCCGCGATCTCAGGCTCGGGCAGCGCGGCGCGGTCGATCTTGCCGTGCGCCGTGATCGGAATCTCGTCGAGCACCACGTAGGCGGCCGGCGTCATGTAGTCGGGCAGCGCCGCGGCCACCCGGGCGCGGATGCGCTCGACCTCAATGGTTTCCGTGCTGCCGCCGTCGGCCGGGGTCACGTAGCCCACCAGACTCTTGCCCAAGCCGGGCAGGTCGACGGCCAGCACGACCGCCTGTCCGACGCTGGGGTCGACCGAGATGGCGGCGGCGATTTCGCCCAGTTCGATGCGGAAGCCGCGGATCTTCACCTGCTCGTCGGCGCGGCCGACGAACTCGATGTCACCCTCGGCGTTGCGACGAGCCAGGTCGCCCGACCGGTACAGCCGCGCGCCGGGGGTGAACGGGTCGGCGACGAAACGTTCGGCCGTCAATCCCGGCCTGCGGTGATATCCGTGCGCGACATGTGTTCCACCGACGTAGATTTCGCCGATGACCCCCACCGGGACCGGCTGCAGCGCATCGTCGAGCAGATAGACCTGCGTGTTGATCTTGGGCCGACCGATCGGCACCACCCGGGCGCCCTGAGCGCCCTGCACCGGATAACTGGTGCAGTTGACCACGGTCTCGGTAGGTCCGTAGAAGTTGTAGAGCAGCGCATCGAACGTGGCGTGGAACTTGTCGGCGATCTCGCCGGGCAGCGCCTCACCGCCGATGGGGACACGGCGCAGGGTGCGCCACTGCTTGACGCCCGGCAGGGACAGAAACAGCCCCAGCAGCGACGGCACGAAATGCATCGAGGTGATGCCTTCGCGGCGCAGCAGTTCGGTCAGATAGCCGATATCGCGCAGTCCGTCGGGCCGCGGAATCACCAGTCGCGCACCACAAATCAAGGTGCCGAAGATCTCGCCCATGGATACGTCGAAGCTGGGCGAGGCGACCTGCAGCAGCCGGTCGGTCTCGTCGACCTTGTATTCGTCGCCGAACCAGACGAAATACTCGGCGATCGGCGCGTGGGACACCGGAACACCCTTGGGCAGTCCGGTCGAACCGGACGTGTAGATCAGGTAGGCGGTGTTCTGCGGGCCCAGGGGACGAATCAACGCCGCGGGCTCGTTTACCGGATAGTCCTTAAGGGAGGAAATCGGTTCGCGCAGCACCAGTTTGGCGTCGGCGTCCTCGAGAATGAAGGTCACCCGGTCCTCCGGGTAGGTCGGATCCACCGGCAGGTAGACCGCGCCCGCTTTCAGGATGCCCAGCCCCGTGATGACGAGTTCCGGCGACTTGTCCAGCAGAACCGCGACCCGGTCCTCGGTACCGATGCCTTGCTCGATGAGCCAGTGCATCACCCGATTCGACTCTTCATCGATCTCGCGATAGGTGTACTCGCGGCCCTCGTAGACGACGGCGACGGCATCGGGTGACAGCGCCGCGCGCCGCTTGACCAGGGCAGGCAGCGTGGCGGCCTCGGTGGTGAACTCTTCACCCGTCGACATCCCGCGCAGCCATTCGGCGTCGTCGTCGTCCATCAGCGCACACGCCGACAGCGCCGCGTCCGGGTTGGCGAGCGCGCTGTCCAGCAGGACCGCATAGTGGCGTAGCAGCTGCTTGACCAGCTCACGATCGAGAACCTCGACCAGATACTCGGCCTCGACCAGCCCGCCGCTGATGCCGTGGGGCGACCGGGTCAGTTCAACCATGAAACTCAGGGGCAGCTGGTTGAAGTGGCCGCGCAATTCGCCGCGCTCGCAGCGCACTCCGGGCGGGCAGAAGCCGGCGCCGTCGGCGTCTCGCTGGCCGAAACTCACCCGGGTCATCCGGTCCGCGCCATGCCGGCGATCGGGATTGGACTCGCGCACCAGCCAGTCCAGGTCGGCGCGCGAATGCGCGAAAGCGCCCACCGCGCTATCCCGGGTCTGGGTCAGCAGGTCCCGGAATGTCTGGTGCGACTGCGGCCGCAGCCGAATCACCACGGTGTTGCCGTGGTAACCGATGGCGTCCTCGGTGCCCACGCCGCGATTCAGCACCGGGGCCGCGATCAGGAAGTCGGTCGATCCGGTGTAGCGGTGGACCAATGCGCCGAAGGCGGCCATCAGGACCATGTACGGGGTGGCGCCCATTTCCCGGGCCAGCGCGGCCGCCCGATCGACCGTGGACGCCGGCAGCTGCGCCGTCGCCCGCTGCGCGCGCCACGTACTCGGCACCACCGAACCGTTCGGACCCGGAAGTTCAAGTGGTTCAGGGAGGTCCGTGATCAGCGGCCGCCAGAACTCCAGGTCCGCGTCCCGCCGTGCGGCCTCGTCGGAGTCCGCGACGGGAGCCGGCACCGTGGGTGCGGCGGCGAAATCCTCCGGGTCGGCGTATGCGCGCGTCAGGTCGGCGAAGAACGGCGCCCACGAACCGTCGTCCCAGGCGATGTGGTGGGCGGTGATCAGCAACATCACCTCGTCGGCGGACAGGCGCGCGGCGGTGACCCGCAGCGGCGAATCCTTGGCCAGGTCGAATGGCCTACCAAAGTCGCGCTGCGCCAACACATCCAGCCGCAGCCGCCGCGACTGATCGGTCAACTCGGACAGGTCGTGTTCGGCCCAGTGCGGACGCAGCTCCGCGCGAACCACCGGCCGGGGGTCGCCCTCGTCATCGACGTCAAACGTTGTGTGCAGTACGGCATGCCGCGCGGCCACCGCGTCGACGGCCTCGCGCAGCCGCACGACATCGACCGCGCCCGTGATGCGATAGGACACACAGATGTTGAGCAGCGCGCCGTCAGGGTCGACCGACTGCACGAACCACATCCGGTGCTGACCGGCAGAGACGCGCGGCCCGTCGAGGGTCGCGACGGCCGACCCGCCCGCGGGCCTGGCCAGCCCGCGTTCGGCGATCTTGCGGCGCAATAATTCCAGCCGCTGTTCGTCGAGCCTGGCGCCGGCACCGCTGATTTCAGTCACGCTAGGACTCCAACCTTTCCAGCATTGCGAGCTTTGAGCGTTGCTCCCCGTTGGGAGTGTTGGTGCGCACAAGCGTCGGGGGTGCCGACGGCCCGCCGTTTGAGCCGGTTGAGCCGAGGCGCAGCGCGTCGATCAATTCGTGCACGGTGATGCCGCCGAGCATGCGCGCCACCGGAACCGAGCTGCCCACCGCCCGGCGAAGCCGCTTGCGCAGGTCGAGCGCGAGCAGCGAGTCCACCCCAAGGTCGATCAGCGACGCGCTCGCGTCTATCGACGCCGAATCGCCCACGTGCAGCGTCGCGGCCAGTTCGGCGCGCACCACATCGGCCAACGGCATCGCCGCGGATCCGTTGTCGCTGCCGGCTCCCCGGCCGTAGGCGTCCGGCGCACTGAACGGGATTGGTATTCCCTGGCTTTCGAAGAACACCCCGAGCCGGTCGAAGTCCGCGTCGAAGATCAGCGGGTCGGCGCCGTAACCGTACAGGCCGGCTTCGATCGCCGGCTGCGGGTCCATCGCGACCAAACCGGAGCGCTCGGTGCGGGTGATCTCGTTGCCCGCAACCACTCCGGCGCTTTTCCACAATCCCCAGCGAATCGCCAGGCAGTCGCGGCCGCTGCGCCGCAACTGGGCGGCCAACACGTCGAGCATCCGATTCGACGCCGCGTACGCCGCGTGGCTGTAGCCACCCCACACGCCGAACACCGACGAGCAGGCCAGAATTCGGCAGTCCGGGCGCAGCGGCCACAGGTCGGCCATCAGCGCCAGGCCCTGGACCTTCGCGGCACACACCTCAGCGACGTCCGCACCGGTCAGATCGGCACGGCGGCGGGCCCTGGCGATACCGGCGGTGTGGATCAGCAACGACGCGCCGGAACCGGCGTAGTCGGCCGCGACGGCGGATACCGCGACCGCATCGGTGATGTCGCAGCATGGAGCCTGCACCCGCACGTCATAGTTTTCCGCGAGCCGCGCCAGCGCGGCGGCCTCAACTCCGTTGCGGCTCAACAGGGTGACCGTCCGCGCCCCGTGTTCGATGCAGTAGCGGGCGTACTGCAGGCCGATGGCCCCGCTGCCGCCGGTGATCACCACATGGTCCAGCGCGGCGGCCTCCACGGGTCGCCTGGTCGCCGATTCGCGGCTGCCGCGGAAGGTTCGAACGTAGTGCCGCGGCGGTTCGACTCCCCGCAGCGCGACCTCGGCAGCCTCGCCCAGCAGGACGTCGACCGCCGCCAGCGCCGTCGGGGCATCGGCGTCGCGGTGCGGAAGGTCGAGGTGTCCGAACGCCTGGTCCGGGAATTCGAAGCCGGCGCTGCGATGCATCGCGGCCAGCGCCGCCTGTGCGGGAGAGACGGTCGACTCGTCCGCACCGACCTGTTCGGCACCGGCGGTGAGCAGCCAGACGGCGCGGCATCGCGGGCCGACGATCGCGGCGTAATCGGGCAGGCCCGCGTCGGGCCGGCCGGCGATCTGTTCGATTGCGGCCGCGGCGTCCGGGTGGTCGAGCCCGGGAGCGATCACCGCGACGATCTCCGCCTCGTTCGGCGGCACCACCCGGCAGCCGCCGCGTGCCACGATCGTGTCGATCAGCCGTTGCGTCAATGCGTTGTCTTCCGGTTCACCGAAAATGCCGATGGCACAACCAGTTGCAGGCTCCGTGGTCGGTGCCGCGGCCTGCTGCCAATCCTCGACGGCGACGGTCAGCGCGGGCGTCGGGTCGGTGTCGGCCAACGGTTCCGGTGCCGCCCACAGGTGCAGTGCCCGCATGGGTGCGTTCGGGAATTTCCGCAGCGGCGGCTGGACTCCGCCCGGGATCGCGTTGGCCCACTGGCAGCCGGGATCAGTGGCCGCCACCGCGGCGAGGCTGGCCGACAGCGACTCGGTGATGGATCTGTCCCGTTGACCGGAGCCCACGATCACGGTCGACTCGTCGTCGGTGATGTCGGCCAGCGGGTACAGCAGCGACGGGTGTGCGGACATCTCCACGAAGACGTCGGCCCCGGATTTCTGGGCGAAGTGCACGGCCCGATCGAATCGGACGGTGCCGCAGAGATTTTCGCACCAATAGTCGGAGAAGTCGGTGTCGCTGCCGACGTCGGCGCCAAAGGTGGATCCGATGAAGCTCACCGGCGCCTCCCGGAAGGCCGACTCGGGCATCTGCTCAATCATGTTGTTGCGCAACGGCCGTAGCGCACTGGTGTGGCCCGGGTAGTCCACGAACAGTTGGTGGGTGAAGATGCCTCGTTGTCCCGCCAGTCGCACCGCGGCATCCACAGCGTCGCGATCACCGGAGACCACGGTCGACGACGGCCCGTTGACCGCCGAGACTTCCAGCCAGCCCGCCGTGTCGGCCAGCACTGACTCCGTCTCCGGTGCGCCGACGCCCAGGACCGCCATCGCGTAGCGGCCGGTCAACCGGTCGACGACGCTCGCGCGCGCGGCCACCAATGCGACCGCGTCCGGCAGCGATACCGTCCCGGCGACATGGGCCGCGGCGACCTCACCGAGGCTGTGCCCGACGGTCATCTGTGGCACCACGCCGTAGCACCGCCAGACCGCGGCCAGGCCGACCGCGTGCGTGAACTGCGCCCCCTGAATCTCGGTCCGTGACCAGTCCCGGTCCAGCCCGCCCACGAGATAGGGCAGCGGAGAGGGTAATTCGGCGGCGAGGAAGGCTTCGGCGCAGTGGTCAGCGGTCTCCCGGTAGGCCGTCAGTCGCCGGTAGGCGTCCGCTCCCATCGCGCGCCATTGGTTGCCCTGGCCCGGGAACACGAACGCGATACGCGGGGCCGCGGTCTTCGTCGCCCGGGCAACCAGATCGTGATCTTCGCCGCGCGCGATCGCCGACAGCGCCGCGACGAGCTCGGTGCGGTCCGCGGCCCGCACCACGGCGCGGTGGCGCCGGACCCGGCGCAGCCGCAGCAAGCTCGACGCGATCGCCCCGACGACATCCGCCGATTCGGTGGCGCGATCGAGATAGTCCACAATGCCCGCCGCCTCCTGGCGGATCAGTTCTTTGTCGTGTGCGGTGAGCAGCACCGGAACACGGCCATCTGGCAGCGGGTCATCCAGCACTATGCGACCTCGGGCACGGACACAATGAGATGAGCATTGGTACCGGCGATGCCGAACGCCGACGCCACGGCGGTGCGCTGCCCGGCAACCGCAGGCCACGGGGTCAATGTCTGCGCCAGCCGCAAACCCTGAGTTTCCCAATTGATTTCAGTACTGGGCTCGGCCGCGTGCAACGTGGGCGGCACGGCGCGGTGTTCGGCGGCGACGAGCACCTTGGCCAGCCCGAGCGCGCCGGAAGCGGCCAGCGAATGGCCGACGTTGGATTTCACCGAACCCAGCAGCGCTCCGGAACCGGCTTCGGCCTCCCCGTATGTCTTTGCCAGCGAACGTAGTTCGGTGCGATCACCGAGCCGGGTACCGGTGCCATGTCCCTCGATCATGCCTACTTCTCCGGGCTTGATCCCGGCGTGGCTGATGGCCCGCCGGAACAGCCGAATCTGGGCTTCCTCGCTGGGGGCGGACAGACCGGCGCTGCGCCCGTCCTGGTTGACGGCGGTGGCGCGGACCTCGGCCAGGATCGGCCGGCCGTCGCGCAGCGCTGCCGATCGGCGTTGCAACACAAACATCGCCGCGCCCTCGGCCCACACGGTTCCGCTGGCGTGCGCGCTGTAGGGGCGGCAGACACCGTCATCGGAGAGGGCGTGCTGTTTGGAGAACTCGACGAAGAAGCCCGGAGAGCCGAGCACGTTGACGCCACCGGCCAGCGCCAGCTCGCAATCGCCATTCTGCAACGCACGCACGGCGACATGAAACGCCACCAGGGCGGAGGCGCACGAGCAGTCGAGGGTCAGCGCCGGGCCGGACAGCCCCAGTGTGTAGGCCACGCGGCCGGAGATCACGCTCAACGCCGTCCCGGCGAGCAGATGGCCGCTATGCCCGGAGAACTCCGCCATCTCGGGCCCGTACCCGGTGGCCGACGCACCGACAAAGCAGCCCACGTCGTGCCCGGCGAGATCGTCGGGATTGATGCCGCTGTTTTCCACCGCACGCCAGGAGACGCGGAGCACGACCCGCTGCTGCGGGTCCATCGCGATGGCCTCACGGGGCGAGATACCGAAAAATTCGGGGTCGAATGTGGTTGCCCCGCTGAGGAATCCACCACTATCGTGGATCTCTTTGAAGCCGCTGCGCCGCGACCCGGCCAGCAGGTCCGCGACCGCCCAACCCCGATCGGTGGGGAACGGACCCAGCGCCTCGCGGCCGTGCGCCAACAGCTCCCAGAAGCCGTCGGCGGTGTCGATACCGCCGGGCGCCTCCAAGGCCATGCCGACGATGACGATGGGGTCGCTGGCATCGAATCCGTTGTCATACATCGGCATTCACCTGCGCGGCAATCGTCTCGACATGCTCGTAGACGTAGAAGTGCCCGCCGTCGTGCAGCGATAGGTCGAACGCCCCGGCGGTGTGGTTTTCCCAGAGCCGCAGCACCTCGGTGGCGATGCGGTGGTCATCGCGGCCACCCAGAACATGGATGTCGGCGCCGATGCAGACCTCGGGACTGGGGTCGTAGCGGTTGAATGCTCGGTAGTCGGCGCGCATCGCGGTGGTGAGCAGTTCGGCGAACTCTTCGTCGGCAAGCAGTTCGGGATCGGTGCCGCCCAGATCGGCGAGCTCCGCGAGTACCTCATCGTCGCTGGTCGGCAATTCGGGCATATCGGCAACGACGCAGGGCGGTGGGCCCGCCGACGCCCACAGCTTCCGCACGGCGACGCCGTGTTCTTCGGCGACCCGGGCGAATTCGAACGCGACGACGGCGCCCATGCTGTGGCCGAACAACTGCAACGGCGCCACACTGGCCCACGGGCCGGCCTCGAAGAGACCGACAGCAAGGTCATGCACGGTTTCGTGGGCGGGTTCGCTGAGCCGGTCGGCGCGCTGCGGGTACTGCACGATGTAGGTATCGGCGCCCGCGGCCAATGCGGCGGCCAGCACCCGGTAGCTCGCGGCCGCCGCACCGGCATGCGGGAACACCACTATCGCGCCCGCCGATGGACCGGCGCCGCGTCCGGGGATCAGCTTGATCCAGGACGGAAATGTGGAAGGCATGGTAACCAGGTCTTGGAACGTCATTGCGCCGTTTCGCATTTCACGGGTTGCCCGGATTCCGCGAGCACCGAATCAGCGTCCATGCCGATAACCTCCAGATACAACTCGGCGACCTGGTCGAGCCGCCCGGAGTCGCGCTCGCCGCGGCCGAGCAACCGGGCGAGCGCCGACACCGTTCGGTTGGCGAAGATGTCGGCGACCATGACGTTCGGCGTGTCCAGCCAGGCGCGAATTCGCGCGACCGCCTGGGTGGCCAGCACCGAATCGCCGCCGAGCGCGAAGAAGTCGTCGTCGACGCCGACGCGATCCAACCCGAGCAGGTCCACGACGATCGCGACCAGTGCGGATTCCAGCGCCGTCGACGGGGCCCGATAACCGGGAGCGTCCATGCCCGAGCCGGCGACCGCGGCGGACAGGTGGGCAGCGACGGCACGCCGGTCGATTTTGCCGGCGTCGGTGAACGGAATGCTCTCCATCGCCACGATGTGACGCGGAATCATGTGTGCGGGAAGCAGATCGGCGAGGGCACCGCGGATCCGCTCGGCGTCGGCGTCACAACCGGCCGCCACGCAGACCGCAGCGGCCAGCACCTCGGACCCACCGGAAAGGACTGCGGCCACAGCGATCTCGACTCCTGGCAGCCGCCGGATCGCGGCCTCGACTTCGCCGAGCTCGACTCGGTAGCCACTGATCTTGATCCGGTGATCGGCGCGGCCGACGAATTCGATGGTGCCGTCCGGCCAGTACCTGGCCAGGTCGCCGGTGCGGTACCAGCGCCGGCCGTCGTGCGCGACGAAGCGCTCCGCCGTGAGATCGGGACGCCCGCGATAGCCGCGCGCGAGGCCGCGCCCGGACACCCAGAACTCACCGGCAACCCAGTCGGGGCAGTCGTCGCCGGTGTCGCTGACGACGCGGCAGGCGTTGTTGGCAAGCGGGGTACCGAAGGGCAGCGCCGTCCAGTCCGCCGGTAGCTCTCCGACGTCGGGCACCTCGAAAATCGTGTTGTGCACCGGGGTTTCGGTCGCGCCACCCAGACCGGCGAAGCGCAGATTGGGCGCCTCGGCCCGCAGCCGCCGCGCCACCTCGGGGCGCACCCAGTCGCCGCCGGTGGGCACGACCCGCACCGAGGACAGCCGGCCGTGGCCGACCGCGATCAGCATCTCCAGCCAGCCCGGCATGAAGTGCAGCACCGTGACGCGGTGAGTGTCGATGAGCCGGGCCCACGCGTCGGGATCGCGGCGCTGCGCTTCGTCGACCACCACGATCGACCCGCCGGTCCGCAGCGTGACGAAGAGGTCCATCACCGAGATGTCGCCCTCCAGCGTGGACAGGGCCAGGCAGCGGTCGCCCGGGCCGATCTCGAAGTGACGGCCGACGAATTCGACGGTGTTCATCGCGGCATCGTGGGTGACCTCTACGCCCTTGGGCTCACCCGTCGAGCCCGAGGTGAACAACACGTAGGCCAGGCCGGCGGGATCGACCCTGCCCGAGCCAAACTCGGCGCCGGCACGCGCGTCGGCCAGCACGTCGGCAAGCGTCAGTGCGGGCACCGGCAGCGACAGCCGCTGCCCGCCGCACAGCAGGGCCAGGCGCGCCTGGCCGGTCTCGAGGATGCGTTCGGCTCGGTCGCGAGGTTGATCGACACCGATCGGCAGATACGCCGCGCCGGCGGCGAGGATGCCCAACACGGCGGGCACCTGTTCGGCGGACTTGGGGCCGACAACGGCGACCGTGTCGCCGGCGCCTATTCCGCTCGCCCGCAACGCCGCAACGACGGCCAGCACCTGATCGCGCAGCTGCGCGTAACTGAGGTCCCCCGAACTGGAGAACACCGCTGGCGCGTCGGGCCGCTGCTCGGCCTGCCGAAAGAACCCGTCGTGCAACGCTTCTCCGCTGGATTCGGCGGTGCGGCCGTTGACGGCATCCCGCACCGCCCGCTGTGCGGCCGGCAACGTCCAGCGATCCGCTGCATCCCAAGCGTCGTCGGCGGAGGCCAGTCGGAGCAGCTCGTCGATCTGGTGGGTGAACATGGCGTCGATGACGCCCGGGGCGAACACACCGTCACGCACGTCCCAGTTCACCAGCACACCGCCGTCGAACTCGGTCACCTGCGCGTCCAGCAGCACCTGGGGGCCCTGCGAGATGATCCACTCGGGCGTGCCGAACTGCTCGGTCACGTCGGCGCTGAACAACTCGCCGAGCCCCAGCGCACTGGTGAAAACCACCGGCGCCAGCACCTGGGTGCCGCGATGGCGGCTGAGGTCGCGCAGCACCGAGAGTCCGGGGTACGCCGAATGCGCGGCCGCGGTCCGCATCGACTCCTGCACCGCCCACGCCCGCTGAGTCGCGGTGCCCGCGCCCGTCAGGTCGACGTCGAGCAGCAGCGAGGAGGTGAAGTCACCGACCAGCAGGTCGACATCGGGGTGCAGCGCCTGGCGCCCGAACAGCGGGACATTCAGCAGAAACCGCGACGTGGCCGACCAGCGCGCCAGTGCGTTGGTGAATGCCCCGGCCAGCGCCATGGCCGGGGTGACTCCTCGCGCTCGCGCTCGCGCAAACAGGGCGTCGCGGGTGGCCGGGTCCAACCAGTACCAGCGGCGCGTGCTTCGCCGGGAGTCGCGGCCACCGGTCAGCGGCGGCATCGGCGGATCCGGCAGCTGCGGGATGCGCCGGGCCCACCAGTCCCGGTCGGCGTCGCGGGCCGGTTGCGGCTGCGCCTCGTCGCGCGCGATCGCCTCGCGGTATTCGCGGTAGCTGTAGGCCAATTCGGGCAGATCACGGCCCAGATACTCCGCGGCCAGGTCGGACATCAGAGTGCGGTAGCTCATGGCGTCGGCGGCCTGCATATCCAGATCGACGTGCAGTCGCGAACGCTCGCCGGGCAGCAGCGTCAACGCGAGCTCGAACACCGCGCCGTCGAGTTGCTGGTGCGACTTGGCATCCCGGGTCGCCGCGAGCCGCTGCTCGACGAGGTCGGCGTCCAGGTGGCGCAGATCTTCGACGGTGACTACGAAGTCGCCGCATTCGTCGGGCGAGGCGATGCGCTGGGTGCCGTCGGGCAGGAACCGCACCCGCAGCATCGGGTGCCGCCGCGCCAGCCGGGTGGCCGCCGCGCGCAGCCGGTCCGGGTCGGTCGAGCCGCCGTCGAATTCGACATAGAGGTGCCCGGCCACACCGCCGAACTGCTGGCCGGGTTCGCGACCGATCCACATCGCGTGCTGCATCGGGGCCAGCGGAAAGGGCCGCCCAGCTGCGCCGGAGTCATCCGCGGCGCCGGGCGTGGTGGCGTCGGGCGTGGTGGCGTCGTGGCCGACCACGGCGGCCGCCTCGGGTGCGCCGACGGCCTGCGCACCGGCGGTGACCAGCGCCGACCAGGCCTCTATGGTGGGAGAGGCGGACAGGGTGGCGAAATCGACGTCAATGCCCTGACGACGCCAGCGACCGGCCAGCGTCATCATCCTGATCGAGTCCAGCCCCTGGCCGATCAGATTGCTGTCGGGGTGCACCGCGTCGACGCCGACGCCGAGCAGTTCCGCCACCTCTGCCCGGACATCCTCCGAGCACGACGGGGAACGCACCACCGGTTCCTCCCTTAATTAGCACAGGCTGCCCTAATTTTTAGGAGTTACCCTAACTCCTGTCGTTGCGCCGCTGCTACCAAACCCCCCTCTAAGGAGCCGAGGTGTCCGAGAACACAGCGCAGTCCCTGGAGGGCTTCGTGCCGTTCCCTGCCGAGCGGGCCGCGTCGTACCGGGCCGCGGGCTATTGGACGGGCCGCCCCCTCGACACCCTCCTGGCCAACGCTGCGCAACGCTGGCCCGGGAGAATCGCGGTGCTCGACGCCCCCGCGGAACCCGGCGATGGCCTGACTTTCGCCGAACTCGACGAGGCGGCCAACCGCGCCGCCGCCGGGTTGCGCGGCCTGGGCATCGGGGCGGGCGATCGGATACTGCTGCAATTGCCGAACGGCTCGCAATTCGCGGTGGCGCTGTTCGGGCTGCTGCGGGCCGGGGCGATCCCGGTGATGTGCCTGCCGGGTCATCGCGCCGCGGAGCTGGGACACTTCATCGACGTCGGCCGGGCGAGCGGACTGCTGATCACCGACACGGCAAGCGGATTCGACTACCGGGCGATGGCGCGCGGCCTGGTCCAGGGCCACCCCGGACTGCGGCACGTCATCGTCGACGGCGACGCGGAGTCCTTCCTCTCCTGGCGGCAACTGTGTGGCTCCGCCGCACCGGCCACCGGCCCGTCACCACCCCCCGATCCGGGATCGCCTGCCCTGCTGCTGGTTTCGGGCGGCACCACCGGGCTGCCCAAGCTCATCCCCCGCACCCACGACGACTACGTGTTCAACGCCACCGCCAGCGCCGAGCTCTGCCGGTTGCGCGCCGACGACGTCTATCTGGTGGCGCTGTCCGCGGGCCACAACTTCCCGCTGGCGTGCCCGGGACTGCTCGGCGCGATCGCCGTCGGCGCCACCACGGTGTTCGGCACCGACCCCAGCCCGGAGGCCGCCTTCGCCGCCATCGCGCGTCACGGCGTCACGGTCACCGCCCTGGTGCCCGCGCTGGCCAAGCTGTGGGCACAGGCCTGCGAGTGGGAGCCGGTGACCCCAAAGACATTGCGCATTTTGCAGATTGGCGGTTCCAAGCTGGAGCCTGACGATGCCCGTCGGGTACGCGACACCCTGACCCCGGGTCTGCAGCAGGTGTTCGGGATGGCCGAAGGGCTGCTGAACTACACCCGCCTCGACGATCCGGTAGAGGTGCTCGAAAACACCCAGGGCCGGCCCCTGTGTGTGGCCGACGAACTTCGGATCGTCGACAGCACGGGCCGGCAGGTGGGTCCGGGCGAGGAAGGCGAGTTACTGGTGCGCGGCCCATACACCCTCAACGGCTACTTTCGCGCCGAGCGCGACAACGAGCGCAGCTTCGATCCCGCCGGGTTCTACCGCAGCAGCGACCTGATCCGCCGGCGAGACGACGGCAACCTGGTGGTCACCGGCCGCGTCAAGGACGTCATCACCCGCGCCGGTGAGACGATCGCCGCCCAGGACCTCGAAGAGCGGATGCTGACCCACCCGGTGATCTTCTCGGCCGCAGCGGTGCCGCTTCCCGATCCATATCTGGGCGAGAAAATCTGTGCCGCAATCGTTTTCAGTGGGAAGGCGATCAGTCTTGCCGAGCTGAACGCCTACCTCGACGAGCGTGGTGTCGCCGCACACGCCCGGCCGGACGTACTGGTCGCGATGACGACGTTGCCCACCACCCCGATCGGAAAGATCGACAAGAAGGCGATCGTCCGTCAGCTCAGCCACGGAAGCTGACGAAGCGCATCAGTAGCGCCCGAAGGCGATTGCCACGTTGTGGCCGCCGAATCCGAACGAGTTGTTGATCGCGTAGCGGTAGTTCCCGGGCCGTCGCTCACCGGCGACCACGTCCAGGTCGATCTCGGGGTCAAGGTTTTCCAGATTGAGCGTCGGCGGAATCACCTGATCCCGCAACGCCATCACGGTCAAGATCGATTCCACGGCGCCGACGGCGCCCACTGAGTGTCCGAGCGCGCCTTTCGGCGCGTACACGGCCGGGCTGTTGCTGCCGAGGGCGTTGTTAATGGCGTTGGCCTCGGCCAGATCACCGACCTGGGTGCCGGTGGCGTGGGCATTGACGTGATCGATGTCGTTGGGACTGAGGCCGGCCAGCTGGATCGCGCGCGTCATGGCGCGCCCCGCTTCTACCCCGTCAGGGTCCGGATCCACCAAGTGGAACCCGTCCGATGTGATGCTGGCCCCCATGATTCGAGCCAGAATATTGGCGCCGCGAGCTTTGGCGTGTTCCTCGGTCTCGATCACCATGTATGCACCGGCCTCACCGAAGACAAATCCGCTTCGGTCCTTGTCGAACGGGCGACAAGCTCGCGCCGGATCCTCGTTTTCGGTCGACATCCAGCCGCGCATCTGGGAGAACGCGGCGATCGGGACCGCTTCGATCTGGGTCTCCACGCCCCCGCAGATCGCGATATCGGCTTCCCCGAGCACTATCTGCTGCCAGGCCCGGGCTATGCCCTCCGAGCCGGACGCGCACGCCGACGCCGAGGTGAGCACGCCAGCCTTGGCCTGCCGTTCCAACCCCACGGCCGCGGCGGCGCCGTTCGGCATGAATTTCTGGATCCCCAGCGGGGAGACCGCCTTCAGGCCGCCAGCGCGCATATCGTCATAACTGAAGACAATCTCTTCGTTCGAGGCGAAGCCGGTGCCGATCGACACCAACAGCCGGTTGCCATCGACGTCGGGCGCGCCGGCGTTCTCCCACACCCGGCGGCCCACGATGGTCGAGATCCGTTGCAGGTACGCGGTCCGACGCAGCTCGATCCGCGTCAGCTGACTTTCGAGGTCCTCCAATAGGCGGCCGCCGATGCGGACCGGCATTTCGAACTCCTCGACGAACGGCCTATCGAGTACGCGGATACCACTGTGGCCGTCCAGCAACAACTTCCACGTGCTCTCGGCGTCTGTTGCCAGCGCCGTCGTCATAGCTACAGCGGTGACCACCACATCGGGGAACGCCTTTCCCGTGGTCAACTCTGTCATCGGTCCTCCCAAATTCCTTCCATGCCGACCAAGGCCGTCGATGATCATCTACCGTGCTGCGGCCGCAGGGCCGGGCCGCGCATAGCACAGAAATTCCCGCTCTCCTAGTAGCCAAACACGGTGGTCACTGCCAGTATCGCCCGACCTCGAGTCGTCGCCCAAGATCTGCGCGGCCACAAAAGCTGCCATTGACTAATGTCACCATTTAGTATTGACTGCGATTCATGACGGAGGGGATTCCGGTTCGGGGTTCACCGCGCTTCCGCGGTGCGGCGATGTTCGGTCCCCTGGACAGGCTGTGGCGAAGGACCCGCACCAGCCGTGGCGCGTCGGCCGTCGTGACCGGCGCCGGCAGCGGGATCGGCGCGGCATTCGCCGTCGAACTCGCCCGTCGCGGTGGCGCGGTGGTGTGCAGCGACATCGATGAAGCCTCAGCCCAAATCACGGCCGACGCGATTATCGCGCAGGGCGCAAAGGCGGTGGCCGTGCGCTGCGACGTGTCGAAGATCGAGGACGTCAACTCACTGGCGCAAGAATCGCAGTCCTGGTTTGGGGCGGCGCCCACGCTGGTAGTCAACAATGCCGGTGTCGGCGCCGGCGGCGCGGCCATCGGCGAAGTGTCCCTGGACGATTGGGCATGGACCCTGGGCATCAACCTGTGGGGAGCCATCCACGGCTGCCATGTGTTCACCCCCATCCTGCGCGAGGCCGGTCCTTGGGGACCTGGGCATGCCCCACGCGGCATCATCAACGTCGCCTCGGCGGCGGCGTTCGGCGCGGCTCCGGGCATGGCGGCCTACAACGTCAGCAAGGCCGGTGTGCTCTCGCTGTCCGAAACGCTGGCGGCCGAACTGTCCCGCACCCCCGTGCGGGTCACGGTGCTGTGCCCGACGTTCGTCGCGACCAACATCCTCGAATCCGGCCGCATCACCGAGGAATCCTGCGAACTGGCCGCCAGGTTGACGCGCTGGATCGGATTCTCGCCCGAGAAGGTGGCGCGGATTTGCCTGGATGCCCACGACCGCGGCGAGCTGTACTGCATGCCGCAACTTGACGCCAAGTTCAGCTGGGGCGTCAAACGTCTTGCCCCGCAAGCCTATACCCGCGCAGTTGGCCTGGTGTCCCGCGCGAACATGCACTGATAACCCCGAAAGATAGGGAGCTGCTGGTGGCCATCGACATGGAAGCCATGCTCGCCAAGATCCAGGATCGTCAGTGGGCGCTGGCCGATATCGATTGGGAGGCACCGGGCGCCGAAACCATCCGGCCCGAGTTCCGTCCGAAGCTCAAGGCGTTCATGACCGACCTCTGCTGGATCGAGAACATCGGCGCCCGCGGCTTCGCGGCGCTCGCCAAGAAGGCACCCGACCCGACCATCGCGGAGATCTACCGGTATTTCCATGCCGAGGAGCAGCGCCACGCCAACGCGGAACTGGCCCTGATGAAGCGCTGGGGCATGCTCGAAGAGGGCGAGGTGCCCAAACCCAACGTCAACATCCGCTTGGCGATCGAATGGCTGGACGCCTACTCCGACGACATGCCGTTGTCGGTGCTGGGCACCGTGATTCCGATGCTCGAGGTCGCCCTCGACGGTGCGCTGCTGAAATTCCTGCTCGACAGCGTCCAGGACCCGGTCTGCCATCAGGTGTTCGAGAAGATCAACAACGACGAATCACGGCACATCGCCGTCGATTTCGAGGTCCTTGAAATGATCGGCAACGCATCCGCCCGTCGACTGGCCATCGAATTCGTCGGCCGCTTGGCAACTCCGGGCCTGATCCTCGGGGCCCTCATGTACGTGCCGCTGCTCAACCGCATCCGCAACGAGATGGCCGGCATGGGCATGGACGCCGAGCGGCTGTACAACGCGGTCAAACGGTTCCAGCAACTGGGCGAACGTGGCGAGCGCACCCCGCGGGTGCCCGCATACAAGCTGCTGAGGCGACATGGCGGGTGGGTGGTCAACCCGCGGCACCCCTATCAGTTGCTGGCCAATTCCATGGTGTGGCTGTCGGATTTCTATCCCAAGGCGCTGCTGAGGCCGATGCCAGCCTGGTCCAAAGAACTCACCCACAACCCGGCGGCGTGACCGTGGCACCCGAGCACACCTACGCGACACTGATCATCGGAGCCGGCTTCACCGGACTCGGTACCGCAATTCGGCTGGCAGACGCCGGGATTGACGACGTCGCCATCCTGGAGCGCGCCGACCGGGTCGGCGGAACCTGGCGGGACACCACCTATCCGGGTGCCAGCTGCGACGTGCCGTCGCTGCTGTACTCGTACTCGTTCGTGAAGAACCCGACATGGTCGCGGACCTACTCGCCCGCCCCGGAGATCTGCCGCCACCTCGAGGACATGGCGACCAAGTTCGACATCCGTCGTCACATCCGGTTCAGCCACGAGGTCAGCGACCTGACCTTCGACGAGGACGCCGGTGTGTGGACGGCCAAGACCAAGAACCGCAAGCGCTTTCGGGCCCGCACCGTCGTCCTGGCGTCCGGCCCGCTGTCGGATGTCAGTTTCCCCGGCATCCGCGGGCTGGACAGCTACTCCGGACACAAGATCCACAGTGCCCGCTGGGATCACGACTACGACTTCACGGATAAAAAGGTCGCCGTCATCGGTACCGGCGCCAGCGCCATCCAGATCATTCCCGAACTGGTCAAGCGGGCCGGATTCGTCAAGGTGTTCCAGCGCACCCCCGGCTGGGTGCTGCCTCGCCTGGACATGGCGACCCCGTCGGCGGTGCAGGCCTTGTTCGCCAAAGTTCCTGCCATCCAACAACTTGCCCGCCAAGCGTTGTTCTGGGGCCACGAAGCCAGCGCCACGGCGCTGGTGTGGGACACCCCGCTCACCTCGCTGGTGGCGCGACTGGGCCAGGCCCATCTACGCGCCCAGGTCAAAGACCCCTGGTTGCGCCGGCAGCTGACCCCCGACTTCGCACCCGGCTGCAAGCGGATGCTGGTCTCCAGCGACTACTACCCGGCGCTGCAGCGCGACAACTGCAAACTGATCGGCTGGCCGATCGCGACGCTGAGCCCGGTCGGCATCCGCACCAGCGACGGTGTCGAACATCACCTCGATTGCATCGTTTTCGCCACCGGTTACGACGTCCACCTGACCGGGCCGCCGTTCGGTATCACCGGCCTCGGCGGCCGGTCGCTGGCCGCCGAATGGGCCGACGGCGCACAGGCTTACAAGAGCATCAACGCCCACGGCTACCCGAATCTGTTCTTCATGACCGGCCCCAACTCCGGGCCGGGCCATAACTCGCTGCTGGTCTACATCGAAGGCCAGCTCGATTACGCGGTGCGCGGTATCCGCACCATCCTCGACGACGACCTGCGCTATCTCGATGTGCGCGAAGACGTCCAGCTGCGCCACAACGCGGACATCCAGCGCCGGCTCACCAAGACGACGTGGATGTCGGGTTGCCGCAGTTGGTATCTCACCAAGGACGGGTTCAACGGCTCGATGTACCCGGGCTTTGCGACGCAGTATCTTCGCCAGATGAGCGACTTTCGCCACGCGGACTACCAGGCGGTGGCGCACCGGGCCAGCTCGCGCGTCACTTCCACCGCCTAAGGTGACCCACTGAGATGGCATACGACCGACCGCCCCGACCCGAACCCGGCACGATCGCCAGCGTCCTGTACAACGTGCGAAGGGCTCCCAAGCGGGTTCGCCGCCAATCGCGCGACTTCATCGAGACCGCGGTGTCGCAGCTTTTCGACGCGGCCACGCGCCACCCGCACGACGCCGCGGCGTCCGGGGAGTACCGCATCGACGACCTGGCCCGGCTGGCCGGCACCACCACCCGCAATATCCGGGTGTACCGCGACCGCGGGCTGCTCCCACCGCCCCTGCGGGTAGGCCGCATCGCCTTGTTCAACGACACACACCTGACCCGGCTGCGACTGATCACGTCGATGCTCGACCGCGGTTACAACATCGCACATGTGCGGGAAATGCTCAGCGCGTGGGAGGACGGCAAGAACCTCGGCGATGTCTTGGGCCTGGAGACCGCCATCGTGGGCACCTGGACCACCGAGAAGCCGGAGACCATCCCGCTCGTCGACGCCCAGCGGCTGGTCGACGATCCACGCGCATTCGAGCGGCTGGTCGGACTGCAGGTGATCCGGGTCGACGGCGATCAGGCCACAGTGACCCGGCCCAAACTGATCGAGGCGTTCAACGAGATCCGGGGCTACGGCGTCGAATTGGACAAGCTCGTCGACCTGCATGAGCAGATCGTCCCCGAGATCGACAAGATCAGCGACATGCTGGTCCGCGCCGGAGCCGAACACGTTATGGACAGGATCAAGCCGGGCCAGCCTCTGCCCGCGGATTCCGAGATCGCCGAGCTGCTCACCATTCTGGTTCGGTTCCGCACTCAGGCGGTGGCGACCGTCGCGGCAACCCTCGCGTCGTCGATCGAATCGAACATCGAGTCCTTGGTCAGCCGTATCCTCGCCGACTACCTCGAGCGGTCATCCGACGCGGTGCCCGACGAACTCTCCGCGCGCCGGCACAAGGCCAACTGAGAACTACTGGCGCTCAACCAGATACGGCGCCAGCGTGGACAGCTTCTCGCACGTCTCCTCGAATTCACGTTCGGGATTCGATTCCGCGATGATGCCGGCGCCGGCCCGCAGCCACGTCTTGCCGTCGGATTCGTAGGCCGCCCGCAGCGTCAGCGCTGCATCCAACCCGCCGTCTGCCGAAAGCATCACCACCGCACCGGAATACAGTCCCCGCGGAACTTCGTCGAGACGAAGGATGGCGTCGACTCCGGTGTCTTTCGGAATGCCGGACGCGGTGACCGCGGGAAACAACACTTCCAGGGCATCCATCCGATCGCTCGACGAATCCAGCCGGGCGCTGATGGTGGAGCCGAGGTGCTGCACACTCCCCCGCTCGCGCACCGTCATGAAATCGGTGACCACCGCCGTTCCTTCCTCAGCGACCTCACCGATCTCCTGCAGCGAACTGCGCACCGAAATCGCATGCTCGACAATCTCTTTCGAATTCGACTCCAGGTCGTCGCGAGCCTGCCGGTCATTCTTCGCGCCACGACCGAACGCGCGGGTACCAGCCAGCGGCTCGGTGACGACCTCACCATCGCGGACCGCGGCGACAAGCTCGGGGCTGTAGCCGACGGCCCGAATTCCGCCCAGCCGCAACAAGAACGACCGCACCGGGGTGTTGTTGCGACGCCCCAGCCGGTAGGTCGCAGGAAAGTCAAGGGCGAAAGGCACTTCCACGCTGCGGGACAGGATTACTTTCCGGTAGCGGCCCGCGGCGATCTCGGCCACCGCCGCCGCCACTCGGTGGCGATAGCCCGACGCGTCGTCGGTGACACCGATCTCTCGCGCGTCGGGCACGTCGGGCACGCCTCTGTGGAGTAATTCGAGTACCGCCTCGCGGTGGCCGACCGACTCGCCGAAGAACGAAACATCCTCGTGACTGACGACGATCCGGTTGCGGGGCGCGAAGATTCGAGCCAGCGGGGTCTGGGGCGCCAACCGCTGCTGCAGCCCGTAGCGGTAGATGCCGAATTCGAACGCGATCCAGCCGAAGGCCTGATCGGTCTCGAGCAACAGCCGATCGACCGCCTCGCCCAGCACCGGTCCCGGGCGTCCGGACCATTGCTGTCGCCGGGTCACGCCGTCGCTGGTGACCCGTAATTCGTCGCTGTCCAGCTCGACCATCGCCTGCACGCCGCTGGCCAGTACCCATTGGCCGTCGTGCTCGTAGAGCAGATATTCATCGTCCGCCCGCTCCGGCAGCACTGTGGCCAGCTCGGCCGCCAAGTCGGCAGGATCGATGTGGGCGGGAACGGGAATCGGTCGAGACACCATGCCGGGGGAACTTGTCGCAACGCTGACGTCGGTCACAGCTAGTAAATGTAGCCTAACCTATGAAACTCCGCGCCAACCCCTCCCGGCGAGCGCAATGCGACCGTGGAATCGTCCCAGCCCGGCCGTGGGCGTGGGCGTGGGCGTGGGCGTGGGCGTGGGCGTGGGCGTGGGCGTGGGCGTGGGCGTGGGCGTGGGCGATAAAATCTCGCCCGGACGTAAAGCGCCAACCGGCGCATCCGCGCTATCTTCAGGGTCTGCACACCAGTACCACGTAACGTTCCCGCAGGTGTTAGCCCTAGCACTACTGTCTGGTCGGCCTGTCGTCGCGTCGCCCACCCTGAAATACCGAGAATGTTTCCGTTCGCCCACTTACGGATGACCGAGCGACCGATTACCGTAACCAGAATCTGCGTACCATCGTTGGTTTGCTGGCTTGGGGATTTTTTTACGGAATCTTTGCGCCCAAGGGGCAGCGGGTGTGCATAGGTGCGCTTGACGCGCGCGGGGCAGAAATGCTTAACACAACTTTAATGCGGTCGCTGTGAGCCTCTCAGCTAACTCCGGACCGCCAATAGAAAGCCCACGGATCCGAGAGGAACCCCATGTTCGTCATCCGACTCGCGAACGGCGAAGAGGTTCAGGGATCCGACGGCGACGAACTCGAAATTAGCCAAGAAACCGGCATCCTTTCGGTTTCCCGGGTCGACGGCTTCGAGGAAATAACCACGCATTATTCGCCGTCGGCCTGGCTCTCGGTGACGCATCGCAAACGCGGTGCCGGCGTCAGGCCCTCGCTAATTTCCTAGCAATCGTGGAAGTCCAATAATCTGACAGTAGATGCACAGCAAACTCCCAACGAAATTCGCCCATAAGCCCTGAAACGGGCCCGAAGACGGCGTCCTGAGCTGGCTTTTTGCGTTGATCATAAGTTCCTGTGAAGCAGTGCTGCCCTGGGGTTTTTACGTTTTTACTGAGTGGCGGATCGACAGCGCCGGGGCTAAGTTTTCCTCGGTCGTCGGGATGGTTCGTGGTTGCCCGCTTTGCGGACGGTGCCTCCCCGGAACGACATCGCGAACCCGAGAGAGGCCCCAATGCTTCAGGAGTTCTGGCACAACTTCACGCACAACCTGTTCAAACCGCTGCTGTTGTTCTTCTACTTCGGGTTCCTGATTCCAATCCTGAAGGTGCGGTTCGAGTTTCCCTATGTGATTTATCAGGGCCTGACCATGTACCTGTTGCTGGCTATCGGCTGGCACGGCGGTGAAGAGCTGGCCAAGATCAGCCAATCCAGCATCGGGGTCATCGTCGGATTCATGGCGGTGGGATTCGCGCTGAACTTCCTGATCGGCGGTTTCGCCTACTTCCTGTTGGGCTGGATGACCAAGCTGCGACGAATAGACAAGGCCACCGTCGCCGGCTACTACGGGTCGGACTCGGCGGGCACGTTCGCCACCTGTGTGGCCGTCCTGACCGCCGTCGGCATCGCCTTCAACGCGTACATGCCCGTCATGCTGGCCGTCATGGAGATTCCCGGCTGCCTGGTGGCGCTGTACCTGGTCGCCCGCCTGCGGCACCGGGGCATGGACGCGGCCGGCAACATGGAAGACGAGCCCGGGTACACGCCGGTCAAGGTCGGGGTCGGCCCCGGCACCGCCGCGCGACCCCCGCAGGGCGGGAGCCTGGATGGCGAGCGCTCGCTGGCGGTCGAAGACGAAATCGAGCTTTCGCTGGAAAAGGGCGAGCGCACTGAGGAACTCGACGTCAGCCCGCCGATCGCCAAGGCCGGCAAGAAGCCCTCGCTCTTCTCCCGCGAGCTGTTCCAGGAAGTGTTCCTCAACCCTGGGCTGGTGCTGCTGATCGGCGGCATCATCATCGGCCTGATCAGTGGTCTGCAGGGGCAGAAGGTGGTTGCCGACGACGACAAGTTCTTCGTTATGGCATTCCAGGGTGTGCTGTGTCTGTTCCTGCTGGAGATGGGCATGACGGCATCGCGCAAGCTGCGCGACCTGAGAACAGCGGGCCCCGGCTTCATCGCCTTCGCGCTGATCGCCCCGAATATCTTTGCGACGCTTGGCATCTTCGTCTCCTGCGTCTACGCCTCGCTGACCCACACCGATTTCAAGTCGGGGACCTACGTGCTGTTCGCGGTTCTCTGCGGCGCGGCGTCCTACATCGCCGTTCCCGCGGTCCAGCGCCTGGCCATCCCCGAGGCGAGCCCGACGCTACCGCTGGCGGCATCGTTGGGTCTGACGTTCTCCTACAACGTCACCATCGGAATCCCGCTCTACATCGAGATTGCGCGGGTTTTCGAGCGGTGGTTCGGCGTCTGACACCCCAGGCCGTCATCCCAGCAGCGTTCGCACCACCGCGTCGGCCAGCAGCCGTCCGCGCGCGGTGAGGACCAGCCTGTCGCCGGCGGGCTCCAACAAGCCCTCGGCGACCACGGTTTCGGCGCGTTCGCGCTCGGCTTCGCCCAGGCTGGTCAGCGGAAGCCCTTGGCGCAGGCGGATTTTCAGCAGTACGTCTTCGGTGTGCAGGGTGTCGGCATCCAGCTGCTCGAAACCTGCCACCGGCAGCGTGGCTTGAGTTCCAGGGGCCAACATCTCCGCATAGGTGTTGGGGTGCTTGACATTCCACCATCGCGTGGTGCCGACGTAGCCGTGCGCCCCCGGACCAGCCCCCCACCACTGGCCGCCATCCCAATAGCCGAGGTTGTGCCGGCATTCACCGCCCGGCCGCGACCAGTTGGACACCTCGTACCACGTCATCCCGGCCCCGGACAGCTGAGCGTCGAGCAATTCGTAACGATGCGCCAGCACATCGTCATCGGGAGCGCTGAGCTCACCTTGGCGAACCCGGCGGGCCAGCGCGGTGCCGTCCTCGACGACGAGGGCATAGGCCGACACATGATCGACACCACTGTCCAGCGCCGCGTCGACGGAGCGCGCGACGTCGTCGTCGGATTCGCCTGGGGTGCCATAGATCAGGTCGAGGCTGACGTGTTCGAAGCCCGCGGCCATCGCCTCGCGGGCGGCGGCCGCCGATCGGCCCGGTGAGTGGACCCGGTCCAGGGTGGCCAGCACCCGGGGCGCCACCGACTGCATGCCGAGGGACACCCGCGTGTACCCGGCGGCACGGATCGCGTCGAAGAATTCCGGCCAGGTCGACTCGGGGTTGGCTTCGGTGGTGATCTCGGCGTCGGGCGCCAGCACGAAGTGTTCGCGCAGCATGTTCAGCAATGTCGCCAGGCGCTCACCACCGAGCAGCGACGGCGTCCCTCCCCCGACGAACACGGTGTTCACCGTCGGTGCGTCCAGCCGTGCGGCGGCCAGCTGCAGCTCCGTGTGTAGTGCCTGCAGCCACCCGTCCGGATTGACACCGCCCAGCTCAGCCGGGGTGTAGGTGTTGAAATCGCAGTACCCGCACCGAGTGATGCAGAACGGGACATGCACGTAGATGCCGAACGGTTGCCCGCGACTCGGCTGTAGGCCGGGTAGGTCCACCGGCGCCTCGCGAACGGCCATGCCAAATCATCGCACGGTTGGCCGCCGTCCTCTCAGCCGATTCTGGGGTTTGTGTGTCTAATAACCCAGCTTTATGGCGTAATTTAGATCATCGTGAGAAGAAGTTTGACCTGGTTGCATCGCCGCTTACGATCCATGGCACAATGGGGCCGTGACCGTCGCCAGCCCCCACGTGAGCATCGCCTTGGTGGCGCGGCGGCATATCGATCTCAAGCGTGTCTGCAGCTGTAGCTGTCTGTCTTGATGTCGTAGACCCGCCCACCTACACGTCCAGGATGGCGCCGGATCTGCCCCCACCGAAGAACACCGGTGAGCTGCGCCTCCACGCCTGCAACGAGTTTTGCGAAGGAGATCCTTTCAATGACCACAGCCCGTCCCGCGAAGACCCGTAGTGAGGGCCAGTGGGCGCTGGGAGATCGTGAGCCGCTGAACCCCAACGAGGAGTTCAAGCAGGCCGGCCCGCCGCTCGAGGTGCGGGAACGTATCGAAAACGTCTACGCAAAAGAGGGCTTCGACAGCATCGAGAAAAACGACCTGCGCGGCCGCATGCGCTGGTGGGGCCTGTACACCCAGCGCGAACAGGGTTACGACGGCAGCTGGACCGGCGACGAGAACATGGACAAGCTCGAGGCCAAATACTTCATGCTGCGGGTGCGCTGCGACGGCGGCGCGCTGTCGGCCGCCGCCCTGCGCACGCTGGGCGAGATATCGATCGAGTTCGCCCGCGACACCGCGGACATCTCCGATCGCGAGAACGTGCAATACCACTGGATCGAGGTGGAGAACGTCCCCGAGATCTGGCGTCGCCTGGACGCGGTCGGGCTGCAGACCGCCGAGGCGTGCGGCGACTGCCCCCGCGTCATCCTGGGCTCGCCGCTGGCCGGTGAATCGCTGGACGAGGTGCTCGACCCGACCTGGGCGATCGACGAGATCGTGCGCCGCTACATCGGCAAGCCCGAGTTCGCCGACCTGCCGCGCAAGTTCAAGACCGCCATCTCGGGTCTGCAGGACGTGGTGCACGAGGTCAACGACGTCTCCTTCATCGGCGTCAACCATCCCGAACACGGGCCCGGCCTGGACCTGTGGGTGGGCGGCGGCCTGTCCACCAACCCGATGCTGGGCCAGCGGGTCGGCGCGTGGGTTCCGCTCGACGAGGTGCCCGAGGTCTGGGCGGCCGTGGTGTCGATATTCCGCGACTACGGCTACCGCCGGCTGCGGGCCAAGGCGCGGCTGAAGTTCCTGATCAAGGACTGGGGTGTCGAGAAATTCCGGGAAGTCCTGGAAACCGAATACCTCAAGCGTCCGCTCATCGACGGCCCGGCGCCCGAGCCGGTCACGCATCCGATCGACCACGTCGGGGTGCAACGACTCAAGAACGGGCTCAACGCCGTCGGGGTCGCTCCGATCGCGGGGCGGGTGTCCGGCACCGTCCTGGCGGCGGTGGCCGACTTGGCCGAGCAGTCCGGGTCCGACCGCATCCGGTTCACCCCCTACCAGAAGCTGGTCATCCTCGACATCGCCGACGACAAGCTCGACGACCTCATCGCCGGCCTCGAGGCGCTGGGGTTGCAGTCGCGGCCTTCGCATTGGCGTCGAAACCTGATGGCGTGCACCGGCATTGAGTTCTGCAAGCTGTCCTTCGCCGAAACCCGGGTGCGGGCACAGTCGTTGGTGCCGGAGCTGGAGCGCCGTCTCGACGACATCAACTCGCGCCTGGACGTGCCGATCACCGTCAACATCAACGGCTGCCCCAACTCATGTGCGCGAATTCAGATCGCCGATATCGGTTTCAAGGGCCAGATGGTCGACGACGGTGAGGGCAACTCGGTCGAGGGCTTCCAGGTGCACCTGGGCGGTAGCCTCGGCCTGGACAGCGGCTTCGGCCGAAAACTGCGCCAGCACAAGGTGACCAGCGACGAGCTGGGCGATTACATCGACCGGGTGGTGCGCAATTTCGTCAAACACCGCACCGCCGGGGAGCGATTCGCGCAGTGGGCGGTTCGCGCCGAGGAAGGAGACCTTCGATGAGTGAGGCGACCAAGCCGAGCGAAGACGAACTCCGCGAGTTGGCCGCCCGCGGCGCCGCCGAACTCGAGGGCGCCGGCGCCGCGGACCTGCTGCGCTGGACAGAGGAGAACTTCGGCGGCGTCAACGGGCCGCGCGGTGGGGCGACCTGCAACTACGTGGTGGCTTCCAACATGCAAGACGCGGTGCTGGTGGATCTGGCCGCCAAGGTGCGGCCGGGCGTTCCGGTGTTGTTTCTGGACACCGGTTATCACTTCGTCGAGACGATCGGTACCCGTGACGCGGTCGAATCGGTCTACGACATCCGGGTGCTCAACCTCACCGCCGAGCACAGCGTCGCCGAACAAGACAAACTGCTGGGCAAGGACTTGTTCGCGCGTGACCCCGGCGAGTGCTGCCGATTGCGCAAGGTCGTCCCGTTGGGCAAAACACTGAGTGGCTATTCCGCCTGGGTGACCGGAATACGCCGGGTGGAGGCGCCGACCCGTGCCAACGCGCCGCTGGTCAGCTTTGACGAGGCGTTCAAGCTCGTCAAGGTCAACCCGCTGGCGGCGTGGACCGACGACGACATGCAGAACTACATCGACGAGCACGACGTCCTGGTGAATCCGCTTGTCTACGAAGGCTATCCGTCGATCGGGTGTGCGCCCTGCACGGCCAAGCCCATCGAGGGCGCCGACTCGCGCAGCGGGCGCTGGCAGGGCCTGGCCAAGACCGAATGCGGGTTGCACGCGTCGTGACCGCCCTCGTGCTGACCGCGCACGGGAGCAAGGACCCCCGGTCGGTAGCCAATGCCCGGGCCGTCGCGGACCGGGTGGCGTCGCTGCGGCCCGGCCTGGATGTCCGGCTGGCGTTCCTCGAGCGCAGTTCGCCGAGCCTCGCCGATGCGCTGGCGTCGGTTGACGGTCCGGCGGTCGTTACCCCGCTGCTGTTGGCGGACGCGTATCACGCCCGGGTCGACATTCCTCGCCAGATCGCCAATTGCGTTACCGCCGAACAGGTATCGCAAGCGCCTGTGCTCGGTGAGGACGACCGGTTGGTATCGGTGCTACGCCGGCGCGTGACGGAGCTGGGCATCTCGCGTCTCGATGACCGGCTTGGTGTATTGGTGGTGGCGATCGGCACCTCCGACCTTGCGGCGAACGCGCGCACGCGCAGAGTCGCACCGAAGCTGTTGGCCGGCACCTCGTGGGCGGGGGCAACGACCGCGTTCGCCACCCATCAGCAACGATCGCTGACCGAGGCGCTGGGCAGGTTGCGCCGCCAGGGCGCGCGGCGGATTGTCATTGCGCCGTGGTTTCTGGCACCGGGCTTACTGCCCGACCGGGTGCACGCCTTTGCCCGAGGCGCCGGCATCCCGATGGCGCTGCCGCTCGGCGCGCACGATTTGGTGGCCGCGACGGTGCTCGATCGCTTCGACGAGACCGCGGCGGGGCGCGCGGCGGCCTAAGTCACGCCGAAGTCAGGCCGACAAGGTGGCCGAGACGGCCCCGTCAAGGGCGATCGGCGGCACCCGGGTGGCCCGCACGTACACGGTGTCGCCGTCCCGCAACGCCAGCGCCTCGGCGTCACCCCTGGTGATCTGCGCGATGAACGGGCCTCCGGTGGCCGCGTTGGTCAGCTCCACCCGCACCTCGAAACCAAGTGCCACCACCCGGTCTACGACGGCACGCACCACCCCGACGGATTCGGCGGTGCCGTCCCCGCCGGCGACCGCCATGTCCGGGTTGCGGCCGACCCGGATGTCGTGCGGGCGCACCAGGGCGCCGTTCAGCGTCGAGACCGCACCCAGGAACGACATCACGAACGGGTTGGCCGGGGAGTCGTATACATCGGTCGGGGACCCCACCTGTTCGATGCGGCCCTTGTTGAGCACCGCGATGCGGTCGGCCACATCCAGCGCCTCGGACTGGTCGTGCGTTACCAACACCGTGGTGACATGCACCTCGTCGTGCAGGCGGCGCAACCAGGCCCGCAGATCCTCGCGCACCTTGGCGTCCAGCGCGCCGAACGGCTCGTCGAGCAACAGCACCTGCGGGTCGACCGCCAGCGCGCGGGCCAGCGCCATCCGCTGCCGTTGACCGCCGGAGAGCTGATTGGGATAGCGGGTTTGAAAACCGCTGAGCCCCACCACTTCCAACAGGTTGTCGACCTTCTCCTTGATCTCGGCCTTGGGCCGCTTGCGGATCTTGAGCCCATAGGCGACGTTGTCGCGGACGGTCAGGTGCTTGAACGCCGCGTAGTGCTGAAACACGAATCCGATGCCGCGCCGCTGTGGCGGGACCCCCGTCACGTCGTGACCGCCGATCGTGACGGTCCCGCTGTCCGGATGGTCGAGGCCCGCGATGGTGCGCAACAGCGTCGACTTTCCCGAACCACTGGGGCCCAGCAACGCCGTCAGCGAACCGGTGGGCACGACGAAATCCACATGGTCTAACGCGACGAAGTCGCCGTAACGCTTGTTGGCGTTACGCACGACGATGGCGTGGTCGGTCTCGGTGGCGGTCATATTCGTGTCTCCTTGTTACGCAGCCTTGTTCGCTCGCGCACGGCGAACATCGAGAATCACTTGGACGATCAGAACAGCCACGGCAACCCCCATCAGCAACGTCGATAGCGCGTAGGCGCCGTATTCGGCCCCGCGGTTGTAGCGGTCCGAGACCAGCAGCGTCAGTGTCTGCGACTTCCCGGGGAGGTTGGACGACACGATGATCACTGCCCCGTATTCACCCAGGGTGCGCGCGACCGTCAGCACGATGCCGTAGGTGAGCCCCCACCGGATCGAAGGCAACGTGATACGCCAAAACGTCTGCCACCAACCGGAACCCAGGGTCGCCGCCGCCTGCTCCTGGTCGGTCCCCAACTCGTGCAGCACCGGTTCGACCTCACGCACGACGAACGGCAACGTCACGAAGATACTGGCGATCACAATCCCGGGCAGGCCGAAAATGACCTTCACCCCGAGATCCCTCTCGACAAACCCCAATGCACCGGCAGATCCCCACAGCAGGACCAGTGCGACACCCACGATCACCGGAGAGACGGCGAACGGCAGGTCGACGATGGCCTGCAACACGCCCTTGCCGCGAAACTTGGTGCGCGCCAGCACTAATGCGGTGGGGATACCGAAAATGACGTTCAGCGGTACCACGATGGCGACCACCAGGAGCGAGAGGTTCAGCGCGGAGATCGCGGCCGGGGTGCTGATCCAGTCGTAGAACTGGCCGAAACCCGGTTCGAAGGTCCGCCACAGGATCACGCCTACCGGAACGAGTAGCAGCACAAAGATGTAGCCCAGACCGATAAACCGGGTGAGGTAGCGGACCCAGGGCGACGACGTCACGAGGCGCGCTCCTCTCGCCGGGCGGCGCGGGCACCCACGATGCGCAGGACGAACAGCAGGGCGAACGAAATGAGCAACAGCACAATCGATATCGCCGCGGCCCCAGTGCGGTCATCGTTCTCGATCAGGGTCCGGATCCATTGCGACGACACCTCGGTCTTGCCGGGCACCGCCCCACCGATCAGCACCACCGAGCCGAATTCACCGATGGCCCGCGAGAATGCCAGGCCCGCACCGGACAACAGGGACGGCAGCAGCGACGGCAGGATGACCGAAGTGAAAATCTTTGGGCCGTTGGCACCCAGGGACGCGGCCGCCGCCTCGGTCTCCCGGTCGATTTCCAATAGCACCGGCTGTACGGCGCGCACCACGAACGGCAGCGTGACGAACGCCAACGCCACTGCCACACCCCAGGCGGTGTGCTGCAGGTGCAAGCCCACCGGGCTGTTGTTGCCGTACAGGGCGAGCATTACCAGGCTCGCGACAATTGTGGGCAGCGCGAAGGGCAGGTCGATGACCGCGTCGACCAGCCTTTTGCCAATGAAGTCGTCGCGCACCAGAATCCAGGCGATCAGCAGCCCGAACACGATGTTGATCACCGTGACTCCGGCGCTGATCGTCAGGGTGACCCGGAACGAGTCCACCGCGGCGTGCGAGGTGACCGCAAGCCAGAAGGTGTGCCAGCCACCGCCCGCGGCCTGCCAGGCAATTGCCGCCAAGGGCAGCAGCACGATCACCGAGAGCCAGACCGTCGCCACACCGACCCGCAACGACGTACCGCCCGGCCGGATGAGGGTCCTCGACGGCCGCGGTGCACCCTCATTCGCCGGCTCGTTCAGTTCGGGCCGGATCGCTTCGGGGTTCGTACTTTCGCCCAGAAAAGATCCCGTCATCCGGTGGCCTTTGTGTAGATCTTGGTGATGCTGCCGTTGTTCTTGTCGAACAGCTGCGGGTCCACCGTGGCCCAGCCGCCCAGGTCGGCGATCGTCCACAGTTTCGTCGGCACCGGGAATTGGTTCCGGAAATCGGCGGCGACCGCCGGGTCCACCGGCCGAAAACCGGCCTGCGCCCACAGTTTCTGCGCAGGGGCGGTGTATTGGAAGTTCTTGAAGGCGGTCGCGGCGCCCAGGTTGGGGCTGGTTGTCACTACGGCCACCGGGTTTTCGATTTTGAAGGTCTGTGGCGGGGTGACGTGTTCGACCGGTTTGCCCAACCGTTCGGTGGCGATGGCTTCGTTCTCGTAGCTGATCAACACGTCACCGCTGCCCTGGACGAAAACATCGGTGGCTTCCCGCCCCGATCCGGGACGCAGCTTGACGTGTTCGCGCACCAGCTTGCCAACAAAGTCAATCCCCGCTTGGCTATTGCTGCCGCCGTCGCTTTTGACCGCGTACGGCGCCAGCAGATTCCACTTCGCCGAACCCGAACTCAGCGGGCTGGGGGTGATGACCTCGACATCGGGCCGCAGCAGGTCATCCCAATCCTTAATGTTCTTCGGATTCCCCTTGCGCACCACCAATGTCACGACCGAGCCGAACGGAATCCCCTTGGTGGCGTCGGTGTTCCAGTCCTTGGAAACCTTGCCCGCCTTGACCAATCGCGTGATGTCGGGTTCGACCGAGAAGTTCACCACATCGGCCGGTTTGCCGTCTTGGACACCGCGAGACTGGTCACCGGAAGCTCCGTACGAGGTGATCACCTGCAGGCCCTTGCCCTCGTCGGAGGCGACGAAGGCGGGAATCACCTTGCTCCATCCGGGTTCTGGCGCGGAGTAGGCGACCAGGGTGATGGTGGTGTGCGCATTGGACGGCCCGCCGCCACCAACGACGTCACTGGGGCCGCCCGCGCACGCGGCGACGACGGCGGCGGTCAGCGTGAGCGCGACGACAGGACGCCAGCGCAGGGCGCTGCCGATGTCGTGATGCATTCGCGGCCTTCCGGACTGAGGGATTCTGGTTCCCGTTGCTGCGGAATGGCATGTAAGACGTCAAGGAGAATTCGCTTGCTCCTTACCAGACCACGCACGGGTTGGTAATCAGCGACAACAGTGCACGCAGAGATGACAGTCCAAGACAGCGGATGCCATGTGCATGGCGCGAAGCCTAACAGGAATTCGCTGACCCGCCACCGGGCCACCCGGCAAACAGGCGTGGCTCGATCGTCAGTGCGTCAACAGCCAGGCGACGAGCACCAGCACCACCAGCGAGACGAGCACCAGGGTCACATGTGACCGAGGCATACGGCTTACCCGGCCGCCCCGTCAGCGTGGCGGGCGCGGCGCACCAACGCGATGCCTCGACCGAGGACGGCGTCCAGCAGCACCGCGGTGAAGTAGGCCACGGCCAACACGACGGGCATCACAACCATGGCCTGCAGCACGAACGCGAGCCCGGAAAGCCACAGCTCGTTGCCGTCCCACCAATTGAGAAACCCGTTCATCGTCTTCACACTATTCGTCACGGCCAGCGAAACCAATCTGTGTCAGGATCGGCTGATGCCGACTGCTACCGAGGAAACGACCTGTCTCGTCGCCGGCGGAGGCCCGGCGGGCATGGTGTTAGCCCTGCTCTTGGCCCGTGGCGGCGTGAAAGTCACGGTGATGGAAAAGCACGCAGATTTTCTGCGCGACTTCCGCGGCGACACCGTGCACGCCAGCACTCTGCGGCTGCTTGATGAGCTCGGTCTGGGGCCGCAATTCGCACAGCTCCCGCATCGTCGTCTCATCGAGACCATGCACATGCAGATGCAGGGCCAACCGGTCGATCTCGATTTGTCCCGCCTGCCGGGCGCCCATCAGCACATCGCCCTGGTTCCGCAATGGGACTTCCTCGAGCTGTTGGCCACCGCCGCGGCGGCAGAACCCAGCTTCCGGCTGATGCGCAGCACCGAGGTGACCGGTGTGGTGCGCGAGGGGGACCGCGTCGTCGGCGTCACCTACCGCGAATCGAGCGGCGAAACCAAGCAAATGCGCGCCGCCCTGACCGTGGCGTGTGACGGTCGCGGGTCGACGGTGCGCTCCGCGGTTGGCCTCAAGACGCGTACCTTCGGCGCCCCGATGGACATCTGGTGGTTCCGGTTGCCGCGCCATGCCGACGACCCGAGCGGACTTGCCGGCACCTTCGAGTCCGGCCACGGAATCATCCTGATCGACCGCGGTGACTACTACCAGGTCGCATCGATCATCCCCAAGGGAACCGACGCCGAAATGCGCGCCGAGGGCATCGAATCGTTGCACCGCGTTGTCGTGGGACTGGTGCCCTGGCTCGCCGATCGGGTTGACACGCTGACCTCGTTCGACGACGTGAAACTGCTTGACGTGCAACTCAATCGGCTCCGCCGGTGGTACTCCGACGGCGTGTTGTGCATTGGCGACGCGGCACACGCCATGTCGCCGGTCGGCGGCGTCGGCATCAACTTGGCGGTGGCCGATGCCGTGGCCGCCGCACGCATTCTGGCCGGCCCGCTTCGGGCCGGACGGGTATCGGGTCGCGAACTTGCCCGGGTGCAGGTGCGCCGCTGGATACCCACGGCGATCGTGCAGGGCCTGCAACGGATGATCCACAAGCAGATCATCTCCGGGGTGGTGACCGGACGCGACGCCGGTCTGCCCCGTGGCGCGCAAGTGGCGATCGGGTCGCCCGCCTTGCGGCGACTGGTCGCCTACGTGGTGGCGATCGGTCCGCTCTCGGAACACACGCCGAAGTTCGCCCGGCGCAGCGCGTCATAGACCGGCCGGGGCGTCACCTCGGCAAACTCTGGACGCCGGGCTCCCCGAGAGTTGATGATGGCGGAATGGTCCTGCACGCTGAGCCCGCCGACCGACCCGCCGATGCCGGCCCGAAAGACTTCGGAACTGTCCCGCTGACGGCTCGCGACTCGTCCCTGGCGTCGCCGCTCGACTTCAGCGCACCCGCACCCTTTATCTCCGGCGGCCCGCTGCGCAATCCGTTTCCCCCGATCGCCGATTACGCATTCTTGTCCGACTGGGAGACGACCTGCCTGATCTCCCCCGCCGGCGCAGTGGAGTGGATGTGTGTTCCGCGGCCGGACTCGCCCAGCGTGTTCGGCGCGATGCTGGACCGCAGTGCCGGCCACTTCCGGTTGGGGCCCTACGGCGTCTCGGTGCCGTCGGCCCGCCGCTACCTGCCGGGCAGCCTGATCATGGAGACCACTTGGCAGACCCACACCGGCTGGCTGATCGTGCGCGACGCCCTGGTGATGGGCCCGTGGCACGACATCGAACGCCGATCCAGGACGCACCGCCGCACGCCGATGGACTGGGACGCCGAGCACATCCTGCTGCGCACGGTCCGCTGCGTCAGCGGCACCGTCGAGCTGATGATGAGCTGCGAACCGGCGTTCGACTACCACCGCGACAGCGCCTGCTGGGAGTACTCGGCGAACGCCTACAACGAGGCGACCGCCCGCGCGGGCAGGGCGCCCGACGACCACCCGGCCCTGAAGCTGACGACCAACCTGCGCATCGGGATCGAGGGCCGTGAAGCGCGGGCACGCACCCGCATGAAAGAAGGCGACGACGTGTTCGTCGCGCTGAGTTGGACCAAGCACCCGGCGCCGCAGACGTACGAGGAGGCCGCCGACAAGATGTGGCAAACCACCGAGTGTTGGCGGCAATGGATCAACATCGGCAACTTCCCCGACCACCCTTGGCGGGCCTACCTGCAGCGCAGCGCGCTGACGCTGAAGGGACTGACGTATTCGCCCACCGGTGCGCTCTTGGCCGCGGCCACCACGTCGCTCCCGGAAACACCTGGGGGCCAACGCAATTGGGACTACCGTTACGCCTGGGTGCGTGACTCGACGTTCGCGTTGTGGGGGCTTTACACGCTGGGGCTGGACCGCGAGGCCGACGACTTCTTCGCCTTCATCGCCGACGTGTCCGGCGCCAACAGCAATGAGCGTCATCCGCTGCAGGTGATGTACGGCGTGGGCGGCGAACGCAGCCTGGTCGAAGAGGAGCTCAACCACCTCTCCGGCTACGACCATGCCCGCCCGGTGCGAATCGGCAACGGCGCGTTCGACCAAGTGCAGCATGACATTTGGGGTTCCATCCTGGACTCGTTCTACCTGCACGCCAAGTCACGCGAGCAGGTCCCCGAGACGTTGTGGCCGGTGCTCAAGAAGCAGGTCGAAGAGGCGATCGCGCACTGGCGTGAGCCCGACCGCGGAATCTGGGAGGTTCGCGGGGAGCCCCAGCACTTCACCTCGTCGAAGGTGATGTGCTGGGTGGCGCTGGACCGCGGCTCGAAACTCGCTGAGCGACAAGGCGAGAAGAGCTATGCCCAGCAGTGGCGGGCCGTCGCCGAGGAGATCAAGGCCGACATTCTCAAGCACGGCGTCGACTCCCGCGGCGTGTTGACCCAGCGCTACGGCAGCGACGCGCTGGACGCCTCGCTGCTACTCGTGGTCCTGACCCGATTCCTGCCGCCCGACGATCCGCGGGTACGCAACACGGTGCTGGCGATCGCTAACGAACTCACCGAGGAGGGCCTGGTGCTGCGCTACCGGGTCGAGGAGACCGACGACGGGCTGTCCGGCGAGGAGGGCACTTTCACCATTTGCTCGTTCTGGCTGGTGTCGGCGCTGGTCGAGATCGGCGAGGTAGCCCGCGCCAAGCGGCTGTGTGAGCGACTGCTGTCCTACGCCAGCCCGCTACACCTCTACGCCGAGGAGATCGAGCCACGCACCGGCCGGCACTTGGGCAACTTCCCGCAGGCGTTCACCCATCTGGCGCTGATCAACGCGGTGGTGCACGTGATTCGCGCCGAGGAGGAGTACGACGGGTCCGGCATGTTCCAGCCAGCCAACGCGCCGATGTAGATTGCGCCGATGTAGATGTAGCAGGCCAGCGCTCAGCTCAGCGCGAGCATGGCATGCACAATGTCGATGGCGCTGGTCTTGATGTCCGCGGACCCCTGCGCCGACGGGTCGCCGTTACCGAAAAAGTCCACCGCGACCTCGACGAGATAATTGCCCCGCACGCCGAGAGCGCGGGATACCGGTACCGGCGTCAGGATCGAGTGTTCGGGCGGATGCATCACGACGCTTGCCGCGACAACCGAATCCGCGATGCGTACGTCGGAGATGACGTTGCTGGCGGAGGTAACGGAGGAAACGTTGAGTGTCGTGCTGTCGCATTCCTGCCATTGCGCGGAAAACTTCGCGAACGCCGCGGCGGCGTCCTTGGAACTGGGGAACGACAGCACGCCCTCGTCGACGGAATCCACCCTCACGGAGGAGTGATCGTCGCTCGTCCACATCTCATCGGCGACGTTCTGCACGGGGACGGACTGGTAAGCGATCTTCTGCATCATGAACACGACGCCGACGCACTCGGCGGGAGTGGCCGATTCATAAGCGGTTCCAAACTTTTCGCTGCCGCCGTAGGACGGCGGGGAGAACGGCACACCCTTGAACGGCTGGCCGAGAAGCTTGGTCAGCGCGGCGCCGTCGAGCAAGACCTGTTTGAGGGCCGGACGTGCCGCGCCCGGCGCCGGCCGCGCTGTGCCACTGGCGATGTCGTCGCACCCGCCGACCAGGATCACGGCCGCCAGCGCGGCCATGAGACACCGGCGGCGTCTCACTTCTTACCCTTGTCCCCCGCCGTATCGGTGGACAACGCGGCGACGAATGCTTCCTGTGGTACGTCAACGCGCCCAATGGTTTTCATCCGCTTCTTGCCTTCCTTCTGTTTTTCCAGAAGTTTGCGTTTACGGGTGATGTCACCGCCGTAGCACTTGGACAGCACGTCCTTGCGAATTGCCCGAATGTTCTCGCGGGCAATGATTTTCGATCCGATGGCAGCCTGAATGGGCACCTCGAACTGCTGGCGCGGGATGAGTTCCTTGAGTTTGGTGGTCATCTTGTTGCCGTAGGCCGCGGCCCCGTCCTTGTGCACGATCGCGCTGAACGCATCGACGGCCTCGCCCTGAAGGAGGATGTCGACCTTCACCAGCTGGGCCTCCTGCTCGCCCGCTTCCTCGTAGTCGAGGCTGGCATAGCCGCGGGTGCGCGACTTCAACGAGTCGAAGAAGTCAAAGATGATCTCCCCCAACGGCATTGTGTATCGCAGCTCCACCCGTTCGGGCGACAGGTAATCCATGCCACCCAGCTCGCCGCGGCGTGACTGGCAGAGCTCCATGATGGTGCCGATGAACTCACTGGGCGCGATGACGGTGGTCTTGACGACGGGCTCGTAAATCGTGCGCACCTTGCCTTCTGGCCAATCCGACGGGTTGGTCACCACGATCTCGCTGTCGTCCTCTTTGATCACCCGGTAGACGACGTTCGGCGACGTCGAGATCAGGTCCAGGTCGAATTCACGCTCCAGGCGCTCACGGGTGATCTCCATGTGCAGCAGGCCCAAAAAGCCGCACCGGAAGCCGAAGCCCAGCGCCACCGACGTTTCGGGCTCGTAGGTCAGGGCAGCGTCGTTGAGCTGCAGCTTGTCCAGGGCGTCGCGCAGAACCGGGTAGTCGGAGCCGTCGACGGGATAGAGCCCCGAATAGACCATCGGCCGCGGCTCGCGGTAGCCCGTGAGGGCGTCCTTGGCGCCGTTGCGAGCCGTCGTCACGGTGTCCCCGACCTTGGATTGGCGGACATCCTTCACGCCGGTGATCAGGTAGCCGACCTCGCCGACCCCGAGGCCCACGCTGGGTTTCGGTTCGGGCGAGACGATGCCGACCTCGAGCAGTTCGTGGACGGCGCCGGTGGACATCATCAGGATGCGCTCGCGTGGGGTGATCTTGCCGTCCACCACGCGAACGTAGGTGACCACGCCGCGGTAGATGTCGTAGACGGAGTCGAAAATCATTGCGCGGGTGGGCGCGTCGGCGTCGCCCTGTGGCGGCGGCACCTCAGCCACCACGTGGTCGAGCAGTTCGGCGACACCCGCCCCGGTCTTGCCGGACACCCGCAGCACATCGCCGGGCTCACAGCCGATGATGTGAGCGATCTCGGCCGCGTAGCGCTCCGGGTCGGCGGCGGGCAGGTCGATCTTGTTGAGCACCGGGATGATGTGCAGGTCGCGGTCCAGCGCCAGATAGAGGTTGGCCAGCGTCTGCGCCTCGATGCCCTGCGCGGCGTCGACGAGCAACACCGCGCCCTCACAGGCTTCCAGGGCGCGCGACACCTCGTAGGTGAAGTCGACGTGCCCTGGGGTGTCGATCAGGTGCAACACGTAATCGGTGTCGCCCACCCGCCAGGGCAACCGCACGTTCTGCGCCTTGATCGTGATGCCGCGCTCGCGCTCGATGTCCATCCGGTCCAGGTACTGGGCACGCATGTCCCGGTCCGCGACGACGCCGGTGAGCTGAAGCATCCGGTCCGCCAGCGTGGACTTGCCGTGGTCGATGTGGGCAATGATGCAGAAGTTCCGAATCTGCGCCGGCGGAGTGAAGGTCTTGTCGGCGAAACTGCTGATGGGAATCTCCTGGAAGCGGCGGTTTTCGAACTCTCAGGGTATCCGTGCACGGCCATCAGGACCCAATCCTGGCGGGTCGCTCGCGTCTATGCTGCGAATATGGCGTCGCCCCGGAAATCCCAGTGGAAGACGTTCCAGCGGTTCGCCGAGGACCTGGTCGTCAACAAGGCTCCCCGGCTCATCCGCCACGTGCAGACCTCGCAAATCGTGCTGCGAGAACTCCAGCAAGCCGTAAAGATCACCGCCGACGTCATCGCCGCGGCCACGCCACAGCACGCCGCGATCACCGCGGGCCGACCGGTGACCAGCACCAGCTTTCCCACCGCGCATCGAGCCCGCAAGGTGGTCTACGCGCCGGACCTCGACGGCCGGGCCGATCCCGGGGAGATCGTCTGGACCTGGGTGGTCTACGAAGACGATCCCACCAAGGGCAAAGACCGCCCCGTACTGGTCGTGGGGCGTGATCGCAGCGTCCTGTTGGGGTTGATGGTGTCCAGCCAGGAGCGCCACGAGACCGATCCCGACTGGGTCGGAATCGGTGCCGGGGAATGGGACTACGAACGGCGGCGGAGCTGGGTCCGGCTGGACCGGGTGCTCGACGTTCCCGAGGAGGGAATTCGGCGCGAGGGCGCCGTGCTGGAACGCGAAATCTTCGACGTGGTGGCTGCCCGGCTGCGCGCCGAGTATTCCTGGCGTTAGTCGCCTTGCGCGCCCGACATCGACATGAGCGCGGCGACACGCCGAGGACGGCGTCGCCACCGTCGATTTCGGCAGGATTTCGGCAGGCAAATGGGACCGCGGAGGCGGCCGCGCTCACCCCTGGGTGATGTAGGAGTGCAGCTGCTCCTGCTCGGCTTCGAGTTGCTCCATCCGGGTCTTCACTACGTCGCCGATGCTGACGATGCCGATCAGTTTCTTGCCGTCGAGCACCGGCACGTGACGCACCCGATTGGTGGTCATCAGCACGCTGATGGCGTCGACCGTGTCGGACTTGGTGCAGGTGGCCACCATCGTGGTCATGATCGTGGAAATCGGGCGGTGGAGCACGCTGGCGCCGTGGGCGTGCAGCTGGCGCACGACGTCGCGCTCGGAGACGATGCCGACCACACCCTCGTCGCCGACCACCACCATGGCGCCGATATTTTGTTCGGCGAGGCCGGCCAGCAGCTCCCCGACCGTGGCCTCGGGGTTGATCGTCACTACCGCCGCACCCTTGTTCCGCAAGACGTCCGCGATCCGCATCAAGCCTCCACTCGTTGTGATCTGCTTCACAACAGGCTACGGCTAACTGGCGTGCCGGGAAAGCCACCACGGCAACGCCACGGCCGAAAGGCGCCATACCCCCAGGTCTACCCGCGAACACGGCGCGCCGCTGACGGTGAAATCTTGGCCGGCGGCAGATGTCGGTCGGCCAATCGGCTGCGATCCGGCGGCACCGCTTGGCAGGATCGTGGCCATGATCGAGATCACGTTGCTTGGTACCGGGAGCCCGATACCCGACCCGAATCGCGCCGGGCCCTCGACTCTGGTGCGGGCCGGCGGTCAGGTGTTCCTGGTCGACTGCGGGCGTGGTGTGCTGCAGCGGGCGGCCGCGGTCGGCGTGGGCGCCAGCGGGCTGTCGGCGCTGCTGCTCACCCACTTGCACAGCGACCACATCGCCGAACTCGGCGACCTGTTGATCACGCGCTGGATCACCACCTTCACACCCGACCCCGCACCGCTGCCGATCATCGGGCCGCCCGGCACCGCGGAGACCGTCGACGCGATGCTGAAGGCATTCAGCCACGACATCGGCTACCGGCTGGCCCATCACGACGATCTCAACGCCCCGCCGGCGATCGAGGTCCACGAATACACCGAAGGCCAGGTATGGGACCGCGACGGCGTCTCGATCCGCGTCGCCCCCACCGATCATCGGCCGGTGGCACCCACCATCGGATTCCGGATCGAATCCGGTGGCGCCTCAGCGGTACTCGCCGGGGACACGGTGCCGTGCGCCAGCCTGGACGAGCTGGCGGCGGGGGCAGGTGCGCTGGTGCACACCGTGATTCGCAAAGACATCGTCGCGAACATTCCGCAGCAGCGGCTGCAGGACATCTGCGACTACCACTCGTCCGTAGAGCAAGCGGCGGCGACCGCGGCCCGCGCGGGTGCGGACATCCTGGTGATGACGCACTACGTCCCGGCGCTGGTCCCCGGCCAAGAAGAACAGTGGCGCACCCTGGCCGCCTCGGAATTCGGCGGGCGTATCGAACTCGGCGACGATCTGCACCGCGTCGAAGTCCAGCCGTAGTTATTCCATTGCACTGCAACGACTTCGGCGGTCAGCCCGCTACGCGAGCCGGGTGACCTCCACGACCACGTCGAGGTCGGTGGCGCCTTCTCCCGAGTAGATCCCCTTCAGCGGGGACACGTCGGAGTAGTCGCGGCCGACGCCGACGCTGACGTATTGCTCGTTGATTTCGCTGTCGTTGGTGGGGTCGTAGTTCCACCACCCGCCGGTCCAGGCCTGAATCCACGCGTGGCTTCGTCCGTCCACGGTGTCCCCGACGACGGCGTTCTTCTTGGGATGCAGGTATCCCGACACATAACGCGCGGGAATGCCCATGTCGCGCAACATCATCAGCGAAAGATGCACGAAGTCCTGGCAGACGCCCCTGCCTTCGTTCAGCGCGTCGAGGCCCGACGTGTACACACTGGTTGTCCCCGGCATGTAGTCCAGTTCCTCGCGCACCCACTTGGCCGTGGCGACAACGGCTTCGGTGGGATCCAGATTCTTGGCGAGCTTCTTGGAGATGGTCTTGAGGCGCTTGCTGGCCGGCGTATGCGCGGTCGGGCGCAGCAGTTCGTCGAAACGATCGATCACCGCCTCGGATTGCAGATCGTCCCAACCGACCTCGCTCTCGGGCGGTTCAGGCCGTTCCGTCTCGACAACCGATGACGACGTCACCGTGAGATCGGTGTGCGGCGCGTGCAGATCGAACGCAGTGACGGCAGTCCCCCAGTAGTCGTTGAAGCGGTACGACCGGGTGGCCGGGATGGTTTCCACACGATTGAGGATGACGTTTTGCCGGGTGTCAGACTGTGGGGTCAGCCGGGCCTCGTTGTAGGACGCGGTGACCGCCGACTGGTAGGCGTATCCGGTGGTGTGCACCACCCGCAGCCGCCACATCAGGTTTTTCCGTTCCGCGCGATCAGCTGTGCGCTCTGCCCGGCATCCGACCACGCCACCCACGGCGTGACGTGGAAGTACTGCAGCGACAAGGCTTCTCCGACGTCGTAGCACGTCGTCTGCAGGCCCGCCAAGCGCGTCTCTAGCGTCTCGAGCAGTACGCCGGGGGGCATGAATTCCAGTTCACTGCGGGCGTGCCCGAGCAGTCGCTGCGCTTCAACGGTGGCCCCCACCCGGCTCTGCGGGTTACGCACCAACTCTTCGATGCTGTGTTCGGCCAGTTTCAGCGAGTAGAAAATCGATCGGGGAAACAATCGGTCGAGCATCATGAACTCGACCACCCGCCCGGCGTCCAGCACCCCGCGATAGGTGCGCAGGTAGGTGTCATGGGCTCCGGCCGAACGCAGCAGCGTCACCCACGCAGGCGAGGAGGCGCTGTCCCCCACCCGCGACAGCAGCAGCCGAACCGTCATGTCGACCCGTTCGATCGCGCGGCCCAACAACATGAAGCGGTATCCGTCGTCGCGGGACAGCGTCGAGTCGGCCAGGCCGGCGAACATCGCCGCGCGTCCCTCGATGAACGACAAAAACTCGTGTGGCCCAAGGCGTTTGGCGGCGCGCTGGCGTTCGCCCAGTGCGTTGTAGGTGGTGTTGAGGCACTCCCAAATCTCGCTGGACGTCACCTCCCGCGCGGACTTCGCGTTTTCCCGTGCCGCCGTAATCGCCTCGACAATCGAACTACCACCGCGATCGTCGGTCCTGTAGGCCACCAGCTCGGTCAACGACCAGACGTCCAATTCGTCCTCTGGAGGCTCAATACCGAGCACCTGCAACAACACCCGGGACGCGTGGTCGGGATCGACGCTGGAATCCTCCAGCAGCTGGTGCAATGCGACATCCAGAATTCGTGCCGTGTCGTCGGCTCGCTCGACATAGCGACCGATCCAATAGAGCGCTTCTGCGTTGCGGGCCAGCATCAGCGGACCACCCTCTGTTTTTGCTGTTGCTCTTGTTGATGCTTCTGCTTCTGCTTTTTCGGGGGCGCAGCGTCGTGCGGCTGCTCGCCGTTCGACTGCGCGCCGTCGGCCGCGGGATCCGTCATGGATTTCGGCAGCGAACGCACGACCTCGGCGGCGCCCAACTCGCGATCGGCGGCCGAAGCGCGCGACGACGCCAGCACCCAGGTGTCCTTGGAGCCGCCTCCCTGGCTGGAGTTGACCACTCGCGAACCCTCCACCAGGGCCACCCGGGTCAGCCCGCCCGGCAGCACCCACACCTCGTCGCCGTCGTTGACCGCGAACGGCCGCAGGTCGACGTAGCGGGGAGCCAGCGAGCTGCCGATCTGGGTCGGCACGGTCGACAGTTCCATCATCGGCTGAGCGATCCAGCTGCGCGGATCGTCGCGAATCTTCTTGGAAACGGCAGCCAGTTCTTTCTCGGAGGCTTCCGGCCCGAACACGATGCCGTATCCGCCGGATCCCTCAACGGGCTTGATCACCAGTTCGTCGACGCGATCGAGTACCTCTTCGCGTTCGTCGTCCAGCCAGCACCGGAAGGTGTCCACGTTGGCCAGCAACGGCTTCTCGCCCAGGTAGTACTCGATCATGGTGGGCACGTAGGTGTAGACGAGTTTGTCGTCGCCGACGCCGTTGCCGATTGCGCTGGAGATCACGACGTTGCCGGCGCGCGCGGCGTTGACTAGACCCGCGACCCCCAGCACCGAGTCGGCCCGGAACTGCAGCGGGTCCAGATATATGTCGTCGATGCGTCGGTAGATGACGTCGACCTGGCGCTCCCCCTCGGTGGTGCGCATGTACACCTGGTTGTCGCGGCAGAACAGGTCGCGACCCTCGACGAGTTCGACGCCCATCTGGCGGGCCAGCAGCGAATGCTCGAAATACGCCGAGTTGTAGACCCCGGGGGTCAGCACCACCACGGTCGGGTCGGCCTCGTTGGTGGCCGCGGAGTTGCGCAGCGCCCGCAGCAGATGCGAGGCGTAGTCGTCGACGGCTCGCACTCGGTGGGAGGCGAACAGGTTCGGGAAAACCCGCGCCATGGTGCGCCGGTTCTCCATCACGTACGACACGCCCGAGGGCGACCGCAGGTTGTCCTCGAGAACCCGGAAGTTGCCCTTCTCGTCGCGGATCAAGTCGATGCCGGCGACGTGGATGCGCACCCCGTTGGGCGGGATGATGCCTACGGCCTCGCGGTGAAAGTGTTCGCACGAGGTGATCAACCGGCGCGGGATGACGCCGTCGTTGAGGATTTCCTGGTCGCCGTAAATGTCGTCGAGGTACATCTCGAGGGCTTTGACACGCTGGATGATGCCGCGCTCCAGCCGGCTCCAGTCGGCCGCCGAGATCACCCGTGGCACCAAGTCCAGGGGAAACGGCCGCTCCTGACCGGACAGCGAGAACGTGATCCCCTGGTCGATAAAAGCGCGGGCCAGCGCTTCGGAGCGGGCCTCGAGGTCTGAGGCGTCCGACGGCGCAAGCTCGGCGTAGATGCCTTTGTACGGGGCGCGGACGTTGCCCTGGTTGTCGAACATCTCGTCGAAGGCGAACGCGTAGTCGTCCGATGTGAGGTTGTATCCGCCGAAGATTCGCTCAAAGCGCGCCAACGACCGCCTCGCACCGCGGGATCCCCGTTTGGTTTTCTCCAGCTGGTTAGGTTGACTCACGTGTCAGATGCTGCCTCAAATTGACGTTACGGCAGGCCACGGGTTCCCGTTTTGGGAGAAAACGTAACCGACTGCTAACCTGGGCACTCGCACTGGGTGTGGGGCGCCCTAAGCAATTCAGCGAAAAGACGAAGGAATTTTTGTGGCCAACATCAAGTCGCAGCAGAAGCGTATCAAGACGAACGAGCGCGCTCGCTTGCGCAACAAGTCGGTGAAGTCCTCGCTGCGAACCGCCGTGCGCGCGTTCCGCGAGGCCGCCGACGGTGGCGACAAAGAAAAGGCCACCGAGCTGCTGGTCACGACCAACCGCAAGCTGGACAAGGCGGCCAGCAAGGGCGTGATCCACAAGAACCAGGCCGCCAACAAGAAGTCCGCACTGGCCCGCGCCCTCAACAAGATCTAAGCCGCTCCGCCCCTATCGGCCGCCGTCGGCCACCAGTTCGGCAACATGCCTGACCGCTGATTCCAGCGCGTAGTCAGCATCCGCGGCAGCGCCTTTGACGTCGGCGTTCAGTGCCGCCACCACCTTCATCGCCTCGGCAACCGAATCACGCGACCAGCGCCGGGCCTGTTTTTGGGCTTTCTGCACCCGCCACGGCGGCATCCCGAGTTGTCCGGCCAGCCGGTAGGGGTCACCGGACAGCGGGCCGACCCGCCCGATCGTGTGCACGGCTTCGGCCAGCGCGTCGGCCAGCACCACCAGCGGCTCGCCGCGCATCATCGCCCACCGCAACGCCTCCGCGGCTCCAGCGACGTCGCCGGCCACCGCCTTGTCGGCGATGTCGAAGCCCTTCACCTCGGCTTTGCCGCTGTGATAGCGGCGCACCGCCTTCGCATCGACGGCACCGCCGGTGTCGGCAACCAACTGCGAACACGCCGCGGCGAGCTCGCGCACGTCGGAGCCGACGGCGTCCAGCATCGCAGTCACCGTCTCCTCATCGACTTTGACCCGAAGTGCGCGAAACTCCTTGCGGATGAAGTCGATACGTTCGCTGAGCTTGGTGATTCGCGCACAGGGATGCACGACGGCGCCCAGCGACTGCAGCTCGCCGGCCAGCGCCTTGGCCCGGCCGCCGCCCGAGTGCACGATGACCAGCACGGTGCCCGCGGGGATGTCGGTGCACGCCGACGCGATCATCGCTGTGGCTTCCTTGCCCGCTTCGCCTGCGGCCTCCAGCACGACGATCCGCTCGTCGGCGAACAGCGACGGGCTCAGCAACTCGGCGAGCTCATAGGTGCTGATGTCGCCCGCGCGCATTCGGTTGACCGGGATCGCGTCAGGGTCGGCGCCCGACCGCTGGCGGGCGGACCGCAGCACCTCGGCCACGGCTCGCTCGACCAGCAGCTCTTCGTCTCCCAGGACCAGGTGCAACGGCGAATCCTCGCTCACCCCACGATGGTGTCACGCCGCGCCGACGAGTCCGTACAGCGACCACGCCAGCAGGCACATCGCGACGGCCGCGCCGGCCAACCCGGTCGCCCTGCGAAACCACCGGTGCCGCCACGACACCCTGGCCAGCAGCAGGGCCGACACGGTGGCAGCACCGACCAGCAGCACGCCGGGCACGCCCGAGGGAACCGGGACGGTCGCCACCGGGATAGCTGCCGCCCACTTCGCCACACCCAACACCCACCACAGTTCGGGGCCGGTGAAACGAATCAACAGCTGGGCACCGGCAGGCCACGGCACGCACAGCACGGCCGCCGCGCTGCCCAGCACGGTGATCGGCGCGATCGCCGCGGCCACGGCGAGATTGGCGAGCGGCGCGACGAGGCTGAAGCGACCCGAAATACCGGCAACTAACGGGGCGGTCACCAGATGTGCCGCGGCCGCGACCGCAAGCCCATCCGCCAGCGGCTTGGGGCAGCCGCGCCGGGCCAGGCCCTGTGACCAGGCCGGGGCGATGACGACCAGCGCGGCCGTCGCCAGCACCGACAACGCGAAGCCGACATCGACGGCCAGCTGCGGAGCGATGCCCAGCAGTATCAGCACCGTGGCCGACAGCGCCGGAATCGCTTGCCGCCGCCGCGACGACAGCATCGCCAGCAGCGCGATGGCTCCCATCACGGCCGCGCGCAACACACTCGCGGTCGGTTGCACGACGATGACGAACGCGATCAGCGCCACGGCGGCGAGCAGGACCGCCGCTCGCCGGCCGAGCAATTGGGCGCAGCACAACACGGACGCACACACGATCGTGACGTTGGCCCCCGATACCGCCGTCAAGTGCGTCATTCCCGCCGCGCGAAATTCGCGGCTGGTCTCGGTGGTGAGTGCCGACGTGTCGCCGAGAACCAGGGCGGGCAATGCCGCGGCCTGACCGGCGGGCAGCTCCTCGCGAGCGGTGGCGGCGAACCGGCCGCGCACCGTCTGCGCGGCTCGCTGTAACGCGCCGGCCCGCCCCGTGGTGGGCCGCCCGGCCGCGTTGAGCACCGCGACCGTCAGATCGTGACGCGTCGGGCGGCTGATGCCGGCGGCGAACCGCACCGGCTGGCCGACCATCACCTCACCGAAGTCGGTCGCGCGAGCGAACACGACGACCCGGCCAGATGCCTCGTCGGTGTCCAGACGCTGCAGCGTCGCCCGGAACATCAGCCGGCCCCGGCCCAGCGACTGCGCGCTTTCGGTCGGGGTGACCGTCACCGGAATGGTCGTCCCGAACGCCGCGGTGATCGGGTGGTGAGCGACCGCGTCGGCACGCAGCGCGATGGCAAGACCGAACCCCGCGCCCACGACGCCGATCGCGACCAGGCCGGCCGCGGCGCTCCGCCGCCGCGGGCTTCGGCACCTCGGGTGGCACACCAATGCAGCCGATGCGGCGACCAACGCAACGCAGCACAGCGCCAGCGGGCGGCCGACCGGCCACACGATCCCCGCCGCCGTGACGAGCCAGGCGGTGAGCGCGGCGGGGACCAGGCGGACGTCGAGGCGCGGCGCCGCGTCCGGCACACCGGGGTGATCCACCGGCGTCAGACACGGACCAGGGCACGCAATTTGTCCAGCCGTGCCGGGCCGATGCCTTCGACGTCGGCGAGCTGGTCGACGCTGGTGAACTTGCCGTGGGCCTGCCGCCACGCCACGATCGCGGCAGCCGTGACCGGTCCGACGCCGGGCAGGGCGTCGAGCTGTTCGACAGTCGCGCTGTTGAGATCGACTACCCCACCCGCCTTCGGCGAGCCTGACCTCGGTGGCGGCGTCTTCGATGCGGATGGCGTCCCGGCTGTTACGGAGCTGCCCAGCGCGCTGGGCTGCCCGGAGATGGGAGCAAGCCCGACCACGATCTGTTCGCCGTCGTCGAGTGGGCGGGCCATGTTCAGCCCGATGGTGTCTGCGCCGTCCACCGCCCCGCCGGCGGCCTGCAGCGCGTCGGCAATCCGCGCGCCTGGTGCCAGGGTGACCACCCCGGGGGCGTGCACCAAGCCGACCACGCTCACCACCACCGGGTGGTCGGGGCCCGCGGCCGGGCTGGCCGAGGACCGGGGGCTCGCGGTGGCCGCCTTCTCGACCGGCGGCAGTCTCGCCGACATCACCGGCGCCGGGCGGTCACGCACCAGCGTGAATACCGTGATCAGCACGGCCAGGACGGCCACCACCGCGAGTGCGATGGCACCGGCACGACCCGGATCGGCGCGCATCCGGGTAAGCCAGCCGCCGCCCTGAGCCACGTCGGGCAGCCAGCGCGGGAGCAGCGAGTTCTGGTCCTCGTCCGGCGCGTCCTGATCGGACTCCGCTTGCCCGGTGTCGTCGTGCGAATCGGAATCCGGCTCGGCGCCGAGTCGTCGATGCAGTCGCTCCGCGGGAAGTTCTGTTCGCATGCGCCGACGTTAGGTGCGCCCATCGCCACGACGGGCCCGGCCGACCGCGTCCACGCGGCCTCCTGTGGACTAACTGGAGGCTGTGCACAAGCTCAGCGGCCGATAGGTCAAGATGGAAAGCAGAACGAGACGCTCATCGTCGAAAAGCGGTCGCCACGTTCACTCCCCAGGGAAAGGAGACGGCCATGCAACTGGCCCTCACGTCGGAGGAAGCCGCGTTCCGCGACGAACTTCGCAGCATTTACACGACGAAGATTCCTCAGGAGATGCGCGACCGGGTACGCGCGGGGTCGGCGGAAGTGGTCCACGACGACATCGTCACCTCCCACAAAATCCTGCACGAGCACGGCCTGGCGGTACCGAACTGGCCGGTCGAGTGGGGCGGCAAGGACTGGACGCCCACCCAGCACCAGATCTGGGCCGACGAGATGCAGCTGGCGTGCGTCCCGGAACCGCTGAACTTCAACACCAAAATGGTGGGCCCGGTGATCGCCGAATTCGGTTCGGAGGAGATCAAACAGCGCTTCCTGCCGCCGACGGCCAACCTCGACATCTGGTGGTGCCAAGGATTTTCCGAGCCCGAGGCGGGCTCGGACCTGGCGTCGCTGCGCACCACCGCCGTCCGCGACGGCGACAGCTATGTCGTCAACGGCCAGAAAACCTGGACCACGCTCGGCCAGTATGCGGACTGGATTTTCTGCCTGGTTCGCACCGACCCGCAGGCGCCCAAGCGTCAGGCCGGAATCTCGTTTCTGCTCTTCGACATGAAGACGCCGGGCATCACCCTGCGGCCCATCAAGACGATCGACGGCGGCCACGAGGTCAACGAGCTGTTCTTCTCCGACGTCCGAGTGCCCGCGAATCAACTTGTCGGGCAAGAGAATCAGGGCTGGACATACGCGAAATTCCTGTTGGGCAACGAGCGCACCGGCATCGCCGGGGTGGGGCGGACCAAAGTGCGCCTCGCCGAGGTGAAGAAGTTCGCCGAGGAATCGGGGGTGCTCAGCGATCCGCTGTTCGCAGCGAAGCTGGCCGAGGCCGAAAACGAGCTGCTGGCACTGGAACTCACGCAGGCGCGGGTCGTGTCGGACTCCGCCGACGGGGAGCCCAACCCGGCGTCGTCGGTGCTCAAGCTGCGCGGCAGCCAGTTACAGCAGATCGCCACCGAACTGCTGGTCGAGGCGGCCGGCCCCGACGCCCTGCCCGCCGACGGCGAAGACATCTCGTCGCCGGTGTGGGCGCAGGGCAGTGCGCCGCGTTACCTCAACTACCGCAAGACGTCGATTTACGGCGGCAGCAGCGAAGTGCAGCGCAACATCATCGCGTCCACCATTCTCGGATTGTGAGGCAGCCATGGACTTTCAACTGAGCGACGAGCAGGCACTGCTCCGCGACACCACCCGCGACCTGTTGTCGCGGACCTACGACCCGGAAAGCCGCAACAAGGTCATCGGCACCGATCTCGGCTGGAGCCGCGAGGTGTGGAGTCAGCTGGCCGACACCGGGATTCTCGGCCTGGGCTTCGATCCCGACGAGTCGGGCCAGCTCGAGATCGCCGTCGTGCTGACCGAGGTCGGCCGCCGGCTGGCCCCCGAACCGATCCTGCACGCCGCACTGGGGCCCGGCGCGCTGATCGCCGAACTGGGCACCGACGCCCAGAAACAACAGCTCGACGAGGTCGCGGCCGGCCAGCGACTGCTGGCGTTCGCCCACCTCGAACCCAAGCAGCGTGATCTGGCCAAGGCCGTCGCGACCGAGGCTGTTCAGCAAGGCAATTCATGGACGCTGAGCGGACGCAAGAATCCGGTGCTGGCCGGTGACTGCGCCGACACCCTGGTGGTCAGTGCCGCGTTGCCGGACGGCGGCAACGGCCTGTTCCTGGTCGACGCGTCGCAGGACAACAGCGGGGTGACCCGTCATGCGTATCCGACCTTCGACGGGCAGCGCGGCGCCCAGATCGACCTGGACTCCGCGCCCGCCGAGCCGCTGGGCGACGCGGTCGACGTGTCCCGCGCGATCAGCGACGCCGTCATCCGCATCCAGTCCGCGTTGTGCTCCGAAGCGGTCGGGGCGATGGAAGAAGCACTGCGCCTCACCACCGATTACCTGAAGACCCGCAAGCAGTTCGGCGTCACGCTGAACAAGTTTCAGGCGCTCACACAGCGCGCCGCCGACATGTACGTCTCGCTGGAATTGGCCCGCAGCATGGGCCTGTACGCGGCGATGTCGATCGCCGACGGCAACCTCGACCCGGTGATCGCCTCGCGGGCCAAGCTGCAGATCGGCCGCTCGGGCCGGCATATCGCGCAGGAGTCGATCCAGCTACACGGCGGCATCGGTGTGACCGCCGAATATCCGGTCGCTCACTATGCGGCCCGGCTCACCGCTATCGAGCAGACCCTGGGCACCTCGGGCGACCACCTGCACAACCTGATCGACCACATCGGCGACTACGACCTGGCCCGGCTGTAGCGGCATGGCCGAACTGTCGGACCGGGTCGTCGAATTCCTATCGGCTGGCACCCGCACCGGCATGCTGGGTTACGTGGCCGCCGACGGCCGCCCGCTGGTCGCCCCGGTGTGGTTCGTCGTCGACGACGGCCAGCTGGTGTTCAACACCGGCCGTGACACCTCGAAAGGCCGTGCGATAAAACGTGATTCGCGGGTTGTGATCTGTGTCGACGACCCGCACCCGCCCTATTCGTTCGTGCAGGTGCAAGGTGTCGCGACGCTGACAGACGATGCGCAGGACGTGCTGGACATCGCGACCCGCGCCGGCGCGCGGTATATGGGCGCCGATCGGGCCGAGGAGTTCGGCCGCCGCAACGCCGTCGACGGCGAACTGGTGGTGCGGGTCCACCCGACCAAGGTCATTTCCGGCCTGGATATCACCGCCTGACCGAAGGCGGTGTGGCAGGTGAATTCCTTGCCGCGCAACCGGTTCGACCGCGGCTGGCGTCGACCCGTGAGGCGCCCCCACGCACAGCAGCCCCGGGAATTTCCCGGTGGCTGGTACGGGGGGTAACGGCCGCCAACCGCAGTTCGCATAATGAGTCAACCCGCATCCGGCAAAGGAGCCTCCATGACCACAACCAGCCCAGATCGTCCGTTACGTGTGATCCAGTGGACGACCGGGAACATCGGGCGGCGGTCGCTGCATGCCATCATCGGCCGGCCCGACATGGAGCTGGTCGGCGTATATGCCCACGGGGCAGACAAGGTCGGCGTCGACGCCGCCGAACTCTCGGGCTGGCCGGAGCCGACCGGCGTGCTCGCGACCAACGACATCGACGCGCTGATCGCGCTGCACCCCGACGCCTGCTGCTACAACCCGCTGTGGCCCAACGTCGACGAGTTGGTGCGCCTCTTGGAATCGGGCGTAAACGTGTGCTCGAGCGCGGCCTGGATCACCGGCGGCAAACAAACGCCGGAGGATCGGCAACGCATCCTGACGGCCTGCGAACGGGGCAATTCGACGATCTTCGGCAGTGGCGCCCACCCCGGGATGACAAACATGGTCGGCATGGTGCTGTCTGGCTCCTGCGAGCGTGTCGACGAGATCCGGATCACCGAGTCGGTGGACTGCTCGACGTACGAGTCGGCCGAGACGCAGACGGCGATGGGCTTCTCGCAGGATCCCGACACCCCTGGGCTGGCGGAGAACGTTCGCCGGGAAAGCGAGGTGTTCGCGGAATCGGCAGCGATGATGGCCGACGCGATAGGGGCAAAGCTGGACAAAATGACGTTTGACGTCACGTTCACCGCCGCGACCGGCGACTCCGATTTGGGCTTCATGAAGATCCCCTCGGGAACGGTCGGCGGCGTCTACGGATTCCACCGGGGCTGGCAGGGCGACCGCAACATCGTCAGTGTCGGATTCAACTGGACCATGGGCAACCACGTCGACCCGCCCAAGCCGCTCGAGCACGGCCACGTCATCCAGGTCTTCGGGTCTCCCAACATGCGTACCGTCCTGCACTGCCTGCCACCCAAGGACTGGACGGAGCCCGGATTCATGGGGCTGGGAATGATCTACACCGCGATGCCGGTTACCAATGCAGTCCCGGCAGTGGTCGCTGCCAAACCCGGGATAGTGACGCTTGCCGATTTGCCGCCGGTGACCGGCCGTGTCAGAGCCTGAACATATGGTGTCTGCCACAGAGGCGGCCCCCGGAGGAACGGTTACGTGCCTTAAGGTTTACAGTACTTAGCCGAGCAATATATTTTGCCGACAACTAATGTTGTCGGCGGCGGTGCTCCGCAGGGGCGAGCGGGAGGCGGTTGAGTTGGCGACTGCGTCAAGGTCGGGTGTGATCACTCGGGCAGTCAAAAAGGCATGGATACCTCTGCTCTTGGTGGTGGTGCTGGCCGTGTCGACCTTGGTGGTGTCGAGGCTGCACAAGATATTCGGCTCTCAGGACCTCAACGCGAACGCGGGCAAGGGGATCGAGATCGTGCAGTTCAATCCGAAGGTCGTCGTCTACGACATCTCCGGCCCGCCGGGCGCCACCGCGAACATCAACTACTGGGACGCGGACGCCAACACCCACCAGGTGAACAATGCACCGCTGCCGTGGTCGACCACCCTCTCCACCACGCTGCCGGCGGTGAGCGCCAACATCATGGCGCAAAGCGACGGCAGCAGAATCACCTGCAAGATCACCGTAGATGGTGTGGTCCGCGATCAGCAGGACTCCGACGGCCATAACGCCCAGACCTTCTGCCTGGTGAAGTCCGCATGACCGACATCAACAACAAGACCGACCACAGACGTGACCTGAGCGCCGAGGACACCGGCCCGATCAGTACCCAAGAAGCTAAAGCGCGGCGCGGTCACTGGCCATACCTCCCCCACGCCATCCGCATTTTCGCGATACCGATCATCGTGGCCTGGGTGGTCGTGACGGTGCTGGTGAACGTCCTGGTCCCCACCCTGGAAGTCGTCGGCGAAGCGCACTCGGCGCCGATGACGCCCCTGGACGCGCCGTCGATGAAGGCGATGATGCGGATGGGCCACAACTTCCACGAGTTCGACTCCAACAGCACCGTGATGATCGTGCTCGAAGGCCAGCAACCCCTGGGCCAGGATGCGCATCAGTACTACGACAAGATGATCCGCGAGCTGCGCCAGGATCCCAAACACATCCAGCACATCCAGGACTTCTGGGGAGACCGGCTAACGGCGGCGGGCGCGCAGAGCGCCGACGGCAAGGCTGCGTACGTACAGGTGAACCTCGCCGGTAATCAGGGCACCACGCTGGCGAACGAGTCCGTGGATGCCGTCCGCAAGGTCATCGAGGAGAACAAGGCGCCGCCCGGCGTGAAGGCCTACGTCACCGGTCCCGCGGCGCTCTCCGACGACATGCACATCATCGGCAACGCCAGCCTGGCCACGATCACGCTGTTCACCCTGGGTGCCATCGCGATCATGTTGCTGCTGGTCTACCGGTCCGTCTCCACCACGCTGATCCAGCTCTTCATGACCTTTGTGGCGCTGGCGTGCTCGCGAGGCGTCGTCGCGGTTCTGGCCTACAACAACGCATTTGGCCTCACCACGTTCGCCGCCAACATCCTCACCATGCTGGCGATCGCCGCCGGAACCGACTACGGCATCTTCCTCGTCGGCCGCTATCAAGAGGCCATAGCCGCCGGCGAGGATCGAGAAACCGCGTACTACACCACATTCAAGGGCGTCGCCCCGGTGGTCCTGGGCTCTGGCCTGACGATTGCGGGCGCCACCTACTGCCTGAGTTTTTCGCGGCTACCGTGGTTCAACACCATGGGCGCGCCCGTGGCGATCGGCATGCTGGTCGTGGTGGCCGCCGGCCTGACGCTGGGCCCCGCGGTCGTGTTCGTCGGCAGCCGCTTTCACATGTTCGAAAAGCAGGCCAAACGTGGGCGGCTGTGGCGCCGGGTGGGCACCGCCGTGGTGCGTTGGCCCGCACCGATTTTGGCCGTCAGTGCCGCGGTCGTGATGGTCGGCATGGTGGCCCTGCCAAGCTTCAAGACGAGCTACAACGACCGCCATTACCTGCCGTTGTCGGCCCCGTCCAATCAAGGGCAAGAGGCCGCGAATCGGCATTTCTCCGAGGCACGGATGAATCCCGACTTGTTGATGGTCGAGTCCGACCATGACATGCGGAATCCGGCCGACATGTTGGTGTTGGACAGGGTGGCGAAAAATGAGATGCGCACGCTCGGCATCGCGATGGTCCAGGACATCACCCGGCCACTGGGCATTCCGATCCAGCACAGCTCGATTCCGTTCCAGAACAGCATTCAGAGTCAGACGACGATGCAGAACATGGGCTTTCTGAAGGAGCGCATCGCCGACATCCTCAGGATGGCCGACGACCTGCAGACGCAGATCGAAACCACGCAGCGCCAGTACGAGGTGTCGCTAGACCTGGCCAATGCCGCCGACGACAGCGCACGGACCACGGCGGTGACGTCGCAGATCACCGATAGCTTGCGCGACCACATCGCGGATTTCGACGACACCTTCAGGCCGGTGCGCACGTACTTCTACTGGGAGAAGCACTGCTACGACATTCCCGTGTGCATCGGGCTGCGGTCCCTTTTCGACACGTTCGACGGGTTCGACCAACTGGCCGAGCAATTCCACTATTTGACGACCGACATCCAGCACACCGCAAAAGCATCACGCGACCTGACTTCGCTGTTTCCCACGCTGATCACAACGCTGAAGACCACCAGGGGCATCACGCTGACGCTCTACCAGACGTTCAAGGCGATGATCGATCAGATGGAGGCGATGAGCAACACCGCGATCGTGATGGGTCAAAGCTTCGACACGTCGAAGAACGACGACTTCTTCTACCTGCCACCGGAAGCCTTCCAGAACCCGGACTTCCAGACGGGCCTGCGGATGTTCTTGTCGCCGGACGGGAAGTCGGCGCGTTTCTTCATCACCCATCAGGGTGATCCGATGTCGCCGGAGGGCATTGCGCGGGTCGATGCGGAGCGCACCGCCGCGCAGGAAGGGTTGAAGCAGTCCTCGCTGTCGGATGCCCGGGTGTATCTGGGCGGAACCGCCGCGACATTCCGGGACATGGCCGACGGTGAGAAATACGACCTGATGATCGCCGTGGTCTCGGCGCTGACGCTGATCTTCATGATCATGTTGCTGCTCACCAGGAGTGTGGTTGCCGCACTGGTGATCGTCGGCACCGCGGCCAGCTCGATCGCCGCGTCATTCGGTCTGTCGGTGTTGATTTGGCAGGATCTGTTCGGCATCAGAATCCACTGGATCGTGATGGCGCTGTCGGTCATCATCCTGTTGGCCGTCGGGTCTGACTACAACCTGCTGCTGGTCTCCCGATTCAGGGAAGAGATCCATCACGGACTCAAAACCGGAATCATCCGGTCGATGGCCGGCACCGGCGGGGTGGTCACGGCCGCGGGTCTGGTGTTCGCCTTCACCATGGCGTCCATGCTCGGCAGCGACCTGCGGGTGCTCGGACAGTTCGGGTCCACGGTGTGTATCGGTCTGCTGCTGGACACGTTGATCGTGCGCACATTGTTGATGCCGTCGATCGCGACCCTGCTCGGACGTTGGTTCTGGTGGCCGCAAGTTGTCCACCCGCGCGGCGACTACGGCCGAAAGCCAGTGTCGGCCTAGGCCTTCGGTAGCGCCACGCAGACGGCGACCGCCCCGGTGCCGACGTGCACCCCAAGAACCGGCCCCAGCGGCGTGATGATCGCCGGCTCGCAGGCCGGCAGCCGGCGCGCCAGCGCGGCCGCCACCTCGTTCGCGCCGTCGGGGTTGACGACGTGGTGCACCGCCAGCGCCGCGGCCTCGTCGCCCACCACCTCGCAGACCCAGTCGATCATCGCCGCAGTCGCCTTGGTGACAGTGCGAACCCGTTGGGCTAGAACAAGTTTGCCGTCCTCGATGCGCAGCAGCGGCTTCAGCGCAAGCGCGGTACCGAGCCAGGCCTTGGCGCCACCGATCCGGCCACTGCGGCGCAGGTTGTCCAGCCCGTGCACCACGATGAAGGCGTGACTGCGGCCGATCGCCGAGTTCGCGGCGTCCGCAACGGCATCTAGGTCACCGCCCGCCGCCGCCGCGCGAGCGGCGGCCAGTGCGACAAAGCCGGTGCCCATCGCCGCCGATTTCGAGTCGATTACCCGCACCGCGGGCCCGAGCTCGGCCGCGATCCGCTGGGCCACGCCGTATGTGCCCGAGAGCGCCGACGAAATATGCACTGCCACAACGGCATCGGCGTCGGCTAAGGCCGCGCGATAGGCGGCCGCAAGCTCGGCGGGAGTGGCCGCCGCTGTAGTGGCGTGATGTTGGTAGACGACGTCGGGAATCTCGTCCACACCGTCGCGCAGGTCGTGGCCATCAAGCAAGATGTGCAGCGGGACAACGCGTATCGCCCACTTGTCGAGCAGATCGGCCGGAAGGCGCGACGATGCATCGGTCACGACCACGACGGACATCGGTCAGCCGCGCGGCTTCTCGTTCGAAACCCCGGCTTCGGCAAGCGCTTTGAGCATCAGCTCCGCGACCGCCTGGTGGGCCTCGAAATTCCAGTGAATGCCGTCGGGGTTACCCCGTCCGCTCATCACCTGCTCGGCCACGGCGGCTTTGAGATCCACCAGGGGAACGTCGTGGTCCTGCGCCCACTGGGTAATCGCCGCGACGGTGCCCGCCCGACCGTGATGGGCCTTGCCGTAGGTCTCGGCGATATGCACCGACGGCAACGAAGCCACGATCGGGATGCCGGGCCTGTTGAAATCGATTGCGCCACGGGTCTGTTCGAGGTATTCGGCGCTCAGGTGCGGCGGCAGCGCGGCCCGCGCGACCGGCGACAGCCTCGGCTGCAGCCACCCATAGCCGTCGCGGGCCCAGCGCCGCAACCATGGCGGCCGCACATAGCGGATCAGCTCACGCAACGCGGTCGGCAGCACCGACGGCAGCGAATCCATGCCGCCGGTGGCGAATATCACCGCGCCCGCCCTCGGCAGCGCCGCCCAGGCCCGCGGATCTTGCGTCGCCGCCCACCACACGTCGCGGCAGGTCCAGCCGATGCGGCCGATCAACTCCAGATCCCAACCCAGTTGCGAGGCAACGATATTGGGCCAGATACGCGGATCGTCGGCGGGCAAGCCTCCGGTCGGCCCGTAGTAGGCGAGCGAATCGGCGAACACCAACAGCGTGGGTCGTACGTCAGAGCACATCGTTGGAGACCTGCGCCGAGGCATTCCACACGTCCAGACGCCAACGGATACCGTCGAAGTCGTCGGCATCGTCGGAGTGGCCGGAGAGCTGCACCCAGCTAGCATTGCCCATGCCGCCCAGGATCGGCCAGTTGGCGACCGGAAGTCTCAGCAGCGCAGCCGCCAACGCCGCGATCAGGCCGCCATGAGCCACCAGCACCACCGGCCGGTCGGGTTCGCCCGCCTCACCCCACTCCGGTTCCCCGGACACCAACTCCTTGACCAGCGGCTCGCTGCGCGCGGCGACGTCGACTCTGCTTTCCCCACCATGGGGTGCCCAGGTCGCGTCGTCGCGCCACGCCGCTCGGGCCCCGGGGGCCACGGCGTCGACTTCGGTGTGCGTCAAGCCCTGCCAATCGCCGAGGTGGGTCTCGCGGAGTCGTTCGTCCACCCGCACGCGCAGCCCGGTCCGCTCCCCCAGTTTGATCGCCGTGTCGTAGGCGCGATGCAGATCCGACGACACGATGAGCAATGGCTGCAGCTTGCCGAGCACTTCGGCGGCGGCGACCGCCTGGGCGCGGCCCAGTTCGGTGAGCGCGGAATCCAGCTGTCCCTGCATCCGGCTACCGGCGTTGAAGTCGGTCTGCCCATGGCGCAACATCACCAGACGACGAATCCTCATGGCGCACTCGCGGAGTCGGCGGAGCTGCCCGACTCGTCGGCCAAATCGACTGGCACCACTGGGCAATCGCCCCACAGCCGATCCAGGGCATAGAAGTTGCGGTCGTCCTGATGCTGGATGTGCACGACGATGTCGCGATAATCCAGCAGTGTCCAACGGCCTTCCCGGGTACCTTCGCGCCGTGCTGGCTTGTAGCCGGCTTCGCGCATCTTCTCCTCGACCTCGTCGACGATGGCGTTGACTTGGCGCTCGTTGGAGGCCGACGCGATCACGAAGCAGTCGGTGATCACCAGTTGCCCGGAGACATCGATGACGATGACGTCGTCGGCGAGCTTGGCGGCCGCCGCGCTGGCGGCCACGGTGGCCATGTCGATGGCTTCCTGGGTGGCGCTCACGTGTTGTTTCCGGTGGCCAGTGTGGACTCACTCTGGTTCGAGGTCGGGGCTATCGTGGCGCTGGCCTCTCCGTCGCGGGGTTCCCGATAGAGCCGGCGCTTGGACACGTATTGCACGACGCCGTCGGGCATCAGGTACCAGAGCGGCCGCCGCGCCTCGGCACGCTGACGGCAGTCGGTCGACGAGATCGCCAGGGCAGGGATCTCGACGAGGGTCAACGCGTCTTTGGCCAGCTCCCCCAGGACCTCGGTGATGTGCTCGTCGTGCAGCTCGTATCCGGGCCGGCTCACCCCGACGAACCGCGCCAACTCGAACAGCACCTCCCAGCCCTGCCACGACAAGATCGACGACAGCGCGTCGGCGCCGGTGATGAAGAACAGCTCGGAATCCGGGTTCAGCGCATGCAGATCGCGCAGTGTGTCCTTGGTGTAAGTCGGGCCGCCGCGGTCGATATCGACGCGGCTCACCGAGAAGCGGGGATTGGAGGCGGTGGCGATCACCGTCATCAGATACCGGTCCTCGGCGGCAGAGACCTGCCGGGACTTCTGCCAGGGCTGACCGCTGGGCACGAACACCACTTCGTCGAGGTGGAACAGGTCGGCCACCTCGCTGGCGGCGACCAGGTGCCCGTAGTGGATGGGGTCGAACGTCCCACCCATGACTCCGACCCTGCGACGGCCCTTTTGCACGATTTGCCAGCTTACCGGGCCACGTCGGCGACACGTCGCCACGCTGTCGTCACATGCACCACACCAGTCTCTAGCGCCGGAGGCCGGTGTGGCTGATGTGACCAGCCGCGTCCGCAACCGGGCAAACCGTCACACCGGCAGCAGTTGGTCGATGACGGCGGCGAGCTGTTTGGCCGAACGGCATTCGTGCATGGTGATGACGTCTTGATAGCGCGGCACCGCCGAGTCGCCGCTGCCCCACAGGTGTTTGGGCTCGGGGTTGAGCCAGTGCGCGTGCCGGCTCGCGGTGACCATGTCTTCGAGTACGTCGAGGGCCGGGTCGCGGTAGTTGGTGCGGCCGTCGCCGAGCACCAACAGCGAGCTGCGCGGCGACAGCACGCCGGGATTGGCCTGCACGAACGAGACGAACGCGTTGCCGTAATCGGAGTGGCCGTCCCGGCTGTACACGCCGGCCTCGCGGGTGATCCGCTGAATCGCCACGGCCAGATCGGCTTCCGGGCCGAACATGTGCGTCACCTCGTCGGTCGTGTCGATGAAGGCGAACACGCGGACCCGCGAAAACTGTTGCCGCAGAGCATGTACCAGCAGCAGGGTGAAGTGGCTGAAGCCGGCGACCGAGCCCGAGACGTCGCAGAGCACCACCAGCTCCGGCCGCGCCGGACGAGGTTTGGCCAGCACCACGTCGATCGGCACACCGCCGGTGGACATGGACTTGCGCAGCGTCTTGCGCATATCGATCACCCCGGCGCGGCTGCGTCGGCGGCGGGCCGCCAGCCGGGTCGCCAGGGTACGGGCCAGTGGAGAGACGACGCGTTGCATCTGGCGCAGCTGGTCACCGGAGGCGCGCAGAAACTCGACGTTCTCCGAAAGCTGTGGGATGCCGTACATCTGGACGTGGTCGCGGCCAAGTTGCTCGGCGGTGCGCCGCTTGGTCTCGGCATCGACCAGTTTGCGTATCTGGGAAATCCTCTGCGCGGCAAGCGCCTTGGCGATCTGCTCTTGTGTCGGGGTGGGCTCGTCGCCGTAGGGGGCGAGCAGCCCCGCCAGCAACTTGCCCTCCAGTTCGTCCAGCGCCATCGCCTTGAGCGCCTGATACGACGAGAACGACGGGCCGCGGCTGGAGCTGTACTTGCCGTAGGCCTCCACGATCCGCGCGATCATGGCAACCAGGCGTTCGTCCATGTCGGCGAGGTCGGGGTTGTCGGCGAGCAGATCCGCCAGCATCTGGCGCATCGCCTCGACGTCGTCCTGTGGCAACGCGTCGTCGGGCGGGTCACCGGCCTCCTCGTCCACCACGACCGAGCGTGCGCCCATTGCCGCGGGGAACCATAGGTCGAACATGGCGTCGTAGGTCTCGCGATGGTCGGGCCGGCGCAACACCGCGCAGGCGATGCCCTCACGCAGCACCTCACGATCGCTCAGGCCGAGCGTGGCCATCACCCGACCGGCGTCTACCGTTTCCGACGGTCCCACCGAAATCCCGCTTCCGCGAAGCGCTTCCACGAATCCCACCAAGTGGCCCGGCAGCCCGTGCGGAGCGAGCGGGCGGGAGGGGCGGACGCGGCGGATGGCCATCAGTTGAGCCTAAGTTCCCCGGCCGCGCGTTGCTGGTCGGATTGGTGCTTGAGCACCACACCGAGCGTTTGGGCGACCACCGCGTCGTCGATGGTGTCCAGACCCAACGCCAGCAGCGTGCGGCCCCAGTCGATGGTCTCGGCGATGGACGGCACCTTTTTGAGCTGCATGCCCCGCATGACGCCGATGATGCGCACCAGCTCCTCGGCAAGGTGTGCGGGCAGCTCGGGAACCCGGGACAGCAAGATGCGGCGTTCCAGATCGGGGCTGGGGAAGTCGATGTGCAGGAACAGGCAGCGACGTTTGAGCGCCTCCGACAACTCGCGGGTGGCGTTGGAGGTCAGCACCACGAGCGGTTGGCGCTCCGCTGTGATGGTGCCCAATTCGGGCACGGTCACCGCGAAGTCGGACAGCACCTCGAGCAGCAGGCCCTCGATTTCGATGTCGGCCTTGTCGGTCTCGTCGATCAGCAAAACCGTTGGCTCGGTGCGGCGGATGGCGGTCAGCAGCGGGCGGGACAGCAGGAATTCCTCGCTGAACACGTCGGTCTTGGTCGCTTCCCAGTCGCCCGAACCGGCCTGGATGCGCAGGATCTGCTTGGCGTGGTTCCACTCGTAGAGTGCCCGGGCCTCGTCGACGCCTTCGTAACATTGCAGCCGGATCAGGCCGGAACCGGTCGCCTGCGCGACGGCACGGGCCAGCTCGGTCTTGCCGACGCCGGCCGGGCCCTCCACCAGCAGCGGCTTGCCGAGCCGGTCGGCAAGGAACACCGCGGTCGCGGTCGCGGTGTCCGGCAGATAGCCGGTCTCGGAAAGCCGTTTCGAGACGTCGTCGATGTCGGCGAAAAGGGGCGTGGGCCGGGCGGGCACGCTCACGATCGAATTCTCCTAAAGCGTTGTTGTCGAGGGGATTTCAGGTCGGACGGATGTGGCCGTCGCCCCAAGCGATCCATTTGGTCGAGGTCAATTCGGGCAGCCCCATGGGGCCGCGCGCGTGTAGCTTCTGGGTGGAGATGCCGATCTCGGCGCCGAAACCGAACTGCTCGCCGTCGGTGAACGACGTCGACGCGTTGACCATCACGGCCGCCGCATCGACTCCGTCAGTAAACCGTTGCGCGGCAGCCACATTGTTGGTCACGATCGCCTCGGTGTGGCCGGTGCCATACTCGTTGACGTGGGCGATCGCGGCGTCGACCCCGTCGACGACGGCGACCGCGATCTCCATCGCCAGGTATTCCCGGCGCAGGTGGTCCTCATTTGCGTCCAGGTGCACCGTCACGCCCGAATCCTGAAGGGCGGCAACCAGTCTGGGCAGCGCCTCCCCAGCGATCGCGGCATCCACCAGCAGGGTCTCGGCTGCGTTGCAGACACTGGGTCGCCGGGTCTTGGAGTTCAGCACAATTCGTTCGGCCACATCGAGGTCGGCGCCCTCGTGCACGTACACGTGACAATTGCCGACACCGGTCTCGATGGTAGGCACCTGCGCGTCCCGCACCACCGCGTCGATCAGGCTCGCTCCCCCTCGCGGGATCGCCACGTCGACCAGACCACGGGCTTGGATCAGGTGCGTCACCGTGGAGCGATCGTCGGCCGAAATGAGCTGGACGGCGTCGACGGGCAGGTCTTCGGCGCGCAGCGCCGACCGCAAGACCTCGACAAGCGCCTGATTGGAGTGCCACGCCGACGAACTGCCCCGCAGCAGGACCGCATTGCCGGACTTCAGCGCCAGGCCGAAGGCGTCGACAGTGACATTGGGCCGGCCCTCGTAGATCATGCCGATCACGCCTAGCGGAACTCGCTGCTGACGTAGCTGCAGCCCATTGGGCAGCGAGTAGCCGCGCAACACCTCACCGACCGGATCGGGCAGCCCGGCAACTTGGCGCAGGCCGGCGGCGATCCCTTCGACGCGCGTGGCGTTCAAAGCCAACCGGTCCAACATCGCGTCTGCGGTGCCCACAGCCCTGGCCGCCTTGAGATCTTCGGCGTTGGCCGCGAGGATTTGCTCGGTGTTGGCAACGATGGAATCGGCCGCGGATTTCAACGCCTGATCTTTGGCAACCGTCGGCAGCAACGCCAGCGCCCGCGATGCGATCCGGGCTCGCCGCGCGGCGTCGTGGACCTCCTGGCGCAAGTCCGGGCGCGATGGTGCTTGCAGACTCATTTATCCAGGGTATAGGGCGTGACCCGGTCAGGTGAGGCGGCCTGCTGTAGACGTCCGGCTACCCGACCCGCTCGCCGCGACCCGCCTGTCGCACCTTGCTTTGCCGCTCCTCGAGAACTTGGCCAAAGTCCTGTAGCAGCAACGGTTCCCGCATCACCAGGTTCTCCACATGTTCACGATCGAGCTCCAGCGCGGTTACCTCTTCGAGCGCATGGGCACTGGCGAGGTTCGGTTGCCGGGTCAGCGCGGTCAGCCCGAGAAAGGAACCCGCCTCAAGGGTGCTGATCTCCGCCACTGCCCCGTCGCTGTCCACAGCGGTCAATCGCACCCGCCCCGCGATCAGGAACGTCATCCCCGCCGGCACCTGACCGGCGTACTCCACGATTTCGTCGGCGCCGTAGCGGACGATCCGCGCACTCGAATGCAGCGACTGCTGATCGGCGAGGCCCAGCCGCAGCACCGGCGCCACCACAGTGCGCAACGCGTGCTCCACCCGCTCCCTGCTCGAGTAGTCGTCGTCGGCGTTGTCGAGATGCAGCTCCTCGCGCCGCGACGAGTACCAAATCCAGCGGAGAAACGTCGATCGCGCCGCACCGTCGTCGGCCGGTGAGTTCAGCCGGATGCTCGTCGAGTATTCGCCGTTCCCGATCGGCACCGAGCGGGGCTCGCTACCGGGCTTGAGCTGCGGCAACGCGCTGGCGGCGCGGGTCAGCATCGCGCAGACCCGCTCGGGCGGGTCACCGAGCGAAAAAGTGGTCTTCATCGACACCTTGTACGTGCCGGCCGGCCGGCTCAGGTTGGTGAAAGGCTGGCTGGCCAGCACCGAGTTCGGGGTGATCCGCGTGCCACTGCCGGTTTCGATGTGCACGGCACGCCAGTTCACTTCGACGATTCGTCCCCGTGCCGTCGACGTGTCTATCCAGTCGTTGATGCGGAACGGCTGCTCGAACAACATGAACAGGCCCGACACGATCTGGCCGACGGAGTTCTGCAGCATCAGGCCGATGACGACCGATGTGACGCCCAGAGCGGTGAAGAGGCCGCCGACCCGGACACCCCAGATGTAAGACAGGATCAAGGTCAGCCCGATGCCGATCAGTGCGAACCGGGCGGCGTCGAGGAAGATGGTGGGCAGCCGTTTGCGCCAGCTGTCTTCCGGCGCGCTTTCGAACACGGTGGCGTTGAGCCCAGACAACAGCAATACCAACACAAGAAATCCGAAGACCGTGCTCAGGATTCGGACCAGCGGGTCCCCGGCCGGGACCTGCGCGGCGTTGACAACCAACAGCAACAGGGAGCCAAGCGGCAGCAGGTAATTGCGCAGCAGACTGACCTGCCGGGCCATCCGGCTATTCCTGCGAACGAGGGCGTGGTGTAGCTCGGTGAGCAGGATGACCATGGCCGGAAATCCGAGCGCGACACCGACCGCCCAGTAGAACCACGACGCGTGGAGAGTGTTCATCATCGTTCCGATAGTCGGTAGATCGCCTGGTCGACACCGCCGACCGAAATCGTGCCCGCCGCAGCGAACTGCCGCACGTCATGCATCGCTTCGTACACCTTCGCCGTGACGTAGATACCGGGTTGCGGTGAGCCGCTGTGCATTTGGTAGGCCGTACTGACCGCGGCACCCCACATGTCGTAGACCAGACTCGATCGGCCCACCAGCCCGCTCACCACGTTGCCGGTGTTGATGCCGACCCGAAGCCGTAGTTCGTGGCCGGTTTGGCCGTTGAACCGGTCGATGATCTGGCGCATTTCGAGGGCGAACTCCACGCTTCGGTGGATGCTGTCCAGTCGTGGCGTGACCATCCCGCAGCTCGCCAGATAACCGTTGTGGAAGGTGCGGATCCGTTCCACCCCAAGGGCTTCGGCCGCCGAATCAAACTGGCGGAACAGATCGTCGACGATCTCGACGAGTTCGTTACCGGTCATGTCGTTGGACATCTCGTCGAGGCCGACGATGTCGGCGAAGATGACGGATACGTCCTGGTGCTTTTGCGCGATGGTCTCCTGGCCCTCGCGATACTGCTGCACCACCGACTCCGGCATCAGCGCCAGCAACAGACGGTCATTTTCCTTGCGCTGCTCGGCGAGCAACTCTTCCTTGATCGCCAGGTTACGGCTCATCTCGTTGAAAGCCGCACTGAGATCACCGATTTCGTCACGCGATGTGACCGGGATGCTGACCTCGTAGTCCCCGGAGCTGATCTTTTGCGTTCCGGCCTGCAGCCGCCGCACCGGCCGCAGCAGCACCTGGGCGAGCAGCATCGCGGCCACGCACACCGTGAAGATCATCGCCGACACGCCAACCACCAGCGTTTTGCTGAATCTCCCCAATCGCGCGTAGGCGGCGGCGTCGTCGCGCGTCACCAGAATCGACCAGTGCAGATCGGAATTCGGCACGTTCAACGGGGCGTAGGCTTCCATCTCCCTATTGCCCGTGTAGTCGGTGTCGGTGACGGTTCCGGTCTGTCCGCGCTGAGCTGCACGTACACCCGCGCTCGGCACCGGCTGCGACAGGATCGTGGTGCCCAGCGCGATGGCCCGGTTCACGTCGTCGGCCGGAGTCCCGTTGGCGATCGCTTGGCGCCGATATTCCTGCGGATCCTCGATGAATAAGCGGGAATCCGAACGCATCAAGTTGTCTGGCCCCACCAGGTATGACTCGGTCGAGGAACCCAGGCCGGCGGCTTCCCACTGTCTGTCGGCGGTCATGATCCTGTTGATCTTCGCGGTCGGCAGTGGCCACGCCATGACACCGTCTATCTTTCCGTTCAAACCGATCGGCGACACCACCCACCCTATCGGGGCATCCAGCGCCGGCTGGTAGGGCTGGAAATCGGTGATCCAGATGAAGTCGACGTCGTTGGAACGCAAGGCTTTTTGGTAGGCATCCCGCAGCTTGGACTCGCGATACGGGCCGGTGAGAACATTCGTGCCGAGGTCGGGGCCCTTGTTCACGCTATAGACCACATTGCCCTGCGTATCCAGCAGCAGTACGTCGTGATAGTCGAAGCGGGTGACGATGCCGCGCATATAGAAGTCGAAGCGGGCGTTGGCCGCCGACCAGGCGCTGCCGTCGCCGGCATCGACGGGCGGCAACTTGTCGGCGGCCGCCCGAGGGGGTGCCGTGTAGTTGGCCTGAAGGTATTTCTGCGCGGGCGAACTCGGCATCACCGCGTTGATATCGATTGTTTCACCGGTGATTCGCTTGATCGGATTGATCATGTCTTTGTTGTAATAGTTGACGAGCGCCTCCTGCTGGGCAGGAGTGATCGTCGCGTTGCCCAATTGGTTGAATCCCGCGGTGAGCGACTCCAATGCCTGGATAATGCTGAAGCCGCCGCTGTAGATGATCAGCGAATTCGTCATCTGCTTGAAAAGGGCCTCCAGCTCCCGCTTCTGCGACTCGCGCAATTCGGTTAGCCGGTCGGCTTCGACCTGTCGCAGGGCGTTGCGCCCGGAGATGGCACCGATCAGGCCAACCACGGAGACCGACAAGATGCTGCAGATCAGCAGCGTCATCAACAGCTTGGACTGAATGCCGATCCGGAAAAAGCGGCGACGGTGCGGTTTCTGACCCTTGTGGTGCTCGCTCTTGTGCGCCGCGGGGTCCTGGGCCGAGGCAGGTTCGTCGGCGGTAGCGGCGTCCGTCAGATCGCTCGATGTCAACGCGGCCCACTTTCTCGGAAACTATCCAGCATCGCTAACGCAGCAGAGTAGCGCGCGGACGAGCAGATATTGGCGTTTGCGCGCCGCGCCTATGGCCCAAAATGCAGGACAGACGCGACTAACGTCGACCAGATGGCACGCGTATGCGTGGTGGGCAGCGTCAACCTCGATCTCACCGTCGACGTGGATGCCCTGCCGCGTCCGGGAGAGACGGTGCTGGCGTCGCAACTGACCTACGCACCCGGCGGCAAGGGCGGCAATCAGGCGGTGGCCGCGTCGCGCGCGGGAGCCGCCGTGCAGTTCGTCGGCGCCCTCGGCGATGACGCTGCCGCCGAGCAGCTGCGGGCTCACTTGCTGACCAACGGTGTTGGGCTGGAAGCAACCGTGACGGTGCCGGGGCCCAGTGGCATGGCGGTCGTCGTGGTCGATGCCGGCGCGGAGAACACCATCGTGGTGGCGCCGGGCGCCAACGGACAGCTGACGTTGGACGCGACGGAGATACCGGCGGCCATCACCGAATGCGACGTGTTGTTGACCCAGTTGGAGATTCCGGTGACCACGGCGATCACTGCGGCACGCGAAGCCAGGTCGGCCGGGGCGGTCGTCATCGTCAACGCCTCGCCGGCCGCCCGCGACCGACACTCATTGGCCGAACTAGCGTCATTGGCCGACGTGGTGATTGCCAACGAAGCCGAGGCGAAGGAATGGCCATGGCGCCCAACCCACTTGGTGACCACCCTCGGCGCCCGCGGCGCCCGCTGCGTCAGTCGTGACGACGAATTCCAGGTACCCGCACCGTCGGTCAAAGCGGTGGACACCACCGGTGCCGGCGACGTCTTCGCCGGAGTGCTCGCCGCGAACTGGCCGGCCCACCCCGGTTCGCGCGCCGAGCGGCTGGCGGCGTTGCAGCGGGCCTGCGCCGCCGGCGCACTGGCGACGCTGGTGCCCGGCGCCGGTGACTGCGCACCGGATGCCATGGCCATCGACGCGGCGCTGCCGAGCTAAGACCGCGAGGCGCCCCGGTCCACATCATGAGCAATGGTCAGACCGTCGGCGACCTCAAGTTCGTCCGCCGTCTGGTTGAGCAGGACTCGACTTCGGCTCGGCGACAACAGCGCCGACAGGTGGTGGTGTGGTGTGCCGCTCACGAATACCAGCCGGTTGACCCGCAGCAACGCGGCGCCGATCGCCGTGTCGAGTAGTTGTGCGTTGCGCGGACCGGCGATCTCGGCGGTGATTTCGTGCCGCACCCGATCCGGCACAATCCCGTTGTCCGACAACAGTTCATAGAGCGGCGCGCGTCGCAGCGCAGGCTCGGTCAAGGTGTCGGCCAGTCCGGGAGGCAGCCACACGTCGGTCACGAGCAACGGCTCGCCGGTGCGGCGCTGCCGGCGCACCCGCACAATGTGCAGTAAATCGTCGGACGTTTCGAGCGCTTCGGAGACGGCCCGCGGCGGGCGCCGCACACCGAGCTCGACGACGTCGACCTCGGTTTCGAATTGGGTCTGCCGCAGCCCTTCCATGTAGGAGCTTCCGTGCGACGACACATCCGCTGGACCGTGCCGGCGCACGAAGGAACCGACACCGTGACGGCGCTCGATGTATCCCTGCTCGGCCAGGTCTGCCAGCGCCCGGCGGACCGTGATCCGCGAAACCCCGAACTGGTCGCACAGCGTCTGCTCGGTGGGTAACGCGTCGCCGGGTGCCAGGACGCCACGGTCGATCTCGTCATGCAGGACCAAAAAGAGCTGACGGTGCAGCGGCACCCCGGCCGCGGCGGACACCGTGCCGGCCTTACCGCTGGTCTCGCCCACGGTGGTCATGTTTCCACATCGCCTCTCTTGCACTGCGCGTTCAGTTGTTATATGTATATAACAACATCATGATTCAAGGGAGACCCGATGACCTCGGCGCAGCAGACCGCCACCGATCCAGCGGGGCCGACCGGGCAGTTGGCCGGCTGGGTCGCCGATCTCAGCCTCGACGACGTGCCGGCGCCCGTTGTCGAGCGGGCGAAGTACCTGTTGCTCGACGGCCTGGGCTGCGCCCTGGTCGGTGCCCAACTGCCCTGGTCACGCGTCGCCACCGCCGCCGTCCTCGATTTGGAGGGCTCGGGCGACAGCGTGGTCATCGGCACCGGTCACAGGACCGGGGCGCCCGCGGCCGCGGTGCTCAACGGGACGTTCATCCAGGGCTTCGAGCTCGATGACTTCCATCCCCTGGCCCCGCTGCACAGCTGCTCACTGCTCATCCCGGCCCTGCTGTCCACGGCATCGGTGCGGGATTCGACGACCACGGGCGCTGAGCTCCTGCTCGGGGCGATCGCCGGTTTCGAGGTCGGCCCCCGGGTCGGCTACACGCTGCACGGTTCCCAGATGCTCGACCGCGGCTGGCATTCGGGACCGGTGTTCGGCACCCATTCGGCGGCCATGGCGTCGGGCAAGCTGCGTGGACTGCCACCCGGACAGCTCGAGGACGCCCTCGGCCTGGCCGGTACCCAGTCGGCGGGGCTGATGGCGGCGCAGTACGAGGCCATGAGCAAACGCATGCACCACGGCCTCGCGGCGCGCAACGGCTTCTATGCCGCGGGGCTCGCCGCGGCGGGTTACACCGGCATCAAGCGAGTGTTCGAGCGTGAATACGGCGGATACCTCAGCGTTTTCGGCGAGGGCCACAATCCCGACGCGTCGCTGCTGACCACTCAGCTCGGCCGGCACTGGGAGACCAACGTCATCATGGTCAAGTCGTACGCGGCGATGGGCGGCCTACACGGTGCGATAGACGCGGCTAGGCAGTTGCGGAAAACCATTGCACCCGAGGATATTTCGAAGGTAGACATCACCGTCGGCGAGACCATCTACAAACACGGCTGGTGGACACCGGAGCGCCCGCTCACCTCGATCGGCGCCCAGATGAATATCGGCTACGCGACCGCAGCGGCGCTGCTTGACGGCAACGTATTGCCCGACCAGTTCACCCAGGCCCGGCTGGACTCCGACGACATCTGGTCGCTGATCGACGCCACCTCGGTGCATCTGGACGAGTCGCTGGCCCAAGCCCCCATCACCGAGCGCTTTCGCACCGACGTCTCGGTGACCACCCGCAACGGCGACGTACACCAAGTCCGCGTCGTGGCGCCGCACGGCGCACCCAACGACCCGGTGACCAACGACGAACTCGTGGCGAAGTTCCACGCACTCGCCGACCGGGTCACCAACCGCGGGCACGCCGAGGCGATCGACCGCGCGGTGGTTGGCCTCGAAAACCTCGACGACATCGTGGATCTGATCGATCTGCTCGACCAACCCGTTGCCGGCGCGCTGGACTGAAAGGACTCAGATGACTACCACACCCGCTCGTCAGCGGCTGCGCGACCTGTTGGATAGGCGCGAACTCATCGTCGCGCCCGGGGTTTTCGACGGCATCTCGGCACAACTGACCAAACGGACCGGCCACGTCGCGGCGTACATGACCGGTGCCGGCGTAGCTGCATCGGGCTTCGGGCTGCCCGACATCGGACTGGTGACCGCGACCGAAATGGCCGACCGGGTGCGGATGATCGCGGACGCACTGGGCGACATCCCGCTGATCGCCGATGCCGACACCGGCTACGGCGCACCGATGAACGTGGTGCGCACCGTCCGCGCCTATGACGTCGCGGGAGTGGCCGCAATCCAGTTGGAAGATCAGGTGTTTCCCAAGCGTTGTGGCCACCTGCCGGACAAGCAGGTGGTCGACGTCGCCGTGTTCGAGCAGACGCTGGCGGCCGCCCTGGACGCCCGGTCCGACGACAACCTGCTCATCGTGGCCCGCACCGACGCACGCGCGCCCCTTGGGCTGGATGCAGCGATCGAGCGGGCCAACCGATACGCCCAGGCCGGCGCGGACGTCATCTTCGTCGAGGCACCCCAGGACACCAGCGAGATCGAGCGCATCGGTCGCGAAGTCGACGCTCCCCTGCTGATCAACCTGGTGCTGGGCGGCATGACCCCGCTGGAATCGGCAGCACGGCTAGAGGAGTGGGGCTACGCGATCGCGATCCATCCCAGCAACCTGTTGATGCGCGCGACTTTCGGTATGCTGCAAAGCCTTTGCGAGCTCAACGCCAGCGACCCCGCCGCGCATCTGCCGACCAGCCCGGCCGACTTCTTCAACCTGGTAGGCATGGCCGAATGGCTGGACCTCGACATCCGCTACGCACGCAAGGACCCATCATGGGCATGACCATCATCGAAAAGATCTTTGCGCGTAAAGCCGGTCTGCGGTCGGTGGCGCCGGGCGACACCGTCGTCGTGGACGTCGACATGACCGTGTTGATCGATCTGCAATTCGCCACGATGTGGATCCAGCCGAGCCGGATCCACGATCCCGACAAACTGGCGATCGTGATGGACCACGCCGTCCCGGCACCGACCATCAAGGACGCCGCGGGCGGCTCGCATGCCCGAAAATTCGCCGCCGACTTCGGCATCGAACGCTTCTACGACGTCGGCCGGCACGGCATCTGCCACCAGGTCATCGCCGAGAATGGGCTGGCCCGCCCCGGAGAACTCCTGGCCTGCACCGACTCTCACACCTGCGCCGCAGGCGCCTACAACGCCGCCGCACGCGGACTGGGGCCCGCCGAGGTGTATTCGGTGATGTGCACCGGCACCACCTGGTTTCAGGTCGCACCGACCGTCCGCTATGAACTCGATGGCGTCAAACCGAACACCGTGAGCGGCAAGGACATCTTTCTGCACATCGCGAACGAATACGGCGACGCGGCCAACCTGAACCTGGAATTCGGCGGCCCGGGACTGGCCGGCATCCCGATGCACGATCGGCGGACCATCGCCACCCAGGGCGCCGAGATATCCGCCGATTTCAGCACCTTCGAAGCCGACGACGTGTTGGCCCGTTTCCTCGACGAAACGGGCGTCACCGGGTACGCCGCGGCGGCACCGGATCCCGACGCCGACTACTACGACATCCGGCACGTCGACCTGGCGGCGCTGGAGCCCTATGTGGCGCGGCCGGGCACCGTCAGCCGCAATGGACTGCCCGTCTCGCAGCTGGGCCGCCAGAAGGTGGACCAGGCCTTCATCGGATCGTGCGCGAACGGGCAACTCGAGGATCTTGAGATCGCCGCAGCGGTGTTGCGAGGCAAGACCGTAGCGCCGGGAGTGCGCCTGCTGGTCACGCCCGCCTCGCAGGCCGTGTACCGGGAGGCGATGCGGCGGGGCTATCTACAGGACATCGCCGATGCGGGCGGCGTGGTCACCAACTCCACCTGCGGGGCGTGTTTCGGGTACCACATGGGTGTGATCGGGGCGGGCGAGGTGTGCATCACGTCGAGCACCCGTAACTTCACCGGACGCATGGGCAGCACCGAGGCCGAGATTTTCATGGCCTCACCGGCGACCGTCGCCGCATCGGCAATCACCGGATACATCACCGACCCGAGGAGTGTGGCGGCGTGACAGTCGCTTTCAGCGGAAAGGTCTGGGTGTTCGGCGACAACCTGAACACCGACGCCATGTATCCCGCCTTCGCGATGAAGATGGATCCCCCCGAGGCGGCCAAGCACATCTTCTACGAGGTACGCCCGGGCTGGACCGACGAGGTATCGCCGGGTGATATCGTGTTGGCCGGCAAGAACTTCGGGCTCGGTTCGTCGCGCCCGGTCGCATCCCTGTTCACCGAGCTCGGCGTCGCCGGACTCGTCGCCGAGGAGTTCAACTCGTTGTTTTTCCGCAATGCCGTGAACGCCGGCCTGCCGGCGATGACCCTGCCCAACGCCACCGCAGTGTTCACCGAGGGCGACAGAGGATCCTTCGATCTCACCGCGGGCACCTGGCACAACGACACCACCGGAGCAGCGGGTTCGGTGCCCAAGCTGCCCGCCTTGATCCTCGACATCATCGAAAGTGGCGGTGTCATGCCCCGATTGGCGGCGCAGGGCTATCTGCCCGCCGAACTCGGCGACCTGCTGCGCTCGAGCGCCGTGGCGATGCGCGGCGCGGGCAGCGGCGCCTAATGGCACTACTGGGCAGGCTGTTGCGGCGGTTCCGCTCCAACGAACACCGTAGCCCGTTGTCCGGCAGCGCTTTTGCCGCGCCGGACTCGATCGCGGTTACCAGCACGGCGTTCAGCGACGGCGGCGCGATGCCAGCGTCGAGTGCGGGCAAGGGCGTGGGTGACAATACGTCACCGCATTTGCGTTGGGATCGACTTCCGCCGGGAACCCGGCAGGTGGTGCTGATCATCGATGACGTCGATGTGCCGCTGCCGCGCCCGCTGCTGCACACCGTCGCGGTGATCGACCCGACGGTGGACAGCGTCGCGACGGGATCGTTGCAGCCGGGAACCGCCGGAATACGGTTCATCCGCGCGGATTTGGGCCATCGCGGGTACGCGGGTCCGCGACCGATCCCCGGTCACGGACCACACCACTACCGCTTTCACGTGTTCGCCATCGACCAGCCCATAGCGGACAGCGTCACCACATCCAAGGCTCTGCTGGGCGCGGTGGCCGGGCGGGTGCTGGCCCGCGGCGTGCTGACCGGGACCTACGAGCGCTAGTTTCGGGGCTTCGCGGTCTCGGGGCTTCGCCAGCCTAACCCCACTGCGACTTCAGGGCCGAAATCTCGCAGTCACGTTAGGCTCGCGGTGATCTCGGAGCCGAGCGCTAGTCTTCGGGGATTTCGCGGTCGATTTCGTCGAGCCAGATGCGGGCGGACATGTCCGATGGAGCACGCCAGTCCCCACGGGGCGACAGCGCCCCCCCGTGAGACACCTTGGGGCCGTTGGGCAACGCCGAGCGTTTGAACTGGCTGAACGAATAGAACCGCTGCACAAAGACCTGCAGCCAGTGCCGAATCTCCTTGAGCGTGTAGGACGGTCGCTTGTCCTCGGGGAATCCGGCCGGCCAGTTGCCGTGTTCGGTATCGCTCCAGGCATGCCAGGCCAGGAACGCGATTTTCGACGGCCGGAATCCGTAGCGCAGGACATGGAACAGCGCGAAATCCTGCAGGGCGAACGGTCCCACCTTCGCCTCGCTGCTCTGTAGTTCTTCTTGCTCACCGGCCGGAACGAGTTCCGGGGTGATCTCGGTGTCGAGCACCGACTGGAGCACGGCGCCGACCCGTGATTCGAATTGGTGCGACGCGATGATCCAGCGGATCAGATGCTGGATCAGTGTCTTGGGTACTCCGGCATTGACGTTGTAGTGCGACATCTGGTCGCCGACACCGTATGTCGACCAACCCAGGCCGAGCTCGGAGAGGTCACCGGTACCCAGCACGATGCCGCCGCGCTGATTGGCGAGCCGGAACAGGTAGTCGGTGCGCAGCCCGGCCTGGACGTTCTCGAACGTGACGTCGTAGACCTTGTCACCCTGCGAGAACGGATGATCCATCTCTTTGAGCATCAGCGACGCGGTATCGCGGATATCGATTTCGGCGAAGGTGACGCCAAGGGCGCTGCACAGCTCGACCGCATTGCGTTTGGTGCGATCTCCGGTCGCGAAGCCGGGCAATGTGAAAGCCAGAATGTCGCTGCGCGGCCGGTTCTCGCGATCCATCGCGCGCGCGGCGACGATCAGAGCGTGGGTCGAGTCCAACCCGCCCGAAACCCCGATGACGACCTTGGGGTAGTTCAGCGCCCGCAATCGCTGTTCGAGCCCGGAGACCTGGATGTTGTAAGCCTCGTAGCAATCCTGCTGCAGCCGTTGCGGATCGGCGGGGACGAACGGGAAACGCTCGATCTGTCGCAGCAATCCGATGTCGCCGGCCGGCGGAGCGAGACGGAATTCGATGCGCCGGAACGATTCCGACGAGCGGCGATGGTGTCGGCGATTGTCGTCGAAGGTGCCCATCCGTAGCCGCTCGGACCGAAGCAACCCGGTGTCGACGTCGGCCACCGCGCGCTGCGCGCCCTTGGGAAAGCGCTCGGATTCCGCGAGCAGCACCCCGTTCTCCCAGATCATCGTCTGGCCGTCCCAGGCCAGGTCGGTCGTCGATTCCCCTTCTCCCGCAGCGGCATACATGTAGGCGGCCAGGCAACGCAGTGACGCCGAGCGGGCGAGCAGCTTGCGGTCCTCGGCGCGGCCGATCGTGATTGGGCTGCCCGAAAGGTTGGCCAACACCGTCGCGCCCGCCAACGCCGCCTCCGCGCTCGGCGGGATCGGCACGAACATGTCCTCGCAGATTTCGACGTGCAGCACGAAATCGGAGAGATCGGTTGCCGCGAACAACAAGTCCGGACCGATCGGGGCCGCGATGTCGCCGATGCGGATGATGCCCCGCTCGTCGTCACCCGGGGCGATTTGGCGGTGCTCGTAGAACTCGCGGTAGGTGGGCAGATACGACTTGGGCGCCACACCGAGCACCGCGCCGCGATGGATGACAACGGCGGTGTTGTAGATGCGCTGCCGGTAGCGCAGCGGCGCACCGACAACCAGCACCGGCAGCAGATCGGTGGATGCGGCGACGATCTCGAGGACGGCGGCTTCGACATCGTCGAGCAAGAGGTCTTGCAACACGATGTCCTCGATCGAGTACCCGGACAGCGTCAGCTCGGGGAAGATCGCGACGCCGACACCCTCGTCGTGGCAGTCGCGGGCAAGGCGCAGCACCGACGCCGCGTTGGCCGCCGGATCACCGATCGTGGTGCGGTGCGTGCAGGCGGCAACGCGGACAAAACCCTGGCTGTAGCTGTTGTAAAAGTCCATCGCCCTTCCATTGTCGCCCGACCAGTGTAAATAAGCATGCACCGGCCCTAGACTCGACGAGGTGGCGGATTCGCTGCGAGTCGGCAACGAGCGGCTGCGAGTTGGGCACACGACGACCGCGGCCTGCTGTCCCCAATGGTCACAAACCGGTAACGTTTGGTTGCCGAAGACCGAAAAGTAGTGCATGGCAAGAGGCAATATGGGGCGCAAAGTCGCAAAAGTCGCCGTCGTCTCGATTTGTGCTGTTCTCATGACGGCGCTCGACAACGTTGCCGGTTTCCCTGCGCGCGCGGACGATCCGCGGACCGCGATATACAGCGGCGTCAACCAGCTTCGCGAGGCCTGCGGAGTCCTCGGCGACGACCCGCGTTTAACAGCAGCCGCAGAGCGGCACGCCAACGACATGCTGCGGAACGGGGTGAATGGCCACATCGGTTCCGACGGCTCGTCACCGCAGGCACGTATCACCGATGCGGGCTACCGGTCCCGCTACTCGGGTGAGATCGTCTTCTGGGGAACCGGATCCGCTGCGTCTACCAGCACAGCCCTCGACATGTGGATGCAAAGTCCACCACACCGGGCAATCATCCTGAACTGCGCATACACCGCAGGCGGCTTCGCCACCGCCTGGGACGGCAACAAAATGACCGCGGTCGGTGACTTCGCGGCGTAAACCCACACCGGTTCAGTCCGTACTCTCGAAGATGTGACCACACGCTGCGCCGAATCGCCGGAGTTGGTCGCGCTGTTGGCTGGACGCCGTATCGCGGTGCTGACGGGCGCCGGGATGTCCACCGACTCCGGCATTCCCGACTATCGTGGTCCGGACTCGCCGCCGAGCAACCCCATGACCATCCGCCAGTTCACCTCGGATCCGGTGTTCCGGCAACGGTATTGGGCACGCAATCACGTCGGTTGGCGACATATGGACGACACCCTGCCCAATGCGGGCCATCGCGCGCTGGCCGCGCTGGAAGATGCCGGGGTGGTCACCGGGTTGATCACCCAGAATGTCGACCTGTTGCACACCAAGGCAGGCAGCCGAAACGTCATCAACCTGCACGGCACCTATGCCCAAGTGGTCTGTCTGAACTGCGGCCACACCATGAGCCGGACCGCGCTGGCCGAACGGCTCGAGGAGCTCAACCCTGGATTCCTCGAACGCGCCCAGGCGATCGGCGGCCTGGCCGTGGCTCCCGACGCCGACGCCGTCGTCGCCGATACCGCATCGTTCCGGTATCTCGACTGCCCCCGCTGCACCGGCATGCTCAAGCCCGATATCGTCTATTTCGGCGAGAACGTTCCTAAAGAGACTGTGGCCCAGGCGTATTCACTCATCGATCACGCCGGGGCGCTGTTGGTCGCCGGCTCGTCGCTGACCGTCTTCTCCGGCTATCGGTTTGTGCGTCACGCCGCCGCGGCCGGCATCCCAGTCGCCATCGTCAACCGCGGACGCACGCGCGGCGACGACCTGGCGACCGTCAAAGTCGACGGTGGGTGCTCGGAATTGCTGGTGCTGCTGGCCAACGAGCTGGCGCGGACAACAACGTCCTTGCACTAAAAGGTGCACGGCATAGACGAAGTTGCCTGCGACCCAGGCCGGATCACCGGCCTGGATGTCGGGCAGCTGACGAAGCAGCTCAGCGAAGATGGCGCGCAGTTGGGCCCTGGCCACGTGTGCACCCAGACAAAAGTGCACTCCTCCGCCGCCGAAGCCCAGGTGCGGGTTGGGACTGCGACGCAGGTTGAAACGGTCCGGGTGGTCGAACGCTATCTCAAGACTGCGAACTGACTCCTACACGGCAACCAGGTCGTCGGCGTGCACCGCGGGCCGGCGTAGCTCCCCCGGCAGCTCGGAGCTGGACCTGCCCATGATGCCGGCAAGCTCGGTCGCATCGTAGGCAACCACACCGCGAGCCACCATGGTCGCGTCAGGTCCGCGCAATTCAACGACGTCTCCGCCGTAGAACCGGCCCGACACCCCGGTGATCCCCGCGGCCAGCAGCGAACGACGCTGGTGCACGATCGCGCGCACAGCGCCCTCGTCGAGGGTGAGTGAACCGGCCGCGTCCGCGGCGTAGCGCACCCAGAATCGGCGGGCCGACATCCGTTGCGGCCGAGCGGCAAACACCGTGCCCGCCGACGCGTCGGTGAGCGCGGTCGCGGCGTCGGACGCGGCGGCAAGCAGCACCGGCACGCCGGCGTCGGCGGCCAGCAATGCCGACGACATCTTGGACTCCATTCCCCCGGTACCCAGCGCACTGCCCGGGCCCGCGACTACGTCGACGAGATCGGCCGTGCTCGACACCTCGGGAATGAAGCGGGCCCCCTTGGCTTTTCGCGGATCGGAGTCGTAGAGCCCGTCGATGTCGGAGAGCAGCACCAAAGCCTCGGCCCCGACCAGGTGGGCCACCAACGCCGACAGGCGATCGTTGTCGCCGAACCGGATTTCATTGGTGGCCACCGTGTCGTTCTCGTTGACGATCGCCACCGCGTGCAGAGCGCGCAACCGGTCCAGGGTGCGCTGGGCGTTGGTGTGCTGGGCCCGCATGGAAATGTCGTGCGCGCTCAGCAGCACCTGGCCAACAGTGCGGCCATACCGCGAGAAGGCCGTACTCCACGAGTTGACCAGCTCCACCTGACCGACACTCGCGGCGGCCTGCTTGGTCGCCAAATCCTTTGGGCGACGGGATAATCCGAGTGGCTCGATGCCGGCCGCGATCGCACCCGAGGATACGATGACGACGTCGGTGCCCGCCTTCATCCGCGCCTCGATGGCCTCCGCCAGTCCAGCCAGCCGGCTGGCGTCGAAAACCCCGGACGAGGTGGTCAGCGCGTTCGTGCCGACCTTGACGACCATGCTGCGCGCCGTCCGGATGGCGTCGCGATGTGCGCTCACGAGTCGTCGCCGTGTTCGCGGCGACGGCGCCGGGCGGCCTTGCGATCGTCGGCGCCGATGCGCTCGTTGCGTTCCAGCCGCACGTCGGTACCGCGGCCGGTCATCGTGACGTCGACCCCCGCAGGCGTCTGCGGCTCCCAGTCGAACGTCATCGCGCCGATGGTGACCGCACACCCGGATTCCGCGCCCAGCCGCAGCAACTCGTCCTCGACACCGAGACGCGCCAGCCGGTCGGCGAGATACCCCACCGCCTCGTCGTTGTCGAAGTTGGTTTGGCCGATCCACCGTTCGGGTCGCGCGCCCCTGACGAGGAAACCGCCCTGGCCGTCGGGTTCGACCGTGAAGCCACTGTCGTCCACCGGGACCGGGCGGATCACCGGCCGTCGCGCCACCGGCGTCGGCCGCGCGGCGTTGTAGGCCTCGATCATCTTCCACAGCCCAAAGATGAACGGCTGCAAGCCCTCCCGGGTGGCCGTCGACACCAGGAACACCGGCCAGCCGCGTTCGGCGATCTCATCGCGGACGAATTCGGCGAGTTCACGGGCTTCCGGCACGTCGATCTTGTTGAGCACCACCGCACGGGGTCGCTCGGCCAGGTCGCCCAACGCCGCGTCCCCTTGCAGCGTCGGCGTATACGCGGCGAGTTCGGCTTCCAGCGCCTCGATGTCAGAGATCGGGTCGCGGCCCGGTTCCGCAGTGGCGCAGTCGATCACATGCACCAGCACCGCGCACCGCTCGATGTGCCGCAGAAAGTCCAGGCCCAGGCCGCGGCCGGCCGAGGCTCCAGGGATCAGACCGGGCACGTCGGCCACGGTGAAGGTGTGCTCACCGGCCGAAACCACGCCGAGGTTGGGAACCAGCGTGGTGAACGGGTAGTCGGCGACCTTCGGTTTGGCCGCCGAGATCACCGAGACCAGCGACGACTTTCCGGCCGAGGGGAAACCGACCAGGCCGGCATCGGCGACGCTCTTGAGTTCGAGAGTGAGGTCACGCACGTCACCCGGTTCGCCCAGCAACGCGAACCCGGGGGCCTTGCGCGCCCGCGAGGCCAACGCGGCGTTGCCCAGCCCGCCGCGGCCGCCGGCTGCGGCTTCAAAACGGGTGCCCGCACCGACCAGATCGGCCAGCATTCGCCCGTTTTCGTCGAGCACAACCGTGCCGTCGGGAACTTTGACTTCCAGATCTGAGCCCGCGGCGCCGTCGCGGTTATTGCCCATCCCCTGCTTGCCATTGGGCGCGGTGACATGCGGCCGGAAGTGGTAGTCCAGCAGGGTATGCACCGCAGGGTCGACGACGAACACGATGCTGCCGCCGCGGCCGCCGTTGCCGCCGTCGGGGCCGCCGAGCGGCTTGAATTTCTCGCGATGGACCGAGGCGCAGCCGTTACCGCCGGAACCCGCCCGCGCGTGGATGACGACCCGATCGACAAACCGAGGCATCGGGGCTCCCCTTAATCACGGGTGAATGCGCACCCGCGGCGCTCAGTCGGTGGTGTGCCCGGCCGCGACGATGCTGATGGTCTTGCGTCCGCGCTTGACCCCGAACTCGACCGCGCCGGTCTCCTTGGCGAACAACGTGTCGTCTCCGCCGCGGCCCACATTCGTGCCGGGGTGGAATTTGGTGCCGCGCTGGCGGACCAGGATCTCGCCGGCCTTGACGAGCTGGCCGCCGAATCGCTTGACTCCCAGCCGCTGCGCATTCGAATCGCGCCCGTTACGCGAGCTGGAAGCGCCCTTCTTGTGTGCCATTTCGTCGCCTCCGCTACTTGATTCCGGTGACCTTGAGGACCGTCAGCTGCTGACGGTGTCCCTGACGCTTGTGGTAGCCGGTCTTGTTCTTGAACTTGTGGATACGGATCTTGGGGCCCTTGGTGTGCTCGAGGACCTCGCCGGTCACCGCGACCTTGGCCAGCGCGGCGGCATCGGTGGTGACCTTGGCACCGTCCACCACCAGGGCGACCGGCAAGGACACGTTCGACCCCGGCTCGGACTCGAGCTTCTCGACCTTGACCACGTCCCCGACGGCGACCTTGTACTGCTTGCCGCCGGTCTTGACGATTGCGTAGGTCGCCATCGTTGCTCCTGCTCTTTCTCGCGTCTTCCGCGCGCATGCAACTGCGGTGCGCGTGGTGGGTCTGGGGAGCGGGATAACGTTCCCGCCTGTCACCGGTGAGATTCCTCAGCCTGACGACAACTGTCCAAGGGTACGTGACCAGCGGCTACAGGGTCAAACCGGCACTTCGGGCGTGCCGCGGATCAATCCGTGTGGATCGGCGGGCCCGCCGGCCGGCCTGCCGCGCGCCGCCGGCGCGGACGTCCGAAACCCGCCTCGGCGCCGACGGAGTTGTCGTCGGAATCCTCGTCCTCGTCGTCGAGATCCTCGTCCTCGAGGTCGAGGTCCTCATCATGATCGAGGTCGTCGTCGTCTTCCTCGTCGTCGTCATCCTCGTCCTCGTCCTCGTCCTCGTCGTCATCGTCGAGGTCGTCATCGTCGAGGTCGTCTTCGTCGTCGTCATCGTCGGAGTCGTCCTCGTCGGAGTCGTCCTCGTCGACGTCATCAGTGTCGGCGTCCTCGACGTCTTCGGAGTCCGTGTCCGCCAAGTCGGCGGAACCCTGAGCTGTGGTCTGCTCCTCGGTCTCGTCGGCCGATTCGACATCGGACTCGTCGGCCTCGTCGTCGGCGAGATCGGTCGTGCCGGATGAGCCCGCGGCCATCGCCTTGAACATCGGGTGCTCGCCGGGAGCGTGGGCGGGCACCTTGGCCACCACGGGCTGCTCGGCGGCCTCCTCGGAGCGACCCCTCTTTGATCGCTTGCTGCGCCGACCGCCGGATTCCGACTTACGCCCGGGCGCCGAGGTGGAATCGACCGGGTCGCCGTGCAGCAGGATGCCGCGGCCGCCGCAGTTCGGGCACGAGGTGGAAAACGCCTCGACCAGGCCGGTGCCCAGCCGCTTGCGGGTCAGTTGCACCAGGCCCAGCGAGGTCACCTCGGACACCTGATGGCGGGTGCGATCGCGCGCCAGTGCCTCGGTCAGCCTGCGCAACACCAGATCCCGGTTGGATTCCAGCACCATGTCGATGAAGTCAATGACGACGATGCCGCCGATGTCGCGCAGCCGCAGCTGACGCACGATCTCCTCGGCCGCCTCGAGGTTGTTCTTGGTGACGGTCTGCTCGAGATTGCCGCCCGACCCGGTGAACTTCCCGGTATTGACGTCGACCACCGTCATCGCCTCGGTCCGGTCGATCACCAGCGTGCCACCCGACGGCAGCCACACCTTGCGCTCCATCGCCTTGGCCAGTTGCTCGTCGATGCGATGCACCGCGAAGACATCCGGCCCGGCCTGCTGCTCATCGGAACCGGCCGCGGGCTCGTATTTGTTCAACTTCGAAACCAGCTCGGGCGCAACCGAATTCACATACTCGTTGATGGTGTTCCAGGCGTCGTCGCCGGAAACGATCAGCCCGGCGAAGTCCTCGTTGAACAAGTCGCGGATGACCTTGACCAGCACGTCCGGCTCTTCGTAGAGCGCGACGGCCGCACCGGCGGCCTTGCCCTTGACCTCGACCGCCTTGGCCTCGATTTGATCCCAGCGCTCCTGCAGGCGGGTGACGTCGCCGCGGATGTCGTCCTCTTTGACGCCCTCGGACGCGGTACGGATGATCACGCCCGCGTCCGCCGGTACCACATCGCGCAGGATCTCTTTGAGCCGCTGACGCTCGGTGTCGGGCAGCTTGCGGCTGATCCCCGTCGACGAGGCACCCGGCACGTAGACCAGGTAGCGGCCCGCCAACGACACCTGCGTGGTCAGCCGCGCGCCCTTGTGACCCACCGGGTCCTTGCTGACCTGGACCACGACGTAATCGCCGGGTTTGAGGGCCTTTTCGATCTTGCGCTCGGCCCCGCCCAGTCCGGCGGCTTCCCAGTTGACCTCACCGGCGTACAGCACGCCGTTGCGTCCGCGACCGATGTCGACGAACGCGGCCTCCATCGAGGGCAGCACGTTCTGCACGATCCCGAGGTAGATGTTGCCCACCAACGACGCAGAACCGGCGGAGGTCACGAAGTGCTCGACGACGATGCCGTCCTCGAGGACAGCGATCTGGGTGTAGCGGGCGCCGGGGTGCGGGGGCTCGCTACGAACCCGGTCGCGCACCACCATCACTCGTTCGACGGCCTCGCGCCGGGCCAGGAACTCCGCCTCGGTCAAGACGGGCGGGCGGCGCCGTCCGGCATCGCGCCCGTCGCGGCGGCGTTGCCGCTTGGCCTCCAGCCGCGTCGAGCCGTCGATGCCCTTGATCTCGGCGTTGCTCGAGCCGCCGCCATCGCCGGAGCCGCCGGACCTACCGCGGGGTGGCCGCTCGTGCACCACCGTGTTCGGCGGATCGTCGGGCGACGGAGCCTCGCCATTGTCGTCTCCGGATCCCGACTTACGACGGCGACGCCTGCGACGGCGCCGATTACCCGCCTCCGACGAGCCGTTCTCGTCGTCGCCGCCGTCGGCGTCGTCGGAGTCGTCCGAGTCGTCGTCGTCCGAGTCGTCGTCACTGGCCTCGCCCAGGCCGTCGGACCCGCCCTGTTCGCCGCGTCCACGGCCGCGACCGCGCCGGCCACGGCGGCGCCGCCGGTTGGCCGGCCGATCGACCTGCTCGTCGTCCTCGTCGTCGCCATCGGAATCGTCGACGTCATCGGGGTCATCGACGTCGTCGGCGCCGATCTCGATCTTCGGCGCAACCGGTTGCGGTGCGACGAACAGCGGCATGTAGGCCGGCCGCTCGATCGGCGACTCCGATGAAGAATCGCTCGTGGCGCCCGTCGCGTGGCTGACCGCGCTCACCAGTTCTTCCGGGGGCCGGGCCGACAGCAGGTCGCGGACCTGGATCGCCTGCTCATAGTCCACGCCGGACTGTGCGCTGCGGACGCGCCCGTCGAGTGCGGTCAGCGCGTCCACCACCCGCTTGCTGGTGGTTCCCAGCGCCCGGGCCAGCGAGTGGACTCTCAGCCGGTCCGGCAGGTCTTCGGCCTGGACAGGCTCCTGCCGTGGATCTGAAGTTGGGCCACCGTCTATCACGTACTCTCCTCAAGCCCCCGGGCGCGTCATTTCGACGCGGCCACGCGAGGGCTTCGCTATGTGCCCGGGTCACTTCTCCCGGGCTTCTGATGGTCTCGCCCCGAGCGGCCCATGTTGAACCCACTCGGCGCCGTGCTGAATGTCGGCCTGACATGCCGCGCAACATCGCGAGCTGGCGATGGTGGCGCTTGTCTAAGTCTTCATTCGAGTGTCTGAAGCCAGTCCGGCGACGTTCACCCGCAGTCAGTATCCCACATCACTATCGGTGCCCAAGCGACCCTGAGCTTCAAGCGGGAAAAACGGGGTCGGGACCGCGCGGCTAAACGCCGGGAAACCACAGCGCGATCTCGCGCTTTGCCGAGTCGGTCGAATCAGACCCGTGCACCAGATTGAACTGGGTTTCCAGCCCGAAATCTCCGCGAATGGTGCCGGGTATGGCCTTTTCCACCGGGTCGGTGCCGCCGGCAAGCTGGCGAAACGCGGCAACCGCTCGCGGCCCCTCCACGATTGCTGCCACCACCGGTCCCGACGTGATGAACTCGAGCAACGGCCCGAAGAAGGGTTTGCCCTCGTGCTCGGCGTAATGCTTGCCGGCCAGCTCTTGGCTGACGTTGCGAAGCTCCAGCGCGGTAATCGTGAGGCCCTTGTGCTCGATGCGGCTGATGACCTCGCCTATCAGCCGGCGCGCAACACCGTCGGGCTTGACCAGTACCAGGGTCCGTTCAGTCACGGCGCACAGCGTACAGAACCATACGCCGATCAGCCCGGCGGTGACTGCCCGTGGTCCTGCCGCCGCCGGACCTCGGCGCGCAAGTAGGCGATCATGGCCCACAACGCGGCGAACAGCACGCCGATGAATCCGATCCCGGGATAGATCGCAAAACCGCCCAGCACGATCAGCTGAACGCCCAGGTTCACCCAGATCGCCCAGGGCCGGCCCTGCAGCCCCCCGAGCAACAGCAGCAACACCGCCAGCCCGATCAGGTAGCCCAGCGATACCCCGTTCAGGCCGCCGCCGACGGCGCCGACCACGGGTATCGCCAGCAGCACCACGATGGCCTCCAGCAACAGCGTCGCGGCCATCACGCCGCGAAAGCTCTTCCAGGGATCGGACGCCGGCGGGCTCTGGGGGCCATCGCTGCGATCGGACTGCTCGCTCATTGCGGATCACGGCCGAACAAGGTGCGCGCGGCGCCGGCCGTGACGACCGAGCCGGTGATGACAATCCCGGTGCCGGAGAACGAATCGGCGCCTTCGGCCTCGGTGGCGTCGTCCACCAGCGCGGTCGCGACGTCGATGGCGTCGCGCAGGTTCGCGGCCGTCAGCACCCGGTCGGGCCCGAACCGCTGCTGTGCCACCAGCGCCAGCGACTCGACGTCGAGCGCCCGCGGCGACCCGTTATGAGTGACCACCACGGAATTGAACACCGGCTCCAGCGCGGCCAGGATGCCGTCGACGTCCTTGTCGGCCATCACACTGAGCACCCCGACCAGGAACCGGAAGTCGAACTCGTCGGCCAGCGTCTGCGCCAGGGCGGCCGCACCAGCCGGATTGTGTGCGGCATCGATGAAAATCGTTGGGGCGCTGCGCATCCGCTCCAAGCGGCCGGGGCTGCTCACCGCAGCGAAGCCGGCGCGGACAGCGTCGACGTCGAGCTGACGCTGCGCGCCGGCGCCGAAGAACGCCTCCACGGCCGCCAGCGCCAGCACGGCGTTGTGCGCCTGGTGTTCGCCGTGCAGCGGCAAGAAGACATCGGAGTACACCCCGCCGAGGCCCTGCAGTTCCAGGAGCTGCCCACCGATGGCGACCTGCCGGCCGAGCACCGCGAACTCGGAGTCCTCCCGGGCAACCGCGGCCTCGGCGCGCACCGACTGGGCCAGCAGCACTTCCATCGCCTCGGGCACCTGCTTGGCGATGACGGCGACGGTATCCGGTGCACCCTCAGGGGCTTTGGTGATGATGCCGGCCTTCTCGCCGGCGATTCCGGCGATGTCGTCACCAAGGTATTCGACGTGATCGACGCCGATCGGGGTGATGACCGCTACGGACGCGTTGATCACGTTGGTAGCGTCCCAGCGCCCGCCCAGGCCGACCTCGACGACGGCGACTTCGACGGGCGCGTCGGCGAATGCCGCGAACGCCATCGCGGTGAGCACCTCGAACTTGCTCATCGCGGGCCCGTCGGCGGCCTGCGACTGCGCGTCGATCATCTGCACGAACGGCTCGATCTCGCGGTAGGTGTCCACGTATTGCGCTGGGCTGATTGGCTTTCCGTCGATCGCGATGCGTTCGACCGCCGATTGCAAGTGGGGGCTGGTGGTCCGGCCGGTGCGTCGCTGCAGCGCGGTCAGCAGCGCGTCGATCATCCGCACCACCGAGGTTTTGCCGTTGGTTCCCGCCACGTGGATCGACGGATAGCCGAGCTGCGGTGAGCCAAGCAGGTCCATCAGTGCGCTGATGCGCGTCAGACTCGGCTCGATTTTGGTTTCGGGCCAGCGCTGATCAAGCAAGTGTTCGACCTGCAGCAAGGACGCGATCTCGTCCGGTGTGGGCGCCGTCAGGGTGACCGGCTCCCATTCTTCGGGCTCGAAAGTCATTGCAGCCCAGCCAGCCTGGCGGTGATCCGATCGGTCTCCTCCTGTGCCAGCCGCTGACGGTCGCGTATCTTGCCGACGACATGTTCAGGCGCCTTGGCCAGAAAGTCCGCGTTGGACAATTTGGCGGCGGTCGATGCCAATTCCTTTTGCGCGGCGGCCAAGTCCTTTTCCAGGCGGCGGCGTTCGGCGGCGACGTCGATCGTGCCCGAGGTGTCGAGCTCGACGACCACGGTGCCGCCGCTCAGCCGCACCTCCACCGACGCCGAGGCGCGAAAGTCCGGGCCCGGAGCGGTGAGCCACGCCAGCGACGTCACCGCGGACACCTGAGTGCCCAGATCGGACTCTTCGACGCCGGCCAACCGGGCCGGCACCTTTTGCCGATCGGCCAGACCCTGATCGCTACGAAACCTGCGAACCTCGGTGACCAGCCGCTGCATGTCGGTAATCCGTTGCGTGGCAACCTGATCCAGAACTATGCCGGAGGGCTTCGGCCACTCGGCGATCACCAGCGATTCTTCGCCCGTCAACGCCTGCCACAGGGTTTCGGTGATGAACGGGATCACTGGGTGCAACAACCGCAGCAGGGTGTCCAGCGCCGCGGCCAGCACGGCGGTGGTGTGCGTGAGTCCGTCGCCGAGCTGCGTCTTGGCCAATTCGACATACCAGTCGCAGAACTCGTCCCACGCGAAGTGGTAGAGCGCCTCACAGGCTCGGCTGAACTCGTAGCTGTCGAACGCCGAATCGACTTCCCCGCGAACCTCTTCCAGCCGTCCCAGGATCCACCGGTCGGCGTCGGTGAGCTCGGCTTCCGGCGGCACCGGCGCCAGCCGTGCGCCGTTGAGCAAGGCGAAGCGAGTGGCGTTGAACAGCTTGGTACCGAAGTTGCGTGACGCCCGCACATGATCCTCGCCGACGGACAGGTCACCGCCGGGGCTGGCGCCGCGCGCCAGGGTGAACCGCAGCGCGTCGGCGCCGAACGTCTCCACCCAGTCCAGCGGGTCGATGACGTTGCCCTTCGACTTACTCATCTTGCGGCCAAACTCGTCGCGAATCAGCCCGTGCAGGAAGACGTCGGTGAAGGGCACCTGCGGGCCGCGACGGCCGTCGAGCGTGATCGCGTCGTCGCCCCCGACAAATGTGCCGAACATCATCATCCGGGCGACCCAGAAGAACAGGATGTCGTACCCCGTCACCAAAACGCTTATCGGATAGAACTTTTCCAGATCCGGGGTCTGCGACGGCCAGCCCAGGGTGGAGAACGGCCACAACGCCGAAGAGAACCACGTGTCGAGCACGTCGGGGTCCTGCTGCCAGCCCTCCGGCGGCGCCTCATCCGGCCCGACGCACACCTTTTCGCCGTCCGGCCCGTACCAGATCGGGATGCGGTGGCCCCACCACAGCTGCCGTGAGATGCACCAGTCATGCATGTCGTCAACCCAGGCGAACCAACGCGGCTCCAGGCTGGCCGGGTGAATCACGGTGTCCCCGTTGCGGACTGCATCACCGGCGGCCTTGGCCAGCGATTCCACCCGCACCCACCACTGCAGCGACAGCCTGGGTTCGATCGGTTCGCCGCTGCGCTCCGAATGTCCGACGCTGTGCAGGTAAGGGCGTTTCTCCTCGACGATCCGGCCCTGCGCGGCCAGAGCCTCGCGCACGGCGACCCGGGCTTCGAAGCGGTCCATGCCGTCGAATTGCGTTCCGGTGTCCTCGATGCGGCCCTTGGTGTCCAGGATCGAGATCATCGGCAGGTTGTGGCGTAGCCCGATCTCGAAGTCATTCGGGTCGTGGGCGGGCGTGACTTTGACTGCGCCGGTGCCGAATTCGGGGTCGACGTGCTCGTCGGCGACGACAAGCATTTGACGGTCCACGAACGGATGGGGCAGCGTGGTGCCGACCAGGTCGCGGTAGCGCTCGTCGTCGGGATGCACCGCGATCGCCGTGTCGCCCAACATCGTCTCGACCCGGGTGGTGGCGACCACGATGTGGGGTTGCGAGTCGTCCAGCGAGCCGTATCGGAACGAGACCAGCTCGCCTTCGACGTCGATGTAATTGACTTCCAGGTCCGAGATGGCCGTCTCAAGGACCGGCGACCAGTTGACCAGTCGCTCGGCCTGATAGATCAGCCCGGCGTCGTAGAGCCGCTTGAAAATGGTCCGCACCGCCCGCGACAGGCCCTCGTCCATGGTGAACCGGTCGCGACTCCAGTCCACCCCGTCGCCCAGCCGTCGCATCTGGCCGCCGATGGCGCCGCCGGACTCATGCTTCCAGTCCCAGACCTTGTCGACAAATAGCTCCCGGCCGAAGTCCTCCTTGGTCTTGCCGTCAATCGCGAGCTGCTTTTCCACCACGCTCTGCGTGGCGATGCCCGCGTGGTCGGTGCCGGGCTGCCACAGCACCTCGTATCCCTGCATGCGCTTGCGGCGGGTCAAGGCGTCCATCATCGTGTGCTCGAGAGCGTGACCCATGTGCAGGCTGCCGGTGACGTTCGGCGGCGGCAGCACGATCGAGTACCCCGGCTTGGCACTGGCCGGGTCGGCCGTGAAGTAGCCGGCGTCCACCCACGTCCGGTAGATCGCGCCCTCGACCGCGGCCGGATCCCACGACTTGGGCAGGTCGGCGGCGGAGTTCTGACTGGCGGTCACCGGTCAATTCTAGGGAGCGGTATTTACCCGCGTGTAAGCGCCCGAATTCGCAGGTGAAGCGGTGGGTCCGGCCTCGTGGCCCCAGAGTTACCTTTTGCCCCCGAGCAAGCCGCCCAAGATGTCACCGAGTCCGCCACCCTTGCCATGCAGCAATCCACCCAGGATGTCGCCGAGCGACTTGTCGCCCCCGCTCCCCTTGAGGATGTTGCCCAGCACCTCGCCCAGGCCGCCCGAGGATGCTTCTTCCTTCGCCGGCGAAGGACCACCGGAGAGCCGTTTACCTATGTACGCCAGCACAATCGGGAGGACGATCGGCAACAGCTGCTTGATCAGATCGCTGTTTCCCGCTCCCCCGGTGGCCAGCGCGGATGCGACCTGATCCGCGTCATTGCCACCAAAAAGCGTCGCCATTGCCTGATGACCGTCACTCTCGGCGGCCTGCGCGTGCACAGCGGATTCAATCCTGCTGGCGTGCTCGGGGTCTGCCGAATTCTGGTGCAGACCGCCGAGTAGCGCAGGCACCAGAGTATGAACCGCCGAGTCGACCTCGCCCTCATCGGCCCCGAGCTTGCCTGCGATTTCAGACGTCGGAATCTGGGCATAGAGATCGTCGAGACCGGCCATCGGCATGTCCACCTCGATTGCAGGGGTGTGGGTACGAGCGGACTCTCACACTATTCCCATGTACCGCCGACCGAAAGCCGTTGGGGTACCTGGATTCAATTCAGCCGCTCGGTGCGCAGCGAGACTCCGGCGGGCCCCAAGCGGTCGAGCAGGGCCTCACCCATCGCCGCCGCGGGCGTGAGCACGCCCCGCAGCTCGGAGAGTTTGTCACGATCCAGTGCCAGCGCCAGGCCACACTCCCCCAACAGCACCGAGGTCGCCTTGTAGCCGGGGTCGCCCTGTTGTTCGATGCGCGCCACGTAACGCGCACCGCTGGTGGTGGTCGTGTAGGTCTCGATGCGGTAGTAGCCGCGCTCACGCGCGGCCGGGCCGGGGCCGGTGCCGGGCTTGGGGACGATGCGGTCCAGCAGCCGACGCGGCAGCCGCCGGAAGTAACGGCTGCCCAACCCGAACGCCGCGTTGCCGAACCCGGCCAGCACCGCGGACGCCACCGGCGCGGCCGGCGACGATCCCAGGCTCATGTACTCGCTGTAGCGGAACCGACGGCCGTAGGCCCAGTCGAGTAATGCGTTGCTGCGGCGCACAATTCGAGTGTCAATCGATGCCATCAGGTAGCCGGCCGTCCACAGTCCGGCCAGTTCCGGAGCGATCTGGCTGCCCCGCCCCCACGGCTGGTCGGGCTGGGGACCGAGTTCGGGTTCGGCAGCGCGGTCGGTGCTCAGCGTGTACGGGTCGAGAAGCTGGCGGCGGACCTCGGCGTCGCTGGACGAGGCGTCCATTACGTCCATGAGCGACGCGATGGTGCCGCCAGATAGCCCGCCGGACAGCGCGCGCACGACGTAGGCGGTGTCGGTGAGTTCGCCGGCGCCGTCGTCGCGCGCCGCGCGGTAGAGCGCGTACACCGTCATGTCGGAGGGGACGCAATCGAACCCGCAGCAGTGCACGATGCGGGCGCCGGTGTCGGCGGCCTGCTTGTGATAGAGGTCGATGGCCTCGCGGATGAACATCGCCTCGCCGGTCAGGTCCGCGTAGTCGGTGCCCGCCGCGGCGCAGGCGGCGACCAGCGGCATTCCGTAACGGTTGTAGGGCCCGACCGTCGTCACGACGACCCGGGTGCGGGCGGCCATCTCGTTGAGGCTCGACGGCGATGCCGCGTCGGCGGCCAGCACCGGCCAGGACCGTGCCTCATCGCCGAGAGTGTCGCGAACAGCGAGCAGTCGCTCGGTCGACCGACCGGCCAGCGCGATCCGCGCTCCGGCGCCGGCGCGGGCCAGGTATTCGGCGGTCAGCCTGCCGACGAAACCGGTGGCCCCATACAACACGATGTCGAATTCACGCTGCGCTGCGATCACCGATCCGACGCTACCCGTGCCCGTGCGGCGGACCCAGATAAGGGAACTCGGTCAGGGTGTCCGTGTGTGGGGAGAGCCCCGACGGCGGGCATTCGCCCTTGGTGAGGAACGCCAGCCGGTAGTCGATGACATCGTCGGTGAACACCCGGCCGTTCGGGTACCGCGCCGGTTTGGCTGGGTCGAAGGTCAGCATGTCGGGCAGCGTGCCCTCTTTCTCGATGGCGGCGATCTCGTCGCGCGTGTAGTCGCCGGTGTGACCCATGAGGTGGACGAACCGGTCCAGCCACCGGTCCCAGTCGTCCGGGGGCTCGCTGGCGTTGTACTCCAGCTTGGTGTCGTCGGTGTTGAAGAAACTGCTGACCGATGGGTGTCCGGCCCGGTCGACGTGGTTGAGGGTGCCGTTCTCGCGTAGGCTGCAACGGCCCCAGATCCGGATCGGCCCGCTCGCGCCGAGCGTGCTGGTGGGCAGCTCGATCGCGATCGAGCAGACGTTGGCCACGGTGTTCGAGTCCTGGCCGGTCCAGGGCGATTTGCCGCCGAGTTCGGCGAGGTGAGGCGCGGTGAAATTGCGCTTGCCGCTGGTGTCGAACAGGTTCTTGATGCCGTCGAAGTCGAAGAAGAAGGCATCGCTGCGGGCACCGGCGGCGAAGCTGATGTCGCCGGCCGTGGCCACATTCGGCTGCGCCCCAAACGCCACCTCGACATCGGTGAAGATCTGCTCGCCGACGGGCTCGGGTGAGCGGGACTCTTCGCCGCGGGCCAGGAACACGTCGACCGTCTGCCGGCTGTCCACCGGGGCGGCGAACACAAAGCTGAAGGCGATGTCGTTGATCAGGTCACCGTCGGTGTCGATGGCCAACCGATAGATGGCGTCCGGATGCAGCGCGTCGGCGTTCGGATTGGCGTTGAGGATCAGGACGGTGCGCGAGCTGTCCGTCGGTGATTGGAACGCGTACAGGTCGCACAAGTCGAGGCGCTGATCGCCAAGCGGCGGGCCGAGACTCAGGCCGGTGAAATGGTTGGACATGCGAGCACCTTTCCACGCCGCGTCTTCGTCGTGGACAACCTAACTCGTCGGCGTGCTGCATGGGCGGAAGGTTCGACATGTGACCGCATCGACCAACTGGTGAACGCTGGAGCGCCAACTGGGCGCGAACGGTCGTCGCCAGTTTAGGATTTATCCGCGCGCCGCCACCGTCGATACCGCGTCTCATCGCGCAATAACTAAGGTGCGGTTCTGCTGAACGGGGATCTCACCGTGGACACGAGTTCAGAGACTGCCGCACCGCTTAGCACGGTCGGCGTCCCGGAAGCGGTTCGGGCCGTTCGCCTCGGCGTCGTTGTCGCCGCGCTCGGGGTCGTTTTCGGCGACATCGGGACCAGTCCGATCTACACGATCCAGACGGTTTTCAACCCCGACGACCCGCATCCGGTGCCGCTCAACACCGCCAACATCTACGGCATCGTGTCACTGATCTTCTGGTCGGTGATGACCATCGTCACGCTGACCTACGTCACCCTGGTGATGCATGCCGACAACGATGGCGAGGGCGGCATCATGGCGCTGATAACGCTGCTGCGGCGCTGGGGCGGGGCGCAGCGGGAGCGCACCCTCGCGACGCTGGCTGCGCTGGGCATCTTTGGCGCCGCGCTGTTCTTCGGCGACAGCATGATCACGCCCGCGATGTCGGTGCTATCGGCGGTGGAGGGTCTCAAAGTCGTCCAGCCCTCGCTCGGTGACTGGATCGTCCCGATCACGGCGGTGATTATCTTCGTGCTGTTCGCGGTTCAGCGCTACGGCACGGCCACTGTCGGTCGGCTGTTCGGGCCGGTGATGATCGTCTGGTTCGCGTCGATCGGTGCCTGCGGGGTGAAAGGCATCATCGGCCATCCGGAAATCCTGAAGGCGCTCTCGCCGACCTACGCGCTGGCATTCATGTCCAGTCACTTCGATATCGCGTTCTTCGCCCTGGCCGCAGTCGTGCTTTCGGTCACCGGCGCGGAGGCGCTATACGCGGACATGGGCCATTTCGGTCGGCGGGCCATCACGTGGGGCTGGCTATTTCTCGTGCTGCCGGCCTGCGCTCTCAATTATCTCGGCCAGGGAGCGCTCGTGTTAGGTGACGAGTCCGCCGTGAGCGCCCCGTTCTTCCTGCTCACCCCGGGCTGGGCACAGTTGCCCATGGTGCTATTGGCAACCGCCGCAACGGTTATCGCGTCTCAGGCGGTGATCACGGGGGCCTATTCGGTGGCATCGCAGGCCGCTCGCCTCGGCTATCTGCCGAGATTGCGAATAACCCACACGTCGGAATCGACGATCGGCCAGATCTACGTGCCTTGGATCAACGGTTTACTCATGGTCGCGGTACTCATCCTGGTGTTCGCCTTCCGTAGTTCGGCGGCGCTGGCCTATGCGTTCGGCATGGCCGTCACCGGCACGATCACCATCACCACGCTGCTGTTCTTCTACATCGCCCGGACGAGGTGGCGGACTCCGCTGTGGCTGGTTGTGATCGGCGCCGGCTTCCTGTTGCTAGTGGATCTGATGTTCCTGACCGCAAACCTCACCAAACTGGTCCACGGGGCGTGGTTGCCGCTGCTGATCGCCGTGGTCGCGTTCACCGTCATGACCACCTGGCAGCGCGGCCAAGAGATTGTCACCCGGGCCCGGGAGCAGGCGGAGGGGCCGCTGCGTGAGTTCGTCGATCATCTCGCCGACCGTCAGCCGCCATTGCTGCGCATCGCCGGCACGGCAGTATTCCTCAACCGCGGAAAAGAGACCACGCCCCTGGCAATGCGGGCCAACGTCGAGCACAATCGCGTGCTTCATGAGCACGTGGTGAGCATGGCGATCGACACGCTGCCCGTGCCCCGCGTACCAGACTCCGAACGGACGGAAATCGATGCTCTCGGCTATGCCGAGGACGGGCTCATCCATCTCACCGCGCACTTCGGGTACATGGAAAAGCCGGATATCCTTGGCGTGCTTCGCCTATTGGACCCGGCGGAGACTGAAGGCATGATCACAGTCGACGACGCTTCGTACTTCCTGTCCAAGCTGGAACTGACGAAGGGCACGGCGCCGACCATGGCGCGATGGCGCAAACAACTGTTCATCGCGACCTCCTACATCACCGCCGACGCCGCCGACTACTTCGGTCTGCCCCCCGACCGCACGGTAGTCATGGGTTCGCGGATTGAGATCTAGCTGAGCGGGTTCGAAATGTCTGGATCGAACGCCATCAGCCGGGTGCTATGTATCCCGCGCCTCCGGCCCCAGGGACCATGGGCTCCCTACTATGTGTCTTTCGACTTTGTTGGCTGCCCGCAAGAAGCCATTAGCGTCGCAGTTATTAGCGGATTGGACGCTAATGACATCATGCAGCGCATCCCAAAGGACAGAAACCATGGTCATCGTTGGATTAGTTGTATTGGTTGTCGCGGTGATCGTCGCGATAGCCGGTGTGCTTGGTAATGCGGGGCCCGCGCACACGTTGACCGAGAGCTTCTCCGTGTTCGGTTATCACGTGACCGGGTCGACCGGCACGCTGTTCGTGTTCGGGATCGTGATCGGCGCGGTGGCGATGCTGGGATTGAGCGTGTTGCTGGCCGGCGCGCGGCGAACTGCGGGCCGCGGCCGAGAAGCCCGACGCGACCTCGCCCGGTCCCAACGCGAAACGGCGTTTGCCAACCGCGACCGCGCCACCCTGCTCGAGCACCAGCAGGTCGGCGCAGCCACAGGCGAACCGGTGAACTCGCAAGTGACTACGATCCGCCGCAACAAGTTTCCCCTCCTCGGTCGCTGGTCGCGGGGTCGGCAACCAACCCCGGTCAGCCCGCAGTCGCGGTCTGTCGTCGCCGACCACGAAAGCAAGCCGCAATGAGCATCGGTGAGAAGCTCGCCCACAAGGCCGAAGCCGTCAACGGCGCCACCACGAAATACTTCGGGCGCGCGACTCCGGACTGCTATGTCGTCGTCGGATCTAGGTAAACGGTCTTCATTCGGAAATACGTTGAACGGCTACTCCCCCGAGAAACCCCTTACCGCTGCTGCGGGAGGCTGGCTACAGGGTTCGTAGCGACACCGTGATGACTGCGGTGGAGGGCCCTTGTCGGGCGGCGACCAATGCGTTCGCCGCGCTTACCAGGCCCGGCAGGTCCGGCGCAGCAACCGAGGTGACCGGCACCCGGGCTATCGATGTCGTCATTGTGGCGGATTCCAGGTCCAGTTGCGGATTTCGGGATGGTCTTGGCCGTGGGTGTTGATGTAGCGGGTGTGTTCCACGAGTTTGTCGGCCATGGTCTGTTTGAGGTAGTCGCCGGTGGCGCCGAGCTGCGGCAGGCGGTCGATGACGTCGGTGACGAGGTGGTAGCGGTCGAGCTTGTTCTGTACCCGCATGTCGAAGGGGGTGGTGATGGTGCCTTCTTCGTTGTAGCCGCGCACGTGCAGGTTGTGGTTGGTTCTGCGGTAGGTGAGTCGGTGGATAAGCGTCGGGTAGCCGTGGAAGGCGAAGATGATGTGTTTGTCGGTGGTGAACAAGGCGTCGTAGTCGCAGTCGCTGAGTCCGTGCGGGTGCTCGGTGGCCGATTGCAGCTTCATCAGGTCGACCACGTTGACCACGCGGATCTTCAACTCGGACAGGTGTTCCCGCAAGATCTGCACCGCCGCGAGCACCTCCAGGGTGGGGGTGTCCCCGCAGCACGCCAGCACCACGTCGGGCTCGGCGCCGGAGTCGTTTCCGGCCCATTCCCAGATGCCGATGCCCTCGGTGCAGTGCACTTCTGCCTGCTCGATGTTCAGCCATTGCGGCATCGCGCGTTTGCCGGCGACGATCACGTTGACGTAGTGGCGGCTGCGCAGGCAATGGTCGGCCACCGAGAGTAGGCAGTTGGCGTCCGGCGGCAGGTATACCCGCACGATGTCGGCTTTTTTGTTGACGACGTGGTCGAGGAAGCCGGGGTCTTGGTGGGTGAAGCCGTTGTGGTCTTGCTGCCAGACGTGTGAGGCGAGTAGGTAGTTCAGTGACGCGATGTCGCGGCGCCATGGCAGTTGCGCGGTGACCTTGAGCCATTTGGCGTGTTGGTTGAACATCGAGTCGATGATGTGGATGAACGCCTCGTAGCAGTTGAACAGCCCATGCCGCCCGGTGAGCAGATAACCTTCCAGCCAGCCTTCGCTTTGATGCTCACTGAGCATCGAATCCAGCACCCGCCCCCGTGGCGCGAGGAACTCGTCGTTGGCGACGGTGCGGGCCTCCCATTGCCGGTCGGTGACCTCGAAAACCGCGCCGAGCATGTTCGACAGGGTTTCGTCGGGGCCGAAGATCCGGAAGTTGCGGTGCTCCTGGTTGAGGCTGACCACGTCACGCAGGAAGCTACCCAACACGCGGGTGTCCTCGGCCTCCGCCGCGCCGGGCGAGGCCACGGCGACCGCGCGGGCGCGAAAGTCAGGCATATGCAGGTCACGCAGCAACAACCCGCCGTTGGTGTGCGGGTTGGCGCCCATCCGCCGTGGCCCTTGGGGCGCTAACGCGGCCAGGTCGGGTAAAAGCCCCCCGGCCTGGTCGAACAGCTCGGCCGGTTTGTAGCTGCGCATCCAGGCGTCGAGCAGTTCGACATGCCCGGGATGCTGCTCGTCAACGAGCAACGGCACCTGATGCGCCCGGAACGTGCCCTCGATCTGCAGGCCGTCCACCACCTTGGGTCCGGTCCAGCCTTTCGGGGAGCGCAACACGATCATCGGCCAGCGCGGGCGGGTGGTCTGGCCCTCGGTGCGCGCCTTGCGCTGGATGCGGTGAATATCATCAATCACCGAATCGAGGACGGTGGCCATCAGTTCGTGCATGTCCTCAGGGTCGTCGCCTTCGACGTAGTGCGGTTCCCAGCCGCAGCCACGCAGGAACTGGTCAAGCTCCTCGGGTTCGATGCGGGCCAGCACGGTGGGGTTGCTGATCTTGTAGCCGTTCAAATGCAGGATCGGCAGCACTGCCCCGTCGCCAACCGGATTCAGGAACTTGGTGGAATGCCAGGCCGTCGCCAGCGGCCCCGTCTCGGCTTCCCCGTCGCCGATCACGCAGGCCACGATCAGGTCCGGATTGTCGAACACCGCGCCGAACGCGTGACTCAGCGAGTAGCCCAGTTCCCCTCCTTCGTGGATCGATCCCGGCGTCGTGGGTGCCACATGGCTGGAAATGCCTCCGGGAAAAGAGAATTGGGTAAACAGCTTCTTCAGTCCGGACTCGTCCTGACTCACGTCGGGATAGATCTCCGAATACGATCCCTCGAGGTAGGTGTTGGCGACCAGGGCCGGGCCGCCGTGGCCGGGGCCGGCGACGTAGAACATGTCCAGGTCGTACTTAGTGATGACCCGGTTGAGGTGCACGTAGATGAAGTTCTGCCCGGGCGTGGTCCCCCAATGGCCAACCACTAGAGGTTTCACATCGGAGAGCGCCAGCGGTCGCTCCAACAACGGATTGTCATACAGATAAATCTGGCCGACCGACAGGTAATTCGCTGCCCGCCAATAGGCGTCCATCCGATGTAGCAGTTCAGGTTCCAACGTTAGGGTGCTCGTCATCGTTTGGGTGCTCGTCATGGGTGTCCTTTGCTCGACACGTCGGGAGTGCTCTGGCGGTTGAGTTCGTAGCTTGTCGGTGTCATTGGGGCCGCGGAGTCGATGCGGCAACCGGTGTCGTTAGCTGGGTGGATCGCACGGCGCGGTGCGTCACTCAGTGACTCCACCCGATCAGTGACCACATCATCAGCGCGGCGATCACGACTGGCTGCCGGCCGCGGGGGTTCCGTTGCCCACCGCTGCCGGGAGGGCAATCGGTGACTGTGGCTCTGAGGGGGTTGCGGCGCCGGCTTCTCGGGCCAGGAAGGTTCCGAGTTCGGCGATAGTCGACATCAACGGTGCCGGGAAAACGACGGTGGTGTTCTTATCGACGCCGAGCTCGACCAGGGTCTGCAGATTGCGTAGCTGCAGCGCCAGCGGGTGGGCCATCATGGTGTCCGAGGCGTCGCCCAAAGCGGCAGCGGCCAGCGATTCACCCTCGGCGGCAATGATTTTCGCCCGCTTTTCTCGCTCCGCCTCCGCTTGGCGGGCCATCGCGCGCTTCATGCTGTCGGGCAGTTGGATGTCTTTGAGCTCCACCAGGGTGACCTGCACGCCCCATTCGATGGTGGTGACATCCAGGATCGCGCGGATGTCGAGGTTGATCTTGTCGGTCTCTGAGAGCGTCTCGTCCAGGGTGTGCTGACCCACGACCTTACGCAGCGTCGTCTGCGCGATCTGATCGATCGCGGCATAGACGTCCTCGATCGCCACGACCGACTTCACCGCGTCGACGACCTTGAAGTAGGCCACCGCGGAGACGTCGACAGTGACGTTGTCGCGGGTGATGATCCCCTGGGATTGGATCGGCATCGTCACGATTCGCAACGAAATGCGGTGCAGCACATCGATGAACGGAATGATCAGCCGCAACCCGGGTTGGCGTTCTCCGATCACCCGGCCCAGCCGGAACAGCACGCCGTTCTCGTATTGTTTGACAATTCGCACCGCCATCGCCAGCACCAGCAGTGACAGTGCGACTAAAACAAAGACGACGACGCCTAGCGCGTTCATCGCTGTGCACCGCTCGGTGAGCCGTGCTCAAGTCTGCCCACGGCCACGTCATCCGCAACCGTCATTGTTCGCAGGCGTGGTAAGGGGGCCGATTGAATAGAAAGATTCTGTAAAGCAGTCATGGTGATCCTGATGTGCAGACGATCACCGGCGCGTAAGGGCCTCGGAGCCAACGCTCCTCGAGTTCTGCAGCGGACAGCTGAACTCATCCCGAACCAGCTGAAACTCCCAGCACCCCAAAGGCTACACCCGTGGGACCACTTCCACCCATTCCGCCTGGGGCGAACCGCATCCCACCGCGGTGCCCGGCGATACCGGCGGTGAATGTCCGCAGGCGCGGCGGCACGTACCAAGGACTGCAGTGACCGGCACTGTCCCCAGAACTGCGAGCGGCGGTACTCTTGGCGTGACAATCCACCTCGTGGCTGTTGGGCCGCATGGGTAGTTGGCGGGCTCTGTCTCGGTACGGCGGGCACCGACCGGGGCCTTGATGAGCACAGGTGGCATAAGGATGACCGAGTTCACCAACAGCGTCGACAGCATCCCAGTCGGATCACTGACGCCAGCGCAGGCCAGCGCCGATGCCGCCGACCTGCAGACCGCCATCGGCGAGTTGGCAGGCCTGGTGGCCGGTAGCCGCGGGCTGCCTGAGTTGCTGTCCGAGGTCGCGGCGTTTGCGGTCGATGCGATACCGACCGGCACGCTATCGCACAACTGATCCTCGGTGGAGTCATCGACATCGACGACAACCGGGGCCGTGACATCCGTTGAGAGCGGACGCGCCCGTAGGGTACCGTCAACGGCGTTGGGACGCTCAACCAGTCCGGAATGAGAGTGGCTGTCCGCCGCCGCATCTCACTGAGCCCTTGCTCACGACCGGACAACCGGTGAACTCCGCACACGTCGGGAATCGCCATTACCACCGTAGCCAGTCCGCGGACGCCGAAACCGGCTCCTGCGCAATATTTTCCGATCGACAGCGTCATGTGTCTGATCCGGCATGACTCTTTAGATCGCTCACGGCGCGAACCGGCCGCTGACATACGGCGTTTGGACCGGACGCCATGACCGCTGACGCGCCGCATGTCGCGCCGCCGCGCTCTGCGGGCGCACCTGAACCGGGTCCCGACTTGAAATCGGCACCCATGCTCGAGCTGGAAAAAGAGCTTGGCTACTCCCCTGGCGGCCTGAGTCAGGCTGAGGCCGCCATGCGGTTGACGCAGTCCGGGCCGAACGAGATCGCCGAGCACAAACCCAACCCGCTGCTGAAGTTCCTCAGCTACTTTTGGGGCCCGATTCCGTGGATGATCGAGATCGCCGTCATCTTGTCCGGCGCGGTCGGGCACTGGCCAGATTTTTTCATCATTCTGCTGCTGCTTGTCGCCAACGGTGTGGTCGGCTACACCGAGGAACGGCAGGCCGGCAACGCAATTGAGGCCCTCAAAGCCAAGCTGGCGATCAACGCACGCGTGAAACGCGACGACGCATGGATCACCGCGCCGGCGCGGGAGTTGGTGCCCGGTGATGTGATCCGGCTGCGCCTGGGCGATATCGTCCCCGCCGACGCCCGGCTGCTGGAGGGCGACGAGATCGAGGTCGATCAGTCCGCGCTGACCGGGGAGTCGCTGCCCGCCACCTGCACACCCGGCGACGCGGTGTTCTCCGGATCCATTGTCAGGCAAGGTGAAATAGGCGCCCTGGTCTATGCCACCGGCACCGGCACCTACTTCGGCAAGACCGCCGAGTTGGTGCAAGGCGCGCGCACCGTCAGCCATTTCCAGCGCGCCGTGCTCAAGATCGGCAACTACCTGATCATCCTGGCGGTCGCGCTCGTCACGGTCATCGTCACCGCCTCCCTGGTGCGCGGCAACGCGATCCTGACCACGCTGCAGTTCGCCCTCGTGCTGACCGTCGCCGCGATCCCGGTCGCGATGCCCACCGTGCTGTCGGTGACGATGGCCGTCGGCGCACGGCTACTCGCCAGAAAACAAGCCATCGTGAGCCGGCTGGTCGCCATCGAGGAACTCGCCGGCGTCGACGTGCTGTGCGCGGACAAGACCGGCACCCTGACCCAAAACTCGCTCACGTTGGGCACCCCGTTCAGCATCGACTGCGTCACCCCCGCTGACGTCATTCTGGACGCCGCGTTGGCCTCCCGCGCGGACAACGACGACCCGATCGACCGGGCGGTACTCGGCGGCCTCGAGGACGCCAAGGTCCTGCAGGCCTACACCGTCACCCACTTTGAACCCTTCGACCCCGTGCACAAACGCACCGAGGCCACCGTCGTGAGCGCCGACGAGACCACCTTTAGGGTCACGAAGGGCGCCCCACAGGTCATCCTTGCGCTGGCCGCCAACGCCGCGCAGATCACACCCGCCGCCGACAAGGCAGTCAATGATTTCGCCGCCCGCGGCTTCCGGTCATTGGGCGTGGCCCGCGCCGACGGGGACGGCGACTGGCAATTCGTCGGCATACTGCCACTATTCGACCCACCCCGCGACGACGCCGCGGCGACCATCGCCAACGCCGCAGCCATGGGCGTCACCATCAAGATGGTGACCGGGGACGCACTAGCCATCGCGAAGGAAACCGCGGCCAAGGTCGGCTTGGGCGCCGACATCCTCGACGCCGCAGCCTTGGGCGATACCAGCAAGAGCGAATCGGCGGCAGTTGCCGAATCCATCGAGACCGCAGACGGTTTCGCCCAGGTCTTTCCCGAGCACAAATATCACATCATCGACGTTCTGCAACAGCACGGCCACATCGTCGGGATGACCGGAGACGGGGTCAACGACGCGCCGGCCCTGAAAAAAGCCGACTGCGGCATCGCCGTATCGGGCGCCACCGACGCCGCCCGCGCCGCTGCCGATATCGTGCTGCTGACCCCGGGGTTGTCGGTGATCATCGAGGCAATCAAGCAGAGCCGCAAGATCTTTCAGCGAATGAACAGCTACGCGATCTACCGCGTCGCCGAAACGCTGCGGGTGCTGCTGTTCATGACCGTCGCCATCCTGGTCTTCAACTTCTACCCGCTCACGGCCATCATGATCGTGATGCTCGCGCTGCTCAACGACGGCGCAATCCTGTCCATCGCCTACGACAACGTCCGCTACCGCAACGAGCCCGAAGCCTGGAACATGCGCCTGGTGCTCGGCATCTCCACGGTCCTGGGGGTGCTTGGACCGATCGCCGCGTTCGGCTTGTTCTACCTGGGCGACCGTGTCTTCGACCTTGGCCATCCGCGAGTCCAGACGCTGATGTATCTGATGCTGTCCGTCGCGGGTCACCTGACTATTTTCTTGACCCGAACCCGCGGCCCCTTTTGGTCCATCCGCCCGGCCCGCATCTTGTTGATCGCTGTCCTCGGCACCCAGTCCGTCGCCACCCTCATCGCGGTGTACGGGCTATTCATGACCCCGCTGGGCTGGGGGTGGGCAGCGACGGTATGGGGATACGCCTTCGTCTGGTTCCTCGTCAGCGACTGCATCAAACTTCTGGCCTACCGCATCCTCGACCCGGCAACGAAGGCAAATAAAAAGTTCGAAACAGATCGTGACCCAGTGCCCGCGCCTGGCTGACACGAATGATCACGTGGCACAACAACCAGAGGACCAACCAGTGACCTCGCACGGGAGCGGTCACCATCGCCTGACGATTGAGAAGATCTTCAGGCACCCGGCGGGCGGGAGCATCGAGTGGCGCCAGTTCTTGTCCTTGCTCGAGGACCTCGGGTCCGTAAAACAAGAACACAACGGCAAGTTCGCTGTGACCCTGGGACCTCAGACAGAGGTAAACGCTTAGGCCTCTTCACCTGCACATTTAACAAGGAATGCCGGGCACGAGGCCCGGCATTCCTTGTTACGTGCGACGGCTAGGCGCCTGCGCTGGCTGTCGGTCAGCCGCGACGGCCGCAGACCGGCCAGGCTCCGATGCCCTGAGAGTGCAGCACATTCTCGGCCACCCGGATCTGTTCCTCACGGCTGGCGCCGGCGGGAGAACCCGCGCCGCCGTTGGAGTGCCAGGTGCTGGAGGTGAACTGCAGGCCTCCGGAGAAGCCGTTACCGGTGCTGATTCCCCAGTTTCCGCCCGACTCGCACTGCGCGATGGCGTCCCAGTTCACGCTGTACGCCTTGATCGGCGCGGGGGCGTCCGGCGGCGGAGGCAGGTTCGGGTCAAGGCCCACCGGGGTCGGGAGCCGGGGGCGGCGGGGGCGCGTCAGGCGCAGGTGCCGCGGGAGCAACGTTCGGGTCAAAGCCCATCGGTTCCGCGTTGGCGGTGGCCGACGGCACGCTTACCAGCGTCCCGGTGATCGCGGCCAGGATGAGCGTCTTGCGGACGTTATTCAAGTTGTTCCTTTCGACTGCGCGCGCGCCAAACTCAACCCACCCAGCGGCGGGTTGAGGTGCTATGTCGAGATGAAATAGGTGCTTTGGCTCGTGCCGTCTCGTTCGGGCACGACAGCGGCGGGCAAGATCTGCCCGGTCGGCTCAACAGCCGCTGGCCGCTCGCGGCCATCGCCGCTCGCAGCCCCGCTCACACGCGGATTCGTGGATTAAATTTTTTATTAACCCGTCTCGGGCTAAAAGGCACAGTAGGAGACTCGATTGCGTTCGTCATATCCGACACGCCGATATCTCGATCCGATAACAGGCCGATCACAACGCACCCTGAAAAATATCCATGCAGGTCAACTGCGCCTTTTTCCGGCTTATCCAGCTGTCTTGATGCCTACACATTTGTGATCCTAATCACACACTATTTGTGAGTTGAACCACGCATTTGCCAGGCCGTTAAGCGGTCGGATCACGACGCAGTCGTCAGGTCTCGCGAAGGCGCGCAATCAGGCTTTCGAGGGCCCTAAAATGCCCTTCCACCTGCGACGATGAGACATCGTGGAGCGAATCGCCGCAGCTCAAACGCATTTGACAGCAACCGCATTCGTCGCTAGGGCTCGTTAGCCGTGATCGAAAACACTGCGGGAAGCCACGTTTAGCGCCGCGCAAACGCATTCCGGCAGCGATCACCTGAGTTACACACTGTCGCAAGCTCTTTAGCACAACACGAGGTCCAGGGACCGATGCACGGGGTTCCGATGCCACCCCAGCGTCAAACTTCCTCCCCCTCGCTCCGGTCCACCCGAATTTGCACAACGCAATTTGCTGGGAAATCTTCACTTGCGGTTACTTCAGACCGGGGTTGGCGGCTTGACCCGACGACGGCCCCTTCACGCGTCGCCTGAGACACGAAACCGTTTGTCCCCCAACGTCTTACGACGAAGAACCAGCCTATTTTCGAATTCGACAGCGGATCGGCGCGAATTTGGTCGATCGACGCGGGCAAACCAATAACGTTTTGGATGAACAAACAATTAACGAAGAAATAGATGAGCCTAAAAGCTACGCGCAGCAATTACCCGAAGAATTAATTAAAGGTCTGCAGCAACCGCTGAGCGAGTTCGCTCAGGCCCCGGGCAGCACCAGCGCGCGCAGGTCCTCGTCGGAGTTCACGTTGGTCACCAGGCGGGAGTCCGGCAGCACGATCTGCTGGGCGTCCGAGGCGTCGATCAGAGCGCTCATCCTGCGCTCGCCCGTGGCGACCAGCGCGTCGATCCGATCGGCCAGATCAGTCCGGTACACCGCGGCCAGGAAGTGGCTGCGGCCATCCCACGGGGATACCACCTCGGCATTGGTCTCGACGGCCAGCTGGACCAGGTTGTCAATCAATTCCGTTGCGAGCAGTGGCATGTCGACTGCGCAGACGAACGCGAGCGTCGCACCCGCCTGCGCGGCCGCGCGCAGCCCGAGACCGGTTGCGGGCAACGGGCCCAGCCCCTGTATCTCGTCGCGAATGATCTGAGCCTGCATTTTCGGTAGCGGCTGGCCGGTAGCGGCAACCACGAACACCGGTGCACACCGCTGCGACACAACGCCGAGAATGTGTTCGACCATCGTCGTGCCGGACGACGATCCGGGGCCAGACCCCGGATAGGGAAGAGTCGCCTTGTCGCGGCCCATGCGCCGCGATTCGCCCCCAGCGAGGATCACCCCGGCCAGCGAAACTGTGTCGGGCATAACGTCCACCTACCTCAGTCGACGGTCCAGGTGTCGCGACCGCGCAGCAGCGATTGCAGCGCGGTGGCGTCGAACGGAGTTGATGATCGGGCGGCATTGACCTGCGAGCGGGCCGCGTCGTCGTAGGTGGGCCGGCTGACATTGCGGAAGATGCCGAGCACGGTGTGGTCGAGGTTCTGATCGGACAGCCGCGACAGCGCGAACGCGTAGGCGGAATTGTCGGCGTGCGCGTCGTGCACCACAATTTCGTCGACCGCCACATCGGCCGTCTTGGCCACCTCAAGGCCGAAGCCGGACTTCACCACGCAGTATTCGCCGTTGGCGCCGAACACAATTGGCTCGCCGTGGCGGATGTTGATCACCCGGTCTTCGGCGCCCTCCTTGCGCAGCGCGTCGAACGAGCCGTCATTGAAGATCGGGCAGTCCTGCAGGATTTCGACCACCGCGGCGCCGCGGTGCTCGGCCGCGCCGCGCAACACCTCGGTCAGGCCGTTGCGGTCGGAGTCAAGTGCCCGGCCGACGAACGTGGCCTCGGCGCCCAACGCCAGCGAGGCTGGGTTGAACGGGTGGTCCAGCGAACCCATCGGCGTCGACTTGGTGACCTTGCCGACCTCGGACGTCGGTGAGTACTGACCCTTGGTCAGCCCGTAGATCCGGTTGTTGAAGAGCAGGATCGTGATGTTCACGTTGCGGCGCAACGCATGGATCAGGTGGTTGCCACCGATCGACAAGGCGTCGCCGTCGCCGGTGACCACCCATACCGACAGGTCCTCGCGGGCCAGCGCCAGTCCGGTCGCGATGGCCGGTGCCCGGCCGTGGATCGAGTGGAAGCCGTAGGTCTCCAGGTAGTACGGGAAGCGACTGGAGCAGCCGATGCCGCTGATGAACACGATGTTCTCGCGGCGCAGGCCGAGGTCGGGCAGGAAGTTACGGATGGTGTTGAGGATGACGTAGTCACCGCAGCCCGGGCACCAGCGGACCTCCTGGTCACTGGTGAAGTCCTTGCCCTTCTGCGGCTCGTCGGTGGTGGGCACGCCGTCGTTCTTCTTCAACCTCGGAGTCAAGCCGAGGTCTGTGCCCGCTAGATCGTGATCGATCCCGCTTGTCATGCGCTAGCTCCTGCTCCAACAGTTGCTGCCGCCATTTTGGCGACCATTGTCTTGTCTTGCTCGATTTCGGCCAGTGTCCCGGCCAGGGCAGCGCGGATGACCCGCCCGATCTCGTCGGCCAAGAAGGCGAGGCCCTGAACCTTGGTGACCGACTGCACGTCGACCAAATACTTGCCCCGCAGCAGCAGCGCCAGCTGGCCCAGGTTCATCTCCGGTGCGACCACCTTGGGGTAGCGCCGCAGCACGTCGCCGAGGTTGGCGGGGAATGGGTTCAGGTAACGCAGGTGAGCATGGGCGACCTTGACTCCCTTGCGCCGTGCGCGGCGGCAGGCTTCACCGATCGGGCCGTAGGAGCTGCCCCATCCGATCAAGAGCAGCTCGGCGTCCCCGGTCGGGTCGTCGACCTCGAGGTCAGGAACCGTGATGCCGTCGATCTTGGCCTGGCGCAACCGGACCATCAGGTCGTGATTGACCGGCTCGTAGGAGATGGCGCCCGAACCGTTTGCCGCTTCCAGTCCACCGATGCGGTGCTCCAGGCCGGGAGTGCCCGGGACGGCGAACTGGCGAGCCAGCGTTTCCGGGTCGCGCGCGTACGGCTGGAACGGCTCGTCGGGCTTGGCGAAGGTGTGCGTGATCGACGGCAGCGCGCCGACGTCCGGAATCATCCACGGCTCGGAGCCGTTGGCGATTGCGCCGTCGGACAACAGGATCACCGGTGTGTGGTACGACACCGCGATGCGCACCGCCTCGAGGGCGGTCTCGAAGCAGTCCGACGGCGACCGCGGCGCCAGCACCGCGACCGGCGATTCGCCATTGCGGCCGAACAGCGCCTGCAGCAGGTCGGCCTGCTCGGTCTTTGTCGGTAGACCCGTGGACGGGCCGCCGCGCTGCACGTCGACGATCAGCAACGGCAGCTCGGTCATCACGGCCAGCCCGATCGCCTCAGACTTCAGCGAAATACCCGGTCCCGAGGTGGTGGTGACGCCGAGCGCACCGCCGTAGGACGCACCCAGCGCCGCGCAGATGCCGCCGATCTCGTCCTCGGCCTGGAAGGTGATGACGTTGAAGTTCTTGTGCTTGGAAAGCTCGTGCAGGATGTCCGAGGCCGGCGTGATCGGGTAGCTGCCGAGCACGACCTGAAGGTCGGCGATCTGACCGGCCGCGACAATCCCATAGGCGAGCGCGGTGTTGCCGGAGATCTGCCGGTATTCGCCGGTCGGCAAGCTCGCGCGGGACACCTCGTAGGTGGTGCCGAACGCCTCGGTGGTTTCGCCGTAGTTCCAGCCCGCCTTGAGCGCAAGGACGTTGGCCTCCGCGACATCGGGCTTGCGGAGGAACTTCTCCCTGATGAAGGTTTCGCTGGTCTCGATCGGCCGCCCGTACATCCAGGACAAAAGGCCAAGCGCGAACATATTTTTGGCGCGCTGGCCGTCCTTCTTCGACGAGCCGATCGACTCGACGGCTCCGAGAGTCAGCGTGGTCATCGCGACCGAGTGCACCACGTAGTCGGACAACTCGTCGGTTTCCAGCGGGTTGGCTACATAACCCACTTTGGTGAGATTGCGCTTGGTGAACTCGTCGGAGTTCGCGATCACCATTCCGCCGCGGGGCAGGTCGCCGATGTTAGCTTTCAGCGCAGCGGGGTTCATCGCGACAAGCACGTCGGGCCGGTCGCCGGCGGTCAGGATGTCGTAATCGGCGATCTGAATCTGGAATGACGAGACGCCGGGCAGCGTGCCTGCTGGTGCGCGGATCTCGGCGGGGTAGTTCGGCTGGGTCGCCAGGTCGTTACCGAAAAGCGCTGCCTCCGTCGTGAACCGGTCACCGGTCAGCTGCATACCGTCGCCGGAGTCGCCGGCGAATCGGATGACGACTTGCTCCAAACGTTGACGGCCGGATCCGTTGTGCGGGCTCCCATTAAGAGAATCTGACCCGGCTCCGCTGCCGTTCGGATCCACGTCTCTGCCTCCCATTTGTTAACCGGACCGGCACTCCACCGAAGGTCCAGGTTACGCGCCGCTAAAGGGATTACCGGCCTTACACGAATGTATGAGACTGGTAGTACCAATTATGGCACTGGTTTTCGGGCCGGAAGTACGTTTCTGCCGGCGCGTACTTACCGTTATCTTAGACAAAACACGTAGTCAGCTAGGGGCTACTGGTGAGTACGGCGCAAAACTGTGGTTTTGGTCACTTCGCTGGGCGGCCCGATTCCGCCCCCCGGCATACGTCCGTGCTCAGGCGCTCTTGTCGCGGCGCTCGGTGCGCGACGGCTTACGCGGCACGATCGTCGGCAACACGTTGTCCTGCACGGTCTCCTTGGTAACCACCACTTTGGCGACGTCGTCGCGGCTCGGGATGTCGTACATCACCGGCAGCAGGACCTCTTCCATGATGGCGCGCAGACCACGGGCGCCGGTGCCGCGGTGGATCGCCTGGTCGGCGATGGCCTCCAGCGCGTCGTCGGTGAATTCGAGCTCGACGCCGTCCATCTCGAACAGCCGCGTGTACTGCTTGACCAGAGCGTTCTTCGGCTCGGACAAGATCTTGACCAGCGACTCCATGTCGAGGTTGGTGACAGAGGCGACCACCGGAAGACGGCCGATGAACTCGGGTATGAGTCCGAACTTGATCAGGTCCTCGGGCATCACGTCGGCGAACTGGTCGGTGGTGTCGATCTCGGCCTTCGAGTGGACTTCGGCGCCGAAGCCCAGGCCGCGCTTGCCGACGCGCTCGTGGATGATCTTCTCGAGCCCGGCGAACGCACCCGCGACGATGAACAGCACGTTGGTGGTGTCGATCTGGATGAACTCCTGGTGCGGGTGCTTGCGGCCGCCCTGCGGAGGAACCGAGGCCTGGGTGCCCTCCAGGATCTTGAGCAATGCCTGCTGCACGCCTTCACCGGAGACGTCGCGGGTGATCGACGGGTTCTCGCTCTTGCGGGCGATCTTGTCGACCTCGTCGATGTAGATGATGCCGGTTTCGGCGCGCTTGACGTCGTAGTCGGCCGCCTGGATCAGCTTGAGGAGAATGTTCTCGACGTCCTCACCCACATAACCGGCCTCGGTCAGCGCGGTGGCGTCGGCGATGGCGAACGGGACGTTGAGCATCTTGGCGAGCGTCTGGGCCAGATAGGTCTTGCCGCACCCGGTGGGTCCGAGCATCAGGATGTTGGACTTGGTCAGCTCGACCGCCTCGTAGCGGGAGTCACGACCCTTCTCGCCGGCCTGAATTCGCTTGTAGTGGTTGTAGACAGCGACGGCCAGCGTCCGCTTGGCGGTGTCCTGCCCGATCACGTATCCCTCGAGGAACTCCCGGATCTCAGCCGGCTTGGGCAGTTCGTCGAGCTTCACGTCGTCGGCGTCGGCGAGCTCCTCTTCGATGATCTCGTTGCAAAGATCGATGCATTCGTCGCAGATGTACACGCCGGGGCCGGCGATGAGCTTCTTGACTTGCTTTTGACTCTTCCCGCAGAACGAGCACTTCAGCAGGTCGCCGCCGTCTCCGATGCGTGCCATGATGCGTCAGCGCCTACTTCCCTGTTCGCCGTTGGTCTTGCTGTCCCCGCATGTATTCCCCGACGCTACCCGCTTGCTCCGGGCCGACGCGACCATTAGAGCTGAATCGCGTCAGTGGTATTCATGCCTCTCGTCTGAATGAACATATAGCCCGACAGGCTCGTCTCTGGCCGAGACGCGCATCCGTGTCTTTGGCGTGTCGCGGTCGTAATCCCCCCGAGGCTGTAGTGGGCCGGCCGCTGACCCACCACCCTACAGTGGCCGTGTGGGGTTGGCTGCGGGAATTTCCTGGCCCGGCGAATCCGTGCTCACCAGCGATGGTGGCCTGGCCACCGAGCTCGAGGCGCGCGGTCACGACCTGTCCGACCCGTTGTGGTCGGCGCGGCTGCTGGCGGATGCGCCGCAGGAAATCGTGGCAGTGCACGAGGCCTTCTTCCGGGCCGGTGCCACGGTCGCGACGAGCGCGAGCTACCAGGCGTCCTTCGACGGTTTCGCCGCTCGCGGAGTCGGCCGAGACGATGCGATCGGGCTGCTGCGCCGCAGCGTCGAACTCGCGGCGACCGCGCGGGATAACGCCGGCGCCCGGGACGCCCGGATCGCCGCCTCGATCGGACCGTATGGCGCCGCCCTCGCCGACGGCTCGGAATATCGCGGGCGCTACGGACAGTCGGTTGCGGCGTTGACGCGGTGGCATCGACCGCGGTTCGAAATCCTGGCCGGGGCGGGCGCGGACGTGCTCGCCTGCGAGACCGTGCCCGATGTCGACGAAGCCGAGGCTCTGGTGAACCTGGTGCGTTCGGTCGGTGTGCCGGCCTGGCTGAGCTACACCATCGACGGCTCCAGGACCCGGGCCGGACAACCGCTGGAAGAGGCGTTCGCGGTGGCGGCCGGAATCGACGAGATCGTCGCGATCGGTGTCAATTGCTGCGCACCCGACGACGTCCTGCCCGCGATCGCCACGGCGTCGGCGATCGGCAAACCGGTGATCGTCTACCCGAACAGCGGCGAACGCTGGGACGGCCACGGCTGGGTCGGCCGGCCGCGGTACACCGCGCACCTGGCTCGGCAATGGGCGGCCGCCGGGGCACGCATCGTCGGCGGCTGCTGCCGGGTTCGGCCCGCCGACATCGCCCAGGTGGCGGCCGTATTGCGTTGAGGCTCAGGCGGTTTGCGCGGAGAGCTTCCGGTATTCCAGCACGGTGTCGATGATCCCGTAGTCCTTGGCCTCTTGGGCGGTCAGGATCTTGTCCCGGTCGGTGTCCTTGCGGATCACCGCGGCGTCCTTGTTGGTGTGGTGGGCCAGGGTGGTCTCCATGAGCGTGCGCATCCGCTCGATCTCGGCGGCCTGGATCTCCAGGTCGGAGAACTGACCCTGGATCACGCCGGACAGCGACGGCTGGTGGATCAGCACGCGCGCGTTGGGCAGCGCCATCCGCTTGCCTGGCGTCCCGGCGGCCAGCAGCACCGCCGCGGCCGAGGCGGCCTGACCGAGGCAGACCGTCTGGATGTCGGCGCGGACGTATTGCATGGTGTCGTAGATCGCCATCAGCGAGGTGAACCCGCCGCCCGGGGAGTTGATGTACATGGTGATGTCGCGGTCCGGGTCCAGCGACTCGAGCACCAGCAGCTGCGCCATGATGTCATTCGCCGACGCGTCGTCGACCTGCACGCCGAGGAAGATGATGCGTTCCTCGAACAGCTTGTTGTACGGGTTGGATTCCTTGACGCCGAAGCTCGAGTGTTCGATGAACGACGGCAGGATGTAGCGCGCCTGGGGTCGGGTTTCGGGGTTCATCGGGCTTCTCCGTTGGTGATGTGGGCGGCGCGGGTGATGATGTGGTCGACGAAGCCGTATTCCAAGGCCTGCGGCGCGGTGAACCACCGGTCGCGATCCGAGTCGGCCTCGATACGTTCGATCGACTGGCCGGTGAACTCGGCGTTGAGCCGGAACATCTCCTTCTTGATGACGTGGAACTGCTCGGCCTGGATTGCGATGTCGGCCGCGCTGCCGGTCACCCCGCCCAGCGGCTGGTGCATCAGGATGCGGGCGTGCGGCAGCGCGTAGCGCTTGCCCTTGGTGCCCGCCGCCAACAGGAACTCGCCCATCGAGGCGGCCATGCCCATCGCGTAGGTGGCGATGTCGCAAGGCGCCAGCACCATGGTGTCGTAGATCGCCATCCCGGCGCTGATCGATCCACCCGGGGAGTTGATGTAGAGGTTGATGTCCTTCTCGCCGTCCTCGGCGGCGAGCAGCAGAATCTGCGCGCACAACCTGTTGGCGACTTCGTCGTTCACCTCCGAGCCCAGGAAGATGATGCGCTCGGAGAGCAAGCGCTCATAGACGGAGTCCGTGAGGTTGAGACCCACCGAATTCGAACGCATGTCAGTCACGACTGGGTTACCTGCTTTCTCAAATCTGTTTGAACCGACACTAACCAACCGGGCTCGCCGTTTCGCGGCCACGCACCCCCGAAACGGGCGCGTTCGCTCACAGCGTCACGCCCCTCGTCACTTCTCGGCGTCGGCCTCGTCCGATTCGTCGGCCTCGGCGGAGCCTTCCTCGGCCGCCCCCGCCTCGTCGTCCTGGCCCCGGGGCGGAAAGAAATCGCTGGTGTCGACGGTGTTTCCGTCGGTGTCTTTGACGGTCGCCGCGGCGACCACCGCGCCGATGGCCAGGCTGCGTCGCACATCGGCGAACATGGCCGGCAGCTGGTTGTTCTCCTGCAGGTAGCCGAACAGCTGCTGCGGCTCGATGCCGTATTGCTGCGACGTCGCCACCAGTCGTTCGGTGAGGTCGTCCTGGCCGACCTGGACCTCCAGCTCGTCGGCCAGCGCGTCCAGCAACAGCTGCCGCTGCACGTCCTGCTCCGCGGCGCTGCGAGTCTCGGCCTCGAACTCCTCGCGCGTCTTGCCCTGCCCGGCGAGCACCTCGTCGAATTTGGCTTCGTCGTGGTTGAGGCCGTGCAGCGCGCCGTGGATGGCGCTGTCGTACTGAGCCTGGACGACCGCCTCGGGCACCGGCACGTCGACCTTGTCGAGCAACGCTTCCAGGGTGGCCTCGCGAATCTTCTCGGCCTGCTGGGCCCGCTTGATCTGGGTCACCTGCTCGCGCAGGTTGGTGCGCATCTCGTCGATGGTGTCGAATTCGCTTGCCAATTGCGCGAATTCATCGTCGGCCTCGGGCAGCTTGCGTTCCTTGATCGACTTGACCGTGACAGTCGCCTGCGCGTCCTTGCCCGCGTGCTCGCCGGTCGCCAGCTTCGCGGTGAACTCCCGGGACTCGTCGACGGACAAACCGGTCAGCGCTTCGTCCAGGCCGTCTATCAGCCGGCCGGAGCCCACCTCGTGGGTCAGCCCCTCCGCGGCGGCGTTGGGCACCGGCTCGCCGTCGACGGTGGCCGACAAGTCGATCGAGACGAAGTCGCCCTCGGCCACGGGGCGGTCCACCGTGGCCAGCTCGCCGAACCGGGCGCGCAACGCCTGCAGCCGGGCGTCCACGTCGTCGTCGGTGACCTCGATCGGATCCACCGAAACCTGCAGCGTGCTCAGGTCCGGAAGCTCGATCTTGGGGCGGACGTCGACCTCGGCGGTGAACTCCAGCCCCTGGCCGTACTCCTTTTTGGTCACCTCGATCTCGGGCTGGCCGATCGGCTGGACTTCCGACTCGGCGACGGCCTGTCCATAGCGGGCGGGCAGCGCCTCGCTCACGACCTGGTCCAGCATCTCCTCACGACCGAACCGGGCCTCCAGCAACTTCATCGGCGCCTTGCCCGGGCGGAAGCCGGGCAGCCGGACCTGCCTGGCCAGCTCCTTGTACGCTCGCTGGAAATCCGGCTCGAGTTCGGTGAACGGCACCTCTACGTTGATGCGCACCCGGGTGGGGCTCAACTGCTCGACGCTGCTCTTCACGGCTGTACTCCTCGGTGGTCGTTCTCAGCATTTGGCGGCATGGTCGGGGTGACAGGATTTGAACCTGCGGCCTTCCGCTCCCAAAGCGGATGCGCTACCAAGCTGCGCTACACCCCGCACTGACCACGCGATCCTACGGCCCGTAATCACCAGGTTGGCCACCGGCTTAACAGGAACCTCTCCAGACCTCACGGACCTCACGATGCGGCCACAAATCCGCTTCAATTAGATTTGATCTTCACCGCCAGATACAGTCTCGCTCGACTAATACATGCGGGCGTAGCTCAATGGTAGAGCCCTAGTCTTCCAAACTAGCTACGCGGGTTCGATTCCCGTCGCCCGCTCGGGCTTAGTAGCTGCTCGATAGAGAGGCGCCATGAGCGACCTAAAAAGGGACGTGGCGATCCATGGCTCATGCGCTTCGGACTTCGTCGGCGTGCGCGACGCGTTCGAGCGCAACTTCACGCTGCTTGGCGAGGTCGGCGCGGCTGTCGCCGCCTGGGTCGACGGCAATCTCGTGGTCAACCTGTGGGGCGGCTGGGCCGACGAGGCCGGCACCCGGGCCTGGCGAGAGAACACCCTGACGACGGTGCTGTCCGGCACCAAGGGCCTGACCTCCACCTGCGTCCATCAACTCGTTGATCGCGGCGAGCTCGACCTGCAGGCACCGATCGCCCGTTACTGGCCCGAGTTCGGGCAGGCGGGCAAACAAGACGTCACGTTGGCGATGGTACTGAGCCATCGGTCCGGCGTCATCGGGCCGCGGGCCCCGATGACCTGGCAGCAGGTCTGCGACTGGGACTTCGTCTGCGGCGAAATCGTCGCCGCGGAGCCGTGGTGGCGGCCCGGCACCGCCCAGGGCTATCACATGACCACCTACGGTTTCATCCTCGGCGAGGTGTTCCGCCGCGTCACCGGGCGCACCGTCGGCCAGTACCTGCGCACCGAGATCGCCCATCCGCTGGGGGCCGACGTGCACATCGGCCTGCCCCCCGCCGACCAGCGGCGCTGCGCCGAACGGGTGAACAAACCGCACATGCGCGACCTGCTCACGCACATTCCCAGCAATCCGACCTCCCTGGCCGACCACCCCAAGGCCGGCCTGGCGGTCGCGATGGGATTCGCGCCCGACGACGAGGTGAGCTCGTATGACCTCGACTTGTGGCGCCGCCTCGAATTCCCGGGCACTAATGGGCAGGTGTCCGCGTTGGGGCTGGCCACGTTCTACAACGCGCTCGCCCAGGAGAAGCTGATCAGCCGCGAACACATGGACCTGATCCGGGAATGCCAGGGCGGCCTGGAGACCGATCTGGTGCTCGGACCGCGAGTCGCCGACCACGGCTGGGGCCTGGGCTACATGCTCAACCAGCGCTGCATCAACGGACCCAACCCGCGGATCTTCGGGCACGGCGGCTTGGGCGGCTCATTCGGCTTCGTCGACCTGGAACACCGGATCGGCTACGCGTACGTGGCGAACCGTTTCGACGCCACCAAGGCCAATGCCGACCCGCGCAGCCTTGCGCTCAGCAACGAGGTCTACGCCGCGCTGGGTGTCGCCGTCGGCTGACACCGCCGATCAATTGCGCCAACGCAAACGCGCCCCGCCGAATATCGGCAGGGCGCGTTTGATTACGCGGGCAGATGGAGGATTACGGGTGCCATCCAGGAGGCGCACCCCACGGTGGTGGTGGCGGCGGCGGTCCTGGAGGACCCCAGCCGGGTCCGCGGTCATAGCCGCCGGGCCCGTAACCAGGGGGTCCACCGTGCCAATCATGGCAACCGTTCCAGTCCCAGTTGTTGCCCCAGCCCGGGTCCCAGTACTCGCCCGGGCACCATTGCGGGAAGGGCCCGGGATGGGCTTGGGCGTCAGACGCGACCCCCAAGCCGGCCAGTCCCAACCCACCGATCGCGAGAGCCGTTGCAGCTAAACGTGGAATTGTTTTCACGAGACGACGTCTAGCCCGCCCGGTCGGTTTCCAAACTGTGAACGCCAGCGTTTCTTGCTGACAGTTTCCTGTCAGTTTGAGGGCTCCTCAGGTTTGGCAGGTGGGGCACCAGAATACGTTTCGGCCCTCCAGCACTGTCGTGCGGATCGGCCCCCCGTTCACCCGGCAGGGCTCGCCGGCGCGTCGGTACACGTATGTCCGGGGCCGCCCCGGCGCGTACGACGGCGCACCATGGTCGTGCTCGGGCCGCACCGCGATGATCTTGCCGCGGCGCAAACCGACCTTCATCAGCGCCACCAGATCGGTCCATGCCGCGTCGAATTCCGACTCGCTGACGTCGCGGCCGGGCCGGAACGGATCGATGCCGTGGCGAAACAGCAGCTCGCTGCGGTAGACGTTGCCGACCCCGGCGATGACGGTCTGGTCCATCAACAGCGCACCAATGGGCCTGCGGGACTTCGCGATTCGGGCCCAGGCCCACGACGGGTCGGCGTCGCTGCGCAACGGGTCGGGACCCAGCTTGGCCACCACGTCGCTCATCCGGGCCTCGTCGACCACCTCACACACCGTCGGGCCCCGCAGGTCGGTGCCGTATTCGGCACCGACCATGCGCATGCGCACCTGCCCCACCGCTTCCGGAAGCGCTGCTCCGTCGGTCACCGGCCATTCGGTGAAGGTGCCGTAGAGACCGAGGTGCACGTGCACGATCGGGCCGTCGGCGTAGTGATGGAACAGATGCTTGCCCCAGACGCTCGCGCCGGTGAGCACCTGGCCGTCCACCACGGCCGCCGCGCTCGCGAAACGACCCTGCGGGCTGGACACCGCGACCGGGGCACCGGCAAAGCGCCGCTGATGCAATCGGGCCAGCCGGTGCAGAGTGTGCCCTTCGGGCAATGGAGTCCTTAGCCCTGCGCGCCGGGCACCGGCGGCGCCTGATGCGTGCGTTCGTACTCATCGAGAATGTCGATACGCCGTTGGTGGCGTTCGGCTTTCGACCACGGCGTGGTCAGGAACGCGTCGACGAAGGACAGTGCCTCCGGCACGGTGTGCATGCGGCCGCCGATGCCGATCAGCTGCGCGTTGTTGTGCTGGCGGGCCAGCGACGCGGTCTCGACGCTCCACGCGAGCGCGCAGCGGGCCCCGGGGACCTTGTTGGCGGCGATCTGCTCGCCGTTGCCCGATCCGCCCAACACGATGCCCAGGCTCTCCGGGTCGGCCACCGTGCGCGTGGCGGCGTCGATGCAGAACGCCGGGTAGTCGTCCTCGGCGTCGTAGGTGAAGGCACCGCAATCGATCGGCTCGTGCCCGGTTTCTTTGAGGTGCTCGATGATCTGTTGCTTGAGCTCGAATCCAGCGTGGTCAGAACCGAGGTAGACGCGCATGACCGCAATCCTCGCCTGGCGCGCCCAACGACGCAACGCGCAATGCGTCACGTCGTCCGGCGCTACCGAGTCAGTCGAATTCCGGCTTTTCGTGCCGAGTCCGCTTGAGTTCGAAGAAGTGCGGATACGACGCGAAGGTCACCGAGGCGTCCCAGAGCTTGCCGGCCTCTTCACCACGCGGGATCCGCGAGAGCACCGGCCCGAAGAACGCCACACCGTTGACGTGGATGGTCGGCGTGCCGACATCGTCACCGACCGCGTCCATCCCAGCGTGATGGCTCTTGCGCAGCGCAGCGTCGTATTCGTCGCTCGTCGCGGCCTCGGCGAGCTCGGCAGGCAGGCCCGCGTCGGCCAGGGCCAGCGAGATGACCTCGGCCATGTTCTTGTTGTCCTCGTTGTGGATGCGGGTTCCCATAGCGGTGTACAGCGGCTCCAGCACCTTGGCGCCATGTGCCTGCTCGGCGGCGATCGCCACCCGTACCGGACCGAAGGCCTGCGCCAACTTCTCCCGGTAACTCTCCGGCAGGCCTTCGCGGTTCTCGTTGAGCACGGCAAGGCTCATGACGTGGAAGTTCACCTCGATGTCGCGAACCTTTTCCACTTCGAGGATCCAGCGCGAGGTGATCCACGCCCACGGACACAGCGGGTCGAACCAGAAATCGGCTTGGTTTTTCGCGGGGGCCTTTTCGGACATTGCGCAGTCCTCTCCTGGAGGGTTCACGGACGGTCATAAGTGACGTCTGGCACAACGGTAGTCACCGCCGCACTGTTCCCGATCTGCAGGTCCGGCCGCGCACGCTTTAAGTTGGAGGCGTGGCACTTCCTAACCTCACCCGAGACCAGGCGGTCGAGCGCGCCGCTCTGATCACCGTTGACAGCTACCAGATCAGCCTCGACATCACCGACGGCTCGGGCGGTAGTGGGGCGCCCGGCCAGCGAACGTTCCGGTCCACCACCACCGTGGTGTTCGACGCGCTGGCCGGCGCCGACACGGTCATCGACCTCGCCGCGGACGCCGTGCACAGCGCCACCCTCAACGGCCACGAACTCGATGTCTCCGGCTACGACGAATCGATCGGCATCCCGTTGGTCGGGCTCGCCGACCGCAATGTCCTGGTCGTCGATGCCGACTGCCGCTACTCCAACACCGGCGAGGGCCTGCACCGGTTCGTCGACCCGGTGGACAACGAGGTCTACCTGTACTCGCAGTTCGAAACCGCCGACGCCAAGCGCATGTTCGCCTGCTTCGACCAGCCCGACCTCAAGGCGACGTTCGATGTGCGGGTGACCGCGCCGGAGCACTGGAAGGTGATCTCCAACGGCCCGACCCGCAGCGTGGAGAACGGCGTGCACACCTTCGCCGTCACTCCGCGGATGAGCACCTACCTGGTGGCCTTGATCGCCGGCCCCTACGCGGAATGGAAAGACAGCTACACCGACGAGCACGGCGAGATTCCGCTGGGCATCTACTGCCGGAACTCGCTGGCCCCACACATGGACGCCGAGCGGTTGTTCACCCAGACCAAGCAGGGCTTCGGCTTCTACCACCAGAACTTCGGCCTGCCCTATGCGTTCGGCAAGTACGACCAATTGTTCGTTCCCGAATTCAACGCCGGCGCAATGGAAAACGCGGGCGCGGTGACCTTCCTCGAGGACTACGTCTTCCGCAGCAAGGTCACCCGGGCGTCCTACGAGCGGCGCGCCGAGACGGTGCTGCACGAGATGGCGCACATGTGGTTCGGCGACCTGGTCACCATGACGTGGTGGGACGACCTGTGGCTGAACGAGTCGTTCGCGACGTTCGCATCGGTGCTGTGTCAAAGCGAGGCCACCGAATTCACCGAGGCGTGGACGACGTTCGCCACGGTGGAGAAGTCGTGGGCCTACCGCCAGGACCAGTTGCCGTCGACGCATCCGATCGCCGCCGACATCCCCGACCTGGCCGCCGTCGAGGTGAACTTCGACGGAATCACCTATGCCAAAGGCGCTTCGGTGCTCAAGCAGCTCGTCGCCTACGTCGGGCTCGAGCACTTCCTGGCCGGGCTGCGCGATTACTTCCGTACCCACGCATACGGCAATGCCACCTTCAGCGACCTGCTGGGCGCGCTCGAAAAGGCCTCGGGCCGTGACTTGTCCGACTGGGGCCGGCAGTGGCTGAAAACCACCGGGCTCAATACGTTGCGGCCGGATTTCGACGTCGACGCCGACGGCAAGTTCACCCGGTTCGTCGTGCACCAGGGCGGCGCCGCGCCGGGCGCGGGCGAGACGCGGGTGCACCGGCTGGCCATCGGAATCTATGACGAGGACCAAACCGGGAAACTGGTGCGCGTGCAGCGCGAAGAGCTCGACGTCGACGGTTCGGAGACGGAAGTGCCTGCGCTCGTTGGTGTTTCGTCGGGCAAGCTGATCCTGGTCAACGACGACGACCTGACCTATTGCTCGCTGCGGCTGGATGGGCAGTCGCTGCAGACCGCGCTGGACCGCATCGCCGACATCACCGAGCCGCTGCCCCGCACGCTGGTGTGGTCGGCGGCCTGGGAGATGACCCGCGAGGCCGAACTGCGGGCCCGCGACTTCGTGGCTTTGGTCTCCGGCGGCGTCCATGCCGAAACCGAAATCGCCGTGCTGCAGCGGCTGCTGCTGCAGGCCCAGACGGCGCTGGGGTCCTACGCCGACCCGGCCTGGGCCCGCGAACACGGCTGGCCGCAATTCGCCGACCGGCTACTGGAATTGGCCCGCGGCGCTGCGGCCGGATCCGACCATCAGCTGGCCTTCGTCAACGCGTTGTGCGCGTCGGTGCTGTCCACCCGGCACGTCGTGACGCTGGCCGATTTGCTTGACCGCGACCCCGCCGACGTGGGTTTGGCGGGCCTGGACATCGACACCGAGCTGCGCTGGCGCATCGTGACCGCCCTGGCCACGGCCGGCGACATCGACGGCGATGGACCCGAAACGCCGTTCATCGACGCCGAAGTGGAGCGCGACCCCACCGCGGCCGGTAAACGGCATGGCGCGTTGGCGGCGGCCGCGCGTCCCCAGCGCGACGTCAAAGAGAAGGCCTGGGCTCAGGTGACCGAGGACGACACGCTGGCCAACATCACCGGACGCTCCATCATCGCGGGCTTCGCCGCGCCGGGCCAGGCTGAGCTGCTGCAGCCGTTCACCGCGCGGTACTTCGACGCGATTCCCCGCGTCTGGGAGCGGCGCTCCAGCGAGGTCGCCCAAACGGTGGTGATCGGGCTGTATCCGTCCTGGGACATCAGCGACGAAGGCGTGGCCGCCGCGGAGAAATTCCTCGGCGGCTCCGCGGTTCCCCCGGCGCTGCGCCGGCTGGTGCTCGAAGGCCAAGCGGGAGTGAAGCGGTCGCTGCGGGCGCGCCAGTTCGACGCCGCCGACTGACGTCAGGCGGGTGAGATTCCCTCGCTGAGCACCCCGATCGCGCTGACCAGCCCGTCGACCAGGTGGCCCTGCTCGAAGGCCGCGGCCGCGGCGGCAACTCCCAGCGGCGCGGCCGCCTCGGCGCCGCGTCCCCGGACCTGCGCGCCGTAGACCACTTCGATGACGCTCTGGTCGGGCGAGACGGCAAGGAGCACAGCGTTGTTGGGCGTCGGCACCTTGGCCAGGATCTCGCGGGCCCGGGCGGCGGTGTCGCCACCCAGGTCGCCGATGTAGATCGCGAACCGGGCCAGCGATGCTCGCGAGCCGTATTTCAGGGCGTCATCGATGGCGACGAGGTCGTTGATCGTGAAGGGAAGGTCGGACGAGAGTTCACCGGGCTCGGTGACTCCGGAGATTCGTCCGCTGGTGGTGATCACCCAACCCTTGGGCAGCTCGGTGTGTTCGATCGTTGCTACCTCACCATGTGCCACTGGCGCCACCTCCGACTGAGAACTCCGATGAGTGATGTCCGTGGGACTTGTCGACCGCCTCGTCGGTGGCCGCCCACAGGACGGGTGCGTGCGTCCACGGCTCCGACAATGTGTAGCTCGCGGGGTGTGGTCCCTTGCGCCTATAGATCAGGGCGACCAGCACGATCACCAGCAACGCCGGGATGCCGACTGATACAAGGTGAATCTGCATCTCGTTCACGACGCAAACCGTATCCCACCGGGCCAGTGGCTGGCGCGTTCGGACACAAGTTTGTTGGTCAGGCCGCGCCTTCGCCGAGGTACCGGGCCCAAGCCGGATCCATTTCCTTGACCGTGGACAGCAGGCGCCAATGCTGGCCCGTCGGCGGGACGGGCGGGCGGCGCAATGCCCAGCCGAGTTCGGCAAGCAGTTTGTCGCCCTTGCGGTGGTTGCACGTCGAACAGCACGCCACGCAGTTCTCCCAGGAGTGGTCCCCGCCGCGGCTGCGGGGCACCACATGGTCGACGGTGTCGGCCTTGGCCCCGCAATAGGCACATGAGAACCGGTCACGGTGCATCAGGGCGGCGCGGGTCATCGGGACCCGGGCGCGATACGGCACCCGGACATAGGTCCGCAGCTGGATGACCGACGGCACCGCGATTGAGCTCGTCGCCGAGTGGATGACCGGCCCTGACGGGTCGGCGTGCACGACGTCGGCCTTGCCGCAGATCACCATGACGATCGCTCGCCGCATCGGCAGCGCGGTCAGTGGCTCGTAGGTGGAGTTCAGCAGCAGCACGCGGCGCCGACTCCAGATCGACGCGCTGTCGAGCCGGTTGGGCGGATGGCTATCGAGGCTGTGCAGGGACGACACGGTTGGGGGCCCGGTTAACCCTGCCGCGGCCCCGGAACTGCGGTGGCTGCGGCGCTTCTTGCCCTGCGCCATAGATCCTCCGTCGACAGTCCATCATGATTCGCCGCCAATCGCACGCCTATTCCAGGTGCGCGCCGTTACCAGCCGGTGAACAGCAAGGAGCACCCGGGGCCCGGTGGGAGTTGCCGCGACGCTGATGCACCACAATGGAGGCGATGGAATCCCAGCAACAGTCGTTCTACGACGCTGTCGGTGGTGCCGAGACTTTCCACGCGATCGTGCACCGGTTTTATGAGCTGGTCCCCGAGGACGAAATACTGAACGTGCTGTATCCGGCGGACGACCTGGCGGGCGCCGAAGAACGGTTGCGGATGTTCCTCGAGCAGTACTGGGGCGGCCCGCGAACATACTCTGACCAGCGCGGACATCCGCGGCTGCGGATGCGTCACGCGCCGTTCCGGATCACTCCCATCGAGCGCGACGCCTGGCTGCGGTGCATGCACACCGCGGTCGCGTCCATCGACGCACACATTCTCGACGACGAGCACCGCCGCGAGTTGCTCGACTATCTGGAAATGGCCGCACACTCACTCGTCAATTCAACGTTTTGATCTCTAGCCCTAAACGCCGAGCAAACTGAACGGAGCAGGATGAGCCCCGCAGCATGGTGGTCGAACGCGGTTTTTTATCAGGTCTATCCCCGGTCTTTCGCTGACAGCAATGGCGACGGGGTCGGCGACATCGACGGCTTGGTGGCCCATCTGGATCACCTCGAGCGACTGAGCGTCGACGCGATTTGGCTCAGCCCGGTGATGGTCTCGCCGATGGCCGACCACGGCTACGACGTCGCCGATCCCCGCGACATCGACCCGCTGTTCGGCGGGATGCCCGCGATCGAACGGCTGATCTCGGCGGCACACGAGCGGGGCATCAAGCTCACCATGGACGTGGTGCCCAACCACACCAGCTCGGCGCACCCCTGGTTCCAGGCGGCGCTGGCCGCAGGCCCGGGCACCGACGCGCGGGAACGCTATTACTTTCGCGACGGTCTCGGCTCGGCCGGGGAGCTGCCGCCGAACAACTGGACGTCGGTGTTCGGCGGCTCGGCCTGGACGCGGGTGGTCGAGCCCGACGGCAATCCCGGCCAGTACTACTTGCACCTCTTCGACACCGAGCAGCCGGACCTGAACTGGGAGAACCCAGAAGTGTTCGACGATTTCGAGAAGACGCTGCGCTTCTGGCTGGACCGCGGCGTGGACGGGTTCCGCATCGACGTGGCACACGGGATGGCCAAGCCCCCCGGCCTGCCCGACGCGAAGGAAGGCGTCAAGGTGTTGTCGCACAGCGACGACGACCCGCGCTTCAACCACCCGAGCGTGCACGAGGTTCACCGCGGGATCCGCAAAGTCGTCGACAACTATCCGGACGCGGTCACCATCGGCGAGGTCTGGGTCATGGACAACGCCCTCTGGGCGGAATACCTGCGCCCAGACGAACTGCATCTGGGCTTCAACTTCCGGCTGACCAAGATCGGCTTCGACGCCGGCGAGATCCGCCACGCGATCGACAATTCCCTTGCGGCCATCGGGATTCACGACGCCGTCCCAACGTGGACGCTGTCCAACCACGACGTGGACCGCGAAGTGACCCGTTACGGCGGCGGCGAGATCGGGCTGCGCCGGGCGCGGGCCATGGCGCTGCTGATGCTCGCGCTGCCGGGCACGGTTTTCGTCTACAACGGCGAGGAACTCGGGCTGCCCGACGTGTTGGACCTGCCCGAGGAAGTGCTGCAGGACCCGACGTGGGAACGCTCCGGGCACACCGAGCGGGGCCGTGACAAGTGCCGCGTTCCGCTGCCGTGGTCGGGCGACGCTCCCCCGTTCGGCTTCTCGACGTCCGACGACACGTGGTTGCCGATGCCCGCGGAGTGGGCGGCACTGACGGTGCAAAAGCAACAAGGCGATCCCGAGTCGACGCTGTCGTTCTTCCAGAAAGCGCTCGAATTGCGAAGGAAGCGTGTGGAATTCGACGGCGTCGAGCTCGAGTGGCTCACCTCGCCGTCCGACGCGGTGATATTTCGGGCCCGCGGCGGCCTGGTGTGCGCGCTCAACGCCGGTGAGACTGCGATCCCGCTCCCGGCCGGAGAGCCCATCTTCGCCAGCGGCCCTCTGGTCGACGGTCAGTTGCCGCCGGATGTCGCGGCCTGGCTCGTCTAGCCGATGGCCGCGCACCGAGCACGGCACCGTTGGTTCCTCTATACCTAATACATGCCGACCTACGCGTGGACAGTGATCGGGGCCGGACCGGCGGGTATTGCCGCGGTGGGACGGCTGCTCGATCATGGAATCGCTGCGGAAAAGATCGCCTGGATTGACCCCGCTTTTGCCGTAGGCGACCTCGGCCAAAAATGGCGATCGGTATCCAGCAATACCATCGCTGAGACGTTTCTGGGCTTCCTGAATGCCTCTGCCGCATTCCGCTTCGCGGAGGCGCCCCCGACGCCACTGCAAGAAGTCGACCCCGAGGACACCTGCGCCCTCGACCTGGTCGCCGATCCCCTGGTGTGGGTCACCCAACAGCTACGCGAACGGGTGCATGTCGTTCAAGCAACAGCGACGTCGCTGTCCCTGCACCAGCGACAATGGAGAATCGACACCGAGCACCGAGAAGTGTTCTCCGACAACGTGATTCTCGCCGTCGGCGCCGTACCCAAGAGCCTGTCCTACCCTCACCTCGACGAGATCCCCGTCGAGGTTGCTCTTGATCCGGAAAAGCTTGCGGCGCAATCACTTGACGGTGCGACCGTCGCGGTCTTCGGCTCCTCGCACTCGTCGATGATCGCCCTGCCGAACCTGCTGCGCCAGCCCGTCGAGAAGGTCATCAACTTCTACCGGACACCGCTGAAATACGCTGTGTACCTGGATGGCTGGATTTTGTTCGACGACACCGGCCTCAAGGGGCACGCGGCGGCATGGGCCCGCGAAAATATCGACGGAAAGCATCCGGACCGACTGGAGCGCTGCTGGGTCTCGAGCCCGGAATTCCAGGAGAAGCTCGAAGCCTGCGATCGCGTCGTCTACACCGTCGGCTTCGAGCGCAGACAACTGCCGGCGACCCCACAGTGGGGCGAACTGGAATACAACCAACAAAACGGCATCATCGCGCCGGGCCTATTCGGCTTGGGCATCGCGTTTCCGGAGTACGCCGAAGATCGGTACGGCTTCGGGGAACACCGGGTGGGACTCAAGAAATTCATGGACTACCTGAATTCCGTGTTGCCGTTGTGGCTGCACTACGGCACCTGACGAACGGCGGCCTCCGTCGCTACGTTCGACGCCGTCAACGGCCCCAACTGACGACCGCGCGGCTCCGGGGCTTCGCCATAAACTCGCGCTGAGCCAAAGGCCGATCAGCGCAGAACCACGGCCGAACTTCCGCGACGGCGGTACACGGAGCCGAACCTGGCATCCAGACGCAACCACGCCGGCATGATCCGGACCCGGATGATGTCCTCGTCGTCGATCGCCTCCGCTGACTGCGGCAGAAAACCCATCGCGGTCAACGCGAACACGCAGCGCATCGGTAGCCCGACACTGTCGTTGGCCGAGCTGACCCGGATGACCTCCTGGTCGAGCAGCGAAGCTGGCGGGCCGTGAGAACTACTGTGCTCCTTGGCAAGTCGCGCGCCCTGTTGCGCCAGGTCCAGCATCACCCGGGCCGGTACGTCGTCGAGGTGGACGAAGCCGGATTCCGGGGGCAGCGCGCTGCGCCACGCCGAGTCCATCGCGAAGCCCGGATTGACGTAGCCCAAGGTGTCCATCCTGGATAGGCCCCGCGCCAGTTCGTCCACAGCGACCGTCGTGTCCTCGGGCCGCACCCTGCCCACCACCACCCGGCTGGCCAGCACATCGAAACCTGTTGCCATCCATGCGGTTAACAGCCTGGAAGATCGGGTGCGCAAGCGGATGACCGCGATTTCGTCGAGCCGCTTCGCCCGGTCGACGAACGCAGCCAGGTCCGCGCGGTGGGCTTCCATGGAGGTTGGGCCCAGCCACAATCCGCGATCCGCTGCCTGCTTTATTCTCGAAGCCACCGCTGCAAGTACTCCCGATGATGTGGCAAGAGGCGCACCAGGCGCTGCTCCTCGATATTGAACGCGACCAGCTGCGACTCGCCGATGACGGCGGGTTTGGACTCGGGATCCGCGCTGACCGAACGCACTTCGTAGCCGAGCGTGAAGTCCACCGCGCGCAGGCGCTGGGTCCAAATGGTCACCTGCAGCGGCGAATCGACCAGTCGCAGTTGCCCCTTGTAGGTGACCCGGACATCGGCGATCAGCAGTCCGATGGACAAGATGTCGGTCTCGAAGGCCGGTTTGAGGAAGGGGACTCGCGCCTCTTCCAGGATCGTGACCATGGTCGCGTGGTTGACGTGCTGATACATGTCGATATCCGACCAACGCACTGGAACCTGTGCGACAAACCCGACCGTCACACCGACGACCCTCGCCCGCTGGTGCGGGTCATGCGACGGATCTGTCGTGCGGCCACCGAGAGCGTGGCGAGGTCCGTGGCGCCGCTCTCGTAGATCTCGGTGAGCGTGCGGCGTGCCCGCTCCACCCGGGAGGCGCTGATGTGTTCCCATTCGGCGATCTTCTCTTCGCCGCTTTCGTGCGGCTCCCCGACCGCCAGCACGTCGAGACATAGCGATCGCAGCGAGGCGTAGATGTCGTCACGAATTGCCAAGCGCGCCAACGAATGCCAGCGGTCATTGCGGGGCAGTTCGGATATCGCGGTCAACAGGCCGTCGGTTCCCAGCCGATCCATCAGCGCGAAATACGTGTCTGCCACGTCGTCGGTCTCGACCTCGGTGATATCGGCGATGTCGATGATGTCGAGCAGGCTGAAGCGGTACAGGCCGGCCGCGACGCGGTAGGCAAGATCTTGCGGCGCCCCCTGCGAGACGAATTCGGCGACCTCCTGTTCGACAATGGCCTTGTCGTCACCGCGCAGCCATTCCGGCATCCGCGGCGTCAGCGCTTTGACCTTGGCGGCGAACCTGTTGATCTCGGCGCCGACCGCCAAGGGCTGGGGGCGATAGTTGAGCAGCCAGCGCCCGGCGCGGTCAATGAGGCGCCGGGTGTCCAGTGTCAAACGGTCGGACAGCTCGACCGGGATGTCCGCGGCCCGGATCCGGCGCCAGATGTGGCCCACGCCGAAGATGGCGTCGGTGGCGACATAGGTGCGGATCGCGTCGATCGGCCCGACTCCGACGTCTTCGCTGATCCGGAAGGCGTAGCTGATGCCGCCGGTGTCCACCAGATCGTTGATCAGCATGGTCGCGACGATCTCGCGGCGAAGCTGATGCGTGCGAATCTCCGGGGTGAAACGTTCGCGCAGCGGCGTTGGAAAGTATTGCGGCAGCCGGGATGCGAACACGTCCTGCTCCGGCAATTCGGTGGTCAGCATCTCCTCTTTGAGCGTCAGCTTGACGTGCGCCATCAAGGTTGAAAGCTCGGGAGAGGTGAGTCCGATGCCGGCCTCGGTGCGCCGTGCGATCTCCTTCTCCGACGGCAGCGCTTCCAATTCGCGGTTGAGTCCGCGCCCTTCCAGATACTTGATCTGCAACGCGTGCACCGGGAGCAGGCTGGCCGCGTTGGCGCGGCTGGTCCCGATCAGGTCGTTCTGGTCTTCGTTGTCGGTGAGCACCAACTGCGCGACCTCGTCGGTCATCGACTCCAGCAGCTGGGTGCGTTCCTCGACCTTGACCTTGCCCGCGGTGACCAGCGAGTCGATCAGGATCTTGATGTTGACCTCGTGGTCTGAACAGTCCACGCCGGCGGAGTTGTCCATCGCGTCGGTGTTGATCCGCCCACCGGCCAGATCGAACTCGACCCGGCCTAGCGCGGTCACCCCGAGATTGCCGCCCTCGCCGATGACCTTGGCGCGCAACTGGTTTCCGTTGACCCGCACCGGATCGTTGGCGCGATCGCCGACGTTGGCATCGGACTCAGTCTCCGCCTTGATGTAGGTGCCGATGCCGCCGTTGAACAACAGATCCACCGGTGCCAGCAGAATCGCCTTGATCAGGTCGGGCGGCGCCATCTCGCTGACGTCCTCGTAGATGCCGAGGGCGGTGCGCACCTGCGGGCTGACGGGGATGGCCTTCTGCTCGCGGCTGTATACCCCGCCGCCCTCGCTGATTTGCGACTTGTCGTAGTCGTCCCAGCTGGAGCGCGGCAGCTCGAACATCCGTTGCCGTTCGGTCCAGGACGTCGCGGCGTCGGGGTCCGGATCGAGAAAGACGTGCCGGTGATCGAAGGCGGCGATCAGCCTGATGTGCTTGCTCAGCAGCATCCCGTTGCCGAACACGTCGCCGCTCATGTCGCCGACGCCGACGACGGTGAAGTCCTCGGTCTGGGTGTCCACCCCCATCTCGCGGAAGTGGCGCTTGACCGCCTCCCATGCGCCCCTGGCGGTGATGCCCATGGCCTTGTGGTCGTAGCCGACCGATCCGCCGGAGGCGAAGGCGTCGCCCAACCAGAATCCGTAGGCCTTGGCGACGTCGTTGGCGATGTCGGAGAAGGTGGCGGTGCCCTTGTCGGCGGCCACGACGAGATACGCGTCGTCGCCGTCCCGGCGTATCACCTGGGGTGGCGGGCTGACCTTTCCGGTCGAGTGGTCGACGTTGTCGGTGACGTCGAGCAACCCGGAGACGAAGAGCTGATAGCAGGCCACCCCTTCGGCGCGGTTGGCGTCACGGTCCACGGCGGGGTCGCCGGTGGGCAGTGGCGGGCGCTTGAGCACGAAGCCGCCCTTGGCCCCGACCGGCACGATGACGGCGTTCTTCACCGCCTGCGCTTTGACCAGACCCAGGATCTCGGTGCGGAAGTCGTCGCGGCGGTCCGACCAGCGCAGGCCGCCGCGGGCCACCGGACCGAACCGCAGGTGGACGCCTTCGACGCGGGGCGAGTACACGAAGATCTCGTATTTGGGACGCGGCAGTGGCAGCTCGTCGACCAGCTGGGCGTCCAGCTTGATGGACAACACGTTGCGCATGCGGGCCGAACCTTCGCGGGTGACATAGTAATTCGTTCGCAGCGTGGCCTGCACCAGTGAGGCGAACGCGCGCAGAATCCGGTCGGTGTCCAGGCTCACGAGCGCGTCGATGTCCGCGGCGACCGCGGCTGCGGCGGCTTGGGCGTCGCGGCTGGTCGGCCCCGACGCCCGGGGCTCGAACAGGGCTTCAAACAGCAGGACCAGCGATCGCGAAGTCGAGCAGTGCTCGTTGAGTACCGATTCGATGTAGGACTGGCTGTAGGGAAAGTTGGCCTGCCGCAAGTACTTTGCGTAGGCCCGCAAGAGCACGACCTGCTGCCAGGTCAGCCCCGCGCGCATGACCAGCTCATTGAAACGGTCGACCTCGACACGGCCATGCCAGATCGCGGTGACCGCATCGGCGAATCGATCACCCATTGCGTCGCGCTCGGCCTCGGTCGCGGGCAGCTGGATGGTCGGGTGCGGTTGGATCTTGAACTGGTAGATCCACACCGGCAGTCGGTCCGGCCGCGTGACCGTGAACGGGCGCTCCTCGAGCACCACCACCCCCATGCTCTGCAGCATCGGCAGCAGCTGGCTCAGTGAGGCGCTGTGCCCGCCCAGAAACCAGGTGAGGCGGGCGACTCCGTCGTCGCTGCGGTCGGTGAAAACCAGCTTGACCGAGTCGTCGGACAGCTCGTTGATGATGGCGATGTGCTCGAGGGCGTCGTCGGGAGCGATGGCGGATTTGTAGACCTCGGAGAACGCAGCGGCGTAGTGCTCGGCGTCGGCGTGCGAGGTCGAGCCGGCCGCGGCGGCGCTGATCAGCCGGTCGGTCCAGGTGCGCGCGGCTTCGCTGAGCAACACCTGGATCCGTAGCCGATTGTGTTCGGAGACGTCGACGGGCGGTGCATCTTCGGGTAGCCGCACCATGAAATGCATTAACGCCCAGGGTGATTCGCTGACCCGGGCGGTGAATTCCAGTCGAGTTCCGCCGAATTCGCGAACCAGGATGTCCTCGATCTGCAACCGCACCGGGGTGGTGTAGCGATCGCGGGGCACGTAGACCAGGCAGGAGACGAAGTACTGCAGCCGATCGGCGCGCAGGAACAGCAACGCGCGCTGTTGGGATCCCAGATCCACCACTGCCTTGGCCATGGTGAAAAGCCGTTCGGCACTGATGGTGAAGAGTTCCGGGCGCGGGATGGTCTGGATGACGTCGAGCAGCAGCTGGCCCGGGTGCACGGGGTCGTTGTCGGCCATCGTGAGCGTCGCGCGCACGCGCCGCGAGATCGTCGGGATCTCCAGGACGTCGGCGTTCATGGCGGCGACCGTGAAGAGGCCGACGAAGCGGTGCTCGATCACGCCGCCGTCGGCGTATTCGCGGACGGCGATCGCATAGGGGTACGCGCCGTAGCGCAGGTAGCTGCCGACGGAGGCCTGGGCCAACACCAGCAGCTTGTCGTCGTCGGTCAGCCGCGGCCTTGTACCGCTGCGGTTGCGCATCACACCTAGTCCGCTGGAGCCGTCGCCGAAGACAAAACCGTCGTCCACGCGGCAACGCTGGTAGCCCAGTAACAGGAAATTGCCGCTGCCCAACCAATTCAGCAGCGCCGCAACGTCTTCGCGGTCCGGTGCGGAAAAGTGGTCGTCGGTGTTGGCTTCGACAGCGGCGGCAAGGTCGTTGAGCGTCGTGATGATCGCTGCCGCGTCCGCGGCGACCTGCTGCACGTCGGCGAGCACCTTGGGCAGCAGCTCTTCGACCTCGGTGAGTGTCTTGTGATCGACCGAAGGGTCGAGCTGCATATGGATCCAGGCCTCGCCGACGTATTGCGGCGTGCCGGGTGCCTTCGGTTCGATGCTGAGCAATTCGCCGGCCTGGTCGCGACGCACCTTGAACACCGGTGTCATCAGCGCGGTGTAGGGCACCCCGAGCCGGTGCAACAACACGGTGACCGAGTCCATCAGCATGCCGCCGTGGTCGGTGACGACTTGGAGCGCGGGCCCGAATCCGGCGGGATCGTCCGCGGGGTACACGGCGACGCGGCTTTCACCCGGCGGGCGGTGCTGGCCGAGCCGGTAATGCGCGCCCAACAAGGCAGGGGTGACCAGCGCGGTGGGGATGCTCAGGTCGACGATTCCGGTGGCGGCTCCGAGTTCCTTATCGTGCGGGCCGCGGTAGCTCTCGACGTAGGCGGTGGCGATCCAACCGGGGATGTCCGATGCTTTGGTGAACGCGGTCCACGGCGTGGTGTCCTGCTTCGCGCCGGAATCGATCGTCATGCCGATGGCTCCCATTCACGCCTTATGCCCTCGTTGGCAGAGCTGACCTTAGTCGCGTGTCAGCCTTCGGTGGGTGACCCGGTGCGGCCTGGCGGCGTCGGCACCGAGTCGTTCCACCTTGTTCTCCTCGTACGCGCCGAAGTTGCCCTCGAACCAGAACCATTTGGCCTCGTTGTCCTGGTCGCCCTCCCAGGCCAAAAGGTGCGTGCAGGTGCGGTCGAGGAACCAGCGGTCGTGGCTGATCACCACGGCGCAGCCGGGAAACTGCTCCAGCGCGTTTTCCAGCGAGCTCAGGGTTTCGACGTCAAGGTCGTTGGTCGGCTCGTCCAGCAGGATCAGGTTGCCGCCCTGCTTGAGGGTCAGCGCGAGGTTCAGCCGGTTGCGCTCCCCGCCGGACAGCACGCCGGCCGGCTTCTGCTGGTCGGGGCCCTTGAATCCGAACGCCGACACGTAGGCCCGCGACGGCACTTCGGTCTGGCCGACCTGGATGTAGTCCAGCCCATCCGAGACGACTTCCCAGACGTTTTTCTTCGGATCGATACCCGAGCGGCCCTGGTCGACGTAGCTGAGCTTGACGGTCTCTCCAACCTTGACCACGCCGCTGTCGGCCTCCTCCAGCCCGACGATGGTCTTGAACAGCGTGGTCTTGCCGACCCCGTTGGGACCGATGACCCCGACGATGCCGTTGCGCGGCAACGTGAACGACAGGTCCTTGATCAGGATGCGTCCGTCGAAGCCCTTGTCGAGGTGTTCGACCTCGACAACCACGTTGCCCAGCCGGGGCCCGACGGGGATCTGGATCTCCTCGAAATCGAGCTTGCGCGTCTTCTCCGCTTCGGCGGCCATCTCCTCGTAACGCTGCAGGCGGGCCTTACTTTTGGCCTGGCGTGCTTTGGCCCCGGAGCGCACCCACGCCAACTCTTCGGTCAACCGCTTTTGCAGCTTGACGTCTTTGCGTCCCTGCACCGAAAGCCGCTCGGCCTTCTTCTCCAGGTAGGTCGAGTAGTTGCCCTCGTAGGGGTAGGCACGGCCCCGGTCGAGTTCCAGGATCCATTCGGCGACGTTGTCCAGGAAGTAGCGGTCGTGGGTGACCGCCAGAATCGCACCCGGGTAGCTGGCCAGATGCGATTCGAGCCACTGCACGCTCTCGGCGTCCAGGTGGTTGGTCGGCTCGTCGAGGAGCAGCAGGTCAGGCTTGCTCAGCAGCAGCTTGCACAGGGCCACGCGACGGCGTTCGCCACCGGAGAGGTTCGTCACCGGCTCGTCGGGCGGCGGGCAGCGCAGCGCGTCCATCGCCTGCTCGAGCTGGGAGTCGAGGTCCCACGCATCGGCGTGGTCCAGCTCCTCCTGCAGCCGGCCCATTTCGTCCATCAGCTCGTCGGTGTAGTCGGTGGCCATCAGTTCGGCGACCTCGTTGAACCGGTCGAGCTTGACCTTGATGTCGCCCAAGCCCTCTTCGACGTTGCCGCGAACGGTCTTCTCTTCGTTGAGCGGCGGCTCCTGTTGCAGGATGCCGACGGTCGCGTCATTGGCCAGGAAGGCGTCGCCGTTGTTCGGCTTATCCAGACCGGCCATGATCCGCAAGACGCTCGACTTACCGGCGCCGTTAGGGCCGACGACGCCGATCTTGGCGCCCGGGAAGAAACTCAGGGTGACGTCGTCCAGGATCACCTTGTCGCCGTGCGCCTTGCGGACCTTCTTCATCGTGTAGATGAACTCAGCCATGCCGCGGTTGTGCCTTTCTGGTCTTTGAGAATGATCTCGCGGACCATCCTAGGCATCACGCGAGCGGGCTAACCCAACGCCCAACCCGAGAGCTACGCCGACAGCGGCAGCGGGCCGCGCGCGGCGGAGCCGTCGTCGGATGCCACCGGGTCATCGACGGCGGTGGGCACGGCATCGCCGGTGGTGCCCGCCCCGGCGGGTGGCGCCGGCTCGGCGTCCGGCCCGCTGTAGCCGGGCTTCTCGATGCGCACGATCGCGCGGGATAAGTCGGGGCCGACCGAGGTCGCCCGCATCTCCAGCGATGACCGGCGATTGCCGTCGCGATCCTCGTACTCGCTGGTGTAGACGTGTCCCACCGCGATCACCGGCGCGCCCTTACCCAGTGCGGCACCCACCCCGGTGACCAGCTTTCCCCAGCAGTTGACGGTGATGAACAGCGAGTTCCCCGCCTCCCAGCTGCCGTCCCCGGCGCGGCGGCGCGAATTGCTGGCCACCCGGAATTTGATGACCTCCTGATCGCCGACCTTGCGGCGCTGCGGGTCGTTGACGATGTGACCGACGACGGTCAGTGGGGTTTCGAACATTGGCTCGCGTTCCTTTCCTAGCTAATTTGTTCATTCGCGCTTGTGCGTGCTGCCCATTCAGCTGCATGACACCGACGGGCCGTCTCGTCGTAGGCCGTGGCAGGGCGGGTGTGTGGAGAAAGGTGCGACTGGGGACAAACACCGGGAAGACCTTCCGGTCTACCGCGGCTCCGGCGTTTCGCGCCGCGCCAGCTCGGCGAGCATGGCGTTGTAGGCGCTCAGGTCGGCGTCGTCGTTGCGGTCGGCCGCGCGATCCAGCCGCCGGGCGGTCTTCGCGTCGCTGCGCGCCCACTGCACCAACAGCGCGAGCATGACGATCACCAGAGGCACTTCGCCTGCCGCCCAAGCGATTCCACCGCCCAGCCGTTGGTCGCCAAGGAGATCGGTGTGCCAGCTCAGGCCTAGCGATCGGTAGTAGGCGGCGCCGAGCACGGTCGGGGTGCCCATCAGCTCCACCCCGAAGAACGCGTGCATCGGCAGCGAGGCGAAGACCACGCCCACCTTGGCCAGGTGCGGGATCGGCCGCGGCGTCGGATCGACCCCGATCACCACCCAGTAGAAGAGGTAGCCGCTGACCAGGAAGTGGACGTTCATCGCCAGATGCCCGGCGTGGCTGGCGACCGCGTCGTCGAAGATCGACGTGAAATAAAGGCCGTAGAACCCGGCGACGAACAGCACGGTGGCCACGATCGGATTGGTGAGGACCTGCGACACCCTGCTGTGCAGGGCGGCCAGCAGCCATTCGCGCATGCCGGGCGGATCGTTGCGGCCTGCGGCGGGCAGCGCCCGCAGCGCCAGGCTCACCGGCCCGCCCAGCACCAGCAGGATAGGTACCAGCATCGACAGCCCCATGTGCGCTGCCATGTGCATGCTGAACATCGCGGGCATGTAGCGACCGACGCCCGACGACGTGACGAACAGCAATGTCAGGCAGCCCAACAGCCACGCCACGACCCGGCCGGCCGGCCACTGATCGCCGCGGCGGCGCAACCGCAACACCGCCGCCACATACAGGGCAGCCAAAATGATTGCCGCGGTGCCGAAGATGAGATCGAACCGCCAGTCGAAGAGAATGCGCGCCAGCGTGGGCGGACCGTCGAAGTCGTAGCCGATCTCGGCTTCGGGAATGGTCGGCAGCCGAACCGGCGGCGGCGGGGGTGGCGTGCGCCCCAGCCCGACGGCGATGCCGAACGTCACGCCGAACACGGCCGCCTCGATCAGCGCCAGCCGAATCAAGATGACGCGCGCCTTCGGTGAGCCCGGATCTGCCTGCAGCGCAACAACTCCGGCGCGCCGCTGGCGCCAGCCGAGGAACCCGAGCACGCACAGGGCGACGAACTTGGCCACCACCAGGCGCCCATACGCGGTGGTCGGCAGGTCGGACGGCACCACCCGCACCAGCGCGTTGACTCCACCGCTGAGTGCCATCGCGATCCAGCACCACAAGGCGATCGTCGAGAAGCGCCGCGCCGCCAGCGCGAGGTGATCGCCGCCGCGTAGCGCGTGGGCCAGCAGAGCCAGCAGGCCACCGGCCCACAGGCTGGCCGCGACCAGGTGGATCAACAGGCTATTGGTGGCCAGGTCGTGCGAACCGCCGGCCGACGAGTGGCCGGTGAGTCCCAACGGAATCAGGGTGATCAGCGACCCGCCGACCAGCAACGGCGTCCATGACCAGCGCAACACGGCCAGGCTTGCCAGCGTCACCACGGCGGCCAGCACCGCCGTCCACCGCCATGCGCCCGCGGTGTTGATCAGGTCGGCCAGGGTCCAGATCGTCAGCGGATTGAGGTGTTCGGCCAACGGGTGACCGGATACGTCGGAGATGGTCAGCGGAATCAGCAGGGCCGCGCACACCGCCCACACGCCCGAGGCCACCGTGCCCAGGCGAAGCGCCCGGTAGCCGCCCGCGTCGAGCACCCCGGTCTTTTGCGGCGGGGCCAAAAAGGCTGCGAACAGAAACGCCCCGACGGCCAGCACCGCCGCGATCTCGCCGACCGCCCGGACAAACGGCAGACCCAGAGTGGTGGCGGGCCCCGGATCGGGCAACCCGGTGGCGGTCAGCGCCTGCGCCAGCGACAGCGCCCCGATCCCGGCGGCCGTGCAGCCGGCCAGTACCGCGACGCCGGTGAGCAGCGGCCACACCAGCGCACGCGCTCTGCCCGCCGATTGGCCCACCGTCATGCGTCCAGCGTATGAGCGGTGCCCCGGGGAGCCCGCACTACCCGGCTTGCCGGGCAGGGTCTTCCTGGCGGGCTTTGAATTCGCGGGCGACGAACTGATCGCGCGCGATGCGCCCGACATAATCGCAATCTCGCACAATTGCGCGCAATTCGCGTCGGAAAGCGACGCGGCGTTCGGCGAGATCGCCGGCCGGGGCGACCAGCTTCTGGTCGACGACCACCTGGCGCGCGGTGGCGAACAGCAGGGTCGATACCGATTCGCAGCTGCGGACCCGAGTTTGGGCCACGTACTGCTGGCCGACGCCGAGCGCCAGCTCGGTCAGCTCCTTCTCGCCGATATCGGCGGGAGCATCGCGCAGCACGTCGGCAACAATCTCATAGGCCTCGAAGAACACTCGCAGCATCGCGTCCGACATCAATGGGCGCTTGGCAAACAGCATGGCGTCGATCTCGTCGCCCCCGGCGGCGACGTGGGCCTGCCAGTCGTCGTGCCATGCCATCTCTTCGGCGATGTTGTCGCGGAACGCCGCCGAGTCGGCGAAATAGAAATCGAATTTCAGCAGATCGCGCAACCGCATCGCCTGGGCCCAGAACGCCTCCATGCGATCGCCCTGAGCGGCCGTGTCGTTCCGGACGTGCGCCAGGGCAAGCTCGACGATCGAGGTCTCCAAAAAGGTGTGAATGACCGAGTTCCGGTAGAACGCCGCAGCAAGCTCATCGTCGGGCGCGATGCGCCACACCGGCTCACGCCCACTGTCGACCCGGGTGATCGGATGCCCGTTCGACAAGGCGTCGACCGCGGCACGCACACCGTCGCGGGTGCGCAGCCGCAGCGCACTCGTCGATACCGGAGTTTGTTTGCGGTCCAGGTAATCCAGCGAGTCTTGCAACGTGTGGTGCAGCTGACCAAGGGTCAGCGCCGCACCGTGAGTGGTGAGCAGCAGCGCACACACCAGACCCGTCGCCGTCACCGGTGTCGCCCGCAGAATTCGCCATGCGACTTCGAACGACATCTTCTGCAGCGCAAGTCGTTTCGCATCATTATCTCCGACCGGCTGGCCGTGCGATGGGCCGAGGTACTGCCGCATCGAAACCGCTTCCGGGAAGCGGACATAGATCTTGCCGTAGTTGCGTTCGCCCTGGGCCTTGATGAAGTTGTACAGCCAGCCAACGCCCTCGGGTGTCTTCTCGCCGCCGCGGGCATAGTCGGCGTACTCGGCCGTCTCGTGTAGCTGATCGAAGCTGATCGAAACCGGTTGCAGGAGAATGTCTTCGCTGCGGCCATCCAGGTAAGCGTCGGCCACGTAGCTCATCAGACCAAGCTTGGGCGGCAGCATCTTGCCGGTGCGCGAGCGGGTGCCCTCGATGGACCAGCTCAGGTTGAATCGCTTTTCCACGATGTAGCCGACGTATTCGCGCAACACGTATTTGTAGAGCGGGTTATCGGCGATGTTGCGGCGGATGAAGATGACACCGGAACGGCGCAGCAGCGGTCCCATCAGCCCGAAGGACAGGTTGATTCCCGCGAACACATGCACCGGGGGCAGCCGGTTCTCCTGCATTGCGACCGGCACCACCGCCCCGTCGATGTAGGACCGGTGTGAGAACAGCAGCACCGCCGGATGCACTTCCAGCCCGGCGCGCAGCGCCGCGACTTGATATTCGTCGTAGTCGATTTCCGGTTCGAAGCCGCGGCTGATCAATCTGCCCAGGCCGGACACCAGGTCGACCGACGCTCTGCTCCACCCGGTGGAGAGTTCGTCGAGCATCTCGCCGGCTTCGTCGACGGTTGCGCCAGGGATTTTCGCCAGGCCGGCGCGAAATCGTGCGGACGCCAGGATCTCTGGCTTCACCAGCCGCGGCGACTTGTACTGCGGTCCGAGGATGCGGTATTCGGCGCGCTCGATCGCCAAGACGGCGCGGCGCGCGACGAACTGGGCGAAATCGCGCTGGTCCTCGCCGACGGTGGTGTCGCGCCACTGCTGGCGCAGTTCGGATGCCTTGGCCGCCTCGCCGGCCACCACGCGGGCCCGGCCGGGATCGTCGCGGACGATCTGGCGCTGCTGACGCCGGTTGGGATGGTAGGGATCTCGGTTCGGCAGCAGCCCAGCGAGGGTGGCGATTCTGCCGCGATCCGGGGCCGGCAGCCAGAAGACCCGCACCGGCACGATCGACCGGTCGTCGGCCGACTCGAGCTGCTGGACGAGCTGCGTCAGGTCGGTCGGCGGCGCGTCAGCGGACGGCAGTTTCAAGAGGTCGAACTTCGCGCCGGGGTTGCGGATCCGCTGCCGATCCAGCCAATCCATCACCAGCTGCGTTTCGACGTCGGAGTCCATGGACGCCAATACCAGCGCATGTTGCGCGGTCAAGACCGCGCTGGTATCTGCGGCCGGTTGGGTCACGTGTTTCCTTCGGGCCCAGCGGTTGTCGGGTCGGCGCTGCCGTTCTTGCCCGCCCTTGCAGCCGGGCCGGTCGCAGGCTTCTTGGCCGCAGCCTTCTTGGCCACGGCCTTCTTGGCCACGGCCTTCTTCGCCGGGGCTTTTCTTGCGGCGGCTTTCGCGACCGGCTTGGCCGCGGCCTTCTTCGTCGGCGCCTTCTTCGCCGCCTTCTTCCCGGCGTAGAGAGCGACCGCGGGCAGCTCGTCGACGGGCCAGTTGGCCAACGTGTCCAGATACAGCTGGCGCACCTGGGCAATGTGCTCGGGCAGCGTGTCAAGTGTCCAGTCCTGCAAGGGGATTGGCGGAAACACCGCGACGTCGACGGTACCCGGATTTATCGTGGCGGAATTCCGAGCGGCGACGATCTCCGCGTTACGGATGACGATGGGGACGATCGGGATCCCCGCCGCCATCGCCAGACGGAACGGCCCCTTTTTGAACGGCCCGACCTCGGTGGTGTCGAGCCGGGTGCCTTCCGGAGCCATCAGGATCGAGAGCCCGTTTTTGGCTCGATCTTCGACCGTGCGCATCGTCTCCACCGCGGCGGTCGCATCGTCGCGGTCGATGAACACACCGTCCAGGGCCTTGCCGAGGAGCGCCATGATGGGGTTCTTTTGCAACTCCTTCTTGGCCACCGCAACCCAGTTGTCTTTCACCAGCGCACCGGCAATGACCGGGTCAACCTGATTGCGGTGGTTATAGATAAAGACGGCGGGACGCTGCGCGTTGAGGTTTTCTCGTCCGATCACGTTAAGTTCCACGCCGGTGGTCGCCAGGACCAACTGGGAAAAGTTGGAGGTAAAGAAATTGGCGCCGCGTCGCCGGCTGCCGGTCAGCAAGCCCATCGCCACGGCGCCGGCCCCGACCGGGAACATCGAGCCCAGTCCGGCAATCGTTCGCACCTGCCTGCGGATGCCGACGGTACCCCGGCTGCTGAATTTCAGGATCGGCCAGCCGCGCCGCTTGGCGACGGCGGCCATCTTGCCTTCGGGGTTGGTGGGTCGCGGATTGCCGACCAAGTACATCAGGGCGACATCCTCGTCACCGTCGGCGTAGAAGTAGCTGTCCTTGAGGTCGATGCCGTTCTCGGCCGCAAACCGTTGTACCGCAGCGGCTTTCCCGGGCCCCCACAGGATCGGCGCCACGACTTCGCCGGTGAGCTGCCCGTCGTCATTGGTCTCGAACTTGTTGGTCAGCGTGTTCACGATCCCCAGGAAGTTGGCGACCGGGTTGACCTGGATGGTCAGCGCCGACGAGCTGAGCACCACGGTGTGGCCGCGCGCCACGTGGGCCCGCACCAGCTCGCGCATCTCCGGGTAGATCCGGGACTCGATCCTCTGGACGAACAGCCGCTCGCCGATCTCCTCCAAGTCGTCGATCAATCTCCCGGCGAGTGCCGAGGCGGCCTTGCCGATCAGGTCTTCGAACTCGAGACGTCCGAGCCGATGGTTCAGGCCTGCCTGCACCATGCTGAGCAACTCACCCACACCCATGTCGCGTTTCCGCAGGCGCTCTTGGGTGAGGATGACCGCGGTGAAGCCGGCGACCAAGGTTCCATCCAGGTCAAAGAATGCGCCGACTTTGGGGCCGGCAGGACTGGCGAGAATCTCGGCAACCGAGCCAGGTAACCGCAAATCACCTGCCGGCGTTGATGTCTCGTGGCTATCAGCAGCGCTCATGAACCTGACACCGATCGCGACTCCGAATCTGCTTGTGCGACAAAGGAAGCGGGTACTGCGCGCGGCGCCGGATCACCGGCCAAGGCGAGAATCTCGTTGAAACCCTCCAGCAAGCATTGGGCGAACAGCGCCTCGTCGCGCACGGAAGCCCTGTCGTAGCGCACGGTGATCGTGCACCATCCGCCCCGGGAAATCAGCACCACCATCATCGCCACACCTGGCAGCGGACCAATCCCATACTGCCGCAGGACCTTTGCGCCGGCGATGTAGGTGTCTCCGGGGTACACCGGGACATTGCTGGCTTGTACGTCCGCGCCGACCACCGAGCCGGTGATCCCCTCCAACACCGCGGTGGGGAGCACACTGAGCACCGGCGCCATCGAACCGATGATGTTCATTGCGGGCTCGTCGCGGCGCTGTGTCATCTGCGCCCGGATCTTCTGCATCCGGGAAATCGGGTCCGCGGTACCGATCGGCGCGGCCAGGTTGACGCCGGTGAACCGATTGCCCCCGGCGGTATCGGCGTCGGCCCGCAGGCTGACGGGCACCGCCATCGGCAGCGTGCCGATCGGCACACCGAGCGCCTCGTGATAGCGCCGCAAGGCGCCCGACAGGCCGGCGAGATACGCGTCGTTGATCGATCCCCCACCGGCCTTCGCGGCCTTGTGCAGATCGGACAGCGGAATGTCGATCGCTTCGGAACGGGTGGCCAGACTGCGCCGGCGCAGCAGCGGCGACGGCTCGGCGGCGCGGTTGAGCACCCGCATGCCGGATACCGCGTAGTTCACAATTCCCGACACCGTGGACACCGGTTCCAGAATCGCCCGTCCGGCTACCGACACCGCCCCGGACAGTGCGTTCAACGCACTGCCGACCACGGCGATCGGGAGGCGATTGAAGCCCTCCCGCATCAGATCGTTGCCCGACAGGTCCTGCGGGACCGGCAACGGCGGCGTCGGCCGGGCCGGCGGATCGCGCTCCAGGTCGTAGATCTCGGCGAACATCTCGACGCCGCCGACGCCGTCGGTGACCGCATGGCTGACATGCAGCAACGTCGCGGCCTTGCCGTCGGGCAGGCCCTCGACGAGGGTGGCCGTCCACAGCGGCCGGGATATGTCCAGCGGCGACTGCAGGATGAGATCGGCGAGGTCGAATACCTCACGCAGCGTGCCGGGTTCCGACACCCGCACCCGGCGGACGTGGAAGTCCAGGTTGAAGTCGGGATCCACCACCCAGCGCGGGTTGGCCGTCGGCAGCGTCGGCACCACGACTTTCTGCCGCAATCGCAGCACCCGCCGGGAGGCGTTCTCGAATCGGGTGCGGAACCGCTCCCAGTCCGGCGTGCTGTCCAGGAGTTCGAGCGCCATGATCCCCGACCGAGTCCGGGGATTGGCTTCACCGCGATGCAGCAGGTAGTCGACCGGTCCAAGCTCGTCGGACAATCCACTGGCCACGAAGGGCTCAGTCATGATGATCAACTCGAAGCGCTAACCGCGTCACTGCCGCACACGCCTCCTGCCTCGGCACTGCTCACCCAATTGCCACACCAACGCTAGTCGGGTTGCCGCGGCGGTGAAAGGCACGATTCAGTTGCTAAGGCCGCTGCCGCGACCCGACGGATGAGACGTTGTGGCTGGCAGTTGATCTGCGCGATCAGCTGGCCGGTGTCGCCGAGAGCGGCCACGAATCGATGAGCGCGCTCTCCCGCTGCCCGTAGGCGATGCCCAGGAAGTCGGCGACGGCATTGGCCGCGAGCCGCGATCGGACCGTGGAGAGGATGTCGAAGGCGTGGTGGGCATTGGCCAGCTCGGCGTAGGCCACGGTGGCGGCTCCGGCGTCGCGCATGGCCGCGCAGAAGGTCCGGGCCTGGCTGCACGGAACCAGCTCGTCTTTCTCACCGTGCAGCACGAAGAATGGCGGTGCTTGCTTGTGCACGTAGGAAATTGGCGACGCCGCCTGGAAGCGTTCGGGCTTCTCGGCGTAGCGGGCCCGCATGACGAAGTGCTCCAGGAACGGCAGCATCAGCTCGTGCATGACTTCGGCGTTGGTGAAGTCGTAGACGCCGTAATACGGCACCGCGGCCTGGACCGTCGTGTCGGCGTCTTCGAACCCGGGCTGAAACGTCGGGTCGTTGGGCGTAAGCGCGGCCAACGATGCGAGATGCCCACCCGCTGAGCCGCCGGTGATCGCGATGAAGTCAGGGTCGCCGCCGTAGTCGGCGATGTTCTCGCGGACCCAGGCGATGGCCCGCTTGACGTCAATGAGGTGGGCGGGAAAGGTGCTGCGCGGGCTTTTGCTGTAGTCGATCGATACGCAGATCCAGCCGAGTTCGACCATCCGGCTCATCAGCGTGTACGCCTGTCCGCGCTTGCCGTTGACGGCCCACGCCCCGCCGGGGACCTGAATGAGCACCGGTGCACGCCGGCCCGGCGCCATGTCGTGGCGTCGCCAGATGTCGAGCAGGTTGTCGCGGCCACCGGGGCCGTATGAGATGTCCGAAGTCTGCGCTGCGTACCGGCGATGGGGCCCAGGGCGGTGCAACCACCCGCCGCGGGGCGCGCACTCGGACTCCTCGCTGGTCGGGTGATAAACCTGGTCACCAAAGTCCGGTCCAAAAGACTCCACCAGGGCGGCTGTGAGGGCTTCGTCGGCCCGCTGCGCGGCCCAGGTCTTGCCGACTTCGCCGATGGACGGGCGCGACACCCGGGACAGCGCGTGTCCGGTGACCACATGCGGGGGGAATTCGGTCGAGAGCCAGCCGGCGAACCAGCCCAGCGCCGACGGTGAGCCACGCAGTAATAAGGCGCTGGCGCGATAGGTACCTTGGGCATCGGATGCCATTCGCAGCGCTTGGGCACCCGCCCGTGCATACCGCGAAGTCATGCTCATGACCACGCTCATTACAACGTCACCCCTCGACGCTATGCACACGCCTCGTTGCGGTTAACGGCTGTTTACCAGCCGGTGATGTACGTGTGTCGAGGGCCCCACCATAGCCGATAATTGGCGCATGGGAAGGTTTTTCAGGCGCGTCGCGACGGCGGGTCGGCGCGTCGCGGCGGCGGGTCGGCGTACCGGCCGCTGTTCGATAGACTGACCTGCGCATTGCCTCCGTAGCTCAGGTGGATAGAGCAAGGGCCTTCTAATCCCTAGGTCGCACGTTCGAGTCGTGCCGGGGGCACTGGTCGGAGTGGGTTTCCGGTCTGGGTCTCGTGCTCGGAGTAGCACTCCCCCAATCCACCGTTAGTGCGCTGCAGATCGGAGGTGGCGCGCTCAGCTGTCTTCGCGGTGTCGATGTAGTAGTTGATCGACCACCGCATGAGCTTCGAAATGGTTAACAACAGCGAATCTGCTCACAGCCGGGGCTTCGACGCTTGCTGCGCCGCAGTCATTCTCGCACCCTTGTGTAAATGTGCCAGCAGTATTTTCGGATGTCGTGACTGTAACTTGTTGCAGTGTAACTGTTTTGGGAATTAGACCAGATGGATGGGGCGGTAGTGGTGATGTTGACATGGCTTGGTTGTTATTGAGAAGTGTTGGAGAATAGGGTGTTTGGTCGGTTGAGTTGATTGCCATTCATCCGCGCTCGGTGGCAACTAAGCGGGCCCAGCTTCGCGAACAACTGCCAGGGCATGGGCGGCGCCGACGGTGAGCCGGGTCTGGCCAGCGAGTTGCGACTGCCAAGCCGCCGCTCGAGGCAGCTGACTCTTAATCAGCGGGTCCTCTGCCTGTTCGGCGGCCCGTCGCGAGCGACGGCCCCCGCGAGCAGTTAAGGAGCGGGCAGGGACAGGGCATCGATGAACTCCAATATGGAGTCCAGGGCGGCTTCCAGCGGCTCGGTGCTGCGCTGTACCTGGCAGAGCAGAAGTCCGCCTTGCACCGCGGCGATGCTGGCCATGGCCAACTTCTGGGGGGTCTGCTCGTAGGACAGTTTCCCGCTGGACTGCAGCATCCGCAGATCCGATTCCAGGATCTCCTGCCAGCGGCGGAAACTGGCGGCGATGATGTCTCGGGCGTCGGCGTCGGGTTTGGTGACTTCGTAGGTCAACGAGCCCAGCGGGCAGCCGCCTTCACAGTTTCGCCGGCGTTGCGTGTCGACGATCGAGTCCCGCCAGGCGCGCCGGCCGGCCTTGGTCTTGAAGTTGGCGGTGCGTTGGATGTCCACCATCATGTCGGTCTGATACGCGATGACCGCCTTGACCAGGGCGTCTTTGTCCGCGAAATACAGGTAAAGCTGTGAACTGCTGACGCCGGCGGCGTCTTTGACGTCGTCGAGCCGGGTGGCGCTGATGCCGTGGAGGTGAAACAGTCCGGCGGCGGTGCTAATGATGCGCTGCCGGGTGATCTGACCCTTCGCCGTGATCCGCGGTCCGGTGGTCGATGCGTCCATGCCGTCGATGCTACCGCTGGCGGATTCTTGAATCCATTCTTGGCTCAGTTCCAGGATGCTAACACCAATTCGGAGCGAGCTGACACGGCTTCTGCAGGATTGCTGAAATGCCTTTCTTGCAGTGATGATGGTCCGACCGACAGGTGAGCGCGTTGACCTCCCCGCCCTTCCGTGAATCCTCATTATGGATTTGACATTCCATAATTGTGGAGGGACGCTATGCCGTACGTAGCCAACGTCAACTGAGAAGGAACAGCCGATGAGATTCGATGGCAAGAAGGTCCTCGTCACGGGCGCTACGTCCGGTGTCGGTCGGGAAACCGCGAAACTGTTCGCCCAGCATGGCGCCGCTGTGATCGTCACCGGCCGCAACGAATCTCGCGGCAAAGCCGTGGTCGAGGATCTCGCCACCGCAAGCGCACCTGCCCGCTTCATCGCCGCCGACCTGAACGTTTCCGACGACGTGCGACGGCTGATTCAGGAGGCCGGGGACGTCGACATTCTGGTCAACAATGCCGGTTTCTGGGAATTGGCCCCGACCGCGGAGGCCACCGAAGCTGGTTTGGACGCCATGTTCGCGGTCAACGTCAAAGCACCGTTCCTGCTGACCGCAGCGTATGCCCCGGCGATGGCGGGAAACGGCGGCGGCGCGATCGTGAATGTGTCCACGATGGTCGCCGACCGCGGCCAGGCCGGGATGGCCGGCTACGGCGCCGCCAAGGCAGCCCTGGAATCGCTGACCCGCTCCTGGGCCGCGGAATACGGGCCCCAGGGCGTGCGCGTCAACGCCGTCGCGCTGGGTCCCACAATGACTCCGGCGATGGATCCGATGGCACACATGCTGCCCACCTTCGTCGCTGCCATTCCGTTGGGCCGTGCCGCCCAGCCCATCGAAATCGCCAACGCCATCGCCTACCTGTGCAGCGAGGAGTCGAGCTTCATCACCGGTGCCGTCGTCCCGGTCGACGGTGGCCGCCAATCCGTTCTGTGAACGGCTGCCACACCCATCTGATCCTGGGCGCAACGCCCGCCACTCTCAGCCCAAACCTCACGATTAGGAGACTTCAATGAGCAAGCAGCCCTCCCCAAGCGGCCGGTTGCGGGGCCAGACCGTCCTGGTCACCGGCACCACCAAGGGTGGCATCGGGTACGAGACTGCCCGCCTTCTCGGTGACGAGGGAGCCACCGTCCTGACGCACGGCCGCACTCCGGAAGCGGCGGGCGCCAGCGTTGAAAACCTCGCGGTCGACGGTAACGGGGCTGGCAGGGTCATCCCGGTCGCCGCCGATCTGAGCTCGATCGCCGGCGCGCGACAGCTGGCAGACGCCGTCCGAGCCGCCGCCCCCCAGGGCATCCATGGTCTGGTCAACAACGCCGGCGCCGGGTTCAACGAGCGGCGGCTGTCCTCAGATGGCTTCGAGATGACCATGGCCATCAACCACGTGGCGGTAGCCGCCCTGACAGACGGACTCCTCGACCTGCTGCATGCGGGTGCGGATTCCTTGGGAAGACCGTCGCGGGTAGCCAACATGACCGCGTTGATCGAGGGGCGCGGGAAAGTCGAGACCGACTGGTCCTATCCGGGTAAGTACAGCCAGACTCAGGCCTACTTCAACGCCAAGTTGACCAACCTGCTCTACACCTATGCCCTGGCTCGCCGACTCGACGGCCGCGGGGTCACGGTCAACGCGGTCAGCCCCGGCACCGTGAAATCGGATTTCGGCGCCAAGGCCGGCGGAATCTTCGGGCTGATGGCACGGTTCGGCGCACCGCTATACGGCCACCCCAGTAAAGGCTCCCGCGGAGTCGTGCGGATCATGACCGACCCTGACCTGGCCACGGCCACGGGCAACGGCGGCTACTACACGCCCTCCAAACTCAAGAAATCCTCCAAGAACTCCCGCACAGAGCACCTGCAGGAACAGGTTTACCTGCAGACCGAACGCATCCTGCGTGCCCACCGCGACAACCACCCTAGGAGCGTCGGTGATGACCGCGCTCGCCGCACGCCGGAGCGTTTCGAGTAGGGAGTTATCAGGGGCAGGGGGGACCCCAGCGACGGATTTCGCGCGACCTGGCCAACAGTGATGGCAGCGATCGAATCGGTCACCGAACCGCACCGGCTTGCTGGCCGACGTAGCAGCGACCCGGCACCGACGACTGCCACGTAGCTACGCGATCGTTCACGGCGGAATTTAATCCTGCTGTTACGCGAGGTTTGCCGGAGCCGCGTCCGATCCCGACATTCCCGCGTACGCTCCTGCTAACGATCAACACGCGTGACTCCCGAAAAGCGAATAGACATGCCGGATTTTGCGCTGTTGCCGCCGGAGATCAACTCTGGGCGCATGTATGCCGGGCCGGGGGCCGGGACGTTGCTGGCCGCCGCGGCGGGCTGGCACGCGCTGGCGGCCGAGCTGGAGTCCACTGCGGCCGGCTACTCCGCTGTGATTGCAGGGCTGACCGGCCACGTGTGGTTAGGCCCGACGTCGATAGCGATGGCGGCCGCGGTGAAACCCTACGTGGGGTGGCTCTCAGCGACCGGGGCTGCGGCTGGGCAGACCGCCGTCAATGCCTACGCGGCGGCGGCGGCCTATGAGGCGGCGTTCGCGATGACGGTGCCCCCGCCGGTGGTCACCGCTAACCGGACACTGAAGATGGCGTTGATCGCAACCAATTTCTTCGGGCAGAACACCCCGGCGATCGCGGTCACCGAAGCCCAGTACCTGGAGATGTGGGCCCAGGACGCCGCCGCCATGTACGGCTACGCCTATGCGTCCGAGTCGGCGAGCGCTCTGCGCCCCTTTCGTGAGCCGCCGCCGACCACTAAGGGGGACGGCCCGGATGGCGGCGGCCGCAACGCTGGCCGCGGCCAACCAGGCCGCGGGCATGGCCACTCCAGGTCGATGGGGCACTGCGGCAACCAACAGCCGAGCCCGACCACCATCGGACCTAACGCCGTCGACACCGCCGGCCCCAAAGGCGCCACGGTCGTGGTCAACGAGGGCGCCGTCACAGTCGGCCAGGGCTCCACCATCAACGTTCCCGTCCAGGGGACCGTCACGGCCGGCCCCGGTGGCGCCACCCTCACCTACTCCGACTACCCGGCCTTCAACATCCTCCCCAACGCCACCGCCACCCTCCCCCGCGGCTTCGAGGGCGCCAACGTCAGCGTCAGCTCGGGCTCCGTCACCGTCCCCGCGGGCTCGACCGTCACCGTCGGCCCCGGCGGTTCCGTCACCGGCGGCGTTCAGGGCGGCGCCACGGTTACCGTCAGCAGCGGCTCCCTCGCCCCGGCGGCACCGGTGGTGACGCCGGCAACGACGGCGACGCCGACCGCGGCGGCCCCGGCGGCGACAACGACATCGGCGACGACTTCGACGACTTCGACGACCTCGTCGGCTTCGACAACCTCGTCGACATCGGGAACGACGACGGCCGGGACGTCGACGCCCGCGGGACAGGTTCCGGGGGCTCAGCCGCAATCGGCTCCTGGAGCCCAGCCGCAGTCTGCTCCGGGAGTTCAGCCGCAATCGGCTTCGGGGGTGCCGCAGGCTGCACCGGGGTTGGCCCCGGTGCAGGCCGTACCGGGGGTGGCCGCGCCCCTCGCGGTTCCCGGTGCCGTAACAGCTGTCGGGGCGCCGGCGCCGACGGCCCCCCTTGGGGATCCGCTGCAGTGGGCTTCGTTGGAGCACCTGCCTTCACCGGCTGCGCCGAACTTGGCGCTCGGCGGGCAGCCGGGCTCGCAGCCGTTGGTGCATACCGATCAGGTTGTACTCACTTCGGGTGCGACGCTATTAGGTACCGGTGGTGGCGGCCTTACGTCATTCATTTCCACTAAACCGACATTTTATCGCGGAGAAACTGTTGTAACCAAAATACAGCATCAAGCATTAATCCGCGATGCATCGCTTCGCTTCGTGAAAAGCTTAGATATAGCACAGAGCGCCATCAGTTTGTCATCGACGTTAGAATTATCCGCGGGACTTGATGAACTAATGTCGTCCAATCACGTCGTCAGAAACCTCTTCGAGCAGGTAAAAGCCGGCACGGGCGCGGCAACAGCCGGTCAGGCGATCGAGCTCCTCTCGGGCGCAACGGAGACGACTCCTCCCACACTTGAGCAAATTGCAGCCGTCACGCTCCGCTCGGCGCTTGGCGCGGCACCTCAAATGGCTGAACTAAATGACATTATGACGGAAATGAAGTTGATAATGCCTAGCGATGTCCTGCTAAAAGCTCAGTACGCCGCGATCGTCACACTTTTCGAGGCTCATATTTCCGAGGCCGGCACACCAACGAGTAACGGAAACCAAGCCTCGGGTGCGGCCGTCACCGACTTTGTCGATGCGGTACGAAGCGATTTCGGTTTGGACCCGATAGCGTTGGCCTAAGACGACGCGGTTCTTAATTCTCAGGTGACAAGGACGGCGGCCCGGCGGCGCTCAATCCACCGGGCACCGAGCTCTCAGGTGGTCCGGGTTTCAGCCGGTGCCGGTCACCGCAGACGCTCAGGCGCAGTCGGCCCCGGGGCTGGTGCCGCCTGCATCTGGTTCGGCTGCAACGGATTTGGCGCTCAGGGAGCAGGCCAGCCGGCGGCCGTCTACATTTACGCGTATGCACATGGATCAGGCTGTACTCACTTCGCTTGCGACGTTGCTAGGTGCCGGTGTTGGCGGCTTTACGACGTTCATATCCTCTAAAGCCGCATTTCATAGAGCGGAAACCGTTGAAACCAAAAGGCAGCGCGACGTACTATTGCGCGATGTATCGGTTCGCTTCGTGAAGACCTTGGACATAGTGCAGGGCGCGATTAGTTCGTCGAAGTTCAAGGAATTATCTCCGGAATTTGATGAACTAGTGTCGTCCAATCAAGATGTCAAGCACCTGGTGGAGCAGGTAAAAGCCGGCGCGGCCGCGGCAACAGCCTCTCAGGCGATCGAGCTCCTCTCGCACGCAGCGGAACCGACTCCTTCCATGCTTGAGAAAATTGCAGCCGCCACGTTCCGCGCGGCGCTCGCCGCGGCGCCTCAAATGTTTGAATTAAATAGCGTTATGGCGGAAATGAAGTTGATAATGCCTAACGACACCCTGCAAAAAGCTCAGTACGCGGCGATCGTCACACTTCTTGCGGCCCTTATTTCCGAGGCAGGCACACCGGCGAATAACTGGGACCAGGCGTCGAGTGCGGCCGTCACTGACTTTGTCGAGGCCGTACGCACCGATTTCGGTTTGGACCCAATTGCGTTGGGCTAAGACGACTAAATTGTTCTTCCCAACTCGGGACGGTGTAACCGCGCGCAGGGAATCGACCAGCCGGTCGATCACCGCGCCGACGTCCTCGCGCCCTTGCTGCTGATCGTCTGCGCGCGATGTAAGAGTTGCCTCTCGCAGTGCGCCCAGCATCGTCAATGCGGTCGCCTCGACCGGCTGTGGCGAGATGGCGCCGGACTCGATGGCATCAGCAAAGACTTCTACGAGATGTGGCCCACAACATCATCCGATTCGTCCCATCCGTGGGGCACCTGGCTACGAATGCCGAACATGAGTCACCCACTCCAACGCGCCGACGACCTCGCCGTGCTGGCCTTCTGGTTTCTCGGTGAGCACTGGTTAAGCCGTCTGGTGACTGCCGATGAAGAGGAGCTGGCTGCGCTGAGAACCGAGGCGTTCCGGTTCTCACGGGAAGTAGACGGGAGCGAACCGCTGGTATTGAAGGCCCGCGAGATCGCCAACGCCTTCCTCGAAGTGTTGTCCCAGTTCCAGGCACCCGACAGCTTTCAGAAGCTGAAAACAGCCAGCCAGGCCTACGAACAGGAACGGCTTCTGTCGCGCCAGGGCACATCGCGCCGCGTTGACGGGCGGTGAAGCCCAGGGGCGAGGGGGTCCTGGGCTTCACCGTTTAGTCGGTCATTCGAGGACGAAGACCGGGATCTTCCTGTCCCTCAGCGACTGCAGCTCGACGTAGTGGGGGTAGGCCTCGATCGCCGTCTGCCACCACTGCTGGGCCGTACTTCTTGCGTCATGCCCGCCTCAACATTTCGGCATGCCCGGCCATTCCCACGGCCACGCGTGGCGCGACGTGGACGGTAGCTGTCGGTCGCCATATGTGAGCATGGTGGCGTGAACGCACGCCAACTCACTCGTCTGCTGGCTGCCGCGATGGCGGCGACGTCGGCGGCCTTGCTGAGCGCTTCGACCCTCATCGCCCCCGCGTCCGCCGCTCCCTGCCCCGATGTCGAGGTGACGTTCGCCCGCGGCACCGAGGAAGCGCCCGGCGTTGGTGGCGTCGGACAGGCATTTATCGACGCACTGCGCTCACAGGTCGGAGGCCGGTCCGTCGGTGTGTATGCCAGCAACTACCCCGCTGGCGACGATTTCGCTCCGTCCTCATCGGCCGGCGCCGTCGATGCCCACGCACACGTCAGGTCGATGGTTGCCAACTGCCCCAACACCAAACTGGTGCTCGGCGGATACTCCCAGGGCGCCATGGTGATAGACTTGACCACCATCGCCCAGGCACCGATTGCCGGCTTGATCCCCGACATCCTGACGGCCGACGAAGCCGCTCATGTTGCCGCGCTCGCCACCTTCGGCAATCCATCGGACAGGTACCTGGGTGCACCGATAAGTGTGGTCAGCCCCTGGTACGGGGCGAAGGCCATCGACTTGTGCGCGCCCGGCGATCCGGTATGCACGCCGGGCGGGACCTGGGCGCTGCCCACGCATGACGAGCTGTTCTCCCCGGTGCATCTGTCCTATCTGGAGTCCGGGATGCCCAGTCAGGCCGCAACTTTCGTGGTGAGCCACCTCTGACGCAGCCGTCGGACCGACGGTTTGTTGTTTAGCCCGGAAGATGAAGCTTGATCGTTTCGATCAAGTGCCGGCCGACATGGTCGAGCGGGTCTGGCGACTGCGAAGCGAGCGCGATGATGATGGCGCCCTCGATGGACGCGATGGTCAACGCAGCCAGCGAGCGCGCCGTGTCGGGGACTACTCCAGCCCCGACTAAGCGGTCGGCGACGACCGTCTGCCAGTCATCAAACGCCTCGGCGGCCGCCTGTGCGGCTGCCGGTGCGTCGACGCGACCCAGGACCGCGGCCACGATAGGGCAGCCCGCTTCCAATTGACTCTCATCAAGCGCGGCCTTCCACTGGTCGATGAAGGCCTGAATCGCTTGCGCCGGATCATCATCGCCCGCTGACCGAATCACCGCCGTCAACGCCTGTCCGGCCTCGCGAGTGGCCTCGGCAATGAGTTCCTCTTTGCCGCCGGGAAAGTTCAGATAGACGGTGCGTCGCGCGACTCCACTGTCCTCCAGCAGCGCGCTGAGGCCAGTGCCGGCGACACCCCTGCGTCGAACCAGTCCGGTGGCACTCGCGATGAGCGCGTCGCGCGCTGACATAACATGCCGCCTCTCGAATCCCTCGAAATTTCGTGGTTGAACTATACCAACCGGTCTACTACTATACCAATCGGTCTACCGTCGTTGAGCGGCACTCAACACCGAACAGGATGAACACATTTGAGAGAGACGATGATGAACACTCGCGACGGCAAGACACTGCGGAAGTTCCACCGGGAACGCGCGTTCGGCCGGTATTTGTTCAACCCGACGGTGAGGGCCCTCAGCCGACTGGGGCTGCGCACCGCGCTGGCCACCGAGTTGGAGACCATCGGCCGCAAGACCGGCCAACCACGCCGTGTTCCGGTGTCGGCGCAGTTCGACTCCAAAGGGGCGTGGGTGATCAGCCAGCACGGCACTCGCTCCGGTTGGGGCAGCAATATCGCCGACAATCCGAATGTCCGTATGCGCGACGGGGATAACTGGCGGCCCGGGCTCGCAACATTTAGGCCGGACGACGACGTCGTCGCGCGAGGTCGCAAGTTCGGCCGACTAGGGGCCAGGTTGGTAAAGGCGCTCGAAACGACGCCCGTATCGGTGCGGATCGACTTCACGGACTGAAGGTCGACTCGCCCGGTGAGTTAAATCTAATCGCCTCTTCGGCGCGGGAAAGTGCCTGATGAATAACACTCATGTACTTTAAATTCAAGTCGCCCAACGTTGGACGTTTCCCTCGCTCCGGATGGAGGATGCAATGTACAAACGTGAAACCGAAAGATGCCGAAAATGCGACGGGCTCGCCGACGCACTCGTCTGGTATCAGTACTCGTCAAATGGCCACCCGGTCGGGCGGATCATTCACCGGATCCGGTGCCGGCACGGCTGCTCGGGCCTGGTCGTCGACGGACCCGGCGCGCGCGGCTAGCGCATTCCTAAACAGTCGCCGCACCAATTCCGCCGCCGAATTAATTCCGCCATTAACGCCAGCTGGCCGGTAAATCGACGATGTGGTTCGGGCAATAATCTTGGACCGCCTGGGACATGATGTCCCGCGCGCCCTGAGCCGACATCTTCGCGCGCAGCATCATGAAGGCGTATTCGGCTGGGGTGTAGCCCGATTGGGGACCCGCGGGATCGTCCATCAGCTGGCATGCCTCCTGCTCCTGGCCGGGGTTGGCGCGGGCAATGCCCGAACCCAACAGGCCGACCAGACAAGCCAGGCCGGCAGCGGTGATCGCCGCGTTAATCCGCACCGGTACTTCTCCCCTACGAACGAGCCCGCGTCGACGTCGACGCGGCGGCCATCCTAGCCGCCGTGGAACGCGTTGGCACCCATCACCAGCGATGCGGTGCCGCCGTAGAGGTAGCCGACCTCGACCGCCTCGGTGATCTCGGCTTCCGATGCGCCCGCGGCTCGCGCGTTGTCCGCCAGCGTCCTGACACCGTCCGGGTGCGCGGCAATCGTGTCAGTGATCATGCCCATCAGCAGCTTGTACTTGGCCGGAATGGCACCGTCTTTCAGGATGCGCTCACGCATCGCCGCATACGAGTCGGCGAATTGTGGGTCGCGCTGCTGAATGGCTTGCAGCCACCCCGGATTGTCCTGCGGGGGCGCGGGATCGGTGCAGCTACCCGCCGGTGCACGGCCGTCGTCGCACACATCGGCCGACGTCGGCGGGGCGTTGTGGACCAGCAGGCCGGCGCCGAGGAGCAGTGCCCCGGCCCACGTTGCGATGCTCGAGCGGCGAGATGTCTTCGTCATGGGGCAACGGTATCCGACGCATCCTCGGGGCAACCGAAAACTGTTGTGCCACTTGACCTATCGATGTTTAGCGTGGGCCGTTCTGGTCATGCTCGCGGCGCTCCGGGGAAGCGCGTTGCCCGATTACCTCGGCGCGACGGGCGGCGTCACCGCCGACGGCGCGCCAACCGGAAGTCTGGCCTACGCGTCGATCTGCTTCGGCGTCGCCACCATCGCGGTGATCAGTGTCAGCGGGAGGCGTGCCGGGACCCAGGTGGGCTTAGCGCACACCGCCGCTAACGGCGCATCAGCCGCCGCCACCACCGCCGCCGCCACCGTCGGCGCCGTAATTCCACCCGTAGTCTGGGCTGCTCTGCCGCCCCGGCGGGGGTGGGGGTGGCGGCTGTGGCGAAGTGGACGACGGCGGTGCCGCAGGCTCCACATCACTGGGAGCCGCATGCACCGGGATACTCAGACCGACCGCGGGCACGGCGGCGAGCACGAACGCGACCGTCATCTTCGCCACGCCGCTGCGAACACCGGAAGCACCTCGCAAATTCATAGACCACTCCTCACGCATTCATACACATGAGAAATGATTCAGCGGCTTCGTCATCGCTGCGTTAAGCCGTGGTTACTTTCGTTACCTGCACGACCCGTGGTCTAAGCCCAGTTGTACTGCCAGACCAGGTCGTGGCGTCCGATCGTTGCCCGGTCGCACCACATCGTGCGCCCATCGGCATCCTGGCTGGTCGCATGCCGGACCGAGCACGTGTCGCCCGACGCGGGCACGTTGCGGCTGACCACAGCGATTCCCGCCAGGACGGCGGCGGCCAGCACCAACGAGACCAGCGCTAGCCGAGTTGCGCAGCGTGCGGTGGTGATCCGCACGGCGTCCAGTGTGTAGACCATCGAAGGCCTCCTTCCGTGGATGTTCGGTGTTCTCCTGCAGCATCGCGACACGCCCTTGAAGGATTCTCAAAAGCCTCTTGTCTGCGCCGGCCGGCGCGGAGCCGGGCTCGAAAACCCGGCAAACTCGCGAAGTACGCTTGCCCGATGGCCCAATCCGACCTCGTCCTGTACAGCGTGGCCAATCGCGTCGCGCTCGTTACCGTCAACGACCCCGATCGACGCAATGCGGTGACAGGCGAGACGTCGGCGTTGCTGCGTGGCGCTGTCGAACGGGCCGAGGCCGATCCCGACGTGCATGCCGTGGTGGTGACCGGAGCGGGCAAAGCGTTCTGCGCCGGCGCCGACCTGAGCGCACTGGGCGCGGCAGGCAGCGCGGGAGCGGAATCGGGTCTGCAGCGGCTCTACGACGGTTTCATGGCCGTGGGGAGCTGCACGCTGCCGACCATCGCAGCGGTCAACGGCGCGGCGGTCGGCGCTGGATTGAACTTGGCCCTGGCCGCCGATGTACGTATCGCCGGGCCCGCCGCGTTGTTCGACGCTCGTTTCCAGAAGTTGGGGCTGCACCCCGGTGGGGGCGCCACCTGGATGCTGCAGCGGGCGATCGGTCCGCAAGCCGCGCGGGCGGCACTGTTGTTCGGCATGCGCTTCGACGCCGAAGCCGCCGTGCGGCACGGGTTGGCGCTCAGTGTGGCCGACGACCCCGTCGCCGCCGCGCTGGAGCTGGCGGCGGGGCCGGCGGCGGCACCGCGTGAGGTGGTCGTAGCGACCAAGGCCACGATGCGCGCCACGGCCAGCCTGGGGTCGCTGGACGACGAGCAACACCTCCTCGCTATGCGCACTGAGCTTGGGCCGCAAGCACACTCGATCCAGTCGCCGGCGTTCGCTGACCGCCTGGCGGCGGCACGACAGAAGTAGGCGCCCCTAAGCGGGTTGTTCGTCCACGGCGGTATCGGAGCTGGTGGTATCGGAGCCGGCGGTATCGGAGCTGGTGGTATCGGCGTTGGCGGTATCGGAGCCGACGGTATCGGAGCTGATGGTATCGGCGTTGGCGGTGTCGCGGAAGGAAGAGTCGAACCGGCGCACGACGACGATGAACGTCAAGGCGATCAGCGGTGCGAGAGCACCGTAAACCGCGGCCGGCATGGCCATATCCATGCTGTTGAGTAATTGCGGGCTCAGTGCGATGCCCAATGCCAAGGCGGCGTTGTGCATTCCAATCTCCAGGCTGATGGCGATGGCCTGCCGGGGGGCCAGCCGCATCCAGCGTGGCACGAGATAGCCGACCGTCAGGCTCACGGCGCAGAAGCACACCACGGCGCCGCTCAGCACGCCGAGATTATTGAAGAGAGTCTTGTGGCCTGCGGCGATCGACGTGACGACGACAACCACGAACAACACCGCCGCGAGAATGCGGACCGGCTGCTGAACGCGCAGGGCAAACCCGGGGAGTCGATGTCGTATCGCGATGCCGATCGCGACGGGAATGAGCACAAACCCGAAGACCGTGACGAATTTACCCGGCGGCAGCGGGATGAAATGTCCGTCGCCGCGGAACCAGGTCATCGCTATCGCCAATATCGCCGGCAGGGTGAAGATCGACAGCACGGCGTTGATCGCCGTCAACGTGACATTGAGCGCCAGGTCTCCCCTGACCAGGTGACTGAGCACACTCGACGTGGTGCCGCCCGGCGTCGCGGCCATCAGCATCAGCCCAATCGCCAGAGTCGGCTGAAGATGGAAGGCTTCGGCGATCAGCAGGCACAGGGTGGGCAGAAGCAAGGACTGGCAGATCAGCGCGACCAACAGCGGGCGGCGCAGCGTGGCGGCCCGCTTGAAATCGTCGACGGTCAGTGTCAGCCCGAGGGCCAGCATGACCACGACGATGACGAACGGAAAATACTGCTGGTTGCCCATACCTCTCCACGGTGTCGGTGCGCAGCGGCCGGTGGCATTGGACCGGCGGAATGTAGCTTGCCTTATCCCGCTGCAGGTTGCAGGTGTGCGGAGACCGGACTCGTCCCCACCCGCCGCATCCGCATCTTAAATTGCCCGATTTCCAAAGCATTTGCGCGGCTACTCAGCAAGATTTTTTGTCGGTGGCTCAGGCTATTTGAGGCTATGAGTTTCCAGGCCGTCGTTGACCGCGATGCGGTGATCGCGGCCTCCGCGTTGCTTGACTAGTCCCCCGCTCGCCGCAGCACCATCGCGGCATGCTTGAGCACCGGCGAGTCAACCATCTGCCCTTCGAACGCGAATACCCCGCGCTCGGTCTTGGCCGCCGCCAACACCCGTCGCGCCCAGTCCCGCTTCTCCTCGCTGGGCCGAAATGCCTGGCGCACCACCGGGATCTGGCTCGGGTGGATACACACCGTTCCCGCGAAACCCAACGCCACCGCATCTTCGGCTTCTTCGCGCAATCCGTCGAGGTCGCGGATGTCCAGATGCACCGCGTCGAGCGCAACCCGGCCGAAGGCCGACGCCGTCAGCAGGGCCGTCGACCGCACGTGATGGGCGACGTCGCGGTACGTGCCGTCGGCCTTGCGGCTGGAGCTACCGCCGAGCGTGGCGACCAGATCCTCGGCGCCCCACATCAGCGCCACAGTGCCCGGCGCCGCGGCGATCTCGGTCGCGAAGACCGCGCCGCGCGGCGTCTCCAGCAGCGCGATCACGTCGCGCGGCGCCAACGCGGCGACCTGCGCGGCCGATTCGGTCTTGGACAGCATCACCGTCGTGTATGCGGTGGTGGCCAGCGCTTCGAGGTCGCGCGGGTATTCCTCGGTATCGGCGGCGTTGATCCGCACCACGGTGCGTTCCGGGTCCAGCGGCGTGTCCTGCAGCGCCTTGCGGGCAGCGGGCTTGTCCACTTCGGCCACGCCATCCTCGAGATCGAGGATCACCACATCGGCGGTCGCGGCGGCCTTCTCGAAACGCTCGGGGCGATCGGCCGGGCAGAACAGCCACCCTGGCCCGGCGGCGCCTAGGTTCATCGGGACTCCTCGTCCGCGGGTCGTTTCTGTACCAGGGTCTTGCGGACCGCCCGTGCGACCACATCGCCGAGCTGATTACGCCCGGTGTGTTCGAGGCTCACGATGCCTTCGCCTGGGCGGCTTTTCGATTCCCGCTTGTCGGTGCACACAGTCTCCGCGTACAAGGTGTCGCCGTGGAAGAGCGGCTTGGGGAACGCCACCTCGGAGAAACCCAGATTCGCCACGATGGTGCCCAGCGTCAGCTGCGTCACCGACAACCCGACCAGCGTCGAGAGCGTGAACATCGAGTTCACCAGCCGCTCGCCCCGGAAGCCCGGCTGCTCGGCGGCCCACGCCGCGTCGAGATGCAGCGGTTGGGTATTCATCGTCAGCGTGGTGAACAGCACGTTGTCGGCCTCGGTGACGGTGCGGCCCGGACGATGCAGATAGGTGGTCCCGATCTCGAACTCCTCGAACCACAACCCGCGCTGGACAACCGATTTGCCATCGGTCGCTCCGCCTGTCATCCAAGCCCCAGCGAGCGCGCGATCAGCATCAGTTGCACCTCGGTGGTGCCTTCGCCGATCTCGAGGATCTTGCTGTCCCGGTAGTGACGGGCCACCGGATACTCGTTCATGAAGCCGTAACCGCCGTGAATCTGGGTGGCGTCGCGGGCATTGTCCATTGCCGCCTCCGACGAGATCATCTTGGCGATGGCCGCCTCCTTCTTGAATGGCTTACCCGCCAACATCTTTGCGGCTGCATCGTAGTACGCGGTGCGCGCGACGTAGGCGCGCGCCTCCATCCGGGCGATCTTGAAGCTGATGGCTTGGTAGGAACCGATCGGCTGGCCGAACGACTGGCGCTCCTTGGAGTACTTGACGCTTTCGTCGACGCAGCCCTGCGCCGCCCCGGTCGCCAGCGCGGCGATGGCGATGCGACCCTCGTCGAGGATGGACAGGAAGTTCGCGTACCCCTTGCCGCGAACACCCAGCAGGTTCTCCTCCGGGACGCGGGCGTCGGCGAAGGTCAGCGGGTGTGTGTCCGACGCGTTCCAGCCGACCTTGTTGTAGACCGGCTCGACGGTGAAACCCGTTGTGCCGTTGGGGACGATGATGGTCGAGATCTCTTTTTTGTCGTTAGCCAGGGCGCCGGTAACCGCGGTGACGGTGACCAGCGACGTGATGTCGGTGCCCGAGTTGGTAATGAATTGCTTGGATCCGTTGATCACCCAGTCACCGTTGTCGAGCTTGGCCGTCGTCCGGGTGCCCCCGGCGTCCGATCCCGCGCCGGGCTCGGTCAGCCCGAAGCCGGCGAGCGCGCGGCCGGCCACAAGGTCGGGTAACCACTTGTGCTTCTGGTCCTCGGTACCGAACCGATAGATCGGCATGGCGCCGAGCCCTACCGCGGCCTCCAGGGTGATCGCCACGGATTGGTCGACCTTGCCGAGTTCCTCGAGCGCCAGCGCCAGCGCGAAGTAGTCACCGCCCATGCCGCCGTACTCCTCGGGAAACGGCAGACCGAACAGCCCCATCTCAGCCATCTTGGCGACGACCTCGTACGGGAAGCTGTGCTCCTCATCGTGTTTCGCCGATACCGGGGCAACCACAGTGCGCGCGAAGTCGGACACCGTGTCGCGCAGGTCTTCGTATTCCTTGGGAAGCGTTCCCGCGGTAATCGTTGTCGTCATGATTCCTGATCCTTGATCCTTGCTAATACCTGATCGACCTTGACTTGATCGCCGACGGACACCAGCACCTCGACTTGTCCCGCTGCGGGCGCGCTCAGCGAGTGCTCCATCTTCATCGCCTCGACGACGACCACCACATCGCCCTCGGCGACCTCGGAGCCGGACTCCGCTTGCACCGCAATCACATTGCCGGGCATGGGGCTGAGAATCTCGGCTTGCCGCTCGCCGGCCGCGCGATGGATCTTCTGCTCTTCGGCTTCGCGCAGCAGCCACGTTCCGCGCTCATCGGCGATCCAGAAGTGCCGGCCGGCTTCGGCCCACCGGTAATCGCGGCGCAACCCGTTCAGTGTCACGCTCATCCGATCCGGCTCGACTTGCACACTCGCCGAAGCGATCTCGCCCGCACCGACCTGCACCTCGGCAGCCTCGGGCGGACCCCACACCAACACGGTCTCGGTGCGCAGCGGGGTGCTCATCGCGGTGCGCACGGGCGCCACCACACCGCCGACGCGCCACCCGGTCGGCGCGGCCCACAGATCGCCTTTCGCGCGCAGCGCCAGGGCCCACTGCCGGTAGAGGCCGCCGGCGGCCAGCACATCGTCGGGCGCCGGGAGCGGCGCGAAGTCGGGCAGTCGCTCCTCGAGCAGTGCGGTGTCCAGGTCGCCGGAACGCACGCGATCGTCCGACAGCAGGAAGCGGAGGAACTCGACATTGGTCTGCACGCCCAGCACCGCGGTGTGCGCCAAGGCCCGATCGAGCAACGCGAGCGCCTCGTCGCGATCTGCCCCATGGGCAATCACCTTGCTCAGCATCGGGTCGTAGTCGCTGCCCACCGCCGTGCCGGCCAGCAGAGAGGAATCCACCCGCACACCCGCGGGTTCGACGACCTGCAGCACTTCCCCGCCGGTGGGCAGGAATCCCCGCGCGGGGTCTTCGGCGTATATCCGGGCTTCGATGGCGTGGCCGCGTAGCTGGATATCGTCTTGGGCTACGGTCAGTTTCTCGCCGGCGGCGACGCGCAGCTGCCACTCGACGAGGTCCAGCCCGGTAATCGCCTCGGTGACCGGATGTTCCACCTGCAACCGGGTGTTCATCTCCATGAAGAAGAACTCGTCGGGACGATCGGCGGAGACGATGAATTCCACGGTGCCGGCGCCGAGGTAGTCCACACTGCGGGCGGTGTTGCAGGCCGCCGCCCCGATCCGCGCGCGGGTCTGCGGGTCAAGCAGCGGCGACGGCGCCTCCTCGATGACCTTCTGGTGACGCCGCTGCAGACTGCATTCCCGTTCGCCGAGATGCACCACGTTGCCATGGCTGTCGGCGAGCACCTGCACCTCAATATGCCGCGGCCGCAACACAAATCGTTCCAGGAACAGGGTGTCGTCGCCGAAGGATGACGCGGCCTCGCGCCGGGCGCGCAGCAGCGCCTCGCGCAGCCGGGAAGGCTCGTCCACCAGGTGCATGCCCTTGCCGCCGCCGCCCGCGGACGGCTTGATGAGCACCGGGTAACCGATGTCGCCGGCCGCGGCGACCAGATCGTCGTCGGTCAGTCCCGGCTTGGCGATCCCGGGGACAACGGGCACGTCGAAGGCGGCGACGGCGTTCTTGGCGGTGATCTTGTCGCCCATCACCTCGATCGCCCGGGCCGACGGACCGAGGAACGCCACGGACGCGCGCTCGCAAGCGGCGGCGAATTGTGCGTTCTCGGAAAGGAACCCGTAGCCCGGATGGATCGCCTGCGACCCGGTGCGTGCCGCGGCGTCGAGCACCTTCTCGATATTCAGGTAGCTTTCGCGTGCCGCGGCCGGGCCCAGCCGCACAGCGGTGTCGGCCTCACGCACGTGCCGCGCGCCGGCGTCGGCGTCGCTGTACACGGCGACCGACCGGATGCCCAGCCGGCGCAGTGTCCGGATCACCCGCACCGCGATCTCGCCGCGGTTGGCCACTAACACGGTCTCGAACATGGCACTCACATCCGGAATACGCCGTAGGAGACGGGTTGCAGCGGTGCCTGAGCGCACGCCGAAAGGGCAAGCCCGACATGCATTCTGGTGTCCGCCGGGTCGATGATGCCGTCGTCCCACAAGCGCGCTGTCGAGTAGTACGGATTGCCCTGGTCTTCATATTGGGCCCGGATGGGCGCCTTGAACGCCTCCTCCTCGTCGGCCGACCAGGGTTTGCCCGCCGCGCTGAGTTGCTCGCCGCGCACGGTGGCCAGCACCGACGCGGCCTGCTCGCCGCCCATGACGGAAATCCGTGCGTTGGGCCACATCCACAGGAAGCGCGGCGAGTAGGCCCGGCCGCACATCGAATAGTTGCCCGCCCCATACGATCCGCCGATGACGACGGTCAGCTTGGGCACCCGCGCGCAGGCGACCGCGGTGACCATCTTGGCGCCGTGCTTGGCGATGCCGCCTGCCTCGTAGTCACGGCCGACCATGAAGCCGGCGATGTTCTGCAGAAACAGCAGCGGGATGTTGCGCTTGTCGCACAGCTCGATGAAATGTGCGCCTTTCAAGGCGGATTCGCTGAACAGCACCCCGTTGTTGGCGATGATGCCCACGGGATGGCCGTGGATGTGGGCGAAGGCGGTCACCAGCGTCTTGCCGTATTTTGCTTTGAATTCACTGAAGTCGCCGCCATCGACCAGCCGCACGATGACCTCGTGCACATCGTAGGGGACTCGCGGATCGGGAGGCACGACGTCGTAGAGCTCGGTCTGCGCGTGCTTGGGTTCGACGGGCTGTCGGATCTGCCACGGGCTGGGCTCACGCGGGCCGAACGTCGCGGCGATCGCGCGCACGATGCGCAGCGCGTCCTCGTCGTCGTCGGCGAGGTGGTCGGTGACGCCGGAGACCCGCGAGTGCAGATCGCCGCCGCCCAGATCCTCGGCCGAGACGATTTCTCCGGTGGCGGCTTTGACCAGTGGCGGGCCGCCGAGAAAAATCGTGCCCTGCTCGCGGACGATGACCGCCTCATCGCTCATCGCCGGCACGTAGGCACCGCCCGCCGTGCACGAACCGAGCACCGCCGCCACTTGCGGAATCCCCGTGGCGCTCATGGTCGCCTGGTTGAAGAAGATTCGCCCGAAATGCTCGCGGTCGGGAAACACCTCGTCTTGGCGTGGCAGGAACGCGCCGCCCGAGTCGACCAGGTAAATGCACGGCAATCGGTTCTGCAGCGCGACTTCCTGCGCGCGCAGGTGCTTCTTGACCGTCATCGGGTAATAGGTGCCGCCCTTGACCGTCGCGTCGTTGGCGACGATCACGCATTCGCGCTCCGATACCCGGCCGATTCCGGTGATGATTCCGGCGCCGGGGGATTCGTCGTCGTACATGCCATCGGCGGCCAGCGGGGACAGCTCGAGAAAGGGGCTGCCCGGATCAACCAGACGATCCACCCGCTCGCGCGGCAACAGTTTGCCGCGGCTGACATGTCGTTCGCGCGCACGCTCGTTGCCGCCCAGAGCCGCGACCGCGAGTTTTGCGTTCAACTCACCGACCAACCGGCGGTGCTCCTCGGCGAACGACGGCGCAGCCGCCACGGACACAGTCACCTCCGGCCTCCTTGCCGTCCTGCCGCTTTCAGTTAATCATCATTAACTGGCGCTGAGAATACCATCGTGCGCGCTACCGCGTCCAGGTTCGCCGGCCGGGTAGCGGGTCAGTTTGAAACGTCCATGTTCCAACTACCCTGGCCCACCTGCGAGTTGCGCCCCGCCTGAGGGACCCCGGGGTTGCTGGTTCCTCGTCAGGTCGTGCCCCATTGGCTTTGCCCTGGGCAAAGCGCTGGCGGTTGACCGTCGCTGAATGTGCCGACGTCGGCGAGGTATCCGCATTCTTGCGCGAGTTGAGTTAATAGCGAATAACTCATGTTAGGTTAGCGGCGATTAACCTAACGAAGGTTCGCCATGAGAACGTCTGCCTCCGAGGGCCAGCCTGACGCCCCAAATCGTCGCAGCCAGTTGAAGTCTGACCGGCGCCTACAACTTTTGTCCGCGGCCGAACGACTATTCGCCGAACGCGGTTTTCTTGCGGTACGGCTGGAAGATATCGGCGCGGCCGCCGGCGTCAGTGGCCCGGCCATTTACCGGCATTTCCCGAATAAGGAATCGATGCTCGTCGAGCTGTTGGTCGGGATCAGCACCCGGCTACTGGCCGGAGCTCGCGACGTCACTGCCCGACACCCGGATGCAGCCACGGCGCTGGATGGCCTGATCGATTTTCATCTCGACTTCGCGCTGGGCGAGCCAGACCTGATCCGCATCCAGGATCGCGACCTGACACACCTACCCGTCGCCGCCGAGCGCCAGGTGCGCAAGGCGCAACGACAATATGTAGAGGTATGGGTGGCCGTACTGCGCGAGCTGAACCCCGTGCTGGCCGAAGCGGAGGCCCGGCTGACCGCGCACGCGGTCTTCGGCTTGCTGAACTCGACACAACACAGCATCAAGTCGCCCGACAAGCCGGGCCGCGCGGTGCGCTCACGCGATGTCATGCGGGCGATGACCGTCGCCGCGCTGGGAGCAGGCGGTCAACTTCGCTGACCCACCCATGGAGCACAGGTACCCTGCAAATCATGAGGTGGACATGAACGATCCGCGGCGAACCGAGCGGTTTAGTTCTCCTCCTCTCTCGGGTTCTGGACCGGCCGGGCCGCAGGGCCCGCACTATGCGCCTCCGCCTGATCCGGCGTACGCCGACCAGGCGCCGTACGCGTCCACCTACGGCGGCTACGCCCCGCAGTGGGCGCCGGGGCTGAACGAAACCAACCCGACCACCCGGTTGCCGGCGTATTGGCAGCAAGACCAGCCCCCGCCGGGTGGCGGTCTGCCGCCCGACGGGCTACCTCCCGCGCCACCGGAGGGCCCGAGGTCGCCGCGCTGGCTGTGGATCGCCGCCGGCGGGGCGGTGCTGCTGGTCGTCGCGTTGCTGATCGCGCTGGTGCTGACCAACGGCGCCATCAAAGACCAGACCGTCGTGCCGCCGTTGCCCGCCATGCCCGGGTCAAGTTCAGAATCGCCGACTCCCTCACCCTCGACGCGCATACCGACGCCGCGCACCCGGACACCGCTGCCGCCGCCCGGTGCGACGTCGCCCGGAACGACGGTTCCCGGCGCGATGCAGAACGTCGTCTACAACGTCGACGGCGACGGACGCGCGATCAGCGTCACCTACTGGGACACCGGCGACGTCATCCAGACCGAGTTCAACGTCGCTCTGCCGTGGAGCAAACAGGTCACCCTGTCCCAGTCAGCCGCGCATCCGGCGAGCGTCACGATCATCAACATCGGCCACAACGTCACCTGCACGCTCACCGTCGATGGCGTTCAGATGCGCCAGCGCACCGGGGCCGGCATCACCATCTGCGACGCAGGGCGTTAGGACTGCTCGGCCACCGCGGCGCCATGGCGCGGCGGGACCCGAACCACCAGCATCGCCAGCAGCCCGGCGATGAGCACCACCGCGATTCCGCCCAGCCCGGCCCGCACGGCACCGAAGCCGTCGACGAAGACCGAGAACAGCCACGGCGCCACGAACGCGACCGCCCGACCCGTCATCGTGTACAGCCCGAACGCCACGCCCTCCCTGCCGTCCTTGACCATGTGCAGCAGCAGGGCCCGCGCCGACGACTGCGACGGCCCGATGAACAAAGCCAGTAGCAGGCCGCACGTCCAGAAGGCCACCGGGCCGGACAGCACCATCAGCGTGACCGTTACCGTGACGATCGCCGCCAGCGACGCGACGATGACCGGTTTGGAACCGACCCGGTGGTCGATGGAACCACCAAGTATCGCGCCGATCGCGGCCACCACGCTGGCCGCCACACCGAATATCAGCACAGTGGCCGGCGTGACGCCGTAGGCGTTGACACCCAGCACAGCGCCGAAGGCGAATATCGCCGAAAGCCCGTCGCGGAAAAGCGCGCTGGCTCCCAGGAAGTAGACCAGGTTGCGGTCCCGGCGCCACTCCGCGGAGATCTCGTTCCACAGCTTGCGATAGCCACCGAGCATGCTCGCCGGTTGGTAGACCTCCGTCGGGGCGGGTAGCCGGTGGGCGACCAGCAGCAACGGTAGACCCAGCACCGCCAGCCACAGCGCGGCCGCCAGCATCGCCACCCGGACGTAGAGCCCGTCGTGCAGAGGCAACCGCAGCAGCCCACGCACCGCGTCCGGGCCCGAGCCGGATCCGGAGATGAATCCCACATAGATCACCATCAGCAACACGACGTTGCCCAGGTATCCCGAGGCCCAGCCCAGGCCGGAAATCCGGCCTGCGGTTGCCGGCGTCGAAAGCTGGCGCAGCATGGCGTTGTACGGAACGCTGGCCAGGTCCCCGCAGGCCGCGGTCGCGCCCAACAGCACCAACCCCGCCCACAGGTAGCCGGGGCGATCGTGAATAAAGAACATCGCGCAGGTCAGCGCCACCGCCAGGCAGGTCAGCACGCTTAGCGCCACCCGCCTGCGATGCGGTGATTCCACCCACACACCGACTAGCGGAGCCAGCAGCGCCACCGTCAGCCCGGCCAGCGCCCCGGCCCGCCCCAACCAGCTCGCCGGTGTGGTGCTGCCGGAGATGCCCACCCCCACACTGCTGGTCAGATAGACGGAGAACACAAACGTCGCCACGATCGCGTTCAGGCCGGTCGAGCCGCAGTCCCACAATGCCCACGCGACGATCCGGGATCGCCCCACCTTGCCCGAAGCCAATTCCGGCTGACCCATGCCCGGCACTCTATGTGTCCGGCGACCGACTCGCCGCGCCCGGTGATGGGGCGCTCGCGGTGGCTACGGGTGGGCGGCGCCGGCTTGTCTACGATTGCCCCATGCCGATTCCAACTCCCAGTCCCGACGCGCGTGCCGTTGTCACCGGGGCTTCGCAGAACATCGGCGCGGCGCTGGCCACCGAGCTGGCCGCTCGGGGACACAGCCTGATCGTCACCGCGCGACGCGAAGATCTGCTCAACGATCTGGCCGCGCGCCTGACCGACAAGTACGGCGTCGCGGTCGAGGTGCGACCGGGCGACCTCGCCGACCCGGCCGAACGCGCCAAGCTCTGCGACGAACTGGCCACGCGGAACATCTCCATCCTGTGCGCGAACGCGGGGACGGCGACCTTCGGTCCGATTGCCGGGCTTGACCCGGCCGGCGAAAAGGCGCAGGTGCAGCTGAATGCCATTGCGGTACATGACCTTACGTTGGCGGTGCTGCCGGGAATGATCGAGCGCAAGGGCGGGGGCATCCTGATTTCCGGTTCGGCAGCCGGGAATTCGCCAATCCCCTACAACGCGACCTACGCGGCCACCAAGGCGTTCGCCAACACCTTCAGCGAATCGCTGCGCGGCGAACTGCGCGGCTCGGGTGTGCACGTCACGCTGCTGGCTCCCGGTCCGGTGCGCACCGACCTACCCGATGACGCCGAGCGATCGCTGGTCGAAAAACTGGTACCCGATTTCCTGTGGATCTCGACCGAGCACACGGCCCAGATTTCACTGGATGCCTTGGCGCGCAACAAGATGCGTGTGGTGCCCGGATTGACGTCGAAGGCGATGTCGGTCGGCAGCGGATACGCCCCGCGGGCCATCGTGGCCCCAATCGTGGGCAGCTTCTACAAGAAGCTCGGCGGCGGGTAGCCGCTACTTCCGGCCGCCGCCGAACCTGGCTCGGATGAGTTCGCGCATGCTGCTCTTGATGACGTCCTTCACGTCCGGGTTCTTCAGCACTTCCTCCCACATGGCCGGGCCCTTCGGCTCGAACGGCTCCGGCATCGGCGGTATGTCGTACGTGTCCGGATAGGACGGCAGTGGGTCGTATTGCCCCCGCGGGGCCGGCGCCTGCGAGGGCGGCCCCTGCGGTTGGAGCACTTGAGGATCCGGCGGCTGTTCCACCGTCTGGCCGTATTTGGCTTGCAGCGGACTGGCTTTCGCGGCGGCGACGACCGCGTCGGGGCTGATGGCCCCCATGAGCGACCGCGGCACTCGCATGCGCGTCCACGCGACCGGCGTCGGAGCGCCCTTCTCGGACAGCACGGTGATGACGGCCTCGCCGATGCCCAGCGACGTCAATGCCGACTCGAGGTCGTAGACATCGGTTTTCGGATAGGTGCGCACGGTCCTCGACAGCGCCTTCTGGTCGTCCGGGGTGAATGCGCGCAAGGCGTGCTGGACCCGGGCGCCCAACTGCGAGAGGACGTCGTTGGGCAGATCCGTGGGCAGCTGGGTGCAGAAGAACACCCCGACGCCCTTGGAACGAATCAGCTTGACGGTCTGCTCAACCTGCTCGAGGAATGCCTTCGACGCATCGGTGAAGAGCAGGTGTGCCTCGTCGAAGAAGAAGACCAGCTTGGGCCTATCCACGTCGCCGACCTCGGGCAGCACGGTGAAAAGGTCGGCGAGCAACCACATCAGGAAGGTGGAGAAGATGACCGGGCGCAACGACTGACCGGTGAACTCCAGCAGCGAGATGACGCCCTGCCCCTGACCGTTGGACCGCAGCAGGTCGCGCGAATCGAGCTTCGGTTCGCCGAAGAACGTGTCGCCGCCCTCGCCTTCCAGGTTCACCAGGGCCCGCAGGATGACACCGGCCGTCGTCGGCGACACCCCGCCCAGGTTTTTCAGCTCTTCCTTGCCCGCGTCGCTGGTCAGGTAACTGATGACGGAACGCAGCTGGTCCAGAGTGACCAGCGGACGGTTTCTGTCGTTGGCCCAATGGAAAATCAGGCCGAGAGTCGACTCTTGAGTAGCGTTGAGACCCAACACTTTTGACAGCAGCACCGGGCCGAAGCTGGCGACCGTCGCCCGAATCGGCACGCCGACGCCGTCGGTGCCCAGCGACAGGAACTCGACCGGGAATCCCGTTGCCTCCCAGGCATCACCGGTGTCCTTGGCGCGCGCGGCGGTCTTGTCGTTGCTCTCCCCCGGCGCGGAGAGACCGGACAGGTCGCCCTTCACGTCCGCCATCAGCACGGGAACTCCCGCGGCGGACAGCTGTTCGGCGATCAGTTGCAGCGTCTTGGTCTTACCCGTACCGGTCGCTCCAGCCACCAAGCCATGCCTATTGATGGTCGCCAGCGGGATGCGAACCTGGGCGGTCGGATCGACGGTGCCGTCGACGACTACCGTGCCCAACTCCAGGGCCTGGCCGTGAACGGCGTAGCCGCTGGCAATTCGCTGCGCGGGCCCGCCGTCCGCCGATTCGGTACTCATCGTGCAGCACCCCTTTTCCTGTCGGTCCCCACAAAGCATCGCCCACACTACTTGCCAGGGGGCGGCGTCGGCAGGGCTCACGTGGGCTTACGCTGAGCGCTGTGCGGGACGAATTGGTGTGGATCGACTGCGAGATGACCGGACTGGATCTGGGTTCGGACAAATTGATCGAGATCGCAGCGCTGGTCACCGACGCCGACCTGAACATTCTCGGCGACGGAGTCGACGTAGTGATCCACGCCGACGACGCCGCGCTGTCGTCGATGGTCGACGTGGTCACCGCGATGCACACGCGCTCGGGGCTGATCGACGAGGTGAAGGCATCCACCGTCGACCTGGCGACCGCCGAGGCGATGGTGCTGGACTACATCCGCAAACACGTCAAGCAACCCAAGACGGCGCCGCTGGCGGGTAATTCGATCGCCACCGATCGCTCCTTCATCGCCCGCGACATGACCGATCTGGACTCTTTTTTGCACTACCGGATGATCGACGTCAGCTCGATCAAGGAGCTGTGCCGGCGCTGGTACCCCCGCATCTATTTCGGCCAGCCGGCCAAGGGGGTCACCCACCGAGCACTGGCCGATATCAAGGAGTCGATCCGCGAGCTGCAGTTTTATCGACGTACCGCGTTCGTGCCATTGCCGGGGCCGTCTACCAGCGAGATCGCGCAGGTCGCCGCCGATATCGAGGGCACGGGTGGAAACGATTCGGCTACCGAGCCAACGAGCGGCTAGTATCTACAGTCGCTGCTCGTGCGGGCCCTGGGCCGGCAGGCAGCCATGGTGGGTGTAGTTCAGCTGGTAGAGCGTCAGGTTGTGATCCTGAATGTCGCGGGTTCGAGTCCCGTCACTCACCCCAACGGATCAAGGGGCAATGCTGCCCTTTGATCTTTTCTTTGTCGCGCCGCATTGGTGCGCGGCATTGCGCGCGGCCCGGCCGCGTTAGGCGCCGGGGCGCAGCGGCCTTTTCAAGGTGCAGACGATGCTCCACTCGAAACGCAACTCCCCGCCCTTGTCAAAGCCACTGAAGTGGTGGGTGACCTGGGTGCGTTGCACCGCGGAGTTCACGATCTCCCAACCCTGTTCGCCGTAGGTCTTCGTCTGACGGCTGGCCTCGTCTATCACGGCTTCCAAAGCCTCATCGGTGCAGTGGAAGAACTTGGTCTCCCAGCGAGGGGGATACCACTGGCCGTCAGACGCCAACCACCAACCCTGCCCGGGCGAAGGAGTGCTCATAGTCCCGGCACCTTACGCGGTTCGGACCAACGGATGAATGAATGAAAAATGACGGAAGCTACAACACACGGCACAAAGCCCGGGTCGCCTGCCCGGGATCAGGTGTTGGCGTTGCCCGCCTTCCACTGCGGCCAGGGCATGTTCCAGTCACCGAGCCCCTCGGTGGCCGGCAGCGTCGGCCCGACGGTATTGATGACTTCGACGATGTCACCGCTCTTGCTGTGGTCGTAGAACCACTCGGCATTGCTCGGGCTCACGTTCAGGCATCCGTGGCTGGTGTTGGTGTGGCCCTGCGCTCCGACCGACCATGGCGCCGAGTGCACGAAGACACCGCTATAGGACATCTGTGTGGCCCAATCGACCTCGGTGCGATATCCGTTGGGCGAGTTGACCGGAACGCCGTAGGTCGACGAGTCCATGATGATGTGCCTGAACCGCCCGCCGATGATGTAGTCGCCGTTGGCCGTCGGGGTGCTGTCCTTGCCCATCGACGTGGGCATGGTCTTGACGACTTCACCGTTGACTCGGACGGTCACCATCTTGGTGCTGTCGTCGGCGGTGGAGATGACCTCGTCGCCGATGGTGAAGTGCGTCTTGACGTTGTCCTCGCCGAACATCCCGTCGCCCAGGTCGACACCGTAGGTGTTGACCGCAACATCGATGGCTGTGCCCGACTTCCAGAAATGCTCTGGGCGCCAACGCACTTCGCGGTTGTTTAGCCAGTAGAACGCGCCCTCGACAGGCGGGTTGGTGGTGATGACGATTGCCTTTTGGGCCGCCGCGCGATCGGCGATGTTCTCGTCGAACCGGATGGCCACCGTCTCGCCGATGCCCACCACCTCGCCGTCGCCAGGGTTGACGTAGGGCATGGTCAGGTGAGCCGGCGAGCTGGTCGCGAAGCTCATCTGACGGCTGGCCGCCCCACCCAGCCCGAGCGCCTTCGCGTTCAGCGTGTAGTGCCTGTTGTAGCCAAGCTGTTCGGTAGTGGACCAGCGCAGTCCGTCCGGACTGAGCTGGCCGCTGATCGCCCTGCCGTTGTCGTTGACCATGGTGACCGAGGCCAGCACCCCGTCGGCGACGCTGACCGTGACCGGCGCGTCGACCGTGACGCCGACGGCGCCGTCGGTTACCGAGGAGGTGAGCTTGGGAACCAGCAGATCGGCGAACGGGGTGCCCTTGTCGAAGATGACCTTCGCCGGCGCGGCGGCATGGTTACCGCTGCACGCAGCGCCGAACACAGCAAACAGACTCAGCGCGATAGCCAGCCACGATCGACTGGCCCGCAAAGGCATCATCAAGCGACCTTCCATATGATCCCGCTTATTCGGTCACCACTGACCCCAATTGACTGCAAGACATTCTAAAGGCTCCCGGCCGCTGGACGCGGTAATACCGGACCACTTATGACGCAAGCCAAGCGACACTAGGCCAGGACGCGGCAGTCCGCAAACGCGATGACTGCCGACCACCGAAGCCTCTACACTAGAGGGCCGGGAGATTTCGCTCCGCGACGCGTTACCTGTTATTGTCGCGTGCGCGGTCTCGGCCGACCAAGCGCCGTTAGCTCAGTTGGTAGAGCAGCTGACTCTTAATCAGCGGGTCCGGGGTTCGAAACCCTGACGGCGCACCACCAAACGCCCGGCTACTCGCGGGCGGGGGCCTTCGAACTCGATGGCCTAAAATCGAAAAGCTAAGTCCCAGAAGCACTTCGGTCGCCGGGGCCGCTCGAAGCGGACGACTCCAGGTACGCCACGATCGCATCGGTGAGCCCCCGCCGCGCCAGATCGAGGTCGTAATAGCTACCGAGCTGACGCTCTGAGGTGATGCCGCGCATTGCCCCCGGAATGAATGTGGCGACCGCGCGCACCCGTTCGGTGTCGACATTCAGGTCAGCGAAGGCGTTCTGGCAGGTTTCCAGCCAACCCCGCCCCCACGACTGGAGTTCAGCGGACGTACGCGGGTAAAGGCGTTCGAGCTCGGCCGGGTCCCGGGGAAGGGCGGCGCGCAGGTTCTCGATCGCCCGGGAGTCAGTGGCAGTCAGCCCGTCGTAGAGAGTGTCGATGATCGCCGCAACTCGTTGTCGCAGTGGCACCGCGGTGTCGGAAGGCACGAACAGGTCTGCGCGGTGCTCGGCGGTCCGATGTAATACCGCGGCCCACAACCCGTCCGCGTCGCCGAACTGGTACTTCACCACACCCCAGGTGGCTCCGATCTGCTTGGCGATCCGGTTCGCCGACACCGCTCCGGGATCGCCGGTAGCCAATGCCTTCAACGCCGCCTCCAGCATGTTCTCGCGCGAGGCATCACCGCGTCGGTTGGTGCGCTGCGGCTGAACATCCGTATCGGTCATCATGCAGATGTTAACCGCCCGACCACGCATTTCAATGATTCACAGAGCCCTCTTTGGTTTTCCCATTAGCGCCACTATGCTTCTTGCGAGACGACGTTTCAGGTGCAGCCCAACGCGCCAGGTAGAGGAGTTCGGATGGCGAAGCCGCCGCTGTCGATGAAGCCGACCGGCTGGTTCCAGATCGCGTGGTCGGACGAGATTCCCGTCGGCGACGTGCACAAGATGCATTACTTCGGCCAGGAAATGGTGGCCTGGCGGGCGCAGTCGGGGCGGCTGACGGTGATGGACGCCTACTGCGAACATCTGGGCGCCCACTTGGGTTTCGGCGGTCACGTCGAGGGCGAGGTCATCGAGTGCGCCTTTCATGGCTGGCAGTGGAGCCATGAGGGCCGCAACGTCTGCATCCCCTACGAGAACCGACCCAACCGCGGACGCAAGATGCGCACCTACCCCGTGGTCGAACGCAACGAGTCGGCCTACATCTGGCACGACGTCGAGGGTCGTGAGCCGTTCTTCGATGTGCCCGACATCTTCGCCAGCTTCGAGGACGGCAGCAGTCTGGCCGACTACTACCCCCGCCAGACCATGTACGAGCCCAACCAGGAGTTGCATCCGCAGTACGTGATGGAAAACGGTGTCGACGTCGCCCACTTCAAATTCGTGCACAAGACGCCGATCGTGCCGGTCTTCACGCGGCACGATTTCGATCAGCCGACGTCCTACGTCGACTTCACCATCACCTTCGAGGGTGACGAAAACCAATCGATCGACGACATCGACAGCGGTGTCGAGGCGATCAACGGCGGGCTCGGTATCGCGGTGACCAAGAGTTCAGGCATGATCGACAACCGGACCATGTCGACGGTCACCCCCGTCGACGAGCACACCTCCGACGTGCGGTTCACGGTGTACATCGGCCGGGTGCCCGGCAAAGACACACCTCGGCACGAGGCAAAGGCCGAGCAGTTTGGCCAGGACGTCATCCGGCAGTTCAAGCAGGACGTCTATATCTGGTCGCACCAACGCTATTCGGACCCGCCCGCACTGTCTTCGTCAGAGTTCGAGGGTTTCACCGCGCTCCGCAATTGGGCCCGACAGTTCTATCCCGACGGACGAGGCGGCAGTGCCGCCGAACTGCAATCGACGACCGCGCAGGCTCACTGAATTCTATGACCACCAGCGCACCGATCCGGGTGTTTCAGGTCGCGACCGGCAACGTCGGGACCGAGATGATCAAACGCATCGCCAGCCAGCCGGATCTCGAGCTAATCGGATTACACTGTTACACACCGGAAAAGGTTGGCCGGGATGCCGGCGAAATCGCCGGCCTGGCACCCAACGGCGTCATCGCCACGGGTTCGGTCGACGAGATCATCGACGCCAAGCCCGATGTACTGACCTTCCACGGCGTGTTCCCCGACGAGGACCTCTACGTGAAAGTCCTTGAGGCAGGGATCAATATCGTCACGACGGCGGACTGGATCACCGGTCACCACCGGGACCGGAACCACCCGCATGCCTCCGGCAAGTCGACCACCGAAGTTCTGCAGCAAGCGTGCCTGAAGGGCGGCTCGACGTTCTACGGCACCGGCATGAATCCGGGGCTGTGCCAAATCCTGGGAGTGGTCAACTCCTGCAACGTTTCCGAGATCGAGAACATCACGGTCATCGAGTCGGTCGACGTCTCCTGTCACCATTCGGTCGAGTCATGGCGGATGTGCGGCTACGGCCTGCCGGTGCAGGATCCGCGTATCCCGGGAATGCTGGAGGTGGGCACCCGGGTGTTCGCCGACGGGGTGTATCTGATGGCGGACTGCTTCGGACTCGAACTCGACGACGTAATTTTCTCGTACGAACTGGGTGCCTGCACCGAGGACGTCGACCTGGGCTGGTACCAGCTTCCCCAGGGTTCGCTGGGCGCGAATTACCTTAAATACCAGGGCATTGTGGACGGCGTGCCCAAAGTCGAGGTGCACCTCGAATGGCAGATGACGCGGCACACCGAGCCGCGCTGGAAGGTGCAGCACTGCTACATCACCAAGATTCAGGGCGACCCGTGCATCACCAGCAAGCACATGATGCACCCCAAGCCGGGCGTAGACATCCGTTCGCCGCAAGCGGTTGCCTCGATCGGCATGACGATCACCGGCATGCCCGCCCTGAACGCCATCTCCTCCGTCGTCGCGGCGCCACCAGGACTGCTGACCAGCGCCGACATCCCGTTACGCGGATTCGCCGGCCGCTTCAAGACTTAACCCCATTCTCCCCCAACCCTCAAACGACGCACCATCAACCGAAAGGCCGAATCGAATGAACGCTCCCGTCCGTGTGTTCCAGGTAGCCACCGGCAACGTCGGCTCGGAGATGATCAAGCGGCTCGGTGAGCGCACTGATTTGGAACTTGTTGGCCTGCACTGCTATTCGCCCGAGAAGATCGGCCGCGATGCCGGCGAGATCGTCGGCCTCCCCGCGATCGGAGTGAAGGCGACCGGCACGATCGAGGAGATCATCGCGGCCAAACCCGACGTGCTCACCTTCCACGGGGTCTTTCCCGACGAGGATCTTTACGTGAAAGTCCTTGAGGCCGGCATTAATATCGTCACCACTGCCGACTGGATCAATGGCTGGCACCGGGACAAAAACCATCCCCACCCGTCGGGCAAGCCGGTGACCCAACTGCTGGCCGAAGCCTGCGAAAAGGGTCAGGTCAGCTTCTACGGCACTGGCATGAATCCCGGCCTGAACCAAATTCTCGGAGTCGTGTGCTCAGCAGATGTCGCCGAGATCGAGAATGTCACGACCATCGAGTCGGTAGACGTGTCCTGTCACCACAGCAAGGACACCTGGATCGAGGTCGGCTACGGCCTGCCCGTGGACGACCCAAGCATCCCAGCCAAGCTGGAGAAGTACACCCGCGTCTTCGCCGACAGCGTGCTGATGATGGCCGACTGCTTCGACATCCAACTCGACGAAGTCAAGTTCAGCTATGAACTCGGTGCGTGCACGAAGGACGTCGACTTGGGCTGGTACCAGATGCCGAAGGGTTCCCTCGGCGGCAACTACATCAAGTACCAGGGCATGGTCAACGGTGTGCCCAGGGTCGAGACGCACCTTGAGTGGCAGATGACCGCGCACACCGACCCGAGCTGGGACATCAAGGGCTGCTACATCACTCAGATCAAGGGCGACCCCTGCGTCTACAACAAGCACATGATTTTCCCGAAGCCCGGTGTCGACCTGTCCAACCCCGACAATTTCGCCTCCATCGGCATGACCGTCACCGGCCTGCCCGCCCTCAACGCGATCAAGTCCGTCGTCGACGCCCCGCCGGGACTGCTGACGAGCGCGGACCTCCCCCTGCGGGGCTTCGCGGGACGCTTCAAGCTCTAGCCAAGGCGCGGCGCGGGCATTCCCGGCAGCCGAGCTGGAACTCGGGCATTCAGTCACCATCCACTTACGCAGAGGCGTATGGTCAATCAAGAAGTGCGCAGTGCCACCACACGACTGCCGATCCACAGGCGAGGGACGGGTATGTCATACGACACGATCATCCGCAACGGACGCTGGTTCGACGGGACCGGAGCGCCGTCGGCAGTCCGCAACATCGGAATTTCCGCCGGACATGTGACCGCGGTGTCAACACAGGAACTCGATGGATCCGGTTGCCCGAATGTCATTGACGCGTCCGGAAAGTGGGTGGTCCCGGGGTTCCTCGACATTCACACGCACTATGACATCGAGGTCTTGGAAGGCCCCGGCTTAGCAGAGTCGGTCCGGCATGGCGTGACGACGGTCGCAACGGGATCGTGCTCGATATCGACGATTCACGTCGATGCTGAGGAGGCCGGCGACCTGTTCGGCCGTGTCGAGGCCATCCCCCGCGAATACGTGATCAAGTCGATCGGCGCGCACAAGACGTGGAGCAACAGCGAGGAGTACATCGCCGCGATAGAGGACCTGCCACTGGGCCCAAACTTGTGCTCTTTCATCGGACATTCGGACATTCGCACCGTCACCATGGGACTCGAGCGCTCCACCGACGACGGCATCAAGCCGACCCGCGCCGAAGTGGCGCGCATGGAGCGAATGCTGACCGAGGCATTGGACGCCGGCTTCATCGGGTTGTCAACCAACCAACTTCGCTTCGACAAGCTCGACGGGCAGATCTGCCGGTCACGCACGCTGCCGTCGACGTACGCCAAATGGCGAGAGAACCGCCGACTCGAGAAGCTTGTCCGCGCACGGGGCCGCATCCTGCAATCGGCTCCCGACATCGCCATGCCGCTGAGGATGATCTTCCAGGCGCTGCAATCGATTGGGCTGTACCGCAAGCCGCTGAAAACCAGCCTGCTGGCCGCGGCAGACGCCAAGTCAAATCCTTTGGCGTTCTACTTCCTCAAGGGACTGGCCACGGCGGTCAATACGCTCGGCGCCAACTTCCGCTTTCAGCATCTTCCGGTGCCGTTCACCGTCTACGCCGACGGCATCGACTTCGTCATCTTCGAGGAATTCGGATCGGGACAGGAAGCGATGCATCTGGCGGAGTGTCTGGAACGCGATGAGTTGATGCGCGACGAGGCCTATCGGCGGCGGTTCCGCAAAGACTACGACCAGAGGTTCGGGATTCGGGTGTGGCACCGCGACTTCTTCGACGCGGAGATCACCGACTGCCCGGACCGGTCCGTCATCGGAAAGTCGTTCGGCGAGGTCGGCCTTGACCGCGGCGGCTTGCACCCCGTCGACGCATTCCTCGATCTGGTGCTTGAACACGGCACTAAGCTCCGCTGGTTCACCACGATCTCCAATCATCGGCCCGAAGTGCTCAAGAAGTTCGCCAAGGAGCCTTACACCCAGTTGGGTTTTTCCGACGCGGGGGCGCACCTGCGGAATATGGCCTTCTACAACATGGGTATGCGGCTGCTGAGGCACGTGCGTGACGCGGAAAATGCCGGAACACCTTTCATGACAGTCGAACACGCCGTACACCGCCTCAGTGGTGAAATTGCTGACTGGTACGGGATCGACGCCGGCCACCTCCGCATCGGTGACCGAGCGGACCTCTCAATCATCGATCCCGAGCGTCTCGACGACTCCCTGGATGAGTACGCCGAAGAGCGCGTCGAACAGTACGGTGGTCTGTCACGCATGGTGAACCGCAACGACGCCACCGTCGTTGCGGTGTTCATCAGCGGCCAGCAGGTCGTGGCAAACGGCGAACCTACCGACATCCTCGGGACGGTACGCACCGGCAGCTTCCTGCGGGTCGACCGGCGATCACCCGCGGTGGCACCGCAATCGGCACAGGGCGGCGATGCGCTGGTCGACCGGGAGAACGCAAGCGACTTCGCACCCTGGTGACACGCAGTCAGCCCAGGGCTATTCCGAGTTCCTGAGCAAAGACGCTAATCATGTGCTGAACCCCGATTTCGTTGCGGCCGATGATCATATGGTCGTGCTGGCCGTGACGAACGCCCTCGCCGCATTGCGGCAGCATTGCGAAGTCCTCATCGCGCACCGCCGCATGAACGGCATTGAAGATCATGTCGTAACCCGCGCGTGTTTCGTCGTCGGCAGCGGGAATGCGGGCCAGCCAACTGTGCCGGACCGTGCATCTGGTGGGTGATCCCGCGGGCAGGATGTCGATGACCTCCACGCCCACAGAACTGTTGGCCAGGACAAGGTTTGGATAGATCCAGTAGATGACGCCCATGTTGTCACGGACATCCCAGGAGCCACCAGGATCATTGTCCAGGTTGGTGATCCAGTTGAACGGAAAGCCCATCCGATGGTGCTTTCCGAAGCGGTCGTGGATGGACGTGTTGGCCAACGTGTTCTGGCCAATGAGACTCCCGCCGTGCACAAATGGGAAGTGATAGGACTCCGCGAACGCCTCCAACGCGCCCTTCCAGGACACCTCGGACTCGAACTCGCGGTAGTCGTGGTATCCGAACGAGGCATAGTCCAGCGCCGCCAGATCCAGGCCGAGGCCGCCGAGGTGTCCGTCGACATCGATGTCGGCATCGGCGGTCAACACCGCCCAGATGAAGCCGTGCCGTTCTTGATGGGGCAACTCGACCAGTCCGTAGTCAGCCTTGTCCATGGCGGAGAAACCCGCATTGCCAGGAACGCTGAACAGCTTTCCGTCGTTTCTGTACGTCCACGCGTGGTACGGGCAGGTGAAACGTGTTGCGCTGCCCGATCCGCAGGCCGGCATGGCTCCCCGGTGGCGGCAGTAGTTCAAGAACACGTGACTGTTTCCGTCCTTGTCGCGGGTGATGAGGAGCGAATCACCCAACACAGAGCGCACGACGTAGTCATTGGGCGCGGCGACCTGCGCACTGGGAAGGACGGCCAATGGCGTGCGCCGAAGGATTTGAGATTCCTCAATCTCGGTGATTTTGGGATCGCGGTAATAATGCAGAGGAACTTTGAGAACGTCATCGGCCATGTCGGTGGTCTTGTCGAGTACCACCTGCAGTGCTCGTCGGGTCAGTTCGGTGTCGAGCACCCCCGCACGCAGCTGTTCTTCGATGGTCATCGCATCCTCCTCCGCCGCCTCTTTTCGACCATACACTGATGGATTAGTGAATGGTCGCCACGGAGGGCAGATCGGTGACCTTAAGGTTGCTGTAGTGGACGTATGGGATCCTGTTGCTGATGCGAACACACGGGTGGTCCGGCGCGAAGCCGGCTGACGACGACGAGGCGATCGCCCGAATCCTCGACGCCGCGCGGCGCAGAATCGACGAATTCGGCACGGACTTCGGCATTTCCGACGTGGCCAAGGACGTGGGTGTCACCCGGCAGACCGTCTACCGCTACTTCCCGAGCACTGAAGCGCTGCTGTTTGCGACCTCGATCGCGGAGGTCGGCCCGTTCTTGGACAGCCTGGCCGCACATGTACGCAGGATTCATGACCCGGCCGAAGCGGTTGTCGAAGGAATCGCCCACACGCTGGAGAGGCTTCCGCACGAGCGATACCTGAGCCTGCTCCTGACCCCGGGCAAGGCCAGCACGTTCTCGGCCGGCGTCACCTCCGACACCGCCATGACATTCGGCCGCTCGATAGTCGAGCGGTTCAACGTCGACTGGGCGAGTGTGGGCATCATCGACGATGAACTTGATCGACTGGTCGAGTTCATGCTGCGGATCTTCCAGTCATTGGTTATCGACCCGGGACGCCCGCCGCATCGCGGCAAGGAGCTCCGGGAATTCCTTCGACGCTGGGTTGCGCCGGCCATCTCGCTTAATGCTCCGGTAAGTACGCCCGCCCGGAGGGGCCCAGCGAAGCGCGCCCAGCGAACACAACCAAGTCGAAAAGCGAAAGCTGTCAAGTGATCTGGCGCTCGGCCGTGGCGGCCAGGTCGTCCTCGACGATCTGTTAAGTCAGCAGATCCCTTGTTCTCGCAGGGTCTGCCCAAACGCGTTGACATCGGCCGCAAAGAGCTGCGGCTGCTCGAAGGCCGCGAAGTGCCCGCCCCGATCCTGGATCGTGTAATACATTAGGTTGTACCGCTTCTCGGCCCACACCCTCGGAATCCGCATCAGTTCATACGGATACACGGCGTAGCCGGTCGGAACGTCGACCCGGCCGGTCCACTCGCTCAGGGCGCCGGTGCCCGCTCGCGCCGCTTCGCAGTACAGCCTGGCCGCCGATGTTGCGGTACCGGTGAGCCAGTAGAGCATTAGGTTGTCGATCAACCGATCGGTGCGGATCGGCATCCCGTCGCGGGCGTCAGACCATGCGTGAAACTTCTCCAGGATCCAGCCCGCCAGACCGAGCGGCGAATCGTGCAGCCCGAAACCCAGCGAGTGCGGCCGGGTCCCTTGCAATTCCATGTACGCCGTGCCGCCGGCCATCCGTTCCGCAGACGTGATCATCGCCGCCAGTTCGCTCTCGGTCACGCCGGTCATGGCGTCGGCACCGTCACCGTCGAATGGTGAGAACAGCATGTTGGTGTGGATGGCGGCGACGCGGTGTGAGTAGTGCTCCCCCAGGTAGCGGACGACGAGCGCGCCCCAGTCGCCGCCCTGGGCGACGTATCGGGTGTATCCGAGTTGGCCCATCACGTCGTCGGCGGCCGCCGCGACCTTCGCCGTGTCGACGCCGAGTTCGGTAGTCGGCCCGGAGAATCCGTAACCCGGCATTGAGAAAACGACGACGTGGAACCGCTCCCGCAGCAGCGGAAGAACATCGAGGAACTCGACGATCGAACCGGGCCATCCATGAATCAGCACCAAGGGGACGGCGCCGTCGTCCACCGACGGAACGTGCAGCAAGTGCACCCGCTGTCCAGCGGCGGTGGTGATGAATGATCCCCAGCCATTGAGCTCGGCTTCGGTGGCCCGCCAGTCGTACCCGTCACGCCAACGGTCCACAAGCGACCGCAGCGCCGCCTCGTCTGTTCCATAATCCCAGCCGGCACCGGCGAGTTCGTCGGGCCACCTGGCTGATTGGAGACGACGTCGCAGATCGTCAAGCTCGTCGTCGGCGACATCGATCGTGAAGGGGGTCAGCCCGTTACCCGTGCCCATCAAGCCTCCTTCACGTGTGTCCGACACGATGCTAACCTACGACTAGACATCGCCGAAGATCTGTCTAGTCATGTGGAGGAATTGTGGCCCTACCTGCCTCGACATCCGCATCGACGGACCTGAGCCGACTGCTCGGGCTGCCTTTCGCGGACTCCGACGACGTCATTCGCGATGCCGTCGACCAGGCGAGTGTGCCTGCGCTGTTGATGTCGATGGTGCACATGACCGGCGACATGGGCTTGCTCGATGAGCTTCCCCGGCCGTTCATGCTCATCGCGATGGACCTGCAGGGCGCGATGAGCGAGCTCGACAAGGAGTTGGTGCGCAAGCGCGCCTACGACGTGATTCGCGACTACCGCGACCGCGGCTGTCCGCCGCCCTTCGTGCCGGACGCCGACCAGATGCGGGTCATGTTCCAGGTGATGTCGGCTGGAGCGGTCACCGAGCAGTTCGTCGACTACGTCGCCGCGGACCTGCGGTTCAGCGATGCCGATCAGTGCGGGCCGGTACTGGCGTCGACACCCGAGCAACGCGCCGAGTTCCCCGTGGTCGTCATCGGATGCGGTGAGGCGGGGCTGTTGGCCGGGATCAAGCTCAAGGCAGCGGGCATGCCGTTCACGATCATCGAAAAGCAGTCGGGCGTGGGCGGAACGTGGTTGGCCAACCGCTATCCGGGTTGCCGCGTCGACATTGCCAACCAGTACTACGCGTACTCATTCGAGCCGCTCGACCACTGGACGCACTACTACTCCGAGCAGCCCGAGATCCTGCACTACCTCGATGACGTCGCAACCCGCTACGACATCACGCCCGACGTCCGATTCAACACCGAGGCGACCGGCGCCGCATGGGACGAGGAGTCGGCGACCTGGCGGGTCGCGATCCGCGCGGCGGACGGCAGGGCAGAGACGCTGACCGCACGTGCCCTGATCTGCGCGGTCGGCCAGTTCAGCAATGCGGTCATTCCGGATATCAAGGGAGCCAAAGACTTTCGCGGCCCTTCGTTTCATACCGCGGATTGGCGCGACGATGTCGACCTGGCGGGCAAGCGGGTGGCGGTCATCGGCGCCGGCGCCAGCGGATTCCAGCTGGTGCCCGCCATCGCCGACTCGACTCAACAGGTCGACGTCTACCAGCGCACGCCACAGTGGATGGCGCCCAACCCCATTTACCACGACGCCATCCCCGACGGAGCCAGGTGGGCGATCCGCCATCTGCCCTACTACGGACGTTGGCTGCGGTTCGTGTCGTGGTGGCCGATCGCCGACGCACTCGACGAGCAGGTGAGGATCGACCCGGACTGGGACAACGGTGGGCTCTCGTGCAGCGAGTCGAACCACGCGATTCGCGAGATGTTCATAGCGTGGATGCGGGTCTTCTGCACCGACGAGGAACTACTCGCGAAGGTGACTCCGAACTACCCCCCGATGGGCAAACGGACGTTGCAGGACGACGGAACCTGGCTCACCACGCTGCAGCGGGACGACGTCGAATTCATCAACGACGGCATTGCCGAGATCACCGCGGATGGAGTCCGGACCGTCGACGGCGTACATCGACCCGCGGACGTGCTGGTGTGGGCCACCGGATTCGACGTGAACCACCAACTCGGACCCATCAACGTTCGCGGGATCGACGGCGTGGAACTGAATACGGCCTGGGGCGACTCCGCGTACGCCTATCTCGGCGTCACCGTGCCGGGCTTCCCGAACTTCTTCTGCATGTTCGGTCCAGGCACCAACGCCGTGAACGGGGCCAGCATCATCTACAACTCGGAGTGCCAAATGCGCTACATCCTCGGGTGCATCGACATGGTGCTGGCCGGCGGTTTCGGCTCGGCCACCGTACGCGCGGACGTGTGCGACGACTACAACCGCCGCAGCCAGGAACGGCTGAAGGAGATGGTCTACACCCACCCGGCGGTCTCCAGCAGCTATTACAAGAACGCCGCCGGTCACGTGCCCACGTTGTACGGGTTCCGCATTTTCGACTACTGGAAGTGGACCAACCGGCCAAACCCCGACGACTACGAATTGCGGCCGACTCCCGAAATCGTGCCCACCGGTCGTCGCTCGGAGTAGTTTTTTCTCGGTGCCAGGCCGCCGATTGGCACGCCTTGTCAACGAGCCGCGTCAAAGGAGCCGCAATGGGGTTCATCCGGCCCAACCTGCCCGTCGTCGACACCGCCGAGTGGAGCAAGAAGCCGCGCGCCGAACGAGTGGTGCCCATGGTGCGTCACATCGCCGAGAACGGCTTCGGCACGCCACTGATCATGCACGTGATGTACGGCATCAAGATCGCCCTCTACATCCTCGGCGCCTGGGTGTTCGCGTGGACCACCTCGGGCATCGGCGGCTTCACCAACGTCGACACCTGGTGGACCGAACCGATCGTGTTCGAAAAGGCTGTGCTGTACACGATGTTGTTCGAGGTCGTCGGCCTCGGCTGCTGCTTCGGCCCGCTGGCCGGACGCTACTTCCCGCCCATGGGTTCCATCCTGTACTGGCTGCGGCCAGGCACCATCCGGCTGCCGCCTTGGCCTGACCGGGTGCCACTGACCCAAGGCAGCAACCGAACTCCGTTCGACGCGCTGCTCTACGGCGCCCTGCTGGTCTTGCTGGTCACCGCGCTGGTATCCGACGGCACCGGACCAATTCCAGCGCTGGGCACCGCAATTGGCGTGTTGCCGTATTGGCAGACCATCGCGATCCTCACGGTCCTCACGGTCCTCGGTCTGCGCGACAAGATCATCTTCCTGGCCGCCCGCGGCGAGGTGTACGCGCCGCTGGCGCTGGTGTTCCTATTCTCCGGGGCCGACATCGTCATCGGGGCCAAGCTGGTCTTCATGGTGATCTGGCTGGGGGCCGCGACGTCAAAACTCAACCGCCACTTCCCTTTTGTGATCTCCACGATGCTGGCGAACAACCCGTTCATCCCTTCTGGTCCGCTCAAACGGTCGATGTTCAAGCATTACCCGGATGACTTGCGGCCCAGCGGATTAGCGGGCTTCATCGCACACTTCTCCACCGCCGTCGAAGGCCTGGTGCCGCTGGTGCTGTTCTTCTCGCACGGTGGCTGGCCGACGACCATCGCCGCGGTCATCATGATCGTGTTCCACCTCAACATTCTGCTGGCCTTCCCGATGGGAGTGCCGCTGGAGTGGAACGTTTTCATGATCTTCGGGGTGCTGTGGCTGTTCGTCGCACATGCCCCAGTGGGGCTGTCGGGCCTGACTAGCCCCTGGCCCATCGTGCTGTTCGCAGTCATTGCGACAGTAGTGGTGCTCGGAAACCTGTTCCCGCGCAAGGTTTCCTTCCTGCCCGGCATGCGCTACTACGCCGGCAACTGGGATACCACGGTGTGGTGCGTCAAACCGTCGGTCGACGACAAGTTCCGGACCGGCTCGCGCGCACTCGGCCCGATGCAGCACCTGCAGCTCGAGCGGTTGTACGGCAGCAAAGAAGAGACCCTCGTTCCGCTGCACCTCGCAATCGCGTTCCGGGGCATGAACACTCACGGGCGCGCGCTGCTCACGCTGGTGCACCGCGCGCTGGCCGGCTACGACGAGGACGACTACAACCTCTGCGAGGGCGAGACCCTGTGCGCCATGGTGCTCGGCTGGAACTTCGGCGACGGGCATCTACACAACGAATGCCTGATCGAGGCGCTGCAGCAGCGCTGCGGATTTGAACCCGGCGACGTCCGGGTGGTGATCCTCGACGCGCAGCCCATCCACCTCCAGCGTCAGGAGTACCGGCTGGTGGACGCGGCCACGGGCGAGTTCGAGCGCGGCTACGTCGATGTCGACGACATGGTCACCACCCAGCCCTGGGCGGACGACCTTCCCGTGCACCCGCAGCGCAACACCGCCGCCGGCATGACCTAACTCAGGTTGCCGGAGTGACGATGCGGCGCGCGGCCTCCACGGCGGCCGCCCGCCGGGCGGCGACGATGGCGGGATCGGCGGTGACGGCGTCCGGACGCGGCGACTGCGCCCAGGCCAGAGCGACGCCGAACAACAGTGTGAGCAGCTCCATGGGCTGCCAGGCCACATCGACCTGACCGGCCGCCTGAGCGGCCTCGATGGTGGCGATGTCGCGGGCGAGGACCGATTCCGGATCGTCGAGGGATGGCGGGTCGAGCTTCAGCCCCTCCAGGTTGGCCCAGGTCATCATCCGCAAGTGCTCGGGCGTACGGCAGGCGAGGTTGTAGATGTCGCCGACGAACTCCGGTATCGCATCCGCGCGCAGCGTGACGGCGGCGAAGAACTCCGCGGCGTCCGCCGCGACGACGCTGCGGAATAACGTCTCCTTGTCGCCGAAATGGGCGTATAGCCGCTCCTTGCTGGCGTCGGCCGCCCGCGCGATGCGGTCGATGCGCGCACCGGCCAGCCCGTATTGGGCGAACTCGGTCCGCGCGGCAGCCAGAATCGTGTCACGAAGCTCACTGGTGGTTCGCACACGAGAAGCATACCCATACGAACTAGTTCGTTTGGTAGACTATCTGGCACGGGGTGCGCCCCACCGAATGTCGACCCGAACCGAGGATGTCGTGACCCAGCCCATGAGAAAGCCCATCGATAACCCCGTCGACCAGCCCGTCGACCTGGATGCCGTAATGAACCACCCGCCGCGGGTGCAGACCTTGCAGGGCGTGCTCGACCGCGTTCAGGGCGGCATCACGCCGCTCATCGACCTCTGGCAGCCGTATGTTGCCGGGCTCGAAACGCTGCCCCGCGATGGCCGGTTCTTGTTGGTGGGCAACCACACTGCGTTCATCGGCGGTGAGGTGCTGCTGATCCCCCACTTCGTGCGTCGCGAGCTCGGCGTGCGGGTCCGACCGTTGGCCGAGCGCCGGATGGCGCAAGGGTCCGGCTTCGGCAAGGACGTGATCACCGCCTATGGCGCCGTCATCGGCCACCCGGACACCGCACGGGAACTGATGCGGCACAACGAAACCATCCTGGTGTTCCCCGGTGGGGGCCGAGAGATAGCGAAGTTCAAAGGCGAGGAGTACCAGCTGAATTGGCGTGGCCGCGCCGGGTTCGCCCGGGTCGCCGTGGAAAGCAACTATCCGATCGTGCCGGTCGGCCTGGTCGGCGGCGACGACGTCTACAAGAGCCTGGTGACGCGCGACAGCGTGCTGGGCCGGCTCGGCCGTAGTATCAGCACGAGGCTGACCGGCACTGCCGACATGGCGATGCCGGTGATGCGCGGCCTCGGGCCGACGCTTCTCCCCCGCCCCCAACGCATGTATCTGCGCTTCGGTGAGCCGATCGACACCACGAAACCCGACCGTGTGTCGACGGAGGACTGGGTGGCCTCGGTCAAGGACAACACTCAGCAGTCGCTGGAAGCGATACTGGCCGACCTGCTTGCCGTTCGGGCGCGGGACCCTTTTCGGGAACTCAACCCGCTGTCCTGGGCGAGAGCGGTCAACGCCCGCTAGCCGACGATAAAGCCCGGCGCGCAACAAGATCCAGCACATAGCCGATGGCGCCGATGACCACGATCACGGCAACGACCTGGCCGTAAGCCAGCTGGTCGCGGGCGTTGAGGATTTGGTAGCCCAGACCGGAACGCACACCGAGCATTTCGGCCGGCACCAGGACGACCCACGCGATGCCCAGTGCGACCCGTAAGCCGGTCTGCAGGTGCCCGCGGATCGCGGGCAACACGACGACCGTCAGCAGTTCGGTTCGGGTTGCCCCAAAGGATCTGGCCACCTGCAGATAGCCGGGCTCGACGGCGTGCACGCCCGCGGCGGTGTTGATCAGGATGGGCCACACCGCGGCCGCGGCGATCAGAAAGATCACCGGTTGGTTCCCGATTCCAAAGAGCGCCACCGATATTGGCGCCCACGACAGTGGTGAGATCATCCGCAGGAACTGCACCACCGGACGGGTGGCGCGATCGGCGACGTCGTTGAGGCCGATCAGCAGTCCGGCGGGAACTCCGATGACGGCGGCCACCAGCAATCCGACCAGCAGCCGCCACAGGCTGACCCCGGTGTCGGACAGCAACACGCCGCGGTTGTACAGCTCGACCAGCGACTTGCCCACCAGCCCGGGTGTGGTTTGGCGCAGCAGTGACTGCGGTGGGGCGAGCACGGCGGTGGCCAACCACCAAATCCCCACTGCCACCGCGATCGCGAGCGCCGGCGGCCACCACCGGCGCAGAAATGACCACTTCGGTGTTGGTGGCGCATCCGGTGTCACCGCCTCGCCCGGCGTTGCATCGACGGAGCTGATGGGATTGGTGGTCATAGCGGCTGCACCTGTTCGACTCTGGTCAGATCAGTGGGGAGGCCGAAGCTTTCGGGGCCACCGTGGGCGGCCAGCGCAGTCCGGACGAAGGTGTCGTCGACCAATTGCGCGTGCACGGTTGCCGGGTCGAGTCGATTCAGGAATTGCCGGTCGCCGTCAACAACGGTGTCGTGCATGGCTTCTACCAGCCGGCGGGTGAAACTCGGAAACGGGAAGGGCTGGTAGCCCAACCGCTGCGGCTGCCAGTCGGGGTGCGCGAAATGGTAGTCCTGGGCACGATAGGTCAACGCCGTCTTGATCGCCGCCACCGGCTGGGGCAGGTAGGCCCCGGACGACAGCGTCGCGGCCGCCGCGGGGCGGTCGGTGTTAATGCGTTGTTGTGCCAGCACAATCGAGTTGACCAAGGATCCGGCCGCCTGCGGTCGATTGTCGATGAGGTCCTGGTGGGCCAGCACCACGCAGCAGGCGTGGTCGCGCCACACATCGCCGAGAAACGTGTGAATGCGCCCAATCTTGCGCACCTGGGCCATCGCGTTGAACGGGTCTGCCACCACGTAGCCACCGATCGATCGATTTGCCAACGCCGGCACCATGTCTGACGGGCTCATCACGATCAGCTCGACGGTGCGGGCACTGCGCGAGGCGCCTCGGCGCACCACCGGCACCAGATCGTGGGCCCGCAGCAACTCCTGCAGGATGATGTTGTGGATCGACCACCAAAACGGTACGGCGACCTGCGTGCCGGCGAGCTGTCCCACATCGGTGATGTTCGGCGCCACCGTCAATGCCGAGCCGTTGGTGTGGTTCCAGCTCAGCACCCGAACCGAGCTACCCAGCAAGAACCGTAGTTGGATGGCCATCGGCATCAGCATGTGCACGGCGTCGACCTGTCGGGTGACGAACGCCTCGGCCAGCGACGCCCAGCTACGAAACAGCACCGGCCGGGCCGAACTCACCACGCCCGGTTGATAGAGCCCGGCCGCGTGCGCGATCAGCAGTGGTGCGGCGTCGGTGATCGGCAGGTACCCGATGCGAAGCTGTCCGCTGGTGTTGGTCCGGTCGACGGTCGCGGCACGAGCGAGATCGGCCAGACCGGCCAGGCCGCCCGCCGCGGCGAGGGTGACCGTGCCGGCCAGCAGCGAGCGCCGGGACAGCAGCCCCCCGCTCACTGTTCGGCCACCCGGTAATGGCCCAGAATCTCTTGCCGCAGTTCATCATTGGTACCGTCGGGTCGCCATTCGCGGCGAATCCGCCCGTCGACGCCGAGCAGCACGATGCGGCTGGCCAGCTCGACGGCCTCATCGACGTCATGGGTGACCAACACGACTGTGATCCCGAGCTCGGCCGCGAGGTCGGCCAGCCAGGTGCGCAAATCGCCGCGGATCGCCGGGTCCAGGGCGCTGAACGGCTCGTCGAGCAACAGCAGGCGAGGCCGGGTTGCGACCGCCCGGATGATCGACACGCGCTGCGCCTGACCGCCGGAGAGTTGGTCGGGGTATTGGTCGGCCACCCGCTCCAGGTCGAAACGCCGCAGTAGTTCTTGGGCGTATTCGGGTTGAAACGATTGCCGGTTAGCGGCGAATCGTCCGGCGAATACCACGTTTTCACCCGCGGTCAGCCACGGCATGAGCAGCGGCTGCTGAAAGACGACACCGGTGTGCGGGCGGGCCACGCCATTACCGGAGGACCATTCGACGGTTCCCGACGTGAGGCTTTCCAGACCGGCGATCACCCGCAACAGCGTGGACTTGCCGCTCCCGCTTCGCCCCAGGATGGCCAGAAAGTCGCTGTCGTCGATGGTCAGGTCGATACCGGCCAGTGCATGGCTGCCGGCCCCAAAACGCTTGTGGCCGTCGACTATCCGTACTGTGCCAGTCGCCACCGCAGTTGTCCTTTCGCCAGGGCCGGGTGCCGGCTACGCGCATCGCCGGGCATGGCACCAGGCCGACGGTGCCACAGACAGACCGCTCTGTCTACGCGCCCGGTGTGTGGCGCCGCCCGGTGGAAATTCACCCGTGGGACCGCAGCCCGGCCACCGCGGCTCCCAAGCACTCAAGCGGAGTTGAAATGGCTTGCAGCACAAGATGTTCGGCAGGCGATCGGACAACCCGGCCGTCGCCATGCCGGGAGGATGTCGCACCCCACGCAATCGGATCGCGCTGATCTGAACAGACCGGCGCTATCGTCCGCAGGCGCGACCGATGAACTCCGCCGCAAGGTGCCGGCCGAGCCGGATCGGCTCCACCGATTGATCGAGCTTGGAACCCGCCAGCGCACCGTCGTAGAGTAACTGAAGCTGCCGGGCGGTCTCGTCGGGCCGTTCGGCGCCGGCCGACGTCATCAGCTCGGTCAGGCATGACCGCACCCAGTCCCGGTGCGCATCGATCGGTTCGAACCGCTCGCCGGGAAACTCGGTCGCCACGTTGGCGTACAGGCAACCCGGAAAATCGCACCGCAGCCCATTGGCAATCGCCAAATCGAAGAAGGCCAGCGCCTTTTCGGTGGGATCGGTCAGCGCCGCCGCGGCCGTCCCCCACTTGGACCTATCGGCCTGGTCCAGCCCTACAAGGTAAGCGATCACCAAAGCCGCTTTGGAGCCGTAGAAGTCGTACAGACTCGCTTTCGCACATCCCGACTCGCGCAGGATTCGTTCGATGCCGACGGCGCGAATCCCGTGCGCCGCGAAGAGCTTTGTCGCCACCGCAAGCAGCCGATCGGCCGGGGATGCCGACCGTCGCGCAGCCGGTGCCGCGGCCTCCCGGTCGAGGATCTCCATGTTCTCCGACGCTAGCAGAGCTCCGTAGACAGAGCTGTCTGTCTGCTCGTCGCGGGTCAGCGGTCCCTGATCCGGCGGATCACCACGAACACGACCACCGACCCGATCCCCACCAGCGAGATGGCCACCGCGGGCTTCGTCACGAACCCGATAACCCGGATCTTGACGTCGTCGGCGAGGCGGCGAGGATTGGCGCGTTCAGCAAGCGAATCGACGGTTGCCGCCAGCTGATCGCGCGCGACATCGATCTCCTGCTTGATGGCTTCGGGGTCCCGGTCCGCCACTGTGCTGCCCTCCAAGTCCTCCGTAGTCCGCATGGTGCACCTGAGGAACTACCCTAGTGCCGACGCCTGGATGAACCGAAAGGGATGCACCTTGACTGAGACCACGCGGCTGGCCGCCGGCGACAAAGCGCCCGCCTTCAGCCTGCCCGACGCCGACGGCAAAGAGGTATCGCTGGCCGACTACAAGGGCCGCCAGGTCGTTGTGTACTTCTACCCGGCCGCCTCGACGCCGGGGTGCACCAGACAGGCCTGCGACTTCCGCGACAACCTGGCCGAACTCAACGGCGCTGGCATCGACGTCGTCAGCATCTCCCCCGACAAGCCCGAGAAGCTGGCGAAGTTCCGCGACGCCGAGAAGCTGACGTTCCCGCTGCTGTCCGACCCCGACCGCAAGGTGCTCACCGCCTACGGCGCGTACGGCGAGAAGCAGATGTACGGCAAGACGGTCACCGGCGTCATCCGCTCCACTTTCCTGGTCGACGAGAAGGGCAAGATTGCCGTCGCCCAGTACAACGTGAAGGCCACCGGGCACGTCGCCAAGTTGCGGCGCGACCTCGACGTCTAGGACTTAGGGGCGCGCCTGTCACGTGGGATATGAGTGTCTGCCACAACTTTCGCTACCGGACGCTTGGGCCCGGGGAACTCCTCCAGCCCCCTGCCGGCTTTTGCCCGCCAAGCCTGCTTTCGGACAACTGGTACGACCGGTGCTAGGCCTGGTGCGCGCACCCGAACGGATCAGTCGCCGATGACGGCGGCCTCCTTGTACTCGGTGATCGGCCGCGCGATCCCCTGTTCGTCGCAGACTCGCTGCAGCTTTTCCAGGGTCTCGTCGATTCCCGGTCCAAGCCGCTTGCCGGGCGTGAAGGTGGCCGGAAGATGCTGCATGCCCTGGATCACCCCGATCGTCTGATAGTGCACGGTGCCCGCGGGATCGCAGCGGTAGTCAGGCATCCGGTCGAGGACCGCCGTGAGCATCGACTTGAACACGACCCTCGCGACATTGGAGCCGATGCAGCGGTGGATGCCGAGACCAAAGCTGAAGTGCCGGTTGTTCTTACGGGTGAGGTCCAGTCGATTCGGGTCGGGGAACACCGCGGGGTCGCGGTTGGCCATCGCCCAGGACAACCACAGGCGGTCGCCCTCCTTGAACTTGTTGCCGCCTATTTCGAGATCGGCGGCGATGGTGCGACCGTCCCCTGGCGCCGGCGTGAAGTAACGCAGGAATTCCTCGGTCGCGGAGTCGAGCAGCGTGTCCGATTCCCGCCTCAGCAATTCGCGCTGCTCGGGGTTTTCGCCCAGCCATTCGAGTGAGTGCGCGGTGAGCGCCGTCGTCGTGTCGAAACCTCCGCCGATGATCAACCCGAGCATTCCGACCAGTTCGAGGTCGGGGGCAGGTTCGCCGTCGATCCGTAGCTTTGCCATCGCGTCCACCAGACCGGGGCGCGGGTTCTCGCGGATCTCGAGGAGGTGGTTGAACAGGTCCATCCCCATCGCTATCGACTGCTTCATCACCTCGGGAAATTCGGGGGAATCGGCGGGTGTGTACACGCCGGCGTGGGCCGGCTCGCAGTAAAGCGTCCACTTCTTCAGTGGAACGCCCATCATCGCCAGAGTCAGCACGGCAGGCGTGATGTTCGCCAGATCGTCGACGAAGTCGATCCGCCCGGATGCGATCTTTTCGTCGATGCTCGCCCGCACGATCTCGTCGACAAACGGCACCCAGCGCTTGACGGCGGCCGGCGACAGGTACGGATTCAGGACGCTGCGGTAGGCCGTGTGCTCGGGTTCATCCATCTCGAGCATGCCGCCACGGATGCCGGAGCCCTGCGGCGTCGTGGGAATGGTGATGCCCTTGTAGGCAGGGCGTTGGCCGGTGACGTCGTGGTCGTTGGACACGTGCGGGCACCGAGCGAGCTCGAAGACTTCCCGACTGCCCGCGGCCACCCAGTGTCCGTCGTAGGTGTCGGTCCACGCGACCGGGCACCTGGCGTGCATCTCCTCGGTGATCGCGGTGAACCGCTCGCGGTACTCCGGCGTGTGGCGATCAAAGTGGTAACGGTTGATCTTGCCGGCCTTATCGGCACTGCCGGTGAGGGTGTCTCGCGTGCTCACAGTGGCGCCTCCAGCGGACGAATTCTGCTTGTTGAAGCAGTATGCGTTCGGCGCGACCTGGAGGTCTAGTGTTTCGGCCCCGCGTCCGGGCAGAGGTCGGCATGGGCAAAGCGGACCGCGGCGTCGAACTGATCGTGGGTGAGCTCCGCCTGCTTACCGGTACGAGAGTTGGCGAACATGGAGTCGGCGATCTGGGCGGGTGCCTCGCCGGTGTAGAGGCGCCAGCAGATGGCGTTGCCAAACCCCACCAGGTCGAAATTGTGCGGGTCGTCGTGGTTGCCGATGCCGACGCTGTTGATGTCGTTGACGAACTCGTCGGCGCCCGCGTGCGCGGGGCCGGCCACCGCGATTGCGCCACCCAGCAATGCCCCAGCCACCACCACCGTGCGCAGCCGGCCTGGCCTTGGGCTCAGCACCGCCATGGTCGTGTCTCCGATCAGGCCAGGTTGGCCAGCAGCAGCGCTTCGGTGATCGCCGCGCGTTCCAGTACTCCCAGATGCAGGCTTTCGTTGATGCTGTGCGCTTGGGTCGCGGGGTCTTCGACGCCGGTGACGAGGATCTTCGCCTGCGGGAAAGCGGCGGCGAACTCGGCGATGAACGGGATCGAGCCGCCCATACCCATGTCGATCGGCTCGACGCCCCACCCCTGCCGAAACGCGGCCCGCGCCGCGTCGTAGACCGGGCCGCTGGCGTCGATGGCGTAGGGCTCGCCGATGTCGCCGCGGATGACGTCGACCCGGGCACCCCACGGCGCGTGCTGCCGCAGATGCGCGGCCAGCAAGTCCAGGTGCGCCGCCGCATCGCCGCCCGGCGCGACCCGCATGCTGATCTTCGCCCGGGCTCGCGGGATCAGCGTGTTCGACGCTTTCTCGATCGTTGTGGTGTCGATGCCGATGACCGTGATCGCCGGTTTCGCCCACAGCCGCTGCGGCGCCGAACCCGAGCCGATCTCGAACACGCCGTCGAGCAGGCCGGAGTCGGCGCGCACCCGCTCGGGCGGGTAATCCACGGCTGCGGCCGTACTTTCGTGCAGGCCGGCGACGGCCACGTTGCCGTCGTCGTCGTGCAGGCTGGCCAGCAGTCGCACCAGCACCGTCAACGCGTCGGGCACCACACCGCCCCAGATGCCGGAGTGCAGCCCGTGGTCGAGCGTGGCGACCTCGACCACGCAGTCGACCAGGCCGCGCAGCGACACCGTCAGCGCGGGTGTGTCGGTGCTCCAGTTGTCCGAGTCGGCGATGACGATCACGTCGGCGGCCAACGCGTCGCGGTGGGCGGCGAGCAAACGGCCCAGGGACGGCGACCCGGATTCCTCTTCGCCTTCCACGAACACGGTGACACCGACCGGCGGCTGGCCGCCGTGCGCCCGGAAAGCCGCCAAATGCGTTGCGATACCGGCTTTGTCGTCAGCGCTGCCCCGGCCGTAGAGCCGGCCGTCATGTTCGGTCGGCTCGAAGGGGGACGTCTTCCACTGGCTGCGGTCACCTTCGGGCTGAACGTCGTGATGGGCGTACAGCAGCACGGTCGGCGCGCCGGCCGGCGCCGGATGCTGGGCGATGACGGCGGGCGCCCCGCCTTCGCTGACGATGCGCACATCGCCAAAACCGGCCTGCGACAACAGATCCGACACCGCCCGCGCGCTGCGGTGCACCTCGTCACGCCGGGCGGGGTCGGCCCACACCGACTCGATGCGCACCAGGTCCTCGAGGTCTCGCCGGACCGACGGCAACACGTCGCGGACGCGCTCAACCAGATCGCTCATGGCTCAAGGCTAGTCGGGCCACGGTCGATGCGAGACGCGGAGACCGCTTCCAAGGCTTGAGCCTCCAGAGGTCGCGGCTGTCTTTTTGCCCGCCTCTTGGCGACAACCTCCAGGTCGGCTGGTCAAGTTGCTGAGTTGTCGCTCGGAGGCGGGCAAGTCGGCATATGCCCGACTTCTTGTGACAGGTGAGAAACGCTAGGGAGTCTCGAGGATCGCCACTGCGGCCGCGGTGTCCCCCTCGTGCGTCAGCGACACGTGAATCGTCACGTCGGCCAGATGCTTGGCCACATCGCCGGTCAGTCGCACCCGCGGTCGTCCCCACATGTCGGTGACCACTTCGATGTCGCGATGGATGTCCTCGCGCAACACCGGACGCTGCGCGAACCGCGACCCGGACCAGGCCTTGATCACCGCTTCCTTCGCTGCCCACCGGGCGGCCAGGTGACGCGCCGCCGACGAACTCTTGTCCGAGGCGTCGCGGCGTTCACCGGGCGTGAAGGTCTCGGAGAACGCCGTCCCAGGCTGGTCCACCTGCTCAGCGAAATCAGGAATGGAGACGAGGTCGATCCCCACGCCGACAATGCTCATGGTTCGCCAGGCTAACTTATCGGCGGAGTCATTCCGCAGAGGCCCGGTAGGCATCGTCATCACCCAGCCGGGCGTCCGGATTCAGCAGCATCGCCGCCTCCTGCCGCTTCTCCGGCGCGTCGTGATCGAAGCGGCGGTCCGCGGGCCGCTCGTACATCGGCGGGCCACCGGCGATGGCCGACGCGAGCCTGCGCTGACCGGCCAGCAGGCGGGCGTCCGCTCGCTGCTGGTAGTCCGCGCGCTGCTCCGGGTTGAGCGAAGCGATGAACGCCTGCGGGTGCACCAGCGCGACGAGGCCGGACACATGGCCGAATCCGAGGCTGGTGAGCATTCCCGCCTTCAGCGGGAACTTGCCGCCCAGCCGCAGTGTGTCGCGGACCCACACGAAGTGGGCCGACCCGTTCAGCTCGTCGTCGACGCAGTCCAGGCTGCGGTTGGGCGGGATGACACCGTCGCGCAGCATCTGGCACAGCCCCATCATCTGGAAGACGGCCGCGCCGCCCTTGGCGTGTCCGGTGAGGCTCTTCTGCGAGACGATGAACAACGGAGCCCCCTCGGAGCGACCCATCGAGTCGGCGAGGCGCTCGTGCATCTCGGTCTCGTTGGTGTCGTTGGCCAGGGTCGAGGTGTCGTGCTTCGAGATCACCGCGATGTCGTCGGCGGTCAGGCCGAGCTTGGCCAGCGCGTGCACCAGCGGCGAGTCCTTGCCACCGCGACCCGCACCCAGCGCGCCCAGTCCGGGCGCCGGGATCGAGGTGTGCACGCCGTCGGCGTAGGACTGCGCGAAGGCGACCACCGCGAGCACCGGCAGGCCCATCTTGAGCGCCAGGTCGCCGCGAGCCAGCAGGATGGTGCCGCCGCCCTGCGCCTCGACGAAGCCCAACCGGCGCCGGTCATTGGCCCTGGAGAACTTCGAGTCGTGGATGCCACGGCCGCGCATCATCTCGGTGTCGGCGGTGGCCGCCATGTCACCGAAGCCGATGATGCCTTCCAGCGTCAGGTCGTCGATGCCGCCTGCCACCACCAGCTCGGCCTTGCCCAGCCGGATCTTGTCCATGCCCTCCTCGACCGAGACCGCGGCCGTCGCGCACGCGGCGACCGGGTGGATCATGGCGCCGTAGCTGCCAATGTAGGACTGAACCACGTGTGCGGCAACAATATTCGGCAGCACTTCCTGGAAGATATCGTTCGGCTTGTTACGGCCCAACAGGTTTCCGTGGTACATCGTCTGCATCGAGGTGCCACCGCCCATGCCGGTGCCCATGGTGTTGGCCACCAGGCTGGGGTGCACGTAGCGCATCACTTCAGCCGGGCTGAAGCCCGCGGTCAGGAACGCGTCGACCGTCGCGACGATGTTCCACACCGCCAGCCGGTCGATGGAACTCAGCATGTCCTGGCTGATGCCCCACACGGTCGGGTCGAACCCGGTCGGGATCTGGCCGCCGACGACGCGCGACAGCGTGTTCTTGCGCGGCACCCGAATCTCGGTGCCGGCCTTGCGAATAACCTGCCAATCGCTCGAGTCGGGCACCGGGCGGATGACCGTGTGCTCCGGGTCGAACTCCACGAACGAGCGGGCATCGGCTTCCGACGACACCACGAAGGCGAAGTCCTTTTCGAGGAACACCGACACCAGCAACGGCGATCCCTGGTTCGGGTCGACCGCACCGTCGTCGACGAATTCGCGGATGCCGACGCGCTCGACCACGATGTCGTGATAGCGCTCGACCAGTTCGGCCTCGTCGACCAGATCACCGGATTGCGTGTCGTACCAACCCGGTTGCGGGTCGTCCTCCCAGCGAATCAGGCCGGTGGTCCATGCCAGCTCCAGGACGCCGGCCGCCGACAGCTCGTTGTCGACCTCCATCTCGAACCGGGTGCGCGACGAGCCGTACGGACCGATTTCGGCGCCACCGACGATGACCACCAGGTCTGCCGGGTCGACGTCGAGGTCGGCCCATTCCGGCGGCGGGGCCGGGGTGAAGCCGCGCGGCGGTGACGGCAGCGCAGCGATGCTGCCCTCGGCCGCCTCGTCGTCAGCGGACTCCGCCGCTTCGCCGACCCGCTCGCGGGCCTTCGCGGCCAGTTCGGCCATGTCCAGGTTCGCTTCACCGAGCCCGCCGGTCAGGTCCTTCTCGATCGGCTTGCCCGCCGCGGCCACCTTGGACTCCACGTCGCACAGGTCCAGCAGCATCGCGGCCATCTCGTCGGTGGAGTACGTCGTGACGCCGGCCTCCTCGACCGCATCGACGATGGCGTCGTTGTGCCCCATCAACCCGGTGCCGCGGGTCCACCCAATCAGCGCGTGCGCCAAGCTAACTCGCGCGGCCCACGACGATTCCGCGTGCCAGCGGCTGACCAGGGCGTCCAGCGCGGACTTGGCTTCGCCGTAGGCACCGTCACCGCCGAACATGCCGCGGTTGGGCGAGCCGGGCAGCACCACGTGCAGCCGCGACGCGATGTCGCGCTCGGCGCCGATCTTGGACAGGCCGCCGACCAGCCGCTGAACAGCCCACAGCAGGACCTTCATCTCCATCTCGGAGCGCGAACCGGCCTCCGACAGGTCGCCGGCCACCCGCGGCGCGGCGAACGGGAACAGCAGCGTCGGAGTCTGCGCGTCCTTGATGTGAATCGATTGCGGCCCAAGGCTTTCACTCTGCTCGGTGCCGACCCACTCGATCAGGGCATCGATGTCGGAGTAGGACGCCATGTTGGCCGGGACCACCCACAGCGTCGCACCGAACCGCGCGTGGTCGCGGTACAGCGCGCGGTAGAACGCCAGCCTCTCCTCGTCGAGCTTCGAGGTCGTCGCGATGACGGTCGCGCCGCCGTCGAGCAGTCGCGCGGCGACCGACGCCGCGATCGAACCCTTGGAAGCTCCTGTCACAACGGCGACTTCGCTGCTGTAGTAACCCGGGTCGGGGTTCTCGGCGCCCGCAGCGATCCGGCCGTACAGCGACGCGTGGATCTGACGACCCGCGGCCAGCGACCTGCCCTGCCACCAGGTGGCCTGAGTGGCGACGACGTGGCCGGCACCCTCGAACCGCTCGGACAGATGCACCCAGTCGGCGTCGATGTCGCCCTCGTCGGTCAGCCACAGCTTGACCAAGTCCTCGCGGGCGCTGGCCCACCGGTCGTCGAACACGACGGCCTTCTTGGAGTCGAACACCGGCGCCACCAAACGTGGCCAGTCCGCGCCCAATTCGCCGGTGACCAAGTCGATGAGCTCGGCATCGGTGGCCGCGGGCAATGCGGCGGCCGTGTCGTCGAGACCCAACTGGCCCAGTATCAGGCGGGCCGCCGACGCGAGCACACCGTCACGACCGGTGATCTGGTCGGTGAATTCGGAGAGCGCGGCCGCGTCGATGGTCGCGCCGCCGCCCCCGCCCGCCGATGGCAGCGCCACCGAAATGCCGCGCCGTGCGGCGACCGCGGCGACCGCGGCGTCGATGACCTTGTCGACCGAAGCCGCGTCGGCCAGGGCCCCGTCGTGCAGGCCACCCATCGCGCCGCCGCGCACGCTGGTGCCCTCGCGGGTGCCCAGAGCGACCTCGACGGTGACGTGCTTTGCCCAACCGTCGCCGAGCTCCCAGGTCTTCTTGACCCGCTCGGCGATGGCGGCCGGCCGCTTGCCCGACGGCCCGAGGACCGTCTTGAGCTGATCGTTGATGGCATCGGAAAGCACTGGGCCGTAAGGCTTGTAGGTGCGAGCCAGCTTGGTGACCTGCGCCCGCAGTCCAGCCAGGTCCGCCTCGGCCGCCCCGTCGATGGCGCCCAGGTTCAACTCCGAACCCAGGTCGACCAGCAACTGGTTGCGCCGCGAGGACGCCCCGTCGGTGATGGACTCGATGGAGTCGAGTTGCTCGATCTGATCGATGCGCATCTTGGCCGACAACGCGATCAGCGCCAGGGTGGCGTCGGCGGCGTCGAACCCGATGTCGTCGGGGCGCGGAGCCCCGGACGGCGCGGTAGGTGCCGGTGCGGCCGGAGCGCTGACGGCCCCTTCCGGCGCGGACGATTCCGCAACCGGCTCCGGTGCGTCGTCGGCTTCCGGTTCCGGGTCGGTGTCGTTGGCGAACAGCACCGCCGAGTCACGCTCGGCGTTGAGCACTTCCACTGTGCTGTGCGCATATTCGGGCAGCTTGAGGGTGTTGGTGGCCAGGCCCGCGACGGTCGGTGCCGTCTTCACGCCGATCTCGACCAGCCGTTCGACGCCAAGGCCACCCGCGGCCTCCTCGATGAACAGCAGGTCCTGCGTTTCGATCCAGCGCACCGGGCTGGCGAACTGCCATGCCAGCAGCTCGATGAAGACCGTCCGCGCCATTTCGGCCGGCCGTTCGCGGCGCCAGGTGTCGTAGTCGGCCAGGATCTCGTCGAGCGGCTCGGCGGGCACGAGGTCGCGGATCTCCTGGATGAAATCGCGATCCAGCGTGAACGGCCGCGGCACCAGGTTGGGAATGTAGCGCCCGACGATCAGGTCGGGATCCGCGTTGCGGGGCATGACACGGTCCAGCGAGCGGCGGAAGTCGGCCACGCCGACCCGCAACACCCGGGAGTGGAACGGCACGTCAATGCCGGGCACCAGGATGAACGAGCGCTTGCCGCCAGAGATTTCGCGGCGCCGCTCCACCTCTTCTTCCAGCGCCTCCAGACCGCGGACCGTGCCGGCGATCGCATACTGCGAGCCGCGCAGGTTGAAGTTCACGATCTCCAGGAACTCGCCTGTGCGCTCGGCGATTTCACCGACAAACGCGGTGACCTCGTCGTCGGGCAGGTCGATCTGCGAAGGTCGGATCGCGGCCAACCGGTAGTTGGAACGGCCAAGTTCGTCGCGCGGCACGATGTCGTGCATCTTGGAGCCACGGTGAAAGACCATCTCCAGCAAGGCTTCTAGTTCGTAGATGCCGGTCACGCAGGCCAGCGCGGTGTACTCACCAACGGAGTGACCGCACGCGATGGCGTCTTCGACAAAGGCGCCCTGCTCGCGCATCTCGGCGACCTGGGCGGCGGCCACCGTCGCCATCGCGACCTGGGTGAACTGGGTCAGGTAGAGGACACCCTCGGGGTGGTGATAGTGCACCCCGCTGGCGATGATGCTGGTCGGGTTGTCCCGCACCACGTGCAGCACCGAGAAGCCCAGCGTGTCGCGGGTGAACTTGTCCGCGGTGTCCCACACCTTGCGGGCCGCCTTGGACCGGGCACGCACCTCCATGCCCATGCCCTTGTGCTGGATGCCCTGACCCGGGAACGCGTACACGGTCTTGGGCGCGGCCAGCCGTGCGGTGGCCGACATCACCAGGTCGGATCCGATGCGCGCGGCGACTTCCAAAACCTCTGCGCCCTGGTCGATTCCGACGCGGTCGACGCGGAATTCGACCTGATCGCCGGGGCGCACCATGCCCAGGAACCGCGCGGTCCAGCCGACCAGCCGGGCCGGTGGGCGGGCTTGTCCGTCGGTGGCGGTGGCCGCATGCTGCGCGGCGGCCGAGAGCCACATGCCGTGCACGATCGGCGATTCCAGGCCGGCCAGCAGCGCGGCGGCCCGGTCGGTGTGGATGGGATTGTGGTCACCGGACACGACTGCGAACGGCCGCATGTCAACAGGCGCGGCGAGGCTGACGTCGCGACGGCGACGGCGCGGGGTGTCGGTGGCGTTCTCCGACACCGCTCCGCCGGCCCGGACGGGGTCGGTGAGTTCGGCGGCACCCGTGCGCCCCAGGATCGCGAAGCGCTCCTCGAGGGTGGCGATAACAGCGCCGTCGGGGCCAGCCACCGTCACCGAGACCGGAACGACACGACCCATGTCCGTATCGGTGGCCTCCGAAGCCGTTGCGGTAACGGTTAATTGGGCCGGGACTGTCGGAAGTGTGCCGACTATGTGTGCGGCGTGGTCCAGATGCACCAAGCTCAGCAGGCCCTCGACGACGGGTACGCCGCCTTCGGTGACCGCCGAGCCGATGGTCGCGAAGACCGCCGGCCAGCAATGTCCGACCAGCGCGTCGGGGACCGTGGTGAGGCTGGGCGCCAACGGTTCTCCGAAGATCGCCGTGACGCCGGTGTGGTCGGCGACCCGCTCGGGATCCCAGTCGACCGTCGCGATGGCCGTCCCATCGGTGACCTGGGGCAGCAGGTCGGGCCCGTCGACGCCGGCGGCGATCGCCAGCACCGCACGCATCGCCGCGGTGGCGTCTTCGGTGGAGACCACCGGGGCACCACCGTCAACGGTGTTGGCGTGCAACGTGAAGGGAATGTCGATCCAGACACCGGACACCGGCACGGACAGCACCACCTGTTCGTCGCCCGTGCCGCCGTTGGACTTCACCAGCAGCCGAGCGCCGGTGGATGAGTGTGTGGCGCGCTGACTTTCGGGTCCGTCGTGCACCGTCCAGTCGGCGGGATCAGCGATGCGGTGCACCGGGTTGGTGGTGGTGCGGCCGGCCCACAGCACGTCGGGCGCGTCGAGCACCACAGCCAGCGCCCCGGTCACGTCGGGGCGGCCCAGGCGTCGCGACCTGATCGCCTTCGGCTCGGCTCCGGCAGCCAGCACCTCGTCGATGGCGGCCTGCTCGAAGCGGTCGAGCAATTCGCCCACGGGCTCGTCGAGCCGCGTGATGCCCGCGACCGCGGCGGTGCCGGGGATGATGCACACCTGGTCGGCGTCGTAGCGGGCGTCGTGCGCCTGCCACAGCGAGTCACTGCGCCACCAGCGCCGCACATCCTTGTCGATGACCGGGACGAAGTTGACCGGCTTACCCAGCGTCTTGCACAGCGTGACGAAGAACGGCACGTCGGCGGGGTGCAGCACGACGGTCTCGGCGTCGGGGTAGCGCCCAACGAGCGTGGCAAGGGCCTGTTCCGGGCTTTCCAGCAGCACCGAGCCGGTGGAACCGGAAAACAGGCTCTCGATGGGGCCGTGCTCCTGCGGGTGCAGACGCGCCTCGGCGCGCTGCAGCATCTGCTGGAACCGGTCGCGCCAGGTGTCGGCGAGCCACGGGCTGCCGGGTGAGGCCGTGTCGGCGGTCGAGTCGCCCTCGCCGATGGCCAGCTCGACGTAGCGGCGCAGCCACTGCAGGTACGTCATTTCCTTGACGTCGCCGAAGTAGGGCTTGGCGGTGTTGGCCATCGCGGCGATGATCTCGTCGCGGCGCTCGGCGACCGCGTCGGCGTCACCGGCGACCTCGTCGAGCAGCCGGCCGCAGCGCGAGGCGGAGTTGTCGATCTCGTGGATGTCGGCGCCCAGCTGGCTACGGCTGGAAGCCATGCCGCCCTGGGCTTTTCCGGCGCCGATCCATTGGTCGGTGCCGGAGGTCTCGACCAGCATCTGCTTGACCGACGGCGACGTGGTTGCTTCCAGGGTCGCCATGGCCGCGGTGCCGACCAGGATGCCGTCGATCGGCATGGACGGGAAGCCGTACTCCCGCGACCACCGGCCGGACAGGTAGTCGGCGGCCCGCTCGGGGGTGCCGATGCCGCCGCCGACGCAGACGGTGATGTTCGGGCGCGACCGCAGCTCCGAATAGGTAGCCAGCAGCAGGTCGTCGAGGTCTTCCCAGGAGTGGTGGCCGCCGGCACGCCCGCCCTCGATGTGCACGATCACCGGTTTGGTGGGCGCCTCGGTGGCGATGCGGATGACCGAGCGAATCTGCTCGATGGTGCCGGGCTTGAACACGACGTGGCTGATGCCGATGTCGTTGAGCTCGTTGATCAGCTCGACGGCTTCCTCGAGGTCCGGGATGCCGGCGCTGACCACCAGGCCGTCGATGGCCGCACCGGACTGACGGGCCTTTTGCACCAGGCGCTTGCCGCCGACCTGCAGCTTCCACAGGTAGGGGTCCAAGAACAGGGTGTTGAACTGATAGCTGCGGCCGGGCTCGAGCAGTTTGGACAGTTGCTCGATGCGGTCGGCGAAGATTTCCTCGGTGACCTGCCCGCCACCGGCCAGCTCGGCCCAGTGCCCGGCGTTGGCCGCGGCGGCGACGATCTTGGCGTCGACGGTCGTCGGAGTCATGCCCGCAAGCAATATCGGCGAGCGGCCGGTCAGCCGGGTGAATTTGGTGGAGAGCTTGACCTTGCCGTCGGGCAGTCGAACCACGGTCGGCGCGTAGCTCGACCAGGCCCGGGCCACCTCGGGAGTGGCGCCGACGGTGAAGAGATTGCGCTGGCCGCCGCGGGTCGCGGCCGGCACGATGCCGACGCCGAGGCCGCGAATCACCGGCGCGGTCAGCCGGGTCAGGATGTCGCCGGGACCCAGGTCCAGAATCCAGCGCGCACCGGCGCTGTGCACCCGGGTGATCTCCTCGACCCAGTCGACGCCGCTGACCAGGATGGCGTCGGTCAGGTAGCGGGCCAGCTCGACGTCGAGGCCGACCTTCTCGGCCCAGCCGCCGACGATGTCGATGCCGTCGGCCAGCCGCGGCGTGTGGAAGCCCACCTCGACCTGAACCGGGTCGAAGACCGGCGCGAAGACGTCGCCGCCGCGCAGCTTGTTCTTGCGGTCGGCTTCCTCCTTCTCGGAGATCTGCTGGCAATACAGTTCGAAGCGGGACAGCTGCTCGGGAGTCCCGGTGATGACGACCGAGCGCCGGCCATTGCGGATGGACAGCACGGGCGGCAGCACGGTCCGCACATCCTGTGCGAACTCTTCCAACAGCTGGCGGATGCGCTCGGGGTCGGCGTTGGTGACCGACACCATCGGCGGGCGGTCGCCCAGGATCGAGATGCCGCGGCGACGCGCCACCAGCGTTCCGGCCGCACCGATCAGCTGCGCCATCGCCAGCAGCTCGACGTCGCGAGCACCGCCGGCCTTGAGCGCCTCGACCGCGAGCACGCCCTGCGAGTGCCCGGCCACCGCCACCGGCGGCGTCTCGATGAGGTCCAGGCCCTGGCGGCCCAGTGCCCGGATCGCCGCGATCTGGGTGAGCAGCACGCCGGGCACCGACACCGCGGCAGACGTCAGGTGCTTGTCCGAGGGAACCGCGTCTTCGGCGGCGAGAGCGCGTACCCAGCGCAGCGGCTCGAAACCGATCGGACGCACCACGACCAGCTCTTTGGCCACGGGCTCCAGCAGCAATTCCACCTCGCCGACCAGCGTCGCCAGGTCGGTCTCGATTCCGGCCGAGGAGACCAGCTCTTCCAGGGTCTCCAGCCAGGCGCTGCCTTGACCGCCGAACGCGACTGCGTACGGTTCGCCGGCGGTCAGACGGTCGACCAGAGCGTGGGTGCTGTTCGGGCCGTGCCCGTCGCGGTCAGCGGACACCCGGCCATGCTCGTGGATCGTCACGTTCTGTATCTCCCTGTATGCGTCTTTACGTATCGGTTCACCCGGCCGGTGCAGCACCGGCGGGCAGGACCTCGTCGATTCCGCATTGAATCGCAGCCAAAAAAGCAGCTGACCGGTGTGTTGTCGGCGGACCATCCTGGCGAGCCAAGCGGCGCGGCGGACACCATCGGATCTACTAAGAGTGTCATAAGGATTCCTGCCCTTTTGGCGTGGTCAGTGGTTACTGGTGAGTTCTACGCACGGGTAACCGTGTCGTGGGTAACACCGCGATTAACCCCGCCCACGGACGTCTCGAACAAACGTCCTGCGTGCAGGTGGTTACGGTCGAGTAGCTATAACTGCGCAGATCAAGGCAGCATTGTTATCTAATCGTTACGTTAGAAATTTGAGTTTCGCGCCGCACGAGACGCGACGCACTCCGGGCCGTCGCACGAGCGCAGACGTTCGTGGTGCGAGCGGAACGGCGAACAACTGTTTGCTGGGATGCGTGCCGCCGGCGCCCGCTCGGCCCGCTGGGCGAGTTGGCGTCCACCGCGATGCGACGTGGGGGCTAGGCCCACTGCCCGAATTGGGGCTTGAGGATCTCGTTGACATCCACCCCAACCCCGCCGACGCTGCGCTTATCGATCTCGACCTGGTGCAGATTCGCGGCCGGGTGGGCGTATCCCTTGGGCGAGCCCCAGTTGTGCTGCCAGAAGTAGGAACCCAGCCCGTCGTGTAGCGCCCAGTCGATGGTCTTCGAGTTGGCGTAAACACCCGTCCGCTGGTGCCCAACGACGGATTCCCAGGAACGCAGATACGGCGCTATCTGGCTTTTGTACTGCTCGTAGGACGGATCGTCGTCGATGGAGGCATAGATCGGGGCGCTGGCCGGGCCGCCGGCGGCCGCGTGTAGCTGCATCCCGCGTTGCGCGTGCTGCAGGCCACCGCTGGCACCGCCCAGCCAGTCCGCACTGTTGCCCTTGCCGAACTGATAGCACGACACGATTTTCAACCCGTTGCTGTTCAGATCGTGGGCTTCGGCGACCTGGATCGGCTTGCCCAGCATCCACGCGCCGCCCGGGCGCCGATCGGACACATAACGGATGGACCCCACGGCGCCGGCGGCCCGGATCTGGCTGGCGGGGATCACCCCGGCCGCGTAGTCGAGCAAGGTGCCCAGTGCCGCCGAGGCGGGCGCGGCACACGCCGATGACGCCGCGATGCCCAGCCCGAGGAGAGCCGGGGTTGCGGTGGCGAATTTGAGCACGTCACGGCGGCTAATCGGCACATGCGACAGGGTACGACAGAAACAACATTCGACACACCAGCCACGACGGTCACATCTGCGTCACGTTGTCGCAACTCCCGGTCCGCCGGAACCACCGCCTCATCCGCGGTGGGGCGCATCCACCTTGTTGCCCTGCTCCGCGGTGGTGAGCACGTGGTAGACGAAGCCGAGCTTGGCCACCACCGGCAGGGTGAGCCGGAAGGGGTAAAGGGCCTCCTTACCCATGGCGTGGTTCACCCTGTTGAGAACGCCAGAGAGCACCTCCCAGTCGTGCAGCATCGTGGCGAAGTCGCCGTCGCCGTAGTGCACCCGGGGGTTGATGTCGGCGTCGAGGTCGAAGTGCACCCGGCTGGCAGACAGCAGCAGTCCCGAGTCGGCGATGGTCGCCAGGGTGCCGGTGATGTGCAGATAGTGGGCGAACGTCTCCGCCCAGTCCTCCCACGGGTGGGCGGTGGCGTAGTGCGAGATGTAGTCGTGTTCCCACCCGTCCGGGACGACTCCGGCGTAATAGTCCGCTAGGGCGGCCTGGTAGTCGCGGCGTTCGTCACCGAAGAATTCGCGGGTCTGGTCGATGAGCTCGCCGCCGGCGATCAAGATCATCTCGTAGTAATGGCCGACCTCGTGGCGCAGGTGGCCCAGCATGGTGCGGTAGGGCTCCTTGAGGATGATGCGCTGGCGTTCGCGGTACAGCTCGAGCGATTCCGCCAGATCGATGGTGATGACGCCGTCGGCGTGTCCAATGGTCACCGGATGCCCCACCGACTCGCTGGAAATGAGATCGAAGGCCAGGCCCTTCGGGTCCTGGTGGAAAGGTGTGATCGGCAAGCCGAGATCGAGTAGTTGAAAGATCAACCGCCGCAAGTCTTTCAGCGTGCTGGCCAGCTCCTTGAGCGCCTCGGTGTCGTCGGGTCCCGGTTCGTTTCGGACAAAGCCGTCGACGAAGCAGATCGGCGTCTCAGGGCCCGCCGCGACCAGCCAGTTGCAGCCCCGCTCCCAATTGGCGCACCGCACCCACGCCCCGTCGTCGATCGTGGTGGACTCCCCGTCAGCCGGGGCGAGCACCATCTCCATCCAGGGCTTGTGGAATGCCACCTCCGTCGAGCAGACGAAGCAACTCTGCTGTTCGAAGGCCACCGCATAGCCGCAGTGCGGACAGCGAAACGCGCGCATCGGGCTATCCCTTGTCGTCTGGGCCGGTCAGGTACACCCAGGGCCGTTGCGGGCGGCTCTTCAGATATCCCTGCTGCCAGTTCCATTGCGGATGCTGACGCAGGAACTCGTCGGCGTCGAAAGGAGCACCGTCGGCTCGGCCGTAGCGCGCCCACAGCTTCATCTCGGCGATGTCGGCTGCGCAGGCCACCTTCGCGTCGACGGAGCCGAACGGAGTGAACGGCGTCAAACCGCTGTTCTCGCAAGGGTCTTTGTCGGAATGCGCACAAATGGTGCGCGACGATGGGCGCGTGTAGTTGAGGTAGGGATCAAAGGAGTCAGCGATCATGCGCTTGCCGATCTCGACGTCGATGCGCCCGTCGAAGTCGCCGAGCAGCTGTTGCCAGCGCACTTGGCGGGCACCGTTGGGCGTGCGTATATCGCTGAACCCCGTACCGAAGCATTCCAGGTTGCGGATGCGCGGGTCGGTCGGTGCGTTGTCACCCCAGAAGTAGCCGTCGTTCTTGCGCGACAGGCTCTGATACAGCAGGCCCTCTTCGTAGCGCGCGATCTCGCCGGTCTTGGTGTCGCCGATCAACCACGAGTTGGCGTATCCGCCGTTGTTGTCCGCGTTCATCAGGCTGATCCAGTGGTCAATGTCGTTGGCGTACTGAGTCGCGACGCGGGCCCGGCAGAACTCCGGCATCCGTGTCTCGTCATATCCCTTGTAACCCTCGTATCCGCCGATCGTGGTCTCGGTGATCGCCAGACCTGCCGACGACAGCCAGAAGTCGGTCATGCTCGCGATCCACCCGGGCGCGGTCTGCATGACCATCCGATTCCCGTCGGCAGGAGTCAGATCGAGGATCACGTTCTCGAACTGGCCCTGCCAGAAGTCGGTGAAGCTGGTGTGGCCCAGCACAATTGACCCGTCACTGGTCGCACTACCGGTCGCGATGAAGGCGCTGCAGTGGTTGCCTTCGCCACCCGTGGGGGCCAGGGCCGTGTAGCGGCCCGAATTCTTCGGCCACCAGTAACCGGTCAACTCCATCCAGTCGTTGATGCCCAACACGTCCTCGAACGTCGACGGAACGCCCGCGGCCGTCAAACCTGCTGCAACGCCTTCGATTTCGGTGCGCAGCTCGGGCGGGATCAGGGCGGCGTGCAGCTCGACGGCCCGTTCGACGAAGAACTCGTAGGTCATGCCGATGTCCTGATAGGTCATCTCCCGGTAGACCCGGATCGACTCGGCGTACTCGTCGGCGACGAGGTAGCCGTACTGGAAGCCGCGTTCGAACGGTGCGCCGCCGATCGAGACATGCAACCATCCGTCGAGTTCGCGGCGCGACGCCTTGGCGAGCCAACCCTGTTGCTCGTCCGTCAGCGGGGCGGGCGCGGTGCGGGCCGGCGCGGCGCTGGGAGCAGGCGGCGGTAGCACGTTATGTACAGGAGGGGTTGGTGTCACGATCACTCCTCACCTGGGGTGTCGAACAGGCCCAGCTTGAGCCGGTTCACCACGTCTGCGACCGCAAGCCAACCGCGCACGCTGTTGCCTGCCGAGTTCAATTTCGGCGAGAAGGCGGCCACCGCGAGCCGGCCGGGCACCACCGCCAGCACGCCCCCGCCGACGCCACTCTTGGCGGGTACGCCGACCGCGTAGGCCCAATCCCCGGACTCGGTGTACATCCCCTCCATCACCATTTCAGCCAGCACGTAGCGGACATTGGAGGCCGCCATGACCCGCGCGCCGGTGTGGGGATTGATCCCGCCGGCGGCCAGCGTAGCGCCCATGGTCGTCAAGTCGGCGGTGTTCAGCATCGTCGAACACTGCTGGGTGTACACCGCGCAGGCTTCCATCGGATCGCAGAACAGCGAGCCCGCGCTGTACAGCAGCCAGGCGATAGCCTTGTTGTGCGAGTTGGTCTCCTGCTCGGAAGCGTTGATCTCCTCGCTGATGGACAGCGGCCGCCCCGCCAATGCGCTCTGGAAATCCAGGATTTTGCGCCATCGATCGCCCGCGTCGCAGGCTTGCACAAAGCTGGTCGTCGCCATCGCGCCCGCGTTGACCAAGGGCGACGTGGGCTTGTCGTGATGCAGCTCGAGGGCCACCACCGAATCGAATGCGGCTCCGGTCGGGTTCGCACCGAGCTTCGCGCGCACCGCACGATGGCCCCGCTCCTCGATGACCAACGCCAGCGTGAACACCTTGGAGATGGACTCGATGGGAAACTCGTGGTCGACGTCTCCGATCGCGGCGGTGTGGCCGTCGGGAGTCATCGCACACACCGCGAAAAGGTCGGGATCGACGGCGGCGAGTGCGGGGATATACGTCGCGGTTCGGCCCCGGGAGTTATTCCGATTCTTTGAATAGGCTTGTGCCACAGCAGATTCGATTGCCGCCGTGTCCAACGGGTTGGTGGCCATGGCGAATCACTCCCACACTGCGCAGGTCGCTCGAACTCGCGACAGCGAGCGTAGCAGCGTTCGGTGGCCGCGGCCCAGCAAATGGCCTCGCGGCCGACAATAGCGCTGTCACTATTAACTTAATAAAGTTAGGGTCGAAGGTGCAGGCGTTCAGACCAAGGAACCACAGCCGACTGCAGGGGGCTCCCGATGGATCGCGACCAGCTGGTCGACTTGACCAGGCGTGCATTGAAGTTGGCGCGCGACAAAACCACTGACCTTGCCGCCGGCCAGCACACGGTCGATGCCCGCGACTACACCTCGCTGGAGCGACACCTCAGCGACACGGCCCTGATGCTGGCCAGCCCGCAGCTGGTCGGCTACGTCTCCGAGCTGGCCGAGCCCGGCGCGTATTGCACCAAGACGGTCATGGGGCGATCCGTCCTGCTGACCAGAACGTCCGACGGGTCGGTCAAAGCGTTCGACAACGTCTGCCTGCACCGGCAGTCGCAGCTGGCGACGGGATGCGGCACCGCCAAGCGATTCACCTGCCCGTACCACGCCTGGACCTACGACAACACCGGCACGCTGGTCGGGCTGCCCGGTCGCGAGGGCTTCCCGGGCGTGACGGTCAAGTCCGACGGTTTGACCGAGCTGCCGGCCACGGAATTCGCCGGGTTCCTCTGGATCGCGCTCGAGCCCGGCGCCACGCTCGACGTCGCCGCGCACTTGGGACCGCTGGCCGAGGAGCTGGACTCGTGGGGCATCGGCCGCTGGTCTCCGCTGGGCGAGAAGGTGCTCGACGTCCCGATCAACTGGAAGCTGGCCATCGACACCTTCGCCGAGAACTACCACTTCGCGACGGTGCACCGGGATACCTTTGCCACCATCGCCCGTAGCAACTGCACGGTTTTCGATTCGTACGGACCGCATCACCGGCTGATCTTCCCGCTCAACGGGATCCTCGACCTCGACGACGTGCCCGAGGAGCGGTGGGACCCGTTCCGCAGCATGGTGGTGATCTATGCGCTGTTCCCCAACATCGTGTTGTCGGTGACGATCGCCAACGGTGAGCTGTTCCGCGTCTATCCGGGCAACGAACCCGGACGGTCGATCACCGTCCACCAGAACTCGACGCCGCTGGACATCTCCGACGAATCCGTGGCCGCCGGCGCCCAAGCCGTCTTCGAATACGCCCACGCCACGGTGCGCGACGAGGACTACCGACTGGTCGAGCGCCTGCAGGCCAACCTCGAGTCAGGGGCTCGCGATCACCTCGTGTTCGGCCGCAACGAGCCGGGACTACAGCATCGCCACATCACCTGGGCGCAGGCGATCGAGGAAGCGGTCGCGACGGCAGCGCTGTCAGCCACCTGAGTTCACTTCGGACAGCACGGCGATCAAATCAGCGAGAAGGGTTGCCAGAGAATCACTTTGGCCGGACGAGACTCGGCTCAACAGTTCGACTGCTTCGCCCCGACGCCCAGCCGCCACCAGCGGCACAACCTTGTCGACCGTCGACTGCAACTCCGGCGCGGCGGCGTCGGTGTTCGCGACCGTGGTGGCCAGCACCTCGATCAGCTCCCAGTCCCGGTACAGCGCCATCGAGCGCTCGTTGAATGCGAAGCCGGTCACCGGTTTACCCCACAGCGTTCCTTCGTAGCGGTACGGGCCTTCCATGTACTCGATCGGCAGGCCGTGTGCCGGGGCCGGTACCAACGGCTCGCCGACCAGATCGAGTCGCAGTGTGGCGCAGGTGATCCGGTGCCGGTCGGCCAGGTATCGGGCCGGGGCGAGGGGACGCATCAATGGCCGAACGGTGTCTGGCCACCGCACGTAGCTGCTGACCGTGACCTCGACGTCCTCGGCGCATTCAGGCGCGATGGCCGGGTCGGGGTGGCTGGTCGTCACACCGGTAAACGGTTGCAGGGCATTGCCGTTGGTGCGGTCGAACTGCCGCCAGATGCTCACGTCCACACCGTTGTCGAAATTGATGGTGCGCCATTCGTGCGACCTGGCCCGCGGGTCTCCCTGAGTTCCCCCGCCACCGACGTATTTCGGGAACCATTGCCGGTCCACGTGCCCGGCGTCACCGCTGACCTCCTCAACCACCTCACCCCACTGCAGGGTTCCTCTCATCGCCATGCCGGTCTGGAAGTAGGAGTAGGTGTCGGGTTGGCCGAAGCACTCGATCTTGCCGTTGTAGGTCGAGGCGCCTACCGGTGTGGGTGCGCGGGTGGGCGTGACAACCAGGTCCAGCCGCATGGACCGCCCCTGGTGATCGTGGCCGACCAGGCTGACTCGATACGTATAGGGCAGCAATTCGCCATCGCCGTCCCGGCAGCTGGTCCACGACGCGGTGCCTGCGCTGCTCTGGAAGCTGATGTCGAGATGGCCTGGGGCCATGGTCAATTTGCGCTGCGCACCCGGTTTCATGTTGGCCGGCGGCATGTCGTAGTCGGTGTAGGTGCCGTAATCACCGGTATCGAGGTCGAACAGCGCCATCGTGTAGAAGTCGGCGACCACCGTTCCGCCGGGCTGGTTCTTGTTGAAGATGGTCAGGAACGCGAACGATCGATCGCTCTCGACGGCCCGCAGTTGACCGGCGATGAACCAGGTGTCGGACTCCTGGTCCGGGTGTTCGCCTTCGGCGTCGGGGAAATCCAGCTTGGGATCACCCGGCACCAACTGAAACGGATAATGGCGCCAATCGTTGGTCATCTCAAGCCTCGTCTCACCCGGCACGGGTTTCGCCAGAAGGCACTGCTAGGCCGCAGGCCGCTTTTTTCGCTATGTTAGCGTCAATAGCGAAATTGCGGTCGCGGTCCCACCTTTTGAGGAAGTGCCCCCGATGACAGAACATTCCGACCATCGTTCCTATAACGAGCTGTTCATCGGTGGACAGTGGCGTAAGCCCGCCGCCCCTCAGCAGCTCGCGGTGATCTCGCCCCACACCGAGGAGCCGATCGGCCATGTCCAAGTGGCGGGTCCCGAGGATGTCGATGCCGCCGTCGCCGCCGCGCGGCAGGCGTTCGACCACGGCCCGTGGCCACGGCTGACCCATGCCGAGCGGATGGCCAAGGTCGAAGAGCTCGCGGCGATCTACGCCGGGCATGTCGACGAGATGGCCGACCTGATCACCGACGAGATGGGGTCCCCGCGCACCTTCAGCCGGATGGGCCAGGGGGCGGCCGCGGCGGGGTTGATTCACCTCACGCTTGCCGCTGCCCGCAACTTCCCCTGGGTCGAACGCCGCCAAGGTGTGCTCGGCGAAGTCCACCTGCACAGGGCACCGGTCGGGGTGGTCGGGGCGATCGTGCCGTGGAATGTGCCGCAGTTCCTGATCATGCCCAAGCTGATACCGGCCCTGATCGCCGGCTGCACGGTGATCATCAAACCCGCACCCGAAACACCCTTGGACGCTTTGTGGTTGGCCGAAATGATCGAGCAGATCGGCCTGCCCGACGGCGTGGTGTCGGTGCTGCCCGGTGGTACCGACGTCGGCGAGGCGCTGGTCCGTCACCCCGGTGTCGACAAGATCTCGTTCACCGGTTCCAGTGCCGTGGGACGCCGGATCGCCACGCTCTGCGGCGAGCAGCTCAAGCGGGTGAGCCTGGAACTGGGCGGCAAATCGGCGGCGATCATCCTCGACGACGCCGACATCGACAAGACCGTCGCCGGGCTGAAGTCGGCCAGCCTGATGAACAACGGACAGGCCTGCGTCGCGCAGACCCGTCTGCTGGTCAGCGAACGACGGCACGACGAGTTCGTCGACGCGATGGCCGCAATGATGTCTGGCCTACAGGTCGGGGATCCCGCCGACGAGGCGACCGACATCGGACCTCTCTTCGCGAAGCGGCACCAGCACCAGGTCCAGGAGTACATCCGCTCCGGACAAAGCGAGGGCGCCCGCATCGTGCTCGGTGGCCCCAATACCGCCGAAGACAGTCCGGCCGAGCGAGGCTGGTACGTGCGGCCGACACTGTTCGTCGACGCCACCAACGACATGCGCATTGCCCGCGAGGAGATTTTCGGCCCGGTACTGACCGTGCTGCGCTACCGCGACGAAGAAGACGCGCTGCGCATCGCCAACGAGAGCGACTACGGCCTGGCCGGTTCGGTGTGGACGGCGGACGTCGGCCACGGCCTGGAGGTCGCCGCCAGGGTGCGCGCCGGGACTTACGGCATCAACATGTACACCCTCGACATCGGCAGCCCGTTTGGCGGTTTCAAGCATTCGGGCATCGGCCGCGAGTTCGGGCCGGAGGGTCTCGACGAATACGTCGAGCTTCAGACGGTGATCGCCAGCGGCAAGATGCCGCCGCTCACCGCCTGAAAAGCATGGGCGGTCAAGAACTTTCGGGCATCTGCAGGGTAAGCTCCACCGGGCAGCACAGCACACCGTGCTGATTGGTCACCTCGATCGAAATGTCGACAAGGCAGCGCGGCGGATTCACCGAGTCGTCCCGGCGCTTGGCCACCACGCGCCCGCGCCCGATCATGGTGTCACCGGCATAGACCGAACCGGCCAGCCGCAGGGACCGGCGCACTACGCGACTGCTCGGGCCCGCCCAGTCGGTGGCGACACGATCCGCGAACCCGGCCAGATGCATGGTGTTGACGTAGATCGTCGGATTGCCTTGGCTTTGCGCGTAATTCGGGTCGAAGTGGCCGGGAAAATAATCCCAGGTGGCTCCCGCGTTCTCCACCACCCGCTGGTAGCTGATGGGGTCGACCACCTCGGGCAGTTCGACGGGAACGCTGATCTCGTTCCAGTACAGGCCGGCTCCGGTCACGTGGTGGCCTCGGGGGTGAAACGGAACAACGTGTTGCGGCACCGGGCCACGACGGTCTGGTCCTGGCGACGGTAGGTCTCCAGCGTCTCGACGAAATGACCGACGCCCAACCGGGTCCGCTTCTCCGGCGACACCGACACCAGCTCTTCGACGACGGTGAGCAGATCACCCTCGAGGATCGGCTCCAAGAACTCGACATCATTGGCCGCGTTGATGAATGTGGTGCCCGGCAACGGCACTCGCAACACCATCGACGCCGCGGGCGGCCTGCCCCCCGGCTGCCACGGCGGTGGGATCAGCCACCCCATCAACAAAGCCGGCGGGGCCAGCAAGCCTCCCCAGGTTTGCCGGGCGAATTCGCCATCCCAATACGACCTATTGCCGTCGCGCACCATCGCGGCGAACAACTGGATGCGCGCGCCGCTGACCGGTGTCGCCGCGGTTCGCGGTTGGCCGGCCGCGCCGACCATCGCCAATGCGTCCTCGTAGCTGCCGAAGGCCAGCTGGTAGCTGAGGTCCTGATCCACGTAGCGGTGCCGCTTACATGACGAGCGGGTGCCGGCTCGGCACCACGTCCCATGCGAGGTTGCGGGACGTGAAGTACCAGTCGCCGCGCTCGAAGATGAGCTCGTCGCGGTATGTCCCGGTGGCCCGCAGGGTGGTGTCGCCGTACGCGGCGGCAAATAGCAGGGCAACACAACGCTGGCTGGCGTTGACCCCGTCGATGTGGATCTCGTGATCGACGGTCACCAAGCGCGCCCCGTCGCCGCCGTCGAAGCCGGAGCGCAGGCTGGTGAACAGCTCGCCGTCCCGAACATAGGTGGCACCGGAGTGGCGGAACGTGGCGATCCACCGATCACGTTTGCCTGCGGAATAGGCCCGGTTGTGACGGGCATTCAGGTTCAGGATTGCGTCTCGGCCCGTCGCGGATTGCAGGAACTGTTCTTGCTGGTAGGTCATCGTCATCTTGGTTCGCCGACCTCTCTACGAAATGACGGGGAAAAACTCATGTAACACTAACTTAACTTACCTCAGCGGCTCACGATATAGCCGTAACTTTCCCGATCCCAGACGCCCGGATTCAATCCCCGAGCGCGCAACAAATCTTTACGTACGCGTCCGATCACGTTCTTCGGAAGTTCATCCACCGTGTCGACGAACCGCGGCACGCAGAAGTACGGCATGCGGGCAGCGCAGAAATCGAGCAGCTCGGCGCAGTCCAGCGCCGCCCCGGGACGCAATGCAACGACCAACAGAATGTCGTCCTCACCCAGGTCGCTGGGCACCCCGACCGCGGCGGCCTCGGCCACGGCGGGATGACGCAACACCACCGCCTCCACCTCGACCGAGGAGACATTCTCGCCGCGCCTGCGCAGCGAATCTTTGCTCCGGTCAACATAAGTCAGGTTCTGGTCCGCATCGAGCCGGCCGAGATCGCCGGTGCGGAACCATTCCGGGTGGGGCTCGACCTGCAACCCCGCACCGATGTAGCCCTCGCTCATCACATGCGGATGCCGGGGCCTGCAGGTGATCTCCCCGACGGCGTCGGCGGGCAGGGGCTTGCCGTCGGGGTCGACGATGCGCACGTCGAAGTTGGGGTTCGGCCGACCCGATGTGCCCGGAACTCCTTCGTCGGCCACGCCCTTGACGGCGATCGGGAAGGCTTCGGTCATCCCGTACATCGTCACAATGCGACAGCCGTAGCGCTTTTCGATCTCCGAATAGGAGTTGGCGTCGATGGGCGCGGCGGAAATGAATCGCAGCGGCAGGTCTGCATCGCGCGAATCGGCGGGCAGGTTCTGCAGCATCGAGACCATCGCCCCGGCACCGGCGAAGCCGATGGCGCGGTGGGCACGCACGTCATCCCACACCTCACCCGGATGGAAAGCCTTCGCCAACACCGTCGTTGCGCCGACCAACATCGGGGCCAGCACGCTGGGCGCCGCACTCAGGTGAAACAGCGGCATCGCCGTCCATAGCACCTCCCCTGCCCGCAACTCCCACGCCGAGGCCACCGTCGCGGCCACCGAGAACAGGTACTGCCAGGTGGTGGCGACGGCTTTCGACGGTCCGGTGGTGCCCGACGTGTAGAACAAAGATCCGACCTCGACGGGCGGCGCACAGGCGTCGGGGACCGTATTAGTGGTCGCGCGCTCAAGCGCGCTGCGCAGTGAATCATCGTGCACCACAACGTCAGTCACCGTTTCTAGTTGGTCGGCGATCTCGTCGACGCGAGGCCGGCGCTCGGCATCGGTGACAATCACTTTGGCCTGCGACAGCCGCAGGGTGTGCAGCAGGAACTCGCCCTTGTTCGCCGCGTTGACCGCCGCGCTCACCGCTCCGATGCGCGCCGCACCCAGCCAGAAGTAGACCCATGCCGGGCAGGTCGCGGTGAACAGGGCCACGCCGTCGCCGCGGCCCACACCCAGTTCGGTCAGCATCGCGGCCGCCGCGGCCGAGCGTTGCCGCATCTGCTCGAACGTCACGTCGGTTCCGGCGATCGACATCATCACCCGGTCGGGATGCTGCTCGGCGCGGCGGTCGAGCACGGCCGGCACGGTGAAACTATCGACACCGAAATCGGACGGCCCGAGCGGCGCACTGCGGGCGGAGTCCACCTGGCTCCGATCAGGCTTTGGCGGCCGCCGGGTCGGGCTCACCGCTGGCCGTGTAGCCGAAGTCGGTGGCAGCCGCCTCGGCACCCGGGTAGAAGCGGTGCGCCCAGCGGCGCAGCGCGGCGTAGTCGTGCGCCTCCTCGGGCGCCAGGTTCGGCTTCTCCAGGTATTTCATGTTCTCCCAGGTGAAGAAGTCCTGTTTGATGACCTCTTGTTGCAGCGCCAGGAACTTCGCGGCGCGGCCGGTGGGCGCGTCGCCGGTGTCGCCCGGCTCGCGGATGGACGCCTGGGTGAAGAAGTAGTCGGTGTAGTCCTCGTCGACCGGCGTCTGTCCGGTGACCTCGACCGTGGCCACCAACTCGCTGGGGAAGCGGACGATGCCAAGCCCCAGCGAGTAGTTGTCATAGATGATCTTGGCGTCGACCGGCCCGTTCGGGGTCAACCACGTCGACCCCCGGCCGCCGCCGAAGTGGGCGCTGACCGTGGCGTGCAGGTGATAGCCGGACACCTCGAACGAGGTGGTGTTCGCGGGGTTGGCGGCCTTGTGCACGTACTGCACGTGGTAGGGGTCGGCGGCGTTCTCGATGATCATCTGCGCGTGCACCTTGACCCGGTTGAGCATCCGGGTATGTGGGTGCAGCGGGTAGTACTCGTCAGTCTCCAGCTCGGGCAGCACCGGCGGCTGCCAGTACGGCGCCCGGCCGTGCCGCTCGTGCCAGACCACGATGAAGCCGTACCACTCCATCGCCGGGTAGGCGCGGATGCGGACGTTGTTCTTGCACCCGATCTTGCTGTAGGGGATCAGCGCGTTGCTGCCGTCGCCGCGCCACTGCCAGCCATGCCAGGGGCAGACGATGTGCTCGCCTTCCACGGTGCCGCCGACCCCCATGTTGGCGCCGAGGTGCTGGCAGTACGCGTCCAGCACGTGCACCTTGCCCGACGCGGTGCGAAACAGCACCAGCTCCTCGCCGAAGTAGTGCACCCGCTTGACCTGACCGGGGGCCAGGTCCGAAGCGAACGAGACGATGAACCACCCCGTCGGGAACCGGTAAGTGGACAAGGCAATGCCGGACTGGCCGAACTCGCGTTCCGACGGGTCCTGCTCTGAAAGCGTATCTGTCACGACTGCTCCGTATCCCACGCGGCCGAACGCAATTGGGCCGCCTTGATCGACCGCGGTTCGGCGACAGGTTCTATTTTTACTATTTTAGGCATAGAACGTCAACGCGGGTGCCTGCCGAGTGCCGCCGTGCGGCGCCGGTGTCCGCCGGAGCATGGTCGGCAACGACGGCCGGGCCGGCACGCCGACGCGATAAGGCCTTGTGGCGCAACGGTTGTTCGTCGTGACCCCCATGATGGCGCGCACGCAGCGGCACCAGGTCAGTACGGCGCAGGCGTATCGCCGAATGCGGCAAGCACCGCCAGCGGGTCCAGGTAGTCGCGCCAGTGCACGATCTTGCGGTCCGCGATTGTGATCACCGAGACGAACCGGTTGACGTAGGGCGCACCCGTGCTGATCACCGTTCCGTGCATCGTGTACTCGAGAGTCACCACGGACTTCTCGGGGTCGTAATAGCGGTACACGTCGCTGCTGCCGCTCTGCACGATCGAATCCCCATAATTCGAGTACAGCTCGGCCAGCGCTGCTCGCCCGACGATTCGGCGCGGGTAATCCGGGACGGTGATGACGTACTCGACCACCACATCCTCGGCGTGCATATCGAAGAAATCGGTCCCGTCCACCAGGCCCGCCAGACCCTCGGCGACAACCGCGAAGTAGGGCCGCATCGCGGCGTATCTCGTCATGTCTCGCGACGACACAGCGTCACTCCTGAATTCGCAGCGCGGCCTTCGGGCACTGCTCCACCGCGGCGCGAACATCGATCTCCAGATGCTCCGGCACCGGGCCGTCCGCGATCTGCACCACGTCCTCGTCGCCCAGTTCGAACACGTCCGGGGCGATTGACTCACAGAAACCGCTTGCCTCACAAGAGTTTCCGTCGACAGTCACGCGCATCAGTTGCCTCCTTAAAGACCCTTGGGGCGGGTCCCGATCACTCCGGTGGTTGCAAGGTGGGCGAGTTCTTCCTCGGTGAGCCCGCAGCGGTCGCGCAATACCTCCCCATTGTGCTCGCCCAGCGTCGGCGGCGGGCGGCGCAGCCACCGGTCCTGGCCGGCGAGCAAGGCGAACGGCGGGCAGGGATACAGGGCTGACCCGATGCTGGAATGGTTCAACTCCTCGAAGAATCCCCGATCGCGCAGTTGGGGGTTCTCGGTTACCAGTGATGGCGACACCACGGGAGCGGCGGGAACGCCCGCGGCGGCCAGTCGCTCGACCGTCGCCGCCAATTGCTGCCCGGTGAACCACTCCTGCAGCCGTCGATCGATCTCGTCGGCGCGCTCTCGCCGGCCTGCGACCGTGGCCAGGGCATCGTCGCACCAGGCTGGCCGCCCCATCTCGTCGACCAGCGCCGCCCACTGCTCGTCGTCGCGGATGGTGACCGCGATCCAATCGTCGTCTCCCGCGCAGCGGTAGAGGTTCTGAACCAACCCGCCGTGACCGCGGTTGCCCCGGCGGCTCAGCGTGATCCCGAAGACCTCGGACTCGATCGCCTGGATCGCGGTGGCATTCAACACCGTTTCCAGCATCGGCAATTCCACCTGCTGACCCGCCCCGGTGCGTTCGGCGAAATTCAGCGCAGCCAGCACCGCGAAGGCGGCATGCACGCCGGCCAGTGGATCGCAGGCGCCGCGCGGCGCCACCGGCGGAGCGTCCGGCAGCCCGGTCACCCACGCGAGGCCGGCGATCTGCTCCATGGTGGGGGCGAACCCCACCCGCTCCCGCCATGGACCGTCCAGCCCGAACGCGGGCATCCGTGCGACGACGAGTTTGGGGTTGACCTTCAAGAGCACGTCGGCGGTGAGGCCGAACTGGTCCATCACGCGCGGAGAGAAGTTCTCGATCACCACGTCGGCGCCGGCCGCCAGCCTGGTGAAAAGGCGGCGCCCCTCCTCGGAGCCCAAATCCAGAGTGACCGAACGCTTATTGGTGTTCATCGCGTGGAACACCCAGCCGTACTCCCACCAGTCGTCCACGTCTTTGCGCATGCCGCCCGAGTAGCGGATGCCGTCGGGCCGCTGGATCGACTCGACCTTGATCACCTCGGCACCGAACGCGGCCAGTAAGTGGGTTGCCGCCGGCCCGGCCCAGAACGCGGTCAGGTCGACGATCCGAACGCCCTCCAGCGGACGCTCCCGGGTGGCCGGAGCGTATTCGGTTTTGCTTGCCTGCCAAGGTGATTCGCCGTTGTCCGCGCCGGGTCGCGCGGTATCGCCCACCGGCGCGGGCGCGCACGCCGACATCAGCCATGGCGGGCGGGGCTGGTGGAATCCGCCGGGGTTGGGCACGAACACCTGACGCCGGGCCACATACTCCGACTCGCGGATCGTGGACCCGTTGCCCAGCGCGGCGATCGGTAGCCGGAACAGTTGCCCGAGTTCGACGATCTCCTCGACGGTCCGTTCGGCCAGCCATGGGCCGATCTGTTCGCGGATCAGGTCGCGGTATCCCCAGCGGCCGATCTGAAAGCGCAGCTGTTCAATCTCTTCCAGCTGCGGGCATTCGACCATCGCCACGAAGTCAAGCCATTGCTGACCGGTGACCATGGTGATCCCGACGTAGCCGTCCTTGGCCGGCTCGATCGACGGCACCTCGGTGGTGCGGCGGACCGGCGGCACCCGCAGCAGCTGCGAATGCAACCATTCGCTGCTTTGCATGAGCGTCATGGCCTCGAGCATGGACAGGTCGAGGTGCTCGCCTGGGCCGCCGCGCTCGACGCGGCGACGCACCGCCAGCGCCCCGAACGCGGCGAATACGCCACCCATGTACTCCCCCAGGTCGCCGCCGATCGAAATCGGGGGCCCGGCAGGATCTCCGCGAAACCCGGGCGACCCCGCCCACGCTTGCAAGGTGAACTCACTGGCGGTGCGGTCGGCATAGGGTCCGGTCCAGCCGAAATCGGAGATCGTGACGATCACCGCCTGCGGCGAGTCGGCCAGCAGCCGTTGCGGATCGACGCCCAGGGCCGCGGCCTGCGACGGGTTGGCTGTGATAACCACCACGTCGGCACCGGCGAGTTCGGCGCTCAGCCGCTCCGGATTCCCGGCGATGGTCACGCTGAGCTTGCCGGCGTTGAGGTAGCGGTAGAACGGGGAGTCCGCGCCCTCGGCAATCGGGGAACCGCTCGCCGAATACTGTCGCAGCGAATCCCCTTGCGGTGGTTCGATTTTGCGGACCTGCGCCCCGGCGTCGACCAGCAGCTTCCCGCAGTAGCTGCCGGCGATCCGGTCACTGATCTCGACGACCCGCAATTCGTGAAGCGGCGTCGGCCTACTGCCGGATTCCTCGCCCACTCGCACCCGCCCTACCGTGAATCAGAGACGCTATTTATACCATTACTGCTAAAATAGCTAAGCCAGACGAGTACGTGAGGGCATTGCTGCCGCGGACTCGCGCCTGTTACTTCCTGCGAGGATTGGATGACCGCCCTGGGAATTGGTCCCGATGCCCGGCGCCGGCTATCGGCCCCGCGGATCGCTGAAATCGTAGCCGACGAGCTGCGCCGTCAGATCATCGACGGCGAATTGGCCGACGGCGACCTCCTGCCCCGTCAGGAGGTGCTCGTCGAGCAGTTCAACGTCAGCTTGGTGTCGCTGCGCGAAGCGCTGCGGATCCTGGAGACCGAGGGCCTGGTGTCTGTCCGGCGCGGGAATCGTGGCGGCGCCGTGGTTCACGCGCCGGCGAAGACCAGTGCGGCCTACATGCTGGGTCTGCTCTTGCAGAGCGAGTCGGTTGAGATCGGCGATCTGGGCATGGCACTGCAGGAACTCGAGCCCGCCTGCGCCGCGTTGGCAGCCCAGCGGCCCGACCGCGCGGACACCTTGGTGCCAGAACTCAAGCAGGTCAACGATTCCATGGCCGAGCATCTTGAGGACGGTCGGCTCTTCACCGAAATCGGCCGCGAGTTCCACGATCTCATCGTCCAGGGCTGTGGCAACCACACCATCATCGCGGTCGTCGGCAGCCTGGAGACGCTGTGGAGTAGCCACGAGCGTCAGTGGGCGGACGAGAGTGCCGCGCGTGGCACCTATCCGTCGCTGACCCAGCGGCGCGCGGTACTCAACACGCATGTCAAGCTGACTGAGATGATTGCCGAGGGCGACGTCGACCGGGCCCGGCGCATCGCGGGCCGTCACCTGGCCGATACGCAGACCTATGTGTTGTCCGGGCGACCCAGGCAACGGATCTATGCGGTTTCGCCGCAGGCTCTTTCCCGTTCGGGGTCACGCCCGCCGGGCATCCGGCGCTAGGGGATTCTCACGTCCAGGCGAACCGCATTGGTCACCGGCGGCAGCGGCGGGATCGGCAAAGGATGCGCCCGCAAGCTCTGCGAGTTGGAGTACGACGTGGTGCTGGCGGCGCGACGTGAAGCGCCGTTGCGCGCGGCCGCCGACGAGATCGGTGCCCGTTACGTCGTCGCCGACGCATCAGACCCGGACGAGTTTGCCGTTGCGATAAGCACATTGGAGACGGTCGACCTCGTCGTGCACGCGGCGGGCACGCTGGGCGGAACGTATGCGCGCAAGCAGACATTCCACCAATGGCAGGCCATCATCTCGGCCAACCTGGATTCGTGTTTCGTGGTGACCTCCGCCGTGCTGCCGCGGATGCGGGCCGGGTCTCGATTTGTGTTCATCTCGTCGTCGGCGGCACATGAGCCGATGCCGGCCCGCACCGCCTACTCCGCGTCGAAAGCCGGCATGAACGCGTTCGCCCGCGCCCTGGCGCTCGAAGTCGATCGCGACGGCATCGCCGTGCACATCGTGACGCCCGGCCCGGTGGAAACCGAGATGCTGCAGGATGTTCCGTTCGAGATGTATGCGATCCAGATATCCGACGTGGCCGCGGCAGTCGCCTGGCTGGACACGGTTGATCCGTCGGTCGACCTGCCGGAGATCCGTCTGTCCGCCGTGCAGCGGGGCCCGTATGCCCGCCCGCCGGTCGTCCCTACCGAAGCCCGGCGACGGCGCCAGAAAACGGTTTGATCACCGACTCCCCGAATTCGTGCAACGATTCCGGCGCCGCGAAGTCGGCGAACCACACGTAGAAACGCTCGACCCGCTGTGCGGCCAGACCCGCGAAGTAACCGATCAGCTCGTCGGCGTCACCGCAGATCAGCCCCGCCCCCAGGTTGCCGAAACGCCGGGTGCTCACCTCGCGCACGGTCTGCGGATCACTGCCCGAGCGCACGAAGCCGATCATCTGCTGAACCGACACCCGGGCATCTCCCGCGTTCGGGGCCAGCTTGGGTAGCCGGTCGATGTGGTTCGCCTGCAGATTCCACCAATCCGCATGGTTACGAACCAGTTCCATCATTCGCGGTCCGCTGCCGCCCAGGACCAGCGGTATCGGGTGGGCTCGCTTCGGCAGCTGAACCGCCCCGTCCCCGTCGCCGCCGTCACCCCAATACTGTTTGATCAGTGAAAGGTGACGACCGAGCTGCGTCACGCGGGCCACCGGATCAAGCTGGCCGACATCGAATCTGGTGAATTCCGCGGGCCAGGATCCCGAACCCAGGCCGAGATCGAATCGGCCTTCCGACGCGTCCGACAGGGTGACGGCTTGCTTGGCGAGCACGGCGGGATGCCGAAACGCGTCGCAGAGCACCAGGTGCCCGATGCGCAGCCGCTCCGTCTTGGCCGCCACCCAGGAGGCGACAGTCATTGCCTCCCAAATGCTTTCGCCAGGGAGCCCGGGTGCTTCAAGATGATCGATGAACGCAATTCCGTCGAAGCCGCTGGCCTCGGCAACCCGCGCCCGCGCCGTGATGTCGGCCGCCGATAGCCGCACCTGCGGCAAAAACAGATACCACTCGACCATGCGCCCGCCTATGCGTGAGGTGATGTTGCTCTCAGGCGCGATTGCGCCAGCTTCGCTAGTTTACTATCTTTGCTATGTTAGGGCTCTTATGGATGTCGGACTAACTTCGGAGCAGCTGTCGCTGCGGGACACCGTACGCGACATTCTGCGCACCGAGTGTCCGCCCGAAGCCGCCCGTCAGTCGATCACCGATCCGGAGCGCTGGCGCACGCTGTGGAAGACGGTAGTCGACCTGGGCTGGACGGAGCTTGCCGCACCCGACGCCGGCGGCGACTTCGGCCCCGTCGAGCTGACCCTGGTTCTCGAGGAGTGCGGTGCGGCGATCGCGCCCATCCCGCTGCTTTCGAGCATCGGGCTGGCCGCGGGCGTGTTGCGCGCCGCCGGGCCGTCCGCCGAACCCGTGCTCGCCGAGATCGCCGGCGGCGTCGTCGCCACGCTGGCCGCGCACCCGCCCTGGCATCGACTGCCGGGAGTGACGATGACCCTGCACCAGGGCCGCCTGCGCGGACGCGCGGTCGCGGTCCCCAACCTGACGCGTGCCGAGCTGATCGTCGCACTGGCGACGACGGGCGACGGGGTCGTGGCCGCCGTGGCCCGTAGCGGCGACGGAGTCAGGATCGTGGCCGGCGAATCCACCGATCCCGCCCAGCCGGTGGCCGATGTCGAAATCGATGCCGAGCCAGTGGTAGTCGCTCCCGTCGACGTCGAATCGGCGTTGGCGGCGCCCCTGGTGGCGGCCGCCGCCGACCTGGTCGGCGTGGCCAGTGCCGCCCTGCACCGCTCCGTCGAGCACGCCAAGGCGCGACGCCAATTCGGCGCGCCGATCGGCGCGTTCCAGGGCATCAAACATGCGTTGGCCGACAACTACGTCAGCGTGGAACGCGCCCGCAGCCTCACCTACGCGGCGGCCGCCCGACTCGGCGACGCCGACACCCACGCCGACAAAGGGGCCGCCTGGACCGCCGCCGCGCTGGCCAAGGCGGCGGCCGGCGACGCCGCGTCCCACTGTGCGCGTACCGCAGTGCAGGTGCACGGGGCGCTGGCCCAGACCTGGGAGCACGACATGCACCTCTATGTCCGGCGTGCCTGGCAGGGCGCCGCGCTGTTGGGCGACAGTCGCGCGCTTTACCGCGAGATCGGCCGTCGCTTCGCAGGAGGTGCCGCATGACAAGCACAGCAACACGTTCCGAGGTGGTCGACGAGTTCGCCGGCTGGTTGGCCGAGTTCCTGCCCCACGACTACTACGAGCGGTATCGGCAGTACCGCTGGGATATCCCGCTGCGCCGCGACTACCAACGCGCGGCCTTCGAAGCGGGTTGGCTGCAACCCACCTGGCCGCGCGAGCACGGCGGCCGCTCGCTGGACCTGCGCGACGCCATGGAGATTCGCATCGAGGCGGCGCTGCGCTCGGCGCCGAAGCTGCCCAACATCCAGGGTCCCGGCGTCGCCGCGCCCGGCATTCGCCAGTTCGGCACGCCCGCTCAAATCGAGCGCCTGCTCGTGCCCCTGCTGCGCGGCGACGAATGGTGGGCGCTGGGCATGTCCGAGCCGGAAGCCGGATCGGATTTCGCCGGCCTGCGCACCCGCGCCGAACGCGACGGCGACGTGTTCCGGGTCAACGGTCACAAGATCTGGACCACGCAAGCCCACGAATCGCGGTGGTGCACCCTGTATGCGCGTACGGATCCCGACGCGCCGAAACACCGCGGCATCTCCTGTCTGATCCTCGACCTCACCGCGCCCGGGGTGAACATCGAACCCATCCGGATGTCCTCGATCTCCGACGAGACGTTCTGCGAAGTCTTCCTCGACGACGTCGAGGTGCCCGCGGACAACCTGCTCGGCCCGGAGAACGGCGGGTGGAACGTCGCGATGTCGTCGTTGCACCATGAACGCCAAATGATCTGGATCATGAACTGGGTCGAGATCAAGCGCGGACTCGATTCGGTGCGCCACGCCAAGAGCGACGGCGACAACGAGGACCTCTACACCGAGCTCGGCTCGTTGCTCGCCGATGCCGAAGCACTGCGGGCCACCGGATACCGCACCCTGGGCAATGAGCTGGCCGGGCGGCCCAGCCCGGAGGGCGACATCATGAAGCTTCTGGGATCGGTTACCTTGCAACGTGTTTGGGAACTCGCGGCCGCCGCTCAAGGGCCGCGTTCGGCGAGCGACCCCGATCTGCTGTTTGAACGCCAGGACGCGCTGGCCGCCACCATCTACGGGGGCACGTCGGAAGTGCAGCGCAACATCATCGCCGAGCGGCTGCTCGGGCTGCCGAAGGGATGACGATGGATTACGACCTCGGCGACGACGCCGTCGAACTGCGACACCGCCTGCGCGAGTTGATCGACAAGCACGTTCCCGCCGACTTCCTCGGCGCCTGTACCGATGACCCGCAAGACCTGGCCACCACCGAGACGTTCTGCAAGCTGCTGGCGGCCGAGGGACTGCTCGCGCTGGCCTGGCCGAAAGAGCACGGCGGCGGCGGTGGTTCGGTCTGGCAACAGACGGTGTTGCGTGAGGAGATGTGGGCCCAGCACGAGCCGCGTGGTCCCCAGTACATGGGAATCAACTGGGTCGGCCCGGCGCTGATGCGGTACGGGACCGCCGAGCAGAAGACCAAGCACCTCGCGGCCATCGCCTCCGGGGATGTGATCTGGTGCCAAGGATTTTCCGAACCGGAGGCCGGAACGGACCTCGTCTCGCTGCGTACCCGCGCGGTGCCCGACGGTGACGGTTGGCGCATCAGCGGCCAGAAGGTCTGGACGTCGTACGCCGGAATGGCGTCGTGGTGTGTGCTGGCGGCCTGCACCGACCCCGCTGCGCCAAAGCACAAGCGGCTCACCCTTTTTCTGATCCCCATGAACCGCGACGGTTTCACGGTGCGACCGATCTCGTCGATGCTGGGACCGCATCACCTCAACGAGATGTTCCTCGACGGCGTGCAGGCGTTGCCCGGCGACGTGCTCGGCGAGCCGGGCGACGGCTGGCGGGTGATGCGCGAAGCGCTGGCGTTCGAGCGGGTGGGCATCGCGCGCTATGCGCGCTGCGAATCGCTGATGCACCGAATACAAACCCAGCTCGGTGACGACTGGGACCAACTGCCCGAATCGCTTCGCGCCCGCTGGGTGCGGGCGCTCGTCGATCTGCGGGTGGCCAGGCTGCTGGCCTATCGTGCCGTGTCGCTGCAGGACGACCCGTCAGCCGGTGCGGCAGCGAGCGCCGCCCGCATCGCCACCACCACCTGCGACCAGCAGGTGGCCGAGCTGCTCTTCGACGTGCTGGGTCCGGCTGCGCTGGACAGCGGCCCATCGGCGGCACTGCACGGGGCGATCGAAGACCATTGGCGTTACGCACAGGCCGCCACCGTGGCATCCGGCACCATCGAGGTGCAGCGCATACTAGTGGCACGGGACGCCCTGGGAGGACACCGGTGAAAACCACACTGCCACAAGACATTAGTGACTTTGCGGCGGTCGCCACCAAGCGGTTCGCCCGATTGGGCGGGCCCCAGGCCGCGCTGCGAGCCGAGACCGACGACGGCATCCGGGACGCGGCCCGCACCGCCTTGAGCGAGCTCGGCGCGTTCGAGCTCGACGTTCGCTCCGGGCCCGATGACCTGCTGGCCGCCGCGGTGCTCTGCCAGGCCGCCGGGGCGGATGTGCTGCCCTATCCGCTCGTCGACGAGCTGCTGGCGATCGACGGTGCGCGGCTGGCCCTGGTCAATCCCGAGGCGCCGCGCGTCGACCACGGCGACCTGCCCGGCGACTGGATCGCCGCAGACCTCGATGGCAACCGATACCGCCTGGACCTGGCCTCGCGGACGAACGCCAAACTCGGACCCTTCCTGGTGCCGGCCTCGTTAAGCGCACCCGATGGGACAGTCCCGGCCGCCGACGTTAATCTTCATCTCGTGCTGGGATCATGGCGGATTCTGGGAGCAATGCAGCGGTCGCTGCACATCGTCACCGAACATGTGCAGGCCCGGATCCAGTTCGGCCAGCCGTTGGCCGAGTTCCAATCCGTCCGGTTCGCGGTCGCGGATGCCGCAGTCGCGGTGCGCGGGCTGCACGAACTCGCGAAATTCACCATCTGCCGCCCGGAATCGCTGCCCGCGCAGATCCATTCGGCGGACGCACTGGTGCTGAGGTTCAAGGCCGCCGACGCCGCACGCCAGGTGCTGCGCACCTCGCACCAATTGCTCGGCGCTCTGGGTTTTTGCGATGAGTCCGACGTCAGCGTGCTCGACCGGCATACCCAGCCGCTGATCCGGTTGCCGCTGGGCGCCGAAGCGCTCGGGCTGCGGCTGATCGCCGATGTGCGCGACGGCTCCCTGGAGACACTATTCAGCGAGGCACCGGTGGAGCAATCGGCGTGAGCCGCGGCGGCGACGACGCAGAGCGCAGCGATGAGGTGGGGGCACCTCCCGCATGCGGGGGAGAGTGGCGCCCGTGAGCACCGAGTCCGCCGAAGCTGGGGTGACCCCCAACCCGTTCGAGGACGGGATCCCGTTCGCCACCAAACTTTCCCAGCTCGCTTCGGAGCGACGCGACGACACTGCCGTGACCGACGTCGCGCTCGACGGCACCGCGCAGACGCTGACGTTCGGCGAGCTCGACGCCCGCGCCAACCAGTGGGGACGGGCCCTGGCCGCCGCTGGCGCGCAAACGGGTTCCCTTGTCGCACTCGCGATCCAGAACTCACAGCATCTGGTGTTGGCCGCCCTGGGGTGCTGGAAGATCGGCGCGGTCCCCATTCCCATGCACTGGGACCTGCCCGAATGGGAGCGGGATCGGGTGCGCGCGGTGATCGACCCCGCCGTCGTCGTCGACGAACAGACCCGCTGGGAGTTCGAGGCGCGCGCAGCGGGCGAGTCCCAGGAGGCGCTGCCCACCGCCGTATCCCCCACCGCAAACGGAATCTGCAGCAGCGGTTCGACCGGCGTGCCCAAAGTGATCCTCAACCTGGCACCCTCGTTATGGATCCCCGCGCAGGGCGAACCATTCATGGCGAACTGGACACCTGTGGCGCAGCCACAGACCATCATGGTGCCCGCACCGATGTATCACACCAACGGCTTCGCGACCTTTCTCTTCCTGCTGGCCGGCGACCACCTGGTGATACTCGAAAAGTTCGATGCGGCATTGGTTTTGGACGTGATCGAACGCTTTTCGATCACCAACTTCACGGCCACGCCCACCATGCTGGCGCGCATCGCGGCGCGGCCCGACGTGCGGCAGCGTGACCTGTCCAGCATCGTGTTCATCCTGCAGGGCGCCGCGGTAATGCCGCCCTCGCTGTTGCACACCTGGTTCGAGCTGCTGAGTCCCGAACAGATCGTGACGGCCTACGGCATGACGGAGAATCTCGGGCTCACCGCACTGCGTGGCGACGAGTGGCTGACCCATCCGGGCAGCGTCGGTCGCGGCTTCCGGGACACCGAGATCCGAATTTTGGGCGCCGACAAAAAGCCGGTGCCCACCGGTGAGGACGGCGACATCTATCTGCGCGCACCCATGAGCGCCGGATACCGGTATCTGGGCGGGGCACCGCCACTACCCTCGACCGACGACGGGTTCCGCTCCGCCGGCGACATCGGCCACCTCGACGAGGATGGTTTTCTCTACCTCGTCGACCGCCGTGTCGACATGATCGTGAGCGGCGGCGCCAATGTCTTTCCGGCAGAGGTCGAATCCGCACTCGCAGGCCACCCCGGCATCGCTGATGTCGTTGTCATCGGGCTCGCCGACGAGCAGTGGGGGCGCCGGGTGCATGCCGTGATCCAGCTCGCCTCACTCGACGGCGAAAGCCCGCTCACCGAACAAGAGGTCATCGAATACGCCAAGGGGCGGCTGGCACCGTACAAGGCTCCCAAGACCGTCGAGTTCGTGGACACCATTCCACGCACGGCGGCGACCAAGGTGAACCGCTCGGCGCTGATAGCCGCCAGGGGCGGGTAACGCCGAGTCAACGTTGGTCCGGCGACAGGCCGATGACGGTTCCCACCTGACCGGTCAGCCCACCCGGGCTTAGATGTGGTGGCCGAACACGTCTTCCATGACTTCGCCGATCGCCGAAAGCGAACGACTCTGGTGTTGCTTCACCAGCACGTGCCCGCCCAGCACGATCAATGCGATCGGCAGTTCGACGGCGCCGAACGCCAGCAACGCCGCCATCCCCGCCACATACACAACGTCGTGGGTGTCGGGCGCGTGCAGCTTTCCGACGATCGGCAATTCGACCGCACGCTTCTCCAACTTCCGCAACCTGCGCAGCAACGCGACCCGCTTGGAGTGCCGGTGCGCCACCAAGCGGTACGCCGACGGTACCTCGTCGGCAGCCGTCTCGGAGTCGAGCTCGTCGGCGTCGAGCTCGTCGGCGTCGAGATCCGTTTCGTCGGAATCGACTTCGTCAACTTCGTCAACCGCCTCGTCCGAAGCGCGTGTCTGCTCTTCGTCTAGTGCAGTCATGTCTGCCTCTCTTCTTGTGGTCGATCAGCCGATTGGCGCGAGGGCTAGTTGAGGTGCCCGTTCCCGGTCTTCGTCGACCGCGCTGTTGTCCAACCCGGGCAGGTCCTGGACCCACGTTCTCGCCGACGACACCACGTTGGTCAAGTAGCGGTCGGCGTCGCCCGCATGCCTCGTGACACGTTTACCGATGATCGACGCGGCCCGGAGCAAGAGGTCCGGCTTGGCGGCCGTGAGGACGGTCAACCCGACGGCCGGAGCCACCCCTTCGATCCAGCCCAACGGACCGAGGGGAACGCACCCGACGAGCCCACTGACGCCGGGTGTCGTGATGAGGCCGAACATCGCGGCGAATGTTCCTGCGCACGTACCGATCACCAGTGGATCGCGTGATTCCAGCAACGTCTGTCCGAGTTGCGTGGTGACCAGGCCCACCAATCCGACCGTCGCCGCGCGTTGCGGGGTGGGGCGGGTCAAGTGGGCCATGCTCCACGAGAGGCTCGCGCCCAGTGTCGTTGCGGCGCCACGGATAGCAACGGTGTGGGACAGGTCGTCCATGTTGATGCCGCGCTGCGAGGGCGGCCGCATGTTGCGCACCGCGCTGACCGCGACCGCTGTCGTGGGGAACACGTCGGTCAGAATGTTCACCAGCAGGATCTGCCTGGCGGTGAGCGGCGCGATCCCGCGCACCATGGTGCCGTACATGTTGAAGGCCACTTCGCCGGCGTTGCCGCCTAACAACATCGCGACGGCGGCCTGCGCCTGCTGCCACAGTCGATGACCCTCCTCGATCGCCTCCAGGAGGCTTCCGACGCGGCCCTCGGTCAAGACCACGTCGGCCGCACCGCGAGCCGGGTCGCTGCCGTGCGACGACACGCCCACCCCCACGGCCGCGGCGCGGATCGCCGCGGCATCGTTCGCGCCGTCGCCCACCATCGCGGTGATCACCCCGGATTGGCTGATCTGCTGGACGATCTGAACCTTCTGCTCGGGAGACATGCGCGCGTAGATGACGTTGTCCTTGACCACTTCCGCACGCTCGGCGATCGACAACCGCTCCCAGCGGGCCCCGGTGACGATGCGATCGTCCGAGACGTCGAGGCCGATCTCACGCGCGATGGCGCGAGCGGTGGCCGGGTGGTCGCCGGTGATGATCCGCACGCCGATGTCGCGCTTCGCCAACCCCAGCAGCAGTTCCCTGGCGTCGGCCCGCGGCGTGTCCGTGATGCCGAGGAATCCCAGCAAGCGCAGCCCGTCACCACACAGCGGTTCGAGACCCTTCTCGTTTGCGATCGCGAGCTCGGCGTCGGTCAACCGCCGATCGGCGACCGCGATCACCCGCAGTCCGCTGGCGGCCATGTCGTGGACGTGGGCCAGCAGCGCTTCACGGACGGCGTCGTCGCGACCCTCGACGCACGCCGAGAGGACGATCTCCGGTCCGCCCTTGACCGCGAGCGTGCGACCGTCCAGCCCGGCCGCGTAGGCCCGCCCGGCCCGGAAAGGCAACTCGCGGTCGCGCTTCGGCTGAGATCCGGCACGGTTGACGACCGCCGCATCGGTCGCCTGCAGCGGCGCGTGCTCGTGGATCGCCACGGGGGTCGCGAGCGCGGCGCGCTCGAGGATCACGTCCTCGTCGAAGTCCGGCTGCGCGGAGATCGACGTCACCACGAGGCGGTTCTCACTCAACGTCCCGGTCTTGTCGAAGCAGACCACCTCGACGCGTCCCAGCGTCTCGACCGAACGCGGAGCCCTGACCAGAACGTTGCGTTCGGTCAGGCGTCGGGCCGCCTCGCGCTGGGCCAGGGTCGCGACCAGCGGCAGACCCTCGGGCACCGCGGCGACCGCGCAGTACACACCGCTCGTCACCGCCTCCCGAATGCCCGATCCCCGCAGCAATGCCGTCGCGACCACGCCGGCGCCGCCGGTCAGGGTCCACGGCAACACCTTCGCCGTCACGCCGGCCAGCTGGGCATGCAACCCCACCTCATCGCGGCGACGAGGCGCCAGCGCCATGGCCCGGCCCGCGGCGGTCGAGCCGCCGACCGCGACCACCACCGCGCGACACACACCGCTGAGCACGGTCGCGCCCTCGTAAATCATGCAGGCGCGTTCGGCCAGGGGGCGGCCCGGCGTCGGAGCGGGATTCTTCGTGACGGGCAACGACTCGCCCGTCAGCGACGATTCGTCGACCTCCGCGGCCACCGCACTCAACAGCCGCGCGTCCGCGGGAACGACCTCGCCGGCACGGACCTCGATGGTCGTTCCGACCGTCAGCTGTCCGGTATCCACCATCTCGAACTGGTCCGGCCCCGTGACGATGCGGGCCATCGGCGTCTGGGCACTGAGCATCTTCTTCAGCTGACGATCCGAGCTGAGACGTTGCGCCGCCGCGATTCCGGCGCTGCCGAAGAGCACGATTCCGACGAGGGCACCGTCCATCGGAGAACCGACGAGCGCGCTGGCCATTGCCCCGGTGGCGAGGATCGGCGTGAGCGGATCCTGCATCTCGTGCCACATTGCCTCGACGACGTCTTTGCTGCTGTCGGCAAAGTTGGCGGCCACCTTCCGCAATCCCGTTTTCGGCTGTGAGGCCTCCGCGGCGGCACGGTTGGCAAGCTCCGGGCGCAGGATGCGGAGCTTTTCCTGCGCTTGATCCGCGTCCAGCGCATGCCATTCGATGTCGGTGGCCGCGTCCGGGTCGGCCTGGTTGGTCACCCCACGCCCGATCATGTATCCGGGAATCAGCGCGAGCGCGGCGGCCGCGATGCTCGGCCGAACTCCGGCGGCCCGAACCCCCGGCAGCAGCGTGAGCGACCCGAGAACCGTTCCGGCAGCCGCTAATTCGACGCCGCGCCGCGCCGCCGACTTAGCCGCGGGAATGGCGTCGACGATCCGGCAGGCGACCTTGAGGTTCGGTATCAGCACGTCCGCCGTCCACGCGGGCGGCTGGCCAGTAGCCCAGACCGCCAGCCCAATGTCCGCGGCTGCGAAGGCATGCCGGAGGTCTCGCCCGACGACGGCAACGACCTTGCCCTGCGCCTGCAATTGCCGCACGGCGTCGTGGATTCCGCGATCGACATCGTCGCCGATCGGCACGAGTTCGTCGAAGGTCCCGCGTAGGTGGCCAGCGTCGGCCTGGTCAACCGAAACGAGTTTGAGATCCGCGGAACGTGCCGCGGCCAGCAGTGGTTCGGCGAAGGGGTCCGCGCTGCGCGAGACGACGACTTCCAGGTCCCGCAGGGCGGGCAGTTGATGTGCGGGTGACAGCGAGCACCCGCTGTGCACACCGGGACCGAGCAGACCGGCGTCGACATCGGTTTGGGCGCTTTGCCATACCTTCGTGTGGAGTTCTCCGTCCACTCCGTTGATCTCGGCGACACGCAGGCTTTCGCCGACCAGCACCGCGGGGTCGATGATCAGAACATCGACGCCGTCGAGGCGCCGCAGCGCCTCGGGTCGCAATACCAGGGTCTGATGGTTTCGATTCAAGCCGGCGCTGAAGGTGGTGGCGAACGACTCGCGGGCGTAGTTGAGTGCCCGCGGCGCCGCGACGATCACCGCCTCACTGGCCAGCCCCGCGCCACCGCTCACGCACAGCGCGACGGCACCGGCGAGGCCGGCGGCTGTGGCAGCCCTCGCGTAGTTTTCGGCCGCCGTGTCCGGCACCGGCCGCGGCCGCGACGATTCCGGCTCCGACTCGCAAGCAGCGCTGATCGCCAGCTGGGGTTCGTGCTCCTGCCAGGCGTCCACGGCCGCAAGGGATTCGATGAGTCGCAGGCTGCGCATCAGGATGTCGGCGACGATCACCGACGGGGTTTGACCCAGCGATTGAGTGACGGCCGTTCCCAATGCGAGCACCGCGTCGGCGCGGGCGCGGCCCATGGTGCGCTCGAAGACCTTGCGAACGTCGGGCTGCGCCTCGGCGAAGGTGGTCGCGGCGGCAAAGGCCCGCGGCAACCTGGGCGTCCGCGTCACCTGCAACACGGTCGTCACACCCAGCGACGCGAACTTGGCCGCCAGCAGACTCAACCGGTTGACGACCTCCGCGCCGTCCCCGGGGATGTCGAGCACCGCCGGACCGGCGCTCGCCTCGGGCGTGGGTCCCTCGGATATCAAAGCTGGAGTGGCCGTCTCGGCAAACGATCGCTCGATGGCCTCCACCATCAGCGCCAATTTGTCGACTGTCGGCCCGTTCTGGTCGATGTCGACGATCAGCCGCGACAGCGGCCAATTCACCTGTGTGCGTGCGACACCCGGGGCGCTGCCAATCGTCCTCTGCACGACGTCCGCGTACTCGGCCGAGCGAGACTGATCGGGCACCCGCAGTTCAATCCATCCTCGACCGTTGCCCGACCACCGGCGACGAGGACGTTCCCCACCTAAAAGCTCAGCTGCCGCGGCTGCGCCGCCTGCGACCACCATCCGAAGCCCTGAAAAGATCGGCTCGATGACCATATTTGTGCTTGTCACCCTCTCGCAGTAATTCGGCTTGACATTTCAGACTCACGCAGCAGACTCCAGCGGATGTACGTGTCGCTTCACCGTATGGACTCAGGGGATCCAGCAAGCGACGTAGAGAATCTGAAAGGCAAACGGACGGCGAATAATTGGCCACACGCTCGACAACTCGAAATTGGGAGGGCCCTTGACGCTCATCGAACGCGCCACTAAGTCCGCGAATGCGGTTGCCACCGAGACCGTTTCAACGGTCAGCAAGGTCGGGACCTCGATTGCCGAAGGCGTCGTGGTCACGGCCAGGGACGTCCGCACCGGAATCAAGGACGGCCGCATCCGCGGGCGCACCGTGGTCGCCGCGTCGGCGATCGGCTTGTTCGCCGTCGTGGAATGGCCGGTCCTCGTCGCGGTCGGCGGCGCCGCGGTGGTCTACAGCAAACTGAAGAAGCGGCAGGGCGAGACGCCGGAGTAGGTAGCGTAGCCGCCGCCCGCCGACCCACCGTCGGCCGGTTTCGCGGATATCTCGCCACGAGCGGTAACCTCATTCTCCTAGCGCAACCACGGCGCGGAGGAAGGGGACGAGCGTCATGACCGGCGTCAATGACGAGGTTGAAACAACGCGCGGTGACCGCTTCATCAAGACGGCCGTCGAGATCCTGGGCGAAACCGGACGCACCGACTTCACCGTGCAAGAGGTCGTCGCGCGCTCCAAGACCTCGCTGCGGGCGTTCTATCAACATTTCAGCAGCAAGGACGAGCTGCTGCTCGCCTTGTTCGACCGGACCATCGCTCAGTCGGTACACGCCTGGCGCTCGGAGATCGATGGCCTGGACAGCACCGCCGCGCTGAAGCTGGTGATCGATCGCCTCAGCCAGCAACCCGAATCCAGCACGCAGGACAGCTTGAACCGGGCACTGAACCTGTACAACCAGCATCTGGCCGACACCCGTCCCCGCGAATACGCCCGCGTCCTCTCCCCGTTGCATCAGCTGATTCGCCACATCGTCGGACAAGGGATCACCGAGGGTGTCTTCAACCCGGCCCTCGACGTCGGGGCAACGGCCGCGATCGTCATGCAGACCATCATGGGCGCGCAGCGATTGCATTGGCTGGGAAGCGAATTGAACGGAACACCGATCGACACCGGCCAGCTGTACGACTTCGCCAGCCGGGCGCTGGGCATCCGCGACACCGAGGACGAAGCGCCCCAGCCCTCACTGGCCGAGCTGTTCGCCCAGATCGGGATGCGACCAGTGACCCGCGACGGCGAATTCGCGATGACGATGCCGGTGAGCCCGCATGTGGTCAACACGTCCGGCGCGCTGCAGGGCGGCCTGATCGCCACGCTGGTCGATGTGGCGGGCGGACAATTCGGGCTGGATTTCCTGGAGCCCGGCACCACCATGACGACGGCCGACCTCTTCATCCGCTACCTGCGGCCGATCCGGCAGGGTTCCGCGCTCGCGGTGCCCCGGATGTTGCGGGCCGGGCGCCGGGCGATGGTCATGCAGATCGACATCTACGGCGACGGCGGCGACGAACTCGCCGCGACGGCGACCGTGAATTTCGCGATCATCAACGGCGCGACACCAACGTCAGGATTGCGCCCGTAGACCGTGTACACCTGCCCCCGCAATGGTGGTAACGTCATTACCACAATTGAGAATCCCAGACTTCTGCAAGGAGATCGCCATGCCCTCTCGCGAGCTTCCGTACCCCGTGTTCGACGCCGACAACCACATGTACGAACCGCAGGAAGCACTGACCAAGTTCCTTCCGGACAAGCGCAAGAACGTCATCGATTACGTTCAGGTCCGCGGTCGGACCAAGATCGTGGTGCGCGGCCACATCAGCGACTACATCCCCAACCCGACGTTCGAGGTGGTGGCCCGGCCGGGCGCCCAGGAGGACTACTTCCGCAACGGCTCGCAAGGTAAGAGCTACCGCGAGATCCTCGGCGAGCCGATGAAGGCCATTCCCGCCTTTCGCGAACCCGGTGCACGCCTCGAGGTCATGGACGAACTTGGCATCGACTACGCCCTGATGTTCCCGACGCTGGCCAGCCTGGTCGAAGAGCGCATGAAAGACGACCCGGAGATGACCCACGACGTCATCCATGCCCTCAACGAGTGGATGCACGAGCAGTGGTCGTTCAACTACCAGGACCGCATCTTCGCCACCCCGGTCATCACCTTGCCCATCGTGGACCGCGCGCTCGAAGAACTGGAATGGTGCCTCGAGCGCGGCGCGCGCACCGTGCTGGTCCGCCCGGCACCGGTGCCCGGCTACCGCGGCAGCCGGTCGTTCGGCCTCGAGGAGTTCGACCCGTTCTGGCAGGCCTGTGTGCGCGCCGAGATCCCGGTATCGATGCACGCCTCCGACAGCGGATACTCCGAGCTGCTCAACATCTGGGAGCCCGGCGACGAGTTCCTGCCGTTCAAACCGACCGCCTTCCGGAGCCTGGCGATGGGCCACCGCCCCATCGAAGACGCGTTCGGCGCGCTGATCTGCCACGGTGCGCTGACCCGCAATCCCGACCTGCGGATCCTGTCCATCGAGAACGGCGCCGACTGGGTTCCGACCCTGTTCAGGGGCCTCAAGGGCGTCTACAAGAAGATGCCGCAGGCGTTCGCCGAAGACCCGATCGAGACCTTCAAGCGGTGCGTCTACGTCAGCCCGTTCTGGGAGGACCGCTTCGCCGAGATCGTCAAGATGGTCGGCACCGACCGGGTGGTCTTCGGATCGGACTGGCCGCACCCCGAGGGCCTCAAGGACCCGATCACCTTCGTCGACGAGCTGACCGACTTCAGCGACGAGGACAAGGCCAAAATCATGGGCGGCAACCTGATGAAGCTCATGAAGGTGTCCAAGCCGGCCAAGAAGCCGGTCTCCGCCTGATCGAACCCTGAGCAGCGCCCGCCTCAGTTGTCTGCCCTGGTCAACGGCGGGTCGGTAGACGCGGGCTTCGGCCTTGCTATAGAAAAGAACCTCTGCGCGTCATCCGAAGGTCTGTCTTCGGCTATTGACGGGCATCGATTTACGACATCGCCGGGGGGCGACTAGGGAGCGCGCGATGGACAGGGTTTCCGTGGAGTCGTACCTGTCCCCTGCGACGCTCAGCGCCCAGCTGCTCGCTGAGCTGAGCGATCCGCGCAGCACCCTGCGGGCAACGATCCAGCGCAATGGAGCTGCGGTGATAGTCCTGGCCGGCGGCGAGGTCGATGCCTCCAACGAGAACACCTGGCGCCAGCTGATCGGCGAGGCGGCCACGGTCGCCAACGGGCCTGGCCCGTTCATCGTCGACGTCACCGGACTGGATTTCATGGGCTGCTGCGCATTCGCCGTCCTGGCCGCCGAGGCGGAGCGGTGCCGCGACCGCGGGGTCGAATTGCGCCTCGTGAGCTGCGACTCCGCGGTCGCCCGGCTGATCCGGGCCGGCAATCTCGACGGCCAATTGCGGCTGCACCCGACCACGGATTCCGCCCTGTCGACGGCTGCGTCCCCGCCCAGTCCACGACCCGGTCACGACGCCGTCCGGGCCTCGTTAGCAAACTGATGCACCCTTCACCCGGCCGCCGTTGCTAATCTGATTACTTGCGCATGACAAATAGGGCGGCGCATTTGAGATTATTTTGACTCGGTCCATAACAAAGGCCCGCAGGGAGGCTCCGTAGGAGGGACGGCCATATGGTGGCCGAAAAGGACTGGGACAAAACTGTGGGTGCGGCCGACGATGTGCGCCGCATCTTCGAGAATGTCCCCGCCATGCTCATTGGCCTGGAAGGCCCCGAGCATCGCTTCGTCGCACTCAACGGGGCTTACCGCGCGCTGAATCCCTTCCCCGAGCCGGTGGGCATGCTGGCGAAGGACGTCTATCCCGAACTGGGCAGCCAGCAGATTTTCCAGATGCTCGACCGGGTTTATCAAACCGGTGAATCGCAATCCGGCTCCGAGTGGCGGCTGCAGGCCGATTTCGAAGGTTCCGGAATCGTGGAAAGGTACTTCGACTTTCTCGTCACGGCGCGGCGCCGACCGGACGGATCGATCGAGGGTGTGCAAATCATTTTCGATGACGTCACGAAGCGCGTGCAGGCCCGTCTTGCCGCCGAGGCGCACATGGAGGAACTGTCCGCTCGGTACCGCAACGTCCGCGACTCCGCGATCGTCATGCAGCAGGCGTTGCTGGCCGCCTCGGTGCCCGTCGTTCCCGGAGCCGACGTCAGCGCGGAGTATCTCGTCGCCGCGGAGGACACCGCGGCCGGCGGGGACTGGTTTGATGCGATAGCTCTCGGGGATCGGCTGGTTCTCGTCGTCGGCGACGTCGTCGGCCATGGCGTGGAGGCCGCGGCCGCGATGTCGCAATTGCGCACCGCGCTGCGGATGCAGATCGTCGCGGGCCACACCGTCACCGAAGCACTCGAGGCGGTCGACCGCTTCCACGAATATGTGCCCGGCTCCAGGTCGGCCACCTTGTGCGTGGGCTCACTCGACTACGCCACAGGCGAATTCCAGTACTGCACAGCCGGACACCCACCCCCGTTGTTGGTGAGCGCCGACGCGAACGCGCGCTACGTGGAGCCCTCCGGCGCGGGTCCGCTGGGCAGCCACACCGGTTTTCCGGTGCGCACCGAAACCTTGGGCATCGGGGACTGCATCCTGCTGTATTCGGATGGCCTGATCGAGCGACCCGGCAGGCCGCTGGGCGCCAGCACCGCCGAGTTCGCTGAGCTGGCCGCCAATATCATCCGTGGCGAGGGCGGCTTTGTGATCGATGAGCCCACGCGGCGCATCGACCGGATTTGTTCGGAAACACTCGAATTGCTGCTCCGGGAGACCGGTTACAGCGACGACGTCACACTGCTTGCGACCCAACGGCGCACCCCACCGCCACCGCTGCACATGACACTGGACGCGACGATCCAGACCGCGCGCACCGTTCGCTCCCGGCTTCGTGAATGGCTCAACCAGATCGGTGCTCACGCCGACGACATCTCCGACATCGTGCACGCGATCTCGGAGTTCGTCGAGAACGCGGTCGAACACGGTTACGGCACTGAGGTTTCCGGCGGTGTCGTCGTCGACGCATCGTTGGCCGGCGACGGCAACCTGCACGCCTCCGTGCAAGACCACGGGACGTGGAAGGATCACCGCACGGGCGAGCAGGGCCGCGGCCGCGGCCTGGCGATGGCCGAGGCGCTGGTATCCCAGGCGCTGGTCACGCGTGGCAAGAACGGCACCACCGCCAGCCTCACGCACCGGCTCACTCGGCCGGCGAACTTCGTCACCGACGCCATCGGCACCCGAACATCGCGCCGGCGGGCGACCAGCCCCGAATTCACCTCAGTGGTCCGCTACCCGGGCCACATCGTGGTCACCGGCGACGTCGACTCCAACACCGCGTCCACCCTGGATCGCCAGATCGCGGTCGAAAGCCGTTCGGGCATAGCACCTCTGACGATCGATCTGAGCGGTGTCACTCACCTGGGATCGGCAGGCGTCAGCGCCCTGGCTGCCGCGCGCGACCGGGCGCTGCGGCAGGGCGGCGACTGTGTGCTGATCGCCCCGCCCGGCAGCCCCGCACACCACATCTTGTCCATGGTTCAGATACCCGTCGCCAGTGGCGACAACGAGAACGTCTACGTCGAAGAGTAGGAACCTCGGTCAGCGGGGTTTGCCGTGCCGCACCTGATTGAACGGCACCCCGCGATCGGCCGCGTATTCCCTCGGGAAATCCAGCACGCGCTCACCGATTACGTTGCGAGCCATTTCGGTTGTGCCACCACCGATGGCGACGGTCTGACGCGACAAGTAGCGCAGCCCGGTCTCCAGACCGTCGCCGATCTGCCCGACCACACCGGCGGCTCCCGAGATGGACAACGCGGTGTCGACATCCAAAGCCACGGTCTCGGAGTGGAACAATCTGATGAGCGTGCCGGCGGCGGGTGGCAACACGCCGTCTCTGACATTGCGGAACACATGATCGATCAGCTGCTCGGCAACCGCGCGATGCACCATGACGCGGCCGGCCATCTCCTGTACGCGTTCGTTGTCGGCCTGACCCAGCTTGTCCGCAAGAGCAACGTAGTCAACGGGATTGAAATTGCCCCCCTCGCTGCCGCTGCCGCTGGCGAACTCCGAGCCCTGTCCGACCGCTCGGCGTTCGTGGTAGAGCTGCCGCGATGCCACCGCCCAGCCGGCGTTCACCTCACCGACAACCGCATCGTCGCCGACGTCCACCCCGTCGAGGAATTCCTCGCAGAACTCCGTGGATCCACTCAGCATGGTGATGTGCCGCAACGTGATACCCGGATGATGGATCGGCACCAAGAACATGGTCAGCCCCTCGTGCTTGGGCACATCCCAATCGGTGCGGGCCAGACACAGGCCATAGTCCGCGGCGAATGCACTGGTGCTCCAGGTCTTGGCACCGTTGATGACCCAGCGATCCCCTCGGCGTTCGGCGCGAGTGATCACACCGGCCAGATCTGATCCGCCACTGGGTTCACTCAGCAGCTGGACCAACACCTCGTCGCCGCGCAGCGCCGCGGCGATGTGTTGCTTCTTCTGTTCCTCGGTGCCCGCGTCGAGCAGCGTCGCGCAGCAGATGGTGAACGTCGGGACGTTGAGGATCAACGGCATCTCGTACCGCAGCGACTCGTCGTCGAATGCCTTCTGGTACTCGTAGTCCAGACCCAGGCCACCGTATTCGCGGGGGAAGCAGATACCGGCGAATCCGCCTTCATAGAGCCGCTTTTGCAGTTCCCTGGCCCGGTTCCACGCGCGCTCGTCGTCGCGCGGCGCGGCAGGCGGAGCGTCGGGATCGATGGCTGGCATGTTGTCCGCCAACCACTTTCGGGCCCGGGCCGCGAACTCCGCGACGGATTCGGTCGGCGTCATGTGATCGGCTGTCATCGCTGCGCGCGCGCCGCTCGCTCGGCCTGATACACCCGCAGGTTGTGTTCCTCCGGTGTGCCGAACATGGAGCGGTACAACGCAACCCGCCGCAGGTAGAGGTGCAGATCGTGCTCCCAGGTGACGCCGATGCCGCCGTGCATCTGGACGCACGCCTGCACCACCCGGCCGGCCATCTCGCCGACGTACGACTTGGCGATGCTCACCGACACCCCCGCCTCGGGTGAGCGCGCGGCCACCGCGGCGACGGCCGCGGCCGTGGTGGCACGGCACGCTTCCAGCCAGAGCTTCATGTCGGCGAAGTTGTGTTTGAGCGCCTGGTAGGACGCCAGCGGGCGCCCGAAAGTGTGCCGGTCCAGCGCCCATTGGGTGGTGAAGTCGAACACCGTCTGCAGGATGCCGACCACCTCGGCGCATTGCAGCAGCTGGGCGATCTGGCTCTGCCGCTCGATCAGCGCGGGAGTTTCGGCCGCGCTGCCGACGATCGCGGACGGCTCGACGACCACACCGTCGAACCGCACTTGCGCGAATTGCTTGACCAGATCGACCGACTGCTGCGGCACAACCTGGACGCCTGCAGCGTCCGCCGGGACGAGCAGCTGGCGAATCTCGTCCCCGCATCGCGCCACCACCAGCAACAGCCCACTCTGTGCGCCGGCCTCCACCCGATCCTTGGTGCCGTCGATCCGGTACCCGGAGTCGGTCTGGGTGGCCGTGACCGACGGATCCAGTGGTGCCCAGCCCCGGCCGGGCTCGCAGACCGCCCACGAGGCCACCGCTGCACCCGACATCAGCGACTCGATGGTGTCGGCATGGGTTTGCGCGTCGGCGCTTTCGACGAGCGCGGTGAGCACGACGCTGACCGGGTACAGCGGTCCCGGCGCCACCGTCTTGCCGAGTTGTTCGGCGACCATGGCCAAATCCGTGACGCCGCTGTCGGAGACACTGCCGCCGCCAAGGTGCTCCGGAACCAGTAGAGCCGTCCACCCGAGTTCGGCCGCGCGCTGCCACCAGGCGGGGTCAAAGGACACTCCTTCGGCATGCAGTTCCCGGACGCGGCGCAGCGGCGCTTCCTTCTGCAGAAACGACTGGGTTGTCGAGGCGAACAGAATCGTTTCGGGTGATTCGACGACGGTCATGGTGCCGACTTGGCCTTCCTGGGCATGGGGTAGGTGATCATCCGTTGCTACATCGCGAACACGCGGCGCAGCGACATCGCATGCAGAGCCAGGTTCTCTTGCGAGACAACCCAATCCGGTACGATCGCATCGAAGCCGTTGAATGTGGCTGCGATGACGTGCAATTCGGTGTGGACGAAGGCATGCAGCAGCCGGTTGGCGTAGGCGATCGCCTCATCGCGGCACGGGTCGATCTCCGAGCAGCTCATGAACGTCGGAGGGAGCCCCTCCAGATTCGCCCGGTGCGCCGGAACATGTTGACCGCCAACGCTGTCCGGGCCGAGGTAGTGGCTCCATGCGCGACTGACGGCGGGACCGTTGAGTCCGGGTGTGCGCTGGAACTCACGCCGCGACGGCGTCGCATCGCAGTCGAGCATCGGCTGGTGCAGGATCTGCATGAGAATCTGCGGGCCCTCGTTGTCGAACGTGCGCTGAGCCAGGCCGGCGACCAGCGCGGCACCGGCATCCCTGCCCATCACCGCGATGCGCGACGGATCCGCGTCCAGCTTGGCGCTGTTGTCGATGACATAGCGCAACGCCGCATCAAGATCCTGCAAGGGCGCCGGACACGGGTTTTCGGGAGCCAGCCGGTAATCGACCGAGACGATCAGGCAGCCCGCCGCGCGGGCCAGCTCGACGCACTGCGCATGGTCGGTGTCCAGGTTTCCGGTCACGAAAGCGCCGCCGTGGGCATACAAGGCCACCGGCGCCCCCGAAGTGCTCTCGACGCGACCGCGATACAACCGAAGAGCCAACTGGCCACCCTCCGGGCCGGCGATGGACAGCGACTCGATGTCGACACCTTCGGTGTTGGCCGCTGCGGCCCGTTCGGCGGCGGCCTTGTTGGCCCGTTCCCGCTCGGCGGGCAGCGATTCGGCCCGGAACTCGACGACCCCCAGCTCGCTCGCCGCCTCCCGCAGCACCGGGTCGAGCCGGTTAAGGCTTTGCGGCCGTATCAGATTCGTTTGAGTCATACCTCTCAACTTCCGGGCTTATGGCACAGCATGGGCGTCGGGGCCAGGCGGGTCACCAGGTCCAAAACCATCTCCAAGGTAGACCTGCGATTCCATGTGGTGAACGATGAGGTACCTATTGCCGCGAAGTCGCAGTAGCCAGGTGATCCAGCTGGCCCCCGAGTGGGCGATATCGGAGCCTGCGCCGGTGAAACTCCATCGGCTCAGCAGGACGCAGCGCGCGAATCCACCGGCGAGTACTTCGGCGGACCACAGCTGCGAGAACACCAACGCGCGCGTGAGCCGGCCTGCCAGCCGGCCCCAGTGCCGGTCCAACGCTTCGGCACCGATGAGCGGCGTCGGATATTCGTCACCGATGTAGATCGGCTGCGGGGTCTCGCGTTCCCAGAGGCCAGCCACACCGGCGATGTCCAGCGCTAACCACCTCTGGTCATACTCCCTGATCAGAGCCGTCAGCCCGGCAATAAGCCCGGGCTGCGCCGGCTCAGCTTCCGGCGGTGTCAGGCCGCTCACCGGGGAGTGCTTTGACGGTCGGCGGCAGGCCGTATAACGCCGTCGCGTTACCGCGCATGATCCGCTCGCGCTGGTCGGCGGGGAACCGGTTGACCGCGTACGAGGGCGAGTCGTAGCTCCAGTGCGGATAGTCCGTCGAGAACATGAGGTTGTCCCCCAGATCCATCATCTCCAGGTACTCGCGGAAGCCCATGGTGTCGGCGTCCTCGAGTGGCTGGGTGGTGAACCTGACATGCTCACGCACGTAGTCCGACGGACGGCGACGCACCTGCGGCAGGTCCCCGCGGCGGGCTTCCCAGATTCGGTCCATCCGCGTCATGACGGGCATCGCCCAGGTGAAGCCACCCTCGACGAACACCACCCGCAGGTTGGGGTGCCGGTCGAATGCGCCGTCGAACACCAGGCTCATCAGATGCGACACGTACAGCAGCGGCCAGGACGCGAAGAAGTCGTGCCAGTGCGCGGGGTTGCCGACCGGGTAGATCGGAATCAGCTCGAACGGGGTCTGACCCATCAGATGCGTGGCGACCGGGAGGCCGTTTCGCGAGGCCGCTTCGTAGAGGGGGTCGAAATGTGGGTTGCCGAACGGGATTCCGCGGGTCTGCGGTGTCATCAGCACCTGGGCCATGTAGGGATGGCCCGCCCATCGCTCGACTTCGCGGGCGGCCAGCTCCGGAGTCTGGGCGCTGACGCTGATCGACCCGCGCCAGCGACCGTGTGCGTTGTGCTTGTCCAGCCACACGTCGGCCAGCCAGTCGTTGTAGGTGGACTTCAGCACGTGCTCGGCCTGCGGTAGCTGCGCGTCGCACATGGGCTCCAGCGTCGCGATGCTGACACCGGCATCGAGAAGCAGTTGCTTGGCGGCGAAATCCGGGTCGCTGCCGGCGAATCCACCATTGGGCGGCGCGGAGTCCATCCGCACCGAGTTCGTCTTGTAGGAATCCGGGGTGTCGTAGAAGTACGACACCGGGCTGGCCTCATTTCCGGTCGCCCAGATCTTGTCCACCCATTCGGCCGGCGCGTAGGACTTGAGCACCTCCGGCTTAAGAGGCACCGGGTGCACATCGGTGTCGACGATGCTCACCGCGATTTCGTCTTCCTGGCCAGTCTGCGATTCCAGCCGTTCGATCGTGGTCATTGCGCTCGCTCCTTTGCTTCAAGCCCGTAAAGCTCACTGGCGTTTCGCCACAACACCTTGTCGCGCTGGACGGGATCGAGGCCCTCGGCGGCCGCCTCCGGCCTTGAGGCGGACCAGTGGGGATAGCTCGATCCGTACATCAACAGGTCGGATTTGCCGGTGAACTCCATCCAGCGCTGCGTGTGGCCCGGCTCGGGCGCCCCGTCGAACGCCGACGAACAGAACCGGACATGACCGGGCAGGTATTCACTCGGATAGCGGTCGACCCATGGCGTCTGGTCGCGCATCGACAGCCAAAAGGTGTCGAGCCGCCACATCAGCGGGGTGAGGATGTCGTAGCCACCGTCGGCGAAGACGAACCTCAAGTCGGGCAGCCGGCCGAACACGCCCTCGACGATCAGCGTGGCCAGATGCACGAAGTAGTTCAGCGGCATGAACGCCGCATAGCCGGGATAGGTGTGCGCGTGCCCGGCGAACGTGGGGGCATAGTCGACACCGTTGCCGCCGTTGATGTGCACCGCGACCGGTAGACCGTGGGCGGCGGCGGCCTCCCAGATGGGTTCGAACATCGGCTTGCCGTACGGCTCGCGCGACTGCATCGGAACACCGACTTGCACCAGCTTCGGGTGTCCGGCCAGGCGTTCGATCTCCGCGACGGCGCCCCTGGGGTCTTCGGGATTGACCCGGATGGTGCCTAGAAACCGGTCCGCGTATCGGCCGGTGGTGTCGGGCTCGAGCCAGCGGTCGAGCAGCCAATCGTTGACCGCGGCGCAGATTCTGCTGTTGAGCAAGTAGTCGGCGATGTTGCCGCGGGTCAACGGGTTCAGGATCGCGTAGTCCACGCCGGCCTCGTCGAACAGATGACGGCTGACGGTCTCGGGATCCGAGCCCGGATAGTGCTGTCCGTAGAGGTCTTGGCGGTAGTCGCCGCCGGGTGCTTGATACCACTGCCGCTCGACGTCGGGGATCGCCCGCAGTCGGTGGGAGTCGGGCAGGTAGCGCCTGATCTCGGCGTTGTAGCGGAAGTGCGGCTGTACGTTCGCGTCGATAATCATGGGGTTCATGCGGTCAGGTACACCTCTCCGTCGCTGACATCGACGTGGTAGGTGCGGACGCGACGTCGCGGGTCGGCAAGGTTTTGACCCGTGGTGACATCGAATTCCCAGTTGTGCCAAGGGCATCGCACGATCTGCCCGTCACGCACCCGGCGCATCCGGTCGGGCGATTCGGGAGCCGATTCGTTGGTGCCGCCGATCAGCCCCAGGCACAGCGGGGCGCCCTCGTGCGAGCAGTAGTTCACGATCGCGTACAGCGCGCCGTGCACGTTGTACACGCCCACGCCGAACTTCCCGACGTCGACCAGCTTCATCCCACCGGGCGGCAGGTCGTCGAGGGAGCACACGAATCGTCGCGTAGGCACCTGGGAATCACCGCCTCCTGGACACTCCCGCATTCATCCTGAGCCCGTTACGGTAACCATGACAAGTCATTGGGCTTCGTTGCTATTTATACTATGATAGCGACAATCCCGCTGCATCTATCCGCCATACCGGCTGCTCAGGAGGAGGCTGATGACGCTCGGCACCGATCCCGTCGTCTTGGACACCACTGGTGAATCCAGTCCCTATCCGTATTTCGAGTACATGAGGCGAACCGATCCGGTGTGGCACGGCACCTACATGGATCAATCACAGCTGCCGGAGGAGTTGCGGCCGAACGACGAGTGGGTGCTGTTCGGCTACGACGGTGTGTTTCAGGGTTTCCGCGACGACAAGACCTTCACCTCGGCCGCCTACGACAAGACCATCGGATTGGTCATGGGCCACACCATTTTGGCGATGGGCGGCAAGGAGCACCACGACCATCGCAGCTTGGTGGCCAAGGCCTTTCGCGCCACGGCACTGGAACGCTGGGAGCCCTCGGTCATCGCGCCGGTCTGCAATGAGCTGATCGACGAAATCAAATACCAGGGTCACGCCGACCTGGTGAAGGCGCTGACGTTCGAATTTCCCACCCGGATCATCTCCGTACTCCTTGGTCTTCCCCCTGAGGACCTCGACATGTTCCGCCGACTGTCGCTCGACCTCATCTCCATCCCCACCGACATCGTCGCGGGGCTGAACGCCGCCAACGAGCTGCACGGTTACTTCCTCAATCAGGTCGAGCAGCGGCGCCGCAAAGCCACCGACGACATCATCGGCGACCTGGTGGCCGCCGAGATCGACGGCGAAAAGCTCACCGACGAAGCGATCATCGCGTTCCTGCGCCTGCTGCTACCCGCCGGACTGGAAACCACGTACCGTTCGTCGGGCAACCTGCTGTATCTGTTGCTGACCCACCCCGACCAACTCGCGATGGTCGACCAGGACCGGTCGCTGATTCCGAGCGCGATCGAAGAGGGTCTGCGGGTGGAGACTCCGCTCACCATGGTCATGCGGACCACCACCAAGGAAGTCGAAATCGGTGGCAAGACAATCCCGGCCGAGGCGCAGGTCGACATGTGCATGGGCTCGGCCAACCGCGACGAAAGCCGGTGGCCCGACTCCAACAAGTTCGACATCCGCCGGCCCCGGCAAGCGCATATCGCCTTTGCCGGCGGCATTCACATGTGCCTCGGAATGCACCTGGCGCGGCTCGAAACCCAGGTGATGCTGAACAGCTTGCTGGACCGTGTCACCGATCTGGCTTTTGTTCCCGACGACGGAAGCGGTGACGACGCCAGGATCGTCGGCCTCACCTTCCGCTCCCCCAACAAACTTCCCGTCACGTTCACCCCGGCCGCATGAAAAGCCGCGCAGCCATCCTGCATGACGTCGGCGGGCCATGGTCCGTCGAGGAGTTCGAACTCGATCCGCCGCAGGCGGGCGAAGTCCTCGTCGAGATGGCCGCCGCCGGGCTGTGCCACTCCGACGACCACATCCTCAAAGGCGACATGGCCGCGCCCAACGAGATGCTCCGGAAACTCGGGCTGCCGACCATGTTCCCGACCATCGGCGGCCACGAGGGCTCTGGAACAGTACGCGAAGTCGGCAACGGCGTAACCGAATTCGCGCCGGGCGACCACGTGGTGATGTCGTTCGTCGCGGTGTGCGGTCAGTGCCGCTGGTGTGCGAGCGGCATGGAGTACATCTGCGACATGGGTGCCAGCGTCATGACGCCCGGCATGCCGACCGACGGCACCTTCCGCCATCACACCGCCGATGGCAAACCGCTTGGCCACATAGCCAAGGTCGGCGCCTTCGCCAAACACACTGTGGTGTCAACAAATTCCCTCGTCAAGATCGAGCCACACCTGCCGCTGGCACCTAGCGCACTGCTGTCCTGCGCGATTCCGACCGGCTTTGGATCGGTCGCCAACCGATCCGGCATGCGGGTGGGCGACACCGTCGTGGTGGTCGGCGTCGGCGGCATCGGCACGGGCGCGATCCAGGGCGCCCGGGTCGGCGGCGCCGCGCAGATCGTTGCCGTCGATCCGGTGGAGTTCAAACAGAAGTCGGCCCTGCAGTTCGGTGCCACGCACACCGCGGCGACCGCGGCCGACGCGCTGGAGCTGGTGCGCGAGCTGACCTACGGCGTCATGGCCGACGCAGTGGTGGTGTCGCCGTCCCTGATCAAACCCGACGACGTCCGCGATGCACTGAAGCTCACCCGCAAGGGCGGCACCTGTGTGCTCACCGGCATGACCTCGCAGTTGACCAGCTCAGTCAAGATCGATCTGCAGGACTTCATCCTGATGAATAAGTCGCTGGCCGGCACCGTCTTCGGCTCGTGCAACCCGAAGGCGGATATTTTCCGGCTGGCCAGGCTCTACCAGACCGGGCAGCTCCTGCTCGACGAGATGATCACCCGGCGCTACCGTCTCGACGACGTCAATGATGCCTACGACGACCTCCGGAACGGCAAAATCGTCAGGGGCATCATCGATTTCGGGATCGAGTGAGTCACCGCCGAACGAGGTCATCTGCGGTCACCCTTCTTCATCACCCGTTGGAGTTGACCGTACGCATCGATCGGACTATGCAGGGCCAGCCCACCGTCGGCGTGCACGATCTGGCCTGTCACCCAAGGTAATTCGAGCACACCGACGATCGCCCCAGCCACGTCGGTGGCCTCGCCCAGGCCACCCAGCGCCGTCCGTTCGGACAGGCCTTCGACCCAGCCGGGCAGGCGTTCGGGGTTGGGCAGCATCGGCGTTCGGGTGACGCCGGGTCCCACCGCGTTTACCCGGATGCCATGAGTCCCCCACTCCACTGCGGCGACCTTCACCAGCATGTCCACCCCAGCCTTCGACACACAGTAAGCACCCATATCCCGATCGGCGATGATGCCGCTGATGCTGGAAACGGCCACCATCGAACCACCCACTGCCGCGTCGATCATGGCTTGGGCTGCCGCGCGAAGAGTCAGCCAGGTGCCGGTCAGGTTAACCCCCAACACTTTTCCCCATTGCACGGGTGACTGGTCCAGCAGCATGCCCGACGCGCCGACTCCCGCGCAAGCCACCACCCGGATGGGCACACCGCGCTCGCGCACAGTCTGCTCCATGGCCGCCGACACCGCGTCAGGATCGCTGATGTCGCAGGCGATATCACCTCCCGAAAGGTCCCACACCACGACGTCGTGACCCGCCTCGCGCAGCCTTCCGGCGACTTCGCACCCGATACCCGACGCTCCGCCCGTCACCAAGGCAATCGCGGCACTCACTGCGCGGACCCGATCAGCTGATGAACACCAATCACGAGCGCGATTTTAGTCCTGAATGTGGCCTACGGCGTCGTCGACGGGCCGGCTGGCCGCGTCAGCTCCTAACGCGGCACAGCGCGGTCACTTGATTGGCCAGATCCGACAACGCCCGAGCCGCCGCCAGCTCCGCGGTTTCGCGCAACAACGTGTCGGATGGATGACGATAAGCCACGCCCTGCCCCGCCAAATATGAACTGCCCCATTGTAACTCGGCCGTAGCGTACATCTTTCCGCGACGCTCGTCGATGGATAAGTTGACCATTTGATGTGTGGCGAAATTCGAGCGACTGTTGTGGTGCATGCGGTACATCTCCGGATCATGCTCGCGGGACAGTGTCCCTTTTGAGCCTATGCACCTACGTGATGCCTTAAAGGGCCCTTGGTCCCGATTGGGCAGTCCATTGGACACTTTGTGCCAGGTGATCGCCGGACGCAGCGTCGCGAATGCTATGTGATCCTGGCCAGGGTGCGATCCCAGAGCTCGCTGGCGAGGCGGGGATCGTAGGCGGCACGATGGGATTTTGCGATCCGGTGCTTCGAGTAGTACTCGCCGGAAGTCCAGTCGACACCGGGCGTGCTGGACGCGAGCCACACGAGCTGGCCGGCTCCTTCATCTGCGCTCGCGGTGAACAGCACTGTCGGCGTGTACTTCTGCATGAAGACAAGGAAGCGCGATCCGGAGGACTTGCCGATGTTGGAGTTGACGTTGCCGGGGTGAAATGTTGCGGCAGCAAGTCCACTGGCAGCGTAGCGCTGGTGTAATTCCCTGGTGAACAACACGATTGCCATCTTGGTGAGCGCATAGGCGATCGCGGGGCGGCGGCGGGCGGTGTCCTCCAAGGCGTCGACGGTGACTCCGCGAAGCAATTTGTGCGACGAGCTGGTTGTGTTCACCACGGTGGCACGGGATTCGACGAGGACATCGAGCAGTTGGGTGGTGAGCAGAAACGGGGCCAGGTAGTTGACCTGATACGTCCTTTCGAGGCCGTCGACGGTGGTCTGCGGTTTGCTGACCAGGCCGCCCGCGTTGTTGGCCAATACGTCGATGCGCGGGTACTCGGAACGAATCTTGTCCGCCAGGGCGCGCACCGCAGACAGGTCGGCGAAGTCGGCGATGAAGTAATCCGCGCCTAACTCCTCGGCGACCGCGATGGTCTTGTCTTGCGAGCGGCCCACCACGACGACCTTGTCGCCGCCACGGCTCAGCCGGCGCGCCGCCGCCGCGCCGATGCCATCGCTGGCACCCGTGATGACGATCGTCTTAGACGTCATGTCGATCTGACCTCCACGGGGAGTGTATCGACAACCCGATAAACGGGCCGCTCAATGAAAAGCCAGTGCTCAGCGCAGCCTGGAATCGATTTCGAAGGCCAGACACAACTCGGCGAGTTCGAGTGGAACGCCGATCGATCGGCCGGTGTGTTCCTCGATCCGGCGTAACCGGTGCCGAACGGTGTTGGGATGACAGAACAGCGCCGCCGCGGCGTCGGGTATCGAACCACGATGCGCCGCCCATACCCGAAACGTCTGGAATAGCAGGTTGCGATCCGCGGCGCCGTCCAGGCCACCGAGCACCGCGTCGGCCAGGCGCAGGTTGACGTCGGGAGCGGTCACCGCGGCCACGCCCAGGACGCTGTCCTCGAACTCGACGACCGGTTCGTCCGCACTCGTTCCGGTGACCGCGATCCTGGCGTATCGAAGCGCGGTTCCGATGTCCGACAGCGCATCGAAGCGCGGACTGACCCCGGCGCCATGGCTGCTCGTGCGTCGCAGTGTCGCGATCAGGCCGGCGCGAGCGGCATCCGAGGGCAGGTGCACGATGCCGATCTGCAGCTCGGGCAGCAGCCGCCACGCGGAATAGATGTCCAGGCTGCGTAGCTTGTCGACGATGCCCGACAGCGCATGTTTGCCCAGCTCCGGCGTGCGCGCCGCGACCACGACGTAGGGCCCCCGCGTAGGAAGCCCCAGCAGGTCGGCAATTTCCCAGGGACTGTGGCCGGCCGATACCGTGCCGGAAAACAAAGCTTCGGTGAGTGCCGCGCGTTCGGCCTCGTCGTCGACGGCCTGCTGGGTCGCGCGCCGACGGTAGCCGTGGGTCATCGCGTTGGTGTAGACGTCCTGCGCCTCCCAGATGCGTTCGGTCACCGCCAGCAATGCGTGCCGCGAGATACTGTCGTGCGCCTCCACGATGTCCAGGAGTGCTTGCCAGATCAGGTGCGACCCGATCCGATAGGCCGCCATCACCACCGGCAGCGGAACCCGGCTCTGCGCGCGCGATTCGCCGGTCTCGGTCGCCGGGGTGGTGTCGAACGACTGCGGGCCGGCCAATCCGCTGAAGATGAAACGCACATTGGCGGTGCAGCTTTCGATGAGCTCGTCGCTGCTGACCACCTCGGCATGCTGGTAGAAGTCGATCTCGGCCCACACCGCCGAGGCGACGGCAGCGCCGAGTTGTTCGGTTCGCCGCGCCAATTCGGCACCGATTAGCGACACCTGCTCAGCCGTGTTGTCCGCACTCATGCACTAAACGTAGAAGCGCAGAGCGCAATCGTCACCCCCGCACCTCAGTTTTACGCATGGGTGAGGCCATGTCGATGTCGTCGCGAACAACGTCGGGCGCCGCCCGGTGTCCCGCTGCACAATCGCGTCGACAGGCCGGCGGCGGTGCCGCAAACTGGGGCCATGCATGGAATTGAAGTCGCCGAACTCGGCGGGCCGGAAGTGTTGTCCTACGTTGAGATCTCACGACCATCGCCGGGCCCCGGTGAGGTATTGATCAAGGCCGAGGCGATCGGCGTGAATTTCATCGACACCTACTTCCGGACAGGGCTGTATCCGCACGAGTTGCCCTTCGTGCTCGGCGCCGAGGTGGCCGGCACCGTCGAGGCGGTCGGCGACGAAGTGACCGGAATACAGGTCGGCCAGCGGGTAGCGTCCGCGGATGCGGTCGGCGCCTACGCCGAATACTGCGTTGCGCCAGCTACTCTCGTCGCGACGTTACCCGACGGCGTGGGCTCCGACGTCGCCGCCGCGGCGCTGTTGAAGGGCATGACGGCACACCTGCTGGTCAAATCGGTCTACCCGGTACAGCCCGGGGACACGGTGTTGCTGCACGCCGGTGCGGGCGGAGTGGGTCTGATCCTCACCCAGTGGGCGACGAGTTTGGGAGCGCGCGTCATCACCACCGCCTCCACGCCCGCCAAGGCCGACTTGTCGCGTCAAGCCGGCGCGGTCGAGGTACTCGACTATCCAGACGATCCGCAAGAGTTCGGCGCGAAGGTCCGCGAGCTGACCGACGGCAAGGGGGTGGCCGCCGTCTATGACGGGGTGGGCAAGTCGACATTCGACGCCAGCCTGGCCAGTCTCGCCGTCCGCGGCACCCTCGCATTGTTCGGCGCGTCGTCGGGACCGGTGCCCCCGATGGACCCACAGCGGCTCAACGCGGCGGGCTCGGTATATCTCACCCGGCCGTCGCGGATTCACTTCGTGCGTAGCCGTGATGAGTTTGCTTGGCGGACAGACGAGTTGCTCAACCTGATCGCCGCGGGAACCATTGCCATCACAGTGAGTGCGCATTACCCGCTTGCGCACGCCGCGGACGCACACCGGGATCTGCAGGGCCGCAAAACCACCGGCTCGGTCGTCCTCACGCCGTAGCCGGCTCAGACCAAAGTGTAGCGAACCGGCAGGTGCTTGAGGCCGCCGACGAAGGTCGTGGCCATGAGTTCCGGATCTCCGGTCAGTTCAATGGATTTCAGCCTGGGCAGCAGCTCGGAGAAAAAGCTGTTGACCTCCATGCGCGCCAGGGCCGCACCCATGCAGAAGTGCACACCGTAGCCGAAGGCCAGATGCTTGTTGGGTTCGCGACCGACGTCGAAGCGGAAGGGGTCGTCGAAGATATCCTCGTCGCGGTTGCCTGACACATAGGACAGCAGCACGGAATCTCCTGCGGCGATTGGTATTCCGCGCACCGTGGTGTCCTCGGCGGCGGTCCGCATGAATTCCTTGACCGGGGTGACCCAGCGGATCATCTCTTCGGTGGCCAAGGGCATCAGGTCTGGATTCTCACGCAGGCGTTCGAGCTGGTCCGGATTCTCCACGAGTGCGTGCAGGCCACCGGAGATGGTCGCACTGGTGGTGTCGTGACCCGCGGTGGCGACGATCAGGTAGTAGGACACGGTGTCGATGTCCGACAGGGGTTCGCCGTCGACGCGGGCGTTGGCGATCGCCGACGCGAGATCCTCGGTCGGATGCTCGCGGCGTGCCGCGGTCACGCCGTTGAAGTAACCGAACATGTCGAACAAGGCGGGTAGCTGTTCCTCGCCGCTGGTGCCCCGCTTGAATTCGCTGTCCTCGCTGCCGAACAACTCCTGGGTCAGCTTGAGCATGCGGGGGAAGTCGGCTTCCGGGATGCCCAGCAGCGACATGATCACGTACAGCGGGTAGTTGACCGCCACATGTTGGACGAAGTCGCATTCGGGCGCGGCGGCCATCATCTTGTCAACGTAGATCTTGGCCAGTTCATCGACGCGAACCTTCAACGCGCGCATGGCCTTCGGACGAAACCAATCGGAACCGATCGCGCGTACCACCCGGTGCTGCGGGTCGTCCAGGTGGATCAGCGTGCGCACACCCGCGTTGGCCTGCAGCTCGTCGCCCTCTGCCGTCGTCAGCACCGGGCGCGGCCAGTTGGTGAAGAGCGTGTTGTTGCGCTCGATGTCCATGATGTCGGCGTGCTTGGTGATCGCCCAGAACGGCCGATAGCCTTCCACATCGACCCACGACACCGGGGCGGTCGCGCGCAGGTGGGTCAGTGCGGCGTGCAGTCGCCGCTCGTCGGTGTAGGCCAACGGGTCTGTCAGTAACCTGGCGTCGTCGTCCGTTGTCGTCGTGCTCACTGGCGAAACTCCTTCATTGCGGCGTTGACACAGGTCTCGGAGGCGGTCAAAAAGATCGGCAGGACCCGGTCGACGACGCCGGCGCAACGAGACTTCAGGGCCGAGGCGATCGTGTCGACCGGACCGACGACGGCGAAAGCCGCCAGCATGTCGTCGTCGATGAGCGAGCCCATGGCGTCCCACTCGCCTTGCTTGGAGAGCCGGTTCAATTCGTCGTGCAGGTCGCCCCAGCCATGCAGCTCAAGCACTTTGCGGTACGCCGGCGTGGATCCGTAGAAGGCGATCTGCTTGCGCACAGCGGCGGTGGCGGTCTCGAGCGCGGCGTCGTTCTCACCGGTGGCCACCAGCACCTCGGCCGACAACTCGAGATCGCTGCGTGTGCGGCCGGCGCGGGCCAGGCCGCGCAGTAGCGCCGGCGTGGTGACCTCGGTGATGTACCGCTTCGACACCATGGGGTGGCCCAGGTGGCCGTCGCCGACCTCGCCACACATCTCGGTCATGGTTTCACCGACCGCGGCGATGAAGACCTTCGGCAACGAGCAGGACAGCGGCTCGGGCGTGAACATCGGGGTCATGATCTTGTGGGTGTAGAAGTCGCCCTCGAAGCGAAGCTTGGTGCCGTCCTGCCACGCGGCCCAGATCGCGTGCAGCGCCGAGACGAATTCACGCATCCGGCGCGCGGGGTGGCTCCACGGCATGCTGAACCGCTTCTCGATGTGGGGCTGTATCTGCGTGCCCAGGCCGAGAATGAACCGGCCCTTTGAGTACGCCTGCAGGTCCCAGCCGACGTTCGCGACGATCATCGGGTTGCGGGCGAACGCGACGGCGATGTTGGTGCCGACTTCGAGCCGGGAGGTGTGTTCGGCCGCCAGCAGCAGCGGCAGAAATGGGTCGTGACTGGTTTCGGGGGTCCAGCCCCCGTCGTACCCGTGCTCCTCCAGAGCGCCGGCGGCCTGCGCCGCGCGCGCCAGTTGATTGGGAATGCCCCCGTCGATCTTGAGGCGAGGGCCGTCAGCCATGCGGGTAACTTTACAGTAAGCAATCCAGTATGTGACCCTGCAGGTCCAGGCGCGCTACCGTATCCCCGCAGAGGTAGGAAAGAAGCATGACTAAACCCCCGGATTGGGAGGGGACGCTCGAGGACCTCGACCGTCGCCGTCAGCACGCGTGGGCCATGGGCGGGCCGGAGCGGCTCGACAAGCACCGCGGTAAGGGCAAACTCGACGCCCGCGCGCGCATCGAACGCCTCCTCGACCCGGGAACCTTCCGCGAATTCGGCACGCTGGTCGGTGGCGAGGTCGCGGCCGATGCGCTGATCGTCGGCTCCGGCTCGATCAACGGCTCACCGGTGATGCTGGGTGCCGAGGACTTCACCACCCTGGCCGGCAGCATCGGGCCGGGCGGCAACTCCAAGCGCTACCGCATCGCCGAACTGGCGCTGCGCGACAAGATTCCGCTGGTGATGCTGCTCGAGGGCGCCGGCTTTCGGCCGGGCGGCGGACACTACGGCCGCAGCCCCACCGACCTACTCGCCCAGGCACAGTGCTCGGGCCGGGTACCGACCGTGGCCGCCGTGCTCGGTCCCTCGGCCGGGCACGGCGCATTGGTGGCCCCGGTGTGCGACTTCCGGATCATGAGCAAGCAGGGCGCGATCTTCACCGCGGGGCCCCCGGTCGTCAAAGAGTCCACCGGAGAGGAGATTTCGAAGGAGGACCTCGGCGGGCCCGTCACCGCGCTGCCCAGCGGGGTGATCCACAACGTCGCCGACGACGACGAAGCCGTCATCGCCGACATCCGCCGCTATCTGTCGTACTTCCCGCCCAGTGCGTGGTCGTACCCGTCGGCGCTGCCTGCGGACGAGGACAGCGAGCCACGAGCGACCCCCGAGTTGCTCGGCATCGTCTCCCGCGACAACCGCCGGGTCTACGACATGCGCGCCGTGCTCGATGTGGTCTTCGACCGGCCCGACTGGTTCGAAGTACAGCCGCAGTACGGCAAGGCGATCATCTGCGCGCTGGCCCATCTCGGTGGACACCCCGTCGCGATCGTCGCGAATCAGCCCAACGTGCTCGCCGGCTCCATCGACGCCGACGCCGCGGACAAGGCGGCGCATTTCATCATGGTGGCCGACTCGTTCCACCTGCCGCTCATCTTCTTCGCGGACAATCCAGGCATGCTGCCCGGGAGCCGGTCCGAGCGCAGCGGGGTGCTGCGCGCCGGCGCGCGGATGTTCGCCGCCCAGACCGCGGCCACCACGATCAAGCTTCATGTCACGATGCGCAAGGCGTACGGATTCGGCTCGATGGTCATGTCGCTGCTGGGTTTCGATCATCAGAGCGCGACGTTCGCCTACCCGGGCGCGACGATGGGTGCGATGAGCGCGGCGGCGCTGGGCCGGGCGACGCATGCCGGCGAAGACGTCACCGCGAAGTTGCGCGACGCCGAGTTGCAGGCGTCCTATCGCTCGGCCGAACACATGGGCTTCGACGAGCTGATCGATCCCCGCGAAACGCGCGATGCCTTGCTCGCGTCACTGCGTCGGGCGCTGTCCAGCCGTCAGGCCGCCGCCGAACCGGTGAGCCGGACGGTCATCCTGCCGTAGCTCGACCTCGCCCACCGAGTGTGCGGTGACGGCGTCGGGTGTGCATCCAGGGTGGGGAAAATGCCGAAAAGCCGCCGTCAACGCGCACGCGAAACCGTGAGCGCACCCTCGAAGCCATGGGCCGATGCGCGCGAGGTTCTAACCCGCCCGATACTCCGCAACCACCGGCTCGAGTTCGTCGGGCGTCGCGCCGTGCATGATCACCGCGTCGGCCCCGTAATCGAATTCCTTGCGGATGCGCGCCACGCACTGCGCGGCCGATCCAGTGGCCGACGGCTCCAGCCACTCGTCGGGAATCAGTGTCGCGATGTGTTCGATTTGCTCGGGCGTGCCCTTGTGATCGATCCCACCGCCGATGGACGTGACCACCGAATCTTCCCGGAACCGTTGCAGCACAGCGGGATCCCAGCCATTGGTCTGTACCAGCAGGTCGCCGTAGCCCTGTAGGTAAGTGGCCAGCCGTGCGACGGTCTTCTTCAGCCGCAACTGCTCGGGAAGGTGGTCGCCGACGGTGGCGAAGCACGACCACACCCGTACGCTGTCAGGGTCGCGGCCAGCCTTCTCAGCGGCGGTCTTGACGGTATTCACGCAGCGCTGCAACGTCTCCGGCGTGAAGTAGGTGTGCAGGATGACGTCGTCGAACGCACGGCCCCCGAGCTCCAGGGTGTTGGGCCCAAATGCCACCAGCGCCAGGCGAATATCTTCGTTGAAGTCCGGATCGAGAAACAGGATCGGATACTTGCCCATTGGGCCGTCGTGGTTGAAGATCAGCTCGCCGTGGAACAGCCGCCGCATCACTTGGGCCCAGTCTTCCATCTGCGCCGTCGTGACCGCCGGGATGCCGAAGGCGCCGTAGATCGCCGCGATGCCCCGGCCGATGCCGAGCGTGAACCGGCCGCCGGAGAGCCGGTGCATGGTGGTCGCCCACGATCCGGTGATCAGTGGGTGGCGGGTGTTGTGATTGGTTGCGGCGGTGGCGATCTGCATGCGATTGGTTACCGCGCACGCGGCCCCGGAGAGCGACGAGGCTTCCTTGACGTTCCAGCGTTCGGAAATGAATGCGGTGCCGAAGCCCAACTCCTCGCCGCGGCGGGCCTCGTCCATGAGTGTTGCCGGGCCCGCACCACCGGCCCCGGCCAGCAGGTAGTAGCCCAATTCGTCAAGTGTCTTCGTCAAGTCCAAACTCCTTGCTTGTAGCCACAATTCCAGACTTCGGTGATCTTCCCGGCGACGACGCGGAAGATCTCCATGCTGCCGATCTCAACTTCTGCGCCATCCTTGAGCGTCATCGGGGACTGGTAGACGATGGCGACGTGTTCGCCATCGTCACCGGCAACCACCAGGTTAAGGTCGAATCGGATCGCCTCGAACATGGCGCAGTGATCGATGATTCGATTGACTGCCTGCTCGTGGGTGAGCACAGTCGTCTCGCCCACCTCATGCCGCGTGACCGTGTCGCCGATCAACTCCTCGGCAAGCGCGAAATCGCGCCTATTCCACACGACCAGGTTGTACAACTCGACGACCTCGCGGGCCGTCCGATCTGGAGCCATCAGACCGACTCTGCGCTGTCGGCCGCCGCGCGCAGAAATCGCTCGGACACCCGCTGCACGCGACGGGAGAAGATGTGACCGACGTGGCTGCCGTCGTACCAGTACAGTTGGCCGCCCCAGCGCTCCTGCAGCGCGGTCGTGGGTTCGCGCATCGCCATTCGGTCGTGCCATGCCCCGACGATGAGCCGGTGCTGCGGCGGGGGCGCCGGGTCGACCGCCAGCGGGTCGATCACCGAGGTCAGCTGCGCGACCACCGGCGACTCCAGCAGCTCGCGAAATCCGCCCCGGTCCGAGCCGCGGAAGCGCGACAGGTGTCGCGCGATCATCCCGTTGAGCCCCAGGATCGGGGTGTACAGCCCGACCGCGTCGACCTGCCGTTCCAGATGTGAGACCAGCGCCGCCACCGGGGTACCCATCGAAATCCCGCACACCACAACGGCAGTGGCCTGCGGCTGCACCCACCGCACCACGGCGCGCACCTCGGACACCGAGCGCATCATGCCCGCCACGTTGCCCAGCGGATCCATGTCCGGGTAGGCCGGCCACTCGCGGCGCCGGCAGCCGTGGCCGGGCTGTACCGGCATCGCGACGTTGAAACCCAGCTTGTGGTGTATCCGGCCGATCCGGGACAACACCAGATCCTCGGTGCCACCCTGACCGGCGCCGTGCACCCAGACCAGCCACGGCCGCGGCCCGTCGGTGTGCCGGCACACGTGCACCACCGCCCGCGCCGGGCCACCCAGCCCCTCGGCCTCCAGCGTCTTCGGCAGTGCGGGGTCGTGCTCGAACATCATCCGTTCGTAGGCCAGTCCGCCCGCCACACCGGGCAAGCGCCGCCGCTGCACCGCGGTGGCCCGCAGCGGAACGGGGTCGGCGTGGGCGCCGTCGATACCCAGTTCCGCCATCTCTTTGGCGGCCGGTTCACACTCACTCAGCGGCCGCACCCGCTCGGTGAGGTTGCCGCCCAGCAGCGAAAAGCCGGTCAGCGCAAGCTCATCCAGCATCACTTCGCCGAACTGACGTGCGCCGCGCGGCGACGCCGGGACCCAGCCGGTCGATTCGCTGAGGCCGGCCACCGCACGCGGCACCACCATGCCCAGTTCGCGAGTGATGTCCAAGGACCGCTTCGCCAGTGAAAATCCGGCCATGCCGCTCACCTTAAACCAGCTACGCTAGCTTGAAACCGGTGTATCCGCCGGCCGCGATCTCGTCACAGCGGCGGCGATATTCGGGGATCCCGCCGGTGTAGCCCATGTACATCCGTTTCTTGCCGGGCACATTGCCACCGTTGTACCAAGAGTTGCAGGACGGGTGCATCAGCACCGTCGGCGCGACGAGCGAAGTCGCGTGATCGATCCATTCCTGCTGCGCTGTGGTCGTCGCCTCGATGGTGCGAATTCCGTTGCCGCGCAGGTGCGCAATGCACTCGCCGATCCACTCCACATGTTGCTCGAGTGCGGCGACGAAGTTGGTGGCCGCACTCGGACTGCCCGGGCCCTGGATGGTGAACAGGTTCGGGAAGCCGGCGACCGCCACGCCGAGATACGACAGCGGGCCTTCGCTCGCCCAGAAGTCACCGAGCGACCGGCCGTCGCGCCCGCGAATGTCGATGCGGGACAGCGCGCCGGTCATGGCGTCGAAACCGGTGGCATAGACGATCACATCGAGTTCGTAGGAAGCGTCCTCGGTGCGAATGCCGGTCGGTGTCACCTCGCGAATCGGCGCCTTGCGCAGGTCGACGAGCGTAACGTTGTCCCGGTTGAACGTCTCGTAGTAGCCCTGGTCGATGATCGGCCGCTTGCAGGCAAACGGATGCACCGGGACCAGCGAGGCCGCAGTAGCCGGGTCCTTCACGATGCGGGCCACCGCCTCGCCATAGAGCCGGCCGGCCATCTGATTGGCCTCGATGTCGAAGAAGATGTCGCCCCAGTTCAGCGCACCCATGACGCCGTTCTCCTCGATGGCGCGCAGCTGCTCTTCGCGGGTCGCCGACTTCAGCGGCGGCCTGGTCAGCATCTCGAGCAGCACCGAGAAGGCGCTCAGCCGCGCCGCCCCGATGGGGTGGGCCCGTTGCGCTTCGCGGATTTCGCCGTAGCGGGATTTCATCTCGTCCAGCTCGCCGGCTTCGAAGCGGTGCACGCGCCACGGCAGGGTGTACGCGGGCGAACGCTGAAACACAGATAGGTGCAATGCTTCTCGGGCCACGACGGGGATGAGCTGAACGCCTGTCGAGCCGGTGCCGATGACGCCGACCCGCTTTCCGGCGAGATCGAAGCCCTCCTTGGGCCAGCGACTGGTGTACAACGACGTGCCGGTGAACCGGCCCTGCCCGGGTATGTCGGGTTCCAGCGGCACGGACAGAATGCCGGACGCGGCGACGACGAACGGGGCGGTATAGGTTTCCCCGGCCGCGGTTTGCACCACCCATGCCGCGGCCTCCTCGTCGAAGGCCATCGCGACCACCTTGGTGTCGAACGCGATGTCGCGGCGAAGATCCAACCGGTCGGCCACGAAATTCAGGTACGCCTCGATCTCGGGTTGAGCCGGCATCGACTCCGTCCAAACCCATTCCTGCTGAACCTCATCGGAGAAACTGTAGGAGTACTCGATGCTCTCGATGTCGCACCGGGCGCCGGGGTATCGGTTGAATAGCCAAGTGCCACCGACATTTTCAGCCATCTCCAGCACCCGGGTGCGGATGCCGAGCTGCCGCAGCCGATGGAGCATGTACAAACCGGAGAAACCGGCGCCGATCACCAGGGCGTCAAAGTGCCCGGCTTCGTCAACGTCAGTCGCCATCGCCACCCCTAATCCTCAGGATCGTTCGAGTCAGGTGCAGAGTTTTGATCCGCCATTGGCCATCGTGTTTCTGGTAGGTCTCGTGGTAATGACCGGCGCCATGCAGTTCGCGGCCGTCGGCGAAGACGAGCAGGTCTTCCATCGCCCAGATCCCGGTGGCGGTGGTCGCCGAGGTGAGCGTGAGCTCCGGGGTATGGCAGTGGTGCATCGTCGCCACGCCTTCCAGGCCACCCAGCACCATCGGGACGAAGTTGTCGACACCCTCCAGTGGTGGGGCCGTCATCGGGTCGGCGCCGGCGACCCCAACCGCCATATCCAGAGTGACCACCACGTCGGCGGTGAATACGTCTCGCCAGGAGTCGACGTCTTTGGTGTCCAGAAAACGGCAGTAGCGCGCCTTCAACTGCCGAAGCTCTTCCAGCTCGTCAGCCGCCGAAACCACCTGACTCATCACGCTCCCTTGCCGCGCACTGAACGAACTGCTGAAATCTATACTGTAACGGCCTTAGTATCTAGCAGAAATCGGAAGGCGCCGACGTGTTGGTTCCATTCACCTGGAAGGTCACCGGCTGGTTCATGGTCGGCTGGTCGCCCGAGTTTCCCGTTGGCGAGGTCCGGCCGCTGCACTATTTCGGCGAGGATCTCGTCGCCTATCGCGACGAGTCCGCGACATTGCACGTGCTGGAAGCGCACTGCAAACATCTCGGCGCGCACATCGGCCACGGCGGCAAGGTGGTCGGCGACTGCGTCGAGTGCCCTTTCCACGGATGGCGCTGGGGCCCGGACGGCACCAATCGCTACATCCCCTACCAGCCCGACCGGCCCAACCGCGCGCTACGGTTGCGGGTCTTTCCGGTCCGCGAGCAATACGACTGCGTGTTCATCTGGCATCACCCGGACGGCATCGAACCGCAGTGGGAGATGCCGGACATATTCGGTAAGTTCCCGCAATTCGAGACCGACCCGGCGAACTACTACCGGGCCTATCCCGAGTTCTCCCGCCGCGCGGAACGCGAACCCGTGCATCCGCAGATCGTGGCGGAGAACGCGCCCGACAGTGCCCATTTCGAGTACGTCCATCACGCCACCGTGACGCCCAGGGTGCTGGACTGGGAGATCGTCGGCCAGGAATGGCAGTTCACCGCGGGCTGGCCGGACGCCCGCAGCGACAACCCCGATGACTTCGCGTTGATCTTCCACAGCCACCTGTTCGGTCTCGGCGGGGCGATCAGCGTCTTCGAGGGAGCGCAGAACCACCGGCTGATCTTCACCTGTACTCCAGTCGACGACGAGTGTTCGGACCTGTTCTACTCGATCTGGTGGCCCCGTGTCCCCGGTGACACCGCCGACGTGCCGGACGGCAAGCTACGCGACCTGATCGAAAAGCAGTTCCTGTCAACCGTTTTCGACGATCTGCAGATCTGGCGCTACCAGAAGTACGTGGAACATCCGGCGCTGTCCAAGACCGACGCGAAAGGGTATATGGCACTGCGGAAATGGGCGACCCAGTTCTACGACGTCGCCCCAGATCTGACCGCTTCGGTATGAGACCTCAACTCGCTGAAATCGCCGCACCCGGGCACACTGCCATAGTCGCCCAGGAGTGTCAGGGCGCGGTGATCGGCCCAGACGCCGGGCTGGCCATGCTCGCCGAGGAAGCCCGCCGCGTCGCGCTGCCCAACATCGTGCGCCTACTGCCGGCGGCGCGGGCTGCCGGCATCCACATCGTGCACTGCCTGGTGCAGCGGCGCCCCGACGGACTGGGGTCCAACCACAACGCCAAGATCTTCACCATGAGTCACGGCGCGGTCGACATCACCCCGGGCACGCCGGGAGCGGAAGTGCTCCCCGAATTAGGGCCCGAGCCAAGCGATCTGATTTTGCGGAGGTGGCACGGTGTGGGCCCGATGGGGGGCACCGACCTCGACGCGGTGCTGCGCAATCTCGGGGTGTCCACGGTCGTCGTGGTGGGCGTATCGCTGAACATCGCGATTCCCAACCTCGTCATGGACGCCGTCAACGCCGCCTATCGTGTCGTTGTGCCGAAGGACGCGGTGGCCGGAATTCCGGCCGAGTACGGGGATGCCATCATCGCCAACACGCTGTCGCTGCTGGCGACCATCACCACGACAGACGACCTGCTCGCGGCATGGAAGGTGTCATGACCGACACGGCACCGCAGACCCGCGGCGGATTTCCCGACGTCAGGCCCGTCGAAAACGCACCTCCCGAGCTAGGCCGGTTCGTCGCCGCGCTACACCGGCTGCAGGACCTGACCGTGTCCACCAACCCCGGCGACTCATCCTGGGCCGCCGCGGCCGAGCACATCGAGAGTGCCTGCGCGCTGCTCGACGGCCATCAGGTTCCGGAAACCGAAGTCGTGGCCGGTCGTGTACTCAGCGTGCCCGGGCTCGCCCATCCCCTGATGCCACCGTGGACGCTTACCGAATCCGGACCGGACGGCGTCATCATGACGGGACACTTCACTCGGGCGCACGTCGGCGGGAACAACGCCGTGCACGGCGGCATGATCCCGCTGCTTTACGACTGGCTGTTCGGGATGGTGGTCACCAGCGCCGGTATTCGCCCGACGCGCACCGCCTACCTGCACGTCGACTATCGCAAGATCACCCCGATCGACGAGCCCTTGATCGCCCGTGGCGGCATCAGCAACGTCGATGGCAGGAAGGTTTTCATCTCCTCTACTATGACCGCCACCGATGGCACGCTACTGAGCGAAGCCAGCGGCCTGATGGTTCGTCTGCTACCCCACCAGCCGTGAGAGGCATGATGTCTGATACCACAACACAATTCACGGTGCCCGCCGTCGCCAGGGCCGTCGCGGCCGCGATCGGCGACCGCGAGCTGCTGATCCAAGGCGATCAGCGATTCAGTTACGCACAGCTGATCGAGCGGTCGAACCACCTCGCCGCGTATCTGCACGCCCAGGGGCTGGGGTGCCACACCGAGCGCTCCGACCTCGCCGGCCACGAGGTGGGCCAGGACCTGCTTGGCCTGTATGCCTACAACGGCAACGAATTCGTCGAGGCTCTGCTCGGCGCCTTCCAGGCGCGCGTCGCCCCGTTCAACGTCAACTTCCGCTACGTCAAGGCCGAGCTGCAGTACCTGCTGGCCGACGCGGGAGCAACCGCACTGCTTTACCACGCCGCGTTCGCACCCCGGGTGGCCGAAATCCGGGGCGATCTTCCACAACTGCGCGTCCTGATACAGATCCCCGACGACTCCGGCAACGAATTACTAGACGGTGCAGTCGATTACGAGACGGCCATCGCGTTGGGCGCGCAGCTGTCAGCACCGGAAACCGACCACTCACCCGACGACTTGTACGTCCTGTACACCGGCGGCACCACGGGGATGCCGAAGGGAGTGCTATGGCGCCAGCACGACATCTTCATGACGTCCTTCGGCGGGCGCAACATCATGACCGGCGAGCCGGCCGAGTCAGTGGACGAGATCGCGACGAGGGTCGCCGAGGGCCCGGGCACCAAGCTGATGATCCTGCCGCCCCTGATCCACGGCGCCGCCCAGTGGAGTGTGATGACGGCCCTGACCAGCGGACAGTCCGTCGTCTTCCCCACGGTCGTCGACCATTTGGACGCCGACGACGTCGTGCGCACCATTGAGCGGGAACAGGTTTCGGTGGTGACCGTGGTGGGCGACGCGATGGCGCGTCCGCTGGTCGCCGCCATCGAAAAGGCCCGGCAAAACGGGACAGCCGACGTGTCGTCGCTGGCGGTGGTCGCCAATGGCGGCGCCTTGCTCACGCCCTACGTCAAGCAACGGCTGATCGAAGTCCTGCCGAACGCCCTCGTCATCGACGGCGTCGGATCCTCGGAGACCGGGGCACAAATGCACCACCTCTCGACGACGGGAGCGGTGTCGACCGGCATCTTCAACGCCGGACCCGACACCTTCGTCGCGGCCGAAGATCTCGGCGCGATGCTGCAACCGGGTCACGAGGGCAATGGCTGGCTGGCGCAACGCGGTTACGTCCCGTTGGGCTACAAGGGCGATGCGGCCAAGACCGCCAAGACGTTCCCGGTCATCGGCGGCGTTCGCTACGCGGTTCCCGGCGACCGGGCACGCCACCGCGCCGACGGCAGCATCGAATTGCTGGGCCGCGATTCGGTGACCATCAACTCCGGCGGCGAGAAGATCTTCGTCGAGGAGGTCGAAACCGCGATCGCATCACATCCGGCGGTGGCCGACGTGGTGGTCACGGGACGACCGAGCGAGCGATGGGGCCAGGAGGTCGTTGCCGTCGTCGCGCTGGCCGAAGCCGCTCATGCCGACGCCGACGAGCTGGTCGCCCACGCCGCACAGTCGTTGGCCCGCTACAAGCTCCCCAAAGCGGTGGTATTCCGTCCGGTCGTCGAGCGCAGCCCCTCGGGCAAAGCCGATTACCGATGGGCGCGCGAACAAGCAGAGAATGCCTGAATCCCCGGGAGTAACAATGTCGTTGCTGCAAAAAGACGAGACCCTGAGCGCGTCGACCGAGGTACAGGCCTCACGGGACGAGGTATACGCGGTCGTCTCCGATGTCACGCGAATCCCCGAGTGGAGCCCCGAGACCACGCGCGCCCAATGGCTTACGCCAGAACGCTTTCGGGCGTGGAACCGCCGCAGGCTCGGCCGTTGGAAGACCGAGGCGAACGTCGCAGCCGCTGAACCCGGACGCGAGTTCTCGTTCGTCGTGCAGATCTTGGGCGGGGACTGGACGCAGTGGACGTACCTGGTCGAGCCCGGGTCGGCGCCGGGCACCACGCGACTGACCGAGACGGTCCGCATGTGCGTTCCGCTGCCCCTCGGTGTCGCGGCTTTCGAGCGCCTTGCCCTGTTCGTCTGGGATCGCCGGACAGACCTGCAGCGCAATCTCGAAGTCTCGGTAGATCGCATACGCGCGATCGTCGAAGCCGGGGTGAAAGCATGAAATACCAAGGGCGCGTTGCCGTCGTCACCGGCGCCGGGTCCGGCATCGGCCGCGCACTGACCCTCGCACTTGCCCGCGACGGGGCGCACGTCGCCGCCTCCGACATCGATGCGGCCGGCTTGGCCGAGACTCAAGAGGCCGCCGGGCCCGGCAAGGTGTCGACGTACGAGCTCGATGTCGCCAAGCGCGACGCGGTCTTGGCGCACGCCGAGCAGGTGCGACGCGACCTCGGGCCCGCCTCACTGCTGTTCAACAACGCCGGAGTCGACCTGTTCGCCGGCATTGCGGACATGTCCTGGAAAGACTTCGACTGGCTGATCGGCATCAACATCGGCGGTGTGGTCAACGGCACCAAGGCTTTTCTGCCGCAGCTCATCGAATCCGGTTCAGCCCAGCACCCCGCCCGTCTGATCAACATGTCCAGTGCCTTCGGCCTGATCTCGGTTCCCTACCAGGGCGCCTACAGCACTTCGAAATTCGCGGTCCGCGGTTTCACCGAGGCGCTGCGCCAGGAGATGATCATCGAACGCCATCCGGTCACCGTGCACTGCGTGCACCCTGGTGTCGTGCGCACCAACTTTGGGGCGAATATGCGCACGGCGGACAACGAAGATCCCGAACTCGCCGCGAAATATTTCACCCGTGCGGCGCTGACCACTCCCGCGAAGGCTGCGCAGGTCATTCTCCGGGGAGCCGAGAAAAACCGCGCCCGAATCCTCATCGGGCCCGACGGGCGCGTGATGGCGGCGATGCCTCGCCTGCTCGGCGCGGGATACGTCGGGCTGCTGGGTCGCGCAGCCCGGCTGACGAATTCCCGATCCCCCCGGGCCGGCAGCTAAACGCGGAGCCGGCTCTTGAGCCGGCGTTGCGTGCGTGACCGTGCCCTGCGCATCATGACGTTGGCATAGAGCTGCATCGAATTCCCGAACGGCGGCGCCGCGTTTCCGCCGAGGCTGAACGGAAGATCGTTGCCGACCACCGACCGGTGATGGCTGAAGGTGTCGAAGCCGGCCTTGCCGTGGTAGGCGCCCATGCCGCTACGGCCCACGCCGCCGAACGGCGCCTCCGACGGAATCATCTGCGCGGCAAAGTCATTGCGGGCGACCCCGCCGCTGCGGGTGTTGCGGATGAATCTGCGGAAGTCGGCGCCATCGGGCCCGTACCAGTAGGCCACCAATGGCGCCGGGCGCTGATTGATGTAGTCGATGGCGTCGTCCAGCCGCGTATACCCCTTGAGCACGAGGACCGGGCCGAAGATCTCCTCGTCGGCGATCAACATGGCGTCGTCGACGTTGCGGACGATCGTCGGCGCGATCTTGCGCGACGCGCGGTCGGGTAACGACTCCCCCTCCGGCGCAATGGTTTCCACATCGGCACCGTTGGCCCGCGCATCCTCGATCAGGCCGACGACCCGATCGAAGTTGGCGTCGTTGACCGATGAGCAGTAGTCGCCGTTGGAAACAATGCTGGGAAACATGTCGCGCAGGGTGGCCCGGGCGGTGTGCACGAAGGTGTCCAGCTGATCGTCCGGAACGAACACGTAATCGGGGCAGACACAGACCTGTCCACCATTGACCATGCGGCCTCGCGCGATCCGGGTCGCCGATCGCGCGATATCGGCATCGGGCGCGACGACGACGGGATTCTTGCCGCCGAGCTCCAGCGTCACCGGAACCAGGTTCTGCGCGGCGGCCCGTTGTACCAGGGCGCCCACGGACGGCGAGCCGGTGAAGAACAAATGATCGAAGGGCAGCGTAGAGAACGTGGCGGCGACGTCGGGGCCGCCCGTGACGACGTCGAGTTCGGCGTGGTCGAAATACTTGGGCGCCGTTGCCTTCATGAGTTCCGCGGTGTGGGCGGTGACCTCCGACATCTTGATCATCACCCGGTTGCCGGCCGCGAAAGCGGCTACCGCGGGCAGCACCACGAGGTTGAGCGGGAAGTTCCACGGGCCGATGATGCCGACCACTCCGAGCGGGGACGGCTGTATCTCGGCCCGCAGGCCGACGAGCCCCGCAGCGCGCATGATTTTGGTGGCGCGCATCCACCGCGCCACATTGGACCTGGTGTGCTCGATCACCGACATCATGCCGATCACCTCGGTGAACAGCGTCGCCGCCCGGGATCGGGTGCCGAAATCGGCGGCCATCGCTTCGATGAAGTCGTCGGTGTTGTCGAGGACGAGCGCCATGAGGCGGTCGATCCGATTGCGCCGCAGCGCAACGCCGGGAGGTCCATCGTGGATAAAGGCTTGCCGCTGCCGCTCGAGAACGGCGCCCATCGCCGCCCGGTGTTGCTCGACCAGGTTGTCAGCGCGTTCATCGACTGTGCTCATGACTCACCTTTGCGACGGGGGCCGTTGCCCATCGAACCACGACACAGCCCATATTGCCTACTGTAATATTTACAGTACGATTTTGCGGGAAGGTCTTCCCACGAGAGCTGACAGCACGATCCTGGAGATCAGGTGACAACGAAAACCGGCGATCAAACCGTTAGCCTGCGCGACCCCTACCCCTTCTTCGCCCAGAAACGCCGCGAGTCGTCCGGCGTCTTCCACGGCACCGTCATGGACTATTCCAAGACCCCGGATTCCCTAGTCCCCAAACGCGAGTACACCGCAGTGTCGTTCAATGCGGTCAACACGGTGTATCGCGACGGCCGGGTATTCAGCTCCGCTCCGTATGACAACACCATCGGTCTGTTCATGGGCCCCACCATCCTGGCGATGGGAGGCAAGAAGCATCGCGAGCATCGCAACCTGGTGTCGGCGGCGTTTCGGTCCAAGGCGTTGGCCCAGTGGGAGCCGACAATCGTCCGACCGATCTGCAACGCACTGATCGACGAATTCATCGGCACCGGCCAGGCCGACCTGGTCCGGAACTTCACCTTCGAATTTCCCACCCGTGTCATCGCCCGGCTGTTGGGGCTGCCCGACGAAGACTTGCCGGTGTTCCGCAAGCGGGCCGTCGAGTTGATCAGCTACACCGTCAACTATGAACGCGCCTTCGAGGCGTCGGCGGCACTCAAAGACTACTTCTGCGAACAGATCGACAAACGCAGAGCCAATCCCACCGAGGACATCATCGGCGATCTGGTCACCGCCGAGATCGACGGCGAAAAGCTCAGCGACGAAGCCATCTACTCATTCCTGCGCCTGCTGCTGCCCGCCGGGCTGGAAACCACCTACCGGTCCTCGGGGAACCTGCTTTACCTGCTGCTGACCCACCCCGATCAGTTCGCCGCCGTGCAAGAGAATGCGGAGCTTCTCCCCCAGGCGATCGAAGAGGGGTTGCGCTTCGAGACACCGTTGACCACCGTGCAGCGATTCACCACCGAAGACGTTGAGCTGGAAGGGGTTACGATACCCGCACGGTCGGTGGTCGGGGTGTGCATGGGTTCGGCGAACCGAGATGAGCGGCGCTGGGAACGACCCGAAGAATTCGACATCTTCCGCAAGCCCACGCCGCACATCACCTTCGCCGCCGGTGAGCACACTTGCCTGGGCTTGCACCTGGCGAGACTGGAGACGCGCGTTGCGGTCGGCTGCCTGCTGGACCGGCTGGCCAACGTCACCCTGGTGACCGACGACGATCCGCACATCTTCGGGCAGCCATTCCGTTCGCCGACGGGTCTTCCTGTCACGTTCGACGCCAAGTAGGGTGCCCAAAATGGTCAAGGTAATGCAGGGCTTTCGGGTCCTCGAGGTTGCGCAATTCACGTTCGTCCCGGCCGCCGGTGCCATCCTGGCCGACTGGGGCGCCGACGTCATCAAGGTTGAGCACCCGCTGCGCGGCGACACCCAGCGCGGCTTCATCAACATGGGCGGCATCCAGATCGACCCGGAGCGTCACCCACTCATGGAGCACCCGAACCGCGGCAAGCGCAGCGTCGGCATCGACATCTCCACGCCGGGTGGCCAGGAAGTCATCTACGAACTGGCCAAGACCGCAGACGTCTTCCTCACCAACTACACGTCCTCGGTGCGACAGAAGAACAAATTCGACGTTGAGCACATCCGCGCGGTGAACCCCAACATCGTCTACGCCCGCGGCACCGCATACGGCGACAAAGGCGACGAGCGCGGCGTCGGCGGCTACGACGGGACGGCGTTCTGGACGCGGAGCGGCGTGGGCTACGCGTTGACGCCGGAAGAGCTGGGCGCTCCCCTGTCACAGGGGATTCCCGCCTTCGGCGACTCCATCGGCGGCATGTTCATCGCCGGCGGCATCTCGGCGGCGCTGCTGCACCGTGAACGCACCGGCGAAGCCGTCGAACTCGATGTGTCCCTGCTGAGCACCGCATGGTGGGCGGCCGGCGCCAGCGTGACCCAGGGCATGGAGAGCGGCGAGGTGATGCGCACGCCGATGCCGGGAACGACCGGCCCGGTGGTGAATCCGTTCATGGGCAACTACCAGACCTCCGATGGCGGCACGATCAACCTGTGCATCATCAGCCCGACCGCCTACATCCGGGACACCTTCGAACACCTCGGCATCCCCGAGGCGGCCGACGATCCACGGTTCTCCGAGGTGCTCCCGCTGATCCAAAACGCCGACGCCGCTGCGGAACTGATCACTAAGGCCATCGCGGGGCAGACATTCGACTACTGGCGAAAGCACCTCAAAACGATGAAGGGGCAGTGGGCGCCGTTCCAGAGCCTGATCGACCTGGCCAGCGACGAGCAGGCCATCGCCAACGACATGATCGCCGAAGTCGAACTCGCCAGCGGGGGCGCACCATTCAAGGTCGTGCGCGGTCCCGTGCAGTTCAACCACGAGCCGCTGGAAACCACCAGGGCCCCGCAGGCCTCCGAGCACACCGAAATCGTGCTGATGGAAATCGGTATGGACTGGGACCGCATCGAAGAACTCAAGGATGCCGGGGCTATCGCATAAGGCACAGGCGCACAAGGGATTCGACTGCACGGGATAGGGCCAGACTTTGACCGACGCCTACTACGAGCTGGTCGACCCCCACGATGGGATCGGTGAGAGGTTCAGCGCTTCCGATCACGTCATCAGCACGTGGTCACCGACGATGCAGAATGCCGCGCCCGTGTCGGCGGTGCTGGTCCGGGCCTTGGAGCGCTGCTCGCCGCGCGACGATGCCCGGCTGACCCGTGTTGTGGTCGATCTTCTCGGACCGGTTCCGATCACCGACCAGCTGTGGGTGCGCGCCCATATCGAGCGTCCGGGCACCAAGATCGAACTGCTCAACGCGCAGATGCTGGCGCCGGGCCCCGACGGACAGCCTCGGCCGGTCGCCAAGGCGTCCGCCTGGCGGTTCCAGGAGGGCGACGCGGCCGAGTTGTTCTTCACGCCCGCCGCCCCGCTGCGACCGGCCAGCGAGGGACTGCCCCGCAGTCCCGACGACGACGCGAACCAGACCTACATCCAGAGCCTGGATTGGCGTTGGCTCAACGACATTCTCAATGACGTGCCCGGCGAGTGCTGGGTCCGGCCGATGGTCGACCTGGTCAAGGGTGAAACGATGACCCCGATGCAGCGACTCTTCGCGGTGTGCGACATCGCCAACGGGATGGGCAGCCGGCTGAGCGTCGCCGAGTGGACGTTTCTCAACACCGATCTCACGGTGCACATCCATCGCGTGCCCGAGGGTGAATGGATCGGCATACGAGCCGAAAACCATTACGGCCGAGACGGAGTCGGCGTCTCGCGCGGCACGATTTTCGACGAGCACGGGGCAGTGGCCGCCCTGCAGCAGGCCCAGCTGGTGCGCCGCCGTTAGCAGATACTGTAAGATTTACAGTTGGTTATTCGCCAGGCTGACACACGGAGGCACGGATGACGAACGATGTCGCCATCATCGGGGTGGGACTGCACCCGTTCGGTCGCTTCGAGGGCAAGTCGGCAATGCAGATGGGTGTGGACGCGATCCTTGCCGCCGTCGCCGACGCGGGCGTCGAGTGGAAGGACGTCGAATTCGCCACCGGCGGCAGCTGGACGGTGGCCAACCCGGACGCGATCGTCGGCATGGTCGGGCTGACCGGCATTCCGTTCACCAACGTGTTCAATGCGTGCGCCACCGCTGCCAGCGCGGCGAAGGCGTGTGCCGACGGGATCCGGCTGGGCGACTATGACATCGGCATCGCCGTCGGGCTGGACAAGCATCCGCGCGGCGCCTTCACCGAAGATCCTGCGCTGGTGGGGATGCCGCGCTGGTATGCCGAGAACGGGCAGTACCTGACCACCCAGTTCTTCGGGATGAAGGCCAACCGCTACCTGCACGAGCACAACATCTCCACGCAGACGCTGGCCAAGGTCGCAGCCAAGAATTTTCGGAATGGAGCGTTGAACCCCAACGCCTTTCGCCGCAAGCCGATCCCCGAAGACGACATTCTCAACTCGCCGGTGCTGAACTACCCGCTGACTCAGTACATGTTCTGCGCGCCCGACGAGGGCGCCGCGGCGGTGGTGATGTGCCGGGCCGACATCGCGCATCGTTACACCCCCAAGCCGGTCTATCTGCGGGCCGTGGAAGTCCGCACCCGCCGCTACGGCGCCTACGAGGTCAACACGACCTGCGCGCCGGTCGAAGAGGACGTAGCGCCAACGGTTTACGCCGCGCGTGCCGCATTCGAGAAGGCCGGCGTGGCGCCTGGAGACGTCGACGTGATTCAGCTGCAGGACACCGATGCCGGCGCCGAAATCATCCATATGGCCGAGTGCGGCTTCTGCGCCGACGGCGACCAGGAGAAGCTGCTGTTCGACGGCGCTACCGAGATCGGCGGCTCGATGCCGGTCAACACCGACGGTGGGCTGATCGCCAACGGCGAACCGATCGGCGCCTCCGGCCTGCGCCAGATCCACGAAATCGTCCGCCAATTGCGTGGGGAGGCGGGCGATCGCCAAGTACCCGGCAACCCGAAAGTCGGTTTCACCCAGTTGTACGGTGCCCCGGGCACCGCCGCGGCAACCATCCTGACCACCTGACCTCGGCGAGCAGACACAGAATCGGGCTACACGCGCAGATTTCATGCGATTCTGCGTCTGCTCGCGAAAGAAAGGGGACGACCCGATGGCTCAATTCACCGGGGCGCCGATTTTCGACGCCGACCAGCACATGTACGAGACGCCCGACTCGTTGACGAAGTTCCTGCCCGAGAAGTATTCGAGGGCAGTGCAATTCGCCCAGTTCGGGCGGCAGACCCGCATCGTGATCAACGGCAGGGTCACCGACTTCATCCCGAACCCGACGTTCGAACGTGTGGCCGCGCCGGGCGCGCACGAGAAGTTCTTCGCCGGCGAGAACACTGAGGGCCTCACGCTACGCGAGATGCAGGGCCCGGCGATCGCGGCGCCCGCCGCAACGCGCACCCCGGCCGACCGGGTCGACGAACTCGATCGACAGGGGGTCGTCGAGGCCCTGAACTACCCCACGCTGGCCAGCCTGGTCGAGCACTCGTCGGCCGACGATCCCGAACTGACGCTCGCGATCATCCACGCACTGAATCAGTGGATGGCCGAGCACTGGACGTATAACTACGGAAACCGGGTGTTCTCAACGCCGATCATCAATCTCTCCGAAGTCGACGCCGCACAGCGCGAGCTCGAGTATCTCCTTGCCAATGGGGTTCGGGCCGCGTTGGTCAAACCCGGTCCGGTGAACGGTCTCCACGGTTGGCGGTCGCCCGCACTTAGAGAATTCGATCCGTTCTGGCGCGATGTCGAGGCTGCGGGATTGCCGATCGTGCTGCATGCCAGCTACCCACCGCTGGACGACTACGTCGCCAAGTGGGAGCCTCCCCATACGCAGAACTTCATGGCCCAGAGCGCGTTTCGCTGGATGGTGCTAGGGCACCGCGAAATCGCCGACATGATCACCAGCCTGATCTGTCACGGTACCCTGACCCGATTCCCGAAGCTTCGCATCGCCAGCGTCGAGAACGGCAGTTCGTGGATCTTCCCGCTGTTCAACGACTTTGCAGAGCTCCACAAGAAGATGCCACAGAACTTCCCCGAGCACCCGCACGACGTGTTCCGGCGCAACATCTGGGTGAGTCCGTTCTGGGAAGGGTGTGTGGGCGACGTCGTCGACACGGTCGGATGGGACCGGGTGCTATTCGGCTCCGATTACCCGCATCCCGAAGGGCTCGCCCAACCCAACGGCTTTTGGAAATATGCCGATGACATGGACGAACGGCGCACCTATGACTTCATGGGCGACAACGCGCGTCGCTTCATGGGTCTGCCCATCGCCAACCCGGACCCGGCGGCCGTCAATCCGCCGGCACTGGCCAGCGCCTGAACACCTATCGACGACAGTGGCGAACTGCGTCGGTGACCGCTAGCCTGCGGCGCTACCCACCGCCGCGTCCGCGAATTCACAGAACGCGTCGTAAGCACGAGCACCGTAAATCGTTGCCGGTCCGCCGTGCATAAGAATACTCACGCCAATGGCTTCGGCGGCTTCTTCCTTTGAGGCGCCGGCGCGAACCGCACCCTGGGCGTGTGAGGCGATGCACCCGTCGCAACCGGCTACCACCCCGATCGTCAACGCGATGAGTTCCTTGGTCTTTGTGTCCAAAGCGCCGGACGTCAACGCCGCCTTGCTCATCTCTCCGAATCCCCGATAGACGTCGGGGATCATTTTCCGCAAGCTGCGATGCTGCGGATTTAGCTCGTCAAGTACGTCGTGATAGTGATTGTGATCGCTCATAGTGAATATAATACAAATACCCATGGGGGTATTCCCCAACGCCTGCGTCTTTCCGGACCACTAGGGCATCGGCTGAGGCTAGTGCGGACCCATCATTCCGCCCGGCCCCATCATCCCGCCGGGCCCCATCATTCCGCCGGGCCCCATCATTCCGCCCGGCCCCATCATTTCGCCCGAGTTCATCATCGGGCATCCCGCCATGCCGCCGGAATGAGTCCGGCTGCCGGGCCAACCATCACGGTCCCAGCCATGCTCGTTACCCGAGGACCAGCCCAACAAGACTCCCGAGAAGAAGATCACCGCAAGGACGAACACGACACCGGCAACGATGACCACCCAGGCAGCGGCCTGACCAAGCCGACTCGGCCGACCGTGCGGTGCGTCGCCGGTCGGCTGTCCGATCGCGGTGGAGCGCTCGGCCTCGAGTTCAGATTCATCCGTCATGATTCGAATGATGTCCCACATCCGACCCTTGCCGGTAGGGCCCATCGGCCCTAGAAATGCCCGTCAGCGCCGGCGGCGGTGACATCTCCAAACCAAAAGGTCTCTGCCGCTTGACCGCATCGGCGTCCTCGCCCAGCAGAAGGGAGCGGACAAGCCGGCGCGGCCCGAAAGGCCGCAGCATATAGCTGGCCGGACGAGGGCGCACTCTCTGCGGCCACCAGAACCAGCGCCCCAGCAATGCGGCGATCGACGGCGTCATCAAGGAGCGCACGACCAGGGTGTCGAATAGCAGGCCGAGGCCGATCGTGGTGCCGGCCTGGCCAATCGAGCTGAGATCGCTCGCGGCCATCGACATCATGGTGAAGGCGAACACCAGCCCCGCCGCCGTGACGACACCGCCGGTCTCCCCCATCGAGCGGATGATGCCGGTCTTCAGGCCTGCTCCGATCTCCTCCTGGAACCGTGACACCAGTAGCAGGTTGTAATCGGATCCCACAGCCAGCAGGATGATCAATCCGAACACCGGTGCGATCCAGTTGAGATCCAGACCTAAGACGTGTTGCCACACCAATACCGACAGCCCGAATGCGGCACCCAGCGACAGCAGCACCGTACCGACGATCACTAGGGACGCGACCAGGGCCCGCGTGATAATCACCATGACGACGAAAATCAGTGTCAGGGCGGCGATTCCGACGATCAGCAGGTCATAGTTGGAACCGGACTGGATGTCGCGGTAGATCGCGGCCGTCCCGGCGAGATAGAACTTGGCGCCGGTGAGCGTCGTCCCCTTCACCGCGTCATGTGCGGCGGCCAGTTCGGGCTTGACCGCGGAAATGCCTGCCGGGGTGGCCGGGTCCGCATCATGGGTGATGATGAAGCGCGCGGCCTTGCCATCCGGCGACAGGAAGAGTTTCAGGCCGCGCTGGAAGTCGGGATTCTGGAACGCTTCCGGGGGCAAATAGAAGTAGTCGCCACTCCTGGCGGCGTCGAAGGCCTGACCCATCGCGCTCGCCGTATCGGTCATCTGGGCCATTTGCGTGACCAGACCCGAGAAGCTGCTGTGCATCGTGAGCAGCGTCCCCTGCATGGACGTCGCGACGGCGATGATCGGCGGAAACTGGGCCAGCATCTGGGGAATGATCGCGTCGACATTGTTCATGTCCTTGACCAGCGTGCTCATGTTCTCGCTGAACTTGTCCACACCGTCGATCGCTTCGAACACCGACCTCGAAGCCCAACAGACCGGGATGTTGAAACAATGTGGTTCCCAATACAAGTAGCTGCGGAACGGCCTCGCGAAATCGTCGAAGTCCGCCAGATGGTCTCGCATCTCGTTCAGCGTGGATTGCATGTCGCCCATGTCGCCGACCATGTGATGAGTCGTGCTGCTCATCTGACCGAGCAAACCCTGCATCCGCTGCATCGAGCCGACCATGGCGCCGAGGTCGTCGCTCATCGCGAGCATGTCGGCCGTCCGGTCCTTCATGAATTGCAGGTTCTGCTGGATCGGAATCGATTGGGCACTGATCTGGAACGGTATCGACGTGTGCTCGATCGGCCCGCCCAGCGGCCGGGTGATGCTTTGCACCATCGCGATACCCGGCGACCGAAACACATCTTTGGCGAGGCGGTCGAGAATGATCATGTCGCCGCTGTTCCGCATGTCGTGATCGCTCTCGATCATGAGGATGTCGGGATTCATGGTCGCGGCACTGAAATGGCGCTCCGCGGCCGCATACCCGACATTCGATGGCAAGTTGTCGGGTATGTAGTAGCGATCGTTGTAGCTGACCTTCATGCTCGGCATGATGAGGATGCCGACGATTGCGATGGCCAGCGAGGCCGCGAACACCGCACCGGGCCAGCGCACCGTGGCGGTGCCGATGCGCCGCCACCCACGCGTCTTGATCATCCGTCTCGGGTCGAGCAAACCAAACCGCGTGGCCACCGCGACGACGGCCGGCGCCGCGGTCAGCGCTCCCGCGACGACGACCAGCAGCCCCAGAGCGGACGGGATGCCCAGCGCCTTGAAATACGACAGCCGCGCCAAGTGCAGACAGAAGGTAGCTCCCGCGATCGTCAACCCCGAGCCCAAGATGATGTGCGAGGTCCCACGAAACATCGTGTAGTAGGCGGCTTCCCGATCCTGACCGGCTTGACGAGCCTCCTGGTAGCGACCGATGAGAAATATCGCGTAGTCGGTGCCGGCCGCGATTGCCAACGAAGACAGCATGGCGACGACGAAGGTCGAAAACCCCAGCAGGTCGTAGTTACCCAACAGCGCGATGAGCCCTCTGGCCGTGCCCATCTCGAAACCGACCATGACCAGAACCAAAAGCATCGTGGTGACCGAACGATAGGCGATGAACAGCATGATCATGATGACCACACCGGTGACGCCCATCATTTTGAACATGCTTTTGTCGGCGGCTTCGTTCATGTCCGTCGTCAGCGGCGCCGGACCGGTGACGTACACCTTGAGCCCTTTGGGCGGCGCTGACTTGTCGACGATCTTCCGCACCGCGTCGACAGACTCGTTGCCCAGGGTGCTGCCCTGGTTGCCGGCCAGGTTGAGTTGTACGTAGGCGGCTTTGCCGTCGCGGCTCTGGACGCCGGCGGCGGTGAGCGGGTCTCCCCACACGTTCTGGACATGCTGCACGTGCTTGGGGTCGTCCTGCAGTTTTGTCACCAAGCCGTCGTAATAGCCGTGCGCCTCGTCGCCGAGTTGTTGACCGCTCTCGAGAACGATCATCGCGATGCTGTCGGAGTCCGACTCGTGGAAGGTTGCGCCGATGCGTTTGGCGGCGATCATCGCAGGCGCGTCTTGGGGCGACATCGTGACCGCGTGGCTGCGTGCGACCGACTCGATCGGCGGCACAAGCACGTTCAGGGCCACGGTTAGTAGTAGCCACCCGATGATGATGGGCCACGCGAACCTGCGGACGAACCGCATGAATTTCGGACGGGCGTCGCGATCGGTGTTCATGCGGCCTTCACCAGACAGGAAGTTTGGGCGTGGCGCCCCACGGTGGATTTCTTGTCCTTGACCTCACCGTTGACGGTGATGCGGCACCCGATGGTGTCGCTATCGCCCTGTGCGACCACGCTGGCGATCACGGCCGGCACCGTCGTCGTGATCGTGAAAGTCCAGGGCAGGCTGGTGAAGTTCGCCTGTTCCGGCGCAGCCTTGGTGTCGAGGTAGCTCACGCTTCCTGCGGTGTCTCCGGGCCCGTAAATCTCGTACGTCACCCGCTTGACATGCGACGGCTCCAGAGGTTCGGCGCTGCTGCCGGTCGCGGTAAAGATCGCGTCGGAGCCGAAAACGCCGCGCAGCCGCATGACGGCTATAGCACCAAAGGCAACCGCGACCACCACCACAAGCGGCACCCATGCTCGCTTGAGGAAGGTCAACATTGGTCTGCCCATTGGTTTAGTCGCTCCGTCAGGTCGGTTGCGCGTCGGGTCAGCGTGCCGCAGCAGGGCCGTTGAGATGCCGTTGCGCACAACGTTGACTGGCCGCACGTCAACCTCCTCGCTTTCCCCGACACCCGCCGGCATATACCCTACCCGGTATAGTATATGCACATGCAGAGCACTGCGATTCGCTTGCTGGGCAAGCGTGCTGCGGGCAGCCTTCAAAACCGAAGATGAGTCTTCGAGACCAGATTGATGCGGCCTACTGACGTCAGAGCGTCAGTAGGCCGCATGTCGGGAGCGATCGAGCCCCTAGGCCAGCGCGAGGAAGAGCTTCTCCAGTTCGTCTTCGGTCAGCGGCTTCTTGCCCTTAGCCCCTTTTCCGGTTGTGCATTCGCGCATACCGGTGGCGACGATCTTGAATCCGGCGCGATCCAGCGCGCGCGAGACAGCGGCAAGCTGCGTGACCACGTCCTTACAGTCGCGCCCTTGCTCGATCATCGAGATGACGCCGGCCAATTGACCCTGTGCTCGCCGCAGTCGATTCAGTACTGCGGCGATGCTGTCTTCGTCTCCGACCATTGCTGTCCCCTTGCCTGTTACGAGCAATGATAAGCCATCATCCCCCGGGGGGTATTCCCGCTTCAGCTAGGGGGGCAACTATTGTGCGGCTCGTCGAGTCGGGATCAGGAGACTTTCGCCACCGGCGGCGAGTAATTGGGCTTGCCCAGCCCAAGCACGTGCTGGGCGATCATGTTGCGGAACACCTCTAGCGTGCCCCCGTAAATTCCGGCCAGCGGGGCGAAGCGATACGCGTACTCGGCACTGCCGTCGTCGGCGGCCCCGTCGGCCCCGAACGGCAACGTCGCTGCGGCCCCGTGCAAGTCCATCAGGTCCGGAGAGATGTCCCGCATGGTTTGTGCGATGGCAACCCGCCCAAAGATGCTCGGCGAACTCAACGCGGCCTCCAACCGAGCGAAGCTGCGTCCCAGGCGATAAGCCACCGATTTGTCGTCGACCGGACGGCGTCCGTTGGGATCCGGCTGGCTGACTCGGGTCACGGCTTTGTCCACCGCCTGGGCCATGAAACCGGCCTGATGCATCATGATCGACGGGTCCTGCAACCCGTCGGGTGCAGCCGCGACGGCGCCGTGCTCGACGTTGAGCGGCTCGCGCAGCACCGTCCAGCCTCCGTTGACGTCACCGAGCCGGTACTTGTCGTCGACCCGGACATCGCTGTAATAGACGATGTTGGTGCGGTCGCCGTCGACGGTGCGGATGCCCTGGATCTCGATGCCCGGCAAGTTCAATGGAACAAGAAACATGGTGAGGCTCTTGTGCTTTCGCGCCTCGGGGTCGGTGTTGGTGATCAGGAATACATATTGGCAGTTGTGCGCGCCGGTGGTGAACATCTTCGAGCCGTTGATCAGCCAGCTGTCGCCATCGCGCACCGCCCGCGTCTTACAGGTGGCGATATCGGATCCACCTTCGGGTTCGGTGTAACCCAGGCACAACCGGACGTGGCCGCTGAAGACCTTCGGGAGCACCTCCTCGACGAGCTCGGGCTTGCCGAATTTCTCCACCGAGCGCGCCACCATCGCGGTGGTACCCCAGGTCACCCATGGCACGTGCGCCCGACGCTTCTCCAGCTCCCAGATGCGCCGACGCACCCGGCTGAATCCGCCCTCGCTCGACGGCTTCCATTCCTTTTCCAGATACCCCTCGGCACCGAGGGCCAAGTGCACGCCCTCGTCGAAGTTATCGCCCGTCTCTCGGTCGCGCCGCCTGACTTCCTCGGTGACGTGCGTGGCCAAAAAGCTTCGGGCCTCGTCGAAAAAGGCCCTGTCCTCGTCGGCGAGCTCGACGCGGGAGAAATCCATGGTGTCTCCTTCCTAGGCCCGAACGGCCTGCGCCGCGCTCTCGCGGGCGGTCACGATCTCGGCGATGCGCGTGGCGGTTGCACCGGGATCGCCGGCGGCCAGCGGCCAGCCCCTGGCACGCACCAGATATGCGGTCGCGGCGGCTTCCGACGAAACACCAAGTCCCCCTTGAATGTGCACGGCCATGGTCGCCGCCTTGGCGGCCTCCTCCGACATGAACACGAACGCCGACGGCGCCAGCTCCGGACGCTCGTCGGGCTCGTTGTCCAGGAACCAGGCGGCGCGGCGCGCGAGGTTCCGCCCGCCTTGGACGGAGATGGCTATATTCGCCAACGGATGGGAGATGCCCTGCAATGTGGAGATGGGCACCCCCAGCGTGTAGCGGGTCTTGGCGAACTCCGCCGCGATCGTCATCGTCTCGTCGACCAGGCCGACCAGCGCCGCGGCGGTCAACAACCGCCATTCATCGAGCGCCCGTTGGTATTTCGCTATCGCATCGGACCCTTGAGCAACGACCGTTCGGGTGTCGGCGGCGGCCGGGTCCACCCAGGCCATCGGTAGCCGGCCGATGTTGTCGACCTTGGCGGGCCGGGTACCAAACGTCAGACGGACAACCTGGTCCCCGTCGCGAACGATGATGTGGTCGGCGATCGATCCGGTGGGAATCAACCGGGCACCCGACACGCTGTCGATGCGCACGTCCAGGGCCGCGAGCTGCTCTCCGTGGACGACACCCGCGGTGTCATCACCCAGTGCGTCCAGACTGGCCAGCAACCGGGCGGCACAGACATGGTCGATCCACGGAACCGGTGCCAGCGACCGGCCGATCTCCTCGGCCACCAAGGTGAGGTCGACCAGTGTCGCGCCGTCGCCGCCGCTGGACTCCGGCAGTGCCATGGTCGTGGCACCCATCGCGCACAGCCGCTCCCACAGATCCTTGTCGAAACCGGAAGCCTCTGCCGCACGGACCGTTTCGATCGGGCAATGGGTCTTGAAGAACTGCTTGTAGACCGTCTGCAGATCCACGTGGTCCTCGGACAGGCTGTAGTCAATCCTGCGCAGTTCGTAGCGGTCCATTCCTCAGTGCTCCTCTTGGGGGTATTCAGTCGACGTCTAAGACAAGCGGTCGAAGAAGAATTCCTCTGCATTGTTATAGAGGTAGTTGTCCAATACCTCAGCGGGAAGGTCCAGCGCACGCGCTTCGGGGATCACCCGGCGCATCTTCAATACCGGCCAGTCCGATCCGTAGATCACCTTGTTGGGGCCGCGCGTCCGCATGTAGTGCACCAGGCTTTCCGGCAGCCGCTTGGGCGACCACGCCGACGTCATCAGACGAAGGTTGCTGTATTTGATCAGCAGCCGGATCGCGAGGTCCCACCACGGGTCGGCACCGTGAATCATGCAGAGCTTGAGTTCGGGAAACCGCACGCAGACGCGGTCGAGATGGATGGGATTCTGCGCCTCGCCGGGGATCGGGGGGCCGGGAAGGCCGGTATTGATGCACAGCGGCACCTCGAGCTCGGCGCATTTGGTGTAGAGCGGGTAATACACGGCATCGCTGGGCGGGTACTGTCCATCGCCCCAAAAGCTGGGCCCCACAGCCGCATACGCGATCGGCAGATCCTTGACGAGGGCACTGAGTTCCCTTAGCCCGGGCATCGGCCGCAACAGGTTGAAACCGCCGATGGCCAACGCGAATCGGTCCGGCCTGTCCTCGACGAATTTGCGCGCGGTCACCGACGGCTTGGCGAGGCTGTCCATCAGGATCGCCCTGCGCACACCCTGTTCATCCATCTCGTCCAGCAACGCCGACAGGTCGACGGGCGCGAACATCGACTCGGGGCCTTTGAAATAGTCGTCGCGCACCTTGAGCATCCAGGTGGGTTGTTGCTCGGTCTCACCGAAGTGAACATTGACGAGGCAATCGATGACGTGACCGACTGAGCTTGCTGTCATTTCGAAATCGGCGCTTTCTCGTGAGCCAGGCGCTTGGCCCAGCGGTAATCTGCCTTGCCGTTGCCCAACCGCTGGACGTGTTCGACGAAAATGAACTCCTTGGGCACTTTGAACCGCGCCAGCTGCGCCCTGCAGTGTGTTTGTAGCGGCTCGCGACCCGTGCTGGCTTCGTCACGGAGTTCGACGAGCGCGACCAGTTCTTCGCCCCAGCGTTCACTCGGACGGCCAACGACCAGTGCGTCGGCGATCGCCGGGTGGGCGCGCAGGACTTCCTCGACCTCTTCGACGAAAACCTTTTCGCCGCCGGTGTTTACCACCAGCGAGTCGCGGCCGAACAACCGCAATGTGCCGTCCGATTCCAGACCCGCGCGGTCGCCCGAGACCACTACCCGCCTTCCGGCGACCTCAGGGAAGGTCTTGCGGGTGGCCTCGGGATCATTGAAGTATCCGAGCGGGATCCGGCCCTCCCTGGCGACCCAACCCACTTCCTGCTCGCCGGGCGCGAGGAAATGGCTGTAGTCCTCGGAGAGAACCAGTGCACCCTCGCGCAGGGTAAAGGTGTCGGTTCGCGTGTCACCACTACTTCGCCCGAAGCCCACGTTCCCGGTTTCCGACGAGCCATACCCGTTGATGAGCGTGATCTGGGGCAGCAGTTCCAGCAACGCCTGCTGGTATCTGGGATTCGTTGCGGCCCCGCCGGTGCCGATCCCATACAGCGACGACAAGTCGTATGGACCACGCCGCAGCTCGGCAACCAACGGCGCGGCGTACGCGTCGCCGACCATTGTCATCATGCCGACCTTCTCGCGCTCGGCCGTCTCCCACACCGATTGCGGATCAAGCTTCTTACTCGTGTCGTAGAGCACCACGGGCGTGCCGCTCATGACCGCTGAGAAGGCCGTCCACATGCCGGCGGCGTGCATCAGCGGCGAGACCGCGAACCACGCCGGGCCGCAGCCGCGCACCTTGTCGTGAATCTCGTTGGCGGACTCATGGTCCGCGCCCACCATCGACGAGACGTAGATGTCGGACTGTCGCCACAGCACGCCCTTGGGCCGGCCGGTGGTGCCGCCGGTGCAGATCATCAACAGATCATCGGGCGATCCGGTCACGCCCTGATCCGTATCCCCCTGCGCCAGAACGTCGTCCAACCGAACCGCACCGGGCAGTTCCTGGTCGGTGCTTCCGTCGTCTACGGACACCAATAGGTCGGCACTATCGGGCGGAAGCACGTCGGCGAACTTGGTGCCCAGCGAGCGGTGGTAGATCACCACCCGTGGCTGCACGTAGTCGAGCAGCTCACCGAGCTCGCGCGGCGTGTAGTTGTAGTTGAAGTTGACCGGGACGGTGCGCGCCTTGAGACAACCGATCACCATGTCGGCGTAGAGGTCGTTGTGCATGATCAGCGCCACGCGATCCTGTCCGCATTCCCAGCGTTCCAGGTTGTCGCGTTCACGATGGGCCCCGAACCCCTTGGCGGCCAGAAAGTTCGCGAGCCGACGGGTGCGGTCCGCCGTCTGCGCGAAGGTGCTTCGCCGATCTCCGCATACCGTCATCAAGCGGTCGGGCACGACGTCGGCGATGGCATCGAAGACCGCCCCGATGGTCCATTCACTCACGGCAGGAGCCGCCCATAATCGTCCTTTCCGCGTCCTAAGCGTCGGTTGGGCGCAGCGAGGGGAACTGCGGCGGCCGCTTTTCGAGGAAGCTGGTGATCCCCTCGATGACATCCGGACGCGGCAGCGACTCTTGAAGGAGAACGCCCGCAAGCGAATTGGCTTCCACGACATCGCGCACGGTGTCTCCGTAGACTTGACGCTTGATCACCGACATCGCCGTAGGCGAGCAGTTGGCAGCGATGTCCTCGGCGTATTCCAGGGCGCGCTTCATCAGCTCATCGCCTGGCACGACTTCTTTGACCAGGCCCAGTTCGGCGGCCTCCTCGGCGAGGAAGGTGCGCGCGCTCAGCAGCAGGTCCAGGGCAACTCCCACGCTGGTCAGGCGAGGAAGGATCCACGAGATGCCGAATTCGGCGATCAGCCCGCGGCGAGCGAAGACCGCGGCGAACTTCGCCCCGGCGGCGGCGAACCGGACGTCACACATCAGCGCCTGAGTGAGCCCGATGCCGACGCACGAACCATTGATCGCAGCGATGACGGGCTTGCGCAGGGTTGTCACGAAATGGGGCGGCCGTTCGCCGACCAAGTCATCCAGGTTGGCATTGCCCGCATTCTCCATCGACTCGCCGACCTTGTCCGCCGACCGCGGCGGGCCGAGATAGGCGCCGGCACAAAATCCCCTGCCACGCCCGGTCAGCACGATCGCCCGGATCGCCGGATCGTGTTCGGCACGGTCGATGGCGGCGTAGAACCCGGCGGCGATGTCGGGACCCCACGCGTTGAGCCGCTCCGGTCGGTTGAAGGTCAGGATTGCGACGCCGCTGTCCGTGGCCTCGTAGAGCACCGCATCGGAAGCACCGTCGCTGCCGGACATCCGCGGCACCTCCTCATGCGTGTACTACCGGATCCAGTGGGCTTTTGTACCCATACTGTATACCTATCGGTACCGCGTTCCACAACCGCCGACGCGGCACCGCAAACCGCGATCAAACAGCGGATTTCGGGTGGCCGAACCGTGGGTCCCGACGGCGTCGGTGAGGGTGTTGCGCGGGCGGTCAATTCCCAGAAAAAGCAAGGATTCAACCGGATTGGTGATCCCTAGCGCGACGTGCGGCCCCGACCGATGAGCCTGACGATTCCCAACAGGATGACCGCCCCCAGCAGACAGGTTAGAAACGAGAACAGCAGGCCGCGGCCTGCCACTTCCACACCGACGCCGCGGAGCACGAAGCCGCCGATCAAGCCGCCGATGATGCCGGCCACGATGTTGAGCACCAGCCCCATCCGGGCGTCGGTCCCCATGAGCTTGCTGCCGATCCAGCCGGCCAGGCCGCCGATGACGATCCAGCCGATAACGCCCAAGGTAAGCATTGACGATCCTTCCGACACCGGCCCGACGCCAGGCGAGTAACCCTCACCGTATGCCCCGCTCAGCGTCTTGGTAAGCGTGCGGGTTTGGACCGGCGATCTCGGGGTTACCGACAGCAAGCCAATCCGGACAGTTGGGCACCGAGGGGATCACTAGTGAGTTCGATCGCGAAAACAATTCTGAACCGTCTGAAGCAGGTGCGGTCCGCGGCGTTGCGGATCCAAGGGGCGCTGGCGGGCGCTCAGCTTCTTTTGTCGGTATGGCCGCTAGCCGCTCTCGTCGCCGTCGCCTTGTGGGTGCGACGTCGTCGAACTCGGGGCGAACATCCGCACTCCGAGAAAGCAACGCAGCCCGCCGATGCCGATGCCGATGCCGACAGTGAAGCGTCCGCGCCGTCCCCGGCCGACACCGCAGCCGGTGGAGCCCCCAGCTGACGTCGTGGTGGGCGCCACGCCGCCAATTGCAATTCGTTTTCGCGGTCGGCTACGCGGACACGAGCCCGAGCCGGCGATAGGCGCCCTCGATCTGCGCCTTGGCCTCCGGCGGAAGCTCGGCTTGCGGCGGCCGGGAATGCGGGTAGGCGCCGATGGGCAACCCCAACAACGACGCCGCGTATTTGAACGCACCGCCCCAGTGGGTGAAGTAGTCCGCCCGCCCGGGATAGCAGGTCCACCACGATCCGATATCCAGGTCGAATTGGTCCATGCCGGACTCACGTCCGTAATCCATTGCCTCAAGCAGTTTGTCGTTGAGCACAAGCTCCCAGTATTCGGAGAACAGCCGACGCTGCGGGGTCTCGAACAGGTAGCCGGCCGTCCCTAGTTGTGCAGGACAAACGATCCCGGCCCGCAACCACCCGGCGCGGTAGACGGTCCTGTCGCATTCCCACACCGCAAGGGCTGGCGCCAACTCATGCAGGCGCCGACTCGCCTCCGGCCGGAAGGCGCCCTCCTTGGTGGCGCACACCGCGGGCACCTCGTCGTAGATCCGTGCGCTCTCGGCCGGGGTCAGCACGTAACCGGAGGACGGGGAGTTGAACATGCCCAGCGCGATATCGGTACGTGCGGCAACGTATTTGAAGAACCTCAACACACCCTCGCCGCCGTGGGCCTCCATCATCGGCGTCTGGATGTAGGCGATGTCTGCGCCCGCCTCCTGGGCGTGCAGCGTCAGGTCAAGACAGTCCTTCGCCGACGTCGCCGCCGTACAGGCCTGAATGACGACGTGCGGATTCAGACTGCGGGCCTCCTCAATGGCCACCTCCAACAGTCGTTTACGCTCATCGAGGGTCAACGACCAGAACTCGGCAATGCCGCTGGTGCACCACAACATCGGGTGCCCGAGGTCACCTACGCAGTAGCGCACCAATGTCCGATAGGCGTCCCAGTCGATGTCGTCACCGTCGGTTCCACAGAACGGCGTGTAGAGGGAGTCACCAATCCCCCGCAATGCCCCCCGCGCCCACACGCGCGCCTCGCTAGCCTTCGCCATGTTCACTCCCTTTGTCGGCCAATCGATTTCGCGTCAGGTGAAGTCCGAACCACCATCGACGTTGATGTTCGCTCCGGTCATGTAAGAATTGCGCCGCGACGCCAGGAACGCGGCGACGGGTCCGATCTCCTGCGGCAGGCCGGCCCGGGGCATGTGCGCGGGATGGCCGAAATGCTTGTCGATGGCCTCCATGAGGCGGTAGGGGTCATGGCCGTCGACACCGACGGATTCAGCCCACCCGACGAGTGACTCCGACGCGATGCTGCCCGGCGACACCACGTTGACCAGGATCTCGTCCTTGGCCAACGACAACGAGAGGTTCTTCGAGACGCTGGTGAGCATCGACTTGGCCGCGGTGTACGCGGGCAGCATGACGCTTTGTCGTTGCGTGGAATGCGCCGAAAAGTTGACGATCCGCGCCCATTGCGCCTTGCGCAGCAAGGGAAGTGCCGTGCGCACGCAGCGCACCATGCCCAGCACGCCGTCCTCGACGGATTGCAGCCACTGGTCGTCGGTGAGGTCTTCGAAGCTGCCCGCCGCACCCGGACCGACCGTGTTGATGAGCACGTTTAGTTCGCCGCCCCATCGCTCCCCGAGATCGGCGAACGCTTTTTCTACCTGCGTTGCGTCCCCGATGTCGACGACAAGGCCGAGAGCGTCCGGGCTACCGCGACCCGCCAGATCGACGACCGCGCTATCGAGAGCGTCCTGCGTCCGGCCGATCACCGCTACCCGGGCGCCGTCCTCCGCAAGGCAGCGCGCGGTGGCCAAACCCATGCCCCGGCTACCGCCGACCACTACTGCTGCGGCATTCGCCAGCCCTAGATCCACGACTTACGCCCGGTCATCTTTGCCCGCCCAGCGTCATATACCAAAAAGCCTACGATAGGTATTACAGTAGCAGAAGGAAAAGTGAATGAGAGGCGAGTTGGCGGTCATCGCCGAGCGGCGACACGCCCACATAAGCGCAGGTGAGAGCGGATCTGCCGGTAGGTTTACGTCAGCCGGTGAAGCAATTGCAGATCGCATGCACAGGATACATTTTGATGGAGGTGCCCGTAGTGGCAAAACAGGCAACCGCCGATAAACGTCAGCGACGCGAACGGGGGTCCATCAATCCCGATGACATCATTAGCGGCGCATTCGAACTCGCTGAGCAGGTATCGATAGACAACCTGAGCATGCCCCTGCTCGGCAAACATCTCGGCGTCGGTGTGACCAGCATCTACTGGTACTTCCGCAAGAAGGACGATCTCCTCGATGCGATGTCCGATCGCGCGTTGAGTAAATACGTGTTCGCCACTCCGTACGTCGAGGCCAGCGACTGGCGTGAGACGTTGCGCAATCACGCGCGTTTGATGCGTAAGACCTTCATGGGCAACCCAATTCTGTGCGACCTGATTTTGATTCGTGCCGCGCTCAGCCCAAAAGCGGCGCGAATGGGCGCCCTGGAGATGGAAAAGGCAATCGCCAATCTGGTCGAGGCCGGGCTATCGCCGGAAGACGCCTTTGACACCTATTCCGCGATTTCGGTTCACGTCCGCGGATCAGTGGTACTGCAACGGCTGTACGAGAAGAACCAGTCGTCGGACGTCGGACCGCGAGCCATCGAGGACGCTGTTGCGATCGACCCCGAAAATACTCCGCTGCTGTCTCAAGTCACCCGGATTGGTCACCGGATCGGGGCGCCCGACGAAACCAACTTCGAGTACGGCCTCACGTGCATCCTCGACCACGCCAGCCACTTGATCGAAGAAGGTTCGACGGGCACCAAGGCGGCGCCGTCTCGGGCACGAAAGGCGACCAAGTCAGCCGGTCAGCGCGGTCAAACCAAGGCGACAGCGGACAGCTAGTTGCCAGATTCAGTTGTCACGCTTCGGGTTCCGGGACGTGGAAGTGTTCGTCGCGTAGCCGGAATGCTTCCTTGGTGCCGTGCTGGGCACGGGTTTTGACGAAGTTGAACTCGTCCGGCCCGAATTGCAGGTTCGTGCCGTATGCGTGGAAGAGATAGCTCGCTACTTCCTCGCCGTTGTATGCCTGGCTCTGTTCGACCAGCCGGAAAGCCTCCTTGGCGATGACGACGCCGTCGGCGGGCATCTTCGCCACCTTCTCCGCCCAGTACCGGGCCCGGGCCGTCACGGAGCCGGGATCGCAAGTGTCGGTGAAGATTCCGAGGTGCTCGAGCTCGCCGGCTTCGATGATGTCACCGGTCAGCAGCAGACGCCGGGACAACACCGGCCCGAGCCGGTGAAAGAACATGTGCAGGCTGCCCAGCGCGGGACCGAGGAAGCGGGTGGCCGGCATGCCGATCTTCGTGTCGCGCGCAATCACGGAGATGTCGGTCATCAGCGCCATCTCGAAGCCACCACCCAGGGCGTAGCCGGCGATCTCCCCCACGGTCACCTTCGGGAAGCCCATGAAATTGTGGTAGAAGCTAAATGACTTGCGGTCCACGGTAAGTCGTCTGCGTTGGCTGGGACGTCGCTTGGCTGCTGAATCATCCTGCCCGCCTTGGCCCTTCGGCCCGTACCAGCCGTAGGCGTTGTTCATGTCGGCGCCGGTGGAAAAGACGCCGCCGGCGCCACGTAGCAGTACGACGGTGATGTCGTCGTCTTCGGCGACGCGATCCAGACAACGGGCTAGGGCCTCGCGCATGGCGGCGTCATAAGAGTTGCGCTGCTTGGGATTGTTGAGTGTGATCGTGGCGATGCGCCGGTCGGGATCGAGCTCGAACAGCACGCGATCATCCGAAGCACTCGAGTCGGTCATGCGCTGGGTTCCTTTCGCCGCCTGCCGAATCTGGTTCCGGCCAGTTTGTCCGGCGTCGATGCCAACGTGTTGACCTCGCCGGTGCAGAGGACTTCGTCGTCGAGCAGGAGCCGCGCCGTCGACGCGATACCCCGCTCGACCTGCGACCGGGCGACGTCGAAGCGCAGCTCGGTCAGCAGCGGCGTCGGCCGGCGGTAGGTGACCGAAAGTCCACGCGTCTTGCCGGACATACCGGTGACGCAGTTGTGATGCTGAATGATGGAGTCGAAAAAGACCGCCAGAAAGCCGCCATGCACGAGTCCCGGCGGTCCTTCGTAAATCACTGGGAAGACGATGCGGCCGCCGGCGTTGTCGGCGTCGAGGTAGTCGAAGGAATACTCGGGAAAGCACGGGTTGTAGGCAGCGATGTCGGTTGCATGGTTGAGGTAGACGCGGCGCGGATCGCCGTCGACCTCACCGATGCGAGGCGAGCTGTCGGTGGGAGCGGCAGCGGCCAGCTCACCCTCCCATTCGTCGAACTTCGCCAGCATGACATCGACCGTGGGGTGCGGATGTTCGAGGGACACCAGCAGGGAGCTCAGCCGTCGCATGGCACCCGCGGCGGCCACGGTCTGGTCGAGCGGGGCCTCGCCGAACTTGGCGTCACCGCCCCGTGAGGTTCCATCGGCCATGCGAACCTCTCTTACCTGGTTTCACCCGGTTGTTCCGTCGGCAACGTATCCTTGCTAACTTATACAGCGTAGCAATCGTATTGCCTACTGTATGGGTAACCATATCGCCGAGAAAGGCCGGATCCGACGGTGAGTCACGAGGCCGCAAAGGCCGATGCCGAGGGATCGGTGACCGTCCACCGAGACGGCGCGATTCTGCGACTCACATTCGATCGCCCGGCGCAGCGTAACTCGTTGAGCCGACTGATGATCGAGACATTGGTCGAGGCGCTGACCGACGCCGCTGCCGACGACTCCTTGCGCGCGATTCACCTGCGCGGCGCCGGAGACCACTTCTGCGCCGGCGCCGACTGGGTGGCCACCAACAGCAGCGGACAACGTCCCCGCACCGGTGACCTGGTGCGCAGAATTCCACACGCCGCCCACCGCTTGATCGAGCTGATTCACACCATCCAGCTCCCGGTCGTGTGCAGTGTGCAGGGCTGGGCGGTAGGCATCGGCGCCAACTTGGCACTGGCCGCCGACTTCGCGGTGGCCGCCACCGACGCCGTGTTCTGGGAGCCGTTCATCGACCGAGGGTTCAGCCCCGATTCGGGTTCGACATGGCTGCTGCCCCGGCTGGTCGGCGTCGCGCGGGCCAGGCGAATGTTATTGCTCGGCGAGAAAGTCGGCGCCGCCGATGCCGCCGACTGGGGGATGATTCACCAAGCCGTCGATCGGGCCGACCTGGGCGCGGCCGCCGATGAGCTGGTGGCGCGGCTGGCGAACGGCCCGACCGTGGCGATCGGGCTGGCCAAGCAGGCGCTGAGCTTCGGTGCGCATGCGACCCTGAACCAGTCCATGAACCAGGAGTTATACAACGTCGAATTATCCTGTCGAACAAGCGATTTCAAAGAAGGCCTGGAAGCCTTCCGGCAGCGGCGAGATCCGGAATTCCGTGGTCGCTGAACCGATCAGGTTTCGATCACACTGGGCCTCAACCGAAGGGAACACGGATGCCTGCTGACTCGTTCGACAACATCACCTACGAGGTCGACGGGCACACCGCCACCATCACGCTGAACCGGCCCCAGGCTCTCAACGCGCTCAGCCCGCACATGGTCACCGAGCTTCGCTCCGCCTACGACGAGGCCGAGAACGACGACAAGGTGTGGCTGACCATCGTCACCGGGACGGGTCGCGCCTTCTGCACGGGAGCCGACGTCGGCGCCATCCCCGAGGACGGCAAGGTGATCTACGAGCGGCCGTACCTGTCGACCTATGACCAGTGGGAAGCACCGCAGGAGGGCACACCGCCGTTTCGCACGGCGGCCAAGCCGGTGGTGACCGCCGTCAACGGATTGTGCTGTGGCGCAGGCATGGATTGGGTCACCACCTCCGACATCGTGATCGCGTCGGAGCAGGCGACCTTCTTCGATCCGCACGTCAGCATCGGATTGGTGGCCGGACGCGAGATGGTACGGGTATCGCGGGTGCTGCCCCGGTCGATCGCGCTGCGGATGGCGTTGATGGGCAAGCACGAACGGATGAGCGCACAGCGCGCCTACGAACTCGGGCTGATCAGCGAAGTCGTCGGGCACGACCGCCTGCTGGAGCGGGCACACGAGATAGCGGACATCGTGAACTCCAATGCGCCACTGGCGGTTCGGGGAACGCGGCTGGCCATCGTCAAGGGTCTGAATGTGCCGCTGCACGAAGCCGAGATCATGGCCGAGACGTTCCGCGAGCGAGTGCTGCGGACAGAGGATTCCGCCGAAGGGCCCAAGGCCTTCATGGAAAAGCGCAAGCCCAATTGGCAGTGCCGATGAATTTCGAAACCATCCTGCTCGACATCGACGGCGCCGACCATGTCGCCACGATCACGCTGAACCGGCCCGACCAGCTCAACGCGTTCAATCGCACCATGTGCGAGGAGATGGCGGAGGCCTGGCGCGTCGTCAAGCTGGACGAGTCGGTGCACGCGGTGGTGCTGCGAGCCACCGGGAACCGGGCGTTCAGCGCCGGTCTCGACATCAAATCGCCCTACGGGCAGCCCGAAAACGTCTGGAATCACGAGGATCCCGGGGAAGCGCTCAGCCCGAAATGGCAGAAGATGTGGAAGCCGGTGGTGTGCGCCGTACAGGGCATGTGCACGGCGGGCGCGTTCTATTTCGTCAACGAATCCGACGTCGTCATCTGTTCAACGGACGCAACGTTTTTCGATTCACATGTGTCGGCCGGCCTGGTCTGCGCCCTGGAGCCGATCGGTCTGATGCGCCGTATCGGTCTGGGCGAGACGTTGCGCATCGCCCTGATGGGCAACGACGAACGGGTCAGCGCCGACACCGCACTGCGGATCGGCCTGGTGTCCGAGGTGGTCGCCCCCGACCAGCTGTGGATCCGCGCCCACCAAATTGCGGCGACCATTGCCGCCAAACCACCGTCGGCGACTCAGGGCACCGTGAAAGCGATCTGGGAGTCGCTGGACAAGCCGTACCGGGCCGCGCTCGAGCACGGGCTCATCTACACCCGGCTGGGCAACCCGTTAGGCACTGCCGAACTGGCGGCGCAGCGCGACTCCGCGGGCAAGCCCGCCAGGAGCGAACCCGAAATACGGTGATGACCGCACACCCGTTGAGTCAACGCATCGCCGACGTGCTGAATCTGCAGCCCGGCGCGGATGCGATCGAATACAAGGATCGATGGTGCTCGTGGGGCCAGATAAGCGGCGCTGCCCGCCATATCGCTTCTGTGACAGCCGAATACGGCGATGACCCGCAGATCGGGATGCTGTTGCGCAACCGGCCTCCGCACGTGGCGGCCTTCCTCGGTGTGCTACTCGGCGGCGGAACCGTCGTCACCATCAACCCGTCACGCGGCGACGACCGCACCCGTGCCGATATCGCCGCGCTGGGGCTGCCACTGATCGTTGGCGAATCCGACGACCTGGAGACGCTCGTCGATCCGGGAACGCCGACGATGGCGATCTCGGGTCAGTTGGACGACGCGGAGCCCGGGCGATGCGGTGCCGGTCTGCGCACTCCGCAAGGCGTGGCGGTGCGGATGCTGACCAGCGGAACGACCGGTCCACCCAAACGAATCGACCTCAGCTACGACATGCTGGCCCGCAGCGTGATGGGGTCCGATCCGGGCAGCGCCCCCGCCCCCACGGAGCTGCGACGCGGTGTCGCGATCGTGAATTCACCGCTGGTGCATATCGGCGGCGTGTTTCGGGTGCTGCAGTGTGTCGCCGAGGCGCGATCCTTCGTGCTGCTGGAGCGGTTCGAACTCAACGCGTGGGCCCAAGCCGTACGCAAGCACCGGCCGCGCGCGGTATCGCTGGTGCCGGCCGCACTGCGGACGGTGTTGCACTCCGACTTGCAGCGAGCAGACCTCGACAGCGTCCGCGCAGTGACGTGTGGCACGGCACCGCTATCGGCCGACGATGCCGATGCCTTCACCGAGAAGTTCGGCATCCCGGTGCTGACCTCTTATGCCGCAACCGAATTCGGCGGCGGTGTCGCCGGGTGGACGCTGGGCGACTACCAGCAGTACTGGCGGGCCAAACGCGGCAGCGTGGGCCGGCCCAATCCTGGCGCACGCCTGCGGGTGGTCGACGACGCCGGCCGGCAGCTCGGGCCCGATCAGGTTGGCTTGCTGGAAGTGAAGCCCGGACAGCTCGGGCCGTCGGCGCAGTGGATGCGGACCACCGATATGGCACGCATCGACGCCGACGGTTTTGTCTGGATCGTCGGTCGAGCCGATCAGGCGATCATCCGTGGCGGATTCAAGGTGATGCCCGACGACGTGCGGGTTGCCCTGGAGAGCCACCCGGCGGTGGCCGGCGCGGCCGTGGTCGGGCGATCGGACGAACGCCTCGGCGAGACGCCCGTGGCGATGGTGGAGCTGCGCGAGTCGGCAGCTGCCGACACCGAGACGCTGGTCGAGTTTCTGCCCACCCGACTGGCCCGCTACGAGATTCCGACCGAGATCGCGATTGTCGCAACGATTCCGCGCACCCCCTCGGGCAAAGCCGACCTGAGCGCGATCCGACGCTTCTTCACCGAATCCGCCGCCGCCACAGACCATGCGCGGTGATTTCACGGTCGCCGAAATCCTGCGAGAGCACAGCCACTCGCGGGGCGACCACCCACTTCTGGTGTGCGACGAGGACCGGATCAGCTACGGCGGCGCCGATCGCCGCTCCGCGGAGCTGGCCCGCGGACTGATCGCCCTCGGCGCCGGCAAGGGCACGCATGTGGGCCTGCTGTATCCCAACGGCACCGAGTTCGTCGTCGGGATGCTGGCCGCCGCACGGATCGGGGCGGTGGTGATCCCGTTTTCCACCTTTGTCACCGCGCGCGAGATGCGCGAACAGCTGGTGCACAGCGATACGCGAATTCTGCTGTCCGCTGCGTCGTTTCGGTCCCACGACTATGTGCAACGACTGTGCGAGGTCCTTTTGGACGCCGACCTCGATTCCCGGTTGTTTTGCGCTGCCGCACCGCAATTGCGCCACGTTGCGGTCACTCACGAAACGGTCTACCGCCTGGCCGACACCGTCGACCCGGCGCTGCTGCGGGCCATGGAAGACGACGCCAACGGGAGTGACCCGCTGGCCATCGTCTACACCTCGGGGTCCACGGCCGCGCCCAAAGGCGTGGTGCACAGCCACGCCGCGCTGCTCGGACATCAGCACAACCTCAACGAGATTCGCGGCCTGGCCGCGACGGACACACTGTTCTGCAATTCACCGTTCTTCTGGATCGGCGGGTTCGCATTCGCCTTGCTCGCCACGCTGGTCGCCGGGTCGACCCTGCTGTGCTCCAACGCCACCGACGCCGCCGCGACCCTCGACTTGCTCGAGACCGAAAAGCCAACCATGACCAATGGTTTCGCGGCGGGTGTCGCGCATCTGGCCGAACACCCGAGCTTCGCCCAACGCGATCTGTCGTCAATGCGCCGGGGCAACCTGTACCCGATCCTGGCTCCCGATGCCCGGCCCGCCGACCCGGAACTCCGGCACAACATGCTCGGCATGACCGAAACCGGAAGCGTCGTATTGATCAGCGGCGACGAATCCGATCAGCCAGAAGAGCGCCGCGGGTCATACGGCAAGCCGGCGCCGGGATTTGAGGCCGTGGTCATCGATCCGGAGACAGGAGAAACCGTCAGCGCGGGCGAGACCGGCGAACTGTGGGTCCGCGGGCCCTACCTGATGCAGGGTTATTACAAACGCAGCCGCGAGGACTGCTTTGACGCCGACGGCTGGTTTCATACCGGCGATATGGCGCGCATCGACGCCGACGGATTCGTGTATTTCGTCGGACGGCGCAGCGCGATGATCAAGTCGGCGGGGGCCAATGTCTCGCCGCCCGAGGTGGAAAAGGCCATCGCCAAGGCCACCGGCGGACTGCGCGCCTACGTCGTCGGCGTTCCCGATTCCCGGCGGGGGCAGCTGGTCGCGGCAGTCATCGCCGTGCCGGACGGCGCCGATGCCTTCGACGAGGCAGGGCTGCGCGAGCGGCTGAAGGCGGAGTTGTCGACGTACAAAATCCCCGCCCGGTTCGTCGCCCTGCCCAGCGCCGAAATTCCGCTGCTTTCCAGCGGAAAGGTCGACACCCAGCAACTCAGGAAGCTGTTCGATGCCTGAACCGGTAGCGCACACCATCGACGAATTGGTCAGGTTGCGCGCCGCGCAGCACGGTGACCGCCCGATGGTGATCGATCCCACCGGCCGGGTCAGCTACCGCCAACTCGACTCGACCACAACAGATTTAGCGGCATGTTTCGTCGAAGCGGGTGTCGGCAAGGGCACTCGGGTCGCGCTGATCATGCCCAACTGCACCCGCTGGATAGAAATCGCCGTCGCCTTGACCCGCGTCGGTGCCGTCCTGGTGCCGCTGAGCACGCTGCTGCAGGCCGGTGAACTCGCCGCCCAGCTGCGCGTCGCGGCCGTGCAGTTCCTGGTCACCGTCGAAGAGTTCCGCGGCCACCGCTACGTTGACGACGTCCGGGCGCTACCCCCGCCCGAACTTCCTGCCTTACGCCAGGTTTGGACGACCGGACAGCTCGATGTCGCCACAGCGAGCGATCGCGTCCGCCGGATCATCGATGCGATGACGGAAACGGTGACCGCCGCCGACCCGATGGTGATCATGTTCACCTCCGGCAGCAGCGGAAACCCCAAGGGGGTCATACACTCTCATGGCAACGCGTTGGGCGCGGTGCGGTCGGGCCTGGCGGCGCGCTGCATCAGCTCCGACACTCGGCTATATCTGCCGATGCCGTTCTTCTGGGTCGGTGGCTTCGGCAGCGGAATTCTGTCGGCGCTGCTGGCAGGAGCCACCCTGGTGACCGAAGAGATACCGCGCCCCGACACCACCCTGCGACTGCTGGAACGCGAACGGGTCACGCTGTTTCGGGGCTGGCCCGACCAGGCCGAGGCTCTGGCAAGGCATGCGAGTTCGGCCGGCGTCGATCTGTCGGCGCTGCGGCCGGGCAGCCTCGACGCCCTGCTTCCGGTTGAGCAGCGGGCCGCGCCCGGAGCGCGGGCGGCGCTATTCGGCATGACGGAGGCGTTCGGGCCCTATTGCGGCTACCCCGCCGACACCGACATGCCCGCGTCGGCCTGGGGCAGCTGCGGAAAGCCCTTCGGCGGCATGGAAGTTCGCATCGTCGACCCCAACAGCGGCGCACCGGTGCCGCCCGGAACCGCCGGCATGATCCACCTCCGCGGACCACACACCCTGCGCGGAATATGCGGCCGCAGCCGGGAAGAGTTGTTCACCCCCGACGGCTTCTATCCCACCGGCGACCTCGGCCACCTCGACGACGACGGATTCCTGTTCTACCACGGCAGATCCGACGACATGTTCAAGGTCAGTGGCGCGACCGTATATCCCAGCGAGGTCGTACGGGCGCTGCGGAGCATCGACGGCGTCGACCACGCTTTCGTCACCAACGTGCCCGGCCCCGCGGGCGACCGGGTCGGCGCGGCCGTGGTGCGCGGCAAGCCGGCCTTGAATCGTGACCAGCTGCGCGATCAGGCGCGCACGCTGCTGAGCTCCTTCAAAGTCCCGACGGTATGGCTGTTTCTGGAATCCGACGAAGACGTTCCGCGCGGCGGCACCGGCAAGGTCGACACCCGCAGGCTGCGGGAGATGCTCGCCGAAACGAACCCTTAAGGCACCCGCGTCCAGGGTTGGCAGTTCTGCGACTCGAAGGCCTTGACCGATGTGTTGATATTCGCGTACATCGGCCCGATAGAGATGTTCGTCTGGAGCACATGCTCCTTGTTAGCGTCGGGCGTGCCGTAGGTGAACCACGCGCACATCGAATCCTGAGTCGGGACATTGTTGATCCACACTCCGACGACCGACGCCGACCCGTCCGTGTGGTACAGACCCGGTGCGATGTCAGGCCCGACGACAAAGACACCGTTCCCAGGAATCGGGTCCATCGCGGCAGCCGCCGGTGGCGCCATTGCGATCGCCGTCACACTTGCTACGAATATCGCCAGTGCTCGAAGTGCTCGGGCCATTTCTCTGCTCTCCACGCGGGCGTCCCCTAGAGGCAGCGTATGCGCAGGTCGGTTGCGCAACAACCCCCGTCGAGCTCAGCGAGGGGCCGGACGATCCGTATCTGCCACCACGCCCCGCGCGACAAGGTGATCGATCAACGGAACCGCACCGGCCGCAAGATGTTCCGACATCGCCGCGCGGGCAAGCACATCGTCGTGTATCTCGAGGGCGGCGAGGATCCGCCGATGATCCTCAATCGACTGGCTCGACCAGCCCTCGATCGCGGGGAACACCGATTCGGGCGCATACCGGGTGATCTGCGACATCAGTTGGGCAAGCTTTGGCGAGTCCGCCGCCACGTTGATCGCACGATGAAACTCGTGGTTGAGCCGGACCGTCCGCTCCTCGTCGTCACCGGCATAGGCGTCCTCGAGCTGGGCCTGGATCTGCTTCAGCTCGTGCAACTGATCGTGGTCGATGTTGACGGCGGCCCGCGCGGCCAGTTCGCCGCCGACATGAGCCTGGACATTCGCGACGTCGGTGACGTCGCGTCCGGTCACCGGCAACACCACGAACCCACGGTGGGGCTGTTGGGCGATCAAGCCCTCGGCACGCAACGCGAACAACGCCTCACGCACCGGTGTGACGCTGATCCCCAGTTCCGCCGCCAGTTGGTCCAGCCGAACATACGACCCCGCGGCATAGCTGCCGTCGAAGATCCTACGGCGGATGAGGCGCGCGACATCGTCGGAAAGTTGTGGCCGCGCAGCGAAATCCGGAACGCTCATCTCACACCTGGTACTCGGCGAGCAATCGCTTGCTGATGATGGACTTCTGGATTTCGCTGGTTCCTTCGCCGATGAGCAGGAAGGGCGCGTCGCGCATCAGCCGCTCGATCTCGTACTCCTTGGAATAGCCGTAGCCGCCATGGATCCGGAAGCTCTGCTGGGTGACCTCGGAACAGAGTTCGCTGGCCAGGTATTTGGCCATACCGGCGGCCACGTCATTGCGTTCCCCCGAGTCTTTGAGGCGTGCCGCGTTGACCATCATCAGGTGCGCCGCCTCGACTTTGGTTGCCATCTCGGCGAGTTGGAACGCGATGGCTTGATGCTCGGCGATCGGCTTGCCGAAGGTCTCGCGCTGCTGGGCGTAACGCACCGCGAGTTCGAAGGCGCGAAGCCCGACGCCGCAGGCACGCGCCGAGACGTTGACCCGGCCCACCTCGATGCCGTCCATCATCTGGAAGAAGCCTTGCCCGGGGGCACCGCCAAGAACGTCGTCGGCGCTGGCCTGGTAGCCGTCGAAGATCAGCTCGGTGGTGTCGATGCCCTTGTAGCCCAGCTTGTCGATCTTGCCCGGTATCACCAGGCCCGGCACGACTTCGCCGAAGCCCGTTGGCTTTTCGACCAGGAAGGCGGTGAGGTTGCGATGGGGCTTGTCCGCGCCCTCATCGGTCTTCACCAGCACCGCGATCAGCGTCGAACTGCCGCCGTTGGTCAGCCACATCTTCTGGCCGGTGATCCTGTAGTTGCCGTCGGAACTGCGGTCGGCCCGAGTCCGGATCGCGGCGACATCGGAACCCAACCCCGGCTCCGACATCGAAAAAGCACCACGCGTCTCGCCCGTCGCCATGCGTGGCAGGAAGCGCTGCTTCTGCGCGTCGGTGCCGTGCTGGCGCAGCATGTACGCGACGATGAAATGGGTGTTGAGCACCCCGGACACGCTCATCCAGCCGCGCGCCAACTCCTCCACGCACAGCGCGTAGGTCAGCAGCGACTCCCCCAGCCCGCCGTACTCCTGCGGAATCATCAGTCCGAACAGCCCCATGTCCTTCATCTGATCGACGAGGGGCTGCGGGTAGATATCGCCCCGTTCAAATTCCGCGGCATGGGGAATGACTTCCTTCTCGACGAATTGCCGTACCGTCGCGATGATCTCGGTCTGGAATTCGGTCAGACCCAGGGTTTGGGCGAGTTTTGTCATGCGCGGTCCCTTCAGGCGATCGTTTTGGTTTCCGCCAAACGCGCGATGTCCGCGGCGGTCAAACCGAGTTTTTCCGTGAGGATGTCGGCGGTGTCCCGGCCGAGCGCGGGCGCGGCCTCGCTGGTGGGGTGGACCCCGTCGAACGCGGCCGGCAGGCCGGCGGCCAGATATTCCCCGACACCGGGCTGGTGCAGCCGGGAGAACAGCGGATTGTCAGTCACTTTCGGGTCTTCGACCACCTCCGCGAAAGTGCGGTATCGCTCGAACAACACGGTGGTGCGCGACAGCGCCGCGGTGACCTGTTCGGCCGTCCGATCCGCGAACCAGGTGGCGAACAAACCCGACAGCACGTCACGGTAGCGGTAACGGTCACCTTCGACACCGAAGTCCACGCCCAACGCCCCGGCCAGAGCGGCCACCGCGGAGCCCGTACCGGTCACCTCGACCATGTCGCGAAAGTGCCTGGGAGTCAATATGACTACCATAAAACGCGCGCCGTCGGAACTGGTGAAGTCCTGGCCGTACTGGCCATAGATGGCGTTGCCCAGGCGCTCGCGCTGCGTCCCGATCACCTGCGGTTCGGTCAGCAATCCAAGATTTCCGGCCGTGGCCAGTGCGACATCCTCCAGCGCAAGCGTGATGCGAGCGCCCGCCCCGGAACGCTCACGCTGGTGCACCGCAGAGACAACCGCCAGCGCCGCGTACAGGCCGCAGCACACGTCCCAGGCAGGCAGCACATGGTTGATCGGACCGGCGTGGTTTGCCGGACCGGTCACCAAGGGATATCCGATGGCCGCGTTGACGGTGTAGTCGACCCCGGTGGACCCGTCGCCGCGCCCAAGCAGTTGCACATGGATGACGTCGGAACGGCTGGCGGCCAACGCATCATGACTCAGCCAGGGCAGCACCGCATTGGTCACGACAATGCCGTCGCCGTCGGTGACCAGCCGCTGGACCAGCTCCTGCCCCTTGGCCGAGCGCACGTCGATGGTGGCCGAACGCTTCCCCTTGTTCAGCCCGGTCCAGTAGATCGACGTGCCGTCGGCGGTCAGCGGCCAGCGCTTCACGTCCGAGGCGCCCCCAATCGGATCGACCCGGATCACCTGTGCACCAAGCTGGTTCAGCGTTACCCCGCACAGCGGCGCGGCGACGAAGCTGGACACCTCGACGACCGTAAGGCCGGTGAGCGGCTGCACGTCAGGCGACCCGCTCGAAAACCGCGGCGAGCCCCTGCCCGCCGCCTATGCACATGGTCTCCAGGCCGTATCGCGCCTGCCGGCGATTGAGCTCGCGCGCCAAGGTGGCCAGCATCCGGCCACCGGTCGCGCCGACCGGGTGACCCAGCGAAATTCCCGAACCATGAACGTTGGTCCTGTCGTGGTCGGGGGCGCCGAAGTTCCATTCCCGCATCACCGCAAGCGCCTGTGCGGCAAAGGCTTCGTTGAGTTCGATGAGATCGATGTCGCTCAGGCCCAGGCCCGCTTTGGCAAGCGCGGCCTCGGTCGCGGGGACCGGACCGATGCCCATGATGTTGGGCGCCACGCCCGCCAGCCCCCACGACACCAGGCGGACCAACGGGGTCAGGCCGTACTCGGCCGCCTTCTCCGGGGTCGTCACCACGCACATCGATGCCGCGTCATTCTGCCCACTGGAATTGCCGGCTGTGACCGTCGACTCCGGATCATCTTTCAGCAGAACCGGTTTGAGCTTGCTCAACGACTCCACCGATGTGTCGCCACGGGGATGCTCGTCGGTGTCGATGAGTTCCTCGCCGTGGCGGGTGCGTACCGAGACTGGAATGATCTCCTCGGCCAGGATGCCGTCCTTTTGCGCGGCCACCGCACGCTGGTGCGAGCGCACCGCGAGCTCGTCTTGCTCCTGACGTGAAATGCCGTACTGGCGGCGCAAATTCTCGGCCGTCTCCAACATCCCACCCGCAACCGGGTAGTGCCGCCCGCCCGCCGTGGTCCGCCCCCGGGCCAACCCATCGTGCACCTGCACGCCGCCGCGGGCACCACCCCAGCGCATGTCGGTGGAGTAGAAGGCGACGTTGCTCATGCTTTCGCAGCCGCCGGCGACCACGAGGTCATGGTCGCCGTTGCCCACCTGCAGACTGGCCTGGATGACCGCCTGCAGGCCCGACCCGCAACGCCGGTCAACCTGCATGCCCGGGACCGTCACCGGTAGACCGGCATCCAACGCCACCACGCGCCCGATCGCCGGCGCTTCGCTGTTGGGGTAGCAGTGCCCAAGAATCACGTCCTGCACGGCCTCGGGCGCCAGCCCGGTGCGGTCGAGCAGCCCTTTCAACGCGGCGACGCCGAGGTCAACGGCGGTCAGCGAGTTGAACATTCCGCCGTAGCGGCCGATCGGCGTCCGAACCGGTTCGCAGATCACGGTTTCGCGCATGTCAAGACCTCTCAGAGATGACGGCCGCCGGTGATTTCCATGACGGTTCCGGTCATGTAGGACGACAGGTCGGACGCCAAGAACAGGGCCACGCTGGCGACCTCGCTCGGCTCGCCGGCCCGGCCCATCGGCACCTCGGCGACCTTCGAATCCCAAATTCGTTGCGGCATCGCCTCTGTCATGGCCGAGCGAATCAGACCAGGTGCGATGGCATTGACCCGAACCCCAAGGTAGGCAAGCTCTTTGGCGGCAGCCTTGGTCATCCCCACGATGCCCGCTTTGGCCGCCGAGTAATTGGTCTGCCCGACCATCCCGACCTTCCCGGACACCGAGGACATGTTGATGATCGCGCCTCGCTTGTTTTCCCGCATGATCGCCGCCGCCAAGCGAGTGCCGTTCCACGTCCCCTTGAGGTGCACGTTGATCACCTGATCGAACTGCTCCTCGGTCATCTTGCGCATGGTCGCGTCACGGGTGATCCCGGCGTTGTTGACCATGATGTCCAGGGCGCCGAAACGGTCGACCGCCGTCTGGATCAGGGTTTCGACTTCGGCGGCTTGCGTGACATCGCAGCGGACCGCTACAGCGACGTCGTCACCGCCCAGTTGTTTGGCAACGGCTTGGGCCGCTTCGAGATTGACGTCGCCGAGCACAACTCGCGCGCCCTCGGCGACAAAACGTTCCGCGATGGCCAGGCCAAGTCCTTGTGCTGCGCCGGTGATGACCGCTGTCTGACCGCTGAGCAACGACACTTCGTCACATCCTTACCTGTTGTTGGACCGGCTGGGCTCCGTCGATCGAATATCATATTTCATATAGGATTCTCTCCGACATCAGGCTCGGTCTTGATTACCGGCGCCTTGCCTTGCCCATGACGATGGCGCAACGGCTGTCGAACAAGGCCGGAGAGGAGCGTCCATCGATGACCAGTGCCGACAACGTGGAAGTGTCCGACGAGGACTTCCAGGAGATCCTCGCGCAGACCCGTCACTTCGTTCGCACCGCGGTAGTCCCCCGCGAGCAGGAGATCCTCGACGACGACCGGGTACCCGACGACCTGCGCGAGCAGGCCAAGAAGATGGGGCTGTTCGGTTATTCCATACCCCAGGAGTGGGGCGGCCTGGGCCTGAATCTCGTGCAAGATGTCGAGCTGGCAATGGAATTGGGCTACACGTCGCTGGCGCTGCGGTCGATGTTCGGAACCAACAACGGCATCGCCGGACAGGTCTTGGTCGGGTTCGGCACCGACGAGCAGAAGGCCCGGTGGCTGGAGCCGATCGCGACGGGTGACGTCGTGGCCTCCTTCGCGCTGACCGAACCGGGCGCCGGCTCGAATCCGGCCGGCTTGAAGACGAAAGCCGTTCGCGACAAAGATGATTGGGTGATCGCTGGCCAGAAGCGCTTCATCACCAATGCGCCCGTCGCCGACCTGTTCGTGGTGTTCGCACGCACCCGGCCGGCCGACGACGAGGGCCCCGGTATCGCGGTCTTTCTGGTTCCCGCAGACGCCGCGGGAGTCGAGGTGGGCGCCAAAGACGCCAAGATGGGCCAAGAAGGCGCCTGGACCGCGGACGTGAGCTTCGATGACGTCCGCGTGGGACCCGATGCGCTCATCGGGGGCAGCGAGGACGTCGGTTATCGGGCGGCGATGACGTCGTTGGCACGCGGCCGGGTCCACATCGCCGCGCTCGCCGTTGGCGCGGCGATGCGCGCGCTCGACGAGTCGGTGTCCTATGCCGCCACCGCGACTCAGGGCGGCGCGCCGATCGGTAGCTTCCAGTTGGTCCAGGCGATGCTCGCCGACGAGCAGACCGAAGTGATGGCGGGCCGCGCGCTGGTCCGCGAGGCCGCGCGGCTGTGGGTCAGCGGCGAGGACCGCCGGGGAGCGCCGTCGGCGGCGGAGGTGTTCTGCACCGAAATGGCCGGCAGGGGAGCCGATCTCGCGGGGCAGATTCACGGCGGCAGCGGGTACATGCGTGGCGTCCCGGTGGAACGGATCTACCGTGACGTGCGCCTGCTGCGGCTATATGAGGGCACCAGTGAGATTCAGCGCCTGATCATCGGGTCGAACCTCGTCAAAGTGGCGCAACGAGCCACCACAACGAAGGAGCGTTAATGGCCGGAAGGCTTGAGGGGAAAGTCGCTTTCATCACCGGGGCCGCACGCGGCCAGGGTCGCGCTCACGCGGTTCGCATGGCTAGTGAGGGCGCCGACATCATCGCCGTCGACATCGCCGGCAAGCTGCCGAACTGCGTTCCCTACGATCCGGCGACCGAAGAGGACCTCGCCGAAACCGTACGCCTGGTCGAAGAGACGGGCCGCCGGATCTTCGCGTCGGTCGTCGACACCCGCGATCTGGATGCGCTGCGCAAGGCCGTCGACGACGCCGTCGCCGAACTGGGACGCCTCGACGTCATCGTGGCCAACGCGGGTGTCGCCGCTCCCCAGCCCTGGAACGAAATCACGCCCGAGTCGTTTCGCGATGTCATGGATATCAATGTGACGGGCACCTGGAACACCGTGATGGCCGGCGCGGACAAGATCATCGACGGGGGTCGCGGCGGCTCGATCATCCTGATCAGTTCGGCGGCCGGGGCCAAGATGCAGCCGTTCATGGTGCACTACACCGCCAGTAAGCACGCGGTCACCGGGCTCACGCGCGCGTTCGCCGCCGAGCTGGGCAAACACTCGATCCGGGTCAACAGCGTCCACCCCGGGCCGGTCAACACCGCGATGGGATCCGGCGACATGGTCGACGCGGTCGGCCGAGCCATGGAAACCAACCCGCAGCTGGCACATGTACTCACACCGTTTCTGCCGGACTGGGTCGCCGAGCCGGAAGAGATCGCCGACGCCGTGTGCTGGCTGGCCAGCGATGAGTCGCGCAAGGTCACCGCAGCCCAGATCCGGGTCGACCAGGGCTCGACCCAGTACTGATCGCCAGCAGATCCGCCCGACCGATCCGCAAAGCCGCGCAGGCCGTGCGGGGAAACGCTCGTAGTCTCCGGATTCGGCAACGGGAGCCAGCAGCCGACGATCCCGCCAGTCGGTGATCTAGATCATATTGTTATCAAAAAGTGATGGGCGTCACGCTCAATGGTCAAGCACGAAAATTTATCTCTCTCTTATTCTCTCATCATGGGTCGGGACCCCTTGCCGACGAATGCTGTTCAGCCGGACGCGGCTGACGTCAACGACTACCTGCTTGCCGACGGCACGATCGTCATACCCGACGGCGTGACGCTCACGTCATTTTTCGATCGAAACCGCCGCGCGCTCGGGGACAGCCCGTCCTATCGCTTCATCGACTACTCGAAGGACCCCGACGGGCGAGTCATCGATATGAGCTGGAACGAGCTGTGGACGCGAGTCCGGGCGATCGGCGCCCGCCTGCAGCAGGTCACCCGCCCCGGAGACCGGGTGGCGATCGTCGCGCCCCAAGGTGTGGAGTACGTGGCTGCCTTCTTTGCCGCCGTCCACGCGGGCAACACCGCGGTGCCCCTGTTCGCGCCATCGTTGACCGGGCACGCGGAACGGCTGACCGCGGTGCTGGCCGACGCCCGCCCCACCGTCGTGCTGACCACCACCGCGGCCGCCGAGTCGGCGCGGGAATTCCTGCGCACCCATCCGGTCGCCGGGCGGCCGCGGCTGATCGCCATCGACGCGATCCCCGCGTCGCTCGCGTCGATGTTCACCGAGCCGAACGTGAGCACCGACGATGTCGCCTACCTGCAGTACACGTCCGGCTCGACCCGCATCCCCGCCGGAGTCGAGATCACCCATCGCGCCGTGTGCACCAACGTGGTGCAGATGGCCGCGGGCGCCGGGCTGGATCGCGGAATCCGCAGCGTGAGTTGGCTGCCGCTCTATCACGACATGGGTTTGCTCATGCTCATGTTCCCGGCTTTGTGCGGCGGGTACCTGGTGATGCTGGATCCCATGGCGTTTGTTCGCCGCCCGTTCCGATGGATCAAGCAGCTCAGCGCGGAGGCCGCCTACGGCCGCACGTTTGCCGCGGCCCCCAACTTCGCCTACGAACTCACCGCCGAGCGCGGGCTGCCTCCCGCCGGCGAGACCGTCGACCTGCGCAACGTGGTCGGGTTGCTCAATGGCTCAGAGCCGGTGACGGTCTCGGCCATCGAGAAATTCACCGCGGCATTCGAGCCGTACGGCCTGCCCAAGACGGCGATCAAGCCGTCCTACGGGATGGCCGAGGCGACGCTGGGCGTGGCCACGCTCGCCCCCGACGCGGCGGCAAGTGCGGTGTACCTCGACCGCAGCGAACTCGCCGCCGGGCGCGCGGTGGTCGTCACGCCGGATACCCCGGGCTCCGTCGCCCATGTCTTTAGCGGCCCCCTGATGCCGGATCTGTGGGCGGTGATCACCAACACCGAAGGCGCGGAGGTCGCCGACGGTGTGGTCGGGGAAATCTGGTTGCACGGCAACAACATTGGCCGCGGATACTTCCGCCGCGAAGAGGAAACACAACGCACCTTCGGCAACAAGCTGCAGTCCCGGATCGAGCACGGCAGCCATGCCGAGGGTGCCGCGGACAACAGCTTCTGGCTGGCCACCGGCGATCTCGGTGTCTATATCGACGGCAAGCTGTACCTGACCGGCCGCGTCAAAGACCTCATCATCGTCGACGGCCGCAACCACTACCCGCACGACATCGAGACGACGGTCAGTCACGCATCGAGCGCGATCCGCACCGGTTACGTGGCCGCGTTCTCGGTTCCCGCCGACTCGCTCAGCGCTGAGGGAAGCCGCGCCGGCGAGCGGCTCGTCGTCGTCGCCGAACGTGCCGCAGGCGTCGGGCGCAGCGATCCCGCGCCGATCGAGGCGGCCGTGCGCGCAGCGGTCTCCCGCGAGCATCATCTCCGCATTGCCGACCTGCGGCTCGTCGCCGCAGGCAGCATCCCCCGCACTACCAGCGGCAAGCTCGCCCGCAACGCGTGCCGGGCCGAGTACCTCGACGGGCGATACGACCGTTAACCGGGCTCAGCCGATCAGGTCCAACGTCTGCAGCTCACGGATCGCCCGACATCCCCGCGCCAGCATGGTCAGCACCATGTCGTCGCCGCGGTCCGTCGCGGCCGCGAAAGCGAACCCCAGAGCAGAGATCAGCGGAGCCTGGATGACCCCGAGACGGTAATCGCGCCAACACGTTTCGCGGTCGTACCCCGTCACGCCATACCCCAGCAGCGCCTGGTGATAGTCGTCGACCAGGTTTCGCTCGATCGCCGCGCGCAGTTGCGAATCCAGGCTGGTCGCAGTGAAATACGCGAGATCCCGCGCCGGAAGACCGACGCCGAGCGTCTGCCAGTCGACGACGCTCACCCAACGGTTTTCGGGATCGAACAACAGATTGTCGAGGCGATAGTCACCGTGCATCAGGGCGAACCGCTCGGGATCGGTCAACAGCCAGGGTGTCACCTTGGCCATTGCCGCCCTGAAGGTCTCGCGATCCTCAGCGGTCATCCGGTCGCCGAGCTTTTCGAGGGTGATGTCGACACTCATCATCGCTACATCGCCAAGACCCTTGGCGGAGGCCTCATCCGGGCGCGGGAACCCGAGGCCGGGCAGGTCCAGCCAGAACGGATCGCACCAACTGGGGCCGTGCAGCCCGGCCAGCGCCACCACCGCCAGCCTCGCCTCCTGCTCGCCGCAGCCGGCGATCTGATCGCCCTGCACCGCGGGCGCTTGGTCGGCGAGCAACAACGCGTAGTTCATGGCGTCGTCGCTGATTTCGCAGTAGAAGCACTGCGGCGTCGGCACCCGCACCCGATCGGTCACCGCGGCGTAGAACGCGCATTCGCTGCGGTAGCCGATGACGACCCGGTCCCGCACGGTGTCGTCCAGGGCCGGCAGCTTGATCACGAACGTTGGCGGCAGGTCTTCCGGAGCCGCGGCGTAGGTGGCCGTCACGCGATACGTCGCCCCGGTCTGCCCGGTGCCGATGGGAACGACGTCGACGTCGACGACCTCGACGGCCGCACCGCGCCCGCTCAACGCCGCCGACAGCCATTGCGCTGTCACGTCGGCGGGATAGCGGGGAATCGACACCACAGCACTCATACGCACACGCCTCCGTCCGACCGTTTTATGAACTGTAAGGCATACGGCAAGCCCTGCGGTCAACGGCCGTTACTTAGTCGGCGAGGATGTGCCATTGCGCGGCGTCGTGCTGCTGGCGCCAGAACTCGTCGAAACGTCCACCCGCGGCGAGCAATTCGTCGACCGACCCGTCCTCGACGATTCGGCCGTTGTCAACGAACAAAACGCGATCGGCATGACGAATGCTGGCCAGCCGATGGGCGACGATGACCCGGGTGCGCGACCGCGGGTCGGCAGTGAGCGCATCGACCACAGCAACCTCGTTCTCGGTGTCCAATGCGCTGGTCGCCTCGTCAACCAGCAGCACCGGCGCGGGCTTCAGCAGGGCACGGGCGATGCTGACGCGCTGCCGCTCGCCGCCGGACAACGCCGACCCGGCTTCGCCGACCACCGTGTCGGCCCCGTCGGGCAGCCTGCCGATGAGCTCGTCGACCCGGGCCAGGCCGATCGCCCCGGACACCTGGTCGTCACCGGCGCCGGGATCCCCGGCGAGCACGTTCTCGCGGATCGTCCCGTGGAATAGGTACGGATGCTGAAACACCACACTGCTGGCCTGACGCCGCGACTCGGCATCCAGGGTGGCGGCGTCCGCGCCGTCAAGCAGCACGCGCCCGCGGGTCGGCTGATGCAGCCCGGCGATGAGCGAGAGGATCGTGCTCTTCCCTGAGCCACTCGGACCGACAATGGCCGTCGTGGTTCCCGGCTGCAGGGCGAAGCTGACGCCGTCCAGCACCGGCGTGCTGGCGCCGTCGTAACCGAAGGCGACGTCATCGAACTCGATGACCGGGGCCTTAGCTTCGTCTCGAGATCCTTCGCCGAGCGTGCCGGCTCCGGCCCCGATCACCGGCGCGCTGAGCACCCCGCCGATGCGATCGAGCGTGGCGCGGGTGCTCTCCAGCGCCGGCGCCAACTCGCTGACGGTGGTGAATGGCTCCAGGTAGCGGGCGATCACGACGATCAGCGCTATCGCCTCGGCGACGGTGAGCGTGCCATTCACGGTCAACGCCGTGGTCGCACCGGCCAACAGGATGAGTGCCAGCTGGCTGGCAACGCTGAACAGCAGCTGGCCCGGGATCTGCATGCCGAGCAGCCGCATCGTCGCGCTGTGCTGCGCGGCCAGCGCGGAGCCCACCAGAGAGCGGGCCGGCTCGACGCGCCGAGCGGCGCGCAGCGCCTGCTGGGTGCGGGCGAATTCGATGATCCGCTCGGTGAGCGCGGTGTTGGCGTCTCCGGCCGCCGCGTCGGCACGCCGCGTCAGCCGCGCCGAGGCCCACAGCGCACCCAGCAGCAGCGGCACGCCGGCCAACGCGGCCGCCCCCAGCTGCCAGGAGATCGGCAACAGCGCCAGCGCGATGACGGCGGGTAGCAGAATCGCGGTGATCAGCGGGGTCAACAGGTTGACCACGAGGCCGACCAGCTCCGGACCGGTTGCCGCGATCGCCTGCCGTGACATCGCGGTGTTCTCGGCGGTGAACCAGTCCAGCCGAACCCGCGGCAGCCGGTCGGCGACGTCGTGCTGGGTGTGGTCGAGGACGGCGAAGCCCAGATCGAAACCGATCCGCGCCGTCATGGTGTCGATCACCCACCCGGTCAGGGTCGCCGCGGTGAGCCAGCCCAGCCACACCAGCGCGTGACGCGGCGAGTCGCTGAACAACGCGCCGACCAGCGGGACGAGCAAGACCGCGCCGACGGCGCGCACCACGACCGAGACGAACGCGAGCACGGCGTAGGTGATCACCTTGGCGCGCCGGTCCGGCGGGACCAGGCCGATCCACGTGCGGATCATCGTGCACCCTCCGCCGGCACCGCGGTGGCGGCCAGCGGCTTGCCCTGGCCCGTCTCCCACAGCCGGCGGTACCGTCCGTCGGCGGCGAGCAACTCCTCGTGGGTGCCACGCTCGACGATCCGCCCGTGATCGAGCACGGCGATCTGGTCGGCCCGGGTGATGGTGTGCAACCGATGGGCGATCACCAACACGGTCCGATCCTGGGTTAGCCGGTTAAGTGCTTGCTGCACAAGGTATTCCGACTCCGGATCGGCGAATGCCGTGGCCTCGTCGAGGATGAGCACCGGGGTGGCGGCGAGGATCGCACGCGCGATGGTGAGGCGTTGCCGTTCCCCACCCGAGAGCGCCGTGCTGGCGCCCAGCACGGTGTCGTAGCCGTAGGGCAGTCGCAGCACGCGGTCGTGGATTTGCGCTTCGCGGGCCGCGGCCTGGATTTGTTCGACGTCGGCATCCGGGACGGCCAACGCGATGTTCTCGGCGACCGTGCCATGCACCAGCTGGGTCTCCTGCAGGACGAAACCGATTCGCGTGTAGAGCTCGTCCGCAGTCAGCGACCGGATGTCTTGTCCCCCAACACGTATCGAACCATGCTCGACATCGTGGAATCGGGCCAACAGCGCGGCAAGCGTCGACTTTCCGGATCCGGACGGACCGACGAGCGCCGTGACCGTGCCCGGTCGCAGTTCCAATGACACGTTCTGGATCACCGGAACGCCCGGGCGGTAGCTGAAGCCGACGCGGTCGAATTCCACCATGCCCGCTGAGTCGTCGCGGGGCTCCGCCCCACGCAGCTCCTGCATCGCGAGGTCGGGTTCGTCGAGCGCGATCTGCAGGCGTCGCGCGGCCAGCATCCCGGCGCGGATCCCACCGAGGCCGTACGCGATGCCGAGTAGCCGGACGCCAAACGTGGTGCCCAGCAACAAAAACGGCAGCAGGTTCACCGGATCCATCCGGTGCGTGACGACCAGTAACGTACCTGCGGTCGCAATGAGCCACAGGAACGTCGAGGGCCGGGTGGTCAGGTCCATCGCGGTCTTCTTGCCGGCCAACGGGCGTTGCCAGGCGACCAGGAATCCGATGTACTCGTCGAGGCGACGCCGGAAGCTCGAGGCGGCCGCACCGCCGAAGACGCGAATCACCGGCTGTCCCTCGAGGTACGCGCCGGCCTCGCCGTTCATTCTCTCGGCCCACTTCTGCGCCTGGACGATCCGCGGGCCCGATTGGATGGTCAGCGACGACGTCATCACGAGGTAGACGAGCACCGGCCCGAACAAGACCAACGCCACCCGCCAGTCGACGACGAACAGATAGATCAACACCGCCACCGGCGCGACGGCCGCATTGACCGCATCCGGGATGGCATGGGTGACCAGATAGTGCAGTGCCAAGGTGTCGTCGCTGACCAGCTGTTTGATCGAACCCGAGCCGCGAGCGGTGAACCAGCCCAACGACAATCGGGACATCTTGGTCAACAGCCGCGAACGCAGATCGCTGGCGAACCGAGCGTCGACGACGTGCAGCCAGAGCGTCAAGGCGGCGCCCAGCACGGTGCCCAAGCCCAGCACCGACACGGCCGCGATTCCGACGTTCCACAATCGGGACGCTTCGGCGCCCGACCCGAGCAACCGGGCCAGCTCCACCAGTAACACGAACGGCGCCAGCTGGACCAGGGTGATCACGGCCTGCAGCACACCGGAGATGATCAGCGCCGAGCGCAGCGGGGCGAGCAACCGGCCGGCGGCCTGAGCACGCCAATTCCCCTGCGGGGCAACGGGCGCGACGGACTGCGGCTCCGGCTGCGCTTCCGGCTGCGCCACAACGCTTTCCGGCTCAACTGTGTCGATCACCGGAGAGTCACCGTCGGACTCGCCGCCGCGGGTGGTGCCCATCTCGCGGCCGGCGCTCCAATACGCCTGCGCATGCACCTCGGATTTCGGGAAGCCGAACACGTCACGCAGTCGCTTGCGGACGTGTTTGAGCGTGGTCGCCTCCGGTGTCGCCCAGGCATACCAATTCGACCAGTCCCGGGATTCGATGGCGTTGGCCAGCGATTGCTCGTCGTGGCGGGGAACCCAGTGCACCCGCAGACGCGGATGCTCCGCGATCGGGATCAACGCGTCGTTGTCGTCGTGCCGCTCGAGATACAACTCGATGGGGACGTCGTCGGGAATCGTGCCGATGATGCCGTTGATTCCCGGGATGGACGCTGAATCGCCGATCAACAGATATCCGGCCGGCTGTTCGGCGGGGACGTCGAAACGCGACGAGCCCATCAGCGACATCACCGCGATCGTGGTGCCGGGCGCGACGGTGCGTGCCCACTTCGACGCCGGGCCGGCCGGCTCGTGCAGCACCACGTCGACCGCAAAACGGCCGGTGGCGGCATCGGCCTCGGAGATTGTGTAGGCGCGCTGGAACTCGGTGTCCGAGCCGTCGGGGTCGGGGAACCAGAACCGCAACCAGGCGGCGGGTTCGTCCTCGGCGTCTTCGAACAGGGTCGGCGACACCATCCGTATCCGCACGAAGTGCGGTGCGATCGGCACGGTTTCGGTCACCGTCGCGGTGTGGTCACGCGCACCGAAGCCCCGCAATAACGCACCCTGGAACCCGCGTGCCATCAACGGTCCTCTCCCGCGGCGGCGAATTCGGCCACGACTGCAGCGCACCTGGACGTAAAAAGTAAGGGTTGCCTTACCATAGCTTAAGCCCGGTTGGCCAGTCGAGGCGCGGGTGCGCAGTTGCTTGGCACCGCATCGTGATCGACGCCGCCCTAATTCGGGGTGTAGCCACACCCACGCGCCATGCACGCATACGCCTTAGCGCCATCCGAAGTCTGTACCCCATGACGAGACGCATCAGAAGTGAGCGCGTGAAGGCAAAGTGTGCGGGCGGAGGGACTCGAACCCTCAAACTCTCTCGAGCACCGGCACCTAAAGCCGGCATGTTTGCCAATTTCATCACGCCCGCGGCGTGCCGATCGTACCGCTTGCCGCACCGAAGAATCTGTCGGCGTTGCCACCTAATCTCGGTTCATCACGGCCACGAGAGGTGGACGCACGGGTGCGATCCGCGCAGGAGTTCAAAGCCGTACAGCGCCTTGTTGCGATCGGCAGGAACGACTGTTCGATCGCGCTTCACACGGGCATACCGCGAAGGACTGTGTGGGACTGGCGCAACTGCAGGTCACCAATTCGAGCAAGGAACCTGACCGCAGCATCACCATGCGGCATTGATCATGACTTCTCCGCACTCACGACAAACGCCCTACTGTTATCTGCTCGGCCTCTATCTCGGCGATGGCTGCATCCTCACGCAGCGGCCGCGTCTGACGTTTAAGGATCGTCCTCGGCGCCAAATATCCGCAGATTATCGCGCGCTGCCGCGTAGCCGGCGCGGTCGGGTCTCATGCCCGCCGCCACATTGCGCCCACACCGATCAACGCAACTAGCAGCGCAGGCGCCGGCGATCGGTGCAGTACCGTCGAGGGGTGTCCGCGGAGGGTCTTCGAACGCGTCGCCGTCGTCCCGCGCTCATCGTTCTGGTGATCGTGGCGGCCTGCGGCTGCCTGGCCCTGGGCTGGTGGCAGTGGACGCGCTTCCAGTCGGCCTCCGGCACCTTCCAGAACCTCGGCTACGCGCTGCAGTGGCCGATGTTCGCGGGGTTCTGTGTCTACGCATATCGCAAGTTCGTCCGCTATGAGGAACTGCCGCCCGAGCTGCACAAGGCCGGCGAGGTCACCGAGATACCCGCCGGACTGCTGCCCGAACGCCCAAAGGCCCAGGCGCCGCCCGACGATCCCGCGCTGCTGGAGTACAACGCTTACCTGGCCGAGCTCGCGAAGAATGACGCCGAAGAACAGAACAGGACAACCGCATGACCACACCCGAGACACCCGGAGCACCGGCAGTACCCGGTGACCGGATCCGCACCGCGCTGCTCGGCTATCGGATCATGGCGTGGGCGACGGGTCTGTGGCTGATCGCGCTGTGCTACGAGATCGTCTCGCACCTCGCCTTCCACCACGAGATCCGGTGGATCGAAGTGGTGCACGGGTGGGTGTACTTCGCCTATGTGCTGACCGCGTTCAATCTGGCGATCAAGGTCCGCTGGCCCATCGGCAAGACCGTCGGCGTGTTGCTGGCCGGAACCGTGCCTTTGCTGGGCATCATCGTCGAGCATTTCCAGACCAGGGACGTCAAGGCGCGCTTTTCGCTCTAGGCCAGTGCCCGCAACGCCGGCAGCAGCAACGCGAGCGCGCGACCGCGATGCGACGCCGCGTCCTTCTCCACGGGGCTGAGCTGAGCGGCGGTGCGCCCGCTGAACTCAGGGCCGTCGGGCAGGAAAACCGGGTCGTAGCCGAAGCCGCCGTCGCCGCGCGCTTCCCGGGCGATCGTGCCTGGCCACTCGCCGCGCACCACGGCCTCGCCGGACGCCGAGACCAGAGCGCAGGCCGATACAAACGCCGCGACGCGCCGGTCGTCGGGCACATCGCGCAACTGGGCCAGCAGCAGGGCCGTGTTCGCCCGGTCGTCGCCGTGCTTGCCCGACCAGCGCGCCGAGAGGACACCGGGCATGCGGTTGAGAGCGGCCACCTCCAGGCCGGAGTCGTCGGCCACGCTCGGCAGACCGGTAGCGGCAAACGCGTCGCGCGCTTTGGCCACCGCGTTGTCCTCGAAGGTCGCGCCGGTCTCCGGCGCCTCGTCGAACGGCGCCACATCGTTCAATGACACCAGCGTCAGGCCCGACAACCCGGCTCCGTCGAGCACCCGGCGCAGCTCCGCCAGCTTCTTGGAGTTGCGGCTGGCGACCAGCAGTTCGGTCAGTTTCCAAACGCCTTCGACGGCGCAGACCCTTCGGGCAGCACGCCCGGATACGGCTTCTCCAACGCCTCGCGCTGTGCGGCGAACAACGTGTCGCAGGCGCCGAGCGCCATGTCGAGCAGCTTGTCCAGGGTCGAGCGCGGGAACGTCGCGCCCTCACCGGTTCCCTGAATCTCCACCAGCGTCCCGGTGTCGGTGGCGACGACGTTCATGTCGACCTCGGCGCGCGAATCCTCCTCGTACGGCAGGTCCAACCGAATCCGGCCGTCGACCACGCCGACGCTGACCGCAGCGATCGCGCACGACAGCGGCCGCGGATCGGAAAGCTTGCCCGCGGCCGACAAGTAGGTCACGGCGTCGGCCAGCGCGACATAGGCGCCGGTGATCGCCGCGGTTCGGGTTCCCCCGTCGGCCTGCAGTACATCGCAGTCGACGGCAATTGTGTTCTCCCCCAACGCCGCCAGGCTGATGCACGCGCGCAGCGACCGGCCGATCAGCCGACTGATCTCCTGGGTGCGACCGGACGGGCGGCCCTTCACCGACTCCCGGTCGGAGCGAGTGTGGGTAGCCGACGGCAGCATTGCGTACTCCGCGGTCAGCCACCCCAGGCCCGAACCCTTGCGCCAGCGCGGCACGCCATCGGTGACGCTGGCGGTGCACAGGACCTTGGTTTGACCGAATTCGATCAGCACCGAGCCCGCCGGGTGTTCGGTGAAACCCCGCGTTATCACCAGCGGGCGAAGCTCGTCGTCGAGGCGACCGTCTTCTCGTTTGGACACGACGCCAACCCTAGTCCGCGGGCACTGTGCGCCGGCGTAGGTGGGGGCACCCCCACCCGTGGGATGGATCAGACTCGTTCGGAGTGCCGGACGTCGAACGTCTCACCGCACACCACCGCGTGCACGGGACCGTCGAATTCGGCCTTGGCCTCGCTGATCACGTCCTCTCGCGAGGTCCACGGCGGGATGTGGGTGAGCAACAGCTCGCGCGCACCGGCCTGCGCCGCTGCGCGGCCTGCCTCGGTACCCGAGAGGTGCAGCGCCGGTGGACGGTCCGGCTCGTGCGTCCAGGAGGCTTCGCAGAGGAATACGTCGGCATCGCGCGCGAGCTCGACCAGCTCATCGCAGGTTCCGGTGTCTCCGCTGTAGGTGAACGAGGCGCCGTCGCGATCGGTGATCCGCAGGCCGTACGACTCCGTGGGATGCGCGACCACTCGTGGCGTTATCGTGAGCGCCCCGATGGTCACCGACTCGCCGTCAACCCAGTGGTGCAGATCGAAGATGTCCGAGCAGTCGTCGATCTCCCCGCCGTAGGGCGACGACGCCGCCCCCAGCCGCGACCAGGTGTCGCTCGGGCCGTACAGCAACGCCTTACCCTCGGGGCGCGCCGGGTGATAGCGACGCCAGACGAAGAGTCCCGGCATATCCAGGCAGTGGTCGGCGTGCAGATGCGACAACAGCACGTGCACCGACCCGGGGTCGGCATAGCGTTGCAGCGCGCCGAGCACCCCGCCGCCGAAGTCGATTACCAGTGGCGGAGTATCGGGAGCCCGAAGCAAATAACCCGACGCAGGCGAGTCCGGACCCACCACGCTGCCCGAGCAGCCCAGGACGGTTATTCGCACGGACACTACTGTGCCATGCCCAGTCCCACCATGAGAAAAACATTGCCGCATTGATGTGATCAGAATCTCGCAGTGCCCTTTTAAAGGACACGAACAGGGCCCGTCTACAGGACACGAGATTGAGGGTGCACTGGTTTGACGCCGGTGACCGCGGGCCCCAGAAATCGTGCCGCCAATGCGGTGAAGGCTTCAGGATCGCCGGTAGCTTCGAAGACGCGGCTGGCCGGCGGAGCGTCATGGGAACGCAGCAGATCCCGTTCGGTGAGCACCCGGAGCACTTCCTTGGCCGTTTCCTCGGCGCTGGAAACCAGCGTCACGTTGTCCCCCATCGCCAGTTGGATCAGCCCGGACAGCAACGGGTAGTGCGTGCATCCCAGCACCAGGGTGTCGACCTGGGCCCGCTGCAGCGGCTCCAGGTAACCCTCGGCCAGCCCGAGCACTTGGCGTCCGCTGGTGACGCCGCGTTCGACGAAGTCCACGAAACGCGGACAGGCCACGGCGGTGATGTCGGTATCGCGGGCGGCGGCGAAGGCGTCCTGGTAGGCGTGCGAGGTAATGGTCGCCTGCGTGCCGATGACGCCGATGCGGCCCGTGCGGGTGGTGGCGACGGCGCGACGCACGGCCGGCAGGATCACCTCGATGACGGGCACGTCGTAGCGCTCACGGGCGTCCCGCAGGCACGCCGCGGACGCCGTGTTGCACGCGATCACCAGCGCCTTGACGCCGCGTTCCACCAAGTCGTCACCGATGGCCAGCGCGTGCGCGCGGACCTCGGGAATGGTGAGCGGACCGTAGGGACCGTTGGCGGTATCGCCGACATAGACGATGTCCTCGTCGGGCAGTTGATCGATGATCGCGCGGGCGACGGTCAGACCCCCGACGCCGGAGTCGAAGACCCCTACTGGTGCTAATGGCGAATTCATGTCGTCAATCGCGGCGACGAGGTGCCGGCCTTTCGCTGGGCGCGGGCCTTGCGTTCCGGCGACGACAACCAGTAGGCCGCCACGACCCCGGCGATGGCTCCGCACAAGTGGCCCTGCCAAGACACGCCACCGCACTGACCGAGCACCGGCATAGCGCCGAGCAGGACGCCGCCGTAGGCGAACAACACCACCAGTCCGATGGCGATGTCGATGAACCTGCGCACGAAGATCCCGAACACCAGCAGGAAAGCCAGCCAGCCGAAGATCAGCCCAGAGGCGCCGATGTGGTCGGTCGGCCCGCAGTCGCTGCCGATGTTACCGATGAGCCAGGTGCCGAACCCGCCCAGAATCCACACGATCGCGGTGGCCCAGACAAACCGGGACAACCCGGCCAGCGTCATCAGAAATCCGAGCACCAGCAGCGGGATCGTGTTGGCCATCAGGTGCGACCAGTTCGCGTGCAGAACCGGGGCGAAGACGATCCCCCACAGGCCGTCGGCCTCGAGCGGCCTGATGCCGTTGGCATCCAGGGAGTGGCGGGTCAGCTGGTCGATCAGCTCGACGAGGTAGAGCAGCGCCGTAAAGGTGAGGATGGTGGCCCCGCCCACGATCCAGCGAGACTGCCCCTTCGGTTGCGTTGCCGGTGAACGCGGAGAACCGGAACTGATGCCCATAGCTGCCCTTCTAGACCGATCTCGCTTGGTCCAGGCTACCGGCATAGCCCCCGGTCAACAGACGATCAGGACCCGAATGCTCCGGGCAACGTGCCACGGTATGTCGGTATTCCGGCGATCGACTCGGCGGCCAGCACACCGACCAGCACCGCACGCGCCAGGCAGTCGGCCGCGGCCGCGCCCACTTCGGTCGTCAGTCGCGTCTCCGGGGAAATCCCGGCGGGCGCGTCGGTCGGCGGCGGAACTTCGACGGCCCCGGTGGCCAGGGCGAACACCGTGTCGCCGTCCAGTGGCGTGTGCGCTGGCCGAATGCTGCGGGCCAGGCCGTCCTGGGCGGCGATCGCGACACGCCGGCAGGCCGCGGCACTCAGCGCGGCGTCGGTCGCCACCACCGCGATCGTGGTGTTCAGCGGGTCCAGCGGAGACGGCAGCTGGGCGAGCGCGTCGACCTGTTCGGGCGGCGGCGTCGTCAGCGCGAACTCTTCGATTGAGGCGGCCATCCAGGGCAGGCCAGTGGTCCGGTCGACGATGTCGCCCGCGGAGTTCACCACGACCACCGCGCCGACGGTCACACCCGACGGCAGTGTCGTCGACGCCGTCCCGACGCCGCCCTTGAGGACGCCGGCCCGCGCCCCCACGCCCGCTCCGACCGTGCCTTCGTCGGGCCCGCCGTCGGCATTGGCCGCTGCCTCACAGGCGGCGTAGCCGAATTCCGCCGTCGGCCGGCGGTCCCAGCCGCCGACCGGCAGGTCGAAGATGACCGCGCCCGGCACGATGGGCACCAAGCCACCTTTCATCGCCAGGCCGCGGTCGTGCTCCTCCAGCCAGCGCATGATGCCGTCGGCGGCCGCCAGACCATAGGCACTGCCGCCGGCCAGCAACACCGCATCGACGAACCGCACTGAGTTGGCCGGGTCCAGCAGATCGGTCTCCCGCGTGCCCGGTGCGCCGCCGCGGCAATCGACCGCGCCGACGGTCCCCGGCGGTGTCAGCACCACCGTCACGCCGGAGGCCCATCCGGCGCCCATCGACGCGTCGGGATCCAATCGGTGGTGGTGGCCGACGAGGATTCCCCCGACGTCGGTGATTGAGTTCATCCTGGCGCCAAAAGGATCATTGGCGCCCCATCAGCACCAGGACCAGGTATTCCTGCAGGACGGTCAGCCACTGATACACGTCCAGGTGGGTGGCCAGCGGATGGTTATCGGGCAATCGGTCAGGGCCGTCCTGGCCGATGTCGAGCATCACGCCGAGGGTCAGCCGAATGTCGTTGACCGACGAGATCCACGCGTTCGCGGCTTCCTCGGTCAGCTCGAAGCGACCACCGTTTTCCGGAATCGTGTCCAATAGCTGTTGTGCGGCAACACGTTTGGCGTCGATTATCTGCGGTTCGTGCAGGCTGCGCAATGCGGCGTTGAGACTGTCGACCGTGTCGCCCAGCGGATCTCCGTCGTCGGGTTTGTAGAAATCCGGTAGCAGCCGGCGCAACGTCGGATCGTTCGGCGCGTCCGAGTTTCCGGTCTTGATGCCGGTGATCTCTTCGAGTTCGTCTGAGGGAGAAGAAGATTCGCGCTCATCGAGCAAGCCGATCATCGCGGTGACGAGGTTGCGGAGCAGGGCCGCCTCGTGTGCCGCCAGGGCGGACCGAAAACGGGGACCGTCGGCGGTCTCGACGCGCTTCCACTTGCGCACAGGGAACCCGGATGTCCTTGAATCTCAGCGGTCCTGCTGCATCGTCGCCCACAACCCGGCGGCATGCAGCTTGGACACGTCGACTTCCATGGACTCCCGGCTCCCGGCCGACACCACTGCCTTGCCTTCGTTGTGCACCTGCAACATCAGCTTGGTGGCCTGCGGCTCGTCGTAGCCGAACAGCTTCTGGAGCACATATGTCACGTAGGTCATCAGGTTGACCGGGTCGTCCCACACGATGGTCACCCAGGGACTCGCGGTGACGCCGACTGGAGTGGCCTCGCGCTGCCCGGTGGTTCCCGGCTTGGTAGGCGCTGACGCAACAACCATGGGCTCTAGGATACCGAGACCCGGCCGCCCCGCTGGCAGCCGTTACCGTTGCGGGATGAACGAGCCGCTTCTGGCCGGGCTGCTGACCGACAAGTACGAGTTGACGATGCTGGCCGCGGCGCTGCGCGACGGCACCGCCGATCGCCGCAGCACGTTCGAGTTGTTCGCCCGCCGGCTGCCCCCGGGACGCCGTTACGGTGTGGTCGCCGGAACCGGGCGCCTGCTGGAAGCGTTGCCGCAGTTCAGGTTCGACGACGACGCGTGCCGATTGCTGGAAGAGTTCCTCGACCCGCCCACGGTGCGCTACCTCGCCGATTTCCGGTTCGGCGGCGATATCGACGGCTACGCCGAGGGTGAGCTGTATTTCCCCGGCTCCCCGGTGCTTTCGGTGCGCGGCAGCTTCGCCGAATGCGTGGTGCTCGAGACGCTGGCGCTGTCGATCTTCAACCACGACACGGCGATCGCGTCGGCGGCGGCCCGAATGGTCAGCGCGGCAGACGCGCGCCGACTGATCGAGATGGGATCGCGACGCACGCATGAGCACGCGGCTGTCGCCGCCGCCCGCGCCGCCTACCTCGCTGGATTCGCCGCATCGTCCAACCTCGAGGCGCAGCGCCGATACGGCATCCCCACCGAGGGAACCGCCGCCCACGCGTTCACGATGCTGCACTGTCACCCGGACACATCGCCGGAGTCCGCTGAGCTTGCCGCATTTCGTGCGCAGGTCGACGCGCTGGGCACGGGCACCACGCTGCTGGTGGACACCTACGACGTGACGATCGGCGTGGCCAACGCCGTGGCCGCCGCGGGGGTGGCGCTCGGCGCGGTGCGCATCGACTCCGGCGAGCTAGGCGTGCTGGCGCGTCAGACACGCCAGCAGCTCGACCAGCTGGGCGCGACCACGACCCGGATCGTGGTGTCCGGCGATCTCGACGAGTTCTCCATCGCAGCGTTGCGTGCCGAGCCGGTGGACAGCTACGGCGTGGGCACGTCGCTGGTCACCGGCTCGGGCGCGCCGACCGCGGGCATGGTCTACAAGCTGGTCGAGGTGGACGGCATGCCGGTGGAGAAGCGCAGCAGCCACAAGCAATCCCGGGGCGGTGGCAAAGAGGCGCAGCGGCGGTTCCGCTCGACCGGCACGATCACCGAGGAGGTCGTGTATCCGGCCGGCCGTGCGCCCGACACCACCGAGCCGTTCCGGGCGCTGACCATCCCGCTGATCCGGGGCGGCGAGGTGGTGGCCGACACCAGCCTGGCCGCCGCGCGGACGTTGGTGGCGTCCGGGCTGCGCAGCCTGCCATGGGAGGGACTGAAACTCGCACACGGCGAGCCGGCGATCCCGACAACACAAATCCCCGCCTGACCTCCACTACCGTCGACGACGTGTCCGCGTCCATGCCCGAGCTGCTGGCCATCGCGGTGGCCGCGCTCGGCGGCACCGAACGCAGCGGCCAGCTGCAGATGGCCAACGCGGTCGCGCAGGCATTCGACACCGGCGAGCACCTCGTCGTGCAGGCCGGCACCGGCACCGGCAAGTCGCTGGCGTACCTGGTTCCCGCCGTCGTCCGGGCGATCAGCGACGACGAGCCGGTCGTGGTCTCCACCGCGACCATCGCCCTGCAGCGTCAACTGGTCGACCGTGACCTGCCCCGCCTGGCCGAGTCGCTGGCCGCCGCGCTGCCGCGCCCGCCGCAGTTCGCCCTGCTCAAGGGGCGACGAAACTATTTGTGCCTGAACAAGATTCACGGCGGTGCCGCAGAAGACGACTCCGGCGCGGACGAGGAACGTCCACAGGAAGAACTCTTCAACCCCATGGCGGCCAGCGCATTGGGCCGCGACGTGCAGCGGTTGACCGCCTGGGCGTCGACGACCGATACCGGCGACCGCGACGACCTCAAGCCCGGCGTGCCGGACCGGTCCTGGTCGCAGGTCAGCGTTTCGGCGCGGGAATGCCTTGGTGTGTCCCGCTGCCCGTTTGGCGCGGAGTGCTTTTCCGAACGGGCCCGCGGCCGCGCCGGTGCCGCCGACGTCGTGGTCACCAATCACGCCCTGCTGGCCATCGACGCCGTGTCCGAATCGTCCGTGCTGCCCGAACACGCGCTGCTTGTGGTCGACGAAGCGCACGAGCTGGCCGATCGGGTGACGTCGGTGGCCACCGCCGAGCTGACCTCGGCCAACCTCGGTGTGGCCGCACGGCGCGTCACCCGGCTGGTCAGTCCCGAGCTGACCGACCGGCTCGAAGCCGCCTCGACGACGCTGACCTCCGCGATCCACGACGCCACACCGGGACGCATCGATCACCTCGACGACGAGCTGGCGACCTACCTGACCGCCCTGCGCGACGCGGCCAGCGCCGCGCGGTCAGCGATCGAGACCACCAGCGACGCCAAGGCCGCATCGGCGCGCGCCGAAGCCGCTGCGGCACTGAGCGAAATATCCGACACCGCCTCGCGGATCCTGACGTCGTTCGTCCCCGCGATCCCCGATCGCACCGACGTGGTCTGGCTCGACCACGAGGACAACCGGGGATCGCCGCGCCCGGTGCTGCGGGTGGCGCCGCTGTCGGTGGCGGGCCTGCTGCGCACCCAGGTGTTCGCGCGGTCGACCACGGTGCTGACGTCGGCGACACTGACGATCGGTGGGTCGTTCGACGCAATGGCCGCGTCGTGGGGTCTGCCCGCCCCGGACGACAGCGCCGAGCATCCGCCGTGGCGGGGCCTCGACGTCGGATCGCCGTTCGAACACGCGAAGGCAGGGATCCTCTATGTGGCCGCCCCCCTGCCACCGCCGGGCCGTGACGGCGCCGGCTCGGCCGAGCAGCTCAGCGAGATCACCGAGCTCATCACCGCCGCCGGCGGGCGCACGCTGGGTTTGTTCTCGTCGATGCGGGCGGCCCGGGCCGCGGCCGAGGCCATGCGCGAACGGCTGTCCACGCCGGTCTTGTGTCAGGGCGACGACAGCACCTCCGCGCTCGTCGAGCAATTCACCGAGGACCTTCAGACGTCGTTGTTCGGCACGCTGTCGCTGTGGCAGGGCGTCGACGTGCCGGGGCCGTCGCTGTCGCTGGTACTGATCGACCGCATCCCGTTCCCGCGCCCGGACGATCCGCTGCTGGGCGCGCGCCAGCGCGCGGTGGCCGCCCGCGGTGGCAACGGCTTCATGGCCGTCGCGGCCAGCCATGCGGCGCTGCTGCTGGCGCAGGGATCCGGACGGCTGCTGCGCCGCGTCTCCGATCGCGGGGTGGTGGCGGTGCTCGACTCGCGGATGGTCACCGCCGGCTACGGCGGCTACCTGCGCGCGTCGCTGCCGCCGTTCTGGCAGACCACCAACGCGGCCCAGGTGCGCGGCGCGCTGGAACGGTTGCGCGCCGCGCCGGACGGCGCGTCCGGCTGACTACCCCGCCAGGGCGACCAGACCGAGTTCGCTGGCGGATGCCAGCATCGGGTGCCGGGGCAATATCCGCACGGTGTATCCGACCGCTCCGGCCACCGGCAACGGCGTCGTCGTCGAGAAAACCTGCTTGCCGCCTTCGGCGGTCCCCGTGTAGGACATTTCGACGGTCACCGGATCCAGCAGCACATCGCCGGAGTCGACGCGTCCCACGACGGCCTGCACCGTGACCTCGTCCGGCGCGAGCCCGGCCAGCCGCACGGTCGCGGTCAGGGTGAGCTTCGAACCGAGCAGTGGCGTATCCGGCAGCCCGGTGCTGTCGACGTCGGTGATCTCGATCTTCGGCCACGCTTCTCCGACGCGCCGGCGATAGGCGGCCAGCTCGCGGGCGGCCCCGAACGCGCCGGTCTCCTCATCGGCCGGCGCGACGGTTCGGCGCAGCGACTCCGCCGCCGGCAAGTAGTACTGCTCGACGTAGTCGCGAACCATCCTGGAAGCCAACACTTTCGGCCCGAGTGTCTGCAAGGTGTGGCGCACCATCTCAATCCAGCGCGGCGGCACGCCGTGTTCGTTGCGGTCGTAGAACGTCGGCGTCACCGCTTGTTCCAGCAGGCTGTAGAGCGCACTGGACTCCAGCTCGTCGCGCCGGGTTTCATCGGCCAGTCCGTCGGCAGATGGTATCTCCCAACCGTTTTCGCCGTCGTACCACTCGTCCCACCAGCCGTCGCGGATGGACAGGTTCAGTCCGCCGTTGAGTGCGCTCTTCATTCCCGAAGTACCGCAAGCCTCCAGCGGCCGCAGCGGGTTGTTCAGCCAGACGTCGCAGCCCCAGTACAACAGCCGGGCCATCGACATGTCGTAGTCGGGCAGAAAGGCGATGCGGTGACGCACTTCCGGGCGGTCGGCGAACCGCACCACCTGCTGGATCAACGCCTTCCCGCCGTCGTCGGCCGGGTGCGATTTGCCGGCGACGATCAGCTGGATCGGCCGCTTCTCGTTGAGCAGAAGCTGTTCGAGCCGATCCGGATCGCTGAGCATCAGCGTCAGCCGCTTGTACGTGGGTACCCGGCGGGCGAAGCCGACGGTCAGCACCTCGGGATCGAATGCCGTTGCGATCCAACCTAATTCGGCGTCGGAAGCGCCGCGTTCCAGCCATGACCGGCGCAGTCGCTGCCGGACGTCGTCGACCAGCAGTGCGCGCAGTTGCGAGCGAATCCACCACAGGTGACCGGGGTCGACCTCGCGCAGCCGCAGCCAGACACCCGGATCGCTGAACGCCGCGTCGTCCGGCCCAGCCAGCTCCTGGCCCAGCTGCAACCACTGCGGCGCCGCCCAGGTGCGCGCGTGCACTCCATTGGTGATCGACCCGATCGGCACCTCGGCGCGGTCGAACCCCGGCCACAGCTCGTTGAACATCCCCCGGCTGACCCGGCCGTGCAGCAGCGAAACCCCATTGGCGCGCTGGGCAAGCCGCAGACCCATGTGGGCCATGTTGAACTTCTCCGGATCGTCTTCGGCACCGAGCGCGATGACCCGCTCGGTCGGCACGCCCGGCAAGAGCACGGGCGTCCGCTCACCGGGGGCGTCGTCGGCATGGTCGTCGAAGTACTCCTGCACCATCTCGACCGGGAACCGGTCGATACCAGCGGCCACCGGAGTGTGAGTGGTGAACACCGTGCCGGACCGCACCACCGTCAGCGCGGTATCGAAGTCCAATCCCGCGTCGGTGATCAGCTCGCGAATGCGTTCGGCGCCCAGGAACCCGGCGTGCCCCTCGTTCATGTGGAACACCTCGGGCGCCGGCCTGCCCTCGACGGCGGTGAAAGCGCGGATCGCCCGCACACCGCCGATGCCAGCCAGGATTTCCTGCTTGATCCGATGTTCCTGATCGCCGCCGTAGAGCCGGTCGGTGACGCTACGCAGCTCGTGCTCGTTCTCCGGGACATCGGAGTCCAGCAGCAGCAGCGGCACCCGACCCACCTGTGCCACCAGGATTCGCGCGGTCAACTGTGCGGAGTCGGGCAGCGACAGCTGCACCAGCACGGGATCGCCGACGGCATCGGTGAGCAGTCGCAAGGGCAGACCCTGCGGATCCAGCGACGGGTAGGTCTCGTTTTGCCAGCCCTCTGCGCTCAGCGACTGGCGAAAGTACCCGGAACGGTAGTAAAGCCCGACCGCGATCAGCGGCACCCCCAGATCCGATGCGGACTTCAGGTGGTCACCGGCGAGGATCCCCAAGCCGCCCGAGTAATTGGGCAGCACCCCGGCGACGCCGAACTCCATCGAGAAGTACGCGATCCCTGCGGGCATCGCGACGCCGGCCTGCTGCTGTAGCTGATACCACAAAGGACGGGTCAGGTAGTCGTTCAGATCACCTGCCAGCTCATCGAGCCAGCGCAGGAACTCCTCGTCGAGCGCCAACTCGTCGAGGCGCGCGGGGCTGACGGCCCCCAGCAATTCCACCGGGTCATTGCCGCAGCTGGCCCACAGCGTCGGATCGATGGCCGCGAACAGATCCTGCGTCGCCGTGTCCCAAGACCACCGCAGATTCTTCGACAGCTGTTCCAACGCGGCGAGGCGCTCGGGCAGATGAGCACGGACGGTAAAGCGGCGGAGGGCTTTCACACATGCCTACCTTACTGAGGATCGCGCGGCTCGCAGGCCGACGGACTGGCCGTTCGCCATTGAAGGGTGGCGTGGTCAGACTGGCAGTTCGCCATTGAAGGGTGGCGTAGTCAGACTGGCCGTTCGCCCTGCGGTGTGTGGCCAGCCACTAGGGTGGGTACCGGGTAGTTGTTGGGGCCGCAAAGATGCCGCCCCGCTGAGAAAATTCCCCACAAGAGGAAGTTTCGAAAGACGAGAGGCAATCCGCGAAGCAGCACACCGCGGTCTGGCCGCAAACAATCGGACGAAACGGAGTGGTGGTGCCCGGTCGTGTCGAGATCGATAACGTCCAGCCTGTCGTTTCCTGCGGCACATATCCCGCCAAAGCGGTGGTCGGTGAGGTAGTCCCGGTCAGCGCCGCGGTATGGCGCGAAGGCCATGATGCCGTCGCGGCGACCCTGGTGGTGCGCTACCTTGGAGCGCACTATCCGCAGGTGACCGAGACCCGCCGGATCAAGGCGGTGCAGGCGCCCGAACGGCTGGCGTCCGCGCCGGCGACCAGTTCCCCCGAGCGGGTCAAGCCGCTGGCGCTGCCCATGACGATGGGCCTGGAACCCTACGTCTTCCACGGTCAGTTCACGCCCGACCGGGTCGGTCTGTGGACCTTCCGGGTCGACGGGTGGGGTGACCCGATTCATACCTGGCGGCACGGGCTGGTGGCCAAGCTGGACGCCGGCCAGGGCGAGACCGAACTGTCCAACGACCTGCTGGTCGGCGCCGCCTTGTTCGATCGCGCCGCCATGGGTGTGCCGCGGGCCGGTCGCCAACCGCTGCTCGCCGCCGCTGCGGCCTTGCGCACCCCCGGGGATCCCGTGACGCGCACCGCATTGGCGCTGGCGCCCGAGATCGACGAGTTGCTCGGCGTCTATCCACTGCGGGAGATCGTCACCCGCGGCGAGCAGTTCGGTGTCTGGGTGGATCGGCCGCTGGCCCGCTTCGGCTCGTGGTACGAGATGTTCCCGCGCTCGACCGGTGGCTGGGACGCCGACGGCAACGCGGTGCACGGCACCTTCGCCACGGCGGCCGCGGATCTTCCGCGCATCGCCGACATGGGATTCGACGTCGTGTACCTGCCCCCGATCCACCCGATCGGCAAGGTGCATCGCAAGGGCCGCAACAACTCTCCGACCGCCGTCCCCGGGGATGTGGGATCCCCGTGGGCGATCGGCAGCGACGAGGGTGGCCACGATGCTGTGCATCCGAACCTGGGCACCATCGACGATTTCGACGACTTCGTGGCAGCGGCGCGTGATCTGGGTATGGAGGTCGCCCTGGACCTGGCGCTGCAATGTGCACCCGATCATCCGTGGGCGCGCGATCACCGCCAGTGGTTCACCGAATTGCCGGACGGGACCATCGCTTACGCGGAGAATCCGCCGAAGAAATATCAGGACATCTATCCGCTGAACTTCGACAACGATCCCGCGGGGCTCTACGACGAAGTGCTGCGCGTTGTCCGGCACTGGATTGACCACGGCATCAAGTTCTTTCGCGTCGACAACCCGCACACCAAGCCGCCCGACTTCTGGGCGTGGTTGATCGGCCAGGTCAAAGACACCCATCCCGACGTGCTTTTCCTGTCCGAGGCGTTCACGCCGCCGGCCCGCCAGTACGGGCTGGCCAAACTCGGCTTCACCCAGTCCTACAGCTACTTCACCTGGCGCACCGCGAAGTGGGAGCTCACCGAGTTCGGCAACGACATCGCCGCACTCGCCGACTTCCGTCGGCCGAACCTGTTCGTCAACACTCCCGACATCCTGCACGCCTCACTGCAGCACAACGGGCCGGGCATGTTCGCCATCCGCGCGGTGCTGGCCGCGACCATGAGTCCGGCCTGGGGCGTGTACTCGGGTTACGAGCTGTTCGAGCACCGGGCCGTGCGCGAGGGCAGCGAGGAGTACCTCAACTCCGAGAAGTACGAACTGCGGCCCCGCGACTACGCGGCCGCAGTCGCCGAGGGCAGGTCGCTCGAGCCGTTCATCAAGCAGCTCAACGCGATTCGCCGAGTACATCCCGCGCTGCAGCAGCTGCGCACCATTCATTTCCACGGCGTCGACAACGACGCGCTGCTCGCCTACAGCAAGTTCGACCCGGCCACCGGCGATTGCGTGCTGGTGGTGGTCACGCTGAACGCCTTCGGGCCCGAGGAAGCGACAGTGTGGTTAGACATGGCCGCACTGGGTATGGAGCCATACGAGCGCTTTTGGGTGCGCGATGAGATAACCGGCCACGAATTCCAATGGGGGCAGTCGAATTACGTTCGCATCGATCCAGGCCACGCGGTCGCACACGTCATCAACATGCCACTCATACCACCAGAATCTCGACCCACGTTGCTGCGCAGGAGGTAACAGGGCCCGGAAGGGGAAACACGCATGAGTCAAACCGAGAGCCGCACAGACCAACTCGCCAGGGCACAGCTGGCGCCCGACCCCGCTGAACTGGCCAGGTTGGTCGCCGGCACACATCACAATCCGCACAGCATCCTGGGCGCCCACGAGTACGGCGACCACACCGTCATCCGCGCGTTCAAACCGCACGCGACCGAAGTCGTCGCGATCGTCGGCGACGACCGGTTTCCTATGCCGCATGTCGACACCGGATTGTTCGCAGTGGCATTACCGTTCGCCAACCTCATCGACTACCGGCTGGAGGTGACCTACGGATCGGACACGCACACCACGGCCGATGCGTACCGCTTCCTGCCCACTCTCGGCGAGGTCGACCTGCACCTGTTCTCCGAGGGCCGCCACGAGCGACTCTGGGAAGTCCTTGGCGCGCATCCTCGCTCGTTCACCACGGCCGACGGTGTCGTCGACGGAGTGTCCTTCGCCGTCTGGGCCCCCAATGCCAAGGGCATCAGCCTGATCGGCGAGTTCAACGGCTGGAACGGCAACGAAGCCCCGATGCGGGTGCTGGGCTCCACCGGAGTGTGGGAATTGTTCTGGCCCGGCTTCCCCACCGATGGCCTCTACAAGTTTCGGGTACACGGCGCAGACGGCGTCACCACCGAACGAGCCGATCCGTTCGCGTTCGCGACCGAGGTGCCGCCGCACACGGCGTCACGGGTGACATCGAGCAACTACGTCTGGACCGACGGCGACTGGATGACCCAGCGCGCGCAGCGCAACCCCGTGTTTGAACCGATGAGCACCCTCGAGGTGCACCTGGGCTCGTGGCGGCCCGGCCTCAGCTATCGCCAGCTTGCCCATGAATTGACGGATTACGTTGTCGAGCAAGGCTTTACCCATGTGGAGCTGTTGCCGGTGGCCGAGCATCCTTTTGCCGGGTCGTGGGGATATCAGGTGACGTCCTACTACGCGCCGACATCGCGGTTCGGCACCCCCGACGACTTCCGGGCCCTGGTCGACGCCCTGCACCGGGCCGGCATCGGCGTCATCGTGGACTGGGTACCCGCACACTTCCCGAAGGACGCCTGGGCACTGGGCCGGTTTGACGGCACCCCGCTCTACGAGCATTCCGATCCGCGACGCGGCGAGCAGTTGGATTGGGGCACTTACGTATTCGACTTCGGCCGTCGGGAGGTGCGAAACTTCCTGGTGGCCAACGCGTTGTATTGGCTCGAGGAGTACCACATCGACGGCCTGCGGGTGGACGCGGTGGCCTCGATGCTGTACCTGGACTACTCGCGCCCGGAGGGCGGCTGGACCCCCAACATCTATGGCGGACGGGAAAATCTGGAGGCCGTTCAGTTCCTGCAGGAGATGAACGCGACGGCACACAAAGCCGCTCCTGGCATTGTCACCATCGCAGAGGAGTCGACGTCCTGGCCAGGGGTTACCCGACCGACCAGCCTTGGCGGCCTTGGCTTTTCGATGAAGTGGAACATGGGCTGGATGCACGACACGCTCGACTACATCAGCCGTGATCCGGTGTATCGCAGCTTCCACCACCACGAGATGACGTTCTCGATGCTCTACGCCTTCAGCGAGAACTATGTGCTGCCACTGAGCCACGACGAGGTGGTGCACGGCAAGGGCACACTGTGGGGACGGATGCCGGGAAACAACCACGTCAAGGCGGCCGGGCTGCGCAGTCTGCTCGCCTACCAGTGGGCGCACCCGGGTAAGCAATTGCTGTTCATGGGCCAGGAGTTCGGGCAGCGCGCCGAGTGGTCAGAACAGAATGGCCTGGACTGGTGGCAGCTCGACGAGCAGGGTTTCTCCAACGGCGTGCTGCGGCTGGTGCGCGACATCAACGACATCTACCGCGGCCATGCCGCGTTGTGGAGTCAGGACACCACCCCCGAGGGCTATTCCTGGATCGACGCCAACGACTCCGGCAACAACGTGCTGAGCTTCCTGCGCTACGGCAAAGACGGCTCGGTCATGGCTTGTATCTTCAACTTCGCCGGAGCCGAGCACGGCGGCTATCGAGTGGGCCTGCCCGTCGCCGGCCGTTGGCGCGAGGTCCTCAATACCGACGCCACCGTGTACAACGGATCCGGAATCGGCAACCTCGGCGGTGTCGATGCCACCGACGACCCGTGGCATGGGCGTCCGGCCTCGGCACTGCTGGTGCTGCCACCCAACGCCGCCCTGTGGCTGGAGCCGGCCTAAACACAAGCGCCGCCCTGTGGCTGGAGCCGGCCTAAACACAAGCGCCGCCCTGTGGCTGGAGCCGGCCTCAACACAAGCGCCGCCCTGTGGCTGGAGCCGGCCTCAACACAAGCGCCGCCCTGTGGCTGGAGCCGGCCTCAACACAAGCGCCGCCCTGTGGCTGGAGCCGGCCTAGTACAGCGCGTTGGCGAGATTTCGTCGGCCGACCACGACCTCGGGATCGGCCGGATCGAAGAGTTCGAAAAGCTCGATCAGCCGGGTACGCACCGAAGTGCGTTCATCGCCAGATGTGCTGCGCACCAACGCGATAAGCCGGTCGAATGCCGCGCTTACATCCTGGTTGAGGATTTGCACATCGGCCGCCGCGAAAGCGGCTTCGATATCCCCGGGTGCGGCATCGGCAACCGCGACGGCATCGGGGCGCTGCGTGGTTGCGCGGGTGAGAAAGTCGATCTGCCGGATCGCGCCCTTGGCCTCGACGCTGCCCGGATCAGTCTCCAAGATCGCCTCATACGACTGCTTCGCCGCGTCGAAGTCGCCGTCCTCGAGATGCTGGCGGGCGGCGGTCAGCACCGGGTCGACTTCGACCGCTTCCGCGGAACCGCTTGAGCCCGTTAGCTTGCCGGCCGTGGCCGAGAGAATCTGATCCAGCCAGCGACGCAGTTGATCGCCGGGCTGGACGCCCTGGAAGCTCGACAACGGCTGTCCCGCAGCCAAAGCCACCACCGTCGGGACCGCGTCGACGCGGAAGGCCTGGGCCACCCCGGGTGCCACGTCGACGTTGACCGTCGCCAGCGACCACGCGCCGTTGTCTTCGGCGGCCAGGCCGGCCAGCGTGTCGAGTAGCTGGATGCATGCCTCGCTGCGCGGCGACCACAACGCCACCACGACCGGCACCTCTTCGGACCGGACCAGGACGTCGTTCTCGAAGTTCGCCTCGGTGACCTCGACAACCCCCGGGGCACCCGGTGCCGGCGGGGACGCACCGCCTGCGGGGCCACCCGCCGACGGGGTCTGCTGGGCTCGCTGCTTGAGGCCGGACAAGTCGACTGCGCCGGCGGCCAGCGCGGGCCCGATTGAAGATCGCGGACGCGTCACGTCGTCAAGTTTGTCATGCGCGCCGGGCGTCGATCCACCCGGTGGCGCCGGGCCTACGCGGGAGCAGGGCTGGCGCAAATTGCGACCGTACTGGCCGGTAAACAGGACTTATGACCAAAATCACAACGGCACACGAACATCGCGTGTGAGCAACGCCGACGGAAACGGCGCCGGCTACCCCGCGCGCAAAATCAGCGCATCACCCTGACCACCGGCACCGCACAGCGCGGCGACGCCGTAGCCGGAGCCGCGCCGGGCCAGCTCCAGAGCGACATGCAGCGTGATCCTGGCCCCCGACATGCCGATCGGATGCCCGACCGCGATCGCACCGCCGTTGACGTTGACGATCTCGGGGGCGACGCCCAGCTCACGTGTCGAGGCCAGCGCCACCGCGGCGAACGCCTCGTTGATCTCTACGACGTCGAGTTGGTCAACCGAGATGCCCTCACGGCCGAGTGCCTTCTTGATTGCGTTGGCAGGCTGCGACTGCAGCGTCGAGTCCGGGCCGGCGACCACGCCGTGCGCGCCGATCTCAGCGAGCCAGGTCAGCCCAAGCTCCTGGGCTTTCTCCTTGTTCATCACCAGCACCGCGGCGGCGCCATCGGAGATCTGCGAGGCCGACCCCGCGGTGATGGTGCCGTCGCGGCGAAACGCGGGCTTGAGGCCGGCCAGCGACTCCGCGGTGGTGTTTGCGCGGATACCCTCGTCCTGGGTGAATTGCAGCGGATCACCCTTGCGCTGCGGAATGTTCACAGCTACCACCTCGTCGGTGAAAACCCCGTCCTTCCACGCCGCGGCGGCCTTCTGGTGCGACCGCGCAGCGAACTCGTCCTGCTCGGCGCGGGTGAACTTGTCCACGTCGTTGCGCTGCTCGGTGAGCGCGCCCATCGGCTGGTCGGTGAACACGTCGTGCAGGCCGTCGTAGGCCATGTGGTCCACCACCGTGACGTCGCCGTACTTGTAGCCGGCACGGCTGTCCATCAACAGGTGTGGGGCCTTCGTCATGGATTCCTGCCCACCGGCCACCACCACGTCGAACTCTCCGGCACGAATGAGCTGGTCAGCTAGGGCAATGGCGTCAATTCCGGACAGGCACATCTTGTTGATCGTCAGCGCCGGGACGTCCCAGCCGATGCCGGCCGCCACCGCGGCCTGCCGGGCCGGCATCTGGCCCGCGCCCGCGGTCAGCACCTGGCCCATGATCACGTATTCGACCAGCGAGGCATCGACGTTGGCCTTCTCCAGCGCGCCGGCGATCGCGATGGCACCCAGATCGCTGGCCGAGAAATCCTTCAGCGAACCCATCAATTTGCCGATCGGGGTCCGCGCTCCAGCAACGATCACCGACGTCGTCATGACTACCTCCTAGACGTGCGCCGGCGGCCAATTCGGCCTCCCCGAGAAGCGCAATCTTTGCCGCCAGGTTACCTTTATGTGATGACGACCGATCACGTTGACGCCCGTCACCTCCTGGCTACCTCTTTGGTGACCGGCCTCGACCACGTCGGCATCGCGGTCACCGACCTGGACGCCTCCATCGCCTGGTATCACGACCACCTCGGCATGATCCTGGTGCACGAGGAAGTCAACGACGATCAGGGCATCCGTGAGGCGATGCTCGCCGTGCCCGGCACCAGCGCGCAGCTGCAGCTCATGGCCCCGCTCGACGAAACGTCGACGATCGCGAAGTTCATGGACAAGCGCGGACCGGGCATCCAACAGATGGCCGTCCGGGTCAGCGATCTGGACACGATCTGCGACCAGCTTCATGAGCAGGGCGTGCGGCTCGTCTACGAGACAGCCCGGCGCGGTACAGCAAACTCGCGAATCAACTTCATCCACCCCAAGGACGCAGGCGGGGTGCTGATCGAGCTGGTCGAGCCGGCTTCCTGACAGCGTCCAGCCCTCAAGACCATTTCCTGGTCGGGCCCCGGCTTGCCCGATTGGCCCAGCACGGTGTGTGCCAGTGCCGCCGCTCGTCCACGCCGCTGTGCGGCGAATCGGCCGGCCATACCACCACATGCGCGGTGCCGGAACGGATTTCATGATCGCAGCCCGGGCATCGGTAGGTCTTGATGGCCCGGGCACCAGCGACCGCGCGCACTTCGTACTCGTAGCCGTCGGGTCCCGTTTCCACCCGATGCAAAACGCCCGACAACGAGGCCGACCTTTGCCGGGGCGGTGTGCGGCGCCGAGCCATGCGCCCAGTCTAATCGGGCGAATCAGAACAGCCGGTACTCGTCGCTGTCCATTCCCCGCATCTTGTCGTAATCCAGTGTGAGACAACGAATTCCGCGATCGGTGGCTAAGGTACGTGCCTGCGGTTTAATCTGCTGCGCCGCGAACACGCCCTTGACCGGCGCGAGAACGCTGTCGCGGTTGAGTAACTCGAGATAGCGGGTGAGTTGCTCCACGCCGTCGATCTCACCGCGCCGCTTGATCTCCACGGCGACCGAACCGCCGTGTTCGTCGCGGCACAGCAGATCGACGGGCCCGATCGCGGTCATGTACTCGCGGCGCACCAAGCTGTATCCCTCACCCAGCAGCTGGACGTGTTCGGCGAGCAGTGCCTGCAGGTGGGCCTCCACACCGTCCTTGACCAACCCCGGGTCGACACCCAGGTCGTGGCTGGAGTCGTGCTCGATCTCCTCGACGGTGATGCGCAGCTGTTCGCCCGCCTTGTTCTCGACCACCCATATCGGCGCCGGCCCGTTGAGGTCTTCGGCGAGCCAGCACGGCGGACTCATCCAGTTCAACGGTTTGTAGGCACGGTCGTCGGCGTGCACGCTCACCGACCCGTCGGCCTTGAACAGCAACAACCTGCGCGCCGACGGCAGATGCGCGGTGAGCCGCCCTACGTAGTCGACGGTGCACTGGGCGATCACTAGACGCACCCGACTCACCTTAGAGCGTCGTAGACGAATTAGGCTGGCGCCACCATGTCGGCCAATAAGAGCGTGGCACAACGCTTGGGGCGGGTGCTCGAGACGGTGACCCGTCAGAGCGGGCGGCTGGACGAGACCCCCGCGTACGGGTCCTGGCTGCTCGGGCGGGTCACGGAAAGCCAGAGCCGCCGGCGGGTTCGCATTCAGCTCATTCTGACCGTGTTCATCCTGGCGACGAACCTGGTCGGAATCGGCGTCGCGCTGCTACTGCTGACCGTCGCCTTGCCGACCCCAAGCATCTTCAGCGACGCGCCGCGGTGGATCACCTTCGGGGTGGGGCCCGCATACGTGGCCGTCGCGCTCGCCCTTGGGGCTTACTGGATCACCCGACAGACGGTGGCCGCGCTGCGCTGGGCGATCGAAGAGCACAAACCCACGCTGGGCGACGAACGCAAAACGTTCCTGGCCCCGTTCCACCTGGCGCTCGGAGTGCTCTTCCTCTGGGGCGTCGGGACGGCGTTGTTGACCACGCTCTATGGGCTGGCCAACGAGCTGTTCATCCCGATCGTCGGTTTCTCCGTTGGCTTCTGCGGCATCCTGGTGGCCACCTTCTGCTACCTGTTTACCGAATTCGCCCTGCGGCCGGTGGCCGCACAGGCACTCGAAGCCGGACAAGCCCCCCGCCGGCTGGCACCGGGCATCATGGGCCGGACCCTGACCGTGTGGCTGCTGGGCTCCGGTGTGCCGGTTCTCGGCATCGCGCTCATCGCGTTCTTCGCTTTGGTGTTGGGAAACCTGACCGAGACCCAGCTGAGTGTGGCGGTGCTGATCGTGTCGAGTGCGGCGCTGTTCTTCGGCTTCGTTCTGATGTGGATCCTGTCCTGGCTGACCGCAACGCCGGTCCGCGTCGTCCGGGCCGCACTCAAACGCGTCGAGCAGGGCGACCTGCGCGGCGATTTGGTGGTGTTCGACGGGACCGAGCTCGGCGAGCTGCAGCGTGGGTTCAACTCGATGGTCGACGGCCTGCGTGAGCGCGAGCGCGTGCGAGATCTGTTCGGCCGCCACGTCGGGCGCGAAGTCGCCCTGGCCGCAGAACGCGACCGCCCGAAATTGGGCGGAGAAGAACGGCATGTCGCCGTCGTGTTCATCGACATCGTCGGCTCCACGCAGCTGGTGACCAGTCAACGGCCTGCCGACGTCGTTCAGGTCCTCAACAAGTTCTTTTCGATCGTCGTCGACGAAGTCGATCGAAACCACGGACTGGTCAACAAGTTCGAAGGCGACGCGTCACTTGCGATCTTCGGCGCCCCGAACCACCTGGAGTGCCCGGAAGACGATGCGCTCGCCGCGGCACGCGCCATCAGCGACCGGCTGGCAGCCGAGATGCCGGAACTCGAGGCCGGTATTGGCGTGGCGGCCGGCCAGGTCGTCGCCGGTAACGTCGGCGCCAAGGAGCGGTTCGAATACACCGTGATCGGCGAACCGGTCAACGAGGCAGCGCGGCTGTGCGAGTTGGCTAAGTCGCACCCAGCTCGAACACTCGCGACCGAGTGCACCGTGCAAGGTGCAAGCGAAAGCGAGCGTGTTCGTTGGTCTTTGGGTGACACGGTGACATTGCGTGGGCATGACCATCCGACCCGCCTGGCCTGGCCCAGCTAGTCAATCGGCGGGCCGCACCGCCGGACCGCCACAGGAGACCCTTTTAGCCTAGAAAGTCGGGCCCCTCAGCGGACGCGGCAAACGAATGGTCTTATCGGCATTCCTGCATGGATCTCAGACTGAGAACGGAATTCAATGGTTTCGCGACGAACAGTCAGCGAGCCATTTATGCTCGGTGACAACGCGCACGATGGCCCCTAAACCAGTGCGAGGCTAAAGTCTCGTGCGCATTGGCCGACGCAGCTAGCAACGCGACACCGGCCCCGGGCCTGGGCAGCACGACTTCCCTCGCTCCCAGCGTCACTCAGCGACCTGTGCGCCGTGGCGCTAGGGTCTTCGGGACTGGCGGCGCCATTGAAAGGAGGTGTAGGCGAATGTTCCTAGGAACGGTCGGCGATTGGTCAGCACAGGGCGACGTCGTGTGCTGGTATCCCACGCCGAAAACCTACGCCCGCGCCGCCGAAGCGGAATTTCACCCCGCCCCGGTGAGTTATCAGCAGTCACAGCATCTCAATTACTATCGTCGCCAGGTCAGCCGCGGCCGCGATATCCCGCGGTTGTGCATTGGCGCCTGGGAGATCAACGGCATCTGCGATATCGATGCGATGACAAACGCGGTGAATAGCCATGTGCGGCGGCACGACACCTACCACGACCGGTTTGCCTTCTACGATAACGAGATTCTCCGCTACGTCATCACCGACCCCGGGGACATCACTTTGGCGCCAACGGGTCTCGGCACGATGACTCCAGCCGAGATCCGCAAATTGCTTCTCGACACGCCCGATCCGCTCCAGTGGGACTGTTTTACCTTCGGAATCATCCAGGGCGACGATCGGTTCACCGTCTACATCGCCATCGATCACTTGCGTGCCGACGGAATGTCGGCCGGTGTGATCTTTCTCGACATCCAGACGGCATACTTCACCGCGCTGCAGAGCGCGCAGATTGAACACAAACCCGTGACCAGCCATCGTGAATACAGCGCGAATCAGCGCGCGTACACCGCGAGCTTGAATGAAGAGTCACCCGAGATCCAGTCGTGGCGGGCCTTCCTCGCCGCGAACAAGGGGGCGTTGCCGAAGTTCCCCCTCGAACTGGGCGAGGCGACCGCGGATACGCCGGGAGCGATCGACGTGTTCGACCTGATCGATGCGGACCAGGGCCGACGGTTCGAAGCGACGTGCCGCGCCGCGGGCGCGCGCTTCAGCGGTGGCGTGTTCGCCTGCGCCGCCCTAGCCGAGCACAGGTTGACCGGCGCCGCAACCTACTTCGGACTCACGCCATTCGACAACCGGCGAGACTGCGCCCACGCCATTACGGTCGGTTGGCTGGCCAGTTTCGTCCCGTTGATGATTCCCACAGCCGGCGCGTCATTCGCCCAGGTAGCCAACGCCGCTCAGGCATCCTTCGACTCGAACACCGTCCTCGGTGCTGTGCCGTTCTATCACCTACTGGAGACACCCGGCCAATCGTCGGATTCCATCGAGGTGCCGGACCGTCCCGTCCCGATGCTGTCCTACATCGACATCCGAAAGCTGCCTTTCGGCGAGAGCTTTGACGGTCTGCGTGTCGGCATATGGGGTGATAATCGGCTGTCGGAGACCGTATGCATGTGGGTCAACCGGATGCACGACAGGACGCAGTTGGTGGTCGCTTACCCTGGCACCGACGTCGCCCGCAGGTCCATCCTGCGCTACGCCGAGGCGATGCGTGCCGAGTTCGCCCGGGCATCCGACGGGGCCGAGCCGCACATCGATAGCTGATGCCTTCTCGGCCTGCTGCCGCCGGTGGCATGTGGTTAGGAGCCCTGGCGGCACTGACTTTGCGAACGATATCGGGCGCTCGGCGCGACGCCGACCTACTCTTCGCAGCCCTGGCGCCCGTGGGCTGCTTCCTGGGTTTCACATTGGTTTTAGGCGCCCTCATCGACACCGGCCACATAACGTACGCGCAGTATGTCCTTCCGGTGGTCATTGTGCAGGCGATGCTCTTCGGCGCGATGACAACGGCTGATCGCGCCGCGCGGGATCGGCTGTCCGGCTTTGGATTTCAGCTGCGCAGTTTGCCGATTCCGGCGGTGGTGCCGCTAGCCGCGCGGATGCTCTATTGCTTGATACGCGCGGTGATCGCCTTGATCGCCAGCATGGCGATCGCATGGTTCTTCGGCTTTCGGATGGCGGGCGGCGCGGCCGATGCGGTTCTTTTTGTCGCCATCGTTGTCACCTTTGCGATGGCAGTGTGCCTAGGCGCCGACGCCCTCGGCTCCCGGGTCGGCTCCGTCGAATCGTCAAGCCAAATACTGCTCCTACCTCAACTGCTACTCGTCCTACTGTCCACCGGCATCGCTCCGGTGGACTCCTTTCCGAACTGGCTCGGCGCGTTCGTCCGCTACCAGCCTGTCTCGCAGGTCACCGGGACGTTGCGAGGGCTTGCCGCCGGTCACGTCGCGGTCAGGGATCTGGCGGCGACGTCGGTGTGGTGCCTCGCGTTGCTGGCACTGTTCGGCGGGATCGCGGTGCGGATGCAGCGACGCTACGGTGGCGGGCTTTCGGGCGCGCCTAAGCCCATCCGCAAGGCAACTCCCACTGCCGAGCCAGCACGCGATGCATGCGCAGCCCCGCCGATGATGGCGAATATGCAAGCAACAAAAGGGGTTTCGAACCAGACACCGCTGACAGCGTTCGTCAAACAAAGCGGCGTGGAGGCGGGGCGGCTATTGCGCCGTTGGCGACGAGACCCGATCGTCGCGGTGCAAGCGCTGTTTTTTCCGACCCTCCTACTCATCGTCTACAAATTGCTGATCGGCAAGGCCGTCCTGGCCGTCACCGGGCACGACAGCCTGTACGGCTTAGTGCCGATGTGCGCGGTCGTCGGTGCGATTTTCGGAACCCTCGGCGCTGGCCTGGCTCTGCCGCAAGAGCGGGAGTCGGGCCTGCTGACCAGGTTGTGGGTGCTGCCGGTTCATCGTGCGAGTCCCCTGGCGGGCCGACTGCTCGCGGAGGCTGCCCGAGCCTTCACGTCCGCCATTCTGCTCACCATCTTCGGGATCGCTTTGGGTCTGCGATTCACTCATGGCTGGATCGCGATACCGACCTTTGTGCTGCTGCCCGTGGCGATCTCGACGGGTATGGCCACCGTGGTCATCACGATCGCTGCTCGCGCCGACGGTCGCGTGATGGTGACCTGGCTGGGTGCAGCATGCATTGTGCTGCTGTTCCTGAACACGGGTGTTGCCCCCGCCGAGGTGTTTCCGGGCTGGCTGCAACCGGTGGTGCGCTTTCAGCCGATATCACCGACGGTCGAGGCGATGCGCGCGCTCGCGGGGGGCGGGCCGGTGTTGTGGCCGCTATCGCAGGCCGGTCTGTGGGCCGGCGCGCTCGTCGCGATGTTCACGCCGTTGGCGGTGCGCGGGTATCGTGCAGCGGCCGAAGCCGGCTGCTAGTGACGAAGCTGGCGCTGCTGGACCAGGCCGCGTTCTTACGGCTTCGGGCCACCGGCCAAGGCAGTACGGTGCAATGCACGTGGGTGTACGACCGCGACGTGAATATCGACGAATTACGGTCATTCAAAAGCAATCTCGACGCAGGTCTGCTCGGACGGCGGATCGAGCGCTCGCCACTGCCGTTCGGACGTCATCGCTGGGTACTCGGCAGCCGATCGCCCGAGATCGCGCTCGAGCCGCGGCAGCCACGGTCGGAGATCGGCGGCTGGATTGAAAGACGCGCGCTGGTGCGCGTCGACCCTGAGTTCGGTCCGACGTTTCACGTTGGCGTGCTGCCGTTGGACGACGGCGGTGCAGCGGTCACCTTGGTGGCATCACACTGCGTTGCCGATGGGCTCGGCGTAGCAACGGCCATAGCTGAAGCGGCCAGCAAAAAAACGCGCAATCTTGGCTATCCACAGGAGAATTCACGCACCCGGTGGCGTGCAGTGCTTTCCGACCTCGCCGACGCCGTCCTCGCCCTGCCGACGGTAATCCGCGCGCTGGTCGCGACTCTGCTGATATTGCGCAAGGTCTCGGCTGAAACCCAAGTCCCGCCTGAGGCGCGCCGACCCGGTACGCCGGCCTCGAGTGGCGAGGGCCAGGCCATCCTCCCGTCGGTGACGATACAAACCGATGCTGCGGCATGGGAGGCACGTGCGCGCAGCCTTCACGGAAGCAGCAACACGCTTGTCGTCGCATTCGCAGCTCGCTTGGCTCACCGGATGGGCAGGGTGCACCCCGACGGAAACACTGTGACGGTCGTGCTTCCGGTCAGCGACCGCACCAACACCGACGACGATCGTGCCAACGCGCTGACCTCGATCACACTTACGGTCGATGCCCGAGCGGTGGCTGAAAACTTGAGCGGCGTACGTGCAGAACTCAAGACCCTGTTGAAGTCCCGGGCGGAGCAACCCAACGAAATGCTCGCCGGACTGCCGCTCATTCCCTTCACACCGCGATGGGTGGTCCGGCGCGCCGAAGGCATCGCCATGTCGACCTCGCAACTGCCGGTGGGCTGTTCGAACCTCGGAAGCCTCGATACCGCCGTTAGCCGAATCGACGGTGGGGATGCGATCGAGGTCTTCATGCGGCTGGCCGAGCAGGGCATCACTGCGCGCCGCATCGAAAAGACTCACGGCCAATTATATTGCGGCACAGCGACGATCAACGGCACGCGATTTTTGTCCGTCGTCGCATATCAGGGCGGCGCAGCCAATACGGCCGCGGCGACGCGCGAGCTCGCGTGTAGCGCGCTGGCCGACCTGCACCTGTTCGCCACCAGCGTCTACGCCAGCCCGACGTGACGGTAAACCCGAGCCTCAGCGCGAATAGGCTTACCCGCCAGCCTCTGTACATCGGTATAGCCGTCGCGATTGCGGCGTGGGCAACGGCCGTGCTGTGGTTCGGGATAAAGATCTTTCCACTCGATGTGTACTGGATGTCCTACTACTCCGCTGACTACGCACACGGCTTCGTCCGTCGCGGGCTCGCCGGTGAATTGGTCGACTTGGTCCCGGGACACTACTTCGGGGTCACGCTCACACTGCGGTGGCTGTCGACGGCGGTCTACCTGTGCGGCCTCGCAACGGTCGCGGGCATGGTGCTGTTCAGTCGTCATCGATCTGAGCGCAGGCTGATGGTCGCGATGTTAATTCCGTTGCTGCCATTCGGAGTTCCGTTCGCGGCCTTCTCTGCCCGGCCAGACCTGTTCGGCGGGGCGGCTCTGGCGCTGTTCAGCTCGGCGTTGGCGTTTGCACGTTCCCGGGCCATCGCAATGGGATGTTGCGCAGCGTACGGTGTGGCGACCGCCGCGTTGACGCTCGTGCACGAGGCGATTGGCCTCGAGTTTGCTTTGGGCGCCGTGCTGGCGATCATCGTCCTCGGTGGCGCGCTGGAAACCACTCAGCGCTTGGGCATAACCGTGGCTGTGGCGCCGGGTGTCATCACCGCGGCTGTGGTCGCGGCGTTCGGTCGTCACGACGTCGCTGCTCAACTTTGTGCGGCGGTGCCCCATCACTCGATGCCCAACCCATTGGCCACCATCACATCGGTACGGACGCTGCTGCACTACGTGGTTGCCGGACAGCCAAGTCAAACCGACTATCACGACTGGGTGTGCCGCAACGTAATGCCGAACTACGACAACGGAATTATGGATGCCATCCGCACTGTCGGCCACATCGGAGCAGGCGGCCTCATCGCGTCGCTGATGTTCGGTGTCGTTGCAATCGTCGTGACTATGCGTGCAGTCAGCGGAATCTCGGGTGTGCCGCTGCGTGCGTTCGTCGAGGAGTTGCGGGGCCAAAGAGTATGGGTCACCGCCGGGCTACTGTTGATCATTCCCGTTTTCCTGACCGGCATCGACTGGACCCGCTGGCTGACGATCGTCGCGTTCGACGTCGCGGTCGTGTTCATCCTCTTCTCGGGACAACGACCGGAGATCGCGCAGCAGCCCACGCCAAAAGTCTTGCGATTGTTCATTCTTCTCGTCACGGCCCTAGCGCTATTCCCGGTGGGCGTCATTCCGGGTTTCGGCGGACCGCGGATGATCTAACCGTCGCGCTCTACAGCTGAACGGTGACCTTTACTCGGCCCTTCGGATCGCGAGTGGCGGTCGCGTGCCCGGTGCAGTCGGCCCCATGGAAATTCAGCAAAGTGAGTTCCCCACCGGCACCCAGGAAATTGCGCCACCAGCTTTTGCCGTTTGGAGCGGCCACGTTGATGGTGACAACATTCCCGCGCCGGCGATAGCCGACCGGGATCTCGAAGGTGTTGCCGGAGCGTCGACCGGTGTAACGAACGACAACGAGCCCCTGTCCGACCAGATTCCCCAGCACGGGAGCATTGATCAGGCTGACCGCGACGCCGTTGACCGCCCGGACGAACCGGTTCTCGTGATACCCCGAAGCCATGCGGCCCACGCTACTGGCGACCATTCGGCGCTGCCAGTCCGCGCACGCGACCAACGGACAACCGTCGGCATCTCGAACCGGATTTCTTCCGACTGATCGCAACTATTAGCGGTCTTCGGGTCCGATGTATACAGTTGACTACACACGGAATGACTGAGGAGACATCATGGGTAGCGATCTTCGTGTGGTCCAGCTGGGCGAGAACATCGGTGCGCGCGTCGACGGCGTGCGACTCGGCGAACTCGATGCCGAAACTGCGGCCGCGATCAATCAAGCGCTGCTGAGGCACAAAGTGGTCTTCTTCCGCGGTCAGCGCCACCTGGATGACGACGCCCACTACGCCTTCGCGGAGAGCCTTGGCGTGCCAACGACTCCGCACCCGACGCTGAGGTTCGAGGGAAGCCGGGTGATGCGGCTGGAATCGTTTGGCGGTGGCGGCGCCAACCAGTGGCACACTGACGTCACCTTCGTCGACCGACCACCGAAAGCCTCGATCCTGCGCGCTGTCGAGTTGCCTTCCTACGGCGGCACCACCACCTGGGCCTCCACCGTCGCCGCCTATCGCCAGCTCCCCCAACCGTTGCAGGACCTGGCGGAAAACCTGTGGGCCCTACACAACAACGCGTTCGATTACGCCCAAGTCGATCCCGCCAAGCTGGCAGCGGCGGAAGCCAACCCCGAAGCGCTACTGAAGTACACGGCCGAATTCCAATCCACCCTTTTCGAAACGCAGCACCCGGTGGTGCGAGTACACCCGGAAACGAGCGAGCGGGCGCTGCTGCTCGGCGCCTTCGCCAAGTCCATCCTCGGGGTCAACGGCGCCGAGTCACAGGCGTTGTACCGGATTTTCCAGGACCGGATCACCTGGCTGGAGAACACGATTCGGTGGAACTGGGAACTCGGCGACGTCGCGATGTGGGACAACCGCGCCACCCAGCACTACGCCGTGTCCGACTACGGTAACCAGCCCCGCCGCATGCACCGGATCACGCTGGCCGGCGACATTCCGGTAAGCGTCCGCGGCGAACGTAGCCGGGCGATCCAGGGCGATGCTACCGAGTACTCGGTGATCGATACGCCCAAACCGCTTGTGGCATAACGGACGCCGACCCTGACGGCGCTCAGCCCGGGGTAGCAGCTCGGCCGAAGTACAGCTCGTGGGTCGCGATGCACACGAGTTGGCCGGTGCGGTTGTACATCGTCGACGTCGTCAGCCCCCGGCCGGCGACACCGCTGGAAGAGATCTGATCCGACAGGACCCAGTCCGTCAGATCGACCGGCCGGTGAAACCACAACGCGTGGTCGATAAGCGCGTTGAAGGTGCTGACCGGCGTGGCCCGCCGCATGACGAGTGCGGGTTCGACCATCGTGGTTCCGGATAGGTAGGTCAGCAGGCAGTCGTGCAGCACCTCGTCGGCCGCGACAAAGCTGTTGGGCCGCCACCACATGCGCAACCGCGCCGATGGCTCGGCCAGGTCGACGGCCAGCCGCGGCGGAGGGTCGACATAGCGCAGGTCGAAGGGCCGGGGCTCGACCCAGAAACCGTCCAGTTCATCCGCATAAGCGACCAACTGCTCCTGCACCGGCGGAAGCGAGTCAGGATCCGTGACGTCGGGCATCGGCTGCTGGTAGTCGAGTGAGTCGAACGGCTCGTTGAACGACGCGAGCGCCTCGAGCAGGATCTGGCCCTCCTGGCAGGCGGTTACCTTGCGGGTGGACAACGCGCCGCCGTCGCGGGCTATGTCGACATGAAGGTCGACCGGCTTGCGGGCATCGCCGGCACGCAGGTAATAGACGTGCACGCTGTGGGGTCTGCGGCCCGGCGCAGTGAGGCTCGCCGCCATCAGGGCCTGGGCGGCGATATGGCCGCCGGCGATGTGGTGGCCGGCGTTGTCCAGCTGCGTGGCGACGAAGTGACAATCGTCAAGGCGATCGACGCTGAGCGTTGCGATGACATCGGCCAGAGTCGGCCAGCGGTAACTCACTCGCGCAATCTTTTCATTGGCGCCGAGCAGCCCGGTGGGCGGCAGGCTGAATGCGTCACCTCGGCTTGGGACAGGCGAATCACCGGCCGACTATCGTGTCGCTTTTCCGCCAGTCTTGTCGGCGGGTAGGTGTAACTGTTGAAGCGTGCACGACGATTTCGAGCGCTGCTACCGAGCGGTCCAGTCCAAGGACGCCCGGTTCGACGGATGGTTCGTCACGGCGGTGCGCACGACTGGGATCTACTGCCGGCCCAGCTGCCCGGTGCGGCCGCCCTTTGCCCGCAACGTGCGGTTCTATGCCACCGCGGCGGCCGCGCAACGTGCGGGTTTCCGGGCGTGTAAACGGTGCCGGCCGGACGCGACGCCCGGCTCTCCGGAATGGAATGTGCGCGGCGACGTCGTCGCGCGAACGATGCGGCTCATCGCCGACGGCACCGTGGACCGCGACGGCGTCGGCGGTCTCGCCGCTCATCTCGGGTACACGGCACGTCAGCTAGAGCGGCTGTTGCAGGCCGAAGTCGGCGCCGGCCCACTGGCGTTGGCCCGCGCACAACGGGCGCAAACGGCCCGGGTGCTGATCGAGACCACCGAGCTACCGTTCGGCGACGTCGCGTTCGCCGCCGGGTTTTCCAGCATCCGGCAGTTCAACGACACCGTGCGCCTGGTGTTCGAAGCCACGCCGACATCCTTACGCACGCGCGCCGCGGCCCGGTTCGGGCCGAAAGCCACATCGCCGGGAACCTTATGTCTGCGGCTGCCCGTCCGTGAACCTTTTGCGTACGACGGTGTTTTCGGTCACCTGGCCGCGAGCGCCGTACCCGGTTGCGAGGAAGTCCGCGACGGCGCCTTTCGGCGCACCCTGCGACTACCGTGCGGCAGCGCCGTCGTCGCATTGACGCCAGACGTCGATCACGTCCGTTGCCTGCTGGTGCTCGACGACTTTCGCGACCTCACCACCGCGATCGCCCGCTGCCGGCGGCTGTTGGACCTTGACGCCGACCCCGAAGCGGTGGTGGACACGTTGTCTCGCGACCCCGAACTTGGCCCGGTCGTGAAGAAGGCACCCGGACAACGTATTCCGCGCACGGTCGATGAGGCTGAACTCGCCGTGCGCGCGGTGCTGGGCCAGCAGGTGTCGACCAAGGCGGCCAGAACCCATGCCAGCAGGCTGGTCACGGCTTACGGACAGCCGATTCGCGACCCCGACGGCGCGCTGACCCACACCTTCCCGTCAGTCGACGAGCTCGCAGAGATCGACCCCGTCCATCTGGCCGTGCCCAAAGCCCGGCAACGCACACTGACCGCCCTGATCGCCGGACTCGCCGACAACCGCGTCGTGTTGGACGCCGGCAGCGACTGGGACTGCGCGCGCAACCAGTTGCTGGCACTGCCGGGCATCGGTCCCTGGACGGCCGAGGTGATCGCGATGCGCGGACTTGGCGACCCAGATGCGTTTCCCGCCAGCGACCTTGGGCTTCAGCTGGCCGCCAAGCAGCTGGGCTTGCCCACCGACCAACGGAGGTTGATCGAGCGCAGCACGCGGTGGCGGCCTTGGCGCTCCTACGCCACCCAACATTTGTGGACCACGCTCGAGCATCCGGTCAATCAATGGCCACCACAGGAGGTTGCATGATCCAGTACCGCACCATCGACAGCCCGATTGGACTCCTGACGCTCGCCGGGCGCGGCGGCGTGCTGACGAATCTTCGGATGGTCGATCAGACGTATGAACCCAGCCGGACCGATTGGTCGCCCGATCCCGAAGCCTTCGCGCCCGCGGTCGAGGAACTCGACGCTTATTTCGCCGGTGAGCTCACCGATTTCGCGATCGAACTGGACCTGCTGGGCACCGAATTCCAGCGACGGGTGTGGAGGGCGCTGCTGACAATTCCATACGGGCAGACCCGGTCGTACGGAGAGATCGCCGAACAGATCGGTGCGCCGGCCGCCGCGCGCGCCGTGGGATTGGCGAACGGCCATAACCCGATCGCAATCATTGTCCCGTGCCATCGCGTTATCGGCGCCAGCGGCAGCCTCACCGGCTACGGAGGCGGGCTCGATCGAAAAAGAACCCTGCTCGAATTAGAAAAGCAACGAACATCAATGAATTTGACGTTATTCGACTAAGCGCAAATGCAAAAACACCCCCTTTGCAGGGGGTGTTTTTGTGTATGTTCGGCGGTGTCCTACTTTTCCACCCAATAGGGCAGTATCATTGGCGCTGACAGGCTTAGCTTCCGGGTTCGGGATGGGACCGGGCGTTTCCCTGTCGCTGTGGCCGCCGTAACTCTATTTATTTTTCCATTCAAGTGTATTGATGGGGGGTGTGGTATTCGACGCGACTATAAGTCACGAAAAGAATATGTGGTTGCGAGTTGTGTTGGTAAGTTTTCGGCCGGTTAGTGCCAGTTCCCTCCACCCATTGCTGGGCTTCCAGGTCTGACCTATCAATCCCGTAGTCTGCGGGGGGCCTTATCCCTCTAAAAGGGTGAGAAACCTGATCTTGGAGAAGGTTTCCCGCTTAGATGCTTTCAGCGGTTATCCTGTCCGAACGTGGCTATCCAGCCGTGCCCCTGGTGGGACAACTGGTATACCAGAGGTTCGTCCGTCCCGGTCCTCTCGTACTAGGGACAGGTTTCCTCAAGTTTCTGACGCGCGCGGCGGATAGAGACCGAACTGTCTCACGACGTTCTAAACCCAGCTCGCGTGCCGCTTTAATGGGCGAACAGCCCAACCCTTGGGACCTGCTCCAGCCCCAGGATGCGACGAGCCGACATCGAGGTGCCAAACCATCCCGTCGATATGGACTCTTGGGGAAGATCAGCCTGTTATCCCCGGGGTACCTTTTATCCGTTGAGCGACACCCCTTCCACTCAGAGGTGCCGGATCACTAATCCCGACTTTCGTCCCTGCTTGACTTGTAAGTCTCGCAGTCAAGCTCCCTTGTGCATTTACACTCAACACCTGATTGCCGTCCAGGTTGAGGGAACCTTTGGGCGCCTCCGTTACATTTTAGGAGGCAACCGCCCCAGTTAAACTACCCGCCAGGCACTGTCCGTGAACCGGATATACGGTTCGACGTTAGGTGTCCAATACGATCAGAGTGGTATTTCAACAACGACTCCGCTCTAACTAGCGTTAGAGTTTCACAGTCTCCCACCTATCCTACACAAACCGTACCGAAGACCAATACCAAGTTGTAGTGAAGGTCCCGGGGTCTTTTCGTCCTGCCGCGCGTAACGAGCATCTTTACTCGTAGTGCAATTTCGCCGAGTCTATGGTTGAGACAGTCGAGAAGTCGTTACGCCATTCGTGCAGGTCGGAACTTACCCGACAAGGAATTTCGCTACCTTAGGATGGTTATAGTTACCACCGCCGTTTACTGGGGCTTAAATTCTCCGCTTCACCCTTACGAGTTAACGGGTCCTCTTAACCTTCCAGCACCGGGCAGGCGTCAGTCCGTATACATCGTCTTGCGACTTCGCACGGACCTGTGTTTTTAGTAAACAGTCGCTTCTCGCTGGTTTCTGCGACCGGTTACCGCTCCCACCGCAAGGGTGTTCACGGCATGCCGGCCCCCCTTCTCCCGAAGTTACGGGGGTATTTTGCCGAGTTCCTTAACCATAGTTATCTCGTACGCCTTGGTATTCTCTACCTGACCACCTGTGTTGGTTTGGGGTACGGGCCGTGTGTGAACTCGCTAGAGGCTTTTCTTGGCAGCAGAGGATCACCGAATTCGCCTCAAACGGCTATGCATCACCTCTCAGGAATATGAACGACGGATTTGCCTATCGCTCTCCCTACAGGCTTGCCCCAGTATTACCACTGACTGGTACGGCTACCTTCCTGCGTCACCCCATCGCTTGACTACTACCAACCCGGGTTCCACGCAGCCGGTGATCCTCGCACCCCGAAGGGATTGATAGACCACCATTTGGGTGGTTAGCAGAATTGATTCATCACGGGCGCTCATACACGGGTACGGGAATATCAACCCGTTGTCCATCGACTACGCCTGTCGGCCTCGCCTTAGGTCCCGACTCACCCTGGGCGGACTGGCCTGGCCCAGGAACCCTTGGTCTTTCGGCGGGCAAGGGTCTCACTTGCCTAATCGCTACTCATGCCTGCATTCTCACTCCCCCACACTCCACCACCGGTTACCCGATAGCTTCGCTGCGTGAGGGACGCTCCCCTACCCAACCTTGCGGTTGCCGCGACTTCGGCGGTGTGCTTGAGCCCCGCTACATTATCGGCGCACAATCACTTGACCAGTGAGCTATTACGCACTCTTTCAAGGGTGGCTGCTTCTAAGCCAACCTCCTGGTTGTCTCTGCGACTGCACATCCTTTTCCACTTAGCACACGCTTAGGGGCCTTAGTCGGCGATCTGGGCTGTTTCCCTTTCGACGTACGGAGCTTATCCCCCGCCGTCTCACTGCCACGCTATACACCACGGCATTTGGAGTTTGGCTGACGTCAGTAACCTAGTAGGGCCCATCGGCCATCCAGTAGCTCTACCTCCGTGGTGAAACACGTAACGCTGCACCTAAATGCATTTCGGGGAGAACCAGCTATCACGGAGTTTGATTGGCCTTTCACCCCTACCCACAGCTCATCCCCTCAGTCTTCAACCTAAGTGGGTTCGGGCCTCCACGCGGTCTTACCCGCGCTTCACCCTGGCCATGGGTAGATCACTCCGCTTCGGGTCCAGAACATGCCACTCAAGCGCCCTATTCAGACTCGCTTTCGCTGCGGCTACCCCACACGGGTTAACCTTGCGACATGTCCCTGACTCGCAGGCTCATTCTTCAAAAGGCACGCCATCACCCCACAAGGAGGCTCTGACGGATTGTAGGCACACGGTTTCAGGTACTATTTCACTCCCCTCCCGGGGTACTTTTCACCATTCCCTCACGGTACTAATCCGCTATCGGTCATCGAGAAGTATTTAGGCTTACCGGGTGGTCCCGGCAGATTCACAGCAGATTCCACGGGCCCGCTGCTACTCGGGTGTTGATATAAGGCAGGTGCCGGGTTTTCGCGTACCGGGCTCTCACCGTCTATGGCAGGCCATCCCAGACCACTTCCGCTAACTACGACACTTTCTAACTGCCCCTCAGCCAGGTAGAGCTGAGACATATCAATCCCACAACCCCGCACGCACAACCCCTACCCGGTTACACATACATGCGGTTTAGCCTGTTCCGCGTTCGCTCGCCACTACTGACGGAATCACAATTGTTTTCTTCTCCTACGGGTACTGAGATGTTTCACTTCCCCGCGTTACCTCCCGCACCCTATATATTCAGATGCGGGTAACACGACATCACTCGTGCTGGGTTTCCCCATTCGGAAATCCTCGGATCAACGCTTGGTTGACAGCTCCCCGAGGCTTATCGCAGCCTCCTACGTCCTTCGTCGGCTCTCGATGCCAAGGCATCCACCATGTGCCCTTAAACACTTACTAACACAAGAATTATAACAAATTACACAAATGAACACGTCACCATAAAGGCAACGCATCCATTAGATGCTCGCAACCACTATCCAATACTCAAACACCACACCCCACCACCAAGATGGAGGGACAAGACTCTGGGAAGAACCCGAGTGTTGTCTCAGGGCCCAATAGTGTGCTTGGCGATTGCCTGTTGTTGTGCACCCGGCCCTCGTCCACTACAGACGAGAACCCCTCACGGCTCACACCCCACCAATTGGGATGTTTCTCGTGGTGCTCCTTAGAAAGGAGGTGATCCAGCCGCACCTTCCGGTACGGCTACCTTGTTACGACTTCGTCCCAATCGCCGATCCCACCTTCGACAGCTCCCTCCAAAAGGTTAGGCCACTGGCTTCGGGTGTTACCGACTTTCATGACGTGACGGGCGGTGTGTACAAGGCCCGGGAACGTATTCACCGCAGCGTTGCTGATCTGCGATTACTAGCGACTCCGACTTCACGGGGTCGAGTTGCAGACCCCGATCCGAACTGAGACCGGCTTTAAAAGGATTCGCTTAACCTTACGGCATCGCAGCCCTTTGTACCGGCCATTGTAGCATGTGTGAAGCCCTGGACATAAGGGGCATGATGACTTGACGTCATCCCCACCTTCCTCCGAGTTGACCCCGGCAGTCTCTCACGAGTCCCCGCCATTACGCGCTGGCAACATAAGATAAGGGTTGCGCTCGTTGCGGGACTTAACCCAACATCTCACGACACGAGCTGACGACAGCCATGCACCACCTGCACACAGGCCACAAGGGAACCGACATCTCTGCCGGCGTCCTGTGCATGTCAAACCCAGGTAAGGTTCTTCGCGTTGCATCGAATTAATCCACATGCTCCGCCGCTTGTGCGGGCCCCCGTCAATTCCTTTGAGTTTTAGCCTTGCGGCCGTACTCCCCAGGCGGGGTACTTAATGCGTTAGCTACGGCACGGATTCCAAGGAAGGAAACCCACACCTAGTACCCACCGTTTACGGCGTGGACTACCAGGGTATCTAATCCTGTTCGCTCCCCACGCTTTCGCTCCTCAGCGTCAGTTACTGCCCAGAGACCCGCCTTCGCCACCGGTGTTCCTCCTGATATCTGCGCATTCCACCGCTACACCAGGAATTCCAGTCTCCCCTGCAGTACTCCAGTCTGCCCGTATCGCCCGCACGCCGAGGGTTAAGCCCCCGGTTTTCACGAACAACGCGACAAACCACCTACGAGCTCTTTACGCCCAGTAATTCCGGACAACGCTCGCACCCTACGTATTACCGCGGCTGCTGGCACGTAGTTGGCCGGTGCTTCTTCTGCAGGTACCGTCACTTGCGCTTCGTCCCTGCTGAAAGAGGTTTACAACCCGAAGGCCGTCATCCCCCACGCGGCGTCGCTGCATCAGGCTTGCGCCCATTGTGCAATATTCCCCACTGCTGCCTCCCGTAGGAGTCTGGGCCGTATCTCAGTCCCAGTGTGGCCGGACACCCTCTCAGGCCGGCTACCCGTCGTCGCCTTGGTAGGCCGTCACCCCACCAACAAGCTGATAGGCCGCGGGCCCATCCCACACCGCAAAAGCTTTCCACCATAAAGCATGCGCTAAATGGTCCTATTCGGTATTAGACCCAGTTTCCCAGGCTTATCCCGAAGTGCAGGGCAGATTACCCACGTGTTACTCACCCGTTCGCCACTCGAGTACCTCCGAAGAGGCCTTTCCGTTCGACTTGCATGTGTTAAGCACGCCGCCAGCGTTCGTCCTGAGCCAGGATCAAACTCTCCAAACAAAAACTCCTCGCGAACGAGGTGAATTCGAATCAGAAAAATCTGACCTAACAAAAAGACGCCAAAACTGGCATCTAAATAAATTGCGACCACACCCTCACACGGGGGTGCTTAGATGCGGTCAAAAAAACAACAACAAACAAAAACACCAAACACACTATTGAGTTCTCAAACAACACTCTTACTTGTTTTCGCCCGCTTCGGGGCAACCCTGCCAGCTTAATACAGATCCGGTAGAGGAGTCAAGCCCCGGTTTCAGTCATCTTCGTGAACGACCGCGCCTGGTGGGCAACAACTTCCGGTTACTGTACCCGTTCGATCTCCGCTCCCAAAATCGCCAGGTTCTCGACGAATAACGGGTAGCCGCGGTCGATGTGGAAGACGTCGTGGACCTCGGTGTCGCCGTCGGCGACGAGCCCGGCGAGCACCAGGCCGGCGCCGGCGCGGATGTCCGAACACCACACCGGGGCGCTGGAAAGTTGCGGAAGACCCCGCACCACGGCGTGATGCCCATCGGTGCGGGCATCAGCACCGAGCCGGATCATCTCTTCGACGAATCGGAACCGCGCCTCGAACACGTTCTCGGTGATCATCGAGGTGCCGTCGGAGATCGAGGCCAGCGCGATCGCCATCGGCTGCAGATCGGTCGGGAACCCGGGGTACGGCAACGTGGCGACGTTCATGGCCTTCGGACGCTCGTACTGAGTCACCCGGAAGCTGTTATCGGTCTGCGTGACGGTGGCGCCCGCGTCGTGCAGCTTGTGCAGCACCACCTGAAGATGCGCCGGGTCGACACCGGTGATGGAGATGTCACCGCGGGTGATGGCTGCCGCGATGCCCCAGGTGGAGGCCACGATGCGGTCTCCGATCACGCGATGCTCGGTGGGATACAGCCGTGGCACGCCAGTGATGGTCATCGTCGGCGAGCCCGCGCCCTCGACCTGGGCACCCATCTGGTTCAGCATCGTGCACAGATCGACCACGTCAGGCTCGCGCGCCGCGTTGTGAATAGTGGTGACACCCTCGGCGACGACCGCCGCCATCAGGATGTTCTCGGTGGCCCCCACCGAAGGAAACTCCAACTGAATCTCGGCGCCCCGCAAGGTATCCGCGTGTGCAACGACGCAACCGTGCTCAATGTTGCACGTGGCGCCCAGCTGGCGAAGCCCTGCCTGATGCATATCCAGCGGGCGCGATCCGATCGCATCACCGCCGGGCAGGGCGACCTTGGCCCGCTTGCACCGGCCGACCAGCGGCCCCAGCACGCACACCGAGGCGCGAAACTGCCGCACCGCGGCGAAATCGGCGTCGTACTTGGGTTCGTCGGGCGAGGTGATGCGGGCGACATCGCCGTCCAGCTCGACGGTGGCGCCCAGACCACGCAGCACCTCTGCCATCAACGGCACATCGAGGATGTCCGGGCAGTTGGTGATCGTGCTGGTGCCTTCTGCCAGCAATGTCGCGGCCATCAGCTTGAGCACGCTGTTCTTCGCGCCGCCGACGGCGACCTCGCCTGACAAGCGATTGCCGCCGGTCACCACGAATCGCTCAGCCACCCGCGTCAGTTTAGTGATGCGGTATCGGCTTGTCAGTCGGCCTGGCAGGTCAGCCGAGTACGGTTTGCTCATGGCGATACACCTGACCCGCATTTACACGAGAACAGGCGACGACGGAACCACCGGTCTAAGCGATTTCTCGCGGGTCTCCAAGAACGATGCCCGGCTGGTGGCCTACGCGGATTGCGACGAAGCCAACTCCGCGATCGGCGCTGCGATCGCCCTGGGTCAGCCAGACGAGAAGTTCGCCGAGGTGCTGCGACAGATCCAGAACGACTTGTTCGACGCCGGCGCGGATCTGTCGACGCCGGTGGTGGCCAATCCCGAGCACCCTCCGCTGCGCGTCACCCAGGCCTACATCGATCGGCTCGAAGCGTGGTGCGACGCTTTCAACGAGCCGTTGCCTGCGCTGAATTCCTTTGTGCTGCCTGGTGGTTCGCCGCTATCAGCGCTGCTGCACGTGGCGCGCACCATCGCGCGCCGCGCCGAGCGATCCGCATGGGCGGCAGTCGATGCTCACGAGGACGGCGTCAGCGTTCTCCCGGCGAAATATCTGAATCGGTTGTCGGATCTGCTGTTCATCCTGTCGCGGGCCGCCAACCCCGACGGCGATGTGCTGTGGCAGCCGGGTGGACAAAAGCAATAGTCGCGCGAGGGATCTCGGCGCTACACGCTGCGACGACGCGCGCGCGGTGACGGACGGGACTCCAGCCATGACAAGAACGCGGTAAGCGCACCCTGGTCGAGCGCCAGCTCGTAGCCCGATCTGCGGTCCTGGGTCGTGTCGCGCAGTTCCAGCACCACGATTTCGTCGGTCATGATGTCGAACTCGTCGCCCCGCGGGGCACGCCGGGCCACGATCTCCACACCGCGGCGACCGAGCCGGCGATCCGGCCACAACCGCAGACTCGATAGCCGGTAGAAAGCGGCTTCACCACCCCGGTAGCGAATCACGCCGTGCCGCCAGCCGTGGCCACCAACCGCGGGGATGTCCCGCATGATGCCTGCCGTTCCGCCCTGTCGCAGCTTCCATAAGCGATAGCTCAGTGCGGCGACGGCGACCCCCAGCACGACAACGAGCGCGGCCATGCCGACCATGGGCGCGCTCATTGGCGGTTAGTCAATCGCGCCGACGGCGCGCAATCTCGCACGCCCCCTGGCGGCGACGCGGGGGTCGTCGGACTCCGAGTCCTCCTTGGCGGCGGCCTCGTCGATCTCCGACTCGAATTCGGCGGACTCAGCGAGCACGGTCACCGACTCCTCGGTGACCGACAAGAACCCGCCATCCACGGCGATCCGCAGATCGTTTTCGCCTTCACGTTCGACGCGCACCATGGCGTCGTCGACCAGTTGGGCGACCAGCGGAATGTGGTGGGGCAGGATCCCGATCTCGCCGGAAGTGGTGCGGGTGAACAAGAAGGTTGCCTCACCCGCCCAGATCTTGCGGTCGACTGCGACGATCTCAACGTTCAATTCGGCCATGCCACACCACCTTTCGACTCAGCCGGAAGTCCTTGATCACAGCTTGGCGCCGAGGCTCTCGGCCTTCTTCGCCAGGTCGTCCAATCCACCGATCAAGAAGAAGGCCTGCTCGGGCACATGGTCGAAATCGCCCTTGCTCAGCCGGTCGAACGCCTCGATGGTCTCCTTCACCGGAACCGTCGAACCCGGCTGGCCGGTGAACTGTTCGGCGGCCATCATGTTCTGCGAGAGGAACCGCTCGATGCGGCGGGCCCGGTTCACCAGCTGCTTGTCCTCTTCGGACAACTCGTCGATACCGAGGATCGCGATGATGTCCTGAAGGTCCTTGTAACGCTGCAGGATTCGAATGACTTCCTGCGCGACACGGTAGTGCTCGTCACCAACGACGCTGGGGTCAAGGATCGTCGAGCTGGACGCCAGCGGGTCCACGGCGGGGAAGATGCCCTTGGAGAACACCGCACGGGACAGCTCGGTGGTGGCGTCAAGGTGAGCGAACGTCGTCGCCGGCGCCGGGTCGGTGTAGTCGTCGGCCGGCACGTAGACGGCCTGCATGGACGTAATCGACTTGCCTCGCGTCGAGGTGATGCGCTCCTGCAACTCACCCATCTCGTCGGCCAGCGTGGGCTGATAACCCACCGCCGACGGCATCCGGCCGAGCAGCGTCGACACCTCGGATCCGGCCTGGGTGAACCGGAAGATGTTGTCGATGAACAGCAGCACATCCTTGCCCGCCTCGTCGCGGAACCATTCCGCCATCGTCAGCGCGGACAGTGCGACCCGCATACGAGTACCGGGCGGCTCGTCCATCTGACCGAAGACCAGCGCGGTGTCCTTGAGCACGTTGGCTTCCTTGAGCTCGACCCAGAGGTCATTGCCCTCACGGGTGCGCTCCCCCACGCCGGCGAACACCGAAGTACCCGAGAAGTTACGAGCGATGCGGTTGATCATCTCCTGGATCAGCACCGTCTTGCCCACGCCGGCACCGCCGAACAGCGCGATCTTGCCACCACGCACATAAGGAGTCAGCAGGTCGACAACCTTGAGACCGGTCTCGAGCATCTCGGTCCGCGGTTCGAGGTCTTCGAAGGCCGGTGGCTTGCGGTGAATCGACCAGTGCTCGAAGTCTTCTCCGTATCCCGGCTTGTCCAGGCAGTAACCCAGCGCGTTGAAGACGTGGCCCTTGACGTCCTCACCGACCGGCACCGAAATTGCTGCACCGGTGTCGATCACCTCGACGCCACGCACGAGGCCGTCGGTGGGCTGCATCGAGATAGTCCGCACCAAGTTGTCGCCGAGGTGGTTCGCCACCTCCAACGTCAGGGTCTTCTTCAGCTCCTCGAAGGTGATCTCCGCGTGCAATGCGTTGAACAGCTCGGGGACCGAACCCCGCGGGAACTCAACGTCGACGACCGGCCCGGTCACCCGTACCACGCGGCCGCTGGTGTCCGATTTGGTCGGCTTGTCGGTCTTTTCGGCAGTAGCGCTCATTATTTTTCGCTTCCTTGTGGGGCTACTTAGCGGCGTCGGCGAGCGCGTTTGCGCCACCGACGATTTCGCTGATTTCCTGGGTGATCTGGGCCTGCCGCTCACGGTTGGCCTCTAGCGTCAGAGCCTTGATGAGGTCGTCGGCGTTGTCGGTGGCCGATTTCATCGCCCGCTGACGCGACGCCAGCTCGGATGCGGCCGACTCGAGCATGGACGCATAAACCCGCGTGGTCAGGTACCGCGGCAGCAGCGCATCGAACAGTGTCGTCGCGTCCGGCTCGAACGAGTACAGGGTGCGCGGTCCGGTGTCTTCCTCGACATACTCCACGACCAATGGAGCCATCCGATGGGCCACCGCCGTCTGCGACATCATCGACTTGAACTCCGAGTAGACGATGTGCAGTTCGTCGACGCCCGCAACGTCGTCAGCCTGCTGATCGTCGTCCCCGGTGCCCTTCATGAACGCATCGACCAAGGTTGAACCGATCTCCGCGGCGCTCTCGTACTGGGGTTGCTCGGAGAAGCCGGTCCACGACGCGGCGATGTCCCAGTTGCGGAAGGTGTAATAGCCCAGCGCTTTTCGGCCCACCGTGTAGAGGACTGGTTCTTTTCCCTCCTCGCGGAGCAGGGCGAAAAGTTGTTCGGAGCGACGAAAGATGCTCGAGTTGTACGCCCCGCACAAGCCGCGGTCGGAGGACACCACCAGGACACCGGCCCGCTTCGGTTCCGGACGCTCGACGAGCAACGGATGGTCCAGAGCGGCTTCGTCGGCCAGGGTGGTGAGCATCCGGGTGATCTCGAAGGCGTAGGGCCTCGCGGATTCGAGCCGATTCTGCGCCTTGGGCAGGCGCGATGTGGCGATCAACTCCTGGGCCTTGGTGATCTTCTTGATCGAGCCCGCGGAGCGGATCCGCCCGCGTAGTTCGCGAAGTGTGGCAGCCATGGTTCGCTACTTCTTGTCCTTCTTGGCGTCCTTGTCCTTGGGTTCAGGCTTTTTGACCTTCACCGATTCTTTGCCTTCGTCTTCCTTGGGCTCGGCGTGCTCGTCGGGCACCACCGACCCACCGCCCGTCGCAGCGAAGCCCTTCTTGAAGTGATTGATGGCGTCGGTAAGCGCCTTCTCGTTTTCCTCACTGAGCTTCTTGCTCTCGCGGATGTCCGCGAGGATCTTTCCTTCGGAGCCCCGGATGTGGTCCAGCAGTTCGGTTTCGAATCGCCTGACATCCTCGACCGGCACCGAGTCCACGTGTCCACCGGTACCCAGGAACATGGAGACCACTTGTTCCTCGACGGGCATGGGCTGGTTTTGCGGCTGCTTGAGCAGCTCGACCAGCCGCGCGCCGCGCTCCAACTGCGCCTTCGAGGTGGCGTCCAAATCGGACGCAAAGGCGGCGAAGGCTTCCAATTCGCGGTATTGCGACAGGTCCAGTCGCAATGAGCCGGCCACCTCTTTCATGGCCTTGATCTGCGCCGCGCCACCGACCCGCGACACCGAGACACCGACGTTGATGGCCGGCCGGACGCCCTGGTTGAACAGGTCTGTCTCCAGGAAGCACTGCCCGTCGGTGATCGAAATGACGTTGGTCGGGATGTAGGCCGAGATGTCGTTGGCCTTGGTCTCGATGATCGGCAAACCGGTGAGTGAACCGGCCCCGAGCTCGTCGGAGAGTTTCCCGCAGCGCTCCAATAGTCGCGAGTGCAGGTAGAAGACGTCGCCGGGGTAGGCCTCGCGGCCGGGCGGACGGCGCAGCAGCAGCGAGATCGCGCGGTAGGCCTCGGCCTGCTTGGTCAGGTCGTCGAAGACGATGAGCACGTGCTTGCCCTGATACATCCAGTGCTGGGCGATCGCCGAACCGGTGTACGGCGCAAGCCATTTGAAGCCTGCGGCATCCGAGGCGGGCGCCGCGACGATGGTGGTGTACTCCATCGCGCCGCCCTCTTCCAGGGTGCGGCGCACAGACGCGATCGTGGTGCCCTTCTGCCCGATGGCCACGTAGACGCAGCGCACCTGCTTGCTCGCGTCTCCCGTCTCCCAGTTCTGGCGCTGGTTGAGGATGGTGTCGACGCAGACGGTGGTCTTGCCCGTCTTGCGGTCGCCGATGATCAGCTGACGCTGGCCACGGCCGATCGGTGTCATCGCGTCGATGGCCTTGATCCCGGTCTGCAGCGGCTCACTGACGCTTTGCCGCTGCACCACCGAGGGCGCCTGGAGTTCCAGCGCGCGGCGCGTCTCGGCTTCGATGTCGCCGCCACCGTCGATCGGCTGGCCGAGGGGGTTGACGACCCGCCCCAGGAAATTGTCACCGACGGGGACCGACAGGACTTCGTTGGTGCGCTTGACCTGCTGGCCCTGTTCGATCTTCTCGAAGTCACCGAGGATCACCGTGCCGACGCTGTGCTCGTCGAGGTTGAGGGCGACACCGAGGACGCCACCCGGGAACTCGAGCAGCTCCTGGGTCATTACCGACGGCAGACCCTCGACGTGCGCGATGCCGTCGCCGGCGTCGATGACGGTGCCGACCTCCTCGCGGGAGGTGTCGGAGGTGAACGAACCTACGTACTCTTCGATCGCGCTCTGGATGTCATCAGCGGAGATTGTCAACTCGGCCATAGCTTTTCGTCTTCCTACTTCGGTTAGTGCTGACTAAGTTCGTGTTCAGTCGGGCAGTTGAGCCTCGGCCGCGGTCAGACGCGACGAGAGCGATCCGTCGATCACTTCGTCGCCCACGGAGATGAGGAGACCACCCAGCAGGGCGGCGTCGATCTGCAGCTGCACCGCGACCGGATGTCCATAGATGCGGCTAAGTACTTCGGTGAGGCGAGTGCGCTGAGCATCGCTGGGCTCGGCGGCCGCACTCACTTGCGCCACAATCTCATTGCGCCGTGCCACCGCGGCTTCGGCCAAGAACAGCACGGCGTGGTCGGCCGACTGACCTCTTAACAGCTCAATGGTCTGGGACAGCAATGCGTTGGTAATCCTGTTGCTTCTGCCGGTCGCGCTGCTGAGCACGTTGCGCAGCAACCCAATTCGGCCTTCGGCCGGAGTCCCGTACTCGCCCAGGAGGACACCAAGGCGCGGCTGTGCCTCAAGGATCCGCGCAAACCGGAACAACTGGTCTTCGACCTCGTCGACCCGATCCTCGCGTGCGGCGACTTCCAACAACGCTTGCCGTGACACGTGTTCGACGGCGTCGATCAGATCCGAATTGGTAGACCATCGCTCCGAAACGGCCGCCCTTAACAACTCCAGAGTCGGATCGCCGACTTTGCCGGCCAGTAGCCGTTCGAGCAATCTGACCCTGGGCTCGGCGTCTTCGGACGGAAGCGTGAGATACCGAGTGACGACAATTTCGTCTTCGAGCATCTTGGCGACCGAAACCAGCTCACTGGAAAGCTTTTCCAATCCCGGAACGTCCAGATCCGCTGCTAGCGCGTCGAACCGGTCCGTGACGCTTTTCAGTGCCCGCCGACTCGCCGAGCGCATCTTCGCCATCAAGGGGTACTTGACTTCAGCCGCCGCAGGCGCCATGGCATCGAGCTCGTCCAAGAATCGATCGACTGTGGCCGACTGCTGCTCCACGTCGGCGACATAGTTGCGCACCAATTCCTCTGCCTGGCGCACAGATTCGTGCCCAAGCTCCACGCGAAGCTGACGGCTCAGCTGTGCCCGCAACAGTTCAGCCTGGCGCTGACCCTGCGCCTTGATGCGCTCCGCCTCGATCCCGGCCTGCTCGCGCAATTGCTCGACGATGCGCACCGCGTCGGTCTTCGCCTCTTCGACGACCTGCTTGGCTTCCGCCTCGGCGGCCTGAACCGCTTTGCTGTGCGCCGTGGTCGATTCGGTCAACCGCTCGGCGGCCGTAGCCGAATCATCCAGCTGCTGGCGCACCGTGTTCTGTCGCGTCGCCATCAATTTACGCACGGGCGGCACGACATAGCGCACGACCAACAACACGATGACCGCAAACCCGATCAGCTGTCCGATAAACGTCGACATATTTGATTTACCTCGCCGCGGTAGAGGTAGTGACGTCGACACCGAGGATGCGGCTGGCCAACGTCGCCGACATGCCGGCCACGTTGGCACGCAGATCCAGTTCCACGGAGTCCCTCTCCCGCTTCAATTGTTCGGCGGCCAACAGTAACGTCGACGAGACCTGTTGCTCCGCTTGGGCGCGGGCGTCCTCAACCGCCTTGCGACCCTCGGCCCGGGCGTTGTCGCGGTAGGACGACGCCTGGACTCGAGCTTCCTTCATCGCCTTTTCGTAGTCGGCCTGCGCCGCTTCGAACTGCTCAGTCGCTTTCCTGTTGTCGGCAACGGTCTTGGCGACCATGGCGTCGCGCTCGCGCAACACCTTCAGGATCGGCGGCACGACGAACGTGCCGATGATGCCGAGCACGACTAGGAAGATGGCCAGCACGAAGAAAAAGGTGCCGTTGGGAACGAGGAAGTTGTTGCCTCCCTCTGCTACCTGGCGTGATGCCAGAATGCTCAGGCTCGCGTCGCCCATCACAGCGATCTAGCCGACGGGTGTGGCGAAGACGAACAACGCCATGAACGCCAGGTTGATGAAGTACGCGGCCTCAACCAGACCGACGGTAATGAAGAACGGCGTAAACAGCCGGCCTTGCGCCTCGGGCTGCCGTGCGATACCCGCAACCAACGCGTTACCAGCAATGCCGTCACCGATGCCGGCGCCGATTGCACCGCCACCCATGATCAGTCCACCACCGATGAGAGCAGCGGCAGCGACTTGGGGGTCCAGAGCCATTCTTATCCTCCTTTTATCTGGTAGTGGTCTACCAGGCTTTCTGTAATGATGTGCGGCTCAATCCAATTCATGAAGATCTCAGTCATGGTGTTCGTCGAGCTCCATGGCTTGGCTGAAATACAAGATGGTCAGGATCGAGAAGATGAACGCCTGAATTGCGCCGACGAACAAGTCGAAAGCTTTCCAGATTGCGTTCGGCGCCCACATGATGTACGGCGGGAAGAGCGCGATCAGCGCAACCAAGATGCCACCGGCGAAGATGTTCCCGAAAAGTCGCAGCGACAACGAGATTGGCTTCGCGAGCTCTTCGACCAGGTTGATCGGCGCCAGGAACGCCACGTGACCCTTGAGCACCGCCAGCGGGTGACCCACGATCCCACGGCGCCAGATCCCCGCGATGTGGTAGCAGACGAAGACGAAAAGGGCCAGCGCCAGAACGTAATTGATGTCCGCCGCCGCCGAGCTGAGCAACTCGGTGGTGCGCCCGGACTTATCGGTGTACTGCAGCGGCAGCACCGACAGCCAGTTGGAGATCAGGATGAACACGAAGATGGTGACCGCCAGCGGCAATACGAACGGCGCGATCCGCATCCCGACGGCCGCCTCGATCTGATCGCGCATCTGGACGGTGATGGCCTCCCAGAACAACTGCACTCCGCTGGGGACGCCGGTCGAAGTGATCTTGGCGCGCAGGAAGAAGGCCAGCGCGAGCACGATGACGGCAGCGATTCCGGTCGACAGAATCGTGTCGGTGTTGACGGTCAGCCCAAGCCAGGTGGCGTGTGTGTGCTCGCCGACCTCGATCGCGCCTTCAGCCAGGAACGTCGTCTCAGTCATCGCTGCTGCTTCTTCCTTCCGTTCCCGCGGTTACGCCGCCGTTGGAACCATCCGGGGAGTCGGATTCCACCCAGTCGCCACTGCGCAGCTTCTTCCATACCGGGAGCGCCGTCGACAACACCAAGATCACCTGGAAGAGCGCTAACCCGAACACCACACCCAACCCGGCCGGCCGGAAAACGAAGGCGATGATCAGGCCGATGATGGTGATGACCGCTAGCCGAGTCGCCGAATTCAGAGCCATCGTGCTTTTCATCGGATGGTCTTTGGCGGTGATCGATGCGACTGAACGTCGCACCAGCAAGGCGTTGAGCAAACCCAGGAGCAGCCCGACGCCGAAGAACACCCCAACCATCAGGTGACCGGACAGCCCGGCCGCGACGAGTGCCACCGCGGTGATGGCGATGCTGAGGAAAAATAGGTGAACCGGGCGGAAAGCAACAGAGGGAAACACCAACGGCGCGTCCTGCGCTGGTGTCGTCACTGCAGCACCTCACTCCGGATTTGTAGGGCGGAAATCCGACCGATTGATCGGTAGCCCGCCGAGCGTATCGCACGTCACAGTGGGTTCACGCAAGGGGTCGCTCCCTTTGTCGGTCGTGATCCGGCACGGTCGGATTCGCCTCCGACGCGCCGGCTGGCCGGCAACCCGCGAGATTGATTTCGGGGTTCTACCAGCACCGTACCACAAGGTCAGGGCCACTACTACTAGTCGTCGTAGTCCTCGTCTGCGTAGTCGCGGCGACGAAGGAGCGGGATCGCTGTCGCGACTCCGGCCACCACGATGGCACCCAACATGACCGCGCCGGTATCGCGGGGATTGAAAAAGATCGTGCTCGCCGCGCCGAACGCGACGATGCCGACCCACAAATAGATGAGCAGGACCACTCGGCGATGCGAATGACCGATCTGCAGCAACCGGTGATGCAGGTGCATCTTGTCGGGACTGAACGCGCTGCGGCCCGCGCGGGTGCGGCGCACGATCGCCAGCAGCAGATCGAGCATCGGTACGAACATCACCGCGGCCACCAGTAAGAACGGCGACAGCAAGGCAAACACATCGCGTGCGCCGTAGGCGTTCTGCGAGATGGGCCCGGCGGCCGTCGTGGAGGCGGCGGCGAGCATCAAACCGATCAGCATTGAGCCGGAGTCGCCCATGAAGATTTTCGCGCGGTGGAAATTGTGCGGCAGAAAGCCCAGACACGCCCCCGCCAGCACCACGGAAATCAGGGCCGGCGGATAGAACAGCACGTCACCGCCGTGGTCGCGCAGCAGCCCCACCGAGAACATGCAAATCGCGAGGGCGGTGATGAGTCCCAGGCCGGCGGCGAGTCCGTCGAGTCCGTCGACGAAGTTCATCGCGTTGACGATCGAGACCGTCAGCGCCAGGGTGAGCAGGATCGATGAGGCCTGGTCCAGCACGATCGTGCCGACTCCCCCGATCGGGATGTACAACACGCTCCAGGCGACGCCCATGGTCACCAGGACGCTGGCCGCGGTGATCTGGCCGGCGAACTTGGTCAGCGCGTCGAGGCCCCACCGGTCGTCGATGAGCCCGATGCCCATGATCACCGCGCCGGCCACCAGCACCGCGGGCATGCCGGTCGAGTAGACGAACCCGCGAGTGAGCGCGGGCAGCTGGGAAGCCAGGAAGACAGCCGAGAGGATGCCGACGAACATCGCCAGCCCCCCCATCCGCGGGGTGGGCGTCACGTGCACATCGCGCTCGCGCGGATAGGCGACGGCGCCCAATCGGGTGGCCAGCACCCGCACCGGTCCGGTCGCGAAGTAGGTGATGATTGCCGCGGTCAGCCCGACGAGCGCGAGCTCACGCAGCGGGACACCGGCGCCTCGATCGGACAGCGCGTGCGAACCAGCCATCAGGCTGGCTAGGTGGCTGGCTGGGCCGGTGGACACTACGAGACCGTACGTCACCTTCCTGAGACCTCAATAACTGTGCGGCGGCGCGTTCGCTGGTTAGGCGATCAAACTTCCGGGGTCCGTCCCAAGCACTTCGGCGATCCGCTCGACGCTGACCGGGCCCGCTCGCAGAATGCGCGGCGCGGCTCCGGTGAGGTCGACGATCGTCGAGGCGGTGCCTTGTTCACAACGGCCGGCATCGAGGTAGACGTCGACGAGATCGCCGAGCTGATTTCGGGCCTCCTCGGCGGTGACGGCGGCCGACCGGCCGGAGACGTTGGCGCTGGACACCGCCATCGGACCGACCTCGCGCAACAACTCGATCGCGACGGGATGCAGCGGCATCCGCAGCATGACCGTGCCGCGGGCATCCCCGAGATCCCAATGCAACGACGGCGCTTGCGCCACAACAAGACTCAGCGCTCCAGGCCAGAAGGCGCGGATCAGCTGACGAGCCCCGTCCGGCATGGTGTAGACCAGACCCTCGATGGTGTGCCACGAGCCGACCAGAACGCCCACCGGCATGTCCCGCCCGCGTCCCTTCGCCGCGAGCAGCGCCGCGACCGCACTGTTGTCGAATGCGTCTGCGGCAATGCCGTAAACGGTGTCGGTCGGCATCACGACCAGGCGGCCACCCTTGAGTGCCCCCACCGCCGAGGCGATTCCGTCCGAACGCCGGTCGGGGTCCGCACAGTCGAAGACGTCAGTCATGTGCGCCCCTCCTCCTCATCGCTTCGCTCTGCATCGTCACGACGCGAAGTCATGGGCGCCCCTCCTCCTCATCGCTTCGCTCTGCATCGTCACGACGCGAAGTCATGGGCGCCCCGCCTTCGGGCCGTCACGAATCTTGGTCGGCCAACCAGATCCTGCCTGGCCTGAATGTCTTCGAAAAGCCCTGTGCTCGCGATTAATTCGACCGTGCGCGCCGACGTAGTGTCATCGTGTTCAACGGCGAACAAGCCGCCGGGGCGAAGCCAGCGTCCGGCGAGCCGCACCACTTCGGTGATCACCGCCATCCCGTCCGGTCCGCCGAACACCGCGCGAGGTGGATCGTATTGGGCAACTTCGGGTTCCACCGTCGCGCCGTCGGGAACGTAGGGCGGATTCGACACCACCAGGTCCACCCGTGCGTCCAGCTCAGCAAGCAGACCCAGCTTGGAGGCCAGCTCGGTGACGTCGGCCGATAGCAGCTCCACCGAGGTGCCCTCGGCATTGCGACGCGCGTAATCCAGTGCCGCGGGGGAATCGTCAATTCCGATGATGCGGGCATCGGGCCGATGCCGGGCCAGGGCGACGGCCAGCGCTCCGGATCCGGTGCACACATCGACGATGACCGGCGAGGCCGACAGCTGCTGCGCGGTCGCCCATGCCAACATGGCCTCGGTCTCCGGCCGGGGTATGAACACCCCGGGCCCGACGTGCAGGAGCACGGGACCGAAAGCCTCCGTTCCGATGAGATGCTGCAACGGCACCCGCCGCGAGCGTGCCGCGACGACTTCGTGGTAGCGGCGGAGGAAGTCGTCGTCGAGGGATTCGACCAGGGTCAGCCGGCCGCGTTCGGTGCCCGCCAGGTGGGCGGCCAACTGCTCGGCGTCGTGACGGGCGGAATCGATTCCCGCTTCGGCGAGTTGCGCCGCAGCACAGTCGATTGCACGCCGCAGGACGGTCATGCCTGTTGCAGCCTCGCCTGCTTGTCGGCTTCGCTCAGCGCGTCGAAGAGCGCATCGAGGTCACCGTCGAGGACCTGATCGAGATTATGTGCCTTGAAATTGATCCGGTGGTCGGCGATCCGGTTCTCCGGGAAGTTGTAGGTGCGGATCCGTTCGCTACGGTCCACCGTGCGAATCTGGCTGGCCCGATCGGCCGACGCGTCGGCCTGCGCCTGCTCTTCGGCCAACACCTGCAGCCGCGCGGCCAGCACCTGTAGCGCGCGAGTCTTGTTCTGTAGCTGTGAGCGTTCGTTCTGGCACGTGACGACAATCCCGGTGGGCAGGTGCGTGATTCGCACGGCGGAGTCGGTGGTGTTGACGCCCTGCCCGCCCTTGCCTGACGAGCGGTACACGTCGATGCGCAGATCCGACTCGTCGATCTGTACCTCGGCGACTTCTTCGGGTTCCGGATAGACCAATACCCCCGCGGCTGAAGTATGCACGCGCCCTTGGGATTCCGTTACCGGGACGCGTTGCACCCGGTGCACGCCGCCTTCGAACTTCAGCCGCGACCACACCCCATCGACCGAGTCGCCCTTGCTGGCGATGGTCAGCGTCGCGTCCTTGTAGCCGCCGAGGTCCGAGATCGTCTCGTCCAGCACGGTGACCGTCCAGCCGTGTCGCTCCGCGTAGCGGATGTACATCCTGGCCAGGTCGGCGGCGAACAACGCCGACTCTTCGCCGCCCTCACCGGATTTGACTTCGAGCACGACATCGTCGGCGTCATGCGGGTCGCGGGGTGCCAACATATCGGTGAGCTGGGTGTCCAGTTCGGCGACCCGCGATTCCAGCTCGACAACCTCATCGGCGAACGACTGGTCATCCGCGGCCAGCTCGCGTGCGGTGTCCAGGTCGCCGCGAGCCGACACCAATTTGCGGTGGGTGGCGACGATCGGGGCCAAGCGGGCGAACCGGCGACCGACCTTGCGGGCTTCGACAGGATCGCTGTGCAGCTGCGGATCCGACAGCCGCTGCTCGAGCTCGGCGTGCTCAGCGAGCAGCCCATCGATCGTCTTGACCGGCTGCGTCATGTCACACCTCCTGCCACCGTCGCGCCACGTACCGCAAACGCGAACCGACGCCCGGCCTGTGCATGTTCACGCACAGTTCGGGCGTCGGCAATCCAGCTATTTGTCCGCTTTTTCCGCGGCTGCGTCGCCGGCCTTGCGCTTGCCGTACCGCTTCTCGAAGCGGGCCACGCGTCCGCCGGAGTCCAGAATTTTCTGCTTGCCGGTGTAGAAGGGGTGGCACTGCGAGCAGACCTCGACGACGATGCGGCCGCCTTCCTTGGTGCTGCGCGTCTGGAAGGAGTTGCCGCACCCGCAGAGCACGGTCGTCTCCGCGTAGGTGGGGTGGATGTCAGCTTTCATGGTGTCCTCTTCGATCGTTTGTCGCCCTGGCCCGCCACGTGAATCCGGCGGTTGGGCGTGAACTCCGAACCAAAAGGCGGTTCTGGGGTAATCGAGCCTCGATTATGCCAGGTCAACCGCCATCATCCCAAACACCGAGATGCGCCCCCGCATTCCCGGCGGTGTAGCGGCGGGTTTTCCTGCCGCTACAGGGGCTCGCTAGTCGTTGTCCATGTTCGCCGGCGTCGTCTTCGACACCTGGACCAGGAACTCGTAGTTGGTCTTGGTCTTGCGCAGCTGCGACATCAGCAGGTCGATGGCCTGGTGAGAGTCCAGGCCCGAGAGCACGCGGCGCAGCTTGTGCACGATGCCGAACTCGTCGGGCGAGAGCAGCAGTTCGTCCTTGCGGGTACCGGACGGGTTGACGTCGACCGCGGGGAAGACCCGGCGCTCGGAGATCTTGCGGTCCAGCTTGAGCTCGGCGTTACCGGTGCCCTTGAATTCCTCGAAGATGACCGTGTCGCCGGTGGAGCCGGTCTCGACCATCGCGGTGGCGATGATGGTCAGCGACCCGCCTTCCTCGATGTTGCGCGCCGCACCCAGGAAACGCTTGGGCGGGTACAGGGCGGTCGAGTCGACACCACCGGACAGGATGCGGCCCGACGCCGGCGACGCGTTGTTGTACGCACGGCCCAGTCGGGTGATCGAGTCCAGCAGCACCACGACGTCGCGGCCCTGCTCCACCAGCCGCTTGGCCCGCTCGATCGCCAGCTCGGCGACCGCGGTGTGGTCGGACGGCGGCCGGTCGAACGTCGAGGCGATGACCTCGCCCTTGACCGAGCGCGTCATGTCGGTGACCTCCTCAGGGCGCTCGTCGACGAGCACGACCATGAGGTGGCATTCCGGGTTGTTCTTGGTGATCGCGTTCGCGATGTCCTGCAGGATCGTCGTCTTACCCGCCTTGGGCGGCGACACGATCAGCGCACGCTGGCCCTTGCCGATCGGCATGATCAGGTCGATGACCCGGGTGGTCAGCCGGTCGGGCGTGGTCTCCAGCCGCAGCCGCTCGTTGGGGTACAACGGCGTCATCTTGGTGAAATCGGGACGCTTCTTGGCGTCCTCGACCGGTCCACCGTTCACGGTATCGAGGCGGACCAGCGGGTTGAACTTCTGCCGCTGGTTGGGCTGCTCGCCCTCTTTGGGCACCCGAACCGCGCCGGTCACCGCGTCGCCGCGGCGCAGGCCGTTCTTCCGCACCATGTTCATGGAGACGTAGACGTCGTGCGGGCCGGCCAGGTAGCCGGAGGTGCGCACGAACGCGTAGTTGTCCAGGACATCGAGAATGCCGGCGACCGGCTGGACGACGTCGTCATCGCGCAGCTCGGCGTCGCCACCGCCACCGCCTTCGCCCGTCCGTTCGCCGCGGCGCCTACGGTCGCGGAACCGGCGTCCCCGGCGACCCTGACGGCCTTCGCCGTCTTCGTCGTCTTGCTGGTTCGAGCCGCCGCGATTCTGCTGGCCGCCTGAGCCCTGTCTGTCACCGCCGCGATCGTTGCTCGAATCGGATCCGCGGTCGTCGTTCTTGGATTCTTGCCGGTTGCCCTGGCGCTCTTCGGAGTCGCCGCGGGGCTTGCCGTTGCGGTTCTCGCCCTTGCCGCCGCGCGTGTCTTCGCGGTCCGCCTCGTCGGTCGCGGAATCAGCTGACCCCGCGTCACGGGAGGCACTGCGGCGTTCGCGGCGCGGCGCCTCGTCCGTCGAATCGTTCTGGTGCCCTTGGGCGGTCGGCGTTTCGGCGTCGGCCACGTCGGGTTTCCCGTTGTCTTCGGAGGCGGGATGGTCTTTGACCGACGTGCCGTTGGCCTGTCCCCGGGTCTCCTTGATGGCGGCGATGAGTTCGTTCTTGCGCATACCCGACGTCCCCTTGACGCCGGCCTGGTTCGCCAGTGCGCGCAATTCGGGCAGCACCATGGTGGACAGGGAGCCGACCGGGGTGTTCTTGACGTCTGGAGTGTCTGTGGTCACGGGGCTCGACAGCTGGTCGCCATCGGTGCTTTCGCCAGCCGTGAAGAGGTCCGTATCAGTCACGGATTTCCTTTCTTTCCCTCGCTGATCAGTTCATACGAGGGTTCGTTGCAGTCAGCCAAATTGCCGAGTGCACCCAATCGTCTCTACAACGGTGATCGCCTAATGGGCGGCGGAAAGCGGCGAACCTCGTCCACGAGAAGAATTGGTAGTTGTCCTAGCGGCAAGGCAGTTTTTGCAGATGCAGATGCTGCGATTGCTGGACGGCTCCGAGGATAGCCCGCATCTGGGCCGGAAGCAAGCAAACCCTCCGACCACGCTGTGGATTAACTCCGAACTGTGACACCCGGGCTCCAGCGAACTCCTCCGCCGGCGGCCATCTCAGTGATGGTAAATCCATGCGCGGCTCCATAGTCCACCGCTTCACCAGGCAATTGTGGCTGTGTGCTGAGCGCTATCAGCGATGGGCCCGCCCCCGAAAGCGTCGCTGACACGTTAAGACGCCGCAGCAGCCGCAAATATTCCGCGGAGGCGGGCATTGCCGAGGCACGCTGCGGTTGATGCAGGAGATCTTCAGTGGCCGGCATCAGCAGATCGGGGCGATTGGTCAGCGCCACCACCAGCAACGCGGCGCGGCTGACGTTGAACGTGGCGTCGTCGTGGCTGACTTCGACGGGCAGCAGCACCCGAGTTTCCGACGTCAACGACCGTTCCTCGGGGATCGCGCAGAACAGCCGGATATCGGGATGAAGGCGCAGCCCAACGGCCGAATATTCGGGCGCGGGGCCGCCGCGGTCGACCCACGAAACCACGGCGCCACCTAGCACCGCGGCCGCGGCGTTGTCGGGATGACCCTCGAACTCCGAGGACAGCTGGATCAGCTGCGCCTCGGTCAGCGGTGTCGAATCCGTTTGTGCGATAAGGCCATTCGCCGCAGCCAGGCCGCTGACAACTGCCGCCGCCGACGAGCCCAGGCCGCGAGAATGCGGGATGGCGTTGCGACAACGCACCAGCATGCCCGGTGCGCTGGCCCCGGCCGCCTGCAGGCCTCGTTCGATGGCCCGCACCACCAGGTGTTCGGGCCCGAGCGGGACCTGACCGGCGCCCTCGCCCTCGACTATTACTTTCAGGCCTGAACCCGTTGTCTCGACCACGATTTCGTCGCACAGGTTCAAGGCCAGCCCGATGCTGTCGAAACCCGGGCCGAGGTTGGCACTGGACGCCGACACGACGGCGCTTGCCACCAGCCCTGCGGGCAGCATCTGGGTCACGGACACACTCTCAGATTCGATGCGTGACGACCCGCTGCACCCGGCTTCGGCGCGTTTGCGATCGCCACTACGCGAGCCCCAGCTTCTCGACAACGAGCACGGGATCCACGGGAAGCGCGGCCACGGTCGGCATATCCTTCAGCGCGGTGTCCGGATCCTTGAGCCCATTGCCCGTCACCGTGCACACCACGGTCGAGCCGCGCGCCACCCAGCCGTCCTCGACGGACTTGAGCAGGCCCGCGATGCTGGCCGCCGATGCGGGTTCGACGAAGACTCCTTCGGATTCGGCCACCAGGTGGTAGGCGGCCAGGATCTCGTCGTCGGTCGCGGCCAGGAAACGCCCGTTGGATTGCTGCTGCGCGGCGACGGCGGCCGTCCACGACGCCGGAGCGCCGATGCGGATCGCGGTCGCAATGGTCTCGGGGTTGCTGACCGGCTTGCCGTGTACCAGCGGCGCCGCGCCCGCTGCCTGGGTGCCCAGCATCCGCGGCAACTTCTCGAACACGCCCTCCTGGTGGTATTCGGTGTAGCCCTTCCAATAGGCGGTGATGTTCCCGGCGTTGCCGACCGGGAGAGAGTGCACGTCGGGCGCGGTGCCCAGCGCGTCGACGATTTCGAACGCCGCCGTCTTCTGGCCTTCGATGCGCACCGGGTTGACGGAGTTGACCAGCGAGATCGTCGGGAAGTCGGCGGCCATCTTGCGGGCCAGCTCCAGGCAGTCGTCGAAGTTGCCCTCGATCTGAATGATCTTGGCGCCGTGCATGACTGCCTGCGCGAGCTTGCCCATCGCGATCTTGCCCTGCGGTATCAACACCGCGCAGGTGATGCCGGCGCGGGCCGCATAGGCCGCCGCCGAGGCTGAGGTGTTGCCCGTCGACGCGCACAACACGGCCTGCTGCCCACGGGCCACCGCCTCGGTGACCGCCATCGTCATGCCGCGGTCTTTGAAGGATCCCGTGGGGTTGAGGCCCTCGACCTTGAGATAGACCGTGCAGCCGGTCTTTTCGGAGAGCCGGGTGGCCGCGATCAGCGGGGTTCCGCCCTCGAGGAGTGTGACCGGTACCCAATCGTCGCCGACCGGCAGCCGGTCGCGATAGGCGGCGATCAAACCCGGCCAGGGCTGGTGCGTGGCCGTTCGCGGAACGCTCATATGCCGGACCCTTCCAGTCGCAACACGCTGGCCACACCCAGCACAGCGTCCAAATCGGCGAGCGCATCTACGGTTTCGGAGAGCGCCGCGTCGGTGGCGCTGTGCGTGACCACCACGATGCGGGCACCAACCCGCCGTCCGCCGTCCTCCACACCTTCCTGGCGAACTTCGGCGATGCTGACCTCGCGCTTGGCGAATTCGGCTGCCACCGAGGACAACACGCCGGGCCGGTCGGCAACATTCATGCTCACGTAGTAACGCGTGGAGATCAATCCCATTGGTGCAATGGGCAATTGGGCATATTTCGATTCCTTGGGACCGCGGCTGCCCAGCACCCGGTTGCGCGCAGCCATTACCAGGTCACCGAGCACCGCCGATGCGGTGGGCGCCCCGCCGGCGCCCTGGCCGTAGAACATCAACCGCCCCGCCGCCTCGGCCTCGACGACCACGGCGTTGAAGGCTCCGCTGACGGTGGCCAGCGGATGCGTCAACGGCACCAGCGCCGGATAGACGCGCGCCGAGACCCGTTCCTGACCATCGTCGCCGGTGATGCGCTCGCAGATGGACAGCAGCTTGATGTTGCAGCCCAACGCATGTGCGGTGGCGAAGTCGGCCGGGGTGATTTTCGTGATGCCTTCGCGATACACGTCGTCGGCGGTGACCCGGGTGTGGAAGGCAATGGAGGCCAGGATCGCGGCCTTGGCCGCCGCGTCGTAGCCTTCGACGTCCGCGGTAGGATCGGCCTCGGCGTAGCCCAGGGCGCTGGCATCGGCCAGGGCGCTCTCGTAGTCGGTACCGGTGCTGTCCATCGCGGACAGGATGTAGTTGGTGGTGCCGTTGACGATCCCGGCCACCCGGACCACGGTGTCGCCGGCCAGCGACTGGGTCAGGGGCCGGATAACCGGGATGGCGCCGGCGACCGCGGCCTCGAAATACAAGTCGACCTGCGCATTTTCGGCTGCCTGCGCCAATTCGCCGGTGGAGGTGGACAGCAGCGCCTTGTTGGCGGTGACGACGGACTTGCCGTGCTCGAGCGCGGTCAGGATCGCCTTGCGGGATGGCTCGACGGGGCCCATCAACTCGACGACGATGTCGACGTCTTCGCGCGACACCAGCTCCTCGACCTTGTCGGTGAGCAGCTCCACCGGAACACCGCGGTCGGGGGCCACGCGGCGAACTCCGATGCCGCGCAACGCCAGCGGCGCTCCGATACGAGCCGCCAGATCGTCGGCGCTGTCCTTGATGATGCGGACAACTTCGCTGCCGACGTTGCCCAATCCGAGCACAGCTACGCCGACCGGCTTGACGTCATCGGACACGGTTCACCTCACTTCCAGACTAAGCAGATCCTCGACGGTCTCTCGGCGCAGGATCAGCCGCGCCCGCCCATCGCGAACCGCGACCACGGCGGGCCGGCCGACCATGTTGTAACGGCTGGACAGCGAATAGCAATAGGCGCCGGTTGCGGCCACCCCAAGCAGGTCGCCCGGCTTCAGGTCACCAGGCACCCAGGTATCGCGCACGACGATATCGCCGCTCTCGCAGTGCTTTCCGACGATGCGGGCCAGCGTCGCCGGCGCGTCGCTGACCCTAGAGACCAGCCGAGCGTCGTACTGCGCGTCGTACAGCGCGGTGCGGATGTTGTCGCTCATGCCGCCGTCGACACTGACGTACCGACGGTGTGCGGTGCTACTGACGTCGACGTCCTTGACGGTGCCGACTTCGTAGAGCGTGATGGTGCCCGGCCCGGCGACGGCGCGCCCAGGCTCGACCACCAGCCTCGGGGTCGGCAGTCCGACGGCGGCGGACTCGTCGCGCACGATGGCGCTCAGCTTGGCCGCCAGTTCGGCGACCGGGGGTGGGTCGTCAGGTGCCAGGTACGAGATGCCCAGGCCACCACCGAGATCCACAGTCGAAATCTGTGCGGTCTTCTCGATACCGAACTCGGCGACGACGTCCCGCAATAGACCGAGGACACGGCGCGCCGCGATCTCGAAGCCGGCGACATCGAAGATCTGCGAACCGATGTGGCTGTGCAGGCCGACCAGTCGCAGGTGGTCGGTGGCGAAGACCCGGCTTACCGCTGCCGCCGCCGCGCCACTGGAGACCGACAGTCCGAACTTCTGATCTTCGTGTGCGGTGGAGATGAATTCGTGGGTGTGGGCTTCGACCCCGACGGTCAAACGAACGAAGACATCCTGGACGATGCCGGCCTCTCCCGCAATGGCGTCGAGGCGATCGATTTCGATCATCGAATCCAAGACGATGTGGCCCACCCCGGCTTCGACGGCAGTGGTCAACTCCGACACGGATTTGTTGTTGCCGTGGAAGGTGATCCGCTCGGGCGGGAAGTTGGCGTGCAGTGCGACGGCCAGCTCTCCGCCGGTGCAGACGTCGAGGTTGAGGCCCTCCTCGTCGATCCAGCGGGCTATCTCACTGCACAGGAAGGCCTTGGCGGCGTAGTGCACGTTCTGCCCGCCGCCGAACGCCGCCGCGATCTCTCGACAGCGAGAGCGGAAGTCGTCCTCGTCGATGACGAACAGCGGGGTGCCGTACTCCTGCGCGAGGTCGGTCACCGCGACTCCCGCGATGCCGGTCACGCCGGCTTCGTCGCGAGCAACGTTGCGCGGCCACACGTTTGGCGCCAGCCGCAGCAGCTCCTCGGGGGACTGCGGACGCAGCGGGCTCTGCGCGGGACGCGTTTCTTCGGCGTGCCGGGGACCGGCGGGGTGGACGTTCACATTCGCTCCGGAGCAGTAACGCCGAGTATCGCCAGGCCGTTGGCGATGACCTGCCGGGTGGCCTGGCACAGTGCCAGGCGCGCGGTGTGCAGGTCGGTGGGTTGCTCGTCGCCCTGGGGCAACACTCGGCACGAGTCGTAGAACCGGTGGTAGTCACCGGCGAGGTCCTCCAGATACCGGCACACCCGGTGCGGTTCGCGCAGGGACGCAGCCGTTTTCAGCACTCGCGGGAATTCCCCGATGGTGCGCAACAACGTGCCCTCTTTGTCGTGGCTGAGCAGCTCGAGGTGACAGGTGTCGGGGATCAAGCCGAGCTCGGCCGCGCTGCGCGCCAGCGCGGAGAGCCGCGCATGCGCGTATTGCACGTAGTAGACCGGGTTTTCGTTAGAGGCCGAGGACCACAGCGCCAGGTCGATGTCGATCGGGGTGTCGACGGACGAGCGGATCATGCTGTAGCGCGCGGCATCCACGCCGAGAGCATCGACCAGGTCGTCGAGTGTGATCACGGTCCCGGCCCGCTTGCTCATCCGGACGGGCTGCCCGTCGCGGACGAGGTTGACCATCTGACCGATGAGGACCTCGACGGTGGCCGGGTCGTCACCGAAGGCCGCGGCGACCGCCTTGAGCCGGGCGATGTACCCGTGGTGGTCGGCACCGAGCATGTAGATGCACAGGTCGAAACCGCGCTGCCTCTTGTCCAGGTAGTAGGCGATGTCGCCGGCGATGTAGGCCGGCTTGCCGTCGCTCTTGATCACGACGCGGTCCTTGTCGTCGCCAAAAGCGGTGGTGCGCAACCAGGTTGCGCCGTCCTTCTCGAAGATGTTGCCGGTCTCGCGAAGCTTGGCGACAGCCTGGTCGACCAGGCCACTGGTGTGCATGGAGTCTTCGTGGGTGTAGATGTCGAAGTCGGTGCCGAATTCGTGCAGCGACTCTTTGATGTGGGTGAACATCAGGTCGACGCCGATCTCGCGGAAGGTCTCATGCATCTCGGCCTCGGGCAGGCTGAGCGCGTCGGGCGCCTTCTTCAGCACGTCCGCGGCGATGTCGACGATGTAGCTGCCCGCATATCCGTCGTTCGGGGTCGGCTCGCCCTTGGCGGCGGCGATCAGCGAGCTGGCGAAGCGGTCGATCTGGGCGCCGTGGTCGTTGAAGTAGTACTCACGCTCCACGGAGGCGCCCTGGTTGGTGAGCAGCCGGCCCAGCGCATCGCCGACGGCGGCCCAACGGGTACCGCCGATGTGGATCGGCCCGGTCGGGTTGGCCGAGACGAACTCGAGGTTGATGTTGTGTGCGGCGAGGTCGTCGGAGGCGCCGAAGCTTTGGCCCGCGTCGATGACGTTGTTGATCACCACCGCCTGCGCCGACGCTTCCAGCCGCAGGTTAATGAAGCCCGGCCCGGCCACCTCCGCCGCGGCGATCCCGTCGGCCCGCGCGAGCGCCTGCGCGAGCCATCCGGCCAGCTCACGCGGGTTGGTACCGACCTTCTTTCCCAGCTGCAACGCCAGGTTGCTGGCGTAATCGCCGTGCTCGGGGTTGCGCGGCCGCTCCACAGTGACCGTTGCGGGCAGCGCAGACACGTCGAGGCCATGCTCGGCCAGCACCGCGGCGGCGGTGATTTTGAGCAGCTCAGCCAGGTCGGCGGGGGTCACGAGCGTCCATCCTATTGGCTGGGGTGCCCGCGCCCCGAATCCGTTGCGATGACGGAGCAGCCACCTTGATGCGTTAGTCTGTCTGGGCCCAATGGCGCAGCATGTGTCTGTGCGCCCCCGTAGCTCAGGGGATAGAGCGTCTGCCTCCGGAGCAGAAGGCCGCAGGTTCGAATCCTGCCGGGGGCACAAGCATTCTCGCAGGTCAAGCGTGGTTTTGAGGTGAGCCAATCTCGGCATGCATTTCCTGTGCATTTTTGCCATCGCTGGTCAGATTGCTGGGCGTGCGTGTCTCGGCCTGTCCGCTGCGCTTATTGCACAGCAACCCCGGCTCTGCTAAACCCACGGATCGCCGTTGCCGAACGACCAATCCGAACGGTCGACGAAGACCGTGTTAATCATGATGTCATCAGGGCGTACGGACAGCTTGCTCTTCAGTTCGTCAGCTACATACCGGAAGAATGCCAGCTTCACATCTTTATCATTTCCGACAGTGCTGGTCACTTGGATCAAGATGAAATCAGGCGATCGATCCCAGCCCAGGAAGTGTTGGTCGAAAATCAAATTATCAGGTGAATGCTCGCCGATGACTATGAAACGGTCGCCCTCCGGCGCCTTCAGGACATCGACAATTCCCTTGTACACGACGTCGGCCACAGCGGCGCGATACTCGGCGGTTTTTCCCTTAAGCAGATCGATACGTGCAAACGGCATAAGAGTCTCCTCTGGCTGCGGATTTGGTTGAGAAAGTTCAGATTTGGTGCTTAACGTCGGAGCAGATAGTAAGACCCTATGCCCGACTTGCGGTCCCCGCGCGCCGGTTCCGGCGGGGCACTACGGCCCCGCGTTCCGGCGGGCCTCGCCCCGGTGCGCCGTGGTGGTGACGCGAGGGCCCTCAAATCCGTCATGCGTCCCATGCGGTAGGCAGTCAGCCGATCGTGCTGAGTGTCCAATGTCTCTGTCCCACAACACCCCCGACCGAATTTAGGACGCACGAGCTTGCGAGCGAAATCTCAGGCGCTCACGGGCGCCCGCGACAGTCGTTGTCGCGCAGGAACTGTCGCCGAAGACGTAGGTTCCAAATCGTCGCTGACGTCATCAAGCGCGCGGCAACGGGCCCTTGCCGCGGTATGCGGTCGCGCCCTAGCCGTGCCGGCGGGTTACAGTTCTGCGGTGAGTCGCTGGGTGGTTATCGCGATTGTCGCGGCCGTGGTCGCGGTCGAGTTCTTCGTCTTCGGTGCCGGCTCGATCTTTTGGGGATCGATCCTCCTCGGCATGATCGTGGTCGTGTTCGCGGAGACGATGCGGACCAGGTAAGGCCCGCTGACGGAGGTCGAGCGCGCGCTAACTCCGGGCGAGGACGAATGCCTCGATGTGGCGATCGCCGGCCGTTATTTCGTACGTGCGCCAGCCGGGATAGATTTCGATGCCTTTCGCGTAGATCTCGTCGCGCTCGCCGGGCGGGGCAACTCGCGCGACGGCATCCCAGGTATCGCCCTCGATACAGACAGTCGCTTGTGGGTTGGCCTTGAGATTGTGATACCAGGCCGGGTGCTTGGTGCCGCCAAAATTCGACGCGATGACGGCCAGTCCTTCGGGGTGCGGGATCGGGAATACCGCGACGGTACGAGGCTCCCCCGACTTCGCCCCAGTGGTGGTGAGCATGACAGCGGGAACGCCGGTCACGATCAGAGAGGCGCTGCGTCGACCACCGGTGAGCGCGCTGGCCAGCCGATCGAGGTGGTGTGCCGTCGGGCGGAAAAGCGCCACCCCCACCTTCGTGGCGATGAAGGCGCGCATCGCCCGATGAAATGCGTTGGCATCAGCAAAGTTTCGGGTTGGCACCCTTACTCCTGCTTCGCGCTGTCGATGTGATCCCGGTCGTATTCGATGACGGGCGCCGAGTCTCCGTAGACGTTGAGGGTGTGGATGAAGCGATGCAATCCCATGACGCCGGCGCAGGTGAACCCGAGCTCGATGATCTGTGCGGCGGTGAAATGCTCACCCAACCGTTTGTAGAACTCGTCGTCCATGGCGTGGTGATCGGCCGAGAGCAGGTCGATGAACTCGACGGCCATCTCCTCCTGTGGCGTCAGCGTGCCGTGGCCCGGCGCGAGCAGGCACGCGACATCCTCGTCGGTGATTGAGTCATGTTTGCGCGACTGGCTGCAGGGTTCGCACTCGCCCAGTTGAGCGCTGCGGATGCGCAGGAGCTCCAGGATGCGGCCGCCGAGCAGCGTGCCGGCACCCAGGTGGGTCCTGGCCATATTGACCTGCTCGAGCTGTGCGCTGCGGTAGGCGAAGATCTGCAGGGGCACCGGCGTCGCGTAGAGCCCGGCGGCAACACCCGCGTCGACGATTTCGCGGGAGCGCGAGCTGAGCTCTTCCATCGGGATTGGTGCAATACGCGGCATTAATTCAGGCTATCTTTTTTATGCGTCACTGAAAAGAAGCCAATGCGGGAGAATTCGATGTCCAGACTTGCCGGAAAAGTGGCGATAGTTACCGGAGGTGCCGGCGGGATTGGTGCGGCGACGGCGCGCGAATTGGCCCGCGAAGGTGCGGCCGTTGCCGTCGTCGATATCGACGAGGCGAAGGCCAACGAGGTTGCCGTCGAGATTCGGCGAACCGGGGCCCATGCGATCGCCGTCGGCGGCGATCTCGCCGAGGAAGACGCGGCGAGGTCCGCGGTGGCTGCCACGGTGGCTGAGTTCGGCCGCGTCGACGTCCTGCACAACAACGCGGCGTTGACCGCCAGCGGCTTCTTGTCCCGCGACACCACGGTCTCGGAGATGCCCATCGAGGTCTGGCAGCGGTCAATGGAGGTCAACCTCGGAAGTCAGCTGCTCATGTGCAAATATGCCGTCCCCGAAATGCGTAGCGGCGGCGGGGGTTCGATCATCAACATGTCGTCGGGAGCGGCCCTGTCGGCTGACCGGACCCGCCTGGCCTACGGCGTTTCGAAGGCGGGGGTGCACGCCCTGACGATGTACGTGGCGACCAGCGAGGGAAAGCGGCGCGTGCGGGCGAACACCATCGTGCCCGGATTGATTCTCACCGACGCCGTGCGCGCGCACCTGTCCGACGAGATCCTCGACGGCCTCGGCCGCGCCACGTTGACGCCCTATGTCGGACAGCCGCAGGACGTCGCGGAGCTCGTCGTTTTTCTGGCCTCCGAGCAGTCCCGCTACATTACCGGACAAATGATTTCGATCGACGGTGGGATGTCAGCGCACGTCTCGATGAATACGGGCGATTAGCTGATTGCAGCCATTATCCCCACAAGCGCTATTGCGAGCAGCGGATGTGAATTAGCGAATTTCTTTCGCCCTTATTGAGTTGTTGGTCCGAGCGCGTAGGCGCCGGTCTCCGGGTGGTGGTACCAGCCGCTGGCCGCATGCGTGCCGCCGTCGACATGGATCGTCTGGCCGGTGACGTAGCTGGCCATGTCGGATGCGAGAAATACTGCCGCGCCTGCCATTTCGTCGACGTGACCCGCGCGTCCCATCGGTACGGTGAGTCCGACTCGCCCCTCGGTGCCCGGTGGCGCAATCTGCGCGAGGCCTTCGGTCCAGGTGATATCGGGGGCCAGCGCGTTGACCCGGATGCCGTGCGGGGCCAGCTCGAGCGCGGCGGTCTTGGTGTAGTTGATGACGCCCGCCTTGGCCGCCGCGTACGTCGCGTAACCGGGTGCGGCGCGCACACCCTCGATCGACGTGACGCTGATGATGCTGCCGGGCAGTTTCTGCTCGACGAGGTTGCGGGCCACCCGCTGCGTGCACAGGTAGACGTGGCGCAGGTTCGACTTGTACAGGGCGTCCCAGCCGTTCTCGCTGGTGTCGAGGATCCCCGACCAGAAGACACCCCCGGCATTGTTGACCAGGATCGTCACCGGCCCAAGCTCCCCGGAGGTCTGCGCCAGCGCGGCGTCCACCGCGGCGCTGTCCCGGACGTCGACCGGAATACCGAGAGCACCGATCTCCTCGGCGGCGGACGCGCAGGTATCGGGGTTTCGCTCCCAGATCGCGACCCGCGCGCCAAATGCCTTCAGCCCCGCCGCGATGCCGCGGCCGATACCGGAGCCGCCACCGGTGACGACCGCGACGCGGTCGGTCAGGAGCACGCTTGAGGGGTCGAGTGCCATGGAGTGACTATAGAACAATCCCACTTCAAGGTTTACAGTTCTCACTGAATATGTTCGATATGTAATGCAGTCCAGCCCAGGGAGGCCGCGATGGCCAGCACGATCTTCGTCACCGGCGCGACGGGTCAAACCGGCGCCAACGTCTGCGAGCAGCTGATCGAGCGTGGTGACCAGGTTCGCGCCCTGGTTCGCGATCCCGACGCCGCCGCGGCGCTGGCCGAGATCGGCGTCGAATTGGTCAAGGGCGACATCAGCGACGCCGACGACGTCCTCGCAGCTGCTAAGGGCGCAGAGGCGGCCATCCACTGTGCGGCACTGCTCGGTGGCGCGAGTCAGGACATCGACGACTTCAAGGCCGTCAACCTGGTCGGGACGACGAACGTCCTGGATGCCGCGAAAGCCCACGGTATGCGGCGGGTGGTCGCCCTGAGCACCGCCACCTTCCTGGACTTGAGCACGGGGCTGGCGTTCGAAGAGGCGCCCGTCCTGCAGAATCCGCCGAACGACCCCTACACCGTCACCAAGCTCGCCGCCTTCCTGGAAGCGCACCAGCGCGCTGCCGCGGGCGACGACGTGCTGACCTGCCACCCAGGCGCCATCTACGGTCCGGGCCTGGTCATGGAACGCGCGTTGCATCGCACCAGTTTCAATCGAGTGCTGTTGGCAGGCATGCGCGGAAAGATCAAGCGCTACTTAGCTTTTCCGGTGACCTGGGTCGCAGGGGCCGATGTCGCGAAGGGCTCGATCGCGGCACTGGACAACGGGGTGGCCGGCGAGCGCTACCTGTTGGTCGGCCGGCCCGAAGACACCTTCAGTACCGCCGGTGGCATCAACCGGGCCTGCGAGGTCGCCGGAATCGACCACCGCGTCGAGGATCTCGACTACCGCACCGATCCCGAGGCGTTGACTGCCGAGTTCGGGCCTACCTTGATGGCCATCGCGAAAGCCGCGGCCACGGGCAAGCGTTCGCCCAGAAGCACAGACAACCTGACCGCCCGGCGCCTCGGGTATGACCCCATGTCCTTTGACGACGGACTGCGGCTGCTGATCTCGTGGCTGCGCAAGCTCGGCAAGCTGTAAGGGCCGCCGCGGTGTCGATCGCCGAATCACGCGGCTCAGATCACGGAGATTTGGCCGATCGAATCCTGGACGCCACCCAGCGCCTGGTATTTCGGACCGGTGCCCGCAAGTTGTCGCTGTCGGACGTGGCAAACCTGGCCGGAGTATCGCGGCCCACCATCTACCGTTACTTCGCATCCAAAGACGGCCTCGTCGACGCGCTGGGAAAGCGCGAACGGCGTCGCTTCAACGCGGCGATGGACAACGCCATGTCCGGAGTCGTCGGCGTCGCACGGCTGGAAGCCGCGGTCGACGTGGTCGCAAGCTTCGTCGAGGCTCAGCCGCCCGGGCACCTGCTCGACCTCGAGCCCGACTTCGCGCACGGCCAGATGGCCGCGGCGCTACCCATGCTTGCCGACGGGCTGGTGGCGGTTTTGCAGCTCTGCGCGAGCGAAGGCGCCATCACCACCGCACTGGCACCCCGCGACCTCGCCGGCGCAATCGCACGAACCGCGTTGAGCCACTATATCTTTCCCGACACGGATCGCGCCGCAGCGCGCCGAGAGATCCGCGCCGCCGCCGGTCTTTCCGGCCGGGCGTGGGTGTCAGCGCGGACGGTGGCGGGGCGCGCCGCGTCCGACTCGGGCAATTCATAGATATGACTTCACCGATTTGACTTAGCCATGAATGCTCCCGAAATGCTTGCCGCACAACGGGGAGGCGGCGGTATAACAAACTCATCCCTCAGCGACGCAAGGACGAAAAAGCATGCGGATCAACACATTCATGGCGGCGGCCGCGATCGGTGCCAACGCCGGACTTTGCACACCGGCACCGCCGGCCGGGGCTACGGACGAAACAAGGATGAACGGCGTCTACTCTTACGCCGACGAAGACGGCCTGACGGGCACCTGGATCATCAAAACCACGTGCACGCCGGCCTGCGTCGCCCACGTGAGCACAGCACCGGATGCCGGGTTTGATGCCCCGCTGGTCAACGGCCGTTACACCGTGACCCGAACCGTCCCGGAGGGCGCCGTGTGTCCGGATAACAGTCAACATCCGGTGACCGTCAACCAATCATGGGATCCGCAAACGCTCACCGGCGAGGTCGACTTCTTGGAGACCTCCGCGCCGTGCGGTCTTGGCGACCAACACGACGACTTCGTTCTCACACGAATTGGCTAGCGGCAGAACACTATCCAACGCGCGAGCTCAGCCCCGCAATCAAATTGATAGTGACGGCCAGAACGACCGCACCAAGCAGGTAGGACAGCAACGCGTGTCGCAGCACCGTGGATCTGATTGACGTCAAACCGATCTCAGTGTCCGACACCTGGTAGGTCATGCCGACGGTGAAGGCGACATACGCGAAGTCGCGAAAGCTCGGCGGCTCGGGGTCATGGAAATTGATTCCCCCGGGCTCGCCCCGGTAGTAGAGCCGCGCGTAGTGCACCGTGTACAACGTGTGCACGGCAAACCAGGACGCCGCGACGGTCAAAATGCCGACAAGGGCGGCGGCGACGGCTTTGGCGCCCGAATGCGACCCGGCCGCAACCACATAGCCGACACCGCCCAGGCTCGCGATGCTCGCCGAGACGATGACCACGTCGGCGACCCACCGGGTGGGGTCCTCCCTGTTCGCATACCGGCACGTCTGCGTGGCGTCCATCCCGCCCACGATGAGCCACGTCCACCCCACATAAACCAGCGCGGCAGCGACCCAACCGGTGAGCGCAAATCTCCAGCCGATCGTGCTCCCCACCGCGAAAGCGACGCCGGCTCCAACCATCACGGCAACCGCAATCCTGACCGCCGCAGTTTCGCGGGAAAACAGAACCGAAGGTTTCACACTCCCGACCTAAGCACACGAACCTGAATAACTGCAGGTGGTAGCCGTGCTGCGACCGCGCGTCGCTCGCGCATCGGATTCGGGTGTTCCGCGATCGTTTGCCAGCATCATCAGTTCGGCGCGCAATCCCAGCTAACGAAGCCCATAATGATGCCGTTGCAACCCCTTACCCCAAGAAGGAGGCGAACGATGTCTGTTCGCGGACTACGCCTGCTGTGTATCCCTGCCGCAATTGCTGCCGTGCTCACCGCGGGCAGTGGAGTTGCCACCGCCGACGACGACGGGTATCTCGCCCAGCTGAAGAAGATCGGCGTCGTCTGGCAGCCGGGAGGGGATTCCACTCTGATTTCGCTCGGCCATGCCATCTGCTCAAACCGGGCCGCCGGTCAAACGCCGGACCAGTTGGCCGCTGACGTCCACTCCGGCTTGAACAGCAGCTTCAGCTACGCGGACGCCACCGCCATCGTGAGCGCCGCGGAATCGAACTACTGCCCGTAGTCCCTCGACCGGCCGGAATCACCCGGCCGAAAAGGCAGCGACCGGCATTTCCACGGTTCCACGACACGGGCCGCTGTCGATGTCGGTGTGCCAGGTGCCCCGCAGCGAACCGTCGGGCTGCGGGGTGTAGAAGGCCCACGACTTCGCGGGTGCCCAGACTTTCGGATTCCCTTCTCCCATATAGCAATCCCACTGAAAGTCGAAGTGCTCGACCCATCTTGTTCCGTCCCAGACGTAGTGGGACGGCTGCGGCAGGGTCGGGTTCTTGGGAACCGGTCCGTTGGTGGCCGTGGCGACGCATGGCCCCGACGAACACGACGTCACGAAGACGTAGTCGGCGCTGAAGGTGGGCTCGGCTTGACCGGCGGCCACGCTGGTGCCCGTCTTCTGGACGGCGTAGCGCACCAACGAGTATTTCCCGTTCCAGGCCGGCATCGCCGCGTGCACGCGAACGGCGGGGACGCCGAGGACCGCAAGCGCTACGGTGCCAAGGACCGCTGCCCAGCGCGTGGCAGCAAGCGATCGTGAACACACCACGTCAATGGTGCGTATGCGATGACGCAACGAGGTATCGGCGCGGACACGATCACTGTTTCTGCAGCAGGAACAAGCCGTAGGCGGCGATCGACTGCGCGTCGGCGATCACCCCGGAGCGGATCATCTGCTCGACCTCGTCGCGGGGAAACCACGCGCTGCGCATGTCCTGCTCTTCGTGCTCGCGCTCCGCTTCGCCCTCGGTGATCCCGGTCGCCAGGAACACCCACCCCCGCTGGCTGGTCATCCCCGGAGCGACATCGACCAGGCCCAGCGCCACGAACGCGGTGGCACCTAGTCCGGTCTCCTCGCGGAGCTCACGCGCGGCGAGCTCGGCCGGTTCGGCGTCCGCCAGGCCGGGAGCGGTGCCCTGCGGAAACTCCCACCGCCGCACTCCCAGCGGATACCGAAACTGTTCGACCAACCGGAATCGCTGCCCGTCGTAGGGCATCACCAGCGCATAGTTGGGCTTGTCCACCACAGAGTAGATGCCTGAGCTGCCGTCCGGGCGGCGAATGTCGTCCTCGCGGAGCACCAGCCACGGGTTCCGGTAGATCTCGCGGGATGCGACGGTTTCGATGATGGGCACCTCGACAGTATCTCGGTCTCCTCCTCCCCAGCGCGGGCCAGGTGGCGGGCGCGAGTTGAAGTTGTTGCGCCGCAACCAAAGCAACGCGCCCAGCCGGGGATCGCATAGACAGTGACATCGATCGTGCCGGGTGGCACGATCTGGCACACTGCCCGATAGTTCTAGCAAATCGCGCTAACGCCCGGATGGAGTGAGTAACCATGCAGCAAGGCATGCACAGCCACGTCATCGTCAGCGGCGACGACGCGCTGGCGAGGACGATTGTCGAAGAGCTCAGTAGCGCAGGTATGCCTGTTGTCAGGCTCGTCGACACCGAGGTCGCAGACACCGAAGACGACCTCACCGAGGCTGGGGTTGCGCACGCGACTGCGGTGATCTGTGCGGGCAATGACGACGCGATAAATCTCGAAATCGCTTTGTTAGCAAGGGATGCCAACCCGAATGTACGCGTGGTGGCGCGGCTGGCCAACGACGTGCTGCGGACAGCGGTAGCGGTCGACAACGGCACCGGCGCGATCCTCGATGTCGCCGAGCTGGCGGTGCCGTCGGTCGTCGAGGCATGTCTGGCGCGCCCCTCGCACCCGTTTGACGCGGCCGGCATCAAGTTCGTGGTGTCGGGCGCGGAGGTGCCGTACGACGCGACGCTGCGGGAGATCTACGCCGACCTGGCGCCGGTGGCGGTGATCCACGGCAAGAACTCGCCCACACCCGGGTTGCTGGAAGCCTGCCCGGGTCGCGACCTTCAGGTCCATGCCGGCGACTGGGCGGCGGTGATCGGCACCGCCGAAGAGTTGGCAGCCCGCGGCATCAAGGCCCCTCGCCCCACCACCTCGCGCTCACGGCACCGTCCGCTGCGACGAATGGTCGATGCCGCGCGCGCCCTGCGCAACGACGTCAACCCGATGTTCGTGCGGGCGGTCACCGCGGTGTTGGCCGTGCTGATCGGCTCGACGGTGCTGCTGCGCTTCTGCTACGTACCCCACCCGCGGATGACCTGGGTCGACGCCTTGTACTTCAGCACCGAGACCATCGCGACCGTAGGCTACGGCGACTTCAGCTTCCTGTCGCAGCCGACCTGGCTGCGACTGTTCGCCATCATGTTGATGTTCGGCGGCGTGATCACCACCGCCGTCCTGGTCGCATTCATCGCCGACCTGCTCATCTCGCGCCGCTTCGCGTACACCGCCGGTCGCCGGCGGGCACGCCACTTGCGCAACCACGTCATCGTCGTCGGGCTGGGCTCGCACGGCAGCCGCGTCGTCGCCGATCTGACCGACGCCGGATACGACGTCGCGGTCATCGAAATAGACGAGAACAACCGCTATTTGTCGACCGCGGCCGAGCTCGGCGTGCCGGTGATCTTCGGCGACGCCACGCTGCGCCAGACGCTGGAGGCGGCCCGCGTCGACCACGCGCGCGCGGTGGCGGTCTTGACCCACGACGACATGGTCAACATCGAGACCGGGATCGTGCTGCGCGAGATGCTCGGCCCCCGGGTGATGCCGAAGGTCATCCGGCCCGAGGTTCCGATTGTGCTGCGCATCTACGACCGCCGGCTGGGCAGCGCCGTGGCACGACGCTTCGGCTTCGACACCGTCCGCTCGACCGTCGAACTCGCCGCGCCATGGTTCATCGGCGCCGCGATCGGCCTGCAAGTCTTGGGGACGTTTTCGGTCGGGCAGCGCTACTTCATGGTCGGAAGCATGTACGTTGCGGCGGACAGCGAGCTCGACGGGCTACGAATGTTCGAGATGTCCACCCAAACCCGGGTCATCGCCATCACCCGGCTCGACGCCCCGCTCCAGCTCCGCCCGCGACGCGACGCCCGGCTGCGCGGCGGAGACACCGTCTACGTCGTGGGCCCCTATCGCGAGTTGCTGGCGACACTGCGCAAGGGGCAGCCACCGCACCAGCCGGACATCGACCAGAAGCGGCTGCCCGCTTAAATCGGAAGTGCGTTAAACGTGTCCGTGTCAGCAACAGCATGGTGAACTTGAGCCCGTGCCCGATCCGTTGCAGGCGTTGCTGTCACCCGAGCGCCTGACGCAGGTCGTCGATGTCGGCGCGAGACTCGGCGATGACGACCCGCCCTACACGGCGATGCTCGCGGCCGGCCTCTGCCAGGTGACCGGCTTTGAGGCCCAACGGGATGCGTTCTTCGAACTGCAGGCCAAACGGCACGACCCGAACGAACGCTATGTGCACGGCGCGGTGGGCGACGGCGGCGCGCACACCCTGTACGTCAGCCGGGGCAGGGGATTGTCGAGCCTGCTGGAACCGGACCTGGAGCGGCTGGGCTTGTTCGGCGTCCTCGAACCGCTTGCGCACGTCCTCGTCGAGATCCCCATGCAGACTCACCGCCTGGACGACATCGCCGAGATTGCGCACCTCGACTTGCTCAAGATCGATGTTCAGGGCAGCGAGCTCGTGGTGTTTCGGGGTGGGACGACCAAGCTCGCCGAAGCGGTGGCGATCCAGGCCGAGGTCTCGTTCACGCCGCTGTACAAGGACCAGCCGACATTGGGTGACATCGACGGGGAACTGCGCGGCCAGGGATTCCTCCCGCACGGCTTCCCCGCGATGAAAACCTGGCGGATCTCCTCACCTCTGTTGGGCGACGTTCCCCACTTCGAGCCCAACCAGGTCCTCGACGCGGACCTGGTCTACGTGCGCGACTTCGGCCGCCCGGATGAGATGACCGACGAGCAGCTCAAGCAGCTGGCCCTGATCGCGCATCACTGCTACGGATCGGTTGACCTGGCATTGCGCTGCGTAACGCTGCTCGACGAACGGCGGGCGCTAGACGGCGGAGCGCAGCGCTACGTCGACATCCTCAACGGCCGCACGCCCACTGGCGGCCTAGAGCCGGGCGGCAACCTCGGCGGCGCGTCGGACCTGTCCGAGGTCTGAACTCGTCGGAATGAGCTGCACCTCGTCGGTGCCGATGTCCTCGAATCGCCGCAGCACCGTCAACAACTCGTCTTCCGTGCCGGCCCAGCCCGTCGTCGGCGCCATCGCGTCGACGTATTCGGCCGGAATCCAGTTCATGTAGCGGCGCAGGTGGCCGTGCACCTGTGCGCGGGCCTCATCCGGCGCCCCGAACGCGAACCAGAACGACGTCGCAAGGTGGGGTTGCGGCTTGCCGGCCTGCGCCCACGCCTCACGCGCGACGTCGAAAAGCTCGTTCTGCTTGGCGACATCAAGGTCGAGCGTGGTGCCGGCCAGTCCGTCGGCCCATGCGGCGGCGCTGCGAACGGTCTTGGGCCCGATGGCGCCGACGAACAGCGGTGGGCCGCCGGGCTGGACCGGCGACGGCCCCACCGGTAGCACTGATTCGGTAATCTTCTCCCCCGCCCACACCCGTTTCATCACCGCGACCCGTTCGGCCATGCCCCGGATCGTCTGCGTCGCCAGATCGGCACCGACGGCGTGGTAGTCCTCATGCCTGCCGCCCACGCCGACGCCGACCGTCAGCCGCCCGCCACTCAGCATGTCGGCCGTTGCCAGTGCCTTCGCCAGCATCACCGGATCATGCAGCTGCGGCACGATCACCGTCGTCACCAACCGAACCCGACTCGTCCAGGCGGCCAGCGCGCCCAACAAGGTCAGGTTGTCGGGGTTGGAGAACGTGATGCGCTCGCCCCAGCACAGCGACGAGAACGGCCCCTCGTCGATGGCGCGCGCCCAGTCCTGTAGAACCGTCGCATCCAAATCCGGCTCCATCACCGGCATGGTCATCGCTATCCGCACGAACGCGATTCTGGCACGGACTCAACATCGCGCTGCCGCAGTGGCAGCATGGGTCGGGTGGGCCTATCCAGTACTTCCATTGCGCACGTGCGGCTGACCGTCACCGACATCGAGAGATCCCGGCAGTTCTACGAGAGCGTATTCGGTTGGCCGGTGTTGCTGGAAGTTCCGGAGAACGCCGACGAGGCCACCCGCGAGCAGTTGGCTTTTCTGTACGGCGGTGTCGTCTACGACCTCGGCGGCACGCTGATCGGGCTGCGACCGGTCGCCAACGACCGCTTCTTCGAGGATCGCGCCGGCCTCGACCACATCGCGTTCCGGCTCGGCAGCCTGGACGAATTAGAAGCTGCGGCAGCACATCTCGACGAGGCGGGGGTGACCCACGAGCCGATCAAAGACATTGGGCCGTCCTACATCCTGGAGTTCCGCGATCCCGACAACATCGCCCTGGAACTGACCGCGCCTAAGTAGCGCGTTGTCGCCTCGCGGCGACGGTGGTTGACTGGATAGGACTATGACCATCAGTTTCAACCACACCATTGTCGCCGCTCGCGACAAACAGAAGTCCGCGGAATTTCTCGCCGAATTGTTCGGCCTGCCAAGCCCGAAGCCGTTTGGCCCCTTCCTGGTTGTCGCCCTCGAACACGGCGCGAGTCTCGATTTCGCCGATGTCCCCGAGGGAGAAGAGATCCGTAGGCAGCACTACGCCTTCCTGGTCTCCGAGCAGGAGTTCGACGCCATCTACGGCAAGATCCAGGCGCGCGGCCTGCAGCATTGGGCGGATCCCGGTCAGCGCCGGCCCGGCGAGATCAACCACCGCGACGGCGGTCGCGGGGTCTACTTCCCGGACCCGGCCGGCCATGGCATGGAGATCCTCACTCGCCCCTACGGCTCGGGCGGCTGAGTCGCAGGCGGTCTAGTCGTCGTTTCGGCGCGGAGCGCCGTGCCGGGTGTGCTCCTGATCCCGATAGTCATCGGCGAGTTTGGCCACATGCTTGGGCAGCGTGCCGGCCGCGACGTCGGCCAGGGTGGTTTCTTCGAGCACCGAGCGCATGCTGGCGCGCAGCGCGCGCCAGACGTCGGTCATCGCTGCCGTCGGCCCCGAATACGGCAGGTCGCCGAGTCCGATGTCACGGACGCTGGCCAGCGGTCCGTCGATGCAGCGCAGCACGTCGGCGATGCTGATCTCGCTGCCCGGACGCGCCAGCTCGTAGCCACCGTCGCGGCCGCGATGGCTACGGACCAGCCGATCGGTACGCAGATTGGTCAGGATGTCGACCAGGAATTGCGGCGGTATGCCCTGCGCAGCGGCCAAGTCGTCGGTCTTGACCAGCGTTCCGCTGTCGACGGTGGCGAGCTGGATCATGGCCCGCACCGCATATTCCGCCTTGGCTGACATGCGCACTCACAGGATTGTGCCATCCGGCGACGGCACAAGCGCTGCGGCTAGGGCTAGGACTAGGACTAGGACTGCGGGCGCAACTGCAGCAGGTCGACGACGCTCTGTGCCATTTCCTCGACCGTAACGTCCGGAATCAGCCGCAGGTCCGGGTTCCTCGGCCGCTGATACGGGCTGTCGACCCCGGTGAAGTGGGTGATTTCGCCCGCACGTGCTTTCGCGTACAGCCCCTTGGGATCACGACGCTCGCATTCTTCGATCGGCGTGTCACAAAAGACCTCGAAGAACTCGAAGCCGGCGTCGGCGTGGACCTTGCGCGCCATCTCACGGTGCTCGGTCAGCGGACTGATCGCCGGTACCAGCACGACCTGCCCAGAGTCGGCCAGCAACGTAGCCACATGCGCCAGCCGGCGCAGGTTCTCGGCGCGGTCGGCCATGCTGAAGCCGAGGTCGGCGTTCAAGCCGTGGCGCAGGTTGTCACCATCGAGAACGTAAGCGGGAACGCCTATTTCGAGCAACTTCTGCTCGACCAGCATCGCCACCGACGACTTGCCGGCACCCGAGAGGCCGGTGAGCCACACCGTCCTGCCCCTGACCGCCCGGTCTTCGGCGGTCACAAGTGACTTGTGCCGCACGGTATTCGGGCTGGCCGCCTGCGCCGACACGTCGCGCAACACCATGCCCGCCGCCACCGTGCCGTTGGTGTTCGGGTCGATGAGGATGAACGAACCGGTACTGGCGTTTCGTGTGTACTCGTCGAGCAGCAACGGCACCTGGGTGCGCAGGGAAACGCGACCGAGTTCGTTGAGCTTCAGCGCTGTTGCCGTCTTGTCGCGGTGCAAGGTGTTGACATCGAGCCGGTAGTCCAGCGCGGTCACCTTGGCCCGGGTGGTTCTGGTGGTGTGCTTGATGACGTAATCGCGACCCGGCTCCAGCGAAGCGCCGTCGGCCATCCAACACACGGTCGCGTCGAACTCCTGCGCGATCCTGGGCTGGTTATTGGTGCGGGCGATCAGGTCACCGCGTGAGATGTCGATCTCGTCGACGAGACTGACCGACACCGCCATCGGCGGAAACGCTTCTTCCACAGGCCCATTCGGGCCGTCGATGGCGGAGATTTTGGTGGTCTTGCCGACCGGCAGCACGACCACTTCGTCGCCGGGACGCATGACCCCGCTGGCCACGGTTCCGGCGTAGCTGCGGTGATCTTGATGCTCATGGGTATGCGGCCGGATGACGTATTGCACGGGGAACCGCACGTCGACCATGTTGCGGTCACCGGCGATGTAGACCTCTTCGAGGTGCGAGAGCAACGCCGGGCCCTCGTACCAGGGCGCCTTGTCCGATTTGGTCACCACGTTGTCGCCGTGCAGCGCCGACAACGGGATGGTGGCGACGTCCTGCACATCCAGGCGTGCCGCGAACGCGTGGAATTCGTCGCGGATCTCCTCGAATTTGGTCTGATCCCAATCGATCAGGTCCATCTTGTTGACCGCGAGCACGATGTGCTGGATGCCCAACAGCGACGCCAGGAAGGCATGGCGGCGCGACTGTTCGAGCAAGCCGTGGCGTGCGTCCACCAACACGATCACCAGCTGGGCCGTCGACGCACCGGTCACCATGTTGCGGGTGTACTGGATGTGCCCGGGCGTGTCGGCGATGATGAATTTCCGCTTGGGCGTGGCGAAATAGCGGTACGCGACGTCGATGGTGATGCCCTGTTCGCGTTCGGCCCGCAAGCCGTCGGTCACCAGCGCCAGGTCGGTGTACTCGTGGCCGCGCTCCTCAGACGCCCGCTCCACCGACGCCCACTGGTCTTCCATCACGGCCTTGGAGTCATAAAGCAGGCGCCCGATCAGGGTGGACTTGCCGTCATCGACGGAGCCGGCAGTAGCCAGCCTCAGTAGTGTCGCCATCAGAAGTACCCCTGCCGTTTCCGGTCTTCCATGCCCGCCTCCGAGATTCGGTCGTCAGCCCTGGTCGCGCCGCGTTCGGTCAGCCGGGACACCGCGGTTTCGGCGATGACCTCCGACACCGTGCCGGCCTCCGACTCGACGCACCCGGTGCAGGTGACGTCTCCGACGGTGCGGAACCGCACCGTGGCCTCGAACACCGGCTCGTCGGCGCGTGGCTGCAGGTGCCGGTCTACCGCCAGCAACATGCCGTCGCGGCTGAATACTTTGCGCCGGTGGGCGAAATAGATCGACGGCAACTTGATCTTCTCAGCGCCGATGTAGGACCAGATATCGAACTCGGTCCAGTTGGACAGCGGGAAGACGCGGATGTGCTCACCCTTGTGGTGGCGTCCGTTGTAGAGGTTCCACAGCTCCGGCCGCTGGACCTTGGGGTCCCACTGGCCGAACTCGTCGCGGAAGCTGAACACCCGTTCCTTGGCGCGTGCCTTTTCTTCGTCGCGGCGCGCTCCGCCGAATGCCGCGTCGAATTTGTTCTCGCGGATGGCGCGCAGCAGCGTCACGGTCTGGATGGGGTTACGCGACGGGATGGTCTCGACAACCCTGCCCGCGTCGATGTCTTCCTGCACCGACGCCACCACCAAGCGCACCCCGGACTCGGCGACAAGTTCGTCACGGGTCGCGATCACCTCGTCAAAGTTGTGGCCGGTGTCGACGTGCATCACCGGGAACGGCAGCCGCCCGGGGCGGAATGCCTTGAGCGCCAGGTGCAGCATGACGATGGAGTCCTTGCCGCCCGAGAACAACAGCACCGGCCGCTCGAACTCGGCGGCAACCTCGCGAATGATGTGGATCGCCTCGGCTTCCAGCGATCGCAGATGGCTCAATTCGTATTGCCCGGCTGTGGGGCCAGCCTTTACATCGCTGGTCATGGCGTCCTTATCGTGAAACCCATTAAACTTGGTAGAGTTGACCATATTTACGGTCATTGCCATCTATGCAACCAGGGTCTGCCCTCGGTGTCAATGACATGACGCGATGACGGTTCGCATCGGGAGCGACACCGGCCGATGAGAACCCGGGCTAGGACAGGGCTAACGTTTTGCCCGCCTCTGCGCGACAGTCCCGCTCGAACACGGGCGTGCGCCGGCGGCGGCCACGGCGTTGTCGCTCCGAGGCGGGCAAAAGTGCATGACCGCCGAGAGGCGTGGCGCGGCGGCGCGATTGCCACCCTTGCCGATCTCCCCACCGCGGCGGCCTGGTACGGCGCGGCCGGTCACTGACCCTGCGAGGCGGAGATCGTCGACCCGCAGGGCAGGCTCGTCGCGAAAGCCCTCGGCACCTACAAGCTCGGCTGACCGAGCGTCAGAGGGTGATCTCTTCGAGCTTGCCGGTGGCGACGTCGAAGATGAACCCGCGCAGCGACACGTGCTTGGTGACGAACGGGCTGTTCTCGATGCGGCGCAGTGACTGGCGGACGTCCTCCGCCAGATCCGGGAAGGCCTCGCCCGACCACGGCGGCTTGACCCCCGTCTCGTCCTGGATGGTCCGCTTGAAGGCGTCGTCGGTGAAGGTCAGCATCCCGCAGTCGGTGTGGTGAATGAGGATGATCTCCTTGGTTCCCAGCAACCGCTGACTGATCGCCAGCGACCGGATGGCGTCGTCGGTGACGACCCCTCCGGCGTTACGGATGACGTGGGCGTCGCCCTCCTGCAGGCCCAGAACGCGGTAGACGTCGAGTCGGGCATCCATGCATGCCAGCACCGCGACGTGCTTTGCCGGCGGCAGGGGCAGGGGCCCCTTGAAGCTGCTTGCGTATTCGGCGTTGTTCGCCAGGAAATCATCGGTAACCGTCATGCCGGTCTCCCTCGATAGCGCGGTATAGAACATGCTGGACAGATGAATGCCGCGGTGGAGCCTAACAATCGGCCACCTGGAATTCACTGGTGATAATCAGCCTGATCACAAGGGCCGCGCCGCATGAATCGGGTCGCCGGCGCAACGTCGCACAGCCGGCTCGCGGCCGGATCGATAACCTGTCCCCATGCGACGCAAGCGGGGCACTTTGGCATGATCCGCTTCCTTGGGCGCCGGCTCCTCAACTATCTGGTGCTGCTCGCGCTGGCGTCGTTCCTGACCTATTGCCTGACATCCCTGACGTTTCATCCGCTGGACAGTTTCATGCAGCGCCACCCGCAGCCCCCTGCGGCGGCCATCCACGCCAAGGCCGTCCAGCTCGGCTTGGACAAGCCCCTGCCCGTCCGGTACGCGAATTGGGTTTCCCATGCGGTCATTGGTGACTTCGGCAGCACGGTGACCGGGCATCCCGTATCCCAGGAGCTGTGGCGCCGGATCGGGGTGAGCCTGCGGCTCGTGGTGATCGGTTCGGTGCTCGGCACGCTGACCGGTGTCATCGTGGGGGCCTGGGGTGCGGTCCGCCAGTATCGGCTCAGCGATCGGGTGATCACGGTGTTCTCACTGATCATCCTGAGCGTTCCGTCGTTCGTGCTGGCGAGCCTGCTGATCCTGGGCGCGCTGCGGATCAACATGTTCGCCGGTGTGGGGATCTTCCAGTACACCGGTGAGACGGCACCGATTCCGCCCACCAACGCATGGCAGGCCGTCATCGAACGCCTGCAGCACATCGTATTGCCAACTCTCACCTTGGCTTTGGGCTCAATGGCGGGCTTTAGCCGCTATCAGCGCAACGCCATGCTGGACGTGTTGAGCGAGGATTTCATCCGGACCGCCCGCGCCAAGGGCCTGACACGCCGGCGCGCGCTGTTCAAGCACGGCCTGCGCACTGCCCTCATTCCGATGGCCACGCTGTTCGCCTATGGGGTCAGCGGGCTGGTGGTCGGCGCGGTGTTCGTCGAGAAGATCTTCGGCTGGCATGGCATGGGCGAGTGGGTGGTGTTGGGCATCTCGACGCAAGACACCAACGTCGTCGCGGCGATCACGCTGTTCTCCGGGGCGGCGGTGCTCGTCGGCGGACTGCTGTCCGACATCATCTACGCGGCGCTGGACCCGAGGGTGCGGGTGTCATGACGCAACCGACCACCGCCGCCACGCCCGTCGGGTCCGGCATCAACCCGGCCGCCTTCACCTCCCGGCGAAACCTGGTGCTGCGCCGGTTTATTCGCAACAAGCCGGCGGTGGTGGCGTTGGCCCTGCTGATGCTGGCTTTCATCGGCTGCTACGCGCTGCCGCCGCTACTCCCCTATGGCTACACCGAACTCGACTTCAACGCGCTGCTGCTGCCGCCGTCATCCAAACACTGGTTCGGCACCAACGCCCTGGGCCAGGACCTGCTGGCCCGGACCCTGCGCGGCATGCAGAAGTCGATTCTGATCGGGTTCTGCGTGGCACTGATCTCGACCACCGTCGCCGCTACGGTCGGAACGGTCGCCGGCTACTTCGGCGGCTGGCGCGACCGGGCCCTGATGTGGCTGGTGGACCTGCTGCTCGTGGTGCCGGGCTTCCTGCTGATCGCGATCATCACTCCGCGCACCAAGCAGTCGAGCAGCATCCTATGGCTCATCGTGCTGCTCGCGGCATTCGGCTGGATGGTCAGCTCGCGCATGGTGCGCGGGTTGACGATGAGCCTTCGAGAACGCGAATTCGTCCGTGCAGCGAGGTATATGGGGGTTTCGAGCCGCAACGTCATCGTGCACCACATTGTGCCGAACGTGGCGTCGATCCTGATCATCGACGCCACGCTTAACGTCGGGTTCGCGATCCTCGCCGAAACCGGGTTGAGCTTCCTGGGGTTCGGCGTTCAGCCGCCCGACGTCTCGCTGGGCACGCTGATCGCCGACGGCACCCCCTCGGCGACGACCTTCCCGTGGGTGTTCCTGTTCCCGGCCGGGGCGCTGGTGCTGATCGTGTTGTGCTCCAACCTCACCGGCGACGGCCTGCGGGACGCACTGGACCCGAGCAGCCGGCCGCCGCGCACAAACCGCCTTAAGAAGCGCCGCAAGAAGCGGCGGGAAAAGTGACGGCCCTGCTGGAGGTGACGGATCTGAGCGTCACGTTCGAGACCGGCGACGTCCGGGTACCCGCCGTCCGCGGCATGAGTTACCGGATCGATGAGGGCGAAGTGGTCGCCATCGTCGGCGAATCCGGTTCGGGCAAAAGCACGGCCGCAATGGCGGTCATCGGATTGCTACCCGAATACGCCAACGTGTCCGGATCGGTGCGGCTGCACGGCGAGGAATTGCTCGGGCGCTCCGATCAGGCGATGTCTGACATCCGCGGCAAGACGATCGGCACCGTGTTCCAGGACCCGATGTCGGCGCTGACTCCCGTGTACACCATTGGCGACCAGATTGCCGAGGCAATCACGGTGCACGACAACGACATCAGCCGCGCAGGAGCACGCCAGCGAGCGGTCGAACTGCTCGAGCTCGTCGGCATCGCACAGCCGCAACGGCGGGCGAAAGCGTTCCCGCACGAGCTGTCCGGTGGCGAACGCCAGCGGGTGGTCATCGCCATCGCCATCGCCAACGACCCGGACCTGTTGATCTGTGACGAGCCGACCACCGCGCTGGACGTCACGGTGCAGGCGCAGATTCTCGACGTGCTGCGCACCGCGCGCGACGTCACCGGCGCAGGCGTTCTGATCATCACCCACGACCTGGGCGTGGTCTCCGAATTCGCCGACCGGGCGATCGTCATGTACGCCGGACGCGGGGTCGAAGTCGCCGCCGTCGACCGCCTCTATCGCGACCGCCGGATGCCGTATACGGCCGGACTACTGGGATCGGCGCCGAGCCTGGACGCCCCCCAGGGCACCCGGCTGATTCCGATACCCGGCGCGCCGCCCGCGATGTCGGCGCTATCACCCGATGCCTGCCCCTTCGCCCCCCGCTGCCCGCTGGTGATCGACGAATGCCGTTCGGCGGAGCCCGATCTCGTTGCCATCGAGGAAGACCATTGGGCGGCCTGCATCCGCACCGACGACGTCGCCGGCCGCACGGCGGCCGAAATCTTCGGCGTGTCAACACAACCGCCGACAAGCGACGCCGCGGTCACCGAGCCCCAGACTGTGCTGCGGGTCACCGACCTCACCAAGACCTACCCACTCACCAAGGGCGTGATCCTGCGCAGGCGGGTGGGCGAGGTGCGGGCGGTCGACGGCATCAGCATCACGTTGGAGCAGGGCCGCACCCTGGGCATCGTCGGCGAATCCGGCTCGGGCAAATCGACGACGTTGACCCAGATTCTCGAGCTCACCGCGCCGCAGACGGGGTCCATCGAAATCCTCGGCGACGATGTCGCTTCCCTCGACGATGCCGGGCGCCGCAAGCTGCGGACCGAACTCCAGGTGGTGTTCCAGGACCCGGTGGCTTCCCTGGATCCCCGCCTCCCGGTTTTCGATGTCATCGCAGAACCGTTGGTGGCCAACGGTTTTGATCGGAAGCGGCGCGAGGAACGGGTCGCCGAATTGCTGTCCATCGTCGGGCTGGACCGCGCCGATGCCAGCCGCTACCCCGCCGAATTCTCCGGTGGGCAGAAGCAGCGGATCGGGATCGCGCGAGCGCTGGCCCTGCGGCCGAAGATTCTTGCGCTCGACGAGCCCGTGTCGGCGCTCGACGTGTCGATCCAGGCGGGCATCATCAACCTGCTGCTGGACCTGCAGGCACAATTCGGCCTGTCGTATTTGTTTGTGTCGCATGATCTTTCGGTGGTAAAACACCTAGCGCACCGGGTCGCCGTGATGTACCGGGGAGCGATCGTCGAACAGGGCGACGGCGACCAGGTGTTCACCAATCCTCAGCACGAGTACACCCGGCAGTTGCTGGCCGCCGTTCCGGGAGCGCACCGCGATGTCGCCGATGCTTAGCATCTTTCGCAGGATTGCACCGCTGGGGCTGGTGGTAGTCCTGGCCGTCTCGGGCTGCGCCGACGGCTATCGCGACGCGCCGCAGGCACGGGCCGCGCGAGTCGGCACCACCAGCGACATGAACCCACAGGATCCGGCGACGCTGCGCGAGGGCGGCAACCTGCGACTGCCGCTGGTGTCGTTCCCCGACAACTTCAACGAGTTGAACATCGACGGCAACACGTCCGACAACGGTGCGATCGTCACCCCGACGCTGCCCGGGGCATTCATCACCCAGGCCGACGGCACCCTGAAACTCAACACCGACTACTTCACGGGCGCCGAGCTGACCGGCACCAATCCTCAGGTGGTCACGTACACGATCAATCCGAAGGCCACCTGGAGCGACGGCACCCCGATGACGTGGCTGGATCTGAAGTCGGAGGTCGACGCGGACAGCGGGAAGGACAAGCGCTACCTGATCGCCAGCAGGGCCGGATTCGAACGCGTCAAGTCGGTGACGCGGGGGGTCGACGAGCGCCAGGCGATCGTCACGTTCGCCCAGCCATACGCCGAGTGGCGGGGCATGTTCGCGGGCGGGATCCAGCCCGCGAGCATGACGGCCAACCCGGAAATCTTCAACGAGGGCCAGCTCGAGGCGCCCGGCCCGTCCGCCGGGCCGTTCATCGTCACGACGATCGACAGGACCGCGCAGCGCGTCGTGCTCACCCGCAACCCCCGCTGGTGGGGCGCCAGGCCTCGGCTGGACTCCATCACCTACCTGGTACTCGACGCGGCCGCCGTCATCCCCGCGCTGCAGAACAACGCGATCGACGCCGCCGGCGTGAGCACGCTCGACGATATGGTCACCGCGCAGCGCACGCCCGGAGTTACGATCCGGCGCGCCGCCGCCCCCACTTGGTTTCACTTCACCTTCAACGGCGCGCCCGGCTCCATCGTGGCCGACGAGCGAATGCGGCTCGCGATCTCGAAAGGCATCAACCGCCAGGCCATCGTCGATGTCGTGCAGCACAGCCTGACCAACCATCCGACGCCGTTGAACAATCACATCTACGTCGAGGGTCAGGTCGGCTACCAAAACAACAGCGCACCAGCCGATTACAATCCCGACCAGGCCCGCAGGGATCTCGATGCGATGGGCTGGAAGCTCAACGGCGCCGTACGGGAAAAGGACGGCAAACAGCTGGCCGTTCGGGATGTCTTCTTCGATGCCCAAGCGAACCGGCAGATCGCCATGGTCACCCAGAACAGCCTGGCCCAGATCGGGGTTAAGTTGGTGCTCGACCCTAAACCGGGTAACGGCTTCTTCAGCCAGCACGTCAGCGTCGGCGATTTCGACATAACTCAATTCGGTTGGGCCGGAAACGCGTTCCCGCTTTCGGCACTGCCGCAGATCTACACCTCGGACGGCGACAGCAACTTCGGCAAGATCGGCAACCCGGCGATCGACGCCAAGATCGACGAGACGATGTCCGAACTGGACCCGAATAAGGCGCGCGCACTGGCCAACCAGGTCGACCAGATGATCTGGCAAGAGGGCTTCAACCTGCCCCTGTATCAGTCGGCCGGCAATGTCGCGGTGCGCAGCGACCTGGCCAATTACGGCGCGCCCGGCCTGGCCGACATCGACTATGCGGCAATCGGATTCATGCGAAACTGACCCGCCGACGCCATGGCGACGGTAGCGCCGGCATTGCACCCTCGGCGATGGCGGCAACCTCGACCGCCTTCCACAGCAACCGCATCGCGGGGCGAGGCGCAAGTGCGTCCAGCATCGATTCCTGCCCGGCGAGTCTGGCGGTCTCGCCACGCGTCACCGCTCGTGCGACGGCAAGCGCGGCGGATTCACGCGAGTCGAGCGCGCTGTGCCCCATCGTGGGCAAACCCACCAGCACCGCGCCGGGTATCAGCGAGGCCACCCGCTGCGCGACTGCGCGTGGCGTGATCAGATCACGCCCTCCGGAGATGACCACGGTCGGCCAGGTGAATTTCGGCATCTGCGCCACAAGGTCATACGGCTCGGCCTCGAAAACATCTGTAGCACACATTATTTCACGTATTGCCGCCGCGGGGTCGAAGGGCAGGCCGTCGGGTTCGGCGGCGTAGTCGAGTTCGCGGAATGCGATGCGGCCCACCAGATCGATCTCGTGGCGGTAGGGCACATTGAGGCCGACCACCGAGGTGAATCGGGATAGCATGTGCCACAACATCATTCGTCCGCCAAGCAACAAATCCAGCTCGCGATCCAAGAGCGATGGCCCACCGTAGGCATAGATGGTCGCGGCGATCTCACCTGCCGGCGGGCTCATCAACCCGGCGTCGATGAGCTTGCGCACCTTAGCTGCCAACGCCGCGGTTTCCGGAGAATCGCCGTCCACCAGCAGCCCCCGAATGGCCTCGCGGACGATCGCAATGTCGTGCCGGGACAGCAGCGGCGAATCGAGGACCATCGCCGATACCCGGCCGGGATGGCGTATACCGAGCCCGGCCGCGATGTAGGTGCCATAGGACGTTCCGTAGATGACCGCCGAGTCCACATGGGCATCGTCGAGCACGGCGGCCACGTCGTCGACGACTTGATCGACGGTGAATGCGTGCGGTGGCAGGTCGGCCCCGAAGTCGTCGTGGCGCGACATCCCCACGCCGCGGTGCTCGATCATGATGACGTCGAGACCGGCGGCGGCCGCGCGGCGCCGCAGCCCCTTGTACACCTGCAGCGACGCGACGCCCGGGCCACCCGGGATGATGACCAGCGGATGGGCGGACTTAAGACCAGTGCGCACGTAGTACAGGTCGAACTCGTCTTTGCTGCCTGGCGAAACCGGCCTGCGCACCGGGCGGACGCCGGGCATGCCCGCCAGCTTCTCGTGCATCCGGCGCCGTCTTGCGTTCATGGTCATCGGTGTCGAACCGCCATGGCCCCATTCTGCCGAGATCGCCCGTTGTCGGCAGCGCGGCGCGGCGCGCGCCAGGTGCTAAACGGCCAGATCGATGCGGTGCGCGCCCTTGACGCCGTCGTAGCGGTCGGGGCTACAGGTCAGGACGATGACCTGCCCGTGCGCGCCCACGCTGTCGAAGACCTCGCCCATCTTGGCCAGCCGGTCCGGATCGGTGAACCCCAGCGCGTCGTCGACCACCACCGGCACGCCGTCCTCCTTGGCGACCAGGGCGGCGCCGGCTAGCCGCGCCAGGATGCCGAGTTGCTCCTTGGCCCCGCCCGACAAGGATTCGTAGGGGACGGTGACGCCGTCGAGGGTGCGCGTGCGGATACACAGGTCGCTGTCGACGTCGACTTCGAACGTGGAGCCGAACACCGGGCGGCCGAGCCGCTGCAGTTCGGTGCGGTAGGGCTCCACATAGCGCAATCGGGTGGTGTCGCGGTGCCGGGTCATCACCGACCGCAGTAGTTGCGCGGCCCGGGCCCGGGCGCCGACGCTGGAGTGCTCGCCGGCGGCGTGCTCACGTTCTGTCTCCGCGGCGTCGAGCTTGCCTTGGCGACCCTCACCCCCGAAGACCGACAGCTCGATGCTGACGTCGCGCAGCGCGGCCGCGGCATGTTCGTAGCGGTCGCGCAGCGACTCGTCCGCCTCGGCCGCCGCGGCCAGTTCGGCGGCCACCGCGTCCGGTGCCGCGGCGGCCAGCTCCTCGGCCAGCTCGGCGGCCCGTCGCGCGGCGGCGGCTGCGGCCTGCTGCCCGGTCTGCGCCGCGGACGCCAGGTCGTCGTCGGCGATCGACGTGCGTTCCTGGGCCAATTGCGCTGTGGCCCTGTCGAGTTCAGCTCGTTGAGTCGCCGCTTCACTGCGCAGCACCGTTGCCCGGGTGGATATCGCGGCCAGCGTAGAGTCGGCGTGCGCCGCGGCCTGCCGCCGCGCCTCGCATTCGGCATCCGCGGCAGAGCGCGCCGTGTCGGCGGCCTCGAGTTCCGCACGGGCAGCGGCGATGTCCGTGACGACCTCGGCGCCGGCCGGTTGCCCGGCGCGCAGTTGCGCGAGCCTTTCTCGCATGTGGTCGATCTCTTCGTCGCCGCACAGGCCGGACAGCGTCGCGCCCAACTGGTCGCGGCTGTTCTGCAAGTCGCGGCGGCGCTGGTCCTCCGACCGTGCCGCCGCGAGGTCTGTGACCCCACCGGCGGCCAGCGCCGAGGACAATTCTTCTTGTGCTGCAGCGTGTTTCGCCTGAACGTCGAGCGCGGCCGCGCCGGGGGTGATCCGGGCGGTCAGAATCCCGGGCACCTCGACCTCGGTGGTGCCGGTGACGGTTGTCGACCAGCGGTGACCGGCCGGCAACGACACGTGCTGCGCGCCCACCGCGAGTTCGATGTCAGCGGCGGCGGTGAATTCGACCGCCGCCGAGATCAGCACCAGCTGATCGCTCGCGCGATCGACCGCGGTCGCCGCCGCTTCGATGCGCTGCATGAGCTCATTGTCGAGCACGACCGCGGTGAGCTTGGCACGGACGCGGTCGCGGTCCTGTTGAATGGCCTCGATTTTCGCCAGCCGGGCGCTGACCCGGTCGATCTCGTCGCGCTCGGCGATATGGTCGACGGTGCGTCGCGCGGATTCGGCACGTCGTCTGAGTTCCGCGAGCGCATCGACCGCCGCCGCTACCGCGGTGCGGGCAGCCTCGGCGTCGGCGTGCGCCGCGGTGTGGGCAACGGCGGCTTCGTGTGCCTCCGTCTCGGCGGTCGCGACCGTCGCTGTACGGCTTTCGATTTCGGCGAGCAACCGCAACCGTCCCTGGTGGGCGGTGATCGCCGAGGTGCCGTTCGCCGCGGCGGCGTCGGCGACCAGTTTGGCCTCCCGCACCTGCCGGGTGAGTTCTGCGATCTTGGCGTCGGCGGCCTGCGCCGCCACCAGCCTCGGGCCGACCTCGCGCCGCAGCTGCGAAAGTTCGGCCACCTCCTCGGTCAACTCGGCGTGCCGGCGTACCCGCTCGTCAACCTCCGCGACCCGCGCCGCGCATTCCGCGACCGCGGCCTCCGCGGCGGCCAATCGGGATATCGCCGCGGCCCATTCCGCGGTCGGGCGTCCGGTGGGAGTGAAATAACGCCCGTACTCGGTGTCGATCCGCTCGATGAGCAACGGTTCGGTGCCCGACAGCGCGGCGGCATCGCCGGCGGCCACATCGAGGGCTCGCGACAGCGCATCGCAACCGGACAGATCGACCGCGGCGGTCGACGTGGCCTGCAGCACCCGCTGAGCGTGCCACAGGTCGTTGTCGACCGTCTCCGCCAGCATCGCCTGGACTCGTTCGTGGGCTTCGTCGCCGGTCAGTTGTTCGCGGTGCGGCGTCAGCACCGTCAATTCGGTCTCACACTTCTTGTGGAAGCGCTTGCGGTAGATGAAACGGTATGTGCCGCAGCTGATTTCAGCGGTGACCTCGGAGCCGACATCACTGTTGGTCGGTTTGACCTGCTTGACTTCCTTCTTCGTCGAGCGGTCCCTGGATTCCAGCAACAGATCTAGGGCCTCGATCATCGACGACTTGCCGACTTCGTTGGCGCCGCACACCACCACCACGCCGTGGTCGGGAAATTCGATCTCGCGGTGTGCGATGCCGCGATAGTTGTTCAGGACCAGCCGGTGCAGCTTCACGCCGCCCCCCGATCGGCGAGGCGCAGCAGCAGCCCCAGCGCCGCCTGCGCGTCGGCGGCCGACGAGGCGTCGCCCTCGCGCGCCGTGGCTACCAACTCGTCGACGGCCGCGGCCGCGAATCCGCCGATGCCGAGATTGGTGAATTCGCCGTCGGCCGGGATCACCGCCAGATCGGTGTTGCGCTGCCACAGCCCCAGCCAGGCGAATAGCAGGCCGTATCGGTCCAGGCAGGCGTCCAGCGCGGCGCGGTCGGTGACCGACAACGACCCGGTGAGCGCCAGTCGTACCACGGTTCGGTCCTTCTCGGTCATCAAGTCCAGATTCAGATCGAGGTCGGCGATGTCGCGGCTGTTGTCGACCTGACGGTGCAAGGTGACGAACCGCCACTGGCCCACGTGCCGGGCCGTCACGGAGACGTTGGCGCGCGGGTCGTTCTCATCGATGTCGACCACCAGGACGTGGCCCGGATCGGATTCGCCGTCGTCGTAGTTGGTGACTTCCGGTGACCCGGAGTACCACACCCTTCCGGTGTCGCCGACCTGCGTGAGCGAATGCTTGTCGCCCAGCGCCACATAGTGCACCGTGCCGCGGGCCAGCGCATCGTCGAGCCGCGCCAGCCGAATCAGCGACGGTTTGTCGCGATTGGGGTCCAGGACGTCGACGCCGCCGTGGGCGAGCAGAACCCGGGTGACCGGGCCGGGCGCGAGGTCATCGAGGACTTCGGCGACCAGATCGGTGGTCGGAGCCTTGGACCGCCACGGCGCGGCGACGATCTCCAGACCTGGGCGAACCTGATGAACTCCGGCCCGGTCCAGCACCGTGACGTTGTCGGGGCGTTCGGCGGTGAACAGCGCGCTGGTGTACACCGACGACGCATCCAGCGGATCATGATTGCCCGGCAGCAGGTAGACCGGAATACCGATGGCGCGCATGGCTTCCAGCGACTGGCCGACCACCTGCGGGGCGAGTTGATTGTGTTCGAAGACATCACCTGCCACCACGACGAACTCCGCCCCCACCTCGGCGGCCAGCGCACCCAGGCCGGCCACGGCATCGCGCCGGGCGGCCGAATACCGCGGCTGGGCATCGCCGGCCAGGAAGTGCCGGGTCATGCCCAGCTGCCAATCGGCAGTGTGCAGGAATCGCATCCCGAACCTCCTTTTCAACGTCGCGTGGCTATCTGGGCAAGGCGAGTCTAGGTCGGTGCGCCGACAACTCTGGGGACGCGCATCGGCATGCCTTCGAGGAGTATCGGCGGCCCGGCTGCTCCGGCTCGACGACCGGCGGCGGGTGCCGTCTGCCCGCCTCTGAGCGACAATGCCGCGCGTGCTGTATTCACTTGCGTCACTGTGGTTTCAAGGGATTTATTGTCGGTGGGTGCCGCTAGTTTGACGGTATGAGTTCGGCAGGGTTTCTCGATCGGGAGGGGTTGACGGCGGCGTTCGACGCACTCGACGCCGCGGTCGACGATGTCCTCGCGCAGGGATTCGGCGCCTTGACCACGCCCGAGCTGTTGGCACTGCTGGGACGCTGCGAACGAGTGCGGCGGCGCTTACCCGCGGTGGAGCATCCGATGATCAATCAGCTGGCCCGCGAAGCCACGCCTGCGGAACTCGGCGGCAGACTCTCCCACACCGTGGCCGAATGGACACTGACCAGCCGCGCCGAGGCGGCCCGCCGAGTCCGCGAGGCCACCGACCTCGGTGAGCGCAGCACATTGACCGGCGAACCGTTGGCGCCCATGCTGGCGTCCACCGCCGCCGCTCAGCGCCGCGGCCGCCTGGGCGCCGGGCAGGTCGCGGTCATCCGCCGGTTCTGCCACCAGCTTCCCGGTTTCATCGACCCCGACACCCGCGAACACGCCGAAGCTCAACTGGCCCGGCTGGGCACTCAATACCGGCCCGAGCAATTGGCCGCGCTGGCCGACCGGCTCGCCGATTGCCTCAACCCCGACGGCAGCTACACCGACGATGACCGCGCCCACCGATGCGGCCTGACCCTCGGTAACCAACAAGCCGACGGCATGTCGGCAGTGCGCGGCTGGCTGACCCCGGAAGCGCGCGCCACCTTCGAGGCGGTACTCGCCAAACTCGCCGCGCCCGGCATGTGCAACCCGAACGACGACACGCCCTGCGTGGACGGCGCACCCACCCAACAGGCCATCGACCGCGACGGCCGCAGCTGCACTCAACGCCAGCACGACGGCCCCAACGCCGGACTACGTGCCCTGCTCGCCAGCGGACAACTGGGCCGGCACAACGGACTCCCAGCGTCAATCGTCGTCACCACCACCCTGGCCGAGCTGGAAAGCGCCACCGGCAAGGGAGTCACCGGCGGGGGCACTCGCCTGCCGATCAGCGATGTCATCCGGCTGGCTCGCCACGCGCATCATTACCTCGCCATCTTCGACCATGGCAGGGCCGTGGCGCTGCATCACACCAAACGCCTCGCAACCCCTGGGCAGCGAATTGTGCTCTACGCGAAGGACCGCGGCTGCTCCGCGCCCGGATGCAACCTGCCCGGCTTCTACTGCGAAGTCCACCACGTCACCGACTACGCCCACTGCCGCGCCACCGATATCGACGACCTGACCTTCGCCTGCGGACCTCACCACCGAATGCTGAGACCAACGGGCTGGACCACCCGAAAACGCGCGAACGGCGACACCGAATGGGTCCCGCCCCCACAGCTCGACCGAGGCCAACCGCGCACCAATACCCTCCACCATCCCGAGAAGCTGTTATGCGACGACGACGGGGATTAGCCTGACTCGGGTGACTGATCGGCGCACCCTCGTGCTCATGCGGCATGCGAAATCCGCCTATCCGCCTGGCGTGGCAGACCACGACCGCCCCTTGGCGCCCCGCGGCATTCGTGAAGCCGCGCTGGCCGGTGATTGGCTGCGCGCCAACGCACCCGCCATCGACGCGGTGCTGTGCTCGACGGCCACCCGCACCCGCCAGACGTTGGCCGAGACCGGGATCGACGCGCCAGTGCGATACAGCGAGCGACTCTACGGCGCCACCGCTGGGACGATGATCGACGAAATCAACGGGGTTGCCGACAGCGTCAACACCGTGCTGGTCCTCGGGCACGAACCGACGATGTCCGAGGTAGCCATTGGCCTGGCGGGCAGTAATGGCACCGATGAGACAGCGGCGCAACGCATTTCGGAAAAGTACCCGACGTCAGCGATCGCGGTGCTGACCGTCGCCGGCGCTTGGAAAAGCGTCGAACTCGGCACGGCCGCACTCATCGAATTCCACGTGCCCCGCTGAGCCCGGCCAGGAGGCTGAACCCCGCTAGGAGTTGGTGGACAGCGTCAGCTCCATCAGCTTGAGGGCCTGCGCGCAGGCGTCGATGCCGGGCGCTTGCGGGTTGACCCACCAGCCGACCACACCCGCCGCGTCGCTGGCCACGCCGCAGGCACCGTTGGCGTCATCGGGGCGCATCACGATCGATTGCACGCCCGCGATGGCCCGCGTCTCGACCTTGTACTTCAGGAAGTCGGCGACCTTATGCTCCTCGTTCAGGCTGCCCTGCTCGAACCAGAACCGGGTGATGTCGATCAGCCCGGCCGGGTTGGCCGCCTGCCACCGGCAGATCGCGCCGACGAATGTGCTCTGGATGTCGAGCGGATCGGCGCCCACGGTCTTGGCCAGGATGTCGCTGGTCAAGACCTCGCACTCCTTGAGCAGGTTCGGATACTGCTGCTGGGAGTTGTTGTTGCGCGGCGTGTTACCGCCCGCCTTGACGGCATTGCCCCCAACCGATTCCGAACACCCGGCCAGCACAAGCAGTGCGGTGATCGCAATGGCGGCTCGGGCAACGACACCTTTGCCGGGCCGTTGGCCACGACGCGTCGAATCGGTCATTTCGAGTTCGCAATCGATTGGCGAGTCAGCTCTTTGGCGATGTCGCACGGCGGCGGAAATGGCTTCTGGCTGAAGCTGATCGACCATTCGATGAAGTCGTCCTGGAACTGAATGCCGACCTCACAGAGCGAATCGCCCAGGTTGGGTTCGTTACCGACGGCGATGAAGCCGCTGTGGCCGTTGATGTTGATGTCGTCGACGCTGGCGCGCGAGAGTTCCTCGGTCTTGCGTTCGCGTCCGATCGGGCTGCCGCGGTACCAGGAGAAGGAGAAGTGCGGGCCGAGAATTCCGCCGCCCGCCAGCCACTGACACCCGACCGAATTCTTGGCGGTGTTGTTGAGCCCCGACACCTTGGTCAGCTCCGTCACCGTCTGATCGTTGATGCCGCCGCATTGCGGGAACATCGGTCCGTGGTGGCCCTCGCCGCTGCCCGGCGCCGACGATGTCGTCGCCCCCGGCTTGTTGTCGCCAGAACCGGAGCACCCCGCAATCGTCGAGATCAGGACCATGGCCGACACCGCCAGGCCCAGCACCGTCGGGTTACGCCGCACCACTACCCTGCTTTCCCTCAGGCCGCTGCTGGTCCACACGATGCACTGTAGCGGCAGCCCAACGGGTCAACCACCGACGCGCCACCTGATCAGGCATTTCAATGCATTTGCCGGATGCCCTCGGAGCACGCAACCACGCGGCGGCGCTCAGGGCCAGTTCAGGTGGCAGCTCAAAGCCTATGTGCGACAGTTACCCCATGCTCCTGGCCCTGCTGCGCCAGTACATCCGGCCCTACCGCCGGCTGCTCGCGGTGCTGATGGTGCTTCAGCTGATCAGCACCCTGGCGTCGCTGTACCTGCCCACCGTCAACGCCGCGATCATCGACGACGGCGTCTCCAAGGGCGACTCCGCGACGATCATCCGGCTCGGCGCGGTGATGCTTGGGGTCACCGGGCTGCAGGCATTGTGCTCGGTCGGAGCCATCTACTTCGGGTCCCGCACCGGGATGGGGTTCGGGCGCGATCTGCGCTGGGCCATGTTCGAACACGTCACTACGTTCTCCGAGCGCGAGACCACCCGATTCGGTGCGCCGACGCTGCTGACCCGCAGCACCAACGATGTCCGGCAAATTCAATACCTGGTCCAGATCGCGGGCACCGTTTTGGTCACCGCGCCGATCATGTGTATCGGCGGCATCTTCATGGCCATCCACCGGGAGGCCGCGCTCACCTGGCTGCTGCTGATCAGCGTTCCCACCCTGGCGCTGGCCAACTACCTGATCATGTCGCGCATGCTGCCGCTGTTCCGCAGCATGCAGGGCCTGATCGACGGCATCAACCGGGTAATGCGCGACCAGCTGTCCGGCGTGCGGGTGGTGCGGGCGTTCACTCGCGAAGGCTTCGAGCGGGACAGGTTCGCTCGCGCCAACATCGCGCTGTCGAATACCTCACTGACCGCGGGCAAGTGGCAGGCGCTAACGCTGCCGGTGACCACGCTGACCATCAACGTGTCCAGCGTCGCGCTGATCTGGTTCGGTGGTCTGCGCATCGATCGCGGCCAGATGCAGGTCGGTTCGCTGACCGCGTTCCTGTCCTACTTCACCCAGATCCTGATGGCCGTGTTGATGGCGACGCTGACGTTGGTCGTGCTGCCCCGGGCGTCGGTGTGCGCCGAACGGATCACCGAGGTGCTGTCCACCCGCGCCGCCATCGACAGCCCGCAAAGCCCCCAATTCCCCGAGCGCGGCATCACCGGCGTCGTGCGCGTCGATGGCGCCACCTTCACCTATTCCGGCGCTGACCGCCCAGTGCTGCAAGATATTTCGTTTAGCGCGCGGCCCGGTATGACGACGGCGGTGGTGGGCAGCACCGGGTCGGGTAAATCGACACTGGTCTCGCTGATCTGCCGGCTCTACGACGTAACCGGCGGCACCGTGCTCATCGACGGCGTCGACGTCCGCGACTACCAGACCGAGCGGCTGTGGTCGGCGATCGGGCTGGTCCCCCAGCGCGGCTACCTGTTCTCGGGAACGCTCGCGGAAAACCTGCGCTACGGGAAGGCCGACGCCACCGACGAACAGATGTGGGAAGCGTTACGCATCGCCGCCGCAGACGAATTCGTGCGGGCACACGACGACGGCCTGCAGATGCGCGTCGCCCAGGGCGGAATCAACTTCTCCGGGGGGCAACGGCAACGGCTGGCCATCGCCCGGGCGGTCATCCCCCGCCCGGCCATCTATTTGTTCGACGACGCCTTCTCCGCGCTCGATGTACACACCGACGCCCGGGTTCGCGCGGCGCTGCGCGAGATATCAGGCGACTCAACGATCATCGTTGTCACACAGCGCCTTTCGACGGCGGCGCAGGCCGACCACGTGATCGTCATCGACGACGGCCGGCTGGTGGGCTCGGGTACGCACGAATCGCTGCTGGTCGATTGCCCCACCTATGCGGAGTTCGCCGACTCGCAGACGGTGGAAGTCGGGGGCGCACCGTGACTCCGGGGCCCCAGCGGCCGGCCCGCGGCACCCCGGCTCCCGCCGCTACTCGATCCAGCGACTTCTGGGGCTCTGCGATCCGGTTGGTCAAACGACTTGCACCACAACGAAAGCCCGCCATCGCGGTCATCACCCTAGGCGTCACCGGCACTGCGATCGGTGTCGTCGTCCCGCGGATCCTGGGCCACGCCACCGATCTGCTGTTCAACGGCGTCATCGGCCGGGGGCTGCCCGCGGGAATCAGCAAGGCGCAGGCCGTCGCCCAGGCCCGGGCGCGGGGCGACAACGCCTTCGCCGACCTGCTGTCGGGGATGAATGCGGTGCCCGGCCGCGGAGTCGACTTCGGCGCCGTCGGGAGAACTTTGACGCTGGCGCTGGTCCTGTATCTGGTTGCCGCGCTGCTGATCTGGGCACAGGTGAGGTTGCTCAACGTCACCCTGCAGCGCACCATGGTCGCGCTGCGTTCCGACGTCGAAGACAAAATTCATCGGCTGCCACTGGCCTACTTCGATGGGCGTCAGCGCGGTGAGCTGCTGAGCCGGGTCACCAACGATATCGACAACCTCCAGTCGTCGCTGTCGATGACCATCAGCCAGCTGCTCACGTCGACCCTGACCGTGGTGGCGGTGCTCGCCATGATGGTGTCGATCTCGCCCCTGCTGGCGTTGATCACGGTGCTGACCGTGCCGATCTCACTGGTGGCGACGCGCGCGATCGCGCGCCGTTCGCAACGCTTGTTCGTCGCCCAGTGGACCAGCACCGGACGGCTCAACGCCCACATCGAGGAGACCTACAGCGGATTCACCATCGTCAAGACGTTCGGCCATCAGGCCGCGGCACGCGACCAGTTCCGCGACTTCAACGACGACGTCTACCGCGCCAGTTTCGGTTCCCAGTTCTTCTCCGGCCTGGTGGGGCCGGCGACGACGTTCGTCGGCAACCTGGGATACGTGGCCGTCGCCGTCGTCGGTGGCCTGCAGGTGGCCACCGGTCACATCACCCTCGGCAACATCCAGGCGTTCATCCAATACGTCCGGCAGTTCAACGCGCCGCTGAGCCAGGTGGCCGGGATGTACAACACCCTGCAATCGGGCGTCGCCAGCGCGGAACGGGTGTTCACACTGCTCGACGAACCCGAGGAGTCACCGGACCCACAGCCTGCGCCTGCAGTAACACTGCCGCCGCCGAACGGCCAGGTGATGCAGCCGACCGGACGGGTCGAGTTCCAGCACGTCAACTTCGCCTACCGACCGGGCACCCCGGTGATCGAAGACCTGTCGATGGTGGCCGAGCCCGGCAGCACGGTGGCGATCGTCGGGCCGACGGGAGCCGGTAAAACCACACTGGTGAACCTGCTGATGCGGTTCTACGACGTCGATTCGGGCCGAATACTCGTCGACGGCATCGACATCACCGCGATGAGTAGGCACGCCCTGCGATCGCAAATCGGCATGGTGCTGCAGGACACCTGGCTCTTCGACGGGACAATCGCGGACAACATCGCCTACGGACGAGAAGGGGCGACAGAACACGAGGTGGTGGCCGCCGCCAAGGCCGCCTACGTCGACCGGTTCGTCGAGACGCTGCCCGCCGGCTACCAGACCCGGGTCAGCGGGGACGGCGCCAACATCAGCGCCGGCGAGAAGCAACTCATCACCATCGCTCGCGCATTTCTGGCCCGCCCGCAGTTGTTGATCCTGGACGAGGCAACCAGCTCGGTCGATACCCGCACCGAGGCCCTCATCGCCCGCGCCATGCACGAGCTGCGCCAAGATCGGACGAGTTTCATTATCGCGCATCGACTTTCGACTATTCGAGCGGCGGACCGCATCCTGGTGATGCAGGCCGGCCGGATCGTCGAACAGGGAAACCACGCCGAGCTGATCGCTCGCCGGGGCGCCTACTACGCGATTACGCGGGCCTAGCTCCCCGGCAGCGGACGGCGCCAGCCTTGCGGGCCCGTCAAGGGCACAAGAAGTCACCGAGAAGTTATTGCGCGCGACCTGTCCATGATGGCACTGCCCGGGAACGTATTTCGGCGACGCGGCGTGGGTGAATCATCCAGGTTTGCATCGAATCCGCCGGATTCGTACCACAATGACAACCGGCGACAATGACAACCGGCGACACCCGAAATTGGCAGAGCAGGGGCCGTCGGCAGATCCGGAAGGGGTGATAAGCGGCCATGGCAGACAAACGTCTCGAACTCGGTCTGCTCGGACCGTTGGAGATGAGTGTCGACGACACCCTGGTGCCGTTGGGCACCCCCAAACAACGGGCGGTGCTGGCCATGCTGCTGATGAACCGCAACAGTCCGGTCGGCGTCGACAGGCTCATCACCGCCGTCTGGGAAGGCTGGCCGCCGTCAGGGGCCAGGGCGAGCATTCACTCCTACGTGTCGAACCTGCGCAAGCTCCTCAGTGGCGCGGGCATCGATCCACGAACCGTGTTAGTCGCGGCGCCCCCGGGCTACCGGCTCAACCTCGCCGAAAATGCTTGCGATCTAGGGCGTTTCATCGCCGAGAAGACCGCGGGCGTGCACATGGCCGCTTCCGGCCGGTTCGAGGACGCCAGCAGGCACCTGTCGGCCGCGCTGGCCCAGTGGCGCGGGCCGGTGCTGGAGGACTTGCGTGACTTCGCGTTCGTCGACACCTTCGCCACGTCGCTTGTCGAGGACAAAATCGTCGTGCACACGGCCAAGGCAGAAGCCGAAATCGCTTGCGGGCGTGCGTCGGGCGTCATCACCGAACTTGAATCCCTGACCGTCGAGCACCCTTATCGCGAACCGTTGTGGGCGCAGTTGATCACGGCGTATTACCTCGCCGACCGTCAGTCCGACGCGTTGGCCGCCTACCGTCGCGTGAAGACAACGCTCGCCGATGATCTCGGCATCGACCCCGGCCCGACCCTGCGCTCGCTCAACGAGCGGATCCTTCGCCAGGAACCGCTCGACGCGCAGACATCGGCCAAGACCACTGCGGCTCATTCCATGACCGTGCTGGACCAGCGCAGCAAGATCACCGACCGGTCGGCGGTGGCATATCTGCAGGAAGCGTCGGGTCGCCGCTACCCGCTGGAAGCGACGGCCACCCGCATCGGGCGGCTCAGCGACAACGACATCGTGCTCGATAGCGCCAATGTCAGCCGCCATCACGCCGTCATCATCGACACCGGCACCAACTACATCATCAACGACCTGCGGTCGTCGAATGGCGTGCACGTGCGCAAGGAGCGGATCCGCTCGGCGGCCACGCTGAACGACGGCGACGGAATCCGGATTTGCGACCATGAGTTCACTTTCCGGATCGTCGCCGACGAGAACGCGCCAACGGTGCACTAGGCGGTCGCCACTCGCCCCTACCGCACGCGGCACATGTTTGCCGTTATCGTGTGGGCACGCCGGTGGGCACATAGCGTCAAGAATGCTCACCATGGGTCTCAGCCACGAGGTCTGGCTGGAAAATGTTGATATGGTCGGCGGGTCTCGGGTTGGTTTGGAGGATCGGCATGAGCGATGAGCAAGCCTCACGCACGGGGTCGATGTTTGGCCCCTACCACCTGAAACGGCTACTGGGCCGCGGCGGGATGGGTGAGGTCTACGAGGCCGAGCACACCGTCAAAGAGTGGACGGTCGCGGTCAAGCTCATGTCGGACCAGTTCAGCCAGGACCCGGTGTTTCGCGAGCGGATGAAGCGTGAAGCGCGCATCGCGGGCGGTTTGCAGGAACCCCATGTGGTGCCCATCCACGAGTACGGCGAAATCGACGGCAAGATGTTCATGGAGATGCGCCTCGTCGAGGGCACCGACTTGGAGAGCTTGCTCAAAAGGTTCGGCCCGCTGACTCCGCCACGCGCAGTCGCCATCATCAGCCAGATCGCCTCGGCTCTCGACGCCGCCCACGCCGCCGGGGTGATGCACCGCGACGTCAAGCCGCCCAACATTCTGGTCACCCGAGACGATTTCGCCTATCTGGTCGACTTCGGTATCGCCAGTGCCACCACCGACGAGAAACTCACCCAACTGGGAACCGCGGTCGGCACCTGGAAATACATGGCCCCGGAGCGATTCACCGGCGAAGAAGTGACCTACCGCGCCGACATCTACGCGCTGGCCTGCGTGCTGTACGAATGTTTGACCGGTTCACCGCCGTATCGCGCCGACAGCGCCGGCGTATTGGTCAGCGCGCACATGACGGGACCGATCCCGCAGCCCAGCACGACGCGCTCGGGCGTTCCCAAAGCCTTCGACTCGGTGATTGCGCGTGGCATGGCCAAAAAGCCCGGCGACCGCTTTGCCAGTGCGGGGGATCTGGCCGTCGCCGCGCACGAAGCGCTCAGCGACCCCGACCAAGACCACGCCGACAACATCCTGCGCCGCAGCCAGGAAGCGACCACGCTGGGGACGGCGGAGATCCCGCCCGGGGCCACGGTCGTCTTTTTGTGCGGGGCGCCGGCCCCCACGCAGATCTCACCTCTCCCCTTCTCCGCCGGCGCCGGATGTGTATAAGAGGCAGAAGCGGGCCGACGCCGTATCCGCCCACCGGCCCTACGCCTGCGCCCGCGCAGCCCGGCCAGCCATGGGCACCCGCCAGCGGGCCGGTCCCGACGCCGCAATACCAGGCCGGTGGCAGCAACTGGGGCGGACCACCGAGTGGGCCTGTGCCACAACAGTTTTCCGGGGCCGTGCCGTGGAATCAGGGTCCCCCGGCCAAGCGTAAACGCAACCCGTGGCCGATCATCGCGGCCGTGGGTATCGTGTTCGTTCTCGTCGTCGGCGTCGCGGGCCTCTGGTTTGCCACCCGGCCCGCTCCAGCACCGCCTCCGGCCAACCCGGTACCGCCGGATCGCCTGAGCGCCCTGCTGCTCAATGGGCCGGATATCAACTCCGTCATGGGTTCTACGACCATGGAGGCGGGCAAACCGATCCTGTCGATGGACGACTCCCCGGTGACGCTCTCCGTGCCGGGCTGCCAGGGGGCCCTCTATACCAGCCAGGACCCGGTGTATTCGGGCAGCGGCTACACGGGGGTGAGCGGACTGGTGTCCTCGGAGCCGGGTGACAACTACGACCATTGGGTCAACCAGGCCGTGGTGCTCTTCCCGTCGGCCGATAAAGCCAAATCGTTCCTGCAATCATCGGCCGACAAGTGGAAGAACTGCGCCGGCAAGACGGTGACGGTCACCAACAAAAGCAAGAACAAGACCTACCGGTGGACATTTGCCCAAGTCAACGGGGCTCCGCCGAAGATCACCGTGTTGGACACCCAGGAGGGCGCCGACGGCTGGGAGTGCCAGCGTGCGATGGGCGTGGCCAACAATGTGGTGGTCGACATCAACGCGTGCGGCTATCACATCACCAACCAGGCCGACGACATCACCGACAAGATCATCGCCAAGATCGACGCCGAGTAGCCGACCCTGCTACACCGCCGTGGTCGATGCCCAAGTGGCACAGCATTATTGGATTACTGCGGTAGATCCGGCCCTTGCGCCCGCAGGTCGTCGACCGCCGACATCGCGTCGCGCAGCTTGGCCAGCCATTCCTCGGTGTGCTCACCGACCAGCTTGACCGACCACGCGAGGGCGTCGGCGCGCGACCGGGCCACGCCGGCGTCGACCAGCGTGTCGAGCACCTGGCGCTCGGGTTGCTTCAACCGGGTCATCACAGGTACCGCGATGTGCGTGAACAGGATTCGTTCGGCGCCGTCCTTGGCGCCGATCTCCACGCCCCAGGAAACCTTGCGGCCGTAGCGATCTTCGGCTTCGTCGGCGATATGCATTCGCTCCGAACGGGTTTCCTCGCGAAAGCGTGAGACCCTGCCCGCCGCACGGGCTTCGCTCTCGTCTTGTCCGGTGGCATGTGGTTCGGCGAGCTTGCCAATGACCGTGATCTCTTCGCGGTCGACGATGACCGTGGGATCGCCGTCGAACCAGGCTTCGGGCAGGCGTCCGGCAAACCATTCCGCGGCGCCGCTGGCGTCGGGTTGGGCGGCTTGCTGCCAGCCGCCGGGGCGGCCACGCCGGTTGGTGTGATGCGTTTTCATGATTACATGATTACACCGTTACAGCTGTAATGGAACTGCGTTCGCCCCCGGCGAACGCCCCTTGGAAGTCGCGAGGGTTAACGCGGGACGGAAAAACATTGATATGCGCTGCTCGGAGTTGTATTTTGGGTAACGAAGCAGGCCCGGAAGCGACCAATTCAAAGCGCCGGAAAAGGGGCAGCAAGCCGGCCGCGGACGACACGCGCAAGACGGAGTCGACGCCCCCCAGCGTCGCCCGGGCCTGCCCTAACGTGTTGTGGGGTCATTGCCTCGGCGGACCCGAAAAAGTTTGACTTCGCTCTTGATGCCTTTGAGGCGTCGGGCACTGGCGAAAGATACCTGGAATGCGCCGGTATCGCCGATGGCCTCCCAGACCGAGTCGGCGACCAGCACGGTGCCGGGGCGCGCCACAGCGGTGACCCGGCTTGCCACGTTGACCGGGCTGCCGAACCAGTCACCGGCCCGGCTCACCGCCATCCCGGACGCGACTCCCCCGCGCAACCGGGGAAAGTCGTTGTCGCTGTCCACGATTTCGACCAGCTTGAGCACGACATCCAGCAGGGACGCCGGATCGGGACTGACGAACATCACCGCGTCGCCGATCGTCTTGATGAACCGCACCGGGGGTCGGGTCACGTCGCGGGCAAGATCAGCCAGCCGGTTGGCGAGTTGCCCGAGCTCCTCGGCCGACACCACTTCGCCGAGCCTGGTGAAGCCCACCAGGTCGGCGAAGGCGACCGTCACCTCGCGCGCTCCCGGGAGCGGTTTGCCGGCGGCGCGCTCGCCGGCGTTGACCGCTTCGGTCTCCATCATGTGCCGCAGCTGCATGAACAGCATGTCCTGGATCATCGGCCCCAGCATTGGTGCGATCTGGCCGACCAGCGCCTTCGATCCTTTCGCGATGTCGATTTCGCTGGCCCCCGGACGAATGATCGCCGACAGGGCGGTATAGCGCATGACCTCGGCCGCGCGCGACAAACCCTCGGCCAGCACCCGGACGACGAGTACCACCTGATCGGGGTTGAGCCCCAGCTCGACGAACCGCTGGGCGTGGGCCGCAGCCTCACCGTCGGCACGCATATGCACTGCCGCATCGGGGTCGTCGACCCTGACCAGACCGATGGCGCGCTGAACACGCTGGAGCAGCATCAGCTCGATGCCGTAGGTCTCACTGATCTCCCGAGTCGACACGTAGGTGCCGTCGTGGCCGATGAGGTGGCGGCTGGCCAGCAGCAGCGGCGGGTTGGTCGCCCGGATCTCGTCCGCGGTAATGCCCTGCTCGAGCAGCCACTGGACGAGTTCGGCCCGTTCCGTGCGTGCGGCGCCGTCAAGTCCGTCGAGGAGATCGTCGATGTCCTGACCGACGCCGTCGTCCACCTGGCCAACGTACAACGCCGACCCGCAATGATGTGAAGTGATGAGCGCAACGCTTCTGCACGGCTTCCCGCCGGCGGTCGACCACCGGGCCACGGTGTTGATCCTGGGCTCGTTTCCCAGCGTCCAATCGCTGGCCAATCACCAGTACTACGGCAACCCGCGAAATGCGTTCTGGCCGATCACCGGCGAGCTTTTTGGATTCGACGCGGATGCGCCGTACGACGTGCGGCTGCGCGCGTTGCAATCCCATGGTGTCGCGCTGTGGGATGTGCTGCACAAGTGCCGGCGCATCGGCAGTGCGGACTCGGCGATCGATCCGAAAAGCCTGGTGGCCAACGACTTCGGTGAGCTATTCGCGAGCTATCCGGCGATCGCGCGGGTGTACTTCAACGGGGCCAAAGCCTGCGAGCTCTACCGCAGGCTGGTCGAACAGCGCGACACCGACCGCATCGACTTCCAACGGCTGCCGTCCACCAGCCCGGCCCACGCCGTGCGGCCGGGCGCGAAGCTGGCCGCATGGCGGGCGATTTCATGACACCGGCGGTCGCCGCTGCCCCCACGGCCGTGCCCGTTCGATCTGCGCGCCCAGCGACAGCAGCGTCGCTTCGCCGTAGGGCCGACCGACCAGCTGCACCGACATCGGCAGCCGGTCGCCGTCGAGGTCCCACGGCACGACGGCGGCGGGCTGGCCGGTCAGATTCCAGACCGGGAAGTACGGAACCTGCTGGGAGACAGCCAACAACGTGGACACCGCACCGCGGCGCCGGTAGGCGCCGATGCGCGACGGGCCCGCGGCGGTGCCCGGTGTGATGACCACGTCGACGTCGTCGAAGATCGCCTGGATTCGGGCGCTGACGCGCTCTTCTGCGCTCCGCACCGTGTCCATGCTGCGGTCCGAGAAGAACGAACCCATCCGCGCCATGCCGCGGGTGCGCGATTCGAGACGTTCAGGATGCGCCTGCGCGTCCGCGTCATCACTGATGCCGCGCAGATAGCGGGGCAGGAAGTTCGCGAACAGCGAGGCCCGCGGATAGTCCGGGTCGGCGGTGATGACCTCATGGCCCAGGTCGCGAAGCAGCGCGCCGGCCTGGTGGACGGCCGTCAACTCTTCGCGCCCGACCCGGACGGGAATCGATGGGATCTTGGTGCTCAAGGCAATTCGCAACTTGCCTGGGTTGCTCGTCGCGGCGGCGACGAACTCGCCTTCGGGTCCGGGCACCGTCGACGTCGCGTCCAGGAACACCGCCGCGTCCAGCACCGACCGCGCGATGGGCCCATTGACGGACAGCCCGTACCACGCTTGGTCGTGCGGTTCCAGGGAGACGCGGTCGCGTTGCGGCTTGACGCCGAACAACCCACACCAGCTAGCGGGAATCCGAATCGAGCCGCCGCCGTCGGATCCCAGCGCCAGCGGAGCCAGCCCGGCCGCGACCGCAGCGGCACTGCCCCCACTGCTGCCTCCAGGAGTCCGGTTGGGATTCCACGGATTGCGGGTCGCCCCGAAGGTCAGGGACTCGGTGAACGGAAAGATCATCAGTTCCGGCACATTGGTTTTGCCGATGATGATTGCGCCCGCGGCGCGCAGCCGGCGCACGGCTTCCGCGTCCGAGGTCACGGCCGGGCGATGGCCGCCGCTGCCGCACGCCGTCACTTCGCCGGCGACGTCGACATCGTCTTTGATCGCGATCGGCACGCCGAGCAGCGGCAGCCGCTCGCCGGCATCGAGGCGGTCCTGGGCCGCATAGGCCTCGTCGCGCGCGCTGTCGGTCAGCACCACGCGGTAGCAGCGCAGCTGGGGATCCAGGCGCGCAATCCGTTCCAGGTAAACCTCGAGCAGCTGCGGTGCGGTCAGTTCGCCGTCCGCGAGCAGTCGTGCCTGTGCGGCCGCGCCGGCAAAGGCCAGTTCGCGAGCATCCACTGCGGCAGCGTATCCCCCTGATCACCGCAAGCCCGTGGGCGGCCCAGTACCGTGACGGCATGTCCTGCGTTTTCTGTGCGATTGTCGCCGGGGAGGCCCCGGCTATCCGGATCTACGAAGACGACGACTACCTGGCGATCCTCGACATCCGCCCGTTCACCCGCGGCCACACCCTGGTGGTCCCCAAGCGACACAGCGTCGATCTCACCGACACCCCGCCCGAGACGTTGGCCGGCATGATCACGATCGGTCAGCGGATCGCGCGGGCGGCGCGGGCGACGGAGTTGGCCGACGCGACGAACATCGGGATCAACGACGGCCGGGCCGCCTTTCAGTCGGTGTTCCACATTCACCTGCACGTACTGCCACGCCGCAACGGCGACAAGCTGTCGGTCGCCAAGGGCATGGTGCTGCGCCGGGATCCGGACCGGGAGGCCACCGGGCAGATCCTGCGCGACGCGCTGGCCCGCATCGACGCCAGTCCGTAATACTGGGCTGATGGCCTTTCCATCCTGGGTGGAGCAAGATCTCCTGCCGCGCGTGTTGCGCATACACGATGTCGTTTATCGCAAGACGAACGGCTGGATCGGGCATCGGCTGCTGTTGATTCCCAGCCTGCTGCTGCACACCGTCGGCGCCAAGACCGGTGCGGCCCGGACCGCCGCGCTGACCTACGCGCGCGACGGCGAAAACTACCTCGTCGTGGCTTCGAAGGGCGGCGATCCGCGGGCACCCGGCTGGTATCACAACCTGCGGAAGAACCCGAACGTCGAAATCAACGTCGGGCCAAGGCGTTTGAGCGTGATAGCCCGCCCGGTACTCCCCGAGGATCCGGACTACGCGCGGCTGTGGAAGATCGTCAATGACAACAACAGCAATCGGTACTACGCCTATCAGACCAAGACGTCGCGGCCAATCCCGGTCGTGGTCCTGACGCCGACGTAAAACTTCGACGAGCTTAAAAAAAGCTGCAGCTGACACATTCCGGCGGTTTATTCTGCCCTAACGCGATGAAGCTTTCGCCCGTTCATCGCTGGCGCAGACGGGGTGACGGCTATGAATCGCTGGACGGGAAATCCGTGGCAGCGGTTCGGGCTGGCCACACGCATCGGTTGGTCCATCGTCGTGGGCTACACGATCGCGGCGTCGCTGATCGCAGCCTCGTCACTGTTGGGATGGACGGGCGCCTACGCGACCCGGCCGATCGACGAATTCGTCACGCTGGTGTGCGTCCTGTTCGCGGGGGCATGCGCGGCCTACGCGGCCCGCTCCGCGGCCGGGCGCCGCAGACTCGGCTGGCTGGCGATGGTGGTCGCCGCGGCGGGCTGGGCGATCGGTGAGTTCATCTGGGCGGTCTACGACGTGCGTCCGGACCTCGATCACGCCACCCACCCGGCCGCGGCCGAGATCGTCCTCCTCGCATGGCCGATCGGCGCCATGGCGTCTCTGGTGTTGTTGTCGAATCTGAATCGGCACAGCCAACGACGACTGGCGCTGGACGGCCTGATCCTGGCCACCTCACTGTTCGTCGTCTCCTGGGTATTCGTCCTGGACGAACAGCTGCATAAGGGCACCGGCTCACAGCTCGCGACCCTCGCGGAGGTCTTCAACGATGTCGTCCTGTTGACGACGGCGATCCTGATGCTGTCGCGCGGCCAACCCGGTGAACGGCCCAGCCGCAGCCTGGTGGCGTGCGGAACCGCGACGATCAGCGTTGCCGACATCGCAACGGTGTTCGATACCGGAATAGGCAGCTACCACGTCAGCGACCTCGGCGACCTGGGCCGAGTGGCCGGATTGGGACTGATCGCGCTGGCGGCCCTGTCGAGCGTCAACGAGTCCCCCACGGCGTCCGGACGGAGCGCGGTGTTGTCGCGGGCCCTGCTCTCGCTGCCGTATGTGCCGCTGCTGCTGGCCGCCGCGGTCGGCCTGGGGCACGCGGTCGGCCTGATGGCGCACGGGCCGATGCTTTTCGCGCTGGCGATCCTCGTCGCCGCGGTGCTCGCCCGGCAGTTCGTCGTCCTCATCGAAAACCAGAAGCTGTTGACCGAAGTCGCGCGGGAAGCGTTTCGGGACAGCTTGACAGGTCTACCCAATCGCGCACATTTCCTTCATCGATTAGAAGAAGCGGTGGCCCGAAAAGGTTCCGACACCAATCCGATCGCGGTGCTCTGCCTCGACCTCGACAACTTCAAATCGGTCAACGACGCGCTGGGCCACCCCGCGGGGGACGAGCTCCTGGTCTGCGTCGCGGGCCGTCTCAGCGCCGCGGTGGGCGAAATGGGCGTTGTCGCGCGCCTCGGCGGTGACGAATTCGCGGTTCTCGTCGAGGGCCCCGTCGCTCAAACGCAGGCGACGGCGCGTCGCGTCCTCGCGGCGTTCCGGCCACAGATCGTGATCGAAAACGTTCCGGTGGCGGTCCAACCGAGCATCGGCTTCACCGTCGCGACCGCCGAATCCGACTGCTCCGTGGACCAGCTACTCCGTCATGCCGACCTGGCCATGTATGCGGCCAAACGCGCGGGCGGCCAATGCATCCGAAGCTTTGTCGACGACGCGTCCTTCCCTCATACCCTGACGCAGTCGGCCGGCGAGGTGTCGGCCTTGGACGATTGGGCAGCGCCCCCAATCGTCCCAGCGACGACAGCGGTGGCGCCACCGCCGATCGCCCAACCCGCGACGCCGGCGGAAGGTCAACCGCGGACCGCCGATGATGGCGTTCGGTGGTCCCCGCTTCCTGTCCGAATTATCCTATGGCTGTTGATCATTGGCGTGTTCGCCTTTGCCGTGACGAGTTTCGTCGATCCACAGGAAAGCCACACCGCGCTGTTCGCCAGGTCTTTGTACTCGGTGCTGAACCTGATGGCAGCCGGTCTGATCGCGCTGCGCGCCTGGCTCCTCGCGGCCGACCGGTTGGCCTGGGCTCTGATCGCGATCGGCATGACGTGCTCGGCGATCGGCGACGTGGTCTACGGCCTGTGGGTGCCGGACGGTCAGTCCCCGTCGGTGGCTGATCCGGAGTACCTGGCGTTCTATCCGTTTGTCTATCTTGGTCTGTTGCTGCTGCTTCGGGCCCGCCTGAAGTGGGTGCCGATTCCGGTGCGGCTCGACCCACTGGTCTGCGGGTTGGCGATCGCCGCGCTGGCGGTGGCGTTGCGTGCAGGTCCGTTCCGCGCGGCCGCGGCTCGGGCACCGGACACGGTTCTCGTCGGCCTGATCTATCCGTGGGGCGATCTAGTTCTGTTGGCCCTGGCCGCCAGCATCTTGCCAATCCTGGGCTGGCGCAGTGGATTCCGCTGGGTCCTGCTCTTCGTGGGGTTGGTCGGCTTTGCGGTTGCCGACACCGCGTATCTCTTCGAGACCTCTGCGGGTTCATACCGGATCGGCAGCACGCTTGACGCCCTCTGGCCGGCTTCGTCCCTGCTGGTCGCGATGGCCAGCTGCTACCCCCGGTTGTCGGTGCCGCCGCCGAGACGCGGACCCGGTTCCTACGCCGTGCCAGTGGCGTGGGCGGCGGTGGCGCTCCTGGTTGCGGTCTGGGATCAAAATTCGCGTCTGGCAAACCTTTTGGGCGGCCTGAGCCTGATCACTGTCGCCGTGCGATTTTCGCTGACGTTCCGGGACGTCCGCATGGAGGCCGATAGCCACCTGCACGCCATGACCGACGAACTGACCACGCTGCCCAATCGGCGGTCGCTGGCGACGGCTTTGACCGCGTTGTCCGGCTCCGGGCCGGCTAGTCCCGGCGTGGCGATCAAGATGTCGTCGCGCAAGGCACTTCTCTTGGTCAGTGTTGCCGCGGTTGACGAGATCAACGACACACTCGGTGGCCATCTCGGCGATGAGTTGTTGCGTCACATCGCGAATCGACTTGCGCGCACCGTGCGCCGCGGGGATCTGCTCGCGCGCGTCAGCGCCGACGAATTCGCCATCCTGCTGGCCGAGCGATCCGACCTCATCGGTGCGCGCACCCAGGCGGGCCGCGTGCTCGAGGCTCTGGCCGACCCCTTCGAGCTGGATCCGGTCACCGCGCGAGTCGACGCCCGGGTCGCCATTGCGCTGTATCCCGACCATTGCGACCATCCGCAGGATCTGCTGGGTCGCGCCGAAACCGCCATCGGACACGCCAAGTCCGCCGTCAGCAAGGTCGCGGTCTACGAGTCGGCATTCGAGGCGTATCGCGAGAACGACCCGGGCCTGCTCGCGGAGTTGCGCACCGCGCTGTTCAACGGCGACCAGCCGGCGCTGCACTACCAGCCCAAAATCGACGGGATCGACGGGAGCGTGCACAGTGTCGAGGCACTGCTGCGTTGGCGACACCCGCGTCGCGGCTTGCTGCAACCCGAGGAATTCCTGCCCGCCGCAGAGCGCGCCGGGCTGATGCGCAAGCTGTCCGATCGCACCCTCAAGCTCGCCCTCCAGCAGATCCGGCTGTGGCGCGACCGGGGCATCGTCTCGTCCGTCGCGGTGAACCTCTCCACGACGAACCTGCTCGACCTCGAACTTGTCGGCACGATCGAACAACTGCTGCTGGCTGAAGGATTGCCCGCCGACGCGCTCATCGTCGAGATCACCGAAAGCGCGCTCGTCGACTCGGCGCGGTCCCGCAATACCGTCGCCGAGCTGCGGCGCATCGGCGTTCGCGTCTCGATCGACGACTACGGCACCGGCTGGTCGTCGCTGGCCCGCCTGCAGGATGTCTCGGTCGACGAGCTGAAACTCGACAGGGTTTTCGTGGCACGGCTGGCGTACGACGCTCGATCGGTCGCCATTGTGCGGTCCACGGTGGCGCTGGCGGACAGCCTCGGAGCGGACCTCGTCGCCGAGGGAGTCGAAGACGAGGTCACCTTGAGCGCGTTGCACCGGTTCGGCTGCACGATCACTCAGGGCTACGTGCATACCCCACCGCTGTCACCGGACGATCTCGAGCAATGGGTCAGCGAGCATGTGGCCCAACCCAATCCGGCCCACCCATAGCAGGCGGGAGTGGCCGAGGCGAACGGCTAGAACAATTCCTTGGCCAGCAGTTCCAGGGTCGCTACCCGGGCCGGCGCGGTAGCGGGGTCGGTGCCGCGGTGAGCCGATGCCACCGGATGCACCATGACCTCGTCGACGTCGAAACGGTCTGCGAGAGCGCGTAATTGGTCGGCGGCCTCGGTCGGCGTGCCCAGCACGGCGCGCCGCAGGCCGCTGTCCACGATGTGCTGCTGCTGTTCGGTCAGCGGCGCGACGCGAGCCTCTTCGACCAGAGGCACCGGCCCCAGTGGCTGGCCGGTGCGTAGGCGGGCCATCATCTGCAGATTGGGCAACATCAATGCCGTTGCCTCGTCACGTGTTTCGGCCACCGCGGCATTCACCGTCAGAAACGTCACGGGCTCGGCCGCGGCGGCACTGGGCTTGAATTGGGAGCGGTAAACCTCGAGTGCGGATTCGGTGCCCTCACCGGAGAAATGGTGAGCGAACACGTAGGGCAAACCCTTGGCGGCGGCCAGACGCGCCGAGTACATCGACGAGCCCAGCAACCACACGCGCGGTTCGCTGGCGGCGGCCGGGGTGGCCTTGAGACGGTAGTCGCCGGAGCGCAGCGGGACGACAACGCCGCGGGCACTCATCAGCGCCACCACGTCGTCGAGGTATTCCGGGAAGTTCTCGATGTCGCGATCTTGCTCAGCCGGTGAGCGGCCGCCCCGCAACGCGTAGGAGGTCACCGGGTCGGAGCCGGGTGCACGACCGATGCCCAGGTCTATCCGGCCGGGCGCGGCGGCCTCGAGCAGGGCGAACTGCTCGGCGACCGCCAGGGGCGCGTGATTGGGCAACATCACCCCGCCGGACCCGAGCCGCAGCTGCGAAGTCTGCGCCGCTAGGTAGGCGATCAGCACCGGCGGGCTGGTCGCGCCCACGGACGGCATGTTGTGGTGTTCGGCGACCCAGTAGCGAGTGAAGCCCAGCCGGTCGGCGGCCTGCGCCAGCTGCACGGTGGCGGCCAGCGCGTCGCCGGTCGACTGATCGGTGCGCACCGGGACGAGATCGAGGACGGAAAGACGCACGAAGAGCTCAACGCGCCCGGTGGCGTGAACGTTCCCTGTCGGTGGTCAATACTTCAGCAGCGTGATGGAGTGCACGATGGCATCGAACTGCTCCTGCGATATCGGCGCACCGCCGGCAATGTTGTCGGTGGCCAGAAACTGAGTGCGTTGGACGTAGGCGTGAAAGCGCTTGAAGTAATTGATAAAACCACGGCCATGGTCAACGTAGCCGTCAAAGCCGGTGGCCATTTTGAGCTCGCCGGCAAGGATGTAGGCACCCAGCAGGGCGACGCTGGTGCCCTGCCCGGACAACGGCGAGCAGCAGTACGCTGCATCCCCGACCAGCGCCACCCTGCCGATTGACCAGTGATCGAGCACGATCTGCGACATTTCGTCGAAGTAGAAATCCGGTGCGGTCCGCATGTACTTCAGTAGCTGCGGGCGCACCCAGCCCTCGCCGTCCATCCGTCGTTCCACCTCGGCGAACTGAGCTTCGGTGTCGCGGTAGTCGAGGTGCAGCTCGGCGTCCATGAAGCCCAGCATCGCCCGGGCTTCGCTGTTGTCGCGCGCGCTGTACACCCCGGCCATCGTGGAGTCGCCGTAGTGCCAGGTCTGCCAGTAGTCCAAGTCCAAGAAGTTAGGGACGGTGAAGATTGCGGCGTGCGTGCCCAGCCGCTTGATGAAGCGGTCCTCCGGCCCGAAGACCAGCTTGCGCACATTGGAATGCAGACCGTCGGCACCGATCACCAGATCGTAAGTGCGGGCGGATCCTGACTCGAATTTCACATCAACCGCCGGGCCCCGGTTGTCCAACGAGGCGATGCTGTCGCCGAAGAGATATTCGGTCCTCGGCAGCGTCGACTCGTAGAGCAGCTCGACCAAGTCGTCGCGCAGCAACTCGATGTCGGGGTTGTCGATGGGTCCGCCGGTCGGGGTCGATTCGGTGTCGCGCGAGAGCTCGTTGCCGTCGCGGTCGACGACGGAAGACCCGCGGATGTTCGTCTTGCGCTCCGCGGCGGCCTGCAGCAGTCCCATGGCTTCCAGCACCGCCAGTGCCGGACCCCGCACGTCGATCGCCTGCCCGCCGGGCCGCAGCCCGGGGTGACTTTCCACCACGGTGACCAAATACCCATGCTGCCCAAGCCAATACGCCAACGCCGTGCCGGCGACACTAGCGCCGGAAACCAAAACCTCAGTCACCGAATCCCTGCCTGCTTCCTGGCGAGCCGGAATACGTCGTCAAGCATCGCCGGAGTCAATTTACCGGTAAACATATTTTGCTGGCTCGGGTGGTAGCAGCCGAGCAGGCGCACACCCGAGGGTAGCTCGGCCACGGCCCCGTGACCGAAACGCGGTTTGGGGGTGCCGATGGCGCCCGGCAAGCGCAGCGCGATCTGCCAGGCGAACCCGCCCAGCGCCACCATGACCCGGACATGGTCGGACACCAGCCGCCATTCCGCGTCCAGCCACGGCGAGCAGGTGATCCGCTCGGCGGGCGTCGGCGAGTTGCCCGGGGGCGCGCACCGCACCGGGGCGACAATCCGAATCTTGTTGGCCCGCAATCCGTCCGCGGCGTCCACGCTGGTCGGCTGGTTCACCAGCCCGGCCCGGTACAGCGCCGCGTACAACTGGTCTCCGGACCGGTCACCGGTGAACATCCGTCCGGTCCGATTGGCGCCGTTGGCGGCCGGGGCCAGGCCGACGATCACCAGGCGCGGCTGCTCGGATCCCCAGCCCGGCACCGGCCGGCCCCAATACGGCTGCTCGGCAAAAGATCGGCGTTTGACCTTCGCCACCTCCTCGCGCCAGCTGACCAGCCGCGGGCAGGCCCGGCACACGCTGACCTGCGCGTTGAGGTCGGCAAGGGACGTGGCGCTGCTCGCCAACGCCGAAACCTGCGCGGCATCGGCGGCCACCGCAGTCTGCGGGGTGGCCGGATCGCCCGGCCACCCGGTGCCGGGTTCGACAGGGGAATTGAACAACTGACCGGTATTCGGATGGGCGAGCACATGAACATCCTGCATTCTTCGGTGTCGTGATGACGAAATTCGGTAGCTGCGACGCCGCTTTGACGTTAAATTCAGCCGCGATATGCGATGAAAAGCAACGGCCCGGCCTTCCTCATCTTGTTCGCCACGCTGATGGCGACCGCGGGTACCGGCATCTCGATTGTCGCCTTCCCGTGGCTGGCGTTGCAGCACCGTGACAGTGCGAGCGACGCGGCGGTGGTGGCCGCCGCGATGACGCTGCCCTTGGTGCTGTCCACGCTGGTCGCCGGCACCGCGGTCGATTTCTTCGGGCGCCGACAGGTGTCGCTGGTCTCCGATTCGCTGTCCGGCGCGGCGGTCGCCGCCGTCCCGCTGACCGCGTTGTTGTTCGGCAGCGGCGCAACCAACCTGGTCATGCTAGCCGTGCTGGCCTTCTTCTCGGCCGCCTTCGACCCGGCCGGGACAACCGCGCGCCAGTCGATGCTGCCGGAGGCGGCCGCCCGCGCCGGCTGGTCGCTGGACCGCACCAACAGCGTCTACGAGGCGATCCTGAACCTGGCCTACATCGTGGGCCCGGGCATCGGCGGTTTGATGATCGCCACGGTTGGCGGAATCGACACGATGTGGATCACGGCGGCCCTATTCGCATTGTCCTTCCTCGCAATTGGAGCGCTGCGACTGGAAGGGATAGGCAAGCCGCACCACACGACCCGGCCCGACGGATTGGTGTCCGGCGTGGCCGAAGGGGTGCGGTTCGTCTGGAACCTGCGGGTGCTCCGGACGCTCGGGTTGATCGACTTGGTCGTCACCGCTTTGTACTTGCCGATGGAAAGCGTGCTGTTTCCCAAATACTTCAGTGAGCATCACCAACCCACGCAGTTGGGCTGGGCGCTGATGGCACTCGGGGTAGGCGGCGTGGCAGGCGCCCTCGGCTATGCCGCGCTCTCCAATACCTGCGGCGCCGCACAGCCGTGCTGACCGCAACGCTGACGTTCGGTGTGGCCGCGATCGGCATCGCGTTCCTGCCGCCGTTGCCGCTGATCCTGGTGCTGTGCGGGGTGACCGGCTTGGTCTACGGGCCGATTCAGCCGATCTACAACTACGTGATGCAGACCCGGGCTCCGCAGCAGCTACGCGGTCGAGTCGTCGGGGTGATGACGGGGCTCACTTTCTCGGCGGGCCCATTGGGCTTGCTCGTCGCCGGCCCGCTGGCCGACGCCGCTGGGCTGAAGGTCACTTTCCTGACGCTGGCGGTGCCCATCGTGCTGGTCGGACTGGTGGCTTGCGGGCTGCCGTCGCTGCGCGAACTGGACCGCGCGCCGGAGTTTGCCGGTGACCAGGAGCCGTAGGATTGGGCCGTGAGCGCGCCGTGACAGCAGCAGCGTTGGCGGACCTCATCGCCGATCTGCCCGACGGCATGGTGGTCACCGATCCGGCGGTAACCGAGGGGTACCGCCAGGACCGCGCCCTGGATCCCGCCGCAGGTAAACCGCTGGCCGTGGTGCGCCCCCGATGCACCGAAGAGGTGCAGACCGTCCTGCGCTGGGCCAGCGCCCACCGGGTGCCGGTGGTGACGCGCGGCGCCGGCAGCGGCCTGTCGGGCGGGGCGACGGCACTGGATGACGGGATCGTGTTGTCGACGGAGAAGATGCGCGACATCAGCGTCGACCCGATCACCCGGACCGCGGTATGTCAGCCGGGGCTGTTCAACGCCGAGGTGAAGAAGGCCGTCGCCGAGCATGGCTTGTGGTATCCACCCGACCCGTCGTCGTTCGAGATCTGCAGCATCGGCGGGAACATCGCCACCAACGCGGGCGGCCTGTGCTGCGTGAAGTACGGCGTCACCACCGACTATGTGCTGGGCATGCGGGTCGTGCTGGCCGACGGCACCGCGGTCCGGCTCGGCGGTCCCCGCCTCAAGGACGTCGCCGGCCTGAGCCTGACGAAGCTTTTCGTCGGTAGCGAGGGCACGCTCGGCGTCATCACGGAAGTGACGCTGCGGCTACTGCCCGCGCAGAACTCGTCGAGCGTGGTGGTGGCCACCTTCGGCACGGTCGAGGCGGCGGTCGACGCGGTGCTCGGGGTCGCCGCGCGGCTACGGCCCGCGATGCTGGAGTTCATGGATTCGGTGGCGATCAACGCCGTCGAGGACACCTTGCGGATGGACTTGGACCGTGGGGCGGCGGCCATGCTGGTGGCTGGCTCCGACGAACGCGGGCAGGGCGGATCCCAGGACGCCGAATTGATGGCTTCGGTGTTCGCCGACAACGACGCCATCGACGTGTTCTCCACCAGCGATCCCGACGAGGGTGAGGCGTTCGTCGCCGCCCGCCGGTTCTGCATTCCGGCGGTCGAGGCGAAGGGCTCGCTGCTGCTCGAGGACGTCGGGGTGCCGCTGCCGGCGCTGGGCAAGCTGGTCACCGGGATTGCGCGCATCGCCGACGAGCGTGACCTGATCATCTCGGTGATCGCGCATGCCGGCGACGGCAACACGCATCCGCTCATCGTGTACGACCCCGCCGACGCCGCGATGACGGAGCGGGCGCATCTGGCGTTCGGCGAGATCATGGACCTGGCCATCGGCTTGGGCGGCACGATCACCGGGGAGCACGGTGTCGGTCGGTTGAAGCGACCGTGGCTGGACAGCTACCTCGGGCCCGAGGTGATGGAGTTGAACCAGCGCATCAAGCAGGCACTCGACCCGCTGGGCATCCTCAATCCCGGCGCGGCGATTTAGTTTTGCCTTCTGGCGTCGGATCCCGCGTCGCGAAGCGAGTAGTACGTCACGTTTCGTGGTTCGAAGACCTGCGTGGCAGTGGGCCGCCCGCGCAAGTGTAGTGGGCCGCGATGTTGCCAGCGTTGTGCTTCGTCTAGTCCCGCTGCCGCGATCACAGCGCCCGACGCCATGATTCGGGTAGGGCAGTTCTTGGCCTGGTCGGCCAGGCGTGCGGCCTCGTTGACGGGATCACCGATAACGGTGTATTCGTAACGGTTTTCGGCGCCGATATTGCCGGCGAATACCGGTCCGGCTGATACACCAACGCCGAAGTCGACATCGGCCAATTGCGGCAACTCGTGTCCTAGTGCGCGTGCGGTGCGCAAAGCCGCATCCGCCCACCCGTCGGTGTGGAGTGGTACGCCGAAGACGGCCAGCACCGCATCGCCTTCGAACTTGTTGATAAGACCTCCGCATCGGTCAACTTCTGCGACGACGATTCGGAAAAACTCGTTGAGCAGCCCGGCGACTTCCGCAGGTGGGCGACTAGCTGCCAGCTGAGTAGAGCCGGCGAGATCGACGAACAGCACTGCGACATCACGAACTTCGCCGTCAGCGGTTGCGGTCCCGGCCAAAGCCCGCCGTGCGACATCGACACCGACGTGGCGGCCGAACAAATCGCGCAGTAGTTCCCTTTCGGCCAGTCCAGCCACCATCCGATTGAATCCGCGTTGCAGATGCCCGATGTCAGAGGACTCGTAAACGTCGACGAAGCGGTCGGTATCGCCGCACCCGACCGCGGCCATCGCATCCACCACTTCGCGCACCGGCTCGGATATCGACCTCGATACGACACTGATCGCCCGTAATCCGAGCAGTAAAGCCACCATTGACAACACGAGCGCCGGCATCTCGACGGATAACGCCTTTTCGATGACCCAACCGTTGACGTGCAACAGGATCAGAAGGGCGATCGCGCCGCAGGGCATCGCGCTGCACAACAGCCAAGTGATCAGCAGTCTGGCTCGTACGCCCGGTAAACGCGGCCCGGTATCGGAGGACTGCATCGCCATAGCGATCACCGGCCGCAGGGTGCGAAACGTGATCAGGTAGCCCATACAGGTTGCCGCTGCGCCCCCAAACAGCGCCGACAAACCGATCAGCAACAGGGCATCGGGACCGGCTGCGTGATTAACCGCCAGGAACACCGCACCACCCAAAGCCCAACTCGCCAACTCGATCATTGACTGCCGTTCGACGATTAGGGTCGGCACGCGACTCTGGCGCTCATCGGGCTCCTGCCCAGTGACATACCAGCGCACCGCCGGCGCGACATAAACTGCGGCCCCCACTGACGCCATCACCGATCCCAGCACCACCAAACCCACAACGGTGAATAGGTTTTTCAGCGATAGCAGTGCGTGGATCCCGCTGCCTGTTCCTCGGGCCAGCGACAACACGACCAGCACCACCTCGGCTGCAGCCAGGGTGTGCGCAAGCGTCAGTCCGGCCGCATAGCGGGCCAAAAGCGTTGGGGCGCTGGACGTGCTGTTCAGCCTCCCTTGCTCGATCCCCCGTGCGTGACGGCGTCGCATGTTCAGCTCACAGCCGGGTGAGGCACCGGTGCGGCGAGGAGTTCAGTAATGACCTCGTCAGGACTAATGGCCGCATCTGTCGCCTCAAGCTTGTGATCGGTGTGTTCGATGGTGGTCGTCCGGGCCTCCTTCTATCGTCAAAACCGGGTTGTCCGACTCGTTCAGGCCGATGGGCAGGCGCGATCGTCGAACCGCTACGGAGTTCCTATGTGGTTGCCCGAATGCCGATTTGGATGGCGGGCAGAGGGGGATCGACCCGATCGCGGCCTGACTTTCCTGAGCGCTTGAGTGTGCGTGGCATGCCGCCTTAAAGTTGAGAGCACTATTCTCTGTATCTTTATAGTCTTACGAAGATAACAGGGAAAGCGTCCAAACCGTTCCCAGTCAGGAGCAGGAGTGAGTCCTGTCCAGCCCGAGCGGTTGCCTGCTGGTGACGGGTAGTTTCCTGTGGACCGGGGGTCATCCTGTCGGCCGCCGCCTCATTTGCCAAGTCCACGTCCGCCGATCGGCCGCCCCGTGATGCACGGTTACAGCGGCCTGGACCAGAAGCGGGCTATTGCAAGGGTTTACGCCAATGCTGCGCCGCACCTGCTTGTGTAGGCCAGATCCTCGCGGCACCCAACGTATTGTGCCCTGCCGGCCGCTGACGTCGATCGCGATGAACGTACGCCAAACTGGCCGCCCCGTCCCGAAACCAAGCAGTGTGCCCTCTATTACTGCTAAAATTACAAAGTCAACACGGGTGATCGCGGAGCGCAGCGCCGCGGCGCTTATTACGGCCGCTGGGGGAAACTCTATGACCGCCATCGGAATTGGCGCCGAGGCGCGGCGTCGGCTAACTGCACGGCGAACCGCGGAAATCATCGCCGAGGAGCTGCGGCGCCAAATTCTCGACGGGGAGCTAGTCGACGGCGACCTTCTTCCCCGCCAGGAAGTTCTGGTCAAGCGCTTCAAGGTAAGCCTGGTATCGCTGCGCGAGGCCCTGCGGATTTTAGAGACCGAAGGCCTCGTATCGGTGCAGCGCGGTAACCGCGGCGGCGCGGTTGTCCATGCGCCCGCCAAAGCCTCCGCGGCGTACATGCTCGGGCTGGTATTGCAAAGCAACTCGGTTCGGCTAACTGATCTGGGAGAGGCAATGCGAGCATTGGAGCCCGTCTGTGCCTTCATGGCCGCTCAAAGACCCGACCGAACTACTAGTCTGGTACCGGAATTGGTCAGACTCAATGACGAGGCGTCGGCACACCTCGACGACACAGCTCGCTTCGCGGAGATCGGGCGACGCTTTCACCAAGTACTCGTTCACGGCTGTGGCAATCACACGTTGGGCGCAGTAATGGGCAGTCTAGAGGCCCTCTGGGCTGGTCATGAGCGTCAACCGGCAGAACAGACCGCCGCCGCTGGTGACTTTCTCGACCTCGCCGGGCGGCAGGCCGCACTGAGTGGCCACATCGAGCTCACGCGGGCCGTTGAGGCCGGCGATGGCGAAAAGGCCAGGCGATTGGCGTCGGGCCACGCCTGTGACGCTCAGACTTACCTGGATGCCGGAGATCGCGATCAACGCATTCAAGCATTGCAGCCGCGGATACTGTCCCGGTACACGTTGTAACGATTGCCTTTTCGCGAATTCCACACGGCGGGCCGGCGCAGCGTAGTCGGCGATCTACGGACCTCCGGGTAGGTCGTACGCCCACTCCTTTATTAGTGAATTCTGTCAACTGAAAGCATCGCCCAGCCGGCAGCAACGGTGTTAATGTTTGGCTGTAACGCGCCAAGGAGTATGCGATGTGTGCAATGAAGCGTTTCGGTACCTTCCCAATAGCCGTGCCTGCGCGCAGGCTCGCACACGGAACACTGTTGAGCGCCATTATGATTGGCGGCTCGGTCGTCGTGCCGTCAGCCCAGGCAGCTACTGACATCGCTCTCAGTGGCCGCTACAACGCCACCTCGCTCGGCAACTGGGCCAAGACGAACGACGCCTATCACGATGAGGCGACGGTGCGGAGCGTATGGACGATCAATTCGTCGTGCCTCGACGCCCAGGAATGCCGAGGTACGGTGACCAGCGACCAGGGTTGGAGCGCACCGTTGGCCTCACACGACGGTCAACAATGGATCGTGAAACACGATGTCCCCAACTGGGAAACCTGTCCCGACGGGTCCCCGAATACCGGACAGCAGGTCTTCACCTTCGTTCCCGTTGATAATAACGGCAACTTCCAGGCCGGATCCTCGACGCTGGCGGGCAGGGATAAAACCGTCGGCCCGAGTGGCGCATGCCGGGTGAACAAATGGCTCGCGATCGAGATGCCCTTCCGGTTGGACAAGATCAGCTGACCACGCGCGACACGAAACTTCAGGACATTCGGTACGTTTGGTCTAGGGGCGAATCATCTCCTGCCAAGTTTTCGCTGGCTTAACAAGATCCAATTGCTGATACGTTTGGCCGTCCCGAGCCACATAGCGCCCCGTACGAGGGTCGTAGTGTGCAAGGGCCAATGAAGGACCGCCGGTCGTTCTCCTAGATCCATTGCTGCCGAATGAACTTGGGGCTGCATGGGGCTCGCCGCCCGACGGACCCGGTTGCCCGGGCGACGGAATATCAATGGGCGCAATGGGTTCAACGCCTTGCGGCACCGGCGGCATGACGTTGGTATTGGAAGGAGCTCCGGCTGGCGGCGGCATCGGTGTTCCCTCGACCGGGCCGAAGATCCTGTCTCTGGACCAATTGACCCGGTCGTCCGGCGGGATGCCCTGCGCAATCAAATTCGGATCGAGCGGATAGGTGCCAAACGTGTGCTGCCTGATCGCTAACGGTTCGAACGGTTTATCGCTTTCGCAGATTTCGACTGTCGGCGCCCGCTTGCCCGGCTGGCCCATGCACGGGTAGTTGCGGGCGCCGCGGACCGCGATCGGCGAATCTTGCGGCAGTTTGCAGTACAGCCCGTCGGGGGTGTCGACAGTGGCTGTGTCGGCCGGGGAACGCCATTGGCTGGGCGGTAGGTAACCGACGGTGCATCCCGGCGGATCGTCAACCACAAAAGCGAAATCTCCCTGCGCATACCCGGTCGGATTCTTGGTGCCGATAAACGACTGAATGGCGGCACTGAACGGCGGTAGCAGCACCAGCACCTGCTCGATCGAGGCGTGGTAGGTAACACCGATTTGGCCGAGTGTTGTCAGGTTGGCCAGCAGCACAGGCAGCGTCAGTTTGAGTTGGTCAAGGAGCCGAGACGTTTCGTTGAACGCTCCAGGCCCCTTGTGCAGCAGACTGCGAAGCTGCGAGTCATCTTGCACCAGTTGCCCGGTGAATCCGCCAAGACTGCGCGCCCAGAGCCGGATCGAGTCGGTGGTCTGCGCTTGCGAATCCAGCACCGGCCCAGTGTCTTCGGTCAGGGTTCGCGCGCGGTCAGCGACACCGTTGAGATCACCAGAGAGTTTTGCCGAAGAGTCGAACAGCGAACCGAAATCGTAACCGGCGCCATCAAATGCCTTATACGACTCATCGAGCAATGCACTGAACTTGCCCGTGGGAATGCTGCTGATCAAGTTAGCGGTCTGGTCGAGCACGGGACCGATTGGTTGCGGAATCGTGGTGTCGCCCATGGCGATAACTGAGCCATCGTGCAAGTAGGGTGGCGAATCGCTGCGGGGTCGCAAATCCACATACTGCTCACCTACCGCGGACAGGCTGCGTACTTCCGCTTTCAGATCCGCCGGGACTTTCGGTGAAGCATCAAGGCGCATCGTGGCTTTCGCGCCATGGCGGGTCAGCTCGATCTCCGTCACCTTGCCGATTTGCATCCCGCGATAGGTCACATTGCTGAAGCGGTACAAACCGCCGGTAGCCGGCAATTCTAGTGTGACCGTCATCTTGCCGATACCCAGCAAGGTCGGTACCTGAAGGTAGTTCACGGCCATCACCAGCAAGCCGACAATCCCGAAGATCGTGAAGATCACGAGTTGGATACGTACTAAGCGAGTCAGCATCTACGGCCCCGCTTCCGGCGGCTGGCTTATGACCGGTGTCGCGCCCGGAATCGGGGAACTCGCATCAAGCCCGGGTGCTACCGCCGGCTGCGGTGCAGGCGCGGGCGGCGGTCCCGGTGCATATGCTGGCGGCCCCTGATCGCCTCCCGGCGCAGACGAGGGTGGTGGTGCGGGAAGTGGAAGTCCCTGATTTGGCACGGGCGCCAGCCCTTGGCCGACGGGTGGCGCCACCCCCGTGCCGCCCTCTGGATATTGATACTGCAAATACGCCGGGTCTCCGGGAGCCGGCACAAGGTCGGCGCCCAATCGTCCCCAATGGGTACCGAGCAGTAGTCCCTTGCGCAGTCGCGCGTTCGTCAAGTCAAAGGTGAAGAAGCCGTTGAGGAAGTCGCCCCTAACAGCTCGGTTGATGACGTTTTGCGTCAGCGGGTAGGTCGGCGCGTAGGCAAGTGCGTCATCGATTTCGGGTCCGACATCGGCCAGCGCGCCGATGGTGGGCTCGAGATTCTTCAGGTTCTTGACCAGATCATCTCCGGCGTCGTTGACCAACTTGGTGGCGGTGTCACTAAACGTCCGGAGTTTGTCGAGCGCGGTGACGATACGTGGCCGCTCGCTAAGAAGCACGTCGAGTGCCGGCGGTATTTTGTTGAGCGCCTCGGTGATAACGTCGCGCTGCCCAGCCAGCGTGCCGGCAAGCCTATTTAAGGCCTGGACCGACCTCACCAGGTTGTCGCGTTGCAGGTCGATCGTGTTGACGAATCTATCCAGGCGCTCGAGCAAGTCGCGGACCTCACCCGCGTGCCCGGACAACGAGGCGTTGAAATTGTGGATGATGTCACCGATTTGGGTGAAACCGCCCGAGTTGATCATGACCGACAGTGACGACAGCGTCTGCTCCGTCGATGGAAATGCCGACGATTTGCTCAGCGGTATGGTGGCACCCGCCGGCAGTCTTCCACTGGCCGTCTGACCGGGCGGCACACTGAGTTCCAGATGCATCGAGCCCAGCAGGCTCGTCTGGCCCACGGTGGCCACCACATTCGCTGGCACCACGACAGCGGGCTTCAACGAGACGTCAACATAGGCATGCCAGTTGTGCACCGCCATTTTGCTGATGCTGCCAACAACGACATCATTGATCATTACCGGTGAATTCGATTCCAGTGTACCGACATTCGCAATGTCGACATGGTAAGTATGGGCGTTTGGCCCGCGCCCCACCGTGCCGGGCAGCGGCAGTGAGTTCAACCCGTTGAACGCACATCCGGTCGCGGCCAGCATGACAGCCGAACACAGCACGAACACCCGCCGGGCCAGCACGTTCGCGGTCACGGTTGGTCCCCTTCCGCCGGAAGCAGACTCGGGATGCGCGCCGGTGCCGGCGGCGGGGACATTCCAGGAGTCGTCGGCGCCGGAGGCTCGGGCATCGCCGCTCCGGGTATCCGCCCCGGTGGTGGTGGGGGGGACGCGGGCGCCACATCGCCGGGCAGCCCGGTGTAAGCGGACACCGCCGGCGGCAACTCGGGCGGGCCGGGCTTGGGACCCTCACCGCCGGGTGCCAGACGCGGCTCGCTGTAAACGATGTTTTGCTTGTCCGCCGACGGCTGCAGGAACGGGTTGAGCGGAATGGGCAGATAGTTGAAGTTGAAGTAGAAGAACGGGTTGAACACCCGCAAGGCCGGGCCGGCATACAGGGCGCACAGCTTGCCCGATTCGACCGCGGTGACGTTTTCGACGGCCCCCAGTTGTGCGCAGAGGGCATTAACGGGATTGGCGAGGTTGGAGACGGAGAACGCGCCGCGGATGGTTCCCGTGTCGGGCTGATAGTCGTTGTAGGCGTTGGCCAGTGCGTTGGGCGTCACATGCAGAACGTTCTTCAGCGCCGTTTGGTTTTTGACCAGGATCTGGGTGAGGTCGGCCAATCGAGCAATCTGTTCGGAGGTCTGGTCACGGCTTCCCGCGATGAACCGCTGCACCTCAACGACCGCTTGCGACAGATTCGTCAACGCCGCGTCCAAATCGGATTTGTTCTCATCGAGCACGCTGCTCAGCGTGGCAAGCCGGTTGTTGAACAACACCAATTGTTCGCTGCTGTCCCGAAGTACCGATATGAAAGTCTGCAGATTTTTGATGATGTCGACGATGTTGCCGCTGCCATCGGCCAAGACCCGTCCAACTCCGGACAGCTGAGCCAGCGTCTGCCGCAGTTTGTCTCCGTTACCGCCCAGGGCGTCGGCGGCGCTGTCGATGAATCGTGCTACTGACGGTGTTGAGACTTTACTGTTGGGTCCCAATTCCGTTGCCAGCCGCATCAATTGGGTTTTGACCTCGTCCCATTCGATGGGGACGGCCGTTCGTTCCAGCGGTATCACTGCGCCGTCGCGCATGGTGGGGCCGCTCGATCGGTAGGCCGGGGTGAGTTGGACATAGCGGGCAGCCACCAGGTTTTGGGCGACGATCACCGCTTTTGCGTCCGCCGGAATCGACACGCCATGATCGACGCGCAGGGTCATCTGGGTCCGCGTGCCTTCGGCGTGGATCGCGGAGATGGTGCCGACCTTGACACCCGAGACCTGTACGTCGTCACCGGGATAGATCGCGGTGGCGGTGGGAAAGTACGCCGTGACTGTGGTCGGCCTGAAGAACGTATTACTGATCGCCACCGCCGTGCCGGACACGACGAGCCCCGCCAGGACGACTGCCAGCCCGGCCTTGAGCTTGTGCGGCGGAATCCTCTCGAGCACCGTCATCGCGAACCACCCGGAATGCCGTTGAACGGGAACGGGAACAGCGCCCGCGGCCCCGCATTATCCGGCGGCGAACCCGGCGCTCCGTTGGCCCGGAAGCCGAAGTAGTAGTCCCAGAAAGGCTGGAATAGCTGCGATACCAAGAAGTTCGGGACGTACGCGGTGTAGTAATACCCCTGGGCGACTGTTTCGCCCGTGGTGATCTCGTACTTGGCCAGACCCGGCAGCGCTTTACTGATATTGTCCCGGTTTTTCTCCAGCATCGCCGTCACCGAATTAAGCCGCTGCAGTGTTGGTGCGAGCTTGCTTTCGTTGTCATGCACCAGTCCTTCGAGCTGCTTGGCCACCGCTGAAGTGTTGGCCAGCAGATCGGCAATTTCTTGCCGTCGCTGCGCTAGTACCGACAGAAGATCGTTGGCGTTGAGGATGAGCGTGTTTACCTGGTCGCTGCGCTGCGAAAGGATCTTGGTGATATCGGCCGCACCCTTGAACAGTTCACCCAACGATTTGTTCCGGCTGTTGAGGGCTTGTGATAACCGAGTCACCCCGTCAAAGGTCGGACCCAATTGCGGTGCGATCTGGTCCAGCGTCTCCGACAGCGTGTCGAGCGAGTGGTTCAGCGAGTCGGTATTCGTTTCGGCCACATCGGTCGTGAGGTCGGTGAGGGCCTCACTCAGCGAGTATGGCGAGGACGTGCGCGACAGCGGTATGACATCTAGCGGGCGCATCGTGTTGTTGCCCGTTGATTGCAGGGCGAGCACCCGCTTGCCCAGCAGCGAACCGGTTCTGATGTGTGCAGTGGTGTACGAACCGAGCTGAACCGTGCCCTTGAGGTTAAACGTCACCAGCGCATCGCCGTTGTCCAGCTTCACATCCGCAACGGCGCCGACCTTGGTTCCCGAAATCAAAACGTCGTTGCCCGCGACCAAGCCGCCCGCTTCAGCGAAGCGAGCCTGGTAACGGACCATGGTCGCCCGCTGGACGAACTGGTCGGGGGACAAACCGACGGCAATGACGAGGATGATCAGAACCACGCCAATGAATCCGGCTTTGATGAGGCGGGCACCCCGGTATTTATTCATTGGGTTCCTTGGGCTCTGCGCACCTTCCGCCTTGTTGCTTGAAAATGGGCACGACGACAGTCCGGTACTGCAGGTCCGAGACGCGCAGGCTCATCTCGCAGAGGTAATACGGGATCCAGCTGCCATAGGCACCGAGCCGCACCAGTTTTCGATAGTTTTCGGGCAGCTTGCCCAGCGACGTGTCGATCTTTTGCTTGCCATCGTCGAGCGCCGGAGCCAACCGGTTCAGCTGGTCCACTGTTCCCGCCAGCGGCCGCCGCGACCTGTTCAACAGGTCGGCAATTGAGGCGGTTCCGCTGTCCAGCGAGTCGATCGCGGCGCCGATCATGCGGCGGTCATCGGAAAACGCCGTGACCAGTTTCTGCACACGATCTAGCGCGCCGGAGAACTTGTCACCGTCTTTGTCCAGAGTGGCGAGCACCGTGTTCAAGTTGTCGATCAGTTGCTGCACGGTCTGGTTGTTGTCAGCCAAGGTATTTGAGAACGACGACGTTTTTGCCAGCAACGACTGCAGGGTGCCGCCCTTGCCCTGGAAGGCTTGCACCAACGACGCGGTCAGCTCATTGACATCTCGCGGGTTAAGGCCGGTGATAACGGGTTTCAGACCACCAAGCAGCAGGTCGAGATCGAGCGCAGGCGAAGTCCGGTCGATCGAAATCTGCGCGCCAGCCGCCAGCACCTTGGTGGATCCCGGCCCGTCGACGAGCTCAAGATAGCGATCCCCGACCAAGTTGAGGTAGCGAACGACGGCGCGCGTGCCAGTAGTCAGGACGACGCTGTTGTCGGCGTTGAAGTTCACCAGCACTGTCTTGTCCGGCTGCAGCGAGACGCTTTTGACCGTGCCCACCTGGACGCCGGCGACTCGGACCGTCTGGCCCTCTTTCAGCTGCGACGCATCGGTGAACAGCGCTGAATACCCTGTCGTCGAACCGGTTCGGTACTGACCGAAGATGAACAGCAACGACACCGTAGCAACCACCATCACCAGCCCGAAGATGCCGAACTTGATGATCACCCCCCGCGAATTGCTCATCCGGGTTGCCCGATCTGCATGGAGTTGCGCGGCGGCCCCGCGATCGGCCCGTACAACATCTGTTTGAGTGCATCGGAATTGATCAGCACGTGCGGGTTTCCATACGCCCACGGGTTGGCGCCGACATCGGTGACGATGAAGGGCGGGGCCACGTTAAAGGGCACGGTCGGAAGGGTTTCGCAGTGCGGGCCGCCGGTCGCTGCCACCTTAGGCAAGTTGGTTGGGTACCGGTAGCGGTCGGCACCCAGTTCAAGACTAGGCAGATCGGTGATACCCGGGTCGGGCAGCGGTGTAGCGTGCAGGTTCACCAGGGCCGAGCTAAGACCGCACCACAGCGCCTGGTGGTATTCGTTGGTCAGGTCGGTGGTCGGAGTCAGCAGATGCACGACCTTGCTCAGCGCGTCCCGGTTGCCGCCCACCACGTCGTTGCCCATGTCGGCCAAACCGATCGTGCTGATTAAGAACGCTTCCAAATTATGCTGCTCGTCTACGATCGTCTTGCTGATCTTGACCGAATTGTCCACTGTCGCAATAAGGTCCGGTGCCGCGTCCGCGTAGGCATTGCTCACCTCGGGTAGCGTCTCGAGGTCGTGACTCAGCGCGGGAAGGCTAGGCTCCTGCTTGGCCAGAAACGCATCCAGGTTGGACAACATCTCACCGATCTTGTGGCCGCGGCCACCGACTGCCGACCCTACCGCGCTTAAGGTTTCGTTGAGTTTGATGGGATCAATCGACGACAGCACCGACGTCAATTCCTGGAATACCGTGTTGATCTCCACGGTGACGCTTTTGTTCTGTAGAACGGCGTTCGCCTGCAACGGCTGCGGCGAAGGATCGGCCGGCGGCACAAGCTCAACGGACTTGGCGCCGAACACTGTCGTGGATGCGATGTCGACGAGCACGTTTGACGGGATGAGATGCATCTGTGACGGCTGCATAGCGAGGTTCAGGACGGCGTCACCGTCAGGCCCCGACTGGATCGAGGTGACCTTGCCCACGACCACTCCGCGCATCTTCACTTTTGCGTCTGGGTCCATCACCAACCCCGCACGCGGTGAAACCACCGTAACCGGCACACTTTCGGTGAAGTCGCCACGAAACAGGCCCACCGCGACAGCGATGACAGCGGCACTCACAACAACGGTCGCCAACCCCGCCAAGGGGCGCACATAGGATGGCGGGCCAGCCTGCCGGTCAGGTGAACTATCGTCCATGCGTCTTCGCTAACGCTGCCCCGGACGATGCCCACCATCGCGTCCGGCGCCCCACGCGCAGCGCCGGGTGCTGATCCCGGTAGGCCGTACGACGTGTACGTGACGCATTCCATCTCCGGTGTTGATCCTGTTGTGGCTCAGCGGGTCTGGCGCGAGAACCGCGGCCACGCTATGTCGCTCAGTCAACTAGCACCATGCTTTCGCTACTTTGGCCTGCTCCCCGGATTGCGCTGGCAGACACGGTTACCTTGTGAAGCCGTAAAAGAAGCGACGCCCGTGTTCTTGCATCGATCCACGACCGCCCGCCCTCCACAGGAACATCGCGCATACGGTGAAAACGCCATTTACGTTAGGTGTACCGAACTGTAGGCACCGGTGATGCGCCTGTCAACGGCGGGCATGCGTTGCGGCGAGCACTGCAGGCGAGCAACCGTGGGATACCAGGCCCGGGTGATCATCCAATCTATGCAGCTAGCGTTGTCGAAATCTGATTATCTGCGGTTCCGGGCCAAAACGATGCCGCCGTCCGCTTGACGGGACCTCGATTAAAACAATGGGGGGTGCGGGACGTGATACATGACAGGAGTAAATGAAAACATCGTTCACGCCTTGAATCGTGCATCCGTTGGTCGAAAGACTTCTACACACATCACCGAGGACCACGCCGCGGTACCGTAGGTTTTTCTTGGGTGGCCGCAGGACACTCAGGACTTGACCAAACGAGGGCATACACAGTGAATTCCGTTCCCGCGATCAGGCGCAGAAAATTCGAGCCGGACCCTGGAGAACGTTCGGCGATCTTGTCGCAAGCGTCGAAAATCGTGAGCGAGGGCGGACTCGGCTCCTTGACAGTGGCTCACGTCCTGAGCCGCACACAACTGGGCACCCGGGCGTTCTACCGCCATTTCGACTCGAAGGACGCGCTGGTGTCGGCGATGTTCCTGGAGATGGCGCGCATCGAGACCCGCCGGCTACGCAGAAGGATGGCCACGGCGCGCGATCCCATTGGCGCGGTTGCCGCCTGGATCGACGGACGCCTAGACCTCGCGTTTAACGGTCAGATCCGATCGGATCTGCGCAAGATGTCGCTGGAAGCGAACTCGCAAATGTTCGCCGCACCCGAACTGGTGAGTCCTGCCTACGCCGAGATGTTAGCCCCGCTCGTCGAGAGCCTCAGGCGTGGACGAGAACTCGGAGTTTTCACTATCACGAAACCAGGAAGCGCAGCGCTGGCCATACAAGGTGCTGTCTGGGCCACCATCGAGCGCCAGTGGGCAAGAGGCGACCATGACATCGGCGAGACGCGGGAACTGGTGCAGGACTTCTGCCTGCGCGGGCTCGGTGTCGCGCCGAAAGCAATTGCCGCCGCGCTGAAATATTCATCGCCCGAAAGTCGGGAGCGTCATCTTGAGAAGCCAAACGGGTCGCCATAAGCAGGATGCGCTAGATAGGGCGCGAGGCAAGGCAGGAACCCTTCCGAAGTTCTTCCTTCGGCGCCCTACGCCATGTCACCGCCTGTGTGCGATGAGGCCCGGGGAGTTCACGAGATGACATCTCGTCGTCATCGCGCCCAATCGATCTCGAGTTCGTCCAATTCGATAACCGAATTCCAACCAAACAGCGACGGTATCTATTCCGACCAGAGCTGCGATGCTGATGCGCTGAGCGCGCCAGGTGGATAGGTGCGGTAACGTCATTCTCGCACCGCCAACACCGGCGAGGAGGGTGAGCGATGGCGAAATCCAACAGATGGCCGCAGACCGCCGCTCGCCCGGATACCGAGGAGCGTGTCAGTCGTTTCATCGAATCCGCTCTGGCCATCCTTGGGGAGACCGGCCGCACCGACTTCACCGTGCTTGAGGTCGCCGAACGGTCCAAAACCTCGCTGCGGTCTTTCTACCAGCACTTTTCATCAAAAGATGAATTACTGTTGGCTCTGATCGACAAGATCATGGCGGAGTCGGCCCGGCGCTGGCGCGAGGACACCGACGGCCTGGAGAGTCAGGTCGCCTTGCAAAGGCTGATTGAGCGGATCACCGCACCGGCTTCATCGTCGAAGCAAGACAGCATCAACCGGGGTCTGACCTGCTACAACGACCACCTCGCGGAGTCGCGACCCAACGAGTACGCCCGGGTCCTTTCTCCCCTGCACGTCCTGATTCAGGACATCTTGAAACGCGGTATCGCCGAGGGTGCCTACCAGCACGGACTCGAGGTCGAAACCCGCTCCGCGCTGATCATGCAGTCGGTTCTTGGCGCCACGCGGCTGCGCTCGCTCGGGGTCGAACTCAATGGACACCCCATCGACGGCCGGCACATCTATGAGTTCTGCGTGTATGGCGTCCTCGCCCCAGGCCGACCCAACTGACCAACCTCGTCGGCTCGTGGCGTTGTGTCACCGCTAAAGATGGTAACGTCATTACCACTTCGCGCAAACAAACACGCATAGGAGGCAACCATGCCATCACGCGAGCTTTCCTTCCCGGTGTTCGATGCCGACAACCACTTCTACGAACCCAAGGAAGCACTGACCCAATTTCTGCCGGAAAGCCGTAAGGGCGTCATCGATTACATCGACATTCATGGCCGTACCAAGATCATGGTTCGCAACGTGATCAGCGACTACATTCCCAACCCGACGTTCGAAGTGGTTGCGCGGCCAGGCGCTCAGGAGGAATACTTCCGGCACGGCAGCGGCGGCAAGAGCTTTCGCGAGGTGATGGGCAAGCCGATGAAGGCGATCCCGGCATTCCGCAATCCCGCGGCACGCCTTGAGGTTCTCGACGGGCTCGGCCTGGACTACACGCTGATGTTCCCGACACTGGCCTCACTCGTCGAGGAACGCTTGAAGGACGACCCGGACCTGATCCTGGACATCATCCACGGGCTGAACCAGTGGATGTATGAGACCTGGCAGTTCAACTACGAGGACCGCATCTTCTCCACGCCGGTCATCAACTTGGCCAACATCGATCGCGCCCTCGAAGAACTCGACTGGTGCCTCGAGAGGGGCGCCAAGACCGTCCTGGTCCGGCCCGCGCCGGTGCCCGGATATCGTGGCAGCCGCTCGCTTGGCCTGCCGGAGTTCGATCCGTTCTGGGATGCGTGCGTCAAGGCCGGCATCCCGGTGTCGATGCACGCCTCGGACAGCGGCTACGCCGAATACCTCAACGACTGGGAGCCCGGCGACGAGTTCAAGCCGTTCAAGCCAACCGCCTTCCGGATGGTCGCGATGGGCAAGCGGCCGATCGAGGACACCATGGCCGCACTGGTTTGCCATGGTGCACTGACCCGCAACCCCGATCTGCGCGTCTTGTCGGTCGAGAACGGCGCGTCGTGGGTGCCCTACCTGTTCTACCAGTTCAAAGACGTCCACTCGAAGATGCCGCACGAGTTCCCCGAGGATCCGATCGAGGCATTCAAACGCTGTGTGTACGTCGCGCCCTTCTGGGAAGACGACTTCAAAAAGATGGCCGATCTGTGCGGCATCGACCGCATCATGTTCGGCTCGGACTGGCCGCATCCGGAGGGCCTCTCCGACCCGATCAACCTGGTCGATGACCTCGAGGGGCACGGCCTCGACAAGGAGGGCGTCCGGAAAGTCATGGGCGGCAACATGATCGACCTCTTCAAGGTCCCCAACAAGATCGTCCACAAGCCCGACGTACCTGCGCTCGTCCTGACCTGATCACATCCCGACCGTGGTGAGCGTGCCGGGCGCCCCGCACGCTCACCCAGGTTCAGGCGGGCCGCGGCGGTAAGACCGCCAACCACCCGTCGGCGAGCAATTCGAGCAGTTGGCCGTCGGGATCACGAACCATCGCCGAACGCGCGGTGGCGGTTTCGGCCACGACCGATCCGCCGTATTCGACCACCTGGTCGAGTACGGCGGCCAGATCTGACACCGACAGCGAAATGTGCGTCAAGCCAATCTCATCCATCACACGGTCCCCACCGGAGTGCGGTCGGCGCTTCGAATAGTCGAGCAACTCGAGGACCAGACCGTCGCGGAGGAGATAGGTTGCGTGCAGTCCGATCGGCGAGTCCATCTGCAGCAACCGGTCAGTGCCCTCGTCGGGTGGATCGATTTCCCACCAGAACTGGAATCCGAACAGGCCCTCGTAGAATCGACGCGACCTCGCACGGTCGGCAACACAAAGACCGACGTGGTTGAAAACCGTTCGATGACTGGTCATTACTACCTTCCGAAACGAGTCAGCACCGACGGTCCGTCACCATCGATGTGCACGGTCACGCGTTGGAGGAAGCCACCGGTGCCAACTTCGGTGACCCACGACTGTACGCAGAGCACCATGTCCTGCAGGATCACTGCATCGGCCCCGCGGCCGAACCCGATGACCGGTGGTTCCGCGCCCAGGCCCAGTCCGTGGGCCAGCGCCACCTCGGGTTCCGAATTGCCGGCCTGCCGCCACGCGCGATACAAGTCAGCACCGGTGTTGCCGGGTCCGCAGACCGACAGCAGCGCCTCAAGAGACCGTGCGCAGCGGTCGGCCAGTCCCGCCGCACCCGGCGGTTCAGGACGCCCGGCGATCCGGGTGCACGCCAGGCCCGCCTCGTATCCGGCATACAACGCACCGGGGGCCAGCACGACCAGTTCACCATCGCCGATCGGCCGGTCGGTGGCCAGGTGACGAAACCGCACCGGCCCCTGGGTGGGCGTGGCGAAGCAGACCGCTTCCGAGGGTGGATTCGGCGCGCCGAGAACGGCAACCCGCTCGTGGTAGACACCGAGCAGGTCACGCTCGGCCACTCCGGGCAGCAGCGCATCCTCCATTGTTGTCAGCGCGGACTCGGCCAGTGCCGCAGCGACATTCACGCAGGTGATCTCGTCGGGGGTCTTGACCTGGCGGGCGGCCTGCATCACGGGGGCGGCGTCGACAATCTCGGCGGTGGTGACGTGGTCGGCGATGAGCGCGGCGAACATTGGTGTCAGTCCGTCGGTGCCGACGCGTGCCGCAGCGCGCAGGCCAGGTATTTCGCCAAGCTCGCTCGCCAGATTAACCGGGTTCCACACCAGTCCGTACAGATCCTCGCGACCGATTTCCGGCGGTACACCTTCATCCCAGGTGGAGAGCAAATGCACTTTGCCGGTTTGGGCGACGACCACTGCGGCGGGGGCGAAGGCCAACACGCCGGCGCGTCCGAGTTGGCGAGCGCCCGACACGTACCGCACGTTGCCGACCCCCCCGAGGAGCAGGGCATCAAGGCCGTGACGTGCCATTCCGTCGAACACCTTGGCGCGGCGCTGCGCGCGTAGCCCGGTGAAGTCGGTGCGCGAGCCGTCCTCCAAAGCCATTGTGCCAACGCGTAGGCCGCGGTCGCGCGCCGCCGGGCTCATATCGGAAACCCGAACGGTTCGTACGTAGAGCCACTCAACTTCACCCATCCCGAATCAGTCACTGCGACAATGTCTTCTGACCGGTAGCCGGCGGCTCCCTCATCCCAGATCACCGGTTCGAACACCAGCACCATCCCGGGTTGCATGATCAGTGCGTCGTCGAATTTATCGCCGAAATCGGTTCCAATGAAGGGCATCTCAGCACTCTCCGTGCCCACGCCATGGGCGAGATAGAAGTGTGTGATCCAGGGCCGTATCCCATTGTTGGCGGCGGTGGCAGCGGTACCGAGCTCGAGCGCAGACACGCCGGGGGCAAGGATATCCAGCGCCGCATCGACGACGCCGCGCCAACGCCGAAACTGGGCCTCCTGGCGGGGATTTGGAGCCGAACCGACCACCCAGGTCCGCCCATAATCGGAGGCATACCCCTGCCACATGATGCCGGCATCGACCCACAAGACGTCGCCGTGACGTAAGAAGCGGTCGGTGGTCACTGTCGGGTAGGCGAGGTCACCGTGTATCGTCCACGGGCCTTCGGCCCTGGTCGGGGCCATCACTTGCCAGATCGGGTCGATCCCGCCGGCGGTGGCGCCGAGTTCGAACACCCGGCGCAGAAATACTGCGCTCAGGTCGGTCTGGCGGACGCCGGGCCGCAGCGACCGCAGCGCATCGACCATAGCCAATTCGTTGAGGCGCTGCGCGGTCCGGATACAGGCCAGCTCATCAGGGGTTTTGATGATCTTGGCCGCGCCCAGCACGTCTCCGGCGTCCACCCAATCGAAGTCGGGGAGCCCACGCAACATGGCGTGAGTTTGATCGTCGACACCCAACCGGGCTTTCGGACCGAAGTGTGCGTTTAGTGCCGCAGCGAATACGTCGAATCCGTCGTCGAGGTCGGGGAACAGTGCGCCGTGCAGATGGTCGTCGGCCAGGTCGGGTGGGGCACCGTCGACATATGGCGTGTACAGATGGGGTGCGGGATCTCCCCGGCCGACGATCGCGACCGCGCGAAACAGTGCCGCGCGATCGCCATCGGCCGCCGGTGCGGTTGCTCCGGTGGCATAACTGACCGCACTGGACGCCAGCAAGACCAGCCCGTCGATCTCCTGTTTGTGAAGTTCGTGCTGTAACCGGTCATAGCGGTCGCGACGCATACGGGCGAGATCGGGCCGCGCCGGTATCGGCAGACCCCCGATGGTCGCTCCTGCCGACCAGTCCTCAGTCGTCACGCTCGTCCCGTCCGCTGCGCTGCCTCGACGGCGGCCATCCACCCATTCATCTCTCAGTCGAGCTCGATCAATAGATCTCCGTCGGGGGTGGCCTTCGCGTGTTCAGCAGGGCCGAGGATCACGGTGGTAAACGGGCTGACGATGGCCGCGGGACCGGAGACCGTCACACCGGGCCGGACCGCGTCGATGTCGTAGACCGCCGCGTCGTGCCAAGCGTCGCCGACCCACATCGTGCGCTGTCCAGTGGGTTTGATCGACTGCACCTCGGTGAGGGGGGTCTGCGCCAACGGCTCTACTTCACCGATTGCGGTGAGGCGAACACCACGGACCACGGGCTCCTGCGCCCGTGCCTCGATCAGGCGTGCCTCTGCGTTAATCCGATGGAACTCGCCGACGGCGGTTTCGACGTCGGTCGGGTCGTCCACCGCGATCGCGGTGTCGAACGTCTGGCCCGGATACACCAACAGAAGTGACCACTCCAACCGGACCCGCTCCGTCGGCACGCCGGCCACACTGAGCTCGTCGCGTGCCGCACTTTCCAGCTCGGCGGCCAGGTTCGCCAGATGATCTCGATCGACCTCGGCGCACGGCGCGATGTAGCCACGCGAATCGTCGACGATGTGGTTGGCGCTGAGCAGGCCGAGCGCTGACAACCCTGCTGCCGCACGGGGAATCATTACTCGACGCATACCCAGTGCCCGCGCCTGCGTCGTCGCGTGCACACCTCCCATCCCGCCGAAGGCGACGAGCGAAAGCTTGCGCGGATCGGCGCCGGCCAGGGAGAGCACACGGCGCACAGCGTCGGTCATGTTCGCATCGACTAAACGCAAGATCGACGCCGCCGTCTCCTCTAGGCCGAGACCCACCAACCGGCCTAACGACGCCACCGCGGTTCGTGCACCATCAACGTCAAGGGTCGTGCGGCCATTGTTGAATCCGGCGGCATCGAGTCGGCCGAGTACCAAATCGGCGTCAGTGACCGTCGGCTCGGTCCCGCCGCGCCCGTAACAGACTGGCCCAGGCTGACTTTGCGCCGACTGTGGACCGACGTGAAGAACGCCGCCTTCTTCCCAAGCAATCGAGCCGCCCCCAGCACCGACCGAAGGGATGTCGATCATCGGGAGACCGATGCAATATCGGTGAAACCAGTTCCAGTCCATCTTGATCTCGGGCTTTCCCGACCTGATCAGACAAACGTCATAGCTGGTGCCGCCCATGTCGACGCTGACGACATCACCGATACCCGCGCGGTCCGCGGCGCGAGCCGCCGCAGACACCCCGCCGGTGGGGCCCGATCCGATTGTGGCAACGGCACGCTTCGCCGCTGCTTCGGCGGTGGCGATGCCGCCGGCCGAGGTCGCCACCAGGACTCGATGACGGTAGCCGTTGTCGGCGAGTCTGGCGGTGAGCCGGCCGAGATACGATGCGATCGGCGGCCCGACATAGGCATTCACCAACGTTGTCGAGGTGCGTTCGAACTCGGGCGGTTTGGGCATGATCTCATGCGACACCGAGATCATCTCCACGTCGGGAAACTCGTCGAGAACGATATCCCTGGCCCGCAACTCGTGCACCGGGTTGATGTAGGAATGCAAGAAGCAGATGGCGATCGAGGTCACCCCGAACGCTCGCAGACGCGCCGCCGCCTTGCGGACTTGCTCGTCGTCAAGCGGCGTGTCGATCTCGCCTTCGGCGGTCAACCGTTCGTCGACCTCGAGACGAACCCGTCGCCTAGCGATGGGCTCCGGTGCGGGCAGCGTCGGGTCCCAGATGTCCTCTTTGTAGCAGCGACGGAACTCGATCTCGTCTCTGAAACCTCGGGTGACGATCAAACCCGTTGGTGCACCGTTCATCTGGATCATCGCGTTGTCTGCGGTGGTAGTGCCGTGCACGATCGTTCGGGTGCGCGACAGCAGTTCGCCAACCCCGATGCCTTCTGCCTCGGCGAGCTTTTCGATGCCGGTAAGGACGCCTTCACTCTGGTCGTGCGGGGTGGTCGGGACCTTGTCCATCAACAATGTCCCGTCAGCGCGACGCAATATGCAGTCCGTGAAGGTCCCGCCGACGTCGACGCCGATGCGGTATCCGGCACCCTCGGTGGTGGTCATGAGTTGCGCTGCTTGCGTTCGAGCTCGGTGGCTTCGTGGTCAACGGCCAGCGTCATTTCCTCGAGCGAACCAGTGATCACGACCGCGTAATCGCGGAACGCCCCTTCGACCGAAACATATTCGTCCCAGACGTCGTCCAGCACAGCCTGCGGATCACGCAATAGCGGTTCGCCCCAGCCGCCTCCCCCGCCGAAGTCGTAGACGACCTTCTCGCCGGCCTCGAGCGGGTAGCCGGACACCGCCGGGTCGACCAGTTCTGTGCCGACCATGACACGGTCGGGCGAGCCGTTGCACCCCCCCGCAATTCCCGGATGGGTGTGTCTCTGGTTCACCACGTACTGATTGACTTTGGTCTGTGTGCGTACCTCCTTGACGAAGTGGCTGCCACAACCGCCCCTCCACTGGCCGGCGCCTCCCGAGTCGGTGCGGTAGTTGCGTCCGCGAAGGATGTGTGGGAACAGTTGCTCATTGATCTCGGCGCTGGCCTTGATCAGGTTGCCGTTGGCCGCGGACAATGCACCCCACCCGTCGGTGCCCTTGGCGGCGCTCACCCAGCCCGCGCTGACCTCGCCGCCGTGGTCGAAGAACGACTTGCCGGTCCGTGGATCGACATCCCCCCACATCTGGCGTGGGCTACCGAACTTGTAGGCCTGCGGGCAACAGCGATCGGGAATGATCTTGCTCATCGCGATGGCGATCGCGTCGCCGACCTCGACACCTGGATGATGCGTGCCACTTGAAACCGGCTTGCCCTCAGGGGGATTCAGGCAACAACCCTTAGGCACCCGCAGGTCGATGCAGTTGAAGAAGCCCTCGTTCTTCGGGATCGACGGGTCGACCAGGGTAGCCAGTTGAGCGATTACGTTGCCGCGGGTGTTGCCGAAGGTCGACCAAGCGTTGATGTCTTGTCTGGTGTCAGAGCCTTCGAAATCGATGATCAACCGGTCGCCCTCGACGGTGATAGCAACGTGCACATGGATGTCGCGGTTGCCCGCGGGATCGGAGTCGCAATACACATCGGCTTCGTACGTGCCGTTCGGCCAGCCGCTGATCTCGTTGGAAAACCGCCGGGTCGCGTCGTCGATCGACCAGCGCATCGCGCCCTCGACAGTGTCGGGCCCGTACTCACTAATAACGTCGGTGAGTCGGCGCGCGCCGAGTTGGGCGGCGCCCACCTGGGAGCGCAAATCTCCGATGAAACCAGGCAACCGGTTGTTTGCCCTCATCGTCAGCACGACGTCGCGGCGCTCACGGCCGGCCTCGACGATCTTCAGTAACGGATACCGCACCCCCTCGCTCCAGATGTCCTTGGCGAACACGTTGTAGCCGCCCGCCATGGCACCCCCCGTGTCGCCATGATGGCACTGGATGGAAGCGAACAACATCACGTTGCCCGCCTCATCGAACACCGGCGAGAACACGTTGACATCAGGAAGATGGCCGCCACCGTTATACGGGTCGTTGGCGATAATCACGTCGCCCGGATACAACTCCCCGGCGAAGAACTCGGCGGCGAACCGCACCGGCAGGGTCGAAGACAACATGAACTGCGGGATGCCCACCGACAATGCCGCCAGTTTGCCGTCGGCATCCAGGATGGTGGCGTTGCGTTCGTTGGATTGGTTGAGGATCGGCGTGGTCGCGGTACGCGACACATAGGTCGCCATCTCAAAGCAGATGGTCTCCATCGCCGAGCGGATCACGCTCGCGGTGACGACATCCACAGTGCCGGAATCGATTTCGGTCATACGCACCCTTCCTGTGCACGGACTGTCCTGATGGACAATGACTGGGTCATCAGATGCCGCACCCGCCCGATGGCAAGTAGGCGCCCATGTCCTTGTCGGCGGCCCTGCCGCTGATGCGTGACAACGCCACCCGTGCGCCCCCGGATCGCGCCTCGACCACCACCACCGAAGCCCTGCCGACCTGACAGCGGGCCCTCGGTGGCACCACGACGGTGCGCGACCTCGAACCCACCCTTCGGATGGGCGGCGACGGGGAAGCCTGATAGCGCTTCGCTCATGACACCAACTTCTGACGGCTTCCAAAACTGCTATTTATACAAACATAATAAATATACGCTCAGCGTCCACACGTGTCCCGATCGTGAACGCCGAACATGATGCTAAACGGTAACTGTTATCGTTGACTCAACGGTAGTGCCGGGCGACATCTTCCACACCCAGGTCGACGTCCTGAACGGCGATTCGAAGTAGCACAGCGTCGGCGCGGGCCTACGGCCCGCAATCTCTGAAGGCGCGGCATCGGCCGCAGCACCAGACACATCGACACGAAAGGACCAGGCGTGCGAAACGCGATCATCACCGGCGGCAGCGGCGGCATCGGCAAAGCGTGCGGTCGCGAGCTTGCTGAGCGTGGCTACGAGGTCGTGCTGTGCGCACGTGGCGAGGCGGCACTGAGCGCCGCCGCCGCCGAAATCGGCGCACGATACGTCGTCGCGGACGCTGCCGACCCGGCAAGCTTTGCCGCGGTCACAGCGGGCTTAGACCGGGTCGACCTGATCGTGCACGCCGCCGGTGTGCTCGGCGGGACGTACGCGCGCAAGCAATCCTTCTCCCAATGGCGCACGACGATGGCAGCCAACCTCGACTCGTGTTTCGTCCTCACCCAGGCCGCACTGCCCCTGATGAGGCCCGGATCGCGTTTTGTGTTCATCTCGTCATCAGCCGCGCACGAACCGATGCCGGCGCGCACCGCGTATTCCGCCTCGAAGGCCGGCATGAATGCGTTCGCCAGGGCGTTGGCCCTCGAGGTGGACCGAGACGGCATCGCAGTACACGTCGTGACGCCGGGGCCAGTGGAAACCGAAATGCTCCAAGATGTTCCGTTCGAGATGTACGCCCTAGGCGTGGCCGATGTGGCGAACGCGGTGGCGTGGCTTGACACCGTCGACCCATCTGTGGACCTACCCGAGATTCGGCTCAATGCCGTCACCCGGGGACCTTGGGCCAGACCGCCCGTCGTGCCTTTCGAAGTTCAACGGCGCGCCGCATCGAGCTGACCGAACCAGCCCTGTTTTTTCACGCCGCCCCCGCCGGCGGCCGGGGGAATCTATGGATGTAAAGGGGGCCGAGGGAGGTAGCCGGTGCCCATTGAGGCGGATTCGTCACTGCGCAGACGAATCCTCGACGCAACATTCACCGTCCTTGCGCGCGGTGGGCGACGCCGGCTGCGGCTATCGGATGTCGCTGCAGAAGCGCAGGTCTCACGCCCAACGCTCTACCGCCACTTCGGCTCGAAGGAAGGCCTCCTCGAGGCCTTCGGCCTGTACGAACAGGACAACTTCGACGCCGGGATCGCCGCGGCGATCGCCGGACTGAGTGGGCCCGATGGCCTCGACGCCGCGCTGGCGTTCATCGTCGAATTCCAGCCGTCGTCCTCGCTTCATTTATTCGCCGAGATCGAACCCGACCATGTACTTCATCAGATGAAACGTGCACTGCCCACAATGCATCGATCGATCGCCAAGATCATCCGGGATGAGCACAGCGACATCGCTGCTGCCGCCCTAGTCCGCATCGCTGTCAGTCACTACATGCTCGGAAGCGGGGACCCAGACCAGTTTCTGGCGGAACTGCGTCACGCAGCGGGCCTCGAGCCCCGTCGGAGTCGGCTCCCCCGTCGAAATGCGGCGGCCAGCTAGATAGTCCAACCACATCGGCATTTCCTTCCAAACGACGTCAAACTCTCAGGATGCAGAAAGGGGCCCAACCCGCCGAGAGTTGCTTCTGCTCAGACGATCGCTCGTGCTCGGGTTTACGGGACAGCCGGCACTATGCTCCACGACTGCCGGCGTCATGAGCGGCTCAACTTCTGCTGAAACGCGCTGATCTTCCCGCGGTGCTCGTCGCTCTGCATTGTGACCCGCTCGGCCGCGAACCCAGCCTGCAACGGTCCGCCGAGCACCTGAGACAGGTACATATTGACGAGCCGCTTGGTTCCCCGAAGTGCCTCGGTGGGCTGGGCGGCGAGGCGTTCGGCGAGCCGGTGCGCCTGCGCGATCAGGTCATCGGGTGCGACGGTGCGGCTAGCCAGCCCGAGATCGACCGCAGTGGCCGCTGGGATGCGGTCGCCGGTGTACAGGTATTCGCGCGACCGCAGGATCGGGCACAGCAGTGGCCACAACGCGGCACCGCCGTCTCCGGCGACCAGCCCGACGCTGACGTGCGGGTCGGCGAGGTAGGCCGTCTCGGCGATCAACACAATGTCGCAAAGCAGCGCAATGCTGCAGCCCAGCCCGACGGCGGGGCCGTTGACCGCGGCGATCACCGGCAGCGGAAAGCGCAGCATTTCCTCGACGATCTGCGCGCCTTCGCGCAAGCTTTCGTCCCTGGCGACCGGGTCGTCGAGAAACGTTGTGATCCAACCGATGTCGCCGCCAGCACAGAAAGCCCGGCCAGCGCCAGTGAGAATGACCACCTTGGCGTCGGTGTCGGCGGAGAGCTGCCGCCAGACGTTGGCCAGGGCCCAATGCAGGTTGGCATTCGTGCAATTGAGCTCTGCGGCGCGGTTGAGCGTTACCGTGCGGACCGCACCGTCGACGTCAACGGTCAGCTCGTCAGGAAGGTCGTATTTCATGTCGTCTCCTCAGTCCGTGGCTGAATCGCGTGGGTAAGTTGGTCCACCGCCTCAAGGACGCTCACTTGCTCGTTGAACCGCCGCGCGATCTGGGTAGCCGTCCGCGCACCCTCACCAGCGCGCTTCGTTGCGGGTCCCGTCGGTGCTCACCATGACGGTGGCGCCGACGAGTTCGCGGGACTCGGCATCGGCGAGCAATTCGGGTTCGTGCACGCGAGCGAGCGCACGACCGGCCGCGGTATCGAGGACAACCAGCCCGCTTTGGGGCGAGCCATCCCTACCGTGTGCGACCGTATAGGCCAGCACCTCGCCCGGCCCCGTCCACGTCGTCAGGAGCGGTTTGCGCAGCTGCGCGGCGTCGACCTCGGCCTGCAGCGCCGCAGGGTCCGGCGGCTCTGTCGGTCCCGGCGCCGAGGACCAGACCGCAGCGACGTGCTTGGCCAGGTGCATACCGACGCCGGTGATCAGCGCATGTCCGGATCGCTGCCGCAATCGGTCGAAAGCGCTTGCGATGGCGTGCAATTGGTAGGCACTGCCAGGCCCGCCCGCGTACGGGAGGCCGCCCGTCACGGTCAGGCCGCGCGGATCGTCGAGGGCGAGACCGAGTGCATCAGCGCCTAGCCGCAGCGACGACGGGAAGCAGGAGTACAGGTCGAAGACGTCGATATCGTCCAACCCGACGCCCGCCATGCTCAGGGCATGCCTGCCGGTGACCGCCATCGCCGCCGATCGGGACATGTCCGCCCGCTCAGCGATGCTCTCGGGATCCTCCGCGTAGGCCCAGCCGGTCAGGTAGAGGCGCTGGTCTTCGCTGACTCCCAGCTCGTCAGCCTTCTCGCCGGTGGCCAGCAGAAGCGCGGCAGACATATCGACGTCCATCACCGCGACCTCGTGTTTGGTGTACGGCCACCCGACGTAACGATTGTCCGATGTGGGTGTCCCGACGGTTGCGGCATCCAGGGCGACAGGTCGCCAAGCGTGCGGATTGTCGGCCGCGACCCGGCTCATCGCCGCCATCATGGTGGCCGCTTCGGCGGCATCCTGAGTCAGCGATGCGCCCAGTCGTGCCCGGCGGGCGGTGTCCCAGAGCGGAAACGTCTCCCACGCCTGCAGTACCTGGTGGGCCATTTCGGCGGGGTGCGGCGGCGTCCACGGGAACGGTGACGACTGGCGGTAGCTCCACGGCAGCCGCTCCCCACTCTTCTTGGCCGTACGCAGCGTCGCGAGCGCCTCGCCGCCGACGATCAGTGCCAGATCCAGCTCGCCACGTAGCATCGCCTCGGCGGTCTGGTTGACCAGCAACTGCGGGGTGGTGCCGCCGATCCCGGAGTAAACCCGGTGCCGCGGCGACGCGCCCAGTGCGGTCGCGAGCCGGCCTACCGGATCGTCGTAGGGCCACGTCTGGCAGTACACCACCTGAAGGGAATCGATATGCGCCAGAACATCATTGGTGCCCGCCTCAGCCGCGGCTTCCCCTGCCCGCGCCGCCCAGCTGTCCAATGGTTCGGGTGCGCCGCCACCGCGTACCGTGTGCTGCGCTGCGCCGATCAGACACAGCCGGCCTGAGGAGCTCCTGGCCATCAACGCCCAGACCACTGCGGTTGCCGTTTCTCGGCGAACGCCCGCGGCCCCTCCTTCGCGTCTTCTGTCGCAAAGATCTCCTGGGAAATCCTCGCCTCGATCTTGTACGCCTCACGAATGTCGACCTTCAGACCTTCCAACGCGCTGCGCTTAGTAGCCTGGACCGCCAAAGGGGCGTTTTTGATAATGCGCGCGGCGTACTCGAAAGCCTTGTCCAGCAGGGCATCCTCTGACACCACCGCATTGAGCAGACCCATCTCATAGACGCGCTGCGCATCGAAACGGTCGGCGCACAGCAGCACCTCCATCGCCTGGGCGTACGGAATCTGACGCGGTAACCGCACCGTGGTCCCGCCACCCGCGAACAGGCCGCGGGCTGGCTCCAGCACACCGAAGGTGGCGTGCTCACTGGCTACTCGAATGTCCACGCCGCCGAGCATCTCCATGCCGCCCGCCACGCACGGCCCATTGATCGCGGCGATGATCGGCTTGTAGATCTTGCTGCCGCGCAGCACGGCGTCGTAGCCGTCCGACAGTGAGTAGCCATTGACCGAATCGACCTCACCCGCCTTAATCTGCTTTGCCAGCGCCGTGATCTCGGGGACGTAGGTCTTCAGGTCCGCGCCCGACATGAAGGCACGTCCGACGCCGGTGAAGATCGCCACCCACGCGTCATCGTCGGCCGCGAAGCGCTTCCACGCCTCGGCCAGCTGGTGGAAGTGCTCAAGATCGCATGCGTTCTTGGCTTCTGGCCGATCGAGGGTGATAAGTACGACGTGTTCGGCGCCCTCGCGCGCACCGAGTTGGTAGTGGACGGGCACAGGATCTCCTCTACGACGTGACGAACGGGTGCACCCCGCCGGTCTAGGTGGAACTGGGCTGAGGGTAAAACTCGATGCGGTCGTGCGCCACGAACTCCTCGTGCAGCCCCGCACGGTCCGGCGCAGTGAGCAGTCGGTACCCGTCCGCGCGCGGCGGGCGCCACCAGATTTCGTCCTGGCACAGCCAGGCTTCGCGTCGCAACGGCTTCTTATCGATCTTGCCGTTGCCCACCACCGGCAGCTGTGGGCTGATCCGCACGAAACGGGGTGCCCACTTGGTGCCCAGATCGGCTTGCCGGGAAAGGAATTCGGCGAACTCAGCAGGGTCGAAGCTGTGGCCGGGAGCCAGCTCGATAGCGGCTAGCACCTGATCGCCGGCCAGCGGATCCGGCACACCGACTACGGCGACCCCTGTGACACTGTGGTAGCGCGCGATGATCCGCTCGATCGGGGCGGCGGTGAAATTCTCCGAATCGACCCGCAGCCAGTCACCGACGCGGCCGGCAAACCAGTAAACGCCGTCTGCGTCGCGGTAGGCGAGATCCCCCGAGAAGAACGATCCATCGCGTAGTCGGTCGGCCTCAGCTTCGGGGTTCCCCCAATAGCCTTCGAACGCACCCGCCGCGTTGCGCCGAACCAGTTCTCCGATCGCACGCTCGGCGTTGGTCAACCGTCCGCCGGCGTCGAATTGCGCCGCTTCGCATTCCACCCCGGCCTCGTCGAGGACGACGATGTCGGCTCCAGCAGGGGCAACCCCCAGCGAGCCCGGCTTACCCGAGGGCAGCAGGACGATACCGCCCTCGCTCGACCCGTACCCGCTCACCACGACCGCCCCGAAACGCTCGGTGAAGGCCACAGTGTCTCGGGGCGATGCCTCTGGTGCGAGCACGACGCGCAGCCGATGGTCGCGGTCGTGTTCGCTCGGCGGGGTCGACAGCACATAGCTGAGCGCCCGGCCGACCGTCGTGGTGAACGTCACCCCGTAGCGCCGAACGTCCTCAAGCCAGGCTGTCGCCGAAAACTTTTCGCGCAGAACAAGTGTCGCGCCCGCACCCAGCGCCGGGAACAGCGTCGCGCTCAGCGCGTTACCGTGGGTCAGCGGCATCGGGCAGTACAGCACGTCGTTGCGGCCGACCCCGGTTGCCGCATCCCTGGCGAAGCGAGCCTGGCTGCGCACTGCGGCCTTAGGCGCCGACGTCGAACCGGAAGTGAACAGCAAAAACATCCGCGACGATGGTGCCGGATCGTCGGCGGGCAGGGCGGCACCAAGGTGGCTGGACCATGGTTGGTCCTCGACGCGGATGACATTGGGGTACAGATCGGCGTACATGGCGTCCGCCAGAACGAATTGGCATTCCGTATGCGCGATATCTCGCGCCAACTCAGCGCCGCGCCGGGCCGGATTCACCCCAACGACGCATGCGCCGGCCAGCGCGGCGCCGAAGGTCTGGAACACGAATTCGGGCACGTTGGGCAGCAATACCCCGATATGAGGCGGTCGCGACGGATCAAGCGTCGCACGCAACCACGCCGCACGCACGGCCGCCTCAGCGACGATCTGCCGCCACGTCCAGGAACGTTCACCATAGAGCAGACCCACATTGTCGTCCTCAGCACGCGCCCGAATCAGGGCGGCAACCGTCAAATCCGACGGTGGTGCAATGGAGTTGGGTTGTGGCGTCACGACAGCAGGGCCGTTTTCCAGCCCTTTCGGGCCGGGCACCCCCCGGTCGCCGACCAATTCGCGCGAGCCCGAGGTCATCCGCCGCGCACCTCGATCATCGCCGAGCGATTGACTTTCGTTGCGGCGCTGCGGGGGATCTCGTCGACGAACTCGACGGTCTTCGGCACCTTGTATGCAGCCAGCCGACCCTTGGCATACGCGATGATCTCGTGTGCGCTCGGGGGCTGGGCCACGTCGCGGGGCTCGATAACGGCGTGCACCCGCCGCCCCCACTCGGGATCGCGCAGCCCGATCACCACGACATCGGCGACTTCCGGATGATCGGTAAGGGCGCTTTCCACCTCGGCCGGAAACACATTCGCGCCACCGGTGATGATCATGTCGGTTCGGCGGTCGGCGATATAGAGATACCCGTCCGCGTCGAGATAGCCGACATCGCCTGCTGTTCGGAAGCCATCCTCGGTCGCGGGCAGCAGGGCGGCGCCGCCCAGGTACTCGTAGAGTCCACTCATGGGCGCCTTGAGGTAGATATCGCCCATCTCGCCCACCGGCGCAAGTGAACCGTCGGGGCGCTGGATGCGGATCTCGGTGTCGCGGAAGCCGCGTCCGACGCTGCCGGGATGGGCGAGCCATTCGTCGCCGCGCAAGGCCGCCAGCCCGAGGTTCTCGGTCATCCCGTAAGCCATCACCACTTGTTCTGGGCTGAGCAGTTCGAACCAGCGGCGCAGCAAGGTGGGGGGCATCAACGCGGCACCTTGCACCATCCAGACCACACTTGACAGGTCGCGGTCATCGATATCGGGCATGTCGGCGAGGCGCGCCAGCATGGTGGGAGTGGCGGTGAAGTTGGTGACCCGATACTTCTCGATAGCGTCGAGCGCACCTGCGGCACTGAACTTTTCGAGTATCACCAACCGATCACCACTGAGCAGATAGGTCAGCGTGATGAATCCGTTGGTGTGATAGAGCGGGCCGGGAACCAAAATCGTCTGGGGTCGCTCAACACTGGTCCAGTGCTCCAGGAAGGGCACCCCCTGCTGGCCGGTCCAGATCGCCGGCTGCAGGGTGACGATGACTTTAGGCAGGCCGGTCGAACCGCTGCTGCAGATGCCGTTGATCGACGGTGACACCGCCGGCGAAACCGGCTCACCGGACTGGTTCTGGGCCGACACCGCCATCGTTGCACGAGTGCGCGCGTCCAGAGTCACCGCGGGCCTGATGATCTCTAGCAGTCTGTTGCGTTCCCATTCGGGCAAGTCCCAGCGCATCGGGACCGGCACGGCCCCGGCCTTCCAGCATCCGAGACTGGCCAGCACCAGGTCAACAGAGTTCGGTATGGCAAGCACGATGTAGGAGCCGACGCGCGCGCCGGCATCGACGAGGGCCCGCCCCCACTGGTTGGCCCGGCGATCGAGCTCGCTCAATGTCAGGTCCGCGGCAGTACCATCGATCCCTACGACCGTCAGCCCGATCCCGTCGGGGTCGGCCAGGGCGCGGTCATAGAGTCGTTGACCAAACGAGATTCCACTCTGCGCGATGGCCGAATGAGCCTCCGCTTCAACGGCATTAACGTTAGAGAGACCCATCAAGCTCCATTCGATCGTCATGTCGGTCCGTCACCAGCCGTTCGGCGGTTACTTGGCCAGCGGATCGCGCGGCAGGCCCAGCAGCCGCTCAGCGATGGTGTTGCGCATGATCTCCGATGTGCCGCCCGCGATGGTCAGGCAACGCGAGTACAGGTAGGCCCCCGTGAGTTCCGGGGCCGCGCCAACCACTGCGGCTGTCCCGGACAGTTCCATGCCGAGCTCGGTCTGATGTTGCGCACTCTCGGCGGTGAGCAACTTGGCGACGTTGGCCTCCGGTCCGGGCGCCGCCCCCAGGATGGCGCGGCTGGCCCGCCTGAGGTTAAGCAGCCGCAGCGTATGCGATTCGGCGATCACCTCGCCGGTTCGGCCTACCAGCGCCGCGGCGGTCTCGGCGGGCGCGCTGTCGAGCAGCTTCACCACGTCGTCAGGGCTCAGGCCGGGAATGCCGGCACCGCCTGCGATCGAGACCCGCTCGTTGCCCAGGGTGGCACGTGCTACCGCCCAGCCCCGGCCCTCCTCGCCGACCACATCTGCGTCCGGCACGAAGACGTCGTCGAAGAAGACCTCGTTGAACAGCGCGTCGCCGGTGAGCTCGCGCAGCGGCCGAACACTCACCCCCGGGCGGGACAAATCGATCGCCATCATCGTGACCCCGGCATGCTTGGGGGCATCGGGGTCGGTACGCACCGTGGCCAGGCCCCACTGGCATTCCTGGGCCAGGCTGGTCCACACCTTTTGGCCGGTGACCTTCCAGCCGCCCTCCACGCGGCGGGCCGACGTGCGCACCGCCGCGGCATCCGACCCGGCCGAAGGCTCGGAAAACAGTTGGCACCAATGAGTTTGGCCGCGCAGCACCGGCTCCACCCAGCGCGCCCGCTGTTCGTCGGAGCCCGCTTCAGAGATGGTGAGCATCACCCAGCCCGTGATCCCCATTGTCGGCAGCTCGACGCCCTTGAACTCTTCTTCGATCACCAGCTGCTCGACAGCTCCGGCCTCTCGGCCCCAGGGCTTACGCCAATGTGGGACCAGGTAGCCGGAATCGACGAGGTAATCCCGCCGTCGCTCCGCGGGCAGCGACTGCAGGGCCGCGACCGCCGTCCGCGCCGCCAGCCGGTAGCTGTCGGCCTCGGCCGGAAGGGTGAACGAAGCGCCGTGGGCCAAGCCGGCCCGTTGGGCCGCCACGACGTCGTGCCGGGGATCGGCGCCATCAGCGGCCAACGCGGCCAACGTGCGGGCCCGCCGCAGGTACAGGTGGGCGTCGTGCTCCCAGGTGTAACCGATCCCACCGTGCAGCTGAATGTTGGTCTGCGCGGTGAACACCTGCGCGCGGATGGCATGCGCGGAGGCCACCGCCCCGGCGAACCACACGCTGTCCAGGTCACCCGAGCGTGCGGCATCCCAAGTGGCCGCGGTGGCCTTCTCGGCATCAATGAGCATGTTGGCGGCGTGGTGCTTAACCGCCTGAAAGGTGCCGATCGCGCGACCGAATTGTTCGCGCACCGTGACGTAATCGCGCGCCATCTCCACACACGCCCAGGCCGAGCCCACGGCCTCAGCGGCGGCCAGAATGCGAAACGCAGTGCGGGCCTGGCGCCCGGCCCCCCGCAACACCCGCTCCGGCTCGACGACAACCCCGTGCAGCACGATCGCACCGAGCGTGCGGGTGCTGTCCAATCCCGCCAATGCGGTCACGTTCACCCCTTCGGCGGCGGCGTCGACCACGACGACGTCCTCCCCCGCCAACAACACCAGCACGTTGGCCTCGGGCGCGCCCAGGACGGCCTGGCACCGGCCACTGGCCACAAGATCGGAGTCGACGGCGACGCCGCCCGAAAGGCCGAGTGCTCCTACCGCGCTGCCGTCGGCTAGACGTGGAAGCAGTTGCGCGCGCACTGAATCCGAAGCGCAACGATCGATCACCAAGGATGCCGCCACCGTCGGCAGGAACGGCCCCGGGCAGAGCTGATGACCGTGGGCCTCCAGGACGATCGCCAACTCGGCCACGCCGAAGCCAGAACCGCCATGCTCCTCCCCGATCGCCAGCCCGTGCCAACCTAATTCGGCGGCAGCTCTCCAGATCTCAGCGCCGGATGGGGCGCCGCCGTTGAGCGTATCCCGTGCGGCCGCAAGGCTTTTGACACGGTAGAGGGCGCCGAACGCTGACGCGGCGAGATCACGGTGCTCCTCGGTGATGGCCAGCCTGGAGTTGCTCACGGGGGGTCCTTGTCAGTTAGGGGAGGCGCGCCTGCGACGCGTCCAGACACCGGTCTTCCTGCAAAGCAGGCAATTTGCTGGCGCTGACGATGGTTTGGAGCTCGACATACTCGTTCTGCCCCTCTTCGGCGAACTCCCGTCCGATTCCGGACTGCTTCATCCCGCCGAACGGACTCTTGATGTCGAGCATGTACATGTTGATGCCATACGTCCCAGTCTGGACACCCGCAGCGATTTCCAGGCCATGCGCGGCATTACGAGTGAAGACCGATCCGGCGAGCCCGTACTCGCTGTCGTTGGCAATCCGCACCGCGTCGGCCTCGTCGCAGTACTTGATCACGGTCAGCACCGGCCCGAAGATCTCCTCGCGCGCGATGCGCATGTCATTGGAGGCATTCGCGAAAAGTGTTGGGCGGACGAACCAGCCGCAGTCGGTTGGACTGTCCGCTCCGCCCAGAATCAGTCGCGCACCCTCCTCGACACCGCTGCGGATATAGCCCTGCACCCGCCGCTGCTGCCGTTGCGTGACAAGCGGTCCGATGTCGGTCGTCTCGTCGGCCGGATCACCGACCACCAGGCCTGACATCATCTCGGACAGCGCGTCGACCACATCGTCGTGGCGCTTTTCGCTGACCAGGATCCGAGTCTGCGCAACGCACGCCTGACCGTTGTTCATCAGGCTGGCCATTTTCAGCGCGGCGACGGTCCGGGCGATATCGGCGTCGTCGAGGATGATGGCCGCCGATTTACCACCGAGTTCGAGGCTGACCCTCTTGAGTTGCTCACCGCAGATCCCCGCGATGCGCCGACCGACAGCCGACGAGCCCGTGAAGGCCACCTTGTCGACGCCGGGGTGGCGCACTAGCGCCTCGCCGACATCACCGCCACCCGGTAGCACCGACACCACGCCCTCAGGTAACCCGGCTTCTTCGATCATTTCAGCGAGCCACAGGGAGTCCAACGGGGTTTCGGGCGCGGGTTTGACGATCACCGAACACCCCGCGATCAGCGCAGGAACGAGCTTGGGGATGAGCAGGCACTGAGGCACGTTCCACGGCACGATCGCGGCCACGACACCGATCGGCGCCCTGCGCAGATGGACCTCACCGAGCCACCCCTGGCGACGCTCCTGCCACGGGAACCCCCGCCCCACCTCGAGCGCGAACTGCATCATCGACAGCGGCCCCGTCGCCTGGCCGAGTCTGGAAAAGCTCCTCGGCGAACCCATCTCGGCGGTGATGAGGTCGGCCATGGCGTCGACATGGCAGCCATACACGGCGGCCAGCTTGTCGATCTTCGCCATCCGCTCCAGCGGCGACATCTTCGGCCACGGGCCACGGTCGAACGCCCGGCGCGCAGCGGCGACCGCGTCGTCGACGTCGGCCACCGACGCGCTCGGCGCCTCAGCAATGGGTTCCTCGGTGTAGGGCGATATCACCGAAATACGTTCCGCGGCTGATGAAACCGCCCAACGGCCGCCGATGAACAGCTTGTCATACGACGGAATCCCCAATGCGGCATCTTTCGCTGGGCCGGGCGCGGGCATCATTGGGACGCCAACGTCGACTCCTTTGAAGAGTCTTGCTCGTATGACTGATGGGCCCAGGTGCGGAATTCGGTAATGGCCGACTCCCCCCGGGCCAACTGTGGCCGGTCGCGGAAGACCTTGTTCTCCCAGATGGGGATGTCCTGCTCGATCTGTTTGCAGAAATCGCGGACGAAGCCCAGCCCCATCCGGGTCATCTCGCCGGTCTCGGGCTCGGTGAGCACGAAGAATGTGTAGCGCGCATCGACGTACTCACCGTCGATCGGCGTGACGGTGAGCACGGTGCATGACCGCCCGAGTCCGTGATGGCGTACGACGTCGATCCCCATCCCGAACAACTGCGACTCCACCGACCCACTCACTGGTCCACGCGGGGTCTCGAAGCTCACCTCTGCGACCGCCCGAAACTCTGCGGGCCCACCGGTTTCCAGATCGAGGTTGCCGAACGCCGAGACGCCGTGCACGGTGACGAAATGGGCAATGTCGACGGTGTTTTCGAACACCTCCTGGGGATGGGACCGAAACTTCCACCGGGCCGTCTCGGGTGCGTGGAACACAAACGCGGTGTCTTCACTCTCCGGGATCTTCGGCAGTTCCCATTCCGGGGCGGTGCCGCTCGATGAGTGCCAAACGAAAATCATGCCGGCCCGCTCGACCGTCGGCCACGACCGCAGCCGCGCCACCCGGTTGACAGTCTTGGCGTACGGAATGTCGACATTGCGGCCCTCGCCGTCGAATTTCCAGCCGTGGAAGGGACACACCACGCAGTCCTGCGAGACGGTCCCCCCTACGGCGATGTCCGCACCGAGGTGCGGACAGTACGCGTCGAGTACCTGGGCTGCCCCTGACTCTCCGCGGTAGCAAACCAGCCGAGTGCCGAAGTAATGCAGTGGGAGGACCCCACCGTTGTCGACCTCACGGCTATAGGCGACCTGAAACCAGCCCTTGGGATAGTCCGTGAACGGGAATCGCGATTCGGCCCGGCCGGGCACCTGTCACCACCTTGTTACGACGCCAACATTACTATTGATACTAACATAGTGAGAACAGCCACCTGAGCTGCGTTCAGACCTGCGAAGCGGCCTTCCGCAACTGCCCGAAAGACTTTGCCGCCCAACATCTTTAGGCGACCCAGCCAGCTCGAGAGCACCGGGATTGCCCACCGGCTGGATCGCCGAATTTCTCACGGAACTCGCCGGCGGTGGGGTCGACCGAAACTGTTATGGTGATCATTACGGTAACACGATACCGTATGCGATCTCGCGACATCCGGTCGAGGGGATCCGCCCCATCCCACTCCCGGGGAAAGGTTTTGACCGATGAAAGTAAGCGATATGGTGCTGGTCAGCGTCGACGACCACGTTGTGGAGCCGCCGGACCTCTTCAAGGGACGGCTGCCCTCCAAATATGTGGACCTCGCTCCTCAGTTCGTCACCAACCCGGATGGCACCGACGTCTGGAAATACAACGGTGAGACGGTCAGCAATGTGGCGCTCAACGCCGTCGCGGGCCGGCCCAAAGAGGAGTACGGGATCGAACCGACGTCGTTCACCCAGCTCCGCAAGGGCACCTACGATCACAACGAACGCGTCAAGGACATGAGTGCCAACGGCGTCCTGGGATCGCTGTGCTTCCCGTCCTTCCCGCAGTTCTGCGGGCAGCTGTTCGCGCGCACCGAGGACAAAGACGTCGCGCTGGCGATGGTCCAGGCCTATAACGACTGGCATATCGATGAGTGGTGCGGCAGCCACCCTGGTCGCTTCATCCCCTGCGCGATCCCCGCCATCTGGAATCCAGAGGTGATGGCCGCCGAGATCCGACGCGTGGCCAAGAAGGGCTGTCATTCCCTGACTTTCAGCGAGAACCCATCAAAGTTGGGCTGGCCTTCCATCCACGCCGAGCACTGGGACCCGGTCTGGAAAGCATGCAGCGAGGAATCGGTCGTGGTCTGCATGCACATCGGTTCGTCGTCTCAGCTGACCATCACCTCACCCGATGCACCGATGGACGTGATGATCACGCTGCAGCCGATGAATATCGTGCAGGCCGCCGCGGACTTGGTGTGGTCGAACGTGCTGCGCAAGTACCCAGACCTTAAGGTCGCCCTGTCCGAGGGCGGCATCGGCTGGATTCCTTACTTCCTGGAACGCATCGACTACAACTACGACCGGCACCACTTCTGGACCGGGCAAGACTTCGGCGACAAGTTGCCCAGCGAGGTGTTCAATGAGCACGTGCTCACCTGCTTCATCGACGATAAGTTCGGGCTGGCCAGCCGCGAGTACCTGAACATGGACATGGTGACCTGGGAATGCGACTACCCGCATTCGGACTCGAACTGGCCGGAGTCGCCCGAGATCTTCGCACAGTCGGTCCGCACGCTCAGCGATGAGGAGATCGACAAGATCACCCATCTGAACGCGATGCGCCACTACCACTTCGACCCGTTCACCGCGCTGGGCGGCCGGGAAAACTGCACGGTGGGCGCCCTGCGTGCGCAGGTGGAGGGCCATGACGTCGCGATCCGGTCCCAGCGTCGTGACGGCGACGACGGTTCGCACGCCACCAAGGCCGCTGACCTGATCAAGATGGCAATGGCGCATTCCGACTAGCCACAGTGCGCGGACCATCTACGGTGAGCACAACCGTGACATAGCCGGTTGTGGTTGGCGCCCAAAGATGGCGCGTGTCGTGGAGATCGACACGGCAAGAGCGCGCCCGGACCCTGGTGGGGTTCAGTTACCGTGCAGGATACCGAATCGAGTACGGTATCGTTTCCTTCGAGCGACCGTCGGAAAGAGTCAGCCGAACGCGCCATGCCTCGGCACCGATGGATAGCAGCTGAGGAGCGAAGAATGGCCGATTCTGGCGCTGTCGCGGCATCGGGCCGGCGGAACGCCAAGCTCAAGCGGCGCCCGCGCGGGTCGCTCGACGTCGAAGACATCATCACCGGCGCTTTCGAGTTGGCCGAGGACGTGTCCATTAGCGGGCTGAGTATGCCCGTCGTCGCCAGGCACCTCGGAGTGCCGCTGACCAGCATCTATTGGCACTTCCGCAAAAAGGAAGACTTGCTGGACGCGATGACGGATCGCGCAATCAAGGAATACCATTTCACGACGCCATTCGAAGGGGGCGGAGCCTGGCAGCAGGCGCTGCGGACCCACTTTCGAAACATGCGGCGCGTCTTTCAAGAAAACCCGGTGCTCTGCGAACTGGTCTTAATGCGCTCTGGCGAACTGAGTCCAGAGGCAACCCACGCCTCCGTCGACAACCTGGAGAAAGTGATCAAGACGATGGTGGATGACGCAGGATTCAAGCCCGACGACGCATTGACGGTCTATCTCGCCCTGTCCGGCCACACTCAAGGTACCGCGATCATCGAACGCCTCAACGCCAGCCAGCAGCGGCCCGGCCGTCGGCGCGTTACCGGAGTGACCACGGCGCACCCGTTGCTCAACAAACTAGAGACCAAGGGGCACACCATCGTCGACGTCGAGTTCGAGTTCACCCTCGACGCGATCATCAAGCGTGCCGAGGATCTACTCGCTTCGCCCGGGGGGCGCAACAGGCGTGGGACGAACTAGGGCCTGCTGCTGATGAAGCGCACGCTCGTCATCCTGGGCGCATGAGATGGCGCGTTTGCGCGTCGTGCAATGGACCACCGGCATCGTCGGCGCCTCTGCGCTTCGCGCGATCCTAGACGACGACCGGCTCGAACTCGTCGGGGTCTTCGCCCACGGGGCAGAGAAAGTCGGCCGGGATGCGGGCAATCTGGCCGGGCGGCACGACACCGGGATACTGGCCACCGACGATGTCGACACGCTTCTCGCGCTAAGGCCCGACTGCGTGGTGTACATGCCACACTGGCCCGAGGTCGATCTTCTCGAACGCATACTCCGTGCAGGCATCAACGTGATCACCACGGCTCGCCTCGTGAGCGGCGAGCATTATCCGGCTGACGCGGGTGCGCGCCTGCGGGCCGCAGCGGCGGCCGGTGGCGTCACCCTCGTCGGGACAGGGATGAACCCGATGTACGTTCCCACCCTTGCGCTCGCGTCCACCGCGATGTGCCGTGAGGTCCAGTCCATTCGCGTCACCGAGTCGCTCGACTGCGTCGGGTACGCGAGTGCGGCGATGTGGAAGGGCTACGGGTTCGGCGGTCCCCCAGACACCGAAAGGCTTCGCGAGATCCTTTGGGCCGCTGAGCCTGACTACCGCGAGGCGCTCGACCAACTGGCCTCTGGGATCGGGCTGCGGATCGATGATTACGACCTCGCCGTGGAGTGCGCAGTCGCTACAGACGACCGCGATCTGGGGTTCATGCGCATCGACGCCGGCACGGTCTGTGGTGTCGACGCGACGTGGACCGGCGCCAGCGACGGCTCCGACATCGCGCAAATGCAGACGGTCTGGACACTTGGCGGTATCTTCGGAGCGCGACAAGAACCCGAATGGAAACTGCTTCACGGGTACAGGATTGACGTGCAGGGCGAGCCCAACGTGACGCTCAAACTCGCGTTTCGCCCCGACGACTATACGAACTTCGACATCGGTACGACGACGGCGATGCCCGCAATCAACGCCGTGACGGCGGTCGTCGCGGCACGCAGCGGGGTGCTGTCCATCGCCGAGCTCCCGATCGTCACCGCGCAAGGGAAAGTGCGGAAGTCGATCGCGTAAACGCGACTTCCTGAAATGAGCTGCAGCGGGCGGTATCTCAGACGAGTCGGGAACCGCCATGGACGTTCACGATTGTGCCGGCGGTGAAGTAATCCGACGGTCCGAACTGGTTCTGCCAGTGGCTAGTTCACGGATTCAGGTCCCGATCGCTGTGCGCGCCTGCGACGCCGGGCATACCAGGCACCGCACAACGCGGTACACAACAGAGTTATCACCATTCACCTGATTCGCAGCCGCCGGCGCCCGGCTTAATCGCGGCAATGAAGTTGGCGAACATCGGCGCTTGGCCTCGTAGCACGGAACGAGCGGGTCGCCCCAACCGCTCGGCCTCCTCACGGCTGTCCAGACACGTGGTGCGCCAGCTGTGCGAGCGGAACCAATCGGCGCAGTTTGAGTTGGCATCGTCGTGCCAGACGTCGCCTGGATCCAGACCGCCGTCGTCTCCCCAACGGTCGTCGCCGGCGTCCATGGCGCGTTGTTGCTCGACGGCCTGTTGGAAGCCGACCGCACCGACGAAGTCTTCGGCGGCGAGCCGACTCGCCGGTGCACTAAGCCCGTCGAGTCGGGCGAACATATCGTGCTGCGCTCGGGCCGACAGGAACGGCAACAGGCCCTCGATCAGCCACGCCGTCGGCTTGGCGGAATCAAACCCGTTGCCCTGCAACGCTCCCGGCCAATCCTTGCGCAGATCGACACCGACTGCGCGTCGAACAGCGGTCGGCGCAGCTCCGTGGCAGGCAAGAGTCGCCGACTTGTACTCGAGCACCCCGGGCATGTCGATCTCGTAGACAGCCGTGCCGGCCGGCCAGGCCAGCCGGTATGCGCGCGAGTCCAGTCCCGCTGCCAGAATGACCACCTGCTGGACCCCAGCAGCGGAGCTTTCGGCGCAGAACCGATCGAAGTAGTGGGTACGCACCGCATGGTAGTTCACGAGCCGTCGGTAATCTGAATCCGCTTGGTGCTCTGAGGATGCCGCCCACGCAGCGATGCTGGCTCTCGTTCCCTCGAGCTCCGGCGCGGAGATGAGCAGTTCGGCGACCTCGTCGCGCACCAACGGGTTAGCGCTGTTGGTCTCCGCGGCGCGCAACGCGGCAACGATAACCGCGGTGGAACCCACGCCGGTCTGGACGTCCCAGGCATCGTCATCAGACCGGGTCACGGACACCCTCATCTCAGACAAAATCAGAGCCGCCGTCGACGTTCACGGTGGCGCCGGTGACGTAGCCGTTGCGGCGGGATGCCAGATATGTGGTGATGGAAGCGATCTCCTCGGGTAGGCCAGCGCGACCAAGATCGCAGGGCTGATGGAAGTTGTCCTCGATCCACTTCATAACATGCACGGGGTTGCTGGCATCCAGGCCGTCGGCGGCAAGGATGTCCTTGAGGTTCTCAGTGAAGCTGGCCGTGACGATGGTCCCCGGACACACGCAGTTAACCAGAATGCCGTCCTTAGCAAGGCTTTTCGATAGATTCTTGGTCACGCTGCTCAGAGCCGCCTTGGAAGCGGTATATGCGACGATCCGGGGATTCTGCCGCTGAATGGAATGGGCAGACAGCGTGACGATGCGCGCCCACTCGGCAGCTCGCAGCATCGGCAACGCTGCGCGGATCGACCGCACGCCTGACATCGTGCCAAGTGCGAACGCGGCGTCCCAGTCTGCGTCGCTCATCTCTTCGAAATAGCCGTCGCCCGGGCCGATGGTGTGCACCAGGCTGTTGAGGTGGCCCCAATGCTGCGACAGCTGGGCGAAGCCGGCCGCGATGGAGTCAGCGTCAGCCATATCGACGCTGATCCCGATGGCCCCGGGAGCGCCCGCCGCCCGCAATGTCTCGACCGCGCTGTCCAGCGCCACCTTGTCGCGAGCCATTACCGCGACGCTGGCACCCTCGGATGCCAGCGTTTGGGCAATGGCCAATCCCATGCCCTTGCTACCGCCGGTGACAACGGCTTTCGATCCAGCCAACCCCAGGTCCATCGTGGCTCCTTCTGCTCGGTGGTGTTGTTCGTACTGAAGCGCAGCGGTTCATGCGCCGGCTTGCCAATCATCCGGCGCGGCAAGTACTTCGGCGACCGCTTCGGGGGTGACGCCCAATGCGCGCAGACAGGCGCGCATTACCCGCCTGCGGACGTCAGCGCGCACATTATTTTGCGTCGCCCATTGCCGTTGCGTGCACGCCCACACCGCGCCTTGCACGATCTCGGCGTCGGTCGCCGGATCGATATCGTGGAAAACGCCCTCATGCAGACCACGCTCGAGTTGCTCGACGAGCGGCTTGAGCATTGTGTCCAGTGCAGCTTGGACGAGTTCGGGCGAGCTGAACATCAACGTCTGCGCTTCCAGTGACACCTGACGCAGACTCGAGCCGACGCCGCTGTCGAAGGCCACATCTAGGCGGCCGTCAATCCAGGCGACTACAGCGTCTATCGGGGTCGCGCTCGCTCTCATTTTGCGCCGCAGCCGGCGCATCTCGCTAACGGCAGCTTCCCTGAAGACCGCCGACACGAGCTGCTCTTTGGATTCGAAATGCCGGTAGAAAGCACGGGTGCCCAGATGACACCGCTCCAGCACCTCGACGACGTTGAGACCCCGCACCCCTTGCTCGCGAACGATTTTCGAGGCGGCCGCCAGAATCGCACGGCGTACCTCAGGATCGGGACCCAGTTTGTCGCGCCGGGTGGCACGACCGACAGCGTGCTGACTGCTCCTTGTCACCGGTTCGGCCTCGGGCACGTCCCTGACCATCGCGCGCTGCCGCGCCGAAACCGTACTGTGGCGATTACCGTATGGGATCATCTGGCCGCGAATGCATCGGGGAAGCGACGCTCGAGTGTGCTGCGCACGCCGTCACGCCAACGGACTGCGCACGACCCGACGAGCTTTTCGCGTCGGGTGTTGTCCGAAGCGAACGAATCTAGTGTCACGTCATCTTCGACGAATTGGGGGGCGATCCCTGCGAGTTCACCCAGGTACTCGGCAAGCTGCCGATGCGAAACGGCTTCGTCCCCAGCCCAATTGAGGACGGTGGCCGGAACCGAGGCGACGTCGAACAGCGGTCCGCTTGCCTGCTCTGCGATGTCCGCTTCAGAAATCGGCGAGCCCCAATTGTCATAGCCGCGTGGCACACTGATGGGTTGCCCCGCCAGAATCTGCTGGAAGAACAGAACAGGCAAACCGCCGTGGCTCGCCATCCCATAGCCAATGTTCATCCGGGCGATGGTGGCAGGAAGGTCAAGCATGCGTGCCGCGGCGCGGACAACGCCCTCGGACGCGATTTTTGCGACGGGATAGCTGGTCATGTAGGAGGCCTTGCCACCCAACGGATCGGTCTCAGCGTATCGGTGCTCAGGATCTTGGCGCTCGTAGACCGCGGATGCTGATACAAAGAGAAACGACTCGGCCCGCCGGCAGTGCTGCATCAGCATTCCCGTGCTCTCAGCATTGACCCGGACAGCGGCGTCATGTTCTGGCTCGATGATGACGAAGGCCGCATGCACGACATGGGTGAAATCGTCTGGTATCGCCGAGAAGTCGTTCGCCTCGATAGACCATGCACAGGTCTTGATCCCAACCTTCTCGATTTCTCGCCGTAGCGCGGGATCACTGAACCGGGCGGCACACCAGACCTCGTTGTCGGCCGCCAACTTCTCGGCGATTGGTCGACCGATCTGGCCGGTCGCACCGGTGACAAGGATCTTCCTGTCCGACAGCATCAGGTATTCCTAGCCTGCGGTTGCCCAGATCACGCGGATCGGGTTAGGCGGTGGCGTCGTAGGTGGCGAGATACTCAGCGAAACTGGCACGGACCCGATCGGGCGTCAGGCCGTAGTCAGACAGGTGGGGGTCGTGCGCACCACGCGCGCCCGGTTTGTGCCCATCGGCCCACTGCTCAACCGAGCGCAGTGTCGCGTCAGTGAACCCCAGTCCCAGCTGCTTGTAAGCGCCTTCCAGCGCACTAACCGGATTGACCTGCAGGTCGGCGAAGGAAACGTCGGCGAAACGGTCGTCGCCGACCCGCTTGCGGAAGTCCATCGCCCGCCGTACGCCCTCGGCCCAGCTCGCGAGCTGCTCGGCACCGAGTTCCTCGGCGTCGTCGCGGTCGCTGCTCCAGCTGCGCACGTATTTGATCAGGCTGCACACCGACGCCAGCACCTTGGCCGGATCACGATGGCTCCACATGAATTTCGCGTTCGGATATGCATCAACGAGCGCGTCGAGAGCGAAAATATGAACGGGTGTCTTGAGGTGCCACAGGCTCGGCTTGCAGTGCCACTGCAAAAGTTTGAGAACCCGCCGATGGTAAGTGTATGTCTCGCGCATGTCGCAGTCCATCAGCCACGACAGATAACTCGGGACGCGGACCACGCCGTCAAAATGAAACGTACGGAAGCTCATTCCCATCAGATCCTGACATTCGGTGGGCGCCGTCGCCTCCGAGTTGTGCAGCGTCTTCATCAGCGGGAACATGTCATAGAGCATCTCAATGCCCGCTTCAGCCTGGGCGATCCGGGGATCGGTGTGCTGGGTTTCCGCCTCCGGCGGAGGCGTCGGCTGCTGCGATTCCCACATGCGAAGCGATCGGAACTGCGGGTCGGCGGCCACCAACTGGCTCAATGCTGTTGTGCCGGTGCGGGGTAGACCGATCACGAAGACCGGGCCGTCGATGATCTCGTCTTCCATCTCGGGGTGCTGTTTGTAGGCGTCCTCGATCTTGAGGCGCTGAATCAGGGCGTTGCTGATGGTGGCGTGTTGGATCACCCGACCCATGTCGTTCAGGCCGGCTTCGGTGTTCAACGCCTCGACGGTCCTCTCGAGCCCCTCCCGGTAGTAGGACGACCCGAAGTCGTCTAGTCCGGTCGCCGCGCGAGCGCCATCTTCGAGTTCGTCAGCTGAGAATGTCACCGTGCGAACCTCTCGTGTACGGCGCGTCGTCGCGCCTCGACAATTGCCTGCCGCTCTTCGGGATTGACCATCTTCGTCTCGGCCGGCAGTACCGTCGCGATATCGTCGAACTTCACCACCTGTGCCTTCGGCGTCGGTGCCGTCTTCGTCCGTACACACCGCAGGATCATCGCGCCGTTGCTGTGGCCTGCGGTATCGAGCCAGTTCGCGACCCCGGGATCCCGCGCGCTGAGCACCACCCGCACCAGCCCATCGGAATCCACCGCCGCCTGCGCAGCGTTCAAGCTGGACTGGTGGCGTCCGTAGTGGATGGTCTCCCACCACGGATTGCCCAGCGAATAGCTCCAGTAGACGCCTTCGGGTGGTTCGACCTCGAGGATCAGCGCCTCGTCGGCATCGAGCGCCCAGCGACCGATCACCGGTCTGTTTTCGGCAGCCGCGCCCATCGCGCTGCGGTCGATTCCCGGCAGAAATCCATTGACGGGCGGCGCCGCGCCGAAGTCCAGGAAGAACTTCAAGTTGTCGTGAACGAAATCCCCCAGCGCGACCAATTGGCGCGACACGGTGACATCCCGATCGAGGGAAAGGTCCTCCGACTGAACGGATCCGCCGATCCGCTCGATCTGCAGCGACGAGGGCACCTCGGTGTCCCAGTCGTAAAAGAAGTGCCGCACCGTTAGCGTGGGATGCTCGCCCTCGATGCGCATCCAGTTGCCGCTCCGCTCATCGGCGGACAAGATGACCTCGAAGTTTCCGTCGGCGTCCACCTCAAGTTCGTCGACCAGGGCATTGGACGTCGCAACGATGCCGTTCATCGTCTGCAGTCCGACATAGCGAGCGGTACCGCGGTTGCCGTACAACCGGTAGCTCTCCCCCCCGCGCAGGGCAGATCCGGTGTACAAGCCGTCCGGGCACTCCATCCCCCAGCTGATGACGTCGTCGGTGCTGGTGGCTCGGACACCGAGAATCGGGTCGGGGTCGAACCGTAATGCGGTATCGATACCGGCTGCCAGCAGAACCAGCAGGTGCCGCATGCCCGCCGCCAGATCAATGCGGTTACCGCTGACCGGGTCGGATTCGACGAGCGCCGCCGAGCTCGTGAGCCGCTCCGTCAAGTACGACCAGGCCTGCGGCAGGTCCGGCTGGTCCCCGTCGGCACCGGTTGACATCGACGCCTCGGCGATCGAAAACGGCAACCATGCCATTGGCTTGTCATGATCAGCCACGATTCCTCCACTCACTGCCCCGGGCTGGCTAACCGAAAATGCTGTTTTCGACTCAGGGTGCAAGCACTGTCACACGTGGTTGCAACGATTGTCAACGGCGAAACCGTGCGCCACGAGATCACCAGGACCGATCAGCGCGTCGCCTCGCCCGTGCTGCCTCGCGGCTTCATCACGCCAACTGCGTTGAGCCACTGGGCTTTTTCTGACGCAAATGGGAAGGCGGCGCATCGCCAGGCCATCCGCACTGGTCGCCCGCGGGCGATCAAATGACTTCGCCGGAGCCGGGGCAGGAACTGTCGTGAACTCCAGCTTCGCATCGTGGCAAGCCCACCGGCGACCTCACATATATCCTTACCGTAACCTATACCGCAAGGTGCGCGTCTTTGGCTGCGTGCATCGCGTGAAGCTGCAGGTAAGCGGGATTTGATGGACCGCGGAAGCAGTCCATCAAACAAGGAAGGTGAGCCGGTGAAGACACCCGATGTCCACGATCCGTCGTTCTGGCAAGGCCAACCCGACGATGAGCTTCGCGATCTCCGACGCACCTGCCCGGTCGCGCACCATCAAAGCGAGGGCTTTTGGGTCGTCGCCCGCCACGAGGACATCGCCCAGATCAGTAAGGACCCCGCGACATACAGCTCCGCCAAGGGCGTCCTGATCGGCGATCGTAAACGACAGGTCGCGGCCGCCGACTCGATCCTTTACATCGACCCGCCGCGGCACGTCACCCAGCGGCGAATTGTCAACCGGGCGTTCACCGTCCGTCGGGTGGCCGAGTTAGCGCCGGTCATCGAGCGGATAGCTTCGGACGTCTTGGACGCTATCGACCCGGGCACCCCGGTCGACGCGGTTGACGCGATCAGCGCTCCGGTGCCCCTCCTGGTCATCGCGCACATGCTGGGTGTACCGGGCGAGGACCTGCCGGCCTTCCGGGCGTGGTCGGACGCGATAGCTGTCGCGGCGACCGATCCGACTGATCCGCGGGCCATCGCCGCAGCTGACTTCTTTGTCTACTTCAACGAAAGGCTCGATGCTCGAACGGCCGAGCCCAAAGACGACTTGCTCAGCGCCGTGGTCGCCGACTCCGAACTGACACGGGCCGAACAACTCGGCTTCTGCATGACCCTGCTGGTAGCGGGTAACGAGACGACGCGCACTCTCATCAGCGGTGGCCTGGCCGCACTGGCTGATCATCCAGAACAACGCGCGAAATTGGCGGCTGACGAGTCGCTGATTCCCGCGGCGGTCGAGGAGATGCTGCGCTGGGTCACGCCGATTGTCGCCATGTCGCGCACTACGACGTCCCCGGTCGAAATCGGGGGCCAGCATGTCGATGCGGGTTCGTATCTTGTCATGCTCTATGCGGCGGCCAACCGTGACGAGACGGTGTTCGGCGCGGATGCACACGAATTTGACGTGGCCCGCTCGCCCAACCCGCACCTGTCGTTCGGAATCGGCGAGCATTTCTGTCTGGGGGCACAGTTGGCGCGACTGGAGGCCAGGATTGTCTTCACCGAAATCTTGCGCCGATGGCCCGATTACGTGGTGTGCGAAGGCCGGCTGATGGGCGCGTCGACGCTGCTGCGGGAAACCGTGAAATTGCCAATACTGTTTCGGCCCAATGAATGACGGCATCGACGTTGGGCTTCGCGACCGACCAAATCACGCCCAAAGCGGCGGGCAGTGGTGGTCGGTCGTCCGCGGTGGCGCACCGAGCCGAACGCCTGGCCTTGGTAGGCGCACGCGCCCCAGTCAGGTCGTAACGCCCACCCATTCACCAGAAAGGCCACGTTGATGGCGTCGGTCGATTCCCCGGAGATGACGCTGTTCGCTTCGACCACGCAAGCGTTCCTCGACCGCGAAGTACCCCTCTCGCGCGTGCGGGAGCTGCACGAAGTCAGCACCTCGTTCGAACCCGGCTGGTGGCGGAGGGCGGCCGAGCTCGGCTGGACCGCACTGCTAGTCCCAGAACGACTCGGCGGCGGCAGCGTCTCGGGTAATGGCGTCGATGACTTGGCCCTCGTTGCCCGTTACATGGGCCGGAGCGTGGCGCCGGGGCCGCTGCATCCCGTCAGCGCCGTGCTGACCGCACTCGTGGAAGCCGCGACGAGCGACGCCGTTGGCGGCGACCCGGATCATGGCTCGACCATCGCATCACTTGTCGACGGCACGGCCATCGCATCGTGGGCGGTGTATGAGCCGGGCCGGGCCTGGGATCCTCTTGGGGCCGAGGTCACGGCGACGGCCACCGAGTCCGGGTATCGCATCGACGGCGTGAAGGACCGCGTCGAAGCCGGGTGCGAATGCGACACACTGCTGGTCATGGCCCGCACCGTCGACGGGCTACGACAGTTGCTCGTCTCAGGGGACGCCCCTGGGGTCAGCAGGGCGCAGGAACCGTCGATCGATCTGGTCAAACATTACGCACGGGTAACCTTCGACGCGGTTGAGGTGCCCGCGACTGCCGTGGTCGGCACGGCGGCACAGACGCCCGCGATCATCGAGCGGCAAAGCCAGATTGCCCAGATCCTGCAGTGCGCCGAGGTGGTCGGCATCCTCGACGCCGTCCTCGACTTCACCATCCAATGGGCGCTTGACCGCACGTCTTTCGGTCGTCCGCTCGCGTCCTATCAGGCACTTAAGCACTGCTTCGCCGATATGAAAATGTGGCAGGAAGCGTGTCGCGCGACCACGAATGCGGCAGTGGCCGCCGTTGCCGAGCGTTCGCCGGCGGCGGCGCGCGCTGCCAGCATCGCCAAGTCATATGTGGGCGAACGGGCGGGCGTGATCCTGCAGCAGTGCGTGCAGTTGCACGGCGGCATCGGCGTTACGTGGGAGCACGACCTCCATGTCTACCTACGGCGAGTGGCGCTTTATCGCTCGCTTTACGGCACGCCCGAGGAGCACAACCTGCGCGTCTATGCCGCCGAAGAACAGCAACGAGAAGGGTCTGGATCCGGAAATGGCTGATCCGCAGTCAAACGTGACCGAGTCGACGATGACCAAGGACACCGAGACGGTGGCCGAGTTTCGCGCGCGGGCGAGGACCTGGCTGGCCGCGAATATGGCACGCGTCCCGAAGAATCCGGCAGACTTGCCCATCCATCGCGACGACGAAGCGTCCTGGGCACGCGTCCGTCAACTGCAACGGCGGCTGTTCGACGGAGGTTTCGCCGGCATCTGTTTCCCGCGCGAGTACGGCGGGCTCGGTCTGGATTACGCCTATCAGAAGGCCTTCGACGCCGAGTCCGAGGGTTATGAACTGCCCCTCATCCTCAACGCTCCCAGCTTCGCCATCTGCTGTGCGACGTTGCTCGACACCGGGAGTGAGGAGCAAAAGAAGATGCACATCGGTGCCGCGTTGCGCGGCGACGAGGTGCTCGTGCAGCTGCTGTCGGAGCCCAGCGGCGGTTCGGATCTGGCTGGGGTGATCACCCGCGCCGACCGCAGGGAAAACAAGTGGGTGCTCAACGGCGCGAAAATCTGGAGCAGCGGAGCCTTCGCGGCCGACTACGGACTATGCCTCGCCCGAACCAATTGGGACGTGCCCAAGCACGAGGGCCTGACGATGTTCCTGGTCCCGATCAACCATCCCGGCATCACGCTGCGGCGTATCAAACAAGTCAACGGCTCGCTCGAGTTCTGTGAGGAGTTCTTCGACAACGTGGAGCTCGGTGACGACGCTGTGGTCGGCGGAGTCGACAATGGCTGGGCTGTCGCGTCGCGTCAGCTCTTCCACGAGCGCCGCGCGGTGGGCAAGGGCTCCGAGTTCTGCAGTGGCGTTGGTATCGAGAACTTCGACAGCAAACCGGCCGACCTCGTCGAGTTGGTCAACGAGACCGGACAGGCAGGCAACGAGCGGGTCCGGGAACTGGCCGGGCGGGGCCTCGTGCACCGGGCGGTGCGCGATCAGCTTGCCGACCACGTCTACCACGCCGTCCTCGACGGCTCGTTGCCTCAGGCCGGCGGATCGCTGCTGCGGCTATGCCTCGGCGTCACTGAGAGTCTCGTGTCCGACATCGCGCTGGCGATCGCGGGCACGGCAAGCGTCGTCGGGAATTCAACGGAAGCATTCACCGCCGGACAGCGATACCTGTCGCGTCAGGGCGACTCCATCGGTGGCGGCACCACCGAGATCGCGCGCAACATCATCGGTGAGCGGATCCTGAACTTTCCCCGCGAGTACGCCGCCGACCGGGGCATACCGTTCAACGAGGTACGCAAGAATCGAGGCCACGGGACGTCCTCACAAAGTGAGGCACCGCCAACGTAGTCGGCGAGTTGCGCCGCACGAGGCCTACAGAACGGCGCCGACGTCCTTGCCCTTGGCGATGTCGTCCCAGTCGATACCGAGTTCCAGCAGAATCTCTTCGGTGTGCTGGCCGTGCTCGGGTGCGCGGGAGGGTTCGGGCGGAGTCTCGCCGAACTGCACGGGGGCGGCCACCGTCCGGTACTCCTTGCCCTGGTCGTCGACGTTGGCGATCAGGTAGCCGTTCGGCCCGGCCTGCGGGTCGTTGAGGGTCTCGCGAGGTGTCGCGTAGGTGGCCCACACGCCCGGCTCGTCCGCGAGCACCTTCTGCCAGTGCGCAAGGTCGTGCTCGGCGAACGCCTTGTTGAGGATCGCAACCGCTTCGCTGGTATGCGCCACCAGGTTGGCCGACGGCACGAACCGCTCGTCGGTGGCGAGTTCGGGCAGCCCGATCCGGTGACAGAAGCCGGCCCAGAACTTGTCCGGCTGCAAAAAGACTAGCTGGATCCAGCGGCCGTCCTGGGTCTTGTAGCGGTTCACCACGGGGTTCATCGCGACTCCAGGAGGAGCCCCCGGGATGCCGTCCGCGTCGAAGAAGTCGGCCACCAGAATCGACGGCGCGATAGCCCACATCGCCTGCGCCAGTAGCGATGAGTCCACGATGGTGGCTTCGCCCGTGCGCTCGCGGTGGAACAGCGCCGCACACACCCCGCCGGCCAAGGTTGCCCCACCCTGTAAGTCACCGAACGCGGGCCCCTGCACGGCAGGATAATCGGAGCCGAACGGCGTCAACGTGTACGCCACCCCGCCGCGCGCGGAGTAGGTGGCTCCGTCAAAGCCGCCCTGGTTTCTATCCGGACCGCGCACCCCTAGGCCCGATCCTCGCGCGATGATGATATTGGGATTGAAGGCGCGGATGTCCTCGACGGTCAGGCGCGCTCGTTCAAGGGCGCCGGGAAGCCAATTGGTCAACAGCACGTCGGCGGTAGCAAGGAGACGTCCGAAGAACTCGCGGCCGAGCTCGGACTTGAGATCGATCGCGATGCTGCGCTTGCCCCTGTTGCCCAGCTCGAGCATGAAATCGGCGTCCACACGCGCAGCCTCGCGGGTGAATCCGCCAACGACCAGGGCCCGGCTGGGGTCGCCGAACTCGACGCTTTCCACCTTGATCACGTCCGCACCCCAATCCGCTAGCGCCGCTCCGGCGGACGGCACATAGGTCCATGAGGCGATCTCGACAACCCGGACCCCGCTGAGCACACGCGACATAACCAAACCTTTCGATAGCGCGCCGGAGGAACCTGGCGAGCATTTGCCAAGCTGCGTTGACACGACGTTACCGTAAGACCTACCGTTATCGTCACCGAGTCGCCGCAAAAATGACGATCCCGCGACCCGCGGTGGCCCTGGGTAGTGCTATCCAAGGGCCTAACCGCCACCACCTTCAACGGTGGACTTTTGTGCGGGGCCGACGCTCCCGATGGCGGATACGAGGCGAGCGGAATCGGCACACAGAACGGCGTCGAAGGCTGAGCAGCACCTAGACACACCAATCATCGGCCACCGCCGCGTCGGCGATGGCGAACACAACGAACAGGAGTCATAGTGGGACGAGTCGAGGGCAAGGTCGCGGTCATCAGTGGCGCGGCACGCGGGCAGGGGCGGTCCCACGCGCGGCTACTGGCCGCCGAGGGCGCCAATATCATCGCCATCGATGTGTGTGAGGACATCGCGTCCAACGACTACCCGCTGGCCCGACCAGAAGACCTCGACGAAACCGCCCGCCTGGTAGAGAAGGAAGGGCGCACGGCCTACACCGCGATTGTCGACGTCCGCGATCGGGCCGCGCTGGCGGCGGCCATCGACACCGGAGTGACCGAACTGGGCAGACTTGACGTCGTCGTGGCCAACGCCGGGATCGCACCGCTGACCAAGGGCGGTCCGCGCCAGGCCTTCATCGACGCCGTGGACGTCGACCTGGTCGGGGTCCTGAATCTGGTTCACGTCAGCCTCAAACACCTCAAGGCCGGTGCGTCGATCATTGCCACCGGCTCGCTGGCCGCGTCCCTGGCCTCGCAGAACACCAGTGGGATGGACGCCGGCCCCGGTGGCGCCGGCTACGGCTTTGCCAAACAAGTGGTGTCGCACTACGTCAACAACCTCGCACTGCAGCTGGCGCCCGAATTCATCCGTGTCAACGCCGTGCACCCCACCAACGTCAACACCGCCATGCTGCACAGCCCGCCGATGTACGCCGCCTTCCGGCCCGACCTCGACAACCCCACTCGCGAGGACGCGGAGGCGACCTTCCCCATCCTCAACGCCATGCCGGTTCCCTATATCGAACCCGAGGATGTCAGCGAGGCCGTGTTGTACCTGGCATCGGACGCCGCGCGCTACGTCACCGGCCAACAGCTGCGCATCGATGCCGGTGGCGCAGTGAAGGCCATCCCGTGGTCGGGCTCCTAACAGGTCGACACGAGTCCCACGGATCGGCGCGGCGACGATCCGGCGCGGCTTCGCGACCGATGGCCCGCACCGCGGTCGGTGTCCGTTGACATCGGCGCAGCACCGCGCGGTCGACCGCTGGAAGTGCGGCGCCGACCGCCGACACCCCCCGACGACTGAAAGCAGGCGAATCATTGTCCGAAACAATGAAATTCGGCATCACCTTGGCCAGGGCCAACTCGTCACTGTGGCCGGAGTTGACACAGCGCGCCGACGACCTCGGATTCGAGTCGGTCTGGATTCCAGAACATCTGGTGCTGCCGGTGCAGATGGCCGGCAGCCCCCACAAGGGTGACGAGCATCCACCGATCCCACCCCAAACGCCGGTGTTCGACGCGCTGAATTACTTGTCGTTCCTGGCGGGCACCACACAGAACATTCGGCTCGGCACCCAGGTCTACAACATCGGTCTGCGCCATCCCTTCATCAGCGCACGCGCCGCCGCGACCCTCGACATCGTGTCGGGCGGGCGCTTTGAGTTCGGTGTCGGTGCAAGCTGGTTGCGCGAGGAGTGGGACGCCGCCCAATTGGATTTCAGCACCCGCGGCGCCCGGATCGACGAGACGTTGCAGGTGTGCTTCGCGCTGTGGACCGAACCTGTTGTCTCCCACCACGGTCGGTTCTTCGATTTCGACGAGGTGATGTTCGAACCCAAGCCAGTCCAGCCTGGCGGACCGCCCATCCACGTGGGCGGTGACGGCATGGCCGCGTTGCGGCGCGTCGCCCGCTACGGCGACGGCTGGCTCCCAATGAACCACACTCTCGACATGCTGCCGGTATCTCTGCAAAAGCTCGGCACGCTGTGGGAGGAGCAGGAAAGGCCCGGGCGCCCACAGATCAGCATCGGTCTGCCGGTGGAATCCACCGACGACGTGCGCAGACTGGCCGACGCAGGCATCGACCGCCTGATCATCGCTCCGTGGCAGCGCACCAGCGGAGCAATTGACGGAATCAGCCGATTCGCCGACGAGATCATCGGCCGGCTGTGAAAGAAAACCCCCGGGGCGGTGACCCGCAGTGGTTCAGGTTACGGTAGGAGTTACCGTAGGCGTGTGTCGACCCGAAGAGGCCACCACCAGGGTGGCGTTGGGCGTTGGGATACGGAGGATCTATGCAAAAGGCGCTTGCATCCGAAATTTCGACCTGGCCCAATGAGGAGCCCCAACTGATCGGCAGCCGCTGCAGCGAGTGCGGCGCAACCACCTTCCCCGTGCAGGAACGCTGCCCGAAATGCAGCGGCGCCCAGATGTCAGAACTGCTGCTCCCGCAGCGCGGGACCCTGATCGCTTGGACGACACAGGGATTCGCGCCTGGCGCGCCGTTCACTGGCCCGACGGGAAACATGTTCACGCCATTCGGCATCGGCCTCGTGCAGCTCGATGGCGTGATCCGGGTGGAGGCCAGACTCACCGAGAGCGACCCGGCGAAGCTGCGATTCGGCATGGAGGTTGCTCTGACGATGGTCCCCCTCACCACCGACGACGAAGGTAACGAGATCCTGACGTTTGCCTTTCAGCCCGTCTAATCGGAACTGCGCGAAGGAGATTGACAATGAACGACGTGGCCATCATCGGTGTCGGGTTGCACCCGTTCGGCCGGTTCGCCAAATCTGCGGTGCAAATGGGTGCGGAGGCGATCCAACTCGCGCTCGCCGACGCCAATCTCGATTGGCCGGACATCCAGTTCGCCGTGGGCGGCAGCCATGAGGTGTCCAACCCTGACGCCGTGACACGGCTCGTCGGACTGACCGGAATCACCTTCACCAACGTGTTCAACGCATGCGCGACCGCAGCCACCGCGATCAAGGTCTGCGCCGATACGATCCGGCTTGGCACACACGAGATCGGCATCGCCGTCGGGCTTGACAAGCATCCCCGCGGCGCATTCAGTGACGATCCGGCAACCATGGCCTTGCCGCAGTGGTACGGGGAGAACGGGCAGTTCGTCACCACCAAGTTCTTCGGCATGAAGGCCAACCGGTACCTGCATGACCATGACATCTCACGGCAAACGCTAGCCAAAGTGGCGGCCAAGAACTTCCGCAACGGTGCGCTGAATCCTAAAGCGTTCCGCCGTAAGCCAATACCTGAAGAAGAGATTCTCGCCTCAGCGGTGCTGAACTATCCGCTCACCCAGTACATGTTCTGCGCGCCGGACGAGGGAGCCGCGGCGGTGATCATGTGCCGCGGCGACATCGCACACCGATACACTTCCACGCCCGTGTATCTGCGAGCTGCCGAAATCCAGACCCGTCATTTCGGTTCCTACGAAGTACATGCCACCTGCGCACCAGTCGAAGAAACGGCCTCGCCCACCGTATACGCCGCACGAGCCGCCTTCGAGGCGGCCGGGCTGGGGCCAGCCGACGTCGATGTCATCCAGCTGCAGGACACCGACGCGGGCTCGGAAGTGATTCACATGGCCGAGACCGGATTCTGCGCTGATGGCGATCAAGAGAAGCTCATCGCCGACGGGGCCACCGAGATCGGTGGTTCGATGCCGGTCAACACCGACGGGGGGCTTATCGCCAATGGCGAGCCGATCGGCGCGTCGGGGCTGCGCCAGGTCCACGAACTCGTCGTGCAGCTGCGTGGCCAGGCCGGCGCCCGGCAAGTACCCGGGGAACCCAAAGTCGGGTTCGCTCAGGTCTACGGCGCTCCCGGTACCGCCTCCGCGACGATCGTGTCGCTCTGACACCTGGCGAGTCCCGGCAGCACACCGGCTACGCTAGGCCTTCGCGCACCGCGTCGGCCAGATCGTCGAGTATCTCGAGCAGCTCACCGGACTCGTTGTCGGAGAGCGCATTGAGAAGCGGACGCAACTCGCGTTCGAGGTAATCCAATACCTCCTGCGCGTGGCGGCGCGCAATCAAAGACCGCAGCTCTTCGATCGCCGATTCCAGAGTCTCGGAATAGGATTCGGTGCGGGCAAGCTGCGTTGCCAGGACGTCCACCAATTCCCAATCCCGGTACATCGCGTTGGTGGCCTCGGCGATTCCGAAACCCGTGACCGGCCGTCCCCCCATGGTCCCGCGATACCGGTAAGGGCCTTCCAAGTATTCGATCGGCAATGCGTGGGCGGGAGCGTGAACAACAGGCTCACAGATGAGCTCGAGCTCCAGTTCCTTGGAGCTGAGCCGGTGCCGGTCGGGCAAGTACCGCCCACCTGAAGGTGGTCGTACCAGAGGACGAATCTCGTTGGGCCAGCGCACATAACCGGTCGTGGTCACTTCGAGATCTTCGACGCACGCAGGTGCGGTTCCATCAGCGTAGGCAATCGTGACACCGCTAAACGGCACCACCGCATTGCCGATCCGGCGGTCGAATTGCCGCCAGACGCTCAGGTCGACGCCGTTGTCGAGGCTGATGGTGTGCCACTCGTGAGCCTGTCCGCGGGCGTCGCCGCCGGTAGCACCGCCGCCGGCGTAACGAGGGAACCACTGCCGATCGACGTGGCCCGAATGCCCGATCACCTCTTCTGCCACATCACCCCAGCGCAGCGTTCCCTCCATCCGCATGCCGGTCTGGAAGTACGAATAGGTGTCGTCCTGCAAACACGCGACGATCTTGCCGTTGTACGTTGATGCGCCGACCGGCACCGGAGGACGTGTGGGCGTCACCCGCAATCGCAGTTCCATTGCCGCGCCGTCATGGTCGCGGCCAAAAGCGGCGAAGTCGTAGGTGTAGGGCATCAGCTCCCCCGCACTGTCGCGGCACTCCGACCACACGGCTGTTCCCGCACTGCTCTCGTATCGGAGAGCCAAGTAGCCCTCCGCACTGGTCAGTTTGGGGCGCGCGCCGGGCTCCAGGTTCTTCGGCGGCATGTCGTAGTCGGTGAACGTGCCGTAGGCAGCGCGATCGACATCGAACAACGCGAACGTGTGAAAGTCGGCGACCACGTCTGGGCCCGGGCGGTTTCTGTTGAAGATCGCAATGAACGCGAAATGCCGCCCGGCAGCTTCAACGGCCAGATGCCCAGCGAGGTACCAGGTATCCGACTCGTAGTCAGGGTGAGTGCCTTCCGCAGCCGGGAAATCGAGCTGTGAATCACCCGGCACCAGTCGGTAGGGATACCGACGCCAATCGACCCGCGTCGAATCGGCGGTCTCGTCCATTCGCACTTGCCTCAACCTCGATGTCTCTTACTCGTTGACGATTACCGTGCGGATACCCGCACCGCGAACCAGATCGTCGAACGCGACGTTCACGTCCTCGAGCTTCACCCGCCCGGTAATCAGCTGATCCAGCGGAAGCCGACCAGTGCGCCAAAGCCCGAGCAGAAGCGGGAAGTCTCGGCTGGGAACCACCGAGCCGTATTGACAGCCCACCAGGGTCTTGCCGTGCATATAGAGGTCGTAAGCCGACAGAGAGACCAGTTCGTCAGGCGGCGAGGCGCCCACGATGCAGGTGGTGCCACCTCGGCGGGTCGCGCCGATCGCGGTCTCGATGGTGCCGCGGTGACCGACGGCCTCAAAAACGAAGTCCGCGCCGCGGCGGCCCGTCATCGACCGAATCTGTTGGACCACATCGCCGTCGGCCGGATCAACCCCGGCTGTGGCGCCCAGCGAGAACGCGGCATCCCTGCGCGAAGCAACCGGGTCGACCGCGATGATCTCGGCGGCGCCACGAACCTTTGCGGCCATTAGGGACGCCAGGCCGACGCCGCCGAGCCCGATTACGGCCACCGAGCTACCGTGGTCAACCGGCGCGGTGTTCAGGGCGGCGCCCGCCCCGGTGGCGACACCGCAGCCGATCAACGACGCGATCTCCAAAGGGATTTCGGGGTCGATCGGGACGACGGCCCGCGCGAGGCAGTTCGTGGCCGTGGAGAAACTGGACACGCCCATCGCCGTAAATAGCGCCTCACCCTTACTGTCCGTGGCATAGGGCATCGCGTACACATCGCGGATGGCATTGCGGCACAGATGGACCTCACCGTGCCGACAAAACCAGCACTGCCCGCACGCCGCCACCCACGAGATCACCACGTGGTCCCCGGGTACCACGTGATGCACCTCGGAGCCCACCGCCTCGATCACGCCTGCGCCTTCGTGGCCCAGCACGCAGGGCGTGCCCACCGGGAGCGCGCCGGTGGCTTGCGACAGGTCAGAGTGGCACACCCCACTGGCGGCGATCCGCACCCGAACCTGGTCGGGCGCAATCGGTGCAAGCGTTATGTCCTCGATGCTTAACGGCCATCCGATCGCCCGAAGGATGGCGCCGCGTTCGACCATGGTGTGCACCTCAATGCTGCGGGGAATATCGGGGGTCACTGACTTGCGGCCGTTGTCCGTTCGTCCGGGAGCGCCTTGACGGTTTCCGGCAACCCGTACAGGGTTTTGGCGTTACCGCGCATGATTCGCTCACGCTGGTCAGCCGGGAACCGGTGCACCGCCCACGCCGGAGAGTCGAAACTCCAGTGCGGGTAGTCGGTCGAGAACATCAGGTTGTCACCGAGGTCCATCATTTCCATGTACTCGCGGAAAATCCCGACCTCCACGTCCTCAAGCGGCTGAGTGGTGAAATAGACGTGGTCCCGGACGTAGTCAGAGGGACGACGACGCACATGCGGCAGGTCGGATCGGCGCTGCTCCCAAATGCGATCCATCCGTGACATCACCGGCATCGCCCAGGTGAAGCCGCCCTCCACAAAAACGACCCGCAGGCCGGGATGCCGGTCGAACGCCCCATCGAAGACCAGGCTCATCAAATGGGAGACGTACAGCAGCGGCCAGGAGGCGAAAAAGTCATGCCAATGCGCAGGGTTGCCGACGGGGTAATGCGGAATCAACTCGAACGGTGTTTGCCCCATCAAATGGGTGGCCACCGGCAACCCGTTGCGTGCTGCCGCCTCGTAGATAGGGTCGAAATGCGGATTGCCGAAGGGGATTCCCCTGGTCTGCGGAGTGATCAATACCTCGGCCATGTAAGGGTGGCCGGCCCAGCGCTCGATCTCTCGTCCGGACTCGATCGGGGTTTGGGCGCTGACGCTGATCGCTCCCCGCCAGCGTCCATGCCAGTTGTTCTTGTCCAGCCAGACATCGGCTAACCAGTCGTTGTGCGCGGACTTCAGGATGTGCTCGGCCTGGGGAAGCTTTGCGTCGCACATGGGCTCGAGGACAGCGATGCTCACGCCAGCGTCCAAGAGAAGTTGCTTAGCGGCGAACTCCGGATCGGTTCCAGCGAAGCCGCCGCTGGGTGGCATCGAGTCAACCCGCATCGAGCTCGTCTTGAACGCCTCAGGGGTGTCATAAAAGTGCGGGAGAGGCGTCCTGGCGTTCCCGGTCGGCCAGATTCGGTCGACCCACTCCGGCGGTGCATAGGACTTGATCACCTCGGTGGAGGCCGGCAACGGATGCACATCGGTGTCGACGATGGTGACGGCGATCTCCTCGGTGACGATCTCGGACCGGGGCCGCTCAATTGTGGTCATGGGACCCTTCCCTTCGTAAGTGATGCGAGGCCGAAAAGGTCACTCGCATTGCGCCAGAGCACTTTTTCCCGCTGCTGATCACCAAGGCCCGCGGTCACGTCCTGCGGTGACGTCGTTGACCAGTGCGGGTAGCTCGACCCGTACATCAGCAGGTCGGCCTTGTCCGAGAATTCCAGCCACCGCTGTGCCTGCGCGGCTGGTCCGTCGAATGCCGATGAACAGAACCGCACGTGGTCTTTCAGATACTGGCTTGGGTATCGATCGACCCACGGCGTCTGATCGCGGTTGGACAGCCAGAACGTATCCAACCGCCAGATCAGTGGCGTCAGAATGTCGTAGCCGCCGTCGGCGAACGTGAAACGCAGGTTCGGGTGGCGCCCGAAAACGCCTTCGACGATCAGCGTCGCGAGGTGGACGAAATAGTTGAGGGGCATGAAGGCGGCATAGCCCGGGTACGTGTCGGCGTGGCCGGCGAACGTGGGCGCCCGATCGACCCCGTTACCGCCGTTGATGTGCACGGCCACGGGGAGGCCATGGGCCGCCGCGGCCTCCCAGATCGTCTCGAACATGGGCTTGCCGTAGGGCTCTCGGGACTGCATCGGCACCCCCACCTGGACCATCTTGGGGTGGGCGCCGAGGCGCTCGATCTCCGCGACCGCGCCGCGCGGATCTTCAGGGTTGACCCGGATGGTACCGAGCAGCCTTCCGGTGGTGTCGGCATCCAGCCATCGCGCGATGAGCCAGTCGTTGGTCGCCGCGCAGATGCGGCTGTTCAGCAGGTAGTCGGCGATGTTCCCGCGGGTCAGCGGGTTGAGGATGGCGAGGTCGACGCCGCCGTCATCGAACAGATGCCGGCACACCGTGTCAGGGTCCGAGCCTGGATATTTGCCGTCGTACAGGTCGGCGCGATAGTCCCCACCAGGGGCCTGATACCACTGCTGCTCGACGTCGGGAATGGCGCGATTCTTGTACGCGGGCGCGATGAATTTCCGGATCTCAGCGTTGTGGCGGAAATGCGGCTGAACATTCGTATCGATGATGAGACTGGAATCGCTCATGCGGTCAGATACACCGTCCCATCGGTCACCTCTACCGCATAGGTGCGGATTCGCTTGCTCGGACGTGCCAGGCTTTTGCCGGTCGTGAGGTCGAATTCCCATTCATGCCAAGGACAACGAATGATCCTGCCGTCATTGACATGCTTCAGCTGCCCGGGTTCATCGGGCGCATACTCGTTGGTGCCGCAGACCAGGCCTTCGCACAGCGGGGCCCCCTCATGCGAGCAATAGTTCGCGATCGCGTACACCGTGCCGTCCACGTTGTAGACGCCGACGCCAAATTTCCCCACCGGCACGATCTTTGACGTGCCCGGAGGCAGTTCGTCCAGTGCGCACACGACGTGGCGTTGCATCATGCGCGCGCCCCGATCTCGCTTCGCTGCTGCGTGAAGTCGGTGATATAGCGGGCGCCCGGGGTCACGACGACGGGTGGATCTTCGCCCAGGATCTCGAACGCGATCGTCAGGGCGCCGATCCGAGTCTCGGGCACCTTAACCTCCTCACCGGTCCGGTCGGCCGCAGATGAGCTGGCCCGTCCTTGCGCAGCCAACACACATATAGTTACCATGCGCGTTACCGTTAACATTACGGTTAACCTGTAACTCAGGCAACCCGCCTAGGGCGCTGCCCATCAAGTTCACGGTGTCGGCCATGCGGCGCAGCTGTCGCCTGCACCACCGGGAGGACCGTCACCGACCATGCCTTACGTAATCACGCAGTCATGCTGCAAAGACGCATCCTGTACCGCGGTCTGCCCGGTGAATTGCATCCATCCGCGACTCGATGACACCGCATTCACCACCGCGGAAAGCCTTTACATCGACCCCGACGCTTGCATCGACTGCGGGGCATGCGTCGAAGAGTGCCCCGTCGGCGCCATTGTCGCCGACGATGAGCTGACCGACTCCCAGGCGCGTTACCTCGATATCAGCTCGGCTTATTTCCGCAGCCGCGCGCACAGCGACGACGACTTGCGCATGACGGTCCTGCGCCCGAGCGCCGATCTGACCGGGTTTCGGGTCGCGGTCGTCGGGTCCGGTCCTGCGGGCATGTATGCCGTCTGGGAGCTGCTCGAACACCAAGGCATCGCGGTCGATGTTTACGACCGCTCTTGGGCACCATTCGGATTGATCCGCACGGGAGTGGCTCCCGACCACCCGGGGACCAAAAAGATCACCAAACTGTTTGAGCGGGCCGCACGCAAACCCAATGTGACCATGCACCTCGGCGTCGAAGTGGGGACCCACGTCTCGCACGAGGAGCTGTCCGCCGCCCACAGCGCCGTCATCTACGCCACCGGAGCCTCGGCAAACCGCACGACGCGCCTACCCGGCGAGCATCTCGACGGTGTGCATTCGGCGACTGGGTTCGTCGGCTGGTACAACGGCGATCCCGACCATGCAGATCTGGTACTCAACCTGTCCGGCGAACGTGCGGTCATCATCGGCAACGGCAACGTAGCACTCGACGTCGCTCGCGTCCTGCTCACCGACCCCGCCGAGCTCATCCACACTGATATCGCCGAGCACGCCCTAAAAGCGTTGGGCAAGAGCACCATCCGTGAGGTTGTGATTGTCGGGCGCCGGGGTCCGGCGCAGGCAGCGTACAGCAGCCCGGAACTGATCGCCCTGCTCGACCTCCCCGGTGTGGACGTGATCATCGACCCGGCCGACACTGTCATTGATCCTGCCACCGCCGAGCAGCTCAGTCAGTCCGATGTCGAGCCGGCTGCCCGTCTGAAAGCTGATCTAGCTGAGGAGATTTCGCGCCGGCCGCCCACCGGCGCGACACGACGGATCGTTTTCAAGTACCGGCGCTCGCCGACACGATTCTGCGGGGCAAACAAACTCTCCTCCGTGCGCCTGGCCCGAAACACGCTGGTGCCCAATGGCGACGGCAGCATCAGCGTCCAGACAGGCCCTGAATCCGACGAACTCAGCACCGGGCTGGTGCTCGAAGCGGTCGGACACCGTGGCGTTGCAGTCAAGGGTGTGCCCTTCAATGTGGTGCGCGGCGTGATTCCCAACCACCAGGGCCGGGTGTTGGCATCGCCGGGGGGTGAGCCCCTCCCGGGCGTCTACGTGACCGGTTGGATCAAACGAGGGCCGTCGGGTGTGATCGGCAGCAACAAGCGATGCGCCCGGGAAACGGTCACCCAGCTGGTGGCAGATGCGGCGACTGGTGTGGTCGTGGCGGCCCCGGACCAGAGCGGCTTTCGCGAGTTGCTGCGCCGGCGCCAGCCGGACACCATCGGCTTCGATGGCTGGCGGCGGATCGACGCCGCCGAGACGCGGGCCGGCCAGCGACTGGGACGACCGCGCATCAAGTTCACCGAGGCGGCGGCGATGTTGCGCGCCGCCACCGGGGACGGACAGTACAGCCCGGACCGGTCGGGCACGAATGACAGCGCAAGAGGTTCATGAACACACCAATAGCCTTTGGCCACAACGATTTCCGTATACGACGTAACTTCTGGGCAAGGAGGATGAAGTGACCATCTCACAAGTGGTTTTCGACCCATTTTCTGACGACTTTTTCAACGCGCCATATGAGACCTATCGGCGGATGCGTGATGAGGCTCCGGTCTACTACAACAACGAATACGATTTCTACGCGCTGACCAGGCACGCCGATGTCGCCGCCGGATTGAAGGACTTCGCCACGTTCTCGTCGGCGCGTGGAATCGATCTCGAAATGGTGCAGTCCGGCCAACCGGTGCCGCCGCTGGTCATCATGATGGACCCACCCGCACACCGACGGATGCGTGGCCTGGTCAACAAGGTCTTCACCCCGCGCGCCATCCAACGCCAACAACAGATGGTCACCGAACAGATCGAACGATTCCTCAGCGCCGCCGACCCCGCGAATTTCGATGTGGTGCAGCACTTCGCCGCGTTGTTTCCGGTCGAGGTGATCACCGAGATGCTCGGTGTCCCGGCCGAGCTTCGCCAGCAGGTCCGGCTGTGGCTGGACAAGCAGCTTGAGCGGGAATACGGCAAGATCGCAATGCCAGAGGCCGGACTTCAGGCCGGTATCGAGACCGGCCTCATGTACTACAACCTCGTCCAGGACCGTCGCGCGCAGCCGCGCGACGACATGATCAGCTCACTGATCGCTGTCGAGGTCGAGCGCGAGGACGGCACCAAAACGAAGCTCGATGACCTCGAAATCACCGGTTTCGCATCGCTGTTGGGCGGGGCCGGGGCCGAGACGGTAACCAAGTTGGTCGGCAACGCCGTCGTCACCTTCGCCGAGCACCCCGATCAGTGGCAGATACTGCTCGACGACCGTGGCAAGATTCCGGCAGCCATAGAAGAGCTACTGCGCTGGGAAGCACCCGCCCAGTATGTCGTGCGCTACAGCATGAAAGAAATCGAGTTGCACGGCACCACAATTCCGGCGGGCAAACCCGTCATGCTGGTTGTGGGTTCGGCGAATCGGGACGAACGCGCCTTCACCGACGCCAATACCTTCGACATCGAGCGTGATCGCAGCGAGGCGCAGAACCTCGGAATGGGCTACGGCGTGCACAGCTGTCTGGGTGCAGCACTGGCTCGTATGGAGAGTGCGATTGCGATCGATAAGCTGCTCGATTTCATGCCCCGATATGAGATTCAGCACGACGGTTTGAAGCGCGTCGCGATGACGAATGTGATTGGCTGGCACAACGTGCCGGTGCGAGTGGTGCGATAAGTCGATGTCGATCTTGGCCTCTGCGAAGCGCACCAGCGTTTGGCTCGGCTCATCCGCACGTCTGCGGGCCCGAAGGCCGTTGCGCGCTGATCAGCGTCCACGACGAGATTGACCGCACTGCAATTGATTACAGATCCCCCCGGAGGGGTGCAGGTCGGCTAAGTGGTTAGGACGCGCCCGACATTGGGTGGGTAGCCCACGACGGCAATGAGGCCTCAACGGCTCGCCGCAACACGGCCGAACGGGTTTCGGGGTCGGCCGGAGCCCCCGTGTCGTACATTGCCTGCACCGCACCGTTGACCGCACCGACGAAGGCGCCGACCACCGCACCGATGGTGATCTGGTCCAACTCGTCGGAGTACGCATCGTGCAGTTGTCGGGCAATCTCACGTTGGGCGTCGACTTGAAGCTGAAGGGCGCGCCCGCGGATAGCCGGCACGGTTTGGATGAGCCGAGCCCGCAGCTCGCCGTGCCTGCCCCCAAAGTCGTGCCCCGCCTCGATGACATCGCTGAGGGACCGCAACAGCACCTCACCGACACTGTCATCGGATCGTCGTTCGGCGATCGCCGCGTACGCCGCGCCGATCCGCGTCTCGGCCTCGTCGAAGAGCAGTTCGTCCTTGCTGGCGAAGTAGCTGAAGAAGGTGCGCGGAGCGACGCCAGCGGCGGCGGCGATATCGGCGATGGTCGTTTCGTTGTAACCCTGCGACTCGAAAAGGCCCATGGCGGCCTCGACGATTGCCGCCTTGGTGCGCTCACGCTTTTGCTCTCGATGCGTCCCGGCCGGTGCAGGCCCCATGACCCCACAGTAAAGCAGCGACGCCCGTCACACCCAGTAATTGCACAGATTGCAATCTTGCACTGATTGCAGTATTGCACTGACTGCAGTACCCTGGGGCCGGGGGAAGCCACTTCGGTCGGGAGGGATATGACGCTCGAAAACGTTGAAGGCCGGGGCTATTCGCCGCAGCTCAGCTGTGTGCCCTCAGCACAGTGTTGCGGTCGGCCAATTCGAGAATTACCGCCGCGCCGAGAACCGGCGACCGCCGACCCTCCACGCGCAACTCGTCACCAGGCAAACTCCGCTCGCCGTGGGCTGCCGCGATCACAGGCCAAGGTGCAATGTTGAAACAGTTGACCGATCCGCAGATGCTGCGCGATCTGGAGCCGATCGCAGAAGCCAATGTCCATCGACATTTATCCGTGGCCGTCGAGTGGCATCCCCATGACTATGTGCCCTGGGATCGCGGCCGTAATTTCGCGAACATGGGTGGCGTGGATTGGGCGCCGGAGCAGTCGCAGCTCAGCGCAGTCGCGAAGGCGGCAATGATCACCAACCTGCTCACCGAGGACAACCTGCCGTCGTATCACCACCATGCGGCTCAGAATTTCTCCCTTGACGGCGCTTGGGGGACGTGGGTGGGCCGTTGGACGGCCGAGGAAAACAGGCATGGCATCGCGATCCGTGACTATCTCGTCGTCACTCGCGGCGTTGACCCGGTGGCGCTGGACCGGGCGCGAATGGAGCATCTGACAAAGGGATTCGGACCCACCGCCGAGGAAGAGACACTGCGCAAGGCTGACTTTCTCGTGTCGGTCGCTTACGTCACGTTCCAAGAACTTGCTACCCGCATCAGCCACCGCAACACCGGCAAGGTGTGCAATGACCCGATCGCAGACCGGATGCTGCAACGCATCGCCGCCGACGAGAATCTGCACATGATTTTCTATCGAAACATCTGCAGTGCGGCGCTCGATCTCGTCCCCGACCAAGCCCTCGAGGCGGTTGCCGACGTCATCGAGAACTTCCGGATGCCCGGTCAGGGCATGCCCAATTTTCGCCGCAACGGCGTGCTGATGGCCAAACATGGCATCTATGATCCGCGCCAGCATCTCGACGACGTCGTGACACCGAACCTACGTAAATGGCGAATCTTCGAACGGGACGACTTCACGTCCCGAGGTGAACAACGCCGTGAGCAACTCGCGGCCTACCTGGAAGACTTTCAACGCCGAGTACTCAAGTTTGAGGAACAACGCGACCGCCTGCTCGCCCTGCAGGCGCGTAAGGAGGCAAGCCGAGCCGTTTGACGGTGCAGTGAGCAGGCATACGCAATGCTAGTGCCGGTCAATCGGTCCCAGTCAAACCGGTTCGTACCGCGATGCTGGTGTTTGGTGCCTAAGCTGCGACGGCCCTGTCACCCTGAACCGTCCCTGCAACAACAACCCGGTCGTTGACCATGAAATACGTTGCAGCGCTTGGCTCGTTAGCTGCCGCCAGGGTTGATGGCGGTGGTGTTCGGGGTGACGATCTGAGATGCATTCAAGGGCTGCAGTGCCTGCCGTAAGGTCCGCGGGGCGGAAGGGACAACGGCTCAGTGACTAGGCATACGGTGGGAGTATGGCGTCCAAACAGACCCTCTTTCGAATCTTCTACCGGATCGGCTTCACCCCGTGGGACGGTCATCCGATCGGGCAGACTCTGCGCGATCTGGTAGAAGGAGCTGGCGACACGCCCGCGCTGCCCGCGGGATCGGCGCTTGACCTCGGATGCGGTACCGGAGATTCCTCCATCTATCTCGCTGAACACGGCTGGAAAGTCACCGGTGTTGATTTTGTGCCAAAGGCGCTCAGCAAGGCCCGCGCCAGGGTCGGCGCGGCTAGTACTTCCGTGAACTTCGTCCAGGCCGATGTCACGCATTTAAGCCGGGCCAGCATCGGTGCCGACTTCCAGTTGATCGTCGATAACGGGTGCCTGCACAACATGAGCGACGACGCTCGCGACGCGTACGTCCGGGAGGTCAGCGCGGTGGCGGCATCCGATGCACGGCTGTTGATCGTCGCGTTCGTTCCCGGCGGGAGGTTCGGCGTGCCGGGCATCGACCCCGCCGAGATGGAAAGACGCTTCGCACCCGGCTGGACGCAGTTGTCCGCCGGCGACGAGCAGGACCTCGATGCGGCACGGCTGAGGCGGGGAAGCGCGCGCGAGAATACCCCGACGCGTTACTACCTCTTTCAGCGTCGCCCGTGAGGGCTCGGCGCTAGCCGGTCAGCGGGCGGTAGAAAGCGCTCACTGCACTTGGCGGCCAATTCACGGGCCCCGGCATTCCCATTAGCCCACCACGTCCGCCGCCACCCGGAGTGCTCCGATGCGGCTCATGGGGTTCAGAGCGTGGAGCTCAGCGGATCCTCGGAGGTCATGCGTTATTGTCATGCGTTGAGCCTCGAGAGGCGGATAGGCAGTTGTGAGCGCCTGGGTTCAGACATCGACCCACTGCTCGTGAGCATTGCGGTGCTCACCGCCGCCCTGTCCCGTAGACGGCCACGACGATCATGCGGTCGAGGCTGTTCTCCGACCACACGCCGATCTGGGTGTTGGCACAGCTCGTCATGATGGCCAGGTAGGCCGGGTTAGATTGCCACTGTCTGATCACCTCGATGCCGTTGGCGGCGAAGGCCGAACCCGCCATGGAGGCAGGATCGATGGACACCGTCTCGGCCACTTGCCCCTGATATCCAGCAGCCAGCGCACGGTCCTGCGGAGTGCTGCCGTCCGATCCGGTGTCGCCGTCGAGGCTGCGGTCGTTCAGCATGTCGAGGGTGTGCCATTGTGCGGCCTGCCGCAATTGCGGGTCGGAACGCAACTCCTTCGGACAACCCGAAAGTTGCTGCAGCGCATAGACGTGGGCCACCACACCGTTGTTCAAGCGGAAGTTGTCGGCGCCCGCGACCGGAGCGGTCGCCGTCGCAAGCACCGTTAGCGTCGTCACGGCCATTAGACGAATGCCTAGCCGGGGTAGATCCGCGACCCCTCCTTCGAAACCGGTACGAGCGCGCCACGAGATCAGCGATGCGTGGGCCTCAGTCATGTCGCGCTCTCTTCTCCTGGTCGTGTCGGTCGTAGCCGTGATCGGAAATTGCCGGTCGTTCCCTTTTCGCCGATCGCAGAAACCGTCGGACATGGTCCACTCATGGATAAGACAGTGGTGATGCGTTGAGTCGCAACATGATCGACGACATGAGAGCGCACTCTTCGCCTTGATCGCGCGCCATCGCCAGCGCAGCTTGGCGCACGAACCCCGTCTTTGTGTGGTTGAACACGTACATCGCCATGTCGATGCCACCCTGGTGGTGGCGGTACATCAACTGCAGGAACACAATTTCGTTGTCTCGTCCTTTTAACCCCTGCAGTCGGACGAGGTCGGCCCGCGACGCCATGCCCGGCATGAGCATGGCGTCCGACTCCATCCCCGGCATCGACATGGTCTGCGTTTGCCCGTCGTGTCGCGAGTCGGCGCTGCCCGCACCGTGCGGTGCGGTCATCCACGCCATCGGGTGGGCTGCGACCGGCGGGGCGCCGGCGGCTTGCAGCCAGCCGGTCATCTGACCGATCTCGAAGATCTGTTTGGTCCGGATCTGATCGGCGAGCACTCGCACGTCGTCATCAACTCCGGGGGCGAGCACGTCGGCCAGTGTCACCGCCTGTTGGTGATGCACCGACATGTCCTGGGCGAACCCTGTGTCGACTTCTGAAAGCGCGGGTTTGGGCGCCGGCGCGGCGTCGTGGTGCGTCACGAGGATCACCACGACGGCGACGAAGGCCAGCAGTGTGCCGATCCTGGTGATCAGCCACCGGGTGCGGCTCATTTGGGCGGATAGATCGAAGGGTCGAGACGTAGCACCTGAAATCCGTTGTCCGAGCACGTGACGTACAGGAGGTTGCCGCGGAATTCCGGCGGTGACATGCACCAGTCGGCGGTGAGGTCGGCTCCGCCTAGGAACCGTCGACCATCGATCTGGGCGTCCGTGCCTTGGATGTCACCGTCGAGGATCGCTCGCGCGACGGGGAAGAGCGCCGCGATCAGGGGCTGGGCCCCGGTCAGGTGGGTGAATTGGATGTGGCTGGAGTTGGTGAGGTCGGCGTCGCGCCCCACGGCGGCGGGCGGGTTGTAGTAGGCGATCTCGTGGATGTCGTCGGGGTTGCGCACGTCGAAGATCCGGATACCCGACTGTTCCCAGCCGCAGGCCAGCGCCTGTGGATCGTCGCGCCTGTCGACCGAGCAGTAGTGCGAGTCGTAGGAGAAGAACCCGTTGTTCGAGGCGCTGGTGAACGCCCGATCCTGATGCGTGGGCAAGTCGATGTCCAGCTTGATCTCGTTGCGTAACGTCATGTTCGACAAGTCGGAGGCATCGAAGAGCCGCACCCCGCCAGCGCCCGCCTCCTGCACGTTGAACAGGTGCGGCACCCCGTGGTAGTTGACGTAGATGCTGTGCTGGTTGGCCAACCCGTCACCCCAGTGCAAGTTGCTGCGCATGGGCAGCAGCTGATGCATCGTTCCTGGAGCAGCCCGGTCTTGCACGGCGGAGGAATCGAGCACATTGATTCCGTTCAGGATGGACATGAACAGCGTGTTGCCGTCCGGCGTGAAGTCCATGCCGTGAGCCCCAAGGCCGGCTGGCGCGCTCCAGACGACGTGGGGATTGCTCGGGTCGCTCACGTCGACGGCGCTGGCCCACAATTGCCCGGTGGCCCAGTAGGTGTCGCCGTCGGGGGAGAAACTGCCTTCATGAGTGAGCATGGGGATCCGCATCCCGGGCAGTGATCCCCGCTCGGTGTTGAGCAGCCGGGGATGGGCGCAGTCGCCGGCAATGTCGTAGAGCGCGATGTAGCCGACGCCGAGCCCTATACCGGCCCCGGTTCCCGCGAGCAGGCCACGTCCGTCGTGGACCTTCAACGACTCCCAGGTGCCGTCGAACATCGCGGCATCGTTGAGTACTGCCGTCAACTTCGGATGTGCGGGGTCGGAGGCGTCGACGACTCGCACGCCGAGTCCGTTGTTCCGAGTGGAGGCGATGTAGGCGCAATTCTTATAGGAGGAGCTGACGAAACTGGCCCCCTGGCCCTGCAGCTGGCCAACGAGATCGACGTTGCAGTTGTAACCCTGTGCGCTGCGCCCGGATTGCCGGTCCTCGGTGGTCACCTCGCCCTGCAACCCGGTCTCGATCCGATCACCCGGGCGGCACGTCGCCGGTGCCACCGCAGTCCGCCACACGTCGGTGGCCATGTTGAAACCGGGGGGCACGTCGGCCGAAGCCGGCACGGCACTGGTCAACAGCAGCAGCGCCACCATCGTCCACACGAACAGCCGGTAGTCGCGCGGATCGAGGTGCCAGAACTGCGTGTCAGGACCACACCGCATTGAGGCGTGGCGCGGCACCGCTCGGTCAGGCATCGGCACGCTCGTCATCGAGCGGGTTCTCCACAGCGCGGTAAGACGATCCCTGCGCAGTTCGGCCGACGCAGGCACGCAGCTGGGAATCAGCGGCGCGGCCACCAAACTCGCGGCCAGCGCGCGTGTCGCGATCGAAACACCTTCGGCCAGCTCCGGCAACCACGGAAGCGCACTTTACTACCGACGTAGAAGATTGACTACATTTATAGTAAAAATAGTGAAATTGGGGTGGTTACACTTCGTGCATCATTGCCCAACGTCGATACGATCCCGCGCGGCGGCGTCGCGAATTGTGCGACGCCGCCATCGAACTCATCGCAAGCGGTGGCATCCGCGCACTTACGCACCGAGCTGTCGACGCGCGGGCCGGCTTCCCCGCGGGCACCGCATCGTCGTCCTTTCGCAGCCGCGATGCCCTGCTGAGCGGGGTCTTTACCCGAGTCGCAGACCGCTACCTCGCCGACATGATCGCCTGGACCGAAACGACCGAATTGTCCTCCGAGCACCGCAGCACGCTGGCGCTGGCCCAAATGGTGATGCTGTACGCCGAGGGTTCTGGCTCCGTACTAAACAAGGCACGAGTCGAGCTGACGTTCTATGCCGTCAGACACCGCGAACTTGACGAGATGGTCAAAGAGATCGGCTGGCAGTTCTACACGCGCGCCAAAGCAATCATCGCCGCCGACCCCGCCGCGGCCACAGATCCTGCGCTGCTCGAAAGCCAGACCCTTGTCACCCTCACCTTCCTCGACGGTGTCTTCAACGGCTTCGCCCGCAACTTCCGTTTATTCGCCGATGCAGCAGAACTTAACCGCCACATCCAGGGCATTCTGCGCGGAGTAGGCAGACCGTAAGCGTCCAATTCCCAGAACTTTGAGCATGGCCACGACCCCGATTTAGCCGGGGCGGAACTTCCCCGCCGGGTGCCCATCGCCTGCGCGGGCACTTCTGTTTGCGACCCCAGGCGTTTAACCAACTCACATCCGGATATCTAGGCATTATTCGCTTTTTGCGCTCTGCTGCAACGGGTTTCGGATTGGGACAATGGCCGATAAGTCATGGGCGCCAGTACTGTCAACTCGCACAACAATTTTCGCCTTAGGCTCGCCAGTGTTCAGATACCTTCTACTGAGTCACCGGGTCAATCGGCGCGGTCGGTGTGACGACCCGGAAGGAGCGGTCCCATCGGTGTCCCTCCCCCGCTTCGGGAGGTACGGCCCACCTGCGTGGCTGGCGTTGATATCACGTTCTGAGCGCCGGTGTCGAGGTCCAACGTGCAGCGAGAGCCTCGCATATCGTGCGTTGTTGGTCGTTGCTCAGGGGGTGCATGAGCAGTCCCTCGATGGCGAAGACGCCGATCATCACTTCGGCGTCCAGCCCTGCTGTGGGGGTGCCGGCGTTTTCCAATTCGGACCGCAGCAGGCTAGCGGTGAAGAGGTGGAAGTTGTTGTGCCACTCTGCGACTGTCGGGGAGCGTTCGGCGCGGGCATGCACGGTGCTCACCAGGCGGCTCATTTGTTGCAGTTGGTGCACCACCCACAACAGCCGCACGGACATGGGTTCGTCGGCTACCGACTGGTATTGCGTCCAGGCCTCAGCCACGACGTCGTTAAGGACCGCGACCAGCACGTCGTCCTTGTCAGAGAAATACCAGTAGATCGTATTGGCTGCGACCCCGGCCGCAGTGGCCAGGCGGCCCATCGCGGTGGCGTCATAGCCGGCGTCGATGAAAAGTTCGCGGGCGGCGGCGACGATCTCCGCGCGTTTCTCGTCGGCCGCCTGCGGCCGTCTGTTGCGCGGCATGAGACTCATCCTAGACCGTGTCTTGAATGCCAATCAAGATACTGCTAAGTTCCTTGAATGGCCATCAAGAAACAGCGTCACGAGGAAATTCGATGAGCACCGGGCACACCTTCGTCCGCCACGACACCGCCTTTCTCTCTGAGGGCACGGCGTGCGCGGCGTGGTTGTACCGGCCCGATGGAGTCGACAACCCGCCGATCGTGGTGTTAGCGCACGGATTCGCCGCCTTCCGCGACTTGCGTCTGGATGCCTACGCCGCACGCTTTGCGCAGGCCGGCTACGCCGCGCTGGTCTTCGACTACCGGCACTGGGGCGCCAGCGAAGGCGAACCTCGCCGCCTCCTCGACATCGGCCACCAACACGCCGACTGGCGCGCCGCGGTCGCCTACGCCCGCAGGCTCGAGGGCATCGACACCACCCGCGTGGTGGGATGGGGTTCCTCGTTCGGCGGCGGACACGTCCTGGACCTGGCAGCCCACGACGACGAGCTCGCTGCCGCGATAGTGCAGGTACCCCACGTCACCGGCCCGGCATCAGCGTTCGCCCAGCACCCGAAGCTGGTGGCCCGCTTGCTCGTTGCCGCCGTGCGCGACCAGGCCGGCTCCTGGCTCGGCGCCAAACCGTACCGGGTGCAGTCCATCGGCCGACCGGGCCGGGTGGCGATGATGACCTCCCCCGGTGCATTTGAGCTTGTCGAGAAGATGGCCGGGGACAAGCACGAACAGCTCCTCGCCGAAAACGATGTCGCCGCGCGTATCGCGCTACGCGTGCCGTTCTACTCCCCGGGCCGCCACGTCGCAGACATCACCGCACCCACGTTGGTGCAGCTGGCCAAACACGACGACGTCACCCCATACGCCAAAGCCAAAAAAATCGTGGCCCGCATCCCCAAAGGTGAAGTGCTCTCTTATGACTGCACCCACTTCGAGCCCTACCTCGACCCGCACTTCGAACAGATCGTGTCTGATCAGATCCGGTTCCTCCAACGCCACGTACCGATTTCATCCCGAGGCCACAGTCGATCACCAGATGACACCCCAGAGGCTGGCGTTGCCGCTCCAACAAGATCCGGGTAAGCACAAGCCTCTAGGCCGCCCGTGGGAGAACCTGCCGCGTCGGAGACGATGAGCTGCGATGAGCCTAGGTGGGTGCAAGTGTGAAAATGCCTGTCCAACAGTGGAATCATCCGCCCTCAACCACCCATGATTATGCCGATTTCAGAAACGTCGACGGGCCGACGAATCGTTGAACCAGTTCGTACTCCGCGACTTGGTCCTTGACCGGCCAGTACCACAGAGCCAGGGTGACGCGGACGAGCCACTGCGCCGCGAGCGGGTCAACGTGTCCGATGATCTCTTCGGCCATAGCGGCGACCCCGGGAGAATCGGTGAGCCATTCGCCGTCGTGGTTGGGCTGGATCGATCCCATGATCAACGGGCCTAACGGTTCAGCGCGGATACGGGCCAAGGCGACCGCGATGGCCGTCGCCACGCGCTCGGTACCGTGCAGGTTCTCGATCGCCATACGCACCGCCTCGACGATGCGCGCCGACATGCGCATGGTGACCGCCTCCAGGATCGCCTTCTTGCCGCCGGCGTTGCGGTAGATAGTGGACGGCGCGCAGTGCACCGCGGCCGCCAGCGCGTCGATCGAGAAGTTCTCGAATCCGCCGCGCGACACTAGATCTGTGGCGGCGGCATAAATCCGCTCCGCGGCCTCGCTGCGGCGGTCCGCGCCAATCAGCCAGTCGTTACGTGCCATATGTGCTCCTGCCATGGGGATGATGCGGAAACTGGTTCTTGCGCGACGAGGATTTAAGATGACTGTCGAGCACTCCAACGTGCTGGTCAAGAGCACCCAGTGCGAAATGATTGGTCACCGGCCTCCCAGAATGCATGTCAACTTCGCATCCGGCCATTGACCGAGGAAACACGCGCCTCCACCGTGGGGGCATGACACTGCTCGGCAATCCGGTCGACTCCCAGTGCCAACTGTCAAGCCGCACGATCGTGGTGCATCACCATCACAGCGCGGGCCCGTGTCGCGCGACGCGGCCTCCAATGTGCAATGTGCGACGCAACACCCTCCACGAACACCCGCGCGACCTCCACCGCGCCTTGTCCCCCACCGCCGCGTCGGCCGTAACGGCCCGCTGTACCCGTCCCTTATTCGCGCCCAACGGAGGAAACTTCTTGAGCTATCTATCGCTGGGCTCCCACGCAGCTGCGGCACGTCCACGAATTCACGTCAAAGGAGCCGATGAATGACCCTCAGCCAAGACGTACGGTTCCTCGGCACGATGGCCCAGCCGCTCGGTCACGCCGCCCGCGTCAACACAGCCAGAGCTTTTCGAGGCCGTTGGCGTCAGTACCGGTTCTGGACCGGAGCTGAGATCACTGACTACGACCCGATCGACCCCGCACATTTAGCGCAGCCACATGAGGCGTACCGGACGCTCCATGCCGGGGGGCGGGTTCAGTACAACCCCAAGCTGGGGCTCTGGATTTTGAGCCGGCTGCCTGATGTCCGCGCGGGGGCCCGTGCCGCCGAAACGTTGTCCAGCTCCGACGGAGTCACCCGATTAAGGATGGCAGGACCACTCCTGGTGACCATGGACGGCAAACGACACAATGAGATGCGCCGCCACGTGCTGCCTGCGTTCACCAAGGCGGCGCTGGAAAGCTGGCAGGCGCTGATCGACGACCTCGCTGTCAAACTGGTCGGTGAGGTCCTGGACAACCCTGGCTGCGACGTGATGCAGCGTTTGGCGATACCGATGCCCATGCTGCTCATCGCACACATGCTGGGCATTCCCGACGGCGACATTGACGACTTCCGGCGCTGGTCGGCGGCCGCCGTGCGGGCAGCCGATGTGGACATGAGTCGACGCGGCATGACGAGCCTCAAATCGTCGATCGGCGGAATTCGCGACATCTACCGGTATTTCCGCCAGCAGTTCGCGATCGGCGGTCTGAAAGGGTCAGACACCGTCCTTGGGAAGCTGCTCAGTGAAAATGCCAGCGGTTCAATCAACGACGACGAGCTATTCTTCTTCGCCATGCTGCTGCTGATCGCGGGCAACGAAACCACGACCAACCTGCTGGGCGGCATGTTCGACGTCTTCGCTGAGCATCCGGAAAAGTTCGACGCACTCCGTGCCGACCACTCCCTGATCCCGAAAGTGGTCGAGGAACAATTGCGCTTCTCATCACCAGTGCAAGGGCTCTACCGCACGGCGCGCACCGACTACCCGGTCGGTCCCGTAACCATTCCGGCCGGTGCCCGGGTGCTGCTGTCCCTCGGTGCGGCCAATCGTGACCCGCAGGTGTTCGACGAACCCGACGAATTCCGCGTGGATAGAAACCCGACCGAACACCTCGCCTTCGGATTCGGCGCACACCTATGCCTGGGCGCACAGCTCACACGAATGGAAGCCCGGGCGGTACTGCGCGAGCTCGGGACCCGAGTGCGCCGGATCGAGGTCATCGGTGAAACGCAGTGGTCGGCCAACAGCACGCTGCGCGGGCCGGTGCGGATGAACGTGAGACTTACCCCCTCCGTCGCTGCGGGATGATGTCTGCATCGGTGTTTCCCTGCTGCGTCGGCATGTACGCCGTCCTGGGTCACTGACCTGTGCGCCAACGTATTTGGCGATGTAACTGCAATAAAGAACCGATACCCTGGGTTGCGTGCCGTGACGGGGCTGCGAAACCAGTCAAGGCAACCCCCGATCCGCGGTTGTTCTTCATCGGCGCCGTCATCAGCGCCATCACCATCACCAACCGGCCCCTCTCTGCCGGGCCTGTTCCGTCCGAGTTGGCGCTTCAGAGGAACCCACTTCAGAAGTGACTTATTCGCGCCTGAGCACTCCGGCGGGGATCGCACAGCGGGCATCAGGACGGTCCCCGCTGTGCTGGCTCAGATCGATGCCGGCCCGGCATCTGTGATTCGTCTGATGAAAACAGCGTACTTCAATAATGGATAACCGCTGATATCCATGCGCTACGCCGTCGTGACGTGTGTCGCTATGTTGTTTGCGCTTGACGGCATCACCAATATCGTTGGTGTACAACGTACTTCGCGAGTCCAACAACCTACGGACGAAAGCGGATGGGTACCAACAACGTGACGCTAACGCTTAGAGACACTAACCAGATTCTCATCTTCATGGCGGATCCGCCATTTCGACGTCACGAAGATGAGAATTCCGCCATGTTGGATGAGAACCTACAATCGCCGACCTAATCCGTGAGCGCACGCTTGCCGTGGTTGACATATCGCGTGCAATGTCGTACGAATAAGACATGTCGGTAGGTTTGTCTCAAAGCTCTCCGGTCGTGTTTCAGCTCGCCACCGCGGAGACCTGGCCGAACCCGTGGCCGATGTACCGCGCGCTGCGCGATCACGACCCGGTACACCACGTCGTGCCGCCGAAACATCCTGAGCACGACTACTACGTGCTGTCCCGCCACGCCGACGTCTGGTCGGCCGCCCGCGACCACGAGACGTTCTCCTCGGCGCAGGGCTTGACAGTCAACTATAACGACCTGGAACTCATTGGGCTGCAGGATAATCCGCCATTCGTGATGCAGGATCCGCCGGTCCACACCGAATTTCGCAAGCTGGTGTCACGCGGATTCACCCCACGCCAGGTCGAAGCGGTGGAGCCCAAGGTCCGCGAATTCATCGCCGAACGCCTCGAGAAGCTGCGCGCCGACGGCGGCGGCGACATCGTCACCGAGCTGTTCAAACCACTGCCGTCGATGGTGGTCGCTCACTATCTTGGTGTGCCCGAAGAGGATTGGGCCCAATTCGACGGCTGGACCCAGGCCATTGTTGCGGCCAATACCATCGAAGGCGGCGTCACCGGCGCACTGGAAACCGTCGGCGATGCCGTCGGGTCCATGATGGCCTACTTCACCGGTCTGATCGAGCGGCGCCGCACCGAGCCCGAGGACGACACCATCTCTCACCTCGTCGCCGCCGGGGTCGGAGCCGACGGCGATGTCGCCGGGACGTTGTCGATCCTGGCGTTCACCTTCACCATGGTCACCGGCGGCAACGACACCGTCACCGGAATGCTCGGTGGCTCAATGCCGTTGCTGCACCAGCGCCCCGACCAACGTCGGCTGCTCGTGGAAGATCCGGACCGCATCGGCGATGCCGTCGAGGAACTGCTCCGGCTCACCTCGCCGGTGCAAGGACTGGCGCGCACGACCACCCGCGATGTCACCATCGGCGACACCACAATCCCGGCCGATCGCAGGGTGCTGCTCCTGTACGGGTCGGGCAACCGCGACGAACGCCAATACGGGCCGGACGCCGACGAACTCGACGCGGCCCGATGCCCGCGCAATATCCTGACTTTCAGCCACGGCGCACACCACTGCCTGGGCGCGGCCGCGGCCCGGATGCAAACGCGGGTAGCGCTGAGCGAGCTGCTGGCGCGTTGCCCGAACTTCGAAGTCGACGAGTCCGCCATCGAGTGGGCGGGCGGCAGCTATGTCCGGCGGCCCATCTCGGTGCCGATCACGGTGAGGTCCTGATGGCCGGCGTCCCCAAAGGGAAAGATTGGTTGGCCGCGAGCCGCACCGAAGTGGCCGCCGACCGGATACTCGACGCTGCCGAGGACCTGTATACACAGCGGGATCAGGCGACGATCGGCATGAACGAAATAGCCAGGGCCGCAGGCTGTTCCCGTGCGACGCTGTACCGGTACTTCGAGAATCGCGAGGCGCTGCGCACCGCCTATGTGCACCGGGAGACGCGCAGAATCGCCAGGGTGATCAACGAGCAGGTCGATGGCATCGACGACCCGCGCGAACGGCTGGTCGCCGGCATCACCGCGACACTGCGGACGGTGCGCGCCAGCCCGGCGCTGGCGTCGTGGTTCGCCGTCACCCGCCCGCCGGTCGGTGGTGAGCTCGCCGGCCAGTCCGAGGTGATTACCGCCCTGGCGGCGGCATTCGTCAACTCCCTCGGGCCCGAGGACCCTGCGGTCGTCGAACGTCGGGCGCGTTGGATGGTGCGGGTGCTGACGTCACTGCTGATGTACCCCGGACACGATGACGCCGACGAGAAGGCCATGATCGAGGAATTCGTCGTCCCGATCGTCACCCCGGTCAGCGCCCGCGGCTAGGAGCGGTCAGGCCCGTGCGGGAAGGTCAGCTGGGCACCTTGGTCAAACGGTGCAGCAGCCAGGCGGGGGGAATCGTCAGCGCCAGTGTCGCGACGAACAAATACAGCATCGAGCCCGTGTAGACGTGCGCCCGCACCACGTAGTCCATCGCGAATTCCATTGTCACCAGATGGATCAGGAAGATCTCGTAGGAGATCTCGCCCAGCCATATCATCGGTCGCGATGCCAGCAGCCGCGAGTACAGACCCCGGTCACCAAGGGCCAACGGCGCGACCGCCAGCGTGGCGATCACGGTGTAGAAGACCGTCTTGACCACCGCTTCCCACGCCGACGCCGGCGAGGTGGTGGGTGCACCCCCGATGGGAGTGGCGACGATGAAATAGCTGATGCTCGCCAGCGGGATGGCCACGAACGCGTAGCAGCGCACGCCCATCGCCTGTAGCACCGTCAGCAGCATGCCGCCGAGAAACCAGGCCAGATAGGTCGGCAGCCACAGCCGGGCGCCATCGGGAAACCAGTGATCGACGTGCACCAGGGCCAGCCACGTCGGGCTGATCAATGCCAACGTCAGCAGCGCGCCCACCACCAGCCGCGGCCGCCAGCGCCGTCGAGAGATCACCACCAGCAGGAAGTACGCCAAAAACGGCAACAGGACGTAGAAGGACGCCTCCACCGCCAGGCTCCACATTTGGGTGAGCCCCTGGTGCAGGTACTTGCCGAGATAGCCGTCGCAGTAGATCTGCGTCAGCGTCAGGTTGCGGAACAGCCCGTACCAGCTGTGTCCGGGATTGGGTCCCGCTTCGCGGAAATGGTAGAGCACATAGGCGAACAGCACGACGACGACGTAGGCCGGCATGATGCGCCGAATCCGATGCCGCGCATAGCGACTCACCGACGGTGACGGACGGTCGATGACAACCGCCTTCACCCACGGACGGAACAGCAAGAAACCCGACAGCACGAAAAAGATCGGCACCCCGATCTCCATCCTGGCCCCGACCAGGCCCCAATAGCCGTGGGTGTACTTGCCGGTGGTGTAGGCCGCGTGCGTGCCGACGACCAGGATTGCGGCCACCGCCCGGATACCGGTGAGCGACGCGACCCGGTCCACGCCGGCGACCTGTTCGAGTCCGCCCTGGGCGTCCCTTTCCTCGGACAACGTCATTCGGCGTGTTTCCTGCGCGGTTTGCCGCCCCCCGATCCAGGCCCGCGACGGGCATTCTCGGAGGACTTGCCGGCCGAGCGCTCCGGGCGGAGGTCGATCAATATACCCGAGATACGGGTTCGCTCAAGCTTTTTCAGCGTCGTCGGGTGCAGTTTTTCCGGCAGCTCCACCAGCGAGAAGTCCGGTCCGATGGAGATGTGGCCGAAATCGCTGCGATGTAGCCCCCCCTCGTTGGCGATAGCGCCGACGATCGCGCCGGGCCCGACCTTGTGACGCTTGCCGACCGCGATCCGGTAGGTGGCGAAATCTTTTGTTGGCCTTGACTTGTCAGGGCGGTCCCGGCGTTCGGCGTTGCGCTCGTTGCGCTCGCGCCGCTGCGGCGGCGGTTCGGGAGACAGCAGGAACGCCTCGCCATCGCGGGACTGCAAGGCCAGCGCCGCGGCGATGTCAGCCATCGGGACGTCGTGCTCGCGCTCGTAGTCCTCCACCAGCCTGCGGAACAGCTCCAGTCCTGAACCGCCGAGCGTGTCGGTGATGGAGTCGGCGAATTTCGCTACCCGTTGGGCGTTGACGTCCTCGACGCTGGGCAGTTCGACCTCGGTCAACGTCTGCCGGGTCGCCTTTTCGATCGCCTTGAGCATGTGGCGTTCTCGCGGGGAGACGAACAGCAGCGCGTTTCCCGAACGCCCGGCCCGGCCGGTGCGTCCGATGCGATGCACGTAGGACTCGGTGTCGTGCGGGATGTCGTAGTTGAGCACATGCGATATCCGCTCTACGTCGAGTCCCCTGGCTGCCACATCGGTGGCGACCAGGATGTCGATTCGTCCATCCTTGAGTGCGGCGATGGTCCGCTCGCGCTGAGCCTGCGCGATGTCGCCGTTGATGGCGGCCGCGGAAAACCCTCGGGCCCTCAGCTTTTCGGCAACCTCCTCGGTCGCCTGCTTGGTGCGCACGAAGACGATCATCGCCTCGAACGGCTCCACTTCGAGGACGCGGGTCAGCGCATCCATCTTGCGCGGACCGGCCACCTGAATGTAGCGCTGCGAAATGTTTTCCGCGGTGGTGGTTTTCGACTTAGTCGTGACTTCCAGCGGATCGTGCAGGTACTTGGTGGTGATCTTGCGGATCGCCGGCGGCATGGTCGCCGAAAACAGGGCCACCTGTTTGAATTCCGGGGTTTCGGACAGGATGCGGTCGACCTCTTCGGCGAACCCCATGGTCAGCATCTCGTCGGCCTCGTCGAGCACCAGGTAGTCCACGTGCGAGAGGTCCAGGGTGCCGCGTTCCAGGTGGTCGATGACCCGGCCCGGGGTGCCGACGACGACCTGGGCGCCGCGCCTCAGGCCGGCAAGTTGGACGGTGTAGGACGCGCCGCCGTAGATCGGCAGCACGTTGATCTGGGGCAGATGGGCGCCGTAGCGACTGAACGCCTCGGCGACCTGCAAGGCCAGCTCGCGGGTGGGCGCCAGCACCAGGGCCTGCGTCGCCTTATTGGTGACGTCGATTTTGGACAGGATGGGGATGGCGAACGCCGCCGTCTTTCCGGTTCCGGTCTGCGCCAGTCCCACCACGTCGGAACCGGCCATCAGCGCCGGAATCGTCGCCGCCTGAATCGCCGTCGGCGACTCGTAGCCGACGTCGGCGATCGCCCGCATGACGGGGGCAGGAATCTGCAGCTCGGCGAATGTCGTAGAAGCAGCCGCGGGCGAGCTGTCCGGAAGGGTCATGGTTCCTCGGAGTTTAGTGGTGATCGCTAGCCCAGCACAGCTGGGCGCCGCGGGTCACCACCGTCGAGCCCAGCGTGATCGCTAGCCCAGCACAGCTGGGCGCCGCGGGTCCCCACCGTAGCGTCCGGGGATACCGGTACGGTTGCCCGATGTGTGGTTGCTACCTCGTCGCGCCGAGCCACTGACCGCTGCCGTACTGATCGCGGCGACGCTGAGCGGCTGCGGCTCGGGGGATTCCACCGTCACCAAGACGCCGCAGTCGGCGACCGCCACCCCGTCGATCACCGCTCCCGCCACGCCGGGCGCGTCCTCGGGCGCGGTTGCCGCACCCAGCACGCCGACCGACCCGTGCGCGATCGACCTCGCCTCGCCGACGATCGCCAAGGTGGTCTCCGACCTGCCCCGCGACCCGCGCAGCCAGCAGCCATGGAACGCCGAGCCGCTGGCCGGTAACTACAACCAGTGCGCCCAGCTGTCGGCGGTGATCATCAAAGCGAACACCAACGCCGTCAATCCGACCACCCGGGCCGTGCTGTTTCATCTCGGGCAGTTCATTCCGCAGGGCGTGCCCGACACCTACGGCTTCAACGGCATCGACGCCACACAAACCACCGGCGACACCGTGGCGTTGACCTTCCCTGGCGGCCTCAACGGATTGAACACCGACGTGCGCTTCCACTGGAACGGCAACGGCGTGGAGCTCATCGGCAACCCGGGCCACTGAGCCGGCACGCACAAGCCGAAACGCCGCGACGTCGGTGGCCTCACCTACAGTTGCTGCTGTGTTCGTCACCGGCGACAGCATCATCTACAGCGCGTCGGATCTGGCCGCCGCCGCGCGATGCGAGTACGCCCTGCTGCGTGAGTTCGACGCCAAGCTGGGCCGGGGGCCCGCCGTCACGGTGGAAGACGAACTGCTCGCGCGCACGGCCACTCTGGGTGACGAGCATGAGCGACGCGAACTCGAGCGGCTCCGCGGCGAATTCGGTGGTGCGGTCGCGATCATCGGCCGTCCGCACTACACCATCGCCGGGCTGACCGCGGCCGCCGAGGCGACCCAGCGCGCCATCTTGCACGACGCACCGGTGGTGTATCAGGCCGCCATGTTCGACGGCCGCTTCGTCGGGTTCGCCGACTTCCTGGTCCGCGACGGCGAGCACTACCGTCTCGTCGACACCAAGCTGGCCCGCTCCCCCAAGGTCACCGCGTTGCTGCAACTAGCGGCCTACGCCGACGCGCTGACCAGAGTCGGCGTCGCGGTGGCGCCCGAGGCCGAGCTCAGGCTGGGCGACGGCTCGGTCATGACGTATCGGGTCGCCGACCTGATCCCGGTCTTCGCGTCGCAGCGGGTGCTCCTGCAGCGGCTCTTGGATGAGCACTACGCCGGGGGCACCGCGGTGCGCTGGGAAGACGACGGCATCCGCGCGTGCTTCCGCTGCCCGTTATGCACCGAGCAGGTACGCGCCACAGACGACCTGCTGCTCGTTGCCGGCATGCGAGTAAGTCAGCGAGACAAGCTGATTGACGCCGGAATCACGACGGTGACCGGTTTGGCCGCGCATGGCGGACCGGTGCCGGATCTGGCGCCCAGCGCGCTGGGCAAGATGACCGCCCAGGCCAAACTGCAAGTACTGCAACGTGATACCGGAAACCCGCAGTTCGAGATCGCGAATCCGCAGCCACTGGCGCTATTGCCCGACCCCGACCCCGGCGACCTGTTCTTCGATTTCGAAGGCGATCCGCTGTGGACGGCCGACGGTCACGACTGGGGTCTGGAATACCTGTTCGGTGTCCTCGAAGCCGGACCGACCGGCAAGTTTCGGCCGCTGTGGGCGCACAGCCGGGTGGACGAGCGCAAGGCACTGACCGACTTCCTGGCGATGGTGGCCAAGCGCCGCAAGCGTCGGCCCAACATGCATATCTACCACTACGCCCCGTACGAGAAGACCGCATTGCTGCGGCTTGCCGGCCGGTACGGAGTCGGCGAGGACGCCGTCGACGAGCTGCTGCGCAGCGGCACGCTCGTCGACTTATACCCCTTGGTGCGCAAGAGCATTCGGGTCGGTGCCGAGTCGTTCAGCCTGAAGGCGCTGGAGCCGCTGTATATGGGCACGCAGCTGCGCGCCGGTGAGGTCACCACGGCCACCGATTCGATCACCTCCTATGCCAAGTACTGCGAACTGCAGGCCGCCGGCCGCGTTGACGAGGCCGCGACCCTGCTCAAGGAGATCGAGGACTACAACAACTACGACTGCCGGTCGACGCAGGAACTCCGCAACTGGTTGCTGGTGCGCGCCTGGGAGTCTGGCGTCACACCGATTGGGGCCCAACCGGTTTCCGGTGGCATAGGCGTCGAAGACCACGACGGGCTGGCGGCCAAACTGGCGGCGCACACCGGCGATGTCGCCGTCGGCGACCGCACAGCGGAGCAGACGGCGGTCGCACTGGTCGCCGCCGCGCGCGGCTACCACCGGCGCGAGGACAAACCGTTCTGGTGGGCGCATTTCGACCGGCTGAACTTTCCCGTCGAGGAGTGGGCGGACAATACCGACGTGTTCGTCGCCGCCGACGCGGCACTGGTGGCGGATTGGCATACGCCCCCGCGTGCGCGAAAGCCGCAGCGGCGGGTGCAGCTTCGCGGCGAGCTGGCACGCGGTGAGCTGACGAAGAATATGTTCGCGCTCTACGAACCGCCAGCTCCGCCGAGTATGACCGACAATCCCGACCGTCGAGCGGTCGGACGGGCCGAGGTCGTCGAGGTCGACGACCTCGCGGTGCCCACCGAGGTGGTGATCGTCGAACGAATGGGCAGTGATGGCAACCCGTTTCACCAGCTGCCGTTCGCGCTGACGCCCGGCCCACCCGTTTCCACCGCAGCGCTGCGGGATTCGATCGAATCCACCGCGACCGCGCTGGCCACCGCGTTGCCCGAGCTGCCGCACACGGCGATGACCGACGTCCTGCTGCGCCGCACACCGAGAACCCGCAGCGGCGCTGGACTGCCCCGCAATGGCGATAGCGTCTCCGACATCACCGCAGCGACACTCGATCTCGACGCGTCATACCTCGCGGTGCATGGACCGCCGGGGACCGGCAAGACGTATACCGCGGCCGCGGTGATCACCCGCCTGGCCACCGAGCACGGCTGGCGAATCGGCGTGGTGGCACAGTCGCATGCGACGGTGGAAAACCTGCTGGGCGCGGTGATCGACGCCGGGCTGGATGCGGGCCGGGTCGCCAAGAAGCACTACGACCACCAGGCGCCACGGTGGCGCGAGATCGACGGCGGCGACTACGCGGCGTTCATCGCCGATACGCCGGGGTGCGTGATCGGCGGCACCGCCTGGGATTTCGCCAACGCCAATCGCGTGCGGCCGGGCAGCCTCGATCTGCTGGTGATCGACGAGGCGGGCCAGTTCTGTCTGGCCAACACCATCGCCGTGGCACCCGCTGCGGTGAACCTGCTGCTGCTGGGGGATCCGCAGCAGCTGCCGCAGGTCAGTCAGGGCACCCATCCGGAACCGGTCGACACGTCCGCGCTGGACTGGCTGGTCGACGGCCAGCGCACGCTGCCAGATGAGCGTGGCTACTTCCTGGACCGCTCCTACCGGATGCACCCGGCGGTCTGCGCGGCGGTTTCGACGTTGTCCTACGAGGGCCGGCTGCATTCGGTCACCGAGCGCACCGCCGCGCGTCGCCTCGACGGGTATCAGCCGGGGGTGCACGTGAATACCGTTAGCCACCAGGGTAACTCGATTGATAGCCCGGAGGAGGCGGACGCGATCACCGCCCAGATCGCGCAGCTGGTCGGCATGTCGTGGACCGACGAGCACGGCGCCCGGCCGCTGACCGCCCGCGATGTCTTGGTGCTGGCCCCCTACAACGCGCAGGTGGCGCTGGTGCGTCAACGGTTGACGTCGGCCGGCCTGGGCGAGGTCCGGGTGGGCACCGTCGACAAGTTCCAGGGCGCCCAGGCGCCGGTGGTCTTCATCTCGATGACGGCATCGTCGGTCGACGAAGTGCCCCGCGGAATCTCGTTCCTGCTCAACAGGAATCGGCTGAACGTCGCCGTCAGCCGGGCGCAGTATGCGGCGGTGATCGTCCGCTCGGAGTTGTTGACCGAGTATCTACCCACCACGCCCGTGGGCCTGACCGAGCTCGGCGCCTTCCTGGCGCTGACGTCGACCCGGTGACGACGGCTACGCGCGGGGCGAACGCCGGCGCACCCGCTTGCCGCCGTCGGCTTGAAAGTCGTTGCGCGTGAGGTTGATCTCGTCGTCCGGCTCGCGACGAAGAATGAACTCCACGTAGTCGTCGTCGTCATAGCCGTCGACCACCCCGTCGTGGTGCTTATCGGACTTCGCGCTCTTGCTTGCGCGGCCCGCCGGCGACGGCGCGAAGCCAACCAAGAACAGGGCGGCAATGATGCCGAACAGCGCGATGAACGCCGGCAGCAGCACCGATTGCGACATCGCGGCCGAGAACGGCTCGCGCACGAAGACGGGTAGCCGCAACCCGACCCCGCCGTCCGCCGCGGCGGACGCTTCCGGCACCTCGGCACCGATCCGCCAGGTCATGAACGCGGCCATGCCGGCACTGCCGAGCACCGCGCCCAGCTGGCGCACCGAGTTGTACACCGCGGAGCTCGCGCCGGCCAGGTGCGGTGGCAGGTTGCGGGTCGCGGTAGCCGTCAGCGGCGACCAGACGAACGCCATGCCGACACCTACCGCGGTGAACGGCAACACCAACCGCCAGATCGGTGTCTGCGGGGCCATCTCAAACGAGAGCCAGGTCAAGGCGATCGCGAGCACCGAGAAGCCGAAGCCCAGCACCGGGCGCGGGTGGTATCGATCGACGATCCTGCCGACGAACGGTGCGAACACCCCGCTGGCGATGGCCATCGGTGCGATCAGCAGCGCCGAGCGCGTCGGCGTCAGCCCGCACACGGCCTGCGTATAGAAGATCAGCGGCAGCATCATCGCCGTCGTCGCGAACGAGATGATGGCCACACCGACGTTGCACAGGCTGAAGTCCCGGTCACGGAAAATCTCCAGCGGAATCAGCGGCTCCCGGGTGTTGAGCGACTGCCAGTAGACGAACGCCGTCATCAGCCCGATCCCGGCGACGATCAGCGCCCAGATCCAGGGCTGCCAGTGTTCCGTTTGGCCCTGTTGCAGGCCGAAGACGATCAAAAACATACCCACACCGGACAACACGACGCCGACCACGTCGAAACGGTGCGCCTGGGTCGGCAGATCCGGGATGAGCCACACCGCCAGAGCCAGCCCGGCGATGCCGACGGGGACGTTGACGAAGAAGATCCACTGCCAACCCAGCCCGTCCACCAGCACTCCGCCCGCCAACGGCCCGACCAGGCTGGCCACCCCTGCGGTCGCACCCCACACGCTCACCGCGACACCGCGCCGCTGGGCCGGGAAAATCCGGGTGATGGTGGACAGGGTCTGCGGCGTCAGCAACCCGGCGCCGACACCCTGCACGACTCGCGCGGTGATCAGCAGGGCGGCGCTGCCGGACAGCCCACACCAGACCGAAGCAACGGTGAACACCACCAGACCGATCAGGTAGAGATTCTTGGGGCCGAACCGGTCACCGAGCCGGCCGGCCACCAGCAGCACCACCGCGTATCCCAGCAGGTAGGCGCTGGTCACCCAGATCACCGAGCTGTAGCCGATGTGCAAGTCGGCCATAATGGTCGGGTTGGCGATGGCGACGATGGTCGCGTCGACCATGATCATGAAGAAGCCGATCATCATCGCCCACAGCGCATTCCACGGATTCGCCGAGCGCGAGGACGGCGTGGTCATGTCCCCCCACCTCGTTTCGGCTCCCGGCGATGCTGTCCAGCCTGCATTATCCCGGGTCGGGCAGCCAGCGCCGCAGCCGCGGACCGAATACCAGGAAACGCTGCGGCTCGGCTCGGGTTGAGCAAACGCGGGCTAGCCTGGAAGGCACGCAGTCACAGGAGGGGCACTATGAGCTCTCGACGCACCGAGCGAAGCGCCGCAGCCGATCGGCAGCAGGACGCCGCGCAGGGCACGCCTAAAGCATCCGCCCGCGCATTGGCGCAGGTCATCGAGCGCAGTACCCGGGTTCAGGCCCCGGCCGCGGCGGCCTACGTGGCGCGGCTGCGACGGACGGATCCGGGCGCCACCCCCGCCGAGATCGTCGAGAAGCTGGAACGTCGTTATCTGGCCGCTCTGACGGCCAGCGGGGCCGCGGTGGGTTCCGCGGCGACGTTCCCCGGGGTGGGGACGTTGGCAGCGATGTCCGCGGGCGCCGGCGAGACCGTGTTCTTCATGGAGGCGACCGCCGTATTCGTGCTGGCCAACGCCGTGGTGCACGGGATCCCCGCCGACCACCGGGAACGGCGCCGCGCCCTGGTGTTGTCCGTCCTGGTGGGCGACGACAGCAAGCGCGCCATCGGCGAGTTGATCGGTCCCGCACGCACCAACGGCGGGTGGCTGGCCGAGGGAATGGCCTCGTTGCCACTCTCGACGCTGGGGCGACTGAACACCCGGATGCTCAAGTACTTCGTCAAGCGGTGGGCGGTGCGACGTGGCGCGCTCATGTTCGGCAAGATGCTGCCGGTCGGCATCGGCGCCGCGGTGGGCGGCGCGGGTAATCGCATCGTGGGCAAAAAGATCGTCCGCAACGCCCGTGACGCTTTCGGCGCCCCGCCGGCCCGCTGGCCAAGCACCCTGCGCGTGTTGCCGACCGTCCACGGAGTCGGCTAGCGCCCGTCGCCGGCCTCCGTCTCTCTGGCGAATTACCGCCGAAGCGATAGCCTTTGTGGGGCGGAAAAAGTTTTCCAGCCGCCACGGGTGTGAGGTACTCCGTCGACCGGGGTGCGAGATGGCGCAGGCGTGAGGCGAAGCGCCGGCAGAACAAAGGAATTGAGGCGAACAGCGGCCGTGAGCAACGTAAGTTCACCATTCGGGCAAAACGAATGGCTGGTCGAGGAGATGTACCGCAAGTTCCGCGACGACCCTTCGTCGGTGGATCCCAGCTGGCACGAGTTCCTGGCCGACTACAGCCCCGAGCCGGCCTCATCGCCGCAGGACACCGCTAACGGGCCGGCCGCCGCGGCGCCCGCCGAACCCAAGCCCGGGCGCCGCCGCGCCGCCGCCCGCCAAAGCCCCGACCCCGCAGCCGGTCGAAGGCGACGAACTGCAGGTCCTGCGCGGTGCCGCCGCGGTTGTCGTCAAGAACATGTCCGCATCGCTCGACGTGCCGACGGCGACCAGCGTCCGGGCCGTTCCGGCCAAGCTGCTCATCGACAACCGGACCGTCGTCAACAACCAGCTCAAACGCAACCGCGGCGGCAAGATCTCGTTCACCCACCTGCTGGGTTACGCGGCGGTGCAGGCCGTCAAGAAATTCCCGAACATGAACCGGCACTACGCCGAGGTCGACGGCAGGCCCACCGCGGTCACCCCGGCGCACACCAACCTCGGCTTGGCCATCGACCTGCAGGGCAAGGACGGCAAACGCTCCCTGGTGGTAGCGGGCATCAAGGGCTGCGAGGCGATGCGGTTCGCCGAATTCGTCTCGGCCTACGAAGACATCGTTCGTCATGCCCGCGACGGCAAGCTCACCGCCGAAGACTTTGCCGGAGTCACGATTTCGCTGACGAACCCCGGCACCATCGGCACCGTGCACTCGGTGCCCCGACTGATGGCCGGCCAGGGCGCGATCATCGGCGTCGGCGCCATGGAATACCCCGCTGAGTTCCAGGGCGCCAGCGCGGAACGCATCGCCGAACTGGGCATCGGCAAGCTGATCACCCTGACCTCGACCTACGACCACCGCATCATCCAGGGCGCGGAATCCGGCGACTTCCTGCGCACCATCCACGAGATGCTGCTCTCGGACGGGTTCTGGGACGAGATCTTCCGCGAGATGGGCGTTCCGTATCTGCCGATTCGCTGGAGCACCGACAACCCCGACTCGATCGTCGACAAGAACGCCCGCGTCATGGAGTTGATCGCGGCCTACCGCAACCGCGGCCATCTGATGGCCGACATCGATCCGCTGCGGTTGGACCAAAGCAGGTTTCGCAGCCACCCCGACCTCGAAATACTCAATCACGGCCTGACCCTGTGGGATCTGGACCGGGTGTTCAAGGTCAACGGGTTCGCGGGCGCCGAGTATAAGAAACTGCGCGACGTGCTGGGTCTGCTTCGCGACGCGTACTGCCGTCACATCGGCGTCGAGTACACCCACATCCTCGAGCCCGAACAACAGCAATGGCTGCAGGAGCGGATCGAGACCAAACACGTCAAACCGACTGTGGCCGAACAGAAATATATCCTGTCCAGGCTCAACGCCGCCGAGGCCTTCGAAACGTTCCTGCAGACCAAGTACGTAGGGCAGAAGCGATTCTCGCTGGAGGGCGCGGAAAGCCAGATCCCGCTGATGGACGCGGCCATTGACCAGTGTGCCGAGCACGGCCTGGACGAGGTCGTCATCGCGATGCCGCACCGCGGCCGGCTCAACGTGCTGGCCAACATCGTGGGCAAGCCTTACTCGCAGATCTTTTCCGAGTTCGAGGGCAACCTGAACCCGTCGCAGGCGCACGGCTCCGGCGACGTCAAGTACCACCTCGGCGCCACCGGCATCTACCTACAGATGTTCGGCGACAACGACATTCAGGTATCGCTGACGGCCAACCCGTCGCACCTGGAGGCCGTCGACCCGGTGCTCGAGGGGTTGGTGCGTGCCAAAGAGGACCTGCTGGACAAGGGTGACAGCCCGGAGGGCTTCTCGGTGGTGCCGCTGATGCTGCACGGGGATGCCGCGTTCGCGGGCCAGGGTGTGGTCGCCGAGACGTTGAACCTGGCACTGCTGCCCGGTTATCGCGTCGGCGGGACCATCCACGTCATCGTCAACAACCAGATCGGCTTCACCACCGCGCCCGAGTTCTCCCGGTCCAGTGAGTACTGCACCGACGTCGCCAAGATGATCGGAGCCCCGATCTTCCACGTCAACGGCGACGACCCGGAAGCCTGCGTCTGGGTGGCGCGGCTGGCCGTGGACTTCCGGCAGAAGTTCAAGAAGGACGTCATCATCGACATGCTGTGCTACCGCCGGCGTGGGCACAACGAGGGCGATGACCCGTCCATGACGAACCCCTACATGTACGACGTGGTCGACACCAAGCGTGGCGCCCGCAAGAGCTACACCGAAGCCTTGATCGGTCGCGGCGACATCTCGCTGAAGGAGGCCGAGGCCGCACTGCGCGACTACCAGGGCCAATTGGAGCGAGTCTTCAACGAGGTCCGCGACCTGGAGAAGCACGGCGCGCTGCCCAGCGAATCCGTCGAATCCCTGCAGCCGGTCCCCGCGGGGTTGTCCACCGCGGTGGACAAAGCGTTACTGGCCCGCATCGGCGACGCCTTCGTGGCGGTGCCGGAGGGATTCTCCGTACACCCGCGGGTGCTACCCGTGCTGGAAAAGCGCCGGGAGATGGCCTACGAAGGCAAGATCGACTGGGCCTTCGGCGAACTGCTCGCGCTGGGCACCCTGGTGGCCGAGGGCAAGCTGGTGCGGCTGTCGGGACAAGACACCCGGCGCGGCACCTTCTCCCAGCGGCACTCGGTGATCATCGACCGACACACCTGCGAGGAGTTCACGCCGCTACAGCTGCTGGCCACCAACCCCGACGGCACCCCGACCGGCGGCAAATTCCTGGTCTACGACTCGCCGCTGTCGGAGTACGCCACCGTCGGCTTCGAGTATGGCTATACCGTCGGCAACCCGGACGCTCTGGTGTTGTGGGAGGGGCAGTTCGGCGACTTCGTCAACGGCGCGCAGTCGATCATCGACGAGTTCATCAGCTCCGGTGAGGCCAAATGGGGACAGCTGTCCAACGTGGTGCTGCTCCTACCGCACGGCCACGAGGGCCAGGGCCCCGACCACACCTCAGGCCGCATCGAGCGGTTCCTGCAGCTGTGGGCCGAGGGTTCGATGACCATCGCGGTGCCGTCGACCCCGTCGAACTACTTCCACCTGTTGCGCCGGCACGCGCTGGACGGCGTCCAGCGCCCGCTGATCGTCTTCACGCCGAAGTCGATGTTGCGCAACAAGGCGGCCGTCAGTGATATCAGGGACTTCACCGAGAACAAGTTCCGCTCGGTGCTGGAAGAACCCACCTACGAAGACGGCATCGGCGATCGCAGCAAGGTCAGCAGGATCCTGCTGACCAGCGGCAAGATCTACTACGAGCTGGCAGCGCGCAAGGCCAAGGACAACCGCGACGACGTGGCGATCGTGCGGATCGAACAGCTCGCGCCGCTGCCGAAACACCGTCTCGACGACACGCTGGACAGCTACGAGAACGCCACGCAGTTCTTCTGGGTCCAGGAGGAGCCGGCCAACCAGGGTGCGTGGCCGTCGATGGGCTTGACCCTGCCCGAGCTGCTGCCGGATAAATTGAGCGGGATCAAGCGCATTTCGCGGCGGGCGATGTCGGCCCCGTCGTCGGGGTCGTCGAAGGTGCACGCCGTCGAGCAGCAGGAGATCATCGACACCGCGTTCGGCTGACGGCCCACCCGGCATTATCGGGGACCGCTGGTACCGGTTAACCTCGAAGCAGTTTTCCGATACTAGGGAGGGTGTTCATGCGTGGATTCGCGGGCAAGGTCGCCGTGGTGACCGGAGCCGGTTCGGGTATCGGGCAGGCACTCGCCGTCGAGCTGGGCCGCTCGGGTGCCAGCCTGGCCATCAGCGACATCGATACCGAAGGCCTGGCGCACACCGAGGAGCAGCTCAAGGCGATCGGTGTGCCGGTCAAAACCGACCGTCTCGACGTGACCGAGCGCGAGGCGTTTCTGCTCTACGCCGACGCGGTCAACGAGCATTTCGGCAAGGTCAACCAGATCTACAACAACGCCGGCATCGCGTTCACCGGCGACATCGAGGTCAGCCAGTTCAAGGACATCGAACGGGTGATGGACGTCGACTTCTGGGGCGTCGTCAACGGCACCAAGGCCTTCCTGCCGCACCTGATCGCCTCCGGGGACGGCCACGTCGTCAACATCTCCAGCGTGTTCGGGTTGTTCTCCGTGCCGGGTCAGGCGGCGTACAACTCGGCGAAGTTCGCCGTCCGCGGTTTCACCGAGGCGCTGCGGCAGGAAATGATCCTGGCCCACCACCCGGTGCGGGTGACCACGGTGCACCCAGGCGGCATCAAGACCGCGATCGCCCGCAACGCCGGGGCCGCCGAAGGCCTCGACCGCGAGCAGCTGGCCAACATGTTCGACAAGAAGCTGGCCATGACCAGCCCGCAAAAGGCCGCCCGCATCATCCTGGACGGCGTGCACAAGAACCGGGCCCGGGTGCTGGTCGGCCCGGACGCCAAGATTTTGGACCTGATGGTGCGGCTGACCGGCTCGGGATACCAGCGGATCATCGGGGCCTCCTTGGGCCGCATGATGCCGCGCCCGACGTAAAGCTCAGCGCCCCAGCGGGTGCTCGGCCAACCACGCGCCGGCCACCGCCAGCGGATCGGCGCCGCCGGCCACCTGACGGCGCATGTCGGCCAGGGCCGCGGTGTCCAGCACGCCGGCGACCTCGTTGATCGCCAGCAATTGCCGATCCGTCAGCGCATTGCGTCGGTACAAGGGCACCACGTTTTCGGCCTGAATCAACGCGGGCTTGCCGTCGGCCAGCGACACCAGGTCGCCGGGGATCGAGGGATCGGCGGTGGTGGCCCACGCCGCGGTCACCTGTCCGGCCCGTAGCGCGGCGAACATCGTTGCGTCGTCCGGGAATTCGCGCGGAGCCGGCAGCCGGCAACTGCCGATCGCCGCGGGTGCCCGGCGGCCGGTGACCAGCCCGACGGCCAGCCCGTCGCAGTGCTTTGGTAGCAGGGAAAGGTCGGCGTTGCGGTCGTTGCCGCCCCACGCCGTGGCGGTGGTCGCAGTGACCAGCAACACGGGTTTGTCTTCGCCGGCCGTCGCGTAATCGCCGGCGGCGACACCCTCGGGCAGCGCCGACACCATGGCGCGGTAGACCTGCGCGTCGGACTTCGCGTCGGACTGCGCCTCGCCGGGCCGCAGCGTCTGCAACATCTGGCCGGTGAGGACGGGGACGACGGTGAACGCGCCGGAGTCCAGCTCCGCCATGGGATCCGCGGCCGCCTGGGTGTGTGCGGCGACACCGTATGAGCGCAGCGCCGCAAGATAGACGCCGGCCAACAACGTCGACTCGGCGTCGGGGCCGGATCCGACGACCACGTCGTGGCGATTGTCGGGATGAGCCGCGCAGCCGGCCCAGACAAGCACAGCGAGCGCGGCGGCGAGCAGCGTCGCGGCCAGCCGTCGGGCTTTCACCCGAGCTGTCTCAGGCGTCCGAGGCTTCCGCAGCCTGAGCCACCGCCTTGGCCACCGCCTCGCTGACGCGCAGGTCCAGCGGGCTGGGGACGATTCGTTCGGGCGCCAGGTCGTCGCTGACTACGGAGAAGATCGCCTCCGCGGCGGCCACCATCATCTGCTGCGTGATCCGGCGCGCCCCGGCGTCCAGTGCGCCGCGGAACAACCCCGGGAACGCCAGGACGTTGTTGATCTGGTTCGGGAAGTCGCTGCGGCCGGTGGCCACGACGGCGGCGTGCTTGGCCGCGATGTCGGGATGGATCTCCGGATCGGGGTTGGACAGCGCGAACACGATCCCCCCGGGCGCCATGGTGGCGATCAGCTCCTCGGGGACCACACCCGCGGAGACCCCGAGGAAAACGTCGGCCCCATCGAGGGCTTCGACCATGCCGCCGGTGAGGCCGCGGGGATTGCAGCTGCGCGCCAGGTCGGCCTTGACGGCGTTCATGTCGTCGCGACCGGTGTGCAGAATGCCACGCGAGTCGAGCACTGTGATATCCGAAACACCCATGGCAAGAAGGAGTTTCGAGCACGCAACGCCGGCAGCGCCGGCACCGGAGACCACCACGCGCAGCGCTGTCATGTCTCGGCCGAGCAACGTGGAAGCGCCCATCAGAGCCGAAAGGACCACGATCGCGGTGCCGTGCTGATCGTCGTGCATGACCGGACAGTCCAGCGCCTCGATGGCCCGTCGTTCGATCTCAAAGCAGCGCGGAGCCGAGATGTCCTCGAGGTTGACCGCACCAAAGGTCGGCCGCAGCCGCACCAGGGTGTCCACGATCTCGTCGGGATCCTTGGTGTCCAGCACGATCGGGATCGCGTCCAGCCCGGCGAACTCCTTGAACAGCGCGCTCTTGCCCTCCATCACCGGTAGCGCCGCCGCCGGCCCGATGTCGCCGAGGCCGAGTACCGCGCTGCCGTCGCTGACGACGGCCACCAGGCGATGCGCCCAGGTGTAGCGGGCGGCCAGGGTGTGGTCGGCGGCGATCGCGCGGCTGACCTGCGCGACGCCCGGGGTGTAGGCGATCGACAGTGCGCGCTGGGTGTCCAGCGGGGCCCTCAGCTCTACCGAGAGTTTGCCGCCGACGTGAGCGTCGAAGATCTCGTCGTCTCCGATGACAATCTGCGACTGCACGATTTCGGACACGCGCCCAGGGTACTGACTACTCATTAGTAGCCCTAATCGACTGGATCCGTGCGCGACGACCCGTGCTTGCGCCTGTCACGCGCCTCAGATGAGGCCCAGCTCGGTCACCGCATTGCGCTCGTCGGCCAGCTCGGCGGTCGATTTGTCGATCCGGCCGCGGGAGAAGTCGTCGATCTCCAGGCCCTGGACGATCGACCAGTTGCCGTCCTTGGTGGTCACCGGGAACGACGAGATCAAGCCCTCCGGCACACCGTAGGAGCCGTCGGACACGACCGCCATCGAGACCCAGTTGCCGTCCGGGGTGCCCAGTAGCCAGTCCCGGGCGGCGTCGGTAGTTGCCGACGCGGCCGACGCGGCCGAGGACGCCCCACGGGCGTCGATGATCGCGGCGCCGCGCTTGGCGACCGTCGGGATGAAGTCGTTCTCGATCCAGTTCTGGTCGTTGACGACCTCGGCGGCGTTCTTGCCGCCGATCTCGGCGTGGAAGATGTCCGGGTACTGCGTGGCCGAGTGGTTGCCCCAGATGGTGATCTTCTTGATGTCGGTGACCGCGCTCCCGGTCTTCTTGGCCAGCTGCGAGATCGCCCGGTTGTGGTCGAGCCGGGTGAGCGCGGAGAACCGCTCCTTCGGAATGTCCGGGGCGTTGGACGAAGCGATCAGCGCGTTGGTGTTGGCCGGGTTGCCGGTCACGCCGATGCGGACATCGTCGGCGGCGACGGAGTTGAGCGCCTTGCCCTGGGCGGTGAAAATCGCGCCATTGGCCTCGAGCAGGTCGCCGCGCTCCATGCCCGGGCCGCGGGGACGGGCACCGACGAGCAGGGCCAGGTTCACGCCGTCGAAGATCTTGTTCGGATCCGCGCCGATCTCGACGCCCGCCAGCAGCGGGAACGCGCAGTCGTCAAGCTCCATGACGACACCCTCGAGGGCCTTGAGCGCGGGCTCGATCTCGAGCAGGCGCAGCTCGACCGGGCGGTCGGGTCCCAGCAGCGAGCCGCTGGCCAGGCGGAACAACAGGCTGTAGCCGATCTGGCCGGCAGCTCCGGTCACGGCGACCTTCAGAGGACTTGCGCTCACTTCGATTTACTCCTTGGACAGAGAGTTTCGGTCGTGCTCGAAACTAGCGCACCCGCCGGATCCACCGGCGCGCGGCCACCGCGCACTCTTCACATGATGTTCTGGCCGAACGCGTAGCATGAGCACCGCTCTGCCACACCTGCGCTGCGATAGGAGGTTTGGGGTGTTAGAGGGATTCGACGCTTTGCCCGAAGTGCTGAGACCAATCGCGCACGCGCCACGCCCCGAACCCGATCCCCATCCGCACCACCGGTCCCTGATCGACTGCGCGGTGTACGCCGAGGGCCACCGGATGCCCGGCACATTCACCTACGATGACGCACTCGTCAAAGTGAACCAGATCCAATTGCTCGGGCACGAGGCGTTCGTCTGGGTCGGCCTGCACGAGCCGGACCTGAGCCAGATGCAGGAAGTGGCGGACGTTTTCGGGCTGCACCCGTTGGCCGTCGAAGACGCGGTCTGCGCGCATCAGCGTCCCAAGCTGGAGCGCTACGACGACACCTTGTTCCTGGTGCTCAAGACGGTCAACTACGTCGAGCACGAATCGGTGGTGCTGGCCCGCGAGATCGTGGAGACCGGGGAGGTCATGGTCTTCGTCGGCAAGGACTTCGTGGTCACCGTGCGCCACGGCGAACACGGCGGACTGTCCGAGGTGCGCAAGCGCATGGAGGCCGACGCCGATCAGTTGCGGCTGGGGCCGTTCGCGGTCATGCACGCCATCGCCGACAACGTGGTGGACCACTACCTCGAGGTGAGCGGTGCGATGCAGTCCGATATCGACAGCATCGAGGTCGTGGCGTTCGGCCCGGGCCGCAAGCTCGACGTCGAACCGATCTACTTGATCAAGCGTGAGGTCGTCGAACTACGCCGGTGCGTCAACCCGCTGTCCGTCGCATTCCACCGCATGCAGATCGAAAACAAGGACATCATTTCGAAAGAAGTGCGGCGCTACCTGCGCGACGTCGCCGACCACCAGTCCGAGGCCGCCGACCAGATCGCCAGCTACGACGACATGCTCAACTCGTTGGTGCAGGCGGCGTTGGCCCGTGTCGGTATGCAGCAGAACAACGACATGCGCAAGATGGCGGCCTGGGCCGGTATTTTGGCGGTGCCCACCATGGTGGCGGCCATCTACGGCATGAACTTCCATTTCATGCCCGAGCTGAACTGGACCTGGGGCTACCCGGGGATCATGGCCTTGATGATGGTCTCCTGCCTCGGCCTGTATTTCCAATTCCGCAGGAACAACTGGCTTTAGCCTGCGCTTCGTGCGTTTCATGCGGCGTCGAGTGTGCGCCGGCGGCGTGGAGTGTGCGGCGGCGGCGGGAATTTCGGGCTATGCCGACCCCGGGCGCACACTCAGCGCCGTGCCTGCACACTCAACGGGATGTGCCGTCAATCAGGTTGCACCGCAGGACGATTCGGATCGAGGACGTCGACCCCGTCGTTGTGCCATGCCTGGCGCATGGCGTCGGCACCCTTAAGCCGCACCCAGGCGGCCTCCGTTGCGGTGATGGGAGTCGCCGACAGAAAGGTCACCGGATCGCGCGGCGGCTCGAGCGGTAGGTCGGGAATATCGCTGTGGCCCAACAACACCGCGGTGAAAGGGACCCGCGCGGTCGGCCGTGTCCACATCGGCGAGCCGAGGTCGATCAATGCGTCGGGGACCAGCACCACACCGTCGACGGCGGGCGTTGCGGCCAGAATCGCCAGGCTGCGGGCGATGCCGCTGATCGGTCCGGGATCCCGAAGGCACAGCACGACTTCGGCACGCGGGCCGCGCAACTGGTCCACCTGGATCTGCGTCGGGTCGCTCATCGGGTGGCGCGAGCACCCCACCGACACGTACCGCACCACACCGTCGGGCGAGCGGAATCGCAATACCTCGATGGATTCGGTACCGAGAAACGTCACGCTCGCGGAGTCGGGTTCGGAGTCGACGCCCGACGCGGCGAAGTGGCCACGCAGGTGCGCCCTTACCTGATCCAGGCTCACTGAGCTACGGGTGGCACAGGTACGGTCAGGTTCACCCCGGAGTCGGCGTCGAAGACGGCGAGTTTCGTTGCGTCGAAAGCCAACTCGATCGACTGCCCGATCGCCGCCGTCGACTGAGCGGAAACTCGTGCCACGAACTGGTTTTCGTGGACCTGCTCCTCCGCGGCGAGTTCGTCCAGCTGAGCCGCATGCACGTCCCACCCCCGCGAGGAGAAGTACACATATTTGTCGGCGCCCAACGACTCCACCAGATCGACCTTGACCTCGAAGATCAAGGCCTGTATCCGCTGGTAGCCGTCGATCAGCGCGGCGTCGGACAGATGCTCGGGCCGCACCCCGACGATGACGTTCCCGGGCCTGGGATGCGCGGCGATCACCTGCTGGACCTCAGGTGCCAGCATCACCTCCCCGAACGGCAGGGTCAGTCCGTTCGGGGTCAGCGTGGCGGGGAAGAAGTTCATCGCCGGTGATCCGATGAATCCCGCGACGAAGAGATTGGCCGGACGCTCGTAGAGCTCGCCGGGTGTGCCGATCTGCTGTGCGACACCACCATGCATGACCACCACGCGGTCCCCCAGCGTCATGGCTTCGGTCTGGTCGTGGGTGACGTAAACGGTGGTCGTACCCAGCCTTTTTTGCAGCCGGGCGATCTCACCGCGCATCTGCACGCGCAGCTTGGCGTCCAGATTGGACAGCGGCTCGTCCATCAAGAACGCCTTGGGGTGGCGCACGATTGCCCGGCCCATCGCGACCCGCTGCCGTTGCCCGCCCGACAGTTGCGACGGCTTACGGTCCAGAAGTTCGGTCAGGTCAAGGATTTTGGCCGTGTCGGCGACCTTCTGCGCGATATCGGCCTTCTTCATCTTGGCCAGGGTCAGCGGGAAGGCGATATTTTGGCGCACCGTCATGTGCGGGTAGAGCGCATAGGACTGGAACACCATCGCGATGTCGCGGTCCTTCGGCGCCTTCTCATTCACCCGCTCGCCGCCGATGCGCAGCTCGCCCGACGAGATATCCTCAAGCCCCGCAATCATATTCAGCGTCGTGGTCTTACCGCAGCCGGATGGCCCGACCAGGATCACGAATTCACCGTCGGCGATGGTGATGTTCAGGTCTTGCACCGCGGTCGCCCCATTGGGGTAACTCTTGTTGACGTGCTCCAGCACAATCTCGGCCATCGCGCTATCCCTTCACAGCGCCAGAAGTCAACCCGGCGACAATCCGTCGTTGGAAGATTAGAACAAACACGACGATCGGGACCGTAATCACGATCGCTCCGGCCGCGATCGATCCCGTCGGCTCCTCGAACTGCGAAGTGCCGGGGAAGTTTGCGATGGCCACCGGCGCGGTGATCGCCGCCTTGGTCGCGGTCAGCGACAGCGCCAGCAGCAGGTCGTTCCACGCGAAGATGAACACCAGGATCGCGGCGGTCACCAATCCGGGTGCGGCCAGCGGGACGATGACCTTGCGGAACGCCTGCGCGGGCGTGGCGCCGTCCATCTTCGCAGCCTTCTCCAGGTCCCACGGAACCTCGCGAAAGAAGGCCGACAATGTGTAGATGGCCAGGGGCAGCGCGAAGGTGATGTAGGGCAGGATCAATCCCGGCCAGGTGTCGAACAATCCGACGGCCCGCTCGATGTTGAACAACGGCGTGACCAAAGAGATCGCCGGGAACATGGTGATCAGCAGGGTGGAACCGATGAGCAGCCGCTTGCCGGGAAAGTCCAGCCTGGCAATCGCATAGGCCGCCATCGCGCCCAGCACCACGGCAATCGCGGTGGTAATCAACCCGATTCCGATGGAGTTGATCAGCGCCGAGCTGAAGAAGTCACCCCGGAAGATGCCGCGATAGTTGTCCAGGGTCACCGACGACGGAATCAGCTTGCCGTCCTTGACCATTGACGTCGGCTTGAGCGACAGGGACAGAATCCACAGCACCGGAAGCCCGGCATAGCCGACGACCAAAAGGTCGGTAACGGCCCACAGCACGGTGCGCCGCGCGCCCGCCACCTCAGCGCCCATCGACGTCACCACCGGGCGCCGCGACCCCGAACAGCTTGACGTAGACCAGCGCGATGATGCCGGCACAGAAGAAGATCAGCACGCTGATCGCCGAGCCGAGCCCGATGTCGAAGCCCTTGAACAGGTTGTTGTAGCCCAGGATCGACACCGAGTCGGTATCGGTGGCGCCCTGGGTCAGCACGTAGATGTTGTCGAAAATGCGGAAGGCGTCCATCGTCCGGAATAACAGGGCGACCACCACCGCCGGCTTGATGATGGGCAGGGTGATCCTGATCAGCCGCCGCCACGCGCCCGCACCGTCGACTTGGGCGGCTTTCAACAGATCCTGAGGCACCAGCGCCAGCCCGGCCAGCAGCAGCAGCGACATGAACGGCGTGGTTTTCCAGACCTCGGCGAGGACGACGATGCTCAGTGCTGGGATCTGTTCGGTCAGCGGCGCGCTGCCCTGTGGCAGCAGGTTGGCCAGGTAGCCGGTGCCCGGCGTCCAGGCGTAGTACCAGCTGTAGGACGCGACCACGGTAACGATGCCGTACGGGATGAGCACCGCGGTGCGGACCAGGCCCCTGCCGAAGAGGGTGTGATGCATCACCAGGGCCAGCGTCAGGCCGATCACGAACTCGATCAGCACGGAAACCGTTGTGATTGACAGTGTTACGGCCAGCGCCGTCCACCAGTAGCGGTCGGTCAGGATTGTCTGGTAATTGGCCAGGCCGATGAATCTGGTGTCGTTGGGAGTGGCCAGATTGTTGTGCTGCAGGCTCAGCCAGATCGCGTAGCAGATCGGGTAGGCCGTCACCGCCAACATCAGAATCGCCGCGGGCGCAACAAGAATGAAGGCCAGCCGCTGCTCGGCCGGACGCTTCCAGATCGCCGCCCGCGTCGCTGGCAGCCCGGCGGCGCGGGTCACGGCAGTAGCCCCTTGCCGTCGATGGCCTTCTGCACCTGCTTGGTCAGCTCGTCGGCGGTGCGGTCGGGATCGATCTCGGTGATCGGGCTCAGCGCCGCCGCGATTCGAATTGCCATGGCCTGATACGCCGGCGTCACCGGACGCACCGCGGCGTCGGTGAGCTGTTGGCGGATCACGGTGTACATCGGATACTTGGCCTGGAATTGCGGATCGGAGTACAGCGAGGTGCGCACCGCCGGCAGGCCGCCGTTCAGCGAAACGTACTTCTGGTTCTGCAGGCTGCGCAGGCAGCGCACGGCTTCGAACGCCTCCGCGCGGTGCCGGGTGGTGCTGGCCACCGCCAGGTTGGCCCCGCCGATCGTCACCTTGGCCGGCCGGCCGTCGGCCACACCGGGGAACGGGGCGAACCCGAATACCTTCTGGCTGGCCGCATATGCGAGGTGAAATTGCTCGTCGTTGGGGACAAACGTGCCCAGCTCATTGATGCTGCCGGCCAGTGCCGGATCCTGGTTGAGCGGCAGGAAGCTCACGCCACCCTTGACGGCGTTCTGCAGCAGCGACGCCAGCACGTAAGGCCAATTGACTTCCAGGGCAGCCTGACCCTGTTCGACCGCCAACCGGGCGGTGGCCGCGTCGGTCCGGGTGATCGAGGGGTCGGCCCCCGGCGCGGTGGCGACGGCCTTGAGGATCCGCAAGGCGTTGACGGTGGCGGCCCGGTGCTCGGGCGTGTCGGTCAGGGTGACGCGGCGGCCGTCTTCGGAAAGCACCTGACCGCCGCCGCTTTCCAGCAGCGTGTTGAACCACACCACCAGGCCCTCGCCCTCGTTGGCCTGTACGGCGATCCAGCTGGGCTGGCCTGCGGCGTGCAGCCGGGTCGCCTCGGCCACCATGTCGTTCCAGTTCTGCGGCGGCTGATGGACCAAATCTGCTCTATACCAGAGTAATTCGGTATTGGTGGTGATCGGTGCCGCGTACAGCTTGTGCTTCCAGCGGGCCGTGGCGAGGGGGCCGGGCAGCGTGTCGACGGTGGCGTCGGTCTCGGCCTGGCCCGCCGGGTCGTCGGAAAGCGGCAGCGCCCAGCCGGCTTCGGCGAACTCGGCCGTCCACACCACATCCAGCGCCATCACGTCCAGGGTGCGGTCGTGACCGGTCAGGCGCCGGGCCAACTGCAACCGCTGTTCGCCGGGAGCCCTGGGCAGCCCGATCTGATGAATGGCGAACCGGCCGCCGAATTGTGTGGTGCAGTCGCGGGCAACCGCGGTGAACGTCGCCGAATCATCGGACGGTGTATAGAGGCTGATGATCAGCTCGTTGCTGGTCGAGCCGCAGGCCGCAACCGATGCCATGATCAACGTCGCCAGCACGATGACGCCCATGCGGCGTGCGTGCCCGCGACTCACCTTGACCTCAGCCTTTCGTCGTGGCTTCAAATCGCCAGACGTGCCAACAAATCCCGCGCCTTTTCCGCGTTTTGCGGTTCACACAGTACGTCGTACCGGCCGGCCACCAATTGCATGGTGGAGCTGAAATCCCTTGTGCCACGGGCCATTGCGTATGGAACCGCGGAGGTGATCAACCCGAAGAACACGCCGGCGACCAGACCGGTCAGCAGCGCCCCCCACGGGCTGGGGCTGAAGAAGCCGAGCACCAATCCGATGAACAGTCCCAGCCACGCCCCGCTCAGCACTCCACCGCCGAGCACCTTGGGCCAGGTCAGCCGACCGGTGACCCGCTCGACTTGCATCAGGTCGACACCGACGATGGTCACCTGCTGGACCGGGAACTGCTGATCCGACAGGTAATCGACGGAGCGCTGGGCTTCGGCGTAGGTGGGGTAGGACCCGACCGGCCAGCCCTTGGGCGGTGTCGGCAGGCCGGGCGCATTACGGCGCCCCGCGACCGAGCCGCCTGGTGACGCACCGGGGACCTGCCCGGGCTGGTAAGGGTTAGTCATCGGCGCCCATTCTCCTCCCCCGTGGCCAGACTTTCATCCCGGCCCTACCACCGCATCCGCGCGACCCCGCGCGGACCGGTAAGCAAACGCCCCGCCGCCGGGGGTCCGCGCTCCGGGTTCGCTACGGCGCAGAGTCCGCCGCCGACCGCGGGACGAGCAGAACTGGCCTGCCGCAACGTGTCTAAGCGCACGTCGGCGCCTCGGCTTTGCGCCGCGCCCGCCACCAGCACATGGGCTAGGTTGAACGCATGACAGCTCCGGGCCCTGCCGACGGCGAGGACGCCCGCGACGACGGGGCTAATCCTCCCGAGGCCGGCGGGTGGGCGCAGACGCAGCCCGCCTGGGAGGTTCCCGGTGCCCCGCCCCACCAACTACCCGCCCCCGCCCTACCAACCACCCGGTCCGCCATTTGGCAATCCGTCACCGCCGCCCGGCTACCTCGGGCCCGCGCCGGAGTACGGCGGACCACCGCCTGGATATGACGCATCGCCACCCGGTTACGGCCCACCTCAATATCCGGGTGGCTACCACTACCCGACGCCGGACTATCCCGGGGCATACGGACCCCAGCCGGTGACGCCGTCCGGGACGAACGGGATGGCGGTCGCCTCGCTGATCGCGTCGTTCACCGGTCTGTTGTGCTGCATCGGCGGGATCGTGGGCATCGTGCTGGGCATCATCGCGCTCGACCAGATCAAGCGGACCCGCCAGGACGGCTACGCGTTGGCCGTCGCCGGCATCGTGATCGGAATCGCAACGCTAATCATCGCTTTGATCGTCGGGATCTTTGCGATGCATTCGAGTTAGCGGCGCCGGACAACGCTGCGGCGGCTGCGCGCTTGGCATCGGGCTGCATAGGCTCTCTCCCATGGCATCGGTCAACAGGGTCTACGTCGCGCGGCTGTCACGAATGTTGGTGCTGGGCCCGCTCGGTGAGAACTTCGGCCGGGTCCGCGATGTCGTGATCAGCATCAGCATCGTCCGCCAGCAACCGCGGGTTTTGGGCCTCGTCGTCGACCTGGCGACCCGGCGCAGCATCTTCATCCCGATGCTTCGGGTCGCCTCGATCGACCCCAACGCGGTGACGCTCAGCACGGGCAGCGTGTCGCTGCGGCATTTCGAGCAGCGGCCGGGCGAGGTCCTGGCGATGGGCCAGGTGCTCGATACCCAAGTCAAGGTCAACGACCCCGCGCTGCCGGAACTCGCCGGCCGGGACGTGGCGATCACCGACCTGGGAATCGAGCAATCGCGCACCCGCGACTGGCTGGTGACCAGGATCGCCGTGCGCACCCAGCGGCGGCTGGGCCGGCGGGGGCCGGTGAACGTGGTGGATTGGCAAAACGTGCAGGGTCTGACGCCGTCGGCGCTGGCGATGCCGGGCCAAGCCGTGGCACAGCTGCTCAGCCAGTTCGAAGGCCGTCGCGCCGTTGACGTGGCAGACACCATCCGCGGGCTGCCGCCCAAGCGTCGCCTCGAGGTGTTCAAGGCCCTCAGCGACACCCGGTTGGCCGACATCCTGCAGGAGCTGCCGGAGTCGGAGCAGGCCGACGCGCTGTCGCAGTTGGGTACCGAACGCGCGGCCGACCTGCTCGAGGAGATGGAACCCGACGACGCCGCCGACCTGCTCGGTGTGCTGAACCCGACCGACGCCGAGTTGTTGCTGGCCCGGATGGATCCCGGCGAATCCGCGCCGGTGCGAAGACTTTTGAAGTACTCCCCCGACACCGCGGGCGGGTTGATGACGTCGGATCCGGTGGTGCTGACCGCCGACACCACGGTCGCCGAAGCCCTGGCCAGGGCCCGCGATGGCGACCTCACTGCCGCGCTGTCGTCAATGGTCTTCGTGACCCGGCCACCCACGGCCACGCCCACCGGGCGCTATCTGGGCTGTGTGCACTTGCAGCGGCTGCTTCGCGAACCCCCGAGCGAGCTGGTCGGCGGCATCGTCGACTCCGATCTGACACCGCTGACACCGCAGACCCCGCTGGCGTCGGTGACCCGCTACTTCGCCGCCTACAACCTGGTCTGCGGACCCGTGGTCGACGACGACAATCATCTGTTGGGGGCGGTGACCGTGGACGACCTGCTCGATCACCTACTGCCACACGACTGGCGCGCGGACGTCCAAGAGCCTGACGCCGCCGTCGAGCCCGTCGACGCAACCGGAGGGTCCCTGTGAGCAAAGCGACCGAACCGCGGCGGCTGTACACCCCTCGGTCGTCGCGCTGGAACGCGTTGCGGCTGGATCCCGAGACGATCGGTAACAGCACCGAGGCCATCGCACGCTTCTTCGGCACCGGCCGCTACTTGCTGATCCAGTCCATCATCGTGATCATCTGGATCACGGTGAACCTGGTGGCGGTCGAGTACCGCTTTGACCCCTACCCCTTCATCCTGCTCAACCTGGCCTTCTCGACGCAGGCCGCCTACGCCGCGCCGCTGATCCTGCTGGCCCAGAACCGTCAGGAGAACCGGGACCGGGTCACCCTCGAAGAGGACCGTCGCCGCGCCTCGCAGACCAAGGCCGACACCGAGTTCCTGGCCCGCGAGCTGGCCGCGCTGCGGCTGGCCCTCGGCGAGGTCGTGACCCGCGAATACCTGCGCGACGAGCTCGACGAACTGCGCACCGTGCTGACCGACCTGGCACCCCGCAGACCGGGCGAAGAGCCCGCCCCGGCCAGCGACACCCGTGTGCCCGCCGCCAAGAAATCACCGTGAATATCGAATCCACCATTGCGCCACTCCCGTCACGGGAGTTATGTATGGTGATCTAGTTCACGAAGCTAAGAAGAGGTTTCCGGCAGCTCACACCCGCTTCCGCTAGCCCACATACTTAGGACGGTCGAGTGCACATTGGGGGCCGCAGGGGTGCACGCCCGGTCGATGCGGCGGCCGGGAATCGGGCACCACGCCTGACCCGTACGCCGGCGTTCGGCGTAGCCGTGATCGCCCCTTTGGTACTCGCCGGAGCGGTCTCGGGCGCGCCTCCCCCACAGTTGCACGGAAAGAGCCCGATTCCCTCGGTGCATGCCGTGATCACGCCGGTGGCTGCGGTGTCGCCGACCGTGCCCGACCTCTCCGGTCCCGTCGTCATCGCCATTGACCGCGCGCCGACGGCATTCCACATCGGTTCGGCGACGACCTCCGCGCCACCGCCGCCGATGATCGTGAACACGCCTGGCGCACTGGGCATTCCGACGATCGCGCTGTCCGCCTACCGCAGCGCCGAAATGAAGATGGCCGCCGAGGCACCGGGTTGCGGCGTCAGCTGGAACCTGCTGGCCGGCATCGGTCGCATCGAGTCGGGCCATGCGGGCAACGGCGCCGTCGATGCACGCGGCACCGCTGTCGTGCCGATCTACGGTCCCGCGCTGGACGGCACGCTGCCCGGCAACGAGACCATCATCTCCAGCAGCGCCGGCAGCCGCGTCACTTATGCCCGCGCGATGGGGCCCATGCAGTTCCTGCCCGGCACCTGGGCGCGCTACGCCTCCGACGGCAAGGGCGACGGAACGGCCGACCCGCAGAACATCTTCGACGCCACCCTCGCCGCCGCCCGCTACCTGTGCAGCGGCGGGCTGAACCTGCGCGACCCGGCTGGGGTCATGGCCGCGATCCTGCGTTACAACAACTCGACGCCCTACGCGCAGAACGTGTTGGGCTGGGCCGCGGCCTACGCCACCGGCGTGGTCCCGGTCGACCTGCCGGCGATCACCGGACCGCCGCCCCCGCTGGGCAGCTCACACGACGAGCATCCCGAGGGATTGGGCCCGGGCCTGCCGATGAACATCAACGGCCTGTCGATCAACGACCCGATGGCGCGGATGCCGCTGATCGACCTCAACACGCCGCAGCCCACCGGTGCGCCGCCGATGTTCCCGTGGATGGCCCCGGCGACGCCGCCACCGGCGCAGGGCCACATGCCCGGCTGCACCCTGATCTGCATCGGCTCGCAGGGTCCGCCGCCCGCTGACCCCGCCCCACCATGGGGGGCGCAGCCTTTCGCGCCACTTCGCGCCCGCGGCCCCGCCGCCGCCTCCGGACCCGGTGGCCGTCCCGCCCGCCGCCGCGGTCCCGGCACCGCAAGCCCAGCCGGCGACACCACCCAAGGCCTCGCCGGCGCCCAAGCCCGCGAACCAGGCCCAGGGGGCCCACGGTCCGGCGCCCTCCCCGGCCGGCTAACCCCGCCTGCCAGCTGGCCGAAAGCCGGGCCGCCTACACTCGGCGGTGATGTCCGATCATGACTCTTCTGGCTCGCAAGCTGATCTGAGCACAGCAATCCGGGCCGCACTGGCCAAGGTGATCGACCCCGAATTGCGGCGTCCCATCACCGAACTCGGCATGGTCAAGAGCGTCGACATCGCGCCGGACGGCGGTGTGCACGTCGGGATTTACCTGACCACCGCCGCGTGCCCGAAGAAGACCGAGATCACCGACCGCGTCACCGAGGCCGTCGCCGACGTTCCCGGCACCGGGGCGGTGCGGGTCAGCCTGGACGTGATGAACGACGAGCAGCGCACCGAGCTGCGCAAGCAGCTGCGCGGCGACGCCCGCGAGCCCGTCATTCCGTTCGCCCAGCCCAGCTCACTGACCCGGGTGTACGCGGTGGCATCCGGCAAAGGCGGGGTGGGGAAGTCCACCGTCACCGTCAACCTGGCGGCAGCCATGGCCGCCCGCGGACTGTCGGTCGGCGTGCTCGACGCCGACATCCACGGCCACTCCATCCCGCGGATGATAGGCACCACCGACCGGCCCACCCAGGTCGAGTCGATGATCCTGCCGCCGATCGCCCACGAGGTGAAGGTGATCTCGATCGCCCAGTTCACCGAGGGCAACACCCCGGTGGTGTGGCGCGGGCCCATGCTGCACCGGGCGTTGCAGCAGTTCTTGGCCGACGTCTACTGGGGCGACCTGGACGTGCTGCTGATGGACCTGCCGCCGGGCACCGGCGACATCGCCATCTCGGTGGCGCAGCTGGTCCCGAACGCGGAGATCGTGGTGGTAACCACGCCTCAGCTGGCCGCGGCCGAAGTGGCCGAACGGGCGGGCAGCATCGCGATACAGACCCGCCAGCGCATTGTCGGCGTGGTGGAAAACATGTCCGGCCTCACCCTGCCGGACGGCTCCACGCTGCAGGTATTCGGTGAAGGCGGTGGCCAGCAGGTCGCCGAACGGTTGTCGCGGGCGGTGGGCGCCGACGTACCGCTGCTGGGTCAGATCCCGCTGGACCCCGCGCTGGTGGTCGCCGGCGATGACGGCACACCCATCGTGCTCAGCGCACCCGATTCACCGGTGGGCAAGGCGCTGCGCAGCATCGCCGACAGCCTGTCGTCGCGACGGCGTGGGCTGGCGGGCGTCTCACTGGGACTCGACCCGACCAAGCGCTGACGTTTCAGGTCGCGTCGGAGTCGAACGGCGCATGACCGGGCGCGTGCTGCTGGGCCCCATCCTGTGCACCGTTCGTCTGCCCATTCGGCGCCGGCGTCGCCGGGGCGCCGGTGGCCGGCCGGTCGAAGTTCCCGGTCAAGAAGGAATCGTCGCCGTCCAGCAGATGCTTGGTCAGCGCGGCGCGCGGCGTCATCCCCCGCAATTTCTGCAGCTCACTGAGCGGACCGCGTAGGTCGTCGAACTCGGGGCCGAGGTCCTGGCGCAGCTGGCTGGTCATGCCGCTGAGGTAGTCGCGTGCCTGGCGCAGCGTGTTCGACGTCCAGCGGATCGCACCCGGGAGCCGTTCCGGGCCAAGGATCACCAGCCCGACCACGACGAGGACCAGGATGTGCTCCCAGCTCAGGTTGCCGAACACGGCTAACCGCCGTCGGCGTCGGGTTTGACCGTCAGCGTGACGTTGCGGCCATCGCGGACCACTTCGATCGGAGCGTCTTGCCCGATGCTCAGCTGTCGCACCGCGACGACGAATTCGTCGGCGTCGGCGACCTTGCGGCTGCCGACCTTGACGATGACGTCGTTCTCCAGCACGCCGCCCTTTTGCGCGGGGCTGCCCGCCTTCACGTTGGCGACCTGCGCACCGGACGCGATCGCGTTGCTCACCGACCGCGTGCTGACACCCAGCGTCGGGTGCACGATCTTGCCGTCCTTGATCAGCGCTTGCGCGACCTGCTTCACTTCGTTCACCGGGATCGCGAAGCCGAGCCCACTTGCGCTGTCCGACAACGACTTACCCGCCGTGTTGATGCCGATGACCTGGGAGTCCATGTCGATCAGCGGGCCACCGGAGTTTCCGTGGTTGATCGACGCATCGGTCTGCAGCGCGTCGATGACGGTGTCGGTGTCGGAGCCCTCGCCGGACAACGGCACCGGGCGGTGCAGCGCGCTGATGATGCCGTGGGTCACGGTGCTACGCAGTCCCAGGGGCGCACCCGCCGCGAGCACTTCGTCACCGACGCGCACCTTGTCGGAGTCGCCGAGCCGGGCCACGCTCAGGTTGTCGACGTTGTCGACCTTCAGCACGGCCAGGTCGGTCTTGGGATCGCGCCCGACCAGGTTGGCCGGCACTTCCTTGCCGTCGTTGAACACGACGGTCGTCTTGAACTGGCTGGGGTTGTTGGCGGCTTCCGAGATCACGTGGTTGTTCGTCACGATGTACCCGCGACCGTCGATGACGACGCCGGAGCCCTGCATGCCCTCCTGGTCGCTCTTCGACTCGATGGTCACCACGGAGTTGGCGGTCGCGGCCGCCACCTTGGCGAAGCGGCCGGCCGGCCCTTCGGTGTTGTTGTCGGTCGACAGTGTCACCTTCGAGGTGGTGAACGCATCGACGACTTCGGCCGTCTTGCGACCGATCACCCCGCCGATCAGGCCGATGACCAGCGCGATGAGCAGCAGGATAGCCAGCGCGAGGTAGGAGACCTTCCTGCCGAAGAGCACGTCGCGCACACCGAGCTTGCCACCGTAGCCCGCCGGGGCGTGCGGCTGCGCAGGGGCGACGGCCGGGACGCCCAGCGCGGCCGCGGCCGCCGGGTCACGCCACGGATCGTCGGGTTCGTCGTGTTCGGACCCGTTTTTCTCGCTCGCCAACGCGGCGGCGTCGACCGGGTGGCGCTGCAGCGAATCGGCGGCGGCATCGGGCCGGCTGAACGCCTCGGCCAGCACCGGGTCGGCGGGTTGATCGTGCGGCCGAAACTCGGTCTGCTGCTGATATTTCGGCGGCCGGACGCGTTCGGCAACGAACGATCCCTGCTGACCGACGGGACGACCGAACGCCTGACGCGCCGCGGGGTCGACCGGCGGCCGGGAGATCGGACGCGGCGCAAGGCGGTCCCCGTTGTTGCCGCTGTCTTGCGTCTTGTCGAAGCCTTGGTCGGAGGTCACCTTGTCCTCTGGGATGTTCTGCTGAGCGCCCGAAACAGGCCGATGTCCACCCTAGTATCCACGGTTCCGAAGGGGTCGGTGCTAACCCACGCGCTGCGGCAGCCCACCCGGCTAGCGGCGCTTGCGCTGGTCGCGCGCGTCGCGGTCAGCGAAACGGTCTGGTGGCTGGGGGTCCTCGGGCGCGCAGTGCGGAATCTCGGACAGCAGTCCGAGCAGGGCGCTGGGAATCCGGATGGGCCGCGAGTCGCGCAACGCCGCTCGCGCGCGGGTCTGGTCGTCAACCTCGGCGGAGCATTGCGGGCACAACGACAGATGGTGTGCGGCGCGCAAATGGGCATTCATCCGCAGCTCGCCATCGACGAACGCCGCGATCGCTTCCACCGAGAGATGCTCGGTGGAGCTGAACTGACGGGGCGCGCCTACCGGCGCATCACTCTGGGAGGCGAACTGGGCGGGCAGCCACGAGAACGCGCGCCGAAACACATGTCCTCGATCGACCATCACCAGTTCCTTTCGCTGCCACCCACTCACGAATGTAGCGCGATGAGGTGCTGAATCGCTCGTCTGCATGCAGCGAAACTCAGTCGATTTGCGGGCTGAACGCGGTAAGCGCTAGGCCGACTTGGTGTGCAGCACGTCGCCGCTGTGCTCGGAGTGCGCGGCCAGGTAGTCGCGCAGCGCCTGCCGTCCGCGGTGGATACGGCTGCGGACAGTGCCCAGCTTCACGCCGAGGGTGGCGCCGATCTCCTCGTAGGACAGACCTTCGATGTCGCACAGCACCACCGCGGCACGGAACTCCGGCGGCAGCGAATCCAGGGCGGCCTGCAGATCGGGCCCAAGCCGCGAATCGTGGTAGATCTCCTCGGGGTTGGGCTCGTCGGCGGGCACCCGGTCGTAATCCTCCGGCAGCGCCTCCATCCGGATGCGGGCACGGCGCCGGACCATGTCGAGGAACAAGTTGGTCGTGATGCGGTGTAGCCAGCCCTCAAAGGTGCCGGGCTGATAATTCTGCACGGAACGGAAAACCCGGATGAAGGTCTCCTGCGTCAGATCCTCGGCATCGTGCTGGTTACCCGAGAGCCGGTAGGCCAGCCGGTACACCCGGTCGGCGTGCTGGCGGACCAGCTCGTCCCACGACGGCATCGTGGTCTTGTCCCCGGTCGCGTCGAACACCGCGGTGCCCTGCAAGGCATCCGGAGCGTCCACCCATTCGTCGTCGGGACATTCCTGGGCGTGTGCCATGCTGCTCGGACTCAAAAAGGTGGTGATGGTTGGATCCTCCGGCTTTACCCTGCCAATGGTCGGCAATTCGTCATCGGCAGCAACACGCAGCCGCCACTCGCTATTCCCCGCCCAGCGCCCTCCGCGTTCCATATGGCAACCGTCGCGCATCGGCGTATGCGCGACATAGGAGCAGTCTGAGGTTTGGCTGAGAAACCTGTTCGTTACCTCGGCTGAGCAGGGCGTTTGCGGAGGAAGTGAGCTAGGTCGCGCCGGGCGTGTCGTAAATGGTTCGGCTGCCGCGCGCCTGATGGACCGCACGGCAAATTGGAATACGCTGCGGGGCATGGACGGCACCGACCCAGAAGCCCCCGGCCAGGCGTCCCCCAGTCGAGCCGAATCGCTGTTCGCGCATGCGGAAGGATCGATATCCGAGGACGTGATTCTGGCGGGCGCCCGCGAGCGGGCCGTCGACATCGGCGCCGGGGCGGTGACGCCGGCGGTCGGTGCGCTGCTCAGCCTGCTCGCCAAGCTCAGCGGCGGCAAGGCGGTCGCCGAGGTGGGCACCGGCGCGGGCGTGAGCGGGCTCTGGTTGCTGTCGGGGATGAGCGACGACGGCGTGCTGACCACTATCGATATCGAGCCCGAGTATCTGCGGCTGGCCAAGCAGGCCTTCACCGAAGCCGGCATCGGACCGTCGCGCACCAGGCTGATCAGCGGCCGCGCCCAAGAGGTGCTCACCCGACTGGCCGACGACTCCTATGACCTGGTGTTCATCGACGCCGACCCGATCGATCAGCCCGATTACGTCGTCGAGGGCGTGCGCCTACTGCGCTCCGGCGGTGTCATCGTCGTGCACCGGGCCGCGCTGGGTGGCCGGGCCGGTGACCCCGCGGCGCGCGACGCCGAAGTGGTTGCCGTCCGCGAAGCCGCCCGGCTCATCGCTGAGGACGAGCGGCTCACCCCCGCGCTGGTGCCACTCGGTGACGGCGTGCTGGCCGCGGTACGCGACTAGCCGGGTCGGACCCGCCGGGACCAATAGGCGACCCTCAAGAGCGATATCACCCGCGATATCGCTTCTCGGGATCTGGTGGTGGTTACCCCGAGGTGCTGCCGTGGCGGATGTGACTGCCGATTTCTTACGCATTCTTAGCGCGCTAGGTGCTTGACCTCCGGTTGAACGAGCGTTTAGTGTGCTGAACATGCGTTCAGCTGACTTGACCGCAGCCGCTCGAATCCGTGACGCGGCCATCGAGCAGTTCGGTCAGCGCGGCTTCGGCGTCGGGCTGCGCGCCATCGCCGAGGCCGCGGGGGTCAGCGCCGCACTGGTCATCCATCACTTCGGCTCCAAGGAGGGCCTGCGCAAGGCGTGCGACGACTTCGTCGCCGAGGAGATCTACAGCAGCAAGTCCGAAGCCATGCAGTCCAACGACCCCGCGACATGGTTCGCGCAGCTGGCCGAGGTCGAGGGCTATGCGCCGTTGATGGCATACCTGGTGCGGAGCATGCAGACCGGCGGCGACCTGGCGAAGATGTTGTGGCAGAGAATGATTGACAACGCAGAGCAGTACATGGACGAGGGCGTGCGAGCCGGGACCATCAAGCCCAGCCGCGACCCCCATGCCAGGTCACGGTATCTGGCCATGACCGGCGGCGGTGGCTTTCTGCTCTATATCCAGATGCACGACAACCCAACGGATCTGCGGGCCGTCCTTCGCGACTACGCCCGAGACATGGTGCTGCCGGCCCTCGAGATCTACACCGAGGGCCTGATGGCCGACCGCACCATGTACGACGCATTTCTGGCCGCCGAAGATCAAGGAGAACGCCATGACAGTTGACAACTCCGCCAACTCCGCGCCGATCGAAGTCCGCGGTCTGATGAAGAATTTCGGTGCGGTGCGAGCACTCGACGGGCTCGATCTGACGGTGCGGGCCGGGGAAGTGCACGGGTTCCTCGGGCCCAACGGCGCGGGCAAGTCGACGACCATCCGCGTCCTGTTGGGTCTGGTCAAAGCTGACAGCGGAAGCGTGCGACTGCTGGGCGGCGATCCCTGGACCGACTCCGTCGAATTGCATCGCCAGATCGCCTACGTACCGGGCGATGTCACGCTATGGCCGTCGCTGACCGGCGGCGAGACCATCGATCTGCTGGCCCGCATGCGCGGCGGCATCGATGACAGACGCCGCAAGGAGCTGATCGAGCGCTTCGACCTGGATCCGCACAAAAAGGCCCGCACCTACTCGAAGGGCAATCGGCAGAAAGTCTCCCTGATTTCCGCCTTCTCGTCGCGCGCAGCGCTGCTGCTGTTGGACGAACCGAGCAGTGGGCTGGACCCGTTGATGGAGAACATCTTTCAGCAGTGCGTGGCCGAAGCGCGGGACCGCGGCGCGACGGTGCTGCTGTCCAGCCACATCCTGGCCGAGACTGAAGCGCTGTGCGAAAGGGTGACCATCATCCGGGCCGGCCAGACCATCGAGAGCGGGACGCTGGACTCGATGCGTCATCTGAGCCGCACCTCGATCAAGGCCGAGATGACGGGTGATCCGGGAGACCTCACCCGGATCAAGGGCGTCGAGGACATCAGCGTCGACGGCAACACGGTGCGCGCACAGGTCGACGGCGAGAGCCTCGGCGAGCTCATCCGGGTGCTCGGCGACGCCGGCGTGCGCAGCCTGATCAGCCAGCCGCCCACCCTGGAAGAGCTGTTCTTACGCCATTACGACACCGGACGCAGCGACAAGAAGGTTTCCGCGTGATGAGCACGGCAACTCTGCAACGGCCGGATCCCGCGGGACATATTGGGCCGCAACGTAGTTCGAATTTCTCTGGGACTCTCGGCATGCTGCGCCTCTATCTGCGCCGCGACCGGGTCTCGCTGCCGCTGTGGGTGCTGCTGCTGTCGCTGCCGTTGGCCACGGTCTATGTCGGAAGCATCGAAAAGGTCTACCCCACCGAGGCCGCGCGGGCCGGCTTCGCCGCCTCCATCATGGCCAGCCCCGCCCAGCGCGCGCTCTACGGTCAGGTGTACAACAACAGCCTTGGCGCGGTTGGCATTTGGAAAGCCGGGATGTTTCACGTGCTGATCGCCGTGGCCGTCATCCTCACGGTGATACGGCACACCCGCGCCGACGAGGAAGCCGGACGCACCGAACTGATGGACTCGACCGCCATCGGCCGTTACGCCAGCCTCAGTGCGGCGCTGATGCTGTCGTTCGGGGCCTCGATCGCCACCGGCGCGATCGGCGCGGCCGGATTGCTCAGCACCGCCGTCCCCGCCGGCGGATCGCTGGCCTTCGGGGCGGCGCTGGCCGGCTCCGGGCTGGTGTTCACCGCCGTCGCCGCGGTCACCGCGCAGCTCTCACCCAGCCCGCGGTTCTCCCGCAGCTCCGCGTTCGCCGTCCTGGCGGCCGCATTCACATTGCGCGCCATCGGCGATGCCGGCTCCGGCCCCTGGTCGTGGCTGTCGCCGCTGGGCTGGTCGTTACAGGTCCGGCCCTATGCCGGTGACCGCTGGTGGGTGCTGCTGCTGCATCTGGCGACCGCGGCCGTCCTCACCGCGGTGGCCTACCGGCTGCTCGCCGGCCGCGACGTCGGCGCCGGGCTCGTCGCCGAGCGTGCCGGCCCCGGTCGTGCGGCCCCGACGCTGAGCAACGCCTTCGGCCTGGCGTGGCGGCTGGACCGCGGCGCACTGCTGTTGTGGACCGTGGGCGTGTGCCTGTTCGGCCTGTTGATGGGCAGCGTCGCGCATGGCGTCGGCGACGAGCTCGGCTCGGGGATGGCCCGTGACATGGTCGCGCGGATGGGCGGCACCAGCGCGCTGGAGGAAGCCTTCATCGCGGTGGCTTTTACGATGATGGGCATGGTGGCCGCCGCGTTTGCCATATCGCTCTCTCTGCGACCGCATCAAGAAGAATCCGATCAGCGAGCCGAGACAACACTGGCCGGGGCCGTTTCGCGAAGTCGTTGGCTGGCAAGCCATGTGGTGATCGCGCTGCTCGGCTCCGCGGTCGCGATGCTGGCCGCCGGCGTCGTGGGCGGACTGGTCTACGGCATCGCGGACGGCGACATCGTCGGCAAAGTGGCGATGGTCGCCGCCACCGCGGCCGTGCAGCTGCCCGCCGTCTGGCTACTGTCCGCCATCGCCGTCGGGTTGTTCGGCGTGGCGCCACGGTTCACGCCGGTGGCGTGGGGGGTTCTGGTCGGCTTCGTCGCCTTGTACCTGATCGGGTCGCTGGCCGGGTTTCCCCAGTGGGTGCTCGACCTCGAACCGTTCGGCCACGTGCCGCGGGTTGGTAAGGACTTCACCGCCGTGCCGTTGCTGTGGCTGCTGGCCATCGATGCGATGCTGATCGCGTTGGGCGCCATGGCTTTTCGACGGCGCGATCTGCGATCGTGAAGACAGGGGAATTTCACGCGCCGTGGCGGCGCCCGAGCGCGCTGCGGTACGCGCTGACCCGGATTCGCGGCATGGTCCGACCGCCCGTCACGGTCACCGAAGCGCCCGCCGATATCGTTATCGACCGCGACGTCGACGTGCCAACACGGGATTCAACAGTGCTGCGCATCAACGTCTGTCGCGAGGATGCCGACGCCCCCAGGCCGGTGATTCTGAGCATCCATCCCTACGGCAAGGACAATCTGCCGAAGCGGCGCGCCATGATGTGGACCTATTCGCTGCAATACCGGGTGATCCGCCAGCCCCAACCGGTGTCGTTCTCGGCGCTGACCGGGTGGGAGGCACCGGACCCGTCGTGGTGGGTGCCGCAGGGCTTCATCGTGGTCAATGCCGATGCGCGTGGCTGCGGTCATTCCGACGGCACCGGAAAGCTGCTGTCGCGGCAGGAGGCCGAGGACACCTATGACCTGGTGCAGTGGATCGCTGAACAAGCTTGGTGCGACGGCAATGTCGTCATGCTCGGGGTGTCGTACCTGGCGATCAGCCAGTACGCCGTCGCTGCCCTGCAGCCACCGGCGCTGCGGGCGATCTGTCCGTGGGAGGGCTGGACCGACGTCTACCGCGACCTGATGTTTCCCGGCGGTATTCGCGAGGTCGGCTTCGCGCGTCTGTGGGGGCGCATCGTCGATCGGACGACGCGGCAGACCTACAACCTCGTGCAGATGCAAGACGAGCACCCGCTGCGCGACGACTTCTGGCAATCGCTGGCCCCCGACCTGACGGCGATCAACGTGCCCATGCTGGTTTGCGGCAGCTTCTCGGACAACAACCTGCACAGTCGCGGCTCGATGCGGGCGTTCACCCGGGTCGGCTCCAAGCACGCCCGCCTCTACACCCATCGCGGCGGCAAGTGGGCGACGTTCTATTCCGATGCCGCGCTGGCCGAGCAGCTGAGGTTCTTCCGCGCCGTGCTGGACGGGTCACCCGAGACCCGCAGTGTCCGCCTGGAAGTGCGCGAGGACCGCGATACCGTCACTGCGGTGCGAGAGGAAGCCGAGTGGCCGCTGGCCCGCACCCGTTGGCGGCCGTTATATCTGACTGCCGGGCAATTGACGACCGAGGCGCCAACCACCCCGGACGGCGTGACATTCGAAACACATTCTCGTGCAGCAGCATTCAGTTGGACGGCGTCCGAAGACACCGAGCTGACCGGTCCGATGGTCGCCCGATTGTGGGTCGAACTGGAGGGCTGCGATGACGCGAACCTGTTCGTCGGCGTGGAGAAGTGGCGCGATGGACAATTCGTCGAGTTCGAGGGATCGTACGGTTACGGCCGCGACCGGGTGACCACCGGTTGGCAGCGAGTTTCGCTGCGCGCGCTGGACCCCGAGCTTTCCCAGCCCTGGGAGCCAGTGGCGGCGTGTACTGAGCCGCGGCCGGTGTCCGCCGGTGAGGTGGTCCGCGTCGACGTGGCGCTGGGGCCGTCGGCGACGTTGTTCAGGGCGGGCGAGCAGCTGCGGTTGGTGGTCGCCGGGCGCTGGCTGTGCCCGACCGCCAAACTCACCGGCCAATTCCCGGCGGCCTACTCGAATTCCGGGCGCGGTCGCATCACCTTGCACTGGGGACCCGATCGGGGCGCACACCTGCTCATCCCGGAGATCCCGGGCTAGCGGCGACCTAGACCCAGACGCCCTTGCCCACGGCGACCACACCGCCGCTGCTGATCGCGAAACGTTCCCGGTCCTTTTCCAGATCCACGCCGACCATCTCGCCCGGGCCGATGACGACGTTCTTGTCCAGGATCGCGTGGCGGACCACCGCGCCGCGGCCCACCCGCGTGCCGGGCATAATCACGCTGCCTTCGACGATCGCACCGTCGTCGACGACCACGTTCGACGACAGCACCGAGTTGCGCACCGAAGCGGCCGAGATGATGCTGCCCGCGCCCACCACCGACTCCTGGGCGGAGCCGCCGTTGACGAACTTCGCCGGCGCCAGATTCTCCGTCGCACCGCGAATGGGCCAGCGCCGGTTGTACAGGTTGAACACCGGATGCACCGAGACCAGGTCCATGTGCGCGTCGTAGAACGCGTCCAGCGTTCCCACGTCGCGCCAGTACGCCCGGTCGCGATCGGTGGCGCCGGGCACCTCGTTGTCGGAGAAGTCGTAGACCGCGGCAATCCCGTCGTCCACCAATCGCGGGATGATGTCGCCACCCATGTCGTGATCCGAGTTGTCGTCGTCGGCGTCGGCACGGATCGCGTCGATCAGCACCTTGGTGGTGAAGATGTAGTTGCCCATCGAGACGAACGAGGTTTCCGGCTCATTCGGAATTCCCGGCGGTTCCAGTGGCTTCTCCAAGAAGTTCCTGATCCGGCCGGATTCGTCGGCGTCGATGCACCCGAACGCGCTGGCCGCGGCGCGCGGCACCCGGATGCCGGCCACGGTCGCACCGGCGCCGCTCTCGATGTGGAACTGGACCATTTGCTCGGGGTCCATCCGGTATACGTGATCGGCGCCGAAAACCACTATGTAGTCCGGGTCTTCGTCGTAGATCAGGTTGAGCGACTGATAGATCGCATCGGCGGAGCCGGTGTACCAGCGCGGGCCAAGGCGTTGCTGAGCCGGTACCGGGGTGATGTACTCACCGGCCAGACCGGACAGCCGCCAATTCTGCGAAATATGACGGTCAAGTGAATGCGACTTGTATTGCGTGAGAACGCAGATCCTCAGATAGCGGGCGTTGACGAGGTTGGACAGCACGAAGTCGATGAGCCGGTAGGCGCCACCGAAGGGAACTGCGGGCTTGGCCCGGTCCGCGGTCAGCGGGTACAGCCGTTTGCCCTCACCGCCGGCCATGACGATGCCCAGCACATGGGGCGCTTCCCTCATAGCTCCAAACCTAATGGCCACCGGGAACAGCTGCCAGGGGCAACACGTATTGGCCCTCCAACCGGTCACCCGCTGACGGTCTGTCCGTCAAGGTATTTGGCTCATTTCGGCGCGCCGATCGCCGTGACCTTTTGTCCTCCCCCGGCGCGCGCGACGCGTCGGCGCCAACTACGGTGCGGGTATGCGGGTGGCGATGATGACTCGGGAATACCCACCAGAGGTCTATGGCGGGGCCGGGGTACACGTCACCGAACTCGTCGCCCAGCTGCGCAGATTGTGCACGGTCGACGTGCACTGCATGGGTGCGCCGCGCCCGGACGCATTCGCCTACGGGCCCGACGCGCGGCTGCGCAATGCCAACCCGGCGCTGTCCACGTTGTCGGCAGATCTGGTGATGGCCAATGCCGCGTCGGCCGCGACGGTCGTGCACTCACACACCTGGTACACCGGGCTGGCCGGGCACCTGGCCGCGATGCTCCATGACGTGCCGCACGTGCTGACGGCGCATTCGCTGGAACCGCGGCGGCCGTGGAAGGCCGAGCAGCTCGGCGGCGGCTACCGGGTGTCAACGTGGGTGGAACACGACGCGGTGCTGGCCGCCGACGCGGTGATCGCGGTCAGCTCGGGCATGCGCGAGGACGTGCTGCGGGTCTACCCCGCCCTGGATCCCAGCGTTGTGCATGTCATCCACAACGGCATCGACACCGACGTGTGGTATCCGGCCGGGCCGGGGCGAACCGGATCGGTGCTGGCCGACCTCGGGGTCGATCCCGGTCGGCCCATGGTGGCGTTCGTCGGTCGGATCACCCGGCAAAAGGGCGTCGCCCACCTGGTGGCGGCCGCGCACCACTTCAGCCCTGACGTGCAGTTGGTGCTGTGCGCCGGGGCGCCCGACACGGCGGAGCTGGCCGAAGAAGTTCGGACCGCGGTGGCTGGGCTGGCCGCCAGCCGCTCCGGGGTCTTCTGGGTCCAAGAAATGCTGCCCAGCGCGGAGCTACGCGAAATCCTCTCGGCCGCAACAATTTTCGTATGCCCCTCGGTGTACGAGCCGTTGGGCATCGTGAACCTGGAGGCGATGGCGTGCGGGACGGCGGTGGTGGCCTCCGACGTCGGTGGGATACCCGAGGTGGTCGTCGACGGGCTTACCGGGTCGCTGGTGCACTACGACGCTGACGACCCGACCGGGTATCAGAACAGGCTTGCCGCCGCGGTCAATGCGCTCGTCGCCGACCCAGAAAAAGCGGAGCGCTACGGTCATGCCGGACGCCAGCGCTGCATCGACGAATTCTCCTGGGTCCAGGTCGCCGAGCAGACGCTGGACATCTACCGGAAGGTCTGCGCCTAACCCGGCAGGTGGTTACGCGCCTTGGCGGACCGGACACCTTCGGTGCGAAGGGCCTAGCTGGTGACACCCTTGAGTTCGTCGCCTAGGGCGGCGGCTTCGTCGGGCGTCAACTCGACGACAAGACGACCACCACCCTCGAGTGGTACTCGCATCACGATGCCGCGCCCCTCCTTGGTTGCTTCCAGAGGACCGTCTCCGGTCCGGGGCTTCATCGCCGCCATCGAGTGCTCCCTCCAGATTCGAGCTGGCCCGTCCTCGCGGGCGCGGTCGGCGCCGAGCATGACCCGCCAGCGAATTTCCAGCCGTACCCGACGTTGAACTGCCAAATCACCCTTCTATTGTTCCCTATCCGGGTGACCAAATGCACAAGACCCGGCTGTGAGGGCCTCGGCGAGCCGATCAATGCGCCCTAAGAAGTCGTCGAAGGCACCCAGCAGGCGCGGATGTGGTCGTCCACCATCCCGGTCGCCTGCATCAGCGCGTAGGCGGTGGTGGGCCCGACGAACCGGAAGCCGCGCCGTTTGAGTTCTTTGGCCATCGCCTTCGATTCGTCAGTGGCCGCAGGGATTTCGGAGCTGTCGGCGGGCCGCGGCCGGGCCGGTGGCGCAAACGACCACAGCAGCTCGGACAACTCGTCGCCGGACCCCAACTCGGCGGCCACGCGGGCGTTGGCGATCGTCGCGTCGATCTTGGCGCGGTTGCGCACGATGCCCGCGTCGGCCATCAACCGCTGCACATCGGCGTCGGTGAACCCGGCGACCTCCTCGATGTCGAACCCGGAGAAGGCACGCCGGAAGTTCTCCCGTTTGCGCAAAATGATCAGCCACGACAGCCCGCTCTGGAAGGCCTCCAGGCTCATCCGCTCGAACAGCGCCACCCGGCCGTGCAACGGCCGGCCCCACTCCTGGTCGTGATAATCGCGGTACATCTTTGACTGGGAACTCGCCCAGTCGCACCGAATCAATCCGTCATCGCCCACGTCTAGTCCTGACGGTCCTCGCCGTCCTGAGGTTCCGTGGGGTCGTGTTCGACGCCTTCAGGGGCGGCGGCAACCGAGGATGCGTGCACCGCCGCCAGCTGGCCGCGCAGCGTCTCCAGCTCGCGAGCCAGCCGGTCCAGGACCCAGTCCACCTCGCTGGTCTTGTATCCGCGCAGCACCTGGGTGAATTTCACCGCGTCGACGTCGGAGCCGGTGACGCCGTAGGCGGGCAGCACGGTCGCCGTCGTGCCGCGCGGCAGCGGGGGCAGCTGCTCACCGCGGCCGAACAGCAGACTGGCCGCGACGAACAGCACGACCGCTACCAGGACCAACACGACCAAGTACAGCAAGACCAATGCCACGCCGTCATCTTGCCCTACGGCGCCGACAATTCAGCGATCAGCGTGGCCTGAGCAGATTCATCGGCGGCCGGTCCACCAGCGACACCGGCGACGTCTGCTGTGTGTAGCCCTCGTCGCCGGCGAAGAACTGCGTCAACCCGACGCCGGAGTCGGGAATCCCGCACCGCGACAGCAGGGTCGCGATGACCTGGCGGCTCATCGCCCCCAGCTCGGCCAGCGGCCGGTTGCGGTGCGCCCGCACACCCATGTTGACCTGCGCGATCGCGCCCAGGCCCAATCGGTCGAAGGTGTCGATGAGCAGGCCGATCTCGACCCCGTACCCCGGCCCGAACGGCAGCGACGTCAACAATTCCCGGGTGGCCGCGTACTCGCCGCCCAGCGGCTGCAATATGCAGCCCAGCTCCGGCCGCAGCGCCGCCAGCAACGGCCGGGCTGCCAGCTCGGTGACCCGCCCGCCACCGGTGGAGCCCGCACTGCCATCCGCATCCTCGACACCGTCGGCCTCGCGGACCATCAGGGGCCGCCGGTAGAAGCTCTTGACCAGGTGAATCCCGTCACTCGTGAGCAGCGGGTCGACCAGCCACGGCACGAACATCGGGTGCGGGTCGACCAGGTCGGAGTCGACGAACACCACGATGTCACCGCTGGTGGCCGCGAGTGAGCGCCACAGCGCCTCGCCCTTGCCGGGGCGGGTCGGCACCTCGGGCAACGCCTGTTCACGGCTGACCACCCTGGCGCCCGCGGTGATCGCGCGGATCTCGGTGTCGTCGGTGGAGCCCGAGTCAAGCACGATCAGCTCGTCGACCAACCCGTCGAGCAGCGGTGAAATGCTCTCGATCACCGAGGCGATCGTCGCTTCCTCGTTCAGGGCGGGCAGCACCACCGAGATGGTGCGGCCGGCCTTCGCCTCTTGCAGCTGCTTCAGGGTCCGGCCGGAACGACTCGAGCTGGGGCTGGACAGCCAGACGTCGCCGGGCCGGGCCGCGATGGCCCCGGTGGCGAGATCGCGGGCGACCAGCTCCGATGCGGTCATGCAAGTCCCCTCACGGTGCGCGCAGGCGGGCGCGTCCCTTCGATCGAGGCGACCATCTCCAAAACCCGCCGGGTGGCCGCAACCTGGTGCACCCGGAACATCCGCGCACCGGCGGCCGCCGCGAGCGCGGTGGCAGCCAGCGTTCCCTCGAGACGTTCGGTCAATCCCACCCCCAGAGTCTCCCCGACGAAGTCCTTGTTGCTCAAAGCCATGAGCACCGGCCACCCGGTCTTAACAAGGTCGCCCATGTGCCGCAACAGCGCGAGCCCGTGGAAAGTGTTCTTGCCGAAGTCGTGGGCCGGGTCGATCAGCACCCGATCGCGGGCCACCCCGGCCGCGACCGCCCGCTCGGCGGCGGCGGTCACCTGGCGGATGGCGTCGTCGACGACACCGCGGGTGGTCGTTCCGTAGCGCACCCGGAACGGGCGGGTCCGGGGCAGCGCGCCGCCGGTGTGCGAACAGACCAGCCCCACGTCGAACTCTGCGGCCACGTCGGGCAGCTCGGGGTCGATTCCGCCCCAGGTGTCGTTGATCAGGTCCGCGCCCGCCGCGCAGGCGACCCTGGCCACCTCGGAGCGCCAGGTGTCGGCGCTGATCAGCTGGTCGGGGTAGGCGCCCCGCAGCCATTCGATGAACGGCACCAGCCGGGCGATCTCGGTCTGCGCGTCGACAGTTTCGCCGGGGCCCGCCTTAACCCCACCCACGTCGATGACGTCGGCACCATCGGCGACCGCCTGATGGACCGCGGCCCGGGCGGCCTCGTCGCTGAACGTCGCACCGCGGTCGTAGAACGAATCCGGCGTGCGATTGATGATCGCCATGATCAGCGCGCGATCCCCCGCGACCGGCCGGCCGCACAGACTTGCTTGCACCTGTACATAGTGCATGGTGTCGGGCTAACGGGGAGCGGTCCCTGGGCTGGCGTCACATCCGTCACATCCGTCACATCCATCACGCCAGCACCGGCACGCTTGTCCATGACCGATCCGCGAAGGTGATAGCGCATGCGCTATCACCTTTGAAACGGCAGCACGCTCCCCAATTCAGGAACTGGTGTGGCCAATGTGACAAACGTGCTGGCCGAGCCTCAGCCCTGCGGCCGCTTACCGGATGCAACCTCTTCCGGGTATTCGTCGTAGTACGGCACGTAGCCCTCGTCGCGGCCGGCCAGCACGTAGAGCGGGTCGGCCACGTCGGAGCCGTAGGCCTGCTCACGCAGCTCGACCTTGCGGCTCTTGAACGTCGTGGTCTGCTCGATCGACTCCACCACCCGCACGAACAGCGGCAGCGCGTAGCTGGGCAGCTGGTCGTACACCGCGCGGGCCAGTGACGCGCCGTCGAACTCGCCGCCGTCGCGCAGCTTGACGGCGGCCATCCCGGCCCGGCCGCCGGTGTGCGGAATCTCGACGCCGAAGACCGTGCACTGCTCGACGGACTTGTCGGTGGCCAGCGCCGCTTCCACCTGAGTCGTCGCGACGTTCTCACCCTTCCAGCGGAAGGTGTCACCGAGCCGGTCGACGAAAGAGGCGTGCCCCATACCCTGCGGGCTCATCACGTCGCCCGAGTTGAACCAGCAGTCCCCCTCGCGGAAAGCGTTGCGCACCAACTTCTTTTCGGTCGACTCCTGGTCTGTGTAGCCGTCGAAGGGCTGCAGCCGGTTGACCGGGCTGAGCAGTAGGCCGGGCTGGCCGGCGGGCACCCGCTGAACCCGGCCGTTGTCGTCGCGCAGCGGGGCGCCGGTGTCCGGGTCGTATTGCACGTAGGCGAGCGGCAAAGGCGAAATCCCGGTTGTGCGCGGCACGTTGAAGATGTTGATGAACGCGCCGTTGCCTTCGCTGGATGCGTAGAACTCGCACACTCGCGCGATGCCGAACCGCTGGGTGAACTCGTCCCAGATCTCGGGCCGTAGCCCGTTGCCGGCGATCAGCCGGACCTTGTGTTTGCGGTCCGTGGGCTTGGCCGGCTGGTTGAGCAGGTACCGGCAGATCTCGCCGATGTAGATGAACGCCGTGGCCTGGCTGGCGATCACCTCGTCCCAGAACCGCGTGGCCGAGAACGACTTCCCCAGCGCCAGCGTCGCTCCGGAGTTCATGACCGACGACACCGCGACCGTCAGGGCGTTGTTGTGGTAGAGCGGCAGACAGCTGTAGAGCGTGTCGGAACTCTTCAGCCGCAGCCCCAAACCGCCGAATGCGGCCAGCGCCGCCAGCCACCGTCGGTGGGTCATCACGCTCGCCTTGGGATATCCGGTGGTGCCCGAGGTGAAGATGTAGAACGCGGGATCCCGGGCCTGCACCGCCGACGTGGACGCGGGGTTGGTGGCCGGCGCGCCCTCGGCGAACCGCTCCAGGTCGTCGATGGTCAGCGTCGCGGTGGCCGCCGGGGCATCACATTCGGTGACGGCGCTGACCAGATCGGTCTCCGCGACCAGCACCTTGGCTTCCAGCAGTCCGATGCTGTGCGCCAGCACGTCGCCGCGCTGGTGGTAGTTGAGCATGCCGGCGACCGCACCGCATTTGACCGCTGCCAGCATGGCCACCACCGTGCGGGGCGAGTTGCGCAACATGATCGCGACGACGTCGCCGTGCCCGACACCGCGCGAGGCCAGCACCGCGGCGTAGCGATTGGCGGCGGCGTTGGCGTCGCGGTAGGTCAGTTGTTGGTCGCCGAATGTCACAAACACCCGGTCGCCGAAGCGGGCGGCCCGATCCTGGAACACCGACCCGATCGACTTGTGCGCGTTCGGCCGGGCCACCAGCCCGGTCAGCGTTCCCCGCACGATCACCAGCAAGTCGGCCAGCACACCGGGTATGCCCGACGCGATGTCGGCCAGGCCGACCGGTTTGCGCGCTTTTCCGTCGTGACCGGACACGTGACCCCTCAATTCCCCTTGACGCATCCGAAAGTTACGGCGCGCACGCCTCTAATGCGGCACCCACCTTATCGACCAGGATGAGCCGGTCCATCGCCAACTGCGAGATGTACCCGCTGTCCAGCAACCCGTTCAACCAAACCCACAAGCCCTCGTAATGGCCCCAGGGATCCAGCATCACCACGGGTTTGTCGTGCATACCCAGATAGCCCGTCGTCCACGCCTCGAACAGCTCGTCGAGAGTGCCGACGCCGCCCGGCAATACGAGAAACGCATCCGACTGGTCTTCCATGATCCGCTTCCGGTCGCGCATCGTGTCGGTGACGATCAGCTCGTCGGCCGCCGCGTCAGCAATCTCGCGGCGCATCAGCTGTTGCGGTATGACGCCGATGGTCGTCGCGCCTCGCGCCCGTGCCGCGCTCGACACCGCACCCATCGCCGAGACGTGGCCGCCGCCCCACACCAACGTCCAGCCGCGGTCGGCGATCGCCTCGCCGAGTTCGCTGGCCAATTCCAGCAATTCGGGATGCATGGGTCCCGATGCGCAGTAGACACACACCGCCCATTCGCGGGATGAATCGCGTTCGGCGCGCATATCCGCCAAAGGTAGACCAAGCTCGACGACGCGCACAGTCGGGCCTCTCACCGGTCGGGCAGTGACCGAGGACACAGGCGCAATACACTCCGGCTGGTGCCGATTCGATGGAACGTCCCTCAACACGAGGCCGCATTGGAGCAGCTGGACGCTGCCCTGGTCGATTCCTCGCGGCCGGGGGCCGTGGTGCTGGGACCCGACGGCATCGGCAAATCCACCCTGGCGCGGCTGGCCGCCGAACATCTCAGCCAGCGGTATCCCGACACCGTCGTCCGCTGGGTCACCGGGACCCCGACCGAGCGCATGGTCCCGTTCGGCGCGTTCGGCCACCTGGTCGACATCGCCGACGTCGGGAAGCCGGCCGCGCTGTTGCGCGCCGCCCGGGCCTCGCTGGCGCGCGGGGTGCCGGGTCAGCTGCTGCTCGTGGTCGACGACGCCCACCAGCTGGACATCCTGTCGGCGACGCTGGTCTACCAGCTCGCGTTGGCCGGTACCGCCCGGATGATCGTCACCGCCCGCGGCGCCGAGTTCGGCGCGACGCCCGAGGCGATCGCGGCGCTGTGGTCCGACGGCCTGCTGGATCGCGTCGATGTCGCGGGGGCCGACGCGGCCAACCCGGCCGGGGTCGACGAATTCATCGCCGAATTGCCCACGCCGGCGCGGGCAGTGCTGGAATTCCTCGCGGTCGCCGAGCCGCTGTCGGTCACCGATCTGGCGGCGCTGGCCGGCGACGGCGCGGTGGCCGAGGCGCAGGACTGGGGCGCGGCGGAGACCCGGGCGCGCGCGGACGACCCGGCCGATGTGGTGGCCTACACCGCCCACCCGTTGTTCGCCGAACGGACGCTCGCGGTGCTGGGCCGCGAGGGGGCCCGGCGACGCCGCACCGAGCTGGTCCACCGGCTTTCGCAGCGGCCGTCGGATGAGCTCAGCGACCGGCTGCGGCTGGCGTGTCTGGCGCTGGACAGTGACGCCGAGCAGCCGGTGGCCGAGGTGATCGCCGCGGCCGTGCAGGCGTTGCGGCTGGGCGACCTCGTCCTTGGCGAACGGCTGGCCCGCTCGGCGCTGGACCGCTCCGGCGACCTGGCGGCGCGGCTAGCGCTGGCGAATTCGCTGGCGTTCCAGGGCCGCGGCCGGGAGGCCGAGGCGCTGCTGGCCGCGATCGACCCCGCCGAACTGAGCGAGCCGGAGCTGATGGCCTGGACGCTGCCGCGGGCGGCCAATCAGTTCTTCATGCTCGGCCAGCCGGAGCGGGCGACGGCTTTCCTGCAGACCATCCGCAACCGGATTCCGGATGCGGGTCCACGGGTCACGCTGGACGCGCTGAGCGCCACCTTCGCGATGAACGCGGGCAACCTCGCCAATGCCGTCGACATCGCCACCGAGGTGCTGGCGTCGCCATCCGCCGACGACCAGGCGGTGGCCTGGGCGGCCAGCGCGGCGACCTTGTGCGCGGCGCGACAGGGCCGCTTCGATGAGGTCGAGCCGTTGGCGCGGCGCGCGATGGACGCCGAGCATCCGGGGCTGCTGCGCTTCACGGTCGGCCTCGGTCAGACCACCACCTTGCTGATGGCCGGCCAGCTCGAGGCCGCGGCCGAACTCGCCAGGCAGTTCACCGATTTCGCCGAGTTACAGCAGCCGGGCCGCGCGATCGGTGAGGTGTTACTCGCGCATGTGCTGATCGCCGCCGGCGAATTCGGCCACGCCGCAACGCTACTCGGCCCGGCGAGCGCCGCATTGGAACGCACCGGGTACTCCTGGGGACCGCTGTCCCTGATGCTGCTGGCGTCCGCGCTGGCACAGCAGAACGACATCGCTGGTGCGGCAAAGGTATTGAGCAAGGCCGAATCCCGACACGGAACCAAGTCGGCATTGTTCGGGCCGGAGCTCGGCGTGGCGCGGGCCTGGCGGCTGGCCGCGGGACGTGATATCCACGGCGCGGTCGCGGCCGCCCGCGATGCGGCCCGGATGGCGGAGCGCGGCGGGCAGCACGGTGTTGCGCTGCAGGCCTGGCACGAGACCGTCCGGCTCGGGGACAGCCGCGCGGTGGACCCGCTGACGCGGCTGTGCGGCGAGATCGATTGCGTCGCCGGCCGCCTCGCCCTCGCCCACGCCCAGGCGCTGGCGGCCCGCGACGGCACGGCACTGCGAACGGTGTCCGACGAGTTCGCGTCGTTGGGCATGCGCGCGGCGGCCTCCGATGCCGCCGCGCAGGCGGCGCAGTACTCCTAGCCGCCCAGATAAGGCCGCAGCATCGCCACGGCCGCGGAGATCGCGGCGGCGGGCACCCGCTCGTCGCGCGTGTGCGCCAGGTTGGGATCGCCGGGGCCGAAATTGACCGCGGGTATGCCCAGCGCGGCGAACCGGGACACGTCGGTCCAGCCGTACTTCGCCCGGACCTGCCCGCCGGCGGCCTCGACCAGAGCCTTGGCGGCCGGCTGCGACAGGCCGGGTAGTGCGCCCGCCGCGGAGTCGGTCTGCTCGATCTGCACGTCGATGCCGTCGAACACGTCGTGCACGTGTTGCAGCGCGTCGACGGGCGTCCGGTCCGGGGCGAAGCGGTAGTTGACCGTGACGGATGCGGCGTCGGGAATGACGTTGCCGGCCACTCCGCCGTCGACGCGGACCGCTGACAACCCTTCGCGGTACGCGCACCCGTCGATGTCCACCGTGCGGGCCTGATAGCGGGCCAGCCGGTCCAGGACGGTGCCCAGCTTGTGAATTGCGTTGTCGCCCAACCAGGATCGCGCCGAGTGCGCCCGTGTTCCGGCGGCGCTGATCACCACGCGCAGCGTCCCCTGACAGCCCGCCTCGATGTAGCCGGCGGTGGGCTCGCCCAGGATCGCGACGTCGGCGGCCAGCCAGTCCGGCAGCTCGCGCTCGATGCGGCCCAAACCATTTGCGGCCGAATCGATTTCCTCGCAGTCGTAGAGCACCAGGGTCAGGTCATGCACCGGCTCGGCCACCGTGGCCGCCAGATGGAGAAACACCGCGTCACCCGATTTCATGTCGGCGGTGCCGCAACCGTGCAGCACGTCGCCGTCGTGGTCGGTGGTGCGGCGGCTGGGCAGGTTGTCGGCCGCGGGCACGGTGTCCAGGTGACCGGCCAGCAGCACCCGCGACGGCAGGTTTCGCCGGGTGCGGGCCAGCACGGCGTTGCCGTTGCGGACGATCTCGAAGCCGGAGGTCTGGGCGCGCAGCGCGGCCTCCACCTCGTCGGCGATGCGCGCTTCGTCGCGTGATTCGCTGGGGATGTCCACCAGCGCCGCGGTCAGCTCGATCGGATCGCCCTGCAAGTCCAGCACGCCCCCAAGGTTAATCGTTGGGGTGCGGCCAGTACCGTGGCGACCGTGACTGGAGCTGCAAGCATCGGGTTGGCGACGCTGGCCGCCGACGGATCGATCCTCGACACCTGGTTCCCCGCACCGGAACTGACCGAATCGGGCAGCACTGGCACGTCGCGCCTGGCGCTGTCGGATGTGCCACCGGAACTTGGCGGGCTGGTCGGCCGTGATGACGATCGCAACACCGAGACCGTCGCGGTCCGCACGGTCATCGGCTCACTCGACGATGTGGCCGCCGACGCCTACGACGCTTACCTGCGGCTGCATTTACTGTCACACCGACTGGTGGCGCCGCATGGGCTGAACGCCGGCGGCTTGTTCGGGGTGTTGACCAATGTGGTGTGGACTAATCACGGGCCCTGCGCGATCGATGGTTTCGAAGCGGTCCGCGCGCGGCTGCGCCGCAAGGGCCCGGTGACCGTGTACGGCGTGGACAAGTTTCCCCGCATGGTCGACTACGTCGTGCCAACCGGGGTCCGCATCGCCGACGCCGACCGGGTCCGGCTCGGCGCGCACCTGGCGCCGGGCACCACCGTGATGCACGAGGGCTTCGTCAACTACAACGCCGGCACCCTGGGCGCGTCGATGGTGGAAGGCCGCATTTCGGCCGGCGTGGTCGTCGGCGACGGGTCCGACATCGGCGGCGGAGCCTCGATCATGGGCACGCTGTCTGGCGGTGGGACAGAAGTCATCTCGGTCGGCAAGCGGTGTCTGCTGGGCGCCAACGCAGGGGTGGGCATCTCACTGGGCGACGACTGCGTCGTCGAGGCCGGCCTTTATGTCACCGCGGGCACCAAAGTCATTACGCCCGAAGGCAAGACGATGAAGGCAGTCGAACTCTCCGGCGGTAACAACCTGTTGTTCCGCCGCAATTCGGTCAGCGGGGCCGTGGAAGTGGTGGCCCGCGGCGGTCAGGGCATCGCCCTCAACGAGGACCTACACGCCAACTGAGCTGACGGGCGCCGGCGCGCGCAGCGTTGTGCCGTCGGTCTCCGGGAGCAGATACGTGCACACCAGGCTGACCGACATGAGGGCGGCGAGCATGACGCCGATCGACCAGCTGCCGTAGGTCGCCAGCAGCGTCCCGGCGATCAGCGGCGGCAGTGCGCCGCCGATCACGCCGGCCAGGTTCACCGCCAGCGCCGCTCCGCTGTAGCGATAGCGGGTGGCGAACAGCTCCGGGATGAAGGCCCCGGTGGGCCCGCTGCCGATGCCGTTGATGGCGAACATGCCGACGATCGCGACCGCGTACAACACGGGTTTGCCGGAGTCGATCAACGGAATCACCACAAACGCCCACGGCAGGCACGCCGCCCAGCCGATCAACATCAGGCGGCGGCGCCCGACGCGGTCGCACAGAGTGGCCGAGATGACGACCGAGATGACGCTCACCAGGCCGCTGAGCGCCCCGACCGTCCAGATGAAGGTGCGCGTGTAGCCCAGGTGCGAATGCGCGTACATGGCCAGGTAGGTGTTGCCCATGTAGACGAAGGCGATCGAGCCCAGCACGCTGCCCCCGGCCAGGACGATCTCGCGGCGCTGCAGCCTCAGCAACTCGGACAGTGGCGTTTTGGGCACCAGGTTGCGGGCCTTTTCCTCGGCGAACACCGGAGTTTCGTCGATGTTGAGCCGCACATACAGGGCCACGGCGATCATCACCCCGCTGATGAGGAACGGCACCCGCCAGCCCCACTGCAGGAACTCCGGGCTGTATTCGCCGATGGTGACGTTCACGCCCAGGAAGGTCAGGCTGCTCATGATTCCCGCGACACCGCCGCCGAGCAGGGTGAACATGCCGAACAGGCCACGCCTGCCGTCGGGCGCGTACTCGGCGCTCAGCAATGACGACCCGGCCCATTCGCCGCCCACCGCGAACCCTTGCACCAGACGCAGGACCATCAGGATCAGCGGCGCGGCCATGCCGATGGACGCCGTGCTGGGCACCAGGCCGACGCCCACGGTGGCCATGGCCATGATCAGCAGCGTGGCGACCAGCGTCTTCTTGCGGCCGAGCCGGTCGCCGAAGTAGCCGAAGACGACCGCGCCGATGGGCCGGGAGAGAAACGCCGTGGCGAATGTTCCCATCGAGGCGACCATGGCCACCCCGGGACTGAGGCCCGGGAAGAACACCGCGGGAAACACCAGCGCAGCCGCGGTGCCGTAGATGAGGAAGTCGTAGAACTCGATCGCCGAGCCGACCAGACAGGAGGCCGCGACCCGCCACAGCGGCGTGGAGCGCGGTTCGGCCGTCATCGTCGCAACCGGGCCCGCGGGGCGACTCGACTCACCCATTGCCCATCCCTAACTGCCCATCGGGGCGTGTGGTTTCCTGCGTCTCCACCCAACGAAGTTAGGCCAAGCCGCGAGCTCGCGCTCGTCTGACGACCTGGCAATATCCTGCCTACCGGACAAAGCGCCAGCTGACGAGTCAGATTGAGACGCTTTGTTGATACGGCCGAGACTCGGCTCACCCCTCGGACAGCAACTGCTTCTTGAGGACCTTGCCCATCGCGTTGCGCGGCAGCGCATCGACGAGCCGCACCTCGCGTGGCCGCTTGTGTATCGAAAGCTCTTGGGCGACATAGTTAATCAGCCCGTCGGAGTTCAGATCCGAGGAGCCGACGACGAATGCGACGATGCGCTGCCCCAGGTCCTCGTCGGGCAGCCCGACGACGGCCGCCTCCTGCACGCCCGGATGCCCGAGCAGCGCCGTTTCGATTTCGCCCGCTCCGACGCGGTATCCACCCGACTTGATCAAGTCGACGGATTCGCGGCCGACGATGCGATACATGCCCTGGCCGTCGGCCACCGCGACGTCGCCGGTGCGATACCAGCCGTCGCCATCGAAAGCTTCGGCGGTGGCTTCCGGCCGGTTCAGGTAGCCGTCGAACAGCGTGGCACCGCGGACCTGCAGTTTTCCCACCGTTTCCCCGTCATGCGGCACCGGGTCGCCGTTGTCGTCGAGCAGCCTGGCCTGCACGCCGGCAATCGGCAGGCCGACCCAGCCGGGACGGCGTTCGCCATCCGCGCGCGTCGAGATGGTGATCAGCGACTCCGACGCGCCGTACCGTTCGATGGGCCGGTGCCCGGTGAGGTTCGCCAACCGGTCGAACACCGGCACCGGCAGCGCGGCGCTACCGGACACCAAGAGCCGCGCCGGCCGCAGCGCCTGAGCGGCCGCCTCGTCCGCGGCCACCCGTGACCACACTGTAGGGACCGCGAAAAACAGCGAGCCGCCCGCGTCGGAGCAGGCCTGGGCGTAGCCGGCCGGGGTGGGTTTTCCGGTGTGCACGAAACGATTTCCGACCCGCAGCGAGCCGAGTAGTCCCAACACCAGGCCGTGGATGTGGAACAGCGGCAGTCCGTGCACCAGAACGTCGTCGGGCGTCCACTCCCAGGCCTGCGCGAGCGCATCCAGGTCGGCGGCGATCGCCCGGCGGCTCACCACGACGCCTTTGGGCGCTCCGGTGGTGCCCGAGGTGTAGATGATCATCGCGGTGGACTCGGGCGACGGCTCGGGATACCGATGCCAGGAGCGGGCGTGCAGCCGGACCGGGATGTGCGCCAGGCCCTCGGTTTCTTCGGGGGCCGGGCCCAACCACGCCTGGGCCCCGGAGTCGCTGAGCATGTGCCGGCGTTCGGCGGCGCCGACATCGGAGGGCACCGGGACAAAGGGGACGCCCGCGTTCAGGCAGCCGGTGATCGCCAGCACGGTCGATGGGCTCGGCGTGGCCAGCACCGCGACCCGGTCCGCCCCACCGACGCGCTCGGCAACCGAGGTCGCGGCTCCGACCAAGTCGCTGCGGCTGAGTACGGCGCCGTCGATGGTGACCGCGTCCGCGATGTCTGTGGCGGCGACTTTCGAGGGATCCAGCGATGCCAGCAGCACGTCTGCAGGCTACCTCCGGCGCGTCAGGCCTGCTCGTCCCAGATCTTCATCAGCGTGGACAGGACGTCCTCGCCGCGACCCAACCCGCCCAGGTGGCTTTCTCCCGGCAGCACGATCAGCTCGGCGTCGGGCAGCAGGGCCACGGCGTGCTGACCGTGGGCGAACGGAACGATGTGGTCACTGTCGCCGTGCCACCAGCGGACCGGGACTTTGACCTCGTCGAGCCGGAATCCCCAATCCCGGGTGAACAGGACGACGTCGTTGAAGGGCGCCGCCAGCTGCTTGCGGCTGCCGTTGAGCAGATCGTCGAGAAACATGGCCCCGAACTCGGGCCGGGTGAGCAGACGCCGGTCGCCCTCGGGCGATATCGCGGCGTACAGAAACAGCGCGGTGTTCGCGAAGGGACGGATCGCCCGAACCATCAGGCTGGCGCCGATCCGCAGGGGGTCGCCGCCCAACCGCAACAGGGGCGCCGCCCGCTTGCCCAGGTTCATCAGGCCGCTGGTGATCCCCTCGTCGCCGAGGAAGGGCGCGACGCCGCCGAGGATGCCCGCCGCCACTACCCGCTCGGGCATTGCCGCGGCGGCCGCGAGCGCGTACGGGCCGCCGCCGGACAGGCCGATGACGGCCATCTTGTCGATGCCGAGAATGTCGGCGATCGTGCGCAGGTCGTCGGCGGAGGCGGCGATGTTCTCGTACAGGTGGGGCGATGACGAGCCGGTCCCGGGGCGGTCCAGGCCGATCAGCCGGATGCCGTGCTGTTTGGCGTACAGGCGGGCCTCGGTGGGGATCTGGCGACGAGCGCCGGGAGTTCCGTGCAGCCAGAACACCGCCCGGCCCTGCGGGTCACCGAATTCGGCGAACCCGATTTGGCGGTCTTCGCCGACGGCGACGTTCCCCTCAAGCTTCGGACGAGCGATGTCGAAGACCATGCCAGCAGCTTGGCATGTGACGAGCCGTTTACCAAAGGCTCACGCGGGCACGCCGATGGCCTTGGACCTATAGTGCTGCTGCGGGACAAGGTCAGGGAGGCGTTGGGATGCGGACTTCGTTTCCGCTGCACTCCCCCGACTTCTATGCGGGCGATCCGTACCCCGCCTACCGGGAACTGCGCGCGACGTCGCCGGTCTGCTGGAACGACGTCATCGGATTCTGGGCGCTGCTGAAGTACGACGACATCCGGTTCGTGTCCAGCCATCCGGCCGCCTTCCCCCCCACCAAGGGCATCAACATGCCGGATGGCCAGCTGCCGCCCCCGGTGCAGGAGAACAATCTCATCTTCCCCGACCCGCCACGGCACCGTCAGCTGCGCAGCCTGATCAACTCCGGGTTTACCCGGCGACAAGTGGCCATTCTCGAACCCGGGATCCGCGAGATCGTGCGCGCGACCCTCGACGGTTTAGCACCCGATTCCGTCCACGACTTGATTGAGCAGGTTGCCGCTCCGCTGCCCATCCGGATGATCGCCGAACTCGTCGGCGCCCCGCGCGACGACTGGGCACAACTGCGAGCATGGTCGGATGCGGCCATCGGCACCGCCGACTCGACGACCGACCTCGACCCGATGGCCGCCGCCGGAGGGCTCTACCACTACTTCCGCCGACTGATCGCGGCCAGGCGCACCGAGGCCCGCGGCGATTTGTTCTCGGTGTTGGCCGACGCGGAGGTCGACGGCATTCGACTCAACGACGAAGAGCTGCTCGACTTTTCGTTCCTGCTGCTGGCAGCCGGAAACGAAACCACCCGCGATCTGATCGCGCTGGGCACGCTGGCGCTGATCGCACACCCCGACCAGCGCCGCCTGCTGGCCGAGGATCCCACGCTGATCCCGGTTGCCGTGGAAGAGATTTTGCGGTGGAGCAGCCCCGTGGTGCACATGGCGCGCACCGCGACCACGGACGTCGAGATTCGAGGTCGGCTGATCCGCGAGGGCGACGTCGTGGTGATGCTGTACGGGTCGGCCAACCGCGACGAAGACGTATTCGGTCCCGACGCAGAGGAATTCAAGGTGACTCGCCACCCCAACCCGCACATCGCCTTCGGCTGCGGCGAACATTCCTGTGTGGGTGCACAATTGGCCCGCGTGACGGCGTCGGCGTTTTTCGCCGAACTGCTGCGGCGCTTTCCCGAGCTGGAACTCGCCGGTGAAGTGGACCGGATGCCGGCGACCATGCTGCCCGTGGTTAAACGCATGCCGGTGCGGCTTGGCACAGGCCGCTAGGCGTTGAGCGCCCGTTCACCGATCACCCGTTCGTCGCGCAGGACGGCAACCTCGTCGCCCGAAAGACCTAGGCTGCAAAGGATCTCATCGTTGTGCTGCCCCAGCGTGGGTGACGCCGTGCGGTGCTGGCGGGCCGGACCGGGGGTGAACCGTACCGGCCAGCCCGGGTAGCGGCGCGAACCCGTGATCGGGTGCTCGAACTCTTCGTAGTATCCGCGCGCGTCGAGCTGGGCACCGATGAGATCCGGGTCGTACATCTGCTCGCCCGTGATCACCTGTTCGGCCGGAATATGTTGCGCCCGAAGGGTTTCCACGATAACGGCCGGTTGCTGGGTTCTCGTCCAGGCAGCGACCAGCTCGTCGAACACGTCGTGGTCGACCAGCCCATCATCGGGCACCGACAGCGCGACCCACACCCCGTCCTCGTCAGTCGGATACACCCCCTGCAGGTAGCCGCGCCGGCGATTGCCTTCCCGTGGCTGGACGACACCGTTCATCGAATACGCGATCACCGGTTCCGCGGTCACGCACGCGGCGACCTCGATCTGGGCGACCTCGATCAGCTGCCCCTCCCCGGTGCGGCGCCGATGCTCGAGCGCGGCCAGCAGCGCGACCCCGGCGTGCACACCGACGACGGGATCGGCGGGACCCTGCGGATTGCACGGCGGCCCGTCGGGATAGCCGGTGACCGCCGACATCCCCGCGGTCTGCTCGAAGTTCAACGCCCAGCCGACGTAGTTGCGCCAGGGACCGTGCAGGCCGAAACCCGGCATCCGGACCGCGATGACGTCGGGCTTCAGCGCGACCAGCGACTCGTAATCCAGGCCGAACTGCTCCACCACTCGCGGTGAGAAGTTCTCCACGACAACGTCGGCCTGCGCGGCCAGGCGCCGGGCGATCTCCAGGCCGCGCCGCGAGGTCAGGTCGAGCGTGAGGTCCCGCTTGTTGAGGTTGGTGGCCTGCCATAGCCCACTGCGCTCGTACCAGTCGTCGCCCTCGAAGGGGAACGCGCCGGAGTAGCGAAAACCGTCGGGCCGCTGGATGGATTCGACCTTGACAATATCGGCACCGAACGCGCCCAGGTAGCAGGTCAGATAGGCCCCGGCCCAGAACGTGGTCAGGTCGAGCACCTTCAATCCCGCAAAAGGCAATTCGCCGACCCGTTGGCGGGTCGGCGGATCAGGCTGTGCCGCAGCGCTTTGGGTGAACCGAAAAGCCTGCCCCGGACGCCGGAAGGACCACCCCTGGCCACCGCCTTCGACAAAGAACCCGCGCTCGGCGTATTGCGGGCAGTCCAGCACGGTGGCGCCGTCGTTGACCGGGGCGGCCGGAATGCGCAACGCCTGGCTCAGCTCGACGATCTCAGCGACGGTTTGCTCGGCGAGCAACGGCTCTGCCCGAGCGTAGAACTCGGCGCGCTCGGGACCGCCCAACATGATCGCAATCTGCTGCTCGGCGAACTCGGGCAGGCCGAGCATCGCGCACACATCGAGCCAGTGCTGACCCGTCAGGCAGTTGATCCCCACCCAGCCATCGGCGGCGCGGACCACGCCCAGCATCGGGGCTCCTCGCGCGTTGGCGGGTAAGCCGAGACTTCGCATCTTCTGCGCCATGAGCATGGGATAGGGCAGCGTCGACAACAGCGATTCGAGCTGCGAGACGTCCACTTCTCTGACGTGCCCGGCGGGCGGCAGCCGCAGCGCGGTCAGCGCGCCCAACGCACCGTAGGCACCCGCGACGTACTCCGCGATGCGGGCCCCCACCTGCACCGGAGGGCGGTCGGGATCGCGGGCACTTATCCAACCCGACGCGGCCTGCAGCGTCAGCGATGTGGCCGCCCGGTTTCGCCACGGTCCGGACTGCCCAAAGTGAGATATGCGGAGCAGCACCAGGTTTGGGTTGAGTTTACTCAGGCTGTCGACGTCCAATCCGGAGCCTTCCAGCGTCCCCGGCGCAAAATTCTCGACGAGCACATCCGCCTGAGCGATCAGCTCGCGGGCGTCCGCCATGGTGGCGCTGCGCTTGCCGGCATTGAGGTACTCGAACAGGCCGCAGCGCTGCGGGTCGGGCACGCCGCCGGGGAACGGGCCCCAACGGCGCAGCGGGTCTGGACTGGGCCCTTCTATCTTGGTCACCTCGGCACCGAGGTCGACGAGAAGCTTTGCGGCGTAAGGGCCGGAGATCTCTTCGGCGATTTCGACGATGTGTAGCCCGGCAAGGCGTCCCGTCACGCGGGAAGACCGATGGCCATCGGTTCCATGTACTGATGTATCCCGCCGATGCCACCGCCCTCGCGGCCCAACCCGCTGAGCTTGAAACCGCCGAACGGCGCGCCACCCGGCGTAGCGCCGTTGACGGCGATCTGGCCGGTGCGGATGCGGCGCGCGACGCCGACGGCGCGGTCCACGTCGCCGCCCCACACCGCGCCGGACAGGCCGTACTGGGAGTTGTTGGCGATCGCGACGGCGTCGTCGTCGTCGCGATAACGCAGCACCGTCAACACCGGACCGAAGACTTCCTCTTGTGCGATAGTCGAATTCGGCTCGACGTCGGTGAGAATCGTTGGCTCGAAGTAGAAGCCGACGTCCAGTCCGGCCGGACGACCGCCCCCGGCCACCAGCTTCGCCCCGTCGCTTTGTGCCCCGGCGACGTGCGCCGCTACCCGGTCCCGCTGCGCCGCGCTGATCAGCGGACCCATCTGCACGTCGGGATCGGCGGGATCGCCGACCTTGACCGCGCGCGCCAATGCGGCGAGGCGCTCGACGACGTCGTCGTACAGCGAATCGGGCAGCAGCAGTCGACTGTGCAGGATGCACGCCTGTCCGGCGTGCATCGAACAGGACTGGAACAGCATCTGCTGCAGCGCCTCGTCGGTGATGTGCGCGTCGTCGAGGATGATGCTGGCCGACTTGCCGCCCAGTTCCAGCAGGATCCGCTTCATCGTGTCGCCGGCGGCGGACATGACCTGACGACCGACCACCGAGCTGCCGGTGAAGCTCACCATGTCGATCCGCGGGTCGGTGGTGAGCAGCTTGGCCGCCTCGACTCCGGACGGCGTGACCACGTTGACCACGCCGGGCGGGATGTCGGTGTGCTCGTCGATGATCCGCGCGAGCGCCAGCCCGGCCAGCGGTGTCAACGGCGAGGGCTTGAGCACGACGGTATTGCCCGCGGCCAAGGCGTGATTCAGCTTCATGACGTTGAGACAGTGCGGGAAGTTCCATGGCGTCAACACCGACACGACACCCAGCGGCTCATGGCGCAGCAATGTATTTCCGGCGCCCATCCCACTGACCTCTTGGTCGGTCAGCTGGGTGGTCAGCTGTGCGGCGTGCATGGACATGAATGCGGCGCCGTCGATTTGCATCATGCGCTCATTCGCGGTGCAGCCCCACTCCACCTGGGACAGTGCGAAGAAATCGTCGGCGTGCTTCATCAGCGCGTCGCCCAGCTGATTGAGGCACCCGGCGCGCTGCTCGGTGCCCATGGTGGCCCATGGCCCGCTGTCGAAGGCCCGCCGTGCCGCACCGATCGCGGCATCGACCTGGGCGACGCTCGCATCGGGTGCGGTGGCGATGGTCTGCTCGGTGGCCGGGGAGATGTCGTCGTACCGACCGTCCTGCGGCTCCACCCACTTTCCATCGATGTAGAGCTGATAGCTGTCGACAAGAGCGTGTGAATCGGCCATGTGATTCCTCACCCAGTTCGGTCATCTGATCACTTGGTGTACACGCCTCGGAGTCCTCCGTCAATCGTCAATCCGTCGAATTCTGAGGTATTTCAGCGTGTTAGTGCAGTATTGACAGCGCACCGAGATGCGGAGTAGACACATCTCGCAAGACAGATCGAGTCAATCTGTCCGATCGCGTGTCCTTCGAGAGGGGCTTGCTGTGCGAACCGCATTCCCACTGCACTCCCCCGATTTCTATGCGGGCGACCCCTATCCCGCTTACCGCGAGCTGCGCGCGAGCGCCCCGGTGTGCTGGAACGACGTCACGGACTTCTGGGCGCTGTTGAAGTACGAGGACATCCGCTACGTGTCGAGCAACCCGGCGCTGTTCTCGTCGACCAAAGGCATCACCATTCCGGACCCGGCACTGCCCAGCCCCTCGCAAGAAGGGAGTCTGATCTTCACCGACCCGCCGCGGCACCGGCAGCTGCGCAAGCTGATCAACTCCGGATTTACCCGGCGTCACGTTTCGATCCTGGAGCCGAAGATCCGCGAGATCGTGCGCGGAATCCTCGACGGCATCGAACCCGGTTCCGTGCACGAATTCGCCGAAGAGATCGCCGCGCCGCTGCCCACCCGCATGATCGCCGAATTGATCGGCGCCCCTCCAGACGACTGGGAGCAATTCCGGACCTGGTCGGACGCGGCCACTGGCAACGCGGACCCCGAGATCGAACTCGACTCCCTCGTGGCGATGGGACAGCTCTTCGAGTACTTCCAAAAGTTGATCGCCGCCCGGCGGGCCGAACCGCGCGATGACCTGCTGTCGGTGTTGGCGGAGGCCGATATCGATGAGCACCGGCTCACCGACGAAGATCTCCTCAACTTCGCGTTCCTGCTGCTGGTGGCCGGCAACGAAACCACCCGAAACCTGATCGCACTGGGCACGCTGGCCCTCATCGAACACCCCGACCAATGCCGGCTCCTCATCGAGGATCCCACCCGGATTCCGCTCGCCGTCGAGGAGATGTTGCGGTGGAACAGCCCGGTCGTGCACATGGCGCGCACCGCGACGACCGATGTCCAGATTCGTGGTCAGCTGATCCGCGAGGGCGAGGTGGTGGTGATGCTGTACGGCTCGGCCAATCGGGACGAGGAGATATTCGGGCCCGACTCCGAGGAATTCAAGGTGACCCGCCAACCCAACCCGCACATCGCGTTCGGGTGCGGCGAACACTCCTGCGTCGGAGCGCAATTGGCGCGCCTGGAAGCGACCGTGCTGTTCGACGAGCTGCTGCGGCGCTTCCCCAAGTTGGAGCTGGTCGGCGCCGTGGACCGGATGCGGGCCACCATGGTGCCCGGCGTGAAGCGCATGCCAGTGCGGTTGGGGGTGTGAGCCGATGGATCTCGAGTACACCCCGGAGCAAGAGCGGCTGCGCGCCGAGATGCGCGCGACCCTGGCAGAGGTGATGACGCCGGAGCGTGTCGCCTCGGTCAGCGGACAATTGGAGGGCGGCACCGCAACTCGCGACTGTATCCGCGCCCTCGCCGCCGCTAACCTGCTGGGCGTCGGATGGCCTAAAGAGTATGGGGGCCAGGGGTTTTCGGCGATCGAACAATTCATCTTCTCGGAAGAGGCACGCCGGGCCAATGCCCCCATCCCCCTGGTCACACTCAACACCGTCGGACCGACCCTGATGCAGTGCGGCACCGAGGAACAGAAGCAGAGATTTCTGCCTGCGATTCTGGACGGCTCCGTGGAGTTCGCGATCGGCTACTCGGAGCCTGGCGCGGGAAGTGACCTGGCCTCGGTGCGCACCGTCGCGGTGCGCGATGGCGACGACTATGTGATCAACGGTCAGAAGATGTTCACCAGTGGCGCCGCCTATGCCGACTACATTTGGCTGGCTGCCCGGACCGACCCTGATGCCAAGAAGCACAAGGGCATTTCGATTCTCATCGTGCCCACCTCGTCGCCGGGATTCTCGTGGCAGCCGCTGCACACGATGCCAGGTGTCTCGACGTTCTACACGTTCTACGACGATGTTCGGGTACCGGCTAGCGCGCTGGTCGGCGAAGAAAATCAGGGCTGGCAGCTGATCACCACGCAGTTGAACTTCGAACGCGCGGCCCTGGGTAATCTCGGCGCGCTCGAGCCACTGTTCGAGAAGACGCTGGACTGGGCCCGCGCCACCGAGCTCGACGACGGGCGCGTCATCGACCAACCGTGGGTTCAGCTGGCTCTCGCCCGGGTCGAAGCGCAGGTGGCCGCCTACAAGTTGGTCAATATGCGGGTCAACGCGGCGATGACGAAGGGCATCCTGGGCATGGGGGAAGCCTCGGCCGCGAAAGTCTTCGGTACGGAACTCACCCAACAGGTCGCGCGTCAATTGCTGGAAGTGCTCGACCACAACGGAATACGCCGAGGCGACAACGCGCCACTGCGCGGGGCCCTGGAATCCGCGTACCGGTTTGCGGTCATCAACACGTTCGGCGGCGGTGCCAACGAAATTCAGCGTGACATCATCGCCATGGCGGGATTGGGCATGCCGCGAGCACCTCGTGACCTTCGGGCTCCAAACGATGGTCAGGATAAGTCAGGAGGATCCAGCACGTGACCGACCAAGATACCGAGTTCTACGCCAAGTTACGGGGGCTCGTCGACCAGCCCACCGGCGGCAGCGAAAAGCCAACGGTGGCACCGGATCCGGTGAACCAGCCGATGATCCGGCATTGGGCTTACGCGCTCGACGACATGAACCCGGCGTACCTCGATCCGGAGTTCGCCGCCGCGTCACGATTCGGCGGCATCGTGTCGCCGCCGGTCATGCTGCAAACCTGGACGATGCCGTCGCCGAAGCTGGAAGGGATCGGAGAGCGCGGCGGCGCGCCGATGGAGATCAAGGACAACCCCACGGCGTTCCTCGACGAAGCCGGATACAGCAGCACGGTGGCGACCAACTCGGAGTTCGAGATCGAACGCTATCCCCGTCTCGGCGACGTGATCAGCGCGACCTCGGTGTTCGAGGAAGTCTCCGACGAGAAGAAGACAGCGAAGGGCTCCGGCTTCTTTCTGACCTGGGTGATCACCTACTCCGACCAGAACGGCGAAGTGCTGGGCCGCCAGCGATTCCGGGTGCTGCGATTCAAGCCGGACAACTCGTGACCGCCCGACTGGCGCCGCCGATCAGTCCGGATACCGAGTTCTTCTGGAATGGGCTGCGCGAGCACAAGCTGCTGATCCAGCGCTGCAAGGGATGTGGGACGCTGCGCAATCCGCCGCGGCCCATGTGCCCCCACTGCCGTTCGTTGGACTGGGAGGCCATCGAATCCTCGGGCCGCGGCACCGTCTACAGCTACGTCATCCCGCACGAACCCAAGTTTCCCTTCTTCGAGTACCCCTACATCGTGGTGCTGGTCGAACTCGCCGAAGGGGTCCGGCTGGTGTCGAACCTGTGCGAGATCGACCCGGCCGACGTCGAGGTCGGCATGCCGGTCGAGGTCTTCTACCAGAACTTCGACGGCACTGGCACCGAAGAGCTTGTGCTACACCAGTTCCGGCCCGGCAGCTAGGTAGTGCCTCATGGACTTCACCTTCACCGAAGAACAAGAGACCATCAGCAAGGTGGCGCGCGGGCTCTTTGACCGCCGCGCCACCCCGGAGCGACTCACGGAACTCGAAGCCGGCGAGACCCGCTACGACGCCGCGCTCTGGAAAGAACTCGCGGCCCTCGACCTGCTGGGTGCCGGACTGCCGGAATCGGTGGGCGGCTCCTGCGTTTCGGGCGACGGCTTCGTGGAACTCGGGGTGCTGCTGGCCGAGGTCGGATGGAGCGTGGCTCCGGCGCCGGTCTACGCGACCTTGGTGCTTGGCGCGGATCCGATCGCCCGGCACGGTAGCCAGGAGCAACAGCAACGGTTCCTGCCCGGGGTCATCGGGGGCACCCGCATCCTGAGCGCCGGCCTGCAAGAGCCCGGCCGCTCCGACCCGATGAACCCCTGCACCAAAGCTTTTCGCGACGGCACGAAGTGGCGGCTGGACGGGACCAAAGAGCTGGTCCCGGCCGCACAGCTCGCCGACACCGTGGTGGTGCCCGCCACCACCGATGACGGTGACGTCAGCCTCTTCCTGCTGCCCTGCGACGCCCGTGGCGTCGAGATCCGGCCGGTAGCGACCACCAACCACGAGCCGCATGCGGACGTATTCCTCGATGGTGCAATCGTTTCCGACGATGATCGGCTCGACGGGCCGATCGAATCCCTCTACACCCGAGCCTTGATCGGGCTGTGCGCGATTCAGCTCGGTGTCGCCGAGCGGGCCTTGCAGATCGCCGCCGAATACACCACCGGCCGTGAGCAATTCGGCCGGCCGATCGGCAGCTTCCAGGCGGTGCAGCAGCGGCTGGCCGACGCCTTCATCGACGTCGAGGCGATCCGATGGACTACCTGGCACGCGGCCTGGCTGACCGCAAACGGACGCCCCTTGAAAGAGGCGCGGCGGGCGGCGCGGATCGCGAAGTTCTGGGCCGCCGACGCCGGTGCTCGCGTTGCGTCGGCGGCCCAGCAGGTTCACGGCGGCATCGGGATCGACATCACCTATCCCCTGCACCGTTACTTCCTCTGGGCCAAGCACAACGAGCTCAGTCTTGGATGCGCCACCGCGCAGCTGGCTGGTATCGGCAGCACATACACCTAAAGAAGGACACCGATGACGACAACCGCACACCGCACCACCACCTTGAAGTGGGCCGACATCGAGATCGGCGACGACGTCGCTCCGCTCGAAGTCGCCATCACCACAACAATGATCGTCGCCGGTGCGATCGCCTCGCGTGACTTCATGCCGGTGCACCACGACGTCGAGTACGCCAAGAAGCAGGGCTCACCCAACCTGTTCATGAACATCCTGACCACCAACGGATACTGCGTTCGCTTCCTGACCGACTGGGCAGGCCCGGAAGCAATGGTCAAGAATCTGTCGATCCGCCTTGGCGTTCCGTGCTTCCCGGACGATCCGCTGCGGTTCACCGGCAGCGTGACCGGGAAAACCGAAGGGACGGGCGGCGAGAACTTCGTCGAGGTCAGCTTCAGGGGCTCCAACAGCCTGGGCGATCATGTCTCCGGCACCGCCATCCTCAGCCTGCTCGACGGGGCTGGCGCATGAGCAGCTCACTACCCGGCAGCTGCGCCATTGTCGGCATCGGCCAGACCGAGTTCTCCAAGGAATCCGGGCGCAGCGAGTTGCAATTGGCGTGCGAGGCGGTCAGCGCCGCTCTGGACGACGCGGGCCTGGCGCCTGGCGACGTCGACGGCATGGTCACCTTCACAATGGACTCCAGCGACGAGATCGACATCGCCCGAAATGTGGGCATCGGCGACCTGAACTTCTTCTCCCGCGTACATCACGGCGGCGGTGCGGCGGCCGGCACGGTGGTGCATGCTGCCATGGCCGTCGCTACGGGAGTCGCCGATGTGGTGGTGTGCTGGCGCGCCTTCAACGAACGCTCGGGGTTCCGGTTCGGCGGCAGTGGCCGCAGCATGGCGGAGACCCCGCTGTTCATGGCGCACTACGCGCCATTCGGATTACTCACTCCCGCAGCGTGGGTGGCGATGCACGCCGAGCGCTACATGTCGACCTACGGCGTCACCAACGAGGACTTCGGCCGCATCGCCGTCGTCGACCGCAAACACGCGGCCACCAACCCCGACGCGTGGTTCTACCAGCGCCCGATCACGCTGGAAGACCACCAGAAGTCGCGCTGGATCGTCGAACCCGTACTGCGACTGCTGGATTGCTGTCAGGAGAGCGACGGCGGCGTCGCGCTGGTAGTGACCAGTGCCGAACGAGCACGCGATCTCAAGCAGCCGCCGGCGATCATCACTGCCGCCGCGCAGGGAGCGGCGGCCAACGGCGAGATGATGACCAGCTACTACCGCGACGACATCACCGGGCTCCCGGAGATGGGTGTGGTAGCCGACCGGCTTTGGCGCGATTCGGGTTTGAAGCCCCAAGACATCCAAACTGCCTTCATCTACGACCATTTCACGCCATTCGTCTTCACCCAGCTCGAGGAACTCGGGTTCTGCGGGCGTGGCGAAGCCAAAGATTTCGCCACCGTCGAACGGCTGTCGCTGGGAGGGGAATTCCCGATCAATACCAACGGCGGGCTACTAGGCGAGGCCTACATCCACGGGATGAACGGCATCACCGAGGGCGTGCGCCAGATCCGCGGAACGTCGTACAACCAGGTAGACGACGTCGAACACGTGTTGGTCACTTCAGGCACCGGAGTGCCCACCAGTGGCCTGATTCTCGCGCCGGCCGGGTAAGCGCGCGTCGTAGAGGGGATGACACCATGCCCAAACTCGCGTTACTGACCGCGGTCGGGGGGCCGATAGAGCTCGCCGAGTTTCCCTTGTCCACCCCGGCGCCGGGTACCGCGGCGCTCAAGCTGCGGATGGCCGGAATCTGCGGATCCGACTTGCACATCTTCCGTGGCGAACTGCCGTTGCCCTGCCCGTTTGCCATGGGCCACGAAATGGTCGGAGAGATCGCCGAACTCGGAGAAGGCCTCACCACCGATGCGACCGGTAACTCGCTAGCCGTCGGTGATCGCGTTGTGACGCCCTACTTTTGGTTCTGCGGTCGATGTCATGCGTGCGCGCGCGGACGCCCGTACGCGTGCCAGAATCTGATGGCCGGCGAGTACCGCACCCACGAGCAGCCGCCGCACTTCGTCGCAGCCTACGGCGAGTACTACTACACCAGTCGTCGGCAACCCCTGTACAAAGTGCCCGACGACCTGCCCGACGCGGCCGTCGCCCCGCTGAATTGCGCGCTGGCTCAGGTGCTTTTCGCGTTGCGTGATGTCCGGCTCGGTGACACCGTCGTCATCCAGGGCGCCGGCGGGCTGGGCATCAACGCTGCGGCCGTGGCGCGAACGGCGGGGGCCGCCGAGGTGATCGTGATCGACAAGATCGCCGAACGGCTAGACGTCGCAGCAGATTTCGGGGCGACCCACTGCATCGATGCAAGTCAGATATCGACCGCGAAGGTCACCGAGCAAGTGCAGGGCCGCACCGACGGCATCGGGGCCGACTGGGTACTCGAGGTAGTCGGTGTGCCGGGCGTCATTCCCGAGGGCATCGGCTTCCTCAACAACGCAGGCACGCTGCTCGAGGTCGGCAACGTCGGGATGGGACGCACCTTCGAGCTCGACCCGAGTGCTCTGGTCTACGGCAACAAGTCCATCCGTGGCGTGATGTTCTACGACCCGGTCACCCTGGCGATCGGTTTGTCGTTCCTGCGGCACACCAGCTTTCCGTTCGAGCGGCTGATGCCCAGGCCATTCCACCTGGACGACGTCAACGCCGCATTCGCCTCAGCCGATGCGGGGTTAGTGCCCCGAGGAGCTTTGGTTCCGTAATGACGCAGGCTTCCGCGCTGAACCAGGCGACCGATACCCACGAGCTCATTGTGAACTCCGCGTTCGCGTGCTTCGGCAAGCAGGGATTGCAGAAGGCAACAATCGTCGACATCGCCAAGCAGGCCGGGGTATCGCGCAGCACCATCTACGAATACTTCAGCGACAAGGCCGCCATCGTCGAGGCATGCGCCGAACACGCGTCCGAGCGCTTCTACCGCGAGATGACCAAGGCAATGGATCGGGGCGGCACGCTCGAGGACAAGCTTTGTGCGGCAGCCGTATTCGTCACACAAGCGCGACGGGTCATCTCCTCCGAGAAATACTTCGACGAGGACGCGACCAGCTTGCTGCTGACCAAAGACGCCGCCGTGCTGCTGCGCGAATGTGTCGAGTTCTTCGCGCCTTACCTCTCCGCTGCCAGGCTCACCGGCGAGGTTCGCAAGGATCTCGATGTTGAGGCCGCCGGCGAATGGTTTGCGCGCATCCTGTTCTCGTTGTTCAGCACGCCTTCGTCGACGCTGGACATGGACAAGCCCGAAGTGGTAGCGGGATTCGTGCGGGACCACGTGGTGCGTGGATTCGCCAGCGATCGCCCGCGGCCGCGGCGTGCTCAGTAAACCCCGTCGCGGGTGCGCTAGCGGCATCGCGGGTGCGTTGAGGCCGTCCTGGGTGCACACTTAACGACGCAGCGCGCGAACAAGCTCAGCACGCCGGTGTCGTCCATTAGCATTCTGCGTCATGCGACGAACGCTGGCGATCGTCACCGCGGTCACGGTTGCGGCGACGACCATGGTGGTGGGCTGCGGCGGGTCCGACGACAAGCGTGCGCAGTCACACGCGGTGGTGATCGTCTCCGGTGGCGACGCGACGAGTCCGTTCACCACCCCGAGCCAAGCGTGCGCTACCGGGCTGGCCGCGGGCAACACCGACACGGCGCTCCGCGAATATCTGCTCAAGCAGAGCTACCAGGTTTTCACCTCACCGGCGATGGCCGGGCGCGGGCAGGTGGTGGACCAAACCGGCTTCGGCTCGTTCGGGGTCTGCCCAGTCACCCTGCCGGAGAACATGACCGTGAACTCCACCGGCAGCATCGACACTGCCGGCGAGCATCTGGCACGGTTCCTGACCTACCTGCATACCGAGAAGGGGATCGACGAGGTCGATCTGGTAGGCCACTCCATGGGTGGGCTCTACTCACGCGCGGCGATCCGCGTGTTGACCACCACGACCTCCCCAGTGCGTATCCGCTCGCTGACTACCATCGGGACGCCCTGGCAAGGCTCCTACCTATCGGACTACGCCAATGACATTGTTGCGCTGACCGACTGCGCGGGCGACCAGTTCTGCGAGAACGCGATGAAGGGCTTCAAGGCCGAGGTGCTGCGCCTGATGTCTGGCTCCGGTCGCGAGGTCAACCAGGCATACTTGATGGGCAAGGATGGCTGGAATCAATTCCAGTCCGGTGTGCTGGACAAGATTCCGGTGGTCCTGATCGCCGGCAAAAAGTTCACGAAGTCGGGACCCGTGAACCCCATGGTGTGGCCCAACGACGGCATTGTGGCGCTGCGCAGTGCGCTGGCGGTCGATATCACTGACCCGGTACTTCCGCATCGGCTCTGCCACACCTTCGACGACACACACAGCATCTATGTCTCCGACGCAGCAGGGCTGGACTGGAAGACCGCACTCACCTGGGATCCGCAGGTGTTCGACGTGCTGCACTCCGCTATCGAGAATGCGCCGAAAGCGCTTGGCGGCGCCAACCGTGAGGGCTGCCCAACCTCGTGAATGCCTAATGCCTAATGCCTAATGCCGCTGCGCATACGCTGGCGGCTTCGAGTGTGCGCTGGCGGCTTCGAGTGTGCGGCCACGGCGGTATTCGGCCGATTTTCCCGCCCTCAGCGCACACTCGACGCCCTGAGCGCACGCGCTCAGTGACCGCGCTGGGCCAGCGCGCGCAGGAAGAACGTCAGATTGGCCGGGCGCTCGGCGAGCCGGCGCATGAAGTAGCCGTACCACTGGGTGCCGAAGGGCACGTATACGCGCACCTGATTGCCGGCCGCGGCGAGCCGGCGCTGTTCGTCGTCGCGAATGCCATACAGCATCTGGTATTCGAATTGGCCTGCGCTACGCCCGGATTGGCACACCATAGCCGGTACCGCGCCGATGATCGCCGGGTCGTGCGAGGCCACCATCGGATAGCCCGAGCCCGCCATCAGCGCCCGAAGGCAGGCCAGGTACGACTCGGTGACCTCGTCGGGGTCCCGGTAGGCCACCGATGCCGGCTCGTCGTAGGCGCCCTTGCACAGCCGGATCCGGGCCCCGGACGCGGCGAACTCCTCGCAGTCGCCCAGTGTGCGCCGCAGGTAAGCCTGCAAAACCGTGCCCAGCCAGCCGAAGTCGGTCCGCAGGTCACCGACGATGCCCAGCGTCGAATCGGTCGTGGTGTGGTTTTCGGCGTCGACCGTCACCCATACACCCGCCCGCTGCGCGGCATCGCAAATCGCCCAGGCATTCTCGCGCGCGATCTTGTCGCCGTCGCGCGACAGCGATTGCCCCAGTGCAGACAACTTGACCGAGACTTCCAGCGGGCGCACACCGGGCCCGGCGGGATCGGCGCAGCGGCCCAGTCTCTCGATCAGGTCGAGGTAGGTGCGCACGGCCGCATCGGCGTCTCCGGCGTTGGACACGTCTTCCCCGAGGTAATCGATGCTGACGAAGCGACTCGAATTGCGCAGGACCGCAACGCTATCGAGTGCTGACTCGATCGTCTCCCCCGGCACGAAGCGGTGCACCACCCGGCGGGTGACCGGCAGCCCTTCGGCGGCCCGGCGCAGTCCCTGGCGCCGGCTGGCCGCCATGATCGCCGGCCGCAGCGTGTTGGCGAAGACGCCGGCCATCAGTCGGATCCCATGTGCGGGTAGGTGTGTTGGGTTGCCGGGACGAAGGTCTCCTTGATGGTGCGGGCCGACGTCCAGCGCAGCAGGTTCAGCACCGATCCGGCTTTGTCGTTGGTGCCCGAGCCGCGCGAACCCCCGAACGGCTGGCGACCGACCACGGCCCCGGTCGGCTTGTCGTTGACGTAGAAGTTTCCCGCGGCGAACCGGAGCCGGTCCTGCGCTCTCAGCACGGCTTCGCGGTCGTCGGCGATCACCGCACCGGTCAGCGCGTAGCGGGATCCGGTGTCGATGACGTCGAGGATTCGCTCGTAGGAGTCGTCGGGATAGACATGCACCGACAGCAGCGGCCCGAAGTACTCGGTCGCGAATGCCTCGTCGGTTGGATCATCGGAGAGCAGGACCGTGGGGCGCACGAAATAGCCGACGCTGTCGTCGTATTCGCCGCCCACCGCGATGGTGACCCCGGCCGCACTCTTGGCCCGTTCGATGGCGTTGACGTTCTTGGCGAACGCCCGCGCATCGATCAGCGCGCCGCCGTAGTTGGTCAGATCGGTGATGTCGCCGTAGCGCAGTGCGGCGGTCGCCCCCAGGAAGTCGTCTCCCATCCGCTGCCACACCGAATGTGGAATGAACGCGCGCGACGCGGCCGAGCACTTCTGGCCCTGGTAGTCGAAGGCCCCGCGAATCAGGGCGGTGGACAACACATCCGGGCGGGCCGAGGCGTGTGCGACCACGAAGTCCTTGCCGCCCGTCTCCCCGACTAGCCGTGGATAGCTTTGGTAGCGGCCGATATTGGTGCCCACCTGCTGCCACAAATGCTGGAAGGTGGCCGTCGATCCGGTGAAGTGAATCCCGGCCAGCCGCGGATCTGCCAGTGCCACCTCGGACACGGCGAGTCCGTCGCCGGTGACCAGATTGATCACCCCGGGCGGCAACCCGGCGGCCTCAAGCAGCTGCATGGTCAGATAGGCCGACAACGTCTGGGTGATCGACGGCTTCCACACCACCGTGTTGCCCATCAGCGCGGGCGCCGTCGGCAGATTGCCGGCGATGGAGGTGAAGTTGAACGGGGTGATCGCGTAGACGAAGCCGTCCAGCGGGCGGTAGTCGCTGCGGTTCCATTCCCCCGGGCCGCTGATCGGCTGTTGCGCGAGGATCTGACGGGCGAAGGCCACGTTGAATCGCCAGAAGTCGATCTGCTCGCACGGCGAGTCGATCTCGGCCTGGTAGACGGACTTGGACTGACCGAGCATCGTTGCGGCGGCGATCTTCTCTCGCCACGGACCGGCCAGCAGGTCGGCGGCGCGCAGGAAGATCGCGGCACGCTCGTCGAAAGGCATTGCGGCCCAGGCATTCTTAGCTCGCATTGCGGCCTCGATCGCCGCTGTCGCGTCGGCGTGCAGGGCGTTGGTCAACGTGCCCAGTGTGTCCGCGTGCCGGTGCGGCGCGACGACGTCGATGCGCTCACCGTCGCCCATCCGGTGTCGACCGCCGATGACGTGCGGGAGGTCGATCGGATGGTCGGCCAGCGCCGCCAGTTCGGCGCGCAGCCGGGTGCGTTCCGGGGAGTGCGGGGCGTAGTCGTGGACCGGCTCGTTGGCCGGCAGGGGAACCTGCGTGATCGCGTCCATAGTCCCAGGGTCCTCGCCGCCGAGCACCGATCTGTTGGATGATCAGACAAGATATATCGCCCGAGGTAGTACGATCAGACAATATGTGGATGCCTGGTGTCGGCCTGGGCCAGTTGCTGCTCGCGCTGGACGCGACCCTGGTCAGCCTGGTCGACGCCCCGCGGGGCCTGGACCTTCCGGTGGGGTCGGCGGCGCTGATCGATTCCGACGACGTCCGCCTGGGCATGGCGGCGGCCGCGGGGTCCGCCGATGTGTTCTTTCTGCTGGGCGTGACCGACGACGAGGCGCTGGAGTGGATTACCACGCAGGCGCGTGACCGTGCGCCGGTGGCGATCTTCGCCAAGGAGCCGTCGCAGGCGCTGGTGACCAGGGCGGTCGCGGTCGGATCGGCGGTGGTGGCCGTCGAGCCGCGGGCCCGCTGGGAACGGCTGTACCAGTTGGTCAATCATGTGCTGGAACATCACGGGCAGGGCGACCCGGTGGACGACTCGGGCACCGACCTGTTCGGCTTGGCGCAGTCGCTGGCCGACCGCATCCACGGGATGGTCAGCATCGAGGACGCCCAGTCGCAGGTGCTGGCCTATTCGGCCTCCAACGACGAAGCCGACGAGCTGCGCCGGCTGTCCATCCTGGGCCGGGCGGGCCCACCCGAGCATCTGGAGTGGATCGGCCAGTGGGGCATCTTCGACGCGCTGCGCGCCGACAACGAGGTGGTGCGGGTCGCCGAGCGCCCGGAGTTGGGCCTGCGCCCGCGCCTGGCCATCGGGATCTACCACCCGTCGACCGGCCCACGGCGGCCACCGGTGTTCGCCGGCACCATCTGGGTCCAACAGGGGTCGGCGCCCCTGGCCGACGATGCCGACGACATGATGCGCGGCGCGGCAGTGTTGGCCGCCCGCATCATGTTTCGGTTGGCGGCGCGGCCGTCGACGCACGCGCGGCGGGTGCAACAACTGCTTGGCCTGACCGACGGTGAGGCGGTCGATGTGGCCGGCATCGCCCGCGAACTCGGTCTGCCCGCCGAGAGCAATGCCGCGCTGATCGGCTTTGACAGCGCGGACAGCGGACCTCGCCACCCTCGGCTGACCGATGTGCTGGCGTTGAGCGCCAGCGCTTTTCGGCGCGACGCTCAGGTCGCCGCGCAGGGTTCGCGCATCTATGTGCTGCTGCCACAGACCGCGACGACCCGGTCGGTCGCGTCGTGGGTGCGCGGCACCATCAGCGCGTTGCGCACCGAGCTCGGTGTGCGACTGCGCGCGGTCATTGCCACACCGGTGGCGGGATTGGCCGGGATTGCCGCGGCGCGCGGCGAGGTCGACCGGGTGCTCGACAGCGCTGAGCGACACCCGATTTCGATCGGGCAGGTGACCTCGCCGGCCGAGGCACGAACCACGGTGTTACTCGACGAGATCGTCACCTTGATGGGCACCGACGAGCGGCTGGTCGATCCACGAGTACGGGACCTGAGCGCCGCGGATCCGATGCTGGCCGAGACGCTGCGGGCCTATCTGGACGCCTTCGGTGACATCGCGGCCGCCGCAATGTTTTTACAGGTGCATCCCAACACGGTTCGCTACCGGATTCGCCGGATCGAAAAGCTGTTGTCGACCTCACTGTCCGATCCCGAAGTGCGGCTGTTGTTTTCACTGGGGCTTCGGGTACTCGAGCGGTCGGCCTAAACTTTCGCGCGAGACCGTTGTGGGTTTGCAGCGTGAGCTTTTCGGCGTGCCACTCAATTCGTCGACTGTGACGGCCCGATCGGGTTAGGGTTGCGCCGATGAGAGTTGCCATGGCCGGCTATGGAGGCAGTCGCGGGGACGTCGAGCCACTGGCCGCCCTCGGCCGGGAGCTGGTGCGCCGGGGACACGAGGCGCGCCTCGGTGTCGACCCGATGATGGTCGATTTCGTGGAGTCGATCGGCCTCGAGGCGGTCTCCAACCTGCCCGAGTTGTGGGCAATGGGCGACGGAGGGCTCCAACTGATGGAGCGTTCCCGGCGGGCCATGATCGGTTGGGCCGAGACGCTCAGCACGCTGGCCGATGGCGCCGACCTGCTGCTGGTGCTGCCGTACTTGGAGCGCACGGGTGCCAATGTGGCTGAGCACTACGGCATTCCGATGGTGACGCTGCACTTCTTCCCAGCGGCCGATGCGCGCCCTGACGGCTTGACTGAGCACATCATGAACGAAGCAGAAGACGCCCAACGCCGCGCACTGGGCCTGCCGGAGGTGCACCAGACCTCGACGCGACGGGCGTCGCTGGAGCTCCATGCCTACGACGTGTTCCCTTTTCCCGAGTTCGCGGCCGAGCGGGCGAAGGACGACAGTCGGCGGTCTGTCGTCGGCGCGCTGACCCTGCAACTGCCCACGGACGCCGACGAGGACGTCTTGTCGTGGATAGCGCGCGGAACGCCGCCGATCTACTTCGGCTTCGGCAGCATGGAGGTCCCGTCGCCGGCCGAGACGGTCGCGGTAATCAGCGCGGCGTGCGCGCGGCTGGGCGAGCGCGGGCTGGTCTGCCTGGGCCCGAACCACGCCACCGACATACCGCATTTCGATCATGTCAAGGTTGCGAGCTCGGTGAACCACTCGGTCATCTTTCCGGCGTGCCGCGCGATCGTGCACCACGGGGGTGCCGGCACCACGGCCGCCGGCATGCGGGCCGGAATACCGGCGTTGATCCTCTGGTTCTCCGCCGAAGACCAGCCGATCTGGGCAGACGTGGTGACCCGGCTGAAAGTCGGTTCTGGACGTGCCTTTTCAGACTCCACGCTGGATTCACTGACCGACGATCTGCGTTCGGTCCTCACCCCGCAATGCGCCTCGCGGGCCCGCGAGGTCGCCGCCGCGATGAGCGATCCCGCCGCCAACGTCAGCCATACCACCGACCTACTGGAGCAGGCGGCCCGGGTCAGGCGCGACAGCTCATCGCGCTGAAACCCTCAGCGCTCCAACGCCTTTGCGCAGCCATCGAGAATCGCCCGGAAGCTGGAGCGGAAGATGGGCAACGTCACGGCCTCGGTGAGCTTGCCGCCGCCGAGCGCGGGAACGGTGTACCCGGTTGCCCAGGTGACGTCAGAGCCGTCGCCCGACGGCGTCACGGTCACGGTCCCGCCCTCGTGGTTGGCCGGCGGAACCGAGCGAATGACGCGGTAGGAATAGCTGCGCGGGGCGTCCCAACCGGTGATCTCTTCGCGCAGCCACGCCCCCAGCACAATCACCTCGCGTCTCGCGCCGACGCTGGGGCCCGACACGCCATTCACCCAACCGGCTCGGAGAAACAACGGCGCTGCGGTCAGGTTGACCGGGTCGGTCAGCCAGTCGAATACCCGTTCCGGTGGAGCGGCGATCGTGCGTCGGACCTCAACCTGAACCATGGGAAACACCCTAGCCGCCACGGCGTCCGAGCGACCGCTCACTGCCCCCCGGAATGCGCACGCTTTACGATCACCGTGAATGCAAATCCACAGGTTGCAGCGGATTTTCGTCCGGTTAGTCTGCTGTGGTGACCGAAAGTCCGTCGTCGTATTTGGTGCTGGCGTCACAGCGCAGCGGCAGCACCCTGTTGGTCGAGTCGCTGCGGGCCACCGGCGTTGCCGGCGAGCCCCAGGAATTCTTCCAATACCTGCCCACCACGAGCCAATCCCCGCAGCCGCGGGAGTGGTTCGCCGACGTAGAAGACGAGTCGATCCTGAGCCTGCTCGATCCGCTGGACGAAGGGAAGCCGGACCTCGCGCCGCCCGAGATCTGGCGCGACTACATCCGCACCGTCGGCAGAACACCCAACGGCATCTGGGGCGGAAAGCTGATGTGGAACCAGACGCCGCTGCTGCTGGAGCGGGCCAGTGGCCTGCCCGATCGGTCCGGCACCGGCCTGCTGTCCGCGATCCGCGATGTCGTCGGTGAAGACCCGCTGCTGGTCTATGTCTATCGGCCCGACGTGGTGTCGCAGGCGGTGTCGTTCTGGCGGGCGGTGCAAACCCGGGTCTGGCGCGGCAGGCCCGATCCGGTCCGCGACGCGCGTGCCACGTATCACGCGGGGGCGATCGCCCACGTCATCACCATGCTGCGCGGCCAGGAGCAGGGTTGGCGGAATTGGTTCGCCGAAGAAGACGTCAAACCGATGGAAATTCCGTATCCGGTGTTGTGGCGAAATCTCACCACGGTGGTGGGCTCCATCCTCGAGTCACTGGGGCTCGACCCCAACCTGGCGCCCGAGCCGGTGCTGGAGCGTCAGGCCGACAAACGTTCCGACGTTTGGGTGGACCGATACCGGGCCGATGCCGAACGAGAGGGGCTACCACTATGACGGTGACCGAGGAACGGCGCGTCGACGAACTGCGGCTGCTGGAAGCCGAAGCGGTGCATATCATCCGCGAGGTGGTCGCCGAGCTGGAACGGCCGGTGCTGCTGTTTTCGGCGGGCAAGGATTCAATCGTGCTGCTTCGCCTGGCGGAGAAGGCGTTTCGACCGCTGCCGCTGCCATTTCCGGTCTTGCACGTCGACACCGGCCACAACTTCGACGAGGTGATCGAGTTCCGCGACCGCCGGGTCACCGGCGAAGGGCACAAGCTGATCGTCGCGTCGGTGCAAGAGTCGATCGACAAGGGCCGGGTTCCCGACCCCGGTCCCGGGGCCTCGCGCAACCGGGCACAGACCCGCACGCTGCTCGACGCGCTGGAAGCCGACGGCTTCGACGCGGCGTTCGGCGGTGCGCGCCGCGACGAGGAGCGCGCCCGCGCCAAGGAGCGCATCCTGAGCTTCCGCGACGAGTTCGGTCAGTGGGACCCACGCGCTCAGCGCCCCGAGCCGTGGTCGCTGTACAACGGCCGCATCAAGAAGGGTGAGCAGGTCCGGGTGTTCCCGCTCAGCAACTGGACCGAGCTCGACGTCTGGCGCTACATCGAGCTGGAAGACCTTGAAATACCGTCGATTTACTACGCGCACGAGCGCGACGTTTTCGAGCGCGACGGCATCCTGCTGGCCGTCTCGGAATACGCCACGCCGCACAACGGGGAGACCGCGGCGACGGAGTGGGTGCGCTATCGCACGGTGGGCGACCTGACCATCACCGGGGCGGTCCGGTCGCGGGCCACCGACATCGCCGGGGTGATCACCGAGATTTCCGCGGCCACGGTGTCCGAGCGCGGCGAGACCCGCGCCGATGACCGAACCTCGGCCGCCGCCATGGAAGACCGCAAGCGAGAGGGCTACTTCTGATGACCAGCACCGAGAAGGCCGCCGAAAAAGCCTTGCCGGCCAAGGACATAACCCGTCAGCTGCTGCGCATCGCCACCGCCGGTTCGGTGGACGACGGCAAGAGCACCCTGATCGGGCGGCTGCTGCACGACACCGACAGCCTGCCGCTGGACCACCTGGAGGCCGTCACCGACGAAGAGGGTGTCGCCGATCTGGCGGCACTATCGGACGGTCTGCGCGCCGAACGCGAACAGGGCATCACGATCGACGTCGCGTACCGCTTCTTTTCCACCGCCACCCGCAGCTACATCCTGGCCGACACCCCGGGACACGAGCGTTACACCCGCAACATGTTCACCGGCGCCTCCAACGCACACGTGGCCATCCTGCTGGTCGACGCGCGCGCCGGGGTGCTGCGGCAGACCCGCCGGCACGCCAGGATCGCAAAACTTCTGGGCATCAAGCACTTTGTCGCGGCCGTGAACAAAATCGACCTGATCGACTTCGACCAGGCCGGCTTCGCCGAGGTCTCCGACCAGCTGCGGCAACTGGCCGCACGCCTGGGCGAGGTGGACATCACCGTGATCCCGCTCGCGGCCAAGCACGGCGACAACGTGGTGCACCGCTCCGACCGGACGCCGTGGTACAGCGGCCCCACCCTGCTGGAGTACCTGGAGAGCATCGAACTGGCCGCGCCGCAGGCCGAGCCGTCGCGGCTGCGACTGCCGGTGCAATGGGTGTCGCGGCCGATCGCCGATGTGCGCCGCCGCTACACGGGGCGCCTGGCGGCCGGAACGCTGTCCGTCGGCGATCCTGTGGTATCGCTGCCCGCCGGTACCCGCTCGACGGTGACCGCACTGGACACGCTCGACGACGACCGCGCCACAGGGGTTGCGCCGCTGTCGGTTTCGATCGAACTGGCCGACGACATCGACGTGGGTCGCGGCGATGTCCTGGTCAGCGGAGCCGAAGACGCCACCCTGCCGGTGCTGGCCCGCGAGTTGCACGCCACCGTGTGCTGGTTCGTCGACTCCCCGCTGCGGGCCGGCGACCGGGTGGCCCTGAAACAAACGACCAAGACCGTTCGCGCGACCGTGCAGGAGCTGCATTCGCGCCTGGATCCCGAGACGCTCGACGAACTCGATCAGCCAGTCGAGCTGACGCTCAACGACATCGGCACGGTGACGCTGCGCACCAGCTCGGTCGTCATCGCCGACCCTTACACCGACAACCGGGACAGCGGCGCGTTCATTCTGATCGACGAGACCACCAACGACACCGTCGGCGCGGGCACCATCATCGAGGCGCGCGAGATCAAGCCGGGCACCCACTCCCGCACCGATATCCGCTGGCATCCCTCGGCGCTGGACCGCGGCCACCGGTGGCGCACCACCGGACAGGCCGGCGCGACCATCTGGTTCACCGGCCTGCCCGCGTCCGGCAAGTCGACGATCGCGGTCGCCGTCGAGCGGGCCCTCGTCGAATCGGGGCGGGTGGCCTACCTGCTCGACGGCGACAACCTACGCCACGGCCTCTCCGACGACCTGGGCTTCTCCCCTGGCGATCGCACCGAAAACATCAGGCGTGTCGGGCATTTGACTCGGCTGCTGGCCGATGCCGGCGTGGTCGCGCTGGCCTCGCTGGTGTCTCCGCTGCGGTCGGACCGCGAGACGCCCCGTGCCCTCAACGACGCCGCCAAGCTGCCGTTCATCGAGGTCCACGTCGCCACCTCCCTGGCCGAATGCGAACGCCGCGATCCCAAGGGCCTGTACGCGCGGGCGCGCAAGGGCGAGCTGAAAGGCCTCACCGGCGTAGACGCGCCCTATGAGCCACCCGAGGCCGCCGATCTGGTCGTCGACACCACCGGCGCCGACATCGACGATCTCGTCGCTCAGGTGATTGCGCTACTCGACGAGCGCAGTCCACGCGCAACCTAGGCACACCGTAACGTAACCAACAGGTTTCGTAATCTGGTATGCGGTTGACGACCCGCCGCATCGGTGTCAGCATTGCCGGGTATGCACCTCGCTAGGTGAGGCGTCTGCATGGATACAGGCCACTGACCTTGAACGTCGAAAGACGCCACGGGTCAGGACAGCTCTTCCCGGCACAAGGGTTGAGCCCAAGTGGCTTCCGGATGAGATTCCGGATACGCCGTGTAGTGCCAAAGCTCTGACGAGAGGGGTGCGGTGCCCGATTAGCTTGTCGGGCAGTCACACTCCTTCGTGCGATCGGATCGGCGCCCCTGCGCGCCTTGGCCGCGAGGAGGTGGTAGCGACGTCAAGTCCTGGTGATAGTCGCCCCCCGAGATCGGTCGCGGGCCCGCGGTCCCGCATCCTTTCCACGCTCTGAATCGGCCACTGCCGCTTCGTAAATCCATATTGAACGCGCGTCGTTGGCACGCGCGGATTTCGCACGCATTGGCATGCGCACACACGCGGTTCATTCCGCCCCTCGCAAGGAGAAAGACCGATGGTGATCGCCACCAGACAGCCGGGAACACCATGGAGAACGGAGCGCTCGCAGTGACCGCGATGCTTGACTTCGGTGCGCTTCCCCCGGAAATCAATTCCGGGAAAATGTATTCCGGCCCGGGATCGGCATCGATGTTGAGTGCCGCGGCCAACTGGAGCGATCTGGCGAGCGAATTGCGCTCGCACGCGGCATCTTACGGATCGGCCGTGTCGGGCCTGGCCAGCCAGGGCTGGCGGGGGGCCGCGTCGTCGGCCATGGCGGCCGCGGCCACACCGTACGTCGTGTGGATGAATACCACTGCCGCACAGGCAGAGCGGACCGCAGAACAAGCGTCGGCCGCCGCGGCGGCTTACGAGGCGGCGTTCGCGTTGACCGTCCCGCCCCCGGTGATCGCGGCCAACCGCACCACTCTGGCGACGCTGATCGCGACCAACACATTCGGGCAGAACGCCTCGGCGATCGCCGCGACCGAAGCCCAGTACGGCGAGATGTGGGCACAAGACGCCGCCGCGATGTATGGCTACGCCGGCCAGTCGGCGGCGGCCACCCAGCTGCCGTCGTTCGACCCGCCGCCGCAAACGACCAACTCTCAAGGACAGACGGAACAGGCCGCCGCGGTCAGCCAGGCCGCGGGCTCGTCGGCAACGACCGAAACCCAGGCGAGCTTGTCGCAAGCCACGAACTCGGTTCCCGCGGCCTTGCAGAGCCTGTCCACGCCGGCGGCCACCACGACATCCAGCTCGTCCATCTGGGATCCGAACGCCAACTTCTGGAACACGGTGAGCTCGACCGGAGCCTTCAACCCGTCCCAGATCGTCACGGCCTGCACAGCATCGACGCTCGGGGGCAGCGGCGCGAGCAGCATCGTCGGTGACGGGGCGCTGAGCAACTTCGCGACGTTGACGTCGTCGTACAGTGCTGGTGCGCAAGGACTCTCGGGGCTCGGCGGAACCGGGACCTCGATGTCGGCCGGGCTGGGACAGGCGGCATCGATCGGGCATTTGTCGGCGCCGCCCGCCTGGGCCGCGACCGCACCACCGCCAACTCCCGTGCAACCCGCGTTGGCGACGAGCCCGATCAGCACCCCGGCGCAGTCCGCGGCCGGCACGCCGGGAATCGCGCCTGCGACGCTGGCCCAGCGCCCGACAATGTATGCCGCCCTGCCGGATAACCGATTTCTGGATCGCCCGCCGATGGTGCCGCGATGGCCGTCCACCGGATAAGACGCAGCTCAACCTAGATTCAGGGCGATCTAATCACTTGGTCTGCGGGGCTGCGCACGCCACTATGCGTGCGTGAGTGATTGGCGAGAGCGAGCCGGCTCGATATCGCTGGACTGGTGGGCGACCCTGGTCGCCGGCGTGATTGTCGCGTTGGCGGTGGCCAACGTACTGCCGAGGATTCCGTGGTGATCGCATGAGCACCACGGAGATCGAGGCCGACGAAGCGCTGGACGAGCCGACCTTCACCAGCAGGCAGCCGCTGGACTACGTGCCGGGCGTTCTGTTGCTGATCGTGGTCGGGCTGCTGGGCAAATATGCCCAGATCTGGTGGAATGCACTGGCCAAGCACGAACACTGGCGGGTGCCCGACATCGAATATGTGTTGTGGGCCATCGTGATTGGGCTCCTCATCACCAACACCATCGGTCTGCATCGGATTTTTCGGGCGGGCGTGCAGACCTACGAGTTTTGGCTCAAGGTCGGCATCGTGGTGCTGGGCGCACGGTTCGTGCTCGGCGACATCGTCAAACTCGGCGCGCTTAGCCTGGTGCAGATTCTGCTGGACATGGTGATCGCGGGGACCGTCATCATCCTCGTCGCGCGCGCATTCGGTCTGTCCGGCAAGCTGGGCTCGTTGCTGGCGATCGGCACGTCGATCTGTGGCGTGTCAGCCATCGTGGCCGCCAAAGGCGCCATCCGCGCGCGCAACTCCGACGTCGGCTACGCCATCGCGGCGATCCTGGCCCTGGGCGCCGTCGCGCTGTTCCTGTTGCCGCCGTTGGGGCACGCGATCGGCCTGACTGACCGCGAGTTCGGCCTATGGGCGGGCCTGGCGGTCGACAACACCGCCGAAACCACCGCCACCGGCTACCTGTTCTCCGACCACGCCGGAAAGATCGCCGTCCTGGTCAAGTCCACCCGCAATGCGCTGATCGGGTTCGTCGTCCTGGGTTTCGCGCTGTACTGGGCCGGACGCGGGCAGGCCGACGCGATCGCGCCCGGCGCAAAAGCCAAGGCCGCGTTCGTCTGGGCCAAGTTCCCGAAGTTCGTGCTGGGCTTCTTGGCGGTGTCGGCGATCGCCACCGCGCACTGGTTGAGCAAGGGGCAAACCGCCAACCTCGCCAACGTCTCGAAATGGGCGTTTCTGCTGACTTTCGCCGGTGTCGGGCTCAACACCGATATTCGCCAAATCGCACGCACCGGGTGGCGCCCGCTGGTCGTCTCTGTGATCGGGCTCACTGTCGTGGCCTCGGTTTCGCTGGGCATCGTGCTGCTCACCTCGCGCGTATTGCATTGGGGCGTAAGCGCCTAGCGCGGCCATCCGGGGCGGACGGTAACGTAGCGCTCGCCATGTGGATCACCCTCCTGGTCATGGCCGTCGCCATCAGCCTCGAACCGTTCCGCATCGGGATGACGGTGCTGATGCTGAATCGGCCCAGGCCGATGCTGCAACTCCTCGCGTTCCTCTGCGGCGGTTTCGCGATGGGCATGAGCGTGGGACTGGTTGTGCTGTTCGTGGTGCAGCGCAAGCTGCCGAATGCCTCACATGTCAGCTTGCCGGGGCTGCAGATGCTGCTCGGTGCGCTGGCACTGATCACGGCGGCCGTTCTGGCCGTCCAGGTCGCGACCAAGGGACGAGGCGGACGCCGGAAGGCGATCGGGCTGGAGAGGCTTTCGGCGCGGGCGCGACGCTTGCTGCACGGCCGTTCGCTGTGGGTGGCCGGAATGGCCGGTCTGGGGATTGCGCTGCCGTCCGTGGACTATCTGGCCGTGCTGGCCGTCATCGTCGCATCGGGCACGGCGGCGCTGACTCAGGTCGGTGCGCTGGTCATCTTCCATCTCGTGGCGTTCGCGCTCGTGGAGATCCCCCTGCTCGCATACGTGCTGGCGCCCGAGCAGACGCGGACGTCGATGATCGCGTTGCACAACTGGATCCGGTCGCGGCGCCGCATCGAAGTGGCCTGCCTGCTGGCCACGGCCGGCTGTGTCCTGCTCGTGGTCGGATCAACAAGCCACTAGGGCGGGTACTGTGGAGGCGGAAACCCGGGGGAGAAAAAGATGAAACGGCTACTCGCCGGAACGCTTGCCACCGTACTCGTGGGATCGGTCGGCGGCCTTGGCATCACTGCCGCGACCGCTGACCCCGGAATGCCCTGGATGCCTGTGCCGCCGTCCCCGATCGGCGATGACGCGAACGCGAAAGTCGTTTACGCCCTTGGCGGGGCGCGGGCACCGGGCATCCCCTGGCGCGACTACACGAACCGGGCCGGGTCCGAGTACTTCCCGAACGCCAAGCGCGACCTCATCGACTACCCCGCGGGCGCCCCGTTCAGCTGGGTGCCGCAGGCGCTGTTTCCGGGGCCGCGCGACAACGTGACCATCGGCCAGGCCGCCGACCAGGCCACGAACAGTCTGGACCGGGCCGTGCGGCACGGAACCGAACCGGCCGCGGCGGTCGGTTTGTCGCAGGGCACGCTGGCCCTGGACCAGGAACAGGTGCGGTTGGCCAACGACCCGAACGCACCTCCACCAGACAAGCTGCAGTTCACCACAATTGGTGATCCGATGGGAACACACGCGTTCGGTTCCAGCTTCTTGGCCGGCATCTTCAAACCGGGCGACTACGTTCCGTTCATCGACTACACCGTGCCCCGGCCGGTGGAAAGCCAATACGACACCAACCGGGTCATCGCCTCCTACGACGGCCTGGCCGACTTCCCGGACCGGCCGGACAATATGTTGGCCGACGCCAACGCATTCATCGGGTCGGCGATTGTGCACACCCCGGCCGCGTTCACCGGTCCCGGCGATGTGCCCCCGGAGAACATCAGAACAGAAGTCAATTCGCGTGGCGCCAAGACCACGACATATCTGGTTCCGGTGAACCATCTTCCGTTGACGTTGCCGCTGCGCTACCTGGGCTGGTCCGATGGACTGGTTGACCAGATCGACGCGGTCTTGAAGCCGCAGATCGATGCGGGCTACTCGCGCAACGACAATGTGCTCAACCGGCCGACCACGGTGGAGCCGAATGGCATGGACCCGGTGGGCATCCTGGATCCGGCCACCCGCGACTCCATCGAGAACGGTTTCGCGCAGCTTCGCGCGATCCTTCCGCCACCGCCCGGCTAAGTTTTCACCCTTCGGGCGTTCCCTCGGCTACCGCGTCGAACACGTTTTGCCTCTTCGCCTTACGCATGGCTGGCTCGTCTGCGGGCGGCTGCTCCCACGGCCGGGCGGGCCACCAGCTCGCCCGGGGTAACAAGGCGGCGATGGCGGGCACCGTGATCGTGCGCACCACGAAGGTGTCGACCAGGATTCCCACCCCGATCACGAAGCCGGACTGCACGACGGCGCCGATGCTGGAGAACAGCAGTCCGAACATCGAGGCGGCGAAGATCAGGCCTGCCGCCGTGATGACTCCTCCGGTGGAACGCACGGTGCGAATCACTCCGCTGCGCACTCCGAACGGTGCCTCCTCACGCAACCGCGAGGCGAGCAGCATGTTGTAGTCCGCGCCCACCGCGACCAACACGACGAACGCCAATCCGGGTACGCTCCAATGCAATTCCTGACCCAATATCACCTGGAACGTCAACACACCGATGCCGACCGCGGACAGGCACGACAGGATCACCGATCCGACCAGGTACAGTGGCGCCACGATGGCGCGCAGCAACGCGATGAGGATCAACAGCACGACGACGATGGTCACGACGACGATGAGCAGAATGTCATGGTCGTAGTAGTCCCGGGTGTCTCGCAGGGTGACCGGGTATCCCGAGATCGACACCGAAGCGTCGGACAACGTCGTATTCGGCTGCGCGCCTTTCGCGATGTCAAGGATCGTGTTGACCTGATTCATAGCGGCGGTGCTGAACGGGTCGAGGCCGGTCTGTATGAAGTACCGCACCGAGTGACCATCCGGCGAGATGAACGACTGGGCAAGCTTTTTGAAGTCCTCGGTCTTCAGTACCCCGGCCGGGATGTTGAAGCCCGCCATCGACGGCTGCGAGGCGTCCTGCCCCATGCCCATCAGAAAGTCTGACGCTCGGCCCAGACCCACACCCATCCGTTTGACCTGGTCGACCAGAATCTGCACGCCGTCGGCGACCTGACGCCCCGCGCTGGCGAGGTCGTTCGCGCCCTTTTGCACCATGGCGATCTTCGACCGAGCGGCACCCGGGTTGTCCAGTCCCAGGTCGTGCAGGGAGGAGGCGGCGCCCTGCAGCGTTCGGCTCATACCGTTCACCGTCGCGGCCAGCGTCTGGGACGACTGCGCCGTTTGCAGTTGCCGGAACAAGTCGGAAATCTTGCTCAGGGTTCCGTCGTCGCGCGCGGTGATCAGCCTGTGGAACTGGGCACGCGCGGAACCGCACAGCGGATTGGCGTCGCAGATCGGGCTGGCGTCCAGGGCGGCGACCACGGCGTCGACCCACTCGAAGTTGTTAATGACGCCCGAGAAGTTGATCTGCATCATGTCGCCGAGCGCCCGTATGTTGCTGACAAGCCTTGCGGCAGTGTCGATTTCGCCGAGGGTCCGCGCGCCCCCGAACATGGCCTGGACCGACGCGAGCGCATCGACCAGGCTGCTGATGCCGCCGATGGCCTGGCTCACTTGGGTCCGCACGTCACCGAGCTTGTCGGCCAGCAGGCCCGCGCCCGAGGACAGCCGGTTGAGATCACTTGTGCGGTCGGCGATTTGGTCCGCCCCCGCGCCCAGCTCCTTGCCGACCTGCCCGGCTTGATACGTCGCCCTGGCCAGCTCCAGCGATTCTCCGGTGGGCCGGGTAACGCCGCGCACCGCGGCGACGCCCGGAATCTGGCTGATCCGTTGTGCCATCTGCTCGAGGTCGGCAAGGGCTTGCGGGGTGCGCAGGTCGTGCGGGGATTGGATGAACAAGTATTCCGGGATCGTCTGATTCACCGGGAAATGGTGCTCCAGCGCGACGTATCCGAGGGAACTCCCCTCGGAGGCCGGCAGCTGCTTGCGGTCGTCGTAGTTGAAGCGGACGAGCGCGGTGCAACTGGCCAGGGCGATCAGCACCACCAGGCTGGCGGCCAGATAGCGGGCGGGCCGGCGCACGATGCGGACCCCGGCTCGCCGCCAGAAGACGGCGGTGCGTTCGCGGGGTTGCGTCACCCAGCCGCGCGGGGCGGCCACCATCAGGACGGCGGGCAGCAGGGTGACCGCGGCCAGGAACGCCACACCGATCGCGATCGCCAGAGCGGGGCCGACCGTGGAGAACAGGCCGAGATCGGCGAAACCCATGCCGAGGAACGTGATTCCGACCGTTGCGGCGGACGCGGCGATCACCTTGCCGATCGAAGCCAGCGCCCGCTGGACCGCTCGGCTCGGATCCTCATCCGGCGCGGAGTCCCGGCGAACGTAGTCGTGATACCGGCTGATGAAGAAGACGGCGTAATCCGTTCCTGCCCCGGCGATCATCGCGGACAACAAGACGATCGTCTGGTTGGAGACCGGCATCCCGGTCAGCGCCGAGACACCGGCAACCACCGCCTGTGCGACCACCAAGGAGGCGCCAATGGTGATGAGCGGCAACAGCATGGTGACCGGGTTGCGATAGATGACAGCCAGAATGACCAGCAACAAGATCGTGATCGCCAGTTCGATCGACACCCGATCGTGGGCCCCCGCGTCGGTCAAATCAGCGACGGTGGCGGCGGGCCCGGTGATGGTGGCCTTGAGGGCGGGTGCGCCGTTGTTCCGTTTCAGGGTGTCGTTGACCATGCCGACGACGTTGGTATAGGCGCGGTAGGACCCGGGTGTGCCCAACTCGCCGGAAAGCCCGACCGGCAGGATCCACGCCTTGCCGTCCTTGCTGGCCAGCACGTCATGCAGCGGCGGGGTACTGAGGAAGTCCTGCAGCATCACCACGTCTCTGGTGTCGCGGTGCAGGCGATCCACCAGGCCGCGATAGACGTTCTCGTCGGCCGGCCCCAGCCCCTTGTCGTCGGTCAACAGCACGATCAGCACGTTTTCCGACCCGGCCTGACCGAACGCCTGGGTGATCTTTTTCGCGGTCACCGCCGACGGTGCGTCGGCAGGCAGGATGGCGACGGGATGTCGCTGCGACATCTCCGTCAACGACGGCACCGTCAGGGGCAGCACCAGCGCAAGTGCTATCCAGCACCCGATCACAATCCACGGCCGCCGCGATACCAGCTCGCCTAGCCGACCGAAGATGAGCTCACCTCCGGTCGCGTGTGGTGCTCTGGGTCAGGCGACATTCCGCCAATGGCCACTCTCGGCGACGCGCTCGAACACGGACTTCAACGCGTCCAGGTAGCGCGCCACCGATTTCTCCGCCTCCGGATTGTCCGGGAACATCACCGTCACCGCGGTTTCCTGCTCGACCCGGATCACGTAGATCGACATCTGATACGAGTAACGACCGTCGCTGTAGACGCCGATATTGAGTCCGTCCAATTCGGCGGTGAGCAACACCGACAGCGGGGCGGTGCCCGCGTCGAGGAAGTTGATCACCGGGAAGTTCGGCCGCGGCTTGTGCAGCGCCGGCGCCAGCTCGATCACGCGGTCGTAGGGGACCTCGGCCAGCTGCACGTCGGTGTCGAAGGACAGCTGCGCGGCGCGCGCGGCATCCTCGAACGACGTGTCGGCGATGGGCACGGTGATCGGGATCAGGCCGGTGAACCAGCCCTGGGTCAGCGCATCGGCCACGGTTTTACGGGTGTCGCGCGGTGTGAGCCCGTAATAGGTTTGCGCTCCGGTCAATTCGTGTTCGGCCAGGCCGCAGCAGGCCAGCACGCCACCGATGAAGCGGGCACCGGCCTCGGTGCAGGCCGACTCGAACCGCGCCGTCTGCTGCTCGTCCAGCATCCGCATGGTGACGATGTCGGCCCGGCTGGGCCTCGACGGGTCACCGAGCGGCAGGGCGAACTCGGGCAAGCTGCCGTCATTGCCCTGGGCGAACTCCGTCCACGCGCGAATCTGCGGGGACTGCGCGGTGAGCGCATCGGTGAACTGTCGCTGCCGGATGCAGAAGTCGTCATAGCTGCCCGCCTCCGGCAACTCCAGCGGCGCTCCCCCGCCCACCAGCGAGCCGTACATCATGTGGAACTCCATGAGCGTCACGCCGACGATCATGGCGTCCACATGCACATGGTCGACGCTGGCGAAGAAGGTGAAGTGGTCCTCGCTCTGGATGACTCCGAACTGAAAGCAGCCCCACTGCAACGGATCCGGCGTGTTCACCGCGAGGTCCCGAATGTCGTTGACCGTCAGCTCGCCATGTTTGACAGGCACGAATTCGATGTCCGCGGTGTCCTGCATGGTCCGCCGGACGATCCGGTCGTCGTCGGTGTACTCGAACCAGCTGCGGTAGGTGTCGTGCCGCCGAAGGTGCGCGTTGACAATGTAATTGACCGCGCGGATATCGCACTGACCCGGTTGGTCGCTGCTGATGATCATCAGCCGCGAGTAGTCGAGCCCCTTTGCCTTCTGCTCGACATAGCCGCGAATGTGTTGCGCCTGCATGTAGCTGACCGGCACCGAACTCACCGGCGCCTGTGCCGCCTTGTCGCGTGCGGCCGGCGTCGGTTGCCAACAGACGGTGTTACCCGGGGTGGGTTCCCAATCGAACAGCGTGCCTACGGTTAACGGCCCTACCCGCAACGTTGTCTCCTCGATAAGCGTCAGCGGGTCGCCAACGCAGCTTCCGTAGTTACCAGTTCCTCGCAGATGTGGTCTGCTAAACCACGAACTGTGGTGATCTTGGTGGGGCTGATCCGAATTCCGGTTTCGGTTTCGATCCTGGTCCGCAATTCCAGGTTGCCGAGCGAATCCAGGCCGTAGTCACTCAGGGGCCGGTCCGGGTCGATGGTGCGCCGCAACAGCAGGCTGATCTGGTCGGATATCAGCCGCCGGAGCATGCCGGGCCAATCGTCGCGCGGCGCCGACTTCAGTTCGGCGACGAAAGCGCCCTTGTCCGCCTGGCCGTGAGCCATGGACTGGAACGCCTCGGCGAATCGGCTCCGTTGCGCAAAGGCGTTCAGCCACGCTGAGCCCATGATCGGCGCGTAGCAGGAGTACGGGCGGCTGTAGCGCAGTAACTCCTGGAACGCCTGATAGCCCTCGGCGGGCGCGATCGACACGCCGTACTCTTCGGCCATCGCGGTGGCGCGGACGTGGCCGACCTCGGACCACGCCCCCCATGCGATCGCGGTGCTCGGCAGTCCCTGGGCGCGGCGCCAGTGGGCGAAGGCGTTCAGCCAGCTGTTGGCCGCCGCGTACGCGCCCTGCCCGGGCGAACCCACCAGCGCGGCAGCGGCCGAGAACGAGCAGAACCAATCCAGCGGCTGTTCGGCTTCCCTTTCCTTCAAGGCCTGGTGCAGGTTCCACCCGCCGTAGGCCTTCGGCGCCCAGCAGCGGTCGATCAGGTCGTCGGTGACGTTGAGCAGCGTCGCGTCCTCGACCACACCCGCGGAGTGCAGCACGCCGCGCACCGGCAGCCCCGATCCGGTGGCCACCTTCACCAGGTGGTCGGCGAATCCGGGTTCGGCGATATCGCCGCACTCCACCTGAATGTCGGCGCCACTGGCCCGCAGGTTCGCGATGGTCTCCTGCGCCTGCGCGGTCGGCGCCGAGCGCGAGTTGAGCACGATCCGGCCACAACCCGCAGCGGCCATTTCGCCGCCCAGGTACAGGCCGAGGCCGGTCAAACCGCCGGTGACGATGTAGGCGCCGTCGGGTCGGAACACCGGTGTTTCCTCCGGCGGGATGACGGCCACGCTGGATCCGGTGCGCGGCACGTCGAGCAGCACCTTTCCGGTGTGCCCGGCACCACCGACGAGGCGGACCGCCGCGGCGGCATCGCGCACGGGGTAACGCGTGATCGGCGGCAACGGCAGCACCCCGTCGGCGGTGTGCTGGTAGACCGTGGCCAGCAGGCGCTGGACGGTCTCCGGATGGGTGTGCGTCAGCAGCGCCAGGTCGACGGCGTAGAGCGACAAGTTCCGGCGGAACGGGAACAACCCGAGCCGGGTGTCGCCGTAGATGTCGCGTTTGCCGATCTCGACGAAACGCCCGCCGAAGGCCAGCAATTCGATGCCCGCCCGCTGGGCGGCGCCGGGCAGCGAGTTGAGCACGACGTCCACGCCGTAGCCGCGGGTGTCGTTGCGGATCTGCTCGGCGAAGTCGGTGCTGCGCGAGTCGTAGACATGCTCGATGCCCATGTCGTGCAGCAACTGTCGCCGCTGGGGGCTGCCCGCGGTCGCGAAGATCTCGCAGCCCGCGGCGCGTGCGATCGCGATGGCCGCCTGTCCCACACCGCCGGTGCCCGAGTGGATCAGCACCTTGTCCGACGATGTGATGCGGGCCAGATCGTGCAGGCCGTACCAGGCGGTCGCCGCCGTGGTCGGGACCGCGGCGGCATCGGCCAGCGACACCTCGGGCGGCAACGGGACGGCCAGGCGGGCGTCGGTCGTGACGAACGTGCCCCAGCAACCGTTGCGGGACAAACCGCCGACCAGATCACCGACCTGGTGCCCGGTGACGCCGGGCCCGACCGCCGTCACCACTCCGGCGAAGTCGATGCCCAACTGCTGGCGGTAGCCCTCGAAGGTGGGGTACTGGCCGAAGGCGACGAGGACGTCGGCGAAGTTGACGCTGGACGCGGTGACCTTGACCTCGATCTGGCCTGCGCCTGGCGCAACGCGGCCGACCGCGATGAACTCCAGCGATTCGAGATCACCGGGCGTGCGGACCTGCAGGCGCATGCCGTCGCGTCCGTGGTCGACGATCGTGGTCAGCCGTTCGGCCGGGCGCAGCGGACCGGACCGCAGCCGAGCCGTGTACCAATCGCCGCTGCGCCAAGCGGTTTCGTCCTCTTCCGAACCGCTGGACAGTTGCCACGACAGCTGCGCGGCGTCGGTGTGCTCGTCCACATCGATCTGGGTGGCGCTCAGATGCGGGTATTCGGAATCGATCACGCGCATCAGCCCGCGCAGGCCGGCCTGCTCCAGGTTCGCCAGCTCGTCGTCCCGCACGGTCGCGGCGTTTCTGGTCACCAGGAACAGCCGCGGTACCTCGCCGGGAAGTTCCGCGAGTTCGCGCGCGATCCCGACCAGCTGCGACACGTAATCGCGGCCCCGCCGCAACTCGTCGGTGTCGTCGGCAGGTGGCGCGGTCACCACGACCACGCCGGTGAGGCGTTTGAGCAACCCGTGCGCGTTCAACTCGCCCGGAGCTTTTCCGCTGAGCAGCGAACGCAGCGTCGCGCTGTCCTGCGAATCCAATTGCCCGAGCGGCAGCGACGCGGTAACACATTGCGCGCCATCGGAATTCAGTGCCTCGCCGAGGCGCGTGGTCAGCGGATCGCCGTCGGTGGGGCTGAGCAGCAGCCAGCTGCCCGGCTCGATCTGCGATACCTCGGGCAGCTCGCGCGGCTCCCATTCGATGGTGAACAGCCGCTCGTTGAGCACGCGGTTGGCCTGCTCGTGCTCGGAGACCCCGGCCGACAGCTGCAACCCCTCGACGGCCAGCAGCACCGCTCCGGCCTGATCCAGAATTTCCAGGTCGGCTTCGCATTCACCGCTCAGCGACGACGTGACCCGGGTGAGGCAGTAATGCGCGTTACGGGTCGAGTGATAGTTGCGCAGCCTGCGCACACCCACCGGCAGCATCAGGCCGCCGGCGCCCGCCTTCTGCACCTGGGGATGCACGATGACCGATTGGAAGCAGGCGTCGAGCAGCGCGGGGTGGGTGGTGTACGCGGACTGCTGCGAACGAATGGCCCCGGGCAGCCCGACCTCGGCCAGCGCGGTGGTGACTGCCCCGTCGCTGCCGTCGATCCCCTCGGCGGTGTAGGTGGCGGCCAGGCCGGAGAAGGCCGGCCCGTACTGGATGCCGACGCTGTCGAAGGCGTCCCGCAGGTCGTCGCCGTCCATCCGCACCGGGTGGCTGGCGATCAGCACATCGATGTCGTGCGCGGCCGGTGGCGCCACATCCGTCGCGGCGTGCAGGACGGCGCTGGACCGCCGAACGCGCTGGCCCTCCTCATGGGTGTCCACCGCGAACTGCAGGGCACCCGAGGTCGCGACCGTCGCCGCCGACGAGGCGACCGTGTCGTCGTCCAGCAGCAGCGTCTGATCGAACGTGATGTCGTGCACTTCGGACTCGTCGCCGAGTGCCGTGCGCGCGGCGGTCAACGCCATCTCGCAGTACGCGGCGCCGGGAAGCGTTGCCACTCTGTGCAATTGGTGGTCGGCGAGCCAAGGATGCACGCCGAGGCCGACCTCGCCCTGCCAGACGTGGCGCTCCGGCTCCTCCAGCAGGTGCACGTGCGCACCAAGCAGCGGGTGGATGGCCTGGACCGAGGCGCCCTGCACCTGGTCGACCGACTCCCGGCTCAGCAGCAGCTTGCGCCGAGTCCAGGTGGGCAACGGCGCGTCCACCAACCGCCCGTCCGGGTACTGGGTGGCGAAGTCCACCGCGGCGCCGGCGCTGTGCACGTCGGCGACGAAGCCCTGCAGTCCAGCCGGCAGATCTCCCCCACCGGCGGGAGGTGCCCCCAGCTCGCGTCGTCGCATGGCCGCCAGCGCGGCGATCGGCATGTCGAGGCTGGCGGCGTTCTGCTCGACGGCATAAGTGAGCAGTGGGTGGGGTGCCAGCTCGCCGAATACCCGGAAGCCGTCCTTGAGGGCCGCCTGCACGGCGGCGCCGAACCGCACGGTGTAGCGCAGGTTCTCCGCCCAGTAGTCGCCGGTGAACGACGGCTGCTCCCGCGGGTTCCACAGCGTGGCCGAGTAGTACGGAACGTCGGGAGCCTTCGGCTTGAGATCGGCCAGGACGTCGATCAACTCATCGAGGATCGGCTCGACCTGCGGTGAATGCGAGGCGACGTCCACGGCCACCTCGCGCGCCATCACGTCCTGTTCCTCCCACATCGCCACCAGGTCGCGAATCGACTTGGCGTCACCGCCGACCACGGTCGACGTCGGCGAGGCGACGACGGCGAGCACGACGTTGGACACGCCGCGCGCGGTCAGCTCCGAAAGCACTTGTTGGCCGGGCAATTCCACCGATGCCATCGCGCCGCTGCCCGCGATGCGGGTCATCAGCCGAGAGCGGCGGCAGATCACGCGCAACCCGTCTTCGAGCGACAGCGCGCCCGCGACGACCGCCGCGGCCGCCTCACCGAGCGAGTGTCCGATCACGGCGCCGGGCCGCACCCCGTAGGACTTCATCGTTTCGGCCAGCGCCACCTGCATCGCGAAGATCGTGGGCTGGACGCGGTCGATTCCACTGACCGTCTCCGCCGCCGACATCGCCTCGGTCACCGAAAAGCCCGACTCCTCGGCGATCACCGGCTCGATGGCCGCGATGGTCGCGGCGAACACCGGCTCGTTGGCCAGCAGCTCGGCGCCCATCTTGGACCACTGCGAGCCCTGCCCGGAGAACACCCACACCGGGCCGCGGTCGCCTTGCCCCACGGCGGGCTGATACGGAATGTCACTGTCGGCGACCTCCCGCAGCGCCGAGCTCAGCTCGCCGAAGCTGGCGGCCGACACCACGGTGCGCACCGGCCGATGGGCGCGGCGGCGAGCCAGCGTGTACCCCACGTCGCGCAGCCCGGTGGTGCCGTTCGTCGCACTGCCGTGCTCGTCCACCCACTCCGCCAGCCGCTGCGCCGTGACCCGCAGTTGTTCGGCGGAGGTCGCCGACACCGGGAACAGCAGCGGCGCGTCCGACCGTGCGGGTGGCGGCGCCTGTTCGGGCGCAGGAGCCGGTGCGGGGGGCTGTGCCGGTGCTTGTTGCGGTGCTTGTTCCAAGACGGCGTGCACGTTGGTGCCCGACATTCCGTACGACGACACCGCGGCGCGCCGCAGGTGGTGGCCGTTGGTCGGCCAGGGCGTATTGGCCTGCGGCACAAAGAGCGCGGTGGGGATTTCGGCCAGCTGGTCGGGCAACCGGTTGAAGTGCAGGTTCTGCGGGACCACACCATGCTCCAGCGCGAGGATCGCCTTCATCATCCCGAGCGCACCGGAAGTCGACTGCATGTGGCCGAAGTTGGTCTTCACCGACGCCAGCGCGCACGGGCCCTCGGTGCCGTACACCGCGGCCAGGCTCGCGTATTCGACCGGGTCTCCCACCGGGGTGCCGGTGCCGTGCGCTTCGACCATGCCGACCGTGGCGGGGTCCACGCCGCCGACCGCCAGCGCCTTGCGATACGCCGCGACTTGCGCCTGCTCCGACGGCGCCGCGATGTTCGGCGTGCGGCCGTCCTGATTGGCCGCCGTGCCCCGGACGACCGCCAGGATGCGGTCGCCGTCGCGCTGCGCATCGTCCAGCCGCTTGAGCAGCAGCACCACGCAGCCCTCGCCGGAGGTGAAACCGTCGGCGGCGGCGTCGAAGGCATGGCAACGACCAGTGGGCGACAACATGCCCTGCAGAGATCCGGCAATGGACTTCCGCGGTTCGAGTATCACGACCACGCCGCCGGCAAGGGCGAGCTCGCTCTCGCCGGTGTCCAGGCTGCCGCAGGCCTGGTGCACGGCCATCAATCCCGACGAACACGCGGTATCCACCGTGGATGCGGGGCCATGCAGCCCGAGCGTGTAGGACACCCGACCGGACGCGAAGCTGTTGCAGGTGCCGGTGAATCCGTAGGGCCCCTCCGCGGCACCGGTGTCGGCGGACAGCAGCTCGTAGTCGCCGTGGGTCAGGCCGACGAACACGCCGGTCTGCGTTTGCGCCAGGGTCGCCGGGTCCAGGCCCGCGTGCTCGATGGCGTCCCACGACGTCTCCAGCAGAAGGCGGTGCTGGGGGTCGATCGCGGTGGCCTCGCGCTCGGTCAGGCCGAAGAAGTCGCAGTCAAAACCGCCGACGTCGTCCAGGAAGGCGCCCCATCGAGACACCGACCGGCCGGGCACACCGGGTTCGGGGTCGTAGTAGAGGTCCGCGTCCCATCGGTCGGCGGGAATTTCGCCGATGAAGTCGTCGCCACGCAACAACGCTTGCCACAAACGTTGCGGGGAATCGACTCCGCCGGGAAGTCGGCAGGCCATGCCGATAACGGCAACGGGTGTGACAGTTGCAGTACGCAAAGCGCAATCCCCCATCTACGCCCAGTCGTATTGGGCACTCAGTCATCGTCCACGCGAAACGGAAGAAGCCCCGAGCGCGCTCAACGCGCGCCATCCCCGTACATTCGCGCAAATATTTCGTCCAGCTGCGAATCAGCTTAGCGGTAAGAAATTATCCGCGCCGCGACGGCACGAGGCACGGGAGACACGCCGAAAGCCCGGCTGTCAGTGAGGAATTGCACATTCAGTGGCCACCGCCGCTGGCCGCAGGCGCCGTCTGCGTTTGCCCGACCGCGCCGCGGCGCGTGTAAATCTCGGCGAGGAATTGCTCGACCGCCACCGCCGCGTGTGCCGCCCGGGCGGATCCGAAAATTTCGAATGCGTGCTGCGCCCACGGCAATTCGGCGTAGACCACGGGCTGGCGGCTGACTTCGCCCAAACGCGCCACGAAACTGCGCGCCTGCGGGACCGGGACCAACGAGTCGTGGGTGCCGTGCAGCACGAAAAACGGTGGGGCGTCGGCATTGACGTAGGTGATCGGCGAAGCCACCCGGAACGGTTCGGCGATGTCGTTGCGACTCAGCTTGAATACGTTCTTTGCCACCATTGGCGGCATCAGTGGATGTATAGCGTTGCCGGTTGCCGTGAAGTCGTAGACGCCATAGAACGGGACGGCGACATCTACCCGTGTGTCGGCATCTTCGAACCCGGGCTGAAATCGCGGATCGTTGGGGGTCAGCGCGGCGAGCGACGACAGATGGCCGCCGGCCGAGCCACCGGTGATAGCGATCCAGTCCGGGTCGCCGCCGTAGGCGGCAATGTGCTCCTTGGTCCAGGCGATCGCACGTTTGACGTCGACGATCTGATCGGGCCAGGTCGAGCGCGGACTGAGCCGGTAGTTGAGGGCCACGCAGATCCAGCCCAGCTCGGCCAAATGGCTCATCAGCGGATGTGCCTGTCCGCGTTTGTTTCCCACCATCCAGGCGCCGCCGGGAACCTGGAGCAACACCGGGGCCCGCCCGCCGCGGTCGAGGTCGGGCCGTCGCCAAATGTCCAGGTGGTTTCTCGAGCCGAACTCCCCGTAGGGGATGTCGCCGTCGTGCGCGTAGTCGCGGTAGACCCGCAGCATGCGCGCCACGCCCGGTCTCTTCGCCGTCGCACCGTCGGACGCGGGGCGCTTCCAGAGGTCACCCGATTCCTTACGGCGCTCGGGTCCGAGGCCGGCGTCGAGCGCCGCGGTGAGCGGCTCGTCCGCCCGGTGGCCGAGCCGCCACAGCCCGACCAGACCCAGCGCGGACAGCGCCGATAGCAGCCAGCAGAACCGGCGCAACGGTGGTGGCAGCCGGCGATACAGCGCGGCCTGCGCCGTCAGCTGGACGGCAAGGCTCTGCAGCGGCAGCTCCGACGCGACCAGCCCGTAGGCGAAGGAAAACCCCATGCCGTATCCGCCTCTACCCAATGCCCGGTAGCCGTTGGCGGTGAACGCGAGACTCAGAACGGAGACCAACGCGGCCGCCACACGCTTGAGCAGGGTCATTTAGGTCCCTTTCGTCCCGGCACGGGCAGGCCCCACGTTTCCTGGCCCGGCATCCAGCACCGAATCTAATGTCCGGCTTCCGCGGCACCGCCGGGCCTGCCGGCCTTCGCCGGGTCCTCGACGATGTGGTAGGCCGGGTCGACCATCCACATGGGCCGGTTGCCGGTCTGCTTGGGCTTGCCGGTGATCCGCAACAACTGACCCGGCTCGATGTCGGCGCCGCCATGGCCGGGATGGAAGGTCACGGTGATCTCGCCGCTGTGGTCGCTGACGACGACCGACCGAAGCGTCCGCCTGCCCTTGCTGGTGTCCTCGACTTCGCCGACCCGTCCCTCGAAGGTGGCGCGATGCCCGGGGAGCAGGCCCGCCACCGTGATCACCGACGAAGACCCGGACTCCGGGTGCTCGTAGGCCTGTATCTCACCGTCCTCTTCGCGGGCAACCCAGGCCCCGAGATGCTCGAGTTCGCGCGCGACCCGTTGCTCGAGACGGTCCGGGTAGGCCTGCTCGATCCGGGATTGGACGTCATACGGCACGATCGTCGCGGCGGCGTCCGGGACCATGCTGACCGCCCTGGCGATCTTGTCGGCGGTGCGGTCGTGCAGCAATCGCCCGATCAGCGGCGCGTAGGTTCGGCGGGGCAACAGCACCGTGACGTTGGTATTCGATTGTTCGTCATGCGCTTTGGCGACGAACAGCTGCGCGGCCCGGATGATCCGCCGGTCCGGGCAGTCGACGACGCGCAATCGGGTATCCAATTCGAAGTGATCCCACCGCTTCCGAATCTGCGCCGCCAGGGCAGGGTCGACCATGAAGTGCACCGCAATCATTTCGTCGGCCCGCAATCCCTTGCCGTACCGAAGCGCTTCGATCACCGCGAGGTCGACCGAGTTCACGAACACGAACACCTTGTGCCGCGCGTACTTCACCAGATCGGGTCGGTCGGTGCGGAACATCTCGAGAATGGCCGCCTCCGCGCGGTATTCCCGGTTCAGCCGAATCAGCACGAACACCAGTATCGGGAAGACGACGACCACCAACCAGGCGCCCTCGGTGAACTTTGCGACCGCAAAGATCCCTACGACGACGGTGGACAGGATTCCCGCCGACAGGTTGATCGCCAGCCGCCGTCGCCACCCGGGTTCCCGCTCGGTCAGATGGTGTTTGGTCATGCCGTAGCCGGCCATCGAAAATCCGGTGAACACGCCGATGGCGTAGAAGGGGACCAGCGCGTTGACCGAGCCGCCGGTGGTCACCAGCAGTACCACGGACAGCGCGGTGAGCGCGATGATGCCGTTCGAAAACACCAGGCGGTGACCGCGTTTCATCAACTGCCTGGGCAGGAAGCGGTCTTCGGCGACGAAGCTGGCCAGGGCCGGGAACCCGTTGAAACTGGTGTTCGCCCCGGTGAACAGAATGGCAGCCGTCGAAGCCTGGACGCCGATGTACAAAATGTTGCCGACGAGCCCATGGCCGAAGACAGCACGCGCAATCTGTGACAGGACCGACGGGTATTCGCTTTCGTACGGCGTCGCGTGGGTGGCATAGGCCAGAAAGGCAACGCCGGCCAGCAGGAATCCCAGGATGGCGGCCATCGTCGTCAGCACCTTGCGTGCGTTGCGTCCCTGCGGCTTTCGAAAGAGGTCGACGGTATTGGAGATCGCCTCGACCCCGGTCAGAGACGAACCACCGTTGGCGAACGAGCGCAGCAAGGTCAGGATCGTCGCGCCCATCACCAAGCCATTGCCCTGGTGAACGGAGACCGTTCCGGGCATATCCGCCGCGTTGTACACGGGTAGGTCGCCGAACAGCAGCCGCGCGACGCCGACCACGATCGTCAGCCCACCCATGGCCACAAAGAAGTAGGTGGCGAACGCGAACTGCCACCCCGCCTCCTTCAACCCGCGCAGGTTGGCCAGACAGATAACAAGGACCACCCCGACGGTGAGTTGCAGGCTGTGCGGCCCCAGAGCGGGGATGGCCGAGACCACCGCGACCGTCCCGGCCGCGGCCTGGACCGCCACCGTCACCACATAGTCGATCAACAGCGCCGCCGCGGCGACCTGGGCGACACGGGGCCCGAAATTCTCCCGCGCCACGATGTAGGACCCACCGGCGCGGGTGTAGGCCATGACGACCTGTCGATAGGACGCGGTCACCAACACCAGGATCAGCAGAATGACGCCGGTGACAGGAATCAGCAGGGTAAACGCCGCCAGGCCCGCAGCGGGCAGCAGTTCGATCAGGATCTGCTCGGTGCCGTAGGCGGTGGAGGATATCGCGTCGGGCGAAAGTGCGCCGAGCGCAACCGGATTCGACAGCTTCTCGCCCGCCAGATCCTCGGTGATCATTGGCTTCCCCAAAAAGACACGCTTGGCGATGTCCTCGATCGAGAGCGGGATGCGCATTTTGCTAGCCGAAGTTGTCACGACCAATTCCTTACCGGACAGTGTTGCGCTTTGGAAGCAGTGAGGTATGCCTCCGGTGCATTCTGCCGTGCTTAGGGTGCCGCGGGTGCGATAAGCCGCAGTACGGCGGCGGCGATGCGCTCGTCGGTTGCGGTCAGCGCGACGCGGACATGCCGAGCGCCGCCACGGCCGTAGAAGTCGCCGGGCGCGACCAGGATGCCCCGCGCGGCCAGCCACGCGACGGTGTCCCGGCATGCCTCGCCGCGGCTGGCCCACAGATACAGGCCGCCCTCGGAATGGTCGATGGCAAAACCGGCCGAGCGCAGCGCCGGCGCCAGCTCGTCGCGACGCCGCGCATACCGCTCCCGCTGCATTTTTTCGTGATCGTCGTCGTCCAGCGCCGCCACCATGGCGGCCTGCACCGGCGTCGGGACGATCATGCCGGCGTGCTTGCGCACGGCCAGCAGCTCGGCGACCAGGTCGGGATCACCGGCGACGAAGCCCGCCCGGTACCCGGCCAGCGACGAACTCTTGGACAGCGAATGCACGGCCAGCAGCCCGGTGTGGTCGCCGTCGCACACCGAGGGATGCAGCACCGACAGCGGTTCGGCATCCCAGCTGAGCCCCAGGTAGCACTCGTCGGACGCCACCACGACGCCGCGTTCGCGCGCCCAGCCGACGACCTTGCGCAGGTGGTCGACGCCCAGCACCCGTCCGGTCGGGTTGCTCGGAGAGTTCAGGTAGATCAGGGCCGGGGTGTGTGGGCCCACCTGAGTCAGCGAGTCGGCGCGCACCACCTGGGCCCCGGCCAGCCGCGCGCCGACGTCATAGGTCGGATAGGCCAGCTCGGGGACGACCACCGAGTCCGCAGGCCCCAGGCCGAGCAGGGTCGGTAGCCAGGCGATGAGCTCCTTGGTGCCGATCACCGGCAGGACGGCGGCCTCGGGCAGCCCGGTGATGCCGAAGCGGCGGCCCAGGGCGGCCACCGCCGATTCGCGCAGCCGCGCGGTGCCCGCGGTCGCGGGATATCCCGGCGCGGCGGCGGCGGCGGCCAACGCGTCTTGAATCAGCTTCGCCACCGGGTCCACCGGGGTGCCGACGGACAGGTCGACGATTCCGTCCGGATGCGATGCGGCCAGCGCTTTTGCGTCGGCCAGGGTGTCCCAGGGGAACTCCGGCAGGGCCGCCGAGACGGCAGGCCGGCCCGGCGGACGCTCGCGGCGCACCGGCCCGCTCAGTCGCCTTCGCCCTGCGGCGGCAGATCTTTCACCGCTTGCGGGTCGTTCTCGGTAAGACCGACCTTGGCCGCACCGCCCGGCGATCCCAACTCCTCGAAGAAGTCGGCGTTGATCTGGGTGTACTGACTCCACTGCTCGGGCACGTCGTCTTCGTAATAGATCGCTTCGACAGGGCAGACCGGTTCGCATGCCCCGCAGTCGACGCACTCGTCGGGATGGATGTAAAGCATCCGGGCACCCTCGTAGATGCAGTCGACCGGGCACTCCTCAATACACGCCTTGTCCTTGATGTCGACGCAGGGTTGGGCGATCGTGTAGGTCACGTACGTCTCCTCAACGTTTCCTTCAGGTATTGCTCAATGTTGGGCTGCTGTTTGCCGCGTCGCGGCATTTCCCCGGCCGCATCCTACAAAGCTTTCGATTACTGATACTAGACGTCGCACATACACGTCAACCACCTGGCACGCCAGCAGAATTGCGTGACGTCGCACATTGCGTTGCGTGCCTGTTCGATCGTTCCCACGTGCGCAGCACTATAGCCGTAGAGCCGCGATGTGACCAACGTCACCGAGCTGTTGACCTGCGCAGAGTTACGTTCGGCGCTCAGTCTCCGAATAACGGTGAGATAGGAGCATCCCCGCGGGGGCTGGTAATCTCGATCGGGACGGCAACCGCTGAGCAGGTGCCGTTTCTGACGATGCATAACTGGGGAAGGTGTCCACAATGGTAAGGCTGTCGTTGGCCAAATTGGCTGCTGGAGTGGGCGCTGCGGCGTGGGCGCTGACCGCTTCGACCGGGGTGGCGTCCGCCGATCCCATGGATGCGATCATCAACACCACCTGCAACTACGGACAGGTGATGGCGGCCCTCAACGCGACGGATCCCGATGCCGCCGTGAAGTTGAACTCCTCGCCGATGGCGCAGTCCTACATTCGCCAGTTCCTGGCCTCGCCGCCGCCGAAGCGCGCGCAGATGGCCCAGCAGGTTCAGGCGATGCCGGCGGCCGCGCAGTACTTCAACACCATCGGGAACGTCGCGCAGGTCTGTCAAAACTACTGAGCCGACAGGTTTCAGTAGCCGCTGAGCAGTAGCCGCTGAGCAGGCGGCGCACCCGGCCTAGCGCCTCGGGCCCGACGCGGCTGCAAATCCGTGCGGGATTCGCCGGCCTGCGTCCCCACAGCAGCAATACCCGTGCCGCCGCGTCGGTTTCCAGCGTGGCCGGCCCGTCGGGATCCTCGAGCGCGATGGTGGTGCCGTCGGCGTCGGCGCTGACGACCACGTCGTCCGTGCCGGCCACTCGCAGCCGGGCATCGATCTGTTCACCGGGCGCCAGTTGTTTGGCGCCCTTGGCGAGCAGCGGACGTCCCACCGCAAGCACGCTGTGCGTCGTCATCCACGGCTCGGCCAGCGCGGCCAGCAACGCCGTCGGGAGGTCGGGGTCTCCGGTGATGTCCCAGCCATGCAGCACCAGCTCCTCGCGCATGTGTTCGGCGAACCAGGGCACCTTCATGGTGCGACCCGTCCAGGCGACGTCGGTATCCGCTGACACCTCGTCGGCGGCCACGGCGACCCGGTTCAGGGTCGCCATCCGGTCGGTCAGCGCCTCCCACAGGTCGGCGTCGCCCAGCGCCCGCAACGGCGCCTCGCGCTCCTCGAAGCCACGGGTGCCGACGGGTTCGCCTTCCAGGTGCGCGCCGAGTACCCGGGCGAGCTCCTCGGCGTTTCCGGCCTGATGGATGACGATGTCGCGCACCGTCCAGGCCTCACACCAGGTGCCGGCGTCGGGCCCGCGGTGCTGCACCGCATCGACAAAGGGCCGCCATTCGGGGAATCGTTCGTCGTCGACGCCTGCCACGGCTCCCGGTATACCCGGGGCCACCGACAACCACGCGCGACTACGCCGCCAACGAGCTGTAGGTGGTCGTCCGCTGGCGGGCGGGGCGACCGATGCCCTCGGCGATCGCGCTCAGCTCGGCGGCCGTCTTCGACGACCCGTGTTCGGAGCCGGCCATTCGCGAGATGGTCTCCTCCATCAGCGTGCCGCCCAGGTCGTTGGCCCCGCCGTTGAGCATCACCTGGGTGCGTTCGACGCCGAGCTTTACCCAGCTGGTCTGGATGTGAGAAATGCGGCCGTGCAACATGATTCGCGCCAGGGCGTGCACCGCCCGGTTATCGCGGTGGGTTGGCCCGGGGCGGGCCGCACCGGCCAGGTACAGCGGCGAGTTCTGGTGCACGAACGGCAACGGCACGAACTCGGTGAAACCGCCGGTGCGATCCTGAATGCCCCGCAGCACGTTGAGGTGTCCGACCCAGTGCCGCGGAGTGTCGACGTGCCCGTACATCATCGTCGACGACGACCGCAGCCCCACCTCGTGCGCGGTGGACACGATCTCGATCCACATCGACGTCGGCAACTTGCCCTTGGTGAGGACCCAGCGCACCTCGTCGTCGAGGATTTCTGCGGCGGTGCCCGGGATGGTGCCCAGCCCGGCTTCACGCAGACTGATCAGCCATTCGCGAATGCTCAAGTCGCCCTTGGTGACTCCGTTAGCGATCTCCATCGGCGAGAACGCGTGCACGTGCATCGACGGAACGCGGGCTTTGACGGCGCGCACCAGATCGGCGTAGCCGGTGACCGGAAGCTCGGGATCGATGCCACCCTGCATGCACACTTCGGTGGCACCCTGGACATAGGCCTCCCAGGCGCGGTCGCCCACCTCGTGGGCCGAGAGCGAAAACGCGTCGGCGTCACCCTTGCGTTGCGCGAACGCGCAGAAACGGCAACCCGTGTAGCAGATGTTGGTGAAGTTGATGTTGCGGTTCACCACGAACGTCACGTCGTCTCCGACGGCCTCACGGCGAAGCGAATCCGCCAGTGCGGTAACGGCTTCCAACGCGGGACCGTCGGCGGTGGCCAAGGCCAGATACTCGTCGTCGGTGCAGCCGGCGGGATCGCGTTCGGCCGAGGCCAGCGCGGCCAGGACGTCGGTGTCGATGCGTTCCGGGGCGCGAGCCGCCAGCTCGTGTACGTGAGAGCGTATCGATTCCCAATCTCCGAAGGCGCTGTCGAGGTCGCTGCGGGTTTCGGTGTTGCGACCCGCGGTGTCGATCGCGGCGTTGAGGTCGACCCGCCCAGCGGACTCCACGTCGTCGGGCTCCTGCCAGGGCAGGCCCTTCGGATTGACATCGCGGGCCAGGCCGGTCGCCGGATCAGCCAGTGCGACAACATGTCCCCGCACCCGCGGATCGATCCAGGCCGCACCCGCCTGGACGTACTTGGGTTGCGCGGTCAGCCGCTGCATCAGGTCGTAACCGGCCTCGGCGGTGACGGCGTCCAGGTCATCCAGGGCAGGCCAGGGCCGTTCCGGGTTGACATGGTCGGGCGTCAGCGGCGAGACACCGCCCCAGTCGTCGACGCCGGCCGCGATCAGCGCCAGACATTCCGCGCGGGACACCAGGTTTGGCGGCGCCTGGATGCGCATACCGGGACCGAGCACCAGGCGGGCAACGGCCACCGTCGCCAGGTAGTCATCGATCCCGGCATCGGGAACGGCGGCCATCGCGGTGTGTTGCTTGGCCCGGAAGTTCTGCACGATCACTTCCTGTACATGCCCGAACTCTTTGTGCGACTTACGAATCGCGTGCAGGGTGTCGGCGCGTTCGACCAGGGTCTCGCCGATGCCGACCAGCAGACCGGTGGTGAACGGGATGGACAGCCGGCCCGCGTCGGTGAGCGCGCGCAGCCGCACCGCGGGGTCTTTGTCCGGGCTGCCATAGTGCGCAAGCCCTTTCGTTTCGAACAGCCGGCGCGACGTGGTCTCGAGCATCATGCCCATGGACGGCGCCACCGGCTTGAGCCGCGACATCTCCGACCAGCTCATCACCCCGGGGTTCAGGTGCGGCAACAGCCCGGTCTCCTCCAGCACCCGGATCGCCATCGCCCGAACGTAGGACAAGGTGGAGTCATAACCCCGTTCGTCGAGCCACTCGCGGGCTTCGTCCCAGCGATCCTCCGGCCGGTCGCCGAGCGTGAAAAGTGCTTCCTTGCAACCAAGTTCGGCACCACGCCGGGCGACGTCGAGGATCTCGTCGGGCTCCATGTACATGCCGGCGCCCTGGGCGCGCAGCTTCCCCGGCACGGTGACGAACGTGCAGTAGTGACAGTTATCCCGGCAAAGGTGGGTGACCGGGATGAAAACCTTGCGCGAGTAAGTGATCGGAAGCCGGCCAGTCGGCCCGCGGCGTCCGGTCGATTCCAGGCCCGCATCGCGCACCCGCGCCGCGCTGGCGCACAGCTCGACCAGCTCAGCGCCGCGCGCGGTCATCGCGACCGCCGCCTCGTCGATATTCAGTGCGACCCCGTCGCGGGCCCGGCGCAGCACCCGCCGCAGCGCCGACGCACTGGCCTTCGGCGGAATGCTCGGAGCTGGCAAAGCGGTGGGCTCCTGGCCCGGAGTCAACGCCACGTTGGTGTAACTTCCCGACGATCGAATTTCATCCGCGTGTCCCAATAAATCTTGGCTGCGGCTGACATAGGCGCAACATTAGCGCCAGGGCAGGGCCGCAACGCGGTTGCCCGTCCCGGCGGGTGGGCTACCACCATCGGCCATGCTGACCGCCCCGCGACAGCACCCACACCGGCGGCACCACCCCCAGCACGATCAGCAGCAGGGCCCCGTAGGCCATCACGCCCTGACCGCCCAGGATGATGTCGTCTCCGGGTCCGCCCATGCTGATCACCGCCACCGTCAACAGCCACGTCCACAACGGCATTGCGGCCACTCGCGGCGACCTGGTCCACCGTGCGGCGGCCCACACCAGGGCCGCATTGACCAACCCACTGATCAACCCGCTGATCGGAAAGGGAATCGAGCCGATATAGGAAGGCAGCAGCAACGCCCCGGCGAGCGCCGAGAGGACCCCGTCGACGGCCAGCAAGGCCAGGACAACGATGCGAATGGCGGGGTCTGTTGCGCCGACGTCCTCGAGGGACGCGGCGCCCTGCTTGGTTTCGGTCAGGTCGGGACGCTGTCGAACTGGGAATATATCGAGCCGATGACCCACTGCAGGCTATCGAGTCGGTCCTGCCAGTGCTGCAGGTTAGGGTCCAGGTCGGGGTCCATGCGAATTCCTTCCGTGGCTGCCGTAGTTGGCAGCCTACCGCTAATGCGCCGCGGCCAAACCGAGTCCCGCGAGCAGATCCGTCTCCCAGCCGCGCTCGTCGCGCTCCCCCGGCGAGCCGGCGACCAGGACGTAGTGCTCGTCAGCGACGATCGGCAGCGCCATGTTGTTCGACAACGCGCAGGCGCGTCCGGTGGGTCCGACCACCACCTGGGTGGCGTGTGCGGCGAGCGCCGCGGTCTTGGCTGCGCGGGCATCCGCGTCGGCCTCGACGACGGCGTCGATCTTGTCGTCGGAGTAGGCGAAGTTGAATTCTTCCTCGGGCGGGGCCTGCCATCCAGGCAGCAGATCGTCGGGACCCAGCGCGCCCCAGCCGGCTTCAAAAGCGCTGTAGGCCAGCACCGTCCAGTAGAACTTCGGCACCTGCCACGGCTCACCCGGGTAGCCCCGATAGTCCGGGCCCCCCGCCGCGGCAACCGCGGCCGTGGCGATTCTGTGGGTCTGGATGTGGTCGGGGTGCCCGTATCCGCCGTTGGGGTCGTAGGTCACCACGACGTGGGGGCGCTGCTCCCGGATGATGGCGACCAGCGCTCCGACCGCCTCGCGGTCGTCGGCGTCGATGAACCGCTGTCGACGTCGCTTGGCGGTGCCGACCATGCCCGAGTCGCGCCAGCGGCCGGCGCCGCCCAGATAGATGGGTGCGCCGACGCCCAGCGCCTGCAGGGCCGCGGTGAGCTCGCCGATTCGGTAGCCGCCCAGCTGATCCGCGCGGTCGAAGGCGAGTTCGGCCCAGCGGTCCCCGATGACCTCACCCTCCTCACCGAGCGTGCAGGTGACGACCCGAACCTGCGCGCCGCGAGCCGTGTAGTGCGCGATGGTGGCGCCGTTGCTGAGGCTCTCGTCATCGGGATGTGCGTGGACGAACAGCAGCCGCGGTGTATCCGGCATGGACGCGACCATACCTGGGACGCAACACATAGGAACGTTGATGGCTACTATCGTGAAATGGCGCAGCTCACCCAAACCGCCCCGAAATGCAGCCGCAGCCGCCGGCGAGGCGAGGTGCTCGAACGTGCGCTCTACGAAGCCACGTTGGCCGAGCTCGCCGCGGTCGGCTACGGCAAGCTGACGATGGAGGGCATCGCGGCGCGCGCCCACACCGGCAAGGCGGCGCTGTACCGGCGCTGGGCCAGCAAGCACGACTTGGTGCACGCCGCACTGGTTTTCGCGCTACCGCCGGTGCCCGAACCGCGCTCGGGCCGATCGGCGAGGGACACCCTGCTGACGCTGTTCATCGCGCACCGCGACGTGTTGGCGGGCAAGACGGCGTTTCCTGGCCTGGACACCATTCACCAGCTGCTGCACGAACCCGAAATGCGCATCATCTTCGCCGACGCCGTGGTGGGCCCGCGGCTGAAGATCACCGACTCGATCCTGCAGGCCGCCGTCGAGGCCGGCGACATCGACCCGGCCATGATCACCCCGCTGACCGCGCGCATCGGACCGGCGCTGATCAACCATCACTTCCTGCTTACCGGTGCTCCGCCCAATCGGCGCGAGCTCTCGCTGATCGTCGACACCGTGATCCCGCCGCGGCAGCCGGCGAGCGACGACCAGTAGCCGCGGCAGGCCCGGGCTAGGGCCCGGTTTTGATCCACTCACCGGCGTCGCCGACGATGCCGACCGGTACCGCGCCCGACAGGCTGACGTTCTGCACGCTCGGACCGGCCGCGACGATCGTCGTGTCCTGCAGGATCGGCAAGACGGTCGACTCGTTCCACAGACGGGGTTCGACCGCGGTGATCACCTCGTTGATGTTCTTGGTGCCGTTGAGGGCGGCGTCGATGTTCGACTGGATGCTGCGATCGCAGATCCCGGTCAGGTTCGACGGCGCCTGCACCAGCGCGCCGGGGTCGGGCGGCCGATTCGGCGGGCTCGGCTGCGGCGGCGCGGAGGGGGTGCCCGGCCCCGTCGGCGCCGGCCCGTTGCCGGGGGTGGACACCGGCACGGTCGACGGCGGATTGGTGGCCGGCACCGTCGTGGTCTGCAGCGCGGGGCAGCCGTACCGCGAGGCCAGCAGCGTCGCCAGGTTTCCGCCGGCCTGATGCCACCCGACGATCGCGTCGACCTGGTTGTTGGCCAGCGCGTCGCGGTACAGCGTGACCGGGTCCAGCGCCGCCACCGAGGCGGCGATGCCGACGCTGCGTAACTGGTCGGCCGCGGTGTTGGCGACGGCCACCGCGGTCGGGTCGTTGGCAGCGACCCCGAGGACCAGCGCGAGTTGTTTGCCGTCCTTGCTGATGCGGCCGCGGACGACCTCCGGCGGCCCGGTGCTCACGGGCGTGCCGGTCGAGTTGGGGTTGGGCGGAACCGGCGGGCTGGTGGCGTTGCTGTCCACCTGGTATCCCGACGCGGTGAACAACGCGAGGGCCGCGGTCTTGGTCATCGCGGCCGGGGCGGTCGGCTCATAGCCCGGGTCGCTCGGCGAACGAATCAGGGCCTGGTCCAGCGTGACGGTGTTGTCGCTGCCCGCCCCCACCGCGGCGAGCAGGTCGACGTCGAGCAAACCCAGAAGCGCCTTGCGAACCTGGGTGTCGGACAGTTTGGGTTCGTTCGCGCGCAGCGTCATCTGCAGGACCCGCGGTGTCACGATCCGCGCGGTCCGCACGTCGGGGATGGCGGACAGCTGGGCGAAGGCCGCCGAGCCGCCATGCACCTGGGCCACCTGAGTGTCGCCGTTGCGCACCGAGTCGGCGAGTGCCGCCGGCGCCCCGGCCCGGCGGAACAGGATCGTCGCGGGTTTGGCCGGCGAGCCCCAGTAGCGGTCGTTGCGGGTGATCAGGATTTCGTCGCGCTGCGGGTCGATGTTGTCCACCCGGAACTGCCCGCCGGTGACGGGCAGCGCCCGCGCCAGCCCGGACGCGAACCCGCCGGGCACGTCCTTGACGATGTGCGCGGGCAGCAGATTGTTGAACAGCTCTTTCCAGGCCGGATACGGCTGGGCGAAGGTGACGACGGCCTGCTTGCCGCCCTCGAGCGACTGCACGCCGGTGATCAGGTCATAGCCGGCCGGGTCGACCACGCCCGGTTGCGTGACCATTTGATGCCACAGATACCAGAAGTCGTCGGCGCCGATCGGGGCGTTGTCGGTCCACTGCGCCTCGGGCCGGATCTTGTAGCTGACCGTGAACGGGTTCTGGTTGGTCACGTCGGCGGAGACCAGCAGCGTCGGGTCCAGCTCCCAGCGCGAACCCGTCGGCGTGTTGGGATCCGGGACGGGCCGAAACGCGCTGGGCAACACCAGGCTGCTGATCGCGGCGTTCACCGGCGAGAGATCCGACAGCAAATGGGGATTGAACCCGGCACCGATCGAGTCGATGCCCATGATGATCTGGCTGACCCGCTGCGGAGGCGGCGGCGTGTTGTGCGGGGTATCGGTGCTCTGCGGCGCCGGCGGTGGGTTGACGGTGCAGGCGGCCACCGCCAAACCGGCCACCGCGAGCAGCACGCCGATCATCACGATGACGCGACGGGCCCGATGCAGCACGACCATGAGATTAGCGAGCGACCCTGCGACGGCTCGGCTCATCCCGTGGGCGAGGCGCAGCACCGAGCTAACCCCGGGCCTTTGCTCGAGCCTTACTGCGGGCCCGGGAGGTGGCGTCCAGCTCCACCTTGCGCACCCGCACGATCTCCGGAGTCACCTCGACGCACTCGTCGCCCGCGCAGAACTCCATGGCCTGCTCCAGGTCGAGTTCCAGCGGGCGGGCCAGCGTCTCGATGACGTCAGCGGTCGAGGACCGCATGTTCGTCAGCTTCTTCTCCCGCGTGATGTTGACGTCGAGATCCTCGGCGCGCGGGTTGATACCGACGACCATGCCCTCGTAGGTGTCCTGCCCGGGCTCGACGAAGAACTGGCCGCGGTCGGCGAGCTGGATCATCGCGAACGGTGTGATGGTGCCCGACCGATCGGACACCAGCGAGCCGGTGTGGCGGGCGCGGATCTCCCCCGCCCACGGCCGATAGCCGTCGAACACCGCGTTGGCGATGCCGGTGCCGCGGGTCAGGGTGAGGAAGTCGGTGCGGAAACCGATCAGGCCGCGGCTGGGCACGATGAAGTCCATCCGCACCCAGCCGGCCGCATGGTTGGCCATCTCCTCCATGCGGCCCTTGCGGCCGGCCATCAATTGCGTGATGGCGCCGACGAATTCGTCGGGGCAGTCGATCGTCATCGCCTCGAACGGCTCGTGCAGCTTGCCGTCGATCGTCCTGGTGACTACTTGTGGTTTGCCGACCGTCAGCTCGAAGCCTTCCCGCCGCATCTGCTCGACCAGCACCGCCAGGGCGAGCTCGCCGCGGCCCTGCACCTCCCAGGCGTCGGGCCGGCCGATGTCGACGACTTTGATCGACACATTGCCGACCAGTTCGGAGTCCAGCCGCGACTTCACCATGCGGGCGGTCAGCTTGTGACCGGACACCTTGCCCGCCAGCGGCGACGTGTTGGTGCCGATCGTCACCGAGATCGCCGGCTCGTCGACGGTGATGCGTGGCAACGCGTGGGCATGGTCGGGGTCAGCGAGGGTGTCGCCGATCATGATCTCGGGCAGCCCTGCCACGGCGACGATGTCGCCGGCGATCGCTTCGTCGGTGGGTGTCCGCTCCACGCCTTCGGTGACGAGCAGTTCGGTGATCTTTGCGTTCGTGATGACCGGATGGCCGTCCACCTCGCGCATCCAGGCGACCTGCTGACCCTTGCGGATCCGGCCCTTGTAGATGCGGATGAGTGCGAGCCTGCCGAGGAAGGCCGAGGCGTCGAGGTTGGTCACCAGCGCCTGCAGCGGGGCCTCGGGGTCACCCTGCGGCGGCGGGATGTTCTCGAGCAGCACGTCGAACAGCGGGTCGAGGTTGTCGCCGTCCGGGTTCTCACCATTGGCGGGTTCGGTGGTGCTGGCGATGCCCGCGCGACCAGACGCATACAGCGTCGGCAGTCCGAGCGCGTCCTCAGCGGCCCTCTGGGCCTCTGCATCAAGGTCGGAGGCGACGTCGAGCAAGAGGTCGTGGCTCTCGGAGACCACCTCGGCGATGCGCGCGTCGGGCCGGTCGGTCTTGTTGACCACCAGGATGACGGGCAGATGCGCCGCCAGCGCCTTGCGCAGCACGAATCGGGTCTGGGGCAGCGGCCCCTCGGATGCGTCGACCAGCAGCAGCACCCCGTCGACCATCGACAGCCCGCGCTCCACCTCGCCACCGAAGTCGGCGTGGCCAGGCGTGTCGATGACGTTGATCACCGTCACGCTGCCGTCCGGGTTCTTGCGGTGGACGGCGGTGTTCTTCGCCAGGATGGTGATGCCCTTTTCCTTCTCGAGGTCACCGGAGTCCATCAGTCGTTCGACGGCGTCATCACCCCGGTGGGTCAGGGCGCCGGACTGCCGCAGCATGGCGTCGACCAGGGTGGTTTTGCCATGGTCGACGTGCGCGACGATGGCGACATTGCGAAATGGCACGACGGTGATTGTGGCAGCGGGCGCTCGGGATAGCGAACCGGCAGCTCATCCGGAGGAGAGCGCTGCTAGGAGCCCGCGCTCTGCAGTGCCTGATTTCCACCTCGGCGTTTGGCCGCGTACATCGCGTTGTCGGCAAGGAGAACGAGCTCGTCAACGAGACGACCCCCATCGCCCGTGCACAGCCGGTGCAGTTCGACGGTGGCGGTGCCGATGCTTGCCGTAATGCCGGACGGATGCTTGGCGATCGCCTTGCAGAGCAGGGCGGCATGTGGCGCGACATCGGCGGTGGTGCACGTCAGCGCGATGAGAAATTCTTCGCCACCGGCGCGGCAGATGATGGCGTCGGCAGGGGCGTGATCGCGCATCAGCCCGGCAATTACCTGCAGGAGCTGGTCGCCGGCCGGATGACCGCTGGTGTCGTTGATGCGTTTGAAATCGTCGAGATCGGCCATCATCACCGCGAAATGGGTGTGCGCGCCGGCGTGGTGGGCCAGGCGGTCGGCAACCGATTCAGTGAAGGCCCGCCGGTTCAGCAAGCCGGTAAGCGGATCTTGCTCGGCGCGCCGCACGTACGTCGCCGTGGCCTGTAACATTCCCCAAATAATCAGCGGCACAAAAAAATTCGGGTACCAGATCAGCCAGAACCCTGCGGCCGCGGCGGCGAGATCGGCTTCGTCGGCCAACCGCCGCACTGCGATCGTCGCGGCCACGGCGACGACCACGTAGTTGAGCATGAGCAAGCGTGCGCCGTGGAACAGCGCCACGTAGCCTCCGGTGACCACGAGGGCCGCACACCCCAGCGCGGCAAGCGCCGCACTGGGCTGGACAACACTCCAGCCGCCGGTGAACACCATGCCCGCTATCGCGACGATGCGGGATTGCCGCCGGGTAGGCCAGTGTGTCAGCAAGAAGACCACCGAACCGACGGCGAAGGTGAGGGTCAGCGCGCCGACGATCGCGCTCGCAGCGCCGGGTCGGCGCTGCGCGACCAAGACAGTGAACGGCACCCACGCGGCGGACGCGGGGACAATCGCCAGGATCACCTGCGCCGGTCGGATCAGGTCGCGCTGCCGCAGAAATGCAGTCAGCCAGTCGAACTGGTCGGGCTGGGTCCACCACGACTTCAGCCGCGGCATCGGTGAGACGACCTTCGCATCACGGCTCGAATCATCAGGACTGACAATCGCTTTGCGATTAGAGAACGGTAGGTCAAGGACGTCGCCCTGACAACGGAATGGCGAAAGCCTTATGGACCCATCAAAAGCACTGCAGTCAGGTCTGGCAGCCAGGCGCGATCGGCCGGCACCCAGTCGACATCGGGCAATGCGGCCGCCTTTACCCAACGCAGCGCCCGGTGGTCATGCGGGTGCGGTTCACCGCGGATCAGCCGCACCCGATATGCCCGCAGCGTCGTCGTCTCATTCAGCGCAACGTCGGCGCCAAGGCGCTCGCCCACGGCGACGTCTCCCGCCTCGATGCCCAATTCCTCGGCCAGCTCGCGGGCCAGCGCGTCGCGCTCGTTTTCGCCGGGTGCGACCTTGCCGCCGGGCAGTTCCCAGCGGCCGGCCAATTCCGGCGGGCGGGCCCGCTGCGCCACCAAGACGGTGGAGTCACGGATGACGGCTCCGGCAACGACGATCTGAGTGACCATCGCTCGGCCGGTCAGCCCCCGACGGCGGTGCGGACCGCCTCGACGAAGGCGCGAAGGCCGCGTTCCCGGTTCTCCGAGCCCAGCGGCCAATACGTCACCCGCAGATCGGTGACACCGGCTTTGGCCTGCGCTACCGCGTTCGCGGCGACGGCGGCCAGATCGGATCGGCCTTCCGCGTCGGCCTTCACCCGCAACGAGCCGGTCACGCCGAACCCGTCCGGGTCGCCGCCGACGCCTTCGACCGCCGCACGCATCCGGTCGATGCCGCCGGCAATATCGCGGGCGTCCGGACCCCACGGGATCCAGTAGCTGCCGAATCGGGCCAGCCGACGCGCGACGGGCCGGTTGACCGTCCCGCTCACCCAGATGGGCACCCCACCGGACTGAATGGGCTTGGGCATCATGTGGATTCGATCGAAGCTCAGTCCGGGCGAGGCATAGCTGACCTCGTTCTCCCGCCAAAACCGCTGGCACACTTCGAGTGTCTGATCCAGGATGGCCCCGCGTTTGTCGAAGTCCACGCCGGCCGCGTCGTATTCCTCGCGCTGCCAACCGACGCCGACCCCGAGATCGATCCGGCCGTTGGACAGAACATCCATGGTGGCAACAGTTTTCGCGAGGACAGCGGCCGGCCGCAGCGCGGCAAGCAGGATGTTGGTGCCCAGCCGGATGCGTTGGGTCCGCGCCGAGAGATACGTCAGGATCACGAGCGGATCCAGCCAGTGCCCGTCGGGTCCGGTGGGCTGGCGACCCCCCTCGGTCCCCCCGGTTTCGGGATTCGCGTACGCCTCCATGTTCATGCCGAACGCGATGTGCTCGGAAACCAACACACGGTCGAACCCGCAGCCCTCCAGCAGTTGCGCCCAGTCGGTCAGGTGCTCCCAGCTGGCCGGCGCCTCGGCCGAGAACGAGGGAATTCCCATGGAGAGCTGTATCGAGGCCATGCGGTAGGTTAACCGATCGACACAAGCGGACCGGTGGTCACATTAATGGAATTGATGAAATCCGTTGTATTACACTGTATTTCATCACACAGCGCCATACGACGCACCGAGAAATTGTTGGACCAGCGCGCGTTCGGCCACGGGATCTTTCAGCGGCCAGCACCATAGGGCCAGAAATACGCGGATGAGCCATTGCCCGGCCAAGGAATCAGCGTTGTCGTGGCCGAGCATCTCTGCGGCAAAGCCGCGCACGACGGGCGAGGTGGTGAGCCAGTCGCTGTCCGGCGTCACATGCATTGACTGCATGAACTGAGCCAGCGGATCCGACCGAATGCGCTGCAGGGCGACGATGGTCGCGGTCACCACACGCTGCGGCCCGGTGAGGCCCTCAATGGCATCCCGCACACTGCCCAAAATGCGGGTTGCGTTGATGGCCACGACAGCGTCGCGAATTGCTGTCTTGCCGCCCGCATGACGGTAGATCGTCGCGGCCGAACAGTGGACCTTTGCCGCCAAAGCCTCGATCGTGAACGCGTCATACCCGGCATGTGCGATGAGGTCGGCGGCCGCGGCGTAGATGCGTTCGGTCGCCGCCCCGGCGCGATCCCGACCCACCAACCAGTCGTCGTGTGCCATCCGGCAATGATCCCGCGCGCTGCGGGGTGCCGGACGGGTTTTCTCACGCTGAGAAGTTTTCAGCGAACATTCTTATCCTGATCCGCTGGTGGTGCCGTCGGGGTGATGGCGTGGGCGCCGGACCCGCTGTTGGCCGCTTATCAACTTTGCGGCTCAGCATTGACGCTGCCGCAGAGCCGCATCCAGCCTGAACTCATGACGGCGGATCCGCTCCAGTTCTTCGGCGCCCACGCGCTGCAGGATCCCTACCCGCTGTACGACCGCATGCGCGCCGAGGCCCCGGTGCACCGCATCGGCGACTCCGAGTTCTACGCGGTATGCGGCTGGGATGCGGTAATCGACGCGGTCGCCCGGGTCGAGGACTTCTCGTCCAACCTCACCGCGACCATGGTCTATCACGACGACGGCACTGTCAGCGCTTTCCCGATGGGTGAACCGGGCGCTGCGATCCACGCCCTGGCGACCGCCGACGATCCGGCGCACGCGACGCACCGCAAGATTTTGCTACCACACTTGTCCGCCAAGCGAATTCGCGTCATCGAACAGTTCGCCGCCCACACGGCCGACCGGTTGTGGGAGGAGAACGTGCGCGACGCGCGCATCGAATGGATGAGCGCCATCGCCAACCGGCTCCCCATGATGGTGGTCGCGCGACTGCTGGGCCTGCCCGATGGCGACGTCGACGATCTCATTCGGCTCGGCTACGCCACCACCACGCTGCTGGACGGCATCGTCACGTCCGCGCAACTGCAGTCCGCCAGCGCCGCGGCATTCGAATTGTCCGGCTACGTGATGGAGCATTTCGGGAAGGCGAGCGGCCTCGCGGAAGCCGGCCTGATGGGCGATCTGGCCGCACGCTGCGCCGCCGGCGAGTTGGAGCAGATCGCCGCACTCGGGATGATGCTCACGCTGTTCAGCGCCGCGGGTGAGTCGACGGCTTCATTGCTGGGCAGCGCCGCATGGATTCTCGGCACCCGCCCCCACATCCAGACGTGGGTGCGCGAGCATCCCCAATCGTTGAGCGCCTTCATCGAGGAGACGCTGCGCTATGAACCACCGTTTCGCGGCCACTACCGGCACGTGTGGCGCGACACCACGCTGGGCGGGGTAGACGTGCCCGCCAACGCCCATCTGCTGTTGGTGTGGGGCGCCGCCAACCGCGACCCGGTGCAGTTCGAAGCACCGAACGAATTCAGACTCGACCGCGCGAGCGGCAAGAACCATGTGACGTTCGGCAAGGGAGTGCATTTCTGCGTCGGAGCCGCACTGGCGCGCCTGGAGGCCCACATCGTGCTGCGGACCCTGCTGGACCGAACCACCTGGATCGAGGCAACCGACGTAGGAGATTGGCTGCCGAGCATTCTGGTTCGGCGCCTGAAACGTCTGGAATTGACGACCGGGTAGGCCAATCCAAGCGGTGTTTCGCCACGCAGGTCCGGCGGTACTTTAGGGCTATGGCTGTGTTAACGGATGAACAAGTGGACGCCGCACTGCCCGACCTCGACGGCTGGGAACGGACCGACGGCGCCTTGCGTCGCTCGATCAAATTCCCGAGTTTCCTCGCCGGCATCGACGCGGTACGCCGGGTGGCCGAGCATGCGGAGAGCAAGGATCATCACCCGGATATCGATATTCGTTGGCGGACAGTGACTTTCGCGCTGGTGACGCACTCCGAGGGCGGTATCACCAAAAACGACGTCGACATGGCGCGCGACATCGACGGGATCGTCGCCGACTAACGCAGCGTCGGCGCGGCAGGCTGCCGGGCAACCGGGGCAGGGTCCCCCGCACCGCGCCGGCCCGAGGCCGCGATCACGATCAGGGTGATCAGCGCCGCCACGATGTAGGCCAGCCCGGCCCAGGCCAGGTACCAGGGACGGCTGATCTGCCAAATGGTTGGCTGGGCAAAGAGCAGTAACCACGGCACGCCGACGAGGGTGAGCCCCAGCCAGCCCCAGCCGACTATCCGCGCGCCGGGCCGCTCGCCCAGCGGTCCGTGGATCAGCCAGATCATCAGCGGGACCAGCCACACCCAGTGGTGGGTCCACGAAATGGGCGACAGCAACAGCCCGAACAACTCGACCACCAGCAGCTTGCCCAGCCGGTCGGAGCCGTCCAGTGCCCGCCACGCCAGGAATGCCAGCACCGCGGTGACGGCGATGGCGAGCAACACCGGCGGACCGAAACCGGCGTCGTGGCCGAGGATCCGGGACAGCCCGCCGCGCCACGATTGGTTGATCGACGTGGCGATGGGCCCGACGCGGTGCGCGTCGCCCAGCAGCTTGGTGAAGTAGTAGCGGGTCTCGCCGCCGACGACCAACGCCGACAGCCCGATGGTGGCCAGGAAGACGACCGCCGAGAAGGCGGCCGCGCCGAAACGCCGGACGCCGACGAGGTAGACACCGGCGATTGCCGGGGTCAGCTTGATGCCGGACGCCACGCCGATCAGCAGTCCGGACAGCCACCAGCGCGAGGTGTACGCCGCCCAGAGCACGGCCAACGTCACGAACACGTTGATCTGCCCGTAGTCGAAGTTGTTGCGCAGCGGCTCGATCCACATCGCGATCGCCGTCCAGGCCATCGCGACACGCTGACCGGTGTCGCGCGGCACGCCGATCAGACGCTGGCTGATGCGGACCACGCCGTACAGCGCGACGATCATGGCGACCTGCCATCCGAAGGCGGCCACGCCGAACGGCAGCAGGTGCAGCGGATAGAACAGCAGCGCCGCGAACGGCGGGTAGGTGAAGGGCAGCGGGAAGTCCGCCGTGTGCTCGCTGTACACGTAGTCGTAGAGGCTGCCCGGATGGTCGAGGGCGCCCGCACCGCCGAGGTACACGTGCAGGTCAACGAAGTTTGCGCCGTTGGGACCCAGGTAGGTCAGGGCCAGGCGCGCCGCGATGCTCACGATCAACAGCAGCGGGGCCGCCGTGTGGAGCAGATTCGCCAGCCGCCCGGGGGTCGTTGCCGCCGGAGCGGCCGAGATGGTGTCTATCTGCCCGACTTTAGTGGGGCGGGCGTTTTGCGGGTGCCGGGTAACTGCCGTCACTCGTATCCGTAACGATCAAATAAATGCCACACGTGTCACTTGAGTCACACCAGCATCAACGTAGCTTCAGGGCGTCACCTGTTGTCTATCCCTTGGGGGAGCAATGCCAACCATCTGGACCTACTTGCGTGCAACCGCCGTCGTGGTCGGTTCGTCCGCAGCTCTACTGACGGGCGGAATCGCCCATGCCGACCCCGTGTCGGCGGTGCCCGACCCGATGCAGAACATTCCGCAGCAGCTGATTGCTTCGGTTGCCAACGCACCGCAGATTCTGCAGAACTTCGCGACCGCGCTGGGGGCGACCCCGCCGCAGGCGCCAGCAGCTCCCGGCATCACCTTTCCGGGTCTGACCCCGGCCGCGGGAGCCGCACCGGCGTCCGCTCCGGCCGCGTCGGGCATCCCCGGACTCGGCTCGATCCCCGGGCTGACGGCACCGGCAGCGCCGGCCGCACCTACTGCTCCGGCATCGACCATCCCCGGGCTCAGCTCGATCCCGGGACTGACCGCACCGGCGGCACCGGCGGCTCCCGCCGCTCCGGCGTCGAGCATTCCCGGACTGAGCTCGATCCCGGGACTGACCGCACCGGCCGCATCGGCCTCGGCTCCGGCGGCGACGTCGAACCTGCCTCAGGTCGCCAAGGTTGACATGCCGGCCCTGCCCGGCCTGCCGCTGAACGTGCCACCGAAGCTGTCGATTCCGGGTGACCTGCCCGCGTTGGCGAGCGCTGTCCCGGGTGCAGTGGGTGCTCCCGTTGCCGGTGCTCCTGCCGCAGCGGCCCCGGCGCCGCTGGCGGCGCCGTCGCTGCTCTCTGCCCTGCCCTGAGCAGCTAGTTAGACGACCACCCACTACCTAGGACCGGAGGAAATCGTGGGAAGCATCTGGAATCTCTCCAAAGGTGTGGCCGTTGTCGTCACTGCATCGGCTGCCGCGTTCGGGCTCTGCCCGAACGCGGCGGCCGATCCGGCGGCACCGCAACCGACACCGCCACCGAATACCGCTCCGCAGCTACCGGGCCTGCCCGCGTTGTCGGAGCTGAGCCCGATCATCCAGCAAGCGGCAGGCAACCCAGGGCAGGCGACCCAGCTGCTCATGTCCGCCGCACAGGCGTTCACCCACAATCCCGCCGCGCCCGCCGAGTCGAAGAGCGTGGCGACGTCGGTGAGTCAGTTCGTGCAGGAGCCGGCCGCCCCGGTTCCCGGCGCGCCCGTCGCGGTGCCCAACGGCGTGGCCGTGCCCGACAGTCTGCCGGTGGAGCACGTTCCGGCGGCCGGCGTGCAGCCCGGCTTCGAGTCGCACCTGCCCCCGGGGATCGATCCGGTTCGCGCGGTGGGTCCTGGTCCGGTTGCCGCTCCCGCGGCTACTCCGCCGGCGGCGGCTCCGGGACCGGCACCCGCGCCAGCCGCTCCGGCGCCGGCAGCGGCCCCCGCTCCAGGACCAGCACCTGCTCCGGCAGCGGCCCCCGCTCCGGGACCGGCTCCGGCAGCCGCTCCAGCTCCGGGACCGGCACCGGCAGCTGCCCCCGCTCCGGGGGCTCCGGCCGCGCCGCAAGCGGCACCTGCCCCGGCACCCGCGCCCGCTCCTGGCCCGGCCGCGCCGGGCGCGGCCCCGGGCTTTGGACCTGGTGCCCCGATTACGCAGGACTTCATGTATCCCTCGATCGGCAGCAATTGCCTCGCGGACGGCACTAGCTCAATAGCGGCCGCGCTGTCGGTCGCAGGGCCCGCCACGATTCCGCTGCCCGGCCCCCAAGCCGGCCAGACCGCCTACGTGTTCACCGCTGTCGGCACGCCCGGGCCCGCCGAGGTGCAGAAGCTGCCGCTGAACGTCACCTGGGTGAACCTGACGACGGGCAAGTCGGGCACCGTAACGCTCAAGCCGCGTACCGACATCAACCCCGACGGGCCGACGACACTGACCGCCATAGCCGACACCGGTTCGGGCAGCATCATGTCGACGATCTTCGGTCAGGTGACCACCAAGGAAAAGCAGTGCCAGTTCCTGCCCACCATCGGCTCGACGGTGGTGCCGTAATCAGCCCAACCAACACCCTCCCTAGTGCGAGCGCGCGTGTCACTGCACGACACGCGCGCTCGCCTTTGGAGTGGGGGTCGGCTAGTAGGCCATAAACAAGATCGCGTCGCGGTCGTAGTCCAGGCCCGGATGAACGCTGGACAGGTGAGCCTGGGTCAGCTCGACCAGCTCGTCCTCATCCTTGCCGACGATGGCCTCTCCGCACGGACACGTGATGTGTGTCTTCACGATGGCGCCTTCCCTTCTGAACCTTCTACGTCGCCGCCTTGGCAGCGGCTTTCATCTGCTTTTTATACGCTCGCACTTTTCCCATCGATTGGTCGTCGACGATATCGGCGACCGAGATATGCGAGCCGGCCTGACCGAAGTCCCCTGCGGCCGCGCGCCAGCCTTTTGGCGTCACGCCGTACTGCTTGCCCAGCAGGGCCAGAAAGATCTGCGCCTTCACGTCGCCGAAGCCGGGCAGTCCCTTGATCCGCCGCAGCAGCTCGCTTCCGTCGGGGTCGCCGGCGGTCCACAATCCGGCCGCGTCGCCGTCGTAGCGGTCCATGATGATCTGGGCCAGCGTTTGGATGCGCTTGGCCATCGACCCCGGAAAGCGGTGTATCGCAGGCTTTTCCGAGCACAGTGCGGCGAACTTGTCGGGGTCGTAGTCGGCGATGTCGGCCGCTGAGAGGCCCGGGAAGCTGCCCATCCGGTCGGCGATCTTCTTCGGTCCGGCGAATGCGGTCTCGAATGTGACCTGCTGATCCAGAACCATCCCGATCAGCAGGGCCAATGGACTGTCGGCCAGCAGCTTGTCGGCCTCGGGATCCTGAGCGAGGCAAAGTTTCACTGTCAACGACCAACCTTTCGCTGAGCACACTGGGACCGAGAACCCATTGGTCCACAGACTACTCACCAGCAATGACCGCGCTATCGTGGCGTGGTGCTGGATGAGGCCCCGGACGCGGGAAGACTGACGCTGCTGCTGGCCCGCGACGAACTGCATCAGCTCGTCACCGCCTACTGCCGGGCCGTCGACCGCGCCGACTATGCGGCGCTGCGGGACCTGTATCACCCCGACGCGACCGACTCGCACGGTTCGTTCTCGAGCGGCGGCGTCGAACAGTTCATCGCGCAGCTAAAGGCGGCAGAGCCATATGTGCTTGTCTCCCAACACAACATCACCACAACGAACTTCGTAGTCGACGGCGATACGGCCCGCGGTGAGATCTACTGCCTGGTGTTTCACACCTTCGCCGGTCCCGAACACGACATCGACGTCATCATCGGCGGCCGATACCTCGACGAGTACACCCAGCACGACGGACGGTGGAAGTTCCGTCAGCGCACCATCGTGGCGGACTGGTCATACCAAAACGACCCGTCGCAGATGAACTTCGAGCACCCCAGTACCCGGGGAAGCCTGCGCGGCAAACCGGGCCAAGCCGACCCGTCGATCGACTGGCTCACCTCGCCGCAAGGCTGAAAAGCCTTGTCGGACAACGGTTAACCGCTCTTGCGGCGGAACTCCCGGCGGTTGCCCGCGGCGCCATGCGCCGCCCGTGACTGCTTGCCCCCGGCGTCCTTGTGGTCGGAACCACCCGCCGATTTAGCCATCTTGCGGTCCAGCGCCTCACGGAATTTGCGCTTGGTCTCGTCGTCTTCCTCGGGCTTCGATTCGGCCATACCGGCAGCCTAGCCTGGTTACCGCTTTCCCGGGGGCATGCCGTACACATGCGAGATCGGCAGCGTCAGCAGTACCCGGCGATCGGTGACCATTGCCTGCCGGTACTCGTCCCAATCCGGATGCTCGCCAGCGATGTTGCGATACAAGGCAATCAGCGCCTCGACGGTGTCGTCGCCTGGGGCCGCCGCCGGCGGCGTCAGTTCCGCGATGCCCTCGGCAACCGCATACGACCAGCCATCGTCGGCGTCAACGAAGATCGACGCCCGCGGGTCGCGGCGCAGGTTGCGGGTCTTGGCCCGCGGCTCGGTGATCGATACCCGCACCACCACCTCGCGCGGGTCGAAGTGATAGCTCACGTTGGACAGTTGGGGTCGCCCGTCGCTTTTGATGGTGGCCAGCACCCCGAGGGAGTTACCACTGATCAAGGCCAACAGCTTGTCGTCGAAGACTTGGCGTCCCATGGCGAAAGCCTACGCCGAGCTGGTGGAATCGAATCATGACCCAATACGCGGCATTTCTGCGCGGAGTCAATGTCGGCGGCATCAACCTCAAGATGGCCGAGGTGGCCAGCGCCTTGACGGCCGCGGGGTTCAGCAACGTGAGCACCGTCCTGGCCACGGGGAATGTGTTGCTGGAGTCGGCTTCGGGGACGGCCGCCGTGCGCAAGAAAGCCGAAGCGGCGTTGCGCGAGAACTTCGGCTATGACGCGTGGGTGCTTGCCTACGACATCGACGCGGTACGCGCGATCGACGGGGCGTACCCCTTCGAGCGCGAGGTCGACGGGTACCAGTCCTATGTCACGTTCGTCGCCGACAAAGCGGTGCTCGACGAGCTTGCGGCCCTGGCCGCCAAGGCCGGTCCCAACGAGAAAATCAGCCGCGGTGACGGCGTCATCTATTGGCAGGTGCCCAAGGGCGGCACCCTGGACAGCGCCATCGGCAAGACGATGGGCAAGCCGCGCTACAAGTCGTCGACCACCACCCGCAACCTGCGCACGCTGGCCAAAGTGCTGCGTTGAGTACGTTGGTATCGATGACCTCCGCACAACAGCCCGCCAAAGAGAACGTCACCCTCAGCGGTGTCTCCGAGACCGCCCTGCTGACGCTGAATTCGCGGGCCTCCGAAGCCCGCCGCCCGGATGCCGTGCTGCAAGATCCGATGGCGGTCACGCTGCTCGACTCGATTGACTTCGACTTCGCGAAGTTCGGTACGGCAGGCAGCCAGGGCATGGCGCTACGGGCCCGGGTCTTCGACACCCATACCCTGTCGTATCTGGATCAGCATTCGGCGGCCACGGTGGTCGCGCTCGCCGAGGGCCTGCAGACCAGCTTCTGGCGATTGGACGCGGCCCGCCCAGATGCTCAATTCCGTTGGCTGACGGTTGATTTGGAACCCATCATCGATGTGCGCACCCGGCTGCTGCCGCCGTCACCACGGGTGACGCTGCTGGCGCAGTCCGCACTGGACTACAGCTGGATGGATTCCGTCGACGCGTCAAACGGGGTCGTCATCACCGCCGAGGGACTACTGATGTACCTGCAGCCGGAGCAATCACTGGGCCTAATAGCGCAGTGCGCCAAGCGATTTCCCGGTGGCCGGATGCTGTTCGATGTCCCGCCGGCCTGGTTCTCGAGATTGACGCGGTGCGGCGCTCTGCGTCCGTCGCGCCGCTACCGGGTGCCGCCCATGCCGTTCAGCCTGTCCGCCGGCCAGGCGGCCGACCTGGTGAACACGGTGCCCGGGGTGCGCGCGGTGCGCGATCTGCTGCCGCCGCCGGGACGTGGTGCGTTGTTCAACGCCGCGGCGTCGTTCATCTACCACACACCGTTTTTCGAACTGGTGCGTCCCACCGTGACGCTGCTGGAGTTCGGCTGACGCCCTAGTCGTCCGGCACGTTGGTGAGGTAGCGCATCGCGTCGGACTTGGTCAGCCCCAGCGCGCGGGCCACTTCCACGTATTCCTTGGCCGCGGCCGCCATCGCGGCGTCGGTCGGGTCGAAGCGGGAGATGAAAGTGCCGAAGCGCCCGCGTGTTTCGACGATCGCCGCGGACTCCAGCTCACGGTAGGCGCGGGCCACGGTATTGGCCGCCACGCCCAGCTGACCGGCCAGGTCGCGCACCGTCGGGAGGCGACTGCCCGGCGGCAGCGCTCCGGCGCGGACGCCGTCGATAACCTGCGACCGGAGTTGATCGAACAGCGGCTTGCCCGCTTTCGCGTCGACCCGTAGCCAATCCCGCAGCTCCACGTAACCAGTATCACCCAGCATCGGTCGGGCCCGGCTATGTTTGGTGAATGCGAGTGACGGTGCTCAGTGGTGCCGGGATCTCCGCGGAAAGCGGGGTGCCGACATTTCGCGACGACAAGAACGGCTTGTGGGCCCGCTTCGATCCGTACCAGCTGTCCAGCACCCAGGGATGGCGCGACAATCCCGAACGCGTGTGGGGCTGGTATCTGTGGCGCCACCACCTGGTGTCCGCCGTCGAACCCAACGACGGGCACCGCGCCATCGCCGCCTGGGAGGACTATGCCGAGGTCAGCGTCGTCACCCAGAACGTCGATGACCTGCATGAGCGCGCGGGCAGCAGCCCGGTACACCACCTGCACGGAAGTCTGTTCGAATTCCGTTGCGCCAGTTGCGGTCTGCCTTACAACGAGCCGTTACCGGCGATGGCCGAACCCGCGCTGGAAGTCGAACCGCCCGTGTGCCCAAGGTGCGGCGGCCTGATTCGTCCGGACATCGTCTGGTTCGGCGAGCCGCTACCCCAGGGGCCGTGGCAGCGGGCCGTCGAGGCGACCGAGGGCGCCGACGTCGTGGTGGTGGTGGGAACCTCTGCAATCGTCTACCCGGCGGCGGGCCTGCCGGAGCTTGCGCTGGCCCGCGGTAAGGCCGTGATCGAGGTCAATCCCGAGCCCACCCCGCTGTCGTCGAGCGCGACGATCAGTATCCGCGAGCCGGCGAGCCAGGCGCTGCCCGGCCTGCTGCAACGGCTGCCCGCCCTGCTGAAGTAAAACCGACACCTGCCAAAGGCTTGCGGGCCCGGCCCAGCGCCAGCTCCGACACCACCGGCCGGATCGTCAAGAACGGCAGCGTGAACTCCCGCCGGGAGTTGTCCACCTCGAACCCGGCGTCGACGATCGAGCGCTCGGTATCGCGATGGGTGTGGCAGTTGCCGAGAAACTTCGGCCACACCGTCGCGTCGGCAAACCGCTGCAACCGGCCCCGTGCGCCGGTGCTGGCCACATGCTCGAGATAGCGCAGCTGTCCACCCGGCAGCAGAACCGACATCAGCTGCCGCAGCACACCATCGGGATCGCTCACCGAGCACAACACCAGCGAGCACACCACCGCGTCGAATTGCGCGCCAGTGCCGAATTCCTCGACCGTCGCGTCGATCACCTGGATCGGAACCGGCGTAACGGCAGCCGCGGCCCGAGCCCGGGCGGCCAGCCGCGGTTCGGGTTCGATGGCGATCACCTGCTCGACCGAGTCGGGGTAGAGGGGAAAGTTCGTTCCGATACCAGCCCCGACTTCCAGCACGCGGCCGGACAGGCCGACCAGGTTCTCCTGACGCAGGGCGCGTATCACCGGGGCCTCGTGATTGACGGCGACGGGCCACACCCGGGCAAAGAACGGATGGTCGACCGACCTGACCGCGGCCTGCGTCATACCCGAAGCTCCTCCAAGGCAAATCCCCCGCCCGGGCCGTTGCCCGAGACCTTTGCGTTGCGGACCCGCTAAGCCGGTCCCACGCGCCCACTCAAGTGGAAGACCATACATTATCGGGATCATCAAACGGCAGATGCGGGTTTGGCGAATAACGCCCCGGCGCTAACCGATCTTGATGACCGACCCGTCGACCGGTCTCCCGTTGTGCTGCGCCGGGTCGACCCCGGGTGCGACCGGTTCAGCCGCCGGCCCCTCACCGATGCCGACACGCTCGTGCACCCACACCAGCGGCTTGGGCGCCCACCAGTTCCACCGGCCCATCACATGCATGAACGCCGGAACCACCACCATCCGCACCAGGGTGGCGTCGGCGAGCACGGCCAGTGTGAGGCCGAGACCAAACATCCGCATGAACGACACGTGGGCGGCGATCAGCGCGGCGAACGACATCGACATCACCAGCGCCGCCGCCGTGATGACCCGGCCGGTGCGGGCCACACCGAGCGCCACACTTTCGTCGTTGGCGGCGTGCGCCTCGGCCGGAGCCGCGGATCGCGAGGTGCCGGAGGCCTGCCAGTACTCGCGGATCCTCGCGAGCAGGAACACCTCGTAATCCATGGACAAGCCGAACGCGATGCAGAACAGCAGCACCGGCATGTTCGCCACCAGCGTGCCGCTCGGCGTCGTGCCCAGCGCGCCGAGATGTCCGTCCTGGAAGATCCACACCAGCGCGCCGAACGCCGCGGTCAAGGACAACACGTTGCACAGCAGCGCCTTCACCGGCAGCACCACGCTCCCGGTGAGCAGGAACAGCAACACGAAGGTGATGGCGGCCATCAGCCCCAGCACCAGCGGCAGCCGCTCGGTCACGGCGTCCACGCTGTCCCGGTTGACCTGTGCGACGCCGGCCATCTCGACGGTTCTGCCGGCCGGCCCGGCCACCTCGTGCAACCGTGCGAGCTGGGTGTCGGAGGCCTGCGAGAACAGCGGCGCGGTACTGCTCACTGTCAGGAAAGCGCTGCCGTCGGCCGACCCGGTGGCCGCCGTCGGCGGCCCCACCCGGTTCCCGTTCACGAACGTCCCGCCCGGCGCCGACACCGCCGACACGTCGGGGACCCGGGATAGGTCGGCCGCGTACTTGTCGAGATCGGCCGGGTCCACCCCACCAGCGTCGGGGATGACGACGGGCACCGACGTCGAGAAGTCGTGCGCGAAATTGTCGCGCAACTGATCACCGACCTGATGCGACGATGTCGACGGCGGCAGCACCCGGTCGTCGGGGAACCCCCACCGCACCGAGGCGAACGGCACGCCGAGCAGGATCAGCAGCGCGACGACGACCACACCGGTGGACAGCCAGTGGCGCATGACGAACTTGCTCGACCGGTACCAGAACTGTCCCCCACGAGTGGGCGGTACCCCCAGCTCGATGGGTTTGGGCACCGGGTCGGGGCGACCCAGCATCCGGCGCCCCAGCCGCCGCACGTCCAGCGAATCCAGCCGCGGACCCAGCAACGCGATCGCGGCGGGGGTGAGCACGATGGATGAAGTCGCGACGAAGAACACGGTCGCCACCCCGGCGTAGGCGAACGACCGCAGGAAATACATCGGGAACAGCGCCGTCGCCGACATCGACAACGCGACGGTGACCGCGGAGAACAGCACGGTACGACCGGAGGTCGCCATGGTCCGGATCAGTGCCTGTTCCCGGTCAGCGCCCTCGGCCAATTCGTCGCGGTAGCGACTGACGATCAGCAGCGTGTAATCGATGGCCAGCGCCAGGCTCAGGGCCGTGCTCAGGTTCAGCGCGAAGACCGACACTTCAGTGGTAAAGGTGAAAAGCCGCAACACCGACATCGAGCCGACGACGGCCAGCGCGCCGAGGGTCATCGGCAGCGCCGCGGCCAGCAGCCCGCCGAACACCCAGATCAGCACCAGGAAGCTGAGCGGGATCGCGATGATCTCCATGATCAGGAGGTCGTCCTGGTTCTGCGTGTTGATCTGGGCGTACTGCATCGCCGAGCCGCCGGCGCGGACGGTCACCTCACCGCGATCGTGCACGAACTGGTCCGCGAGGGTCTGGGCATTGTTCTGGGCGTTGTTTTCGCCGCCTTTGAGGTTGACCACGATCAACCCCGACTTGCCGTCTTTGCTCAGCAGGTCGGCCTGGGCCTGCGGCGGGGCGGTCCAGGGCGACGAGACGTTGTACACCAGCGGCGAGTGTTGCAACTGCTCGACGAGGTTGGCGCCTACCGTGCGGGCCGGGTCGCTGTTGGCGCCCGCGGGAGCCGTCACCAGGATCAGCAGCTGCTGACCGCTCTGCCCGAACTTGTCGGTCATCACCGCGATGGCGCGCGAGGACTCGGAGTGGGGATCTTGAAATCCTCCGGGAGCCAGACTCTTTGCGACCGGGATGCCGAAGACCGCCGCGGCGATGAAGATCAGCACGCCTACCGCAAGGATTCGTCGCGGCGCCGCAATGCCCAGTCGGGCGATCCGTTGCAGCATCCTTGCCGTCCTCCCCCTGGGCATACGCCCTGGCTCACGCCATATCGCGGGAACTTACCAACGCTAAATTACAGGTGTCAAACAGCACCTCTCCCAGGCACGAGATGGGCGCGCGGATGGTTCAGGAGGGCGGGAAAAGTGGTCCGTAGGCCGCCAGCTCATCGGCCGGATCCGGCTGTTACTGCCCAGTAACGCTACCGGCGAGTAAATTGCCACCATTTTCCGAATCGTGACTCAAAGATTCCTTAATGGTTGCACTTAGGCTCAGTGTCATGTGGATCGACGACACCAGTGCCGATGTCATCAAGGCCGACTTCGAAGCCCTCTACCACGGCGACATGCTTGTGGAGGGTGAGACCTCAGAGCAGCTCGAAGACTGGCAACACCTGCAGGCGGCGAGCTGACCGTCCATGAGCGTGCTCGCGCGGCTACTTATGGCCGAACCCAACGTCAGTCGATGGTTCCGTCGGTCCCATTGATCTCTTCTCTCTAACGAAAGCCCCCGCCACGGCGGGGGCTTTCGTTTTGTCGAGCGCAGAAAACCCGGTCAGCGCGGCGCCATGCGGATCGCGCCGTCCAGGCGGATGACCTCGCCGTTGAGCATCGGGTTCTCGATGATGTGCACCGCCAGCGCCCCGTACTCGTCGGGGTCACCCAGCCGAGCCGGGTGCGGGACCTGCTTGCCGAGCGACTTCTGTGCCTCCTCGGGCAACGAGCCCAGCAGCGGGGTCTTGAACAATCCCGGCGCGATGGTCACCACGCGGATCAGCTCGCGCGACAGGTCGCGCGCGATCGGCAGCGTCATACCGACGACGCCGCCCTTGGACGCCGAGTAGGCGGCCTGGCCGATCTGACCGTCGAACGCGGCGACCGAGGCGGTGTTGATGATGACGCCGCGTTCCTCGCCGAGTGGTTCGGTCTTGGCGATGCGCTCGGCGGCCAGCCGCAGCACGTTGAAGGTGCCGATCAGGTTGACCCCGACCACCTTCTTGAACGCGTCCAGCGGGAACGGGCCGTCCTTGGACAACGTCTTGATGGCGTTGCCGATGCCGGCACAGTTGACGTTGATGCGCAGCGGGCCCAGCGACTCGGCCACGTCGAGTGCGTTGCCGACGCCGGCTTCATCGGTGACATCGGCCTCGACGAAGCGGGCGCGATCGCCGAGTTCACGAACCGCTTCTTCGCCGCGCAGGTCGATCACCACCACTTGCGCGCCCGCGTCCAGCAAGCGCTTGGTGGTGGCCAGGCCCAGGCCTGACGCGCCCCCGGTGACGACCGCGACGGCGTCCTTGATCTCCATCCGAGTCCTTCCCTCTCGTCGAACCAGCTGCCTACCAACCTGTTGGTCGGGACTATACCCAGTCGTCGAGGACGGCCTGGGCGTCGGTCACCGGCACCGCCGGGCGCGGGGTGTCCGGCGCGGTCCGGGAGAACCGCGGGGCGGCCCGGGGCTGCAGACCGCCGTTGACTTCGTAGAAGGTGTCGCGCTCGGTGATGTGCGGCTCGGTCTGCACCTCGCCGAAGGCCAGCACCGGCGTGACACAGGCGTCGGAGTCGGCGAACACCTTGGCCCAGTGGTCGCGGTCGTGGCGGCCGAACGTTTCGGTGAACACGGCCCGCAGTTCGGGCCAGCGACTGACGTCGTTCTGCCCCGGCAGGTCGGCGTTGTCCAGCCCCAGCCCAGCCAGCATGGCGGCGTAGAACTGCGGCTCGATGGCACCGACCGCGACGTAGCGGCCGTCGGCGCACTCGTAGGTGTCGTAGTAGGGTGCGCCGCTGTCCAGCATGTTGGTGCCGCGCTCGTCGGACCACAACCCGGAACTGCGCATCTGCCACATCATCTGGACGAGCACGCTGGAGCCGTCGACCATGGCCGCGTCGACGACCTGCCCCTTGCCCGACTTTTGCCGCTCCCACAGTGCGGACAGGATCCCGACCAGCAAGAACATCGACCCGCCGCCGAAGTCGCCGACCAAATTCAGGGGTGGCACCGGCCGCTCGCCCGCCCGGCCGATGGCATGCAGGATCCCGTTCAGCGAGATGTAGTTGATGTCGTGGCCCGCTTGCTGGCTGCGCGGGCCGGCCTGACCCCAGCCGGTCATCCGGCCGTAAATCAGGCGGTCGTTGACCTTCGCGCAGTCCTGCGGACCCAGGCCCAGCCGCTCGGTGACGCCGGGCCGGTAGCCCTCGATCAACACGTCGGCCTTGGCGATCAGGCCCAGCACAAGTTCGCGTCCCTCGTCGGACTTGAGGTCGGCGGTGACGATGCGACGGTTGCGGCTCATGGCGTCCTTCACCGTGCCTTCGCCGCCGGCGGCGGCGAAAGACGACGGCCGATCGATGCGCACCACGTCGGCGCCCAGATCCCCCAGGATCATCGCCGCATGTGGACCCGGGCCGATACCGGCCAGCTCCACTACGCGGAGTCCGCTCAGAGGTCCGTTCAACGGAGCCGCCATGACCCACCGACCTTTCGTCTGCCCTGACGTCGTCCCGATCGAACGACCGGTCGTTGGCATCTTCGCAGCTGCCCCGGATCGCCGCGCAGCCGGTCACCTAGGGTGAGCACATGCCGGAATCCGCGATCGCCACCCTCGCTCCCGTCGCAGGCCTGGACGTCAGCTTGTCCGACGGCGTGCTGTCGGTGACCCTCGACCGCGCCGACAGCCTCAACTCCGTCACCACCGAGGTGCTCGCCGGCATCGCCGACGCGGTGGAGAGCGCGGCCACCGATCCACGAGTCAAGGTGGTGCGCCTCGGCGGTGCGGGCCGCGGCTTCTGTTCCGGGGCCGGCATGAGCGCCGACGACGTCAGCGGCAGCGGCGGACCGGGCACCGAGATCATCAGGCAGGCCAACCGCGCCATCCGGGCAATTACCGCGTCGCCGCGGCCGGTCGTCGCCGTCGTGCACGGGCCGGCCGCCGGGGTCGGTGTGTCCCTGGCTTTGGCATGCGACCTCGTATTGGCTTCTGACACAGCATTTTTCATGCTTGCCTTCACCAAGGTCGGGTTGATGCCCGACGGGGGTGCGTCGGCGTTGGTCGCGGCGGCGATCGGCCGGGTCGCCGCGATGAGGATGGCGCTGCTGGCCGAGCGGTTGCCGGCCGCCGAGGCGTTGGCCGCGGGGCTGGTCACCGCGGTCTATCCGGCCGAGGACTTCGACGCCGAGGTGGGCAAGGTCATCTCGAAACTGCTGGCGGGCCCGGCGGTGGCATACGCCAAGACCAAGGAGTCGATCAACGCGGCCACCTTGACCGAGCTGGATTCGGCGCTGGAGCGGGAGTTCCGCGGTCAATCCCTGCTGCTGCGCTCACCCGACTTCATCGAGGGCGCAAAGGCATTCCAGCAGCGCCGCACCCCCGACTTCACCGATCCACCGCCGACATAATCGCGGCAAAAATGACCATCCTCTGCTGCGACAGTTCCGAACAACTGACAAACGGAAAGGGGGAGCATCGATGGCTGGACAAGTTCGCTGCCTGGTGACCGGAGCGACCGGCTATATCGGCGCCCGTCTGGTGCCGCGACTGCTGGATGACGGCCACCGAGTCCGCGCGCTGGCCCGCAACCCCGACAAGCTGGCCGACGTGCCGTGGCACGAACAGGCCGAGGTGGTGCGCGGCGACCTGGCCAACCTCGACTCGCTGATCGAAGCGTTCGACGGGATGGACGTCATCTACTACCTGGTCCATTCGATGGGCTCGTCGAGGAATTTCGCCGCCGAGGAGTACCGCTCGGTCAACAACGTGGTGACCGCCGCCCGCCGTACTGGGGTGCGCCGGGTCGTGTATCTGGGCGGGCTGCATCCGGACAACCGCAAGCTCTCCCCCCATCTCGAATCACGCAAGGCCGTGGGTGAGGCCCTCATCAACTCCGGCATCGAGACCGTGGTGCTGCAGGCCGGCGTGGTCGTCGGATCGGGGTCGGCGTCGTTCGAAATGATCCGCCATCTCACCAACCGATTGCCGGTGATGACCACGCCCAAATGGGTGCACAACAGAATTCAGCCGATCGCGGTAAGCGACGTGCTCTACTACCTGGCCGCGGCGGCCACGGCTACGGTGCCGTCGTCGCGGACATGGGATATCGGCGGACCCGACGTGCTGGAGTACGGCGACATGATGCAGGTGTACGCCGAGGTCGCCGGCCTGCGCAGGCGTTACCTGATTGTGCTGCCGTTTTTGACGCCGACGATCGCCAGCCTGTGGATCGGGGCCGTGACCCCGATTCCGCCCGGTTTGGCGCGCCCGCTGATCGAATCGCTGGAATGCGACGCGGTGATGCGCAACGCCGATATCGACGACATCATCAAGCCGCCCGCTGCCGGCCTGACCAGCTACCGGGACGCCGTCACGCTCGCGCTGCACCGGGCGCGCAGCCTGCCCACCACGTGGGAATCGTTGCGCCGCGCGCCGGCTGACCTGCTGCCCAGTGACCCGGATTGGGCCGGCTAGCTCTATAGGCCGAACAAGGGAGGTAGGGCAAGCACCATGATCAGACCCCACGCGAAGTGAGTCAGCAAGGGTGCCAGCACCCCGCCGCTGGCCCGGCGCTCTAACGCGCACACCGTCCCGAGGATGATCGCGGCGAATCCAAGCATCGCGTTCCCGCTGGCCAAGCTCACGCACGCGTACAACACCGTCGAGATAGCCACCGGGTGAAACCGGCCCAGCGCGGTATAAAGCGCGCCACGGAAGAACACCTCTTCAGCGACCCCGTTGACCAGCGTGATCACCACGACGAAGAGCAGCGTTCCCTGACTTTCGAATTGCAGCACCCGCACGATCAAGGCCGCGACGGCCGGAATCTCCCGGGCGATCAGCCCGCCCAACACAAAGCAACCGCCGATCAGCAGACCGACGGCCGTCCCGGAGATGACCGGGCGCTGGTTGCGGCCCCGCCAATTGATCCCGCCCAGATGCAGCGGCCCGGACAGGAACGCACCGCAGAGCCACACCGCCGCCAGCGCCAGCGTCAGCCAATAGAAGCTCGACTCCCCCGGCGTGCGCCGTAGCGAAAAACCAAGCACCACTGCGCCGATCACCAGCGTGACGCCGACGACGAAGCGGCGGCGGCGCCGGACTCCGGGTGGTTCATGTTGTGGCACAGCGACATTGGTGATCGCACGGCGCAGCTCGGAATACACCCTGGTGCGGTAGGGGGCCACGGGCTGGCTCATACCCACAGCGCCTTGAGGGTCAGCGCGACTAGGGCGTGCAGTCTGGTTCGCCCTCCGCCACCGAGCGATCGGGCGAACCGCCGCACGCGCCGCGCGTCACCCCCCGCCCATTCCGGATCGGTATCGGCGAGGTCATGCGGATCGGCTAACGCGTTGACCGGCCGCGGCCGGTTGGACCGGCCCGCCAAGGCCAGCGCCATGGCCTCGCGGGCGCCGAGCAGCCCACCGGGCGGATCGGGCACCAGGTCGTGCAGCCCGCTGACCGAGGCCACCATCGGGTGGTCCAGCGAGTCGACCAGATCTCCGGCCAGCCCAAAGGGCACCGGCAACGTGTAGGCGAGCACCCGCGCGGTCACCGCGGTATGGAATCCGGGCACCCGGATGATGACCTGCCGCTTGCCGGCGACGCGCGCATACGTCTTGAGCAGCCCGCGGTACGACGTCGTGTCGGGGCCATGGATGTCGTAGGCGCCCGCGGGCACCTGCGCGGGATCTGCCGCCGCGACGAGATAGTGCAGCACGTCGCGGATGGAGATCGGGTCGATCGGGTTGTCCAACCGGGGCGGCGTCGGGATGACCGGGAACCGGTCCGCCACGTAACGCAACATCTCGAACGACGTCGAGCCGGCGCCGATGATGATCGCCGCGCCCAGCCACACCAACTCCGGCCCCCCCACGACGCTCAGGGCCTGGGCAACCTCGGCCCGGCTGGCCAGGTGCTCGGACAGGGTCTTGTCGTTGGGCACGAAACCACCCAGGTAGACGATCCGGCGCACTCCGGCGTCCCCGGCAGCGGTCGCGACGATGGCGGCAGCGGCGTTATCGGCCTCGCGGAAATCGCGCTGACCGATCGCGTGGACCAGGTAATACACCACGTCTACCGGTCCGCCCACCGCGTCCGCGGCAGCTGCGAAAGCGTCTCGCGTCGACGCCGGATCGGATGCGTCCAACTGCACCGGTACCACCTGGTTGAACCACCCGAATTGCTGGAGACGCTCCGGGTCTCGGCTAGCCGCGATCACTTGGTGCTGGTCGGCTAGCAGGGCCGTAACCAGCCGCGATCCCACGTAGCCGGTGGCGCCGGTGACCAAAATTCGCATACCTCCAACCTAACCCGGCCTGGGCGGGGGGCGCGCTGCGCGCAACGGGATCACGCAGGCACATCGCGCGCACGGCCGGATGACCAGTGGTCAGGCTCACAACGACCGAGTCCGAACCGACCTACCTACGGCACCGTAACCAGGTACGTAGGCACCATCCGAGGGGGCATTTCCGTGCACGTACTTTCCACAACCACGACGACCTATGCAGATCCGTCCGTAGCCGCAGTTGCGGTGAAGTTTCCGCCAAACCGTTACACGCAGGACGAAGCGATCGGCGCGCTGACCGACTTCGCCGGCCCGGAATTTCGGCGGTTCGCGCTGAGCAGCGGCGTCGAGTACCGCAACACCGCACTGCCGCTGTCCCGGTACCGCGAGCTGAGCGGCTTCACCGAGGCAAACGATGCCTACGTCGACATCGCCCTCGATCTGGCTGAGCAGGCGTTTCTCGCGGCGCTCGATGAGGCGAAGGTCAAGGCGCCGGAGGTCGACATCGTCTTTTCGACGACGGTGACCGGGCTGGCGGTGCCGACACTGGAGGCGCGGTTGGCCACCCGGGTGGGGCTGCGCCAGGACGTCAAGCGCGTCCCGCTGTTCGGCCTGGGCTGTGTGGCCGGCGCGGCCGGCACGGCCCGCATGCACGACTACCTGCGCGGGTTTCCTGACCAGGTGGCGGCGCTGCTGGCGGTCGAACTGTGCTCACTGACCATTCAGCGTAATGACAATTCGGTGGCCAATCTGGTCGCTACCAGCCTTTTTGGTGATGGCGCGGGCGCTGTCATCGCGAAGGGCGCCAAGCGGGCGGCCGGCGCCGAACGTACCGGCCCCAGGGTGCTGGCCAGCCGAAGCCGGATCTACCCCGACACCGAAGAGGTCATGGGCTGGAAGATCGGCACCGACGGCTTCCGGATTGTGTTGTCGGCCGACGTCGCGACCGTCACCGAGAAATATCTGGGCGAAGACGTTCGCCATTTCCTCGCTGACCACGGTCTGACGCCGGGCGACGTGTCCACCTGGGTCTGCCACCCGGGCGGGCCGAAGGTGATCGAGACGGTGGAGGAAGTGTTAGACCTTCCCGACGGCGCACTTGACCACACCCGAAATTCATTGCGCAACAACGGCAACTTGTCCTCGGTGTCGGTGCTGGATGTGCTCCGCGCCAATTTGGCCGATCCGCCGCCTACTGGTTCGATGGGACTGATGATCGCTATGGGCCCGGCTTTTTGCTCCGAGCTCGTTCTGCTGGCCTGGTAGCGCGATTCACGAGAGAGTAGGGACATGTACTACCTGCTGATCCTCGCGGTCGGGATCGAACGCGTCGTCGAGCTGGTGCTGTCGAATCGCAACGCCCAGTGGTCTTTTACTCAGGGCGCCAAGGAGTTTGGCCGGCCGCACTACGTGGTGATGGTGATCATCCACACCGCGTTGCTGGTCGGCTGCGTCGTCGAGCCGTGGGCGTTGCACCGGCCGTTCCTCCCATGGTTGGGCTGGCCGATGCTGGCGGTGGCGGCGGCCAGCCAGGTGCTGCGCTGGTGGTGCATCACGACGCTAGGTCGCCGCTGGAACACCAGGGTGATCGTCTTGCCACAGGAGCCGTTGGTGCGCGCTGGCCCCTACCGGTGGCTGCACCACCCGAATTATGTTGCCGTGGTGGCTGAAGGGATCGCGCTGCCGCTGATCCACACCGCATGGCTGACCGCGGGGATTTTCACGCTGGCCAACGCGATCCTGCTCAGCGTGCGCATCCGGGTCGAGAATTCGGCACTGGGCTACACGTGACGAATTTCGACACCGACCTGTTGATCGTCGGCGGCGGCCCGGGAGGACTCGCCACGGCATTACACGCTCGGCGCCTTGGACTTTCGGTCATCGTTGCCGAGCAACGCGAGGGCCCCATCGACAAGGCGTGCGGCGAAGGTCTGATGCCGGGCGGACTCGCCGAATTGGCCTCGCTCGGTGTGGACCCCGTCGGCATGCCCTTCCACGGGATCGCCTACGTCAGCGAGTGTCACCGCGCCGAGGCGCGGTTTCGCGGCGGGGCGGGCCGCGGCGTGCGACGCACCACGTTGCACGCCGCGCTGGCGGCGCGGGCCAAGGAGCAAGACACCGAATGGATCCAGACACGAGTGACCACCATCGAGCAGGACGCGCACTCGGTGACGGCCGCCGGCGTGCGCGCGAAGTGGCTGGTCGGGGCCGACGGTCTGCATTCGACGGTGCGGCGCGCCGTCGGGATCACGGCCACCGCCGGAAAACCGCGGCGCTACGGCGTGCGCCGGCATTTCAAGGTGCCCGCGTGGTCGGAGTTCGTCGAGGTGCATTGGTCGCGGTGGGGTGAGGCATACGTGACGCCGGTGGAGCCGGATCTGGTCGGCGTGGCGATCCTGTCTCGCGGACGACCCGACCTGGCCTGGTTCCCGTGGCTGGTCCGGCAACTGGGCACTGCCGAGCACGGCCCGGCGCGCGGCTGCGGCCCCCTGCGGCAGGTGGTTTCCCGCCGGGTCGCGGGGCGGGTGCTGTTGGTGGGCGACGCGGCGGGCTATGAAGACGCGCTTACCGGCGAAGGCATCAGCCTCGCGGTCAAGCAAGCGGGCGCATTGGTCAACGCCATCGCCGACGATGCCCCGGCGTCATACGAGGCGGCGTGGCATCGAATCACCCGCAATTACCGGCTGCTCACCCGGGCGCTGGTGTTGGCCAGCGCGCCGCGCCCGCTGCGCCGCGCGATTGTGCCCGCCGGCCAGCTGCTGCCCTCGGCGTTTCGGCTCGGGGTCAACGCCCTGGCGGGCTAGCGGCCGCTCAGCGCGCCTGCCAGACCGGTTCGCGTTTCTCCGCGAACGCCAACGGGCCTTCCTTGGCGTCCTCGGACCTGATCAGGGTCTGCATCTCGCGCGTCGTGCGGTCCCAGCCCGGCTCGTCGCCGACGATGACGCCGTCGTCGACGCCGTAGGCGACGCGCTTGCTGGCCTGCACCGACAGCGGCGCGTTCACGGTGACCCGCGCCGCCAGGGCCAGGGCCGCATCCAGCACCGAGCCCTCCTTGACGACCTGGTTGACCAGGCCCCACTCCCAGGCGTCGGAGGCGGTGAGTGGTTCGCCGGTCAACAGCAGCTCCATCGCCACCTTGCGTGGCAGCTGATCCATGATCCGGAAGACCCCGCCGGCGGCGGCGATCAGACCGCGCTTGACCTCCGGCAGGCCGAACTTGGCGAGCTCGTCGGCCACCACTAGATCACTGGCCAGCGCGAGCTCGGTCCCGCCACCCAGTGCCGTGCCGTTGACCGCGGCGATGGTCGGCTTGTCGATGAAGTGGTGGACGTATCCGGCGAAGCCCCACTCCGCGTGGTCGGGGTGGTAGATGTTCTCCCGGCGCGAGATCGCTTTGAGATCGGCTCCGGCGCAAAACGATTTCTCGCCGGCACCGGTGATCACCACCGCTCGCACGGCGGGATCGTTCTGCGCCTCTTCCAGCGCTTCGCCCACGCCGATGCTGACGGCAGCGTTGATCGCGTTGCGCGCCTCCGGCCTGTTGATCGTGATGATCAAGACGTCGCCGGAGCGGCCGACCAGCACCGCCGGCTGCGTGCCGGGATCGGTCACAGGAGCTCGACGATGGTCGCGTTCGCCTGACCGCCGCCCTCGCACATCGTCTGCAGGCCGTAGCGAATTCCCTTGTCCCGCATGTGGTAGAGCAGCGTGGTCATGATCCGCGCCCCCGAACCGCCGAGCGGGTGGCCCAGCGCGATCGCACCGCCGTTGGGGTTGAGCTTGTTCTCGTCGGCACCGATGTCCTTGAGCCAGGCCAGTGGGACCGGCGCGAACGCCTCGTTGACTTCGTACGCCCCGATGTCGCCGATGCTCAGCCCGGAGCGCTTCAGCACCTTTTGGGTGGCCGGGATGGGCGCGGTCAGCATGATCACCGGGTCGGCTCCGGCCAGCGTCGCGGTGTGTACCTTGGCGATTGGCTTGAGCCCCAACGACTTAGCCTTCTCCGCCGACATGAACAGCAGCGCGGCCGAACCGTCGGAGATCTGCGAGGAGTTACCGGCGTGGATCACGCCGTCTTCCTTGAAGGCGGGCTTCAGCGACGCCATCTTTTCCATCGGCGTGCCGCGGCGGATGCCTTCGTCCTTGAGGACCGCGTTTCCGTCCTGGTCCTTGATACCCACGATCTGGTCGTCGAACGCACCGGAATCCTGTGCCGCGGCGGCCTTTTCGTGGGATGCGAGGGAGAATTCGTCGAGCGCGACGCGGTCGAGTCCCCACTGCTCGGCGATCATTTCGGCGCCGAGACCCTGGTTGGGGATCCGACCTTCGTAGCGCGACAGGAAGCGCTCGGGGTAGGGCCGCCCGCCGTTGGCCAGCGATGCCCCCATCGGGGTGCGCGACATCGACTCGACGCCGCCGGCGACGACGACGTCGTAGTGCCCGGCGATCACACCGGCCGCGGCGAAATGGATGGACTGCTGGCTGGATCCGCACTGGCGGTCGACGGTCACGCCGGGCACGGTCTCTGGCCAGCCGGCGGTCAACAGCGCGGTGCGGCCGATGTCGAGGGCTTGTTCGCCGGCCTGCATCACGCATCCCCAGATGACGTCGTCGACGAGTTCCGGATCGACGCCGGCCTTCTCGACCAATCCGTTGAGTACCTGCGCAGACAGTTCGGCCGGGTGCACTCCCGACAGCCCGCCATTGCGCTTGCCCACCGGTGAGCGCACTGCCTCGACGATGACTGCTTCAGCCATGGTGATGTCTCCTTTGACCGTGTGATTCTTTGACGGTTGTCAACCAACGCGCTCAGACGATTGTCAACCAGCGCGTTGGGCGGCCCGGAAGCGGGGGTGGTGTCCCGGAGTACGGACATGGGCGTCTTGAACTGTCACGACCTGGATGCCGACAAACATTAGCGAACTCGTGGAGTTGACCGATGGGAGCGGAAAGGACCTGCGCGGAAAACCACTCGGGCTCAACCCGCGATCAACATACAAAACGTGTTGGGCTGGTTGAGAAGGGCAAAATTCAAGCGACATTCCCCGGTAATGATATGTCGCTCCCAAACCGCCATTGTCGCAATCCTCAAAACCAGCCTGGGCTTGGCGACGCGCGCGTACGCTCTCGACGTGGTCAAACAGGTGGCTGCGTCCGACGATCAAGGAGTAGTAATGGAGTCGCCAAAGTCCTGTCGACGTTTTCTTAGATCAGCGTTGGCGCTTGGATCGGGAGTCGTGGTGCTCGCCGCGGTGACGTGCTTCGCACCGATTGGCTTCTCGTTGGCAGACCCAGCTGCCGAATCGGCAGCTACCGCCGCGGTCACCATCCCGTTTCCGACACCGCTGACGGATGAGATCAAGAAACTTGACGAAGAGGCAGCGAAGGACCCCTCACCGCATAAGCTACACGCTAAGAAGGCCTCTATCCTTAAGGCTGCTTTCGACAATTTGCCACCAGCGCCTTGGAAGAGCGAAACAGCCGTGGTGGGGCTGGCACACCCAGAAAACTATCAGTTCGACACTTCAAAAAAGCCATCTGACCCCAAGTATTTCCCGAAGTATTTCCCCGATAACTTCAAAAACAATAACGTTACCGTGACGGCCGAGCCTCAGGGTCTCTATGACTACAAGCCAACCGACGAGATTTGGGTCGATTTCGCTAACCATGACCTGGGCGGCGGTGTCTTCGGCGATGGGATGGTCCAAGAAGAGACCATGGCTCTGTCAATGCCTCAGCTCGCGGATGCGGCCGCTATTGGATACACGACCCGCGATCACGGCAAACCGGGCCCGTTGGGGAGCAATCCGACACCTTTGGTCCTCACGAAGGTCCACCGCGCGATCGAGCTCGATAAACAGCTTTATGGGAGCGGGTGGGAGTCCAAGTCGTTGGACGAGGTCAAAAAGCTTCTCTACCCCCAAAAACCTAACCAGGAATTGAACGTGCTGGCCGTCGCGGTGGAAAAGATCACAACGGCGCAGCAAACCGAGCTCGACACGCTCGACGACCTATTCAACACGTTCGTTGCCGCCTACGCGGTGGCCAAAGACGCGAAACCCAACACCATAATCAACACAGGCCCCATCGGTACCGGAGACTTCAACAACGACGACAAAGTCATCTACGTGATGCAGCACCTGGCCGCGCAGCAAATCGGCGGGCTCAACCTACGTTACTGGGGTTTGACGCAAGGGCAGCAGAATACCTATGACTCAATGGTCGCTAAGATCATCGGCAACTGGCAAAAAGACCCCAACAAAAGCATGACTCGGCTGGTCGTGCTCGCACACGAATGCCTCACATCGTCGCAGAATTGCAAATGATTTACCGGGACAATAATGGTGGAGTAAAGCGGCTCAACGGCATCGACGCGATGCTTTTGTACAGCCAGACGCCGAACCAAACTCGCGGTTCACGCGCATCGCTCCAAGATGCGGCGCCGGCGTCGGGTGCCGCCGAGATTGCCGTCACGGTCGCGATCGTGCCCACAACAACAACCAAGACGGCAATCTCGGCGCTAGTGGTCCCCTACACCGCGGGATAGGCCACCGACTTGATCTCGGTGTACTGGTCGAACCCGGCGATGCCGTTCTGGCGGCCGATGCCGCTCTCCTTGTAGCCGCCGAACGGAGTGTCGGCGCCGTACGGCGCACCGCCGTTGACGCCCATGAAGCCGGCCTTGATCCGGCGGGTCACCGACAGCGCGCGCTCGAGCGAACCCGCAAACACGTTGCCGGCCAACCCGTACACGCTGTCGTTGGCGATCCGGATCGCGTCCTCCTCGTCGTCGAACGGAATGACCGAGAGCACCGGGCCGAAGATCTCCTCCTGGGCGATGGTCATCTTGTTGTCGACGTTGATGAAAAGCGTTGGCCGGACGTAATACCCCTTGTCGAAACCGGTTTCCGCGCCGGGGCCGCCGACCAGCGCCGTGGCGCCCTCGTCGACACCCTTCTGGATGTAGCCGGTGACCCGGTCGTACTGCCGCTGCGAGATGACCGGGCCGCAGAGCGTCCCGGGGTCCTGCGGGTCGCCGCATGTGACGTTCTCGTAGATGTTCTTGAGGATCTCGACACCCTCGTCATAGCGCGACCGCGGCAACAGCAGCCGGGTCGGGTTGGCGCAACCCTGACCGGCGTGCATGCACGGCGCGATGCCGACCATGCAAGCCGTGCCGAAGTCGGCATCCTCCAGCACGATGGAGGCCGACTTGCCGCCGAGCTCGAGGAACAGCCGCTTCATGGTGGCCGCGCCCTTTTCCATGATCCTCTTGCCGACCACCGTCGAGCCGGTGAACGAGATCAGGTCGACCTTGGGCGACAGTGTCAGTTCCTCACCCACGAAGTGGTCCGAGGCGGTGACGACGTTGACGACACCGGCCGGGATGTCGGTCTTTTCGGCGATCAATCGGCCCAGCCGATTCGCATTGAACGGGGTGTTGGGTGCGGGCTTGAGCACCACGGTGTTGCCGGTGCCCAGCGCCTGGCCGAGCTTGTTGAGGGTGACCTCGAACGGGAAGTTCCACGGCACGATCGCGCCGACCACGCCGACCGGCTCGCGCCAGACCTTGCGGGTGGTCAGGGTGCCGGTCAGGCTGATCACCTTGTCGCCCAGGTCGGTCTCCCAGGCGTATTCATCGATCAGGCGTGCGGGGTACTTCAGCCCGTCTTCCAGTGGAGCATCCAGCTGAGGCCCGAATGTGATGGCCCGGGGCGAGCCGACCTCGAGGATCAGCTCCTCGCGCAGCTCGTCTTTCTCGGACTCGATCGCCTCGTGCAGCTGCAGCAGGCAGCGCTTGCGCAGCTCCTTGTTGGTCGACCAGTCGGTCTCGTCGAACGCCCGGCGCGCGGCGTCGATGGCCCGGTGCATGTCCTCTTTCGACGCGTCGGACACTTCGCCGAGCGATTCTTCGGTCGCCGGGTTGATGTTGGTAAAGCTGCCGGCCTGGCCGTCGACGAGCTTGCCGTCGATCATCATCTTCGGCTCGAACCGGACCTTTACAGTGTCAGCCATTTTTGTTCAGCCCTCTTCTGACTCGTTCTCGTGTGACTCATCCCACCGGAGAGCCTTACTGGAAACTAGCCGATTGGCAACATGCAACGTCCGGGTGGTGCCTTGACGTGCACATGGCGCACCGCGTCGCGGCGCGATGGTGAGCCTGTCGGCACGGCACGACGATCGTTGCGCGCTCGTTGGACACACCCATCTCCGTCGGCACGGTCAAGAGTAAACCTAAGATTTGTTCAGAGGCTGACCCGGGAAGCTTCCCGGGCGTCAAGCGCCCGGAAAGAGGGCTCCCAGCGAGCCCTCCCGGACGCTTGACCAAATATCTGTTCCGGCGTAGGGTCCGGTTCCACCCGCGGCCAATCAATCAGGCAGTCGGCTGTCCCTGCTCAGGAGCACACCATGATTGACTTCACCGGTCAGGTGGCCGTCGTCACCGGTGCCGGACGTGGACTCGGTCGGCTCTACGCGCTGGATTTGGCGCGCCGTGGTGCCTCGGTCGTCGTCAACGACCTTGGCGGCTCGATGCGTGGCGAAGGTGTCGACTCGCGGGTCGCCGACGAAGTGGTCGACGAGATCAAGAGGGCGGGCGGCACGGCGATCGCCTCGCATGACTCGGTGGACAGCCCCCGGGGCGGCCAGGCCATCGTCGACGCCGCCGTCGGCGCATTCGGGCGGCTGGACGCGGTCATCAGCAATGCGGGGATCTTCGGCAGCGTGCCGTTCGAAGACCTCTCGCTCGACGAGTGGACTCGAATGCTGCGCGTGCATCTCGACGGCGGCTTTTTTCTCTCGCAGCCCGCCTACCGAGTGATGAAGAACAACGGGGGCGGAAGATTCGTGTTCATCTCGTCCTCCGCCGGGATCTTCGGCCAGCCGATGGAGGCTCACTACGCCGCGGCGAAAGCCGGCCTGGTGGGGTTGACGAACGTGATCGCGATCGAGGGCGAAGCGCACGGAATACTCGCCAATTCGGTTATGCCCACTGGCTTCTCGCGAATGGTCACCGAGACGGTCGGCGACGAGAAGTTTCTCGCCGAATCCGGATTTATGCGGGCGATCCGTCCCGAACTGGTCGTCCCCCTGGTCAGCTTTCTGGCAAGCCGTGCCTGCACGTTCTCGCACCGCAACTACTCGGCCGCCGCCGGACGCTATGCGCGGGTGTTCGTCGGGCTGAGTGAAGGGTGGCTGGCAGACGCCGGGAGCGAACCGACGGCAGAAGACATCGAGGCGCATCTCGGACAGATGTCAGCCACGGACAAATTCTTCGTGCCCACGTCGATCGTCGACGAGGTGCTCGAGGTATGCGAACGACGCGGCGTCAACGCGATGCCAGGACAAAGCCTTGCAGAGACAAAAGTCGCATTCCCTGAACCCCAACGCAACACACGCTGATGTTTGCTCGCCGCCATCGAGATTGTTGACCGACTAACTGCACAACCGTAGAGTCCGGCTAAACGACCAGGGACCAGAGTCAAGAACAGTGGATTTCTCGTACCCCGCGGAAGTGGAGCAGTTCCGCACCCAGTTACGCGAGTGGCTGTCCGCGAATCTGACCAGTCAGCTGATCGCCGCTCGACGCCTCTCCGGCTCCGACGACGCGGCCTTCGAGAAACAGCGCGAGTGGAATCGCACGATGGCCGACGCCGGCTGGGCGGCCGTCTCCTGGCCCCGGGAATACGGCGGTCGAGGGGCGACCGTGCTCGAGCAGCTCGTCTACACCGAAGAGACCACCCGGGCTCGGGCTCCCATGCCGCTCAACGTCATCGGGATGAACAACATCGCTCCGGCCATCATGCAGTACGGCACTGAATCTCAGAAGACGACGCTGCTCCCCCGGATGATGCGCGCCGACGACATTTGGTGCCAGGGCATGTCGGAGCCAGAAGCCGGGTCCGATCTCGCCTCCTTACGCACCAGGGCGGTGCGCAGTGCCGGTCCGCAAGGCGACGACTTCGTCGTCAATGGCCAGAAGATCTGGACGTCGCTCGGGCATCGGGCGCAGTGGTGCCAGCTGTATGTGCGCACCGACCCAGAGGCCCCGAAACACAAGGGGATCTCCTGCCTGATCGTCGACATGAGGCTGCCCGGCATCGAGGTCCGACCACTCGTCACGCTCAACGGCGAAACAGATTTTGCCGAAGTGTTCTTTCACGATGTGCGAGTGCCGGCCGACGCCCTGCTCGGACCGCTCAATGCGGGTTGGCAGGTGGCGACCACCACGCTCAGCCACGAGCGAGCCGGGGCCGCGCGGTTGTACACCGAAATGCACGTGCGGCTGGAGGAACTGGTGGATGACATCGCCGCGCAGGGCGACCTGCTCGATGACCCGGTGACCTTGCGGCGCCTCGGCGAAATCGCGCTTCGCATCAAGTATCTCGAGGTGCTGTGCCAGCGATCCATCTCAGCGACCCTGCACGGCGGATCAGAACATGCGGCCTTTGGGACGGCCAGCCTGGCCAAATCCGTGTGGGGTGAGATCGGACAGGAGATGGCTGCGCTGGCCTTCGACGTGCTGGGTGCCCGCGGCGAAAATGCTCCGTGGGCGAACTACCGCCTGACGTCGCGCGCACTGACCATCGCAGGGGGTACGACTCAGATCACCAAGAACATCACCGCGCAGCGGGTACTGGGGCTGCCGCGCAAATGAACCTCGAACTCACCGACGAACAAGCGGCACTGCGCGAAACGACGCGACGCTTTCTTGCTGAGAGGGCACCGATTTCGGGCCACGTGCGCCGACTGCTCGACGACCCGACCGGCGTCGACGAAGCGGTGTGGCGCGGTCTTGCCGACCTCGGGACGACCGGGCTGCTGGTGCCGGAGGAATTCGGTGGAGCCGGCATGACCATGGTCGAGGCTGGAATCGTCGCCGAAGAACTCGGCGCCGCCCTGCACCCGGGGCCGTGGCTGTCGACCGCCGTCGCGGCGACGCGGGCCCTGACCCGGCTCGGCACCAACGGCGATGCCGGCAAAATTTTGACCGGGATCGCCGACGGGACCACGATCGCCACCGTCTCCCTGAGTCGTGCGAACCCCGCCGTAGAGGTGGACGAGCAAGGTGACGAGACCGTGCTGCGCGGCGAGATCGCCGGCATGCCCGACGCCGCGGCGGCCGACATCCTGCTGGTGTTTGCCGAGGACTCAAGGGGCATAGGGCTTTTCGCGGTGGATGCCGACTCGGCCAAAGTTTCGCTCGCACCCGAGCGCGGTATCGACCAGACGCGCAAGCAGTTTCGCGTCACGCTTGACGCGGCGCCGGCGCGTCGCTTGGCTGTGGCTTCGTCAGACGACGTCGCGGCGGTGATTGACGATGTGCTGATTGCCACCGCCGCAGACGCGCTCGGCGCCGCACGGGCGGTCATGGACCTCGCGGTCGAATACGCGAAAGTCAGAAGGCAATTCGGTCAAGTGATCGGTTCGTTTCAGGCGGTCCAGCATCTGTGCGTCGACATGTACGAGACCGTCGAGCTCGCGCGCAGCGGCGTAATCCACGCGCTGTGGGCCGCCGATGCCGACGTCGCATCCCCGGGGGCCGACTCCGCATCCGGCGAACGGCATCTTGCCGCGGTGCGGGCGAAGGCGTTCGCCGGGCGATTGGCGACCGTGGGTGACACCGCCATCCAGGTGTTCGGCGGCATCGGTTACACCTGGGAACACGATGCTCATCTTTACCTCAAGCGCCTGCTGAGCTGGAGCGAGCTTCTCGGCAGCCCCGACCGGTATCTCGCCGAACTCGGTGCGCGCCTGAAGAACAGAGGTCGATGATGGACATCGAATACCTGCTCACCGCTACCCGTTCGGCGCGCAAGACGCTCGACCTGGACGCGCCCGTCGACCACGCCGACATCCGCGAGTGCTTGCGCATCGGCCTGCAGGCCGCCAACGGCTCTAACCAGCAGGCGTGGCGATGGCTGGTGGTTTCCGACCCCGCGCTGCGGACCGAGATCGCCGAGCTCTACCGCAAGTCATACCTGCTGCGCGTCGGCGGCGAGCTGTTCGCCGACAAGATGCCGGCCGGCACCCCCGCGACCCGCCTGATGTCCTCGACGGAGTGGCTGGTCGTCAATATGGCAAAGGTGCCACTGCTGGTAATCCCTTGCTACGAGCCGTACTTGCCACGCATCGACGGGGACGAATCGTTCCACTTGGCGACGCTGTACGGCTCGATCTTCCCGCCCGTGTGGAACTTTGAGCTGGCCTTGCATACCCGGGGCTACGGGACGTGCATCACGACGCTGCACCTGCAGTACGAGAGCGAAGTGCGGCAACTGCTGGGCATCCCGGCGACCTACACCCAGGGCTGCCTGCTACCTGTCGGGCGGCTACGCGCCGGGCACACATTCTCACCGGCCATCCGCCGGCCGGTCGAGGAAGTGGTCGCGCTGGACCGCTGGGACGGTCCTGCCCTCTAGAATGGGTTCGTCACCGCCCTAAGCTGCGGGTTTCCAAGGTGGCAGTCTGATAGCCTTTACCAAAGATTTGGTTCAGGTCTCTTTCCTGGGAGGACTGGCTAGCCATGGCCAAAGCCGATGCACTGGCGAAGGGCAGGCGGCCGGCGACCGATCGATCAGATCAGAGCGGCGACGACGTCGGCACCCGGCGCACCGAGATCCTGCAGACCGCGGCGTCGTTGATCGCGTCGTCGGGATTGCGAACGTCGTTGCAGGAGATAGCAGATGCGGCCGGAATTCTGCCGGGCAGCTTGTATCACCACTTCGAATCCAAAGAGGCAATCCTTGTCGAGCTGATCCGGCGTTACCAGGAGGATCTGGATCGCATCGGCCGAAACGCGCAGGCGAGGTTGGACCAAGCCGACTCGCGATCGGCATACGAGAAGATCGTTGACCTGGGATCGGCCATCGCCAATTGCGCCGTGCAACATCGGGCTGCGCTGCAGATGTCGTTCTACGAAGGACCGAGCACAGATCCCGAACTGATGGCGCTGACGCGTCAGCGCCCCAACGCAATTCAAGAGGCGATGCTGCAGACGCTGCGCGCCGGCAGGTGGAGCGGCTACATCAAGCCCGACATCGACCTGCCCATCCTGGCCGACCGTATTTGCCAGACCATGCTGCAGGTCGGGCTCGATGTGATGCGCCACAATTCGTCCGGCGACCAGGTGGCCGAGTTGTTGTGCCGAATCATCTTGCAAGGATTGGCAATTCGGACGCCCACCGATTCAGCGCTGGACCGGTCGAATGCCATCAGCGCCGCCAACGACGCGATCAAGACGTGGGCCGACGACAGCACCGCCGATCCCAGCGACAAGGCGGCGCATGTCCGCGCGGTCGCGCGAGCGGAGTTCGGGCGCAAAGGGTACGAAGTCACCACGATCCGGGATATCGCATCGGCGGCCGGCCTTGGCACCGGAACGGTCTACCGAGTGATCGGGTCCAAGGACGAACTCCTGGACTCGATCATGCGTTCATTTGGGCAGAAGGTCGAGGCGGGCTGGGTGAGTGTGCTGCGCGCCGACGCGACACCCATGGAGAAGCTGGACGCACTGTGCTGGGTCAACGTCAACGCGCTCGACCAGTTCTCCGACGAGTTCCGCATTCAGCTGGCGTGGATGCGGCAATCGCCGCCGACGGCCAACCCGGGCTGGTCCTACACGACGCGCCTACGACAGATGAAATCACTGCTCTCCGAAGGAATCCGGTCGGACGAGATCTACATTGACGCTCCCTCCACCGCGATGCTGGCCCGTTGCGTCATCGGCCTGCAGTGGATACCGGAAAACATTCTTCGCGCCGTCGGCAAGCGGGCGGCGCTGGTACACACCCGAGACACCTTTTTGCGCGGTGTCGCGGTACGCAGCAAGTAAGACCAAATTCAATCCGCCCCCGGTATTGAACCAAATAACTGGCACCCATACAGTTGGGCCATTAGAACCGGGTTAGCGGTGAATGAGAAGGGGATTTCCATGTCAATTGTCGATCGGTTGCGCTACGACGGTAAGCGCGCACTCGTTGTCGGCGGCGCGACCGGCATGGGCGCGGCCGCAGCCAAGTCGGCCGCGGAGCTCGGCGCCGAAGTCATCGTGCTGGACTACGCGCCGGTGGACTACGACGTCGCCCAGGCGGTGCAGGTGGACCTGCGCGACCCTGCCTCGATCGACGCCGCGCTCGAGCAGATCGAGGGGCCCATCCACGCTCTCTTCTCCGCAGCCGGGGTGGCCGACGGCACGACCGACCTGTTGAAGATCAACTTCATCGGCCACCGCCACCTCATCGAGCGGCTGCTGGAAAAGAACCAGCTGCCCAACGGCTCGGCGATCTGCTTCATCTCGTCGGTCGCCGGCATGGGCTGGGAGAACGACCTGGAACTGATCAACGAGTTCCTGGCCACGCCGGACTTTGCGGCGGCCGAGGCCTGGTCCAAGGCCCACGAGTCCGAGGGCATCATTCACTACGGCACCAGCAAGAAGATCATCAACCAGTACGTGGCCACCCAGGGCTACCCGCTGCTGAAGAAGGGCATCCGCATCAACGCGATCTGCCCCGGCCCGACCGACACCCCGTTGGCCCAGGCCAACGCGGACCTGTGGCTGTCCTTCGCCCAGGACTACCGGGATGAGACCGGCTCCAAGGTCCACACGCCCGAGCAGATGGGCGACGTCATGGCGTTCCTCAACAGCGACGCCGCCTCTGGCATCAGCGGCATCACGCTACTGGTGGACACCGGACACACGATGGCGTCGGTGACCGGGTCGTACGCGCCGGGCAAGCCACTGATCGACCTGATCATGGGCAAAGTCAAGCTCTAGCCCACTTACGCCTCGCGTAGCGTCGGGGGCATGGCACGGGTCATCCTCATCGGCGGGCACGGCAAGGTCGCATTACAGCTCGCCCGCATCCTGACAGAGCGCGGCGACGAGGTCACCTCGGTGTTCCGCAACCCCGATCACTCGGACGATGTCGCCGATACGGGTGCCGACCCGGTGGTGGCCGACATCGAACGTCTGGACACCGACGCGCTGGCCGATCTGGTCTCCGGGCATGACGCCGTCGTTTTCTCCGCCGGAGCTGGCGGCGGCAACCCGGAGCGTACCTACGCCGTCGACCGGGATGCCGCGATCCGGACCATCGACGCCGCCGCCCAGGCGGGAGTGGGGCGGTTCGTCATGGTCTCCTACTTCGGCGCTGGCCCGGATCACGGTGTGGCGCAGGATGATTCGTTCTTCGCCTATGCGGAGGCTAAAGCCGCCGCCGATGCGTATCTGCGGTCCAGCGAACTGGCCTGGACCGTGCTGGGGCCCGGCCGGCTGACCCTCGAGCCAGCCACCGGCAAGATTGCGCTCGGGAAGGGCAAGGGCGAAGTCTCGCGAGCCGACGTCGCGCTCGTCGCCGCAGCCGCCCTGGCCGACGACTCGACCATCCGGCGGACTATCGAATTCAACAACGGAGACATCCCAATCGCGTCAGCGCTTGCGGACTGACTAAACTCCGGCTTGCAGCTGGTTTGCAGTCGCCGCACCACGCGGCGCCTGTATCGAGCGAAACATGTTAGCCATGCTTCGTAAGAGGGAACCCGGTGAGAATCCGGGACTGTCCCGCAGCGGTATGCAGGAACGAAAGCCGTTAACAGCACTGGTCACCCGACTGGGAAGCGACGGCCGGTAGGAGCACCACCCGGTGCGCGCCTGCGAGTCCGAAGACCTGCCAGCTGCGCCGGGCGCACCCGCGCCCGGCGGCTCATCGCCTCGTGGAATGGGCGTTTGGCTGCAGCCGTTGCGGTTTACGTACCTATATGTACCTAGAGGTGTGAACCGCGTCCGGATCGGCTGCACGTCCGCCGGCGGTGACCACCCCGTCGATTTAAGGACGAACGAAACCGTGACCCCCCAACCATTTACCGCAACCATTGTCGGCTCCCCGCGGATCGGCCCCAAGCGTGAGCTCAAGCGCGCCACCGAGGGTTACTGGGCCGGGCGCACCAGCCGATCGGACCTGGAGTCCGTCGCGGCCACCCTGCGCCGCGACACCTGGGCCGCCCTGGCCGCCGCCGGGCTGGACTCGGTGCCGGTGAACACTTTCTCCTACTACGACCAGGTGCTCGACACCGCGGTCATGCTCGGCGCCCTGCCGGCCCGGGCCGCGCAGGTTCCCGACGAGCTGGACCGCTACTTCGCTGCGGCACGCGGCAACTCCGACGTCGCGCCGCTGGAAATGACGAAGTGGTTCGACACCAACTACCACTACATCGTTCCCGAGATCGAGCCCGCGACGACGTTCTCGCTGAACCCGGCAAAGGTGCTCGCCGAGCTGAAAGAGGCTCTTGGGCAAGGCATTCCCGCCCGCCCGGTCGTCGTCGGGCCGATCAGCTTCCTGCTGCTGAGCAAGGCCGTCAACGGGGGCGGCGCGCCGATCGAGCGGCTGCAGGAGCTGGTGGGAATCTACTCCGAGCTGTTGTCACTGCTTGCCGACAACGGCGCGCAGTGGGTCCAGCTCGACGAGCCCGCGCTGGTGACCGACATCTCCCCCGACGCGCCCGCGCTGGCCGAGGCGGTCTACAACGCACTGGGCAAGGTGGCCAACCGGCCCGCCATCTACGTGGCCACCTATTTCGGTGACCCCGGCGCGTCGTTGGCGGGCCTGGCCCGCACGCCCGTCGAGGCGATCGGTGTCGACCTCGTCTATGGTGCCGACACCGCGATCGCGGCGGTGCCCGAGCTGTCCGGCAAGACGCTGGTGGCCGGTGTCGTGGACGGACGCAACATCTGGCGAACCGACCTGGAGGCGGCGCTGGGCAAGCTGGCGACGCTGCTGGGTTCGGCGGCCCACGTCGCGGTCTCGACGTCGTGCTCCACGCTGCACGTGCCGTACTCGCTGGAGCCGGAGACGGACCTGGACGAAACGCTGCGCAGTTGGCTGGCGTTCGGGCAGGAGAAGGTCGCCGAGGTGGTGACACTGGCCCGGGCCCTGCACGGCGGACTCGAGGCGGTCGCCGACGAGATCGCGGCCTCCAACGCCGCCGTCGCCTCCCGCAAGCAGGACCCGCGGCTGCACAACGACGCGATCCGGGCCCGCATCGACTCCATCGTCGCGTCCGGCACGCACCGCGGCGACGCGGCCGACCGCCGCTCCAGCCAGGAGGAGCGGCTGCATCTGCCGCCGCTGCCGACCACCACGATCGGGTCGTTCCCGCAGACCGTCGAGATCCGCAAGGCCCGCGCCGCACTGGTCTCCGGTGAGATCGACGAGGCCGAGTACAAGCGCCGGATGCAAGCCGAGGTCGCCGACGTCATCACGCTGCAGGAGCAGCTCGGCCTCGACGTGCTGGTGCACGGTGAGCCGGAACGCAACGACATGGTGCAGTACTTCGCCGAGCAGTTGGACGGCTTCTTCGCCACCAAGAACGGCTGGGTGCAGTCGTACGGCAGCCGCTGCGTGCGCCCGCCCGTTCTCTACGGTGACGTCACCCGCCAGCACCCGATGACGGTGGAGTGGGCCACGTACGCGCAGTCACTCACCGACAAGCCGGTCAAGGGCATGCTGACCGGGCCGGTAACGATCCTGGCGTGGTCGTTCGTCCGCGACGATCAGCCGCTGGCCGACACCGCCAACCAGGTGGCGCTGGCCATCCGCGACGAGACCGTGGATCTGCAGGCCGCCGGCATCGCGGTCATCCAGGTCGACGAGCCGGCGCTGCGCGAGCTGCTGCCGCTGCGTCGCGCCGAGCAGGACGAGTACCTGCGCTGGGCCGTCGGGTCTTTCCGGCTGGCAACATCAGGTGTCGACGACTCGACGCAGATCCACACCCACCTGTGTTACTCGGAGTTCGGCGAGGTGATCGGGGCGATCGCCGACCTGGACGCCGACGTGACGTCCATCGAGGCGGCCCGCTCGCACATGGAGGTGCTCGACGACCTGAACTCGGTCGGCTTCGCCAACAGCGTCGGGCCGGGCGTCTATGACATCCACTCGCCGCGGGTGCCGAGCACCGACGAGATGGCCGCATCGCTGCGCGCGGCGCTCAAAGCCGTTCCGGCGGGGCGGTTGTGGGTCAACCCGGACTGCGGCCTGAAGACCCGCAAGACCGACGAGGTGACGGTGTCGCTGCAGCACATGGTCGCCGCCGCGCAGGAAGTCCGCGCGGGAGTTTAGGCCTGGGGAGCCTCCGGCTCGACGGGTTCTTCGGCAGCATCCGACAGCACCTGGACCGGCACGTCGTCGGCCCAGGGCTGTCGGGTCACCATGTCGGACACCTTGACGATGCCGCGCTCGAACTCGCCGGTCGCGGCGTCCACCAGTCGGTAGGTCTGCGTCTGCTTGTGGATCGGCTGTGCGTCGAGTAGGACGACGCGCACCTCGCCGGGCGCGAAGCGGCAGCGCTGCTGCATCGCGGCGATCAGCTGCTCGTTGTGCATGTGTCCGTCGCCGAAATTCCAGCCGATGGCGGTGCTGCAAATGCGTTCGCCGTCCGTGAGGACGTAGTCGTCCTCGTTCTCGCCGGCCATCGCCCGATGCGCCAGCGTGAACAGCGCCCGGCCGTGAGTGTTCATGGCGCGGAACGCATATCCGAGGTACATCGGGATCTGAGCGCGCTCCTTGCCATACACCTTCTCCAGCTGGGCCGCGGGCATGCTGGCGATCGAGACGATGTTGTGGGCGATCTTCTTGTCCGCAGACGGCTTGATGCACCACAGCGTGGTGTCCCAGTTGCCCGCGTAATAGCGCATGCCCGGCAAGAACGAGATCTTGCGCGGGAACAGGTTGCCGGCGATCACGATGCTGGCGATGAAGGCGATGAAGATCCCCACCGCCACAGGGTGTTTCAGGTCGGTCAGGCCCGCATGCGCGTGGCCGACGAACAGCGACAGCACGCCGAAGATCATGAACACGTTCCACTCCAGGGGCACCCCCATCGGAATGGCCGTCAGGATCCCGAGATGGAACAACACCATGATGGCCGCGGGCACCGCGGTCCACCAGCCGCCGTGCGCGACGAATAGCGCGATGGGCACACACATCTCGACGAAGGTGCTGACGTGGGCGAACACCCGCGACAATCGCCCGGGCCGCAGGTCCTCGGGGAACTTCTCGAAGAATGCCCGCTTGATGAACCGGGGCCGGAACAGCGGATTGTTGGACATCATCGTCGACATCACGAACGGGAAGTGCTTGTTGAGCTTGGAGGTCGCCGCGCCTATCCAGATGACCAGGAACACCAGCTTGGCGGCGACGACCATGTCCGCGCCGAACAGGAACGTCACCGCCAAAGACGCGTAGACCTCACCGCGGGCGGCCAGGAAAATCACCTTGTCGCGCAGCCCCAGCACCCCGAGCAGCACCAGGATCAGCACGATCCGCCACGTGGGTATCAACCCAACATGGGTGGCCAGCCCCGGCACCGGGCCGGTGCCGTCGGCGAACAGCGTCAGAAAGGTCACCAGCAAAAACAGGCCATACAGCGCGACATCCACCAGGGTGCGGGCGGTGCCCTTGGTCGCCGGGACGCGCCTGGGCCACGGGGGCAGCCGGATGGTGTCGGGCCGCAGCCAGTACAGGATCGAGCCCATCGGCGGGTTGAACCGGTTGTTCAACGGCCCGAAGCCACAACCGAGGCCGATTACCTCGAACAGCATGGTGTAGAGCACAACCTTCTCGAACACGATCGGCTCGGCGTACCAGGACATCACGTCGGTGAACGCCAACCCGCGAGTGGTCGGCACCGCCAATAGCCACGCGAACAGGATGTACAGCAGGATTTTGCCGACGTAGAACAGGTGCATCACCACCGGCGTGCCGAAGCCGACCTCGGCCCAGTGCTTGGCCATCGGTCGGATCTTTTCGCTGCGGGTGCCCTTGCTCCACTCTTCGATGTCGATCTGCGGCAAGTCGGGCTGGAGAAATCCCATGGTGCACAGACTAGAACGCGTTCTAGGCATGCGGTCGCATTCCCCACCCAAAACCCCGTGACCCCAATATCGTTTGCTCGCTGTTTGGGCGGCGGATAGCGTGATGAAAGAAGTGGCCTTTCACCGTGCGCGCTGCCCGGTAGCCACTGAGGAGATGCCCGCTATGAACCGACGCCGGTTTCGCAGATCAGCACTGGCAGTCGTCGCCGCCTTGGCGATCGGGGGGATTGCCGGGCCGGGTACCGCCGGGGCCCAGGCTCCCTCGCCGGGCGATTCGTGCACTGTGCTGCGTGCCACCACGCAGGACGCCAATGGCCGCACGATGTGGTGCAACCCGACGATGACCGGGGACCACAGCCTGGTCTGGCAGTACGGCGGCCCGGGCGACTAGCCGGCTTGCCTGAACGCGAGTGAATGACATCGACCAGCTCGCACGGCGATTCGAGGTGAGCTTCGAAATTGCTAGTCCGCCAATACATTTCAGTTCTCCCGCGTAGGTGCAACTGCCCGCTGCGGCTCGTCCACCACGCCCTTGCCCGGCCAGGTCAATTCCTGACCCAGATCGCCCAAATGCCGCAGGCATCGATCTCAACGACGCCGAGGCGATCGTGCCGATCGGCGCCGGCTGCAAGATCTGCGACCGTCCCGCCTGCCCGCAACGCGCCTTTCCCTATCTGGGCCACCCCGTGCGCGTCGACCCGCACTCGAGCACCGAACTGCCGTACCCGCCGGCGATCGCGCCGTAGCCCTGAACCAGTCGTGAAATCCGGGCGAACACAGCGCCGCCCGGTCGCAATCGGAGTAGTTTGCTGCTGGGCACACCGATGCGGGCGAGGAGCCGGTCATGGCGGACGTCGATTATTGCGTGGTCGGGGCGGGATTCGCGGGGCTGACCGCCGCGTTGCGGCTGAAGCAGGCGGGCCGATCGGTGGCCTTGCTGGAGGCACGCGACCGGGTGGGCGGCCGGACATTCACCGTCACCCGTGACGACGGAAGCTGGATCGACCGCGGCGGCGCCTGGGTCGGCCCTGGACAGGACCGCATCCACGCGCTGATGGACGAGTTCGGCGTCCCGGAATACAAGCAGAACCACGACGGCGACGCCATGATGATCGTCGACGGCAAGAAGCACCGCTACGGCGGCACCATCCCGTGGAGCATGAGCCCCTGGGCGGTGACCAACCTTGGCGTCGGTTTGACCGTCCTGGAAGAGATGTGCAAGGCGGTTCCGCGCGAATCGCCGTGGGAGGCCAAGAAGGCCGACGAGTGGGACCGGATCAGCCTGGCCGAATGGATCGAGAAGAACAGCCTCTCCAAGCAGGCCCGCGAGATGCTGGACATGGCCTTGGCCGGCACCTACACCTCGGCGGCGTCGGAGACGTCACTGCTGTGGATGCTGACGCAGATGGGGTCGGGTGGCGGACCCGGCTTCGTCATCGGCGGCAAAGGTGGCGCCCAGGATGCCCGGCCGGTCGGCGGGATGGGTGCCATCTACCGCCCGATGGCCGCCGAACTTGTTGACGCACTTCATCTTTCGCAACCGGTGCAGCAGATCAGTCAGGACGCGGATGGCGTGACGGTCAGCGCGGCGGATGTGACCGTGCGGGCCCGGCGGGTCATCGTGGCGATCCCGCTGGCGATCGCCACCTCCATCGTCTACGAGCCGGCGCTCCCCGTTGATCGGGCATTTCTGCACCAGCGCATGCCAAGCGGCGCGGTCATCAAGGTCTCGGTCATCTACGACGAGCCCTTCTGGCGGGCGGACGGATTCTCCGGGCAGTCCTCCTCGCCGAACTCCCCCGCCACCCTGACCATCGACGCCTGCACAGACACCGCCGACCCGGGGATCATGTGCATCATCACCGAAGGGCCCGCGGCGCGCCGCCTCACCAAGCTGGACGAGGCGGAGCGCAAAGCGGTGTTCATCGGCGAACTCGTCGACCGGTTCGGCAGCAAGGCCAAGACACCGCTGGAATTGCACGAGCAGAACTGGACGGTCGAGCGCTACTCCGGTGGCGGGATGATCGGCCACGCCCCCACCGGCGTGCTGACCCAATTCGGTTACACGCTGCGCCCGCCCTGCGGTCGCGTGCACTGGGCCGGAACCGAGAGCTCGGCCGTCATGTGCGGCTGGATCGACGGTGCGGTCCGCTCCGGTGAGCGCGCCGCGTCCGAAGTGATGGCGGCAGAAACCGCTGCGGTCAGTTAGACGCCCAACGGCAATTCGTTGACCCGGCAGCCTGATTCACGACGCCCCGTCCGTACTCGCCGCTGCGATCACCACCTGAGCGGCACACAATTCGGAATCCAATCGTCGAAAATCGCGCCCGACGACGGGTCGTAGGGTCGGGGATGCCACGCTTTGGGGACATCGCCACCTTTCCAGTCGAACCAGAAGAACGGGACCTCGGCAAGCCAGACCTCAAAGAAGGCGCCCAGTAGATCCCGCGCCAGGTGCGACGCCGGACACCGATAAGGACCTCCCCCAAAACTCCAATGCCGATGCGCGCCATCCAGTTTCATGTCGTGACCGGACAAGTCGTCGGACTCGTCGCGGTGAATCAGTCCGACACACAACTCGACGGGGGACCCGGCTGGGATTGTCGTTCCGCCGATCGTCACACTGCGAGTCGTGATTCGTGAAACGGTCTTCGCCCCGCCCTCCAACCGCAGCAGCTCCTCGATGAAACTGCTTTGCCAGCGTGGATTTTCGCGTAGCTGCTGCTGAAGCATCGGCCTCCGCGCCAGTACCGCCAGTCCGACCTTCATGGGGAACGACGCGAACCTCAAACCCCGGGCCACCGACCCCATCAGCCCGAATATCTCTTCGTTGGTGAGCGGTTCGGCGGCGAGGCGGCTGATCACATCAGGGCCACCCGGCGGCGCCTGGCGGATCTTCCCAACCAGCTCCGCGCCGACCGTTTCCAGAGCAATGTCCGACGGCAGCCCGCACACCATTACGAATGCTGCGCGCCAAACGATGTCAGCGACACGCGCACCGTCGCAGCGGTCCAGCTTCGTCGCAATGGCGCCGACGCATTCTTCGATGACTCCACGTACGGGTTTCAACATTTCCAGCGAACTGCCCGGATTGAACAGCTCGAGCAGGATTTCCCGGTACGGCCCGAAGGGCGGATTGCCGGGCATCACTTCGCCCTGCCGGCTGGCGAAAACCTCGCCATCACGTACGGCGGCGAGTACATCATCGCGTCGCCATAACACGTACGTGCCGTGCGGCTCCCGCAACACTCTTTGGCCGGCCCGCTCAGCGGCGGCCAGCCACTCCCGATAACCCGCCGCTGCATCCTCGTCGGACCGCATGACTTCCTGCGCGGCCTCGACACCGGACCCGGTCAACGCGCACCACCGACTTCCACGATCGGCGGGCCGCGGACCACGCACCAACGGCCCCACCCGCAACTCCGACGTCGCCACTCTATCCTCAAGATCGGCCACGCCGCCGCGCGTACCCGTTGGCATGGGGGCGGGTTCGCCGTGGAGACGCCACCCGCAGCGCGGGCCGAGCGGCAGGATCCGGACCCTACCGCTGCCGCTTGGCCGCTGGGCCGCCGGGCCGCTGGGCCGCTGGGCCGCTGGGCCGCTGGGCCGTCAAACCACTTGCGTCACTGGCGTTTCTATGGCCGCAAGCCAGGGGTTCTTGTCGGTGGTCGGCGATAGCATTCGAACATGGGTCGAGTGGTCGAGAAGAGGTCGAAGCGGACTTCGCCACGTTGCACGACGTGGTAGCGCGCATCGTCGGCCACTCGTACGACGCGCTAACCACTCCGGAGCGATTGGTCCTGTTGGAAAAACTCGAACACGAAACTCGACGCCTCGCATTCCCACGCCACGAGTTGATCAACCAGGTCGCCGAGCAAGCCACGCCCGAGGAGTTCGGCGGCAAACTCTCCCACGCGTTGGCCGACCTGCTGCACATCAGCCGCGCAGCGGCCGCTCAGCGGGTGGCTGACGCCGCCGACCTGGGGCCACGCCGCGCGATCACGGGCGAACCGTTAGAGGCACGGCTGCCCGCCACCGCGGCCGCACAGCGCGACGGCTCTATCGGGGACGGTCACGTTGCGGTCATTCGCCAGTTCTTCGACCAATTGCCTCACTGGGTCGACGTGGAAACCCAGCGATGCGCCGAGCAACACCTTGCTCAGCAAGCCGTCCGGTTTCGCCCCGAACAGGTCCGGAAGCTGGCAGACCGACTCACCTATTGCCTCAATCCCGACGGCACCTTCACCGATACCGACCGTGCTCGACGCCGCAGCCTGGTCCTGGGCGTACAGGACATCGACGGCATGTCGCGCCTCAGCGGCTGGCTGACCCCCGAAGCCCGCGCCACGCTCGAGGTGGTGCTCGCCAAGCTGGCCGCACCTGGCATGTGCAACGCCGACGACCAAACGCCAATCGTCGACGGCACGCCCGGGGAGGAATCCATCAAGCGCGACACCCGCTCGGCAAATCAGCGAAACCACGACGGATTGCAGGCAGCGCTGCGCGCGACACTGGCGAGCGGAAAGCTCGGCCAGCACAACGGCATACCGGCCACCATCGTCGTGACCACCACATTGGAGCAACTGGAATCAGCGGCCGGAAAGGCGAGCACCGGCGGCGGAAGTCAGTTGCCGCTGAGCGATGTGATCCGGCTGGCCAGCCATGCCCACCACTATCTGGCGATCTTCGACGAAGCCACGCCGATCGGGCTGTATCACACCAAACGAATCGCCTCGACTGGACAACGAATTGTGCTCCACACCAAGGACCGTGGGTGTACAGCACCCGGCTGCGACGTACCCGGTTACCTCTGCGAAGTCCACCATGTCGACGAGTCCGCCAGCTGCCACACCACCGATGTGGACAACCTCACCTTCGCGTGCGGATCCCATCATCGGCTGCTCAAACCAGGCGGCTGGACCACCCGAAAACGTGCGAACGGCGACACCGAATGGATCCCGCCACCGCATCTGGACTTCGGGCCTTTGCGAGGCCGACCGCGGACCAACACCTTCCACCACCCGGAGAAGCTGCTCGGTGAGGAAGGCGACCCGTAACTACCCGGCTTGCTTAGCCGGTGGGCGGTAGAAGATCAGCAGCTGGCCGAACGCGCCGGCGAGGCCGAGCCCCAGCGAGATCAGCAGGCCTTGCCATCCGTCGAACCAGTTCTTCCCGAAGATCACCCAGTCCAGGCTGAATCGTCCGGGCCCTAGGGTGGCCACCGTCACGGCTGCGGCCGCGAGAACGAGGTTGTACTCCCAGCCTTCCTTGACGATGAAGAACCCGTTGTGGCGATGCACCGTCCAGGCGGCGACCAGCATCAACGAGACGAACCCCGCGGCCGGGATGGGGGTGAGCAGCCCCGCGGCCAGGCCGAGTCCGGCCGAGATCTCGGTGGTAGCGGCCACGGTGGCGTGGAACTTGCCCGGCTTCATGCCGATGCTCTCAAACCACCGCGCGGTGCCCGGGATCCGGCCGCCGCCGAAGAACTTGTTATAACCGTGCGCGGCCATGGTCACGCCCAACACCAGCCGCAGGATCAGTAACCCAACGTCATACGGAGTCATAGCTGCAAACCTAGATCATCGGTCTCGGGCGGATAACAGCAGCGGCAAGCCGGTGTGTCCGCTCCCCCGTGTGGAAACATAGCGGGCGTCCCGCGTTTGCCCGACCCGTAGCCGAACCAGGAGGGGGTGCACCACGACTCGTACCTCACGAGACGGAGGCACTTCCCACGGCACCCCCGAAAACGCACCCGTGGTGTTGCTCAACGGCGACGCTAACCTTCCGCGGCAGATTCTGGGCAACAAGGGTCACGGCATCAACGCGATGCGCCGGCAGAATTTGCCCGTGCCGCCGGCCTTCTGCATCACCACCGAGGTGGGTCTGCGGTTTCTGGACGACCCCACGGCGGTGATCGACGCCATCTGGGACGACGTGCTCGCTCAAGTGAAATGGCTGGAAGCTCACACCTCGCGCACGTTCGGCCGGGGCCCGCGCCCACTATTGGTCAGTGTGCGCTCAGGGGCCACGCAGTCGATGCCCGGAATGATGGACACCATTCTGAACGTGGGCATCAACGACGACGTCGAGCAGGCACTGGCCGCCTGCGGGACAACGGATTTCGCTCAAGACACCCGGCGGCGTTTCACCAGCATGTATCAGCGCATCGTGGGCACCGAATCGCAGACCGTGCCCGACGACCCGTACACGCAATTGCGAGCCGCCATTGTGGGCGTGTTCGACTCGTGGCACTCTCCGCGCGCGGTTGCCTACCGCGCACACTATGGCCTGGACGATCGGGGCGGTACGGCCGTGGTGGTGCAGGCCATGGTATTCGGCAACCAGGGCCCCAAATCCGGAGCGGGGGCATTCTTTTCACGCAACCCGATCACCGGCGTCAACGAACCGTTCGGCGAGTGGCTGCCCGGTGGCCAGGGTGATGACGTGGTGTCCGGGCTGGTCGATGTCGAGCCGATCACCGCCCTGCGCGACGAGCAACCGTCGGTGTACGACGAGCTGATCGACGTGGCCGCCAACCTGGAGCGGCTCGAGTCCGACGTGCAGGAGATCGAGTTCACCGTCGAAAACGGCAAATTGTGGCTACTGCAGACGCGGGCCGCGGAGCGGTCGGCGCAGGCGGCGGTGCGACTCGCGTTGCAGTTGCACCACGAAGGGCTCATCGACGAGGCCGAGACGTTGCGCCGGGTGACCCCCGCGCACGTAAGCGCCCTGCTACAGCCCGCGCTCCAGCCTGAAACACGTTTGGCTGCACCACTTTTAGCGAAGGGCTTGTCCGCGTGTCCCGGTGTGGCATCGGGTAAGGCGTATGCGAAGGTCGACGCGGCACTGGATGCCGCCGACCGGGGCGAGCACGTCATCCTGGTGCGCGACCACACTAAGCCCGAAGACGTGCGGGGCATGCTGGTCGCGCAGGGCATTGTCACCGAGGTCGGCGGAGCGGCCAGCCACGCCGCGGTCGTCAGCCGCGAACTGGGCCGGGTCGCCGTGGTGGGCTGCGGTCACGGAGTCGCCGCGGCGCTCGACGGCAAGCAGATCACCGTCGACGGCTACGAAGGCGAAGTACGCGAGGGCAATCTGACGCCGACCGCGTGGTCGGAGAACGACACGGCGGAGTTGCGCGAACTGGCCGACATGGCGCGACGGGTCAGCCCGCTGCGTGCGCACGCCGCCGGTGACCACCCGAGGTGCGATGACAGCTCCGACGCCGCGGTACGCGCTGCGCTCGACGGTGGGCAAACCGATGTGGTGTCGCCCTCGCCGCTGATCGTCATGCTGGCCGCGCTGCGCCTGACACGCGAGGCCGACCAGTGAGCGAATTGGCTGTGCTGCAAGCGGTCCGGCTGAAGGGCCGGGTAACTGCCGACGACCTTGCCGCGACTTTGGACCAGGATCCGGCCACCCTCACCGGGCTCGTCGAGCGCCTGGCCGAGTCCGGGCTTCTGGTCGACGGGCCGACGCTGCGCATCAGTCCCGACGGCCGGTCCAGGCTCGACACGTTGCTCGCCGAGGAGCGCGCCGGCATCGATTCCAGCGTGATCACCGCCGCCTACGACGCCTTCCGCTCCGTCAACGTCGATTTCAAAGCCCTGGTCACCGACTGGCAGCTCAAGGGCGGCCCCGCGGGCACGCCCAACACCCACGACGACGCCGACTACGACGCCGAGGTGTTGGCCCGCCTCGACGAGGTACACGCACGGGTGGTGCCGATCATTGACGAGGCCGCAACACAATTGCCACGACTGAACGCCTATTCGTCGAAATTGTCGGTGGCACTGCGCAAAATCAATGCCGGCGAGACCACGTGGCTGGCCAGGCCGCTGATCGACTCCTACCACAGTGTCTGGTTCGAGCTGCACGAGGAACTCATCGGTGCCGCCGGTCTGACACGTGAAGAGGCAGCCAAATCTGGTGACGCGCAATAACTTAGAGTGCGGCGTCCAGACGATCCAGATAGTCGTCGATGTCGGCGATCGCCGACTCTGCCGCGTTGACACTGATCGCGATCGTCTCGCCGATGCCGTGCACCCCGTGCGTCAGGCCCATCGCAGGCGACAGTGGTGGATAGGTGGCCGTCAATGCCACCGGAAGACCGCCAAAATTCAGATCGGCGGGACCACGATTATTGCTGGACACCACGGTGTTTCCCAGCACCTGCGTGGGCCGGGCATCGGGGTCGAACAGCGAGACACCCCAGCGCAGCAGCGGGGCGGGTACCGCGGCGAAGGCCCGGTCGGCTGAACGCTTCGCCGGATGTTCGAAACGGCGCCTGCCGTCGGCCAGGTCGGCCGCGATCCGCTGCACCCGGGCATCCCAATCAAGCTGTGGGTAAAGTCCGACGACGACATTGCCGAAATGGTTATATGCGTGTGGCACACCGGGTTTAGCCATCGGCACCTCCGCACCCAGCGAATCGGCCGCATCGCCGAACAAATCCGAGAGTGCGGTGGACACCGCGGCCAGCACCGCGACGGTGACAGTGGGACCCGGCATTTGCGAGCGGTGGCGGACCAAGGTACGCATCGAGCGGGCGCCGGCCGGAGGCGCGTTGGTGGGCAGCAGCGGCCGGTAGCCGATCCCCGGCGCCAGCAGCCCCGCCTGGGTATCGCGAACCAGCTGGCGATGCGTGCGGGCCGCGTCGAGGGCCCGCCAGGGCAAAAAGCCCGCCGGTATTGGCCGCACCTCGGGCAATGGGACAGCCCGCCCGAAGAGCCAAGCCCCCATCGCCGAAGCACGAACGCCGCCAGCCAACGCATGTGGATACTGCCAGAGCACAACGGTGCCCGGGCCGTCGACGCCCGGGACACCGAAGACCGGCGTGAATACGTGCACCCGCCAGAGCATCTGGCGTATGTCCAACTGGTCATCGGCGAGGCCGACAATGGTCGCCAGGCAGCCGTGCCAGCTGCGGTCGACCAAGTCGTGGCAGACCACCTGCTCGCGGCGGACCGGCGCGGGCACCCACTGCGGATAGGTCAGCGGGCTTCCGTCGTGGACCCGCATGGTCAGATCGGGACACGCGCGGGCCCGGCGACAGACCTCGTCGATCGCAGCGCCGAGATCGGCGGGCTCGCCATCAAATGCCCAGAGCTGGAAGTCGTCGCTGGGGACCTTGGCCGCCATCCAATAGAACTCCGCATCGACGGCGGCCATCCGGTGCGCCGCCATGGGAGTCAGTCGGCCGCGCCGATGAACGCCAGCACCCGTTCGGCAACCTTGGCCGGCTGTTCGAGCTGCAGGAAATGCCCGGCGTGATCGACGATGCTCACGTCGCTGCCGGGCGGGAGTACCTTCTCGGTCCAGTGCGCGAAAGCCGGTGTCATGCAACCGTCGTCGCGACCATGCAGATATAGGCTCGGCAGGATGGGCGCCTCGGTCCACAACCGGTTCAATTCGGCATACCGCTGCGGCGGTCGGGTGTTGCGCACAGTGGCCCGGTAGGTCCCCAGCGCCGCCCGCCAGCTCTCCGGTGTTCCGATCGCGGCGTCGACATGGCGGAGGTCTTCCTCGGCGCCGCGATAGCCCGGCGACCACCGGCGCCACAGCAACGGCAATATCCAGCGGGCGGAACGCTCGGGCAGGACAGGCAATTGGAAGTACAGGATGTACCAACTATGCAGCAGCTGGCGCGGCAGCTGGCGGACCAGTCGGCCGCGCTCGCTCACCCGGCCCCGGAATCCGGCCGAGACCGGCAGCGACATGATCACCGCCTTGGCGAACGGGCTGTTGGGCATGGCGGCGAGGCCGGTGGCTGCCAGCGCGCCCCAGTCATGCCCGATCACCACGTCACGGTCGGTGCCGCCGGCGGCCGCGCGCACTCGCAGCGCGTCGTCCATGATGGCGCCACCGTGATAGCTGCCGTCGTCCGGGATCGATGAGGGCGCGTACCCGCGCATGAACGGCGCGACGACCCGCCAGCCAGCTTGGGCCAGCAGCGGGGCGAACTTGCGCCACCCATAGGCCGTGTCGGGGAAGCCGTGCAGGCACAATGCGATCGGGGCGTCGGGCCGACCCCAGGTCAGCGCCTTCAGATCGCCGGGCGGGCCCGGCACGTCGATCCAGCGTGGCTCAGTCATCGCTCTCGCTCCCTGTTCGGCGCGTCCGCACGGACCAACCTAACGCGTGCGACTCAGCGACCGCACCAAAGGTCGCGAAAAATTGCTAAAACTCGATTCCACCAACGGTTTTCGCGTTCGCGAACGGCTTCTACTCCACTGCCCGCTCCAGGTCGGCAAGCACGATCTTGCGCATGCCGTACATCGCCTTGGTGGCGGCGGTCGCCCGGGCCGGATCCGGATGGCTGACCAGCTCATAGAGCCGCTGCGGCACGATCTGCCAGCTCAGCCCGAACCGGTCCTTGCACCAGCCGCACTGCGATTCCTCGCCGCCGTCGGTGAGCCGGTCCCAGTAGTAGTCGACCTCGTCCTGGTCCTTGCATTCCACCGTGAACGACACCGCTTCGCTGAACGGGAACTGCGGACCGCCGTTGATTCCGATGAACCGCGTTCCGTCCAGCACGAACGCGCCGGACAGCAGGTCGCCGGATTGGCCCGGTCCCGCGTCGGTGGCCCGGTTGACCTCCTCGATCCGCGAGTTCGGGAACACCGAGCTGTAGAACGTCACCGCCTCCTCCAGGTTGTGGTCGAACCACAGCGTGGGCGTGATCGGTGGCATATTCGGCTCCTCATTTGTTGGGGTCATTTCACAGTTAGACCCCGCCAATCGGCGGATGTCATCGGCCCACTAGGTAACGTCAGCTCGATGAGCACGGTGAGCAGCGGTTTCCAGACGGTCGAGTATGCCGGTGTCGGCGGGATCAGGCTGGTCGCCGACGAATGGAACCGCGACGCCGATACCACTGGGCATCCGACGATCCTGATGCTGCACGGCGGCGGCCAGAACCGTCATTCCTGGAAGAACACCGGCCAGATCCTGGCCGACAGCGGCTACCGCGTCATCGCGCTGGACAGCCGCGGACATGGTGACAGCGACCGCGCGCCGGGTGCGGACTACGCCATCGAGACGCTGACGGCCGACGTGCTGCTCGTCCTCAAGGCGATCGAGGGCCCGGTGGTGCTGATCGGGGCCAGCATGGGCGGGTTGACCGGCATCCTCGCCGCCCACCGGGCCGGCCCGACCAAGGTGACCAAATTGGTCCTCGTCGACGTGGTGCCCCGATTCGAGAAGAACGGCAGCGCCCGTATCCGCGATTTCATGATGAGCGGGCTGGACGGTTTCGAGACTCTCGAGCAGGCAGCCGACGCCGTTGCCGCCTACCTCCCCTACCGCGAGAAGCCGCGTAGCCCCGAGGGGTTGAAGAAGAACCTGCGCTTCCGCGACGGGCGCTGGTTTTGGCACTGGGACCCGGCCTTCATGACCAAGCCGGGCGACGACCCCGAGCTGCGTACCGAAAACTTCGAACAGGCGGCCAAGCACCTGACGATCCCCGTGTTGCTGATCCGCGGAAAGCTATCCGACGTGGTCAGTCCGGAAGGCGTCAAGTATTTCCTGGCCACCGTGCCCCGCGCGGAGTTCATCGAGCTGTCCAACGCGGGCCACACCGCCGCCGGCGACGACAACGACGCGTTCAGTGAGGCCGTGGTGAAGTTCGTCAGGCGGCCGGCCGGCTCATCAGGCCGCTGAACGGCTGGTCGGCCGGCATCAGCCGCCCACACCCGGTTTCTCGGCGTGGCCCCCGAACTGCTTGCGCATGGCCGACAGCGCCTTGTTGGCGAAGTCGTCGAGGCTGCGCGAGGCGAAGCGGGACTGCAGTGCGGTCGTGAGCACCGGCGCCGGCACACCCTCGTCGATCGCCGCGATGGCGGTCCACCGGCCCTCACCCGAATCGGAGACGCGTCCGGAGAACTCCGACAGCGTGGGCGATTCGTGCAGGGCGATCGCCGTCAGGTCCAGCAGCCAAGAGCCGACGACGCTGCCCCGGCGCCACAGCTCGGCGACGTCCTCGATGTCGAAATCGTATTGGTAGCACTCCGGGTTCGACAGCGGCGCGGTTTCCGCGTCGCCCGCCTCGACGCGCTTGCCGATGTCGGCGTTGCGCAAGATGTTCAGCCCCTCGGCGAGCGAGGCCATCATGCCGTACTCGATGCCGTTGTGCACCATCTTCACGAAGTGCCCGGCCCCTGACGGGCCGCAGTGCAGATAGCCCTTTTCGGCTTGCGCGACCTCGCCGTCGCGGCCCGGGGTGCGCGGCGCGGCGTCAACGCCGGGCGCGATGGTCTTGAACAGCGGCTCGGCGTGCGAGAACGCGTAGTCGTCGCCGCCGATCATCAAACAGTAGCCGCGTTCACGGCCCCACACCCCGCCACTGGTGCCGCAGTCGATCAGGTGAATCCCCTTCTCGGACAGTAGCTTTGAATGCTTCAGGTCGTCGCGGTAGTAGGAGTTACCGCCGTCGATCACGATGTCGCCGGACTCCAGCGTCTTGGCCAGCTCCTCGATCACCGACTGGGTGATCGTGCCCGCGGGGACCATCACCCACACGATCCGCGGCGCGGTCATTTTCTCCTTGAGTTCCTCCAGGGAATACGCGCCGGTGGTGTTCGGCTCATCGGCCATCGCCTTGACCGCGTCCGGGTTGTAGTCGTACACAACAGTTTCGTGGCCGTTGTCGGCCACGCGGCGAGCGATGTTCGCACCCATTCGGCCGAGGCCGATCATTCCTAACTGCATTTCTCCGGTCTCCTTACTGTCCCGACTCCGTTTGCGGAAGCAACCACGGCTCTTGCCAACTGTGGTGACCGCGCAGCAGGGACTGCGCGGCTTCGGGTCCCCAGGACCCGCGCTCGTACTGCTGGATTTCACACGGCTTATCGAGCAGCGATTGGACGATCCGCCATGTCTCTTCGATGCTGTCTTCTCGCGCGAACAGCTCATGGTCTCCGGTCAGCGCGGCGTGCAGCAGCACCTCATACGGCCCCTCGGGTTCACCGAGATCCGCCTCGAACGAGGAGTCCAAGCGAACGTCCTGCCACGCGTCACCGACTCGGGCCGACAACTGCAGCCGCAGCCCCGGCGCGGGATCGATGCGCAGCACAATCTGATTGGCATCGGCCGGCCGGTGCCCCGGCGGAAAGGCCAACCTGGGCACCCGCTCCAGAAACAGCCGCACTTCGGTGACGCGCTCGGGCAGACCCTTGCCGGCGCGCAAAAAGATCGGCACACCGGCCCAGCGCCAGTTGTCGATCTCGGTGCGCAGCGCGACGAACGTCTCGGTCTGCGAATCCCTTTGCACGCCAGGGATATCCGTGTAGCCGCGGTACTGACCCCGCACGCAGCGCTTGGGATCCAGCGCCGGAATGGCGCGGAACAACTCGGCCTTCTTATCGTTCACGTCGTCGGCGCTTGTTCCGACCGGAGGATCCATAGCGACCAGCGCGAGCACCTGCAGCAGATGGTTTTGCACGACGTCGCGCAGCGCACCGACCGGATCGTAAAACTTGCCGCGGTCCTCCACCCCGATGTTCTCGGCCATGGTGATGTGGATCTCGGAAACGCTGTGGCGGTCCCAGACCGCGGCCAGCGCCTGGTTGGCGAACCGCAGGTACTCCAGCTCGACCACGGGCCGCTTGCCCAGGAAGTGATCGACCCGCATGATCTGGTCTTCGTCGAGCACGTCGCGCAGCCGGGCGTTGAGCTCACGCGCAGAGTTCAGGTCGTGGCCGAACGGCTTTTCCACAGCCACCCGCGCATCTTCCACCAACCCGGCCTTGCCGAGATTCTCGACGATGGGCGCGAACAGGAACGGCGGCATTTCCAGGTAGTAGAGAGGACGCTTCCCCGATCCGATTCGCTTGGCCAGCTGCTCGTAGAGCGACGTGTCGGTGACGTCGCCGTGGATGTAGTCCAACCGCCCGGCCAGCCGGTCGAACACCGCGTCGTCGATCTTCTCCCCGGAGTCGTTGATGGCCCCCCGGGCGCGTTCGATTAATTGCTGGACGCTCATGTCGTCGCTGGCCACCCCGATGATCGGGCAGCCCAGCAGCTTGCGGGACTCCAATCGGTACAGGGCACGAAACGTCATCTTGCGCGCGAGATCACCGGTAATGCCAAAGATCACCATCAGATTCGATGAACCACCACCGTCGTCGGCCACGACCGAAACCTCCCAAAAGCCACCAAATGGGTTTACTGGGGATGCACTACCCGGGGCGTTCGAGGTCAACCCTAGACATTGCTTATAGGGCCGACAACCGGAAGCCACCGGGCGCTTTGCAAGGATGCTGACGTGGGTGACGTGCTGCACATCGCGATCTATGCCCTGGCCGGAGTCGCCGCCGTCGAGGCAGGCGCACTCGCGGTGTTGTGGAGGTTGCTCTTACGTAGCCGCGAGGAGGCCGAGGAGTTACGGCAGCGTGCCGACACCCGCAATTGGCTGATCTCCGGTGGCCGCGAGGCGGTCAAGACTGTGTGGAACACCGCGAACATCATGCGCAAGGAGGGCTTTGGCGCCGCGGTACGCGGATCGATCGAGGAACTGGCCGACTGGGCCGAGGTCGAGCGGCCCGACCTGGCCCGGGTCACGCCCGACGGCCGGGTGGTGATTGTGTTCTCCGACATCGAAGAGTCCACCGCGCTCAACGAGCGGATCGGCGACCGCGCGTTCGTCAAGCTGATCAGCTCGCACGACAAGCTGGTCTCCAACCTGGTGCGGCGCCGGTCCGGTCATGTGGTGAAGAGCCAAGGAGACGGATTCATGATCGCCTTCGCCCGGGCTGAGGAGGCGGTGCACTGCGCCATCGACCTTCAACACGAGCTGCGCAAGGACGCAAAGCGCAAGCGGTACGAGGAGATTCGGGTGCGGATCGGCATCCACATGGGACGTTCGGTGCGCCGGGGCGACGATCTGTTCGGGCGCAATGTCGCGATGGCGGCGCGGGTGGCCGCCGAAGCCGTCGGCGGCCAGGTCCTGGTGAGCCAGCCGGTCCGCGACGCGCTGAGCGAGTGCCCCGACGTTTCGTTCGACGAGGGCCGCGACGTCGAGTTGAAGGGCTTCGCCGGCAGCTATCGGTTGTTCGCGGTTGCGGCCGGGCCGGACGAGGAGTCGGATTCGGCCAGCCGCTGATGTAGCCGAGCCCGGATCTGGTCGGGGGTGTAGGCCTGACGCTTGCGCTGATCGCGCACCACCAGCGCACCGCCGGCGACGACGCCCGCAACACCGGCCAGCCCAACCCATTTCCATATGCTGCGCATGACCACAGGCTAGCCTTGGGGCCCAATGGACACGTTGCGCGACAAGGTGTGCGTCATTACTGGGGCGGCCAGCGGTATCGGTCGCGCCATCGCCCACGCCCTGGCCGACCGGGGTGCACACATCGTTGCGGTCGATCTCGACGACGACGGCGTCCGGGCGCTCGCTGACGAACTCGGCACAACGGCACTCGCGCACCGGGCCGACGTCTCGGATCCCGATGCGTTCCAGGGTGTTCGGACCGCGACGCTGCAGCGATTCGGCCGGGCGGACGTCGTGGTCAACAACGTCGGTGTACTGACAAACGGCCTGCCGCAAGACATTCCGGTCGCGGAGTGGCAGCGCATTCTCGACATCAATCTGATGTCGGTGGTGCGCAGCAACGCCGCCTTTGTGCCGTTGCTGCTCGAGCAGGGCCGCGGACACCTGGTCAACACCGCGTCGTTCGCCGGGCTCTTCACCTACGCCTACGACCGGATGCCGTATGCGGCCACCAAGGCCGCCATCGTGCAGATCAGCGAGGGCCTGGCAATCTATTTGCGGCCCAAGGGTATTGGCGTCACGCTGTTGTGCCCGGGACCGGTGCTGACGAATATCGCCGCCGCGGTGCCGACGTTCGGCGGCGGAGCTCCCCTACGGACCCCGGGCGAACAGTTCGAGCTGCTCGATCCCGCGCCCGTCGGCGAGCTGGTGGCCGATGCGATTGTGCGCAACCGATTCTTCGTGCCCACCCATCCTCAGGTTGTCGACGAGCTTCGCCGCCGCCTTGACGACTGGGACGCGTATATCGACTACCAGATCTCCCGCAAACCCCTATGAAAGGCAACATCACCGATGGCTGAATCCCGCGCCGAGGGCTTGCAAGCGTTCAAGGACATGATGCCCGGTCTGATCCCCGACGGCGTCACCAGCCTGGCCGACGACGGCGTCGCCGGTGAACTGGGTGAGTTGACCATCGATCACGTCTTCGGCGCCTTATGGACGCGCCCCGGGCTGGATCGCCGTTCGCGCAGCCTGGTCACCCTCGGCGCACTGATCGCGCTGCGGGCCTCCGAGGAACTGAAGTTCCACTTCCCGATCGCAGTGCGCAACGGGCTGACCATCGAGGAAATCGGCGAGGTGATCTACCACCTGACCGGCTACGCCGGCTACCCGGCGGCCGCCAACGCGCGCAATGTCGCACGCGAAGTGCTCTCCTAGGGCGTCGCCTGACATGCTCACCCTCGATCAGGCGCTGAACGAAACGCGAACGGGCGATCTTTGGCTGTTCCGCGGCGAGTCGGGACCCGACCGGGCAATCCAGACGTTGACCAACGCCCCGGTGAATCACGTTGGCATGACGGTGGCCATCGACGACCTGCCACCACTGATCTGGCATGCGGAACTGGGCGACAAGCTCACCGATATGTGGACCGGCACCAACCACCGCGGCGTGCAGCTCAATGATCTGCACGAGGCCGTCCTGCAATGGACGCAGCGTTACCACCAGCGCTGCTGGCTGCGCCAGTTGACGCCGCACGCCACCCGCGAGCAGGAGAACGAACTGCTGCGCGTGATAGCGCGAATGGACGGCACGGCGTTCCCCACGACTGCACGGCTGACCGCACGCTGGTTCCGTGGCCGGCTCCCGACCGCCTACGACTGGGTGCGCGGGATCCCGGTGGTGGACACGAAGGTTCGCGAGCAGACCCGACGGCGTCGAGAAGAGCGGAAGATGAGCCTGGCCACCGCCTACTGCGCGGAGACGGTGGCGATCACCTACGAGGAGATGGGGCTGCTCCTCACCGACAAGGACACCAACTGGTTCGACCCGGGCAAGTTCTGGAGCGGTGACACGCTGCCTCTGGCGCCGGGATATCAACTGGGCGAAGAAATCCAGATCGCCGTCGGTTAGTCGACCGACATTTCGCCCATCTGAGACCACCCGCTCGCCTCGATGGTCTGACTGACGATCTTGGGCGTCGACGCCAGCGCCTGCGGGAGGTCTTGCATCGCCCGCTTGAAGTGGTCGCTGTTGACGTGGACGCCGCCCGCGTCACCGTCGCGGAATGCCTCGACCAAGACGTACTCGGCCGGGTTGTCCAGGCTGCGCGACCACTCGAACCACAGGTTGCCGGCTTCGGCGCGGGTGGCGGCGGTGAACGACGCGACCAGCTCCGGCCAGCGGTCGGACCACTCCGGCTTGGTTTCGAACTTGACGACGATGAAGATCATTGCGGTCCTCGCCCCTCACTCACCGCGCAAGGATATCGCGCCGCGCGGGTCGAGCTCGAATTTCCCACACAGCAAAGTCCGCCTGGAACGCTTGTCGAAAGATTCGATAGCGCCCAGACGGACTTGGCTTGATCTTTGCTAATCCGGCGAGACGAACGCCCTGGCGACGATAGTGACGCAGCCCACAAAAGAACGCGTTCAGCGATTACTTCACTTTTGCCATGCGCGAAGTGCGATCAATGTGACTAACGTCCCGCGACGATCGGCGGGATAAATCAACACTCGGGCAATTCAAATTTTTATCAATTCGGAATTCCGGGGTCACCCGGCGGTGGCAATTCAGGAGCCGGCGGCGCCGGTGGCGCGGGAGCCGTGGCATCGACGAGGACACCGGGTGCCTGCGGCGGCGGAGGCGGTGCGTCCGGCGGCGGAGGAAGCGCGCCGTCGCCGTCTGGCGGCATCGGAAGGAACATGTGGTGGGTGAATCCGGCCTGGTAAGCGCCAGCGCCGCCGAAATGCACACCCCCGTGTTCGCCGCTGGATACCGCCGTCCCGTCCGGCAGGGTCACCGCCGTGTGGCCGCCGTTCCAGCCGATCACCAAGGCGTTGGGAGCGGTTCCATATTGAAAGCCCCGCGCTAATAGCGCGCCTTCTTCATTGCCGGTGTTGAACCTGTCCCCCCAGACCGGCCGATCCGTTGCAGCATTCGCAATCCACGACGCGAGGCCCGAACAGTCGGTACCCGCGGGCGAATCTCCACCCACAATATACGGCGTCCCCGAGACTTGGTTGACGAGGGACACCAACGTTGCAAGAACAATCATGGCGAGCGACGCTAGCAAGTGAATAGTTCGTTAACCAAAATCTGTGGCACGCATCACGTGCAATTCAAAAAATGGCGTGCACCGCATATACAGCAAACTCATTACATAAAAGCGTCGTTATTGCACCAATGGCCTGCCCGGCCCTGCCGACCCCATCAGCGGCGAGATCGCCCCGCCGAGTCGGCGAGATCGCCGGTCCAACGGCAACCGGAGACAGCGGCCGTTCCGTACGGTGAGAAGGTGCGCTCCCCCGGCACGGCAGGCCGTCATCGGCGCAACTGCGGTGTTCCAATATGGTGCTGTCGATACATGTACGCGCACTGAGGGGGCCCGATGACCGCAGCACTACCTCCGGCGGGCTGGTATCCGGACCCGTCGGGTGCGCGCGGACAACGGTATTTCGACGGCGCCGAATGGACACCCCACTACGCGAGCACGCTTTCGCTGGATCAGCGCTCCGAAATACTCGAAGAGGCGATCTCCAATCACTACCCGTGGGCCCGTGTCGAATCACGCACCCCCACCCAGGCCGTCCTCTTCCTCGGCGGCGGGGTATCGGGGTGGGCGCACGCGATGTGCGCCCTGCTCACCGTCGTCACCTGTGGCCTGTTCGGCATCATCTGGCTGGTCGTGGCCGCGACCTCACCGGAGCGGCGTGCCTATGTAGCGGTCGACTCGTACGGCAACGTCACCTTCAACTAGCCGCCTCGGACCGTCGGGCAGTTCACTCAAAGTTCAAGTCCCCTTGGGCTATTGCTCGTCGCCGGCGGGCACCGCTGAAGGCATGACTTCAACTACCACCCTCAAGAAACTATTGCCGACATCACTTATGGCCGCGTCTGTGCTGCTTTGCTCGGTCCCGGCGGTCGCTAACGCTGCCCCGGACAGCAGGTCGGCCTATCTGACCTCACTCAATCAGCACGGCGTCTCGTACCACGACCCGAACCACATCGTCGCTGTCGGCACCACTTTCTGCCACGAGTTGCGCAACCAACTCCCAGCGGACGAGGCGGTGAACAGGATCCAGGGCATGGGCTACTCGGACCAACAAGCGCACGTGATCGCCGCCAGCGCCGTGTTGTCCTTCTGCCCGGACATGGACAACGACGCCAAATAGCGTCGGCGTTCGGGGCCAAATAGACGAACGTGCCGACATTCGCATCGCCTGGCTAAAATTGGTGAATTCACCCAGGAGGATGCCATGGCGGTAAGAGCCGTTGCGTTGCTAGTCCTCGCCGTGGGGCTGGCCGCCCCGGCCTATGCGGACTCCACTGACGACGCATTCATCGCCAACCTCAGCACCTCGGGCATGGATTACGGCGCACCCGACAGGGCGATCCAGGTCGCGAAAACCGTCGTTTGCGGCACATTGGGCAAAAACCCCAACACCAGCAACGCGGATCTGACCGCCAAGGTCGCCAGCGCCACCAACTGGCCACCGCTCAATGCCGCCTACTTCACCGGGGCTGCCATTCAGGCCTACTGCCCGCAGTACGGCTCTCTTGCATGTAACCATGCGCCCGCCCGTCCCCAGCCTGGCGCCGTCGCTCCCCCCGAAGCCGTCAATTCAGTCGACGTAACGCCGGGACACCTAGACGGTGAACCGGCCGGGCGGGCGCATGGTTACATGATTGCGCCCGGCGAAGTCAGCGACACAGGTTCGGTCCGATCAGCTTCGCCCCCGTCTACGTTCAGGAGTCTTCCATGGCCGACGCCGATGCCGCGGCGATCCGAGCGACGCGAGGTGACTGGATCAGCGAGCACCTCGAGACCTATCTGACCTCCGGTGGCACAAGGGGTCACATCTTGGACCTGAGCGAGGTCGGGGGCCGCAAGCTGACCACGCATTGCTTGATCAAGTGTGTCGGCCGCAAGTCGGCAAAGGTCTACGTCAGGCCGTTGATCTACGGCAACGTCGGGGGCGAGATCGTGATCGTCGCATCGAAGGGCGGTGCCGACACGCATCCAGCGTGGTACTTAAACATCTTGGAGAGCAAGACGATTGGCGTCCAGATCGCTACGGAAGCGTTCGAGGCCACGTGGCGGGAACCCGAAGGCGAGGAGCGTCATCGGGTGTGGGAGTACATGGCCCACCTGTACCCGCCCTACCTGAGTTATCAGCGGTCAACCAGTCGTCAAATCCCGCTGGTGATGTTGGCGCCCGTGCGGCCGATCGACGTCTTCTCCGCGGATGGGTTGCGATAACCCCGTCGGGGCCTAGAGCCCACCGCTTCGACGTAGTTGCCTAGACGTTGAACCTGAATTCGACCACGTCGCCGTCGGCCATGACGTAGTCCTTGCCTTCCATCCGGACCTTGCCGGCCGCCTTGGCCGCCGCCATGGACCCGGCGGCAATCAAATCGTCGTAGGAGACGATTTCGGCTTTGATGAAGCCCTTCTCGAAGTCGGTGTGAATCACCCCGGCGGCCTTTGGCGCGGTATCGCCTTGATGAATTACCCACGCGCGCGCCTCTTTTGGGCCCGCCGTCAGGTAGGTCTGCAGCTTCAGGGTGTGAAAACCGGCCCGCGCCAATGCATCTAGTCCACGCTCGGTCTGCCCGATGGACTCCAGCAGCTCGGCGGCCGACTCGTCGTCGAGCTCTTGCAGTTCGGCCTCGATCTTCGCGTCCAGGAACACCGCGTCGGCGGGTGCGACCATCGCGCACAGCTCGGCCTTGCGGGCATCGTCGGTCAGCACGGACTCGTCGGAGTTGAACACGTACAGAAACGGCTTGGTGGTCATCAGGTTCAGCTCGCGCAGCAGCGACGCGTCGACACCGGCCGCGAAGAGCGTCTTGCCCGAATCCAGCACAGCCCCCGCAGCGACGGCCGCCTCGTACACGGTCTTGCGCTCCTTGTTGTTGCGGGCTTCCTTCTCCAGCCGCGGAACGGCCTTCTCGAGCGTCTGCATGTCAGCGAGGATCAGCTCGGTCTCGATCACCTCGATATCGGAGCATGGATCGACCTTGCCGTCGACGTGCACGACGTCGTCGTCCGCGAATACCCGCACCACCTGGCAGATCGCGTCACACTCGCGGATGTTGGCCAGGAACTTGTTGCCCAGCCCAGCACCCTCGGAGGCCCCCTTCACGATTCCGGCGATGTCGACAAACGTCACCGGCGCCGGCACCGTCTTCTCGGAACCGAACAACTCCGCCAGCTTGTCGAGTCGCGGATCGGGCAGCGCTACGACGCCCTCGTTCGGTTCGATGGTGGCGAACGGGTAGTTGGCCGCCACCACGTTGTTCCGGGTCAGCGCGTTGAACAGCGTGGACTTACCGACGTTGGGCAGTCCCACGATTCCCAGACTCAGGCTCACGGGGAACCAAGTCTAGGGCTCGCCGACACCGCCGACCGCCACGCACCTCGCCGAGGACCGTCGGGTGTGCCCAAGCGGTGGCACGCCAGGCTTCGCTACAAGGTATTTACGAGCGTTTGGTCGCGTAGCCGGTACGGTCTACATGTGTCAGAAGTGCGGGAAAGCGCGACGGTAGAACCTGCCCAGCGCTCCATTTACCCGAGCATCGCGGGTGTGCCGTGGTGGATTGCCCTGCTCATCGCCGTCACCGCGACCGCCATCGGGTACGGAATCGACGCAGGATCCGGCCACAAGGAGCTGACCAGCGTCTTCGCCGGCTTTTATATAGCCGGCTGCGTCATTGCGGTGCTGGCGGTGCGTCAGGATGGCGTGTTCACCACGGTCATCCAGCCGCCACTAATACTGTTCTGCGCCGTGCCGGGCGCCTACTGGCTGTTCCACGGCGGCAAACTCGGCAGCCTCAAAGACCTGCTGATCAACTGCGGCTATCCCCTCATCGAGCGTTTCCCGCTCATGCTGGGCACCGCCGGAGGCATCCTGCTGATCGGTCTGGTCCGGTGGTACTTCGGGATGTCACACCGCACGGCCACCGCGCGCGACACCACCGACGAGACGGCCGACGCCGACGGCGCCAAGTCCTTCTTCCTCAGCAGCATCGGCGCGAAACTAAACTCGCTGCTGGGCATCGACTCCGACGAGGACGACACCAATGAGGCGGCGGCCGCGGGTTCGCGGCGGACCACCGCAAGCCGCACATCGCAGCGGAGCGCCACCAGAACGAACCGGGCCGCCGGCAGGTCTGGCGCCCGGCCCAGCCGCAACGGCTCCCGGCATGCCCGACCGCCACTGGACGACGAGCAGGACCCCGCCGTCGAGCATCGCCGACGCCGCCGCCCGGCGCCGCCGCACGACTACGATCCCGACGACCCGGCCCGCCGGTCGCGCCGGCGTCCGCGGCCGCCCGCTGATTCCGATCCGCGCGGCCAGGCTCCCCGGGACAACCGTCGCGAGCAGCGCGGCTATCGCGATCCCTACGAGCGCTCCGCGCCGCGTGGCAGCCGCTTTGACGGCTACGAGCCGTACGAATCACCGGGCCAGGCGAGGCGCTTCGCGCCCCATGAACCGTACGAATACAACCCGCCGTCGGAGCCTCGCCGCCGCCGCCCCGCACCGAACGGGACCAGCGGCACGAACGGCGCCAACCCGACTCACCACCCGATCTCGCAGGTCCGTTACCGGGGATCCGGCCCGGAGGAGCCGCATCAGGAGCGCCGCGGACGGTCCCGCGCGCCCGGCCGCGCCCAGGACCCTTCCAGGGCCGATTCCTGGGAGTACGACGTCTAGAGCATCGTCTAGAGCATCGTCTAGAGCATCGTCTAGAGCATCGTCTAGAGCATCGTCTAGAGCATCGTCTAGAGCATCGTCTAGAGCATCGTCTAGAGCATGGAGCGGATTTCGCGGGGCAGCGCGAACACCAGCGTCTCCTGGGCCGTCGTGACAGGCTGCACCACGTCATAGCCGCATTCGGCAAGGCGCGCCAGCACCCCACGCACCAAAACCTCGGGAACCGAGGCCCCGGACGTGACGCCTACCGTCGTCACGCCGTCCAGCCAGGCCGGGTCGATATCGTCGGCCCAGTCGACCAGGTGCGCGGCGTGCGCGCCGCCGCCCAATGCCACTTCGACCAGCCGCACCGAGTTCGATGAGTTGCGCGAACCCACCACGATGACCAGCTCACACTCGGGCGCCATCGCTTTGACCGCGACCTGGCGATTCTGGGTCGCATAGCAAATGTCGTCGCTGGGCGGATCCTGCAGCTTGGGGAAACGCTGCCGCAGCCGCTCGACGATCTCCATGGTTTCGTCGACCGACAGCGTGGTCTGCGACAGCCACACCACCTTGTTCTCGTCGCGGACCGTCACGTTGTCCACTGAGGCGACCCCGTCGACCAGCTGCACATGCTCGGGCGCTTCCCCGGCGGTGCCGACGACCTCCTCGTGCCCTTCGTGGCCGATCAGCAGGATGTCGTAGTCGTTGCGGGCGAATCGCCGGGCCTCGTTGTGCACCTTGGTGACCAACGGGCAGGTGGCGTCGATGGTGTGCAGGTTACGTTCGGCGGCCGCGATGTGCACCGTGGGTGCGACGCCGTGCGCGGAGAACACCACGATGGCGCCCTCGGGGACCTGATCGGTCTCCTCGACGAACACCGCGCCGGCCTTTTCCAGGGTGTCGACGACGTGCCGGTTGTGCACGATCTCGTGGCGCACGTAGACCGGGGCGCCGTGCTTTTCCAGCGCACGCTCCACCGTCTCGACGGCCCGGTCCACACCCGCGCAGTAGCCACGCGGCTCGGCCAGCAGCACCCGCTTTCCGATTGGTTCGATGGCGACTGAGCTGGCCGCACCCGGAATCCCCATGTCGATCGTTGGCGGCATGCCCTCAAGGGTACTTGCCCCCCGGCTCGCGGCGCTGGGCTTGGAGTTTGGCCGTCGCTTAAGGCAATCTTGGACCCATGGCTTCTGCACCGTACGGAGTTCGGCTGCTGGTCGGCGCGGCGACAGTCGCCGTCGAGGAGACGATCAGGCTGCCGAAGACGATCCTGATGTACCCGATGACGTTAGCCAGTCAGGCGGCGCAGATCGTGATGCGGTTCCAGCAGAATCTGGCTGAGCTGGTGATCAAGGGCGACAGCACCCTGGAATCGATTTTTCCGCCCAAGGAGGAAAACCCCGAGTGGGCCACGTTCGACGAGGACTCGGCCGACGGGATTGAGGGCGTTCCCACCGAATTGCCCGACGGCGCGGGCGGCGATCGCCGGGCCGAGGGCCGCTTCGCTCTGTACTCCGTCGCCGATGCCGCGCTGGACGCGGGCGCGCCGGCCAAGCCCGCGGAGCATTCGAACAACTCGGTTGTCGAGCCGTCGGTCGCGGCCGAGCTCGACTATCCGGCGCTGACGCTGGCGCAGCTGCGGGCCCGCCTGCAGTCGCTCAGTGTGGACGAACTCGAAGCGCTGCTGGCCTACGAGCAGGCCACCAAGGCTCGTGCCCCGTTCGAGACGCTGCTGGCCAACAGGATCACCCGCGCGAACGCGAAGTGACCCGACCGGCCAATTCGGAGGCCAACTCGGCCGAGAACCCTTTCCCGGTTCGCGCAGTTGCGATCCGGGTCGCCGGCTGGATCGACAAACTGGGCACTGTCTGGGTGGAGGGCCAGCTGGCCCAGATCAACATGCGGTCGGACTCCAAGACCGTGTTCATGGTGTTGCGTGACCCGGCCGCCGATATGTCGTTGACCGTGACGTGCCCGCGCGACCTGGTGCTGAATGCTCCGGTGAAATTGGCCGAGGGTACCCAAGTGGTGGTGTGCGGCAAACCGTCGTTCTATACCGGGCGCGGCACATTTTCCTTGCGGCTCAGTGAGATTCGCGCCGTCGGCATCGGTGAACTGTTGGCGCGCATCGACCGGCTGCGCCGCCTGCTGGACGCCGAAGGACTCTTCGACCCTCGACTTAAGCGGCCAATCCCCTTCCTGCCCAACATGATCGGACTGATCACCGGTCGCGCGAGTGCGGCAGAGCGCGACGTGACGACCGTGGCCAGCACCCGCTGGCCCGCTGTGCGTTTCGCCGTGCGCAACACCGTCGTCCAGGGGCCCAACGCCGTCGCGCAGATCGTGGAGGCACTCCGTGAACTCGATCGGCACCCAGACGTCGACGTGATCGTGGTGGCCCGTGGCGGCGGCAGCGTCGAGGACCTGCTTCCGTTTTCCGACGAGACGCTGTGCCGGGCGATCGCGGCCTGCCGCACCCCGGTGATCAGCGCCGTCGGTCATGAGCCCGATAATCCGTTGTGCGACTTGGTCGCCGATCTGCGCGCGGCCACTCCCACCGATGCCGCCAAGAAGATGGTTCCGGACACCGCCGCCGAGCAGCGGTTGGTGGGCGACCTGCGCCGGCGTAGCGCCCAGGCCCTGCGCAATTGGGTCTCCCGCGAACAACGAGCGCTGACCCAGTTGCGTAGCCGCCCGGTGCTGGCGGAGCCGCTGACCGCCTTGCGGATTCGCGCCGAAGAGATTCACCGCGCCCGCTCGGCGGTGCGCCGCGACGTCACCCGACTGCTCGCCGCGGAGTCCGAGCGCGTCGGTCACCTGGGCGCACGGCTGGCCACCTTGGGTCCGGCGGCCACGTTGGCCCGTGGCTATGCGGTGGTGCAGACCGTCGACGGGGAACCCGCCACGGTGCTGCGCTCGGTGCGCGATGCGCCGGCGGGGGCCCGGCTGCGGGTGCGAGTTTCCGATGGCGCCATCGCGGCGGTGAGTGAAGGGCTGACCGATGGTCACTGACGAAGACGGCGGCGGGGCCCGGCAGGTTACGCCCATTAGTCAACTTGGCTACGAAGCGTGCCGAGACGAGCTGATCGAAGTTGTCCGGCTGCTGGAGCAGGGCGGCCTGGATCTGGATGCATCGCTGACGCTATGGGAACGGGGCGAACAACTGGCGAAACGATGCGAAGAGCACTTAGCTGGTGCCCGTAAGCGCGTCGAGGATGCGCTTGCCGCCGGTCAGGCCGAGGAAGGCTGAACCGACCCCGCGATGCAACATTATTTTCGGAATTGGAACACGTTACAGTTAGGCTTTACGACATGGGTGATTCATCGTTGACCACCGAACTGGGCCGCGTCCTGGTTACCGGCGGCTCGGGATTTGTGGGCGCCAATCTGGTGACCACCTTGCTCGACCGCGGGTACCAGGTGCGATCGTTCGACCGTGCCCCCTCGCCGCTGCCGCAGCATCCACACCTGGAGGTGCTGCAGGGCGACGTCACCGACCCGGCCGTCTGCGCCGCAGCGGTGGATGGCATCGACACGGTATTCCACACCGCGGCGATCATCGAGCTGATGGGCGGCGCGTCGGTGACCGACGAATACCGCAAGCGCAGCTTCGGAATCAACGTCGGTGGCACGGAGAACCTGGTGCACGCCGGGCAGGCTTCGGGCGTCAAGCGATTCGTCTACACGTCGTCCAACAGCGTGGTGATGGGCGGTCAGAACATTCCCGGCGGCGACGAGACGCTGCCTTACACCCACCGATTCAATGACCTCTACACCGAGACCAAGGTCGTCGCTGAGCGGTTCGTGTTGTCCCAGAACGGTGTTGGGGGCATGCTCACGTGTGCGATCCGCCCCAGCGGCATCTGGGGCCGCGGCGATCAGACGATGTTTCGCAAGCTGTTCGAGAGTGTGATCGCGGGCCACGTCAAGGTGCTGGTCGGTCGCAAGTCGGCCCGGCTGGATAACTCCTACGTAGACAATCTGATTCACGGTTTCATCCTGGCCGCCGAGCATCTGGTTCCCGGCGGGACCGCGCCCGGGCAGGCGTACTTCATCAATGACGCCGAGCCGATCAACATGTTCGAGTTCGCCCGGCCGGTGGTCGAGGCGTGCGGCGTGAATTGGCCCCGCATTCGGGTAAACGGCCCCGTGGTCCGCGCGGCGATGACCGGTTGGCAGCGGCTGCACTTCCGGTTCGGAATACCTGCGCCGCTGCTGGAGCCGCTGGCCGTGGAGCGGCTCTATCTGGACAACTACTTCTCGGTCGCGAAGGCATCCAGGGATCTCGGCTATGAGCCGTTGTTCACCACCGAGCAGGCCCTCAAGGAATGCCTGCCGTACTACGTCGACATGTTCGCGCAGATGAAAGCCCAGACCCCGGTCGCCAAGCCAGCGGTCAGCACCTCACGCTAAAAGCCCTCGGCCCCAACGAAAAACGGCGCGGGTGAACACCGAATTCACACTCACTCAAAAACGTGCCCTCGCGGTCTTCACGGTGATCGCGTTGGCGTTCGGCGCTTATTTTCTGCGTGGTTTCTTTGTCCTCATCGTGGTCGCGGCGGTCGGGGCGTACTTGTTCTCGCCACTGTTCTCCTGGTTCAACCGGCGTCTCGGCACCGGATTGTCGGCCACCTGCACACTGTTGTCGGCACTGATCGCGGTGATCGTGCCGATCGGACTCCTCGTGGTCCTGGCGGTCGTCCAGATTTCGCGCATGCTCAGCAGCGTCGCCGGGTGGGTCAAAGCCACCGACCCGAGCGCGCTCGGCGACACAGTGCTGCACGCCGCCAACGCGCTGCTGGCGCGAATTCCCTTCCTGCACATCACGGTAACGTCGGAGATGTTGCACAAGGCGATGGTCGCCGGGGCGCAGAACGCCGGCCAATGGCTCTTGCATTTCCTGCAGGGCGCCGCCGGAAATATCGCCGTTGCCGTCACGTACGCGATCATCTTTCTGTACGTGTTCCTCGCGCTGCTGGTCCACCGGGACAAGATGTTGACCCTGATCGGCCAGCTCAACCCGCTCGGCGACGAGGTCACCGACCTCTACCTGAGGAAGACGGGCGCCATGGTGCGCGGCACCGTGTTCGGCCAGTTCGTGATTGCGCTCTGCCAAGGTGTTGCCGGCGCCGCGTCGATCTATCTCGCCGGATTCCACCACGGCTTCTTCATTTTCGCGATCCTGCTGACAGCGCTATCGATCATTCCACTGGGCGGCGGGATCGTGACGATCCCGTTCGGCATCGGAATGATCTTTTACGGCAACATTTTCGGCGGGGCGTTCGTGGTGCTCTGGCATCTGCTGGTGGTCACCAACATCCATAACGTCTTGCGCCCCATCCTGGTCCCCCGGGACGCTCGACTGAATCCGGCGCTGATGCTGCTTGCGGTGTTCGCCGGAATCGCCATGTTCGGCCCGTGGGGCATCGTCATCGGGCCGGTGCTGATGATCCTCATCGTCACCACCCTCGACGTCTACCTGGCGGTCTACCGGGGCGTCGAACTGATACAAACGCCGGACACGGCGCCCGCGCGCCCCAGCTGGCTGCCGCGCCGCAAGAAGCGGGACGTTAAGTCAGCCGCTGAGTGAGGAATTCGACAACGCGCTTGCGTGCCTCATAGGCCGGGTGGCCGTCGACCTCGCGGACCTCGAGGGTCAGCACCGAGTGCGCAGCCTTGCCGAAACCGTGTTGATTGCCCGGGCGCGAGTCGATCTCGATCACCTCGAACGCGTCGCCGAGGCGCTCCTTGAGCACGGTGAACCGGTCGCGGGGCGACATCCAGTCCTCACTGAATCGCAGGCCGATGGCGCACAGACCCTCGTTGGCAGCGCGATCGGCGATGGTGCTCAGCTCTGACTCACTCAGCCCGGTATCGCTTCGACGCGTGCGGCCCAGCGGAAACGGCACCGAAGGTTGAGAAAGCACTGGAGCCAGCACACTGTCGTCGACCGCGGCGGCCAAGGCGAAGCCCCCGGTGAAACACTCACCGATCACGCCGACGCCCTTGCCCGGCGTCGACGCGTTGAGGTCACGGGCCAGCGCACGCAGGAACAGCGACACCGGCCGTTGTTTGTTCGTCGCGAAGGCCGCGAATTCCTTTGCCACACAGGCCCGCGCGACGGTGGCGGCGATATAGCCCGTCGTGGACGGCTTGCCCGGCTCGCCGAACAGCGACGGAATCGCGACGGTGAATCCGTTGTCCACCAAGTGATTACCCAGGCCCAGTACCCCGGGATGGATTCCGGGGATCTCGGGAATCAGCACCACCCCGGGGCCCACGCCCTTGCGGTAGACATCGTGCGTGTAGCCGCCGCCGGTGAACGGGGCCACTGACCATCCGGAAAGATCTGCTTCGGGCGCAGTCACGCGAATCCCCGCTTTCGGTTCGTCGGTTACCGGCTTGCTAACGGCGGTTGCGACTGGGTCGCCGTCGCCAGCGTACGAAACTGCTCGGCGCTTCCCGCGCCGGTGATCGCGACCTGGGTGGCGCCGGCCGGCCCGGTGAGCCGCGTGGTCCACACCGGTTCGGTGTCCGCCCCGCTCTGGCCGGCGCCGCGATAGGTGATCCAGTTGATGCCGGCCACGTCGACCGTCCCGGTCGGATACGCCGACGGATGGATCGACGCGACAAGCTTGTCCTCGTCGGCGTTGCTCTGCGTCAGGCTCAGATACATTCCGGTCGGGCTGATGTACCCCACCGTCGAGGTGGGTGCGTTCAGCCGCTGACCGTTCACCGTCCGCCCGTTGTCGATATTGCCGCGGCCCCCGGAGTTGGCCTGCCAGCCGCCGGGCAACGCGGGCAGCCGGATCGGAAAGCCCAGCGTCTGCGCATCTGCCCGCAACGCCCTCGCCGCGTCGTACGACGGGATTGTCCCGTTGTTCGTGCCCCCCGGCGCAAACGAGCACATGCCGACCAGGCCGGCCAGCACGACGCAGCCGATCAGCAACGGCACCAGCGACCAGAACATGTCCCGACCGTCCTGCAGCAGCCGCGGTTTGGCGGGCCTCGCCGCGGGCGCAGGCTCGCCAACCTCGTCGGCGTTGGGCTGCTGCTCGTCGGTCACCCCCCAAGTATCACAGCCCGCGATCGACAGCCACAGCCCAGCTCCAGTGGACCGATCTGGCTCTGGGAGAATCGGCAACCATGACAGCTGAAGGCGAGGGCTCGTTCGGATCCGGTTCCCGAGCATCCCAGCCGACCGCGGTTGCAGGCCGCGACCCGGCGCAGCCCAGGGCGCGCCGTGAAGCACCGGACCGCAACCTGGCGCTGGAATTGGTGCGGGTCACCGAGGCGGGCGCCATGGCCGCAGGTCGCTGGGTGGGCCGTGGTGACAAGGAGGGCGGCGACGGCGCGGCGGTCGACGCCATCCGCGAGCTGGTCAACTCGGTGTCGATGCGCGGCGTGGTAGTGATCGGCGAGGGCGAAAAAGACGAAGCACCCATGCTGTTCAACGGCGAAGAGGTCGGCAACGGGGACGGCCCGGAGTGTGATTTCGCCGTCGACCCGGTGGATGGCACCACGCTGATGAGCAAGGGCATGCCCAACGCCATCTCGGTGCTTGCGGTGGCCGATCGGGGCTCGATGTTCGACCCGTCGGCGGTGTTCTACATGAACAAGATCGCCGTCGGGCCCGACGCCGCGCACGTGCTGGACATCACCGCGCCGATCGCCGAGAACATCCGGGCGGTCGCTCGGGTCAAGGGCTTGTCGGTGCCCGACATGACGGTGTGCATTCTGGATCGGCCGCGGCACTCGCAGCTCATTCAGGACGTGCGCCACACCGGGGCACGCATCCGGCTGATCACCGACGGCGACGTCGCCGGCGCGATCTCCACCTGTCGCCCCGGCTCCGGCACGGACATGCTGGCCGGCATCGGCGGTACCCCGGAGGGCATCATCGCCGCGGCGGCGATCCGCTGCATGGGTGGCGCCATCCAGGCGCAGCTGGCGCCCCGCGACGACGCCGAACGCCGCAAGGCGCTCGACGCCGGCTACGACCTGGACCAGATCCTGACCACCCGGGACCTGGTGTCCGGCGACAACGTCTTCTTCTGCGCGACCGGAGTGACCGACGGCGACCTGCTGCAGGGCGTGCATTACTCCCCCGGCGGCTGCACCACTCAGTCGATCGTGATGCGTTCCAAGTCCGGCACCGTGCGCATGATCGAGGCCTACCATCGGCTCTCGAAACTCAACGAATACTCCGCCATCGACTTCACCGGCGACAGTTCGGCCGCCTACCCCCTGCCCTGATGGGCGCCGCCCGAAAACGCTGACCACCCCGACGAAGAGGAACGATTTCAATGGCCGACAGCGCCGAATACCGCATCGAGCACGACACCATGGGCGAAGTCAAGGTGCCCGCAAAGGCCCTGTGGCGCGCGCAAACTCAGCGCGCGGTCGAGAACTTCCCGATCTCGGGCCGCGGCCTGGAGCGCACCCAGATCCGCGCGCTGGGGCTGCTTAAGGGTGCCTGCGCGCAGGTGAACAAGGACCTCGGGCTGCTGGCGCCGGAGAAGGCCGACGCGATCATCGCCGCGGCGGCCGAGATCGCCGACGGCCGCCACGACGATCAGTTCCCCATCGACGTCTTCCAGACCGGTTCGGGCACCAGCTCCAACATGAACACCAATGAGGTGATCGCCAGCATCGCGGCGGCCAACGGCGTCACGGTGCATCCCAACGACGACGTCAACATGTCGCAGTCGTCCAACGACACCTTCCCGACCGCCACCCACATCGCGGCCACCGAGGCCGCTGTGCGTCACCTCATCCCGGCGCTCGAGGTCCTGCACGCGGCGCTGGCGGCCAAGGCCAGCGAGTGGCACACGGTGGTCAAGTCGGGCCGCACCCACCTGATGGACGCCGTTCCGGTGACGCTCGGCCAGGAATTCAGCGGATACGCCCGCCAGATCGAGGCCGGTATCGAGCGGGTGCGTGCCACCTTGCCGCGGCTGGGCGAACTGGCGATCGGCGGGACCGCGGTGGGCACTGGCCTCAATGCGCCCGACGGCTTTGGCGCCAGAGTGGTCGAAGCACTGGTCACTTCGACCGGGCTGAGTGAGTTACGCACGGCGACAAACTCTTTCGAGGCCCAGGCGGCACGCGACGGCCTGGTCGAGGCGTCCGGAGCCCTGCGGACCATCGCGGTGTCGTTGACGAAGATCGCCAACGACATCCGCTGGATGGGGTCTGGCCCGCTGACCGGCCTGGCCGAAATCCAGCTGCCCGACCTGCAGCCGGGCAGCTCGATCATGCCGGGTAAGGTGAATCCTGTTCTGCCCGAAGCGGTTACGCAGGTTGCCGCGCAGGTGATCGGCAATGACGCCGCGGTTGCTGTCGGCGGCTTGTCCGGGGCCTTCGAGCTCAACGTGTACATCCCGATGATGGCCCGCAACATCCTGGAATCGTTCAAGCTGCTGACCAACGTCTCGAAGCTGTTCGCGGAGCGCTGCATCGTCGGGCTCAAGGCCAACGTCGAGCACCTACGCGAGCTGGCCGAGTCGTCGCCGTCGATCGTGACGCCGTTGAACTCGATCATCGGCTACGAGGAGGCGGCCGCGGTGGCCAAACAGGCGCTCAAGGAGCGCAAGACAATCCGCCAGACCGTCATCGACCGTGGCCTGATCGGGGACAAGTTGTCGATTGAGGAGTTGGACCGCAGACTCGACGTGCTGGCCATGGCCAAGGTCAAGCCGGCGCAGTAGACCCCACGCTCACCCGCATGTGGTCGACGACAGTAAGGATAATTCGCTAATGACGGCTCCCCCCGGTGGTCCCTACGGCCAAGGTCCCTACGGAGCGAATCCGTATGGCCAGGGCCCATATTGGGGCCAGCCACCAGGCGGACAGCCACCAGGAGGACCGCCACCAGGAGGACCGCCACCAGGTGGTCCATACCCGCCGCCGACCGGCCCGTATCCGTATCAGCCGCCTGGCGGGCCATACAGCACTGGCCCGTACAACACCGGCGCGTACCCGCCTCAGCAGTTTCCACAGGGGGGCCAGCAGTTTCCGCCCGGTGGTCCTACCGGGCCCTACCCGCCCGGGCCACCGCCGCCGAGTGGACCTAACTCGCGCCTGCCGTGGTTGATCGTCGCCGGTCTTGCCGTGTTGGGCGTCGTCGCGCTGGTGGCAACCCTGGTCGTGACGCTGAGCAGCGACGACAACAAGTCGCCGAGTGCCGCCCCCTCGACGTCGACCACGACGAGTGCACCAACCTCCCAGCCCAAGAGCGCCGGACAGACCGCCACCGACTGCGCACCCAACGCGGGGGCCAGCGAACTGCCCAAGGGTGACGCGATCATCGCGGGCAAGCTGTCGTTCCCGGCCAGCGTGGCACCCGGCTGGACTCCGTTCTCGGATGACCAGGACCCCAACCTCATCGGCGCGGTGGGCGTCAGCCAGGACGTGCCCGGCGCCAGCCAGTGGATGATGTCAGCCGAGGTCGCCATCACCGACTTCGTGTCCAGCATGGACGTGGCGGCCCAAGCATCGAAGTTGATGCAATGCGTCTCCAACGGCCCGGGCTACACCAACTCGCAACCCACACTGGGCCCGCTGAAGACATCGTCGACCACCGTCGACGGAATCAAGGCCGCCAGGGTCGACGCCGATGTCACGATTGCCGACGCCTCACGCGGGGTCAAGGGCGACTCCGTCGTCATCATCGCGGTCGACACCAAACCGATCACCATCTTCATGGGCACGACACCGATCGGCGATACGGCTTCGGCAGCCATCGTCAACCGGGCAATCGGGGCACTCAAGGTCGCGAAGTAACCGCGTTCGGCGCAAGGGTTTTCAGCTAGCCGGGGCCTACGGGCGCCGAGACATGGGTAGCTTCGGAGCGGCCGCGCAGCACCGTGGAATAGCACTCCGCCCAGTGCGCCCGCTCGGCCTCGTCGGCGCGCTCGATCGCTGCGGCCGCGCACAGAATCCGCTGCTCCGAGGTCTTCGCAAGGTCAGCCAGCCGGGCGGCCTCGTTGACCGCATCGCCGATTACCGTGTACTCATAACGGTTTTCGGCACCGACATTGCCGGCGAAAACGCGGCCCGCCGACACCCCGATGCCGAAATCGACTGGCAGCCTTCGCAGTTGGATGCCCAGCGTGCGCGCAGTAGCCAGCGCCGCTGATGCCGGCTCGCCGGTCCGCAACGGCGCCCCGAAGACGGCAAGCGCCGCGTCGCCCGCGAATTTGTTGATCAGCCCGTTGTGGTCGTCGACGGCATCGACGACGATCCGGAAAAAGTCGTTGAGAACGTCGGCTACTTCTTGGGGCGGGCGGCTTTCCGCCAGCTGCGTGGAGCCGACCAGGTCGATGAACAACACCGCCGCCTCGACCACGTCTCCGGACAGCGAAGCGCCCTCTTCGATGGCGCGCTGGGCGACGTCGGCTCCGACATGGCGCCCGAACAGGTCGCGCAGCCGGTCGCGCTCGGCGAGCCCGGCCACCATTCGATTGAATCCCGTTTGCAGACGCCCGATTTGAGAGCGCTCGTAGGCGCCGACGGTCGTGTCGATGACACCGCGTTCGACTTGAGCCATCGCGTCGACGACTTCGCCGATCGGATCCGAAATGGATCGCGACGTCAGGATCATCGTGGGCAGCCCGAGCAGCAGCGCGGCCAGCGACACCACTAGAACGGGCACGTCCAACGAGGCGGACTTTGGAATCAGCCAGCCGTAGGAGCGCAGCACAACCAGGGTCGCGACGACTCCGATCGGAAGCGCACTGACCAGAAACCAGAGCATGACCAGCCGCGCGAACACCCCGGGAACCGCCAACTGAGGCTCGAGCCCTCGCGTCGCGGCGCCCATGATGGGGCGCAGGGTGCGTTGCGCAAGCAACATTCCCGTGCCCGCGGCGGCCGGGCCCCCGAGCACAACGCCGAGCACCATCGGCAAAAGTAGCGTGGCGCCGTCGCCGAGATTGACCAGCAGAAAGATGCCACCGGCCACGCCCCAGGCCACCAGCAGGATCGCGGTTTGGCGGCCGGCGAGTCTCATCGCCGCTTCCCGCTGCTCGGTCGTGGGCTCTTCACCGGCGGCATACCAGCGCAGCGTCGGAGCGAGGCTGTACTGACCGGCCACCATGACACCGACGACGCCCAGCACCACCAGCGCCACGACTATCGCCGTGTTCTTTCCCGCGAAGTCGGCGTTGGTGGTGACGCCGGTGTGGCCCCGCAACGGAATCAGGATGGCGGCGGCGTCGATGACGGCGATGAGGTAGGACAGAGCAAGGTCGACCGAGTATTCGATGGATAGCCTGCGGGCCGACTTGCGGTGCGCGGTCTCGGCTGTCGCCGCCGGCTCACGCGATGCGCGCAGCCCGCCCGCCTTGATCACTCTCTAAAGGTAGCCGCGCGCCGATCACGCACCGTTGTTCGGCCCGCCGGAATTCTGGCCCGGGATATCGGTGATGGGGAAATTCGGCATCGGCTTGGGCGAAGGCGTATTGGGCAAGGTCGGGATCTCGCCCGCCGGGATGTCGTGCAGGTCGTTGACGGGCGGACCGTTTTCCCGGCTCCCGTAGCTGCTGCCCGGCGCCCGGGGCCCCAGCAACTCGCTAACCGTCACCAGCCGGTAGCCGTTCGCCTTGAGCACCGGAATGAACTGGTAGACCAGATCAACGGTGCTCGAGTACGTGTTATGGAACAGCACCACCGAACCCGGCTTGATGTACGTCATCAGCATGAATCGGGTCGCCGCCGTGTTCGAGTCGTTCGCCCAATCGAAAGGTATTACATCCCAAAGGATTTCGGCTAGGCCGTAGCGCGCGGCGGTTTGACGCACTTCAGGAGTGGATAGCCCGCCGGCGGGGCGGTACAGCGTCGGGTTCCGGCCGATTGCCGAGTTGATCGCATCGTTGGCCCTGGAGAACTGCCCGGCGATGTCGTTGGGCGGGATCGTCGCCATGTTGGGGTGTTCCCAGGTGTGACTACCGATCTCCATACCGGCATCGGCGATGCGCTTGGCTCCCGCCGGGTTGGCCGCCACCTTGTTGCCGATGAGAAAGAAGGTGGCTTTGGCGTCGTTGTCCTTGAGGATTTGCAGCAGCCGCTCGTCGAACGGGCCCGGCCCGTCGTCGAACGTCAGCGCGACGCACTTGACCACCGAGCAGTTCAGGCTGTCCGCCCGGGTGACGTGACCCGTCAGGCCGCCGATCACCAACACCGCACCGGCGGCCACCACGCCAAATACGGTCCGCCAGTAGCGCCAGGCTTGGCTGTCGGGTCGCTTCGGCATCCAGAAAGCCTACCCGGCCGCGGGGGTGCGATCCGGCAGCCGAGGGCCTCCCCGCACGGTAAAGCCCAGGCCAGAGCCCGCTCAGTGCGGTCCGGCGATCTCCTCGAGCATCTCAGTGACCAGGGCCGCGATCGGCGAGCGCTCGCTGCGCAGCAGGGTGATGTGCGCGAACAGGGGGTGGCCCTTGAGCTTCTCGATCACCGCCGCAACGCCGTCGTGACGGCCCACGCGCAGGTTGTCCCGCTGGGCGATGTCGTGGGTCAGCACGACCCGCGAGCCAGTCCCGAGCCGCGACAACACGGTCAGCAGAACGTTGCGTTCCAGCGATTGCGCTTCGTCGACGATGACGAACGAGTCGTGCAGCGAGCGACCCCGGATGTGGGTCAGCGGCAACACCTCGAGCATGCCCCGCGCCAGCACTTCCTCCAGCACCGCCGGGCTGGCCAGCCCTTCGAGGGTGTCGAAGACGGCCTGCGCCCAGGGCCCCATCTTTTCGCTCTCGCTGCCGGGCAGGTAGCCCAGCTCCTGGCCGCCCACGGCGTAGAGGGGGCGGAAGACCACGACCTTGCGCTGGGTGCGCCGTTCCAGGACCGCCTCGAGACCCGCGCACAACGCCAGGGCGGACTTGCCGGTGCCGGCCTTGCCGCCCAGCGACACGATGCCCACCGACTCGTCGAGCAGCAGGTCGAGCGCGACGCGCTGCTCGGCAGAGCGGCCACGCAAACCGAACACCTCACGGTCACCGCGCACCAGTTGCACGCGTTTGGCCGCGGTGACCCGGCCCAGCGCATGCGAACTGCCGCCCAGCAGCCGAATCCCGGTGTGGCAGGGCAGGTCTCGAGCTTCGACCAGGTCGATCTCGCCGTCGGCGAACAGCGCGTCGATCTCCTCGGTCGCGACCTCGATCTCCTGCATCCCAGACCAGCCGGATGCCACCACGTCCTGCGCGTGGTATTCGTCGGCGGCCAGGCCAACCGCGGCCGCCTTGACGCGAAGGGGAATGTCCTTGCTCACCAACGTAACCCGCTTGCCCTCGGCCGCGAGGTTGGCCGCGCAGCTCAGGATCCGCGAGTCGTTGCTGTCGGTGCGGAAACCGGCGGGAAGCACCGTCGGGTCGGTGTGGTTGAGCTCGACGTGCAGCGTACCGCCTTGTGTCCCAACGGGAATCGGCTGATCCAGCCGTCCGTGCTCCAACCGAAGATCGTCGAACAGACGCAGCGCCTGCCGGGCGAACCAGCCCAGCTCATGATGATGGCGTTTGGCCTCCAGTTCGCTGATCACCACCAACGGGACCACCACCTCGTGCTCGGCGAAGCGGCTGCAAGCCCACGGGTCGGACAGCAGCACGGAGGTGTCGATCACGTAGGTCCGGAGTTCGGTCACGAATTGCTCCTCGGGCGGAATAAGCCCGTGCGGACCCGCACAGGCATGTCGGCGGGAACTGCGACACGAGGACCGGGGCCGGTCCTTCCCTCGGCGTGACGGGAGGTGCCGCCCTGGCAGCAAAGCATGACGCTGACCATCGAGAACGACGCTACTCTCGTCGCCGCTTTGCCGCCGCGCAGGCGCGCCGAACGTCGACTCAGCGAGCGGCGTTGAGGAAGCGGGCAGCCCTGTCGGGCGCGTCTATCGGCTCAGCCGACGACGAATTGCCGGAGTTGCGGCTCGTCGGCCACTCCCCAGGCAACGATGCGATCCGAGATCGCCTGACGCAGGTCCTGGACGCCGAAAATTCCGGCGTCAGCGACGTTTTGCACCTTGTCCGCGTAGGAGTCGATGTCGGCGCCGACAACTTCAAGATCGGCCGCGCGGGCGGCAATCGCGGCGATTGTCTCGTCGCGGGTGTATTCGAGGCAATGCGCGACGAGGTTGGAGAACAGGAGTTCGTGGCGCGCCTCGTCGCGGGCGATCCGGTCGATGAGTCCGGCCAGGATCGGCTCCTCGAGCTGAGCGGCCAGGTTGCGGCAGAAGACAGCGTGGGTGCGCTCGGTGAACGCCATATACACCAGGGTTTCGACCTGGGTGTACGTGTCGGCCCGATAACCCTTCATCACGTACTGGACCCGCGCCTCTTCGTTGGCGGTCGGGTCGACCTCGCGAGTCACCACCAGGTATTCGCGTAGCGCGATGGCGTGCAGATGCTCTTCCCCGGTCCACCGACCGAGAAAGCGGCCCCAATAATCCTCGAGGATGAAGTGGTCAACCAACTCGCGGTGGTGTCCGGCGAGGTTGTCTTTAAGCAGCAGCAGGATTTCGCACGCGTCGGTGAACTGCCTCGGCAACGTCGCCTGGGACGGATCCCAGTCGCGCCCACCGAGGAAGGCGAAGTTCTCGCCACGGTCGAACGGTACGAAGTCGTGGGCGAACCACGTCTCATCGGTGCCGAGGTGGCGCGCCATTTCCGCTTCGACGAGCGGCTCGAGTTCCAGCGTCAGCGCATTAGCGACAGGTTTCTGTGCCATGAAGTAACTGTAACCCCCGTACACAGGTTCTACGAAATTCGCCGCGCCGTGTCGCGGCGAATCGCGGGCCCGCCCGGCCGACTACCGCCCGACCAGGGACCAGTCCTCGAGTCCCTCGTAGAGCGGGAATTCTCTGGCCAGCCGGGTAACCCGGTCGCGCAGGCCCGAAACATCGGCCGAGGTGCCTGCCGCCAGTGCGGTGGCGATGATGTCTGCGACCTCGGCGAACTCGGCGTCACCGAAGCCGCGGGTGGCCAGCGCCGGTGTTCCGATCCGCAGGCCCGAGGTCACCATCGGCGGCCGCGGGTCATTGGGGACGGCGTTGCGGTTGACGGTGATGCCCGCCTCGTGCAGCAGGTCCTCGGCGGCCTGGCCGTCCAGCAGGGAGTTGCGCAGGTCGACCAGCACCAGGTGGACGTCGGTGCCACCGCTGACCACCGACACACCGGCCTTGGCGACGTCAGCGGCCTGCAGTCGCTCGGCCAGGATCCGCGCGCCGGACAGCGTGCGCTGCTGGCGCTCGGCGAATTCCGGGGTGCCCGCGATCTTCAGCGCGACCGCCTTGCCCGCGATGATGTGCATGAGCGGCCCGCCCTGCTGGCCGGGGAACACCGCGGAGTTGATGGACTTGGCGTACTCCTGCTTGCCCAGGATCATGCCGGAGCGGCCCCCGCCGAGGGTTTTGTGAATGGTGGTGGACACCACGTCCGCGTGCGGCACCGGGGAGGGGTGCAGCCCAACCGCGACCAGACCCGCGAAGTGCGCCATGTCGACCCACAACTTGGCGTCGACCTCGTCGGCGATCGACCGGAACGCCGCGAAGTCCAGAATCCGTGGGTAGGCCGACCAGCCGGCGATGATGACCTTGGGACGGAACTCGAGCGCCTGGGCCCGCACCACATCCATGTCGACCAGATGCGTGGTCGGGTCGACGCCGTAGAAGGCGTTCTCGTACAACTTGCCCGAGAAGTTGAGCTTCATGCCGTGGGTCAGGTGACCGCCGTTGGCGAGGTCCAGGCCCAGCAGCCGCTCGCCCGGCGACATCAGCGCGTGCAGCACCGCAGCGTTGGCCTGGGCACCCGAATGCGGCTGCACGTTGGCGAAGTCGGCGCCGAACAGCGCTTTGGCGCGGTCGCGGGCGATGTTCTCCACCACGTCGACGTGCTCGCACCCGCCGTAGTAGCGCCTGCCGGGCAGGCCCTCCGCGTACTTGTTGGTCAGCACGCTGCCCTGGGCCTGCAGCACCGAACGCGGCACGAAGTTCTCCGACGCGATCATCTCCAGGGTGTCGCGTTGCCGGCCAAGCTCTTTGCCGAGCAAGTCGGCGATATCCGGGTCGACTTCGGCGAGCGAAGCGGACATCAGGGACGAGGTGGTACGGGCGTCAGGTGCAGCGGTCACGGGCGCCAGTCTATCGAGCGACGGTTTTGCCCAGCCCAGCCGCCGGGCGTGTGTTCGTCCCTGCCACACTGGCACTATGTCGCGGCTGAGCGAGCCGAGCCCCTATGTGGAGTTCGACCGAAAGCAGTGGCGCGCGCTGCGCATGTCGACGCCTCTGGCCCTCAGCGAAGAGGAACTCGTCGGCCTGCGTGGTCTGGGTGAGCAAATCGACCTGCTCGAGGTCGAAGAGGTATATCTGCCACTGTCCCGGCTCATTCACCTTCAGGTCGCCGCCCGACAGCGACTTTTCGCGGCGACCTCGGAGTTCCTCGGCGAACCGCAACAAAACCCGGACCGGCCGGTGCCCTTCATCATCGGTGTCGCAGGCAGCGTGGCGGTCGGGAAGTCGACCACCGCCCGTGTGCTGCAGGCGCTGCTGGCCCGCTGGGATCATCACCCCCGCGTCGACCTGGTCACCACCGACGGCTTTCTCTACGGCAATGCCGAATTGGAACGGCGAAACCTCATGCACCGCAAGGGCTTTCCGGAGAGCTACAACCGCAGGGCGCTGATGCGGTTCGTGACCTCGGTCAAATCCGGTTCCGATTACGTGTGCGCCCCGGTGTACTCGCACCTGCGCTACGACGTCATCCCCGGGGCCAAGCACATCGTCCGGCACCCCGACATCCTGATCCTGGAGGGTCTCAACGTTTTGCAGACCGGCCCGACGCTGATGGTGTCGGACCTCTTCGACTTCTCGCTGTATGTGGACGCCCGCATCGAAGACATCGAGCAGTGGTACGTGTCGCGCTTCCTGGCCATGCGCAGCACCGCGTTCGCCGACCCGGAATCGCACTTCCACCACTACTCGGCCCTCAACGACACCAAGGCCGTCGCCGCCGCCCGCGAAATCTGGCGCTCGATCAACCGGCCCAACCTGGTGGAGAACATCCTGCCGACCCGGCCGCGGGCCACGCTGGTGCTGCGCAAGGATGCCGACCACTCGATCAACCGGTTACGCCTGCGCAAGCTCTAGCGTGGCAGGCCCCGAGCAGGCCTTCACAAGTGCCCCGAAACGGCCGATGCGGGGCCGCACTCCGCGGGGGTGAAGCGGAGGCGCCCCGCATCGGCGGGAACGGAGTTACGCCGTCGCCAGACGGCGCACCCCGAGGTACTGCAACCCCGCGAAGGTCGCGGTGTAGATGGCACTGGCCAGTGACGCGGCCACCCCGGTCGCGGTCAACGGCAGTGCCTCGGCGGCCACGATGGCGCCCAGCGTGCAGGCGACGTTGGCCGCGACGACGCCGACCCCCACGCTGCGCAGGTTCGACATCGCGGCCAGGCTGAACACGACCACCCCGTAGAGCACGAAGAAAGCGCCGAGGGCGTATTCGGTTCCGGACGTCAGACCGGTCATCGACGACAGCGGGTCGGCGGCGACGGCGACGGCCAGGCCGCACAGGCCCGTGACGGTGGCATCAGCACGCATGGCGAAACGCAGCAACGAGTCGGTCGAGTCGTAGAGGTGTCTGGTCGGTATGCCAGATACAGCGGACATGTGATTTCTCCTCGCAATGGCGGATTTTGTCGAACAGGTTTGAGCGTGCCGCCAGAGCACTGCCATATCGACGCGTGGCACTGCCAACTACTGCCACGCAAACTATGACCAGGGATTTCCTCGCCGTATTCCCGTGATCGGCGCCGAATCTGGATTTAGACGCCAGCCTGTGGCCCAGAGAGTCGCGATCATGCTCGGGGATGACGAAATCCATCAGCAACACGTGCTTGCCGGCCCCGGCCGCGATCCGCACGTTGCCGCCAGCAGCCGCCTTGCGACTGTGGTGTCGCTGGATTAGCTGTGGTGTCGCTGGATTAGCTGTGGTGTCGTTGGATTAGTCGGTGGGGACGGCGACGCGCCCGCGGAGGTCGGCGGCGATGAGCCGGGCCGCGGCGTTTTGCCAGTTGTGCAGCGAACGCTGCGGCACCTCGGTGACCAACCACTGCCAGGCCTGCCGGGCGGTGGGATCCAGACCGGAGGCGGTGGCGTTCTGCGCGTAGGCACGCACCCCGACGACGTACGGGAAGTACAGCGCGTTGTAGTAGCGCCACTGCTCGGTGGTTCCGAAATCGCCGCCATCGCGCGGCTTGAGTCGCCCGATGTGATCGGCCAGCACGGCCTTGAGTTCGTTGGCCCGCTCCAGCGGATGGTCGGGTGCACCCCGGGCGGCCAATCGCTCGTCGATCACGGGCAGCGCGGTCAGTGGGCTGGCGACCAGCTTGGTCAGGTCGCCATAGTGGCCCAGGGCGCGGCGGGTGAGCCTGGCGAAGGTGTCGTCGTCGACATCGACGAGCGGATCGTCGGCACGCAGCGGCAACGCCGCCCCGGTATGCCGCAGCGCGGCCCGATCAGCCCGCAACGCAGGCGATTTCGAGAACGCCAGCCGATCCAGCACCCCGGCCAGCGGATCGGCCAGTACTTGCACCGCCACCGCGGCGGCCAGCGTGGTGAACAACAGCACCGTCAGCGCGGTTTGTGCAGTGGACCCATCGCGGGTCAGCGCGAGGCCGATCAACACCTGCCCACCGAACAGCGACGCCACCGCCGAACAGCCGATGAACGAGCGCAGCATGTCGGCGCGCAACGCCTGGCCCTCGTCGAAGGCATCCGACAACGCCACCGCCACGCCCAGCAGCAGCACGTCGAATCCCGTCGACGCCAGCGCCAGCCAACTGGGTAGCAGCCCGAGCGGAATGATCAGGATGGCGTTGCCCAACGCGAAGAACAGCGTCGCAACGATGACCAGTCCCAGGCCGGGCCGGCCTGCCGACGTCTGCGGCACGGGCCGGCGCACCAGCGCAACACCCATCGCGCCGAGCGTGGAGATCGAGATCACGGCGAACATCAGCACGTGACCGGGGCGCAGTGGCCCGTCGACGCTGCCGGCCATCATCGCGGCAAGCAGGGTGAGCGCGCCGACGAAAGTCACCAGCAGCACCTCGCGCGTGCGCGCCCGCCAACGATCGCGAGGACGGGCGAGCTCGATCAGCACGGCAAACCACGCGACGCTGGGCAGTGCGACCAGATAGATCTCGAGCCGGCTCAGCGGACCGGCGTGGGTCAGGCTCGCGATGCGCACGGCGTCGAGGGCCACCACCAGCGCGAAGCCGCACAACCCGATGGCGGCCAACACCAGCACAGGCTTACGCGGATCACGGGATAGCAGGTATAACCCGAGCCACCCGCTCAGCGTGAAAACCACCGCCGACAGCGCAGCCATTCATCTAGTGTGGCACGCGCCACCGACAGCGCAGGCCCGCGAAGCTACTTGCCGTACCGGCGATGCCGCTGGGTGTAGTCACGCAGGGCACGCAGAAAATCGACTCGGCGGAATGCGGGCCAGTGCGCTTCGCAGAACCACATCTCCGAGTACGCGCTCTGCCACAACAGAAAGCCGGACAGCCGCTGCTCGCCCGACGTCCGGATCACCAAGTCGGGGTCCGGCTGCCCATAGGTGTACAGGTTTTCCGAGATGGCCTCGACGGTCACCGCCTCGACGAGTTCCTCGCCGGTCGCGCCGTTGGCGAGTTCCTTGCTCAGCAGTCCCCGAACCGCATCGACGATCTCCTGGCGGCCGCCGTAGCCGACCGCAACGTTGACGTGGAAAGGCGCCACCTCCGGCGTAGACCCCACCGCTCCGCGCAGCCGGCGCGCCGGTTCCTCGCCGAGCAACTCGAGATCGCCGACGGTGCGCACGCTCCAGCGATTGGCCGGGGCGCAGATCTCCTCGACGACGTCGGTGATGATCTCGATGAGCGCGGCCAGCTCGTCGGGGTCGCGCTGCAGATTTTCGGTAGAGAGCAGATAGACGGTGGTCATCTCGATGCCGGCTTGCTCGCACCAGCGCAGCATCTCGGCAATCTTTGCCGCACCCATCCGGTAGCCGTAGCTGACGTCGTCATAGCCCGCGTCGCGTGCCCACCGCCGGTTTCCGTCGCACAGCACCGCGATGTGGCGGGGAAGCTCGGACCTGGAGGCGGACAGACCCTGGCGCAGCCGCAGCTCGTAGACGCGATACAGCGGGTTTTTGAGCCGCGGCGGGATAACTTCCACGAAGATCCACCCTACTGCGGGCCGCGACGAATTCGGTTGTGCACTTCCAGCAATCTCACGGATATTTCGGCGTCGACAATTGGTCGACCCTTGGTCGACAATTGAGCGCGCCGCACTAGTGTTGAGCGATATCCGGCGCGGGCAGTTTCACCGCCTACCTCGACACGGCAGCAGGAGACATGAGCGGCCAGACCAGGACGGCCACCACCGACGAGCCCGAACCGCACGGACTCGCGGCCAACGCCACGCAGCACCTGGTCGACGGCGTCGCCCGGGTACTGACCAAACCCCGATTCCGCGGCTGGATCCACGTGTACGCGGCCGGGATCGCCGTCTTCGCCGGCGCTTCGCTGGTCGCGGTGTCGTGGGCGGCCGGATCGACCCGCGCCGGCCTGGCGACGCTGCTCTACACCGCGGCCACGATCGTCATGTTCACCGTCAGCGCCACCTATCACCGCGTGCACTGGAGATCGGCGACCGCCCAGAAATGGATGAAGCGGGCCGATCACTCGATGATCTTCGTGTTCATCGCGGGCAGCTACACACCGTTCGCGCTGTTGGCCCTATCGCCGCGCGACGGACACGTGGTGTTGTGGATTGTCTGGGGTGGCGCGGCGGCCGGGATCCTGCTGAAGATGTTGTGGCCGTCGGCGCCGCGCTGGGTGGGTGTGCCGCTCTACATCCTGCTGGGGTGGGTGGCGGTCTGGTACACCGGCGAGATCCTGCACAACGCCGGGGTGGCCGCGATGGTGCTGCTGTTCGTTGGCGGCGCGCTATACAGCATCGGCGGCATCCTCTACGCCCTGCGCTGGCCGGACCCGTGGCCGTCGACATTCGGCTACCACGAGTTCTTCCACGCCTGCACCGCGGTCGCGGCGATCTGCCACTACATCGCGATGTGGTTTGTGGTGTTCTAGCCCGCTACAGCTGGGTGACGTCGGCCGCCGACCAGTAGGCCTTCATCGCGCTGACCTTGCCGTCGTCATTGAAGACCATGGTGTCGATCGGCTCGATGCGGATCTTGCTGTCGCCGGCGGCCACGATCAATCGGAAATGAAAAGCCGCCTCGTTGCCGGCGACCCGCAGCGAGACCAGCTCGGCGGACCGGTCGACGTTGGCTTCTTGAAAACCGAGAGCCGAGTAGAACCCCTTGATCGCCTGGCTGCCGATGTGGACCTCTCCGCCGACCGGGTCCTCGACCGTGGCGTCGTCGGCGTACAGGCTGACCAACCCGTCCACGTCGCCGTCGCCGAGGAGCGCGATGTAGCGGTTGACCGTGTCGGTGATCGCTTGGACCTTGTCGTCGGCAGTCGGCATGGGACGCAACGCTACTACCCGGGCACCCCGAGGGCGCCGGCCAGTTCCGCTGCCGTCGTGACGGGCAGATCGCAGACCCGGCCGCGGCACACGTAGGCGGCGTCGGCATCGGCGATGCGGTTGCGGCCGGCCAGCGGCACCGACGAGTCCGCTTGCCCGCCGACGACGATCGCCCCGCCGGGGGCGAGTCGGCGCGCCTCGGCCAGCAGCGCCGACCGCGACGGGTCACCGGCGACGGCGATCTGCAGGGGCCCGCGGACCGCGGCTTCGGCGACGGCCAGCCAATGCCCAGCCGACCGCGGGGCCCCCGCCAGCAGCACCGAATGCGCTTGCAGCGCAACGCCCGCCGCGTGCAGGTAGCGCTGAGCGCGCTCGTCTTCGACCAGATGCGCCGCGGTCAGCAGCGCTTCGGTGATCGTCGACGCGCCCGACGGCGTCGCCCCGTCCACCGGGTCGGCGGGCCGCAGCATCAGCTGCTCGGCGTCGTCGGCGGTGTCATACCAGCGGCCGGGTTGGTGCGGGTCCGCGAAGTGCGCCAGCGCGGTGTCGAGCAAGTCGCTTGCCGCCGTCAGCCACGCCTGGTCGGCGGTGAGCTGATAGAGCGCAAGCAGCCCGCTGGCCAGCATGGCGTGGTCTTCGAGGATGGCGGCGCTTTCGCCGACCACGCCACCCAGGCTGGCCCGTCGCAGCCGGCCGGCGACGACGTGGCTGTCCAGCAGCGCCGTCGCGCAGCGCCTCGCGGCATGGGCGAATTCGGGTTCGTCCAGGGCAACGCTGGCCTCGGCCAGCGCGGTGATCGCCAGCCCGTTCCACGAGGTGATCACTTTGTCGTCGCGTCCGGGCTGAATCCGGATGCGCCGGGCGGTCAGCAGCGCGGCCCGGATGCGTTGCAGCCGTTGCTCGTCGACGTCTGCGGGGGCCTGCAGCACCGACGCCCCGTGCTCGAAGGTGCCGTCCTCGGTGACGGCGAAAACACCTGCGGCCCAACGGCCGTCGTCGTCACCGAGAACCTCGGTCAGCTGCTCGGGCGTCCATACGTAGGTCGAGCCCTCGCGGCCGTCCGCGTCGGCATCCAGGGACGAGACGAACAGGTCGCCGTCGGCCAGGTCGTCGAGCAGAAAGTTCGCGGTATCGCGGGCGACGCGGCGCGCCAACGGATCCGCGGTGCGCCGGGCCCAGTGCGCGTAGGCACGCAGCAGTAGCGCATTGTCGTACAGCATCTTCTCGAAATGCGGTATGACCCAGGCATTGTCGACGCTGTAGCGGGCGAAGCCGCCGGCAAGTTGGTCATAGATGCCGCCGCGTGCCATGGCGTTGCCGGCCTGGGCGACGGCGTGCAGCGCGGCCGGCGATCCGGTGCGCTCGTAGTGGCGCAGCAGCGCCTCGAGCAACGCCGACGGCGGGAATTTCGGCGCGCCACCGAAGCCGCCGTGCACCGTGTCCTGTTCGCGCAGCACGGTCGCGACGGCGTGATCACACAGCTCGGGAGCGACGTTCGGGCCCCCGGAAGGCAGACCGGCCGAGACCTTGCGCAACTCGCCGACGATGTGGTCGCCGGCCTCCTCGACCTCACCGCGACGGCTCTGCCACGTGTCGCTGACAGCCGAAAGAAGCTGCAGGAAGCCCTCTTTCGGGTAATAGGTGCCACAGAAGAAAGGCCGGCCGTCGGGGGTCAGGAAGCATGTCATCGGCCAGCCGCCGTGCCCGGTCAGCGCGACGGTGGCGTTCATGTACACCGCGTCGATGTCCGGGCGTTCCTCGCGGTCGACCTTGATGCAGACGAATCCCGCGTTCATCGCCGCGGCCACCTCGTCGTCCTCGAACGATTCGTGGGCCATCACGTGACACCAATGGCATGCGGCGTAGCCGATCGACAGCAGGATCGGCACATCGCGGGCGGCGGCTTGCGCCAGCGCCTGCGGCGTCCACTGCTGCCAGTGCACCGGGTTGTCGGCGTGCTGACGCAGATACGGGCTGGTGGCCAGCCCGAGGGTGTTGGTCGCCGACGACGAGTCAGCCGGGCTCATCGTCCGGCTTCCCCGGCGCCGGCTGCCCATTCGTCTGCCCGGGGTTCTGCCCGACCGTGTCGGTGCCCTCGTCGGCGGCTTGGTCGGGCTCGGGGTGCTGGGGGTCGAACGATTCGGGCACCTTTTTCAGTTGCCGGTTCATCGATCGCAGTAAGAACAGGGTGGCGATCAGCAGCAGCACGACCACCAGCAGACCCAGCGGGCTGGCCTTGCCGAAATCCGGCCCGTTGTTGTGCGGCGCCCCGTCCGCAATCACTGTGAGCAAAAGGTGACTCACGCGTTGTTCTCGATTCCGGCGAAGAGATCCGTCTCGGGTATGTGGGCCGGCACGCGGGATCGGGCCAATTCGTATTCCTCGGTCGGCCACAGCCGCTCCTGCCACGAAAGGGGAGCGGCGAAGAAGTCGTGATTCGGGTCGATCTGGGAGGCGTGCGCGCGCAGCGCGTCGTCGCGCTGGCCGAAATATTTCGAGCATTCGACACGGGTGGTCACCCGCGATGCGAACGGGTCGTGCGCGGGATCCCAGTGCTCGAGCCACTTCTTGAACGGGGCCTCTTGACCATGCTTGATGGCCTCGTCGTGCAGCAGCTGCATCCGCGCCCGCAGGAAGCCGTGGTTGTAGTAGAGCTTGGCCACCGCCCAGGGCTCGCCGGCGTCCGGGAAGCGGCAATAGTCGGCGGCCGCCTCGTAGGCCGCGACCGAAACCTGGTGGCAGCGAATGTGATCGGGATGGGGATAGCCACCGTTCTCGTCGTAGGTGGTCATCACGTGCGGCCGGAAGTCGCGAACCACCCGCACCAGCGCCTCGGCGGCCACCTCCAGCGGCACCAGCGCGAAGCAGTCCTCGGGCAGCGGGGGCGGCGGGTCGCCGGTGGGCAGGCCGGAGTCGATGAAGCCGAGCCAGGTGTGCTCGACCCCCAGGATCTCGGCGGCCTTGGCCATCTCGTCGCGGCGGATCTCGGCGATGTGCTCGCGCACGTCGGGCAGGTCCATTGCCGGATTGAGAATGTCGCCGCGCTCGCCGCCGGTCAGCGTGACCACCAGGACGCGATGACCCTCGTCGGCGTAACGGGCCAGGGTGGCCGCGCCCTTGCTGGACTCGTCGTCGGGGTGGGCGTGCACCGCCATCAGCCGAAGCTCGCTCACGTGCCCCCTTCATTGGTCTGCCGTTTCCGCGGGTGTGACCCTATAATTCCAGTTCCCGATCGTTACCATCCTGGCGGCCGGGGTCCGGCAGCCAACAGTGCGGTTGTGAAACTCCTATGACGCAGACTTCCATTCCACGTCCCGACGCCCGCTACGGGCGTACCCGGTTGTCGCGCCCGTCGCGGCGTCGGGCGGCGATCGTGCTGGGCGTGCTGGTCGTCGCGGCGGGCATGGCCGTCGCCGTCATCGGTTATCAGCGGCTGGGCACCAGCGATGTCTCCGGCTCCCTGGCCGGCTATCAGGTGATCGACCAGGAGACGGCGGCGGTGACAATCAGCGTGACGCGATCCGATCCGTCGCGGCCGGTGGACTGCATCGTGCGGGTTCGCTCGAAAGACGGCAGCGAAACCGGTCGGCGTGAGGTCCTGGTCGCGCCGTCCACCGCGGCCACGGTGCAGGTAACCACGACGATGAAATCGTCGCGACCGCCGGCGATGGCCGACGTCTACGGATGCGGCACCGATGTGCCCGGCTACCTGCGCGCGGCCTGAGTTCAAAACGAAGGCGGACCGCGAATGGCGTCATTAGCTGTTTCCACAGTGGTAACATGGGTGAATGCACGGTTCCTATTGGGACCGTGTATTGCTGCATTAAAGGCCGTGGGCGGACGGAACGGCAGCACCGGGTGGGACCCGGATACGCCCCGACGACGGGGCCCACAGGCTTACGCGGATACGCGGAACAACAAGACGAGGAGCACGACGACATGACCGACACTCAGGTGACCTGGCTGACCCAGGAATCACATGACCGGCTGAAGGCCGAGCTCGATCAGTTGATCGCCAATCGTCCCGTCATCGCCGCGGAAATCAACGACCGCCGCGAGGAGGGTGACCTGCGCGAGAACGGCGGTTATCACGCCGCCCGCGAGGAGCAGGGCCAGCAAGAGGCCCGCATCCGCTCGCTGCAGGACCTGCTCAACAACGCCAAGGTCGGCGAGGCACCCAAGCAGTCCGGCGTCGCGCTGCCCGGTTCGGTGGTGAAGGTCTACTACAACGGCGACAAGTCCGACACCGAGACCTTCCTGATCGCCACCCGCCAGGAGGGCGTCAACGAGGGCAAGCTCGAGGTGTATTCGCCGAACTCACCGCTGGGCGCCGCCCTGATCGATGCCAAGGAGGGCGAGACCCGCAGCTACACCGTGCCCAACGGAAACACCGTCGAGGTCACGTTGATCAGCGCGGAGCCCTACCACTCCTAGTTAGGCCAGCGCCCGTTCGAGATCGGCCAGCAGGTCGGCGATGTCTTCGATGCCGACCGACAGCCGCACCAGGTCGTCGGGCACTTCGAGTTGCGAACCGGCCGTCGACGCGTGCGTCATGGCGCTGGGCTGCTCGATCAGCGACTCCACCCCGCCCAACGATTCGGCAAGGATGAACACGCGGGTGCGCGCGCACAGCTCCTCGGCCGCGGCCCGGCCGCCGCGCATCCGCACCGACACCATGCCGCCGAAGCCGTTCATCTGCCGAGCGGCGACACCGTGTCCAGGGTGGCCGGGCAGACCCGGGTACAGCACCGTGTTGACCGCGGGGTGCCCGGCGAGGAATTCGGCTACGGCGGAAGCGTTTTCGCTGTGTCGCTGCATCCTTAGCACCAACGTCTTGAGGCCGCGGATCGTAAGGTAGGCGTCGAACGGGCCCGGCACCGCACCGGCCCCGTTCTGCAAGAAGGCGAAGGCCTCGTCCAGCTCTTCGTCGTTGGTGACCAACGCACCGCCCACCACGTCGGAGTGGCCGCCGATGTACTTGGTGGTCGAGTGCAGCACGACGTCGGCACCCAGCGTCAACGGCTGTTGCAAGGCGGGCGAGGCAAAGGTGTTGTCCACCAAGACCTTTGCCGCATTTGTGCCACCGATTTGGGCGATCGCCGCAATGTCGGCGATGGACAGCAGCGGATTGGTCGGGGTTTCCACCCAGATCAGCCGGGTCTTCGGGGTGATCGCGGCGGCAACGGCGTCCAGATCCGACAGTGCGACCGGTGTGTGCTCGACGTTCCACTTCGTGAAGACCTTGTCGATGAGCCGGAAGGTGCCGCCGTAGGCGTCGTTGGGGATGACGATGTGGTCGCCCGGCCGCAGGATGGCCCGCAGGGCACAGTCGGTGGCGGCCATCCCGGAGCTGAAGGCCCGGCCGAATCTGCCCTCTTCCACCGCGGCCAGCGAGGCCTCCAGCGCCGCCCGCGTCGGGTTGCCGGTGCGCGCGTACTCGAATCCCCCGCGCAAGCCGCCGACACCGTCTTGGGCGAAGGTGCTGCTCGCGTAGATCGGAGCGTTCACCGCCCCGGTCGCCGGATCGGGGCGATAGCCGGCGTGAATGGCTTTGGTGGCCAGGCCGGTGATTTCGTGGTTTTCGCTCATCGACGATCAGCTTAGTGAGTGGCCGGCGCGCCCATCGCCGGCCGTTGGCTCAACTTCTCGGTAGGCCCAGTAGCCGTTCGGCGATGATGTTGCGCTGGATCTCCGAGGTGCCCCCGGCCGTGGTGCCCGCGAACGTGCCGATATAGCGCGCGAACCAGCCGGCGGTGAACACCTCAGGACGGTAGGGGTTGTAGGGCGCCGTCATCGTCGGGTCGACAAGACCGTCGAGTCCGGCCGCGTCCAGGGCACAGCGAGCCGCGTTCTGCTCGGCCTCCGAGCCCAGCAATTTGAGCACCGACATCCCCGCCCCATTGCCCTCGCCCCTGGCTTCGCGGGCCAACGCCGCCGACCCCAACAGCCGCAGGGCCTGCGTATCCATCGCGATGGTGGCGTAGCGATCGCGGTCGACGGCCCGCAGCGGACGGAAGTCCTCCAGCAGGTCGCGGAGCCGGTCGGCGAACGCCATCCACATCAGCGTGCGCTCGTGCATCAGCGAGCCGTTGGCCACCTGCCAGCCGCCGTGCAGTGGGCCGACCAGATTCTCGGCAGGCACCCGGACATCGGTCAGGAACACCTCGTTGAAGTCGAGGTTGTCGCGGTCGTACACCGCGGGAAACGGGCGGCACAACACGCCGGGAGCGTCCCGGGGAATGAGCAGCACGCTGATCCCCCGATGCTTGGGCGCGTCAGGATCAGTGCGCACAAAAGTGAGCAGCACGTCGGCGTCGTGGGCGCCCGAGGTCCACAGCTTGTGTCCATTGACCACGAAATGGTCGCCCTCCGGGACGGCCCTGCTGCGCAGGCCGGCCAGGTCGGACCCGGCCCCCGGCTCGCTCATGCCGAGCGAGGCCGTCATCTCCGCCCGCAGAATCGGCACCGCCCATCGCCGCTTTTGCTCGTCGGTGCCGAAGGTCAGCAGAGACGCCACAACGGTCCCGACGCCCTGCGGGTTGAACGAGTGGTAAATGCGCCGCCGGGAGAGTTCTTCCCGGTACACGTAGAGCTGCAGAATGCCGGCGTTGCGGCCGCCGAATTCCGGCGGGTTGGCGGGCAGCAGCCAACCGTGGTCGAACAACAGGCGCTGCCACTTGCGCGCCCATTCCGGCAGGTGCGCGGTCGACCGCGACCGCTCGGCGGCGGCCGCCTCGTCGGGCAGGTGTTCATCGAGGAAAGCGACGAAATCGGCTCGGAATGACTCGACTTCGGCGCCGAACGTGAGCTCCATCGACCTCCATTTAACGGCTCGCGCGTAACAGTATCAAGAACTTGACATACAAGCGCCGGGCGGGAGAACCTACTGGGACGGCGAGCGCCCCAAGAGTGCCAACAAGGAGGGAAACCCCTGCGCGGACAAAAGGTTTTGATCACAGGAGCGACCGGCAAGGTCGCCTTCCCCATCGCCCGGGCGCTGGCGGCCGACAACGAAGTGTGGGGTGCCGCCCGATTGAGGAGCCCGGCCGATCGGGACAAGCTGACCGCCGCGGGCATCACGCCGATCGCGTTCGACGTCAGCACCGGCGACTTTTCCGGGCTCCCCGGCGACTTCACCTACGTCTTGCACGCGGCCGTCGATACGGGGACCGACGACTGGATCCGCTGCCTGCACACCAACGCCCAGAGCTCGGGCAACCTGCTGTATCACTGCCGCGCGGCCAAGGGCTTTGTGTTCTGCTCGACCGGTTCGATCTACGCCTATCAAGGCAGGCGTCCGTTGACCGAGAGCGATCCGCCCGGTGCGCCACTGCGGGCGAACTATTCGTTCTCCAAGGTCGCCGCAGAGGCGGTGTGTACCTGGATCGCCGAGCAGCACCGAATTCCGTTGACCATCATCAGGATCTGTTCCACGTACGGCCCCCAGGGCGGCGCCCCGGCCGACCGCCTGGAAATGCTGTTGGCGCACAAGCCAATCCGCTTGCACCCCGACGCACCGAACAACTACAACCCGATCTACGAGGATGATTACGTCGAATTCGGCATCCGCGCAATGGAAGTCGCGGACACGCCCCCTGTCGTGGTCAATTGGGCCGGCAGCGAAACCGTCAGCATCGAAGACTACTGCGCTTACCTGGGCAAGCTGGTCGGCGTCCAACCCGTCTTCGAATACTCGCCCAACGCCCACACCCCGTTGTGGCCCGACGTCACGCGCATGCACGAAATACTGGGGCGCACAAAGGTTTCCTGGCGCGACGGGTTCCGCCGAATGGTACAAAGTCGCCACCCCGAAATCACGCTACCGGTGACGGCGTGACGACGCACTTCCCCGGGACACCGTCGGATCAGGTCGACCAGGTGCTCGCCACCGGGCGCGGCGACATCACGACGGCGTTCGTCTCGATGGCGACCCGGCATCCCGACGGCACCGACGCCGAGTACCTGCGCTGGCATACCCTCGACCACCGGCCGGAACAGCACCGGCTTTCGGCGGTGCGCGCCTCGCTGCGGCTGGTGTCCACGCCGCAGTGTCGCGCCGCACGGGCCATCACCGGGGGCAGATTCGAGCCCGTCGATCACGTGATGACGTATTTCTTCAGCGACCTCGGCGGACTCGACGGGTTCAACGAACTGTCGGCCGCGCTCGGCGGTGCCGGACGAAAGCTGGCCCTGCTGCCACACGTCGAGCGCGGCGTCTACGGCGTGGCGACCAAAGTGGCCGCGCCACGGGTCAAGATCGGTGCCGACGTCCTGCCGTGGCGGCCGATTCTGGGCGCCTACCTACTGATCGAGGACGGTAGCGTCGCGCCGGCGGAGCTGACCGACGTCGAGGGCGTGGCCGGCGTCTGGTCCTTGGAGTCGCTGCGCGTCGACGAGCGGTTGGCGGGCGCGCCGCCGGGCCAGCTGCTGACCTACTGCTTCCTGGACGACGATCCGGTGGCCACCGCGACGCGGCTGCGGCCCGTGCTCGAACGCCGTTGGCAAAACCTCGGCATCACACCGCTTTTCGCCGCTCCGTTCCATCCGGTCGTCGCCTTCGAATGGGATCGCCATGTGCCGTGAGCCGCGGTGCGGATAGGCCTGATGCTGGGCACCGACAAGGATTGCCGGCCCGCCGAACGCCTGCCCACGCTGCTCTCCGCCGCGCGGTCAGCCGAGCAGCACGGCTTTGCCTCCTTCTGGTTCCCGCAGGTGCCCGGATATCTCGATGCCATGTCGGTGCTGGCGCTGGCCGGCCAGTGCACCGACCGCATCGAGCTGGGCACCGCGATCGTGCCTATCCAGACCCGTCATCCCATCGCCATGGCGCAGCAGGCGCTGACCACGCGCATCGCGTGCGCCGGACGGTTCACCCTCGGCATCGGGGCATCCCACCACTGGATCGTGGATACACAGCTCGGCCTTTCCTACGATCGTCCGGCCCGCCAGGTGCGGGATTACCTCGAGGTGTTGGGCGCGGCGTTCGCCGGACCGGGAACCGTCGACGTGGAGAACGAGACCTACCGGGTGCACAGCCCCATCGATGTCACCGGCGCGGGGCCGCCGCTGCTGCTGGCCGCGCTGGGGCCGACGATGCTGCGCCTGGCCGGCGAACACACCGACGGGACCATCCTGTGGATGGCCGACGAACGCGCCGTCGCCGAGCACGTCGTTCCGCGCATCAGCGCGGCCGCCGCCGGGCGCCCGGCCCCGCGGATCGTCGCGGGTGTGCCCGTCGCTTTGTGCTCCAACGGTGAGGTCGAGCAGGCGCGTGCCCGCGCCAATCAGGTGCTGGGCCATGCCGAGCTGTCACCGAACTACCTGCGGCTACTCGAGCGTGGCGATGCCACCGACGTGGGCGACACCATGGCCGCCGGAGACGAGACCGCAGTGCTGACCAGGTTGCGTCGCTACCGCGACGCCGGCGTCACCGACCTGGCGGCGCGCGTCATCGCCCTGGGCGAAAGCCCGGCAGCGCGCAACGAATCACGCCGCCGCACTGAGGAATTCCTCGCAACGGTGCGGTAGCACAACCGATCACTCGATCGGCAGGACCACAGTGGTCATGATCTTGTCGGCGAGGGTCTGCCGTTTGGCGTCCCACAGCGGAAACAGGAAGCCGATGAAGCAGATGATCCCATCGACGATGTGGGCGAGATCGCGCACGATCGCCAACCCGAAACCGATTGGCTGCCCGGTGTTTTCGCTGACCAGCTTGATCTTCATCACGGTCTTGCCCAGGCTCTGCCCGGTGGTGCCCTGACGGTAGCCGCGGTTCCAGACCCAGTACGCCAGGCCGACCAGCGTCGCCACCCACTGCAGCAGCTGACCGATCAGCGAAGGCTGTGAGGCGCACACCTGGCTGACCGAGTACTGGCTGACGTCGGTGACGCATTGCGACTGTTGGGTGGCGAACATCAGCCCCGTCCCGATGCCCTGCAGGACGGCGTACGGGAGGTAGTCGATGAGCAATGCCAACACCCGGGTGATCCACGACGCGTAGGACGCCGTCGGCAGGGCGCGCAGCGCCGGTCCGGGCGGAGGCGGTGCGTACCCACCGGACGACGGGGGCGGCGGGGGGGGGGCCCCCCCGCGCTCCACCGGCACCTCCCCTACCCTCTTCGTCGGCGGCGTCAGAGGGGTATAAGAGACAGCGCCGCCCGGGGGAGGCGGAGGTTCGTAAGCGCCAGATGGCGGCTCGTATCCGCCAGCAGGTTCAGGGGCGGGCGGCGGGTAAGACCCGCCGGGCGGCGGTTGATCGGTCATGGGACAACCTTCCACTGCGGGTTAGCTGAACTAGCGGCCTAACAGTACCTGAGAGGCGAGTCCGCGCGACGGAAATTTGACCCACGCGGGCTAACGTCGCCGGGACGGATCCGAGAGGAATCCCAGCAGGTCATAGCGGGTAATGACGCCGACTGGTTTGCCCTGCTCCACCACCATCAAGGCGTCCCAGTCGCGCAGCTCCTTGCCGGCGGCGCTGACCAATTCGCCGGCGCCGATCAACGGCAACGGCGGGCTCATGTGCTCGGAGACGGCGTCGGCCAATTTGGCGCGGCCCTCGAACACGGCCGAGAGCAGTTCGCGCTCGGAGACGCTGCCGGCGACTTCGCCCGCCATCACCGGGGGCTCGGCGCCGACCACCGGCATCTGGGACACCCCGTACTCGCGCAGAATGCCGATCGCGTCGCGCACCGTCTCGGACGGATGCGTGTGCACCAGGTCGGGCAGCGCCCCGGACTTGCCGCGCAGCACGTCGCCGACCGTGGGCTGCTCGGTCGAACCGTCGAGGCGACTGCGGAAGAACCCGTACGAGGACATCCACGCGTCGTTGAAGATCTTGGACAGATAGCCGCGGCCGCCGTCGGGCAGCAACACCACGACCAGGGCGTCGGGTCCGGCTTCTTCGGCCACCTTGGCCGCGGCCACGACCGCCATCCCGCACGATCCGCCGACCAGCAACGCTTCCTCGCGGGCCAGTCGCCTGGTCATGTCGAAGGAGTCGGAATCGGAGACCGCGATGATCTGATCGGGCACGCTCGGGTCGTAGGCGGCCGGCCAGAAGTCCTCGCCGACGCCCTCGACCAGATACGGCCGGCCGCTGCCGCCCGAATACACCGAGCCCTCGGGGTCCGCGCCGATGATGCGCACCGCACCACCCGACACGTCCTTGAGGTAGCGACCCGCTCCGGAGATCGTTCCACCGGTGCCGACCCCGGCGACGAAGTGGGTGACCTTGCCGTCGGTGTCGGCCCAGACCTCCGGGCCGGTGGTCTCGTAGTGGCTGGCGGGGCCTTGCGGATTGGCGTACTGATCGGGCTTCCAGGCGCCGTCGATCTCGCGGACCAGCCGGTCGGAAACGCTGTAGTAGCTGTCCGGGTGCTCGGGCGGCACCGCCGTCGGGCACACGACCACCTCGGCGCCGTAGGCGACGAGCACGTTGCGCTTGTCCTCGCTGACCTTGTCCGGGCAGACGAAGACGCACTTGTAGCCGCGGTGCTGCGCGACCAGGGCAAGACCGACGCCGGTGTTGCCCGAGGTGGGTTCGACGATGGTGCCGCCGGGCTTCAGCACCCCGCTGGCCTCCGCGGCGTCGATCATCTTCACCGCGATCCGGTCCTTGGAGCTGCCACCGGGGTTGAGGTACTCGACCTTGGCCGCGACCGTGCCCGCGCCGGGCGGGATGACCGAGTTCAACCGCACCAGTGGTGTGCCGCCGATGAGATCGCTGATGTGCTGCGCAATTCGCATGCGTTCATGGTCTCAGGCGATTTCGGGCCACGCACACCCGCTCCTGGTGCCATCGCCGCGGCCGGCGGCCGCAAGGTCGAGCCGCGAAAATCAATTGTCAGCCGGTGGCCTCGCGGATGTACTCCCCGATCTGGCGCAGCGAGCGCGCGGCCTCGGGCACCAGCGGTCCCGCCAGCTGGAAGTCGTGCACCTGGCCGGGCCACACCCGTAGTTCGACCGGCACCCCGGCCGCGGCGAGCCTGCTGGCCGCTAGCTGCGCGTCGTGCAGCAACACCTCGGAGCCCGACACATGAATCAGGGTGCGCGGTAGTCCGGGTTTGATGTGTTCCAGGGGTTCGTACATTTCTTCCGGCTTGCCGTCGACGATGTTCTTCTCGGCGGCGCTGGCAACCAATTCGATGAGCGCATCGAACACCTTGGAGGCGAACATCGCGTCGGTCTTGATGTTGGGATGTGACTGCTTGTATTCCTTGGCCAGTTGCAGCAACGGCGAGATCGCGACCAGCGCCGCCGGCTCCTCGCCCTCTTCCTGCAGCCGCTGGGCGAGGGTCAACGCCAGGTATCCGCCCGCGGAATCGCCGGCCAGCACGATCTGGTCGGCGTCGTAGCCGCGCAGCTTCGCCCATTCGTAGCCGTCGCGGCAGTCGTCGAGCGCCATGCCGATCGAATGTTTAGGCAGCAGGCGGTAATTGACGACCAACACGGGCGAATCGGCGAACTTTGAGATGGCCTCGACGACACGGCCGTGTGAGTTCGCCCCACAAGTGAGGAACGCGCCGCCGTGGAAGTAGACGACCATGCGTCGACTGCCGTCCGCCGGCAACACTCCGGGCGCGCGGACCAACTGCGCCGAGGCATTGGCCAGCCGCACCGTGTCCCGGACGGTGGCCGACACCGGAAGCAGGGCCTTGGCCGCCAGATCGATCAGGCCCCACGGCCACGGCAGGGTGGGCGCGTTGCTGCCGGCCGCCAAGATCGGCCTGATGGTGAGTCGCGACGCCAGGGTGGCGACTCGGGCGGGGACGCTCGGCCCGGATTCGAGCACCTCGACGGGTGCGCCGTCGCTGGTCGCAAATCTGCGACTCTGTGCCTTGCGCGCCCTGAGGAGATCACGCGCGCGAACAGCCTCCCTCGGCGAGCCGGAAGCCCAACTAGGTGCACTCATGCCCAACACTTCCTACGTCGTTGTAGTCCGATACAGCATGCGGAGAGCTGACTAACTGTCAGTAACTTCCATTCACCGGGTTGTCCAACCCTCCCGTTAGAATCAGCTTCGCAGGCGTTTCTGAGTCCAACGTTTGAAGAGTCTGAATTGATACCACATTTGATTCACAACGTGACCACAACGTTTGCCAGCAGCCCACGCAAACGTCAAAGCAGTTCTAAACTGATCGCGTGACCATGCGGTTGCCAAGTCGCTCGACCCTCGCCCTTGCGGCAGCGGGTGCGCTTGCCTCGACCGGTACGGCCTATCTCGGCGCACGCAACCTGCTGGTCGGCCAGGCCAGCCACGCGCGCACTGTCATCCCCAAGGCGTGGGACATCCCGCCCCGCGCCGACGGCGTGTACAACCCCGGCGGCGGACCGGTGGAACGATGGCAGCGCGGCATGACGGTAGACCTGCACATGATGATCTTCGGGGATTCGACCGCCACCGGCTACGGCTGCATGAGCGCCGAGGAAGTGCCGGGCGTGCTGATCGCGCGCGGGCTCGCCGATCAGACCGGTAAACGAATTCGGTTGAGCACCAAGGCCATTGTCGGCGCCACGTCCAAAGGCGTCTCCGGTCAAGTCGACGCGATGTTCGTCGCCGGACCGCCGCCGGACGCTGCCGTGATGATGTTCGGCGCCAACGACGTGACGGCGCTGAACGGGATCAGCCAGTCGGCCCGGCGGCTGGGCAGGACGGTGACAAAGTTGCGCACCCGGGGTGCGGTGGTGGTCGTCGGCACCTGCCCGGATCTGGGCGTGATCACCGCCATCCCGCAGCCGCTGCGTTCCCTGGCGCACAGCCGGACTGTACGGCTGGCCCGCGCCCAGGCCGGCGCTGTGCGAGCGGCCGGTGGCACGCCGGTGCCGCTCGCGAATCTGCTGGCTCCCCAATTCCGGGCGACACCGGAGCTGATGTTCTCCGCCGACGGCTTCCACCCGTCGTCGAGGGCATACGCGCTGGCGGCGGCCCAGCTGCTGGTGGCGCTCTGCGACGCGCTGGGCCAAGAGGTGCACAGCCCGGTGCTCAACCTGGCATCGCGTGCCGGCGAGCCCGAGCTCGGGGCGGCCAACACGCGATTGAGCGCCGTGGCAAGGCTATGGCGGCGCCCCGCACCCAGTTCGTCTGGCCCGTCGTCCCACCAGCCAATGGGCCGTGACTAGATTTAACGAGGACTTGTTGAGCCCGCCTGCGTGGTGTGCCACCCGCGTGTCCGGCGAGCCCGCACTCATCCGAAGGATCTGAAGGGAACCGTCATGCCTGAAGCAGTCATCGTCTCCGCCGCACGCTCGCCGATCGGACGCGCCATGAAGGGATCGCTGGTCAGCATTCGGCCCGATGACCTGGCCGCCCAGATGGTGCGGGCCGCGCTGGACAAGGTGCCCGCGCTCAACCCGCACCAGATCGACGACCTCATCCTGGGCTGCGGCCAACCGGCCGGTGAGGCCGGCTACAACCTGGCGCGCGCTGTCGCCGTCGAGCTCGGCTACGACTTCCTGCCCGGCACCACGGTCAACCGGTACTGCTCCTCGTCGCTGCAGACCAGCCGGATGGCCTTCCACGCGATCAAGGCCGGCGAGGGCGACGCGTTCATCTCCGCGGGTGTGGAGACCGTCTCCCGATTCGTCAAGGGCAGCGCCGACTCCTGGCCGGACACCAAGAACCCGCTGTTCGGGGAGGCCCAGGAGCGTTCAACCGCGGCAGCGGCCGGCGCCGACGAATGGCACGACCCCCGCGCCGACGGGAACGTGCCCGACGTCTACATCGCGATGGGCCAGACCGCGGAGAACGTCGCATTGCTCACCGGCGTCAGCCGCGAAGACCAGGATCGCTGGGGGGTGCGCAGCCAGAACCGCGCCGAGGAGGCGATCAAGAGCGGCTTCTTCGAGCGCGAGATCACCCCGGTCACCCTGCCGGACGGCACCACGGTGAGCACCGACGACGGTCCGCGGGCCGGTACCACCTACGAGAAGATCAGCGAGCTCAAGCCGGTGTTCCGGCCCAACGGCACCGTCACCGCGGGCAATGCCTGCCCGCTGAACGACGGCGCTGCCGCGCTGGTGATCACCAGCGACACCAAGGCCAAGGAACTGGGCCTCAAGCCGCTGGCCCGCATCGTGTCCACCGGGGTCAGCGGCCTGTCGCCGGAGATCATGGGCTTGGGGCCGATCGAGGCTTCCAAGAAGGCGCTGCAGCGGGCCGGCCTGTCGGTCAGCGACATCGACCTGTTCGAGATCAACGAGGCCTTCGCGGTGCAGGTGCTGGGCTCGGCCCGCGAGTTGGGCATCGACGAGGACAAGCTGAACGTCTCCGGCGGCGCGATCGCGCTGGGGCACCCGTTCGGCATGACAGGCGCCCGCATCGCCACCACGCTGCTGAACAACCTGCAGACCTACGACAAGACCTTTGGCCTCGAGACCATGTGTGTCGGCGGCGGCCAGGGCATGGCGATGGTGATCGAGCGGCTCAGCTAGGCCTCAGCAAATCTCACGCTTCTCTTCGTAGTTGAGCCGGTGTGCGGCGCTTGAGACGGTTGAGCACCCGGGTCATATGCGCCTGATGGGCGAAGCCGACACTTTGGGCGATGTCGGCGATCGGCAAGTCCGTGCCTGTCAACAAGGCGACGGCCTGATCGGCGCGCAGCTGCAGCAGGTACTGATGCACGGATAAGCCCTTGGCCTGTTTGAACGCGGCAGCGAACGTGCGCCGAGGGAGGTTTACTTTGGCGGCAAGTCGATCGACCGTCCACGCTTCGGCCAGATGCTCTTCGACGTGGATAAGCAGTTCAGTAAGGGCCTCACCCGTTAGCGGTGGTCTCGGGTGGCTGGAGACAATCTGGCGGGCGAGGTCGAGCAGGTGGGCGAACATCAGCCCCAACGCCCACTGCTGGGCGGTGGCGGTGCGATAACCGCCGCATTCCAGGCGGCGCAGTATTTCGGCGATCACCTGGTCGCGCACCGGGCGGCGCAGCAGCGGATGCAGGTCCTGCAGCGTTCGGCCGCCGCTTTGGCGTAGAAGTTTTACCGCCGCGCGCGGCCTGATCTGTAGCAAGGTGAGCTCGCGGGCGTCTTCGCCGCGAAAGATGGTGGCCCGGTCACCCAGGGTGAGAAGGAGGTCACCGGGTCGGCTGAACACGCGGCGAAGCCCAAGCCCGAGATCGACGTCGAGGTAGGCACTTCCCCGCCGCACCAGCCGCAGTTGCACCAAACCCGTCGGCGGATGGCGGTACTCTTCGGCGGAAAAGAAGACTCGCGCAGCGGCCCACGGCTCGTCCGCGGGAAGCTCGGGATAGTCGGCACCCATTGCGGACTTGTCTACCACGCCACCCGACGCCGCACCCGCGGCGCATTATGCAACAACCGAAACAGGAAAGACGCACACGCAACGTGCGCACGATGCTGGCCGCAACGTATGCGGAGGAAACCATGACCGACCCGGCACGGCAGATGACCGATCCAGAACGGAATCGGCGCTTGGTCCTGCAGCACTTCGACGAGTTCGTCAACCAGAAAGACCTCGATGCGGTCATCCGCAACATGTCCGCGGACTTCTACGACCACGACGGTCCAGGGGGTCAACCGTGCGGACGCGACGGGGACCGCGCTCTGATGGCCGAATTGCATTTGCTGCTTCCCGACCTGCACGTCGATGTGCTCGATGCGCTGGCCGAGGGCGACAAAGTTGTGGTGCGGAATATTTGGACGGGCACGCACGCCAAGACGGGTCAGCGGATGGAGTTTCACGGGTTCGTGTTATGGCGGCTCGCCGGTGGCAAGATCGTCGAAAGATGGGCGACCGTCACACCGTTGAGCGAACTGCCGGCCGAGAGGCCGGAATGGTGACATGATCCTGGTCACCGGCGCCACGGGGAACACCGGCAGCGCAAGATGCTCTGGTCGGTTTGGGCCGCCAAGACGTTTGCGCGCTGGTGTGCTGTCCACAAGCCGACCCCGAAAAGGCCACCCGGCTCGTTGACTTTTGCTTCGAAGTCGTCGCCGATACAGTCTCGACGCTGCTGGGCCGGCCGGCCCAGCAGCTACAACCAGGGGCGCAGGCCCTCGTGTTGAGCAAGAAATGGTGATCGAGCGGCTCGGCTAGCCCTCAGCGCAGACAAAAGCCGGCACGCTTCTCAGCGTGCCGGCTTTTTCTGTCGAGCTTGCTAATCGTTCTGCAGATAACTGAGCAGACGCAGGATCTCGAGGTAGAGCCAGACCAGCGTCACGGTCAGGCCAAGCGCGATGCCCCACGCCGCCTTCTCGGGTGCTCCGGCGCGGATCATCTGGTCGGCCGCGTCGAAGTCGATGAGGAAGCTGAACGCCGCGATGCAGATCATCGCCACCGAGAACAGGATGGCAATCGGGCCGCCGCTGCGCAGGCCCAGCCCCGCGCCACCGCCGACACCGAACAGGCCCAGCAGGAAGTTACCGAGCATCAGGGCCAGCGCGCCGAACATCGCGCCAACCACCCAGCGGGTGAACTTCGGCGTGACCCGGATGGCGCCGGTCTTGTAGACGACGAGCATGCCGAAGAACACACCCAGGGTGCCCATGACGGCCTGCAGGATCAACGCACCGGCATTGGCATGCTGCACCTGGAAGTTGGCCAGGACGAACGAGATGGCACCGAGGAACAGACCCTCGAGGACCGCGTAGCTCAGCACGATCGCCGGGCTGTCCTGCTTGCGCCCGAAGGTGGCGATCAGCACCAGCCCCAGGCCGCCGAATGCACCGATCAGCGTCAGCGGCATCGCCAGCGCGAGGTTGGCCGAGACCAAGAAGTACGAAACGATCGCGGTGATCGTCAACACGCCCAGCGTGATGCCGGTCTTGGTGACGACATCGTCGATGGTCACCGGCCGGGAGGCTTTGGCCTCCTGGTACGGAGCCCTGTAGGGGTCGGCTTGGTAGTAGCCCTGCTGAGCCGGGCCCACACCAGTGCCGAATTGCGCGTATCCGCCGCTCTGCTTGGGCAGCGAACGAAATACCGGGTTGCTTGTCTCCCGCACCGTCGGATCCTCTCCTAAGACTGTGTTTCGCATGGCGCGAACACCTGATCAACGATCAGTCGCCGTTCCGGGTTCCCAGCGGAGCTGGGTATTTAACGACCTTTCCGGGCTCGGATGCTGACGTCGGGTTAAACATAATCCTTACCCGCTCCCACCGCTGCAGTAGTCACGATCTAGATTGCTGCTCAAGGCCCGGACGGCCAGCACGGCAACGCTTCGGGCATCGATTCCGGCGATGGGAGACTAGGGCGTGACCGACGGCGCGACTGAGGAATCCGAGGTCTTGACCGAGGTCGTCAATGGTGTCGGCTTGATCACGCTCAACCGCCCGAAGGCGATCAACTCGCTGAACCAGACGATGGTGGACGCGCTGCGACCCCTGTTGACCCGTTGGGCCGACGACGACGCGGTCCGCGCAGTGGTGCTCTCCGGGGCCGGCGAGCGCGGGTTGTGCGCCGGCGGCGACGTGGTCGCGGTCTATCACAGCGCCCGCAAGGACGGCGTCGAGGTTCGCAAATTCTGGCGCGACGAGTATCTGCTCAACGGCCAGATCGGCCGGTTCGCCAAGCCGTATGTGTCGTTGATGGACGGCATCGTGATGGGCGGCGGCGTCGGCGTCAGTGCGCACGGCAGCGTCCGGGTGGTGACCGAAACCTCAAAGTTGGCAATGCCAGAGGTCGGCATCGGATTCATCCCCGACGTGGGCGGCGCCTTCTTGTTGTCCCGGGCACCCGGGGCGCTGGGCCTGTACGCGGCGCTGACCGGCGCGACATTTTCCGGATCCGACGCCATCGCACTGGGATTCGCCGACCACTACGTGCCGCACGATGATCTCAAGGCGTTCACCGCGGCGATCATCTCCGACGGGGTCGAGACCGCCGTCGCTTCTCATGCCGTCGAACCGCCACCCAGTTTACTTGTCGCACAACGTGATTGGATCGACGAATGCTTCTCCGGTGACACCGTCGAGGACATCGTCGCCGCCCTGCGCGGGCTCGACGCCGGGCCGGCCAACGACGCCGCCGATCTGATCACCAGCCGCTCCCCCATCGCGGTGTCGGTGGCATTGGAGGCGGTGCGCCGCGCCGGCAAGCTCGAAACGCTGGAAGATGTTCTGGTCCAGGACTATCGGGTGTCGTCGACGGCGGCGCGCTCCCACGACCTGGTGGAGGGTATTCGCGCACTGATCATCGATAAGGACCGCAACCCGAAGTGGTCTCCGGCGTCACTGGCCGCGGTGACGGCGGCCGATGTCGACGCATATTTCGCACCGGTTGATGACGACCTAAGCTTCTAGAAAGGCGGTTCTGTGACTGACAAGGTGTACGAAACCATCCTGGTCGAGCGCGAGGAGCGCGTCGGCATCATCACGCTGAACCGGCCCAAGGCGCTCAACGCACTCAACAGCCAGGTGATGGCCGAAGTAACCACCGCCGCAGCCGAACTGGACGACGATCCCGGCATTGGGGCGATCATCATCACCGGCTCAGCCCGGGCATTCGCCGCGGGTGCCGACATCAAAGAGATGGCCGAGTTGAGCTTCGCCGACGCGTTCGGCGCGGACTTCTTCGCCCCCTGGGGCAAGCTGGCCGCCGTCCGCACACCGACGATCGCGGCGGTGGCCGGGCACGCATTGGGCGGCGGGTGCGAGCTCGCGATGATATGCGACCTGCTGATCGCCGCCGACACGGCCAAGTTCGGCCAGCCCGAGATCAAACTCGGTGTGCTGCCGGGCATGGGCGGCTCGCAGCGCCTTACCCGGGCCATCGGCAAGGCGAAGGCAATGGACCTGATCCTGACGGGACGCACCATCGACGCCACCGAAGCCGAACGGAGCGGCCTGGTTTCGCGGGTGGTGCCCGCCGACGACCTGCTGACCGAGGCCAAAGCCGTCGCGACCACCATTTCGCAGATGTCCCGCTCGGCCGCCCGGATGGCCAAGGAAGCCGTCAACCGCGCCTTCGAATCCACCCTCACCGAGGGACTTCTCTACGAACGCCGGCTGTTCCATTCGACGTTCGCGACCGACGACCAGTCCGAAGGAATGGCCGCCTTCATCGAAAAACGCGCCCCCAACTTCACCCATCGATAGGACGCCGGCGATGAACGAGACGGGCTCTGCGGCCAACACCGACACCGACGACGAAGCGGGCAGCGACCAAACGGCAGGCGTCGGATCCAGCGTCGCCGCAGACGAACTCGAATCCGAAGTCGCCGCGGACGAACCGGGAGCCAGCGTCGCGGCGACGGGCGTGGTCGCGCCCCATGCGGTCGAAACACCTTGGTGGGTACGCCATTACACCTTTACCGGCACCTCGGTCGGCCTGATCTTCATCTGGTTCTCCTTGACGCCGTCGCTGCTGCCTCGCGGCCCACTGTTCCAGGCGCTGGTCAGCGGCTTCTCCGGTGCCATCGGTTACGGGTTGGGCGTTTTTTCCGTCTGGCTGGTGCGCTACATGCGCGAAAAGGAGTCCAGCCCGCCACCGCCGGGGTGGGCGTGGAAGGTGCTGATCCCGATCGCCGCGGTGGGTCAGGTGCTCATGGCGATCTGGTTCCACGTCTGGCAGGACGACGTTCGCAACCTCATGGGCGTGGCGCACCTGCAGTGGTACGACTATCCGCTGACGGTGGTCCTGTCGGTGGTGGTGCTGTTCAGTCTGGTCGAGATCGGTCAGCTCATCCGCAAACTGGTGAGATTCCTTGTGGACCAGCTTGATCGGATCGCGCCGTTCCGGGTTTCCGCCACCATTGTGGTGGCGCTGCTCGTGGTGCTGACGATCACGCTACTCAACGGCGTGGTGGCCAAGTACACGATGCGGACCCTGAACAACACCTTCGCCTCGGTCAACAACGAGATGAGTCCGGACACCACACCGCCGAAAACCCCGCTGCGGTCGGGCGGCCCCGAATCTCTGGTGTCGTGGGAATCGCTGGGCCACCAGGGCCGCATCTTTGTCCGCGGCGGACCCCGAGTCGACGAGCTGACCACTTTCAACGGAGCCGCGGCCGTCGAACCGATCCGCGCCTATGCCGGGCTGAATTCCGCCGACGACATCAACGCCACGGCCGAGCTGGCGGCGCGCGAACTCCAGCGCGCCGGCGGCTTGCAACGCGACATCATCGCCGTCGCAACGACAACCGGCACCGGCTGGATCAACGAAGCCGAAGCCTCGGCGCTGGAATACATGTACGACGGCAACACCGCGATCGTGAGCATGCAGTATTCGTTCCTGCCCAGCTGGCTGTCCTTTCTGGTGGACAAGGAGAATGCGCGCCAGGCCGGGCAGGCGCTGTTCGAGGCGGTGGACCGGCTGGTTCGGCTGCTGCCCGAAGGCCACCGACCCAAGCTCGTCGTGTTCGGCGAGAGCCTCGGATCCTTTGGCGGCGAAGCGCCGTTCATGAGCCTCAACAACGTGGTGGCCCGCACCGACGGCGCGTTGTTCAGCGGACCGACGTTCAACAACACCATCTGGACCGACCTGACGTCGAGACGCGATGCCGGTTCACCAGAGTGGCTACCCATCTACAACGACGGCGCGAATGTTCGATTCGTTGCTCGCGCAAGCAATCTGGGCCGTCCCAGCGACGAGTGGGGACATCCGCGTGTGGTCTATCTGCAGCACGCGTCCGACCCGATCGCGTGGTGGACACCCGACCTGCTGTTCAGCGAGCCCGACTGGCTGCGCGAACAACGGGGTTACGACGTGCTGCACCAAACGCAGTGGATCCCGGTGGTGACGTTCCTGCAAGTCTCGGCCGATATGGCCGTCGCGGTGGACGTGCCGGACGGGCACGGTCACCACTATGTCGCCGATGTCGCCGACGGCTGGGCCGCGGTGCTGTCACCGCCCGGCTGGACGCAGGAGAAGACCGAGCGGCTGCGGCCGCTGCTGCACTCCAATGGGTAGTCAGATCCAGCGACGACCGGGCGTTCCGGCGTTTGCCAGTGCGCCCGGGGCGATCTCACCTCCGGCCAGCGTGGCCAGCACGCCGGCACCGGCCAGCGCGTGGTAGCCACCGATGACGTCGGTGGCGCGGTGCAGGCCGATATCCAGCAGCGCGGCCGCCGCCAGGCTGGACGTGTAGCCCTCCGAACACAGGATCACCCACTCGACGTCGTCACCGACGGCTTCGGGCAACCGGGCGTCGCTGGTCGGGTCGCAACGCCATTCCAGGACATTGCGTTCGATGATTAACGCGCCCGGCACCTCGCCCTCGCGGAAGCGCTGGGCCTGCGGCCTGATGTCGACGAGCACCGCTCCGCGCCGCAGCGCGTCGGGCACCTCGGCGGCGGGCAGCCGATGAAGCCGGCGGCGGGCGGCTCTCAGAACGAGATCGATGCGGCTCATCGCGTCCCTTCCGGTTGGTCAGTCAGCTCGGTGCGGTTCCGTCGCAGTGTATTGCGTTCGGTGACTTCGTAATACGACATTGCGGTCAGCGGCGGCGAGTAAGCGTGCACGCTCAGGGTCGGGGTCACCGGCCCCTGGATCCCTACCACCGGCTTCGGCACCGGGCGCGGTGCCCACACCACGTCGTGCACCCAGCCCAGCGGAAACCCGGCCTGATCGCCGGCATCGAGGCGACGGCGCCGCAATCCCATTCCATCCCAACGGAATTCGTTGAGCGATCCGGACAGCACCGTCAACGCGCCGAGCGAGCCACCGTGGTCGTGCAATTCGGTGGCGTGCCCGGGGACCCAGCTGATGAGCCAGATGTCCATTTCGTCGTCGCCTTGGATGCGGGTGAACCAGCGCCGCGATTGCGGTACGCCGGCCTCGGGCACCAGGTGGTCGCAGCGCCCGCTGAGCACATCGTCGGCGGCTCGATCGGTGGCGTGCAAAAGGTCGGGAACCCGCAGCCGCGTCGGCCCGGCGGACGGGGATGCGAGGGTTCGCGGGCGCAACGCAACGGAACTGGCGGCAGGTAAAGACATCGGTGAGCGCTCCAGAGAGTACGGATGGGCAAGCGGCGGCGAGTTAAGGCCGACAACACTCACAAAATCCGACGCGCTCGATCACGGCCGCCAGTGTTGCATAGATTGTCAGGGTGCGCTGGTGCAGTCGTCGGCCCCTGAAGTGGGGCGCGGTCGTCGTGGCGGTCGGCGTGATGGGTTTGTCCGGGGTCATTGCGTGCGCTCATGGTGCGCACAGCGGTACGGCCTCGTCGTCGTCGGCAGGGTTGTCAACCATTGCACGCGTCCCGAGTTCAGCGCCACCGGGCGCGATCGGGCTCTCCCCTACGGGTGTGACGACCAGGGTCGATGTCCCCGCGGAGTCGACCGAAGAGCAGTACTACCAGGCCTGTCATGCCGCAAAGGTGTGGATGGATGCCCAGCCCAAGACCGGTCAGTCACTGCTCGAGCCCTATTTGGCGATGGTTCAGGCGTCACCGGCGGGCACCGCGGGCAGCTGGAATGCCCGCTGGGCGGAGCTGACACTGGCCCGGCAGGCGGCCGTGATCACCGCCGCGCGCGCCGCGGCCAACGACGAATGCGAATAGCCGACCTTCGACCTCCCGCGCAATTGAGATCACGCGTGGAAAAAGTGCCCACCCGGGCCGACGGCAGCGGCGTGCGGCACGCAAAATGAAGGGGTGCCTGGCGAAGTCGTTCCGCGCTCCCGCGGCTCAGCACCGCCCCGGGTGGCAGTAGCGCTCGGCAGCGGTGGTGCCCGCGGCTACGCCCACATCGGGGTGATCGAGGCACTGACGGCGCGCGGCTACGACGTCGTCGGAATCACCGGCTCGTCGATGGGCGCGATGATCGGCGGCCTGCACGCCGCCGGACACCTCGACGAGTTTGCCGACTGGGCGAAATCTCTGACGCAGCGCACCATTTTGCGGCTGCTGGACCCGTCCATCACCGCCGCCGGGGTGCTGCGGGCCGAGAAAATTCTTGACGCGGTGCGCGACATCCTCGGCCCGATCACCATCGAGGAACTGCCGATTCCCTACACGGCGGTGGCCACCGATCTGTTGGCCGGCAAGTCGGTGTGGTTTCAGCGCGGACCGCTCGACGAGGCGATCCGGGCCTCCATAGCGATTCCCGGGGTCATCCCTCCGCATGAAGTCGGCGGGCGCTTGCTCGCCGACGGCGGCATCCTGGACCCGCTGCCAATGGCCCCGCTCGCCGCGGTCAACGCCGACCTGACGATCGCCGTGGGCGTCAGTGGTAGCGAGGTGATCGACAAAAGAGAGCCGGAGCCGGGGGCCACCGTTGAGTGGTTGAACCGTATGGTGCGCAGCACTTCTGCGCTACTGGACACCAGTGCCGTCCGTTCGCTGCTCGACCGGCCCACCGCGCGCGCGGTGTTGAGCCGATTCGGCGCGGACACCTGGTCGGAGGATTCGGACGAGGAAATGCGCGAGAGCGATGACGCACTCGTTGACGCGCGCGGAGTTCCCAAATTGGGCAGCTTCGAGGTGATGTACCGAGCATTCGACATCGCCCAGTCCGCGCTGACCCGACATATGTTGTCGGCCTACCCACCGAGCCTCTTGATCGAGGTGCCGCGTTCGACGTGCCGGAGCCTGGATTTTCACCGGGCGGCGGAGGTGATCGAGGTGGGTCGGGCGCTGGCCGATCAGGCCCTCGACCGTCTCGAAGCCCAGCCGGACACGACCGACCCGCCGGCCATCGAGGGCTGAACGGGACCTAAAATGCAAGGGTCCCGCAGATAGTCGGAATGCAAATAGCTTCCCATTCTTACCGGCGTAATTCATTCATTTGATTGAACCAATCACCCGCAGGGCCGTCGCCGGCATCACTAGCCGCGGCGTAATCGAGAAGCCTTGCGGAGAACCGGAACTGCTGAGCGTCAGCTCCCGGTGTGGCTGGTCGGGCATCATACGGATTAGCGTCCGCGATGCCGGGCTTTTGACAGCACGGTTCGACTTTCAGATCTGCGACCGCCGTTGTTAGGCGTCATTTACTGGACAATTCAAGATCAATTAAACACGCGCCAAGTAATCTACGAATCACCCCTCTGAACCCCCTCCGAACCACATCTCAGGAGCGCACGTGACCCTCACCGCGGGTATCAGCGAGGCGACCTCGGCCGCCAAGGCAGCCGACCGGGCAGCCCTGAGCGGCAGCGTCCACAACTTCCGAAACCTTAACGGCCACGACCTCATTCACCGCCTCGACGACTTCTACCGGTGGCAGGACCTGCGGCGGGCATTAGGCCTGTGGCCGTTCGGCCGCTCCACCGAGGCCGGCCCCAGACGACACGCCACGGTGCACGATGACAGCGGCCGCAAGATGGCCGGCGCCAATTTCGGTTCGCAAGACTATCTCTCGCTTTCCGGCCACCCCGAGATCAAGGCCGCGGCGCGAGCCGCCATCGACGAATACGGCGTCCACAGCGCGGGTTCGCCTGCGCTGGTTGGGAACACGTCGGTCTCTCTCACCCTGGAGCGTAGGATCGCCGAGTTCCTCGACGCCGAATTCGTCAGCCTGTTCCCCACCGGATGGTCGGCCGGCTACGGCGTCGTCAAGGGGCTGGTCCGGCCCAGCGATCACATTGTGATGGACCGCCTTTCCCACGCCTGTCTGCAGGAGGGCGCCGCGGCCGCGACTCGCAACATCCACCTGTTCGCGCACAACGATCTCACCGACCTTCGGGCAAAACTGGAAGCGATCCGTTCGGCCGACTCGGACCACGGCATCATGGTCGTGACCGAGACGCTGTTCTCGATGAACTCCGACACCCCCGAGATCGCGAAAATGCAGGAGCTGGCCAACGAATTTCGGGCGACGCTGGTTGTCGATGTCGCGCACGACCTGGGCTCGATGGGCCCGGGCGGGCAAGGCCATCTCGGGATTCAGGGCATGATCGGCAAGGTCGATTTGGTGATGGGCTCGTTCTCCAAAACCTTTGCGTCCAATGGCGGTTTCGTCGCCACCAAACATCGCAAGGTCACCGAATACCTGCGGTACTTTGCCTCGCCGCACACCTTCTCCAACGCGCTGTCACCGCTCCAGGCGGCCGTGGTGCTCAAGGCCTTCGAGATCGTCGCAAGCCCCGAGGGTGACGAGCTGAGGCAGAAATCCATGGCGAACATCCTGCAGCTGCGGGCACGCCTGGTAGACGCGGGCTTTGAAGTGTATGGGGATCCCTCGCCGATCGTCTGCGTCAAGATGGGCACCGAGGACGTCGCCCGGTTGGTGAGCCGCCAATTGCACGCGAGCGGGCTGGTGGCCAATCTCGTGGAGTACCCGGCGGTAGCCAAGGGCCAGGCGCGATTTCGGCTGCAGGTGATGGCGAATCACACCGAGCACGACGTAATGTGCGCGGTGGACAAGATTGCCGACGGCTACCGCGATGCGTGCATCGAGCTCGCCGAACTTATCTGATCAGACACCCAAAAACCTTGCAACAGAAGCCGCTTCGCGGCGTCCCTGTTCGCGTCCGGCCACGGCCGAGCTGATCCGGCAGCGCGGATCCAGCGGGTTGGGCCCGAACGCAGCCAGCGAATTTTCGTCGGCGAACACCGCGAACGATGTGCCGGGGAAGGCCGCGATCTCGGCGGGCGCCCCGGCACCGAACGGCGACGGGGTGTCCTCGCCGGAGGGCAGCAAGACGACGGCCACGTCGCAATCGTGGGCGACACCAAGGTTGACCGCGCTGGCCACTCCGCCGTCCATGTATCGTCGGCCGTCGATCGTCACCGGCGGCCACGCCCCTGGCACCGCGCAGCTGGCCGCGACAGCGTCGATGAGCTCAACCCCCGAATCCCGTTCGAAGACAACGAGTTCGCCGGTGGCGGTATCGATCGCGGTCAGGCGTACCACCCGCTGCGACCACTCGTGGGACGGCAACCGCTGCGCGATCACCTGGCGGCGCACCGCCTCGGCGACGGTTTTGGTCTGCAGCGCCACGGCGCCGATGCGCTGCATCTGCTCGCGGGTCCTATCGCCCGATGCCTCGTACGGCCCGGCCAGGGCGGCCAGGAAGAGCTCGGTGATGGTCTCGATGTCGACGCCGGAATCGATCTCGGCGGACGCCTCGGCGACTTGCCGATCGAATAGCGTCTCGAGCGCGGCGCCGCTGCTGAGCTGCGCGGCGACCGCCGAACCGGCGGACGTCCCGACCAACACGTCGGAATCGAGCAGCAGCCGCGCCGCCGCCGGTGACTCATCCGCGATGCCACGCAGAACACCTGTCTCCCAGGCGATTCCCGCTATTCCTCCACCGGCCAGCACCAGCGCGCGTTTGGTCGTCACGTCCAACACTCTGCCAGCCGGCCTCAAGCCGGCCGTCGGGTAGTCGGCAAGGCATGCTGGCCGTCCTGCACCGGTGTGCTCAGATCCTCGCGACGCAACAGATGCCGCGGCGGGTTGGGCAGCGCCAGGCTCCGGCCGATCTGCAGCGAGGCGTCGACGTGCACGAGTTCGCCAGGTTCCAACGGAGTCCACCGGGCGTCGTCATCCATCGGCTCGGTGGCGAACACCACCGACGACCGCGTGCACAGCTGATCCGAGCGTGCGTGAATTCGCCTGGTGCGCAAGTCGAATTTGGGGGCCAACGAACTGTCGGACCGGTCCAGCAGGTACAGCTCATGGGTTTGCGGGTAGCGCAGCGCCCACATCTCGGTGGCGGTGGCCAGCAGCACGTTCACCGCATAAATGGGCACGGTGTCCGCGAGCCACCGCATGGCGTCGACGAGCCCGGCGGAGATATCCCCGTCGTGGGCGCGTATCGAGGCGGTGATCAAGGCGAACACCCGCTCGGAGTCGGTGCGGCCCAGTACCAGGTCATCGGCACCGACCTCGCGCAGCCGCTCATCGAGGATATCGAGGCCCTCGAGTACACCGTTGTGGGCGAAGATTCGGCCGTCCTGCAGGAACGGATGGGTGTTGAGAACGTCGAGCGATCCGGTCGTCGCATAGCGCACATGCGCGATGAACGTCGTCCCGGTCATCTGGTGGGCCTCGGTGGCGAACTGGGCGTCCTGCCATGCCGCGATCGGCTCTTTGTGTAACTGGGGTTGGCCGATTGCGTCAAAAACACCCAAGCCGGTACCGTCCGGGTTCCGCCTGCTCTGTTCGGACAGGCTATCCGGCGCGTCCACCAGCCAAAAAGTGGCTGTGCAGACGTCGGTCCCGGCGTGCAGGCCGAAGAGTCGACACATGGGTGAGACGGTACCGAAGTCAGTGCGTCAGCATGGTCGAGTGGTCATGCAGCGTCTTTCAGCTGTCGGTGCGGGCCAGCGACGGCGCCGCCCGTCCGGTGATGAGCGGCAGATCGAAGAAACTTTGAATGCCCGCCGGGGCGGCGCAGGTCGCCGGGACCGCATTCACGCAATGCGCCGCGGTCGCGACAATCCCGGGGTTGCTCTGCAGGCCGGCCTCCACGCTCTCCGGCTGCCATCCCTTGACCGTCACAAAAGTGTCCGGATTCCCCAGTATCTCCATTTCGTAGCGCTCCCCGGCGGGCCCGAATGACCAAGGCGGGTCGAGGTTTTCCTCCCCCATCAACCAGTTCACGGTGATGCGCACCACCACGGTGCCACCGACGAGCGCCTCCCAGTGGAAGCGGCGTCCGGCGACCTGGCCGCGCTCGATGGTCCCGATCGGCGAGTCAATCGGCGCGGTCGCGACGGCCACCTCTTGCGAGGTGTGGATCTTGGGATCGGCGGCAAAGCCGAGCCGGTCGACGATGAGGCGCACGGATTGGATGAAGCCGCCGTCGAGCAGCTTTTGCATCGGCCCGGTCAACGCGCTGTCCGGCGTCCCGCCGAAGCCCATCACGTAGCGCAGCACGTCCGGTGCGCCGTAGGTCCGCAGATCGGAAAACTCTTCGGCGCGAACGAAAGTCACACCGGTGGACATCACCGACATCAACAGCGGGAACAGCTCGGTTGCGGCGCCGGGCCCGATGCCAGCGCCGTGCAGCGTCGCGTTTCCGGCCTGCGCGGCGACCTCCAACGGCGCGGCTTCCTTTTCGCTGGGGTAGAACCAGCCGAGCGGAGACACCACGTTCTTGCCCGACCGCAGCAGCGCGGCGACCTCATCGACGTTGGGCATCAACGGTGCGTAGATCACCGCGTCGGCATCCAGCGCGAGGATCTCGTCGATGCTGTTGGTCGCGGTAACCCCGAAGGGGGCGGTGCCGATGATCTCGCCGACGTCCTTGCCATTCTTGGCATCCGAATACACCCAGCAGCCCACGAGTTCGAGTTCGGGATGCTCGAGCACACCTTTGATCGCGGCCACACCGACCGACCCGGTTGCCCACTGAATGACCCGCAGGTTCATGGACTCGTTCTACACCACGAGGCCGGCCTTCAGTTGTGAACTTCGATCACCCAATAGCCGTGCTCGGCGTATCGCGACCGGATGGCTTTTTTGTCGTACTTGCCCACGCTGGTGCGCGGAATCTCGTCCGCAAAGGCCCACCGCTCGGGCAACCACCACCTGACGACCTTGTCCGCGAGGAACGCTCGCAGATGATCGGCGCTGACCGAAGCGCCTTGTTTCGTGACGACGACAGCGAGCGGCCGTTCCTGCCACCGCTCGTCGGGAACCGCGACGACCGCAGCCTCGAGAACGAGGGGGTGCTCGATCAAGCAGTTCTCCAGTTCGACCGAGGAGATCCACTCGCCGCCGGACTTGATGACGTCTTTGGCCCGGTCGGTCAGGGTGGTGAAGCCCTGCTCGTCGATGCGCCCGACATCGCCGGTGCGCAACCAGCCGGAGTCGAACTTGGACCCGTCGTGTCCCCGGTAGTAAGAGCCGGTGACCCACGGGCCGCGGACTTCGACCTCGCCCACGGCCTCGCCGTCGTTGGGCAACACCCCGCCCTCGTCGTCGACGATCCGCATTTCCACGCCGCACACCGGTTGGCCCACCGTCGCGCGGTACGCCCAGTGCCGGTCGTCCGGGGTACCCGGCGGCGGCCAGGCCATGGTGGCCAGTGGCGAGGTTTCCGTCATGCCCCACAACTGCTTGATCCGCACGCCGTACTTGTCCTCGAAGGTGCGCATCAGCGATACCGGCACCGCCGAGCCGCCGCAGGCCACCAACCGCAGCGACGACAGGTCATGATCGGGCTCGTTTTCCAGGTAATGCAGGACGTCGTTCCAGATGGTCGGCACGGCGCCGGCCACGGTGGGCCGCAGCTTCTCGATCATGTCGACCAGCGCTTGGGGGTTGAGATGGCAATCGGGTAACACCAAGTCGGCTCCGGCCGCCAGCGCGGCATACGGCAGCCCCCAGGCGTTGGCATGAAACATCGGCACGATCGGCAGCACCCGGTCGCTGGACCCTACCCCAATGCCGTTGGCGGTACACGCACCCAAGGTGTGCAGATAGCTCGAACGATGGCTGTAGACCACGCCTTTCGGGTTGCCGGTGGTGCCGCTGGTGTAGCACATTGCGGCCGCGGACTTTTCGTCGATCTCCGGCCAATCGAATTCGGTTGCCTCGCCGTCGATTAACTCCTCATAGCGCAGCACGGTCTTGCCCGAATCCTGCAGCGCCGACGTGTCGCCGTCCCCGACCGCGATCACGGTGTGCACCGTTTCCAGATTGGGCAGCACCGGCGCAAGCAGTTTGGCCAGTGACAGATCGACCAGCACGACCTGGTCCTCGGCTTCGTTGGCGACATAGGCGATCTGCTCGGGGAACAGCCGGATGTTGAGGGTGTGCAGCACCGCGCCCATCGACGGCGCCGCCAGGTAGACCGCCAGGTGTTCGGCGTTGTTCCACATGAATGTCGCGACGCGCTGGTCTCCGGTAATGCCGAGGCGTCGCAGCGCGTTTGCCAGCTGCGCTGCCTGTTGGCCCAGTTCGGAGTAGGTGATCTGACGGTAGCCGTCATCGGTGGCGGTGATGACGTTGCGGGCCCCGTGCACTCCGCAGCCGTGCCGCATGATCGCGGTGATCGTCAGCGGAAAGTCCTGCATCGTGCTGTCCATCGATCTACCGCCTTAGTGGGTCTTCGCTCGGCACCGCCAGTCAGTCGGGCGAAATGCTATCGCCGCACGGCGTCGGGGGAAATGGTTTCCCCGACAGCGCGCGTTGTCCCACCGAAGGTAGTCGGCCGCAGCTGCGGCTAGGTGAGTGCCGGTTCGTAGGCGATGAGCTCGGGAATCAGCCACGCCGGCGCCAGCTCGGCGTCGGCGTGGCTCTCGAGAGCCAGCGGGCCCGCAGAGGCGACCGGAGTGACGAGGATCGAGCCGGAGTAGTCGGCGATGTAGAGCTGCGTGCCGTCCGGGCTTTCCACCACGCACGACGCCTGGGACGTGATGCCCAGCGTGTCGATGACATCGTGGGTGAGCGTGCAGAGCACCGTCACCCGGTCGTCGCAAACCAGGTAGGCGCGATCGCCGTCGGCGCTCAGCGACAGTCCCGTGAGGATGCCGAGGTCGCCGAGCTTGCGGGTGGTGGCGATTTTGGTGGTCCGGGTGTCGATGACGTCGACCACCACGCCGACGTCGGGGTCGCCGCTGGCCACGTAGGCCAGCGCACCGTTGGGGCTGAGCGCGATGCCGCGGATGGGCAAACCGATCGCCACGGAGCCGACGACGCGCAAATCGGTTTGCTCGCCGTTTTCTCCCGCTGGGACCCGACGTCGTCGACGCCAGCTCGTCCGCGGTGCCGAAGTGGATTCGTCGGACTGCGCGGGCGCGCCGATCATGACGAGCCGGCCGCCGGAGGGTCCGTTGACGCCGACGTAGGCGAGATTTCCGTCCGGGCTGAGCCGCACGCATTCCGTCGTGGTCCCCGGCTCGGGTGAGTCGAGGTAGACCGTTTCGACCCGACCGGTCGCAACGTCCAGGACGGCCACGTCTGCGATCCCGGCGCCATTTCGGCTGGCGTAGACCCGCTGTGGGCCCACCGCCAGGTCGCTCACGCTGAGAGCCACCGGGTGCGTCTCGACAACCGTGAAGTTCGACGTGTCGATCACCGCGATCGAGTCGTAGGCCGGCGACACGGTGCTGACGAAGGCCCGATCACCCGCCGAGCCGCCGATGGCAATGGCGAACGGTTCGTCGACGCTGTCGACGGTCTCGATGACCCGGCACGTCTCGGTGTCGATCACCGAGACGCAGTTACTGCCGTAGTGGGACGCCATCAGTCGGCGGCCGTCACTGGTGACGGCGATGTCGCTGATCGGTCCGTTGCCGACGGCAATCTCGACGACTACGGGGGCGATCGGTGCGTCATCGAATTTCGAGGCTTCAGGGGCGGCCTCCCGGCCTTTGGCATCGCTCATGGTGCACCGCCTTTGCTGTTGTGGTGGGCCGCGCCTGCGCGCAACACATGATCGCTGCGCGCTGATCGACTAAGCCGTATCCAGCACCTAGTGCCGGCTTCGCGTCAATTCTAGTCATCGAATTTTTGCCCCAAGAATCCGAATTCCTCACTGTTGTCCATCTCACGTTCACGAATCGAACCGGCTGTTGTTGCTGTTAATTACCTAAGAGCAATCAACCGCCGCTGGCAAACCGTGTAACTCGCTTCAACTGAGAAGTAATACACCATAGCTAACTGTCTGCGGCTTCATTTATATAGAGTCTCGATAAGGAATTCTCAGGAAAGGGCACACAAAAGAGGCAAATGTCACATTCGGTAAATCGGCCGTGTCGGCACCCGGACTTTATTTGCTCATGGGCCGCTTGGGCGCCGTAATGGAGTGGCGCAGCTAACCGGTCGATGTCGCCGACGTCAGAGCGCGTTGTGATCGCGTTCGCCGGTCCGGATCCGGATCAGGCTCGCCACCGGAGAAACCCAGACCTTGCCATCACCGATCTTGCCGGTGCGGGCGGCCGCGACGATGGCATCGACGACGCGCTGGACGACCTCGTCGTCGACCAGAACCTCGACGCGGGCCTTCGGAACGAAATCGACCGCGTACTCGGCTCCCCGGTAAACCTCGGTGTGTCCACGTTGCCGTCCGTAGCCCTGGACCTCGGTGAGGGTCAAACCAAGTACGCCGGCGGACTCGATGGCATGCTTCACGCCATCGATCGTGAACGGCTGGACGATTGCGGTGATCAGCTTCATGGCGCGTTCATGACGTCAGTCATCGGATGCCCCAGCTGGTTCGGAGGCCGTCGACCCGCTGCGCAGCGAGGCCATTGGTTCAACTCGACGGCCGGATACGAGCCCTTCGTCGGGATACGCCTCTTCGTCGTGCACGCCGAGGTCGCCGGTTTCCAGGACCTCGTCGGGCAACCGCAATTTCATAAACAGGCCAAGGACTTTCAAGATGACGAAGGTGACGAGTGCATCCCAGACGATGACCGTGGCCGCGGCGCCGGCCTGGATCAATATCTGCTTGGGATGGTGTCCCCACAGCCAACCGGAGTAGGTCACGTCCTGGCCCCCGCTACCACCAAGGTAGACAACGATTTTCGGGTCGGCGAGCACCCCGACGAGCAGGCCGCCCGCGAGTCCCGCCACGCCGTGGGTGTGGAACACGCCCAGGGTGTCGTCGACCTTCTGGAACAGCCTCGTCTTGCCAAGCCAATTCCAGGACATCCAGACCAGTGACGAGGCGACGACACCGATGATCATCGCGCCGAAGCTGTTGACATAGCCGGCCGCCGGGGTGATCGCGACCAGGCCGGTGATCATGCCGTTGATGGCACCGAGGAATGTCGGCTTGCGCTGCTTGCTCGCGAAGATGTCCCAGAGCACCCAGGTGAGCAGGGCGACGGCGGTGGTCAGGTTGGTGTTGATCACGGCCAGTGATGCGTCGGCGCCGGAGAAGTACGGGTCACCGCCGTTGAATCCGTTCCAGCCCAGCCAGAGGACGCCGGCACCGACGGCGGCCAACGGAAGGTTGTTGGGCACGGCGCGTTCGCGGTCACGCGCCAGCCTTGGGCCGATCACCGCCGCAGCCACGAATCCGGTTGTCCCGGCGGCGAGGTGGATTACGTAGCCACCGCTGTAGTCCAGGGCTCCCGCCTGTGACCACCAGCCTCCGCCCCAGAGCAGGAAGGCGTTGACCGCGTAGGCGAACGTCGACCACAGGGGTACGAAGATCAGCCACACCTTGAAGCTGATCCGGCCGATCACGCTGCCGAGAAACAGCAACGGAGTGATTCCGGCGAAGACGAACTGGAAGTACGCCAGCGTTGTCTCCGAAAACCGGAATTTCGGCATGGTGCCGTCCAGTAGCGGGATGACGGCCTGCTCCTGGTTATTGCTGGACAGGATCGTGTGCGGGATCCCTACCGCGGCACGCAGGATGCCGGGACCAAGCTTGAGCGGATCCCCGAATCCCATCTTGAAAACCCATAGGACCCACACCACAAGCACGAGAGAGAACCCGGTGAAGGCCATCAGCATGGTGTTGACGGCCCACTTCTTCTGGACGATGCCGCCGTACAGCACAGCGATGCCGGGGATGCTCATCAGGCCGACGAGCGTCGCCGCCACCAACTGCCAGGCGTTGTCTCCGGGGTTTAGCCAATCGGGATAGGGCACCATGGTTCAGACACACCCCAATTCGAGCCAACGGGCTCATTGGAATCAGCTGCCGTGCGTATAACGGGTGGAAGCGTCGAATTTGAATGTTTCGGTGACGTGTTCAATGGTTTAAATATTCATTTCATTGCGCCGCATCTGCGCGCTACTCCCGATGAACAACGTTGCGCGCCAGGAAAATTGAGAAATGACTGGTGGTCACCTGCAAATTAGCTGCGAACATTTCTCAAATTGCCGTACGCCCGCTGCGGGGCCCGCACCAGCTAATTAGCTTAGCTGCATTGCTACCAGTTAAACGCCATCGGCGCGAGCCGACCGGACGGCTAGCTGAAATGGGTTTGCGGCCGGGGCGCGACGGTGCCGTCGACGGCGATGTCGAGCTTCTCGTTGTAGAAGGCCACCAGTCCGGCGATCTGGGCGACCGCGGGTACGGGATGGCGGTAGGTCCACGCGAGGTCCGGGTAAATCGCGTCACCTACCCGCACCGACCAGTAGCCCGTTGTCGTTCCCTTGTACGGGCACATCGTCTCGGTCAGACTGGGTTCCAGATGCTCGAAGGCGATATCGGTCGGATCAATGTAATACCTTGTGGGCAAACCAGTTTCGAAGAGCAAGACGGGAGATCTGCTATCGGCCAGCAGGACGCCGTCCAACTCGACCCGGACGTGCCGATGCGAGCGCAGCGCGTCGACCCGGGTGTAGGGACTGCGCGGGTGGACGTAGATCTGCTCGTCCTCCTCGAACCAGCGCAGCGCATTCCAGTCGAATCGCACGGTGCCGGCCACCGGGCTGTCGGTGCCGTCGTCGAACACTCGCGCGGCGGACTGGTGTAGCTGGCCGGCCCCGACCAGCGAGTGCAATCGCGACGCGCCGAATTGCACCTTCTGCGGGTGGTTCTCGTCGCGCAGGAACTCCATCCGCACGTCGGCCAGCGGCACGTAATAGGCTGGGTAGTAAGGGATTTCCCATACATAGCGGGCCGCGATGGTATCGAAAACCAGCTCGTGGCCGAGGTATCCGCGGACCCGACGGGGCGCAGGCTCCACCCTTCCGCGCGTGGTGGCATTCTCGGGGTAGTCACGCTCGGCGGCCATCAGCGACTACTGATCCTTGGACGCCAGCCCGGCGGGCGCATGCGAAATCGCTTTGCGGATGGCGTCGGCCAGCGCCAGCGCGCTCTCCTCGGTCAGTTCCAGAGCGACCCGCGCCGACGGGCCGAGTTCCGGGTTGAGCACGTCGATGTTGACCGTGTGGGTGTAGGGCGCGTGCACGGCGTGGTCGACGTACACGGTCGCGCGGTGGGCGCCGAACCACCCCTCCGGGCCCTTGCCGCTGCCGTCGATCTCGACGTGTTCAGTCAGATATGTGCACATGGCTTGGTGGACCTAGCCTTTCAGGTGGGTGGCGAAGAATTCGTCGATGCGGCGCCAGCCGTCCACCGCCGCCTCCGGCCGGTACGCGGGCCGGTCGACGGAGAAGAAGGAGTGGCCCGCGCCCTCGTACGAGTGGAACTCGTGCGCCTTGTCCAGCTTGGACAGCTGGGCGTCGAGTGCGGCCACCGCGGGTGGGGCCGGGAACTTGTCGTCGACCCCGAACAGGCCCAGCAACGGGCAGCTCAGGTTCGGCGCCAGATGCAGGATCGGTTGCATTGCCTTGGGCAGCCCGTCCGGCCGATCCTCGACGATGAAGGCGCCATAGCAGTCCACCGCGGCGTCGAACGGCAGCGAGCAGGCGGCCAGGTATGCGTGCCGCCCGCCCGAGCAGTGGCCGATGACGCCGAATTTGCCGTTGGCGCCGGGCAACGACCGCAGGTGCTCGACCGCGCCCGCCACGTCGCCGACCAAGCGCTCGTCGGGCACCCCACCGGCCGCGCGCACCGTGGCGGCCGCGTCGTCGGGGGCGGCGCCAGGTGCCTCGCGGGAATACAGGTTGGGGGCCACGGCGTGGTAGCCACTGACGGCGAGCCGGCGGACGAATTCCTTGGTTTCCCGGTCGTAGCCGGGCATGTGGTGGATCCAGACGATTCCGCCGTGCGATCCGTCGGCGAGTGGTGTGGCGTGGTATGCCTCGATCTCGTCTCCGCCGTGGCCGGTGATGGTGATCGTTTCCGCGCGGATGGCATCAGGGCTGAACGCGTTCATCGCGATGCTCCTCATTCGGCTTTCGGTGGAGCCCGACGGGACCAACGTATCCAAAACTACGGCCCGGTGGCTGGGGCGCTGGTCGCGCCCTGGCTCAGCCGAGCGGCGCGATCGCCGCTAGCTCGGACGGTCGCGCACTTTGTAGGTCGAGGGCCACGATTTGCGGGACTCATCGCCCGTCAGCGGGGTTCCCATACCCCCGACCTTGACGTTGTAGGCCTCCTTGCCCGGCCCGACCTCGCGGTTCGCGTGCTCCTGGGCGAGGTAGTACAGCTCGTCGATGGTGGCCTCGTCGTAGGCCACGAAAGAGGTTTCCCGGGCGACGTCCGCGATCCCGGCCAGCATCCGGGCCGGCAGCCAGCGAGACAACAGTGCCGCCAGGCCCAAGAACGAAAACGGAATCACCCAATAACAGAGGAAGGACAGCGGGGTCTTGGTGTCGAGGATGGTGGCATCACGGTCCACGGTCGGCGGGATCGCCGATGACACCGTCATGCCGGCGAACGCTGCGATCCACACCCAGCTCAAGACCTTGATGGTCCGGCCGAACAGCGCGGTCTTCACCACGTCGGCCGGCTGCTCGGCCGCGGCGAACTCACTGACGAACGGCTTGCCGATTAATAGGCCGACCACCGCGACCAGAAGGATGCCGGCGTTGCTCAACGGCTGAATCCAGCGCTGCATGAACGAGTCGCTGAGCGTGAAGGTCAGCACCGTCAGCACCGCGAACGTCGCGACGGCCCCAACCCCCAGAGTGCGTCCCGGCGCCCCGAGCCCGCTTCCGATGAAGAACGCGGCGACCGCGATCCACAGCGCGACGATGACGGCGGCGGCGAAAGGGACGTTGCCGACCAGTACCCAGTAGACGATCCACGGCGCGAAGCCAAACAGCATGCCCACGATGGGTCAGTGTATGAGTGGCGGTCCCCGGCGCCGCGACCGCCGCCGTATCGCGGGTTCGGCTGGATGTAATGCGTTGAACCCAAACATATTTGGCGCGAACGGCGAAGGAAGACCGATGGCCCCGGGTGCGCCGCTGACGTTGTGCCGATAGCGGGCAGGGGCAGGTCGTGACTAGATTCTCGCCGAATTCGGCCGATTAGGCCGCCGAGACATACTGTCGAGACATAGTTAGGATTCGGATCTTGCACGACGGTAATTCACATCGAGGAGTCATCGAATGAAGAACACGGCACGGATGGCCGGCCCGATCGCTGCCGTTGTGGCCGGTTTCGTTGTTGTCGCCGCCGCTCCGGCTGCGAGCGCCGACCCGGCAGATGACCAATACCTGCAAACGCTGCAGCAGCGCGGGCTGAGCTGGGCGGCCGGTCAGGACGGAACGATGATCAACGTCGGGCACGCGGTGTGCTCGGACTTTGACGGCGGGGACACCATGGCCCAAACCGTCGGCGACGTGAAGAAATCGCTCGGGATCAGCAACAACGGTGCCGGCAGCATCGTAGGTGCGGCGATTGCCGCCTACTGCCCGCAAAACCGCAGCAAGATGTCGGGCTAGCGTCCGCGCCTGCAGGCTCACCACACACCCCTTGGTAACGCCAGGGATCGACTCGCGAAAGCACTCGGCATCCAGGCCGCTGGGCGAGACTCATGCGCAACTCATATATATGAGGTGAACGGGCCAAAAAGCGGTGCCCCCAGTCGGACTCGAACCGACACTGTGCGGATTTTAAGTCCGCTGCCTCTGCCAATTGGGCTATGGGGGCCCCGGCGGCGAATCTAGCGCGCGCCCCCCGGATCTCCGACACCGCATCCCACCAGAATTCGGGCATTTTCTGGGGATGCGGACGGGCCGTCCCCGGCGTAGCATCCCGCCGCCCCGCGTCCTACCCCTGCTCCCGCGCCTGCGGCCAGATGACACACCCATGTCGCCCGGTAGCACCTTGTTAAAACTGCTGGCTTCTGCGTTAAAACGCCGTAAACGCCGTTCACCCTAGGCCTTTCGGTCGGGAACTTGGTCAGTGGGGAAATTAGCCTTACGCCGGTACACAGGGGCTCGTACGCCAACACCCAGGATCGGCCCAGACGGTTTTGGGGTCGACATAATTTCGACACTAGAGGAGCAATGGATGTCATTCCTGACAACAGTGACTTCAGAGTTGACTGCCGCACAGACAGTGCTGGAGGGGATCAATAGCAACCTGGCGGCGCAGAACGCGGGCGCCGCGTCGGCGACCACCGTCGTCGCTCCCGCGGCCGCCGATGCGGTGTCGATCCAGCAGGCCGCGATCTTCTCGACGTACGGCACCACGTACCAGACAACCGCCACCGCGGCTCAGACACAGTTGGAAACGTATGTGACCAACCTGGGAACCAGCGCTAACAGCTACAGCACCGCCGAGTCCAGCAACGCCGCTAGCGCCGTGGCGCAGGACTTGGCCGGTCCCGTGAACGCTCCCGCAGCAACGGCAACCGAGGGTCCCGGCGCCAGTCTTCTCGACTTTATCCAGTACCTCCTGGGCGGCACCGGCAACAACACCAACCCGACCATGCTCGGCGGGGTCTTCGGCCTGTCAAGTAACGGGGCCAATATTGGGAACATCGGCGCCGGCAACTGGGCGTCAGCCATGTCCGACCTCCTCGGTATGGCCGGTGGTGGTCTGCTCCCCGCCGGCAGCGACACCATCGGTGACGCAGGCGTCGCCGCCGCACTCGCCAGTGACACGACGCCCATGGCCGCCATGGGCAGCGGCGGCATGGTCGGTATGGGCGGGATGCCGATGGCCATGGGAATGGGTCAGGGCACCCTGGTCGGCAACCTGGCCGTGCCGCCGAGCTGGGCCGGCACGGTCACCCCGGTGGCCGCCGCCGCACCCTTGCACACCGTGGGCTGGACCGCCGCGGCGCCGCAGGCCGCGGCCGGAACGGGAATGGCCGGAATGCCCGGCATGGTCACGGGCGGCGCCGGACGCAGCTCCGCCGGCTTCGGTGCACCCCGCTACGGCGTCAAGCCCATCGTCATGCCCAAGCCGGCGACCGTCTAGGCGGCGGGCACCAGCGCGGTCGCGCGTACTTAAACCAATACAGACGAGAGGAAAAGGGACAAACAGATGTCTATCGATTTTTCCGGAGTGCTTCCCGAGGTTATATCGACTCAGATCTACACCGGTCCGGGCGCCATACCACTGATGGCCGCCGCAACGGCGTATGCCAACCTGGCCGCCGAGGTGAGCACCACCGCAACCCAATGGGAATCGGTCATCTCGCTGCTGACCACCGAGAACTGGACCGGTACTGGATCGGCGGCGGCCGCGACCGCGGCCCAGCCCATCATTGACTATCTGACGCAAACGGCGACCGCACTCGAGCAGGCGAGCGCTCAGGCGACGGCGTCGGCGGCCGCCTTTGAGACGGTGTTTGCCTCGGTGATCCCCCCTCAGGTGATCCTGGCCAACAGAGCCACCCAGACGGCGTTATTGCCGTTCGCCGTCATCCCGGTTGTCGCCGCGGAGATCGCGGAGTTGGACGCCGAGTACGCGGAATATTGGGCTCAGGACCTGGCCGCGGTAAGCACTTACCAGGCGTCCTCGGCGGCGGCCGGGACCCTGACGCCGGTGGCACCCCTGGCCGCAGCCCCCGTCGACCCGACCGCGCAAACGTTGTTGGCCCCGGTGTCGAATGCGACCAACGGTCCGATTACGCAAGCCCTCAACATTCCTGTTCAGAACACGAGCCTCCTCAATTCGATTGACAGCGCTCTCGGCACCCCAGCGATTTCGAACTCCATCAACGGTGCGGTCAACACCACGGCGTGGTTCATCGGTAACACCATCCCGACCGCCGTGTCGCTGGGCCACACGCTTGCCGGCGCTACGGTGCCGGCGCTCGCGGTCGGCGACGTGGTGCCCGATGGCAGCGCGGCCGGCGTGGTCGAAGGGACCATGGTTCGAGCGGTTGCGCCAGCCGGCGGTGTGGGCTTCGGAGGAGGCGCTGCGGCTGGTCTGGGCGAGGCGACCACCGTCGGCAAGCTCACGGTGCCGGCCACTTGGTCCGCGGCCGCCCCGGCGACGGAGTTGGCTTCGGCCACAGCCCCACTCGAGGGCTCGGGCTGGAACGTGGCCGCCGAGGAAGCTGGCGCTGGAGGCATGGGCGCCCCCGGTATGCCAGGGATGGTCGGCGGCGCCGGCGGCAAGGGCGCGGCGGGTGCTTTCGCAGGGCCGCGGTACGGCACCAAGCCCATCGTCATGCCCAAGTCGGTGGTGGTCTGATCACGGGAAAGAGGGGGCACGCGTAACGCGTAGAGGTCAGCAGTCAATACGGCAACCACTGCGCTGACACCAACGGACTTCGGATCATTGAAGTCCTGAAAAACAGAAACAAGACAAGGAGAAAACCAAAATGGCTACACGCTTTATGACTGACCCGCACTCGATGCGTTCCATGGCAGGTCGCTTTGAGATGCACGCCCAGACGGTTTCGGACGAGGCTCGCAAGATGTGGGCTTCCTCGATGAACATCGCCGGTGCCGGCTGGAGCGGCCAGGCCCAGGCGACGTCCTACGACACCATGGGTCAGATGAACCAGGCGTTCACCAACATCGTCAACATGCTCCACGGTGTGCGCGACGGCTTGGTTCGTGACGCGAACAACTACGAGACGCAAGAGCAGGCTTCGCAGCAGTCCCTTAGCCACTAGTCACGTAAACCCTTACTGTCCAATACTTTTCACATAGGAGGCATTAACCATGAGCATTAACTACCAGTTCGGAGATGTCGACGCCCACGGCGCCCTCATCCGTCAGCAGGCCGCCTCGCTGGAGGCCGAGCACCAGGCCATCGTTCGTGATGTGCTTGCTGCCGGCGACTTCTGGGGTGGCGCCGGTTCGGTCGCTTGCCAGGAGTTCATCACTCAGCTGGGTCGTAACTTCCAGGTGATCTACGACCAGGCCAACCAGCACGGCCAGAAGGTGCAGTCGGCGGGCAACAACATGGCCAGCACCGACAGCGCCGTTGGGTCCAGCTGGGCCTGACCAACGCCGTTTCCAGCGGGGCCGCACACCAATTGGTGTGCGGCCCCGTTGTTTTGGCTATGGTTCTTGTTATGCGTGACGTTGGTTGTGCGGCACTCAGACCTGCGCGACTTTGGTGGCGACCGGCTAGCCAGCCACCGACGTGCGGGGAATGACGATGCTGCGCAACCCAATTCGTTGGAGCAGGTTAACCGACTCGCGCCCGAACACGCCGCCCAACGGCAGCTTGGCGAAGCCGCGCCCTGCTGTCGGCGACCGCATCGCACCCCACCCGCCCGGCATTACGTTCGCGTCCAGCACGGGTTCGGGCGCAACCAATCCCAGCGCGTCGGCCCAACTCGGCGGCACCGACAAGGTGCCCAAGGTATCCGCTTGTCCGACCCCGGCCGCGGCCCCCTCGCCCACCGGTTGGTCCAGGCGCAGGCCCGTTAGTCCAGTCATGTCGCCGAGTGCACCGGAATCGGCGAGGGCTGCATGCCCGCCACCCACCGCGGCGTCTGACCCCGACGATCCGGGTGTGGACAGTCGCCGCAAGTCTTGCGGCACAGTGGAAGTCACGCGCGTCGCCGTCTTCTGGGAAAGGCCAGCAGCCGCGTGGGCTGCCGTCAGGACACCCGCGCTGGCGTGGCCGGCGATCGTCTGCGGCGGTACGTCGAATCTCGACAAGGACGACGCCGCAGCGGAATTGGCCGCGTACCTATACATCGCCGCCGCGTCCTGGGCCCACATTTCGCCGTACGCCGCCTCGGTGGCCATGATCTCCGCAGTGTGCTGACCGAGGGAGTTGGTGGCGATCAACGTCGTCAGCCGAACCCGGTTCGCCTTGATCAGTGGCGGAGGTACCATCGCGGCGAAAGCCGTCTCGTAGGCGCCGGCGGCGGCGGTGGCATTACGAGCGGCGTGCTCGCAGTGGCCGGCGGCGATCCGCATCCACATCAGGTACGGCATGACCGCAGCCACCATGGACATCGACGACGGACCGGCCCACGAGTCGTCGGTCAGACCCGAGATCACCGACTGATAGCCGCTGGCGGCGGTGTGCAGTTCGGCGGCCAGCGCGTCCCAGCCAGCCGAGGCGGCGAGAAAGGTCTCGGCCCCCGGGCCCAAGTACATCCGGCCGGAGTTGACCTCTGGTGGCAGCACCCCGAAATCCATCAGTTGTTCCTGTCCATGGTTTGCTGGGCCGCGCCCGAGCGACCGGCGGTGGTGATCGAGGGGTGCGGCGGCCCGGCGATTCGGCCGAGCTGTCGCCCCACGGCGGCCACTCGAGTTCCGATCCGTGGTCCGGGCGCCGCGACGGAGGTCCAGGCGTTCATCGAAAACTCACCGGCGGGCGGCTTGCCAGTGCCGCGAAATTGGCGTGTCGACGACGAATTCGCGCGCTTTGTTACGAAACGCATTGCCCACCGAGGACTCTCGTAACGTGGCGTAATGTTGCGTTAACAAATTGAGCGCCATTACCGCCTTCGGTCGTCGTGCGGACGTCGCGTGAGTCGACAGTAAGTGCCGCTGAACAGCGGTTTATGGTCAATCAAATCCATTCGTGCACAAGTTTTGAAATTGCTCGCATGCCGTGACTTGCGTCACGCGAATTGAAAGGCTGTAAATCCCATTATTTTTGGTGAGCGGCTCTTTCTCAACCCAAGGAATGGAACACATATAAAACACATATTTGTGCCGTCCGGGACGGAGAAGCCCCTGAGGACTCAGATTTGAGAACTCTATGAAGTCCGTGACAACTACATGTGTTCTTTGCAAGAATGCAGGAACATGACAGCGATGGGATACGCAGGCAGCGAGCGGCCGCGGCAGGCCATTCTTGGCCAGCTGCCCCGGATCTACCGCTCGGACGGAACGCCGATCCGGGTTTTGCTGGTCGACGATGAACCCGCGTTGACCAACCTGGTGAAGATGGCGCTGCACTACGAGGGCTGGGTCGTCGAGACCGCCCACAACGGCCGCGAGGCGATAGCCACGTTCGAAAGGGTCAACCCGGACGTGCTGGTGCTCGACATCATGCTGCCGGACGTCGACGGACTACGAATTCTGCAGCGGATCCGCGAATCCGACACCTACACGCCCACGCTGTTTCTCACCGCACGCGATTCGGTGATGGACCGGGTCACCGGGCTCACCGCCGGCGCTGACGACTACATGACCAAACCGTTCAGTCTCGAGGAACTGGTCGCCAGGCTGCGCGGGTTGTTGCGGCGCTCCAGCCAGCAGACCCCGCCCGCCGCCGAGGCACTCAAGGTCGGCGATCTGAGCGTCGACACCGCCAGCCGCGAGGTCAGCCGCGACGGCTCGCCGATATCGCTGTCGTCGACCGAGTTCGAACTGCTTCGCTTCCTGATGCGCAATCCCCGTCGCGCGTTGAGCCGCACCGAGATCCTGGACCGGGTCTGGAATTACGACTTCGCCGGGCGCACCAGCATTGTCGATCTGTATATCTCGTATCTGAGAAAGAAGATCGACTCCGGCAGAGAGCCGATGATCCACACCGTCCGCGGTATTGGATACATGCTGCGGCCACCGGAATGACCGGCGAGCGCAACACCCCGCGGTGGTTTCCCCGGTCGTTGCGCGGGCAAGTGCTCTTGGGTGTATTGGCTGTTGTCACAGTGGTTTTGGTGACCGTCGGCGTGGCATCGGTGCTCAGCCTGCGCGGCTACGTCACCACCATGACCGATGCCGAGGTCGCCAAATCGCTGCACGCGTTCAACAACTCCTACACCAGATACCGCAACGGCGAACACACGTCAGCACACCAGGGCATACCGCCGGTCTCGCAGGCACTGCTGGAGTTCACCGGACAAACGCCGGGAAACCTCATCGCCGTTCTGCACGACGGCGTCGTGATCGGCTCGGCAGTCTTCTCCGAAGACGAACCACGTCCCGCGCCGGATGACGTCGTCCGCACCATCCAGGCACAGAAGTGGCCTGACGGTCCCCCGTACACCCTGCGGCTGGGCAGCCTCGGCTCCTACCGGGTCGATTGCCTCATCGAGGGTCACGACATCCTGGTCGTCGGGGTGTCGCAGACCCTCGGCGACCGCATCATCGCGCGTAAAAACCTCACCACCACAGCGCTTGTCGCGGCCGCCCTGATAGTTACCGCGGGACTCACCGTCTGGGTGGTCGGGTACACCCTGCGCCCGCTGCGCCGCGTCGCCGCGACCGCCGCGGAAGTCGCCGCGATGCCACTCGCCGGTGAGGAGCACCGGATCAGCGCGCGGGTACGACCACAGGACACCGATCAAAACAATGAAGTCGGAATCGTCGGGCACACGCTGAATCGCTTGCTGGACAACGTCGATAGCGCGCTGGCGCATCGTGTCGAGTCCGACGTGCGGATGCGCCAATTCCTCACCGATGCCAGCCACGAGCTGCGAACCCCGCTGGCGGCGATTCAGGGCTACGCCGAACTGACCCGGCAGGACAGTTCGGCGCTGCCCCCGACCACCGAGTACGCGCTGGCCCGTATCGAATCCGAAGCGCGCCGCATGGCGTTGCTCGTCGAAGAACTGCTGCTGCTGTCCCGGCTGGGGGAAGGCGAAGATCTGCAGAGCGACGAGGTTGACCTGGCCGAGCTGGTCGGCAACGCGGTGAACGACGCGGCGGTAGCAGCTCCGACACACCACTGGGTCAAAAACCTGCCCGCCGAGCCGGTGTGGGTACGCGGGGACCATGACCGACTGCACCAGCTGGTCAGCAATCTGCTCACCAACGCCCGATTGCACACACCCCCCGGCGTCACCGTGACCACGACAATCACCTGCCACACCTTCCGGCTGGAATCGCCCTTCGCGGAACTGACCGTTGCCGATGACGGGCCGGGCATCGACGCGGATCTGCTCCCCCGGCTGTTCGAGCGGTTCGTCCGCGCCGACACGTCGCGATCCGACGGCTCCGGGATCGGGCTGGGCCTGGCCATTGTGACTTCGATCGTCAAGGCCCACCGCGGTTCGGTCACCGCCGAATCCAGCCCGGGCCGAACCGTTTTCCGGGTACAGTTGCCGTTGATCGAAATTGCGAGCAGCAGCTAGCGCCTTCAGCCGAGGCCGGAAACGATGGTCATCGCGCACCTCGGCGAGGGAAGGACACGTCAATGATCGAGCTGCTGCCGGACATGCCCGCGGGAGTCTCAACGGCGAGATCAGGATCGTGAGGTCATCGCATCCGTTACGAGGGCTTCGGGCCCGGCGGGTTGATTGAGAACCTGAAGCTGGGCTTTGGCACTGTCTTGCCGCATCATTCGGCCTACCAGCGAATCGCGATCGTATCCGACAAGGAATGGGTAACCCACGCCGCACGCGCTCGCATGGATGATCCCCGGCGAGCTCGCAGTGTTCGGGCTAGACGGGTTCGAACGCGCCAAGGTCACATTCCTTGTCGCGCTTCATGATTGGTACACGCCGAACTGCCTGCATGTGCGACGCCCCGCTGTAGGGCAGGGACGCCATCGGCTGATGCTACAGGCGGTCAGCACGCTCACGAGGCGCTGGCGCCTTTCGAACAAGCGGACGTAAAGGAAACGTAAAGGTGCATTGCGCCGTCGTTAGGAAACTGTCAACCAAAGGCCCTACCCGACTGGCCCCGTCTACTTTCAAGCTGACCTTGCCTCCGAGGACTGCAGTGTGGCTGACTTCGATGGGGTTTATCTGTATGCACGCGACCGGCCCGAAACGGAGACAAGATGGGCGTGTTGGTATTCATCGTGCTCACGATGGCAGTGTTCGCCGTGCTTGGCCTGGCACAGAAGTTGGTCGAGCGGCTGTGAGCTACGAAAACATTATTGGCTTGGCGCTTTCTGTACTTCTTGCTGTGTATCTCGCCGGCGCCCTGCTGTTCCCAGAGAGGTTCTAGTGAGCACAACAACAGCGGGGATCGTCTTCCTCGTCGTTCTCGTCGCGGCACTTGTGGCGGTGCATATCCCCCTCGGCGACTACATGTATCGGGTGTATACGTCGGAAAAAGACTCCTATGTGGAGCGCCTGATCTACCGACTGATCGGTGTCGATTCGCGCTCAGAACAGACCTGGGGCGCATATGCCCGAAGCGTTTTGGCGTTCTCCTCGATCAGCATCCTGTTCCTGTTCATATTCCAGCTCGTGCAGGGCAAGTTGCCGTTGCATCTGCATGATCCGGCTACCCAAATGACCCCGGCGCTGGCGTGGAACACCGCGATCAGCTTCGTCACCAATACGAACTGGCAGGCCTACTCCGGTGAGTCAACCGACGGTCATTTGGTACAGATGGCGGGGTTGGCGGTACAGAACTTCGTCTCCGCCGCGGTCGGCATTGCAGTCGCAATCGCGCTGGTGCGCGGGTTCGCCCGCAAGCGCACCGGTGAGTTGGGGAACTTCTGGGTCGACCTGGTCCGCGGCACACTGCGCATCTTGTTGCCAATCGCAGTCATCGGCGCGATCGTGCTGATCGCGGGCGGCGCGGTCCAGAACTTCCACCTCAACGACCAAGTTGTCAATACTCTTGGCGGCACCCAGCAGACCATTACCGGTGGCCCGGTGGCCAGCCAGGAGGTCATCAAAGAGCTCGGCACCAACGGCGGCGGTTTCTACAACGCCAACTCCGCGCACCCATTTGAGAACCCGACGACGTGGACCAACTGGCTGGAGATCTTTCTGCTGTTGATGATCAGCTTCTCGCTGCCGCGCACCTTCGGGCGCATGGTGGGCAGCCCGAAGCAGGGCTATGCAATCGCATCGGTCATGGCGACGCTGTACGGGATCAGCGTGACGTTCATGATGTGGTTCCAGCTGCAGCACCACGGCACGGTGCCGATGGCCGTCGGATCGGCGATGGAAGGCGTGGAGCAGCGCTTCGGCATCGCCAACTCGGCGGTGTTCGCCGACTCGACAACGCTCACCTCGACCGGTGCCGTCGACTCCTTCCACGACTCCTACACCAGCCTCGGTGGGATGATCGCGATGTTCAACATGCAGCTTGGGGAGGTCGCCCCTGGTGGCACCGGCTCCGGCCTCTACGGCATGCTGATCTTGGCGGTGATCACCGTCTTCGTCGCGGGTCTGATGGTCGGGCGCACCCCGGAATACCTCGGTAAGAAGATCAACCCTCGCGAAATCAAGCTCGCCGCAAGCTATTTCCTGGTCACGCCGCTGATCGTGCTGACCGGCACCGCGATCGCGATGGCGCTGCCGGGCGAACGCGCCGGGATGCTCAACGCCGGCCCGCACGGGTTGTCGGAAGTCTTGTACGCGTTCACCTCCGCGGCCAACAACAACGGGTCCGCATTTGCCGGGATCAGCGTCAATACCAACTGGTACAACACCGCCCTCGGACTGGCCATGGTCTTCGGCCGCTTCCTGCCGATCGTGCTCGCACTCGCGCTGGCCGGCTCGCTGGCCAAGCAGGGCCACACGCCGGAATCGCTCGGCACACTCCCCACCCATAGGCCCCAGTTCGTCGGAATGGTCGCCGGCGTCACCGTGATACTCGTTGCCCTCACGTTCTTGCCCATGCTCGCGCTCGGGCCTCTCGCTGAAGGAATCCACTAATGACCGCGACGATCGTCGATCCGGCTGAGCCGACACAGTCCGCGACCTCCGCAAGCACAAAACGGGTACAGGGCGGCTTGCTCGACCCGAAAATGCTGTGGAAGTCGACGCCCGATGCGCTGCGAAAACTCGACCCGCGCACGCTTTGGCGCAACCCGGTGATGTTCATCGTCGAAATCGGCGCCGCCTGGTCCACCGTCCTGGCGATCATCAACCCGACGTGGTTCGCGTGGTTGACCGTGGTCTGGCTCTGGCTGACCGTGGTGTTTGCCAACCTCGCGGAGGCGGTGGCCGAAGGCCGGGGCAAGGCCCAGGCCGAAACGCTGCGCCGAGCCAAAACCCACACCATGGCACGGCGACTCAAGAGCTGGGAGCCCGGTGCATCTGCCGTGGAGGAAGAAGTAGCGGCGCCGCTGCTGCAGCAAGGCGACGTCGTGGTAATCGAGGCCGGAGAGGTGATACCGGGAGACGGTGACGTGGTGGAAGGCATCGCGTCGGTGGACGAATCGGCGATCACCGGCGAGTCGGCGCCGGTGATCCGGGAGTCCGGCGGGGACCGGTCGGCGGTCACTGGCGGCACTACCGTGCTGAGCGACCGGATCGTCGTAAAGATCACTCAAAAGCCCGGAGAAAGCTTCATCGACCGGATGATTGCACTCGTCGAGGGTGCCAATCGGCAGAAGACCCCCAACGAGATCGCGCTGAACATCCTGCTGGCCGCGTTGACGATCATCTTCGTTTTTGCCGTCGCGACGCTGCAGCCGCTAGCGATCTACTCGAAAGCCAACAACCCTGGTGTCCCAAATACCGAGGCGCTCAACACAAACGGCGTCACCGGGATTGTCATGGTGTCGCTGCTGGTGTGCCTGATCCCCACAACGATCGGCGCGCTCCTGTCCGCCATCGGTATTGCCGGGATGGACCGGCTGGTGCAGCGCAACGTGCTCGCGATGTCCGGACGGGCGGTGGAAGCCGCCGGCGACGTGAACACATTGCTGCTCGACAAGACGGGCACGATCACCTTGGGCAATCGGCAGGCCGCCGCCTTCCTCCCGGTCGACGGAGTGTCCCCTGAACAGCTCGCCGACGCCGCGCAGTTGTCCAGCCTCTCCGACGAAACACCGGAAGGGCGCTCGGTTGTCGTATTCGCCAAACAATATTTCGGGCTGCGCGCGCGCACGCCAGGCGAACTCGCGCAAGCCCACTGGGTACAGTTCTCCGCCACCACGCGGATGTCCGGCGTGGACCTCGACGGACACCTACTGCGCAAGGGCGCGGCCAACTCTGTCGCGGACTGGGTACGCGCGCAAGGCGGCAAGGTTCCCCAGCAACTGGGCGAGATCGTCGACGGAATCTCCGCCGGCGGCGGCACCCCACTGGTCGTCGGGGAGTGTGTGAACGGCGAGGCGGCCGTCCTCGGGGTCATCCACCTCAAGGATGTCGTCAAGCAAGGCATGAGTGAGCGTTTCGACGAGATGCGGAAGATGGGCATCCGAACGGTGATGATCACCGGCGACAACCCGCTGACTGCCAAGGCGATTGCCGACGAGGCCGGTGTTGACGACTTCCTCGCCGAGGCGACACCCGAGGACAAGCTCGCGCTGATCAAGCGGGAGCAAGAGGGCGGCAAACTGGTCGCGATGACCGGCGACGGCACCAATGACGCGCCGGCACTGGCCCAGGCCGACGTGGGCGTGGCGATGAACACCGGCACCTCGGCTGCCAAAGAGGCCGGCAACATGGTCGATCTCGACTCCGACCCAACCAAGCTCATCGAGATCGTCGAGATCGGCAAGCAGCTGCTGATCACCCGCGGAGCATTGACCACCTTCTCGATCGCCAACGACATTGCGAAGTACTTCGCGATCATCCCGGCCATGTTCGTCGCGCTCTTTCCCGGCCTGGATCTGATCAACATCATGCGGCTGCACAGCCCGCAGTCGGCGATCCTTTCGGCGGTCATCTTCAACGCGATCATCATCGTCATGCTGATCCCGCTGTCGCTGCGGGGTGTGCGCTATACACCGAGCAGCGCGTCAAAACTGTTGAGCCGCAACCTCTACGTCTACGGGCTCGGCGGCATCGTCGCCCCGTTCATCGGGATCAAGCTCATCGACCTGATCGTCCAATTCGTCCCAGGGATGTCCTGACATGAAGTTGTCGAGTTTCGTCCGCATGCACTTGGCCGCCTTCCGCGCGCTGCTGGTGCTGACCGTGATCACCGGTCTCGCCTACCCGGTGCTCATTTGGCTGGTCGCGCAGATTCCCGGATTGCACGATAAGGCCGAAGGATCCATTCTCACCGTCAACGGGAAACCGATCGGCAGCCGGCTGATTGGCCAGCTGTTCACCGACAAGGACGGCAACCCGCTGCCGAAGTACTTCCAGACCCGCCCCTCAGCCGCCGGTAACGGCTACGACCCGCTGTCTTCGGGCGCGAGCAACCTCGGGCCGGAGAACATCATCGACACACCGGCCGATCCATCACAGTTGACAGCCGGAAAGTCCGCGTCTGATGCGGGCTTTAAGCCCAGCCTGCTCACTCTGGTCTGCACCCGCAGCAGCGCGGTGGGCCAACTGGAAGGTGTGGATGGGTCACGTCCGTTCTGCACCGGCGGCGGCGTGGGTGCCGTGCTTGCGGTGATCGGCCCACGGGACGCCCGTGGAAACGTCGTACACCCCACCGAGGTGGTCAGCATCAACGAACCATGCCAGACGACCCAAACGCCGTTTCTCACCATGTACGAGGGTGCACGGGTCGAGTGCGCCAAGTACGGCGAGGACTACTCGACCGGCCAGATCGTGCCCATCCGCGGCGCCGCTTCTGACAACCCCCAGGTTCCCGCCGATGCCGTGACCTCCAGCGGAAGCGGTTTGGATCCCAACATTTCACCGGCCTACGCCGACATCCAGGTCACCCGGGTGGCCAAGGCCCGACACGTCAGCCCGGATCAGATACGCGCGGTACTGGCGCAGTACCGCAGCGGTCGCGATCTGGGAGTTTTCGGTGAGCCCACTGTGAATGTCCTTGAACTCAACTTAGAACTCGACCGTCGATACCCTGTTACCGGTTAACGGCAGGGGGATGATGGTTGACGTGAGAGACGTCAGCCCTGAGGACCACCGCCCCAAACGAGGAGAGCTCCGCATCTACCTAGGTGCGGCACCGGGCGTCGGGAAAACATACGCGATGCTCGGCGAAGCGCACCGGCGTTTGGGACGGGGCACGGACATCGTGGCCGCGGTGGTGGAGACCCATGGTCGCCTGAAAACCGCGGAGATGATGGAGGGCATCGAGGTCATCCCGCCGCGCTACCTCAAATACCGTGGTGCCAGCCTCGCCGAGATCGACGTGCCTGCCGTACTAGCACGTCACCCTCAGGTGGTCCTCGTCGACGAGCTCGCGCACACCAACACGCCGGGCAGCAAGAACGCCAAGCGATGGCAAGACGTCGAGGAGCTGCTCGACGCCGGCATCTCGGTGATCTCGACGGTCAACGTCCAACATCTAGAGAGTCTCAACGACGTGGTCGCCCAGATCACCGGTATCGAGCAGAAGGAAACGATCCCGGACTCGGTTGTGCGGCAGGCGGCACAAGTTGAGCTCGTTGACATTACGCCGGAAGCACTGCGCCGCAGGCTATCCCATGGAAACGTCTACGCGTCGGAGCGCGTCGATGCGGCGTTGTCCAATTACTTCCGTCCGGGAAACCTCACCGCGCTTAGGGAATTGGCGCTGCTGTGGGTGGCCGATCAGGTGGACACCGCGCTGGCGAAGTACCGCGCGGATAACAAGATCACCGACATGTGGGAGGCGCGCGAGCGCGTCGTGGTGGCGATCACCGGTGGGCCGGAATCGGAGACATTGCTGCGGCGGGCATCCCGGATCGCGTCCAAATCCAGCGCTGAACTGATGGTGGTTCATGTGGTGCGCGGCGATGGGCTGGCTGGGCTGTCGGAGGTCCGGATGGCCAAGATCCGTGAGCTGGCGAGCAGTTTGGATGCCTCGGTGCACACCGTGGTCGGTGACGACGTTCCCACGGCGTTGCTGGATTTCGCCCGCGAGCTCAACGCCACCCAGTTGGTGATCGGCACCTCGCGACGATCGCGCTGGGCCCGGATTTTCGAGGAGGGCATCGGCTCGAACATTGTGCAGCGGTCCGGCAGGATCGACGTGCACATCGTCACCCACGACGAATCCAAGGGCGGCTTCCACTTCCGGTCGCTGGCGCCCCGCGAGCGGCGCGTCGCCTCCTGGTTGGCGTCCGTCATCGTCCCGTCGGTCGTCTGCTTCATCACGGTGGGCTTACTGGACCACTATCTCGACAACGCCGGTGAGAGCGCACTGTTCTTTATCGGAGTGTTGGCGGTAGGGCTGCTGGGAGGCGTTGCGCCGGCGGCACTTTCGGCTGTCTTGTCCGGACTTCTGCTGAATTACTATCTGATACCGCCGCGGCACAGCTTCACCATCGCCGAACCCAACAGTGCCATCACCGAGTTGGTGTTGCTCATGATCGCAGTCGCGGTCGCGGTTCTTGTCGACGGTGCCGCCAAACGTGCCCGCGAGGCGAGGCTGGCCTCACAGGAGGCGGAACTGCTGACGCTGTTCGCGGGATCGGTGCTGCGCGGCGCCGACCTCGAGACGCTGCTCGAACGGGTGCGCGAGACCTACGCCCAGCGTGCGGTCACCATGCTGCGCGAAGCGAGCGAGGAAGACCGCGCCAGCGGCAAGAAGAGCGAGGTTGTCGCCTGCGTGGGCAGAGATCCGTGTACTACGGTGGAATTTGCCGATACCGCAATCGAAGTCGGCGATGGCGAGTTCTGGATGCTGCTTGCCGGCAGGAAGCTCTTCGCACGTGACCGTCGGGTGCTGGGCGCGGTGGCCAGGCAGGCCGCGGGTTTGATCAGACAGCGTGAACTCGCCGACGAAGCCAGCCAGGCCGAGGCGATCATGCGCGCCGACGAGCTGCGACGCTCCCTGCTCGCGGCGGTCAGCCACGACCTGCGCACGCCGCTGGCCGCGGCCAAGGTCGCGGTGTCCAGCTTGCGCGCGGAAGACGTCGCCTTTTCCGCGGAGGACACCGCCGAATTGCTGGCGACCATCGAGGAGTCCATTGACCAGCTGACCGCACTGGTCGGGAATCTGCTCGATTCCTCACGGCTGGCGGCCGGCGTGGTCAAGCCCGACCTACACCGGGTGTATCTGGAGGAAACCGCGCAGCGCGCGCTGGTGAGTATCGGCAAGGGCGCCACCGGCTTCTACCGATCCGCCATCGACCGCGTGAAGGTCGATGTCGGTGATGTCGTGGTGATGGCCGACCCCGGGCTCCTCGAACGGGTGCTCGCCAACCTGATCGACAACGCGCTGCGGTACGCGCCCGACTGTGTGGTTCGGGTCAATGCCGGGCGCGTCGGCGACCGCGTCCTCATCAATGTGATCGACGACGGCCCTGGAATCCCGAAGGGGTCCGAGGACCAGATTTTCGAGGCATTCCAGCGGCTGGGCGATCACGACAACACCACGGGTGTTGGTTTGGGAATGTCGGTGGCACGCGGATTCGTGGAAGCCATGGGCGGCACGATCGCCGCCAGCCAAACGCCGGGCGGGGGGCTTACGGTGGTGGTGGATCTGGCCGCGCCGCAACGGGACGGTGCGCTATGACCCGGGTGCTGGTCATCGATGACGAGCCACACATCCTGCGCGCGTTGCGGATCAACCTGTCGGTGCGGGGCTACGAGGTGATCACCGCATCGACCGGGACGGGCGCACTGCGCGCCGCCGCCGAGCACAAACCCGATGTGGTGATCCTCGACCTCGGCCTGCCCGACCTTTCCGGGATCGAGGTCCTGGGTGGTCTGCGCGGCTGGCTCTCCGCGCCGATCATCGTGCTGTCGGCGCGCACCGATTCTTCCGACAAGGTTGAGGCGCTGGACGCCGGCGCCGACGACTACGTCACCAAACCGTTTGGGATGGACGAGTTTCTGGCCCGCCTGCGCGCCGCGGTCCGCCGGAACGCCGCGGCGTCCGAGACCGACGAACCGGTGATCGAGACTGACGCGTTCACCGTCGACCTGGCCGCCAAGAAGGTGACCAAGGAGGGCGCGGAGGTCCACCTCACCCCGACCGAGTGGGGCATGCTCGAGGTACTGGTCCGCAATCGAGGCAAGCTCGTCGGTCGCGAAGAACTCCTCAAAGAGGTGTGGGGTCCGGCGTATGCCACCGAAACCCATTACCTACGAGTGTATCTGGCGCAGCTACGGCGCAAACTTGAAGACGACCCGTCGCATCCCAAACACCTGTTGACCGAATCGGGCATGGGTTACCGCTTCGAAGCCTGAGTCGATGCTCACTGTCGTACCCGCACCGCGACGAAGTACTCGTGCTGCCGGGCGCAGTCGACGGTGTAGCCAATGGCCTTGTTCACGCCCTCGGAATCGTATTCCAGCCAGCGCTCGGTTCGTTGGCGCTCGAACTCGGTCCACGACGCCACGGTGAACCTTTCCAGGAGCGTGTCGGGTTGTCCGACGCTGTGATAGAGCCGCCAACTGTGGCCGCCCGTTCGCAGCCGCGATCGTCTGACCGCTTGCATTGCCTCGATGAACTCGTTGCGCCTCTCCGGCGGCACTTGATAGCGAACGGTGACCAACACCGGTCCGTCGTGCGGACACGGTTCAAACACCAGCGTCGGTGTCGGCCACGCACCGGAAACCTCGACGCTGAGCGTCCCGGTAGTCGGCCGCAACGGAAGTACCACGACGCTAAGGGCGACGACAATCAGCGCCATCGCCGAACCCAGCATCGCCACGTGCAGGCCCGCCCGGGTGGCGACGGCACCCCAGACATACGAGCCGATTGCCTGAGATCCCGTGGCGACCAGCAGATACACCGCCAACCCACGCGCCATCACCCAGCGCGGCAACGACAGCTGTGCTGCGGCATTCAACGTCGCTAACGTGATCAGCCACGCCATCCCCGACAACACCAGGAAGGGAGTCGCCGCGGCGAACGGCAGCGACACGATCGCCACGGGCGCCAGCGCGTACGCGGCGGCCGACGCCGCCAGCAGCGCGTTGTCGGACACCCGCCGGCGTAACCGCGCCGCGACCACGACGGCAAGCACCGCGCCCACACCGATGGCACCCAGCGCCACACCGTATCCATCCGCAGCCAGGTGCCATCTGTGGGCGGCGGCCACCGGCAGCAGAGCGAACACGCCCGAGGCGGGAAAGAGGAAGAGGACCGCGCGCACCAGGATCCTGCGGATATTAGGCCCGTTACGAACGAACATCAGCCCGGTGATCATGGCCTGGCCGAAGTGTTCTCGCTCGAGGGGCGCGCGCTGGGTGGGTCTCTTCCACGTCAGCAGAGCGACGATTATTCCGGCGAACGACACGGCGTTGATCGCGAAAACCGCTGCGGGGCCAGATAATCCCACGATAACGCCACCGATGGCCGGTCCGATCGCCCGGGCGGCGTTACCCGAGACGCTACCCAAAGTCGCTGCGGCCGTAATCTGCTCACGCGGGACAACCTCGGGCTGAATCGCCTGCCAGGCCGGCGCGGTGAGTGCAGACGCGCAGCCGATGGCCACCGTGAACCACAGCAATGCGGTCGGGCTGAGACGACCCAGGTAGGTCAGCACGGCCAGGGCCAGCGCTACCAGCACCGCATACGTCTGCAGAACTATCAGCAGGCGGCGCCGGTCGAACAGATCGGCGAGCGCGCCGGCGAACAATCCGAAAAGCAGCGTCGGCCCGAGGCTCGCCGTTTGGACGAGGGCCACGATGACGTCACTGCTGTGCTTCTCGATCAAAAACCATTGGGCGGCCACGCTTTGCATCCAGGTCCCGATGCTGGAGCCGAACTGCGCGGTCAACAAGTGGCGGTAAACGCGATTGCGCAACGGCGCCCACGCCGACGGTTGCCCGTTGGCATGTGCATGCACCTGATTCACCACGAAACCGACACTAAGCAGCCCATCCTGGCAAAACCAGCCGGAGAGTGAGATCGGACATAGCACGCCTTTCGCGTCGTGCAGGGCTAGTCGTGCGGCGCTAGTCGTGCAGGGACTAGGAGTCTAAGACAATCAGCCAACGCAGGCACGCCCAAGGAGACGCCGTGGAGGGCCGGGGTTATTCCGCGATCGAAAACACGATGCCGTCCAGGATGTCGTGTTCGCTGACGGTCAGTTCATCGATGCCGGCCCGGCCGCGCAGCTCGCGTGCCAATTCCTCGACCACGATCGCGCCGCCGCCGATTACGTCGACCCGGCCCTCGTGCATGGGCGGCAGCGCGGCGCGCTCAGCGCGCGTCATGCCGATCAGGCGCTCGCAGACCGCCAGCAAATCGCGGCCGGCGACGCGTGAAAGATGAATGGCCGCAGCGTCATAGGTTGTCATGTGGTGGGCCAGCGCAGCCAGGGTGGTCATGGTTCCGGCCAATCCGACCCAGGTCCGGGCCTTTTCGACGGGCACCACGGCCAGCGCGACCTCGAGCCGCTCACGAACCACCGCGCGGGCCGCCGCCACCTCAACCGCCGTCGGCGGATCCGAGTGCAAGCATCGTTCGGTCAGCCGGACGCAGCCAATGTCGGCCGAGTAGCTCGCCGCCACCCCATCTCCCCCGCCGAGCACGATCTCGGTCGAGCCACCGCCCAGATCGACGACGACGAAAGGACCTCTGGCGCTGTCCAGTTCGCCGACGGCGCCACGGAATGACAAGGCGGCTTCTTCGGCGCCACTGATCACCTCGGCGACCGCACCGGGGAGCACCGCCCCCAGCACGTCGGCCGTCATGCCAAAGAAGACGTCGCGATTGGAGACATCACGGGCGGCCGAGGTGGCCACCATCCGAACCCGTTGGGCGCCATGCTTTTTCAGCAAATCAGCGTAGTCGGCCAGTGCGGCCCGGGTCCGGGCAATCGCTTCGGGCGCGAACTCGCCCGTCGCGTCGACACCCTGCCCCAGCCGCACGATCCGAGTCTCGCGATGCACGTCGCGCAGCGGCGCGCCGGCCGGCCCCTCGTCGACGTCAGCGATCAGCAACCGAATCGAGTTGGTACCACAGTCAATTCCCGCGAGCCTCACCACTGCCCCGCCTCCAACAACGGGGCCATCTCCGGTTCTGCGGCCAGCAGCGCCAGCGCTTCGTCGCCGAAGGGGTTGCACCCGGGCCCCTTGGCCAGCGAATGCGCGATCAGCACATGCAGGCACTTGACCCGGTCCGGCATGCCTCCGCCGGAGAACGTGGTGCCTAGCGACTCGATCGCGTCACGCTCGGCCAACCACGACTCGTGAGCCCGCCGATAGGCGGCCGCCAGTTGTTCGTCGGATCCCAGCCGTTCGGTCATCTCCCGCATCAATCCCGTCGTCTCCAGCCTGCTCGCGGCCGCGGTCAACACCGGATGCGTCAAGTAGTACAACGTCGGAAACGGTGTGCCGTCAGGAAGTCTCGGCGCGGTCTTCACCACGCCGGGTTCCCCATTGGGGCACCGATAAGCAATCTCGAGCACGCCGCGCGGCTCGCGCCCGAGCTGGCGCGCCACCGCGTCCAGGTCCGCACGGTCAACCACCGGGGGCAGTGGGGTTCGCCGAAGCCGGCACCCCGGGGTCGGCCGGAGCCGGCGGAGCCTCCGAGGGGGCCAGGTTGGCCGGCGGCAGGTGCGGCGCGTCGGCGATGGTGTGCCACAGCGACGTGTACCACGGGTTGTTGTTAGCGGGTTTCGCCGCGTCTGCCGCTGGCTGCGGCGACGCTGCCGCCGCCGCGGGAAGCTGCACTTGAAACGGAATGTCGCCGGGCTTGACAAAACCCAACCGCTCGCGGGCCTGCGCCGCGATATACGCCGGGTCGCCGAGCTTGCCCTTCTTCTGCTCAAGGTCGGCGATTTGGCGGCGCAGCGCCGCTTCGGTGGCGGTCAACTGCGACATCTCCGTGCGCTGCGCGAAGTAGGTGCGCACCGGGCCGGCGATGGTCAGTGTCAGCACACAAATGACAGCGGCCAGCACCGCCGCGCGCCGCGCGGTGAAGCCCAGCCGCTGATCGGCCCGCTGCTCGGCGGACTCGGCGATCTGTCTCTTGATCGGTTCGACGACATGCTCGGCCGTTGTCCGCGTGGTGTTGCGAGCGGTCGCGGTCTGCACCGGCCTCGAGCCCCTCGCGGAGCGGCCGCGTCGAACCGAATCGCCGGGCTTGGCCGGCCGGGATGCCGGAGAGCGGCGCTTCGGATCTGGCCGTTTCGCGTCGGGCAACCGATTCCAATCTATTTGGGTTCCAGCGCAAAGCGCGGAAACGCCAGATCGCCTGCGTAGCGGGCGGCGTCGCCCAGCGCCTCCTCGATGCGCAGCAGCTGGTTGTACTTGGCGACACGCTCGCTGCGGGCGGGCGCGCCCGTCTTGATCTGTCCGCTCCCGACGGCCACCGCGAGGTCGGCGATCGTGGTGTCTTCGGTCTCACCACTGCGGTGGCTGATCATCGTGCGGTAGCCGCTGTGGTGAGCCAGCGCGACGGCGTCGAGCGTCTCGGTCAACGTCCCGATCTGATTCACCTTGACCAGCAACGCATTTGCCACACCCTTTTCGATGCCCTCCTCGAGGCGCTCGGGGTTGGTGACGAAGATGTCATCGCCGACGATCTGAACCTTGTCACCGATCGACGTGGTCAGGGCCGCCCATCCGTCCCAATCGTTTTCGTACAGCGGGTCTTCGAGGGACACCAGCGGGTAGGAGCCGACCAGCTTGGCGTAGAACTCGGTCATCTGGTCGGCGGTGCGAGTGCTGCCCTCGAAGGTATAGCCGGTGCCCTCCACGTAGAACTCGTTGGCCGCCGCATCGATGGCCAGCGCCACGTCGACGCCGGGTTTGAAGCCCGCCGATTCGATGGCCGAGCTGATCAGGTCCAGAGCCGCGGTGGTGCCGGCCACGTCGGGGGCGAACCCACCCTCGTCGCCCAGCCCGGTGGACAGGCCCTGCTTCTTGAGCACCGCTTTGAGTGCGTGGTACACCTCGGCGCCCCAGCGCAGCGCCTCGACGAAGCTGGGCGCTCCGATGGGCGCCACCATGAATTCCTGAATGTCGACTGCGGTGTCGGCGTGCGCCCCCCCGTTGAGGATGTTCATCATCGGCACCGGCAGGATGTGAGCGTTTGGCCCGCCGAGGTAGCGGAACAGCGGCAGCTCCGCGGAGTCTGCGGCCGCTTTGGCGACGGCCAGCGACACGCCGAGGATCGCGTTGCCACCGAGCCGGGACTTGTCAGGGGTCCCGTCGAGGTCGACCAGCGCCTGGTCCACCAGCCGCTGGTCGTCGGCGTTGAGCCCGATCACGGCCGGACCGATCTCGTCGAGCACGGCTTGCACGGCCTTCTGCACGCCCTTGCCGCCGTAGCGCTCCCCACCGTCACGCAGCTCGACGGCCTCGTGCTCTCCGGTCGACGCGCCGGACGGCACCGCTGCCCGGGCAAACGTCCCGTCGATCAGCGCAATCTCGACCTCAACCGTCGGGTTACCACGGGAATCGAGTATCTCGCGGGCCCCGACCTGCTCGATAATCGGCACTAGGTTCTCTCCTTGCCTTGTAGCTGATGGCGCGCTGCGGGCCAGCCCTCAAACAGGCCCAGCGTAAAGCCTGGGTCAGGGATTCATCCTTCTACAGCGGGCGACCCGCCGCATAGGCGGTTGCCCAGTCCCGGACGGCCCGCGCGTAGACGCCTGAGTTGTTGTAGGCGCGCAGCGCGGTGATCCATCCCCTGGGTGTCGCGAGATCCTTTCCGCGCCAGCACAAATAACCGGCGGCGGCGAGGGCGGCGTCGTCGATGTTGTCCGGACTGACGTGACCGTCGTTGTGAGCGTCGACACCGTACAACCGCCAGGTCTCGGGAATGAACTGCATCGGTCCCATGGCGCGCGTCACACCGGATCCGCCCGCGCCGGCGTCTTCGGCGGTGTCGACGATGCGCAGATTGCCGCTGGTGCCGTCGAGACGAACGCCCCGAATGGGCGGGCTCACATCCCCATTCGGGGCCAGTGTGGCGCCCCGGTAGGTGCCGTGGTGGCTCTCGACCTGCCCGATGCCCGCGAGGGTTGTCCACGCGATGTGGCACTTCGGGTTCTCCACCTCGGCGACGCGGGCGGCATAGGCGTAGGCCTCGAGCGCGATGACCGGAATCTCCAATGTCGCGGAGCGTTGCAGCGCCCAGTCCCGCAACTGATCCGCGGGCCGCCCGCTGGCGTGCGTGTTCACCGCCGGTACCTGAGCACCCGCGGGCGGGGGCACGCCATCGGGAATGAACATGCTGAGTTGCCAAGTGCAGCTGGACGCCATGAGCATCGCGGTCGCGCCGATGACGGCGGCCGCGCGCAACCAGCGCCTCGGCGACACCACGCTCCCCTTAACGTCCCCGATATCTACAATCACCACGATCATCGTCCCATGAGTTTTCGTACTCTTCGGCTGCTTCGCGGTCCAGGAGCGCGTTTCGCGACGGCCACCCGCCGAAATTTGCGTGACTCTATCGCCGGTCCGTGGCGCTAGTCGGACGCCTCGGTGCCGTCTTCGGCTTCGTCGACCACCTCGTCGGCGCCGACTTCGGCTTCTTCATCGACGCCGGCGTCCTCGTCGGTGTCATCGCCGGTGTCGTCGCCGGTGTCATCGCCGGTGTCGTCGGGAACGTCCGCATCGACCCCTTCGGAGGCGTCTTCGGACTCATCGGCCCGCACGTCGACTGCGAGCTCCGAGAACGGCCAGTGCTCGCGCCACTCGGCCTCGGTGACCTCGCCCAACGGAGTCACGTCGAACTCTTCCGGAACGTCGTCGCCGCGGCGAGTGGCGGCAATGGATCTCTCGACACCGCGGACTGTGTCGACAAACTCCAGAACCGCTGTGCGCAGCGTGCTCTCCGCATCGACATCGGTCAACACCGAGATTTCGACGATCTCGGACGGGATCAGGTCAGCAGGCAGCCCGGCCTTGGTGGCGCGCTGAATCACCTTCTGCGCCAACGCTAATGCCGGCTGACCGGTATGCACCTCGTCCATCGCCGACTTGCGCGACTTCTCGGCCGCTTTGCGCTCTTCCCATTGGGCCAGCTGATCTTCAAGCGAAATCGATTGTCCAGCAAGCACTCCCGGCACGCGATTGCCAAGCTTGCGCATCAGCGCGCTGGCGACATCGTCGATGTCAAAGGGAAACTGCGGCGCGTCTTCGGCGATGCGGGCGTGGAAAAGCACCTGCAGCAGCACATCACCGAGTTCTTCACGCAGCTGGTCGGCGTTGCCGCTGCGCACCGCGTCCAGCACTTCGTAGGTCTCTTCGAGCAGGAACCTGCGCAACGAGTCGTGGGTTTGCTCGCTTTCCCACGGGCCCGCGGTGCGCAGCTTGTCCATCATCGCCACGGCGTCCACCAGTCGTTCGCCCCGCGGTGTCTCCGGCGCAGCGATCAACCGGGCCCCGGCGGCCAGCCGGGCCGTGACGGCCGGGTGGTCGGGATCCGACGACAGCAACACCGGGGCGTCGTCTCCGGTATGCACCGGACGCGCCGCCGACAGTGACCAGGGCACCGCAACCGGCATCTCTTCGGTGTACTGCACCTCGCCGGCAAGGAACTCGATCGCTTCGACGGGCACCAGCGACGGACGGCGGGGGTCGAACAAGACGACGATCATCGCGCCTGCCGCTCCTCCCTGGTCATCGCCGAAGCTGCTTACCCGACTCCTTTACCGGCCGATCTGCGGCCAGGATCGTCATCGAGCGGCGCTGACGCACTCGTTATACCAATTTCTTGCTGCGGTTTCCCTTGCAGGGCCGTCACCAGGTTGGCCACCATCTGGACCAGCTCGACGTCACGGATGCGCGGCGCTCCCACCCCGCCGGCCCGCGGGATGGGAACCTGCACGGTGGACGTGGTGGCGCGGTAGTTCGCGGCCGGATACATCCGCTTGAGCCGCACCTGGGCCGAATCCAGCAGCGTGATCGGCGATAACCGCACGGTCGCCGCCGAGGGGGCCGATACCTCGAGGATGCCGGCGACGCGGCAGACCAGCCGCAACCGTGCGACCGCCACCAGCCGCTGGGCGGGTTCGGGCAGGGCGCCGTAGCGGTCGTTGAGCTCTTCGACGACCGCGTCGATGGCGGCGTTGTCTGCGGCAGCGGCCAGGCGCCGGTATGCCTCGAGCCGCAGCCGGTCGCTGGCGATGTAATCCGGGGGCAGGTGCGCGTCCACCGGCAGGTCGATCCGGACGTCTTTGGGTTCCTCGGCGGTGCTCACCAATTCGCCGTCGGCGGCCGCCTTGTACGCCTCGACGGCCTCGCCCACGAGCCTGACGTACAGGTCGAACCCCACCCCGGCGACGTGGCCGGACTGCTCGACACCCAAAACGTTGCCGGCGCCGCGGATCTCGAGGTCCTTCAATGCGACCGCCATGCCCGCACCGAGCTCGTTGTTCTGCGCGATGGTCGCCAACCGGTCGTAGGCCGTCTCGGTCAGCGGCACTTCCGGCGGATAGAGGAAATAGGCATAGCCGCGCTCGCGGCTGCGGCCGACCCGGCCCCGCAGCTGGTGCAGCTGGGACAGCCCGAAGGTGTCGGCGCGCTCGACGATCAGCGTGTTCGCGTTGGAGATGTCCAGGCCGGTCTCCACGATCGTGGTGCAGACCAGGATGTCGTGCTCGCGGTTCCAGAACCCCTCGACGGTGCGTTCCAGCAGTTCTTCGGGCATCTGGCCGTGCGCGACGACGACCCGCGCCTCAGGCACCAGCTCGCGCACCCAGGCGGCGGTCCGGTCAATAGAGCTGACGCGGTTGTGCACGTAGAAGGCCTGGCCGTCGCGTAGCAGCTCCCGGCGCAGCGCGGCGGCGATCTGCTTTTCCTCCTGCGGGCCGACGTAGGTCAGCACCGGATAGCGTTCTTCGGGCGGCGTCAGGATCGTCGACATCTCCCGGATGCCGGCCAAGCTCATCTCCAGGGTGCGCGGGATCGGGGTGGCGCTCATGGTCAGCACGTCGACGTGGGTGCGCAGCGACTTGATGTGCTCCTTGTGCTCGACGCCGAATCGCTGCTCCTCGTCGACCACGACCAGGCCCAGATCCTTCCAGCGCACCCCGGTCTGCAGCAGGCGATGGGTGCCGATCACGATGTCCACCGAGCCGTCGGCCAGGCCGTCGATCACGGCGCGGGACTCCGTTGTGTCGGTGAACCGGGACAGGCCCTTGACGGTCACCGGGAACCCGGCCATCCGGTCGGTGAACGTCTGCAGGTGCTGGTCGGCCAGCAACGTAGTGGGGACCAGCACGGCGACCTGCTTGCCGTCCTGCACCGCCTTGAACGCCGCCCGCACTGCGATCTCGGTCTTGCCGTAGCCGACGTCGCCGCAGATCACCCGGTCCATCGGGATCGGCTTTTCCATGTCCGACTTGACCTCGGTGATCGCGGTGAGCTGGTCGACGGTCTCGGTGAACCCGAACGCATCCTCCATCTCGGCCTGCCACGGCGTGTCCGGCCCGAACGCGTGGCCCGCGCTGGCCTGCCGTTTGGCGTACAGCGACACCAGCTCGCCGGCGATCTCGCGCACCGCGCGGCGGGCCTTGGTCTTGGTGTTGACCCAGTCGCTGCCGCCCAGCTTGCTCAGCGCCGGGGCCTGGCCGCCGACATAGCGCGACAGCTGATCCAGCGAATCCATGGGGACATAGAGCTTGTCGGCCTGCTGTCCCCGCTTGCTGGACGCGTATTCCAGCACCAGGTACTCGCGCCGGGCGCCGCCGACGGTGCGCTCGACCATCTCCACGAAGCGGCCGATGCCGTGCTGATCGTGCACCACCAGATCGCCTGCGTTCAGCGCCAGCGGGTCGACGGTGTTGCGCCGCTTGGCCGCCAGCCGCTTGCCCTCGACCGATGTGGCGCGGCTGCCGGTCAGGTCGGCTTCGGTGATGACGACCAGGTTGGCGCCGGGTATGACCACGCCGCCGTGCAGCGGACCCTTGAGCACTCCGACGACACCGCTTTTGGGAGCGGCGCCGGCGTCCAGCATGGCGGCCGGGGTGTCGGACTCGGCCAGCCGCTCCACGACACGGTGTGCCGTCCCGGCGCCTGGCGCGACGATCACGCCGTATCCGCCAGTGGCCACGTGCGCGCGCAGCATCGCGAAGATGCCCTCGATGTCGTGCTGATGCCCACGCGCCGACGGCGCAGCCTTGACGTCGAGCTCTACCGCCGACTCGTCGGACAGCTGGCTCAACGTCCACCACGGGTGCCCGGACCGGTCCGCGGCGGCCTGCACGTCGGCCAGCTCGGCGAATCCCGACCCGCCCAGCTGCTCGACGTCGACGGGCGCGTCGGTCCCCATCGCGGCCACCGACCAGGACGCCTCCAGGAATTCGCGGCCCGTCTTGATCAGGTCAGCGGCCCGGGTGAGCACCTTTTCCGGGTCGCACAGCAGCACCGGCGTTCCCTCGGCCAGCTGTTCGACGAGCAGCGCGTGGTCGTCGGGCCGCAGCACCGGCAGCAGCGCCTCCATGCCGTCGACCGGGATGCCTTCGGCCAGCTTGGCCAGCATGTCGGAGAGGCTGCCGCTGATCGCTCCCTGGCCCGTCGGGTGTTGTGCGATCAGCTCGGCCGCCCGCGCCCGCACGTCGGCGGTGAGCAGCAACTCGCGGCAGGCGACCGCGACCAGCGTCTCGACCTCGATCTCGGGGATGGAGCGTTGATCGGCAACCGAGAACATCCGCATTTCGGTGACCTCGTCGCCCCAGAACTCGACGCGCACCGGGTGCTCGGCGGTCGGGGCGAAGATGTCGAGAATCCCGCCGCGGACGGCGAACTCGCCGCGGCGGCCGACCATGTCCACCCGGGTGTATGCCAGCTCGACCAGCCGGGCAATCACGTCCTCGAAGCCGATCTCCTGACCGACGCGCAGGGTGACCGGCTCCTGATGGCCCAGCTGCGGCGCCATGGGCTGCAACAGCGAGCGCGCCGCCGTCACCACCACCCGCAACGGCGGGCCCAGCCGGGTGTCGTCGGGGTAGGCCAGCCGGCGCAGCACCATCAGGCGGGTGCCCACGGTGTCGACGCCGGGCGAGAGCCGCTCGTGCGGCAGCGTCTCCCAGGACGGGAAGACGGCCACCGCAGTGCCGAAGACGCCACGCAGCTCGGCGGCGAGGTCGTCGGCCTCGCGCCCCGTCGCGGTGACCACCAACAGAGAACCCTGCTGCGCCAGCGCGCTGGCCACGAAGAGCCGGGCGCTGGCCGGGCCGACCAGGTTCATCTCGGCGGGCCGGGCAGACGCGCTCTCGACGAGCTGCTGGAAAGTCGGCGCCGTCAGCGCCAATTCGACGAGCCCCGCGATCGGGGTTTCTGGAAGATCAGGCCCCGGTGCGATCATGATGCACCCATTCTAGGTGCGCCGGACGACGTCAAAATTGCACCCGACGCCGTCAAAGGATCGTAAGGATTGCCCATCCCGGGGTCAGGCGGGCGCACTTTGAAGTCATGACGTTGCTTGACATGCTGCCCTCCATTGGTCGGGCGGCACCCCGACGGCTGGATCCCGCGATCTGGCCCGTCACTACACATTCCGACGACGGGGGCCGACTGTGCGTCGGCGACGTCCCGCTGGTGGATATCGCCGACGAGTTTCACACCCCTACCTATGTCATCGACGAGGCCGACTTCCGTCAGCGCGCCCGCCGGTACCGCAAGGCGCTGCGCGGTGTCGAGGTCGTCTACGCCGGAAAGTCACTGCTGACCACGGCGGTAGCCCAGTGGGCGCGCGAAGAAGGGCTGGGCGTCGACGTCTGCTCCTCCGGTGAGCTGGCCGTCGCCCTGGCCGGCGGCGTCGACCCCTCCCGGATCGTCATGCACGGCAACGCGAAATCGCCTGACGAGCTGCGCGACGCGACACGCGTCGGGGTCGGCCGGATCGTGCTGGATTCCTGCATCGAGACCGCCTACCTCGCGGGCCTGGCGCGACGTCGCCAACCGGTGCTCGTCCGGGTCACCCCCGACATCGACATCCACGGGCACCGCGCGGTGACCACCGGCATCAGCGACCAGAAATTCGGCTTCACCCTCGAAGGCGACCAGGCCGCGGAGGCCGTCAAGCGGGTGCTGGCGCATCCGATCCTGGATCTGGTTGGGCTGCACTGCCATATCGGCTCGCAGGTCACCGACGCCGCGCTGTACGGCGAGGCCATCCACCGGATGATCGCCGCCATGGCCGACATCCGCGCCCAGCACGGCATCATCCTCACCGAGCTGAACATCGGCGGGGGCCACGCGATCCCCTACCGCCCGGGCGACCCCGAATTCGACGTCGACGGGCTGGCCAGGGTCATCGAGGATGCGGTCGACGAGGCTTGTGCCGCCGAGCATTTCCCGCGGCCGACCATCGTCGTCGAACCGGGCCGCGCCATCAGCGGACGCGCCGGTGTGACGCTGTACCGCGTCTGCTCGATCAAGACGCAGCCGGGTGGGCGCACCTTCGTCGCGGTCGACGGCGGCATGAGCGACAACCCGCGGGTGTCGCTGTACGGCGCGCAGTACATGGTCGCGCTGGCCAACCGGCATGCGGTGGGACTCAAACAGCGGGTCACCATCGCGGGCCGGCACTGCGAAGCGGGCGACGAGATCGCCCGTGACGTCGAGCTCCCCACGGATCTGCATCCCGGCGACCTGTTGGCCGTCGCGTGCACGGGCGCCTACCACCACAGCATGGCGTCGAACTACAACATGGTCTGCCGCCCGCCGCTGGTGGCCGTCAAGGACGGCCGGGCCCGCGAGCTGATCCGCCGCGAAACGATCGCCGACCTGTTGGCGCGGGACTGCGGGGTAGGCCAGAGCTGACGCGGCTGTCACATTGGTCGTCGAGCCTAACGGCACTGCGAAGAATCGAGCCAAATATCGCGCTGACGTTAGGCTCGCGGAGCGGGCGGTGCCCCCAGCTCGCGGAGCGGGCGGTGCCCCCAGCTCGCGCAGCGGGCGGTGCCCCCATCTCGCGCAGCGGGCCTACTCGTCCTGCAGCCGCGGATCGGCCTCCAGGTGCGTCAGGCCGTTCCACATCAGGTTGACCAGGTGGGCGGCGACAACTTCCTTCTTCGGCTCGCGGGTATCGAGCCACCACTGCGCGGTCATCGACACCGAGCCCACCAGAGCCTGCGCGTATAGCGGCGCGAGATCGGGATCCAGCCCCCGGCGGGCGAAGTCGCCGGCCAAGATGGAGCTGACCTGGCTGACGGCGTCGTTGAGCAGGCTGGAGTAGGTGCCCGAGCTGATGGCGGCCGGCGAGTCGCGGATCATGATCCGAAAGCCGTCGGTGCGTTCCTCGACGTAGGTGAGCAACGCCAGGGCGACCCGCTCGACGCGCACCCGGGACCGGTTGTTGGTCAGCGACGAGGTGATGCCGTCGAGCAACGCCGACATCTCGCGGTCGACGACCACGGCATACAGCCCCTCCTTGCCGCCGAAATGCTCGTAGACGACGGGTTTGGACACGTTGGCGCGCTGCGCGATCTCTTCGATCGACGCGCCCTCGTAGCCGCGTTCGGCGAACAGCGAGCGGGCGATGCCGATGAGTTGGTGTCGGCGCTCGCTACCGGTCATCCGGGCGCGCGGGGCCCGGACTTCTTTGTCCGGGGCTGCTTTATCCGGGGCTGCCACGCCACTCAGCGTATCGGTTTGAGCAGGTGAAGTTGGGCGACTTTCCCTGGGACAGCCTGCACGGCAGCGCACCGTCTAAAGTCTTCTTGGCGCGGTCGGTGGTCAACCCTGACCCGCCGCGGTACGCAGTCCGTCGTGGTGTAATCGGCAGCACCTCTGATTTTGGTTCAGATAGTTCAGGTTCGAGTCCTGGCGACGGAGCTTTTGGGTTTTGCCACCACTGCTCGCGAAATGACACTCTTGATGGCGTGTCGGGGCTTCTGCCTCCCGCCTGGCGTGGGACAAAGCAAGAGGAGAGTTGATGTCGTTTGGTGGTGACACAGCGGTCCTGGTGTTAGCGGCCGGGCCCGGCACCCGGATGCGGTCCGACACCCCGAAAGTGCTGCACGCCATCGCGGGGCGCAGCATGTTGGCGCATTCGGTGCATGCGACCAGCAAGGTCGCGCCGCAGCATCTGGTCGTGGTCCTCGGCCACGCCCACCAGCAGATCACGCCCGTGGTGGCCGAACTCGCCGACACCCTGGGGCGCCCGATCGAGGTGGCACTGCAGGACCGCCCCCGCGGCACCGGGCACGCGGTGCTGTGCGGCCTGACCGCCCTGCCGGACGACTACGCCGGCGTCGTCGTCATCACCTCGGGCGACACCCCGCTGCTGGACTCCGACACCCTGGCCGATCTGATCGCGGGCCACACCGCCGCATCGGCGGCGGCGACGGTGCTGACCACCACGATCGGTGAGCCGTTCGGCTACGGGCGCATCCTGCGATCCGCCGACAACGACGTGACGGCGATCGTCGAGGAAGCCGATGCGACGCCGGCGCAACGCGAGATTCGCGAAGTCAACGCCGGTGTGTACGCCTTCGACGTCGCCGCGTTGCGCTCGGCGCTGGGCCGGCTGAGTTCCAACAACGCCCAACAGGAGCTCTACCTCACCGACGTCATCGGCATCCTGCGCGGCGACGGCCTGACGGTGCATGCCCGGCACGTCGATGACAGCGCGCTGGTGGCCGGTGTGAACAACCGCGTCCAGCTGGCGCAAGTGGGTGCCGAGCTCAACCGCCGGATCGTCGCCGCCCACCAGATGGCCGGTGTCACCGTCGATGATCCCGCCACCACCTGGATCGACGTGGACGTGGCGATCGGCCGCGACACCGTCATCCACCCGGGCACCCAGTTGCTCGGACGCACGCAGATCGGCGGCCGCTGCGTCATCGGCCCAGACACCACCCTGACCGACGTCAGCGTGGGCGACGGCGCCTCGGTGATCCGGACGCACGCCGAGTCGTCGTCGATCGGCAGTGGGGCCGCGGTGGGCCCGTACACCTACCTGCGGCCCGGCACGGTGCTGGGCGCCGACGGGAAGCTCGGCACGTTCGTCGAGGTCAAGAACTCCACCATCGGCGACGGCACCAAGGTGCCGCATCTGACCTATGTCGGCGATGCCGACATCGGCGAACACAGCAACATCGGCGCGTCCAGCGTGTTCGTCAACTACGACGGCATGACCAAACGCCGCACCACCATCGGCTCGCACGTGCGCACCGGGTCGGACACCATGTTCGTCGCGCCGGTGACCGTCGGCGACGGGGCCTACACCGGCGCAGGCACCGTGCTGCGCGACGACGTTCCACCGGGGGCGTTGGCGGTATCGGCGGGTCCGCAACGCAACATCGAAGACTGGGTGCAGCGCAAGCGGCCGGGCACCCCAGCGGCCCACGCCGCCGAAAAAGCTGCCGAGAAGGCTGCCGAAAAAGCCGCGAAAACGTCTGCCCAGCAGGACCCGGCGGACGCACCGAATCCAGAATCCGAATAGACACCGCGAGTTTGTGGTCTGGCAACCCGGCCATATTTCCGTACCATTCGCTACGTACGATGGGCATTTCCAATGTCGACTCCGACACGGCGAGGGCAACACGGTGAGCCACGACTGGTCCGATAATCGAAAAAACCTGATGCTGTTCTCCGGTCGGGCACACCCAGAGCTAGCCGAACAGGTAGCCAAGGAACTCGACGTCCACGTGACCGCGCAGACCGCGCGCGAGTTCGCCAACGGCGAGATCTTCGTGCGGTTCCACGAATCGGTGCGCGGCTGCGATGCCTTCGTCCTGCAATCGAACCCGGCGCCGGTGAACAACTGGCTGATGGAACAGCTGATCATGATCGATGCGCTGAAGCGGGGCAGCGCCAAGCGGATCACCGCCGTCATGCCGTTCTACCCCTACGCCCGCCAGGACAAGAAGCACCGCGGCCGCGAGCCGATCTCGGCGCGACTGGTCGCCGATCTGCTCAAGACCGCGGGAGCCGACCGGATCGTGACCGTCGACCTGCACACCGACCAGATCCAGGGGTTCTTCGACGGGCCGGTCGACCACATGCGTGGCCAGACCTTGCTGACCACCTACATCAAGGACAACTACCCGGACGGCAACATGGTGGTGGTCTCCCCCGACTCCGGCCGGGTGCGCATCGCCGAGAAGTGGGCCGACTCGCTGGGTGGCGTTCCGCTGGCCTTCATTCACAAGACCCGTGACCCGCGGGTGCCCAACCAGGTGGTTTCCAACCGTGTCGTCGGCGAGGTCGAAGGCCGCACCTGCGTGCTGATCGACGACATGATCGACACCGGCGGCACCATCGCCGGTGCGGTGAAACTGCTGCGCGAAGACGGTGCCACCGATGTGATCGTCGCGGCGACCCACGGTGTGCTGTCTGAGCCGGCCGCCGAACGGCTGGCCGCCAGTGGGGCCCGGGAAGTCATCGTCACCAACACGCTGCCGATCGGCGAGGACAAGCGTTTCCCGCAGCTCACGGTGTTGTCGATCGCGCCGCTGCTGGCCAGCACCATTCGCGCCGTTTTCGAAAATGGCTCAGTCACAGGACTATTCGACGGGGACGCCTAGATGCCCGGTGGTCTCGGCAAGGCTGTCATCTTCCACAACCCGAGGTGCAGCACCTCACGCAAGACGCTAGACCTGTTGCGGGACAACGGCTGTGATCCCGAGGTCGTCCAATATCTCAAGCAGCCGCCGTCGCGCGAGGAGCTGGAAAAGCTGATCCACGACGCCGGGATCGATGTCCGCACCGCGGTGCGCAAGCGCGAGCCGCTCTACGCCGAACTCAACCTTGCCGACGCGGACGACGACGAGTTGCTTGACGCCATGACAGAACACCCAATCCTGATCGAGCGTCCGTTCGTCGTCACGTCGAAGGGCACCCGCTTGGCGCGACCGATCGACGCGGTCCGCGAGATTCTGTGAGACGGCTCGCAGTTGCGGGCGCAATCATCGCGCTGGCTGTGTCCGCGGTCGGCTGCGGGCCGAAATCGCCTGACTACACATCGGTTTGGACGACGAGTTCGGCGACGGCCACTACCACCACAACGACGGACAAGCCCGTCCCGTTGTCGCAGTATCTGGACAGCATCGGCGTCACCGGCCATCAGGTGGCACCGAGTGCGCTGAAGGATCTGACCGTGTCGATTCCGACGCCGGCGGGCTGGTCGTCGTCCACCAATCCGAACATCACGCCGGAGACGGTGATGATCTCCAAGGGCGGTAAGTATCCGACGGCCAGGCTCGTCGTCTTCGAGCTGCATGGCCCCTTCGACCCCGCACAGGTCATCAAGCACGGCAATGACGATGCCCAACTGTTCGAGAACTTCCATCAGCTGGACGCATCGGCCGCCCCCTTCAACGGTTTCCCGTCGTCGATGACCCAGGGCAGCTACGACCCCAACGGCCCCCGACTGCACAGCTGGAATCGGATCGTCACCCCCACGGGTAAGCCGCCCGCCGATCAGCGCTACCTGGTTCAGTTGACCATCACCAGCCTGGCCGATCAGGCGGTCACACAGTCGACGGATATCGAGGGGATCATCCGTGGATTCGTCGTCGCCGCAAAGTAACTAGAGGACACTGAGGGTCATGACTGACTGGACCGCCGCTGATCTCCCTTCGTTCGCCGGGCGCACCGTGATCATCACCGGCGCCAATAGTGGGCTGGGCGCGGTGACGGCCCGCGAGTTGGCACGAACGGGCGCCACGGTCATCTTGGCCGTCCGCACCCCGAGTAAGGGAGAGGCCGCGGCTCAACAGATGACCGGGGACGTCGAGGTGCGTCAACTGGATCTGCAGGATTTGTCGTCGGTGCGCCGCTTCGCCGACGGGGTCGACAAGCTCGACGTCTTGATCAATAACGCCGGCATCATGGCAACCCCCTACACCCTCACGGTCGATGGCTTCGAGAGCCAGATCGGCACCAACCATCTCGGCCACTTCGCACTGACCAACCTGTTACTCCCGAAGGTCGGCGACCGGGTGGTGACGGTGTCGTCGATGCTGCACTACGCGGGACGCATCAACCTCGACGACCTGAACTGGAAGTCCCGGCGATATTCGGCATGGCTTGCCTACGGCCAGTCGAAGCTCGCCAACCTGCTTTTCACCAGCGAGCTGCAGCGCCGCCTGGAGGCGGTCGGGTCGCCGTTGCGCTCGCTGGCGGCCCATCCCGGCTACTCGCAGACCAACCTGCAGGGGGCCTCCGGTCGCAAACTGGGTGATGCGGTGATGTCGGCCGCCACCCGGATAGTTGCCACCGACGCCGCCTTTGGCGCCCGGCAAACGCTGTACGCGGCGTCGCAGGACCTGCCGGGCAACACGTTCATCGGCCCCCGGTTCGGCCAGTTCGGCCGCTCCCAGCCCGTCGGGCGCAGCCGCGCGGCGCGGGACACGGCGACCGCCACCGCGCTCTGGGACCTGTCTGAGCAGCTCACGGGCACCAAATTTCCGCTTTGAGCGCCGCTGGCGCTCGCGGGCCGATGGCCTTTTGTCCGCCTCCGAGCGACAACTCAGTCACCTCCGCGCGACAGCTGCGTCACACCCCGCGGCGCATCGCAGAGTTGTCGCTCGGAGGTGGGCAACTCGGGTGCCTCCTCAGCCTTCGACCCGACTGGCGGATGTGACGGCCACCAGCAGCTCGATCAGCAATTTCCGCTCTGAGGTGCACATGCGCTAACCTTGCCGGGCGTCACGGCGAGGGTTGCCGGCGGTTCAGCCGGCACCGTTATCGACGGAGACCGACTCAACTGTCGTGATCCTGGCCGTGCCAAGAACTTAGGTACCGAGCACACAGGAGCGACACAATGGCCAAATCGGCAGTCAACAAATTGAAGGCCGTGGTACGAACCGAGACCGGCAAGGGCGCGTCCCGGCGGGCCCGGCGCGAGGGCAAGATCCCCGCTGTCATCTACGGTCACGGCGCCGACCCCCAGCACCTGGAATTGCCCGGACGCGATTTCGCAGCAGTGCTGCGCCACTCCGGCACCAACGCCGTGCTGACCCTCGATATCGACGGCAAAGAGCAGCTGGCGCTGACCAAGGCGCTCGACATCCACCCGATCCGCCGCTCCATTCAACACGCCGACCTGCTGGTCGTGCGTCGCGGCGAGAAGGTCGTCGTCGAGGTCAACGTCATCATCGAGGGTGAGGCCGGCCCTGACACCCTGGTCACCCAGGACACCCAGACGATCGAGATCGAGGTCGACGCAATGTCGATCCCCGAGCAACTGACCGTGTCGGTCGAGGGCGCCGCGCCGGGCACCCAGTTCGCCGCCGGACAGATCACGCTGCCCGCCGGCGTCAACCTGATCTCCGACCCCGAATTGCTGGTCGTCAACGTGGTGAACGCCCCGACCGCAGAAGACCTCGAAGAAGAGGGCTCCGGCGAGACCGCCGCGGCACCGGAAGCCGACGAGGGCGGCGACGCGGGCGGCGACGAGGCCGCTTCCGACGAGTCCGAGTAGGCGGCTCACGAGGTGGCCGAGCCCCTACTGGTGGTCGGCCTAGGCAATCCCGGAGACAACTACGCTCGCACCCGGCACAACGTCGGGTTCATGGTCGCCGACCTGCTTGCCGGGAGGCTGGGCTCGAAGTTCAAGGCGCACAAGCGCTCTGGTGCCGAGATCGCCAGCGGCCGATTGGCGGGACACTCGGTGGTGCTGGCAAAGCCACGCTGCTACATGAACGAGTCCGGTCGCCAGATCGGCCCGCTGGCCAAGTTTTACTCCGTCGTGCCCGCCGACGTCATCGTCATCCACGACGACCTCGACCTCGAATTCGGACGCATCCGGCTCAAGATCGGCGGCGGAGAAGGTGGCCACAACGGACTGCGCTCGGTGGCTTCCGCATTGGGCACCAAGGACTTTCAGCGGGTACGCATCGGGATCGGCCGTCCGCCCGGACGCAAAGACCCCGCGGCGTTCGTGTTGGAGAACTTCACGGCGACCGAGCGCGCGGAGGTTCCCACCATCTGCGAGCAGGCCGCCGACGCCACCGAGTTGCTCATCGAACTGGGCTTGGAGCCCGCGCAGAACCGCGTGCACGCCTGGTAGGACTGCCTACCAAAATCATTCCCTCACAACGTCATTGGTGCCCTGCCGATAGGCCGACGGTGTCTGGCCGCAGAACTGGGCGAAGGCGCGAGTGAACGCGCTCAGGCTGTCGAAGCCGACCGCCGTCGCAGTCTGCTGCACCGACTGGCCGGGCGCCGCAAGCAAAGCCATAGCGCGCAGCATCCGCGCGTGCAAAAGGTATGTGCGCCAAGGCATGCCGATCGCCTCGTCGAACTTGCGCCGCAACGTGCGCTCCGACACGGCGACCGCGCGGCTGACGTCGACGGCAGTCACCGACGCCAGGTGCGCCTTGGTATAGCTCATCGCGGCGGCCACGATCGGATTGGTCGAGGTCGGCAAGCTCAGCGGCGCTTCATGTTCCAGCGCCTCGAAGACCAGATGACCGAGGGTGTGGAAGAAGCCATCGGAAACCGGATCGCTGTCGGCACGGTCAATCGGCCAGCGCAGCGCGTAGATCATCATCTGACGGATCAGCGGCGAGACGGCCACAATCCGCATCCGCTTGTCGACCGGCGGCAGCAGCTCGGGATCGAACATCACCGCCACGCTGCGGACATCGGGGTTCATGGTGGCCTGGTGTTCCAGTCCGACCGGGATCCAGGCGGCCTGCTGTGGCGGCAACAAGTAATGGGCGGCCGCGGTCTCGACCTCGACCACGCCCCCGATCGCGTACTGAATTTGGTGCAGATCGTGCGAGTGCCAGCCAGTAACAAGCGGCGGCAGCCGATTCCCCTCGTAGAGGTAGCTGCCGCCACGGGCCCGTCCACCATGGCGCAGTTCGACCCGGCCTATCTTTTCGCGATTGGCCGATCCGGATAAAACCTTGGCCGAAGATGCGGAGACGGTCACGAGAGTCCAGGGTACAAGTGGAGTGGTGAATACCGACGACTTGATCCTGGTGAGCATCGACGACCACGTCGTGGAGCCGCCGGACATGTTTCTGCGCCACGTTCCGAGCAAATACAAGGACGAGGCGCCCATCGTCGTCACCGACGACAAGGGCGTCGACCAGTGGATGTACCAGGGCAGGCCCCAGGGCGTGAGCGGGCTGAACGCGGTGGTCTCCTGGCCGGCCGAGGAGTGGGGCCGCGACCCCGCCGGCTTCGCCGAGATGCGCCCCGGCGTCTACGACGTCCACGAACGCGTGCGCGACATGAACCGCAACGGCATCCTCGCGTCGATGTGCTTCCCGACCTTCACCGGCTTCTCGGCCCGCCACCTCAACATGACGCGCGAAGACGTCACGCTGGTGATGGTGTCGGCCTACAACGACTGGCACATCGACGAATGGGCCGGGTCGTACCCGGACCGATTCATCCCGATCGCCATCCTGCCGACATGGACTCCGGAGGGGATGTGCGCCGAGATCCGCCGCGTCGCCGCGAAGGGCTGCCGGGCCGTCACCATGCCCGAGCTGCCGCACCTCGAAGGACTGCCGAGCTACCACGACGACGACTACTGGGGCCCGGTCTTCCGCACGCTGTCCGAGGAGAACGTGGTGATGTGTCTGCACATCGGCACCGGCTTCGGCGCGATCAGCATGGCGCCCAACGCGCCGATCGACAACATGATCATCCTGGCCACCCAGGTCTCGGCGATGTGCGCCCAGGACCTGTTGTGGGGTCCGGCGATGCGGAACTACCCCGACCTGAAGTTCGCGTTCTCCGAGGGCGGCATCGGCTGGATCCCGTTCTATCTCGACCGCAGCGACCGGCACTACACCAACCAGAAGTGGCTGCGTCGCGACTTCGGCGACAAGCTGCCCAGCGACGTGTTCCGCGAGCACTCCCTGGCCTGCTACGTCACCGACAAGACATCGCTGAAGCTGCGCCACGAGATCGGCATCGACATCATCGCCTGGGAATGCGACTACCCACACTCCGACTGTTTCTGGCCGGACGCGCCCGAGCAGGTGCTGGCCGAGCTGGACGCCGCAGGCGCCGACGACAGCGACATCAACAAGATCACCTGGCGCAACGCCTGCAACTTCTTCAGCTGGGATCCGTTCGCCCGCACACCGCGCGAGCAGGCCAGCGTGAAGGCGCTACGAGCCAAGGGCGCCGACGTCGACGTGTCGATCCGCCCGCGCAAGGAGTGGGCGCGCCGCTACGCGCAGAAGCAGCTGGCGGCTACGTAACGAGGGTGACGGAGTTCGCCCGGCGCAGCTTGCCCGACGGCGTCTTCGGGATGGTCCCGGGGCCAAGCACCACCACATTGCGTGGGCGCATGTCTACTTCGCTGACGACCTCGTGCGCCACCTCGTGCTCGATGCGGCGCACCTCGGCGGGATCTTCGAAGGCGTTCGACTCGACCGCGACGGCGAAGGTCTCGCGCGAGTGTCCGGCATCGAGCCGCACGGCGACGGCGCAGCCCGGGCGGACACCCTTGACGCGGCCGGCGGCCCGCTCGATGTCGGTCGGGTAGATGTTGCGGCCGGCCATGATGATGACGTCCTTGACCCGGCCGCACACCACGACGTGGCCCTCCTCGGTGAGGTAGCCGAGGTCACCGGTGTCGTACCAGCCGTGCTCGTCCTGGGCCGGCATGAAGCCGCCCATGGTCAGGTAGCCAGGCGTCAGCGACTCGCCGCGCAGCTCGATGACACCGACCCCGCGCGCGGCCATCACCTCGCCGTTCTCGTCGATGATGCGGGCCTCGAGGTCCTTGAGCAGCGGCCCGAGCGTGGCCAGCCTGCGGGTGTTGCCCTTGGTGGCCGGCACGGCCCGGCGCAGGGCGGCCAGCAGGTCGGCGTCGACCTCGTCGACGACCAGACCGGCGCCGCACTCGGAGAACGACACGGCCAGCGTGGTTTCCGCCATGCCGTAGGCCGGCAGGATCGCCGCGGGCTGCAGACCGAACGGCTTGCCCGCATCCAGCAGGTCCTCGACATCGGCGGGCTCGACGGGCTCGGCGCCCGACAGCGCGAAGCGCAGGGTGGACAGGTCGAAGTCACCCGGCTTGGCCTGGCGCCGCAGCCGCTTGGCCAGCAGCGCATAGGCGAAGTTGGGCGCCGCGGTCATGGTGCCCTTGTACTTGTCGATGAGCTTGGCCCACAGCAGCGTGTCGCGCAGGAAGTCCATCGGCGTGACCTTGACCAGCTCCGCGCCGAAATACATCGGGATGGTCAGGAAGCCGACCATGCCCATGTCGTGGAAGCAGGGCAGCCAGCTGATCATGACGTCTTTGGCGATGTCGTACTCGGCGCCGATGAACATCGCCTCGGCGTTGGAGTGGATGTTGCGGTGGGTGATCTGGACGGCCTTCGGCGAGCCGGTCGAACCGGACGTCAGCTGCATCAGCGCCAGGTCGTCCTCGCCGACCTCGACGGGGTCGATCGGATCCGACGCCAGCAGGTCGGCAACGGTCAGGACCTTGATGTTCTTTTCCTCGAGGACCGGGATGGCCACCAGGAAGGGCTCGGACACGATCACGGCCTTGGCCTCGATCATGCTGATGACGGTCATGGTGTCCTCGGCCCACACGACCAGGTCGGTGCGCGGCGTGGGCTGGTGCAGCATGGTCAGGCTGGCGCCGCGCATCCACAGGCCCTGCGCGGTCGGGGCGATCTCCACCGGGAAGCCGGCCAGCACACCGACGGCGTCGCCGAGGCCGATGCCCGCGGCGGCCAGGCCGCCGGCGATGCGGCGGGCGCGCTCGTGAACTTCGCCCCAGGTGTGCCGGACGGGTTCGTGGGGTTCACCTGTCACCATGCCCGTCGTCGCCGTACGGGCGTTATGGAACATCTTGTCGGTAAACCTGCTCACCAAACCCTCCTCGGTTCCGGCAGTTCCCCCAAGGCTCGGAATTTCATAGTCCGCCTGCCCGGCGATGCTGTGTAGCAGGCGCGCGAGCACAGTTGGGGAGCGGTTAGGTCTCGAAACGGCGATTGGTGAGCAACCGGGTGTCCATGGACCAGCCGTCCGCCGAAGCATCCGGCGGACGACGTCATCGCGTGCTGCTGCTCAACACTGCTATTCACCGCCGATTATCTTAAGCTCCTCTTAAGTAACCGCCAAACTCCCGGGCGTGTTGAGTCCGACGTCACACTTCGGTCATCGGCGTAGGCACCACGCGGGCACCCGGCACTGGACCGCTGGCGACCCGGACCGTGCGGCAGACACCCGCCCCGGACAGTTGGGTGCCGACATCGACCGCCGCGACCGCCGAGGCGCACAGGAAGGCACACGTCGGGCCGGAGCCGGACACGATGCCCGCCAGCGCACCCGCATCCACACCCGCGCGCAGAGCCCGCCGCAGGGCCGGGTCCAGGCTCACCGCGGCCGCCTGCAATTCGTTGCCCAGCAGCGGCGCCAACCGCTCCGGATCGCCCGCGGCCAGGGCTGCCAGCACCGGCCCCGGCTCGTCAAGCCGCGGCGGATCCACGGCCTCCCTGAGCCGGTCGAGCTCCGCGAACACCGCACGCGTCAGCAGACCGCCGTCGGCGAACGCCAACACCCAGTGAAAGGTGTTGCGAGACAACACAGTTGCGAGTTCCTCGCCGCGCCCGGTCCCAAGCGCGGTACCGCCGTGCAGGGCAAACGGCACGTCGCTGCCCAGCTGCGCGGCGAGCAGCCGCAGATCGCGGCGCGGCAGGTTCAGATCCCACAGCGCATTCATGGCGACCAGCACCGCCGCCGCGTCCGCGCTGCCGCCCGCCATTCCGCCGGCCACCGGAATCGACTTGTCGATCATGATCGAGACATCAGGCGCGCGGCCGACATGCTCGGCCATCAACTCGGCGGCTTGCCAGGCGAGATTGCGCTCGTCGGTGGGCAGGGTGTTGGCGCCCTCGCCGACCAGCTCGAGCGACAGCACGTCGGCGTTGCGCACCGTGACCTCGTCCAGCAGCGAGACGGCGTGAAACACCGTCGTCAGCTCGTGATAGCCGTCGTCGCGACGATCACCGACCGCCAGGTGCAGGTTGACCTTTCCTGGCACCCGAACCGTGACCGACCCGGTGGGCACCCACTGCGCGGCGGTGTTGCCGTCAGATGCGGACACCGCAGAAGACTATCGCTGCACGCCGCCAACGACACAGAGCGACGCCCGGCGGCGCCGGGTCAGTTGGCAGACGCCGCCGTGGCGCTGTGTCCCGCGGCGCTGTCGCCGGAATCCGCGGAGCGTTGCAACAGCCGGACGAAATCGTCGACGGACAGCGTCTCACCACGGCGCGCGGGATCGATGCTGGCGGCCAGCAGTCGACTCGCCGACTCGTTGCCCGAACCCGCCCACTGTAGGAATGCATTGCGAGATGTCTTGCGGCGCTGGGCAAATGCGATGTCGATCAGTTCGAACACCTGTCGGCGGAATGCTTCGTCGGTGGGCCAGGGCGACGTCTCATACCGGTCGATGCGGACCAGGCCGGAGTACACGCGGGGAATCGGCCAGAACACCGTCGGCGACACCATGCCGCATCGGCGCACCCGGCCGAAGAACCGCGCCTTGACGCTCGGCACGCCGTACTCCTTGCCGCCCGGCTCGGCGGCGAGCCGCTCGGCGACCTCGGCCTGCACCATCACCGTCATGGCCTGGGTGGACGGGAATTCCGCCAGCAGATGCAACAGCGCCGGAACGGCGATGTTGTAGGGCAGATTGGCCACCACCGCGGTCGGCTCCGAAGGCCCCGAGGCAAGGTCGCCCCGGGTCAGGGTCAACACGTCGTGGTTGCACACCGTCAGCCGGTGGATGGCGCTGTGGGCGTGCTCGGCGATGGTCTGGGGCAGCCGGGCGGCCAGCACCGGGTCGATTTCGACGGCGGTGACGGTGGCGCCGCGATCGAGCAACGCCAGCGTCAGCGAACCGAGGCCGGGACCGACCTCCAGGACATGATCAGACCGGCCGACCCCGGAGGTCGAGACGACCCGTCGAACCGTGTTCGCGTCGTGAACGAAGTTCTGGCCCAGCGATTTTCGGGGCCGCAATTCGAGTTCTTTGGCCAGCCGCCTGATCTCGGTGCGCCCGAGCAGCTGGATGGTCAGCGTGCACCAGCTCTTCCGCTGCACACTGGCCACGCGCCCCAACCCTGACGCTCCCGGGTCACCTCGGCGACGGTGATCTGCTCCTCACGGCTGGCCAGGTCGGCACGGGAGGCGAACCGCAGCCCGCCATTGCGCTCCCAGGTGCCCTGATCGAATTGCACACCGCCGTAGTAGCCGTTGCCGGTGTTGATCGCCCAGTTGCCACCGGCCTCGCAGCCCGCGATGGCATCCCAGATCGATCCGTCGTTCACCGGCGGCACCTCGGTGCCTGGCTTGGTGCCGACTCGCACCACGGATTCGCGGGCCGGGGTGATCACCACGTTGGCGACGGGCAGACGTCCGGTCTCGACACCGTTGACGATGGCTACCGCGTAGGTCACGTCCTGCGTGCCCGGGCTACCCGGGTCCTCGACGACCTGCCGGCTCATGTTCATGTCCGGGTCCTCGACCCGACGCGCGTTCGGCGTCAGCGGGACTCGCTCGGTGACCCGCTCGATGCGGTTGCGCGTCACCTGGATTTCCATGCCGTCGACGATCGGCGAGCTGGCGCTGGGCGCGACCGTGTCGCTCTCCTGCAGCGGTGCGCCTGCGGCGCTCAACAGCCCGGCGACGTTCGGCGCGGGCAGGTGCACCGTGCGGACTACGCCGCCGTCGTTGATCTGGACGGTCTTGGCGCTGACGACAGGCAGCGCCATTCCGGCCAGTGGAACGCGACTGCCACGCGAGGCGGCTGCGGGGGCGGTGTCGGTCATCGCGAGCTGGGCGAGCGCTTCGTCCACCGTGGACGCCGTCGTCCATACCTGCTTGGTGTCGTGGCCGTCCAGCGAGATCTGCAGCGGCCGGCTGCGGCGCAGCACGATCTTGTCGGCGTCGTGCACCTGTACGTCACCGGCGGGGTACAGGTCGTCGCGCCCGTCGATGACGTAGCCGTTCTCCTGCACGATGTCGATCACTCGCGACTTCATCGTGGTCACCCGCATCGCGATGCCGTCGACGGTCAACGTGACCGTCTTGGATACCGAGACAGCGAAGCCGCCGGCGAATGTGAGTACTAAAAGCAGGCCTCCGACTACGAGGCGCAACATCGGTGAGGGGGTCTGATGAAGCTTCGCCAGTACAGTCAATTCCCGTTTACTCCGACCTCAGCAACCACTTCACCGACCTATCCAGCAGCAACGAACAAAAGGCTAGGAAGCCCAACGATTCGATCACAAGACGGTAACGAACCGGCCAATGTTGAGCAACTCCGCCACGACGGTGTTATCGAAATCACCCGGTCGGCGCGGCCAGTCCGTAGGTCCGGCAAGCATTGCCTGTGGTGATTACCGCCAATTCCTCGGCCGGGCGATCGATCAGTTCAGCGATAGCCCGCACAGTATATGGAAGACAGTAGGGCTCATTCGGAGCGCCACGGTACGGATGCGGTGTCAAAAAGGGCGCGTCCGTCTCCACCAGCAGTTGTTCGGCCGGTATCAGCGGAACCGCGTCGCGCAGTGCGCGCGCATTACGAAAGCTCACCGTCCCGGACAAGCTGAGAAACCACCCGGCGTCGACGCATTCGCGGGCCATCGCGCTGTCTGACGAAAAGCAGTGAAAGATCACGACGTCGGGGGCGCCCTCGGTGCGCAGGACGTCGAGCACCTCGGCGTCGGCGTCCCGGTTATGGATCATCAGGGGCTTTCCACATCGCTTGGCCAGGTCGATGTGCCACGCGAACGCCTCGCGCTGCACCGCGGGCGCGGCGCAGCCCTCGAGCCGGCCCGGCCAGTACATGTCCATGCCCGTTTCCCCGACGGCCACGACCCGCGGATGGGCTGCCAGTGCCTCGATCTCGGTCCGGGCCTCATCCGTGAGCGCGTCCGCGCGCGTCGGGTGCAGCGCGGCCGCGGCGTACACCCGCGGATCCCATTCGGCGGCCCGGGCCGCCCAGCGAGCCGAGTGCAGGTCGTCGGCGATGGTGACGACCGCGCCCACACCGACGGCGGCGGCGCGGTCGACGATGACGCGCACGTCCGCGGCATCCCGGGCGCCGCAGGCATCCAGGTGGGTATGCGCGTCGATCAGGGGTGTCAGCGCCTCCGGCGCGGGCGGGGCTTCGCGTTCTCGTCGGTTGGAGCTCACGCGCACACAATAAGGTGGACTCTCGATGAGGCCCTACTACATCACCACCGCGATCACGTACCCCAATGGCGATCCGCACGTCGGGCACGCCTACGAGTACATCGCCACCGACGCCATCGCCCGGTTCAAGCGGCTCGACGGCTTCGACGTGCGCTTCCTGACCGGCACCGACGAGCACGGCCTCAAGATGGTCGAGACGGCAGCGGCCGAAGGTATTCCGACCGCCGAGCTTGCCCGGCGCAACTCCGACGTGTTCCAGCGTCTACAGGAGAAGCTGAACATCTCCTTCGACCGGTTCATCCGCACCACCGACGCCGACCACCACGAGGCGTCCAAGGAGATCTGGCGACGGATGGAGGCGGCCGGCGACATCTACCTGGACTCCTACTCCGGCTGGTACTCGGTGCGCGACGAGCGCTTCTTCGTCGAATCGGAGACCGCGGTGGTGGACGGGACCCGGATCGCCGTCGAAACCGGCACGCCGGTGACCTGGACCGAGGAACAGACCTTTTTCTTCCGGCTGTCGGCGTACGCCGAGAAGCTGCTGGCCCACTACGAGGCCAACCCGGATTTCATCGGGCCGGAGGTGCGGCGCAACGAAGTGGTCAGCTTCGTCTCCGGGGGGCTGCGTGATCTGTCCATCTCGCGAACCTCGTTCGACTGGGGCGTGCAGGTGCCCGGTCATCCCGATCACGTCATGTACGTCTGGGTCGACGCGCTGACCAATTATCTGACCGGGGCCGGCTTTCCCGATACAGACTCGGAATTGTTCCGCCGGTACTGGCCCGCCGATCTGCACATGATCGGCAAGGACATCATCCGGTTCCACGCCGTGTACTGGCCGGCGTTTTTGATGTCGGCCGGAATCGAGCTGCCCCGAAGGGTTTTCGCGCACGGGTTCCTGCTCAACCGCGGCGAGAAGATGAGCAAGTCGGTGGGCAACGTCGTCGCCCCGGGGGCGTTGATCGACGCGTTCGGCGTGGACCAGGTGCGCTACTTCTTGTTGCGCGAGGTCCCGTTCGGGCAGGACGGCAGTTACAGCGAAGAGGCCATCGTCACCCGGATCAACAGCGATCTGGCCAACGAGCTCGGGAACCTGGCCCAGCGGTCGTTGTCGATGGTGGCCAAGAATCTGGACGGAGTGGTCCCCGAGCCCGCGGAGTTCACCGCCGCCGACGCCACGCTGCTCGAGACGGCCGACGGCTTGCTGGCACGGGTTCGGGCCAACTTCGACGACCAAGCCATGCACCTTGCGCTGGAAGCGATCTGGCTGATGCTCGGAGAGGCGAACAAATATTTTTCGGCCGAGCAACCGTGGGTGTTGCGCAAGGGTGAATCCGAGTCGGACCAAGTGCGATTCCGCACGGTCCTCTACATCACCTGCGAGGTCGTGCGCATCGCGGCGCTGCTGGTTCAGCCGGTGATGCCCGAGTCGGCGGCCAAATTGCTCGATCTGCTCGGGCAGACCGATGAGCAACGGACCTTCGCCGCCGTCGGCGCGCGGCTGGCTCCCGGGACGGCGCTACCGCCGCCCACGGGTGTGTTCCCCCGCTACCAGCCCGCTTCCGAAGCCGAGTCACCGACAACCAAGTGACCACCGGTCAGCTGCCGACGTCGGCAGAAAGTGTCAGGCATAGCCTCTGCCATAGGACATAATCGGCTCGTGGACCGACGACGCAACCGGCAACAGAGTCAATCGCCGATGACGACTCTGAAGCAGCTGCCCGCACTCGTGGTGCTAGAACGCATTCCGGTTCCCGTCCTGGCCATCGGACACGACGGCAGCATCTTGTTCACCAACAGCGCATTTGCCGAGATGGTGGACTACGAGGCGGACGAGGTTTTGTCACTGCGATTCCAGGAGCTTTTCCACGAGGCCCTGGCGTCGGACTCACTCCTGTCGGGCATCCACGCCCTCGCCAACATGGTGGTCGAGTTGGCGCACAAGGACGGCTCGGTGGTACGAGCGCTGATGAGCCGCTCCGCGGTGATGCGGGCCGACGACCAATTCGCCCTCGCCGCCTTCCAGGATCTGACCGAGCACCTGTGGGAAGAAGAGCGCTAGCGCGACGCGGCAATCAACCGGATCTAGGTGATTTCCTGCTTGGGGGCGGCGTCATTGTGGGAGTTGGCCCGAGCGTGTCGCATTGATTCGCGATACAGGAATTGCCGGAAGTAAGGCAGCGACGCTTCCGATACGAGCCCGGGAAGCAGAAGCTCCCATATCTGGCTCAACCGCTCGCTGACGAGGCCTCCGTCGGTGTCTTGGCCATACATCGCGTTGGACAGCATCCGGGTTCCGAACATCGCGCCGACGATGGACCGGCTGACCACATCCGGATCGAGATCGTTCCGCAGGTCTCCCTCGGAGATCGCCCGCCCCGCCTCGGTGGCCAACTCCGCCACGCACTTTACGTAGAAGCCCGAGGCCGCCTCATTGAAGCCATTGAGAGCGGCGGCCAGTTGCTCGGCCGCACGGGCCATCTTGTCCGAGCTGAGCATGTTCACGACCGCGAACGAGCCGTGGATGATGTTCTCGAGTGCCGGTGAACCCGCTCCACAACCATTGCGAAACGTAGCGATAAGTGTCTCCGAGCCTTCTTCGATGATGGCGGCCGCTAGCGGCTCCTTCGCGTCGAAGTGGTGATACAGGGCGCCTTTCGTCATGCCCGTGCGCTCGACGATCGTTCCCCAACCCGCCACCGTGTAGCCGACCTCGTCGAATACGTCGACCGCGGCGTCGAGAATCTTTCGCCGGGTCACCTCGGACCGCACCTGGCGCGCCATCGCCCCTGCACCTCCGGAGTTCCATCGATCGGCTGAGATTTATGACTGCGGTGTCTGATATTTCCTTATCAGGCGTCCTACCTGATAGTGGCCGCTACCGGAGTCTCGAACGATTGCGTTAATTGTTGCTGGTCTGGTCAGTCCGCGGTCGCGGGGGTAGACGCGGCGTTCAGCGCAAGCGCTGCGCGTCGCCTGAGGAATTCCCTGAAGTAGCCGACTCGGTCCGGTTCCAGGATCGCGTCCAGCAGTATCGCCCAGCTCTTCTCCAGGTCACCGAGGAACCGGGCCGGCTGGTCAAGGTCGCTGGTTTGCCGCAGGCCCATGTACACCGACACGACCATACGTCCGACGTCCTCGGGTTCATTCCGCTCGGCAACATCGCCCTCGGCGATCGCATCCCCGACAACGCCGGCAAAGGCCTGAATCCAGCCGTCCAACAGCTCGGCGTGCTGCTGTTCGGCCCGCCCGACGGCCTCCACGAGGGAATTTGCCGCCCTGGTCATGTCGTCGGTGATGTCCCGAACTGCGGTGGTGAACGAGAAATCGATGAGCGTTTCCAGGCCCGAAAGCTTTCGGGCGAGCCGGTCGTCGAACGCGGCGGTACTTGTGGCGATTTCTTCTTCGATGATCGCCACAGCCAGCGCATGCTTCGACCGGAAGTGGAAATACATTGCGCCCTTGGTCAGTTCGGCTTCGGCGAGGATGTCGTCCAGGCCGACGGCGTGGTACGCCCTCCGCGCGAATTGGTGCGCGGCGGCACGCAGGATCTGTCCCCGCGTGTTGTCGGCGCGTCCGCTCGTCGTCTGGGTCTTGATCGGACCTGAAACGCTCATGCGTTCGATGCCGAATGATCGCGACGCGGCGGCCTCACGGCACCATCGGAGCGGGTGCGAGCAGGGCCTGTGCTGACGGTCGTGTCGGGGCAGGCACTGTACATCGGGCTCATCGTCATTCGGGTGATCGCTTCACGTTGGCGATGCCTTCCTCCACCACACCGCACGCTGCGGTCCACAGCGGCACTGATCGGGCATGTCATCGGCGCCGCATTTGTGGGTTGACCTTTGGTCGAGCTGCAGAGTTCGCAAGTTTCCGCGCCCCATCATAACTCTTGAATGCCAGCGTCTAAATACTTTGAGTTAGGGATGATGCCCCACTCCATTCAAAAAGTATGTATGATTCGCGCATGCCAGCGCTCGAGTTCGCGTCGTTCGTCGACGTTGTGCGATCAATCGCAGGCTCCTACGCCCCTGCCAAGGCCGCCAATCCGGTGGCGGCCGGCTGACGAGAGAGTGTTCGACACAACAGTTTCGGCGACCGCGTCGCGCCTGGTGTCGACGCACCCTACTTTCGGCGCCTTGCCCGAAGTGTTCGACCTCGACCACGGACCAAACATGAAACCACCACTGAGGCAAAGCCTTCGCCACGCCGGCGAGCCGCTGCTCGGACGAGGGAAAGATATATTCCGGTGATGCGCGGGAAAATTGTGGGCAGGGTTATTGCGCTGGTCAGCGTGGTAGTGGTCGTGGCCATGAGCGCCCCGGCAGCCTGGGGTGCGCCCGGTGACCCGGGTGCGGACGCGAACACGCTGACCATGTCGTTAGCTGATCTCGGGTTGAGCCCGACCCTGGCGTTCTACGGCGCAGAAAGCGCACAACCGTTGACCGTGCCCGTGCTGCGCGGGCTTAAACCGACCACGCTGAACGCGACCGTCGAACTACCGCTCAACCTGCGGTCAGGGATTATCACCGTCACACAAGCCGACCACACGATCGCAAGGTTTGAAACCCCAGCCGCGGATCAGGCGCCGATCGTCATCCCGCTGGGTGCAACGGAATTGATCAACGACGCGGTGACGGTGATGGTGCGGGTCAGCCAGGTGCCAAAGGACGGAACCTGCTTCAACTTGGAAAGTCCCCTGCGTATGGTCAACCCAACGGTGAGCTATACGGGGGTCGAACAGGCGCCCAGCACCGTCGCTCATTTCCTGCCGTCAATTCTGCGTGCGCTGACCATTTTCGTGCCGAAATCGCCGTCGGAGGCCGAGTCCAACTCTGCCGTTCAGCTCGCCATCGCTACCGTCGCGCGGTACCGCAGTCACGTCCCCGACATCGACGTCGTCCCGCTGCCCGAGGGACAGGCCGCGCCGCCGACTCCGCCGCGGTCGATGGAACGCCAGATCGTCATCAAAGACGGACCGAACAGAGGGCTTTCCCTTCAGGGCCCCAGCGACGCGCCGTGGCTGCTGATCTCGGGACCCACGCGCACTGACGAATCAGACATCGCCGTGCTGTTCAGCGACGTGTCGGAACTCGTCGCCGCCCCCAAGGCTGTGGTGGGGTCGTTAAAATCCAGCCTCCAATTCCCCGGCAATAACACCACGCTCCGCGACTTGGAGCAGCCCTCGCTCAAGTCGGTAGGGCTGCAACCGCGGTTATCGGTCGGGTTGGACCAGACCCGATTCGGCAGATCCATCCACTCCGTACGGGTTCACCTGCTGGGGTCTCACTCTCCGACACCGGCCAATCTCGGCGGCGAGATCATCGTGTCGGCAGGCAACGAGACCATCGACCACTGGCCAACAGATGCCAACGGCAACATCGACCGCTGGATCGACGTCCCCGATCGGCTGCTGCAGCGATACACAAGCCTTGATCTGGAATTCAACGTGTCCGGCAACTTTGGCCCGTGCGGAGACTTCTTCACCGCCGGGGCTGGGAACCACCTCCTCGAGTTGACGATCAATGGCGATAGCAGCGTGCAGAGCAGCCCCGCCGCCCCCCCGGTGCCGGACGGCCTGCGATCGATACCCCAAGCGCTGATGCCGCGAATTCAGCTGGGCATCGAGCCCCACTCCTTCGGCGACACTGCGCGCGCGGTCGAGACGATGGTGGGCCTGCAGCGAATCAGCGGGGTACCGCTCGACACCACCGTGTCCGGTGTGCAGCAGGCGATAGACTCGCCGAATCCGGCGATACTGATCGCCGCTGACGGGTGGAACCATCCCGATATCGTGCTTCCGGTTTCCGCGGCGGCGAACGGCCCGATCACGCTCAACGGGTTGGGGTCCGACGGCAAGCCCGCGACGATCGAGTTGGACCCGCAGATGCGGTTCGCTTCTCTGCAAACGGTTCTCAACCGCGGGCGGTCGTTGCTGATTGCGACTTCCAACGGTGCGCCGGTGCAGCTCGACGCGCTGCTCAAATCGCTCGGCGGCGAGAATTCGCGCTGGCCAAGTCTCGGCGGTGTCGCGTTGGTGTCGGTACCCGGACAGGATGCGGTAACCGTCAGTCTGAAGAACCTGCCCGGCGGGGGAAACTCGGAGGGTCACTCGGGTCTGGGATGGCTGTGGTGGCTCGGTGGCGGCTGGCTTGTCGTGGCCGGCATTGGCGCAGCGGTGATCCTGTTGCGCAATCGGCGTCGGGCACCGCGCGCCTGATCCGCACATCGCGTCGATTTCTCGGTAGCTCGACTTTTGTTGTGGGACAGCGAAAGTCAGTCCACCGCCAGTGTTACATCGCACCCAGCGAGAGCGCTGCGCGATCAGCCAGGAACGGCATCGGCATCCAGCGCGCTGCCAGTAGCGCCTCCATCGCGTTGCCCGGAATGGGTCGCGACAACAAGAATCCCTGCGCACGGTGACAGCCATGCTGCATCAAAGTCAGTGCCGCAGCAGGGGTTTCAACGCCTTCGGCGACCAGTTGCAAGCCAAACGCCTCGGCGAGTCCGATGATTGCGCGCACGATCGCCAAATCGCCTGCATTAGTGCCTAAATCACGCACAAACCCGGCATCGATCTTGAGCATGTCGACCGGGAGCGACTTCAGATGCGACAACACCGCATAACCGGTGCCGAAGTCGTCGATAGCGATCTGGACCCCGACCTCCTTGAGCTCTGCCAAGGTTTTTCGCGTGGTCTCGATGTCGTGCACCACGGCACGCTCGGTAATCTCCAAACACACCGAGCTGCCGTCGATACCGAACTCCGCGATGGTGTCGGCGACGCTGCGCACGAAACCACGGGTGATCAGTTGAACGGGCGACACGTTGATACGCAGCACCGCGTTCAGCCCCACCCCGTTGGCTCGCCATCGGCTGAACTCGGCGCAGGCGCTGCGCATCACCCATTGACCCAATTCCCCGGCCAGGTTGGTGGATTCGGCAATCCCGATGAACGAATCCGGCAGCAGCAGACCCCAAATCGGGTGTCGCCAACGCACCAGCGCCTCGGCCGCCACGATGGCCCCGGTCCACAGATCGACCTCGGGCAAATAGTGCAGCAGCAGGGCTTCGCTATCGATATCGCCCTGCAGATGCAGCTCAATGTCGTTGCGGAAGGCGTTTTTCAGCGACATGTCATCGGTGGACACCGCAATTTGATTGCCGCCGCCGCGCTTAGCCGTCAAGACGGCCTCATCGGCTCGGCGCAGCAGATCGGTGCTGTTGTCGCGCCCCGGTGTGCCCGTGGCCAAACCGATGCTGACGGTGCGGGTGATCATGTGCCCGCCGATGGCCAGTCGCTCTCGCAGCATCGCCCCCACCCGACGGGCGAACGCCTCCGCGGTCGCCGTCGACATCGGCTCATCGGGGACGACGACGAATTCATCCCCGCCCAATCGGGCGATCATGCTCTGGCCGGCACATACCCGAAGGCGTTGCGCGAAGACCCTGATGAACCAGTCACCCGCCGTGTGCCCGAGATAGTCGTTGATCGGCTTGAGACGATCGAGGTCGAGGTACAACACCGCGACCGGGCCCGGGCTTGCCGCGGCGAGCCTTTCGGAGAGATGCGCGATCAACGCCCGGCGGTTGAACAACCCGGTCAGGTCATCGTGCTCGGCCAGGTAGCGCAGCTTTTCTTCCGCCGCCAGACGCGCCTGAAGCTGTGCGAACAGCGCGGCAACCGCCTCGAGCGTGTTGATCTCAACTTGTCGCCACCGGCGCGCACCGAACTTCACGAAGCCCAGCACGCCGGTGGTCACCTCGCCCGACACCAGCGGTGCTGCGGCCACCGACGGTGCGTCGCCCCCCTCGGCCGAACCCGGCCGGCGCCACCACGAACGCTTTGGCCTACCGGGCCCGACCACGACCGGTTGCCTGCCGTCCTCACATTGGGCCAGCAGCGTGTCGGTGCTGGTGAAGTGCACCCCAGCAGTTGAGTCCGAATCCCCGGCATCGGCCTGCGACAGCGGCCACTCCGCGACCAGCACCCAGGCTCCGATGTCGTGGTCGTGGTGGCGCAAAAAACTGGCGTCCACGTCGAACTGCTCAACGAGCTCCGCGAGTACCTTTTCGCTCACCTGAGTGGCCGTCGCCGCTGTAGCTTCCATCAACTGAGTGGCGACGGAGGTGACGACCAGATCCAGGCTGCGCGGCACGGGCTCCTCCGATGCGGGCAGACGTCCCGGCCGGGCGCCTGCCCAATCCGGAAGTAGTCGTCTTCACGGTTGCTACCTACATTGCACACAACGTGCACTGCAGAGCCCCAAACTTCGCGGCGTGTCTGGCTGTGAATCACCCGGGGCAAGTCACGAATTGGTGTACCGCAGCCTAGCATCCGCCGCACCTCTCACGCGGGGTTATGACGTGGTCAAACGCGATATTTGGACGCCTCGCCAGTGAGCCGGCTCACATTTCGGGGCAGAGCTGTCACGCTTCGCCGACCTGCGGTGTCTGGAGGGCACAACCCGCGAGAATGGAGACAGCAATGACCGAACTGCCCGACCCCAGAACTCATGTCGTCATCGTCGGCGGCGGATACGCCGGCGCGCTGGCGGCCAACCGTCTGCGCCAGCGCGCGGACATCGACATCACCCTGGTGAATGTCCGTCCGGTGTTCGTCGAACGAATCCGCTTGCACCAGTTGGTCGCAGACACCGGCGCCGCGACCGCCGATTTCGACTCGCTGCTGGGCGATGGAATCCGACTGGTCGTCGACACCGTCGCACAGATCCAGCCCGCCGCCCGGCGGGTGTCGTTGGCCTCGGGCGCGGAACTGACCTACGACTACCTGATCTATGCCGTCGGTAGCACCGGCGCCACGTCCACCGCGCTCGCCAAAGTGCCCGGCGCCGCCGAATTCGCCCACGCCATCGCTGACTTGGAAGGTGCGCAGCGACTTCGCTACGCGCTCGCCGACCTACCGCTCAACGCGCCCATCACGGTTGTCGGCGGGGGCTTGACCGGCATCGAGACGGCTGCCGAGCTCGCCGAGCGGGGCCGCCCGGTGACGCTGCTCTGCGGCGGGACGCTCGGGCCGTCGCTGAGCAAGCGGGGCCGTCGTTCGGTGGCCAAGCAACTGCGCAAGCTCGGCGTGACGGTGCTGGAATCCGTTGGCGCGAGCGAGGTTCGCCGGGACGCCACGGTGCTATCGGACGGCGCCGTGCTGCCCAGCGCCGCGACCGTGTGGACGGCGGGATTCGGCGTGCCCGATCTGGCTTCGCGCAGCGGCTTGACCACCGACTCCCTGGGCCGGCTGCTCACCGACGAGACACTGACCAGCGTGGACGACGATCGTTTGATCGCCGCCGGCGATGCGGCCGCACCGTCGGGCCGGCCGTTGCGGATGAGCTGCCAGGCCGCGGGGCCGTTGGGCGCCCAGGCCGCCAACACCGTGCTCAGCCGCATCGCCGGGACCACCCCCGCCGCGGTGAGCCAGGCGTTCGTGGGTCAGTGCATCAGCCTGGGCCGCACCTACGGCACCCTGCAGTTCTCGCGGACCGACGACACCCCGGTGAACATGGCCGTGGGCGGTCGCAGCGCCGCGAGCGTCAAGGAAGCGATCTGCAAGGGCACGGTCTGGGGTATCCGCCGCGAGGCCGCCAAGCCAGGCTCGTACTTCTGGCTCAAGGGCGGCGGCCGGCCCGCGCAGCTGTCGGTCGAGCAGCAGACGTCGCTGCGATGAAAGGTGAGCACGCGGAAAGGTTCACGCTGCTGCGGCCCTTGCTGTTCACCATTGCGTACGAAATTCTGGGCTCGGCAACCGAATCCGACGATGTGCTGCAAGACAGCTATCTGCGGTGGGCGGCTGTTGACCTCTCGACGGTCAGGGACACCAAATCCTATCTGGCCCAGCTGGTTACCCGTCAGGCGCTGAATGCGTTGCGGGCCGGGGCGCGCCGGCGCGAGGAGTACGTGGGCCCGTGGCTGCCCGAGCCGCTGCTCCTCGACGACCGGGATCCGTCGGCCGATGTTGTTCTGGCGGAATCGGTTTCGATGGCGATGCTGGTTCTGCTGGAAACGCTGAGCCCCGACGAACGCGCGGTGTTCGTCCTGCGCGAGGTGTTCGGTTTCGACTACGCGGAGATCGCCGGCGCGGTGGGCAAACCGGCGCCGACCGTCCGTCAGGTGGCACACCGGGCGCGCGAACACGTGCGCGCCCGGCGCAAGCCGCGGGGCGCTTCGCCAAGGATCGACCCGCAACGCAACGCCGAGATCACCGCCCAGTTTCTGGCCACCGCGGCCAGCGGTGACATGGAAGCGTTGATGGCGATGCTCGCACCGGACGCCACCTGGACCGCCGACGGCGGCGGCGTGGTGAGCGCGGCCCGCAAGCCGGTGGTCGGCGCCGAGAAGGTGGCCAGGGCCATCGCGGGGCTGATGCGCAGGGGCGGTGCGGCGTTGCGCGTGGAGCCGGTGACCTGCAACAGCGCACCGGCGGTGGTGTTCTACCTGGACGAACACCTCGAAGGAGTGATCACGGTCGAGATCGTCGACGACAAGATCACCAACTTCTACGCGATGCGCAACCCGGAGAAGCTGGCGGCCCTGGCGACCCCACGCGACATCAGCCGCGGCTAGCAGACACCAGCCCTGGGGTGCGAAAATCCGCCCTTCTGTCAAGCTAGGGCGATGCGGATCGAGCGGCTCGGCGACCTCGGCGAGGCACCCAGAGTGCTGCGCGCCGTGGGCGACGCCACCAGCCGGCTAGAGCTGCCGCCGCCGGCCGCGCTGACCGGCGACTGGTTCGATGCACTGGCGGTGATCGCGCCGAGCCTGGCGGCGCAGCCGGTGCCCGCGGCCGACGCTTTCGCGGTCCCGCTCGGCTCCCAGGCGCCGGAGCGTGGCGCGGTGGGTGGCGGCTGGGTCGGGTACCTGTCGTATCCGGATGCCGCGGCCGACGGGGGCGGACACCGCATCCCGGAAGCCGCCGGCGGCTGGACGGACTGCGTGCTGCGCCGCGACCGGGACGGGAAGTGGTGGTACGAAAGCCTTTCCGGGGCGCCGATGCCGGACTGGCTGTCCGCCGCGCTGGCTGCCGCACCCGCGCCGCCGCGCGCGTGCCGGATCGCCTGGGCGGCGGCCGACCGGCACGCACACCGCGGCGGGGTGCTGGCCTGCCTGGACGCCATCGGCGCCGGCGAGGTCTATCAGGCGTGCGTGTGCACGCAGTTCGCCGGGATGGTCGCGGGGGCTCCGCTGGATTTCTTCCTCGACGGCGTCGCACGGACGTCTCCGGCCCGGGCGGCCTACGTTGCCGGCCCGTGGGGTGCGGTGGCGTCGCTGTCGCCGGAGCTTTTCCTGCGGCGCCGCGGGACGGTCGTGACGTCGAGCCCCATCAAGGGCACCTTGCCGCTGGACGCGTGGCCGTCGGCGCTACGCGCTTCGCCGAAAGAGGTGGCGGAGAACATCATGATCGTCGACTTGGTCCGCAACGACCTCGGCCGGGTGGCGATCACCGGAACGGTGACGGTACCAGAGCTTTTGGTGGTGCGACGAGCACCCGGCGTCTGGCATTTGGTGTCGACGGTCTCGGCGCAGGTCCCCGTCGAGTTGCCGACTTCGGCACTGTTGGACGCCGCCTTTCCGCCGGCGTCGGTCACGGGCACGCCCAAACATCGTGCCCGCCAGCTCATTTCGCAGTGGGAACACGCAAGGCGTGGAATATATTGTGGCACTATTGGTTTGGCATCACCCGTGGCGGGGTGTGAGCTCAATGTCGCAATCCGCACGGTGGAGTTCGATACGCACGGCCGGGCGGTGCTGGGTGTGGGCGGCGGGATCACCGCCGATTCCAACCCGGACGCCGAATGGGCGGAATGCCTGCACAAGGCCGCTCCCGTCGTCGGGGTGCCGTACACCGCGACGGCCGCATCGGTGGGTTAGCCGTCGCGGCGCGACCACAGCACGGCATCGGTGGGTTAGCCGTCGCGGCGCGACCGCAGCACGGCATCGGTGGGTTAGCCGTCGCGGCGCGACCGCAGCACGGCATCGGTGGGTTAGCCGTCGCGGCGCGACCGCAGCACGGCATCGTAGAGCTGGCGCGACCGCACTCCAACGTTGGCCTCGGCGACCTCGCCGCACGCGTCCTTGACCCTGGCCCCTTCGGCGACGAGGCCCTCCACCTGCGCGACCAGCGACGGCAGGTCGGCGCTCGGGGTCGCCCCGCCCAGCACGACGGTGATCTCGCCGAGCACGCCGTCGGCCGCCCACCCGGCAAGGTCGTCGAGCGATCCCCGCACCACTTCCTCGTGGATCTTGGTCAGCTCACGGCAGACCGCCGCCGGGCGCGCACCGCCGAGTTCTTCGACGGCGTCGTGCAGGCACGCCGCCAACCGGCGCGGCGACTCGAAGAACACACAGGTGCGTCGCTCGTCGGCCAACGTGGCAAGCCAGGTTCTGCGGGCCCCGCTTTTGCGTGGCGCGAACCCTTCGAAGCAGAACTTCTCCGACGGCAGACCGGACACGGCCAGCGCGGTGGTCACCGCCGACGGCCCGGGCAGGCATTGCACCGGCAGACCGGCAGCCACACACGCCGTCACGAGCCGGTAGCCCGGGTCGCTGATCAGCGGCATGCCGGCGTCGCTGACCACCAGCACCGTCGCCCCAGCTGCGATCTCGTCGACCAGCGCGGGCACCCGCGCCGCCTCGACCTGGTCGAACATGCTGATCACCCGGCCGGTGATGACGACGTCGAGCGCCGCGGCGAGTGTTCGGACGCGCCGAGTGTCCTCGGCCGCCACCACATCGGCGTGGCGCAGCGCCTCGATCAGGCGTGACGACGCATCCGAGGGCTGGCCCAACGGGGTCGCACCGAGCAGCAGGCGACCATCGGACATGACGGACAGCCTACGATCGACACCGATGTCTGCCCCGCCCAGCGAACCCTCGATCGCCGTCGCGGAACGCGTCGTGCCCGTCGTCAGCCCCGGGCCGCTGGTTCCCGTCGCCGATTTCGGGCCCACCGATCGCGCGCGCGGCTGGATAGCGACCGTCGCCGTCACCCTGTTGGCGACGATCACGCGGTTCATCAACCTGGGCTCCCCGACCGACGCCGGCACACCGATCTTCGACGAGAAGCACTACGCGCCTCAGGCCTGGCAGGTGCTGCACAACCATGGCGTCGAGGACAACCCCGGGTTCGGGTTGGTGGTGCACCCGCCCGTCGGCAAGCAGCTGATCGCGCTCGGTGAGGCCGCCTTCGGCTACGACGGCGTGGGCTGGCGGTTTGCCGGTGCGCTGCTGGGCGTGGTCATGGTGACGCTGGTGATGCGCATCGTGCGTCGGATCAGCCGCTCGACCTTAGTGGGGGCCGTCGCCGGTGTGCTGCTGATCTGCGACGGCGTCAGCTTTGTCGCCGCGCGGACCGCGCTGCTCGACGGCCTGCTGACCTTCTTCGTGGTCGCGGCCTTCGGCGCGCTCATCGTCGACCGCGATCAGGTGCGCCAGCGGATGCACGTCGCGCTGCTGGAGGGACGCAGCACCGCAACGGCGTGGGGCCCGCGGCTGGGCGTGCGCTGGTGGCGCTTCGGCGCCGGGGTCCTGCTCGGATTGGCTTGCGGGACAAAGTGGTCCGGCCTTTATTTCGTGGTGTTCTTTGGCGCCATGTCGCTGGCGTTCGACTTGGTCGCGCGCCGCCAGTACCAGGTGCCGAGGCCGTGGCTGGGCACCCTGCGACGTGACCTGCTCCCGACCGCCTACGCGCTGGGCGTCATCCCCGTCGCGGTGTACCTGGCCAGCTATGCGCCGTGGTTCGCCTCGGAGACCGCGATCGACCGCCACGAAGTGGGCCAGACGATCGGGCCGCACAGCGTCATCCCGCTGCCCGACGCCCTGCGCTCGTTGTGGCACTACAGTGCGAAGGCGCTGGAATTCCATGCCGGGCTGACGAATGCGGCCGGCAACTACCACCCGTGGGAATCCAAACCGTGGAGCTGGCCGATGTCGTTGCGGCCGGTGCTCTACGCCATCGATCAGCAGAGCGTCAGCGGCTGCGGTGCGCAATCGTGCGTCAAGGCCGAGATGCTGGTCGGCACGCCCGCCATGTGGTGGCTGGCGGTCCCGGTCCTGTTCTACGCGTGCTGGCGGTCGTTCGTGCGCCGGGACTGGCGCTACGCGGTGGCACTGGTCGGCTACTGCGCCGGGTGGCTGCCCTGGTTCGCCGACATCGACCGGCAGATGTACTTCTTCTACGCGGCGACGATGGCGCCGTTCCTGGTGATGGCGATCGCGCTGATTTGCGGAGACATCCTCTACCGGCCGGCCCAAAGCAAGGAGCGCCGGACGCTGGGGCTCATCGCCGTAAGCTGCTATGTGGCCCTGGTGGTGACCAACTTCGCGTGGCTGTTCCCGGTGCTGACCGGTCTACCCATCTCGCAGCAGACCTGGAATATGGAGATCTGGCTACCCAGCTGGCGCTGATCGTGCGGCACCACCTAAAGCGGGTCGCGGGCGACCGGGCAAGACATGCACCGGGGACCGCCGCGGCCGGTGCCCAACTCGGACCCCGCGATGGTCAGCACTTCGATACCCGCTTCCTGTAGGCGGGTATTGGTCTGCACGTTGCGCTCGTAGGCGACGACGACACCGGGCGCCAAGGCCAGCGTGTTGTTGCCGTCGTCCCATTGTTCGCGCTCGGCGACGTCGGGGTCCAATCCCGTGTCGATGACTCGCAGCTTGTCGATCCCCATCGCCTTGGCCGCCGCTTCCAGAAACGACGTTTCGTCGCTGATCGCCACTCCGTCGGGCCTGCGCTCGATGGTGAACGCCGAAAGGTCGTCGACGACGTTGGCGTACATCACCACGGTGTCGGTGTCGACCATCGTGCACACGGTGTCCAGATGCATTTGCGCCCGCCGCTGGGCGATCGGCACGGCGAGCACGGTGTGGGCAAGATCATCGTCAAAAAGGCTGCGCGCCAACGCTTCTGCTCCCGCAGGCGTCGTCCGCTCCCCCACTCCGACCGCGACCACGCCCGGGGCGAGCAGCAGCACGTCACCGCCCTCGACCGGAGCGGTGCGCGATTCATAGGCGCGGCGCACGCCGGTGAATCGCGGGTGATGCGCGTAGATGATGTCGGTCAGCGACGCCTCACGAATCCGCGCCCGCAGCGCCAGCGACGGGATCACCACCCGGGGACCGATCCATATCGACGAGTCGCGGGTGAACACCAGATTCGGCAAGGGCTCGATGACGAAATCCGCGCCGTGGTGCATGCGAATCACCAGCGACACGTCGGTCCGGGTATCGGGGGGCAGCTCGTTGAACGTCATGCCGGCCATCAGCACCTGCGCGAGCCTGGCCGGATCCATGCCGCGTAGGTAGGCCGAAAGCTCTTGCGCCAGTGGCACACCCAGCCGGCGCGCATCGACGGCAGCGGCGACTCCCTGCATCCGGGCGGCCCCGCTGTGACTGAGCGCCTCGGTGAGCAGGTCGGACAGCAGCAGCACCTCAACGCCGCGGGAACGCAGTAGCTCAGCGAATGTGTCGTGCTCCTCCTGCGCACGGGCAACCCACGGCAAACCATCGAACAGCAGCTGGTCATTGTTGTGCGGGTTGAGCCGTCGCAACTCGGCGCCGGGCCGGTGCAGAATCGCCACCCTCAGCGCGCCGACCTCGGAATTGGTGCCCAATTCGACAACACCCACAGCTAAACCGTAGCGGCGCCGAACCCGACCGGCGCGTTGCACTCGAGGCGAGCCTGGTGGCGCGGCGAGTCCCATTTGTTCGAACGGATGTGCGATAGACTCTAGCGCGTGGGCGACCGCGGTACAGGGCTCGCTGTTCGAGCACACCGAACGCCGACAACTCGGCGACGGCGCATTCATCGAAGTCCGGGCCGGCTGGCTGGCGGGCGACCCGACGGTCGAAGAGGACCTGCTCGATGCCCTGCTGTCCACGGTGCCGTGGCGCACGGAACGCCGCCAGATGTACGACCGGGTGGTTGACGTGCCGCGGCTGGTCAGCTTTCACGACCTGACAATCGAGGATCCACCGCACCCCGCGCTGGGGCGGCTGCGCCGGCGGCTCAACGACATTTACGCGGGCGAGCTCGGGGAGCCGTTCACCACCGTCGGGTTGTGCTGTTACCGCGACGGCTCGGACAGTGTCGCCTGGCACGGCGACACCATCGGCCGTAGCAGTGCCGAGGACACCATGGTGGCCATCGTCAGCCTGGGCGCCACCCGAACGTTCGCGTTGCGCAGGCGGGGCGGCGGCTCGTCGTTGCGGCTGCCGCAGTCGCACGGCGATCTGCTGGTGATGGGCGGATCGTGCCAACGCACCTGGGAGCATGCGGTCCCCAAGACCTCGTCGCGCGCCGGCCCACGTGTCAGTATCCAGTTCCGGCCGCGCGACGTGCGATAGCCGCCCTGCCCGGTCAACCGCGGATAGCGGCCACTGCCTTGACGAGTAGGTCGCGGGCGCGCTGGGTGTCCACTTTGGCGACCGGCTGGTCCGGAATGACGAGCGGATTGGCGATGACGATCACCTGGTAGTCGCCAAATTGCGCGGAGTAGTCGTAGAGCTCGCCGGTGCGGGCGCCGCCCGGCGCCGCCGCCTGCAGCACGCGGTGCAGGCCGAGCGTGTGCGTGCCGTCGATGCGTGGGGCGTCGACCACCTCGAAGCCGCCGCGCAGCGCGGGACCGGAGAACGCCACTTTGGCGCAGTCCTTCCCGGGGTCGCCGATCGGCACCGGCTTGGAGGTCTCTATCGCGATGACGACGTAGCGGTCGCCGTCGCCCTCGGCGGATACCGCGGCCATGTTGCCTTGCAGGTCGGGTGGCATGTCTGGGCCCACCGCCACTTTCGCGCAGTTGGCGGGGTCGAAGTTCAGGCCCGCGGGCAGCTTGCGGGCGGCCAGCAGCTTGGGATCGATGGCCCTTTCGCTGATATCGGCGACCTTGAACTCGGGACCGAAGCTCGATTTCACGCCGACGACCTTGGCGATGTCGGCGTTTGTCGAGGCCGCGTTGGTGCCCGAAGAACAGCCCGCGAGCACGCACACCGATGCGATCGCAAACGCCCGCCTCAACACCGTGGCTAATCTACCCAAACTCGACGCTCAACTACGCAAGGTGGACACCGTTTTGACAAGTAGATCGGCGGCGAATTGCGGCGGCAGTGCCGGAACCGCCGACCCCGGATCGGTGGCCAGCGTGGTGAACGCATAGTAGTCGCCCAGGTAAGCGATGAATGTATATGTCCGCGAATCAATTTCGGTGCCCGACTCGACTGATGATTTGATGTCGGCGACCATGCCGACGGTTTCGGCACCGTCGATATGCGGGGGATCGGTCAACCGCACACGGATCGTGGTCTGCGCGGACGCCATGCTCCACTGGCCACAGGTGGCGACGACATCCTGGTCGAGAACCGCCGGCCCTGGCAAAGACACCACTATGGCGTCGATGACGCCGCCCGCACCCGACCCGGACACGCCTTGCGCGGACTGGTCGCGACCATCACCGGGGTCGGCGAGCGTGGCGCACTGCGGGGGCTTGACCGTCCCGTCGGTGTCACGGCTCCAAATCACCCTGGGCGACATCGCAGTGGGAATGCCCGTGGTCACCTCGTACTTGGGCGGCAGCTCACGAACGACCCGCTTGATGTTGGCCGGGTTGACGGCGGTGCGGTGCACCGACGACGTCGGCGCGGCCGACGGCATGGGCGCCTTGGAGTGGGCGCACGCGGTCAGCAACAGGGTTAGCATGACGCCAATCCAGAACGGCCGCATGCCCGTTCATAGCACGGTGGTTGCTACGTCAGGTAGCTTGACGCGTGTGTGCACCCGAGTTCTCTGGAACACAATCGACCTCGCCATTCTGGCCGGCCGTAGCATGGACTGGCCGGAGTCCACCGAGCCGTTAATCGTGGCCTTTCCCCGGGGACGCGAGCGCGACGGCGGCGCCGCGGCCGGCGCCACGGTCGTCGAGAAGAATCCGCTGCGCTGGACCAGCAGATACGGAAGCCTGGTCACCACTGTCTACGGCATCGGCGGCATCGATGGCATCAACGAGCGCGGCCTGGCCGTGCACGGCCTGTACCTGCAGTCGACCGACCTCGGCCCGCGTGACGCGTCGAAGCCGGGACTGCACGCCGGGCTGTGGGCCCAATACCTGCTCGATCAGGCCGCCACGGTCGCGGAAGCACTGAACCTGATGGACGACATCCAGTTGGTGATGATCAGTGCACGCGGCCGCGACGCGACCATCCACCTCGCCCTTGAAGACGCGACCGGCGACTCGGCGATCATCGAGTTCGACCACGGCCGCCAGGTCGTGCACCACGGCCGCGAGTACACGCTCATGACCAACGACCCCGCTTACAGCGATCAGCTGAAATTGCTTTCGCAGCAGGATTTTTCGCATCCCAGTCGTGACATGCCCTTGCCCGGCAACGTCAACGCGAGAGACCGCTTTCAGCGTGCGGCTTACTACCTTGCGCTGTTACCCGAGCTGGACAACGTCCGGCAGGCGGTGGCCGGCGTGATGGCAATCATGCGCAATGTGTCGGTGCCGTTCGGGGCGCCATACGGGGAGTTCGGCATCTACAACACCGAGTACCGCACCGTTACCGATCTGACCCGGCGAACCTACTTCTTCGAGCTCACCACCAGCCCGAACACCATCTGGATCGAACTCGACCGCCTCGATCTGACCGAAGGCGCGGATACGCTGGCGATAGACCCGTACGACGAATCGCTCATCGGCGACGTCACCTCGAGGTTCACCCCGCACCGGGCGGGCTTCTGAGCGAGCGAACCGAGATCAGCCGAGTGCTTCGACGACTTGGCGGGCAACGCGTTTGATCTCGTCCGCCAGCTCACGCTTGATGCCCAGGTCGCGGCGGCGGGGTACATCGATGACGGTGGTGATCACACCGACGTCGTCGCGCTGCCATTGCGCGCCATAGCGATCCATGATCGCGCGCATCGGGACATTGTCGGAAAGCATTCGCGCGGAGAACCTTTCGACCCCGTTGACCCTGGCGGCGATGGACAGCGCCTCGATCAAAAAACTGCCAATCCCGCGGCCCTGATAGGCGTCTGCGACCATGAACGCGATCTCGGCGACCGTCGGGTCGGACTCGTCGCGCACGAAGCGCGCGTCGGCCACCGGGTCGGTACCGTCGGTCACCACCCAAACGAAGTGATCGACGTAGTCGACCTGGGACAGGTAGTGCATCAACGCCGGGCTGGGCAGGCGCGCCGTCATGAACCGGCGATACAGCGTCTCGCTGGAAAATAGCACGTGGCCGTGCACGGTCCGCTCGTCGTCGCCGGGCAGAACCGGCCGCAGTAGCAGCAGCGTTCCGTCACGAACCCGGATCGGGATGGGCGAAATGAACGCGGCAAGGCGCTGGCGCACAGTGCGCAGCAGCCGTGGCATGACCCCCTGAATGTGCACCATCAGGGTGAAGGCGTCGTTGTCGCCGACCCAGCCGGTCAGCGGTTCGGCGGTGGTGACCGTCGCGATCCTCGGGATGTCACGCAGCAAGGCGATCTCCCCGACGATCTCGCCTGCGGACACCTGTCCGACGGCCACCACCTCGTCGGCGCCGGTGTGTTCGATCTCGGCGGTGCCCGAGGAGATGAGCAGGAACGAAACCGCCGGCTCGCCCTGCTGCATCAGCACCTGGCCGGCCGCGGCGCGCAGCGGCTGAACGCGGGCGGCCAACGGCACCAAGTCTTCGGTGGAGCACCCCTCGAAGATGTCCATCGCGGCGAGTTCTTCTGCCCGCCCTGCGGTCAACTTGGCCAACCCGCCGCCCTGTTCTCGTCCCATCCGCGACGGGCGTACAGCCCGTCTCGCGGTCCGATCGACTCAGGTTATGGCGTCTGCCGCTGATGCGGCAATAACCGCCGTCATTACAGGTAGTAGCCGTCGACCGTCGAGGACTCCTTCGCCATGGCGACCACGACGCCAAGCACGGGCGTGCCGAGCACCTTGATCGCAGCGACCAATTCCGACAGCGACGTCGTCGTGGTGACGATCGGCCGCACGACGATGATCACGGCATCCACCGAGCGCAGAGCCAGTTGCGCATCCGTCGACTCGTGAAACGGCGGTGCCTCGATCAAGACGATGTTGTTGCTCGGGCGCAGCGCATTCAGTTCGCGGCCGACGATCTCCGCAGTCAGTCCCGGGGTCACGCTGATCACGGTTGTCGCCGGATTGGCCTCGTCCCGGTACCCCGAACTCGCAACGGGAGCATTGGCCTCCGACTGGTGTCGCCCCCGGGCGAAGCGAACGATGCCCACTATCCGCCGGCGGTCGGCGTACGCCTGGGCGAGCGCCGACGTCGCGATCGCACCGCTATCGTCGCTGTGCCCGGCCACCACGGCGACCCGGGCAGGCGTTCCGACATTGGGCAGTCGTTGCAGCACCGACTCGACATTCAGGCTGAATCGCAATGCCGCCTGACTGAATTTTTCGGATCGCTGGAAGGCCTTGGCGTCCGCGACTTTGGGCAGCTTGCCCAGGATGTCGCTTCCGGTGATCTCCTCGACCTGGCGACGTGAGCTCACTCTGGTGTCGAAATGTTCGAGGAACCAGATCAGTACGCCGGCAACGAGCAGAGCCAGCCCGACGCCCGCGAAGGCGACCAGCCAGGTCGGCAATCCCGCCGGCTCGGTGGTGGCCGCATTAGCCTTGATCACGACATGGGCCAGCGGCGGAATGTTGGGGTCGTTGCTGACATTTTCCAGCCTGGCGATATAGGTCGGCAGTTCATTGCCGTATTCGTTGGCAATGTTGGAGGCGCGCTGCGGATCCCTATCGGTGACTGAAATAACCAGCAGCACAGTATCTTTCACCGGCGTCGCCGAGACACTGGGCACCAGCTGCCGTGGCGGCACGTTCAGGGCGAGCTTATCGATCACCAGCTGCGCCAGCTCGTCGCTTTGAATCGCGTCAGCGTACGTTTGCGCCCTTTGCCGAGAGAACAACTCGCCCTCGTACGCCGCAGAGGAGCTCTTCACGTCGGGGGCCCGCAGGAACACCTCGGTGGACGCGATGTACTTCCTGTCGGAGCCGACGTTGTACACCGCCACACCCACTGCGGCAATGGCCAAGCAGGCAAGCACGATTGGCCATCGCCGCCTGAAAATCGTCCAGCCTCTAGTGATTAACTCCATGGTTCTCCGTCGACGCCGGTTGATTGATTACTTACCGCGGTCCGTCGGCGATCGGACTGCGGTAACTCGACATCCTGCAAGAAAGCCCTGTCGACAATGACAACCCGGCCCAGGTATGTGCCCCGGGCCAACCGAAGTAGCCGCTCGCTTTCGCGAACCTGTGCGCCAGTGGTGAGCGCGACGGGGTCGACCAGAATCGATGCGCCGCACAGGCCTGCCATGTCCAGGGCATCGGTGAGCTCCAGCGTCCCCGAACTGACCACGATCACATACTGGTACCGACCGGCCAGCTCATTCAGCAGAAAGCGCATGTTCGCGCCCAACTGATCTGCCGGCGGGCCTTCCGATGAGTTTGCGAGCGCGATCCAGCTCAGGCCGCTGCGCTCGTCGGTCTGGATGGCCGCATCCACGGCCGCCGGCGCACCCACCAGATCACTCAATCTGACCGTCGAATCGCTCTGTCCCGCAGCGATGTCAGCACGCACGACGATGGTGGGTGAGTCCGCCTGACCCAACGCGACCGCAAGCCGATCGGCGACGATACCGGTCGTCGGAGTGGCCCGCGGCGATGTCATGGCCAACGATCGGACACCGGCCTCGGTCAAGCCGTGCGCGACTTCTATGCGCAGCAGTTTGGCGTCGACGTCGACTCCCCCAGCAAGTGGCTGCACGCCCGTGGTGAGCACACCGAGGGGCCCGGTGGGGGTAGCCGCAGGGGTGGTATCGCCGCCATCGTCTCCGCGAAATCGCGCCAGCCGCCGGGCTTCCCGGGACGTCGCATACCTGACCACAAGGGACAGCCCGAGGAGAAACCCGATGACCGCTCCACAGACGACGGTCAGCAACGTTCGCGGAGAGATGGGCCGTTTGGGAACGGACGCGGGTTCGAAGAGCACGGGTTGGACCGGCGGCACCGCATTATTCGGCGGACGCTCGATGGCCTTGATGACCTCGATGGTCCGTCGCGCGGCCATGTCGGCGATCGCCGCCGCCCTCGCCGGAGAGGAGTCTTGCGCATTGACTTGCAGCATCACCGTTTCGGGAACGGCGCGGCCGGTGAGCTTTTTGGAGAGGTCATCGCCGGACTCACCCAACCGCAGCTGTTCGGCAACGGTGTCGGTGACTATCGGCGTGCTTACCAGTCGTTCGTAACTGGTCATGCGCTGCTGGGTGAATTCGTCGCCGTACGCGAGGTTTTGGGCTCCACCCACGTTCGGGTCGGCGAGCGCGGTCGAGTCGTTCCAATACGGTGTCGCGATGAAGATCTTTGCGTTTGCCTCGTAGACCACCGGCACCAGCAGATTGATCCCACCGGCAGCTGCGGCACCCGCCAACGTCCAGATGATCAATACCAACAACTTGTCCCGTACGACGGCGAGCAATCCCTTCATGCCCGTCATGACGTGAACCCCATTTGTTTCAGGTTCTGGACAATCTTCTCCGCGTAGTAGTCCTGACCGGCGTCGTTGAGGTGGACGCCATCCCGCGCCATTAGCGGCCCCATATCGACGCCCCGAAACCATTGCTGCGCAACCGGATCGATGACCCGGGCACCGACCCTGTCGGCCGTGGCGCGAAGTCCGTCTGCGACGTCGGGATGATCCTGACCAGCGTCGGGCCCGAACGACGCGGGAAGCACGATGATGATCGTGGCGGCGGGCCACTTCGAACGAACGTCCTTGATGTACTGCTCGGCGGCCGCCACCACTTGATCAGGCGCTTCGCCGAGATCATTGAAACCGCAGTCGACCAGAACGTAGTCGACACGGTAGGTCGTCGCGGTCCGTTCGAGGCGGGGAACGAGGTTGTCGACCCCATGCACGAAGTCGGCGTGCTCTTGCGCGTAGGAGGCGAGGCTCCACCCCATTTTGTAGGTAACCAAATAGGGATAGATGACGCCGGGCGGGTCGCCGACGGCGAGCAACGTGGGCTGGTAGTCGAACATCGTCAACAACGACGGCGGCGACACCCAAGCGGCGATCTCGGACGACGGCGATGGTTTGCGCGGGCGGTAGATCGATTCCAGCTCAAAGTAGACCAGGGCGCCGACCGTCAACGCCAACGCCACGACGACGTTCAGCAGGACCCAGCGGCGCACGCTGCGCGCGATGTCAGGGGCTGGCATAGGCCGCCCTCGGCTCCATGCGGGTGGGGGGTGGTTGCGGACGCACATGCAGCGCACCGCGGCGGGTGTTCGCCTTCTTTCGCTGTGCGACAAACAACGAGAACGTCACGATAAAGAACAAAAACGCGGCTGCCTGCAGTAGTGAACCGCGCAGCAAGATGAGCATATAAAAAGGCAGGATGCAGCCAACCGGGCCGGGGATCCGGGCGACCTGGATCTGTGCCTCCAATCGCGTGTCCCAGCGATGCAGGCCATACCCAAGGGCAAACATTCCGACGACAAGCAGAACCCAGCCGCCGTTCAGGTAGAGCTCAATCCACAGGGGCGCAGAGAGATTGGTGAAGCCATAGCCACGCACGTTCGCGATGTGCACCCCGGTGTCGACGGGTTTGTCCTCCCACCACGCCCTGCGGAGCCAGAACAGGAGCACACCGGAGAACTGCTTCCCGACTGGGATCCCCTCGCGCGTGCCGACCAGATACCCGTTCATCAACTGCGCGAAGGAATCGTAGTCACCGGACATCAGCGAATCGACGGGGTTCGCCGCCTTGAACGAGGCCTTGAGGGTCGTGCGAAACGCATGGGTGAACGGGAAGATCGCCAGCATCGCGGCGAGGAGGCTGCAGGTAAAACCCCGGAACCGCCGGTGCGTGGCGAACAATCCGAAGGCTGTCGCGGCGCCGAATATTGCAGTCCCCGTGTGGTATCGGGCGGTCGAAATCGGATTCATGACGTCGGCCAAGAGGAGTCCGACGACAACGATCAGGAACAGGTTGCCGCGCCTGGCGCTCGGCAAGATGGTTGCGCCGCGCAGACTCGCCGCCTTGGCTTCTTGACGGCAGCGAACCAACGCGATGAAGGCGACCAGCAGTGCCATATACGTGCAGGGCAGCACCACCACGCCGGGACTGCCGACCGGCCATACCGCGTCGTAGGCCGCTCTCGCTTCCGCACGTCCGAGTAGAAATTGGAACCAGCCGACGTTGGAGAGGTAGTAGAGGGCGATCAGAATCGCAAACGTGGCAAGCAGCACGGCACGCTGATAGCTGATCGTAAATTTCTGCGCACCAGTGCCATTGGCGTCAGCGCGCTTCTGCGCCCCCTTGTCCCGGCGCAGCGACGTGGCGCCGTCCAGACCGGCTCCGGCAAGGAATGCGCCGAGGCCGAGGAGCACCATCAGGGTTGCGATACCAATCAACGTGTCATCGACGCGGGGAACTGTGATGGGCCAGTGATCCTGGCGAATCTGGGCCAACGGAGCCAAACCCATAAACGCATACGTATAGACCCAGAAGATCATTTCGAATAGCCGCCGGTCCCCCTTACCTACCAGCCAGGCGAGGCGTGCCGAGGCGATCACCACCGCCGGCAGCGGCCACAACCACGTCAAGCCGTCGGGAATTCCGGTGAAGCGGATGATCACCGCGGGGACGAGAAGGGCCAACACGGCAAACGTCCACAGCGTCATGAGCGGCTCGCCCAGCTGTGTCGGTGGGTGCAGGCGCAGCCTGGTCGCGAGTGGCATCGCCTTCGCCGCACCGACTTTCAGGAGCTGATCGCCAGCGTCGGTCGACACGCGCCCAGATGCGCTGGACGGCAACGGTTCCTGTTCCGCCGACGGCGGATGGTCGGCCGGGCCCTGCGATTTCCAAGGTTTGATCCGGATCAACGAGAACGCCGCATTGAACGTCGCCGCCGACGCCATGCCGACGACAACGCCCGCCGCGGTGTGGAAGAGCAGCCCCCCGCCGAACGCCATCGCGGGCATGACCAGCGCGTAAGTGAGCTTCAGCGCCAGCGCGTCGGCGCTTCGGTTGAAGGCGCGCAAAAAGAAGATGACCGCGACGGCCCACACCACGATCGCGTACTCGATCGCGACGATCGGAATGATCCCTCGCGCGTCGTCGAACGTGTCGCCGAGCAGGAGCTCGCCGAGCTTGCTGGGCAGAAAGAACAGCGCTGTGCCAAACAGAGCCGTTCCGCACGACGAGACCAAAGTGATGCGTGCCAAGGCATTCCACACCCGTTGTGGCGCCATGTTCTGGCGCCGGCTTTCCGGGATCACCACCAACGGAATTGCACTGGTCGCGATGGCGATGGGTGCCAGCAACGCCGTGGCGCCCCGCAGTGTGGCGCTGACGTAGGGGGTCAAAATCACCGAGGCGAACAGCAGCACGCCGAACACCGCTGTCTGCTCGAGTCCGTAGTCCGCGCCATAGCGCACCCGGTGCTGCCAGCCATCGGAGATCCACGCCCGGAAATTCTTGAACCGCGGGAAGACGCGAACACCGACCACCATTCCCGCCAGAGAGATGAGCGCCAAGGCGGTCCAAACACCCAGGATGTTGGTGGTGGTGGCCAGGGGAAGGCGCAACCAGGTTGCCACCAACAACGCCGCCGAACCGGCAAACCACACGCCGTCCCAGAGGGCCGCGATGTGGGGGCGGCCCAACGCGATGGCGACGAATCGAAGAACATCCTCCGCGAGCACGATCGGTGTCGCGACGATGATCAAGATCGCCTGCAGACCTATCCCCGCTCCCCCTACTGCCCACATGACGGCCCCGACTACTGGGCTGACCAACAGGGCGCTGGTGAACGCGAATGCCCCCTCCCGCCGGATGTCGGACGAGTCGCGCCCGGCCGTCAGCAATAGCGGTGTGCCCAAGGCGCCACGAAGGGCACCGATGGCCGCGGAGAGCAGCGTCAGGAGCAACGCGATCTCGCCGAAGTCGTCGGTTGCGGTCACCACGGCAACCGCGTAGATGATCAGGCCGTTGCTAAGACTGGAGAACACCTGGTCGGAGGCGCCCGAGATGGCGCGGACGGCACTCTTCGACAAATGCTTCGCCATGGGCTCAGTCCTTGTTGCCTGACGCCCAGATCTTCTGGAAGGCCCCGATCGAGTCGGTGGTTCCGTGATCCGAGTAGAGCTCGAATGTGGCGAAGCTCCCCTGCCATTCGGAAAAGCGCGGATCCGAAACGATTCGATGGGTTCCCGGCAGATCCAAGGTGACCTGGGCACCGTCGATGGTCACGCGCGCCTCGTAGGAGGTCACTCCGTCCTCGCGCAGCGGCTGCGGGAAAAAGTCGGCCGCGACGACGTCGAGCGTCGCATTGTCGCTACGCAGCACACTGATGTTCCAGTTGATCGGCGTCACCACCAGCTGGACCGCCAGCGGGTTGATCATCGGCGGAACCCGGTTCTCGATGCCCCGCGACACCACAAGCGCGATCGCACCCTGGGTGCCCGGACCCGCACCGCCGGAGGACCGGAAGACGAACCGCGCGCCCATGTTCTTGACCGACGAACCGAGGTCAGGGGTACTGAAAAAGGCGGCCGATCCCGCTGTCGTGGGCTGGTAGGTCAACCGGCCGTCCTGAACCTTTAGTGGGTCAGAACTGGTCACCACGGTCGCCGCCTGCCCACCCGCGAAGCTGTCAGGTGCCGGCCCGTTGGGCAAGGCGGCGAAATCTGCCGAAACCCGGATACCCCGCGCGGCCATCGGTGCATGCTCCCGCAGAAATCCCCACCAAAGCGCAACGGCCACAACAGCTGCCAGCACTAGGGCGAACGCGACCTGCGCGAAAGTGCGGTATGAGCGGCCGACGGCTCTGAGATTGGTCATTCTTCGACCCCTGCTTGCGCGTTTGCCCAATCCGACTCAACGCCACGACGCCTGATCATCAGCGTTGCACCACCTTGGACGGGGCGGAAGCCAATTCCTGGCACCAATTTTCGTAGCCGCGGATCGCGCTGTCACGGGAGAGTATCTCCTGTGAATAGCGTTTGCCCGATTCCCCAAAACGCTTGCCCGCAGCCTTGTCCCGGCCGATGCTCAACACCGCCTCGAGCAGGGCGCGCGGGTCGGTGGGCGCGACGATCACCCCGGCCCCGGCGGCTCGGATCTCACCTGCGGCCGCGCTCGACTCATCTGTTGCGGCCACCACCGGCTTGCCGGTCCGGAAGTAGGTCGTCAACTTACTGGGTACGGCCATGTCTTTGACGCCCGGCTTCTCGTTCACCAGAAGCACATCCGCGGCCTGAAGTGCAGCACGGAATGCCTTGTCGGGCAGGACCTTTATGAATTGAAGCACGGGAATCCCCGCACCGGCTTCTTCGAGACTTCGCCGCTGATTTCCGTCGCCGACCAAGACGAACCGAACCGTTCCCGCGGGAACTTCGCTGGCGGCGAGCTTGGCGGCGGCGACGACGTTCTCCAAACCCTGCTTGGCGCCCATGTTTCCGGCATGCACGACGATGATCTCATCGTCGCCCCATCCGTACTGTCGGCGGATCTCGGCGGCCTCACTGGGCGCCGGGTCTTCCGATGCATCGAGGTGTGTCCAGTTACGAATCACCGTCGAGGCCGCCTCATCGACGCCCACCTCGCCCAGCGCCGCCCGGAAACGGTCATGAATGACCGCCACCCCCGTCGCAGAGCGCAACACCCGCGCCTCGAATCGCACTGCGGCGGTAGCCAACTTGCCGCCCAACGCTCCGGTTTCGACAACCCCTTTGCCGTAGATGTCTTGGACGACAATTCCGACGGGCACGTTTCGTAGCCGCGCCTTGGCGACGACCGCGGCCGTCGACAAAAGTGTCGGACTGACGGCGATGACAACCGATGGCTGATCGAATCGTGTGCGCAGCAACGCCCTGGCGAAGCTGGCTTCCAACCGAACCCTGTTCCGCGCACTGGGGTTTTCTGCAACGTAGTGCCGCAACCGGTCGACCGTCACTCCGTTGATGATCTCCCGGTACGAGCGCGCGCCGCGATACTCGTCGTGGACCCGCCATTCCGGATAGTGCGGCAACCCGGTGATCACGCTGACCTCGTGCCCCCGGGCCGCCAAACCCTCGGCCATCCCGGTGGTGTAGGGCGCTATCCCAGTCACTTCCGGAAAGTAGTTTATGCCAACGATTGTGATCTTCATCGGCGCACGCTCGCCGACTTGTATTGCGGCGCACGAACGGGAACGGGGATCTGTTGTACCGATGCAGGCTCGGCCACGCTACACCCGTGCCGATGCGTGATGAGTTCGATACCAGTCAACGGTTTCGGCAATCCCGTCCTGCAGCGGTATCCGGGCTTCCCAGCCGCTTTCCCGTAAGAGGCTGACGTCCAGCAACTTTCGCGGCGTGCCGTCGGGCTTGCTGGTATCCCAGCGCGTCTCCCCGGTGTAATCGACTGCGTCCGCGACTATCCGGGCGACCTCGTGAATGGTGTGGTCGACGCCGGTGCCGACGTTGACTTGGCTTGGGCCGTCATAGTTTTCCAGCAGGTGTAGGCACGCCGAGGCCATGTCGTCAACGTGAAGAAACTCCCGCCGCGGCGCTCCACTGCCCCAGTTGGTAACTACCCGCTGCCCAGAGCTGGTTGCGTCGTCGTAGCGGCGGATCAACGCCGGCAACACGTGCGACGTGTTCTCTGAGAAATTGTCATGTGGCCCATACAGGTTCGTCGGCATTGCCGAGATCCAGGGCAGCTGATACTGCCGACGCACGGACTGGACTTGGATGATTCCCGCGATCTTCGCAATCGCGTAAGCGTCGTTGGTTGGTTCGAGTGCGCCGGTCAGCAGGGAGTCCTCGGTGATCGGCTGGTCGGCGAATTTGGGATAGATGCACGAAGACCCCAGGAACAGCAGGCGTTCGGATCGTTGCTCAACCGCAGCGTCGAGGACGTTGACTTGGATCTGCAGGTTTTCGGAGATGAAGTCGACGGGATAGGTGCTGTTGGCCAGGATCCCGCCGACCCGTGCGGCAGCAACAACAACGACCGCCGGCCGGGTTTCCCGGAAGAACGCGAAGGTCGCGGCCCGGTCCGTCAGGTCGAGTTCGTCGTGTGTCCGAGTGAGAATGTTGCCAAATCCGTTGGCCGCCAAGTGACGGCAGATCGCGGAACCAACCATCCCGCGATGGCCGGCCACGAATACCGGTGCATCTCGTTCCAACGGCCGAGGGGCGAAGAGCGCATTGGCGACCACTGCTCAACTCCAGGCCGGCAACATCGGCACGTCGACCACGGCGCCGTCCGGATGGTCCAGCGCCGCGATGTCGGCGTCGACCATGATCCGCGCGAGCTCCGGCGTCCGCACGGATGCCCGCCATCCCACCAGGCGTTCGGCTTTGCTCGCGTCGCCGACTAGCGCATCGACCTCCGTCGGCCGCAGGTAGCGTTCGTCATATTTGACGTGTTCGGTCCAGTCCAGTCCCGCATGGGAAAACGCCGCTTCGACGAAGTCGCGAACGGAGTAGGCTTCGCCGGTGGCCAGCACGTAGTCATCGGGCTGGTCCGCCTGCAACATCCGCCACATGCCTTCCACGTATTCCGGCGCGTATCCCCAGTCACGGACGGCGTCGAGATTTCCCAAGTAGACGTCGCGGGCAAGCCCTGCTTTGATTCGGGCCACCGCACGGGTGATTTTCCGGGTTACGAACGTCTCACCGCGCCGCGGCGACTCGTGATTGAACAGGATCCCGTTGACCGCGTATATCCCGTACGCCTCACGGTAATTTCGCGCAATCCAGTAGGCGTATACCTTCGCGGCGCCATAAGGGGAGCGCGGGTAAAAAGGGGTCTCCTCATTCTGTGGCGGCGGAGATGCTCCGAACATCTCTGAACTTGATGCCTGATAGAAGCGGCACTTCACTTTGCCGATGCGTACCGCCTCGAGGAGCCGGACCGACCCCAATCCGGTGGTGTCGCCGGTGTGCGCGGGTTCGTCGAAGCTGACCCTGACGTGGGATTGAGCGGCAAGGTTGTACACCTCGTCCGGCTCGATGGTCGACAAGAGGGTGACCAGGCGCGTGCCGTCCGCGAGATCGCCGTAGTGCAGGAAGAGCTTCGCGTCGGATTGGTGGGGGTCGACGTAAAGATGGTCAATGCGCCGGGTATTGAAAGTCGACGCGCGCCGGATCAGACCGTGTACTTCATATCCTTTTCGGAGCAACAGCTCCGCCAGGTAAGAGCCATCTTGGCCGGTGATTCCGGTAATCAACGCCTTTTTCATCCAGTTTTCCTCGTCCGCTTTATCTCTGCGGCGCCGTCAGACGGCATAGTTCGTCCGCCCCCTGCATTCTCGCCCCGGCCATGGGTCATCTAGCAGGCTCCCCTGTGGCGAGCACGGCTGTCAAAGGCTGCGCGAGGATCCTCACCAAATCGTGAGAGCTTTCCGCGGGCGGACCGCGAAGCGCGCGGCGCCGGGTTGAGTTCGCTGGTAAACCCCGGCAGCGCCACGCCACGGCCCACCCAATCCGTGTCACCGCCCAGCACTGCCGTCTCCTCGTCGCGCCGATCGGAACGGCACGTGTTTGTCTAACGGAAAATCTTCGCAGGGGCAATATTACATACTTATTGGATGATTGCTCGCCAGTATCAGACTTTTGGTATCTGGCATCCTTGCTGCAGCGCCCATCGGGCCGGCGCCCAGCACTCCGGGGCCACCTGGCACCCCGATCGAGGTGTCCGGATCTCAGCAACGATCCACAGTCATCGCCTTGGCAATTCCGGCGAACTGATAGAGATAAATGTATTGCCAATACCACTCGGGCACCGCGTAGCTGCGGGGGACCGCCCTCGCCGATACGGCGATCCCCATATTCGACAAGCACTGACGAAATACCAATCGGGCGCGGGGCAAATGATATTGCCAACTGACGACGAGAATGCTTTTCCAATGCCGCTCCAAAGCCAGCCGGCGTGTCATAAGCGCTTCCCCGCGAGTTGTCGCCGGATCGGGACTAAAGCAAATCACCTCGACCGAGTCGTCCCGACGCCGACAGATCCGGTTCATCACCTCGTCGGCACTGGCGTACGGATCCGAGAGCACCACTGTCGAGGCGAGTCCCTGGCGAGCCAGCTCCAGGCCGTAGCCCTCGCGCCCGTCGTGCTCGCCGCCCAATACGACCACGGCATCGACATGCGAGGCGGGGTTGTCGGCGGCATTGCCGAAGATGATAAAACCGGCGCAGGAGTTCAACACCACAAACACTGTGGCGAACGCCGTGAGGAAAACCGCGGTCCGCCGAGCGGTCCGCCAAAAGAAATTCACTCGACCGCCGGAGCGGGCACGAAATATATTAAGCCACAACGGTTTTCCGGGTAATCGCGGAACATTATCGCAATCCCCCCACGACGCGGTATTGCAAATCTTGTACATACGGCGTTGCGGTGACGTCAGCATTGGACCGCGCCGTGCCAACCACAACGCCATCTCGGAACAGAATGGCCGAGATCGATCCGAGGCTCAGCGGGAAAGTGCAGATTCCCCGGCCCGCGGGGACATCGCAGGAATAGATTTGGGTCCCCGCACCGAGGTAAATCTGCGATGGCTCGGTCGCGAATGACACCACCTCGATCAGGTCGCTGGGTGGCGCGCTTGTCGGCATCACGGTCATGAGCCAGGTTTCGGGATACACCGGAGGGACGCCGAACGGTTGCTTTCGGTAGGAGAGGAACAGTGCGTCGCGGACGATGCGCGGGGCTGAGCCGGTCTTGAACCGGGCGATGTCGTAGGCATTCATGTCGATAATGCGCCAACCGTGGACCGCCGACGGTGCCATTGCGGTCGATTCGGTGTAGTCGTTCCACGTGATCAACTGGACCCAGTCGGCCTGGCGTTGGTCGGCGAGTTGCCACCCCAACCGATTCGCCAAACCATTGGCGGATTCCTCGAAGGTTCCGCTGCGCGGCCGGCTGTCTTGGAAAGCAACGGGTTGCATCCACAATTTTCCGAGTTGGTGCGCCCGCCGGATGATGTCTGTCGGGGAACCGCGACCGCCGTCGTCGACGCTCATCTCACGCGGACTGCGCCCACCCCACATGCTGAATCCGTAGCTGAACGGGGCGAACTTCTCCAGGTTGTCGGCGACGTCAAGAAATGTCGGGACGAATGCGACAGCGAGCTTGAATTGGTCCCGAAGAATATTCAGAACACTCGACCACCACGCCGGCGGTTGCCGCTCTGCGGCGTACGCACCCAGCACCGGCCTGCCATCCAGAAGATGAAACGCGCTCGGCGTGCTCAGATATGGTGCGACATCGGCTGCGAAGTTCGCGGCGGTCATCGTCCCCAACGGGCCTGCGACGTCGGCGGTGATCATGATCGTGAAGTTCCCCGCCGCGGCCGTGGCCTGCAGTAGCCGATCCACGACATCGGACTGGGCGCGCGGCGCAAGCACATCAACCGCGAATCCGTCCACCCCGACGCTTTTGGCTTGCTGGATCTCAGTTTCCAGGTCCGCCAGTTGCCAATCCGGCTGATTGCTGTGGGCCCGCGGCAGCGGCCTGTCGCGCAATAGTCCGCCGTATGCGGCGTGTGCACCGGATTCGCCGTAGACGGTGAGGTACTGGGTTGCGTAGTAGTCTTCGGGCCCATTTTTGTTGTCGATCGATATCGGGAAGTTCGGCATGTAGTGGGCGAAGACCTTTCGTGGACTTTTGCCCACCAGGTCGAAGGGCAGATACGGCGTGACCGCCGCCCGCTGCGGGTCCAGCGGCCGGGTCCACTGCGGCGGAACTATCCACGGCACGCTCAGGATGGCGACAAGGATCAGCAAGCGCACCCAAGCAGACGAACGACGAACCCGGTGCGAACTCATGAGCCGCCACGAAGGACCGGACTGGGGGCGTGGAAAGGCCTCAGTGACAAAATGATCGGATCACCCGAGGGTTTGACTGTGCTCTCCTTGACGGAGATCTGGCGCACGCTTTCGACCAACATGAATCCCACGGTGGCGCAACTGACCCCGGACACCAAAGCGAGTGCGAGCGTAGCGGCGAGGTTGCGTCCCGCAGAAAATGCTCCGGCATGGCCGGCCGGCGCACGCGAACCCGACATGCACAACGTCAGCGGCGCCGCAGTGGTGAGAAGGCCGAATCCGGCCTCAATAATCGCCGGAACGTTGGTGTCCCTGGTCGCTGACAGCAAGGCGCCGAGCAGCCCGCAGGCAATACCGTTGAGCGCGAAACCCGTTGACCAATGTGGATGACCGCGGACAACCAACCAGGCGACCGCCGCGCCTACCGCGGACCCGAAGGCGAAAAGCAGCGACCCCATGGGGTCCCTCAGCGCCGTTCGTCTCGTTGCGGGTTTCGCGAGAACGAAAATCCCAGCAGCATTCCCAACAATGCGGAAGAAACCGCGGTGACAAAGAAGACCACAAGGTTCAGTAGTGCTGCTGCGGGCAATGCCGACGCGGACCGCGCCGCCACGGCGCTGATGCTGGCCGCGGCGCCTGCGGCGGCCAGCATCAGCGCCTTCGCCGGCGCTCGAATTGCTGCGGCAAGGGCGAAGCCGGCAATCCCTGCCGCAACCGCGGTAACAACGCACATCGACTTCAGCGGGTGACCGGGCCACGTCAGATCGACCCCGTGGCGTACGAGGCTGCCGGCGCAGCCCCCCACGACGGCCCATGCCAGTTCGCGCACAGGCGCTTTTTGCGACGTCACCACGACACCGACAGTAGACGAAGCGTCCCGTTGGGCCCGCCAATTACCGGCAACTCCACAGTGTTTGACCTGACTTCTGCGGTACAAGCCTTGGGCGTGGCGCTATAGGCTCACCCTGTGAGTTGTATGAGCCGCGTAGCGGGTGTTGTTGTCATCGAAAGCAAGAGCCGGTGACGATCCCGCCGATGCGATTGCTGCAAGTGACGGGCACGCTTGACCCGGCATACGGAGGTCCGTGTGTCGTCCTGAACGAACTCACCCGCAGCGTCACTGATCTGGGCCACGCGGTCGACGTGGTCACTCTGGATCCTCCGTCCGCACCGTGGCTCACCGATGTTTGCGGTAACCCCCGCGCCTTCGGCCCGGCACGCGGAAAGTACGGATATTCCCCGAGCCTGAGGCTTTGGCTGGAGCAACACGCACCTGGCTACGATGCGGTAATCGTCCACGGCATCTGGCAATACCAGAGCCGAGCGGTGCGTGCGGCGTGCCGCAAAACCGGAGTGCCGTATTTCCTTTTCGTCCACGGGGCGCTGGATCCGTGGTTCGAGCAGCGCTATCCGGTCAAGCACGCCAAGAAGGCGGCCTACTGGCGCCTTTTCGAGCATCGAAACCTTCGCGATGCCCGGGCCGTGCTCTATACCTGCGAGGAGGAGCGGCTGTTGGCCCGGACCTCGTTCAGGCCGTACCGGGCGAGGGAGGCCATTGTCACCGTGGGGATCGAAGCGCCGACCGGCGAGCCGACGCAGCAACGCGAGGCTTTTCTGGCGGCGTACCCACACCTTCGAGACAAACGCATCCTGCTCTTCCTCGGCAGGCTGCATCCGAAGAAAGGGGCCGACCTCTTGATCACCGCATTCTCCACAGTGTGCCAACGCGATGAGAGCCTGCACCTCGTCGTGGCGGGACCCGACGAATCGGGAACGGCGGCACAGCTGCAGGCGCAGGCGAAGTCGGTTGGCGTCGATGACCGTGTCACCTGGACCGGGATGCTCAGCGGCGATGCCAAATGGGGCGCATACAGGGCGGCCGACGCGTTCGTGCTGACGTCGCACTCGGAGAATTTCGGCATCGTCATCGCCGAGGCACTCGCATGCGGTCTGCCCGTCCTCATCAGCGACAAAGTCAACATCTGGCGCGAGATCGACAGCGGTGGGGCGGGTCTCGTCGAGCCCGATACCGTCGCAGGCGCAACCTCGCTGCTCGACCGTTGGTTGAGTTTGCCCGACGGCGAACGCGCAGGCATGCGCGAGCGGGCCAAGACCTGCTTCCTGGACAACTTCGAAGCAAGCGCCGCCGCACTAGTTTTCGTCACGGCGATAGCCGGGGCAATCGGGAAGACCGAAGCCGCATGAGGCGCCCGGCTAAACTGCTGGCCATTCTGCGAGTGACGTCTTATCGAAATGCCCTGTTGCGCAACGGAGTCGCTGCTGCCGTCGAACATCGGGAGGGCCTGCAGACGCTAACCCTACGCACGGTCGTCGATGTCGGCGCAAATCGCGGTCAGTTCGCACTCTTCGCCCTGCACACCTTCCCCACCGCGAACATCGTCTCGTTCGAGCCTCTTGAGATACCCGCCGCACGCTTCCGGCGCGTGTTTGCCAAGGAGCCGAGGGTCACGCTGCACCACGCGGCGCTGGGCCCAGAGACAGGACAGTCCACCATGCACGTGTCGGGTCACGACGACTCGTCGTCGCTGTTGCCTATCACCGCAACCCAGCGAGAGCTCTTTCACGGCACGGGCGAAGTGCGCACCGAGACAGTACGCACCGGGCCGTTAGCGGAGTTTCTCGACGCCGACTCCATCGAGGAGCCGGCGTTGCTGAAGCTCGACGTCCAGGGCTTCGAGCTGGAGGCGTTGCGGGCGTGTGGTGACCTGCTGAAGAAGTTCACCTACGTCTGCGCGGAAGGTTCGTTCATCGAGTTGTACGAGGGACAGGTGCTGGCCGACGATTTGATCGCGTGGCTACGCGAGCGCGGCTATGAGCTTGTACGCAGCTATGGCGGTTACAGTGACGAGCAGGGGCGAAAGATCCAGGAGGACATGCTGTTTCAGAGGGCCGTAAGTCGCTCGTGACCAAAGGTACGCTGTATCAGAACATGTAGCCGCGTTCGCGGTGGAAAAGCATGGCTTCCTCGGGCAACTTCTTGATCTCGCGTGCGGGCGTACCGCCGTACAGCCGCAGTTCCTCGACCAGCGGCCCCGCCACCGTGGCCCCGCCGGCCACGATGCTGCGCGGTGGCACCGAACTGCCGGCGAGCAACGTGCAGCTCGTGGAAACGAAGGAGTGGTGGCCGATTCGGACGGGCGCAGTGCGCTGGCAGCCGGCCATGTAGTCCGGGCCGTGGGTGACGATCTGACTCCGCAGCCCGGCCAGGATTGCGTACGGCTCGATGACTACCTCGTCGTCGCAGTACAGGATGTGACGGGTGACGATCGCGGCTTCGTCGCCCAGAATCAACCGCGGCTTTCGGTCCGGCGAGTTCGGATAGAGTTCGGCCGAACGCGGGGGCGAGGTGATCCAGTTCATCGGTCCGATCGTCGACCGCACACCGAGGCTCACCTCGTCGCAACCTTTAATCACGGTGAGGTGCCCCACCTTTGCGTCCTCGCCCGCGCTCAGGTGGTCGACGGCGATGATGCTGAGGCCGAAACGTGCGGTGGGGTGGATGTCCCAGCCGAGGATCCGTCGGTAGATGGCGTGCTTGATCGGCTGCGGTGCCGCTACCGCGAGCAGTGCGAAGATCCAGCGCAGGCGCCGCGACCTGACGGGCATCTGACTCCTTAGTCTTCTACCGCGGTTAGCTGAGCACATCTTCGCACACGTCTGATCGCACCAGGCCTAAACAGCGCAAGGCACAACACCCCCGGATCAGTGCTTGACGAGAATTTCGTTCCGCGGACAGTTGCCTGCGCTCGGCAACGTCGGCGCGACGGATTCAGACGCTGACGGCCGCCCTTGCGGCGCGCAGCGATTCGAGCATCGTCCGAGCGAGAGATTCGATGTTGGGTGGCTCGAGCATGCTGACATGGTCACCGCCAACACGATGGACCGTGAACGTTCCTTTGTGGAATTGGTCCCAACCCAGTCGATCTGACTCAGCGTTGGTCGCGGACACCTCGGTCACGAACAGGTCCATCGGCACGTCGTGTCCGAGCTGCTCATACTGGTAGACAAGCTCTGCGGCACCGCGATAGTCGAAGTCCTCCTGTGACTGCCACATTGAACCGGTCCGGAAAATCCGCCGCGCGACTTCGCGGTACTTGGCCCACTGTTCACGGATCGGCAGTTGGCGTATCCGGCGCAACCGCCACCGCAGTGTCAACTGCAATCGCACCAGATCCTTCAGCGAAGGCGCTTCGGTGTCCACGAGGCCCAACCACTCGACTTCCTGGCCGGATTCGATAGCCTGCCGGGCTATTTCGTACGCGAGGAGCCCGCCGATCGAGTAGCCGGCGAGCGCAAGAGGACCATCCGGCTGCTCGCGACGGATCGCCGAAAGGAATTGGCTGGCATGCTGTTCGATGGTCACCGAAAGGTCGAACCGGCCGTCTGGCTGTTGGGGGATCAACGCGTGTACCGACTGTTTGCCACCCCATTGCGCCGTAAGGTGCCGCAGACTCATGGCCGAGGACAGGCCGGAGTAGATGAAGTGCAGCTGTCGTCCAGACGCGACTCCATCAGTGCTTCCTAGGTCTCCCGCATCGAGCAACTTGGCAAGATCCGCAATGGTCCTGCCGTGGTCGATGAACGACGCAAGGGGCAACTCGACGTCGAAGGTCCGCTGAATCTCGGACACCAGCCGGGCAGCCATCAGCGAATGACCGCCTCTGTCAAAGAAATCGGAATGGACGTCGTTCACGGGCGTGGCGAACAGCTCGGCCCATATGCCCGCGACGCGCCGTTCGGTGTCGGTACGCGGCGGCTGTGCACCGGCGTCCGACGCCTGCCGCGACGGTGCCGGCAACGCGGCCTTGTCGAGCTTCCCGCTCGGGGTCGTCGGGAGCTCGTTAAGGTACACGAACGCGCTCGGGACCATGTATTCGGGCAGCCTACGGCGCAGCCAACCACGCGCCTCAGCTTCGGTCGGCCGCCCTGGCACACCGACGACATACGCGACTAACCCCTGCTCGCCGTTGGGCGCTTCACGGGCCATCACGGCGCAGCGCTGGACATCAGGATGCTCGGACAACACCGATTCGATCTCGCCCGGTTCGATGCGGAAACCGCGGATCTTGAGCTGATCGTCGTCACGGCCCAGGTGTTGTATCCGGCCGTCGGGCAACAACCGGCCCCGATCGCCCGTCCGGTACATGCGGCCACCGCAATGGAACGGGTCGTCTCCGAACCGGCGCGCGCGCTCATCGGTGACGTTGAGGTAGCCCCGGGCCACTTCGACGCCGCCGATGGTGATCTCGCCGGGGACGCCGGCTGGTTGGAGTCTTCCGCGGCTGTCGGTGATGTACACCCGCACGTTCGGCAAGGCCCTGCCCACGGTGATGACATCACCCTCGACCAATTGCGCGACGCTGGTCCAGACCGTGGCCTCGGTGGGACCGTAAGCGTTCCAGACCGATTCGCACCGTTGCAGCAGCGCCCGCGCCAGCCCGTCGCTGATCGATTCGCCACCCGTCATCGCTTTCAGACGAAGATCGCCACCCCAGCCGGCAGCGACGAGCGCCCCCCAGGTGGTTGGTGTCGCGCACATGTGGGTCGCGCCGCTGCGCGCGATCAGCCGACCCAACGCGATGGGATCCGCCGCCTGCGCGGTGGTGGCGAGCACCAGGCGCGCTCCACACGCCAGCGCGCAGAAGATGTCGCCCATCGCCATGTCGAAGCTGACGGATGCCAGCGACAGCACGGTGTCGGATCCAACGACACCGATCTCCCGGTACATGGTGCCCATCAGGTTGACGAGGTTGCGGTGCTCGATGAGCACTCCCTTGGGGCGGCCAGTGGAGCCGGAGGTGTAGATCACGTAGGCCAGATCGGCCGCGGTAACGATGCCTGACGGCTGATCGTGTTGTGGCGCCTGTGAATTCACATCACGGATGTTGACGACAGTGGCCGTGAGCTCATCCGCGTCGGCTAGCAGTTGACCCTCGGTCACAATGATGCTCGCGGCGGCGTCGTTGATGCAGAAGGCATTTCGGCTCACGGGCTGGCGGGGGTCCAGCGGGAGAAACGCCGCGCCGGATTTGAGAACCCCCACCAGCGTCGCTATCAGATCTGGTGTGCGCTGCAACAATACGGCCACGATGCCACCGGGCCCGGCGCCCGCCTGCATCAAGCGCGATGCGATGGCCGTCGCGCGATCGTCGAGCTGCCGATAGGTCAGCGTCGAATCCCCGACTTGCACAGCCACCGCGTCGGGCGTGCGTTCAACCTGCGCGGCGATGACTTCGTGCACGCATTGCCACGAAGTGCCGTGGTGGGTGGTCCGATTCGAGCTGAGCTGACGTCGACGCTCATCCGGCGTAATCAGATCATGTTCGGCCATCGGCTTTTCCGGTGCCGCGGCCACAACCTCCAGAATTCGGTGGAAGTGCCACGCCAACTCACGCGCCGTCTCACGTTCGAATAAATCCGTGTTGAACACCAGCGCTCCCGTGACGTGTCCGTCGGGCTGTTCGTCCAACTCGATGCTCACGTCGAACTTTGCCGATCCCACCGCGTCGCAGACATCGGCGTCGCTCATGTGCAGTGACCACTCGTCGGCCGCAGACGTCACCGACCGCCTAAACAGGAACATCGTTTGAAACAGTGGATTGTTGCGCGGATCTCGTGGTCTACCAAGGCTGGCCACCAGGGTCTCGAACGGCACCACCTCGTTGAGCGCCTCGTCGACCGCGCGACGGGTCCGCGTCACCAGCGTGGTGAACGGGTCATTGCTCGATATCTCGCACCGTAGAACCACCGCGGTCACGCAGTAGCCGACCACCGTCAGCAGGTCGTCGCGGCCGCGTAGGTCGTACGGGATACCGAAGACGACCTCGGTGGAGTCGACGTACAGATTCAGCCACCAGGCGTATGCGGCGGCCAGGGCGTCGACAAGACTGCCACCCGCGGTGTGCGCCGCGCGGCGCAACTCGTCCACGATTCCGTGTTCGATCGTCAGCCGGATCGTTCCGCCGGCCAGGGTCTGATGCGGCGGTCGCGGATGATCGAGCGGCAGCTCGGTGGGCGCGCTGCCGGCAAGTCGCTTGTGCCAGTTGGAAATTCGACTGGAAACCTGCGGTCCGCGGACCCAGTCGAGCTCCCACTTGGTGTAGTCGGCGTACTGCGCGGGAGGGGTGGCCAGCGACGAGGGCGAGCCCGTGACGTAGCTGCGATACAGCGCCGTCAGCTCCGGGAATACGGTGCGCCGCAGCGAGGTCTCGTCGAACACCAGACAATGCAGGCCGATGTAGAGCCGGTGGTCGTCCTCGGTGACACGGATCAGCCACGGGCGAATCAACGGCCCGTCGGCCATGGCGTAGGGACGCAACGTGTCGGTCACGGCGATCTCCGTGGCGCGGGCAATGGCACCTCTGCGACCCAGGCCCGAAAGATCGGTGAAGGGCAGGTCGACTTCCGTTGGCTCCCTGATAAATTGGTGCGGCACACCATCAAAGGTCTTGAAGGTGGTGCGCCAGGCCTCGTGCCTTGCGACGACGTCGGCGAAAGCGCGGCGTAGCGCTTGCACATCGAGAGAACCCATCTTGCGGATGGTGATCAACTCATTGCACACCGTTGAATTCGGCGCGAGACGGCTGAGATACCACGGCCCGGTCTGTGAAACAGACAGCGGTAGTCGACCCGATACCGACGCCGAGACGGGCGACCCGTTCTTCGTTCCTGGAGTGCTATCGGACGCCCCGCCAGGGACGTCCGCGTTGACCAATCGGTAGCTGGGCGTCATTACCAGCCCGCCTCAGGCGACATCCCGTCGAGCACCTCAGTATGCTCCGCGCCGGGCCAGAACCGCTCTGATCGTCTTGGCGATGATCAACAGATCGCCCGCCATCGACCAGTTGTCTACGTAGGACAAATCCAGGCGAACTGATTCCTTCCAGGACAGATCTGAACGACCACTCACTTGCCATAGGCCGGTGACACCCGGCTTGACGAGCAGCCGCCGCCGCACATCGCAGTCGTATCTCTCCACTTCTCGCATGAGCGGAGGTCGCGGCCCGACGACGCTCATATCCTGCTTGAGCACGTTGATGAATTGCGGCAGCTCATCGATGCTGAACTTCCGCAGCACCGTGCCCACGCGCGTGATCCGGGGGTCCTGCCGGATTTTGAAGAGCATCCCGCCGGGACTTCCGTTCAGGGGAAGCAGGCGATCGATTTGCTTATCGGCGCCGTCGACCATGGTCCGGAACTTGAGCATCGTAAACGGCTTGCCATCGATACCAATGCGTTCAGAGCGGTAGAGAACGGGCCCTCGACTGGTGAGCTTGATCGCGATGGCTGAGGCAATGAGTATCGGAGAGATCCCGAGGAGTGCGAGCGCCGCGAAGCAGACATCGAAGGCACGCTTCTGAAAGGACTGGGCCCCTTGATATTGCGGCTTTTCGACGTGCAGCAAAGGGAAACCGGCAACCGGCCGCAAGGCCAGCCGTGCCTCGCCAACGTCCATGACGCCGGGCGCAACCACCAGATCGACATCCATGGTCTCCAGCCGCCACATCAGCTGCCGGATTCCACGCGCGCCAAAACGTTCGGTTCCGGTCAACGCCACGGTATCCGCACCGCACGTGGCGATCGCCGCCAATGCGTGCGTCTCGTCGCCGAGAATGGGGACTTCCCCGCCGTGCACCATCAGCCTCTTGCCGCGCGAAGGCCCGTAGCCCGGAATGCCGACCCCAACCACGACGTAGCCGTCACGGGGATTGCGCGTTAGTTCCTCCACCAGGTGGGAGACCGCCATGCGGTCGCCGATCGCCAGGACCCTCGTCTGATATCCGCCGTTGGCACGCTTCCCGGCAACGTAGTAGTGCCACAATGCGCGGCTGGCCAGCAATCCGAGGAAGCCCACCGGAAGTGCGACTGCCAGGTAACCGCGGGCCAATGGAGTTCGCGCGAGAAGCGTTACCATCGCGATGATTCCGAAAGTCCAAAATGAGGCGCTGGCGATGCGCCGATATTCCTCGATACCGGACCCGATAACGCGCAGCGATCTGGTGTGAAACACCGACATACACATCAGCCACAGGGCGATGAACACCAGCGAGAACAACGTCATCTTCAAATGGTCCCGATGACCATAGATGCCGGCCGAATCACCGAACCGGACGTACTGCGCAAGCACAACCGAAACGCAGACGATCAGCGAATCGGTGATGAGCAACCACCGCGAGTACTGGCGCTGCCAAGCGCGTGCAGTTTCGCCTTCGAAAACCGGAACGGGCTGAGGGGTGACGTGCGTTCGGCCGTTCCCGTTGCCAAGCACCATGGTCATGGTTGACACTCCGGCATCAGAACGCCTCGCGGGCTAACAGCGTCGACGGCACCGGTGAGCGCCAGCTGGCGCCCCTTCAGGTAGGGCCAGCTTGCGTCCTGTTCGGAGATGACGGTAACCGGCAGCGGCCACTCAATGCCGAATTCCGGTTCGTTCCAACGGTATCCCTGTTCACCGGCCGGCTCGCGCGGGCCGCCGACCTGGTACATGACCTCGGTGTCGCCAACCAACGTCTGGAATCCGTGTGCGACATGGGCCGGCAGGAACAGCGCCCGGCGGTTGTCGGCGCTCAACTCCACCATGACGTGGCTGCCGTAGGCCTGCGACCCAGACCGAACGTCCACCGCCACGGCCGCAATGGCGCCGCGAGTGCAGCGCACCAGCGTCGACCCGACGTGCGGCGCTGGCTGACGGTGCAGACCCCGCATGGTTCCCCGGGTGTAGTTGAAGCACACGCTGGTTTGCGAGACATCGAAAGCCAGTCCGTACTTTGAGAATTCGTTGGTACAGAACGATTGGGAAACGAAGCCGCGATGGTCGCGGTCGGGCTCGATGTCGATCATCGTTACGCCGGCGACGGTCGTGGGCGTGTACTTCACAACGTCTCCTTCCGACACTTCCGCTTAAGCATTGGTAGGCACATGTGCGTTGTTCGGTAGATACACGATGGCCGGCGTATAACCGGGGGCCGGCGGCAAGCCGGCAGCGCCCGGGAAGGGCGCGGTTGCAGGCGATCCCGACTCCGGCCCGTATCCGGCCTCCGGAGAACGAGCTACGACGCTGGCTCGCGGCCCGTACGAGGCAACGGCTGCCCCGGCTGCGCCCGCCCCCATCGCCCGCGGTAGGCCGCCGATCAGCATTGGCATTCCCATTCCGCTGTTAAAGCCGGGGCCCGGCATCGCAAGGGGCACGGTGCCGAGCATGGACATCGGACTCGCCGACGCGAAGCCCCAGGTTGCCGGCACGGACAACCCGCCGACGGCGGCCGATTGACCAAGGCCCGCACCCAGGCCGGATAGAGCGCCGGCTCCCCCGGCGACACCCGATCCGAGCGCAGCCGGGACGGCGGCCGCGGGGGCGGCAGCGGCGGCCGCAGCGGCGGCGGGTACGAGCGCGGCTGCGTTGGCGTTGCTCATCGCGATGTTCATCGGCGTACCGATCAGGGGTCCAAGCGCGTCGCCCGCGATGAACATGCCGAACCACCCGGGGATGGTGGCGTAGGAGGCCAAGATGCTTGTGGTCAGGCCGCTGGAGTCGATGGTGGTGCCGCCCGGGCCGATGATCGTGCTGGCCGCCGTAGTCGTGCCCGACGTACCCGACGCCAGGGGCGTCGCGAGGTTGTTGAGGGTCGTGGGGGTCGTCGAGACCAGGTTCGCCAGCGTCGCCTGGGCGCCCGCGCCAGTCGCCTGGCTCGCCGAACTCGTTCCCTGGGCGGCAACCCCGGCGGGGTTGACCACCTCGGGCGGCGAGCTGTACTGCGTCACCTGCGTCGCCTCTGCGGACCCCGCGGCATACGAATACATCGCCGCGGCGTCCTGCGCCCACATTTCGGCGTACTGGGCCTCGTTGGCCGCGATCGCCGAGGCATTCTGGCCTAAGAAGTTGGTAGCGTTCAGCATCGCGAGTTGAAGCCGATTGGTCGCGACCGCCTCGGGCGGCACCGTCATCGCGTGGGCGGCTTCGTATACCTCGGCCGCGAGACTGGCCTGGCCGGCGGTCTCGGAGGCCCGCGCTGCGGCCCCGGCCATCCAGGCCACATAGGGGCCGAATGCTGAGGCCATCGCCAGCGACGAAGGGCCCATCCACCGTTCGGTGGTCAGACCCTTGACGATCGTCCGGTAGGAACTCGCGGTGGCTTGCAATTCGGCCGCCAACGAATTCCAGGCGGCCGCCGCGGCGTGCATCGACGCGGACCCAGGCCCGGCATACATCCGAGCTGAGTTGATCTCCGGTGGGAATGCCCCGAAATCCATGCCGTGACCTCAGCCTCCCAGCAGGCCGCTGGGGCCTGCCAAGTGGATCAGTGCCAGGCCTGTGCCCGCGGATACGAGCAGTTCAGCCTGGGTGGTCATGAACGACATGTGCTCCTCCTGCCGGGCGCAGGCCAACCGAGAAGCTGGCTGCGGTTACCGCATATTGGGCGTGTCATCGCGAGATATACCGACGATGCGCCAATATGCGAATATTACATACTTTTAGTCTAGTTGAGAACATGACACGCGACACACAGTATTTCTTCGGCCTCAACGCGTGCGCCTGCCCGGGATAACGGACTAGATCAGACTGCGGACCACACTGCGCGTTCGGGGGGCGAAGGCGACCATCGCATCACCTCGCGGGCGCGCCGCGAGGTGATGCCCCGCCGGTCAGGCGTACTGGTTCGCCGGGGCGCTGATGGGCGTGATCGTGACCACGTGCAGCGTCGGAATCGGCGGGGCGTTCGGCTGGCGCTCGGCCGGCGTCACCTCGCCCTCCACCCGCAACCAGGTGTTGTCGGCAAAGTGGGAGTCGCTGCTGCCGGCACCATCGCGCAGGTGGATGCGGGCCAGTTGCGCGTCGGCGGCACAACAGATGATCACGATGCGGGCGAGATCCATCCCACCGGGCTCGTTGAGGACGAAACCGGTGATCGTGATCAGCCGCTTGTTCAGCGACCCCGTGCTGTCGTTGGCCGCCCGCATCAGCACCTCGGGCAGCGAGACCTCGGGAGCCCGACCCGGCGGTAGCGGCGGAAATGCCTGGCGCAGAACGTCATTGGAGACGTTCGCCACCGAGCCGGTGGCGGCCTGTGGTCGCAACGCCGGAGGCGTGACGAAGATCAGCACCACGATGGGCAGCACCAGCAACCAGACGATGCCGCCGCGGTGGCTGTGTCCGTCGTCATGCTGTTCGTCGTCGTGCTGCCCGTGGCCGTGTCTGGGGCCGCCGCGGCGAATGTCTCCGACGATCGACACCAGCGCGAGGCCGGCCAGCAGCACGGCGGTGAGCGCCAGCCAGGGCAACAGCGAGGGCTTGACGTAGCGGGTGAACGCGCCGGTGAGCGTGATGAGCCCGACGCTGAGCCCCACCAGCAGTAACAGCGTGTTCTCGGTTTCGCGGCTCATCGCGCAGTGCCCAGCAACAGCACTCCGACGCCGGTCGCCGCCGCGATGGCGACGGCGAACGTGACCGGGGCGAACCGGGAGGCGAACGGCCGCCCGAACATGCCGGACTGCATGGCGAGCAGTTTGACGTCGACAGCCGGTCCCACCACCATGAACACCAGCCGGGGCACCAGCGGGACCATCGTCAGACTCGACGCCACGAACGCGTCAGCCTCCGAACACACCGCCAGCACCACCGCCAGCGCCGCCATGACGGCGACGCCGAAGACCAGGTGGGCACCCACGTGTTCGAAGACCTTCGGCGGTACCAACACGTGCAGCGCGGCCGCGGCGGCCGCGCCTACCACTAAATACGCAGCGGCCTGCAGAAAATCGTGGCGGGCCACCTCGCAGAACACCAGCCACTTGGATCGACCCCCCGGGCTGTGCGACTCGTTGGGTGGTAGCCGGCGGGTGATCCATTCCGAACGGCCCCACCGGGACCACAGCCAGCCCATCACCAGGGCTGTCAGCAACGACGCCGCGACCCTGGCGATCACCATCCTCGGCTGGCCGGGAAACGCGACGGCCGTGGCGACCACCACGACCGGGTTGATCGCGGGAGCGGCCAGCATGAACGTGAGCGCTGCGGCCCCTGCCGCCCCGCCGTCACCGAACAGCCGGCGGGCCACCGGGACCGAGCCGCATTCGCATCCGGGGAGCGCGGCACCGGCCACCCCGGCGGCCAGCACCGCCGCCGACGCACGCCGCGGCAGCCAGCGCACCAGCCGTTCCGGCGGCAGAAACACCGCAATCAGCCCGCTGACCACCACACCCAAGCCAAGGAAGGGCAGCGCCTGGACGAATACCCCACAAAACACCGTGCCCGCGGTGGCCAGCGTGTCGTTGCGGACCACCACGGCGCGCAGCCAGGTCCCGGCAAGGGCGAACGCCACCAAGCCGACGACCAGGATCTCCATCGACCCGACCCGCAGCCCGCGCGCGGCAGGTCCGTCATGTGTAGCCACCCGGCTATTCTCCCCGCCCGGTCGCCGGCATCCGAATCTGCGCTACGAGGCCGCTTTGCAGACGCCGACGATCCGGACGACCGGGGTGCCCTCTTCGCACTCCACGACCCAGGGATCGCCACCGTCGACGGGCTCCGAGGTGAGTGTGAACATCACCGGCTGCCCGATGCGCTGTGACATCTGCGTGCATTCGACCTGGAACAACCGGTAGTCGCCGTCTTCGTACACCGCCAGAGAGAAGCCCGGCTGGACGGCCTCCACCGGCACCTTCTGGACGTAGTAATTTGTCGTCATCCCCCCGACATTAGGACCGGTAGCGTTCCGAATACGGCGCCGCCACGCAGTCTTATGGAATGTTCAGCTACTTATTTGGAGGGCATCAGGCCGCAGGCGGCGGAGGCGCATCAGCGGTTGCGGTGGACCACGCTGGATATGTCGGTGAGGCGTTGCGTCTCTCCGGCGGTGAGCGCGACGTTCATCGCTCCCGCGGCCTCGGCGGCGTGATGGGGTTTGGAGGCGCCGGGGATCGCGATGACCGTGTCGCCGTAGTTGGTGATCAGCCACGCCAAAGCGACTTGGCTGATCGTCGCCCGGTGCACGCCCGCGATCTCGCGCATGGCCTCGATCAGCGGTGCGGTCCGGTCGAGGTTGTTGGCGTTGAATCCGTGCACGGTGCGCCGCAGTCGTGGCATGGCGTTGACCAGGTCGCGGTTGTCGTGGAATTTGCCGGTCAGCATTCCGCTGCGCAGCGGTGAGTAGGCGATCAAGGTGATACCCAGTCCACGAGCGGTGTCCAGGATGCCGTTCTTCTCGATGCTTCGATTCAGCAGGTTAATCTGAATCTGGTTGGAGGCCAAGGGGATTCCGTGCTCAGCGAGCAGCGCGTGAGCGGTGGCCATCTGCTTGGCGGTGAAATTACTGACACCGACGGCGCGAATCTTGCCCGCTGCCACCAGCTGCGCCATCGCCTCGACCTGCTTGCGCACCGGCGAGAGCCCGCCAAAGCCGAAGTGGATCTGATGCAGGTCGATGGGGAAGGGGTTCAGCGCGGCGATCCGGTCGCCGATGGTGCGACCGACGCTTCCTGCCGTGCGTCCCACCGGGCGCCACTTGGTGGCCACGGTCACTTCGCCGGGCGCGATGCCCGCGTGGGTCAATCCGGCGGCCAGGCGTCGCTCCGACTCGCCTCGCCCGTAGAGCTCGGCGGTGTCGAACAGGGTGATGCCGCCGTCGAGGGCCGTCTTGACGATGACGTCGGCGTCAACCTGCGACATCGGCGAAAAGAACCCCGACAGGATTCCCTGCGCCGAGAACTGCATGCAGCCCAGCCCGATGGGTGACGTGTGAATGCCGGTGCGGCCGAGCTCGCGGGTAGCCATCAAGCGACGACATTACCGCGCCGAATGTTCAGGCGGCTGCGTTGCCTTTGCGGAGTTCGCGCACCGCGGTGCGCAGTCCGCGCCGTTTGCCGGAAACAGGCTTGGCGCCATTGCTTTCAGGCAAGCCGGACCAGCCCCGGAACTTCAACTCCGAGTTCGTTTCCGGTGCGTCGTCGGGTGTCCCCTTGAGGTACTTGTTCGGCAATGCCAGCTTCGCGATAGTCCAGAACGACTGTCCATATTGGCGCCAAAGCGATCCCGTCGTGTAGGGCAGGTCGTACTTCTCGCAGAGCGCCTTGACGCGCTCAGAGATCTCGGCGTACCGGTTACTCGGCAGGTCGGGGAACAGGTGGTGCTCGATCTGGTAGCACAGGTTGCCGCTCATGAAGGCGAGCAACTTGCCGGCCCGGAAGTTCGCCGAACCGAGCATTTGCCGCAGGTACCACTCGGCCTGGGTCTCGTCCTCGAACTCCTCGGGCGTGAACTTCTCCGCGCCGTCCGGGAAATGGCCGCAGAAGATCACCGCGTAGGACCAGTAATTGCGGATCAGATTCGCCACCGCGTTGGCCTGCAGTGTCCGCTTCCAGCCGCGGCCGGCCAACGCGGGAAAGACGACGTAGTCCTTGCCGACCTGCTTGCCGACCTTCTTGGCGATGATGCGCAGATCCTTGCGGACCTCCGCATAGGTCTTTTCGTGCCTGCGGACATGGGACAGCTCGAGCCCGTGGGCGGCGACACCCCACTCGAACAGGGTTCCGAGCAGCACGTTGTACAGCGGATTGCCGAGCATCCACGGGGCCCAGGGCTCATCGCGGGTGACCCGCATGATCCCGTAGCCCACATCGTCATCCATCCCGACGATGTTGGTGAACTTGTGGTGAATGTAGTTGTGGGACTTCTTCCAGTGCACGCTCGGCGAGGTGGTGTCCCACTCCCACTCGGTGGAATGAATTTCAGGATCGTTCATCCAATCCCACTGACCGTGGGTGATGTTGTGTCCGAGTTCCATGTTCTCGATGATCTTCCCGGCACCCAGCATCGCGGTTCCCGCGATCCACGCGTACTTATTTCGGCTCGCCATCAACACAATTCGACTGCCGACCACCAGGGCGCGCTGCAGCTGGATAGAGCGACGGATGTAGCGGGCGTCCCGCTCGCCGCGGGACTCCTCGATATCGGTCCTGATCGCGTCCAGCTCGCGCCCGAGCGCCTCGACGTCCTCGGCGCTCAGATGTGCGTACGCCTTGAGATCGGTGATTGCCATGGAGTCCCCCTAGATTTTGAGTGTGCAGTCGCCGGATGCCGCCGAGATGCACGTCTGGATGCGATCGCCCGCGCCGTGTTCGGTGCCGGATCGGAAGTCGCGGACGTGGCCGGATTCCAGTGGCAGCACACAGGATTGGCAAATGCCCATCCGGCAGCCGAAGGGCATTTGAATGCCGACCTTTTCGCCAGCTTCCAATAGCGAGGTGGCCCCGTCCGCCTCGACGGTCTTATCGGAGATCGCGAACGTGACAGTGCCGCCCTCGCCGCCCTTGTCGGTCCGCGCGATGACGAAACGCTCGGTGTGCAGATTGTCTTGCAGACCAGCCTCATTGAACACTTTGTCAATCGAATCGAGCATGGCCGGCGGTCCGCACGCCCACGTGGGGCGCTCCGCCCAGTCCTCGACGATGCTGTCCAACGACGCGAAGTCCAGATGTCCGGCTTCCCCGGTCAGATGCAATTGCAGCCGGTAGCCGACGAGCTCTTCGTCGAGCTTGCGCAACTCGTCGTGAAATATGACGTCGTCGGCCGACGGGGCGGAGTGGATGTGCACGATATCGGGACTCTCGCCGCGCACCTTCAGTGCACGCAGCATCGCCATGATCGGGGTGATGCCACTGCCCGCACTCACCAGGAGCAACTTTTCCGGCGGCGGATCCGGCAGCGCGAAATCACCCTTGGGGGACGCCAGTCGGACGATGGTTCCGGGCTCGACTCCGTTCACCAGATGCGACGACAGGAACCCTTCGGGGGTCGCCTTGACGGTGATCGATATCAACTTCTTGTCGCGTTGCGGAATCGAGGTGAGCGAGTACGACCGCCAGTGCCAGCGGCCATCGATGCGCAGACCGATCCCGACGTATTGCCCGGGCCGGTAGTCACCGGAGAACCCCCAGCCCGGTTTGATCCGCACGGTGGCCGAGTCCTCGGTTTCTCGCTGCACCGCTACCACCTGGCCGCGCAGTTCCCGGGCAGACCACAGCGGGTTGAGCAGCTTCAGATAGTCATCGGGCAGCAGCGGCGTCGTCGCCCGAGCCACCAGGCCGCGCACCATGTTCACCTGCGGGGTGGACGCAGTCTCCACATCCCGCGCGGGGGCAATGCTCCACCGCCGAAGACTTTGGATCGTCCCCATACATGTCCCCCACTTCTTGGCCCCGTGTGTTACCGGCGTCACACTGCCGACCACGGCTGGGTGTCCCATCCCGCGCAGGATCAAACATGTGAAAAGAGGGTCGCGCCCGCCGGCTGCGTCTGCAGGCCTATTGCCCGGCCAGATTCATGACGTGTTTGATGACGTTCGGATAGCGCATCATGTGCGCCCCGCCGTTGAGGTCGAGCACTTCGCCGGTGATCCACGACGCCTTCGACGAGCACAGGAAGACCACGGCGTCCGCGATGTCCTCGGGCGTGCCCGCCCGGCCCAGTGCGGTGTTCTCCACATATTCCTCGAGCACACCGGGAACACTCAAGACCGGCTCGGTGAGCGGGGTGTGCACGAATCCCGGGGACACGGCGTTGACCCGGATGCCCCGCGGCCCCAATTCCAGTGCGGCGACTTCGGTGAGCATTGCCAGCCCCGCCTTGGCCGAGCAATAGGCGCTCATTCCGACGGCGGGTTGGCGGGCGTTCAGAGAGGTGAGTGAGACCAGCGCTCCGCCCTCGCCCAGATGCTGGCCGGCATGCTTGATCACCAGAAACGCGCCGACCAGGCAGGTGTCGATCACGGCGCGGAACTGATCGGCCGGTAGCTCGGTGATCAGCCCGACGCCGCCGAATCCGGCACAGTTCACCACGACATCGACACGGCCGATCTGCTCGAAGAGCTGTTGCACCGAGGCCTCGTCGGTGACATCCACCGTCACCGCATTGTGTTGATCACCAAGCTCTTTCGCGCGAGCTTGGGCGCCTTCGGTGTTGAGGTCGGCGATCGTCACCGTGCAGCCCTCGGCTGCCAGTGCCTTGGCGGTGGCCCACCCGATGCCGGAAGCACCACCGATGACGACGGCAATTCGGCTCGTACTCATAGGTTCCCAACGGCTCTCAGCACGGACGCTGACGTTACGGTAAGTAATCCAGTATGGTCAACGACCGACGCTCGCATGGCCCAGCCACCCGAAGGGGATGAAGCCCATGAACCCGACTCTGCGCGATGCCGTCGTCGGCGCGTGGGAACTGGTGTCGTTCGTCGCCCGTGACGAGACCACCGGCGAGGACCGTCAGCCGCTCGGTACGGCACCACGGGGCCTGATTTTGTATACCGCCGACGGCCACATGTCGGCGCAGCTGGCCGAAGCGGACATGAGTGGCTACGTCGCATACGGCGGACGATTCTCCGCCGACGAGGACACGTCGACGCTGCACCACGACGTCACCGTGTCGATGATGCCGGAACTGCTGGCGCAGCCGCAGTTTCGGCATGCCAGCGTCGACGGTGACCTCCTGACCCTCTCGGCGTCCAGGACCGACGACACCGGCGCGAGGACGCGCAGCACACTGGTATGGCGGCGGGCGACGCCGGCAACGGAGCTGTAGGTCTAGGTAGTCACCGTGTGGCGCGTTGGAAGAGGAACGTCAAATTCCTTCGCCGATTGGTGAATCCGCGCTTGAACGTGAACCCGTCGGTTTGATGAAAGAGGTGTCCTTCGAACAGGACCGCCCGGTTCGCGCGGTAGGGAACAACGGTCGGCTCAGCGTTTTGACTCCGCAGGAACTCCCGCACGCGCTCTCCCCCGGAGTTGTAGTCGTCGAAGCTCCAGTCCTTCGGCGGGCGCTGGTTCCACACTTTGATGCCGCCCGTGCTCGGGTCGAGGTTCGCGGAATCGGGGGTGATCCACAGGTTCAAGGTGACGTCGGCATCGTCGGCGTGGATATCGGTTCCCGGCAGCTTGGCGTCGTAGGCGAATCCCCACCATTGCGAAAACCGATGTCCCTCGAGCGCTTTGCCAGCAGCTTCTTGCAGCTCTTCGGCGATGGCGAAGAGCGAGACGCTGGCGAATCCGTCTTCGGGAAAGGCGCCCAGGTAGCCGAATTCGTATGGGTGGCGCCAGACGGTGGACTCCAGGCAGAACTTCTGCACTTGCTCCAACGCGGCTGGGGTGAGGAAATCGTCGATAACCTGAATCTTCTGCCCACCGGTCAGGAAGGCCTCCTGGATGTCACCGTAATCGACATCGGGGTTCAAGTACCGTGGCAGCTTCTGTTCGAAAGCCCGCACGTAGGGCAGGTCTGCGAGGACCCGGCCGTTGCGGCCACGTACGGAAACCTTCGGCGCCTTGGCTTTTGCCCCGTCGATGATGTCGGTGAGCTGACGGCCCAGGCCTTCAATTTCGTCGGTCGAAACATCGGGGAAGCCACGCACATCGCCAGCGCCGATGGCTCTCAGATAATCAAGCTGTTCGATGTTGTGCAGGGCGAAGTGCGCTGGAATCGAGTACTCCTCCGGCGGATGCTCTTGACGACGGAGCTCGGCCGCGGCGACGAAATCCGACAGTGCGCGGCGGTAGTGCCCCAACGCCACGTTCACCCTCGCCAACAACGCTCGGGCCGGCGCCGCAGAGGGTTCCGATTCCACCGCGGCCCAGGCGTGCCGCAGTGCTGACTCATGTTCTCCGAGTTCGAGATACGACGAAGCAAGCAGGCACAGTGCTTCGAAAGTCGGCGCCTGCTCAACTACCCGCTCAAGCACTTCGACTGCCGACTGGTAATTCCCGCTGCGCATCAAACGCTCGACTTCGGGAAGGCTCACGGACGCGACGTTACGGCCACCGGCCCGTCGCGCTCAACGGCTGGGCTAGATCGGCATCCGGTACCCGTAGAACTCGTGGTCTTCGTTGTATCCGCCCTGCCCGAACCCCAGGTGGGCGAAACTGTCCACGAACTCGATCGCTTCGATCCACTTGACCTGCTTGAAACCGATCTCGCGCTCATTTCGCAGCCGCAGCGGGGCGCCATGGGCTTCGTTGAGCGGCTCGCCATTCATCTCGTAGGCGAGCAGACACGTCGGTTCGTGCATGTGCTCGATCTTGTGACAGTCGTAGTACCGGCCCTCGAGCGCGCCGCCAGCTCCTTCGGCGAACGAGTAGAACACCACCCAGCGAGCCGATGGCCGGGGGTGCACCAGATCGAGGATGTCCGACATGCGGACGCCGCCCCATTTGGCGACACCGGACCACCCTTGAATGCAGTAGTGCTGGGTGATCTTCTCGTGCTTGGGCAGTGCGCGCAGTTCGTCGTAGGTCAGCGTGACCGAATTCTCGACTAGTCCCTCGATCCGCAGCGAGTAGTCCTTCCAATTACCGGCTTGCAGGCGGCGATAATCGTCGGACGTGGGCAGCGTGCCATTGGGCCAGAGATACGGCGAGATGTCTTTTTCGGAATAGGTCGCGTTGGGATGCAGCCGCTCCAGAAAGTCCTTCAGCCACCCCACCATCGAACGACCGACCACCTGGACCACACCGGGATAGCGCAGCGTGATGGGAGAAGCGCTCAACCACATGGTGACGATAATGACCATCGCCGCGAGGTAAACCACCAGTGGCCAATAGGATTTCGTGTCGGTGCCCAACACGATGTGGTTCAGGTTCCCCACGAGTCCGGTGGTGAACACCATCACCGTGTGGACGAAGATGAAAAACACCATCCAGACGAGAATCGCGAAATGCACGGTCCGTGCGACCTGCCGATTGAACACGCCCCGGCCGAAACCGAACCGCGCCGCGACCGCCGGAGCCTGTAGCAACCCGGTGAGGAAGGCCAGCGGCGCAGCGACGAAGACAGTGGTGAAGTAGGCGATGATCTGCATCCCGTTGTAGTTCGTGAAGCCCTGGTTCGACGGGAAATCGAGGGAGGCGTACTGCACCGCCGTGGACAGGGCATTGGGCAAGACATCCCACGATGTCGGGACAATCCGTCGCCACTGGCCCGTGGCGAAAAGCAACACGTAAAAGATCAGGCCATTCACCAGCCACAAGAGATCGAAGCTGAAGTGCCACCACCGCGCCAGCCCGATCGTGTGCCGGATGCCGGGTATGCCGAGCCATTTCGGGAGGGCGACCGCGTCATCCTTGGCCGTCCACACGTGCGCCGCGTCCTCTTGGTCCATGCGGTCGGGCGGGACCGGATCGCGCATCCGGAACCATTCGCTCCCGGGGCGACAGCCCGAATTGAGATACAGCCGCGGATGGTCGGCGAGAATCTGAATTCCCGCGCGAATGATGAACATCATGAAGACGATGTTGAACAGGTGCTGCCAGCGCAGCCATGCCGGAAATCCCGAGGTGACCGGCGCCGCATACGTTGTCGACGTTCCGGGATAGGTGTCGAGGAAGCTCTGCATCCAGCCGTAGTGGCGCAACTGCTGCCCCAGCGCCACCGCGACCAGGAGCCCGGCCAGGCCGATGGGGAGCAGCCACAGGGTGTTGAACCAGCGCCGATTGATCCGGATCGCCGGCACCCGTGCCTGTTCCTGCGTTATCCCTCCAGCCCAGTCACTGAGATCGACGCGGCGTTTCAGCACGGGCGGGCGCCTACGCTGATCCAGCAGTGATTCAGGGAAGGCGTGAGCGGCCGTGTCCCTATCGGGTGGTGGATCGCCAGTCATACCGTGTCCCCTCTGGTTCTTGCGCTGAGACGACTTCGATCACAGATGGCACCGTGTAACCAAACAAGTTACGTGCCGTGGTCGGGTTTGCGCAGCTGAACGCCCGGTTCGCCTGCACGGCAAGGTTTTTGCAACCCCGGCGATGAACGGCGAGTACAGTGGCTGCGATGGCTGCCGCCCCGTCGAACGAGCGGATGATCGCCGGGGTTGCCGCGGCGTCGATCTCGCTCGGGGTAGCCCAGCTGGTCGGCATCCCGTTCGGGGCGCGGGCCGACGCGCGAGCCGCGGTCGGCTCCATGGCCGTCGACCTGACACCCGGGCCCGTCAAAGAGTGGGCGATTCAGACCCTGGGCTCGCTGGACAAACTCTTCCTGTCCGTCGTCGTTCTCGTGGCAATCGCGACGATCGCGGCAATCGCCGGGAGCCTCGAGACTCGGCGCCGCCCAGTCGGCAGCGCCGCGATCGTCGCGGCAGGCGTCCTCGGCAGCCTCGCAGTGCTTGCGCGGCAGGGTGCGACGGCGATCGACACGATCCCCACCGTCGTCGGCACCGCCTGCGGCGTGGCCGTCCTTCGCTGGCTCACCCGCCGTTTCGGGCCCGGCGGCAACGACGACGAAGCCGGCCCCGATGATGACGATCCGGATGCCGGCAGGCGCCGCTTGGTCGTGATCGGTCTGCTGGGACTCGGAGTGGTGAGCGGGGTTGCGGGCGCCGTCATCACGCGGCTCGTGCATTCGGTCGCCGGTGACCGCAACAGCCTCACGCTTCCCCGACCACGGGTGTCGGCGCCCCCGATACCCGCCGATGTGCAGCCGAAAGGCGTTGTGCTACCCAGCTTTATCACGGCAAGCGCCGACTTCTACCGGGTAGACACCGCACTCAGTATTCCCCAACTCAGTCACGCTGACTGGCGGCTGCGCATCCACGGCATGGTGGACCGCGAAATCACCTACAGCTTCGGCCAACTCGCCGGCTTCGACGTCGCCGAAATGGTGATGACGTTGACCTGTGTGTCGAATCCCGTTGGGGGAAATTTGATTTCGACGGGTGTGTGGACCGGTTACCGGGTGGCCGATCTGCTGGCGGACGCCCACGTGCACCCAGATGCCGACATGGTGCTGTCGACGTCGATCGACGGATTCACGGCCGGCACACCAGTTGAGGCGCTGACCGATGGCCGCGACGCGCTCCTGGCGGTCGGCCTCAACGGTCAGCCCCTCCCTATCGCGCATGGCTACCCGGCCCGGCTGGTGGTACCCGGGCTCTACGGGTACGTGTCGGCCACCAAATGGGTCGTCGACTTGGAGCTGACCCGCTTCGACAAAGCACAGGCGTACTGGACACAGATGGGCTGGGCGCCGCAAGCACCCATCAAGACCGAGTCACGCATCGACGTGCCGAAAGGTGGCCAGACGCTGCCGCGCGGGCCCGTGGTGTTCGGCGGTGTCGCGTGGGCACAGAATCGTGGGGTGCGCGCCGTGGAGGTTCGCATCGACGACGGCGGGTGGCAGCCCGCCGAGCTGGGCGCCAGCTATTCCAACGCGACATGGCGGTTATGGAGCTTCCCGTGGCAGGCGAAAAGTGCTGGGAAGCACACCATTACGGTGCGCGCCACCGACAACACCGGAGCCACCCAAACCGCAGATCGGGTCGGCAGCGTGCCCGATGGCGCCACCGGCTGGCACACGGTGGACTTCAGCGTCGCGGAGAGCTAAGAGCGCTACTTGGCGGAGAGTTTCCGCCAGCTGAATACCGCGATCACGACACCGATCACCGCCGTGATCGGGCCGATGATGGACCAGGTGGTGGTGTTGCTCATCGGGCTACCAAGGAGCACTCCGAATCCCTGCAGCGCCCAGATCAGACCGAACACCGTGACGAGCAACCCGAACGCGAATGTGACGACGAAAGCCCTTCTCATATGGGGATCGTAGGCGCCCTTCGCAGGGTCTCTCGATTCGGCCGGTACCCGATCATGCCGGCGCGGGCTGGCCGCGGACGAGTCGAGTGGCAGGCGTAACACCCTGCTGGGCCGGATGGTTGGTCAGACGGGCGGATTCTTGAGCGATGGTGTGTCGTCGTTCTGGTGTGCGCCGCCGCTAGCGCGCGGCCGCGCCAAGTCCGAGTTTCGATCGCACCCAACTGCCCATTTCTGCGATGGCTTGGTCTACTTCAGGCACCCTGCCTGCGGCGACAATGAAAGAGTGCTGGCCTGCGGGGACCGATCGCAAAAGGACGTCGTTGCCTGCCGCTTCGGCTCGCTTTGCGAGTTCGGTGGCCTCGCCGGCGAGCAGCTCGTCGGTGCCGTAATAGATCGCGGTCGGGGGCAGACCAGAGAGATCGGCGGCGAGCAGATTGACGCGTGCGTCGTTCCATTCGACACCCGTGCCATCGAGCCACAGACCTCGAAACATCTCCAGCAAAGGACGTGTGAGCAGTTTGTCGGCGGAGGCGTTGCCGTCGATGGTGGGGTTGGAAATCGTCATATCCACCCAGGGAGAGATGGCCAAGATGGCGGCAGGCACCGGGGCTCCGCTATCGCGCAGTCGTAGCGCGAGACTGACGGCGAAGTTGCCGCCGATCGAGTGACCGACGCTGGCGATGTTTTGCGGCCGATAACCCTGATCGAGCAACCAGTTGTAGGCGTTGTCGACATCGTCGATCTGTGCAGGGAATTTATTCTCGGGTGATCGCCGATAGTTCAGCACCAGAGCTGGCACTCCCGCTGCCTTGGCGATGTGCGCGGCGGCTTTGCGATCAGAATGCATCGATGCCACGACGGTGCCACCCATATGGTTGTGCAGAAGCACTGCGCTCTCGTCGCCGCCCGCAGGCTTGCACCAAAGCGCTTCGACCCCACCAACATTCGCTTCGACGTAGCTGACCCCTTCCGGCTCCTTGCTGGCCAGATGAATCGACTCGATGATGTCTCGGATCATCGGCAGATCAAGATGAGGGTCTGAGGATCGCGTGCGCAGTGTCGCTAGGAAATCCGCGGATTCGATTGCTTCGCTGCTTGCCATGTGGTTTGCCCTTCTGTGATTCAGTGGTTTTCGCGTTGTGCGTTTGAATTGCTTTGTGCTCGAGATCAATTTGTGTTGTGAAGCTCCCCGTATGCGAGGCCGTTCAGAGCCGACGGTCCGATTTGATGAACTGCGCGGCACGTTCACCGATGACCACGCACGGGGCCATGGTGTTGCCGGCGGTGATTCGAGGCATGATCGACGCGTCGGCGACGCGCAGATTGGCGATCCCATGAACTTTCAGCTGTCCATCGACCACCGACATTTGGTCGCGGCCCATCTTCGCCGTCCCCGATTCGTGCCAGTAGGTGGTGACGGCACCGCGGAGGTAGCTTTCAAGTTCTGCTCCTGCCAGGTCGCCTGGCATGACCTCCCGTTCGACGAACGGACGAATCTCCGCTGAATTGCCGATTTCCCGAAGAACTTCGATGCAGGCGATGGCTGATTTGCGGTCATCGGGGTGCGATAGCGCGTTGGCTTCGATCCGAATAGGGTCCGACGGATCCGGGCCGGATAACCGCAATCGACCACGGCTATTCGGGTGTGTGGGCGACCCGAAAAGGCACCAACTGTTTTCTGGCAGACCGAATTTGGCGACATTTTCCGGAGTTGACTTCGGAAATGGCCCCAGGCACGCGAACAGGTCCGGCCCCTCGACGTCCGCCGCCCCTGAGTCCCAAAACAGCGTCGACCCCACCTGGGTGCTGCCTGGTACGGTTTCCGGAAACTGCCACACACAGTCGAAGCCGAAGTGGTCTTGGAAGTTACGGCCGACACCCGGCAGATGCTGCCGGACCGCAACGCCGACGCGACGCAGCTCGACTTCATCGCCGATGCCGGACTGCATCAGCACCTTCGGAGTGTGGATCGCGCCGAGGGACAGCACGACCTCGTCCTGCGCGGTGACCGTGTGCAGGCCGCCACCATGAATCAACTCGACACCGGTGGCTCGGTCGCCCTCGAAGAGGATCCGTGTCACGAGCGCGTTCGCGACCACCGTGAGGTTGGGTTTGTCCAGATACGGGGTGATGTAGGTGCGGAACACCGAGAGGCGCTTACCGTCACGCCAGCGCAGGTCGGTGATGGAGGCGCCGCGGTTCTCTTCCATCATGCGGCCGTTGGGACTTTGGTAAGTCGGAATCCCCACCGCCCTGGCCGCATCGACGGTCGCCACGGCCAGCGGGTGCACCTCGGGCGCGGGCTGCACGAAGACTGGTCCGCCGCTGCCGCGGTGATTCGGCTCGCCGACGCCATGCCAATCCTCGATCGATCGATACAAATCGAGCACCGGCCCATATCCCCACGATGGCTCGCCGGATTCAACAGCGAAGTGCTCCCAGTCGCTCCGATGTCCCCGCGCCCAGATCATCAGGTTGATGCTCGACCCCCCACCCAGCACTTTGCCCATCGCAAACGGGATCGAGCGGCCACCCAACGACGGGTCGGGCTCGGAAGCGAAATTCCAATCACGCTCGCCGCCAAGGTTCCTCGGCCACTGGGCCGCCTCGGTGACGGCAGATATCTCATCGGAGCCTCCGGCCTCCAGGAGCAGCACCCTGACGTCGGGATTCTCGGCGACCCGCCGCGCGATCACCGATCCAGACGACCCCGCCCCACACACGATGACGTCGTAGGCAGGCCCCAATACGCCCACGACGTGCGCAGCCCGGTCACGCACCATCTACTTCCTCCATCGGATCGTAGGATCACGATCGTTATATAACGCACGCTATCCTATGATTGTCGGGAGCGTCAAGGAGGACCAGTGAGATATCCGGCCGACCAGAAAGCGCGAGCGCGCGATGCATTGCTGCGGGCCGGTGCCCGCACGTTGAAGACCCGCGGCTTCAACGGCGTCGGCGTGGACGGCCTTGCGGCCGCCGCGGGCATGACATCTGGCGCGTTCTATTCGAACTTCCCGAACAAAGAGGCCCTGCTCGAAGCCGTCATCGACGCCGGGTTGGGCGAACCCTTGCTGACCGATACGAACTCGACCACCCGAGCGCAAGGGCGGGCCCGCCTGATCAGCTTTGTCAACGACTACCTCAGCGCGGACCACAGCATCGACCCAGCGGAGGGGTGCGTGATGCCCACCTTGAGCGCCGACGTCTCCCGCGCCGAACCACCAGTCAAAGACGCCTACCAGCGCAAGATGACCGCACTCGTCGCTCGCATCGCCGAACTACTGGACGGCGACGAGGCCGATCGACAGCGACGGGCGTGGAGCATCGTCGCCCTCCTGGTCGGATCGATCCTGATCTCGCGCGGCATCCCCGAACACAGCGAATCCCGCTTCGCGCCAATCGAGTCCGCCGCCGACACGGTGGCCACGCTGATCGGCTCTGACGTTCACGACGGGGACGCCGGTAGCGGTTAGCCCCTCGGCCGCATTCGTGCGCGTTTGGTGGCGTAGGTATGCGTTGATGCCTTTTGTCGAAAAGGTACTTAAACAGGCACACTGGTCGAACACTTTGGCGCTAAACAAGCGAACGCATGACCAAAGAACGGCGGCCAGAAGACGGAAGGCACGGCCGATGCAGCAACGCTTCTCGGGCGCTGGTCCCGAGCCGTCGTTGGCCTGGTTGCTTGATCCGCTGACCGTCGAGTCGTTTCTCGCCGAGGTGTGGGGTGCGACGCACTACCACGTCAGCCGCCACCGCCCGGAATACTTCGATCGCCTGCTGGACGGTTCGGCGTCCGTCGACGAGCTGGCCGGCCTGTTTCGGCCAGATCTATCACTGACGTGCATGGTCCGAAAGGACGACACGAAGGACCGGCACATCTACCGGCTTGCCGGCGGCAGTTTCGATGCTGTAGCCCTCGGCAAGGACTTTGGCGATGGCTACACGGTCGTCCTGGAGAGCATTCAGCGATATGTGCGCACGCTTGCCTCGCTCGCGCACTCCATCGAGGTCGAGTTCAACTTCGCGACGCAGGTCAACGCCTACTTCACACCCCCTGGCTCGCAAGGCTTCACCCCCCACGCCGACGACCACGACGTCCTGATCCTGCAGATTCGGGGATCCAAGATCTGGCACCTCTACGACGGCGCTGATAGAGCACCGCACGACATGTATCGCAAGGAACCAATTGCCATCGCCTCGCTCCCGTCGCCGACCGACGTGCATATGGAGGTCGGCGACGTGCTCTACCTGCCACGCGGCCGAGTTCATGCGGCCGAGGCCACCTCGGAGGTGTCGGTCCACTTGGCCGTCGGCCTGCACGCACCCACGCTCCTCACGCTCATCACCCGCGCGCTTGATTCCCTCAGCCACTCCGATGACCGCGTCCACACCCAGTTGCCGCCGCGCTACCTGAACGACCCCGACGTCCGTCCCAGGCTGGGTGCCCTCGCGCGTGACGCCATCGAGGCCCTCGAAGAGCCCGGCGTCATCGCGGAGGGTCTCAGTTCGCTCTCGGATGACCTGGTCAAACGCGGCCAATGCGCGCCGGTCGGACAGGCGATCTCGGACGCCATCGGGATCGATGGCCGCACCCGCGTGATGAAGTACCAGCCGCTATATTCGCGGGTAACGGACACTCCCGACGGCGTCGCGCTGAACTTCGCCCAACTTGAAATAAAAGCCGCTCCCGACCATGAGGACGCATTGCAATTTCTGTCGAAAAGCACTGAGCCGTTTCGGGTTTGCGACCTACCCGGGCTGTCTGCTGAGCAGCAGACGGAACTGGCCAGATCGCTGATCATGGCTGGATTTCTTGTTCGGCTGCCAGACGCGCCGGGCTCAGCGCCCTGACCTGCCGACCTTGGTGGAGCTAAGGGCATTCGAACCCCGGTTACTCAACGGCCCAGGCGAGCGTCCTCTGACACCGACGGCGCGGTTACGTGCGCGGATGGTCGATTTCGATGAGCTTCTCGGCAACGTGCGCCAGTCGGGTATTCGAGTCCTGTGACAGCCTCGTCAACAGGCTGAACGCCGCCGCCGAGTCGACGTCGAAACGTTCCATGAGCATGCCCTTGGCCTGGCCGATGACGTCGCGAGTTTCAAGAGCAGACCGAAGTTGCTCGTTCTCCCGGGCCATCGCCTGCGCATAGTCCCGGTCCGCGCGCACGGAGGCGGCCAGGGCAGACAGCACGTGGAGTTGCTCGGCGACACCGAGTGTTGCACCGCCCGCGATGTTCTGCGACAACGCTGACAACGCCTGGTCAAGTGAGGTGATCTCGGCTACGTGGAGCAGCACTCCGATCTGCTCGCCGCCATCGTCGACCGAGGTGCTCTTGCACGTCCACAGCTTCGCAACGAAGACGTCAGGATTCCGCGGATCGGCAATGTCGTATCGGAAGATCGGCATGGTATCGGTTCCGCGCCTGCGCATCGCGGCCTCGACGGACACGAGAAGCTGAGACGAACCGCTGGCCTGCGGATCCTTCGGGTCGTCCGGGAACACGTCGAAGACGAAGTCACCGAGCATCTCCTCGCGCTGCCGCATGGAGACCGCTTCATAGGTCGCATTCGCGCCGCGGATACGAAAATCGCGGTCAAGCAGCATCACACCAACAGCGGAAGGTTCGGCCACTACTGAGCCCGCAAGCGTATCCAAGCGATGCTCGTCAAGCATTCGCGACATCCGCCCGTTCGAGGTCACAACCTTTTTTACCCCCCTCTGCCCCCGACGGAAACATTTAACTTTCTGAATTTTTATCCGGCCGGACGGTGAGCGCGACTAGGGCTGCCCGTTTCGGATGGCGGGTCGGCTTCGACAAACGATTCGGGTGGCGCCCATGCGCGGACGGTAGAACTTCGTCCTTCGCGCTACGACAGCTAGCCTGGAACGCAGCGACGGATTTAGGGCCGGTTGCGTCCGCTTGTCCGCCGTCAGACGACCGTTGGTGCAACTGTGATGTTAAGCAGCCAGCATTAGACTGGCCGCCGTCGGATTCGCTGTGTAGACAGACGCAGCCAAGGGCCAGGGTCGTGTCGGCGAGGGAGCTTTACCGCCGGCGGGTTACGGAACCGCTGCTCTCGCAGACTTACTGCGTGCCTTCTATCGGGGTGGACCAAACGGAGCGGTCCAGTTCACTGCGGTGCCGCCTCCTGGTGGTGTTGTCAGGTGGCAGTCACCGCCGATCTGTTCCGCGCGAGACGCCATGTTGGCTACTGCACTGTGGCGCTCGTCGTCCGCGCTGATACTGCAGCCGTCATCGGTGATCATGACGTTCAGTTCGTCGTCAACAGTCACTGCGACGGTCAAATGTGTTGCCCCAGAGTGTCGGACGCTGTTGCCAATCACTTCTCGAATGACCGACTCAGCGCGATCAGCCACGTCGTCGCCGATGACGCTCATCGGTCCAGACATCCGCAGTGTCGTGGCAATATCGCGGTTTTCGGTCAGGTCGCTGACCGCGACCCGAACCCGCTGCCCAAAGCCGATCCGCTGTGCCCCGTTGACGTGCAATTCGAAGACGGCGGTGCAATGTCCTCGATCACGGCCTGCAGGTCACTGATGGACCGGTTCAGCCGAGCGGTGGTCTCACTGGACCGGGACCGGGCGACGGTGCCCTGCAGATCCAAACCGACAGCGAAGATCCGCTGAATCACATAGTCGTTCAGATCATGCGCGATCCGCTCACGGTCGGCCAGCACCGTTTGATGACGGGCATGTTCTAGGGCGCTGCCGAACTCCGGTGCCACTGCGGCGTGGTCGGCGGCGTCGCTGACGGGGTTGACATCTTCAGCTCGAAAGGGGTTCATGATGTCCCCTGTATGCGGGTATCAGCGGTGTGTCCGGCGTGAGCGTCTGCTCGTGAGGACAGCGGCGGACAGCTGACCGAATCCCGGACTGGCTGAAACTCTCAGCATCGCCAACCGTACACCTGGCAGCTGAGATCTGACGCGGTGTATTTGCTTGGGTTGGATGGAGCGGCTGGCACCACCTTGGGTACTAGGCTCCGTGGCCAGGTGAAGCGGAACGAAATAGGACCCGTTTACTGGACGACGTGCCGCGTCACCGCATGCGAGCGGGGCGTGAGTTCGGCTTCAAGGTTGTTATAGGCTCTGCTGCGGTCAAGATTTGCACTTCTTGGCTGCCACTCCGTCGTGTCTGCTTCCTGGTTCTGCCGGTCATGTTTGGCCATGCCGCATCTGTAGTGCGGTCGATGCTGACATCGCACGTACCCACGGCGTTTCCATCGCTTTCACTTCGCATGCCTACCGTATAACTCCGACTGAAAGTCAGCCCGGTTTGCATTTAGCGGCGGGGGGACGTCGATGCAACCTATCACTTGAAAGTTGAGGTTGCTATGAGTGAACATTCGCCGATTTCCGGTGCGACGCAAGATCTGGGGCCTGGGCTGTGGCTAAACAGCGTTCCCATCCCCAATACGGCCGCCGCGGCGGGGACAGGTCCAAGCTACCTCTACATGGTCGACGCCAATTGGTTCTACCTTTTCTATAGGGGTACCGACAACAAACTCATGTGGTGCCAGAAGGAGTTCGGCGCCCAATGGTCGCCGGGCAAGGCCCTCAAAGAGAGCGACCCCGGACTCGTCACGGCGTTTTCTCCGGCTGCGGCTGCGTGGCCCGTGCGCGGTCCCGAGCCGAGCTTGCTCTACGTCTTTTTCGTTAGGCCCAACGACTCCAAGAACCAAATCTGGTTCACCGTGTTCGACGGTGCGAACTGGTCGCAGGGCGAGCCGCTAGTAACCCAGGACGGCCAAACACAGAGCACACCCACCAGTCCGGCGGCGATTCACGTCAACGACAAGCTGTACGTCTTCTTCAAGGCCGACGATCCCTCGAACAGGATCATATATACGTTTTTCGACGGTAAGAACTGGGCGCCCAGCAGGTACATAAACGACGTCGAGGACCACACATCCGCCGCTCCGGCCGTGGTCTTCTTCAACGGCGGCCTGTACATCTTCTTCAAGGGAGATGGCAACAACCAGGTCGCGATGTGTAAGCCCTCTCCGGACGGTAGGTGGTTGCCGTGCCAAGTACTCAACGACGCCAGCGGCCCAATCATCACAAGCCCCGCTCCGGCCGCGATGGTGCTCAGAGGCCAGCTCTGTGTCTTCTATACGCCCAACTCGAACAATCCGATGAAGTACTGCCTCGGCACCCCTGACCAAACACCATGGACAAGCTGGGACATCAACGACGTCGACCACCCCAATTCGACGCCGGCCGGGGGGCCGGCGTCTGGGCACCGTAACGATCAGCGCATTTGGTTCGTTCCCGCCGTCGCGGGCACGTCCGAAATCCGGGAAAGCATGCACAAAGATGACCCAGATCCAAAGAAATTTCTGGATAATTGGAACTGGGCGGCAACAGATCCCACATGGAGCGATGACTACCTTAATACTTGCCCTGGCGGGAATCCGTTCATCACGTGGCAGGGCAGACAATGGTGGATCAATTACTGGTGGGACACGCTGAGTGGGACCTGGCAGGGGAGCGGTTATCAATCCAACTTCGACCCAACGCGGTTTTTCACACCCGGACCCGGGCAAGATGAACTTACGTTGTGTACCTTCGATCCTAATAGGCCAGGCGACGACCCGAAAGAGGCGTGCATAACTGCTGAAATTGTCCTTGCAGACCTTCTCGGGTATGGCGACTACGTTCTGACCGTACGAGCCAATGAGCCTAAACAATTTGGGGCTTTCGAACCCAATGTCTGCTTTGGGGCTTTTACCTACCAGTTTGGAATATCCACCGAAGAGACGAATCAGCACCGGGAAATCGACATGTTGGAAACGCTGTCATATGGTTCTCAACTGCGCAAGCCGGGTACTAACGCTCAATTCACATTGCAACCTGCTATCGATACTGTAATCAACCGATTCCCAATCCCGGCGGATTGTTCCGTTGTCACTCTGTGGTTGCGACGCCAAGACCCTGAAGTTGTTGGTAGTTGGGATACAGGTTTGTTTATCTTCAATGGCAGCTACAGCCTTGAACAAATCAGGTCGGGTAAGATTCCGCAGTCTATTCACAACTGGCTTCCGACTACCTCGGCGGGAGGCAAGGAGCGCCTGCCACATCACACGCCGGAAAGCCGTGAGCGACTTCATATCAACCTCTATTTAACGTCTACACAAGTCCCCTCACATCCCGCCGGCTTCCCGCCACAAAACCCACATTCGGTCATCCTCACTCGCTTCGAGTTCGCGGAGCTACCTTGATAGTTGCCGGCGCCCAAGACCTCATCCCGCAAACGTTGGACATGCGCAGTTCGCCTCTAGGTGCAAAAATATTGCCCGCTGAGCAGACAATTCGCCTCCCGCAACCAAGGGCTATTCGCTCAACTTGCTCTCCGACAACACCCGGTATATCGCCGCTTCACTCACCCCAACGGCGTTGGCAATTGTGCTGGCCGACGCGCCACTAGCGTGCACGCGCTGAACGAGAGCAGCCTTCTTGTCATCGAGGGCTTTTGGCCGGCCAATGTGCTGACCTCGTGCCCTGCGGGCTTCGCGGGCTGCTGAGCGTCGTTCACCACCGAGTTCAAGCTCAAGCTCAGCGAGACTGGCGAAGACACCGGCAACCATCCGTCCCGTGGCATTCGACGTGTCAATCGCCTCGCGCAGGGAGCGCAGCACGATGTCACGCTGGTTGAGGTCGCGGATCGTCGTCGTAACCTCAGCGGCATTGCGTCCCAAGCGGTCGATACCAACCACCACGACTGCTCAAACGTTGTGGAGCTAAGGGGATTCGAACCCCTGACCTACTCGATGCGAACGAGTCGCGCTACCAACTGCGCCATAGCCCCTGATCGCTAGCAGGTTACCAGTTCCAGCACCCCACCCTGACCGTCAGGACTACTGACCGACGGCCCGGGGCAGGTCGCGGGGCCAGCCGTAGTTCTGCTGCGGCATCGCGTAGTCGAGGTGCTCGAAGATGGGGTCCTCGTCGTCGATCTCCAGGACCACCGCGCCCGGGCGCCGCAACCGCGAGGGGACGACGTCGTACTCGCGGTCGTACGAGTTCTCCACGCCGAGCCGCGCGCGCTCCATCCGCTGCATCCGGCGGCGGCGTACCTTCTCCTCGATCCGCGTCTGCCGGCGCAGATAGCCCAGGTAGAGCAGGGTGACGGTGGTGGCGCTGCCACAGACCCACCAGGCCGTCGGCGTGATCTCGAACGCCGCGGTCGCGGTACCGACCAGAATGACGGCCATCACCATCAGCACACGCTTGCGTTGGGCGTATTTCCGGGCGCTGATCTCGGCGGCGTGCTTGGGGTCGAAGCGCCGGCGACGCGACCGGGCCGCGACGATCGCCCGCGTATCCGCGTCGTCATACTCGTCGTCCGCCTCGGCCTCCAGACCCGACGAATCCTCGACGTATTCGTAGCGGTCGGACCGGTCGGCCGCTGCGTCGTCGTCCTCGTCCTCGTCAACCGCGGCGCTGGCGCCGACCGGGAGAGCCGCCGAATCTTCGATGACGTCGACATCCAGGTAGTCGGGCTCGGTCTGCTCGACGGGGGCAACCCGTATCACGACCGGGCGCGCGGGCTGCGGATCGTCCGCCTCGGCCTCGTGGTCGTGCTCCTCGTCCAGCTCGTCACGATTGTCCTGGTCAACGTCCTCGTCGAACTCGTCCTCGGCCGGGTCGTCCGCGTGCTGCCAGTCCGGGTCACTGCGATGGCCCGCGGCCGGACCGGTGCGCTTGAGCAACCGCGCGTTGGCGCCTCCGTTGAGGACCCGGCTGGCCAATGCGACATCGCTGGTACGCCGCACCGCGTCGCGTTTGCTGATCAGCATGGGAACGAGCACGAACAGCCAGAGCACCACGAGCGAAATCCACAACAAAGACTGCGGGATGCTTGGCATGATGACCTGCTCCTTCTGGTCGTGATCCCCGCAAGGTCCTCGTGGCCAGCGCGGCCGGATCACAGTGACCAGCACAATTACACACCTGTAATTTCGCTCTCACAAGCACCAAACGTCACTCGTGTCGCGCTAGCCACATGGTGTCGTCCGCGGCTACTCCCAAAGGCACCGGCAAAGCGGAACCGGTCACACCCAACTTGCAAGGCCCGCGCGCACCAGGGTCGATGCGACGGAGCCGTAGACCTCTTCGACAGTGATGGCCATCAGCAGGTGGTCGCGCCACGCGCGGTCGACCTCGAGGTAGCGGCGCAGCAGGCCCTCTTCCCGGAACCCGACCTTGCCCAATACGGCCCGGCTGGCGGCGTTTTCCGGGCGCACGGTGGCTTCCACGCGGTGCAGCATGACCGGCCCGAAGCAGTGGTCGAGACCCAGCGCCAATGCCCCGGTGGCCACACCGCCGCCGGTGGCCGAGCTCGGTACCCAGTAGCCGATCCAGGCCGATCGCAGCGCGCCGCGGGTGACGTTGCCGATGGTCAGCTGACCGCAGAAGCGTCCGTCGAGCTCGATCACGTAGGGCAGCATCCGGCCGTTGCGGGCCTCCGCGCGCAATCCCGAACACAACGCCGGCCAGGCCGCCACGGTGTGCCGCATCGTCCAATCGCCCTCAGTGGAGGGCTCCCACGGCTCGAGGTGCGCGCGATCGGCCAGCCGGGCCCTGCTCCACTGGGTGCCGTCGCGCATCCGCACCGCCCGCAACCGGATCACCCCGGCGGGGACTCGCAGTGGCCCAACGGTCATGGGCCAACCGGGATGCCGGGAATTGGAACGCAAGAGGTTCACGTGTGTGCGCAGTCGTGTCGCTCAGCCGCGCTGAGCCAGGAAGGCGACGTCGACGATCTCGCCGGTGCGAATCTGTTCGGCCCCACTGGGAATCACCACCAGGCAGTTGGCCTCGGCGAGTGTGGCCAGCAGGTGCGACGACGCCCCCGGCGCTCCGCCCAGTGCCTGTACCAGGTACTCGCCGCTGTCCTGATCACGCATCAACTGACCGCGAAGGTAGCCCTTGCGGCCCGCCACCGACGTGATCGGCGAGAGCGTGCGGGCCTGCACGATGCGCCGCATCGGCTGGCGCTTGCCCAGCGACAGCCGGATCAACGGCCGGACCATCACCTCGAACACCACCAGGGCGCTGACCGGATTGGCCGGCAGCAGGAAGGTCGGCACACCATCGCGACCCAGCTGGCCGAAACCCTGGACCGATCCGGGATGCATGCCCACCCGGACGACCTCCATCTCGCCGAGCTCGGAGAGCACCCCACGGACCGCCTCGGCGGTCGAGCCCCCGACCCCGCCTGCGATCACCAACACTTCGGCGCGATTGATCTGGCCCTGAACGATTTCGCCGAACTCTTGCGGGTTGTTGGAGACGATGCCGATGCGGTTGACCTCCGCCCCGGCGTCCCGGGCCGCGGCGGCCAGGGCATAGGAGTTGACGTCGTAGACCTGTCCGTTGCCGGGAGTCCGGGAGATGTCCACCAGCTCGCCGCCGATGGCCATCACCGAGACCCGCGGGCGCGGATGCACCAGCACCCGCTCACGGCCGACCGCGGCAAGCAGCCCCACCTGAGCGGCACCGATGATCGTCCCGGAGCGCACCGCGACGTCCCCGGGCTGGACGTCGTCCCCGGCGCGCCGCACGTAGGCGCCCGAGGGCGCCCCGCGCAGAATCCGCACCTTCGACGTTCCGCCGTCGGTCCAGCGCAACGGCAGCACCGCGTCGGCCAGCGTGGGCAGGGGAGCTCCGGTGTGCACCCGGGCGGCCTGCCGGGGCTGCAGCCGGCTGGGGGTGCGCGTGCCGGCCTCGATGGTTCCCATCACCGGCAGGACCAGCCCGTCGCGCGCGTCCTCGTCGGCGATCGGATCGCCGCCTTCGTCCAGGACGGCATCGCCGCCGACCTCACCAACGCCCAGCACATCCACACTGCGCACGGCGTAGCCGTCGATCGCGGCCTGGTCGAACCCGGGCAGTGGCCTTTCGGTGACGACTTCTTCGGCGCACATCAATCCCTGCGCCTCGGCGATGGCGACACGTATCGGCCGCGGGGCCACCGCGGCGGCCGTTATCCGAGCCTGCTGCTCCTCCACAGAACGCACAACCGCGCCTCTCTGCCGTCAAGCCGTGCCGGGCGAACTGCGCCCGGTCCCCGACTCGTGCCGTGGCCCCCCAAGCTCGCCGGGCCCGGCGTCATCGGCCGGCTACTGCTCGGTCAGGCCCAATCGCTCCACCAACCATCGCCGCAAGTCCGGGCCGTAGTCGTCACGATCCAATGCAAAGTCAACCGCAGCCTTGAGGTAGCCGCCGGGATTTCCCAAGTCGTGTCGAGATCCGTGGTGCACGACGACGTGTACGGGGTGACCCTCTTTGATCAGCAGCGCGATCGCATCGGTGAGCTGGACCTCGCCGCCGGTCCCGCGCTCGATGCGGCGCAGCGCGTCGAAGATGGCCCGGTCGAGCAGATAGCGGCCGGCCGCGGCATACATCGACGGGGCGTCCTGGGCCCTGGGCTTTTCGACCATGCCGTTGACCTTCAGCACGTCCGGGTGGCCGCCGGGAACAACCTCAACGTCGAAAACGCCGTAGGCACTTATCTCTTCGCGGGTGACCTCGATGGCGCACAGCACGGTCCCGCCGTACTGGGCACGCACCTTGGCCATCGTCTCAAGCACCCCGGTCGGCAGCACCAGGTCATCGGGCAGCAGCACCATGACGGCGTCCTCGTCGGGTGTCAGCGTGGGTTCGACGCATCCGATGGCATGTCCCAGCCCGAGTGGCTCGGCCTGCACCACCGACTCGACCTTGATGAGCGCAGGCGCCCGGCGCACCTTGGCCAGCATGGCGTGCTTACCGCGCGCTTCCAGCGTGCCTTCGAGCACCAGGTCCTCGACGAAATGTGCGACGACGCCGTCTTTGCCTTCGGAGGTGATGATCACCAAGCGGCCGGCACCGGCCGCGGCCGCCTCGGCGGCGACGAGCTCGATGCCCGGCGTGTCGACGACCGGCAGCAACTCCTTGGGCACCGTCTTGGTCGCCGGCAGGAAGCGCGTGCCGAGACCAGCGGCGGGCACGATCGCCGTGTACGGAATCGGAACTTCATCGGGCCGTGACATCGTTCACACCATAGCGCTCATGGGGTTTGACGCCTCTGCATGGCAGGCCGAATACCCAACCTGCCATGGTTGACGCATGGCAACGGCGAGCAAGGCCGCGTTGCGGGAACAGCTTCTCGCGGCCCGCAGCGGCGTTGCCGAAACCGTCCGTGCGGCCGAGGCCAGGCGGCTGTGCGAGCACCTGGAGCCCACGGTGAGCAGCGGCAGCATCGTGTGCGCCTATGTGCCGGTGGGCACCGAACCGGGTTCGGTGGAAATGCTAAATGTGTTGCTGCGACGGGCGGCCCGTGTACTGCTGCCGGTTGCGCGCATGAGCGGTGACGACGCTCCCCTGCCGCTGCGCTGGGGCCCCTACCGCCCGGGCGAGCTGGTCCGCGGCCCCTGGGGGCTGCTCGAGCCGCCCGAGCCCTGGCTGCCCGAGTCCGCCCTGGCCGAGGCCACCCTCGTGGTGGTCCCGGCGCTGGCCGTCGACCGCCGGGGCGTGCGCCTGGGCCGAGGCCGAGGCTTCTACGACCGCTCGCTGGACGCCAGAAAACCGCAGGCACGCCTGGTCGCGGTGGTGCGCGACGAGGAGCTGCTCGACGAGTTACCCGCCGAACCGCATGACGTTCCGATGACGCACGCGCTCACCCCGCGGCATGGGATGATCGCCGTGACACCCAGCGGTGGGGGAATGAGAACGCTGCTCTGACGGTTTTAGCACTCGGGCATAGTAGAGTGCTAACAAACTTGATTCACGGAGGTTTTTAGTGCCGACCTACAGTTACGCGTGCACTGACTGCGGCGATCGCTTTGACGTTGTGCAGGCCTTCACCGACGACACCCTGACCACGTGCGAGAAGTGCTCCGGGCGGCTGCGCAAGCTTTTCAACTCCGTCGGCGTGGTGTTCAAGGGCAGCGGCTTCTACCGGACCGATAGTCGCGAGTCGGGCAAGAAAGCCACGGCCGCGACCAACGGCTCCTCGACCAAGGAGTCGGGCTCGAGCGAGAAGTCGGGTTCCAAAGAGAGTTCCAGCTCGGGCTCGGGCGAGAAATCCGGATCGAGCGACAAGTCGAGCAGCAGCTCCACCGCGTCCGCCGCGACGACGTCCAGCTAACGGGTTATCCACAGCGCTGCCCCTGACCGTCGGCGGTCTCGATGCGATGCCCTTAGCGTTGCGGCGTGGGCGGGCCATCGCTGAATCCAACGATATTGAGCCGGGCGGCGACGCTGTTGCGCCCAGACTGGACCCGAACCGTCGCGGCCCGGCGGGTGGCCGCGGGCGGGCTGGTCGTGTTGGCCGCCGTGGCGGCGGTGCGCTCTGATCCCGACGACGATCGCGCCGAGGTGGTGGTCGCCACCCACGACCTCAGCCCCGGCGCCGCCCTGACCCCCGACGACATTCATCTCGAAAAGCGTTCGGCTACAACACTTCCCGACGGCGCCCGGGTCGACATCGGCGCCGTGCTCGGTTCGACGCTGGCCGGCCCGACGCGACGCGGCGAGGTGCTCACCGACGTCCGGCTACTGAGCAGCCGGCTGGCCGAATCGACCGCAGGGCCCGGCGCCCGGATTGTGCCGCTGCACCTGGCCGACGGTGCGCTGATCGACCTGGTCCGCGTTGGCGATGTCGTCGACGTGCTGGCCGCCCCGGCCACCGATGCGGACCCCGGCAAGCAGGCATCCAGTCGAGTGGTGGCGGCCGATGCCGTCGTCGTCCTCGTGTCGCCCAAGCAGAAAGTCCAGGCCAACGACACCGACCGCGTAGTGTTAGTCGCGCTGCCGGCTCGCGTGGCGAACACGGTGGCAGGTTCGGTGTTGGGCCAGGAGGTGACCCTCACTCTGCACTGAGCGCCTGGCCGCTGTTCTCCGATGGGGTCCGCAGCAAATCTCGCCGGCCCAGAAAGGATATTCAATGCTCAAGGGGTTCAAGGAGTTTCTCTCCCGCGGCAATATCATCGACCTCTCCGTCGCCGTGGTCATCGGTACCGCGTTCACCGGGTTGGTCACCAAGTTCACCGAGAGCATCATCACGCCGTTGATCAACCGGATCGGCGTCAACCAGAAGTCCGATGTCGGCATCCTGCGGATCGACATCGGCGGCGGCAACACCATCGACCTGAACATCGTGCTGTCGGCCGCGATCAACTTCATCCTGGTCGCCGCGGTGGTGTACTTCCTGGTCGTGCTGCCCTACAACAGGCTGCGCAAGCAGGGCGAGGTCGAGCAGGCCGACGACGCGCAAATCGTCTTGCTCACCGACATCCGCGACCTGCTCGCGCAAACCAACGGAGACTCATCCGGCCGACACGGTGGGTCCGTTAGTACTCCCCCGCCCGCCCACGGACCCCGCGCGGACGCCGAGTCGCAGTGACCCGGACCTGCTCAGATCTCGAGGCTGGATAGCTGCCCGATGATCTGAGCGGCCAGCGGATTCAGCGTCGCCATGCCGTCGCGCACCGCGTAGCGAGAACCGGCGAGGTTGACCACCAGCGTGCTGCCAGATATTCCGGCCAGACCGCGCGACAGCCCGGCATCGATGATGCCCGCGGACAACCCGGAAGCGCGGATGGCCTCGGAGATGCCGAGGATTTCCCGGTCCAGGATTTCGACGGTGGCCTCTGGAGTGACGTCGCGCGGCGTGACTCCCGTGCCACCCACCGAGACCACCAGGTCGACTCCGCCGATCACCGCCGTGTTCAACGCGTTGCGGATCTCCACCTCGTCGGCCAGGACCGCCACCACCCCGTCGACGACGAATCCCGCCTCGGTCAGCAGCTCGGTGACCAGCGGCCCACTGTGGTCCTCGTCTCCGTGCGCAGTGCGGTCGTCGACCACCACGACGAGAGCCCGGCCGACCACCAATTCCGCACCCGTTCCCATGGGTGCAACCGTATATCCGAGTTCCGACAGGGGCTCGTTCAGAGGCTCGTCGACTCTCATCACTGGTCCGCCTTGCCCAGGGTGACCTGCACGGTACGGCTTCCACCGCCGGGATCCTGGTACGTCAGCGTCACCTTCTCGCCGGGAGCCTTGGACCGCACCGCCGCGACCAGTGCGTCGGCGCTGTTGATCGGGCGGTCGTCCACCTTCGTGACGACCACGTTCTTGGGCAGACCGGCACCTGCGGCCGCACCACCCTGGATGACGTCGACCACCTTGGCGCCCGGGGTGCCCTTGTCACTGGTCACCTGTATCCCGAGCGAGGCGTGCGTCGCCTTGCCGGTGCTGATCAATTCGTCGGCGATGCGCTTGGCCTGGTCCACGGGAATCGCGAAGCCGAGGCCGATCGATCCGCTCTGAGCATCGGGCGAATCCGCGCCCAACGTGGCGATCGCCGAGTTGACGCCCACCAGCTGACCGTTCATGTTGACCAGCGCGCCACCCGAGTTACCGGGGTTGATCGCGGCATCGGTCTGAATCGCGTCCAGCACCGTGTTCTGGTTGCCCGACTCCCCGGTGGTGGACACCGGGCGGTTCAGCGCGCTGATGATGCCCGTGGTCACCGTGCCCGACAGGCCCAGCGGCGACCCAATCGCCACCACCGGCTGGCCCACCTTGAGATCCGACGAGGAGCCCATGGAGACGGGGGTGAGGCCGTTAACGCCTTGCACCTTGATCACCGCGATGTCGCTGGTGGGGTCGGCGCCGACGACGGTGAACGGTGCCGTCCGGCCGTCGGAGAATGTCACCGTGGTTTTCGGTGCCGGGCCCGCGGGCCCGCCCGGAGCAGGCGGAGGGCTACCGGGCAAGCCGCCGGGCCCACCAGGGCCTTTCGGCGGAGCGGCGGCGGTCGCGACGACGTGGTTGTTGGTCAGGATCAGCCCGTCGGCAGATAGGACGATCCCGGAGCCCTCCTCGGACTGGCGCCCCAGATCGGTCTCCAGCATGACCACGCTGGGCACCACCTTGGATGCGACCCCTTCGACGCTGCCCGGTGGCATGTTGGCCGCCGGGACGCTCGGGGCGGCCCCGATGATGCGGCCGCCGTTGCCACCGGCGACATGGGTGCCCAGTTCGACGACCGTTGCCGCGGCGCCGCCGATACCGGCCGACACCACCGCGATCGCCACCGCACCCGCTACCAATATGCCGGTGCGGGAACGCTTTTCGGGCACCATCCCGGGCGGGGGTCCCATCGGGGGCAACAGGCCCACCGGACCGGTGCCGGTGCCGCCTGGGATCGGGCCCGCCCCGGTGCCCCCGGGGATGGGGCCGACGCCGGTGCCGCCGCCGGGAATCGGGCCTGGCCCGGTACCGCCGAACGGCTCGTAGGGCCGGCGGTACTGCGAGGCCGGTGTCGACTGCGTGTGTTGCGACGGTTGGTAGCGCCAATCGAATGGCTGGTTATACGGCTGCTGAGGGCCCTGTCCATAGGTGCCGGGCGCAGGCTGGTTAGGCGCGGGACGGTATCCCTGCTGCTGCGGCGGTGGCGAATACCTCGGGTCATTCGTCATGTCGCTAAGTCGCTCTTCTCTACTTCGTTATAACTGCGGGTTGTTGGCTCGACTTGGCTCGAATTCCAACAGTAACTGCAACTACCTTGCGCGCGCGGACTGAGAGTCCACTGAGATTACGTTCGCCGAATCCCGAGAGTTCGCCCCGTTGTCACCGGCCTGGCCATCCGCGGGCATCGCCGGGTCTGCGGTGGTTTCGCCCTCGTCCGTCGGATAGGCCGAATCCGGCATCGGCCGGCCGGGCAGCAACACGTAGACCGAGGTCCCCGGAGGCTGACCGCCGGGCACCGTGTCTTCCACCCGCAACAGACCGCCGTGCTTGAGCACCACCTGCTTGACGATCGCCAGCCCTAGTCCCGAACCGGGCAGCGCCCGTGCGGTCGTCGAGCGGTAGAACCGCTCGAACACCAGCCGGCGTTCGTGCGGCGGAATGCCCGGCCCGTGATCGGAGACCGCCAGCTCGGCGTGCGACGGGTCGAGCTGCTTGAGCTTGACACTTACGTGGCCGCCCGGTGGGCTCCACTTGGCCGCGTTGTCCAACAGGTTCAGCACCGCGCGCGAGAGCCCACTGGCGTCGCCGAAGACCTGCCATCCGGTCACTTCGACGTCGAAGCGAATATCGTTGCGCCGCCGCCTAACTCGTTCCAGGCTTCGATCGATGACCTCTGACATGTCGATCTGCTCGTGCACGATGGTCCCGGCGTCGTCTCGGCTGAGGTCCACCAAATCGCCCACCAGAGTGGACAATTCCTCGATCTGCGCCAGCACATCGGCACGCAGGCCCACCATCTCCTGTTCCGGTAGCCGCGGCGCCCCCGGTTCCAGCGACGCCATCAGCAATTCGACGTTGGTGCGCAGCGACGTCAGCGGCGTACGCAGCTCATGCCCGGCATCAGTGACCAATCGGGCCTGTCGCTCCCGAGATTCGGCCAGCGCCCGCAACATCAAGTTGAATGCCTCAGTGAGCCTTGCCAATTCGTCACTACCGAACACCGGGATGGGCCGCAGGTCGTCGGTGCGGGCGACCCGCTCGGCCGCTTCGGTCAGCCGGGCCACCGGCCGCAATCCGGCGCGGGTGACCATGCCGCCGGCCACCGCGGCGACCGCGACGCCGATGCCGCCGACGATGAGCAGCACCCAGCGCAATCTGGTCATGACTGCTTCGGTCGGCTTCAGACTCTTGGAGATCAAAAGTGAGCTGCCGTTGGGCAGATGGATGGCAAGGATGCGTTGATCCGCTTCGGTGCGCCGCGACATGAACAACTCGCCGCGGATGACGGCCTTCTCAGCCGGCCCGACCGGCAGCGTCTGGCCGGGCTGCTGCGCGGTGTAGATCGAGTGGCCGGGGTTGACCAGCATGGCGTTGACATCCGAATAGGCCGTGCCCTCGATGGCCTTTCCGGGATCGGCGGCCAGCGAACCGCTGGCGATCAGCAGCTGGGCGCGGCTCTGCAGCTGGTTGTCGATATCGCTGTACAGCGCCGCCGAGATCACCGCATACACGGCGAACGCCATCAGGACGACAACCATGGCCACCATCGACATCGCCAGCAGCATCACCCGCCATCGCAGCGACAACGAGCTGGGGGCACGCAGTGGTGCGGGCCGGCGTCGTTGGGACCCAATCATCAGGGAGGCGTCTCCCGAAGGACATATCCGACTCCGCGCACGGTGTGAATCAGCCGCGGCTCACCGTCGGCTTCGGTCTTGCGGCGCAGGTATCCGACGTACACCTCGAGCGCATTGCCCGAGGTGGGAAAGTCGAAACCCCACACCTCCTCGAGGATGCGGCTGCGCGTCAGTACCCGCCGCGGGTTGGCGATCAGCATTTCCAGCAACGAGAATTCGGTGCGGGTCAAGCTGATTCGGCGTTCCCCGCGGGTGACTTCCCTGGTGACCGGGTCCAGCGCCAGATCGGAGAACTTCATGGCGACCGACTCGCCGTCGTCGGGTTTGGTGCGGCGCAGCAGGGCCCGCATGCGGGCCAGCAGCTCTTCGAGGGCGAACGGTTTCGGTAGATAGTCGTCGGCGCCCGCGTCCAGGCCGGCGACCCGCTCGGACACCGAATCACGCGCGGTCAGCACCAGGATCGGCAGATCGTCGCCGGTGCTGCGGAGCTGGCGGCAGACCTCCAGGCCGTCCAGGCGCGGCATCATCACATCCAGGACGAGCGCGTCGGGGCGATCGCTGGCCACCTTTTCGAGGGCTTCGACCCCGTCATGGGCCAGCTCGACCGAATAGCCATTGAAGGAAAGCGACCTACGGAGCGACTCGCGCACCGCACGGTCATCATCGACGACAAGAATCCGCACGGCCACTAGTTTCGTCCTAGGGCCTGAGAGCGGCCTGAGAGGCGCGCCGGGTATTTAGCGAGATTAACGCTTGTCCAGGTCGATGAGACCCAGGCGAGCCGCCTTGAGCAGTCGCCGGGGCACCTTGTGCTTCTGGCCCGCCACGTTCACGCCGACGAGCTCGGTCTTGGTGGCCTTCCACTGCGCGCGACGGCTTCGGGTGTTTGAGCGCGACATTCTGCGCTTGGGTACGGCCATGGTCGGGCCTTCTCCTCGATCTGGGATTCGGGTCGGTGCGTCACGCGGCATGGCCGGTGGGCCGAACGGCGACGATTGCCCATAAGAATAGTCGGTGACCTGCTGGTGACCAAAACAGGCCGTGCGGCCTGCAGGACTGGGCCGGCAACGCGGCGGCGGGCATCCTTGACGTGACACCGGCGGTACCCGCTAACCTACCGGGTGGTTGGTTGGGTTGCGCTCACCGGTAATCGCTGAATGGAGGACGCCGATGACCTCTGCTTCTGGGCGCTCCGGTGCTGTCCGGATCGCGAACTGCTCGGGGTTCTACGGCGACCGGCTGTCGGCCATGCGCGAGATGCTGACCGGCGGCTCGAATGATCCAGTGGACTACCTCACCGGCGATTACCTGGCCGAGCTCACCATGCTCATCCTGGGCCGCGACCGGATGAAGCATCCCGACCGCGGCTACGCGAAGACGTTCCTCACGCAGCTCGAGGACTGCCTCGGCGAGGCCCATGACCGCGGCGTGCGCATCGTCGCCAATGCCGGTGGCCTCAATCCCGCCGGCCTGGCCGCCGCGATACGCGCCCTGGCCGAGCGGCTGGGCATCGGCGCCCGGATCGCCCACGTCGAAGGCGACGACCTAGCGCCGCGCGCGGCCGAACTCGGCCTGGGCACGCCGCTGACGGCCAACGCGTACCTGGGTGCGTGGGGGATCGTCGACTGCCTGGGCGACGGCGCCGACGTCGTCGTCACCGGCCGGGTCACCGACGCCTCGGTCATCGTGGGAGCGGCGGCCGCACACTTCGGCTGGGGCCGCACCGACTACGACCAGCTCGCCGGCGCGGTGGTCGCCGGCCACGTGATCGAGTGCGGCGTGCAGGCCACCGGCGGCAACTACGCGTTCTTCACCGAGGTTCCCGACCTGTCCTATCCCGGTTTCCCGCTGGCCGAGGTCTACGCCGACGGCTCGTCGGTGATCACCAAACACCCCGGCACCGGCGGACTGGTCAGCGTCGACACCGTCACCGCGCAGCTGCTCTACGAGATCACCGGTGCCCGCTACGCCAACCCGGACGTCACCGCCCGGATAGACACAGTGGAGTTGTCTTCCGACGGCCCCGACCGGGTGCGCGTCAGCGGCGTGATCGGCGAGCCCCCGCCACCCACGCTCAAGGTGTCGCTGAACAGCATCGGCGGCTTCCGCAACGCCATGACCTTCGTGCTCACCGGACTCGACATCGAGGCCAAGGCCGAGTTGGTCCGACGGCAGCTTGAGTCCGCGCTGACCGTCAAACCCGCCGAGCTGGAATGGACACTGGCGCGCACCGACCATGTCGATGCCGACACCGAGGAAGCCGCCAGCGCGCTGCTGCGCTGCGTCGTGCGCGATCCGGATGCCGCCAACGTCGGACGCCACTTCTCCTCGGCGGCAGTCGAATTGGCACTTGCCAGCTATCCAGGCTTCCATGTAACCGCCCCTCCCGGCGACGGGCAGGTGTATGGCGTGTTCACCGCCGGCTACGTCGACGCCGCGACAGTGCCGCACATCGCGGTGCACGCCGACGGCACTCGCGTCGACATCGGTTGCGCGACAGATACTTTGGAGCTGGCAGCCGCCGACAACCCGCCGCTGCCGGAGCCGCTTTCCGAAGGCCCGACCCGGCGCGCCCCGCTGGGCCGGATCGCCGGGGCCCGCAGCGGCGACAAGGGCGGCTCGGCGAACATCGGGGTCTGGGCCCGGACCGAGGACCAATGGCGTTGGCTGGCCAACACATTGACCGTCGAGCTGGTCAAGGAGCTGCTGCCGGAGGCGGCCGAGCTGGCCGTGGCCCGTCATGTGCTGCCCAACCTGCGGGCGGTGAACTTCGTCATCGACGGCATCCTCGGTCAGGGCGTCGCCTACCAAGCGCGGTTCGATCCACAAGCAAAGGGCCTGGGCGAATGGCTGCGCAGCCGACACGTCGACATCCCCGAAAGCCTGTTATGAGCATCTGGACCACGCCGGAACGCGAACAGCTGCGAAAAACGGTGCGCGCGTTCACCGAACGCGAGATCGTGCCAAGCATCGACGAATGGGAGCGCAGCGGCGACCTGCCGCGTGACCTGCACCGGCGGGCCGGGGCGGCCGGGCTGCTCGGTGCGGGCCTTCCCGAAGCGGTCGGTGGCGGCGGCGGAGACGGCGCCGACTCGGTCATCATCTGCGAAGAACTACACCAGGCCGGCGCGCCGGGCGGTGTTTTCGCTTCGCTGTTCACCTGCGGTATCGCGGTGCCCCACATGATCGCCTCGGGGGACGCGCGGCTGATCGAGGAGTTCGTGCGGCCGACACTGGCCGGCGACAAGATCGGCTCCCTGGCCATCACCGAACCCGGCGGCGGCTCGGACGTCGGACACCTGACCACCAGCGCGGTCTTGGACGGGGATCACTATGTGGTCAACGGCGCCAAGACCTACATCACCTCCGGGGTTCGTGCCGACTACGTCGTCACCGCCGTGCGCACCGGAGGGCCTGGCGCCGCAGGGGTTTCGCTGCTCGTCGTGGAGAAGGGCACGCCCGGGTTCGAGGTCAGCCGCAAGCTGGACAAGATGGGCTGGCGATCCTCCGACACCGCCGAGCTGTCCTACACCGACGTGCGCGTTCCGGTAGCCAACCTGATCGGCGCCGAGAACAGCGGCTTCCTGCAGATCGCCCAGGCATTCGTGTCCGAACGCATCGGCCTTGCCGCGCAGGCATATTCGAGCGCACAGCGCTGCCTGGACATCACCGCGCAATGGTGTCGCGACCGGGAGACGTTCGGCCGGCCGTTGATGTCGCGCCAATCGGTGCAGAACACGCTGGCCGAGATGGCCCGCCGCATCGACGTCGCCCGGGTCTACTCGCGCCATGTGGTGGAACGCCAGCTGGCCGGTGAGCCCAACCTGATCGCTGAGGTGTGTTTCGCCAAGAACACCGCGGTCGAGGCCGGTGAATGGGTTGCCCACCAAGCCGTTCAGCTCTTCGGCGGCCTGGGCTACATGTCCGAATCCGAAGTCGAACGCCAATACCGGGATATGCGAATCCTGGGCATCGGCGGCGGAACCACCGAAATACTCACCGCACTGGCCGCCAAGACCCTGGGGTATCAATCATGACCGTCTTGAAGTCCACCCTCGACCCCAAGGCCGACGCCTACACCGCGGCAGCCGAGGCCATGGCCGCCAAACTCACCGAGATCGACACCGAGCACGGCAAGGCACTCGCCGGAGGCGGCACCAAATACGTTGAGCGCCATCACTCCCGGGGCAAGCTCACCGCACGCGAACGCATCGAACTGCTGCTGGACGCCGACTCACCGTTCCTGGAACTGAGCCCGCTGGCCGCCTACGGCAGTTCCTTCACCCTGGGTGCGAGCGTGGTGGTGGGCATCGGCGCGATCGAGGGCGTGGAATGCCTGGTCGTCGCCAACGACCCGACCGTCAAGGGCGGCACCAGCAACCCGTGGACGCTGAAGAAGATCCTGCGGGCCAACCAAATCGCTCTGCAGAACCGTCTTCCCGTGGTGTCGCTGGTGGAATCCGGCGGCGCCGACCTGCCCACGCAGAAAGAGATTTTCGTCCCCGGTGGGCAGATGTTCCGCGACCTGACCCGGCTCTCGGCGGCAGGCATTCCGACCATCGCGCTGGTGTTCGGGAACTCCACGGCCGGCGGCGCCTACATCCCTGGCATGTCCGATCACGTGGTGATGATCAAGGAGCGCTCGAAGGTGTTCCTGGCCGGGCCGCCCCTGGTGAAGATGGCCACCGGCGAGGAGTCCGACGACGAATCGCTGGGCGGCGCCGAAATGCATGCCCGCACTTCGGGTCTGGCCGACTACTTCGCCCACGACGAGGTCGACGCCATCCGGATCGGGCGTCGCATCGTGGCCCGGCTGAACTGGCGCAAGCAGGGACCGGCACCGGGACCGATCGTCGAGCCGCTGTTCGACGCCGACGAGCTGATCGGCATCGTCCCGGCTGACCTGCGCATCCCGTTCGACCCACGGGACGTGATCGCACGGATCGTCGACGGCTCGGACTTCGACGAATTCAAGGGAATGTACGGCTCGTCGCTGGTGACCGGCTGGGCCCGGCTGCACGGCTACCCGATCGGCATTCTCGCCAACCACCGCGGCGTGCTGTTCAGCGAGGAATCGCAGAAGGCCGCCCAGTTCATTCAGTTGGCCAACCGCTCCGACACGCCATTGTTGTTCCTGCACAACACCACTGGATACATGGTCGGCAAGGACTACGAAGAACGCGGCATGATCAAGCACGGCTCGATGATGATCAACGCCGTGTCCAACTCGACCGTCCCGCACATCTCGCTGCTGCTCGGCGCGTCATACGGCGCCGGCCACTACGGCATGTGCGGCCGCGCCTACGACCCACGGTTCCTCTTCGCCTGGCCCAGCGCCAAATCCGCGGTGATGGGCGGCGCCCAGCTCGCGGGTGTGCTGTCCATCGTGGCGCGCGCTGCCGCCGAAGGCCGCGGCCAGCAAGTCGACGAGGACGCCGATGCCGCGATGCGCGCCGCCGTCGAGGGCCAGATCGAAGCCGAGTCGCTGCCCCTGGTGTTGTCGGGGATGCTGTACGACGACGGGGTGATCGACCCACGAGATACCCGCGCGGTCGTGGGAATGTGTCTGTCCGCCATTGCAAATGGCCCGATCAAGGGGACGTCGAACTTCGGCGTCTTCCGGATGTGAGCCCCATGGGAATCACTCGAGTGCTGGTCGCCAACCGCGGCGAGATCGCCCGGCGGGTATTCGCCACCTGCCGGCGGCTGGGCCTTGGCACCGTCGCCGTCTACACCGATCCCGACGCGGCGGCCCCGCATGTCGCCGAGGCCGATGCCCGGGTCGGGCTGCCGAAACCCAACGACTATCTCAACGCCGAGGCCATCATCGCCGCCGCACGTGCCGCCGGTGCCGACGCGGTGCACCCGGGCTACGGATTCCTTTCGGAGAACGCGGCCTTCGCGTCCGCCGTGCAGAGTGCGGGCCTGACCTGGATCGGGCCGCCCGTGGACGCGGTGCGCGCGATGGGCTCCAAGATCGAGTCCAAGAAGCTGATGTCCGCGGCCGGGGTGCCCGTGCTCGACGAGCTCGACCCCGAGACGGTCACCGAAGCCCAGCTGCCGGTGCTGGTCAAGGCTTCGGCGGGCGGCGGTGGGCGCGGGATGCGGGTGGTGCACGAATTATCCTCCATACCAGACGAAGTCGCAGCGGCCCGACGTGAGGCGCAGTCGGCGTTCGGCGACCCGACCGTGTTCTGCGAGCGCTACCTGCCGACCGGACACCACATCGAGGTGCAAGTGCTCGCCGACTCGCACGGCACCGTGTGGGCCGTCGGCGAACGGGAATGCTCCATTCAGCGCCGCCACCAAAAGATCATCGAAGAAGCACCGGCGCCGTTGGTCGAACGCACACCGGGAATGCGGGCCAAGCTCTTCGACGCGGCCCGGCTGGCCGCAGGCGCCATCGGCTATACCGGCGCGGGCACGGTGGAGTTCCTCGCCGACGAAGACGGCGAGTTCTACTTCCTCGAGATGAACACCCGGCTGCAGGTGGAGCACCCTGTCACCGAGGAGACCACCGGACTCGACCTCGTCGAGCTGCAGCTCCTGGTGGCCGACGGCGGCCGACTCGAGTCCGAACCACCCACGGCCACCGGGCATTCGATCGAAGCCCGGCTCTACGCCGAGGATCCGGCACGCAACTGGCAGCCACAGGCCGGACAGGTGCACACCATCGACGTACCGGGCGTGCGGACGCAATTCGACACACTGGGACAGCGGACCGGGATCCGGTTGGACTCCGGCATCGCCGACGGCTCGGTGGTGTCGATCCACTACGACCCGATGTTGGCCAAGCTCATTTCCTACGCCCCGACGCGACGGCAGTCGGCGCTGGTGCTGGCCGATGCGCTGGCCCGTACCCGCCTGCACGGGCTGCGCACCAACCGCGAGCTGTTGGTCAACGTGCTGCGGCACCCGGCATTTCTCGACGGCGCCACCGACACCGCGTTTTTCGACACGCACGATCTGGCCGTGCTGTCCGCGCCGCTGGCCGACGCCACCGCGGTCCGCTGGTCGGCAGTTGCCGCGGCACTGGCCGACGCCGCGCACAACCGGGTGACGGCGCAGGTGTTCGGCTCAGTGCCCAGCGGCTGGCGAAACCTGACCTCGGGCTATCAGGTCAAGACCTATCGCGACGACGACGACAGCGAACAACGCATCGAATACCGCTTCACCAGAACGGGGTTGGAGTTCGCCAACGACGAGGCCGCGCACCTCATCTCGGCGTCGCCGGATGAGGTGGTACTGGCCGACGACAACGGGGTGGCCACCAGTTTCGCCGTCGCCCGCTACGGCGAGGACATCTATGTCGATTCGGCACGCGGCCCCGTTCACCTGACCGCCGTGCCCCGGTTCCCCGAGCCGGGCGCGGGCGTCGAGAAAGGCTCGCTGGTGGCGCCCATGCCCGGCAACGTCATCCGGCTCGGCGCACAGGTCGGAGACAGCGTCACCGCCGGCCAGCCGCTGATCTGGCTGGAAGCGATGAAGATGGAACACACCATCACGGCGCCGGCCGACGGCGTGCTCACCCAGCTCGATGTCGCCACCGGTCAACAAGTCGAAGTCGGCGCCATCCTGGCCCGCGTCGAAGTGCCTGGAAATGAAGGAGATTCGTAAATGTCCGATACCAGCTTTATCGAGAGCGAAGAACGCCGGGCCCTGCGCAAGTCGGTCGCCGCATGGGCGTCCAACTACGGTGCCTCCTACTACCTGGAGAAAGCTCGCGCCCACCAGCACACCGACGAATTATGGTCGGAGGCAGGAAAGCTCGGCTTCCTCGGGGTGAACTTGCCCGAGGAGTACGGCGGCGGCGGCGCCGGAATGTACGAGCTGTCGCTGGTGATGGAGGAGATGGCGGCCGCGGGCAGCGCGCTGCTGCTGATGGTGGTCTCCCCCGCCATCAACGGAACCATCATCAGCAAATTCGGCACCGAAGAGCAGAAGAAGCGCTGGATTCCATCCATCGCCGACGGCACCCTGACGATGGCGTTCGCCATCACCGAGCCCGACGCCGGATCCAACTCGCACAAGATCACCACGACCGCGCGCCGCGATGGCAGCGACTGGATCCTCAAGGGCCAGAAGGTCTATATCTCCGGCATCGACCAGGCCCAGGCGGTGCTGGTGGTGGCCCGTACCGAGGAGGCCAAGACCGGCAAGCTGCGTCCGGCGTTGTTCGTGGTGCCCACCGATGCTCCCGGATTCACCTACACCCCAATCGAAATGGAGCTGATCAGCCCCGAACGCCAGTTCCAGGTTTTTCTCGACGACGTCCGGCTGCCCGCCGATGCCCTCGTCGGTGCCGAAGACGCGGCGATTGCACAGCTTTTCGCCGGTCTGAACCCCGAGCGGATCATGGGAGCGGCCAGCTCGGTGGGTATGGGGCGGTACGCGCTGGAGCGGGCCACCGACTACGTCAAAACCCGCCAGGTGTGGGGGACCCCGATCGGCGCGCACCAGGGCCTGTCACATCCGTTGGCGCAGTGCCACATTGAGGTCGAATTGGCCAAGCTGATGATGCAGAAGGCGGCCACCCTTTACGACAGCGGCGATGACGCGGGCGCGGCCGAGGCGGCCAACATGGCGAAATACGCTGCGGCCGAGGCGGCGACGCGCTCCGTCGACCAGGCCGTGCAGTCGATGGGCGGTAACGGGCTGACCAAGGAGTACGGCGTCGCCGCGATGCTGGCCTCGGCCCGGCTGGGACGGATCGCGCCGGTCAGCCGCGAGATGGTGCTGAATTTCGTCGCGCAGACGTCACTGGGCCTGCCCCGAAGCTACTGATGGACACCCTCGTCGACTACGCGGGGCCGGCCGATACGAAAGGCCCGGTCGCCCGGCTGACGCTGAACTCTCCGCACAACCGCAACGCGCTGTCGACGGCTCTGGTCACCCAACTGCATCAGGGACTGCGCGAGGCCGCCGCCGACCCAGCGGTGCGCGTGGTGGTGCTGGGCCACACCGGCGGCACGTTCTGCGCCGGCGCGGACCTGAGCGAGGCCAGCGGGGGCGACCCCGCCGACACGGCCGCCGACCGGGCCCGGGAGATGGTGGCGTTGATGCGCGCCATCGTCGAATCGCCGCTGCCGGTCATCGCCGCCATCGACGGCCACGTCCGGGCCGGCGGGTTCGGCTTGGTCGGCGCCTGCGACATCGTGGTCGCCGGCCCGCGCAGCACCTTCGCGCTGACCGAAGCCCGCATCGGTGTCGCGCCGGCGATCATCTCGCTGACGCTGCTGCCGAAGCTGTCGCCGCGGGCCGCCGCCCGCTACTACCTGACCGGCGAGAAGTTCGGCCCGGGCGAGGCCGCCGACATCGGATTGATCACTATCGCCGCCGACGACGTGGACACGACCGTGACGAAGCTGGTCGCCGACGTGAGCAAGGGTTCGCCACAGGGTCTTGCGGCGTCCAAGGCGCTGACGACGGCCGCGGTGCTCGAGGGCTTCGACCGCGACGCCGAACGCCTCGGCGCGGAGTCGGCCCGGCTGTTCGTCTCCGACGAAGCTCGCGAAGGCATGCTGGCCTTCTTGCAGAAGCGCCCGCCCAGCTGGGTCTCGGGGGACGGCGAAGGCCGCTGAAGGCGGCTGTGGCTCAGCGCTGGCTAGGAGGAAAGTTGCAGTTTAGCCAACCCCCTTGCAGCAACACTGCGACGTCGTACGCTCGTGGGTGATGAGCAACGGGGCACAAAACGATGCGAAGAAGGCACGCGACGATTCGTCGCGCGCGGCCGACACCGATCGCATCCAGCTAGCCCAGTTGCTGGCCTACGCCGCCGAGCAGGGGCGCTTGCCGCTCAAGGACTACGAAGACCGGCTGACCAGGGCGTACGCGGCGACCACGTATGACCAGCTGGAAGAGCTGCGGGCCGACCTGCCGGGCTCGGCGGTGAGCCCCGTGCGTGGCGGCAAGCAGAACCCCGCGCCGTCGACGTTGCTGCTGGCCCTGCTGAGCGGATTCGAACGTCGCGGCCGATGGAACGTCCCAAGGAAGCTGACCACCTTCACCTTCTGGGGCAGCGGCGTGCTGGATCTGCGCTACGCCGACTTCACCTCGACTGAAGTCGACATCCACGCGGTGTCGATCATGAGCGCGCAGAACATCCTGCTGCCGCCCGAAGTCAACGTCGAGATCCGTGGCCGCGGCGTGATGGGTGGCTTCGACCGCACCATCCTCGGCAATGGAACCCCGGGGGCGCCCACGGTGAAGATCCACGGCTTCTCGCTGTGGGGCGGTGTGGGCATCAAGCGCAAAGCGCGCCGGCCGCGCGGCTAGCAGACCCACCACACGCAGGAGCTGAACAAACAGCTCAGGCGACACGCCTGACTTGGGCCAAATTCTCCAGGAGATCGGCTGCGTTGGTGACGCTGTCGGCGGGCTTGCTCATCCGGCTGGCGAACCGCCGGGCTCGACTGGCGTATTCCGGGGCCAGGATGGTCCGAAGGTCCGCGACCAGCGTTTCCTGAGTAGCGCTCGACAAGCGCCGGACGGTGCCCAGCCCCTGTCGTTTGAGCTGAGCTCCCCAGATCGGCTGATCGGGCAACGTCCACAGGATCGCCGTGGGGACTCCGGCGCGCAGACCCGCGGCCGTAGTGCCGGCGCCCCCGTGGTGAACGACCGCCCGGCACGCCGGAAAGGTCGCCGCGAAATTCACGACGGGCACCACCTTGACGTGCTCGAAATGCGGAACGTCGCTCAAGTCACCCCAGGTGGAGCACACCAGCGCCCGCTCACCCAACTGCTCGCAGGCCGCGGCGATCATGGCGACCGTCTCGGTGACGGAATCGACCGCGGAGCACTGCGGCATGCTGCCAAACCCGAAGTAAATCGGCGGTGTTCCGGCGGCGATCCACGACGCGACCTCGTCATCGGTGTCTGTCGGCAACTCCATCGTGAGAGAGCCCACGAAGGGCCGTTGGCCCTCCCATGCAGCCCACTCGGCCGCGAGCCCGGGAAAGCACGCCTCGTCGTAAGCCTGGATCTCCAGCGATCCGCGTTCGGCCCGTTGCCGCGATGAGCGGCCCGTTGCGCTGGGCAGGCCCAGTTCACCGCGCTGCTGGTCATCAAGTCTCTTCATCAGCAGCCCGACGAGCCACCAGACCATCGTCATGACGGAGCGGATCAACGCCGCCGGCACGCCCGGAACGAGGTGACCGTTGGCCCGCGCCGGGATGTAATGCAGTGTGACCAAAGGAATGTCGTAATACTCCGCGATGTTGGAGGCGGGCTGCTCGAAGGGCAGCCCAGTGAACATGAGGTCGGCCCCGTCCGCGAGTGACATCAGCGTCGTGCTCAGTTCCCCCCTGGCCCGGGTGACGTGCCGCCAGGCTTCGCGATACGCGCGGATCAGATTTCGGATCCTCCACGGGTGGCGGAACAAACACGTCCAGAAGTTGCGCAGCGCTTCCATGGTGGTCTTCATATCCAGGCCAAAAGCGACCGCCGCCAGTCCGACAGACTCGACGAAGCCGACCAGGTCGGGCGGGACCGCCACGTGCACCTCGTGCCCTCGGCGCTGCAGCTCACGGCCGACAGCGGCGCAGGGCTCGACATCGCCACGGCTTCCCCAGCTTGTCAGCACAAATTTCATCGCGGATCCTCGCTTCTGACTCCCCACGTGAGCGTCTTGCGACATGAAGGCGGGACTTGCGCCTTCTCAGCTCAGTCGCCGGGCAGTTTAACCTGGCGATCCCTAGGATTCCCGGCGAATCGAATTTCTCGCAGCTCAGGGATGAATTTTCGACACGTTGCCGTGCTCACATAACAGGGGCGCAGAATCCGCAGACCCTAGCGGCGGCGCCGCGACCGCAGGTAGTCGCCGACGACGGCCGCGCCGAGCCCGTCGAGGTCGGGCACCACGACCCGCCCCTCGACCCGCCGCGCGACCTGGTCGATGAATCGGGCGAGGCCGGGGTCGCTGCCCAGCCGGAAGATGGTGACCTGGGCGCCTAGCCGGGCCATGTCGTCAAAGCCGCGCACGGTGTGGGCGATGGTTCGCGGATGCGGCGGGTAGTCGAAGAACACCGACGTGCCTTCGCCGTCGAAGTCCTCCAGGTGAGCGGTCGGCTCACCGTCGGTGACGACCAGTACGACAGGCTGGGCGTTGGGATGCCGGCGCAAATGGCGCCCGGCGAGCGCGAGCGCGTGATGCAGATTGGTGCCCTGCTCGTACACACCCTCCAGGCCGGTAAGTTCAGCGGCCGTCACCGTCCGCGCATAACGGCCAAAGGCGATGATTTGCAAGGCATCCGACCGGAACCGCGTGCCCACCAGGTGGTTGAGCGCCAGCGCCGTCTGCTTCATCGGCAGCCAGCGGTTCTCCATGACCATCGAGAACGAGGTATCCACCAACAGCGCGACGGCGGACTGGGTGCGGGTCTCGGTCTCGGAGACCTCGACGTCATCGACGTTGATCCGCAGCGACGTTCCCGGACCGTCCAGCGTCGCGGTGCCCGCCTGCCGCAGCACCGCGTTGGTCAGCGTGCGGGGGATGTTCCACGGTTCGGTGTCGCCGAACTGCCAGGGCCTGGTCGCACCGGTCAGCTCCCCGGCCGCTCCGGCGCGCCGATGGTCGCGCTCACCCCGTCGGCCGGAAAGTTGTTGTGCCACATCGCGTAACGCTGTCTCACCCAGCCTGCGCATGGCCTTCGGCGAGAGCCGCCACTGGCCGTCGGAGCCGCGGTCCAAGAAGCCCTGGTTGACCAGCGCGCGTTCCAGTTCGGAGAGCGTGCGCGCGTCGATGGCCGCCTCGTCGCCGAGCTGGCGCGCCAGTGCGTCGAGATCGACGTCGTCCATGGTCGCACCCGGATAGCTCTGCGAAAGCTGGTCGGCGAGCTGCTCCAGCTCGGCGATGTCGGACAGCGCCTGGGCGCCTTCGCCCATCCCGAGCGGGTTGTCCCCGGAGAACTGCTCAGAGCCCGACCAGTCTTCGCCGGGCCGCGCGGCCTGCAGGTGCGCATCGAGGCGGCCCAACGACTCCATCAGCGCGGGAGATCCAAATGCCTGTTGCGCCAAGGCATCCAGTTCGGCGCGCTGCTCGGCACTCAGGCTGTTGCGGAACCGCTGGGCGGCGGCGGCGCGCTTGGCCAACGAATCAAGCAGCTCGTCGACATTGCTGGGATTCTCCGGGAAGAACTCACCGTGCTTGTCCATGAACTCGTCGAAGTCCTGCTGAGTGTCCTCACCGCGAGAGTGCTTGTCCAGCAAGTCGTTGAGGTCGTTCAGCATCTCGTTGACGCGCTGACGATCCTCGTCGGTGGCGCCCTGCAGCGCCTCCTTCATCCCGGCGAAGCGCTGGTCCAGCATCTCGCGGCCCAGCAAATCCTTGATCTGCTCGTACTTTTCGCGAGCCTCGCCGCTACGCCAGTTGTACTCGGACAGCTCCTGCACCGCCTTGGCCGGCGACGGCGGCAGCGCATCCAGTTGCAGTTCGCCGAAGCGGGCGTCGTCGTCGAGCGCACGGGCGAGTTCCTTGCGCTCCGCCAGAACCGCCTCGTCGAGCAGCTTCTTGATCTCTTGCAGAGTGCCATCTAAATTATTGCGGCGCAACAACTCTCGTCGCCGCCGATTGGCTTCGGCCGCCAATCGATCGGCGCCGCGCATATTCTCGGTGCCGCGGCGCAACAGCTCGGACAGAGCGCGCCGCGGTGAGGTGCCGGCCATCACATCCTGGCCGATCTGTTCGAGCGCCTCGCGCAGATCCACCGGCGGTGCCAGCGGGTCGGGCCCGCCGGAGTACGCCGAGTATCGCGACGAATGCCCTTTAGCCATAGACGGTTTGGCCCTCCCCAGACACCTTGTCGACGCGCTTGGCCAGATACAGCGCCTCAAGCGCGAGCTCGAGCGCGGCGGCCCGTTCACCCTCGGACTCGGCATGCAGCTTGGCGGCGATCGCGTCCACGACCGGCAATCCGGGAACCGCGGCCAGCACGTCCTTTGCCGATACCCGCTCGCCCGTCGTCACCGCGGAGCCGCCCTCGACGGCGCTCACCAGCGAACCCACGTCGAGACCGCCGAGCACCCGGGATGCCGTGTCGGCGGTCGCACGGCGCAGCAGGTGCTCGAGCACCGCTTGTTCGCGGCCTTCCTCACCGGACTCGAACTCCAGCTTGCCGCGCAGCACGTCGATCACCGTGCCCAGGTCGACGACCCGGGCCACCGGGTCGGTCTCGCCAAGAATCGCGCCACGATGCCGGGCGGAGGCCGCGACGGTTTCGGCCGCCGCGATCGCAAACCGCGCCGACACCCCGGAGCGCTGGTCCACGGAGTTGGATTCCCGCAGATAGCGGGCGAATCGGGCGATCACCTGCATCAGGTAGTCGGGCACCGCGGCGGACAGGTGCGCCTCCTGGACGATGACGCCCACCTCGGCCTCGAGTTCCAGTGGGTAGTGAGTGCGGATCTCGGCGCCGAACCGGTCTTTGAGCGGGGTGATGATGCGGCCGCGGTTGGTGTAGTCCTCGGGGTTGGCGCTGGCGACCACCAACACGTCGAGCGGCAGGCGCAGCGTGTAGCCGCGGACCTGGATGTCGCGCTCCTCCATGACGTTGAGCATCGACACCTGAATGCGCTCGGCGAGGTCGGGCAGTTCGTTGACCGCCACGATGCCGCGATGCGCCCGCGGGATCAGGCCATAGGCGATGGTCTCGGGGTCTCCCAGGCTGCGGCCCTGGGCGACCTTGATCGGGTCGATGTCACCGACCAGGTCGGCGACGCTCGTATCGGGGGTGGCGAGCTTCTCGGTGTAGCGCTCGCTGCGGTGCTTCCACTCCACCGGCAGGTCGTCTTGCAGCTGTGCGGCCTTACGGATCGACTCCGGGGTGATCGGCGTGTAGGGATGCTCACCGAGTTCGGCCCCCGCGATCACCGGCGTCCACTCGTCGAGCAGCCCGGTCAGCGCGCGCAGCAGCCGGGTTTTGCCCTGGCCGCGTTCGCCGAGCAGCACGAAATCGTGACCCGCGATCAGCGCCCGCTCCAGCTGCGGCAACACGGTGTCGTCGAACCCCAGGATGCCCGGCCAGACCTCGTCGCCCTCGGCCAGCGCCGTCAGCAGATTCTCGCGGATTTCCTGCTTGACGCCCCGTTCACGGTGACCGGCGGCACGTAGTTCGCCGACGGTGCGGGGCAGGTTGCTCGGTGAGGTCACCACTCCAAGTTACGCGTTGCCCGGAAACCGCACGCGCTCAACGGTCAGTGCGCAAAATGCCGGGCGCCGGTGAGGTACAAGGTGACACCGGCCCTGGCCGCGGCGGCGGTCACCTCGTCATCGCGCACGGAGCCGCCGGGGTGCACGATCGCCTTGACCCCGGAGTCGACCAGCAGCTCCAGTCCGTCGGGGAAAGGAAAGAATGCATCCGAAGCCGCCACCGCGCCCTCGACGCGGGGCCCGCCGCGCCGGACGGCCAGCCGCGCGGCGTCGACCCGGTTGACCTGCCCCATGCCGATGCCGACGGTCGCGCCCTTGGCGGCGATCACGATCGCGTTCGACTTCACCGCGCGGCAGGTGCGCCACGCGAAGGTGAGGTCGCGCAACCGCTTCGGTTTGGCCGGCTTTCCCGTGGCCAGGGTCCAGTTCAGCGGGTTGTCACCGTGCGCGTCGAGTTCGTCGCGCTGCTGGATCAGCAGTCCGCCGCTGACCGGACGCAGTTCGGTACCACCCGTCAATGGCTCGGAGGCCACCAACACCCGGATGTTCTTCTTGCGAGTCAGCACGTCGACCGCCCCCGGCGCGTAGGCGGGAGCCACGATCACCTCGGTGAAGATGGTGCTCACGTACTCCGCCATCTCCACGCTGACTTCGGTATTGGTCGCGATGACTCCGCCGAAGGCGCTCAGCGGATCGCACTCGTGGGCCTTGCGATGTGCGTCGGCCACCGAGTTCGACGAGATGGCGATCCCGCACGGGTTGGCGTGCTTGACGATTGCCACGCACGTCTCTTCGTGGTCGAAGGCCGCCCGCCAGGCCGCCTCCGCATCGGTGAAGTTGTTGAAGGACATCTCTTTTCCGTGCAGCTGCTCGGCCTGCGCCAGACCGGGCCAGGCACTCGGGTCGCCGTAGAGCGCCGCCTGCTGATGCGGGTTCTCGCCGTAGCGCAGCATCTCGGTGCGGCGCCAACTGTGGCCGAACCACTGCGGAAAGGTCGTCGGGGGATGCTCGGGCGCCAGCGTCGACTCCATCCAGCTCGCCACCGCGATGTCGTAGTCAGCGGTGTGCTGAAAAGCCAACGACGCCAGCCTTTTTCGCTGGGCGAGTATGAACCCGCCGTCGCGCACGGCGGCGAGCACACCGTCGTACCCGAGCGGGTCGACGACTACCGCGACGCTGGGATGGTTTTTCGCGGCCGCCCGGACCATCGAGGGGCCGCCGATGTCGATCTGCTCGACGCATTCGTCGATGCCCGACCCGGAATCGACGGTCTCACTGAACGGATAGAGGTTGACGACGACCAGCTCGAAAGCCGCGATGCCGAGCTCCTCGAGCGCGGCGGCGTGCTCGGGCTTGCGCAGATCGGCGAGCAGTCCGGCGTGCACCTTCGGGTGCAGGGTTTTGACCCGGCCGTCGAGCACCTCGGGGAAGCCGGTCACCTCCTCCACCGGCGTTACCGGAATCCCTTCGTCGGCAATGGCCTTGGCCGTCGATCCGGTGGAGACGATCTCGACGCCCGCCGCGCTCAGGCCCTGGGCGAGTTCGATGAGCCCGCTCTTGTCGTAGACGCTGATCAACGCGCGGCGAATCGCCCTTCTTGACTCGTCGGTGCTCATGCTGTGTTCATCCCAGGGTCGCCTTTCGTCCAATCCAGGTCACGCCACGGGTCGCGATCGCGGCCACCACGTCGGCCAGCAGCCGCCGCTCGATGACCTTGATGCGTTCATGCAATGTCTCTTCGGTGTCGCCGTCAAGCACCGCAACGGGCTCTTGCGCCAATATTGGTCCGGTATCCATTCCGGCGTCCACCAGGTGCACGGTACAGCCGGAGACCTTCACACCATAGGCCAACGCGTCGGGAACGGCATGAGCACCGGCGAAGGCGGGCAACAATGCCGGATGCGTGTTCAGCGTGCGTCCGCAGAATCGTGAAAGAAACTGCGGCCCAAGGATTTTCATGAAACCGGCTGAGACTATTAGGTCGGGTGAGTGGGCGAGGGTGGCTTCGGTGATGGCGGCGTCCCAGGCGTCACGGCTCGGGTAATCGCCGAGGCGGACGGTGAAGGTGGGCAACGACGCCGCCGACGCGATCTCGACGGCCGGGCAGTTCCGGTCGGCGCCGAGGGCAACCACGCGAGCCGGGTAGTCGCCGACGGTGGCCTCGAGCAGCGAGTTCAGCAGCGAACCGGTGCCCGACGCCAGCACGACCAGCCGCGCCGGCGCGCTCGGGGGCACGCGGATCGGTTCGACCATATCGCGAGCCTACTGGGCGTAATCCTCGGGATCACGCTCGGTGGCAGTGCCTTCGGGGTCCGATGCCGAGGGGCTCTCGTCGCCGCGTTCCCCGCGATCCGCGGAGTCACCGGCCGGCTCACCGCCGTCGTCGCCCGACGGCTCATCGAACGGCTCCGCGAAGCCCTCCGGCCCTGCGAAGTCCTCGGGTTCGCCGCCCGGCTCGGATTCGCCGAGGTCCCCTGGTGCGCCGAGGTCCCCTGGTTCGCCGGACGCCTCCGGTTCGCCGAACGGCGCGGATTCGCCGGCGACCGCATCGACGAGGTCGTCGTCGATCAACTCGTCGGCCAGCGGCGGCGGTGGCGGCTTGGGTCTGCGTCGCCGCGGCCGACGCCTGATCCCGCCGGTCATCACCACCGTGACCCAGCCGACGACGGCGAACCAGAAGAAGACGCCGACCAACAACGCGCCCTGGTCGACACCGACCTCGCCGAAGTTGCCCAGCTGCCCACTTCCGCCATACGCGAGCAGCGACATCGTCAGCGCCCCGGCCACCGATGCGGCCAGCAGCTTGCCCATCGCCGGTATGAGCGGCAGCGGGTGCCGCGCGCATTGTTGACCGACGGCCACGCCCGAGGACGCCCCGACGATGAGCAGCGCGACCCACACCGGGCCCAGCGGCGGCGTGGGGGCCGCGGCCAGGATCGGCAGCGCCGGGATGTCCCCGCCGAACACGGTGAAGGAGCTGAACGTCGCAAAGCCGAGGTGGGCGCTGGACCCGACCGCGACCGCCGACGTGCCGACGATGACGTTCGGTGCGTACAGCAGCGACAGCACGGTGATGCTGAACTGACCGAAGATGGAGTCGGTGATCCCGAAGAGGTCCTGCATCGTCGCCCAGTGCACAACCAGCGATCCCGCTGTGACCAGACCGGACAGCCCGACGAGCGCCAGGACTCCGGCCGTCGCGGCGCGCAGCGCGTCAGCGAGCCAATTGGGCAGCGGCGAAGCCGCCAGCGCGCGGCGCCCCACCCGCGACCACACGCCGATCGCGGCGCCGACGGCGTGCACCACCGCAACGCTGGTGAACGCCCGCAGCGCGCTGGGGGTCTGCAGCTCGGTGATCACCGAGGACGCGTCATGGATGACTGCCAGCGCGATCGCGGCCAGCAGCAGCGGGCCGCCCAGCGCCGAGGCGACAACCCAGCGAACGACCAGCCAGGACGAGTGGACCGAGGTGGCCCGCGCCGTGCTGCGCGCGGTTCCCCACACCATTAAAAGGATGGGCAGCAACGGCAGCACGCCCAACTCGCGTCCGCCGATCGAAATCGGCACCCGGTGCACGCCGAGCCAGATGCTCGCGATGGCGCCCGATGCGCCGGTCATGTCGCTGTTGGCGATCAGCAGCTGGAGCAGCGTCACCGCGGCGATGATGACGAGTGCCACCACGGCTGGGCCGAATGCGACCCTGACGAGGTCTCGCGCCTGGCGCGCGCCCGCTGCGGGGTTGTCCTCCACCCGTGTCACTCTTGGCGCACCTGCCCGACTAGGCGCGAGAGCCCACTGTTAAGACGGCGCCGGCCCAGGTGGCGAGGACGGCGACTGCTGCTCACCGGTTTGGTTCGAGTAACTGGCCGTGGGCGAACCGCCGTCAGACCCGGCGCCTTCCCCGCCCACCGACGGCGGGGGGCTGAAGCTCGGGAAGCCGGTCGGCGGCGTGGACGGTCCCTGCTGGGTCGACGGCTGCGGTCCGGTGTGCGACTGCTGGGCACCGAAACCGCCTGTCGTCGAGATCGCGCTCTGCGTCGGCCCCTGGTTGCCATAGCCCCCGTAGTGCGACCCGTACCCCTGTGGCGGCTGCGGCGGGTTGTGTCCCGCGTGCTGCTGGGGCTGTTGACCGTAGTAGCCGGGTTGGGCGCCGTACTGCCCGTACTGGCCGCCGTACTGTCCGTACTGCGCGTAGGGGTCGTACTTGGGCCGAGGCGCCGGCGCGGTGACGACGCCGGCTTCCAGCAGAATCGCGACGACGGCGGCGATGGCCTGCAGCACGCTGGCCGCCACCAGCGGCCACATCGCCCAGCCGATAGCGAAACCGGCCGGCGTGTTGATCGTCTCGGAAATCGCGATCAATGCGCCCAAAACAGCGACTGCCGCGACGACCCCGGCGTAGTTCTTCGCCTTGGGCAGCAGGCCCAGCCCGGCGAGCAGCGCGGCCAGCACGGCGACCACGACCGCGGTGCCGGCGTCACCAGCACGTCCACCGGAGGCCGCGCCGAGGTCGGCGCCGAGGGTGAACGTCGGGCCGAAGTTCAGCAGGTACACCGCCAGGCCGAGCACGACCACCGCGATGTTGAGGTACAGCGGGAGTTTGCTTTCGCCGTCGTCGGTCTTGGCGAACGACGGTGTGGCACCCGGATAGGAACCGCCGGGCTGCGATGGCGGATATCCGGGATTACCGGGCGAGTAGGTCATAACTCCTCCTGTTGCTTCCGGTGCCGTGCAGACACCGAGCGGCGCGCCACGCCACCGTTGCAGTGCCACGTCGGGCTCCCGGCTCCGTGTCACCGATGCCAAGATTTGCCCGCGCGTGCTTACGACGCGATCGAACAACCACGCTAGCGCACGTTCGGCCGCCCGTGCCGGAGCGACCGGCGGCGCTGCGCGACCGATACCGCACGCCGGCTTCGGCATCGTCTGCACCCACCCGCTTGCTCAGCGTAGGTAGAACACGTTCTAATTCTGTCCATGGATTACGGCCTTGTGCTTTTCACCAGCGATCGTGGCATCTCCCCAGCGGCAGCCGCCAAGCTTGCCGACGACCACGGCTTTCAGACCTTCTACGTCCCCGAACACACCCACATCCCGGTCAAGCGCGAAGCGGCCCACCCCACCACGGGTGACGAGTCGCTGCCCGACGACCGCTACATGCGCACGCTGGACCCCTGGGTCAGCCTCGGCGCCGCGTGCGCGGTGACGTCACGGGTGCGGCTGTCCACCGCGGTCGCGCTGCCGGTCGAGCACGACCCAATCACGCTGGCGAAAAGCATCGCCACCCTCGACTATCTGTCGGGCGGGCGGGTCAGCCTGGGCGTCGGGTTCGGCTGGAACACCGACGAATTGGCCGACCACGGCGTGCCGGCCGGGCGCCGCCGCACCTGCCTGCGCGAGTACCTCGAGGCGATGCGGGCGCTGTGGACGCAGGAGGAAGCCGAATACGACGGCGAGTTCGTCAAGTTCGGCCCCAGCTGGGCCTGGCCCAAGCCGGTGCAGCCGCACATCCCCGTGCTGGTGGGTGCCGCCGGCAACGAGAAGAACTTCAAGTGGATCGCGCGCAGTGCCGATGGCTGGATTACCACGCCGCGCGACTTCGACATCGACGAACCGGTGAAGCTGTTGCAGGACACCTGGGCTGCCGCGGGCCGCGATGGCGCTCCGCAGATCGTGGCCCTGGACTTCAAGCCGGTGCCCGAGAAGCTGGCGCGCTGGTCCGAGATCGGCGTGACCGAGGTGCTGTTCGGTCTGCCGGACAAGCCCGAGGACGAGATCGCCGCCTACGTGGAGCGATTGGCCGGCAAGCTGGCCGCGTTGGTGTGACGGGGCGTCAGCCCAGGGTGGCGCGGTTGTCCTTTGCCGTCGGCCGCACCACGATCGAAGCCCCGAGCGGCTCGCCGTCGCTGAGTAGCCCGACCAGATCGGGGTCCTCGGTCAAAGCCAGGAACCGGCTGCCGTCGTCGTCCAGCCGGCCCATGATGATGCCGGTGTGCACCGGCCAGTCGTAGCGCACGGTGTAGGTCTCGACGGTGGCGGGACCGTCGGCCTTGACCGTCACCGGCATCTTGGGACGAGCGGCGACCTCGGCGCGCAGGGCGGCACTGTTGCCGGGCTTCCAGTCCGACGGCGTCGTCGAGTACACCCCAACGGAGTACTTGCTCATGATTCCGCCGTTGGCCGCGACCAGGCCGAATTGACCTGGGCGGTCACGCATTTCGCTGACCGTCTCGGCGATGCCGTGCAGTGAGTAATTGTTGCCCGGTCCGCCGAAGTACGGCAGGCCGCCGGTGAGCGTCAGCCCGCGGGGATCGTCGGTGGCCAGACCCGTCCCGTCGCAGAAGTTGAACACCGGCACCGGGAAGCAGCTGTAGAGGTCGAAGGTCGAGACGTCGTCGATGCCGATACCGGCGCCGGAGAGTGCTTCCTGGACCGCCAGCACCGAGGCCGAGTTGTGGGTCAGATCGACCCGGTCCAGCAGCGGCTGGTCCACCATGTCGGCGTGGCCGTTCAGGTACACCCAGCGTTCCTCGGGGACGCCGAGCCGACGGGCGGCGGCCACCGACATCAGCAGCGCGGCCGCACCCTGGTTCACCTGGTCGCGGGCCAACAGCAGCCTGGGGTACGGATCGCAGATCATCCGGTTGGACGCGGTCACGGTGATGAGCTCATCGACGGTGCGCTCCACCGGGGAGGACGCGAACGGGTTCTTCGCGGCCACCTTGGTGAACGGGGCGAACAGCTCGCCCATCTGGCGGCGGTAATCGGCGACGCTCAAGCCCAGCCGGGCACGGCGCGCGTTCTCCAGCATCCCGTACTGAGCCGGCGCGCCGATGAGGCCGTGCGCGATGGTGTAGTCGTCGAAGAGGCCGTCGTAGCCGAAGCCCCGGTCCTCCAGCGACCCCTCGACCGTGTCGGAATGATCCGGCTTCTCCCGATCGGCGAAATACCGGATGCTGGAAGTGTTTTCGGAGCCGAAGATCATCACGACCTCCGCCTCACCCGCGGCGATGACGCCGGCGAACTCGGTCACCAGATGCTGGGGGCCCTGGCCGCCGATGGGCTCCAGAATCGCGCGGTCCGGTGCCGCGCCGATGCGCTTGGCCACCGACCGCGGGTAGTTGTTGGACTTGCCCATCGGCGCGGGCGTGCGCCCGGACAGCTCGAACTGCCGGATCCCGGCGACGGTGTCGATGGCCGCGGCGACCGCGGTGGCGTCGGCCCCGCAGTCGTGCAGTGCGGCCTGCGCCGCTGCCGTCGCCAGTTCCACCGACGACATGCCCCGGTAGCCGGAGTCCTCGATGCGTTCAGTGAACTGCCCGACGCCGACGACGACAGGGGTGCGTGGATCGAGAGTCACGAGCGCAAATCCCTACAGGCTCTTCAGGATCTCCCGGGCCAGCGCCGCCGTCTCCGACGGAGTCTTGCCGACCTTGACGCCGGCGGCCTCGAGGGCTTCCTTCTTGGCGGCCGCGGTGCCCGACGAGCCGGACACGATGGCGCCGGCGTGGCCCATCGTCTTGCCTTCCGGCGCAGTGAATCCCGCGACGTAGCCGACGACCGGCTTGGACACGTTGGCCTTGATGTAGTCGGCCGCACGCTCTTCGGCGTCACCGCCGATCTCACCGATCATCACGATGACCTTGGTCTCGGGGTCCTTCTCGAACGCCTCGATCGCGTCGATGTGGGTGGTGCCGATGACGGGGTCACCACCGATACCGATCGACGTGGAGAAGCCGAAATCGCGTAGCTCGTACATCATTTGGTAGGTCAGGGTGCCCGACTTGGACACCAGCCCGACCGGGCCGGATCCACTGATGTTGGCGGGCGTGATGCCGGCCAGCGCCACGCCGGGCGTGATGATGCCGGGACAGTTCGGCCCGATGATGCGCGTTTTCTGGCCCTTGTCGACGTTGTAGGCCCACGCATATGCGCTGTCCTGCACCGGAATTCCCTCGGTGATGACCACCAGCAGCGGGATCTCGGCGTCGATGGCCTCGATGATGGCGTCCTTGGCGAACTTCGGCGGCACGAAGACGACCGACACGTTGGCGCCGGTCTCCTTCATCGCCTCCGCGACGGTGCCGAACACCGGCAGCTCGACGTCCTTGCCTACCGGGTCCACGTGCGACACCGTGGTGCCGGCCTTGCGGGCGTTCACGCCGCCGACCAGGTTCGTGCCAGCCTTGAGCATGAGCGCGGTGTGCTTGGTGCCCTCACCGCCGGTGATGCCCTGGACGATGACCTTGGAATCTGCGTTCAGGAAGATCGACATTGGTTGGCTCCCTTACTTGTTCGCCAGCTCGGCGGCTTTGTCGGCTCCGGCGTCCATGGTCTCGGCCTGGATCACCAGCGGATGGTTGGCTTGGGCCAGGATGCGGCGGCCTTCGTCGACGTTATTGCCGTCGAGGCGCACCACGAGTGGCTTGTTGGCCTCGGCGCCGAGCATATTGAGGGCGGTCACGATCCCGTTGGCAACGGCGTCGCAGGAGGTGATCCCGCCGAACACATTCACGAACACGCTCTTGACCTGCTTGTCGTTCAGGATCACGTCCAGGCCCGCGGCCATCACCTCGGCCGACGCGCCGCCACCGATGTCCAGGAAGTTGGCCGGCTTGACTCCACCGTGCTTCTCGCCGGCGTAGGCGACGACGTCGAGCGTCGACATCACCAGACCCGCGCCGTTGCCGATGATTCCGACCGCGCCGTCGAGTTTGACGTAGTTGAGGTCGTGCTCCTTGGCCTTGAGCTCCAGCGGGTCGGTCGCGTCGCGGTCCTCGAATTCGGCGTGGCCGGGCTGACGGAAGTCGGCGTTGGCGTCGAGGGTGACCTTGCCGTCGAGCGCCAGGATCTGGTCGTCGGGAGTGCGCACCAACGGGTTGACCTCGACCAACGTGGCGTCTTCGGCGACGAACAGCTCCCACAGCTTGGAAATCGTGTTCGCCGCGGCGTCGAGCACCTCGGCAGGCAGGTGCCCCTGCTCGGCAATGGAGCGAGCGGTCGCCAGGTCGACGCCCTTGACGGCATTCACCGGCACCTTGGCCAGCCGCTCCGGCTTGGTCGCGGCGACCTCTTCGATCTCCATGCCGCCCTCGACCGAGCACATCGCGAGGTAGGTGCGGTTGGCGCGGTCCAGCAGGAAGGAGATGTAGTACTCCTCGGCGATATCGCTGGCCTCGGCAACCAACAGCTTCTTCACGACGTGGCCCTTGATGTCCAGGCCGAGGATGTTCTTGGCGTGTTCGTACGCGTCGTCGGGGGTTGCGGCGTACTTGACGCCACCGGCCTTGCCCCGGCCGCCGACCTTGACCTGCGCCTTGACCATCACCGGGGCGCCGACCTCGGTCGCGATTTCCTTCGCGCCCTCGGCGGTGTCGGTCACCCGACCGGGCGTGGTGGGCACATTGTGCTTGACGAACAATTCTTTGGCTTGGTACTCGAAAAGATCCATGGCTCCACGTCTTCGTATAGGCCTATTGGGTGTGCGGCACCGGATTCGGCGACTCGCACGGTGGAACTGTATCCACACACCCGACTACCGCTAACATCGCACCGGCCGATGTGGCACACCTCACGAGAACGATCAGCGGGTTAAACGTGATCCAGTTCACAATATGGACGGGATGGCGCCCCGAGGTTGCCAGCCCCATCGGCTAACCGTTACCTTCCTAGGGTCCAGATAACGGTATGGTCACGATACGAGGACATTTCAAGGTTGTCGCAGCATCGATTAGCTCGTTCGCCTGTCCTGGCTGGGACGCATCGTGCCTTGCGCGACCGCCGGGTCGCACTCCACCCCAATGAAGTCACCGAGATCCTGCCACTCGACGGGTTCGATCTCGACGACCTGGACTTCGCCGACGACAGCGTCGAACTGGGCGACCTCGACTTCAGCAACGACACCAGCTTCGACAACGCGGCGCAGGTGCTGCTGGCACCCGAACTCGACGATCTGGACGAGATCGACAATCTGATGCCGGTGCGGCTGGCGGCCCCCGCAGCCCATCGCGAGGTGCTGGTCCGGATGACCGCCCAGCTCGACACCGACCCGCTCTCCGGCGACCGGCACATCACCGACGTCATCGGTGTGGCCCCCCGCAGTGGACAGCACCGCAAGCAGCCGACCAGCGCCGCCCGCGGGCGCATGCTGATCTCGGCGATGGCCGCCGGTGCTGCCGCCGCGGCCGCGCACACCGCGACCAGTCACGCCGCGACGCCGGAGACCGAGACCGTGTTGACTGCCAACGCGTCGTCGCTCATGGGCGGCTCGGCCAGCGACGGCCCGCGCGGCGCCCAGGTGATCTCGGTCCAGCCCGCCGCGAACGTCGCGGTGCACAACGAGGAACTCGCCAAGGGCGTCGCCTTCGCCAACGACCGCGCCCAGCGCGAAGCGCGTCTGCAGCAGCCCCTCTACGTCATGCCCACGCACGGGATTTTCACGTCGAACTTCGGCTATCGCTGGGGCGTGCTGCACGCCGGCATCGACCTCGCCAACTCGATCGGGACACCGATCCTTGCCGTGTCCGACGGACTCGTCATCGACGCCGGCCCGACCGCCGGTTACGGAATGTGGGTCAAGCTGCTCCATGCCGACGGCACCGTCACGCTGTACGGCCACGTGAACACCACGCTGGTCAGCGTCGGTCAGCGGGTGATGGCCGGCGACCAGATCGCGACGATGGGCAACCGGGGCAACTCCACCGGCCCGCATCTGCATTTCGAGGTTTTGCAAGGCGGCAGCGAACGAATCGACCCCGTGCCGTGGCTGGCGAAACGAGGACTGTTCGTCGGCAATTACGCTGGCTAAGGTGACCGCGCCGAACGACCCACCTGATCCACCCGATCCGCCCTCCGAATCACGCACGCGGATCATTCGGCGTGCGCCCACCGGGCCGATACCCACCATTAAGACGACGCCGACGACGCAGATTCCGCGCCAGGTTCAGTCCGATCAGGACGCCACGCGCGCGGCTCCCCGCAGCGTTTCGCCCGCGCCGGCCGAGGAACCGAGCTCCAGGACTGCCGTCGCCGCCTGCGCGGTCAGCATCATCAGCGGCTGGGCGACGTCGGTGGTCGCCACGGACCTGATCGCCGGCTGGTGGCGAACCGATCGCCTGTTCTGCATCGCCGTGGCGTTTCTCGCCCTGGTCTTCGCGGCGGCCACGGTGTCCGGCGTCATCATGCTGTTGCAGCGTCGCGGCCTGGGGCGCTACCTGATCACAGCCGGCGCGGTGGTCGCGCTGCTCACCTACGGCGGCGTCTTCGTCGCCGGTGCCCGCGTCGCCTGGATCGTGCACGCCTTTCCCCTGCTGCCGATCGCCAGCGCGACGTTGGCGATGCATCCGCGCACCCGGCGCTGGCTGCGGGGCTAGCCCTTAGAGCTTGCTCACGGGGGCGTGGTTGTGCATCAGCTTGACCCGACCGGCGCTGCCGAAGTCGATCAGCGACATCGCCGATTCGCCGACGCCGGAGACCTCCTCGACCCGGCCCAGACCGTACTTGTCGTGGGTCACCCGATCGCCGGGTTGCAGAACCAGCGGCGGACGCTTGCTCGCCCCCGAGCGGGTCGGTGCGGCGCGCGGCGTCCCAAACCGGCCGGCACCGCTCACCGGCGCGCTGAACGACGGGGCCGGGGCGGTGCGCCGCCACTCGATCAGCTCCTGCGGCACCTCACGCAGGAACCGTGACTCGGGGTTGAGCATCGGCTGGCCCCAGGACGACCGGACGATCGCCCGGCTCAGGTAGAGCCGCTGTCGGGCCCGGGTAATGCCGACATACGCCAGCCGGCGCTCCTCGGAGAGCTCACGGGGATCGTCGAGTGCCCGCATGTGCGGGAACATGCCGTCCTCCCAGCCGGTGACGAACACCACCGGGAACTCCAAGCCTTTCGCGGTATGCAAGGTCATCAGCGTGACCAGTCCGGCGGCGTGATCGGGCAGGTCGTCGGTGTCGGCCACCAGCGATACCCGCTCCAGGAACGCCGCGAGCACACCGGTATCCGGCACATCTTCGTCAAACTCCGCCGTCTCGTCGAGCGCCGCCGCGTTGGCCTGATCGATGCTGAATTCGTGCGCGACACTGACGAGTTCGTTGAGGTTGTCCAGCCGGGCCAGCTCCTGCGGATCGGTGGACGCCTCCAGCTCAGCGCGGTATCCGGTGCGTTCGAGCACCGACTCGACCAGCCCGCCGAGGTCGTCGTCGAGGCGGCCGCGCAGCTCGTCGAGCAGCTCGACGAAACCCGTAATCGCCTTCTCGGCACGGGTATTCAGCATCGGCACTTTGCCTTCGGCGGCGGCGACCAAAGCATCGGCGAAGCTGGCGCCGGTGTTCTCCGCGTACACCGCCACACACGCCTCGGCACGATCGCCGATACCCCGGCGCGGCGTGTTCAGGATGCGCCGCATGCTGACCGCGTCGCCTGGGTTGTCCAGCACCCGCAGGTAGGCGACGATGTCACGAATCTCCTTGCGCTCGTAAAAGCGCACTCCCCCAACAACTTTGTACGGAATCCCGGCGCGGATGAACACTTCCTCGAAGGACCGTGAGGAGTTGTTGGTGCGATAGAAAACGGCCACGTCGTTGTAGGTGATCTCGCCGCGCTCGGCGAGCGCATCGATCTCTTCGGCGACGAACCTGGCCTCGTCGTGCTCGTTGTCGGCGACGTAGCCGACGATCAATTCGCCCGCCCCGGCGTCGGTCCACAGCCGCTTTTCGCGACGTCCGGAGTTGCGGGCGATCACCGAGTTTGCCGCGGACAGAATGTTCTGCGTCGAACGGTAATTCTGTTCCAGCAGAATGGTTGTCGCGTCCGGGTAGTCGCGCTCGAAGTCCTCGATGTTGCGGATGGTGGCGCCGCGGAACGCGTAGATCGACTGATCGGCATCGCCGACGACGCACAGCTCCGCAGGTGGCACATCGTCAGGTGAAGACTCTGATGACGCCTCGACGTCGCGTCCGACCAATTCCCGGACCAGCACATACTGGGCGTGGTTGGTGTCCTGATACTCGTCGACCAGGACGTGCCGGAACCGGCGCCGGTAGTACTGGGCGATCTGCGGGAAGGTCTGCAGCACCGCGACCGTCTCCCCAATCAGGTCGTCGAAGTCCAGCGCGTTGGCTGCCCGCAGTCGTCGCTGGTATTCGGCGAACACGCTCGCCACGGTGCGGGCCAGGTCGTCGGAGTCCTCGGACAGATTGGTCAAAGCCTGGTCGGGGTCGATCAACTCGTTTTTGAGATTGGAGATGGCATTGGACAGCAGTCGCGGCGAGTACCGCTTGATGTCCAGTCCCATGTCGCGGCCGATCATCTGCAACAGGCGGCGCGAGTCGTCGGCGTCGTAGATGGAGAAGTTGGAATTGAGGCCCTTGATCAGCGTGGCCTGATTACGAAGGATCCGCACGCAGGTCGAGTGAAACGTGGACACCCACATCGCGCGGGCGCGTGGGCCGACCAGCCGCACCACCCGTTCCCGCATCTCGGCGGCTGCCTTGTTGGTGAAGGTGATGGCCAGAATCTGACCGACCCCGACGCCTCGCGCGGCGATCAGGTAGGCGACCCGCCGCGTGAGCACCGCGGTCTTCCCTGAGCCCGCTCCGGCCACGATCAGCAGCGGCGAACCCTCATGCACCACCGCTTGGCGCTGTTGTGGGTTGAGTCCTTCGAGCAGCTGTTCTGCCTCGGGGGCGGGCTTGGCATCCGTCGCGTGCACACTCATGTCCGTCCAAATTTAGCGCCGCCCCCCGACGCGGGTTGGCCAAGGCCATCCGGCGTACCCGGGCCGACGGCCGAACGGCGTTCAAATGGCTTGCCGCATCCGGTGTTGCGCGCACCGGTCGGCCAGTGCCGAGACTACGGGGGTCGGGCACGAGTGGGCGGGACTTTCGCGCCCGCGGCGCTTAATTGTTCGTTTCCCTTACAACGGCGTGGGCGCGGTGCAATATCGACACATGCGGTCAGTTCGGGGGCGGATCGTTTTTGCGCCGATCCAGCCGTTAATGGCACACTCAAAAGGTGCTCAAGCTGCAGCGCCGTCGGCAAGTCTCCACTCGGGAGTGGGTAAGTCGATTTTTCTACGGGTACCGGTTAGCGGTGCCCGCGGTCTAGCTGCCTTCGTAGAGCCCCGTGGTCCGCTTCCGGATTCGGGGCTCGTCTCTGTTGTGAGGCCCGATAACGGATGAGACCAGAACCCCCACATCATGAGAACGCGGAGTTAGCGGAAATGAACATCGAAATGATCGATACCGAACAGCCGGCGAACATCGAAATGTTGCGCCAGGAAATCGATCGGTTGGACGCCGAGATTCTGGCGGCGGTAAAGCGGCGCGCCGAAGTGTCGCAGGCGATCGGCAAAGCCCGAATGGCCACCGGCGGAACCCGGCTGGTGCACAGCAGGGAAATGCAGGTCATCGAACGCTACAGCGAGCTGGGCCCGGAGGGTAAGGACCTGGCGATGCTGTTATTGCGATTGGGCAGGGGCCGGCTCGGCCACTAAATGCCCGCGCAATTTGCCGTTTAGGGCGGGCAGTTTTCGCGTCTCCGCGCGGAATTCTCACCGCACGCCAGCGCTGGCTCGTTCCCGGCGGACCGCATTAGGGTCGAACCATGACCTCCGCGCTCACCATCACCGATATCACCGCAACCCCGGCATGGGACGCCCTGCGCAGGCATCACGAACAGATCGGTGAAACCCACCTTCGCAAGTTCTTCGACGACGACCCGGATCGCGGGCGCGATCTGACCATCGAGGTCGGCGACCTCTACGTCGACTACAGCAAGCACCGGGTCACCCGCGAGACACTGCAGCTGCTGATCGACCTGGCCCGCGCGGCGCACCTCGAACAGCGTCGCGACGAGATGTTCTCCGGGGTGCACATCAACACCTCGGAGGATCGCGCCGTCCTGCACACCGCGCTGCGGCTGCCCCGGGACGCCGAGTTGGTCGTCGACGGCCAAAACGTCGTCGCCGACGTCCACGAGGTGCTCGACGCGATGGGCGACTTCACCGACCGGCTGCGCAACGGCGAATGGACCGGGGCCACCGGGGAACGGATCAAGACGGTCGTCAACATCGGCATCGGGGGATCGGACCTAGGCCCGGCGATGGTGTACCAAGCGCTGCGCCATTACGCCGACGCGGGGATCTCGGCGCGCTTCGTCTCCAACGTCGACCCGGCCGACCTGATCGCCAAGCTTGCCGACTTGGAGCCCGCCACAACACTTTTCATCGTCGCATCGAAGACATTCTCCACCCTGGAGACCCTGACCAACGCGACCGCGGCGCGCCGCTGGCTGACCGACACACTCGGCGACAGTGCGGTGTCCAAGCACTTCGTGGCCGTGTCCACCAACAAGCGTCTGGTCGACGACTTCGGCATCAACACCGACAACATGTTCGGGTTCTGGGACTGGGTCGGCGGACGCTACTCGGTCGACTCGGCAATCGGGCTGTCGGTGATGGCCGTCATCGGCCGGGAGGCCTTCGCCGACTTCCTGTCCGGATTCCACATCGTCGACGAACATTTCAAGACCGCGCCCCTGGAGTCCAATGCGCCGGCGCTGCTCGGCCTGATCGGCCTGTGGTACTCCAACTTCTTCGACGCGCAGGCGCGGGCGGTGTTGCCGTACTCCAACGACCTGGCCCGCTTTGCCGCCTATCTGCAGCAGCTGACCATGGAATCCAACGGCAAATCCACCCGCGCCGACGGCACACCGGTCACCACCGACACCGGTGAAATCTTCTGGGGCGAACCGGGAACCAACGGCCAGCACGCCTTCTACCAATTGCTGCATCAGGGAACCCGGATCGTGCCGGCCGATTTCATCGGCTTCAGCCAGCCCACCGACGATCTGCCCACCGTCGAGGGCACCGGCAGCATGCACGACTTGTTGATGAGCAACTTCTTCGCCCAGACCCAGGTACTCGCGTTCGGCAAGACCGCCGAGGAGATCGCCGCCGAAGGCACTCCCGCCAATGTGGTGCCGCACAAGGTGATGCCCGGCAACCGCCCGTCGACGTCGATTCTGGGCAACCGGCTCACACCGTCGGTGGTCGGCCAGCTGATCGCGCTCTACGAGCACCAGGTGTTCACCGAGGGCGTCATCTGGGGCATCGACTCGTTCGACCAATGGGGCGTCGAGCTGGGCAAGACGCAGGCCAAGGCGCTGCTTCCGGTCCTCACCGGCGACGCCTCACCCGCGCCGCAGTCGGACAGTTCGACCGACGCGCTGGTCCGCCGCTACCGCACCGAACGAGGGCGGGTCAGCTAGACGCTGTCAGAGGCTGCGGCTCATCACGTCGGAACCGAGTCGCCGCACAAAGGTGCGCAGACGTTCCACGGTCGCGGTCTCCGGGTCGCTGACGTGCAGGCGCAGCAGCTCACGTCCGGCGGCGTGCAGGATTCGGGCGGTGTACTCGGGATCGTGCACCTCGGGAGTTGTGCGCCGCAGTTCTCTGACAAAAAACTGGAGCACGACGGCCTCGGACTGGGCCAGCCGGGCATACAACTCGGGTGGAGCGCCCTGCGGGGGAAACAGAAACAGCCGCCACGTCGCCGGCTGAGCGTCGACCGCGGCCAGCACACCGTCGAACGCGACCACCAGCGACTGATCGTCGGCGACGGCATCGAGTCCGGAGATCGCCTCGGCGAACTGCGCGCCGGCCCGCGCCGCCTCGCGGTCGATCAGTGCGACGAACAGCCCGGCCGGGTCGCCGAACATCTGGTAAATCAGCGATCGATTGATGCCGGCCTGCGCCGCGATACGGTTCGGGGTTGCCGCGTGAAACCCCTCGGCATCGACGATCGCGTGTGTGACGTCGAGGATCTGCTCGCGCCGGCCCTCGGCGGTCATGCGCCGCTTCGGGTTGTCGGCAGTCATGCTTGACAGCATAACTAACAACTTGTGAGTATTACTCACTAAGTGTTAGTTATTGGGAGGTTGCTTACCTTGTCCACGGCCACGTACTACCCCGAACTCGCGCGGCGAGTCCGAAGCCAGCGCGAGCTGCAGCCGGACCTCTACGGTGACTTCGATTTTGACCAGCAGCCGGAACGCCTGGCCACGGAGCCGAACGTCGACTCGGCACTGCCGCCCTGGGCCGCGGACCGCGAGCTGATCCTGGAAGACGACCGCGTCGTCGAGTTGATGAGCACGGCCACCATGCTCGGCGACGTCGTCGCCGATCCCTATGCGGCCCTGATGAAAACGCACAGCGTCACGCAGCTGATCGACATGCTCAAGAGGGCGTGCCGCGAGGGCATCGAGGCGGTCCCCGAGGCGCCCCCCGAACTCGCGGCGTTCATCGCCGCCATGGAGGCCACGCCGGAGTGGATCGACTTCGACCTGGTCCGCGAAGGCGCTCGGCAGGAGCGCATTCCCACGGCGCTGGTGGCCCCCTTCATTACGCGCGGAGCCTTTATCGCGACCTTCACCAACTCCTACGCCGCGCTGCCGATGGCCCTGACCGGCGCGCTGTCGGGTAAGCGGGCCGCGCGGCGGGTCAACGAGACAGCCAGTTTTTTCACGGTCACCACGCTGCCCGGTGCGCTGGATCGCTACGGCCCCGGATTCGAAGCCGCCGCGATGGTCCGGTTGATGCACTCGATGGTCCGCTATAACGCCCTGAAGAAATCCGACAAGTGGGACGTCGCGATCTACGGCATGCCGGTGCCGCAGGTGGACCAGATGCCCGCGGGAATGATCGGCCAGTACCTCTTGGCCCACAAGGTGCGCAAAGAGGGCCGGACACAGTTCACCGCCGAAGAACGCGCCGTCATCGAATTCGCCAGGTATCGCTGCTTTCTGCTCGGTCTGCCGGAGGAACTGCTGCCCGCAGAACCCGCCGACATCGTCCACGTCATGCACGCGCGCTCGGCATTGCTGCGCCACGGATTCGACAGCATCTGCGAAGAACTGGTTCGCGGCACGATGGCGGCCTACCTGCGTCCGGGCACCAGCTGGTTCGACCGTTGCGCCGAAGCGGTCGAGAAGAGTTTCAGCAAGCTGACATTCGTCAAGACGTTCTGCAACGGCGACAGCGAGATCGCCGGGGCGATGGGCGTGACACTCGGGCCGACCGATCTGGTGCGCATCGCCCTGACCACGCCCTTCATCAGCGGACGGTTCGCCGCCGTGACCCAGGCCAGCCGCATCCCCGTGCTTCGGGACATCACCGACGCCTACGTCATCGGGCTAATCAAGCTCCGGCTGGCGACCTACGGAAAACCCGAATTCACTAGCGACGCAGCGCATTACACACCCGTCCCGCACTGACCTCAGGCGAAGGGCTTGGTCAGCGGCGGCGGCAGCACCCGCAGCAGCTGCACCAGCGGCGCCCACGGCCACCGCGGCACCACCGCCCGGCCGGGTTCGCGCTCGATGGCTGCGACGAGGGCCTTGACGCCAGTGTCGTTGTCCACCATCAGCATTGTGCTGTTCGACTTGGCGGTCATCTCCGACTCGATGTAGCCGGGCTCGATCACCGTGACCTTGATCGGGCCCCTCGCGTACTCGGCGCGCAACGACTCGCCAAGCGACGTCAGTCCCGCCTTGCTTGCGCAGTATGCGGCTTTGACGCCCGGCACTCCGGCGTTGCCGAGCACCGACGAAATCAGCACCAGATGCCCGGAACCGGTCTTGGTGAATATCTCCAGCGCGGTTTCGATCTGCACCAGCGCGGCCACCAGGTTGGTCTCGATGGTCTTCTTGTTCGCCCATAGCTTGCCGGTACCCAGCCGGGCGCCGCTGCCAATGCCGGCGTTGACGATGATGCGGTCGATGCCGCCGAGCTGGTCGCTCAGCTCGGAGAAGACCTTCGGCACCTGCTCGTGATCCCGGACGTCCAGCGTGGCGACCGCGATTTTAATCCCTGGATATTGTTGTGACAGCTCGGTTTTCAGTTCGTCGAGCCGCTCGGTGCGCCGGGCGCACAGCGCGAGGTCGCGACCTTTGGCGGCGAACGAGCGCGCCATCCCGGCCCCCAGGCCTGAACTGGCGCCGGTGATGAGGATCTTCTGGCGAGTCACCCGGGCAGCATATCGACACGCGTCAAGTCCCGGCCCGCCGGCTACTTGAGCAGCCGTGACATGCGCCGATCGGCCAGCACCTTGCCGCCGGTCTGACACGTCGGGCAGTACTGAAAAGACTTGTCCGCGAACGACACTTCGCGCACGGTGTCCCCGCATACCGGGCAGGGCAACCCGGTGCGGGCATGCACGCGCAGCCCCGAGCGCTTCTCCCCCTTGAGCGTCGCGGCGCCCTGGCCGACCGACCGGTTCACCGCGTCGGTCAATACCGAGATCATCGCGTCGTGCAGGGTGCTGAGCTGCTCGCTGGTGAGCTTTCCGGCGGTGGCGAAGGGCGAGATCTTGGCGACGTGCAGGATTTCGTCGCTGTAGGCATTGCCGATGCCGGCGATCACCTTCTGATCGGTGATGACGGTCTTGATCCGGCCGGTGTTGCCCGCCAGGACCCCTGCCAGGTCGTCGACGGTCAGGTCGAGCGCGTCCGGGCCGAGGGCCGCAATTCCCGGCACCTGCTCGGGGTCGTCGACCAGCCACACCGCCAACCGCTTCTGCGTTCCGGCCTCGGTGAGGTCAAATCCCGGCGCGCTGCCGGGGGTCCCCAGATGGACTCGCAGCGCGATCGGCCCCTTGCCCGGTCGCAGCGGCGCCGCGGCCAGCTTGTCGGACCAGCGCAACCAGCCGGCCCGCGACAGGTGCGCGATCAACAGCCACTTATCGGCCTGCAGCCCCAGATACTTGCCCCACCGGCTGGCCCCGACGACGGTCAGGCCGTTCAGGGCGCTGACCGGCGGATCGAAGGTCTTGAGCACCGACAGCGCCGCGACATCGACCCGGCCGATCGTCAACCCGACGGCATGGCGCCGCAGGTGATCGACCAGCGCTTCGATCTCGGGAAGTTCGGGCACCTGTCCAGTGTGCCGATCACCGCGCTCGAGTGTCCATCGCAGCTCAGGGCGCCCGCAATAAATAGGTATCCATGATCCAGCCGTGGCGCGCGCGGGCCTCGGCGCGCAGCGCCACGATGCGGGGTCCCACTTCGCCCACGGTGCCCGCGACGAGCAGCTCGTCGCGGGTGCCGAGGTAGGCGCCCCACCAGATCCGGGTGCCGGCGGGGCAGGCCGCAAACGAGCAGTCGGCGTCGAGCATCACCACCGCCGAGCCGGACAATCCTTGCGCGCGCAGCTGTCGGCCCGTCGTGATCAGCACCGGTTCACCGACCTCGTTGAGCGGGATGCGGTGTCGCGCCGTCAGCGCCTGGATGGCGGTGACGCCGGGGATCACGTCGAAGGTGAAGCCGACCTCGGCCACATCAGTCTCGATGGCGTCCAGGATCCGCAGCGTGCTGTCGTACAGCGACGGATCACCCCAGGCCAGGAAGGCCCCCACGCCGTCGGGCCCCAGCTCGGCGGCGATCGCCGCCGCCCAGATCCGGGCACGCTCCGCATGCCAGTCGGAGACGGCGTCGCGGTAATCACCGTCGGACGACCGCTTGGGGTCGGGCAGCTCGACGAATCGGTAGCCGGGTTCGGAGATGAAACGCTCGCAGATCTGCCGTCGCAGCGCCACCAGGTCGCTTTTTTGCTCGCCCTTGTCCATCGCGAAGAACACCTGGGTCGTGTTGAGTGCCTCGATCGCCTGGACGGTCAGGTAGTCGGGGTCGCCCGCTCCGATGCCGATGACGTGGATGTGACGACCCACCACCACCTCCTGACTCGTACTGTCGCCCTGGCACGTTGCCTGCAAAGATTAGTGCTGGTCAACCGAATTGAAACCAGCGAACGTCTGGTCGAGACCCCAGGTACCCAGTACCATTGGTATTGAGTAACTGTTGCGAGCCACCGTCTGAAACACCCGATGAAGGGACACCAGCGATGACCACTGCGGTGCGACCAGGTGGGCCGAGCCGTGAAGAGTTCTCGGAGCGTCTACTCAAGGGCTCGGTCAAAAAGTCCTACGAGCCCATCGTCGACATCGACTGGGACGCCCCTCTCGACCCGGACAAGTTCTACCTGCCGCCGCGATCGGTGTCGCTGTATGACACCCCGATGTGGGACGAGATGACCCGCGAGCAGCAGATCGAGCTGTCCCGGCAGGAATTGGTCAACACCTTGTCGGCCGGCATCTGGTTCGAGAACATGCTCAACCAATCGTTGTTGCGCACCATCATTCATGAGGACCCCACCAGCTCCTCGACGCATTACAAGCTGACCGAGCTGGGCGATGAAACTCGGCACATGGTGATGTTCGGCAAAGCCATCGAGCGTATCGGCGCCAAACCGGTGCGTCCGCGCCTGCTGCACCGGATGATCATCAACACCTTGCCCCTGGCGTTCCAGCGCGGCTCGATGCTGTGGATGGCCGCGCTGATCGGCGAGGAGATCTTCGACTCGCTGCAGCGGCAGATGATGGACGACCAGGATTTGCAGCCAATCATCCAGCGGCTCATGCGAATTCACGTCACCGAAGAGGCCCGACACATCCAGTTCGCGCGCGACGGCGCCCGCAAACGAGTGCAGGAAATGCCGCGTTTCAACAAGTGGTTCATGGCCAACATCAACGGCGTCGGCGGGTACTTCTTCCGCTACCTGTTCAGCAATCCGATTCCGTACGCGCGGACCGGACTGGATCCCAAACGGGCGCGCGCGATGGCGCGCAGCAGCGCACACCGTTACGAAGTGCAGAAGTCCGGTTTCGCCCCGCTGGCGGCGTTTTTGACCGAAGTGGGCCTGCTGGGCCCGATCGCACGGCGCACCTGGAAGCGCGCCAACTTTCTGTGACGCAAGCAGCGGTCGCGGCCATCCGCGACGTCGTCATCCTCGGCGACGGCAGCGCCGGCCAGGCCATGTCGAGTGAGCTGCTGGCCGCCGGAATCACCGACATCGCAAGGCCGATCGGCGAAGTGGCCAGCTCCCGGTTCGACGACGACGCCCACACCTGGGAGCTGCGCACCGCGCCCGGCGAGAGTGTGCGGGCTCGCGTAGTCATCGCGACAGACCCGTCGGTCTTTGTCGGCTGGACACCAGAGCTCTTGGGGTGCAACGACTTTCGTGGTGATTCGTTTCATGCGTCGCGGTGGCGGCCCGGTTTTGATCCGGCCGGCAAGCGCATCGCCGTCATCGGCACCGACGCCAGCGCCGGTCATTACCTCCAACAGTTGATCGAATCTGCTTGCACTGTCACCATCTTCGCGCATGCCCCGCGCCGGTTCGTCGCCGAGATTCCGTTGCCGTCCACCCGGGTCAAGCGCTGGCTGCGCCGCCACAACCCGCTGGCGAGCCGCGACCGGCGACCGCGGCCCGCGCTGGTGGCAGCGGCGATCAGCGCCATCACCGCCTCGGGCATCCGCACCGACGATGGTGTCGAGCACGACGCCGACGCCATCATCTACGGCACCGGGTTCACGATCGCGGATCACGCTCCCGACCTGGTCGGCACCGGTGGGCTGGCCATCAAGGCGGCCCTCGATGACGGCACAGAGCCTTTCCTGGGCGTCGCCCTGCACGGTTTTCCCAATTATTTCTGGGTCACCGGCCCCGATGTCGGCGCGCAAGCCCGCTATGTCGCCCAGTGCCTCGGGCTGATGGAAAGGACCGGCAGCACCCGCATCGAGGTGCGACGCAGCAGCCAGCAGGTGTTCAGCGATCGCGCTCACGTCGGTCCCGCGCAGCCGTTCCAGGTGTCATCGGCGTTCGACCTGTCGTCCGCCGCCACCCCCGACAACGAGACGTACGACGGCGAGGCCACGCTGACGATCGCAGGCGCGTGCCATCCGGTGCGCGTGCGACTCAGCGGCCACCTGGACCCGATCGACGGTCGCTACCACTGGCAGGGAACCGTCTTCAGTTCACCGTCGCAGCCCTTGACGGACGAAGTACTCAAGCAGTCGCGAACGGCCATGCTGACAGTCGGTGAGCGCACCGCGCCCGCGCGCATCACCGAGCAAACACCGTGGGGCACGCACTCGCTCGCGGGGGTGGGCGCCCCACCCTACGCGCTGAGCGGACGCTAACCGGGTCCGATCCGGATTCCCATTGATCGCACGGCGCGGGTCGTCACCGGCTCCCGTGGTGACTTGACGGCCGTTAAATGGGGTAGTCTCGCTAGGCTGATTTCAATCAAACATTGGAAGTGGCCACACGCGCGAAGAGGTTGGCTCCATGGATTTGCGCGCCGGCGCACACGACACGATAGATGAGAACAGCATGGTCGGGGTGGCAGCGGTCGATCCGTCGCAGGCGCACGGTCAAGGCGAGTTCCGCGCGGGCTCACGGCGGTCTCTGCTCGATGACGCTGCCGCACCCCGCATGATTCCTAGCCAGATCGTGACCTTGAGTTGCCGTTCGACCGCGTTACGATTCGGATGCCCCACCGGCACCGAAGACACCCGCACCCGCGCGGCAGCGGGTCAGGTGTCGCGATCAGCGAGGTTAGATGCCTGAACGGAAAGGACCGCCCGCGGTGAGTGCGCTCGCCGAGTCCCCTGGCTCGCTGGCCGTGGAGACCCGGACCGATCAGTCGGCCGCGATCCTGACCGTCGGGGGCGTTCTCGACGCCAGCAATTCCGCGGCGCTGCGCGACAGCATTCGCAAGGCCGCGCTCGACGCGCCGTCGGCCGTCATCGTCGATATCAGCGCCCTTCAGGTCCCCGCGGAGTCGGCGCTGTCGGCCTTCATCAGCGCATACCTGCAGCTGAGCATCGAGAGCACCGCGCCGATCGTGCTGGTCAGTGGTGATCGCGGTACCCGCGATGCGCTCGACCGCAGTGAGGTCACCCGATTCATGCCGGTGTATTCGACCGAGAAAGGCGCGACGAAGGCGCTCGCCAAGCTGACCCGTCGCACCGTCCACCGCAGCGACACCCAGCTGCCCGCGAACCTGACCAGCCTGCGCGAGTCGCGCCGCCTGGTGCGCCAGTGGCTCACCGAATGGTCGCGGCCCGCGTTCATTCCGGTCGCGCTGGTGGTCGTCAACGTCTTCGTGGAGAACGTGCTCGAACACACCGGCAGCATCCCGGTGATGCGCCTCGAGACGGACGGCGCGACGGCGACCATCGCGGTGTCCGACGAGAGCACCGCCCCGGCCAAGCGGCTGCCGTCGCCTGCGCAGGGCATCGATGTCTCGGGCCTGGCGATTGTCGACGCGCTGTCGCGCGCGTGGGGCAGCACACCCACCTCGTCGGGCAAGACGGTCTGGGCCGTCATCGGCCCCGAGAACCAGCTGTAGCCGCGGGGACCCAGGTCGGCGGGGACCCGCGCGTGAGCCAAACTAGAACACGTTCTAGTCTCGGATAACGGTCTCTCACGGAAGGCGGATGACGTGCGGTTTACGTATGCAGAGGCAATGACGGACTTTCGGTACTACATCCCGTTGGCCAAGGCGGCGGAGGCCGCCGGGTATCACGCCATGACGATCGCCGACAGCATCGCCTACCCCTTCGAATCCGACTCGAAGTACCCCTACACCCCCGACGGCAACCGCGAGTTCCTGGACGGCAAGGAGTTCATCGAAACCTTCGTGCTGACATCGGCATTGGGCGCGGTGACGTCGACGCTGCACTTCAACTTCTTCGTCCTCAAACTGCCCATCCGCCCGCCGGCGTTGGTGGCCAAGCAGATTGGCTCGCTTGCCGCAATGACCGACAACCGGGTGGGCTTCGGGGTGGGCACCAGCCCGTGGCCCGAGGACTACGAGCTGCTCGGCGTGCCGTTCGCCAAGCGCGGCAAGCGGATGGACGAATGCATCGAGATCATCCAGGGCCTCACCGCAGGCGACTACTTCGAATTCCACGGCGAGTTCTACGACATCCCCAAGACCAAGATGACCCCCGCCCCGACCAAGCCGATCCCGATCCTGATCGGCGGCCACGCCGACGCGGCCCTGCGGCGTGCCGCGCGACTGGACGGCTGGATGCATGGCGGCGGCGATCCCGAGGAACTCGACGGGCTGATCACCAAGCTCAAAAAGTATCGCGAGGAGGCGGGCAAGACCGGCCCGTTCGAGATCCACGTGATCTCGGCGGACGCGTACACCCCGGACGGCATCAAGCGGCTCGAGGACAAGGGCGTCACCGACGTCATCGTCGGCTTCCGCATCCCTTACATCATGGGCAAAGACACCGAGGCGCTTCAGGACAAGGTCCGCAACCTGGAGTGGTTCGCCGAGAATGTGATCGCGAAGGTCTAACCGTCACAGGGGATCCCACGTCGGGGCGCGCTTTTCCATGTGCGCCGTAGCGGCCTCGAGCGGATTATTGGTGAAGCCGCTGAGGATCTGGGTGCGGTTCTCGATTTCGATGGCGTGCCGCAGGCTGGGCGCGTCCAGCGCCGCGTTGAGGCCAATCTTGGTCTGCCACACGCCGTATGCGTTGTTCCCCGCGATCTCGCGGGCCTTTCGCAGGGCCGCCGCCATCAGCTCGTCGGCCGGCACCACCTCATGCACCAGCTTGATGCGGTAGGCCTCGTCGGCGTCGATGATGCGACCGGTCAGCATCAGTTCACGCGCGACGCCGGCGCCGACGATCTTCGGCAGCAGGTAGCTGGTGCCCATGTCCATCGACGAGAACCCCGCCTTGATGAATACCGACCCGAACCTGGCGTGTTCGGATGCGACCCGAATGTCGCTGACCAACGTGAAGGCCAGCCCGCCGCCGACAGCGACACCGTTGACCGCCGCGATCACCGGGATGTCCAGTTCGTAGATCCGGGTGTACAGATTCGCCAGCCGGACCTGGGAGTCGTAGTTGACCTTGAATGCCGGGGTCGACTCGCGGCTGTCCACCCACGGTTCACCGGTGCCACTGAGATCGGCGCCGGCGCAGAATCCGCGGCCCGCACCGGTCAGAATCGCCACTCGAAAAGCGCCGTCGTTCAGCGCATCCAGAGCGGCGTCGACTCCGTTGATCAGCGATCCGTCGATGGCGTTCAGGCGCTCCGGACGGTTCAGGGTGATGCAGGCGATGTTGTCGTCGAGGGTGTCCAGTTCTACTGCAGGCATAACGGAACCGTATGCGACTTGGCCGTTTACCGAGCAGGCATACCGTGGATTCATGACACGTACAGACGATGACACTTGGGACCTGGCCAGCAGCGTGGGCGCCACCGCCACCATGGTCGCCGCGGCACGAGCCGCCGCGACCAGGCGCCCGCAGCCGATCATCGACGACCCTTTCGCGGAGCCGCTGGTGCGCGCGGTCGGCATTGACGTGTTCAATCGGCTCGCCGCCGGCGAGCTCGACTTCGAAGCCGAGGACGGCGGCGTGGGCTTCCCGCGGATGACCGACACTTTCGCCGCGCGGGCCCGGTTTTACGACGATTACTTCAGCCAGGTCACGCAGGCGGGCATCCGGCAGGTGGTCATCGTCGCGGCCGGGCTGGACAGCCGGGCCTACCGGCTGTCCTGGCCGGCGGGCACGACGGTGTATGAGATCGACCAGCCGGAGGTGATCGAGTTCAAGACCTCGACGCTGTCGAAGATCGGCGCGACGCCCACCACCGACTACCGCACGGTAGGCATCGACCTGCGCGAGGATTGGCCGGCCGCACTTCGGGAGGCCGGCTTCGACGCCAGCCAGCCAACCGCGTGGCTGGCCGAAGGTGTGCTCATCGGCTGGCTGCCACCGGAGGCCGAGGTCCGGCTGATGGACGACGTCATTTCGTTGAGCGCCGCAGACAGCCGGTTCGCCGCAGATTACGGCTCGGTCGCCGGAACCTCGCCGGAGGCGCGCGAACAGGCCCAGCGGCTGGCCGAGACGTGGCGACGGCACGGCTTGGAACTGGATGTCGCCAATTTGGCCTACCCCGGTGAGCACACCGACATCGCGGCGCATCTGCACGCCCGCGGCTGGGACGTGCTTAGGTCCTCCCTCGCCGACCTATTCCTCGCCGCCGGTCTGCCCGAAATTCGGACGGCCTTTTCGGATCAGGTTCCGGCGGCCACCATCGGGTTCGTCACGGCGGTGCTTTAGGCCGCGATCGGCGTCGCGTGTGCGCCTAGGGCGTCGAGTGTGCGCCTAGGGCGGAAAAATGCCGAAATCTTCGCCCTGGCTGCACATTTGACGCCATCAGCGCACGCTTGATGGCGGCCTGAGCCTAGCCGCGTTTGGCTAACCACTCGGCCTGCATCACCAGCAGCGCCAGCACCTCGAGCTCGGGGGTGTCGGGGTCCAGTTCGCGGTAGCGCTGATAGACGTTGACGACGACGCGTTCGGCGTCCAGCCAGCTGGCGTACTCACCGAGGTCGATCGTGTCGGCGGCCTCCGACCAGGACAGGCCCTTGCGGTAGGCGGCCTCGGCCTGCTCGTCGACGTGCGCGAGATAGCCGCGGACCGCGCGGATGCCGTCGGGGTCGGTGACGGGGCCGTGGCCGGGCACCACGATCGGCGCGTCCAGCGCGATCATCGCGTCGCAGGCAGCGATCCAGTTGGCGATCGGGCCGGCCCACACGATCGGGGTGCAGCCGATGAAAAGCAGATCGCCGCCGAACAGCACCCCGGCGTCGGGCACATGCACCACGGAGTCCGCGGCGGTGTGGGCCGGGCCCAGGTTCAGCAGATCGATTCGCCTGCCACCGACGTCGATGGTGAGGTCGCGGTCGAAGGTCTCGTCGGCGTTGCGCATGGCGATGCCACTGAAGTCGAAGTGCCCGAACCGTTCTCGCGCATACGGCGTCGCGACCGGACCGAGGTTGCCGGTCTGCGTCATGGCCAGCAACTCCGGCGGCATTCCGTGCGCGATCTCCTCGGCGGTCTCCTTGGCGGCGAGGATCCGCACCGACGCGTCGAGCAGTTGGTTGCCGTGCGTGTGGTCGCCGTTGGAATGCGTGATCAGCGCATCGGTGATGGGTGCGCCGTCGGTGATCGGCTGCATAGCGGCCAGCATCTCGCGGGTCAGCGCCAGGTCGAACAGCGTGTCGACAAGCAACGTGGCGCCGTCGCCGGCGATCAGCCCGGCGTTGCTCCAGCCGTAGCCGCCGTCCGGCAGCGTCCATGCCCACACCTTGTCGGCGACCTTGTGCAGCCCGCGGGTGTAGGGCACCCGGGCCGGCGCCCGGTTGACCCGAACGGGCTTCGGCGGGGCATCCGGGTTGGGTCGCGCGGCCAACGGGTGCGGCGCGCGGCTGGCGCGCACGGTCTGCCGCGTCTCCCCCAGTCCCTGCACCCGCAACGTGACGACGTCGCCGTCGTGCAGCCAGCCGGGGAACGATTCCAGCGCGGTCAGGCTCAGGTGCTCGATGAGCGTGCAGGTGGGCACCGTGCCGGAGCCGAAAACGTCACCGGGGCTTAGTGTTACGCCGCGCGACGCGTAAGAGATGACTTCGGCGAAACTCCAATCCATCTGGTCGGTCGAGCCCGACCCGATCTCGCTGTCGTTGACCAGCGCGCTGACTTGCAGGGCAAGCTTGCCGTCGCGCCGGTAGGGTTCCAGCTCGTCGGCGGTGACCAGGTAGGGACCCAGCGTGACCCCGCTGTCCTTGCCCTTGGCCTGCCCGATCGCCAGCTGGCTTTCCAGCTGCTGCAGGTCTCGCGCCGACCAGTCGTTGAAGATCGTGTAGCCGATGATTGCCTGTTCGGCCTGCTCGACCGTCAGGTCTTTGCCCGTCGTCCCGATGACCGCGCCGATCTCCAGTTCGAAGTCCTGCCAAGCACTTCCGGGCGCAATCGACACGTCGTCGTAGGGGCCGAGAACCGTTGCCGGACAGGCGAAGTAGAACGCGGGAATGCGATACCAGCTGTCGGCGAGCTCGCGGCCGGCGCCTAGGACGGCCTGGCAGTTGCGCATGTGGTCCAGAAAGCACAACGAGTCGCGGATCGACGGCGGGCGCGGTATCGGTGCCAGCAGCGTGACGTCGTCGAGTCGCACGACGTCCGACGCCGAACGCAGCGCCTCCTCGCCGGCCTGCCGCAGCCCCTCGGTGCCGCGGCCGACCAGCTCCAGCAACGTCACACCCGGCGCCGCCGCGTAAATCTGGTCGCCGGAAAGCACCCCGGTCCGCTGCTCGCCGGCGCTTCGATACGTCACCCATTTCATTCGCGCACCACCTCACTCGGTTCCTTGTCCGACCGTAGCCCGCGCCAACTCGATTGCCGCAGGCGGCCATCCGGTGTCCATTCGCTGTAACGAACCTCGCCGACCAGAACCGGTTCGACGAACGTCACGCCCCTGGCGTCGCGTGAGGGAAGCGGAGCGTCGAACGGCGAGCGGTCGGTGTGCAGCGGCGCCAACGTCTTCTTGAGGTTGGCCAGGTCGCGTTCGGTGAAGCCGGTGCCCACCCGTCCCGCGAAATGCAGCCCGCCGTCGCTCGGGATGCCCATGAGCAGCGCGCCGATGCCACTGCTGCGCCCGCCCTCGCCGGCTTTCCAGCCGCCGATGACGATTTCCTGGGTCTTCCAGTGCTTGTCCTTGACCCAGGACGCCGATCGCCGCCCCGGCTGGTAAGTGGAGTCGCGCCGCTTGGCGATCACACCCTCCCAGCCGCGCTGCGCGGAACGGTCGAGCGCCTCGCCACTATCACCGGGCAACAGGTCGGGAACGATGAGACTGCTTGCCTGGGATAATGTTTCGAGAAGTTTGCGCCGATCGGAGTACTTGGCCCGCAGCAGCGAACGCCCGTCCAGGTAGAGCAGATCGAATGCCCAGTACTGCACGCTGGTGGCGCGACCCCGGTTCTGCATCTCGTTGAAGCTGGGCACACCGGAGGCATCGAGCGCGACGACCTCGCCGTCGAGCACGGCGTGGTGGTCGGTGAGATCTGCCGCCAGGGAGCGCAATTGGGGATACTCCCCGGTGACGTCGCGCCCGCTGCGCGACCGCAGCCGCACGGTTCCGTGGTCGGCGTCGACCAGCAGTCGGTAGCCGTCCCATTTGCCCTCGAAGGCCCACTGGCTGGGTTTCAGCGCCGCCACCGATCCCTCCGACGCGAGCATGGGTGCGAGCTCGTCGAACTCGAAGACCTTCTGGTCCTTCATCCGGTGGGCAAGCCACTGGTCGCCGTTAGTTTGAATCAGCGCGTAGCGCCCTGAGATTCGGCTGCCGTGCAGGGTGACGATGACCTCGTCATCGCGGAACTTCTCGGCCTCGTAGGTTCCGGAATCCCAGATGAGCACCTTGCCTGCGCCGTACTCCCCCTTGGGGATGGTGCCCTCGAAGCCGCCGTATTCCAGCGGATGGTCCTCGGTGTGCACCGCCAGATGGTTCACCGACGTGGTCTCGGGCAGGTTCTTCGGAACGGCCCACGACACCAGCACGCCGTCGCGTTCGAGGCGGAAGTCGTAGTGCAGCCGGCGGGCGTGGTGCTCCTGGATGACAAAGGTATTACCCTCGCCACCAACAGGTTTGGAGATCGGCACCGGTTCGGGGGTTTTCGACGCGTCGCGCATGTCGCGATATTTGGACAGCCGATCGGGGACGTGTACGTCGGCGTCCAACTGCGCCAGCAGGTCTCCGTCGCGCTCGACCCGCTGGAGCACTTCGTCGTAGCGCAGCTGGCGAAGCTTCTTGTCGTCGAGCTCCTCCCAGCTGCGCGGCGCGGCGACGGTCGGATACTCGCGGCCACGCAGCGAATACGGCGCAATGGTGGTCTTCGACCCGCTGTTCTGGCTCCAGTCCACGAACACCTTGCCCGCCCGCAGGCTCTTGGTCATGGTGGCCGTGACCAGCTTGGGCATCGACGTTTCCAATTGCTGGGCAACACGTTTGGCCAACGTCACCGCACCCTGGCTGCTGACCGGCTTGTCCAGCGGGCTATAGAGGTGCAGGCCCTTGCTCCCGCTGGTGAGCGGAAACGTGGTCAGGCCGATGTCGGCGATCAGATCCCGAACGGCGCGTGCGACCTTGGCGAGCTGCATCATCGTCACGCCTTCGCCGGGATCCAAGTCGAACACCAATCGCGTTGCCGGACCTGGTTTGAGTTCTTCGCCCTTGCGCGTCCACTCGGCGACGAACCGCCACTGCGGCACGTGGACCTCCAGAGCCGCCTGTTGCGCGATCCAGGCCAGCCCGTCGGCGCTGTCGATGATCGGATACGTCGTCGTGCCGGACCGGTGGGAAACGCTGGCGCGGGGCAACCAATCGGGCGCCGACGAAGCCAGCTGTTTTTCGAAAAACGAAGACTGCTCAACACCGTTGGGCCAGCGCTTGCGGGTCGCCGGCCGGCCGGCGATGTGCGGCACCATCACCTCGGCGATGCGGGTGTAGTAGTCGAAGATCTCGGACTTCGTGGTGCCGGTGGCGGGGTAGAGCACCTTGTCGGGGTTGGTCAACTTCACCCGCGGTGCCATAAAAGTCAACTTACGCGTTTCACGCGTGTTAACTGCCTTGACCACCGGTTATCGCCTGGCGGTCGATTTCATTTGTGACATGACCCACGGAAGGGTTAGACCGGCGGTCACATCGGGGCACAAGGACCGAATGTTTCAACTCGGGCAGAGAGAGACAGCGTTCGACATCATTTCGCTCCCCTGGCGTCCCAGCGGTGGGGTGCCATTGAGCGACGCGACGTTAGGAGTGCATTCACAGCGCGTCGACGTGCCGACCTACGATCGGTCGGCCCTGGGTAGAGGGGTCGTCCACATCGGTGCGGGCAACTTCCACCGCGCACACCAGGCCGTCTACTTCGACGACCTGGCTCGCAAGGGCATCTCCGATCAGTGGGGGGTCACCGGCGTCAGCCTGCGTTCCCGCGACGTCAAGGACCTGCTGTCGGCTCAGGACGGGCTGTACACCGTCGTACAGCGCGGCCATGACCGCCAGATAGCGCGGGTGGTCGGTTCGATCGGCTCGGTGCACTACGCGCCGAACGACGGCGCCGCCGTGCGCGCGGCCCTGGTAGATCCCCAGACCCGCATCGTCAGCCTGACCATCACCGGTAACGGATACTTCCTGAACCCGGTCACCGACGAATTCGACGCCGAAAACCCCGACGTGCGTGCCGACCTCGTCGCGTCCGACAACTACTCCACCGCATGGGGACACCTGGCCGAAGCTCTCGACCAGCGTCGACGCGCGGGAGTCGCGCCTTTCACGGTGCTCTGCTGCGACAACATTCCCGGCGACACCCAGCCGGCGAGGACCGCGCTGGTGTCGTTCGCGGCCCTGAAGGATCCCGGTCTGGCCCGCTGGATCGACACGCATGTCGCGTTCCCGTCGACCATGGTGGACCGCATCACTCCGCAGACCTCGAAGTCGGAGCGCAAGTTCGTCGAGCAGGAGTTCGGCGTCGCCGACAAATGGCCGGTCGTGACCGAGCCGTACCGCCAGTGGGTGATCGAGGATTCCTTCTGCAACGGGCGCCCGCCGCTCGACGAGGTCGGTGCCGAATTCGTCGCCGACGTCAGCGACCACAAGCTGATGAAGACCCGTCTGCTCAACGGATCCCACATCGCGCTCGGGTGTCTGGCCACATTGGCCGGTTACCAGCGCACCGACGAGGCGATGCGGGACCGCGTCATCTTCAACTACATCGAGACGCTCCTGGGCGACGAGATTCAGCCTCTGTTGCCCCCGGTCCCCGGGATGAACACCCCCGAGTATCGGGCCAGCTTGCTCGAGCGGCTCAGCAATCCGCGGATGAGTGACCAGCTGTCGCGGCTGGCTCGGCGGGGAACGAGCAAGGTAGCGCAGTTTGTGCTGCCGTCGCTGCAGGAGGCGATCGCACAGGGCAGGCCGCACACGTTGCTGATGTTGGCTGTGGCCGGGTGGGCCCGGTACATGCACGGCCGCGACCTCAAGGGCCGCAAGATCAGCCTCGAGGACTCGCAGGCGATTCCGGTGGTTAAGTTGGCGACCATGGCGACCAGCAACCCCGATCCGCTGTTGGGGCAGGAAATGTTCACCGAGGTGCGCGCGGTTCCCGGCTTCGCGGAGCGCCTGAGCGACATGATTGCCGACATCGACGAGCGCGGTGTGGTGCCCACGCTGCGTGACGCGATGCGCAACGGCGAGCGGGAGTTGGTGTCGCGATGAGTGACGGGCTGACCTTTGTGCGCACGTTCGACCCGGCGCCGATCACCACCCTGCTCCTGGACGCCGACGACAACCTGTTCGGGTCGGAGAGGCCGGCGTTCGACGCCTCGACCGAGGTGACGAATCGTTTCCTGGCCAGGTTCGGCGTGACCGCTCCGCTCAGCTCCGAGGAGTTGCGCAAGCGGGCCGTCGGGAAAAACTTCCGCACCACGGCCCTCGACCTGGCGGTCCAGTGCGAGGTGCCGCTCGATCCGACGCTGGCACAGGGCCGTCCGGCAGCGGTGGTCGCCTCGGCCGGCGACCTGGCGAGTGGCAACGCGTTGTCCGCCGACGAACTCGAGCAATGGGTGCGCGAAGAGCGCGAACGGGTCAGCGCTCATCTGGCTGTCACGTTGACACCCGATCCGCAGGTGCTGGAGCCGTTGCGGGACCTTGCGCCGCACTACGCGCTGGCGGCGGTCAGCTCCAGCGCCACCAAGCGGCTGCGCGCGTGCTTCGCCGCCACGGGTCTTGACGCACTGATAGCGGAGGCGGTGACCTTCAGCGCGGAGGATTCTCTTCCGGTGCCGACAAGCAAACCCGACCCCGCGGTGTATCTGCATGCCGGCCAAGTACTGGGCGTCGAGGCTCATCAAGGACTGGCCGTCGAGGACTCCGTCGCCGGGGTGAGCTCCGCGGTCGCCGCCGGCTACGCCACCGTCGGCAACGTGACGTTCCTGTTGCCCGACGAAAGGCAAAGCCGCCGTGCGGAATTGATCGATGCCGGCGCCGTCGCGATCACCGATTCGTGGCGTGCCCTCGCTGACGTCCTGCTGTTGTCGACGGCCACCAGCGCGGGATCAGGGCGCATCTAGGCGTCCTAGGACGTCCGGCGGCAGCGAGCGGATGGTGGTCCGCCCATACCTGCCGCCGTACTGTCGAAAGGTGTTGGGAGTCCGATGACGATCCGGGCCGTGCCCCGGGGAGGAGTTGGCCAATGGAGGCTAGCGCGATCAACCTGAACAATGCGTCGCTCGCCGCGCTGCCGATCGAGGCGCCGAACTACGACCGCAGCAGCGTGCGCGTCGGCATCGCCCACATCGGGACCGGTCACTTTCACCGGGCTCATCAGGCGATGTACATCGACAGGTTGCTGCGAAAGGGCCTCGCGCACGAGTGGGGCATCTGCGGGGTTGGGGTGATGCCCGGCGACTGGACGATGCGCGATGTGCTGACCGACCAGGACGGCCTCTACACGCTGATTCTGGAGAAGCCCGACGGCGGCCGGGACGCACACGTCATCGGCTCGATCATCGACTACCGCTACGCGCCCGACGATCCCGAGTCGGCGTTGGAACTGCTGGCCGCGCCGACGACCCGGATCATTTCGCTGACCATCACCGAGGGCGGTTATCGCGACCCGGACGGGCCGGCGTTCGCGTTGATCGTGGAGGCTTTGGACCGGCGACGCCGTCGCGGGATCGCCGCGCCGACCATCGTGTCGTGCGACAACATCGAGAACAACGGTGAGATCGCCGGGCGGGCGGTCCTCGCGAACGCCGAAAGCCGAGACCCCGAGCTCGCCGAGTGGGTGGGCGATCACGTTGAGTTCCCGAGTTCGATGGTCGACCGGATCACCCCGGCCACGACACTGCAGATGGCCGAAGAAGTGCGACGCGACTTTGGCGTGAACGACCGTTGGCCGGTGGTGGCCGAGCCGTTCGCCGCCTGGGTGCTCGAAGACAAGTTCGCCGATGGCAGGCCGCCGCTGGAGCAGGCGGGCGTGCTGCTGGTCGACGATGTCGCCCCGTACGAGTTGATGAAGCTACGCCTGCTCAACGCGGGGCATCAGTGCCTGGCCTACTTCGCTCATCTGTGCGGATTCGAGTTCGTCCACGAGGCGGCGAGCGACCCGGTTTTCGCCGAATTCCTGCTTGCCTATTTCGAATCCGAGGCTATCCCGACGCTGTTACCAGTGCCCGGGATCGACCTGCATGAGTTCAGCCGCACGCTGATCGAGCGGTTCTCCAATCCGGGTGTGCGCGACACGGTGTCGCGGTTGTGCGCCTTCTCGTCGGATCGCATCCCGAAGTGGCTGCTGCCGGTGATCAACGACAACTTGGCCAGCGACGGTTCGGTTCGGCTGGCGGCCGCGGCGGTGGCGAGCTGGGCTCGCTACGCCGAGGGCACCGACGAATGGGGTGAGCCATACGAGGTGGTGGATCAGCTGGCGGATTCGCTCATCCCGATCGCCCGCTCGCAGTACGACAACCCCACCGCGTTCATCGAGATCGCCGCGGTGTTCGGCGATCTGGCCCATCAGCCGCGCTTCGTCCAGGCATACGGCTGGGCTTTAGAGTCGTTGCACCACAAGGGGGCTCGGGCGACGCTGGAGGCATTGCTGCAATGACCCGCGGGCTGGTGGTCGGGGAGGCGTTGATCGACATCGTCGGCGGCGACGAGCATGTCGGCGGCAGCCCGCTCAACGTCGCCGTCGGACTGGGCCGGCTGGGCCGCGCCGTGGACTTCCTGACCTACATCGCCGACGACGCGTATGGCCAGCGCATCACTGACTACGTCGAAGCCGCTGGGGTGCAACTTATTTCAGAGAGCCGGTCGGCGAAGCGCACTGCGACTGCGCGGTCAACCATCGCGGCGGACGGGTCGGCCGACTATGTGTTCGATCTGGACTGGCGGCTTTCCGGAACGCCGCCGGTTGCCCCACCGCTTTTCGTCCACACCGGATCGATTGCCGCGGTGCAGGATCCAGGCTGCCTGGCGGTCGCGGCACTGATCGACACCTATCGCGTCTCGGCCACGATCACCTTCGACCCCAACGTGCGACCGTCGCTGATCGCCGACCGGGAGTCGGCCGTCGCACGCATCGAGCATCTCGTCGAACGCAGCGACATCGTGAAAGTCAGCGAGGAAGACCTGCACTGGATCGACCCCGCTCGCCCGCCCGAGCAGATCGCGCGGACGTGGCTGGGGTTGGGTCCCGCCATCGTGGCGGTGACGATGGCCGACCGGGGCGCGGTGGCTTTCTGTGCGGCAGGGGTCGCACGGGTGCCGACGCGCGCCGTGCGCGTGGTCGACACCGTCGGCGCCGGTGACTCCTTCATGGCGGGTCTGCTCGACGCACTGTGGGGATTGGGCCTGTTGGGCGGTGACCGGCGCACCGCGTTGCGTGGGATCGCGGTGGACGCGCTGACGGCCGCGCTCGAAGAGGCGAGCCTGTCGTCGGCGCTGACGGTCGCTCGCGCGGGAGCTGACCTGCCCGATCGGGCCGCGCTCGAGGCCGCGTCGCGTCGTTAGGCGTGCGGACCGCTCAATCCGCGGCTCCCCCTGGTCATTTCACCCGCCGGAAGCGGCGAGGAGGTCGTGATCGCCGATGCGACGCGATCGCCGCGATCCCCAACGATTTTCGCCGAATCGTCCACACTGACCCGGTACCTGTTTGCCCGCCTCACAGCGACAACCCGTAGCGGCATGACTCCATCACGAACCCCTCTAGTACGTTGTCGCTCGGAGGCGGGCAATCCGCACAATCCCAGCTCAATCCCTGCTTGCGGGCCTGCCGCACTGTTTTGCGACCGGTCCTATGGGCATACTGACTGCATGCGCTCCATCTGGAAGGGTTCGATCGCATTCGGGCTCGTCAACGTCCCGGTCAAGGTGTACAGCGCCACCGAAGACCATGACATCAAGTTTCATCAGGTGCACGCCAAGGACAACGGTCGCATCCGGTACCAACGCGTGTGCGAAGTGGACGGCGAGGTCGTCGAATACCGTGACATCGCCCGCGCCTATGAATCTGAGGACGGCCAAATGGTGGTGATCACCGACGACGACATCTCCACCCTGCCCGAAGAACGCACCCGGGAGATCGAAGTGCTGGAGTTCGTCCCCGCCAGCGAGGTCGACCCGATGATGTTCGATCGCAGTTACTTCCTGGAGCCCGACTCCAAGTCATCGAAATCGTATGTGCTGCTTGCCAAGACGCTTGCCGAGACCGACCGGATGGCCATCGTCCATTTCACGCTGCGCAACAAGACCCGGCTGGCGGCGTTGCGCGTCAAGGACTTTGGGAAGCGCAACGTCATGGTCATCCACACCCTGTTGTGGCCGGACGAGATTCGCGATCCCGACTTCCCGGTGCTGGACAAGGAGGTCGAGATCAAGCCCGCGGAACTCAAGATGGCCGGGCAGGTGGTGGACTCGATGGCCGAGGATTTCAACCCCGACCGCTACCACGACAATTACCAGGAGCAGCTGCACGAGCTGGTCCAAGCCAAACTCGAAGGCGGAGAAGCCTTTACCACCGAGGAAAAGCCCAAAGAGCTGGACGAGACCGAAGACGTCTCCGATCTGCTCGCCAAGCTCGAGGCCAGCGTGAAGGCACGCTCCGGCGGCGGTAACGCACCGGCGAAGAAGACGGCGGCGAAGAAGGCACCGGCCAAGAAGGCCCCGGCGAAGAAAGCCGCCGCCAAGAAGTCGCCGGCGAAAGCCGCGTCAAAGTCCTAGGTCTCAGGCCCTCAGGTATCGACGGACCCTGGTGGGTCGCTTCATCAGCAGCCGGATCGCCGCGACGGTCAGATATATCGCGGTCACCATGATGATCAGGGTCAGGGCCGCGCCCCACACCCGCTGGAAACCGGCGTGCTGGGGGTTGGTGAGTTCGGTGTAAATCAGCAGCGGCAGCGACGCCATGTTGCCGTGCAGCATGTCGAAGTTGATCGAGCGGGTGTATCCGACCAGCACCAGCACCGGTGCGGTCTCACCGATCACGCGGGCCACCGACAACAACACCCCGGCCGCGATGCCCGGCGCCGCCATGGGAACGACAATGCGCACGATGGTCTTCCACTTGGCAACGCCCAACGCGTAGCTGGCTTCTCGCAATTCGTCGGGCACCAGCCGGAGCATCTCCTCGGCCGAGCGCACCACCACCGGCAGCATCAGCAGGACCAACGCCAACGACACCGCAAAACCTGACTGCTGAAATCCCAGGGTGGCGATCCACAGGCTGAAAATGAACAGCGCCGCCACAATCGACGGCACCCCGGCGAGCACGTCGACCATAAAGGTGGTCACCCGCGCCAGCCGCGTAGAACCGTATTCCGCTAGGAATATCGCGGTCATCAAGCCCAGCGGCACGGCCATGATCGCGGCAATGCCGGCCTGCATCAACGTCCCATACAGCGCGTGGTACACGCCGCCCGCCAACTGTTCAGGTAGCACGCCACGCAGCGAGTGCGTCCACCAGCCCGACCGCGTCACGGCGTACCAGCCTCGGCTGACCACCACCGACAGCACCCAGACCAGCGGGACGAGCGCCACGATGAACGCTGCGAAGAAAAAGAGAGTCGCGATACCGTTCGCAAGCCGACGCCGAATCGCGACGCGCTCGAACACCGCCACTTTGACCGGCTTTTCCAGCGTATCCAGGTTCATCCGTTGACCTTCCCGCCCGCGATCGCGCGAGCGGCCACGTTGACGACGAACGTCAACACGAAGAGCGCAAGCCCGGCGGAGATGTACGCTCCCGTGGGTAGTCGTTCGCTGAATTCCGATGCGGCAGAAGCGATCTTGGAAGCAAACGTGTAGCCACCGTCGAACAGTGACCAATGCCCAGGGTGCGCGGAGGCACGCAGGATGATGAGCACCGCCACGGTCTCCCCCAGCGCCCGGCCCAATCCCAGCATCGAGGCCGCGATGACACCGCTGCGGCCGAACGGCAGCACTGTCATACGCACCACCTCCCACTTGGTGGCACCCAAGGCCAGGGCCGCCTCGATCTGCATCCGCGGGGTCTGCCGAAAGACTTCGCGCGACACCGAGGTGACGATCGGCAGGATCATCGCCGAGAGCACGACAGCAGCCGTGAAGATGGTGCCTCCGCCGGCCAGTGAAACGTTGCCGTGCTTGAACAGAAACAACCAGCCCAGGTTGCGATTCAGGAACTGCGCCAACGGCTTTAACGTCGGCGCCAGCACGAAGATGCCCCACAAGCCGAAGACGATCGACGGTACCGCGGCCAGCAGGTCGACCATGGCGCCAAACGGACGCGATAGCCGAGCCGGTGCGTATTGAGTGAGAAAGACGGCGATCCCGACCGCGACCGGGACAGCCAACACCAGTGCGGCCAGCGAGCTCAGCACCGTCACCATCAGCAAGTCCCGGATACCGAAGGCCAGGTGCTGCGGACTCGTCGTTTCGAATCTGGCGCTGGTGAAGAAGTTCGCCTGGTTCGCACTCAACGACGGGATGGCCCGAACCAACAGGAACACCGCGATCAGCACCACCGCTAACACCACCGTCGAACCGGCGGCGGACGCGATGGTCCGAAAGATCCGGTCGGCACGCCCCAACGCGCGCACATTCGCCACGGTGAGGGTCTGACCTTGTGCAGCCCGATTCACCGCACTAGCCGGTGAACTTGGGGTCATGACTTCCTCGGTCAGCTAATCGCGTCGACTGCCGCCGACAACCTCGACTTGAACGAATCCGGAATAGGAATATATCCATTGTCGGCCAAGCCATTCTGGCCCGCACCAATTGCGGCCTGCAGGAACGCCTTGACCGCCGTACCGACCTGGGCGTCAGGATATTTCGAGCACACCACCTCGTACGTCGCCAGGACGATCGGGTAGGAGCCGGGCTGGGCGGGCTTGTAGAACGACCCGGTGTCGAGCACCAAGTCGTTACCCTGCCCCTTGACGGCCGCCCCGGCGATCGTCTTGCCGACCGAGTCCGTGCTGATCGCTACCGCGTCCGGGCCCGCCGACGTAACGATTTTCGCCGTGTTCAGGTGCTGCGCCTGGGCGAATGACCACTCGTTGTAGGTGATCGACCCGTCGGTCGCCTTGACCGCGGCCGACGTGCCGTCGTTGCCCTTGGCGCCCTCCCCGACACCGCCCTTGAAGGTCTTGCCGGCTCCCTTGCCCCAGGCGTTGTTGGACGCGGCGTCGAGATATTTCTGGAAGTTGTCCGTGGTGCCGGACTCGTCGCTGCGGAACACAACGTGGATCGGCTGACTTGGCAAGCTCGCACCGGGATTCAGCGCCTGGACCGCGGGATCGTTCCACGTGGTGATGCTGCCGTTAAAGATCTTCGCCAGCGTGGGTGCATCGAGACTCAGCGAGTTCACCGCGCCGATGTTGAAGGTGACCGCGATCGGGCCGAACACCGTCGGCAAGTTCCACGCGGGCGAGCCGCCGCAGCGCTGTTGGGCGGCCGTGGACTCATCTTGGCTCAGTGGCGAGTCCGAGCCACCAAAATCGGTTTGGTTGCCATTGAATTCACGGATCCCCGCGCCCGATCCGTTGGGCGTGTAGTTCAACGTCTGGTCCGGGCAGGCCTGTTCGAATGCCTTGACAAAGCGGGTCATCGCGTTGGCCTGGGCTGTCGACCCGCTGGCTTTGAGCGTCTTCTTCCCGCCGCAGGCCACCTTCCCCGATGAAGCTCCCGTGGTCGCACTTGAACTGTTTGCGTTGTTGTCGCTACCGCACCCCGAGACCACGAGTGCTCCCGCAGCCACCACACCCAGCAAGCCGCCAAACCGGTTGACTTTCAATTCACTTCCTTACGTAGATGATTGACCGCCGCAGCCTGTAGCCGCAGTGCGCAAACCAACCGTCATCCTCGCGCCCGCGAAGCTACAGTAAGAACGGGTTAACGTTCGGCAAATTTGTCTTGACCGTCTTCTGTCAGACGAAGTGGCATGCCCCCTCTGACGATCACGAAATCGCGTTGACCGCGCTCGACAACCTCGACTTGAACGCGTCCGGTATAGGAATATATCCGTTGTCCGCCAAGCCATCCTGGCCGGCACCGATTGTCGACTGCAGGAAGGCCTTCACCGCCGTGCCGACCTGGGGATCGGAATACTTCGAGCACACAATCTCGTATGTCGCCAGCACGATCGGGTAGGCGCCGGCCTCGTTGGGCCGATAGAACGAGATGGTGTCCAGGGCGAGGTCGTTGCCCTTTTTCATAAAGTAGGCACTGGCGATCGTTCTGCCTACCGAGTCCGTGTTTATCTCGACGGGAACCGGGCCGGCCGACGTGATGACCTTGGCCGCGGTGAGGTGTTGCGCCAGGGCGAAGGACCATTCGTTGTAGGTGATCGCCCCCTCGGTGCCTTTGACGGCTTCCGACGTGCCCTCGTTGCCCTTGGCGCCCTCGCCGACTCCGCCCTTGAAGGTCTTGCCGGCGCCCTTGCCCCATGCGTCGCCGCCCGCGGTGTCGAGGTATCTCTGGAAGTTGTCCGAGGTCCCGGACTCGTCGCTGCGGAAAATGACCTGAATCGGCTCGGCGGGCAGGCTGGCAGCCGGGTTCAGTGCCTGGATCGCGGGATCGTTCCACCGGCTCACTGCGCCGTTGAAGATCCTGGCCGCGGTCGCGCCGTCGAGAATCAGCGACGTCAGTCCCTTGACGTTGTAGGTGATCGCGATCGGGCCGAACACCACCGGCAGTTCCCACGCGGGCGAGCCACATCGTTGTTGGGCCGAGACGTACTCGCTGGGAATCAACGTTGAGTCCGAGCCGGCGAAATCGGTTTGGTTTCCCGTGAATTCGCCGATTCCGGCGCCCGACCCGTTCGGCGTGTAGTTCACCGTCTGGCCTGGGCAGGCCTGCTCGAATGCCCTGACGAAGCGCGTCATCGCGTTGGCCTGCGCGGTGGACCCGCTGGCCTTCAGGGTCGGTTTGCCGCCGCAGCCGACCGGCGCCGAAGACTTACTCGGTGTCGCTTTGGGTCCGCTCGCGTTGTTGTCGTCGCCGCAGGCTGAGAGCACCAGAGCAGCAGTCGCCAGAGCGCTCAGTGCGGCGCCCAACCGATTGATCGTCAAACTTCCTCGCAGCCTTGGCGCTAACCGTAAGAAGATTAACCTTCCGCGAATTTGCCAGGCTATCGTCGCAGGCTGTCAGCGGGTTCGCAATCGCAACCACCATTTACCGGCCGCATCTGTCATGCCGTAGCGATATGCCAAACTAGAACCTGTTTCAGAAATGCCACGACCCGAGACGGCGAGGCTGCTACCGTTTCGGCCGACAGCTCAATGAAGAGAGGCCGCAATGATCCTTGACAGGTTCCGTCTCGACGACAAAGTCGCTGTAATAACCGGCGCTGGCCGTGGCCTGGGCGCGGCCATCGCGCTGGCTTTCGCCGAAGCGGGCGCCGATGTGCTCATCGCCTCGCGTACGGAATCTCAACTAGAGGCCGTCGCAGAACAGGTCCGCGCCACCGGGCGCAAGGCGCACATCGTCACCGCCGACCTGGCCCATCCCGAGGCCACCGCCCAGCTGGCCGGCCAGGCCGTCGAGGCCTTCGGGAAGCTGGACATCGTCGTCAACAACGTCGGTGGCACCATGCCCAACACCCTGCTGACCACGTCGACCAAGGACCTCAAGGACGCCTTCACCTTCAACGTCGCCACCGCCCACGCCCTGACGCTGGCCGCGGTGCCGTTGATGCTCGAGCACTCGGGCGAGGGCAGCATCATCAACATCACCTCCACCATGGGCCGGCTCGCCGGACGCGGCTTCGCCGCCTACGGAACCGCCAAGGCTGCGCTGGCGCACTACACGCGGCTGGCGGCGCTGGACCTGTGCCCACGCATCCGGGTCAACGCGATCGCGCCCGGCTCCATCCTGACTTCCGCACTGGACGTGGTGGCCTCCAACGACGAACTGCGCGAGCCGATGGAGAAGGTGACACCTATGCGCCGCCTCGGCGACCCCGTCGATATCGCCGCTGCGGCAGTGTATTTGGCGTCGCCGGCCGGTAACTTCCTGACCGGCAAGACACTGGAGGTCGACGGCGGCCTTACCTACCCGAATCTCGACATCCCTGTCCCGGACCTGTGACCCGCCAGGCTTAAGGAGCCAGTCATGCCCATCCCCGTCGTCCAGCTGGGCACCGGCAATGTCGGAATCCACGCACTGCGAGCACTCATCACCAACCCGGAGTTCGAGCTCACCGGCGTCTGGGTGTCCTCGGATGCCAAGGCAGGCAAAGACGCGGCAGAGCTTGCCGGACTTAAGGATTCGACCGGTGTACTCGCCAGCACCGATCTGGATGCGGTGCTGGCCACCGGGCCGCGGTGCGCCGTCTACAACGCCCTGGCCGACAACCGGCTGCCCGAGGCGCTGGAAGACTATCGCCGCGTCCTGGCAGCCGGGATCAACATCGTCGGCAGCGGTCCGGTGTTCCTGCAATACCCGTGGCAGGTCATTCCGGAAGAGCTGATCAAACCGATCGAAGACGCTGCACGAGAAGGCAATTCGAGCGTCTACGTCAACGGCATCGATCCCGGCTTCGCCAACGACCTGTTGCCGCTGGCCCTGGCCGGTACGTGTCAGAACATCCAGCAGATCCGGTGCATGGAGATCGTCGACTACGCCACCTACGACAGTGCCGCGGTCATGTTCGATGTCATGGGATTCGGTAAGCCGATCGACGACATCCCGATGCTGCTGCAGCCCGGTGTGCTCAGCCTGGCGTGGGGATCGGTGATCCGTCAGATGGCCGCGGGACTGGGCATCACGCTCGACGACGTCGCCCAGACCTACGTGCGCGTGCCGGCCCCCGAGGACTTCGAGATCGCTTCGGGGCACATCGCCAAGGGCACCGCGGCGGCGCTGCGGTTCGAGGTGTTCGGATTGGTCGACGGCGATCCCGTCGTCGTCCTGGAACACGTCACCCGGCTGCGCGATGACCTGTGCCCGGATTGGCCGCAGCCCGCACAGGAGGGTGGCTCCTACCGCATCGAAATCAAAGGTGAGCCGTCCTACGCCATGGACGTCTGCCTGAGCAGCCCCAACGGGGATCACAACCACGCCGGCCTGGTCGCCACCGCGATGCGGGTGGTCAACGCGATCCCCGCCGTGGTGGCCGCCGCCCCCGGCATCGTGACGACGCTGGATTTGCCGCTGATCCCCGGACGCGGGCTCTATGTTCCCGGGTGAGCGGTAGCCCCACGGTTCGCTACCGGCGGCGTTGGTTAACCTCACACTCACCGAGCGAGGTAGAGGATCGAGGGTCGATACGGTGGCGCAGGGCACGCAGGCCTCGCTGAATAACAGCTGGTATCTGCTCGGGCCGGCGTTTGTCGCCGCGATCGCCTATGTCGATCCGGGCAACGTCGCGGCCAACGTCAGTTCCGGCGCGCAGTACGGCTACCTGTTGCTGTGGGTCGTCGTGGTGGCCAATGTGCTGGCGGGCCTGGTGCAGTACTTGTCGGCGAAACTCGGGCTGGTAACCGGCCGATCGCTGCCGTCGGCGATCGGCAGGCAGATGAATCGCCCACTGCGGCTGGCCTTTTGGGCCCAGGCCGAACTCGTGGCGGTGGCAACGGATGCCGCCGAAGTCGTCGGCGGCGCGATCGCCCTGCGCATCTTGTTCGGTCTGCCGCTGCTGCTCGGCGGGGTCATCACCGGAGTGGTGTCTCTGCTGCTCATGTCCATCCAGGACCGGCGCGGGCAGATCATCTTCGAGCGCGTCATCACCGGCCTGCTCGTGGTCATCGCCATCGGTTTCGCGGCGAGTTTCTTCGTCGCAACCCCGCCGCCGGACGCCGTGATCGGCGGGCTGGTGCCACGCTTTCGCGGCGCCGAAAGTGTGTTGCTGGCCGCTGCCATCCTGGGCGCCACCGTGATGCCGCATGCGGTGTACCTGCACTCTGGTCTTGCCCTGGACCGGCACGGGCATCCCGAGGCCGGCCCGCCGCGGCGCCGGTTGTTGCGCATCACCCGGGTCGATGTCGTGCTGGCGATGGCGGTCGCGGGAACCGTAAACGCGGCGATGCTGTTGGTCGCCGCGATCAACCTGCAGGGCCAGACGGAAACGGCATCGATCGAAGGCGCGTACACGGCGATCCACAACACGCTGGGGACGACGATCGCGCTGCTGTTCGCCATCGGGCTGCTCGCCTCGGGCCTGGCGTCGTCGTCGGTGGGCGCCTACGCGGGGGCGATGATCATGCAGGGATTGCTGCACAAGTCGATACCGATGGTGCTGCGCCGGTTGATCACGCTGTGTCCGGCGCTGGCGGTGCTGGCGCTGGGCTTCGATCCGACTCGCGCGCTGGTGCTTTCGCAGGTCGTGCTGTCCTTCGGGATTCCGTTCGCAGTGCTACCGCTGGTGATGCTGACGAGCAGCCGCAAGCTGATGGGTAGCGATGTCAACCATCCCATTACGACGGTCATCGGCTGGGCGATCGCGTTATTGGTGAGCGTCCTGAATATGGTGCTGATCTATCTGACCGTGAAAGGTCACTAGCAAACGCGTCTAGCTCCCTCCTACCGGAACAGGCAGACCTTGCCGGCCTTTGAGTTCGTTGCTGGCATGATAAAAGTTAAGAGCGTGAACGTTTAAGTAGCGATGCCTAATCGCAAGGGGTAAGAATGTGGCGTGCGCCCGGAACCTGCGGACGAGGGATGCTTCACAGCATCGCTTCAATGCGAGATCGCGCCGAAACGGTGCACGCGGCGAAAGCTGACCCGTCGAAGTCGACGCTCGTCGGGCTCGCCACGACGCGTGCCTAGATTCGCGGGATGACTGAAGTAATGGACACCACCCGTGCCGTCACGTTGTCTTGTGGCCGCACCGATTTCCGCCTCACCCGAGGCGGCGGTAGATGACCTGCCGAGCCTCCTCAAGGAGCCGATAGTGACGGATAGCGACGATCCCTCAGCGGTCGAATTGTCTGCCGATGGCACTGCGCTTCGCGCGGGCTGGTTTCGCTTTTACTTCACCGACGGGCGGTGGGAATGGTCCCCCGAAGTCGACCAGATCCACGGATACGAGCCCGGCTCGGTCACCGTGACGACTGAACTGGTGATGTCGCACAAGTACCCCGACGACCGCCCGAAAATGGCCGCGCTCCTCGACCATGTGCAGCAAACTCGCTCGCCGATCAGCTCCCGGCACCGCATCATCGACACGCAGGGCCGCACCCGCGACGTGGTCGTCGTCGGTGAACAGCTCCACGACGACCTCGGCGAGGTCGTCGGCACCCACGGTTTCTACCTCGACGTCACCCCGACCCTGCAGGACGCAATCAGCGACGCTATCGCAGAAATCTCCCAAAACCGTGGCGTGATCGAGCAAACCAAGGGAATGCTGATGCTGGTCTATCGCCTCGACGCCGACAAGGCATTCGACATCCTCAAATGGCGATCACAGGAAACCAACGTCAAACTTCGCCCCTTCGCTGAACGGCTCGCCGCCGACTTCCTCGAACTGACCTACGACGACACCCTGCCCACCCGCAGCACCTACGATCACCTGCTCCTGACTGCCCACCAACGCGTCACAGCGGCCTAGCCAAACCTGCGATGGTGGCTGATCGCCGCTCCGCGCGCCCAGTCCGTTGGCTGCAGTGGCCGTTACTGCCGGGTCAAAGTGAAAAGCTCCTCGATGCTGATCTTATTGATACCTTATATTTCTCTTATTTTCCTTATTTTCGGGTAAGGTCGCTGCTCATGGGTGTGGAGAATCGCCAGAACCAGCCGATGGGTTACGCAGAGGTAGACGACCTTGTTGCACACTGCGGTCGGCGGCCCCAACTGCTGCCCAGTTCCGATGCCGTGGCGGCCTACCGCCTCGTCTACAGACGTATCGACGCCCTGCTGCGCGGCCGTGCCGATGTCGCTGAGCTGAAGGTGCCCGCCTGCCCTGCCTGGACCATCCGCCAGGCGGTTGCGCACCTGGCCGGCGTCGCAGACGACATCGTGTCACTCAACATGGAGGGAAAAGGCACCGAACAATGGACGGCTGCACAGGTAGATCGCCTGGGCAGCAAGAGCATTGACGACCTGCTGGACCTCTGGGGTCAGACGATCGATCCGGTGACGGAGCTGCTCAGTCTGGTTCCCGAAGGATCGGGCTGCCAACTTGTCTTCGATACTCTCACCCACGAGTACGATATTCGCGGTGCACTGAATGAACCGGGCTGCCGCACAGGCGATCTCGCGTTTGAGGTCGCCCTGGCGTTCATGACGACGACCTACGATCGTATGGCCCGACAGACTGGACTGCCCGCGGTTCGGTTGACCACTCCGACGATGGGGACGGTGCAGCTCGGCGACCCAGATACCGCGACAGATCGACTCGTGCTCCATGTTTCGGAGTTCGAGTACCTTCGTGCCTTTGGCGGACGACGCAGCGTCCGCCAAGTGATGGCACTCCCCTGGCACGGAGACCCGACCAACCTCTTGCCCGCCTGCAGCAACGACGCGACCCGACCACGCCGCAACGACCTCGAAGAATGATGCGGTCGATCTACGCTGTCTCGGCCGCTTCGGCTGCCGCGGTGAGCGCCACCGACAGCTTGCGCGCCTCGGCCGGTGTGATCTCGCCGGGGCAGTCGACAACGATCTTGCGCACCGTGCGGCCGTCGTCATATTGCACGCCGTGGACGGTGACATGAATGTCACCGTGGCCGTCGTGTACGGCGTGGGTGACCGCCCAGTCCCCCGCGTTGAAGCCTCGTGCGTGGCCATCCCATTCGCCGATCCATGTCGCGTCGATCGGGGCCCGTAGGTCTCTGATCATTGCGTCACCGCCCTATCTTCCCCGAAAGTTATGAAAGTTGCGGGGGAGGTTACGTCAGTTCGGTGACCATATGTAACACGCACGGTTACAAGCGATCTGGAAACTTGCCTGTCAGATCTTCTGCCAGGTTCCCGCAATCTCGGGTCATGAACGCCATACCGGTCGGCAAGATCCGCACCACCTGGGCGGCGGAGGCGGGGTAACGATAAGGGTCACCGTCTGGGTTGTCTGCGCCCGAGGTGACGGTGTGGTCGGTCCCCCCAACTGGCGAGGACGATCGCGGCCCCCGCGATGGCCGTTTTCTTTCCAGGCATGGCGGGTATTTTCCCGAACGCCATGGAGGACTGGGCACAGGGTCTCGGCGTGCCTCGCTCCGGCTCGATAGGCGCCAACGCATAATCTCAGCTAATGCCGACTCGCCGGACAGTAAGGAGCTGAATGCTGCCACGGCGACATCTGTATTTCGCGTACGGGTCCAATGTGTGCATCGAGCAAATGGCGCGGCGCTGTCCCGATGCCGTTGATCCCCGGCCGGCTGTTCTGTCCGATCACGATTGGCTGATCAACGAACGCGGTGTGGCGACGGTCGAGCCTGCCGCCGGCAATGAGGTGCACGGGGTGCTCTGGCAGCTCTCCGAGCACGATCTGGCCACCCTGGACAGCGCCGAGGGCGTTCCGGTGCGCTACCGGCGCGACCGGCTGACGGTTCATACCGACGACGGGCCGGCACGGGCCTGGGTATACATCGATCACCGGGTGACACCCGGTCCGCCGCGGCCCGGCTATCTGCCGAAAATCATCAACGGCGCCATCCACCATGGGCTTCCGCAGAGCTGGGTCGACTTCCTGCATCGCTGGGATCCGACGCATTGGCCGCGAGCGACATCGGCGAGACCGAAGTCTGGGCATGCGCCGCAATCACTTTCGGAGCTGCTATCCGAGCCGGATGTGGTGGAGGCCGGCCAACTGCGTTCGCGTTTCGGGTTTCTCGCGATCCACGGCGGCGGCCTGGAACAGATGACCGACGTCATCGCCGAACGTGCCGCGGAGGCCGCCGATGCGTCGCTGTACGTGGTGCGCCATCCCGACCACTACCCGCATCACCTGCCGTCGGTGCTATTCGATCCCGATGAGTCCGCGCGGCTCGCCGAGTTTCTCAACCACGTCGATGTGGCAGTGTCGCTGCATGGGTATGGACGCATCGGGCGCAGCACGCAATTGCTGGCGGGCGGCCGCAACCGCGCACTGGCCAGGCATCTGGCCCGGCACATCCAGGTGACCGGTTATCAGGTGGTCACCGAACTCGACCACATCCCCCGCGAACTGCGGGGGTTGCATCCGGACAACCCGGTCAACCGGGTGCGTGACGGGGGGACACAGCTGGAGCTGTCGGTTCGCGTCAGGGGTCTGAGCCCGCGCAGCCCGTTGCCGGGCGCTGACGGCTTGTCGCCGGTCACCACGGCTCTGATCCGGGGCTTGGCATCCGCGGCACTTTCCTGGTAAGTGTTTCTTGGGGGTCGTTTAACGGAGGTTGTTGGTGGCCAAGGATTTTCGCTTCGGCATGAGCATGCGCTTCATCAAGTCGCGCGAGGCCTTCGTCGACAAAGTGAAGCGCGCTGAGGATGTCGGATTCGAGATTCTTTGTGTGCCAGACCATCTCGGTGCGGCATCTCCCATTGCGGCACTGACCGCGGCGGCCATGGTTACCAGGAGGCTCAAGCTGAGCATGTATGTGCTCAACGCCGCCTTTTACAAGCCGGCTCTGCTAAGCCGCGACCTCGGTGACCTGGACAAGCTCAGCGATGGCCGTCTCGAGATCGGCCTGGGCACCGGGTACGTCAAGGAGGAATTCGACGCGGCCGAGCTGCCCTATCCCAGCGCCGGCGCCCGGGTCGACTACCTCAAGCACATGACGACCTACCTCGAAGAGCATCACCCGAAGACGCCCATCCTCATCGCGGGCAACGGTGACCGGGTCCTCACCATCGCCGCCCAGCATGCCCACATCATCGGGCTGACCGGCTCGCGCGTGAAGGACGTCGACGACCCGCTGACCGAACGGGTGGAGTTCGTCCGCAAGGCCGCCGGCGATCGATTCGATTCGCTGGAGCTGAACCTGGCGATCACGGCCCTCCCGGCCGAAGGCGAGACCCTGCCCGACCTGAAGATGACTCGCAGCTACGCGCCGGGGCTCTCCGATGAGGAGCTGCTGGAGCAGACCTCGGTGCTGAGCGGAACGCCGCGCGAGATGGCCGACAGGTTGACCTTCTACCGCGAAAAGTACGGCGTCACCTCGGTCACCGTGCAGGACAACCACATCAAGAACTTCGCGAACGTCATCGCCGAGCTGAGCTGACCGCGGGCCGCCGGTGACCTGAGGCCGGGCGGTTTGCCGGTAAGCTCAGCGCGTCCGCCCTCGTAGCTCAGGGGATAGAGCACGGCTCTCCTAAAGCCGGTGTCGCAGGTTCGAATCCTGCCGGGGGCACCCATGTTTTAGCAGGTAGACGAGGTTCTCCGGGTGTTCGCTTACTAACCTTGACTTCTCCTGGTCGGTGCTCGGTCGGTGACTGTGTGGCATCAGATGACTCACGCTGGCCGGCGATGGTCAATTGCGCGGCGACGTTAAGTCGCGAAGCGATGTCGTCCAAATCTGTCGGAAACAGACCCGCGTAGTGGTTTAGCGTCGTCGCCGCTGATTCGTGACCGAGGAGGCGCGCGACAGCGACGACTGACGCACCTTCCTGGATGGCCAGCGACGCGGCGGTGTCGCGCAAGTTATGCGGAGTGATTTTTAGTCGCAGCGCCGCGACCGCGGAATCGAAAACGTCACGTCGCCAGTTGCGGTTGCGCAGAGGCGTGCCTGTAACGGAAGGAAAGACCAATCCATCGGGCTTGCACTGGGTTTTGTAGTCCGCGAGCTCTTCCGACACGATTGCGGGGATCGGAACGGTGCGCGCTTGATGGTTCTTGACCGGCGACAACTCGCCTCGGGGCGCCTCCTCGGAATACGCCCGCGAGACACGCAGCACCCTGCTTTGCAGGTCAACATCGGACCATCGCAGAGCCGCTAGCTCCCCCCACCGCAGCCCGCAGTAACCGGCGACCAGCACTAGCAGCCGATCTCTGGCTGCGTCGAAATGTCCTGCAAGCCGCCAGAGTTGGGTATGTGTCAGCGGTCGCGGCTCGTTGCCCTGCACCTTCGACAACCGGATGCCCGCGGCCGGATTGCGTTGTATCACGCCGTCTCGGACGGCGTAATCAAACACCCGCCGCAGAACGCCGAGTGAGTGACGGGCGGTCGCAACTGATTGCGTTCGTGACAATTCAGCAGCCCAGGCCTGCACCTCAGACGGCCTCACCGACATGAGTGGCCGACGTCCGAAGGTCTCGGCGATCTGCTTCGCGACCACACCACGGATCTTGCGCTCGGTGGCAGGTTGTCGAGCTGGCTGCGCATTTAGCCAGATCTCACACCACTCTCTGACTGACCTATCACCCGCTGCAGGGTCAGACCAGACGCCCGAACGCAGGCTATCCACCTGGCGCCGTTCCCACTCTTGCGCGTCACGTTTTCGCGGAAACGTCCGCGATGCCACATAGCGGCCCCGGTAATAGACACGCGCCCGATAGACCCACGTACCCCCGGGACCTTCACGTCGCTCAATCACCCTGCCCGCCAACGTGATTCGCGTCGAGAGTTGAGCCACTCATCGACCTCGCCAGGATCCCACCGCAGCGCGGTGCCAACGCGGATCGCGGGTGGACCATCGCCACGCAGGCGCCACGCACGTATACAACCCACGCTCACCGTCAGCCGCTCCGCCAACTCCTGGATCGTCAGGAGCTCGCCGGGCGAATGTTTACCATCTAGCAGCAGCTTCGAACGTCCCGAAACCCTGGCCACCTTTTCTGGTATCTGTGACGCAGCCATCGTGCTTCCTTTGCGGCGGTGGTGTCTACTTAGCTGGGATCATCGGACACCACCTGGGCGTTTCGCTACCACTAATGCCAAGTTTGCCGTAAATCGGCCTAGTTCGTCATGGTCGGACCATCGCGGTCAGCACCGGGAAGCTAAAGCTGCTGTTGGCGCCCGGCAGGGCGATAACGATGGCCAGTGCCTACTAACCTCCCTTGCCGGTGGGCCGCCGTCGCAACCTCCGGGCTTTGGGGCCACCGGCGTCAGAGTAATAGGTACCGGGCGCAACTGCCCCGCCGGGCGGTAGGTAGCCAGCGGCCGAGTTCCGCAGCTGCCATATCAGGGCAGGGCATAGCAAGTTGACCGCGTATGAGACAAGGTAATTAGCCGCGAACTCGTCGCTGGGGGTGACGTCACTCTTGACGTCACCCATGACTTGCCCGTAGGCCTCGCCCCGACCGACCTTGTCGCAGATCCCGTGGCCATAAGTAAGTGCATCGTTGTTTGGGAAGCCGTAATGGCGCCGCACCACCACGTCGTAGACATATTCGACCTCAGGCGCCGGGGCGGCATGCGCCCGCGGTGGCGGCGTCAGCACGAGCAAGCCGAAGGCAGCTGCGCCGACGATCAAAGTGACCGGCGAGGCACGGCCCTTCGTGGCTGGGGGCTCGAATGACCGAGCCACGTCGCCGCACTCCGACCGCCGAAAAGTATGAGTCGGTCGACCTGCTGATATGACCGTGCTTCGCACGGCTATCGGCATAGATCCAGACGTTAAACTATATAACGGATAAGGTCTCGGCCAGTCGCCAGAAGTCCAGCCAGATCACTGACCGGCCGGTCTGTCTGGGATTCTCACGACGAGATGGGCCAACGGATAGAGCGCCGACAGCTGTGCCTTCGTCAGATCCTCCGGAACGTCTCGCCCGGCATCCTGGGCCAGCGTGTGCAGATAATTTAAGTTGACTCACTGTGCTGGCGCTCCAGATGTGACGAACGAAGTGTGGCGCGAATGACCTTGCCTGCGCTGTTCAGTGGCAGCTCGGCGACCGCATACCAATAGTGCGGAATCTTGAAGCCGGCGAGCGTGACCCGAGCGAAGGAACCGAGCTCCTCGGGCCGTGGCGGATGAGCCGGGTCTGTCGGAACAACGAACGCGGCCAAGGTTTCTCCGAGTCGCGTATCCGGCACGCCCACAACGCCCACCGCAGCGACCGCGGGGTGGGCACTGAGCACATTCTCGACTTCCAACGGATAGACGTTCTCCCCGCCGCGAACCACCATATCGTGCCGACGACCGCAAAGACGGAGATAACCGTCGGCATCCAGCACACCCAGATCACCGGTGTGCAGCCACCCGTCGGCGGCCTGAGCGGACAGGTGCTCCGCGGCGGCGAGCACTTCGCCGATTCCCGCCCGGTCCGGCTTGTCGATCTGCAGACGAAGACCGCTCACCGGCCGACCGACGGTGCATAGAACGTCGGGGTTCTTGACCGCGGCCAATCGATGGTCGTTCGGACCTAAACTGGTGATCGGGCTGCCCTCGGTTTGTCCGTAGAGGCTGACCACCGCGACGTCGGGCAGGACGTCGAGAACGCGTTGCAACGTCTCGACGGTGCAGATGCAGATGCAGATGCAGATGCAGATAGACGTTAGATCCGGACGAACACATTCTTGGTTCGCAGGAACTCGAAGAGTCCTTCCCGGCCGCCTTCGCGGCCGTACCCACTCTGGTTGTAGCCGCCGAACGGCGCCCCCGGGGGGAGCCCGGATGTCCCGTTGACCGATATCGTTCCAGCCTGCAGTAGCGGTGCAATCCGGTGGACGCGGGCGACGTCGCGCGTCTGTACGAAAGCGCCCAGGCCATAAGGGGTTGCGTTGGCGATTTCGACGGCTTGGTCCTCGGTGTCAAACGGCGTGATGGCCAGCACCGGGCCGAACACTTCCTCTTGCGCGACAGAGCTATGGGGATCGACGTCTATGAGCAGGGTCGGTTCGATGTAGTAGCCACCGGCAATGTCGGGGGCAAGCTCATCCGACGGTGCGGCGTGTCCCCCGCTGATCAGCCGAGCGGCGGTGCCGGTTTGTGCGCGTTGAATTGCTGTGAGCACTCGCGCGAAGGCCGCCTCGTTCACCACGGGGCCCAGGGTCGTTTCGGATGCGAACGGGTCGCCCAGGCGCAGACCGGTTATCGCTTTCGCGGTTGCGGTGACCACCTCGTCGTAAACAGATCGGTGCACCAACATGCGGGTTGCCAGGACGCAGCCCTGCCCAGCCATCGTGAAACAGGAGTGCACGGACAGCGCAGCGGCCGCATCGAGGTCGGCGTCGGGGAAAACGAGGTTGGCCGACTTGCCGCCGAGTTCGAGGACGACGGGTTTCACGGTGTGCCTGGCGGCGTCGAGGATCTTCTTGGCGGTGGCGATTCCGCCGGTGAATGAGATCTTTCCAACGTCGGGATGCCGGACCAAGGCTTCGCCGGCCTCGGCACCTCCGGGCAACACGTGCAGCACCCCCGGTGGCACACCGGCTTCCAGGGCAAGTTCGGCGAACCGTGCCACGGTATAGGGCGCGATATCAGGTGTTTTCAACACCACGCAGTTGCCCGCCGCCAGGGCGGGGGCGACCTTCATGCCCACCGACACCATCGGCCCGTTCCAGGTCAGAATGATTCCGACGACACCGTAGGGTTCGGCGAGAGTGTAGTCGAAGCCGGCGTTGAACGCTGGGGTCAGTGGAATGGTGGCGCCCTCGATTTTGTCTGACCAGCCGGCGTAATACCCGAACCAGGCGGCGCACATGTAAGACAACGACGTCGAGGTGCTTAGCGGATGGCCCAATTCGGCGGTAGCGCGTCTGCCGAGCTCCGGCAGATCTGCCTCCACCAACTCCTCGATGCGCTGCAGGATGCGCCGGCGTTTGTCCGCAGACAATGCCCGCCACGCCGGATACGCTCCTTTGGCTGCGGCAACGGCGGCCTCGACTTCCTCGGGGCCGCACAACGCGATAGTGCCGTTGACCCGTCCGGTCGCGGGATCGATGTGATCGACCTCGCCGAGGGACGTCTGGTCAAGCCACGCCCCGTCGATGAGGGGCCGGGCGATGCCGAGTTGGCGCTGCTTGGCCCGCGGGTCATCGATGACCGTGCTCATGGCTGATCCTGCTTCGCCGTGAACCAACCGGTGACCGCCGCGCTCATCGCCACTGGGTCATGGAGGTTCCGCTGAGAAGATCGTGCCAGGTGGCGGTCTTGAGGCTGTTCGAGTTCGCTGAGAGCGATGGACACGGCGGGTCTCCTTTGATCCGTTGATAGGTTGGGTGCGGTCGAGGTCACACGCAAAGGTCGTGTCCCATCGCCGCCAGCATCCGGTGGGCGACGGTCAGCAAATGGTCACCGGCGTTGGCGTTTTCTGCGAGGTCTCGGGCGATGGCGACGTCTTTGCCGAGCAAGCCCGCGATGGTGCGCACGCGAGCCGACGGTGGCCGAAGGCCCCCGAGTAGCCCGGCGTACATCTGCACCGCGAAGCTGCGTCCGCTGGCGTGCTGCAGGATGCTCATCAGGGCGGTCGCATCCACGCCCAACTCGGCCGCGAGCTCGGCAGTCTCATGTGCTAGACCCAGCGTTGCCGTAAACAGTAGGTTGTTGAGGAGTTTGGCCAGCTGGCCAGAGCCTAGGGCTCCGACGTGCACGACAGGGTCGCCGAAAGCGGACAGCACAGGCGCGACCGCCGTGTAAATTTCGTGATCTCCGCCCACCATCACGAGCAGCCGCCGAGCACGGGCTGCTTCGCCGCCGCCGCTGACCGGCGCGTCCAGCACGTGGGCGCGGCGTTCGCTGAAGCGGTCGCCCAGTTGCCGGCAGGTGGTCGGGTGCACGGTGCTGTGGATCAGCACCGTCGTTCCCGGGGTGATCCCGGCCAACAATCCGTTCGGGCGCAGCGCCACCTCGACCACATCGTCGTCGTTGAGCACACAGATGCCGACCACATCGGCCAATTCAGCGAGTTCGGCGGGGTTGGATGCGACGCGCGCGGTGTCGGCGAACGGCTCAAGGGCCTCGGGCCGGCGGGCCCACAGCACGGTGTCATGACCAGCATCGATGAGCGCCTGGGCCATCGGCGCCCCCTGGCTCCCGAGGCCGATGAATCCGACGATCGGCTTGGCTGCGGTCATGGGGTGGCCAACGCGGCGATCTGGGCGCTCAGGAAGGCGTCGATGTCGTCGGCACGCTTGCGCACGATGTCGGGAACTTCGCGGCGGGTGGTGAGGAAAAAAGTGTCGTCCTTGATGGCGTCGACGACGAGACGCCCCACCTCGGTGGCCTCAATGAGCGCCAGGGCGGGCGCCTTGCTCGCCACGCAGGGAAGGCGGTCGTAGCCGAAGGGCCACAACGCCGACGTCGACGCGGTGTTGATGATGTGCGCTCGGCCCTGGGCCAGCAGTCCAAGCAGGAAAGTCCGCAGACTCCGAGCGATCGACAGCACACTAGTGTCAAACGCCTTCGCCCATGCCGACAGCGGCAGATCCTCGGGCACGCTGATAGCGATGACACCGGATGGATGTGTCATCGGATGGTGACGCCGGCGTCGACTTTGAACTGCAGGCCGGTGACGTATCGTGCTTCGTCGGACACCAGGTACAGCACCGCATTACTAACATCAATGGCCTCGATCAGCGGTACGGGGAGCGCATTCCCGAAAATAGGACCGAGGTCCGATCGGTCTTCGAGGATTAGCTTGTGCATGGTTGGTGGCGCCATCCCGGTCAACACCCCCGTCGGATGGACGGTGTTGACTCGGATGCTTTGAGCGGCAAGCTCGTTCGCTAGAGCGACGCTCATGCCGACGATGCCTTGCTTGGCCGCTGTGTAAGGGATGTGCAGCGGGCTGCCTTTGATTCCGGCCGCTGAGCTGATGTTGATCAAGCTGCCACCGCCTTGCTCAAGCAGGTGCGGTATTGCTGCCGCGCACGTATTCCATGCCCCAATGAGGTTGACGTCGGTCACTAATCGCCACTGCTCTGCCGTCGTGGTGTCCCACGTGCCAGCGGTCAGCACGCCGGCATTGGCCACGGCGGCATCCAACCCCCCCAGCTGGCCCGCGGCTGCATTGACGGCTGATGCCAAGGCCTCGGCGTCGCGAACGTCGACGACCGCGGTGATCGCCTTGCCGCCACGCTCGGCGACCAGGTCGGCGGTTTCTTGAAGCTCGTCCTCGGTAGCCAGTTCGTATTCCAGCCCGGGCGGCGTTGCGCAGATGTCGAAGAGGATGACGTCGGCGCCTTCTTCGGCCAACCGTAGGGCGTGGCTGCGGCCCATGCCGCGCGCAGCCCCGGTGATTAATACCCGCTTTCCGGCCACCCGGCCGGTTGACGTCTTTCTCATGGGTCAAAGCTTGTTGCAGAAGCCGGCATCGACTGGGAAGGTGACGCCGGTGACGTACTTGGCCTCATCGGACGCCAGAAAGGCGATGGCTGCACTGACGTCCTCGGGCTCTATCATGTCGATGGGCATTGGATTCTGCAGATGTACACCACCCTCTGGGTAGTGCTCTAGGAATTCGGTCATGGCTGGATTGACCGCCATCATGGTCCGCACGGCGGTCGGGTGCACGGTGTTGACCCGAATGCTGTGGGGCGCCAGCACATTTGCCAGTGTGCGCATCAGTCCGACGATTCCGTGCTTCGCCGCAGCGTATCCGAGTCCTCCGCCCTGCAGGCCGCCGAAGCCTTTTAATCCCGCGGTCGAGCTAGTGAACACGATCGACCCACCTCGTTGGCCAGCGATGAGATGCGGTATCGCCGCCGAAGCGGTGTGGTAAGAGCCGTCAAGGATTACCCCGGTCGCGGCGCGCCATTGGTCGAGTTCCTCCTCGAGGGTCAGCTCGCGGAAGGCGACCGGCGCAATGCCGGCGTTCGCGCACACGATGTCGAGCCGACCGAAGTGCGCTACGCCGGCGTCCACTGCAGCCTTGACCTGGTGGAAATCGCGGACATCGGCCACGCTGGCGACGATCTTGGCGCCCTCACGCTCGACAAGTTCGACGGTTTCGTCGAGTTCATCGCGGGATGCCATCGGATAGTGGTTGGCCGGGATGTCGGCGCAGATGTCGATCCCGATGATGTTGGCGCCGTCCCGGGCCAGACGCACCGCGTGACTGCGGCCCTGGCCGCGGGCCACCCCGGTGATGAATGCAACGCGCCCCTCGAATCGTGCTGACATTTGCATCTCCTTATGTCGGCTACCGCCGACTCTTCGATGTCTACTCTGCGATTCAGTGACGCGGGTGCTCGTCGATAACGATTCACCTCTCAAACCTTCGACTGGATGTTAAGTTATAGGACTTAATCCGTCTAGTATGAGATTCTGGTCAAATGTCCACGTCGGTGTCCACACCGGTAGGCGCGTCGGCCAAGCAGCGGTTGGTGCTCACCGCGGAGCGACTCTTCGCCCAGCACGGTCTCGACGGTGTTCCACTCCGGCTCATTGGCACCACGGCAGGAATGGCGAACAAGTCCGCCGTGCAGTACCACTTCGGATCGAAAGATGCACTTGTCGAAGCGATCCTGGCGAACCGACTCGAACACCTGACCCGCCGAAGACAGTTGCTCGGGGCGCGGATGTCCGCGGACGACCTGCGAAGCGTGGTGGAGGCGCATCAGCTCCCACTCATCGAACTAGCTGAAGACGAAACCTGCTACTACTTGCCCTTCCTCGAACAACTGTTGCGCTACGACTACCGAAGCAGCCCGCTATCCACCCTGCCAGCTCCCCACCGCGAATCACATCAGGCGTACATCGACCACGTCGGCGCCCTGATCGACCACGTGCCGCAGCCGCTGCGCGACGACCGCATTCATCGGGTGTCGGCGATGTGCGTGCACGCCTGCGCCGACCGCCACCGTGCGCGCGTGTTTGGGACGACCGTGTCGACTTACGCCGTCCATGTCAGCGCACTGCTGGACGGGATGGTTGCGTTTCTTACAGCGGTTCCCTCGGCCGAGACACTGACCGCGCTCCAAGGATCCACGTCCGACCGTCCGCGAATGCGGGCCCTGCCCTGAACGGATGATCATCGGTCCCGAGCGCGACATCGTGGCCGACTGTCCCAGCTGAGCGAACGGGGGAAAGGATGTTCATCGCGGCAACGGAGCGAGCGGCTACGGCGATCACCGATCTCGACTTTTACCGCTGGTGGGAGGGCAGCGATCAAGCCGGTCGCGGTGCGGACGACGCCCCCCAGTCCAGGCGAAGTGTTCGACGGGAGGATCAGTCAACGAGACCAACACTTCCGGAGTCGGACTCGGGCTAGCTGCCGGCCGGCCAGGCCAGGTCACCCGTAGGCGAGGAATTGCTCCGCGGCCGTGCGCATACGAAATGCAACGACGTCGTCGGCGACGCTGATAGGCAAGGCGGCGGGCACTCGAACCGCCTCAAGCACCAGCGTCTCCTTCGCCGAAGGCGTGGACCCGATCGGAGAACCTGGCATCACGCGAGCATCGCCGCCTCGTTAGCTGTCTGTGCCGGTATTCTTCGCCGCCGCCACCAGGAGGTGATCGAGGCGTCGCGCCACGATCCAACCGAGATATACCGCGATGTGCATGACGACCTCTTGCAGCTCGTCGAACGTGAGATCGCCGCTGCGCAAGGCGGACTCGAGCTGATCGGTCATCTCCGCATCGATCCCGAGGGCGGCGCTGCAGGAGATTGCGACTAGTCGTCGGTCGCGCGGGGTGAGGTACTCATCGCGGCTCCAGATCTCGCCGTAGAGGTAGTCGAGGTCGCCCACGGCTTGAAATGAGGTGCGTGGCGGTGCAGGCGCGGCTCCGTGCACGGCCGCGTATGCCGCCTCACCTCGGGCTCGGCGGACGCCGTCGGCAACCGGATCGGCCCACGGGACGAACCTCGCGAAGGTCAGCGTCTCGCCGTCCTCCTCGGCGATTTTGGCGAAGGCAGCCATGATGTAGGTGAGCATCGACGAGCCCTTGGGCCAACCCGCCTGGGTGCCGAAGAAGAGCAGGAACTCGTCGATCTCCTCCTTGGTCACCTCGTTGCTCTTGAGGGCGGCGTAACAGTGGGTCTCCATGGGCACGGGTGCGTCGGCCATGCCGACGCACGCAAGGGTGATCCAGCGACGATCGCGAGGCGTGAGTACGCCGCGGCGCCACATCTCGGCGAAGACGAACCCGATCACTCCGCCATCAATGTAGGCGCTGACCGGGGCAGGGGCCGGCGCGCACATGATGTGCTCGTACTCCGCACGGGCGACCCGTTGACGGTCGTCGCGATCGGTCCATTCGCTCAAGCCGACTCCGTCCGGGGATATGGAAGCTGTGCTTGCACGGCCGTCTGGGACGACAACCTAACGGGGTTGTGTGAGTAAGTCAAAAAGCTTACGAACCAGTCGCATACCTTAATACGAGCTGTGCGGAGTGAATCTCGACGCGGGGTTCTCACCTGCTGTTGTTGTGGGGGGCGGCCAATCGGGATCCGTCGCGTTTCGACGATCCCAATGAGTTCCGGCTAGACCGTCGCAATGGCAAGGGTCACATCACTTTTGGCAAGGGAACACACTTCTGCATCGGGGCGGCCCTCGCTCGGCTGGAGGCCCAAATCGTGCTCAGGCAGCTTCTTGAACGCACCTCGAAGATCGAGGCCGCTCATACTTGGCGGTGGCCGCCGAGCCTCCTGGTGCGGCGCCTCGAACGCCTAGAACTTGCCTACGAATGACACCTAATGCGCCGCGCGCCGGGTAAGACACTAGCGCCCGCAGCCCACCACGCGGTGCTGGGCAAGAGACATCGACTTCCAGCGCCTCGCCGAAGGCGACTAGAGCCGCCCTGCCAGCTGCAGGTCGGGGTGCACCCAGCTGGGCGAGCGCCGCTCCTTGAAAGCCCGATATCCTTCGGCAGCCTCGGGCGCCCGTAGGCTGGAACGCATTCCGATGCGGTCATTCAGACCCAGATAGTTGTCCAAGCTCGCCTTCACGACACCGCGGGCGGTGGGCGCCGTGCGGCAGCACTGCCCCAGCACGTCGCGCGCAGAGTCCATGAGTTCATCGTGTGGGACCACGCGGGCGACCAGGCCCCAATCAACGGCCTCCTCGGCGGACAGGACACGACCGGTCAGCATGAGGTCCCGCGTGCGGACCGGCCCGATGATGCGGGCCAGCATCTGGCTGTAATAGGTGTCTGCGATACCTCGGAACAGTTCGGGCACCCGGAATGTCGCGCGGTCGCTCACCATCGCCATGTCGTTACACATCGCGATCATCAGGCCACCGCCCTGGCACAGTCCGTTGACCGCTGAGACCACGGGCTTGGCCGAGGTTCGTAACGTGTCGAACGGCAGCACAGCGTCCATCGACAACGTTGATCCGAAGTCCATCCAGTGGTCCACTCCGCCGCCGCCGAGATCACCGCCCGGCGCGAAGACATCGCCAGTACCCGTGATGATCAGACCGGCCAGGTCGTTATCGGAGTTGACCCGGTTCACCGCGTATCCGATGCCGAAATACATCGCGGCCGTCATGGCATTTCGGGCTTGCGGGCGGTCCAAAGTGCAGATCGCAAGAGGTCCCTCGCGGGTGAACCTGAGAAACGGCGTGCCGAGCCAGTCGCCGTCCGGAGGGCGTGGACCGACCGTATTGGACTGGGTGGCTTCAGACATGAATTCTCCTTACCCGTCGCCAGAGGCTCAGGTACACCTCGGCTGGCCACCTGCCTGAGACGGTGAAATCGGCGATGTGGTGGTGAACATTAGCGACCCCAGCATCGATGCGAGCGAGTGCACCGGCAACGATTTCGTATACGTAATCTCCGCTGCCTGGCGCCGAGCGGCGCCCTGGTCGAAGATGATGATGTCGGGCAACGCTAGCAGCAGATTCTTCTGAAGAGAAGATCATGATCATAAAATGCAACTAATGTATCTTCGTGCGGACAGACATCATCTGCGACCATCAATGTCTTCGTGGGCGCTTCGCCGCCAGGCGAGATCGCCGTCACCGACACACTCCCGATCCTCGATCGCGCCATGTTCTGCCTGACGAGCGGATACAAGGTCCAACGCGGACTAACCGCGGATCAGCCTGCGCGTAGCCAGATTTACCGCCAGTGAAAGACGGGGGTACGCACCGGTTGCACGAACGAAAGGGCATCATGCAACAAGATGATCAACGGCCAACACACAACACCCGATTGTCTGCAAAAGACCTCAGCATGTTGAACATCGCCGCCGCCGCAGCACTACACCGAACTGCCGAGCTGCGCAGCGAAATCAAACAAGCCCTAGCCAACGGCCTCACCACCGACGAGGTCCGCGACATCCTCAACGAGGTAGCCATACACGCCGACTCAAGCGTCGCCGATTGCGTCCGCATCGCGGAACAAGCCCTCACCGATCCGCAACAGTAACCGCGCCGAAAGATGACCGCCTTGGCGGTGACGATTCAGGCAGAGGACCACTATGACGTCTCAGTGATGGCTGCTGACGGAGCACGGCCGGCATCGCACCGGCTACCCAAAGGCCATGCCGGCATTAGAGAACTCCACAAGGTGATCGCCGACTATGCAGCGCGGGGATGCTTGTATAGCGAAGCTGCATACGCACGCAATTTCGTGGTGTTGCCATCATCCATGTCGGTGCGAGGTGCTGCCGCTGCTGCACGACGGGTCCAAACCTTCGACGACATTCAGCAGACGACCCAAGCGCGAGGTGGCGACGCCACCGTCGAACGCGCCCTGCTCCGCAGTAAGGATATGCATCGCGGGGTACGCGGTCGACCGAGGGATGGAGCGCCTCATCGTCGTGGTCACCTCGGTGCAAGAGTCGTTGCTATGACGGTTTGGCAATTCGATGTCCGTCCAGCAGGCCGGTCAATCCGCTCGGTCGGTGGGGTCCGATGGCGACCTGCTCGACGACGCCGACGCCGCGGCGATCGCCCATCGTTGCGATTACCAGGTTTTGGAGGTGAATTGAGGCGAAGTCGGTGGGATCGAAGTCGTCCAGCTTGATTGACTCGCGCCCGGTCTCGAGCGGGCCGTGGATGGTTCCGTGACCCCAGTGTGGGTGCCAATAGCCGATTCCGCGCATCCGGAAAGTGAACTTCTTTTCGACTTCGATCAAGACTTCGCCCTCGTCGGGGTCATCGAACCACAGTCGCGCGCGTTTGATTTCTCGACGACCGGGCTCCCAGTCGAGTTCGTAACGGATGTCATGACATTCGCGCACGCCGGCGGTGCTCCACGGGGCTGCGCCGTCGGGGATGGGATCGATGACCAACGCGGTTTCGAGCCACCGTCTGCCGTCTTCGTGCTCGTGAACGGCCAGATGAGTGAAGCGGTCACCGAAATGTATTGGGGCCCAAAGCCAGAACACCTGGAGCGGCATGGGTTGTCGGATGACCTGCACCTGCTCGCCAATGGGGCGCACGCCCCACGAGCGATCGCGTGTGCCCGAGACCTCGACGGGGTCGATCTGCAGCTCGTGGCCGTCGACGGTGACTGTGCCTTGCCAGCTACCCCACTGGGTCAGACGAGTGTGGTCGGTGAGCAAGATTCCCTCGGGCGTGCGTCGCTGCTGGCGGGGTTCCTCGACGGCGACAGTCGTCGCGCGGAAAAGCAGGTCGCACGTGATGCCGTGCTCATTGGGTTCGACTACGTAGCGAATGGTGCGCATCGGGTCGACCACGTCGATGCGGATCGGACCGATGGTGGTGGATCGGTCGGTCGGCATCGCGCCGGAGGCGAAGATCGAGTGCTCCACTCCGTCGCGCACGATGCTGAATGCGGCGTCGATCACGCCGCGCACCGGGTAATGACCCATTGCCGCACCGAAGTAGAACGCTCCGTCGCGCTGATGGCCGTTGAACCAGTACCGGTCGTAGTGGTTGATATCGCCCGTGGCGGGGTGGGCGATTGGATCGGCCGAGGGGTGGATTGGGAAGTCGTCGAATGGGCTTAGCACGGTTCCTCCAGGTGGTTAGAGTTTGGCGGCTGCGCCGCCGTCGACGTCGAGGACTGCGGCGGTAATGAAAGCTGCTTCGTCGGAAGCCAAGAACGCCACGGCAGCTGCGACGTCCTCAGCGCGGCCATGACGTTTGAGTAACTGAATGTTCTGATAATGCGACCAGAAGAGGCCATCCTCGCCGAGGAAACCTTGCCACTTGTCGGTCAGGATGCGCCCTGGACGCACCACGTTGACTCGCAGCCCATGCTCGCCGCCACGGCCTGCGAGATGCTTTGCGAGTCCCTCGATCCCGGCCTTGCTCGCCTGGTAGGCGGCGGAGGGCTGAAAGCCGCCCATCCGTTCCATCTCGTGCGCGCCGACACCCATCCACGCCGAAAGCGACGAGATGACGACGATGTTTCCCTTTGTCGACACCAGATGCGGCCACGCTGCCCGACATGTGAGCATCGCGCCATGCAGGTTGATATCGATCAGCTCGCGCCATTGCTGGACGGGTTCGTCGGGCCAGGGTCCGATGTTGGCACCGCCCGCATTCGCCACGACCACGTCGAGCCGACCATAGCGGTCCACTGCCGCATCGATGACGCCGGATATCGACGCCTCGTCGGTGATATCCGCAGCAACAAACGTCGCTCCATGTGGCAATGGGGATTCCGGCGGATGACGTGCACAGGTGACGACCGAAGCCCCTTCGCTGACAAGGCGTTCGACGATACCTCGCCCGATTCCTGTGGTTCGCCCGGTCACGACCGCAACCCGGCCCCGGTAGCGCTCAATCACCAGAGGCCCACCAGAATCTCGCGTTCGCACCAGGACCTCATGCGCTCCCAATCCCGAATGCCGTCATACCAGAGACATCGCATCTAGGTCGCTGATCGCCGTCGATGACCGCTCGGCCATGACGGCGAACATCCGGTCGCCCCGCGCGGTGGGCTGAGCGACGAACGCGCCCAACACCGTGATGAGTGGGCCTTGAAACAGCCCGTACCGGTAGTCCTCCCAACATTGTTCGATGCTGTAGCCGTCGACTCCGAGCGCGACGAGGCGCCGATGGTAGGCCTGGACGATCCCCTTCTCGCCGGCGCGCCGGCGCGCGGTCGACAGACCAGTGGAAACAAGGAAGGCAACATCGCGCAGTGGCGACCCGACGGTGACGACCTGCCAATCGACGGCGATCACCGGTCGGGGGGCATCGGGTTCGGCGAAGAGCAGATTGTCCAGGCGGTAGTCGCTGTGCAGCATGGCGAACGGCTCGGGTCGCCCAGTTGCCCAGTCCACGAATCGATCAGCGAAGCGGCGCAGTGTCACGGCGGTGTCCGGGGTGACCTCGTAGCGGTCCAGAAACTGGGCGGTGGCGTCCACGAGGAATGCGGCAGCTACTTCCGGGTACGCTGCGAGATCTGGTATGAGCCAGTCGAGTTCACGAAGCGACGGGTCATTCCAGGTCGGCGCGTGCAATCCAGCGACGTTGACTGCGGCCGCACGAGCTTGATCGAGAGAGCAACCGGCGATTTGGTCGCCGGCCTCGGCGGGTGCAAGGTCCTCTAACACGAGGGTGAATCCGTCGCCGCACTCGTTCATCGCGGCGAAATAGCACCGTGGGATGTCGAGGTGCACCCGATCAGCGACCGTGCGGTAAAACGTAGTCTCGCATCGGTAGCCGAGTTGGCCGGCGGCGCGACTTGCCGCATCGGTGGCCGGCAGCTCCACGATCAGCCGGTCCGGTCCATCGCCGGTGCCGTAGCCAATGGATAGCCGATAACACGAACCCATTTGTCCGTTGCCGACCGGCACGGTGGATACGCGACACACGGTGGCGGCGATGCCGTTCTGCGCAAGGACAGCTGCCATCCACTCCGGAGTGACGTCGTCCACTGACTCCAGGGCGGTGGCGTCCATCAGCCGCGCAATCCGGCCGGTGCGGGCTGGCGCCCGCGGACAAGTCGGCCGGGCCTGGCGTCGGTGGGCACGTCGTGCTCGGCGATCACCTGGCCCGAAACAATGGTCGCAACGTAGCCGTTGGCGCTCTGGTCCAGTCTGCGTCCTCCCGCGGGTAGGTCGTGGGTGATCACTGGCTTGTGCAATCGCAGCGCGGCGTGGTCGATGACGTTGAGGTCGGCCTTGTAGCCAACCTCGATCCGACCACGGTCGAGCAGTCCGGCTACCTTGGCCGGTGTCGAGGTCAGTTCCCGGACTGCCTCGGCGACCGACAGTCGACCCGTGTCCCGGTCGCGCGCCCAATGCGTCAGCAGGTAGGTCGGATAGCTTGAGTCGCAAATCATTCCGTAATGGGCGCCACCGTCGCCCAAACCCAGCACCACGTCATCACGGCGTATCAGGTTGCCGACGGTGTCCAGGGAGTTGTCGGTGAAGTTAGCCATGGCGCCCAGCAGCATGGCGTGGCCATCATCATCGAGCAGACGGTCGTAGGCCTCCTCCAACGGTGAGACACCCCGGGTTCGCGCTCTGGCCAATATGCTCTCGGTGCGGTCGGGCTCGTAGATGGCGCGGTCATCGATCGGAAAGATCCACTCCCACGCCTGTCCCAGGTGAAACAACGGATTGGATGTGGCGTCGGTGGGTCGGTCGGCCAGGATCTTCGCGCGCACATCGGGTTTGCGCATCTGCGCGACGCGTTCGGTTAGCGGAAGATCAGCGATCTGGCCATAGGTGGGACACAACGTGAACGGATTTATCGTTAACTCCAGACCCAGCATCAACCCGATAGGCCGGGGGAAGACCTGCGCGGTGACGTCCCCTCCGGCATCATTGGCTTTCTCCACCATCGTAATTGCTTTCTCCCACAGGGGATCACCAGCATTGCCAACGAGAAGCGTGAACGTCACCGGCAGGCCGACGACATTGGCGGCATCGAACACCGTCTGCAGTACCGATTCGTAGCCGGCGGCAGGGATGTCCGGTACGAACTGAATCAATCCCCCACCGCCGTCGGCTATCCCCCGCGCGATCTCGAGAATCTCGTTGTCCCCGGCGTCGTAGCTCGGGATTTGCTGCCCGCCGTCGGTGCGGTGGGTAGCCAATCGCGACGAGGCGAAGCCCAACGCTCCGGCCCGCACCGCCTCGGCAGCCAGCTTGCGCATCTCGGCCAGGTCGTGAACCGTCGCCGGTTCGCGGTCGGCGCCGCGCTGCCCCATTACGTAGACCCGCAATGGCGAATGTGGCAGCAACGCCGCGACATCAATGTCACGCCGACCCGCCTCGATCCGGTCCAGGAATTGGGGAAACGTCTCCCAGTCCCACGCCAAACCCTCGACCATGACCACGCCAGGAATGTCTTCGACACCGGCCATGACGTCGACAAGCACGTCATGATCGGCCAGCCGGCAAGGCGCGAATCCCACACCGCAGTTACCGATTACCGCTGTGGTCACACCGTGCGACGACGACGGGTTGAGCCGATCCGACCAGATCGCCTGACCGTCGTAGTGGGTGTGTAGGTCGATGAATCCCGGTGTGACCAACAGGCCTGCCGCGTCGATCTCATGCCTGCCCGCACCATCGATCGACCCCACCGCCACGATGACGCCGCCACGTACCGCGACGTCGCCCCGATAGGGCGCTCCCCCCCAGCCGTCGACGATTGTGCCATCGCGGATCACGAGGTCATAGGTCATCGGTCAACCTCCCTATTGTTGTTGTCCAGCACCCGATTTCGAATCTGCAATGTCTATCGGGGCACCGATTCCATGGTGCGCAGGAGGCCGAGTAGTGCGGCGGCGGCGGCGCTGGTGGCCACCTCACGGCCAGCTGCGGCGGCCGCCTCGACGGCCTCGACCACCAGCTCGACATTGGTGGGGGTGCGGTCGCCGGCGTAGAACTCCAGCCCTACGTGCAGGTGGCCACCGGCGTCGAGTGCAGCGCGGCACAGTTCGCTGCGAACGAGGTCGTCACCGACTGCCGAAGCCGCCCAGGGCAGACCCGTGCCGTCGAGAAGCTCGACATACGCCGCGAGAGCCGTAGGGCTTGGCGGCAACCCGAATGCCGTTCCGCTGAGACCCCGCTCGGAGCTGAAGTACAGCTTGATGAACGAGCCGGGCGGAAGTTGTCCGCTGCGGTGGTATGCCAAGACCGTGCGCAGGAAGCCTGGTTCGTAGATGGCTAGGCTCGGGCCCAGCTGATGGGTGTGGCACAGCTCCAGCTGATGGGCGACATCGTCGAAACTGTTGCTGTACACGAACGAACCGACGGGCAGGCCGTCCACCGGGACTCCCATGTTGACCGACCCCGGGTCGCTGACTCCCATCCGCAGTAGTCCGGACTCCGCCAAGGGCGGAATATGGTCGTACCAGTGAGCTGGTGGCCCGAGGTTAATTGTCGGGTACCACAACGCATCTGGCCGCTCGGCCAGCACCCGTCGCCAGATACTGAGATACACCTCGGCCGCCTCGTCGCCGGAGAGGTTGTGGTTCGATATGTGCTGGTGAACGATCGCGGCCCCAGCCTCGAAGCAGGCCAGCGCATCCGAAACGATCTCGTCTTCGGTCACCGGCACGTTCGGATTCACAGTTTTCGACGTCGCGCCGTTGATCGCGGCCTCGATGATGACTGGTTCGCTCACTGCTGCTCCTGTGCCGGAGTGTGAAAGTTGCTGGGACGGTGCGAAAGTGGTTGCCTGTCAAGGCTCGCCTATTTCATGGTCGGGATGCTGAACTCGGCGCCGTCCTTAATACCCGACGGCCACCGCTGGGTGACAGTCTTGACCTTCGTGTAGAACTGGATCGACGCGGGCCCGTGTTGATTGAGATCGCCGAAGCCGGACCGCTTCCAACCGCCAAAGGTGTGGTAGGCCACCGGAACCGGGATCGGCACGTTGACACCGACCATGCCGACTTGGACCCGGGAGGTGAAGTCGCGTGCGGTGTCGCCGTCCCGGGTGAAGATCGCCACGCCGTTGCCGTACTCGTGCTCGGAGGGCAGCGCGAGCGCCTCTTCGTAGTCGTTTGCCCGGACGATGCAGAGGACAGGACCGAAGATTTCGTCACGGTAGATCGACATGTCGGTGGTGACGTGGTCGAACAGCGTGGGTCCGATGAAGTAGCCGCCCTCCAGGCCGACTTCACCGAAAGTCAAGTCGTCACTGGCGCGTTCGCGTCCATCGACGACGGCCTCGGCGCCTGCCTCGATACCCTGGGCGATGTAGTCCTTTACCCGCGCTAGTGCCGCCGACGTGATCAGTGGCCCGTAATCGGCCTTCGGATCGAGGCTGTGGCCAACGCGCAGATTGTTGATCCGTTCAACGAGCCTGGCGCGCAACCGATCCGCGGTCTGCTCGCCGACCGGGACTGCGACACTAATGGCCATGCACCGCTCGCCCGCGCTGCCGTAACCGGCGCCGATGAGCGCATCGACAGCCTGGTCCAGGTCGGCGTCAGGCATCACGATCATGTGATTCTTGGCTCCGCCGAAGCACTGTGCGCGTTTACCGTTGGCGGCAGCGGTCGAGTAGATGTACTTTGCGATGTCGGAACTGCCGACGAATCCGACGGCTTGAATGCGCGGGTGGTTCACGATGGCGTCGACGGCCTCCTTGTCGCCATGCACCACCTGGAAGACGCCCTTGGGCAGTCCCGCTTCGAGGAACAGCTCTGCCAGCCTGACCGGAACAGACGGGTCCCGTTCGCTGGGCTTGAGGACGAATGCGTTGCCACACGCCAGCGCTGGGCCCACCTTCCACAGTGGGATCATCGCCGGAAAGTTGAAGGGCGTGATGCCCGCGACGACGCCTAGTGGCTGGCGCAGTGAATAGACGTCGATGCCGGTCCCCGCGCCTTCGGTGTGCTCGCCCTTAAGCAAGTGCGGGATACCGATGGCGAACTCGATGACCTCGATGCCGCGTTGGATGTCACCGCGCGAATCGGCGACCGTCTTGCCGTGTTCCAACGAGAGCAGTTCGGCGAGGCCGTCCGTTTCCTTGTTGACCAGGTCGACAAATCGCATCATCACGCGCGCCCGACGCTGCGGATTGAAGGCGGCCCATTCCCTCTGCGCTTCGATCGCTATGACCACGGCCTCATCGACCTCTGCGGCCGAAGCCATGGGTACCTGCGCCTGCACCTGACCGGTGCTTGGATTCAGCACGTCGGCCGTGCGAGCGGACCGGCCTGTCGTGCGCCGGCCATCGATGAAGTGCGGGATCAGCGTCGTCTGCGCAGTCATTCAGTCTGTCCTGGCCTCTTGTTTTCGAGCTTGCGGCGTCGTGACGATCTTCGGCGTGTGCGAAAGCTAGATCACAACAGAAGTAGAATATCTAATGCTCTCCACGCTAGTCGTCGGATGCGCTGTACGAAAGTGATGGTCTACTAATGGAAGCATCTGATGAGCCACGGTTGCCGCGCCGGACTTCTAGGCGTAAAACAGCAATTCGTCTTGGAGCCAGCTATGCGGCTGGGCTGACCTCCGCGCACATCCTCGCCGCTGGCGCCGTCTCGTTGATGATCGTCTCGCTAACCCGAAACACCGGAGGGGACCCAGGCATCCTGTCCAATAAAAGGAACCTGATCGCTTTGTGCGGCCTGGTCGCAATCTCGGCAACCGTCGGTGGTGCGGCCGGTGTCTGGTACATGGTTCCGTCCTTCCGTTGGTTCGCCGATGGAGCCGAACCAACGCCCGCTCAACAGCACGCGGCGATGCGCATAGCTGCCCGCCAGACCGTTGTCCAGTTCGGTATCTGGGCCGCCAGCGGGGCAGTATTTGTTCTGGTCAACTTCCGCGCGGGCGGCGCCGTCGCCTCGGTAATCGGCGCCGCCATTCTGTTCGGGGGCGCCGCCACCGCCTGCATGGGCTACCTGATAACTCAACGCGTCCTGCGGCCCATCCTTGCGGCATCGATGAAGACCGCAACCCCGTCCGGCGAGATGCCCGGCGTGCTTGCACGAGTGATGATTACGTGGGGCCTCTTCAGCGCGTTGCCCATCGCGGGAATCGCCCTGATCGTGCTTTCACGCTCCAACGGCTGGTTCGTGCAGAAGTCAGCGCCAATCGAAACACCGATTCTGGTGCTCGCTGCGGCGTCGCTCGCCTTGGGATCCCGGGCGATGATCTTGGTGGCTCGGTCGATCTCGGACCCGGTTCGGGAAGTTGTCATCGCGATGACCGAGGTGGAACACGGCCAGAACGGGGTGCTCGTCGAGGTGTATGAGCCCTCAGAGATCGGGCGACTGCAGGTCGGATTCAACCGGATGGTGGCAGGTCTGGAGGAGCGGGAACAACTGCGGGACCTCTTCGGCCGCCACGTGGGCGCCGACGTGGCTCGCCAGGCACTTCAACAGGACGGGTCCTTGTCGGGTGACGTTCGAGACGTCGCCGTACTCTTCGTCGATCTGGTGGGGTCGACAGCGATTGCCGCCGCCCGTCCGCCTGAGGAAGTCGCGGAGATTCTGAACGACTTCTTCCGCATCGTGGTCGCGGCCGTGCACGACCGGCACGGCCTGATCAATAAGTTCGAAGGCGACGCGGTTCTGGCCGTGTTCGGAGCTCCCATCGAGATTGATGAACCGGCTTCGGCGGCACTCGCGACGGCACGCGGGCTCGGGACAGAACTGAGGCAGCTACCCCTGGTGGACTTCGGTATCGGAGTAACCGCCGGTGTGGTGTTCGCAGGCAATATCGGCGCAGAGAACCGCTACGAATACACGGTAATTGGAGATGCCGTCAACGAGGCTGCGCGTTTGGCTGATCGCGCCAAGCAATGGGATTCCAGAGTTTTGGCGTCCGGCAGTGCACTCGCTCGCGCCCAGGCGGTGGAACGGGAGCACTGGGCGACGCGGGGATCGGCGTCGCTTCGAGGCCGATCGGCAATGACCGAAGTGGCCGAGCCGCTGTTCGACTGTTGATGGGTGAATCTCACCGCGGTGTGGCGCAGACATGGAGCTGTGCGTGCCGGCGGACCAACAGGCTGTCCACCCATTGCGGGGCGCGATCCGGCTCGAGTGCGAATTCGCGGGTCTGCTCGAGGATTGCGCCGAGCACCGCACGGGCTTCGATGCGTGCGAGAGCGGCCCCGACGCAGAAGTGAATGCCGTGCCCGAAAGCAAGATGGCGTTTAGGCGAATCGCGCGTCAGGTCGATTCGGTCCGGGTCGTCGAACTGTGCGCGATCTCGGTTCCCAGCCGCGAAGAGCAGCAAGACCGTGGAACCCGACGCGATGTCCGCGCCTCCCAGCGTGGTGTCGTGCGGGACACTGCGCATCATTTGCCGAAACGGCGACTCGAGCCGCAGCGCCTCCTCCACGAAAACATCGAGTTCCTGCGGCTTTTCGCGCAGCCGCTGTTGTAATCGGGGATCTTCGGCGAGCATCCGGACCGCATTGCCCAGCAGGCTGGTCGTGGACTCCCCGCCGGCGCTTAGCAGGGTGTGCAGGATGATGGTGGCCTCGCCAATTTGCAGGGTGCCGGCATCCAGCGCCCGCCGAACGGCCAGCAGGATTCCTTCTTCTTCGCCCTCTGTGGTGCCCGCGATCTGGTCGGCGATCCAGGCTTCGATGGTCTCGGTGCGGGCCACGAGAGTATTGAGCTCATCCATCGACATCGTGCCGCCCACCATCGTGGTGGAGTCGAACGCCGCTTCCAGAAGCTGCATCGGGTCGATGTCGCGAAAGCCGATCAGCCTGGCCACCACCGTGATCGGCACCACGTTGCCGATCGTCGCCATGAAGTCGAAGCTGCCGTTATCCAGGGCCTGCTTGACTGCGGCCGCTGACAACGCGCGAATGTCGTCCTCCAGGGTGCGCATCCGCCGTGCGACCAATTCCGGGAAGACTGCGCGCCGATGCGTGGTGTGCACGGGCGGGTCCGCGGTGGCCAGCGTCGGCATGGCCGCCTGACCGAAATCGAGGCGGGCCGGCAGCCCATCCTGGTCGCGGTAGAGCAGACAACGCATGGTCGAGGAGAAGTCCTCGGGCCGCGCCACCGCCTCCGACAACAGTGCGAAGGTACTGATTGCGACGACGTCCGTGCCGGGCACCACCCAAACCGGCGCCTGCTCCCGCAGCGTCCCATAGAAGTCGTAGGGGTTCTGCAGGACCGCTGGGTCCAGCAGCATCGAGGCCGTCAACATCGTCGTCTGTTCGCGTTCAACGGCAATTTCCTTGGGGCACTAGGACACCCACGCTAGTTCGACCCGTTGCCATCCGTTGAGCAGTGCCGTCGGATTGCGTTGCAGCGGAGCATCGGTCAGCTTGAGGCGGTCCAGGTGAGGCAGTAGCCCGCCGATCGCGGCCCGCACTTCCTGACCGGCCAGGTGAGCACCCAAGCAAAAGTGGATGCCATGTCCGAAGGCCAGGTTTTTGCCGGGGGCCCGGTTGATCAGGAATCGGTCGGGCTCATCGAAGCGGCGCGGATCGCGGTTTGCGGCGGCCATGTGCAGCGCGACGATGGCTCCCTTCGGGATCGTCGTATCGGCAACCACGGTGTCTTCGGTCGCCTCACGAAACGCGAACTGGATCGGCGTTGTCAGTCGGTTCGCCTCATCGACCGCGTTGGGCAACAGCGACGGATCGTCGAGCAATAATGTGAGCTGGTCGGGGTTAGCCAGCAGTTCGACCACGGCGTTGCCGATGAGGTTCGTCGTCGTCTCGTTGCCGGCGACCATGATGGTGATCGCCACCATCAATGTTTCGACAGTGGTCAGTGATTCGTTGTCGATCGCCGCGACCATCGCACTGACCAAATCATTCCTCGGTTCAACACGCCGTGCCTCGATCAACGGAACGAAGTAGGTACTGAACTCCTTGATGTTGCGCAGCATCACCTCGCTGCGTTCGGCGGGATTGCTTAACTCTCCGTTGGCATGCGCGGCGAAAACGTCCGACCAGCGTTTGGCGTGGCCGTACTCGCTTCGGTCGATACCGAGGATGTGACAGATCATCTCAACGGGCAGCGGAACAGCCAGCCGCTCGACAAGATCGAAGCTGGGAAGCTCGCTAATACCGCTCAGGCAGCGGTCGACGATCTCAGTGATCGCGTCGGCCATCTCCTTGATTCGCGGGGGTGTGAAACCCCTGCTCACAATTCTGCGCATCCGGGTGTGTTGTGGCGGGTCAGCGGCGGCGATGGTTTTGGCGGACGCCATCTCGTTCATATCGACGGGGATTCCGGCGGTCAGGGCGATAAGCCGCTCGATGACCTCGGGTTTCATCTCGGCATCCGCCGGAGTATCTCCCTCGTAGGGGTTCGGACGCGACGAGAACACCGCAGGATTCGACTGCACGGCCTTCACGTCATCAAATCGCGATATCACCCAGATGTTCGAAGCGCTCCGGTAGACGGGAAACCGCTCTCGCAGCTCCGCGTACACCGCTGGCAACTGCTCAGTGGGACCGGGCTTGAACGGCTCGAACTCCAACACACTTCCGTCGGCCGACAATGTCTCTCCTGTTCATTTGGCGACTGCCCGTGGGCCATCTCGCACGTCGGATGGCAGCTCACGCCGATACAGACATGTTCGTTATAGTAGGACGGTATTTGCGTATGAAGCAATGGTCGCTAGAGTTCGACAGCACCTAACGTCATCAACTGGCCGGCCAGCTGGGAGTGCCGACGTATCGATGAGGAGATGAGATGGTGTTCGCTGCACGCGTTGCAGAGGTGGTGATCGCCTCTCCCGACGATACCGATCGATTCCGCCCCGCCATTGGTCAGGCTCTGAATTGGTGGAACGCTGCGAGTGGGCAGCGACACGAGATCGTGCTCATGCCCTCAGGTGGACAACACCGCACCGCTGGGGCTGAGCGGCTCAATCCTTCCGCGGAATCTGCCCAGATCGTGGACCGGAGCGACGTGTTCATCGCCGTCTTCGACCCGGCGCGGCGCGATGTCGTTCAAGTGATGGGCGACGTCGATCGCGCACAACGCGCCGGAAAGTTGGTACTCGCCTGGCTCCTCGCCGAGTCGCCTCCCTCCCCTGACCTCAGTGCAGACGACCAAGCCTGGGTTGGCGACGTGACGCAGCGGCTGAGCAAGGCGGGGGTCATTCCCCGCTACCTTGGTCAGGGCGATGCTCACTTCGAAAGCCGGCTACAGACAGCCATTACCGCCGATCTGACACACCGCAACCTCGGCAAGCTGGCCACCGAGTTCGAAAGGGCCTCCCCTGCGCGCCGATTGAGGATTTACCGAACGCCCGTCGCATTGCTCGGGCCGCAGATCTGGGCCGTGACAGTGGTGAATCACAGCGCCTCCTTGGTCGTCGGATTGCAGGTCTCGGTAGGCGCGGTCGATTCCGAAGGACGCGCTCGACCCGGCGGTGCCAAACGCTCGCGGCAAGCGATCGCCGAGGTCGTCGCCAAGCTCGGGGTTGGTCGGTGGCCGGACGAGCATCATCCGCTGAGCGACCCACGTGGGGCGGTACCCGCTCGGCAGCCGATCTTCCTAGGCAGCCGGATGGACCTGCTCGCAGCCCACAACATCCTGGACTTCCCGCGCTGGCTACGGCCGGACCAACACGCGTCCGCGCTGTATTCGTTGGAACCTGACGCGTCTCCCAACGTGCGGATCAGATTCGAAGACGAGGCGGGCGACGTGTGGTCCAGAGTGAACGACACTGAACCCGAGAGGGTTTCGTCAAAGCCGTCGAGTTCCGCCGAGCCGCGCCACGCCGGCGTCACCGGCGAATAGAGCGACGGGAAGGCCACGTCGTGTCCTCAGATGCCTTTCTGCCCAACAACATCCCGCCCTACGAGGTGGTCGGTGATTGGGCAGATCTGTCCGCCGTACCAGGTGCCACGTCCTGTTGGGTGCACAACGCTGTCGTCGCCACCGACGGGGGGGAGATCATCGGTTTCCACGCTGGGCAACTCGTCGCATTCGACACCGCGGGCCGCCTGCTGCGCGTGGTCGATACAGGCCTCACCGAAGGTCACGGCATCACTCTCGTGCGCGAAGGCGACGACGAATTCATCTGGGTCAGCGATCCGGGGTTCGTATTCAGCTGCGGCGCCGACGACGGCGACCCCGACTGGGCCGCGATGTTCGGCAGGGGGGTCCACTGCCGGACCCGGGCACCCCGAGTGGTGAAGATGAGCCTGGACGGAACGATCCACTCGGAGTTGCCTGTCCCGCAACAGGATCCGGCCATCCGGGCCGGCCCCATGGGACCATACTGTCCGTGCGGCTGCGCCGTGGACGAGGAGCGGTTCGGGGGATCGGGCGACGTCTGGGTGGCGGACGGTTACGGGTCGGGAGTCGTGCACCGGTTCGACAAGCAGGGAAACCATCGGTCGACACTGACCGGCGAGGAGGTCGGTCAACGACTCGCGTGCCCACACGCAATTTTCGTCGATCGCCGCAAAACGGTTCCGGAGCTTTACATTGCCGACCGGGTCAATACCCGCGTTCTCGTCTACGACCTCGATGGCCGCTATCTGCGGACCTTCGGTCAGCAGATCCTCAACAGCCCCAGCGATTTTGCTCAGTGGGGCGACCTGCTGGCCGTCGCCGAGCTCTATGGGCGAGTGGCCGTACTCGATCCCGGGGACAATCTGCTCGGGTACATCGGCGACGACCCTACCGCGGAGCCTGGGTGGCCGACCCGGCCCGGATGGCCCAATGCGCTCGCCGGCGATGGGCGTACGGAGGTACCCCACCTGCCTCGTAGCGATCGCTTCAATTCCCCGCACTCTGTCACAACCGACACCGTCGGAAACCTCTATGTGTCCGAATGGTTGCTGGGCGGGCGATACACGAAGCTCAGCGTCGAGCGCCGAGTGTTCGGCTCGAGCTAAATCCGTTCGACGACCAACGCCGACCCCATCCCTCCCCCGGCGCACATCGCCACCACCCCGATGCGCGAACCACGCCGAGCGAGTTCATGAACGCTCGAGACCACCATCCGGGCGCCCGTCGCTGCGATGGGGTGACCAAGACTGATACCGCTACCGTTCACGTTCACGATTGACTCGTCCAGTCCGAGATCACGCGTGCACGCCACGGCCATCGTTGCGAACGCTTCGTTGATCTCGAAGAGGTCGACGTCGTCCAGCGTGAGACCACTGCGCTTGAGCGCCAACGGGATTGCGGACACCGGCGCCATTCCGGTGTGCTCGATCTCCACACCGACAGATGCCCAACCCAGGATCCGTGCCAGCGGTGTCAGGCCGCGACTGGTTGCGAAGTCTGAGCTGCCGATGACCAGCGCGGCGGCGGCGTCGTTGATGCCCGCAGAATTGCCAGCGGTGACAACGGCATCGGGTATTTCAGGGTGCAGGACCTTCAGCCCGGCGAGCGTTTCGGGGGTGGTGTCGCGCGGGTGCTCATCGGTGTCGAACACCACTTTGCCTTGGTTGACGGGGACGGCGACGATCTCGTCGTCGAAGTACCCCTTGGCAATGGCGTTGAGCGCTCGCTGTTGTGAGCGCTCGGACCAGGCGTCGGCCTGTTCACGGGTGACATGGTGTAGCCGGGCTGTATTTTCGCCGATGGTGACAGACATGTCGAAGGCCGGAATGCCGGGGGCGTCCGGATGGCTCTGCGGCGACCATCGGGTGGGTTCCTCTGCACCGGGTGCCACCTTGGCCAGCCGTGGCATGGTGCTTGCACTTTCCGTTCCGCCAGCGACAATCACGTCTGCCATGCCGGCCATGATGGTGGCGGCCGCCAACTGCACGGCGGTCGCGCCGGAGGCGCAGTGCCGGTTGATCGCCACCCCGGGCACGTTGGTCATCCCGAGACGGACTGCGATGTTGCGGCCGATAACCCCGCCGCCCTGCAGGGACTCCGCGAGAAACAGGTCGTCGAGGTCAGCGACGGGGATCTGCGACCGTTCGACTGCGGCCCCGACGGCGATCTCGGCGAGTTGGTAGGCATCAACCGACGTCAGAGATCCCTTGCGGGCCCTACCAATTGGCGTTCTAGCGGCGGAAAGAATGAGGGCATCGGGCATTGGTTTCGCTTCCGTTGAGAGTTTGGTGTGGTAGGTCGGCGAGGAGCTCGCGCGTAAGACTTGTCTGGTGGAGGTTTGCGTCCCTCAGTCCGATGCCGGTAGTGCATTGGGTGCCTTGAGGGTGAGCTGCCGTCCGTTTGCGCTGAGCACACCCGGTCCTGCCTTGGTGCACAACACTTCTAGCCCGGTCTCTTTGTCGACATAGCGCTTACCGAGCACTGTGTCGTTCTCGGTGGTTGACGCGCCCGCAGCCCCCGCCGCCAGGTCCGCCGTCATCGGTTGACCACCGCACGACAGCTCGACCGGGGCGGCGGGAGGTCGTACGACGATGATCTCGGTGCTACTTACCTTGCCGCGCAGTCGCTTTCCCGGTGAGAGGTCGGTCATCGATACCTTTCGTGGCGCGCGCGGATCTTCAGGCCCAGAAGTTGTACAGGGCGCGGGCGTTCAGCTCGACGATCTTGCGTGCTTCGTCGTCGGGCACGTCGACCAGGTGCTCGGCGAGCAGCTTGCGGGTGTGCGGCCAGTTGGAATCCGAATGCGGGTAGTCGCTTTCGAACATGATGTTGTCCACGCCGATGCGGTGGCGCTGTTCGATGCCCGACTGATCGGAGATGAAGCACCCGTAGATGTGCTCCCGGAATAGCTCGGAGGGAAGTTTGTCGGCGTTGATGTTGCACCAGTACTTGTGTCGGCCCCAGGAGTAGTCGATGCGCTCGAGCAGATACGGCATCCATCCGATGCCGCCCTCAGAAAGGGCAACCTTCAGGTTAGGGAACTTGTAGAAGACATCCGACATCAGCAGATCAACCGTGGCCATCATCGAATTCAGGCCGAACAGCGCGATCCCGATGAACAGGTCGCCGTCGCTGGCCAGTCCCTGCGGCATGCCGCCGGAGCCGAAGTGCATCGACAGCGGAAGGCTGGCCTCCTCGCAGATGCGGAAGATCGGATCCCAGTGGTCGGTGTGATAGGAAGGCAGACCGATCCTGTGAGGCGCCTCGACGAAAGAGATGGACTTGGCGCCCTTGGCGGCAGTCCGCTCTATCTCGGCCACAGATGCCTCAACGTCCCAGAACGGCACCATCATCAGCGGGATCTGACGCTCGGGTGCGTAGCCACACCACTCCTCGAGGATGAAATCGTTGTAGGCGCTGATGCATAGCTTGGCGAACTCTTTGTCGCTGGCCGTATGGAAAGTGCTCCCAGCGAAGCCACCGAAGTTGGGGAAGCACAGCTGGGCCCATACGCCCTCGATGTCCATGTCCTTGATGCGGTCGGCGATCTCATGACAGCCCGGCAGCATGTCGTCATAGCTGCGGGGGTCCATCCCGAAGTCGCGGGGGTGTTTGCCCGCCACGGCGTTGAGCGCGAAGTTGCCGGCCCGCTTGCCCTCGTAGAGCCACGTGTCGTTGCCGTCGGGCAGCTTGACGATGCGCGGAGCCACGTCGGCGTACTTGGCGGGAACGCGGTCCAGCCACACTCGGGGGTGCTCGATGACGTGGTCGTCGACGGAGATGATCTTGGCATCGTCGGGCAGCATAGGGACTCCTCATGGCACAGCCGGGCAAACCGCTCTCACGTCAGCCGTAGACTGACTTCCCTCAGAGTAGAACGATAAGTTCAAATTCTGCAATGTTCGTGTGCACTAGCGTGCCGCAGCGAGCACTGCGATCACTCCGCAAGTAGCCGCAATGCCTGCTTAGTGCAAGCGATCACTGCTTCAGCAACGGCCGACTCCATCTCCGGGGGCGGTTCTGGAAGCAGGATGTCGACGACGTCGTCATCGATCAGCTCGAACACATCGGGGGCGGCTGCCACGCATAACCCGTTGGCTTCACAGAGGTCGGGGTCGACGGTCACCTTCATGCATCGAGTAGACCATCACATTCTTTTGGTGACAACATAGGTCTCTCTTATTGAATAGCTTAAGTTGCTTCTGTGGCACACTTCCGTCTGTTAAGGGATTCGTTGGGCGGCTGGGCCGGTAGTGATCCACCGATGAGAGGACCCGGATAACTGTGGACAACGTTCTGGTGATCACCGGGGGTGCGGGCGGGATGGGGCTGGCCTGCGCCCGCGCGCTGGCAGATCGTGGGCGTCTGCTGCTCGTGGACGTGCGCGAGGATCTACTCGATCAGGCACGCAAGGCCCTGAGCGGACATGGGGCAGACGTCGAGACGCTGCGCTGCGACGTGGCCTCACCCGCTGATGTCGCGGCGGTCGCCGATCGGGTGCGCGCGCTTGGCCGTCTGCGCTGCCTCGTGCACACCGCGGGTGTCTCACCGGAAATGACCGACGCGGAAACAGTGCTCGACGTGGACTTGGCCGGATCGGTGCGCATCACCGATGCCATGCTCCCTTTGGTTAACCCGGGCAGCTCCGCGATCCTGATCGGATCGATCGCCGGCTACAGCGAAGTCCCCGCCAACGTCGAACCGTTGCTGGACGATCCGCTGGCCGACGGGTTCCTCGCTGCCATCGAACAGGCCCTGGGCAAAGCGCTCGACAGTGCCACGGCGTACGTCCTGGCCAAACGCGGTGTGACCCGGCTAGCCGAACGCCTGGCCACGCCGTGGGGCAAGAGGGGCGGACGTACCGTCGCGATCTCGCCCGGCCTGATCGATACGCCGATGGGCCGGCTGGAACTGGATCGTCAGGAGATCATCCCGGTGATGATCGAGGTGACCCCAGTCAAGCGCCCGGACCGCCCGCTGCCGGGGCGCCCCGAGAACATCGCGGCCGCGGTGGCCTTCCTGGAGTCCGATGACGCGGCATTTATCTCCGGCTGTGACATTCGCGTCGACGGCGGACTCGTCGGCGCGGGCAAGCACCTCATGGGTGTCCGTTGATGGCCGAGACCGGTCCCGCATGGATCGACCCGGAGATCGGCGAAAGTCTCCGTGGATTCCCCAATTTCGACTTCTCGCTCGACAAACTTCCGGCCATGCGCAGCGGATCAATGTTCGAGCCGCAGACCGCACCCGACGTCAAGCGCATCGAACTGAGCACCGAAGGAAGCGGTGTCGCGCTGTCCGTGCTGCGACCCGTCGAATCGGCCGACGATTCGCCCGTCCTGTTCTGGATGCACGGCGGCGGGATGGTGATCGGCAACCGGCACATGGACGATGCGCGTTTAATCGAATGGTGCCGCGGGTTGGGCTGCGTCTGCGTCAGCGTCGAATACCGGCTGGCGCCCGAATCGCCCTATCCCGCGCCGCTGGACGACTGCGAGGCCGGTCTGCGCTTCGTCATCGAGCACGCCCATGATCTGCACATCGACCCACAGCGGATTGGGATCGGTGGACGGAGTGCCGGTGGGGCACTGGCTGCGGGCTTGGCCCTACGGTGGCGCGATAATGCGCACGCCCCCTTGGCATTCCAATATCTGGAGTATCCGATGCTCGATGACCGCGGCCTCACCGCGTCGAGCCAGCTCGAAGGATTGCCGATATGGAGCCGTGAATCCAACGCGTTCGGCTGGCGCAGTTATCTTGGCGACCGGTATCGCACCGAAGACGTGCCAGGGGATGCGGCGCCCGGACGGGCGACCGAATTAAGCGGTCTGCCAGCGACGTTCATCGGTGTCGGCACGGCTGACTGCTTGCGCGATGAGTCGATCGATTTCGCCGCGCGACTGTGCAGGGCGGCGGTCCCCACCGAACTGCATGTCTACTCAGGCGCTGTGCATGGCTTCGACATGTTCGCCGACGCCGCCGTGGCTCGAACCGCGGCACGCGACAGCGCGGACTGGCTGGCCCGCCAGTTCGGCCGGCGCACGGTTGCCTAGGCGGTAGCCGTTTCCAGCGCCGTCGCGAGCCGCTCGTGGTGCAGATAGGGATCACCGAACAGGACCTGGTTCGCCTTGGCCCGGCGATGGTAGAGATGCAGATCGTGTTCCCAGGTGAAGCCGATACCACCGTGCACCTGAAGGGCCTCACTGGTCAGAGCGGCGATCGCCGAAGAGGTGTAAGCCTTTGCGACGCTGGCGGCTTCCTCGGCATCGTCTGCATCGGCAGCCACGGCCATCGCGGCGTAATAGGTCGCGGCCTTCGAGGCTTGCAGCCACATCCGCATCGTCGCGCACTTGTGTTTGACGGCCTGGAAGCTACCAATGGGGCGTCCGAACTGCACCCGCAGCTTTGCGTACTGGACGGTCATCTCCAGCACGGCCTCACCGACACCGATGTTGTCCGCGCTGATAAGCACTGCACCACAACGGTTCTGGTGTGCGAGCGCCGCTTCCGCAGCTTCGCCGTCGTGCAGCAGCGCCGATGGCGCCACCACCACATCGTCGAAGGCAACCTCGTCGACGCGCCTGGTGATGTCGAGGGTCCGAAGGCGGCGCACCGCCAGTCCGGCGACCCGCCGGTCGACGAGGAACTGCACGAGGCGGCCCCCCAGGTGCGCGGCGACGAGGATCCAGCCGGCGCGATCGGCGTCTTGCACGGCGGTCTTGATGCCCTGCAGTCGGAATCCGTCGGCGTGCTCGGTGGCCACGGTACACACGCCGTCGACGTCCCACGGCTGGCGCGACTCCGCGAAGGCCCACGCCGCGACGGCTTGCCCGCCGGCCAGCAGCGGCAGAATCTCCGAGCACAGTTCGTCTCGTCCAGATTGTGCGATCGCCACTGCCGCAAGGGTATTGCCGATAAGCGGGCCCGGCTGCACTGTCCGGCCGTGTTCTTCGGCGATCAGGGCGACGTCCACCAGATCACGCCCCAAACCGTCGTATTCCTCGGCGATGAGCAATCCGGCCCACCCCAGTTCCGCGCCCCGCTGCCACACGCGCTCGTCGTAGCCTTGCTCATCGGAATCGGCGAGCTCGCGCACGCGACTGATGGGCGATTCGCGTGCCAGCAACTTGCGGGTGCTTTCGACGAGCATCCGTTGTTCGTCACTGACGGTGAAATCCACTACGTACCTCCGAAGACGTCAAGAACCGCGCGGTTCCTTGGGCAATCCAAGCGAGCGCTCGGCGATCATGTTGCGCAATACCTCGTTTGCGCCACCGGCGATGGTCAGAGCCCGCGAATACAGGAATGCGTCCTGCCACCAACCGCCCGCGATCGCCTCGGGGTCGTCTTCGGTGAGCAGCGCATCGGTGCCTTGGAGTCCGAGTCCGAACTCGGTGAGCGCGAGATTGCTCTCGCTGTAGAGCACCTTGGCCAACGGAGCGTCGCCGGGATCGGCCTCGCCATTCAACGCGCGCGACAGGTTGTATTGGCCCAGCCGAACGTTGACCCGCGCGGCCGCGTAGAGCCGGCCGATGTCTTGGCGGACCGCATCGTTATCCAGCGCAGGGCCGCATCCGCGCCGCAGTGACCGCGCCATCGTTACCGCGTCGCGCAGCGCGCGCAGCATGACGATGCCCGCGGTGCCCACACTGGAGCGCTCCTCGACGAGGCTGGTGGTGGCGACCTTCCAGCCTTCGTCGACTTCGCCGAGCACGTTGTCTTTCGGTATCCGGACGCCGTCGAAGAAGACTTCGTTGAAGTCACTGGTGCCGGTGATCTCGCGGAGCGGCCGCACGTCGACGCCCGGGCTGCTCATGTCCAGGATGAACGCGGTGATGCCGGCATGCTTGGGTACGTCGGGGTTGGTTCTGGCCAACAGGTAGCCAAGTTGGGCGTGTTGGCCGTTGGTGGTCCACACCTTTTGGCCGTCGACGATGAAGTCATCGCCGTCGCGACGCGCGCGGGTGGACAGGCTCGCCAGGTCGCTGCCCGCGCTGGGCTCGCTGAACAGCTGGCACCAGATGTCCTCGCCGGTCCGGATCCGGGGCAGGTAGCGGTTCTGCTGGTCGTGGCGCCCGCAGTGGATGAGGGCCGCGGCGGCCAGTAGGCCGGCGCCGATTGGCGTGGGCACCCGCGCCCGCGCCATCTCCTCACCGACGACGGTCGCGCGAAGCGCGTCTTTGGTGCCGGCACCGCCCCATTCGGAGGGCCAGTCAGCACCCACGTATCCCGCTTCGAACAGCCGGGCGGTCCATGCCCGGAGGGCGGGGATGTCCTCGGCTTCGGGTGCGCGGGTCCCGGCTCTGCCCTTGGTGCGCACCGCTGGACGGTGTTTTTCGAGGAAACTTCTGACCTCGGTGCGGAACTGATCGATCTCGGGATCCTGTTCCAGCTTCATACGTCCGTCCTCCGCATCAGTTGCCCCGTCGCAGCAACAGTGCTCCCCCGGGGGTACCGCCACCTGTGGTGACGACCGCGACCCGGGCGTCGGCCACCTGGCGTTCGGCCGCCTCGCCGCGCAGCTGCGCGATGGCCTCGGCCAAGAAGCCGAATCCGTGGGTACGTCCCGCCGACAGCTGACCGCCGTGGGTATTCAGCGGCAACTTCCCGTCCAGCGCGATCGTCGTTCCGCCGTCGAGGAAATCCGCGGCCTCGCCGAGGCCGCAGAATCCCAGTGCCTCCAGCCACGACACGGCGTTGAAGGTGAATCCGTCGTAGAGTTCCGCGACGTCGACATCGTCGGGCCGGAGGCTGGTCCTGGTCCACAGGTGCGCGGCGGGTCCAAAAACCTGCGGTTCGTGCGTCAGAGTGTCCTGGTCCCAAGAGATCCGGTCGAGTACCTGGGTGCCGACCGCCTCAACCAGCACCGGAGGTTTCGGCCGGTCGACCGCCGTATCGATCGATGACACGATCACCGCGATGGCCCCATCGCATGGCACGTCGCAGTCGTAGAGGCCGAATGGCGAGCTGATCGTCCGCGCCGACAGATAGTCGTCCAGGGTGAGAGGATCGCGGTAAATGGCGGCCGGATTGCGCGACGCGTTCGCTCGGGCCGTCAGGGCGATAGGCGCCAGCGTCGAGGCGCGGTCACCGCCGTAGCGCCAGAAGTAATGCGAGGCGTTGACCCCGATCCAGTTGGCGGCCGACATGGCACCGAACGGGGCACGCCACTCGAACATGCCCGACGCCCGACCCGCTCCGCCCGCGGACTTCGTCCGCCTGGCCAGGGCGGTATGCGTCGACTCCCACACGGTCCGAAAGCACAACACGTGCCGGCACAGCCCGGCCGCGACGGCGAGCATGGCGGACACGACGCTGCCGCTGGGTCCGGGAACTTCGGCCCCACCGCTGATCCAGGTGGGTCGAATGCGCAACGCCTCCTCGACTGCGGTGACCCCGCCTTCCGACATCCCCCCGATAAGTCCGCCCGGATAGGTGGCCAGGCCGTCGATGTCGTCCAGCGTCAGGCCCGCGTCCGCCACGGCGCGCAGGCACGCCGTGACGGTCAGTGACAGCGGATCGACCATGAGGCGACGCCCGATCGTCGAGCTGCCGACCCCGGTGAGCGCCACCGTGTCTTCGAACTTGCGAGAGGACAACATAGGCCGCACATCGCGAACCAGATCACGCGGCCCCGGAACCGGCCCGGCCCCGGCGGCCTCGGAATCCGGTTCGAATAGTGGAATCCATATATCGTCGTGCTCCTCGAACACCACCTTGACCTGCAGACCAATCGCGACGTGCCCGGATTCGCAGCCGACGATGTTCGTGGTGAGCCGGGCCGAGGGGTCTTCGGCGATGGCGACAACCGCGACCGCGTAAGGCGGCGGGAAGCGTGGCAGCCACTGCTGATGATTCACTGTGAAAGCGGCGACCGTCGCACGTCCCGATACCGGCGTCATCGCCACCTCGCAGGAACGGCAATGCGGACAGATCGGCTGCGGCGGGTGGTGGTAGCGGCTGCACGCCTGGCATTGAGCGATCCGCAGACGCCCGTCGGCTCCGCTCGTCCAGAACGCTTCGCTGCCGATGCTCACTTGGGGCAAGGGCCGCACAACCGGCTCGGCGGGGCCGGGCACTGTCATCACACCTCCGGTCACGCCGACGAATAACCAACACGAACCGTAGCAGATTGCGAATACGGCGTGGGCCGTATTAGTAGAGGGGGACTCTACTTACGTGTACTGTGATGACCTCGTAGGAGGACAATCAGTCGTCGCAGCAGACAGGGGTTCGGGTGAAGGTCAAGGACAGCGCCGCGGTGGTCGTCGGGGGCGCCTCGGGCATGGGGCGGGCGACCGCGGAACGGCTGGTAGAGCAGGGTGCACGAGTCGCCGTGCTGGACCTGCCGACGTCGGACGGAGCCACCGTGGCCAAGGAACTGGGCGCGTCGTTTCACCCTTGCAACGTGACTGACAGCGACGGCGTGGAGACCACGCTGGCGACTGCCATCGAAGACCTGGGAGCCTTGCATATCGCGGTCAACACGGCCGGGGGCGGGGTATCGGCGCGCACGCTGTCTAAGAGCGGGCCTCACTCCTTGGACGCCTTCCGGTCCGTGATCGAGCTCAACCTGATCGCCACCTTCAACCTGAACCGGTTACAGGCTTGGCACATGAGCCGCAACGAACCCGACGACGAGGAACGCGGCGTCATCGTCAACACTTCCTCGATTGCGGCGTTCGAAGGGCAGATCGGCCAGGTCGCTTATAGCGCCGCGAAGGCTGCGATCGCCGGCATGACGTTGACCATGGCGCGTGATCTCGGCAGCCTCGGCATCCGAGTCACCGCCGTCGCGCCGAGCCTGTTCGCGACCGGGATTACGTCGCGAATTCCGGAGAAAATGGCTGGCGAGCTGACCCGCGACGCGGCTTTCCCCCGTCGGATGGGCCGGCCCGATGAGTACGCCGCCCTGGCGCTGTCCATCGTCGAGAACCAGATGCTCAACGGATCGACCATCCGACTCGACGCCGGCCAACGGTTCGCGCCGAAGTAGCAGGCGACGATCGTGGATCTTGGGTTCGCCGATGCCACCGCGGTGATCGCGGGGGGCACTCGTGGCATCGGGCTGGCGACCGCAGTGTGCCTGGCCGAACAGGGCGCGCGGATCGGCGTCATCGGCAGAGACGACGCCCGGATGAAGGAGACCGCCATGACATTGGCGGACGCCGGCAGTCCGGACGTGCTGACGTTGACCGCGGATCTGAGTTCGGCCTCCGACGTCGACACCGTCTTTGCCACGGTTGGCGTGCGCTGGGGTGCGCTCAACGTGCTGGTCAATGCCGCCGGTCCGACGGGCGCCGGTCGCTTTGAGGACCTGGGCGACGCGCAGTGGACAGCGGCATTCGACCAGGGGGTGTTGTCCGCGGTGCGGTGTGTGCGTGCGGCCTTGCCGCTGCTGCGAGCCGCGGAATGGGCCCGGGTGGTGAACGTGACGGCGATGTCGGTGCAGCACCAGTCGGCGGGGTTGGTGAGCTACACCGCGGCCAAGAGCGCGCTACTCAGCGTGACCAAGAATCTCGCCCGCAGTCTCGCCGGCGATGCCATCTTGGTCAACGCCGTCGCCCCCGGTCCGATCCTCACCGATTGGGCGCGACCGGTGCTCGCCTCCGCCGGGATCGCGACGAATGACCCCGTGGGTGCCTTCGGACTGCTGGGGCGCGGTCACGGCATGTCAGTGGACCTCGGTCGGCTCGGGCTGCCTCACGAGGTTGCCGCGGTCATCGCGTTCTGCGCCTCACCAGACAACACCTTTATGACCGGCGCCCACCTCAACGTCGACGGTGGCAGCGACTTCCTCTGAGCCCCTTGCCTTCTCGTCACCGCCGTGGGCGGCTACGCGGAAACCCCAGGCGGTTCTCCACGATGAGGCTGCGCAGCACCTCGCTGGACCCGCCGTAGATCGTCGACGCAACGGCACTCCGATAGTGCGCGTCCAGGGCGCCGTCCACCGCGCTCTGCGGATCGGTCCAGTCGATCATGCCCGCGGCCCCCGCGATGTCGATTGCCGCGGCCGATGCGCGCACATAACTTTCCGGCCCGAACAACGCCGAGACCGGACCCGGCTTGTCGCCCTCCGCGTCGAGGAAGGCCACCCGCAGGTCCAGCAGCTCAGCCACCTCGGCTTCCATCGCCATCCGGGCCAGGCGTTCGCGGACCAAGATGTCGTCGATCAGCTCGGCGCCGTCGGGTCCGCGGTGCGTGCGGGCGAACTCCAGTGCATCGTCGGCGACCCACCCCGTCCGCGACCCAGGGGCAACATTCTGTTCGGCCTCGAGCGCAGCCCGCATCACCGCGAAGCCCTCGTGTGCCTCACCGACTCGGTTCGCATCGGCCACCCGCACATCGTTGTAGAACACGATATTGGTCCGCTCGTGCCCCATGGTGTGCACCGCCTGGATCTCGATACCGGGCGTATCCAGCGGCACAAGCAGCATCGTCAGGCCGCGCGGTCCCACCGATCCGGGCTGGGAACGGGTGAGCAGGAAGCAATAGTCGGCAAGATGGGCGAACGTCGTGAAGATCTTCTGCCCGTTGACAATCCACTCGTCGCCCTCGAGCTGAGAACGGGTCGCGCAGGCGAACACATCTGAGCCACCCGCGGGCTCCGTGTACCCCAGACAAATCAGGACCTCACCGGCGGCGACTCCTGGCAGGACCCGGGCTTTGAGTTCCGCCGAGCCGGCGGCACGGATCGCGTTGGCCGGCAGCATCGTCGTACCGGGGCCGGCGGTCGGCACCCCCCCTTTGCGCAATGCGTTCCACAGTGCGGCCGCCTCGAACGGATCCAGTCCGGCGCCGCCCTCGTCGACCGGCCACCCCGACGCGATCCAGCCACGCTCCCCCAACTTCCGGGTCAGCGCGCGATCGGCGCCGTCACCGGTCCGGCGCTCGTGCTCGATCACGTCACGGGTGACATGTTCGGCGGTGAATTCCTCTGCCTCGCGGCGGATCCGGGCCCAGTTCTCAGGTTCGCTGAAGTCCATCGAGTCACCGACCTTCGGTCGTCACGAGGCCGAACCGTCGGTCGGCGACAGTGAGCAGTTCGCGTCGCGGGTCGGCGAACGCCGCCGCCCAGGCTTTGGCCCTGCGGTAATACAGCTGGATGTCGTACTCCTCCATGAACCCGTATCCGCCGTGCACGTGCAGGCTGTGCGTCGTCGCGTGATAGGCCGTTTCGGCGGCGAACACGAACGCCATCGCCGCCAAGGCGCCAGCGTCGTCCTGCGCGGAATCCATTGCCCAACAGGCCTTACGGACCAGCAGCTGGGCACCATCCAATGCAGTGATCGCGTCGGCGAACGGATGCGCGACCGCTTGGTACATTCCGATCGGCTGGCCGAACGCCTCGCGCACGACCGCGTACCGGGAACCGATCCCCACCGCCTCGGAAGCCAACCCGACCAGCGCCGCCGCGCGCAGCACACGTACCTCGTCGAGCGCGGTGTCGAAGATCGCGCGCGCCTCGCTGCCTTCGGCGAGAACCGTGGCCGCACCCGGGACATCCCACCGGGCCAGCGATAGCCCGCCGAGGTTGCGGTGCGCGGTCCTGGACAGGCCGTCCGGCCGGTTCACATAGACCAGGGAGTCTCGGTCGAGAGCCAGCACGGCGTCAGCGATTGCCCCGTCGACTAACCACTGCTGCGTGGCCGAGCCGGGCCGGGTGGCCAGTGACACGATGACCGATCCGCTCAGCACCGGCCCCAGCAATTCCTTCTCACGCAGGCGACCCAGCACTCGCGCCGCGGCCGCGGTCTCGGCGACCGGGATGGGGGCTAGGCGTCGGCCGGCTTCCTCGGCCACCAATGCCAGTTCGAGGAGGCCGCCGTCCCCGCCCCCACAGTCCGAGGGCACTCCGATACCGAGCGCACCGACATCGGCATAGTGCCGCCAGAGCAACAGGTCGAAACCTGAGGGCTCTGCGCTACGCACCCGCTGTGGGGTGGCCTGTTTCCCGAACAAGGCCGCGAACGCATCGCGGACAGCCCGATGCTCCCGCGTCAGCGATAGATCCACCTATTCCTCCTCGCAATCGCAATGCCCTCGACATCGGCAACACGCGAGCGCCGCCACAGAAGGCACGTTACCCGCAAACGGATGGATGCACGACGAAAAAGTAAACGCATATCCTCTTTTAACGCACTCAATGCTAGAGTCAGTCGCACATCTGATTGTCCGCACTGTTGAGCAGCCGCCATTCCGCGATGCAGGTATGGCGAGGCACGAGGAGGATTTCAATGACGTCGCGATTGGGCTATCCGATCTTCGATGGTGATAACCACATGTACGAGACACGCGATGCGCTCACCAAGTTCCTGCCGCCGGAGTACCACGGCGCGATCAGGTACGTCGAAGTCGACGGACGCACCAAGATCGCGACCCTAGGACAGATCAGCGAGTACATCCCCAACCCGACTTTCGACAAGGTCGCCGCACCGGGAGCCCAGGAGGACTACTTCCACAACGGCAACCCCGAAGGCAAATCGCACCGCGAGATTCTGGGCAAAGCGATCGAGGCAACCCCCGCGATGCGTGAACCGGCGCCCCGGCTGGAGCTGCTCGACGAACAGGGCATCGACAAGTCGATGATGTACCCGACGCTGGCAAGCCTGGTGGAAGAACGTTTCCGTGAGCACCCCGAGGCGACGCACACGATCATTCACGCTCTGAACCAGTGGTTGCACGAGACCTGGCAATTCGACTACAAGGGCCGCATCTTCACCACGCCGATCATTACCTTGCCGATCGTGGAGAAGGCCATCGACGAACTGAACTGGGTGGTCGAGCGCGGTGCACGCGCCATCCTCATCCGGCCGGCGCCGGTACCCGGGTTGCACGGCCCGCGGTCATTCGCCCTCCCCGAATTCGACCCCTTCTGGAAGCGGGTCGTCGAGACCGGCGTGCTGGTCATCATGCACGCCTCCGACAGCGGGTATTCCCGATACGCCAACGACTGGGAGGGCTCCGGCGAGTTCCGGCCGTTCCAGCCGTCGCCGTTCCGCTCCTACTACAGCCTGGCCCGCAACCCGGCCGAGGATGCGGTCGCGGCGCTGGCCTGCCACGGACTGCTGACACGGTTTCCCGAGCTTCGGATCGGCATGGTGGAGAACGGGACTACCTGGCTGCCCCGGCTGCTGGAGAACCTCAGGGACACCCGCAAGAAGATGCCGCAGCTCTACAGCGAAGATCCCGTGGAGGCCATCCATCGCTGCATCTACTTCAATCCCTTCTGGGAGGAGAACGTGGCCGAACTCGCGAAGCTGGTGCCGATCGATCACCTGTTCTTCGGCTCGGACTACCCGCATCCAGAGGGCTTGGCCGATCCGCTCAGCTACCCCGACCGTCACCCGGAGCTGAGCGACGCCGAGGTCGCCATGGTGATGGGCGGCACCCTGTCGAACATGATGCGGGTAGACGCCTGAGATGTCGACTGACCACGGTGCGGGATCGGCCACCAAGCCACGCGAGGACGGCTCCGCTATGGAGTTCAATCCGTACTCCGACAGCTTCTTCGACGACCCCTATGAGACCTACCGTTGGATGCGCGACGAGGCGCCGGTGTACTACAGCGAGCGCTGGGATTTCTACGCGCTGACCCGTCACGAGGATGTCGTTGCCGCCCACCGCGATTGGGAGACGTTCAGCAGCTCCTACGGTGTCACTCTGGACGCACTGTCGATGCGACACCAGTTCGACACCAACATGCTGATCATCATGGATCCGCCCGAACATGAACGGCTGCGCAAGCTGGTACGCCAGGTGTTCACCAAGGCGGCTATCGCCAACCTGGAGCCACTGGTGACCGACGTCGTCACCTCCTACGTCCACGCCCTAAGTGGCAGAGATGATTTCGACATTGTGGCCGACTTCGCGGCGCTGTTCCCGGTCGAAATCATCTCCTCGATGCTCGGCGTCCCCCCTGGAGAGCGCCAGCAGATCCGGCTGTGGACCGACGGATTCCTGCACCGCGAGGAGAACAACCCCTTCGCCACTGAGAGCGGCGTGGCGGACTCGTTTGCGATGAACGATTACTTCCTGGCCCTGTCCAAGGAGAAGCGGCGCCAGCCCGACGACCTGATCATCAGCAGGTTGGTGACCGCGACCTACGAGGACGAGACCGGGGTGACGCACCGGCTCACCGACGAGGACATCGCCACGTTCGCGGTGCTGATAGCGGCGGCGGGCAGTGAAACGGTTACCAAGCTAATTGGCAACGGCACCATGGCTTTTCACCACAATCCCGATCAATGGGAATTGGTGCTCGCCGATCCCGGACTGATCCCCGGCGCGATCGAGGAGATGCTGCGCCTCAACCCGCCTTCGCAGTATCAGGGCCGGTTCGCCACCCGAGAGGTCGTGCTAGAAGGGGGCACCATCCCGGCTGGATCGCCCACCCTGCTGGTCACCGGCGCCGCGACGCGTGACCCGCGGGCCTACGATCGGCCCGACGCGTTCGACATCAAACGGGGAGGCTCTACCACCCTCGCTTTCGGATACGGCGCCCACAGCTGCCTGGGCTCCTGGCTGGCGCGACTCGAGACACGAGTCGCCTTGCACGCGATCCGCGAGCAGTGGCCGCGGTTCACGGTGGACACCGACGGTTTGCGGCGAGTGACGATGTCCAATGTGGCCGGCTATTCGCACATCCCGGTGCACGTCGGCTGATGGCCGCGGCGCAGACCGCGGCGGATGCATTCCCCGGGCTGCCGGGCAGCGTCCCCGAGCTGCTGGCACTGCGGCGCACCGAGCCTGACGGCGAGTTCCTGGTCACCGACTCCGAGCGGCTGAGTTTCGCCGAGGCCGACGCGCAGTCCAGGACACTGGCGGATGCGCTGTTGGCGTCGGGCGTGGGCAAGGGGACCCGCGTCGGCATCTTGTTCCCCAACTGCGCCCAGTGGCTCATCGCGTGGCTGGCCGCCGCACGCATCGGCGCGCTTACCGTCCCGTTGTCGACCTTCGCCCCGGGCGTCGAACTCGCCAGACTGCTGCGCCACACCGACACCCAGGTGCTCTTGATGGGCCCCTCGATTGCAGGCCACGATCTGGTCGCCCGAGTCGCCGATGCGCTACCGGGCTTGGCCGACGGCAACGCGGAGATCGCCCTCGAGGCTGTCCCCTACCTGCGGCGGGTGCATGTCTGGCCCGACTGCGACCGGGAGTGGACAACGCCGTGGCCGGGCAGCACTGGCCCCGTCGCGCCGCTGACCGGTCCGGCCGAACAGGAGGTCGGACCTGCCGACGAGCTCGTGCTGGTCACGACGTCGGGGACGACGGCGCTACCGAAATCTGTGGCACACACCCATGGCAGCCTGGTGCGCCACGCGGCCATCCTGGCCCGCCACCGCGGCGTCACCTCCGTCGATCGCATCTACTCCCCCATGCCATTTTTCTGGGTTGGCGGACTGACCATGGTTGTCCTGCAGGCACTCTCGACGGGAGCCGCGATCCTGGCCCAAGATGTTTTTGAACCCGGTGCCACACTGGCGCTGCTCGAAAGGGAGCGGGCCACCTTCATCTCGTGCTGGGCGCAGGCCAGTCAGGCCATGGCCGATCACCCCGACTTCGCCAAGCGCGACCTGTCCAGCGTCCGGGGCGGCACCATGCTGCAGGCGCTGCCGCCCGAACAGCGGCCCAGCGAACCCGAGCTGACCCCTAACCTGCTCGGCATGACCGAGACCGGCGGCCCGCACACCATGGTCGAGGTGCCCGACACCCCGCTGCCGCAGACACGGCGCGGCTCCTTCGGGATCCCGTTGCCCGGGCTGGTGCAGCACCGGATCGTGGACACCGCAGGCGTTCAGCTGCCGCCCGGGCAGGAGGGGCAGATCCAGGTCCGCGGCCAGATCCTGATGAGCGGGATCTACAAGCAGGAACGCCACGAGGTGTTCACCGACGACGGTTGGTATGACAGCGGGGACCGTGGATGGTTCGACGACGCCGGGCATCTGCACTTCACCGGTCGCGCCAGTACCCTGATCAAAACCGCGGGGTCCAATGTCTCACCGGCAGAGGTCGAATCGGTCCTGGACGCCATGCCCGGCGTGCTGCACAGCTTCGTCGTCGCCCTGCCCCATCCAGTTCGCGGCGAGGTCGTCGGAGCCGCCGTCGTGCCCACGCACAGCGCCCAGTTATCCACCGACGCCGTCGCCGCGCATGCCCGCGCCAACCTCTCGGGGTTCAAGGTGCCGACGGTGATCGCGATCCTCGCCGAGAGCGAGCTACCGATGTTGCCCACCGGCAAACTCGACCGCCAGGGCCTTGTCGGGCTGTTGGGTGGTGGGTCAGTTTGAAAGTCAGTTTCGCGCGCGAACACCCGCGGTGGCTCCGGCGGATTCTGCCAACCGGCCAGCAAACGACTGGAGGGCAGTTACCCATCGATAGCTGGGTCTGTATGGGCATACGTTCCATCTATGTCGCTGCGGCGGTCGGCGTGGCCATCGCCGTCTTGCTCGTCGCCCTGGTCGTGCTGACGGCGGCGTCGTCTGCTCACGCTGACACTGGCATCAATGGTTACGTTCAATGCCTAGGGGGCGACGCGAAGCCCCCGCCGCCGGGGGTAAGTGCTGAAGATTGGTTTCCCAGCATTCATGTCATCGCAACGGATCTCAATTCTGGCGTGCCCCCGGACCAAGTAGCTCTGAGGTTAGTGAATATGGGAGTCAAGCCGAACGATGCCGTTGCCCGAGTCCAGTGTTTTATAGCCAACCAACCGCAAGGAGAAGGGCATTGACGCGGTCAAGAAAGCCGCTATCGACGCCAAGATCGACGACCTGACAGACCGCCCTTCAAACCGCCCTTGCGGCCTATGGCCACAGCTGCCGGACTTTACCGTTTGCGGGCAGGCATGTGCGCACCGTGGCGCAGTGCGCTTTCGCCCTCACTAGCCTGTCGGCATGGGCGTCGCCGACATGCCCGGCTGGCATCGATCGACCGAGCCCGTCAGCCTGCCAACGACAGCTGGCGGGCACTCACCACCCGCAACGCCACCCGGCTAGTGAGTCCTCGCCGCTAGGTCCGGCGGCGTCGACCCTGGCTGGGCCCCAACGGATTCGGGTCAGCCGCGGCGCCGTCTTGCCGCGTTAAATCTTGCGGTTCTCGGACTTGATCATCCAAGCGAGCTTCTCCAGCGAGTCGACGATCTCGTGGAGCAGATCGCTCGTGCTGAGGTCGTCGGCGTCGACGGCGTCATGCACGTTATGGATGGTGTCGACCGTGTGGTCTCCCGGGTAAATCGGGAAGGCGCGAGCGCGGCACGCCGGCCATCCCTACGCAGGCATCAGCCGGCGGCCAGTCCCGGCAGCAGAATGGCAACCAATCCGTCGGCGTGAGCCCGAATCCAGTTGGGGCTGTTGGGATCCCGCCCGGTGAGAAGGCGGACTTCGGGCGCATTGACGTAGGGCAACGATGCCGCGCCAATGAGCACGTAGTACAGGATTTCGTTGTCGATAGGTGCAGCAATGCCAGCCTTGCGAAGTACCTGCCAGGCCGGTCGGATCCCGTCGAAGAAAGGCTTTACGTGCGTTTCGGTCATCCACTTCAACCGGTCGGTCTCCGCGGTGCCCTCATGCACCATGATCTGGTTGAGCTCCGGGTGCTCGGCGGCAAATGCCACGAATCGACGTATCCCTTCGGCGAACGCCGCAGCCAGCGCCGACACGTCGACGCCGGTGAGCGCCGCGGGTAGGACGCCGTCGAATGCCTCCCGCAGCAGCCCGAAGAGGTGATCCACCGCGGCCATCCACAGCGCGGTTTTCGACTCGAAGTGGTAGTTGATCTGCGGCTGATGCGCCTGCACGCGCAGCGCGATGGCACGTGTCGACGCTCCGTCGAAGCCCTTGGCTCCGAACTCGACCAGTGCCGACTCCAGCAAGTCCCGCCGGATGTCGGTCCTGGCCCGACGCAGGCGCACCTTGGTCGGCATTGGGGTCTTGCGTTCCATGGTTCGAAGTGTATACCGTTATTATCAATCGATAATAACGGTATGGAAGGTTAATTCGATGAGCACTGCCCCTGAGACCACGAACCAGTACCGAGTTGGCACATCGGCACGTCTGTTGCCGCTATCGAAAGATCCGTTCCAGGCGCCGACGGATCGCGACATGTTGCCCTCGGAGCGGCGGCTATTCGTTCAGACCCACCGGACCTGTGTATTCGGTTACGGCCGGCGATCGGACGGCCCGGCGATGTCGATCGTCTACTACGTACCAGACGACAACGGCGACCTGCTGGTGGCGACCATGGCCGAGCGAGCCAAGGCCAAAGCAGTGGCCCGAAACGGCAAAGTCAGCCTCTGTGTACTCGACGAGACCTGGCCGTTCGCCTACCTCCAGGTCTACTGCGAGGCCGTGATCGACGACGACGAGGAAACCCTCGTCGACGTGATGATGGCAGTGGCTGAACGCATGTCGGGTGACCCAGTGCCAGCGGAGATGCGCCCCGCGGTCAAAGCTGTCGCAGAGCAGGAAGGCCGGGTGCTGGTGCGCTGCCGGCCCTACGCGACGTTCGTGACGCCGCCGCGACACTTGCACAGCAACAACCAGCAGGAACTGACCCACTGGGTCTCGGCGTCAATGCCCTGGGACGCTCCCGACCCGGTGACCAATTCCTAACCCGATGACCATTCAAGACGACCAGGCCGGCCAAGACTGCACACGCCCGGAGTTCAGCGGGCCAACGACGCTGAGCGCGGCGGGGCATCGACTGATTGCCACGTATCGGCGAACAGGAGCGGACGTACCGTTCGGCGACCCTGTGCCTTGGCACGGTGGCGAGATGGAGGGCTGGTTTTGGCGGCTCACCGATTCTGCGTCCGGTCGCGTCGTTGTGGCGCTGTGCAGCGTGAACCAGCATCCAGACGGAGACTGGGCCACCGTCGCGGTCGGCTTGCACCCGGGTGGAATCCTGCGGACCGCCGTTCTGGACGGGGCGCGTGCCGCGCAGTCACGATTCGCGTTGAGCGCCGGGACTACCCCACTTAACGCGGTTACTGCAGACGTCGATCGGCTCCGTATCGACCTTGATGACACCCGCCTCGAGCTGAGATTCGCCAATTCGTACGCGTGGCCGAAGGCCTTCGCTGGCGGTGGGCTCATCTCATCGATCCCGTGGCTCAACCAGTACTGGCATCCCTACCGCCTCGGCGGCACAGCTACCGGGACCGTCGAATGCGGCGGCGAACACTGGTCGTTTGACGCCGCCACACTCTATGCGGAGAAGAACTGGGGCCCGGGCTTCCCTGAACGCTGGTGGTGGGGCCAGGCACACGATTTCGGTGGCGCCGACGTGTCGGTGGCGTTCACCGGGGGCCTTGTGCAACTCGGGCCGATCCGCCGAGATGCCGGATTGGTGGTCGTGCGGCTCGGTGACCGCGTGATCCGCATCGCGCCACCGGCCCAGGTGCGCGCGCAAGTCGGCTCCGGCCGCTGGACCGTACGAGCCAAGTCGCTGCGGTACCAGATCGATCTCGACGGCGACGGCACAGGGCTCGAACCGCACGACCTTCCCGTGCCACTCCCCGCCGAGCGACGCAACGTCGGCGCCGCCGTCGAACACCTGGCTGGCCGCCTTCATTGTGTCGTGCGCGAGTTCGGCCGAGTGGTGTTCGAGGGCACCTCCGGACTGGCAGGGCTGGAAGTGGGGAGCTTGCCAGCTCATTCGTGAGTGAGTCCTGGCTGGGAGCGGCGCCGCTACGAGTGTGCTGAGTTGGTCCCACCCAGTCCGGGCATCGACAGCATCGCCGGCACGCAGGCTCACTGTCCGCGCCCCGCGGCCTTCATCCGTTCGAGGTTGGCCATCACGACGGTTTTCCCGTCGGTCGCGGCCAGCGCCCGGGTGTGGCCGAGATGATGCATGTCGAAGCATGACGCGATCGCGGTCGAGAAGCCCATGGTGTCCAGGGTGTGGTTGACCGCCCGCTTGGCCATGCGCAGCGCCCAGGGATCGGTTTGCGCGACGCGGTGGGCGAGATCCATTGTGGCCGAATGCAAGTCGTCCAGCGGTACGACGTGGTTGACCATCCCGGCGCGCAGTGCCTCCTCGGCGCTCACCGAACTGGCGGTGAACAGCATCTCCTTGGCCTTGCGGGGCCCGAGTTCCCAAGTGTGAGCGTGGTATTCGACGCCCATGATGCCCATCAGTCCGACCGGGTCGGAGAACTGCGCGTTGTCCGCGGCGACGATGAGGTCGCACGGCCAGCACAGCATCAACCCGGCCGCAATGCACTTGCCCTGCACCGCGGCGACGGACGGCTTGGGGATGTCGCGCCAGCGTTTCGCGTACTCGAGGTAGCCGCGGGTCTCCCAGTCGTAGTAGGTGTCCGCGAGCAGCTTGCCGTCGGAGCGTTGCGGACTAAGGCTGCGCCCGTCGGCCGACGGATCGGTGCCCGACATGTCGTGCCCGGCGGAGAAGTGCTTACCGGTGGTCTGCAGAACGATGACCCGGACCTCGGAGTCTTCGTCGGCGCGCCGCCAGGCGTCATCGAGATCTTTGAGGATGCCCGGGGTTTGGGCGTTGGCGGCGTCGGGGCGGTCCAGGGTGATGACCGCGACCCGATCGTCGACGTCGTAACGGACGAAGTGTTGAGCTGTCATGGCTGCATTCCTTTCGGTGGGGTCCTTATGACGCTTTCCTGCGCGAAGGACGCCACGTGTGATCCGGTCTGGGTGTACACGTCTCCGGTGGCGAAGCCGCGGCCGCCGACCAATCGCACGCCGTGGATCTGCACCCGCAGCCACTGCGCGACGTCGAACGGCTGGTGAAACCACACCGAATGCGTCACGACGCCGGTCTGGACGCTGACGTGGGCGTCGCGCTGGCTGACCCCGGGCACCGCTTTGAGCAGGGTGCCGATCAGTGGCCAGTCCGAGATGTAGGCGATGACCGGTTGGGCCAGCGCGGTATCGGTGAAGTCCGGGCAGCGCATCCAGAACCCCAGGCTCGCGGGCGCGGCATCCTCGACATCCAGACCGTCGCCGATCAAGCGGGCTTCGCCCGGGATCACTGCGAAGTCAATGGGTTTGGCGTCCATCGGATCACCGGCAGCGGCGGCGCTGTACTGATAGTCGTATCCGTCGTCGGCGCGGTCGACGAGGATTGACGCGGTCGCGATCACCCGGCGGGCGGACTCCTGGCCCTGCCACGCCACAGCGCGCCGATACCCCAGCGAGCGCCCGGCGTGGGTTTGCTCCAGGTCCAGGTACAGCGGGTCAGTGGCGCGTCCGGCGCGAGGGAACGCGATTTGCAGTGACTTCACCGCTTTGGCCGATCCCGGCGGTGCGGCGGCTGCGATGAGCTGAGCCATGATTTGTCCGCCGAAGATCCGCTCGACGCTCGGGTCCGGGACGGGCAGCACCGTGCGGCCCTCGGTGTCGTCACTCAGGGTGAGCATGGCGCGAAATTGATCGAGGTTCATCCCAGCCTCTCTGCCGTGTTCGCCGTTGCGACCAGCTCGAACTTCTTGACCTTTCCCGACGGTGTCATCGGCAAAGCGTCCACGAAATGCCATGCGACGGGGGTCTTTTGGCGTGCCAGTCCGGTGGCGTGCAGGTGACGGGACAGGTCGTCGACGGATGCCTGGCCCGGCTGGTCGAACACGATGAACGCCACCGGCACCTCACCGAATCTGGCGTCGGGTCCGGGTACTACGGCCGCGTGACGCACTGCGGGGTGCGTGAGGAGCAGGTCTTCGATGTCGCGGGCAGAGAACTTCTCGCCGCCGCGGTTGATCACGTCCTTGACCCGCCCGGTGATGGTGACGTAGCCGGCACCATCGACGAGGCCGACATCCCCAGTGGAGAACCAGCCCGCGTCGTCGAGGGCAGCCCGGTTGGCCGCAGGGTCGAGGTAGCCCAGCATCTGCTCGGGTCCGCGCACCAACAGCTCGCCTGCGCAGCCCGCGGCCAGCGGCTCGCCATCCGTCCCGACGACCCGGACCTGCACCCCAGGGGCGATGGCGCCATCGGTCTCCGCGCGCAGGTCGAATGGATAAGCGCGGTTCATCACCGTCACCGTCGGAAGCTCGGTCATCCCGTAGACCCGCGCGGCCGGAATTCCCTGCTCTTCGCTGCGTTCCATGACCGCGCGCGGCACCGCCGCCCCGCCGCAGGCGAACATCCGCAACGGCAGGTGCACGCGGGCGGCGCGGGCGGCGTCTGTCAATTCCTGCAGGAGTACCGTCGCCCCGGCCGAATAGGTCACCCGGTGACGCATGATGTCGGCGACTGCCACATCGGCTTCCCATCGGTCGGCCAGCACCGCGGAGGCGCCGACCTGCAGCGGGATGGTCATCGCGTTGAGCACGCCGGTGATGTGCTGCAACGGGGCGGCCATGTAGGCGACGTCCTCCCAGGACAGGCCCCACGCATCGGCCAGCTGGCGGGTTTCGGCGAGCAAGGTGCGCGACGAGTGCACTGCGGCCTTGGCACCCGACGTGGTCCCGGAAGTGAAGAGGATCAGGCAAGGATCATCGGCCCCGACGGCGGCGGATTCTTGGCGCCGACCGTGCGAGACGACCACGTCGAACGGCGACCAGCCCGGCCGGGTTCCGCGCAGCAGGACGCGGGCAGCGTCGCCGAGACCGGCCCCGGCGAGCAGGTCGTCGAACGCCTCGGCGTGGGCGAAGCCGCGAAACGTCTCGGCGGTTACCACCGCGGCCGGCCGTACCTGCTCGATGACCTGGCGCAGCTCGTGTTCCCGGTAGAACGGGGCGATCGGGCAGCTCACCGCGCCGGCATGCCAGACCGCCAGGCCCAGCACGTGGGCTTCCCACCAGTTCGGGGTCTGCCAGCAGACCACGTCACCGGGGCCGATACCGGCTCCGGCCAGCCACGCGGCGGCGCGTTCGACTACCTCGAGCAGCTCCTGATAGGTCAGCTGATGGCCGCCTTCGATGACGGCCGGCTGCGAGCCCCACTGACGGGCAGCGCGGACGACCGACGCCGACATCGTCTGGTCGCTGATGTAGCCGAAGCGTCGGTATTCCGCGAGGCGGTCCGGGGCAACCGGCGGCGCGACGATATCGGTCGCCGTCAGTCGAGTTCGGTTCATCCTCATCCGCCCATGCTCATCCCGCCGTCGACGGTCAGGACCGCCCCGGTGACATAGGAGGCGAGGTCGTCGAGCAGGAACGCGACAGCGTGCGCCAGCTCCTCGGGACGACCCCAGCGCCCGACCGGGATCATCGACGTCACCGCATCCCGGTCGGTGTACACCAGCTCGGCCGACATGTCGGTGTCGAAGCTGCCGGGGATCACGCAGTTCACGGTGATGCCCTTGCGCGCGACGGCGCGAGCGCAGGATCTGGTGAGGCCGACGATGCCGCCCTTGGCGGCGCCGTACGCGACCTGCACCGGACTGCCCAGCAGCGCCGTGACCGAGCCGATGTTGACCACCCGCCCGAAATGCTGCTGGGTCATGTGCGCCAGAGCAGCCTGGCTGAGGAAGAACACCGACGACAGGTTCACCGCGACCTGTCGGTTCCAGTCCTCGGGGCTGACCTCGCTGAGCCGTTGCTCGTTGACCATCCCGGCGTTGTTGACCAGATAATCCAGCCGCCCATGCCGCTCGAGAACCTCGGCGACCAGGCTCTGACAGGAAGCCGGCTCGCCGACATCCGCCTGATGCAGGGTGACGGTGGCCCCACACCGCGCAGCGTCGTCGTGCACCGCGTGCGCGGCGGCGGCATCGCGGGCGTACGCGGCGGCCACCGTGACACCGGAGTGCGCTAGCCGGTCGGTGATGGCACGACCTATACCCCGGGTTCCGCCCGTCACCAATGCGACACGGCCCATTACGGGGTCCTCGCGTTCTTGGCTACCACTCGTGCGCTCAGCCGCTCCAGCAGGACGCGATGCTCCTCGGCGTCAAAACACTCGCTTTCCGCGCGGGCACAGTGCGGCAGGATCGCGGCGACCCGATCTATATGCGAGTTCAGCAGCTGGCGCGCCTGCCGGACGGCCTGCGGCGGGAGCGCGCTGAGGCGCTCAGCCAGCTGCAGCGCCTCCTCCAACACGTCGGATGCGGGAACTGCGCGGTTCGCCAGCCCCAGGCGGTGGGCTTCGATGCCGCTGACCCGGTCTCCCAGGAGTAGATGTTCCTTGGCGGCGGACAGGCTGGTCAGCAGCGGCCAGAGCACCAACCCGCCGGCGCCGTCGAGCAGTCCCAGCGAGACCCGCGGGTCGCTGAGGAAGGTGTCTTCGGCCATCACGACCAGGTCGCACAGCAGCGCTACCGTGACGCCGGCCCCGACCGCGGCGCCATTGACGGCGGCGACGGTCGGAAACGGCAAGCGCGTCATGACCCAGAACAGCTCCTGATGGGCGGCGAGCACGGTCTCGCGCATACGGCGGTCCTCGCGCATCGCGCGGATGGTCTCGAAGTCCCCGCCGGCGCTGAACGCGGCGCCCTGGCCGGTCAGCACCATCGCGTGCACATCAGGGTCGTCACGCAGCGCAACGACCGCCGCAAGCAGGGCATCGGTGATCTCGCCGTCCATGGCGTTGGCCTTCTCGGGCCGGGCCAAGGTCACCCGCGCCACCGACTCGAGACGGTCGACGACGACGGCCGGATGCGCATCCGTGCAGGACGGATCGCCGCCGCTCACAGATCTACCAGCCGGGGGATCATCCCCGCCGAAATCAAATGGGCACCGATCACCGTGGGCAGTTCGCGGGCCGAACCCAGCACCGAATCCAGCACCAGCACGCGGGCCAAGAAGCGGTGGAAGGGATGCTCGGCGGTGAAGCCGATGCCGGCCAGCACCTGCTGACACTGGGTGGCGGCGATTCGCGCCGCACGTCCCGCCAACGATTTCGCCAGCAGGCCCGCCAACACGGCATCATCGGCGTCCCAGGCCAGTGCGAGGGCGGCGACGGCGCCCTCGCGGGCGACGTGTGCGTCGGCCAGCCGAGTGCGAACCGCTTGAAAGGAGCCGATGGGCCGGCCGAATTGCACTCGGCTGCAGGCATGGTCGACGGCAAGGTCGATCATCTGCCCGACGGCTCCGATGATCTGGTATCCGAGTGCGAGCCGGCCTGCCGTCGCCACCGCATCCCAGGCCGCAACGGCCTGCTTGCCGGCCAGGATCACGTCGGGCAGCACGTCGAGGCCGGTGACTTCCATCATCGCCAATGCCGGATCAAGACCATCGATCCGCCGCGTCGAGATACCCGAGGACTCCTGCAGGTCAATCCAGACCAGCTCACCGCGGATCGCGACCGGTGCCAGATACCTTGGGGCCGGGCGCGCCCCGATGACCAGGCCGCGCACCGCCAGCGGCTCGCCGTCGGTCGCGCCGACCAGGTCGGCATCGATGCCGGGCAGCACGACATTGCAATCTGTTGTCGACATCGGCAGGTATTCGCCCAGTGGCTGCAGCAGCACATCCTGCAGCGACGTCGACATCGATCCGGCTCGCCCGAGCGCGGTGAACAGCGCCGACACCGCATCGCGGGGCGCCTCGGCGAGCAGGTCGGCGAACCCAAACGCATCGAGCGCCTGTGCAAGCTCGGTCCCGTCGAGCTCCTCGGCCAGTCCGCGCAGCGTCGTCGCCATCAGCGTCCGCTCCGCGGCGTCGATGGTGTGGGCTTCAGTCACGCGCTTCTCGGCAATCCAAGCAGCCGCGACGCCACGATGTCTTTCTGAATTTCACTGGTGCCCCCGTAGATGGTGGCCGCACGCGAGTACGCCCACTCGCGGCGCCACGCCCGGCTGCGCGCGGTGTCACTGGTTTCTATTTCGCCTCCCAGCAGATCGCGCGCCACGTCGAACACGGCCTGGTCGGCGGCGGCAATCATGATCTTGTCCACCGAGGCCTCAGCACCGGGCAGATCACCGGCAGCGATGCGGTCCTGGGTGCTCTTCGAGGTGGCGCGGAAGGCCCACAGCAGTTGATAGGCCTCGCCGAGTGCCGACGCGGACGCGCCGTCGTGTGCGGTGTCAAGGAGCAGACCGAGATGGTAGGCGAGCCAGGCGCCGCGCTGCCAGAAGATCGGGCCGCGTTCGCACGACAAGATGAACTGTGCGACCCGCCAGCCGGCGTCGAGCTCTCCGAGCAGGCGCTCCGCGGGAACCTCGACGCCGATGAACGACGTCGAGCAGAATTCGTCGACGCCGGCCATCGTTTCCAGTGGGCTCGCGGTCACCCCCGGTGTGTCCATGTCCACCAGAAAGGCGCTGATGCCGCGCGACCCGGCGTCGCCGGTGCGGGCCAGCACGATAGACCGGGTGGCATGGTGAGCCCAGCTGGTCCACAATTTCTCGCCGTTGATCACCCAGCCGTCACTGCGGGGGCGCGCGGTAGTCCGCATCGATCCCAGGTCGCTGCCCGCCTCGGGCTCGGAGAAGCCCTGGCACCAGAATTCCTCGCCGCGCAATAGCAGCGGAAAGATCTCCTCGACCAGTTCGGGTCGACCGAACTCGGCCACCGCGGGCCCGAGCACCTCATGCATCGACCAGGACGTGGTGTGCACCAGCGCTCGGCTAGTGAGCTCCTCGCCGAGGACGGCGCGCAGGATAGGCGAGCCGCCTAGGCCACCGATCCGCGTCGGCCATCCCCAGCGCATCCAGCCGGCGTCGAACAGCAGCCGCTGAACTCGTCGTTGGTGGTTCAGCTGGGCCTCGACACTTTGGTCCTCGACCCCAGGGACCAACGACTCGCCAACCTGGTGGATCCAGCCCCGAACTCCGGCGCGAAAATCGCGCACCTCCACAACAACCCCCCGTTCTCAGGACTCGATGAACCCAGAGGCGACATAGGCCTGACGGATCGGCGGCTTGAGGTCGTCGGGGAACGCAGTCTGCGGCGGCCGGGCGGGATGGTCGCCGATGGGGAGGCCGAGCAACGAGGCGCCGAATTTGAACCCGGCTCCCCAGTGCGTGAACATTCCGGGACGGGCGGGATGGGACTGATAGCGGCGGCTCGCCTCGCGCATCGCGGTCAAACCGGTGTCGGCCGCGAATGTGTCGGCGCGCTCAAAATCGCCTTGCACCAGCAGCGCTCGCCATTCGCTGAACAGCAGCGCGCCCGTCTTCTCGTAGAGATAGAGCGCCGAACCGAGCGCTCCCGGGTGGGGTATCCCTAGCCGTATCCCGGCCTCGTCGGCCGCTTCCCACAGCACCATTTCCGGGGCCAGCTGATGGATCGCGAGGCTGTGCTGCGCGTCGAGCAGCCCGTTTTTCAGCCCGCACAATGCGGGAATCTCACGGTAGAGCTCGACGCATTCCTCGGGAGTCAATATCAGCCCGGTCGAGTGAGAGTTGAAGAAGCCCAGCGGCATGTCGGTGCGATCGGCGACATAGCGCAGGTATTCCAGCACTCCGGGCTTGCCCGAGCACTCGAAATAGGGCGTCAGGATGTAGCAGATGTCGGCGCCCAGCTCTTGGGCGTTCAGCGTGAGCTCGACGGCCTGCTTGGCGGTGTCGGTGCTCGACATCACCTGCACCAGCGCGCCGGGTTTGACTCGTCGAGCCTCCTCGATCGCGACCCGGACTACTTCTTTGAGTTCGTCGGTGGTCAGTGACCAGAATTCGGCGATACCCCCGGTCAGCCAGATACCGTCCTGGTCCAGGTCGACCAGGCAGTGCCGCACCAACGCGCGCAGTGCCCCGTAGTCGATTTCGTCGCCGTCGAGACCGCAGAATGGCGTGTAGAGCGAACTGCAATTGCCCCACAGGTGTTCCGACGCCCAGTCCTTCGCCTCTTTGCCGGTGACACCTGTGACCACAACCGACTCCTTCTGCACTTTTGCCCGACGCGAGTTTCTCGGGCCAGGTGATGACTACCACGTACGCGTCATGGTAGAACCATATGTGCATTGCGTGCAAGGAACAAGTGCACAGTAGATGCACCATGATCCGCGTATTTCGATACGGCCGCAGACGGCAAGCATGAGGAGTTTGATGTCGCAGAGCATGGAGGGCCGGGTCGCCGTGATCGCCGGCTCATCGAGGGGCGTCGGCCGAGCCACTGCGATCCGCCTCGCGCAGGAGGGCGCGAAGGTAGTGCTGTTGGCCCGCCGCAAACTACTGCTCGACGAGGTCGTGGAGGTCGCCGGGCCAAACGCCATCCCGATCGTCACCGATGTCACGAGCAGCCACGATGTTCACGCCGCCTTCGATCAGATCGCGGCGCAGTTCGGCCGCATCGACGTCCTGATCAACTCCGCAGGTGCCAGCCGGATTCGGCTGATCGAAGAAGCCAGCGACGAGGACATCGCCGTCACGGTCAACACCAACCTGATAGCTCCCATCTACACCACGCGCGCAGCCATCCCGCTGCTGCGCGCGGCCGGCGGCGGCGACGTCATGAACATCTCGTCGGAGATCACCCTCGACGACATGCCGATGATGACCCTTTATGCCGCCACCAAGCGTGGCCTCAACGCTTTTACCGGAGCAATGAGCAAGGAGCTGCGACGAGAGGGCATCCGGGTGACCCTGGTCATCCTCGGCGCGGTTGGAGATACCGGCATCGACGAGAACTTCGGCCCGGGCGACATCGAAAGGGCCTGGCCGTTGTGGGAAGCCGACGGCTACCTGACCCGAATGAGTGGCACCCACTTTCTCACCTCGGCCGCCGTCGCTGACGTGCTGCACGACGTCATCACCCGGCCCCGTGAAGTGATGATGGACGTGATCCACGTCCGCCCGGCGAGCAGCTGACCACCGCCACCGCGACGGGCCAATCCCGGACCGGAAACTGAAGCAGCACAAGGAGACAAAGTGATTCGACCGATGGACGGCGTCCGAGTGCTGGAGGTGGCACAGTTCACCTTCGTCCCGTCCGCGGGTGCGGTCCTAGCCGACTGGGGCGCGGACGTCATCAAGGTCGAACACGCCGAAACCGGCGACGCCCAGCGCGGCCTGAGCTCCGTGATGGGCATGGCGGTCGGCAGTGGTTCCTTTGCCCCGTTGATGGAACACCCCAATCGGGGCAAGCGCAGCATCGGCCTGGCGCTGGAGCAGCCCGGGGCGCTGCAGGTCCTGCACGAACTAATCCGCACCAGCGATGTGTTCCTGACGAACTTCCTGCCCGCCGCGCGACGGCGGCTGGGCATCGAACTCGATGATGTCCGCAAGATCAACCCGGACATCATCTACGTCCGCGGGTCCGGTTTCGGTGCCGCCGGCCCCGACAGCGAGAAAGGCGGCTACGACAGCACCGCCTTCTGGGCTCAGGCCGGTGGCGCGGTAGGGGCCACGCCGGCGGAGTTCGATGGCCTGCCCAAGATGCCTGCCGGCGCCTACGGTGACTCGCTCGGCGGCATGACCATCGCCGGAGGCATCGCGGCGGCGCTCCTAGCGCGCGAACGCACCGGCGAAACGTCGGTGGTCGACGTCTCCCTGCTCGGCGTGGGTGCCTGGGCCAGCGCTCTCTCCGTCGGTTTGGCGCTTCTCGAGGGCGGCCCACCGGCGCCGCGCGCGCCCGGTAACACGGCGCCGACGAACCCGCTGGTGGGCAACTACCGAACCGCCGACAACCGTTGGCTCGTCCTGGCGATGCTCCAACCCGGGCGCTATTGGCCTGAGTTCTGTCGGCACATCGACCGCGAGGACCTCATCGATGATGAGCGATTCGCTAGCGCCGAGGCACTCATGGGCAATACGCCGGCTGCGGCCGAGATCGTGCAGGAGGTCCTCGGCGCGCGGACCCTCGCCGAATGGGTCACCCGGTTCGCCGGTATGGAGGGCCAATGGGCCATCGCGCAGGATCCGTGGGAAGTGGGCCAGGACGCGGCGTTGCGGGCCAACGGAATGATCGCCGAGGTGCTCGACTGCGAGGGCAATGCTCGGGAACTGGTCGCCAACCCGGTCCAGTTCGATGAAAAGCCGGTGCAGCTCACGCGGGCCCCACAGTTCGCCGAACACACCGACGACATCCTGCGCGCCCTCGGCAAGTCGGACGACGAACTAATCGACCTCAAAATCAGTGGTGCGGTGACCTGAAGAAAAGCCGCCGCGGTTGTCAGGTCGCGGTGCGCAGGATGGCCGCCGAGCAGAAGGCCCAGAGGTCATCGACACTGGTCGACCGCCCACCGGACAACACCGCGGAGTGCGACGTCGCCAGCAGTAGTTCCTGCAGCAGCGCGGCCTGGGTGGCTAGCGGGACGTCATCCCGGAGCAGGCCTGCCTCGGCAACCGCTTCGAGCAACTCGACGATGAACGAGTGCAGGGGTTCCAGGGCGTGAGCGAGGTCATTGGGGCGGGATTCGGCGAGCCGCAGGTGCAGCACACTGAGGCCGCGCGCCAGTCGGGCCGGCATCGCGGTGATTTCGGACAGTGCCTCCATCAGCGTCCGCAGCCGCAGCACGGGATCCGTGATGCCCTCACACCGCTCCCGCATCATCGGCATCGCCGTAGTCCGCAGGATCGTCTCGTACACCGCCAACAGCAGGCTGTCTTTGCCGTCGAAGAAGGTGTAGAACGTCCGCTGCGACATGTTCGATTTGTCGACGACATCCTGGATGGTGAAGTCGCTTTCGTCGCGCTCCCCGAGGAGTTCTATCGCCGCCGAGACGAAGCGGTCGCTTCGGGCCTGGGCACGCGCGCGGGCGTTGCGCAGTGACCGGTCGACACTGTCCCTTTGCCAGCCCGGCACATGCGGCTCCGCGGGCTGATGATTCTTCTTCGCCTTCAGCTCAGTTGACCGCGCCATGACGCTCCGCTCTCTCAAGGTCGACTTCGGCCAGGAAATCACCGATGACTCCCCTGACCGTATCCGGGCACTTCTGGTGGGCCGAATGCGCCGCGCCAGCGATCTCGACAAACCGCGCCCGTGGATTGACTTGCGCGAACCGCCGACCCTGTTGCTGACGAGTCGATTCGTCCCGCTCGCCTGCCATCAACAGAATCGGGCACGCGACGCTGGCCAGCGTGTCCTCGGTCAATTCGGGCCAAGCCACGCTGTCCTCGTGCATCGCCGTGACCAGGTCACGCCAGTGCTCTGGCCCATGGGTGGCCTCGTGCAGGCGTCGCAGCGCGAAGGGCCAACTCCGGTACAGATGCTCCAGCCGCGGAGCGCGGTAGTCGATGGGGCGCCCCGTCCCGGGAGAAATGAGGACCAAAGATCGCGCTGTTCCCGGATTGTCTAGCTCCAGCGTCAGCGCAATCTCCGCGCCGTAGGAAAAACCCACCACATGCGGGCGACCCAGGTCCAGGTACTCGATGAGATAGCGCAGGTCCGCGCGGACCACGTCCCCCGTCGTCGCCGTCGGCCGGAATTCCGATCGGCCATGGCCGCGCAGATCGGGCAGGATGCAGCGATAGCCCGGCCCGAGGGCGGCGGCCAGGCCAGCCCATTCGAACTCGCCGGTGGCGGTCGCACCATGGACGAACAGAATCGGCTGAGGTCCGTCGCCGACCACTGCATAGGCCAACGTCAACCCGTCGTGTTGATAGGTGAAGGGGCGAGACATGCCCAACTGCTCAGTCATGCACGCCCCGCAACAACGTGGTTCTCGTTCACTGGCAGACCACAGGTCCATGCGGCGACAGACGACGTGGTTTGAGCCTTCATTCGTCTCCCTCATGCCCTCGGCTAGCGTCCACTCAATTCTTGCATTGCGCCCATCATGTTCTACCAGTGCGAAACGCTGAGCTGCCGTCTGACGAGGTTAACACGCTAAAGCTAAGCTAGCCTGCCTGTCGGACCGGCGACAGTCATTGCAACTCAACTCCAGGCGATGGATTTGAGTTCGGTGAACTCCTCGATCCCGTGGTGGCCCCATTCCCGGCCGACGCCGCTCTGCTTGAATCCGCCGAAGACACCGGTGATGCCCACACCGCTGGGCTGATCGACTGACCAGCCAGGGCCAGAGCTGCCCAGGGCCTCGGTGTTAACAGTGGGCGAACCGACCGTCTGCACCGAGACGTTTCCGGCCCGGATCTGGCGGGCGACGTTGAAGCCGCGCGCGGTATTGCCGGCGATGACGCCGCCACCGAGGCCGTAGATCGAATCGTTGGCGAGGCGGATCGCTTCGGCTTCGGTCTTGTAGGTGATCACGGTGAGGACCGGACCAAAGATTTCCTCCTGGGCAATCCGCATGTCGTTGCGGGCGTTGATGAATAGCGTCGGCTCGTAGAAAAAACCCTTAGCCAGGTGCGCGGGACGTTTGCCACCGAAGACGAGCTCGGCTCCCTCGTCGAGGCCGGACTGTACGTATGCCTCCACCCGGGCGCGCTGCCGCTCGCGGATCAACGGGCCGATCAGCGTGTCGGGCTCTCGGGGGTCGCCCACCTTGAGCGACGACGCCGACTTCTTGGCCCCGTCGACGTACGCGTCGAGCAGGTGCTCAGGTAGCAACATTCTGGTGTGGATGGCGCAGCCCTGCCCGGCGTGAATCATCGAGGTGATGATGCCCATGTTGGCGACGTGATCCTCAGGGACGTCGTTCAAGACGATCGACGCGCTTTTGCCGCCGAGCTCGAGCTGGAGGCGTTTGACCGTGGGCGCCGCGGCCGCCATGATGGCCCGCCCGGTCGCGGTGGAGCCGGTGAACGTCACCATGTCGACCAGCGGGTGAGTGGTCATCTCCTCGCCGACTTCTGGACCGCCGGCGATCACGTTCAGCACGCCGGGTGGAAGGTCGGCATCCTGAGCTGCTTTGGCGATCTCGAAAGCATCCAGTGGCGTCCACTGGTGTGGCTTGAGCACGACGGTGCAGCCGGCCGCCAAAGCCGGCAGGACCTTCACGATGTTGAGAAAGAACGGGAAATTGAACGGGGTAATCGCGGCCACCACTCCGACCGGCTCCCGGACGACGGCATGCCCGGCCATCCCGGTCGGGCCCCCGGCCGGCGGCGACACCTCCGTCCAGCGCACCGCGAACTCCATGGCCTCGGCGATCCAATCGGCGATGTCGATGGTGCCGCGGACCTGAATGATGTCAGCGAGGAAGCCGACCGACCCAGACTCGGCCATCACCAACTTCTTGAGGAAATCGTGGCGCTTGTCGAGGATCGCGGCGAACCAGCGTAGCACGGCGGCGCGTTCTCGAGGCGACGTCCGTGACCAGGGCCCGTCATCGAAGGCCCGTCGCGCCGCCACGATGGCGGCATGGGTGGCCTTGAGGCCAGCATCGGGAACCGAGCCGATGACCTCCTCGGTGGCCGGGTCGATGACCTCGATGACCCCGACTGTGTCGTCGGCCGTCCAGGCGCCGTCGATGAGCAAGTTGTCGTAATCCCACCGGTCACTCACCGCGTACTACCTCCCACTCGCAAGACTTCGACGCACACTGCAGCGCGAACGCCGGCTTACTGCAACAGACATAATCGTGTCAGAGGACGCTAGCAGCGCTATCCCAATTAGGAGAATATTATGTTTCTCAATTAGCACCTGATATATCTTCTTTAAGGCAGACAACATTTTCCAAGATGCCGGAGGAACGATGGAAGACGTACTGGGATATGCGGGACGCCATGTAGTGGTTACCGGCGCCGCATCAGGCATGGGCGCCGCGACAGCAACAACCCTGACCAAGCTCGGAGCACGGGTCACTGCGCTCGACGTGCGGCCCACCGACCTTCCGGTCGACCGGGTCGTCGAGGTGGACCTGCGGGATCGCGCCTCCATCGAGCGGGCAGCCGAATCCATTAAGGGACCGGTGGATGGCTATTTCGGCTGCGCGGGCCTGCCTGGACCGCCGTTCTCCGGCCTCGACGTGTTGCTGGTCAACTTCGTGGGTGCTCGGCATCTGGTGAACCTGGTCCTGCCCAAGATTCCGGCAGGCGGGGCGGTCGCCGTGGTCGCCTCCAATGCCGCTATGGGATGGCAACTGGAGCTCGAGCAGCTGACGGAACTGGTGTCCACCGACGGATTCGATGAAGGCAAGCGGTGGTGCGAAGCCAATGACGCGATGGGGGCCGTCGGGGCGTACCCGTTTTCAAAAAAGGCGATCAACGCCTGGGTCGGATCCCGGGCCGCCACGCTGATCACCGATGGCATCCGGCTCAACTGCATCAACCCCGGCCCGACAGACACAGCGATGCTGCCCCACTTCGTGGAATTCGCGGGGCAGAACATCATCGACGCCTTCGTCGGCCCGATCCGGCGGCGCTCAACCGCCGAGGAACAAGCGTGGCCGCTGATCTTCCTCAACAGCCCCCGATCGAGCTACATCAACGGCGAAGCACTGGTCACAGATGGCGGATTCTTCGGCGCCGTGCAATCCGGCCAGCTCGATCTCACCAAGATGTTCGCTGCCCCGGACACCACCGGCGCGCCTGAGCCACTCCGATGACCGCATCCACACGCAGTTGCCGCCGCGGTACCTGAACGACCCCGACGTCCGGGCCAGGCTGGGCGCCCTGCGCGTGACGCCATCGAGGCCCTCGAAGAGCCCGGCGTCATCGCGGAGGGTCTCAGTTCGCTCGCGGATGACCTGGTCAAACGCGGCCAATGCGCGCCGCTCGGACAGGCGATCTCGGACGCCATCGGGATCGATGGCCGCACCCGCGTGATGAAGTACCAGCCGCTATATTCGCGGGTAACAGACACTCCCGACGGCGTCGCGCTGAACTTCGCCCAACTCGAAATAAAAGCCGCTCCCGACCATGAGGACGCATTGCAATTTCTGTCGAAAAGCACTGAGCCGTTTCGGGTTTGCGAGCTACCGGGGCTGTCCGCGGAGCAGCAGACGGAACTGGCCAGATCGCTGATCATGGCTGGATTCCTTGTTCGGCTGCCCGTCGGGCCCGGCTCAGAGCCAGACACATAAGACCCGTCGAGCTACTCAAACTCTGTGGTGTTCAAGGGATTTGAACTCCGGCGCCTTCCCGGTACCCCGGGGGTTGGTATGCCAAAAGTCTGCCTCAGTAATAGGTACCGGGCGCGGCTGCTCCGCCCGGCGGTTGGTAGCCAGCGGCTGAATTCCGCAGCTGCCATATCAGCTCGGGGCACAGCAAGTTGACCGCATAGGAGACCAGATAATTGGCCGCGAACTCATCGTTTGGGGTCACGTCGCTCTTCACGTCACCCATAACCTGCGCGTACGCTTCGCCCCGGCCGACCTTGTCGCAGATCCCGTGGCCGTAGGCAAGCGCGTCGTTGTTCGGAAAGCCGTAATGCCGCCGCACCACCACGTCGTAGACATACTCGACCTCGGGCGCCGGTACCGCACGCGCCGGCGGTGCCAGTGTCAGCGGGACCCCGCTGACGGCAGTTGCGGCGACAATCACAGCGACGAGCGACCGACGAAAAGTGGTCCTCTGTCGACCTGCTGATCCGACCGGGCTTCGCGCGGCTATCGGCATACACCGAGACATTAAACTATATAACGGATAAGATCTAGCGGTTTCACCGTCGCCGGGACGACGTGTACACCGGAGGACGCGAGCGATGAGTTACCGATGAACTGCACGCCTGGGTGCGTGCGCACATAACTCACGCTGATCCGGTGTGCTGACGCTTCAGGTGTGTTGCACGAAGGGTGGCACGATCGAGCTTGCCTGCGCTGTTGACCGGCAGCTCGGCGACCGTGTACCAGTAACGCGGGATCTTGAAGCCAGCCAGCGTGACGCGGGCGAAGGAACGTAGTTCCTCGGGCCGCGGCGGACGAGTCGAATCCGCGGGCACGACAAACGCGGCCAAGGTTTCTCCGAGTCGTGGATCCGGCACACCCACCACGCCGACCGCGGCGACCGCGGGGTGGGCACCGAGCACATTCTCGACTTCCACCGGATAGATGTTCTCCCCGCCGCGAACCACCATGTCGTGCCGACGACCGCAAAGACGGAGATAACCGTCGGCATCCAGCACACCCAGATCGCCGGTGCGCAACCATCCGTCGGCGCCTTGGACGGAAAGGTGCGTCGCGGAGGCGAACACTTCGCCGATTCCAGCCCGGTCCGGCTCGTCGATGTGCAGACGAAGGCCGCTCACCGGCCGGCCCACACTGGACAGAACGTCGGGATCTTTGGCCGCAGCCAGCCGATGATCATCTGGGCTCAGGCTGGTGATCGGGCTGCCCTCGGTTTGGCCGTAGAGGCTGACCATCGCGACGTCGGGCAGCACGTCAAGAACGCGTCGCAACGTGTCGACGCTGATCGGCGAGGCGCCATAGATCAACGTCTTGAGCGGAACTGCGTCGAGAAGTCCCTCGCTGAGCAACATCTCGATCATGGTCGGCACGAGCAGGCAGTGGGTGGCGTGAAGTTGCTTCAGGTTGCGCCACCAATCGAAGGAGAATCTCGTGGTACAGATAACTGCCGCCCCGGCCGTAAGCGCCACCAGGATGTTGCCCAGACCACCGATGTGATGTAGCGGCGAACCGGTTGCATAACGGTCGTCGGGGCCAATGCCGATCAGGCGACGTAAAAGCGCGGCGCGCGCGTCAAGCACTCCCTCGCTCAGCGAAACTCGCTTGGGAACTCCGGTGGTTCCCGCGGTGTGCAGGTAGATCGCCGTGGGACCGGGTTCCGGATGCAGCGGACGCCTCGACACCGGCAAGAAAGGTATTGTCACCGCACGGATTTCGACCGCGTCGGCAACGTGTCGAGCCGTCTCGGCGAACGCGGCCTCGGCGAGTAACACCGACGAGCCGCTTCGACGCACCGTCTCGGCCAGTTCTGCGGAAGTATGCCGCGGCCCAAGCGGAGCCAGCGGTCTGTCGACGGCGGCACCGCCGAATAGCAGTGCAAGCGCGTCGGCATTAGTGGTGAGCAACGCGGGGATCGGCTGACCTGAGTGGACTTCGAGGTCGACGAGCAGGTCCGCGGCCGCGACGGCCTTTCCGATCAGTTCACGACCGCTAACGGAGCCGGCGTCGCCTATGACAGCTGCACGTTCACTGCGCTCGTGGACTGCGGAGATCCGCTCGAGCCATGTCATCCCAGCGGTTGAACCGCACTAGGGCGAGCAGCTATCAACGTCTCTCCTCGTCGGTTTTGTCAAAGCGATAAATAGTTTACTGTTTGTGTGAATTGATGCGAAGGAGGGCACGGTAACGTGCGGATCATCGTCACAGGCGGAAATAGTGGCGTCGGGAAAGCCACCGCGCACGCCATGGCCGCTGCCGGCCACGAAGTGATCATCGCGTGCCGGACCCCGGCAAAGGCGTACGAAGCCGCGGCGTCGATGCCCGGCGAAGTCGAGGTACGTGAGCTGGATCTAGCCGACCTCACCAGCGTGCGCAAGTTCACCGACACCGTCGACTACGTCGACGTGCTGGTGAACAACGCCGGCGTGTTGGGCTTGCCGCTGACCCGCACGGCCGACGGCTTCGAGGCTCACATGGGCACCAACCACCTTGGCCACTTCGCGTTGACATGTCTACTCGGCGACCGGATCCGCGACCGTGTCGTGGCGGTGGCCAGCACCAACTACAACACCGCCCGCATGCAGTTCGATGACCTCAACTACCACCGGCGCCGCTACAACCCATGGTCGGCTTACGGGGAGTCCAAGCTGGCCAACCTGCTGTTCGTTCGGGAGTTGGTCGCCCGCGGAAAGACCGCCTACGCCTCCGATCCCGGCATGACCGACACCGGCATCACTCGCAACGGTTCGGGTGTACTGCAGTGGGCGGGCCGTGTGCTCTCGCCGCGTATCGCGCAGAGCCCGGCCGACGGTGCTCGCTCGACTATTCAGGCGATCACCACGACCTTGCCCAACGGCACCTACATCGCGCCGCGCGGCCTGATGCACCAGTGGGGCCGACCGAAGCCGACCAAACTCAAAGACAAGGCCCGCGATGCCGAAAGCGCGCGACGGCTGTGGGATACCTCGGTGGAGTTGACCGGTTGCGAGTGGCAGGACAGAGGTCCGTGACCGTCGAGCGGCTGCTGCCGACACCGGAAGCACGCGAGTTGGTTTCCCTCGCGGCCGACGTCGCCGACAAGGTGCTCGATCCGATCGTCGACGAGCATGAGAAGAACGAGACGTATCCCGAAGGTGTTTTCGCGACTCTGGGTGAGACCGGGCTGCTGACGCTGCCGCACCCGCAGGAATGGGGCGGCGGCGGGCAACCATACGAGGTGTACCTACAGGTTCTCGAGGAATTGGCGGCTCGGTGGGCGGCAGTCGCCGTAGCCGTCAGCGTTCACGTCCTGTCCTGCCATCCAATGATCGCGTTCGGCACCGCCGAGCAACAACAGCAGTGGCTGCCAAGCATGCTGAGCGGTCACACGATCGGTGCCTACAGCCTGTCCGAGCCACAGGCCGGCTCCGACGCCGCCGCACTGAACTGTAAGGCCGCCGCGATCGACGGCGGTTACCGCATCAACGGCGCCAAGGCCTGGATCACCCATGGCGGCATCGCAGATTTCTACAGCCTATTCGCCCGCACCGGTGAAGGTGGACAAGGTATTTCGTGTTTTCTAGTCGATAAGAACACAGACGGACTCACGTTCGGCAAACCCGAGGAGAAGATGGGCTTGCATGCCATCCCGACCACCACGGCGCACTACGACGATGCGTTTGTGCCTGCCCAACGCCGTATCGGCGTCGAAGGCCAAGGACTCCAGATCGCCTTCAGCGCATTGGATTCCGGGCGCCTGGGCATCGCGGCGGTGGCCGTCGGGCTGGCGCAGGCAGCACTCGACGAGGCGGTTTCCTACGCCCATCAACGAACGACTTTCGGCCGCAAGATCATCGATCATCAAGGCCTGGCGTTCCTGCTGGCCGATATGGCCGCCGCGGTCGACTCTGCACGCGCCACATACCTGGACGCGACGCGCCGCCGCGACGCCGGACTCCCCTATTCGCGCAACGCTTCAGTGGCGAAGCTGATTGCCACCGACGCCGCAATGAAGGTCACCACCGATGCCGTCCAGGTTTTCGGCGGCTACGGCTACACCAGGGATTACCGTGTCGAGCGCTACATGCGCGAAGCCAAGATCACCCAGATCTTCGAAGGCACCAACCAGATTCAGCGGCTGGTCATCGGCCGATCGTTGGTCGCCTCATGACTTATCAACGCCCCCAGTTGCGATTAGCACCCAGCCCTACCGCAGAGTCCCATGCGTTCTGGACCGGTGGTCGCAACGGCGAGTTGCTGATCACCCGCTGCCACGGTTGCGGCCACTTCTTCCACCCGCCGGGGCCGGCGTGTTGGCGTTGCCGCAGTACCGATGTTGCACCAGAACCCGTTTCGGGGCAGGCAGTCGTCGCGGCGTATACGGTGAACCGCCAAAACTGGATTCCTGGTCTTGACCCGCCTTACATTGTCGCGATGGTCGAGCTTGCCGAGGAGCCCGATACCCGGCTGATGTCCAACGTGGTCGACGTCGCTCCGGACGCGATCAGCATCGGGATGGCCGTCGAGGTCTTCTTCGAAGACTGGACCGCGATGTCGGGCGAGGAACACAGCCGGGTGTGGCTTCCGCTGTTTCGTCCGGTCAAACCGACGTAAAAGTGCGAAACCGACTCGCGGCCAAGGCTTCGGTGCTAGTGTGACAGTCAACTGTCATACTTGAGTCTCAACGATGAGGATTGCGATGACCGGCCAAGCCCTGCACGTCACGCTTCAGTCCGCCGACGACATCACGCCCGACGTTTTGACGTCGCTGATACGTCGACACGATCCCGCCGCGACGGTTACCGGCGTCACGATTGGGCACACCTGGCAGGGCACCACGTCGCACCTTCACCTCGACGTGAAATACGCAGATCCAGATACCCGACTTCCGGAGCGGCTCTTCATCAAGACGCAATTGGGCACGGTGCACGACCTGCCGGAGGCGTTCGACGAATCGTTGTCCGAAGGCGGTGGCGGAACCGTGTTGTATGACGACGAGACAAGGTTTTACCGCGACCTGCGTCCGGACCTGAACGTCGAGACAATGACGACCTTCTTCGCCGACCACCTCGATGGCCCGTCGCAGTTTCTGATCCTCGGAGAGGACATCACCCTGCGCGGCGCGCAGGTCCCCGACGCGGTGACTGGCCTTACCGTCGAGCAGGCCGACGCGCTGCTCACAACGTTGAGCCAACTGCACGCTCCGTTCTGGGGCAGCCGACGGCTGGTCGCGGGCGGCGACCTGTCCTGGCTACAGGATCCCGTCACCGGTGGATTTGCACACTTTCTGCGCGACAACGGGTTTACGATAATCCGCGCGCTGATGGAGGCCCCGTACAAGAAGGCCCTCATGGATACAGCGGGCACCGACATGGACGGGATGGAGTCGGCGTTCTGGAGACTCCAGGAGCGGGTGGCCCGCGACCCGATCACGGTGCTGCACGGCGACCCGCATCCGCGCAACACGTATATGCTGCCCGATGGCCGGGTGGGTGTCCTTGACTGGCAACTGATTCGGCGCGGATCGTGGTCACACGACATCGGTTACGCGTTGATCGCAGCACTGTCCCCGGAGCTTCGGCGGGCCCATGAGCGCGAGCTGCTGGACAACTACCGCGGTCGGCTGCTCGACGCCGGTGTCACTGCGCTACCCGACCGCGAGGCGATGTGGACTGCGTATCGCGAGAGCCCGGCTTGGGGCTTCTGCATGTGGGCGATCGCGCCCGACCAGATGTACTCGGTCGAGGTCGTCGGCGCGGTGCTCGGCCGCTTCGCCGAGGCCTATTCCGACCTGGGCACCGGTACGCTGTTGCGCTGACTGCAGTCAGGTCATGTTCATGCCGGCATCGAGCATCAGCGTCGTGCCCGTGTAATATCGCCCACTGTCCGAGACCAGGAACAACACCGTCTCCGAGACGTCGGACGGTTCGATCACCGTTACCGGTAGGGCGTTGGTCATCGCCTTGGCGAGATGCTCGTTCTGGGCGATCACCTCGAACAGCGCCGGATTCTCCACGATCATCGAGGTGTTGACACCGGTCGGTGCGATCGCCATGACACGGATGTTCTTGGCCGCCATACGCTGTGCGTAGGCCCGTACCAGTCCAGTGACGCCGATTTTGGCCGCGGCGTATGCGTCCGCGCCGCCGCTGCCGTCAGTCAGTGCCTTCAGACCAGCCATCGAGCTGGTGGCGACAATGGCACCGCCGCGATCGGACTTCATCATGTGGGCGCTAGCGATCTGCAGGGTGTTCCACACACCGGTGAGTAGCACGCCGATGCCGAGCTCCCACGCCGCCTCGGGATCGGGCTCGTCAACCCGGTTCAGTACGATCCCCGCGTTCGCCACCACCGTATCTATGTAGCCGAATTCTGCGACGCCATCGTCGAAGGCAGCCTGTAGTGCTTTGCGGTCGCGGACGTCAGCCTGACGGGCGATCATCCGCTGACCGGTCTTCTCCACCAAGTTGACGGTCTCGTCAAGGTCTTCCGGCGTGGCCATCGCATACAGCACGCCGTCGAGTTGGCGGCAGATGTCGACACCAACAATATCCGCACCTTCCTCGGCTAACCGGACAGCGTGTGACCGCCCCTGGCCCTTGCCAGCTCCGGTGATGAAGGCGACGCGACCGTCCATTCTGCCCATTTGCTGCTCCCAGCCTTTACTTGATGACGAATTCGGGTATGCGATAACCGCTTTCGCCGAGGTCGACGATGCGCATCCGCACCGGCTGCCCGATCCGGACATCGGCGGGATCGACATCGATGACCGCGTTGATCCGCAATCCCGGCTGCTCGGCCAGTTCGACGAGCCCGACGACATGGGGGGGCACGCGGCCGGGTACGAGGGCCTGGCGGATCACGATGTAGCTGAAGATCGTGCCGTTGCCGCTGACTTCCTCGAAGTGCACGGGCCCACCGGTGTACCGGCTGCGTTCCAACGGCGGGTGGATCCACTTCCCGGTATCGTCGCAGCGGCACAACATCAACTTGCCATTCTTCAGGCCCTGCCAGTACGGCGCCGAGTCAGGGTCGGGCACCGGAATTGGTGCCGCCAGTACAGGATTCGTCATGGGTGCTCCCTGCTGTAGACGTTGGCCCCGCCGAACGGGCCCGCACCAGCGGTCACGAGCGCGAGTTCGGCATTATCAACCTGACGGACACCAGCCGCGTGCCGAAGTTGCAGCGCTGCCTCGTAATGGTGGTTGAGGCCATGGATATAGCCCTCGGACAGCAGACCACCGTGCGGGTTGACTACCACGTCGCCGCCATAGGTGGCGCGCCCGGTCGAAAAGAACTTGCCGACTTCCCCCTTCTCGCAGAAGCCGAAGCCCTCCATGGTGGCCATCACCGTGTAGGTGAAGCAGTCGTACATGCAGGCCAGGTCCATGTCGGCGGGAGTCAGACCCGTCTTCTGCCAGATCTTCGGACCTGCCGTGCGAGAGAACATCTCGGTGGGATCGTCCCACTCGCTCCAGCCGGCTCCACCCTGTGAGTTCGATGATCCGACGAGCCACATCGGGGGCTGCTTGGTGTTTCTGGCGATGTCCTCGCCGACGATCAGCACCGCTACAGCGCCGTCGACCTCGGATGTGCAATCCAATACCCGGAACGGCTCGTTGATCCAACGCGACGCCAGATATTCGTCCATGGAAAGCGGTTCGCGCCGCAGCGCATGTTCGTTGGGTCCGGCGTGCGTGCGCTGGGTGATGGCGATCTGCCCCAGATCTTCTGAGGTCGAGCCGTATTCGTGCTGATGACGTCTAGCCCACATGGCGATCCACTGAGGGGGCACGAGAAAGCCCGATACCGTATCGAATTGATCGTGGTGCGGCACCTGCATCGGTCCGTCGACGTGGCCGAAGCGGTGCCCGGAGCGGCCGTTGAGCGAGCGGTACACCAGCACCGCCTTGCACAAGCCCGCCTCGATCACGGCTGCGGCCGTGGCAATCTGGTCGGCAACGAGGTTGCCGCCGCCGTACATGGCGTTGGCCCAAGCTAATTCGTCGATCCCTAGCGCCCACCCGACGTAGATGGGCTGCTCGGAGTCGTTGACCATGTACGTGCAGATTCCATCGACGTCGGCGGCCGTCAGACCGGCGTCGGCGATGGCGTCCCGGCAGGCAGCGACGGCCATTCCGCGGGTCGTGCGGCCGGAGTTGCGGGAATATTCGGTACGGCCGATCCCGACGACGGCACATGTCATATGACGCTCCGATCTATTTAGGCGCCGGATCGCGCGGCAGGCCCAGGATGCGCTCGGCGATCAGGTTTCTGACGATTTCCGACGTGCCGCCCGCAATCGTCAGACATCGGCTGAACAGATAGTCGTGTACGACGTCGGGTTCCTCACCCACCAGGATGGCCCGGTCGGCAATACGCAGTGCCAACTCTGCCACCCGCTGGGCGTGCTCGGCCCCGAACAGCTTGGCGATGTTGCCTTCGATTCCGGGTCCGACGTCAAAGACCGCCCTCGCCGCCTGCCGCAGGTTCAGCGTGGCCAAGGTATACGACTCGATGAGCAGCGCACCGACGTCACGTGCCGAGCCGGTGTCGTCGGGCCGGTGCCGAGCCAACAGATCGATCAAAGCGTCGGCGGTCATGGTGACAGAGCCACCGCCGATCGACACCCGCTCGTTGCCGAAGGCTGCCATCGCCACGCTCCACCCGTCGTTCACACCGCCGACCACGTCGCGATCGGGCACGAAGACGTCGTCGAAGAACACCTCGTTGAACAGCGTCTCGCCGGTGATCTCGGTGAGTGGACGAATCCGTACCGCCGGGTCGGCGAGGTCAATGATCATCGCCGTAATGCCCTTGTGCTTGCGCACATTCGGATCAGTGCGCACGGTGGCCAGCCCACGCTGGCAGTTCACCGCGTCACTGGTCCACACCTTCTGACCGCTGACCACCCAGCCGTCGTCGACTCGTTTCGCTTTGGTGGCAACAGCCGCCGCATCCGAGCCGGCGCCGGGCTCACTGAACAGCTGGCACCACCGCAGTTCACCCTCGAGGCTCGGCCAGATCAATCGGTCGAGTTGTTCGGTGCTTCCGTGTTGCAGTAGCGTCGGCACTACCCATTCGCCGAGTCCGAGGCTGGGTTTGTCCAACCCGTCCAGGGCGTCCTCGATGATCAACTGCTCGACGCTGTCCGCAGCTCGTCCGTATGGCGCGGGCCAGTGTGGTTGCAGATAACCGCTTCGCGCCCAGAGCCTTTGGTGGTCGTCGGCGTCGGCCGCCTCAAGTTCAGAGCGGAAATCCAGTGCGGCCTGGCGATACTGCTCGGCACCCTCGGGCAGGTCTACCGACTGGCGCCGGCGAACGCCCGCGCGCTGCAGCGCGATCACATTGTCCCGCAATGCATCCTGGTCGCCAGCGAAGGCCTGCAATACCGTCGCCCGCCTGATGTAGAGGTGGGCGTCGTGCTCCCAGGTATAGCCGATGCCGCCATGCACTTGCACGTTCTGCAGCGCCACCCGTTGATAAGCGGTCAGCGCATGTCCGGCAGCCATCGTCGCGGCCAGATCGGCCTCCGCGCCATCAGCGCGCGCGGCGTCCCAGGTGGCCGCGACTGCCAGTTCGGTATCGAGAAGCATGTTCGCGCAGTGATGTTTGACGGCCTGAAACGAGCCGATAGGCCTGCCGAATTGTTCGCGACCTGCGGCGTAGGCCGTCGCCATCTCGGTACACGCGCCCAGCCCGCCAACAGCTTCAGCGGCGGCCAGCAGCCGAAGGATGCGCCTCGCTATCCCGGCGGCGCCCGGGAAGATCTCGGCAGCCGGCGCGGCACTGAGGTTGACCACAACCACCGGGGCTAGCAGCTGATCCACCGAGTCGACGGTTCGGATGCTGATGCCGTCACCGGCCTCCACCAGGACAAGATCGTCGCCGGTCGGGAGCAGAAACAGATCTGCGCCTGCCTCGGCCAGTGCCGGCACAGCTGCGGCCGAGACTCTCGAATCACGAACGACGGCAACGCTATTGGTACCGATTCCGGCGACGACGTCACCGGATACCAGCCGCGGCAACCACAGCTCACGCTGGTCGTCGGACCCTGCCTCGGCGATCACGGCGGATACCGCGACCGTGGGCAGAAAGGGTCCGCCCACCGCGGCGCGACCGAGCTGCTCCAGCACGATGGTCAGTTCAGGCAGTCCGTAGCCCTGACCGTCGAACCGTTCGTCGACGTGCAGGCCAAGCCACCCGGTCGAGACCATCTCTTTCCAGAGTCCGTCGGTCGACCACCAGCGGCCGCTCCTTTCTGGGTCGAGCAGGATGCGGCGGGCACTCGCGGTGCCCGCGCGCCCGGCGACCATCGCGCGAGCCACTTCGGCGAGTGCGCGATGGTCTTCGGTTATCGCCAATGGCATTGGCAGCTCCTCGTTCTGTTCACCAAGACGTGCCGAACCGCTCGCGGTAGGTCACTGACGTCGCCGGGCGCCGGCGGGGTGGTGAGAGCTTGCGCGCGGGCAACCCTAGGTACACCGCAGCCATCGGGATCAGGTTCTGCGGCAGCTTCAGCAATTCGCGCACGCGATCGACGCCGAAGGTGGTCAGGCCAGTGGTTAGACATGAGCCATACCCCAGGTCGGCAGCGGCGAGAAGCATGTTCTGCACGGCCGGGTAGATGGAAGACGGCGCGTGAATCTCGGGCACCCGATCGGTATCGGCGCACACCACCACCACGACCGGAGCAGCGGCGAATCCGCCTTTGTTGAAGCCAAATTCAAGGTCGGCGACCAATACCTTGTCTTCGACGCTTTGCTTGACGAAGTCGCCGCCACCTGCGTTCCATGTCTCCGTCCACCAAGCTGCGAGCAGGGCGCGGTGGCTATCGTCGCGGACCACGATGAAGGTCCACGGCTGGGTGTTCTCTGCGCTCGGCGCGTGCACCGCGGCCGCCAGTATCTGCTCGACGTCAGAGTCAGGTACCTTGCCGTCCGGATCGAAGCGCCGACACGCGCGCTGCGCGTGGATGCCGGCGAGCAACTCGCCCACTAGCGCTCCGCCAGGACGCGTTCGCCGCGCGGGGCCCATCCGGTGAGAGACACCGTGGTCAGATCAAGCCACTCCCCCAATGACAGCGTTCCTGCCATGACGCGTTTTAGGAACTCCGCCATCACGATGTCGGGCTCGTTGTCCAGCTCGTAGATCACCATGTAACGGTGAGTCGGCGGCGGCAGCTGAGCGGGCAGGTCCTGGTCTTCGGGGACCTTCAGTTCGGTGATGTCGTAACGCTGTGCCGTAACGACTCCCGGAACGTCGAGAACCTCAGGCACGTGCTGAGTGTCGTACCACTTGTTGAATGCGTCGTCTTCGCCCTCGATCGGATTGGTGAGCGCAATGAACAGGTTCGGAGCCACGCAACACGCCTTTCGCAACAGCCAGGGGTTGCAGTCACACTATGACAGTCAACTGCCATAGTCAACGCCGGGCATGCGCCTTGACGTATGACAGTAGACTGCCATAATGAGGGCGTCGTGATCGACGTGCCGTCGGATCCTCCTGTCGGCGCTCCGCCACCGGGCCATGAAATCGGAAGGCGCCAGATGAGATTCGCCGTCTACCTGCCCAACTGTATGCACGTCGCCGCGATCACACAGCCGTGGGAGCACCAGCTCACCGGCGCCGACATCGCGCGAGTTGCCCAACAGGCCGAGCACCTAGGCTATTCGATGGTTTTCCTGCCCGAGCACTTCCTCACCCCGACTGGTCATCTCGAGTTGTCCGGGAACCACTACTTCGACGCAACCACCGCCCAGGCCTTCGTCGCGGGCGCCACCTCGACGATCACCATCGGGTCGATGGTCACGATCTTGCCGTTGCACAACCCGATCGTCGCCGCGAAGCAGATCGCAACGCTCGACTGGCTCAGTGGCGGTCGCGCCCAGACCACCGTCGGTGTCGGTTGGCTCAAAGAGGAGTATGACGCGATCGGTGTTCCCTTCAATAAGCGTGGCCGCTTGACCGATGAGTATCTCGAGGCGATGTTCGAGTTGTGGCACAGCGACTCGCCAAGCTTCGACGGCGACTTCGTCAAGTTCGACGACATCGCGTTCGGGCCCAAGCCGATCTCCAAACCCCACCCGACAGTGTGGATGGGCGGAGATGCCGACGCGGTGTTGCGCCGGGCGGCCCGGTTCGGCGACGGTTGGGCGCCTTGGCTGACCAAGCCCGACGAACTGCCGGCCAAGATGGACTACCTGCGCGCGCAGCCCGGGTTCGACGACCGGCCGTTCTCCCTGTTTTACAGCCTCGCGGTGTTGTCCATCGGTCAAGAGCACGTATTCGTCGACGACCCGAATGCGCATTTCGGCCAGAGCGCCCAGCAGGTGATCGACAACTGCAACATGCTGGCCGAGCGCGGCGTTACGGACACCTGGGTCAACCCGCCGGCACTGGATGGCTTCAATGCCTACCTCGACCATATGCAGTGGGTGGCGGAGGAAATCATCCCGAAGGTCGGATGAGTCTTCGCGCGAAAAACGTCAGATTTACTGACTCCCCGACGACGGCTTGATATTCAGCGGTACCGATTGCAGAGACATCGTCCCGGTCGGCCAGGGCATCTGCGGCGACTTGTCTTGAGCCAGAGTGTATTCGGGTATGCGGGAGTGCCATTCCTCGAGGATCAGACGGAGTTCGAGACGCGCCAGGTGCGAACCCAGACACCGGTGCGGTCCACGCCCGAACGCGAAGTGCACGACCTTGCTATCGAGATGAATCTCGTCGGCGTCCTGGTACCGCCGCGGATCACGGTCGGCGCTGCCATAACTGAGCATGACCGTGGTGTCCTTCGGCACGATCCTGCCCGCCACTTCGACCTCCTCGGTGGTGACACGCGGCGCGAACGGGACAGGTCCGTCGACGCGCAAAATATCCTCGATGAATGCCGGGATGAGCGCGAAGTCGTTGGCGACACGGTGGCGCATCTCGGTGTCGGCCGCCAGCCTGGCCAGGGAGAACCCCACCGCAGAGGTGACGGTATCCAGCCCGGCCAGCACGAACATGAAGCACAGGCCAAGGATCTCGTTGTCCGACATGCCGCCCTCGTCGGTGTCTTGTATCAGCTGGGTGAGCATGTCGCTGCCGGTCGAATCGGCGCGCCGCTCGGCGATGTGCTCGGTCAAATAGGTGAACAATTCCAGCGCGTGAGCCATCACCTCTGGGGTCGCCTCGGCGCTACTCGGATCGGTGAATTGCAGAATCGCGTCCTTCCACCGCACCAGCCGGTCGCGGTCCGCCATGGGCAACCCGAACAGCGTCAGAAACACCTGGGAGGGAAAAGGTGTAGCGAGATCGGTAACCACGTCGCACTCGCCGCGCGCGACGATGGCGTCGATCAATTCTCCTGCCTGCCTGCGCAATTCGGGCTCACGCTCGGCCATCTTCTTAGGGCTGAAGAACGGATCAAGCATTCGGCGGAACCGAGTGTGATCCGGCGGGTCGATCGCAATCGGTACCAGCGGGACGGGGCTTCCTAAGCGGTCGAAAGCTCTTGCCGACGAAAAGATCTCAGGTCGTTTGGCCGCGAACTCGACGGCCTCGGCGCTGGTCAGCACGATCTCCTCGCCAGAACTCACCGCCTCGCCCGCCTCCCGCAGTTCGCGCCAGGCGCGCGTGCGGTCCGCCGTGAAGGGCAGATCGTTGATATTCAGCGTTCCGGTTACGCCCAGCTCGGTCATTGAGACGGAAACTCCCTCTACCCGCGCCGACCGGCGCTCGGGTATCACTGTGACAGTTGACTGTCATACATTGGAAGTATCGTCGGTAGCACGACAAGTGTCAACGATGTACCGGCACCCCTAGTCGTTGTACTGTCAGGACACCCAGACGTAGGAGGAGGTTGGCGGATGGCCCGGGGCGATCGATCACCGCGGGACGCGCATGCGGACCGGATCCGCAATGCTCTGCTGAATGCTGCCCTAAATCTGTTCAGCACCAACGGGTACGACGAGACCACCACAGACCAGATCGCCGAAAGCGTGGGCGTTTCGCCGAGGACCTTCTTCCGGTACTTCCCGACCAAGGAGTCAGTGCTTTTCTTCGGCGAGTACGACTTCATCGACGCCGTGAGCGGCGTGTACCTCGCTCAACCGGAGAAGATGTCAGATTTCGAGGCGCTGGCCAATTCGTTTGCTGTGCTTGCGCCCGGCCTCAAGCGCATCCGCAAAAGGATCGCGCAGTACCACGACGCCGTCGCGTCGTCGCTCGTCCTGCTGGGCCGCGAACGCCGAAACCACGAGGCCAACGCAGAGACCGTCGCCAAGGTGATCGCCGAAAGACGCCGATTGCCCGCCCCCGACAGCGAATGCCGACTGTTGGCAGCGGTCGGCATGCTGCTCGTCGAGCGCGCCCTCAATCATTGGTTGTCGACGCCGGGCCGGTCGCTCGACGACCTGATCCGTCAGGAGTTCGCCGCCCTGCCCGCGGTCCTGAAGTAGCGCGACCTAGCGATCGTTGAAGCGGGTGCCATCGGGGCAGCGCCGTGGTGTGCCTGGTCCGCAGTACTGCGTGCGCAAGTAGCTCGGATAAGTCTGGGTCGGCCCGGCATAGAAGCCGGCGAGGTTCACCGGCAGGTCGTACACCCCGATCGCCACCACGTGTAGAAAGCCGGTGACGGCCAGCACTCTTAACAGCCCTCTGACCCGTGGGCCGGCCCACCGCAGAGTCTCCACACCAGCCTCCACCCGGATCCTGCCGTCGTGGTTGCGGAAAAACATCAGTGCACCGCTTGAACTCAGCACCAGCGACCACAGGATGGGGCCGTACAGCGGGATCTGGACAGTCTGACCCGCCCAGAGCGTGACGCCGGGAATCGACGCAGGATAGCCGAGCAGGCCGTGGCGCACCGCAAAGATCTCGAGCGGAAACTCGATGACGTATACCGCGAGCCAACCGACGCAGAAGGTGCGGACGGGTCCCAGCGTCGGCCAACGTCGGCGGGCACGACCCATGGCCCCGCGGGCGATCGAGCCCATGGCCAACGGCATCCAGATGTAGATCATTCCGATCATCAGCGCTGGTTCGGCCATCAGTCGACCGTCGGGGCTTAACCAGCCGGGGATGTTCTGCGTCCAGTTGCCGAAGTTGACCAGGCCGGCGTTGTAGAACAGCGTTGGCTGAAACCAGTTGATCAGCGGGTCATGCCACCACGCGATCGCCGATCCGATCACGATGGCCGCTTCGACGCAGAGTTGACGCTCGCGAACGCTCTTACGGACTATGCAGCCAATCGCGACCAATGCCAGTATCGGGCAGGCGATTTGGAAGGCGGTCATCGCCCACCGGGTGGCTCCGGGGATCGGGTCGGGACCCGGATTCACCGGTGTCGCATTGCCCGACGCGATCCACGAGATGTAGACGAAGGCAGCGATGACGACGAACACCGCGCCGAGGCTCGACCAGAACAGCACCGGCCGAATGGTCTTGATCCGCCCGGTCTCGATTGTCGACGGCTCTGTATGCCGAGGCGACTTCAGATCCGTCACTGCACAGCTCCCTTGACACGACCTAACCAAAGATGGCAGTTAACTGTCATAGTGTCAACGTCCGGCGGTGTCACTGTAGATTCGCGTGACAAACGACATGTAGTGAACTAGGTTACACAAGTACTTGGATCCCTCTCCATCACTTGCTCGTTGAGAGGCAACGATGCTTTTCGCCACGTCACAATTGGCACCACCAGCGACCCTCAACCCGTCCGGTGTCTGGTTCTTCAACTGGGTGATACCGATCGCCGGCAGCATCTTCATCGTTCTCGCGGTAGCCGATGTGATTCGGCGGCGGCGCCTGACCTGGGGATTCCTTTTCCTGTTCAACAGCCTTGCGGTGTACTGGATGGAGACCATCGGCGACTGGGGCCAGATGTTGTTCTACAGTCCGGCGTTTGCGCAACACCATCTGCTCGAGTGGCTGCCGCTCAAGACTCCCAACGATCCTCTGTTCATGCCGTTCGCCTACGCGGTGTACTGGGGAGTACACGCGCTTCTGGTGTTGTGGCTGAGTCAATGGGTGTCCGCGCGGTTTGGCTGGACCATGCTCAAATCCATGCTGGTGCTTGCAATTCCGGTCAACTACGTGTGGGATTTCGCCGTCGAGGGCACCGCCACGGCAATGGGTTGGTGGACCTACGATCCCGGCATTGGTCCCGCTCTCGAGTGGGGCAACGGCGGTCGCATCACTTTGCTGTGGACCATTGGCATCATGTGCGTGTGGCCCAACCTGATCGCCTATTGGGCCGGTAAGCCGCCGATTCGCGGTCTCAATCACTTCGAGCGGTTCTGCCGATTGGATCGGTTCACAGTTCCCAAGACTTCGTTGCATTCGTCGCTCGGCAGCGAAAGTTGGGGCGGGATAGCCGTTGCGACCAAGCGGGTGCCGTTGACCAAGCAGCAGGAATTCGACGACTACCTCAACTATGAGGTCGCGATTCCGCGATGGCGATTCGAGCTCATGCGACTGGGCGCCTGGTTCATCGTCTTCCAGATCACCTTCTTCGTTTTTCTGGTCATCCCGCTCGTGGTGTTGCGCACGGCGACCGGCGCCGACAGCCCCTACATTCCGTGATCCGATGGGAGCCCTTGTGCCAACTGACCGCATGAAGGACATGTCCGCTGAATTCTTTCTTCCTCCGCAGACCAATGCCGCGCTCCAGCGAGAAACCATCTGGCTTGTCGCGGTAAGCGTGGCCTTCATCGTGATCCTCGGCGTCATCGTGGCACTGACCCGAGGCATCGTCATCACGGTGTGATGCGCTAGTCGGCGGGGCGACGAGTTTCGCCGTGGCACCCGGACTCATCTAACATAAGTGTCACTTCTAACGAAGGGGTGATGGACGTGACTGCAGAGCGGCTGGTTGTCTGCGCAAGCCACAGCCCGGGCAAGGAACGCGACGTCGAACATGCCTTCGGCCGCCGGTTTCGCTCGGCACTGACGTCAGCGGCCGAGCGCGCACGACACTTCGACCCGGACGTGGTGATCGTGTTCGGCGGTGACCATCGCCGCGCATTTCGCCACGTAGTACCCGCATTCGGGGTCGCATTGTCCGCGTCGATCCTGGCCGAGGGCGGCCATCCGGCCGGCGACCTGGACGTCCCGCCGGCGCTGGCACGCCGACTGTGCGAACACCTGCTATCGGCCGGCTTCGACGTCGCCGCGTGTCGGGACATCGGACTGGATCACGCGTTCGCTCAACCCATTCGGGACCTGCTCGGGGAGCTGGCCGTCAAGCCGGTCATCCCGGTGCCGGTGAACTGCGCCACGGCTCCGCTTCCGACTGGGCATCGGGTGGCCGAATTCGGCGCGGAGGTGGGCCGATTCCTTGACGGCATCGCCGAGCGGGTGCTCGTGATCGGTACCGGAGGGTTGTCACATTCCCCGCCGAGTCTGGAAGTCGACACTTATGACCTCAGCGATGAGGATCGGGCGCGGATCATCGCCGAGGGTATGGCCGAAGCGCGGACCAAGATCCGTCCCGACTGGGACGCCGAAGTGTTGGACGCGATGTCGAATTGGGATGTCGCTGAACTGATTCGACTCGTCGACAATGCCCACGCGCGCGCGGGCGCGGGCGCCAACGAGGTCAGGACCTGGCTGGCCGCAGGCGCCGCCGGTGGTGGGCGGCCGGTAACCCCGCTGGTCTATGAGCCTGTGCCGGAATGGATCACCGGAATGGCCGTCGCCGCCTCAGCGTGATCACGTCAGTCCGCCCAAGCCCCACGTCGGCCAGTTCGGCGAATCTGACATTGTTGTCATCAGCTCGAGGAGTGGGCCCACATTGACCGACGCGCCACTGTCCGGCATCACCGTCGTGAGCCTCGAGCAGGCAGTCGCGGCCCCATATGCGACCCGGCAGCTCGCCGACCTCGGCGCGCGGGTGATCAAGGTCGAGCGCCCGCAGGGGGGTGACTTCGCCAGAGGTTACGACCGTGCCGTGCACGGCGAGTCCAGCTACTTCGTCTGGCTCAACCGCGGCAAGGAATCGTTGACCGTGGACTTCAAGCAGCCCGAGGGCAGGCGCATCGTCCACCGCCTGCTGGAAGGCGCCGACGTGCTGGTACAAAATCTGGGGCCGGGCGCTGCGGCCCGGATGGGATTAGATGCTGAGTCGGTGGCCCGCGCACACCCGCGGACCGTCACGGCGACGATCAGCGGGTACGGCCAGGACGGCCCCTGGAGCGACCGCAAGGCCTACGACCTGCTGGTGCAAGCCGAGGCCGGGCTGTTGTCGGTGACTGGCTCGCCAGCCGAGGTGGCGCGCACGGGTGTATCGATCGCCGATATCGCCGCGGGCATGTTCACCTTCTCCGGAATCCTCACGGCGCTCTACGCCCGCGCGACGACCGGTGTTGTCCGGCCGGTATCAGTGTCGTTGTTCGACGCGTTGGTCGAATGGATGTCCCAGCCGCTCTACTACGGCCGGTACGGGGGAACGGCGCCGCCACGCACGGGTGCGCGGCATCCGACGATCGCCCCGTACGGCCCGTTCACCGCAGGCGACGGCGGAACCGTGTTGCTCGCCGTGCAGAACCCCGCCGAATGGCACCGGCTCTGCGAGACCGTATTGGACAGAAGGGATCTCGTCGCCGATCCACGGTTCGCCACGAACCCGGATCGGGTCGCGCACCGCGACGAGTTGGAGGCGATCATCGCGTCCACGGTGGCACGGCTGCGCGCCGAGGAACTCGAGGAGCGCCTGCACAGCGCCGGTGTGGCACACGCGCGCATGAATAGTGTCGACCAGCTGTGGCTACACCCGGTACTCGTCGGCCGCGACCGGTGGCACGAGATTCAGACGCCCGGCGGTCCAGCCGCCGCGCTGCCGCCGCCCGCCAGCCTGGCCGGCGTCGATCCAGTTATCGGCGATGTGCCCGCGTTGGGCGAACACAACCGAAAGATCCTGCGCGAGTTGGGATATTCAGCAGAAGCCACCGACGAACTCATCGCCGCCGGCATCACCACCGCATAGCGCATGACCCCAACTACTTTGCGCGCCCGAAGAAGCCGCGGTTGATGCAGTTCATCAACACGTCGATCAGATCGTCGTCGTCAATCGGGTCGGGCAGATCGAGAGCGGCCTGCGGCACCCGGGTGACGAGCGCGCGCAGTATCAGTGCCGAGACCACCGGATCGAACGGGTACCGATCCGGTCCGCGGATCAGCATCCTGGCCGCGCCGATGTCCATCTGCACCTGACCGTTCTCCCCGATGCTCACGATCGTGGGATCGTCGGTGGCGCCCTCGGCCCACGCCTCGATGCAACCCGAATACTTGTCGTAAAACTCGACGTAGGTGCCCAGCCAGTGCCGCAACGTCGACTTCTTGGCCACCGGATCGACGTCAGCGATCCGGTCGGCGAATGCCATTCCGGCGCTATAGATTTCGGCTGCAACGGCGGCGAGCAGGTCCTGTTTGTCGCTGAAGTACTTGTAGAACGTGCCGCGCGCAACGTCGGCTGCCTCGACGATGTCGTCGACGCTGGTGCTGCGATAGCCCCGGGCACGGAATTGGGCGGCGCCGGCATCGGCTAAAGCATTCACGGTGATGACGGCGCGCTTGCTGAGACTCGCGGTGCGCTCGCTGACGGAAAGCCCTTCGACGCCCGGCGCCGGAGGCACGTCGACGGCGTCGATGTCGCCCGCCGGATCAGCGCTGGCGTGTAAAGCCAACGACCGCAACACCGATGGCGAGGTGTCGGGGAACAACGCCAGCTGAAGGAATACCGACAACGTGTCGACCGCTTCCTTGGCGCTGCGGTCGTAGGCGCGATCGGTGTGGACAAACAGATTGATGCGGTGCACCAGCGCGGTCATGATCATGGCGGCGACTTCCGGGTCCATGCCCTGAAGGCCCGAGGCAGCGAGTCGCGCGGCAACGCGGTGGTTATAACCGCGCACGAACCGGGTGATTTCGGGGCGCACCTTGGTGTCCGACGACGCGATCGCCGTCCACTGCACGAACATCGTGGAGTACTTGTCGAATACCCAGCTCCACTCGCCCAGCCACCAGTTCAGATTGTCGAAGCCCACCTCGTCAGGTCCAAGCGGGCCGATGCGCCGCGCCACCCGGAACAACGCACTGCCGCATTCGTTGAGCAGCTCGAGGAAGATCTCGTCCTTGCCCTTGAAGTACTGATAGAGAGTGGCCCGGGAGACCCCGGCCGCTTTCGCTATCGCGTCGACCGACGTGTCGAAGTACCCGACCCGGCCGAACAGCTCCAACGAGACCTCGGCGATCCGGCTCCGGGTGGTGGCACCGCGAGCGCCCACGGCGGGGCTGGAGGGGCCGTAGCTGGCCCGGCGGACGATCGAGGCTTCGGACATGGTGTTTCCAGCCTATGGCCGATCCGGGCCACCCGCGTCGCGCCGAGCGGCGTTTCGCGGGTTGAGGAACTCCGCGGTGCCGGTGATCGCGACGCCGCCCGTCTGCCGGGTGGCGGTCAACTCGACGCGCACCCGTTCGGCGTCGGGCTCCGTCGATACCGCAGTCACGACGCCAGAGCAGGTCAGCACGTCGCCCGGCCAGACCTGTTCGCGAAAGCGGACACCGAAACGGCGCACGCTGCCCGCGCCCAGCCAATCCGTGGCGAACCCGGCCAGCAACGCCGCGGAGAACATGCCCTGCGCGAACACCGAAGGGTAGCCGGCGGACTGCGCGAGCTGATCGTCGTAATGCATCGGGTTGAGGTCGCCGGACGCGCCGGCGTAGCGGACGAACATCTGCCGGGTGAGCGGGCCGAACTCACGGGCCGGTGCCTGGGTACCCACCCTCAAGGCGGTGGCCGCCGCCAGCTGTGCCCCACCCCCGTTGCCAGAGCTCATCGCGGGGCCGTCTCGATGAAGGTGGCCTTGGCCTCGGCGACGAGCGCTCCCCCAGCGTCGCGGTACTCGGTGACCACGGTGGCGAAACGCATTGTGCCTCCACGTTTGCCCGGTTTCGAGTACCGGCCGACTACCCGCTCCTGTGCGGTCAGGACGTCCCCTGCGGCGGGCAGGTCGCCGTGGAAGATGTACTCCTGTTCGCCGTGCAGCAGGCGCTTGCGATCGAAACCCACGTCGACTCGGACGCCGGCGGGCGCCCAGCGGCCTGCGGTGGTCAAAAACGTCGGCGGCATGATCGCGTCCGGACCACGGTATGAGGGGTCGTCGCACAACATGGCCTCGGCGAACTCGGCGATCTTGCCGCGCTCCACGACCAGCTCCCATGGCCGTCCGGCAGTATCGTCGGCGCCCCCGGCAGGCGATGCAGTCATAGTGACCAATACTGTCAGAAAATCAGCAGAACCGAAACTGAAATATCGCGTCATTACCAATGAGCTGCTTGTCCAAAGATGACATTGCTGCCAGAATCGGTGCCCATGATCGAGTTGGCGGCGAGCTACGCTGCAGGCAAGTGGGTGTCGGGCGCGCACACCGGAACACTGCATGTGACGTCCCCGACCACCGGCGAGCTACTCGGCACGGTCGGTGTCGCCGGCCGTGCGGAAGTGGACTCCGCGGTCGCCGCAGCCCGCGGCGCACAGCAGCCCTGGGGGCGGGCCTCCGCTGCCGATCGCGGCGCCGCGCTGGGGCGACTCGCCGACGCGCTGAGCAGCCGCAAGGGCGAACTGGCGGACCTGACGACCGCGGAGATCGGCTCGCCGCGATCCTGGAGCACGTTCGGTCAGGTCATCACCGCGGTCGGCGTGCTGCGCGCCTACGCGGCGATCACCCCGGACTACCCGTTCTCCGCCATCCGTCCATCGATGACGGGCGGCACCGTCGAGGTGCGTCAGCTTCCCGTCGGCGTGGTCGGCGCCATCGTGCCGTGGAACACGCCGCTGTTCATCGCCGCGTTGAAGCTCGGTCCCGCGTTGGCCGCGGGGTGCACGGTGGTGCTCAAGCCAGCGCCCGACGCCCCGCTCGAATTCGGCGTGCTGATGGAGGCGATCGAGGAGGCTGGTCTGCCCGACGGAGTCGTCAACGTCGTCAACGGTGGCGCCGAAACCGGCGAGCTGCTGACCGAACATCCGGGTGTCGACAAGGTCAGCTTCACCGGCTCGACTGCCGTCGGCGCCAGGATCGCGGCGTCGTGCGGCTCCCGAATCCGCCGCTGCAGCACCGAACTGGGCGGCAAGTCGCCGGCCATCGTGCTGCCCGACGCGCCGCTCGAGACAACGGTGCGCGGTTTGGTCGCCGGCGTGATGGGCAACAACGGCCAGCTGTGCGCCGCGCTGACGCGAATCTTGTTGCCGCGCAGCCGCTACGACGAATTTGCGGCAGCACTGACTGCCGCAGTCGCCGGGCTGATCGTCGGGGATCCCGCCGACCGGGCCACCAATGTTGGTCCGCTGATCAACGAGGCCGCGCGCGAGAGGGTCGAGGGGTTCCTGCGGCGCGCGCGGCAGGACGGCGCCACCGTGCTGGTCGGTGGCGAGCGGCCCGACCGCCCAGGGTGGTTCGTCTCGCCCACGCTTGTTGCTGCGACCAACGACATGGAAATCGCCCGCGAGGAGGTTTTCGGACCGGTCGCGGTCGTGATCCCCTACGACGACACCGGCCCCGACGACGCCGCTGAGGCGGTGGCCATCGCCAACGACTCCCGCTACGGGCTGGTCGGCGCGGTGTGGTCTGCCGACGCGGAACGGGCGGCGGCCGTGGCGGCCCAACTGCTGGTAGGTTCGGTGGCCGTCAACTCGACCGCCGTGCTCGACTTCGCCAGCCCGTTCGGCGGATTCAAGCAGTCCGGCATCGGACGCGAGGGGGGCCCCGAGGGCATCGCCGGGTTCGTCGAACATCACGCCATCATTCGTTGAGCCGGAAGGGATTCCAGTGCAGACCCACGCAGCGGTCCTGTTCGAACGCAACACTCCCTGGTCCATCGAGTCCATCGAGCTCGACGCGCCGAAGGCGACCGAGGTGTTGGTCGAACTGCACGCCTCGGGCATGTGCCACTCCGACGACCACCTCGTCACCGGCGACATGCCGATCCGACTGCCCTGCATCGGTGGCCACGAGGGTGCGGGTGTGGTCAAGTCCGTCGGCGAGCACGTGTCGTGGCTGTCGCCGGGCGACCACGTGGTGTTCAGCTTCATCCCGTCGTGCGGCCGGTGCCCCTCCTGCTCGACGGGCCATCAGAGCCTGTGCGACCTTGGCGCAAAGATCTACTCGGGCATGCAGATTCACGACGGCACCGCTCGCCATCATCTCGGCGACGACGACCTCGCACTGGCCTGCGGCGTCGGCTCATTCGCGCACCACACCGTGGTGCACGAGGCGAGTTGCGTGAAGATCCCGGAGCACTATCGCCTCGACCTGGCCTGTCTTCTCGGCTGCGGGTTCATTACCGGTTGGGGATCGTCGGTCTATGCCGCCGACGTCCGCCCGGGCGACACGGTCGCCATCGCCGGGGTCGGTGGCATCGGAGCCGCGGCGGTACAGGGCGCTCGGCTCGCGGGAGCCCGCACGATCACCGTCATAGATCCGTCCGAGTACAAGCGGGCCGAAGCGGTGAAGATGGGAGCCACTCACACCGCGGCGGACTGGAACGAGGCGAAAGACGTTGTCGCCGAGGCAACCTGGAACCGCGGGGTGGACAAGTTCATCTGCGCGATGGGAGTCGGTGACGGCCAACTGGTCGGCCGGGCGTTGGCCATGACGGCCAAGCGTGGCCGGCTGGTGGTCACTAACATCCACCCGATGCGGGAGCGGGAGATCCGGGCCAATCTGATGGACCTCACCCTGACGGAGAAGCAGATCGTCGGAACTCTCTACGGCTCGGGCAATCCCCGTGCCGACATCCCGAAGATCCTCGAGCTGTACAGCGCCGGGCAGGTGGACCTCGAATCCATGGTCACTCGCACCTACCCCTTGGAGAAGGTCAATGACGGTTACGCCGACATGCACGCCGGCGCCAATATCCGTGGCGTCCTGATCTATCCGCCCGCCGAGGCCTCGATCGGCTGATCGTCCAGCCACGCGCGCACCGGCTCCCAGCCGCCGCCTTCGGACGAGCGGTGCGCGGCATCGATGACCGCGAGCGACAGCAGCCCGTCCTCAAAGGTGGCCGCGTCGCTGGGGCCACCGTCGAACGCGGGCAGCCAATCCTGCAGCATCAGCGCCATCGCCCTGCTGGCGTGACCGGCCAGTCCCCCGGGCAACCGCTCGGGGTGCGCGGGCTCGCGTTCATCCACCGTCAGGGGACTCAATCCCGCATCGGTGGCAGTACCGAGACTGTATGCCGCGGAACGCAAGTCGCCGTCGCCGATGATGGTCCCATCGGAGCCGAACAATTCGAGGCGGTAGTGATCGGCGTGGGCGCCCATCACCGAGAGGCTCAGAATGACCGTCAGCCCGGACTCCATGCGCATCAGCAGTGCCGCGGTGTCGTCGGCGGTCACGGGCAGGGTCCCGCCGTCGGGCAGTTCGCGGACGGGGTCGCTGGTGCGAACCTCCGCGCACACCGACACGGGGCGGCCCAGCAGGCTGCACAGGAAGTCCAGGTCGTGCACCAGCATGCCGGCCAGATAACCGCCGCCCTGCTCGCGGTCGTACATCCAATGGGCCTGAAGCGGATGACTCGGATGCCAGTAGGACGCGCTGCGACTGACCCGCGCGAGGTACTGCGAGCCGAGGAAGCCCGAGCGCACCCGGTCCGCGACGGCCAACCAGTCCGGGTTCCACCGGTTTTCGAAACAGCAGGCGGTCGGCAGCTTGGAATCGGCCGCGGCACGGACCATGTGGCGGGCCGCTTCGAGGTCACCGGCCAGCGGCTTCTCGCACAACACGGGCTTACCTGCCGCGAGTGCGGCGATCGTCATCTCGCGGTGCAGCACGGTGGGAGTCGCGACCGAGATGACGTCGAGGTCGTCGCGAGTCACGAAGGATTGCCAGTCGGTGGAGGTCTGTTCGATCCCCAGCCTCGCCGCCACGCGTTCCAGCCGCGCGGGTGTGCGCGCACACAGCGCGACCGGCTCGAAGCCCTTGGCCGCCCGGAAACCGGGTACCTGCACGTGCGCGCCCCACCCGACGCCGATGATGCCGACCCGTAACGTCATGCGCTCTCCTTCGACGACCTTCCGGTTGCAGTGACACTAATGTTAGATAACTCGTGGCAGCGGTCAAGAAATATTGCGCCATTGCGCCACTTATCCAGTATCACGGCATTGCCTATAAGTGACATGAGTGCCAGAATCGGGTGCTGTGAGCGCGATCGACACCGACGAGCAGCAGTTCGCACCGCTGATCGATCTGCGGTGGTGGCAGGAGCGTCCGGCGGACCGGAGCGAGCTCTACCGGCGCCTTCGCGAGGCCGACGGTCCAGTCTTCGTTCGGACCAACCGACCCGACTCGCCGCGGCCCCGCGGGTTCTGGGCGGTCGGCGCCCACCGCGACGTTGTCGACATCAGCCGGCGCCCCAGCGACTTCAGTTCCGGGCAGGGCACGCAGATTTTCGACCAGACCGCCGAGATGCGCGAATACCGGGGCTCCATCATCGACATGGACGATCCCGAACACATGCGGCTGCGCAAGATCGTCTCGCGCGGCTTCACCCCCCGCATGCTCTCCGAGCTCCGTGGCCTGGCCGAAGAGACCACTGCCGAGATCCTCGAGGAGATGCCCCGTTCGGGTGACTGCGACTTCGTCTCGTCGTTCGCGACGCTGCTGCCGCTGCGCATCATCGACAACATGCTTGGCGTCCCACGCGAACACGAACAGTTCATCCTGCGCGCGACCAATATCGTGCTCGGCGCTTCGGACCCCGAGTACGTACCCGACCAGACCGTCGCCGGCATCGGGGCCGCCGTCACCGAGATCAGCGAGCAGCTCATCGAGCTGCTCAAGCAAATTGCCGAGGACCGCATCGCCCATCCCCGCGACGACGTGATCAGCAAGCTGGTCAACTCCGACGAAGAAAACCTCACCCCCCAGGAGCTGGCCAAGTTCTTCATCCTGCTGATTGGCGCGGGCAACGAGACTACCCGCAATGCGCTGACTCACGGCCTGCTCACTCTCAGCGCGCACCCCGAGCAGCGCGACCGCCTGCTGGCGAACTACGACGAGATGGCGCCCACCGCGGTCGAGGAAATCTTGCGGTATGCCAGCCCGGTGATCCACATGCGCCGCACCGTGACCCGCGACGGCGTGACGTTGACCGACGCCCATGGCGGGGTCACCCACACCTTCAACGCCGGTGACAAGGTCGTGGTTTGGTATCCCGCCGCCAACCGCGACCCGGCAGTATTCGACCAGCCGGAGCGCTTCGATATCGCGCGAAAACCCAACAACCACATCGCTTTCGGTGGCCCGGGACCGCACTATTGCCTGGGTGCGCACCTGGCCCGGTTGGAGCTGAACGTGGCGTTTCAGATGCTCTACGAGCGCTACCCCGACATCACCGCGGTTGGCGAACCGGTCATGCTGAGGTCGAACTTCGTCAACGGCATCAAGCACCTGAAAGCCACGTACACACCATGAACACGCAGGCAGCAATTTTGTCCGACATCGCGGACGGCGTCATGACGATCACTTTGAACCGGCCCGAGGCCGCCAACGCGGTACGTCCCGATGATCGCGATGCCCTGATCGCGTTACTGGCCGCCGCCGACGCCGACGAGAAGGTACGCGTGGTGGTGCTGCGGGCCAACGGTAAGCACTTCTGCTCCGGCGCCGACGTGGGATCGCTGGCCGAACGGCGCGAGAAGGGCGAGAAGCGGGTGCTGGAGCCGACGCGGCGCATCATGAACGGCGCCCAGAAGCTGGTGGCCAGCGTGCTGGACTGCAACAAGCCGGTGATCTCCGCGGTGCACGGTGCGGCGACGGGCCTGGGGGCCCACGTCGTATACGCCTCGGATCTGGTGATCGCGACCGAAACTGCCTACTTCGCAGAGTCTTTCGTCAAGCGTGGGCTGGTTGTCGACGGTGGCGGCTGCTATCTGCTGCCCCGCCGCATCGGTATGCAGAAGGCCAAGGAGATGGCGTTCTTCGGCGAAAAGCTCTCAGCCAGTGAGGCATTCACGCTAGGGCTGGTGAACCGGGTGGTCAGCGCCGCCGACTTCGACGCCACGATCGCCGATTTCGCCGGCCGGCTGGCGGGAGCGCCGACCTCCGCGATCGCATTCACCAAGCGGCTGCTCAACGACTCCCCCGACACCGACCGGTCCGGTGCATTCGTCGCGGAAGCGATGGCGCAGGAGATCCAGTCGTATTCGCACGACTCCACCGAGGGCGTGCAGGCGTTCGTGGAGAAACGACCGACCGAGTTCACCGGGTGGTGAGGGTGGCTCGCGCTGACATTCCCACCATCGACGCGGCAAGCGCTCCCTACTGGGAGGCCGCCAGGCAGGGTCAATTGCTGATCGCCGAATGCGCGGCGTGCGGCAGGGTGCACCACTACCCGCGGCCGTTCTGCCCGTTCTGCTGGAGCGAGGACGTGCGCCCGGTTCAGGCGAGTGGGACTGGGACGTTGTACACGTATTCGACTGTCTACGTGAATGATCTGGCACCATTCAAGGAGCGAGTGCCGTATGTCGCCGCGATCGTCGAACTGGCCGAAGGTCCGCGGCTGATGACGACGATCGAAGGTGCGGACCCTGACGGCCTTCGGGTCGGGATGCCGGTCACCGCGGTCTTTCGACCGGTGGACGATGCCGATCCCGACAGCCCCTATCTGACGGTCTTCACACCAAGCGAGGAGAGCCCATGACCGGACTACTCGACGGCAAAGTCGCCCTGGTGACCGGGGCGGGGCATGGCATCGGCCGCGGCCACGCGCTCGAACTGGCCAAGCACGGCGCCACCGTGATCATCAACGACCTCGGCACCAGCCTGTCGGGCGAGGGCACCGGAAAGGTCGCCGACGAAGTGGTGACGATCATCGAAAGCCGCGGCGGCACTGCGGTTTCGGACTTCAGCGACGTCGGCGACGAGGAGCAGGTCGACCTCGCCGTCGAGCGTGCCTACTCGCAGCTGGGCAGGCTGGACATCGTCGTCAACAACGCGGGAATCGTTCGCGACAAGGCGATCTGGAACATGACCGCCGACGACTTCGACCTGGTGATGCGGGTGCACGTCCGCGGTAGCTGGCTCACCAGCCGCTCGGTCGCCCGCAAGTGGCGCGCGGAATCGAAGGAATCCGGGCGAAAGGTCTACGGCCGCATCATCAACACCACCTCCGGTGCCGGACTGCACGGCCACTTCGGTCAGACCAACTACAGTGCCGCCAAGGCCGCGATCGTCGGTCTGACCCAGACCCTGAGCCTGGAGTTGGCGTCGATCGGCGCCACCGTGAATGCGATCAGCCCGGGTGGGCGCACCCGGATGTCGGCGTCCATGCCCGGCGCGCAGGCGCCGATCGAGCCCGACGAACGCGCCGAGGACGAGTTCGACCCCAAGGACCCGTCACTAGGTTCGCCGGTGGTGGCCTGGTTGGCCAGCCCCGAGGCCGGCCACGTCAGCGGTCAGGTGATCCGCGCGATGGGCGAGCATCTCCAGCTACTCAAGGGCTGGCATCCCGTCGCGTCTGTCTCGAATGGCGAAAAGCGCTGGGATGCAAATCAACTCGGCGCCATCATGGCCACTGACGTGTTCGGCACCCGCAACACCGGGCTGCGACTCGGAGGATGACCAGCACAGCGGACGTCGAAGAGGTCGAGCGGGAGTTTCGGCGGTATTTCATGACCGGGCCGGTGCTCGAGGACTGGCACGCCTGGGCACACCTATTCACCGAGGACGCGACCTACTTCGACCACTTCTACGGAACGTTCACCGGCCCAGCGGAGATCGCCAAGTTCCTCGAGGGCACGATGGGTGCCGCACCACAGGTGTACAGCCCACTCGTCTGGTACGTCGTCGACGGCATGCGGGTGGCATACAAGGTGTTCAATCGCGCCGACAATCCGCGGCCTGGTGGCCCGCCGATCGACTTCCCCTCGTATCAATTCATCGAGTACGCCGGGGGCGGTCAGTGGCGTTCCGAGGAGGACGTCTGGCTGCTGCCCGAGATGAAGGGCTTCGCCGCTCGTTACGCGGCCGCCGAGGCCGCGCACCCGCAGACGCTCGAGCAGAAGCTCCGTCGCGATGATTGGGGTTCGTGGGTGGACTGGGCGCGTCCGCAACCCGGGCACAACGCGGCCCCGTCATGGCTCGGCAAGGCCGGCTTCACGCCATTCTGCGGTGTTGCGGACATCGACTTCGGGGTGCGGTCACACTGACGTCGTGAGGTGTCGCTACGACTCGGTGGCCCAGGCTGGCGATCGCCCGGCTAGAACTGCGCCATCCCCTGGTCGACCGACAAACGGGTGGCGGTGACATAGCGCGACTCGTCGGAGGCCAGCCAACACACCGCAGCCGCAACATCTTCCGGCTCGCAGGCCCACTGCGGCAGGAATGGGGTGCCCATCCCGTTGAGCGTGGGGTTGGTCTCGATCGCGGCGAACAGCGCGGCGATCATCTCCCCGCCGCCCATCGGAGTGTTGACCGGACCGGGATGCACGCTGTTGACCCTGATGTCGTGCTTGCCCAGCTCTGCGGCGAAGGCCCGGGCCATCCCTGTGACGGCATGCTTGCTCGCGGTGTAGTGCACCATGTACGGCTGCACCTTGACACCGGCGTAGGAGCTGATCAGGATGATCGACCCGCCGCGGCCTCCGTCGATGATCCGCTGCGCGCCGGCCATCACCGTGTTCCACGTGCCAGTCACGTTGACGTCGATGATGTCGCGAAACGACTCGGGCGTGATCTCGTTCCACGGCGCCGGGACACATATTCCGGCGTTGGCCACGATGACGTCCAGTCGCCCGTAGGCCTCGACGCCCTCGTCGACGGCCGTCCGCAGCGCGTCCAGATCGCGGATGTCCGCGGCAGTAGCCATGATTCGGCCACCTTTCGCCTTCACCATGGCCACGGTCTCGGCGAGGTCGTCCGGGGTGGCGGAAGGGTAGCGCACCGAGTCGGGTAACGGGCCCGCCAGGTCGACGGCGATGATGTCGGCCCCTTCTTCGGCCATCCGCACCGCGTGTGCACGGCCCTGTCCCCTGGCGGCGCCGGTAATGAAGGCCACCTTCCCAGCGAGCCGACCCGTCATCGGTCTGACCCTGCGGTCGCCGAGTCGACGTCCAGGGCCAGCGGCCCCTCGCGCACTGCGGTGCCCAACAGTCCCAGCTCCACACCCGCCTCGGCCGCCGCCTCACGGCACGCCGCGACGTCCTTCCGCAGGAACGGCCCCGCCAGTACTTCGAACCGTTCCATCCCGCCGATGCGGTGAGCCTGGTCCGCCGCGTGGCTCCTCGCGCTGCACACCTGGAGCGTGGACAACAACACGTCCGGCTCGATGCCCAACTGAGTGCCCAGTTGCGTTGCCGCAGCCAAGAGTTGAGCGTTCGCCGCGAACAACAGATTGTTGATCAGCTTGAGCGCCAACGCGCTGCCCAGTGCGCCGGTCGCCACCACCGGGTCCGCATAAGCGGCCAAGATCGGCGTCACCGAGGCGACGGCATCACCCGGCCCGCCGATCAGCACGGTCAGCGTGCCCGCATCGATGTTCTCGACGGTGCCGCTGACCGGCGCATCGAGGATGATCGGTGCCGAAGGAGCACTATCCCGCAACGCCTCGAGGGTGGACAGCGTGCCCGTCGTATGAGAAACGAACACCGCGCCGTCCTTCGCGTTGGCGATGAAACCGTCTGGGCCGAGACCGGTTTCGCGCAACTGCGCATCGGAGAACAGGCACGAGATCAGGACGTCACTGCCGCGCGCCAGGTCGGCGACCGAACCAGCCAGCGCCGCGCCCTTCGCCGCCAGTCGGCGGCGGACCTCCTCGCGACGGGCACACACCAGTACGTCGTGGCCCGCGCCGAGCAACCGATCGATCATCGGTTCGCCGAGTTGTCCGGCACCGAGGAATCCCACGGCGCTGGTCAATGCGGCCTCCTCAGCTCCACGTCAAATTCAGCGAATCCACGCCGAACACCTGACCGCCGTGCTCGATCGGCTGTCCGGAGACCTCGTAGTCCGGGATGCGCTTGTGCCACTCCTCCAGCACCACCGCCAGCTCCTGCCGGGCGAGGTGCGAACCGAGGCACCGGTGCGGGCCGCCGCCGAAGGAAAGATGACGCGTCACGCCGCGGTCGAGGTCGACGGTACGGGCGTTCGGATAGGCTCCTTGGTCGCGCCCGGCGAACGCCAGCGAGAACGACGCCATGTCGCCCGCCTTGACCGGACAGCCGTGGAACTCCATGTCCTGGGTCGCCTTTCGCGCGGTCTGCACGATCGGATACACCCGAAGCAGTTCCTCCACCGCCCTCGGAATGAGCTCGGGTTCGGCGACGATCCGGGCACGGTCGGCCGGATGGGTGGCCAGATGCAGCATCGCGTAGGACAGCTGGTTGGAGACCGTGTCGAGCCCGGCCATGAACAACAGCAGCAGGCAGTTGAGGAGTTCCAGGTCGTTGATCGGTTCGCCGTCCAGCGTCCAGTCGATGGCCTTGCTGACGATGTCGTCGGCGCCCGGGTCACGGTTCTCGCGTCGCTGTTGAATCAGGCCCGAGAAGTAGCCCATCACGTGCGTCATGCCCTCGAGCCGGGCCGCGTTGACGTCGTCGCCTACGCCACTCTGATGCAGGATCATGTCCTCCCAGGCCAGGAACTGCTCGAGATCCTCGACGGGCATGCCCATAATCGTCAGGAAGACCGTCGACGGGAACACCCGGGAGATCCGCGCCACGAAGTCGCACCCGCCCTCGCCGACAACCTGGTCGATGAGTTCCGCGGCCAGCTTCTGCTGCGCCTCCCGCAGGCCCTTGACCCGGCCTGGTGAGAAGTACTCTGCGAGCACCTGGCGCCATTTCGCATGGTCGGGCGGGTCGATCATGATCGGGATCCACTTGTAGGGCGGCTCCGGTTCGGTCGGCACGATGACGCTGCTCGACCAGAGTTCAGGGTGCTGGAGTCCGTCCAGGATCACCGAGTTCTCGGTGAACACCCAGTAATCCATGCCGGCTTCGGTGTTGCGGAACACCGGCCCGGCTTCGTCCTGGCACTCATCGAGCAGATGGAAGTGTGTCAGAGCAGGCGAGTCAGGGGTGTTCATATCGACGCTCTTTACGGGACATGTTGCCGTTGGCTGGTTCTGGATCATGACGTCCTTCCGTACGGCCGAGAACAAGCGCGAATTACGAGCACGCGCGGCTCGCGTACTACGACAGTCCACTGTCAACCTCGCGCGAATTGCCACGACGGATCAATGGAGACCCGTCGAACTAGGTTAACTATGTAGGGATGCGAACGCAATACTCCTCAACATCCGCCGGGACTGTCAACGGACGGCGAAGCCGGCGTCGAGTGGCCAGGCGGTGCCGGTGATGAAGTTCGCCTCGTCGGACACCAGGAACGCCACCGCGTTCGCGATATCCTCCGGCATCAGGACCTGGATGGGCAGCGCGTTCTGCATTGCGGCCAGCGACGGATCATTGGCCTCGAACATCGCCGCCATCGCGTCGTTCATCACCATTCCGGTGGCAACCCCGGTCGGGTGAATCGTGTTGACGCGAATCGAATACTGCGCCAAGTTATTCGCCCAGGTCTGCATCAGAGCGACCAGACCGCGCTTGGCCGCGCCGTACGCTTGCCCGCCTGCGCGATCGGTATTCGGAGCCTTAAGTCCAGCGCTCGACGACGTCAGCACGATCGATCCGCCGCGGCCTCCGTCGATAAGGGACGGGACTGCGGCCTCCACCGTGTTCCACACGCCGATGAGGTTGACGTCGATGATGTCACGAAAGGTCTGCCGCCGGTCGCCGCCAGGGCCCAGTCGAATGACGCCGGCGTTCGCGATCACGATGTCGAGGCGCCCGAACTCGGCGAGCCCGTCGGCAACCACCTGCTCGACGGCGTCGGCGTCGCGCACGTCGGCCCGGCGGGCGACGATGCGTCTACCCTCCTTCTCGACGAGCTTGGCCGTCTCGTCGAGGTCCTCCGGGCTGGCGTTGGGGTAGTCGATGGAGTCGATGTCGCGGCAGATGTCGAGCGCGACGATGTCGGCGCCGTCCGCCGCGAGCCGGACCGCATGCGCGCGACCCTGGCCTCGGGCCGCTCCGGTGATGAAGGCGACTTTGCCGTTCAAATTACCCATGGCATTTGCTCCTCAGTATCTATCAGTCACGCTGCCGGTGTGAATCCTTGCTTGCCGCAAGCCTTCCTGCGGGTCATCGACCTCGACGTCCCAGTCACCGCACGAGCACGTACAGCGGAAGTGACCATTGACGGGCAGGATCGCCTGACCGTCACAGGATCCGCCGGTGTTGGCGATGCTGGTGAGGAACTCGAGGGGCTTCTCATGCAGAGCGCTGTCGTCGGACACGGCGTTACTCCTCGCCCCGAGGGCCGACGTGAAAGACAGGCAGCAGCCAGCCGTCGGCGATCGGTGAGAAGTCAACGTGGACAGGCATTCCTATCGTGACGTCGGCGGGTGCGATGTCGACGATGTTGGAGACCAGTCGCGCGCCGGGTGCGTCGGGCAGGTCGAGGACCGCCGGCACCAACACCAGATCGGGCATGCCGGGGAAACCATGCACGACGGCGAAGCTGTAAACGACGGCATCGCCGCTGAGGTCGATCCAATTTACTTGTTTCGATTGGCAATTGGGGCAGAACGGTGTGGGGGGCAGCCGGAAGGACCGGCAGTCGCCGCACTGCGGTGCCACCAGACGCCGCTCCTTCGCGGCGATCCAGAACGGCTCGGTGTCCTTGTTCATCGCAATCCGCACATGCTCGCCGGGGATCGTCGTGGCGAGGGTGGCGGCGGCGGTGCTCACGCGGCGCGTCCCAGGACCAGGCCGCTCACGGGCAGGCTCGCCGGGCCGCCGGTGACCAGGGCGAGTTCGGCGTCGGCGACCTGGTTGATAGCGGTGCCGCGCATCTGCTCGACTCCCTCCATGATGTGGGTCATCCCGATGATGTAGGCCTCGGAGAGTTGGCCGCCGTGGGTGTTGACCGGAATCGAGCCGCCGTCGTACCGGATCGCTCCACTTTCGACGAACGCGCCGCCCTCCCCCTTGCCGCAGAACCCGTAGTCCTCGAGCTGCATGAGCACCATCGGGCTGAAATGGTCGTAGAGCAGCGCGACGTCGATGTCGGCGGCGCCGATACCGGCCTGCTCGTAGAGCCGCTTGGAGATGGGCGCATTGCCCGACGAGGCGAAGTATTCGTCAGGCATCCCCATCCAGGCAAAAGCCCTGCCCCACTCTCGGACGCCACCGTGGGCGGCGGCGACCACCGGCACCGCTGGCTGCCTCAGATCCTTTGCACGATTCATGCTGGTGGTGATCACGGCCACCGCCCCGTCGGTCTCCTGACAGAAGTCGTAGAGGCACAAGGGTTCTGCGATCATCCGAGCGTTGAAATAGTCCTCGAGCGTCAGGGGTTCGGGGTGCATCGCCTTCGGTCGATTCGCCGCGTTGGCCCGTGTCGAGAGGGCTATCTCGGCGAATGCCTCGCGGCGGGTGCCGTACAGGTGCATGTGCCGACGAGCCATGACCGACATCAACTGGCCGGGCCCGAACAGCCCGGACGGCTGCAGGAAGGAGTTGATCGGATCGGGTTCGATCGCCGAAAACACTGAGCCGAGGCGCTGTTTGGATTGTTGAAGCGCCATCACCGTCACGACCACCGAGGCATCGCCGGCAACGATGGCGGCCCGTGCCAGCCCGATTGCGCCCGCCGAGCCGCCGCCGCCAGAGGTCAGTGCGGCGGTAAAGCGAACTTCCGGAATCCCAAGCGTTTCCACGAAGTCGGCGGTGTCCATCTTCTCGGTGTAGCCCGCGCTGGCGCCCGAGTGGTAAGCGAAGCCGTCGACGTCGGTCACGGGAAGGCCCGCATCCTCGCACGCCGCCAGGATGGCCTCGCCGGCCAACTCGGTGATCGACTTCGGCAATGACCCACCGCGTTTGTAATAGGGTGTGGCCCCGACACCCACGATCGCGACGTCGCGCAGCCCGGACGAAGTAGTCACGCGCTCAGAACTTTTCGGCCGGGATGGGCGGCACATCCGGGAACAGTTCGTAGAACGTGCCCTGGGTGATGCGCAGCCGGGTCTCGTCGCTCACCCCGTCGAACAGCCCCTTCAGGGTGTCCTGGGTGTGGCCGAAGGTACCTTCCATGTGGGGGTAGTCGCTGCCGAACATCACGTTCTTGTAGCCCATGTGCTCGTAGGCGGCGACCGCGGTCTCGTCGTGCTGGAAAGACGCATACACCTGGGTGTAGAGGATCTCCTTGGGACTACGAGTCAGCTTGGGCCGCACCGCCATATGGTGTTGACGGTAGCCCTCGACCATCCGGTCGCCGAGGAACGGCACCCAGGTCGCGCCGCCTTCGGAGATCAGCACCCGAAGGTCGGGGTGGCGGTCCAGCGCGCCGGAGGCGACCATCTTCATCGCCGCCCGCTGTCCCGAGAACGTGGTCTCGGCGTAATTCATCACCGCGCCACCCGGCCCGCGGTACACCATCCCCGCCCCGCCACTGGCGCCACCGACGGTCATGTCGACCGGGTCGGTGCCGATGTGGAACGCGATCACCATGCAGGCTTCCTCGGCCGCCGCCCAGAACGGTTCCCACTCCTTGCGATGCCAGTCTGGGGCACTGGGGTGCGGTGTCGTCGGCAAGAACACCGCCTTGAAGCCTTTGTCTGCGGCCCAATGTAATTCCTCGACGGCGTCCTCGACGATCAGTGTCGACACCTGGGCAGTTACCACATAGCGCGGCGACACCGCGCAGATCTCCTCGAGCGCCCACTCGTTGCTGGCACGCATGCATGCCTTGAGTAGTTCAGGAGTGCGAAAGGTCGAGCCCCACATGCCCAGCGACGGGAAGATCACCTCGCCCCAGACGCCCTCTTTGTCCAAGTCCCCCAGCCGTGCCTTCGCGTCGCGGATGCCTTGCGGCTTCATGCTCTCCTCGATGAAGGCCTCCATCGCCGAGGACGGCAGCTTGCGCCGGAAGGTCTGTCCGTCGACCGAGACGGTCTCGTACTCCCTGTCGGGATCCTTCTCGGCGTGCGGCGTCAGGTCGGCGAGCGCCTTGGGCAAGCGGGACTGCCACAGGTCGTCGGGTTCCAGGAAGTGGGAGTCTCCCGAATTCGTCCAGATCATGCACATTGGCCCTCCATGGATCCGTCGCTGTTTCGAATGATGCCAGCTGCTCCCATGCAAGTCCAGTATTTATAATAACTAGCCATTACTATTTGGTTCGGGTTGTGACGCCGGTAAGACTGAGGCGAACTAGAGGAGGCCCATGCCGGAGCTGGGAACCGAGTCGGCCGCGGGCGAGCGGAGGCGCAACGCGTCGGGCGAATCGACCCGGGTGATGTTGATGGAAGTCGCCGAGCGGCTCTTCGCCACGCGCGGCATCGAGGCGGTGACGCTGCGGGAGATCCAGCAGGCCGCCGGACAGTCCAACACCTCGGTGATCCGCTATCACTTCGGCTCCCGCGACGGTCTGATTCGCGCGCTGATCGCTTATCGCCAAGCGTCACTCGGGACTGATCGCCAGGAGATGCTCGCGAGCATGCGCGAGGAAGGTAAGGAGGCCGATCCCCGCGCGGTCGTGTGGCTGCTGGTGCGGCCACTGGCCAACAGCATCGCCGCGGGCGAAATGTTCGCGCCCTTCCTGGCCCGGCTTGCCGAGGATCCGCGGGCCCGCAGCGAGTACTGGCCCGATCACGTCGACGACGATTGGACGCAGGAGAAGCTGGAGGAACTGGTCGACGCCGCGCTACAGGACCTGCCCGAGCGGATCCGGCGTGGCCGGACATTTCAGCTCTACATCAGCCTGGTCAACGTGCTGGCCGCCGCCGCCCGCGCCGGGCATGGCCTCAGCGAAGCGCAGCTGCACAATTACGTGGACACCTGGGTCGGAATGCTAACGGCCCCGGTGTCGTATGAAACCCGCGCGCTGATCGCCGAAGACGACGTCTGAGCCGTCAGCTGCCGCCGACGATCTCGCCGGCTTTCAGGCCCGCGATCGCAGCATCGTCCAGCCCGATTTCGCGCAGCACCGCATCGGTGTGCTGCCCGACGGTGCATCCCGCATCGGCCCGCGTCCGTGATCGCGAGAACCGGCACAGCGGCGCGAGCCGACGATGCTCCTCGAAGATCGGGCTGTGGGCGTCCACGGCATAGCCTGCCTCGTAGTACAGGTCGCCCTGCAGCACCAACTCGGAATTGGCCTCCACCACCTCGACGCACCCGACGTCTTGGGCGCACAATTCGCGCTCCCACTCCAGTTTGGTCTTGGTCACGAAAACCGTTGTCAGTGCGGCGATTAACTCCTCGTCATAGCGCGCGCGAGATTCGGCGTCGGCAAAGCGCTCGTCGGCGTGCAGGTCGACGTAGGGCGACATCGCCTTCGCCAGTGCCGGCCATTCGCGTGGCAATGGTGCAGCGAGAAAGACATAACCGTCGGCCGCACGGTACATCCGGTACAAGGCACTCATGCCGAAAAACTGTTCGTCGGCGGGCATCTCGGCGGGACGGGACGCATAGCTCGCGTTGTAGGCGATCATCGCCTGCTGCACAGTGGCGAGCATGGTCGTGACCACGTTCGTCAGCGTCTTGCCGCGGCGCTTGGCGTACAACGCGACCAGCAGCGCCGAACCGACGCCGTGTGCCGCGATGCCGTCGGACTGCACGGCGGGGACGGCTCCGCCCGCGTGGAGTCTGACCGCCCGGCGGTGCAGGTCGTCCAGGTCGGTGGGCGGCTCGCCCGTGTCGTGGCTGTCGACCTGCGCCAGGCCGGACGCCGCACCGACCGACGGTGCGTAGGCCGCACGATGGGCGAACGGCCCGTCGACCCCGTAGCCGGAGGTCGTCACGAACGCCAGGTCCGGGTTGACCGCCCGCAGCGAGGCCTCGTCGATCTTCGCTCGTTCCGCCGCTTTGCCGCGGAAGCATTGCAGCACGACGTCGGACAGCTTGGCCAGCTCGTACACCAGCTCGAGGCCCTCGGGCGTGGTGAAGTCGATCGCCACACTTTCCTTGCCCTGCAACACTTTTGCGCCGCCCGCCTCGGGGAACGCGACCAGGTTGCGGATGTTGTCGCCCTGCAGCGGCTCGACCTTGATCACGCGGGCGCCCAAGTCGGCCAGCAGGGTCGCGCCGTACGGTCCGGCGAACATGCTGCCGAACTCCAGCACCGTCACACCTTTCAGCGGCGGGTCGTCGTGGTCTCCCCGTGGTGCGGGCAGGGCGGCGCCGCCCACTTGGTCGAAGGCGACCGAGCCGTTGTGCTCGCCGACTCGGGGGGCAGGCCGAAGCTCGGTCAGCGGTTTGCCGTCGGCATGAATGAGGGTCGACGGTTGTCGCACGGGTCCGAGGTCGGGGTCGATGACGGTGGTGGCACGCCCTTCGTGAACGGTCTGCGGGTGGTTCAGCGAGTCCTCGGGGCTCCGGAACAGTTCACCGCTCAGGTCAAGGTTCTCCGCCATGGCCTGCTGCCATTCGGCGAGCGTGCGGGCGCCGACCCGTTCGATCATCATGTCCCACCACTCGGTGCGAAGTTCGGGCGTCGGCAGCATCGGAAAGCCCTGCCACTTCGGGTCGGCGAGCTCCCCCAGCAGGTCGAGTTCGGTGAGCCAGGCGCCGATCAACTTCGGCGACACCTGCGCGAACTGCAGCCATCGCCCGTCCTTGGTGGCACACACCAGCAGCGCGTAGATGAGATAGGCCTGGGGCCGGCCCTGATCGTCGTATGCAGCGTCCATCGGTTCGAAGGCGCCCGGATACCGTTGGAGCACCATCTCGTAGAACCAGTTGTAGGGATCCATCGAACCCATGCCGGTCACCAAATTGGTCTCGACGGTTTGGCTGCGCCCACTGGTCTCGCGCTCGAGGAGCGCGGCCAGCACACCCTGAACGGCGGCATGGGCGGCGCCCCACGAGGCATAGGTGAACGTGGTAAACGCCGGGCCCGGACGCGGGGCGAGTCCGCGCTTCTCGTGCATGACGCCGGTCTTCGCCATCACCAGGGCCTCCCAGCCCTTGTAGTCGCGAAACGGCCCAGTCGAACCCCAGCCGGTGACGTTGGCGACGACCAACCCCGGATACCGCGTCGAGAGCGACTCGGGACTTAGGCCGAGGCGCTCGGCGGTGCTCGGCCGCAGCGTGTTCACCATGACGTCGGCACGCCGCAGCAGTGCCCGCAACCGGTTGAGGTCTGCGTCGTGGTGCAGGTCCAACGTCACGCTGCGCTTGCCACGCAGCAGGGCGGGCCAGCCCGCGAGGCCGCGCAACGGACTGCCGTCGCGCGGCTCGACCATGATCACCTCGGCACCGCAGTCGGCGAGAAACTGCGTGGCCTGCGCGCCGGGCAGCGTCGTCGACAGGTCGACCACCACCAGGCCGGCCAGTGGGCCGTCCGACGCGACTTCCGACATGTTCGCTCCCTAGCGCCTGCGGGCGGATCTCAATAAGACGTGAAGTGACGCACGCCACGTCAGCATCTCAGCGATCATTATTAATGTCAATGCATTAGTCTTGCGGAATGACGGAGACTCAAGACGCGGAGCCACGGGGCGGGTTCCCGCCGATGCGGACCTGGCAGGAGCCGACGGTACGCAGCCCGGGTGGGGGCGCCGAATACGGCGACATGATCGCCGCGCTGCGCGATTTCCTCGACGATGTGGCTGCGGCCGCGCCGGACGCGGCGACCACCGTTACCCTGACGAACGACTTGCATAGGTGGGCCGAGCGGCTGGCCCAATCCGCAGTCCCCGAGCGCCGACAGATCTTCGCTCGCCGCCTGGATCTGCCAGGCCGCGGACAAACCATGTCCCCCAACTTTATTCCGATTGCGGGCGACTGTGAGAAGGTGGCGGGCACGGTAACGTTCGGCCGGTATTTTCTGGGCGGCGGTGGAGCTGTCCACGGCGGAGCTATCCCGCTGTTATTCGATGAAGTGCTTGGCCGCCTGGCCAGTAGCGGCGGCCGTGCGCCTGCGCGAACCGCGTATCTACACACCGACTTCCGGTCCATCACTCCCGTCGGCGTGGAACTCGCGGTGCGGGCGTGGTTCGTCAGCGAGCAAGGGCGCAAACGGACTCTCCGTGCTCAACTCACGCACGGGGACACGCTATGCGCCGAAGCCGAGGGCCTGTTCATCGAGCTGCGCCCAGATCAACCATGAGTCTGCTCAGCCTGACGATCGTCGACGTTGAATGTCTTCGTCGTGCAATGTGATCAGTTCACGCAGGGCAAGCCTGTCCGGCTTGAGCATGGGTGTCAGTGGCAGCTCGTCGACAATGAGGAGCTCGTCGGGCGCCTTGTAATCGGCCAACTCGTCCACCACATGAGTGCGCAACTCGGCCAGCGTGGGGGGCCTCGCGGCGTCAGCCGGCACGACGCACGCGACGCCGATCTCTCCGATCACTGGGGCCGAGCGCCCAACTACGGCAGCTTGTTTCACGCCCGCGTGACCGGCGAGTGCGCGCTCCACCTCGCCGGGATGCACGTTATAGCCGCCCCGGATGTACATGTCGCCGCTGCGCCCAACGAGGGTGAGATTGCCGTCGGCGCCGAGCGCGCCGACATCGCCGGTACGCAGCCAACCGTCGCGCAGCACTTCTGCGGTGAGTGTCGGGTTGCGCCAGTAGCCACGCATCACACACGGGCCGCTCACCTCGACGACGCCGTCGGATCCGATCCGTAGGTCCATGCCGGCGGCCGGCCGTCCCACCGTACGGAACTGAATCTCGGGGGCGTCGCTTGGTTCGGTGCCGCTGATAGTCGGGCACTCGGTCATCGCGTACCGCACGACCAGCGGAACCCCGATGCCCTCTCCGACCCGACGCACCAGTTCGGGGGGCGCCGGCGCGGTGGCGACGACGCCGATCCGCAAGTGCGGCAACGCGTGCGGGCTCACGCCTTCGATGTCGAGCAGCTTGGCCCACTGGGTCGGCACGGCGCCGGCGACGGTGACCCGCTCGTCGCGCAGGATGTCGAACATGCCCTGGGCCGACCACGGCGTCGGCGGCACCACCAGCGTGCTGCCCCACACCAACTGATCCCAGAGCTTGAACATATACCCGGCGTGCGAAAACGGCGTCGACGTGAGGCGCCGGTCATACGCCTCGCTCATCACCCCTGATGCGGCCGCGCCCGCGGCCAGCCGGTCGGCATCGAAGGCCGCGCCCTTCGGCGTCCCCGTCGTGCCACTGGTGAAGATCAACGCAACCAGATCCCGGCGGTTCAGCTCCACGCAAGGTGGCGCCGAGCGCGACGTGTCGCTACACAGCGCATCCCGCGACAGCAGCCGATGCCCGGTGTCGGGCAGCGCACCGAGCTCCTCGTCAGCCACGACCAACGCTGGATCGGCCTGCTGCACAATCGATTCGATCTCTCTGCGTCCCAGCCGTGGATTGAGCCCGGTGGTGATCGCGCCGATCATTGCCGCGGCGGCGTAACACGTCGCGTAGTCGATGCCCGATGGCAGCCACAGCACGACTACGTCGCCCTTGCCGACCCCGAGGTCGGCGAATTGCGCTGCCACGCCACGCGCCCGGCCGACCCACTCCGCGAAGGTGATTCGGGCTCCGGGTTCGACGTAGGCCTCGCGGTCCCCGTGGACGGCGGCGGCCGCCTCCACCATCGCCCGGGTGTTGGCCACGTCGGAGCTCAGTGGTGCGCGGGCCACCTACGGCTCCTCGGCGCCGAGAATCATTGTGCCGCTTGAACAGAACCACCCGCCGGTGCCGCTGACGCAGGCGATCCGGGCGTCGGGCACCTGCCGCGGCCCGCATTCGCCGCGCAGCTGACGGGCCGCCTCGACCAGGAGGAACAATCCCCGCTGACCCGGGTGGCACGCGGACAGGCCGCCGCCGTCGGTGTTGGTGGGGAGTTCGCCACCGAGGCGCAACGAGCCTTTCTCGACGAAGCCGCCGCCCTCCCCTTTGGGGCAGAAGCCGAGATCTTCGATAGTGAGCAGCAGCATGTAGGTGAATGCGTCGTAGATTTCGGCGACGTCGACGTCGGACGGGGAGACCCCGGCACGGGCGAACGCCAGTGGCCCGCTGACGGCGGCCGGGCCGACGGTGAGGTCGTCCCACTGGGAGGTCAGCATGTGCGAGGTGGTCTCGCCCGAGCCGAGCACCCATACCGGCTTACTCCGCAGATCCTTCGCGCGTTCCGCGCTGACAAGGACGGCCGCCGCCCCGCCATCGCTGCGAATGCAGCAGTGCAGCTTGGTGAACGGGTCGGCGATCATCGGTCCGCCGAGGACGTCGTCGATGGTGATCGGTTCGCGGTAGTAGGCCTCGGGATTGTCGGCCGCGTTGAACCGCGCGGACACGGCGACCTCGGCCAGCTGCTCGATCGTGGTGCCGTAGGTGAACATGTGCCGCCGCGCGGCCATGGCGTACTTGGAGATCAGGGTGTGGCCGTAGGGCGCCTCCCACTGCAGTGGCCCGCGCGCACCCCAGTTGATGTTGGCCCCCCGCAACCCCTTTCGAAGATCCGACCGGGCGGTGGATCCGTAGGTCAGCAGCACGACGTCGGCGTGCCCGGCGGTGATCGCGTCGGCCGCATGGGCTGCCATCACCTCCCACGACGCTCCGCCGACCGCGGTGGAGTCCATCCAGCGGGGCCGCAGCCCCAGATACTCGCCGACATCGACCGGGGGCAGGGTGCCCTGACCGGTAGAGGCCAACCCATCGACGTCATCGGGCCTCAGGCCGGCGTCAGCCAGGGCGCGGCGGCTGGCCTGGGCGATCAGCTCGTAGGGACCCTTGTAATCGACCCGGCCGACGTCGGACAGGGCGACCCCCGCGATGGCGACCGCGCCGCTCACTGGGCACGGTCCTGGGCCAGTAGTTCGGTCAGCACATCGGTGGGCTCACCGAACAAGTGCCGAAACACGTGTGCGCGCTTCAGATACAAGTGCATGTCGTTGTCGAATGTGTAGCCCATCCCGCCGAATACGTGGATGCCCGCGGAGGCATTGTCGACGGCCGCCGAGCCGGCCACCGTGACGGCCGACAGCACCTGCAGCAGCGCATCGGCGCGTCCACCCGCCACCGCGATCGCGGCGAAGAATGTCTGCGCCTGAGCGGCCTCGGCAGCGATCTCCATGTTGACGCAGGCATGCTTGATCGCTTGGTGCACGCCGATCGGTCTGCCGAACTGCTCACGAGTCTTGGCGTGTTCGGTCGCCGACGCTGCCGCGGCCGCGGCCAAGCCGGTGAGATAGCCCGCAGCGAGCACCATGGCGCGCCCCCAGATCCATTCGTCCTCTGCGGGCAACCAGTGCATCGGCTCGACGGATTTGACTGTGGCAGAAGATATTCGAGTACCCGGGTCGGCCGCGACCACGGGCGCCAGCGGACCGAAGGAATCGATGTCGACCAGCGCGGCGCCGCTGCGGGCCACCAGCAGGGCGTGCGAGGCACCCGCCGATTCGAACAAATCGAAAGTGCCCTTAATGGGGCGCACGTCGCCGTCGCCACGCAGTACCGCGAGGGCCACCGACGCCGTGCCGGAGCCGATCCGCTGCGCCAGCGCGTCGTCGCCGCAATGGGCGGCCACCCGGGCACCCAACGTGCAGGCCAGGAACGGCCCCGGTGCGAGGCGCTTGCCGAGTTCGACGAACAGCAGTGCCTCGTCGTCCAAGGGCCGGCCCGATCCGCCGGACTCCTCGTCAAGTCCGAGCGTGAGCAGACCCAACTCGGCGCATTCCCGCCACAGCGACTCGGGAATCGGCGCCTCCGCATGGCGGCTGGCGCGGATCCGTTCGACGGGCATCCGATCGGCAAGGAAATCTCCTGCTGCCGTGATGATTTCGAGTTGCTCAGCTCCGGGCAGCAGATCCACCGTCGTCTCCTCTCATCGCGGCAGCCCCAGCACGCGCTCGCCGACGATGTTGCGCTGAATCTCCGACGTTCCGCCACCAATGGCTTGGGAGAAGCTGTAGTAGTAATAACCGACCCAGCCGTCGACGTCCCAGCGCGACGAATACCGGACCGAGGCGGGACCGACAACGTCCATCGCCAATTTGCCGATCTCCTTGGCCAATTCGGCGTACATCAACTTGACGATCGAACCCCGCGGACCGGGCATCTCGGTCTTCATGGCCTCGCAGATATTGGTGTAGGTGAGCGCCCGCAGCGACGCCACTGAGGCGCGGGCCCGGGCCAGTCGTCGCGCGATCTCGTCGTCGGCGATGGCAGGCCTGCGACCGTCCGGGCCGACGTGGTCGCGCGCGTAATCGATCAGGTCCTCGATGATCTTGGCCAACCGGACCTGGTTGGCGGTAAACGCGGTCCCACGCTCAAAAGACAAGGTGGCCATCGCGACCGACCAGCCCTCGCCCACCTCGCCGACCACATTACTTAGCGGAATGCGCACATCGTCGTAGAACACTTCGCAAAATTCCGAGCCGCCCTCGATGGTCTCGATCGGGCGGACGTCAATGCCCGGCGTGCTCATGTCACAGATCACCCAAGTGATGCCCGTGTGCTTGCTGCCGGTGTTGTCGGTGCGCACCAGCAGCTCCTGATAGTCGGCGACAGTGGCGAAGCTGGTCCACAGCTTCTGCCCCGACACCACCAGGTGCTCGCCATCGATCACCGCCTTAGTGCGCAACGCCGCCAGGTCCGATCCGGCGTCGGGCTCGGAGAAGCCCTGACACCAAATCACCTCGCCGCCAAGAATTTTCGGCAAGTGGAACGACTTCTGCTCGTCGGTGGCCCTGGTGATCAGGGTCGGCCCGGCGTGCGAGTTACCGACGAAGCACGCATCGATGCCGGGGAACCCCCGAGCGGCGTACTCCTCGTACCAGATCAACTGCTGAAGCAGCGTCAGCCCCTTGCCGCCGTATTCGGTGGGCCAGGCGATGCCGGCCCAGCCGCCTTTGGCCTGAGTGCGTTGCCAGGCCAAGTCGTATTCACGGATACCCGCGTCGTCGCGCGGGCGCGGTTCGGCCGGTTTGTTCTCGTCGAGCCACGTGCGGACCTGGTCGCGGAACTCGAGCTGGTCAGCCGTGAAGTCGAGGTCCATGATCCGGAATTCTAGGTGACACGATAGTCAGAAACAATGCGACGGTCATGGGCTGCGATACCTTGCGGCCAGTTCTTCGGCACCACGGGCCAGCAGTGCCACGTCCGCTCCTACGAGCACGAAGCTCGCGCCGGCCGTCATGTAGCGGCGTGCCAGCGATTCGCTGAACGCGTTGACCCCGGCGCGCTTGCCGTGTTCGCCGATGGTTGCCAACGCAGTTTCTATGGTGCTCACGACGTCTGGATGCTCCGGCTGGCCGAGCTTGCCCATCGAGGCCGCCAGGTCGGCCGGACCGATGAAGACGGCGTCAACGCCGTCGACGTCGGCGATCTCGCCGAGTTGCGCCAGGCCGGCCACACTCTCCACTTGGACCGTCAACGACACCGTTGCATCGGCGGTGACGAGATAGTCAGAAATGCGGTTCCATCGCGATGCCCGGGCCAACGCGCTGCCCACCCCGCGAATCCCCTCGGGCGGGTACCGCGTGGCGGCAACCGCCGCGACTGCCTCACCGGGGCCATCGATCATCGGAACGATGATGTTCTGCGCGCCGATGTCGAGCAGTTGCTTGATGAACACCGGGTCGGCAGACGGCGGACGCACCAGCACATCGACGTCCGGGTAGCCGGCAAGCACCTGCAGCTGTTCGAGCGTGGTGCGCAGATCGTTGGGCGCATGCTCCTGATCCAGCAGCAGCCAGTCGATTCCGGATCCCGCGCAGATTTCGGTGACGTAGCCACTGCCCGAGGCCACCCACATGCCGATCCGCGAGTCGCCGTCGCCGATCCGCTGCGTCCACCGGTTCGTCACGACGCCTCCGAATCGAACGTCACCGACACCGTGCCCAGTGGTCCATAGTCGGCGACAAAGCTGTCCCCCGGTTCGGCGAACACCGGCTTGGTGAACGATCCAGACAGGATCACCTCGCCGCGATTCAGTGAAACACCGTGCGGAGCAAGCCGATTGGCTAGCCAGGCCACGCCGTTGCCGGGATGGTTGAGCACCGCCGCGGCCACCCCGGACTCCTCGATGGTGCCGTTGCGCAGCAACAGGGCCGCCACCCAGCGCAGGTCGACGTCCAATGGGCGGAAGACCCGCCCGCCCAGAACCAGACCGGCGTCCGCGGCGTTGTCGGCGATGGTGTCGACGATGGTGCGCAGATGGCCCGTCTCGGGATCCGACATCTGCACCCTGGCGTCGAGGATCTCGAGCGCCGGAGTGACGAACTCGGTCGCCCGCAGCACGTCGAACAACGTGACGCCCGGGCCGGATAGCTGCTCGCCCAGCACGAACGCCAACTCGACCTCGACGCGGGGACGGATGTAGCGGCCCACCGGGATGCGTCCGCCGTCCTCGATGAACATGTCGTCGAACAGCGCGCCGTAATCCGGTTCGTCGATCGACACCGACCGCTGCATCACCTTCGAGGTCAGGCCGATCTTGCGGCCCTTCACTTCTCGCCCGTCGGCCACCTTCAGCGCGACGAGTGCCCGCTGCACCGCGTACGCATCCTCGATGGTCATGTCGGGATAATCCAACGACAACTGTCGGATCGGCGTGCGGGTCTGCTCGGCCTCGTACAGCCGCCGAGCGATCTCCGCGACCTCGTCGTCGGCGGGTCTGCTCATCTCGAGAGGAACTCGATCGCCGCGGCGTTGAACGCCTCGGGATCCTCGAAATGCGGCCAGTGCCGCACCGAGGGCATCTCGAACACCTCTGAGTTCGGGATCAGATCCGCGAGGGTGCGCGCGGTGTCCTGGTAAACGCCGTGGTCCTTGCCCGAGGCCACGATCATCACCGGCGCCTCGATGCCGCGCCACTTGTCGTCCGGAATCAAGTTGCGGTGGCGGACCTTTTCGTCCTGCAGGATCAGCAGCCGGTCGATGGTGTCGCGGGTGTCCTCGCGCCGATAGACGGCCTGGCGCAAACCGATGAGATCGGGCAGGCGATTGGCCTCGTCGGCGATCAGGTGGGCGAACACGCCGTGCAGCGACTCCCAGGTCGGCTCGTTGACCGCCTTGGTTCGTTCCGCCCGAATGCGCGCCATGTTCGACGCCGAAGCCTCCCGCCCGGCCGGCGACATCAGGATCACCCTGTCCACCCGGTCGGAATGGCCGACGGAGATCGCGGACGCGACGAACGCACCCAGCGACATGGCGATGAAGTTGGCCGACGCCATGCCGAAGTGGTCCATCACCCCCAGCACGTGTTCGACGTAGACCGCGATCTCATAGTCGTAGTCCGGCTTGTCGGAGAACCCGTTGCCGACCATGTCGATCGCGACGCAATGGAAGTGCTGCGAGAGTGCGGCGAGGTTGGGCGCAAACGTCTCCCAATGCCCGCCGGTGCCGTGCAGCAGGATGGCGTGCGGCTTATCCGGCCCGCCCGCCTCGGCATAACGGGTACGGACGGACACACCATTGACTCCGATGTCGACGAACCCTTGCCGGAACTCGAGCTCCTTGAGATACATCCAGATGCTGCGGTAGTTCTCCGTGTCGACCCGGCTCACGTCGGCCGCCGCGGCCGGTGCTTGTAATTGGCTCATCTCGCCTTCCCGCATCTGGAGTATCTGACACAGCTGTCATCTAGTGCTGACGTCGCTCCGCGCGTTCCCCATCGTCGCACAAACTCTATGTTCCCATGTGAATAACGGCTCACACCACTTGGCCTGCGCGCAATACGCCAGGGCGTCGTTCCGTCTTCGTCCATTGATTCTGACACTTGTATGCGGTAATACTGGGCAGGTGAACACTCCGGCCGGACGCCGCGTCCTCGCCGACCTGGTCAACGAGTTCGCGGCCGTGCGGTTGTCGTTGGACGTCAACGGCAACGGCCCCCGCCTGCTCGTCGAGGACCTCGAGGGCGGCGAGCAGGTCTTCTTGTGTCCCTTGGAGTTGGCCAGCTTCACCTTGGCCACCGCCGAAGATCGCGAAGAGTGGGTAAGGGTGGGCAATTATCGCGGCGAACGCCGGCCAACGGAGCGGCCGTGAGCATCGCCGACGCCGACCTGGTCGGCCTGGGCATGACCGCGATGTCGCTGCGTCCGGGCGCCACGCCGCTGGAGCTGGCCGTCAAGGCGAGTGCCGCCGCGCTGGCCGACGCCGGACTCGGGCGCGCTGATGTCGACGGGATCCTGGTCGGCTCGTCGCAGGGCGTCCGGCCGGACCGGCTGGGGGTTGGATTCGCCGCCGCGGCCGGCTTTTCGGACCTGCGCCTGCTGGAGCACGTCGAGATCAAGGGCGCCACGACTATCGCCATGATCCAGCGCGCGCGCCACGCGATCCTTTCCGGTGAGGCGTCGACCGTACTGTGCGTATTCGCCGACGCACCCCTGGTGGCCGGCCGCGGCGCAGGGTCGACTTACGCACACAGCGGCGGCAATGTCGGGGTGCGCGGGCTGGAGCGGGCGTCGGGGCTGCTTGGCTCGGTGCCGACGTATGCACTGCTGACCCAGCGCTGGCTGCACGTCACCGGCACCAGTGCCGACGCGCTGCGGGCGGTGGCCACCACCGCGAGGGGATGGGCGCGCGGCAATCCTGACGCGGTCAACCGAGAGCAGCTCGATGATGCCGACTACGACGCTTCCCCGATGATCGCCGAGCCGCTTCGGCTGCTCGACTGCGCCCGGCCGGTGAACGGCGCGGTCGCCGTCGTACTGACCGGGCGGCCCTCGGTCGGCGGCACCCGATTGCGGATTCGCGGCACTGGGCGTGCACATCCGGTGCGGCGCCGTCGCGCGGGAGCCGAGTCGTGGTTCGGCGGCGGTGGGCGCGCGGTGCAGGACGCGCTCGAACAGGCCGGCATGGTCCGATCCGACCTGCACGTCGCCGAGCTGTATGACCCGTTCTCGATCGTCACCCTGGCGCTGCTCGACGAATACCGGCTCACCGGTGACGTTCCGGCGGGCGCATTCGTGCGCGACGGCCACACCGGGCCGGGCGGCACGCTGCCGACCAACACCGGCGGTGGCCAGCTGTCCGGTTTCTACCTGCAGGGCATGACACCGTTGGCGGAGGCCATGATTCAACTGCGCGGCACCGGCGGGCAACGTCAGGTTCCCGGTGCCACGGTGGCGCTGGTTGGCGGCATCGGGGGCCGGCTGGACCACCATGCCGCGTTGGTGCTGGAGCGCGCCGCATGACCGCCACCGCGGTCGAGGACTGGCTGCTGGACAGCGCGCTGGCACCCGCCGCCGATGACGATGTGCTGGCGCCGCTGTACGGAGCGGCCTCACGCAACGAACTCGTGATGCCGTTCTGCGCGGCGTGCGCCCTGCCACTCGAGCTCGACCAAGAAGTCTGCGACAGCTGCGGGACCGCCGAACGCGCTTGGAGCACAGTCGCTCCGCGCGGAACGGTACACGCTGCGACGCTCATGCACCGGCGCGAGCCCGGCCTGGTGCGCGGCGTCATGCCCTACCCCATCGTCGACGTCGAGCTGACGAGCGGTCACCGGATGGTGATGACAACCGTGCAACCCGCCGGCACCGCACCGCCCATCGGCGCAGCGGTGCACATCGGTTTCCGCCACCTCGGCGACGTCGCCATCCCGGCCATCGACATCCTGGAGGACCAGTGACAACCCTTGAATCCGCCTCTGCCGTAGATGATTTCGACGTCGGCAGCGTCATACGAAGTGACCGCGTGCACGGAACCGTGTACACGTCCGCCGAGATCTTCCGCCGCGAAATGGACACTATCTTCAAGACCGGATGGGTGTACGTCGCCCACGAGAGCGAGGTCAGCGAGCCGGGCGACTACCTCACCCGGATGATCGGGCATGACCCGGTCGTCGTGGCGCGCGGCAAGGACGGCGTGATTCGGGTGGTGCTCAACCGCTGCACCCACCGGGCCAACAAGCTGTGCAACGCCGAGAAGGGCAACGCCAACTCGTTCCGGTGCCCGTATCACGGCTGGACGTTTAGCAATACCGGTGCGCTGCAAGGTGTTCCGATGCGCGAGGGTTACGGCCATGCGTTCAATCAGGTGCGTTCGGAGCTGGGCCTTGCCCAGGCGCCCCGGGTGGACAGCTACGGCGGATTCGTCTTCGCGTCGCTGGCGCCCGAGGGCATCTCGTTGTCCGAGCATCTTGGCAGGGCAACGCGCGCCATCGATCGTCTGCTGAACCTGTCCCCCACCCGCGAGATCGACTTGCGGGCCAATTGGATGAAGCACTTGCACCATGCCAACTGGAAAATGGTGGTGGAGAACAACGTCGACGGCTACCACGCGCTGTTCACGCATGCCTCGGTGTACGACGCGATCAAGCCCGCCAAGGTGTCGCACGTCCCGACTAAGGTCGACGTGCTGGTCCGCGATCTCGGCAACGGCCATTCGGAGATCGACTACAGCGACGAATACCGGAAGCTCGACGAGGAATTCGTCTGGTACGGCCGTATCCCGCGGGCCAAGCTCGCCGACTATGTCGACGCCCTCGAGGGCGCGTACGGTTCCGTGCAGGCGCACGACGCACTGGTGGTGGGTCCACCACACACGTTGATCTGGCCCAACCTTTTCCTGGCCGAGATGAACGTGATGTTCGTCGAGCCGCAGGCGCCCGACCGCACCGTCGCCTACACCACCGCGGTTCTGATACCCGGCCAGGATGCGCTGAACGAGCGCACGTTGCGCCGTTCCGAGGGGGCGATGGGTCCGGCGGGATTCTTGATCGCCGACGACGGCGAGATCGGCATGCGCAACCAGGCCGGCCTAGCCGCCGAGCTGCCCGAGTGGCTGATGCTGGCCCGCGGCATAGAAAGCGATGTCGACGATACGACCGGAATCATCAACCGGGACAAGAGTGCCGAGACCCCCCAGCGCGGGTTCTACGCACACTGGGCCTCGGTCGTCGGCGGAGCGGCGGGCGCATGACCGTCAATTCCGAAACCCAGGCACGTCCCGTTCTGCGTCCGCTGCCAGACCCCGAGATCCTGTCGTTTCTGTATCTGGAGGCCCGCCTGGCCGACGAGGGCCGCTACTCGGAGTGGGAGGCGCTGTGGGCCGATGACGACGACACGGTTGAGTATCGCGTCCCGATGCACCCCGACGACGACCCGCGCACCACGCTGGCCTACATCAACGACAACCGGCGGCGGATCAAGAGCCGGGTGGCGCAGCTCAACACCGGCAACCGGCACTCCCAGACGCCACCGTCGGTGATGCGGCGGGTGATCTCCAACAGCGAGGTGGTGGACGCGGGTGCCGACAACGTCACGGTCGAATCCAACTTCGCATTGTTTGAATACCGTGTGCGTCAACGCTTCTGGTCCGGTCGGGTTATCCACACGATTCGCTTGTCCCCGGAAGGCCCGCGGCTGATTCGTAAGATCGTGCACCTGATCGACGCAAGCGGCCCGGTCGAGACACTCGCTTTCCTGATTTGAACGGACTTCTCATCTGATGCTCATCGGTGACATCGCAACCAACAACGCCCGCCGTTTCCCCGAGAAGCGTGCGCTGGTCGACGCCGACCGGGCGCTCACCTGGTCGCAGGTCGACGAGCGGGCCCGTCGACTCGCCAGCTTCCTGATCGGCCGGGGGCTGGCACCGGGCGATCGAGTGATGGTGATCGCCCGCAATTGCCTTGAATGGCCCGAGATCTCGTTCGGCCTGGCCAAGGCTGGGCTGATCACGGTACCGGTGAACATCCGGCTGGCTCCCGACGAGGTCGCCCACGTATGCGACGACTCCGGTGCGCGCGCGGTGATCATCCACGCGGACCACTTGGACAGGTTCCTGGGCGAATTGACGGAGCTGGGAATGATATTGGGCGTGGGTGCCCGCTCAGCGCTCGACACGAGCGAATTGGTCACCGACTACGAGACGGCGCTGGCGCAAGCGCAGCCCGGCGGCGGGCACCGCGACGTCACGCCGGATGACGTGGCGTTCATCCTGTACACCAGCGGCACGACCGGTCGAGCCAAGGGCGTGATGCACACCCACCGTGCCCTGCTCTACCAGGCGGCGGACACGAACCTTGTGACCGAGGCCAACCGCTCGGACGTCATGCTTGCCACCACCCCGTTCTTCACGGCGGGCGGCATGGTCCGCACGGTGTCATGGCTTTATCTCGGTCAGACCATGGTGATCCATCAGAGATTCGACCCGCAGGCCGTGATCGACGAGATCGAACGCAGTGCCATCACGTTCACGACGTTCATCCCGACGATGCTGCACCGCACGCTGGCGATCCTCGAGGACGGCCCGCCGCGGGACATGTCGAGCCTGCGGCGCATCTCCTACGGTTCAGCCCCCGTGCCGCCGGGCCTCGCGCGTAAAGCGATGGACCTGCTCGGTTGTGACCTGCAACAGCGCTACGGCCTGACCGAATGCGGCGGACAGGCCACGATTCTCACCCCGCAGGATCATCGCGACATCGTTGCCGGCAAAACCTCGATCTCAACCTCATGCGGGCAGGAAACCCCGATGTGTGTGATCCGCGTCATCGACGTCGACGGCAGAGACGCCCAGCCCGGCGACGTCGGCGAAATCGTGATCACCAGCCCCGCCAATGCGATTGGCTACTGGAACCGGCCCGAACAGACCGCCGAGACGTTTCGTCCCGATGGGTTGCGCTCCGGCGACTTGGGCTTCCTTGACGAGGAGGGCTACCTCCACATCACTGGGCGCAAAACCGATCTCATCATCTCCGGTGGGTTCAACGTCTACCCGGCGGAGATCGAGCGGGTGCTCGCTTCGCACCGCGGCGTGGACATGGTGGCGGTGGTCGGGGTTCCCGACCCGGAGTGGGGTGAGACGCCGGTCGCCGCTGTGATTCCCAAATCCCACGTCGCCGACCAGGACGCCCTGGCCGCCGAACTCGCCGCGTTGTGCCGCGCGGAATTGGCGGGTTACAAGCAGCCGCGCCGGTTCGTGTTCTGGCGCGAGTTCCCGCTCGGCCCCGCGGGCAAGATCCTCAAACGCGAGATCGCTAACCAGGTGAACCACGTAAGCGGGTCGGGTGAGAAGATGCCGGTATCCACCGGATCGACCGAGGAGCGACCGTGATCGAGCAGACCGACCTGGCCACCATCGAATTCCAGGTGACCGACCATGTCGCGACCGTGGCGCTCAACCGTCCCGACAAGCTGAACAGCTTCACCGAACAGATGGCCGCCGATCTGACCACGGCATGGGCCCGCGTACGCGACGACGAGGACATCCGCGTCGCGGTGCTGTGCGCCAACGGCGAGCGCGCGTTCTGCACCGGAATCGACGTCACCGAGGGCACCTGGTGGACCCACAAGCCCATCTTCAACCAGGAGGACCCGGGCGAACTACTGGGACCCAAGGCGCACAAAGTGTGGAAGCCGGTGATCGCGGCACTGCATGGCATCGTGGCCGGCGGCGCCATGTACTTCGTCAACGAGTGCGACTTCTCGATCTGCAGTGAGACAGCCACGTTCTTCGATCCGCACGCCAATGCGGGCATCGTCTCGGCACTGGAGCCGATGGGCATGCTGGCCCTCGGTGTGCCCTACGGCGAGGTGATGCGCTGGGCGTTGCTCGGCAGCGAGGAGCGGATATCGGCGCAGACCGCTCTACGCATCGGGCTCGTGACTGAGGTGGTCCCGGACGACCAACTACGGGCCCGCGCCTTCGAATTGGCCTCCGAAATCGCCGCGCGCAGACCTAATGGTGTTCAGGGCACCGTTCGCGCGATGTGGGAGGCCCGCGATCTGACCCCCAGTGTTGCTGCCCGACACGGAAAGTTCTTCACCGACCTCGGCAATGCCGGAGCCAGCCCGGACTCGTTGAACAACAAGAAGAAGCCGCGAACTCGATGAGGACGCATGACTGACACCGCGACCGAGACGTTGGTCCAGTTCGATCTCTTGATCGGGGGCGAATCATCGCCCGCCGCATCGGGATTGACGTACGACAGTGTTGACCCCTTCACCGGCAGGCCCTGGGCACGCGTGCCCGACGGCGGGGCCGTCGACGTGGACCGCGCCGTAGCGGCCGCCCGTGCTGCGCTGAATGGACCGTGGGGTGCGCTCACTGCGACCGCCCGCGGCAAGCTGCTGGGGCGACTCGGTGAGATCATCGCGCGCGAGGCCGAGCAACTGGCCCAACTCGAGGTGCGCGACGGCGGCAAGCTGGTTCGCGAAATGGTCGGCCAGATGCGGTCGCTGCCCGACTACTACTTCTACTACGGCGGGCTGGCAGACAAGCTGCAGGGCGACGTCATACCGGTGGATAAGCCCAACTACCTCGTCTACACCCGGCATGAACCGGTCGGCGTGGTCGGCGCGATCACGCCCTGGAACTCGCCGCTGCTGCTGCTGACCTGGAAATTGGCCGCCGGACTGGCCGCGGGTTGCACGTTCGTCGTCAAGCCAAGCGATCACACCCCGACATCGACGCTGGCGTTCGCAAAGCTGTTCGCCGAGGCCGGTTTTCCGCCGGGCGTCATCAACGTCGTCACCGGCTGGGGCCCCGAGACGGGTGCCGCGCTCGCGTCGCACCCGGGTGTCGACAAGATCGCGTTCACCGGATCGACGAACACTGGCATTCAGGTCGGCAAGGCCGCGATCGACAACATGACCCGGTTCTCCCTCGAACTCGGCGGCAAGTCGGCGCAGGTGGTGTTCGCCGATGCCGACCTCGACGCCGCGGCCAACGGGGTAATCGCCGGCGTGTTCGCCGCTACCGGCCAGACGTGTCTGGCGGGCTCGCGCCTTCTCGTGGACCGCAGCGTCGCCGACACACTGGTGGACAAGATCGTCGCGCGGGCGGCGACCATCAAACTGGGTGACCCGAAGGACCCGGCGACCGAGATGGGTCCGGTATCCAACCAGCCCCAGTACGAGAAGGTGCTGTCGCACTTCGCTTCTGCCCGCGAGCAGGGCGCAACGGTCGCCTACGGCGGCGAGCCGGCCACCGACCTCGGCGGCTTCTTCGTCAAGCCCACGGTGCTGACCGGTGTCGACCCGTCGATGCGGGCCGTCGCCGAGGAGATCTTCGGACCGGTGCTGGCGGTGATGACCTTCGCCGACGAGGACGAGGCCGTCGCCGCCGCCAATAGCACCGAGTTCGGATTGGCCGCGGCGGTGTGGACCAAGGACGTCTACCGGGCGCACCGGGTAGCGGCCAAGCTGCGCGCGGGTACGGTCTGGATCAATGCGTATCGCGTTGTCGCGCCACATGTTCCATTCGGCGGCATTGGCTACAGCGGCATCGGGCGAGAAAACGGCATCGACGCCATCAAGGACTTCACCGAGACCAAAGCGGTGTGGGTGGAACTGTCCGGGGACACCCGCGACCCGTTCACGCTCGGCTGATCTGCAGCCAATCGACAAGGGGTATACACATGACGCTAGACCTCACGGCCGCCGACAAGGTGCTGGCCGGACTGCGACCATTTCCGGTGGCAGTCACCACGATTGACGGCGGAGTCGCCAACGGGCTGATGTCGCTGTCGGCCGGCTCGGCCAGCATTGTGCCGGAACTGCCGCGCGCAACCGTCAGCCTGACCAAGTACAACAAGACGCACGACATGCTGGTGAACTCCGGCATCTTCGTGATGCACATGCTGTCGGCCGGCCCGGACGAGATCGACAAGTCGATGGAGATCCTGATGACACTCGGTGGCAGTTCGGGGCGGGACGGCGACAAGATCTCCATGCTGCGCACCAAGCCGGGCGTCACGGGTGCGCCGATCCTGCTCGATGCACATAGCTACGTCGAGTGCCGCATCACCGGGTCGCTGGACAATGACGAGAACACCATCTTCGTCGGCGACGTCGTCGCCGCGGAGGTGTTCAGCTCCGCGCAGCGGCTGCGGATCGGTGAGGCGTGGGGCAAACTGCCGCACGAGTGGATCGAGCGATACGAGGCGAATCACGAGCCGCAGCTGCAGAGTGCACGCGACCTGCGGGCGGCCGCTGCGGCGCGGGTCTGATGTCCGAAGGGCCTTCCGGCGCATGGCAGCTGCCAGGAGAACTGGTGATGCTGCGCGACACCGTGCGGCGCTTCATGGATGCCCACGTGCATCCCCTTGAGGAGAAGCTGGACCACGACACGGTCGGGCTACCCCGCGAGCAGCTCATCGAGCTGCAGGCCAAAGCCAGGGCACTCGGGCTATGGGCGCTGCAGACGCCCGCCGCGCACGGCGGTGCCGGGCTGAGTGTCCTCGGTCAGGTGGTGGTTGCCGAGGAAGCCGCGAAATGCCGTATGGGAGCCTTCTTTCCGGCACTCGGCGCCTTCGGCGGTAACCCGCCCAACATCATGTTCAAGGCGTCGGCGGAGCAGTTCGACCGATACGCCAAGCCCATCGTCGACGGCACCATGTCCAAGGCGTACACCGCGATCACCGAGGCTTCCGGTGGGTCGGATCCGGCGCGGGCGATCCAACTCAAGGCGGTGCGCGACGGCGACGGCTACCTGCTCAACGGCTCGAAGATGTGGATCTCGCATGCGCCCGATGCCGACTGGGGCGTGATCTACGCCCGCACCGGCGAGGGGCGCCAGGGTATCTCGGCCTTCATTCTTGAGAAGAACACCCCCGGAGTCACGTTCAGCCGCATCCCCGTGATGGCGTCTTTTGCGCCGTACGAGTTGCACTTCGGCAACGTGCGGATACCCGCGGACCGACTGATCGGTGCTGAGGGACAGGGCTTTTCGCTGGCGAGCGAGTTCCTGGTGCATGGCCGCATCGTGTACGCCGCCGGACCGATCGGGATCGCGCAGAGCGCACTCGACATGACCTGCCAATGGGCAAGGGACCGGGTTGTGTTCGGCGGCAAGCTCGCCGACAAGCAGGGCATCCAATGGATGCTGGTGGACAGTGAGGTGGACCTGCGCGCCGCGCGGCTGCTGATGTACCAAGCCGCCTGGAACGCCGACCTTGGACGCGACGTTCGGGTGGATGCGTCGGTGGCCAAGATGTTCGGAACCGAAGCCGCCTACCGAGTCCTGGACCGGTGCATCCAAGTTCACGGCGCGCTGGGAATATCCACCGAACTGCCGCTGGAGCGATGGTTTCGCGACCTGCGAGTCAAGCGACTCGGCGAAGGCGCCACCGAGGTCCAGCGTGAAGTCATCGCGCGATCACTGGTGAGATAGTGGGCCCAACAAGAGGAGCAAAGTGCGCTACAACCTGATGTTCCCCATGCGGGCCGTCAAGCACTGGAACCGGTGGTGCGAGGGCGCAGGCATCGGCGACATCGCGCGACTGGTGGAAGAGGCCGGCTTCGATGCCTTCTCGATGTCCGAACACCCTTATCCCGACCGGGAGTGGTTGGCCCGCGGCGGCCACCACGCTTTCGATCCGTTCGTGTCATTGAGCTTCGCCGCGGCCGCCACCACCCGCATCCGATTGATGACCTACATCCTGGTATCGGGGTATCGCAATCCGTATCTGACGGCCAAAGCCGCCGCGAGTTTCGATCTGCTCTCGGGTGGTCGGTTCACACTAGGGACGGGAGCCGGCTACCTCAAGGCCGAATTCCAGGCGTTGGGCGCCGATTTCGAGCGGCGTGGCGCACTGCTCGACGAGGCGATCGCCGCGTGGAAGGCGACCTGGGCGGGCGTCGATCACGACGGGCCGGAGTTCGGGGTCAGCGGTCATGTCGCGCTGCCACCGCCGCTGACGACGGGCGGTCCGCCGATCTGGATCGGCGGCAACAGCGCGGCCGCGCAGCGCCGCGTCATCGAGGTCGCCGACGGCTGGATGCCGATGGCCGCGTCGGGCGAGATGGCCGCGATCACCCGCGCCCGGCCACTCGAGGACATCGACACACTTGGCGAGTGGATCGCGACGGTGAACAAGCAGCGGGCGGAGGCGGGCCGCGGCGCTGCTGACGTCGCCTTCGTCCCGTTCGAAGCAGACCTGCTCGCCAGTGGCGACTGCGAGAAATTTTGTGCCGCGGTGCGGCCCCGGCTGGACACCTACGCCGAAGCGGGCGTCACGTGGATCACCATCGAGCCGGCCAGCAGGAGCTTCTCCGACTTCCGTGCCGACATCGACATGCTGAGCTCCCAGTTGGTCGACCGATGAACGGCTCCGCCAAGTCGCTGCCCGACCTCGTGCTCGTCCACGGCGGCGAGCACGCCGGCGACTGCTGGGACCTCGTCATCGCCGAATTGCGTCGCCAGGAACCGGAATTGCGCACGCTCGCCGTGGATCTCCCGGGTCGCGGCCGCACGCCAGGAGATTTGGCGACCGCCACCATCGGCGACTGGGTGGACTCTGTCGTCGCCGACATTGAGCGAGAATGTTTGGGCGACATCGTAATCGCGGGCCACTCGATGGCCGGTGTGACGGTCCCCGGCGTCGTCGCCAAACTCGGCTCCGCACGGGTACGCGAGATGGTTCTCGTCAGCGCGTTCGTCCCCCGTCAGGGCCAGGCGATCGTCGATACCTTGGGCGGTCCCCTGGCGGCTTTCGCGCGGTTCGCCGCTCGAGGCGGCAGACCGTTCAAGGTTCCAACCGTGGCCGCGCAGTACGCGTTCTGTAACGGCATGACGAAGCAACAGCGCCGACTGGCGATATCGAGGTTGTACACCGAGTCGGCGGCGGTTCCCGCAGAGCCCGTGGACCGTAGTGGATTTCCCGACGACGTGCCGCGCACCTGGGTGCTAACCACCCGAGACCGGGCGCTGTCCCAGAAATCCCAGCAGGCGAGCATGGCCGCCCTCGGCGGTGTCCAAGAGGTGATCCCCATCGACGCCTGCCACGACGTGATGTTCAGCCACCCAGAGCGCCTGGCACAGATCCTGCTCAAGCGATGCCGGTTACGGGGATAGGGATCACGTGGAAGACTCATCGGCGAAATCGGCCCGCCCCGTGCCGACGTGCTTCTTCGTCACTGACGGGAAAGGTTACGTACCAACCCGTTTGACGAGGGGGCCGTGGGGTCCGTCAATCAGCGGTAACTACGTCGGCGGGTTGCTGGCGCGTGCGGTCGAGCGAGAAGTCGACGACGTCGACCTACAGCCCGCCCGTCTGACGGTGGATCTGCTGCGGCCAGTGCCGCTGCAACCCTTGCAGATGCACTCTTCGGTTGTGCGTGAGGGCCGGCGACTTCGAGTGGTCGACGCGGTCATGACTCAGAACGACGTGACGGTGGCCCGGGCCAGCGCATTGTTCCTTCGCCGCAGCGAGCACACCACCGTGGACACGGTGTGGACCTCACCCGTCACCATGCCCGCCGTTCCGGCGGATCCCGTGATGTTGGCCGGTGATGTCCCGATGGTGTTGCAGTCATACGGCCGGGACCCGGTCGCGGGCAGTCCGGGTGTCGGCGTCACCGAGTGGCGGCACCACGGGCAGAAGTTCGTCTGGCTGCGGGAAACCAAGCTGCTCGTCGACGACGAGCCACTGTCGCCCTTTACTCGCGTCGTCATGGCCGGGGATGTCACCAGTTCGTTAACCCATTGGGGCACTGATGGATTGGAGTTCATCAACGCCGACTACACGATCACGCTCAGTCGTTTGCCGGAAGGCGTCTACATCGGATTGGCGTCGATGACGCACTACAGCCACGCGGGGGTCGCCACCGGCGTTGCGACGCTGTTCGACGAAAAGGGACCCATCGGCAGCGGTATGGCAACGGCATTGGCGAACCCGGGATTCACGCCACCACCGTCGATAGTGTCGACCTGATCGGCGGACGGCGATCAACCCAATATGCTGTCCGGATGCAGCAACCCGCGGCGAAGGTTCGTGTCAAGCGCGGGACGGCGCAGCAGCATCTGCTCGATTCTGCGCAGCAACTCTTCGCCCAACGGGGCTACCGGGGCACCACGACCAAGGACATCGCGCAGAACGCCGGCGTGTCAGAGAATCTGATCTTTCGATACTTCAACTCGAAGTCGGAGTTGATGCTCGCGTCGGTGGTCAATCCGTTGTTCGCCACACTTCAACGTTTCGCCGACGATTGGCGCCGCAACGACACCTTGCGGGCTCAGCCGCACCAGGAGATCGTCCACCGTTTCGTTGCTGAGGTGGTGGACCTGATCGACAGCCATCATGGCCTGACTCGCGCGATCCTCAACGTCCTAGTCGAGCGTCCGCCCGATTTCGACACCGCCACCATCGGCCGGCAATTCGCGGAAGTCCTGCAGGGCATGGGCCCGGAGATGGGCGAGTTCCTCAGCCGTCGTGAGCTGACGTCGACGAATCCGGGCCTGGTGCTGCGAATGGGCATCATCTCGGCAATCACCAATGTCGTGCTGCTACCGGAGTCCTACGGCGAAGGCGAGCAACCGCCAAGCAAGGCCGTAATCGTCGACGAATTGACCAATTTCGTCGTCTACGGGCTTCAGCCGGTACCGCCGAAAACCTAGGGCCTAGGGGCTATCCCCTGGCACCCACCGAGATAGTTAAGTGGTCGCTTGACATTGCTGTGAGCGGCGTCATACGCTTCGAATCGCTTGGGGACTCATCGAAGAGGAGCGGCCATGTACTGGGGCGTCGTCGTATTCGAGACACTGTGCTGGCTGGTGTTCTTCTCCATGCTCGGCACGTTTACGTACCTGAGTTACAAGCGTGGACGCATCCTCCCCGGTCTATGGTTCGTACTCGGAATCTTCGCGATGTCGTGGATCGAGGCGCCGTTCGACAACGCCATGTACGCGCAGTTTCACCCCGACTTTCACCGGCTGCCGGCAATCGGGCCGATCGGCATGACCCAGGGACAACTGCCGGTCATCGCGCCACCGGGCTACATCATGTACTTCCTGCTGCCTGCGCTCATCGCGGTAGGAATCGCCAAACTGATCATCAAGCGTTTCGACACCAATCGGGGGAACACCTTTGTGTCCTGCGGACTGGCCGTAGGGATCACCTGGGATTTGTCGATCGAAGGCCTTCAAGCGCAGTACTTGCATCTCTGGACGTTCTCCCGCGTGGTGCCCGGTCTCGCAATCAGCAACGGCATGGGCCTGCTCCCGGCCTACATCCCATTGGCAATGGCCGCGTTCATCGTCTTTGCGGCCGTCGTCGTCGGAAACACCACGCCAGACGGCGACTCGGTCGTAGACGTCTGGGCGAAGTCGAAGACGACATCACCGGGCGTTCGCCTGGGCTTGCAGGCCATCGCCTACATCGTGCTCTGCAACGTCGTGTACGCCGCCACCTACCTGCCACACGCCATCACCAAGTACGCCGGAATGTTGACCCAAACCGGAGTACTGGTCCCCTACCCGGGCAAGATCGCCATGCAGCCGGAATCCGGCGCCCCGCAGTCCAACGGCGCCCTCGGCGCCATCATCATGTGGGGCTTACTGATTGGTTGCGTTGTGCTCACGTCGTGGTGGGCAAAGCGTGCTGATCGCTCCATGATCGCTCCGTCGTTGGTGTCCGCGAGCTCACTGACGGACCGCGCGCCGTCCCTGGCGACGTAATGGAGATCGGCGTCTACGGGGTCCACTTCCCGCCCTTTGAACTCGCAACCGGCGCGGCTGCCGGGGCCGAGGCGGCAGGCATGGACTTCATCATTTACGGTGACCAACTCTGCTTCACTCATCCCAGCTCGCTATGGACACCCGACATCACCGATGTCGCCACGCTGCTGCCCACCTTCAATGCGTTCATGGACGCCGGGCCAATCATCGCGGCGGCAGCCGCCCAGACCAGCACCATCAAGTTCCACTACGGAGTGATCGACGCAGTCCGACGTCCGCCGTCCGTCATCGCCCAGAGCTTGCTGACACTGGACCACGCCACCAAGGGCCGGGTTCGCCTGCTCTTGGCCAATGGCGAGAACAAACAGATGAAGCCCTACGGGATCGCGCGGAAGGGCGCAAACGAAAAGCTGTCGGATTCCCTTCGCATGGTGCAGAAGTTCCTTCGCACAACCGATCCCGTCAGCGATGAAGGAATCGTATGGAAGCATAAAGACGCAATCGTCGCGGTTCATCCGTATGGCGACACCCCTCCGCCGGTCTACGTGGCAGGCGGCGGACCAGAGGTACTCGAGTTGATCGGCAAGTACGCCGACGGCTGGTTCACCTACATTCCCGGCGCCAGCGAGGACACCCCCGAACGGTTCGCCGAGGACGTCGCCACGGTCCGCGAGCACGCCGAGCGCGCTGGCCGGGACCCTGGGAGCATTAAGATTTCGGTCACGATGATCACTGTGCTCGACGAGGACGAAGCAAATCTCGCCGAGTTACGGGAACATCCGTTCGTCCTCTGGAACACCATGCTGGCGACGCCGACCAGCGCCACCTACACGCGGTGGGGTCTCACCCATCCCTACGGTGAGAACTGGATGTTCTCCCGAGATTGCATCCCGCCGTGGATCTCTCGCGAAGAGGCCCTCGACGTATGCGCGAGAACCCCGCGTGAGGCCATCGACAAAGTGCAGTTCGTCGGGACCTCAGCACAGGTGCTGGAGCGTCTTGCGCCCTACCTGGATCTCGGTGTGATCGATGAGCTGTCGTTGGTCAACTACGCCGAGTTGTGCGGTGTGAAGTACATGGCATCGGCGGGCGAGGCCATTGTCGCGCTGCTGTCCAAGGTAAAGGGGATCGAACCCGCCACGGGTCCGGGTGTCACGACCCTCGTCACCGAAGGATTGTCCACCTAGTCGACGGACCGGGCACACGCCCACCGGTGACTCAATGACGACTGAACGACGAGGCGAAAGAGACCAGGTGACCTATCGGGTAGCCCATGGCGGAACAGGTTTGACGGGCCGGGAAGCGTTGCGCGGCATCATCAACGACCCGGCTCTCGACCTGATCGCCGTGCTTGTGACGACACCGGCGAAGGTCGGCGTCGACGCTGGATCGTTGTGCGGACTCCCCGACATCGGCCTGCTCGCCACCGACGACGTCGACGCGATCATCGCCGCCAAACCGGACTGCTTCTGCTACTGCGGCACCGCCGTCCGTCGCGAAGAGCAGGCCATCGAGGACATGGCGCGACTACTTCGGGTGGGGATTAACGTTGTCACCATCTCCACCATCCCGATGGTCTACTCCCCCGCGGCACCGCAGAATTGGCGGGACACGATCGAAAGCGCTTGTCGGGAAGGCCAATCCAGCTTCTACGCCACCGGCAGCGAACCCGGCGTCGCCAGCCTGAACATTCCGACCGCGCTACTGGCAGGCGCCGGTCAGGTCGACAGTTACCGGATGGATGAGTATGCACTGGGCCTCGACGAGACTTACCCGATCTGGGAGGTGCTGCACGAATCCATGGGCTTCGGCAAGCCGGACGGCCATGTGCCCGCGCGCATCGCCTCGGGCAAGGTGAACCACGATTGGGAGACCGTGGTGCGCTACATCGCCGAAATCCTGGGCTACCAGCTGGACGACATCGACCTCGATTGGGAGACGCTCAAGGCCCCCACCGATCTCGCCACCAATGTCGGCGTGCTTGCTGCCGGGACGATCTGCGCCCACCGGTGGCAGCTCGCCGGCAAAGTCCAAGGCAAGGCGGTGGTCTCGGTGCAATACTTCGCGACCGTGTCCAGCACGCCGTGGCCGGACTCCTGGCCGCGTCCGGTTGCGGAGGCGGCCAGCGCTGTCGTATATCGAGTGGCCGGTCGCCCCAACATGCGCATGCAGCTGTGCTTCGATGCCCAGGACGGGCAGAAGAACCTCAACTCCGCGATCGCGCTCACGGGAATGGCTGCGGTGAACGCGATTCCGCATCTCGTCGCAGCCGAGCCCGGTATCCGTGACCCGATCGCAGGCCGAGACGTCGTGACCAGACAGGCCGTCGGCGCGCGCGCAACCAGCGGGTCGCCGGCATGAAGCGCTACCGGGTCGCCCACTACGGCACCGGCCACACCGGCACACTGGTCCTGCGTCAGCTCCTGGCGCGACCTGACATCGAATTGGTCGGCCACCTGGCGCACAGCCCAGAGAAAATCGGGAAGGACTCCGGCGAGATCGTCGGCGTCGACCCGGTCGGGGTCCGCGCCATCGGCAGCTTCGACGAGTTCTGCGCACTCGATGTGGACTGCGTGACCTACCTGGCCACCGAATTCGGCCGTGAGGTCGACGACGTCATCGACGAGATGTGCCGACTGCTCGAGTCCGGCAAGAACGTCGTTACCACCACATTCATCCGGTTGGTTTATCCGAAGTCGCTGCCCCCGGACATGCTCGCCAAGCTCGAGAAGGCTTGCGCTGCAGGGCAATCTGCCTTCATGGGAACTGGAATCGCGCCAGGGTTCACCACGGATGCGTTGCCGGTGTACCTCGGCTCGCTGTGCGAGGCTCCGCGCACCGTTCGGGTAGCCGAACGCGTGCTACAGGGCACCTATTCAGACCCGTTGTCGTTCATGGCACTCGGTTTCGGCACCGTGCCGCAGGGCCCGACCACCGACCTGCCCGCTGACGTCTGGACAGTGCACTTCGAGGGCGCTCTGCAGATGCTGGCCGACGGCTACGGCTGGGAATTGGGGTCCATCAACGCCTATCAGGACCTTGCGCTGGCCGACAAAGACTACGAGTTCGAGGCGGGCGCCATTCCGCAGGGCACGGTCGCGGCGGTGCGGTTGCGGTTCGACGGCGTCGTGGACGGTGAGCCGCGGCTGCGAATGTCGTGGGTCTACACCATGCCCGACGAGCCGGGCGACGCCTGGTCACCCGTGCGACCCACGGGATCGAAGGGACGCCGTTTCACCCATGTCGACATCGACGGCACCCCTAGCGTCTCGGTGCAGCTCGAGTTGGACGGCGGGGAGCTTCCTGGCGGCGGCGCAACGGCGACCCGGGCGCTCAACGCGATCAAAGCGGTGTGCAACGCCACGCCGACCGTCCACAGTGCATTGGACCTCGTGGTCACCCCGCAGGGTGTGCAAACCCACAAGCAAGGAGATTCGTTGTGACCGGCCGCGACATCAACGGCGGTATTCCGGCGGGATCACCGTCGGTGAAAGTTGGTATCTGTCTTGACTTCCCGATCGTGGATGTGAAGCAGTCCTTCCTCGACGCGTGCCGGTTGGCGTTCGACGAGGCTCTGGACAACGGCATCCTGGACCGGCCCGCCCGGCTGATCATCCGCGATGTCGAAGGGCTGCCCCGCGGCGACGCGTACGACGTGGTCAGGGCCTGGCAGGAGCTCGTCGACGAGGGCAGCGTCGGCATCATCGGCCCGATGATCAGCGATAATTCCCTTGCGGTCAAAGAACATATGGCATCGGGCCCACGCAAGGTTTCAACGATCACCTGGAGTGGCACCGACCGCCAGTACGACGAGTACATGTTCGGATTCGGCAACGGATCGCTGCCCGAGGAGGGCTACCTGATTGCCGAGGCGATCGCCGACCGTGGTCTCAAAACCGTGGCAGTCGTCTTCGAGCGTGCGGCACCGGGCTATGAGTACGCCGAGTTCTTTACCGACGCCTGTCGGCGCGAGGGCCTAGAGATCGTGCACAGCGAGGGCGTCGGCCAGACCGATCGCGACCTGACCAAGACGGTCGCGCGGCTTCAAGCCAGGAACCCGGATGCGGTGGCGTACTTCGGCTTCGGCTTACCCGGCATCGAGATGAACTCGGCGTTCATTGCGGCGGATTACAGCCCGCCGCGGTACATGTGCACCGCCTTCATCAACTGTTACGTGGTGCCACAGTGGATGAAGGGCCTGCAGGGCTGGATCGGCGTCGACCAGTACGACGAGGAAAACCGGGTCGGACAAGCCATGCAGGAGCGCTTCGAGAAGCGCTGGGGCTATCGTCAGGAGAACTGCATCCCGACCTTGGCGTTCGACTGTGCCGACGCCATGGCGCGCGGTATCGGATTCGCCCAGACGCTGACCCCGCTCGGCGTGATGAAGGGCCTCGAAAAAGTCAAGGCCGTGCCATCGTCCACGGGCGGTCCGGGAACCCGAATCTCGCTGGGCCAGTACAACCGGCGCGCCTGGCACGGCGTCAACTACCTGGTGCTGCGTGAGATCAACGAAGACGCCAGCGCCACCCGCCTCGTCGCACGATTCCGCAGCTGACAGAAAGCGAGACCTGAACATGGGCAATGGACTTGATGGAAAAGTCGCCTTCATCACGGGTGCGGCACGCGGCCAGGGCCGCTCGCATTCAGTGCGGTTCGCCGAGGAGGGTGCTGACATCATCGCCGTCGACCTGTGCGAGCAGATCGACAGCGTGACCTATCCGATGGCCACCCGCGAGGACCTCGACGAGACCATCAATCTGGTGGAGAAGACTGGGCGCCGAATCGTCGCCGAGCAGGCCGATGTTCGCGACTTCGACCGACTCAAAGCGGTTGTTGCACAGGGAGTGGCCGAATTTGGTCGGCTCGACTTCGTCCTGGCCAATGCGGGCATCATGCCGATCCTCGGCGAGCCGTCACACGAGATGTCGGCCTACCTCGATGCCGTGAACGTCATGCTGAACGGCGTGTATTTCGCCATCGAAGCAGCGCTGCCTGCCCTGTTGAATAACGCGGAGGGCGGCGCGATCGTCATCACCAGCTCATCGGCCGGGCTCAAGGCCGGAGGTGCCCGGTTCAGCACCATGAGTCACGGGACTGCCGGGTACGCCGCGGCCAAACACGGCGTCGTCGGCTTGATGCGCTACTACGCGAACAGCCTCGCGGAGAAGAACATTCGGGTGAACTCCGTGCATCCGACGGGGGTGATGACTCCGATGGTCGTCAACGAACAGTTCATGCAATACGCGGTGGAGCACCCCGAATTCGGAGAAACCATGCAGAACCTACTGCCGAACGTCCCGGTCATCGAGCCCAGCGACATCACCGAAGCCATGGTCTATCTGTGCGGCACCTCCGGCCGTTACATCACCGGTATCACGCACTCGGTGGACGCGGGTCTCACCGTCAAGTGATGCGCGTCGGCGTCACGTAGCGACCGATGCCTTCCACTCCAGCGGAAGGCTGTGGGCAGTACGAATTCCGGGCACGAAGTTGACCTCCTCGCCCTCGGGGATGCTGAATGGCCCGAGGGTAGCGAAGATCTCTTCGAGTGCGATCGACAGTTCCTGGCGTGCGAGATGCGAACCCAGGCAACGATGGACGCCGCCACCGAAGGCCAAGTGGCGGGTGTTGTTGCGGTCGACGTCGAGCGTTTGCGGGTCGTCGAATTCGCGGTCGTCGTTATTGGCGGCGGCGAGCATCAGCATCACCAGGTCGCCCTTCGCGATCGGGACGTCATGGATGACCATGTCCTCGGTGGCGTAGCGCAACACCAGTGACACCGGTGTCTCGATCCGCAGCAGTTCCTCGACGATCTGACGCATCTTCTCCGGCTCGCTGCGCGCCGCCGCCTGTAGTTCGGGGTCCTTAGCCAGTCGGGTGAGAACGCAGTCCAGGGTGGCTGTGACGGTGTCCAGTCCGGCGGCCATCTGCAGAAAGAGGATGTCGAGCATCTCGTTGCGGGTCAACGGGTCTCCGTCGACCTCGGCTTGTACCAGCCGCGTCGCGAGATCGCCGGCAGGATCTTCGATGCGACGGTCGAGCAGCTTGTCGAAGTACGCGTACAGCTCGTTGGCCGTTTTCTTCCACAGTTCCCGCAGCACGTTCAAGTCGTCACTGCCCGCGACGTCCTCGCCGTGAACTAGGGCATCCTTCCAGACCAGGAACCTGTCTAGGTCCTCAACGGGGAAGCCCACCACATTCAGGAAAACGCGGCACGGGAACGGAACCGTGAACGCCGCGTGGAAATCCGTCCGGCCGTCCTCGACGACCTTGGCCAGCAGTTCCTTCGCGATCGCCCGGGTCTCGTCAGCCATCGCCCGTACCGCGCGCGGTGAGAACAACGGATCGAGCAGCTTGCGGTACTTGGCGTGGTTGGGCGGGTCGACGTCCAAAGGAATGCACGGCCGTTGCTGGCCCATCTCGTTGGCGCCGTTGGCCTCGAACAACTCGGGCGAGCTCAGCGCCTTTCGGATGTCCTCGTAACGCGAGAGCACGACAACGGTGCCGCTGCGCGAGCGACTGAACGGAGCCGCGATGGCCGGGGCGTGATCGCGCAAACCTGCGTAGACCGGCCACGGATTATTGGCCAGAGCCGGATCGGTCATCATGCTCGATAGGTCGAGTTCCACGCTAAAACCTCCCGCGCTGAGGGCCGTGACGTCAGCCACACTAAGCGCGATCGCAACACATAGTCAAGTGATCACTTGACTTTCTCCAAGGCCGGTTCGTACTGTGAATGCAGTCACCATCCCCGCAGCGATCGCGTGACCGAAGGAGTGCCTTGCGATGCCTTTGCAGCCGCACATGAAGTTGTTGTCGGTCGACGATCACCTGATCGAGCACCCCAAGGTATGGACCGACCGGCTGCCGTCGAAATACGTCGAACGAGGCCCGCGAATCGTCGAGATCCCGCGCGGTGACGGCTTGGCGCCGATGCAGTCCTGGCTGTACGAAGACCGTCCGTACCCATACATCGGGCTCAACGCCGTCGCCGGCAAAAGGCCCGAGGAGTACGGCCTGGAACCGGTCCGCTACGACGACATGATCCCGGGCTGCTACGACCCCAAGGCCCGCATCGCCGACATGGACATCGATGGCGTCGAGGCCATGCTGTGCTTCCCATCGTTCCCGCGGTTCTGCGGCACCATCTTTCTCGAGGGTGATGACAAGGAGCTTGCGCGTCTGAGTGTGCAAGCGTGGAACGACTTCTCACTCGACGAGTGGTGCGCCACCGACCCGGCACGCTTCATCCCGATGGCGATGGTGCCGCTGTGGGATCCGGCGCTGATGGTCGCCGAGATCGAACGGGTCGCCGAGAAGGGCTGCCGGGCAATTGGCTTGCCGGACAACCCGATCAACCTGGGCCTGCCGAGCTATCACACCGACCACTGGGATCCGGTGTTCTCGGCGATGGAGGAGACCAACCTGACGGCGGTCATGCACTTTGGTTCGGGTGGCTTCCCCCCGCAGATCGCGCCGGAGGCGCCGTTCGCAGTAATGATCACCCTGATGGGGACCACATCGATGGCTGCGTGCACCGACCTGCTGTTCTCCCCTGTGTTTCACCGTCACCCGAACTTGAAGGTGGCGTTCTCCGAGGGCGGCGTCGGCTGGATGCCGTATCTCGTCGAGCGGGCCGACTACGTGTGGCGTAAGCACAAGTACTACCAGAACATCCACCCGACGATCGCACCCTCGGAGTTGTTCAAGCGCAACATCTCTGGCTGCTTCATCGAAGACGAAGCCGGCGTGAAGAACCGCTACGACATCGGCGTCGGCAACATCACTTGGGAGTGCGACTACCCGCACTCGGACTCGTTCTGGCCCAAGAGCCGCGCCCGCGCCGAAGAAGTGTTCGCCGACGTCCCCGACGACGAGGTCGCCCAGATGGTCGAACACAACACCCGACGTTGGTACAACTTCCCCGAGGCCGGGTTCAAGGCGCACAACGCCGACGAGGGGAACGCGTGGCGGCCTAACGATGGCAAGGGCCCCGAGGCCGCCTACGCGGGCATGGGCGCGCACGGTGGGATCGATGACGTCCAGAAGTCCCTGGGCGACCTCTTCACCTCGAATTAGGAGCCGGCGATTTCGTTGTCTTGCTTCCTGATTCGATCGAACCGGCCCGGCGCCGCACAATCGCCGCAGCACCGCTACGTCGATGGACTTCCAGGAGCGACGTGACTAAAGACGGGGTGACGGACGGAGCCGACGCGCATGCCATCGTGCAGCTCCCCCAGTCCGACTGGACAGACCAAGATCTCCTCACCAACAACGAGGCCCGCCAGCGCCTCGTCGAGGAGATCGCTCGCACCCGCAGCCGGCTCGCGCAAATACAAGCCGAGACCGACCATCCCGCCCGCAACGACGCCATGACCACCCTGCTGACCCGTCGACTCAAGGCCATGGAGTCGATCCACGACAAATACGGCGCGTCGAAAGGCAACACATGACCTCGGTGAAGACTGTCGAACGAGACTCGCACCGCCGGAGCCTGAAACAGTTCGGAAAGCCGACCCCGCTGGCGTGGGCAGCGATCGCCGTCGGCGTCGTCGCCGTCGTCTTTGCCGCGCTGAATTCGAGTCGCGGCGTCGAGGGCACCCGGATAGGCCGCCCCGAGGGATCGTTCGTCCCGGCGAGTAGCGAGTTCCTCGGTATCTCCAACTGGTACATCTATTTCGAGATCGGCTCGCTCGTTATGTTCTTCGCGGTCTGGGGAACGGCGATTGTCCGATCTCGCCGCAGGGGTAGGCCCACACCCACGCTGCTGATGATCGCGGTCACCACCAGTCTGACCTGGCTAGACCCCATCATGAACTGGGCGCCATACGCCGCCTATGACCCTCGGATGTTCCACTTCAATGTCGACTGGTTCTGGATCAATCTCGCGCCGACTGTCGAGCCGTGGGCAGTCATCATCGGCTACGGCTACTTCTTCCTCATCCCGGCCTGGTTCACGCTCGCGGTTTACCGCAGGATCGCCGCCAGGGCTCCATTGGGGTCCTGGTTGGTTCGCCGACCCAAGCTCGCCGTGCTCGCCTTAGCAGTACCGATCTGCATCGTGTGGGACGGCGTCATGGAGGCGATCTTCGTCCAGATGGGTTTCTACACCTACACCCAGGTCATTCCCTGGGGCTCGATCTTCAATGGGACACCCCACCAGTTCCCGCTGATCTGGGAGGCCGCGCTGTTCGGCATCATGCTGTCGGTTGCCGCGCCGCTGATGTGGGTCGACGACACCGGACGCACCTGGTCGGAGACAGTCGCGCGGCGCACCAGGATGTTCGCCAACCGCCCGTACGTCGGCGCGTTCGTGATCGCGTGGGCGGTGATGAGCGTCGTCTATGTCGGCTACGGGCTCTCGTTCGGCCTCGTTCGGGCCACCGGCATCGCCACCTCGACCGCTCAACACTGGCGCTATCCCGAGACCAAAGTGTTTGATCCGCAAGGGTATTACCAGCGCAACGGCAAGAAAGGCCCGTTCATGATCGGCACCTGGGCGGGCTGGGAAATCAAACGGTGAAAAGGGTCACACGGCATTGGCGAGAACCCGGGATTCACGCCACCACCGTCGATCGTGTCGGGCTGACCAACGCTCAGGTGATGGCGCCCTCGATCTTCAGTTCGATCAAGTCGTGGTCGTTCATGCCGAGTTCCCGCAGCACCTCATCGGTGTGCTCAGCGAACAGTGGCGCACGCGTCAGGTGGGCGGCGGCTTCGTCGAACTTCACCGGGTTCGCCACCAGCCGTTGCTCATTTCCCTGAGCGTCCCGAAGGTCGGCGATGCGACCGTTGGCGATCAACGACTCGTCGTGGGCGACCTCCCAGGCGTCCTGCACCGGAGACCACTGGCCCCGTAGCAGACTCAGCAGCCGCGTGCAATCGCCGAAGGTTCGCGATGCGATGGCGTCGGCGAGCAACGCGGTGACCTCGTCCGCGTGTGCCGCCAACGACTCGAGCGAGGCGAATCGCTCGTCCGCGGCGGCTGCCTCGAGTCCGAAGAGTCGGCAGACGGATGGCCAGTGCCGAGTGGGCTGAAGCATCGAAAGCTGAATGAAGCGGCCGTCCGAGCACCGGTACGCTCCGGTGAGTGGGTTGCCAGGCGCCTGCGTCCGCTGGTCGATCTTCGGCAGCGGACAGCCGTAGAGCATGGCGAGGTTGACGCTGGACTGGTTGGCCCACGCCCCGACCGCCAGCAGCGACACGTCGATGACGGAAGTCTGCCCAGTCGTCTGCCTGCCGAAGAGAGCGGCGGCCACCGCACCCGCGATGGTGATGCCGCCTATGTTGTCGCCGAACGCGCCCGCCGGCATCCCCGTCGGCACCTCGGATTCCGTCGGCGTGACCCCGTCGGCGTTGCCGGCGCGCGCCCAGAACGCCGTCGCGTCGTGTGCGCCCGTCTCGCGATCGGGCCCTTCGCCCCCGAAACCGCTGCCCGCGACGTAGACGATCGACGGATTGATACGCCGTACCTCATCCAGGTCGATCCGTAGTTTCGCCCGCGCCTGAGGCAAGAAGTTGGTCAGGAAGACGTCGCTGCGCCGGACGAGTTCCTCGAACACCGGCCGAGTCTGCTTCAACGCCAGGGAGAGTCCGACGCTGCGCTTGCCGCGGTTGGGGGCCTCGATCGTGGGCGAAAACGAGACTCCTGGCGTGGTGGCAGAGCGACCGGCGACGGTGACGAGTCCCCGCTGCGCATCTCCGGTGACCGGGTTCTCGATCTTGATGACGTCGGCGCCCCAGTCGGCCAGCACGGCACCAGCCGAGGGCACGAAGGTGAATTGCGCGACTTCGAGCACACGCACACCGGTCATCGGTTTCTGCATCCGCTCACCTCTGTCCTGGTGGCCGCGCTGACATGGCGCCCTTGCGCTGCAGAGTCCCTCCGATGCCGATACCAGAGCGGCTCAATGCCAACATAGGTTACTAGGTAAGCAATGTCGAGGTCTACTAGCAACATGTAATCTTCCGCTGGCAACTTGCTCGACAAAGGCACTGACATGAAAGTGACCGTCTTCGGCGCGACCGGACAGATCGGTCGGCTGGTCGTCGGCGACCTGCTGGCCGACGACCACGACGTGACCGCGTACGTCCGCAATCCCGGCAAGCTGGGCCACAGCGATCCACACCTGGTGACTGTCACCGGTGAGCTGTCCGACGAGGCGCGGATCCAGCAGGCGGTCCGCGGCTCGGATGCGGTGATCAGTGCGCTCGGTCCCCTGCTGCGACGCGGTTCCACGGGCACTCCGGTGACCGACGGCACCCAGAACATCGTCGCCGCCATGCAGACCGAACACGTCGAACGCTACATCGGGCTGGCGACTCCGTCAGTGCCCGATGAGCGCGACAGCCCCACCCTGAAAGCCAAGGTCCTGCCGGTCGTTGCCGGACTGCTGTTTCCCAACGCGCTGAACGAATTGGTGGGCATGACAACGGCGGTCACCCAGTCCGATCTCGACTGGACCATCGCGCGGATCACCCGACCCACCAGCGGGAGGCCGAAAGGTACTGTGCGCGCTGGCTTTCTCGGCCGCGACAAGGTGGGATCCGTGATGTCGCGAGCCGACATCGCCGCCTTCCTCGTCGCCCAACTGACCGACGAAACGTTCTCGCGAGCGGCGCCAGCGATTAGCAACTGACCAGCCGAGGAAGCCGCTCGCGCCGATGACCAGCTTCACCGGACCTGCCACGTGAGAACTCCCGTCCGCCGAACGTGTGAACTATGCCAGTACCCTGTCACATTTGCTCCCGCGAGCGCCCCTGCGGCGCATCAGGCATCGCCCTGGAAAAGTGCTGGGCACGCAGTTCGGCCTTGCGTACCTTGCCCAGCGACGTACGGGGCAGGGCATCGACGACGACCAGCCTTTCCGGCACCTTCTGCTTCGCCAGGCCGGCGACGGCGAAATGACCTCGTAGCGCGTCGATGTCAAGTCGCTCATCGGGTTTGAGCACAACCACGGCCGCCACGATCTCCCCGTACCGGGCGTCGGGCGCCGCGACCACCGCACACTCGGACACCGATGCGCGGACAGTACGTCCTCGACCTGAGCCGAGGAAATCGTCTCGCCGCCCCGGATGATGACGTCCTTGATTCGGTCCGTGATGATCAGCCGGCCGTCGGCGTCCAGGCGGCCCAGATCCCCGGTGCGGAACCACCCGTCGTCGGTGAAGGCCTCGTCGTCGAGCTGCGCGTCGCGGTAGCCAACGAATTGCTCCGGACCGCGCACCACCACCTCACCATCGGTGTCCGTGGGCGCCTCTGAACCATCAGCAGCAAGGATGCGCACCACCGAACCTGGCATAGGCCTACCGTCCGTGCGCAGCCGGGCCCACCGCGGCTCGTCCGTGTGCACCCCGCTGACAGTCGGGTGCTCAGTCGCGCCGTAGGAGCGGAACGTCGCGATTCCCGCGGCGGCGGCTCGCTCACCGAGTTCCTCGGTCACGGGGGCCGCACCGACGAGGAACTCCCGCAACGTGGCGAGTTCACCGTTGGTACAACCAAGTTCGAGGATGCCCTGCAGATGAGTCGGGACACCAGCGGTCGAGGTGACCCGGAAGTCGCGAATGACCTCGACCGCGCGTCGCGGATCCCATTTCTCCAAGAACACCGTCCGTGACCCCGACATCAACGCGCGCAACATACTTCCCACCCCCGCGATGTGGCCAGGTGGAAAGCTGACCAGCGAAACGTCATCGGGTTCACCGGCGATCAGCGCGGGCATCGTCGCCTGTTCGGCGAGCATGGTGTTGTGCGTGTGCTGGACGCCTTTGGGCACCGAGGTGGTGCCCGACGTGTACATCAACAGGCACACGTCGTCGGAGCTGACGTCGGGCCGCACATACCCCTCGGACTGCACGTCCGACCACACCAACCAACCGGCTCCGGACTCGGCGCCCACCAGCACGACGTGACGCACAGCTGAACCTAACGCCACTGCAATGGATTCCGTTGCGGTGATCAGCACCGAAGCCCCGCATTGCCTGACGATGAACTCGACCTCGCCCTGCCCATAGATGTGCACGATCGGCACCAATACGGCGCCACTCAATAGCACGGCCTGATACGCGATCGCACATTCCACCCGGTTGGTCAGCTGCACCGCCACGACGTCCCCCGGGCGGACGCCGAGCCGCTGAAGACCGGCCGCGAACGTCACCGCAGCGTCGTGGAGATCGGCGACTGTCACGCTGAGCACCGAGGCCGCGGAAGCGAAGTCGACCGAGGTCGAACCGCGATCGCGCGCACCGGCTTCGAACGCGTCGATGCACGTCCGCGACGAGAACCAACCCTCCCGATACCAAACGCTGCGCAACGCGACGTAGTCGAAGGACATCGGGGCTCTAGCTACTCGGCCCGGTTGCGGATCGCCTCGGCGAGTTTGCCTGGCGCATCGATCATCACGAAGGTCGAGCTGTCGGGGATTTCGATCAACGTGGCATGCGGGAACGCATCGCGTAGGCGGCGGGCGTGGTCGAGGGGGAACAGCTGATCCTCGATGCCCCACGTCAACGTGACGGGTCGGTCGAACGCCTCGATCGCCGGCGCGGCGCGCAATGTCAGGGCCGGATCCAGTGAGGCGGTCACCGCAACGGCATCGCGGCGGGCCGCTCCGCTGGTGGCGAAGGCTCCGAAGATCTCGCGCTGCCGCTCCGGGGTCGGGGGGTGCTTGGATACGGCCTTGAGGAAGAAGGCCTGCCCCGGTCCGGTGGCCAACAGGCGCACGATTCCTCCGCCCACTGCCGAGCTAAGTCGGCACAGCTTGACGATCTGAGCGAACGAGCCGGGCGGAAAGTGTTCGTAGCTATCGCAATTGGTGAGTACCAGCCGGGCGATCCGGGAGGTGTCCAGAGCTGGATCACCCAGCGACGCCAGGACCAGGCCGCCACCGGTGTCGTTGGCCACCACGGTGACATCGGTCAGATCGAGGGCCTCCATGAAATGGACGATGCGCCGAGCGGCCGCCTCGGCGCCCAGGTCGGCGCCGTTGGTGGGTGTGCTGTGCGCGCCCAGCGGCCAGGTTGGCGCGATGCAGCGAAACCCATCACCGAGTTCGGCCACGACGTCGTTCCACAGGGCCCCGGTCACGTAGACGCCGTGCACGAACAGGACGGTGGGTCCTTGTCCCGTGTCGGTGTATTCGATGTCCAGGCCGTCTACTCGTACCGTCGAGGTTGTCACTACGCCTCTCCTTTAATCAGTGCCCACGAAAATCCGGGGTGCGTCGTTCCCGAAAGGCACGCGCGCCTTCACGGAAGTCAGCGGTGTCGATCAACGCCAGTTGACCCTCGGCCTCGATCGCTTGTACCGGCTCGAGCTCGGTTAGGGTCGCGGCGGCCAGCGCGCGCTTGGTCCAGCCGAACGCCAACGTCGGACCGCCGTAGACCGACCGCAGCACGTCGGCCAGCACAGACTGATAATCGTCCTCGCCGGTGAGATACGAGATCATGCCCCACTCGAACGCCGTTGCCGCGGAGACTCTTTCGGCCGTCATCGCCATGCGCGCCGTGCGCGCCCGCCCAATCAGCCCTGGCAGCAGCGCGGACGCACCACCGTCCGGCATCAGCCCGACCCGAGTGAAGGCCAACTGAAAGTACGCCGATGACGCGGCGACCACCAGATCGCAGGAAAGCGCCAGCGCACAGCCGAATCCGACCGCCCCACCGTGTACCCCCGCGACGACGGGCTTGGGTAGCGAGGTAATCGCCCGGACCACCCGGTTTGCGGCATCAGCGGCGCCGGCCGTGTCACCGCCGGTGAGGTCGCCGCCGGAACAGAAGCCTCGCCCGGCGGCGCTGAGCAGCACCGCGCGGACTGCCTCGTCCGTCTCAGCGCCGCGGATGCGGGCCGACAACTCGTCGAGCATGGGGGTATCGACGGCGTTCAGCTTCTCCGGCCGGTCCAGCCGAATCCGCAGCACCACGCCGTCGTGCTCGACCGAGACGCCGTTCACCACAACGGAATCATAGGCCGAGGTCGCGTCCGATGATGTCCTTCATGATCTCGGTGGTGCCACCGAAGATCGTCATGATGCGGTTGTCCATATAGTCGCGCGCAACCCGGTATTCCGTCATGTAGCCATAGCCGCCGTGCAACTGCACGCAGCCATCGATCACCTTTTTGGCGGTCTCGGTGCACCACCACTTGGCTTTCGACGCCTCGACCGCGGTCAGTTCCCCGTCCACGACCGCCTGCAGGCACCTGTCGATGTACTGCTCGCCGATCTCGAGTTCGGTGTCCATCTCGGCCAACAGGAATCGGTTGTGCTGGAAGCTGCCGATCGACTGGCCAAACGCCTTGCGGTCCTTGGCATATTGCAACGTCTGCCGCCATGTCTCGCGGGCACCCGCGATGGCTGAGATGGCGATGGACAACCGTTCCGACGGGAGGTTGTGCATCAGGTGGTAGAAGCCCCGTCCCTCTTTACCCAGGAGGTTCGCCGACGGCACCCGCACGTTCTCGAAGGCCAATTCTGCTGTGTCCTGGTAATGCAACCCCATCTTGTCGAGCTTGCGGCCGCGGCTGAACCCCACCATGCCCGCCTCGACGACGAGCAACGTGAACCCCTTGTGTCCGGCCTCGGGGTCGCTGCGGCACACCACCACGACCAAATCGCAATTGATGCCAGAAGAGATGAAAGTCTTGGTGCCGTTAATGATCCAGTCGTCGCCGTCGCGGACGGCCGAGGTGCGGATACCGGCCAGGTCGCTGCCCGCGCCGGGCTCGGTCATCGCGACCGCAACGATTAGTTCGCCGCTGATGATGCCCGGCAGCCAGCGCTGCTTCTGTTCGTCGTTGGCCAACGACGAAAAGTACGGCCCCACAACGTCATTCTGCAGGCTCAGCGACGGCGCCGGCCCCCCGTAGCGGGCGATCTCCTCGTCGATCACCGCGTTGAACCGGAAGTCGTCGACGCCGCCACCGCCATATTGCTCCGGCATGTTGAACCCGATCAGGCCGTACTTACCGGCGGCGACGAACGCCGAGCGGTCGACGAGACGGTCGCTCTCCCACCGCTCGGCGTTGGGCGCGAGCTCGCGATCGATGAACTGCCGGACCGTCTCGCGGAACGCCTCGTGCTCCGGCTCCAGAACCAGTCTCTTCATGTGGTGGCCTCACTCTCCATACAGTCGTCGCATCTCTTCGCCGACCTTGCCGGAAACCCGCGAGACGACCTGCGCCCCGCGCTTCCGCAGATCGGCATCCGGGATCGGCAGCACCACAGCACCGGTAGTCTTCGCCGGCAGCAACACCTTGGCGGTGCCCCGCGTGGTGGTCTCATCCCGCTGGCTGGTGGCGAAAACGTCCAACGACACCGGGTCTTCGGGCCCGTCACCCTTCGCGGTGACTCTACCGGTGCACCGGTGCACGTCTCCGTGGTAGTTGAAACCGCGCAGCTGAAGGTCCATCTCGGCCAGCCAGCCGTCGTCACCGATCCAGTTGGTAAGCAGGTGGCTCACCCACGCCGCGCGCATCTGGCCGTAGTCGTACGGCGCCGGAATACCCAGTGCCTGAGCGCGTCCGGCGTCCCAGTGCAGTCGTTGCACGACGTCGGGGACACCATAGTCATCCGGCTGGTAGAAGGCGGGCATCCGCTTGCGCAACTGGTGGGCGAACTTCAGCGGCCCCACACCGTAGCCACCCCAGCCCCACCCCATGTGCATGGAGATGATGTCCACGACGGTCAACGGGCCCTTGATGATTCCCGGAAGCTCGTCGCCGACCGAGACGTCCTCCCACCATTGCGGATCAGCGCCTCGCCGCCGTTCTGCCTCGTACTCCTCCTCGACCTGGGCGAACTCTTCGGGAGTCCAGTGCTTGCGCTGAATGTCCTTGAGCTTCCCCGACTTCTTCGAGCCCTGACGCTCGGCGTTGATGTACGACTCGTCACGGGTCGCGATCGGGTTGCCGTCGATGTCGACGTAGAGGTAGCGGTAGGTTTCCTTCACCGAACGCCCACCGGAGAATTCGCTCTCCTTTACCTGAACGTCCAACGTGTAGTTCTCCGCCAACACCGGCCTGCCGGCGTAGATCGGGCGGTACCACGTCCACTTCACCCCCGAGTAGTACTTGCCGGTACCGCGAAACAGCCCGCGGAACAACTTCTTTCGCTCCGGATCGGTGAACTTCGGGGTCTGATCCAGGCCCGTCGTGATCGGGAAGGTCGGCGACGCGATCTGTCCGTGCCAGCGCGTCGACGGTCCGTACGTCGCATCGTGGAACAGCGGGTTGTCGTCACCGCAGCCGAACGCGAAGTGCGTGATGGCGTCGGCAGACGGCAGCTTGTGCCATGCTTCGTCGCGCTGATGAACGGGAATTCCGATTTGCAACGTGGCACGTTCGATGTCCTCGTCGGTGATGCGGCCCTCTTCGGCGGCAGCGTCGGCGCCTTGCTTCTCGGTGGTGGTCATTCGGTCCTCCTAGAATTTCAGCATGGCGCCGGCGTCGACCTTGAACTGCAGGCCCGTCACGTACCGGGACTCGTCCGAGGCCAGGAAACAGACCGCGTTCGAGATGTCCGAAGCCTCGACGTAAGGAATGGGCATCGCCTGCATGGCGGGGAACGCCAGCAGTGCGTCGTCGCGGGCCGGCGCCTCGAGGTCCGGTCGGAATTGTCGGTACATCGGCTCGCTGTTGAGCATCGGGGTGTTCACATTTGTCGGATGAATGACGTTGGCACGGATCGACTGCGGTGCCAGCTGCGCCGCGAGCCGGAGTGTGTAGGAGTCCACCAACTGTTTGGCGTAGTTGTAACCGGCTCCGCCGGGGCCCTGCGGCCCGCCCGCACCCGGGGGTAGCAATCCGGCGATCAGCCCGCCGACCGACCCGGTGGTGATGATCGACGCGCCGGACGTCAGATACGGCAGGGCGGCGTGGACGGTGTTGACGACGCCGACGAAGTCGACGTCGAAGGCATCGGCGAAGGCCTGAACCGGCAGATTGGCGCCCAGCGGACAGATGCCGGCATTGGCGACCACCACGTCGAGTTTGCCGAATTCGGCTACCGCGTTGGCAAGTTCGCGGCTCACCGCCGCCCGGTCCCGGACGTCGACCTCAGCGGTGTATGCCTTGCGGCCCGTCTTCTCGACCTCCAGACCGGCTTCTTCGAGATCACGCGATGTCGCCAGCGCGTACTCGTTGGTCTCGATGTCGTGACAGATGTCGAAGAGGATGACGTCAGCACCCTCCTCGGCCAGCTTGACGGCGTGGCTGCGGCCCTGACCGCGGGCGCCTCCGGTGATTAGAACGACTTTGTCCTCAACGCGACCCATGCTCAACATGCCTTCCATACGCCTCAGTCACGGCTTCAGCCATGATGTCTCCTTCCGATTGCATTGGCATTTACGGAGTTTCAGCCTGCGGCGGCCGGTTGAACGGTCGGCACGCCAAGGTCCTCGAGCATTGCGATCAGACGCCGCCGGTCGACCTTGAGCGCTGCCCCGCGGGGAAGCGCGTCGACGACGAAGACGCGGGCGGGCACCTCGTAGGGCGTCAGCGTGGTCCGGCAATGTTCCCGGAGCGCCTCGCCATCGGTGGCCGCCCCGGGCATCAATTCGACTGCGGCAATGGGAATCTGACCCAAACGCTGATCCGGCATGGGTGCGACGGCGGCATCTGCCACCGCCGGGTGCGCACGCAGCGCGCGGACGACCGTCTCCGGGGACACCTTGAAGCCACCGCGCACGATCACATCGTCCGCGCGGCCGTCGATGTAGAGGAAGCCATCAGCGTCGAGATGCGCGAGGTCGCTGGTCGTGATCCAGTCTCCGGCGCCGCCGGCCTGCAGCGTGGCGACCTGCAACCTGCCGCTCTCGTTGACGCCGAGGACCGCACCGTCCTCGCCGACGATCTGCAATCGCACTCCGGGAAACGCACGTCCGACGCTGCCCCTCTTGTCAACCCACTGCGCGTGGAAGTCCTTGACCGTCCATCCGGCCACGGCGCCGGAGAACTCGGTCGCACCGTAGACGACGAGGATCGGAATGCCGTACCGCTCGAAGAACGCATCGACCAGCGCGGGGTCGACGGGGCCGGTACCCGCATTGATCGCGCGGATGCTCGCCAAATCCTCCCGCGGAATATCGGAGTCGAGCACCGATCGCATGGCCGCCGGGGGCAGTCCTGCGACCGCGGGCCGGTACTGTTTCACCGCGGCGTGCCAGCCCTGCAGAGTGAATCGATCGAGCATCGCGATCGGACGGGCCGCGACCAGCGACTGCAGCAACGCCCACAGCCCGCCGATGTGCACGATCGGCAACGTCACCAGGCCGACCGTTCCGGTCAGCGGCGGCTTGGTTCTGACGTCTGGGCGATCGTTGTGCCGCAACGCCGCAGCCAGGGAGGCCTCGAGCTGCGCGCGGGTCAGCGGGATGCGCTTCGGGGCACCCGTCGTGCCCGACGTCAGCATCTCGATGGCTACCGCTGGATCGCCACTGACCGCTTCGGTCAGGCCCCGTACCTGTAGGTCGAGTTCGCCGTCGTCGAGCCTCCAGCCGGTCGCCCCGAGATCGGCGACGGCGCGGTTGAATACCTCGTCGGACCACAACGCGGCGGGCGCAAGGACGAAGGGGGCGGCGGACGCCGCAAGGTCGTCGCTCAGCCGGTCCGGCGGCTGCAGCGGGCTGATGGTCACCAACGTGCGTCCGCCCCGGAAGATTGCGATGAGCGCCGCGACGGACTCCATTCGATTGGACAGCACGACAGCGACTCGGCCACCCGTCGCACACCCGGCGGCGGTCAGTTCCCGGTCGATCCGCTCGATGAGTGACCGAACGGAACCCCAGGACGCCCAGCGTCCGTCGCACTCCAACATGCGGTCGCCGTCGTTGGCGTCCCAGAGCCGTCCCAGCGCATCGTGAATGCTCGTCATCGTGACTTTCCGGATCGACTTCCGCGGCGGATAGCCGTTCTCCTGAAACTAGTGGACATGGTTTACTAGGTCAACTTTGTGAGAGGCGTTTGCGATGGACTTCGGCTTGACGGACGAACAGGATCAACTCGCCGCGGCGGAGCGGGCCTGGCTCGCCAAAAACGACCCCATCGCCAGGGTCCGCGGCTCGCTGGACTCGGCTGCGGTCACCGTCGATCCTGCGGCAGTCGCCCATGCGGCGGAATCGGGTCTTCTGGAGTTGCTCACTCCCGAAATAGGCGGCACCCATGTGGATCTCGCCGTCGTCACCGAGGAGCACGGATACGCGATGAGCTCGCTCCCGGTCGCGGATCTGAACATCGCGGCCTGGCTGCTCGATCACGTCGACTCGCCCGCCGAAGACGGCGAACTGACCGGATTGGCGCTTGGTCCCGACGCCAGATTCGATGGCGATGCGCTGCGGCTGGCTGGTGTCACTCGTCCGGTGCCGATGGCCGCCGATATGGACTCCATCGCGGTGGCAGGCCAAGTGGACGACGGCGAGTACCTGGTGGTCCTGAATGCCCCGACGCTGTCGGGCATGTCGACGCTCGACCTGAGCCGTTCGTGGGCACGACTGGACCTCGACGCGACGATCGCCGGCTGGACGCAGTTGCCTGCCGGCACGCTGGCACTGCTGCGCGATGCTTTGGCGGTGCACCGGGCGTTCGATGCGTTGGGCGCGGCGGCCCAGCTGCTCGACATGACGGTGTCGTACGCCAAGCAGCGCGAGCAGTTCGGCGCGCCGATCGGCTCGTTCCAGGCCGTCAAGCATCACTGCGCCGACATGGCCGTCGCGGTGGAGGCCGGCCGAGCCAGTCTGTGGGCCGCGGCTCTCGCTCTGGACACCGCGCCGGCCGCTGCACGGTCCCGGGCCGCGTCCGCGGCGGCGGCGTACACGAAGTCCGCTGCCGCCAAGGTGGCCGGAACGGCGCTGCAGGTGCACGGCGGCATCGGATTCACCTGGGAGCACGATCTGCATCTGTTCCTGCGCCGGATCAAGGTCGACGAGGCCTTCAACGGGAGCGTCGCCGAACACCGCGCGGCGCTGCTCACGGCCTGACATTCAGCGCCGATCCCGCGGCAGCGCCAGGCCCCGCTCGGCGATCAGGTTGCGCATGATCTCCGAACTGCCACCGGCGATGGTGTAGGCCCGGGCGTACAGCCACTCGTCCTGCCAGCGACCGCCGTCGAGGACGTCCGGGTCGCCCTCCACCAAAACGCCTGCCTCGCCGCCGAGTTCGACGGCGAAACGCGCCATCTCCAGGTTCAGCTCGCTGAACATCAGCTTGGCCATCGCGCCGTCGTGCATGCGCTCGGTGCCACGCAGCCAACGGGTGAGGTTGGCGTACGTCAGCGCAGACAGCGCCTCCACCTCGGCGCTGAACTCGCCGATCCGATCACGGATCCGATCGTTGTCGATCGCGGGGCGACCATCGACGGCGACGTGCGAGGCGAGTGTGACCAGTCCGTCAATGGCCAGCCTCAGCTTGACAACCGCGGCGCCCACGCTGGTGCGTTCATGCCCCAACGTGGCGTTCGCGATCGCCCAGCCCTGCCCTGGTTCGCCGATGATGGCCTCGGCAGGCACCTCGACGGAATCGAAGAAGACCTCGTTGAAGTCCGAGGTGCCGGTCAGCTCGCGCAGCGGGCGGACAGTGATGCCCGGGCTGGACATGTCAAGGATGAAAGCACTGATGCCCTTGTGCTTGGGGGCGTCGGAATCGGTGCGCGCCAACAGATATCCGTAGTCGGCCCAGTGTCCGTCGGTGGTCCACACTTTCTGCCCGTTGACGGTGTAAGTATCACCATCGAGCACAGCGCGGGTGCGCAGCGACGCCAGGTCACTTCCTGCACCGGGCTCGCTGAACAATTGGCACCACAGCTGTCGACCCGCGCGGATCTCGGGCAGGTGCCTGTGGCGCTGATCGTCGGTGCCGTAGTGGATCAGCGCATGCGATGCCAGCGCGTTGCCGCTCGGCACGCCTGGCACCGCGGCCCGGGCCAGCTCCTCGCCCACCACGATGGCGTGTTCAGCGGAGCGGTCATCGCGGCCGCCGAACTCCACGGGCCAGTCGGCGCCGACGTAGCCGGCTTCGAACAGGCGCGCCGTCCAGTCCTGAAGCGCCTTGAGCTCGGCTTCGTTCTCGGCGCTGCGCACACCCGCCCGCGGAGGTATGGGCGGTGCATGCTTCGCAATGAAGGCCCGTACCTCGGCGCGGAAGGCCTCCAATTCGGGACCCATTCCGTATTCCACGTTGCCGTCTTCCTGTTCGATCTGACGTGTTAGCGGCTCAGCGCCAACAGCTCGCCGGCAGCACGGTCGCGCAGCGCGTCGGCGCGGCCGACCAACACGGCGTTGGCCTTCGCGCGACGGAGCAGCAAGTGGATCGGGTACTCCCAGGTGAAGCCGATGCCGCCGTGGATCTGCAGCGCCCCCTCGGTGGCGGTTACACCGGCATCCAGCGCGGCCGCGGCGGCCAGATCCGCCAGGTAGCCCGACTCCTCGATGTCGCCCTCGGCCGCGGCGAGCACCTGGCTGCGGGCACCCTCCAGCGCGACCAGCATGTCCGCGCACCGATGCGAGACGGCCTGAAAGCTGCCGATGGCGCGGCCGAACTGATGGCGTTCGCCTGCCCACTGAACGGACATCGCCAGCGCGCGCGAGCCCACACCGATCGAGTCCGCAGCCACCGCCAGCACCGCTTGGCCGTACGCGTTGCGTAGCACCGAGGGCACATCGGTTCCGTCGGCCAGCACCTCCCCCGCCGCCCCGCTGAAAGTCACCGCGCCGATGGTGCCGGTGATGTCGAGCGGCTGATGGGCCGTCACCTCAACGCCGTCGGCGGACGCGTCGACGGCCACTAATACCTCGCCGGCTCCGCCTGCGACGCGAGCCAATACCAGCAGCACCTCGGCGTGTGGTGCTCCCGCCACGATGGGGACCACACCGAGAAGACCCGCCCCGTCCCACTCGGGCAGCCCAGGGCCGGTGGTCACCCAGCCGCCGTCGTTCACGGGTACGGCGAACGCGGCCGCCGCGCCGCCCGTGATTCGCTGGACCAAAGTCTTTGCGCCACAATGCAACGCGACGTCGAGCGCGATCACCGTCGGAACGAGCGGCGCAGGAGCCAATGCCTTCGCAGCTTCCTCGATAGCGGCATAAAGCAGCCGCGGTCGGGCGCCGGCGCCGCCCAGGGATTCGTCGACGGCAAGGCCCGGTAGGCCGAATTCGACCAGCGCCGACCACACTTCGGGCTCGGCCGCATCGACAGGACGCTTGCGGTCGAGCAGTGCCGACACGTCCACCTTGGCCCGAAGCGTCGCGGCCAGCACCTCGCGCAGCTCGCGTTCATCCTCCTCGGGCACGGCGAGCGGGGCGCCGGGCGTGACAGCGGCTATCCGGGTGCCCTCGCCCCGGTGCGACGGCAGCCCGAGCACGCTCTCGGCGATCGTATTGCGTTGGATCTCCGCGGTTCCCGCGCCGATCGTGGTCGCCCGGCTCATCAGATAGCCGAACGTCCAGCGCCCCTTGTCCACGGCATCGGGTGCGCGGCTGCCCAGCGCCGCGTAGGGACCGGCCGCGCGCAGGGCAAGCGCATGCATGTGCTGCTCGAATTCCGATTTCACCAATCGGTTCACCGATGCCACACCGCCGGGATCCTCGCCGCGCAACACCGCGGCCAGTGCGCGGGCGCTGTTGGCGGCGATGGTGCGAACCCCGGATTCCAGCCGAGCGACGTCCTGGCGGACCAGCAGGTCGTTGTCGAGCCCTTGTGAGACGACAAGATCGATCACTCGGTCGACCGTGCGCCGGTACTTGAATTCGTCGGCCAGAAAAGCGGTGGCCCGCTCATGGCCCAGCGACGTGCGCATGATCGACCAGCCCGCGCCCTCATCGCCGACCACATTCTCGACGGGCACCGCGACGTCGTCGAGGAAGACCTCGGCGAAGTGCGCCGCGCCGCTGATGTCGCGCAGTGGACGCACGGTGATCCCCGGGCTTTTCATCGGGATCAGCAGGTAGGTGATGCCGTCGGATGGTTTCGCACCGGAGCTCGTCCGCACCAGCGCGAACATCCAGTCGGCGCGGTCGGCCATCGTGGTCCACACCTTCTGACCCGTCACCCGATACACGTCGCCGTCGCGGACGGCGCGGGTAGACAGCGACGACAGGTCACTGCCCGCCCCAGGCTCGGAAAAACCTTGGCACCAGAACTCATCCGCGCGCAGCAACGGTCTCAAGAATCGATCCTTCTGCTGTTGAGTGCCGTGCGCGATGAGCGTGGGGGCGAGAATGAACGACAGCGGACACGGATGCGGCGGCGCACCCGCATCCGTGGTCATCCGGTAGTAGTCCAGCTGATCGGCCAGCGACAGGTCGAGTCCGCCGACCTCGCGCGGCCACCCGGGCGCAGCCAACTGGTGGTCGACGAGTTCGGCGTGCCACGCGCGGGCCACCTCGATGCGGTCGGGTTTGGCGCCCGACCGAACGACGTCGTCCTGGCGACGGCGGAAGTCGGCGAGTAGCGACTCGAGCCGGGGACGCCAATCAGCTGTCTGCATGACACTCCACAAAGTCAACTTGGTTAACTATGTCTGCAGTGTGCCGGTTGCTACCGCCGCTTGGCAAGCACGCCTGTCAGCTGCCTTCGAGAATCAGGGCGAGTTCGGGGCATGCGGCCACCCCGTCCCGGGTGAGCTGCTCGTCTTCTGGCCGCACCTCGTGCTCCTCGAGGGTGGAGTAGCCGGAGTCGTCGATCGGGAACAACTCCGGGTCGACGGCGTAGCACTGGGCGTGGCCTACGCACTTCGACTGCTCGAGCCGAACCTTCATATGACCTCCTCCGATCGACCGTCCGGGCGCACGGTCTCATCCAGTTTGACAGCATAAAACTAAAGCTTTAACTATTTCGACCCGCGGCCGCGATGCGTCCTCGCCACACCGGACCGCAGGCGCCGTCCACGGGATTTCTGACACTAGTGTCGCTAACTACGTCGCGTAGATCTTCCCTTTTTAATGCACCTATTAGGCTATCTGACACTTAGATGTTGACTTGATTCTGACAGTTATATCCGGTACTAAGAAAGGCATCGTGCGCCGGCGACGGAAGATCGCGACGGCGCCTTGGGTGGTGCACTGCGCATTGCTCTGCGCGTCGGCCACGCATCGGGAGGTCTGGGAAATGAGAACCACCGAATCTGCGCTCGGGTATCGCGCAGCACCGCGATGACATTCGCGCTCAACGACGAAGAGACCATGCTGGTCGATACGGTACGAACCTTCATCGACCGCGACGTCAAGCCCACGGTCCGCGAAGTCGAGCACGCAAACGCGTACCCGGAAGCGTGGATCGAGCAGATGAAGCGCATCGGGATCTTCGGGCTTGCCGTGCCAGATGAATACGGCGGTTCGCCGGTGTCGATGCCCTGCTACGTAGAAGTGACCGAGGAACTGGCCCGCGGCTGGATGAGCCTGGCCGGCGCGATGGGCGGGCACACCGTGGTCGCAAAGCTGATCTCGTTGTACGGCAACAACGAACAGCGACAAAAGTATCTCCCGCGCATGGCGAGCGGGGAGATGCGGGCCACGATGGCGCTCACCGAACCAGGTGGCGGTTCGGACCTGCAGGCGATGACAACCACCGCACGAGCCGAGGGTAACCAGCTGGTGATCAACGGCGCGAAGACCTGGATCAGCAACGCCCGCAGGTCCGGCCTCATCGCACTGCTGTGCAAGACCGATCCACAAGCCGTGCCACGCCATAAGGGCATTTCGATCGTCTTAGTCGAACACGGTCAGGGCCTCACCGTCTCGCGCGACCTCCCCAAGCTGGGCTACAAGGGCGTGGAGAGTTGCGAGCTGTCATTCGACGACTGCCGCGTGCCGGCCTCGGCGATCCTCGGAGACGAGCCGGGCAGAGGATTCGCGCAGATGATGAAAGGCCTTGAAACGGGCCGTATTCAGGTGGCATCGCGTGCGCTGGGCGTGGCGAGCGCAGCGCTTGAAGACGCGCTGCAATACGCGCAAGAGCGGGAGAGCTTCGGCCAGCCGATCTGGAAGCACCAATCAGTGGGCAACTACCTGGCCGACATGGCCACCAAACTGACTGCGGCACGCCAACTGACCCGCTACGCCGCAGAGAAGTACGACAGCGGCGAACGTTGCGACATGGAGGCCGGGATGGCGAAGCTGTTCGCGTCGGAGGTAGCAATGGAAATCGCGCTCAACGCCGTCCGAATCCACGGCGGCTACGGCTATTCCACCGAATACGATGTCGAGCGCTACTTCCGCGACGCCCCACTCATGATCGTCGGCGAAGGAACGAACGAGATACAACGCAGTGTCATTGCCGCGCAGTTGGTCTCGCGGGGTGGGCTTTAGACGCCGGCAAGTTGCCGATCGCCCGCGCTCACCCGCGGGAAGTGGAGCATCCGGCGGGCGTTCTCCTCGACGATCAGCGAACATTCGTCGTCAGGCACACCGGCGAGCACCTCGACGGCCCGCTTACGCGAGTTCGGCCAGTTGGAGTCGCTGTGCGGGAAGTCGATCTCGAGCATGATCCGGTCGATTCCGATGCTGTGCCGGTTCTTCAGGCCGTGCTCGTCGTCGATGAAGCAGCCCCAGAAGTGCTTGCGGAACAAATCCGACGGACGGGTGTCGAAGTCGATGTTCTGGTAGTAACGGTGCCGCTCCCAGACGTAGTCGGTCCGCTCGAGGATGTAGGGCACCCAGCCGATGCCGCCTTCGGCCAGTGAAATCTGCAGTTCGGGGAACTGTTGGAGCTTGCCTGAAAACAGCAGATCGACAGTGGTCCACATCAGGTTGGTCGAGAACAGCGCCGTCGCCACGGCAAAGGGCGCGTCGGGCACGGTGAGCTGACCCGCGATCGGCTTGACCGAGGAGAACGAGAAGCCCGGTACATAGGCGCCGGAGCCGAAGTGCAGCGAGACCGGCATCTTGGTGTCGGTGCAGACTTGCCACAGCCCGTCCCAGTGGTCTGAGTGAAACGACGGAAGACCCAGCGGCACAGGACTATCCGGAAACGAGATCGTTCTGGCGCCCTTGGCCGCCACCCGTTGGGCCTCCGCGATGCAAGCATCGATGTCCCAGGTCGGCAGAATCGCCAGCGGGATGTAGCGCTCGGGCGCAGTGGCACACCACTCATCGATGTAGAAGTCGTTCCATGCCTTGACGCACAGCAGGGCGAGGTCTTTGTCTTCCGCGCGATGGAACGTTCCGCCGCCGAATCCCGGGAACGACGGGAAGCACAACGCCGACTGCACACCGTCGAGGTCCATGTCGGCGACACGCGCGACCGGATCGTAGCAGCCCGGAATCATGTCCTCGTAGCGGACAGGATCCAAGCCCCACTCCTCCGGCGGTTTGCCCGCGACCGCATTCAGACCGATGGTCGGGAAGACCTGCCCGTCGTAGTGCCACAGATGCATGCCGTTTTCCTCGACGATGCGCGGGCCCTGTTCGAGGTACTTCTGCGGCAACCGGTCCTGCCACACCCGCGGGTGCTCGACCAAGTGGTCGTCAACGGACACGATCTGGTGGTCATCCTGAAGCGGCATGATGCTCCTTTGCATCTGGCGAGCTGTCGTAACTTTCTGACGTACCGTCTTGTTTTCTGACGGTTCGTCTCACAGACTATATGACGCACGCCACATTCGTCTAGCAGTTGAGAGGCGCGACATGGAATCCACGGACCGACCCGCCGACGACGCAGGCCGGGACAAGGTCGATGAAGACGACCACGACCTGTTGACCTTCGGCGAAGCAGGTGAACGACTTCGCATCGAGATCGCCGCGGCCGCGCGGGAGATGCAACGACTAACGCAATCCGGGCCGGTCGAGGAGCTCGAAAAAGCTCAGGCCCGCCTCGATGCGCTACGGTCGGCCGCTGCCCGCAACAGCGCGCAGCCCATCAACGACGCCAACTTCGAGAAGTTCTTCGGCTATCCCGGCAAGGCCAAGCGCAACCTGCCCGGAGCGCCGGCGGCCCGATGACGACGGAGTCGGCGCGGGATACTTCTCCCATGGCCCGCACTCCCGACAAGCTGCGGCGTCCCGGCTATGCCCCCGCGGCCAATGCCGGCGTAGGGCGCCGCGGACTGCACACCCGCGACCGGATACTCGGGCGCGCCGCAGAGGTGTTCCTGGCCAACGGATTCCACGCCACCTCGCTTGACGCCATCGCCAAGGCGGCCCGCGCCTCGCGTGCCACCGTCTATCAATACTTCGCGGGTAAAGAGGAGATCTTCCGCGAATTGAGTGCATTGGCCGAGCGCGATGTGCTCGAACACAGCGAACACCTCAGTGGACTCGGCCCGACGGTCGACGGGATGAACGCGCTGCACCGCTGGCTAGTCGAATGGGCGGACATCTACGACGCCCACGCTGCAGTGTTCGCCGAATTCCCTGGCATCGGCACGGCCACCGGGTTGGCCGTCATCGATGCCAGCTCGGCCGCCGACCAGTTCCATCAGACGGTCACCGATCGGCTGCGGAGGACGCGCCTGCGGGATCTGGAAGCCGACGATGCGGCCGCAGCACTGGGTCGGATCCCCCACATGGTTCATCTCTACCGGTACCGGGCGATGCTTCCGTTGCCCGCTCGCGCGACCGTGACGTGGTCGTTGACCGTTGCGCTTCAGCTGATGCTGTTTCCCGAGACCCCGGCCGGCGTGCTGCAGGCAGTTGCACCGCAGGTCACAAACGGGTGCGCGCGAACCCCGCCCCGCGCCCTCGACAGTGCCGCGGCGACACCGGCCACTAAGGTGTCGGGCTCGCCGATTCCGCAGGACGTCTTGTCGGTCAGCTCGGCGTTGTTCGCCGAAAGCGGCTACTACGCCGTCGGCATGGAGGAGATCGCCGCCGCCGCCGAGGTCAGCCGCGCGACCCTGTACCGGTACTTCAGCACCAAGGACAAGATCCTGGCCGAACTGACCCGCCGGGCGGTCGCCGAGATCGAGGAGCACGCCGCCGCCCTGCCGGCCATGGCCGCGGATTCGCTGAACGAGTGGATGCTTGGCTACGTTCGATTCCATCGGACCTACCGCGGCGTGATCCGGGCGTGGTTCGACGGCACGGTCGCAGAACAGCTCTCCGACGCCGATGTCGACCACGGCATTGGCGCGATTTTCCAAGCGGTTGCCGCGCTCCTGTCCACTGTCGACCTGCCGGCCGGCATCGACGCCGGCGTGGCAGGCGCGGTGTTCGTGGCGGTCCTGGGCCGGATGTCCGAGCCGACGGGGGCAAGCGCGTCGGACAGCGACGAGCGGGCCGCAGCGTTGATGGTCAAATTGTTGCGCCGGTCGCTCCTGCGCACGGAGTGAGCATGGGAGCTCAGCCGCCAGCCGCCTGCAGATCGGCGCGCAGTCGCTTCTTGTCCACCTTGCCGCTGGCCAGTACGGGCAGATCAGTGACCAGCACCAATCGACGAGGCACTTTGTAGCGCGCGAGCCGTCGCCGGACGCCCTCTTGCACCGTCTCCAGCGTCGGCGACGCACCGCTGCGCGCCACCACGACGGCGCAGACCGCCTCGCCCCATCTATCATCGGGCACCCCGACGACAGCGCAGGCGGCTACTCCGTCAACCGCGCTGACCGCATCCTCGACCTCGGGCGAATAAATGTTCTCCCCGCCGCTGATGATCACGTCCTTCTTCCGGTCCATCAGATAGAGCAGCCCGCGCTCGTCCAGTCGACCCATGTCGCCGGTGCGACACCACCCGTCCCGCAGCGTCGCCTGCGTTGCCGCCTCGTCCTGCCAGTAGCCGCGGAACATCGACTCGGACTGCACGACGATCTCACCGGCCTGCCCCACGGGCAGGACGCCGCCGTCCGCATCGACCACACGTACCCGTGTGTCGGAAAATGGGAAGCCAACCGAGCTCAGCCGCTCGGCGGCGTTGGGTTCGTCGAGGATGTGCAGTTCTCGGGGCAGTCCAGAGACAATGACTTCCGTCTGCCCGTAAAGGTTGAGGAAACCCGCGTCCGGCAGCACGGCAAGCGCGCCCGCCGCAGGATGGCCGTGGTCATCGGCGCGGCCGAATAGACCACGGTGCGAACCGATTCCACCGCCAAGCGATCACTCGCCTCATCAAGCAGTTCCCTGAGCATGACGGGCGCCAGGTGCAGCACTGTGATCCGCTCGTCGGCGATCAGCCGCACCGCATCGGCCGCGTCGAACTGCTGCTGCAGCACCACGGTTGCGCCCCGCGTATGCAGTCCCCCGACGATCGCAAGCGCACCGAAGTGGAACATCGGCATGTTGATCAGCCCAAGATCAGCACTGCCGCAACGCATCTCGTTGTTCATCGTGAATACGACGCGGCGCATTTCCCGCTGTCCGAGAATGCAGCATTTGGACGCGCCGGTCGTGCCGCTGGTGAACAGCAGGTACGCGATGTCGTCTGGCCGGGCTGCGTACTCGGGCACGCCGCTGGGGCCTCCTTCGATGAATCGCTCGTAGCCGGTGATCCCCGGCGGGGCCTGGCCGCCGATGGCCACCAGCATCGCCTCCGACGGCATGCCCGCTACGAGATCCGCGATCAGCGGCATGAACTCGTCGGCGCAGAACACGATCGACGGGGTGACCCGGCGCAGCGCATCGTCCATCTCCGATGGCGAGAGCCGGAAGTTGACGGTGGCCATGATGATTCCGCTGAGTTGGGTGGCCGCATTCAGCTCGCCGAACTCGATGCTGTTGCGGCTCAACACCGCGATGGGGTCTTGGTGCTTCACCCCGGCTGCGGCCATCGCCGACACCAATTGGACTGCCCGGTACCGTAATTGAGCGTGGGTGACGGTGCGGTGGCCGTGCCGGTAGGCGATGACGTCGGGAAAGCGCACCGCGTTGTCGGTGACGATGTCACCGAGCGTCATTTCGTCGACCGCGGCCATCGATTTACCGGCTGCTCACCAGCATCGACCCGGCCACCGGTCCACCGCCCACACCGACGGCCACCACCTCGGGAGTGCGGGGTGCCTGCCGATCGCCGCCCTCGCCCCACAACTGCACACATGCCTCGTGCAGGAAGCCCATGCCGTGCAGTCGACCGCCGGAGAGTTGCCCGCCGCTGGTGTTGATCGGCAGCGAACCGTCCAGAGCGATACGCGAACCGTCGTCAACGAATTCGCCGACCTTGCCGTGCTCGCAGAAGCCCATCGCTTCCAGCCACATCACAGTCAAGAAGGAGAAGCCGTCATAGAGCTGGGCCATGTCGACGTCGGCGGGAGTCAGCGTGGTGTGCTCCCACAGCGTGGCGGCCGAATCGTGGGCGGCCATCGTGGTGATGTCGCGGCGCTGATCCCAGGTCGCCCGCTCGAACATGCCGGGCCCGACGGACTCCACCGTAAGTGGGTGCCGCGGCAGGCCGTTGGCGGCGTCGCGGCGGGACACGATCACGGCGGTGGCGCCGTCGCAGGGCACGTCGCAGTCGTAGAGGCACAGCGGCTCGGAGATCATCCGCGCGCCGAGATAGTCGTCCATCGTCATCGGTTCGCGATAGATCGCGTCGGGATTGAGTCCGGCGTTGGTGCGGGCGTTGATCGCGATGCGGCCGAGGTGCTCGCGGGTCAGGCCGCAGTCGTGCATGTAGCGCTGGGCGGGCATCGCCAGCCAGTTCGCCGCAGACAATGCGCCAAAGGGCGCCGTCCACTCCAGGTGCGGGGGCAGCGCGCCGCCGCCGAAGAGGACCGAGGCCCGACCGCCGCCGGCCTGCTGCGCGGCGGTGGATTCCCATACCGACCGGTAGACCACGACGTGGTTGGCCAGCCCGAGACTGACCGCCATGCACGCCTCGATCGCCGGGCCGATCTGCCCCGCGGTCTCCATCGCCGAGATGTACCAGCGGGAACGCAGTCCGAGTGCGTTGCGGACCTCCTGGACGGTGGCGCCGGAGAATCCCGCGTCAGGCACACCCGGCCCCGGGTAGCTGGCGATCCCGTCGACGTCGTCGATGCTCAGCCCGGCGTCGGCGATCGCCCGCTGCACCGCCTCGAGTGTGAGGTCCAGTCCCGTTCGGCCCAGCCGTCGGCCGACTTGGGACTTGCCCGCCCCGGTGAGGACGGCCTTCCCGTCGAACGGACCGCCAGTCACCAGACGAACCTAGCGATCAGTTCGGCGACCGCGGCGGGTTTGTCGACGCCGTCGATCTCGACGGTGTGGCGAACCGTGAGGTTCACAGTGTCGTCGGCGACCTTGGCGGCGTCGGCGAGTTCTGACCGGACCCGGATGCGGCTGCCCGCGGTGACCGCGGACAGAAACCGCACCTTGTTCAGGCCGTAGTTGATGCCCATCTTGGCGTTCTCGACGCGGTAGTTGTCCTTGCTGACGCCGGGGATGAGGGAGAGCGTGAGGAAGCCGTGCGCGATCGTTGCGCCGTAAGGGCTTTCGGCCTTAGCCTTCTCGACGTCGACGTGGATCCACTGGTGATCCATCGTGACGTCGGCGAAAGCGTCGATCCGACTCTGGTCGATGTCTACCCACCGGCTGACGCCGAGTTCCTCCCCGATCGTTGCGAGCGCATCGTCCACGGACTTGATCACCTTCACGGGCTGCTCCCAACGTCACCCTGACCGGATATATCGATATCTATTTAACGGTATAGACTGGCCTCGCTCATCGGGCAACCAGCCCGTCACCCCTGACGATCTTGGGAGACACATGGCCACCACCACGTCCCGCGCAGCGATTGTGGCCGCTGCCCGCACACCGATCGGAACGGCGCGCAAGGGCACGCTGGCCAACATGCCCGCGACCGAGCTCGCCAAGCCCGTCGTGGCCGCGGTCGTGGATCGGTCTGGCCTTGACGCGGCTGAGTTCGACGACCTGGTCCTGGCCGAGAGCCTGCAAGGTGGCGGCGACAGTGCCCGCTACGTCGCGGTGGACCTCGGGCTGATCGGGATTCCCGGCCTTGCCGTCAACCGCCAGTGCGCGTCCAGCCTCTCAGCGATCGCCGTCGGCGCGGGTCAGATCGCAGCCGGCATGAGCCGCGCCATCTTGGCCGGCGGCATGGAGTCGCTGTCCACCGGACCGATACTGCAGAAGCGCAAGCCCTTCACCACCGGCAAGTCCCCCGAGGACTACGAACAGTGGTTTCCGCTGTCGCATCCGCCGACCGCGGACGCACCGGCGCTGGACATGTCCATCACTGTCGCGCACAACTGCGCCGTGCAGTACGGCATCACCCGCGAAGATCAGGACGCATGGGCACTGCGCAGCCACCAACGCGCGGTCAAGGCGATCGATGCCGGCTCATTCGTCGAAGAGATCGTGCCGATCCAGGTGCCGCAAGCCGACGGCAGCACGATCACGTTCGCCGAAGACGAGCATCCCCGGCGCGGCAGCTCGATGGAGTCGCTAGCGGGCCTGAAGGTGCTACATCCCGAGATCGACGGCTTTAGCGTGACCGCCGGCAACTCGTCGGGCATCAACGACGCGGCGGCCGTGGTGGCGCTCGCCGCCCCGGCCACCGCGAACAACGTTCTTGCACAGATCCTTTCGTGGAGCGCGGTCGGGGTCGAGCCGAACCGCACCGGCAGCGGACCCATCACCGCCATCCCCAAGGCACTCGAGTTGGCCGGCCGCAAACTCGAGGACGTCGCACTGTTCGAAATCAACGAGGCGTTCGCCGCGCAGGCGGTCGCATGTGCCCGCGAACTCGGGCTCGACGAGGAGATCGTCAACGTCTACGGCTCGGGCATCAGCCTGGGCCACCCGATCGCCGCGACCGGTGCCCGGATGGTCACCTCCGCGATCTACGAATTACGAAGGCGCGGTGGAGGTATCGGCGTGCTGTCCATGTGCGCCGGCGGTGGCATGGGCGCCGCGATGGTCATCGAGGTCGCCTGAGATGACCACACTGATCACCGAGGGATTGTTCCGGGTCGACGGCGACCGCGCGGTGTTGTTCGCGTCGCGCAGGCGCTCGTCGGGTGCGGTGAAATTCCCTGCCGAGCGGCCCGAGCTTTTCGACGGCGACTCCGACATCCAGGACGACATCGAGGCGATCGAATTGTCCACCGAGGGAACGCTTTACACCTACACCACCCAGGAGTTCCCGCCGCCGTTGCCGTACAAGGGCACCCGGGATCCAAAGGTGTTCCAGCCGTATGTGGTGGGCTTCGTCGAGTTGGCCGAGGGTGTGCTGGTAGAGACGCTGATCGTCGACGCAACCGCGGCCGAATTGCGGATCGGCCAGCCCCTGGTGTCGACCACCACCACGCTGGAGACCGCCGACGGCCAGTCGCTGGTGACCTTCGCGTTCCGACCAGCCGAGGAGAGCTAGAGTCCATCCGGTGACGGACCTGGGCTCCCCGCCCTTCGGGCTTCATCCGCTACACGGCGTGCACGAGCCCACGACCGGCAATCCGCCGCGTCGTCCGCGGTCCGCGCGCCGGACCACGTCGATCGACATGACCCGCGACGAGGGCTCGCTGGACCCGGTGTATCTGAATGGGCGGGCGCGCGATCTGTGGACGGCGGCTGACGGAACGGTGACCGAGCTCGACACCGCGACGCTCTCGGCCACCATCGAGCTGATCGCCCGCGTCGTCCGTCACATCGAGGTGACGCCACCCGTTGGCGCGATGTCCCGGCTGGCGGGCGCGCCCGCGATGAGCGGGTTCCGCGCCGCGGCCGACAAGGCGGCTCCCGAGCTGCGGCGGGCACGCGATCTGCGCTACACGCTGCTCGATGACGTTCCCGTCGCCACGCTGATATCCGGCCACGCGCTATCGGCGTCCAACCTGCTCGGCGACGTCACGAAGTCCGGGTACCTGCCGGTTGCCGACCAATGTGCGGGCTTCGCGACCGGCGGGTTGCTGCTGACGTCGTTCGAGGCGGGCGATCCGGTGATCGTCACCGGCCCGGCGGCTCCCGACCTCGATCACAGCGACGACTCGTGGGCGTGGCACCAAGTGGCGGCCCTGCCGCGCCACGCGATGCGCCGCAGACGGCGCATCGATGTCCATGAAGAAAGCGCCGGGCGGGTCGGCATCAATGCAATGTTCCGTGATACCTACGTGCGGAGCGACGGGGTGGAGACGATCATCCACGAGTACATCCTGGCCGCCGCCGTGGATGCCGACACCGGGGTCATCGTCGATTCGCGGGCGACACCGCGGGTGCTGCCCTGGCAGGAGTGCCCGGGCGCGGTGGCGAGCGCGCAGCGCATCACCGGAATGACGTTGCGCGAATTACACTTTCGAGTGCGCCGAGAACTGGACGGCACCAGCACGTGCACCCATCTCAATGATCTGCTGCGCAGCGTCGCCGACGCCGAAGCGCTGATCGACCACGTGCGCTAACGCAGCTTCTGGATGGTTATGCGTTGGCGAACGAGAACGTCAGCGTGCGGCTAACCGTCAGCGTGGCCACGTCATCGCACGCAGGTGGCCACATCACCGTTCCCTGCCAGATCACACCGCGAATGTCCCGATAGGCGGTGAAGGTGTCGGCCACTACGCAGGCCTGGATCTCAGCGCGTTGCGTGGCGTCGCCATTCACGCCGTCCACGGTGACGGCGATTGTGGCGGAGTCGAAGTCGACCAACCGCGCCGGTAGGGCCAGTAACTGGCCGCCGGCGTCGACGACACAGATCGCGCCGGTCGGCCCGTCCGCCAAGAACTCGGCTAGTTCGTCCTCAGCCATGGAAACCGGGCCGACGTTGCGCGGATCAGGCACGTCGATCGGGGAGATCGGCGGCGCGGACTTCGGTGAGGGCCAGCCTGATGAAGCATCGCTTGCCGCTGAGAAGGCGGTCGCGGACCTTCGTCACGACCGACTCGGGCACGCGTTGATCCGGTGAACTTTCGCCGATGAGTTCGTCGACCTCGGCTGCGGACGGTTGGTAGACGTGCGCGAGGCCACCAACGGAGACCCAACCCTCGTCGTCGCCGATCAAGCATGCGGCCTCGGGAGCCGAGCGCAGGTGTTGGACCTTGGCGCTCTTGGCATAGGTGGCGAAGTAGAGGCAGCGGGCGGCGGGGCGATAGGCGACCGAACGCATGGCATAGCCGATCGGACGTCGGGCGCCGTCGCGGCAGAAGAGAAACACGCGGTGGTTGGCACGGATGAACTCGACGACCTCCGGCGCGTCGAGCAACAGCAGGGTCATGATGCGAGAGGCGTTGCCATCGCGACGATCATCTCCGCGACCACCGCGATCATTTCGTCGCGGTCGACGGACACGGTCTGCCGGTGGACCGTGTGCCAGGCCCGGTCCAGGAGCCCCATCACCGCTACGCCAACGACGTCCGGTGAGTGGGCACCGTGGCCGGCGATCGCCTGACCTAGCTTCCACGACGCCCGGGTCACCATGCGGTTGCGGGAGTTTCGGAAGTCGTCGTCGTCGGGCGCCGAGTGCGCCGACGCGAGCACGAATGCGCCGTGGTGGTCCATGTAGTCGAAGTAGTGGCCGACCCAGGCCCGGATGTCGGCTGGACCGAACGGTTCGTCGGCCTCGGCCCACTCCGCGATGACGGCGAGAGCCTCGTGGTATGCGGTGTTGCCAAGGACGTTGAAAATCTCCCGCTTGTCCTTGAAGTAGGTGTAGAAGCCGGCCCGCGAGATGCCGCACGCCTCGGTAATCGCGTTGATCGGCGTGCCCGCGTAGCCGCGTTCCAGAAAGAGACGACGGCTCGCGTCGAGGATCGCCGAGCGGGTGCGCTCACCGCGGGTGGCGTCCAGTTGCCGGTCGGCGGGCGAAGCCGAGGTCAGCGTCATGCGGCGACTTTATATGACAGTATCGTCAACTGCAATCATTACAGCTCAAGTGTTGCTTTCTACGTTTAGATACGCAGACTTGACACAACTGTCAGATTGCGCCAAGCTCATATCCGAGCCGTATGTCGATAGCGAGAGGCAAAACGATGACGCAGTTCACCGACGCACCGATCTTCGATGCCGATCAGCACATGTACGAGACCCCTGATGCGCTGACGAAGTATCTGCCCGAGCAGTTCCGGCCGAAGGTGCAGTTCGTCCAGATCGGCAGGCACACCCGCATCGCGATCCTGAACAAGATCACCGACTACATGCCGAACCCGACGTTCGAGCGGGTCGCCGCTCCCGGCGCGCACGAGAAGTTCTATTCCGGTCAGAACCCCGAGGGTCTGTCGATGCGGGAGATGTCCGGCCGTGGCATCGACACGCCGCCGGGCGCGCGCAACCCCGAGGACCGGATCGCCGAACTCGACCGCCAGGGGGTCGACGCGTGCCTGAACTACCCGACGCTGGCCAACCTGGTCGAGCATTCGGCCGCCGAGGATCCCGACCTGACGGTGGCGATCATCCACGCCCTGAACCAGTGGATGCTCGAGCACTGGGGCTTCAGCCACGCCAACCGGATCTACTGCACGCCGGTGCTCACCCTCGGCATTGTCGATGAAGCCCGACGCGAGCTCGCCTCCATCTTGGAAAACGGCGCCAAGGTCGCGCTGATCAAGCCCGCACCGGTGAACGGCTACAAGGGATGGCGCTCCCCCGCGCTGCCCGAGTTCGACCCGTTCTGGCGCGACGTCGAGAACGCGGGCCTGCCAATCGTGTTGCACGCCAGCCAACCTCCACTGCAGGAGTACATCGACAAGTGGGAGCCGCCGTCGACCAGTAGCGCGTTCGAGATGTCGGCATTCAAGTGGACGGCGCTGGGTCACCGTGAGATCGCCGACATGCTCACCAGCCTGATCTGCCACGGCACGTTGACGCGGTTCCCCAAGCTGCGCATCGCCAGCGTGGAGAACGGGAGCGCTTGGATCAAGCCACTTTTCGACGACCTGCAATCGACGTACAACAAGATGCCGCAGAACTTCCCCGAACATCCGCACGAGGTGTTCCGCCGCAACGTCTGGGTGAGCCCGTTCTGGGAGGGTTCGGTGGCCGACGTGGTGCAAACGGTCGGGTGGGACAAGGTGATGTTCGGCTCGGACTGGCCGCATCCCGAAGGCCTGCCCGAGCCCAAGCGTTACTGGCAGTACGCCGAAGGCATGGACGAACGTCGCACCTATGACTTCATGGGAGACAACGCCCGTCGCTTCATGGGCCTGCCGATCGCCAACCCCGATCCGGCGGCCGTCAAGCCACCGCAATTGGCGAACGCCTGAGGCGCGCTCAGCGCTACTGGCCACTTAGTAAGCACATCTAACTTTTCGTGTAGGCTCGGTACAGCCGAGAGCCACGAAAGGGATCCCGATGGCCAGAACCGACAATGACACGTGGGACATCAACGAGAGCGTCGGCGCTACCGCGTTAGGGGTTGCCGGCGGGCGGGCGGCGGAGACCAAGAGCGCCGATCCGCTGATCAGCGATCCCTTCGCGAAACTGTTCCTCGAAGCGGCCGGCGACGGCATCTGGCGGGTTTATCTGGACGATGAATTGCCGGCCGAATTGGTCGATGCCGATCCACAATTCGAGGACCGGATCCAGGCAATGCTGGGCTACACGGCTTGCCGGACAAGGTTTTTCGACCAGTACTTTCTCGCGGCGGCCGGCGAAGGCATCCGGCAGATCGTGATCCTGGCGGCCGGTCTGGACTCACGCGCCTGGCGACTCGCGTGGCCTCCAGGGTGTGTGGTCTACGAGATCGACCAGCCCAAGGTGCTGGAATTCAAGACCGGCACCTTGGAGTCTCATGCCGTCGACCCGATCGCTTCCCACGTCAGCGTCGGCATCGACCTGCGTCTGGACTGGCCGAAGGCGCTGGCGCAGGCCGGGTTTGACGCATCGGCTCCGACGGCGTGGTCGGCGGAAGGGCTGCTGCCGTATCTGACAGCCGACGCCCAGGACCTGTTGTTCGACCGGATCCAGTCGCTCAGCGCTCCCGGAAGCCGGGTCGCCGTCGAAGCGTTCACCAACGAGTTCTTCAGCGCAGAGAGTTTCGCGCGCCGCGAGGAGCAGACGGAACTCTACCGGCAGGCCGCAATCAAGTTGGGCGGCAAAGACATCACCGAGTCAGGCAACTTGCTCTATGAAGAAGAAAGAACCGAGGTCGTCGACTGGCTGCAGGCGCATGGCTGGACTGTCACGGCTGCGACGAGCGCAGACGATCTGATGGCCGCCAGTAACCGGGCAGTCCCGACCGGCCTTGATGCCGCGGTCCCGGAAAGCGTGTTCGTCGAAGGCCGACTGCACTGACGTGTCTGCTACGAGGTGACCGTGATTGGCGATCCACGCATCGATAGTCTGCTCGGCTGTCACGGGTTGGGGATCCAGGAATTGTTGGGGAAGAACAGGATGCGCGCGATCACCAGCGGCAGGGTCAGGAACACCCCGTAGAGAACGTTCATCCCGACGATCCAGGCAACGATCTGGTGTGCCCGCTCCCCCCAGCTGGTGATGACGGGTCGCACGTCAAGCGCCCGTTCGAACCAGGTGCGCCCGGCGACGTCGCGCCGGTCGAGGCTGGCGACCACGGCAACGGCAAAGATTCCCAGCGGCACACCTTGATAGATCAGCTGCAGGCCGCCCTTGTCGGTGTGGATGGTCGGCCCGATCGACTCTAGGTACTGGAACCAGTTCGTCACATAGGATACCCCGTCAGCGGTGACGAAGTTCCACAACATGAAAGGGATGAAAACGGAGATCAGAAGGGCAGCAACGTAGTTCACTGAGGAATAGCGGCGCCGGAACCATCGGAACAGGGTCAACACGGCTGCGAATCCGCCGGCATAGAACCAGCCGTAGCCGGCCAAGACGTACACCGGTTTGTTCGGGGTGGTGTACGGGGTCTTTCCCCAGGACAGCAGCGCCAGATCCGGGTTGTAGTACAGGTAGGCACCCCAGTCGGCGTAGAACTCCTGCCACCACATGGTGAAGCACCCGATGAACAGCAACGCAGCAGTGTCCGGCTGGCCGTTTTTGCGCCAGCGGTAGAGCAGGAACACGGCCACTAGGCCGAAGACGATCCAACCGCCAATCTCCATCAGCCAGGCGGCGTTTGACGGAGGTAGGGGTCCAGCCGCGAGCACGCCGTAGCTCGTACGTGTCATTTCAGTCGCTGGCCGGCAGCGGCTTGGCTTCCTTGAGCGCCAGCGGCGTCGGGCCGACGCTGAGTGACCCGGCGCCGGCCTTGGTGACCAGTACCTCGGCGTCGCGGTCGTCGACGTAGCGTTTGCCCATGGTGCTGCCGTCGGCGAAGGCCGGGTCGGGCGTGGCGTCGGCGGGCCGCTCGGCATCCAGTGGCAGCATCGGCCGGCCTCCGCAACGCAGATCGTCGAGGCTGTCGGCCGCCTTGACGACGATCACCTGGGTGTCGCAGACCTGGCTCTGTAGCCGCGTGCCGTTCTTGATCATGTTGTCGTTCCTTACTTTTCGACGATCACGCCGCGGAGACTTTCGACGATCTGGCGGCGAAGCAGCTTTCCGGTTGCATTGGTCGGTAGCTCGTCGCGAAAGACGACCCGGTCGGGGGTGCGTGATCCTCGCAGGAACTTGCGGACGTGCTCCCGCAGTTCGTCGGGATCCGGATCGATGCCCGCAGCAGGTACGACCACGGCGACGATGGCCTGCCCCCATTGGGCATCCTCGACACCGACCACAGCGACTTCGTGCACATGAGGATGCTCGACGAGCACGTCTTCGAGCTCGGCGGGCGCAATGTTCTCACCGCCCCGAATGATGGTGTCGTCGGAACGGCCGGTGATGAAGAGATAGCCAGCCTCGTCGAGTGTGGCGATGTCCCTGGTGGGAAACCAGCCCTCATCATCGAGCACCGAGCCGATGCCGGTGTATTTGCCGGAAACCTGTTCGCCGCGGACGAAGAGTTCACCAGGTTCACCCGGGCCGAGCACGGCGCCGTTCTCGTCACGGATCTGCACCTCGATGCCGGGCACCGGCTGTCCGACCGAACCGAGCCGCTTGGCGAGCAACTCGTCTGGGTTGCGGTGCGCATCGCGGTGGTCGTCGGGGGTGAGTACCGCGACCGTCGAACTGGTTTCGGTAAGACCGTAGGCATTGACGAATCCGACGTGCGGCATCAAGTCGAGCGCCTTGCGCACCAACGGAAGTGCTACCTTCGATCCACCGTAGGCCAGATTGCGCAGCGTCGGCAGCTCGACGGGCTCCCGTTCGAGCGCGGCAACGATGCGGTCCATCATGGTAGGCACGACGGTCGCGGTCGTCACCTTCTCCTCGGCGACGAGGCGCACCCATTCGCGAGCGTCGAAGTTGGCCAGGTACACCATCTTCCGGCCCGCATACAAGTTCGACATCGCAGCGTTGACCCCGGCGATGTGATACGGCGGCACGCAGATCAAGGCCGCATCCGTGTCATCGGCCGAACCGAACTCGACGGTGCCGGTGATGTAGCTGGTGAGGTTGCCGTGGGTCAGCTCGACCGCCTTCGGCTTGGAGGTGGTGCCCGACGTGAACAGCACGATCGCGATGTCGTCGGGATCGGCGAACTCTGCTACGGCGTCGGTGGTGCGTGCCGCGGCCAAGAAGTCCTCGGAGGACATCACGCGCTTGCCGGCATCGCCGACCAGTTCGCGGTAACGGTCGTCGACGATCACCAGCGGATGGGGTAGCCGTTCGATCAACTCCCGGACACCCTCGGCGCTCAATCGGTAGTTGATCGGGGTGTACGGAACCGCCGCGCGGGCCGCGGCGAAAATCACCAGCGGCTGCAGGAGCCCGCCCGACCCGACGTAGGCGACGTGTTCGACCCCGGCGGCGGCGATCACACCCGCTCCCCCGTCGGCCAACGCACTGAGCTCGCCGGTGGTCAACCGATCGGCGCCGTCGACCAGCGCCAGCCGGTCGGGGTCACCCGAAACCGCCATCTCCAACAACAACGAAATGCTCAACGCCTCGGCCTTCATTCACGACTACGCAGATTCTAGGACCCTTTTTAGAATTCGCTATATAGTTATAGGCTTAGTGGCGTCCACGTCAACGCGCACGCTCCCCCGGGGGGCTCCACGTTGCCGCCTGCCGGAAGGAACACGATGAGCAGCACGCCCGAGATCGCCATCATCGGTGTCGGACTTCATCCGTTCGGGCGGTACGAGGACCGGTCGGCGCTGGAGATGGGCGCCGTGGCGATCAGCAGGGCACTGCGCGATGCCTGGGTGCAGTGGTCGGACGTGGGCAGCCTGTATGCGGGCAGCCTCGAGGTGGCCAATCCCGAGGCGGTGACGGGGTTGGCCGGGATGACCGGTCTCCCGGCGAGGGCCACGTTGAGCGGCTGCGCGACCGGTAACTCGCTGTTGACCCTGGCCGCGCGAGACGTCCAACTCGGCGAAGCCGACATTGCGGTCGGTGTTGGACTGGACAAGCATCCGCGCGGCGCCTTCGGCGCTGACCCGTCGGTCTCGGGGTTGCCGCAATGGTATGGCGATCAGGGCATGTTCCTGACCACGCATTACTTCGGCACCAAGATCATGCGCTACATGCACGATCACGGCATCACCGAGGAGACGCTGGCCAAGGTGGCGGCCAAGAACTTCGACAATGGCGCGCTGGCGCCGCACGCGTGGCGCCGCAAGCCGATGAGCGTCGACGCGATCCTGAGCTCTCCGATCGTGAATGCCCCACTGCGCCAATACATGTACTGCAATCCGAACGAGGGCGCTGCCGCCGTGGTGGTGTGCCGCGCCGAGGTGGCCAAGCAGTACACCGACACTCCGATCTACTTGCGCTCGACTGCGTTGCGCAGCCGCCGCGAGGGCGCCTACGAGCTTCTTCGTACCTCGATCGAGCTGCCCATCGTGCCCGGCACCACCGCGGAGGCCGCCCGCGCCGCCTATGAGTTGGCGGGGATAGGCCCCGAGGACGTCGACGTCGCGCAGCTGCAGGACACCGACTCCGGGTCCGAGATCATCCACATGGCCGAGACGGGGCTCTGCAAGGACGGCGAACAGGAGGCGCTGCTCGCCGACGGCGCCACCAAGATCGGCGGCCGGTTGCCTATCAACACCGACGGTGGCCTGCTGGCCAACGGCGAACCGGTCGGCGCATCCGGGCTTCGTCAGGTCTACGAGCTCGTCCACCAACTGCGCGGCACCGCGGGTGACCGTCAGGTGCCTGGCGATCCGCGGGTCGGGCTGGCCCAGCTGTACGGGGCACCCGGAACCGCGGCCGTCGCCATCCTGTCCAAGTAGCAGCCAACCGAAGGGAGTACCGCCGATGACCGACACCCAGGCGGAATCGCGCCCACGCGCCGAGGTCGACCTCGACCACCACTCGGCCGAATTCCGCGACGACCCCTACAGCCGGTTCCGCGATATGCGCGAATCAGGCTGTCCGGTAGCACATTCCGAGCACTACGATGGTTTCTGGGCGTTGGTCGACTACGCATCGGTCTTCGAAGCGGCCCGCGACGATGACTTGTTCAACTCCTATCCGTCGGTAGGTGTGCCGGCCAGTGAGCTGCCGTTGCCGATCCTGCCGATCGAATCGGACCCGCCAGAGACCCAGGAGTTGCGTGAGGTCACCCTCAAGCGCTTTTCGCCGGGTTCGGCGGAAAGGTTCCGTGCGGCCGCCGTCGAGATGACCAACGAGGCGATCGACGCCTTCATCGAGCGCGGCAAGTGCGATCTCGTCGGTGAGCTGACGACGCCGTTGCCGGCGCGTTTGATCCTGCGGCTGTTGAACTTCGACGAGTCGCGGTTCATGGACTGGGTCGGCTGGGTGCACACCACCGTGCACGACCGTGCCCACGACCCGGAAAAGGCCGGGATCGCGGGGATGGAGATGTTCGGCGAAATCGTCAAGCACATGGAGCAGCGCCGCGCCAAGGGCCTCGGCGATGACCTGTTCAGTGACATCCTGCGCGGAACACTGAACGGCGAACCGCTCGACGATGGCCAGATCACCATGTACACGGTGCTGATGATGCTCGGTGGCATGGACACCACCAGTGGCTTCACCGGCAATGTGCTGTTGCGGCTGTGCAAGGACGCCGAGCTGCGCGCCAAGTTCAAGGCTGATCCGAGTCTGGTGAAGAAATCCACCGATGAGCTGCTGCGCCTGTACACCCCGACCCTCGGCCTGGCGCGCACCGTCTCGCGCGACGCCGAATTCCACGGCCAGCAGCTGTGCCAGGGCGACCGGGCGATCCTGATGTGGGCGGCGGCCAACCGCGACCCCGCGATGTTCGAGAACCCCGACGAACTCGACCTCGACCGCCCGAATGCCAAGAAGCACATGGCTTTCGGCGTGGGCATGCACCGCTGCCTGGGCTCGCACTACGCCAAGTTGATGTTCGACGTGATGGTCACTCAGGTGCTCACTCGGCTACCCGACTTCGAGTTGGCCGGGGAGCCAAGCCTGTTCGAGGACGCGGGCGAGGTGTACGCCGTGCGCAAGCTGCCGGTCAGTTTCACGCCCGGCCCGCGGGTGGGCTGACGGCCGGTCGGGACGGGAGAACACGGTGACGGTTGGCACCATCGCCGGGCTGCTGGACGAGTGCGCCGCCGGCCGGCCGGATCGTCCGCTGCTGCGCGACGTTTCGGGCGAGACACTCACCGTGTCGCAGGTAGCCGGGCTGGCATCGGCCGCCGCGGGATGGTTGCCCGATGTCGGCGTGCGTCCCGGTATGACGGTCGCCTGTCAGCTGCCCTCCCACGTCAACGCGGCGGTGGTGATGCTCGCGCTGGCCCGCATGCCCGTGGTGCAGGCGCCGGTGTTGCACCTCTACCGGCGCCGCGAGGTATGCGCGGCAGTCGACGTCGCACGGGCGGACATCCTGCTGGTCGACGAGTCGACGGCTGCCAATGCTGCGCCGGGGATACCGACGGTCACGGTGCCTCCCGACTTCGTCCACCGGCTGCGGACCTCGCCGGCCGCAGGTGCCGAGTACCAAGCACCCCTCTCGCCGGCGGAGCCGCGCTGGGTGTACTTCACGTCGGGCACCACGGGCCGCCCGAAAGCCGTCCGCCACTCCGACGCCACATTGCTCAGCGCGGCCAGGGGCTTCACCGCTCATCTCGGTGTCGGCACCCATCCGCGCGAGGTCGGCACGATCGCCTTTCCCATCGCACACATCGGCGGCATGGTCTATCTCGCCACCGCCCTGTTCGGCGACTTTCCGGTGGTGCTCATCCCCAAGGTTTCCGCCGACGACCTGCCCCGGGTGCTCGCCGAACACCAGGTGACGGTGACCGGAGCGAGCACCGCGTTCTACCAGATGCTCCTGGCCGCCCAAATGGCCGCGCCGACAAACGAATTACTGATGCCGTCGCTGCGGATGCTGATCGGCGGGGGTGCCGCGTGTCCGCCCGAGGTGCACAGGCAGGTGCGTGAACACCTACGTGTACCCGTCGTGCATGCCTACGGAATGACAGAGGCGCCGATGATCTGCGTCAGCGAGATCACCGACACCGACGAGCAACTGGCCAACAGCGCGGGCCGGCCGATCCCGGGATCGCAGGTGCGCATCGCGGCGAACGGCGAGATCGAGCTGCGCGGCGACAACCTGACTCCGGGATACCTGCAGCACGAGCAGTGGGCCGAGGCTCTCAGCGCGGACGGCTGGTTTCGCAGCGGCGACCGGGGCCACCTTCGACCGGACGGGCGCATCGTGGTCACGGGCCGCACGAAGGATCTGATCATTCGCAAGGGCGAGAACGTCGCCCCCGACGAGATCGAGAACGAACTGCTGGCCCACCCCCTGGTCGACGAGATCGCCGTCCTCGGCCAGCCCGACGAACTGCGCGGTGAGCTGGTATGCGCGGTCGTGCGTCGTTCACCACGCCATCGCGACGTCACCCTCGATGAGCTCTGCACGTTCCTCGACCAACGCGGGCTGATGAAGCAGAAGTGGCCCGAGCGACTCGTCCTCGTCGACGAGTTCCCGCTGACCGGGCTCGGCAAGGTCGCCAAGTCCGAGCTCGCCCGGCAGATCGCAGGAGGAACCCGATGACGGCGTTGTCCGCTGACGAACGTCAGGAACTCGCGCAATCCGTGCGCTCCGCCTGTGAGCGACTGGCATCCGAGGACCGAGTACGCGCCGTCGCCTACGGCGAGGACGGCGATGGCGGCGCAGACGGACATTCCGGCTTCGACACGGTGCTGTGGGACGTGCTGTGCAACCAGGTCGGGGTGGCGGCCATCGCGCTGCCCGAGCACCTCGGCGGTGCCGGTTACGGCGCGTCCGCGCTGGGTGTGGTCGCCCACGAACTCGGCCGCGCGCTGGCCCCGGTGCCGTTCGTCAGTTCCACGGTGCTGGCCACCGGCCTGCTGCTCGACCTGACCGAGCAAGACCCCGATGCCGACAAGCGGCTCACGGGTCTGATCGAAGGTCGCCGCACCGCGGCCGCAGCGCTCACCGGCGACGGCGGGTTGTGGCGTCCGTCCGCGGTGACGCTGCGCGCCGCTCGATCCGCGGACGGGTGGACCATCGACGGCGCGGTGCGCCACGTTCTGGGCGGCGGCGCCGCCGACGACCTCGTCGTCGTCGCCATTGCGGAGGACGGCGAACCGGCGGTGTTCCTGCTTGATCCGGCCGTCGAAGGCGTCGTCGCCGAGGCTGAACGCGTGCTCGATGGCACCCGACCGATGGCCACCATCACGCTGAGCGCAGCACCGGCCCTGCGGCTGTCTGGCGACGGCCCCCTCGGCGACGTCGTCGACCGCAACGTCGACATTGCCCTGGCGGTGCTGTCGGCCGAACAGGTGGGCGCGTGCGAACGGGTGCTCGAGATCGCCACCGATTACGCCCGCACCCGCGAACAGTTCGGTCGGCAGATCGGCAGCTTTCAGGCCATCAAGCACAAGTGCGCCGACATGCTGGTCGATCTCGAGTGGGCACGGTCGGCCTCGCAGGCGGCCCTGGATGCCCTGGACGGTTCGGATGCTGCGGCCGCCGGCGAAGCGGACTGGCGCGCGAGCATGGCCAAGGCGGTGTGCTCGGAGGCGCTGCGCAACGCGGCGAAAGCGAATGTCCAGATTCACGGCGGCATTGGCTTCACCTGGGAGGATTCCGCGCACCTGTACTTCCGGCGCGCCCGGACCGACGAGGTGGTGTTCGGCAGCCCGGCTCAGCACTGGGATCGGCTGTCTGCGCTGGACCCGTCGACTCAGCTGTCGGCTTCGCCAGAAGTGACGAAAGACCGCAACGACGTCGACGCCCTACGCGCGGAGATCCGCTCGTTTCTGGACAGCGCGCCGAGGCCGGCCGGTCTGCGGAACTACGGGCCCACACCCACTGCGGATGACGTCGGGCCGGGCCGGATCTGGCACCGCTACCTCGCCGACCACGGCTACGCCTGCCTGCACTGGCCGCGTGAGTTCGGTGGTGCCGCAGCGACGGTGGCCTACCAGGCTGTGTTCGCCGAGGAGTGCGCACGCGCCGACGTGCCCCGTCAGCTGAACATCACCGGTGCCGACCTGGTCGGTCCGGTGCTGATTAAGTTCGGCAGCCAGGAGCAGAAGGACCGCTACCTGGAGCCGATCCGGTTGGGCGACGACGTCTGGTGTCAGTTGTTCTCCGAACCAGGCGCCGGATCAGACCTCGCCGGCGTTCGCACCCGAGCCGAGCGCACCACGACCGGTTGGCGGATCGATGGCCAGAAGGTGTGGAGTTCGGCGGCCGCCTCGGCCCGATTCGGCCTGCTGCTCGCCCGCACGGGTCCAGAAAAGCACCGTGACTTGTCGATGTTCGTTGTGCCCATGGACATCTCGGGGGTCACAGTCCGCCCGTTGACGCAGATGGACGGTGAGAGCAAGTTCAACGAAGTCTTCTTCGACGGCGCTGAACTCGGCGACGACGCCCTGATCGGTGACGTCGGTCAGGGCTGGACCGTGGCGATGGTGACGCTGGGGCGTGAGCGCCTGACATTGGGTTCGCAGGCGGTCTCGATGTTCCGCCTACACGAACGCATGGTCGACGCTGCCCGTGACCGCGACCTGCTCGACCCGATGCTGTCGAGGTCGATGACCCGGCTGTGGGCCCGGATGTGGCTGCTGCGCTACACTTGGCAGCGCGCCATCGACTCCGGCGACCTCACGTCGCCGGCCTTCTCGGTGCTCAAGCTGATGACGTCGGAAACCGATCAGGACCTGGGTGACATGGCGACCGAGGTGCTCGGTACCGATGCGTGCACCGACCCCGCGGAGGACGGCTTGGTGCACCACATGCTGGTCGGGCGGGCGCAGACGATTCTGGGGGGCACCAGCGAGATTCAGCGCAACATTCTCGGTGAGCGGGTACTCGGGCTTCCCAAAGAACCGCGATGACGGCGAGTTTGACCGCGGCCGACTTCACCGCCGCGCTGCGCGCTGAGCTGCGCCCTGGAACGATGGTTGCCCTCGGCGACGGAGTGGGCTCGCTGCGCTGCCTCGACGACGGCGGGTCGGTCGGCGCGGCGCTGAGCGCCGCCGCCAGCGAGGTCGGCTCGGTGCGCCTGGTGCTGGGCTGGCTGCCTGCCCCGATCGACGGCCTCGACGCGGACGCGTTCGCCGACGTGGTTGCGCTGATGCCCGGGTGGGGCGTGCGTGACATATTACGCAGCTCGAAGGCGCGGTTCCTGCCGACGCGGCTGGGGGCGATTCCCGCGCTGCTCGCCGACGTGCTGCGGCCCGACGTGCTGCTCACCCGGCTGGTACGTCGGGATGGCTTGCTGCAGTTCGGCACCGAGGTGTCCTGGCAGCGCCAGTTGATCGACAGCGGCACAAGGACTCTCGCCGTCATCGACACCTCGGCTCCCGCGGCGGACGCCGGGCCTGCGCTCGACCCGTCGGTCGTCGAGGTGCTCGGCAGTGTTGGGAGCGGACCGGTGCGTATACCCGAGCGCGAGCCCGAGCTCATTCACGACGCGCTCGCCGATGCGGTGTTGCGGTTACTCCCCGAGGACGCCCGGATCCAGTACGGGCCAGGGCAGCTCGGCACCGCACTGCTGCGCCGGGCACAGGTCCCGTTGCATATCGACACCGGGCTACTCACCGACGCCGTCGTCGACCTCGATCGGCGCGGCCTGCTGGCGGGTACACCGTCGGCGACGTATCTACTGGGCAGTGACTCGCTCTACGAGTGGGCCGACGGGCGCCGGATCCTGCGCGGACTCGACTACACCCACGACCTCACCCGGCTGTCGCGCGGCGCACCGCTGGTCGCAGTGAACACCGCCATCGAGATCGATCAATACGGGCAGATCAACGTCGAAGGCTTGCGCGACAAGGTGATCGGCGGCATCGGCGGGCATCCCGACTATTGCGCCGCCGCCCGAGTGAGTAGCGGCGGACTGTCGATCATCGCCGTGCCGACGAGGGTGAACGGGCGCTCGCCGCTCGTCGAGCAGCTCAGCCGGCCCGCCTCCACCCCCGCCCACGACGTCGACCTGATCGTCACCGAGTCCGGATACGTCGACCTGCGCGCAGCAGACTGGTCGCAGCGGCGCACGCTCATCGCCGAATTATTTACGGAATGAAGGAGATAACGCGCAATGCCTGAAGGTCCGCTGACCGGCAAGGTCGTTTTGGTGACGGGCGGCGGTCGAGGCATCGGCCGCGCCCACTGCCTCGAGCTGGCCAAGCAGGGGGCAGCCATCGTCGTCAACGACCCGGGCGTCGGTCGGGATGGCTCCGTCGGCGACGGGGCAGGCCCCGCGGCCGACGTTGTCGCCGAAATCGAGGCGGCCGGCGGCAAGGCTGTCGCACACACGGGTTCGGTGTCGTCGTGGAACGACGTCGCCGACATGATCTCCACCGCCGTCGACACTTTCGGTTCTCTTACCGGTGTGATGAACAATGCGGGCATCCTGCGTGATTCCATGGTGGCCGCCGCCAGCGAGGCCGATTGGGACGCCGTCATCGCGGTGCATCTCAAAGGCACCTTCGCCGTCACCCGGCATGCCTGCGACTACTGGCGGGCACAGTCCAAGGCGGGCAACCCGATCGACGCGCGCGTCGTCAACACGGTGTCCGGCGCGGGCCTGTGGGGCAATGTCGGGCAGAGTGCCTATGGCGCAGCCAAGGCAGCGATCGCGAACTTGACCGTCGTCACCGCCATGGAAGCAAAGCGTTACGGTGTTGCGGCCAATGCGATCTCACCGCTGGCGATGTCACGGATGACCGCCGACGTGTTCGGAGCCCGCGCCGACGATCCGGCGCTGGATCCCGCCCGCAGCTCGGCCGTGGTCGCTTGGCTGCAGTCCGCGCAGTCGTCCTGGCTGACCGGCCAGATCCTACGCATCCACGGCGACAAGCTCAGCCGCATCCAGGGCTTCACCGAAATGCCGCGCGTCTACCATGCCAAAGACGGTGTCTCGCTGACATTCTCGGAGATTGGGCAGGCTGTCAGCTGGCTCTACGGGACCTCTCCCCGCGGGTTGGCCGGGCCGCTGCCGACGGACTGAATTCCGAACGGATTACGGTGCCCCGCCATCGGCGTAGATAGTCTGTCCAGTGACGAACGCGCAGATGTCCGACAGCAGGAAGGCGATCAGCGCGCCGATCTCGTCCGGCTGGCCGGGGCGACCGAGCGCGGCGTCGAACCCGAAGTCCTCCACCAGCGCCCGCTCGAGGGCCTCGTCGTAGGGATAGCCTTTGCTTTCGGCGACGTATCCGCGGATGGCATGCAACGCATCGGTTTCCACGGCGCCGGGGGCAACGCTGTTCGCCCGGATGCCCGATTTGCCGTGGGTGCGTGCGATGCCACGGGTGAACGTGGCAACGGCCGCCTTGAGGCTGGCATACGGCAGCCGCGGCTCGTGCGGCGAGCGGGCAGAGTACGCGGCGGTGGTCACGATCGCGCCGCCATTGACCGCGAGGTGCGGCAATGCCGCTTGCACGCTGCGGGTCGTCGCCAGCAGGACGTCGTGAAACGCGGTGTCCCAGGCGTCGTCGTCGGAGTCGATGGGCATCATCCCGGCGGTGCCCATGGTGACCGCAATGCCGTCGAGCCGGCCCAGGATCCGGGCGGCTTTGTCGACGGCGGCCACTGCCGCTCCGGGCTGACTCACGTCGGAGGCCAGGCCGTGCGCCGAGGCCGCACCAGCGGCGACGAGTTCTTCCGCGGCGTTCTTGCCCCGGTCGGCGTCACGACCGACCACCACGACGGACGCACCCTCGCGCGCCAGCGCGCGTGCTGCCGCCAGTCCCATACCGGCCGTTCCGCCGACGACGACATAACCCTTGCCGCGCACTCCCAGATCCAACGCTCAACCCCTCCCCACGGCCGCACTGAAGTGCCTCAGCGGCCGCTCGACAAATTCGAATACCACTCCGTCGGGCGAGCGAAGGAAAGAGATGTACAGCCCTTCGATCTTCGTCCCCGGCAACGGGCACCACACCGGATCACCCATCACCTCAACGGAATCCGGTACCAACGCCATTGCCGCCTCGGTGTTCTCCACCCGCAGCGCGCACCGGTACAGCCCTTGATGGTTACCGCCCCACGGCACCGGATCCGCCTTGCGGGTGTCGGGATGTTCCACAACGGTGAGGCTGAACTGATGCGCATCCTCAGCCAGTGTGTAGCGCGACACAGCGCACTTGACGGCATCGGGCGAACCGCCGGGCGCGAGTTGCTCGCCGGCCACCTCGACGTGCGCCGGCGCCTGCACCTGAGTGAAACCGATCGCGGTCAGGAATTCTCCGGTGGCCACCGCGTCGATGGCGGCGATGCGGATGCCGGCGAACACCGCCCCCGGTTTGTCGCTCGGCGCTTCGGCGAGCTCGATGACTGCGCCATCAGGATCAAGCGCGAGAGCCGATTTGGAGCCGGAGATCAGGCCGTCGACCGGCCCACTCACGGTGATGCCGGCCGCACGCAACGCTGGGACGGTCGCATGGAGGTCGGCCACCGTCAACAGCGTCGACCGGATGCCGGGACGACTCGGGTCGCTGTTTGGGTCGGCTTTCAGCGCCGGCTTGTGGAATTCGATGGCCTCCAAAGCACACCCTGCGCGGCCGCCGCGCGAATCGTAGAGAAACGATGTCTCACAGAATGTTTCGCCGTCGATGCCGAGGATGCTGCCGTCGGTCGGAGCCTTGGGGTCGGTACGCATCCGTGCCGTCAGTCCGAGCAAGCCCCCGTAGACGCGCTCGGTGGCGTCCAGCGATTCACAGTTGAGGTTGACGTGCAGGAATCGCCGCGCAAGCTCCTCCGAACCCACTACAGCACAATCGAATTGATTTTGAACTCGATGATCTCTTCTTCATTGAAGCCGAGTTCGGCGAGCACCGCGTCGGTGTGCTCACCGTGGCCGGGCGCACACGTCAGGTCCAGCGGTATTTCGTTGAACTGGGCGGGGCTTGCCGCCAGCGCGAACTCGTTGTCGTTCGCATCGGTAACTCTTGGCAGGTACCCGTTGGCGATCACCTGCGGATCGCTGTGCACCTCGTGGGCGGTGCGCATGACGTCCCACACGCCGTCGAAACCCGCAAAGGCCTTCTCCCAGTGCGAGAGATCTTCGGACTCGAACGTCGCCCGCAGTTCGGCGATGCACTGCTTGCGGTTGCCGAACCGCACCGCCGCGTTGGCGAAGCGTTCGTCGTCGATCAGGTCGGTGCGGCCCAGCCGGGTGCAGAAGTCCGACCAGAATCGGTCGGCCTGTAGCAGCACGAAGGCGATGAACCGATTGTCGCGGGTCTTGTAGATGCTGGCTACCGGGTTGGGCATCTCGTCGAGGTTGAACTTCGGGATGTCCTGACCCGTCACGCCCGCCCCGACGATGTCCGGGCCCAGCTGCCAGATCGCAGCGTTGAGCAGCGACACGTCGACGACCGACGGCTCACCGGTGCGTTCGCGTTTCACCAGGGCCGCGGCGATGCCGGCCGCGAGCGCCAGACCACCGTAGGAGTCACCGAATGCCGGCCGCTGAATCGGAGGATAGGAGCCGTCGCCGGCCGAATACGCATCGCCGATGCCACCACGTGCCCAGTAGGCGGCCAGGTCGAAACCGCCCTGGGCGGACAGTTCGCCCTTGGTGCCGTAGCCGTGGCCGCGCGCGTAGATGATCTTCGGGTTGCGGGCGCGGATCTGGTCGACGTCGATGCCCATCCGCTGTCGGGAATCCGGTAGCAGGTTGGTGATGAAGACGTCGGCGGTCTCGATCAGCGTCATCAGCAGCTCCAGGCCTTCGGGGGTGGAGGTGTCCAACCCGACGCTGCGCTTGCCGCGGTTGGGCTGCTCGACGAAGTGGTTCACTCCTCCAGCGCCGGTGACGATCCCGGAGCTGATCAACCCGCGCTGCGGATCACCGGTTTCGGGGTGCTCGACCTTGATGACGTCAGCACCCCAGTCGGCCAGCACCGCGCCGGCGGCGGGAACGAACGTCCACGCCGCCAGCTCGACGACGCGGATTCCACTGAGGATGTCGGTCACAGCGGGTATCCGATCGTCTTGGTCTGTAGATGCTGCTCGAAGCCCTCGATGCCGTTCTGCCTGCCGATGCCGCTCATCTTGTAGCCACCGAACGGGGCGTCGGCGCCGTAGAACATGCCGCTGTTGATCATCAACGAGCCGGTGCGGATACGGCGGGCGACGGCCATGGCCCGCTCGTCGGAGCCATGGATTCCGCCAGCCAGGCCGTAGATGGAGTTGTTCGCCAGCTCGACGGCACCGTCGTCACCGCCGTCGTAAGGGGTGATGGACAGCACCGGCCCGAATACCTCCTCCTGGAAGATCGTGTGGTCCGGTGCGACGTCCGCAACGACGGTCGGTGCCACGAAGTATCCGCGGTCCAGACCGTCGGGCACGCCGCCACCGACGGTGACGCGGCCCCCGTCGCGCTTGGCGATCTCGATGTAGTTCAGCACCCGGGCCTGTTGCTTGGCCGAGACCAGCGGCCCGCAGAAGGTGTTCGGATCCGAGGGATCGCCGACGGTGAGGGCGCCGAATGTCGCCGAGGCCACCTCGACGGCCTGGTCGTAATGCGCGCGCGGCACCAGCATCCGGGTCGCCAGCGCACAGCCCTGCCCGGAGTGCATCAGCGCGCCAATACAGCCGGGCAGCGCCATGTTCATGTCGGCGTCGTCGAGCACCAGGTACGCCGACTTGCCGCCGAGCTCGAGCATGTTGCGCTTCATGGTGTCGGCCGAGAGCCGCTGGATGAGCTGGCCTACCGCGGTTGATCCGGTGAAGGACACCATGTCGACCCGCGGGTCGGTGGCGAGCACCTGGGCGATGTCGTTGTCCGACGCCGGAATGATGTTGACGACACCGGCCGGGATGTCGGTCTTCTCGGCGATGATCCGGCCCCACCGCAGCGCGCTCCACGGCGTCTCGATGGCCGGCTTGAGCACCATCGTGTTCCCGGTGGCCAGGATCTGGCCCACCTTGTTGCTGATGATTTCGAACGGGAAGTTCCACGGCGTGATGGCGCCGACAACACCCATCGGCTCCTTCACCACGACGCGGTTGTACGGCACGCCCATCTTGGCGTCCTGATCGAGCATCCGTTCCCACTGGAAGGTCGAGATGTTTTGCGCCGGCCACCGGATCGCATCGGCCAGCGGCCATTCCAGCTGAGCGATGTAGGTCATCCCCACCGTCGCGCCAACCTCGGCGATCAGCTCGGCGCGGATGTCTTCCTTTTCCTCCTGCAGCGCGTCGTGCAACTGCATCAGGCAGCGTTGGCGGAACTCGTGGTTGGTCGACCAATCGGTGGTGTCGAACGCTCGGCGGGCGGCGGCGATGGCCTCCTGCATGTCCTCGGCACTCGCGTCGGTGGCGAACCCCAGCACTCTTTCGTTGGCCGGGTTGACGTTGTCGACGGTCTTTCCGGTCGATGAGTCCCGCAGCCGGCCGTCGACGAACAACCGGGTCTCGGGGTTGAACTGGACAGTTGTAGCGGCGACCGGTGAAGCCGTCATTGGCACTCCCTCACGCAGAATTATCGGCGTGGGCTAGTGTACCTTGTTATAGATAACTGTTTAGCGGATTAAGCCGCGGCTGGCGAGATCGCGAGAACCAACGGAAGGGCAGCCAGTTGTCCGCCCCTGTAGACAGCGCCCGGCAACGCGGTCGCCACCCCGAACACGTGTCCAGCATCGCGGCGTACCGCGAGGACTTCCGGCGCTACCTGAGCGACCTGGACGCTGCCGACGAGTGGCGCGCGGCCGCGTTCACCAGCGCCGAGGACGGGCTTGCGCACGACGCCACGGTGATGGCCAGGCTGAACGCCGACGGCTGGAACCGATACGGCTGGCCGGAGGCCGCAGGTGGATTGGGCGGCAACGAGATTCACCGTGCAGTGTATTACGAGGAACTCGGCCACGCGATGCTGCCTATTCCCGCCCAACACTGGACGCTGGAAACGCTCGGCCCCGCCCTGTTGAAGTTCGCCCCGGGTCTCGCCGCGGCGTACCTGCCGGGTTACCTCAGCGGCGCCGAGTGGTGGGGGCAGAGTTTCTCGGAGCCCGAGTCGGGCAGCGACCTGGCCAGCCTGCGCACCCGCGCGGTCGACGACAAGGCCGGGGGATTCGTCATCAACGGCCAGAAGATCTGGACCAGCCAGGGGCCCACCGCCACGCGCCTGCTGGCGTTGGTCCGTACCGGAACACCCGAGAGCCGACACCGCGGGCTGACGATGATCATGGTCGACGCCGATGCACCGGGCGTCACCATCCGCCCGATCGCGCTGGCCAGTGGGCGCCGCGAACTTGCCGAAGTGTTCTTCGACGACGTCCGCGTCGAACGTGAGCGGGTAGTCGGCGCGGTTGACGGCGGCTGGGCCGTGGCGATGCACCTCATGCAGTACGAACGGGGCATGTACGGCTATGCGGTGCTCAACAAGGTGCTCACCGAATTGGGTCGATTGCGTGAGGACATGGTGACCACCGGCGCTACCGACGCGCAGCGCCAGCGCTTCGCCAGGGTGTATGTCGACGTGGCGGCCGCCCAGGCGCGCACCGCTATCACGGTGCGCCGACTGGCCGCAGGCGAGATGGTCGGCGCCGATAGCAGCATCGACAAACTGCTGTTCGGCTGCGCCGAGAAGGAAGTCAACGACCTCATCCTGGAAATCAACCGGGAGCACATGATCGCCGGGACCGGCCGCGGCGGCGCCGAACTGGACACCGCGCGCGCCGAGTGGTGGTACTCGCGGGCCGCCACGGTGATGGGCGGCACCGCCGAGGTGCAGCGCGGGATCATCGCCGACCACCTCCTCGGGCTGCCCAAGGAGAAACGATGAGCAGGAACGGGCACGTGGCCGACGAGTCGTGGCAGATGATCGAACAGGCGGTGTTTCGCCTCTTCGAGGAGCTGGCGGGCAAGAACGCCGGTGACCACGTGGCAATCGGTGGGCGGCTGGCCGAGTTGGGCTGGTCGGAGATCGAGGCCGAGTACTCCGCCGAGGCGCGCGAGTTGCTGTTCCGCGCGCAAGGCAGATCGCTGGCCCTGACGGACTGCCTGGACCGCATCATGCTGGCCGAACTGGCCAGACTACTCGACGGTCCCGCAGACCGCGTCATGCTGCCCGATCTGACTGCGGGTTGCGTGCCGGGTTCCGCAGCCGGCCGGGTATCGGGCATCGTCCTCGGACCGCTGGAGGGCCGGATCGTTGTCCCGGTATCCGGGCCGACGGGCACAGTGTCGGTGGGTGTGGTCGACGCATCGCGGCTCGACGGCCAGCGCCTGGACACCTTCGACGCGTCGACGTACTGGACCAGGGCGAGCGGACCACTCGACGTCCCGCTGGTCGAGGCGTCCACCCAATGGAACCAAGCGCTCGCTGCAGCCCGTCGGGCGCTGGCCACCGAACTGGTCGAACTGGCCGAGCGGGCGCTGCGCATCGCGGTCGATCACGTGAGCGTGCGCGTCCAGTTCGGCGCACAGATCGGGTCGTTCCAATCGCCGCGCCACGCCCTGGCCGACGCGTGGGCGGTGCTCAGCGGCGCCCGTGCACTGCTGGGAGAGTCATGGCGCGACGGCGGCGATCTGTCAGCGCTGGGCGCCAAGGCCGCCGCGGGCCGGGCACACCGCGCCGTCAGCGACGTGGCACTGCAGGTGTGCGGCGCTATCGGGCTGACCGCCGAGCACGACCTGCACCGCTACGTCACTCGGGGATTCCAGGTCGACGCGCTCTGCGGGTCGCACGATCAGCTCGAGGCGCTCCTCGCCGAGCGCCTCTTCGAAGACCACACCCCCGGCCGCGCCCTGCCCGCCGTCGTGTCGTGGGCCGAGTAAAGGAAGTACATGCGCCGCAACATCTTCGACGAGGTCCACGGCGAGTTCCGGGCGACCGCCAGAAGCTTCTTCGAGCGCGAATGCGTGCCCAACGTGGAGAAGTGGGAACGCGACGGCAAGGTGAGTCGCGAGGCCTGGCTGGCCGCTGGCGAACACGGATTGATCGGCTGGGAGTTCGACGAAAAGTACGGCGGCCTCGGCGTCAAGGACTTCCGGTTCAACCAGATCATCTCCGAGGAGATGTTCCTGACCGGCTCGGTCGGCATCGGCCTCGGCGTGCAGAACGACATCCTGGTGCCCTACCTCAACGATCTGACGACCGACGAGCAGAAGGAGCGCTGGCTGCCTAAGTTCGTCGCCGGCGAGTACATCGGCTCCGTCGCGATGTCCGAACCCGCGGCCGGGTCCGATCTGGCCGGCATCAAGACCACCGCCCGAGACGAGGGTGACCACTGGGTAGTCAACGGCCAGAAGACGTTCATCAGCAATGGGCTGCTGTCCAAGCTCGTACTGACCGCGGTCAAGACCGACCCGTCGGCCCGGCACAAGGGCATCAGCCTGCTGATGATCGAAGACGGCATGCAGGGTTTCACCCGCGGCCGCAAGCTCGACAAGATCGGCCAGTACTCCGCCGACACCGCCGAACTGTTCTTCGAGGACGTGCACGTGCCCAAGGAGAACCTGGTGGGAGAGCTCAACCGCGGCTTCTACCACCTAGTCTCCAACCTGCCCAGCGAGCGGGTGGGGGTGGCCTGCTACGCGCTGCCGGCCGCGCGCCGTGCGCTCGACCTGACCAAGGCCTACGCGCTGGAACGCACCGCATTCGGGCAGCCCATCGGAACGTTCCAAGTCAACAGGCACTTCTTGGCCGAGATGCAGACCAAGCTCGACGCCGCTCAGACCTATCTCGATCAATGCGTGCTATCGGTCAACGACGGCACTCTGAGTGATCAGGACGCCGCCGGGTTGAAATGGTGGACCTCCGAAGTCCAGTGGGAGATCATCGACCGCTGCCTGCAGCTGCACGGTGGATACGGCTATATCAACGAGTACGAAGTCGCCAGGCTCTGGCGCGATTCGCGGGTGCAGCGGCTCTACGCCGGCACCACCGAGATCATGAAGGACCTCATGGGACGGGCGATGGGGTACTAAGGGTGACGTTGCTAACTGGCAGGCCGCGAATCACGTGCTCACGTAGGGGATTCGACTAATCTTCCAAATAGTCAGTTGTTTGATGGATTTACAGTAGCCGCGGAGGTCGTAATGGAGGTCACCAGTCTTCGGGAACCGAAGATGGCCGATCGAGTGGCCACAGTGCTGCGGCGGATGTTCATCCGCGGCGAGATCACCGAAGGCACCATGTTGCCGCCGGAATCGGAACTGATGGAGCGTTTCGGCGTATCCCGGCCGACACTGCGGGAAGCGTTCCGCGTGCTCGAGTCCGAGTCGCTCATTCAGGTCCAGCGGGGGGTGCGCGGCGGGGCCCGTGTCACCCGCCCCCGGCGCGAAACACTCGCGCGCTACGCCGGCTTGATCCTCGAATACGAAGGCGTCAAGGTAAAGGACGTCTACGACGCCCGAGTGACCCTGGAGGTCCCAATGGTCGAGCAGTTGGCCAAGGACCGCAATCCCAAGGTGATCGCCGAACTCGAGCAGATCGTCGAGCGCGAATCGCAGCTGAATCCCGGCAGCGAGGCCGTCGATCAGCTCACCGACTTCCACGCCGCGATCGCGCGGTTGTCCGGCAACAGCACGCTGCAAATCGTCAGCGACATGCTGCATCACATCATCGAGAAGGCCAACCGGTCGCTGCAGCCCACCAAGGGCACGCGCGCCGAACAGGCGGTACGCCGCTCGGCGAAGACCCACCGCATGGTGCTGGACATGATCAAGGACGGCGACGCCGAGAAGGCCGGCGAGCTCTGGAAGCGCCACCTGCAGAAGGCAGAGGAGTTCGTTCTCACCGGCGCCGAATTGTCCACTGTCGTCGACCTTCTCGAATGACTGGTGTCGACGAGCAGGTAAACGAGCACGATCTCGAAACGCCCGACTCGATACAGGTCCGTTTCGGTATCGAGTATGTCGAGTCGCACCCGCCCAAGGCCTCGGCCGTGTTGTCGATCCAGATGCACCGATTCCGCAATCCGCATACCGGCGCTCCCACCATGGGGCCCTTGGCGATCCTCGTCGACGCCGCCGCCGGGATCGTCAACCACTACCGCAGGCGGCCGGGCCAGTGGACGGTATCCAGTGAGCTGTCAATGGACTTGAGTCCTGACCTCGGCGAACTCGACGGTCCCGTCCTGGCCAGCGCACACTCGCCCGGTCCGCTGGGTGCCACGTCGCTGGGGGTCTGCACGCTGACCTATCGCGGATCCGTGATCGGCACCGGCACGGTGCGGTCGTTCTTCATCCACGCCGGCGACGTCGTTCCCCAGCAACGGCCCGAGACCCTGCAACGGTCGCCACAGACCGCGCTGTCAGACCTCATGGCCGTCACCGTCGCATCCGACAACGCCGACTGCGTGGTGCTGGCGCAGGGTGTCGACCAGAATCTCAACAACGACATCGACATCGTGCACGGTGGGGTGGCGGCGGCCGGACTAGAGCTCGCGGCTTCAGCCGCAATCAACCATGACCGTTCCGGCGGTCTGCTGCAGACCGGGTCTTTGCGGGTGAACTTCTTGCGCCCCTTCTTCGCCGGCGACGAATCCCGCTATGAGGGAACGCAATTGCGAGTGGGCCGTCAGAGTGCCGTCGGCGATGCGCAGGCCATCGGCGACGACGGCAAGGTGGCGATCACCGCGCGGGTCACCGCCTACCGCTGAGGTCGATTGCGCTCACGCGACGACGACTCGGACCTGCGCGACGTTGGCGATCCGGCACGAGCTCGCGGCTGTGTCGCCGTCTCGGTGCGAGTGGACCCGGCCGGTCACGAAATACTCGCCCGGCCGATCAAACGCGTGCTTGGTGGAAAGGCTGACGGACGTCGCCGACCCGTCGATGCCATCGTGACCGAACGGAAAGAGGCCGGTGCCGTCGAAGTCCCAGTCGGCGGACACGATCGTGCCGGCGCCCGGAGGTACCGTCGCCGAGAGCTCCAGCTCGACCGCCTCTCCCACCGCCGCCCCTGCCCGGTCGCTGCCGTTGACGGTGACCGCGATGACCGCTTGGATGCCGCGACGCTGCGCGGCGTCCGGAGACAGAATCACCTTGTTCTCGACGTAGTCGAAGGCGGTGTCGACGGGGTCGATGCCGTCCTCCACCCACGCGATCAGATCGGCGAGCGACTGCTCGATGTACGGCAGGTAGTCAATCAGCCAGGTGTTGCTGGCCCGGTTGGGCAGCGAGGGCACCATCATCGAGGGGGTGTGCTCGGCGTTCTCGACCCAGCGCAGCCGGAACCGCTCCTTGGCGCCCTCCTGCCCCTGCGCCCGCAGCACGGCCTCGCGGTAGATGATCCCCTGCGACGGCCACAGCGACGAGTCCTTGGTGTGGTGCACCCAGATGAGCTTGCCGCGATAGAGCCCCGAGTACCCGACGCCCATGAGGGCCGACTGCCGCGGCACCGGGTGCTGCGGGAACACGGGTCGATCGTCGATGCGCAAGGAGTCGAACTGTGGCTCGCTCATCAGGTGGTGCCGTGCGAAGTAGTGGAAGGCCAGGAAGTCACGGTTGTCTACCTGTACCTCGTCGCCGGGCAGCACGTCGCTGAACCGGAGCAGGTTGGCCTCGCCCGCAGCGTCGCAGTACAGGACGTCGTCGGCGTGGGCCCCGCAGTAGAGCCGCCGCCCCGCCGCAGCGCCCGTGAGCACGGTGACGCTCGTGCCGAGCCGGTAACCCGTCTCCCCGAGGCCCTCCAGCTCGACCACCATGGGCAGCGAGGGATCTGCTCCGAGGCTGGAGAACACCATGATCAGCAGCCGGAAGTTCTGGTGCCGGGGCTCGAGGAAGCGCGGATCCGCCAGGACGTCGGCGCCGGTGAGCACCTTGGTCACGGTCGCTCGTGTGTTCAGGATGTCGCGCTCGACGAGGCCCGGCTGGTCGAAGCCGACGTAGCCGGGCTTGGTCCAGAAATCGTCGAAGTAGCTGGGGTCCTGCTCGAGCAGCGACGCGGCCATCGAGGTCCAGAGCCACATCTGACCGAGGGGCTTGCCGATCATGTACTCGTCGCCGCGCGGGAATCCCTGCCGGTACAGGCTGGCCAGCTCCTCGCGCTGGTGGGTGGTCAGCCCGACGAAGGGATCGCCATGCCCGCCGGGCGCCATGGCGTCGGCGATCTCATCCGTCTTCTCGCCGAGCAGGCGCTGGCAGTTGAACATCGTGGCGAACGACATCACCTGTGCGCCCTCGATCTTCTCGGTGTTGCCGTGCTCCACGATCGGTCCCCCGCCCATGAACGGCAGCGCGCCGTCCCATGCGTCGGGCGCGTTCTCGAGGCACAGCGGCGACCGCCGTCCTCCGCCCGAGCCGCCCCAGACGTAGGCGTGGTGCGGCTCCTCGCCGTAGACCTGCGCGCCGACGAACTTTGCCAGTCGGGCTGTCTCGGCGCTGGCGCGGTGCCCGTAGAGCGTCGGGTCGTCGCCCCCTCGGGGGTCGAGGTCGTCACCGATGTGGCCCTGGTTGGACTCCACCATGCAGCCGCCGAGGCGGGCGCACATCCGCAGCCCGCCAAGGAAGTCCGCCATGAGGTCGTTGCCGAAGGCGTTCTCGTGGCCGCCGTGAGCGCCCTCGAGCGGCTGAAGGATGCGCCCGCGGTACTGCCCATTGGTCGGGAACCAGAACGCCCAGCGAGTAGCAGTGTCCGCGAACCCACCGTGGACGTAGCGGTGTGCGATCGGTTCCGATCGCTCTTCGTCGACGTCCACGTACGGCGTTCCGAAGAACCCGTCCGTCGACACGTACCCGGCAAGCTCAATCGTGCCGTTCCCGACCTTCGAACGCTGACCAGTCTCGGTCATCGATGCCTCCCTACAGTCGGGTCGCCGCCACTTCGGTCCTACGAACTCAGAAGTTGCGGGTGTCTGCCAACTTTTGCACCCTCTGCCATCTTTTGTCTAGAGTCGTGCCGTGCTGCCTAAACCCGCCGCTTCGGCCACGCTCGTCCAGGAAGGGGTTTGGGATCGTCGCCGTCGCCTCGTCGCGGGCGAGATCGAGCAGGTCGCGCTCCGGTTGTTCGCGGAACGGGGCTACGACAACGTCACGACCGACGACATCGCGCGGGCATGCAACATCTCCGCGCGGACGTTCTTCCGGTACTTCGCCGCGAAACGCGACGTGCTACTCGCCGTCCCGCGCCGCAGCCTCGTCGTCCTGTGCGGCGCGGTGGACCAGCGCCCCCCAAACGAGGACCTCCTCACCTCTTGGCGAGCGGCCGCTATCGGTGTCCTTGGTGGCGACGAAGTCGATCTCGCCCTGATCGAGCAGCTCAAGGTGCTCGTCCGTGACAGCCCCGATCTCGTCGACACGATCAACGGCGATGCTGAGCTCACGGAGCGGTTCGTGCGGACCAACGCCGAGCGGCTCGGCGTCGACCCGACGACGGACCTTCGGCCGATCATCGTCGCGGGGGCCGTGCGCAACGCACTCATCGCGGCATTGGACCAATGGTCCTCCGGCCGTGCCGACGACCTCGCGCGATCCTTCGGGGAGGCCTTCGACATCCTCGCTCGCCTCGACACGATCGGTGGCCGCAACCCCGCCTAGTGTTTCTCAGAGGGGGCCGTGACGGGTGGTGCGGCACGAACGCCGTTGCGCCGCAACGGCCGACGAGTCTGCTACTTCTTGGAGCGCGCGCGGAACGCGGCCACCCGCTCCTTGAACTCCGGGGTCGAGAATGACGTGTACTCCTCGGCCAGCGCGTACTCCAGCACACCGAGCGCGGCTCGCGACAGATGCATGTTCATCGCAACCTTGCTGGCGCGCAGTGCTTGCGGCGGCAGACCGGCGAGTCGCTCCCCGATCACGAGCGCCTCGTCGAGCACGGTCTCATCGGTGGCCACTTTGGTGACGAGGTTCAGCTTGTCCGCGATCGCCGGGGTGATCCGATCCCCCAGCAGCACATACTCTTTGGCCTTCATCAGACCGATCAGCAGCGGCAGCATTGCCGCGCCGCCGTCGCCAGCCACCAACCCGACCGCAACGTGCGGATCGGCCAGGTAGCTACTCTCCCCCATCACGAGGAAGTCGCTCAGCAACGCGATCGAGCAGCCGAGCCCGACAGCAGGGCCGTTGACCGCCGACACCAGCGGCTTGGGGAAGTTGATCACCTCCAGGAAGACCGTGCGGGCCTCGGTGATCTGGAATTGGCGGGCCACCGCGTCGTCGATCAGGCGGCCGAACATCACCATGTCGCCGCCGGCCGAGAACGCCTTGCCGATGCCGGTCGTCACCACCGCCCGCACGTCGTCATCGGCAGTCAGTACCCGCCAGATCGTGGCGAACGCGTGGTGGACCTGCTCGTTGACGGCGTTGAACGCCTCGGGCCGATTGATGCTCACGACGTGGACGTTGCCGCGCTTCTCCACCAGCAGCCACGGCGCAAACTCTTCGTAGCCGGGCAGGGTGGCGATCTCGGAGGTGGTCATGTGATGGTCCCGTCAGTTCTTCTCGTTGGAAAGGACAGTGACCGCGGAGACTGCGGTCGGCCCACCGATGTTGTGGGCCAACGCGATTCGCGCACCGTCCACCTGATTCTCGGCCTCACCACGAAGCTGGTTGAACAGTTCGTAGCACTGCGCAACGCCGGTGGCGCCCGGCGGGTGCCCTTTCGCCTTCAACCCGCCGCTCGGGTTGATCGGAATCGACCCGCCGACATAATGTTCGCGGCCCTCCACCAACTTGTAGGCCTCGTAGCGATGGACGAACCCCAGATCCTCGTAGCTGATCAGCTCCACCCCGGTGAAGCAGTCGTGCACCTCGGCGACGTCGATGTCGCGCGGTGTCACCCCGGCCATCGCCATCGCCGCCTTGGCGGCACGCACCGTCGGCGGGAACGTCGTCATGTCCGCCTTGTGTTGGTGCATCACCCGGTCCATGCCCAGCCCGACGCCGCGAACCCAGACCGGACGGTCGGTGTAGCGGTCGACGACTTCCTCGGCGGCCAAGATCACCGCGGCGGCGCCGTCGCTCTGCGGGGTGCAGTCGTAGAGTCCAAAGGGTTCGACCACGATGGGCGCGGCCAGCGCCTGCTCGACGGTGATCTCATAGCGCAGCTGAGCTTTCGGGTTGTTCACCGCGTGGAAATGGTTCTTCACCGCCACCATCGCCATGTGCTCCTTCGTCGCCGGCGACTCGTGCAGATATCGCATCACGTGCAGCGCGAAGTTCGCCGGCGCCACCAATCCCAGCGGGTAGTCCCACGCGTTGTCGCGGGTCATCGCCGCCCAGTCCCAGAACGTGGTGTTCGAGGAGGTCTCGCGGACCTTGTCGGCCCCAACCACGAGCACCACATCGTAGAGACCGGACGCGATGGCCAGCGTTCCGTTGCGGATCGCGTCATTACCTGTAGCACAGGCATTTTCGACGCGCGTTACCGGGATATCAGTCAGGTCGAGGGTGTCGGCCAAAATGCCGGACGGGAACCCGTCGGTGGTCGCTAGCTCGCCGAACCACGCAGCTTCGATCTCAGACTTCTCGATGCCTTTGTCAACGTTGGCGACCGCTTCGGCGTAGGCCATCGGAATCAGATCCTTGACGCCGAGCTCGAAGTGTTCGGCGAAGGGCGTCATCCCCGCGCCGACGATCGCGACATTTCTCATGCGACGGCTCCTTCGAGTGTCCGTCCGGGCCAGAATGCGTAGCCGTAGTCGGGAATTCCCGCGCGAGTGGCGATCCTGCGCAACACGACGGAGCCCGGCTGACCGATCGTCGCCTCGCCCGCAGGCACGCCGGTGACTTTCAGCAGCACCCGCACCGGGCTGTCGTCGAGCTGAACGACCGCCAGTGAGTAGGGGCTGGGCAGGTCGGGCACCGGGATCCGCACCGTGGTGTGCGTATAGACGGTGCCGGTTCGCGGCAGCGGTTCGAGTCGGTACTCCGTCGCGAGCTGTCCCGCGTTGTTGACCCGCAGCCGCGGCGGAAACTGCGGGGCGGAGTCGATGCCCGGGCTCTCGTCGAAAACCGCTGCCTCCCAGCGTATCTTCGGCTCAAATGCTCGCGCGTACGCCGGCATCGAGATCGGAATCCCTACGCCGTCGGCAACGCGGAACTTCGGCAGCTCTCGGGGCGAGAACTCGTCGCGGGAGATCCGGAGCGTCGTGGACCCGAACGCGAGGTCGGCCGCGCTGATGCTGGACTGCTCGACCGCGAGCAACAAGCCTTGCGTGCCCGCCTCAATCGCATCGGCCAGCAGCAGGATGATCGCCGCTGCGGAGACAGTGGGGTCGCCCACGGCGTGCGATGTTTCGAAGTCGCTTGCGACCTGAGCGAGCGGCGCGCCTGCTACCGCGGCCAGCGCCAGTTTTCCGGTCAGGCCCAGTCGGGTCAGGGTGGAGCGCACCCCCACCTCGCGTTGCAGCCGGGGGTCGACGTAGGCATGGCGAGCGCCGTCCTCACCCCGGGCCGTCAGCGGCAGACTTCGCGTCTGGCGTGCCGCCGGGGTCAGCGTGGCGCCGCCGTCACCCGTCAGCACCGCGCCGGCCCCCGCCGCGAGATCGTTGTCGTCGGCGGCGACCACCAAGGTGCCGTCGCCGGCGCTGCCGATTTGGTCCAACACCGCGGGCGCACCGCCGAGCACCTCGGCCACGGGGGTGTCGGCCGGCAGGGACAACGCGGCCAACAGCACCGCGCCGTTGCCGCCCTCCAGCAGCGGAAAGTCACGTGACACCAGCACCACGCGTTCCGCCGTGGCGTCGGGATCGGCAGCGCGTCCCGCGGCGACGGCCATGGTCAGCGCGTCCTCGTCTGGTCCCTTGACCCGCCGGTCGCGCACCGTCCAGGGCGGCAGATAGGTGCCGATCGAAAAGACCCGAGTCATAGATCCCCGCTTTTGTGGATGAGCGCGCGTTACATCGCGTAACTAACTAGCTATATAGTTATAGCATTCGACCTCACAGCCTAGCGACGGACGGAAGGGTCAACGAACCGTGGGCAATCCCCATCCTCGCAGTCTGAAGGATCGCGTCGCGCTGGTAACCGGTGCCAGCCGCGGCATCGGCGCCGCCATCGCCGAACGGATCGCCGAAGACGGTGCCGCCGTGGCATTGCTGGCCAAAACTGAGATGCCGAATCCCAAGATCGCGGGCACCCTTGCCGAGACCGCAGACGCCGTGCAACGCGCGGGCGGCCGGGCGCTGCCGTTGGCGTGCGATGTGCGCGACGCGGTCGCGGTCGCATCGGCCGTCGAGGCCGTAGCCGACGCGTTCGGCGGCATCGACATCGTCGTCAATAACGCCGGGGCCCTGGATCTACGGCCGACCGCGCAACTCCCGCCCAAGAACCTGCGCCGGCTGCTGGAGGTCAATGTCGAAGGGCCGTTCGCGGTTGTGCAGGCCGCACTTCCGTACTTGCGCCGGTCGGGCAACGCACACGTGGTCAATATCGCTCCCCCGCTGAACATGGACCCCAGATGGGTTGGTGCCCATGTCGGGCACACCGTGGGCAAGTACGCCCAGAGCCTGCTTACCTTGGGATGGGCCGAGGAGTTCGCCTCGGTGCCGATCGCGGTGAATTCGCTGTGGCCGGCCACCACGATCGCCAGTACGGGAATGATTGTCGCAATGGGCGAGGAAGCGGTGCGGGCGCAGGCTCGCAGCCCGCAGATAATGGCCGAGGCGGTGCACGCGCTGGTCACCCGTCCCGCCGCGGCGTGCAGCGGCCACTTCTACACCGACGAGCAGATCCTTCGCGAGGAGGGCCGCGCCGACCTTTCGGAGTACTTACTGGCCGCGAGCGAGCAGGACCTGACGCCCAACTTCTACCTCCCGTCGGCCCCGGTGCCCACGGTTTAGGAAGCGACTGTGGTGAATTCGTTCGACGCATTGAGCGCCCGTGAGCCCGAGTTGGTCAAGCTGCGCTCCGCCGTGCGGGACTTCTTAGTGTCCGACCGCGCTGAATTCGGGTGGCAGCCCGGCGTCGACTCGTGGCTGGCCGGGTGGGACGAGGAGTTCTCAGCGCGGCTTGGCGCCGCCGGATTCGTCGGCCTGACCATCCCGCAGCGCTACGGCGGCCACGGGCTGGGACATTTGCACCGCTACGTGGTGACCGAGGAGCTGATCGCGGCGGGCGCGCCCGTGGCCGCGCACTGGACCGCCGATCGCCAGGTCGCACCAGGCCTGCTGACCTACGGCAATCAGGAGCAGCGCGAACGTCTGTTGCCCAAAATCGTTGCGGGCCAGCTCTATTCATCGATCGGCATGAGCGAGCACGGCGCCGGGTCCGACCTTGCCGCTGTGCAAACCAAGGCCGTCCGCGCCGACGGCGGCTGGCTACTCTCCGGCAGCAAGGTGTGGACCAGCGGGGCCCACCTTGCACACCAGGTCGTCGTGCTAGCCCGCACCAGCCCGCCGGATCCAGAACACCGCCACGCCGGATTCAGCCAATTCCTGGTGCCTTGCGATGCCGAGGGCGTCCGCATCGAGCCCATCATCTTGATGTCGGGTGCACACCACTTCAACGAGGTGCTGTTCGACCAGGTCTTCGTTCCCGGTGCCGACGTGCTCGGCGAAGTCGGCAACGGCTGGCACCAGGTCACCTCCGAGTTGTCGTTCGAACGCAGCGGGCCCGAACGGATCCTGTCCACCGGTCCCCTACTGTTCGCCGCCATCCGCGCACTCAGTCGCGGGCCGGAGCCCGACGACCGCACCGCCGCCGACATCGGCGACCTGATGGCGCGGCTGATCTCGCTGCGGCAGCTGTCGTTGTCGGTGGCCCGCACCCTCACCGACGGCGGCGACGCGGCGAATCAGGCCGCGCTGGTAAAGGACCTCGGCACCCGTTTCGAAGCCGAATCCGTCGGGTTGATCGCAGATCTGCTCGAGGCGGTAACGCCGGATTCCGAATTGACGCCAATGCTGAGGACCGCGTGGCTGCACAAGCCCATGTTCACCCTGCGCGGCGGCACCAACGAGGTGCTCCGCGGCGTGATCGCCCGCGGAATGGGGCTGCGATGAGCGCTCTGGCCGGCGGGGTATTCGCCGTAACCGACTCTCAGGACGACGACACACAGCTGCGCCAACTGATTGACGACCTTGGGCAGCGCTCCTACGACGCCGGTCTGGGCCATCGCGGCATCCCCGACCAGTTCGACGCCGAGCTCTGGCGCAACCTCGAGGAAACAGGGCTGGCCAGGCTGACGAGCACACCGGATATGGGGGCCGGCCCGCACGAGTTGGCCATTGCGCTCTACGGCGTGGCCCGCCACGCCGGTGCGGTGCCGTTGGCCGAAACCGACGCCCTTGCCGGCTGGCTGGGCCAGCAGGTCGGGATCGAGCTACCCGGCGGCCCGCTGACCGTTGCGGTCGCCGACGCCGAAATCGAGGGCGACCGGGTCACCGGCACCGCGGCCGCGGTGCCATGGGCGCGAGCGTGCGCCGCCGCGCTGCTGGCCGTCACCACACCCGCCGGACTCCGGATCGGTGTCATCGACGTGATCGGAGGTGAGCTGCGGGAAGGTCACAACCTGGCAGGCGAACCCCGCGATTCGCTCGTGTTCGACGTGCCGGCCGACCAGTTGCATGACGCCGACCCAGCACTCGGCGCCGAGCTGGCTCGGCGCGGCGCATGGTCACGCTGTGTGCAGACCGTCGGGGTGTTGGACGCCGCCGCAGCGCTGTCGGTTGAGCACACCCGGCAGCGCGTCCAGTTCGGCCGTCCGCTCAGCGCCTTCCAGTCCGTGCAGCAGTCACTGGCCGGCATGGCCGGGGAAATCGAAAGGGCCCGTGCCGCCGCGGAATTGGCCGTCGCAGCCGCTGCCGAGCACGGCTTCGACTCCCCTCACACCGACTACGCCGTCACCGTCGCGAAGGTCGCGGTCGGCCGCGCTGTCGGCCCCGTCACCAGCGTCGCCCATCAGCTGCACGGCGCGATCGGTGTGACCAGTGAGCACCCGCTGTGGCTGTTCACCCTGCGCGCTCAGAGCTGGACCGGGGATTACGGCACGACCGCGAACTACGCGCGGCGACTCGGCCGGCTCGTTCTGGCTGCGGAGGATTCGTGGAACCTGGTGACGGGCGATCTGACTCAATTGGAAATCAACGGTAGGTAAGGAGAACTGGTGACGGTGCAGCAATTCGAGGGCGCGTCGGCGATTGTCAGCGGCGGCGCGGGCGGTCTGGGCGAGGCCACGGTCCGTCGGCTTCATGCCGAGGGTCTTGGTGTGGTGATCGCCGATCTCGCCGTCGACAAGGGCAAGGCTCTGGCCGACGAGCTGGGCGGTCGGGCGCTGTTCGTCAGTACCGACGTGACGAGCGACGACAGCGTGCAGGGTGCCATCGAGCAGGCCAACCAGCTCGGTCGGTTGCGCTACGCGGTCGTTGCGCACGGCGGGTTCGGGGTCGCCCAGCGGATCGTGCAGCGCGATGGCAGCCCCGCCGACATGGCCGGCTTCACCAAGACCATCAACCTGTATCTGAACGGCACCTACAATCTGACCCGGCTGGTAGCGGCGTCGGTAGCCGCCGCCGAACCCCGCGAGGACGGCGAACGGGGTGCCATCGTCATGACCGCCTCGGTCGCGGGCTATGAGGGCCAGATCGGGCAGACCGCCTATGCCGCAGCGAAAGCCGGCGTCATCGGGCTCACCATCGCCGCGGCCCGCGACCTGAGTTCGGTGGGCATCCGGGTCAACACCATCGCACCGGGAACGATGAAGACGCCGATCATGGAGTCGGTCGGTGAGGAGGCAATCGCCAAGTTCGCCGCGAACATCCCCTTCCCGAAACGACTGGGCACTCCTGCCGAGTACGCCGACGCCGTGACGTTCCTGCTGTCCAATGGCTACGTCAACGGCGAGGTGATGCGCCTCGACGGCGCGCAGCGCTTCACTCCGAAGTAACCGGCGCGGGCGGACGGGCCGGCCTCGCGTCAGGCGTAGCGACGCGCTACAACCGGCCCTCCACCCGAAGTTTCGGGTGCACCCAGTCCGGCGAGTTCTTCTGCTTGAACGCCCGGAAGCCTTCGGCCGCCTCGGGACCGAAGAGACTGGTCGTCATGCCGATCCGGTCGTACAGCCCGAGGTAATTGTCCAGGCTCGCCTTGACCAACCCGCGCGCTCCGGGAGCGGTCCGGCAGCACTGCGCGAGCAATTCCTTGGCGACGCTCAACAGGTCGCCATGCGGGACCACCCTGCTCACCATGCCCCAGTCGAGCGCCTCCTCGGCGTTCAGCGTCCGTCCGGTGAACATCAGGTCCTTGGTCCGGACCGGTCCGATCAGCCGGGCCAGCACCTGGCTGTAGTACGTGTCGGCGATGCCACGGAACAATTCCGGGACCCGGAAGACGGCCCGATCGCTCACCACGGCGAGGTCGCTGCACATCGCGATCTGCAGCCCACCACCCTGACAGAGGCCATTGACCGCGGACACGACCGGCTTGGCCGACTGCCGCAGCGTGTCGAACGGCGTGACGTCGGTGCCCAGGATGGAAGCGAAGTCCATCCAGTTGTCCGCTGCTTTCTGACCCATGTCACCTCCCGGCGCAAAAACGTCACCGGTGCCGGTGATGAGCAGGCCCGCGAGGTCGGGATCCGCATTGACGCGACTCACCGCGTAACGGATACCGAAGTACATCGCAGGCGTCATCGCATTCCGCGCCTCGGGGCGGTCCAAGGTGCAAATCGCAAACGCACCTTCACGTTCGAACCTCAGGTAGGGGCTCCCCAACCAATCACCGTCGGGTGGGCGCGGACCGCCATTGGGGCTGTCGGTCATGTGAGATCCCTTCCAAGGCTCGGAGTGTGCCGTCGTCCACCAAATTAGCCAAATAGTTGTATGATTCCAATTCCCCGGCGTAACGTGGCGCACATCACTGCGTCGCGCCCTCACCGTCGCGCAGAGCGCGGCCGATAGCGAGCTACTGGAGGCTTAAAGACATGGGTTCACTGGACGGCAGGGTTGTCTTCATCACCGGAGCCGCTCGCGGGCAAGGCCGTTCGCATGCGGTGATGTGCGCCGAGCAAGGTGCCGACATCGTCGGCATCGACATCTGCGAGAACCTCGACATCGTGCCCTATGCACTTGGCACCGAAGACGATCTCGAGGAGACGGCCCGCCTGGTGGAGAAAACCGGCAGGAAGATGCTCACCCGCAAGGCCGACGTCCGCGATAAAGCCGCGCTGCAGGAGGCGTTCGACGCGGGCGTCGCTGAGTTCGGCCACGTCGACACGGTGCTCGCCAATGCCGGGGTCGTGCTGACGAACGCCGATGAGCGCGACGCGTCAGAGGCGCTGAGGCTGGGGCTCGACATCATGCTCATCGGGGTGTGGAACGCCTTCCAGGTGGCGATCCCCCACATGAAAGAACGTGGCGAGGGCGGCAATCTGATCGCGACGAGTTCGATGATCGCCCTGCTGGACCTCACCGACGGCCGCGGCGGCAGCGACGCCTACCTGATGTCCAAGGTCGCCATCGTCGGCCTGGTCCGCGCGTACGCGGCCATGCTTGCCCCCGACCGTATTCGCGTCAATGCGGTGGCGCCGACGAATTGCGCCACCCCGATGATCACTGACAACCCGGCGCTGTTCAAGGTGATCGAGGACAACCCCCGCATGGTCAATGCGGTCCAGACCGCACTGCCGGACTTGCCGCTGATCGAGCCGCGCGACGTCAGCAACACGATCCTGTTCTTGATCAGCGACGCGGGCCGTTCGTTCACCGGAAGCATGCTGAAGGTGGACGCCGGGATGGACGTGCGGCGAGGCTAGTCGGCGTAGCGGATGCATTACGGAATCGACGGCCGATCAGCGCTGATCGTCGGCGGCAGTAAGGGAATCGGTTTCGAAGCCGCGAAATTGCTTGCCGCAGAGGGTGCCCGGGTGGCAATACTGGCCCGCACCAAGTCCGATATTGACGCCGCCGTCGAAACGATCCGTAACGAGGGTGGCATCGCGATCGGCGTCACCGCCGATGTCAGCAACGCCGAACAGCTCCAGAACGCGGTGCGAGAAGTGACGGCCGCGCATGGGCCGCCTCTCATCGTCATCGGTCAATCCAAGTACCAAAAGCCCGGGGACTTCGCAGACATCAGCGACGTGAACATCTACCGCGAGTCCTTCGACATGCACACCACGAGCCAAATCCTGCTCCTGCACGCGGTGCTGCCCGCGATGAAGGAAGCGGGTTGGGGCCGCTTCGTCCACATCGGTTCAGCCACAGCGAAGGAGCCCACGGGCAGCATCCATCACGTGGTGGCCAATACCAGCCGTCCGTCAACGATCGGATTGCTCAAGACCGTCTCCGACGAGTACGCCCGATACGGCATTACCGTCAATACCGTCGCGCCCGGCTGGATCGAGACCGAGAACGCGCTCGCCTATCTGGATCAGCACGTCGGGGCCAGCACCGAGCAGGAACGACGCGACTTTATGCTCACCGGGGCCCGCGTCCCCGCGGCGCGGATGGGCAGACCGCGCGAAATCGCCTCGCTCATCACCTATCTGTGCTCCGAACCCGCCGGCTACATCACCGGCAACTGGATCGAAGTCGACGGAGGTCTGCACCGATCGGCGTTCTAACCTTTAGGAGAACATGTGGAAACCCTTGGCGCACCTGACCTCTCGTTCGCCAGCCTGCCGATGGCGGCGGACCGCGGCGTGGGGTGGCATGTCCTGCGTGACGCGGGACGGGTAGTGCTCGTCGACGGAATCTTCTATCTGACCCATCGCGACGACGTGCTGGCAGCGCTGCGCGATCCCGATTTGTTCTCGTCGAAGAAGGCCTTCGACGTGCTCGGCAGCCCACTGCCCCTGGTGCCCATCTCGTTCGATCCCCCAGAGCACACCCGGTTCCGCAAGATCCTGCAGCCCTTCTTCAGCCCGCACACCCTGAAAGAGATGCTGCCGTCGCTACAGAATCAGGCGATCGAGATCATCGAGCAGGTAGCCGCCAACGGCGAATGCGAAGTCGTGGCCGACGTTGCGATCCCCTACCCCTCACAGGTATTCCTGACCTTGTTCGGATTGCCGCTGGAGGATCGCGACAAGCTCATCGCGTGGAAAGACTCGGTCATCGCCATTTCGGAAGCGCCGTCACTTGAGGACGCCGACCTGACGCCGGCACTTGAGTTGGTCGCCTACCTCGCCGAGGCGATCAACGCGCGGCGGGCCGACCCTGGACCAGACATCCTGTCGCAGTTGCTCATCGGCGAGGAACCGCTCGACGACGCCGAGGTGATGGGCCTGAGCTTTCTCTTCGTCCTTGCCGGACTGGACACCGTCACCGCCGCGATGAGTTCCGCCCTGCTTGAGCTTGCCCGCAACCCGCAGTTACGGACCACCCTCCGCGAGAACCCCGACCAGATCGATGTGTTCGTCGAGGAGATCGTCCGGCTGGAACCGCCGGCGCCGATGCTGCCGCGCGTGACTACCGCCGAAGTCACCATCGGTAACGTGACGCTGCCCGCCGGCGCCATGGTGCGGTTGTGCGTAGCTGCGATCAACCGCGATGACAGCGACGAGATCTCAACGAACACCGTGGTGATGGATGGAAAGATACACCGGCACTGGGGTTTCGGCGGCGGCCCACACCGCTGCCTGGGCTCGCACCTGGCACGCCTGGAGCTCAGGCTGGTCGTGGACGAATGGCTCCGGCAGATACCCGAGTTCTCGGTGAAGGTCGGCGAGCAACCGCAGATCGTGTTCCCCGCCAACACCTTTGCGCTCGAACGCGTACCACTGAAACTGGGCTGACCGGCTATCCGGTCATCGAGTATTTGCCAACGAGCTGCTGCTTGTACAACTTACCGGCATCAGTTCGGGGCAGCTCCGCCTCGAATGACAGCGATCAAGGACACTTGTAGTAGTGCGCCAACCGGTTTCGCAGCCAGTCCAATAACTCCGCGGCGAAGCCGTCGTTGGCATCAGCCGGATCTACCGTCTGCACCACCCCTTTGACAGCCTGACCCATTTCATCGTCCGGAATACCGAAGACCGCGGCGTCTAGCACCTTGGGATGGGTGATCAGCAGGTCTTCGGCTTCTTGCGGGTAGATGTTCACCCCACCCGAAATGATCATGTGGTGGCGGCGATCAGTGAGATAGAGGTAGCCGTCCGCGTCGAGATAGCCGATGTCACCCACGGTCACCCAGCCATGCGCATCGTGTGCCGCCGCCGTCTTCGCATCGTCCTTGAGGTACTGGAACGAATGTCCTCCCTCGTAATAGATCTCACCGGGTGCGCCGGGCGGTAACTCCTGGCCGATCTCGTCGAGGATGTGCGGGATCCCGACCAACGGTCGGCCGACCGAGCCGGGGTGGTCCAGCCAGTCCTCGGCACGGATGAACGAGGCTCCCACCGCCTCCGAAGCGGCGTAGTACTCGTCGATGATCGGCCCCCACCACGCGATCATCTGTTTCTTGATGTCCACCGGGCATGGTGCGGCCGCATGCACCACCCGGCGCAGACTGGATACGTCATACGAATTGCGCACGGCTTCGGGCAGTTTGAGCATCCGCACGAACATCGCCGGGACGAATTGGCCGTGCGTGATGCCATAGCGCTGGATGCACTCGAGCGCATCTTCGGGGTCGAACTTCTCCATCACGACGGTGGTGCCGCCAAGCGACTGCACCACCATCGACCAGAACGACGGTGCGGTGTGGTACAGCGGAGCCGGGCTCAGATACACCGAATCGCCGGTGATTCCGACGGCATTCATCAACGGCATCAAGATGTTGGGTGCTTCGTTCGGTGGTAGATGCGCAAGGTCGCGGCGGATCCCCTTGGGTCGCCCAGTGGTTCCCGACGAGTACTGCAGCAGATCGCCTTCGCGTTCGTCGGGGATAGGCGTATCGGGTTGGTCGGCAACACATTCCGGGTAGCGATCCCATCCGGCCAGATCGTCGTCGGCGATCAACAGCAGCTCGGGTAGCCCGCTGGGGGAATGATCGGCGAGGCCTTCGCAGACGCTGCGCGTCGCGCGTGACCCGATCACCGCCTTGGCTGAACTGTTGTCGACGATGTAGGCCGCCTCGGCGGCGGTGAGGTGGGTGTTGATCAACGCGTAGTACAGACCGCTTCGCCTCGCCGCCCACATCACAGCATGGACGTGTTCGTTGTTCTCGAGTATTGCCGCGACGGTGTCGCCCTCACGAAGTCCGGCGGCGTACCAGAAGTGAGCCAGACGGTTCGCACGCTTCTCCAGCTCGGCGAAGTGGATCACGGTGCCAGCCCGAGCGAGGACCAGCGCAGGTTTACCGGATGAGATGTGATCGCGGATCTCCATGATGTCACCTTAGATTCTGTCGATGCAGAGGAGACGAATCCTTATATTCCGTACGGGATCTACCAAATATTTCGTCACGAGTGTCAAAAAATATACTAGGGTCGAAGGATGGCTCCGACTCCATGGGACCCCGAGATTACGGCCGTTGTCTGCGTCGAATGCCAGAACGGTGTACTGGGCCCCGAATCCGTCTTGCCCGCCTTGGCCGCCGACAGCTCCGAACTCGTCTCCGGTGTGCGCCGACTTCTCGATTCCGCCCGCCGGCTCGGCGCACGAGTGGTGCATGCGACCTACGAGGGCAACCTCGGCGGGCGGCCGACCGGTACGGCGCGTATCTGGCGGGCGCTGGGCCCGGCAACCGCACATTGGGCTCCCGGAACCGCCTCCACCGCAGTGCTTCCCGAGCTGCTGGCGCCCACCGATCTGGTGTTACCGCGCCATCACGGCCTGTTCCCCACGCTCGATTCCGAATTGCTGCCTGTGCTCAGGGGCTTGGGTGTGAGCACCATCGTCCTTGCCGGCGTCTCGCTGAACCTGGCGATCACCCACACTGCCGGGCATGTTACGCAGGCCGGTTTCGACCTCGTCGTCCCGCGCGACGCTGTCGGTGGAACCCCCAAGGACTATGCAGAACAGGTGCTGGACAACACTATTGCCGTGCTGGGTCGGCTGACCACGATCGATAAGCTCATCGACGAATGGGCATCGGTCAGGTCTGACCGTTGACCGTTCGCCACAGCATTTCGGTGGCCGCCATAAGCACCGCTTGGCGCGTCGTCGACGGGACCTCGTTGTGGCGAACCATCAGCCATGAGCGTTCGAGCATCGCCATAATCACCAGCCCGGTAGCCACGGGGTCAAGGTTGGGCGGTGTCGGCGCGATCTTTGCGATGCCCTCACCGAGCGCGGCGGCGGTTCGACGGTGCGAGCGGGCGACCGCGGCGCGGAATTTGCGATCGGGAGGCATGTCCTCGGTGGAGCGGATGACGAACGCACCGTTGCGGTCGAGGTAGTCGAAGTAGCCGGCAACCCAGGCCTCGACGTCCTCCCGGCTGGGCGGGCTCCCCTGCTCCATGAAACCCTCGACAACCGCCAGCGCTTCGCGGTAGGTATTGGTGCCGAGGTCGATGAAGAGCTCGGTCTTGTCGGAGAAGTAATAGTAGAAGTTCGCCCGGGTGACAGGTGCGAGGTCGGTGATGTCCCTGATGGTGACGCCCGAAAAACCCTTGCGCGCGAACGCCGTCCGCGCGGCGTCGAGGATTGATTCCCGGGTGCGGTCGGACTTGCGTGTTGGCCGCCGGGGCGAGCCCTCAGGCGCCACGCGTAGCCGGTTCGGCTGTGGCCTGCGGTTCGGGATAGAACCCGCTCGCCCACCGGCGCAGCGCGCGAAAGCCCGCCCCCTCCGAGGTCGCCAGGCCCGGCCGTTCGAGATACTCCTGGTGCTCCCAGATCCGGATGTCGTCGGGTAGGGCGACTTTCGCCGCGGCCAGCCGAGCCTCGAAATCACCAGGGCCCGCTGCGTTTTCCTCGCTGATCCAGTACCCGGCGAAGATGTCGGACCTGGTGTCGTCGACTGGTGTCGCGCAGATCGAGATGACCCGGATTCCGTCGCGGACGTGTTCGCCGCTGTAGCTGAGACCGAGGCCTGACCAATAGATCTCGATCGTGTTCATCGTGTCGCCGTCGCGGTCCAGGCCGTCGCCCCACCTCCTGCCGAAGCCGACCTTGGCCGACCAGGTCGAGCTGTCGGTGCTTTCACGCAACACCACGGGACTGATCGGGGTGCGATGGACGAATTGGAAGTGGTGGGGATCGACGGCGTTCTCGGCGATCACCTGGGGATGCACCTTTACCCGCTCGTGCCGCGTCCGGCAATCGGCGCCAAACGGGTGGAACCGCCGCGAGCGGATATGATCGCCGAGCACCGCGAAGGCGTCCGGCGCCACCCATAGCGGCTCCCGGCCGGCGCTGTCATGCCAGATCAAGATCGAGTCGTTGAGCTCCGCGACCGGATAGGAACGTACTCGGCGGGCCTTGTTGGGCCGATCCTGGTACGGGATGTGGACATTGCGTCCGGCGCCGTTCCACACCCAGCCGTGAAACGGACACTGGATGCCTTCTTCGACTACGCACCCACCGTGGGCCAGGCTGGCGCCAAGATGCTGGCAGTGCGCGTCCAGCACCTTCACCACCCCGTCCAGCTGCCGGAAGGCGACCAGATCCCGGCCGAAGTAGTGCATCGGGACCACCTCGGCGACGGCGATATCAGCACTCCAGGCCACCTGAAACCAACCGGTGGGCAGCATGCTCGGCAGGGTTTGCATTATCCGAACGCCCTTTCCACGCGCGATACCTAAACAGCCGTATTTCGAGGCTACCCATTTTTGACACTTTTGTCTAAAAGAGCGTGCCATCCGGCGAATTCCCCACGGCGACCAATCAGGACGTACAATCACTTATCTTACTAGGTTAATGATGTGCTCTAGACGGATGCGAGGGCGCATGGACTGGGGTCTGCCGTGGCTGGGGCCCGCGCTGGCAGCGCAGGCGGAGACCGCCGGCGCGCAGGCGTTTTGCGCCGGCGAGTTCGCCGACCTCAACGCCTACATCACAGCGACTGAGATGGCCCTCGGTACCTCGCAGGCGAACATCGGCCCGGGTATCGCCTATGCGTTCGCCCGGTCCCCGTTCGTGCACGCCGCGGCCGTCCGACATCTCTCCACACTCGCGCCGGGCAGGGTCTTTCTGGGACTTGGGTCGGGGACCTCGCGAATGAACAGGGACTGGTTCGGTGTCGACGCCACCCACCCCGCACCCCGGATGGCCGAATTGGTCGAGGCGATCAGGGCGTTCCTGAACGCCGAGAACGGCGAACGCGTTCGATACGAGGGCCGGTTCTACACGATCGACGCCGACATCCGCGCACCCGTGCTCGGCCGGTTGGACGTGCCCATCTTGATCGGCGCCTTCAACAAGATCATGTTGCGGACGGCAGGTCGCACCGCCGACGGCGTGCTGGGGCACGGCCTGTTCACCGATCGCTGGTGGACCGAACTCGTCGAGCCAGAACTGGCCCGCGGCGCCGAATCAAGCGGACGTGGCGCGGCCGAACTACGCCGCTGGGGTTGGCTGATCACCGCGATCGACAACAACGACCCTTCCCGGGCTATCCGGGACGCGCGGCTGCAGATCGCCTTCTACTTCACCGTGAAGACCTACGACTCACTCGTTGAACTGCACGGTTGGACAGACGAGGTCGCCCGGATCCGATCGGCCTTCCGCAGCGGCCATCCGGAAACGATCGCCGACCACGTCACCGACGATATGCTGTGGTCGATCGCGATCTGCGGCGATGACACACAGGCGCGCGAAATGCTTGCAGCTCGCAAACGACTGCCCGACACGGCATTTGCATCACCGCCAAGCTTCCTGGTCGGACGCCGACGACGCGCCGGCTATGGTGCGGCCGCGACGCGCCTTCTTTCGCAACTGCACTGACGCCATCCACGGGTGCACCATATCGGCGCCTTACATGGTGTACTGAGTACTACATGTCGAGTTCAGGAGGTCGCGATGCCCAAGCGGGAACCGCTCGCGCCGATGACCGCGTCACAGAATAACGGCGCGGTGCGGTCGCCGAAGACGGCCGAGATCGTGGCGGACACGTTGCGGCGGATGATCGTCGAGGGACAGCTTAAAGACGGCGACTTCCTCCCCTACGAAGCCGAACTCATGGATCACTTCCAGGTCAGCCGGCCGTCACTGCGAGAAGCGGTGCGAGTCTTGGAGTCCGACCGCCTCGTGGAGGTGCGGCGCGGCTCACGCACCGGCGCCCGGGTTCGCGTCCCGGGCCCCGAGATCGTCGCGCGGCCGGCGGGCTTCCTGCTCGAGATGGCGGGAACGACGCTCGCGGACGTGATGACGGCACGGATGGGTATTGAACCGTATGCGGCCCGACTGCTCGCAGAGGATGGCACAGCTGCGGCCCATCGCGAGTTACGCGAACTCATCGAGGAGATCCCCGCTGCATGGGAGACCGGCAAATTGGCCGCAGCCTCGACCGCATTGCACCGCCGGCTAGTCGAATTGTCGGGCAACGCGACGCTGACCGTGATCGTCGGCATGCTGCACGAGATCTTCGAAAAGCACATGACCGCAGCATTTCTCAGCGTTCAAAACGTCGTGCCCAAGGCTCAGTACACCAAGCTGATGCGGTCGTACACCCGACTCGCCGACTTGGTGGCCGCTCGGGACGGCGCTGAGGCCGAGGCGCATTGGCGGCGACACATGGAGAACGCCAGCGCCGAGCTGCTCAAGGGCTACGAGAAGACGAAGGTCCGAGACATCATGCACTGAGTGGGCCCCGCGCCCACCCTCACTTGAAGGACATCTGATGCGTAAACCGCTCGACGGAGTTCGCGTGCTGGAGGTCGCCCAGTTCACCTTCGTTCCCTCGGCAGGCGCGGTGCTCGCCGACTGGGGCGCCGACGTGGTGAAGATCGAGCATCCTGTCACCGGCGATGCCCAGCGCGGCTTGGTCAAGGTGTTGGGGGCCGCGGCAACCGTACCCGGATCGTCGTTCGCGCCCATTATGGAAGCGCCCAACCGCGGAAAGCGCAGTGTCGGTCTGGCCCTGGACAATTCCGAGGCGCGTCCGCTGCTCGACGAGCTGATCCGGCGAAGCGATGTGTTCCTGACGAACTACCTGCCGTCGTCGCGGAAGAAGCTGTCCATCGACCTCGACGACGTCCGCCGAGTGAACCCCGACATCATTTATGTCGTCGGCAATGGCTTCGGTTCCAATGGGCCAGACCGCGATGCCGGCGCCTACGACGCGACGGCCTTCTGGGCCCGCGGCGGCAGCGCGGACGGCCTCACATCACCCGACGCGGCGCAAACCCCGTTCATGCCCGCCGGAGCGTACGGAGACAACATCGGCGGGATCACCATTGCCGGAGGTGTGGCGGCGGCACTTTACGGCAGGCAGACCACGGGGGAACCGTCGGTGCTCGACGTCTCGCTCCTCGCGGTCGGCGCCTGGGCAACGCAATTCAGCGTGAACATGGCGATGCTGATGGGCGGCCCCCTGCCGAAGGTCGAACGCCGAACCCAGGCTCCGGGTAACCCGCTCACCGGCGCCTATCGGACTTCGGACGGAAGGTTCGTCCAATTGTCGATGCTGCAGCCGACGCGGTACTGGCCGGAGTTCTGCCGACTGATGGGTCTGCACGATCTGGCCGAAGATCCCCGGTTCACCTCGATCGAGGCGATGGCCGAGCACAGCGAAACTGCCCAACACATCGTCGCGGAAGCGATCGGCAACTTGACCTTCGCCGAGTGCCAATCCTTATTGCGCAAGGGCAGGGGGCAATGGGCCCCGGTACAGGACGCCTGGGAAATAGCCAATGACGAAGCACTAGCCGCCAATGGCCTTATCGCCGAAATCGTTGACGCAGAAGGTCATCCGCAGAAGTTGGTGGCCAATCCGGTGAAGTTCGACGACGCCCCGGCAAGCCTGCCCAGAGCGCCGCAGTTCGCCGAGCACACCGACAGCGTGCTGCGCGAATTAGGCATCGATGACGATCGCCTCATCGAACTCAAGATTGCCGGGGCGATCACATGAGCGCGGCGCTGGTCGCACGGTCGATGCCCCACTCAGGCCATGTGCCGAGATGTCCAAGTCTGCCATCCCAGCCTCAGATCGGGTCGAATGATGAGATCAGCCACCGGTTGCCGACCTTGTCCATAGTCACGCGGACCGTGGATGCGGTGTCGGTGGGCGCATCGTTGCCAACGGTTACAGTCTGGTCGACGTACACCAGAGCAACCGCGTGGTTTGGTGTCGCCGACACTGAGGCGGCAGCGGGAACGGTGGCGATCGCCGAGATGTGGTCCTTCTTGGCGCCGGGTACCACCACGTCGCGGACCAGATCTGCGTAGGAGTCCCTAAACTTACCGGTCAGCCGGTCGCGGGCGGCCCCTAGTTCCTTTTCGACGCTGTCGGGCTGGTAGGACAGTATCGCAACGGTAGATTCTTTGGCCGCCGCGACCGACTCGATGCCAGCGGCCCCGGAGCTGCGGACCCACGTGTCTTGCCACTTGAGGTAGCCGGCGGCCACCGCGATCAGCAACGCCAGTACGGGCAGCGCCCCGAAGACCAACGCCCGGGACCATACAATCCTGCGCTTACGTACCGGGAACTCAACGTCTTTCGCGTCCTCGGCTTCAGTGTCCTCGCCCTCGGCGGACGCCTCCTCTGCCTCAGCAATGTCTTTTGTTCCGTTCGTGTCGTGCGCGTCACCGGTCGCCTCAAGTTCGTCCGGTGCGCTTGCCGCCAAGTCGGTCGTCTCCTCGACGACGATGGCTTCGTCTTGCTCAGTGGCGGAATCGATGTCAACCGGCACGGCGGTGGTGCCCTTTCTGGTTCGTAGACTTAGTACTCGGTGCTTGCCGACCTGGAAGTTACTCATAGCACGAATGCGACGTTGGAGACTTTCGCGTCGTTTCCGAGCTTTTGCACGGTGATTCGCATTCGCCAATGCCGCAGATCCTGTTCTGCTGCACCAAGATTCGACGTCTTGACCGACAGGGCAACCAGCACTTGGGCTTCGGTGGCCGACTGCGACTCCACACCCGCCTCGATGATTGTGCCTACCGACTTCGACTGCGCCTTCTTGACGACGTCGACGAAGGGTTTGGACCGATTGGAGAAGTCGTCGTAGAAAGTGCCTGTCGCCGAGTCCAGAATGCGCTGTATGTCAGCATCGGCGTGCTGCCAGTCGATCGTCGTCAAGTTCAGCGCCCCTTGCCTTGCGACCTGAATCAGTAGCTCGCGCTGTTCATGGGCCTGGTGTGACTGATACATCCGAAACCCGAACCAACCGCCCAGAGCGCCCAAGGAGACTAGTGTGACCACCCCCCACACCGCCGCCAACCGTACCGGCGATATCCGCTTCTTCAGCGGCGCAGCGTCTTTCGAGGCATCGTCGACTTCGTCATCGACCGCCGCATCGTAATCATCGGCTTCGTCGACCGGTCCTTCCGCGGCCAGCTCCGAATCAGGGGCCGCGTCGGCCTCCTGCCTTTTCGAGGTGACCAGTTTGGGCAAATCCGGCGAACCCGGGTCGGTGTCACCGGACAATGCGGGGGTTGTTTCTGTCCGTTCCATATCGCTCAATTCCTCTTGGGAGGCAGCAGCATGCTCTGCCATGTTTGCTCCTTCGTAGCTCCGTGGGCCAAGTCGGCTTGGCTGTACATACGCCCGTCTGGTCCCACGTACATACCGGTGGCTGGGTCGTATTGGACGGCAGCGATCGGGGGCGGTGCAGGACCCGGCGGCGACGGGGGCGCGGACTGCCCGGGCGGCTCATCTCCTGGCCGCAGCTGTGGCACATTCTGGCCGGTGTACGTCGCGTTCGGATCCCCCTTCCAGGCAAAGCCGTCGTTCAGGGGGACGTAAGTCTCGTCGCTTTCGCACATCTTGACGGTCGGTGCGCGCTTGCCGGGGCGAGTCTCACACGGCAGATTGCGCGCGCCGCGCACATTGATCATCGAGCCTTGCGGTATCCGGCAGTAAAGGTCGCCTTTTGGCGGGTCCGGGTAGTCCTCGTAGCTGGCGGCCCGCTCCTGCTGGACCGGCAGGAACCCCGTGACGCAGGGCGGCGGCCAGTTGAGGTTCAGGTTGAAGCTGAGGTAGCCGCCCAAGTACGGCTGTTTGGTATTCCTGTTGGGCACGCCGGTCGCTTGGACGTCGGCGGCCCCTTGCGGCAGCTCCACCAAGATGGCTTCCAGGTTGTCCCGGTAGGTGACTCCCACCTGCCCAACACTGACCAGGTTGGCGAGCACGATCGGCAACGTGGGGTTCAACCGGTCGAACAACTGTCGGGCCTCGGCGGCCGCTGGGCCGCCCGTGTGAAGCAGGCCCGCGACCGCGGAGTCGTTGTCTCGAAGCTGTGAGGTGATGGTGGCCAGGTGGGCGGCCCACGCCTGCACCGCATCCGATGACTGGGACTGGCTGTCCAAGACGGGCTTGGACTCGTCGATCAAGGTGACGAGCGCGTCCAGGTTCTTGCGGGCGTCTATCGCCAGATTGGTCGTCCCTTTGACCAGCCGGGACAGTTCCGGGCCCAGCCCGCCGACGGCGACATAGGATTCGTCGACCACCGTTTTGAGGTTGTCGCGCGGGATCGCGGTCAACCCGCGATTGGTCGCCTGCAGCAGCGAGTTCAGGTTTGGCGGAACATACGTGCGGTCCACAGGGATCACGTCGCCGTTTCGCAGCGACGGCCCCTCGCCGGTGCGCGGCAGCAGCTCGACATATTGCTCGCCGACCGCGGACACGCTGTGCACCTGGGCGCTGAGGTCGGCGGGGATGTGGACATCCGAATCCAGCTGGAGCACCGCCTCGGCGCCACTACTCGTTAAGCGCACGTCCCGTACCCGACCCACCTCGACTCCTCGGTAGGTGACGTTGCCCCCTGGGTACAGGCCGCCGGCCTCGGGCAGCTGCACCGTGACCGTGTAGCGGTCGACCCCGAAGAATGCCGTCGGCACGTGCATGTAGTTGAAGAACATGACGGTGCCTGCGACCACACTGACAACCGCGAACACCAGCAGCTGGATCTTGATTCGCCTAGTGAGCATGATGTCAGCGCCCCTGATCGAAGTGATACGGGACAACCAGGGGGTTGCCGGGGTTGTACGGACCGCCCGCGGTGCATGGGCTGGGCATCTGGCCGATAGTGCGGCCCCACTGCAGCTCAAGCTCGGTCAGATTGCACTCGAACCGGGTTCCGGTGAAAAAGGATGCGTCCAGCCGGCTCAGCGTCAGGTCGATGACCGCAGTCAGGTTCGCATAGTCGCCTCGCATCCATTTGCTGAGTGTGCCGGTGGGGAACGGGAAGGTTCCGTAGAAATCCAGCGCACGGGTTAGCGCTGGCCCGGCATCCGCCAGTGACTGCAGCACCGGGCCCAGGTCCTTGAGCTCTTTGACCAGATTTTCCTTAGTCTTGTTGACCGAGTCAGCGGCAAGCGCGCCGAATCTGCTCAGGTCACCGAGAGCGTCGGCCAGCGCGTTTCGCTCGTCTTTCAACACGGTCAAGGCGTTCGGGATGGTCTTCAACGCCTTGTCGATTACCGGTTTCTGGTCGGCGAATTGACCAACCAGGTTGTTGAGGCTCTCCGTTGCGGCGATGATGTCGCCTTTTTGGTCGTCGAGGTAGCCGACGAACTTGTCGAGCTGCCCGAGCAGGCTTCTCAGGTCTGCCTCGCGGCCGGTGAAGGCGGTGCTCAAGGACTTGGTGATGTCCTGGATCTGCCCTAGACCGCCGCCGTTGAGCACCAGCGAAACCGCGGCCAGCGTCCGTTCGGTAGACGGATAGGTGTCGGACGACAACAGCGGGATCAGCGATCCGTTTTTGAGCTTGCCTTCAGGCGGGACCCCGGTGGGGGGCGCCAGTTCGACGTGCACCGAACCGAGCAAGCTGGTCTGCCCGACCGTGGCGGTCGCGTTGGCCGGCAGGTCGACGTCACCGCTGATCGTCATGGTGACCAGTGCGTGCCAACCCTGAAGCTCGATGTTGCTCACCGTGCCGACGGTGACGTCATTGACCCGAACGCGAGAATTCCGTTCGAGATTTTGCACATCGGGCATCTGCGCCTGGATCGTGTACGAACCGTGGCCACCCCCGCTGGTTCCCGGCAACGGAAACGAGTTCGCGCCGCGGAACCCGCAACCGGACAGCGCCGTCGCAGCAAGCACCAGCCCCATGGCTGCGCGAGACCAGCGCCGTGATCGACTCACTGTCCACCTCCCGAAGGCACCATCAGCCCGCGCAGGCCGTCGGCTGGATTGGTCGACACCGGTTGGACGGCCGCCGGCGGGGGGGCGGAGTTTGGCTGAGGTGGCGGGGCGCCCAGGGCGGGCGCTGCCGGCTGTGGGGGAACATAATCGGGCCGCAGCCAGTCCTCGCTGTAGGTAATTTCGTTGGGACGAGCCGTGGTTCCGACGAAGAGATTCTCGCCCAGCGGCGGGAAGGTGTATTGACGGGTCTTGAAGATCGGTGCCAGATATTGCACGCAGAGTTTCGCTGACTCTTTGGCGCCGCGGCGCGAGGCCGCCTGAATCGCGGCGCACAGGAACTGGATTGGGTTGGCGAATTGGTTCACTCCCAACGCTCCGGTCAGCGCGCCTTGGGCGGGTTGGTAGATGTTGAGGAAGTTCTGGAAGGCTGTCGGGGCGACATGCAGAATTTGTTTGACATCGTCGAGGCTTGCGTTCACCGTCTGTGATACCGAAGCCAGCTTGTCGGAGGTGGTACCCAGCGTCTCTCGGTTATCGGCCACGAAGTTTCGGACGTCGTCGGCCACGTCGTTGAGGTCGTGAACTGCGTTTCCGACCTCGTTGGGGTCATTGGCCAACAGGTTGGTCACCGCGGCCAGATTCTGGTTCAGTTGGCGCAGCAGGTCGCTGCTGTCATGCAGCGCGGAGACCAGGATCGACAGGTTCTTCAAGGTGCTGAACAGGTCGCTGCTGTGGTCGCCGATCGCCGATATCGCCTGTGACAGCTTGATGAGGGTGTCTCGGATATCCGGGCCCTGACCGCGCAAATTGTCGGCGGCGGTGTTGATGAATGCGCCCAAGGTGCTGGTGCCGCCCGGCTTGGTGGGCTGCAGCGTCTGCGTCAGCTTCTCGAGCTGCTGGCGCAGGTCGTCGTATTCCACCGGAACCGCGGTACGTTCCTGTGGGATCACCGCCCCGGCCGCCATCACCGCCCCGCCCGTGTAGGCGGGCGTCAACTGGATGGATCGCGGCGTCACCAGCGACGGTGACAGGATCACGGCTTTGGCCTCGGCGGGCACCCGGTATTTGGCGTCGTACCAGAAGGTGATCTTGACGCGGCTGGGCTGTGGTTCGATCTTCTCGACCTTGCCGACGCGCACACCGAGAATCACGACGTCGTCGCCGTTGTAGAGGCCGGTGCTATCCGCGAAGTATCCGGTGACGGTGGTACGTCCGCTGCCGCCGGCTGTCCGCACCACCGTAGCGATGCCGCCCATAAGCAGCACCACTAGCGTGAAGGCCAAGCCGATCTTGGCGTTACGTGAGTTCATTGTCCGCCGCCTTCACCGGGCAGGTCTGGGGGCGCGATGGCGGGCGCCGGCGGTCCTGGCGGGGGCCCGCCAGGTGGCGGTGCGGGTGGTGGCTCCCGATACGGGTAGCAGCCAGGGCCAGGCAAGGCCACACCCGGCACACCGCACGGATGATCGCCGGGGTTACCGGTGATGGCGTCCGGGATGTTCATGCGCGGTTCCCCGCCCTGGCCGGTCCGCGGGAACGGTATCGGTAGCGGCGGCGTTGCCGGCTGGCCGACCTCCGGGTCGGCGCGCTGCGTGGGCAGTAGCACGTTCGGATCCAGGCCAAGGTCGGAGAAAGCCGCATCGATGAACGGCTGCACGAACTGACCGGGCAGCAGGTTGGCGACATAGGCTTCGTAGAACGGCCCGGATGAGACCGTTTCACCCAGCCGCAACGAGAAGCTGTTCAGCCCCGTGAGCGCCTTCTGGACGCGTTCTTTGCGGTTGTCGACGATGGTTAACACCTCGTTGAGCTTGTCCAGCGCCGGCTTGAGGGTGCTGCGGTTTTCGGCGATAAAGCCCTTCACCTGCTGGGCGACCGCGGACAGATTGTTGGAGATCTGGTCTAACGCGCTGCTTTGGCTTTTCAGTTGCACCAACAGCGCATTGGTCTTGGCGACCAGGTTGACGATCTCGTCACTGCGTTCGCTCAACACCTTCGTCGCTTTGTTCGCGTTACCCAACAGGTCTCGCAGCTGGGTGTCGCGTTCGTCTAGTGACTTCGAGAACCGAGCCAACCCCTGCACCGCGGCCTTGAGGTCGGGCGGAGTATCCGAAAACGTGTCGGCCAGCACGGCCAGCGAGTTGGATAGTTGATCGGTCTTCAACCCGCTAATGGTGGTGGTGAGATCTCCCAGCGCGTCGGGCAGTTGGTAGGCCGGCCTGGTCCGATCGAGGGGTATCGGGCCAGTCAGCTGCCCCTCTCCCCGCGGGGTGACGGCAAGGAGCTTTGTGCCGAGCACGGTCTTCAATTTGATTGCTGCCTCCGTGCGGTCACCGAGGTGCACGTCGCCGTTGACGTGAAACTTGACCAGCACCCGCGCTCCATCCAGCTCGACACTCGAGACTTGACCGACCCGGAAGCCCGACACCTGAACGGCGTTACCGGGTACCAGGCCGCCGGCCTCGGCGAAATATGCCGAGTAGGTCCTGCCCGTCTGGAAGAACGGCAGCTTGTCGTAGTTCAGCGCCAGCAACATGACAACAAAGGTGATGCCGAGGCCGATGGCGCCGATGGTGAGCGGGTTGCGTTCGGAGAAGGTTCTCATCGCGGCGTGCACCTCCCGGTGGCCTGGCCGGCGAGCTTGATATACACCGGTTGGCCGCCTTTGCCATTCACTTTCAGAATGGCGTCGCATAGATAGAAGCTGAACCAGTCGCCGGTTAGGCCCTGCCTGTTGAGGATCTTGAACGCGTCAGGCCAGGCGTTGAGGTAGTTGTCAAAGAATTCACGATCGGCCAGCACGGTGCCGGCAGTCCGGTCCGTCTCCCCCACAACCTTTTTCAGCGGCGGGCGGGCCTGTGCCAGCAGGTCGGCGATCGACCCGGCGGCGGCGTTGGCGTATGCCACCCCGTTGCTGATGTCCTGCTTACGGGCTTCGAGGCCTATCACAAGTTCAGATAGTGAGTCGACGGCCTTGGCGAACTGTTTGCTCTGGCCGCTGAGTGAACCGAGCAGAGTATTCAGGTTCGTGATGACCTGGCCGATCAGTTGATCCCGATCGGCCAGAGTGTTGGTCAGGGCCGCGGCTTGGGTGAGAAACGAGCCGATCGTGCCGCCCTGACCCTGGAAAGCCGCGATCAGTTGGCCGGTCAGTTTGTTCACCTGGTCGGGGTCCAACGCGCGGAACAAGGGCCGGAATCCGCCGATCAGTGCATCGAGGTCGAGTGCCGGCTCGGTGCGGCTCAGCGGAATAGTCCCGCCCGGATACAGTCTCTTTACTGCCCCGGCACCCTCTTCGAGTGCCATATATCTGCCCCCGATGAGGTCGGCGAAGCGGATGGCGGCCCTAGCGCCTTCGGTCAGCACCACCGAGTCGGCAGCGGTGAACTCGACGAGCACCGTGGAGTCCGGCTGGATGGTGATGTTCTTGACCTTGCCAACCTCGACACCGGCGATGCGGACGAAGTTTCCGCCCTCTAGCCCGGACACATTCGCGAACACGGCCTTGTAGGTCTTCTCCGGTTGGAAGCGGAGCTGGCCGAAGACGGCGACCAACGCGAACGCGCCCAACAAGCACACGACCAAGTAAATGGCAAGACGCCATGTGGCGCCTACCAAATTCTCTCGCATATCTGCCTTCCTCTGTGGCTTCTGCTACCTGTCGCCTTCGGCCGTCAAGGCGGGGGCGCAGCCGATGGTGGCGGTCCGCACGGCTGGTTGAGGACTCCGCACGTTGCTTGAATCCCGGGCGGCACTAACGGCACGAACGGTTCGGAGCCCGCCGGCGCAGGACCGGGTTCTCGTGGACCGCCCGGCGGAGGCGCGGGCGGCAGGCCGGGATACAGCGGCGTTCCGTCCGGGGCATAGAGCTGCGCACCGTAGGGTGGTGCTCCTGGATACGGGATGGGACCGGGCGCCGGGTCCGACGGATGGCGGATGCTGGGCGGTTGGGGCGTCCCCCTGGTGACGGGGAAGTAGTTGGTATAGCCCGGGAAGCCGATGCCGGGGTTGGGTCGCACGTCCATTCCGGTGCCCCACCCGGAGTCGGTGACCAGGTAGCGCTGCGGCCAGTTCTTGGCCACGTCGGGCAAGGATCCGCATCCCGGCTGGCCGCCGGGGCCGCCCTTGATGCCATTGACCGGCAGGTTTTGCGGATACCGGTATGCGTCCTTGCCTAGCAGCAACCCGACGTCCAAGATCTCGGAGTATCCATTGGAGCCGCCGGAAGAAGCTACGGCCCCGAAGTCGAGGGCGTTTTTCCCGCCGACCAGCGTGCAGGTCAGTTCCGGGTTGTACTTCATCAACAGGCGCGTGGTGGACTCCAGCAAGTTGATGCCGTGCACGAGGTTGTCCCTATTGGGGCCGATCAGGTTGACGCCGCCGCGGGAAAGGCCGCTGACGTTGAGCAACAGTGAGTCGAGTTGTTTTGCGCTATCGGTGACGGTGACGCTCGTCGTGCTGGCGGCGTCGAGCACCCTCACGATGTTGGCTGCGGCCGCGCTGTAGGTGTCGCTGAACCCTTGGAGGGCGCGGTAGTCGGCACGGATCGTCTCGCTGCGCGGATTGATAGCCAGCAGGACCTGGTTGAGGTCGGTGGTGGCCTCGCCGATCGCTTCACCATTGCCGCGAAATCCGTCGGCCAGCGCGGTGAGCACCGCATTCAGTTTGGGGACGTCGACCTGATTGAGCAGCGCAACGAGGTTCTGGAACACCGTGTTCACTTCGACACTCACATTGCGCGACTTCACCACCGCTCCCGCCGCCAGCCGTTGTGCGGTTGGGTGGGCCGGGGCAAGCAGGTCCACGTATTTGGCCCCGAAGGCCGTTGGCGCGGTGATCTCGGCGGTGACGTTGGCGGGAATGTAATTGAGCTGCTCTGGGTACAGCTCCAGCTGCAGTTTCACCGGATCGCCTGACTGGATTGACGCGACCCTGCCAACCTGGACGCCGCGCAGCTTAACTTTGGCTCCGGGTTCCATGACCAGCCCCGCCCGGTCAGATGTCAGCGTCACCCGGGCATAGGGCCTGAAGTCCCTGTTGAACGCGCCCACCGTCAGCACGATCAGCGCGCAGATGCAGGCCAGAAGGATGAAGGTCCAGATCGCCGGGTGCAGACCGGCCTCGCGCCTTTTGCTCTTCATCGCCGCTACCCGGAAAGGTGGAAGTCGCCGGTCACACCGTAGGCGGCCAGTGCCACCGCCAACGTGACCGCGACCGCCACGATCAGTGACGTGCGCACGGCACGACCGACCGCTTCACCGACGCCGGCAGGCCCGCCCGAGGCGGTGAAGCCGTAGTACGTGTGCACCAGCATGATCGTTACGGCGGAGGCGATGACTTGCAGCAACGACCAGATGAGGTCGGTGGGTTGCAGGTATGTATTGAAGTAGTGGTCATACACGCCGGGCGGTTGGTCGTAGACGAAAATGACAAGGCCTCGCGTAGCCAGAAACCCGGCCAGCGCAGCCACGCACCACAGCGGAACCACGACGATGACGCCCGCCACTATCCGGGTCGAGACCAGGTAGGTGATCGTGTGCACACCCATCACCTCGAGCGCGTCGATCTCCTCGTTGATCCGCATGGCGCCCAGTTGCGCGGTGGCGCCGGCGCCGATTGTGGCCGCCAAGCCGATATCGGCGATCAGCGGTGAACTGATGCGCGTGTTGATGTAGGCGGAGGCGAAACCGCTCAACGCCTGCACCCCGACATCGGATAGTGATCGGTACAGCTGGATGCCGACGAGTCCACCGGTTGACATGGTCAAGGTGGCAACGATGACCACGGTGCCGCCGATGATGGCCAGCGCGCCGACGCCCAGACTCATGTTGGCGATCAGGCGCAGCGTCTCCGCCTTGTAGCGGGCGCAGGCCTCCCACACGAAGCCAAGGGCTTTGACGTAAAACGCGGTCTGGCTTCCGAGCCGGTTCCATCCGTCGACAAAACCGCGGACTCGATTCGTCAGCTGCGGCAGCCGGTGCGCCGCCGGGATGGCGCTCACATCGTCGCCTGCGCGGTAATCGCGGTCAGCACCACGTTGATCACGAACAACGCCATGAACGTGTAGACCACGGTCTCGTTCACCGCGTTGCCGACGCCTTGCGGACCGCCACCCACGGTGATGCCCTTGTAGCAAGCAATAAGACCGGCGATGAGACCGAACAGCATCGCCTTGGCGAAGGCGATGATCACATCGGTCAGCCCGACGAGCAGCGTAAGGCTGGCTGTATACGAGCCGGGATTGATGTGCTGAAAGTAGACGGAGAATAGGTATTCGGTCACCAGGCCGACGATGGTGATGACGGCGTTCAACACCAGCCCGTTGAGTCCCAGCGCCAGCACCCTGGGCACGAGAAGCCGCTGCACCGGGTTGATGCCCATCACTCGCATAGCGTCGACTTCTTCACGGATGGTGCGAGCGCCGAGGTCGGCACACATTGCGGTCGCGCCGGTACCGGCGACTACCAACACCGCCGTTATCGGGCCGAGGTATACCACGGCGGCGAGCGCAGAGCCGGTTCCTGATGCGTCGGCCGCGCCGATTTCGACGAGCAGGACGTTAATGATGAAAACGGCGAGCGCGTTGAACGGGATCGCTAAGAAGACTGCCGGGGCGGCCGACACCCGAGCCACGAACCACGCCTGATGGATGAACTCACGCCAGGCAAAGGGTGGACGGACCATCTGCACCGCGATGTCGAGCGACAACGCGAAGAAGCTGCCGACCTCGCGCAGCGGCTTGCTAGCGGAAGCCGCCCAGGGACGAGTACCCAGGAACGCCTCCACCGGCGTCTGCGCAGCGGTAGCGGCCGGAATAGGCTCTGTGTCCGTCTCCACTACTAGTGCACCCGTTGGTGTCTAAACTCAGCCCGCATTAAAACGATGAATCCTCCCCGGCAACGGAAAGACAACCCGCTGCCTTCCAATGTGTGGCCCACAGCACAGCGGGACGCTACACCATGACATTGTCACAGGGCAACAAGGAATCGCCTACTCCTAACAACGCAACCCAGTGGATGTCTGTGTAACTATCCTGATTTGCTGTGCGGTCCGACAATTTTGGCTTGGATGTCGCAATCCCTTCGCCCCGAGCGACCTCGCGGCGATCGGCCGCGGACATCGGCAGAGAGCGCTGTCCACCCCGGTACCGTGCAGATATCGCCTGGTATCGTCCTGCCAGCTAGGCAGAAACCTTCGGGGTGTCGCTACTTTCAGGATCCGTTTCAGGGCGACTGAACTGCCGCTAACATATTTGCTGGAAGGTTGGTCTTATTTCAATTATTTAACTGGGATTAGGGTCGGCATTGAATTAGAACCATTGTTAGCCGATTATCTCCGACCGACGTCGTGTCAGGTTAGTCACCGACAGGTAATAAGTATGTTTCGTGAAGGTGTTTGTGCAACTAAGGCTTGTCTTTGTTGCACACCGCAACAAATTAAGAAATCCAGAGATCCAACGTAAATCAGACCGAATGAGTGGTGGTGTATGCCTTATAGTGCCATCCCGACGTCCCGGTCCCGGGCGGCGCGGGGTGTACGACTGGGCAGCCACTGGGTCGCAGTCCAACACGGACCTAGCAGCCGTTGGATCGCGTCGAAGCCCCGACGAAGCGGTGAACAGCGGTTATGCGCGGCGACAAGTCCGAGAACCTGACATCGGTCGGTGCCGCCGCAAACGCCAAAACTCATTACCTAGCGCTCTGGACAACTGCCGACCACGCCCCCATTTGGCCGGGCGGTTAATCGCCGCTCGCGGCGAGGCAGGCGGCCCGTCTTTATTGCGCCGAGGGTCGACGGTGATTCCGTGAACAGGAAAGACGCCAATCGTAGTTGGCTTAGTAAATTATCTATCTATATATCGGATTAGATCATTATCTTTTTTTGATGCATTGCCGAGGAATCTCAAGGGATCCGCCGGGTACTGAACCGCGGTGAGTCACACGCGCTGCTCGATGATTGCTACCTGGTTAACTGGCGGATATAACGTCGTTGGTATGCACGCGGCACGATCGTGTCAGAGCTGACGAACGACGGAGCGGCAGCGCCTTCAACAAGCGTCACCTCGGTGGCGCGGCGGTCGAGTCTAGGAGCCGCACCGTCCGCCACGGACAACGACTACCGAGCAGCAGTTGGTCTTGTCGTTATCACGCCAACTGCATGCCGCGAAGACCGTAGTGTGCTGTTGTGGACCCTCACGCCAGAGTAAGTCGTGCGAAATCGGGGGCCGCCGACTCGCCTGCGGATGAGGGCGAGGCGCGCGAACGTTTGTTGACCGCGGCCGATGCTTGCTACGCCGAGAAGGGGCCGGTGCGTACTCGCATGGGCGATATCGCCCGGCGCGCGGGTGTGCACCGGTCGACGGTGTACTACCACTTCCCGAACAAGGACGCCCTGCTGGCGGCCTCCTTTGTGCGAGTGCTCGGCGCCACGCTGCAAGCCGTTGAGCAATGCTGGCAGACTGACGAACCTTTCCTGGCTCAGCTCGTCGCAGCTTGCCTGCGGGGGATCGACATCGCCCGCGGCTCACCGATACTGCGATCACTAGTCGAAGACCACCAAGCCCTTGGTGCTGCCTATCACGCCGCCGAAGGCTCCGAGTTGTGGAGAGCCAAACTCGCTGACGCGCTCGTGCGGCGCCTCGAGGCTGCTGCCGCCGCCGGCGAGATTCGCCGCGATCTTCGCGCCGACACCCTCGCGCGCTGGGTTGTCCGCATTAGCTTCAGCCTTATTGCTGAACCCGCCACGCCTGAAGACGCTGGTGACGAGGGCGTGCTGCGCAATCTGCTCGTCGCGTCGCTAAAGCCTCGCAGATAGCCAAGCCGGCTACGTCGACTCGCGACCCTGGTGGCTGGTCGGTCAGCGCCGGCCAAAACCCCTGCTGTCCTTAGCCGCCAGGATGGCGGGCTATCCGGTTGCATTACCTCGCCGAAAGGCCTTACTTCACAGCATGATTCACATATCTCGAGCGCGGTCGCGTGCGAGCGGTGGACGCGACTCGATTGCGGTCCGATAGATCAATTCGCAAAACCATCGCGATATCCAGCGATCACAGCACAAAAGTTGGGTACCGTTGTTTCGATCGAGCCAACAGCTCGCAGAGTGATCTGTTGCCGACGGGTCTGGGCGGTGCCTACATTGCTCTCATCGCGGGCTCGGCACAGGTGGCGAAACGAAGCGAGGTGCGCTCGTGCACAAGCGGTTCAGCAACGCGTCCGCAGCTGTCGTCGTAGCGGCGAGTATCAGCGCATGCTCGTCGTCACCAGGCGCAACAGCACCTCAGCCGGGAACACTGCCCGCCGGAACCGCGCAGGTGATGATCAACGATCAGGCGCTTCCGATGACCCATGCGGTGACATGCATGCCGGTTGGACCGCTAACAATGATCACTACCGGTGACACCGCGGCAGGTACGAACGCGGTTGTCTCCAACCAAAATTCGCTCACTGCCAAGTCAGTCAATATCACCGATCTGGGCGGATTCACCGGCAGTTACACGCACGGCCTCGACGGCAAAGCCGACGTCACCATGAATGGTTACACGTATACCATCCGTGGGAACGCCGAAGGCTTCGACATCAACAACCCCAGCATGAGGGCCGCCGGCACATTCACGATAAAAGTCGCGTGCTAGGACACTAAGCTAACTCCTCAGATCCGGGCGCCAACGACGGCCGACCCCTGCTCTATTCCGGAGGGTGGGCCGGCGGCGGGTACACGCCCCTCAGGATCCAGGGCAGCCAGTTGAAGCCGAACTCGAGTTCGTCGCTGGCGTCATAGTCAGGGCTGGGGTCGAGCGGAATGTTCTGGCCCTCGGTGCTCGCCGGTGTTGCCCCCCCAACCCCTTGGGGCTGCCCGTAAACCGCCACCACAACGGTGCGATCCGGACTGTTTTCCGACCACACCCCCATTTGGCTGTGGGCGCAGTTGGACATGATGTTGAAATAGGCTGGGTCGTGGTACCACCGGTTGATCAAATCGTTCCCGCTGATTGCGATTGACTGATTGATCGCCACCGTTTCGGCCACCGGGCCATGGAAGCCGGCCGCATTGGCACGGTCTTGTGGCGTGGACCCGTCTGAGCCGATATCACCGTCTAGCGCGCGGCTGTTCAGCACATCCTCCGTGTGCCGCTGCGCAGCACGTTGCAGCTGCGGACTGATCCTAACGTCGTTGGTGCAGCCTGCTTGATGCTGCACGGTGAAGACGTTGGCGACGACACCGTCATTGAGTCGCTTATTGTTCGGGATAAGCGTGTTGTTGTCGCCATCCGCATGCGCGACGGGAATTCCCAGGAGGACAGCGGCGGCAACCACCGAGGCAGGCACGGGCAGTGGCCGATAGTGCATGTCCAAACTCCTCCTTGTTAGCCGCGAGGTGGCAGTACGGGTCGGCGGACTTCGTGCGAGCAAAGCACAGCCTTGGCGGGGACCGCGTAATCGGATTTGGCATCGCCGAAACGGCGGTCGCGCGCCGTCTCTACAGCCGATATCATTGCGGCGCAAGACGACCCCAGCATGGACGTAGGCTACCCACGGCGCAGCGGCGACGTCTAGTGATTTATTAAAATAGTTAGATGTTATTTTAGCGGCGCCCGGGTCGCCGCCCCGACATCACGATCGCCGCCATCGCTACCTGCCAAGCCGCGATTGACCCAATTGCTTTGGTAGTCAAGCCGTCGGCAGCGGAGTTTCGACCGCGGACTGGCAGGTCGCGATCGGTGTCGGCGGGACGGTTGAAGTAGTCCAGCCCCACTCTCGGCCAGCGGGGTGGCAAACCTCACGTCAAAAACATACAACTATATATCTAATTCACGCGTAGCATCCAGGAGCAGCTGGACCTGCGTGTCACGGTCCCTATGTTAGAGCGAGGTTGAGCACCGTGAGTGACGTCGTGTCTATTGGCACTTACCTTCCGCCCTGGACGACTGGTGTGGGTAACCATCCTCGTCGGGTCAAGGGACCCGACGAGGATGCACTGACCATGGCTGTCGCCGCCGGTCGCGCCGCCGATCCGGCGGCCTCTGCGCAACGCGTCGTTCTCGTCTCGCGTGACTTTCCCCTGCTGGAGGGTGGCAACGGTGCTGTGCTGCTCGCCGGTCTTTCGTTGTCCGCCGACATTCCGGTGACCGAGGTTCTCGGAGGGGCGCCGGGGGTGCTCGACCAGATCACGTCTGCCCCCGCCGGCACGCTCGTCATCTCCGCCGATGACACCGATGCCGTCGCCTCCGCCGCCGCGGTGCTGACCGGAGTCGATGGTTCGGGTGCGGCGTTGACAACGGTCGCTCGACAGACCCGCAGCCTGCCGACGATGGCGCGTGGGCAGGACGCGGAGCGGCACGTGTATGCCGATCCGCGGTTGCAGCGTGAGGTTGGGGTGAAGTCGACGCTGGCCCGGCTGGGACTCGACGGGACACAGTCCGTCGCCGCGGTCGCAGGAGTCGCGGCAGGACAACTCGGGGGTGGTTTCGATACGGGCGCCGCGGCCGAAGACGCGACGGTCTCGGCGGCCGCACTGATCCGCGTCCTGGCCGCGGCCATCGAGAAGGGCACAGCGGGTTTGGTGCTGGCTATCGAGCAGTCCAGCGTGACCGCCGCGCAACTGGAGTTGAGCGCGCGATTGCCGACGATCACCCGCGATGAGGTGACGGGTCGCGATCTGCCTAGCTTTCGGACGGCCGAGGGCATCGGCATCCCGATTTCGCTGGCCGCTTATGCGCGTGCGTTCGATCCCAAGCTGCGTTGGGAGGCTGCGGTATTCGAGGAGCGGCCCGGTATCGACTCCGCACCGCAGTTCCCGCCTCGCGCTCGGGTCGATGACAACGGTGTGCTGGCCACCGATTATCGGCTCGAGCCGTTGCCGCGCACCGGCACCGTTTACACCCACACCACGGTGCGGATCCCGGTACCCGATCTGCCCGGCCCGTATTCGCTGGCGGTTGTCCAGCTCGACGGCAGCCCGGTCCGAGTGCTGCTCAAGGTGACTGGGGTTCCGGCCGGAGAAGCCACCATCGGCCAGGCCGGTACGGTGGTGCTCCGCCGGATCGCCACCCGCGCCGGAATTCCGGACTACGGCTACGCATTCTGGCCCGGTCGCGATTCACGAGGAGTACTGGCATGAGAAACGTCGCGATCGTCGGGGCCGGAATGACTGCGTTCGGCGAGCACTTCGACCTGGGGATCAAAGATCTGATCCCGATGGCATACGCCGAGTGCGTCGCCAACGTCGACAAGGGCATCAGCAAGTCCGAGGTGCAGGCGGTCTGGTTCGGGGAGTTGACCACAACAGATGGTTCCCCTGCGGCCATTCTGGCCGACACCCTCGACCTCACCGGTATCCCGGTGACTAGAGTCGAAAATGCCTGCGCCACCGGCAATGACGCCATCCGCAACGGCGTGCTGGCGATCGCCTCGGGTGCCTACGACGTGGTGCTGGTGGTGGGTGCGGACAAGGTCCGCGAGACCGCGACGAACGCGACGTTCTGGGAGTGGGCCGGGCTGACGCGCGACACCGCGTGGGACTACCCATTAGGGTTGGTCGCCCCGGCCAACTTCGCATTGCATGTCACCCGGTACCTGCACGAGTCGCCGGCCACCAAGGAGCACATGGCGATGGTGGCGGTGAAGAACCACTTCCATGCCCTGAACAATCCGAAAGCCCAACTGCGCTTTGAGATCACCGTCGAGCAGGCATTGGTCGCGCCGATCATTGCCGACCCGTTCGGGCTCTATGACTGCACGCCGCAGAGTGACGGTGCCGCCGCGGTGATCCTGGCTGCCGAGGACGTCGTCGACCGTTACACCGACAGCCCGGTGTGGGTGCGCGGCGTCGGGTTGGGTATGGACCGGGTGATGCATCAGCACAAGTCGGACATGACAACGTTTCCACCGACGGTGCGCGCCGCCAAGGCCGCGATGAGCATGGCAGGGCTGACACCGCGCGATGTCGATGTCGCCGAGGTGCATGACTGCTTCACCGGGGTCGAGCTGATCAGCTACGAAGACCTGGGTTTCGCCAGCCGGTTCGAGGCCTACAAACTGGTCGAGGGCCGGGAACATTACGTCGGCGGGTCGATCCCGATCAACCCCAGCGGCGGGTTGAAGGCCAAGGGTCACCCGCCGGGCGCCACGGGTGTGGCGCAGTGCTACGAACTGTTCAACCAGTTGCGCGGCGAAGCCGAAAACCAGGTCGACGGAGCACGAGTGGGGTTGGCGCACAATATCGGCGGGCCGACCGCGGTGTCTGCGGTGACCATCCTGTCCAGCGACAAGAGTTGACAGCGCGGATTCGACGATGAAGGTCGGCGTGTACTTCGACATGCGCAACCCGCCCGCGTGGCGCCAGGACTGGAGTCGGCTCTACGGGTTCACGTTGGAGATGTGCCAAGAGGCCGACCACCTCGGCATCGACTCGGTGTGGACCAGTGAGCATCACTTGTTCGAGGACGGCTACCTCACACAGCCGTTGACGATGTTGGCGGCGATGGGCGCGGTCACCCGGAAGGTTCGGCTCGGCACCGCCGTTCTGCTTGCGCCGTTGCGCTCGGCGATTCAGATCGCCGAGGAGGCGACCATCGTTGACGTGATCTCCGGCGGACGGCTCGACCTCGGTCTCGGTGCGGGGTATCGCCATCCGGAGTACGAACTGTTCAGGGCGGACATCTCCCGGCGTTACACTACGACTGACCGCCGGGTCACAGAGTTGCGTGAGATCTTCTCTGATGACCGGCATGTGCCTGCGCCGGTCCACGGTCACATCCCGATCTATCTCGGCTACCAGGGACCGAAAGGGGCCAGACGAGCCGGGAAACTCGGTGCCGGTCTGCTAAGCGCGAACGGCGCTCTGTGGACTCACTACCGAGAGGGACTCGCCGCGGGTGGTCACGATGCGTCGGTGGGTCGCATGAAGGGCTCCTTCTCGGGTTGGGTAACCGAGGACCCCGAGGCCGACTGGCCCGTGGTGAAGGAACACCTGCGGTATCAGCTCGACTCCTACCGGCGGTACATGGTCGAGGACACCGACATGCCCCTCCCCCGTCCGGTCGACCCCGACCGCATCCGCAGCGAATCGGACTTGGGCAGGGTGCTCGGGGCGTTCGTCCACAACACCCCCGAGGTCGTCGCCGAGTCGGTGCAAACTTATGTCGACGACGCACCTGTCGAGGAGATCTTCCTGTGGTCATCCATCGCAGGAATGCCAGAGCAGTTGGTGGCGGATCACATCCGACTGATCGCCACCAAACTCAAACCGCTTCTCGCTCGATAGGCACCACAGCGAGGAGACCGACCGTGCGCCAGAACCCGCCGGCGACCACGAGCCAGCCACCGATCGCCGAGCACTCCTGCGACGAACCCACTGCGACCCGCACAGCAAAGTTGCTCGCGGCAGATGCCTCGCCAGCGGCGCTGCTGCGACAGGTTCGACCCCGTCGACGATGCCGGCTGGCGCAGAATGATCTGCCACGCCCAGGTGCCCACCATCGCGGATATCACCAAGAAGAAGCCCGCCGATCGGGTCGGCTGTGATGGTCGCTCGCTACCTGTCGGCCAGAAGTGGTTCCCGACCGAATTTCACGTTCGGTCCGCGATCGCGAGTCCGGCGTGAGCAGGACGATCAAGTCTGAACCCCCGGTCGCGAGACGGCGCCCGCTCCTCGGCGCGGGGGTCCGGGTGCCGATCGCTGCCGATGGTGTCTGGCTCTGCTCCGTGCGTCGATGCGGAGCCCGCTCAGAACACGTACCGTGCGATCAGGTCGGCGACTGCGGCTGGCTTGTCAGATCCGTCGATCTCGATGGTGTGGCGCACGGTCAGGTTCACGACGTTGTCGGCCACTTTGGCGGCGTCGATCAGTTCGGAGCGAATGCGGATCCGACTGCCCGCAGTGACCGCGGCAATGAAACGGACCTTGTTCAGCCCATAGTTGACACCCATCTTCGCGTTCTGAACGACGTAGTTGTCCTTGCTCAACTTCGGGATCAACGACAGGAGCAGGAAGCCATGCGCGACCGTGGCGCCGTAAGGACTGTCCGATGCTGCGCGGTCCGCATCGACGTGTATCCACTGGTGATCTTCGGTGACGTCGGCGAAGGTGTCGATGCGCGCCTGATCAATCTCCTTCCAGCTGCTCACTCCGAGTTCGTGGCCCACCAGTCGCATCGCATCGTCGATGGACGCGATCACCTTCATGGGTGCATCTTCTCTCTCCTCTACGCGACGCGCGCTCTCGCGTGCCGATGGTCCGGTATGGTCGGGCCCCGCTTCGAGGCTCCCGAATCTGCTAGCGCGCGAACAGTTCAGTGATCAGCGTGCGTCGCTGCGCCCAGTCCGCTAAACGCACGTCGGCGCAACCCTTGTCGGTCACGATGATGTCGACGTCGAAAGCCGGGGTCGACGCTGGCCGGCTCAACTGATCCACCAACGGTGACTGCCCGTTGAAGGTGGACGGGACGGCGATGATGGACAGACCGCCGCGGCTCAGTCGGCCTGCCCGGCAGTAGTCGGGGTGCCCGCCGATGCCGCCGACGACCTTGTCGCCCACCCCTTCGACATTGACCTGCCCAGCGGGGTCGATTTCGATCGCGGTGTTGACCGTGACAAGGGGCTCGCCGTGGCTGAGGCGGGTCAGGTCGTGGGTGTGCGCGACGCCCCGCAGGATGGGGCGGCCGTCGGCCCAGTCGTAGAGGACGTCGCTGCCTAGCAGATAGGTGGCCGAGGGTTGACCGACAAGCAGGCCGCGGCGGTCGAGATCGACCACGGCGTCGGTGAGCAGGCCGGTGTCTAGGCGCAGCGGAACTCGTGCGCGATGGAGCAGCGCGGTGCCCAGCTGGCCCGGCCCATACTGCAGCCGGGCTCCCGCGGACACGAATCTGAGCACCTCATCGGCGAGCGCGTCGTGCACCGGTTCGGGCTCCTTCTGCAGGAACTGAAAGGGGCCATCGCAACTGCGTCCGATGATGCGCACCTGATCGGGATTCAGCGGTGACTCGGCGCTGGCGGCCGGGGCGGTGCTGTCGATGACCGCCAACACCGGGATGCCCGCGTCGATGAGCTCTCGCTGCCAGGACACCTCGGTGCTAAACAGGAGCTGGTCGCCGCGCTGCACCAGCCGGGTGATCAACACGTCGGGCCGCAACGGCCCGAGCAGCAGCGCCGGCTGAGCGGCGAGGCTGGTGGGCAGGAATCGTGCTGACGGGCTGCGCAGCACGGCTCGCACACCCCAACCCGGCATCAACGCCACCACCTCGGCGAATACATCCGACTCGAGGCCGTCCAAGGGCGCGGTCAGCCAACTGAGCACCAACCGTATCCCGCCGATATCGCGTGCCACTGCGCTTAGCGCCGCACCGAAAGCGGTGCCGTCGCCCACTGTGCGCAGCTGACCGACCCCATCGCCGACGGCAACCGTGAAACCAGCACCAGCCGCCCGTGAGCTTGCTGCTTCATTCAGCTCCGTGCGCAGTGCCGCGGCGAAGTCGCCGCGGCCATGGGTCAGCGTCACCGTGGCGCCGTCCGACATGCGAGAGTCTGCCCGCCGATGGTGGTCATGGAAGGTCTCGTCGTATTTGTGTGCGGGGCATAGGTCGCGTCAGGCCACCTCGATCACCATGGCTGCACCCATTCCACCGCCGGCGCACATCGACAGGACGCCGATGCCGCCGCCGCGGCGGCGCAACTCATAGATCGCCGAGGTGACCATGCGGGCCCCGGTCGCGGCGATCGGGTGGCCCAGACTGATGCCCGAGCCGTAGACGTTGACGATGTCTTCATCTAGACCCAGTTCGCGGGCGCATGCCACGGCTTGGGCGGCGAACGCCTCGTTGATCTCGAACAGTGCCACGTCCTCGATCTTTCGCCCGGCCAGCTCCAGCGCCTTGGGGATCGCCGTGATCGGCGCGCTCCCGGTGCGGTTGGGCGCCACCCCGACCGCGCTCCAGGACAGCACGCTGGCCAGGACATCGTTGCGCGTCGTCGGCGCAGCCAGTGCCACGACGGCGGCCGCGTCGTTGATGCCTGAGGAGTTGCCGGCCGTCACGGTGAAGCCCTCGATCTCGGGGTGTAGCACCTTTAGGGCAGCCAGCGTCTCCAGGGTGCTGCCGCGACGGGGGTGCTCGTCCTGGGCGAAGGTCGTGGTGCTGCCGTCGGCCTGCGGGACCTCGATCGGGACGATCTCCTCGACGAAGGCCCGTGCGTCGATGGCCGCGATGGCCCGCTGGTGGGAGCGCAGCGCCCACTGGTCTTGTGCTTCCCGCGAGATTCCGAACTGGACCGCGCAGTTCTGGGCCACCGTGATCGACATGTCCATTGCCGGCGCGTCCGGGGTCGGTGGGTGGGAAAAGGAGAACCACGGGTCGACCCAGTCGTCGGCGTCTCTGCCGGCGGTGAACGGCTTGCGCTTGCGCGACATCGGTGCGGTCGAGGCTGATTCAGCTCCGCCGGCCAGGATCGCCCGGCTCATTCCCGCGGCGATCTGCCCGGCGGCGACCGCGATCGCGGGGAGGCTCGATGCGCACTGACGGTTGAGCGCGAGCCCCGGCAGCTCGGTCAATCCGAGATCGACCGCGACGTAACGGGCGATGTCACCGCCGCCCTGCATGACCTCGGCCAGGATCAGGTCCTCGAAGTCGGCGGCGTCCACACCGGACCGATCGATGGCCGCGGCCACGACCGGCTTGGCGAGATCCTTGGACTCAACGTTGGCCAGCGTGCCCCTGCGGGCGGTGCCGATCGCGGTGCGCGCGGCAGCGATGATCGCTGCGCGGCTGGTGGTTACGGCCATTTTCGGACTCCCATGGTTGTGTGTGGGTCAGGTTGACAAGATGGTGACCGCGGCGGTGCCGGGGGCGCCGTAAAGCTGCGCATATCCGACCCGCGGCGCGTGCACCTGGCGCGCGCCCGCACGCCCGCGCAACTGGGTGACCAGTTCGAATATTTGGCGCAACCCCGACGCGCCAACGGGTTCGCCGTTGGCCAGCAGGCCGCCGTCGGTGTTGACGGGCAGGCGGCCAGTGATCTCGGTCTCGCCCGCCGCGATCAGCTTCTCCTGATCACCGTCAGCGCAAAAGCCGTTCTCGGCCAGATGGATGACCTCGGAGCCGGCGTCGGTGTCCTGCAGCTGGATCACGTCCACGTCCTCGGGACCGATCCCGGCTTCCTCGAAGGCAGCCCGGGCCGCGAAGACCGTGGGACTGGGCGCCGGTGTGAGTGAGATGGACGGGCTCAGAACTTCCAGCGCGCCCGCACGCCGGGAGAACAGCTGGGAAGCCCGCAGGTAAATGGGGTGCTTGGTGTACTTGTGGGCTTGGTCAGCCCGGCACAGCACTGCGGCCGCCGCACCCTCGTCGGGTCCGCAGTACATGTACTGGCGCAGTGGATAATTCAAGATGGGCGATGCCAGGATCTCCTGTTCACCGATAGGTGTGCGCCGCCAGGCCGTGGGGTTGGCCGCGCCGTTGCGGAAGGCTTTGGCCGCAACCCGTGCCAGGGTTTCGTGGCTGATCCCGTAGTCGTGCATGTAGCGGTTGATCTTCATTCCGAAGAAGTGGGTGGTCAAGAACAGTCCCGCTTGGCCGTACCAATCCGGTAGCCCGGATACCGAGGGGTGGTCGGAGAACGCTCCGCGGGGATGTTTGTCGAGGCCGATCGCGATCGTCAGGTCGTGGTCTCCGACGCGGATTGCGTTGGCTGCCATGGCCAGTGACGTGCCCCCGGTGGCGCATCCGGTGAACACTGCACGCGCGGGTATGCCGGTCATGCCGAGCAGCGCGGTGATGGCCTCAGGGTTCTTGACCTCCATGCTGCCGGCGTAGAGCGCCTGAATGTCCGTCCACGCCACACCGGCATCGACGAGTGCGTCATAGACGGCCTCTTCGCCCATCTCCAGGGCAGACTTGCCGGGGTAGCGGCCGAACGGGTGTAGGCCCACCCCGACGATTGCGACGTCACTTGCGGCCATCGGTGTCCCCTTCCGCTGCGTCGTCGCCGTCGGCGGGCGCGAACGCGAAGATCATCGTTTGATCGCCGTCGGCGTTCTTGCCCAACGGCACGATTCGAAGCTCCATCGGCTGACCGATTCTCAGCTTCTCGGGGTCGCTCTCGGTGAGCCGGGCTTCCACCCGCAACGCTCCGGGAAGCTCCACATAGCCGATCGCGAACGGCGTGAAAGTCGTCGCGTCGTCATCACCGGCATACGGCGGCGCCGGAGGCCGGAATTGCTGGGTGGTGAACGTCCATAGCGTGCCGCGCCGCGGTAGCTCCACCGGCTCGAGCGTTTCGCGTCGGGTGCCGATAATGCGGTGTGAGCGATAGGGGAAGACGATCTGTCCGTCGGAGGATCGCCCGCCGATCAGAGCGGGATCCTCTGATGGCCAGGTGAACAATCCTTCAGCCAGCGGAACCTGTTGGTTCACAGTGAATATCCTCTCGGTGCAGTTCGGGAAGCAAGCTCGATGTTGTGATCGGCATGAACGTCAGGCTGGGTGGCTGTGTGCGGTTGAACGTTCCACGGCATCGGAGGCGCGGTGTGCGTTCCCACCCGCCACGGCGGGTGAAGGGCGTCGTCGGGTCGGATAGGCCGGTCATGTCAGGACTCTCCACGCGGGCATCACCGCGACGGTGCTGGTGTGAAGAATGACAGGGGGCGTTCGACGAATTCAAACAACACCCCGTCCGGCGAGCGCAGGAAGGCGACGTAGAGTCCGTCGATCTTGGTGCCTGGCAGCGGACACCACACCGGATCACCTTGCACGGCAATCCAATCCGGAAGCAGAGCCAGTGCGCGTGCGACGTTCTCCACCCGCAGCGCGCAGCGGTAGAGTCCTTGGCTGTTGCCGCCGTCGGCCCTCGGATGCCGGGCAGTGTCTGGATGCTCGACCACGGTAAGGGTGAACTGTGCGCCGTCCTCCGGCAGGGCCAGCCGTGCCGCCACACAGTCCACGGTCTCCGCAGTGCCGCCGGGGGCGAGCTGTTCGCCTGAGACGGGGACCCGCTTGGGTCCGTCGATGACGGCGAAGCCGATCTCGGTGAGGAAGGCGACGGTCGCCGTGGCGTCGATGGCTGCGATGCGGATGCCGCCGAACAGCGCACCCTGGTGGGGGTCGGCGTCCGGCGGCGTCTGGGTGAGCTCGATCACCGCACCGTCGGGATCCAGGGCGAGCACCGACTTGCTGCCCGAGATGAGACCGTCGATGGGGTCGGAGACCCGTACTCCGGCGGCGCGCAGGTCCGTGGTGATAGCGGCGAGATCGGTGACGGTCAGCAGCGTGGAGCGGATGCCGGGTCGCACCGGATCGGTGTTGGTGTCGCGCTGCAGCGGTGGGGTGCTCCACTCGATGGCTTCTAAGGCGCAGCTGCGGCGGCCCCCGCGATCGTCGTAGAGGAACGCGGTCTCGGTGTAGGTCTGGCCGTCCAGGCCCATGATGCTGCCGTCGCCGGGCACCTGGGGATCGGTCCGCATCCGTGTGGTCAGTCCGAGTACGCCGCCGTAGAGTTTCTCGGTGGACTGCACCGAGGCGCAGTTGAGGTTGACGTGTAGGAATCGGCGCGCGAGACCCTCGGAGATCGGCATTGCTACAGCACCACCGAGTTGATCTTGAATTCGATGATCTCGTCCTCGCTGAATCCCAGCTCGGCCAGCACGGCGTCGGTGTGCTCACCGTGTGCAGGCGCGCGCGTGAGGTCCAGTGGTATCTCGTTGAACTGGGCGGGGCTTGCCGCCAGCGCGAACTCGTTGGACTTGGCGTCGGTGACCCGCGGCAGGTACCCGTTGGCGATCACCTGCGGATCGCTGTGCACCTCGTGGGCGGTGCGCATGACGTCCCACACGCCGTCGAACCCGGCGAACGCCTTCTCCCAGTGCGCAAGGCTCTCCGACGCGAAGCTGGCCCGCAGTTCGGCGATGCACTGCTTGCGGTTGCCGAACCGCACCGTGGCATTGGCGAAGCGTTCGTCGTCGATCAGGTCGGTGCGGCCCAGCCGGGTGCAGAAGTCCGACCAGAATCGGTCGGCCTGTAACAGCACGAAGGCGATGAACCGGTTGTCGCCGGTCTTGTAGATGCCCGCCACCGGGTTGGGCATCTCGTCGAGGTTGAACTTTGGGATGTCCTGACCGGTGACGCCTGATCCGACGATGTCGGGGCCCAACTGCCAGATTGCGGCGTTGAGCAGGGAGACGTCGACGACCGATGGCTCACCGGTGCGTTCGCGTTTCACCAGGGCTGCGGCAATGCCGGCCGCGAGCGCCAGACCACCGTAGGAGTCACCGAAGCCCGGTCGCTGAATCGGAGGATAGGAGCCGGTGCCGTCGGAGTACGCATCGCCGATGCCGCCGCGCGCCCAGTACGCCGCCAGGTCGAAACCGCCCTGGGCGGACAGTTCGCCCTTGGTGCCGTAGCCGTGGCCGCGCGCGTAGATGATCTTCGGGTTGCGGGCGCGGATCTGGTCGACGTCGATGCCCATCCGCTGTCGGGAGTCGGGCAGCAGGTTGGTGATGAAGACGTCGGCGGTCTCGATCAGCGTCATCAGCAGCTCGAGGCCTTCGGGGGTGGAGGTGTCCAACCCGACGCTGCGCTTGCCGCGGTTGGGCTGCTCGACGAAGTGGTTCACTTCCCCCGCGCCGGTGACGATCCCCGAACTGATCAGCCCGCGCTGCGGGTCGCCCGTCTCAGGATGCTCGACCTTGATGACGTCGGCACCCCAGTCGGCAAGCACCGCGCCGGCCGCGGGGACGAACGTCCACGCGGCCAGCTCGACCACGCGGATCCCGCTCAACACGTCAGTCATGCGTCCATCGGTTCATCTGTTGAGTGCTGGCGGCCGGCGTCAGTCGAGTAGTAATGCGATCAGCCTGTGGATGTGGCATGGACGCCCCCATCACTCGCGGTTCGCGCGCTCGGCGAAGCTCCGGTCAGCACAGTCACCCGGGCATCGTAACCCGCTTGTTGACGTTTTTGTCAACTGACGAGTCGTGATGGGCGTATGCCTTTTACGCGCCGGGTATATAGCCACTTCAGCGATGCTAAAGCGAGATCTTGACAATATTGTCAACCAGTGCTGAGCTGGGTCCGACGCCGTTCATCTCCACGATCAGCCATGGCGCCAGGCTGTGTGAGCCGCGGTCCGATCCATTCAGGGGGCCCTCCCCGGCGCGGAGGGATCGCCGTGCCGTCCAGGTGGACTTCGTTCGTGTTGTCCTGCTGTGCGGTGCGCGATCGCCATCATCCTCCTTGCTCCGCATCGCCCTGGCGTCCTTCGGCAACACGCGGCCCGTGGTTTTCGTCCTTGGTGGTGACCCTGGGCGAACGGCACCAGGACGTCGACGCGCGGCGCGTCTTCGATGAAGGCCACCATGAGAACTGTGCGACGGGCTTTACGAACGCCGGCGAGGTCACTCCCGTGCCAAGATCGGCTACGGGGCGCACTCCATCGTGGCGGTCTCATCGCTCAGATCGCTTGCTGCTGAACGTGATTCTGTCTCGCTCGCCCCTTTGTGGGGCTGAGGAACGACCCCCCGAAAGCAGCGTGACCGAGTGTGGTTCGGCGGATCTGCGGAGGTGCGTGGTTGCCGTTCCGCCGGGTTCGGCGATGCGACCAGAATCGCCTGCATGCGCCAGCCGAGGCCTGAATTGGACTTTGGCAATACACTGTCATAGTTAGCGCTGTAGCCTCGGCGCGGCCGCGGGTGTCAACGATGGGCCGATGCCATGGTTGTCGCTGTCGGGACATCGGAGACAGTCGAGGAGGTGGCGGATGGCACGGGGCGATCGTTCACCGCGTGACGAGCATGCTGATCGGACGCGGAATGCGCTGCTGGAGGCGGCCCTGAACTTGTTCAGCGCCAACGGTTACGACGAGACCACCACCGATCAGATCGCCGAGGGCGCGGGCGTTTCCCCGCGGACCTTCTACCGGTACTTCCCCGGCAAGGAGTCGGTGCTGTTCTTCGGTGAGTACGACTTCATCGACGCCGTCAGCGGGGTCTACCTCGCGCAGCCCGAGGAGCTATCCGACTTCGAGGCGCTGGCAAGCTCGTTTGCGTTGCTTGCGCCGGGGCTCAAGCGCATTCGCACGCGCATCGCGCAGTACCACGAAGCGGTCGCGTCATCGCTCGTGCTGCTGGGCCGGGAGCGTAGCAATCACGAGGCCAACGCGACGACAGTGGCGAAGGTGATCGCCGAACGGCGACATCTGCCGACACCCGATGACGAGTGCCGACTGCTGGCGGCCGTCGGGATGCTGTTGGTCGAACGTGCCCTCAATCAATGGTTGTCGACACCGGGCCGCGCTCTCGACGATCTGATCCGCCAGGAGTTCGCGGCGCTGCCCGCGGTACTGAAGTAACGGCCCCGCTACCCCCGACGGTCGTCGAAGCATGTGCCGTCGGGGCCACGCCCGCCGGTTGTCCGGCCCTGAACTCGACCTTTCAGAACGACCCGCGGTCTGTTGCGCAAAGCTGAAGTTTGGCACCGCTCTGCCGGATCCTTGACTACACATGCAGCCGGGATTGACTGCACCCGGCACGATACACATCGCATCACGTAATGCTCGGGCGGCTTCCAGCGGACGTGTGACCTGTGGCGGCGCGGGCCCGTGACTGATCCGGCTGGCGGCCACTCATGCCTCGGCGAAGCGGGTTGTTGCGGCACGCCTGGGTCAAGCAGTGCGCCCGTAGGGTCCCGTAGCTGGTGCCCGGTGCCTATCAGCCCACCATCGGGAACCGGCGCTCGTCGGCCAGCCTGTCAAGAGCCTGTTGCATGACGTGGCGGACGTGGGCGTCGACCTGGTCGATGTCGGGATCCGCGCCGAACTGGGCGAGGATGTCGATCGGCTCTAGGACCTGGGTGACGACCTTCGTGGGCAGTGGCACATTGACCGGCAACATGATGCTCAGTCCGAAGGGGGAAGCCGAACGAGATGGGCAGGTTCTTCAGCCGCAGCTTATCGAGCCCGAGCAGTTTTGCCAGCCCTTCGCCGCGGGACAGGCAGAGCTGGTTTTCCTGCCCGCCGATGGATACCGCGGGGACGATGGGCACTTCGACGTTTAGCGCGGCTTTACGTAACCGGTTCGACCATTGAAGTCGATGATGTTCGCTGACCGGGTGGATCGGTAGACGTCGTAGTCGCCGCCGGGGAACACCACGACCACCCCGCCCGAACGCAGCGCCGCACCGGCGTTGTCGCGATTGGCGCGGATGAAGCCCGTCTTGGACAAGATGTCGCCGGCCGGGCCGGTCACGAGGATGTCGTGACTGAGTGTGTAAACGGGCCGGTCGTAGCCGAACCTGTCGTAGAAACCGGTCGCGAACACCGGCATGTCCAGCGCGAACAACCCACCCGAGTGGTTGGACACCACTAGCGCCCCACCGGATGGAAAGGAATCCAGACCGCGCACCCGGGAACGGTGATACCCCTTGACGATCGGACGAATCCAGCCCAGCACCCGCTCGGTCAGCTGAGGATCCCACTTGGTGACCTCCGAGGACCCAGTGTCGCTCGAACTCACTTTCCCCCTTCGGTTTTCATGGATCATCGTCGCGGGTGGCGCCGGCGTACTACTTCGGGGTGAAGCGCTGCGCGCCGTCGAGCCGCAAGACCTCGCCGTTGACGTAACCGTTGATCAGCAGAAACGTGGCCGCATCGGCGAATTCCGCGGGGGATCCGAGCCGCTTCGGGAATGGCACGTTCGCAGTGAACTTGGCGATGGCCTCTTCGCCGACCGATTCCATGATCGGAGTCTTCATCGTTCCCGGCGCGATGGTGTTGACCCGGATGCCCACCGAACTCAGATCCCTGGCGGCCGCGATGGTCAACCCGATGACTCCGGCCTTGGCCGCAGCATAGGCGGTCTGCCCGATCTGGCCCTCGTAGCCCGCGATCGATGCGGTCAGCACCAGCGCGCCCCGTTCACCACTTTCCCGGGGTTCGGCCGCGGCGATCGAGGCGGCTACCAACCGGGCCACGTTATAGGTGCCGTTGAGGTAGAGGTCGATCGTCTTCGTGAAGCCACTGAAGTCGGCGGGGCTCCCATCACGCTGTACGATCCGTTGGGCGACACCGAAACCGCCGTGCGCGACGACCGCGTAGCGCAGCTGGCCGAGCTGGTTGGCCTGCTCGACGGCGCCCAGGATGCTGTCCTCGCTCGTCACGTCAGTGCTCACGAACGCGGCCCGGCTGCCCAACTCGTCAGCCAACGCCTTGCCCTTGTCGGTGGCGAGATCGGCAATCACCACACCCAGCCCGTCGGCGTGCAGCCGGCGAACCGTCGCCTCGCCCAGACCGCCGGCGCCGCCGCTGACGATCGCCGAGGCACCTTCGAATTGCTGCACCATCACCATTACCTACTCCTTGGCTCCGGACGGACTAACTAGCCGTCGAGGTAGTCGTTGTATTCGTCGCGGACTGACTCCATCGCGTTGAGGCGACGGGCCAGCAGGATGATCTCTGCGTCGATCTGGGCAGGATCGCCCGAGCTAGCCTTCACTTCGTTGAGCCGAGCCCGGGTGCGACCGATCTCCCCGACGAGGCGCTCGCGGGCCTCGTCCTTGGTCAGGAGATCCTGGTCGGTCCAGTCCGACCGAGGAAGCTGCTCAACCCGCTCCACGTCGTCGCCGGCGGAGGTCACGCCGCCCGCGGAAAGTTGTAGAACTCCCGGGCATTGAGCTCGACGATCTTGTGGGCTTCGTCGTCGGGCACGTCCTTGAGGGCCTGCGCGGCCCGGGCGCGGCTCTGCGGCCAGAACGAATCCGAGTGTGGGTAGTCGCATTCCCAGGTGATCTGGTCGACGCCGATGTGGTGGCGGATCTCCATGCCGAAATCGTCCTCGATGAAGCAGCCGTGGAAGTGCTTCTTCCATAGGTAGCTCGGCGGATGGTCCTGGTTGACGTTGTTGTAGAAGCGGTGTTTGCGCCACACGCTGTCGGCGCGCTCCAAGATGTAGGGAATCCACCCGACGCCGCCCTCACTCAAGCCGATCTTCAGCTGGGGATGCCGGTAGAGCGTGTGGCTGAACAACCAGTCGGTCAGTGCGGTCATCGACATGGTGCCCATCAGCGTGACGAACACGGCGAACGGTGCGTCCGGAGCAATCGGCGGTGGGAAGCCACCGGAACCGAAGTGCTGAGCCAGCACCAGGCCGGTGTCCTCCATCGCCGAGAGCAGCGGGTCCCAGTGATCGGAATGCACTGACGGCAATCCCAGCTTGTCGGGCAGGTCGGGGAAGGTAACGCACTTGGCGCCCTTGGCCGCGACGCGGTGGATTTCCTTGACGCTGGCCTCGACGTCCCAGAACGGCAGCATCGCAACCGCGACGAACCGGTCGGGTGCGGTGGCGGCCCACTCGTCGAGGTGGAAGTCGTTCCACGCTGCCGAGCACAGCCGTGCTAACTCTTTGTCCTCGCCCTCGTGGAACACCGCGCCCGCGAACCGCGGGAATGACGGGAAACAGGTCATCGCTTGCACGCCGTCGATGTCCATGTCGGCGACCCGGGCCTTGGGGTCATAGCAACCGGGGATCATGTCGTCGTAGCGCACCGGTTCGATGCCGTACTCCTCGGGTTTCTTGCCCGCGACCGCGTTAAGCCCGATGTAGGGGTAGATCCGGCCCTCGTACTCCCAGACCTGACACATCGCGCCGGTGTCGGGGCGCTCCCACTCGATGATCTTGGGACCCGCCTCCAAGTATTTGGTGGGCAGTCGATCACTCCACACCTTCGGGTGCTCAATCAGGTGATCGTCGACGGAGATCAATTCCATCCAGGGCTGCAGCGGCACGGGTGCCTCCTTTGTCGGGGTGTCTAGAACACAGGGGAATGCATTCAGTTTTTTCTTGCGGGTCTATTTGTTGGCGGCGAGTACGTCAGGTTTCGGATAGAAGCCGCGCGCCCAGTGGCGCAGCCGCTGAAAGCCCGCGGCCTCGGTCGGCGCCAGCCCGGGTTTGTCCAGGTACTGCTGGTGATCCCAGATCATGATGTCGTCGGGCAGCGCCATTTTGGCCACGCGGAGCCGTTCGTCGTAGTTCTCCCCCTCAGAGATCCAGTACGTCGCGAAGATGTCGGACGTGGTGTCATCGACGGGCGTCGTGCAGATCGCGATGACCCGCACGCCGTCGGCGGTCTGCTCCCCGTTGAAGCTGACCCCGATTCCCGACCAGCGGATCTCGATGGTGTTGTGGGTGTCGCCGGGCCGGTCGACGCCGTCGGCCCATCGTCGCCCGAACCCGACCTTGGCGTGCCAGGCCGCTTCGGTGACGTCCTCGGTGAGCACGACGGGGCTGATCGGGGTGCGGTGGACGAACTGGAAGTGGTGCGGGTCGACTCCGTTCTCCGCGACGATCTGCGGGTGCACGTGGACGCCCGGAAACAAGGCGCGTTCGCCATCACCCACGGTTCGGTATCGCCGACTGCTGATGTGCGTTCCCAGGGCCTCGAACGCCTCGGGTACCTGCCAGAGCGGATCACGGCGTGCCACGTCGTGCCAGAGGTAGATGCACTCGTTGATTTCGGCCACCGGCCACGCCCGCACGCGGCGACCCCGGTTGGGCCGCTGCTCATAGGGGATGCGGACGTTGCGGCCGTTCCCGTCCCAGACCCAGCCGTGGAACGGGCACTGGATGCCGTCCTCGACTACACAGCCGCCGAAGGACAGGTTGGCCCCGAGGTGCTGACAGTGCGCATCGAGGATGTGAATGACGCCGTCCAGGTCACGGAAGGCGACCAGATTAGTCCCGAAATAGCGCTGTGGCTTCACCGCGCCGACCCCGAGGTCAGAACTCCAGCCGACCTGGAACCATCCGGTCGGCTGCATGGTGGGCAATTCGCTCACGGAGAATCTCCGGTCGTGTCGAAATCAGCTGGGCGGGAAGACAATCGGAACGGCATCCAACCCCATGGTGGCGTGTGGCCACGGCACGGCCGGCTGGGCGCCCTCGGCGAGCGCGTAGTCGGCGATGCGGTTGTGCCATTCCTCGAGAATCAGGCGCAGCTCGAGGCGGGCCAGGTGAGACCCCAAGCAACGGTGCGGGCCCCGTCCGAACGCGAAATGGGGTGGCCGCTTGTCAAGGTGCACGGTGTCGGGATCTGAATATTGCTCGGGGTCGCGGTTCGCGCAGCCCAGACTGATCAGGATGTCGGTGTCCTTGGCCACCGGACGGCCCGCCACTTCGAGGTCCTCGGTGGCTACGCGCGGCGCGAACGGCACCGGGCTGTCGACCCGCAGCTGCTCTTCGATGAAGTACGGGATCAGGGAGTAGTCGGCGGTAAGTGTGTGTCGCAGTTCCGCGTCGGCGGCCAGCCGCGCAAAGCAGAAACCCAGAGCGGACGTGACGGTGTCGAGGCCGGCAAGGACGAACAGGAAGCACAGGCCGATGATCTCGGGGTCGGTCAGGCCGCCTTCGTCGTCGAGTGCGGTGAGCTGGGAGAGCAGGTCGTCACCCGCGGGGTTGGCGCGACGCGCCGCGATGTGCTCGCTGAGGTAGGTGTAGAGCTCGAGGGCAAGCGTTAAAACCTCTGGTGTCGGCTCGCCGCTGGCGGGGTCGGTGAACTCCAGGATCGAGTCCTTCCATTGCAGCAGCCGGTCGCGGTCTTCCAAGGGCAACCCGAACAGTGTGAGGAAGACCTGAGACGGGAACGGGACGGCGACGTCGGCGAGGAACTCGCACTCCCCCCGTTCCTTGATGGCGTCGATCAGCTCGCCTGCCTGCCTGCGGAGCTCGGGTTCGCGTTCGGCCATCCTTCGGGGACTGAAGAACGGGTCCAACAGCCGCCGGAATCGGGTGTGATCGGGTGGGTCGATGGCGATCGGGACCATCGGGACGGGACTGCCGAGGCGGTCGAACGCTCGGGCTGAGGAGAAGAGTTCGGGTCGTTTCGCCACGAAATCGACGGCCGCAGCGCTGGTCAGCACCACCTGCTGGCGACCTTGCACGACGTCGCCGTGCTGGCGGAGCTGCTGCCAGGCCAGTGTTCTGTCCTGGGTGAACGGTAGATCGTCGACGTCGAAATTGGCGTCGGCGCTGATGTTGGTCATGCTGGCGGGTTCCCGTCGTTCGCGAGCCGGATGGTGAATTCGGGGATGCGGTAACCACTGTCTCCGAGGTCGACGATGCGGGCCTGCACTGGTTGGCCGATCCGGACGTCGGCAGGGTCGGCGTCGATGACTGCGTTGATGCGCAGGCCGGGCTGTTCGTCGAGTTCGATGAGGCCCACGACGTAGGGCGGGATGCGGCCCGGCACCAGCGCTTGGCGTATCACGATGTAGCTGAAGATGGTGCCCCGGCCGCTGACTTCTTCGAAGTGCACTGGGCCGCCGGTGTATCGGCTGCGTTCCAGCGGGGGGTGAATCCACTTGCCGGTGTCGTCGCAGCGGCACAGCATCAGCTTGCCGTGCTTCAGGGCTTCCCAGTACGGGGCCGTATCCGGGTCGGGTACCGGAATCGGCGGCAGGAGCATGGGATTGGTGGCCGGTGGCGATGTCGCGGATGGTGATGTCATGGCTTCTCCCTGCTATAGACGTTGGCGCCGCCGAACGGGCCGCCGCCGGCGGTGACGAGAGCGAGTTGGGCGTTGTCGACCTGGCGCACACCGGCCGCGTGGCGCAGCTGCAGTGCGGCTTCGTAGTGGTGGTTGAGGCCGTGGATGTAGCCCTCGGACAACAGGCCCCCGTGCGGGTTGACTACCACGTCACCGCCGTAGGTCGCGCGGCCGGTAGAGAAGAACTTGCCCACCTCGCCCTTCTCGCAAAAGCCGAAGCCCTCCATGGTGGCCATCACGGTGTAGGTGAAGCAGTCGTACATGCAGGCCAGATCCATATCCGCCGGCGTCAGGCCGGTTTTCGCCCAGATCTTCGGACCGGCCGTGCGCGAGTACATCTCGGTGGGATCGCTCCACTCGGTCCACCCTGCGCCACCCTGCGAGTTAGACGACCCGACCAACCACATCGGGGGCTGTTTGCTATTACGGGCGATGTCCTCACCGGTGATCAGGATGGCCACCGCGCCGTCGACCTCCGAGGTGCAGTCCAGCACCCGAAACGGTTCGTTGATCCAGCGTGCCGCCAGATAGCCGTCCATGGTCAGAGGTTCGCGGCGCAGTGCGTGCTCGTTGGGCCCGGCATGCTTGCGCTGGGTGATCGCGATCTGCCCCAGATCCTCTGCGGTGGAACCGTATTCGTGTTGGTGCCGGCGCGCCCACATGGCAAACCACTGCGGTGGCACCATGAACCCCGACGCGGTATCGAACTGGTCGTGGTGCGGCACCTGCATCGGCCCCTCGATGTGCCCGAAGCGGTGTCCGGAGCGGCCGTTGAGCGAGCGGTACACCAACACCGCCTGGCAGATGCCTGCCTCGATGACCGCTGCGGCGGTGGCGATCTGGTCGGCCACCAGGTTCCCACCGCCGTACATGGCGTTGGCCCAGGCCAATTCGTCGATGCCGAGTGCCCATCCGACGAAGATCGGCTGTTCGGAGTCGTTGGCCATGAAGGTGCAGATCCCGTCGATGTCGGCAGGTGTCAGCCCGGCGTCGTCGATGGCGTCGCGGCACGCGGCGACGGCCATGCCGCGGGTGGTGCGGCCGGAGTTCTTCGAGTAGGTGGTGCGGCCGATTCCGATGACGGCACAGGTCATTTCATTTCTCCAGTCATCGTGCTACTTGGTGGCCGGTGCGGGGTCCCTGGGCAGGCCCAGGATTCGTTCGGCGATCAGATTCCTAAGGACTTCGGCGGTGCCGCCAGCGATGGTCAGACAGCGGCTGAACAGGTAGTCGTGCACCACCGTTCCGGCGGCTTTCCGGCCCAGCGGGTCGTCGCCGACGGTCTCTCTGCCGTTGTCGGGTCCGGTGAGCAGGGCGGGCCCGGCGATGCGCAGCGCCAGTTCGGCGACGCGCTGGGCGTGCTCGGCGCCGAACAGCTTGGCGATGTTGCCTTCGATACCGGGTCCGGATTCGAAGACCGCGCGGGCAGCTTGACGTAAGTTCACGGTCGCCAGGGCGTAGGCCTCGATGAGCAGCGCCCCGACCTCGCCGACCAGCCGGTGATCGTTGCCGCGGTGACGAGCCAGCAGATCGAGCAGGTCCTCGGCGACCATGGTCACCGAACCGCCACCGATGGAGACGCGCTCGTTGCCCAGGGCCGCCATGGCCACCCGCCAGCCGTTGTTGACTTCACCCACCACGTCGTCGTCGGCGACGAACACCTCGTCGAAGAACACCTCGTTGAACAGGGCTTCGCCAGTGATCTCCCGCAACGGCCGGATCTGTACACCGGGTGCGGACATGTCGATGATCATCGCCGTAATGCCCTTGTGCTTGGGCACATTCGTGTCGGTGCGCACCGTGGCCAACCCGAGCTGGCAGTTCACCGCATCGCTGGTCCACACCTTCTGCCCGGTGAGGATCCAGCCGCCGTCGGTGCGGACAGCTTTGGTGGAGACCGCGGCCGCATCCGAGCCGGCACCCGGTTCACTGAACAGCTGGCACCACCGCAGCTCACCCTCAAGGCTGGGCCACATGAACCGGTCGATCTGTTCGGGGCTGCCGTGCTGCAGCACCGTGGGCACCATCCACTCGCCGAGACCCAGGCTGGGGCGCTCGACGCCGTCGAGCTCCTGCTCGATGATCAGCTGCTCGACGGATCCGGCGGCGCGGCCGTACGGTTTCGGCCAGTGCGGCACCAGATATCCGGTGCGGGCCCACAGCTTCTGCTGCTCGGCGGGTTCCGTCTGGCCGAGCTGTGCGCGGAAGTCGCGCACAGCTTGGCGGTACTGTTCGGCTTCCGGTGGTAGGTCCAACGCCGCGCCTTGGCGTGCACCACCGATCTGCAGGGCCGCCACGTCATCGTGGAGCGCGTCCTCGCCGCCGGCGAACGCCAGCAAGACCGTTGCGCGCCGGACGTAGAGGTGGGCGTCGTGTTCCCAGGTATAGCCGATGCCGCCATGGATCTGAATGTTCTTCAGCGCCACCCGTTGGTAGGCGGGCAACACGTGCCCGGCCGCCATCGTCACGGCCAGCTCGGCTTCCGACGCCGTGGCGCGGGCCGCATCCCAGGTGGCGGCCACGGCGAGCTCGGTGTCCACCAACATGTTGGCGCAGTGATGTTTGATGGACTGGAAGGACCCGATCGGACGGCCGAACTGTTCACGGGTGGCCGCATAGACGCTGGCCATCTCGGTGCACGCGGTGAGACCGCCAGTGGCCTCGGCCGCGGCCAGCAGGCGCACCGTCCGGGCGGCGGCGCGGGCCGCCCCAGGGAAGCTGTCCGCCACCGGCGCCGACGCCAGGTTGACCACGGTGATCGGACGCATCACCTGATCGACGGAGTCGCTGCGTGTTGTGCTCACCGCGTCGCCCGCCTCGACGAGCACCAGATCGTCCCCGATCGGGACAAGGAAAAGATCGGCGTGCTGCTCCCCCAGCGTGGCGACTGCGTCGGCAACGGCCGCCGATCCGCGCAGGGTGGCGTCACTCGTGGAGCCGATCGCGGCTACGACGTCGCCTGACACCAGCCGCGGAAGCCAGCGTTGCCGTTGCTCCTCGGTGCCGACCTCGGCGATGACCGCCGAGACGGCCACCGTCGGCAGGAACGGCCCGGCGATCGCGGCGCGACCGAGTTGCTCGACAACGATGGCCAACTCGGGCAGTCCGAAGCCCTGACCACCGTAGCGTTCGTCGATGTGCAAACCGAGCCAGCCCGTGGAGACGACCTCCTTCCACAGGCCGTCGTTCTGCCACCAGCGCCCGCTCTCGTCCGGATCGAGCAGGATGCGGCGGGCAGCTGCGGTTCCGCCACGACCGCCGACCAGCGATTTGGCGACGTCGGCGAGCGCGCCGTGGTCTTCGGTTAACGCCAAGGGCATGGTGCAACCTCACTCGTTAGGACGAACAGGGGGACGTCGTCGGCGCGGGTCCGAGCGGATGTCGCCCTCACGCCCGTTGCGCTGAACGCGGCCGCGCCTTTCATGTCGCTACCCGGCGTTCGCCGCGCGGGGTCCACCCGGTCAGCGACACGGTGCTCAGGTCCAAGGTCTCACCCAGCGTCAACGTGCCCGCCATGACCCGCTTGAGGAACTCCGCCATCACCGCGTCGGGCTCGCGGTCGAGTTCGTAGACCACCAAGTAGCGGTGCGTCGGGGGCGGCAGCTGTGCGGGGAGGTCCTCGTCGTCGGGCACCTTGATCTCGGACAGGTCATAACGCTGTGCGGCGACGACACCGGGAACGTCGAGAACCTCGGGTACGTGCGTGGAGTCGTACCACGCATTGAATGCGGCGTCTTGACCCTCGATGGGGTTGCTCAAGACAAGGAACAGGCTCTCCGCCACGGACACGCCTTTCGGGCCAAGGATTTCGACGACTGGTGCGCAAGCGAGAATATGGCAGGCAACTGTCATAGTCAATGCTCAGTGGTTGGCTGGTGCCCGATCGATACCGGCTCGCGCCACGTTCGTCGCGCGGATCGCGATTCGCGCGGGCATGCGATACGCGCCTGGATGCCCGGACACGGGTGGCGCGCCTATCCGCGCGCCACCCAGGGTTGATTGCATTGACGCGCTGAATATCTCTGTATACAAGTCTTATTCGGATATCTGGACCGTTTAGGCGGGGCTGCTCATGGCGCCTCCTTCCGCCACAGCACGTCCGCGATGTCCTTGTCCGGCACCCGCCGCACTGCGCGATGACCCTCGGTGCCGCCGCCGGCACGGGTTCTAGGCCGGTGTGATGCGTGTATCACCGCTCAAGGTTGAGGGGTATGACAGTCTACTGCCATACTGCTTGAGTGGCACAGGGCGTGACGGTGGTCGGGGGAACCGTCGGGGCTGCTGTCACCCGTACCGGCACGAGGCTCGGGGAAAGGTGCAGGAATGGTGCGCGGCGAACGCTCGCCCCGCGGCGATCACGCCCATCGGGTGCATACCACGCTGGTCGACGTCGCGCTCGACCTCTTCAGCGCGCACGGATACGACGCAACAACCACCGACGAGATCGCGAAGGCGGCCGGCGTGTCCACTCGGACGTTCTTCCGCTACTTCCCCACCAAGCAGTCCATTCTGTTCTTCGGAGCGTACGACTTCATCCAAGGGTTCCGGGCGGTTTACCTCGCCCAGCCGAAGTCGGTCTCCGACATCGATGCCATGACCGAGGCGTTTGCGTCGCTGGCACTTGGCCTAGGACGGATCCGCCGCCGCGTCTCGCTCTACCAAAAAGCGGTCGCCAACTCTCTGGTCCTGCGCGGTCAGGAACGCCATGACCAGGATGCCAAAGCCCAGATCGTGGCGATGGCGGTCGCAGAGCGCCGCGGCCTGCCTACCCCCGATGCCGCGGCGGAGGTACTCGCCAGGGTCGGGTTGCTGCTGCTCGACCGTGCGATCAAGCGCTGGCTATCAGTCCCCGACCACACGGTCGACGACCTCGTCCGGCATGAGTTCGCGGCACTGTCGGCGGCCCTTCGGTAGTCCGTCATAACGTCGCAACAGCTGACAGGTAACTGCCATATTTGTAGCACTGGGCCGCGCAAGGATCCGGATTGATGCACGCCGTGGGTGCACGATGCTCACCCGTGCACGCGGTCACGGGGTGACCTACTGAACCGTATCCTGAACTAGGTAAACTACCTTGGGTCGAAGATCCCAGTGGGGTCGTCGAGGGATCGTGCTCGGCATTGCCAAGCTCGCCGGGGCGCCCGCGTGATTTGGCCGGTGCCTCCCAAAAGCAACTGTCTTGACCTATGGCATACGACTGTCATACTGTCTGATCCGGCAGTGCGGGCTGCAGCAGATGTCCACGAGTTCGTCAAGGTGTCTGGCAGCGCACTGATGCCCGCCCCGGGTAAAGCTTTCGTGCGGACGTCATGCCCGGCGGGGCCAGATCACGCGGCACAACGGCAAAGAGAGTTGAGATATGGGTGCATTAGACGGTCGAGTCGCCTTCATCACCGGCGCCGCGCGGGGGCAAGGACGTGCCCACGCGGTGCGGTTGGCCGCCGACGGCGCCGACATCATCGCGTTGGACATCTGTGCTGATATCGCGTCGATGGACTATCCCAACGCCACTCGGTCCGATTTGGACGAGACGGTCAAGCTGGTCGAGGGTTCGGGCCGGCGCATCGTGGCGCGTCAGGCCGATGTCCGCGACGGCGACGCCGTGGATGCGGTCCTGGCCGATGGCCTCGCTGAATTCGGGCGGCTGGACATCGTGATCGCCAACGCCGGCATCATCCGGCTCGGCGGTGGCGGCGACGACCGCCAGGTGTTCCGTGACATCGTCGACGTCAACCTGATCGGGGTGTGGAACACCGTGCATGCCGCGATCCCGACCGTGATCGAGGGCGGGCGCGGCGGGTCGATCGTCATCACCAGCTCCAGTGCCGGCCTCAAAGCCACCGGCACCGACCGGACCGGCGGCCAGGCCTACTCGGCTGCCAAGCGCGGCCTCGTCGGACTGATGCAGGTATGGGCCAACGACCTGGGGAAACATTCCATCCGCGTGAACACCATCCACCCCACCGGGGTGGCCACCGGCATGGTCATGAACGAGGCGATGGGCAAACTACTCGAGTCCGGGGACGTCGCGATGGAGGCGATGCAGAACGTGTTGCCGATCCCAGTGCTCATGCCGGAAGACGTGGCGAATGCGGTGGCCTTCCTCGTCTCGGATGAAGCCAAGTTCATCACCGGAACGGCCTGGCCCCTCGATGCCGGCTTTGCTGTGCGCTGAGTGCTGCGGCTGCTTCACTGACACGGTGCGACTGTTATCGGCGCCGCCTCGTGACTGACATGTATGGTCTGATCACCACCTTTGTCCGCGCAAGGCTGCTGACGGTGCTGCGCCCGGACAAGTACGTCCGGATCCTCTCCGTGATCCGGCGAGAGGGAATGTCGGCGACGACTGGCTTCGCGATCGCCGCGGTGCGATGCCCGCAGCGGCCGGGTCTGATCGACGAACTGGGCGCATTGACCTGGAGACAACTCGACCAGCGCTGCGACGCGTTCGCCGCCGCCGTGCAGGCACAAGGCGGCGGTCCACCCAAGACGATCGGCATCATGGCCCGCAATCATCGTGGCTTTGTCGAGGCTTTGGTCGCCGCCAACCGGGTCGGCGCGAACGTGCTGCTGTGCAACACGTCGTTCGCCGGGCCGGCCCTGGCCGAGGTGGTCAACCGCGAACGCGTCGACACCGTGGTCTACGACGAGGAGTTCACCCCGACGGTGGACCGGGCGTTGGCTGAGCGGCCCGATGCCCGACGCATCATCGCCTGGACTGATGATCCCGACAGCCACCAGGTGACGGTCGAGAAGATGATTGCCGCCCATCGCGGGCAGCGGCCCTGGCCACCGATGCGCACCGGCAAGCTGATTCTGCTGACCTCCGGGACGACGGGAACCCCCAAGGGCGCAAGACATTCCGGTGGCGGCCTCCGCGACGTCGAGGCGATCCTGAACCGGACGCCGTGGCGGGCTGAGGAGACGAACGTCGTGGCGGCGCCGATGTTCCACGCGTGGGGTTTCGGGCAGTTGGTGCTCTCGGCGATGATGGCGTGCACCGTGGTCACGCGACGCAAGTTCGATCCAGAAGTCACGCTGGACCTCATCGACCGGTACCGCGCCACCGGGCTGGCCGTGGTTCCGATGATGTTCGACCGGATCATGGAGCTGCCAGACGATGTCCGCACCCGCTACAGTGGCCGGTCCCTGCGGTTCGCCGCCACGTCCGGTTCGCGGATGCGGCCGGATGTGGTGATCGCCTTCATGGACCAGTTCGGCGATGTCATCTACAACAACTACAACGCCACCGAAGCCGGCATGATCGCCACCGCCACCCCGGCGGATCTGCGCGCAGCACCTGACACCGCCGGTAGACCTGCCGAGGGCACCGAAATCCGGATCCTGGACTCCGATTTCACCGAACTGGCGCCCGGTGAGGTGGGCGGCATCTACGTCCGCAACTCCACACAGTTCGACGGCTACACCTCGGGGGCGACCAAGGACTTCCATCAAGGATTCATGTCCTCCGGGGACGTCGGCTACCTCGACGAGGCAGGCCTGTTGTTCGTCGTGGGGCGCGACGACGAGATGATCGTCTCCGGAGGAGAGAACGTCTATCCGATCGAGGTGGAGCGAGTGCTGGCGACGCACCCCGCCGTTGACGAGGTCTCGGTCATCGGTGTTGATGACGAGCGTTACGGGCAGCATTTGGTCGCATTCGTGGTGTTGGCCGAATCCGCTACGGCCAGCTCGGATGTGCTCAAGCAGCACGTCCGTGACGCGCTGGCGAATTATAAGGTGCCGCGTGAGATCACCGTCCTGGCGGAGCTGCCGCGCAGTAGCACCGGCAAGATTCTGCGCGCCGAACTACAGGCGCGCGTGTCCACCGCCGACAGCGGGTGACCCCTGCGCTGCAGCGGGGCACTCGCCCCAGCCGTCGCCCCCATCGAACACAACGAAACGTGTGGTACCGACCCAGCGACACCGGATCAAACGTTGCCCCAACGACGTGACCGGCAAGCCTAGTTGAGCAGCTGTAACCGCGACGTTCTCGCCGCAGTTCTACATCGGCCGAACACCTATCGTGGCGCCCGCCGTACAACCGCCCGAAGAATCAACACACCGAGCCGTGAAGATACAGGCGCCGACGACCCATCCCGCAGATCGGGTACTCGCACTGGGTGCACGTCGCTGCTACATGGCGGTGTATCCGGCGTCGACGGGCAGGCATACCCCGGTGATGTAGCGGGCGTGGTCGCTGGCCAGCCACACCACGGCATTGGTGACGTCCTGGGCCTCGACGAACGGGACCGGTAGCAGGTTGGTGGCCAGCTTCGATGCCGACGGATGCTCGGTAAACACCTGCGCCATGTGCTCGTTGACCACCATGGGGGTGAAGACCCCGGTCGGGTGCACGGTGTTGACCCGAATGCTGTGCTCAGCGTAGGACGTGGCCGCCACCCGCATCAGGCCGACAACTCCATGTTTGGACGCGGCGTAGGCGAAGGCTGCCGCGCTGCCGTCGCCACCTCGGCCCACCAGTCCCTGCGTCGAACTGGTTAGGATGATTGAGCCGCCGCGTCCCTTCCGAATCATCGAGGGCACCGAGGCCACGAGGGTGTTCCAGACTCCGAACAGGTTCGTCTCCACGATGTCGCGGTAGAGCCCCTGGTCGGCGGGATCGGTCTTGCCCGTGGCCACCACGCCGGCATTGGCGACCACGATGTCGATGTCGCCGAGTTCGCCGGCTCCGGAGTCAACAGCCGCTCGCAGGTCGGCCAGCTGGCGTACGTCGACCACCGATGTGTGGATGCGCCGGCCCAGATCGCGGACGAGTTGCGCGGTGTGCTCGAGATCGTCGCGGCTGGCCAATGGATAGGGGATGGAATCCATGTCTTCGGCGCGGTCGACCGCGATGATGTCGGCGCCCTGCTCGGCCATCGATACCGCATGACTGCGGCCTTGTCCTCGTGCGGCGCCGGTGATCAGTGCGATCTTGGTGTCGAGCAGTCCCATCTGTGCCCCTGTCTTCGTGTTCCAGCGACGCGGCGGCGACGCACGGTCCGTGTTCGAGTGCGGTCACGGTTCGGTGAGTGTGGTGCGCAGGTGTACCGTGCGCCGACCTTTCCCACGCGCCCCGAGGTAGACGGCGCAAGCGGGATTCTATATGACAGTGAGGTGTCAGTAGTGTGTGCTCGCAGGAACATGGGGTCGCGTGGGTTTCCGACCAGATCAAGCTGGCCGAACTGTCCGAGCACACCGTGGTAGCAGTTCGTAGTCCTGTTGCCATACAACGCTATCGGCTGAGCACGGCGATAATAGCGGCGCTCGGCAGCAGGCTGAAACACATACATCCACACCGCGAAACCGCTCGCACGTAACGAGGCTTTGGCACTGCGTCGTCAGTTTTGAACGAGCCAGGCTCCGACAGTCAGGAGGTGGGGCGCCTCCGACGGACCGCGAGACCGGCGCAGAGACACGCACTGATCGCCGCGCGGGACACCTCGCGTGGCGCTCTAATCGGCGGACGGTCCTACGAGTGGGCGACAGTCTCGCGAATGCGCTTCTTGTCGATCTTCCCGCTGGGCAGGGTGGGCAGGTTGTCGACGATGGCCAGGCGGCGCGGCACTTTGTACCGGGCGAGCGTGTCGCGCAGGAACTCCTGGACGCGATCCAGGGTCAGTTGTGCGCCGGGGCGCAGCACGACGACCGCGGTGACGGCTTCACCCCACCGGGGATCCGGCGTTCCGACCACCGCGCAGTCCACGACCTCGTGGAGGCCGCGCAGCGCGTGCTCGACCTCTGGGGAGTACACGTTTTCCCCGCCGCTGATGATGACGTCCTTCTTCCGGTCGACCAGATACAGCAGCCCATGCTCGTCGATGCGCCCGACGTCGCCGGTGTGACACCAGCCGTCGTCCAACGTGGCCAACGTGGCGGGCTGATCGTTCCAGTAGCCGCGGAACAGTGAGTCCGACTGGACGAGGATCTCGCCCGGCTGCCCGGTGGGGACGTCGAGTCCGTCGTCGTCGACGATGCGTATCGACACACCGGGAAAGGGGAATCCGACCGATCCCAGCCGGTGTGTCGCCTTGGGGGTGTCGAGCGAATGCAGTTCCCGTGGCAGTCCGGACACGATGGCCTCGGTTTGCCCGTAGAGGTTGAGGAACCCGGCGTTGGGCATGGTCGCCAGCGCTTGACGCAGGGTGGGCGGCGAGATCGGCGCGGCGGAATAGACGACGGTGTGCACAGCGTCGAGGGCCTCGCGGGCGCCGGGTTCGTCCAGCAGCGCCTGGAGCATCACCGGTGCCAGATGCAGCAGGGTGACGCGTTCGTTCGTGACCAACCGGAGGGCTTCTGCGGTGTCGAAGTGTCGTTGCAGGACCGCGGTGCCGCCGCGGGCGTGCAGGGCGCTGATGATGGCCAAGGCGCCGAAGTGGAACATCGGCATGTTGATCAGTCCGCGGTCGTCGGAGCCGGTGCGCATCTCGACGTTGGCCGCGAAGGCGATCCGCCGCAGTTCGCGATGTCCGAGCATGCAGCACTTCGAGGGACCCGTGGTGCCGCTGGTGAACAACAGGCAGCCGATGTCGTCGGGTCGGGCGGCAAACGGCAGCTCATCGTCAACGCCCCGGGCGATGAAGGCATCGAATCGCAGCATTCCCGGCGGAGGGGAAATGCCGAGGCAGACCAACTGCCGGACCCCGCTCAGCTGGGGCGCGAGCTCGCTGACGGTGGAGGCGAATTCGTCGTCGCAGAACACGATGGACGGCGTGACCCTGCGCAGGGCGTCGAGGACTTCGAGCGGGGAGAGCCGAAAGTTGATCGTTGCCATCATGATTCCGCTGAGCTGGGTGGCCGCGAACAACTGGCCGTATTCGATGCTGTTTCGGCCGAGCACGGCGATGCGGTCTTGGCGGCGCAGTCCGCTCTGGGCCATCGCCGACGCCAGCTTCACGCCGCGGTCGCGCAACTGGAGATGGCTGATGAACCGGGATCCGAGGCGGTAGGCGGCGACGTCGGGGAAGCGTTCGGCGTTGTCGATGACGATGTCGCCCATGGTCATTCCCTGTCTTCGTGTTCCAGCGACGCGGCGGCGACGCACGGTCCGTGTTCGAGTGCGGTCACGGTTCGGTGAGTGTGGTGCGCAGGTGTACCGTGCGCCGACCGATACCCGTCGCGGCGGGGTGGTCGTGCCAATGGGCGGGGCCGCCGGGGCGGTGTCGATCCGGTGTGCACGCGGCGTCTTCTCGTCACGTTGCGTTGTTTGAGTTGCGGGTGAGGGCTCGGTGAGGACGGCCATGATCATGGAGGCGACGGTCGTGACCATGTCGTCGTCCTCCACCGGCAGGCCTTCCGGTCGCACGAAGTACCACGCGCGGTCCAGCAGGGCCAACACCGCCAGCCCCAGCGTTTCCGTTGACGGAGTCGGCGCAGATTGGCGCGTCTGCAACGCGAGCCCCAGCGGGGCGGCCACGTGCATCTCCATCCGACGCGCGCCCTCCCGGAATGCATCGCTGCTGGAGGACCAACTGCTCGACGACAGGACGAACGCACCGTGAACGTCCATGTAGGCGAAGTAGGCGCCCACCCATGACTTCACCTCGTCCAGCGTCGGATGAGCGCCGAGCGTCTCCCATCCCCTGACCACGCTCTGGGCGTCGTGGTAGGCGTCCTGACCCAGTGCGGCGAACACCTCGGCCTTGTCCTTGAAATAGGTGTAGAAGCCGGCGCGGGAAATCCCGCACTTATCGGTGATGTCGTTGATGCGGGTACCGGCGTAGCCGCGACTCAGGAACAGGCTTCGGGCCGCCTCCAGGATCGCGTGCCGAGTCTGCAGCGCGCGAGGACTCAATGAGGTGTCGTTGTGCTGTAGGTCCACAGTCCCGTCGCGGTTTCGTGAGGCCGTCGTATCGTCGCATGATGGTACTCCACGACGGCCGCTGACCCGATCAGGCCGATCCCCAAGGTCGCCCCCTTGGCGCAATATCGGTGCAGTTCAAGCGGTGTTTATCGAACTTGGCGTTTCTGTCAAAAGTACTTGGCGTTCGTGTCAAATGCCGCTAGGGTCGTGCTCGACGGACTGCGCTCGGGTGCCACCGGCGCCGTGTCACCGGCCACCTCGGGCACGACGCTGCAGACGCCCCGTGCCCCTCGACACCAGGAGACCATCATGGCGGACCACGCCGCCGACACGAGCCGCGCTGACGCGGTGGCGACTCTGCTGCGTCACTTCTCGGCAGGTGACTTTGACGCCGCGATGACGCTGTTGTCCGAGGAGATCGAGGTGCGGTTGCCGTTCCAGGATGAACGCACCGGCTTCTGGTCCCACGTCGGCGGCAAGCGCGGTGTTCGGCAACTCTTCGCGGGGGTGGCCAAGCTGTTCAATCCGCACCCGCTGCACCTCGACGAGGTGTTTTCCGCCACGGACGGCAGGACTGTCGTGGCCCGGTATCACGGTGATTTCGTGGCCCGCGACACCGGAAAGCCCTATCAGAACACCTACATCGCGGTGTTCGAGTTCGACGGCGGCCTGATCAGGTCGTGGACGGAATTTCACAACCCGATGGTGCTGGCCGAGGCGTTACGCCCCTAGGTCGGCGCTCACACTGCGCGCGCCTCGCGAGGCAGTCCGAGGATGCGCTCGGCGATGATGTTGCGTTGAATCTCCGACGTGCCCGCGTAGATGGTGCCGGCCATCGCGTTGCACAGATGCACCGACAACCACGAGCTGGAATCGTTCGGCGCGCCGGCGTCGTCGGCGCGGAACCAGCGCATGGGCATGTCACCATCCCACGCCAGGGCGTCCCTGCCGAGGATGTCGATGGCCAACCGGGTCGTGCTCTGGTGATACTCGCTCCAGTAAAGCTTGGCGACGGACGCCTCGGGCCCCAGCGACCCGTCGCGCATGTAGGCCGCCAGGATCTTGTCGCCCAGCGCTTTCATCACCGCGACGCCGAGATAGGCGCGTCCGAGCCGCTCACGGGTAACCGATTGCCGGTCAGCGCCACGTTCCTTCGCCAGGGCGAAGACGCGCTCGAGTTCATGGGCGAACAGGATCGGGTTGACCGCCGCTTCCTCGCCGCGTTCGTGGCTCAGCAGCGAATTGGCCACCGCCCAGCCGTTGTTGACCTCCCCGACGACTAGGTCGGCCTCGGTGCGGGCGTCGCTGAGAAACACTTCGCAGAAGTCTTTGGTGTCGTTGAGCATCGTGATCGGCCGGACCTCGACACCGGGCTGGTCCATCGGCATCAGCAGCATGCTGATGCCCTTGGACTTCGGCGCGTCCGCGTCGGTGCGGGCCAGCAGGAACATCCAGTTGGCGTTCGTCGCGTTCGAGGTCCAGATCTTCTGGCCATCGATGCGCCACTGGTCGCCCTCGCGTCGGGCACGGGTCCGCAGACCGGCCAGGTCTGAGCCGGCCTCGGGCTCGGAGTAGCCCTGACACCAGATGTCCTCGCCGCTGATGATGCGGGGCAGGAACCGCAGCTTCTGCTCGTGGGTTCCCCAGGCCGCCAACGTGTTCCCGAGCAGCTTCATCGACAGCGTGTCACCCGGGCTGCCGACCGGCACCCTGGCGCGGGAGAACTCTTCGACCACCACCAGGTGGTCCAGTTTGGACAGACCCCGCCCGCCGTAGGCCACCGGCCACGTCACGCCGAGCATTCCGGCTTGGGCGCACAGGCGGCGCCACCGGTCGACGAACTCACGGCGCTGCGGCCCGGGCAGTGCGCCGGCGCCGGCCCAGTCGGCGGGAAGGTTGGCTTGAAGAAACGCCCTGACATCGTCACGGAACCCGGGTGTCTCGGTGGGTCCTGTCGCGGTCACCGGTACACACCCGGGCGGTTGCCGATAATCATATAGACAATACTAATGTATTGGATAGCGGACTAATATGATGCTTTGACTGTGAGGAGGGCCGATGCCCTTGCTGACCGACGACGACCGGATGGAGTTCCGGGTCTGGGTCCGCGACGGCCTGCAGCAGCACGCGCCGTTGGCGCTGACCCGGGAACTGGCCGAATCGGGTCGCCGCGACGACCCGAACCTCTGCGGGCGCCTCGCGGAGTTGGGGATGTTCGGACTGGCGACGCCCGAGGAGTACGGCGGCGGTGACGTCGGCGCGGCAGGGTTGGCCATTTTCCTGATGGAGACCGGCCGGTGTCTGCTGCCCGCCCCGTATCTGTCGACCGCCGTGCTGGCGCCGATGGCGATTCGCTGGGCCGGCGCCGAGGAACACTTCGCCGATCTGCTCAAGGGCATCGTTCAGGGGCAGGCGCGGGTGGCGCTGGCGCTGAGCCCGTTGGACGGCGCCGCGCCCCGCGCCACACGCGACGGACACACCTGGCGGCTGACCGGAGCAGAACCGGCCGTGTTGGAAGCCGATGTGGCGGATTGGCTGATCGTGGCCGCCGAAACGGATACTGGGCCTGGGGTGTTCGTGGTCGACCGGCACGACGCCGGGGTGCGCATCGAGACGCTTCGCTCGATCGATGTGACCCGGCCGGTGGCCGCCGTCACCTTCGGAGCGGCACCGGCGGTTGCGCTGGGTGATCTCGACGGCGCCGCGGCGTTGCGAGCCCGGCTGCAGGACCTCATCCGCTTGGCGATAGCCGCCGATGCGGTCGGGGGGGCTCAACGGCTGCTGGACATGTCGGTCGAGTACGCCAAGACGCGGGTTCAGTTCGGCCGGCCGATCGGCTCCTTTCAGGCGATCAAGCACCGCTGCGCCGATCTGTTCGTGGCGGTGCAGGCCGCCACCGCCGCGGTGGAGGCCGCGTTCGACCACCTCGATCAGCCACAGCAGGCGATCCCGGTGTCGGCGGCCGTCGCCGCGGTCTGCGCGCACGAGGCAAACTGGCAGGCGGTCCGGACCGCGATGCAAATCCATGGTGGGCTCGCCTTGACGTGGGAGCACGAGGTGCAGCTCTATTTGAAACGCGCGACCGCCTCGCAACATCTGTTGGGCAATCCCGACCGGGAGCTGGTCCGGCTCACCAATCTGGTCCTCGCCGAGGGCTACGACGTGGTGCAAGAGATCATCGGATGAGCCCACGCCCGACGACCGTCAACCTCGACGTGTGCGCCGGCGGGTCAGCCGAGCATCTCCACCACCGTTTTGGCCAACGGGCGGGCGGTGTAGTGGTGCTCGATCTCGTCGAGGTGCTTGTTCCACAGTTCGATCGCGGCGTCGGTGTCGTGGCGTTTGATCAGCGTCACGAAGTAGGCGTGCGTGCGATGCACTTCGCCGTATTCGACGCCCAGCTCACCGGGCGCCAGCGCCTCGACGTACCGGTTCCGTGCCGGCAGCAAGAGGTAGTAGAGGACTTCGACGGTGGTGCGGACCGTCTCGTTGCCGGCGAGTTCGGCGACCAGCAGGTGAAAGTCGATGTCGTGGCGGGCGTACTCGGCCGGGTTCGCGATGTGCGGTGTCGCCTCGGCGATCGCCTGGCTGAGCCGGGATACGTTCTGGCGGCGTTTGTCTCGCGCGACCGCCTCGCCCAAGGGCCGTTCCAGCGCGCTACGAGCACGGTAGACATCGGCCATCGTGGTGCCGCGATATTGAAGCAGATATCCCAGATGCCGCGCTGCCATGACGCCGTCGGGGGGTTTGACGCGCGCGCCACCCAAGGCGCCGCGCCGCACGACGATCAACGCCTCGGACTCCAGGATGCGGAACGCTTCGCGCAGAGTGGGGCGGCTGACGTCGAACTGCTCCATCAACACGGCTTCGGCCGGCAGCAGCGCGTCGGCGGGAAGTTCACCGGTGATGATCTGTCCGCGCAGACTGGCGGCGACCAACTCGGCGGCCTTGGGAACCCGGACGGCGCCAAAGGACGCTGCCGTCATCGCTTCACCCTCCCGTGCCGTGCCCTAGGTGTCGACATTGCGGCACTGGCGAGCGGTACCGCTGATCGTGTAGAACATCTTAATCCTCCAACTCATTTATGGGATGGCAGCGCCCGATGCACGTTCCCACCGCCACGCCCCAGGCACCATGCGTCCAATGACTTCACCGGCGCCGCGACCTCGGTACCACACACCAATTCAACGAAGGATGGATCGTGCGAAAGATAGAAGGCCCAGACGAATTGCGCTCACTGGTCGGCCAGGAGATCGGTGTCAGCGGCTGGAAGGCAGTTGATCAGGACCGCATCAACCTGTTCGCCGACGCCACCGACGACCATCAGTGGATCCACGTCGACCCCAAAAAGGCCGCCGAGGGGCCCTTCGGGACGCCGATCGCCCATGGATACCTCACCTTGGCGCTGCTTCCTCCGCTGATGAACGACGTCTTCGAAGTGGCCAACAAGCGCATGGGGGTCAACTACGGTCTCAACAAGGTGCGCTTCCCCGCTCCCCTGCCGGTCGATTCCCGGGTGCGTGTTCGGCTCGGTGTCGCCGCCGTGGACGACGTGCCGGACGGCGTCCAGGTGGTGTGGCTGGCCACGGTGGAGCGCGAGGGCGGCGACAAACCGGTCTGCGTCGCCGAATCCATCACCCGCCTCTACTTCTGACTTGGCAGCGACATTCGCGAACGGGAAGGGATTGTGCTGAACAACAGTGCTGGTGACCGCTCAGCGCCGCGGCCGAGGGTGCGGCAGTGACGTGTCCGCGGACGCATTGATGTGCGCCGGGCACAATTCCGAGGCCGCCGACAGCGCGGAAGAGCTTGCAGCCGTGCTACATCGCCGGGTCCGTGCCTACGGGTCAGCGCCCGTCATCGAGTTCGGCGGCAAGTGGTTGCGCGGCGACGATCTCACCGGCTACGTCGACGGCGTCGACTCGCTCATCGGCGCGGCCGGCGTCAGCGAGCGCGACGAAATCGGACTGGTGGTACGGAATCGACCGCAACACGCCGCCGCCATCGTCGGCCTGTTGGCGCGGCGGCGATCGTTTTCCCAGATCTACGCGTTCCAGTCCCCGGCCGCCATCGCGGCGGACATCGAGGCGCTGCGGCCCGGGGTCGTCATCGCCGACCGCGACGACTGGACGGCGCCGGTGATCGCGGCCGCGGCGCGGGTCGGTTCGATCGGCATCACCCTCCAATCGGCAGCCCCACACGTGGCGCTACTGCCCGAACTGTCCACCCGTGGCGAGGGCCGATACGCCCAAGTGCCCGATCAGCCGGCGATCGGCGTCCTGACCAGCGGCACCACCGGCCCCCCGAAGCGCATCAACCTACCCACCCCGGTGTTGCAGCGCGCGGTGCTCAGCGCAATGACGCTGTCGCCTGGAAATGCCGACGCTGCACCGGAACTCGTGTTCTGGCCGTTCGCCGGGATCGGCGGGATCGCACAGCTCGTCGGCGCCATACACAGCGGCAAGCGGCTCGTCCTGCTGGAGAAGTTTCAGGTCGATGACTGGGTCAGCGCGATCAAGCGGTACCAGATGCCCCACGTCGGTGTGCAGCCCGCCGTGGTGCGGATGGTGGTCGAGGCGAAAGTGCCACGCGGCGACCTGGCGTCGTTGAAGTTTCTGTTCGGTGGGTCTGGCCCGTTGGAGCCGAAGACCCGCCAGTCGTTCGAGAACACGTACGGCGTTCCGGTCCTGTGGGCCTACGGGGCCACCGAATTCGCAGGCACCGTGGTGGCGTGGACACCGGCGCTGTACGAAGAATTCGGCCACACGAAACCGTCGGCATCGGGCCGGCCCACCGCCGGCACCGAGGTTCGCGTCGTCGATGTGTCCACCGGCGCGCAGCTGCCCGACGGCCAGCAGGGCCTCCTCGAGGCCAGAGTTACGTTGGTCAGCCCGGACTGGATCCGGACCACCGACCTCGCCTCCATCGACGCCGACGGCTTTGTCACGGTGCACGGCCGCGCCGACGGCGCGATCAACCGCGGTGGTTTCAAGGTTCTGCCCGAGACCGTCGTCAACGCACTCTTGTGCCACCCCGCCGTGCGAGACGCGGCCGTCGTCGCGGTGCCCGATCCGCGTCTGGGCGAGATTCCCTTTGCCGCCGCCGAACTCCACGCCGCCGCTGCGGCCCCCGGCGTCGAGGAGCTGAAAACCCATCTGCGGCAACGGCTTCCCGCACACCACATCCCGGTGGACATCCGGATCGTCGAGCGGCTGCCACGCACCCCGTCGCTGAAGGTGAGCCTGCGCGACGTCAAAGCCATGTACCGCCCCGACTCCGGCACCCCGTCGCAGTCAGCGTCACACGCACCTACAGGAGGAAACACATGACCAGTACCGCACGACTGGCCGGTCGCGTCGCCGTCGTGACCGGCGCCGGCCAGGGACTCGGCCGGGCGATCGCCATCCGCTACGCCACCGAAGGCGCACGAGTCGCCGTCGTCGACATCAACGCCGACACCGCGCAGGCCGTGGCCGAGGAGATCACCGCCGCAGGCGGCACGGCGGCTGCGATCACGTGTGACGTGTCCCAGCGCGCGGCGGTCAACGACGCGGCAGCACGAGCCGCCGCCGACCTGGGCCCCATCAACGTGCTGGTGAGCAACGCGGGCCTGACCCGCCCGGCGATGCTGTGGAAGATGACCGACGAGCAATGGTCAACAGTCCTCGACATCCACCTCAACGGAGCCTTCTACTGGCTACAGGCAGTGGTGCCGGGAATGCAAGAAGCCAAGAAGGGCTCCATCATCTTCACAACCTCCTCAGCCGGGCTCAACGGCACCATCGGACAAATCAACTACTCGTCGGCCAAGGCGGCGCTGCTGGGCATGACGCGGTCGGCCGCCCGCGAACTCGCCAGCTACAACATCGTCGTCAACGCCGTCGCCCCCGCCGCCGCCACCCCGATGACCGAAGGGCTGCGCAACAACGACAAGCTCAATGACAACTACCTGCAACGCATTCCGTTGAAGCGGTGGGCCGAACCCGAGGAGATCGCCGGAACCTACGTCTTCCTAGCCTCCGACGACGCCACCTACATGACCGGACAGGTCCTGGCGATCGACGGCGGACTGGTGATGGTCCGGTGATAACCCGATGAGACTCGAAGCCACCGAACTCAGCACCGACGAACAACGGTTACGCGACGACGTCCGAGCCTTCCTGGCCGACCGGCTCCCGCCGGGCAACTATGACGTCGGCCTAGGTTTCGCCGCCCCCAGCGATCCCGCCTTCTCCCGCGACCTGGGTGCGCGGGGCTGGCTCGGCATGGCCCTGCCGAAGGAGTACGGCGGCGGCGGACGCACCGCCGTGGAACGGCTCATCGTCGTCGAGGAACTACTGGCAGTCGGAGCGCCGGTGGGATGGCACTGGGTCGCCGACCGCCAATCCGGTCCCAATATCGCCGCGAACGGCACCGACGAGCAAAAACAGTACTTCCTGCCCCGCATCGCCAGCGGCCAGTTGTCCTTCGCGATCGGCATGAGCGAACCCGACGCCGGCTCGGACCTGGCCGCCGTGCGAACCCGAGCGATCAAGGTCGACGGCGGGTGGCTGCTCAACGGAACCAAGATCTGGACCTCCGGTGCCGCCGAGGCGACCCACCTGTTGGGACTGTTCCGCACCTCGCAGGACCGCTACCGCGGATTGACCCAGTTCATCGTGGACCGCGACGCCGACGGGCTGACGCCGTCGAAGATCACCTTCATCGACGGCACCCGCCATTTCTGCGAAGTCGCGTTTGACGACGTCTTCGTCCCGGAATCCAGGCGCCTGGGCGAGGTGGGTGCCGGCTGGGGGCAAAACACCGCCGAACTCGTCCTCGAGCGCGGCGGGGTCGACCGCTGGATGTCGGTGATGCCGGTCCTGGACCACTGGGCCGGCACACTGCACGGCGCCGCACCCGGTTGGGCGCGGACCGAACTCGGATCCGTCGCAGCGCGTTGCTGGGCGTTCCACGGCCTGTCCCTGTCGATCGCGCGGGCGGTCGACCGTGGCGAATCGCCAACGGTCGAGGCGGCGCTGGCCAAGGAAATGGCCACCCGATTCGAACAGGAGTGCATCGAGATCGTGCTCAGACATTTCGGCCGGACACCCGAACTGACCTCACCGGACCCGTATGAATCCCTGCTCGCCAGGGCAGTGCTGACCGGCCCGTCGTTCACCATCCGCGGCGGCACCACCGAGATCATGCGCAACATCATCTCCAAGGCGCTGATCACTTCATGACCGCACCCCAAGCTGACCCCGAGCTCGTCGGGCTGGTCAGGGACTACTTCTCCCAGACCTTCACCGCCGACGTCATCGGCGCGGTGGAACGCGACGGCATGACCACCCCCTTATGGCTGTCGGCAGCCGAACTCGGTTTACCGCTCGTCGGGATCTCCGCGGGGCTTGGCGGGTCGGGCGGTTCGTTGTCGGATCTGCTCGCGGTCGTGAAAGGCGCGGGCCGCTACGCGGTGCCCCTGCCGCTGGCCGAGACCAGCCTGGCCGCCTGGCTGCTGGCCCGCGCCGGAGCGAAGATACCGGCCACCCCGATGACCGTGGTACCTGACTCCAGCGCCTTGTCCCTCGACGGTGACCGATTGACGGGCACCGCTACACACGTGCCCTGGGTGCGGGGCGCCAGCCACGTGGTGGCGGTCCTACCCGCCGGGGTGGTGGTGGCCGACGTCGACCACCTGCAAGTGACCGCGGGGTCGGACCTCGCGGGGATGCCCCGAGACGCCATCACGGCGAACGGAAGTGATGTGGACGTCTACCCCGCCGATGTCGGTGCCGATGACGTGCTGCTGCGCGGCGCGCTGCTGCGGTCCGCACAGATAGCCGGCGCCATCACCGGAGCGTTCGAACTGACCACGACCTACGTCGGGCAGCGTGAGCAGTTCGGCCGCCCGATCGGCAAGTTTCAGTCCGTGCAGGCCCATATCGTCGAACTCGCGCAGGCGTCAGCCTTGACCGCGCTTTCGGTCGACCGCGCGGGTGCCGCCGCACTGCACGGCGCGGCCTCCTTCGAGATCGTCGTCACCAAATCGGTGGCCAACCGCAACGCCGGGCTGGCGGCACGGGCCGCGCACCAGGCCCACGGCGCCATCGGCATGACGCAGGAATACGCCCTGCAACTGCTGACCCGACGCCTGCACACCTGGCGCGGCGACTTCGGTGACGAGGCATCCATGAACGTGCGCCTCGGCACGGCAATGGCCCTCGTCGGCGGCATCAACGCGGCCGTCACGGCCGTCGGCTCAACGATCGGAGTATGAAGTGGCACAGAACATCTCGGTGAGCACCGCCGACCACGTCAGCATCATCGAAATCACCCGCCCCCCGGCGAACTACTTCGACCGCCAGCTCATCGGCGAGATCGTGGATGCCGCCGCCGACGTGCACGCCCACGGGACGCGCGCCATCGTGCTGTGTTCGCAAGGCAAGCACTTCTGCGCCGGCGCCAACTTCGCTCAGGGCGAGATGGACGAGGACCGGGCGCGGTCCTCGGAACTGCTGTACCGCGAGGCGGTTCGGCTGTTCGACGTAGCGGTGCCGATCATCGCCGCGGTCCAGGGGTCCGCCGTCGGGGGCGGTCTTGGTTTGGCGTGCGCGGCCGACTTCCGGGTTGCCGCGCCGTCGAGCCGATTCCACGCCAACTTCTCGATGCTGGGGTTCCATCACGGCTTCGGGCTGAGCGTGACCCTGCCCGGCATCGTCGGACAGCAAAAAGCCACGGACCTGCTCTACACCAGCCGGCGCATCGACGGTCAACGGGCCTTCGACATCGGGCTGGTCGATCGGCTCGTACCGGACGGGGACGTCCGGGACGAGGCGCTGCGCTGGGCGGTCGAGATCGCTGCGGCCGCACCGCTAGCGGTGCAATCGATCCGGCAGACCCTACGTGCACCCCTGGTAAGCCAGGTCCGGGCGGTGCTGGACCGTGAGCTGGCCGAACAACGGACGCTGTGGGCCACCGAGGACAGCAAGATCGGGATCGCCGCCAACCTGGCCCGCGAGAAGGCGGTGTTCACCGGGCAATAGCGCCGGCGCCGGACCGCAATCTGTAAAGGGTTCTGCTGCTTTCACCTTTCAAGGTCGGCCTCAGAATAGATCCAGAGTTCCTAAGTCGTCCATTGCTGTACTAATACGCCGGATAAACTCGAGGGTAACATCTGCCGGTTGCATATCTGGCATACCTGCTGTCGGTCGATACGTTATGGTCCACCAGGTCAATGATGACAGGAGCTGCTTCCGGTAATGCTTCCACGCATCATCGAAATTTACTCCACCAACTCCCTCCGCAGATAATTCTTCAACGTAATAGCGCACAAGGTCTTCCTCCCACGCCCTGCGATTTTCAACCGTCAGCGCTGTCGATAAGGTGTAAGCAAGATCACGCCCCCAATGGCCGACACCGCAGCATTGCCAGTCGGCCAAACCCATTCGATCACCTGGCATTACATACCAGTTTTTGAGGTGCACATCATTATGCGTAAAGGTTTTGGGTAGACTCTTATTTTCTGCTATTGACTCGAGAGTGGCTGGCCATATTTCTTCGAATCTTCCATACAGAGAAGGCGGGATCACTTCCTGTGCATCTAGAAAACCCTGGTTGGAGCCTTCTCTCAAACCAAAATCGAGTGTCGTTTGGAAAAAGTCAAACCAGGTAGGCAACGCGGAGAGTTCCTTATGGGCTTCATTTCCCTCATGAAAACGTGCGTGCATTTTTGCCAGCAAGAGAATCTGGCTCTCGGCACGCGCTCTGCTGATATGGGTCTCATGAGTGCAGAACGATTCAACCTCGTCACTGATGTCGCCAAGAATAAGAATCGAATTGAACGTCTCCGTGTCGAGGTTGCCGTAGTAGCAGTTCGGTGCCTCAATATCGAGCTGCGGACGTAATCTATCGTAAAAATAGATTTCTGAAGAACCGGATCCCGTGTGACCAAACCCGAGTCGGATGGCCAGGTCGTGCGAGGCCTTACAAAAAAGGCGGTTAGGCAGACCCGCACTATTGCCTGCTCGATTGTACTCGACACCAATTTTCCTGCGATTTGAAGTCCCATTATCCACGTCGCCAAGCGTGAGCGAAACCACCTTCGCTCCCGGTGCATCATGACAAAGGACTTCCGTCAGCCACTCTGGCGTAATCACCTCATATGAGGAGGGAATATCGGAGGCTTCCACCGGGATGATTGGCCGCTCTTGCTCTTTGCGATAAGCTGCTGCCACCTTTGCGCCCATATTTGGCATTATGTGCACCTCTCAATATTTGGCCGCTTATCTGTTACGACAAGACGTCGCCCCGGGCGTTAGCGGCCCGCGGTTCAGATGCCAAAGGCATGGAGAACTCGCTCGTGGTAGACCGCGGGGCCGCCGAAGCACAGCTGGGATGATTTGGCCCGCCGAAAGTACAAGTGCGCGGGGTGTTCCCAGGTGAATCCGATACCGCCGTGCACCTGAATGTTCTCCGAGGCCACGAACATCAGTGCCTCCGAGCACACCGAATGCGCGACCGCGGCAGCAATTCCCAACGGCGGTGCGTCCGGAGCACCATCGGCGGCGTCGGCCGCCTCGAGTGCGGCAGCGTCGGCCAGTGAGACCCTCACCAGCATCTCGGCGCACTTGTGTTTGACGGCCTGAAAGCTGCCGATCGGGCGGCCAAACTGCGTACGTTCCCGCGCATAGTCGGTGGCTGCCTCCAGGCAGGCGCGGGCGGCGCCGCACTGCTCGGCGGCCAAGGCGGTCATCGCCCGATCGAGCACGCGTTCGACCACCGTCCCGGCGGCTCCGGGTTCGCCCACCAGTACCGCCGGGGTGTGGTCGAACGCGAGCGTCGCCTGGTGGCGTGTCATGTCCAGCGTGGTCATTGGCGCTCTGGTCAAACCTGCCGCCTCGGCGCCGACGGCGAACAGGCTCGGCCCGGCCTCGGTGGCGGCCACCACCAGGATCACATCGGCGGTCGCACCGTCTACGACGAAATCCTTGCGGCCGCTGAGCGTCCACTGGTTCTCGGCGAGGACGGCCCGGGTGTCGAGCGCGTCGGTCCGCCAGAGCCCATCGCTTTCGGCCACCGCGACGGTCGCGGTGATCTCCCCCGCGGCGATCCGCGTCAGGTACGTCGCGCACACGCTGGCGTCCCCGGCGGCGAGCAACGCCGAACTCGCCAGCACCACCGTCGAGAAGAACGGGGATGGTAGAAGAGCCCGCCCCATTTCCTCCAACACCACCCGCAGCTCGCGGAAACCGTACCCGTCGCCGCCATACTCGACCGGCAGGGCCATCGACTGCACGCCGAGCTGGCTGGTCAGCAGCGACCACACCAGTGGATCCCAGCCACGAGCGGACTCCATTGCGGACCGCAACTGTTGCTCGGTGGACTTGGCGGCCAGGAAATCGCGGATGCTGCAGCGCAACTCGGCGAGGTCGTCCTGGCTGATGGTGTCGGTCATCGAGGATTGTCCTTGCCTGGCGCCGGTTCCTTGGGCAGGCCCAGCACCCTCTCGCCGAGGATGTTCTTCATGATTTCCTCAGTGCCACCAAGGATCCGCAGTGCCGGCACCGACAACAGCAGCTCCGACCACGCGTAGGTGCCCCACTCGCCGGTGTCCGCGCTCAGTTTCGGTCCGAGCACCTCAGCGGCGAAATGCGCTGCCCGCGTGAGATTCTGAGCGAACATCAGCTTGGAGACCGAACCCTCGGGGCCGGGATCCTGGCCGGACTGAAGCCGCCGCAACGCCTGGTGGTTGAGATACTGGCTCGCGGTCAGATCGGCGAGCAGCTTGGCGAGTTCGCGTCGCAGCGCGCCGTCGTCGAGACGGCCGTTGACTTCCATCAATTTGGTCAGAAAGGGCTGCGAGAGGGCGCGGATCACCGAGTCGGAGCCCTCACCACCCACGGTGGCGCGTTCGTTCATCAGTGTGGTCAGCGCGACGCGCCACCCGCCGTGCACCGTGCCGAGGCGGTGATCGTCGGGGACCCGCACATCGGTGAGGAATACCTCGTTGAAGTCTGCGCCGCCGGTCATCTGCCGAAGGGGCCGTACCTCGACGCCGGGTGCGGACATGTCCACCAGAAACGCGGTGATCCCTTTGTGTTTCGGGGCATCATTATCGGTGCGGCACAGCGCCATCCCGATCTGCGCGTGCTGGGCGATCGATGTCCAGACCTTCTGCCCGTTGAGGACCCAGTCGTTACCGTCGGCGATCGCTTTGGTCTGGACGCTGGCCAGATCCGATCCTGCGGCGGGTTCGCTGAACAGTTGACACGCGATGACATCGCCGGAATACATGGCCGGCAGGTAGCGGGCCTTGATGTGGTCGCGGGCGTGCGCGAGGATCGTCGGCCCGATCATGCCCAGACCGATGACCGCGAGCACACCGGTGTCGGGGACGTCGTACTGGGCTTCGATGCTGTCGTAGACCAGGTCATGGACCGCGGTCAACCCGCAGCCGCCGTACTCTCGGGGACCGGTGATCCAGCCGAATCCGGCGTCATAACGTCGACGCTGCCACGCGCGGGCCGCCGCCACGTTGGCGCGGTCGATCTCCGGCGGATCGCTGCTGAAATACGCGATCCGATCAGGTCCGGAACCCCATTCAGCGGTCGCGGCCTCAGCCGGGCGGCGTGCGGCCGTGGTCTGCAGGAACCGTCGCGCCGCGTCGGCGAACGATTCCAGGTCTGCGGGCGCTGCGGCGCTCGGCGACGTCGCCTCAGTCGCTTTTCCGGTCGTTGGTGCGCTCAAAACAACTCGAACGCCGAATCGGTTTCCTCGCCGTCGAGCACCGCACTACCGATCACCTCGGTCAGCGCCTGGTGTCCCCCGAACAGCGTGTCCAGCGCCGCGGCCCGCTCCACGTATCGGTGGAGGTCACTTTCCCCGGTCAGGCCGATCGCACCGAACACTTGAACAGCGTGGCGCATCAGGACAGCCTGGGCGTGGCCGGCGCGCATCTTGGCGATGATTGCCGCCCACGGGTCGCCGTCGCTGCCCGCCACCGCGTAGGCGTTATCCAGCACCGACCGGGCACCGGCCATGGCGACGTAGGCTTCGGCCAGCCGGTGGCGAACCGCTTGAAACGAGCCGATCGACCTGCCGAACTGGACCCTTGCCGTCGCATGCGCGAGCACCAATTCCAGCGCGGCCTCACACACTCCGAGGATCTCGGCCGCAAGCGCACGCCGTCCGGCCGCCATTGCACGATCCCACGTCGTGCCCGCCGGGACCGCGTCGACACCTGCCGGGAATGACCCGGTCACGGTCCGCCAGTCCAAGTCGTGGTCAAATCCCCGGATCGGATCCTGCGATACCGTCAACTCGTTAGTCCTCACCAGCAGAAACGCGACCGCTCCCCCGTCGACTGTCGCCGGGATCACCACGTCCTCAACATCGCCGAGCGGCCCCAGCACCAGCCCGCGCAGCAGCTGGTCGCGGCGCAGACTGAGCGGCCCGTCCACCGGATGCGGGTAGATGACGGCCCGCTGCCGGCCACCGGACACCGCGGCGGGCAACTCGGCCAGCACCACGTCGTCGAGCGCCCGCGAGTTGGCCAGTGCCCGACCATGTTCGGTGAACAGCGCCATGACTGCGGCGCCAGCGTCCTCGGCGAGCACCTCGGCCCACCCCAGATCAGCCAGCAGCGGCGCCAGATCCTGTCCGGCGCTGCGCTTGCCGAACATCTCCCGCAGCGATCCGGCGATCTCGGCGCGCGTCGCCGCGTCGAGACCCGTTCCCGCTTGGGCGTTCACGCGCTGGTCTCCTTCGGAAGACAGAGCACCCGGTCGGCGATGATGCCGCGCTGCACCTCAGCGGAGCCACCCATGATTGTCGAGGCCCTGCTGTACCACCAGTCGTCACGCCAATGCGCGGCCACAGGTCCGTCGCCGAACAGGAACTCGGTCGGCAACAAATCGCGCGCCAAGTCGTGCAGCCCTATCTCCGCCGTCGCCAACAGGATCTTGTCCACGCTGGCCTCCGGACCCACTGCCTCACCGGCGGCGAGCCGGCGCACCGTCTGCGCGCTGCGCGCCTTGAGGGTGACGATATCGGTGTAACACTCCCCGAGCCGGCGCACACCGCCGTCGGGCAGTTCGGCCAGCAGCTCCCGCAGCTCCCGCAGCTTGCGCGAGGCCACCGTCGCGCTCAACCAGGCGTACATCGCCCGCTCGAACTGCAACAAGAACATCGCGACCTGCCAGCCCTGCCCCTCGGCGCCGACCAGCCGGGACGCCGGCACCACGACATCGTCGAAGAACACTTCCGACAACTCGTTCTGGCCGCTGGCCAACGCGATCGGACCGATCTGAACTCCGGGGGTATCGGTGTCGATCATGATCATCGTCAGGCCGCGGTGGCGACTCTCCAGCGTGCCGGTCCGCAGCAGGCAGATCAGGCGACGGGCCGTGGCGCCGTGGCTGGTCCAGATCTTCTGGCCGGACACGACGTAGGTGTCGCGGTCGCGGCGCGCCCGGCAGCGCAGACCGGCGAGGTCACTGCCGGCGTCGGGCTCGGAGAACGACTGCGACCACCACTCCTCGCCGGCCAGGTAGGCGGGCAGGAACTCGGCCGCCAGGGCGGGGGCGTAATGCAGCACTGCCGGTCCCAGCGTCTCCAGCAGCATCTGTTGCTCGGGCACGTCGACCCCGGCGGCGCTCAGTTCGTCGTAGAGCACGGCGCGGTGACGCTCATCGCCTCCGAAACCGCCGGCCGCCTGCGGCCACCCGTACCTGCTCCAGCCGCTGGCGAAGAGCTGGGCCATCAGCGCCGCGTGCTCGGCCATGTGTGCTTCGGTCGAGGGATAGTGAGTGCCGCACCAGCGCTGCAATGCTGGCTCGCTGGAGATGTAGCTGCGCACCGCCTGCCGGTAGGCCCACAGGTCGTCCGTGAAGATCTGCTGCTCGGTGACGACTGGCGTACCGGTCATCATGACGGCGACTTTGCTTGCGCTGACCTGGCTTTCGCGCGCTCCAGGAAACTGGTGACCAATGCCTGATGTTCCACGGTTTCGAACGAATCGAACTCCTCGGACAGCGCGTACTCCAGCACACCCGCCACCGCGCGTTTGATATGCATGTTCAATGCCCGCTTGGTGCTCTGCACCGCTTGGGGCGGCAACCCGGCGATCCGCTGCGCCACCGCCAGCGCCTGCTCCAGAAGCTCCGCATCGGGCACCACCCGGTTGGCCAGGCCGAGCGCCACAGCCTGCTCGGCGGGTATCCGCTCGCTGGTCAACAGATACTCCTTGGCGCGCAGCATACTCATCAGCAACGGCCACGTCGGTGCACCGCCATCGGCGGCGGTCAGACCGACACTGACGTGCGGGTCGGAAATGTAGGCGCTCTCGGCGATGAGCACGATGTCGCTGAGCACCGCCAGATTGCAGCCCAAGCCGACTGCGGGACCATTGACTGCGGCCACCACCGGCAGCGGAAAATCGACCATCTCGGTCAGCAGACGCCGGGCGCCATCGATCTCACGACGACGCCGCGGCCGGTCGTTCCACAACTCCACGAAATGCTCGAAATCACCGCCGGCACTGAATGCGCGACCCGCCCCGGTCAGCACGACCGCGCGGGCATCGGCGTCCTGGGCAAGATGGGCCCACACCGACTGCAAGGCGCCGTGTAGCGCCTCATTGGTGGCGTTCAGCGCCTCCGGCCGGTTCAGGGTGACGACACGCACCGCACCGCGCGCCTCGATCAGCAACTCGGGCTGGAAAGGATTCTGCATTGACTCCCCATAACTCGCACTTCGCGCAACCCGGCAAAGCACCTGGCGGCACCTCTCTCCGCATGGTAGTCGATCAGTTGACGATTTTGTCAAGGGACGGTGAGACCTCGGATAACATACCGCATATGGCCTGAATACTGCCAGCTCAGTGCCCTAGTTAGACTACTTGACGGTTTTGTCAAACGGCTCTACTCTCAGCCCAACAACGACAACGCGAGGTGGAAACAAGCGTGGACCGGTTCGCCAATGCCCCAATCTTCGACGCCGATCAGCACATGTACGAGACACCGGATGCGCTGACCAAGTACCTCCCCGAACGGTTCCGCAAAGCGGTGCAGTTCGTCCAGATCGGACGGCACACCCGGATCTGCATCCTGGACAAGGTGACCGACTTCATCCCGAACCCCACTTTCGATCGGGTCGCCGCACCCGGCGCGCACGAGAAGTTCTACGCCGGACAGAACCCCGAGGGACTGAGCCTGCGGGAGATGACCGGAAAACCGATCGACTCGATCCCGGCCTTCCGCAACCCGGCCGCCCGGATCGAAATAATGAACACCCACGGCGTAGACGAAGCGCTGGTCTACCCGACGCTGGCCAACCTCGTCGAACACTCGGCCGCCGAGGACCCCGAACTGGTCGTCGCGATCATCCACGCCCTCAACCAGTGGATGCTCGAAACCTGGGGCTACACCTACGAAAACAGGCTGTACATGACCCCGGTGATCACCGCAGCCCTCGTCGACGACGCGCGTCGCGAGCTGGAATACGTGCTGGACAACGGGGCCAAAGCGGTGCTGATGAAACCGGCACCGGTGAAGGGCTACCGAGGTTGGCGCTCGCCGGCTCTTCCCGAGTTCGATCCATTCTGGAGCGACGTCGAGCAGGCCGGCATACCCGTGGTGTTGCACGCCAGCCAACCCCCACTGGACAGCTACGTCACCCGGTGGGAACCTGCTGGTTCGGGCAGCTTCTTCGAAATGGGCGCCTTCCGCTGGATGGTGCTGGGCCACCGCGAAATCTCCGACATGCTGGTCAGTCTCATCTGCCATGGCACCTTGACCCGCTTCCCGAAACTACGGATCGCCAGCGTCGAGAACGGCAGCGCATGGATCCGCCAGCTGTTCGAGGACTTCGAGAGCATGTACGCCAAGATGCCCCAGGCCTTCGAAGAACACCCCCTGGAAGTGTTCCGCCGCAACATCTGGGTCAGCCCGTTCTGGGAAGGTTCCGTCGAGGACGTCGTCACCCGCGTCGGCTGGGACAAAGTGCTCTTTGGCTCCGACTACCCCCACCCCGAAGGACTCGCCGAACCAAAGGACTACTACAAATACGCCGAAGGCATGGATGAACAACGCACCCGAGACTTCATGGGCGACAACGCCCGCCGACTCCTCGGCATCCCGGTCCGAAACCCAGAACCCCTCGATGCTCTACCCGCCTGACGTAAGCGGGACCGCTGTTCACCCACCACCGAAGGTCAAGGTCGGCATGCGGGTCGCTTCCCCATCCGATCTTCCCAGGTACGTCTTGTTAGGACTCAGCGGCGACACAGCCGCCCTGTTGCTTCATCGTTGCCAGGTCCCGCGTGGCATTTCTTCCACGCGAGCGATCAGATGGAGCAAGCAACCTTCGTTGCGTCTGGATCAGGCAGGAAGGCGGCCAAACCTGGCGCTCGCCAGTGCAACCGACCCGAGTGGCCCTCGAACGCGGCCCGCGCCAGGCCGCCCTTGCGCGCAGCAGCCGTTGGCCTTCCGGCTCCTGAGCGGCTTAACAAAAAAACCTTCAGCCAGAGCCATCTCACCGAGTGAAAAGGGCACGCTCTGACACCCATGGAACCGCTATCGAGCGCGAATGCCAGAGACACTGCTGCAAGCCGCTTCGTCTCAGGTGATCAGTCATGCTCTATGCGAATTGCACACCGTAGGAATGCCCTTGGTGGCGTCGCAGGCCTTCGCGGTCGCCTTCCCGTTCGAGAAAAATGACCGCTCCCGACGATGCACCCGCGGCGTCAAGGCACGACGCTGCAACCGATGCCCCGCTCTCCTTTTTCGTCAGCAACGGAGATGGATACCTCCCGACCAAGCTTACGAAAGGACCGTGGGGTAAGTCACTTGCGGGCAACTACGTCGGTGGGCTGCTCGGCCGAAGCATTGAACGCATCGTCGATGATCCCGACCTTCAACCCGCGCGGATAACCGTCGATCTGCTGCGACCCGTCGCCCTGCGCGCCGTGCGAGTGCAAGCCAACGTCGTCCGTCACGGCCGACGCATCCAGCTCGTCGACGCGGTGATGACGCAGAATGAGACGCTGGTGGCGCGTGCCACCGCCTTATTTCTCCGCCGCAGCGAACCGGGCCCCGGCACCGTCTGGACCTCGCCGATCACCATGCCCGCCCCACCACCTGAAAATAGGACGCTTGCCGGCGACGTCCCGATGTTCATGTGGGCATACGGACGCGACCCCATCGCCGGCACTCCCGGCATCGGCGTAGACGAATGGCGACACGACGGTCAGAAGTTCGCATGGATGCGTGAGACCAAGCAGCTCGTCGACCACGAACCGCTCACTCCGTTCATCCGCGCGGTAATGGCCGGCGACGTAACCAGCTCGCTGGCCCACTGGAGCACTGATGGGCTTCACTTCATCAACGCCGACTACACGCTGACCCTCAGCCGACAACCCATAGGCCCCGACATCGGGCTCGCATCAATGTCGCACTACAGCTACAGAGGCGTCGCGACCGGCGTCGTCACGTTCTTCGACCGTCAGGGCCCCATCGGTAGCGGAGTTTCGACCGCGCTGGCCAACCCCGGCTTCACACCGCCCCCCTCCCTAACAATCAGGCCCGAGTCGGCCGAATAGCCGCTAGCGCCAGGCATGAGAACAATCAACTGACCAGGATGAAGACACAGTGGCCGAATCTGAAATTCACTCCGGACAGTTCGTCCATCAGATCCCGGCATTTGGCAACTCATTGGCCAGATCAGCTGGCGCGCATCGCCATCGCTACAACAACATGTAGGTTCCCAAACTGCGTGGCGGAAGCTGGCCCTCGTCGACGCGCTACTCAGGCGCATACAACCAACAACCGCCACTATCGTGACTTCACCACCGCTAGTACCCCAGTTAGGGGTATCTTCCGACGATTCCCTCAGATGCCGAGAGACTGGGCAATAATCAGCTTCATGACTTCGGAAGAAGCCCCATAGGTCGGGGATAGCCCGGCGTCGGCGTAGGCAGCGAAGATCGGGTGAAACTGCGGCATGTCGTCGGAGTCACCACGCAGCTGCAGGCAGCGGTCGACTACCCGGTCGCGCATCTCCGTGCAGAACAGCTTGACGATTGCCGCGTCGGCCGCGGAAAGTTCATCGCTCTCGTGGGCGACTAGGGCGCGGTCCAGCAGCGACTGGCCAGCTTCGATGTCGGTGACACACGTGGCGAGCAGGAACTTGGTCTGCTGGGACGACGACACCGCAGCGCCGAAAGCCTTGCGGTCCTTGGCGTATTCGATGGTGTCGTGCAGTTCCTTCACCGCCGTAGCGTGACTGTTGACGGCGATCGACAGCCGCTCCTGAGCGACGTTCTCGATCAGGTAGCTGAACCCGCGGCCTTCCTCGCCGAGCAGGTTCTCCGCGGGCACGACGACGTCGTCGAAGATCAACATTGCCAGGCCGCGGGTCCTCGGGCCGACCTTGTCCAGTTTGGGGCCACGGGTGAGGCGGGGGCTATTGCCGTCGATGACCAGCAAGCTCAGGCCGTCGCGGCCGGCTGCCGGGTTGGTCGTAACCGGGGTAACGATGAGGTCGGCGTCGGCACCGTCGCAGGCCAACGTCCTCGACCCGTAAACAATATAGTTGCGGCCGTCGCGAATGGCCCTGACAGTCAAGGCTTTATCGTCACAGCCCGCACCAACGTCCGCCGTCGCTAGCGCCGCGACGGCGTCGCCGCCCACCAGCCGCGGAAGCCAGCGGCTCTGCTGCTCAGCGTTAGCGACCCGCAGGAAATACGGCATGGTGATGTCAGTGTGCATTCGGAAGCTGTCGAGTTCGATTCCGGCGCGCCGGGACTCCTCGGTGAGGATGACGTTGAACAGAAAGCCGCCCCGCCCGGCACCACCATATTCTTTGGGAACCTGGATGCTGAGCAGCCCCAGTTTGCCCGCGGCCTTCCAAAAGTGCCGGGGCGGCACTCCTTTGCGTTCCCAGTTCGTGTACTCGGGCACCACTTGGTCGACGTAGAAGTCGCGGACCGTAACCCGGAAGGCCTCGTGGTCGTCATCAAAAAGGTAGCGTTTCACCGGGAACCTCTCTACAAATCAAGCAGGACCATTTCAGGAGATTCGAGGAGTTCTTGTGTCGTGCAAAGGAATTGGGCTACCTGGGCGCCGTCGGCGATGCGGTGGTCGAATGCGGAGGTTAGCGTCATCGTCGGCCGCGCGACAACCGCGCTGTCGACCACCACTGCACGTTGTCCGCCATCACCGCGTAGCAAGCCAACAGGTCGTTGCCGTCCACGCGAATGCCAGGCATCCCGTACCCAACCGCCTTGTGCGCGATGGACAATGCCACCAGCTGCTTGCTCAGGATTGTTCTGCACATAAAAGATGCGCGGCCCCTTGAACACCGCGGCGAAATTGAGGGCCTCGTGTACGTCGCCCTCTTTGATGACGCCGTCACCGAGATGTGCCACCGCGACCGAGTCCTCGCCGAGGCGTTGTGCGACCATAGCAGCCCCGACCGCGTGCAACCCGTACGTCCCGAATGGGAATCGACATCGATGCGCAGCACTTCTTGGTGAACTCCAAACCGCCGTGCCACCTCCCCGCCAGGCGGCCCCGACATTGCCCGGCGGTATTCCACGCAGAATAAACACGCCGAGTTCGCGGTACTGCGGAAACAGCCAATGGGCCTCGCCCAGGCACGCCGTGGCGCCGATCTGGGCGGCGTCCTGACCGCGGTATGAGGGAAACAACGCTAGGTCGCCCAGTCGCTGCAGGTTGACGAATTCACCGTCGAGGTCGCGGGTGACGACGATCAACTCGTAGAGCCAGCACAGGGTCTCCACCGGCAGCTCCCGGTTGTACCGTGCTTCTGCCGTGGACTTTCCGTCCGGGCCGACGAGGATAACCCTCGAGGTCGATGGTCGTGGGCGTCAGGGGCAAACCGGCCTCCTTGATCACAAAGGCGAAGCACCCCGAGCGCTCACCATAGACTATAGCAATGAGACACTATCAATAACTTATGATCAATGCGACGCGGGCCCTTGATTGGTCAATCGAAGACCTTCGTGCAGCGCGGCATGTGGATCGAGGAGTTCGAACTGGGTGTTCTCTATCTGCACCGCCCCGGGCCCATCCTCACCGAGGCGGATAACGTGCTGTTCACCACGCTCACCATGAACACCTGTCGGAGCCGCAATGACTGCATGGCGATGATGGCCCACACGTACCAATCTCAATCCTGTCACTCGCCCAACCGGGGCAGCGCCTCGGCACCAAGGCGGCGCATTGAGGAGCCAAGGTTATACCGGCCCCACCGTGGTTGCCGCTGAGCATTGACATCCAAATAGTGATTAGTTGCCACCGTGCCCGGCGGGCCAAAAACCTCAAGGACCACCCGCTTCGGGCTAAACAGAGTGATGTGATTCGAGACGCGACTGCCAGCCGACGTGGTGTGATGAGCCGCCGAAGATACCGTACAGCCGATACACGCGCAGCCCCCGCGACCGCGACCTACGCCACGGCGACCAGCAGCATCCACCCTCATTTGACCAGCTACCAATCGAAATCCCATACACCCTTTTGCCTTTCGATAACCGGCGATACGATCGCTTCAGGCTAGGACATCCTTCCTGCGCTGAGAGCGGACCGGACAAGGCAAGACATGACGGAGTCCACGTCCGCCCATCGTCCATCGGTCGTTTACCGGGCGACCGGTCGGCAAATCGGTAGCCCAAACCGCCGCGTTACCCGGTAGGTCGGGTCAGGTTGGGGATGATGACGTCATCGACGAGTGCTTGCACGGTGCGACCGGTGGGGGGCCGGCCGGGCATGATCGACCTAAATATCAGGTAGCCGGGCAGCAAGTCCCAGAGTTCGTCGCTGATGGCGGCGCCGGCGATCTCACCGCGGTCGATGGCCTGCTGGAGGATGTGCTGGATCAAGGCTTTCCGCTGCTCGAGGAACTGGTGCTGCAATGCGTCGTTGAGCGCGGGGTTACGCGACACCTCGACAAGCACCGCGCGGATGGTGCTGGCGTGCGTGCGGGCCTGCTGGCACACCAGCTCCCCCAGTTTCAGCAAATCGCCCCGCAGTGTGCCGACATCAGGCGGAACCACGACCTGGCGGATCCCCTCGATGAACGCGGCCAACACCAATTCGGCCTTCGATGGCCAACGCCGATACACCGTGGCCTTGCTGGCCCGGGCCGCGGCCGCGACCGCGTCCACCGTCAACCCGTCACACCCGTGTTGCTGTAGCAGCCGCAAGGTCACCGCAAGCAACTCGGTCTCCCGCGGCGACCACGGTGAGAAGTCCGCGGCACGATCGGCGATACGGGTCACAGTGAAATCAGCACCGTCCTAGAGCACCCAATCCGCCGCTCAAGGTAAACGTTATGGCCAGCCTCATTTCGACACACCATCTCGCATTCTACTCCCCGATCCCGGAAGAGCTTGTACCGCAAGATCATTCAACGTCAATACATCACAGGACCAAACAGGGTGGCTACGCGGGTCTAGGGAGTCGCGATGCTGTCCGCCGCGGGGGTCGTCGAAGAGGATGGTGTCGTCCTTGGATGCAGCGGTTAGGGCATACGCTGGAGCACGCCCACCTGGTCGAGGTGCTCAGTTGCCATTGGCCTCCTTGCCGAAGATCGACGTGCAGTAGTAGTTCTCGCGGAAGAACAGTGCGTCTTCGTTGTCTGGTAGCGGCGGTAGTCCGTTGTCGGCCAGCAACTGGCTCAGCGAAGTGCGGACCGAACGCCAGCCGTGGCTGTCCAGATAGGTTGCGACGTCGTTGCGTTCGCCGTCATAGCGCAACTCGGTGGGGTCGAGGTCGAGTCCATGGTCGCGCCACCGCTGGGTATAGGTTCGCATCATCTCGGCTTGCGCAGCGCCATCCGGCGCGTTCATAAAGATCTCCGCCGCCAGCCGGCTGCCAACGGTACTGAGTGCGGTGATGTTGTCCAGCAAGCGGTCTTGAGCTTCAGGCGGCAGGAAGGCGAGCAGACCTTCGGCGAGCCAGGCGCTGGGCAGGCTGGCGTCGAAACCGGCCTGCACCAGCGCGGTCGGCCAATCGTGGCGCAGATCAATCGGAACCGCCCGCAAGTCAGCTGCCGGTTCGGCGCCCATGTCGGCCAGCGTGGTGATCTTGAACTCGATAACCTGCGGTTGATCAATCTCAAACACCGTCATGTTGGACGGCCACGACAGCCGGTAGCCACGTGCGTCCAAGCCGGAAGCCAAGATCACCGCCTGGCGGATGCCTGCACCAGCCGCATCGGAAAAGAACGCGTCGAAGTAGCGGGTGCGCGCCACCATCATGTCGGTCATACGCTGCAGGCCCCATGGGGCGTTGGGGAGATCAACCTCGGCGACGTCGAGCTCGCCAGTAGCCCACCGGGTGAAGAATTCGACGCCGACTGCGGCCACCAGCGGCTCGGCGAACCGGTCCTCGATAAGTGGATTCTCCGCATTGGTGGCACGAGCCCTGCCCGCGGCCACCATTGTCGCGGTGGCTCCCACACTAGATGCCAGATCCCAGGTGTCGTTGTCTGAACGCTTCATACTTTTGACCTTTCCACTGCCCTCGTCCATTCCCATTGCTGGCCGTCACGCCGGGCCCGGGTTCATCCATCCCCATTGCCCTCATCAGGTCGATGAAGTCCTGTCCGACCTCTGGTTGCGGCTCACCCAGTTTGGCGGCGAGCATCCTCATGAATGGAGAATGTGTACGAGCAGTGGTGCTTTCGGGAATGCGGCCCAAGCCGATCTGGCGGTCGGCTGCACGCATGCCGATAATCGCCATCCGCAAGGCGGCCAATACGTCGTACCAGTGCAGGTCTGCGAGCTTGGTCCCCGCGTACGTTTCGTACCAAGCGATCGTGGTGGCGCGGTCCGGAAGCCCGGCGAGACGGGGCACGCCCATTCCGAGGCTGAAAAGATCGTCGAAGAACAGCCACCAAGCGACGTCGACCTCGGGTGGGCCAAGAGCGGCCATCTCCCAATCTATTACGGCGCTTACCGTCAGGTCGTCGCGGAACAGCATGTTCGCCGACGTCGGATCACCCCACAGGACCCCAACCGGGGCCTCGGTGGGACACTCGCGCATGAGAAAATCGATAGCTGCGTCAGACACGGGGTGTTCCCGGTCGCCGCGCGCCCACCGATACCAATCGGTAACCATGTGCAGGTACTGGTCGAGTCCAGGGGCTCCGCGTGCGGGCTGGTTGAGGAAGTTGAATCCCTGGGTCCAATCAAGTTGGTGGATACGGGCAAGCACGTGCAGCCCATTACGCCAAACTGTTCCGCGCTGGTCTGTGGGCAGGTCCTTCAACCATCCCTGCACGTTGTAGTTGGGGACCTGGTGCACGACGCGACCTTCGCACTTGTGCATAACCAGGAACGGCGCACCGAGCACCGCCCCGTCCCGCTCGATACCGACCATGCGCGGCACGGGCACATCGGAGCATTCCGCGACGACGCGCATCATCTGGTAAGGCAGATCAAGGTCTGCATCGAGGAAAAAGTCGCTGCCCTGATTCTGTCGGCGGATGACCAATTCAAGCTCGGTTGGCGTGCCGCCTTGGACGCAGCTTGCTTTAGCGAAGAAAGTCTGCGCCGAATTGCCGGTACCGGCGAGGGTGAGTGCGGTGACACAGACGCCGGTTGCCGGTAACTTGTCCACCAGCCATGCCGCGAGGGCTTCGTACTTGTGGTCTGAAGTGATTTCGTTCACGATTTCGCGTAGACCTTCAGTAGCGGACCGAGCCGGTCGGTCGTCGTTCCGTGCAGCACAATCTCGTCGGCTCCCGCTGCGCGATACTCATGCAGTCGTGCGGCGACTTGTGCTGCCGACCCAATCGCCGCGCCCGTGGATATCCAGTCATCTGGAAGCAGAGAGACCGCTTCAAGTGAGCGAGCGCGCAACTGTTCGGGGGTACCGGCTTGTAGTTCAAGGTTCGCAAAGCGCGAATCTGCCAGTAGTTGGTGCACTGGCGATGGATCCCAGCAATTTGCGGTGATGATATGACGGGCCAGGTCCCGTAGGGTGAAGTAGGTTGCAGCGCGAGCACGCACGATGTTGGTGATCTGGTCGTCGCTGCAGTCAGGCGCGACGACGACCTCCGCGTAGATTTTAACCCTCTCCGGATCTCGTCCGGCTTCCTTGGCCGCATCGCGCACCATCGCAGCAGACCGGGCGACTCCGTCGGTCGTCAGAAAAGGATGCAGCACTGCACCGTCGAAGTGTGCGCCGGCCAGATGCAGAGAATTCGGCCCGATTGCCGCCAGGATCAGCGGAGGCGCCACGGCAGGAGTGTCAGCCAAACGTACTCGAGGATAGCGGCCGGCTGGGCCGTCATAGCTAACGGTTTCACCGCGCCAGAGCGCGCGAAAGATGTCGGCATAATCCTTGATCGCGGCACCGACCGGGGTGGGGACCCCGAGATCCCGCCACATGCCCGCTACGTTGCGCCCAAAGCCGAGTACTAGGCGGTTGTCCGACAACGCCTGCAAGGTCGATGCCATTCCGGCCAAAACGACGGGGTGCCGCGTACCGAAGTGCGTGACTCCAGCCACCAGCGTCACGCGTGACGTGTTTTGGGTGAGGGCGCCCAGGGTGGCGCCGATCTCTTTGGTTTCCCAGCGTTCAGAAACCCAGACACTGCCCAGGCCGATGCGCTCGCCGATCGCGGCTTGCTGTAGACCTGGCCGCACATCCGTAATCCGTCCTGGCAAAACGTAAGCACCCAGCTCCGGAATTACGTGCTTCGTGCGGCTACAGCGCATGTTCAAAGGAGTGTCGTGCGGCCGGTTGGGGCCATACTTTACGCCGTCGGTCATCGCCGGTCGTACCCTGCGGGCTCTGTCGTGTTCATCGCGGCGAGTTGTAACTATTACGTTCCGATGACGACGGGACTCTAACCAGCGAGGCTGTCGGCGGTACCGATTGGTGGTGTGGTCGGTGTCCGCAGGCGCCGCTGTTCGGCGAACTCTTGGTGCGGCGCCTCCGCTTCCTACAATGATGAACGCCCGACGCATTGAGGGGACTATGAGGGCGTAGAACCTGCGTCTGCATGCCCACCCGGTTCCACCTGGGACAGTACTTCGTGACGGTGTGATTGAGCCGGTGGGACTGCCAGTTTGGGACGCTGTGACGCATCCTTTGCTTCCCGCACCGCACGACGGTCGCACCCAAGGCGCCGAACACCGTCGTCTCGCTGCGCACCACGGTGATACTTTATTTTCATAAGCAAATTACGTCAAGCGTCGAAACCGACCGTCACCTGCCCGCATCATCGACTACCAGCTACCTGGACCACTACATACGACGAGGCTCACGCCGGGGATTCGGCAAGCAAGGGGTGCCGCGGTTACGGCTGCTGCTTGGGCCCTGTCAGGAAGTCCTACCAGGCTGGCCGGCGCGGCCGGACATCGCCGGGGCGACCAGCGTCGTAACCATCGCCAGTGCGGACCCGCGCGACGCGGCGGCTTGGATCATGCGGGGCATAATTCGTTGACCGACTTGGTGATCAACATACGACGCCTGGTATTGGTCTGCGGTCTGGAGTCGGCTTTGACATCGCCCATGATCTGCGCATAGGTGCGGCCCTGGGCGACCTTGTCGCAGATGCCGTGCCCATAGGCCAGTGCGTCGTCGGCATTGGCGAAGTTGTAGCCGGGTCGCACGTGACGTTGATCAGGTACGCCACCGCAACGGCGCGGGAATGGGGAGCACTCGCGACGGTGCCGGCGCACGTGAGCGCTGCGGGCGCACGTGAACGCTGCCGTGCCGGCATCAGGCTGGCCAATGACTTCGGTGTCTTCACGGCTTCACCACCTGACCTCCGCCCTTAGACCGGATCGAATCCGGAGATCAGCCAGCGATCCCCGATTTTGTCCAGCGTCACCCTGACGCTGGAGGCCGTATCGGTGGGTGCGTCGTTGCCGATGATCACGGTCTGATTGACGAAAACCAGCACCACGGCATGGTTTGCAGTCGTCGACACCGACGCCGCAGCGGGCACGCTAGCCGCCGCCGAGATCTGCTTTTGCTTGGCCCCGGGGATCACCACATCGCGGGTGAGCGACGTGTAGGCGTCCTTGAAACTCCCGGTCAGCCGGTCGCGGGCGCCGCCCAGGTCCTTGTCGACGGTGTCGGGCTTGTAGGACAGCAACGCCACCGTGCCGTCGGTTGCCGCGCGCACCGATTCGATACGCGCCTCCTGGGAATCACGCACCGAGGAGTCCAGCCACTTCAGGTAGCCCGCCGCCATCGCGAGCAGCAGCGCCAACGCGGGCAGCACCCCGTAGGCCACCACCCGACCCCACCGCGCACCGCGCAAAACCGCCGGACCTTCGGAGCTGCGGTCGTCGGAGTCGTCCTCGGAGTCCGCGATCGGCGCGGCTTCGGCTTCTCCTTCGATGATCTGCGCCTGGGTCACTGGTCGGGCATCGACCGCCGCGGCGTCCTCGGTGCCGGTCGCCGTGCCGTCGGTGATCTTCGTCTTGCTCATTGCACGAACTCAACGTTGGACACCGTGGCGCCGTCACCGACCTTTTGCACACTGATGCGCATGCGCCAACGCCGCGGCTGCTGCTCGGCGGCCCCGGCGGTGGAGGTCTTCACCGTCACGGCGACCAGCACTTGAGCTTGATTACTGTCGTCGGACTCCCAGCCGGCCTCGTGACGGTGCCCTGGGAATTCGACTGGGCCTGTTTGACCACTTCGCTGAACGCCGGTGAGTGTTTCTTGGAGTCGTCGCAGAACGTCCTGGTGGCCGAATCCAGGATCCGCTGCACATCGGGCTCCGCCTCGGTGTAGCTGGCGGTGGTCAAATTCAGCGCCCCCTGCCGGCCTACCTCCAGGAGGAGTTGGCGCTGCTGCTCGGCCCGATGTGATTGGTGGGCACGAAAACCGAGCCAACCGACGAGCCCGGCGAGAGATACGACGACCATTGTTCCGATAACTAACCCCATCCGAATGCCCGATCCGCGTGGCGTTTCGGGCTGCGCATCACCAAGTTCGGTGACCTCTTCGGGGAATGCGGCATTGTCTTTACCGGCGCCGTCTCTAGCGCGGCCTCGCGGAGGACAGGATCGCTGGGTTCTTTCAGTTTCCGGTGGGCGGCATCAGCATCGACTGCCATGTCTGCTCCTTCGGGGCATTGTGTGCCAGGTTGGCTTGCGTGTATAGGTGTCCATCCGGACCTAGGTAGGTTCCCGTGGCTGGGTCGTAAGTTAGGGCGGCTATTGGAGGTGGCGCTGGTCCCGGTGACGGTGTGCCCGGGGGTGCCGGTAGTTGCGGTATCCCCTGGCCTGACAGGGTTGCGTTCGGGTCGCCCTTCCAGTTCATACCGTCGTTGAGCGGTACGTATTGCTCATCGCTTTCACACATCTTCACTGTCGGGGCGCGCTTGCCCGGAACGGTTTCACAGGGCGTATTCCGCACGCCACGCACATCCCAGAGTGAGTCCTGCGGCACCCGGCAATACAGGTCGCCAGCCGGGCGAGGGGGGTAATCGACCTCGGTGGCCACCCGCCGCTGCTGGACCGGGAGGAAGCCCGTGGTGCATGGTGGCGGCAAGTTCAGGTTGAGACTGAAGTCGAGGTAGAACCCTCTGTATGGCTGCTTGGTGTCCAGGTTAGGAACAAGCGCTCCCGCCATCATGGCCGTTCCTTGGGGCAGCAGCACCAACAACTGCTCGATGTCGTTGCGGTAGGTGATCGCCACCTGATCGACGCTGACTAGGTTGGCGAGCACGATCGGTAGCGTAGGCTGCAACCGCTCGAATAGTCGTCGGGCCTCGTCGGCGGCCTGGGCGCCCTTTTCGAGCAGCCCCGCGACGGCCGAGTCCTGTGTCTGCAGCTCCCCGGTCACGGTAGCCAGATTCGCTGTCCATGCCCGGATCGAGCTGGACGTGTCGGCCTGTGAGTCCAGCACGGGTTGGGATTGGTCGATCAAATTGGTCAAGGGGTCCAGATTCTTCCTCGCGTCGATGGCAAGGGCCGTCGATCCCTTGATGATCCGGCGGATTTCCGGCCCGAGGCCGCCGACGGCGATATAGCTTTCGTCGATCACGGTTTTCAGGTTGTCGTGCGGGATGGCCGCCAACGCTGTGTTGGTGGCATCTAGTAGCGAGTTGATGTCGACTGGCACCGACGTGCGGCTTCGCGGTATCACGTCGCCCTGACGCAGCGGCCGGGAGTTGCCGTCGCGCGGCAGCAGGGCGACGTATTGTTCGCCGACCGACGATTGGCTGTGCACTTGCGCGTCGAGATCCGACGGGATGTCGATCCCCGACTTAAGCGACAGCACGGCAGCGACGCCGGTGGAGGTCAGTCGCACATCTTGGACCCGGCCCACTTCGGTGCCGCGGTAGGTGACGTTGCCGCTTTTGTAGAGTCCACCTGACTCCGGGAGCTCGATGGTCACGGTGTAATGCCCGACCCCGGGTATCAAGTTCTCCGGCTTGATGTAGTCAAACACTGTGACCCAGCCAGCGACGATCGACACCAGCGTGAAGGCGCCCAGTTTTAACCAGATTTGCCTGCTCAACCTCATGTCAGGGCCCTTGATCCGCGCGATAGGGAAAGGTCAACGGGTTGCCGGCGGTGTAAGGGCTGGGCTGCTGGCCAATCGTGCGGCCCCACTGCATTTCCAATTCGGTCAGGTTGCCCTGCCACCGGGTACCGGTGAACAGGCCCGAGTCAAGCCGGCTTAGCGTCAAGTCGACCACCAGGGACAGGTTGCCGTACTCGCCGCGGAACCAGTTGGGGATCGTTTCCTTCACCCACGGGAAGGTTCCCAAGAAGCTCAGCGAACGGGTCAGGGCCGGACCGGCGTTGGCTAGCGACTGCAGTACTGGCGCGAGGTCCGTCAATTCCTGGACCAGTGCGTCCTTCGTCTGGTTGACCGAGTCGGCGGTCAACGCACTGAACTTGCCGAGCCGGTCGATCGCGTCGGCGAGCTTTTCCCGCTCATCACTGAGCACTGCCAAAGCTCCGGGGAGGGTGCTCAGCGAACGGTCAAGCACTGGTTTCTGTTCGGCAAGCTGACCGGCCAGCTTGTTTACGCTGTCGGTAGCATTAATGATGTCGTCAGTCTGCGCTTTGAGATGGCCGATGAACTCGTCAAGCTGTCGAAGCAGGCTTCTCAGATCGTTCTCGCGGCCGGCGAACGCCTCGCTCAGCGTTTTGGTGATGTCGTGAACCTGACCTAGCCCGCCACCGTTGAGCACCAGCGACAACGTCGCCAACGTCTGCTCAGTCGTGGGATAGCTGCTCCCGGCCGACAGCGGGATGAGCGAGCCGTTGTGCAGCCGCCCTTCGGGCGGGACACCCGTCGGCGGCGCCAATTCCACGTGCAGCGAGCCCAGCAGGCTTGTCTGGCCGATTTTGGCGGTGGCGTTCGCCGGCAGGTTGACGTTGCCGTCGATTCGCATCGTCAGCAGCGAATGCCAGCCCTCGCGCTCGATCTTGGTGACATTGCCGACCGTCACATCGCCCACTCGGACGCGGGAGTTCTGCTGGAGATTGGTGACGTCGGGCAGCTGCACTTTCACCTCAAAGGAGCCCGGCCCGCGGCCCGCAGTACCCGGCAGTGGTAACGAGTTCATCCCTCGCCAGCCGCAACCCGACACACCGATGCCGGCGACCGCCACCAGCACCGCCGCAATGATCTGCTGCCCCAAGCGTGAGCGCGCCATCATCGCCCCCCAGGCGGCACCATCATGCCCGACAGCCCCGCGGAGGGATTGGTTGTGACCGCCTCGGCAGGCCGCGGTGGCGTGGGGTTCGCCGCCGGTAGCTGATCTTGAGGTGCCGCTCCAGCTGGCGACGCATTCGGTGCTGGGGGCACGAAGTCCGGGCGCATCCAGTCTTCACTGTAAGTGACCTCGTTTGGCCGGGCCCGAGTGCCGACGAACAGGTTCTCGCCGAGCGGAGGGAAGTTGTATTGGCGGTTCTTCATAATCGGCGCCAGGTACTGCACACACAGCTTGGCCGACTGTTCGGCGTTTAGCCGCGACGCCGCCTGCACGGCACCACAGAGAAAGGAGATGGTGTTGGCGAAGTTGTTGACCATCAACGCCCCCGACAGGGCTCCCTGGGTGGGCCGCCAAATGTTGACGAGGTTTTGCAGCGCATTCGGAGCGACGTGCAGGGTTTGCTTGATGTCATCGAGGCTGTCGGTAACGGCCGTGGACAGCGACGCCAACTTGTCCGACGTGACACCCAGCGCATCCCGGTTTTCCGCCACAAAACCCTGGACATCACCGACGGCAGTATTGAGGTCCTGAACGGCCGCGCCCACCTTAATCGGGTCATTGGCCAGCAGTCCGGTCACATATGCCAGGTTGCGATTCAGCTGGCGCATCACTCCGGAACTGTTTTGCAGGGCCGCGACCACGGTCGCCAGATTCTTCACAGTGCTGAAGATGTCGGTGCTGTGATCACCAAGCACCGACAGTGCTTGCGACAACTCGATCACGGTGTCGCGGATGTTGGCGCCCTCACCGCGCAGGTTGTCGGCGGCGGTGTTGATGAACGAACCAAGCGGGGCGACGCCACCCGGTTGGGTAGGTCGCAGCGTCTGCACGAGCTTTTCGAGCTGGGCGCGAACGTCGTCCCATTCCACCGGGACGGCGGTACGCTCCTGCGGAATGACCGCGTCGTTTTTCATCGTGGGTCCGCCCGTGTACGCGGGTGTCAACTGGATGGCCCGCGAAGTCACCAGGGACGGGGACAAGATCACCGCCTTCGCGTCGGCGGGCACTTTGTACCTGCGGTCGTACCAGAACGTGATCTTGACGTGGCGGGGGTGCGGTTCGATCTTCTCGATCTTGCCCACCGGCAGACCCAGGATTCGCACCCCGTCACCGGCGAATATGCCGTTGCTGTTTTCGAAGTACCCGATGACGGTGGTCTTATCACCCCGGTCGGACTCACGCACAACCGTGACCAGCCCCGCAGTGAGTAACACCACCAACACGGCGGCCAACACACTACGGGCGTTTCGCGGGGCCATCACTGTCCTCCCTCCCCGCGAATCGGTGCGATCGGACCCGGCGGCGGCCCCGCAGGCACCAGCGCCGGCGGGCCCGGTGGCGGTCCGCCGGGCGGCGGTGCCGGAAGGGGCTGCCGATAGGGATAGCGCGGATCGCCGGGCTTACCCGTAATCGCATCGGGCAGTGTCAGATTGGGCTCGCCGCCCTGGCCTGTCCGCGGAAACGGCACCGGCAGCGCCGGCGTCCCGGGCTGGCCCACTGGCGGGTCAACGAGCTGTGAGGGGGGCAGCACGCTGGGATCAAGGCCAAGATCTGAGAACGCCGCATCCACGAAAGGTTGCACGAATTGCCCCGGCAGCAGATTAGCGATGTAGGCCTTGAAGAACGGCGCTCCCGACACCGCTTCACCCAGGGACATTGCATAGGCATTGAGCAACTGGATCGATTTCTGCACCCGCTCTTTTCGGTTGTCGACGATTGTCAGGACGCCGTTGAGCTTGTCCAACGCCGGCCGTAACTGGGCGCGGTTGTCGGCGACGAACCCAGACAGCTGCTTGGCCAGCGCAGAGACGTGGTAGGCGAAGGAGTTCAGTGCGTTGCTTTGGGTTTGCAGCTCCGCCATGAGCGCGTCGGTGTGCTTAATCAGACTGGCGAGCTGGTCGGCGCGGGCGGCCAGCACCGCCGTCACTTTGCTGGTGTTGGACAGCAGGTTGCGTAGCTGCGCGTCGCGCGCATCGATCGTCTGGGACAGCTGAGCGACGCCACGGACCGCGGTCTTCAACTCCGGCGGGGTGTCCTGAAACGCCTGCGCCAGCGTGGCCAGCGAGTCGGAAAGCTGGTCAGTGTTCAAACCGCTGATTGTGGTGCCCAGGTCACCGAGCGCATCAGGCAGCTGATAGGCCGGTGTCGTCCGTTCAAGAGGAATCGTGCCCGCTAGCAGGCCATCGCCGCGCGGCGTGACCTCAAAAACCTTGGTGCCCAGCACGCTTTTAGTCTTGACCGCAGCCTCGGTGCGGTCCCCGAGCCGGATGTCCTTAGCGACCGTAAACTTCACCAGCAGTCGCGGGCCGTCAAGCTCGATGGCCGACACCTGGCCCACCCGGCAGCCGAACACTTGCACGGCAGCCCCGGCCCTGAGGCCCCCGGCCTCGGCCAGGTAAGCCGAATATTCGTTGCCGCCGGAAAAAAACGGCAGTTTGTCGTACTGCGTTGCCGCCAGCACTGCGCCGGCGATCACCACGCAGCCGACGGCGCCGATGATCAGGGAATTGCGTTCAGCGAAGGACTTCATCTGGGTGTGCACCTTCCGGTGGCCTGGCCGGCCAGCTTGACGTACACCGGCTGGCCACCCTTGCCGTTCAGCTTGAGCAGCACTTCGCACAGGTAAAAGCCGAAGTAGTCGCCCGAGAGGCCCTGGCGACCCAGCTGCTGGTAGGCGTCTGGGAGGGTGTTGAGGAAGTCATCGACGTAGGCGTGATCGGCGACGACGATCCCGCTCGCCCGATCCGTCTGGCGGACGGTGTTTTGCAGCGCCGGCCGGGCCCGTTGGAGCAGGTCGGCGATCGACGCGGACGCCGCGTCGATCGAGGCCACCCCGTTGCTGATGTCGGTTTTTCGGTCAGCGAGCCCCTTCATCAGGTCCGATACGGAATCGATGGCCTTTGCGAACTGTCCGCTTTGATCGCCAAGCGACCCCAGCACGATGTTGAGGTTGGCAATCACTTGCCCGATGAGCTCGTCGCGGTCGGCCAGCGTGCTTGTCAGCACCGAAGTCTGCGCCAGAAATGAGCCGATCGTCGCTCCCTGGCCCTGGAACGCCGAAATCAACTGGCCGGTCAGCGCATTCACCTGTTCTGGATCCAGCGCCTGAAACAGCGGATGGAAACCGCCGATGAGCGCGTCGAGGTCCAGCGCCGGCGCCGTCCTGTCCAGCGGGATGGTGTCTCCCGGTTTCAGTTGTTTGACTCCGCCGGCACCCTCCTCGAGGGCCAGGGACCGGCCGCCGATCAGATTGTCATAGCGGATCACTGCTTTGGTGCCCTCGGTCAAAATCACCGACTCGTCGGCGGAGAACTCGACCACCGCGTACGCGCTTTGCTTAATGGAGACCTTTTTGACCTTGCCGACCTCGACGCCTGCGATGCGGACGAAGTCGCCGCTGTGCAAGCCGCCCACGTTGCTGAACTCTGCGTTGTAGGTCTTGACCTTTTCGAAGCGCAGCTGAGCAAAAACCGCGAACAGCGCGAACAGGCCCATCAGGCAGACCGCGACGAAGACGGCGAGCCGCCAAGCGGCGCCGGCGAAGTTGTCCCTCAAGGTTTCGTTCCCGAAATCTGAGGGGACGCAGATGGCGGTGCATCGGGCGGCGGCGCCCCAGGCGGTCGTGGATACAGCGGCGTCCCGTCCGGTGCGTACGGCGGCGCTCCATATGGCGGGGCACCCGGACTGGGAATCGGCCCGGGCGCCGGCCCCGGGATGCACTGCCGGATGCTCGGCGGTTCGGGGACGGCCCGGGTGACGGGGAAGTAGTCGGCCCAGCAAGGATGCCCGATACCGGGGTTGGGCCGGATGTCAAGTCCGGTGCCCCAGCCGGTGTTGGTTATCAGTTGACGGATCGGATAGGCCTTGCTGGCGTCTGGCAACGATCCGCAGCCCGGCTTGCCGCCGGGTCCTCCCTTGGCGGCAACGATGGGCAGGTTGTCGGGGTAGTTGTATAGGTCGTCGCCGAGCAGGAACGTGGCGTCGAGAACCCCTGAGAATCCGTTGCCGCCCATCACGTCGCGGCCCCCGTTGTCGATGAACCATTTGGCGCCGAGAAGCAAGCAGGTGTATTCGGGGTTGTATTTCATCAACAGGTTCGTGGTCGGCTCGAGCAGGTTGACCGCGCGGATGAAGTTGCTTTGGTTGGGTCCAATCAGATCGATGCCCGCGTCCGAAAAGCCGATCGTGTTCAGCAGCAGGGCGTCAAGGGCCGATGCCTGGCTGGTAATCGTCGAGCTGGTCGTGCTCAGTGCCGACAGCGTCGCGAGGATGTTTTGTGCGGCGGCGCCGTAAGCGTCGCTGAAACCGCGCAGCGACCGAAAGTCTTGCTGCACGGCGCTCATTCGCGGATTCAGCGTCATCAGCACCTGGTTGGCGTCGGTGGTGGCCTGCCCGATGGCGCTGCCCTCGCCGCGAAGCCCCTCGGCCAGGGCGCTCAACGTCGCGTTGAGTTTGGCGGGATCAATCTGCTTGAGTACGAAAACCAGGTTCTGGAAGACGGTGTTGATCTCGGTGCTGACGTTGCGCGACCGGAGCACTTCTCCGGCGGAGATGCGCGTAGCGCTGGGATGGTCGGGATAGATCAAATCGACATATTTGGAGCCGAATACGGTGGAGGCCCTGATCTGAGCTCCGATGTTTGCCGGGATGTTTTTGACCTGGTCAGGGTCTATCTCCAGCTGCAGGCTCACCGGTTCCGTCCCCCCGGTCACCGAGCCGACCTGACCTACCTGCACTCCGCGCAGCCGCACCTTGCTGCCGGGCTCCATCACCAGCCCCGAGCGGTCAGAGGTCAGCGTCACCGGGACGAACGATCGGAAGGTCCCGTTGAACAATGCGCATGCCAAGACGATCAACGCGATGATGACCGCGAAAAGGGTGGTCGTCCACCGCCCGAGGTGGCGGTCATCTGCTGGGTCTAGGGATTCCATGGCGCTACCCGAGCGAAGCGGTGAAACCGCCGCACCGCTCCTGCTTCATCGTTGAAACGACGAGGGTGAGCAAGCCAGAATACGAGATCACCGCTATGCCCCCGAGAAGTGGAAGTTGCCGGTCCGTCCGTAAATGGCAAGCGACGCAAACAAAATCACAAGTACCACCGAAACCAGGGAGGTACGCACCGACCGACCCCCCACCCCGGCAGGCCCACCCGAAGCGGTGAATCCGTAATACGTATGCACCAGCATCACTACGAGGCCCATCAGGATCGCCTGCAAAAGCGACCAGATGATGTCGGTCCCCTGAAGGAACGTGCGGAAATAGTGGTCGTAGACACCGGTCGACTGGCCGTAGACAAATGTTGTGGCGAATCGGGCGGCCAGAAACGACATCCACAGCGCGATGCAGTACAACGGGATCACCACAATCACACCGGCGATGACCCGGGTGGAAGCCAGGTAGGCGATCGAGCGGATTCCCATGACCTCCAGCGCGTCGATCTCCTCATTGATCCGCATCGCACCCAACTGCGCAGTCGCGCCGGCGCCGATGGTGGCCGACAGGGCAATGACCGCGGTCAGCGGAGTGACAATTCGGCCATTCAGATACGCGGACACGAAACCGGTCAAAGCCTCCACACCGATTCCGCTGAGCGAACTGTATCCCTGGATCGCGACAAGCGAACCGGCCGACAGGGTCAGAAAGCCGACGATGCCAACCGTGCCACCGATAACCGCCAGCGCTCCAGCGCCCAAGCCCATCTGCGCGATCATGCGCAGCGTCTCTGCTTGGTACCCGGTGACGGCGTCCGAGACGGCGCGCAGCGTTCGGGCGTAGAAACGCGCCTGCGCGCCCATCCGCCGCCACCCGCTAACCCACCCATCCAGTTGCCGCATCACCCGCGGGAACCGCTGACTTGCAACGATGTGGATGCTCAAATCGTGACCTTCACGCCAACCGCGGTGACGATGACGTCGATGACGAAGAGCGACATGAAAGAGAAGACGACCGTTTCGTTCACCGCGTTGCCGACCGCAGCGGCGCCACCCCCGACCGAGATGCCCTTGTAACAGGCGATCAGGCTGGCGGTCAGACCGAAAAGCCCGGCCTTGATCAACGCGATCACCAGCTCCGGCGCACCGGTGAGCAGTGTCAGCCCCGCCGCGAAGGCCCCCGGTGTCACGTGTTGGACAAAGACCGAGAAGGCAAAGCCACCGATGAGGCCGGTCAGGATCACCACACCCGACAACAGCAACGAGACAAAGGTTGCAGCGAGCACCCGGGGCACCACCAGCGCCTGGACCGGGTTGATCCCGAGCACCCTCAGCGCGTCGAGTTCTTCGCGGATGGTGCGAGCACCGAGGTCGGCGCACATCGATGTCGCGCCGGCGCCGGCAACTACCAACACCGTCACGATCGGGCCGATCTGCGTGACCGTGCCAAGTGCGGCGCCGCTGCCGGAGAAATCGCCGGCGCCGAACTCAACGAGCAGGATGTTGAGCGTGAACACGGTGAGCACTGTGAACGGGATCGACAGCATCACCGTCGGCGCGAGCGACACCCTGGCTACAAACCAGCTCTGCAGGACAAGCTCGCGCCCAGCGAACGGTCGCCGCGGCATCTGCAGCAAAGTATCTAGCGCCAGCGCAAAAAAATCGCCTAGGGAGCGAAGGGGTCTGGCGACATTAGTCTGCAAGATCAACGCCGCCTTTTTCAGTGCGGTTCGCCTGGCGAGGCCGCATACAGCCGGGATTTTCGTCCCGGCCCAGTGCGCCAGTTGCCTCGCAGAACTCCCGCGTTGGGTCCGCCCATTGATGCTGGCCACTGCAAACGGCACGGGCCCAGCGTCGGCAGCGAGTGTCACCTGATGGGGCTGGACGGGTGGCAGTGCACGGGCATCCTGTTCGTGTTAATCGTTCGCTAGGGGGCAAACGCCCGGCCGCTGCCCATGGGCCGGGGACCGGAATGCGCGAATCAAACGGCGTCGACCCGACCGAGGTTGTCACACGGCCGGCCGTTTCGCCGTGCCGCGGCCACGCTCACGTCGCTGCCCCATCTCGCTGTCCTCCCTTGAAGTTGCTGGAACGCCGATAGATGGCCAATACAATCGGGCCACAAACGATGCCGCATAGCGGTGAGCTACGCCGCGGAGGGCCTTACCCCAGCCCCGTGGTCGATCGCGGCCGCGCTAATCCTCTGCAGCGTGCTAGAAGCGGGAGCATCGCAGTTTCGTGGAATGTCATCGAAGATACTTTAATTTTATAACAATAGTTAGGTCAAGGGTCCGCGTTGACTCGCGAAAAATGCGCGCGTAGTCCTCTTCGTTGCCTCAGCTGAGAATGCGCGCGTAGGGCGCGCCTTCCCGGCTCGTGAGCGCGGCCTCGGTAGGCCCAGTCGATGGGGTTAACGTTGGCCGAGCGCAAGGCTGTGACGAAGACGATCGCGACCCGCTACAAGCGGGCGGATCATGCCGGCATGGGCCAGATCCTCGACGAGTTGTGTAACTACCACCGGTTGACGTCGAACCATGCACGCAAAGCGCTCAAGGCGGCGCTGCCGTCACGCGGCCGAACGAGTCCCCCGACCGCACGACGTACGGACCGAAAGTTGTTGCGGCGCTGGTGTTCTGTTGGGCGATGCTCGGCATGACCGCAGGTAAGCGCCTGGCACCGATCCTGGGCGGGCTGGTGGCGGTGCTGCGCTTCCCGCGCACAGCGAAGTTGGGATTGCGCTTCTGGGCGAAGGCTCTGGTTTCTTCTTGAATTTCCGTACAAGAGGTCGACCGCCGACAGGCCGGGTGTCATTTGCCAGGATGATGGGACCACCTGTTTGGCCAGGGGGTAGGGACCACCTGTTTGGCTCAGTTGACACCACCCGGACAACCTCTGCCTAACCAGTTGCCGATAGTTTTGGTTCGATAATGTACACGCTCACGGTTATCCACCCCCGCATCCCGGAGGCAAGCTAATGCCGCTACGACCAGGTCGGCCGCAGTCGATCACCGAGCAGGTCGCCTTGGCGGCCAACCACGAAGGCCCCGACTTCGATACCACTGTCCTCGGCCTGACTCTGGCGATGTTTCGCACCGCGACGGCCTTCGAGCGTGCACACGCCATCGAGCTCCAGCCGCATGGACTCAACACCGTCCAGCTCAATATCTTGACCGTGCTGGACCGCGCACCCGAACCCGTGACTATGGGCGCACTGGGTCAGGCAGTGTCGGTTCGCCCAGCCAATCTCACCGGTGTCGTCGACGGGTTGGCCCGGCGCGGTTACGTCGAACGCATCTCCAACCCGAATGACCGTCGCTCGTTTCTCATTCAGATCGCCACGAAAGGGCGCGCCTTTCTGCGCAAATTCCTACCCCGTCACTGGGCATACTTACACAAGCTGATGGATGGCCTGACCCCCAAGCAGAAAGCTCAACTGGAATCCCTGCTCGAGCGTTTCCTTGAGTCGATCGAGCAGAACAGCCCGTCCACCACCGATGGTGCCGATTTGCTTCTGTTTCGCGGTCGGGCGCGCCCCAATCGACGTAAAGACCAGGTTGCGTGGTAGAGCTGGGATGGGTTGCTGTTTGCGGTAAGTCTGGGGTTAAAAGCCAAAGAGGGGTTTAGCGACAATGTCTGCAACGCAGCGATGTTCGATGTCAGCGTCGACGGTCGGCACCCCGTTCCTTAGCCAGTCGTCCGTTGGCTACGCTGCCGTCGGTGCGCGCGTCCGCCGGTCGACGTGGAGTTAGGTCCCCTCTGTGCAGGAGTCGAGCGTCCCCAACCCGAGCCCTTTGTGACCTGACTTTTATCAAACTAGTGCGTACGTAGGCCGTGGATCTTCGCGAGAGCTTTGGCTAGGTCGGCCGGTGGGGCCTCGGCGGCGGTCAGGGTGTGGTTGCCGGCTTGGATGGTGACGGTGCGGTAGCGCCGAGCAGATCGGATGAATTTCTTGATGCTCCAACCGGTTTGGTGCTCGATCCAGTGCGATACGGCCATGGCCGCGAACACCACGCTCAAGTGGGCTTCGATGGAGTCGCGGGTGCGGTGGTAGATCGGGCGGGCCTGCAGATCGTGCTTGGACATTCGGAAGGCCTTTTCGATGCGCCACAGCTGGTGGTAGGCATCGATGACGAACTGCGCAGGCTCGCTGGTGAGGTTGGTGGTATATCCCTTCCAGCCGGCCAAAGCCCTGGTCTTAGCCTCCAAGGTGCGATTGACCGATTTGGTCGCTCCCGAGAGCTGGATGTAGCGGTTGCGTTTGACCGGGGCATGCCCGTCCACGGCGCGCTCGGCCTTGGCCACTTGTTCGTCGATCCCGCGCAGCGTGCGTCGGGCCCGGTCGTGGCGGTACTGGTAATGGATGACCCGGTCTGGGATCCCGCGGGCCTTCTCCGCCGACGTCGATGGCCAGGGCTGGGTCAATACCAACCCATCGGGAACAGCTTCGTCAGGGTGTTTGTCGCGCCACTCGCGCACTACGCCAGGCAGATACGGGATGCGGGCACCGAGGATGAACGACAAACCCGCGGCTTGCAGGGCCACCTGGTTGGCTTCAGAAATCATCCCGGCATCGGCGACCACCGTGACGTCGGTGAGCTGATGCGCAGCCTTGAAGGCGTTGATGACCGGCACCATGGTGGCGGTCTCAGCCTTATTGCCCTCAAAGGCGGCCACCGTCAACGGGAACCCGGCCGCATCGGTCAACAAGCCCAGGGTGATCTGCGGGTCTAGCCGCCTCTCTTTCGAGAACCCGGGCTCACGGAACCCGTCGCCGGCGTCGGTCTCGAAGTGCAGTGTGGTGACGTCGTAGAGCACCAGGCTGGCCGGTCCCAACTGCGCATGGGTAGCACATGCAGCCGAAAGCACTTGCCGGAAAGCCGGTTTGGCGAATATCGGCAGGCGACGGTTGAGCGTCGGATATGACACGGGTGCCACGCCGGTTTCCTCGATGACCCGCAGGGAATCGGCCTTGCTCGTGGGCTCGATGATCCGTGCGAGCACCAGCTGACGGAACACTTCGTCGCCCTCAGCGGCCTGCTCGAAGCCCAGGATTTCATAGGTCGCGCACAGTGCGTCCCACAGCTGAGCGGCCTTCGAAGAGGTGATCGGCGGTCGACCACACGATCTGCACCGCCGTGGCCCCCGAGGACGTCTTCACGGTGCGCACGTAAGCCACCACCCGCACCCTACGAGCCCCCGCTAGTGCACAAATCCGCACCAGGCAAACGACAAACTCACAGGTCAGCGCACTAGCGGATCGCCAGACCCGCAACAGTGATAAAAGTCAGGGTAGAGCTGGGATGGGTTGCTGTTTGCGGTAAGTCTGGGGTTAAAAGCCAAAGAGGGGTTTAGCGACAATGTCTGCAACGCAGCGATGTTCGATGTCAGCGTCGACGGTCGGCACCCCGTTCCTTAGCCAGTCGTCCGTTGGCTACGCTGCCGTCGGTGCGCGCGTCCGCCGGTCGACGTGGAGTTAGGTCCCCTCTGTGCAGGAGTCGAGCGTCCCCAACCCGAGCCCTTTGTGACGTCTTTGAGCAGCGGCACCGTCCGGTAGGGCAATGGCGTGGTCAACGCCAACGTCGTTGTGGAGTGAACTACCCCTGGTATCAACAGGATCTGCTCAATGAGCTCCTGCAACTCGGCCTGTGTCTGCGTCGCGACGCGGACCAGGAAGTCTTCGCGACCGGTCGTGGCGTGGACCTCTAGCACGTGAGGCATGGCGGCGAGAGCCGCGACGATCGACGCGAGTTGACCTTGCTGGATTTCGAGGCCAATGAATGCCTGGGTAGATATCCCCGCCCGGGCCAGATCGAGTTCGGGTCGATAACCGGAGAGCAAACCGCCCTCTTCCATCCGCTTGAGCCGCGACTGCACGGTGTTGCGGGAGATCCCTAGCTTCGATGCCAGCTCCACCACGCCGGCGCGCGCATCGCTAGTAAGCATCTCGAGCAATTCGGCATCAAGTCGATCGATGCTGACCAATTCACTCACCCCGAAACGTGACGAATGCCACTGGCTGACCATTCTGGATAGTTACTAGAACATTAGTTGACCTGATTCGCTATCAGAGCCAAAGTTAATGGTACATCCGAGTCACCTACCGGGTGGTGACAACCGAACCATTGGACGGTGAAACGCCATGACGACAACCCAGGCCGTCGAGTCGGTGGTCATCGACTCGACCCTCGCTGCCCGGTATCGCCCGCGCTCCGGTCCCGTGTTACTTACCGGTGTCCAGGCCATAGCACGGCAGTTGGCAGAGCAACACGAACGCGATGCCCGCGCGGGTCGGCGGGTTGCCACTTTTGTCTCGGGTTACCAGGGCAGCCCACTAGCCGGGCTGGACCAATTGCTGGCGAGCCTGCCTGAACTGGCGTTGGAACACGACGTGCGCCTGGTCCCCGGTGTGAATGAAGAGCTCGCCGCCACATCGGTGTGGGGAAGCCAGCTCGAACTGCCCACCGGTACCCGCTCCTACGACGGCGTCGTGGGCGTCTGGTACGGCAAGGGCCCCGGCCTAGACCGTGCCAGCGATGCGCTGCGCCACGCTGCCATGTACGGCGCGAACCTGGGCGGCGGGGCGCTAGCCCTGGTCGGTGATGACCCGGCCGCGAAATCTTCCAGCGTCCCCGCATCGAGTGAGCGCTCGCTGGCGGCACTGTCCATGCCGATCTTCTTTCCTCGCAATGCCGAAGAGATCGTCGCATTCGGCCTCTACGGCGTCGCGTTGTCCCGCGCATCGGGATGCTGGCCCGCGCTGAAGATCGTGGCCGACGTGGCCGACGGTGTGTGGACTCTGGACAGAGATTTCACCGACTTCGACATCACGGTTCCATCGATCGAGTGGGAGGGCCGGCCCTGGTCGTATCGGCAGCGCATACCTGCCGCACCACCGGACAGTGTGCTGGCCGAGGCCGATCTATACGGCCCCCGATGGGCGATGGTCGAGGCCTTCAACGCCGCCAACGAGATCGACACCATCGAGGTGGATCCGGCTCATGCGTGGCTCGGAATCGTGGCCGTTGGCACGGCGTACGACTCAGTCCGCGAAGCCCTTTCCGCCCTTGACCTGACTGAAGACGTCCTCGCGCGCAACGGAATTCGGATCCTGCGTGTCGGCATGCCCTACCCGCTGGGCGCCGAGAAAGTACGCCGTCTGGCCCGTGGCGTGGAGCAGGTGCTCGTCGTCGAAGACAAGACCGCGTTCGTCGAACTCCAGGTCAAGGACATCCTGTATGGGCGCAGCGATGCACCGCAGGTTCTGGGTAAACGCGGCCCCGACGGACGCACCCTGATTCCGCCGAACGGGCAATTGAGTGCCGCCCGTTTGACCGGCCCGCTACGCACGCTTCTCGAGGGACGAGTGGCCCTGGCCGCTCCGCCACCGCCGAGCCTCGAGTTGACCGTGCTGCCCACCGAGCGCACCGCCTACTTTTGCTCGGGCTGTCCGCACAACCGCTCCACGGCTGTCCTGGAAGGCTCGTTGGCCGGCGGCGGTATCGGGTGTCACACCCTGGTGACGATGTCTTCGCGCACCGACTCCCAGGTCACCGGGCTCACTCAGATGGGCGGCGAGGGCGCGCAGTGGATCGGCCAGTCCCCTTTCACCGATATCGAGCATATCTTCCAAAATGTCGGCGACGGAACGTATTTCCACTCCGGCCAGCTGGCGGTGCAAGCCTGCGTGGCCGCGGGAGTCAATATCACCTACAAGATCCTATACAACTCCGCGGTCGCGATGACCGGCGCACAAGAGGTCGAGGGTGGACTGACTGTGCCCGAGCTGACACACAAACTCGTCGCCGACGGTGTCACCAAGGTGATCGTTTGCGCCGATGAGCCCAAGCGGCACAAGGGGTCATTGTTCGCCAAAGGCGTTCTGGTCTGGGACCGTGATCGCCTCGACGAGGCGCAGCGACTCCTGCGGGACACCACGGGGGTCACCGCGCTGATCTACGACCAGCAGTGCGCGGCCGACGCCCGCCGCAAACGCAAGCGCGGCACGTTGCCCGAGCGCAGGACCCGCGTCGTGATCAACGAGGCGGTCTGCGAGGGCTGCGGCGACTGCGGCGTGAAAAGCAATTGCCTTTCGGTGCAACCGATCGAGACGGAGCTGGGGCGAAAAACGCAGATCGACCAGAGTACTTGCAACACGGACTACTCATGCCTGGACGGAAACTGCCCGTCGTTCGTCACAGTGGAACTTCCGCAATCACGCGCCGCAACGGCGCCACCGCAGGCTTTATCGCCGGCGACGGTCGGCGATCCGAAGCGAATCAACGTCACCGGTGTCTACAACATCTTTCTCGCCGGCATCGGCGGGACCGGGATTGTGACCGTCAACCAAGTGCTTGCGATGGCCGCTCTGCGCAACGGATTACACGTCGAAGGACTCGACCAGACCGGCCTAAGCCAGAAGGCGGGTCCGGTGACATCGCACCTGCGGCTGAGCAACGAAGCCGCCGCGTCGTCCAACCGCATCAGCCCGGCATCGGCCGACTGCGTTCTCGCGTTTGACCTTCTCACCGCCGTCGACGCAAACAATGTCAGCTACGGCAGCCCGGACCGCACGATCGCGGTCGCCTCGACCAGTCAGACCCCAACCGGCGACATGGTTTACAACAGTGCCCTAGACTATCCGGCCACCGACGCCCTGTTGTCCCGGCTCGATCTGCACACCCGTTCGCTGATTTCGTTCGACGCGCTCGGCGCCGCCGAGCGCCTGTTCGGCAGCACGACACCGGCCAACTTCCTGCTCGTCGGCGCTGCCTATCAGCTCGGCGCGATCCCCATTAGCGCCAAAGCGATCGAAGAGGCGATCGCCATCAATGGCGTCGCCGTGCAGGCCAATCAGACCGCGTTCCGGTGGGGACGCGTCGCGGTGGAGAGCCCCGAAGCCTTTCAGAGCGCCACCGCGCCGCCGGGACGGCCACCCCGTCGAAACGTCAAGACACCCAGCCACCTGCTCGACTCTTGCACGGTGCTGGGCACGACCCGCGACACACTGGCACGCCGCACCGCGGACCTTGTTGCCTACCAAGGCAATCGCACCGCGGCGCGGTTGGTCAACGTGGTAGAACAGGTGTGGGAACGGGAACGCGGCATCATCGATCGCACCGAACTCTCCGAGGCCGTGGTCACGTACTTCTTCAAGCTTCTCGCCTACAAGGACGAGTACGAGGTGGCGCGAATGCTCACCGACTCTGACTTCCGGCAATTCGTCCAACGTCAGGTCCCCGGCGGGGAAAAGCTCACCTACAAGCTGCATCCGCCGCTGCTCAAGGCACTCGGGCGCCGCAAGAAGATCAGCATGGGGCCCCGCACACACTTCACGTTGCGGCTGATGGCGAAGGGCAAGTCCCTCCGCGGCACGGTTCTCGACCCGTTTGGTCACACGCGCATACGGCGCCTGGAGCGTCGGCTCGCCGCGCATTACGAGTCCACCATCCTCGAACTCTTGTCGTCGCTTACCGCGGATTCCTACGACCGCGCAGTCGCGGTGGCCTCAGCACCCGACATGGTTCGCGGCTACGAGGAAGTAAAGATGGAAAACGTCGGGCGCTACGTCACCCGGCTGACTCAACTGGGAGTCGATACCTCGGCGCTGTCACTGTGAAGCCGCCCGGGTAGTCGAGCTACCCAGAAACCCCGGCCGGGGCCTATCGGCGATAGTCCAGTGGCCACATAGCGCCGCGCCATCGAAGCCCTCAGCGCGGACCGGATCCTGCTCGGCACTGACTATCGGGTGCTGCTGTCGCTTGAAAGCTCCCCCGACACCACGAACTACCTACGCGCGAACGACTTTGGGCCACCTACGATATCGGAGGTCATCAGGAACAACGCTGCGCAAATATTCGGCCCGCGCTTTGACCGGAAGGCTTAGACGCGAATCGGCAGATTCGGCGATGGTGGCGACGCGTGGTTCTGGGGACTCATCGACCCCGACACCCGACACCGTGCGCCGCATCGACGGCGACATCGACAGCTGGGCCGCTACACCAAAGGGCTCGGCGGGCTTGACCTATACAGCATGAAATCTCTGGACCGCACCACATCGGTCGGGCCGTAGATCGTCACACCGGCCGAGCTGAACGCCTCCCGCCAGCCAGAAGTCGACACTTTGTTGCGGGTCACCGGTGAACAGCGCCAGCACGACAACACCGGGGCGATGGCATGGCCTACGCCCGAACTGATCAGCTACGTCAATGAGGGCATCGAGTTGCGTTGCGGTGACCTGCTCTTCAGCGGGACGACCGCCGTAATAGCCTTGAGACAGTCGATTCCTGCAACCTCGAGATGCCGTCGAGACGGAAATCGAGCGTATCGGGATATTCCGCAATACCGTTGGGAGCACCTGAAGCCGCCAATCCTGCCCGCACAAGTGGGGCAGGTCACGCCGTCAATGTGGGTTTGCTCACATCGGGACGCGCCGGTCCCAGATAGTGAGGCGGCATAATCCATAATTGGACAAGTAGGACACCAAGTGATCAGGCTGTCCCAGTCAGTCACGAAAAGACGCATGGCTGCGCCAGTCCGTGGCTGAGTGGCTTGCTAACGAGGTGAAATGACACATGGCCGGAAGTGATCAGCGATCGGACAAGACCGTCGATAAAATCGTCGCTGGCACGATGGAGGCGATCACCCGACAAGGGACACACAAGCTTTCGGTGAGTGACATCTGCGAATCCTCTGGCGTCGCCCGCGGCACCTTCTACCGCTACTTCACCAGCAAAGACGATGTATTGGCCACGCTTTGCCGGCATTTCGAAGACGGGATCGCCGGCGCGTTCGCAGCTGCGATCGAGACCAACCCCGACCCTGCGGTCCGTGTCCAAGTGGTGTTGGACACCATCATCGCCAATCGCGCCGCCGGCGGGGATTTCGTCAGGATGCTCGATGTAGCACCCGATTTCACGTTGCGGTTCATTCGCGAGACATTTCCGAAACTCGTCGACGCGGTCACCGCGGCGTTGGGTCCGGCCGCCGACGAATCACCGCTGGTACTCAGTGAGATGTTAACGAAGCGCCAGCTCGGTGAGCTGTTCTTGCGCTGCGTCATGTCGATGCTGTTCCTGCCCGGTGGCCGCTCCGACGGAGTGCCCGCCATGATCACGTCGTTGTTTCGCGTCGCGCCGCCGGGCGCGACCACACAGCGAGCCAAGCGGAGGCCACGCGCGAAGGCCAGCTGACCTTTAGCGCGGTTAGCGGGGCGCCATCCGCAGCGCACCGTCAAGTCGTATCGTTTCCCGTTCAGCATCGGGTTTGCGACGATCTGGTCGGCAAGCATCGCGAATTCATCTGCGCCCAAGCCCACCAGGTCGTTGTCGCGGGGCGCTGCTGGCCCGGTAACCGCAACGACCTTGTGGTTGCCTGTCCACACCTTGACACAGGTGCTTGACGGCCGTGTCGTCGTCAAGTAGGGATGTTGCCCGTCGCCCGGATGGATCGCGATGACACGCGCATTTATCCACTTCAGGACGGGAATTGACAAGAACCGACGTTTATGTCAACTCCGCCCACATTCCGAGGACTGTGCGGCGGTGAAGTGCGCCACCAGTCCCGCGCGCCGCGCGCAGCTCGGGTCACCGTTGCCATGTCTGCCACCGCGACGGGTCGCCCCCTCAACATCGAGCGTCGACGCCGACCGGCGCCTTCGTGGCGTACGCCGCGAAGTCCGGCGTGCGTTTCTCGGCGAACGCCCGGGCACCTTCCTGCCCTTCGGGCGACTCGTAGAAGAGGTCGACCGCGGACAGCCCAAGGTTGCTCAGCCCCGCCTGATGATCGGTGTCGGCGTTGAACGACTGCTTGAGGAAGCGGATGGCCGTGGGGCTTAGCGCGGCGATCTCGGCCGCCCAGGACTTGGCCTCCTCGAGCAGCCGATCGGCTGGGACCACCGCGTTGACCAGACCCCAACGCTCGGCGGTTTCGGCGTCGTACTGCCGGCACAAAAACCAGATCTCGCGAGCCCGCTTCTCGCCGACCACCCGTGCGAGGAAGGCCGAGCCGAAACCCGCGTCGAACGACCCCACCCGCGGCCCCGCTTGACCGAACGTGGCGTTGCAGGACGCGATGCTGAGATCACACAAGACATGCAGTACGTGACCGCCTCCGATTGCGGCCCCGTTCACGGCGGCGATCACCGGTTTGGGGATGTCGCGAATCAGCTTGTGCAGGTAGCCGATTTCGAACAGTCCACTCTCGGTAGGGCCGTAATCACCGGTCTCCGCACGCTGCTTGACGTCACCACCTGCGCAGAACGCCTTGCCACCGGCGCCGGTCAGGATGACTGCGCGCACGGCGGTGTCGGCCCAGGCCGAACGAAAGGCTTTGATCAGTTCCTCGACCGTCTGGCCACGAAAAGCGTTGTAACGCTCGGGTCGATTGATGGTGATGACGGCGGTGGCGTTTTCCACCGAGTAGGTGATGTCGTCGTAATCGGGCATCGGCATTGCCTTTCGGTCGCGGATCAGTAGGAGGGCAGTACACAGTCGGCGGCCAACGCCTGCAGGCGGTTCTTGTCGACCTTCCCGCCGGGATTGATGGGAAGTTCGTCGACGATCAGCAGGTGTTCGGGGAACTTGAATTTCGCCAGACCGTGGTGGTCGAGGAACTCGGTGAGATCCGACAGAGTGGGCGGTTGGCCGCTGGCGACCACGACAGCACAAGCGCGTTCGCCTAGTCGCGCGTCGGGCACGGGGACAATCGCCACCGCCGCCACTGCATGGTGCTTGATCAGAACCGTTTCCACTTCGAAGGGAAAGATGTTCATGCCCCCGCGCAGGATCATGTCCTTGGCCCGCCCAACGATTCTGAGATATCCGGCATCGTCGAACTCGCCGAGATCTCCGGAGCGGTACCAGCCCTCGGCATCCCAGTTGGCCAGGTCGTAATCCGGCTGGTTCAAATATCCATAGGTGTTGTTGGCGCCGCGCCAGAACACCTCACCGGTCTGGCCCTGAGCCACCACGGCGCCGTCGGGCGCCCGCAACTGGACTTCCTCACCCTCGCAGACCCGGCCGACGGTGGTCCACCGGGCCCACTCGGGATCGTCGAGGGTTGTCATGGTCGGCACACCGCCGTCGGTGGTTCCGTAGACGTTGTGGACTTTGCACCCCATCCGTCGTTCGACCTCCTCGGCGACGCGGGGCGGCAGAGGTGCACCGGCGTTGTTGAATCGGGTGAATGCCGAGAGGTCGGCCGACTCCAGATCGAGGTCGAGCATCATGACCATCTGGGTCGGTATCGCGGTTGCGAAGGTGCACCGCTCGCGCGTGATCAGTTCCAGCGCCGGCTGCGGGCGCCAGTGCTCGAGCATCGCGCTTGTCGCACCGATCAGGAGCGGCATCAGGATCGCAAAGATGTAACCGGTGGATCCCTGCCCGGCCGGTGCGATCGCGGCTGCCACGTCCTCGCGGGTAAGCCCCAACGCCTGGGCGGTCTGGTGGACCAACAGCGTGATCATGTCGTTGCCGCTCCAGAGCGACGCCTTCGGCACGCCGGTGGTACCCGACGAGCACATGACGTGCGCCGGCTCATCGGGATCGGCACGCAGTCGGTGCGCGGTGGCTGCGTCCAGCGGTTCGGTGGCGCGGATCAGCGCTTCGAACCCGTCGGCGGCTCCCGTCCGGGCGTAGAGCACCTCGCACAGATCCGGGAGCGTCGCCCGCACGTCGTCGTGCAGCGCCCGGACGTCGATATCCCTATCGGATTCCACACCGATTAATACCTGCGCACTAATCGTGTCGAGCAGTGCGCCGACCTCCGCGCGGCGCCATCGGGTGGGCATGGCCACGATGTAAGCGCCGATGCGATTGGCCGCCAGGTGGACCAGGGGTAGCAGGCCGCAGGTCGGTAGCTGCACAGCAACCGGGTCACCCGGTTTTACGCCGAGGTGCAGGAGCAGATTGGCCGCCCGCCGGGTCAGATCCGCGAGCTCTGCGTAGGTCCAGCGCACATGGTCGTCGATCAGCGCCATTCGATCCGGGTCGCGGGCCACCTGCTCGTCGAACAGCTCAGGGAGTGTTTGGTCGCCCCAGATACCGGCTTGGCGGTACCTGTGCGCCTGCTCCTGGTCGTGCCAGCGGTGGATGACCTTGTTCTTCATCGGGTGAATCCGGGCGCCACCATCGTGTTTCGCAGTCGTCCCACACCCTCGACTTCGGTCTCGACGATGTCTGCGACCGCGAGGTAGCGAGGTGGCTTGCGGATGAAGCCGACGCCAGCCATGGTCCCGGTAAAGATCAGATCGCCGGGATAAAGCGTGCAGTACAGCGATAATTCGGCAACGATGTCCGGTACCGAGTAGATCATCCGCGCGGTGCGGGCGTGTTGCACCTGCTCACCGTTGAGCCAGCAGGTGATGCCGATGTCGTCAGGGTTGGGAAATTCATCCGGCGTCACGAGCCACGGTCCGGTCGGACCGAAGGCCGGGTACGACTTGGCCAGACCCCACTGGCTGGCGGCCATCTGCCGCTCGCGTTCCGAATAGTCCTGGCCCGCCATCACTCCGGCGACGTGATCCCAGGCGTCCTTCTTCGCCACGCGATGTGCTGCTGTCCCGATGACGACGACGAGTTCGGCTTCCCAGTCCACCGTGTCCTTGGGCAGCGGGACGTCGGCGTTCGGCCCGGTGATCGAGGAGGGGAACTTCGAGAAGACCTCCATCACCTCGGGCAGGGTGAAATCGGCCTCTGCGGCGTGGTCGGGATAGTTGGCTCCGATGGAGAACACTTGGCGCGGCCTTGGTGACGGCGCTCCGAGGCTCTGCTCGTCGATCGGGTCGGCGGGAAAATCGACCCCTGAGGAGGCCCAGCGCCGAAAGTCCGTCCACCGATCGTAGATGGCCGCCGGATCGGCCGAAAAACGACCGTTGCTGGCCTTCTGGACGTCGATGCCAGCGCCCTCGACGACCAACGTCAACCGGCCACCAACATTGGCTACACGCACCAGGATTCACCTCCGCGGCCGATTGGCCGATCGATTTGGGTCTTCACAGAATGAAGCTGACCTTTCCCTGCGGCCGCAGTTCCTCACAGTCCAGCGTGGCCCGGCGCTCTCGGATGCGGAAGCCGCCGTCCGCGGCCCGTACCAGCACATGGCGGTACTCACCGGTGAACAGGTGCGAGGCACCGCGCCGGTACCGGTAGACGGCGAAGTTCGAGAACACCTCGAAGCCGTTCGCGCCGTTGTCGTGGACGCGCACGTTGGTGATTAACCGGCGGGTGCGCGAGCGTGGTCGCTCGACGAAGGCCATCTCGCTTTCTAGGCGTTCCACCCTTCCCACAATCTGCGAGTAGGAGTCGGCGATGATGAAGACGGTCTTGTCGGGAGTGGTGGAATCGATTGCGTCCGTGGACGGAACGAGGTATGAACAGTCCTCGGTCAGCAGCTTCAACCATTCCGGCAGCTTCCAGGCATCCAGTAACTCGGCCTCGTGATACAGGAACGATTCCACTTCGTTCGCGGTGTCGCGGTCGACAGCGGTCGAGTGGGTAGACCCTGTCTCGGTCATGACTGCTTGGCCCCGGACATCGCGACCTCATCGGTCCCGACCAGGTCCTTCTGCCACTGACGCCAAAAACCACGCATCTGCTCTTCGTCGGTCATGCTCGGAACGTCCTTCCCCATTCCCTTGCAGACGATGTTCCACTCCGTGCCGCGCACGTGTCCGTAGGCTTCCTGGCAGGCTTCGATGACCTCGTTGTCGTCCGGCGTCGCGAAACCACCCGGCCCCAGGAATTCCAGATACCCCTGAATGCGGTGCTTGCGCAGTTCTGGGTCCTCGCCGACGGGGGCCAGGCACCAGGCCGTGACATCGGTGTGGTCTACGGCGACCGGGTCGAGCACCCGCAACTGCAGCGACGCGCCGTCGATGATCAAAAGGTTGGGGTAGATCAACATGTTCTTGAACGTCTGCCCCACGAGTTCGGCGGTTTCCTCGCCGAACTTGTCCACCAGCGCCGCGGCGATAGTGTGGACCCGCTGCTGGGCCTGCTCACTCATCACAGGTACAGGTTTGGCGACCGAGCGGCCGAAAGGCGCCTTGTAGCGCATCATTACGTGTCCGTTGCCCAGGCTCAGACCAACTCCGTCCAAGCCTCCGCTGAGGTCGTAGCCCCGGCTGTTGAGGTAGGCGAAATACGTCTTGTGCACCGGCATGCCGTGGTAGCCGTCGAGACTGTTTTCGACGATGAGCTTCCAGTTGCCGCCCATCCGGTAGATATGTGTTCCTTCGACCACTTCCATCTGCCCGGTCAGCGATTGGTCGATAATGGAATCCAGGTACGGCAGCACCGGAGCGAGGTAGTCGCGCAGCGGCTGGGCGTCACGGTTGAACGTGGCGAAGACGAAGTCCCGGTACACCTCAAACCTGGGCGAATCCAGGCCGAAGTTCGCGGGGTCGAAACTGGGCGGGAACGACGCGCGCTCGGCGACACCGATTAGCTCGCCCGAGTTCTTGTACGTCCACGCGTGATACAGGCAGCGGAATCGCTCGGCATTTCCCTTGGGCTCGCGACAGACTAGCGCACCACGGTGACGGCAGGTGTTGAAGAAGACCCGCAGCTCACCGGTGCTGTCCCGGCACATGATCAGCCGCTCGCCGACCACGGTTCGCGTGACAAAGTCACCCGGCCGAGCCACCTCGCTGGCGTGACCCACGTAGAGCCACTTACTGGCGAAGATGGTCTTCTGTTCGCGTTTCAGATGTTGCTCGTCGGTGAAGACCGATCGATGTACCCGGAAATCCACACCCGGGGTTTCGACGACCAGATCCTTGTATCCGTTGCCGGTCATGCGAGCGTCGACCCCCCATTCACGCCGACCACCTGACCGTTGATGAATCCCGCCTCATCGCCGGCGAGAAACTCGACGAGAGCGGCGACCTCACTCATCTCCGCGGGCCGGCCCATCGGGATCTGGGAGACGAAGCGCTGGGTCAGTTCGGGCTGCTCCCGCAGGAAGCGCTCGAATTCGGGCGATCGGACAGCCGGAGGCGCCACCACGTTGAAAGTCACACCCTGCTTGCCGAATTCGCGGGAAAGGCTGCCGGCCACCGCGTGCACGCCACCCTTGGCGGCGTTGTACATCGCATGGTCCTCAAGGCCGTTGCGCACCGAATCGGCGCCGATGAAGATCACCCGGCCCTTGCCGGCCTCGAGCATCACCGGGAGCGCGGCCAGCGTCGATCGCAGAGCCGACCACAGGTTGCGGTTGATGGTGGCCTGCAGGGTTTCCTCGGTGTGGCTGAGCGTCGGCCGGATGACGCCGCCGCCGGCGTTGTTGACCAGCACGTCGAGGCGACCGAAGACCGAGACCGCCTGTCGCACCATCTGTTCGGCTGCTTCCCGGGTGCTCAGGTCACCGACGCTGGTGATGACCGGCGCGGTGTGATCGCCCTCGAGCTTGGCGGCCAGTTTGGCCAGGCCTTCGTCGTTGGTGTCGGCCAGCACCAGCGATGCGCCCGCCGTGGCGAATCGCTCACTCAGCGCCGTCCCGATACCGCCCGCGGCACCGGTGACGATGACACACTTTCCGGTGAAGGCGCCCATCTCAGTTGCGTCCTGCCGCCTGGTAGACGCCGAAAACCTTGTTCGAGGTGAACAGATCGGTTTCGATTATCTTCATCCACTCGGGACGAACGCCGAGATAGTCGACCGCGCCGGCAAGGCAGAACCAGTTCAGCATCTCGTGTTGCCCGGCCTGCTCGACCTCCCCAAGGGTCACATCGCGCCAGGCGGCCGGTTTGTCACCGTTGAGCTGCGCGAACAGCTCCCGGTCCCGGGTCGTGTCCGGTAGCAGGAAGTGGCTCGCCTCGTTAAGGAAGGCGTGTGACCAGCTCGACGAGGCGACCAGGGCCACCCGTGATTTGCTCTGCAGGCAGATCTCGGCCACCGCCGCGCCGAGGTCGAAGCAGCGGGCCGGCGCGGGTGCCGGCGGGTCCAGTTCGGATATGTCCTTGGGCATGCTGCTCAGATAGGCCAAGCCACCCTTGTGTTTGACCAATCGGCGGCCGTAGCAGTTGAGGGAAAAGAACAACGACGCATATGGGAAGCCGTCACCGGCCCAGTCGAGGTAGCGCAACGTGTTCGCAAACGCGGCCGGCATCGGCCGGTCGGGCAGCGGCTGGTAGCTATAGGCGATATCGAAGCCGCGGCTTAGCAATTCGGTGGTGAGTTTCTTGCCGGCCCGGGCCGCGCCCTTGATCGGGTACGGCGTGTCTTCTGGCTCCCCCCAAGCATTCGGCCGGCCCTTGTAGAACGGCCGTTGCCACAGCTGCGTTTCCAGGTCGTCGAAAGCACATACCGCGAACGGCGGCACGCAGTCCTCATGGAACAACTCGTACTGATCGTCACCCCAGATCAGCACGACATCAGGGGCGAAGTCGTCGAGCGCGTCGCGCACCCGCTGAAAGTTCTGTCGCAGTTCTTCGCGGTGGGCTGCCGCCGCGGCCAGGCCGTTGTCGTCGCCCAGTTCGCGCACAAGCAGACTCGACAGGGCGGCTGGGTCGCGCCTCTCCTCCGGCAGCTCAGGATCCCTCAGCGCCCAACGGAATACGTCGGCCATTCGCTCGTCGGGCAGCGCCAGCGGCGGGAAATGTGTGGCACCTACAGCCAGTACAGCACCCATGGTTCGGTGATCCTCCTCGATCGCTGTTCAAGCCCTGCGCCTCAGTGCGGGACAGGATTCCGCTCCGCCCAAGGTTCGATGTGCGAGGGTCGAATCTAATGAATGAATTGTACTAATATTACACATGTTCTATCAAATGTTCGATTGAAGGGATTGCATTACCATTGTTGCTAACGAGCAGGTCTGTCGAGCCGAACGACGGAGCTCCAGAAAGGAAGGCCATATCGTGGCTACCAGGGCGACCACCGAGGCGAAGATATTCAACGGAGCCTTGCGCGCCCTCGCGCGTCAGGGTCCGAAGAAGCTGGCAATGAGCGACATCGCGGCCGAGGCTGGGGTATCGGGCGGCACGCTTTACCGATACTTCAAGAACAAGGAAGACCTGCTCGAGGCGCTCGGGGATCACTTCGTCATGAGGTTGCGCGGGGTGTTGCAGAGCGAAATCACGGAGCAGCCCGATCCGGCGGATCGCCTTCGCGTAGTCCTCGACGTCATGTTGCGCTACTGGCAGGAGAACCCGGCGACTGTCCAACTGGGACAACTCGAACCGGGTTTCGTGATCGACTACATCAAGCAGGTGACACCCCAGTTGTCCGCCGTTCTGCGTGACGAATTGGAGCCGGCACTCGCCGATAGTCCGGCGATCCGGCTCGGATTGGCGACGCACGAAGAAATCGTGGATCTTGTAGTGCGGATAGCTTTTTCGCATTACTTCATGCCCGCCAAGGACTATTCCGAACTGCGTGATCTGCTCGTCGCTCTCGGGGGTGCAGCAGGGCTGGAACCGAAGAAAGTCCGATCCAGGGCCGGCCGCAAGGCCGCGAGCTGACAGTTACGACCGCTTCGCACCAACGACATTGCGCAGCACCCCGATCCCTTCGATCTCAGCCTCCACCACATCGCCTTGCCGGAGGAACCGGCCGTCCTCCATGCCGACACCGTTCGTGGTGCCGGTGAACACGATGTCGCCGGGCCTCAGCGCTACCCTCGCAACGACATAGTCGAGACATTCGTCAAGACTCCAGATCATCTTCGCCGTCCGATCATGTTGACGCTCTTCACCGTTGACGCGCAAAGAGATCCCGACATCGATCTGGCCCGATCCGCCGAACTCGTCCTTGGTAGTGATCCACGGCCCCACCGGGGTCGCTCCGGTGAGCGCCTTCATCGTGAACAGGTCCAGCCCGCCCATGGGCGACGGCGCATCCCGCGCACTCACGTCGTTGCCGACGGTGTACCCGAGGACGGCGTCGGTCAGGTGCCCGTCAGGCTTGCTCGCGGCTCGCGCCATCACCGCCACCAGCTCAACTTCGAAGTCCAACTGGTCCGTGATGGCGGGATTGGCGAGCTCGTCGTCATGACCGATGATTGCCACCTGCGGTTTGATGAAACCCACTGTGCTTGGCGGCCTTTCGGTGACGCCGAGCTTTTCCAGGTGCGTCCAGTAGTTCATGCCCACTCCGAGGATCGTGGAGGTCGGAGTGATGGGCGGCAGCAGACGCACGTCCGTGAGCGCCACCGACGGCCCGGCGACCTCGAAGGTCTGCCGGCCCTCGGATGCGGCGGGCCCCCAATCGCCGATTTCTCCGGAAATAGGCTGCACCGTGCCAGCGTTTACGTCGACCACCGCCCACGCATCATTGCCTTGTAAGCGAATTCGTGCAATCTTCATGCTGACCCCTCCAGTCGGACGTCGACGCTGACCATCTGCCCGATGGCCCGGTCGAGGAACCGCGGGCGTACGCGATAGACCAACCCGAAGTCGCTGCGGATGAACTGCCCCTTTCCGGAGACGATCGGCCTCGGCCGGCCTCCGTCGCTGACGAACAGCTCGACCTGAATGCGCAGTGGCACCGGCCGAGTGATACCCAGGAAGGACAATTCCCCGTCCAACACGAACGCCCGCTGATCCGCAGCGGCATCGGGCGCCGTTGCGGTCGAATGGTAGGCGGCCGTCGGGTGGTTCGCCACATCCAGCAGCCTTGCCGACCGGATGGCCTTATCGCGCCCCTTGCTTTTCGTGTCGACGGAGCCGAGGTCGACCATTGCCTCGACCCCGGAATGCGCGGGGTCGTCGGCGACCACGATCTGTCCCTCAACCCACAGTGTTCCGCGCACGGTCTGTACGCCCAGATGCTTGACCGAGAACCTCAGCGTGGACCGGTCGGGATCGATCGCCCACGTGCCTGCCGTATAGCCAGGAATCTCTGCCGCAGAAGATAATTCGCGTCCGTTGCTCACAGATAGATCGCGAGGTTCTGCACGCCAAGGGTGGCCTGCTCGAAATAGAGCGTGCGCGAAGCGATCTTCCACTCGTCGCCTACCCGGATGGTGTCCACTCGCCGGGCCGGAAGGAAATCCAGCGCGGGATCGTCGTAGCGGGACCGCAGCAGCAGGATCGAGCTGTATACCTGGTATTCGTTGGGCGTATCGGTCTCATACGCCCGGATCTTGTGCACAATTCGCTGCGTTCGGGACAGCGGATTCTCCGACCAGGCGCTGTCGGTTTGGGTCATGCGCATGATCTTCAACATCAGGGTCATGATGTTCTCATTGAAGTGGAACATGTCCGCCTCGTACACGCCCCGGGTGCGGTGATCACGCGTAGTCCGGACCGGTGCGCGATAGATGATGTCGGGCGCAAGCAGACCCAACCAGGCGGTCAGGTCGTCGGAGTCCAGCAGTGCGGACTCGTCTTCCAGGAACCCAACGATCTCGAAATGACGCGGGTCGGTCACCGGGACCCGTGCCCCGCGCGGTGTCGGATAGCTGACACCCGACTGGGCTGTGACGCCGGATTGGATATCGATGTCCGGTGTGGCTTCGGCAGTCACCACGGTCTCCCTTCCATGAACTCGCTGTAGCGCAGCCAGAAGTTCCACTGCGTGTCATCTTTCGGGAACCCTGCGTAGACCTGTCCGGGACCGGGCCAGTCGGCGGGCTTGTTCTCGCCGGTGATCGCCTGATAGCGAAGCTTCTGCCGGCGCCCCAACGCGCCGCGCGCGGCCTGGCTTTGCATCGGCCAGGTGTCGGTGTCGTCGGCCTCGACGAAGCCGCTGATCCCGAACGTGGCAGCGGTCATCAGGTTCATCGATTCCGCGAGTTCTTTCGGCGCGTCACGCTCCACCAGGCTCCAGTGGAACAACTCGAAGTGGTCCGGCCCTTTCGGAACCCACACCCGCCAGCTGAAGAACGCCGACGGGGTGCCGTCGGGGAATTGGAACGGCATGGCCAATGCGCCGACGTTCGGGAACAGCTGGCCCACCTGCGGGGTGAACTGTGTCAACACCTGCAGTTGGCCCTCGTCGAATCGTTGCGGCAAGTCCTCGACCATGTCGGGCGACATGCCCGGCGGTGCCGCCAGCCGCAGCCGTTCTATCGGGGACAGTGCGGTCAGGTTCTTGCCCTTGAGTGCGGTGATGTAGTGCTCTTCTCTGAGGTCGAAGCACCGCACGAAATGGCCTTTGTGGCTGGCGCTCACTCCGGCCATCGCGGGCTCTTCGGCCGCCGGTCCCAACAGCTCGAACTCCTGCATGGAGCGGTGCAGCGTCAGGGTGTGGAAGATGTCTCCGGCGAACTGTTCGGCGGCGCACTTCCAGTTGGCCGGGATGATGAAGCGTTGCGGGTGTCCCAGCACCGTCATCCCGCTTCGGGTGCGGTCGAACATCAGGTCCCAGTACCAGGTCATCGGGCCGAGGTACTCGCGCAACGTCGGTGCGTTCTGGTCGAAGGTCACGAAGACCATGCCAGCGTAGAGCTCGACCCGCCCGCGCTGCAAGCCCAGCTCGTCCTTGCTCCGCAGGTGGCCATGCATGGTCTCCCGGGCAATGGGAGACGCCTGAAAGGCGCCGTCCGACTTGTATACCCAGCCGTGGTAGGGGCACTGGAACTGTTTGGCATTGCCCGCTTCGAACCGGCACACTTTCGCTGCCCGGTGCGCGCACACATTGAGCGCGGCCGTGATGCTTCGGTCGGCCGCGCGGCTGATGATGACCTGATCCTCACCGACATACCGCAGGACGTAATCGTCGACGTTGGGGATCTCATCCTCATGGGCCACGGCCGTCCACGCCTTGGCGAACAGGTGTTTGAGCTCCAACTGGTAGAGCTCCGGATCGTTGAGGACGCGCAGCGATACCTCGCGGTAATCCTTGTCGATCAGCTCTGACAGCGGGGTCCCGTCCGCCAGGACCGGTCCGGTCCGAGCGTGCTTCACTTCGTCGATAGTCACGACGCTCTCCTTACTTGTTTTCCGACCCGGCGCTGCCGGGCAGTGAGTCGAAGACCGAGGGGTCCGGTGGTCGGGTGTTTAGCCGCGGTACGTGCAGGCCCCCGTCGACCGGGATGGTCGCGCCGGTGATGAAGCGTGCCTCGTCGCTGGCCAGGAAAGCCGCCACTGGGGCGATGTCGTCTTCCGGGTCGCCCATCCGTCCGCAGGGGATCATCAGCGGAACCGCCTCGAGCAGTGCAGGGTTGGCGGACACCATCTCTTCGAAGGCAGCCGATGCGGCGATCGGTGCGATTGCGTTGACCAGGATGTTGTGCCTGGCCCACTGGAATCCGGCCGTCCGGGTCAGCGCCTGCACACCGCCCTTGGCGGTGTTGTAGTCACCGTGGACCCAGTTTCCGTTGTCGGCGTCGATCGAATAGAAGTTGATGATGCGTCCACCACCGTGAGCTTTCATGACGGGGAACGCCGTCTGCATCCCCCACCACACGCTCCATAGGGCGACTCCGAGCATTTGCTCGAACATTTCGTCGGTCTTGCGCTCCAGCGGAACGTCCGGGGTCAGCGAAATCGCATTGTTGACAAGGATGTCCAAACCACCGAAGGACTCCTGGGCGGCCGCGATCGCGTCTTCGACGTCTCCCTTACGGGACACATCGGTCTGTACGAACAAACCCTCGCCGCCGAGCGCACCGAGGTCCCAGGCGACCTGCTTACCCGCGTCGGTGTCGAACTCGGCGATAACCACCTTGGCGCCCTCGCGGGCGAACCTGCGGGCGATTCCCCGCCCGATGCCCTTGCCGGCACCGGTGACGACGGCAACCTTTCCCTCCAGACGGCTCACCGGCTAGGCCTTGCTTTTGGTATCAAGAACCTCACGGACGCGCGACCGGAAGTTGGGGTCGTGGGTGTGGCTGAAGTTCACATTGCCGCTCTCACCGTCGAACTCGTGCAGGCCGGTGAGATCCCGCTCGGGATCGGAGAAGTCAGCGGCATAGCCGTTTTCACGGACAGCGACAATCTCCCACCAGTTGCCGTCCGGGTCGGTGAAGTAGAACGACGTGTCCCCGTGCATGTGTCGTGGGTCGGTGATCGTCTTGAGGCCCCAGTCGTCCTTGAGCGCGAGCAGCCTCTGGTGGGCTGCGTACACCTCTTCCTCGCTGCCCACGTCGAGGCCATTGTGGGCCAGCATCGTCATCGAACTCTCCTTGCCGGTCTCCACCACCGCGTAGGCGTGGTTGGTGTTGAGCCGGATCATCATCGAGCGGGCGCTGGGTTGGATCACTTCCAGTCCGAGGACCTCTTCGTAGAAGCGGCGTGACCGGGCGATATCGACGACCTCCAAGGTGCCGTGACCGAGCCGTTGGACCTTCAGGACAGGTTCGCCGGTGAACTTGTCGGTGATTCCGGGCATTACAGGTTCCTTCCTAATTCCTCGCCGAGGTGTTCGGTCCGGTCACACGCCGGCTTGCAGTGCTTGCATCGCCGCGGCCATCTGGGCCGAATCCATGTACTCCTCGATGCGCCGGATCCGGCCGCCCGAGAGGGAAATACGCTGAATCGCCGGAATCGCCGCCGCTTCGCCGTTCGGCAGCGTCACCCGCACGACGTGTCGCTGAACGCAGGTGTCATCGGTGAAGTCACGCCCGACGACGTAGAATTCGGCCCGCATTTGCGCCAGCCCCGCAAGTGCTGCCAGTGCTTCGCTTTTCGGTTGCTCTTGCTGGGTGTAGTTGTGCCATACCACTGCGTCGTCGGTGAACAGTGCTTCGCAGGTCGCCTGGTCACCGGTCGCCAGCGCGGTGAAGAACTTGTCCACGATGGCCTGCACGTCGTTGTGGTTATCAGCCACGATTCCCGCTTTCCTTGATCAGGCCTGTCACGGCCACACCTTCGGGGTGAAGATCGCCCGTGCCATTCGTTCCGAAATTCGCCAGCCCTCGGGCGTTTTGGTGTACTTGTCGTGGAACTCCATGACGCGCCCGTTGTCGGTGGCGTAAACAACCGGCTCACCGCGTTCCGACGGCGGTCCGTGGTAGACCATCGAGCAGACGACGGCCTCGGCCGAGTCCAGGCATACGTTCGTGAAGTGGAAATTGGTGAGTAGGTGCCGTGTCGTCGCCTTTGGCCGGTCACGCATCCCCTGGCGCAGCTCGTCGTGGCCGTGGTGGACGTTGCCGGCACGATCGAAAACAGCGTCCGGGGTGAACAGCCCGATCATCGACTCGAAATCGCCTTGGTCCACGTAGTAGGCGAAGTCGTTGTTCAGCCGGACCAGTTCCCACTCGATCGTCATCGTCTCGGTAGAAGTCATGTGCTCTTCAATCCCTGACTCAGATCAGGGCCGACGGTGGGACGTCTTCGTCGACAAGCAGTGCGCCGACGATCTGGTAGATCTCCGGGCTCGCCGCCACATGCTGTGCCGCCGTGCGGATATCGCGGAAGCGTCTCTGCAGCGAGGAGCTGCTGTACATGGCGTTGCTACCGGCCAAGCCGAAAGCCTCGTTGACGATCTCCACGCACTCGGTATGGGCCCGCGCCACCATCGCGCGCTGGCGAACCGCAGCCATCGTTGTGATCAGTTCGCCCGCGACCGCAGCGTCCCACATCAGCTGGGTCTCCTTCTCGGCGAGCGCACGCACCGCCGCCAAGCGGGTGTCGAGCAGACCTAGTCGGAACTGGAAGACGGTGTCCTCGGCCAATCGCATGCTGGGGTTGAACGCCGGCCGCTTGGTCTTGGCGAGCTTGCGCACGTCATCCAGCGCGCCCTCGGCGATGCCTAGCACCACGGCGACGTGGGTGGGCCCCAGCGCCAAGCGGGTCGGTAGCCGGAACATCGGGCTGTCCACACCGGAAGCCCCGAAGAACTCACCGGTGTGGTGCTCGGGCACGAACACGTCCTTGAGCACCAAGTCATTGCTGTTGGTCGCCCGCAACCCCACCGAGTCCCAGGTATCCAGGAACTGGGCCTGCGCCGTCGGCACCACGGCGAGTTTCATCTCGGGCACGCCCATCTCGGTCATCCGAGGCTGCCCGTTGTCCAGGACGATACAGTTGCCCATCACCCACTGGTGCTCGTAGCTCCCGCTGGCCAGTGGCCACTGCCCGTTGACGATATAGCCGCCCTCGGCCGCGACGGCAACACCCTTCGGTGCAAAAGCACCCCGCGCCATGGTGTTTGGGCCATCAGGATAGATCTCGTCGTCGAGCACCTCTTTGGAGAGACGGGCGAATACCGGCGCGAAGTCGGCGCCGATCATCACGGTCCATCCGGTAGAAGCATCCGCCCGCGACACCTCCTCGATTACGGCCATGGCCTCCGGCAGGCTCATCTCCTCCCCGCCGTATTGACGCGGGACGAACATGCGGAAAGCACCGGCATCGGCGAGCCGCTCGAGCAGGTCGGTGGGCACCACCTTGGCCTTCTCAATCTCGTCGGCCCGCTCGGCGATTTCCGGGGATAGCACCCGGACGGCTTCGAGCACGGTGGTCGTATCCGCCGCAACGGTTGTCATGCAGTACCTCCACGTCGACAAAGTCCACCCGCGCAACCACCAAGGCAGCCGCGGCAGTTGTTGAATGGATATGTTCGATCACACACTATCCGTATTATGTGTCCCGATTCACTGCGCGGTCAAGTAGCGAGTGCTCGGGGCCGCGGATTGTGGTGCCAGTATCGAGCGGCACGTGGCATACTCAAGAATATTGATCACTTAAGACACAATCGCAGTACTTTGTCTGAAGAATATTCCCGGCTTCGCCGGTCGGGGCTCATCGTGGAGGAACCGGCACCATGGCAGACAACGAGCAGACCTTGACGATCACCGTCGACCGGTCCAAGTGCTGCGGCTACACGCTCTGTGCCGCCGAAGCGGCCGACGTATACTCGATCGACGACGAGGGTTACGCCGTCGCACCCGCGAGCGTGCCGGCCGAACTCGAGGATCAAGCCCGCCGTGGTGCGGTCGCATGCCCTGACAGCGCAATCATTCTCAGCCGAAAGAACGCTACCGGCGAGGACACGGATGGCGCGTAGAGCGGCCGCGCAAAACTATCAGGGTGCCCCAACGCCCCGGCGCACGGACTTGCCGGCCGGCAGGCCCCTACGGTGGTGGTCACCCGAACGTCCCATTACGAGTCGACTTCCCCCAACTCGTTCACTGCTGCCTTCGAGGCAAATCGAATGTTTTGGATGATTCGTACGTACTTCGTCTCATATGTCTTGTTTACGTATTTGGGAGGATGTTAGCCTCAGCGACACGTTGCGCACCCTCTGACCATCCGCACACTCGATCAGCACGGTTTCCTTCTGACAGGACGCCCGCGGTAACACCGGTCAAGTGGTCGGATGGGCGCTTGAAGGCGATCAGGATCTCTAACCAAGGACATCGAACATGACGACGACACGTGAGCCGGGCCAGACGCTTGCCGAGTTCGACGAACATCTCGACGAACTACACCTACGCGGTCAGTGGCAGTACGACGCGCAGTTGGTGCAACTGACCGACGGTCCGCTGCCTGCGGGCGTGCCCTTCCTGTGGCAACGCGGTCTGGCTGAGCGTGCGCTGGAGGAGATGTGCACGGTCAGGGCCAACGACACCGCTCGGCGCAACTTCACCTTCATCAACCCCGGCCCCGGGGTTGACGGCACCACCCCCACCCTCGCCATGGGTATGCAGATCACCTTGCCCGGCGAAATCGCCTCGGCGCATCGCCATTCGATCAACGCACTGCGGTTCGTCGTGGATGGTAGTGCCAACCTCTACACCTCTGTCGACGGCGAGCGGCTCGCCATGGAGGACAGCGATCTCATCATCACCCCGGCCTACACGTGGCACGACCACCATAACGAAAGCGACAAACGCGGCATCTGGATCGACATCCTCGACGTGCCGGTGATGGGCTATCTGCGGCAGATCTTTTTCGAGCCCTACGGGAGTAGTACGCAGCCACTACGCGAAACCCGTGCCGACTTCATCAGCAGCCGTTCATCGTCCGTTCGGCCAGCCTGGGAGCGCCGAGACAGTACCCGTATCCCTTTCAGGTACGCGTGGCGCGATGTCCGTGCGGCGCTGCGGGACTTCGCGGGCTGCGAGGGCAGCCCGTTCGACGGGGTGATACTGCATTACGCGCATCCGATCTCCGGCGGATCGACCCTGCCGACCATCGACTGTTTCGCCCAGCTACTGCGTCCGGGTCTGCAAACGCAGCGGCACCGGCACACCTCCAGTGTGGTCTACTACGTGGTTGAGGGCGAAGGCACCACCCTGGTGGGAGACCACCGGCTCGACTGGTCGGCGGGCGATTCGTTCGTAATCCCGAATTGGATGTGGCACCAACACATCAACCACTCACCAAGCACCGAAGCGGTGTTGTTCTCCGCAACCGACGCCCCACTGCTGGCCGCGCTGGGGATGTACCGGGAAGAACCGCATGACTCGTTTGGAACCGGCCCGTATCCGGCCGTGCCGGCCGACGTGGTGCGGGGACATGTGACGACATGACCCTCACCCGAGCCGATATCCGTGGCGTGGTGGGCATCGTGCCCACCCCGGCCACCAGCGACGCCGGCAACTGGCGCGCCGAGAACACGGTGAACACATCTGAGACCGAGACCATGATCGAAGAGGTGATCGGTGCCGGCATCGAATTCGTGATGTCCACCGGGACTTTCGGTGAGTGCGCGTCGCTCACCCATGACGAGTGGCTCACCTTCACGACCTGCATCGCCAAGGTCGTCCGCGGTCGGGTGCCGTTCTTCGCTGGTGTCACGACGTTGAACACCCGCGACACCATTTCCCGCGGTCGCCAGGCCATTCAAGCCGGTGCCGACGGGCTTTTTGTCGGGCGCCCGATGTGGCTGCCTCTCGACGACGAAGCAATCGTCCGGTTCTATAGCGACCTGGCCGAAGCGTTGCCCGGCGTACCGATCGTTGTTTACGACAATCCCGCCGCGTTCAAAGGCAAGATCAGCGTCGAGGCCTACCAGAAGTTGGCCGATCTGCCGGAGATCGTGGCGACCAAACACGCAGGCGGGCCGACGCTGGAACGCGACATCGAAGCTGTCGGTGACAGGGTTGCCGTACTCCCCCTCGACAGCGACTGGTATGGCGCCGCCAAGCGCTTCCCTGAACTGGCCACCGCGTGCTGGTCGGGCAACGTTGCTTGCGCCCCTTCACCATTGGCGGCGCTCTCTCGTGCCGTTCTGTCGCGGGACTGGGACGCGGCGGCTGCGATCTCCGAGAAGGTCAACTGGGCGCTGGCGCCGCAGTTCGGTGGCGATATGTCGCGCTTCATGGACTACAGCATCCCGGTGGGGCGGGCCCGTTTTCGTGCCGCAGGGTTGATCGATCCGGGCCCCAGCCGACCGCCCTACACCGATGCTCCCGCCGATATGATCGCCGGCGGCGAGGAAACCGGCCGTCGCTGGGCGCAGTTGGAACGCGAGTACCGCGACGCGCGGTAGGCGATTAGGGGTCGGCGTCGTGGATCGCCATCACCACGGCCTTCGGCTCGGTGAAGAACTCCCGGCTGAAAGTGCCTCCCTCGCGGCCGATTCCGGAATCGCCGACACCGCCGAATGGTGCCCGCAGATCGCGAATGAAGAAACAATTGACCCAGACAGTGCCCGCCTTAAGCGCGGCCGCCACGCGGTGCGCACGAGATAGGTTCTCGGTGAACAACATCGCGTTGAGCCCGTAGGGAGTGTCGTTGGCTGCGGTGATGGCATCGGCCTCACTGTCGAAGGGCGCCACCACGACAACGGGACCGAAGATTTCCTCGCGGCACAACCGGGCCTCTGGCGGTAGGTCGGTGACTACCGTTGGCCGGATGGCCCACCCGTCGCCCAGACCGCCCGTGCGCATGGTTCCACCCTCGGCGCCGATTTCGTCGACATAGGAGCGCACCTTCTTCCAATGCGCTTCGGAGGCCAGCGGCCCGATCTGGGTTCCCGTCAGTTTGGGATCGCCCAACGTCAACGATTCCGCGGCAGCGACGAACTTCGCCAAGAAGGCGTGGTACACCTCGCGCTGCACGAACAGTCGGCTGCCGGCCAGGCAGACCTGCCCCGCATTCGAGAACACCGCGCGGATAGACCAATTCACTGCTGTATCGAGATCAGCGTCCGCGAAGACCAGGTTGGCGCCCTTGCCGCCGAGCTCGAGACTCACCGGGGTCAGGTGCGCCGCACCGGCAGCGGCGATGACCTTGCCGGTTCCGGACTCTCCGGTGAAGGTGATGCGATTGACGCGGTTGTCCGCCGTCAGCGCGGCGCCTACCGAGCCGGGACCATACCCATGGACGACGTTGAGCACTCCGGGTGGCATGCCGGCGCGCACTGCCAGCTGGGCGAGAATCGTCGCCGATGCCGGAGTGTCCTCCGCGGGCTTGAGCACAACGGTGTTACCCCACGCCAACGCGGGAGCGATCTTCCACGTCTCGAGCATCAACGGAAAGTTCCAGGGCGCGATCGCCGCCACGACGCCGGCGGGCTCGAACCGGGTGTAGGCATGGTGCCCGGTGTCCATTGGCAGGATATCGCCGGTGGACAACCGGGCGTGGTCGGCGAAGAAGCGGAAGTTCTGCGCCGACCGTGGAACGTCATTGCCCCTGCTGTCGCTAAGCGGCTTGCCCATGTCGGTGGTATCAGCAAGCGCGAGTTCGTCGGCGTTTTCGATGATCAGATCGGCCAGCCCGTGCAGAATGGCGCCCCGCTCGGCAAACCCCATGCATGGCCAGGGGCCGTCGTCGAATGCGCGCCGGGCCGCGGTCACCGCTCGATCAACCTCATCTGCGCCACCCAGCGCCACCTGAGCCCACGGTTGCTGGGTCCAGGGATCGATGGTGTCGAAGCGTGCGCCGCTGGACGACTCCGTTTCCTCCCCGTCGATCACATGGCGGATCACGTCCATCATCAACCCTTTCGGCGTTCAGCGATCGTGACATCACCGGCCGCCCAATGCGTCGCGGGCACCTCGCGGAGCACGACTCGGATACTGTCCCGAGCAGCATCGACGGCCGTCTGCACCGCGTCGGTCAGCCCCGTGATCAAGGCACGTAACTGCTCGGGTGTGCGACCTTCCACCAGCGTCACCTCGACTAGCGGCACGATTCCTGCCCTCCGTCCACGACGATCGAACCCAGATGGGTGAAGTGCGCGGCGACCTGTGCTCTGGGCGGCACGCTTACCGCGTCGGTCATGCCCCCGGTCAGCACGATCCAGCCCGGCTCGATCGCCAACCTGCGTTCGGCAAGAACATTGGCGGCCAACGCCAGCGCTTCTGCCGGATGACCTTGCACCGCTTCGCCGGTGGCGCGGTCCACCACTCGACCGTCGACCTCGAGACGGCAGGCTTCGGCCGCCAGGTCCAACGAATCCGGCTGCACGCCCACCGACCCCATCACGAACAGCCCCGAGGACGCGTTGTCGGCGACCACATCGGGCAGCGTGAACCGAAAATCGCGGTAGCGTGAATCGATGATCTCGATGCCGGAGTAGACCTGCCCGACCGCGCCCTGCGCTCGGGACGCCGTCATGGCAGGCCCGGCGAGCCGTTCCGCCATCACGAACACGATCTCCGGTTCGGCACGAGGGTGGATAAGCGATTCGCGTGGCAACGGCGCACCTGCCGGGAGCACCATCGCATCGGTCAGCCAAGCCACCAGTGGTGAGCTGATGCCCATGCGTAATTGTTTTGCGCGAGAGGTCAATCCGAGTTTGACGCCGACGAGTCGCTCACCGCGTTCGAGACGGCGGCGCAGTGCCTCATCCTGGATGCGGTAGGCGGTGGCCAGGTCGAGACCAGTCCACTGGTCACTGAGCGGATCACACTCGGTCTGGGTGCTTTCCGCCTCGAGGAGTTCGGTCGCCGCCCGCTGAATGTCCCATCCGCCGCCGGTGGGCTCGCGGCTCACCGGCCATGTCCCGACTGACTCGGCCCGACGCTCACCGAACCGTTCTGGCCATCACGGCGCAGCTGCGGTTGTGACACGGTGCGCTGAGTCGGGCCCAGCCACATGTCGATCGAACCGTCCTCGGACAGGTTGAACGTGCGCGGGCGCCACGCAGCGTCGTCTTCGATCCGCTCTACACCGAAGGAGTACTCGTAAGTTAGGTTGTCGGGTCCGACGAAGTAGACGAAGATCGCCGTCGAGGTCGGATGCCTGCCGGGACCATGCAGGATGTGCACGTCGTTTCGCTGCAGGAACCGCCAATTGCGCATCACGTCGTCGAGGGTGTGCACCTGGAAGTTGATGTGACAGAGGCCGGGAGCGGCGTCGTTTTGGAACACCGCCAGCTTGTGGTGGACCGGGTCGATACGCATTAAACAGGCCGCATCGCCGATCCAGTCGGACACCTTGGCATTGAAGAGTGTCGACCAGAATGCGTATGCGGCCCGCACATCGGGAGCATCCAGACAGAGGTGCCCGAACTCGCAGATCCCGGCGGCTGGACGCCCGAACTGAAGCGGCCGCGCCAGAGTGCTCTGGTCGGTCACCAGTTCCACGTGGTTGCCGAACGGATCGTCGAAGGCGATGAACGCTCGCACGTGTCGTTGTCGTGCCTCCTCCGCTGATCCCCGCCGCACCGTGCATCCGTAACTCGTCAGTTCGGCTTCAGCGGCATCGAGTGCCGCGTCGTCCTTCACCGTGAACGCCGAGGCATGCACTCCAGCCTGTGAGCTCTCGACCAGCGCCAGGCAGTGATGGCGATGATCGGCTCGCAGATAGGTCATCCCGGGTGCCCGCGCGACAGGGTCCAGACCCACGATGTCGACGGCGAATCGCTCGGCGCGTTCCAAGTCGGTGACCCCGGACCGGACATAGGCGATGTCCTGCAGTTGGATCATCTCCGGGCCCCACTTTCTCGATGCCGCCCCGATGTGGTAGTCGGCACTAACCGTGTCTTAGTTACTATATAAATATTTATGCTTCTGAACTATAGTGGCAGCGGCCACAGCGTCAAGGGCTTGCGGCACAACGATGTAGCGCTGCCGCTTGCGGCTTGCGTCACCATAAAAACTTCAGAACCAAGTTCTGCCGCACCGGCTCACAGTAGGGTCGTGTCGCGATAGAGCGGCAAGCACCCCAGGAGGTGGCCGGAGACCCATGCGATCTTCACTGGCTGATAACACCAAGGCAGTTTCGGCGCTACTGGACCGCGACTGGCGCATGCTCATCGGCGACACCGCGGTAGTGGCCAACCGCGGCGCGACGATGGAAATCACCACACCGCACGACGGGACGACCATTGCCCACGTCCCGTCTGCAGACGAAGCCGACGTCGAGGCGGCGGTATCGGCTGCAACCCGAGCATTCCCGCACTGGCGCGACACCACGCTTCTCGAGCGCGCGGAGATGATTCGGGCTTTCGCCGCGCGTCTGCGCTCGCGCGCTGAAGACTTCGGATTACTCGACGCTATCGACACCGGTAATCCGGTGACCGCCATGGTGGGCGACGTGATGATGGCGGCACGCTGGCTCGACTATCACGCCGGGGTCGCCTTCAGCCTCGCCGGTGCCACGCTGCCATCGATGACCGGTAGCTGGCTGCTGACCCGCAAGGAACCCTACGGCGTCGTGGGACGGATCATTCCCTACAACCATCCGATACTGTTCGCGGCCGCGAAAGTGGGCGCACCACTGGTCACCGGCAACACACTGGTTCTCAAAGTACCCGACCAGGCGCCGCTGTCGTCGTTGTTGATGGCCGAGGTCGTTCTCGAGTCGTTTCCGCCCGGGGTGGTCAACATCCTGTCGGGACCCGGCGCTGTAACGGGCGATGCCTTGGTGCGGCACCCTGCCGTCAAACGGATCTCGCTCATTGGGAGCGTCGAGACCGGCCAGAAGGTCATGGCGTCGGCGGCATCGGCGGGAATCAAGTATGTCACGCTGGAGCTGGGCGGCAAGAATGCGATGATCGTGTGCCCGGACGCCGACCCCGGCGCTGTCGTCGAGGGCGCCGCATTCGGGATGAACTGCCATTGGAGCCAAGGGCAGTCGTGCGGATCGACCACGCGTTTGTTCGTTCACGACGCGCTGCATGACCATGTCGTCGCCGGTCTGACCGATCGCCTGAAGTCCATCCGCATCGGCCATCCGCTCGACCCCGACACCGAGATGGGGTGCCTGGTCTCACAAGCTCAGTTCGACAAGGTGATGGGTTACATCGAATCAGCCCACGCTGAGGGCGCGCGTCTGGTGACGGGCGGCCGCAGGCCGGAGGGTGACGACTTCGCGAAAGGTTTCTATATCGAACCGACGATATTCGCCGATGTCGACATGTCGATGCGGATCGCGCGGGAGGAGATCTTTGGGCCGGTGCTGTCGGTTTTCCGTTGGACTGACCTGGACACCGTCGTCGAGCAGGCCAACGAACTCCCGTTCGGGCTGACCGGGGCGGTGTGGAGCAACGACATCACCACCGCGATATCGGTGGCCGATCGGCTGGATACCGGCTACGTCTGGATCAACGGGTCCGGCAGCCATTTCCTGGGAGCCCCGTTCGCCGGGCACAAGAACAGCGGAGTCGGCACCGAGGAAGGTGTTGACGAGTTGGAGAGCTACCTGCAGTCGAAGACGGTCAACATCCCGCTGCATTGACGCCACGTGCAATCGGAACGCGTTGTGGCACAGTCTCTAGGGTGCCTATCGTGAATCAATCCGACTGGTTTGCACCCTGTACTGTACACCGGGAGAAATACCCGATCCGACCTGGAGGCCAGCTGATGCCGCGAGCTCCTCGCATGCCGCCTTCTATCACCGGGCAGATCGCGCAGGCGGCCGATCGTGAGGGCCCTGATTTCGACACCACGGTATTGGCTTTGACGCTGACCATGTTTCGTGCCGCAACGGCCTTCGAACGTGCTCACGCCGCAGAGCTTTTGCCGCATGGGCTCAATACCGGCCAGTTGAACATCCTGACCGTCTTGGATCGCTCGACGGAGCCTTTGACGATGGATGCGCCTGGAGAGGCGGTGTCGGTGCGGCCGGCCAATCTGACCGGGGTGGTCGATGCTCTGGCCAGGCGTCACTTTGTCGAACGGATCTCGAATCCGGATGATCGTCGATCGTTCCTGATTTGGACATATTTACATCGGCTGATGGATGACCTGACCCGGAGGCAACAGCGTCAACTGCAGTCCCTGTTCGCGCGTTTCCTCGAGTCGATCGAGAACAATGGCCCCTTCACCCGGTGCAGATCAGCTTCTTTCGCGCCGTCACAGTCAGCCTAACCGACGTAGGGAGCGGGTTTCGTCATGATGGTTGCCGGACCGAGCCAGGCACAGCGTTTAGTCGACGTGCACACCCACGGCCTGCCGCGCGACTTGCCGAGTTTCGGACGACGATTCGCCGGTTCATGGCCAGAACTGGTCGAAACCGGCCCATGCACGGCGGATATCCTCCTCGGTGGCCGGCATTTCCGGTCGATCACGGATCACTGTTGGGACCCGGCCCGGCGCCTGGAGGACATGGACGCCGATGGGGTTTCTATGCAGGTGATCTCGCCCATTCCCATCACCGTTTCCTATGGGTTGAACGCCGACGGCGTAGCGGACCTCTCGCGCGTCCAGAACGAGTGGATCGCCGGTGTGGCCCGTGATCACCCGTCTCGATTCGCCGGACTTGGCACCGTCCCGTTGCAGGATCCTACGCGGGCAGCCCAGATGGTGGTTGACATCGTCGGGGATCTCAAGCTGTCCGGTGTGGAGGTCGGGTCGAATGTCGGCGGGCGCAATCTCGATGATCCCGAACTCGACCCGTTTTTCGCCGCCTGCGCGGAAACGGGTGCGCTGATCTTCGTGCACCCATGGAACGTGCTTGGCGCCGATCGGCTCAAGAAACATGGGCTGGCGAATTCGATCGGTATGGGAGCTGAAACCGCGGCTGCGGCGGCGTCGTTGGTGATGGGCGGGGTCCTCGACCGTCATTCACACCTCAAGGTCCTGCTCGCGCACGGCGGCGGCGCGTTCCTGGCGCTGCTGCCGCGGATCGACCGCATCTGGGAGTGTGTTCCGGAGCCGGCCGCTACCAGCGGCCGGCCATCTTCGTACGCCGATCGTTTCTATTACGACTCGCTTGTGTTCGATCCCGCCGCCGTGGCCGCACTGATTGCCCGGGTCGGGGCTGACCGTGTTGCCGTCGGCACCGACTACCCGTTTGTCATCGCCGAACGACCCGCGGGTGCGGCGCTGTTCGCGGCAGATCTGCCGGCGTCAGTGACTGAGTCGGTTACTTCAGGGACTGCCGTCGCAATGTTGGGGTTGAACGTGGCCTGATTCCCTCATATCCGCGCTGAGCTCAGCGTCGACGGGGCGAAGACCTCTTCGTAGCCGAGCAGGTGGTCGGTGAATCCTTGCTGATGGGCGTAGTTCAACAGCGTTTGGAGGGTGACCGCATTATTGGCCACTCCATATCGGAAGGGATCGCCGAGAACGGCGGCTTCCTCTTCTGCGTAGGCGGACTCCCATATCAAGCTGCTCGTGCACACCGCGGTATCGAGCAGATCGTGCTGGACGGGTGTGCGAGCCGCCTCGAACGCATCGACCAGATTGTTGGCGAGCCAGGGGTGAGCGGCGAGGAGCGCCCGCCTGACCACGACAACGTGCATGATCGGGATGATCGCCGTCGCTTCGAAATACCCGCGTTCCGCGCTGCGGAAATCCGGCCACAGCCGTTTGATACGTGGGTCACCCTGCAAGAAAGCCTGAGGAGCTCGGGCCGTGATCAACGCGTCGAGGTCACGCCGCAATAGTAGGGCGCTCAACGTGTCGTCATCGCCGATATGGGTCACTCGCAAGTCCGCCGGAGGGAGGACGGGCGCCTTCTCCTGTCGCCCGGCCTCCTCCAAACCTCCTGTCCGCCAGTCTATCGACGTCAAATCAACGCCGTAGTGTTCGCCGAGAATGCCGCGCATCCACAGTGAAGCGGTCATGCTCCACTCCGGGGTTCCGACCGTCGTGTTCGCCAGATCTGCAGGTTGTGACACGCTCGCGTCGGCGTTGACATAGACCGAAGCGTGCCGGAAGGCTCGGGACGGAAAGATCGGAAGGGCGACAAAAGCCCTGTCGGGGTTCTTCAGGGTCGCCAGATAGGCACCCATCGAATATTCAGCGACGTCGAATTCGGCATACTTCCCCTGACGCCAGAACAAGTCTTCGATAGCTGTGTGCAAGTACCGTAGGCGCACACCTTCGGGCTGTACCTCCCCGGTGTACAGGCGCCAGGTGCGATCGTACAACTCCCCACCGTAGGTCAACTCGAGCCGTTGCGACATGTTCACTCCGTTCGGGGATCAGTCACGGTAGTAGTTCATCGATCTCAGCTTTGGCGGCGAACAGATTTTCCAGAACGACGCCGCGGAAGTCGGTGTCCATCCTGCTCACCGGTACGGACGCAGCGAGCGCGAACGAGCCGCCCCGCAGGGGCACCGCCACCGAGACAACGCCTTCCTCACCTTCCTCGTTGCTGGTGGCGAATCCACGACGACGCACGGTGGCAAGCTCGGATTTCAACGATTTCTTGGACTTGATGGAGTGCCGTGTCAGCTGGGCAAGATCAGGATCGGGATACAACGCGTCAAGTTGCTCGTCAGTGAGCGCAGCCAGCAGCGCCTTGCCCGTCGACGTGCAATGAGCCGGCATCGCCACACCCAGGCGAGCCGAAACCCGCAGCGCCTGAGAACTTTCGATGGAGTCAACAAAATCTACCTGGGCGCGGTCCAGTCGGCCCAGGTGCACCGTTTCCCGCAGATCCGCATTCAATTTCTCCAGGACAGGCCGCGCACGGACCCGGATGTCGAGGCGACCAACCACACCGAAGGCCAACAAGTCGAGGCTGGGACCGGACCGATACGCCTTTGTCTGGGGATCCTGGCGAACCAGTCCGCGGTAGGCCAACATCGCGAGGAGGCGGTGAGCCGTCGAACTGGCTACTGAAAGATGCTTGCTGACCTCCGTGAGCCGGATCTCGGACCGCTCAACCAACAACATCAACGCACGCAACGCGTTGTCGACCGATTCGATTGGGTACTGCGGTACGGGCCCGTATTCGCGTGCGGCGACGACATCGTTTGGTTCGGTCATCCCTACGGCCTCCTGACAGCGATTCACGCGACCCTGGATGCTTACTGCCGGGCGCTCGCCGTGGCACCGGCCTGCGGCAACTGTTCGAGTTCGTGCAGAGCCGCCGCGGCGGTGGTCTCAGCGCCGATCAGTCTGCGGCATATCAAGATGGCCTTCGGCCAGTTGACGGTCACGGCGCCTCGGAGCAGCCCGCTGTCGTCGCTGTAAATTGCTGCAGCACGCGGCTTTTCACCGTGCAAGTTGCCGATCAGCTGCAGGAGTTCGGCTCGACCCGGTCGCCCGGCGATCTGGATCTTCCAGTCGTATTGGTCGCTCCACACGTACTCCGTCGGCGCATAAGGGTGCAGTTCATCGGGGTGCAGGATGTTGTGGGCTACACAAGCCGCCTGCTCCGAGGCGTTGGTCCAGTGCTCAACCCGGACATCTTCACGATGCCGCGGATGATGCCAACGGGCGACGTCACCCACCGCGAAGATGTCGCTGTGATCGACTGCACGGCAATACTCGTCGCACACCACCCCGTCGTCGATGAGCAGTCCCGACGACGACAGCCAGGTGTCGTTGGGACGGGCGCCGATACCCACGACGACGGTGCTTGCCGGTAGCACCTCGCCGTTGGTCAATGTCACGCGCAGCTTCCCGGCGGTGCCCTCGACCGCCTCGACACCTTCGCCGAACCGGGTCCGTACGCCGTGGCGATGGTGCAGATCGGTGAACATGGCTCCGAGTTCCCCGCCCAGAACCCGGCCGATCGGGGCGTGCAGAGGGTCGACGATCGTGACGTCTCGGCCCGCCGCGTGGGCGGTTGCCGCCACTTCTGCGCCGATGAATCCGCCACCGACCACCACTACGGGACCCGATGACGAGGTGAAGTCGCGGGCCAGTCCCCGGCTGTCGTCGAGTGTTCGGACAACGTGCACGCCGGATTCGACCGGCCACGGGGACGGCCTCGCGTCAGCGCCGGTGGCCACGACAAGCATGTCGTAGGGCACTCGTGTGCCGTTGGCGAGGACGACCGTTCGATCAGCGACATCGAGGCGTTCCGCGGCACTGCCGAGGCGTAGCTCGATGCCGGCGGTCTCGGCGTCGTCCGCCGTCAACAGTCTCACCCTGTCCTCATCCCACGCGCCGGCGAGGAACTGCTTGGAGAGCGGCGGCTTATCGTATGGGAGTTCGGCCTCCTTGCCGATCAGCACGATGCGACCGTCAAATTCTTGGGTTCTCAATGCCCGTGCAGTACGCACCCCGGCGACCGAGCTTCCGACAATGACGACAGTCCTGCCGGCCATCAGCGCGGCCCCTCCGAGACACTCTCCTGCAACAGGTATCCCGTGCGGGTCCTGGCCTTTGGCGTCAGATTCGGCATGGCATCCCCTCTGTCTTCACTGTGGTTGGGCGTCATCGCCGCTTTTTCGGTGCGGCGGCAACACTCATCCCGCCATCGGAGTGAACGACCCCGCCGGTGATGCCGCGCGATCGATCCGATGCGAGAAAGACGTAACTCCAGGCGTGATCCTCGCCGGACAGTGCGACCTGCAGCGGCACACGCGCGGCCAGTTCAGCGGCCCGTTCCGGAGTGTCGAACATGCTGCGGCTGGCTGATCCGAGGCTCGCCACGCCCCGCAGGTCGGTGCCCAACGTGCCGCCGGGCGCGATCCCGTTCACCCGGACACCAGGAGCCAAATCATGTGCCAGCGCGGTCACTAGGCCGCGGACAGCGAATTTGGACGCGACGTAGAGCACTCCGCCGCGGCCCGGGTAGTAAGCCGACGTGGATTCTGTCAGCAGAATGACGGCGTGCTCGGACTGATGCAGCGCCGGTAGAGCGGCCTTGACCGAATGCAGGTGACTCTTGACGTTGACCCGAAAGATCTCGTCGAACGCGCCGTCGATAGCGTTGGCGTCCAGATCCTCAATGCTGCGATAAAAGTCGAACACACCAACACAATTGACTAAGACGTCGAGCCCGCCGAACGCCTTCACCGCAGCTGCGACGGCCAGATCGTTCGGGATTCGGGTGGTTGCGTCGCCGACCGTGGTGACCACCTGGGGATGGGCGGTCGACAATGCCGCGCATTTGTCTGGGTCGCGCTCCAGGACCGCTACCCGGGCACCTTCGGCCAAGAAAGCGTCGACAATCGCCCTACCGATTCCGGAGCCGGCCCCGACGATAAGCGCCCGGTGACCCTCGAGCCAGCCGGTCATGTCCGGCCTGACGGTGTGTCCCCGGATTCGTCGGTGACCAACGACCCGAACGGCTGGCCGATCATCGCCGAGAACGTGGCCGTGGCCTGCCAGGTCAGCGCCTCAAGTTCCAACGGGCACAACGAAACCCATTGCCCGGACTTCAGCGATTCGATCAACATACGCGACCCATTGCGCGTCTGCACGCGGGAGACCCGAACTTCCGCGAACTCGTTGCCGATCGTAATCGGTTCGCCAACAATATGTTCCGGACGGGCCGTGTCAGTCCCCGACAGCCCCGGCTGCTGGGGGTGAACCGTCATAGGAAGATTGCCAAATTCTGCATTCGGATCACCGACTCGTCCACCAGAATGGTCCGGCGGGACAGCTTCCACTGCTCACCCTCGCGGCGCAGCAGGTCCTCGCGGCCCGCGGAGAGAAAGGCTCCTTCTCGGACGTCGCCCCTGCTGCGGAAGAGAAGTGTCGCCGACTCGACCACCAGGTGATCGGAATCCTCAGTGGCAAAGGTGCGTACATTCGACAGGTGGTGCCGCAGCCGCGAAGGCGGATCCTCGGTCCACGCATGTTCGGTGAGGAATCGCGCGACCCTGCGAGACAGCGAGTACTTGTCTTCATCGAAATGAGCCATGCCCGGGGATGTGTCGTATCCCGCACCCAGAGCGGTGGTGACGCGCACCGGCATCAGATAGTGAATGTCGTCGGCGAGCACGTCCAGCCAGTCGGTGTAGGCCTGCGCGTCGAGTAGATAGGCCTCGTCGACCAGCCACCGGTGAGCCAATAGATGGCGTTCGTCATCGAAGCGCAATGTGTTGCCACTGCGGGTGATTCGGGAGGCATGGGCACCGAGGCGAGACGCAGCCGAATGGGTCTCGCCTGGCCTGCCAGCCACTGCGGCCCGATCGGATGGTGTGGTGTCAGTACTCACGCCCGGCTCACCAGCTTGTCGTCGGCGGCTGGAAAGCTGCAGATTTCGGAGCCTTCTGCTGCCGCCTCAACCGGGCTTTCGAGGTCATCCGCCCAGCGCCGCAATAGTTCTCGCTGGTTGAACTCACTGTAGCCCTTCCGCGCGACGCCTGGTCCGGAGAACTCTTCGCGCGTCAGTGGCGGCGCGACCTCGGTGCCGTCTTCCAGCAGACCCATTCTGCTGTTGAGCAGTAACCTGCGGGCCATGGAGCCGGCCGCGGTGTTGGTCAGCGACACCCAGTTCTCCACGTCATCCTGCTCGAACATGCCGGTGCTGCCGAAACACATCAGATATGCCTTGTAGGAGAGCGCCTTGAACTGCTCTGGGGCCTCTTTGTCGACGGCGAACCAAGATAGTATTTCGGTCTCATCCTCGCTAATCGGCTGCCACTGTCGCAGGGTGATGAACGGGAGCACGTCATCGGAATCTGCGACCTTCGGCCAGTTGTGCACGAAGGAAAGATTGGGATACAGCGACGCGGCGCTGAACATGAACCCGTCTTCGCCGATTACGTTGAGCTGCTCGGCCGCCCAAGACTGCTTCATCCGGGCGATCATGTCGTCGGGATAGCCGACATAGCGCAGACGCTCCTCGAGTGAGCCCTCCGGCAGTTTGTATGTGGTCCCACCCCCGTTTCCTGCCCAATAAAGCACGCCCTCCTTGCGTTTTTGGGCGCTAGGCTCGCGGAACAGCCCGATTTCCACGACCGACGTATGCGTGTGCGGGGTGTGGTACATATCGCCCGCGAAGTTTTCGGCACCGATCTTCCAGTTCGCCTTGATCCGCCAGCGCTGGGGCCCGTGCAGTTGGATGCCGCTACGGCTCTGCCTGGTGTAGAAGTCCAGATAGAAGCGGAAGTCGCCGAGATATTCTCCCAGCGGCGGGGCTGTCGCGGCCAAGCTGACGAAGATCTTTCCGTTGTAGATGCTGATGTCCGGCGCCGGCGGCGGTCGTTGGCCCTTGCGCTTGAACCCGCCCCCCCCGCCATAGGCATCGTGGTGGAAGGGCAATCCGGCGATCCTGCCGTCGTTGCGGTAGGACCAGCCGTGATATGGGCAACGGAAATGCGAGGCGTTGCCCATCTCGGCCCGGCATACCTGCATCCCACGGTGCAGGCACATATTGAAGTGCGCGCGCACCTGACCGTCTTCGTCGCGGATGATGATGAAAGAATCGTCGAGGACCCGGCGCACCACGTAATCGCCCGGTTGGGCGATCTCAGATTCGTGCCCGACAAAGATCCACGCCCGGCTGAAGATCCGCTCCTTCTCGAGTTCGAAGATCCCGCGGTCGTTGTAGATATGCGCCGGGATCATCCCCCGGCGTACGTCATCGAGAACACTCGCCTGCTGTGTCATAGCGACCTTTCCTCAGACCCGTGCTGTCATTACTCTGTTCTACAGAGTACTATTCTGTAGAATAGAGGGTTCGTAGGCGGGCGTCAACGGGTCAGAGCCCAAGCGACCGGGCGATGATCACCTTCATGACCTCGCTGGAGCCGCCGTAGATTCGCGATACCCGGGCATCGGCATAAGCCCGCGCGATCGGGTATTCCATCATGTAGCCGTAGCCACCGTGCAACTGCAGACAGCGATCGATCACTCGGCCCTGCAGTTCGGTGCAGTAAAGCTTGACCATGGCCGCATCGGCCGCCGACAGCTTCCCGTCCTCATGAGCCAGCAGGGCCCGGTCGAGCAGTGACTGACCAGCCTCGATTTCGGTGGCACAGGCTGCGAGTTCGAATTTGGTGTTCTGGAGTGACGATACTGTCGTACCAAACGCCTTGCGGCCCTTGGTGTATTCGATAGTGTCACGCAACGCCTTGACCGCGGCGGCCTGACTGTTCACCGCAATCGAGAGGCGCTCCTGAGCAAGGTTCTCCGTCAGGTAGGCGAACCCTTTGCCCTCCTCCCCCAAAAGGTTCTCGGCGGGCACCACTACATCGTCGAAGATCAGCTCCGCCAGGTCCTGCGACTTCAAGCCCAGCTTCTCCAGCTTGCGGCCCCGGATGAGCCGAGGGCTGTCGCCTTCGATCACCAGTAGGCTCAGGCCTTCTCGGCCGGCTTCCGGATCGGTCTTGACGGCGGTCACGATCAAATCGGCATTGGCGCCGTTGGAGATGAACGTCTTGGAGCCGTAGACAATGTAATGATCTCCGTTGCGCACCGCGCGGGTGGTGATCGTCTTTATGTCGGAACCTGCGCCCGGCTCCGACATCGCCAAGGCGCTCACCGCGTCGCCGGACACCAGTCGCGGCAGCCACCGACTCTGCTGCTCGGCATTGGCGACGTTGAGGAAGTACGGCATCGCAATGTCGGTATGCATTCGCAGACCGCCGAGCGCGACGCCAGCGTGCTGGGATTCCTCGGTCAAGATGACATTGAACAGATAACTGTCTTGATCGCCGCCGCCGAATTCCTCGGGAACCTGGATACCCAGGAGGCCGAGCTTGCCCGCAGCGGTCCAGAAATGTCGGGGCGGCGCCCCGGCCTTCTCCCACTCGGTGTACTCCGGAACCACCTGCTCGGCATAGAAAGCGCGGACGGTCGCCCGAAACGCCTCATGGTCATCGTGGAATAGGGTGCGCTGCACTTGTTCGCCTCTCTGCCGCTTTGGCAATGCCGATACACGGGAAGATTTCAGATCCGGATCCAACGTCGCAGCTGAGAGCCACAACGCGATGCGGCGACCTCGATGCGCTCGACCAACTCGACGACCAGAAGTCGATGTCTCAGGACGGACCGCCTCCTTTCGCCTTCGGCCGCGCCATCTGAGCCACTGGCTGATACAGATCAAACTGATAATACATAATTACTTCTTTTCGTTCATTACTGCACGGATGTCGAGTTTCAGACCATGCAATGGCGTGCGACGCCGTTCTGGTGGGACCGACATCACGGCGGCCGATGGTGGCGCTCTCATGGTCAGGGTGACAAAGATCGCCCGATACCCCACCGGGCAGAAACCCGTCGATGTTCTCGCGACATCATCCATGACATATCGGTGACCGTGTCACACCCGCCGGCACTGATAGAAATCTTGGGCGCCGGGCCGATCCGCGAGAATGAGGCCAAAGCGGGTCACGCACAATAGCTTTCGCATGTAACGTGTGCGCGGTGGGCAGACGCTCATGTCCTCGTCGCGGGTCAGGCAGTCGAAGTCCAGCTCGCAGATCTCCTCGGGACGGCGGCCGGTGTCGATGGCCAACTCGACGGCGGTGCGCCTCTCCACTGAGGTCAGCCGATTCGGGTGCGCGCACAGCTCGGCCACGATTTTCGGTGGCAGGTCCCGGTTCGGTTCTCCCGGTTCGGGTTCGGCGGGCACATTCGCTTGCCCAATCACGAAGTCTTCGCCCAGTCCGACCGCGATGTGGCCGGGTCGGGGTCAGTCTCATTACGCGGACGCGGGTGAGCACGGCTTGCACCTCGCGGCAGGCGCGGATCCGGGCCTGTAATGTATTGTCACGCTTAAACTACGGCTGTGTCGACCTAGCAACTGCCAAGCAAGGGTGGAACAGTGGCGCGCCGAGCAACGGAAGAACCATGGAATGCCTACCACAACCTCCAGCGTTGTATTCGGCGATCGATACTTACTTATCAATGCTTCAGCGGCATCCGACGGCCGACGAGATGATGGCGCAGATCCTTACGGAAAATTTCGAGGTCGGTATACGGGGCGACGACATGCTGCAAGGGATTGAGGGCTTACGTGAGCACCTACTGGAACGCGAGGAATTCTTCGATGAACGTAACGAGATCAAGGCGATGCTGTCTGTGGGCTACTCGCCGCATGGGGATATCGAAGTAACGACTAGGCTCGATTTCTTCTTGCGCCGTTGGAAGCCGCCGGCGCCCACTAGTGATGAATTCACCGGTACGGCTTTTCACACCTGGAGGATTCGATCCGTGGGTGAGCGATTGCGAATTGCATCTCAGATCGTCGACGGGTTCGCAAACCTCAACGACAACGCAAGGCGCCTCATCGCCAGTCCCGTACTCGGCGAGGATGTCGAGGAATGAGGTGGCGCGACCGCAGCGCCCATTCTCGCTGGCAAGAATGCTCGCCAGAATCCGCGAAGCAGGCTAATCGTGTCCACTTTTCCGAAGGGAAACACCATCTGCTGGCCACGAAAGCGCTGAACTACCCCAGATTTCGTTCCTAGTCGGTTGCGAGGGCCGGGGTTGGCTGGCTCGCGGGGCGTGAGGTGCCGGTGAGGGCGGCCTCGTACTCGGCTGGTGTCTGGTAGCCGAGGGCTTCGTGCAGGCGTTCCTGGTTGTACCAGGCAACCCATCCGGCGGTGGCCAGTTCGACGTCGTCGATGCAACGCCAGGGTTTGCCGCGGTTGATGAGCTCGGCCTTGTAGGCGGCATTGACGGCCTCAGCGAGTGCGTTGTCGTAACTATCGCCTCGCGATCCCACTGACGGGACGATCCCGAGTTCGCCCAGCTGATCGGTATAGGCCAGCGAATGGACTAACTCAGAAAGATCCGAGTTTGACTGCCATACAGCATGATTGAATGCCTGCAAGGGAAGATCCTCGGTGCGCATGGTCGCCGAGACGGCCCAGCCGGCGATCTTCTTGGTGGCCGCGTCGGTGATGAAGGCGGTGTAGCAGAATCCCTGCCAGGTCCGCGCGAAGGTGAACTCGGCGACCCACGGTCGGTTGGGGTGTCAGCCTTGAACTGCCGGTTGACTAGGTCGTCGGGTCGGGCTGCGGCGGGGCCGGTGATCGTGGTGAATACCGGTTTGCCGCGCTCGTTCGCGATCTGCCAACCGCCTGAATGCCCCCACCCATGCGGATAACTCACGACGCCGGGGGCCATCTTGTCGGTGACGTCGACGAGGACCCGGACCGATCCCGTTGCCGTCGAGAGCTCGACTTCATCACTTGAGCGGAGCGAGTCACGTTCTGCATCAACGGGATTGACGTACAACCTGGGCGTCCTGACCGATCCGATGTTGTGCATCCAGGAGTTGATGCTGGTCAATTCGCGCCGTCCGATCAGCACCAACCCAGGCGCAGGTCCCGCGATGTCGTGCAAGGCCTCCAGGATGGGTGGCGCTGCGAGCTGAATCTTGCCATCCGAATGCAGGATGTGTGTTGCCGCTCTGCCGGCCGGCTCAGGCAGGACTAATGCGATGCCGGGCTGTCGATCAGGAAGCTCGAGAAGCATCCGCACGCGCGATCACGATTCGCTCATGGCGGCCGTCCTCGACGAGATCGCTCTCCTGCCCGGCATCTGTCGAACCGAAACGTTCTACGGCTGCCGGGTTTGCCTTTGCGGGGTATCACGACCGTGCGCACCCCGAGGTCGTGCAGGTCGTCCTCGACGCGTTTCTCACCGTAGCCGCATCGGCGGTGACCGTGCTTGGCGCGCGAGCCACATTTATGCGCCAAACTGGGTACGACCCCACAGAGCCACTCAGCACAGGCGCGGGTTTTCAGGTCGAAGTAACTAGGTCCCAGTTGTCATATCGCCCGGCGCGAAGGCGCTCTGCAACGCAGGCGATTCTGGCGAGTGTGGGCAACTCCAGATGACCTGGGCCACCGGGGCAAGGGCATTGTGGGCGGACCTGTATTGCGGGCGGACCTATTTCGTGTCGCCGACGCGTGGCCCCGGCGTGAACCTGACCGGCAGCTCCCGCACGGCGAATACCTCCCCTGCGTCCTCAAACATCTTCGCCTCGCCTGCGAGTTCGAAGTCCGGCAGCCGCTGCAGCACCTGGGTCGTCATTACGTCGAACATCATCTTGGCGTAGTGCGAGCCCAAACACCGGTGCATACCCACCCCGAACGCCATGTGCTTCTTGGCATTCGGCCGGGACAGGTCAAGGGTGTCGGGGTTTGCGAACATCATGGGGTCCCGGTTGGCGGCCGCCCACATCAGGATTGCGCGATCGCCCTTGCATAGTGGCTGGCCGCGGAACTCAGCATCACGAGAGACGGTGCGCGCTAGGCCCAGAGTCGGCGTGTACAACCGCAGCAGCTCGTCGACGGATTTCTTCACCAGATCCGGATCGGCCATGAACTGCTGCCGCAATTCGGTGTCCGTGCATAGCCGCAACAGCACGTTGCCGGTGAAGCCGCTGGTGGTATCCATGCCGCCCAGCATCATCAGCACCGTGTACATGGTGATCTGGGTATCGTCGAGTGGCTTGCCATCGATGGTGCCGCGCAGGATATCGCTGAACAGGTCGTCACCGAGGCCCTCGGTGCGCCGCTGCTCCATGTGCGTAACGATCTCGCCGAACATCTCCATGCCAGCCACCCCGGCCTTCTCCGGGTCGTGGGCGCGATCATGCACCATCGAGTGCACCCAGCGCACCCACTGCGAGTGCCGCGATTCGTCGAACTCCAGCAATCGCAGGATCAGTCGTGCCGGCAGCGGCGTCGTCAACTCACCGACAAGATCAGCGTGGCCACGCTCGATGAACGCGTCTATCGCCTCATTGGTCATCTCAATGGCCGCGTCGCGGAACCGCTCCGCCGATCCCGGAGAAAACCGCTTGAGGGTGACGTCGCGCAGCTTCTGCGTTTCCGGGGGGTCAGACTCGATCGGCAGGATCGGAAGGGGTAACTCGCTAGCCGGCACTGCGATCGAGGGGTAGGAATTGAACAGATCGTCGTCTCTGGCGGCCTCGAACACCGAGGCATAGTCCACCAGCGCCCAGAAGCCCTCATAGTGGTCGGAATGCGCGACCGGACAACCCGATTCGCGCATCTCGCGGAACCTGCCGTGCGGGTCCACACGAAACCCAGGCGAGTGGTGATCAAGGTCCACCTCGGCGCGCGGGCGTGACTCGGCCTCGGCTTTCGTGTCGGTCATCGGCATAAGTCCCATCGTTGGGCGATCTGGAAACACCTGGCGGCACCCGTCTCGCCGCATGCTAGCTTATCCGTTGACGTTTTTGTCAACTATCCCCAGTGGCATCCGGACGGCTGCAACAAACGCCACATCTATGCAGCTCATGACTGTAGTAACGATAGTCGACGTGGTTGTCAAATGACGGTGGAGCCCCCGAATGCGGGCGTCTACATTCAGGTGAACGCCGCGAATTCTCGATCGTGGACACTGCCTGCGGGCGACAAGCGCCACCAGCCGCACCGAGGAGGGGCCAACGCAATGCGGGCGCACGACGACCTACGACACGAGGAGCTCGCACAACTTGTCGGCACATCCCGGGAGACCGTCAACACGGCGCACGCCGAGCTGGCACAACGCCACTGGATCAAGACGGGCGTCAACAGCCTGCTGCCTGGGAACCCCTCCGCCTCCTCAAGCGTGCACGTTCATGACCGGCCATCGAGCACACGCCAGCTCGATGGTTGGACACGTCGGCCGGCAGCGCTTTCCAGACTGGGGACCTCGCCCCATGGGCGCCATCGTCAGAGCACTGATGCCGTCAGTCCGGCTCGGCAGCGCGACGGTCCGTCACGGCTCCGTACATGCCGCACCAGCAACCCTGACAAATCTCGACTATCTCTACACATCGAGCGCGGGAGAGCGCTACAGGTGGCCTATCCGTACGGCCAGGGTGCTCCTCGAACTCACCACGGTTGAGCCTTACCAACAGCAATTGCTTGCAGGCAACAACGAAAGGGTACGGACATCATGGGCGATGAAACCACCGCCACTGCTCAGCTCATCGATCTGATTCACGACATCAGCTTCGACGATCTACCTACTCGGGTTGTCCACGACACCAAACGACTCATCGCCGACACCGTGGGGTGCGCACTAGGTGCTCGCCACTATGCGGCGGCGCGGATAGTCGCAGAGGTTGCGGCCGAGATGGGTGGCCCCGGAGCGGGTGCCCCAGCCACGGTGGTAGGCACCACGGTGAAGGCTTCTCCAGCCGCGACTACCGCGGCAAACATGTATCTGGGCAATTACCTCGACGCCGACGACACTTACCTGAGTTTCAGTCACCCCGGGGTCGCGGCAGTGTTCCCCGGCCTGGCATTCGCCGAGAGCGTGGGGTTGTCGGGTGAAGCGCTGATCACGGCAGTGGCCCTCGGTTACGAGGTAGGTTGTCGGGTCGGCGGAGCCCTGGAGTTCATACGTCTGACACCGGCCGGGGACATCGAAGCGGTGCCGGGATGTCTGGGCTGGTACGGCTTCAGCGTGGCCGGCGCGGTCGGCAAGCTGTTGGACTTCACACCTGCCCAGTACAACAACGCTTTCGGTCTCGCGGGCTGGACCGCGCCGATCGAGACCGGACAATTCTTCGCGCCCGTCCTGCGACCCGGCAAGCACATGCTGAAGTACTCGCCGGTCAGCTCGATGGGCATCAATGGAGTGATGGCCGCCCAACTCGCGCACAAGGGATTCGTAGGCGAACAGAACATCTTCGACGCTCCGGAGGAATTCTGGCGCGCGTTCGGGACTGTGGGCCTCAACCGGCAGCGTCTGCTCGCCGAACTCGGGGAGACATGGCAGGTGTCACGAACGTCATTCAAACCCTATTCGGCGTGCCGCTACGGCCATCCCGCGATTGCACTGTTCACCAAGTTGATCCGGCGTCACGAACTCGAGCCCCAGGACATCGATCGCGTCGTGGTGCGTACTTTCGAGCGCGGCGTGAACTGGCTCGGTCCCACTTACGCGCCTGAGACGCCGTCGGATCTGCAATTCAGTATCCCGATGGCGCTGGGCGCTGCCGCCCACGGATCCGATCTAGGGCCCTCTTGGCAGGACGACGAGAGCATCCACGACCCGCGATACCTGGCGTTCGCCCGGAAGGTCGTGGTCGAAGGCCACCCCGACAGCGGGAAAGTCATCTTCGAGCAGATGCTGGCCACAGGCCGCTTCACTCGCATACCCAACGAGGTCCAGATCAACGCCCGCGGAAAGGAATTCAGCGAAAGCTGCGAGTACGTCTGGGGCGACCCTGGTTCGGACGACACCAGGATGACCGATGACCAGGTCAAGGACAAATACCGCACCTACGCACAAGCAGCCCTCTCAGCCGCCCAGGTCGACCAGTCGCTCCAAGTGATGTTCACCCTCGACAAGGTCAACAACGTAGCGAAAGAACTGACACCACTGCTCCAACAGGAGTGAGCGCAGAACACCTGGCCGTCCGCTCCTTTGGGCGAGTGCTTTTGCGAGCCAAATGGTCAGGACTGACGATGTTGCTAAACAATCAGTGCACTGTTGTCAATCTTCGCTGCAATCTCGACAAGAACCGTTCCTGCGCGACGTGATAACCCAACTCCCACCCCACCCTGTCCTGCTCAGCGGACCATGGCACGAACGACTTATCATTTCGGGTGGCGGCCTGTTCGCGTTGCCCGATCCTGATCACCGGCAGCGGTCGACGCTCCGGGGCAATGTGCCCACTGCGGGATTGACGCTCAGCGAATTCGTGGCGCTGCAGCCCGGTGATCTAGGACATCAAACCATCGCATCGCCTTTCCTCCACACTATGCGGAATCAGAACGGTAGGGATGAGCGGCTGATGCGCCACCAGCCTGGGTTGAGCGTTTCGGCCAGTAGGGCGAGATCCTCGACGAACTGATCCGCGTCCAGCCCCTCGATGTAAAACGTCACGTAGTCGTTCCCTCCTCCGAAGCGCGCAAGGCCGGCCCCTTCACGGCCACAAGCGGCCGCTGCGGCGAGCTGCTCAAGCCGGCGGACGTCGTCGTCAGATTCCAGCTCTCCTGTCGCGATGGAGATATGACGGATTCCGGTGGCGAGGTCCTCAGCCTCGGCGACGAGCGCCGTTTGACGGAGCTGCGCTAAGTAGGCCTCGACCGCCGTGAAGTGCGCGTCACTCATGATTTCCGTGCGGTCGGCGCGGGCCGTTCGACGATCAGTCGACTACCTTCCAGCACCTGCACCACGCGATGCTCGGAGTCGCCATACCGAACCGGGTCGCCTTGCTGAAGGCGCATTTGAGATAGCTCCTGCTTGAGCTAACCAGCGGCGGACAGTTGATGGTAGCACCGCACCGGGCCAGCTCCGATCAGATCGACCAACTCCTCGGCGCGGGCAGTTGTTTCGGTGGCGCAGAACTTGCGGTACGCAGGTGTCAGCGCAGCCTTAACGATCTGTCACATATACGGCACCGCCGCCGTTTTATACATGCTGGCATTGCCGCGGTTCGGGTGCTCGTGCCCGCATTCCGCCACCACAGCGCCGCTTTCATTGCGGGGAACGCCGCGCCATGCGCCGCCAGCGCGGCCGGTGTAGCCGACGGTCAACATTCGTTAGTGCTCCTCACCGATAATCCGTTGTGTCGAATCTGATTCGCGCTGAGTGGGTTACGTTATGCGGACGCCGCACAGGCAGTGCAGATTCCGGTGTTGTCGTAGTCGGTGCGCAGCCACGCGTACGGGCCGTTGGCGGTTGACCTGACCTACGGTCTGGTTACTCGTCTGGGTGTTGCGTCTCAGGCGAGTTGGGATGTTCTGGTCGAGCGTAGTTCGTATTCGGTGGGCGTCAGGTAGCCCAGTGCTGAGTGTCGGCGTTGGCGGTTGTGGAAGATCTCGATGTAGTCGAATATCGCGTTGGCTAACTCCACGCGGGTGTTCCATTTCTTGCGGTTGAGAAGTTCGATCTGCATCGACGACCAGAATGACTGTGACACTTTCAGCATGCTGCGCGGCAAGGTGGTGCTGGCTGACGTGACTCACAGAATGACCGACCCCACCGGTGTCCTCATTGAGAGATATGTCCGTCAGCCGCACCGCCGACCTCGATGGCTTGATTAGGAGCTTGTCCCTTCGGGTGACCCATCACAGTCCTGCCTCAACTCCTCGGCGGAGTCCTTACCGCCGCATTAGAAGGAGCAAGGCATGGCACTGGCAGAACTCGTCGATCACGTCATTGGCGTTGATCCTGATCGTGATCGTATTACCGCGGCCGTCGTATGTTCGAAGACCCAGGGTGAGCTCGCCTCGAGAGTTTTCCCCACCACGGCCCGCGGCTATGGGCAAGCGTTGCGATGGGCAGCGCCCTACACGACCGAGGGTCGGCGGGCCTGGTCGATTGAGTCAACGGGGAGCTACGGCGCCGGCCTCGCGGCAGCCTTGGCGGCCAAGGGCGAGTTCGTCATTGAGTTTGACCATCCCAGCACCAGATCGGCCAAGGACGGCGCGAAGTCTGACTCCCTTGACGCAGTCCGGGCCGCACGGGAGATTCTCGGACGCACGAGTTGGGCAACCCCGCGGTCACGCGGTGCGCGCGAAGGGCTGCGCACACTGATCACCGCACGCGATAGCGCGAAACTTGTCCGAGTCGCTGCGATTAACGTGCTCAAGGCTCTGGTCGTCACCGCGCCGGTCGACCTCTGTGAGGAGCTCCGAGGGCGGCCCCTGATGGCGTTGGTGGCTCGTTGCCAACGACTGCGCCCTGACACTGCTACCGACCCCGAATACGCGGCTACGAAGTTGTCGCTGCGCAGCACTGCGAACAGAGTCAGGCAGTTGACCGACGAGTGCCGCGAGCTTGAGTTGGCGATGATCCCGCTGGTGCGGTCGATGGCACCAGCGCTACTCGATGAACCGGGCATCGGTGTGCTGATCGCCGCTCAGATCCTGGTGTCATGGTCACACCCCGGCCGCTGCCGGGACGAAGCCGCCTTCGCACGCCTGGGCGGCGTTGCACCGCTCGAAGCGACCTCGGGTCAAACCCAGACTCGCCACCGTCTCTCACGTGGTGGTGACCGCCAGCTCAACTGTTGACGACGGTTGAAGACCCGGCCAGTTGCGACGGTTGAAAAGTAGGCCACCCAATCAGATTGGATGGGTGATCTCCTTGGAAGACTGGGCGTTGATCCGGCATCTTCACCGCAGCGAGGGTTTGTCGCAGCGGGCCATCGCACGACAACTCGGCATCGCGCGTGACACCGTGGCGGCCGCGGTGGCCAGTGATGGTCCGCCGAAGTACGAGCGGTCTTCGTCGCCGTCGGCGATCGATGCCGTGGAGCCGCGGATCCGGGCGCTGTTGTCGGCCTATCCGCAACTGCCGGCCACGGTGCTCGCCGAGCGGGTCGGCTGGGCGGGGTCGATCTCATGGTTTCGGGAGCGGGTGCGGGCGATCCGACCGGAGTACTTGCCTGCTGATCCGGTCGATCGCCTGGCGCATCCACCGGGACGGGTGATTCAGTGCGACCTGTGGTTCCCGGCACCCAAGATTGCGGTCGGGTTCGGCCAGGAGGCGATGCTGCCGGTGCTGGTGATGGTGGCCGCGTTCTCCCGGTTCATCGCCGCGGTGATGCTGCCCTCGCGCCAGACCATGGATCTGGTCGCCGGGATGTGGCAGCTGCTCTCGGGCAGTTTCACCGCGGTGCCCCACGAGTTGTGGTGGGACAACGAAGCCGGGATCGGGCGCCGCGGCCGGTTGACCGATCCGGTCACCGCGTTGATGGGCACGCTGGGGTCGCGGCTGGTGCAACTCAAACCCTATGACCCCGAATCCAAGGGGATCGTGGAGCGAGCCAACCGCTATCTGGAGACCTCATTCCTGCCCGGGCGCGCCTTCACCTCACTTGCGGACTTCAATAATCAACTGGGGCAATGGCTTCCGATAGCCAACGCGCGTCGGGTGCGGGTGCTCGATGGTCGTCCGATCGACTTCCTCGATGCCGACCGACTCCAAATGTTGGCGCTGCCACCCGTGGCGCCGGTCACCGAGACGGGGACCTCGGTGCGGTTGGGACGCGACTACTACGTGCGGGTGGCCGGCAACGACTACTCGGTGGACCCGAGCGCGATCGGACAGCTCGTCGAGGTGAGCACCACCCTGACTCAGGTGACGGTGAGCCGAGCCGGGCGCCTGCTGGCGGTTCACGACCGCTGCTGGGCGGCGCGACAAACCCTGACCGACCCCGCCCACGTTCAGATTGCCGCGGCGTTGCGTCGACAGTTCCAAGCCGGTCCGCCACCGGCGACGGCGGGTGATCAGCTGATGCGTGATCTGGCCGACTACGACCGTGCGTTCGGAGTCGACTTCACCACCGCCACAACCAGTTCCGATGGCGAGGTGGCGTGATCATGGCCGAAGACCCCATCAAATCCGTCCTGCACTACGCCCAAGCCCTCAAGGCGCCGCGCATCCGCGAGTCCGCCGCCCGGTTGGCCGAGCAAGCCCGCAACGCCAACTGGAGCCATGAGGAGTATTTGGCGGCGGTCCTCTCGCGGGAGGTCGCCGCCCGTGAAGCCTCCGGCGCGGCGACCCGTATCCGCTCGGCGGGGTTCCCGACGCGGAAGTCGTTGGAGGACTTCAACTTCGATCACCAACCAGCACTCAACCGGGACATGATCGCGCACCTGGGCACCGGGGCGTTCCTGGCCAAGTCCCGCAACGTGGTGCTGCTCGGCCCGCCCGGCACCGGCAAGACCCACCTCGCCATCGGGTTGGCGATCAAGGCCGCCCAGACCGGGCACCGCATCGCATTCGCCACCGCCGTGGACTGGGTCGCCCGGCTCAAGGCCGCCCACAACGCCGGCCGACTACCGGCCGAGCTGGCCAAGCTACGCCGTATCGGGCTGCTCGTCGTCGACGAAGTCGGCTACATCCCCTTCGAGCAAGACGCGGCCAACCTGTTCTTCCAACTGGTCTCCAGCCGCTACGAACACGCCTCGCTGATCCTGACCTCCAACCTGCCCTTCGCCCGCTGGGGCGACGTGTTCGGCGACCAAGTCGTCGCCGCAGCGATGATCGACCGCATCGTCCACCACGCCGACGTCCTGACCCTCAAAGGCTCCAGCTACCGCCTCAAGGACACCGGAATCGACACCTTGCCCTCCGCCAGAGCAGACAACACGGCACAATAACCACGACCACGTGGCCTACTTTTCACCGTCGCTTCTGGCCTAGTTTTCGACCGTCGTCAACATCAACCGAGCGCTGCACACCGTCATCCTGGCCCGGGCCAAAGTTCACCCGCCGACCAAGGACTACATCGCCCGGCGGGTCAGCGATGGCAAGACCAAACGTGAAGCCATGCGGTGTCTAAAGCGGTACTACGCACGTCATCTCTTCCGACTCCTCGAAACCGCCCCGATCACCACTTGACACCCGATAGGAGCATCTCCATCGCGGCGTTGTCGCCGGCTGCACCCACGCGGGCCATGGAGCCGACCAGGTCGTGGCGGCCCAAGGCGTGCACGAACTTTCGGCTGCGAAATTGCGGACCTCTATCCGTGTGAAGAATGCAGCCGGGCGTCTCGCCGCGGCGGGCGATCGCACTATGCAGTGCCGTGGTCGCCAACCGTGACTTCATCCGGGAACCGATGCTGTAGCCGACGATGCGGTTGGAGAAGGCGTCCTTGATCGCGCACAGGTACAGCTTTCCCTCACCGGTGCGATGTTCGGTAATATCGGCTAGCCACACCATGTTTGGCGCTTCGGCGGTGAAGTCTCTGTTGACGCGGTCGTCGTGGACAGGCGGGCCCGTCTTGCCGTTCTTGCCGCGTTTCTTGCCGAACACACTCCACCACCGGTTGTCGGTGCAGATCCACCAGGCGGTGCGCTCGGCCATCGGTTCCCCGGCTTGGCGGGCTTCTTCGGCCAGGTACCGGTAGCCGAACTCCGGGTCATCGGTGTGGGCGTCGAACAGGGCGTTGGCCCGGTACGCCTCGATGCGTTCGCCGTCGGTGATCGGCGTAGGCGCACCAAATATGGCCTGCGCGTGCTAGATCCTCGCGTCTTTATGCCCCCAAAGCGATAGCAATCAACCCCGTCGTGGTGACGCGAAACGTGATGTACGCCATCCACACTGTGCTTCATCCGCCAGCAAAGCCCGTCGTGACAGCAGAAAAGGGCATCCATGAATTTCGCGGACGTCATCGCCATACTCGACGATTCGGTCGGCGGGCCTGACGCGGACGTAGCCTCCCACGGCCCGTTCTGGAGGGGTATCACCCGGGACCGGTTCGTCGCGATGAAAATCGGCGGACGGCCACTTGTGATCCTCGGCGACGGCGATAACTCCAATCTGGTGAAGTCGCTGAGGGGGCAGGCCCCCTTCGGTTCCGACTTGCCGGAGCCTCCCGTGGGGGCGGTGACTCCTGCGATGCCCGCTTACCTTCCTCCCGTAACCTCCGATTCCATTAAGAGGATCGTTCAGTGGATCAATGACGGTTGTCGGGAGGTCTGAGTCGGCTTCTCCCCCCAAGGCGGTAGCGATAAACCCCCTAGTGGGGGCGATCGAAATGGCCATCGCCACAACACTTGAATCGCCGGCGTGAGTCCCCAAGCGATCACGCGCGCAACGCAGGTCAGGCACGACAGCACGACAGCAGGAGGAGATCCGTGACCACCGCCCAGCAGGCCGATACAGCAATCCTCCCCGACGAGATCGCACGACGGATCGTGCTCCCCGAGGGGCACGCCGACCTCGCAGAACTCCACGAGGCCTACAGGTGGATGCGCAACAACATGCCGGTCGGTAAGGCCATCGTCGAGGGCTACGATCCGCTCTGGCTGGTCAGCAAGTACGCCGATATCCAGGAAGTCGAGGGGCAGCCGGAGATCTTCACCGCCGGCGGCGCGGACAAGCCCGGCTCGCACAACCCGATCCTGCAGAACCAGGCGGGCGACGGGTTTACCCAGCAACTCCTGGGGGGCAGCCTCCGTCTCATGGACGCTCTGCCGTTCCTCGATCCGCCCGAGCACACCACCGTCAAAAACATCGCGTTCGACTGGTTCAAGCCTTTGCAGCTTAAGAACTGGGAAACCAAGATCCGCGTGCTGGCAAACGAGTCCATCGAAAAGCTCAAGAAACTCTCCGAGTCAGGTAAGCAGATCGATCTCGTCGATGACTGGGCTCTGGGTTACCCGCTGCACGTGGTGATGACGCTGTTCGGAGTGCCTGCGGAGGATGAGCCGCGAATGATGGCGCTCACCCAGGAATTCTTTGGCACCGCGGACCCCGAGCACCAGCGCGAGGATGTCGAGCCGCTGAGTCCCGAGGCGATGGCCCAACAGTTCGCCAACACTGTGCAGGACTTCTACGGTTACTTCGACAACTTGATCGCGGACTGCAGGGCCAATCCCCGCGATGACTTGGCCACCTTGATCTCGGTGGCTAGGCAGCCCGATGGCGAGTATTGGCCGACTCCGTACACGTACGGCTGGTTCATGGCCATCTGCACCGCCGGCCACGACACAACGTCCGCCACTCTGGCCGGCACGCTGCAGCAACTAGCTCTGCACCCTGAGGTGCTGGCGAGAGTCAAAGCCGACCCGAGCCTGGTGCCCAACCTGATCCAGGAGGGCTTGCGATATGTGGCACCGGTCAAGCACTTCATGCGTCGCGCGCTGCAAGACTACGAACTGGACGGTCAGACCATCAAGGCCGGCGACCGGGTGATGCCGTTATTCCAATCAGCCTGCCGCGACGCGGACCTGTTCTCAAACCCAGACGAGTTCAATATCGACCGTAAGCCCAACAATCACATGGCATTCGGCTTCGGTGCGCACACCTGTGTCGGCCAACATCTGGCCAAGCTCGAGTTGCGCGTTATGTTCGAGGAACTACTGCCCCGACTGGAGTCCATCGAAGTGCTCGGGCCTGGCAGCGTGACGCACACCAACTTCGTAGGTGGACTCAAGCACCTGCCCGCGCGGGTGACCGTATCTTGAGCGGGCTTTCCCCAGCATCCTGACGACGATGCCCATTGCCAGCGTCCACGAGTTCACCGCGGAGCTGACCGTCCTGCACCGCGGCACCCCCGCAGAGGGTGTCGTGGTGCTGGACCTCGGCCATTTGGACAACACGTACTTGCCCAGGTGGCAGCCGGGCGCCCACATCGACCTGCTTCTCGCTGACGACCTGGTCCGCCAGTACTCGCTGTGCGGAGACCCGCACGATGCGACGACGTGGCGCATCGGGGTCCTGCTGGATCTCAACAGCCGAGGTGGTTCGCAGTACGTGCACGAGAAGCTCCAGGTGGGCTCTGTCGTGCGAGTCCGGGGCCCACGCAACCACTTTCCGCTCGTCGACTCCGCCAATTACCGTTTCATCGCCGGAGGCATCGGGATAACGCCAATTATGGCGATGGTTGAGGCGGCAGAGCAGGCCGACAGCGATTGGACACTTCTGTATGGCGGCCGGACCAGGGGTTCCATGGCCTTCGCCGCCGACTTGGCAGAACGCTATCCCGATCGGGTCACATTGGGGCCCCAGGACGAGTGTGGTCCCCTCGACCTGCGATCGCTGCTCGAGGAACCCGAGAACAGCGCCCTGATCTACTGCTGCGGCCCCGAGGCATTGCTGGCAGCGGTCGAGCAGCAGTGCGCTCATTGGCCCAAGGGGACCCTCCACATCGAGCGGTTCGCAGCCAAGGCACCCACGGCAGAGCAGGAAGCGGCCGCACTCGAGCAGTTCGAAGTGGTGTGCCAGCGTTCGGGGGTGACCCTCGAGGTCGGGGCCAACCAGTCGATCCTCGAACTCGTAGAGGCAACCGGTATTCCCATTACCACCAGCTGCTATGAGGGCGTTTGCGGTAGCTGCGAAGCGCGGGTGCTGGAAGGTCTTCCCGATCACCGGGATTCGGTACTCAGCGCGTCTCAAAGGGAGTCCGGCGAGGTGATGCTGATCTGCGTCTCACGGTCGTGCACCGAAAAGCTGGTGCTGGACCTGTGAACAACTATCCGCGAAGGTGCTCGTATATCTCGGCCACTTCGCATGAGATCAGCACAACACCACTTGGCCGACGTCTGCTCGGTGACGACGTCGTACTATGGCGCGGCGTGAGCGGACAAATCAGTGCGTTCGAAAACCGTTGTGCGCAACGAGGTTTTCGCGCTGGTAGGCCAACGTACAGGCATATAAGGGCTCGTACTGTCGCAGGCTCAGCCCGTCGAACTCGAGGTGCTCGAGATCGGCCGAGTCCGAGATTCGGCCCGATCCCAGGTGCAATGCCAGCGGTTCAGCCTCGGGCCCCCACACCACGACGTTGTAGCCGGCCCGGCCGCGGTCGTTCAGGTACAGGTACACCTGCATACCGATCTGTTCCTCAGGCGCGACCACTTCCCAGAACAGGCTGCCGCGCATCCGCTTGCCTTGGGCCGGACGATGCCGGAGATCGTCGCGGGGGTCGAATTGCACACTGCCTCCTGCAGCTTGCTGTTGTCAGAAGACGTACCTCGCGATCATTTCGGCCGCCGCCGCCGGCTTGTCGATGCCGTCCACCTCGACGGTATGGCGGATCGTCAGATGCACGGTCGCATCGTTCACCGGAGTGACGTCGACCAGATCCGACCGCACCCGCAAACGGGAACCCACGGCACCGGCGCGATAAACCGCACCTTGTTGAGCCCGTAATTGATTCCCATCTTGGCGTTCTCGACGACGAAACACTGGCTTACTCAACGCGGGTATTAATGAGAGCGTCAGCAGCCCATGGGCAATCGTTGTGCCGTAGGGACTTTCGGTTATCGCGCGCAGCGGGTCGACGTGGATCCACTGGTGGTCACCCGTCGCCTCCGCGAAGGCATCGATACGCGCCTGATCCACATCCAGCCAATCGCTAACGCCCAACTCGGTGCCAACCGCCCCGGCGGCGTCGTCGATGGAGGTGATCACCTTCATGGCGAATCCCTTTCGTTTCCCAACTCAGACGGTTCGCGCGGCCTTGGCAGCGGCCGAGGCGGCCTGGCTGCGTTCACGTGCGTGGGCCCATTCCAGATCGGTCAGCGCCGTTAGCGCGGCGAAGGTGTTCGGCCCTGCCAGGCGCTGTCCGCCGTCCATGGCGATGGTCTCCCCGGTGAGGTAGTCACACGCATCGGAGAACGTGAAGATCGTCAGATTGGCCAATTCGTCGATGGTTCCGGTTCGGCCCAGCGGGATCTGCTCGGCTTGGGTCGCACCCGCCGAGCTTTCCTCGGTGGGATTGAGCATCTCCCAAGCGTATTCGGTGGGAATCGGTCCGGGTGCCAGGGCGTTGAGCCGGATCCCGTAGCGTCCCCACTCCACCGCCAACGACATCGTCATCGCATGCACGGCGGCCTTAGCCATGGCCGAGGGAACTACGAACGCCGAACCGCTCCACACCCAGGTGGTGAGATTGGACAGTACCGCGCCCGGCAAACCCTCAGCAATCCAACGCTTTCCAACCGTCAGGGTGGTGTTGAACGACCCGGTCATCACCGTCGAGGTGACCGCTTCGAACGCCCGCGGACTCAGGGTCGCCGTCGGGGCGATGAAGTTGGCCGCCGCATTGTTGAGCACGCCGGTCAATGGGCCGTACTGCTCCCAGATTTCGCCGACCGCCGCCGACACGGCGTCATAGTCGCGGACATTGACCGGCTGGTAGTGTGCGGATCCTGGTCTGCTCCTTGAGATCTCAGTGGCGGCCTCGGCCAGCACGGCTTCCCGCCGGCCCCAGATGTGCACGTGCGCGCCGTGAGCGACCAGTCGGGCGGCGACGCCACGACCGAGTCCGGTGCCGCCACCGGTGATCAGGATCCGCTTGCCGGCTAGCACGTCGGGTGCGTAAATGCTTCTCGAAGTCATAGCCCGAGGCTCTTGCCGATGATGTCACGCTGAATTTCGTTGGCACCCCCGTAGATTGGTGGGGCGAGCGCCTTGCGCACCTGCAGCTCCATGCCGTATTCCACCGTATAGCCGTTGCCGCCCATCAGCTGCACGCCCTCCAGCGCGGCCCGTTTCGCGACCTCAGTGCACTTCAGTTTGGCGATCGCCCCCTCGCGGGCGAGCTGGTCCTCAAGGCCCGCATCGATCTGCGCTGCCACCTGGTAGGCGTACGCGCGGCAGCAGTCGATCTCGGCTACCAGGTCGGCGAGACGATGCCGAACGGCCTGGAAGCTGCCAATCGAGCGGCCGAACTGTTCGCGTTGCCGCACATAGCTAATGGTGTCCTGCAGCGACCGTCGGGCTGCGCCCAGCGACATTGCCGCGATGATCAGTCGCTCTACGTTGAGACCCCGCATCAACCGATGCCAGGCGTCGCCGACCCCACCGACGACGTTGGCGGCGGGAACGGCGACATCGGTGAAGAACACCTCATTGACGGTGTGACCGTCCATCGTGATGATCGGCTTGATTTCCAAACCCGGGGACTCGGTGGTCAGATACAACAGTGTGAGGCCCTGATGCTTGCTGCCCTCGGTAGACGTGCGGGTGAGCACCAACAGGTGATCGGCCAGATGCGCAGCGGTGATCCAGGTCTTCTGGCCGTTGATGACGAACCGGTCGCCGTCGCGGACCGCACGGGTGCGCACCGAGCCCAGATCAGACCCGGCGCCGGGCTCCGAAAGCGCAATCGCCTCGAATCTCCCGTTGCATAGGTTGCCCAGCACCTCTTTCTTCTGCTCTTCGGTGCCGTGCCGCAGGTAGGTCTGGGCCGCGGTCAACCCAGTGCCGTACGCATGGATGGGGGCGAGTCCGCGGGCGGTCTCCTCGAGGAAGATGCACTCTTCGACCATGCCGGCTCCCCCGCCCCCGTACTCAATGGGCAGCGACACCCCGAGCCACCCGAGATCGGCAAGACGCGACAGCAGCTGGGGACTGTTAGACAGCCGCCCGCCGTCGGTGAGTTCCAAACGCTGCTCTGCGGTGCCACAGTTGTCGGCGCAGAACTGTTCGATCGCGCTTGCGAAATCTGTTTGCTCAGAGGTGAACACGTGGCTCAGTTGCCCCTATAGGGTGCGAAGTCCGGCGTCCGCTTCTCGTTGAACGCCGTGACGCCCTCTTTCGCCTCCGCCGTCTCGCCGAATAGCTTGAGATTGGAGTAGGCCATTTGACCGACCGAAGCGAACTGCTCCGTATCGGTGTTGAACGATTGCTTGAGGACCTTCAGCGACGTGGGCGAAAGTTGCAGTATTTCATCCGCCCAGGCGCGCACTTCGGCCTTGAGCTGATCAGCCGGCACCACCTTGTTGACCAAGCCCCATTCGTAGGCCTGTTGGGCGGAGTACCTACGGCACAGGAACCAGATCTCACGAGCGCGCTTCTCGCCGACCACGCGTGCCAGATATCCGGTGCCGAAGCCCGCGTCAAAGGAGCCCACCCGCGGACCGTTTTGCCCAAACAGCGCAGTCTCGGAGGCGATAGTCAGATCACACAGCACGTGCAGCACGTGGCCACCGCCGATCGCGAAGCCGTTCACCGCTGCGATCACCGGCTTAGGCACGTCACGGATCACGCGGTGGAGTGAGTCGACTTCGAACAGACCACTGTTCGATGGGCCGTAGTCGCCGGTCTCGGCGCGCTGCTTCTGGTCACCGCCGGTGCAGAAGGCTTTGTCTCCGGCGCCGGTCAGACAGATGGCACCCACCTCCCCGCTGCCCCAGGCCCGCTTGAACGCCTTGATCAGCTCGTCGACGGTCCGCGCTCGGAAGGAGTTATAACGCTCTGGACGGTTGATGGTGATCCAGGCCAGCCCATTGTCGACTGCGTAGGTGATATCGGTGAACTCAGTCATTCTGTCGCCCTTCATCTTTGAAAGCCAGCTGGCCGTCCGATTCGGCACTTGCAATTTGGTCATACCATAATACCAAAGCTGCTGGTCATCAAGAATCGACGTCGCTGGGGCAACACTGCAGGAATTTCAGGACGCCGTCGCACCCCTCCGGGTAGATATTTCTTCCCCCCGTGGAGGCATCGTGGCCGCGGTCAGCTCTCCCTGAACTCACCGAGCAGGGGTTCGGCCTGGTTCTCGCGGTTCCTCAGTTCCACACGCCGAATTTTGCCGGAGATGGTCTTGGGCAGCTCCATGAACACAATGCGGCGGATGCGCTGATACGGCGCCAGATTCTGGCGGGCATGCGCGAAGATCGCATCGGCGGTGGATCGGTCGGGTGCCCAGCCGGACGCCAGGCTGATGTAGGCCTTCGGCACGGCCAGCCGCACCGCATCCGGGGCCGGGACCACCGCGGCTTCGGCGACAGCCGGATGCTCGATCAGCACGCTCTCCAGCTCGAACGGCGAGATCTTGTAGTCAGATGCTTTGAACACGTCATCGGAGCGGCCGACGTAGGTGACATAGCCATCGGCGTCCCGGCTGGCGAAATCGCCGGTGTGGTAGTAGCCACCGGCGGTGACTATGGCGTTACGGTCGGGATCGCCGAGGTAGCCCGTCATGAGGTTGACCGGACGCTGGTCGATCCGCAAGCAAATCTCGCCTTCGTCGGACGGTTCCCCGGTGAGTGGATCGACGATCTCGACGGGGATGCCGGGCAATGGTCTACCCATCGAACCCGGCTTCACCGGCGCTCCCGGCGTGTTACCGATCAGTGCGGTGGTTTCGGTCTGCCCGAACCCATCTCTGATGGTCAATCCCCACCGCTTGCGAACGTGTTCGATCACTTCCGGGTTCAACGGCTCACCGGCGCAGACCGCCTCCCGCAGGGCCTGCGGCCTTTCGCCAAGATCGGCCTGAATCAGCATGCGCCACACGGTCGTTGGTGCACACAACGAGGTGACGGCCACGCGTTGCAGCAGCGACAGGAACCGTGCGGCGTCGAATCGCTCGTAGTTGTAGGCCACGATTGTCGACTCGGCGATCCATGGGGCGAAGAACGAGCTCCACGCGTGCTTGGCCCACCCCGGCGAGCTGATGTTGAGGTGGACGTCGCCCGGCGCCAGCCCGACGAAATACATCGTCGACAGATGCCCGACCGGATAAGACCGATGGGTGTGCTCGACGAGTTTGGGGTGGCTTGTCGTGCCTGACGTGAAGTAAATCAGCATGGGATCGTCGGCCGCGGTCGAAGTGGTGAAGCGGCGCGGCGCGGCGATGGCGTCCGATTCGCGGTACAGGCGCCAGGGCGCGGGTGCGTCTCCGATCGCGATGCGTCCGTAGTCGCCGGGTATGTCGGCGAACTTGTGGACGTGATTGGAGTTGGTGATCACGTGACCCACGCCGCCGCGCTCCAGCCGGTCGACGAGGTCCTTCGGTCCCAGTGCCGTCATCGCCGGCAAGATCACCGCGCCCAACTTCATGACGGCCAGCATCGATTCCCAGAGCTCGGCCTGGTTGCCGAGCATGAGCATGACGCGGTCACCCGGCGAAACGCCGGACTGCGCGAGCCACGTCGCGACGCGATTCGACCGGTCCGCGATCTCGGCGAACGAATACGAGTCGTCCGATCCGTCGTCGCCAACGATCCGCAGGGCGGTGCCGATGTTCCCTTCTGCGACATGGTCGAACCAGTCGGTCGCCCAGTTGAACTGCTCGGTGACGTCGGGCCACCGGAATGTCGGCGCCACGGCGGCGTATTCGTCGCGGTGGTGGATCAGTAGGTCGCGGGCCGCCCGGTAAGCGGCGGCGCCTAGGGTCGGTTCACGCACTATCGGCTCCTCGCCTCGGTTTGCTGCCGGGTTGCGGGCAGGGTGGACGTTAATATCTGGGAAGTGTGTCGGCCGCGCATGGCTCGCGCCCGGCGGCGATCCGAAGGAGGGTGCCGATGGCGCGTCGAGAGCCCGCGGTGCGATCGTCGCGGGCCGAGCGCGTCGCCGCCGATCTCGAGCACGAGATCCTTTCGGAGCGACTTCCCGTCGGCGCCCATCTCGGTCGCCGATCGGAGATCATGGACCGATTCGGGATCAGCCCGACGGTGATGAACGAGACGTTGCGCATCCTGCGCAATCGAGATCTGGTGTCGGTGCGCTCGGGACCTGGTGGCGGCATCACGGTGGCCAGCGCACCGCCACAGATTCGTACCGGGGCGTTGGACATGTGGTTTCAGGCGTCCAATCCGCATCCGTTGGACTTGTTCGAGGGCCGTCTTTATCTCGAGTTCGGTCTGACAAAAGCCGCGTTCGAACGCGCCACGGCCGAGGACATCAGCTCGATGCGCGCAGCAATGGTGACGATGCGGTCGAGCGCCCAAGCGCCGGACTTCTTCGACGCCGTCCTGGCATTCCACAGCGTCGTTGCCGCCGCCGCGCACATACCGGTGCTCGAGGGCATGCACCAATTGATCGTCACAAGTATCAAAGCGGTGCTGAGCCGGGTGATGTTCGTCAAGGACCACGAGCCACTGCTGGCGGCCAGCCTGGACGTTCACGATGACATCGTGGCATCCATCGCCGTTCACGATCAGGCGTCGTTCGTCGAGGCGATCAACCGACACGATCGTGACCTGATTCGAGCCGACGATCCGGACCGGACCCCCGACACTCCGCAGCACCCCTGACCGCCTAGGCCGCTCGCGATAACACAGGGTCAGCGAGACCCGTTGTGCGGTCGCAAGGCTCAGCGCTTGCTGCATGCGGCTAGTTGTATCACCCAGAAAGTGTGACCCACAACATTATGCATGCATAATCTTGAATTATGTATGCATAATGCCATATCATGTGATCGGCCCCACACGCCGCGCCGCCCGGAGGAACGATCATCGCCGCTACGCAACCCCTTGACCACGGCCTCATCGACGTGCACACCCATGCCATCGACGCCGGCCTGCCGGACCTTGCACGACGGTTTCCGGGTGACCCCTTGCCATCGGTGGAGCTTTTGGACGACACGGATGCGTGGCTCCACTTCGACGGCAAGCGGTACCGCCGGATCGACCACCGGTGTTGGTCAGCCGCCCCCCGACTGGCCGACATGGACCGCGATGGTATTGCGGTACAAGTCGTTTCACCGATCCCGGTAACGTTCTGCTACCGGGGCGACGCCGCTGCCGCCGCGGAACTCGCTGCGTTGCAGAACGACTTCTTCGCCCGCATGGTCAGTAACCATCCCACTCGTTTCGCTGCGCTCGGTGCGGTACCACTTCAAGATCCCGACCGGGCCGTCGAGGAACTGCGGCGCTGCATGGGCCGCCCCGGTTTCCTCGGTGTGGAGATCGGTACCCAGGTGCGAGGCATCGATCTCTCCGACGAGCGGTTCGATCATTTCTTCGCCATCGCCCACGAACTCGGCGCCCTGATTTTGGTGCACCCCAGCGACCAGGACCTGCTACCCCGGACTACGTCGATCGGCCTGGGATTCGGCGCGGGCATGCCCATCGAGACGGGGCTGGCAGCCGCCGCGCTTATCGGTAGTGGCGCACTGGCGCGGCGCCCCAGGGTGCGGCTCTGCCTGGCTCACGGGGCAGGAACACTCCCTTCGCTGATCGGACGGCTCGACAAAGGCGCTCTGATCGCCGGCATGACCGAAGACTCCGCCGACTTGCCCAGTCGACAGGCCGCCGCACTGTGGTGCGACTCGCTGACCTATAACCCTCGGGCCCTGGACGCGGCGGTTGAACTCTTCGGACCCGACCACGTCCTGTTTGGGTCCGACTACCCCTTTCCCGCGATGCCCGAACCCATCGACGACATCGTGGCAGACCTACCCGTCGACCTTCGATACCGAATCTGCAGAACGAATGTGGAGGAACACTATGGCCCATTTCCTCGGACTGGGGCTCACGCACTATCCGCTGCTGGCGGGCACGGATGAACACATGGCCAGCCTGCTGCGCTGGACCCTGACCGATCCCGACATCCCGGCGGCGGAAAAGGATCCCGCGAACTGGCCGGCAGCGATGCGGGACGAATGGGGCAATGATCAGGGCGTGGCGGCCGCAGCGCATCATCGGAAGTTGTTGGTGGAGAACCTGGCTCGCTGCCGGAACGCGCTCGATGAGTTCAACCCGGATGTCGTGGTGGTTTGGGGTGATGACCAGTACGAGAACTTTCGCGAGGAGATCATTCCCCCGTTCTGCGTGCTGGCCTACGGCGACGTGGAGGCCGAACCGTTTGAGCTCATGACCGAGCGCGGCAGCCCTAATGCCTGGGGCCTGCCGAATGACACCACCATCACCCTGCACGGCGCCCCCGAAAACGCTCGTCAGCTCACCACAAGCCTCATCGAACGCGGCTTCGACATGGCCTATTCCTATGAGAAGCGCAAGGATTCAGCCTTCCCGCACGCCATCATCAACACTCAGCTGTTCCTCGACTATCCCAATGCCGGCGCGACATTCCCCTACCCCCTGATCCCGATCACGGTTAACTGTTACGGCCCGCACGTGATAGCACGGCGCGGCGGGCTGGTCCGGTTCGCCGACATCAGGAAAGAGCGCACCGATCCGGTCGGCCCCTCGCCGGCGCGCTGCTTCGCGCTGGGCCGCGCGGTGGCCCAGTCGTTCGCCGGCACCAATCTGCGTGTCGCACTGGTCGCTTCGTCGAGTTGGTCGCACGCGTTCCTGGTCGACAAGAACTGGCACATCACGCCGGACACCGACGCGGATCTGCGGCTCTACGAACTGTTGAAGAACGGCGACTACGCCAAGTGGCAGTCCACCTCGGCCCAGGACCTCATCGAGTCGGGTCAGCAGGAACTCCTCAACTGGTTCTGCATGACCGGCGCCGTTGCTGAACTCGGACTCGAGCTCGCATGGTCGGACTTCGTTGCCACCGACGTCTTCAACTCCAACAAGTGCTTCGGCGTCTTCAAGGAAGGAAACCAGGGATGACAACCACCGTGGCGCAACCACAGGTGCTCGATGCGGGCGGCATAAAGACCAGTTATCTGGACGCCGGTTCCGGTGAGCCCCTACTGATGCTGCACGGCTCGGGTCCCGGTGTTTCGGCAACGGCCAACTGGCAGTACAACATCGAACCGCTGTCCCGGCGCTTTCACGTCCTGGCACCGGACATCGTCGGCTTCGGCGCCACCGAGCGACCCGAGCACGTCGTGTACTCCCTACGAAACTGGACCGATCACGTCTGGGCGTTCCTCGACGCTCAGAACATCGAACGAACCACGATTGTCGGCAACTCGCTCGGCGGCCGGATCGCCCTCCAGATGGCGACCGACCATCCTGAGCGGGTCCGTCGGATGGTCCTCATGGGCGCCCCCGGGGTGGGCATGACCCCGACCGAGGGCCTGACCGCGCTTCGTGCCTACGAACCTTCGCACGAGGCGATGCGCAACCTGCTGCGCAACTATTTCGCCGTAGACCCGTCCTTGATCACCGACGAGTTGGTGGCCATCCGTTACGAAGCCAGTATCGCCGATGGCGCTTACGAGGCCTACCGCGCGATGTTTTTCGATCCCCGCTACAAAGGATCCGAACTTGGCATCACCGTCGAAGAAGTGCGCGCCATCAATACCCCGACACTGTTGGTGCACGGTCGCGAAGACCAGGTCGTGCCCTTGGCGGTGTCGGTGACGATGTTGGACCTGTTGCCCAACGCCGACCTACACGTATTCAGCAGATGTGGACACTGGACCCAGATCGAGCGCGCCGACGAGTTCTCCGCGCTGGTCGCCGATTACCTGGAGCGCTCATGAGCACCGTTGAAGACTGGACAACCCAGGTTACCGAACCGCAAGCCAGTGAGCCGCTGGTGGTGGATGACCAAGACCGCCAAGTGTTTCGGGTGCACCGCTCGGCAATGACCTCGACCGAAATACACCGCGCCGAGGTCGAACGGGTCTTCGGCAAATCGTGGCTGTACGTCGGCCACGAGTCTGAGATCCCCAATCCCGGCGACTTCGTGCGGCGGAAAGTGGCCGGCCGCCCGATCTTCATGGTTCGCGGCGCGAAAAGCGGAAACATCAACGTGTTCCACAACTCGTGCACACATCGAGGAGCCTTGGTGTGCCGGCGAGATTCCGGAAACGCAAAGGTATTTCAATGCTTCTACCACGCCTGGTCATTCGACAGTGAGGGTCGACTCAACGGTGTGCCCGACCGGCAGGGCTACTCGAAAGGGCTGGACTACGACGAGTTGGGACTGGCCCGCGTGGCCCGGGTGGAGTCCTACCGCGGATTCGTATTCGCCAGCTACGATCCGGATATCATCGACCTGCCGACGTATCTGGCCGGGGCCAAGGATTACATCGATCTGGTGGTAGACGGCTGCGGGGGCTCGGTGGAGATCATCAAGGGCACCAACGAATACAGCTTCAACGCGAACTGGAAGCTGTTGGTGGAGAACAGTGCCGACGGTTATCACGCCCAGTCGACACATGACACCTACTTCAAGTACCTGGTTTTCCTCGGGACCGAACTGCAAGGCGGGGTCATCGGGCAACCCGTAAAGCTTGGCAACGGGCACGCCGTCATCGAGTACTCCTCTCCCTGGGGCCGCCCGGTCGCGAAGTGGGAACCGCTCTTCGGCGAGGACGCCCGCGGCGAAATCGACCGTATCCGTGCAGAACTCGTCGACCGGTACGGCGAGGAGCGCGCACACAAGATGGCTGAGGTGAACCGTAACCTGATCATCTATCCCAATCTGATCATTAACGACATCATGGCGGTAACCGTCCGCACAATGTTCTCGCCGACCCCGGACCGCGTCGATGTCACCGCCTGGGAGCTTGCTCCCATCGACGAGCCTGCCAGCCTGCGGGAACGGCGACTCGACAGTTTCCTTACCTTCCTAGGCCCAGGCGGATTCGCCACGCCGGACGACATCGAGGCGCTCGAGTCCTGCCAACAAGGTTTCGAGGGTGGCGGAGTCGTATGGAACGACATCTCGCGCGGCATGGGCCGCGGCCCGATGGCTAATGACGAGGAACAGATGCGCGAGTTCTGGCGACGTTGGCAGCAACAGATGGGCACCGCGGCGGACCGGGGAGGTGCACGGTGACCGCCGCCGCGCACGTCGCCACCCGCGCCGAAGTCGAGGACTTCCTCTTCCACGAATCCGCGTTACTTGATGCATGGAACCTCGACGAATGGCTGACGTTGTTCGATCCCGACGCCAAGTACGAGATCCCCTGCAATGACAAACTCGACGGTAATCCGCATCGGGATCTGATGCTCATCGATGACGACCACCGCAGGATGCGGGCCAGAGTCGAGCGGCTCAACAACCGGCGCGCCCACCGCGAATACCCCCACTCGCGTACCAACCACCAGGTGTTCAACGTGCAGGTCCACCCCGCAGGTGAGGAGTTGTCGGTGACCGCCTCCTTCACGGTATGGCGGTTCCGGGACGGCCGGTCGAGCGCGTATGTCGGGCATTACCACTACCGGCTGCGGGCTGCGGACGCCGGTTTCCGCATCGCATACAAGCGGGTGGAACTGGATATGACGGATCTGCGGCAGGTCGCCGACGTGGCGATCATTCTGTGAGCGCGGCATTGTCGGGCCGGACGGCGATCGTCACCGGTGCGGCGTCGGGAATCGGGCTTGGCATCGTCGAGCGCCTCATCGCCGACGGGGCTCGAGTCTTCGCAGCCACTCGCTCCAAAGAGGATCTGCAGGCGGTTGACGAGCGGGTGGCGACCGTGACCGGATTCGTCGGCGAGCTGCACGAACCTGGCGTCGCGGATGATCTGGTCAGCGCCGGCCTCGACGCGCTCGGCCACATCGACATCCTGGTGAATAACGCCGGCGGCGGCATGATCCGCCCGACCCTAGGGCACACCGAGGAAACGCTGCAGGCCACCATCGACAACAACCTGTGGACTGCGATCCGCTGTATACGAGCAGTCCTGCCGCACATGATTTCTCGCGAACACGGCCGGATCATCAACATCGGCGCCGACTCGGTTCGCACCGGCCTGATGGACCACGCCATGTACAACGCCGCCAAAGGCGGGGTGCATGCGATGGTCACCGGGCTGGCGCGCGAGTTCGCCGGGTCCGGCATCACCGCTAACACCGTCGCCCCGTGCTACGTGGTCACGCCGGAATTGGCCGCCCTGTGCGCATCCGGCGACGCGCCACCCCGGCTGCTGGAGGTGGTCCAGCACGGCACCGCCATCGTTCCGTTGGGACGCCCCGGCGACCCAACGGAAGTCGCCGCCACCGTGGCGTTCCTGGCCGGCGAGGACAGCCGTTTCCTCACCGGACAAACCATTTACGTCAACGGCGGCGCCAGCATGGGCTGACGCCCGTCGATCTACATGCACCCGAGGACCCCATAATGACCGCGACCCCAACTCACCTGCGGGAAGCCGCCGATCGGCTTATCGCCGCCGCCGCAGCACCGAAGCAATGCGAACCGATACGTGACATCGTCGGCGACCGGGACATTGCTGCGGCGTACACCGTGCAGCGCCTCCTCACCGAGGACTCGACCGCACGCGGCCGATACATCGTCGGCCACAAGATCGGGCTGACCTCGCCGGCCGTGCAACGCCAGCTCGGGGTGGACCAGCCCGACTCGGGCGTTCTCTTCCAGGACATGCAGGTAGCCCACCGCTCCACCGTCCCCATCGGCAGGCTGCTTCAACCAAAGGTCGAGGCCGAGATCGCGTTCATCTTGTCCGCTGACCTTGACGACGACCTCTCCGAGCAGGCCATCCGACTCGCGGCCGGTATTGCCATGCCGGCCATCGAAATCGTCGATTCCCGTGTCAGAGACTGGTCGATCAGCATCGTCGACACCATCGCCGACAACGGATCCTCGGCGCTGTTCGTGTTGGGGGGGCCGACAGTTTCCGCCGCCGACGTCGATTTTTGCGCGCGGACAATGCATCTCAGCGAAGACGGTGTCCTCGTTTCGCAGGGGCGAGGCTCGGACTGTCTCGGTAGCCCGCTTATCGCGCTGCAGTGGCTGGCCCGAACCGCCCGCGACAACGGGTCCCCACTTCGAGCGGGGCACATCGTGCTCTCCGGCGCGCTAGGTCCCATGGTGCCAGTGCGTCCGGGCAGCACCTACGTCGCGACCATCGTCGGAATCGGCTCCGTCGAGATCTCCTTCGCAAAGGAAGACCGATGACATCGACCAAGGTGGCAGTCATCGGATCCGGCAACATCGGCACCGACTTGATGATCAAGGTGCTGCGATTGTCCGATCACCTGGCGATGCGGGCGATGGTCGGCATCGACCCCGCTTCCGACGGGCTACGCCGGGCAAAGAGGCTCGGCGTGCCCACGACTGCCGACGGCGTCGAAGGCTTGCTCAAGATGCCGGAGTTTGACGACATATCAATAGTTTTCGATGCAACATCGGCCTCGGCGCATATTGCCAACGCAGCGCTGCTGGAGCCGACCCGCACGGCATTGGTGGATCTGACGCCGGCAGCTATCGGGCCTTTCGTGGTACCACCTGTCAACCTGGCCGAGCACCTCGACAGCCGCAACGTCAACATGGTGACCTGCGGTGGCCAGGCAACCATTCCGATCGTCGCCGCGGTCGGCGCCGTCAGCGAGGTGCTCTACGCCGAGATCGTCGCTTCCATCTCGTCTCGGTCAGCCGGGCCCGGCACGCGCGCCAACATCGACGAGTTCACCGAAACCACCGCGCGGGCCTTGGAAGTGGTGGGCGGAGCGCGTCGAGCCAAGGCGATCATCGTGCTGAATCCGGCCGACCCGCCGCTGATCATGCGCGATACCGTGCATTGTCTGATCGGTAACGCCGACCTCGACGCGGTGGAGCGGTCCGTGCTGGGGATGGTCGACGCGGTGGCCACCTACGTGCCGGGCTACCGACTCAAACAGCAAGTGCAGTTCCGTGAGATCGACAACCACTCTACGGCCCGCGACCTCGTCGACGACACCGGACGCCCGCGGTGGCAGGTGTCCGTGTACCTCGAAGTCGAAGGCGCGGCCCATTACCTGCCGGCCTACGCGGGCAATCTCGACATCATGACCTCGGCGGCGCTGCGCGTCGGCGAAAGTCTTTCGGCACGACTCGGAGAGCGTGTGTTATGACCAAGCTGTACATGCAGGACGTCACTCTGCGCGACGGCATGCACGCGATCCGGCACCGATTGCCGGTTGATCAACTCCGCCGTATCGCTGCGGCGCTCGATGCCGCCGGCGTCGCGGCGATCGAGGTCTCTCACGGTGACGGCCTGGCCGGATCCAGCCTCAGCTACGGCCCGGGGAGCTCGACGGACTGGGAATGGATCGCCGCTGCCGCCGACGTTGTCAAGCGCGCTCGTCTCACGACACTGCTGCTGCCGGGCATCGGTACCGTGCACGATCTGATTCGCGCCAACGATCTCGGGGTGACCTCGGTGCGCATCGCCACCCACGCCACCGAGGCAGACATCTCCCCGCAGCACATCCAAAAAGCACGTGATCTCGGTATGGACGTTTCGGGCTTCCTGATGATGTCGCACATGGCTAAGCCGAGCGTGCTCGCCGCCCAGGCCAGGTTGATGCAGGATGCCGGGGCGCACTGCGTCTATGTGACCGATTCCGGGGGACGCTTGACGATGCGCGACGTCCGCGACCGAGTTCGGGCCTACCGTGATGTGCTGCAACCGGAAACCCAGATCGGCATTCACGCACACGAGAATCTTTCGATGTCGGTGGCGAACTCCGTCGTGGCCGTCGAGGAGGGCGTATATCGCGTGGATGCCTCGCTGTGTGGGCACGGCGCAGGCGCAGGCAACTGTCCCATCGAGGCCTTCGTCGCCGTGGCCGACATTTACGGTTGGGAGCACAGCTGCAATTTGTTCGCCCTGCAGGATGCCGCCGAGGCGTTGGTCCGCCCGATCCAGGACCGTCCCGTGCGCGTCGATCGCGAGACGCTGACACTAGGCTACGCCGGCGTCTATTCGAGCTTCCTGCGCCATGCCGAGCGAGCCGCGCAGCAGCACGGACTCGACGTCCGTGACATCCTCGTCGAAGTGGGCCGTCGCAAGCTTGTGGGCGGCCAGGAGGACATGATCGACGACGTCGCACTGGACCTGATCTCGCGTGCGGGGCCCGAAAACCTCTCGTTAGGGGGACGAACTGGTGTTGACGGGAGCGTTACGGTAAGCGCCACGCCGTAGCCCGAGCGGCGCGGAAGGACCCTTGCCGATGACCACCGCGACGACCGACCTTGCCGGCTACCCGGCCCGATACTTTGCCGCCTGGGGCCAGCGTGACCTCGCCGCCGCGTTGTGTGTGATCGCCGACAACGTCGACTGGCAGGACCCCTCCCTGCCAGAACCGATCACCGGCCGCGAGGCCGCCGCCGCCTTTTTCACTGCCGCGTGGTCCGGCTTTCCCGACCTGCAGATGCAGCCCATCGGCGAGGCCCTCGTCGATGAAGCCAACAGGCGAATCTGTCAGGAATGGCGGATGGTCGGCACTCACACCGGAGAGGGGTTCCCGCCGGGTGTCCCCCCATCCGGTCGTCCGTTCGACGTCACCGGCACGGATATCTGGCAGGTCGACGAGACCGGCCGTGCGGTGTGTGTGCACGCCTACTGGAACGTCGCGACGCTGCTGACCCAACTCGGCCTGACCTGAGCAGGCCCTCGGCGTTCGCAGATAGAAGGAAACTCCTTGCACGCCATCGTGATCCGCGAGTTCGGTGGACCAGCGGTCCTACGGCCGGATAACTTCCCTGACCCCGCGACGAAGTCCGGTTGGATAACGGTTGAATTGCGGGCCGCAGCATTGAACTGGCACGACGTGTTGGTGCGCCAGGGCCGTTACCGATCGCCGCTGCCGCACGTGATCGGCGCCGATGGCGCGGGTGTCCGCCGCGACACCGGTGAGCCCGTCGTCATCGTTCCATCCCTGCATTGGGGCGATCGCGACGACGCCCCGGGCCCCGACTGGGAAATCCTGGGCGACCACATCCCAGGTACCTACGCCGAGTTAGTCAGTGTTCCCGCGGACTGCCTCGCCCCAAAACCAGCTGGATTCAGCTGGCTCGAAGCCGCCGCGCTCCCATTGGTCGGCCTTTCCACTTATCGCGCGTTAATCAGCCGCGGCCGGTTGCAGGCGGGCGAGACTGTGTTGGTTGTGGGCGCCGGTGGTGGGATCGCCAACATGGCAGTGCAATTGGCGTCTCACCTTGGCGCGTCGATCATGGTGACATCATCATCTGCGGAGAAGATTGCGCGGGCCGTCACCGAAGGCGCCAAAGACGGAGTGCTGCATAGCGATCCGGATTGGCCCGAGCAGGCACGGGCCCTGTCGCCGTCGGGTGCCGGATTCGATCTCGTGCTCGACCCGGTGGGCCGCTGGCCCGAGTCGGTGCGCGCGCTGCATCCCGGCGGCCGGCTGGTGGTGCTGGGTGCCAAAGCGGCCGAGAGCGCCGCCATGGACGTGCGCAAATTCTACTTCGGGCAATACGACCTGCTCGGCACGACGATGGGCAACAGGCGAGATTTCGCGGGACTATTGAATCTACTCTTCGAGTGTCGGATACCACCTCCCGTCATCGACCGGGTCTTTCCGCTCGACGACGCGAGATGCGCACACGAATACCTCGAATTAGCCGGCGGATTCGGCAAAACCGTGCTGGAGCATCGATGACCGAAAAACCCCTTGTTTCCTACGAGCGCCGTCCAGTGCGTCCCGATACTGACGCGCCGCTGGTCGCCTATCTGATCCTCGACGATCCAGAGCGGCGCAATGCCCTGTCCGACACGCTGCTGGACCAGCTGACCGAATCGCTGGTCCACGCCGCCGACGATCCCGACGTGCGGGTAATCGTCCTGACGTCCTCGCACGAGCGGGTGTTCTCGTCCGGCGGTAACCTCGACGCCTTCGCCGACACCCAGCCGATAATCACGAAATATGCCGGGCTGAAACGCTTTCCGGAGTTGTTTAGAACGTTGACGTCGATCAGCAAGCCGGTCGTATGCGCTGCCAACGGCGACGTGCTGGCCGGAGCGTTAGGTATCGCATTGGCCTGCGACTTGGTGATCGCCAAGAGATCTGCGCGGCTCGGCTGCCCCGAGATCAACGTCGGCGCTTTTCCGTTCATGATCTCGGCGCTCATCTTCCGCGCCACCGGTCGGCTGGTCGCTAACGAACTGATGATGACCGGACGACTGCTGTCGGCCACGGAAGCCGCCGAAGCCGGGCTGGTTAACCGCGTCGTTTCCGACGACGAGTTCGACTCGGCCGTGCAGAGCTGGGTTGCCGAGATCGCGGGGAAGTCACCGCTGCTGCTGGGTCTCGGAAAAAAGGCCCTCGCCGCGACTCGCGACCTGCCGCTGGACGCCGCCCTGGATTACCTCCAGGCCCAGCTGGCCCTGGCGTTCACCACCGAGGACCTTTCCGAGGGCGTTCGGGCCTTCAAGGAGAAGAGGGCACCGGTATGGCGCAACACCTGAGTTCGATCACCCTTGTCAATTTGGTCTGACCATAATAATGTTCTGAAAATATGTCGAGGGACGAGCATCCATGAAACCCGGGAAATACACCGACCGATACGCGGCCGATTCGGTTCGCGCGTATCGCGATGCGGAACTCTGGAGCGACGAGACCATGTTCGATCTTCTGGTCAGACAGGCCGCACAGCAACCGGACAAGGTTTTCGCCACGGACCGTCAACGCTCACTGACCTACCGCGAACTCCACGATTCGGTCCTGAGACTGGCCGCCGGGTTGCACGAACGGGGCTGGCGTGCCGGTGACACCGTAGCAGTTCAACTGCCGAACTGGGTCGAGTTCATCGAGGTGACCGCGGCGCTGTCCCGGCTGGGCGTTATCACCGTGCCGATCATGCCGATCTACCGCCGCGACGAGGTCGGCTATGTCACCGGTCACGCCGAGGCCCGTGCGGTCATCGCACCGGCGACGTTCAAGGGTTTCGACTATCTGGGCATGTACCGCGACGTACGGCGCGAGCGACCGGAGCTGGACATACTGGTAGCACGTCCGGACGCCACTACGCACGACATCGCGAGTCAGAAGGACAGCGGTGTCACGATTTTGGACGCAGTACGCACCGAGACGGTGCCTGCCGCCGACGATCTGCCAGCTCAGCCAAGTGCCGATGATCCGTTCGTCATCGTTTACACCTCCGGCACGACCTCGCGGCCTAAAGGCTGCGTGCACACGTTCAACACCTACTGCTCGGGCGCGCGGAGTCTGACCAAGGCCTTCGGCTATACCGAATCTGATGTTCAGTTCGGCCCCTCGCCGATAACCCACACCACCGGGCTGGTCACCAGCGTGCTGGTGCCGATGCTCAACGGAGGGGCCACGCATGTGATGGCCGACTGGGAGCCGAAACGCGGCTTGGCCGAGATCGCCGAGTTCGGTTGCACCCAGGCCGTGACCGCCACCACGTTCTTGCAGATGTTGCTCAGCGTCTTCGATCCGGAACGCGATGACGCATCCAGCCTCCGGCTTTGGGTGTGCGCGGGCGCGCCCATCCCGAGAGCCGTCGTCGAGCAGGCGACCACAACGCTGCCAGGCATGAGAGTGCTCAGTCTGTACGGACGTAGCGAAAACCTCGTCGCCACAACGTGCACCGTCAGCGACGATCCCGACAGAGCACTGACCTCCGACGGCTCGGCGCTCGACGGTCACGAGGTGGCGATCGTCGACGAGGACGGCCGGGAGATTCCGCGCGGAACCGAGGGGGACATCGCCTATCGCGGACCGTCACACATGATCGGCTACCTGGGCGATCCCGAGGAGACCGCGGCTTTGTTCACCCCGACCGGGTTCTCGCGGTCCGGCGATCTCGGTGTGATGGACGAGGACGGATTCGTCCGCGTGACGGGACGCGTGAAAGACATCATCATCCGCGGCGGCATGAACATCAGCGCCCGCGAGATTGAGGACCACCTCGCGGCCCATCCTGCGCTCAGCGCTTCGGCCGTCGTCGGCTTTCCCGATGAGCGGCTGGGTGAGCGAGTCAGTGTCTTTGTCGTCACGCGAGTTGGTGAACCCGAGCCGACGGTCGAGGAGCTGCGGGCATACCTCACCGGACACGGCGTCGCCATCCAGAAGACTCCGGAGCGGGTGATCAAGGTAGCTGAGCTCCCCATGACAGCCACCGGCAAGGTGCAGAAGCACATGCTGCGCGAGCAGGTTTCCCGCACCGTCGAGAACAACCCCGTCGGCGTGAACGGGTAGGGGACATGGATCTTAACGACAGTCCCGCCGAGGCCGAATTCCGCGACCGCGTTCGCTCCTGGCTCGCCGAGACCCTGCCGAAGCTCGGCGGGGCCGAGCCGCACCGCCTGGAAGACAAGCGCGACTACTGGGCCCGCTGGCAACGGATACAGTTCGACGCTGGCTTTGCCGGCCTGTCCTGGCCGAAGGAGTTCGGCGGCGGCGGCGCGGACGCCAAGCTCAAAGCGGTATTCACCGAAGAACTCGATCGCGCAAAGGCCCCGGAGCGTCTCAACATCATCGGCGAAGACTTCACCGGGCCGACGATCATCGCCTTCGGTACCGCCGCACAGCAGAAGCGATACCTGCGGCCGATCCTCACTGGCGAGCACGTCTGGTGCCAGTTGTTCTCCGAGCCGGAATCCGGCTCGGACCTTGCCTCACTGCGCACCGCAGCGGTCCAGGTCGACGGCGGCTGGCGGATCACCGGGCAGAAGATCTGGACAAGCCGCGCACAGCTGGCCGCACACGCAATCCTGTTGGCCCGCACCGGCGGAGGACCCCGACATCGCGGAATCACCTACTTTCTGCTGGACATGAAGTCAGCGGGCGTGCGGATCCGTCCCCTTGCGCACATGCTCGGGGAGGCCGAGTTCAACGAAGTGTTTCTCGACGACGTGTTCGTTCCAGGCGAGGATGTCGTCGGTGACATCGACGATGGGTGGCGGGTCGCCATGGGCACTCTTGCCTTCGAACGCGTCGGCATAGCGACGGGACGGGTCAACACCACCGGAGCGGTCAACGACCTGATCGCCGAGATCGCCGGGCGCACCGGCGACGACGGAAGTCCGCTGGGCACCGATCCGCTGGTGCGCCAACGCGTCGCAGATCTCTACGGCCGTGCCCTGACCCATTATCTGATCAGCCAGCGGGTGATCACCGGCGCCGCAAGCGGTGCGCCACCGGGCCCGGTCACCTCAATCGGCAAGCTGTTCTTTTGCCCGCTGGTCGAAGACATCGCCGACTTCGGCCTGTCGCTGTCCAAGCTGGACGGGCAATTCTCGTTGCCGGAGAAGGACTCTCCCAACGACGATGCCGCGGGCGAACGGTGGCTGCGCCTGGCTAACCAGGCACGCGGGACAGCGATCGCGGGCGGATCGACGTTCATCCAGCGCAACATCGTCGCCGAGCGGATCCTCGGCATGCCCCGAGAGTGAGGGGCAACAGAACGTGAACGCCTACCGATGGCTGCCATCGCCAGACTATGTCGACAACGCCAACGTCACCCGTCTGGCCCGCAGGCACGGACTCGCCGGCATCGACGAGTTGCGAGCCCGTTCTGTGGCGGACCCCGTGTGGTACTGGAATGCCGTCCTCGACGATCTCGGCATAACCTTCGCCACCCCGCACACCGCAGTGGTCGACCTGAGTCGAGGCATCGAGCACCCAGACTGGTTCGTGGGTGCGCAACTCAACGTTGTCGATTCCTGTCTGAGGCGCTGGCGTGATGCCGATCCGGAACGTATCGCGGTGCAACACGAGGCCGAGGACGGCCACACTTCCACACTCACATTCGGCCAACTGGCCGACGAAGTCGCCAGCGCCACAGCAGGATTGGAACGACTTGGGATCGGGCGAGGCGACACAGTCGCGCTCTACATGCCGATGATCCCGGAAGCGGTCGTCGCCGTCTACGCGGTGGCAGCGCTCGGGGCGGTGCTGGTGCCCCTGTTCTCCGGATTCGCCGCGTCCGCGATCACCGGCCGGCTCACCGATGCCGATGTCACAGCAGTGGTGACGGCCGACGGGACCATCCGCCGAGGACGCGAGGTGCCGATGTTGCCCCAGCTGGCCGTCGCCCTTGAGGACTGCCCAGGTGTGGAGCACCTCATTGTCGTCGACAACATCTGTGCTGCAGGCGAACTCGATGTCGACGTCAGCACGATGAGCTGGTCGGAGCTCACTGACCACCCGGCCGAACTCACCACCGAACTGGTCCCGGCGATGCATCCACTTCTTTTGGGCTACACCTCGGGTACCACCGGGCGCCCCAAGGGGGCAGTGCACACCCATGCCGGCTTCCTGGTCAAGACGGCCAGCGAGGTCGCCTACTCGTTCGACATAACCCGTGATGGGGCGTTCTGCTGGATCACCGACATGGGCTGGATCATGGGTCCGCTGTCGATCATCGGAACCCACGCCAACGGAGCCACCCTCGTCCTCTACGAAGGGTCGCCCGACGTACCCGACAGCTACCGACTTTGGGACCTTATTGCCCGGCAGCAGATCTCGATGCTCGGTGTGTCACCCACGCTGATCCGTGCATTGAAGGGATCAGCCCTCGATCAGATTCACGCCCGGGATCTATCCTCCGTGCACGTCCTGGGTTCGACCGGTGAGCCGTGGGATCCGGACTCCTACGACTGGCTGGCGCGGGATGTGTTCGGGGGTCGGGTACCCATCATCAACTTCTCTGGAGGAACCGAGGTCGGCGGCTCCTTCCTGGCCCCCTATCCAGTCGAACCGATCCTCAGCTGTTCCCTCGGAGGACCGTCGCTGGGCATGGACGTCGACGTCGTCGACGACAAGGGCCAATCCATCCGCGGGCAGGTCGGCGAACTGGTCTGCCGGCAACCGTGGCCATCGATGACGCGTGGCGTCTGGAAGGACGACCAGAGGTACCTCGACGCCTACTGGTCACGCTTCCCTGGCCTGTGGACCCACGGAGACTTCGCCATGGTGGACGAACACGGCCAGTGGTTCATCCTGGGCCGCTCCGACGACGTCATGAACGTTGCGGGCAAGCGACTGGCACCGGCTGAGGTGGAGTCGGCGCTGACAATCCATCCCGCGGTGAGCGAGGCCGCAGCGGTCGGAATGCCCGACCCGCTGAAAGGTGAAGTTGTATGGGCGTTCTGGGTCGCCAGACCCGATACCGATCTCGACGATGACACCGTTGCTGGCGAGCTGAAGACGCTCGTCGGCACGGAGCTGGGCAAACCGTTCGCCCCCTCGAAGATCTGGCGGGTCGACGCGCTACCCAAGACGAGGTCGGCCAAGATCCTGCGCCGTGCGATCCGGGCCGCCGCGCTCGGCACCGACCCGGGTGACCTTTCCGGAGCGGAAAACCCAGATGCCGTCGCTGCTATACGCGATGTCGTTGCGGCAGCTCAATTGTCGACCGTGATGGAGTCCCGTTGATCCACTTTCAGAGCAGCCGCCGCGTAGGTATGCACATGTGTGCGCATTCGGCGCCCGGCTGTCTCGGCGTCCTTGTCACGGATCGCCTTGGTGACCGACTTGTGCGCGCGCGCGGTCGCTGCGCGCACGGAGTCATCGACGAACGCGGCATTCTCCGTGCCGGTATAGATAGCCTGCGACAGCGCGGTCATGAAGCCGATCAAGAGCTCATTGTGACTCGCAATTGCCACTCCCACGTGCCAGTCAACGTTGGCCTGCAGGAACTGCGACAGGTCGGCGTCCGGAGCGGCAATGGCACCGTTCGCGCGATCCAGCGTCGCCAGATCCGCTTCGGTGCGCTTGATCGCGGCAAGCTCGGCACAAAACGGCTCCAATGCTTCGCGCGTCTCCATCAAATCCGCCAGCTTGATTTGCCGACCGCGGATCAACGTGCTCACCGACTTGGCCATCGAAGCCGTGGTCGGACGTTGGACGAACGCACCGCCAGCCCGACCCGCCTTGACCCGCACCAGGTTCTGCACCTCCAGAATCCTGAGCGCTTCACGTACTGTCGCGCGGCTCATCTGGGTTTGTTTGACCAACTCACGTTCAGCAGGAAGCGCGGCGCCTTCTTTCAGTTCACCGCTGAGAATCCGCTCGCGCAATTCGCGTGCCAGCACATCGGGTGCCTTCGGCACGTCCACCGGTCCAAGCGTGATGGCAGACCGCGCGCCGTCACCCTCCATCACGCCTCCTCAATGGACTTATGGTCAGACCCAAATTACCACCTGACGACCAACCACGTCGGCACCATTGCCGGTCACCGGTAACGACCACTGGGAGAAGCGATGCATTGGGAGCTGTCGGACGAGCAGAACCTCTACGCGGACTCACTGCGCGAGTGGCTGGCAGCAAGAGCCGCACCCGAGCAAGTACGGTCCTGGATCGACAACGGCGATCAGCGGGAATTCGACGATTTGCTGACCGGGGACGGTTGGGCCGGAGTGGGTTTCGACGAGGCCCTCGGCGGTCAAGGTGGCGGATTGCTCGAGCTGGCGCTGACCGCCCGGGAACTGGGACGTGTGGCCGCGCCTTCGGCCCGGTGGCTGGCCCGAGCGGTGGCCACGGATGCACTTGCAGGCGAACCTGCGTTGACGCAGGCGGCCCTGGAAGGAAGCGAACTGACCGTTGCGGCGGTACGCAGCGATCGAATTCCGGCCGTGCACATCGAGGTGCAGTGCCGCGACGGGCGACTCAGCGGGCAGGTGCCGTGCGTGGTGGCCGCTAACGAAGGCGACCACTTCCTGGTTCCGGCGAGTACACCAGAGGGCGCAACTCTGCTGTGTATCGTCGAGCGCCACGCGGACGGCGTGGACGTTCGGCCGCGGGCACTATTAGATCGTTCCCGCGCCGTTGGCGACGTACTCTTCGACTCTGCGGTTGGTCGCCCCGTCGACTTAGACGAGGACACCAAAGCCGCGCTTACCGGGCTCGCGGACCGTGCCGCCGTCCTGGTGGCCGCCGACGCTGTCGGCGCGGCCGAGCGCATGCTCGACATGACCGTAGAATACGCCAAGCAGCGCAAGCAATTTGGTCGCCCGATCGCAGCCTTCCAGGCTGTCAAGCACGCTTGTGCGCAGATGCTGGTCACCATAGAAGCCGGTCAATCCATCGCGCTGTTCGCGGCCGCCTCGCTCCAACACCGAGGACCCGAGGCCAGCCTTCACGCAGCGGCCGCCAAGGCCCAGGTGACCGCGCACTGCGCTGAGCTTGCCGACTCGGCGCTGACCGTGCACGGCGCCATCGGGTACACCTGGGAATACGACCTGCAATTGTTCTACAAGCGGGCCAAGCTCAACCGCATCCTGTTCGGCTCGCCCGAGGCGTGGAACGAACAGATCGCCTCGATGCTGCCGATCCTGCCGGCCGTCTCATGACGACGAGGCCCGCCTTTTCTTTTGGTCTGTCCATTAGTATTATTCAGACCATTCTGCCTTTGTGAAACGGAGATCAGCGTGGACTTCGAGTTAACCGACGATCAGCAGACGATCCGTTCCGCGGTGGCGGAGCTCGCCGGCAAGTTCGACGACCACTACTGGATGACCAAGGACCACAACCACGAATTCCCGCAGGAGTTCTACGACGCCTTCGCCGGCGGGGGTTGGCTGGGCATCACTGCACCTGAGGAGTACGGCGGCCACGGCTACGGCATCACCGAGGCCTCGATCCTGCTCGAGGAGGTCGCCGCGTCCGGCGCTGGAATGAACGGCGCCAGCTCGATCCACATGTCGATCTTCGGCATGCATCCGGTGATCGTGCATGGTTCCGCCGACCTGAAGGCGCGCACGCTGCCCCGCATAGTGACAGGTGATTTGCACGTCTGCTTCGGGGTCACCGAACCGGGTGCGGGGCTGGACACCACGCGCATCACCACATTCGCGCACCGCCAGGGCGATCACTATCTGGTCAACGGACGGAAGGTGTGGATCTCCAAGGCGATGGAATCCGAAAAGATTCTGTTACTCACCCGCACAACCAAATTCGAAGACGTCACCCGTAAGACCGACGGCCTGACGTTGTTCCTGACCGACCTCGACCGCAGCAAAGTCGAGATTCGGCCGATCCTGAAGATGGGCCGTAACGCCGTGACCTCCAATGAGTTGTTCATCGACGGCCTGGAAATCCCCGTCGAAGATCGAGTCGGTGAGGAGGGCAAGGGTTTTCAGTACATCCTCGACGGCCTGAACCCCGAACGCTGTCTGATCGCTGCCGAAGCGCTCGGAATTGGCCGCGCCGCCCTGCGCGCGGCGGTTCGCTACGGCAACGAGCGCGAAGTATTCGGACGCCCGATCGGGATGAACCAGGGTATCCAATTCCCGCTGGCCGACTCGTTGGCGCAACTGGATGCCGCCGAGTTGATGTTGCGCAAGGCTACCTGGCTCTATGACAGCGGCAAACCGTGCGGGCGGGAGGCCAACACCGCCAAATACCTCTGTGCCGAAGCCGGTTTCAACGCCGCAGATCGAGCGTTGCAGACCCACGGTGGCATGGGTTACTCGGAGGAGTACCACGTGGCGCGATACTTCCGTGAGGCGCGACTGACCCGGATCGCACCGATCAGCCAGGAGATGATCCTCAACTTCCTGGGTTCGCACGTGCTCGGTCTGCCGAGGAGCTACTGATGACACGTGAACTGGCCGAGGTCTTCCGCCTTGACGGCCGATCGGCATTGGTGACGGGGGCCGGCGGCGGTGTCGGCGCTGCCGTCGCAAAAGCATTCGCCGACGCCGGTGCGGCCGTGCTGGTCACCGACGTCGACAAGGACGCCGCCGCAACGGTCGCCGAGGCGATCATCACCGGCGGCGGCAACGCGGATCCCTTTGCATTCGATGTGCGTGACGCGGCGTCGGCCGAAGAGGCCGTGGCGCGGGCCGCTGCCCTGACCGGCGGGACGCTGCATATCCTTGTCAACAATGCCGGGGCGGTCGCCCCGGCCATGTTCGCCGACCAGACCGAGGAGATCTTCCGCCGGATCCTCGACATCCATCTCGTCGGCAGTTTCCTGTGCAGCCACGCCGCACAAGGGCTTCTGCCCGATGACGGCCGAGGACGAATCATCAACGTCACCTCTGCGGCCGGCCTGACGGGAACCATCGGCCAGGTTAACTACGGCGCAGCCAAGGCGGGAATCATCGGACTGACGAAGTCACTCGCCCGTGAATTAGCCCGCAAATCGGTGACCGTGAACGCGATCGCGCCACTGGCCGCAACCGCCATGACAGCCAACATCCGCGCGAACGAGAAGTTGGCAGCCAAGACACTGGCCCGTATTCCGTTGGCGCGCTGGGCCATCCCGGAGGAGATTGCACCGAGTTTTCTGTTCCTGGCGTCGGATGCCGGCAGCTACATCACCGGCCAGGTACTACCTGTTGACGGCGGGACGGTGATCTAGGTGGTTGCCCAAGTCGACGGACCCTTCACCCGGGCCGGACGGGCGGTCTTCATCGCCGAGGCGGTGCGCACACCCATCGGCAAGTCACATCCCGAACGCGGTTGGTATCGCGACGTACACCCCAACGTGATCCTCGCAGCGTGCTACACCGACCTGATCAACCGCACCGGAATCCGCCCCGCCGCGGTCGACGACCTGATCATCGGCTGCACTGCACCGTTCGGCGAACAGTCCCGCAATATCGGCCGGAATGCCTGGCTGCAGGCCGGATTCCCGCCTGAGGTGCCGGCAACGACCCTGGACCGCCGCTGCGGCTCGGCGCAGACGGCCGTGGAGATGGCGGCCGCTCTGATCGCGTCCGGTACCCACGACATCGTCATCGCCGGCGGCGTCGAACACATGGGCCACGTGCCGATCGACTCCCCCGCCAAGATCGCCGAGCTGTACGGCGAGCCCTGGCCGTCCGAACTGCGCGACCGGTACAAGTTCGTGCACCAAGGCGAGAGCGCCGAACTCATCGCCGACCGGTGGGACATCAGTAGATCAGAGATGGACGAGTTCGCCGCCCGATCCCATAAGGCCGCGGCCACCGCGACCGCCGAGCACCGCTTCGACAACGAGATGGTGCCGTTGATGCTGGACGGCGAGATTCGCAACAGCGACCAATGCGTGCGCCCCGCAACCACTGTCGACACGCTGGCCGGATTGCGGCCAGTCTTCCGGCCGGAGGGCGGACGAATCACGGCGGGCACCTCCTCGCCCATCTCCGACGGAGCCGCGGCCGTGCTGCTCTGCTCCCGGGAGGCGGCGCGCGAGCACGGGCTTCGCATCCGGGCCCGCGTCATCGACCAGACCACAGTCGGCGTCGATCCGATCATCATGCTGACCGGACCCATCCCGGCCACGCGAAAGCTGTTGGAACGCAACGATCTATCGGTCGCCGACATTGATCTCTTCGAGGTCAACGAGGCGTTCTCTTCGGTGGTGCTCGCCTGGCAGCGGGAGCTCAAGGTCGAACCAGAACGCGTCAATGTCAACGGCGGTGCGATCGCCCTCGGCCACGCGGTCGGGGCCACCGGCGCCCGGTTGATTGCGACGCTGGTCGCCGAACTTGAACGACGCGAGGCCGACCTGGGCCTAGTCACGATGTGCTGCGGCGGCGGATTGGGCACCGGCACCATCATTCAGCGAGTGCCGTCTTGATCGACTTCACCGAGTTCCTCTCGAGCGGCGACGGGGTGTGGTGGGGCCAGGCTGCCGCCGAACCCCGACCCTTGGTGGATGCGTTGATCGCCCAGAATGCCCGCATCGGGCCGATTCGCACCTTCACCGGGCTGTCCTGGAACGACCAGCTCGCGGTGAACATGCCCGCGCGGGTGTCGATGGTGTCCTATGGCGGCCTCGGGGAGCTGCGCGAGCTAAGCCGGACCGGCCGACTCGAAGTCGTTCCCTGCCACTACTCGGCGCTGCCTCGGATGTTCGCCGAACACCGGTTACCTAGTGACGTCGGTCTGCTCCAGGTGGCACCGCCTGATGCCGAGGGACGCTGCTCACTGGGCATCGGCGTCGACTACGTCGCCGACGCCATCGAGCACACCCCGGTGCTCATCGCCGAGATCAACAGCCAGATGCCGGCCACCATCGGAACCGAACCGATTCCCCTGGAACGGTTTGCCGCCACCATCACCACCGACCGCGCACTGCCCGAAGACCCGACTCGCCCGCCCGATGCAGTGGACCGGCAAATAGCCGCGAAGATCGCCGAACTCGTCGAAGACGGCGATACCGTGCAATTGGGCGTGGGATCACTGGGGGCGGCAGTCCTCGACGCCCTCGCCGGCCACCAGGACCTCGGCTTCCACACCGGCATGATCACCGACGCGCTGATGCGCCTGATGGACAAAGGAGTCGCCACCGGGCGCCACAAGGAAGTGGACCCCGGTCTGGTCGTCGTCGGAACTGCGCTGGGGTCGGCAGAACTTTACCGACGCATCCCCATGCTACCCATCCGGTTCCGGCCGACGAGTTATACCCATACCCCGCAAGTGCTTTCGCGGCTAGCATCCCTGGTATCGATCAACTTCGCCGTTGAGGTCGATCTTTCCGGCCAGGTTGGTGCGGAGGTCAGTGGCGGAGTCTACGTCGGTGCCGTCGGCGGTCAAGTCGACTTCACCCGTGCCGCCGCTCTCACCGGCAAACGCTCGATAATCGCCCTTCGTTCGAAGTTCCGCGGTCGCTCGACGATCAAGCCCCGCCTCGAAGGCGGGGTGGTGACCACCGCGAGGTCCGACGTCGACGTCGTCGTCACCGAGAACGGAACGGCGCACCTGCGTGGCTGCGGCATCGGTGAGCGGTCCCGTCGGCTGGCCGCCGTCGCCGCGCCCGAGTTCCGCGACCAACTAGACAAGGAGACCACCGCCCTATGAGCCCGAAACTCCCTGCCAAGGCGAGGATCCGCGAAGTCGGACCCCGCGACGGATTCCAGAACGAACCCGAGATCATCAGCACGGCCGACAAGATCGCACTGATCAACCAGTTGGCCCGCACCGGTCTCGACCGGATCGAGATCGCCAGCTTCGTGCGCGCCGATATCATCCCGCAACTGGCTGACGCCGTCGAAGTGCTTAACGGCGTTGACATCCCGGAGCACATTGCCCTGACTGTGCTGGTACCGAACAACCGCGGCCTGGACAACGCTTTGAAGGTCCGCGAACGATTCCACGAGGTCGCAATGTTCGTCAGCGCGTCGGAAACCCACAACAAGCGCAATGTCAATCGGGCGATCGACGAATCCATGGCCGACAACGAAATCGTCGCCAAGCGCATCGACTCCGAGGGCCTTCGTCCCACGGCGGTGATCGCGACCGCGTTCGGCTGCCCGTTCGAAGGTAAGGTGCCGATGGCGCGCACCCTGGAGATCGCCGAACAGTTCGCCGCAGTGGGATGCGCTGAGATCGGCTTTGGCGATACCACCGGAATGGCCCATCCCGCATACGTTTTCGATATCTTCTCGGCAGCGATCGATCGCCTTCCCGGCGTCGAAATCGCCGCGCACTTCCACAACACCCGCGGTCAGGGACTGGCCAACGCCTACGCTGCGCTACAGGCCGGGTGCACCAGCTTCGAGTCAAGCTTCGGCGAACTCGGCGGCTGCCCCGTTCCGGCGGGATCCACCGGGAACATCGCCACCGAGGACCTCATCAACATGTTCCACGAGATGGGTGTGGCCACTGGCGTGAACCTGCCTGCCGTCATAGATGCCGCACGCGCGGCGCAGAGCGTGCTCGGCCGGAAGCTGACCAGCCACTGCATCGTCGCCGGCCCGGTGGACTGGCATCCCGACGGCACCGCAACCGGCTGCCACTAAACAACGGAAAGGCATATCATGACAGATCGAGTCGCATTCGTCACCGGCGGCGCCCAAGGCATCGGTGCGGGCATCGCTGAAACGCTGGGCAGCAACGGGTTTCGAGTTGCTGTCGCCGACCTGAACTTCGATGCCGCGCAGAACACGGTCAAACGCATCGTCGAGGCGGGAGGCAAGGCGATCGCCGTGCGCGTCGACGTCACCGACACCGAATCGGTGCGTGATGCGGTCACGACGGCCACCGCCGAGCTCGGCGAGGTCGAGGTTGCGGTTAACAACGCCGGCTGGGACGACTTCATGCCGTTCCTGAACACCAACGAGGACTTCTGGAACCGCATCCTCGACATCAACTTCAAAGGCGCGCTGAGGGTCTGCCACACCGTCGTCCCGGGCATGGTCGAGCGTGGCTTCGGCCGCGTCATCAACATCGGCTCCGATGCAGGCCGGGTCGGCTCGTCGCTGGAAGCCGTCTATTCCGGCGCGAAGGGCGGGATCATCGCCTTCAGCAAGACGCTGGCACGCGAAGTCGCCACCAAGGGAGTCACCGTCAACACCGTCTGCCCCGGCCCCACCGACACCCCGGCCCTCCGCAAGTTCGCCGACAGCTCCGGGCAGGACGCCGACAAGGTGCTCGGCGGGATGACCCGGTCGGTACCGATGAAACGCCTGGCGGCCCCGGCCGACATCGCTGCGGCGGTAGCCTTTTTCGCCTCCGACGCCGCCGGTTACATCACTGGCCAGACGCTTTCGGTTAGCGGCGGATTGACCATGGCATGAGCGCCGTCACCTGGTCTGCCGAGGGGTCGGTGCTACATATCGTGCTGCGCCGACCACCCGCTAACGCGCTCGGGCCGGCGATCATCGAGGGTCTGCACGCTGCCCTCGACGCCGCGGACGACTCAAACCCCAAGGTGCTGCTGTTGTCTTCGGAGTTGGACGGCTTCTTCGCCGCAGGTGCCGACATCAAGCACATGACGACCGTCGACGCTGCATCGTTCAAAGCCTATGGCGATAGCCTGCGTTCGGGTCTAGAGCGGCTCGCAGGCCACCGCGCCCTGTCCGTGGCCGCGATCGACGGGCTGGCACTCGGCGGTGGCCTGGAACTGGCGATCGCTTGCACGTTACGGGTCGCGGCGTCCACTTCAAAGCTTGGCCTGCCGGAGGTCAAGCTCGGCCTCATTCCCGGGGCCGGTGGCACCCAACGCCTGCCACGCCTGGTAGGCCGTGGCCCCGCCCTGGATCTGATGCTCACCGGACGCCAGCTTGATGCAACCGAGGCCCTTCGGATGGGGCTCATCGATCGGCTCACCGAGCCCGGCGGGGCGGTTGCCGCCGCGCGGCAGTTGGCCAACGAACTCTGCGCCGCGTCAGCGCCGGCTCAGCAGGCCGTGGTGCGCACCGTCAACGCCGCCGACGACCTTCCTCTCGCCGACGGGCTGCGCTACGAGGTCGAGCAGATTCAGCAGTTGTTCGAGCATGGCGAGGCCGCCGAGGGGCTAAGCGCCTTCGTCGAAAAGCGCGCCCCGAAGTTCTGCTAGGGGGCGACGATGACGACGTACGGGGTCAACGGCTTCGGACTGGGAACCGGCCCGGCACGGTTCGCCTCGATCGCCGAGGTGGCCCGCGCCGCCGAAGATGCCGGCTGTACGGCGGTTTGGACCAGCGAGCTATACAGCCGGTCAGCAACGGTACCGATGGCCGTCATCGCCGGCGCCACCAGCCGGGTCTCCGTGGGGTCCAACATCGCCTACGGGGTCGGGCGCACCCCGCTGATGTGGGTGGCCGAGGCGCGCGATCTTGATGAGTTGTCCGGTGGCAGGTTGATTTTGGGCCTGGGTAACGGCACACCGGCGATGATGGAACGTTGGCACGGAGTTTCCGGTGAGGCCCCGGCGGCTCGGATGCGTGAGCTTGTCGCCGTGCTGCGAAAGTTGTGGCGACTCGATCAGGGCCCGGTCGATCACGATGGCCGCTTCTACACCGCTCACGTGGCACCAACCACAGCAATGGCGCCGCCGCTGCGCGAACACCTTCCGATCTACCTGGCCGGAGTCAATCCAGCCATGGTGCGTATTGCCGGCGAGGTGGCCGACGGGCTTGTCGGGCATCCGATGTTCACCAGTGACTACCTCGAAGCCGTGGTGCGACCCGCGCTGGTGCGCGGCGCGTCCTCAGCCGGGCGGTCGGCGGCCGACATCGCGGTGACCGGTATCAAGATGTGCGTCATTGACGACGATGAAGAGTCCGCTCGCCGACAAGCGGCGTTCGCCATCGGGCAGTACGCGGCCTCGCGGGTGTACGACCGGCTGTTTGAGTTGCACGGCTGGGCCGAAGCTCAGCAGCGAATCCGTCAGGCTGCGCGCGACCGGTACGGCGAAGCGCTGATCCGTGCGGTTCCTGACGATGCGGTCGACGCGGTGGCCGTGGCGTGTACACCCGACCAATTCGGCGCCCGCTTGCGTGCCGCGTCGACCGGGTTCGATCACCTAGCGCTCACTCCCGCGCCCTGGGGTCTGAACGACGAGCAGACCCACGAGGCCACATGGCGAATCATCACCTCTTTGCGATCGATTCTGACCGCGACCGACCCAGCATTGGAACACTCACGATGAACACGGCATTCACCGAACTGCAGACCCTCACGGTGACCCAACTAGCCGAGGGCGTTGCTCTGATCACGCTGAACCGACCCGAGCGCCTCAATACGATGACCGTGGCCATGTTCAACGAACTCGAAGAGACGGCCCGGTTTATCGGCGCCGACGGTGACGTCCGCGTGGTGATTCTCACCGGCGCGGGTAAGGCGTTCTGCGCGGGCTACGACCTCGACGACGCCGAGGGCCTTCCGGAGCTGTCCCCGCTGGGCATGCTCGAACGCCAAGAGAACGCCGCCCGCGCACTGGTCGCCGTTCGCGCCATCCCGGTGCCGGTGATCGCCGCGGTCAACGGCGCCGCGGCAGGCGGGGGCTTCTCACTGAGCCTGATGGCTGACATCCGATTGGGCTCCCCCACAGCCAAATTCAACGCCGCGTTCGTGCGGATCGGGCTGTCGGCCGGCGACCTGGGCGCCTCGTGGCTGTTGCCCCGCCTCATCGGGCCCGCCCAAGCGGCCGACATCGCTTACACCGGGCGAATCGTGGAAGCCGGGGAAGCCGAACGCCTCGGACTGCTCAACGCGGTCACAGGACCGGACGACCTACTCGACAGGGCTCTCGCGATGGCGCGTCAGATCAGTGCCAATTCCCCGGGCGGCATCAAACTGTCCAAGCGCGCGCTGCAGGCGAATATGGAAGTCGGGTCATTCGCCGCCGCACTAGAATTGGAGAGCAGGGGCCAGGCATTGCTAACCCGATGCGCCGACATGCCCGAGGCGCTTGCGGCATTCCGGGAGAAGCGCGCACCGAACTTCACGGGTCGCTGACCGATGACAACGTGGAACCGGGTCGGACTCCGGCCGATGGCCGACATCCTCGCCGAACTGAGCCAGGCCAACACCCTGACGATCGCCGAACCACAACCCGGCATCGGGCTGATGTCGGTAAACCGCCCCGACCGCGGCAACTCTCAAACGGTCGAGATGTTCGGCGAAATCGCTTGGTACGCACATACGTTACGCAAAGCGCCGTTACGGGCGCTGATCATCACCGGTGCTGGTGGTGCGACGTTCTGTACGGGCTTCGACCTCGCTGAGATAGCGGTCATCGCCAAGATGACGATCCCCGAGTTCAACGAGCTGGTCGATACCGCCTCGGCGGGAACCTCCCGCTTGCGCGCCTTGCCGTTTCCCGTCATCGCCGCGATCAGCGGCCCAGTGGCCGGTGGTGGTCTCTCCCTAGCGTTGTCGGCCGACATCCGGCTGGCCAGCCGGTTCGCGAGTTTCAGCGCAGGTTTCGTGCGGGTTGGTCTCTCGATCGGCGAATTGGGAGCATCTTGGCATCTGTCACGGGTGATCGGCCCGGCCAGGGCTGCCGAGATCTCGTTCACTGGCCGCTCCGTGAAAGCCGACGAAGCGGTCCGGATCGGGCTCGCCAACCGCGTCGTGCCCGGCGATGGCGACGATGTCGTCGCCGCGGCAATCGCGTTGGCCGAGACGATTGCCGCCAATAGCACCGAAGGCGTGCGAGCAACGAAGAACTCGCTGATTCGCAACGCCGAGATCGCTTCGTTCCTAGCGGCGCTGGAGTTGGAGAATCGCAGCCAGGTAGTTTGCCGGACCAGCCGATCGCACTAGCACGCTGAATCCAGTAGGCTCTGTAGAACACTCGTTCCGGAGAGGTTGTGGTCTTCAAGCGTGCTTCTCGTCCTAAACATTTGGCGGCACAAGATGTTTCACGTCGACCCTCATCAATGGCCTGATGTGTCGCAACGGGTAGTAGCTGTAGATGCCAAACCGGATGAGCCACCATGGGGATGCAATCCAGAAATTCCACAGGCCCTTCAACGCCAAGGGTCCGGAAGTGATGTACGGGATGACGCTTCCCGGCGGGAACGAAGAGCGCCTCCGATGGCCACCCAGCCGGACCATCGCGGCCAGACTGGAGAGTCGCCTTTGTCGGTCAAGGCATAGACTCCGACCGCGATCGTCTCGAACGCCGCCGACCATGTAGGTCATGTCGTAGATGAACCATGCCTCACGCCAAATGAACTCCTGCAGCACCGGTTAAGAACCGTAATGGGCGGCATGAAGAACCTTCCCGGGGAATTCGGCGACAACCCACGCGGTGATGCCACCACCCAACAGGCTGATGTTCGTCGGAACTGCAGATGGATGCTTCATACAGTTCACCGCTACCGAAGGCGCTGCCGCCCCACTGCAGACAGAGCACCTGCTATCACATGCGAATGATCCTGCCGAGCATGATTTGTTGATCGTGGGGAACGAAGTAGTGCTCGACCAACGGCCGCGCATCAAACCTCGGCGAAGGAGGCGGATGGTTCCACCCAAGAACGCTAAATGCAATGATGTAACCGATCAGAAAAACCGGCTCGCACCAAGCCGCGGCATACGCGATCCTCAGATTCGTCCCCATCTCCATGACTACGCTCGGCCCTCTTCACACCGTCGCGCATCAGTCCGTGTTGCGGAGCGATCCCAAGCCGAACGTGCAACTCCATGCCTTTCACTGTCCACCACTTAGGGAGTGCCATGCGTCACCCCGAAGGACCAAGTTGGTCTTACCTTCGGTATCGAAGGTAAGACCTGACTGAGCGCCGAGACTCGGTGCGGCGTGCGGCCAAAAGCTATGTCGGCAAGGCACGCAATCCTCGAGAAGGGTCCGGCAACCGCCTTTAGAGGTACCTCATCAGAGTGAAATTTATGGTCTGACCATAATAACAATTGAACTTGGCTGACGGCCTGGGCAAGCTTGGTTGCGTGACTGCGATCACATGCCTTGGCTCGCAGTTGTGGGCGTCACTAACCAGGAGGAGGCTAGATGCCAACGATCGACTACCGCCAGCTCTATATCGGAGGTCACTGGACGGACCCCACCACGGCAGCGACGATCGATGTCCATTCACCCACGACGGAACAGCTGATCGGTTCGGTGCCGCGCGGCGGTGAGGCTGACGTCGACGCCGCCGTCGCGGCGGCCCGGGCCGCGTTCGATGATCCGGACGGGTGGGCCTCGTGGCACCCGAAACAACGCGGCGAGACGCTGGAGCAGTTCGCCGCCGAACTCGAAGCACGCGGCGGCGAGACGGCTGCCCGGGTGGCGATGCAGAACGGCATGCCCATCTGGCTGGCTCAGCGATTCGAGTCGATCTTCCCTCCCCTGCTGCTCCGCTACTACAGCGACGTGATGAACAGCGTGCCGGTGGAGGAAGAGCGTCCCGGAATGCTCGGTGGCACAGCCCTGGTGTCGCGACAGCCGGTGGGTGTCGTGGGTGCGATCGTGCCGTGGAACGTTCCTCAAGGCATCGCGTTCCTGAAGGTCGCTCCAGCGCTGGCCGCCGGATGCACCGTGGTGCTCAAGCCTGCTGAAGAAACGGTCCTCGATTCCTTCTTGATGGCAGAAGCCGCGGTGGCCGCCGGACTGCCCCCTGGTGTTCTCAATGTCGTACCCGGCGGGCGCGACCTTGGCGCCGCCCTGGTGTCCCACCCCGGAATCGACAAAGTTTCCTTTACCGGCTCAACCGCGGCCGGTCGGGCCATCGCCGAAACCTGCGGTCGACTGCTTCGCTCCGTGACACTCGAGCTGGGCGGCAAATCGGCAGCGATCGTGCTCGATGACGCTGACCTCGGGGCATCGATCGAAGCGTTCTTTGGAGCGACGCTGCTCAACAATGGGCAGATCTGCTGGCTCAACACCCGGATCCTGGCACCGCGGAGCCGCTACACCGAAATTGTCGACACGATAACGGATCTCGCTCGCTCACTTACTATCGGCGACCCGCTCGACCCCGAAACCAAGATCGGCCCACTGGTGTCTAGCCAGCAGCGTGAGCGCGTGGAGGGTTACATTGCCAAAGGGAAACAGGAGGGCCGGCTGACGACCGGTGGCTCGCGACCACCAGGGCTCGACCAGGGATGGTTCGTCGAACCGACGGTGTTCGCCGACGTAGACAACAACGCCACGATCTCCCGCGAGGAGATCTTCGGACCGGTACTCTCGGTGATCCCGTACGGCGACGAGAGCGAGGCGATCGCGATCGCCAATGACTCCGACTACGGGCTCGGTGGAACAGTCTGGTCCTCCGACATCGAACACGCCGCCGACGTCGCGCGGAAGGTGCGCTCTGGCACGATCGGCGTCAATCATTACGTCAACGAACCGGTAGCGCCGTTTGGCGGGATCAAGGACAGCGGCATGGGCCGCGAACTCGGGCCTGAGGGTCTGCACGCGTTCCAGATCCACAAGACGATCTACCTGCCGCCTGCCTAACAGAGCCTAACGGCTAACGGCCCAATCGAGAGGACAACGATGTCTGCGACTGACACCGGCTACGAGATCGAACGCACCCGTGAGATCATCAGTGCCGCAGCTAAATTGCTATCCACTGAGAGCCTGGACCCACTGCCGCCGGACGGCGACCTGCAGGCCAGCAACACGGGCCTGAAGACAACTCGGCAAGCTCTGTTACGCGCTCTTGAGGGTGGAGCAGAGACAACCAACGAGGTCTCCAGGGTCAAGGCGACCGCGTTGGTGCTGGGAGCCGTCGCCGCCGAGGCAGACGTCAAGGATGCATTGATCCAACACTGTGCCCAAGTGGCCTTGGGGGTCAGGGATGCGCTGGCAACGCTGCGAAACGCGCCGTCAGCCACCATCCTGGCCGAGCGTGCGCCGATCGAGGCGCGCCAGATCGGGTTCCGGCGGGCGCTGTTCTCCAAGATCGAACAGGGCACTTGGATGGCCCGCTCGGCGTTCGCAATTGAGGATCCCGAGTTCGGCGAGGAGATCGTCGAGATTGGTCGCGCCAATCCGCGTCGCCTCAACGGGCCCCTGTTGGAGAGCGAGATGGTGCGCCGCTGTACTCCGATGGTCGTCCCTGATCCGCAGTCGAATCCCCGCATGCACACCGAATTTGTTCGCTACACCGGAACCACCAGCTATGTCGCCGCGCCAATCATGGCGTGGGGAGTTCCCATCGCGATGATGCACGCGGATCGTGACGTCGACTCCACCGTCGATGAGTTTGACCGCCATATTTTGGGCACATATGCCGAGGGTCTTGGCATGGCGATCGAGCGGGCCCAGCTGATGGAGCGGTTGCATGCGGTGCGTAGCGCCGCCACGGATTATTTGGCAGGAGTCCACGCCATCGCCGATGATTTCACCGCCGATGCGCTCGGCGCCGCCGAACTCAGCTTCGAGCTTTCCACCAATAGCGGTAAGGCCCGAGCGATCGGACCTCTCGACGAACGTAATGAACGTCTGACCCCCCGCGAGTGGGACGTGCTGCGGAATCTGGCCTCCGGCAAGACCAACGCCCAGATTGCCACCGGCCTGTTCGTGACCGAGGGCACGGTCAAGTCACACGTCAAACACATCCTGCGGAAGCTGGGCGCCACCAACCGGACTGAGGCAGTTGCTCGCTACCATCGGCTGCTAGCCGCGGCCGGCCCCGCCAGGGCCGGCTGATCGACGACCCGCAGACTTGGGCGCCGACGAGGCGCGCTAAAAACGGATCACGCCGCGAATATTGCGGCCCGCCAACATGTCCTCATAACCCTGGTTGATCTCGTCCAAGGTGTACTCCTGGGTGATCAGCTCGTCGAGCTTCAACTGGCCGAGGGTGTACATCTCCAGGTAGCGGGGGATGTCATGCCGCGGATTCGACGAACCGAACAACGAGCCGTGGATGGACTTCTCGTACAGCGTGAGTTCGAACAACGATCCACCCATCGTCAGGTCGGTGGGGTGACCGATGGCGGTGACGATTACCTTGCCACGACGACCGACGAGGCTCAGAGCCTCAGCCACATAGCCGCTCTCGGCATTGTCGGTCGTGATCACGCACGCGTCGGCCATGATGCCGCGCGTCAGATCCGTGATCAACGCCTGTGCTTCAGCGACATTGGCGGCGGTGTGGGTCGCGCCGAACTCGAGGGCCTTCTGGCGTTTGTACTCGACCGGGTCGATCGCCAGGATGTAACGGGCGCCCGCGCCCTTGGCGCCCTGGACCGCATTAGCCCCGATGCCGCCGATTCCCATCACCACGACTGCGTCGCCGGGATGCACCCCGGCCGTTTTCACCACGCTGCCGTATCCCGTGGGAACGCAGCAGCCGATCACCGCGGCGCGGTCCAGCGGGCTGGCCGGGTCGACCTTGATCACTGAAGCCATCGGCACGACGGTGTACTCGGAGAACGTCCCCAACAAGCACATCTGGCCCAGTCCTTGACCCCGTGCGTGGAAACGGTAGGTGCCGTCGAGCTGCGGTCCCTGGATGATATGGGCGCCGAGGTCGCACAGGTTGGTCATGCCGCGCGCGCAATGAGCGCACTTGCCGCACGCGGGCAGGAAACTGAGCACCACCGAGTCACCCTCGGCGACGTCGGTCACGCCCGGCCCTACTCCCGCGACGATGCCGGCGCCTTCGTGGCCGCCCACATACGGAAGCCCGACGGGGATGTCGCCAGTGACAAGGTGGTAGTCGGAGTGGCACAAGCCGCTGGCAACCAGTTTCAGCAGAACCTCACCCTCCTTGGGGGCATCCAGTTCCACCTCTTCGATTTGCCACTTTTCTCCCAGTCCCCATAGGACCGCAGCTTTTGTCCGCACACCGCGCCTTTCATTCAATGCCCGACTTCTCACTGGTCATCGTCACTCCATTGGCAGTGGCCAGGCATCTCCCTCAAGAGGTGTATTTGGTGTGCGAAATGAGAGAATGACCTGAGCAGGTTCTAGAAATAGCGGGGAAACCGGCTCCAGTCCGGCGCGCGCTTTTCCAGGAAGGCATCGCGACCTTCGGTGGCCTCGTCGGTCATGTAGGCCAGCCGGGTCGCCTCGCTGGCGAAAATCTGTTGGCCGACCAATCCGTCATCGAGCAGATTGAAGGCAAACTTCAGCATGCGTTGGGCCTGAGGCGATTTGCCGTTGATGGCCTGAGCCCACTGCAGCCCGACCTTCTCCAGGTCCACGTGGCCGACGACTCGGTTGACTGCGCCCATGTCGTGCATCTGCTCGGCGGTATAGGGCTCACCGAGGAAAAAGATCTCGCGGGCGAACTTCTGCCCGACCTGTTTGGCCAGGTATGCGCTGCCGTAGCCGCCGTCGAAGCTGCCGACGTCGGCGTCGGTCTGCTTGAACCGGGCATGCTCGCGGCTGGCCAAAGTAAGGTCACAAGTCACGTGCAAGCTGTGCCCGCCGCCCGCGGCCCATCCGTTTACCAGGCAGATAACCACCTTGGGCATGAACCGGATGAGCCGCTGCACCTCCATGATGTGCAGTCGACCCGCGCGCGCGGCGTCCACCGATTCGGCGGTCTCGCCGGAGGCGTACTGATAGCCGGTGCGCCCGCGAATGCGCTGATCGCCGCCAGAGCAGAACGCCCAGCCGCCGTCCCTGGGGGAAGGTCCGTTACCGGTAAGCAAAACCACTCCGACCTCCGGAGACATCCGGGCATGATCAAGCGCCCGATACAGTTCGTCGACGGTGTGGGGGCGAAACGCGTTTCTAACCTCCGGTCGGTTAAAGGCCACCCGCACCGTGGGCTGCCCCGCACCTTCGAGCACGTGGCGGTGGTAAGTGACGTCGGTGAGATCCTCAAAGCCCTCAACGGGCGCCCACAGCAACGGGTCGAACGGGTTGTCAGTCACGTGAGCGAATCTAAAGGCAGATTTCACCATCAGGTAGACGAACTAACAACAGTCCCCCCTTTCGGGGGACAAAAATTCGCTCGCCCGGGGACTCGTGGTGATTCGCACCGTCGAATTAGCGTCGGTCGCAAGGGTTCCCAGGTGCAATGTAAGGTATAAAGTGTCGAAGATCTGGAAGTCCGTCGAAATATTTCTGCCTAGCGATATGTCGAAGGACGAGGTGCGGACCGCGCTGCGGGATGGAATTATCCGCACCGCCAACGAGGGCGGCGAATTCGTATGCGGATTCCGCGTCGGCGCGAGCGTGGCCCATGACAACGGCTGGCACAGGTGGACCGTGTCATACCTTCCCGGTCCCCCTGGAGTATTTCCCGACTAGGCCAGCCGATGCCAGTGCGGCTGGATCTGGCTCACGTACCCCTTCCGTACCTTAATAAATTCCCCTTTCGGGAACTGATGTGCGTCGATGTCCTGGTGTTGTGATAGTTGGGAGTTGTCCATCGAGAGGAGGAGTCTGATGAGCGCTCGCTGCCGAATCATCTTCGACAGTTCCAAGTGCGCCACGATCGGGTTGTGCGAGATGGTTGCACCCGACTTCTTCAGCATCCCCGACGATGGCGAGGGGAAGACGATCGTGCTCCACGAAACCGCTGATACCTCACGTCGAGCCGAGCTAGAAGAGGCGGCCGACAAATGCCCGACCCAGTCCATCCAAATCGTCGACGCCTGAGTCCTGACGCCGCTTGGCGCCCGCGCCCAATTCTTCGCGGAGCCAACCTGCCTCGCCGAGCTAATTATGGTCTGACCATATTAATAATTTCTGATATGCTCCCTCTTTGACTACGACGTGGCGCAGGTCACATACTGGTCCCTACGCAGGTCACCAGCACGGCCGCCTGTGCTGGTCGCAGCTAGAAGCATGCGCGGGAGGAGGGCGCGATGAGCCAGCTTGCACAGCCGGTCGCCGATGCATCCGACTGCATCCAGCAGGCCTGGGAAGTCGTGCGAATGACCGAAGAAATCGTCGGAGTCAACCTGTGCCGGGCCCAGTCCAGCCCTGATACGCAGGCCACCGATGCTGCACTGTCGGAGGCTCGCCGTGCCCTGGCCCATCGGCTGGAGCTCACCAACGTGTCGCCAGGCCTCCAAGGGCAGGCTTCGCTGGCGGCGCTGGCGCTTCGGGCCGAACAGACTCAGATCGCGATCAAAGACATACTCCTCACACACCAGCGCCAGCGGGTGGCGAGCGCGCAAGACGCCATCAACGAACTTCGCGGGACAACCTCAGCGGTCGCGCTAGTCGAGCGCATCCCGACCCTGGTGTACCGGATGGGCTTTTCCCGGGTTCTGTTCTCCCGCATCCAAAACGGCAAGTGGGTGACCCGCTCAGCCTTCGCCGGGGCGGATCTGAAGATGGCTTCAATGATGGTCGAAGCGGGCCTCGCCCACCCGCGCAAGCTGGTGAACCCGCTGTTGGAGTCTGAGATGGTTCAGCGCGGCTCCCCGATCTTGGTCACCAACCCCCAAACCGATCCCCGTGTCCACGCCGAACTCGTTACGCTCACCCAGACGGCGGCCTACGTGGCAGCACCGGTGTTCAGCTGGGGTAAGCCGATCGGACTCCTACATGCCGACCGGCACATCGATGCCACACGAGTAACGGAGTTTGACCGCGACGTGCTGGGAACCTTCGCCGCGGGACTCGGACTAGCCTTCGAGCGCAATTTGATGATCGATCGGCTCCGAGCGATGCGCCAGGCCGCCGAGCAACACATGCGGCTTGCCGGCTCACTCGCCGACGACTTCACCGTCGATGTGATCGAATCGGCCGGACCAGCGCGGCCCCGGGTTGGAGACCTCATCGATCGTGATGCTGCTGCGCGGTCGAGGAGCGAAGGTGACGCTACCCACCGCCTTCACGATCTAACCTCGCGAGAAGCAGAGGTCCTTCGTGCGATTGCGGCCGGAAAGACCAACGCCCAGGTCGCTGCGTCACTATTTGTCACCGAGGGGACAGTCAAGTCCCACGTCAAGCAAATCCTACGCAAGATGGATGCGTCCAATCGCACAGAAGCGGTCGCGAAGTACCACCGGGCCCGGCAGGCTTCGATGTAGTCACGCTGGACGAGGGGTACAGCAGTTCCTCCTCTTGGGAGATGCGCCCCGGGTTGGCTGCCTTCTAGCGTCGACAGGGTGGTAGCTCCACACAGAGCGCTAGGATCGGTTGACGCCGACTGCCTAGTAATCGTCTCGCCCGACAGCAGAGCGACCGCGGCAACGGATGCGCTGGGTCGGCTTCGGCGGCTGTCCAACAACAGCGAACTCGCCGAGCGCGTGCCACTCGAGTTGTGCCGGGCCGGGTTCGGTCGCGTCTTGTTCTCCCGTATCCAACGCAACATGTGGGTGGTGCACTCCGCGCACTTCCCTGGGGACGCCGACCTGACCAACACTTTGCTGCGAGTCGGTCGTGCGCATCCACGACGACTTTGCCAACCGCTACCGGAGAGCGCGATGGTGCGCGACAAAGCACCCATCCTGGTCACCGACCCCCAATCCGATCCACGGGTCAACACCGATCTCGTCGCGATCGCCAAACCCGACGTCTACGTCGCGGCGCCCGTTTACATCTGGCAGACGCCGGTGGCCCTCGTCCATGCCGATGCGCCCAGCGAGTCCGGAGATGTCGGCACTGAAGACCGGGATTTGCTGGGCCTCTTCGCCGAGGGCCTCGGCTCGATCATGGAGCGCAATATCGTCCTGGACCGGATGCAATCGTTGAGTGCCGCCGCACGGGAGCACGTCCAGCAAATATATTCGCTGACGGGTTTCTTGACAGACGACATGGACCTGAGCGACTACACCCCTAACACCCTGGCGGCAAAGGAAGAATCGGTCGTCAACGACGTAGCTGAGCAGCTGACCCAGCGAGAGCGGCAGGTGCTCACTCTCATGACATCCGGCAAGACCAACGCCCAAATCGCGGAGCGATTGTTCGTTTCCGAGGGCACCGTCAAATCACACGTCCGGCACATCATGCAGAAGCTGGATGCGAGCAACCGCACTGACGCTGTTGCTCGCTACCGACTCTCGAAGGTTATCCCCCCTCCGCGGTACAAACATTGACCCCATTAATAGATGTGTGAGCGGTCACATCCCACATAACATCGCGTCGACCGGACCGCAGTTCACGGTCGGCATGAGTGAGAGTCGAGGGACATCGTATGAGTACTGCAGCCGAGGGGATCGACACCAGGCTGAACTCGCTGGAATTCTGGGCGAAGCCGCGGGCCTACCGCCACGAGGCGTTCACGTGGCTGCGTAACAATCAGCCAATCAGCTGGAACGATGCACCGGACTCCCTCGACCCGAACCTGCAGAACGCCAAAGGCTTCTGGTCGTTGGTAAAGCACCGCCATCTGCGGGAGGTCTCCCGCAACGTCGAGGTGTTCAGCTCCGCTGAGGGCGTGTTCATCGACGACTTCCCGCAGCTCGAGAACATGCTGTCGTTCATCGTGACCGATCCGCCACGCCACACCGAGATGCGCAACATCGTCACTGTGGCGTTCACGCCCCGGAACATCCGCAAGATGTCGGACAAGATCGGCGGCATAGTCGCGGGCATCATCGACAACGTCGCGCCCCTCGGCCAAGGAGATCTGTGCCAGCTCATCACCAAAGAGGTTCCTGGCCGGGTCTTTTGCAGCATGCTAGGCATCACCGATAACGACCAGATCAACTACACGATGGACGCAGCGGAACAGTTCGCTTGCTGGAATGACCCGGAGTATGCCCATATCGGCTCTCCGCTGATGGTCTTCGCCGATGCGTCGATGAAGCTGGCCAGCCTCGCAAACGAATTGGTGCCCGAGCGCATCAAGAATCCCGGCGACGACCTGCTGACCTGGGTCGCCGAAGCCCAGTACGAAGGCAACAAGCTCACCCGAGACGAGGTCGGTGTGTTCTTTGCCCTGCTGGCCGCGGGAGCCAATGACACCACTCGGCATGCGATGGCCCATACCCTGAATCTGTTCCAGGAGCACCCAGATCAGCTGACCTATCTGATGGAGGATTTTGACGGCCGGGCGGACGACGCGGTCAACGAGTCGCTGCGGATGGAACCCCCGCTGATGCACTTCCGCCGCACCGCGACGCGCGATTATCAGCTTGACGACGTCACCATCAAGGAAGGCGACAAAGTGGTGTTGTGGTACATCGCGAGTAATCGCGATGAGGACGTATTCGAGAACCCGCAGGACATGGATATCAGCCGCGACGACAAGCACAATCCCCATCAGTCTTTTGGCGCCGGTGGCCCCCACTACTGCATTGGCCACATTCTCGGCCGTGAAGTCATCAAGGCGGAGATGCGCGAGATCTACCACCGCATGAAAGGTCTCGAGGTCGGCGAGCCTGACCTGTTGTTGTCAAATTTCATGAATGGTGTCAAGCGTCTTCCGGCCGCATGGAGGCCGGAGAAAAAGAAGCCGGCCTAGTTCCTTCAATCGCGGACTCCGATGGCGTGAGTTGTCCGTCGGGCCGCCGCCTCAACAGCGGTCGGACACAAAGGGGCAACGCTGGTGCCGTGACACCCCCGCGCACCAGGGTGGAAGCTGGCCGGATCGCGCGGTGATCCAAGTTAGTCAGTTGCGGTCCCCGCCTGGCCAGCCGTTATCCGTAGGGGCGGTAAGCGCCTCAAGGGAACGACGGCGATACCAGACGACACGGTCGCGGCCGACTGCGGTCGAACGCCTCGTTGAGGGGGCGCCCGGCTGCGCGGTCGTTAATCCCCGCAGACGAATGCTCGAATCCTAAGATCGATGCGCAGATCAGTGGCGACGTCGCTCACTAGCTATGGGGCCGGCCACCCATTAGCGCTTGCGCGACGGTGAGTGCGGCGCCCACGTCGAGCACGTGCTCCGCGAACGGCTGGCCCAGTAGTCGTTGAGCCTGTGCAAGCCGGTAGCTGACCGTCTTGGGATGGACATGGAGGACCTCGGCTGCCCGTGACTGGCGGCAGCCGTTGTCAAGGTAGACCAGCAGTGTCTCCCGCAGCCGCTCGACGGTGGGGTCGTCGCTGATTAAGGTGCTCAGCCGGTCCTCGGCGAACCGCCGCGCGCGGCCGACGTCACCACACAGCGCACCGGCCAGTTCGACGTCACGGTAGCGGACGACACCGCCGCACACATTGCGGTTGAGTCGGGTCACCCGTTCGGCATCGCGCGCCTGCTGATGGGAGCGGGCAAATCCGGAGCGCCCTCGCCCCGGCTCGCCCATCCCAACCACGACGTCCTTCGCCGGGGTGTCGTGCACCCGCCGGAGTCGATCCTCGCCCGGCCGCCGAGGCCACGTCAGCCAAGACCACATCGTGCCGTCGCCGACCATCAGCGTCGCCCCCGATGCGGCGCCCGCCGCGGTGCTCAACGTGCCGGCGACTGCACGCACGTCGACACCCGCGGCTAACGGCGAGAGCACCAGCCCCACGTGGTATCCGCCGATGTCACATCGCAGCACCGTGGAGGCGAGCGCCTCGTCGACCACTGTGTCGTCGAGCAGTAGGTCACGAATGGTCTCGCCGACTGAGCGCGTGGGACGCGCTGGCGACCGTGCGCCATAAAGCAGCTGGAAGTCGCTGACCAGCCGCTCGCAAGAGCGGTCGATGAAGGTGAACATATGCTTCGAGGACATCGACAATACTTCGTGCAGCCGGGGGGCCTCGCCGACCTGCTCGGCGACGTGGGCGCTCCACATCTCCCACAACAGCGAGTGTCCGTACCTGTAGGCCCTCAGCAGCGTGGTGACGTCGCCGTCATCGGCGACGGTGTGCCGAAGCAGGTCCTGGGTTCCGGTCGGCGGCTCGGCAGCATCGGAGGGAACGCCAAAAGCCAAGGTGGCGAAGATCGCCCCGACGTTCTGATCAGTGCTGTCATGCACTGCCTTGATGGCCTGCACAGACCCGTTGGGGGTCAACCCAGCCACGTGGCTAAGCACGTCCGCCGAGATCGCGGCGCTGACCTGACTGGAGCGCAGCAACATGGCGTGGGCGCAGCGGCGCATCGTTTCAGCGGGCGTCTCGCCAGCGGTGGCGTTGCCCGCTGCCAGCCTCACGTCATTGTGGCTGCCCAGCCGCATAGACGACACGGTAGGCGGCGCCGACTGGTCGGTCCACGAATCTATCCAAATGGGAGTAGGAAAACGGGTCTAAGGAGACAGAAAGCGCCATGCGCCACAGTGATACGTCATAGTGATGCACGTCATAGACAACCCGGCGGACGAACGTTGCACGCGGTGGCTATAGGCGGCGGGCGCGGTTGCCTGCACCATCGGGGAATGGTTTCACCAGCAGTTCCCCTGTTCGCCCGACCGCATCTGGCCAGCGTTGATAAGGACGCTCCGAGCGAATCCTGGATCGAATATCTGCGCCGGCGGTACCCGACCGAATCAGAGCTCGACCGGGTGCTCAATCGGCGCCAGCGCAACCGCGCGACCAGCCGTTACACGCCGCCGACGCTAGACACCCTGACCACCGCGGTCACAGCCATCCTCAGCGATCGACTGGATGAGCCGTTCACCGTCTCCGATGGCCGGTGGCTCAGTGGCGGCGCGTCGAAACTGCAAATGGCTTTCACCCTGGATTGGGTCGCGCCCGGTACCGGCCGGACCCGAACACCGCTGGTGCTGCGCATGGAGCCCGCCGAGTCGATGGTTGAGACCAGCCGGCTGCGCGAGTTCCAGGTGATCAAGGCGTTCCAGGGCATGGTGCCTGTCCCACCCGTGTACTGGCTGGATGCGCAGGCCGAGCACCTGCCCTACCCGGGACTGGTGTACGGGATGGTAGCCGGCTCGACGAAACCGTCGGCCGCCTCGGTGGGCGTGTCGGGGCTAGGCACCAACCTCGGTCCGCAGCTGCGCGGCCCGCTGGCCCAGCAGATGGTCAGGCACCTGGCGGCGATCCACACGTTCGATTTCACCAACGCCGACCTGGACGCCTTCGACAGACCGGAGCTGGGCACCCAGAGCGTCGAGTGGGCCGTGAATTGGTGGAGCCGGGCGTGGGACGAAGACTGCGGCGAGGACATCCCCTTGATGCGGCTGGCCGCACATTGGCTGCGCACCAACATGCCGCCAGTGGAACGCCTCTCGATCGTGCACGGCGATTTTCGCACTGGCAACTACTTGTTCACCGAGCACGATCGGAAGGTGACCGCGATCCTGGACTGGGAACTGGCCCGGATCGGCGACCGCCACCAGGACCTGGCGTGGATCGCGGCTCCTGCGTTCGGGCACCTCGCCGAGGATGGAGCCACCTTCCTGGCTAGCGGCCTGCTGCCGACCGACCAGCTCTACGCCGACTACGAGCGGATATCTGGACTGTCCGTCGACCCTCAACGGCTGCATTACTACCGGGTGTTCAACGCCTTCTCCATCGCGGTGCTCGCGCTGGGTACCGGCTACCGGATCGCCGGCGGGGCAAAGACGCATCAGGACATCACCGTCGCCTGGCTAATCGGTATCGGCAGCAGCATGCTCCACGAAATCCACCAGCTACTTGAGACGGGAGCCTGACATGATCTTGCGCTACGACCTGCAGCTGCAGACGATGATCAAGGCGATGATCGACTCCGTCGCGCCCGCGGTGGACCCGGGCAACGCGCTCGCCAGGGAGCAGGCCCAGCTCGTCATCGGCACCCTGACGCTGATGGCCGAGCAGCTACCGCTGCAGTATCGCTTCGACCGCGACGAACTGACCCGCGCAGTGGCTTTCGCGGACCAACTCGGCGCAGTGCTGGGCGACTATCCCGAACGGGTCGCCGGCCCAGTGTCGGCGCTCAGCGGCTCGGCTGCGTCCGGCCGTGCGCTGCTGTCGCGGTCCGCCGCAGATCCGACCGAGATCGTCACGACGGCGCGGGCGATCCGGACGGCGCTGGACCACTTGGTGGACGTCGTATTCACCGACGATTCCGCACGGACGTACCGCGACGATGTACGCCGAATCGTGCTCGACCAGTCCCGCGGCGAGATCCTGCGTGATCGTGTCTGGAGCCGCGCCCAGGGCTTCGATGCCAACGCCTATCACCTTCCGACAATCGAATCCCTGCTGGCCCCTACCGCATAAGGTCGTGACCAAATGACTGACTTCGCAAAATATGAAGGACTCGTTGTCGACCCCGATCAAGAATTGTGGGGTCAGAGCTACTACTACAACGCCTACGACCCGGTGGCCCGGATCGGTGTCCTGATCCGAATCGGCATGCTGCCCAACCGTAAACAGGCCAATAGCTGGTTGATTGCCTTCGCCGACGGGTTGCCCGTCTTCGCGCGAACCAACCTCAACCTCCCCTACACCGACGCCCGCCCCGCCGGCGGCTTAGAGCTGGCAGGCCTGACCGTGCGCGCTGTCGAGCCGCTGATGTTGACCCACATCAGCTTCGGCAACGCAGATTTCGCACTGGAACTGGACTGGCGTTCCGATGTCTCGATGGCGGACTGCATCGCGTTGACCCAGGACGCCGAGGGCACATTCGCGCGCGAGATGGCCAGCGTCCACCTCGAGGGGCCGAGCGTGGTGACCGGCCACCTGTCCATCCGCGGTGAACGTGTCGCGTTGACGGGTACGGGCTTCCGGGACATCGCCGCCGGTGTTCGCAACTGGGACTCACTGGGGCATTATCGGCTGGCCTGGCCCATATTCGACAACGGAATGGCTTTTTCCGGCATCCACGGCGTGTCAACCACCGGCGCCAACTCCTATATGCGGATGTTCTATGACGGCGCGCGGTGGCTACGGGTCAATGCGATCAAGGACACGATCGACTACGCGCCTGACAGCTTTTCGGTGACTTCGATGCAATGGGCTTTCAACGACGAGTTGGGCCGCCACTTCACGTTTTCAGCGACACCATTGTTCACCTGGCTGTTCCCGCAGGACACGTTCGTGGTGTGCGAACAGATCATGGAGTTTCAACTCGATGACGGCACTATCGGCTATGGCTTGAGCGAGGGAGGATTCCGGCTACCGTGGCGTCGTGAGTGACCCATACCCTCGGTAAGTTCGCCGTAGGCGTACCACACTGAATGGGCCGACAGTGCGTCCACAAATAACGGAGCCAACCCCCACCGCCAATACTTCCGCAGTTGCGCTGCTGCGTTCTGCACCGCCTCGCAATCGCGACGGTCGGATCACCGGGCCCATCGACGTTGCGGTCGGAAGCGCGGGCCGAACACCTTTAGGAAACCGGTCGTTCCTGAGGAGTGCAGCATGACCGCCCCGCATGGCTGCTCCTGGAGGTTTGGTCCCGCTCCCGCCCAGGGCAGCTTCGAAGGAATTGTATCCGCCGATCTCGCCGCCGAAGGCCAGCCGTATGCCCGGGCCGCCGGCGTGGGCATAAACCGCGGTCGCCTACTCGTGGAGAGCGGCCGAGGCGATCAAGGCGCGTGCACCCGAATCGTGCACGATGTAGGCGGCCTCCCGCGATGTCAGGTGGAGGTTGATCGCCGTCACGCACAACCCCGAACGCTGTGTCGCCCAACACGTCACGAGCGCTTCGGGGGCGTTGTCGGAGAGCAGCGCGACAACGTCCCTGGGCGCAGTCCAGCATCGTGAAGTACGCGCACCGGATTCGTCGTCGAGGCGCCGGTAGCTCATCGTCCGTCCGGTCTCGGCGACGATGACGGCAGGCCGGTCAGGTGCGTACGGAGCGTGGGTACCCAGGAAAATAGTCGTGTGTCAGGTCGATGTAGGCGAACTTCGGCTCGGTGTACTCGTCGAGGGCATCGACCCCGAGTTCGCGCCCTAATCCGCTCTGCTTCACCCCACCGAAGGGATACATCGCGTTGATCATGTTGGTGCCCAATCTGCCGACACCCATGACGACGACGGTTTAGCCATCCTCGGTCTCGCCCGTGCGCGCGGCGGCACCGTAGCCGGTGGTGACACCGCATCCGACGAGTGCGGCCTTGTCCAGCGGTACGTCCTTGTCGACTTTGACCAACGAGAGTATGGGGACGACGGTGTACTCGGAAATTGTTCCGAGAACACACATCTGGCCAATGTCCTGACCGCGGCCATGGAATCGGGTGCCATCCAGCTGCGGTCCCGCCATGATCGCCGCGCGGTACTCGCACAGCTTGCTCATGCCGCGAGCACGCGGACGGCATCGACAGCAGGCGGGGATGAAGCTGAGGACGACGTGGTCGCCCACCACCACTTCGGTGGCGCAGGGTCCGACGTCGGCCGCCACACCTGCGCCCTCGTGTCCGCCGACCACCGGGAGGTTCATCGGCATGTCTCCTGTGACCAGATGGTTATCGCAGTGGCACAGGCCGCCGCCGGTCAGCTTCACCAGGACCTCCCGCTCTCTGGGTCCGTCCAGGTCGAGTTCTTCGACCTACCACTTCTGGTGTAGACGCCACAGGACGGCGGCTTTGGTTTTCAAACGGCGTGTGCTTACTTTGGGGTGGTCAGCGGCGCTCGGGAGTCCAAGTGGCGGGCAGGCTGTTGATGCCGTTGATGAAGTTGGCCACCTGGAAGTGCGGTTCGGGTGCGCTGATGTCGGGGATGCGCGTGTACACCTCAGTCAGCAACGACCGCAGCATGGTGCGGGCCAGTGCGGCGCCGAGGCAGAAGTGTGGCCCACCGCCTCCGAAAGCGATGTGCGGGTTGGGGTTCCGGAAGATGTCGAACGTGAACGGATTCTCGAAGACGTCCTCGTCGCGGTTGCCCGAGATGTACCAGAGCACCACCTTGTCGCCGGCCTTGATCTCCGATCCGCGGATGGTGAAGTCCTGGGTGGCGGTGCGTCGCATGTGCAGTAGCGGTGACGCCCAGCGCAGGACTTCCTCGACAGCGGAATCCACTCGGCCGGGGACGTCGGCCACCAGCAGGTCGCGCTGATCCGGGAACCTGGAGAACGCGTGGATCGCGTTCGCCGACGCGTGCCGGGTGGTGTCGTTGGCTGCCACGGCCAATAGCACGAAGAAGGCCTTCAGCTCGTCGTCGGTCATCTTCTCGCCGTCGAACTCGGCCTGCACCATCCAGGTCAGCAGGTCGTCGCCGGGGTTGGCGCGGCGCTCGGGGATCAGCAACGACACTGTCTCATGCAGGTCCATCACCGCGCCGGCGAAGAGTTCGAGTGCGCTGCTGTCGCCACAGACCTCCGGGTCGGTCCAGCCGAGCAGGCGTTGCGCGGCGTTGATGGTCTTGTCGTGGATCTTCCCGGGCGGAAGGCCGAAAAAGCTGCCGAAGATCCGGCCCGGCAGCTTGACCGAGACCAGCTCGACGAAATCACCCTCGCCCAAGTGGGCTATCTCGGAAACCAGATCGCGGGCGTGACCCTGAATCCAGTCCTGAAGCCGGCCCATGTTCTTCGGCTTGAATGCATCCAAGGTGATACCGCGCAGTTGGGTGTGGCGCGGCGCGTCCATCGCGATGAACGACTGTGCGATGTGGATCATTTCGGGCGGGAAGTCCTCCATGGTGATGCCCTGCGCGGAGGAGAAGATCTCGGGGTGGCGGCTCGCTATCCGGATGTCCTCGTGCTTGGTCAACGACCAGAAACCGGCGGTGTTCTGCTCCGGGGGCAGCAGGTCAGAGTCGGCAGGCCGACTCCACGCCACGGGGTTCTCGCGACGCAACACCGCGAACGCAGCGTCACGTTCCTCATGCGGCTTCGCCCAGAACTCACGTGCGCTCAGGTCGATGTCGCGATGGGTGGGGGCGGCGGTGGTCATTGAGATTCCTTTCAGCCTCTTCCGCACGGTGTGCTGCAGATCACTTCGCGGGGTCCAGGCCAGTCTGGGATAGAAGGCGCCCGATTACCCCTGACGTGCGGGCCAACTCACGGCCCGTGCGTGCCACTCTGCTGAGCGCGTGGCCCGTCAACTGACGTGAACGGTGAACGAGGCGGTTAGGCCACCGCCGTCACGGGCGGAGAACTGCAGCGTCCCGCCGAGCGCGTCGACGATCTGCTGCACGATCCACAGCCCTAGTCCAGCGGTGCCACGCCGATCCGACAGGCTGACGAACTTGGCGGTCAACTCGCCCAGACTCTCTTGCGATACCCCGGGCCCGCGGTCGAGAACCGAGACGCTCAGATGATCATCGCTGCGTTCGCAGATCACGTCGATGGGTCGCCCGCGGCCGTGCCGTGCGGCGTTCTCCAGCAGATTGGTCAGCACCCGGCGCAGCCCCTGCGCGTCCACCTGGATGGCGGAGACGTCGCCTGTCGTCGACACCCGCAGGCGGGTTGGGAGCAGGCCGGCCGCGTCGCCGGCTTCGGAGATCAAGTCGGCCAGATCGATCCGACGCAGGCGACCGGACGAGAACGCGGGCCGCCGGCTGAGGTTGACATCTGACAACGCGTCGAGCATGTCCGACAGGTGGCGCGTGTGCCGGCCCGCGAGTTGGATCGCCGAGTCGCGGTCCGCGGTTGCCATCGGAGCCGAGTCCGTGAGGGCGGCGGCAAGCGCCTCGAGCGAGGCCACCGGAGTACGGAACTCGTGGAGCAGCACCTGAAGTCCCTCCTGCTGCGCCTCATAGGAGCGCAGCAGGCGAGCTCGCAGGTCGCGTTCCTCCTCGGCGGCGGCGTGTTCTGCCTCGGCCTCCACCAGGGCGCGCACCCGGGACCGGTGTTCACGGTCGACCAGGACCGATAGGCTGCCACCGAGCACCGCGACGAACACCACGTACAGCGCCCACCAGAGTCCCTGTACTGGCGGTGACAGGGCAGTGTCGTCCTGGTGCCCGGACATCAACACCACTACCAGGTAGCCGATACCCACGAACACGGCCAGCAACAGGGATTCGGTGAACGTCAGCCGCGCCGCCGAGGCGATGACCACTAGTGCGAGCACCGAGACAACCGGACTGGACGCACCGCCCGTCTGTCCGATGAGGGACAGCGTGAGCGTTGCGTCCAACGCCGAGACCAGCCACGCATAACGCGTGCGGCGCACCTCGAAGCGTGGGTGGGCCATGAGTACCGCCGCGTAGGCCAGTGCGGCGGTCAAGACGACGGCGAGCATCAGTGTGTGCCGGCGCATCCACTCCGGGCCGATCGCTACCAGCACGACGATCGATACCACGACCGCGACCCGGACGGCAACCACGACGCGGGCCAGCCCGTACCCGTCACCAGGGGGCATCACCAGAGATCGGAGCTCCCGCGAGCTGTTCACGCGCCTGAGCCTAGACACCGCCGGAGGCCGGGTCGGGAAATTCGACGACGATCCCTCACACGCGCATTACCATCGGCGGGTGAGTCGGAAGCCCTATGTCGTTGTGATTGTCGACGATCACGAACTCTTCGCGGAGGGATTGCAACTCCTGCTGACCCGCGACTGGGGTGAGCAGTTCATCATCGGTGGCCGCACGACGTTCGTCGAGGAGGCCGCAGAACTCGCCTCGTCGTGTGATGCCGATCTGGCGATTGTCGACCTCTCCATGCCGCCGCTGGGCGGTGTGGCCGCGATCCGCCACATCAAGGCGCGTCACCCGAGGACCCGGATCCTGGCGTTGTCGGGCACGGCTGATCCGCAGCTGGCCGAGGAAGCGCTGCGTGCCGGCGCAGACGGGTTTCTGTCGAAGACCGTACGTCCCGAGGCGCTCGCCGGTCCGCTGTCCACCATCGCCGCGGGCCTGCGAGTGATCGACCCGGCCCTGCTCGACACGCTGCTGTCCAGCTCACGCAAGCCGTCAACAGATGTGCTCGACTCGTTGACGCCAGCGGACCTCAAGCTGTGGGTGCTGCTGTCAACGGGTATAGAGACCGCTGATATTGCCACCACGATGCTGGTTTCGGAGCGAACCGCCAAGCGAATGGTTGCCTCGTTGTTGCACAAACTCGGTGCAGCCAACAGGATCAAAGCCGCCGCGCTCGCCGGACGGTACGGTCTACTCGAGGACGCCGCCGAAGGACCACGCTGACGGTCGGCATCAGTTGACGACGCGCAGCGCCTGCGCTGGGCACATCGCCGCGGCCCGCACGACGGCTTCGTACTCGCTTTGGGGTGGATCCCGATCGAGAATGACGACCTGCTCGGACCCATCCGGCAAATCGAAGACGTCGGGCGCAGCTAACAGGCACTGGCCATGCCCAGCGCACAGATCGTAATCGACGGTGACACGCATGACCGCTCCTGTTCTGCCCAAAGCCGAGTATGGGACGCGAACGATGACAGGAGTCGGACCGCGTGCGCCAAAGTTGGCCTGCGCGTGCCAAGCGCATGCTACGCAAGCCGGCTCTTCGAACCGTTGAACGGTAACCGGGAGGGTCCTTGCGTTCTCCTCATGGCTACGCCACGCGCCGCCCCCGCTCCGCGAGACATACTCCGATCCCGTGGCTCTGGCCAAGCGTGCCCACCCTAATTGCCCCGCAATCGAACCAATGTCGGCGCTGAAACGACCGGGCGGATGCGCGCATAGTGGTGGACTCCGTGTAGCCGCGGCGGTCATACCGTGGTATCAGAGGAGACTGCCGTTCCGGTTCCGCGCCCAAATAGTCGTACGGTGGAAAGTGGCACGATACCCGGCGTGGGGCGCCGTGACGACTTGCCAACAGTCACAGGATAATCGATTGGGAAATCCCCGACAGCGCAGGCCGCAGCCATGCTACGGCCCGAACAGCGTCGCGTCGATGCTCAATTGGAAGTCCACAACGCTCTCGGCTAGACGACTATTGGGAAGTCGACAACAAGGACCGATCAAATTAATGGTCACTTCAAAGAAAGACCGGTGGTGAGGCCCACGTCCTGGTGAGCGACCACGGCGGCCACCGGCCTGCGGCCGACATTCGCGTCATACCACCAGCTATGCCGGAACGCAGCCCTTTTAGCTGTGAGACCACGCTTGTCAGCGCCGGCGCGAGCTGACGGTTGGCTACTGCGGTGGCATGGCGGGAGGTGGGTAGACGCCGCGCAGGATCCACGGGAGCCAGTTGATGCCGAATTCGACTTCGTCGCTGGCGTCGTAGTCGGGGCTGGGATCGAGGGGGATGTTTTCCTGCATGGACACCACGGGCGGGGGTCCGGTCGGCGGTATCTTCGGTGGTCTCTGGGCGGGTTGGTCGGGCTGTCCGTAAACGGCGACCACGACGGTGCGATCGAGGCTGTTCTCTGACCACACCCCGACTCGGGTGTTGGCGCAGTCGGACATGATCGCGAAGTCGGCGGGGTTGTAGTACCACTGGTTGATCAACTCGACGCCGCTGATCGCCAAGGCCGGATTGATGGCCACGGTTTCGGCCACCTTGCCGCGAAAGCCGGTGGCACTGGCGCGGTCTTGTGGCGTGGACCCGTCAGAACCGATATCAGCGTCGAGGTTTCGGTTGTTCAGCACATCGTGGGTGTGCCGTTGGGCGGCCAGTTGCAGCTGTGGGTTGATTTTGACGTCGTTGGTGCAGCCTGCCTGATGCTGCACCGTGAAGACGTTGGCGACCACGCCGTCGTTGAGTCGTTTGTTGTTCGGTACGAGCGTGTTGTTGTCGCCATCAGCATGTGCGGCGGGCATACCCAGCAGGGCGCCGACGGCGACCACCAGCGCAGGCGAGGTCAACGTTCGATGCTGCATGTTGGTTTCCCTTCCGTCAGGCGCCGGCAGGGGCCGGTGGCCGGTAGTGCGCTGCGGAGTTGCGCAGCTGCCAGATCAAGGCGGGACAAAGTTCGTTGACGGCCTGATTGATCAGGTACGAGGCCTGGTATTCGTCGGAGGTGTCGAAGTCGGCCATCACATCGCCCATCACACCGGCGTAGCTGCGACCCTGCGATACCTTGTCGCAGATGCCGTGTCCGTAGCTCAACGCCGCGTCGGCGTTGGCGAAGTTATAGCCGGGCCGCACCGTCACATTCAGCAGATAGGCCACCACATCGGCATGCGCATTGGGTGTCACCGCCACTGCCGCAACACCAAATAACCCCGCACACGTGAAGAACATTGTTGTGAGCGGCTTTTCCAGCATGTGACCAACGGCGGATCGCGGCATCGTCGTGATCAGACCGGGTCGAATTGAGAGATCAGCCAATGCCCGTTGATCTTGTCGAGGGTGACCCGAACGCTGGATGCGGAGTTGGTGGGCGCGTCTTGGCCGACGATGATCGTCTGGTTCACAAACAGCAGCACAACGGCATGGCTGGCGGTCGCCGACGTCGATGCGGCGCCTGGGACAGTCGCTACGGCCGAGATCTGCTTTTGCTTTGCTCCAGGGATCACCACATCGTGGGTCAACTGTGTGTAGGCGTTGAGGAATGTACCCGTCAGTCGGGCCCGCGCGGCCTCAAGATCTTTCTGCACGGTGTCGGGGCGGTAGGACAGCAACGCGATGGTGCCATCGGTAGCGGCCCGCACGGATTCCGCACGGGCCGCCTGCGCGCCCCGGACCGAGGCCTCCTGCCATTTCACATAGCCCGCGGCACATGCCAGCAGCATGGCCAGCCCGGGCAGTATCCCGTAGGCAACCACCCGCGACCAACTGATGCGACGCCGCCCTTTCGCCAGGGGCTCATCACAGTCGGGCTCATCGATCACTGTGGCCGTTTCGCCGTCGGGCGCATCGACCTCCAGGGACAGCGCCTCGCCGACTTTGGTCACGTCCTCGGCGATCTCATCGTCAGCGGTCAGGTCCTCGGCTACCGCTGTGGGCACTGCCCCAGCAAGGGTTTCCGCGGCGGCATCGCTATCCTTGTGGTCGCTGGCCTGGCGCGACTTGAGCCGGATCACGGCACGAACCCAACGTTAGAAACCTTGACCTGACCGCCGACTTTTTGCACGTAGATACGCATTCGCCAGGCACGCGGAACTTGTTCGGGTTCACCAGCATTCGACGTTTGCACCGACACAGCCACCAGCGCCTGAGCTGTGTCGGCGGTCTCCGACTCAAGCCCAGCATCGGTGATCGTGCCGACCGTCGTCGCCTTGGCCTGCTTGAGCACCTCGATGAACGCCTTCGACCGCTTGTCGAAATCGTCATAGAACTCGCCCGTCGCCCCGTCCATGATCCGGCGCACATCAGCCTCGGCGCGCTGCCAGTCGATGGTCGTCAAGTTCAGTGCGCCCTGCCTGGCCGCCTGAAGAAATTGAATTCGCTGAGCCTGCTCGTGCTGCGCGTGGTGAACACGAAATCCCAACCATCCCAGCAACGCCGACAACGCAACGACGAGCACCACACCGAGCAACGTCGCCCACCGCTGCCCCGACACCCGTTTTCTGGACCGGGCCGCCGGCGCGCGGTCTACGTCGTCGGCAGCCTCAGGGGGGTCGCCGTCCCCAGCGGGACTGTCCTGTTCATTCAGCGTGTCGTCGTCTTCATCCACCGGGTCGTCGCCCGGGCGCAGTCCTGAATCAGCCGCTACTTGCATGCCGTCCTCCATCTATCTTGGTTAGTACGTCTGTGCGCGATTGCTGTCAGCGGCCCGGCGGTGGCAGCAGCATTGTTTGCCATGTCTTGTCCTTTTTCGGGGCGGTTTGGGCAAGGTCGGATTGGGTGTACTGACGCCCGTCGGGTCCGATGTAGGTACCGGTTGCCGGGTCGTATTGGGCTGCAGCGATCGGGGGCGGCGCCGGCCCCGGCGAACCGGCTGCCGGTGGCGTCCCAGGCGGCAACTGCGGGATGTCCCCTCCGGACAGTGTCGCGTTGGGGTCGCCTTTCCAGTTGTAGCCGTCGTTGAGCGGCACATACTGCTCGCCGCTCTCGCACAACTTCACGGTGGGTGCGCGCTTGCCAGGCACCGTTTCGCACGGGATGTTGCGCGCACCGCGCACCTCGATCATCGGTGAGTCCTGCGGGATCCTGCAGTACAGGTCGCCGGCCGGGCGTTCCGGGTAGTCCTCGAGCGTGGGATTCCGCATCTGTTGCGCTGGCAGAAACCCAGTGGTGCACGGAGGCGGGAGGTTGAGGTTGAGGTTGAAGCTCAGGTATTGACCCCGGTATGCCTGCTTAGTGTTCGCGTTTGCCACCAGGCCGGCCGATTCGTCGGAGATGAGCTGGGGCACCAAGACGAGCGTCTGTTCGAGGTCGCTTTGGTAGGTGAGCGCGACCTGGCTGACGCTGACAAGATTGGCCAGCAGGATAGGCAAGGTGGGTTGTAACCGCTCGACCAGCTTCTGCCCCTGGGCAGCCGCGGGGCCAGCGTTGTCCAGGATGCCGGCGACAGCTTCGTCGTGGGTCTGCAGTTCATGGGTCACCGTGGCCAGGTGTGCCGCCCACCCCTGAATCGCATCGGAAGTGTCGGTCTGCGAATCCAGCACCGGGCCTGCCTGGTCGATCAGCGCCAACAGCGGATCCAGATTTCGGCGTGCATCGATCGACAGATCGGTGGAGCCCTTGACGATCCTGGACAGTTCCGGGCCGAGCCCACCCACTGCGGTGTAGGACTCGTCGACGACGGTTTTGAGGTTGTCGCGCGGCACCGCCCGCAGGCCGGTGTTGAGGGCGTCGATCAGGGAATTGATGTCGGGGGGCACCGAGGTGTCTTTTATTGGGATCACATCACCGTTTTTCAGCGGCGGCGAGGTTTCGCTTCGCGGAAGTAACGCGACGTACTGCTCCCCGACCGCCGATTGGCTGTGTACCTCGACCTTGAGATCCGACGGGATGTCGATGCCAGATTTCAGCGACAACACGGCCGCCGCACCGGTGGCAGTCAGGTGCAGCGATTGCACCCGGCCGACTTCGGCGCCCCGATAGGTGACGTTGCTGCTGTTGTACAGCCCGCCGGTTCGCGCCAACTCGACCGTCACCGTGTAGCGGCCGACACCGAACAGGGCGGCGGGCAACTTCATGTAGTGCAGGACCATTACCGCGGACGCGGCAAGCGCGACCACCGTGAAGATGGCAAGTTGGATCCTCGCTTGGCGGCTCAAATACACGTTATGGCCCCTGATCCCAGTGGTAAGCGGCAGTCAGCGGATTGCCAGGCGTATTCCGGTAGCCTCCGGTGCACGGGCTGGGGAACTGACCGATAGTCCGGCCCCACTGCAGCTCCAGCTGGGTCAAATGGCATTCCCACCGCGTGCCGGTGAAGAGTCCTTGGTCGATGCGGCTCAGGGTGAGGTCGATGATCGCAGTCAGGTTGGCGTAGTCACCCCGCTGCCATTTTTCGATGGTTTCGTTGGGGAACGGATAGGTGGGAATAATGCTGAGCGCGCGGGTCAAGCTCGGACCGGCGTTGGCCAGCGACTCCAGCACCGGTCCGACGGCGTTCAGCTCTTTGACGAGGTTTTCTTTGGTTTTGATGACGGTGTCGGCGGCCAAGGCGCTGAACTTGCCCAGCTGGTCGGCCGCCTCGATGAGGGTGTCCCGCTCGTTGTTGAGCACCGCAAGCGCCTCGGGGATGGTCTTAACCGCACGGTCCAAGACGGGTTGCTGCTCGGCGAACTTCCCGGTCAGGTGGTTCAGGCTCTCGGTGCTGGCGATGATGTCATCGGTCTGGTCGTTGAGGTTCGCAGCGAACTTGTCCAGTTGTTCGATCAGGCTTCGCAAGTCTTGCTCGCGACCGCGAAACGCGGTGCTCAGCGCCTCGGTAATGTCCCCTACTTGGCCCAATCCACCGCCGTTGAGCACCAACGACAGCGCCGCCAACGTCTGCTCAGGGGTCGGGAAGGAACCCGCGTGGGACAACGAAATGACGGAGCCTTCGCGAAGCCTTCCGTGCGGTGGTTCGTTCCTCGGGGGCGCCAGCTCGATATGTAATGAACCCAATATGGTCGTCTGCCCGATCTTGACGGTGGCATTGGCCGGTAGGTCGACGTCGCCGTTAAGGCGCATGGACACGACCGCGTGCCAACCCTGGAGCTCGATTTTCGTGACGTGGCCGACAATGACGTCTGCGACTCGCACCCGCGCGTTGGGCTGGATGTTGTTGACGTTGGGCATCTGGGCCTGGATCACGAAGGAGCCCGGACCGTTGCCCTGCGTGCCAGGCAGCGGCAGCGAATTCAGCCCGTGCCAACCGCAGCCAGATACCCCGGCCAGGACCACCATGCCCAGGCTCGCCGCTGCGCGGCGCCAACGGCCGTGCCTCACGAGCCACCTCCCGGCGGCATCATCATGCCGGACAGGCCGGCCGCGGGGTTGGTGGCGACCGTCGGAGACGCCGGCGGAGCATCCGGGGCGGGTGCGGCCTGTGTCTTGTTGGGCCAGGCCGAATGAGGTCACCTACAGCGAGGACTGGATGCGGCCCCGGGGGCTGGCGGCGTATCGGCGGCCGGCGGAACGTAGTCGGGCCGCATCCAGTCCTCGCTGTAGGTGACCTCATTCGGCCTGGCCTGTGCGCCGACGAAAAGGTTCTCCCCCAGCGGGGCGAAGTTGTACTGGCGGTTCTTCACGATCGGCGCCAGGTATTGCACACACAGTTTCGCTGCTTGCTCGCCCCCCAACCGGGAAGCGGCCTGGATGGCACCACACAGGAAAGCGATGGGGTTGGCCATGTTAGCGCCCGCTAGTACCCCGGTCAGCGCCCCGTTGGACGGCTCGAATATGTTGCTGAAGTTCACAGCTGCCGTCGGCAAGATGTGCAGCGTTTGTTTGATGTCGTCAAGGCTGTCGACCACCGCCTTGCTGATCGACGTCAACTTGTCCGACGTGGTGCCCAGCGTCTCCGAGTTATCTGCGACGAAGCTCTGCACGTCACCGACCACAGCGTTTAGGTCCTCGACCGCCTCGCCGACTTTGTTCGGGTCATCGGCCAGCAGCCCCGACACCGTGGCCAGGTTACGGTTCAGGTGCTCGAGCAGATCCGCGCTGTCGTGCAACGCCGACACCAGTGTCGACAGATTTTTCAGGGTGGAGAAGATGTCGTTGCTGTGATCGCCGAGCGCAGAGACCGTCTCCGACAGCTTGATGACGGTGTCGCGTATCGTGGCGCCTTGTCCCCGCAGGTTGTCGGCGGCGGTGTTGATTAAGGCGCCCAATGTGCTCACACCGCCCGGCTGACTCGGCTGCAGCAATGTGGTTAGCCGCTCGAGTTGCGTCCGTATGTCGTCCCATTCGACCGGTACCGCGGTGCGGTTTTGTGGGATGACCGCGCCCATTTGCATGGTGGGACCGCCGGTGTAGGGCGGCGTCAGCTGGATAGCCCGGCCCGTCACCAGCTGCGGGGACAAGATCGCGGCCTCGGCATTGGCGGGGACTTTGTACTTGGGATCGAACCAGAACGAAATCTTGGACCTCAGGGGCTGCGGTTCAATCTTGAGGACTTTGCCCACTGGCACGCCCCGGATGCGCACGTCGTCTCCGGCGAACAGACCGTTGCTGTTGTCGAAGTAGGCGACCACCAGCGTTCGGGCGGTGTGCTCGGCGGCTCGCATGGCGACGAACACCCCGGCGACGAGCACCAGGATGAGCGTGGTGGCCAACACCGTGCGGGCTTGTCGCAGTCTGGTCATCACGGTTGGCCTCCCGGCCGTGAGGGCCCCGGCCCGACTTCCACATTGATCGGCGAGGGCGTTGGTGCGGGGATGGGGACCGCCGGCGGCCCGGGCGGCGGGCCGCCAGGTGGTGGGGCCGGCGGCGGCTCCCGGTACGGGTAGCAGCCAGGGCCGGGCAACGCCATGCCGGGCAAACCGCACTGATGGTCGCCCGGGTTGCCGGTGATCGCGTCGGGCAGATTCAACCGCGGCTCGCCGCCCTGGCCGGTGCGCGGGTAGGGCACCGGCAGTGCCGGGGTCGCCGGCTCGCCGGTCTGCGGGTCCGTCACCTGCGACGGCAGCAGGGTGGCCGGGTCCAGTCCCAGGTCGGAGAATGCGGCACTGATGAACGGCTGCAGGAACTGGCCCGGCAGAAGGTTGACCACGTATGCGTTGAAGAATGGGCCGGACGCAAGCGACTCACCCAGGGACATGGCGTAGACGTTGAGCCCCTTGATCGCTTGTTGGATGCGTTCCTTGCGGTTGTCGACGATCGCGAGCACCGCATTGAGCTTGTCCAGCGCCGGGCGCAGCTGCTGTCGGTTCTCGGCGATGAACCCCTTCAGTTGCCGCGACACCGCCGAGATGTTGGTTGCGATCTGATCCAGGGCGCCGCTTTGCGTCCGCAGTTGCGCCAGCAAGGCATTGGTGTCCTTGACCAGGCTGACCACCTGGTCGGTGCGCTTGGCCAGCACTTTGGTTGCTTTGGCCGCGTTGTCAAGCAGGTGACGGAGTTGGGCGTCGTGCCTGTCGAGTGTTTGCGCAAACCGCGCCACCCCGTGGACCGCGTTCTTCAGATCTGGTGGCGTGCTGGAAAAGGTTTGCGCCAGGGTGGCCAACGAGTCGGACAGCTGGTTGGTGTTCAGCCCGCTGATGGTGGTTGCCAAATCGCCAAGCGCATCGGGCAGCTGGTAGGGCGACACCGTCCGATCGAGCGGGATTACGCCGACTAGCTGCCCTTCACCGCGCGGCGTGACCTCGAGAAACTTGGCGCCCAACAGGCTCTTGGTCTTAATCGCCGCCGCCGTCCGGTCGCCCACGTGAACGTTGCCGCCGATGTTGAACGTCACCAGAACGCCAGTCGCGTCGAGTGAAATGCTGGATACAGTTCCCACGGAATAGCCGGAGACCTCCACAGCGGCGCCGCTGGACAGCCCGCCAGCATCGGCGAAATAAGCGCGATATTCCTTGCCCTCTTTGAGGAAGGGCAGCTTCTGCCACTGCAGCGCAGCCACCAAGAGCCCGGCGAGCACCAAGATGCCGACAGTGCCCAGGACGAAGGGATTGCGTTGGGAGAGTGGTTTCCTCACTTCGGTGTGCACCTGCCGGTGCTTTGACCGGCTACCTTGACATACACCGGCTGACCTCCCTTGCCGTTCACCTTCAACACGACATCGCAGAAGTAAAAGCTGAAGAAATCCCCGTACACAGCTTGACGGTTCAGCGCTCGGTATTTGTCGGGCAGCGTGTTCAGCAGAGTGTCGAGGTAGTCGTGATCGGCAGCCGCGATCGCCGCGACACGGTCGGTCCCGTGAACCACCTCCTGAACGGGCTTCCGGGCGCGTGTCAGCAAGTCAGCAATGCTGCCGGTGGCGACGTTGGTGTAGGCCACCGCGTTGGTGATGTCGGTTTTGCGTTGCGCCAGCCCGTGCACCAGCTCCGCGAGGGATACCACCGCTTTGTCAAGCTGGTCGCTTTGGCCACCCAGTGATCCCAACACCACGTTGAGGTTGTCGACTACCTGCCCGATCAGCAGATCGCGGTCGGCCAGTGTGTTGGTCAACCCTGCGGCCTGATCCAGGAAGGACCCGATCGTGGCGCCCTGGCCCTGAAGCGCCTCAATCAACTGGCCTGTCAGGGCGTTGACCTGATCCGGGTTGAGCGCCCGAAACAACGGCCGGAAGCCGCCCATCACCGAATCCAGATCCAGTGCCGGTTTGGTGCGCGCCAGCGGAATGGTCTGACCGGGATTGAGGATTCTGGGGCTGCCGGCTCCTTCCTCGAGCGACAGATAGCGGCCGCCGATCAAGTCGTCGTAGCGGATTTCGGCCCGGGTGCCATCGGTCAAAACCGCGGACGCGTTGGCGCTGAATTCGACCCGTACCGTTGCGTCGGGATTGATGGAGATGTCTTCGACCTTGCCGACCTCCACGCCGGCGACCCGGACCAAGTTGCCCTGCTTCAGTCCGGACACGTTGCTGAACTCGGCGTTGTAGGTCTTGCCCTCGCCGAATCGGAACTCCGCAAAGACTGTCAGCAGCACGAACGTGACCAAGCCACAGATCACAAAGAAGATGGCCAGGCGCACAATGACGCCTGTCAGGTTTTCTTTCACAGCACCTGTCCCCCTTCGAGTAGATTGGCGGCCGTCACGGTGAGGGCGGGCCGGGTTCCGCCGACGTCGGGTTAGGCTTTGCTGGAGGCACTCCCGGCCACAGGGGCACCCCGCCCGGCCCGTAAAGCGCTGCCCCGACGGGCGCCGCCCCGGGGTAGGGCTCTGGTCCGACCGCAGGGCCGGGGATGCACTGGCGGATGCTCGGCGGCTGGGGCAGGCCGCGGGTGACCGGGAAGAAGTCAACCCAGCAGGGATGCCCGATGCCGGGGTTGGGCCGCATGTCAAGGCCGGTTCCCCAACCGGTATTGGTAACCAACTGTCGCACCGGGAAGTTCTTCGTGGGATCCGGCAGCGACCCGCAACCCGGTTTTCCTCCAGGTCCGCCCTTCGCGGCGACAATGGGCAGGTTGTCGGGATACACATAGGGGTCGTTGCCCAGCAACAGGCCGACATCAAGCCAGATCGTGCGGCCGTCCCCGCCCCAGGCCGGCCGCGCATTGTCGAGGAACCACTTGGCTCCCTGCAGCATGCAGGTGTACTCGGGGTTGTACTTCAACAACAGGTTTGTCGTCGGCTCGAGGTTGTTGACCGACGCGACGAAGCTGTCTCTGCTTGTGCCGAGCAGGTTGGTTCCGGCCCTCGTGAACCCGATGGCGTTGAGCAGCAGGCTATCTAGCGCAGTCTTGTGATTCACGATGGTGACACTGGAGGTGCTGGCGGCGTTCAGGATAGCCACGATGTCTCGGGCGGCCGCGTCGTAGGTATCGCTGAAGCTTTTCAATGAACGCCAGTCTTGACGGATAGTGTCGCGGCGCGCGTTGAGTGCCAGCAGAACCTGATTGAGGTCGGTGGTGGCCTGGCCTATCTGTTCCCCCCGCCCGCGCACCGCGTCGGCCACCGCGGTCAGCACGGCGTTGAGCTTTTCCGGATCGACCATGTTGAGCAGATCGACGACGTTCTCAAAGACCGTGTTCACCTCGGTGGTGACATTGCTGGAATGCAGCACCGCACCGGCGACTAAGTGCCGGGCACTGGGATCAGCAGGAGAGATCAGGTCGACGAATTTGCCCCCGAACACGGTGGTGACCTCGATCTTTGCCTCCACGTTGGCCGGGATGTATTGGAGCTGATCCGGGTCGATCTCCAGCGTGAGGCCGGCCCGGCCGTTGTCATCGTTGACCTGGGCTACGCGACCCACCTGCACACCGCGCATCATGACCTTGGCGCCGGTGTCCATGACCAGCCCCGAGCGATTCGATGTCAACGTCACCAGCACATAGGACCGGAAGGTTTCATCAAAGGACGCCGCCGCCACGAAAACAACCGCACCGATCGCCGCGAACAAGACCAGCGTCCACCACGCGTCGTGCAAACGGTGCAGACCTTGCCTGTGATTCATCCCGCTAGCTCGCCAGGTGGAAGTTGCCGGACTTGCCATAGATGGCGAATGTCATGACGACGATGAGCATCGACGCGACAACCATGGAGGCACGAACGGCGCGGCCAACGGCCTCGCCGACCCCGGCCGGCCCGCCGTGCGCCGTGTACCCGTAGAAGGTGCACAGAAGCATGATCATCACGGCGACCGCGGCGACTTCGAACAACGCCCAGAGCAGGTCGCTCGTACTGAGGAACGTGTTGAAGTAGTGGTCGAAGACGCCAGACCCCTGACCATAGACGACCGTGGTGCCGAGGCGAGCGGCCATAAACGCCGTGATGAGCCCCACAAAGAACAGTGGGATAGCCACCACGACCCCGGCCACCACCCGGGTGCTCGCCAGATAGCTGACGCTGCGGATACCGATCACCTCGAGCGCATCGATTTCCTCGTTGATCCGCATCGCCCCCAGCTGAGCGGTGCTACCGGCACCGATGGTGGCCGCCAGCGCGACCATGACAGTTCCTGGCACGATTTCTCGGGGATTGAAAAAGGCCGATGCGAAGCCCGTCAAGGCCTCCACGCCGACGGAAGCGAATTCGTTATAGCCCTGCACTGCCACAATTGCACCGGTAGTCATCGTCAAGAAGCCGACGATCACGACGGTTCCGCCGATCACCGCAAGAGCCCCGCTCCCCAACCCCATTTGCGCGATCAGCCGGAACAGCTCGCTCCTGTAGTGCATGATGGCATCGGGAACCCCGGCCAGTGTGGTGATGTAGAACCGCGTCTGCGATCCGATCCGATTCCATTCAGCCACCAGGGTTTTCGTCGTACGTTGTAGGCGCGGATGTAGGTTGCTCGGAGCACTAAGCGTCACAGGTTCACCTCACCATGAACGGCATGCCGACAGCGGTGACGATGATGTTGGTCACGAATAAGACGATGAAGGCAAACACCACCGTTTCGTTCACCGCGCTGCCGACCCCGGCGGGGCCGCCGCCGACCGAGATGCCCTTGTAACAGGCGATCAGGCCTGCCGCCAACCCGAATAGCGTCGCCTTGACCATCGAGATGATGACGTCGGCCATGTGGGTGAGCGTGGTGAGACCCGTCACCCACGCACCCGCCGAGACGTGCATAAGAAATACGGAGCAAAAGAACGCACCGATAAGACCCGCGGTGATCACCACCGAGGCCAGCGCCAGCGAGACGGTGGTCGCCGCCAACACGCGCGGAACCACCAGCGCCTGGATGGGGTTAATGCCCATTACCCGCATCGCGTCGAGTTCCTCGCGGATAGTTCGCGCACCCAGATCGGCGCACATGGCGGTGGCGCCGGCGCCCGCGACCACCAAGACCGTCACTATCGGGGCGCTCTGGTCCACGGTGAAGATCGCGCAGCCGGTGCCGGAAAAATCCGCGGCACCGATATCGGTCAGCAGGACATTGAAAAGGAACCCCGAAATCACTGCCCAAGGGATCGTCATCAATATCCCGGGGAGTGTCGATACCCGCGCCACGAACCAGCACTGGAGTAGGTATTCACGCCACGCGAAAGGTGGCTTGAACATAGTCACGAAAGTCTCCGCTGTCATCACGAAGAAGTCGCCCATCGCCCGGACCGGCTTGGTGGCCGGATGTAGCGTCACCATGCGTGCCGCCCCAACGCGGTCGGCAAATGGGCACATCGCCACTTGCATGGGCATGACGATGCTGTGTGGTCCAGCACACAGTCAGCCGAGGACATAGCAGGCACGATATCGACGTGATCAGCCTGGTAACTACCCTCGACAGGAGACACTTTTGTCTCTCGTCAGAGTGAAGTCTTGGGGGAGCTCGGCTGATCGAGTACGGCTCTACAGCGCACCCGCGGCAAGCCGCCGGGCACTCGACCGCCACACAGAGCAGGGCAGCCGTCGACCTGGTGAGGGATCGCTGTGGACTTTGGACCGAGTGAGTGTCAACGTCGGGTGAATCTGTACCCCTTTGCGTCGGTTGAAAGTGGACCCCGCTCCTAGGTTTCTTTGGTGGTTGTGGCCGCGGGGACGCGGCCGAGGTCTCGGTCCTTTAGTCGGTAGCTGTCTCCTTTCATTGAGAGGACCTCGGCGTGGTGGACAAGGCGGTCGATCATGGCTGCGGCGACGACGTCGTCGCCGAAGACTTCACCCCAGCGACCGAAGGGCTTGTTCGACGTGACGATCAGACTGGCGCGTTCGTAGCGGGCTGAGATCAACTGGAAGAACAGATTGGCCGCTTCGGGTTCGAACGGGATGTAGCCGACTTCGTCGATGATCAACAGCGGCACGCGGCCGAGTTTGATCAGTTCGTCTTGGAGTCGGTCGCCATGGTGGGCCGCGGCGAGACGGTCGACCCATTGGGCGGCGGTGGCGAACGCGACGCGGTGCCCGGCCTGGCAGGCTCGGATGCCGATTCCGATCGACAAGTGCGTCTTACCGGTCCCGGGCGGTCCGAGGAAGACGACGTTCTGTTTGGAGGCGATGAAGTCCAGGGTGCCCAGGTGCGCAATCTGATCGCGTTTGAGGGATCGTTGATAGTCGAAGTCGAACTCCTCCAATGCCTTTCGTGCTGGGAACCGGGCTGCACGGATCCTGCCCTCACCACCGTGGGACTCGCGGGCGGCGACCTCGCGTTGCAGACACGCCGCCAGGAACTCCTCATGGGTCCAACTCTCGGCGCGGGCCCGCTCAGCCAACCGCGCAATCGCATCACCCAGCGAGGGCGCCTTGAGGGCGCGGGTCAGAAACGCCAGCTCGGCGGTGATGTCGCGGCTAGAGGTCGAGGTGCGTTTGGTGGTCACGAGGCGGCCTCCTCGCCCAGACCCAGGATGCGGTCGTAGTCAGACAGATCCCGGTAGGCCACCGCGTCGTCAGCAGGCGCGCTCGCCGTCAGCCGGTGCCGGGTCCGCAGCTGTGCGGCTGCCTCGATGTGGGCGGGGTCGCTGATCGTCTGATGCGCCGCCCAACACCTCCGATGGACGGCGACCAGAACCGAGTCACACTGCACCCACACCATATTCAGATCCGCGCTGACGCTGACTTTGCGGCCGATCACCGACGGGTGCACCGAGTAGTCATTGGTACCCAGGCGCACGTAATGATCGCGCCCCAACCGCACCGTGGTGGCCCAGCCCACCGCCGGCGCTGTGGGCGGCAACTCCAGCATCGCTGCGGCATCAGCATCCCAGCGATCGGCCGGCCGACAGCCCAGCCTGCGATGAGTACGGGAGTTGGCACCGACTAACCACGTGGTGAGTCGGTCGTTGAAGTCCGCCGGAGAGTCAAACGACCGCCCCGGCAGAAACGAGGTCTCCAAGTAGCCGTTGGCCCGCTCCACCAGACCCTTGGCCTCCGGGTCGGCGGGCCGGCACAACACCACCTTGATGCCCAGCACCCCGCGGAAGGCGTTCATCGCCGAGGTGAGTTCGGGCTTACCACCCCGCCACTTACCGACCGCAGACTCGTTGTCCCACACCAATGCTCGCGGGACAACACCCCAACCGCACAACAGTTCCCAATGCCCGCACAACAGATCCGGTGACTGCCGCGACGGCAGCATCTTCGCGGTGATCACTCGCGAGTATCCACTGACCATCACCAGCACCGGGGGCCGGCCAAACTGACCACACCCCAGCGGGATGTCCACCGGCGGAAACCACAGATCGCACTGCGCCAACTCACCGGCCACATACTGGGTTCGCCCCGACGGGTCTGGCGGCAGATACAGCGGCCGCAGCTCACGGATCCGGTCCTTCAAAATCGTGATCCCATACCCCCAGCCGACCCGCTCAGCGATCACCGTGGCCGGCATCCTCGGATAGGCCCGCAACAACTCACGGATCTGCGGCTCGACCGCGTCGACCTTCGAACCACGCGGCAACCGCTCATACTTCGGTGGCCCCTCAGCCGCCAACGCTCGCCGGACCGTATTGCGGCCCACACCCATCACCCGGGCAATCGCCTTGATCGGCATCCCCTCCGACCGGTGCAACCGGCGGATCTCAGCCCAATCCTCCACTGACATCACTTCCTCAGCATCAACGGAGGGGGTCCAAATTCACCCGACGATCAGGGGTCAGTCTTCACCCGACGCCGACAGTGAGGTAAATCGTGGCGTCAGAAGCAGATCGTCGGACCACATGCCCAATACTTCCAAGACGCCCTGAGGAATCGGCAGCGTAGAGCTCGCCAACCGATCGAGAGCGCGGCCCTTGTATTGCCGTGGTACGGCTGCGTCCAACAAAAACTCGCACGCAATTTCCCTTCTAGTTACCGGAGCGCCGCGCGACAATCAAGGCGTGGCGCAGAATCGCGGCGAGACCACACATTTCACCGGTTCTGCTACGACACCACCGGACTACACGGCAAGCGACTGCGGGTGCTGACTGACATGCCAACCAATGATGCCGGGTGGCCCCAAGATCATCTGCCCAAGGGCATCACGGACGTCGTTGCTATCGACAACGAACCCAGCGTCAATCTCAGCGTCCGAGTTCATCCGCCGCAGAATCCGAACTGCGTCGCCTTCGTCGCTTTCGATCAGCTTGCTATCTACGACGAGCAGTGAGCAGCTGGCAACTGTGCAGCGATGGGCTTACTGGGGATAGGTCAGCAATGCAGGCCCGAGATTCCCACGGGGAGTACGGTTTGGGAGTTAAATCGCCATGCCGCATGAATATCCCTGAGCCCGGTAGCCACTCCTGATACCCGTAAGGCGGCAGCTCATTCGAGCCGGACGGATACAATTTCGCACCGGGAAATCCGACTGCGATGCCCAGACGCTGGACCTAACTCGACGTACCGATTTGGATGGCCGTTGTCGTCTACGACATTCGCTGGCCCAAGGGCCCCCGACTCGAGCACCTTTAGACCAGGGAGTGCTCCCCGACGCGCCTGGAGCAACCCTATCCGCCGCGGACGGCTCCGGGGTGGCAGCCGCCATTCGCCGCAGCCACCCATACACCGTCTGACACCCACCACCGCACCTAGTGCATCCGAGCGCGCGGCGGACCGCGCGCTCGCCGCCTTCAGCACCGCACGCACGTCCCCCACTTTGACCCCCGCCAATTCAGCAATCGTCGCAACAGATTCACTGCACGCCTGAATTCATGTCACCGCTGCAGCACTGGCCTGAGGGTGCTCATCACGTCGCCGCACACCCTCTGCTCGCACTTCCTGGACGCGGTTTTCTCCCACTCGTCAACAGCCCCTAACCGTCCTAGTTCGACCAGAACGACACGGCATCATCGACGTTGCGGCGCTCGCACTTAGACGCGCTTCATTGGCTTTCACTTGCGCCTCGCGAACACGCTTGCGCGCTTGTGTTTCGAGTTGATGTTCACCATCGCTGAACCATATGACGCCGCCGGGCTTGGGCTCTACCACCAACTCCAACATCACCGCCGCGATCCCATGTCCCCCTTTGTCGCCGCCCCCTGTGTCCCAGTTCTTGAGCACACCAACATAACTCGCTCCACCGAGTTGGCGCTGCTCACCAACGCCGAACGCCACCACCATTTTTCAACCGCCCCACGCACCACACACCTCTTGCATTAAGGGCATGAATCGGGGCGGTCTTTTCGTCCGTACGAAATGGCGTTAGTGTTTCATCGTGTCCGATCGGCCTGTCTGTCCGCGCTGTCGGGCCGGGCTGCCCGCGGCTGTCGGCAGGGGTCGTCCACGCGTGTGGTGCTCGCAGGTATGCCGCCGGGCCGCTTATGAGGAGCGTCGAGCTGCTCGGTCTGGAGCGATCGGAGTGCGCGTCGAGCGTGTGGTGGAGCGCGTCGAAACGCCGGTGGTGTGCATGGAGTACCGCGATCGCGTCGTGGAGCTGCACGCGCCATCACCAGACCCTGCCCAGGCGGCCGCGATCGTGCTTGCCTCGCCCCGCGCGTGCCGCGATGTGCTCGACGGCCTGGCCGATGCCGCAACCCTAGGTAGCCTGCATCGTGGCGAGCACGACGCCACCGTGCGTGCAGCTGCGCGGCTGCTGACTGCGCTGCGGGCCGCCCGGCTGCTGGGTTAATTACCGGGGCGCGGTCCCGCGGCCGCGGCGCCGCGCAGCGCGCCGCGGTCCTACCGTCGCGCTGGGACGCGCTTCATCTGGCGCTGTCCTCGCGGCGCGCGCTGACCTAGGCAGCGAGCCTGGCCGCGGTCGCCCGAGGTCGTGGGACGCGGCGATTCGGCGGCCACAAAGTCAGGCCACCGCAAAGAATTCGGCGACCGCCACCTCGGGCAGCACCTCGCACAGCACCGCGACCAGTGCGGCTCGGCGGGCCTGCAGCACCACCCGGGCGTGGGTGTCAGCATCGGGGAGCTGCCAGTGCGCTCGGCCCCATTCGGTCACGGCGCGATCTGCCCAATCATCGGCCAGCTCCGCCACCCTGTAGGCGACCTCTTGAGCGGCTTCGGCGACGAACTCCTCGCGCTCCGCGTCATCCCAACTCACCGGCAGCCGCAAATGCCGGCCCAACACCCGAGTGAGCAACGCGGTCGGTACCAGATCGTCGTCCATACCGTCATTGTGCGCTGGCCGAACCTGTGTGGTGCGAATGCGCGCCCTGAAACGACCGGCGTCCGTGGGCGGATCCCACTCGAGGAACGGTTGCACTGACGACGGGCGGCCACGCGGCGAACTGTTGGCATGAGAACTGCCCATCGTCGACACGCTGCCGTTGCCACTGCACGCGTTGCGCGCTGCTCGCAACCGTCGACATCGCAATTCCGGAGGGTCCGGCACTTTTCGACGTTGCGTCATGCCGTGGCGAGTTATTTGCGGGTCACTGGTAGACGCCTTGTCGCGCTTCGTTTTACGCTGCGGCAATACCAGGCCCGTTGCGAATCGAAGCGACACGCGTTGCCCACCAAGCGGACTGAGGTCGGCGTCGTTGGTGCGGAGTTCGCAGCGGGTCGCGGCCAGTAGCGGGAGGGGCCCAGCACGATGGGACGCAAAAGTCGCCACAAGCGCGAACGCAGGCTCGGTCAGGTGCAACCGACGCCCAAAGAAGCCGCACGCGCGATCGTCAAGGCCGAACGACGCACTCGCGACATCGCACCCACCGTCGAAGCCTATACACGCGTCGCGGCAAGCGGCCCAGCACAACTGGCCGCAGCACTCATCAATCGCCACACCACGCGGATCGACAATCTCGATGCCGTGGCCCAACGTTTGATGGACGACTGCGTTCCTCATCTGTTGGCGATCAGCGCATTGGACGCAGCTCTTCTCGGCGGAGGCCGTCATCTGCTGTGGTATTCGCCGCCGCATGACAGCCGGTGGCCAACACACCTGTCCTGGAGTCTGGAAAGCACCATCGCGGCGCTGCGCTTGATGCTCGCCGGCCAAACCGTGGGCGCCGCAATCATTTTGCGGCAACAACTTGGCCGATGGACACTCCTGCTGGCGCGGGCCGAACCTGTCGTCCAGCGCCGTCGCGAATCGATCGAGTCGTTCATCTCTCGAGCGTGGACGCGCGGCGCCATGGAGATGCTCGGTCGATACAGTCACGACGTCGGGGTAGGCGACATCTTCGACGATATCGACACCCCCCCCACCCCCCCCCCCCCCCCGCCCCCCCCCCCCCCCCCCCCCCCCCCCCCCCCCCCCCCGCGGAAAGGGGAGGGGTAAAATCCGGGGGTGCGCGGCGGTTTAAAAAAAAAAAAAGAAGATGTGCTAGACACCCACCCACCACAGGAGTGATCCGCACCGACCACGAGCATGTCCAACTCGACGGACAGACCATATGCCCCGCCCACGTGTATCACGAACTGTGTCAGCTCATCGATGCACAACCACCTGAACCGCCGACCGAGGGCGAGGTTGTTCACGACCCCGACGCCACGGACTCGCCGACCCGAGCTCTCTGCGATGCGCTGTCGCTGTGCCTCCTGCACATGCAACTCGCCGCACCAAGAAGAGGCGCAGCGCCACCCGACCCCGACACCGCACGCGCACTCGGTTCGCCGTCAGCTCCCCAGCGACCACCCGCCGTGCACGCGGCGACACCACCAGCGCCGCTGTGCACGTCGCCGCTCCACCGAGCGACCCCGGCCCTGGTGCCGCTGGTGCGCACCGAACTGGCCTCCCCCACCAACATCAACGAACTCTTCCAGCGCTACACCGACTACCACGCAGTGCTCGCTGACAGATCCCGCGCCGAGCATCCCACGCCGCGAGAGCTCGCCGAACTCACCTTCGCCGCGCACCGCTACATCAGATTCGCGATCACCGAGCACTGCCATGCCCTGGACCTCAACATCTCACACGGGCGCCTCGGGATCCGCCACCATCTGGGCCCGCGGTCCGCGCAGATCTTGACCGCGGAATTCGCCGCGCTGTGCGCGCACTGGAACCAGTCCCAACCACACATCGCTGCCGCCGCCACCCAAATCTCGGCAACCCTGCTCTCCGGGTATTGGCTGTGGCTCGAAGAAGACGACCGCGCCATGGGAATCCTGCGCTGCACACTGCACCACGCCGCGCGAATGCGGTTATGGCACACCAACCCCGACGCCGCCCAAGCATTGCAGACCATCCCCTCGACCACCCCGCGCCGCTGGCGCAACATCGCAGGCTGGTCGCAACACCGCTCGCTCGATTTCGCGCTCTACGACTACGCCCACGCCAACCGCGAAAGCCGCATCGACGCCCCAGCCCTCCTCTTCCGCGGGTACGACCACTACGCCCAAGATTGGCTCTCCCAGCGCCAAGCCCGAGAAGTAGCGCTGAACAAAGTCACCACCCTCGCCGCCACCGAAATCATGAAAGTCGTTGATACACACCAATCACGAACAATCGCCAACACCATGCGCCAAGCACTGCACAACAGCGGACTCGACCTCCGGACCAGCCCAGCACGCCGACAACCCGAGGGCCGCACGACGCCAGACCGCACCGCACACGACACCACCACAACCCCCGACACACCACTTTTCGACTAACCCGATACGCGATGTCCACCAACGTGCCAGGCGAAAACAGTCGTCAAAACGGGGTCGAACGCGGACTCGGTCTGAGGCAACCGACACCCGAGAACGCCGCGCGTGCCAGCACACACGCCGAACCCCCCGCTCAGTACGTCGCGCCCACCGTCAGAGCATACGAACGCCTGGCAGCGAGCGGCCCGGCACAACTCGCCGAGACACTGATCAGCCGCTACTGGGCTCGAATCGACAATCTCGATGCGCCAGCCCAACGCTCGATGAACCAGTACCTTCCTCATCTGCTGTCGGTCTGCGAATTAGACGCGGTCTTTATCCGTCAAGGTCATCAGCTCACACAGCACGCAACACCGCACGAGAGCCCGTGGCCGACCCACCTGTCCTGGGCGTTGCAAAGCACCATCGCGGCGCTGCGGTTGATGCTGGCCGGCCACACCGTCGGCGCGGCCATTGTTTTACGGCAACAACTTGGCCGATGGACAGTCCTGCTTGCGGGCGGTATCGCGCGTCGCGATGACGAATCAATCGAGTCGTTTATCGCCAGAGCGTGGACCCACGCCAGGATGCATAGCCTCGCCACCTACGCCCCCGACATCGCAGCCCGCGACATCTTCGACGATCTCGACGAGCACCCACCCACGACAGGTGTCATCGACACCGACCACCAGCACGTGCCCGTCGAGGGCCGGGCCCTATGCCCCGCCGGGGTGTATCACGCACTGTGCACGCTCATCGACATAGAACACGTTGATCAGTACGCCCAGCCCGAGGCGGTGCACGACCTCGACGCCGAGGACTCGGCGACCAACACTCACCGCATACCCGATGCCCTCTCCGACGGGTTGGCGCTGTGCATCAAGCAGATGCGACTCGCCGCAGCCGCCCTGTGTCACGCACGACGCGACACCGACACAGCCCAGGCAATCGTCGACGCATCCGGGCACGAGCGGCGACTCATCAAGTACCGCTCCGATACCCAGCCGCGACGACACAAGTCTGAACTCCCGCACCTCGCCCAAGCCGTGGTACCCCTGACAAGCACCAGATCCGCCGCGCTGGAAAACATCGACCATCTCTCGAGGCTCTACACCGACTACCACACTGTGCTCGCCGACAGATCGCACTGCGGGCACCGCACACCACAAGAACTCGCCCACCTCGCCTTCACCGCACACCGATTCACCAGGGCCCTGGTTGCCCAAGCCGCGCACACTCACGATCGCCAGCTCGCAGACCAGCGCCTCCAGCTTCACCAACACCTCACCCCCACGTCCCCGCACATCATGACCGCCGAGTTCGCCGCGTTGTGCGCCCACTGGAACCAGTCCCAACCACCGATCGCCGCCGCCGCCACCCAAATCTCGGCAACCCTGCTCTCCGGATACTGGCTGTGGCTCGAAGACGACGACCGCGCCATGGGAATACTGCGCTGCACACTGCACCACACCGCGCGATTACGCCTGTGGCACACCAACCCCGACGCCGCCCACGCATTGCAAACCACGCCTACCACCACCCCGAGCACCTGGATGCACGCCGCAGGCTGGTCACAACACACCGAACTCGACCACGCACTATTTGAGTTCGCCCACACCAACCGAGAAAGCCGCCGCCACGCCGCAAGAATCCATCTCGACGAGCACTACCCCAACTGCGACAACCCACTACCGCAACGGATAGCACGACAAACAGCACTCGACCAACTCACCGCGCTCGCCGCCACCGAAACCATGAAAGTTGTTGCCACACACCAATCACCAGCAATCGCCGACACCCTCCGCGAAGCACTCCACCACCACGGACTCGACATACAGACCAACCCAGCCCGCCGACAACCCAACAAACGCACCCCACCACCCCACACCAAACAAGACACCATCACGACCCCCGACATAACACTCCTCGACTAACCCGGCACCTTGCCCCCACCAACCCGCCTGTTGAATCGATGACCATGGGGGCAGTGTGTTCATGCCTCCATTTTTAAGTAGTTGGGGGACTGGAATTTCGTTCGCACACAGGCGAACTCCCCAGACGAGCGTTGTGCCACTTGTGCCACTTGTGCCAGTTGTGCCAGTTGTGCCACGGTCAAGAACGCTGGACGAATCGGAAATGGCTTGGGAAGCAATACAATGGAGGAAGAAACAACCGAATATCCCACGGTTAGCAGCCGGAGACGGGTAACCAAGCCCGGACAGGAGCATTCGCACACTGTCGATACAGCCTTTAGCGGACGTCGCGGGCTCAACATCCCTGGATCAAGGGTGAGAGTTAGAGGGGGGCAATACCCCCTATGCTCTGAAGAGCAGTGGTGTTGCTGCCCTCCGTTCAATCGGAGTCGAACTAGGAACTAGAGCACGGACACGTCCGTGAGGGCCCGTCGACGGGGACGGGCTGGAATGGCTCGGGCATGAAGTCCCGGGCCATGATGAGCGGCGGTCGGATGCCGACGCGGACCCGGTTGATCTGTGGGGCGAGTGCATGACCGTAGCGGTGGCGGTCGATCCGAGCGAGTTCCTCGAGCCACCACAGCACGTTGGATAAGTGGTCGGGCTGGGCGTTGAACGGTTGCACGTGTCGCAGCAGGTCGAAGGTGGTGTCGGAGACGGCTTGGAGGCGCCCTCGGTGGTTCTGATCGTCGAACCTGGCTGGATCTAGGAAGATCGGGAACATCAGTGACCGTTCAGCGGGCGGTGGGTTCTGGCCGCTGTCTTGCACAGCAAGGTGGTAGAGGATGCCGTCGAGAGCGGCACGCAGCTCGTAGAGCCATTCCCCGAACAGGGTGCTCAGTCGGGTGGGCATCGGTTCGAGGGTCCGGAGCACGAGGGTCCAAGTGTTTGGTGCCTCTGCGGGGATGACGGCGAACCGGCGCGGTACGCGGTCGATGTACTCGTTCCAGATGTCGACCATCTGGCTGCGGATCTCCGCGGTTCTTTCTACGCGGTCTCGGCATACCTCGACAGCTCGGAAGCTGGTGTCCCAGTGGATCTCGACTTCGACCTCGTCGGGGCTGACGTCGAGCACCACGGCGACGAGCGATTCGGCATCGTATTCGAGATCGTCGAGGTTCTCGCATTGGCCAACGACTTCGGCGATGCAATCGGTGCCGTCGAGTTCCGGGACGCGGAGGAGGTAGTGGTTGGGGCCGTCGGAGCGTACGTCGACCCGATAGTGATGTGCGCTCATGGCCGCACGGACCTTTCTTGTGGTTCCAAATTCGAGGTGGTCAATTCTTCACCTACCGCGCAGCTTCTGGCACTTGGGTCTGGATCGATTGTTCCGGGCACGCCGTTGCGGCAGATTTCGTCGACATGGTCCATGCCCCAGACGAATCCGAGGTCGGATTCGTCGCTGGTGCGGCCGGAGTAGACCCCGAGGAGGTCTGAGTCTGGGACGGGCATTCTGGCTGGCTGTCCGTCGTTTCTGAAGACGAGGGTCCCGGGTGGTCGGTGGCGCATGACTGGGGCGCCTGATTGTCCTTTGCGGGTTCGGGCGTCGATTAGCCAGAGCGGGTATGCCTTGCCGTCCGAGTAGTAGGGGAAAATCGGGTTGGACGCGACGGTGCCGCGGATCCATAGCGGAAAAGCTGGCCCCGAGGTGAGTCGGTACGGGTAGCCGATGATGAACACGTCTTCGCCCGGAAAAAGCTGTGCTGGCCACGAAGCTTGCTCAGGGCCGGATCGGTCGCCCGTTCTTTCCCAGCTCATGCAGACCACGTCAGCCGGGGGATTGAATGGCACTTCTGCGACGTCCATCTCGCCGCCGAGTTGCGGATGCTGGTTCCAGATCGGTTTCCAGTCCGGGCCGATCAGTGGCACCAGATACTGCTGGAGAAGCACTTGGATGCCGCCGCGTCTCGGGTCGTCCTCGGAGAGCGTCACCACCCATTTTTCGGGTGGGTCCTTGAAGAACATGACTCGGAGGTGTGTCGGCTCGATGTGGTAGCCGCCCATGAATTCGTGTGTCTGCCAATGTCTTCCAGTCACGTTGTGTCGCGCGGTGATCAGGCGGTCTTTTCCGTCAAGTCGGTAGACGAAGGCGCTGCCGTGGGCCATGGATTTGTAGTCCTGCCCGGCTGTGGTGTCTATATCCGCGCCGTTTTCGCAGTAGACCATCTCGATGAGGACCGAGCGGAACGACTCAGCATGGATCTGGAATTGGGCACTCATCATTCATCGCCCTCTCAGCCGTACAGCATGTGGCCGCCGGCACCTCCGAGTGCCGAGACTGCCACTTGGAAAGCGCCTGTGCGTAATAGCGCCGCGGCTTGTTTGAATCGGCTTTGTTCTGGGGCGTCGCGAGATTCCTCGTCGCCTGCGGCTTCGAGCGCCGCTACAAGTCGTTCGACCATGTTCTCTGGCGTCGGCCACTGCCCGGCCAGGCGCAGCGCCTCACCTGTTGGTTCCCCAACGAAGATGAAGCCGCTGCCGCTACTTTCGGTGCCTTCCTGAAAGTACGGTTGCCTGTAGAGCGCGCGGAGTGCTCGCTGAGTGGTCTCGTCGTCAAACTCGGCAGCCTTGGCGATTTGGCTCGCCCGGACCTTCGATGCTTGAGTGTCGTCGAAGATTTCTACTGCGGCCCTGAGCACGGGTAAGTCGCGGTTAGTCCACGTGTCTTCCATAGCGCGGAAAATACCGTGCCCGAGCGTCGACCTGGAATCGGGTAGGCGCTCAGCGCGCGACCCTTCGCATGGGTTCTGTGGGTGACCAGTGGTCCGCTGCCCGACGGCGCGGCAGGACGGCGCGCACCATCAGCTCGCGGTGCTCAAGGTCGGCGCGGGCGGCGATCGCGTGGCGCTGACGCTGGCGGCGGTCCACCCAGAGCGCGGCGGCCACGACGAGCAGCGGCACGAAGAACCACGGGTACGCGAGCAGCACGCCGATAATCGTGTACCCGGCCGGCAGGGCGAACAGCACCGCGGCGAACGCGTGCCGGTCTCACCAACGGTCACTGACATTTCAAACCCGCAGCGCGGGCACTCATGTCGACTCATCGTCAACCCCTCCCTCTTATCGGTCTACCCGAGACTGTCCAGGTCCTCGACAGTGCGCAGCTCGCTGTTGATGAGTTCGATTGCTGCGGAGAGGTCGCCCTCGGCCTTGATGACATAGCCGCCGAAAGCGACGCCAACAAGGTGAGAAACGATGTCTCGCAGCTGCGGATCGTTCAGTGCCTGATCGAGAACTTTCTTGTACTGCGGTCCTTGCTCTGGGAATGCCGCGAGCAGGCGGTACATCCCGGCGCGGCCTGAGTACTCGTTGAATTCGGCTGCCATGTCGGTAGTGTCGCTCCAGGACCCGACGAGTGGGCCATCACACCGGCCTGAACGTGACGCGCTGGTCAGGAGTTTCGAACCTTTTGCCACAGCACGGGCATCCGACCGAGCCCATATCCACGACGTTCTCCCACGCTGTTTTCAGCTATCGCTGTTTGTGAAATGTGCATAACAGCTTGCGATTGCAATCGTCGTCTAGTCCGAGCCATCTCGCCGGATTCCGGCACGGCCGCGGGCTTTGGCCGGTCTGGCAGCGCAGTGGCTCGTCCCACCCGGAGACGACTTCCGCGAATGCTGCAGCTGTCCCGATATACGCATGCCTGTATTTTTCGAAGGCCGCTTCGGCGGACACCTTCCGGCTCATCGCGCGACCTCCGCGCTGTCGGTGGTGGCAACGTGGCGGGTCCACCGATCAACCTCGTCGGCAGTCAAGGCGAGCAGCAAGGCCAGCTCTCGGGCCTGGTCTGCGGTAAGCCCGTCGTCGGCGTGCACGTAGACGTCGACCCGCGGCGGGCACTCGATCTGGTCGATGCTGCCGTCAGGGAACTGGATCCCTCCGGTCTGGACTTCGGCGACCTTGTTACCGGCGGGATCAGAGACGACGCGATCGGCCCCGTGGAAGATCCGGAACTGGTTGTCCCAGAATCCCCAGCTCTCTGCATCGGCCATGGCGCCGGCAGGCAGCGGGATATCAGGCTGTTGGGTGGTTGCTGTGGTCACTGTGCGGTTCTCCTCACTGATACTGTGCGGAGTCCTGACCTGCAGTGACGTCGTGGTGCGTATGTGGTGCAAAACCCGATCGAATTGCCCATCACTGCACGTCAAACGCGGTGCGCGATACTGGGATTGAATCAGTCACCGCGCGGTGCCTTGTTGCAACTCCTGCCGTTCCGCGCTTCGGACACGATCATGCATAGCCGCTGTCATCCATGAGCTATGTGCGTGTACCTCGCTCTCGGAGGCGTCGCCGGCGACGCGGCGACCATCTCATGGAGGATTGCTGACGCAAATCGGGGTGCGGCACGTCGTCGCGTCGAAGGCGGCGTAAAAGCGAGCCCGGTTTATCGCTTCAGCGTCAGACCGGAGCCCGCTACCGAGCGGCTCCAGAACGAGATGGCCAACGCCTTCCTATGGTCGGTGCTTGGTCGGTGAACGCGCGACACGCCGTGGCACCTGGTGGTACCGAATGGCACTAAATCGGCTGCTCAGAGCACCTTTTGCCTCCGCCGTCGGGAGGCCTTTCAGGCTCTCCTAAAGCCGGTGTCGCAGGTTCGAATCCTGCCGGGGGCACTACCGCTGAGCAGCGCAAACGTCGATTTGGGGCCCTCACGCGCAACACATGCGCAGAGATTCAGGCGCAAACCCCTTACTGCAGTTGGCTTTCTGACGCAACGATTCCGAACAGCTCCAGCGGGTACCCCCATACGTCGGGACCACCCACAGTTGGAGAAACGCTGAGTCTGCGGCGGATAAAGTGCCGAGCTTGGAGCCGAACAAAGGGACCTAAATGTTTGCTCGAACCGATCCAACGCCGCCCCACGTGATGCCGTCCCACGTGCCCGGCAAACTTCCGATTTTCGACCGTTTCGCCAACTACACCGGCGCGTGGGTGTCGAGGGGGTGGTTCTTCGCGCTATGCGTGCTCATTGTGGTGGTCTGGTTACCGACTATTTGGGTGCTGCCCACTATCGACACCTGGCAGCTCGTCATCAACACCGCGACCACGATCATCACGTTCTTACTCGTCGCGCTGCTGCAGAACACGCAGTCTCGATCCGACAAAGCCACTCAACATAAACTCAACGCCATCGCCGCGGCCCTGGCCGAACTGATGGGTGAGTTCGAAGACCAGCGTCCTCAATTACGGGGTCACCGAGCAGAACTCGTCGCAGCGATCGGACTGGAGCATCGCGAAACCTCGTCGACTTAGGGCTGGCGGCCGCCGGACTTGAGAAGCATCCGCGCCGGCGTCACTTGACTGAAAGTGCCGGGCTGCCCGCCCCCGGGTGGAAGCGCCTTGATTGGGCCTCGGCGTGTCCCCTCGCTGGATTCGGCTGAGGAACCGCCCATTTCGTGGCCGGGGGTACGGGCTGCGCGGCTAGGTCTGTCGTGATGCCATCACCTGCCTTTCACTCGGGTTTGTTGATCGTGGTCGCGGGTCGTTCTGGGTCGGAGGGCTGCGCTGGACGGCTCGGACGGGGTGCACGGGTCCGCCTCGAGGGCGGACAATTGCACACCACGACCGACCAGCCGCCGGCGGCCCCATGCGGACGCATCCCGTGACTAGTGGTGCCGGCGGGCAATGCGCAGCGTCTAGTGCTGCCCGCAAGATGTCGTCCACCTCGGCGAATAGCGCCGCTATATCGGGATCCAGGTACAGGATCTCCGACTCCATGTTGCCGATAGCGTCAGTCCTCGCCGCCGCCACCACGGTGTTGATCTGCATCATCGTGGCTACTCCTGCCGCACTCGCCGGCCGATCAGGCGTTGATGACCTTATGACCGTTGCCGTGCCCGACCGCAATCTTGCGGGGCTTAGCCTTCTCGGCCACGGGGATCCGCAGCCGCAGCACCCCACCGTCGTATGACGCAGCAATCTTGTCGGTGTCGAGGTTCTCGCCGAGAACCAACTGCCGGCTAAACACCCCGCGGGGGCGTTCGGTGGCCAGCATCTCTCGGCCGGGATCAACATCGGGACGCTCGGCGCGCACCGTCACGACGTTGCGCTCGATATCTAGGTCCAACGAATCCTCGTTGATCCCCGGCAGATCGAACTCGACGACGAACTCCTCGCCGTCTCGCCAGGCATCCATCGGCATCACGGCCGGACGGGCCGCGGTCCCCAACACCTGTTGGGTGAAGCGATCGAGGTCCCGGAACGGATCGGTCCGCATCAACATAGTCGCCACCTCCAACTCTCCAATCTGGTGTCCAATCTTCATATAATCTGTGCCAGATTGCACATATTTGGTATAGCATCCGCGCCATCCTTGGGCAAGGCACAACGCCAAAAAATTTGACACAACGCACCGAGGAACAGGAGCAGCGAATTGATGGCCAGCATGCACGACGGAAGGCTCAGTGCTGCAACAGATTACACTGCGGGCTTGCGATGACGTCATTGGCCGCATCGCAACGGTATCCGTATCACGGTCGCCGCCCGCCCGACTTCCCGCCAGCCTCGCCCGACCCGTCGCGCGATGCAAGCACATCCACGATGAGGGCCACGCATGACGCTAATCATCGTCAATAGCTGCTCAGCGTCGGAGAGCTTGCCGTGTCGGGCACGACGGAGTGGCCAGTCCCGCCATTTCTTTCGCGGATCGTTCTAGATCACTGTTTGGCTGTGTCGATGTAGGGCTACTTTCACTACGAGTTGACGGTTCGGTTCGTTTGCACGTTGTCGGGGTCGCGCCGCTGCTGCCGCGGCCCATCGCGATCAGGCAACGATTCGCTCTGCGAGCGCTAACAGTGATCTTGGTTGATTGTCTGGAGTTAGTCGCGCCGGCGAATGGCGTGACGTTCAAGCCAGCCCCGCGATGTTCACAGCGTTCGGATTACGCAGACAACGGCGAGGGGAAAGGAGAGTGATGAATCCAGGCTGGATGATCCCGTTCATCATCCTTGGCGGGGCGCTTCAGACCTGTGGAGCCGCCATGAACAGTCAGCTGTACAAACACATGGTCAATCCATGGCTCGCTGCGGCGATATCGGCTGCGGTGGTCGCTTTCTTCTTCGTCGCGGCGTTTCTCGTCAAGCCGAAGCCGCTGCCGTCCGCACAGGATGCCGCGTCGATGCCGTGGTGGGCTCTTGTCGGCGGTCTCGTTGGAGCTGTGCAGGTCTACGCTGGCTTGACCTTGGTCCACCGCATCGGGGCAGGAACATTCATCGGTCTCACCGTCACGGCGGCACTCGTCACGTCGCTACTGATTGATCATTTCGGCTGGCTGCGGGTGCACCCACACCCGATTACGCCCGGGCGAGCTGTTGGGGGCGTGCTCTTGGTGCTCGGGGTAACGTTGATCGCCAAGTTTTGAGCGTGCGAAAAACCTTCCGCAGCAACGATATACGTTTGCGGCCCCGGTCGGCGGTGGCCCGCCGGGATTCCCCTGTCCGAGACCACTTCGAAGTAACACCTCGCGTCATGGCAGCGTGGTCTGTCGACGAAGCGGTATCCGTGCCGCGCACCTTATGCGTGAGGAGCCTGCTATGAGTGAGACGACGCTACGCCAGCTCGGCGAGTCGAATAGCCCAATTGAGGACGAGCTCGAGTACGCCTTCATCCGGATGTTGAGCGAGGGCACCCAGCGCCTGCACCGCAGCTGGCGAGGGGTGCTGGTCACGGGTTTTTTCGGTGGCACCGAAGTCGCGCTGGGCGTCCTTGCGTACCTGTCGGTTTTGGATGCCACCCACCGGCCCATGTTGGCAGGTTTGGCATTCTCGATCGGCTTCCTAGCCCTCCTGCTGGGCCGCAGCGAGTTGTTCACCGAGGGATTTTTGGTACCGGTAACGACTGTCGTGGCCAAACGCGGCAGCATCCGGCAGCTGCTGAAACTGTGGGGTGGCACGCTGTGCGCCAATCTGATCGGCGGCTGGGTGATCATGTGGCTGATCATGACGGGCTTTCCCCAATTGCACTCACAGACAATCGAGTCGGCCACCCATTACGCCACCGCGCCGATGACGGCACAGACCCTCACGCTGGCAGTGCTCGGCGGCATGACGATCACGTTGATGACCCGGATGCAGCACGGCACAGACTCGATGCCGGGCAAGATAGCCGCAGCAGTGGCCACCGCTTTCCTGCTCGCCGGGCTGCAGATGTTCCACTCGATCCTCGACTCGCTCCTCATCTTCGGCGCGCTCGCCACGGGGAACGCACCCTTTGGCTACCTCGACTGGTTGGGTTGGTTCGGCTACACCGTGGCCGGCAACGTCCTGGGTGGATTGACCTTTGTGACGCTGCTGCGGCTGTTGCGCAGTAAGGAACGGATCCAAGAGGAGCGCACCGCCGCCGAGGACTCGTCAGCGAAGTAGGTGCGGGCCTCGGGTCGGTCGATCTCGTAGACCACCGCGGCCACGACAGTGAAAAGGCAGCTCCACGGCCAGGTTTCGTGGCTCGTTACCCGCGTGGTTCACGGTCGGTCTCGGCCGCGACCGCACGGAAGGCGGCGGTGATCTCGCCGACCCTGGGGTCGGCGAGCAGCTGCTCAAGGGTCTCAGGCAGCGGAAGTCGCCAGTTCGGATATTCGTCGACTGTGCCGGGCAGGTTGGGCTGTCGGGGTTCGGCGAGCACGTCGTACGGCGAGATTAATTTCAGCCGGCTAGGAGTCGCTGCCAGCAACCGATGCAGAGCGGCGATGATCGCCGCCTCTTCCGGTTCCGACGCGGCGTCCCCGGGTGGCAGCAGCCCTTCAGACCGCAGCAGTTCCAGCCACTGGGCGCGTTGCGTCTCGTATGCGGCCTGCTCCGCCGGGACGTCAACGAGCAGGCCGAGGTCAGCGCGCGTCCGGACGTGTTCGCCGCGCAAAAACCCTGCTGCGGTAGGCAAGTCGTGCGTGGACAAGCTCGCGGCCGCCCGCGACGGCCACTTCGCCGGCGGCAAAAGCGGCTGATCGGGGGCGGACTCGTCACGGATGAACCAGGACACCGCGCAGCCCAACATCCCGTTGTCGGCCAGTGCCTGGGTGACTTCCGGTTCGACGGTGCCCAGGTCCTCGCCGACCACCGTGGCCGCGGCCCGGTGGGCTTCCAGAGCCAGAATCGCCAGCATGACCTCAGCGTCGTAGTGCACGTAGGTGCCGCGATCCGGGCCGTCGCCCGGGGGGATCCACCACAGCCGCCAGAGTCCGGCGACGTGATCGATGCGCAGACCGTCGGCGTGGGCGAGCACGGCGCGCAGCATGTCCCGCAGCGCGGCGTACCCGGTGGCGGCGAGGCGGTCGGGTCGCCACGGCGGCAGCCCCCAATCCTGACCAGGCGGGGTGAAGTTATCCGGCGGCGCTCCTACGCTCACCCCGGTGGCCAGCACATCGGCCAGCGCCCACGCATCCGCACCATCCGGGTCGACGCCCACCGCGAGATCGTGAATCACGCCCAGAGCCATGCCGGCGTCTCGCGCGGCGTTCCGCAGCGAGGTCAGCTGCTCGGCGCAGCGTTGTTGTATCCAAGCATGAAACGCCACCCTGGGCGCTAGCTGCCGTCGTGCCTCCCCGACGGCCGCCCCAGCCACATCACGAAGGGGTTCGGGCCAACGGGTCCACCGGCCGCCATGCCGCTCGGCCAGCGCGCAGTACGTCGCCCACTCCGCTAATCCCTCGGATCGCCCAGAATCGGGTGGCGCGTTGAGCGGATCAGGCCGGCCCTCAGCGCGCCACAGCAATTCCAGCGCCGCCCGCTTCGCCGCCCACACGAGGTCGTGGTCGATCCGCTCAGTGCTCGGGGAAACCCGCAGCGCGTCCACCTCCGCGCGGGTGTCAGGGTCGGTTCGACGATAGGCGTCGAGGTCCTCGATGCGCAGCGCCAACGGGTTGGCGAACCGTCGGCTGGACGGGGTGTAGGGCGAGGGCTGCACCGGATGCGTGGGACCGGGCGCGTGCAGCGGGTTGAGCAGCACCGCGCCGGCTCCGTGCTCGGCGGCGGTCCAGCGCACGAACTCCCCCAGATCGCCCAGGTCACCGATTCCCCATGAGCGCGCCGAGCGCAGCGCATACAGCTGGAGCATCCAGCCCCAGGTGGCCGGCGCCGCGGGTACCTGTTGTGGGGCTGCCACCAGGGTGGCCTGCTGGTCGTCACGCATGAAAAGCCGGTACCAGCCCGGCGGCAGCTCGGCGGGCAGCTCGTCGCGCACTTCGATCCGGGTGCCGTCCTCGCCGACGAGCAGAGCGGCCCCAGCGAGCGGTCGGGGCCGCCCGCCCACGCGCATGGCTACGGTAGGGGCCACTACGTGCGCTCGGTCGCGCTCGGCCAGCCTGGCCAATTCGCGGCGCCGCTCGGGTTCGGTGCCGGCCGGAACTTCGAGAAGCCCGAGCACCCGGATCACCACATCGGCGTCAACGGCGACCTGCTGGCGCCGCTCGTTGCGGTAGCAGGTGGCCACTCCGTGCGCGGTGGCTAACCGGCGCAGGTCATCTGGGATGGGTTTCGGGTCGGCCATCACCGTGCCCGCAGGTTCACGGCAACCAGGCACGCTCCCAGCAAACTGACGAGACGAGCGGCGGGTGCGCTGGCCAACTCGTTGAAACGGCGCCGACTGGAGAACACCGCCCCGGGATACCCAGGCCATGGCTTCTCACACCGGCGGAAGACTGGACGCGGCCTTCGGACCAAGGGCCCCACCTGTCGGTGCACGGTTTGATATGGCACTGAACCGCGACGCTGCCCTGCCCCGTTGGTCGTGATGGTCGGCTACCGGGGTCAACAACATGCCCCCGCCGGAGTGAGCGACCTCACAGTGACGCGCAACGCGCGTTGCCGAGAAAGAGGCGCAAGCAGAGCGGCCCGCGCGGCCGAAAGCACGGCGAAGGCCCGCCAGAAGGCCGGCGGATTTCGAGAACACTTGTGGTAGTAGTTTGCGAGAACACTTGTGGTAGTGAGGTTTCGGCTGCCGATAAAGTTCGTTGTTGTTGGCTTGGCGGTCGTGCAACGGCTTAGCGCTGTCGACCGCCGGGATGCTGGTGCGCGCGCTCGTCGCTGCTCAGGTAGCGACGCTGCAGCTGATCGATGAGCGCTTGTGCTTCGGTGATGTCTCGGCGCAGCGCGGCTGCGTGCGAGCGCACTGCGGATGCACGGCGCTTCCTCATGGCGGTGACATCTTGGCGCTCCACTTGGGCCAACTGGGCTGCCATCTCCTGCAGCTGATACCTCAATGCGCGGACCAACTGCATGGCTTGGGCGACATCGGGTTTCACGAAGAAGGGTCGACCAAATCGCGCTAAATCAAACCTTTCTTCTCGGGTGATCGCGACCGCCAGTTCCGAGAGAGGAAGTCGGCCCCAACTCGCACTCGCGGCCGCATCGTCATCAACCCTCGTGGGCGAGTTCGCGCGAATGCAGCGGCAATCCGCTAGCAGTGCGGGGCCCAGCACCTCTGATTGGGGCAATAGGTCTGGTGCGCCAGGCCCACCATTGATCCGACGTCCCCGATGCTGATGCCCCTCGGGTCCAGGTTGGCGTGGACGTCCTGCGCGATGCGATCCGGGGTATACCCCCACCCGAGGTCGTCGCAGATGAGTTGCGCCATCCCGATCATGGCCGCGTCGTGCCCCGGCGGCCAATTAAGGCCGACGGCACGCAGCTGAGCGAGGTATGCATCGTTGACGGGATCGGCCGTCGCAGTCCCGCTGCTGGCAACCACAGCAGCGCCGACGAGAACGGGCACAGTCAGTCCGGCCAGCCAGCGAGACGAGCGCATCCTGTGAGTCGGACCAGACATGACGACTCCGTTCTCCGAACCCCCTGCCAGCAACTTACGTCGCCGGGAGCCGGAAAAGCCAGACGTCGGCAATCCCTGTTCTCGCACAGTTCATTTGAAGCGGAGTGACTAGGGCAGGGTGGTGTGCATCAGCATCACGTCGTAGGCCGACCACAACGAGAGGTTGAAGTACAGGTCCCTGCCCGACGACCACGGGTGAATCATCGGCGCGTAGATACCACCCGGCATCGAGAACGACGACACCAGCGGCTGCTCCGGACTCCATGGCCCTTCCGGCGACGGCGCCGTCCGTGCCACCACGTCGTTTGAGCCACCGTTGGTGTAGAGCACCAGGTACTGCTTGAGGTAGCTGTTGTATTGGGCCGACATCTCGCCCACCGGGCCCGGGAAAATCGGCGTCGCCGCCCCCGGATTGTTCGGGACCCAGTGCCCGCCGTTGTCGCCGTTCCAGTACTGGTACTTGGTCAGGTCCGGCACAGCGCTCGGGGGAACGCGCGACAGGAACGCCGCGCCGCTACGTCCCGACGGCGTCCCGAAGTTGTAGAGGTAGCCGTCGTTCCCCTTCATGAACGCACCCATTTGGAAGTTCTCGTTGCCCGGGGTGAACCCGGCGCCCGGCACCGCATCTCCCGACGCCGTGCGGATACTCCCGGGGAAGATCCCCCAGTTCTGCCCGTTGTCGTTGGACCTCGCGATGGCCGAGTAGTTCGTCGTCCATTCTCCGTCGCGGCCCCACTGCCGGATGGACATGTAGTTCATGTACTGGGTTCTGCCGAGCGAAATTGCCGACGTCGGAATGATTCCCGTTTCGTGCCCGGCCTTGTGGATACTGTTGACGACCTGCTTGGAGAGGCCGTTGGCCCACACCGGTGAACCGGAGTAGTTGTTGCTGGGCACACCGTCGGCGATATGGATTCCCTGGTTCAGGTCGTGGTCGTTGCTGCGGAACAGGACGTTGTAGCGCCATTCCTGCCCCCGGACCTTGCAGTAGCCGAAGGTGTCGCCAAAGGCCATGAGCGCCTGGCGGTTAGCGGGATCGCCGTTGTCCCAGATGATGCCGAGGTCGGTACCGGAAATACCGAAACGTTGCAGCGTCCTGTTGGGCCCGTTCGGGCCGGTCACCCAGTCGACGAGCGACGTCGGCGCACCCGCGATGGACGCGGGAGCCGGTCCCGGCGCCGGCTGGGGCGCGGGCTGCGGTGGCACTGCGGCCGCATTCGGCTGCAGCTGGGTGGCATTCGGGCCCTGAGGGAGGCCCGGCGTCGGCGGATTGGGCTGAGGCGGAACCACCCCAGCTTGCGGCACCATCGGCGCCGAATACTTCTGCCCCGGAACGGTCGGCTTGAGGAATGACGAGATCAGCGGACCCAACTTGGGCAGCGGCGCCGAGTCATTCGTGTGAGTGGGCCTGCGTCCCGTTGGCGGTTGGACGACCGGCTGGGGCGCGGGTATCTCCTGCCTCGGTGGAGGTTCCACGTTGGCTTCGGGCGCGCCACAGGGCGTGGCGGATGCTGTCGGCGCGGGGCCTATCGCAAAGACCATTGCGATAGTCGCCATCGAAGCCACCGATAGCGAAGCGCCTCGAAGGATCGCGGACAATGTCACACCTTTCCAGGGGCCAAAACGTCGCATTGACGTTTGCAGGGGGCTCATGTGACGATAGTGATGCCTGAGGCATTTGTGACTAGTGAGCTTTCAATAGGTACGCATCCGTGACCGCGTCGCAATCCGGCTTTCAGCTCATCCGATGGCAAATCTGATAACCGGTTTTTCACCGTCGCGCCTCTTAGGCAGCGGGGTCCGCTCCCCCGTCGACCCCGGCCGCGCTCCCGGCTCCGCCGTGTCCACCAAGCGTTAAGGCAGCGGACTCTCTTCACTTCCGTCACCCGGGGAAGGCAAGACGGTTTTTGCCCGCCTCACAGCGACAATCTCGGCGCGGCCGCGAAGACGTCTCCACCTTGTCGCTGCGAGGCGGGCACATCGGCATGTCCCGCCGGCGTTGTGACGACCAGCAAGCCGACTTCCTGCGGCAACTCGCGGGGCCAGGTACGCTCCCATCGGCCAGCGTCAGGGCTGCAACGTGAGCAGCCCGCCGAGGAGGACGACCGATGAGTGTGGGTAACGGCTTGCAGCCCAAGCGATTCGGAAGCGGAAGGACCTACCTTCGTCGAGTGGTCGCCGCGTCCATGGCAGGCACAGTCGTCGAGTGGTACGAATTCTTCCTCTACGGCACGGCGGCCACACTGGTCTTCGGCAAGGTGTTCTTCGCCAAAGGCGGCAGCGATCTCGACGGCATCCTGGCCGCGTTCGTAACCTACGCCGTCGGCTTCGCCGCCCGTCCGGTCGGCGGCATCGTGTTCGGCCAACTCGGCGATCGGTACGGGCGCAAGAAACTCCTGCAGCTCAGCCTGGTGCTGGTGGGCGCGTCCACGTTCCTGATGGGATGCTTGCCAACGTTCGCCCAAATCGGCTATTGGGCCCCGGCATTGCTGGTGACGCTGCGATTCATCCAGGGCTTCGCCGTCGGCGGCGAATGGGGCGGCGCCATCCTGCTTGTCGCCGAACACAGCCCCAACTCGAGCCGCGGGTTCTGGGCGAGCTGGCCGCAGGCCGGTGTGCCCGCCGGGAACATGCTCGCGACGGCGGTGCTGCTGATTCTGACGTCGACCCTCTCGGATGCGGCTTTTCTCAGCTGGGGCTGGCGCATTGCCTTCTGGCTGTCCGCGGTCGTCGTTCTGATCGGCTACTACATCCGCACCAAGGTCACCGACGCCCCGATCTTCCTCGAAGCGCAGCGACAAGCGCAGCGCTCCAAGAGAGCTCGCGCCGGCATCCTGGAAGTATTAAAGCGTTACCCCCGTGGCGTTTTCACCGCGATGAGCCTACGAGTGGGCGAGAACATCATGTACTACCTGGTGGTCACGTTCTCCATCACCTATCTCAAGGTGCATGTGCACGCCAACACCAAAGCCATCCTGTGGTGGCTGTTAGTCGCCCATGCGGTGCATTTCGCGGTCATCCCGTTGTTCGGTCATCTCAGCGACCGATTCGGCAGGCGCCCAGTCTATTTCGTCGGCGCGCTGGCCGCAGGCACCTGGGGCTTCTTCGCCTTCCCGATGATGAACAGCGGGCGCGACACGCTCATCCTGTCCGCGATCGTCATCGGGCTGGTGTTCCACGGCCTCATGTATGCGGTGCAGCCGGCCACCATGGCCGAGATGTTTCCGACCCGAATGCGGTATTCGGGGGTATCGCTGGGCTACCAGGTCACCTCGATCTTCGCCGGATCGCTGGCCCCGATCATCGCCGTTCGACTGCTGGAGACCTACAAATCCGCGGTGCCGATCGCCTGGTATCTGGCGGGCGCCGCGTCGGTGAGCGCCGTGGCCGCATTGGCCGCTCGCGAAACGAAGGGCATCGATCTGGCCGACGTCGACCTCGCCGACTCGGGCCCGACCAGCCAGCACGACCCGGCCGTCCGGCAACCGGACGGACCCGATCCGACCGCGCTGATCGAAGGCGCCGTCTAATCGCCATTCAGCGGCGCTCACCAGCACCTATCCCCATTTTCGCAGTTCAACAAGGGTGTAAAGATCTACACCGAAGTTGAATCGTCATGTTTGCCCCGCCGTGGGGGTGGTAATGCCCCAACTGGGTGGGGGCGTCGGCCGGCCTACGCGCCTACCTAGGTCCCGTCGGTTCAGCCCGAGAGCCGACGGGTCCGCCATTTCCGGGGTCATCCAGGAGTACCGTGCGCTGGTATGGATGGCTCGGCAAACGTGTGGATTCTGGGCGGCTACCAAAGTGATTTCGCCCGCAATTTCAGCAAAGAGGGCCACGACTTCGCGGCCTTGACCGCCGAAGTCGTGGACGGAGCCCTCGCCGCGGCCGGGGTGGATGCCGTCGACATCGGGGTCGTGCACGTCGCGAATGCCTTCGGTGAGATGTTCGCCAGCCAGGGGCACCTCGGGGCCATGCCGGCCACCGTCTGCGACGGCCTCTGGGACACCCCCGCGTCCCGGCACGAAGCCGCGTGCGCCTCCGGCAGTGTGGCGGCGCTGTCCGCGATGGCCGATCTGCGCTCGGGCGCCTACGACGCCGCATTGGTGGTCGGCATCGAGTTGGAGAAAACCGTGCCCGGGGACATCGCCGCCCAGCACCTCGGCGCCGCCGCGTGGACGGGACACGAAGGCGCTGGGGCGCGCTACCTGTGGCCGTCGATGTTCGCCGAAGTCGCCGACGAATACGACCGGCGCTACGGCCTGGACGACCAGCATCTGCATGCCATCGCCCAGCTGAACTTCGCCAACGCGCGGCGTAACCCCAACGCGCAGACGCGGGCGTGGACGGTCCCCGACAAGATCACGGACGACGACGCCACCAACCCGGTCACCGAAGGACGGCTGCGCCGCTTCGACTGCAGCCAAATGACCGATGGCGGTGCGGGATTGGTCTTGGTCAGCGACGGCTATCTGCGCGACCATCCCACCGCACGCGCCATCGGGCGCATCGACGGCTGGGGGCATCGCACCGTCGGCCTGGGCCTGCGGCAAAAACTGGACCGCGCCGCCTCGAAAGATAAGGCTCCCTACGTGCTGCCGCATGTGCGGGCCGCGGTCCTCGATGCGTTGCACCGCGCACGGCTGACGCTTGACGATGTCGACGGGTACGAGGTGCATGATTGCTTCACGCCCAGTGAGTATCTGGCCATCGACCACATCGGGCTGACCGGGCCGGGCGAGTCGTGGAAGGCCATCGAAAACGGCGAGATCGAAATCGGCGGCCGGCTCCCGATCAATCCCAGCGGCGGGCTGATCGGCGGCGGGCATCCGGTCGGGGCATCCGGTGTGCGCATGCTGCTCGACGCTGCCAAACAGGTCAGCGGCGCGGCCGGCGAGTATCAAGTGGAGAACGCGAAAACCTTTGGCACCCTGAATTTCGGCGGCAGCACCGCCACCACGGTAAGTTTCGTCGTCGGCACGACGCAAGGCGGATGACCATGGACGTTGAAATCGTCGGCAAGTTCCTGTCGACCCTGCCCGAAGACGACGACCACCCGTATCGGACCGGTCCGTGGCGACCGCAGACCACGGAATGGGACGCCGACGACCTCGTCGCCGTCGAGGGCGAAATCCCGCGCGATCTGGACGGCGTCTACCTGCGCAACACGGAGAACCCGCTGCACCCGGCATTGAAGACCTATCACCCGTTCGACGGCGACGGCATGGTGCACGTCGTTGGCTTCCGTGACGGAAAAGCGTTCTACCGCAACCGTTTTATCCGTACCGACGGCTTTGCGGCGGAGAACGACGCGGGTGAGCCGCTGTGGCCGGGTTTGGCCGAGCCGGTGCAGTTGGCCAAGCGCGAGCAGGGCTGGGGTGCTCGCACCCGGATGAAGGACGCGTCGAGCACCGACGTCATCGTGCACCGGGGTGTCGCGCTGACCAGCTTCTACCAGTGCGGCGATCTGTATCGAGTCGACCCGTACTCGGCCAACACTCTGGGCAAGGAGTCCTGGAACGGAGGCTTCCCGATCGACTGGGGTGTGTCCGCACATCCCAAGGTGGACAACAAGACCGGCGAACTGCTTTTCTTCAACTACAGCAAGCAAGACCCGTACATGCACTACGGCGTCGTCGACGACAGCAACGAACTGGTCCACTACGTCGACATCCCGTTGCCGGGGCCGCGACTCCCCCACGACATGGCGTTCACCGAAAACTATGTGATCCTCAACGATTTTCCGCTGTTCTGGGATCCGAAGCTGCTCGAGCACGACGTGCACCTGCCGCGCTTCTATCCCGACATTCCGTCCCGCTTCGCGATACTTCCGCGTCGCGGCACGACCGACGACATCCGGTGGTTCGAGGCGGACCCCACGTTCGTGCTGCACTTCGTCAACGCCTACGAGGACGGCGACGAGATCGTGCTGGACGGCTTCTTCGAAGGCGATCCGCAGCCGCTGGACACCGGAGGTACCAAGTGGGAGAAGCTTTTTCGATTCCTGGCGCTGGACCGGCTGCAGTCCCGACTGCACCGCTGGCGCTTCAATCTGGTGACCGGCGCCGTCAAAGAAGAGCAGCTGTCGGACTCCATCACCGAGTTCGGCACCATCAACCCCGAGTACGCGGCCGGCGGCTACCGCTACACCTATGCCGCGACCGGCAAGCCGGGCTGGTTTCTGTTCGACGGCCTGGTTAAGCACGACATGCTCAGCGGGGAACAGCAAGGCTTCTCCTTTGGAGAAGGCGTGTACGGCAGCGAAACTGCGATGGCGCCGCGCCTTGGCGCCACCGGCGAGGACGACGGCTACCTGGTTACCCTGACCACCGACATGAACGCCGATGCGTCGTACTGCGTGATCTTCGACGCCGCCCGGTTGGCCGATGGCCCGGTGTGCAAACTCCAACTGCCAGAGCGTATCTCAAGCGGCACACATTCGACCTGGGCGCCAGGGTCGGAATTACGGCGCTGGGATACCGCGGACTCGCCCGCGGATGCGGTCGGGCTGTAACCCGTTGGGGTATAGCTGAGAATGGACACCCAGAAACCTCGCCGATCAACGCAATGGCCCACGGAGTTGGCGGCCATCTGAGCGATCCGCTTCGCCCGTCGCTCGTCGCACTTCCCCGACACCGTTCGGTTTTACCGCGAGCTGGTGGGGCTGCCGCTGTACGAGACTTTCGGGGAGAGCTACGGCAGCAATGGCGCCATCTTCGGTCTGCCCAGTTCACCGCTGACGATGGAAATCGTGGAGGCCGTCGATGCCGTCGCGGTCGATCGCCATGAGCAGCTGTGCCTGTACTTCCCCGATAGGCAGGCACAGCAAGCCGCCGTCGCCCGCCTGCGACTGGAGGGGCTGCAACCTGTCGAGCAGGATCCGTACTGGGAAACGACCGGCGCGGTCACCTATCGCGACCCGGATGGCCGCGAAGTCGTGTTCGCGCCCTTCGTGTACGGAGTCAACGAGCCTGGCGAAAGCTCGATGTCGGGCCAGCACGAGTTCCCGTCGGCCTGAGACTCAGCGACGGGACCGATCGGCGGCCACCGCAGCGATCACCGACGAAAGCGAAAACACCACGGCGCACAGCGCTGCGACCCCACCGACGTACAGCCCGTATTCCGCCGACACCGGCGGGTTGACGTTGAGCTTGTAGTACCACGCCACCAGCGCCACGATGAGCAGCGAAATAGCCAGCGCCGCAATCGAAGCGAACTTCACCGACAGTCCGCGAGCGACCATCGCGCCGGTCACCAACAGTATCGATGACAGCAGCACGATGAGCTGGCCCGCACCGAACCCGGGCGGAAGAACCAGGTTGCCGTGCTTGCCGCCGATGGCGCTGGCCCACCCGCCGCCACCGATGGCTGTCGTGAGCCACGGCATCCAGGCGCTGGCCGAAACCACCAGGGCGAAGAACGCCACCAGCCATCCGGGACGCAGGCGGCGGGTCATGGGTGCGAGATTAGTAGGGTGCCGGACCGGCCGCCGCTCGCCACGCGCTGCGTTCAGCGATGCACGCCGCGGTTACCGTTGCGGCCCGGATCGGGCGTGGTGAACACCGAGACGAACGTTTCCAGCGATTGACGGATGTCGCTCCTCAGCGTGGCCGCGACAATCATGCCGATCGGCCCGAAAAGCGCCGGCCCGCCGAGATGCACGTCGAAGCTGACCGCCGAGCCGTCGTCCTTGGGTTTGACCTTGGCCATCAGTTTGACCTTGACGCCACCCACGCCCTCGCCATTGAGCGTCATGGCTTCTGGCGGTTTGTAGTGCACGATCGTCCACTTGACCCGGTTGAGCATGCCCTTGACCTCGACGATCGATTCGATCACCGTGCCCTTTTCCAGGGTCTCGGGCAACTTGCTGCGCCAGACCTTGTGGATGCTCAGCCAGTCCTTGTAGCGGGACAGATCCGAGGCGTGTTGCCACGCCTTCTCGGGTGGCAGCGGAACGTCGATGGAGCCGGAAAGTTTCGCCATACGTTCAGTTCTGTTTGTCGTCCGGGGTAGGCGAGTCGGCGAGCTTCTTGGCTTCTTCCTGCACTTTGTGGATGGTGTCGGAGTACTTGCCCTGCGTCTTGTCGTCGACGAATTCGCCCGCCTTGTCGATCGCGGTCTCTACCGCGTCGGCGTTCTGCGCCAACAGGTCCTTCGCCTTGTCCAGTAGTCCCATGCGCTGTCCCTTCCCGGGGACCCCCAAGGCCGCCAGGGGGTCCTATTTTGCTGGTGAAACCCTACTTGCCGGAGCGCGCATCGACTAAGCCAGGGTTCACCGAGTGAAGGTGCCCAGCTTCTCGGTGTCGTAGTACTCCAGGTTCAGTGTGGTGCCGGCGAACGTCGCCTTGGAAATTGTTCCAGCCGGCGCGTTTTCGTCGGTCAACGGGAAGGTGAAGGTGTCGCCGTCCCAGTGTGTCAGGGGGAAGGTCCGATTTTTGGGTCCGAGCGCGACCTGCAACTGGCCGTCGTGTTCGGTGACGACCGCCGGGCCCCAATAGTCACTGGCATACACCCCGAGGTAGTCGCTCAGCGGCCTGGCGGCCGCGGGGTTGGCGGGCGCCTGCTTGCCGACCAGCGAACCCTCCGGATTGTTCATCCAGGCGATTGCGTGGTTGTACAGGCTGGCCCAGTTTTCTTTGATCTGCCCGTACTGCACCAGATCCATGAATTCCGCGGTCAGCGTTTCGGGAATGCCGTAGGGCGCGCCGTTGGTCAGGGCGACGATGCCGACGTCCGCCGACGGCATCACCACAAAGTTGGTCGCCGCTCCTGACGAGAAGGCGCCCGAGTGGCTGTACACCGTGCGCCCCGACGACGTCATCGAGGCGTTGAACCCGTAGCCGTAGAAACCCGCCCGCGCCGTCGGCGTCCCCGCGGGCGCCGACACGATCTGCGGAGTGATGGCGGGCAACAACGCCTCCGGCGCAATGATGCGCTGGCCGTTGTACATTCCATTACCCATCACCATGGTCAGCCAGCGCGCCATGTCGTTGACCGAGGAACTCACCCCACCCGCCGGTGTCTGGGCGTCTGGTTGGCGTTGGAAGCGGGGCTCCCACTTGTCGCCGACCTTGACGTGGTTCACCGCATGGTTGGGCCGAGCGACGAAATCGGCGAATTTCGAACTCGTGGAAGACATTCCGAGTGGGCGGTACAGCGCCTCGTCAGACAGGTCCTCCCACGATTTGCCCGCCGCGGCGGCCACCGCTTCCGCGGCCGCGGTCACGCCGAAGTTGGTGTAGGCGTAGCTAATTCGAAAGGGCGACAGCGGCAGGTACTTCAGCCGTTCCAAAACTTGCCTGCGGTCGTAGGCCAAGTCCTCGAGTTTGTCGCCGGCGTGATCCGGCAGCCCGGAGCGATGCGCGTACAGGTCGGCCACGGTCACATGGGCGGTCACGTAGGAGTCCGACAGCGCGAACCACGGCAGCTTGGATACCACCGGCGTGTCCCAGGTGACGACCCTGTCGGTCACCTGGCGCGCGATGACCGTCGAGCCCACCGATTTCGACACTGAGGCCAGCTGGAAGACGGTGTCGGCGTCCACCTTGTTGTCCTGGCCGTCGCCCTTGCTTGCGTCTCGGACGCCGAAACCCTTGGTGTACACGGTCTTTCCGCCATGGACGATCGCCACCGCGATGCCCGGCACGCCGGTGTTCTTCAGCAGATCGCCGATGAGGCCGTCGACCTTCGAGATGGCGTCGTCGATGCGGCCCGGGGGAATGTCCAGACCCGACACCTCATTAGGTGCGGCCTCAGACAACGAGGACGGCGGGCCCGACACCGGCTGTCCGGATCCACATCCGGTCAACGCCAGCAACATTGCGACAGCGGTCGTTGCCGCGCGTCTCGTCATGTCCGCAGACTTTAGCGGTCAGGCCGCGAATCAGAGCCTCCACCACGGGTTAAATCTCGGGGGCGCGGCCGGATCGATTCGCTGACCGGGCGCGGGCGCCGCCACCGTGACGTCGGCAGCTTCGGCCGCCTCGAGTAGGCGCTCGACCGGCTCGGCCCACGGATGTGGGGCCAGCCGGAAGGTCGCCCAGTGAATGGGCACGAGCAATCCCGACCCGGCCGCCGTGAGATCGACGTGGGCACGGACCGCCTCCTCGGGATTCATGTGCACGTCCGGCCACGACGAGTTGTAGGCCCCGATGGGCAGCAGGGTGAGGTCGAACGGTCCGTGGTCGGCGCCGATCTGCGCAAAGCTCTTGGTGTAGCCGGTGTCGCCACCGAAATACGCGCGCCGCGTCGGACCGACGATCCCCCACGACGCCCACAGCGTGGTGTTGCGGTCCAGGAATCGCCCCGAAAAGTGCCGCGCCGGAAGGCAAATCACGGTCAAATCCCCGACACGACCGCTCTCGTGCCAGTCGAGTTCGACGACACGGTGTTCGGGTATGCCCCACGAACGCAGGTGGGCGCCTACCCCGAGTGGCACAAAGAACGGGGCCCGCTGGGTGCGGGCCAGTGCCAGGATGGTGTCGATGTCGAGATGGTCGTAGTGGTCGTGGCTGATGACGACCGCGTCGACGGCCGGCAGTGCGCCGAGTTCCACCGGCGGCGGATGCAGCCGCTCCGGTCCGATCACGTCCGACGGCGAGCAGCGATGACTCCACACCGGATCGGTCAGCACCCGGTAGCCGTCGATCTCCAGCAGCGCCGTGGAGTGCCCGAGCCAACTGACGGCCAGTCGGCTGGTGTCACCGTCGAAGGTTGCCGGCGCAGTCAACGGGATCGGCACTGCCGGCCGGCTTTTGCCGCGTCCGCCGACGAACTCCCAGGCGATCAGGGCCAGCTGCTCGCGATCCGGGCCGGACTTGGAGGCCGGGTCGAGGTTGACGAACACGCCGTCGCGGTAGTTCGGGGACCGCACGGTGACCGCCCGCACCGCAGTGGGGTCGGCGCCCAGAGCGTCCGGCGCGCCGTGCAGCGCGCGCAGCACCCATCCCCCGGCGGCCAGCGTCACGGTGCCCGCGGCCAGTCGCAGCGCAGCGCGCACCATCACCATTAGGCCCCCTGGAACCTGGGCGGCCGCTTCTCCACCCGGGCGACCTGCGCTTCGATGACGTCCTGACTGCCCCACGCCTTGTCGAAGAGCTCCTTGTGCAGCGGCCAGGCCTCCTCGATGGAGCCGTCGTCGTTGAGGACCCGCTTGGCGTGCTGGATGGCCAAAGGCGCCAGGCCGGTGATCTCGGCGGCCCAGGCCTGCGCATCTTCCAGCGTCCCAAGGCGATTGGCCATCCCGGTCTGCAGCGCGGTCTCGGCACTCAACTTCTCGGCGGTCAGCAGCATCGCCCGGGCCCGGCCGTGGCCGACCAGGGACGACAGCCGGCGGATGCTCCAGTTATCAAGGGCCAGGCCGTATTTCGACGTCGGAAACTGAAAGAACGCGTCTGGCGCGACGACCCGCAGATCGCATTGCATCGCCAGCTGCAGGCCCGCGCCGATGGCGGGGCCGTTGATGGCGCCGATCACCGGGATGGGAGCCGCGTCCAGCACCTTGTGCAGTTCGATCAGCCGGTCGGGATAGTCGGCGGCAAACGCATCGCCGGACAGGTCCGCCCCGGCACAGAACACCGTGCCCTGGCCGGTCAGCACAATCACGCGGGTCGCCCCATCGCCGGCCTTCAGCACGGCTTCGCGCAGCTCATCGACGAGTTGCGAGTTCAGGGCGTTGCGGCGCTCGAGGCGCTGCAACTCGATGGTCATAACGGCTTCGGCCTGGGTGACACCGATCATGGGCGCCAGCCTATATAGCCTCGACGCGTGAGTCGCATCACGACGGACGAACTGCGGACGGCGGTCCTGGACGAGGGCTCTTTCGTCAGCTGGGACAGCGAGCCGCTGGCGCTCCCGATCAGCGCGGCCCATGCGGCAGAACTCGCCGACGCTCGCGCCGCCAGCGGCCTGGACGAAGCGGTGCTGACCGGCGAGGGGCGCATCTTCGGGCGCCGGGTCGCGGTGGTGGTCTGCGAATTCAGCTTCCTCGGCGGTTCGATCGGAGTGGCGGCGGCCGAACGGATCACCGCCGCCGTGCAGCGTGCGACGACCGAGGGGCTGCCGCTGCTGGCCTCGCCGAGCTCCGGTGGCACCCGGATGCAGGAGGGCACCGTCGCGTTTCTGCAGATGGTCAAGATCGCCGCGGCCGTCGAACTGCACAAACAGGCGCACCTGCCCTACCTGGTCTACCTGCGCAACCCGACGACCGGTGGGGTCTTCGCGTCGTGGGGTTCGCTGGGTCACGTCACCGTCGCCGAGCCCGGTGCGTTGATCGGGTTTCTCGGGCCCCGGGTGTACGAACTGCTCTACGGCGAGCCGTTCCCGCCCGGTGTGCAGACCGCCGAGAATCTGCAGCGTCACGGGGTGATCGACGGTGTCGTGGCACTCGACGAGCTGCGGCAGACGCTCGATCGCGCGCTGACGGTCATCGCCGACCCCCCCGAGCCGCTGCCCTCCCCGCCGCCCGCCGAGCCGATACCCGATGTGCCGGCCTGGGATTCGGTGGTGGCGTCGCGGCGGCCGGACCGGCCGGGCGTCGGGCACCTGCTGCGACACGGCGCCACCGACCAGGTGCTGCTGTCCGGCACCGATCACGGCGAGGCCGCGACCACCCTGCTGGCGCTGGCCCGCTTCGCCGGCCAGCCCGCGGTGGTGCTCGGTCAGCAGCGGGTCACCGGCGGGCTCGTCGGGCCCGCGTCGTTGCGGGAAGCCCGGCGCGGCATGGCCCTGGCCGCCGAGTTGCGGCTGCCGCTGGTGCTGGTGATCGACACCGCCGGCCCCGCGCTGTCGGCCGACGCCGAGCAGGGCGGGCTGGCCGGCCAGATCGCCCAGTGTCTGGCCGAGCTGGTGACGCTGGACACCCCGACGGTGTCGGTGCTGCTCGGCCAGGGCAGCGGCGGCCCCGCGCTGGCGATGGTGCCCGCCGACCGGGTGCTGGCCGCGCTGCACGGCTGGCTGGCGCCGCTACCTCCGGAGGGCGCCAGTGCGATCGTGTTCCGCGACACCGCGCACGCCCCCGAACTTGCTGCGGCGCAAGGTATTCGGTCGCTTGATCTTTTGCGGTCCGGAATTGTGGACGCAGTCGTCGGCGAACATCCCGATGCCGCCGACGAACCGATCGAATTCTCCCAGCGACTGTCCAGCGCCATCGCAGCGGAAGTTCATGCGCTGCGTGGGATACCCGCGGCCGAGCGTCGTGCCGCACGCCTGCAGCGCTACCGGCGAATCGGATTGCCGCGCGGGACATAAACCACGCACACAACACGCCGGTCAGCGTGACAGTGGCTCATACCTCGGCGACTCCGGCCCTCGCGCGCCCTTCTAGACCCCGCGCGACCCGGCGGGTGGCCTCCCACTTCTTGGGCGGCAATCAGGCAAAATGGGCCGCATGGACACTGGTGCGACCTCACCGCGCGTCTTGGTTGTCGACGACGACGCCGACGTGCTTGCCTCGCTGGAGCGCGGCCTGCGCCTGTCCGGATTTGAGGTGTCGACCGCCGTCGACGGAGCCGAGGCGCTGCGCAGCGCCACCGAGACCCGGCCGGACGCGATCGTCCTCGACATCAACATGCCCGTGCTGGACGGCGTCAGCGTCGTCACCGCGCTGCGCGCGATGGACAACGACGTCCCGGTCTGTGTGCTGTCCGCGCGCAGCTCGGTCGACGACCGGGTTGCCGGCCTGGAGGCCGGCGCCGACGACTACCTGGTCAAGCCGTTCGTGCTGGCCGAGTTGGTGGCTCGGGTGAAGGCGCTGCTGCGCCGCCGCGGCGCGGTCGCGTCGTCCTCGTCGGAGACCATCACCGTGGGTCCGCTGGAAGTGGACATCCCCGGCCGTCGGGCCCGGGTCAACGGCGTCGACGTCGACTTGACCAAGCGGGAGTTCGACCTGCTGGCGGTGCTGGCCGAGCACAAGACCGCGGTGTTGTCCCGCGCGCAGCTGCTCGAGCTGGTGTGGGGCTATGACTTCGCCGCCGACACGAACGTCGTCGACGTCTTCATCGGATACTTGCGCCGCAAGCTGGAGTCCAACGGCGGCCCCCGGCTGCTGCACACCGTTCGCGGGGTCGGGTTCGTACTGCGGATGCAGTAAACCGAGGCGGCCGCCATGAAATTCTTGTCGCGGATTTTTGCCCGCACGCCCTCGCTGCGGACCCGGGTGGTACTCGCGACGGCCATCGGCGCCGCGATTCCGGTGCTGATCGTGGGGGCCGTCGTCTGGGTCGGGATCACCAACGACCGCAAGGAACGGCTCGACCGTCGGCTCGACGAGGCCGCAGGCTTCGCGATCCCCTTCGTCGGCCGCGGACTCACGGAAATCCCCCGCTCGCCCAACGACCAGGGCGCGATCATCACGGTGCGCCTCGGCGAGGTGGTCGAGTCGAATTCCGACGTCACGCTGCCCAAGCTGAACGTCGACTATGCCGATGCCCATATCGACGGAGTGCGCTACCGGGTGCGCACCGTGAACATCCCCGGGCCCGGGCCGAGATCGGTGGCCGTTGGCGCGACGTATGACGCCACCCTTGCCGAGACCAACAACCTGCACCGCAGGGTGTTGCTGATCTGCGGGTTCGCCATCTTCGCGGCGACGGTGTTCGCGTGGCTGCTGGCCACGTTCGCGGTACGCCCGTTCAAACAGCTCGCCCAGCAGACACGGTCGATCGAGGCGGGCGACGAGACGCCGCGGGTCGAAGTGCACGGCGCCACCGAGGCCGTCGAGATCGCCGAGGCGATGCGCGGCATGCTGCAGCGCATCTGGAACGAGCAGAACCGGACCAAGGAAGCGCTCGCCTCCGCCCGCGACTTCGCCGCCGTCTCTTCCCACGAGTTGCGCACCCCGCTGACCGCGATGCGCACCAACCTCGAGGTGCTTTCCACCCTGGATATGCCCGATGAGCAGCGCAAAGAGGTGCTGGGCGACGTCATCCGCACCCAGTCCCGAATCGAGGCCACGCTGTCCGCCCTGGAGCGGTTGGCACAGGGCGAACTGTCGACATCCGACGATCACGTCCCGGTCGACATCACCGACCTGCTGGACCGCGCCGCCCACGACGCCAGCCGGATCTACCCCGACCTCGAGGTGTCCCTCGTGCCGTCGCCGAACTGCATCATCGTCGGGATGCCGGCGGGGCTGCGTCTTGCCGTCGACAACGCGATCGCCAACGCCGTCAAGCACGGCGGCGCTACCCGGGTGCAGCTGTCGGCAGTCAGCTCGCGCGCCGGAGTGGAGATCGCCGTCGACGACAACGGCGGCGGACTGCCCGAAGCCGAGCGCCGGATGGTGTTCGAGCGGTTCTCCCGCGGGTCGACCGCGTCGCATTCGGGGTCGGGTCTGGGTCTGGCGCTGGTGGCCCAGCAGGCCCACCTGCACGGGGGGACGGCGTCGCTGCACGACAGCCCGCTGGGCGGAGTCCGGCTACTGCTGCGCCTGCCCGGCCCCAGCTGAGTCTGTCAGTCCTTCGACCGCTGGCGCCACGCGGTGAACCGGGCCCGCTGCGCGGATACCTCGTCGATGAACCAGACCTGCGCGGCGGTGGCGTCATACATCGGATCGTCGGGTGTGTAGTAGAGCTTGGTGTCCATGCGGCCCTTGACCGGCCAACCGGGTGGCCCCGACCCATCTGGGCCTGAGTTCGCCGAGCCGGGCCCGTAGGGCGCAAGCGGCGACACCGGGATTCTGGTCGTCGCAGACTCTTGGCCGACAGCGATCTTCGTCGTCGGAAATTCTTCAGCGACGGGGATTTTCGCTGTCAGCGGTTCGACCGAGATCTTCGTCGTAGGCGGGTCGGCGGCAATCTTCGTGGTGGGTGGGTCGGCCGGAATCTTCGTGGTCGACGGCTCCTGCTTCGCCGACGTTCGCGCCGGGGCTCGACGCTGGGCGGGGCGCACGAGCAAGGGGAATGTCAACACGAAGCCCATCGCGAAGGAAAGGCCGAACAGCCACCAGTGCACGTGATTCATCGTCGCGCACCCAACTTGGACAGCAGGGCGGCGACGAGCCACGCGACCGCCGAACCAGCCACGAATGCCAGTAGGTACCACAACCACTGGATCACGAAATCCATGGTGAATTCTCCTTAGCTGACTACGATTTCAGCGCGGCGATTCTTCGCGCGGCCATCGGCCGTGTCGTTGCCGGCGACCGGGTCGATCGACCCGAGTCCCTTGACGACCAGATGATCGCCGGCAACACCATGGGCGACAAGGAAATCGGCGACCGCTTGGGCTCGCCGGGTGCTCAGCGGGACGTTGATCGCGTCGGTACCGGAGTTGTCGGCGTAACCGTTGATCGTCGCGTGCGCGTCCGGACATGCCTTGAGCTTGTCGGCCACCTGAGTCAGCACCTGGTCGTCGACGGGGGTCAGGCTGATCCCATCGGTGTCGAAGGTAACCGGCCCGCCGGTCGTGGCGTTGATGGCCGTTTGCAGGTCGGAGCATGGCGCTGGGCGGGGCGGCGCGGGCGGTGCAGCAGGTGGGGTCGCGCCGTTAACAGCAAGATTGTCAACGACATTCAGATGCGACCAGGTGTGCTTGACCTCTCCCTCGATCGTGTTCTTCTCGCCCGGCGACCCGGCGGTTCCGGCCAGGGTGATGGTGTCCCCGTTGACCGAGAAATTGAAATCGGTGATCGACGCGCTGTCCTTGAAAATCGGCCCGGCATGCGAGAAATCGAGTGCGTCGATGCTGGGGTCGAGTTGGATCTGGTCGATGATGTTGACGCCGGCGGGCAGCGAGGCCTTCAGCGTTTTCAGCAGAATCGTTTTTGCCGAATCGTCGGGAACATTGCCGGTCAGCGTAACGCCGTTGGCGCCGCGCACAATTGACAACGGCGCCAGGTTCACCTTCGGTGCACCCCGCTTACCGGAGGGCCCCACCGTCGCCAGCGCACCGTTCAAGCCGTTGGCCGCCCGGGGTCCGTCCAGCGCGCCATAGCCGATCGCGGCGATCGACAAGGGAATGACCACCAGACCGATGAGCCAGGGAAGGGCGATCGCACGCACCGGAGCCCCCTTGCCAAATCGTCCGCCGCGACTCGTCGGACCCGCGGGCGATAAGCAGCCTACCGAGCGGCCATCGCTACGCCGTCCACGTCGGGCACACTAGAGCGATGGGCGATGGCAGTAAACCAACCGACAGCGAGACACTGGCACAGATCCGCGACCTGGTCGCCGAGGAGAAAGCCCTGCGGACGCAGCTGCAGCGGCACGACATCACCGAGTCCGAAGAGCATGATCGCCTGCGCAGGCTGGAGATCGAACTCGACCAGTGCTGGGACCTGCTTCGGCAGCGACGCGCGCTGCGCGAAACCGGTGGTGACCCACAGGAGGCGGCGGTGCGCCCGCCCGGGGAGGTCGAGGGCTACCTCGGCTAGACGACCCAATCGGCATGGCCGCTAACGGCGCGCGGGATTTCGATGTCGTCGTCGTCGGCGGCGGTCACAATGGCCTGGTCGCGGCCGGCTACCTCGCCCGCGCGGGCCTGCGGGTTCAGTTGCTCGAACGGCTGCCACACATCGGCGGGGCCGCGGGCTCGGCGCAGGCCTTCGACGGTGTCGAGGGGCGGGGGTCGCGGGATTCCTATCTGGTCAGCTTGCTGCCGGCGCGCATCCTCGCCGATCTCGGCGCCGCGGTGCGGCTGTCGCGCCGGCAATATTCGTCGTACACCCCGCAGCCCACGACCGGCGGGCGTTCCGGCCTGCTGATCGGATCGAACCGGGAGTCATTTGCCGCGATCGGCGCTGCCGGCGATGAACGCGGCTTCGACGCCTTCTATCAGCGCTGCCGGCTGATCACCGAACGGCTCTGGCCGACGCTGCTCGAACCGCTGCGCACCCGCTCACAGGCGCGACGCCACGCCCTGGCGACCGGCGGTCTCGAAGCAGCGTCCGCATGGCGGGCGATGATCGACGAGCCGATCGGCCACGCCATCGCCGACGCGGTGAGCGATGACCTGGTCCGCGGTGTGATCGCCACGGATGCGCTGATCGGCACCTTCGCTCGTCTCGACGACCGGTCCCTGCTGCAAAACATCTGCTTTCTCTATCACGTGATCGGCGGGGACTGGGACGTCCCGATCGGCGGGATGGGCTCGGTGACCACCGAACTCGCGGCCGCAGCCGTCCGCCACGGGGCCGAAATAGTCACCAGCGCAGAGGTTTACGCCGTGGCACCAGAAGGTCAGGTGCGCTACCGCCGTGGCCACGACGAGCACCTCAGTCGCGGCCGGTACGTTCTGGCCGGGGTGACGCCCGCGGTGCTCGCCGACCTGCTCGGTGACCAACCGCCGCCACTGGCCGCGGGGGCACAGGTCAAGGTGAACATGGTGCTGCACCGGCTACCTCGCTTGCGGGACAACGGCGTGACGCCCGAACAAGCATTCGCCGGGACATTCCACGTCAACGAAACATGGAGCCAGCTGGACAACGGATATGTGCGGGCGGCCGCCGGGCAGCTGCCCGATCCGCTCCCGTGCGAGGCGTATTGCCATTCGCTGACCGACCCGAGCATCCTGCCGGCCGGCCTACGCGATGCGGGCGCCCAGACGATGACGGTGTTCGGGCTGCACACCCCGCACTCGCTCGTCGCCGGCGCCGACCCGGACGCATCCCGCGACCGGCTGACCCATTCGGTGCTGACGTCGCTGAATTCCGTTCTGGCCGAACCGATTCAGGACGTACTGATGAGTGATGCGCACGGTCGTCCGTGCATCGAGACGACGACCACACTGGATCTACAGCGCACCCTGGCGATGACCGCGGGCAACATCTTCCACGGCGCGCTGTCGTGGCCCTTCGCCGAGGACGACGATCCGTTGGACACCCCGGCACGTCGGTGGGGTGTCGGCACCGCGCACGATCGGATCATGCTGTGCGGCTCGGGTACGCGCCGCGGCGGCGCGGTATCGGGCATCGGCGGCCACAACGCCGCGATGGCGGTACTGGCCTCTATCTAATTGCGCCTCTATCTAATTGCGGCGCTTGCGAACTCGCGCTCTAGCGTCCGTCGATCCCGACGTAGTCGCGCTCAGTGTAGCCGGTGTAGATCTGGCGCGGACGGCCGATTTTGGCGTCTTCGCCGTCGTGCATCTCACGCCAGTGCGCGATCCAGCCGGGTAGCCGGCCCAACGCGAACAACACGGTGAACATGCGGGTGGGGAATCCCAGCGCCCGGTAGATCAGGCCAGTGTAGAAGTCGACGTTCGGGTACAGCTTGCGCTCGATGAAGTAGTCATCGGTCAGCGCCGCCTCTTCGAGCTCCTTGGCGATGCTCAGCAGCTCGTCGTCACCGCCGAGCTTGCCGAGGATCTTGTCGGCTTGCTCCTTGACGATGCGAGCCCGCGGGTCGTAGTTCTTGTAGACGCGGTGCCCGAAGCCCATCAGCTTGACGCCGGCCTCGCGGTTCTTGACCTTGCGGACGAATTCGCTCACGTCGTCGTCGCTTTGGCGAATCTCTTCCAGCATCTCCAGCACCGCCTGGTTGGCACCACCATGCAGCGGGCCCCACAGCGCGTTGATGCCACCGGAGATAGAGGTGAACAGGTTGGCCTGCGACGACCCCACCAGCCGGACGGTCGACGTCGAGCAGTTCTGCTCGTGGTCGGCGTGCAGGATGAGCAGCATGTCCAGCGCCCGGACGATCTCGGGGTCTGGCTTGTAGGGCTCGGCGGGCAGCCCGAACGTCATCCGCAGGAAGTTCTCCACCAGCGTCTGCGAGTTGTCCGGGTAGAGGAACGGCTGACCGACCGACTTCTTGTAGGCGTAGGCCGCGATGGTCGGCAGTTTGGCCAGCAGCCGGATCGTCGAGAGTTCGACCTGCTCGGTGTCCGTCGGGTCGAGTGAGTCGGGGTAATACGCGGAGAGCGCGTTGACCGCACTGGACAGCACCGGCATCGGGTGCGCGTTGCGGGGGAAGCCGTCGAAGAAGCGCTTCAGGTCCTCGTGCAGCATCGTGTGCAGCTGGATCTGCCGGGTGAAGTCGGCCAGCTGCTGCGTGTTGGGCAGCTCGCCGTAGATCAGCAGGTAGCTCACCTCGATGAAGGTCGACTTCTCGGCGAGCTGCTCAATCGGAATTCCGCGGTAGCGCAGAATGCCGGCGTCGCCGTCGATGTAGGTGATGGAGCTCTTGCATGCGGCGGTGTTGACGAAGCCGTTGTCGAAGGTCGTGTAACCGGTCTTCGCCAACAGCGGGCCCAGAGAAATACCATCGTTTCCCTCGGTGGCGCGGACGACCTGCAGGTCGATCTCGCCCCCCGGGTACTTCAGAGTTGCGGTGTCGTCGGTGTCGGCCACGAGAACCCCTTTGCGCTGTGGCTGGTATGGCTGCGCCTGACTAGTGCGCTACAGCTTGAAGGTAGTCGTTATCGGCGGCCCGCGCCTGCCCGGGGTCGAGTCAGCTGGTGTTGCGGCTTTCCGTCGGGTGAACGCCCGTTGTGCCTGCGGGACGCTCGGGGCGCGACGCCGTATCGGCGGTCAGGGCTGGAGTCGTTCGACCCGCCCGCCGATGACCCGGATCCGGTTGTGCACCCGATTGTCCCGGCCCTGCCAGAACTCCACCACCTCGGGAGCGATGAGGTAGCCGCCCCAATGCGGCGGGACGGGGACGCGCTCCGAATCGGCAAAGCGCGCAGTCACTTCCGCCAGCTGATCCAGCAGCGCGGCCCGCGACGCGATTAGCTGCGACTGGTGCGACGCCCAGGCGCCCAGTTGTGAGCCGCGCGGCCGGTTGGACCAGTAGTCCTCGGTCATCTCCCGCGCGACCTTGGTCACCGGGCCGCGGATGTGGACCTGCCGTCCCAGCTGAAACCAGGGGAAGGTCGCCGACGCGTACGGCGTCTCGGCCAGCTCGAGTCCCTTGGCCGAGTCGTAGTTCGAGAAAAAGGTGATTCCGGTCTCATCGGCGCCCTTACACAACACCGAGCGGCTCGCCGGCCGCCCAGCGGCGACGGTCGCCAACACCATGGCGTTGGGCTCGGCCAGCCCGAAGTGTTCGGCGTCGCCGAGCCACTTGCGGAACAACGCGAGCCAACCGTCGGCCAGCCAATCCTCATCGAGGTCAGGACTGCCGTCGCGCTCGACGGAGCCGTACTCCACGCGCATTCGTTGTAGGTGCGCATCGCCTGTTTTTGGGTCCGGTCCCGCCATCGCACCAACGCTACCGACCCTTAGCTACCGGCCGGTAGCGTCGGCCCAACCGCGGAGTGCAAGAATTTTCCCATGACTGTGGTTCCGGAGAATTTTGTAGCCGGCCTTGAGGGCGTGGTGGCCTTCACTACCGAGATCGCCGAGCCGGATAAGAACGGCGGCGCGCTGCGCTACCGCGGCGTCGACATCCAGGATCTGGTGGATGAGCAGGTCACGTTCGGTGACGTCTGGGGCCTCCTGGTCGACGGTAGGTTCGGCCACGGTTTGCCGCCCGCCGAACCGTTCCCACTGCCGATCCACACCGGCGATGTTCGCGTCGACGTGCAGGCGGGCCTGGCGATGCTGGCGCCGATCTGGGGATACAAGCCACTGCTCGACACCGACGAGCCCACCGCCCGCGACCAGCTGGCCCGGGCCTCGGTGATGGCACTGTCCTATGTTGCGCAGTCCGCCCGCGGGATCTACCAGCCGGCGGTGCCACAGCGAGTCATCGATGAATGCCCAACGGTGACGGCACGTTTCATGACCCGCTGGCAGGGTGAGCCCGACCCGAAGCACGTCGAGGCCATCGACGCCTACTGGGTCTCGGCCGCCGAGCACGGCATGAACGCCTCGACCTTCACCGCGCGGGTGATCGCATCCACCGGCGCCGACGTCGCCGCGGCATTGTCCGGAGCGATCGGCGCGATGAGCGGGCCGCTGCACGGTGGCGCGCCGGCACGGGTCCTGCCGATGCTCGAAGAGGTCGAGCGCACCGGCGACGCGCGCGGCCTGGTCAAGAAGATCCTGGACAGCGGCGACAAGCTGATGGGATTCGGGCACCGGGTCTACCGCGCGGAGGACCCGCGGGCACGAGTACTGCGCTCGACCGCTAAACGGCTGGGTGCGCCGCGCCACGAGGTCGCGGTCGCATTGGAGCAGGCCGCGCTGGCCGAGCTGCGGGAGCGGCGCCCAGATCGGGCCATTGAGACCAACGTCGAGTTCTGGGCGGCGGTGATCCTCGACTTCGCCGAGGTACCGGCCAACATGATGCCTGCGATGTTCACCTGCGGGCGCACCGCGGGCTGGTGTGCGCACATCCTCGAGCAGAAGCGACTCGGCAAGCTGGTCCGGCCGTCGGCCATCTATGTGGGGCCGGGCCCGCGCAGCCCCGAAGCCGTCGAGGGCTGGGACCGGGTTCTCACCAACGCCTGAGCCTGTTGTCGGTGCCCGGCGGTTGAATGATTTCGCCGCGATGATTTTGGGGCGCGGTCGGAGTCAATAACCGTGAGCCAGTCCCGCACGGGCTGGCGCCGGAGACCGACAGCAAGGAGACCACCATGGCGATCAATATCGAACCTGCAGTGATTCCCCACCTCGTCGTTGGCGACGCCGCCGCGGCGATCGACTTCTATATCAAGGCTTTTGGCGCCGAAGAAGTGGGGCGCGTGCCCCGGCCCGACGGCAAGCTGGTCAACGCCGCGGTGCGCATCAACGGCTTCATGGTGATGCTCAACGACGACTTCCCGGAGACCTGCGGCGGCAAGTCGATGACGCCCACGTCGCTGGGTGGAACCCCGGTCACCGTCCATCTGACTGTTACCGACGTCGACGCAAAGTTCCAGCAGGCGGTGGACGCGGGCGCCACGGTGGTGGTCCCGCTGGAAGATCAGTTCTGGGGCGACCGCTACGGCGTCGTCGAGGATCCGTTCGGTCACCGCTGGTCGCTCGGCCAGCCGGTGCGCGAGGTGAGCCCGGCAGAGATTCAGGCGTTCATGTCCGGCACAGGCGGCTAGCCGCGCAGCCGCGCAAGCAGCCCGCGTCGCGGTGCCGGCGGCGCGGTCGCTGCGGCCGCGAGCATCTCGGTGATGTCGGTGAACTTGTTGCGCGGCCGTCCTTCGTCACCGCCCCGCTCGATCTCGGCGGCGTCGATCGCGCCCCAGCCCGCGGAGTCGACGACGTCGGGCTGCCGGGTGTGCACCAGGCTGTCCAGCGCGTCGGGCTTGCCCGTTGGGTCGGTCAGCTTGCCGTCGTTGAAATCGGCGACCAGGGCCTGCACGGTCTGAAGTGAGCAGGATTTGTTGGTGCCGATGAACCCGGTCGGCCCGCGCTTGATCCACCCGGCGACATACGTGCCGGGCACCGGCCGGCCGGAGCCAGGGTCGACGACACGGCCGTCCTCGTTAGGCACCACCGCCGCCGACTCGTCGAACGGGAGATCGCGAATCATCTTGCCGCGGTAGCCAATCGATGTCAGCACCAGTCCCGCATCGAGTCGGCACAGTTCTTCGGTGCCGGAGATCGAGAATTCCACGCCGGTGGCACGCTGCTGGCCGAGCACGCGTTCGGGCGTGCGATGATAGGCCAGCCGGATGCGCGGGCGCGACGCCGGGACCGTGGCATCGCCGAGTTCGGTCAAGATCTCCAGCTTGTTCCGGGTCAGCGCATCCGACGTGGTCGCCAAATCGGCGCGGACCAGCTTATGGTCGTCGGCGTCGAGCACGACCTCGGATGTCGCTGTGAGCCCGATCAATTCGGGCAGTGTGAACGCGGAATGAGCAGGGCCGCGCCGCGCGGCGATTACCACTTCGCGAACCGCGGAGTCGCGCAACGCCTTGAGCGCATGGTCGGAGATATCGGTGCGGGCTAGGTCGTCGTGGTCGGAGGTCAGTATGCGCGCGACGTCCAGCGCGACATTGCCATTGCCGACGATCACCACGCGCTCGTGCCCGAGATCGACTGGGAGATCGGTGAAGTCGGGGTGTCCGTTGATCCAGGCGACCAACTCGGTCGCGGTTCCGGTACCTGGCAGTCCCATGCCCTCGACGTCCAGCCGGCGGTCATCGGGCGCACCGACCGCATAGAGCACGGCGTGATGATGAGCCAGCAGATCGGCGTGGCTCAGGTGCTTGCCGACCTCCACGTTGAGGTAGAAGCGGAAGTGGCGATGGCCGGCGACACGGTCGAAGAATCGCGTCACCTTTTTGGTGTTCTGGTGATCGGGCGCCACGCCCGCGCGCACCAGACCATAGGGCGTCGGCAACTTCTCAAAGACGTTGACGCGCACGCCATGCTGGGTGAGCAGTTCGTCGGCGGCATACATCGCCGCTGGCCCGGATCCGACGATGGCCACGGTGAGCGGCCGGCGGCGGGCATGCACCTGCGCGGCCGGAATCACCGGGGCGAGCTTCGACGTCGGCGGCAACTTCACGTCAGCTGGCCGCTCAGGGTAGAACGACGCGTTGATCTCAATGAACGGAAGCTGTTTGGTGTCCAGCCGCGTATCGGGGGCGATCGCCCCCACCGGGCATGCGCTCACGCACGCGCCGCAGTCGACGCAGGCGACCGGATCGATGTAGAGCATCTCCGTCGTCGCGTATCCCGGCTCATCCGGCGAGGGGTGAATGCAATTCACCGGGCAGGCGAAAACACAGGACCCGTCGTTACAGCACGACTGGGTAATCACGTGCGGCATAAAGGAACTCGCAGTGGGCTAAGCGGCCGGCGCGGCGACGAGGTGCCGACGCTGCGGCTCACTGCGGTAACGCGACGGCTTGCCGTTGATCTTGCACAGCCGCCACATCAGGCGCGCGGAGCGCGTCTCCATCAGCCCGGTGTCGTGGGCGAGCATCCGCACGTCGCCGAACATGTCGCTGAGCCACTTGCGCGATTCCGGCGACCGGAAGAACAGTTCCTTTTTGACCGAACGCGGGATGTCGAACTCGCGCCAGAATGACTTGGGCGGCACCACAATTGCCCGGCACAACGCCTTCATCGTCAGCGGCAAGTACAGCGCGGTCCAGAACCGCTGCCTCGTGGTCAACTCCGGCAGGCGCTTCCGCAGGAATTCGTGGGCGAAGGAGATGTGCCGGGCTTCCTCGGCCACGTGGATCGCCATCACCCGTTCCATGATTGGGTGAAGCGACTTGCCTTCGCGCAGCACGTTTTTCTGCGTGTGGTCGATCGGCTCCTCACCGGCCAGCACTCCGATGAAGAACAACACCGGCAGCGGCCCGGCCACCAGCGGAACCAGCGGCGAAAGCCACTTCAGTAGCCGCGGCATGCCAGGGACATCGGCGCCGATGCGGTTGACCATCTCCTGGAACATCATGGTGTGATTGCACTCTTCAACCGATTCGTGCAGGCAGTACCGATATTCCGGGGAGCCGTTCGGCACCCAGAAGGTGTAGTTCATCAGGCCGCGGATCAGGATGGACTCGAAGTGCAGTCCCACCTTGGCGACGTTCGCCTGCCGCCACATGCCGATCTTGATCTGGCGTTCTTCGGACTGGGCCTGGTACCACGGATGGCGGCCCAGCGGGTCGGTCGCCGGAAGGATCCACCGCGGATCGTTCTCGGTGACGGCAAACTCCGGCGATTCCCAATCAATATCGGTGTACGGGTTGAAGTTTCGCCGCACCGACCCCTCGGACAGTGTGGCAAGCATGTCAACGTACTCGGCGTCGTCGCGGACTTCCATCTTGCTCCGCCAGCGCCGGACCATTCGCGTCCTAGCCATACCCAAGCCTCCCCCACGAGGTTTACATTTGGACGTCATATGTCTAAGACGGTACCGCAGGTACCGGGCATTATCTAGGGGCGTCTCCGGCGCTGTGTCCTGACCAGTGGTCAGTGTTTTCGTGTGGGCTGACTCACACTGAATCGGCGCCCCGGTTCGTCCATCCAGGCGTTTTGGGGCAGCTGCGACGGCGCACGCCGGGCCGCTGTCTCGCCCGCTCAGGTCCCCTCACTACCCTGATGGGCATGGCTGACCAGCTCCTGATTCCCGCTGACATCAAACCCCGCGACGGCCGCTTCGGCTGCGGTCCCTCGAAGGTCCGGCCCGCGCAATTGCAGGCGTTGACCACGACCGCCGCCGATCTGTTCGGCACCTCGCATCGGCAGGCTCCGGTCAAGAATTTGGTGGGCCGCGTTCGCAAAGGGGTGGCGGAGCTTTTCTCCGTGCCGGACGGTTACGAGGTCATTCTGGGCAACGGCGGCGCGACGGCGTTCTGGGACGCGGCCGCGTTCGGGCTGATCGACAAGCGGTCCCTGCACCTGTCGTTTGGCGAGTTCAGCTCCAAGTTCGCCTCCGCGGTCGTCAAGAACCCGTTCGTCGGCGACCCCATCATCATCAAGTCGGATGCCGGCAGCGCGCCCGAGCCGCAGTCCGATCCGTCCGTCGATGTGATCGCATGGGCGCACAACGAGACGTCGACCGGGGTTGCGGTGCCGGTCCAGCGCCCGGCGGGCTCGGGCGACGCTCTGGTCGTCATCGACGCGACGTCCGGCGCGGGCGGCCTACCGGTCGACATCGCCGACACCGATGCCTATTACTTCTCGCCGCAGAAGAACTTCGCCAGCGACGGCGGCCTGTGGCTGGCCGTCATGAGCCCGGCCGCGCTGGCCCGGGTCGAGGCGATCGCGGCGTCCGGTCGCTGGGTTCCCGACTTCCTCTCACTGCCGATCGCGGTCGAGAACAGCCTGAAGGACCAGACCTATAACACCCCGGCGATCGGGACGCTGGCGCTGATGGCCGAGCAGCTCGACTGGTTGCTGGGCAATGGCGGCCTGGATTGGGCGGTCAAGCGCACGGCCGACTCGTCAGGGCGGCTGTACTCCTGGGCGGAAGAGCGTTCCTACACCACGCCATACGTCGCCGACCCGGCGCTGCGCTCCCAGGTGGTGGGCACCATCGACTTCGTCGACGACGTCGATGCCGCGGCGGTCGCCAAGGTTTTGCGGGCCAACGGCATCGTCGACACCGAGCCGTACCGCAAACTCGGGCGCAATCAGCTGCGAATCGCGATGTTCCCCGCGGTGGACCCCGATGACGTCAGCGCCCTGACCCAATGTGTCGACTGGGTCGTCGAGCACCTATAGCGCGGCGCCGATGCGGGCCGGGACGGCCATCCGCGCGCAAACCGCCCAGCGTGTCAGCACAGGTTATGGGCGTGAGCTGGATTAGAGTGCGCTCAGTGACGGGTCGTCGCTGACCTGCACGAAGCCTGCGAGGAGAAGCCATGCGGGAACTCAAAGTGGTTGGGCTCGACGCCGACAGCAAATATGTCATCTGCGAGGGTGATAACCCCGGGGATCGGTTCAAGCTGGCTGCCGACGATCGACTGCGGGAACTGCTGCATGGCGACAAGGCATCGCCGGAGCAACCCCAGCTCGACATCGAAGTCACCAACTTGCTGAGCCCCAAAGAAATTCAAGCCAAGATCCGGGCTGGTGCGTCCGTTGAGCAGGTGGCCGCGGCGTCGGGCTCCGATCTCTCGCGGATCCGCCGGTTCGCCCACCCGGTGTTGCTGGAGCGCTACCGCGCCGCCGAGCTGGCAACGGCCGCGCACCCGCAGCTGCCCGACGGCCCCTCGGTGATGACCCTGCTGGAGACCGTGAGCACAGCGATGGTGTCTCGGGGCCTTCCGACCGACGGACTGAGCTGGGACGCCTGGCGCACGGAAGACAACCGCTGGACGGTGCAGCTCGCCTGGAAGGTCGGCCGGTCCGACAACCTGGCACACTTCTGCTTCGTCCTGGGAGCCCACGGCGGCATCGTGACCGCGCTCGACGACGGGGCCAGTGAGCTGATCGACCCGAACTTCGAACGTCCGCTGCGGCCCGTCGCGCGGGTGGCTCACGTCGACTTCGATGAGGTCTCCAAGCCGGCAGTCAGCCAGCCCGCGGCCAGCGAGTCGCGCGAGCAGCCGGTGCACAGCCGACGGGGCCGCCCGGTCATCCCGGCGTGGGAGGACGTGCTGCTGGGAGTGCGCTCAGGCGGGCAACGCTAGAACGCCAAGGCGAGCAGCGCCAACCACCCGACCGTCACACCCACGCCCGCGCCGAGCACAAACCAGCGCAGCACCGGCTTGTGCCGCCATCCCCACAACGTCGGCGCCAGTCCCCCGGCGGCGACGAGGTTGAGCCCGACGGCCAGCAGCACATGTACCTGAACCAGGCCAAGGGTCAGCACGACAATCGCGGCGGCGGTAACCGCGGCGACAAATCCGGCCACCGTGAGCCCGGTCCCCCAGGGCTGGGCCTGGGCCCTCTGGCCGTGTGTGCCGGTCACGGGTCGAGCCTAATGCGCTCGTAGAACGCCAGGGCCGCAGCCGTCGCGACGTTGAGCGAGTCGGTTCCCCGCGACATCGGGATCCGTACCCGCAGATCGCTCAGCCACAGGGCGGCCGCGGTCAGGCCGGGCCCCTCGGCGCCGACCAGCACCGCGACGCGGTGATCGCGGGCCGCCGCCATCGCCTCGGCCAAGGCACTCGCTTCGCTGTCCGGGGTCATCGCCAGCAAGCGGAATCCCCGCTCCTTCAGCATCACCAGATCGCCGGGCCAGTCGGTCGCCCGCGCGAACGGCACCAACAACGCGTGCCCCATGGACACTCGCACGGCGCGACGATAGAGCGGATCGGCGCAGCCGCTGCCGAACACCACCGCATCCACGCCGAGCCCCGCCGCGTTGCGAAAGATCGACCCGAGGTTCTCGTGATCGTTGACGCCCTCGAGCACGGCGACGGTGCGAGCGCCGTCGACGACCTGCGCAACCGACGGCTCCGCTACCCGCCTGGCCGCGGCCAGCACGCCACGGTTGAGGTGGAATCCGACCACCCGCGCCATGACGTCGGCGGAGGTTCGATAAAACGGCGCTTCGGTACCGGCCAGATCGTCTTTGAGCTCGTCGAGCCTGCGGTCGGTGCCCAGCAGGGCGTGCGGGGTGAATCGCGATGCCAGCATGCGCTGCACGACCAGCACGCCCTCGGCGATCACCAGGCCTTTGCCGGTCGGCAGGTCGGGGCGACGGTCGATGCTGTTCAGGGCGCGGAAATCGTCGAGCCGCGGATCGTCGGGGTCGTGAACGTCCTGGATATTTACGGCGTCACTCACGGGCTTTCGTCGACCAGGGCCAACATCAGGTCGGCGGCCTCGCGCAGGACGGCGACCTTGTCGCTGTCGAGCGTCGCGAGCCGCTCCGCGAGCCACTCCTGGCGGGCACGCCGGGCCGCTTTGACCAATTCGGCACCGGACTCCGACACCGACACCAGCACCTGACGGCCGTCCACCGGGTGCGGAGCGCGGTCGACGAAGCCCTCGTCGGCCAGGGACGCGATCACCCGGGTCATCGACGGTGGCCGCACACGTTCGCGAATCGCCAAGGCGCCGGGCGTCATCGGGCCCTCGTTGGTCAACGTCGCCAATGCCGACAGCTGCGAGAGGGACACCGGCGACGAGGGGTTCCGGAAGCGTAGTTGGCGGGCGAGCCGCATGACGGCCAACGACAAGTCGCTGGCCAAGCGCGCATCGCTGTCAGGCATGGCGCGAGGTTACATCGGAACCCGGGAAATCGGGATACGAAACGACGAAGGGCAGCCTTCGCGCTCGTCGGCCCCGGCGCATCGGGATAGATTGATCGCAATGAGCGCCGCACCTCGCCGCAGTCCCGAGCCGCCGCCGCTACCGCCGGCGCTGCTGCGGGCCTGGCCGTTCATCGTGACCGGGGCGCTGGGATGGCTGGCCGCTGCAGTTGCCGCGTTTCTGGTACCGACGCTGGAGAGTTGGCGTCCGATAACGCTGGCCGGGCTGGGTACCGGAGTGCTCGGGACCAGCATCTTCTTGTTGCAACTCGCCGGTGCCCGCCGCGGCGACCGTGGGGCACAGGCCGGGATGGAGTCCTTCCTCAACCGGCCGACTGGCTAGTCGGAGGAATCCGCTTCCGGTTCCGGTGACTCTGTCGCAGGCTCCGCGGGCTCGGTCGATTCCTCGGAGTCCGACGCTGCCTCCGCGGACGCGGGTGGAGCTTCCTCCTCGGACTCGGGTGGCGCCGCCTCCGCGGACTCGGGCGCTTCCGGAGGCTCCGAGAGCGCTTCCGGAGGCTCCGACGGCGCTTCCAGGACGTCGAGGACACCGTCGTCGAACGGCTCATACATCGGCGAACCGATCCCCGCCGGCGGCGGGGTGTCGGAGTGGGCGCCACAGCCGTACTGCTTGTCGACGACATGGCCGTCGGCGGACAGTTCGTTGCCGCATACCCCGAACATCGCGCCCAGCGATCCGGCGAGCGGCAGGAAGAATCCGCAGTCGCGGCAGACGCGTTTGGTCGACCGCGCCATTGCCGAGTCGGGACCGAAGTCGCCCGTGTGCCAGCGGTCGGCAGCCTCGGTGCGGCCCCAGAGGCCCATCACCCAGCGCCGGCCCAGCCCCACTTCGGCGGCGACCTCGTCGACCTGCGGATCGCCGCTGGCGGTGTAGCCCGGGACCAGTCGCGGGTCGTCGGCCGTCGGGGCCAAGAAATCTCCGGGACTCAAATCCCCCGGGCGCACTCGTTGCTCCCAAGGCACCCATTCGGGCGCCAGCAGTGCCGTCGGGCCCGGGACCAGCACCACTTCGCTGATCGTGGCGTGATCGGCGCCGGGGTAGGCCGCGACGACCGCGGCCCACTGCCACCCCTGGTAACCCGGCAGGTGGGCCAGGAACCGGTGCGTGGCGGTGTCCGGATCTTCGTAGCTGACGCCCAGGTAGTCGCCGACGGCTTCCACGCCGCTGAACTCTTCGACGGCGGCCCTGGCCGCGGCGACCGCGCCCGTGAGCACCGCGGCCAACTCGTCGGGCCACTCGCCCACGGTTGCCACGGCGGATTCGTCGTTGGGTTCGGTCACGCTTTTCCTCTCTGCATTGCGTCTCTCATACTAGGTTGGCGAGCCACGCCCTGTTGCCCGGCGGCATAGGCGAGAATTGATTTGTGTCTGGACGGCGGCGTGATGATCCGGGCCGCGTGGCCCCGAACTCAGGCCGCCGGACCCGCAATGGTTCCGCGAATCAGCATCCCGGCATGGCCAACTACCCGGCCGGCGACTCCGATCAGCGCCGGACGCGCCGGCCGTCGCCGATGCCCAGCGCGAACCGCTATCTGCCGCCACTGGGTCAACAGAAAAACCCGAATCGCGACAGCGCGCCGCCGCCGCCGCCGCCGCGGAGTGCCCCCTCCGGCGAACGGATCACCGTCACCCGCGCCGCGGCCCAGCGAAGCCGCGAAATGGGTTCGCGGATGTACTGGATGGTCCAGCGGGCCGCCACCGCCGACGGAGCCGACAAGTCCGGCCTGACCGCGCTGACGTGGCCGGTAGTGGCGAACTTCGCGGTCGACTCCGCCATGGCCGTCGCACTGGCCAACACGTTGTTCTTCGCCGCTGCCAGCGGGGAGAGCAAATCGAAAGTGGCGCTCTACCTACTTATTACGATCGCACCGTTCGCGGTAATCGCGCCGCTCATCGGTCCGGCGCTGGACCGGTTGCAGCACGGCCGACGGGTCGCGCTGGCATTGTCATTCGCGCTGCGCACCGTGCTGGCGGTGATATTGATCCTCAACTATGACGGCGCCACCGGCAGCTATCCGTCGTGGGTGCTCTATCCCTGCGCGCTGGCGATGATGGTGTTCTCCAAATCGTTCAGCGTGCTGCGCAGCGCGGTGACACCGCGGGTGATGCCGCCCACCATCGATCTGGTGCGGGTCAACGCGCGGCTGACCATGTTCGGCCTGCTCGGCGGCACTATCGCCGGCGGGGCCATCGCAGGCGGGGTGGAGTTCGCCTGCACCAGTCTGCTGAAGCTGCCCGGAGCGCTGTTCGTCGTCGCCGCGGTGACGGTCGCCGGTGCCCTGCTATCCATGCACATACCGAAGTGGGTCGAGGTGACCGCGGGCGAGGTCCCGGCCACCCTGAGCTATCGCACCGAGGGCGAGCGGCCACGCCGTAGTTGGCCCGAGGAAGTCAAGAAGGTCGGCGGCACACTTCGACAGCCGTTGGGCCGCAACATCATTACCTCGCTGTGGGGTAACTGCACCATCAAGGTGATGGTCGGCTTCCTGTTCCTATATCCGGCGTTCGTCGCCAAGTCGCACCAGGCTGACGGATGGGCTCAGCTCGCGATGCTGGGCATCATCGGCGCCGCGGCCGGCATCGGCAACTTCGCCGGCAACATGACCAGCGCGCGCCTGAAACTGGGCAGGCCGTCCGTTCTGGTGGTGCGCTGCACGGTGGCGGTGTGCGCGGTTGCCTTCGCCGCCGCGGTCGCCGGCAACCTGCTGATGGCGGCGATCGCCACCCTGATTACCTCCGGGGCGAGTGCGATCTCGAAGGCGTCGCTGGACGCGTCGTTGCAGGACGACCTGCCCGAGGAATCGCGGGCGTCGGGGTTCGGGCGCTCGGAGTCGACGCTGCAGCTGGCGTGGGTGTTGGGAGGCGCGCTGGGCGTCATGGTCTACACAGATTTGTGGGTCGGTTTCACCGCTGTCAGTGCGCTGTTGATCCTGGGGTTGGCGCAGACCATCGTCAGCTTCCGCGGCAACTCGCTGATCCCGGGCCTCGGCGGCAATCGGCCGATCATGGTCGAACAGGAGGGGACGCGCCGCAGCGGCAGCCGACCCGCGGCGGTGCCGAAGTGAAACGCCGCACCGCCATGTTGCTCGCCGTCGTGGTGACGCTATCGGCAGGACTGGGGTTCGGCACCTGGTTTCTCGTGCGCCCGCACGGTCCGCAGCCGCTGGAGATCAGCGCTTATTCGCATGGGCAATTGATACGCGTCGGACCCTACCTCTACTGCAACGCGCTCAACCTCGACGACTGTCAGCAGCCGCAGGCCCAGGGGCAGCTGACCGTCTACGAGCACTATCCGGTGCAACTGTCGGTGCCCGAAGCTATTTCGCGTGCGCCCTGGCGGCTGCTGCAGGTGTATGAGGATCCCGCCAATACCGCCACCACCTTGTTTCGGCCCGGCACCCGGCTCGCCGTCACCATCCCGTCGGTCGACCCCCAGCGTGGTCGGCTGACCGGAATAGTGGTGCAACTCTTGACGTTGGTGGTCGACCCCTCGGGTGAACTGCGTGATGCCCCGCACGCGGAATGGTCAGTGCGGACCGTCTTTTCGCGCTGACCGTCGACTCATGCTCCGTGCCCGGCCGGCACTCGCTCGCCGTCGAACGGCGGCCCGGGCGGCTTGCCGTCGCCGAAAGGCCTGCCCCCCAACGCTTCTCTCCCATGCGGGGAAAGCCAGTTAGCGAGGTCCGGGCCTTTGGGCACGATGCGGGTTGGGTTGATGTCGGCGTGGACGATGTAGTAATGCTGCTTGATTTGGACGAAGTCGACGGTGTCGCCGAAGCCCGGCGTCTGGAACAAATCACGCGCATAGGCCCATAGGACCGGCATCTCCGACAGCTTGCTTCGATTGCATTTGAAATGCCCGTGATACACCGGGTCGAAGCGGGCCAGTGTCGTGAACAGCCGCACGTCGGCCTCGGTGATGGTGTCGCCCACCAGATATCGCTGGTTGGTCAGGCGGTCGCTCACCCAATCCAGCGCGGTGAACAGCCGGGCGTAGGCGGCTTCGTAGGCCTGCTGCGAGCCGGCAAATCCACAGCGGTACACGCCGCTATACATGCGCGTAATATGGTTGTTATGGCCACCCGTGCCGGCAGATATGCAGGCATGCATTTCGCTATGTACCTGCGCCAGAGCCTTGCGGCGGACGGCAGCGAGATCAAGGTCAGTACCCAGCGCAAAGACCTGACCGAGTTGCTGACAGCGGAGGGCGCAACGTGGGACGAGTTCGTGGACAACGACGTCTCCGCCACCACCCACATGCCGGGCAGCAAGAAGAAGCCCAAACCGCGCGGCGGCGACTACGTCAGGATGATCAAGTTCATCGAGGCCGGGAAAGCGCGCACGCCGGGGAAGCGGTATGCCGGCATCGCCCCCTGGAAGTCAGACCGGCTGTACCGGGAGCACCGCCAGCTGGAAGACCTGATCGACCTGGTTGACGACAGAGGTCTCCACATCCTCACGGCAGGCAGCGGCAACATTGATCTGTCCACCCCTGAAGGTCGCGCGATGGCCAGGGTGAGCTGCACGTTCGCGCGCATGGAGATGGAACAGAAGTCAGTGCGCCACAGAAGCGAGAATAAGCGCATGGCCGAAGAGGATGCGCGCCCCAGCTGGCCCAGCCGACCGTTCGGGTACGACGCCGAAGTCGACCCCGTGACGAAGAAGTGGTGGACGATACGCAGGGACCACACCAAACGGATCGTCGCAACCAACACCATCCGCAAGCACGCGACAGAGGCCAAGTTCGTCCGCGAGGCGTACCGCAGGTTCAACGCCGGTACCACACTGCGCACGATCGCCACCGAATGGAATAAGGCAGGCATTAAAACACCGAAAGGCAACACCTGGTCGGGTGCTCAGGTTCGAGCCCTATTACTGAATCCGCGTAACGCAGGACTCAGGGAATACAACGGCAACGTAGTCATGGTGAACGACAGGCCGAAGAGGGGAACGTGGCCACCGCTCGTAAAGCCGGAAACGTGGCAGCGCGCCGTGAACAAGCTGAAGGACCCTAGCCGTGACACGGGCGCGCCACGGGCGCGTAAACACTTGCTGTCAGGCATCGCGCGGTGTGGCCGGGAGGGCTGCGGCGCTCCCCTGGGCTCGGCCATCAGCAGCCGTGGCCAACGCCAATACGCGTGCAACAGATGCCAGAAGATCTCCCGCGACGCCGACAAGCTCGACGAAATGGTGATCGCGCGCGTCGTCGGCTGGCTGTCCCGCGAGGACGCCGCAGACCTCCTCCGGCCGCCGATAGACCCCGTGGATGCAGAGTCCTTGCGTGAGGAACGCCAAGCGTTGGAGGCGAGGCTGGAACAGCTGGGTAGGGAGTTCGCCAAAGCCAGCCCCCAGTTCACCAAGGCCGCGCTGGAGGAGATCAACGGCAGGCTGGCCGAGATCAAGGCGGCTCTCGAAGACCCCGGCAAAGCGCAGATTTTCGAAGACGTGATCGGCGCAAAAGATGTACGCAGAGCATTCCTCAAATTGGACCTCGGCCGCAGGCGCACCATCATCAACGCGCTAGTAACCGTCACGGTCAACACCGTCGGTAAAGGCACTGGCGCGGTATTTGATCACAGCGCCATCGACATATTGCCGAAAGAGGACAAGTAGCGATGGACGAGACGATGCGCGGCCCAGCATGTGAAGCCGAGACCGTGCGCATCGCCCAGGCCGAGTCGAATTGGCCAGCCATCTCCCGCGTTATGGGCGCGGCGCTCGCCTGCGGTGTAGGCGGAGTCGCCGCCGCGCTGTTAATCCGCCAGCCTGGTCATGTGGCCACAATTCAGGCCCCCCCAATAGCCACCTATGTGGTGACTGCGTCGGCCACAGCCACGGTTACACGCGCCCCAGCGCTACCCAGGCCCCAAGCTAAAACCCCCGACGACTTATTCGTCGCGTTATTGCCTGAAGACAATTGGGACACCGCCAGCTGGAACGGCTACGACCGCGCCACAGCCATAGCGACGGGTAAAGAGCAGTCCGAATACCTCGCCAGACCCGGAGCCACCCTGGATTCAGCTACCAGAGCGTTCAGAGTCAAATACCCAGACACCACCACTGACGACACCGCCAGGAGTTGGATACGGGATGCAGCCCAAGCATTTTGCCCGCAGGAGATGCCATGAGGAGGCATGCTCACGGTGGTGGACGGAGAGGCTGGCGGAACGCCGGGCACCCACACTTATCAATTTGGTCGCGCACATACTGCGCATTACGCGTTGATCTAGTACCGCCACATTCACCAGTACCGTCGACGTGCGAGTCCCTCGGATGCTCACACCGGCAGTATTCGGCCATCTCAGCTCCTCGTGTCGACGCTGATGCTAAAGCTCAGAGCCGACAAATTTCTGTAGCGCGGACGAGTATTTGCGTCCAAGCGCAGTCTTAGCACGCTAACTCAGGAAAGCATTCCTGATCAGTTCCTTAACCCTGACTGGGGTACTAAGACATTGCGGGGGTACAAACTGCCTGCTCCGCAAGTGGCGGAGGGCGGCCCTGCACACTTTGCCCGTAACACGCATCGCCTGGCCTGGCCTGGCCTGGGACTAGTTACTACAGCGGGAAGCCGAGACTATCTAGCGTGAACCTAGCAGCCGCCAATGCCATTGTTGCAGTTGACGACTGGGGTGGCACAACCCGAAGCTGAGACGCTGGCGAAAGCAAGCATGAAGGCCAAAGCGACTTTACTTGCGATAGTTTTCATGTGCTCCGCCTAACCAACCCGGGCCGCCACCTGCCGCCTCACGCAAAAACTATAAGCGACTAACGTGTTCCAAGCATTCGCCTAGTTGAACGCAGGCTGTTCAGCGGAGAAAATGTCCGCCTCGCATGGATACGACTGCGTGGTTGGCCAGTGGCGGCGCCAGGCAACCCAAACTTTGCCCGGGATAGGGCCGACGGCCGCCTAGGGAACCCGGGTGGAGGGTGAATGTCGCCATGACCTAGGTGGGGTCGTCAAGGTCATGGCGGGGTGTCAGTGCCCTTGAGCGGCACCTTAGGGACAATTACGATGCCAGATTTCCCGCCCGACATAGTCGCAGCACTGCACGCGGGGGTCGGCGGCATAACCACGATGGGTTTGGTCAGATCTCCGCCGATGGCAACACCGTCGCGCTCCTGGCACGATGCCGGTACATCACTTGGCGCACTTATAAAGACGCGTACGGGGATCGGTTGAGTGATGACATTGCTCGGCTTACTATCTGGAGGGCGACCGGCGATTCCAGAGACTGCGAATAATATCACGCTGACAATAAAGGCGATGGAACCTTTAGAGAATCGTCGTATGAGACGATCGTAAGCGTTCGATAGATCCCGATAATGTGCGGCCTCTTCTACAATATCAATCTGCCGCTCAAGTCGCTTTAATTCTGCCGCCAGATTTTGGTCATCTGATTTGTCCTGGCACTCGCTATCGGCTGTTTTCCACGCAACCAGAAGATCGTGAACGGTATCGTAACCTCCAAGTAAATAACTTTTCCGATCGATGATCCACTGAACTTTCAGATTCATTTCACCGCTGAGTCGAACATTGATATCCCCCGCATCAGCGTCAAACTCTGCCCTATCCAAGTCCGTAGCCATTGGGCGAGGAACGGTGAGCACTCTGGCCGTTTGAGCGAGCAGGATCAGTGTTAGTGCCAACCCAAGAATGACCGCTGACGCGGCCAGTACAACCCCAAGTACGCTTCGTTTGGAATAGTCCACGAGTTGCGCCCCCGCGATGATGGCGGCAACGACGGCACCAGCCGACGCGATCAGCCACCGTAGCGTGGCGCGGAGGTTCTCGATCGAAGCGCCGAAGTGGGATCCGACCAGTTCGGGAGGGTCATCCACGTCCATCCTCCTGGTGTCTGGCAAATGTAGTACACTCTCTGACAAATGTAGTACACTTGCCGCAGGGCCACCAGTGCTGCGACTGTGCGCGCCTTGGGCATCAGTGGAGGGGAGGTCGATCGAATGGCCGTAGAGGACGAAGTGGGGATTGCGCAGGTTCATCTGTATACCATGCGGGAATTAAACCAGGATACTGCTGGCACCATACAGCGGATTAATGAGACAAATACGCCTGGAATTATTACTCGTCACGGACGCTTTGTGGCAGTTATCCACCCTCTTGCGAACACGCCGATCGAGTCGGTGGCGATTGCAAATGCTCTTAAAGACATCGAGACGCGGAATCAGCTGGTCGGAGACTCTACGGTCGGAAAGATATACAGCGCTGAAGAAGCGGCGAATGAACTCAACCTGACGGTGGATGTGCGCGAGGCTAGCCTAAGAGAACTTGGGCCGCACAAATCAGACAGGCGCAGTCCTCGGCGGCAAGACCCTTAAACTCCTCATCCTCCGGTGGTATTTCACATCATGTGGCGAGCCAGCTCTAGATTTGACATAAATGCGACAACCATAAGCGCTGGATGCGGGAGGCGGAACCGGATCATCTCATTGTCGGTCGCCCACCGATAGATCGAGACATAATTAGCCGCCCCGTCAGGCTCGTCCTCGCTGAGATGTTCCCAGGTCAGATACCAGTCGATTTGGTCTCGCCAAATGGCGCGTCGCCACATAAGTCCGGACTGGCCTTGGACGTAGTCCTCAATCGGATTCGACACGGTGACTGCCTTGAGCTCGCAAGCGTTGATTCGCTTAATCTCAGCTAGAGACCAAGATGGGATACGCAACGAGAGCGCAGAATCGATAGCGGAATCGGAGTAGCGAACATCGCCGACTGCCACGGGGAAATTAGATCACGGCTGTTCGCCCGAATCCATAGGTTCTGCCGGTCATCTACGACTATTGCGCGGCTATCGGGGCCGGGTTCCAGCAGTCGATCAAGTGATCGATCGCGCGCATACACCGGCTCCGCGATCAGTTAGGGCATCCTGCGACTTTGAGGCGTACCGCTTCCATTTGAACGGCCCGTACCCCATGCGGGTATGCCTTGGACCCAGGCACATACCGCGCTCACCCCAGGAACCCGAACCCGCCTGCCATCCGCTCCAAATTCCTTGTGCCGCAAGCATATTCACAGAAAAGTCCTCATCAGCGAACTACCGAACCGCCGTCAATGCACCTAAAATTGCAGGTAGCGGTGGCAAAATGCAGCCGCAAACGAGAGAGGTAGCAACCATGACCGCAGCAGTTAACCCCCAAGCACCAGCCACACCGGCACCACGGGGATTGCGCGCAGCCAAGAAGGAACAGGCCGCGAAAAAGGCACCCGCCAAGCGCGTACAGGCGAAGGCCAAGGCAACCGTCACGCCGATCGCCAAGCCGGAGAAGGTGGTGAAGGAGAGCAAAGTGTATGAAGCCACCGGACGATCAGGCCAGACGGTCCGCAGGAAGTTCGCCAGCACGGCCACGCATGGCGTGTGCGTAGCAGATCGAGATGGACGCACCTCGCGCGCCAAGCAAGGCCAGGTTTGGAAGCTGTTCTCGTCCGAGGCACTGGCGCAGGCATGGGCGACCAAGATGCACGAGGCCCACGGTTACGACTGCGCGGTTGTTCCGGCCACGGAAGTCGTCGTCAAATGATCGCGCTGTTGATCGCGCTGGCGGGTATCGCGCTGGCCGTCGCCATGTTGTTGGTCGGCATTCACCGTCTGGTGCAACGCAAGTGACCACCAAGTACGCGAAGTCGTTGACCGAGTTGCCTAGCGACTCGGTCAACGACCTCTATCGCTACGCCTGCCGCCGTTGGGATGAAACCCAAGACGAGATGTACCTGAGGATGGAGGACGCAACGAAGGAGGAGCTGTGCAAGCGCGCGGAATCCAAGGAGGAGCAACAGCAATGCGAATTATAGGTATAGCGCTGGCGCCGGCTATAGCGGCCGGTGCCGCGGTGTTGGCCATGCCGCAGGCTAGCGCCAGGCCGGTACCCGGGTATCCGCCGTGCAACAACCAGCCGAGCTTCGACTACCTCATCTGGGAACGCAGGCCTCGGCTAATGGATAGCGCGTTTGAGATTGGTGACACGGGTCCGCATTGCACGTCGTCGTTGGACGGGTGGGCGGCGTCGCAGCCGACGGGTACGGGTTACTGCTCGAAGATCGCGTTGTCGTCCGACAACCCGGGATACGACACCGAGGCAAGACCAGCGGCACCGTTGAGGAAAGTCATCGAGGCGGTTGGTGACTGCTGATGAAATGTGTTGCTCGCGATAGTCCTGGGTGTGTGTTGGCTGGTGTGCGCGCTGGTTGCCTCGGGGGTTGCGGATGGGAAGGGGCGCAACGGGTTCGGCTGGTTCCTCGCAACGTTGGTGTGGCTTGGCCCTTTGGGGTTGGCCGCTGCGTTGGTGGTGGAACCTGGGGAGCCACGTGCGTCCGGACGTTCGGCATTGGTTGACGCCGAGTCGCGCGGCGAGTACGACGCTGACGCCCGTGGGTTGGGTTGGGCCATCCGGTCGTTTTTCAGCGGGTAAGAAGTAAGAAGAGAAGAGGCCAGCTCCTGGCTGTGGACTGCGTCAGCGGCTGCGGAATTCTTGCCTTGGAAACGAAACTGGCCCCGGACGAGGCCATACAACCGTCAGCCCGCTGGAATTGTGCGCCGAGCCTTTGTGGCCACCCGGTCTCTCAGTCGGGCGCAACCATCCAGAACGTTGGGGTCGGCGCACTGTTCGTGCCTATGTAAGCGGCACTTGGAAATACGAGATCTTTTCCGGGTCGGGATCGAAGGGACTTATTTCTACGGCCAGGCTCGTGTAGCCAAACGCATCCTTGGGCCACGCGGCCAAAGACGTCCCATAATCACAAGCCTTGAAGTTGGCGAGTATATCGGCCGGTACAGGTACTGCGCAGCTGTTACTAACAATTACGCTCGCGCCTAAACTGAGGACGTCGTCGACTGCAGCCTTATGTTCCCAGAAATGCCGCCTGATAGGCTCGGAGAAAATTGGAACGAATATTAAGGTGGGGCCATGCTCAAGGAGATTGGCTACCTCCTGAATCACCCGACCATGATCCTCGCATATGAGTATCGCTACTCTACCGGCCCGCAGGTCACGGATTCGACGGGTTGTCCCCTCGGTCATGCCTTCAACCAGATCTTGCTTGCCTAAATAACTGTCCAATTGCCAACGAAGGACTGTGTTAGTAGACATATCAAACGGTCGCAGCTTATCTTGCTCCATAACTTCGTCGCCGCTCTGGCTCAAAAGCATTGCTCGGTTGGGCGGCAAGTGGCCGCTCGGGTTCGACCCCACTTTTCCTGATCCCGCAAGAAGCCATCGAGGGCTGCAACTGCGCGCCCGAAGGTTGGCTTGCCATGCACTTAACAAGCTGTTATTGAGCGCTAACTCAGGCAGGATGGCGAAATGGATATTCTTCGACGTAAGTTCGTCGAGAATCCTATTCATCCGATCTTCCCAGTAATTAGCAGTTTCACCCGGCTGAATAGAATAGTATCGCGTGTCCGGCGGAGCGAAAAGGCCGTTTTTGATTTCCAGCTCTTTGTATTTACCAAGAAACGGGACGCAAGCGATCTCTATAGCATCAGTGCGACGTATTTCATCAATAGTCATGTCATGTTGCGGAAGGACTAGCGCGTAGTCGATGGGACTTGCGGGCGAATCCTCGACGAGCAAGAGATGTTCAAACTCTTCTTTCAGACTTTCCGGATTTCCGCGTCCGCGAACGGGAATGGCCCTACGAGGTAAAACCCGTCCGGGAGACGCCGCCCCGTCATTTAGTCGGTTGTCTGCCCATAGCCTTGCCCGGTACCTCCAAAGCTCGTCCCGGTCGTCGCTCTTAAACGGGTCGAGTCCGGTGAACCCTCGATCTATACCGAGCAATAAGACAAACGCTTCCTGTACAGCGCTCATTCGGTCGGCGGAATGTAGCAGATTGGCGATGATCTCATCCACGAGGTTGGCAGGCACACCGCCGCTATTAGTGACCGCATCGGAGACCGCTCTTATGTCATCAACTACACCGGGGTCTGCCTTCCACTGCGCTCGCTTCTGGCGCGGCGGATAGTTGGCTGGCTGAGCTAGCAGCGGCAGCACTCGGGCAAATGCGTCGCAAGCATCGGTTATCACAACACTTGACATACGTTTGACATCCTCTGATACTGGAGGTCGTATTGCTGTTGAGACCCTAACCGGCTGCGGGGTGCGTTGTGAGTGCATTTGAGAAGTACGCGGACGAACTGAGTGCCGCGCGGACGCTAGCTGTGGACGGAGCCGACGAAGGTGCCGATAACACGCGCTCGCGGCGACGATCGCGATTCCAGGAGCTTATCGACGCTGGCCTGGTCGGCCTGCAAGATGGCTCCCTCAACCAGCGATGGTTTCGTGGGGTTGCCCACCTGCTGGCCCTATCTATTGCCCAGAAGGACGAACCGGCTTTGCTGTCAGCGGAAACTTCGTTACGCGACTTGTACTTGCTAATCGAGGCTGCTGATGAGGAACCGATGGACGGCAACAGGCGGTTGAACCTGGGCCAGGATTTCACCGCCGCCGGGCTAGAGATGGCTCAGGCTGGGCTTGCGGCTGTGGGCACTGAAGTGAGTGCCGACTTCGTAGCCGGAAGCTCCCTGCGTAAGCAGTTTCTATCTACAGTTGCGGGAACGCCCGACATCGCCGGTAGATCCCTGGCGACTGTCCTTGGCAAAGAGGGTCACCCTCTGGACGAGGGTCAGCTGAGCCGCGTCGCCAAGGGGTTAAGCGATCGAGGACTCGTCGATCGACGCAAAGTCGGGCGGAGGGTCCTTTGGCGTTTGACTCCCCGGGGTAACCGCGTTCTTGATTTGTTGAAGCTGGCCCCTGTCGCATCCCTCCAATCTGAACTTGGCGAAAACCATTCATCGCAGGACCTGGCGATTTTGTTGGCCGAGTTCAAACTTGAGGCTTCTCCCGAGCCTTGTGAGGCCAGAGTAGGTTCAGCGAGCTTTGTCTCTATTTTGCAACCAGATGGGTCGTTAGATCTTTTCATTGAGGACACAAATCTTGACACAGATATGCTCGGGATCGTGTTGAGGCAATCGGAGCGCGCCTTCTACGGTCGGTTCACCGATGGGTTCGTACACTTCGAACGAATCAAACCAGGTGTCTACTACGGAACTCTGACGAAATTGCATAACGTTGCCGGGTCCGAGCTAGTGGACGTAGAGACGCAAACACCGGTATATGCCACAGCTTTTTCCGCTCCGACGGTAGCGCAGGATTTCAGGACTGCGGATGGAGCATTGCATGTGGAAATTCAGGTCCGTCCGGATCAAGCGGTGGAGGCGGCGTTCGAGACGACAGCGTCGAGATGGGCAGGCGAGGCCGCCGTATTGCAATGGACGCGTGAGGACGGAGTAGACGAGACGATCATCGCGCCCCTTTCCGAGGTAGGCGACGGGATATGGCGCGGGTCGGTGCTCTTGGAAGGCGTAGGCGAATCTGGGCAGTTCCAAGTTCCCACAGAGCCCATGTTTTGGCACGATTTGCCTGCGTACGACGACATGGCTGGGATTGTTACGCGCTCCATTTCCGCTGCAAGTGACTTCCCGGAAGCGCTCTCCGGTTGGTGTCAGGTATGTGAGCAGTTGGACGAGCCCGTGCGATCTGAAGCTACTGCCACTCTTCAGGAATACGGTTACTGCTAAACCAGGTCCACACGCGGTCGGAGTCTGGTTGCGGGAAACGCTCTGAGACGTGCTGACGAGCACTTCGACGCGGTGATGGACCGACTTCCATGAACGCCTTAAGAGAGATTTCGAGAAGCTCCGAGTGTCGCGCACTGGGCGTGGGAAAGCAGCGTCGAGCTAGCGGAGGAGTGGCGGCAATCGCTCGGCCTTGAGTTCGACTACAAGTCTCGGGGTCGCCCCCGCCACTGGATACTCGTGCAGCCTGGGGCAGCGGCAATAACGCGAGACGAGTGAAGGTGAAGGACGATCCGACCGCCGAAGAGATCAACGCCTGGCTGGATGATGTTGAGCCGGACCGGAAGGATGCGCGGGACGCCACCCATTTCCGCCGCATCGTCGCCGCGACCGAGGCAGTCGGTTCTGCGTCGGCCGAGTTGGACGATGTTGTCGCTGCTGCCCGCGCGGCGGGCGACACCTGGGCGATGATCGGTGCTGCGCTCGGCGTATGCCAACAGGCGGCATACCAGCGGTTCCGTCGAAGCGAGCCCGATTAGAGCCGAGCCCACTCTCATGCAAGCGCGCGCTTGATAGTCGACGCGTCGATCACATGACCTATGCCTGCCGGGCCGATCGGCGGATTGGGGTCCGCGGGCGTCGGCTCCCACAGAGGCGCGGTCATGTTTCGAACTATGACCCCGGCGAATCTCCACTGCTTGGTATCGGCCTCAAAGAAGGCTAGAGGTCCACCCGAGAACCCCGGATTGACGATCGCATCGATGTAGAAGATGGCGACACTGTCATCATCGGTCTCCCATGCACTGAGAATGCACCGCTTGACGAATGGCATGTTCTGGACCGTTCCTCTTGGCCGCAGGCCAAGACTATGTGGGTACCCGAGAATAAAGGCGTCCTGACCGTAGACGAATAGGTCAGAGTTCAGCGGCACGTCGACCCCCACTTCGACGGGGCTGCTGCCCATAGCAAATATGGCGAAGTCGGCAGTAGGCACAGCGTTCATGCCGACACGGCTGAGCGTGGGTTGATAGGCAAATCCGCCGTTGGTCGACGGATGCCTGATGGTTACTGTTTCTTCCGGTTCGTCGATGCAGAGGTGTTTTGCTGTAACGAGCACCTGGTTATCCCCTTGTCCGACAAGGAACGCGGTGCCGGGCTTAAGGCTTTCGCCGGTGAACTGGACCACGCGACCAAACACCGCCTCCGGGACGCCCATTCCGCGATTGTGCCCTAGTCATAGGGAGTTGAGTGCCACCGCTTGGCCGCGCCGCAGACGATCCAGCACAACGCAGGATCTTCGGGGGTCAAGTGATCGCATGAGGATTTGCCCCGCGTTTAGACCGTCTGACGTCGGCCGCAAGGAGCATGATGCAAAGCATGCCCAACGTCAGCCTGGGCAAACCCCGCGGCAGCATCAGAGAGGTGTTGAGTGGCGACCGGAGCGAATGAGAAGTACTGGAAAGACGCACGCCTTCCCGGCGTTCTCAAGCACTGCCTGTTGAAGCGTTATCTGCCGGTGTTCCTGATCAGGACGTCGTCGATCGCGGGCAGAGCAGCCTATTTCGATGGTTTCGCCGGCCGCGGGGTCTACGAGAATGGTGCGCTTGGTTCGGCTGGCCAGATGCTCGAGTTCGCGGTCGGCCGACAATATGGACCTGACAAAACGCCGATATCGCTATACCTGTGCGAGAAGGATCCCGAGTCGTTTGCAGCCCTGGAAGAGCTCTGCGGGAAGTACCGCGAGAAGAATATCGAGGTCCACACTCGGCGCGACGACGCGAGCAATTATCTTGGGGAAAGCCTTCCGAGCTTCTCGACGTTGCCGGCGTTCCTGTTTCTGGATCCCTGCGGCGTCGGCATACCGTTCGACGACCTCGTCGCAGCGTTGAATCGTGGAGGCGCCAAGCCGTGGCCGCCGACGGAGGCGCTGATCAATTTCAGCCTGGAAGCGGTTCGGCGGATCGGCGGCCACGTCACCTCGAAGACACCGAGCGAGAAGACAATGAAGACCCTGGATGTCAGCCTCGGCGGCGACTGGTGGCGAGAATACTTCGCCAACGGTGTCACCGACGAGGCCGTCAACGGCGTGGTGCAGGAATTCGCCAAAAGGCTGGCTAAGGCAACGCGAACCACGCTGATCGGTGTCCCCGTCCAGCGCGCCCCGACGCATAAGCCCATCTATCACCTGATCTTCGCGACACGTCACCCGGCCGGCGTCTGGCACTTCGCCCACTGCACCGCCAAGGCGATCGAAGACTGGTGGGCGCAGGTCCGTGCAGAGCAAGAGCAGCAGGCTGGGCCCGGCCTGTTTGATGTCAATCCGCACATCGAAGACGTTGAGCGCAAAGCGATTCCGGTCATCGCCGAAAACATTCGGAAGCTTGTGGCCAGGAGAGGCGAAGTCCGCCTCGGCGACGACCCGGTCCAGGTCTTCGGTGAATACCTCGGTCGGGTGCGCGAATCGGCCGCCCGGAAAGCGGTAAAAGAGCTCCACAAATCCGGCGAGACACCAAGCACCGGCGTAGGTGGCAAGGTCGAGAACTTGCGAGTGACCCCGAATCAGACGGCGAGCTGACGGGTGGGCATCTCGTCCCAGAGTTGCCCATCTAGTTCCCTGCCAAGGGTTTTCGGTGTCCGGCCGCCCCACTGTTTAAAGAAGAATGCGACGCCGGAGTCCTGACAGGTGTCGCGGATCTCGCGGACCCAGTTGATATCGACCGGTCGGTAGTTGGGTCCGGATTCACCCCCGGCGATCACCCACTGGATACCGCCGAGGCCCAAGCCGCAAAGTGGTCCGAGTAGCGGTTCGCACGACAAAAACCGCACCGCGGCCGGCACGGCACGCAGATGGTCGACGCGCGGGAGCGCCTCGGCGTTCTCCACCGAGACGCCCATCCAAAGATTCTGCGGCCAGTCAAGCTTGTCGGCGACCCTCCGCAGCCGCAGGCTGCGCTTGGTCAGCACCTGATACGTGTGATGCGGAGTATCGCGGCACACGTCGAAGACGTCACGGATGAAGCCAAGCGGCACTCGGGCGTGGAAGAGGTCGCTCATCGAATTGACGAACACCGTCCGCGGGCTGCGCCACCGGTAAGGCTCATCGAGCGCCTGAGGATGGATGGTGACATCGAAACCGGGCCCGGAAGTCCTAGGGTCACCATCATTCTGATACTTCGCGGAGCCCATCGCCTTCAGGCGTTTCGCCAGGGTCATCGCATAGCAGTGCTCGCAGCCGGCGGAGACGCGATCACAGCCGGTGACGGGGTTCCAGGTGGCCTCGGTCCATTCGATTGCTGATCGGTCGGACATGCAGTAAGCCTTCCAGATCGAAAATATGTTCGAATCACCATACCGTTCGAACACGCTACCCTCCGCGAGCGACACGGACGTATCCGCTGGTCAGTCGCAGTTTTTGATCCCAGGGTTCTAACCTGAGCAGTACATTCCGTTGCATGATTGAGAAACCCCTCTCCCGACCCCTTTTCGCTCAGACGCTGGCTGCGGTCCCGCAAGGTGTGGTTCTGGTCGATAACAGCAACTGTCGGCTCAGTTTTCGTGCTCTGGGCCGGATCGATGATCCCGAAATCTTGCGAACCCACCTCGAAATCCGACTGGACGCTGCAGGCGATCACGCCTTCGTGATCGACACAAGTAGCAACGGCACCTTGCTCAACGGCGTGCGGATAGAACGCGCCGTTGGGCTGCCGATCCGGCCGGGCGATCAAATCCGAATCGGCGACGTTGTGCTGATCTTCCGTTCGCAGCGGTTTACCACCGTTAAGCCAACTACGTTGCGGCGCAAACGTGCCCGGATCGGCCAGGCCGCCATGGTGATGGTGGTTGGCGACATCATTAATTACTCGACCATCTCACAGGTGACCGACGAAGCGGTCATGGCGCGCAGTCTGCACACGCTCTGGCAACAGCTGCGCGACGTGCTGCGCACCCATCAGGGCACGCTGAGCTACTACGCCCGGCGATGCGCTCTTCGCGGTATGGGAGCTGAGCAGGTTCCCGGATGCTGCTCGGCGGGCTATCAACTATGCGCTCGGGGCGAATCGGCTTGTCGAAGATCTTGGCCCTGAGCTCCCGCTGCACGGCCCAGACGGTTCGCCAATCCAGTGGGCCGGGGGGTGTGGTGCAGGGCAAAGCTGCGCTGGCTGCCATGCCCGATCGGCCGACGCGGTAATCGGCGATGCGGCCAACGTTGCGTTCCGATTAGCTGGAATTGCTGCCGTCAAGGGCGAGCAGCGGTGATGGCGACTAGGAGCGTGCGCCGCACCGTCACACCCGAATTCGCATGGGGTGAAAGTGAACTCGTCGAGATCAAGGGCCGCCGCGGGACGGAGACCGTATTCTCAGTTATCGGCCGCGACACCTGAGGGATAGCCTCGCCCAGGCGAACCGGCACCTTTCCGAAACAGGCCATCGGGGAGATGGAAGGCAACTTCGATCCAAGCCCCTGATGTCGTCGCCCTCGCATCGGTGAATCATGGTACTCGGGATTGAGGTTGCTGCTTATGTATGGCCATCCCACCGGCCTTGCTCAGGGTCGGGTGGAGCGGCCGAACTCAGAATCGTTGGATCTCGAAGGTGAACTGGTGTCCGCAGATGTTGATGTGGTCGCCATCGGCGAGGGTGGCGCTGGGATGGAGTTTCTCGTGTTGTACTTGTACGCCGTTGGCTGATCTTAAATCGGTAATCACGAAACTGCCTCCGGTGTCGATGATTACGGCGTGGTGCCTGCTGACATCGTCGGCGTTTAGAACGATGTCGTTATCCGAGAGGCGCCCGATCCGGGTGGCCGCCTCTTGTAGCGGATAGTGCCGTCCGGCAGCGTCGCGCAGCCTGGCGACAATCGACTCGCGGGTCCCGATCGTGTGCGTGGTGGCGTTGCCGCGTTTTGCGGTCGTCTTGGCGGCGTGCTTAGTGTCCAGGCGCTCTCCGCGCAGGATTCGCGCATGCAGGGCGCTCACTGTGGGACCCGGGTCGATGCCCAGATCCTCGGCCAGCACCGTCTTAAGTCGCCGATAGGCCTCCAGAGCATCTGACTGACGTTCAGCAACGTAATAAGCAGTAATCAACTGCGCCCATAACGGTTCGCGGTAAGGATCCCTGGTGGCTAGCGCTTCGAGGTCGCCAATAACGGAAGCGGCGCGCCCGCAAGCAATTTCAGCTTCTGCTCGCGTGATGTGAACCAACATATAGTCCTCTGTCAGCGCGGTGGCGAACTCCTGGGCGAAAGCGAAGGTGCGCAAGTCATCGAGTACCGGCCCGCGCCATCGGTCCAGCGCCGCCGACAAGTGACTGCTGGCCTGCTCGAATCGACCCGTTGCCGCAGCGTGCATTCCAGCATTTTTGTTGGTGATGAAGCGGTCCAGATCGCAGTCACCGTCAGCGACGGTAAGTCGATACCCCGGCGATACGCTAGCCAACATCTGGTAGGCATCCACGCCCGCGCTGCCGAGGGCTTGGCGCAGGCGAGACACGTAGGTGTGAATGCTGGTACGTGCCGCCGGCACCGGCGATTGATCCCAGGTGGCGTCAATCAACGACTCCGTGCCGATCGCGCGATTACGGTTAATCAGCAGCATGGCCAACACTGCCCGCTGCTTGGGCGTACCCAACGCCACGGGTGTGCCAGCCACGGTCATCAGCAACGGCCCCAGAAGACCGAACTTGAGACGAGTTCCGCCCATCGCGCTCCAAGCCTCCGAGTCATCGGTGACGTCAGTGTCCCATTGTGGGGCCGCCCAACCAATTGCCGACACACTCGGGCTCACCCACACGCAAGCGGTGAACGTTGTGCATCGGGTCGGGACTTTTGACGGTGATCTATCAGCCGCGCGTCACGCACATTATGTCGCGTCTCATCACACGGCTACGTATTCGCACCCGTCCTATTCATCGCAGGGGAGCGGCAGTACCGGTCGGTCACAGCGCAGAGTGCCAGCCGAGCTCGACTCTGTCGTGGTGGTGTCCACTGCGCTGTGCTGTGATGTTCAGCCGACCGTCGGGCTCTTTGGCGTCGCGTCGGCAAAGCACGCTGCGTCAGCTGACGGGGTCGATCTAGGGGTCCGTGCGCAGGGCCGACCGCAGGGTGCTACGCCCTCTCCGCATTCATTGCCGCAATCGCGTCGATCACTACGTCTGGCTGATCAAGGGCGACAAAGGTTTTCGCGTCGGGCACCTCGACTAACTTCTCGTTGCTGAACCACCCGGCCAGCCATCGACCCAAGCCCAGGGTGAAGCAGTGGTCCCGCTGGCCCCACACCAGCGTGACCGGCTTGGTGGACCGGGGGCAGGCGGCTCATACCGGCCTGGACACCCGACTCGAGCCGCCCGCCGTATGCGTTCCTGGTCTTCTGTGACCAGCCGGCGAGCGTCGCTTTACTCGGCAAGAATCTTCCAAGAAGACTGCCTCAACATTGCCTTGATTGGCGGCAGCAGCCGGTGGTTAACACGGGAATACAAGATTCGTCGGGTGCGCACAGATTATGAGGTTGCGGATGGCACCCTTCGGGGTTTCTGGCCTTAATCACGGGTAAGAGCGGCTGAATAACAAATGGTTTCTGGGTAATTGTGCGGAGTTCTTGATTCAATCTGCATAGTTGGTGATGGCTGGAGGTTGTGATGCTTCGGGACTATGAGCGGGTTGGTGTGGTGGCACGCGGTGCTCGCAGCACGGTGTGGGAGGGATTTGATCCCGCGCTCAAGCGTGAGGTGGCACTGAAGCATTTTACCGCGGGCGATGCCGCCGCCGCGGCCCGCCGCGAGGCCACAGCCTTGGCTAGTCTGCAGCATCGGAACATCGTGTCGGTTTACGATGTGTTCGACGACGACGGCGTGTGGTTGGTCGAGCAGTGGGTTAACGGAGCGCCGCTGGCGGCGGTGCTGGCACGTAGTGGCAAGCTGCGCGCCATCGATGCGCTGGCGTTGGTCCATGGTGCCCTGAGCGGGTTGGCCTACGCCCACGGGCGCGATGTCGTACATGGCGATGTGTCACCGTCGAACATTCTCATTGACCCCGCGGGGACACCGATGCTGGTGGACTTCGGTCTCGCGGTCAGCCCGGGTCACCTCAGCCTGGGCGGCACCCCGGGCTACATGGCGCCCGAGGCCGCCGCGGGCCAACCCGTCGACAAGCGTTCCGACGTGTACAGCAGCTGCGTCGTGTTGGCCGAACTGCTCAAAGGCGCGCGACTGTTCACCCACGAGAGCAGCCTGGGCCTGACCCGTGAACAGGCCAGCGCCGCACCGCAACTGGGCGGGATCGAGGCACCGGTGGCCGCGGTGCTGAGCACCGGGTTGCATCCGCGACCCGATGATCGGCCCGCCGATGGCGAAACGCTGCTGACCCGACTCGAAGCGGCGATCGAGGAAACCCATGGCCGTCGCTGGCTCGCCGGCGCCGGACTGGGGGCTATCGGTTCGACCGCAGCCACCATCGCCGCCGGAACCACCCTGACCGCCGCCACCGGTGCCACCACCGCCACCGGTGCGACCACGGCCACCGCCGCCAAACCCGGCACCTCGATCCTCAGCCGCGGCAAGCTGGTAGCTGCGGGCGCAACGGGTGCAGTTGTCATCGCGCTAGTGGCGGTGTTCCTGCTGTTACGCCCCACACCACCACCGCCGCATCAGACCGCAGCACCAACCACCACTCCGCCCGCCGCCGCAGCCGCAGCCGCGCCAGTGGCCCAACCGACGGTCGCCGGCGTGTACACGTGGCATTACGTCACTTACCATTGCGGCTCCTTCGGTCTTCCTGCAGGTCAAAATGATTTCCCCGTCTCGGTCGGCCTTCAAGGCAACACGGTGACTATCCGAGGGTTTTCCGGCCCGTTGAACGCCGATGGATCGTTCGTGGCGGCCGGGCCTAACGGCCCATACGACTACCTCACCGAGCAAGGTGTCTTCGGCACCGAAGGCGGCCGCAGCGTCATCCGCGATGGCACATGGGACGACAAGTTCTGTCACGGCACCTGGACGGCCATCAAGCAGTGAACGACAACCCAGGATGGTCCTGGAGATTGCGATCAATTCTTCGGCGCAATCCGGCATATCCGATAGAACGCCGCTGCGACACGCATCGGTGGTTGACGGATGCACCTCTGGGTTTCCTCCACTGAGCACCCGTCGGGACCGTACTCAGAGGACAGTCAAGAGAAAGGGGGTTGCGGTGTGGTGTGGTGGCGTCTGTGGTGGTGCTTTGATGTTGATGGTCCTGTGATCTACCGGCACTAAACCCTTGGGAGGTTTTGATGATCGGTGGTTACGAACGTGTCGGGGTGGTGGCCCGTGGTGCGCACAGCACGATCTGGAAGGGCTTTGATCCCGGGCTCAAGCGTGAGGTGGCGCTCAAGCAGCTGTCGGGTTCTGGCGCCGGTGAGGCGGCTCGCCGCGAGGCCGCCGCCTTGGCCGGGTTGCGGCACCCCAACATCTTGTCGGTGTATGACGTCCTCGAGGACGCCGAGGGTGTGTGGCTGATCGAACAGTGGATCACCGGCGCACCGCTATCGGCGGTGTTGGCCGTGACCGGGAAACTGCGGGCGATCGACGCTCTGGCCTTGATTCACGGTGCGCTGCCCGTGGCGACGTTCTGTGACTGGTATCGGCGACAGCGGTACAGGCGCGGCGGCGACGCGCCGGGCGATCGCCGAGTCGGTTGGTACCAAGTCTAGATGATGAGCAGGATTATCAGGCCCAGCGCCAGGCCCGCCAAGATGCCCGCGGCAACGGCAAGGATCCCATACCGGGGCGTGCGTTTAGGCCGAAACACCGGCTGCTCGAGGGTCGTTATCGCCCGCTTCGCTTTGCCCGGTGAGAGGATGGGAGTGTTTGGGAAGCTTGCCGATTCGGCCCCGCCGCCCGTCCATTCACCGACCGTCGCTGTTGCCTCCGCTTGCGGCAATAGTGCGTCCCACTGTTGGGGTTCGACGGCGCGTAATGCGGCGTCGACTTCTTTCAATGTGGGCCTGTCACTTGGGTTTTTGGCGAGCATGCCGAGCACAGCAGCGGACACGGCTCGCGGCACACCTGTCCGTAGCTGATCTAGGGGCAACGGCAGCGCGCGGAGGTGAAGGTCAGCGAGGGTTTTTAGATCCGTAGCGCAGAATGGTGGTTGGCCTGTCAAGGCGCGATAAACCATTGCACCGTAGGAATATACGTCCAGTGTTGGCGCCTCGACGTTGGGGGCAGTGATTTGTTCGGGTGACATATAGAGGGGTGTTCCGGTGATCGTGCCGGTCGCGGTCCTGAATTCGCCGCCGAGGCGGCTGAGGCCAAAGTCGGCCAACACGGCGCGTTTCTCCTTGGCCAGCAGGACATTGGTCGGTTTCACGTCGCGGTGCACGATGCCGGCAGCGTGCGCGGCTCGCAGCGCCGAGCCGACTTGCAGGAGTACGTCGGCCACCGCTCGTCCCGATAGTCGTTCCCCGTCGAGGGCGTCGTCGAAGTTGCCTCCTTCGAGGTATTCGGTAATCAACGCGATGACGTGGTCGTGTTCGAACAGCCGGAAGATATTGAGAATGGACGGGTGGTGGAGTGCTGCAAGCACTCTGCCTTCGCGGCGCAATCGGGCGATCTCCGAACGTGACGATCCCGTAACCGCTTTGACCGCGACCAACCGATCCATCGGCACATGGCGCGCGAGCACGACGGTGCCGCCTCCCCCCGCACCGAGTTCGCCCACATAGCGGTAATCGTCGCCGATCATTGTCATCGCTAGTTCAGCTGATAGGGATGACACCACAGCCTCGGTCTCGGGCGTTCGACCGATGGTTAGCCCACCAGCTGGGCTCACAGTGACGTGCCCGTCAAACCCACGCAGACCCGCGCCGTCGGTCGCTGCCTGCGGTTCGGTCAGGGTGGAGGCGGCCACTGCCGCGGCGTCGGAAACCGGATGCTCTGGGCGGGCGGTCGGGGTCCGCGGCAGTTGAGTGGCGATGTTGGGGATGTCGACATGCAGGTCGTGCCGACTTTTGAACACGTCGAGAACCTCGCACGCCGCTTGTCGCTCCTCCGAGTCAACAGAACGCAGGGCCGCTTGCAACTGCTGGTTGATTTCGCGTTGCCAGTTTTCGGTGAGGGGCTCCGGTGACGACACCTGATCGACTAGCTCGGTCAGGTAGCCCAGCGGGGCTTCGGGCGGCACAGGTAGCGGCGCCGGCGGTGGTGACGGCGCCTGTGGCAAAGCGCTAAGGCTACCCGCCAACGTTGAAGCGCCCCGTTGCTTTGGGTTCGAATAGTCAACGATCCGTCGGATCGAAATACGCTGCAGCACAGCCGCATCAGGGGGTTCCACCGCCACCGACAACACAGGTTTGCCCAGCGCCTGAGCCCAATCAAATTCACGTTTGCAAGTCTCGGAGCTCAATGCGTCGCGCGAGATGACGGCGATGAACGTGTCGCACTCGGCTATCTGCCGCAAAATCGCGTCCCACCAATTCTGGCCGCCCCAGCGCGATGGGTCCACCCACGTTTCGAAACCCAGCAGGTTCAGATGGTCAACCAACTCATTGAGCGCGCGCTGGTTCTGGCGCGCGTATGAGACAAAGAGCTTCGGCAAATTCGCTCCAGGCTTGAGGTGGGTCCTCAGTATGCGCTGACCGGAAATAGGAAGTGCGCGCCAATCCGTTTCAGGCGTCGGTTACGACAATGTTGGTCCAGTCATAAACGAGCCAGCACGGGGTATACGGTCTCCCTTCCGTGTCGGCCTTTAATTTCGACCTGCTCAGGATGGCCCCAACGGTATTGCGCCTCTGCGGCGGCGTGCACGGCATCGGTGACCATCACGGGCGCGCGCCCGCTTCGGCCCGCTATGCCAGATAGACGAAACGCGAGGTTTGTCGTGTCGCCAAGAACCGCCTCGGACATTCTCGCCATCGCGGTAAGCGCGGCCTTTCCCTGCACCACACCCCAGCCCATCTGAATGGGTGACCCGTCCTCCTGACGAAAGGGGAGTTCGCCACCGACCCTTTCGACCCGTTGGTTCGCGGCGAGTGCGAAGTCGATCCCGAGCTCGTTGGCTTGCGGGAACGTCTCCAATTCCCACACTGCATACAGCGCATCGCCGGCGTAGTGGTTGAGCGTGCCCTGATATTCGCGCAGGACGTCACCAAGGTGCTGCCAGAGCGTTTGCAAACCCGACGCGATTAGCTTGTGGTCTGTGACTTGCGAGATTGTCGAGTAGTTGGTGATGTCGCCGACCACCATCACCATCGCCGCCTCGTTGATCTCCTTGTAGGTGAAATTTGGATCGAATTGCTTGATCGCAGTGAATCGGTCCGTCTGGAACGTCAACTCAACTTTGCTGATCCGAATTCGGTCATTCGCGTGAATGGGCACCGGCAGGGTGCGCTCCAACCGTCGACCATTGAGCCATGTCCCATTGCTGCTGGTATCGATTATGAAAGCTTGATCAGCGGCAAGGTCTAGGCGGATCTCACAGTGGTTCCGCGAGATCGCCGCCTCGGGGATCAGGAGTCGGCGTTCTCGGCTGATCCCGCTGCACTCGCGACCGACGTAAAGCTGATCGAAAATCGGGGCGACCAAGTCCGAGCCGTCAACGTGTGCAACGAGGTAGCCCAAGGGTTTGGAAGTCTCCTGAATCGGCGTTGCTGCCTGCGGGTCATCCACACTCTCCTCCTGGCAACCGTATTAGAGCTGCTAGAAAGCAAATGATCTCACAAGCGGTCCCCGGCTGTGGGCTAAGGCCAACAACTCGCAACTGGCTGGATTCGGCTGGCCTCCGGATAGACGACAACCGTGGTCGCGACACACGTCGGCCGACCTAGCCCATGACGACCGCGCTCGACGGCGGCTGTCGCGCAAACCCGTAACCAGCCTTCGGGGTTGGTGCGCCCGTGAGCCCAGCGTGAGCACGATCGCCCCCATCTCCGGCGTCTGTCGCCTGGTGGGGAGCGGCGCTTGCCGGTCGCGCCCCGACGACGTTGGTCTTCGCCGCTGCTGACACGAGGGCGAGGTGTTCTCAGCGTCGGCGGCGGCCCGTGATCGTTGGGTTCGACGGGGAATGCCGAGAACCGTGCGCAAGGCTGGTGATTTCGGGGCTTATCTCTTGTCCATCACCGCTTGCAGTATTCGGGAGCGTCGATTGCCTGCGGCTGCGTCTGTGGTGGTGCTTTGATGTTGATGGTCCTGTGATCTACCGGCACTAAACCCTTGGGAGGTTTTGATGATCGGTGGTTACGAACGTGTCGGGGTGGTGGCCCGTGGTGCGCACAGCACGATCTGGAAGGGCTTTGATCCCGGGCTCAAGCGTGAGGTGGCGCTCAAGCAGCTGTCGGGTTCTGGCGCCGGTGAGGCGGCTCGCCGCGAGGCCGCCGCCTTGGCCGGGTTGCGGCACCCCAACATCTTGTCGGTGTATGACGTCCTCGAGGACGCCGAGGGCGTGTGGCTGATCGAACAGTGGATCACCGGCGCACCGCTATCGGCGGTGTTGGCCGTGACCGGGAAACTGCGCGCCATCGATGCGCTGGCGTTGGTCCATGGTGCGCTGCACGGTCTTTCCTACGCCCACGGGCGTGATGTGATCCATGGTGACATCACGCCGGCCAACATCTTGATCGACCAGAGCGGCACACCGATGCTGGTGGACTTCGGTCTCGCGGTCAGCCCGGGTCACCTCAGTCTGGGCGGCACCCCGGGCTACATGGCGCCCGAGGCCGCCGCGGGCCAACCCGTCGACAAGCGTTCCGACGTGTACAGCAGCTGCGTCGTGTTGGCCGAACTGCTCAAAGGCGCGCGACTATTCACCACCGCGAGCAGCCTGGCCCTGACCCGTGAACAGGCCACCGCCGCACCGCAACTGGGCGGGATCGAGGCACCGGTGGCCGCGGTCCTGAGCACCGGATTGCATCCGCGGCCCGATGATCGGCCCACCGACGCCGAAACGCTGCTGACCCGACTCGAAGCGGCGATCGAGGAAACCCATGGCCGTCGCTGGCTGGCCGCCGCCGGACTAGGCGCTATCGGTTCGACCGCAGCCACCGTCGCCGCCGGAACCACCCTGACCGGAACCGCGAGCGCCGCCACCACCACCGGGGCCGGTGCAGCCGCCGCCAAACCCGGCACCATAATCCTCACTCGCGGGAAGGTCATTGGCGTCGCCGCCGCAACAGCTGCCGCCGTCATCGCCCTAGTCATCGCGTTGATCCTGCTACGCCCCGAACCACCCCACCCGACCGCAGCACAAACAACGACACCCCCGCCCGCCGCGGGAGCCGCACCATTGGCCCAACCGACGTTCAGCGGCACCTACCTGTTTCACTACCTTTCCTCGGTCTGCAGCGGGCGCACGACGACGCCGTGGCCTGACGGGCCCTTAACCATTACCCAGCAAGGCAACACGATCCACATCGGAGTCGGAGGCCCAGGTGGTATCAACGGCCCCTTGAACGCCGACGGATCGTTCGTGGCCACCGGCACGTTCCCAGACCAGGGTTACAGTTACACAGCCACGTGGCGGGGTGTCTTCGCCACCGAAGGCGGTCGCACCGTCATCCGGGACGGCGAGTGGACTGAAGACGGCTCGGCTATGGGTCCTGGTGGGTATTGCCACGACACCTTCACGGCCACCAAGCAGTGATCGACGACCCGGGGATGGTCCGGGCGATGTCGATCAATTATTCGGCGCGGCGCAATGCGGATACCCGATAGACCGCCACTACGACACGCGCCCGGCGGCGCGATTTGCGCGCCGAAGACAAAGCACAGTCGGTTGTGCCGCGACGGGAGCGGAAATCCCGAGCGCCGGCACCGATGACAGCTTGTCCGAGGGTTGTCAAAGCTCGGCATTAATAACAGCTGGCGGTGGTCGTATTCACCGCGCCGCCAGTCCGGATCGATGACCTCATACAGGTGGTCGCGCCACGCCAACTTCCTGGTGTCGGCCTGCCGCAGCGGACCCGTCGATAAGACGGGAGCGGCCATCAAATCCTCTCGCGCCCTGTAGGTATGGGTCGCGCGGCGATCGCTCTGGTTGCCGCTTTCATCGCCGCTTCGGTGTCGTGGGTGTAGACCTGTCCGCAGGTCCGGCTGCGAGTTCTCGCCCGGCCGCGCCGTCGACTGGTCCGACTTACCGGGTCATCGCCAAGGTGCCCGTCGGCCAGGGCCTGGACGGGGTGGCGGTGGATCCGGGCACCCACACCCCGACGCTCCGACGCGTGACAGCTAGTTAGTTATCCGCCGCCGAAAAAAGGCTGCGACCAGATGAGTGAATCCGCCCTGAGCCGGCATTCCTTGTTGCGTGTAGTTCACCATCTCCCAACCCTGCTGCCCAAGCTGGTCGGCTCGTTCCCCCACCAAGCGCATCGCTTCACTCGAGTCTCGGTGGTACCTCGAGGTCCAGCTGTATTCCCACTTCGGTGGATACCACTTGCCATCTGACGCCATCCAATAACCTGGTCCTGGCGATGCATCGGTCATCTCTACCACCCTTCATTAGCGTTCGCGAGGTTTTAAATGTGAACGACACCCCATTGATTCCACAAGCCGAAGATGCATCTTAGGCTCGTTGGAAACCCTGATTGATTAAATCGAAAGACGTCGCGGTGGGCCTGACTGGCGATTCGGGTGCCAATTTCTGCCGTTGAGGCACATGGTCAGAGTTCTGTCTGGTTGGATCGGCCAGGCTACGAGTTGACCTGCCCGACGATAATGGTCACGCCCCACACGAACGTAATGAGCCCGATGACTATGCCGGCTATCGCCAGGGGTCGGCCACCCTGGCCGGTCGACTTGATCTCGGCGAGCGCTTTAATTCCGTAATAAACCCCCGCGATTGACCCGACACCGCAGATTAGCCAGCCAATCGAACCAAGAATTAACGAAACTTTCGCATTTGGATTGATTTGATCGGTTCGAGGGCCAATCGGCGCGAAATCTGAATCGCGGGGCGGTGGCGGCGGCAAATGGCTGTAGTTCGGTGGCGGCGGTGCACGCACCGTCGTTGTCGGGAGGTGGTGGGGGGCTGGGCGGGCTTTCAGACACGGCGGCCTCCGGCAGACTTCATGATCTCACCATCCGGAGAGATCAGCTTTATTCGCCTGACATGCTACCGGTGAGCCGCGCGGCACCGCGCTGTTTTCTTCAATGTGATCGAGCGCAGAAGTCGCAACAGGAGCACCGCCGAATGCGGCATCGTTATGCAGTGATAATGCGCTGGGTGAGGTGATTCCAAGGATCTTGCAAGACGTCCGCCTCAACCTGTGCGTTATGAACACAAGACCTGTCGACGACGACCAATCCACTCCATCAGGTAGCCCAGTCCACGGACAAGGAGCCTGAGAACCTCTCAGCAGAAAGGGAAAGATAGTGGCCGCACTGCCCGGTCCGCATCTGTCGGGATTCCTGGGTGCGAGGACCTCGCCGGGCTTATCGTGTCTTGGACCGTGGCCGCTGGGAGGCTGATTATGGACGGGACGCCGTTTGGGCGCTATCGGTTGATGGCGTTAGTGGGCCGTGGCGGCATGGGTGAGGTGTGGCGTGCTTACGACACCGAGACCAAGCGTATTGTGGCGATTAAGGTGCTGCCAGTTCATCTGGCTGATGACAATGAATTTGTACAGCGCTTCCGTCGCGAAGCTGAAGCCGCCGCGCAGCTCAACAGCCCGCATGTCGTTCCTATTCACAACTATGGCGAGATCGATGGCCGTCTTTACGTGGATATGCGGTTGATCGAGGGCCGCGATTTGCAAACCGTGCTAGCCGAGGGGCCGTTAGAACCGGCGAAGGCGGTGCGGATTATCGAAGGTGTCGCATTAGCCTTGAATGCGGCGCATCAGGTTGGCCTCGTGCACCGCGACGTCAAACCCTCCAACATCCTGCTCGACAACAACGACTTCGCCTACCTGATTGATTTCGGCATCGCCCGTGCTGCGGACCAGACCCGAATGACCGCGACCGGCGGCGTCATCGGCACTTACGCCTACATGGCACCGGAGCGTTGGGACGACACCGGTGTTGCAGAGGACGCCCGCGTCGACATCTATGCACTGGCGTGTGTGCTGTACGAGTGCCTGACCGGCCAGACACCGTTTCCCGCCGACACGATGCCACGCCTGATGAGGGCGCACTTGGATAAACCGCCGCCACGGCCCTCCATCACCAGCCCGAAAGTGCCCGACCAGGTCGACGAAGTCATCGCCACCGGGATGGCCAAAGACCCAAATCATCGCTATGCCACCACCATTGAGCTAGCCGACGCCGCTCGTGATGCCCTCACCGTACCTATTCCCCGACCGACACCAAGCCGCCTGACTCTCCCGGCGACAGAGCAGCCACCCATAACTCTGACGGAGCGGGCAGGCAATCGTGTCACCGCACAGGCGACGACGTTGAAGGCCGAGTCTCTGGCCTCCGCGAAACAGGCTCGGCCGCAACCCACACCGCCCATACCGACAAGCGGCGGCAGCATCAGTCGGCGCACCACAATTGCACTCATCGTCGGCCTGTTTGCACTTGTCGCTATGCTCGCGGCGGCCTTCGGCATTCCCGCCCTCGTCAAACACCGACCGTCCGAGTCATCTCCGACAACATCGTCATCTCCGACAACATCGGAACAGGGTGCTGGCGATACAGTGCGGGTGGCGTCGAGCAAGCTGGTCACCCAACCTGAGACCAGCAACCCCAAAGCTGTGATGTCCTTCTACGAGGACTTTCTTTGTCCCTCCTGCGGTAATTTCGAGCGTACTTTCGGTCCGACGATATCGAAGCTCGTCGACATCGGCGCTATCGCCGCCGATTACTCCATGGTGTCCATCCTCGACAGCGCCAAAAGCCAGAATTACTCGTCGCGGGCGGGCGCGGCGGCCCTGTGCGTCGCCGATGAGTCCACCGACGCGTTCCGCCGTTTCCACACCGCGCTCTACACCACCGGCATCCAGCCCTATGAACGTGGCACCAGTTTCCCCGACAACGCGAAATTGATCGAGATCGCCCGAATGGCCGGTGTGGTCGGTACGGTCCCGGACTGCGTCAACAGCGGGAAATACCTCTCCAAGGTCACCGGTGAGGCAGCGGCCGCAAACATTACCGCAGCCCCGACCATCAAGATCAACGGCGACGATTATGACCCGTCGACGCCGGACGCGCTGGTCGCCAAGATCAAAAGCATCGCGGGTGATGTGCCCGGCATCGACTCCGCTGCCACGCCTACAACACCGTGACCGGTGCCGCCCTTGTCCGTTGGAAGCTGGGGTCCTGAAACAGACGAGATACGAATATCCGCGAAGGCTTCGAAGCGCTTAGCAGTTCTGTAGTTTCATCGTCCTTATGCGTCGGGGCAGAGATAGTGCTGGGCGGCATAAACAACATCTCCGGACTGGGCACGGCCCACGCCTAACATCACGGTTCCCGCTTTACTCATGATCCCGGTCGATTCGGGACCGTGGCACCATTGGGGCCGCTCTTCGATGGAGGCACAACCGTAGCCGCAGGTGCGTGGCTGGCGTTGGTCGAGTTGGCGTTGTGGTCGATCCCATACAGGCACCCCGCCATGTAGTCCGTCTTGGACAGCTTCAGGTCGGGCGCTGCGCCATTGTCGATGTTCCACTGGCCCTCGCACGCATCCTGGGGTGAGAGCTTCTTGTACGAGTGGCTGAGGATGTCGAACCCACCGTAAGCAGCGATCTCGGCCTGACCGTTGGTGCCGGTTGCAAGCCCCATCTGGTAGGACTGCGAGGACGTGTCCACCGCAGCCGACGTGTTCACCGCAGCCGTTGAGCCGCCGCCTCCACAAGCAGATATCGCGACAGCAGCGCCGAGACCGACCACTGCCAGCATGATTTTTTCTTTACTCATCGCAGCTTGCGGCCCTGCGCGTCGGTCACCTTGTCGGTGAGAGTCATGATTGCGTCGATGACTCCCCAGGCGTTGTGCGTTCGAGTTCTGTGGGTCGTCGTGCCAGCCGGGCTGGGCGGGTGTCGTCATGTTCCTTGTCTTTCTCCGGACGAAATCCGGGGTTAGGAGACGCCATGCCTGGCGTTGGTTGGTGCTGTTACGGGTGGTTGCGACCGGTCACCCAAATCCTCTGCCTCTCGCACCAGGATTTTGACCGGAGTCGTTTCGGCGGCTAGGCCGGATCCTTTTCGGGCGGCTTGGCGAGGGATTGCGGCAGCGTCCCTGCGGTCGCCGAGTCAATGATCTCCTGGATGCGCCGGCCCGACTTGCGCCAGCCCCGCACCCACTCTTCGCCCACCTCTTCGTCGTCGCGCTCGATGACGATCCGCCACCGCAAGCCGAGCCAATGCGCGATAAACCAGAAGGGCCACCACCCCCCGAGCAGGACTATGAGGGGCGACCAGAAGTCGAGGCCGTCGCTCTCAAAACCGGACAGGTCATACCACCGGCGGCGCCGCACCGACCACCGCACGCCGTATGGGTCAACCGCCTCAGCCATGTCGCCCTCGTTCCACTGCAGATATCGAAACTTATACCGCAAATACGCGGTCGGTCACCTGCACTTTGTGGCAGACGCCTTGCAGAATTCTTGCGGCACACGTCGGATCGCATGCAGTCGTTCCCAACCGAGCTTTACGGTCGATCAATCACGACTACTGCGCGTCCCTACGCCGGATCACGCCACAGAAAGTAGTCGGCTCGTGAAGTTCCCCGTCGTGGGGCCCGTCGCGCTGATGGCCGTCTCCGTCACTCCTCCTGCGACGGTGCATCTTGCCGCGAACCCCGCCTTGGTATCGCTGCGTGTTCCCAGAACAATTGCAAGAAATTTCCAAGGCGACTGGCAAAAACTGGCCTCCAACCGGGTGTCCGTTTCATCAAGAGAGGTGTGAAATGAAAAAAGTGATAATGCTGAGCCTCGTTGCTGGGGCCTTGCTTGTGGCTGCCCCTACGGTGTCAGCCAGCGGGTGGAAGCTGGACCCTACGGACGGCTGCACTCTGCTAGCGCCAGCTGACCGGATGCCATGTGAGTTCAAGAGACAACAAGCCCTCCATCCGGACTTGGGCAACCAGGGCACCGGTGGGCCGGCGCACAACATCTGCCAGATCACAGGGCACAACTGCTGATCATGGGATTGACCCCGGATGGTGGAGACCTGACCTGGTCTAGCTTCGCTGTCACCGGTCGCCTGTGATGCTGATATGAATTCCATTGCGCTGCAGAGCGTTTCGGGAGCAGTGCCGGAACGCTCAAAGTCACCACCGCCCAAAAAATTGCGCTGTTTGGGGTACGCGGCAAGGTTCGAGGGCAAATGATGAACGAGTTGACGCTTCCCTGTGACACCGGGTCACCGGGACCGGAAAGGAAACCGCAATGAGAAAGACAGCGTTGATCCCCGCCGCCGTGCTCGCGGCGGGGATTGTCTGCGCATCACCAGCACACGCCGGGGTTGGTGACTGGACCGGCAAGATGGCTCTGGGCAACCAGGCGAACCCCAACTACACCATCCCCGCCGAGTTTCACCGAATAGACGACGCTCATGAGCGAATGACAGCTGCTAACGGTTGCGTCGAGGAGTGGGGTGAAACTCCAGGAGGTGTTTCCAATACGCAGGGGAACTTCGTGACTGGCTTCGTCGCCATCCACGTGGTGTCCGGTGAGCAGTTTGGATGCACCAGCCAGCCTCAGGTTCAGTTGGGCATTACGACCAACGGCACTCACCGGACGATGACGGCGCGTAGCAGCGATGCTGCCTGGCTGATGTACGGCGACTGGTGACTCACCACGGCCGAGATGCTCGTTGCCGCATTCGCGCTACAGGGCTGGCTGTAGGGACTGCTGTTGATCTGGCATCCGCTGCGCGAGCTATTACCGGCTCAACCACCAGGAACAGTCCGCTAGCGATCGGTGTAGGCCCGTCGGTAATCCCAGGTCGGCATAACACCAGGTGATGCGGTGTAGGCCCCGATATTCGTTAGTACGAACCGGCAACCTTGCTGTGACACAACCGATTTGGGTTCACTCGCCCATGGCGACGCATTGGTATAGTAGCCAGCGGAGTCGTCCGGCATCTACCAGCGATTCAGGCTCCGATAAGTCGATTGGAGAAACCCGCCGCCGCAACCGGGTCGGTGAGTGACTGCTGTCGGCTGGAGGACGTTGAAGTGCAGGACCGGAAAAATCCGGAGCGGGTGCAGACCGGGCGCCTTGGCGGCCTGACTGGGTGGGCTAACATGGATGCGCGCGGACAGCGACACCAGCGGATGGCCGAGGTCCGAGACAAGTCTCCGGCCTCCGACAACTATTGGGTCCTGAAGGTCGGGTTCGATCCCGACGCCCTGACCAAAGACCACCGGAGCCAGATCGCTACCGCGAAGAAGCAACATTTCGCTGCGATGCGGATAAACAGTCACCGGACCAAGAAGCTCGCGAAGGCCGAGAGGATGCGCAAGGCTGCGGCCCGCCGAGACGTCAGGCCCTCCCCAGATCGCGTCGTGAAACGCAGCCACTCATAATAGTTCTCGCATGCCTGGGCCAAGATGGCCTGCTGCAATCCCACGATGGGGGCGATGGCGGCCAAGATCAGTTCGCGTAGCTGCTCGCGGTGCCGCGAGCTCTTTGAAGCTCAATACTGTGGCCGGGATCGATCATACGTGTGTCTCCACCGTCTCGCAGACACGCGATCAGCAGAACACAATCCTCGAAGCGGCGGCCGTGACGAAGGCGTTCCTGGACACCGTGCGGGTCGGATGATCATCGGTGTTCTCGGTTCCCTATATCCGTTGTGGGACCTTTACTTACCATTAAGCCTTCGATACTCCTCTTCGGCTACTAACTGCCAGCCCTCCGAAATGGCCAGGGTCTGTGTACGAACGACTTTTGGAGGTCGGCGCTTCTCTTTCATGAGTTCAAAGCAATCCCTTGAGCAGTAGGGAACTTCGAATCGCTCGGTCGAGAACAGCTCGCCGCACTGCTGGCATCGATTTACTGGCATGCCTTAAATTCTAGTGCTATCAACCGTTTACGCCGCGCTACTGGGCCAGAGTGTTGCAGTTCTTCTCGCTTGAACACTATCTCAGCTCCTTTCTCAAACCTCTATCTGATCATCGCAACTTGACGTAAATTCCATGAGCCCCAAGCAAATTCAATAATTGCGCATCGGATGCGCTTGCCGATCTCCTCAAAGTCTTCACGCAGCGCCGCGTAGGCTCCGGCCGCGGTGCGGTGCACCGCTGTCCGAATCTGCTGTTCGGCGGCATCGCGGGTGGTCAAGGTGATGATTTCCAAGGTGTCGCTCCTGTTCTTTACTGCGCGTCCGTGTGAATCACGTTGGCCTGCAACTGCAACGCCATCACACGAGATGCAGGGGTGGGGTTGATGTTGTATGTGGTTCTCCGGCGGCCCCACACTGACCTCGCGCCATAGACCACGGTTCCGGCTCACTGCATAAGCTCCTCGATCAACACGCTCTGCACCTGGAGGATCGAATTGTCGCGGCCCTCGACCTGCGCCATCAGCAAAGCCAGTGTTGCGCTCTGAGCCCTGACCAAGGCACGCAGGCAACCCGAGCAATCGCCGGCCTCATCCAATGTCAAGGTGAAGGCATGCCAGTCATTTTCGAGTAACGCCAGCGCCAATCTCATTCCAACCACAACGTGGTCCATGACCCATCTCCTGCCTGTGCATCGTCGAGATCGTGTCGTAAAACGTCGGTATGCCCAGGTGGCGGGGACCTTCGGCCTACGGCGATGCTGGATCGTCGTACGGATTTCGGTTGCTTGACTTGCCTTCTGGGGACGTGTCTCGCGCCATCGCGCGCTCGCGGCGACCGCCAATCTGGTTGCACAGGCTGGAGACAGACCCGGGGTTCCCGGGGCGCCGGCGATGGCGGAGGCGGAGGCGGCGCTGTGAACGTCACATGTGTGTCACTCCGTTGGATGAATTTCCATCCCTCCCGCGGGAATGCGACGATCGGTCCATAGCTGGCCATCATGACCAGCGCGCCATCTGTGATCTCGAACCCCTCGGCGTCGATGTCGGCTAGCGCTCCGTCTTCGAGCCGAATCACGAACTGTGTCACTGCTGTTGCTCCTTCTCGATTGCGATTCGTCACATACTCGAAACCCGCATGGAATGGCCTATCTCTCTTGGGATCGGTGCCTGCCAGTACGGTGCGCCCCACTCTTCTACCGACAGGGCGCTTATCTCGTCGCACCGGCGGCGGTCCAGACCACAACCCACGATGTAGAACGCATCCCAACCCTCATCCACAGCGTCACGCAGAACGATCTCGTCCAGATACTGTTCAATGGTGCTGAGCGAGTCATGACCCTCCCAGCATTCGGCGACCTGCTGCGATCCGCCCGGATCGCGAACGGTGAGGACGTGATAGTGGCCACCCGTGGGGCTCTTCACTTTCGTCCGTGCCGCGTCGCAGCCAGCCGATGTGAGTTTGACCAGTGCTGTGTTGGCCGCATCTAGATCCACCGCCCGGTTGATTAGCAGGGCCGCGACTATTCGCACGAATTGCAGGCTGCCGGAAGCGATTACATCCAGCGGCAGAAACCTGTCCCGCCGTGATGTGCAAGCCAAGTCTCGCCCGGTGAGTTCCACGTCCCCGTGGACGTTGACACCGGCGGCGTCCAGAAACTCAGCGAGTTCACTGACGGTGACCCAGCCCTGTGACTCGATGAACTGCGCGGCTTTGTCGACCAGAGGCGCGACGAAAGGCCTGCTTTCAGTGGTAATTTCGTTCATTGGATCATTCCTTATCTCTCAGTGATCTAGACGCGCGTCACCGCGTCATTACTCGGAGGCCTTCAATCGTTTGATCGCGAAGGCCAGCCCATCCACTGCGCAACCCAGCTCAGCGGCTTGATTAACGGCGAAGGCCAGACCGTCCCCTGCGGCAGCGGCCCGGTCGGAAAACCCCAAGGTGTCGACGATGGGTCTGATGCCGGCCAGTTCGTCTTCTATCGAGGCGAGGTGGTTGTAAATCTCGTCCAGCCGTGTTTCTGTCAGTTCCACATCTCCGGCGCGGCCTTGTGGTTCGGGCCGTCGCACGAGGTCTGCCGCGCGCTTGGGTAGGTCAGTCATCGTTTTCTCCTTCTGTTGTGGTTGGTGGGCCGTAGCTGAGATGTGCTGGCAGGCCCATAACTTCATCGGTCTGACCCGCAACGACCGGCTGGCCACACCAAAGACAAGGCCGCACGGTCGGAGGTACGTAATTTTTCGGCGGATCAGTCACGTCTCGTACCGCCGAGTCGAGGGTCGCGCCGCTTGATAACCCGCAACATCTCGTCATCGAAGACCGGCGTAACACCACACGACAGCAGGTGGTAAGCGGCTGCGACGGCACCCCCAACCTGGTTGGGTGACGGCCTGGGGGTCACTCTGACCACCTCCATGCTTCGAACTCCAAGATGCGTTCGAAGTGGTTGGCCTCGCGGGGTTTACCGCGAGAGCCGATACATAGCGCGCCTGGAATTGCTATGCAGTACGGGCAGGCGACGGAGCGGATGTGGGTTCGGCTAGGTCTGCGGCGTGATGATCGAGGTTGTTGGGGTCCGATGGAAGACGGCAAAAAAAGTACCCCTGCACCCCTCAAAAAAATTAACGCAAGGTATGTCTCCAGTTTCAAGTCTCCAGTCTCCAGTCTCATCGATCCCCACATCGATCTAGGCATCCATCTATGCATCGAGGCCTGCCTCGCCATTCATTAGCTGTTTGACGATCACGTCGGCGTGCTCGGGGATGTTCTTGGCTGTGTTCATCAACGGTCGACACCTGTCGATCTCCTCGGCCAACACCTCACGGATGCGGGGAGAGATGGCTTTCAAGGCGAAGTTGAGGGCACCCTTCTGGGTCTGCCACGAGGCGCCGACAAAGATGTCATTGCGTAGCCTGGTCCTGATCAGGAGCTCTTCGGTGTCCTCGTCGAGGACGATGAACTTCGCGGCGTCCAGGTTGCGTAGCGCCGCCCACATGCGGTCTTTGACCATACCCGCGCGTGTGGACCAGCGGCCCACGGCGAGCGTCATCACACCGCTGACGGTGATGTCTGGCTGGCCGAGGAGCAGTATGTAAGCGAGTTTGCTGTCAGGGTCCAATGCGATGAAGTCCTGGTCGTTCCAAATCTTCCGCCACAAGCGGAGGAAGGGGTTTGACTCTTCGGCCATGGGACGCATTTCCTTTCACTGGGTGCGCCCATGGCCGGGTATGATCGGTCTTGCGCAGGTTCGCATTTCGTACAGAGCACCGCCGAGATCCACACTCGGCGGTGCTCGCCATTTCAGGGGTCATGCGCTGGCCGTTTTGATGGGGGTGAACGATCCGGCGAATGCTGTTGCGATGACGTCCTTCTGCTTGTCGCTCAGCGCCGGGGCGGTGGCGATCCAGCGTTGAACTCGCTCTTCCTCGGTCTCGGTCCTCAGCTGGCCAGCCAGAAGCGCATCGAGATCGGCCTGGGCGATCCGCCATTTACCGCCCACTTTGTAACCGGGTAGTCGGCCTGACCAGAGCATGTCGTAAACAGACGACGGATTAATTCGTAGGTACTTAGCGGCTTCAGCGACGAAAAGATATGCGGGAGCTTGGAAACCGTCCAACCTAATCGACCCTCCTTCGGGCACGGCAGAACAAGGCCTCCTGCTGCCTTGTTGCCGCCGGGCGTCGCCACCCGAAAGGAGAGTCGCGCATTTTGCGCAACCAACGGCCAGGTTACCCCCAGCTCGCGGATTTTGCGACTATTTAGGGTTACGTGTTTACCAGCCACCTGCGTTGTGGCGCAAAACAATTGGTTGCTTATCAGCAAGCATAAAAGTAATTATGGTTGGCGGGTGTACACGCCACCGTCGTTGTCTGGGCACTGAAGCGAAGGAAGAAAAGCCGCCGTCGGATAGTTTGATGCCCGGCGACCGGCGCTGACATCTCCGGCGAGAGTCCCGTGCCCAGCAAATGATGTAGTCGGCAGTGGATCACTGGGTGCTGTTCTGGCATTTTGCCGGTCTCTTCCACGCGGGTCTATCGCCGAGGCCGGGGGTCGGGCACCCTGAAAGCTATGGCTTCCTACATCGCCGAGGCCGGCGAGTTCACCCGCGACACCAAATACATAGAAACCCGGATCACCGCCGACGGGCGCGACGGCTATCCGGTGCAGCCGGATCGATACCGCCTGATCGTTGCGCGGGCCTGTCCGTGGGCCAACCGCGCGATCATCGTCCGTCGATTACTTGGCTTGGAAAGTGCTCTCTCCATTGGTTTTTGCGGGCCGACGCACGACGAGCGGAGTTGGACATTCGACCTCGACACCGGCGGCGTCGATCCGGTGCTGCAGATTCCTCGCCTGCAGGATGCGTACTTCAAACGGTTCCCCGACTATCCCAAGGGCATCACTGTCCCCGCGATCGTCGACGTCCCGACCGGAGCTGTCGTGACCAACGACTTCGCCCAGATGACGCTGGACCTGTCCACCGAGTGGACACCCCACCACCGCGACGGCGCACCGCAGCTTTACCCCGACTCGCTGCGCGACGAGATCGACGACGTCAACAAACGGGTCTATTCAGAGATCAACAACGGCGTCTATCGGAGCGGCTTCGCTGGCTCGCAAGGGGCGTACGACGCCGCCTACGACCGGTTGTTCACTGCACTGGATTGGGTGAGCGAACGACTGGAAAAGCAGCGCTACCTCGTTGGGGAGACGATCACCGAAGCCGATGTCCGGTTGTTCACCACGTTCGCCCGATTCGACCCCGTCTATCACGGGCACTTCAAATGCAATCGGAGCAAACTCTCCGAGATGCCGGTGTTATGGGCCTACGCGCGAGACCTGTTCCAGACGCCGGGTTTTGGCGATACCGTCGACTTCGTCCAGATCAAGCAGCACTACTACATCGTGCACGCCGACATCAATCCGACCGGGATCGTCCCGAAGGGGCCGGACCTGGCCGACTGGCTAACGCCGCACGGCCGGGAAGCATTGGACGGCAAACCTTTTGGCAATGGCACACCGCCCGGGCCGACGCTCGACGTCGAACGCGTGCCGGCCGGTCACGGACCCGTCGGGGTGCGCTAGACGTCCCCCGGCGGCGCTGCCCTTCTCGTCGCTGCTCTTGCCGCTGCGCGCCTGGCGGGTTGGACGTACAAGAACTCGATGATGTGCTGGATGAATGTCTGCAAATCTGTGGCCTGCTCCATGTCGAGCGGATCGAACGCCTCGCCATGCGCGCCAGCGTTGCCGGTGTGTCGGATATGGTGCGCCCAGTCACCGAACTCGGACCACATGGTGCCGTCCTGCTCCATCTGAATGATGGCGGCGTTGAGGGTCGGTTTAGCCTTCGCGTCATCGCTCCCCTTGTCCTGGACGATCTGAGCAATCGTGGTGCGAAACATGGCGGCGGCGGCGTTCGGCGCTTGAACAGCAAGGCAACGCGAGCCTTCGCTGTAGGCCTCCAAAACGTCCGAGGGAACGGTGGCGGCGAAGGACTGCACGTCGGCGATGTCGTCGCTCGGCCACCACATCACCGCTTTCAGGCCGTATTGATCGCCTATTTCAGCTTCGACGACAACCGACTGACGGGTACAGCCTTGGCACTGCAACACCGTGACCAGCTCGGCGGGTCTGCTTACCGGGCGCGACGGTGACACGTTCGTCAACGTAAGCATGGCCCAGCTGTTCACCACGTTGAAGTTCGAGGTCCGGCCACACCGCAGACACGGACCGCTTGGGTCGCCGCTGGTCGGAAGTGTGTCAGGATTCCTCTGCGGCTGGCTCACAAACCTCTCCTTTGCGCCAAGCGGCTCTTGTTGTATGTGTTTGGTGGGGGTACACCCCGTTGTTGATCTCGGTGTACACCCTCTTGTTCACCTCGTCGATCTCGGCGCGCAGCTGCTCCGGATACAGCTGCGGTGCGCCATCGCGGTGATATGCGGACCACTGGGTGGACAGATCCAGGGTCATCTGAGCGAAATCGTTGGTGACGACCGCCCCGGTAGGAACGTCGACGATCGCCGGTACGGTGATGCCTTTCGGGTAGTCGGGGAAGCGTTTGAAATACGCGTCCTGCAGCCGCGGAATCTTCAGCACCGGGTCGACGCCTCCGGGATCCAGGTCGAATGTCCAGCTGCGCTCGTCGTGCGTGGGGCCGCAAAACCCAATGGAGAGAGCGTCTTCGAGCCCCAGCAGCCGGCGCACGATGATCGCGCGGTTGGCCCACGGGCAGGCGCGGGCGACGACGAGCCGATAGCGGCCCGGCTCTACCGGATAGCCGTCGCGACCGTCGGCGGTGATGCGAGTGCTGATGTACTTCGTGTCGCGGGTGAATTCACCCGCCGAGGCGACATAGGTGGCCATGGCGACATTCTGCCTCAGCGACGCCCGTGGAAGAACCGCTGACAGCGGCGGACATCGAGAAACGCGAAGAATCCCTTATCTCAACCACTTTCGCAGCACTATGCGGTCACTCCGCCAGACGGCGACCGCCATGCGGCGAGTTAGGCGTCGAGCTCCTGAGCCACTGCCTTGACGACCTCGGAGACCCGGCGTGCGACCTTGCGATCGGGATAGCGTCCCTTGCGCAACTCCGGCTGCACGGTGCTCTCCAGCAACGTGATCATGTCCTCGACCATGCCGTGCAGCTCGTCGGGGCTGTGCTTGTGCTCGGTGGGCGTCGCTTCGCGGCGCGTCTTGGTAAGGCTGGGCGGGGGGTCGATCAGCTTCAGACTCAGGGCCTGGGGTCCGCGGCGCCCGGAGGCGACGCCGAATTCCACCTTCTGCCCGGTCTTCAGCCCCTCCACACCCTCGGGCAATGCCGACGAACGGACGTAGACGTCCTCGCCGTCCTCCTGCGACAGGAAGCCAAACCCCTTCTCGGAGTCGTACCACTTAACCTTGCCGGTCGGCACTGGTCTCACCTGCTTGTCTGACGGATACCTAGGATGGACAACACAAGACGCGTCCCGCCTGCGCAGGACGCGATGTGGATTCAGATCCTACTCGGACGGTTGACCGCCAAGCACCCCCGGTTTCGGAGTTACTCGCTAGGCTGGCGGTACCGCAGGAGGTGAAATGCGCCTGATCCTGAACATAATCTGGCTTCTATTCGGTGGCCTGTGGATGGCCGCCGGATATGTGGTGGCGGCGCTTATCAGCTTCCTGCTCATCATCACGATCCCCTTTAGTTTCGCGTCGCTGCGCATCGCGTCATATGCGCTGTGGCCGTTCGGCCGCACGATCGTCGACAAACCAACAGCCGGCACCGGGGCGCTTATCGGAAATGTCCTGTGGATACTGCTGTTCGGAATGTGGCTGGCAATCGGCCATCTCATCAGCGCCGCGGCGATGGCGATCACGATCATCGGTATTCCGCTGGCGCTGGCCAACCTCAAACTCATTCCGGTATCGCTTATGCCTTTGGGCAAGCAGATCGTTCCGGTCGGGTCGTCGCAGCAATTCGCAGCGGTGGCCGCATGACCCTGACCGCACTCGGCGTTCCGGCGATGCCGGACCGGACGGGCCACGCCGCGGCGACGGACGCTCCCGGCGCCGGCCCGTTGCTGGACACCTACGGCAGGGCCGCGACCGACCTGCGGGTCTCGCTCACCGATCGCTGCAACCTGCGGTGCAGTTATTGCATGCCGGCCGACGGCCTGGACTGGCTGCCCGGCGAACAGCTACTGCGGCCCGACGAGCTGGGGAGGCTGATGCGGATCGCGGTGACCCGGCTCGGTGTCACCAGCGTGCGCTTCACCGGCGGCGAGCCGCTGTTGGCCCGTCACCTCGAAGAGGTGGTCGCGGCTGCGGCCGCGTTGCGGCCCCGTCCAGAGATCTCGCTGACGACCAACGGCGTCGGGCTGGCACGACGGGCGGCCGCCCTGGCCAAGGCTGGCCTGGACCGGGTCAACGTCTCGCTGGACAGCGTCAACCGCGATCACTTCGCGGCCATCACCCGCCGCGACCGGCTCGCTGACGTGCTGGCCGGGCTGGCCGCCGCCCAACAGGCCGGCCTGACGCCGGTGAAGGTCAACGCCGTGCTCGATCCCGTCACCGGGCGAGACGACGTCGTGGACCTACTGCGGTTCTGCCTGGAGCACGGCTATCAGCTGCGGGTCATCGAGCAGATGCCGCTGGACGCCGGACACCTGTGGCGCCGAGACGCGACGCTGACCGCCGACGACGTGCTGTCGGCGCTGCGGCCCCACTTCCGGCTGCGGCCCGATCCGGCGCCGCGGGGCTCCGCCCCCGCCGAGCTGTGGCACGTCGACGAGGGCCCGGACACGCCACCCGGAAAGTTCGGTGTGGTGGCGTCGGTCTCACACGCGTTCTGCTCGACGTGCGACCGCACCCGGCTGACCGCCGACGGCCAGATCCGCAGCTGTCTGTTTGCCACCGAAGAGACCGACCTGCGAGGCCAGCTGCGCGGCGGCGCCCACGACGACGCGATCGAAGCGGCCTGGCGCGCCGCGATGTGGGGCAAGCCGGCCGGCCACGGCATCAACGACCCCAACTTCATCCAGCCCGACCGGCCGATGAGCGCGATCGGTGGCTAACCCGACAGGGCACGCCCCCGCAGCGGCGGAGGGTATTCAGGTGACGGTCCGCTACTTCGCCGCCGCGTGTGCGGCCGCAGGCGCCGAATCGGAGACCGTGATACTGCGTCCGGGGACCACGGTGGCCGAGTTGGTTGAGCGACTCGCCGTTGCGGGCACTCGCCTCGCGACTGTGTTGGAACGCTGCTCGTATCTCTGCGACGGAGTCGCCGTCCGCGATGAGACCACGCCGTTACGCAGCGGCAACACGATCGATGTTCTCCCGCCCTTCGCCGGCGGTTAAAACTGTGAAATAAGTCACGTAACGGAATGATAACGGCCCGGACACGGTCCGATCTCGGGCGGTAGTGACCTGCGTAAACCCTTGGCGTTCGTGGGTTTTTCAAAGATGGCCGCGAAGGAAACGCCACGTTTCGCAAAAAGTGACGCGACCAACAGAAACCGCTACCGTCTCCGGAGGTTCGCCAAGGCATTCCGGATGGCGTCCCTCCCACCGCCTATCGCGCCGAGCTCCATCCAATGGGCGGGGGGACCAAACCCTTACGTGGATGGAGGCGGGGGACCCACCGGTCCACCGAGACAGGACTGGAGCCGCTCGCGGCTCCTTGGGGTGAAGCCAGTGTCATCGCCAGGTGACGCCGGCCGGGTAGCCTCTCCCACCCGAACCCGACAGCTGACCTCGCAGGCGCGTGCAGAGAGAGGAATTTCGCGGGGTATGAGCGGACGTCATCGTAAGCCCACCACATCGAGTGTCAGCGTCGCCAAGATCGCCTTTACCGGCGTTGTCCTTGGTGGCGGCAGCATCGCTCTCGCCGGCCAGGCAGCAGCCGCCACCGACGGCGAATGGGATCAGGTAGCCCGTTGCGAGTCCGGTGGCAACTGGGGAATCAACACCGGCAACGGCTACCACGGCGGTGTGCAGTTCAGCGGCAGCACCTGGGCCTCGCACGGCGGCGGCGAGTACGCCCCGTCGGCCGAACTGGCCACCCGCGAACAGCAGATCGCCGTCGCTGAGCGCGTGCTCACGACCCAGGGCCGTGGCGCCTGGCCGGTGTGTGGTGGCCCGCTGTCGGGCCCGACCCCGCGCGAGGTCCTTCCGACGCCGGCGGGCCTGGACGCTCCGCTGGATGCGCCCGGAATCAATGGCGACCCGGCACCGCTGGCTCCACCGCCGGCGGCAGGTCCGCGGGGGGCGCCGGCCGACCCGCAGCCGGTGCAGCTGGCCTCGTTCGACCAGCCGGCGCCCCCCGCGGACCTGCCGCCTGCGCCTCCGGCGGACGCCCCGCCTCCGGCTGACGCCCCGCCACCCGCGGACGCCGTGCCGCCGGCTCCCGCCGACGCGCCTGCCGAACCGCAGCACGCGACGAAAGTCGGCTACACCCAGCAACTGTGGGAAGCGATCCAGGGCGCTGATATCCACGGAAACGACGCGCTGGACGCGCTCTCGCAGCCGTCCGTCATCAACTGATCGGTCGGCGGGCTCTCCCGCGAACGGTCAGGCCGAGCCCACCCATTCCTCGGTGCCGTCATCGAAGAACTGGTGCTTCCATACCGGCAGCCGCGCCTTGATGGCGTCGACTAGTTGCGCGCACGTGGCAAATGCCGCCTGTCGATGGTCGGCGGCAACCGCCGCGACCAACGCCGCCTCACCGATGTGCAGGGCACCGATGCGGTGGCTGGCCGCCACGGCGCGTACCCCGCTGGACTCCGTCGCGACCTCGGCAACCACCTCGGCCATGACCTGAGCGGCCGACGGATGCGCGGAGTACTCCAGCCGCACCACCCGGCGCCCTTCGTCGTGATCGCGAATCATCCCGACGAACCCGACGATGGCCCCAGCCGACCGATGTCCCACCAGTTCTTCGTGCTCGGTCAGAGAAATCGGCTGCTCGGTCATCGCGGCGCGCACGACGAGCGTCATCGCTCGTGATCTTTGCCCGCGAGTTGGTCGAGCGCGTGGTCGAGCACGTTGGCGAGCACTCCAAGGCCGTCGCGCACACCGCCGGGTGAGCCCGGCAAGTTGACGATCAGCGTCGTGCCGGCCACCCCGCACACACCGCGCGACAGCACCGACGTGGGCACCTTCTGCTCCCCGGAGCGGCGAATGGCATCAGCCAGCCCGGGGATCATGTAGTCCAGCACCGCCACGGTCTGGTCAGGCGTGGCGTCGGTAGGCGAGATACCGGTGCCACCGGAGGTGATGATGACGGCGACGTCTTCGTCGAGCGCGTCGTGCAGCGCCTCGCCGACCGGGTTACCGTCAGCGACAACTTTCGGTTCATTCGACGAAAAACCATGGCGCTCAAGCCATTCGGCGATAATCGGGCCACATTCGTCGGTGTATGCGCCGTCGGCGGCCCGAGTCGAGGCGATAATGATTCGTGCGGATCTAGCGCTCATCACGTGCCCAATGTCCGGTCTTGCCGCCCTCCTTGCGGAGCACGCGGATGTCATCGATACGCGCGGCCGGGTCGACCGCCTTGATCATGTCGTAGAGCGTAAGGGCAGCCACACTGACGGCGGTCAGCGCCTCCATCTCCACACCCGTGCGGTCGGTACTGCGCACCGTCGCGACGATCTCGATATCCGATTCGCCGACGGTGAAATCGACGTCGACGCCGGTGAGCGCGAGCTGGTGGCACAACGGGATCAGGTCGCTGGTCCGCTTGGCCGCCAAGATGCCGGCGACCCGCGCGGTGGCCAGCGCATCGCCCTTGGGCAGGCCGCCGCTCGAGATCAGCGCCACCACGTCCGCCGAGGTCCGCAAGGAGCCCGCCGCGACGGCGGTCCGCTTGGTGGCACCCTTCTCGGAGACGTCAACCATGTGGGCGGCCCCGCGCTCGTCGAGGTGCGACAGCTCGGCGGAACGGGGCTCGCCCGGCTCCCACTGCGCGGGCGGCGTCGATGCCCTGGATGCCCGAGCCATCCCGGCACCTATCGATTGACGACAGTGACCGGGTGCACGTAGGGCAGGTCGTCGGAGGGCAGCGGGAACACCAGGTCGCCGAAGGGGGATAACGCACCCGTCCGGTCGCTCACGAGTTCGCTCACCGCGTGGTCGTCGGGATCCGTCGCCGGCCAGCCGTTGTCGACGTACTTGGTTTTGCGCTCAGCAGTGTCAGCCACGCTGTCCATTCTGACAGGTCACGCCCGCGCACGTGACACGAGTGCGATTGCTCGCAGCGCTGCGCCGGTGCCGCCGGGGGGCTCGCGGCGATCTCGGGGTCCGCGGGCTGCTTTACGCTGGTCAGCAATGACCGACAACACCCCGGATATCCCGCTGGGGTCCTGGCTGGCCGACCTACCCGACGAGCGGTTGATCCGACTACTGGAATTACGGCCAGACCTTGCCCAGCCGCCACCTGGCAACATCGCCGCGCTGGCCGCACGCGCGGCGGCCAGGCAGTCGGTCAAGGCTGCGACCGACGAGCTCGACTTCTTGCGGCTGGCGGTGCTCGACGCACTGCTGGTGCTGCATGCGGACACGGCGCCGGTGCCGACCTCGAAGCTGCTGGCGCTGATCGACGACCGGGCGCCGGAAGCCGACGTGATCGATGCACTGGACGACCTTCGGCAGCGCGCACTGGTCTGGGGTGAGGCCGCCGCGCGGGTGGCCGCCGACGCGGGCACGGCGTTGCCGTGGCATCCGGGACAGGTCACGCTCGAGGAGCCGGCACGCACCGCAGCAGAGATCGCCGAGCTCATCGACGGCCTGGACCCGGCCCAGCGCGATGTGCTGGACAAACTGCTCGAAGGGTCCCCGGTGGGGCGTACCCGCGACGCGGCGCCCGGCGCGCCGGCGGATCGGCCGGTGCCCCACTTGTTGGCGGTGGGGCTGCTACGGCGCATCGATGCCGAAACGGTGATCTTGCCGCGCCACGTCGGGCAGGTGCTGCGCGGTGAGCGGCCCGGCCCGATGACGCTGACCGCACCCGACCCCGTCGTGTCGACCACCACTGCCTCCGACGCCGATGCGACAGCGGCCGGAGCCGTCATCGACCTGTTGCGCGAATTCGACGTCTTGCTCCAGATTCTCGGCGCCGCACCGATTTCCGAGTTGCGCAGCGGCGGCATGGGGGTGCGCGACGTCAAGCGGCTGGCCAAGGCGACCGGCATCGCCGAGCCGCGGCTGGGCCTGATCCTCGAGATCGCGGCCGCGGCCGGGCTGATCGCCAGCGGCATCCCCGATCCGGAACCGGCAACGGCTGACGGGCCGTACTGGGCGCCGACGGTGGCCGCCGACCGGTTCACCTCGATGAGCGCGGCAGAGCGCTGGCACCAGCTGGCTACCACCTGGCTTGACCTGCCCGGTCGGCCCGCGTTGATCGGCAGCCGCAGTCCCGACGGGAAACCTTATGGCGCCCTATCGGATTCGCTGTACTCCACGGCCGCCCCCCTGGATCGACGGCTGCTGCTGGAGATGCTCGCCAAACTGCCCCCCGGCGCGGGCGTCGACGCGACCACGGCGTCGGCCGCACTGATCTGGCAGCGTCCGCGCTGGGCCAGACGCCTGCAGCCCGAACCCCTCGCCGATCTGTTGACCGAGGGTCACGCGCTGGGGCTGGTGGGTCGCGGAGCACTCAGCGGGCCCGGCCGTGCGCTGCTGGACGAAACCGTCGACCCGTCCGTCGCGATCGACGCGATGGCGCGCGCCTTGCCCAAGCCGATCGACCACTTCCTGATGCAGGCCGACCTGACCGTGGTGGTACCCGGACCGCTGCAGCGCGACCTCGCAGAGGAGCTGGCTACGGTCGCCACCGTCGAATCCGCCGGAGCGGCGATGGTGTACCGCATCAGCGAACAGTCGATCCGCCACGCCCTCGACATCGGAAAGACCCGCGACTGGATGCACGGGTTCTTCGCCAAGCATTCCAAAACGCCCGTGCCACAAGGTCTTACCTACCTCATCGACGACGTCGCACGCCGGCACGGCCAGCTTCGGATCGGCATGGCCGCATCGTTCGTACGCTGCGAGGACCCGGCACTGCTGGCCCAGGCGGTGGCGGCGGCCGCCGAAGATCTGCAGCTGCGTGCGCTGGCGCCGACGGTCGCGGTGTCTCCCGCACCGATCGCCGAGGTGCTCGTCGCGTTGCGCGGCGCCGGCTTCGCCCCGGCCGCCGAAGACTCCACGGGCGCCATCGTCGACGTGCGCCCGCTCGGCGCCCGGGTAGCCGCGCCGCAGCAGCGCCGGCCCTACCGACCGCCGGCGCGCCCCAGCAGCGACACCCTCAACGCCGTCGTCTCGGTGCTGCGCAAGGTGACCGCTGCGCCGTTCGGCAACAGCCGCGTGGACCCCGCGGTCGCGATGTCGCTGTTGCAGCGCGCCGCTCGGGATCAAGACACCCTGCTGATCGGCTACCTGGACCCGGCCGGCGTGGCCACCCAGCGCGTCGTGTCGCCGATCACCGTCAAAGGTGGCCAGCTGGTGGCCTTCGATTCCGCCTCTGGCCGCCTGCGCGACTTCGCCATCCACCGCATCACGTCGGTGGTGTCGGCCCACGAACGATAATGAATGCTATGACTCGCCCCGGCGACGATGCAGAGTGCAGTGATGAGGAGGAGTAGCGCCATTGACTGACGGACCGTTGATCGTGCAGTCCGACAAGACGGTGCTGCTCGAGGTGGATCACGAGCTGGCCGGCGCGGCACGCGCCGCCATCGCGCCGTTCGCCGAGTTGGAGCGCGCACCCGAACACGTGCACACCTACCGCATCACGCCGCTGGCGCTGTGGAACGCCCGGGCCGCGGGCCATGACGCCGAACAGGTCGTCGACGCGCTGGTCTCCTATTCCCGCTACGCGGTGCCGCAGCCCTTGCTGGTCGACATCGTCGACACCATGGCCCGCTACGGGCGCCTGCAGCTGGTCAAGAACCCGGCCTATGGCCTCACCCTGGTCAGCCTGGATCGCGCCGTGCTCGAGGAGGTGCTGCGCAACAAAAAGATCGCACCGATGCTGGGCGCCCGGCTCGATGACGACACCGTCGTGGTCCACCCCAGCGAGCGCGGGCGGGTCAAGCAGATGTTGCTCAAAATCGGTTGGCCCGCCGAGGATTTCGCGGGCTATGTCGACGGCGAGGCACATCCGATCACGCTGAACGAAGACGGCTGGCACCTGCGCGACTACCAGCAGCTGGCGACCGACTCCTTCTGGGCCGGCGGCTCCGGGGTGGTGGTACTTCCGTGCGGCGCGGGCAAGACCCTGGTCGGCGCGGCCGCGATGGCCAAAGCCAGCGCGACGACGCTGATCCTGGTCACCAACATCGTCGCCGCCCGGCAATGGAAGCGCGAACTGATCGCCCGGACTTCGCTGACCGAGGAGGAGATCGGCGAATACTCCGGAGAGCGCAAGGAAATCCGGCCCGTCACCATCTCGACCTATCAAATGATCACCCGCCGCAGTAAGGGCGAGTACCGGCATCTGGAGCTGTTCGACAGCCGCGACTGGGGACTGATCGTCTACGACGAGGTCCACCTGCTGCCCGCTCCTGTGTTCCGGATGACCGCCGACCTGCAGTCCAAGCGGCGCCTCGGCCTGACCGCCACGCTGATTCGCGAAGACGGCAGGGAGGGCGATGTGTTCTCACTGATCGGTCCGAAACGCTATGACGCACCGTGGAAGGACATCGAGGCCCAGGGCTGGATCGCCCCCGCGGAGTGCATCGAGGTCCGCGTCACCATGACCGACAACGAACGAATGATGTATGCCACCGCCGAGCCCGAAGAGCGCTACAAGCTCTGCTCGACGGTCCATACGAAAATCGCTGTGGTCAAATCGATTCTGGAGAAACACCCCGGCGAGCAGACCCTGGTGATCGGCGCGTACCTCGACCAGCTCGACGAACTCGGCGCCGAACTCAACGCTCCAGTTATCCAGGGGTCCACCCGGACCAAGGAACGTGAAGCCTTGTTCGACGCGTTCCGCCGCGGCGAGCTGTCCACGCTGGTGGTGTCCAAGGTCGCCAACTTCTCCATCGATCTGCCGGAAGCCTCAGTCGCGGTGCAAGTTTCGGGAACATTTGGCTCACGCCAGGAGGAGGCCCAACGGCTCGGCCGGCTACTGCGGCCCAAGGCCGACGGCGGCGGCGCCGTCTTCTACTCCGTAGTGGCCCGCGACAGCCTGGACGCTGACTACGCCGCGCACCGACAGCGCTTTCTCGCCGAGCAGGGCTACGGCTACATCATCCGTGACGCCGACGACCTACTGGGGCCGGCGATTTAATTTGCCGCGCGCTACCTATCTAGAGCGACAGAATCGTCGCCGACGCGGTACCCGGTGCGCCGTACACCTGCGCCAACCCGACGCGGGGATTGCCGGGCACCTGGCGATCGCCCGCCTCGCCGCGCAGCTGGCGCACCAGCTCGTGCACCTGCCGTAGCCCCGACGCTCCGATCGGCTCGCCATTGGCGATCAGCCCGCCATCGGTGTTCACCGGCATCGAGCCGTGAATCTCGGTGGCGCCATCGGCCAGCAGCTTCTCCTGCTCACCGTCGGCGCACAGGCCCGTCTCGGCCATGTGGATGACCTCGTTGCCGGCGTCGGTGTCCTGCAGCTGGGCGACATCGACGTCCTCGGGCCCGATGCCCGCGGCTTCGTAAGCCGCCTTGGACGCGTACACCGTCGGGGAGACGTCCTCGTCGAGCGGGGCGAAGGTGGCATGCACCTCGTACGCACCGAACGTGCGGGTGCGAATCTCGCAGGCGCGCACGTAGACCGGCTTGTCGGTGTACTTGTGCGCGATATCAGCGCGGCACATGATGACGGCCGCGGCGCCCTCGTCGGGCGCACAGAACATGTACTGCGTCAACGGGTAGTTGAGCACGGTCGAGTTGAGGATCTCCTCGACGGAAATCTCCTTGCGGCGGAACGCATTCGGGTTCAGCGCACCATTGCGGAAGTTCTTGTTGGCCACCCGCGCCAGGGTCTCCTGCGAGATGTTGTGGTCGTGCAGGTACTTGTTGGCCTTCATCCCGAAGAACTTGGTGGTGACGAACTGCCCGTTCTGCGCGTACCACTGCGGCAGCGCCAGCTTGGCGGGGTCGTCGGTGAACGCTCCGCGCGGATGCTTGTCCAAGCCAATCGCGATGCCGATGTCGTACTTGCCCAACCGGATGGTGTCGGCGGTCTGCTGAACGGCACTGGCCGCGGTGGCGCAGGCGTTGAAGACGTTGGTGAAGGTGATGCCGGTCAGTCCGACCAGGCGGGTCACCGCGTCCGGGTTGGACACTTCGTGACTTCCCCCGAATCCGAACTGGATGTCCTTCCATCCCACGCCGGCGTCGTCGAGCGCGAACTGGATCGCCTCGGCGCCCATCTGCATCGCCGTCTTGTCGAACCTGCCGAAGGGGTGCAGACCCACGCCGATGATGGCTACGTCGTTCGTCATCTCAGGCTCCTCTGTCTAGACCGGCTGGAAGGCGAACGTGATGATGTCGTTGCCGTCCGCGTCCGTGGCGAACGGCACCATGGTCAGCTCGACCTCCTGGCCGAACTGCAGTTTGGCGGGGTCGTTCTCGGTCAGCCGGCCTTCGACGCGGATCACGTCGCCGAGTTGGACCAGGCCCACACCGAACGGCACGAAATCTTTGCCGGTCGGGCCGGCGTAGGGGGCTCCGGGCGGGAAGCCCTGGGTGGTCCAGGCCACCAGGGTGCCGCTGCGCGGCAACAGCACGTCGCTCATTGCTCCGCCGCTGCACCGCGGGCACCGCTGCTGCACCGGGAAGGTGGTGGCGTTGCAGTCTCCGCAGCGACTGCCGATGAGCTGCGGGCTGTCGTCTGGCCAGGTCGAGATCTCGGGGGCGAGTGCCTTCTGCATCGAGCGATCCTCCGTCGTCGGGCAACACGATAATGCGCTCACTAAAAGCTACAACAGCGTTCCATAAAAATGGAAACCGCATTCTCATAAAGTGCCGACTCGGCCCGCCCAAAAGTACGCCAAGGCCGTGGGGTTGGACCTCAAGGTCGCCGAGCTCGCGCAGAGCCGGATCCTTCGGCTGCCCATCCCTCTCAGTGAGACCGTGGAGTCGGCCGAGCAACGGCTCGCGGACCTGTTCGCGGCCGCGGACCAGATTCCGGAGGCGCCTGACTTCGCCAAGTGGGTCGACCGTAGGTTCAACAGTGTGCTCGTAGTAGGCAGCACGAAGTGACGATGCGAGGAGACGACGATGTCAGTGACGGTGCTACTGGAACTGAAATTCAAGCCCGAGTCGGTGGCGGCCGGGCGTGACCTGATGCGCCGGACGCTGGAAACCACCCGGGCGTTCGAAGGGAATCTCCAGACCGACGTGTGGGTCGACGAGGCCGACGAAGCGCACTGGATCATCTACGAAGTGTGGGCCACGGTCGAGAGCGATGAGGCCTACCGCGCCTTTCGGGCCGGCGAGGGCAAAGTCGTGGAGCTGCCGCCGTTACTGGCCGCGCCCCCGGTCAAGACCCGCTACCTCACCAGCGACGTCTAGCTCAGCGCGGGAATCACTTCGCGTTCGAACAACTCGATGCCGGAACGGTCGTAGGCAGCCTCCGGGAAATAGCAGATCGCGTATTCGCAACCAAGGTCACGGACCTTGGCAATGCGCTCAATCACCTGTTCCGTTGTGCCCGTTGCCCCTTCCGATCCGCCGGAGAGCATCGCATCCGCCGCCGCCTCGGGCACGTAGCGGGACATGCGGTCGCGTATGCGCCGCTGCCGGTCCTTGACGTCGTCATCGGAGGTGCCGATGATCGCACTGAAGTTGGCCGAGCGCACGATTGCGCCGAAGTCTGTGCCCACGTCGCGGCAGTGCTCAGCCAGCACTTCCGACTTGTGCTTGAACGCCTCGAGCTCGGGCGTGAAGTTGGTGTATTGGGCGTACTTTGCGGCGATGCGCAAGGTGACCTTCTCGCCGCCGCCGGCGATCCAGAATGGAATCCCATTGTCTTGCAGCGGCTTCGGCTGCACTATCGCGCCGTCCACCTGGTAGTGCTTGCCGTCGAGGCTGACTTTGCCGTCGCGCCAGGCATCGCGCATGATCTGCACGCCCTCGTCGAGCCGACCCAACCGCACACCCGCCGATGGAAAGCCGTAACCGTAAGCGCGCCATTCGTGTTCGTACCAGCCGCCACCTATTCCCATCTGAATACGGCCACCCGAAATGATGTCGGCGGTCGCCGCGACCTTAGCGAGGTAGACGGGATTGCGGTAGCTCATCGCCGTGCACATCTGCCCGAGCTTGATCCGCGACGTGGTCGCCGCGTAGGCGGCCATCAGCGACCACGCCTCATGCGTGGCCTCGCCGGTCGGCATCGGGACGGTGTGGAAGTGGTCGTAGACCCACAGCGAATCCCATGCGCTGTTGTCGGCGTAGACGGCCAGGTCGCGCATCACCGCCCAGTGCTTCTCGGGTTCGATGTCCACGAGATCCAGCCGCCAGCCCTGCGGAATGAAGAGACCAAAGCGCATAGTTAGCAACTCTAGCCGTCGACGGTGCGGGCCGAAATGGCGCTCTCACCTCACAGCCGATCGCTATGAAAGACCTAACTAACTCCGGGTAGCGGCGTGATTAATGGGTACATGAGCACAAACCCCTCCACCGCAGATCTCCACAAAATCCGTACGGTCGACGCCCGGCGCCGGCAAATCCGCTTGATGCAAGTGATATTGGCCGGGGCCGCGACCGTCGCGACGCTGGCGCTATTCGGCCCGGCCCAGCCCGGCGGCAGCGCAGTCGCGTCGGGACCAACGCCGGCAGGAACGTCCATTGTGCAAAACGGCGGCGGCGCCGGCGGCGGCCGTGTTATCGCCGTCGACGACAACGACCAAAACAACCCGAGCTCGGGCGACATCTTCACCCAGAACGCGCAGGACCAGAGCACCGCAAGCGGCGCTGGCACGTAATTCTCCGTCCGAACCAATTCCCTGTCGCACCGCGGCAGGGAATTGCTATGTCTTTCCCGGCCTTTCCCGGTCTTTCCCGCCGCCCTTGATCGACCGCGCACCGGGGTCCTGCACACCAGCTCTTCCCATGGCGCGAGGCAATAGTTAGGCTTACCTAACTTCGATGCGTTAGGGAGGTCGACATGCGGATTCTCATCTCCGGGGCCAGCATCGCCGGCCCGGTACTGGCCTATTGGCTCACCCGATACGGGTTCGAAGCCACCGTTGTGGAGCGCGCGCCGGGGTTGCGAAAGACGGGCGGTCACGCCGTCGACCTGTTCCGGCCTGCGATGGAGATCTCGGAAAAGATGGGCGTGCTGGACAAGATCGAGGCATGCGCCACCGGGACCGACGCGTTGACGATCTACCGCGAGGGCGCCCGTCGGCCGACCCGCGTCGATCTCACCAAGGTGGTCGGAGCCGCATCCGACCGTCACGTGGAAATCATGCGCGACGATCTCAGCGAGGCCTACTACGACGCCGGCCGGGATCGGGTCGAGTACGTGTTCGGCGACTCCATCACCGCGATCTCCCCGGACGGGGAGGTGAGCTTCGAGCGCGCGGCGCCGCGCGGCTTCGACGTCGTGATCGGCGCCGACGGGCTGCACTCGAACGTCCGGCGCCTGGTGTTCGGCGAGGACGCCGCAAGCACCCGGTTCCTCGGCGGCTATTTGGCGGTCCAGTCAGTGCCGAAAACCCTTGCCCGCGAAGGAGAGATGGTCATCCATGCCGGCGCGGGCCGCCTCGCGGGGATCTACACCGCGCAGCCCCTGGACGACGCGCGGGCATTGTTCATGTTCCGCCGCAAGGATGAGCTCGACTACCACTATCGAGATGACCTGCGGCAGAAGGAGTTACTGCGTGCCGCGTTCGCCGGGATGGATCCCACCGTCGACGGGTGGCTCGACGAGCTCGTCTGCACACCGACCTTCTACTTCGACTCGATCACCCAGCTGCAGCTCGCCGGCTGGTCGCGCGGACGGGTCGCCCTCGTCGGCGACGCCGGATACTGCCCGGGCCCCGCGGTCGGCGGGAGTACCAGCATCGCGGTGTTGGGCGCCTACGTGCTGGCCGGTGAACTGGCGCGGGCGCACGGCGACTACGCGCAGGCATTCGCGGCCTACGAGCGGGAAATGTCCGACTCGGTCCAACGCAGCCGCGCCTTCGCGCGCACCGTGGCCAAGGGCATTGTGCCCGTGTCGGCAGCCGGCGTGTGGGCGCTGTCCGCTGGCGCACGACTGATCTCAACGCTGCCCGCCGGGCTTACCAAAGCCGTCGCGAGGCTGAACACCAAGGGTATCCGGCTGTATGACTCGATGCGGGTGCCCGACTACGCCGTAAGTGCGGTTTGACAGCATAGGCGTTAGGCCGCCGACCGCGGCAGCCCAAGAAGCGGTGTGGCACGAGAGGAATGAATACCGATGGAACTTGCCGGTGTCGGGATCTGGAGTAGTCAGCTGCGCTACGGCGATCAATCTGAATCCTCCGATGCCGCAGCGGAACTGGATGAACTTGGCTTTACGGCGCTGTGGATTCCGGACGTCGGCGGGCCGGTGCTCGAGGCGGTGGGCAGTTTGCTTGCCGCGACCAAGCGAACGGTGATCGCGACCGGAATCCTGAACCTGTGGATGCACTCGCCCGCAGATGTCGCCGAAGGGTATTCGGCGCTGACCGACAAGCACGGGGACCGCTTCCTGCTGGGCATCGGAGTCAGCCACGCACCGCTGATCGATGCCGGCCAGCCAGGGCGGTACCGTAAACCGCTTGCGGCGACGACGTCATTCCTGGACGGATTGGACAGCGCGCCACGACCGGTGCCCAGCGAAGGGCGGGTGCTCGCCGCGCTCGGTCCGAAAATGCTGGCGTTGTCCGCAAGCCGCGCCCGCGGCGCCCACCCCTACCTGGTCACACCCGAGCACACCGCCACCGCCCGTGCGACGCTAGGCTCCGGACCGTTGCTGTTGCCGGAGCAGACCGTGATCCTCACCGATGACGCTGACGAGGCGCACAGCATCGGAACCGACTGGCTGCGTTCCTATTTGGCGTTGCCGAACTACGCGAACAATCTGCTGCGCAGCGGGTTCTCCGAAGACGACCTGGCCCAGGTGAGCCCTCGGCTCTTCGACGCGATCATCGCGTGGGGCGACGAGGAAGCCATCCTGCGCAGGGTCGCCGAGCATCACGCCGCGGGCGCCGACCACGTCTGCGTCCAGGTGCTGCTGGCCGACCCGACCGCGTTCCCCCGCGAGCAATGGCGCCGGATCGCCGCGGCCGTAAACTGAGCCACCCCCACCAACGCGAAAGCCCCTGAAACGCCGTTGTTTCAGGGGCTTTCGCGTCTGGACTTACGTCAGCGAGTCGGGCGGGAGGAAGCGGTCGCCGTACTTGGCGGCCAGCTCCCGGGCCCGGGCCACGAAGGCCTCCTTGCCCACACCGCCGGCGCCTTGGTAGCCGACGATGAACTGCGCGCTACCACCGGTGTACGGCGGGAACCCGATGCCCATGATGGATCCGATGTTGGCGTCTGCGGTCGACGTCAGCACGTGCTCGTCGAGGCATTTCTGGGTTTCCAGCGCCTCGGCGAACAGCATCCGGTCGACCATGTCCTGCAGCGGCGGCTGCGAGGCACCGGACTTGAACGTCTCGCGCAGACCCGGCCATAGGCGGGTGCGCTTGCCGTCCTCGTACTCGTAGAAGCCCGCGCCCTTGAGCCGGCTGGGCCGGCCGAGCTCGATCATCTTCTCGACGACGGCCTCGGCCGGGTGCGGCTCGTAGGTGCCGCCGGCGTCCTCGACACCCTTGCGGCTGGCGACGGCGATCTTGTGCATGAGCTCCAGGTTGAGCTCGTCGGACAGCTGCAACGGAGGTGCCGGGTAGCCGGCCTGCGAACCTGCGTGCTCGATGCTGGCCGGCTCCACGCCCTCACCGAGCATCGCCAGCGCCTCGTTGACGAACGTGCCGATCACCCGGCTGGTGAAGAAGCCGCGGCTGTCGTTGACGACGATCGGCGTCTTGCCGATGGCCTGCGTGTAGTCGAACACTCGAGCCAGCGCCTCGTCAGATGTCTTCTCGCCCTTGATGATTTCCACCAGTGGCATCTTGTCGACCGGCGAGAAGAAGTGGATCCCGATGAAGTCTTCCTGACGCTTCACCCCGGTCGCCAGACCGGTGATTGGCAACGTCGAGGTGTTCGACCCCAGCAGTGCGTTGGGCTCGACGATGTCCTCGATCTCCTGGAACACCTGGTGCTTGAGGTCCTGGCTCTCGAAGACCGCCTCGATCACGAAGTCGACGCCCTTGAAGTCGGCGGGGTCCGCGGACGGCGTGATGCGGCCCAGCAGCGCCTTGCTCTTCTCCTCGGTGGTCCTGCCGCGCTGAAGTGCTTTGGCCTCAAGCTTTTCCGAGTAGTTCTTGCCCTTTTCGGCGGCCTCGATGGTGACGTCCTTGAGCACCACGTCGTAGCCGGCCTTGGCCGAGACGTAGGCGATGCCCGCACCCATCATGCCCGCGCCGAGCACGCCGATCTTGTTGATCTTGACCGGCTCGATGCCGTCGGGCCGCGAGCCACCGCCGTTGATGTGCTGCAGGTCGAAGAAGAACGCCTGAATCATGTTCTTGGCGACCTGGCCGGTGACCAGCTGGGTGAAGTAGCGGCTCTCGATGCGGCTGGCCGTGTCGAAGTCCACCTGCGCACCCTCGACGGCCGCGTCCAGGATGGCCCGCGGCGCCGGCATCGGCGCGCCCTTCAGCTGCTTCTTCAGCAGCGCCGGGAAGGACGGCAGGATGCCGGCCAGCGCCGGGCTGGACGGAGTGCCGCCAGGCATCTTGTAGCCCTTGACATCCCACGGCTGGGTGTGCGAATCGGGGTTGGCCTTGATCCATGCCTTGGCCGCGGGCACCAGTTCCTCGACCGAACCGACGAGCTCGTCGATTAGACCGATCTCCTTGGCCTTGGCCGGCTTGAATCGCGTGCCCTGCGACAGAATGTTCATGAATGCGTTCTGGATGCCGAACATTCGCACGGTGCGGGTCACCCCGCCGCCGCCAGGCAACAGCCCCAGCGTCACCTCGGGCAGCCCGAGCTGGCTGCCCTTCACGTCGGCCGCGATGCGGTGGTGACACGCGAGCGCGATCTCCAGGCCACCGCCGAGTGCGGCGCCGTTGACGGCGGCCACCACCGGCTTGCCGAGAGTCTCCAGGGCGCGCAGGTCGCGCTTGACCGACTCGACGGTGTCGAAGGCCTCGCCGGCGTTCTCCGGTCCGAGGTTGATCATCGCCTTCAGGTCACCGCCGGCGAAGAAGGTCTTCTTCGCGCTGGTGATGACCACGCCCGTGATCGAATCCTTCTCTGCGGCAAGGCGTTCGACCGCGTTGTGCATGGACTCGGCGTAGTGCTCGTTCATCACGTTGGCCGAACCGGTGGGGTCGTCCAACGTCAGGGTGACGATGCCGTCGCCGTCCTTGTCCCACTGAATCGTGTTCTCTGCCATGGCCTTAAACCCTCTCAATGATGGTCGCGACACCCATGCCGCCGCCGATGCACAGCGTGATCAGCGCACGGCGCGCATTGCGGCGCTCGAGCTCGTCGACCATGGTTCCGGTGATCATGGCGCCGGTGGCGCCCAGCGGGTGGCCCATCGCGATGGCGCCACCGTTGACGTTGAGTTTCTCGTCGGGGATGTTGAGGTCCTTCTGGAACTTCAACACGACCGACGCGAACGCCTCGTTCAGTTCGAAGAGGTCGATGTCGTCGATCGTCAGGCCGGCACGGTCGAGCACCTTCTTGGTGGCCGGGGTCGGGCCGGTGAGCATGATGACCGGATCGGCACCACTGGTGGCGGTGGCCACTATCCGCGCCCGCGGGGTCAGGCCCTGCGACTTGCCCGCGGCTTCCGAACCGACCAGCACCAGCGCGGCACCGTCGACGATGCCCGAGCTGTTTCCACCGGTGTGGACGTGGTTGATCTTTTCGACCCAGTGGTACTTCTGCAGCGCCACGTCGTCGAAACCGCCCATCTCGCCGACGCCGTCGAAGGCGGTCTTCAGCTTGCCGAGGCTCTCCACGGTGGACCCGGGCCGCATGTGCTCGTCGTGGTCGAGGATGACCAGACCGTTCTGGTCGCGCACCGGCACCACCGACTTCGCGAAGTAACCGCCCGACCAGGCGTCGGCGGCCTTCTCCTGCGAACGGGCCGCGTAGGCGTCGACGTCCTCGCGGGAGAAGCCCTCGAGGGTGGCGATCAGGTCGGCGCCGATGCCCTGCGGCACGAAACCGATCCGATAGTTGGTCTCCGGGTCGGTCGCCCAGGCGCCGCCGTCGGAGCCCATCGGGACGCGGCTCATCGATTCGACACCGCCGGCCAGCACCAGGTCGTCCCAGCCGGAGCGCACCTTCTGCGCGGCGATGTTGACCGCCTCGAGGCCCGAGGCGCAGAAGCGGTTGAGCTGCACGCCGCCGGTGGTCTCCGGCAGTCCGGCCACCAGGGCCGCGGTGCGGGCGATGTCGCCGCCCTGGTCGCCGACCGGTGACACCACACCGAGGATGAGGTCGCTGATCAGGTTCTCGTCGAGGTCGGGGTTGCGCCTGCGCAGCTCGTCGACCAGGCCGACAACCAGATTTACCGGTTTGACCTCGTTGAGCGAACCATTGCGCTGCTTGCCGCGCGGTGTGCGGATGGCCTCATAGATAAAGGCTTCTTCGGACATGTCGACTTCCTCTTCACAAATTGGGTTTCGGGGTCCGTCTTACAGCACCCTAACAGGGGCTCCCGGCCAACCTGTTGGTTGGCCATTTCGTTGCTGCTCAACGCTCGAACATGACGATGCAGCCACGGCGGGGCCTGAAGCTAGGCTCGACGACCATGACGGTGTCGCGACTGAGGCCCTACGCGACCACGGTGTTCGCCGAGATGTCGGCGCTGGCCGCGCGGATCGGCGCGGTGAACCTCGGTCAGGGCTTCCCGGACGAGGACGGACCGCCTGCGCTGCTGAAGGCCGCACAAGAGGCCATCGCCGACGGGGTCAACCAATACCCGCCCGGTATCGGCATAGCGCCGCTGCGCGAGGCGATCGCGGCCCAGCGCAAGCGGCACTTCGGCGTCGAGTACGACCCTGACACCGAAATCCTGGTGACGGTCGGGGCCACCGAGGCGATCGCTTCGGCGGTGATCGGACTTGTCGAGCCGGGCTCGGAGGTTCTGCTGATCGAGCCGTTCTACGACTCGTACTCTCCGGTGGTCGCGATGGCAGGTTCGCATCGGGTCGGCGTTCCCCTGGTCCCCGACGGCCGCGGCTTCGCCCTGGACGTCGACGCACTGCGCCGGGCGGTGACACCGGCGACGCGGGCGCTGATCGTCAACTCGCCGCACAACCCGACCGGTGTGGTGCTGACCGCCACCGAGCTCGCCGCCATCGCGGAAATTGCCATCGCAGCAGACCTTTTGGTGATCACCGACGAGGTGTATGAGCACTTGGTGTTCGACGGCCACCGGCATCTGCCGCTGGCGAGCTTCGACGGCATGGCAGAGCGCACGATCACCATCTCCAGCGCGGCCAAGATGTTCAACTGCACCGGCTGGAAGATCGGATGGGCTTGCGGCCCAGCACAACTCATCGCCGGATTGCGCGCGGCTAAACAGTATCTGACCTACGTCGGCGGCGCACCATTTCAGCCAGCGGTCGCTCTCGCGCTAGATACCGAGGACGCGTGGGTGGCCGAACTCCGCAGCTCGTTGCAGAACAGACGGGACCGACTGGCCACCGGTCTGACCGACATCGGTTTCGCCGTGCACGAGAGCAACGGCACCTACTTTCTGTGTGCCGATCCGCGTCCGCTCGGCTACGAGGACAGCACCGCGTTCTGCGCGGCGCTACCGGAAAAGGTTGGCGTGGCCGCCATTCCGTTGTCGGCATTCTGCGATCCCGCTGGCGCGCATATCGATCTGTGGAATCACTTGGTGCGCTTCACCTTCTGCAAGCGCGTCGACACCATCGACGAGGGTATCCGGCGATTGTCCGCGCTCAAGAACGGCGTGACTACCTAGCGCCCTCGTCGCGCATCACGCGCCTCCGCAGGCCCTCCAGCGCGGCATAGAGAACTTTGTTGCCGGCCGAGCGCACCCAGAACCCGGGCAGCGGAGCTCTGAGCTCGATCGTGATGCTGAATCGCACCCGGGTTTTGTCATCGCCCTCACGCTGCAACTCGTATTCGCCATGCTGGGCATGTTGCTGGGCGGTCTTCTGCGCATCCCAGACCATCCAGTCGGGACCCCAGTGATATTCGACCATTTCGGTATCGGCGATGCCGCTCACTCTGATCGTCATTCTGACGTGGTGCGGCAGGCCGTCGGGATATCGGTCGACGACTTCAACCCGCTTGTGCAACGGAGACCACGACGGCACGGCGTCCATGTCGGACAGCGCCTCCATGATTACTTCCGGGGGCGCCTCAATGACAATTTCGGACGATGCGCGTATGGCCACTGTCTATAAATTAGCAATTGCGAGCCCTTGTGCACTGAAAATTACGGTGCCTTGTCTTCAATCGCGTCCGCCCTCGACGAGGTCGCGCAAACCCCGCATTGAGGCGTCGAGGACATTTTGCATGGCCCGCCTGACCATGAAGGCGGGAATGGGACCAGCCGGTTCGACGGTGATGTCAAACCGCACCCGGGTTTTGTCCACGCCCTCCGGTTTGAGGTTGTACTCGACATGCTGGCCATGTTGTTGGGCCGTGCCTTTGGCGTCGTACACCACCCAATCGGGACCCCAGTGATATTCGAGGACTTCTTTGTCGCGGAGTCCCATAATTCTGATGGTGGTTTTCACGTGGTGGGCTCGACCGTCGGGATAACGGTCGACCACTTCCACCTTTTTATGCAGGGGCGACCAGGATTCCAGCACAGCGACATCCTCGAGCGCCCCCATGACCACGTCTAGCGGCGCATCGACGATAAATTCACGAGATGCTTTTACAGCCACTCACTTCAACCTAGCAACGACGCACGCCGCACGGAATGTGTTCGGCGTAATTCGCCAGCTACCAGCCGATTTCGCTGATCGGTGTCGTCGTCGCGGGCGGCGGCCCGACCGGCCCGGGCGGCGTCCGGGAAAATCTCGGAGCCGGCGCGGCCTGCTCGACGCCGTGGGCGGTGATCACCGTCGACCGTGCGGCCAAGTGGTCGTTGGCGGCCGCCTCGCTCCACGTCAATACGGGAGTGACGCACGCATCGGTGCCGGCGAAGACCTGTGTCCACTCGTCGCGGCTCCGCCCGGCGAACCGCTCGGCGAAGACGTCGTACATCTGCGGGTACGAATCGATGTCGAGTTGAGCAGGAATGTCGTCGGGCGACAGGCCAAGCCCGGTGAGCAGCGCCGCGAAGAATTGCGGTTCGATAGCGCCGACGGCCATGTACTTGCCGTCGGCGGTTTCGTAGCACCGATAGAAGGGTGCGCCGCCGTCCAGCAGGAACGATTCGCGCTTGTCGCGCAGGCTGCCAATTCCCTTCATAGTCCACATCATTTGGCACAGCACGCTGACCCCGTCGACCATGGCCGCATCGACGACCTGGCCGGTGCCCGAACGCTCCCGCTCGTACAGCGCGACCATGATGCCCAGGAGCACCAGCATCGACCCGCCGCCGAAATCGGCGACCAGATTCAGCGGTGGCATTGGCGGCCGGTCGGCGTAGCCCAGCGCCGACAAGGCGCCCGTCTGCGACAGGTAATTGATGTCGTGGCCGGCCGTCGAGGCCAGCGGCCCTTCCTGTCCCCAGCCGGTGATCCGCGCGAAGATCAGCCGCGGGTTGACCGCCGCGCAGTCGTCGGGTCCGATGCCGAGCCGCTCGCAGGTGCCGGGGCGGAAGCAGTCCAGCAACACGTCGGCTTTGGCGGCCAGCTGCAGCAACGTCCGCGGCTGCGTCTTGACGTCGAGATCGACGATCCGCTTGCCCCGGTGCATCAAGTCGCGATCCTCGGCCGGCATCGTCAGCCCGCCGGGGCGGCGCACCCTCACCACGTCGGCCCCCAAGTCGGCGAGCACCATCCCCGCGTGCGGGCCCGGCCCGATACCGCCGAGCTCGATGACTTTGATGCCGGCCAGGGGTCCTACCCGGTTCACCGCGTCTACTTGCCCTTCTTCAACTGCAGCACCCGCTTGCGCAACCCCTCGGTCCCGGTGTCGATCGTGCCTTTGATGGCGCGCTTCAAGACGAAGCCCGGCAGCGGGACCACGGGATCGACGCTGAGCTGGAACTTGACCTTGGTGGCATCGCCGTCGGGGATCAGGGTGTAGGACGCATCCTGTGATCGTTGCTGACCGGAGCTCACCAACGTCCAGCTCACTTCGTTGTCACCCCACGTGTAGGCGATCACCTGCTCGTCGGTGATTCCGGCGGCCTTGACTTTCATCTTGACCTTGGTGGGCCGACCGTCGGCGTTGCGCTCCAGGACTTCAGCGCTCTGATGGGGTGGTGACCACTCGGTCACCGAGTCGAAATCCGCGATGACATCGAGGATCTCTTTTGGGCTGGCTTCGATGACAATGTCGCGCGCTTCGTTGATCGCCATGGCCGCACCCTAGCGAAATGATGCCGCACCGGCGGCGAATTCGGCCGAGCGTACCGTCGTCCTCGTGACTGATACCACGACTGAGGCGGGGTCCGGTCCCGCCGATCCCATCTACACCGTCGGTGACTATCTGCTGGACCGTCTTGCCGAACTCGGAGTCTCCGAGATCTTCGGCGTGCCCGGGGACTACAACCTCGCATTCCTCGATCACATCGTCGCCCATCGAGCCATCCGCTGGGTCGGCTGCGCCAACGAGTTGAACGCCGGCTACGCCGCCGACGGATACGGGCGGCTGCGCGGAATGGCAGCCCTGGTAACGACATTCGGAGTCGGCGAACTCTCGGCGGCGAACGCGATCGCGGGCGGCTACGCCGAGCACGTGCCTGTCGTGCACATCGTCGGCGGTCCCACCAAAGACGCCCAGGGCACCCGGCGGGCGCTGCATCATTCGCTCGGCGACGGGGACTTCGAGCATTTTTTCCGCATCAGCCGCGAAATCACCTGTGCGCAAGCAAATCTCATGCCCGCGACGGCATGCAGAGAGATCGACCGGGTGCTGTCCGAGGTGCGTGAGCACAAGCTGCCCGGATACATCCTGCTGTCCAGCGATGTCGCACGCTTTCCCACCGAACCCCCGGGGGCGCCGTTGCCCCGCTACACCGGCGGCACCAGTCCCCGCGCCCTGTCGATGTTCGTCGACGCGGCCACCGAGCTCATCGCGGACAACCAGCTGACGGTGCTCGCCGACTTGCTGGTGCATCGCCTGCAGGCGGTCAAGGAGCTGGAGGCGCTGTTGGCGGCGGACGTGGTGCCGTACGCGACGTTGATGTGGGGAAAGAGTCTCCTCGACGAAAGCGCACCCAATTATCTGGGGATCTACGCCGGTTCGGCCAGCGCCACACAGGTGCGCGCCGCGGTTGAGGACGCACCCGTTTTGGTGACCGCCGGGGTGGTGTTCACCGACATGGTCAGCGGCTTCTTCAGCCAGCGGATCGACGCGACCCGGACCATCGACATCGGGCAATACCAGAGCACTGTCGCCGACCAGGTGTTCGCGCCGTTGGAGATGGGCGCAGCGCTCGAGGCGCTGGCCGAGATCCTGACCAGGCGCGGGATCACGTCACCCCCGGTGGCGGCGCCCGCCCCACCGACACCCCCGGAGGGAGCCGAAACACCCGCGCGCGACCGGCCGTTGACGCAGCAGATGCTGTGGGACCGACTGTGCGAAGCGCTCACACCCGGAAACGTGGTGCTTGCCGATCAAGGCACCTCCTTCTACGGCATGGCCGACCATCGGCTTCCCCATGGAGTCACCTTCATCGGCCAACCCCTTTGGGGCTCAATCGGTTACACGTTGCCCGCAGCGGTCGGGGCCGGCGTGGCGCATCGGGACCGCCGGACGGTGCTGCTGATCGGCGACGGTGCCGCGCAGCTGACCATCCAGGAGCTGGGCACCTTCTTCCGCGAAGGACTGGCTCCGGTGATCGTGGTGGTCAACAACGATGGCTACACCGTCGAACGGGCGATCCACGGGCCGCAGGCGCCCTACAACGACATCGTCGGCTGGAGTTGGACCGACGTTCCGGGCACGCTCGGAGTCACCGATCACCTGGCGTTCCGGGCGGAGAACTACGGTGAGCTCGATGACGCCTTCACCGCCGCCGCCGAGCGGCAAGACCGCATGGTGTTGGTTGAGGCGGTGTTGCCCCGTCTCGAAATCCCCACGCTGCTAGGGAAACTCGTCGAGCCCATGTCGCCTCCGGAGGGTCAGCGCCGCTGAAAGCGCCTAGCGTCTAGAGGTTTTGCGATCGGGGCTCGAGGATCGCAGTATCGCCTGGACGGTGCGCCGGCAGCGCCCGCAGTCGGCTCCCGCTCCGCAGACCCGAGCGATCTCGTTTGTCGTCGTCGCTCCTGCGGCGACGACGTCGGCCACGGTGTGGCTGGTGACTCCGTTACACAGGCACACGAACACCGAGTGGTCCGCTCACTTATGCCTCGATGCGCATCATGTCGAACATCTGGCCGACGAAGAGCGGCGGGTACGCGCCCGCGCCCGCCCGGGTCATCCATTGCGCGGCGGCGTCGGGGTGATCGATCCACTGCCGCGCGCTCTCCTCGTCGGGGAACTCCTGCAGTATCAGCACCTCGTGGTTGTCGTCGAAAGCCTGGAAAATCCAAGTCTTTCGGATGCCGGCCGCGGCGAACCTGTCGATCGCCGAGCCGACCTCGCTAGTCAGCACCGACACGTCGTCGACCGACGCGATGGCGGCGACGACGACACCGGGGGCCGACAGGGTCGACGGGGACTCCGGGACGAACCTGTCGATGATCTCGCCGGCGAATACCGCCGGGATGTCTTCGACCCCGGCCGTGTCGAACCAGTCGAAGAAAACCCGCGACCGAAGTAGCTCCACGATCGGCTCACGACTGTGCACTCCGATCATCACCAGGACGCGGCCATAGTCGTGGGTCGACGTGTAGACCAGGACATGGTGTGCCCCAATGTCGGAAAGAGCGGCCTTGCTGCGTTCGAGCAGCGGCCACACCCGGGACGGATCGGGAACGCGATAGTCCGACGCGATCACCATCGAATGAATGTCGTTCGCCATCTCGCTGTCCGCCATCAGGGCCTACACCGGGGTGAACGACGAAATGAGCCACTTCCCATCAATTTTGCTCATTACGACCACGACGCTGCTGTTGGTAAATGTCGGCTCCGGCCGGTCCTTGCTCTGCGTGCTCTGGTTGACGAACAACAGCGCGGTGGCCGAATTTGCGTGGAACTCCGACAGGGCGGCGCGAAGCACTACCGCGCTTGTCTTTACCGACTTCTGTTTGGCGGCAGGGGTGACGATCTGTGAGGTGAATTGGTTGTAGTAGTTCAGGAAGTCGCCCGTTAAATGCGACTTGGCAGTGGCGAAGTCATGATCCAGGGTCTCGGGTGAATACGACAGGATCGCCACTGTCCCTTCGCTGGCCGCCGAGATCGCCGTCTTTGCGGCCGCGGCATCGGTGTCGCGATCTGGGAGATAGATGAAGTAGAACACGCTACCCAGCGCCGCCAGCGATACCACGACCAGCAATGCCAGCACGCCGGCGAGGATCTTGCCGGACGGCCGCTTCTTCACTATGCGGACGACGCGCTTGCCCCGACCGGGTGCCACCCCGTCTTCCTCGGTGTCGTCAGCCTTCTCGGCGCTTTCGACCTTCTCGGCGCTTTCGGCGTCCGTAGCCTTTTCAGCGTCTGCGGCCTTTTCGGTGTCGTCGGCCTTCTCGGCGTCTGCCGACTCCTCGATTTCTGCTGGCTTTTCGACCGATGTTTCTTTTGCGGTCACGGCACAAACTCGACTTTCGATATCTTCAGCTGTCCACCGTCGCGGGAAACCGTCACGATCAGCCGGTAGTTACGTGGATCCTGTTTGGCACCAGCAGCATTGGTGATTTCGGACGTGGAGGCGACGAGCACCACAGCTGAATCGTTGGTCATGGTGTCCAAGTCCACGGCCGCGGCCTGAACGGAGCCTTGCGAGATCACCTTCGACTGTTCCACCACCTTGGTGAAATCGTCGGCCATCTTGATGAAGTCGTCCTTGAACGAGCCGGTGGAGTTGTCGAGGATCCGCTGGACGCCTTGCTTGGCTTCGTTGAAGTCCAGCGATGTCAACGTCACGACGCCCTGGCGTGCGGCCGCAGTAAACTCCGCCACGCGCTGACGCTTACGCACCGCATCTTGATGCTCTTTGATCATGTAACCGCTACCCGCCAGCGCGGCCAGAATAATAACGATGGCGACGCTCGCGGCCACCGTCGACCACTTCGGACGGCGAACCAGGCGCGAAAGGCGACGCGGACGTCCCTCCGGTTCCTCAGGCACGGCGGGAGTATCGGCCTCGGCGTCGGCTTTCGCGACAGCCTCGGTCGGACTCTCCTTCTTCTTGTCGCTGTCCGGCTCGACCGCCGCCTCGGTGTCTTCCGGGGCCTCCGTCCCCGATGTCTCCGAGGGGTCCGGCTCCTCGGTCGCGACGGAGTCAGCGTCGTCTTGTTCGCTGGCCGCGTCTTCTGAGCCTTCTTCTTTTGTATCTTCTTCCGCGGCCACTACTTCTACTTCTTCGGCAGCTTCTTCTTTTGCGGCCTCTTCTTGTTCCGCCTTTTTAGCGTCTTCTTCCTTCTTGGCTTCTTCTTTTTTGGCTTCGATGACTTCCGCCTGGCGGCGCAACTGGATCGCCCGGGCACGGGCGCGCGCGGCGGCGGCGAGCGCCTCCGCTTCCGTGGCTTCTGCCTCCGCCTGTTCGGCCAACGCCCGGATATCGGCGGCAGTACTTGGGGTTTCGTCCTCGTTCACAGGGGCCGATTTCGCGTCAGCGGCATTCTGGCGAGCGCCACCACTCACCGCTCACCAGCCCGAGTACGAGGCTGCTCGTGACTCACTGCCTAACTCCTCTACCGCTTGCCCGTCATTGGCAAGTCTGCGTCCAGCCGCGGCCGGCCGGCCTCGCCGTTGGGCCACCCTACTCGGCAAACGCGACACCGCGCAGCACCTGCGCCGAGTCTGCGTTGCCCGTGGTCCCCACCGCCGGTCGTCCTGACCAGGAGAACCACGTTATCACCTGCTGCGGCCGATACCATCGAAGCCGTCGCACCGCAACTCGAGAAACGCCATACAACCTGTGGACATGGGATTCTCGCAAAAGAACATACGACGCGGCGGGACTACCGCAAGAGATCTTTGACGACCTTGCCCGTTGCGTTCAGCGGGAGTGACTCGAGGAACTGCACGGACCGCGGGACCTTGAAGCCCGCCATGCGATCTCGGCACCAGCCGATCAATTCGGCTGCCTCCAAAGCGCCGCTCAGAACCACGAACGCCTTGCCCACCTGTCCGAGCCGCTCGTCGGGAACGCCGATCACCGCCGCCTGCGCGACCGCCGGGTGCTCCATCAGGAACCCCTCGATCTCGGCCGGATAGGCGTTGAATCCGCCCACGATGAACATGTCCTTCTTGCGCCCGACGATGCGCAGTCGCCCGGAGTCGTCGAAGTTCCCCAGGTCTCCTGTATGCAACCACCCATCGCCGTCGATCGCTTGTGCGGTGGCCGCCGGGTCATCCAGGTAGCCCTGCATGACGCCGTAACCGCGGACCAGCACCTCGCTGTCATCGGCAATGCGCACCTCGACCCCCTCACAGGGCAGGCCCGCGGTGGTAGCGACATCCTCGAAGGAATCACCGGGACGGGACAGCGTCACGTTGCCGGCCTCGGTGAGCCCGTAGCCGGTCATCAACGTCTGGAACGGCAGTTCATCGTGGATGCGGCGGACCAATTCGACGGGGATGTCGGCAGCGCCGGTCACGCCCGCCCGCAGAGTCGACAGCCTCGCCTTGTCTTGAACTGTCAGCAACGAGTGGTACAAGGTCGGCGGCCCGGGCAGCATCGTGATGCGTTCGCGCTCAATAACATCCACGACCACGTCGACATCGAACACGGCGACCGGCAGCATGGTCGCGCCGCGCAGGCAGGACGTGATGAGTCCCGCTTTGAGGCCGAACGTGTGGAAGTACGGGTTGATCTGCAGGTAGCGGTCGCCCTCGCGCAGATCCGCGAGCGTCGCCCACTCCTCGTACATCCGCAGCGTTTGGCGATGGTCCATCATCGCGCCCTTCGGGCGGCCGGTGGTCCCCGAGGTGAAGATGATGTCGGAGGTGTCGGTGCCGCTGACCGCGCGCTCGAATGGTGAACCGCTGGAAAGGAAGTCGGACTTCAGGTCGATAACCGGTATTCCCGCGGGAGCGGTGAAGTCCTGGCCCAGAAATCCCTTCTGCACCAGGACGGCCTTCACTCCGCTACGGGCGATCACGTCGCCCGCTTCTTCGGTCTTGAATCGGGTATTCACCGGCACCAGCACGCCACCCGCGGTCAACAACCCGAACGCCGCGACGATCCACTCCGCCGAGTTCGGCGCCCAGATGGCGACGCGGTCTCCCTTGTCAACACCGAGGTCAGCGAATGCGCCCGCGGCGCAACGTATTCGCTCGACAAGTTCGGCAAAAGTAAAGCGCAGCGGACCGTCGACGACTGCTTCCGTGTCGCCGAAGCGGTCCGCCGCGCTCAAGACCATTTCGGGGATGGTCTCCCAGGGTTGACTGTCCGTCACACCGTGACGAGTCGGGACAGGTTGCCGCCCATGATCTTTGCCTGGTCCTCGACGGAGAGGTGCGATAGCGCGTTGACGTAGAAGGTCGGCTCCGCCAGCCCTTCCGGGTGCGGCCAGTCCGACCCGTATAGCACCTGGTCGACGCCGACGAGGTTGACCAGATCGTCGATGCCGTCCTCGAAGAACGGACTGACGTGGATGCGGTTCTTGACCATCTCGACGGGGTCGCTCGGGAACGCCTCGGGGGCCTTCCTAAAGACCTCGGCCAGGCCGTCGAGCAGCGGGGTCATCCACTTCGAACCGGCCTCGACGATCGCGACCTTCAGCTTCGGGTGGCGGTAGAGCGCGCCGTGGATCACCCACGACCCCACCGAGTCCTGGATCGGCCGCCACTCGTTGAGGATGCCCATCGCGTTGGTCTGGAACGGCAGCATCTCCTGGTCGGCACCGTCCCACTCGGAGGTGTACCGGGAATAGCCACTGTCGCTGGAGTGCATGCCGACCAGCAAGTCGTACTCGACGACCCGCTCCCAGAACGGGTCGAACTCGGGCACCGCGAATGACCGCGGGCCACGGAAGCCGGGGACCGGAGCCGGGCGGACCAGGATGCAACGCGCTCCACGCTTGACCGCCCATTCCAGCTCCTCGATCGCTTTCTCCACGATCGGCAGGGTGATGACCGGGGTGGTGAAGATCCGGTTCTGGTAGTTGAAGCCCCAGACCTCATCGAGCCACTCGTTGAGCGCATGGACCAACACGTGGATGGCGACCGGGTCGTCGCGCAGCCGCTCCTCGAGCAGGCTCGCCAGCGTCGGGAACATCAGGGTGCGGTCCAGACCCAGCTTGTTCATCTCCTCCAGGCGCGGGCCGGGCTCGAAGAACGCGGGGATCGCGCGCATCGGCTCACCGAACAGCTCGCGCTTGGTCTTGCCCTCTGGGTTGCCGTATTTGAAGTACTCCTCCCAGGCACCTGGCCGGGCGACGACCTCGAAGGTCGGGTTGGGGATGTAGTTGCTGATCTGACCTCGGATCGCGATCTTTGTCCGCCCGTTGATCTGCACGTACTGGACGTAGTCCTTGTACTCCTTGGGCAGGAATTTGGTCAGCGCCTCCGGGGGCTCGTAGAGATGATTATCGGCGTCAAAGATCGGGAACGGGACGTCTTCCCGATGCGACAACTGGCCCATGGAATCCTCCTTCGCGTTTTGTGAGAATACTATTCTCTCGAAAGCCGGCGACGCAACATGCCCCCTAGGGGTCGCCGGCTGAACGTGATGATCAGCAGGTCGCGACGATTTTGAAGGAGGCGGAAGCCGCTTCGTTGGGCTTGTCGACTTTGAAGCCGTTGGCCGTTCCGGTGATGGTGAATTTGTCGCCGCTGAAGCTCATGGTGGCGTCGCCGCCGTCGTTCTTGGCGTACATGCCGGTGAAGCCGCCGAGGTTCTGGAGACGGACCGACATCGCGCTGAGTGGCTGTGTGCGCTCATCGATCGCGACCGTGGCCTTGGCGAAGTCGCCGCCGATGGCGATCGTCCGGTACCACTCCTGCTGCCAGCACTTCACGACATGATTGCCGGTGTCGGTGCCGTTGATCGTCACTGACGCCGTGCTGGCGAGCTGAGTGTCTGAGCGTGCCGTGCAGGCAGCGAGGCCCGTCACTGCAAGCGCCGCCGCGACCACGACGATGATTCGGTTCTGCACTGGGCCACCTCATATCCTCGCCGACGAAACTTCTTGGGCCTGCAGCGATGATGCTATTCTCCGCGCCAGAGAATGCCAATATCGGCATTTTCGCCAAAGGAGGCAACGGCGCATGGTGGACCTGGAGTTCGACGGCGGACTCGCAGTCCTCACCATCGACCGCCCCCACGCCCGCAATGCCATCTCATTGGAAACCATGGGGCAGCTGGAAACCGCGCTCGACGAGGCAGCCGACGCGCGGACCCTGGTGATCAGGGGCGCCGGTGACCGGGCTTTCGTATCGGGCGGTGACCTCAAGGAGCTGAGCGCGCTGCGGACCCTGGCGGAAGCGTCGGCGATGGCGCAGCGCATGCGGGACATCTGCGATCGGCTCGCGAACTTCCCGGCCCCGGTGGTCGCGGCCCTCAACGGTCACGCTTTCGGCGGGGGCGCGGAGTTCGCCGTCGCCGCCGACATCCGGGTCGCTGCCGACGACATCAAGATCGCCTTCAACCAGGTGGAGCTGGAAATCATGCCGGCCTGGGGCGGCGCCGAGCGACTGGCCGCCCTGGTCGGAAAGGGCAGGGCGCTGCTCTTGGCCGGCACCGGCAACGCCCTCGACGCCGCGGAAGCCCAGCGGATGGGCCTGATCGATGTGCTGCTGCCCCGTTCATCCTTCGACGACGGATGGCGGTCGATCGCCACGAAACTGGCACGTCATCCGGCAAACGAGATAAAGCGGGTAATCCGCGGAGTTTCTGCTGATGAAGCGATAGCATCCTTTGCACGGCTGTGGGTTGCGGACGCACACTGGCAAGCCGCCGACAAGGTGATGAACCGAACCGCCACACCGCGCCCAGCCGCCGGAGGAGCGACATGACCACCACCGTGAAGAAACTGTTGAGCATCGGCTCGGCGATGTCGGTAGCAGTGACAGGTCTACTGGTCGGCAGCGGAGCAGCGCATGCCGACCCGGTCTGGCATCAGGTCGTCTACATCGTCACGTCGAAGAACCCGACCTACGTCGACATCTTCTATCAGGATCAGGATCCGACGGTTTACTCCGATTACAGCCACAACCCATACAGCTTCACCCCGCAGGTCCACGCCGATATCAGCCCCGATAAGCCGTGGGTGCAGCCGGTGAACCTGTTGAATCCCGATCAGTGGGCGATGGTGACTGCTACCACCGGTCGCGCGGCACCGACACCCGGCGGCATTCAGTGCAACTTGTCGGTGGACGGCAATGTCGTGGTTTCCAAGAACGGTCCCAAGGGAGCGCTCTGCTCGCTGCGGACCTGGTGAACCACCCAGGTCTCCGGCACGTCCTCGATCGGCTGGGGCTCGCCTTCCAACCGACGCAGATAATCCTCGACCAGTTCCAGGGTTTCGGCGTGGCCTGCGGACATCCCGATCGCCTGCTCGAGCACTAGAAACCGCGACAAGCTGCTCATCAGCACCGACCACACCACCGGTGGCACATCCTTGGTGTCCACGCCGTAGCGCTGCAGTGCCGACGCCATTGCTTGGCGTTCCGCCTCGCGAAAACGTTCTGCGTAATAAGCGATTTCGGCGCGCATCTCCTTGCGGTGATTGGCCAGCGCCATGAATTCCATGGAGATCCGGGTGAACGCGGGATCGGTGCCAAACCGCCACAGGGCCCACAGCGGCTGTGGCGACCGCAGCAATTGGGCGTGCACCTCAAGGGCTTCTTCACCGCGGCGGCGGAACACCTCCAGGAACAGTTCTTCCATGGTGCGGAAGTAGTAGTGCACCAGCTGCGGCTTCAGCCCGGCCTTGTTCGCCAGACGGCGCGAGGTGACCGCGGCGTAGCCCTCTTCGATCATCAGCTGCTCGGCCGCGTCGAGCAGCAGGACGCGATTCTTCGCGTCCGGCGCCCCGATTCTGCGGGCCGATGTCATGCCGTTGCTCCGTATCCTCTGCGTTTCCCTTGCCAACCCCACGGATCGTAGCGCGGCACGGCGCGATGACCTTGACCACGACATTACCGCCATGCTAAGCAGGTGCTCAGCAGATTTCCGAATTCGAAATTGGGCGGCGCTACCGCTTGCCGCCGAACAACACCGGTCAACCCAGCCCAGGGAGAGCGAAATCCGATGAGCAACTACGACTCGATCGACTTCTTCACCGACCAGTCGCTGGTTCCAGATCCTCACCCTTACTTCGATTACCTGCGTAGCCAGAATCCGGTGCTACGCCTGCCGCACTACGGGGTTGTCGCCGTCACGGGTTACGCAGAAGCCACCGAGGTCTATAAGGACCCCGAGACGTTCTCCAACATCGTCGCGCTCGGCGGCCCGTTCCCGCCGCTCCCATTCCAGCCCGAGGGCGACGACATCGGCCCGCTGATCGATCAGCACCGCAGTTCGTTTCCGATGAATGAGCACATGGTCACCATGGACCCTCCGGACCACACGAAGGCCCGGTCGGTGCTGAGTCGGTTGCTGACGCCCAGCCGGCTCAAGCACAACGAGGAGTTCATGTGGAGCCTCGCCGACCGCCAGCTCGACGAGTTCCTCGGCACCGGCGAATGCGAGTTCATCGCCGAATATTCCAAGCCGTTCGCCACCCTGGTGATTGCCGATCTGCTCGGCGTTCCCGAAGAGGATCACAAGGAGTTCCGGTCCGTCTTGGGAGCCGACCGTCCGGGCGCACGCGTCGGGGCCCTCGATCATGAATCGGTCGGAATCAACCCCCTGGAGTGGCTCGACGACAAATTCTGTTCCTACATCGAGGATCGCCGGAGCAACCCGCGCGAGGACGTCCTCACCTCGCTCGCGACGGCGAAGTACCCAGACGGATCCACACCCGAGGTCATCGAAATTTCCCGTTCGGCCACGTTCCTTTTCGCTGCCGGACAGGAAACCACCGCCAAGCTGCTCAGCGCCGCGCTCCAGGTGATCGGCGACCGGCCCGATATACAACAGGAGCTGCGCGACGACCGCAGCCTGATTCCCGGGTTCATCGAGGAATCGCTGCGCATGGACAGCCCCGTCAAGAGCGACTGCCGGTTGACCCGCAGGGCCACCACGATTGGTGGTGTCGACGTAGCCCCGGGCACCGTGGTGATGATCCTGCCGGGTGCGGCCAATCGCGACCCGCGCCGGTTCGAGAACCCCCACGAGTTCGACATCCGCCGCAAGAACGTCCGTGAGCACATGGCGTTCGCCCGCGGGGTCCACTCCTGCCCGGGCGGCCCGCTGGCTCGCGTGGAGGGCCGGGTCTCGATCGAGCGCATCCTGGATCGGATGCCCCACATCGAGATCAACGAGGCCCACCACGGGCCGGCCGCCGAGCGCCGGTACAACTACGAGCCGACGTACATCTTGCGGGGCCTGAGCCAACTGCACCTCAACTTCACGACCGCCGATTCCGTTGCGGCGGTGGGCTGAAACTCCCCGCCCTCAGCGGAACTGCATGCCGATGAAGTAGCAGCTGAGCAGGCTCACCGCGATGAGTATCACCCAGGCATCGGTGAGCCGGCCCAGCAGCACGGGCGCCTGCCTGACTTCCATGAATTCGCGAAAGATGATGCGCACCTTGACAAGTGCGATCACGATCACGCTGGACGTGACAATCGCGCTGGACTTCAGTGAGCCGGCCTGATCTTTGACGGAGTGGTCGATCCACAGGTAGGCCAGTGTCAACGAGGCGAGGACCAGCCAGACGATCAGCAGCCTTTTGTTGAATTTCATCGTTCACCTCACCACGTACAGCAGCGCGAAGATCAGCACCCAGAGGAAATCCACTGTGTGCCAATACGTTGCGCAGGTTTCGATGAGTTGCTGCGAGCGACGTGCCGGACTCCGCAGTTGGTAGACGACAAAGCCGAGAACCACGAAGCCGATCAGCAGGTGTACGAAATGGATCCCGGTGAGAAAGAAGTAGTACATGAAGAAGTCATTGCTCTCCAAGCCGTTTCCCAGGTGGACCAACCGGACCCACTCGGACACCTTGACGACGAGGAACACCCCGGCGAGTCCGGCTGTGAGGAAGACGTCGCGCAGCGCTGCCCGGTAGTCGCCGGCACGAGAGGACTGCACACACCGCGCCACCGACCACGAGCTCAGTAGCAAGACCAGGGTGTTGACGACCCCGACGCGGAGGTCAAGCTGCGCCTGAGCGTGTAAGAAAAGCTCGGGGCTGCGGGCCCGGTAGAACAGATAGAAGCCGAAATACCCTGTGAAGACTAGTGTTTCGAACAGCACGAAGGCCCACATGTCGGGCTGCCCCGGAACGAACCTGGTGGTTTTGCCCTTGTCAGCCAGGTCGGTCATTGCGAAACCGCCTTTTCCGGAGCCCGGTCGGGCTTTGCGCCTGGGAGAGGCCCGTCACCGAAATCCTCGCGCTGGATCATCCGAAAAAGCATGACCACGAAAGTGACTTGATAGATGCCGAACACGACCATGTCCAGCCACCACGCGATCTGGCCATTCCACGCGAACACGCCACGACGAAAGATCCAACACGGCGCCACGACGACCTCGGTCAGCGCGTTGCACAGGTTGAGGTAGCCGAACCACTTGGGGAACACCCGATTCTTGTCAAGCAGAATCGCGACCATCCAGATCAGCGAGCCGATCAGGAAGACGCCCATGGTTCCATCGAAAGACAGGAAGGCGAAGTCATAGAGCCAACCGATCGCTTCGGGGTCTCGCTCTGGCCGCAGCGCCCCGACGATCAGCGCGATGTTGAGCAGCAACATGCCGGGAACCGCACTGAACGAGTAGATGAGCAGATACGAGTACCCGAACACGCGGCTGACCGACATTCGTCGCATCGAATAAGCGATGAGGGCGTTGTTGACCGCGATGATGCCGCTGACGGCGAAGACGACGCCGAAGCCCACGGGTATCCCGAGGTGGCGTTCGTGGAACCAGTGCACCTGCGTTGCGAGATCCCACGTCGGCTGCGGCGGCGGCTGAACTTGCGCCACGATGAAGAACACCGGGAAGAAGACGTTGTAGAAAAGGACCATGAGCGCCCAGGGCAGCCACAGCTCGCGCTTGGGACCGCGCCACAGCTGCCACGTGACCCGCTGCGGTAGTGGGCCCGAGGGGGGCGTGCCCGGGGAGGTCGGCGGTGTGATCACCGCGCTCACGCGTCGACCAGTTCGTCTGGGCGGCCGGCGTTCTCGGCGCGCTCCCGGTAAATGGCTTGCCCCAAGACCACGCCCATCACGATGATCCAGACGGCAATGGCAACGTTTTTCACCCAGAACGTCAAGAAGCCGTCCCACGCCAGCGGCCCGGTCAATGAGACGCCGACGAAGCACGCCGGTACCAGAGCGGCCGCCACCAGGAGGTTGAAGTGCGCCACCCAGCGGCCGAACACCGGCTGGGACTGATCGTCGAAATAGATTGCCACCGACAGGATTACGCCCTGACCGATCAGGAACGGGACCACGATCGTGAAGGTGATCCAGCCGAAGTCGTTGAGCAGCTGAGTCAGCTCCGGGCTTCTTTCCGGACGAAACGCAGCCAGCAGCCAGCAGACGTTGGCGACGAGGAACAGAGTCGGGCCGCCGGCCACGCAACCCAGCATCGCGTAAGAGAAAATCGGTGTGCGGTGCGCCATTCTGCGGATCTGCAGCGCGATCAGAACCAGGATCGGGACGAGGCAGACACCGAACCAGTTGAAGACGATCATGCTGTAGCGAATCTGTGGCACGTGCGCCGGATCGCGGTAGAAGGCGGCCACCTGCTCGGCCGACATGCTGGGTGACATCGGCGGATTGAAACCGGGAAAGAGGAGAAAGCAGGCGGCCCAGATGATCACCGTTACCGGCAAGGTCCACACCAGGATCAGCTCGCCGTCGGCTCGTCTGCGCGCACCCCGGTGGGTATTGCCTTGGCCGATGTCGGACATCGTGGCTCCTTCGCTGCGACGGCGTGACTAACGCGGCTCGTGAGCGAAGCTAGCCGATCGGCTAGCCATGGTCAATAGCCATCGTCTAGTCTCGTTGGGTGACAACAGCTCGACAGCCGGTCGACGACGGGGAGCTGCGGGTCGTGCAGTACAGCGCCGCCCGTACGCGTGTGCTCGATGCTGCGCTGGACCTGTTTGCGCAGCACGGTGTCAGCGGCACGTCGCTGCAGATGATCGCGGACGCCGTAGGAATCACGAAAGCTGCTGTCTACCACCAATTTCGGACCAAGGACCAGATCGTCATCGCGGTCACCGAGCGCGAACTCGGCCGGCTGAGTCCGGCACTCGAGGAGGCCGAGGCGCACGGCAACGGCCCAGAAGCCCGCGACGCGCTCCTGGTAAGCACCGTCGAGATGGCGGTGCGCGACCGCCGGTTGGTGCGGACGCTGCAATGGGATCCGGTCGTGGTCCGCCTGCTGGCCGAACATGAACCGTTCCAACGCTTTATGGAGCGCCTCTACCGCGTGCTGCTGAGCGATGCCGGCCTCGACGGCCGGATCGAGGCGGCCATGTTCTCCGGCGCGATCAGCACCGCCGTCATGCACCCGCTGGTCGCCGATATCGATGACGACACGCTGCTCGACCGGCTCATCGACATGAGCCGGCGCCTGCTTCGGCTACATCAAGACCCGCACACTGAGCGCGGTGCTTAACCCCATTGGCCCGAATCTCTTTGTGTCGCCGTGGGGCTCAGGTACCGTTCAGCTATGAACACAGTTGCGCGCGCCGCTGCCGCAGCGATCCTGGTCACCACCGGACTCGGTATGACGAGCGTGGGCGCCGCGAGCAACGCTCAGGCGGACAATCCCCCCTGGCCGTTCGTGGGGTATTACTGGTGCCCGCCCAATCCGTGGAACCCGGACTGGGGACCCAACTGGGAGCCGAACACCTGCCACGACGCGCACCATCGCGCCCTCGACGGCACGATCCACACCAACGATTACTGGGGACCCAGCCCCTTCCAGGACTGGCCGGAGATCCCAAACACCCTGCCCTGAGTTCGGCCTAGGTGTCGCCGCGCTCCCAGACCTGCACGGCGTCATGCGCGTTGCAGACCAGGAAGAGGCCGTCCGGCGCCTGCGCGACGTAGTACGTCGGCCAGTCGACGCATGAGTCACCCTCGTTCTTGACGCCGGCCATCGGCGGTGAGCGGAACCACCGGGGCTCATAGCGTCGAGGGGAACCGCAGAACATCAGCCGCCCCGGCTGGGTGGCGAAGGAGATGTTGTAGTCGGCGGTCCCGAATACGTAGTAGGTGCTGTTGTCGCAGGGCGCACCGAGCACCCGATTGGGAATGATGCCCGGGGTGCAGTCCGGGTAGTCACAACTACTCGGACCGGCGACCGCAAGCGGGGCCGGTAACAGGCTCAGGCCCAGCAATGCGGCAAGTGATGCCACGATGAATCGCACGAGATTACTTTGCCACGCCGGAAAGGAAATTGGGAGGGAAATTCTGCCTTTCGGAGAACTCGGCAATTGAATGTCGCTGCTCGTGGCGCTGGCATACCGTCTGCCAGTGATAACGTGGCTCTCCGACCGGTGGGACGAGGAGGTGATCCATGCCGCCGCGAGAACCCCTGGCTGAGACGCCCGACATCGACGATCCGGACGGTGCGGGCCTGTCGCCGACGACGCCTGCTGACGAAGCCGACGAACTTGCGCAGGCCGAAGCGCGCGCGGAGGCGGCTCGCGCCCGTGCGCTACAGCTGCGCCAACTTGCCGAAGCGACCGATGCCGGGGGCGAGAGCACGACGGCGGCGGCGTCGGACCCGGCGCGGAAGCCGCGACACCCCGGCCGAACAGCGCTCGCGGTGCTGGCTGCGCTCGCGTGCATCTGCGCGTCACTTGCGGCGACTGGCTATTTGCTGGCAAATCACCGTGATGTCGTCCAGCAAAGGCAGCGCACTGCGGAGTTCGCCACGGCGGCCCGTAAATCGATCCTGCTCATGCTGAATATCAACGCCACTACGGCGAGGGCCGATGTGCAGCGGTTCGTCGACGAGACGACCGGGCAATTCAAGGCCGGGATATTGCTGTCCGCCGAGGATTTCGTCAAGGCCGTCGAGGATTCGAAGGCCAACAGCAAGGGCACGGTACAGGCCGTCGCGGTGCAATCCATGACCACCGATTCGGCAATTGTGCTGATTGCTGCGAAGACTGAGCTCAGCAAGCCCGGCGGCGCCAAGCCCGAATCGAAGAACGTGCGGATCGTCGTGGACGTCGACAGGGACGGCGAGCAACTCAAGGTTTCCAGGGTCGAGTTCGTCCAGTGATCGTTGAGGAGGAGGTCGCCCGGGAGCCGGCAGCCGGCCCCTCGAACCGGCTGCGCGGCGTGGGACGCTGGCTGCGTCGGTGCCTGGCGCGGTGGCGCGCGATTCTGCTGGCGTTGGCGCTTGTCGCCGCGACGGGGTTTGCTGCCGGTTATTTCTACTCCGTGTACCGATCGGACTTGCAAACCGACGACGCCGCCGTACATCAGGTGATCAAGGCCGCGAGCGACGGCGCGGTGGCGCTCCTGTCGTACTCGCCGGACACCCTCACCCGGGATTTCGACAACGCCAAATCCCGGGTCACCGACAGCTACCTGCCCTACTACCAACGGTTCGCCGAGAAGATCGTCGGGATTTCGGCGCAGCGCGGCCTGGTCACCACCACCGCCACGGTGATCAAGGCCGCGGTAGCGGAAATGCACCCGAATTCCGCTGTCGTCCTCGCCTTCCTGAAACTGAAGACCATGAGCAAGGACAAACCTGATCCGGTCGTCACGACGAGCAGCCTCAGGGTGGCACTCACGCGGGTTAATGGCGCATGGCTTATCGACAATTTAGAGGCGGTGGGCGGGGGTAAGCCTTGATCGAAACCATTCCGTAATATGTGGCAACGGTGTTAGTCTGTGAATTCGAGTTCGCTTGAGAATGGCGACATTTAGCGCGTCGAGGAGCACGTGATGCGTTCCATGAGCGTGGCGCTTAGCGCGGCACTGGCGACCGCCGGCGTCGTCGGCGGCGTGGGCATGGCCCCGTCGGCGCGGGCCTACAACGCGGCCATCAACGGCACGTATACCGCCACGGTGGTCGGAGAATGGGCGAGAACACGGCAGATCTACCACCAAGAGGCAACGGTGCGAAGCACCTGGAAGATCACAACCTCGTGCACCAACGCCTACGATTGCACCGGCGAGGTCGTCAGCGACCAGGGCTGGAGCGCACCGGTAAGGATGTTCGACGGCCTCAACTGGTACCTCAAACGCGACATCCCGAACTGGGAGACTTGCCAAGACGGCACCACGCACCCCGCCACGGACTACATCATGTTCTATCCCGCGGACCCGGTGACCGGGGTCAACAAGCTGGGGTCGCCCGTTTTTCGCGGGGACGACCGTACGATCGGTCCGGCCGGCGCGTGCAACAACAATCTCCCGCTGGATATCGAGCAGCCCATCAGGCTCGACCAGATCAACTGATCCGCTGCGCCAAAACTGAAGGCGCACAGACCTTTTGAAGACGAACACGGCCGTGCCACGGGCACGCTACGTGGTGAACATGTCCTGCCACGTCTTGGGCGCCTTCTTCGTCACCAGATCCGATTGGCGGTATACCTGACCGTCCGGCGCGACGTAAGTACCGGTGTGCGGATCATATTGAGCGATGGCCACCGACGGACCGGGCTGGGACGCGTTGCGTCCGAACGCACTTGGCGCTGCCATCGGTCCTGATGGCCCTCCGCTCGGTGCAGCCGCTGGGGCCGGCGCGTCACCAGGCGCGGGCGCCGGCGCATCGGCCGGCGGCGCGTCAACCGGCGCCGCCGGGGGCGGCGGCGGAGCGAAGGGAAACATGGCCGGCATGGGCGTCGCTGTGCTCGGCCCTGGCAATTCGGCTGGGGACGACGGAACATCAAGCGGCGCAATGGGAGAGACCTCGCCCATCGTCGCCGCGGGGATCGGCGGCCCGGGCGGTGGTGCCCCCGGCGGAGGCGGCGCCCCCGGTCCCCGGGGAACTGCTCCCGGCGGCATTGGCGTGCCTTCCACCGGCCCGAAGATTCTTTCCCGGTTGTAGTTCATCCGGTCGTCCGGTGGGATGCCCTGCGCGATGAGGTTGGGGTCAAGCGGGTAGGTACCGAACGTGTGCTGCCTCATGGCGAGCGGTTCGAATGGCTTGTCGCTCTCGCAGATTTCGACGGTCGGCGCGCGCTTTCCGGGCCGCTCCATACAGGGGTAGTTGCGCGCGCCGCGCACCCCGATGGGTGAGTCTTGCGGCAGCTTGCAGTACAGCCCGTCTGGCGTGTCTATCGTGCGGGTGTCGGCCGGGGAGCGCCACTGGCTCGGCGGCAGGAAGCCCACGGTGCACGCCGGTGGGTCACTGATGACGAGATTGAAGGCGCCCGTGGGCAACCCCGTCACCGTCTTGGTGGGGAGGAAGGACTGAATCATCGCGGTAAACGGCGGCAGCAACACCAGCAGCTGCTCAATCGAGGCGTGGTACGCCACGCCGATCTGACCGATCGTGGTGAGGTTGGCGAGCAGTACCGGCAGCGTCGGCTTGATCTGATCGAGCAGTTGCGACGTCTCGTCGAAGGCCCCGGGCCCCTTCTTGAGCAGAGTGCGGAACTGTGGATCGTCCTTGGCCACTTGCCCGGTGAATCCGGCGAGGCTACGCGCCCAGGTGCGGATCGAGTCGGCGGTCTGGGCCTGCGCGTCGAGGAAGGGTCCGGTGTCCTCGGTCAGCGCCTTCGTCTGGTCTGAGACGCCGTTGAGGTCATGGGAGAGTTGAGCCGACGAATCGAACAACGACTGGAAATCGTAGCCGGCGCCGTTGAATCCCTTGTATGTCTCGTCGAGCAGCGTGCTGAGCTTGTCCTTGGGAATGCTCTTGATCAAGGCATTGGTCTGATCGAGCACGGGACCAATCGGCTGCGGCAGGGTCGTCTGGCTCGTCGGGATCACGGAACCGTCGTGCAGATACGGCGCCGAGTCGTTTTTCGGCCGTAGGTCTACGTAGTACTCGCCCACCGCGGAGATGCTGAGCACCTCCGCCTTCAGATCCGCGGGAATCTTCGGCGAAGTGTCAAGGGACAGAGTGGCTTGCGCGCCGGTGGGGGTCAGCCCGACCGCCGTCACCCTGCCCATCTGCACCCCTCGATATGTCACGTTGGAGAACCGGTACAGACCGCCGGTGGCGGGCAGCTCCAGGGTGACCGTCATCTTGCCGATGCCCAGCAACGTCGGCACCTGCATGTACCACACGACCATGACGATCAGGCCGACGATTCCCACGAGCGTAAAGATCGCCAATTGGATACGGACAAAGCGAGTCAGCATCAGCGCCCTCCTTGATCCGTCGCCGGGGTTGCGCCCGGCACCGGGGCACCCTGATCGGGCAACAGCCCGGGCAGCTGCGCCCCGGGCGGCGGCCCAGGCAGGAACTGTCCCGCGGGTTGCGGCCCGGGCAGCTGGGCTCCCGGCGGCGGCCCGGGCAGTGGCCCGGGCAGCGGTGGGGCGTCGGCGGACTGCGCGTTCAGCGGGTTGAGGAAGCCCGGCGGCGGTAGCCCGGGCAGCGGCCCCGCGGGCGACATCGCGGGCGACGCCGCCGGTCCGGGCCCGAAGGGTGGCGGATTGGGCCCGGGCAGCGGCATCCCAACCGGGCCAGGACCAACGAGTGCTCCAGGTGCCCCGGGCGGGGCCCCGTACCTGAATTGCAGGTAGGGCGGGTCCCCGGGCAACGGCACCGTCTCGGCACCCAGGCGTCCCCAGTGGGTGCCCAGCAGGATGCTCTTGCGCAGCCCGGCGTTCGTCAGGTCGATGACGAAGTATCCATTGACGTAGTCGCCCCGGATGAACCGGTCGATGAAGCCCTGGGTCGACGGGAACGTGGGCGCGTAGGCAATCGCGGCGTCGAGCTCCGGGCCGATATCGGCGAGTGCACCCAGTGCCGGCGCGAGGTTCTTCAGGTTCTTGACCAAGTCGTCCCCGGCGTCATTGACCAGCCTGGCGGTGGTGTTGCTGAATGTCCCAAGCTTGTTCAGCGCTTCGGTGATGCGGGGCCGCTCCTTGGTGAGCACATCCAGCGCCGGCGGAATCTTGTCCAGCGCTTGGCTTATCACATCGCGCTGCGCAGCGAAGGTGGAACTCAGGCGGTTCAACGCCTGGATCGACGTCACCAGATTGTCGCGCTGCGAGTCCAGCGTTCCGATGAACCTATCGAGGCGGCTGAGCAGATCGCGGAGATCCCCCGCATGCCCGGACAACGCCCCGTTGAAGTTGTGGATGATGTCACCGAATTGGCCCAACCCGCCGGCATTGAGGAGCACCGACAGCGACGAAAGCGTCTGCTCCGTCGACGGATACGTCGATGAGCGGCTCAGCGGGATGGTGGCACCCGGCTGCAGACGGCCCGTTCCTGGCTCGCCCAGCGGCGGCTCCAGCTCAAGATGCATGGACCCCAGCAGGCTGGTCTGGCCGACACGGGCGACCGCGTTCGCCGGTATCGAAACCCCGGGTTTGACCGAGATATCCAGGTCGGCGTGCCAATTCTGCACCGTCATCTTGCTGATGCTGCCGACGATGACGTCGTCGATCATCACCGGCGAATTCGCTTCCAGCTGACCGACATTGGCGATCTCGACGTGGTAGACGTTGGCGCCGGCCCCCCGTCCGGTCGCGCCGGGCAACGGCAGCGAGTTCAGGCCATTGAAGGCACATCCGGTCACGGTCAGCATGACGCAGCTGCCGATGCCGAGCATCCTACGAATGGCGACGCGCGCGCTCATGGTTGCTGACCTCCGGGGAGCAGCATGTCCTGCACGTTCGAGGGAGCCGGGGGCGGCTCGACCGGCACGCTGGGCGGCGGCGGCTCGGGCATCGCAGCTCCCGGAATCCGCCCCAGTGGCACGGACGCCGGTTGCGGATTCGGGACGTCACCCGGCAGACCGGTGTACGCGGACACCGACGGCGGCAGCTCGGGCGGGACCGGCTTGGGCCCCTCCCCGCCCGGCTTTAGCCGATCCTCGGTGTAGATAACGTTTTTCGGATCGAACGCCGGCGCAAGGAAGGGGTTGACCGGAATCGGAACATAGTTGAAGTTGAAGATAAACAGCGGGTTGAAGATCTTCAACGCGGGTGTCAGGTACAGGCCGCACAACTTGCCGCTCTCGACAGCGGTGGCGTTCTCCAGCGCTCCGAGATTTGAGCAGAGGGCGAAGGTGGGGTTGCTGAAGTTCTGGAATCCGACCCCACCGCGAATGTTCCCGACATCCGGGTCGTAGCTGTTATAGAAGTTCGCGATCCCGTTCGGAGCGGTGTGCAGAACGTTTTTCAAAGCCATCTTGTTGTCGACGAGAATCTGCGTCACGTCTGCCAACCGCTGGATCTGCTCCGCGGTCGCGTCCCGACTGCCCGCGATGAACCGCTGCACCTCGCCGACCGCGTCCGACAAGTTCGTCAGCGCCGCATCTAGATCCGACTTGTTGTCGTCAAGCACGCTGGTCAGGGTCGCCAAATGGTTGTCGAACTGCACGATCTGGGTGTTGCTGTCCCGCAAGGCCGCAACAAACGTCTGCAGGTTCTTGATGATGTCGACGAGGTTGCCGCTGCCGTTGGCGAAGACCCTCGTCACCCCCGACAGTTGAGCCAGTGTCTGCCTCAGCTTTTCACCGTTGTCCCCGCCCAACGCATCGGCGGCACTGTCGATGAAACGCGACACCGACGGCGTCGACACCTTGCTGTTTGGCCCCAATTCGGTTGCCAGACGCATCAACTGGGTCTTTACCTGGTCCCACTCGACTGGGACCGCCGTGCGCTCGATCGGTATCACCGCGCCGTCACGCATGGTGGGACCGCTGGTCCGGTAGGCCGGGGTGAGCTGGACGTAGCGTGCGGCCACCAGATTCTGGGCGACGATCACCGCCTTGGCATCGGCCGGAATGTTCACCCCGTGATCGACATGCATCACCAACTTTGCCCGGGTGCCCTGCGGCTGAATCGAATCGATGGTGCCCACCCTCATGCCCGACACCCGCACATCGTCACCCGGGTAGATCGCGGTGGCGGTCGGGAAGTACGCGGTGATTGTCGTCGCCCGGAAGAAGGTGTTGCGGACGGCGATACCCGTGCCGACCACCACCAGTCCGACCAACACAATCGCCAAGCCCACCTTCAGCTTGCTGCGCGGAATCCCCGGAAGCCGTGCCATCACTGCGATCCCCCCGGAATCGCGTTGAACGGGAAGGGGAAGAACGCCCGCGGGCCGGCGTTGTCCGGCGGCGAGCCCGGCCGGCCATAGGCACGGAAGCCGAAGCTGTAGTCGAACAACCACTGGAAGAACTGCAGGAAGAAGATGTTCGGGATGAACGGGTTGTAGTAGAACCCGCTGGACACGATCTCGCCGCCTTGCCTTCCGAGCTGCGCGTAGCCGGGAAGGGATTTGGCGATGTTGTCGCGGTTCTTCTGCAGAATGGCGGTCACATCGTTCAGCTTCTTCAGCGATGGCGCCAGCTTCGACTCGTTGTCGTGCACCAAGCCGGTCAGCTGCGTGGCAACGGCCGACGTGCTCTCCAGCAACCGCACGATCGCCTGCCGCCGCGTCACCAGCATCGACACCAGGTCGTTGGCGTTGAGGATCAGCGTGTTGAGCTGCTGACTGCGTTGCGACAGGATGCCGGTGACATCGCCGGCGCCCTTGAGCAACTCGCTCAAATTCTTATTGCGGGCATTGAGAGTCTGGGACAACCGGGTCACCCCGTCGAACGCGGGACCCAATTGCGGCGCAATCTCATTCAGCGTCGCGGAGAGCGTGTCAAGAGACTGGTTGAGCGCTCCGGTATCGGTCCCCTCGATGTCGCTTGAGAGATTCTCCACGGCCTCGGACAACGAATAGGGCGAGGAGGTGCGCGACACCGGGATGACGGTCATCGGACGTAATGTGTTGCTGCCGGCCGATTCCAGGGTCAGTATTCGCTGGCCCAACAGCGAACCCGTCCTGATGTGCGCGGTGCTGGCGGACCCGAGCTGAACGTTCCCCTTGACGGTGAACGTCACGAGAACGTCGCCATGGTCAAGGGACATCTCCGACACGGTGCCGACCTTCATTCCCGAGACCGTGACCTCGTTGCCGGTCGCGAGACCGCCGGCATCGGCGAACAGCGCCTGATAGCGGACCGTGGTGGCCCGTTGCAGCAATTGGTCAGGGTTCAGCCCGACCGCGATGATCAGCATGATCAGGACGGCGCCGATGAAGCCCGATTTGATGAGGTGAGCGCCCCGGTACCTATTCATTGGGATCCTTCGGCTCTGCGCATCGTCCGGTGGTCTGGTGTGCTATGCCCACCTGCACCGTTCGGTACTGCAAATCGGAGACACGGAGCTCCAGCCCGCACAGATAGTAGGGGAACCAGGAACCGTAGGAACCCAGCCTGGTCAGTTTCTTGATGTTGTGCGGCAACTTCTGCAACGAAATATCGATCAGGTTCTTGTCGTCGCTATCCAGCAGTGGCGCCAGCCGATTCGTTTGATCCACGACGTCGGCCAACGGTTTACGGGCGCGGCCGAGCAGATCCGCGATCGAGGCGGTTCCCCTGTCCAGCGCGGTGATGGCGGTGCCGATGGTGTCGCGGTCATTAGACAGTCCGCTGATCAGCTTCTCCAGCCGGTCGATGGCGCTGGAGAATTTGCCGCCCTCCTTGTCGACGGTGGCCACGACGATATTGAGGTTGTCGATGAGTTCCTGGATCGTTTGGCTGTTGTCAGCCAACGTGTTCGAAAACGAGGTTGTCTTCGAGAAGAGCGAGTTCAGCGTTCCGCCCTCACCCTGGAAAACCTGGATGAGTGATGCGCTGAGTTCATTGACGTCTTGCGGATTCAGGCCCTGCGTAACGGGTTTGAGCCCGCCCAGCAGGAGATCGAGGTCGAGCGCGGGCGCGGTGCGGTCGATCGGGATCTCCGACCCGGGTGGCAGCACCTTGGTGGATCCGGGACCGTCGACGAGTTCGAGGTAGCGGTCACCGACAAGGTTGAGATAGCGGATCATGGCTTTTGTGCCGGTGGTGAGCACGACGCCGCGGTCGGCGTCGAACTTCACCTCAACCTTTTTGTCCGGACGCAGCGAGACGCTGTTGATCGTGCCCACCCGGACGCCGGCGACCCGGACGGTCTGTCCCGGCTTCAAACGCGAAACATCATTGAAGAGCGCACTATAGCCGTTCGTCGAGCCGGTCGTGTACTGGCCGAAGATAAAGAACAACGACACCGTCAGCAGCGTCATGATGAATGCGAACGCGCCGAACTTGATGATCATCGGGCGCGAGCCGGTCATCCGGGCTGTCCGATCTGCGTGACGTTGCGGGGCGGCCCGTCGATCGGTCCGTACAGCAACTGCTTGAGCGCGTCGGAGTTCCACATCAGTTGCGGGTTGCCGTACTCCTGAGGGTTGGTGCCGACGTCGCTGATCACGAACTCCGGCGCTTTACCGTAGGGCACCACCGGAAGATTCTCGCACCGCGGGCCGCCGGTCGCCGCCACCTTGGGCAGGTTGCTCGGGTAGCGGTAACGTTCGGCGCCGAAGCCCAGGAAGACCTGCGCATAGATCATCGGCTCCGTGTTGTTTGGCGAATGCAGGTTCTCCAGCGATCCCTTGATGCCGCACCACAGCGCCTGGTGATATTCGTTGAGCAGATCGGTGGTGGGCTTCAGCAGATGAAGGACGTCGGTCAACGGCTGCCGGTTGGCACCCACCACGTCATTGCCGGTGTCGGCCAACCCAATTGAACTGAGCAGGAACGTGTCCAGATTCTTTTGCTCGTCGGTAAGGGTCTTGCTGATTGTGATCGTGTTGTTGATGGTCGCAATGAGGTCCGGCGCAGCGTCTGCGTAGGCGTTGCTCACCACGGGCAGCGCCTCGAGATCGTGACTCAGCGCGGGAAGGCTCGGCTCCTGCTTGGCCAGAAACGCATCGAAGTCCGCAAACGTCTGGCCGATCTTGTGACCCCGGCCATTCACCGCCGAGGCGATCGCTCCCAGGGTTTCGTTGAGCTTGGCCGGATCGATCGACGACAACACCGACGTCAATTGCTGGAATACCGTGTTGATTTCGACCGTGACGTCCTTGTTCTGCAGTACCGCGCCGGGCTGCAGATGCTGCGACGAAGGTTCCGCGGGCGGTATCAAGTCGACGTATTTCGCACCGAACACGGAGGTCGATACGATGTCGACGAGCACGTTCGCCGGAATGAGATGCATTTGGGACGGCTGCATTTCGAGGTTCAGGACCGCTTGCCCGTTGGGCCGCACGTCGATCGACCCGACCTTGCCCACCTCGACCCCGCGCATTTTCACTTTGGCGTCGGGGTTCATTACCAGGCCGGCGCGCGGCGACACCACGGTGACCGGCACGGTCTTGGTGAAACTCCCCTGGAACAGGCCCATCGCGATGAGGACGATGACGCCAACGACAACGAATGTCCCCAACCCGGCAAGGGGGCGCGCATACGACTGCGCACCGAAGTGGCGGCCGGGCGATGCCGCGACAGGACTAGCGGAGCTGTCGGCTTCAGAGCGGTCGATGGGACCGGGCCCGAAGTTGCGCGTCACTTCGCCTTCACCACCTTTCGCTAGCCGGACAGGTTGAAGTTGCCGTTGGAACCATAGATGGCCAGCGACACCAGCAGGATCACCGAGACCACCACGATCAGCGAGGTCCGCACCGCGTTACCGGTGGCCACCCCCACACCGGCCGGCCCACCGGATGCGAAATAGCCGTAATAGGTATGGATCAACAAGATCGTCAACGCCATCGCGACGGCCTGCAGGAAGGACCAGAACAAGTCGATGGGATTCAGAAACGTCGTGAAGTAGTGGTTGTACAAGCCACTGGACTGCCCGAACAACGCCGTCGTGATGAACTGGCTGGCCAGAAAGGACAACACCACCGCGATGCTGTACAGCGGCGTGATCGCCAGCATCCCGGCCACGATCCTGGTACTCACCAGATACGAGATCGGGCGAATCGCCATGGATTCCAGCGCATCGATCTCTTCGTTGATCCGCATCGCACCCAGCTGCGCGGTGACCCCCGCACCGAACGTGGCCGCCAAGCCGATGCCCGCGACGATCGGCGCCGCGATCCGCACGTTGATAAACGCCGCCAAGAAGCCGGTCAGCGCCTCGATACCGATATTGCCCAGCGAGCTGTACCCCTGCACCGCCAGCGTGCCACCGGCGGCCAACGTCATAAACCCGACGATCGCCAGCGTCCCGCCGATCATCGCCAACGTGCCCGCACCCATGCTGATCTCAGCAACCAGACGAATGATCTCGCGCCGATAACGCGTGACCGCAAACGGAATCCCGGCAATCGCCTTGCCATAGAACAAGGTGTGATCGCCGATACGGCCCAACGTGCCGACCGGCTTCTGCAGTTGCCGCGACAAACGCGGATAGACAGCTCTTAGCGCCACAGCGTTTTCCTACACCTCCCTCGAGCTACTGCTTCGACGAAAAACGGATACCGATGGCGGTGACAACCACATTGACCACGAGTAGGGCCATGAACGCAAAAACCACCGTTTCGTTGACAGCGTTGCCTACCGCCTTGGCACCGCCGCCGGACACCGTCAGCCCGCGATAGCAGGCGACCAAGCCGGCGATCAGGCCGAAAAGTGCTGCCTTGACACACGAAATGAGCACCTCGGGCACGCCCGTCAGCAGCGTGATGCCGGCGGCGAACGCTCCGGGGTTCACGTCCTGGACGAACACCGAAAAGATGTAGCCGCCCACGATGCCGATGATGACGACCAAGCTGTTCAGCAGCAGGGCCACTAAGCCCGCTGCCAACATGCGCGGTGTGACCAAACGCTGGATCGGATTGATGCCCAGCACTTCCATCGCGTCGATCTCTTCGCGGATCGTGCGCGAACCCAGGTCGGCGCACATCGCCGTCGCGCCGGAGCCGGCCACGATCAACACGGTCACCAGCGGACCGATCTGGGTGACGGCGCCGAATGCGGCACCCGCACCGGATAGGTCGGCGGCTCCCAATTCCCGCAACAAGATGTTGAGGGTGAAGCTGACCAAGACGGTGAACGGAATCGCCACCAACAACGTGGGCACGATCGCGACGCGCGCCACAAACCACGACTGCTCCAAGAACTCGCGCCACTGGAACGGCCGTACGAACATGAACTTCACCGCGTCGGCCGACATCGCGAAGAGGCCCCCGACCGCCTCCATCGGCTTGGACCCGCGCCCCAGCGAAATGCCGGGCGTCCAGCGGTCAGCCCATTTATTCGCCATGGGCTTCAGATCCTCTCGACGTTACGAGACTGGCAGTCTTGTTCTTCGGCTTCGGCTGCGATAGATTCGACTCGACGCCGACCGCGAAATGCTCACTGAGCAGCCACATCCCGGCATCAGTCGCCGGTGCAGCCACTACCAACCTCACGCCAGTCCTCCGATCTGCCCCGTGAGAAACGTCCGGCCATTGTGACTCATGCCACGTCCACGCGGAGCAAAAAACGCATAACCGTTATCGAGCGCGCAAACATTTCAGGCCAGCTCCACATTTAGGTGACGGCGCCGGCCGTCTTGAGTTCGATGATGCGATCCCAATCCAGTCCCAATTCCAGCAGAATTTCATCGGTCTGTTCGGCGAATCCGGGCGCCGGTCGGGTCTGCGGGGCGGCGACGTCGAATTGGACAGGGTTGGCAACCAGTTCGAGTTCGCCTGCCTGTACTAAATATTCGTTGGCCCGGACCTGTGCGTCCTCGGCAGCCTGAAGCGTGTCCTGGACCGGCGCCCACGGACCGGCCAGCGTGGCAAACCGTTCGCTCCACTCGGCGAGCGTGCGCGTCGCGATGACCTTGGTCAAGATCTCGACCGCTTCGGCCGTATTGGCGGTGATGTTCTCGATGGTGGCAAAGCGCGGATCATCGGCCAGCTCGGGCAAGTCGACGTGCCGGCAGACGTCCGCCCAGAACTTGGTGGGCTGCATCATCACGAAGGAGATATACCGGCCATCGGACGTCGTGTACAGCCCAACCAACGGATTGTTGGGCGCGCCGTGCACACCGGGAGGCGGCGCTTCCAGTCGCTGGTTCAAGTGTTTGGTCAACGCGACCGTGTGGCCCATGGACCACAGTCCGCTGCCCAGCAGCGAGACGTCGACGACGGACGGCTCGCCGGTGCGCTCGCGTTTGAGCAACGCCGCCGCAATGCCGCCGGCAAGGTTGGTGCCTGAGATGGTGTCGCCGTAGGCAGGTCCGGGTGGCGCGATCATGCCCGGCATCCCCATCGGCGTGATGGTGGCCGCCGTCCCGGCCCGGCACCAGAAGGCGGTCATGTCGTACCCGCCCTTGGTCGCCTCTTCGCCGCGGGGGCCGAGCGCGCTTCCGCGTGCGTAGATGATCGACGGGTTCACCACCCGGATGTCGTCGACGTCGATGCCGAACTTCTGGCGGGCGCCGGGCAGGAAGCTGGTCAAGAACACATCCGACCGTCGGGCGAGCTCATAGAGCACTTCCTTGCCCTCGGGCACCGACATGTCCAGTCCGAGGCTGCGCTTGCCGCGGTTTGCGTGCTCGATGTTGGGGTTGGGGTCGCCCTCGACGCGCAGCATGCCGGTCTGGCGAAGTCCCCGCTGCGGATCGCCGGTCACCGCGTGCTCGACCTTGACCACGTCGGCGCCCCACTCGGATAGCACGGCACCAGCCGATGGAACGAACCCGTACATCGCGACTTCCAGAACGCGAATGCCCTCCAATGGCCTCACGCGCCACCTCCCACTGCCTGCAATTCGGACGCGGCATTCGCGACGATCGACACCGTGTCCTGCACCGGCATGTGGGCTCCCCTGGTGTGACGTCGATCACAACCGTCACACCCAGGTGGTGGCGGTCACGAAAATTTCATTCTCCTACGGGGCGAATCTTACATTCGAGTCTCGATAATTCAAGAAACGGTCAGGACAAAAAAGGTGTTCTGTCCTACCTCGGGTTGGTCGACTGAGCGCGCTCTACGCAGGCCGAATGTAGTTCCTTGGGTATGTTGCACGTCACTTCGTCGCGAGAGTATGGTTCTCATAATTGCAAGGGAGATTCTTTGTGACTGAGACGGCCACATTTGCCGCAGGGGCCCCAAGTTGAAGACCGCAGTGGTCACCGGTGGTGGCTCTGGCATTGGGTTAGCGGTCGCGCAGCGACTGCGCGCCGATGGTCTAGACGTTGCCACCATCGACCTCAGACCGTCGGACGCCGACTTTTCGTTCACCGCCGACGTGACGGATCGGTCGCAGGTGGATGCCGCGCTGTCGGCGATCCGCGCGCGGCTCGGGCCGGTGGCCGTTCTGGTCAACGCCGCCGGGCTGGACGGGTTCAAGCGCTTTGCCAACCTCACGTTCGAGGATTGGCAGCGAGTGATCGATGTCAACCTCCACGGGGTTTTCCACACGATCCAGGCGGTGCTGCCCGACATGGTCGAAGCCGGCTGGGGCCGGATAGTCAACATCTCGTCGTCGAGCACGCATTCCGGTGCTCCCTACATGTCCCACTACGTTGCGGCGAAATCCGCGGTCAACGGGCTCACCAAATCGCTGGCACTCGAGTACGGGCCGAGCGGTATCACCGTCAATGCCGTACCCCCCGGATTCATCGACACACCCATGCTGCGCAACGCCGAGAAGAACGGCTTCCTCGGCGACATCGATGAGACCATCGCCCGGACACCGGTGCGCCGGATCGGCAGGCCCGAAGACATCGCGGCGGCTTGCGCCTTCCTGGTCTCGGAGGAAGCTGGCTATATCACCGGCCAGATTTTGGGCGTCAACGGCGGCCGCAACACCTAAACGTAAGGAGACAGCGTGAAGGTCTGGGTTGATTCAGAACGCTGCCAGGGCCACACCCTGTGCGCGATGATTGCGCCGGATTCGTTCCAGCTCAGCGACATTGACGGTAGCTCGTCAGCGGTCAACGAGGTGGTGCCGGCCGACCAGGAGGACCAGGTTCGCGAAGCCGCGCACTCGTGCCCGGAGCAGGCCATCATGATCACGGACGAGACGTAAAGGGAGACAACACGTTGAGTGTCGACGACGTCGTGAGCGACAGCGACCGGAAGAAGAATCAGTACCACTTCGACCGGCACAACGCGGAGTACCGCTCACAGTTCAAGGACATCACCGAGGAGATGCACGCCAAATGCCCGATGGCGTGGACCGAGACCTACGGCGGGCACTGGGTCGCGGCGGGAAGCAACGAGGTCTTCGAGCTCGCCCGCTGCCCCGCGGTCTCCAACGACCACGACATCAATAACGAACGTCGTGGGTATAAGGGCATTTCGATCCCGACCGCAAGCCGTGTCAGCGCGGTGCGCGGCGGCATCCTGGAAATGGATGAACCCGAACACCGCACTTACCGCACCGTGCTCAATCCCTACCTGTCGCCGGCGGCGGTCAAGCGCTGGGAGCCGTTCATCGACGACGTGACGCGCGCCTGCCTCGACGAGAAGATCGAGGAAGGCAGCATCGACTTCGTCGACGACCTGGCCAACGTCGTGCCCGCCGTCCTGACGTTGGCGATGATGGGCATCCCGCTGAAGAAGTGGAATATGTACAGCGAGCCGGTTCACGCGGCGGTCTACACCCCGGAACACTCCCCCGACATCGAGCGTGTCACCGCAATGCACCGGGAAATGGGGCTCGACATGGTCAACACCATGCTCGAGATCCGCGAGAACCCGCGTCCAGGAATCGTGAATGCTCTGCTCCAGATGCGGATCGACGGCGAGCCCGCCCCGGATCTGGAGATCCTTGGCAATCTCGGCCTGGTCATCGGTGGTGGCTTCGACACGACCACGGCGTTAACCGCCCATGCGCTGGAGTGGCTTTCCGAGAATCCCGGCGAGCGCGAGCGGCTGCAGCAGGATCTCGAGACTCTGCTCGATCCCGCGACCGAGGAATTCCTTCGCTTCTTCACCCCGGCACCCGGCGACGGCCGGACATTCTCCGACGACGTCGAGCTCGTCGGTAATCAATTCAAGGAAGGTGAGCGGCTGTGGATTTCGTGGGCCATGGCCAATCGCGACCCGTCGGTGTTCCACGACCCGAACGAGATCGTTCTGGACCGTAAAGGCAACCGTCACTTCAGCTTTGGACTTGGGGTTCACCGGTGCGCCGGATCGAACGTGGCCCGCACGGTGTTCAAATCCATGCTGACCGCGGTGCTCGACCGGATGCCCGACTACCACTGCGACCCCGAAGGTGCCGTGCACTACGAGAGCATCGGCGTTATCCAGGGCATGCGGAAGCTGCCGGCCACGTTCACTCCCGGCCCCACCGTTGGCGCGGGCCTCGACGAAACTCTTGACAAGCTGCAACGCATCTGCGACGAACAGCAACTCGCTCTGCCGATCACCGAGCGCAAGGAAGCCGCGGTCATCGACTGACTCGGCTCGGCTCCTCCGCGCCGAAAAGCCAAGTGCTAGCGCGGCAAGCCGAGCACGCGCTGGGCGATGATGTTGCGCTGGATTTCCGACGTCCCGCCCGCGATGGTGCCGGAAAAGCTTCGGGCATAACGCTCGAACCAGCTCGCGAAATAGTGGTCCAGGTTCATGTGCGCGTACGGGCCGGTCTGGCTGGGGTGAACGAGCCCATCGCTGCCCGCGGACGTCAGGGCGAGGTCCATCCCACGCAGTTCGGCCTCGGATCCGAGCAGTTTGAGCACCGAGATCGCGGCCACGTCGTCTTCGCCGCGGGCCGCGCGGGCCAGCGCCGCCGAACCCAGTAAGCGCAGCGCCTGCCTGTCCATGATGGTGCTCGCGTACTGATCGCGCTCGACCTCGTTGCCCGGACGAAAGTCGGCGATCATGTTGTCCATTCGATCGGCGAAGCCCAGCCACATCATCGTGCGTTCGTGGCCGAGCGATCCGTTGGCCACCCGCCAGCCCTGATCGATTTCCCCGACCAGGTTCTCCGCCGGGACCCGCGCGTCGGTGAAGAACACCTCGTTGAAATCCAGATCGTCGGCCCCGCAGATCGACGGGAACGGCCGGCGCACGACACCCGGGGTGTCGGTGGGGATGATCAGCACGCTGATTCCCTTGTGTTTCGGCACATCTGGATTGGTCCGCACGAACGTCAAGAGAACGTCGGCGTCGTGGGCCCCCGAGGTCCATACCTTCTGCCCGTTGACGACGAAGTGGTCACAGTCGGGTACCGCGCGGGTGCGCAGCGACGCCAGGTCGGAGCCCGCGCTGGGTTCACTCATTCCCAGCGACGCGGTGATCTCGGCACGCAGGATGGGCACCGCCCAGCGACGCTTCTGTTCGTCGCTGCCGAACGACAACAGCGACGCCCCAACGATATTCACGCCTTGTGGGTTGAAGCTGTGGTAGATCCGGCGTCGGCTGAGCTCCTCTAGATACACGAACTGCTGCACGACCGTCGCATTGCGGCCGCCGAATTCGGGAGGCTGAGCCGGCAACAACCATCCGTTGTCGAATAGCAGCCGCTGCCAACGGCGAGCCCAGGCCGGCATATGCGAAACCGACCGCGGCCGTTCCAGGGTTTCGCTTGCGGGAGGGAGGTTTTTGTCGAGGAAGGCCGAAAACTCCGCCCGAAAAGCCTCGACGTCGGAATCAAAAGTCAGCTGCACGGTACTCCTCGGCGATCCGCGCGCGATGCTCTGCGGCGCCGCCCAGCAGAAGTTCACCCGCTTTGGCCCGCTTGAGCGCGAACTGCAGGTCGTTCTCCCAGGTGAATCCCATGGCGCCGTGCAGCTGTAAGCCATGCCGGAATACCAGCGATTGGCATTCTCCCGCAGAGGCTTTCGCCATCGCGGCCGCCAGCCGGCGCCGGGGATCGTCGGCGGCAATCGTCAACGCGGCGAAGTAGGCCAGCGCGCGAGCGCGTTCCACCGCGACGTGCATGTCGGCCGCTTTGTGCTGGACGGCCTGGAAGGAGCCGATCGCCACGCCAAATTGCTGACGGCTTTTCACGTGCTCGAGCACCAGGTCGAGGATGCGTTGGCAGGCCCCGACCATCGTGATGGCCATACCGGTCAGGGCCGAGTGATGCGCCCGCTCGGCGTCGACGATCAGGCGCTCGGTGTCGGGCACCCGGACCTCGGCGAAGGACAGGTCGGCGACGTGCAGGACCGGGTCGAACACCGTCGACCGCCGGGCCGACACCTGATTGGACGCGACGAGGAAGACCCCGGCGTCGGTCACCACGGCAAGCCGGGCCGCGCGGTCGCCGTCCAGCACATGACGCGCGGTACCGTCCAGCACCCAGCCTTCGGCGTCCCGGTGCGCCGTAACCCCGCTATACACCGCGGTGCCCGACTCGTGCGGGTCGAACCGATCCGCCGCCAGCGGCGCGAACTGACTCAAAGTCGCCAGGAACGGCGTGGGATCGGTTGCGCGGCCCAATTCTTCGAGCACGATGGCCAGTTCGACCGCGCTCTCCGCATCGCTCAGCTCAGTCCAGCCCTGATCGACGTACGACTTCCACAGCGGACTCGGGTCTACGCCATCCTCGGCTACCCCGCGCACCAGCGAGGGGGGACATTGCTTGGCGACAGCGTCACGCACCGTGCTCTGCCACAGTCGCTGATCAGCATCGAACTCCAACAGCATCGGGAGTGCCTCCTGTCGTCACCGCCACCGCGAGAATAACATTCTCTCTACCGGAAGTAATAATCTCGAAATCGGCTTATCGCGTATCGATGGGGTCGGCGAGTTCGTCCGGTCTCGCGTCCACGAGCCGACCGTTGGCGGTGGCCGGCAAGGTGGTCGGCGGGGTGGGCGCGATCGTGAAGTTTCGTAGGTACGCGATAGGTGCGGGCGCGACGGCTGCTGTCGTCGTCGGATTGTCCGGGCGCTCGACATCACTTCCCCGATGTCGCTGCGCCCGAATCCGGCAGCGCTCGACGGGGATTGTGCGAAGCCGCTGTGGTTCGCTGTAGCTCAGGACCTGGTTGCAAAGGAGAGAACCTTGGATCGCGAAACATATCAGCGCGGGCTCGCAATACGCTCTGCCGTGGTGGGCGAGGAGTACGTGAACAAAGCACTCGCCGAAGCCGACGACTTCACGAAACCCTTGCAAGATCTGGTGACCGAGTACTGCTGGGGCGCGGTGTGGGGTCGCGAGGAATTGCCGCTCAAGACGCGCAGCATGTTGAACCTGGCAATGATTTCCGTGCTCAATCGGCCGCACGAATTACGGACACACATCAAGGGTGCCCTGACCAACGGCGTCACTCGCGACGAGATTCGCGAGATATTTCTGCAGGTGGCCATCTACGCCGGCGTGCCGGCCGCGGTCGATAGCTTTCGCATCGCCGGCGAGGCGTTCGCCGAACTCGATCGCGGCTAGGCGCGATCGATGCGGATCGGCTTTATCGGGCTGGGAAACATGGGATTTCCCATGGCACGTCGCCTCATTGGAGACAACCGCGATGTCGTCGCCTTCGACACCAACAGCGCGGCGCTCGAGCGCATCGTCGCGCTCGGGGCACGGGCCGCGTCGTCGGTCAGAGAGGTCGCCGATCGCGCGGAGACGATCATGGTCAGCCTGCCTACGCCGGCGGCGTCACTCGAGGTGTCGATCGGCGCGGCAGGTGTGATCGAGGGTTCGCGGGTCAAGCGCTACATCGATTTGTCGACGATCGGTAGCCAAACGGCCGTGCTCATCCACGACGCCCTCGCCGAACGGAGCATTGCCGCTATCGACAGTCCCGTCAGCGGCGGTGTCGGCGGAGCCGAAAAGGGAGCGCTCGCCGTCATGGTGTCGTGTCCGCGCAATGAATTCGAGTCCATACGAACCGTTCTCGAGGCCATCGGCCGTCCGTTCTACGTCGGCGACAAGCCGGGCTCGGCACAGACCATGAAGCTCGCCAACAACATCCTGGCGGCCAACGTGTTGGTCGCCACGGCGGAAGTCGTCGTGATGGGCGTCAAGGCCGGGCTGGACCCCGACGTGATGATCGAGGTGCTCAACGCGGGTTCCGGCGCGACGAGCGCGAGTCGCGACAAGTTCCCCCGGGCGATCCTGCCGCGCACCTTCGATTACGGGTTCGCCACCGGCTTGATGGTCAAAGACGTCCGGCTGTATCTCAAGGAAGCCAAAACGCTCGGCGTGCCCGTCGAGCTTGCCGAAATGGTCGGCAAGCTATGGGAATTCACCGCCACCGACCAAGGTTCGGATTCCGATTTCACCAGTGTGATCAAACCGTTCGAGAAAGCCGCGGGCGTCATCGTGGGCCGGCCGCCGTCGAACTAGCCGGAGTGAATCTCGTCGAGGAAGAGGTCCACGATCGGGTTCGATCCACCGCCGTACTCACGCAGGTCGTGTTTCCCCGCGGCGCGGAGCACGTCGGCGTCGATCAGGCACTCTCCCGTGTGGGCCACCGCCGGTCGGGAGATGATCTCTACCGCCGCATCGGCCATGATCGCCGGATCGCGCGACCTGGCGAGCCGCGCCTCCGCGTCGGGCGAGTTGGCGACCGCGGCGGTGGCGATATAGGTCTCGGGCCACAGGCAGTTGAAAGCGATTCCGTCACTTGCATATTCGGCGGCCCAGCCCAGCGACAGCAGGGTCATGCCGTACTTCGAGAGCGTGTAGGACGGATGGGCTCCCAGCCACTTCGGACTGAGGTTCAGCGGCGGCGCGATGGTCAGCACGTGCGGATTGGCCGACCGGCGCAGATGCGGCACCGCGGCCTTTGTCAGGAGAAACGTGCCGCGGATATTGATGTCTTGCATGAGGTCGAACTTCTTGGCCGACAGCGCTTCGGTGGGCTCGGTGGCGATGGCGCTGGCGTTGTTGACGCAGACGTCGATGCCACCGAATGCTTCGACGCCGGTGTCGACGACGCGCTGCACGTCTTCCTCGCTGCGCACGTCTCCGACGACGGCGACCGCCTTGCCCCCGGCGTCCTCGATGTCGCGCGCCGCGGTGTGCACGGTGCCGGGCAGTTTGGGGTGCGGCTCAGCGGTTTTCGCCAGCAATACGACGTTGGCGCCGAGCTTGGCTGCCCCAATCCCAATGGCCAGGCCGATTCCGCGGCTCGCCCCCGAGATGACGACGGTCCGGCCCGCCATCGCTTGCCCTGTCTTATCCATGCATTCTCCTGAGTTTCAGACGCCCGACAGCGTGACATTTATCGCTAGAACTGTAAAGTCGATGCCCGAGGGACACTGCGGCCGCTCGCCGCATGTCAGCCGCTCCAAGGCAACCTCACGACTGTTGACTTCGCCCACCGGTGAACAGGAGAATGATATTATCCAGTTTGAAGAACGCCGATTGCCCTGAAGGCTTCAATACTGGTGCCTACCAGGGCGGATATTAACCGAATCGCTTACCGGAAACCGATTGATTGGCAGCCGATCAGAATGTTAGATTATCTATCATATGGCCGGGCCTGCCCCAATTTGGCTACCGGATTCGAAGGGTGGCTTCCGTGATCGAACACGCTGACGGGACACGCACGCCACTGATCGACGCCAGCGTGCACATCTTCTTCCCGTCCAACAAGGCGCTGCGGAAGACCCTGCGCGAGCCGTTCAAGAGTCGCGGCTTCCCCGACTACGAAATGGACTGGTACGGAGCGCCGGGCGGCGAGTACGCACCCAATACCGAAGGACCGGACGACCAGTATCCGGGTTCAGACCCGGAATTCGTTGGCCACGAACTGTTTTCGAAGCGCGGCGTCGATGTGGCGATCCTGCATCCAATGGCACGCGGCATCATGCCGGACCGGCACCTGGGCAGCGCGCTGCATGCCGCGCACAACGAGATGATGGTGTCGAACTGGCTGGAGTCAGCGGAGTACGGCGACCGGTTCCGCGGCACCATCCGCGTCAATCCCGACGACATCGCCGGGGCACTGCGCGAAATCGAGAGATGGCGTGCGCATCCCCGCGTGGTCCAGATCGGTGTCCCGCTGCAGTCCCGCGAGGTCTACGGCAAGCCTCAGTTCTGGCCGCTCTGGGAGGCGGCCGCCGACGCGGGCCTCCCGGTTGCCGCGCACATCGAGGTCGGTTCGGGTATCGCCAATCCGCCGACCCCGAACGGCAATACCCGGGTCTACGAGCACTACGTCAGCTTCATGGCGCTGAACTACATCTACCACCAGATGAACATGATCGCCGAGGGCGTGTTCGAACGCTTTCCCGGCCTGAAATTCGTCTGGGGCGACGGCGCCGCGGATTTCATCACCCCGTTCATCTGGCGGATGGACACGTTCGGCCGACCGCACCTCGAGCAGACGCCGTGGGCGCCCCGGATTCCCAGTGACTACCTGCCCGGACACGTCTACTTCGTCCAGGGCAGCCTGGACGGTCCCGGCGATGTCGAATTCGCCGGCGAGTGGTTCGGCTTCACCGGCAAGGACGACATGACGATGTTCGGCTCGAGCTACCCGCACTGGCAACTCGGCGACGTCAGCAAGCTGCCGAAAGCGCTGTCGGCCGAGCAACGCGACAAGTTGTGTTGGCGCAATGCCGCCGATCTCTATGGGATCGACATTTCTGTCGACCTGGCGGCGGGCTAGTCGCACAATGAGAGGTGACCAAGGGAGGCCACAATGACCTTGACCCATTCGCAGGAGCGGGTTCCCGCTGCCGAGCGCATCGCCGTCCGGTGCGTCGATTCGGACGTCCACCCAGCGCCCAAGCGCGGTGAGCTCACCCCCTACATTCCCGAGCCGTGGCGCAGCAAATACTTCCTCACCCGCAATATCGGCGAGCAGATCTACTACGACGCCCCCGACTACGCGCACAGCTACGCGATGCGCACGGACGCCTTCCCCGCCAACGGCGAGTTCCCCTGCAGCGACCCGGACATGGCGTTCCGTCAGCTGATCATGGAGGCGGGCTCCGACATCGCGATCCTGGAACCCGCCGCCTACCCCGCTCGCATTCCCGAGGCGCAGCACGCGATGGCGACCGCGTTGAACGAGTGGCAGGCGCATCATTGGCTGGACAGCCACAACAACTGGCACGAGCGGTGGCGTGGTTCGATTTGTGCAGCCATCGAGGAACCCGAAGAGTCGGTCCGCGAGATCGAGAAGTGGGCCGGGCACCCCTACATGGCACAGATCCTGATCAAGGCCGAGCCGCGGCCGCCATGGGGCAACCCGAAGTACGACCCGATCTGGGCTGCCGCCACCAAGCACGACATCACCGTGAGTTGCCACCTGTCGCGCAGCCACTTCGAGGAGCTGCCGGCCCCGCCGGTGGGATACCCCAGCTACAACCACGACTTCATGGTGACGTACTCGCTGCTGGCCGCTAACCAGGTGATGAGCCTGATCTTCGACGGCGTCTTCGACCGGTTCCCGACGCTACGGATCGTGTTCGTCGAGCACGCGTTCACCTGGATCTTGCCGCTGATGTGGCGCATGGACGCCCTCTACGAAGCACGCAAGTCGTGGGTCGACATCAAGCGCAAGCCGTCGGAGTACGTCAAGGACCACATCAAGTTCACCACGCAGCCGCTGGACTACCCCGAGGACAAGACCGAGCTGACCCGGGCGCTGGAGTGGATGGAGTGCGAGAAGATCCTGCTCTTCTCGTCGGACTACCCGCACTGGACTTTCGACGACCCGCGCTGGTTGGTCAAACACCTGCCCAAGCACGCCCGCGAAGCGGTGATGTACAAGAACGGCATCGCGACCTATCACCTTCCCGAGACGGTTCCCGTCCTCGAGGGTCAAGTCCGGGTGCTCTGAATTGACCGAAGAGACCAAGCGGCCCCGCCTCGCCCAGGGCCGCGAGCACGTCGTCGCGACCGTAGACGAAATCCCGCCGGGCAAGCACAAGCTGGTGCCCATCGGGCGGCATGGCGTCGGCGTCTACAACGTCAACGGCAGCTTCTACGCCATCGCGAATTACTGCCCGCACCAAGGCGGTCCGCTGTGTTCGGGTCGCGCGCGGGGGCGCACAGTCGTCGACGAGACCGCTCCGGGTGACTCGATCATGGTGCGCGACCTGGAGTACATCTATTGCCCTTGGCACCAATGGGGTTTCGAGCTGGCGACCGGCACCACCGCGGTCAAGCCCGAATGGAGTATCCGTACCTATCCGGTGCGCGTCGTCGGCAACGACGTGCTGGTGCAGGCCTAATCACAGGAGAATCGCGTGCCTTCAATCGAGGTCAACGGCGGAAATGTGGTCTACGAAATCCTCGGCGAGTCAGGCGATCTCATCGCACTGACGCCGGGCGGCCGGTTCAGCAAGGAGATCGACGGCCTGCGCCCACTGGCCGATGCCCTGGCCGCGGGTGGCTATCGGGTGCTGCTCTGGGACCGGCCTAACTGCGGCGCCTCCGACGTCCAGTTCTACGGGCAGAGCGAGTCGCACATGCGCGCCGAGACGCTCAAGAAGCTGTTGAACGGCCTCGGTGTCGAGCGGTGCATCCTGGCCGGCGGCTCAGGTGGCGCAAGGGATTCCATGCTGACCACGATGCTCTACCCCGAGCTCGTCGAGAAGTTGGTGGTCTGGAACATTGTCGGCGGCATCTACGGCAGCTTCGTGCTCGGATCCTTCTACATCATCCCAAGCATTCTCGCGGTGCGCGGCACCGGCATGCACGGCGTGGTGAAGGTCCAGGAATGGCGCGAGCGCATCGAGGAGAACCCGGCCAACAAGCAGCGGTTCCTCGACTTCGACAAAGACGAGTTCCTCAAGGTGATGCTGCGCTGGCTCAACGCATTCGTGTCCAAGCCCGGGCAGACCATCCCCGGTGTCCCCGACGAAATGTTCGACCAGATCCAGGTCCCCACGTTGATCATTCGTGGCGGCGAGAACGACATGGATCACCCCAAGCGCACCTCTTTGGAGGTCAGTTGTTTGATCAAGGGCTCCAAGCTCATCGACCCGCCCTGGCCGGAGGACGCCTGGGAGCGTGCATCCGAAGAGCGCGCCGCGGGCAAAGTGAAGCGATTCAACATGTTCGACACCTGGGTGCAGGCCGCACCCCCGATCCTCGAGTTCCTGGGCAACTGATGCGTTTACACCGTGCGGATGTGGACCTCGCAGTTGAGCGAGGCCTCAAGCGCCGTGTGGACTCGGCTTTCGGGGATGCGGTCGAGATCGTCCTCACGCAGCGTCACGTACACGATGTCGAAGCCGTCGTCGCCAGGCGTCCGCACAATGTCGCCGGTGAGCCCGAATCCGGACAACACGCCGTGCGCGTCGTCGTCGGTCCCCCGGCTGATGAAGGTGACCACGCCCGGAACCGGGGCAGCGCCGAATACCCTGGCGCACAACTCCATTGCGGTTTCCTTCGCGATGTCGCCGTTTTCGGCGGCGACGAGCAGCTCGACTTCACGGCGATTTCCCGGCATGGCCGCCAGGTCGTTCTCGACAACGTCGACACCGGCCGCGCCCGCGACTTCGAGGAGAACTGCCATGCCGTCTCGTAGCTGCGCGGGCGTGCGGGCGCTGTCCGGGTCGACGTTGACGCGCACCACCGCAATTCGCATGTGCGCAAGCCTAACCAAGACGATGACAGGCCAGCCGTGAACACCGTCCAATCGACAACCATCACTACCGCCACCGCGCCCGGGTGCGAGCCTCGACTGCTGGTCACACAGCAGGGCCGCGAGGACCTCGCCGCGTATCGAGAGCGCGACGGCTACCGCCCGCTGGCCGACACCGACGAGTTGCTGAGTGAAGTCGAAGCCAGCGGCCTGGCCGGCCGTGGTGGCGCAGCGTTCCCACTGGCGGTGAAGCTGCGCACGGTGCGCGACAACGGGCGCGTGGCGCACGGGGCCGTCGTCGTCGCGAATGGCGAAGAGGGAGAACCGGCTTCGATCAAGGACCGCTGGTTGCTGCGTAACCGCCCCCACCTGGTTCTGGATGGGCTGCGGTTGGCCGCGGCGATCGTCGGCGCCGCCAAGGCGTATGTCTATGTGTCCGAACCGGAATCGGCGCACAGCGTCGAAACCGCCTTGGGCGAACTCGATCCCGACACGTTCGGCACCACGACGGTGAGCGTGGTGACGGTTCAGCCCGGATACGTGGCCGGCGAAGAGACCGCCGTGGTTCGGGCGATCAACGGCGGCCCGGCCAAGCCGACCGACAAGCCGCCGCGTCCGTTCGAAGCGGGTGTCGACGAGCGACCCACGCTGGTGAGCAATGTCGAGACCCTGGCCAATCTGCCGTACCTGCAGCACCACGGCGCGGCGTCGTACCGCTCGCAGGGCTCACCGCTGTCGTCGGGTACTTTTCTGGCCACCATTACCGGAGCCGGACGGCCGACGGTTCTCTACGAGCTCCCACACGGCTTACCGTTCACTGAACTGCTTGCCCTGCACGGGGTTTCACCCGATCAAGTACGCGGCGTCCTCATGGGTGGCTATTTCGCCGGCTTACTCAACCAGCGCGTGCTGGAGACCAGCCTGGACCACGAAACGATGCGCCGGTTCGGCAGTGGGCTGGGCTGCGGCGCGATCTCGGTGATCACCGACGAATGCCCGGTCGCTGTCGCGGCTTCGGTGCTGGGCTACTTCGACCGCGAGAATGCCGGGCAATGCGGGTCGTGTTTCAACGGGACCGCGGCGATGGCCGCGGCCGCCGGGGCATTACGCGACGGCGCGGCGACGACAGAGGATGTCGACCGGTTGCGTCGCTGGTCGGTGGTGCTGCGTGGGCGTGGGGCGTGCGCGACGCTGGACGCCGCTACCAACGTGGCCGCCAGCCTGCTCGATCAGTTCCCCAACGAAGTGGCGCAGCATCTCGACGGCGCGTGCCAGGACTGCGCCGGTCACCCCTTCCGCGCCGATCGTCCCTATGCGGCAGACGCTGTGAGGCAGGCATGAAAATCCGATTGGACCGCACCATCTGCGACGGTTTCGGCGTCTGCGCCAAGCACGCGCCGGGGTACTTCTCGCTGGACGACTGGGGGTACGCGTCGCTGATCGGCGATGGCAACGTAGCCGAGCAAGACCGCGATCCGGTGATGCGGGCCCTACTGGATTGCCCCGTGCACGCCATCACTGAGGTCGGCGAGCGCCAAACCGGTGTACCCAACCCGGCACTGCGCGAAGACGACGATCCCGCCTCACGACTCAAAACCGAAGCCAACGAAGCGGAGTGGGGATTCACGCGTTGAATCATCGGGGCGAGCGCGCGCGAAAAGCCTGGATTGCTCCTGCTCGCGGGTGATAACGTAATTCTCCAAATCGTATAACGGTCCTACCAGATGCGATTGTCGGGCCGTTCGACTCCCGGAGGTGACGTGTCAGCAGCACCGGGTCGACCGCTGCCCCTGATCACGCAGGACAACGAATTCTTCTGGACCTCGGGCGCCGACGGAAGGCTGCGGTTCCAGGAATGCAAGGGCTGCGCGGCGCTGATCCACCCACCCGCGCCGGTGTGTCGCTACTGCCGATCCCGCGACGTCGGCGTGCGCACGGTTTCGGGCAAAGCGACACTCGCCGGGTTCACCCTCAACGAACGATTCAGCCTGCCCGGTCTCGAGGCGCCCTTCGTGATCGCACAGGTGGCGATCAAGGAGGACCCGCGGGTTCGGCTGACCACGAACATCGTTGATGCCGATCCCGATCAGCTCGAACTCGGCCAGCCGGTTCAGGTCGTCTTCGAGCACGTCGAGGACGTCTGGATCCCGCTGTTTCGGGTTGTCGCGGACGGCGAGCCCGGCCAGTTACCGGTCGACGAAATCGCGCCGGACCGGTTCGCCGAACACGTCCGGCCGATGCTCACCACCGAAAAGTTCGAAGACAAAGCTGCGCTCACCGGTATCGGGATGTCGCCGATCGGGCGCCGGCTCATGCAGCTGCCGCTGTCGCTGACGGTTCAGGCGTGCGAGGCGGCCATCGCCGACGCCGGGTTGACGTACGACGACATCGACGGGCTGTCGACCTACCCTGGTGCGATCAATGTCGGCGGCTTCGGCGAAGGCGGCGTGACCGCGCTGGAGGCGGCGCTGGGCATTCGGCCGACGTGGCACAACGGAGCCATGGAGACGTTCGGCCCGGGCGGCTCGGTGATCGCCGCAATGCTCGCTGTCGCAACCGGTTTGGCCCGGCACGTGCTGTGCTTCCGGACGCTGTGGGAAGCCACCCACGGGGAGCTGATGAAGCAGGGCAAGATCATTCCGTCGATGGGCCGGATGACGGGCTGGCAGATGCCGTTCGGCGCGACCTCGGCTGCACACACGTTGGCGATGAACGCGCAGCGGCACTTTCACCGTTACGGCACCACCAAGGAGACGCTGGGCTGGATCGCGTTGAACCAGCGAGCCAACGCCGAGCTCAACCCGACCGCCGTCTATCGCACCCCGATGACGATGGATGACTATCTGAACGCGCGGCCCATCACCACGCCGTTCGGTCTCTACGACTGCGACGTGCCGTGCGACGGCGCGATAGCCGTTATCGTCTCCGCCGTCGACGCCGCCCGCGACCTCGCCAAGCCGCCCGTCCTGGTGGAGGCGGTGGGCACGCAGATCATCGAGCGAACCGATTGGGACCAAAGCACTTTGACCCACGAGCCGCAGGTACTGGGCCAGGCGGCGCATGTGTGGACCCGCACGTCGCTGCGGCCCGCCGACGTCGACGTCGCCGAGCTCTACGACGGGTTCACCTTCAACTGCCTGTCCTGGATCGAGGCACTTGGCTTCTGCGGCATCGGCGAAGCCCGAGAATTCCTGGACGGCGGCAAAAACATTGCGCGCGATGGGCAATTGCCGCTCAACACACACGGCGGCCAACTCTCGCACGGCCGCACCCACGGCATGGGTCTGCTACACGAGGCGATCACCCAGCTGCGCGGCGAGGCCGGCGACCGGCAGGTCGTCGACGCCCGCGTGGGAGTGGTCAGCAGCGGCGGCCTCACGCCCAGCGGCGTGCTGCTGCTGCGGGCAGACACATGAGTGCGGCTCCGCGTTCGCGGCTGGTGATCGTCGATGGGGTGCCGATGTCGGCGGTCGTCGCCGAGGCGGAAAACCCCAAGGCCGTCATCCTGGCGATCCACGGCGGGGGCACTACCGCGATGTACTTCGACTGCCCGGGCCACCCGTCGTACTCCTTGCTGCGGACCGGCGCGGCGGCCGGATTCACCGTGGTCGCACTCGATCGGCCCGGCTACGGCAGCTCGGCGCCCTATCCCGAGGCGATGGTCGAGGGCGAGCAGCGCGTCAACCTGGCTTACGGAGCGATCGATCGCATTATCGGCGAACGACCAAGCGGCGCGGGCCTATTCGTGATGGGCCATTCGGGCGGATGTGAGCTGACGATGCGGATGGCGGCCACCGAGCGCGGCGCCGAGCTGCTCGGTATCGAACTGGCCGGGACCGGCAGGCACTACCACCCGGCGGCCCGCGAGATGCTGAAGACGGCGACACGCGAGCGCCGCCCGTCGGGCCTGCGCGAGTTGTTGTGGCATCCGGAGCATTTGTATCCGCCCGAGATCCTCACCGGCATCACGGTGTCCCCGACCGCTCCGGCCTACGAGGACCAGATGGTGTCCGACTGGGCCCGGCAGACCTTCCCGGAGCTCGCGCCCGCCGTGCGCGTCCCGGTGCACTTCAGCATCGCCGAGCACGAAAAGGTCTGGCAGACTGACGATTCAGCGTTAACGGAGATCGCAGGCCTGTTCGCCGCCGCACCGCGGTTCACCGTGCATCGACAACAGGACGCGGGGCATAACATCAGCCTCGGCCACACCGCCGCCGACTATCACGCGAAAGTGCTTGCGTTCGTGGAGGAATGCATGGCTGACGACGCAGAGGAAGAGGCGGCCGGCTGATGCACGTCGGATTCATCGGATTGGGCAGCCAGGGTGCCCCGATGGCCCGACGGATCATCGAGGGCGGCTTCGCGACGACGTTGTGGGCACGCCGACCCGCGACACTCGAGCCGTTTGCCGATACCCCCGCGAAGATTGCCCAATCGCCGGCCGAACTCGCGGCCTCGAGCGACCTGGTCTGCCTCTGCGTCGTCGGCGAGGCCGACATCGAGGAAATTACCGCCGGCCAGGCCGGGCTGCTGGCGGGCCTGAAGCCGGGCAGCGTCATCGCGGTGCACAGCACGGTGCATCCCAACACATGCAAGGAGCTTGCGAAAAGGGCGGAGAGCAAAGGTGTTTCGGTCGTCGACGCACCGGTGAGCGGCGGCGGCCCCGCGGCCGTGCAGGGCCGGCTGATGGTGATGGCCGGCGGGGACGCCGACCAGGTCGAGCGCTGTCGCCCGGTGTTCGAAACCTATGGCGAGCCCGTCGTCCACCTCGGCGACCTAGGTTCGGGGCAGACCACCAAGCTGCTCAACAATCTGCTCTTCACCGCGAACCTGGGCACCGCGGCCACCACTCTGTCCCTCGCGAAGTCGCTGGGCATTTCCCCGGAGCGGTTTACCGAAGTCGTGTCCCGCGGTAGCGGAAACAGCTTTGCGCTCAACGTCATTGGCAATGAAGGCACGCTCGACCGGCTCGCCGGCCTGGCGGGCACGCTGTTGCAGAAGGACGTCCGGCTCATCGTCGAAGTCGCGGAGCAGGCCGCCGCCCCCGCGGGCACCGTACTCGACGCCGCCGACGCCGCACTGACTCTGATGGATCACCCGCGATGAGAGTCGGATTCATCGGTGCCGGGCGGATGGGCCGCCCCATGGTGGCACGCCTTGTCGCGGCCGGCCATGACGTCCGGGCGTTCGGCCGCAACGCCGAAAGCCGACGAGATCTCGAGCAGCTCGGCGCGGGCGTCGCCCACGACGTGGCCAAGGCCGCCGCGCAAGCCGATGTGGTGGTGCTTTGTGTGTTCTCCGACGAACAAGTGCGGCAAGTCTGCCTGGACAGCGCGCTGCTGCCCGCCATACCGTCCGGCGCGGCGCTGGTCGTGCACACCACCGCAAGCCCGACGACGATCGAGGCCGTGGCCGTCCACGCCGCCCATCTCGACGTCATCGATGCGCCGGTCAGCGGCGGCCCGCACGACATCGCGGTCGGCACGGTCACGCTGTTCGTGGGCGGCGCCGACGATGCGGTGGCGCGCGTGCGGCCCGTATTGAGCTGCTACGGCGACCCGATTCTGCATGTCGGCCCGAGCGGCGCCGGGCAGAAGGTGAAGCTGGTCAACAACGCGCTGTTCGCCGGCCACATCGGCCTGCTCGCCGAAGCCATCCGGCTTGGCGAGCGCATGGGCGTGCCCGAGGCGACCGTGCTTGACGCATTGACGCACGGCAGCGCTACCAGCCGGGTCCTGGAAATCGTGACCGCACGCGGTTCCGTCGCATCGTTCATCGAGGTGGCCGGCGAATTCGTGAACAAAGACGTCGCCGTCGTTCGCAACATCGCCGAAGAACTCGGCAGCGATCTCGGTGGGCTCGACGATGCCATCAAAGCCGTCAACATCGTCGGAAAAAGTTTGAGATGACGGCCTTCCAGTTCTTTTCGGTTTGCCTCGAACCCGCTACCGTTAGCGTTACAGTCAGGCATTCAACCGTAAAGGTCCAGCCCCGCATCGCGTCACCGAGGAGTCTGCAGTGACAAAACCGAAAGTCGTCTTCGACCCGTACTCGGACGAGTTCTACAACAACCCGTTCGATATTTACGCACGAATGCGCGAGGACGCTCCGCTCTATTACGACGAGAAAGAAGACTTCTACGCGCTGACCCGTCATGAGGATGTGGCTGCCGCGTTCAAGGATTTTGACACTTACTCGTCGGCGCGCGGCTGCGACCTGGCGATGGTGCGCAAGGGCGACGTCCCGCAGAAGTCGATCATCTTCATGGATCCGCCGGACCACCGCCACATGCGCAGCCTGCTCAACAAGGCGTTCACCCCGCGGGCGATCACCTCGCAGCTGGACACGATCCACGAGGTGATCGACAAGTACCTGGGCGCTTGCGATCCGGACAACTTCGACGTCGTGCAGGACTTCTCCGGCCCATTCCCGGTGGAGGTCATCACCCGGATGGCGGGGGTGCCCGAGGAATACCGCCAACAGGTGCGGCACTGGATCGACACCAGCCTGCACCACGAACCCGGTCAGATCGAGATCAGCGAGGCCGGCATGCAGGCCAACATCGACACCGCGATGTACTACTTCGGCCTCATCCAGGAGCGGCGCGCCGACCCGCAGGACGACATGATCAGCAGGCTGATCGCCGCCGAGATCCCCACCGAGGAAGGTACGACCCGCCAACTCGACGACATCGAAATCACCGGATTCGCAACACTTTTGGGTGGCGCCGGCGCCGAGACCGTCACCAAGCTGATCGGAAACGCGGCGGTGATCTTCGCCCGTCATCCCGACCAGTGGCAGAAGCTGCAGGAGGACCGCGACAAGATCCCGGGTGCCGTCGAAGAGCTATTGCGCTATGAGGGACCGGTCCAATACAACGTCCGCTACACCCTCAAAGAGGCACATGTCAGCGGTGGCGTGATCCCGCCCTTCAAACCGGTATTCCTCTGCGGCGCCGCGGCCAACCGCGACAGCGAGGCCTTCACCAACGCCGACACCTTCGACATCGAGCGCGACCAGACCGAGGCACAGCATCTCGGTCTCGGCTACGGGATCCACAGCTGCCTCGGCGCAGCGTTGGCTCGCCTGGAAAGCCGGATCGCACTCGAGAAGCTGCTCGACTTCATGCCGCGCTACGAGGTGGACTGGGACGGCTGCAAGCGAGTGACCATGCAGAACGTCGCGGGCTGGAAGCACGTGCCCGTCAAGGTCCTTCGGTAAGGGGGTCGCAATGACGAAGAAAATCGAAGTCGATTGGGGACTCTGCGAAAGCAACGGTGTCTGCATGGGCATCAATGCCGACATCTTCGAGCTCGGCGACGACGACATGCTGACCGTGCACCAGGAAGAGGTCACCCCGGAGATCGAGCACGACGTGCTCGAGGCAGTCCGTCAATGCCCTCGCCAGGCGATCTCGATCGTGGAGTAGCCAGCGCCCTAAGGGATCTAGAACCCGGACAGGATTACCGCGTTGCAATCGGCGGCCGCCTGGCGCAGTTTCGCTGCCTTCTGGTAGCCCTCGGATTCGTACCACGCACGCGCAGCATCGACCGACTCGAATTCCAGCACCACGGTCTGATCGCCGTGCCAGGTGCCCTCGATGACTTTGGGTGCGGTGTCCACGGCAAGAATGGTGGCACCGGCCATCGCTCCCCCGGCGGCCTTGCCGTAGGCCTTCATGCCCTCCGGGTCCTTGATCGCCTCGGTCAGGATGACATATCCCTTAGCCATTTCGAATCTCCTAACGTCGGTCCGAATCTCGTCAGTTCTCGTCTTTGATCTCGCTGATGGCCTGCTCGGGGCAGAACTCGATGGCTTCGTGGGCGGTCGACTCCAATTCCGTTGGGATATCGCCCTCTATCGACACCGCGTAGCCGTCGTCGGTGAGGCTGAACACGTCCGGACAGACCGTGAGGCACATGCCGTGACCGCGACAGCGCTGGTCGTCTACCCAGACCCTCATGCCAGCGTGAACTCCAGGTTCAGTTCGGTCAGGCCACGCAGGATGTACGTCGGAACATATTGGTAACGGCGGTCATTCGCCGGGCCGTGGAGGTCCTCGTCGATCCGGATGTCGGTGGTGCGGTCCAGCAGGCGCTCGATCGCCACCCGGGTTTCGGCCCGGGCCAGCGGTGCGCCCGGGCAGCTGTGGATGCCACGGCCGAACGAGATGTGCTGGCGCGCGTTCTTGCGGGCCGGATCGAAGGTGGCGGGTTCCTCGAACCGGCGGGGGTCCCGGTTGGCCGCCGCCTGCACGATCATCACCGTGGTGCCGGCGGGCAGGTCGACGCCGCCGACGTTGACGGGCACCCGGTTGATCCGGAAGTCGCCCTTCACCGGGCTCTCGTGGCGCAGCGACTCTTCGATGAAGTTTCCGATCAGGCTGCGGTCCTTGCGCAACTGCGCCTGGATGTCCGGGCGCTCGCCGAGGGTCTGCAGCGAGGCACCCAGCAGCCGCACGGTGGTCTCCTGGCCTGCCGAGAAGACGTTGCTGGCGACGCGGGCGACATCTTCGACCTCGGGGATCGAGCCGTCGGGATAGGTGGCGGTCGCCAGGCCGGTCAGCACGTCGTCGCGTGGCTCGCGGCGGCGGTCGGAGACGTAGTCCGAGAAAAGGCCGTAGAGGAATTCCAGCGGACTGTGCGACAGCGACTCCTTGCCGGTGCCCCCGATGCCGCCACCCGCGTGCTCGGCGATGCCCTTCACAAACTTGTCGCGATCCTCCATCGGCACGCCCAACAGGTCGGCGATGACCAGGAGCGTGAAGGGACTCGAGAAGCCCTTGATCCAGTCGCCCTTGCCCGGCGGCAGGAAGTCGTCGAGCACCTGGTCGGCGAGCGCCCACATGGCGTCCTCGTTTTCCTTGAGGCGCTTGGGGGTGATCAACCGCATCAGCAGGGAGCGGTGGTTGGTGTGGGTCGGCGGGTCAAGTGTGGGCAGCTGGTCGCTGAACGGCAGCTCGTCGCGGTGCTCTTCGATCAATTCGGTGATGTCGTCACCCTCGATCGGGACCGGAAAGCCGGGAAAGGGTCCGGTCACCGAGATGCAGGACGACCAGGTCTCGGCGTCGTTGAGTACTGCGCAGGCCTCTTCCCAACCGGTCACCATGGTGACTCCGTGGTGGTCTTCGCGGGTCACCGGGCACTGCTCCCGTAGCGCCTCGTAGTAGGGGTACGGGTCCGCGATGAGCTCTTTGCCGCGAAAGAAGTCCAACTTGGAGAAGTCGTTCGTCATCTTGCTCCGTTCGAATCTCAGCGGTGAGAATGAGCCTCTCAGAGATGAGTATTACATTTCCACACGGCGTGATCGCCGTCAACGACGGGGTGTTCAAAGAGGTGCCGCCACGCCGGCGGCCTAGCTGGCAGGCACCAGATCGGCCGCGACCGAGGGCCACGCGAGCAGCCCGCTGCGGAAGGTTTCGATGTGGCCGATCGATCCCAACCGGACCCCGCCGTCATCCAAGGCCGCGGCCAGCGCCCGCCCCTTGAAGATCTGCGCGGCCGAGCTCAGCCGGTGCTGCACCAGGCCCACACTGTCGTCGAGTTCGGCCGGCCAGGTCTCCCCCCACAGCGTGACTTCGGTGACGCCCTGATTGAGGGCCGCCAAGACGCCGTGGCGCACCTGCGAGTCGCACCCGAACAGATCCGCCGAGGCCGCCAGCGCTTGCGGATGGGGACGCGTTGCGGCCGCCGCCAGGGCATGTTCGAGATCCATAGCCTGGGCGCCCAGGATCTGCAGCGGCCGAGGATCTTCGCGGTCGGTGAGCAGAACGGTGACGTCCCAGCCGGCCATCGAGCGGTCGAACAGCCAGCCACCCGCGAAACGCACCACGTCGAGCACGCCGGACGCGACGACGTCGAGCCGGTACCTCATGTCGTGGTCTGGGGCGTCTGGGTCGGCGCGAAGTCCCGCGCCAGTGTCTCGGTGTACTGCTTGAACACCGCGGTCAGCGGTATCGAAGGATCGAGCAACCATAGGGTTTCCATTCCGTGGACGAAGGCGAGAATCTCGACTGCCTTGACTTCGGGGTCTATGTCGGACCGATACGAACCGTCCGCCTGGCCACGCCGGATCGCGGCCGCGACGATGTCGGCCGCGGTCTGTTGCCGGGCCAACATGCGGTCGTGCAACGGGGCGTCGGGAAGGATGTTTTCGACGAGCAGCACGGTGAACGTGCTCAGCAGCTCGGGAGCACGGTTGAAGCGCTCGGCGACCTGCGAAATCTGGGCGAGCAGATCGCCCGACCTGTCGGCGTGTGACTCATCGTCGAGGTCGCGGGCGTCCAGCACCGCGTGCAGCAGCTGTTCCTTGGATTCGAAGTGATGCAGCAGCCCCGCCGGAGTCACCCCCGCTTCGCCGGCGATCTGGGCCAGCGTCGTGGCGCGCCAGCCGTTGCGAGTGAGGAGGCGCTGCGCGACGGCGAGGATCCGCTGCTTGCGGTCCTCACCTTTGGCGAGAAGCGTGTCGTATCGCCGTGCGTCGGGCACCGGACTCCTTTGACCGATTGGCGGCCTGAACCAACCTAGTGAACACACAGTAGGTTGGTTTTGCCGCCGCGACAAGGGTCACGGGAAAACCCGCGCTAGTTGACCAGCTCAACCAGGGTGGCGTTGGCGGTGCCGCCGCCTTCGCACATGGTCTGCAGCCCGTATCGAAGGCCGTTGTCGCGCATGTGGTGCACCAACCGCGTCATCAGCACCGCGCCCGAGCCGCCCAGCGGATGGCCCAGCGCGATGGCGCCGCCCAGCGGGTTGACCCGGCGCGGGTCGGCTCCCGTCTCGGCAATCCAGGCCAGCGGGACCGGCGCGAAGGCCTCGTTCACCTCGAACGCACCGACTTCGGATAGCGCGACGCCGGCCTTGGTCAGCACCTTTTCGGTCGCCGGGATGGGGCCGGTAAGCATGAGCACCGGGTCCGCCCCGGTGACGGCGCCGGCGCGGTAGCGCACGATCGGCGTCAACCCCAGATTCAGGGCCATCTCCGACGTCATCACAAGCAGCGCCGCGGCGCCGTCGGAGATCTGCGAGGAATTGCCGGCGTGGATCACCCCGTCTTCGGCGAACGCGGGCTTGAGCCCGGCCAGTTTCTCGACGCTGGTCCCCCGCCGAATCCCCTCGTCCGCGTTGACGATTCCGCCATCCTCGACGAACACCGGCACGATCTGCTCGGTGAACGCGTTGGCGTCCTGCGCCGCCGCGGCGCGCTCGTGCGACTGCGCGGAGTAATCGTCGAGCTGGGTGCGGGAGAAGCCCCACTTCTTGGCGATCATCTCCGCCGAGAGGCCTTGGTTGAAGGAGAAATCGTCATAGCGGGCAAGTACTTTCGGCCCATACGGCATTCCGGTGGCCCGGGCCGAGCCAAGCGGGACGCGGCTCATGACCTCGACACCGCCGGCCACCACGACGTCCTGCTGGCCCGACATCACGCCCTGCACCGCGAAGTCGAGGGCCTGCTGGCTCGAGCCGCAGGCCCGGTTGACCGTGGTTCCGGGGATGGTCTCGGGCCACCCGGCGGCCAGGACCGCGTAGCGCCCGATGTTGCTGGATTGGTCGCCGACCTGGGAGACGCATCCCCAGATGACGTCGTCGACGATCTCGGGACCGACACCGGCGCGCTCCAGCAGTTCGTTGAGAACGACCGCGGACAGGTCGGCGGCGTGCATGCCGGACAGTCCGCCGTTCCGCTTCCCGACCGCCGTGCGCACCGCCTCGACGATGACCGTCTCGCGCATAGCTCTACTCCTCTTTGTCTGATTTCGACAGCGCCCATCGTCCAGTAAACGTCGGCTCCCGCCGCTCAGCGAACGCGGCATAGGCGGACGCCGCATCGGTCGTCGCGAAATTGCCGATCTGCGCGCGCGCCTCGTTGGCCAACGCGTCGCGCATAGTGGTGTTGGCGCCGTCGTTCAGCAGCGCTTTGGTCTGGGCGAGCGCGAACGGCGGGCCGGCCGCGAGCCGACCAGCGAGGTCGTCGACGAAGGCGTCCACTTCCTCGGCGGGCACCACCCAGGTCACCAAGTTCATCGCGAATGCCTGTGCGGCATCGATGGTTTCGGCCAGCAGCGCGAGCCGCTTCGCCTGTTGCAAACCGACGAGTTTCGGCAGTAGCCACGATCCGCCGAGGTCGATCGACAGGCCGCGCTTCGAAAAGATCTGGGAGAACGTGGCTTCCGGGGACGCGACGACCAAATCGCAGCCCAGCGCCAGATTCCATCCGGCGCCCACCGCGACGCCGGTGACTTTCGCGACCGTCGGGATCGGGAGTTCGTGCAACGCCAGGGCCACGTCGGTCAGGCGCTGCAGCTTGTATCTCGGATGAACGTCGTCGGGGACCCCGATGTCAGCGCCCGAGCAAAAGCTTCCGCCGGAACCGGTGATCACCAGCGCGCGCACACTGCGGTCACGGCCGGCCGCATGCAGCGCGTCGCGCAGCGCGATCCACAGCTCGGGATTGATCGCATTCTTTCGGCGCGGACGGTTGAGCGTCAGGGTGCGCACCCCATCGCTGTCATCCGACAGCAGGACGGGTTCTTCGGTGGTCGTCAGTAGCTCCTCGGCAGTTTTAGGACGTTGGATCCCAGGAAGTTCAGAATCATCTCCTGGCTGACCGGGGCGATCTTCATCAGCCGGGCCTCGCGGAAGTAACGCGCGATGTGGTACTCCTCCGCGTAGCCCATGCCGCCGTGGGTTTGCAATGCCCGGTCCGCGGCTGCGAAGCCCGCATCGGCGCAGAGGTACTTTGCGGTATTCGCTTCGCGGCCACAGGATTTGCCGTTGTCATACAGCCAGGTGGCCTTCCGCAGCATCAGCTCGGCCGCATCGAGGCGGGCCAGCGAATCGGCGAGCGGGAATTGGATGCCCTGGTTCATCCCGATGGGCCGGCCGAACACCTCGCGCTCGTTGCCGTATTTGACGGCCTTCTCCAGCGCCACCCGGCCGATGCCGAGCGCCTCGGCGGCAATCAGCATCCGCTCGGGGTTCAAGCCGTCCAGAATGTACTGAAAACCCTTGCCCTCCTCGCCAACTCGATCCTCGACGGGAATTTCGAGATTGTCGATGAATAACTCGTTGGAGCTCACAGCGTTGCGGCCCATCTTGCGGATCGGGCGGATGTCGACGCGGCTGCGGTCGAGATCGGTGAGGAACAGCGTCATCCCGTCGGTCTTCTTGGTGACTTCCTCATAGCTCTGCGTGCGGGTAAGCAGCAGGATCTTGTCCGACTCCATCGCCTTGGAGATCCACACCTTGCGCCCGTTGACGATGTACTTATCGCCGTCACGCTTGGCGAACGTGGTGATCCGCGAAGTATCAAGCCCGGCACCGGGTTCGGTGACTCCGAAGCAGATATGCACTTCGCCGGTCGCGACCGAAGGCAACGTACGAGCCTTGAGTTCGTCGGAGCCGTGCACGACGACCGGCTGCATGCCGAAGATCGACAGGTGGATGGCGCTGGCCGCGTTCATGGCGCCACCGGACTTGGCGACTTCCTCGAGCAACAGCGTGGCCTCGGTGATTCCGAGACCATGGCCGCCGTATTCGGTCGGGATCGTCATGCCCAGCCAGCCGCCGTCGGCTATCGCTTTGTAGAACTCGGTCGGAAACTCGTGCGCCTGGTCTTTTTCCATCCAGTACTGGTCGTCGAATTTGCGCGCCAGCTCGGCGACGGACTTACGGATCAGCTCCTGGTCGTCAGTCAGCTCAAAATTCATTCCACCGCCGGGCACTGCTGGGTCTCCTTAGGTCAGTTCATGCACCGGGGCGCAAGCTCATCCGGTTGAGGTCAGTCCTTGTTGCCGGTAAGGGCTTTCGCGTTGGCGGCGAAGTCCGCGAACGACGAACCCGCCCTGGCGTCCTTGTCGTGTCCCGCCGCTTTGATGGACACATCGTGTCCCTCGGCCGCCTTGCGCAACGCGCCGACAGTAGCCTGCTCGCGCGGGATGTGGGTGAACGGGTCGAACGAATACCACCGCATGGCGTTCTCGTAGGTCATCTTGTTGATCTCGTCGTCAGGAACGTTGTTGAGCGACAACACATCCCACAGCTCTTCGGGCGCACCCGGCCACATCGAGTCGCTGTGCGGGTAGTCGGCCTCCCACGCGATGTTGTCGATGCCGATCATGTTGCGCAGTGCCACGCCGACCTTGTCGCTGATGAAGCAGGTCAGGAAGTGCTCGCGGAAGACCTCGCTGGGCAGCTTGCCCTTGAAGTCCTGGTGGGTCCAGGTGGAGTGCATCTCATAGGTGCGGTCGGCGCGCTCCAGGAAGTAGGGGATCCAGCCGGTCCCGCCCTCGGACAGGGCCACCTTCAGGTCCGGGTACTCCTTGATCGGCCGCGACCACAGCAGGTCGGCGGCGGCCTGCACGATGTTCATCGGCTGCAGCGTGATCATCACGTCCATCGGCGCGTCCGGTGCGGTGATGGCCAACCGGCCCGAGGATCCGATGTGCACGTTCATCACAGTGTCGGTGTCCACCAAGGCTTTCCACAGCGGGTTCCAGTACTCGTCGTGGAAGCTTGGGTAGCCCATCGCGGCCGGATTTTCGGTGAACGTCAGCGCGTGCACGCCCTTCTTCGACACCCGACGCACCTCGGCGGCGCACGCCTCGGCATCCCAGATCACCGGGATCGCCATCGGGATAAACCGCGCCGGGTAGGCGCCACACCACTCGTCGATGTGCCAGTCGTTGTAGGCCTGCACCAGAGCGATCGAGAAGTCGTGGTCGTCGGTGGCGAACAGCCGCCCGGCAAAGCCCGGGAACGACGGGAAGCAGATCGAGGCGAGAATGCCGCCGGCATTCATGTCCTTGATTCGTTCGTCGACGTTGTAACAACCCGGCCGGATTTCGTCGAGACCCGTCGGCTCGATTCCGTACTCTTCCTTGGGCCGGCCTGCGACGGCGTTCAGTGCGACGTTCGGGATCACCGTGTCACGGAACTTCCACATGTCGGAGCCGTCGGCGTTGTGCACCAACCGGGGCGCGTCGTCTTGGTACTTCGCCGACAGGTGGTTCTTGAACATGTTCGGTGGCTCGACAGTGTGGTCGTCGACGCTGATCAGCATCATGTCTTCTTTGTTCATGACGTTCCTCTCGATCGGATCATCCACTAGCTGTCGGCACCCACAGCATCGGCCGGCCAACGTCAGCCCTCTACCTTTGAAAACTAGCTTCTCGCCAAGTGAGAATCAACATTCGCTGCGCCGCTCCGGCAAATCCAGCGGCCGCGCCGCGCTCGACCATCATGGCCTCGATCGCCCGCTCACCTGCCATTACATGTCGATGGAACGCCTGCGCGGGGTGGTTAACCAAGAACCGAACCAAACAATTGTTTCTCACCGGCCGCGAAGCCGCCTGTGCTCGCGCGTCCCGATGCGAATCTCCGGGGCCGGCGCGGCCACCGAGGCACCCGGACCGGCCGGCATTGACCCGCAGACCGAATCATGCCAGTCTGTTGGTTGTAAATGAGAATATGATTCTCTTTGGCCGAGAGGACTCTCACAATGCGCTTGCCGCCACTGCCCGCTGATCAGTGGGACGAGGCTACCCAGCAGGCACTCTCGGCAATGCGTGGCGCGGACACCAACAATGCGCTCAGTACCTTCGCTCACCACCCGGCATTGGCCAAGGCGTTTCTGAGGTTCAACGTCCATCTGTTGATGGCGTCGACCCTGCCGGCGCGCCTGCGCGAACTGGCCATTCTGCGCGTCGCGCACCGCCGCGACTGCGCATACGAATGGACGCACCACGTCGACCTCGCCAAGGACGAAGGGATCACCGACGACGAGATCGCCGCGGTGCCGTGTTTTGCCGGCGAGGGTGCCGGCCACTTCGACGATTTCGAGCGCACGGTCCTCACCGGGGTCGACGAACTCGTCGACAAATCGGAGTTGTCCGACCAGACCTGGGCCGCGCTCGGCGAGCGCCTCAACGACCAGCAGCGCATGGATTTCGTCTTCACGGTCGGCTGCTACACGCTGCTGGCCATGGCTTTCAACACATTCGGCATACAGCTCGAGCACGTCGCACAAGAAAGGTAAGAACGTTGGCCCACTTTCCTAAGCCCGCTGCTGGCAGCTGGACCGAAAACTACCCCGAGCTGGGTACCGCGCCGGTCGATTACACCGACTCGATCGACCCGACTTTCTTCGAGGCCGAGCGCGACGCGGTCTTCAAGAAGACGTGGCTCAACGTCGGCCGTGTCAACCGGCTCCCCCGCACCGGCAGCTACTTCACCAGAGAGCTGCCGTCGGTGGGCAAGGGCACGTCAGTGATCATCGTCAAGACCAAGGACGGGACCGTCAAGGCCTACCACAATGTCTGCCGCCACCGCGGAAACAAGTTGGTGTGGAACGACTTTCCCAACGAAGAGACCTCCGGCACCTGCCGGCAATTCACCTGCAAATACCACGCGTGGCGCTACAGCCTCGATGGCGACCTGACCTTCGTCCAACAGGAAGACGAGTTCTTCAACCTCGACAAGGGCAACTACGGCCTGGCGCCCGTCCGTTGCGAAGTGTGGGAAGGCTTCATCTTCATCAACTTCGACAACAACGCGGCGCCGCTCACCGACTACCTCGGGCCGCTGGCCAAGAGCATCGAGGGCTACCCCTTCGGCGAGATGACCGAGACCTACTCCTACCGGGCCGAAGTCGGCAGCAACTGGAAGCTGTTCATCGACGCGTTCGTCGAGTTCTATCACGCGCCGATCCTGCACCAGGGCCAGTACACCAAGGAAGAAGCCGCCAAGATCCAGAAATTCGGCTACGAGGCGCTGCACTACGAGCTGGCCGGACCGCACAACCTGCAGTCGACCTGGGGTGGTCAGGCACCGCCCCCGGACATGTCCATGGTCAAGCCGATGGACCAGGTGTTGCGTAGCGGTTTGTTCGGTCCGTGGGACAAGCCGGAGATCATCGAGAACCTGGAGCTGCCACCGGGTGTCAACGTGAAGAGGGTGCCGCAGTGGGGCATCGACTCGTGGCTGTTCTACCCGAACTTCATGCTGCTGATCTGGGAGCCGGGTTGGTACCTGACCTACCACTACTGGCCGACGGCTGTGGACAAGCACATCTTCGAGGCGTCGCTGTATTTCGTGCCGCCGCGCAATGCACGGGAACGCCTGGCCCAGGAGTTGGCCGCCGTGACGTTCAAGGAGTACGCACTCCAGGACGCCAACACCCTGGAAGCGACCCAGACCATGATCGGCACCCGGGCCGTCAACGAGTTCCTGCTCTGCGACCAGGAAGTCCTGATCCGCCATCTGCACAAGACGACCGGTGATTACGTGAAGGAGCACCAGCGCAATGTCGCTACCGTCTGAGTTCTCCGCCCTGGAACCCTATTTGGCGTGGGACCTGGCCACCGAGCCCGAGCGTTACGCCAAGCGGTTGGCCTCGACGATGGCCGAGATGCAGGAGTTCTACGACGTCGCATTCCCGTTGCTGAACGATGTCATCGCCTACTGCGATAAGTTCCCCTTGGACGACCTGCCCGAGGACGCAAGGAGTTTGATGCACGTCATGCAGTCGCTGGTTATGGTGTCGTTTCCGATCGAGGCATGGAAGCAACCGCGCGTCCCCGACAGCGGCGCGGCGTGGGTCGAAGTGCTCCGGGAACCGGTGATCTAAAACGGTGCTGACGCTCAAGGCCGCCGGACTGCTCGACGTCGACGCCGGCGAGATCGTACGGCCGGGCATCGTCAAGATCGAGGACGACCGCATCGTCGGCATCGGGGGCGACCCCGAAGGCGAGATCATTGATCTGGGCGACCAAATCCTGCTGCCCGGCCTGATGGACATGGAGGTCAATCTCCTGATGGGTGGTCGCGGCGAAAAGCCCGGCCTGTCACAGGTTCAGGATGACCCGCCGACGCGGGTGTTGCGTGCGGTCGGCAATGCCCGCCGCACGCTGCGCGCCGGCTTCACCACTGTGCGCAACCTCGGGCTGTTCGTGAAAACAGGCGGGTATCTGCTTGACGTCGCGTTGGGCAAGGCGATCGACGCCGGCTGGATCGACGGTCCCCGCGTGGTGCCCGCCGGCCACGCCATCACCCCGACCGGCGGCCATCTGGATCCAACGATGTTCGCGGCGTTCGCGCCGCACGTGCTGGACCTGACCATCGAGGAAGGCATCGCCAACGGGGTCGACGAGATCCGCAAGGCGGTGCGTTACCAGATCAAACACGGCGCCCAGCTGATCAAGGTGTGTTGCTCCGGCGGGGTGATGTCCCTCACGGGACCTCCTGGCGCACAACACTATTCGGATGAAGAGCTGCGCGCGATCGTCGACGAGGCACACCGCCGCGGGCTGCGCGTCGCCGCGCACACACACGGCGCCGAAGCCGTCAGGCACGCTGTCGACGCCGGCATCGACTGCATCGAACACGGTTTCCTGATCGATGACGAGGCGATCGCGTCGATGGTCGAGCACGGCACCTTCCTGGTGAGCACGCGACGGCTGGCCGAAGGTATGGACGTCTCGCACGCCCCGCCCGAACTGCAGGCCAAGGCCGCCGAGATGTTCCCGAAGTCGCGCACGTCGATACTGGCCGCCTACCAGGCGGGCGTGAAGATCGCCGTCGGCACCGACGCGCCGGCGATCCCGCATGGCCGCAACGCGGACGAGCTTGTCACCCTGGTGGAGTGGGGCCTGCCACCGCTGGCGGTGCTGCGGGCGGCCACGGTAGTCGCCGCCGAGCTGATCAACTCGACCGACCTGGGCCGGCTGGTGCCGGGTCAACTCGCGGATATCATCGCGGTACCCGGAAACCCGTTGGAAGACATCACGGTTACCCGAGACGTCAGCTTCGTCATGAAAGGCGGCAAGGTCTATGTCAACAAGTCAGCCCAGCAGAACTGACGATCTGGTCGAGATTCAGCAGCTGCTGGCCCGCTACGCGGTCACGATCACCCAGGAAGACATCGAAGGCCTCATCGGCGTGTTCACACCCGACGGGACCTATAGCGCCTTCGGATCCACGTACAAGCTGGACAGGTTCCCCGAACTGGTGGCCGCGGCGCCAAAAGGCTTGTTCCTCACCGGAACTGCCTTAGTGGAAAACCTCGAGGGCGACTCGGCGAGCGGCACCCAGCCGCTGTGCTTCATCGACGGCTCCACCCACGACATGCGGATCGGCTACTACCGCGACACCTACTCCCGCACCGCCGGCGGCTGGCGCCTGAAAACCCGGGCCATGACCTTCATCCGCCGCAGCGGGGTACACGACTCCGGGCGCCCGCACGCCATCGGCCGCCCCACGCCGTGAATGTCGAGGAGTTCCGGTCGGGGCTGCGTAAGTGGCTCGATGAGAACGACTTAACACCTGGACCCGACCACTCGCTGCAGGGCCATATGCTGCAGTTCCTGCGGGTCAGCCGCGCCCTGTACGACGCCGATTGGATGCGCTACGGCTGGCCGGTCGAGGTCGGCGGGCTGGGCGGGCCCGCGGTGTTGCGCGCGGTCGTCGGCGAAGAGGTGGTCGGCCGGCGCCTTGCCGAGCCCGGACCCTATTCGATGCTCGAAGTGCTCACACCCACGATGATCGACTACGCGCCGCCAGAACTCGCAGCCGAAATGGTCCCGCGTCTGCTCCGCGGCGAAGAGCAATGGTGCCAGGGCTTTTCCGAACCGGGTTCGGGCAGCGACCTGGCGTCGCTGACCACCCGTGCGGTCCAGGACGGGGACAACTGGATTGTCAACGGGCAGAAGGTGTGGACCAGCTTCGCGCAGTTCTCGACTCGATGCATCCTGCTCACCCGCACCGCCCCAGGACATGACGGAATCACCGCGTTCTTCGTCGACCTGGACACCCCCGGCATCACCATTCGGCCGCTGCGCACGATGCACGGAGTCGACGAATTCTGCGAGGTGTACTACGACGACGTGGTGATCCCGGGCAGCCGCATGCTCGGCAAGCCGGGTGACGGTTGGAACCTCGCCATGGATCTACTCCCCTACGAGCGGTCCAGCTGCTTCTGGCAGCGGATCGCGTATCTCTACTCCCGATTCGATGCGCTCATCGCCGAGGTGTCCGGCGGCAACAAACACGGCGGTCACGACGAATATGATTTGGGCGCAGCGTATCTCGCACTGCACACGCTGCGTTGCCGTTCCCGCGCCACCCAGCACCGGCTACGGGACGGAGCACGCCTAGGCCCCGATACCTCTATTGACAAGGTGCTGTTGTCCTCCGCCGAACAGCAGCTTTACGACACCGTGCGCGACCTGTTGCCCGGCGTTCTCGAGCTCGATGAGACGCCGTGGCGCTCGGAGTATCTGTACTCACGCGCGTCGACTATTTACGGCGGTACGGCTGAGATTCAGCGCAACATCATCGCCCGCCGGCTTCTCGACCTCGGGAAGGAGTGATCGTGGAACTGACCTCAGACTCCGAGGAACTGCAACTGCTTGCCGAGTCGATACGCACTGCGATGAGAGCGGCTTCCGGCGCCAAGCTCGATGCGGCGCTGGCCTCCCTCGGCTGGCACGACATGCTGGACGAAATCCCGGACATTGCAATCCCGCTGGTGTTTCGACTGCTCGGCGAGACCGGTGCGCACGCCCCGGTGCTCAACGACGTGGTGCTGAGCGCGGCAGGAAAGGCAACGGGCGGTCTCACCCCGCTTCCGTTGGCGGGAGACTCCTGGGTGGTGTGGAAGCGCGAAGACATTCCGAGCTCTGCGATCGATGATGAATTACCGATACATCCTGTCGCCGAGGGAGATTCAGCCGCCCACGCGGGGCTTGCCGCCGGGCGACAGGCACTGGGCTGGTGGCTGGTGGGCGCCAGCCGCGCCATGCTTGCCCTGGCGCGGCAGCACGCCCTGGATCGAGTTCAATTCGGCCGCCACATCAGCTCGTTTCAGGCGATCCGGCATCGGCTGGCCGAGACACTGGTCGCGATCGAGGGCGCCGAGGCGACCCTGCAGGCGGCCACCGATGCGTCCGACGATCCCGACGGCTTGGCCTGCCTGCTGGCCAAAGCGGCAGCGGGCCGCGCGGCGCTGACGGCCGCCCGGCACTGCCAGCAGGTGCTCGGCGGTATCGGCTTCACCGCCGAACACACGCTGCATCGTCACGTCAAGCGGGCGTTGCTGTTGGATAGCCTGCTCGGCAGCACCCGGGAGCTGACCCACGAGGCGGGTAAGATCCTGCGGGCCAAGGGATTTGCGCCCCGACTGGCAGAGCTGTAGCCCGACCGCCGCTACCGGTTTCCGAACCCGGTGTGGCTGACGATCAACGGCAGATCCGCTGTGGTGGCAAAGCCGCAAGGCGCGGCGCAGACGGCGGGCACAGCGTTGAGGACCTGCATGGCGGTGGCCACGCTGGCCGAACGAACGTGTTCCTCCATGCTGGCCGCGCGGGTGAAGCTGGCCAGCGAGAAGAAATGCGTCCGCATCGACGGGTCGCCCTCGATGGTCAACGTCCACCCGTGTTCGGGTCTCGGCCAGTGCTTCGGGTACTCACCGCCAACCGTCCAGAGCGTTTCAATCTCTATGAGAGTCTGGCCTTTCCGGCGTCCGGACCAGCTCCATCGTTGCCCGGCGGTAGTTCCCGCCCGTAACACGCGGTCGAATATCTGGTGATCGGCCCGGGCGGCAACAGCATCCACCGTGACGGCGACCTCGTCGATGTCAGCGTTGAGCGCATCGGCGAGAAACCAGACCTGCTCCTCGAATATTCCGCTGTTGAAAGTCAGGAATTCGGTGCCGGTGCGGCTGATCGATTCCACCGGTTGCCCGAAAGCCATGTTGTCGAACGTGATTGACGTGCTTTCGTACACCGACCAGTCGGCTCGTTCCTGCAGGGTGATCTTGTCGATGGTGCGACTCATCCCCGACAACGCCAAAGGCAATACACCGGAAAGGTTCCCGGGGTTGAGACCACTGCCGTGCACAGTCGCGTTGCCGGCCTGGCAGGCTTGCAACAACCGGTCACGATCGTCCGCGGCAATGCGGTTCGGGTGGAAAAGGAACGCCGTCGTCACCACGTTCTTGCCGCTGGCGAGGATGGCGCAGACGTCGTCGATGCTGGTGTTTCGCGGCGTGTAGAGCACGCAGTCGGCGTCCAGCGCCAGGATCGCGTCGGGGTCGTTGGACGCGGCCACCCCGATGGGGCTGCGTCCGACCAGGGAGCCGATGTCGGCGCCGTTTTTCGCGTCCGAGTACACGCGGGCGCCGACGATGGACAGGTCGGGTCGATGGTCGATGATCGCGGTGATCATCTCGGCGCCCACCGCGCCGGTGCCCCACGGGACAACCCGGATCGGCACAAGCACACCTCCTGTTGGTCCGAGGACGGTTGTGCAGTGAGAACCTACACCTAGGATTGGCAGACATGAGTCGTCGCGACGCCGCCAGGAACCAGGTCGCCCCCAGGAACCAGGTCGGCGTTGCTTCGGTGATCCTGGGCGGGTGCGCGATCGCCACCTGCTGGCTGATGATCGGCGTCCCCCTGGGTGTCGCGGCGGTGGTGACCGGTGACATCGCCCGCGGCCGGGTCGCCCGAGGCGAAGCATCGAATCCCCGCGCAGCGATCGCCGGCATGGTGTTGGGCTTCCTGGCGATTGCTGCGGGACTGGCGGGACTCGCTTACTACGCCTGGCTGAGCTCTAAAGATCCGGACTGGTTCCAGAAGTGCTTGGACAACCCCGCAACGAACAATTGCTGAACGTCGCCGGCCGGTGCGCGGCTAGTTGCGGGGCAGGCCGAGTATTCGTGAGGCGATGATATTGCGCTGTATTTCCGACGTTCCGCCCGCGATGGTGGCGGCGAAGGTGCGTATGTAGCGGTCGAACCAACTGCTGTAGTGGCTGTCCAGATTCAGCGGCGCGAACGGGGCGGTGACCGCTCGCAGTGCAAGCCCCTCGGGCCCTTCGGCATTCAGCGCGTCCTCGCACGCGCGTTGCATGGCCTCCGAACCGAGCAACTTGAGCACCGACTGGGCGGGTACGTCTTCTTCCCCGCGAGCCGCCTTGGCCAGCGAGGCCGATCCCATCAGCCGCATCGCGTAGCGATCCATCACCAGGGTGGCGTAGTGGTCCCGGTGCACCGCACCGGATGGACGGTATTCGACGCACAACGCGTGCAGCATGTCGGCGTAATCCAGCCACAGCATGGCGCGTTCGTGGCCGAGCGATCCGGTCGCTACCCGCCAGCCCTCGTTGATCTCCCCCACCAAGTTCTCGGCCGGCACCCGCGCGTCGGTGAAAAAGACCTCGTTGAAATCGACGTCGTCGTGGTCACCCACCGAAGCGAACGGGCGGCGCACCACACCCGGCGTGTCGGTCGGAATCAGTAAAGCGCTGATGCCCTTGTGTTTTGGCGCCGCCGGGTCGGTACGCACGAACGTCAGCAGCACATCGGCATCATGGGCACCCGATGTCCAGACCTTCTGCCCGTTGACCACGAAGTGGTCCCCGTCAAGCACCGCCCGCGTTTTCAGCGACGCCAGATCAGAGCCGGCGCCGGGTTCGCTCATACCCAGCGATGCGGTGATCTCGGCGCGCAGGATCGGTATTGCCCAGCGCTGCTTTTGTTCTGGCGTGCCGAACGACAACAGCGACGCGGCGATGATGCCGACGCCCTGCGGGTTGAAGCTCTGATACATCCGCCGCCGCGACAGCTCTTCGGAGTAGACGTATTGCTCGAGCAGCGATGCGTTGCGCCCGCCGAACTCCGGCGGATTGCCGGGCAACAGCCACCCGTTGTCGAACAGCAGCCGCTGCCAGCGGCGTGCCCACTCCGGGATGTCCGAGCTCGAGCGCGGTCGCACCAAGACATCGGGTGAGCCGAAGAGTTCGGGGAGATGACTGTCCAGGAACGCCACGAATTCGGCGCGGAATGCCTCGACGTCGGCATCAAAAGTCAGCTGCACAGGACTCTCCGGGACTCGCCGGCCAACAGCGGATCAAGCGTTCCACCGGGGACGCGGTTCACTCTTACGATTGCACTTCCATACACACGGGTAAGAGAATAGTATTCTCGCAGCACGAAAGTTACAATCTCCGACACGTCATCTGCGAGGGGGTCGAGCACACCGATGGCACGGCGTTCTCCGGTAGAGTCCAACCATGTTCTCCCCTCGCGGCAATCGTCAGAGTCGGCCGTGACCAGCCCAAGCGAAGAGCCCGCCTGGAAACAGCGCGCGGTCGAGCGGTCCATCAAGACCGCCAAACTCCGGGCCGCGCAACGCGTTCAGCGCTTCCTTGACGCGGCGCAGGCAATCATCATCGAAAAGGGCACCACTGACTTCACCGTCCAGGAGGTCGTGGACCGGTCCCGCCAGTCGCTGAGGAGCTTCTACCTGCAGTTCGACGGCAAGCACGAGCTGCTGCTGGCGCTGTTCGAGGACGCGTTGAGCCGCTCGGCCGACCAGATCCGCGCCGCGACGGAAAGCCACACCGACCCGCTCGAGCGGCTCAAGGTTGCCGTCGAGCTGTTGTATGAGTCCTCCCGTCCCGATCCGACCGCCAAGAGGCCGCTCTTCACCGATTTTGCTCCGCGGCTGCTTGTTACACATCCGGTAGAGGTCAAGGTCGCGCACGCGCCACTACTAGCGTTGCTGACCGAGCTCATGGAAGCCGCAAGTGAGGCCGGCGAGCTGCGTGCCGACGCCAATCCGCGCCGCATCGCCGCCATGACGATGCAGACCGTCATGTTCATCGCCCAGTCCAGCGGCGGCAACGACGATGCGACGGTTCATCCCATTGGCGCCGACGAGGTGTGGGACTTCTGCTCACGCGGATTTGCCAGCTAGCACACCCTCTCGTCACATCATCGAACTGAGCAAATAGCGCACGCGATTTGCCGGGTGAGAATGAAATTCTCTAATATTCAGAACCACAAGTAGCCAAAATGGATTCGTCGTTGACACGTATTGGTGGCTGGTGACAGAGTTCAGGATGCGACACGACGCGTGGTCCCCTCGCGGATTGCGGCGAGCGCGATTCCACCGAGAGGCGATCATCCGGCTCAGCTCCGCTGAGGTGTGCCGACGAAATCAAGTCAGGAATTGAGGTAGCCATGGCTGGACGTGTTGAAGGCAAAGTCGCTTTCGTCACCGGTGCGGCGCGCGGTCAGGGCCGTGCACATGCGGTGCGGTTGGCCCAGGAGGGCGCCGACATCATCGCAGTCGACATCTGCAAGAAGATCGACACCGTGGATCTGATCGCCGCCTCCACGCCGGAGGATCTGGCCGAGACCGCAGACCTGGTGAAGGCACAGAACCGTCGGATCTACACCGCCGAGGTCGATGTCCGGGACTACGACGCACTCAAGTCCGCCGTGGACACCGGCGTCGAGCAGCTCGGCAAGCTCGACATCATCGTCGCCAATGCAGGCATCGGCAACGGCGGCCAGACGTTGGACAAGACCAGCGAAGCCGACTGGACCGCCATGATCGACATCAACCTCGCCGGCGTGTGGAAGACCGTGAAAGCCGGTGTGCCGCATATCCTCGCGGGCGGCAACGGCGGCTCGATCATCCTCACCAGCTCGGTCGGTGGGCTCAAGGCCTACCCGCACACCGGTCACTACGTCGCCGCCAAACACGGTGTCGTCGGCTTGATGCGCACCTTCGCCGTCGAGCTCGGCGCGCAGAACATCCGCGTCAACTCCGTCCACCCGACCAACGTCAACACCCCGCTGTTCATGAACGAGGGCACGATGAGGCTGTTCCGTCCCGATCTGGAGAACCCGGGTCCTGAGGACATGAAGGTCGTCGGCCAGCTGATGCACACCCTGCCGATCGGCTGGGTCGAACCCGAGGACATCGCCAATGCGGTGCTGTTCCTGGCGTCCGACGAGGCGCGTTACATCACCGGCGTCACGCTACCCATCGACGGTGGCAGCTGCCTGAAGTAGCCGCTAGAACGGGCTGCTGTTGGACTGCCATTCGGCCGATTCGGGACGCGGCCCGTAACGACGTGCGTAGTCCTCATGCATCCTGGCCTGTTTCCTGCGCTTGACCACGTCGACCAAGTTGGGGTCCAGTCCATGCTGCGCCAGCCGGTGCCTGCGCCAAACCTTGTTCAGGGCAAGGTTTACCACCAGCGCCCAAGCGTAGAGCGGGACGGTCATCTCCGTATGCACGTAGAGCGAGGCGGGCAGTAACCAGAACGGGGCGAGGACGAACAGGGGCGGTATCGCCCACCTGATCATGTGCCGGCGGATGGCTCCCTCGCCGGCCAGATCGCGGGCGACCCAGCTGCGCATCGAGTCGGGTAGCACCCGGCCGTACGAATAGCCGATGCGCTGCCACAGGTTAGGTTTGGCGGCGGTCATGGTGGCTCCTCAGGATTGCAGTGCGCCGGCCGCCACAGCGGCCGAATTGATGCGGGTGAGCACCTGATGCAGGTTCTCGAGTTCGGCAAGGTCGACGCCGAGACGTGCGACGACGGCCGGCGGAATCTCGAGTGCCCTCTCGCGCAAGGCTATTCCGTCTTCGGTGAGCATGACATCCGTGGCGCGCTCGTCGGCGGCATTCTTGGCACGAGCAATCAGGCCGAGCCCCTCCAAGCGTTTGAGCATCGGTGAAAGCGTGGCCGAATCCATCTGCAGCGCCGTGGCAATCTGCTTGACCGACAGCGGCGACTGGTTCGCCGCGGGAGTCTTGCGGTGGTCCCACAGGGCCAGCATCACCAGATACTGCGGGTGGGTCAGGCCGAGCGGCTCCAATAGCGGCCGGTAAACCGCCAAGACCGCCCGGTTCGTGGTCGCCAGCGCAAAACACACCTGGTGCTCGAGCGCGAGCGGATCGATCTCGCGTGCGGTCGTCGTGGCCATGTTTGCATAGTACCCTAATAGTTAGTTCCCTACCTATATTGCACCGCTCACGTCCGGCAGTGCGGGCCGTGCAGTTGGACAACCTGGCTCGGATTGTGAGTGAAACCTGTTTTCCCACAGCAACTCTCAGCATCGCCGCAGTATCAGGCCGGGCGCGTCGCCGAGACGCCAATAGCCTGCGTGATGACTTAGCTGCCGAATCCGCCTGAGACCGGGATGGTGCGGGCGTTGATCAGGGTGGGCCGGTCCCGATCGGCGATGCCCGCCTTGACCAACTCGAAGACCTCGTCGCTGCTGTGGGCTTCGTGGGCGTCCACGCCGTAGCTGGCGGCGGTGCCCACGACGTCCAACCCGGGCACGTCGAGCCCCGGAACATTCGGCGTCTTCTCCCACACACCGAACTCCTTGACCACGCCGTACTCGGCATTGGACGCGACAACCACGGTGACCGGGATCTTGTAGCGGGCCGCGCTCCACAACGCGGTGATGGCGTAGTGCATCGAGCCATCGCCCATCAGCGCGACAACGGGACGATCGGGTGCGGCGAGCTGAGCACCGACGGACGCGGGCAGCCCCCATCCGAGTCCACCGCCGGCGGCCGACAGATGCGACAGCGGTTGGCCCGGCCGGATGCTGTTGGTGAGGGGCACCTCGTTGCTGCCGGCCTCGCTGACCCACAACGTATCCGCGGGTGCGGCGTGCCCGACGGCCGTCCACAACGCCTCGGGCTTCATCGGCGACTGCTCGGATACCCGATCGGGGACCGCGGAGCGCGGTGCCGGAGCCGGCCGCGAAGTGGGCTTCACGGTCTCCGCCAGGACCTGGGCCGCCTTGCGGACGTCGGCGACGATCGCGTCTCCCATGGGTGCGCGGGCCGCCTCGTCGGGGTCGTTGGTGATGTGGATCAGGCTCGCGCCCTCGGGTAGGTAGGGCCCGGGCACCAGAGGGTAGTAACGGAAGACCGACGTCCCGATCGCGAGAATGAGATCGTGTCCGGACAGGATCTGGGAAATCCAGCCCGCGCCGGGCGGCAGGGCGCCGTGATAGAGCCGGTGATTCTCCGGGAACCCGCTCCAGCCGGTCAGCGGGGCCGTGAACACGGGCGACTCGGTGCGTTCGGCCAGTTCGATCACCGCATCCCACGCGTCGTAGCGATCCACATCGCCGCCGACGACAATCGCCGGAGACTTGGCGGCGTCCAATCGTGCGCCGACCTGCTCGGCCAACTCCGTCGGGAATCCGGCCGCGTGCGTCACCGTGCGATCGCGCACGACGGCGATGTCGGCGGCCTGATCGTCGGTCAATTCGATCGGCATATCGTCCATCGGCAGCGATACGAACACGGGTCCCATCGGCGGCGTGGTGGCCAGGTGGATGGCACGGGCCAACACCGCCGGGGACTCGCTGGCGATGGCCGGCTCAGCGGCCCATTTGATGAACGGCCTTGGCACCGTGAGGGGTTCGTGGTTGGTCAGCAGGCAGTACTGGTTCTGCATGTTGCGGCGCTGGTTGCCCGCTGTGATGATCAGCGGCGTCTTGTTGACATACGCGTTGTAGATCTGCCCCTGAGCGTTGCCCATGCCCGGGGCGGTGTGCAGGTTGACCACAGCGGGCCGGCGGGTTACCTGGGCATAGGCGTCGGCCATTCCGACCGGAATCATCTCCTGCAGCCCCAGGAAGTACCGGAAGTCGTCCGGAAAATTCTGCAGCAGAGCCAGTTCCGACGAACCCGGATTACCAAACCAGGTTGTCAGGCCGTGTGAACGGAATAGGTCGAGAATGGCGTCGCGGACAGTCGTCATATCCGGGTTTCCTTTCACTTCAGTTGGCTGGACTTGCAGCAGCAATCCGGCAGTTAGGGAGCACATTTCACCGCAGCACCCGCACCACCAGGTGAATAGCAAAGTGCCCCAAGCTCTTTTAGCAACGTTACACGGTGAGCGTTGAGCCGGACCATGATTCCACCGCTCCCTTCAGCTATTGAGCTGGGGTTCGCCCGCGGCGAACGTGCCGGCACCCGATCGTGCCCGCGGCGCTGCGGCCTTCCGCTTATTGTCTTTTCGGATGGACGCCAGCGCAATGTTTCGTGGCCCAATGTCAGCAGGCGACGGTTGTTCGGGCGCACAGTGTGCCGCGTCCCTGCAGCTGGCCGTCAACCAGAGCGAAGCCGCAGAATCCCGCTGGGTACTGTCCCAAGGTTATGGACACATTTGAAGGACGCGGCGCGGTCGTCACCGGCGGTGCGAGTGGTATCGGCTTAGCGACCGCCACCGAGTTCGCTCGTCGTGGCGCGCGTCTGGTGCTCGCCGACGTCGACAAGCCGGCGCTCGAACAGGCGGTGCAGCGGCTGCGCGCTGAGGGGTTCGACGCCAACGGCGTGACATGCGACGTGCGGCATCTCGACGAGGTGATTCACCTCGCGGATGAGGCTTTCAACCTGCTTGGGCAGGTCGACATCGTGTTCAGCAACGCCGGCATCGTGGTCGCGGGTCCGCTCGTCGCGATGACGCACGAGGACTGGCGCTGGGTCATCGATATCGATTTGTGGGGCTCGATCCACGCCGTCGAGGCGTTCGTGCCGAGGTTGCTGGAACAGGGCGCCGGCGGCCATGTCGCGTTCACCGCGTCGTTTGCCGGCCTGGTGCCCAACGCCGGCCTCGGAGCTTACGGGGTTGCGAAGTATGGCGTTGTCGGCTTGGCGGAGACGTTGGCCCGCGAGGTCAAGGACAACGGCATCGGAGTATCGGTGCTGTGTCCCATGGTCGTCGAGACCAAGCTGGTGTCCAACTCGGAACGGATTCGTGGCGCCGACTACGGCATGGACTCGGCTCCGGACATCACCGGCGATATGGGGCCGTTGCCGGCGCAAGACCAGACCCTGGGCGTCGATGACGTCGCCCGGCTGACCGCCGACGCGATCCTGGCGAACCGTCTCTACGTCCTGCCGCACGAGGCGGCACGGACGTCGATCCGGCGCAGGTTCGAGCGCCTCGACCGCACTTTTGACGATCAGCTCGCCGAAGGCTGGAAGCACTAACCTAGCGACCCTAGCGAGATGACTGCGGTACCGGCGATTCAGCTCGCCGTGTACATCGTCGGTGCCCGGCCGATGACGCCGTCGGCCTCCAGGTCGTCGATTTCTTCGGCGCTCGCGCCCAACTCGGCAAGCAACTCGTGGTTGTGTTGCCCGAGCAGCGGCGCGGGTTGCGTGTGAAACACGCCTGGTCCGGCGGAAAACCTCATCGGCACGGTGCTGAGCCTGGCCCGGCCGTTCACCGGGTGGTCGACGGCTTCGAAGAAACCGCGGAACGACAACTGCTCCAATTCCGTTTGGCGATGCGGCTGCATCACCTTGGCCACCGGCACCCCGGCATCCCACAGGGTTGCGACGATGTCGTCGCCGCTGCGGTCCGCACACCAGGCGGCCAGGTGCTCGTCGATGAGATCATGGCCCGCACGCCGCCCGGCCACCTCGGCCAGCGCGGGATCGATTGCCCAGGAAGGCTTTCCGAGTGCACCGCACAGGCTGGCCCACTGTTCGTCGGTCTCGACCGCGATGGCGACCCAGCTGTCGAGCCGACCGAATTCGTCGGTGTCCGCGCTGAGGTAGAGGTTTTGCGGTGCCGCCGTCGGCCCGCGGTTCCCAGCACGTTCCAGGAGTGCGCCATACGCGGAATATTCCACGACCTGTTCGGCGGCGACGTTGGCCGCCGCATCGACCATCGCCGCTTCGACCAACACACCCGCGCCGGTGCGGCGACGGTGTTCCAGCGCGAGCAGCACCGCGTTGAGTGCGTGCACACCCGCGTTCGGGTCGCCGATCGAATACGGCTCGTAGGGGGTGCGGTCGGCGTAACCGGTCAACCAGCTCAGGCCCGCGGCCGACTCGATGGCATACGCGAACGCGGGATTGTCCCGCCACGGCCCGTCCAGCCCGAACCCGGGCATGCGCACCATCACCGCGCTCGGGTTAATCGATTGCACCGCAGCAAAATCCAGACCGATCTGATCCAGCACCCGCGGGGTGAAGTTCTCCACCACCACATCGGCGGTTGCGACGAGGCTGCGCAGCAACTCGCGTCCGCGCGGGCCCTGCAGGTCCAGCGTCAAACCCCTCTTGTTGGTATTCAGCGCGGCGAAGATCGGCGACTTCTCCCACCATGCGTCTTCGGTGACCGGTATCCCGGCAATCAGCCGGGTGCCGTCCGGCCGCCGCGTCGATTCGACATGGATCACATCGGCGCCCAGCATCGCCAGATAATGGGTGCAGCACGGCCCCGCCCAGAACGTCGTCATGTCCAGGACCCTGAGTCCGCTGAACGGCAGTCGATTTCGCGCTTTCGCAGCGTTAGGAGCCGGCCGCGGCGCCATTTCGGCGCACCGATAACGCGCGGTGTGCTGACCCAGCCGCGGCGCCGAACCCGGCTCGCGAAGCTGTGCGGGGAACATCCGGTAGGGATGGCCCGGCTGAAGAAATCCGTCGCGCGGATTGCGTACGAACGAGCCACGCTCCTGAAAGTGGTCCAGGGATGAGATGTTGGCTCCGTTCGCCACCGGGGCATTGGGAATCCGGAATGCCGTAGCGAGATCCCGGATTTCGTCGACCGGGGTGGCGGCAACCCATGCGTAGATGTCCGCGGCGTAAACGTTGGCGAGCTCGGTGATCGACAGGGGAGATTCTTCGTCGATCCACTCAGGGTGACCGACCATCGCGCACAGGTCGAACCATTGCTGGGCGGTGCCGCAGCCGAGGTCCACCAGACCGTCCTTCGCCTGCGCGACACCCGGAATCGTACGTCGCCGTGCGTCTCGCCAGGGCCGGCCCAACATTTCGAAGTACGTGACGGGGTAGTAGGTGAGGCCCAGGATCTGCGACTCGAGTATCGAGAGGTCGATCAGTTCTCCGCCGAGTCCGCGCAACCACGACGTCAGCGTCGCGACGCTCGCGTAGGCCCCGGCCAGATAGTGACCAACCTGCCCGCCGATGAAGATTGGTGCGCGGTCGGCCTCGCCACGTCCGAGGCCCACGATTCCGCCCGACCAGGCTTGCAGCGTGAATTCGGTCGCCGCCCGGTCGCGCCAGGGGCCCTCCAGGCCGAATGGCGTGATCGACGTGACGGTCAAATGGGGGTGGACTTCCCGGATCGCTGTCGGCGTAAATGCCTGAAAGTCCGCGACTTTCGATCCAGCCGACCAGATCACGGCGTCTGCTGACGCGAGCAGCTTACGGAGCATCTCGACGTCGTCCCCGACATCGGGGTCGGCGACCACGCTGTGCTTGGAACCCGACAGAAAGCTGAACAGCGCCCCGTCACTGTCGGGCGGAATCACCGCACCCGAGGCCGACCATCGGCGCAGCGGGTCACCTGAGGGTGATTCAACCTTGATAACGTGGGCGCCGCCGTCGGCGAGCAGTTTGGTGCAATACGCACCGGCAATCCCCGAGGAAAGGTCGACCACCGTGTAGCCGGTCAGCGGTGCCGCCGGCTGCGGGAGGCTCCTTTCATTCATGCATGCCAGAACGGGCTCGAGGTCAGTACTTCGGGACCGTCCGCGGTGATCAGCACCGCTTCTCGCCCGAATACCGCCCCGACTCCCTGTTCCCACACATAGCCAGTCACGGCAAGAACCATGCCGGGCTCCAAGCGCTCCTCGGCCGCGGTCGCGGGGAGGTGCTTGGAGACGACCGGCGGGTCAAAACCCATGCCCAGCCCGCGGGCCACCGGCATCGGTGGTGGCGGCTCGCCCGCTGCCTGGTAGGCGGCGAGCAATTCCCCCGCCCCGGCACCCGGCCGGCACGTGGCAATCAGCTTCTCCCACAAGTTTTCCCAGCGCCCGTAGAGCGGCGCGGCGCCGCCGACTCCTTGTCGTTTGTCCGCGGGCCAGGTTCGCCCGACCTCTCCGACATAACCACGGGCCAGCACTCCCGCGGAGAAGGCCACCAGGTCGCCGTCCTGAATGCGGCCGTCACCGTTGGCCCGTCGCCACGGATGCTCGCGTGAAGTCACCCATGCGACATCCTGATTCGACGGGGTGCTCACGCCGCCGGCCGCCGAGGCTTCCAGCAACACGCCGGCCAGGGCCTGCTCGGTGACGCCGGGCCGCAACTCGGACACCGTTGCCGCGAGGGCCGATTCGGCCACCGCGATGGATTCACGCAGCGCGGCCACTTCCTCGTCCGTCTTGATGCGCCGGGCGGCCCGCATCGCGAGTTCCCCGTCTACCAGTTCGGCGTTGGGAAATACCATTGGCAACAACTGCGCGAAGACCGGTGACAGCGCGTCGGTTCCGACGCGGCGGGCGGTGGCCGTGCCCTCGATGCGCTGCAAATTGGCGACGGTGTTCATCGGATTCCACGAGATGCCGTACAGGTTCTCGTGCGGGATGTCCTCGGGGACACCTTCATCCCAGGTGCTGAGCAGATGGATGGCGCCGGTCTCGCGGACCAGCACGCAGGACGGCCCGAAGGGCCTGGTCCCGGCGACCCAGAGCTGCGGTACGCCGGTCACGTATCGGACGTTGGCGAGCCGCCCCAGGACCAGGACGTCGAGATCGTGGGCGGCCATCTGCTCGAGCGCCCGTTGGCGGCGGCCCGACCGGAGCGTGCGCTCGTCGGGCAGGACTTCAGTTGCCATACGGGTCATAGGGGTAGTCGGTCAAGCGGATCCAGCCTTCCTCGGTGATCACCAGGACCTCTTCGCTGCGGTAGCCGCCGGTGCCGTCTTCCCACACCACCGGCTCCAGCACCAGAACCATCCCGGATTGCAGAACGAAATTCTCGTCGAACTCCTGCCCGAGATCGGTTCCGATCATCGGCATTTCGGCGGCATTCACGCCGATGCCGTGTCCGAGATAGAAGTGCGGCAGCCACGGCTTGGTGCCGCCATTGGCTGCGGTCGCCGCCCTACCCAGATCCGCCGCGGTGGCCCCGGCCTTGGCGACGCCCAGGACGGCGCTCATGATCTCGAACCATTTGTCGAACTGCGCCTGCTGACGCGGCGACGGATCCCGGCCGACGATCCAGGTGCGCCCGAAGTCCGAGCAGTAGCCCTGGTAGGTGATGCTGACGTCGGTCCACAGCACGTCACCCTCGGCCAGCTCGCGCTCGGTGCTCAGCAGCGGCAGCGCCAGGTCGCCGTGCGTGGTCCACACGCCTTCGGCCTTGCTCGGCGGCATCACCTGCCAAATGGGTTCGAGCATGCTGGCGGTGGCCCCCAGCTCGAAGGCGCGGCGCAAAAAGCTTGCGGACAAATCGGTCTGACGTATTCCCGGGGCCAGACGCTTCTGCACCTCGACCATCGCCTCGTCGGTGATCCGGATCGCCGTGCGCATGCACGAGAGTTCATCCGGGGTCTTGACCGACTTCGCAGCGCTGACGATGGCGGACGCGTCTACCGGAGCGCCGTCGGGGAATAACGACTCCGCGGCGCGGGACATGGCTCCGGTGAACTCGTCGACCGCGACCACCGAGCCGGCCGGGATCAGGTCGGCCAGCACACGCGCGAAATCGGCTACGCCCTCATCGAATTCGAGGTAGACCGGCCCGTGCAGGTGGTCTGCGGGCAGGTCGGATTCCTGCGAGGCGCCTTCGCGGAACGGCAGGAACAGGTGGGGCCAGTCGTCGTCGGCGAGCACCACGGCCACCGGGCGTTCGACGTAGGACAGCCCGGCGTCGCCGAGCGGCCAACTCGCGCCGGTCGCGTAGACGACCGAATTGTTGCCCAGCAGGATCATGGCGTGGACCCCGCGCTCGCCCATCGCCGAGCGCAGCCGAGCCCCGGTCTCCCGCCGCATCCGCGCCAGGTCAGGTGTTTCGGGGATCACCAGTCCATGACCGGCGCTGGCGCCCAGGTGTGCGAACGTCGTCACGAGAGGCCCAGGAACTTCGTGATGTTGTCGCTGACGATCTTCCTCGCATTCGCCGACCCGACGGCGTCGACCACGGCCCGCAACGACTTTTCGGAGTAGCCGTAGGTGCTTTCGTTGTGCGGATAGTCGCTGGACCACATCACCTTGTCCACCCCGATCTGGTCGATCAACTGCAGGCCCAGCGGGTCGACCATGAACGATGCGCTCATGTGGTTGTCCCAGTAGTAGCGGACGTCGTGCTCGAGCGGCCGATTCAGCATGTGCTGGTAGGACCCCATGAGGTGTTCGGCATCTTGCAAAGCCCAAGGAACCCAGGAGATTCCACCCTCGAACCAGCCGATGCGTAGCCCGGGGTGATCGTCGAGGATCCCGGTGAACAGGTATTTGGCGAATTGTTCGCGGAACCCGTCGATGTTGATCATCATGCCGACCACGACGCTGTTGAACTGGCACGGAGTTTTCGGCGGCGTCTCACCGATGTGGTGGGTGATCGGCAGTCCGGCCGCTTCGATCTCGTCCCAGACCGGCCTCATGGTGTCGCTGCCGTAGTCGATGATGTTGCCATCGTCGTCCTTGCCTGGGTTCAGGGGCAGCAGGAAGGTCTTGAGTCCCAGCGACTTCAGTTCGGCCAGTGTTCGTTTGGCGCCTTCTGGCTCCCACCAGTTGATCAGGCCCGCGCCGTAGAAGTGCCCGTCGGACCGCTCCTGCAGTTCCGCGATGTACTCGTTGTAAATCCGGAACGCCAGTTCGCGAAGCTTCTTGTCCGGGTAGTGGAACAGCGCCAGGACGGCGTTGGGGAATGCGAGTTCCTTCTCGACGCCGTCGTCGTGCAACTCCTGGATGCGGGCCTCGATGTTGGTGCTCGCCGCGCCGGGCAGGTCGTCGTACTGCATGAGCACCGCGCTGAAGTCGCCGGGCAGGAACGACTGCCCCTTGCGCCCGACTTGGTAGGCGCCGTCCTCGTACCAGATCCGCGGCGCCTTGTCCTTGAGGTCGTCGGGAAAACGGTCGTAGAAGATGTCGTCGGCCAGCGAGATGTGGTTGTCCGCCGAGAAGACCACGGTCCCCTCCGGCAGGCCCATATCGCTGTCGGCCGCGTGGCCGCGGCGATCCTTCGGCGCTCCATAGCCTCCGGGCGGGTAGAGCGAGGTGGTTGTCGGCGTTGACATTGTTGACCCTCCAATTGGATCGGGGTTTGAGATCTCTGGCCGCTCAATCGATTTCGGTCACCAGGTCACCGGCAATTCATAGACGCCATACGCGAGCCGGTCATGCTTGAACGGGACGTCCTCGATCGGCACGGCCAGTTCCATGGTCGGGATGCGGCGGAACAGAGTTTGGTACACGATCTGTAGCTCCGCCCGGGCAAGCTGCTGTCCGACGCACTGATGGCGACCGTAGCCGAAGGCGACATTGCGATCGGCCCCCGAGCGGTGCAGGTAGAGCCGATCGGGTTCGGTAAAGGCGTCCGCATCCCAGTTCGCCGGCGCCAGGTCGATGATGATGCCGTCGTTCGCGTGGATGGTCTCCCCGGCGATGTTGATGTCTTCCAACGCAACCCGGCGCTGGCCATTCTGGATGATGCTGAGGTAGCGCAGCAACTCCTCGACCGCGTTGGCAAGGATTTTGGGATCCTCGGCATCGCGGATGACGGCCGCCTGGGAGGGGTTCAGCAGCAGCGCCAGGACGCCGAGCCCAATCATGTTCGCCGTGGTTTCGTGCCCGGCGATGAGCAGTCCGGTGCCCAGCTGCGCGGCCTCTTTTACGCTGAGCTCGCCGGCCTTGACCCGTTCGGCGAGGTCGGAAACCGCGTCCTCGGCGGGGTTTTCCATCTTCGCTTCGACCAGCTGAGCCAGGTACTTGTGCAGGCTCATCGCGCCCTTCATCGTGTCCTCGGCGGCGGCGTAGCGCGCGAGGCCGACATTGGCGTGATGCTGGAACATTTCGGCATCCTCGTAGGGCACGCCCAGCATCTGACTGATCACCAACGACGGAACCGGCAGCGCGATCGAGGAGACGATGTCCGCGGGTTGCGGGCCGGCCAGCATGGTGTCGATGTGGTCGTCGGTGATCTGCTGGATCGAGGGCCGGAGCCCTTCGACTCGGCGGAACGTGAACGGCTTGGACAGCATCCGCCGGAATCGGGTGTGCTCGTCGCCGTCGGCGGTGAACACCGATCGGGGACGCTTGTGAACGGTGGACAGCATGCCCTCGTTCCAGTGCGGAAAGCCGGGCACCCGGTCGTCAACGCTGACTCTGGAATCCGAAAACAGGTCGCGCACTTGCTCGTAACCCGTGATGAGCCATGGCGTGCTGCCATCCCAGATCCGGACCCGGGACAACGGCCGCTCCTCGGCCAGGGCCATGACGTCCGGCGGCGGGGCGAACGGGCAGCGCGCGTCCCGGTCCATCGGATACGCCGGAATCTCGGCCTCGGTCGTACTGCTGGTCAGTGCTTCCGACATGTCATTCCTCGATGTGGATGGCTTGCGCGGGGCACGCCGCGGCTGCCTGGCGGGTGGCCTCGGTCTGATCGTCCGACGGATGCTCGTTGAGTAGGACGACGACACCGTCCTCGTCCCGCTGGTCGAAAACCTCGGGCGCATTCATGACGCAGTTGCCCGAGGATGCGCAAATGTTCTGGTCGACAATCACTTTCATCTGCATGCTCTTCACTCGTGCGGTGTCACCGGCGCCAGCCATAGGCCGACGATCGCGTCGATGAGGCCGAAAGACGCGGCCCGCCAGGATGGTTGGGCCATGGGGGAACCTGCGGCGAGCGCACGCTCGCGGTCGGCGCAGGTGTGCATCAACAGGTTGCGGGCCATGATGTTGCGTTCGAAGTGCACGTCCGCGGGCAGGTTGGGCAGGCAGCGGTTGAACCCGTCGACCACCTGAACCAGCGACGGCGAGCTGAGCGCGCCCTTGACGACGATGTTGTAGTAGGCCGGATCAGTCATCGCCTGCGCGGCGAAGCGCGCGTACCAGGTGGGGTTGCCGAGATCGGCCAGGTGATCGGTGAGGGGGCGGACCAGGCAGGCCACCCAATCCCGCAGTTCGGCGTTGCCGCCCGACGCGAGCAGGTCGGCGACCATCTGCTCACGCAGCTCCTCGACGGGCCCGCGGTGCTTTCTCTCGATGGCGCGCACCAGGTCCGCCTTGGTGCCGAAGTGGTATCCCACCGCGGCGTTGTTGCCCTGTCCCGCGGCCTCGCTGACCTGCCGGTTCGATACAGCGAACATGCCGTGCTCGGCGTACAGCCGCTCGGCCGCCACCAGGATGGCCTCCTGGGTGGAGCTGGCCCGCTCGGTGCGGACCGTCCTGGCCGTGGTCATTGGACTAGTCAACCTCGCTCGCCGTCGTTAAGTCAAGCGCTTGATTTAATTTGCCCATGATGCTGCCGGCCATGGGCGCTCATCCCTCGCGCTTCCTCGGACGGACCACCTTCCCGGCCGAGGTCCCGCCGTCGACCGGGAGCACGGTTCCGGTGACGTAGCGCGAGCGCTCGGTGGCGAAATACAGCGCGGCCTGGGCAACGTCGTCGGTCGTGCCCTCCCGCTTCAGCGGCCGGTCATCGCGCATCCCCTGGCGGATCCGGGCCTCGAACTCCGCCAGCTCATCTGGATCCATCCCGGCGGCCGACTTACCCAAGATCGGCGTGGGTATGCTCCCGGGCGCGATGGCGTTGACGCGAATGTCGTAGCGCGCCAGCTCAATTGCCGCCGACTTGGTGAACTGGATGACGGCGGCTTTCGATGCGCGATAGATCATCACCCCGCCGCCTGCCTGGATCCCGCCGATCGACGTGAGGTTGATGATCGATCCCCCGCCGCTTTCGGCCATGTGCCGGGCAGCATCTCGGGTACCGGCCATCACGCCCAGCACGTTGACCCCCATGATCCGATGGAAATCCGACAGGTCGTCGTCGAGCAAGCGGCGCAAGGGGCTGGAGACCGCGGCGTTGTTCACCATCACGTGCAGCCCGCCGAATTTCTCGACGGTCGCCGCTATCAGTGCCCCGACCTGTTCGGGATCCGAGACGTCGGTCCGCTGGAAAAAGGCGGCGCCGCCCAGTGTGGCGGCCAGCTGCTCGCCCATGTCGGTCGCGACATCGGCGATGACGACCCGGGATCCCTCGGCCACAAAGCGTTCCGCTATTCCGCGACCGATACCCGAGGCACCGCCGGTGACGATGGCGACCTTGCCATCCAGTTCGTTGACCACACGACGAGTTAATCGGGGTCGCGAGCGTTAAGTCAAGCAGTTGATTTAAGCGTTCCGAGCAGAAAGCACAAGCCAGAGCCTTGGCCGACTGGCGGGGTTCGACAATGCTTGGTTCGCCAGGACATCTCGCAAACGTTGAAAGGCAAGATCATGAAGGTGTTAGTGATCGGCGGCAGCGGGCTCATCGGTGCACAGGTTGTCGCTCAGCTAGCGGAGTTGGGACACGAAGCCGTCCCGGCCTCGCCCCGCTCGGGCGTCAACGCCGTCACCGGCGAGGGTCTCGCGCAGGCCGTCGCCGGTGTCCACACGGTGGTCGACGTGGCCAACTCACCATCCTGGGCCGACGACGACGTGCTGGAGTTCTTCACCACCTCGACCCGCAACCTCCTGGCGGCGGAGCGGGCGGCCGGCGTGGGAAACCACGTCGCGCTCTCGATCGTCGGAGCCGACCGGGCCGCCGAAAGTGGTTACCTGCGAGCCAAAGTCGCCCAGGAGAAGCTGATCGTGGAATCGGGAGCTCCCTATACCATCGTGCGGGCCACCCAGTTCTTCGAATTCGTTGACGGCATTGCGGATTCGCTGGCCGACGGTGATACGATTCGCGCGCCGCATGGGGCGTTCCAGCCCATCGCCGCCGCGGACGTCGCCACGGCCGTCACCCGCGCGGCGGCCGCCGATCCACTCAACCGCGTGATCAACATCGCCGGCCCGGATAGGCAAGGCATGGACGACTTCATCCGAACCCGTTTCGCCGCCACGGGCGACAACCGCAACGTCGTCACCGACACGGACGCCCGCTATTACGGCGCGGTGCTCGACGACCGCACGATCGTTCCCGTCGACGGCGAGGAACTCACCGTCTACCCCACCAGTTTCAGCGACTGGCTGGCCGCGCACGCGACGCGCTAGGAAGGTCAACTGTTGCGCTTTGGCTAACGGCCTAGCACGGTATAACTCGCCGGGGACGAATGGACCGACGACAAGGAGCGACGAATGCCGGTGCTACCCATAAGCGGGGTCCCCGTGGACGGCACGCAGCTCTCCAGGCGCGGCTTCATCGCCGCCGGCATCGCCGGCGGATTGACGCTGGCGGGGTGCAGCAACTCCGCGCCACCGGTGCCAGGTGCCGCGGCCCAGATGACCGCCGCGATCGCTGCCGCCGAGGCGGCGCGTCCGCACAGCGGGCGCACCGTGACAGCCAGCTTGACCCCGCAGGTGACGCAGATCGACCTGGGTGGACCGATTGTCCGGACGATGGCGTTCGGGGACACCATTCCCGGGCCGGTGATCCGAGCCAAGGTCGGCGACGAGCTGGCAGTCAAGGTCTCCAACCGGCTGGGCGAGCCGACGTCGGCGCATTGGCACGGCATCGCGTTGCGCAATGACATGGACGGCGCCGAGCCCGCGACTGCGAATATCGAGGCGGGCCAGGACTTCACGTACAAGTTCTCCGTGCCGAATTCGGGAACCTACTGGGTCCACCCGCACGTCGGCCTTCAGGACGACGTGGGACTTTACCTGCCACTCATCGTCGAGGATCCCACCGAGGGGGACTACGACGCCGAATGGATTGTGGTACTTGATGATTGGACCGACGGCGTCGGGAAGACCCCGCAGCAGTGGTACGAGGAACTCGCGAATCCGAGCAAGCCACCGATGTCCATGCCAGCATCCCCGTCTCCCTCGACCACCGCGACGAGTCCGACAACCTCGACGAGCGAGACTACTTCGACGAGCGCGACCAGCTCGACGAGCGGGACCACCTCGGCGAGCGCGAGCAGCTCTGCTCCACCGCCCCCAGCGCCGGCGGCGCGCGTCGGCACCAGCGACCTACTCGGCGGTGACGCAGGAGACATCGCCTACCCGTACTATCTGGTCAACGGCCGAATCCCCGCAGCTCCCACCACCTTCGAGGCAAAGCCGGGTCAGCGCATCCGGATCCGATTCATCAACACCGGCGCCGACACCGCATTTCGGGTGGCGCTGTCCGGACATACGATGACAGTCACCCACACCGACGGCTTCCCGGTAGTGCCCAGGGAGGTTGACGCCCTGCTGATCGGCATGGCGGAGCGTTACGACGTCATTGTGACCGCCGCCGACGGCGTCTTCCCACTGGTCGCGCTGGCCGAGGGGAAGAACGCGCTGGCGCGAGCGCTGCTGTCGACCGGCAAGGGCAGCGCTCCCGATCCACAGTTCCAACCACCCGAGCTCACCAAGCGGGTGGGCACCATCGAGATGTTCTCTGCCACTACGCCGGTCAACTTGGGCCGGCCCGACCCCAACCTGAACCTTCCGGTTGTGCTGGGCGGCAACATGATGCAGTACAACTGGACGATCAACGGCGAGCCGTGGAGCAAAACCAATCCATTGCAGATACGGCAGGGACAACGACCGACCCTGGCGTTCGACAACACCACGATGATGTATCACCCAATCCACCTGCACGGTCACACATTCCAGCTGATCAACGCCGACGGCACCCCAGGCGCCCGCAAAGACACCGTGATCGTGCTGCCCAAGCAGAAGCTGAATGCCGTTCTGGTCGCCGACAACCCTGGGCAATGGGTGATGCACTGCCACAACAACTACCACCAAGTCGCCGGGATGCAGACCGTTCTGAACTATGTCTTCTAACCAACGCCGCCGAGAAATTCCAGCAGCAACTCGTTGACCGCTGACGACCGCTCGATCTGCGGGCAGTGGCCGGCGTCGTCGACCACCACCGAGCGGGCGACGTCGATCTGCTTGGCGATCTGAGCCGCCCAGCCGGACGGGAGCAGCTTGTCCCCGCCACCTTCGACGACGATCGTCGGCACACCGATGCGCTCGTAGGCCCGCGCACTCGACGGCGTCGAGGAGGGTCGGGCATTGGGGCGCCGAAAACGGGCCGCCGCTATCGCTTCCCATGCCCCGGGAGCGGTGCTGGACTCGTAGCGGCGCTGCACGTAGTCGTCGTCGGCGGGATAGCCGGCGTCGTAGAACAGCGCCTCGACAATGCTGCGCATCGCCGGCAAGGATGCATCGTACTGCTGCAGCGCTTCGAAGTACTGGTTCTGCTGGATCTCCCCGCCGCCGCAGATGATGCCCAGGGAGCGGATAGGCAGTAGCGGCCCCTCCGACGTAGCGTCGGTGAGCAGGTTGATGGCACCCATCGAGTTACCGACGAAGTGTGCCGAGTCGATGCCGAGCGCCTTGCAGAAGCGGGCCACGTGGCGAATCCGCATGCCGCGGCCGTCGACGAAGTCGATGACCTTCGCCGACTGCCCGTACCCCAGCTGATCCGGTGCCAGCACCCGATACTGCGCGGCAAGTGCGGCGATGTTGCGTTCCCACCCGAGCTCCGCGCTGCCGCCAAACTCGCCGCCGTGCAGCAGCACCACCGGATCGCCTTGGCCCGCTTCTAGATAGCTGGTGGCCAGGCCGTCGACGAGCATGGCCTTGCGCTGAATCTGCATTATTTGATCGCTATCGGATTGACGGGAGAACCCACGGCCCCAACGAATCTCAGAGGCGGCGCGATGAGTTGAAACTCGTAGACGCCGTCGGCCGCGCAGTCATCGGCCAGCGCGGCCAGATCCCAGTACTCGCCGAGCATCAGGCCCATGTCACGAATCGCGAGCAGATGGAAGGGCAAGAACACCCCGTCGACGCCGGACACCGGATCTTCGACTTGCAGGTTGTCGGAGGCGACCGCCGCGATGTCGTTGTCGTGCAGCCAGTGCGCGCACCGCCAGTCCAGCCCGGAATACAGTTCGGTCTTGTTCCCGGTCTGCAAAAACCTCGTCCACCAACCGGTTCGGATGAGCACGATATCACCGCGACCGACCGTCACGTTCTGTGCCCGGACGACGTCGTCCAATTCCTCAGGGGTGATTGGGTTTCCGTGTTCGAGGAAGACCTCGGCGCCGCGATGGCGCACCACATCCAGCAGCACACCCCGCGAGGTGATGCCCTTGCCGTCCACCTTCTCGATACCGAGGTGGTAGGCGCCCAGGCTGGTCACCGAACCGGCGGGGATCCCGTTGTAGAGCAGGTCGTCGTAGTAGACGTGCGAGAGCGCGTCCCATTGGGTGGCCGCCTGCAGCGGCATGATGATCATGTCGTCGTTGAAGCGGAACAGATTGTCGACGAGATAGCCGCCCATCTGCTTCGCCGTCGGGTTCCTGGCCCAGTTGGGTCCGTAGTGTGCCAGCGTGCTGGAGTCTCCACCGTCCACAGTCATCACGTGGATGGGGTTGTGCCGAAACCCAAAGGCGCCCTGTGGTCCCGACGAGCCGAAGTCCACGCCGAGCGGAAACACCTTCCCGTGCTTGACCAGGCTTGCGCCCTGGGCCACCTTTTCTTCGGTGATGAAATTCAGCGTGCCGAGCTCGTCGTCGGCGCCCCAGCGGCCCCAGTTGGACACCTCACGAGCCGCCTGGCGAAAGTCCGTCACACCGGCCACGGAGCACGCCCTTCCTCGAGTTCACGGGCGATCGCGGCGCCCACGTTTCCGCCGTCGACCCATATCACCTGACCCGAAATATAACTGGCCGCATGGCTATTCAGAAAGAGCAGAACCGTCGCCTGTTCCGCGGGCTCGGACACGCGACCCAGCGGCTTGGGGATGTCGTCAAGGAATCCCTGCCCGTAGGCCGTGCGCAGCTGGTCCAGGATCGGCGTCTCGGTGACCCCTGGCCCGGTGCAATTGATGCGAATGCCACGGGCGCCGAGCGGCGTCGCATTTCGCATCGTGTACAGGATGATCGCTTCCTTGGACAGTTGGTAGCCGGTGCCCAGCGTATCGGGATGCCTTGCACACCAGTCGATTCCGTCGGCCATACTCGCGGTGTCGAGCAACGGCGCCACCTCACGCAGATGCTCGCGGTATCCAGCCGCCGCGAGCGAGGACACGCTCACGATCGACGAACCCGCAGGCATCTTGGCAACGAGCGCCTCGGTGAAATGGCGCATCCCCAGAAAGTTGATCGCGACGATCAGCTGCGGGTCGCCGATGCCCGAGGAGACCCCGGCAATGTTGAACAGCGCGTCGACGTGCCCGTCAATGGACGTCACTGCGCGATCGATCGAGGCCGGGTCGGCCAGGTCGACCTCACGAAAGTCGTTGAGCTCGAAGGCCGGACGGCGCTTGTCGAACCCGACCACATCGGCCCCGAGTTCGGTGAGCTGGCGCACCACGTGTTCGCCGATACCTGACGCACACCCGGTGACCACGGCCCGGCGGCCGTCGTAGCGCCACAGCTCGTCGATGTGTCCCAACGCTACACCCTCTTTCGGGGTTACTTACGTTCTTCCTTCGCGCGCTGTGCCGCCTGCACGCGGCCCTCGTTGATCTCCGCCATCGCCTCGGGGATCTCGCTGGCGGTGAACTTGTCGCGCCCGGTGGGCAGACCGCCGAACGAGTAGGTCTCGTCGAACAGCGGCGCGCCCGACGTGTGGCGTCGCGCCTCGACCTTCTCGATGACCGGTGCGAGCCGCTTGGCTTTGTCGGCCAACGCTTTCTGGTCACGCTCGATGAACTCGGGCAACACCTCTTTGCCCATCAGCTCGATGGATTCCATGGTGCCCTCGTGGCTGCGCGGGTTGAGCAGCAGGATGATCTCGTCGACGCCGCTCTCCTCGTAGCCGCGCAGGAATTCGCGCACGGTATCCGGCGTGCCGATCGCCCCGCGCCCGGGGCCGTAGGCCAGCGTCGGGTCCTTCTCGACCTCTTCGAGGTACCGCTTCCACACCCCGGTGCGGCCAGGGGTGTGCATCCCGGTCAGGTAGTAGTGCATGATGCCGAACGAGAAGAATCCGCCGCCCTGCCCCAGACGTTGCAGCGCCTGATCTTCGGTCTTGGCAACCATCATTGACAGGTCACCGCCAATGGCCAGGATGTTCGGGTTGATCTGTGGCGTGATGGGCACGCCGTTCTCCTCGAATTCCTTGTAGTAGCCGTTGACTCGCTCTTTCAGCGGCCCCGGACCGGTGTAGGCGAAACTCAGTGCGCCGATGCACTTCTGGGCGGCCATCTGCACGCTGGCCGGCCGCGTACAGGCGACCCAGACCGGCGGATGCGGCTTTTGCAGCGGCTTGGGGATGACGTTACGGGGCGGCATCTGGATTTGCTCACCTTTGAAACCCGTGAACGGTTCCTCGATCATGCAGCGGATCGCGACCTCAAGGGATTCCTCCCACTGCGCGCGTTTGTCGGCGGGATCGACATCAAATCCGCCGAGTTCACCGACGGAGGAACCTTCACCGGTACCGAATTCGACACGCCCGTTGGAGAGCAGGTCGATAGTCGCGACGCGCTCGGCCACCCGGGCGGGGTGGTTAACGGCGGGCAACAGGTGCATGATGCCGAAGCCCAGCCGAATGTTCTTGGTCCGCTGGCTGGCCGCGGCCAGGAAGATCTCTGGCGCCGTGGAGTGGCAGTACTCCTCGAGGAAGTGGTGCTCGGTCAACCACGCCGTGGAGAACCCGGCCTTGTCCGCGGCCTCGACCTCGTCCAGGCAGTCTTGCAGCATCTCCCGCTCGTCATCCGGCGCCCAGGGGCGCGGCAGGGCGAATTCGTAGAACAGTGAAATTTTCATTGCTTCCTCCTATGAGAATTAAGGGCGTGGGTGGCCTTTTGTCCTGCAATGTGTTTCGCGGCGACGAAGCCGAAGGTCATGGCCGGGCCGATGGTTGCCCCGGCGCCCGCGTAGCTGCGGCCCATGACTGCCGCGGAGGTGTTGCCCACCGCGTACAGGCCGGGCACCACCGTGGCGTCCGGTCGCAGCACTCGCGCATATTCGTCGGTCAGCAGGCCGCCCGAGGTCCCCAGATCGCCGAGGACGATCCGGAACGCGTAGTACGGCGGATTCCCCAGCGGGTACAGGTTCGGGTTGGGCAGGGTCGGGTCGCCGTAGTAGTTGTCGTAGACGCTGTCGCCCCGGTGGAAATCGTCGTCATGCCCCTTGTGCGCGAGTTCGTTGAAGCGACTTGCCGTGTGGCGAAGTTGCTCGGCCGGGACGTTGATGTTGGCCGCCATCTCGTCCCAGCTCATCGCCGATTTGACCACGCCCGATTCCAGCCAGGCCGCCGGCACCTTGCGGCCGGTGGGTACCGGCGCGAAGGGAATCTTCGGTATCGGCAGGTGGCCGCCGACGACGTAGCGGTTGAACGACCGGTGATCGGTGATGAGCCAGCACGGGATGTGGGTGACGCCGGAGCGCTGGCCGTCGATCATGGCGTGGCCGAAATCCATGTACGGCGCCGCCTCGTTGATGAAGCGTTTGCCTTCGCCGTTGACGATGAACTGCGACGGCATCATCCGCTCGTTGAGCATGAATTGCATCCGGCCATCCGGCCATTGGATGGCCGGGAACCACCATGCCTCGTCGAGCAGATCGGTCGCCGCACCCACCTTTTGCCCTGCCCGGATGCCGTCGCCCATCGAAGCGGGGTTGCCGAAGCTCCAGTCTTGGTCCACGACGGGCAGGTGCTCCTTGCGCCAGGCGAGGTCGTGGTCGAATCCCCCGGACGCCAGGATCACACCGGCGCGCGCGGCGATCCGGCGTTTCGCACCGTCGCGCTCCACCACGGCCCCGGTGACCGATCCGTCGGCGTCGGTGATCAACTCGACCATCGGCGAGTCGAGCCACAGCGGGATATTGCGCTCCCGCATCGCCAGACGCAACCGGGCCGCCAACGACTGCCCGATGGCCGCCATGCGCTCGCCGAGCACCCGGGCCCTGAGCATGCGGGCGACCAACTTCAGCAGCACACCCTTGCCGGCCCAGGACTGCCTGATCCGGTAGAACTGTCGTAACTCCTTGGGGCCCAGCCAGATTCCGCGGGGAGCGAACGCGAGCGGCGCGAGCAGCTGCTGCTCGTCGACGCCCAGCTTGCGCAGATCGATGGGCGGCACGTTGATGGTGCTGCCCAGTTCGGAGCCGCCCGGCAATTCCGGGTAGTAGTCGGCGTAGCCGGGCTTCCAGACGAATTCGAACCAGCTGGACAGACCCTCGAGGAATTCGAGCATTTTCGGTGCCGACTCGACGTACTGCCGGATGCGCGCTTCGCTGACCAGACCGTCGGTGATCTCGAGCAGGTATTTGACCACGCCTTCGGGTTCCGGGACGTAGCCCGCCCTGCGCTGCGAGGGCGCTCCGGGCACCCAGATGCCGCCGCCGGACAGCGCGGTGGAACCGCCGAACTGGGGCGACTTCTCCACCACCAGAACGTCGAGTTCCGATGCGGCTGCGGTCAGGGCGGCCGCCATGCCTCCACCGCCGGATCCGACGATCAGCACGTCGACCGCGTGGTCATGGCCGTTGGTCTGCGGGGACGTCATGTCGGCATCGCCGTCCTGATGGCGAACCCGGCGATGAGTTCCTCGGCCTGCTTGTAGTACCGCAGCCCTGTCCGGTACTCGCCAGCGGTCCCCAACGCCGCGAAAGCGGCTATCCACGTCCTGATTTCATGTGCCGAGCTGCCACCCTCGTAGAGCACGAACGAGTTCGACCACTGGTCGAACTCGTCGAGCCGTCCGCCGTCGACGATTTCGAGGAAGCGCTGATCCCACGTGGGGTTCAGTGGCTGCAGGTCGCTCTCGCCGGCGGCGAAGCTGCGGGCCGCCTCCATCACGGCCGTCTGCCGGGCCTGGCGCTGCTCGGGCGTCATCGGCCGGCCGTGCACGATCCGCTCCAGCGCCGCGGGCGGCGCTGTCGCCAACGTGGGCACCGGGGGGCTGTGCGAGAGCCCGCCCGATCCGATGATCAGGACCCGCTTGTCCAGGGTGGCCAGGTAGGTGCCGACTGCGGTGCCCAGCGCGCGGATCCGATGCAACGGCCCCAGTGGCACGGCGACGCCGTTGACGAAGACCGGTATCACGGGTCGCGCGGTGGCGTCCCCGAACAGCTTCTCCAGCGGCTGGACGGTGCCGTGGTCCACATCCATGCTCGCCGATATCGCGACGTCGACCCCCGCGTCGAGCACGGCCTCCGCGCACTGCTCGGCCAAGTCCTGCGGCACCGGAAGCGGGCCGGAGTGCGTGCCGTAATCACCAACTCCACTGGCGCTCAACCCGATACAGAAGGGCGGCATCGCGCGGTAGAAGAAGCCGTTGTAGTGGTCCGGGGAAAAGACAACGACGAGTTCGGGGTCGTAGTCGTCGACGAAGGCGCGCGCCTGGGCGATCGCTCCCTCGATGTCGTCAAGCAGGTCCCGCGACGGCCCGGGAAGATTCAGCAGCGGGCTGTGGGACATACAACACAGAGCCAGCGTCACTTTCGCACTCACCCCCTCCCGGGGTGAGAGTGAGGGCATCGATCAGCGCGGCGCTCAGGTCGGGGGCGAGCTGAGCGATGCAGGCCCCCGCGATGCACCGGTCGGGACGCAGGAAAACGACCGATTCCCGGCGGACATCGAACCAGGACTTGAGGTCTCCGGCGCGGTCGCCGACGACGACGACATCCGGGTCGTCGTGCGCGGTCCAGTGCAGCTGCGTCGACGGCCGCAGCGCAATGAAGCTTGCCCCCAACGCTTTCCAGCTCACGAAGGCCTCGTCGCCGAGAATCTTGCGCGGGTTGTTGTTCCAGCACAGCACGGCGAACCACGGGCCGAGCACGTCGTCGAGCAGGACGTCCTGCTGCTTGCGGGTGTCGACCTTGGGCTGGATGAACAGGGTACCCACCGGCGACTCGGGGTTGCGCGGCACTTTGGGATCAAGCGCGTGCACGACCGCGCCTTGCTCGTAGCGCGGCATCGGTTTGAACCGCATCTCGAGCACATACCGCTTGAGCGTGGGGACAATTGACGCCGAACGCACCAGCAGGTCGCGGGCCGACGCGACGCGCCGGTTGGTGGGTGAGATCACCCGGCCGACCATGGTGGACAGGTCGATCATTGCCCGGGCGTGCTTGCGCCGCTCCACGTCGTAGCTGTCCAGCAACTCGTCGCCGGCGTGGCCGTTGACCACCGCGGCCAGCTTCCAGCCGAGGTTGGCGGCGTCGCGAATACCGCTGTTGTAGCCCTGCCCCTGCCACACCGGCATCAGATGCGCGGCGTCGCCGGCAAGCAGCAGCCGGCCGCTACGGAACGCGCCGGCGATGCGCGAGTGGTGCGTGTAGACGCGGCGGCGGATCACGTCCACCCGGTCGGGGTGGGGCACCATCCGCGCCAGCATCTGGGTCAGGAACTCCGGGTCCTCTGCCTGCTCGTCGGATTCGTCGGCGTGAATCATGAACTCGAAGCGGCGAATTCCGTGCGCAATCGAGATCGAGGCGTACGGGCGTTCGGGGTCGGCGCCCACCTCGCTGTTCGGGTGGCCAAGCGGATCGTTGGCGATATCGACAACCAGCCACCGCGTCGAGGACGTCGTGCCGTCGAACGACACACCCATCGCTCGGCGCGTCAGGCTGCGCCCGCCGTCGCAGCCGACGACATAGCGCACGCGCACGCTCGTGGCAGCACCGTCACCGCCGAGCGTGACGGTGACCGCATCGGCCGATTCTTCGCACGCGGTCATGGGCCGGCCCCACCGCACCTCGACGTGCGCGAATCTGTCCAGGCCGGTGAGCAATTCGGCGTCGACCAGCGGCTGCACGAACCCGTTGCGCTTCGGCCAGCCGAAACGTGCATCGGGAGGGGCCATTTCGGCCAGCACCCGGCGCTTGGCGTCGACGAACCGCAGGATCTGGTTGGGCACGGTGTGCGGCAGGACGCGATCGACCAGACCGATCGACTGAAAGGTACGCAGCGACTCGTCGTCGAGACCCACCCCGCGCGGGTAGTCGATGAGGTTGTCCCGCTCCTCGACCACCAGCGTCCGCACGCCTTGCAGGCCAAGGATATTGGCAAGCGTCAAGCCGACCGGTCCAGCGCCGACGACCAACACGTCGAAGGCGTCGGATTCCGCTTTCCGTGCGGCCATCAGCGACCCAGCAGGAAGTCGAGGTGCAGGCTGTTGAAGGTCTTGGCGTCCTCGTACTGCGGCCAGTGGCCACAGCCCTGCATGACCTCGAACCGCGCGCCGGGGATCATGGAAGCCATCCGGCGGCCCTCGGTCACGTCGGCCGTCGGGTCATCGCTCGTCCAGAGCACCAGCGTCGGTGCGGTGATCGATCCGTATTGGGCCGGGCCGAGAATGTTGCGTGCCCGGATCTCGGGGTCCTGCAACGCCATGATGTCGCGCATGGCGTCGACGAATCCTGGTTGGCGGTAGATGCGCTGGCGGCTGGCGACCAGGTCGTCGTAGTCCTTGGATTTGTCGGCCATCAACCACTTAATGCGTGCCTGAACCGTTTCCCACGTTGGGCTTTCGGCAGCCGCCATGGACAACGTGATGATCCGCTTCATCACCTCGGGGTCGGCCTGGGACCCGCCTGCGGTGTTGAGAACGAGGCGCACCACCGCGTCCGGATGGTCGACCGCGGTACGGGCCGCCACCCAGCCGCCGAGGGATTCACCGCTGAGGTAGACGCGGTCGGTACCGATGGTGCGCAGCACGGCCATCAGGTGGGCGACGTAGTGGCTGACTTCCAGCGGGTGGCCGGGCTTGTCGGTGTAGCCGTGGCCGAGCATGTCGATCGAGTAGGTGTGGAAATGCTCCGAGTGCGAGGCGAGGTTTCGGATGTAGGCCTCGGCGTGGCCGCCGGATCCATGCAGCAGCACCAGCACCGGCTTGTCGGGATCGCCCGCCCGCAGGAACCGTGTCCGAACCCCGTCGGCATCCAGGTAGCCCTGCTCGAACGCGACGCCCTGCAGGTCGCTCCATACGCTCTCGAACTCCGCCACTGGTTCCTCTCTGGCCAGGCTGGTGGAAATGTGCTTCTCGTTTTAGACTAAGGCGATGTGCGAATATCGCACACTAGCGTGCGTTATATATTAGAGCTTCGCTCTCGCAGGGAGGTCTGTCAAGACTGTGACGGCTTCAGGGACTGGTTCTCAGACGCTGGCCCGGGGACTCACCGCGCTGCAGATAATCGCGGCGTCCCCGACGGGGCTGACCGTGCAGCAGCTCGCTGACGAGGTCGGGGTGCACCGCACCATCGCCTATCGGCTGCTGTCGACGTTGGCTCAATTCCGGCTGGTAGCCAAGGGCGAGGACGGGCGGTACCGGGGGGCAGCCGGCCTCGCCGTGCTCGGCGCGTCTTTCGACCGCAACGTACGCCAGCTCTGCCTACCGACGCTGCGCGCCCTGGCCGACGAGCTCGGCACCACGGTTTCCCTGCTCGTCGCCGAGGGCGATCAGCAGGTGGCGGTCGCGGTCATCGTCCCGAGCCATGTCGCCTACCAACTCTCCTTTCACGAGGGCAGCCGTTACCCGCTGGAGCGCGGCGCCGCCGGAATCGCGTTGCTCGCGAGCCTGCCGCCCCGCCCGGGCGAACGGAGCCTGGTCTCTCGCGCTCGCGAGCGCGGCTGGGTGACGACATACGGTGAGATCGAACCGAATACGTACGGCCTGGCGGTCGCGGTACGGCGTCAAGCACCCTCCCCACCAACCTGCATCAACCTCATCTCACATCGAGAAGACGTGGTGCTGCGCGGGAAAGACGCGGTGGTCACCGCGGCCAAGCAGTTGTCCGAGCTACTGAGCTGAAGGGATCACCGTCCATGTCTTGGGACTCAGAAGTCGATGTCGTCGTCCTCGGTAGCGGTGGAGCCGGGCTCACCGCCGCGCTCGCGGCAGCGGCCGCCGGCGCGTCGGTGACGGTGTTCGAAAAGGCGCCGACCGTCGGCGGAACCACCGCGGTGTCGGGTGGCATCGTCTGGATCCCGGCCCATAACCGTTCTCCCGCAGGAGAACTCACGACGGAGGCCGCGCTGCAATATCTGCGCGCGCAGTCATTCGGTTCGATGGACGACGACCTGGTCGAGACGTTCGTGCGGACCGGTCCGGCCATGCTCGATTTCGTGGAGAAGCACAGTAGTCTGCGCTTCGACATCGCGACCGGCTTCCCCGACTACCGGCCGGAGCTGCCCGGAGGACAACCGGCAGGCGGCCGCTCGCTGGCCGCGGGCCCGTTCGACCTGAATGAACTGGGCGAGTGGGCTTCTCGGATCACGTCATTCCCGGCCGACTGGTCCAATGTCGGCATCGACGCAGAGACCAGGGCCCGGTTGCACGTGGCGGTCGAGGACGGCAGCGATCTGTGCGTGGCCGGCACCGCGCTGATTGCCGGGCTGCTCAAGGGATTACTCGACGCCGGGGTGAAGGTCCGCACCAATGCCCGGGCGGAGGAACTCATCGCCGAGGGCGGCGAGATCACCGGAGTGCGCATCACGGTGGACGGGCACGGCGCGACGGTGCGCGCGCGCAGGGGTGTCGTATTGGGCGTGGGCGGATTCGAATGGGATCCGAGTTTGGTGCAGGCATTTTTGCGCGGCCCGATGCACGGCCCGGTGTCCCCGCCGAACAATACCGGCGACGGCCTGCGCATGGCCATGGCACACGGCGCGGATCTGGCCAATATGGGCGAAGCGTGGTGGGTTCCGATTGTGCAGATCCCGGGCGACACCATCGAAGGCAAGCAACGCAGCCGCAGCGTTCGACTGGAACGGACCCGCCCACGCAGCATCATCGTCAACCAGGCCGGGCACCGATTCGTCAACGAGGCATGCGATTACAACTCGATGGCAGGCGCGTTCCACTACCTCGATCCCCGCGGTGGGTACGTCAACGATCGCGGCTGGATCGTCTTCGACTCAGTTCACTTGCAGCGCTACGGATTTCTAGGTATCGCTCCGGGAGAACCGGTTCCGGGCTGGTTCTGCGAATCCGCGGACCTCGCGGAGCTGGGCGCCAAGACCGGTATCGACGCCGAGGGCCTGACACGCACGATCGAAGCATGGAACCGCCATGTGGCCTCGGGTTCCGATCCCGATTTCGGCCGGGGCTCCAGTGCATACGACGGTTACTGGGGAGACGACACCGCCACCACACCCGCCGGCAAGACGTTGGGCCCGATCGACACCGCCCCGTACTACGCGGTGCCGGTGTGTGTGGGTGCCATGGGCACGAAGGGCGGACCGCGCACCGATCACGACGCGCGGGTGCTGCACGTCAACGGTGAGCCGATTCCGGGTCTTTTCGCCGCGGGCAACGCGATGGCCGGTGCGACGGGAAGAGCGTACGGCGGGGCGGGTGGAACCATCGGTCCGGCAATGGTTTTCGGCTATCGCGCGGGACATGCCGCCGCCACGGGGAAATCGGTCGACCTGAAATAGCGGGCCCGACGGGGTCACTGCTTCAACGGTATCTCCACGCAGATGTGCGTACCCTCGGCCACATCGAGGAAGACGAACGTTCCACCGGCGGCGTCCACCCGCGTGCGATGCGACGCCAAACCGATGTGTCCCTCGCCAAGCCGGCGTGCCATGGTCTCGCTGTCGAATCCCACCCCGTCGTCGGACACGTTCAGCACACACGTGTGATCGGTGACGCCGAGCGTGACCGACGCGTGCTTGGCCCGAGAGTGGTGCACCACATTGGAAAGCAGTTCGCGGACAACGCCGAACAGGATCGGGTCGATCTCGTTGCGGACCCCGTAATCGATGTCCGTCGAGACGTCGATTCCGGAACGCTCCGCGGTGTAGATGGCCAACTGCTGCACGGCCGCACCCAACCCGACCTGCTCGAGAACGGCCGGATGCAACTCGAAAGTGGCCTGCCGCAGGCTCTGTGAGGCGGCGTGCAGGCCGGCAAGCGCGCGCTCGACCCGCTCATCGTCGGGAAACGCCGCTTTCAATTCGACCATCTCCTGCCGCACCACCAGGATGTCCTGCAGCGGTCCGTCGTGAATGGTTTCCGAAATGCGGCGCTGCATCACATCCGACGCGGTCATCGTCTGGGCTAGCAATTCCTCCCGCAACGCGCTCAGCCCGGCCATTGAGCGGACGTGCCGCTCGGCAATGCGAACCGCGACGAAGGCCGTGGCACAAAGGAATCCGTAGAGCACGAACCTGAAGCTGGCTTCGAACCATCCGATGTCGTCGATCATCTCCGGGTCCTGGAGCACCGCGATCGCGAAGCCCACCATGGAGAAGATCAGCACCACCGCCGCGCGCCGCGAGTCGACATCGAGGCCCAGCAGAATCGGCAGCAATGTCATGATCAGCAACGGATAAATCCCGTTGGTGGACAACAACTGAAATACCGTCAACGCGACGACGTCGATAACGGTGAAAGCAAATGGCTCCAGTTGGCCCAACGTGACCCATTGATGAAAAGGAGAAAATGCCAGCGAAACCGCGCAGAGGGCAATGAATGCGTAGACGACGATCAAGATGCTCTGCTGCGGCCATTCGGATCGCTTCGTGCCGATGATCATGGCGGCCACCATGAGTCCCACCACACCGATGCGGACCACCGAGGCAATTCGATACGAGCGCAGCTGCTGAACCCTGCGCACCCGCTGCAGTTCTGCGTCGCTGGTATCGATCACCCGATCACCGTACTCATCGGTGCGGGCTCCCCCGAAGCAAACTGCGAAAAAGCGCATCACGTTGCCCGGAACCCCACACTGCGCTTTTGCTGGAACCGGCTAAACTCTCCGCCATGGCCGGCCCAGCGACGCCCGACAAGGTGCGTGTAGTGGTCGGCGACGATCACCCGCTTTTTCGCGAGGGTGTGGTGCGCGCGCTGTCGTCGAGCGGTGCGGTGGATGTCGTCGGTGAGGCGGACGACGGCACGGCGGCCTTGGAGTTGATCAAGGAGCATCTGCCCGATGTCGCGTTGCTCGACTTCCGCATGCCCGGGATGGATGGCGGCCAAGTGGCCGCGGCGGTGCGCATCAACGAGTTGGCGACCCGCGTGCTGCTGCTGTCGGCGCACGACGAGTCGGCGATCGTGTATCAGGCGCTGCAGCAGGGCGCGGCCGGGTTTTTGCTGAAGGACTCGACCCGCAGCGAAATCGTCAAGGCCGTGCTCGATTGCGCGCAGGGTCACGACGTGGTGGCCCCCTCGCTCGTTGGAGGTCTTACCGCACAGATTCGTCAGCGCGCAGCACCAAGCGCCCCCGTGCTCAGTGCACGGGAGCGCGAGGTGCTCAATCGGATTGCGCGCGGTCAAAGCATCCCTGCGATCGCCGGTGAGCTGTACGTGGCGCCGTCAACGGTCAAAACGCATGTCCAGCGGCTCTACGAAAAGCTCGGGGTCAGCGATCGCGCGGCGGCTGTTGCCGAGGCGATGCGCCAAGGGCTGCTCAACTAGCGGCCGGCCACGGCTCTGGCTGCCTGACGGACTCCGGTGCCGCGCCGACCAGCGTGGCCTTGGCAAATGCCTCCGCCTCAGCGACCAGGTAGCGAGCCCTGCGCTCCACCTCGTACAGGTGTCCCACGCTGACGCCGGCGTCGATCAGCTGCTGCCGGGCGAAGACCAACGGGTCGACCTTGTGGACATGGTTGTCACGGTTGGTGACCGCCCGGACGAGGGTGGGGCCTTGGTCGTCGCTCGCACGCCGAAGCGCTGTGGCGACGCAGTCCCGAACCGCGTCAACGTCATTGCCGTCGACCGACAGGACGGGCATCCCGATGCGCTCGTGTAGGGCCCTGTCCGTGCACGTATTGCGCGCGAAGCGGGTGTTCTCGACGACGAACACCACCGGAAGGCGCCACAACACGGCGGCGTTGACGATTTCGGCGAAGTCGTCGCTGTTCACCTCGTGGTCGCCGATGACGCAGACCGTCACCTTGCCCTCCTCGGCCAGCCAGTTCGCGTAGGCCCGGCCCACGGCCAGCAGCGCCGATTGCGCCAAACTGCCTGAAAGCGGGGACAATTCGCGGTTAAGGACCGCGTCACGCGCGCTGTCTGCCGCACCCGAGCCGATCATCTCGGCGATCGACGGGCCCAGCGGCAGGCCGATCGCGGCCCGGTGGGCGTGCAGCAGGTGCGGAATGCTGGTTGTCATGGCGTCGCCCGGCCGCAGTGCTACGGTGGCGCCGACAGCCACGGCCTCTTGTCCGAACCCGGCCTCGACGGGCTCCTTGAGTAGACCGTCGATGCGCAGCTCCTGCAGTGCCATGTCGACCAGTCGCAACACCCACATGCGGCGGTACAGCTCCAACTGCTCGCTCATCACTGTCGCCGACTGCTCCGTTGTGGAAGTCATCTGCCCGTTCTCCTCGCTGGCGTTGGATCTGAACACCACCTCAAGGTAGGGCGATTTAGCTGGGCAAACCTCCGCCGATCGGTCCGCAAACGTGATGAACGCCGGTGTCCCCCGATCGGGGGACACTCAGGGCGGCGGGCTGTCCCCCGCCCGCGTCAATCCTGTGGTTGAGCGGGCGGCAAAAGCAGACGTTCAGCCGCCGCATAGGGGTTGTCCTGGCCGTCGACCACCGCCTCGGCAAGCCGGTCGAGATCAGGCCGGGTGCGCAGTCGGGTCTGTGCCAAGGAAAGGATCTGCGCCCGGGCGCGGGCCAGCCGCCGGGCCCGGCTGTCGGTGCGGTGATGGTCGTCGATGGCGGCCAGCAGGTCCGCCACGCCTTCTCCGCGCGCGGCGATGAGGCTGACGATCGGGGCCGTCGTTTCGGCGCGCAAGTCGCGCACGGTCTGTTCGGCGCCGTCGCGGTCGGCCTTGTTCACCGCGACAATGTCGGCGACTTCCAGGACACCCGCCTTCGCGGCCTGCACCGCGTCACCCGCCCCGGGGTTGAGGATGACGATGGTCGGATCAGCCACAGCGGCAATCTCAATCTCGGACTGCCCCACTCCGACGGTTTCCAGCAGGACTACGTCATAACCGATCGAGCCCAGCAGGCTGATGGCAGCCGGAACGGCAGCGGCCAGCCCGCCGAGATGGCCCCGGCTAGCCACCGATCGGATCAGCACATCGGCATCATTGATGTGCGCAGCCATTCGAATTCGATCGCCCAGCAGCGCTCCGCCGCTGAACGGCGACGACGGGTCCACGGCCAGCACGGCCACCCGGCACCCGCGTTCCCGGTAGGCGCCGACCAAAGCCGCGATTGTCGTCGACTTGCCCGCGCCCGGGGGCCCGGTGATGCCGACGACACGTACCGATGAGGGGTCGATCGCGGCCAGCACCTCGTCGCGTCGCTCGCCCTCGACGAGGCTAAGCAGCCGGCCCACCGCGCGTTGAGATCCGTTGCGCGCTCCCGTGATCAGGTCGGCGATGGTCATGAGAACATTATTCTCTCAGTACGAGAGTCCGCGTCGCAAGAAGGCCGGTCCCGCAGGCTGGGTGAACCGCCCGCTCGCGGGGGCCTGCTTCGTCGCATATAGCGGCAGCGGATCGTGGCATTCTGCTGGGGGCTTACCAACCAATCAGGAGGCACCGCTAGCCATGGCTCAGCTGGAGGGAACAGTCGCGGTCCCGGGCGGAAATGTCTGGTTCAAGCGGGTTGGCGCTGGCGCCGGTCGCCCGCTACTTGCCGTTCACGGCGGCCCCGGACTCCCGCACAACTACATACGCTCGCTGGAGCGATTGGCCGGCGAGCGGGAGGTGATTTTCTGGGACCAGCTGGGCTGCGGGAACTCCGAACGCCCGTCGGACCCGGCTTTGTGGACGATGAAACGCTCGGTCGCCGAAATGGACGCGGTGGTAAAAGAGCTGGGGCTGAGCAGGTTTCACATCTTCGGGAACTCCTGGGGCGGAATGCTGGCGCAGCAGTACGCCCTGGATGCGGCGCCCGCGGCCGTCAGCCTCACCATCTCCAACAGCATCGCGTCGATACCGCTCTTCGCGGACATGGTGACCCGCTTGAAATCCGAGCTGGATCCGGCGACCCAATCCGCCATCGATCGTCACGAAGCCGCGGGCACGACCTACTCCGCCGAATACCAGGCCGCCATCCGCACGTGGAATGAGACCTATCTGTGCCGCGTCCGCCCCTGGCCCGCAGAGCTCGAGGATGCCTTTCGGCGCATGGGAACCGAGATTTTCGAAACGATGTTCGGGCCCAGCGACTTTCACATCGTCGGGACCGTCCGGGACTGGGACGTGTTCGACCGGTTGACCGAGATCGCCCTGCCGACGCTGATCGTCGCGGGCCGCTACGACGAATGCGTGCCGGAACACATGCGGGAAATGCACCAGCGCATCGCCGGCTCACGGTTTGAGTTGTTCGAGTCGAGCGCGCACATGCCGTTCATCGAGGAGCCAGAGCGCTTCGATGCGGTGATGCGTGATTTCCTGCGGCACCACGACAAGGTTTGACATCCCAGCAGAGCTGCACGGCGGGGCGGGCGGCGTCACCATCGACCACGCGGTGGAGAAACTGTGCGGTTCCTGGCGAAGGACTAGACGCTCGGCACTTGGCGCGACGGCCGCGCGAAGTCGGCGATCGCGACTGGCGGTCACCGCGACACACCTGCCCGACACGCCGAACGCTGCTAGCCACAACGCACCGTGGCTTCGCCGCGGCGCAGGTAGAGGGCCGGGGTGACCGAGGCCACACCAATGGCATCGGTATAAGCGTTGGCGCGCCACTCTCGCGGGGTACGGATCACTAGACCGGTAACTTCAGGAAGGGAGCTCAATATGAGTGAGCGCGACAATGGACTCGTCGAAGGCATCAAGGGCATCGTTGAGGACGCGATCGGGAAGACCAAGGAAATCCTCGGCATCCTGATCAGCCACGAAGGTCTCCGCAAGGAAGGCCGTGCCCAGCAGGACAAGGCTCAGGCTCAGCGCGACGTGGCCAAGAAAGAGGCCCAGGCCGAAGCGTCACGTGCGGCTGAGAAGACGGCAGAGGCCCGCCAAAAGGCCGCCGCCAAGAGCTGATCGCAGCAAAGCACGCAAAGGACTGGGCCGCGATTGCGGCTCAGTTTTTTGCTGCGTTGAACTTGGCGACGTTGGCCCGAAAGTCCTCGGTCAAAAACGACTGGCTCTCGGCCGAGAGGGCATAGTCGAGGCTGGCGAGCACCGCGCGCTCAAGATGAATATTGAGCACCCGCTTGGTGCTCTCGACAGCCTGCTGGGGCAGCTCCAAAATTTTTTTGGCACAGGCGATTGCCTCCGCAACGGGGTCGGCCACGGCGTGGTTGGCCAGGCCGAGCTCGACGGCGCGCTGCGCTTTGATCCGGGCGCCGGTCAACGCGTATTCCTTGGCCAGCAGCAGACTGATGTGCAACGGCCAGGTCAGCGGTCCGCCATCGGCGGCCACCAGCCCCACCTGCACGTGTGGATCGGCCAGGTAGGCGTCTTCGGCGATGTAGACGATGTCGCTCAGCGCGACCAGGCTGCAGCCCAGGCCAACGGCGGGCCCATTCACAGCCGCTACCACCGGAATTCGGCACCGCGCCATGCCCAGCACGATCTCGCGCCCGTCCCGGATGGTCTTGGCCCGCAGGTCGGCGTCGTTCGCCAGTTCCTCGAGATAACCGAAATCGCCGCCGGCCGAAAATGCCCTGCCGGCACCGGTAATCACCGCCGCGCGGGCGGTCGGGTCGTCGGTCAGCCGCTGCCATATCTTCGCGAGCCCGGAGTGTAGGTCGTCGTTGACCGAATTCAGCGAATCCGGCCGGTTCAGGGTGATGATGCGCAGCGCCCCGTCGGCCCGGACGTCGATTTCAGCAGGCATGTCGTACACGTCAGACTCCCAATCCCAAGATTCGCGAAGCGATGATGTTCTTCTGTATCTGCGATGTCCCGCCCATGACGCTTTGCGCGCGGCTGTACAGATAGGCGCTCAGCAGGTCTGGATCACGCGTCCCGGTGACCGCCAACGCGGCGTGCCCGACGGACTGCTCGACCCAGGTCATCAGTAGCTTGTCGAGTGATCCTTCCGAGCCATGCGAGACCCCGTCCAGCTGCTCGGAGAGCCGCCGCCGGACGTGGTGAGTTAGCATCTCGGATTCTATTGCCGCCCAGGCGAGTTCCTCGGGCACCTCACCAACGTTGCGAGCCAGCATGCTTCGGACAAGCTTGCCGTATCGCGCCGCATACCCCAGCGTCGACGGCTCCCGCTCGTGTCCGACGACCGTCATGGCCACAGCCCAGCCGTCGCCGGGATTGCCGACCATACGGTCCGCAGGCACCTTTGCGTCGTCGAAGAAGACCTGGCCGAATTCGTTGGTCACGCCATTGATCATTTGAAGCGGACGCTGCTGCACGCCGGGCTGTTTCATCTCGAGCACGAACGCCGACAGACCGCGATGCCGTTTGGCGTCGGGATCGGTGCGAGCCAACAGCAGGCAGTAGTCCGCGACGTCGGAGTAGCTGGTCCAGATCTTGTGGCCGTTGATCACATAGGTGTCGCCCTCGAGGCGCGCGCTGGTGGTCAACGACGCCAGGTCCGAGCCGGCGCCGGGCTCGCTGAAGCCCTGGCACCACCGTTCGGTGCCGTTCAGGATGCCGGGCAGAAACCGTTGCCGCAGTTCGTCGCTGGCGTACCGGCCGATGCCGTGGACCAGGTAGCCGACACTGGGCCTTGGTGGAGCACCGGCGCGCGCCAGCTCTTCGTCGACGATGACGTCGTATACCGGCGCCAACTCCTGGCCGCCGTATTCGCGCGGCCAGGACAGCCCGAAGAAGCCCTCCCTATACAGGGCCTGATGCCACTCGGCCTGACGAGCCCAATACTCATCACCCGAACCGGAAAACCTCTTGGCGTGCACCGAAAGCCACGAGCGCAGCCGTCCCCGAAAGGCGGCTTCCTCAGGTGAGTCACGAAAGTCCAAGATCGATCTCCTTCAACGCAACGGGCCACAGTTCGGTCGATGTCAGGGCGCGGCGCAGGTAGACATGCACCAGGCACTCCCAGGTATTTCCGATGCCGCCGTGCACCTGTATCGCGGTCTCGCACACGGTTCTGGTCGCGCGCGCGCAATAGACCTTCGCGACTTGAGCCGCACGAATGGCTTCGCCGCTGGGAAGTTCATCGACCGCCCATGCGGCGTGCCGCAATACACTCACCGAGCCTTCGATAAGGGCCAGGCTTTCGGCCAGCAGGTGGGCGATCGCCTGATAGGACCCGATCGCTTTGCCGTACTGTTCGCGAATTTTCGCATAGTCGCAGGCGACGGCGTGAGCGCCGCGGGCGACTCCGACCAGGTCTGCCGTCGTGGCAACCAGCGCGAGCGCACGCCATTGCGCGGCAACATCTTCCGATACCTCGCCGATTTCGGTCGGTGTTCCCGCTAGTTCGGCTTCGGCCCGGGTCAAGTCGGCGCCGCCGCCGAGCGCACCCAGATCCACGGCCAGGACCGTGGAGCCGTCGAGCAACAGGGCTCGCTGGTAGCCGCGCGCGTCGATGGCGTGCTCGTCGACAGCTATGGTCGTTCCCGCGCTGTCGGCGCCAACTCGGCGGGCCAGATCGTCGGCCAGGACCGGCCCGAGAAACGGTGCGTCGACCAGTCGGCGCCCGAATTCCTCTGCGACAATTGCGACTTCGACACCAGAGGCTTCGTCGGAGCGCAGCGAGCGCCAGCCCGTCGCACCAATCTGCCTGTCCAGGCGGCTGATTCGACTATCCTCGCCGAGGTCCTGGACAGCGCCAGGCCCGAGGTCGTCGGCCAGCTTTGCGGCCGCGTCGCGTAGCTGTTGTTGTTCAGCTGTTAGACGTGCATCCATAGCGCTCCTTCAGGACTCGCCGCAGCACCTTGCCCGAAGGCAGGCGGGGGATATCGGATACGAACACGACCCGGCTCAGACGTTTATACGACGCCAGCTTCTCATCCACCCGGGCGGTCAGGTCAGCGGCGTCGACGGGAGCGCAGGTGGTGACCGCGGCGACGACCGCTTCCCCGTTGATCCCGTCGGGAATGCCAAACACCGCACAGTCTTTCACGGCCGGATGACCGTGCAGCACCATCTCGATTTCGGCCGGCGCGACCTGGAAGCCGCGCACCTTGATCATCTCTTTGAGACGGTCGGTGATCCGCAGCCAGCCATCGGTGTCCAGCCAGCCGACATCCCCGGTCCGATACCAGCCGTCGCGGATCACTTCGTCGGTCTCCGTGACCGGCAGGTAGCCGGCCATCAGCGACTTGGACCGCGCCGCAATCTCACCGACCTCCCCGAGGCACACCGGGTCGCCGGTCTGCAGCGAGACCACCCGCAGGTCCACACCGGGCACCGGACGCCCGACCGAGTCGAGCCGGGCCCCGTCGACGGGATTGCAAGCGATGACCGGCAATTCCGTGGTGCCGTACGCGGGGACCCAATTGACGCCGGTCCGCCGGGTCACCGTCTCGGCGACACTGGCGCTCACCGGTGTCGCACCCCACATGATGTATCGCAGCGAGGACAGATCGTATGACTCGAGCGTGGGATGCGAGGCGATGGCCAGCGCGATGGGGGCGACCGCCATTTCGATTGTGATGCGGTCACTTTCGATGTGATGCAGCATTTGGTCTACGTCGAAACGCCGATGCAGCCGCATCCAGGCACCGGTCCGCAGTACCGTCAGGATGTTGAGCAGGCCGAGGATGTGCGACGGCGGGGTGGCGATCTGGATGCGGTCGTGGCGGGTCAGCTGCAGCGCGTCGCGCCAGTGCCGCACGGCCTCTTCCAGCCCCGCGTGAGTGTGCCGCACGGCCTTGGGCAGGCCGGTGGTCCCGGAACTGAACGCCAGCACCGCGTCGGCCCGTGGCGGCAGCGATCTCGCTGTCGGCCCCGCGGGTGAGATGGGTTCGTCCAGGTCCAGCATCGGCATCAACCCGGCCAACACCGGATGATCCCCGACGGCGTGGGACGGCTGGGTGAGCCCGAGTGCGTGATCGACCTCGTCGTGCTTCCAGGCGGGACTGATGAGGACGACCGTGGCACCAAGCCGCCAGATGCCCAGCAGGGCGGCGACGAATTCCGGGCGGTTGGACGCCATGAGCGCGACGCGTTGGCCCGCGACGAGGCCCCGTTTTGTCAGGGTCGCGGCCAGTCCGTCCGCCAGCGCGTCGAGCTGGGGCGCAGTGAACTGCCGTCCCTCGAACGCGAGCGCGTCCGGCTCGGTCACGTCCCGTCCTTCCCTGGCAGGCCCGGGTGACCCGACATCCGCACAGTCTTGAGAAGATCCTATCGCTTAGTGAGAATAGTATTCTCTAGAGTGAAGAACGCAAGTACGGAGGGGGCGGCCCCCGCGGGACAATCAGCATTCCAGGATGCGGCCGTCACCGCGATCATCGAGGAGACTGCACGGGTGGCAGATCCGTTGAACGCCGGCAAGGTGACGATCTACCTCGAACGCAAGAAGGTGGAGGTTCCGCTGGTTCCGGGCGAGACGCTGCTGGAAAGCGCGCGCCGGGCCGGCCTGGATCCACCGTTCAATTGCGAGGCGGGCAACTGCGGGACCTGCATGGCCCACGTCGAGGAAGGGCACGCGACCATGCGGATCAACGACGCTCTCGACGATGACGAAGTGGACGAGGGCTACATTCTGACGTGCCAGGGCATACCGGATACGGGCTCGATCACGGTGCGCTACGAGTAGTCACTAGAGAGGCGGCGACGATGGCCAAGGGCATCATCCTGGTGGAGAGTTATCCCAGTTCGCCCGATCGCGACGAGGAGTACAACACCTGGTACGACGAAGTGCACCTCGGCGAGTTGGTGGCTCTCGACGGCTTCGTCTCGGCGCGACGGCTACGTCCGGTGGACGGTGTCGGGCCGTATGTCGCCATCTATGAAATCGAGGGCGACAATCTTCAGGCCATCCTGGACGGCATGATCGCTAACGCCGGCCAGCTAACCATGTCGGATGCCCTGCAGCTGAATCCCGCACCGATTCCGCGACTGCTCGAGCTGACCACCGAGCACGGGCCGACGGGCTAGCCGGGGTACGCCAACCGGATCTGCTCGAGCTGTTCGATGCCGGCCGCGAACTCACCGCCGATCGCCGGCAGCAGCACGACATGATCGGCCCCCGCGACGAGATGCGCGCGCACTGTGGCGATGATGTCTCCCGGACGGCCATGGGCCACGACCGCATTCACCAGTCGATCGCTTACCGTCGCGATGTCGTCGTCGAAGTAGCCCAGCTGCTTCATCATGGCCCGATAAGGACGGCGGCCGAGCCAACCCGAAACAATCTCCCGCGCAGTCGCTTTCGCCTGATCTCGGTCGTCATTCGGCGCCACGGAGAGCCCGACGATCAGCAGCTTGTCCGGGCCTAACAATTCCCTTGCTTGTGTGGTGAACTCCACGGGCAACATCGCCGGGAGCGCCCCGTCGGCGACTTCGCCGGCCAGCGCAAGCATTTTCGGACCGTTGGCGGCGACGATCCTGGGATACGCCGCGTCAGGTGCCGGCGGCCAGGTGGGGCTATCCATTCGGGACAGATATTGGCGCATGGTAGCCAGCGGACCGCCGAATTCCTGGCCGACGCTGGCCGCCTGTTCCGGGTAGCCGACCCCGAGGCCCAGCACGATCCTGCCCGGATACGCCTGTGCCAGTTGGGCTGCCGCGGCATGCATGGTCGGCGCCGGCCGGGCCCAGATGTTGGCGATGCACGTACCGAACACCATGTCGTCGGTTGCGGACAGCAAGGTGGCGAGCTGCACCAAGGCGTCCTTGCCGATCACTTCGTTCGTCCACACCGCGCGGAATCCGGCCCGTTCCAACCGGCCCACTGCCTCGCGCTGCACATCGACAGAAGGCGTGCCGGTGAAGGAGACCGGGAGGCTCGCACCGACCGGCCTCAATGCCTGACGGGCAGTCTCGACCACGGCATCAGCCACCAAGGTCCTCCTTTACTCGCCGAAGTAATGGCCTGCGTCGAGGTCCGCGATCAACCCGGGCCGCTCCGGTTGCCAGTCAAGCACTTTCCTCGTCAAGGCGTTTGACGTCGGGTTGTCCAAAGACGCAAAGAGCGCGAGAAAGCCGAAATGACCGGCTTCTTCGGCCGCAACGCTGACGGCCGGCACGTTCAGGTGACGGCCGATGACGGCGGCGATGTCCCTAAACGGCACCCCTTCGTCTGCCACCCCATGCAAACGCGTTCCGGCGGGCGCGTTTTCCAGGGCCAGTCGGTACAGGTGCGCGGCATCGAGGGTATGCAGTGCGGGCCACCGGTTGGACCCGTCACCCAGGTAGCCGGAGATGCCGGTGTCGCGAGCGGTGTTGATCAGGTGGTGGGCGAAGCCATGGTGGTCAAGATCGCTGTGCACCAGCGGCGCGAGCCGGATCACCGACGACCGCACCCCGCGCTCGGCCAGGGCGATGACCGCGTTTTCCGAGTCGACCCTCGGGCCCGCGGCCACCGTGTCCTGTTCGGTGCCGACGCCCCCCTCGCCAAGCAACGCGAGCAGGAGCGTTCCCGACGTGCCGACAAAGGGCCGGTCGGAACCGACGAGTGCCTCACCCATCGCCTCGACCGCACGCAGGTCGCTCTGCGCGGCGCCCGCATAGTCGCTGAAGTCGTGCTTGAAGGCGAGATGGATGACACCGTCGGAGGCCGCCGCGGCATTCCGCAGGCCGTCGAGGTCGTCGAGGTCGCCCCGGTGCGCCGCGGCACCCTTCGCCGTCAGGGCGGCTGCGCCCTCATCCGACCGGGCCAAGCCGGTTACCCGGTGACCCGCTTCGAGGAGTTCGGTGACGACGGCAGAGCCGATGTGCCCGGTCGCGCCGGTGACGAAGACGTGCATGGAAATTCCCTTCTGGTTGATGTCACCAAGTCAATGACGGCCCCCGAAGCGTGTCCAAGTCCTATTTCATATGGCGCGATGCGAACCAGGCATCACCGCAGCTCATCGGGCTTTCGGGGATGAATAGCTGTCATCGGCACCGCTACACTGGGCGCATGACGGACTCGGCAGCACCGGTGGTCGATCTCGACCTGCGGCTGGTGAGTTATTTCGTCGTAGTGGCCGAGCACCGACACTTCGGCCGGGCCGCCGCGGCGCTGCGCGTCGCGCAGCCGTCGTTGAGCCGTCAGATTCGCCGGCTCGAGCAGCAGCTCGGCGTCCGGCTGTTGGACCGCACGCCGCAGGGCACCCGGCTGACCGAAGCCGGCGAGGTCTTTTTGCCCCGGGCCAAGACCCTGCTGCGCTCTGCCGGCCAGGCCGCAGCGCAGGCCCGCGCCGCGGCTCAGCCGAGCCGGATCGTAATCGGGTATACGACGGGCCTGATCATCACGCCGGCGGTGCGCGAGCTGCGCCGCGAACACCCCGAAGCCGATGTGCAAGTGTCACACGTGGATTGGGACCAAGCGCGCGATGCCCTACTCGACCATCGGGTGGATGCTCTGGTGACCCGGCTGCCGTTCCCGACCGATCAGCTGCACGTGACGGTGCTGTATGCCGAGCCTCGGGTGGTCGCGATTCCCATCGACCATCGGCTCGCGGGCAGGGAATCGGTCACCCTGGACGACATCGCCGACGAGCCCATGCCGCGGTTGCGGCACTCCGATCCGGCGTGGAGTGCGTTCTGGCGCATCGATCCTCGCCCTGACGGGCGCCGCGCACCCGACGGCCCGATCATGGACGCGCTTGAGGACAAGTTCGAACTCATCGCCTCCGGGCAGGCAATCGCGATCACGGCGGACTGGCGCGGCAACAGCGTCCGACCGGATATCACCACGGTCCCGCTGGAAGGCGTCGAGCCCAGCCACGTGGTACTGGCCAGCCGCGCCGGGGACCGCAGTCGTCTGCTTGCGGCCTTCCGCAAACTCGCCGAGGCACACCTGACCGGCCCTGGCTCCTGACGTCTAGCCCTCGGGCAGCGCGGGCGGTGGCCGGTAATCCGGCTGATACCCGGAGACGTGGATCGGGCTGCCGACCAGGCGGAAATCACCTGCTGTCACAACCATTTCCGGCGTCGCCTCGAGCGCCTCGGGTAGCGTTCTGACGGCCGCCGCCGGAACGCCGAGCCGACGCAGTCGCCGTTCCCAACCCGCGGCGGTATCGGTCGCCAGCATGGCCGTGACGACCGCCAGCACTTCGTCGCGGCGAGCAACGCGCTCGGCCATGGTCTCGAACCCGCCGATACCCGCTTCCGCGGCAAAGGACTTCCAGAACCCGTCGTGGGTGATGAACAATGCCAGATAGCCGTCGGATGTCGGAAAAAGTTGAGCGGGAACGTAATACGAGTGCGCTCCATGCGGGCGGCGCTGCGGCTGGACGCCGTTGTTGAGGTAGGCGGCGGCGTGGTAATTCAGCTGCGACAGCATGACGTCGCGCAGCGACACATCGACTTGTCCGCCGGTGCCGGAGATGATCTTGGCCAGAAGTCCCAGTGCCGCAGTCATTCCGGTGGAGTTGTCGGCCGATGAATAGCCCGGCAATGTCGGCGGGCCAGCGGGGTCGCCGGTCAGTGCTGCGATCCCGAAGCCCGCCTGCACGACGTAGTCGAAAGCCGGATCGTCGCCACCATGCAGCCCGAAGCCGGTGATCGCCACACAGACGATCCGCTCGTTGTATTGCCGCAATTGCTCATAGGTGAGGCCAAGCCGGCGGATGGCCGACGGCTTGAGATTCACCAGCAGCGCATGCGAATCCGACACCAGCTTACCCAGGCGCTCTTGTCCCGCATCGGAATTCAGGTCCAGACAGATGCTGGACTTGTTGCGGTTGAGGCTGGCGAAGTAGCTGGGTCCGACGCTGCGGGAGATCTCACCCCCGCGCGGTTCGATCTTGGTGACCTCGGCGCCGAGGTCGGCGAGCAGCATGGTGGCGTACGGACCCGCCAGCATGGTGCCGACTTCGAGGATCCGAATTCCCGCAAGTGGTCCGGGGTCTCCCGGCGTCACCGCAACTCCGTTGCCAGCTCGGCGATCATCTCGCGGGTGCGGCGCTTGGAAGCGATCAGCTCGTCGCGATTCTCGCCGATCGGCAGCAGCCGCACCGACAGGTCGGTCACCCCGGCATCGGCGAATTGTCGCATCCGAGCCAGGATGGACGTCTCGTCACCGGCCGCACACAGATCGCCGACATCGCGAGCGTCGCCGCGGTCGAGCAGACGCTGGTAGTTGGGCGACACCTCGGCCTCACCCAGGATTCGGTTTGCCCGCTCCTTCGCCTCGTCGACTTGGGAAGGTGCACAGAGGCATACGGGTATACCCGCAACAATCCGCGGCGCCGCACGCCCGGCATCCGCGGCGGCCTTGGTGATTTTCGGCGCAATGTGATCACCGATCGCACGCTCGTCGGCCATCCACAGCACGGTGCCGTCGGCCAGTTCGCCTGCCAGCTGCAGCATCACCGGGCCGAGTGCGGCGACCAGTACCGGCATCGGGGTATCCGCCCCGATCGCTGTCGGGTTGTGCACCGTGAACGAATCATTCTCGACGTCAACCGGTCCCGGACCGGCAATGGCGGCGCTGAGCACCTGCAGATAGTCACGGGTGTAGGCGGCCGGCTTTTCATACGGCAGGCCGAGCATGTCCCGAATGATCCAGTGGTGCGACGGCCCGACGCCCAGCGCCAGCCGGCCGCCGGCCACCGCGTGCGTCGAGAGCGCTTGGCGGGCAAGAGCAATAGGATGCTGCGCCTGCAACGGCACCACCGCCGTTCCAAGCTCGATGCGTGAGCTATGCGCGGCCATCAACGCCACCATGGTCAGGCAGTCGAAGTCGTTGGGCACCTGTGGCATCCATGCGGTGTCCAATCCCGCGGATTCGGCCCATTCGATATCGGAGGCCAACTTGGCAACCTTGCGCGCCATATCGCCACGCTCGGCGCCGATCATTACTCCGACGCGCACGGTTCCTCCAGGGCTGGTTCCGGTGTGCCGGTGAGCTTGCGGATTTCACGCACCAGCGTGTCGAGCGGTGTTCCGGTGGGGAAAACCGCTGCCGCCCCGGCAGATTGCAATTTTGGCACATCGGCGTGCGGGATCGTTCCGCCGACAACGACGGCGATGTCGGCGGCATCGGCGGCCCGCAATGCTTCGATGGTGCGCCTGGTCAAGGCCAGGTGGGCTCCGGACAAGATGCTCAAGCCGACGACCGCCACGTCTTCCTGCACCGCGATCGATGCGATGTCCTCGATGCGCTGGCGGATGCCGGTGTAGATGACCTCGAAGCCGGCGTCACGCAGGGTGCGCGCGACGATCTTGGCACCACGGTCGTGCCCATCCAGCCCAGGCTTGGCCACCAGAATACGAACGGTCATCAGAACACCACCGGCTGCTGGAATTCGCCCCATACTGCCTTGAGCGTGGAAACCATCTCCCCGACCGTGCAGTACGCGTTGGCGCAGTCGACTAACTTGTGCATCAGGTTGTCGTCTCCCTCGGCGGCTCGCGACAGTGCCGCGAGGCTGGATTGCACTGCGGCCGAATCTCTTTCCGCTTTCACTTTGGCGAGTCGCTTGAGTTGCAGATCACGTCCCTCGGCGTCGAGTTCATAGGTGACGACGTCGGGCTCCGGCTCCTCGGTCACGAACCGGTTGACCCCGACGACCGGTCGGGTGCCGGCTTCAACGTCCTGATGCATCTTGAAGGCTTCGTCGGCGATCAGGCCCTGCAGGTAACCGTCCTCGATGGCATGGACCATGCCACCGTGCTGCTCGAGGTCATGCATGATCTCGACGATGCGGGCCTCGGTGGCATCGGTCAGCGCCTCAACGAAGTAGGAGCCGCCTAGCGGGTCGGCGACGCTGGCGACGCCGGTTTCGTGCGCCAGAATCTGCTGGGTGCGCAGCGCCAGTGTGGTGGTTTCTTCGGTGGGCAGGGCGAACGGCTCGTCCCAGGCCGCGGTGAACATCGACTGGACACCGCCCAGCACCGCAGCCATCGCCTCGTAGGCCACCCGGACGATGTTGTTGTGGGCCTGCGGCGCGTACAGCGATGCGCCGCCACAGACGCAGCCGAAGCGGAACATCGCCGCCTTATCAGTGGTTGCGCCGTAGCGTTCCCGTACGATCGTCGCCCAACGCCGACGCCCAGCACGATATTTGGCGATCTCCTCGAAGAAGTCGCCGTGGGTGTAGAAGAAGAATGAGATCTGCGGTGCAAATTGGTCGATCGTCATACGACCGCGCTCGACCACGGTGTCGCAATAGGTCACACCGTCGGCCAGGGTGAACGCCATCTCCTGCACCGCGTTGGCCCCGGCATCGCGGAAGTGCGCGCCGGCCACCGAAATCGCGTTAAACCGCGGCACCTCGGCGGCGCAGAACTCGATGGTGTCGGCGATCAACCGCAGTGATGGTTCCGGCGGCCAGATCCAGGTTCCGCGCGACGCGTATTCCTTGAGGATGTCGTTCTGGATGGTTCCGGTGAGCTTCGCCCGCGGTATCCCTTTCTTCTCGGCAGCGGCGACGTAGAACGCCAGCAGGATCGCGGCCGTGCCGTTGATCGTCATGCTGGTGCTGAGTTTGTCCAGCGGAATGCCGTCGAAGAGGATCTCGAAGTCAGCCAGGGTGTCTACCGCGACTCCGACCCGGCCGACCTCTTCCCCGAACTCGGGGTCATCGGAGTCGTAGCCGCACTGGGTGGGCAGATCGAGCGCCACCGAGAGCCCGGTGCCGCCCTGTTCCAGTAGGTATCGATAGCGACGGTTGGATTCTTCGGCGGTGCCGAAGCCCGAGTACTGCCGAAACGTCCACAATTTGCCCCGATAGCCTGACGCGAAGTTGCCCCGGCTGAAGGGGAACTCCCCCGGCGGCGGAGGTTCGGTGCCAACGTCCGCTGGGCCGTACACGGGCTGCAGCGGGATGCCCGATGGGGTCTGAGCCACGTTATCCATCGATGAATAACGTACTTGCCAAAAAAGAGAATGCCAATACCACCAACCTGACCAGGTCAAACGTGCGGACGGACCTGGTTAAACACTTGTGCGCGCGCGGGTAACGGCCCAAATCGACGGCTGCCGCCTAGGCTCCTGGTCCGACGGCCGAAACGACGACGGAGGTCGACATGGCGGTTTCCAGGCCAACGGCGGCGGACATCGAGGCCGCGGCCACCCACTTCGGCTTTCACCTCGACGCCGACGAGCGCCGCGGTTACCTAGAGGCCGTCGGGCAGATGCTGACGTCCTACGACGTGGTCGACGAACTCTACGACGAGATCGCGCGTCCGCAGGTCCCCGAACGCGGCTACCGGTTCCCCGAGCCCGCGCAGAACCCGCTGGGAGCCTGGTATGTCAGAACCCAGATCGCCTCTGGCGCCCGGGGCCCGCTGTCGGGCAAGACGGTGGCCGTCAAAGACAACATCGCCGTCGCGGGCATCCCGATGATGAACGGGTCGCGCGCGATGGAGGGTTTCGTTCCCGGCCGCGACGCGACTGTCGTCCAGCGGCTTCTCGCCGCCGGGGCGACGATCGCCGGCAAAAGCGTCTGCGAGGATCTGTGCGCTTCGGGTTCGAGCTTCACCTCCGCGTCCGGGCCGGTGCGCAACCCATGGGATGCCCGCCGCGAAGCGGGCGGATCGTCCAGCGGCAGCGCCGCACTGGTGGCCGCCGGCGAGGTAGACCTGGCCGTCGGCGGGGATCAGGGAGGTTCGATTCGGATCCCCGCTTCGCTGTGCGGCATCGTCGGACATAAGCCGACACACGGGCTAATCCCCTACACGGGTGCGTTCCCGATTGAACGGACGGTCGACCACGTCGGCCCGATGACGCGGACCGTCGCCGATGCCGCGCTGTTGCTCACCGTGCTCGCCGGGGCCGACGGCCACGACCCCCGCCAACCCGCGCAACTGCCCGCGCTCGACTACCGAGCCGTGCTCACCGGGGACGTGGCCGGTCTGCGGGTAGGCATTGTCGCCGAGGGCTTCGGGCAGCCCGGCTCGCTGCCCGAGGCGGACGACCTGGTCCGGTCCGCGGCACACCGCTTTACCGAAATCGGCTGCGCCGTAGACGATATCAGCCTGCCCTGGCACCACACCGCCCTGCATGTCTTCACCGTCATCTTTACCGACGGCGCCACCTATCAGATGCTGGACGGCAACGGGTACGGGCTCGGCGCTGACGGGCTCTATGACCCAGAACTCATGGCGCACTTCGCAACTCAGCGGCTCGTCCACGCCGACCAGCTGGCCAATACCGTCAAGGCGACGGCGCTGTGCGGCCACTACGGCCTGCGCGCACTGGGCTGCGCTTCGTATGCCAAGGCACGCAATCTGCTGCCGCAGGTGCGCGCGGCCTACGATGCGGCGCTCGCCCGATACGACGTCCTGGCAATGCCCACCGTGCCCGGCACGGCCGACGTGCTCCCGGCGGGCAGCCCGCACGATGTCAGGTTGCTGGGGCGGGCCCTCGGCAAGGCGCTCAACACCGCGCCCATGGACATCACCGGGCATCCGGCGATCTCGGTGCCGGCTGGTCTGCTCGACGGCCTGCCGGTCGGAATGATGCTCATTGGCAAGCGATTTGACGATGCCACCGTGCTCAAGCTTGCGGATGCCTTCGAATCGCTCTGTGGAGGTTTCCCGGTGTCGCCCCGAACTGCCTGACGGTGCTAAGCGCGACAGAGGATTTCGCCGTGCGGTATCGCCAGCCAGCCATCAGGGGCCGCCGCCCAGTCCCGCCACGCCGCCGAGATCTCCTCGAGCTGCGCGGCGGTGGCCAGGCCCAGGCGCACGATGTCGCGAGCGATGGCCGAATGAAGAATTCGGTCGGCCCACATGCCGCCCCACCATTCGCGGTCCGCGGGCGTCGCGTAGCACCAGAGGCTGCCGGTGGGCGTGATGTCGTCGAATCCCGCTTCCAGGGCCCAGGACAGCAGCCGCCGGCCCGCGTCCGGCTCCCCACCATTGGCGCGAGCGGCCTGCTGGTAAGCGTCCCGCCAGGCATCCAGGGCCGCGAGTCGCGGGAACCAGATGAAGCCCGCGTAGTCGGCGTCGCGGGCCGCGACAACTCCGCCCGGCCGGCACACCCGCCGCATCTCCCGCAATGCCCGCACCGGATCGGCGACGTGCTGCAGCACCTGGTGTGCGTGAACGACATCGAATGTGCCATCGGAGAAGTCGAGTCGGTGGACATCGGCCGTCGCAAAGGAGACGTTGGACAGGTTGCGCCGCTGCGCCTCGGCGCGAGCCATGTCGAGGACGTCGGCGACCTGGTCTACGGCCGTCACCGCCCCGGGCGCGACGCGCTCAGCGAGATCGGCCGTGATCGACCCCGGGCCGCAACCGATGTCGAGCACCGACAGGCCTGACTTCAGATGCGGCAGCAGGTAAGCAGCGGAGTCCTGTGCGGTACGTCGCTGATGACTGCGCAGCACCGATTCGTGATGTCCATGCGTGTACTTGACCGAAACGTCGTTCATCGTGCAGCCCTTCGCCGTGAAGCCTTCTCGGCACACAGCTTACCGGGTGGGTCATAATATGAAATATGCTTCCCAATATATGAGACAGCTAGTCGACCGGAACGTTGAGGATTGGACGGTCGTCGGCGGCCCCGGCACCGTTGAAATGCCACCACTCACCGGAATACACGGTCAACCCGCCGTAATTCATGGCATTGCGCAGGCGGGCCCGGTTCGCCTGGGCGTCCGCGCTGACGCCTTGGGTGGCGAATGCCGTTGCCCGCGGGGAGAAATCATCGAAATCGGTACCCATATCGGCCAGGCAAAGTCCGTCCACCTGACGTTCGGGCGGGCACTGCTGTTGCACCGCGGTGAACGTCACGTCGACCGAACGCCCGGACTCATGGCTGTGCGCGAACTGACCCGGGCGCGCCACCCAGGCCGGGTTGGGGACGATGTTGAACATCCGGACCTGAACGTCGTGTGGCCGGTAGCAGTCCCAGAACACCAGCACATGACCCTGCGGACGCAGCGCCGTCGCGGCCGCGGCGAGCCCCGGCGCCATGGACTGGTGCGTCAGGCATCGGGCGTCGGACGGATACAGCTGGGTGCCGGTGAAATTATTGGCCGTCGCGTAGCGCAGATCGATGATGGCGTCGGGGACCACGGTTCGGACGTCGACGAATCCGGCCGCGCGCGCCGCGTCGCTGACCGGCGGCACCTCGGGGCCGGCCTGGGCTGGGGCGACAGCCGCAACGAGACCGAGAGCTACCGATAGCGCAGAGAGCTTCCGCATCACATGCATCTGGCCATTGTGGCCTTACTAGCCCCGCTGGTCGCCCACGATCCACGCAGCCTCGTGGCCGGGTTCTGGGAGCACCCGTCCCGCGATGCTCGCGAAAACCACTGACCGCGGGGCACAGCCTCAGCATCCGGTGAGTGACTTGCGTCACCCTAGCCAATCGGCTAGCCTGCGGGCGGTAGCCGATCGGCTAGTCGACACGTGAGGTAGGTCCGATGCACACGGTCCGCAGCTTCTGCCGCATCTGTACCTCCGTCTGCGGCATTTTGGTAGATGTCGAGGGCGACAAGGTCATCCAGGTCCACGGCGACAAGGACCACCCGTTCTCGCACGGCTATACCTGCGCGAAGGGTCGTGCCTTGCCCCAGTTGCATCACCATCCGGATCGCCTCGAACGGCCCCGGATGCGGGTGGACGGCCAGTTGCAGGACACCGGATGGGACGCATGCCTGGACGACCTGGGCACGCGACTGAAGGACATCATCGACCGACACGGACCCGAGTCGATCGCCTTCTACTTCAGCACCATGGAGAGCGCCGGCTTCCGGATGGCCGAAGCGCTGCACGCGGCGATCGGCACTCCGGCGAAGTTCAGCCCGCTCACCATCGACGGCACCGCCAAGCCGTTGGTCTCGGATCTGGTGGGTGGATTCATGGGGCTGTCCGGCCGCACCGACTTGGACAACACCGACTTTCTGATGCTCGTCGGAGTCAATCCTGTTGTCTCCCATGGTCATGCGATCTCGATGCCCAATCCCACGGGCACCGTGCGCGACATCGCCAAGCGCGGGCAGGTGTGGGTTATCGACCCGCGGCGCACCGAGACCGCCCGGCTGGCCACCGGCCACCTGGCGCCGCGCCCCAGTACCGACCACGCGGTGCTGGCTTATCTGGTCCGCGAGATCCTGCGCGACGGACGGAAACCCGACGTGCCGGTTCAGGGGATCGACGAACTGGCGGCTGCGGTGGAACCCTTCACCCTGGCACACGCCGCGGCACTGGCCGATGTGCCAGAGGCCGAGTTGACGCGGCTGTGCGAGGCGGTCCGCGCCGCAAAGTGCGTCGCGATCGAAACCGGGACGGGCGTCACCATGACCGCCGACCGGGCCAACGTCACCCAGTGGCTCGCCTGGGTATTGATGATCCTCACCGGCGCGATGAACCGGCCGGGCGGGACCTGGTTCCATCCCGGATTCGCTTATCAGCTCGAGGTTTTCGGTGATCTGCTGCCGATCACGCCGATCGAGGGATCTTTTGGCCCCGGCCCTCGCAGCCGCCCTGAGGCGCAGGCGTTCATCAACGAATGGCCGTGCGCCGTCTTACCCGACGAAATCGACGCGGGAAACATCCGCGCCCTGATCAACGTGGGCGGCAGCCTGGTCACGTGTATGCCCGAGACGGGGAAGTTGATTCCGGCGCTGCAGCGCCTCGAGGTGTTCGCGACTACCGAGATCATCAACAACGAGACGACGGAACTGGCGACTCACGTGCTGCCGACCAAAGATCCGTTGGAACGGCCGGATATCACCATCCACGACGTCCTCAGTGCGCGGGTGTCCGTGCAGTACAGCCCCGCCGTCGTGGAACCGGTCGGCGAACGGCGATCGATGTGGTGGGTGTTCGCCGAACTCGGCCGGCGGCTCGGCTACGACCTCGGCACTCTTGGGGATCCCGACAGCAGCACAGATGACGATGTCCTGGCCATCCTGCTGGCCGGCGCCCGGGTCAAATACGACGAGGTGGCGGCCACGGGTTGGGCGGAGGCCCCCCAGGATCTGCCCGCGCCGTGGGTCGATGAGCACATCGAGCGGATGGGCGGCTGGCGACTGGCGCCACCGTTGCTCGTCGATCAGCTCAGCGCCCTCGAGCCACCCGCGCCACTGGTCTTCGTGCCGCGCCGGCAGCGCAAGAAGCTGAATGGGCAACTCGATTTCATGGGTGAGCGTGCCGAAATCCTTATCCACCCCGACGACGGCATCGCCGCGGGCGTCGTGGACGGCCAACAAGTAACCGTCCGCAGCGCCAACGGAGAACTGACCGGCATCGCGAAAGTCGACGAGTCGATCCGGCGTGGAGCGGTGTCGATTCCGCACGGTCACCACGACGCCAACGTCAATCGCCTGACCAACAAGGACGACATCGACGTGGTCACCGGCATGGTCCGCTACTCTGGCATACCGGTCAGCCTGCACCAGGCATAGCCGGGCGTTAGCGGCCCCCGACCCCGCTGTCGACGACCTTCACTCGCTTGTGTGGATAACGTCGTTCCGCGTGTGCTTTGGCCGCCGAGTTCGGCAGCACATACAGCGTTTCCTTCTTGTCCTGCAACGGTTTTAGTACCAAGTCCATGAACCCCTTGCGATCGTCGAGGTAAGGCTCGATGACGTCCTCGCCGGCGGGACACACCGCCAGGCAGTACGCGGCCTTGTAGTTGGGTTTGAACGAGAGGCTCTGCCACATCGAGGCGTTTTCCGAATCGCTTACCCGCGAACGGAAGTCGTCCCCATCAGCACTGTCGGCGATGGTCTGGACCCAGTCGGTGAACCCGCCCATGAACTCCCGGTAGTTATGCACCGAGCAGGCTTGCCAGTCGAATTCGCCGTTCTTGCCGATCGCGCCGACCGGGCACGCTGCCACACATAGCTTGCATTCCAAGCAGGGACTGTAGTCCAGCGGCTCTCCATAGCTGCTGACCGGCGCGTCAACCAGAATCGTGCCCAGCAGGATGAAATTGCCGAACTTTGGGTGAATCACGTTGCGGTGGATGCCCATTACGCCGAGTCCCGACGCCACGGCGACCGGTTTGTGCGCCACTACCCAGATGCGGCCGGGAAAGCGGTCCATCTCCATCGGGAAGGTCGCCGACGGGTTCAGCACCCGATAACCGGCATCCTGCAATTGACGCACGATGCGGTGGGCCGCCTCATTGAGAACCTCGCCGCTGCGGTGGAATTCCTGATTGGCGACGCTGCGCGCGGTCGACCGCACGTTGTCGCGGTTCATCTTGACCACCAGCGAGATGTAACTCTTGGTTCCCGGCAGGGCGGCCTGAACATGCTCGACCTCGGAGGCCAGCGCGGGATTGTCCACACTAGCGAACGCCACATCGTCGGCACCGGCAGCCAGACAGATTTCGCGCAGCCAATCGGCGTCCAGGACGCCCGGCTTGCGGGACGCACGCGCCCGCACCTTTCGCACGGTGGGGTGTTCGGCCAGTCGCGCCGGGAGCTTGTCCGCCATGCTAGGTATAGTACACAATACTCAGCAATGCCGCGTATCCGAGCCATGGCCTGCGACGCCGAGGACGGCGACGGCGACGGCGACGGCGACGGCGCGCAGTGATCGTGTGAGCTGGATTTCACAGTATTGCGGCATGTGATTTGCCTAACTGTGAGCTCTGTTATAGCTAAATTCGTTCACTACATTTGGTACGTTCAAAACAATATTTGCGTCGAAATTATGCGTCAGGAAATAAATGCGAAGAATCACTGCGCTGTTGCTTGTTGGTGCCAATATGCTTGGAACCGTGGCCTTCTGGTGAGCGACCGGCGTTGCGGTGGCGGATTCCAGTCCCGCGAGCTCACTTCAGCCGCTGATACCAAAATTTCGCGCGTGCGACTTCACCTGGGCGGTAAATGTACCGACATTCGGTACAGGCCGCGGCCAGTCCGTCATCAGTAAGGCAGCACCAAACAAGGTCGTCGCACAGGTGGAACTAATTGCCGCCGAGCCGCAGGCCCACTACAACGTCAGGCTGATCCAATCGCCCAGGCCTGGTGCGGGCTGCGCGGCCGGAGATGCCGGCGTCACCGCGGGCGGTCTCGACACCGACGGCTCCGGCGCAGGCACGGTGACGCTGCACGATACGATCTCCGCGAATACGACGGGCGTTTGGGTGTTCGTTGACCGCCCCTCGCCGCACTCGCAAAGGCCGATTGACTTCTACACGTCGGACATCATCGCGCCGATCTAGTCGAAATCGTGTTTTAGGGCAACGGTTTCTAGCACTCTGCATTGGCCGTTCGCCGCGTTTGCTGGCACTTCGGCGGATTAAACCGACCAGCATTTATCAGCTCCGTTAGGATTGCGCGAACATACCAGAGTGGAGAATCGACACCAGGTTTTCGACTTCATCGATAGGCCGAGAGTGGATCGTACGAATCTCCATCACGTATGGAAAGCGATTCTCATCGGGGTCGCGCTCGTTGTGGCTACGGCGTGTTACTTCGTGCCGGTTCTCCTCGTCGCGATCGGCCTGGTCCTACTGGTGCTCCTCTGTGCGCGCGTGGTTTATCCGGGTCGCGACCGCTACATTCCGAACTTGTATGCCCGGGACATCAGGGTTTATGACGACGCATACCGTTCGTTCATCGGCCACACCCTTTCGGATCTCCGCGCATGCAGGATTCGGGGCCATACGCTGTTGTCGGAGGCATCGCTGCTGCCGGGACTGTGCCCCCAGGATTCCGACGAGCTACTGCTTGATCTTGGCGCCTGGATCGGCTGGTCGACACGGCTGATATCCGACGCTTCCGGCCGCCCGGTGTACGGCTTCGATACATTTTCTGGCCTTGTTGAAGACTGGCAAGTCGACGACCAGGCGGTCGTCCAGCGTGGCACCTTTTCATTATCAGAGCCGTTCGCCCAGCGCTTGATCCGGGATACCGGTGTGACCCTGCACGACGGCGTCCCCGACACGCTCGGTCGCAAGGTGCGGTTCGTCAAGGGAAGTACCTACGAGACGTTGGCCCCGTTCTTGGCGGCCCATCCAGCCGCCCCGATTCGGCTTTTCCACATGGATTTGGATACCTATGAGAGTTGCCTGCACGCGTTAGAGACCTGCAAGGACCGTTTCATCGAAGGATCCGTCCTTGTCTTCGACGAGTACCTCGTCACCAGTGGCGAGATGCTGGCCTTCTATGAGTTCCAGCGCAAGTACGAGCTTGAATGGCGTTACCGGGCTTGGGGTCTCGAAATCATGGAGATGAATGTCGAGATGGTTACCGCGCGTCGGAAGCGCGGCGTTTACTACTTGCTCTGGATCGTGGGATATGGGTTGATCGGGGACGGCAGCTACGTATGGAAATTTCTCCGCAGGCAGTTCTGGCGGTTTTGGTTGGGCGCGCAGATCAGCGACATACTTTTCCTGCTTGCCGTTGGTGGACAACGGAAGTCGGTTAGCATTGCGATCACCGGGCTGGGCACGCTACGCCCGAACGCTGAGCATGACCAAGCCGACGGGTGAGATCGCTAGCGTGCCGTCACCACGCTCGTGCAATGCAATCCAAGTGGCCAGGGCCGGGATCGAACCGGCGACCTTCCGCTTTTCAGGCGGACGCTCATACCGACTGAGCTACCTGGCCGGAAGGCAGCATGTGCCTCGCCGTATTGGCGACCCTGACGGGACTCGAACCCGCGACCTCCGCCGTGACAGGGCGGCGCGCTAACCAACTGCGCCACAGGGCCTTGCTGTACTACTGCTCCGCGCGTAACGCGTCGCGTACCCCCAACGGGATTCGAACCCGTGCTACCGCCGTGAAAGGGCGGCGTCCTAGGCCACTAGACGATGGGGGCCAGAACCGAATCACTCCGGGGTACTCGCAACGCAACTACCGTTGGGAGCCACGATAGCTTAGGTCACCGCACGCCCAATCCTCAAACGAGCGGTGTTCGGGGCGCGTTTGCCACCCAGTATCCTGAACCCTCGCGCCCCTATAGCTCAGTTGGTAGAGCTACGGACTTTTAATCCGCAGGTCCTAGGTTCGAGTCCTAGTGGGGGCACCGAAATGGCACATCACCTCGGGCGATGATCGACGGCCGGCAGCGCTAGGGAGCCGGTGGCGGAGGTTCGGGCGGCCGGTACGCCGGTTCGACCAATGGCGGCATGGACGGAACCATGATCTCGGTCGGCGGTGGGTCGCGCTCGTCGAGGTGCGGCGGATCCGGGGGTGCAGGGGTGCGCGGCGCCAGGACCAGAATCGCCACCACGGCGGGCAGGCCGTACCTCAATAATGTGATTCCGGTTCGGGCCTTGGGATTCTCGCCCGCGGTCAGTGCCCCTTTCAGATCCCGGCGTCCGGGCTTCTCGCACCAGGGTAGGGCGAACCGCCCCTTTGTGGCGTGCGTCCTGCGGTTTCACCGGGCCGCCGCGCGGCTCGGCCTGCGTTGAGCCGCCAAACGGCTTGGCTATGCTTCGCGAGGTGAGTGTCGATGCGGCCGGGCCGACCACGCCCATAGCCCTGGTGACGATGGAAATCCGTCACCCGGCAACGGATTCCCTCAACGAAGCGTCGAGCAGGGAGCTCAAAAACCTGCTCGCCGACCACCTTCCGATCGAGCGCCAGGGACAAGACGTCGCGTGGGGAATGGGGCCCGGCGGAAGCCCGGCGCCCGCCACGGAACGCTTCGTCCGGTACGTCAACCGCGACAACACGCTGGCCGCCTCGATCAAATCCCAAGCGGTCGTCGTCGAGACGACCGCTTACTCGACTTTCGAGGCACTGCTGGATGTCGTGATGCGCGTCGTGGATGCCCGCTCCCAGCTCTCGTCGATCGTCGGGGTGGAGCGCATCGGTCTGCGCTACGTCGTCGAGGTTCGAGTTCCCACCGGCGCGGATGGCCGTATCGATTGGTCCAACCAGATCGCCGAGCCGCTGCTCGGACCGCACCGCAACGCGCCTGGCGGCTTGACTCTGACCGAGTGGCAGGGCGCCGCGGTCTATCGCGAGCCGCAGCCAGGCAAGTCGATGATCGTGCGGTACGGGCCGGGCTTGGGACAGTCGGTGGATCCCAACTACCACCTGCGGCGCACGCTGCCAGCCGAGCCCGGGCCGTTTTTCCTATTAGATATCGACAGCTTCTGGACGCCGACCGCGTCGATCCCCGAATACAACTTCGACGCGGTGCGGGCGACGTTTCAGAACTTGTACGCGCCCGCTCGCGCGGTGTTCGACGAGATGCTCATCGGCCAGCCCAGGGACGACCTGCTTCGCTCGTAGCGGCGCACGTTATCCCTCGAGCACCGCACTGCTGTAGGTGATGTCGGCGAAGGCCTGCGCGACGTCGTCGTCGTGATAGGCGAACCCGTTGGCCGCGTACAGCTCTCTGACCGTGTGCCGCGAGGTCTCCCAGCCCCGCTGCTGCAGACAGTCGAAGACGTGACTGCGCTGGCCGTGATAGACGAGGTCGTTGAAATCGACCTCGAATCCCAGTTCGCTCATGCGGTCGTGGTGAGCGCGCCACCGCTCGTCGGCGAAGACGGCAGTGTTCGGCACGATGTCGAACGCCAGCCGGCTGCCGGGCGCACTGAGAGCGGTGATGTTGTCGAACAACGCGTCCTGCGCCTCGTCCGGCAGATAGATGAGCAGACCTTCGGCGCTCCATGCCGCCGGGGCTTGCGGGTCGAAACCCGACGCCTGTAGAGCCGCGACCCAATCGTCGCGCAGATCCACGCCGACGGTGCGCCGCTCTGCGGTCGGCTCGGCACCGAGATCGCGGAGCGTCGACGTCTTGAACTCGATCACCTCCGGCATGTCGACCTCATACACGACGGTGCCGGCCGGCCACGGCAACCGGTAGGCCCGGGCATCAAGACCCGCCGCGAGGATCACGGCCTGGCCGACGCCGCTGCCCGCCGCGTCGAGGAAGAACTGGTCGTAGAAGCGGGTCCGGCAGGCCATGCCCTGGGCCATGCGCTGCGGATCGAACCCGGCGTCTCCCCCGACGGGGATCTGACCGTTGACCAGCCGGACGTAGACATCGATTCCAACGGCGCGCACCAAGGGCGCAGCGTAGGGGTCGTCGATGAGTTTCTGGTCGGTCGATATCGCCCGCTGAGCGGCCACCATCGTCGCCGTCGCCCCGACGCTCGTTGCCAGATCCCAACGATCACTCTCGGTGCGCGCCATGCTGCTCCTTCATGCGGAACGCCAACAAAATATAGATAATCTAGTTAATAGCACAGCGCCGGCTTTCCGGCCGTGGGGCTTACTCCCCGGCCTCCGGCTACTATCTGCGTATGCATGCAGGTAGTAGCGAAGAGCGGCTGCCCGACGACCAGGCCAGTCTGGTCGTCGAGGTGTTCCGGATGCTGGCCGACACCACCCGCGTGCAGGCGCTCTGGTCGTTGACGCATCGCGAGATGTCGGTCAACGAACTCGCCGAGCACGTCGGCAAGCCCGCGCCGTCCGTCTCCCAGCATCTGGCGAAGCTTCGGATGGCGCGGCTGGTGCGCACCCGCCGGGAGGGAACCACCATCTTCTACAGCCTGGAGAACGACCACGTACGCCAGCTCGTCATGGACGCCGTATACAACGCCGAGCACGCCGGTCCGGGGGTTCCCAGTCATCATCGCGGCGAGGCTGGGTTGACGGCCGTCGCCGGATCAGCGCCGGCCGAGCGCCCGAAACGGCCGAGTCGCGGCTGAATCACTAACCGGCACAGGCTCTTTGGAGCTAGGACACCTCGGGGCAGTAGTGCTTTGGGTCGCCCCGCTCGTCCAGGGGCGGCAGATTGCGCGCCGGTGTCTGCGGCAGCGGAGCGTCGGCTGGGACGCGCCCGGATGCGCGGTCGAGACCGGCGCGGGCCCGCGGGTGTTTGCGGTATCGCCTTGGCACACAAGAGAAAACGAGATGAACGAGGTTGCCGAAGCGCCGGTGCAGCCATTCGTCGCTGCGGGACCATCGATAGCCCAACCGCTCGCGAACGGCCGGGTGATACAAGCCGACCGTCAACCAGAGGAAGAACGGCGCGGACAACTTGCACAGGCCGACCCACAGCCAGTCCGGAAGCCACGGTGCGATCGGCGGTTTGTCGTATTTCGTCAGATCGAGCACCGCTCGCGTCGCGAAGTTGTCCTCTAACACGTTGCGGCACATGTGATCCCAGTAGACCTGGAACTCCTCCCAGGACTTCGGCACCGGCCGCATGCTCATGCCGTACATCCGGTACCACTGGATGTGTTCGTCGAACAGCTGGCGCTTCTCGGCTTCGGTGAGGCCGCCGCCCAACCGTTCGGCTACATGGATCGTGCCGACAAAGAAGGTGCTGTGCGCCCAGTAGAAGACGTCGGGGTTCAGCGCGTGGTAGCGGCGCCCCTGGTCGTCCACACCCTTGATGTCGACGTGGTAGTCACGCACCTGCGCGCCCGTCATCGGGGCGCGGTCACCATCGAAGACGACGCCGCCGATGGGGTACAGCGACCGCATTACCCGCGGCAACGGCTCCCGAAGGAACGTCGAGTGCTGCTCGACAGCCGCGCCCAGCTGGGGGTGCATGTTCTGCATGGATCCCGCGAACGGTCCCTGCAGCATCCCGCGCCAGTCGCCGAAGTATTTCCACGTCAGCGAATCCGGGCCCAGTGGCGTGGGCGGCGCCTCGTAGCCCAGAGGTGACACCGGGCAGCCGGCGGCGACTCCGTCGGGTCCGGGCGCCGTTGCCGCCTGGCCGGTGGCGGTTGCGTCGCTGCTACCTCCGCTGCTGGTCACTGGGCAGGCTGCGGACGTATGTTGGGTCACAATCGGGTTCCCTGGTCGATATCTCTAATTTGACTACATGCGTTGTCAGTTTGAGCTTAGGAGCGATGTGCCGTCGGGTCAACGACGGGGCCGTTGGTCCGGCGTCCCCCTGGAAAGTCGCTATGCCCTGCGCCGCGACAACCTCGTCGCCGCCGGTGTGCAGCTGCTGGGCAGCGAGCACGGTCCGGCGCTGACCGTTCGCGCCGTCTGCCGTAAGGCCGCGCTGACCGAACGCTACTTCTACGAGAGCTTTTCCGACCGCGACGAATTCGTGCGCGCGGTGTACGACGACGTCTGCACGCGGGCAATGGAGACCCTCACCTCGGCGGACACTCCCAGGGAAGCCGTCGAGCAGTTCGTCGAGCTGATGGTCGACGACCCGGTGCGCGGACGTGTGCTGCTGTTGGCGCCGACGGTCGAGCCGATACTGACCCAATCGGGCGCGTCATGGATGCCCAGCTTCATCGACCTGCTGCAGCGCAAGCTGTCCCGGATCGGCGATCCGGTGCTGCAGAAAATGATCGCCACCAGCCTGGTCGGCGCCCTGTCGGGCCTGTTTACGGCGTACCTGAACCGGCAGCTGGGGGCGACGCGCAAGCAGTTCATCGACTACTGCGTCAACATGCTCTTCACCACGGCGGCGCCGTATGTCCGCGCCCCTGAGGTGCAACCCGATAGTGACCCGGCATTCGGCGAAGCAACTTGATGCTGCTGAAGTGCACAGATATATTGACTGCTACCACTAGACACAGATAACTGGGGGCGCCATGTCAGCCGAGCTGACAAACTTACAGCTCTTGCACGAACTCGAGCCGGTCCTCGAGTCGTGCATAAACCGGCATCTGAGCGTGCACAAGAACTGGAACCCACACGACTACATCCCGTGGTCGGATGGGAAGAACTTCTATGCGCTGGGCGGCCAGGAATGGGAGCCCGGGCAGAGCCAGCTTTCCGATATCGCGCAGGTCGCGATGGTGCAGAACCTGATGACCGAGGACAACCTGCCGTCCTATCACCGCGAGATCGCCATGAACTTCGGCATGGACGGGCCCTGGGGTTACTGGGTCAACCGGTGGACCGCCGAAGAGAACCGCCACGGCATCGCGCTGCGCGACTACTTGGTGGTGACCCGCGCGGTCGATCCGGTCGAACTGGAGAAGCTGCGCATGGAGGTGGTGAACCGCGGCTTCAGTCCGGGCCAAAACCACCAGGTTCGAGCCGATCTGTTCGCCGAGAGCCTGTTCGATTCCGTCGTCTACGTCACATTCCAGGAGCTGGCGACGCGGATCTCGCACCGTAACACCGGCAAAGCCTGCAACGAGACGATCGCCGATCAGTTGCTGGCCAAGATCTCGGCCGACGAGAACCTGCACATGATCCTCTACCGCGATGTCACCGCGGCCGGCTTTGACGCTTCGCCGAATCAGGCGATGAGGTCGCTGCACAAGGTGCTGCGCAACTTCCAGATGCCCGGCTACCAGGTGCCCGAATTCCGCCGCAAAGCGGTTGCCATCGCCGTCGGCGGCGTCTACGACCCCCGGATCCACCTGGACGAGGTCGTCATGCCGGTGCTGAAGAAATGGCGCATCTTCGAGCGTGAGGACTTCAGCGGTGAAGCCGCCGCGCTTCGTGACGACCTGGGACTGCTGATCCAGGAGCTCGAGACTGCCTGCGACAAGTTCGAGATCTCCAAGCAGCGCCAACTCGACCGGGAAGCCCGGACGGGAAAGACGACCACCGCGTTCGAGCTCCACAAGACTGCGGGCAAGCTCACCATGAGCGGGCGGTAGCCGGGCGGTGCGCATTGGACCCATCGAGCTCGCCAGCCCGGTGGTGCTGGCCCCGATGGCCGGTGTGACCAACGTCGCGTTCCGGACACTGTGTCGTGAACTGGAGCTGGCCAAGGTCGGCACGGTCAGCGGCCTCTACGTGTGCGAGATGGTCACGGCGCGGGCGCTCGTCGAGCGCCACCCGGCCACCCTGCACATGACGACGTTCTCCCCGGACGAATCACCACGCTCGCTGCAGCTCTACACCGTCGACCCGGCCACCACATATGCGGCTGCCCGGATGATCGCCGACGACGGCCTGGCCGACCACATCGACATGAATTTCGGCTGCCCGGTGCCCAAGGTCACCAAGCGGGGCGGCGGGGCGGCGCTGCCGTTCAAGCGGCGGCTGTTCGGCCAGATAGTCGCCGCGGCCGTGCGCGGCACCGAGGGCACCGACATCCCGGTGACCGTCAAATTCCGCATCGGCATCGACGACGACCACCACACCCACCTGGACGCCGGCCGCATCGCCGAATCAGAAGGCGCCGCAGCGGTTGCCCTGCATGCCCGAACCGCGGCGCAACGGTACTCGGGCACCGCCGATTGGGAACAGATCGCGCAGCTCAAGCAGCAGGTGCAGACGATTCCGGTGCTCGGCAACGGCGACATCTACGACGCCAGTGACGCGCTGGCCATGATGGCATCGACCGGGTGCGACGGTGTGGTGATCGGGCGCGGCTGCCTGGGCCGGCCGTGGTTGTTCGCCGAGCTGTCGGCGGCGTTCACCGGTAATCCGGTGCCCATCCCACCCACGCTCGGCGAGGTCGCCGACATCATGCGCCGCCACGGCCAACTGCTGGCCGCGCATTTCGGCGAAGACAAGGGCATGCGCGATATCCGCAAGCACATCGCGTGGTACCTGCACGGCTTCCCCGCGGGGTCCGACTTGCGCCGGGCACTGGCGCTGGTCAAAACACTCGACGAACTCGACGACCTGCTGCACCAGCTGGACGGCAGAGTCCCATTTCCGGACGCGGCGACCGGCCCCCGGGGTCGGCAAGGGTCGCCTGCCCGCGTCGCCCTGCCCGACGGCTGGTTGGCCGACCCCGAGGACTGCACGGTTCCCGCCGGCGCGGATGTCATGCACTCCGGCGGCTGACTCGACCAGTGCGAGGTCATGTACCGGCTGCTGACTCGATCCGTGCGAGATCGCGTCCGGACTGATAAATCAGTACGATGTGGACCTTGCTGGATTGCGCTTTGGCGGCGGTTCGGTTTATCCCGCTGCACGAGGGCTATCAATGCGGCGCCGCCCACGGGTTGCGCAGGTCAACACGCTAGATTGCGGCAGCGCTGCCGCGACGCGGCGCACGGACAACCCTTGGCGTCCGCAACAGATCTTCGGAGGCGATTAGGACATGAGTGACGGCGACCGTGGCGCCACTCTTGGTTCCGAGCGCGCATCCGGGACCGACCAGCTGATCGCATCAAGTCCGAGTCCCGCACCCTGGGAACGGTTTTCGGAGCCACAACTCGATGACAATCTGCACCGGTGGCAGGTCGAGCCGCCTATCGAGGCGCAGTCAGAGAACCCGGCCGTATCGGCCTCGTCCGATCGGGTCGGGTCGCATACCGGTAGCGGACTCAGCGTCGCTGAGCTGATCGCCAAGGTGGGCGCCACGCCCCAGGGTCCGCCCGCGCATCATCACCACGCCTCCGAGCCCGAGTTCGCCGAGGCCGTTTCGGACGCAACCACCGCCATGCAGGACACGCAGGTCATCGAGAACCCGGCGTACTTGCAGGACGTCTTCTCCGAGCTTCCCGACCTCGAGGTCGCCGACTATCCCAACGGCGACGAACCGGAGTCCAACGACGCCGTCGAAGAACTGGCCACCTCGCTCCCGGTGAAGTCGAGGCGTATCCGTAAGGCGAAAACTCCCAAGGATGCGGCGTCGAACCGCAAGTCCCGCAGACGACCGGTGCTGATTGCCGCACGCTCACTGTCGGCACTGTTTGCCGTGCTGGCGCTGGCCCTGACCGGCGGCGCATGGCAGTGGAGTTCGTCGAAAAACGCCCGGCTCAATGTCATCAGTGCGCTCGACCAAAACTCGAGCGACATCCGCGACCCCGCCGGACAGTACGGCGACGAAGACTTCCTGATCGTCGGGGTCGACTCGCGTGCCGGGGAGAACGCGAACATGGGCGCCGGGGACACTGACGACGCCGACGGCGCGCGGTCGGACACGGTGATGCTGGTGAATATTCCGGCGAACCGTAAGCGGGTGGTGGCGGTGTCGTTCCCCCGCGACCTGGCGATCACGCCGATGCAATGCGAGGCGTGGAACCCCGACACCGGCAAGTACGGGCCCCTCTACGACGCGAAGACGAAGTCCTGGGGCGGGAAGATGGTGTACACGGAAACCAAACTGAACTCCGCGTACTCCTTCGGCGGCCCGAAATGTCTGGTCAAGGAAATCCAGAAGCTGTCCGGCCTGAGCATCAACCACTTCATCGCCGTCGACTTCGCCGGATTCGCGAAGATGGTCGAGGCACTGGGCGGCGTCGAGGTATGCAGCAAGACACCGCTGCACGATTACGAGCTCGGGACGGTCCTGGAACATGCCGGACGCCAAATCGTGGACGGGCCAACGGCGTTGAACTACGTCCGTGCGCGCCAGGTCTCCACCGAAACCAACGGTGACTACGGCCGCATCAAACGCCAGCAATTGTTCCTGTCGTCGCTGCTGCGTTCGCTCATCTCCGAGGACACGCTGACCGACCTCGGCAAGCTCAACAACGTCGTCAACATGGTCATCGGCAACACCTCCGTCGACAACGTCAAGACCAAGGACTTGGTCCAACTGGGTCAGTCGCTGCAGGGCACCGCGGCCGGGCACTTCACCTTCGTGACCGTGCCCACAGGCGTGACCGACCAGAACGGCGATGAGCCACCGCGTACGGCCGACATGCGTTCGCTCTTCGACGCGATCATCAACGATGATCCGCTGCCGATGGAGAACGATCAAAACGCCCAGAACCTGACCGCGGCGAAATCCGGCACGCCCACCACCAAGAAGGCACCGGCGCCACCGAGCGCGGCGCCGGAGGCTCAGCGCCAACAGGTGACGACGGCGTCGCCGGAGGACGTAACCGTGCGGGTGTCCAACGCGACCAGCCAGTCCGGTCTTGCCACAACGGCGTCCAGCCAGCTCAAGCGCGACGGTTTCAACGTGATGGCGCCCGATGACTATCCGAGTCAGGTGAACTCGACCACGGTGTTCTTCTCGGCCGGCAACGAGCAGGCGGCAGCCACGGTTGCCTCGGCGTTCGCCAGTTCCAAGATCGAGCGGGTTACCGGTTACGGGCAGGTTGTTCAGGTCGTGCTCGGCCCGGACTTCAAGACGGTAACCTCTCCGCCACCCACCGGCTCGTCGGTCAGCGTCCAGATAGACCGCAACCCCGGCAACGCTCCGACCAAGCTGCCCGAGGACCTGACGGTGACGAACGCTGCCGACACCACCTGTGAGTGACCATAATTCACCTGGCGCGGGCGCCATTTTTCCTTACTGAGAAGTAGGCTTGGCAGCATGCGCACCGCCTACCACGAGCAGCTCTCGGACCTGTCTGAGCGCCTTGGCGCGATGTGCGGGTTAGCCGGCGTCGCCATGGAACGGGCCACCCAGGCGTTGCTGCAGGCCGACCTGGTGCTCGCCGAGCAGGTGATCTCCGGCCATGAAGAGATCGCAGCGTTGAGCGCCCAGGCCGAGGAAAGCGCGTTCGTGCTGCTGGCATTGCAGGCGCCTGTCGCCGGTGACCTGAGGTCGATCGTGAGCGCGATCCAGATGGTGGCCGACATCGACCGGATGGGCGCGTTGGCGCTGCACGTCGCCAAGATCGCCCGCCGGCGCCATCCCCAGCATGCGCTGCCCGAGGAAGTCAACGGGTATTTCGCTGAAATGGGCAGAGTCGCAGTCGAATTGGGCAACAGCGCACAAGAGGTGGTGTTGTCGCGCGACCCGGAAAAAGCGGCCCGGATCCGCGAAGAAGACGACGCCATGGACGACCTGCACCGGCACCTGTTTTCGGTGCTGATGGACCGCGAATGGAAGCACGGTGTGGCAGCAGCGGTCGATGTGACGTTGTTGGGCCGGTTCTACGAACGCTTCGCCGACCACGCCGTCGAGGTGGCCAGGCGCGTCATCTTCCAGGCCACCGGCAGGTTGCCCGAGGACGAAGCGGCATCCACGTCGCCGTAGTCGCCTAGCCGAAGCGGCCCGATATGTAGTCCTCGGTGGCCTTCTCGGTCGGGTTGGAAAAGATCTTCTCGGTATCGTCGATCTCGACAAGCCGGCCGGGCTTTCCCGCCGCCTCGAGGTTGAAGAACGCTGTGTAGTCGCTGACCCGCGCGGCCTGCTGCATGTTGTGCGTGACGATGACGATCGTGTAGTCCTGCTTGAGCTCGCTGATCAGTTCCTCGATCGCCATCGTCGAAATCGGGTCCAGCGCCGAACACGGCTCATCCATCAGCAACACATCGGGCTGCACCGCGATGGCCCGCGCGATGCACAACCGCTGCTGCTGCCCGCCGGACAACCCACCGCCGGGTTTGTTCAAGCGGTCCTTGACCTCGTCCCACAGGTTTGCCCCGCGCAGTGAGTATTCGGCGGTGTCGTCGAGCAACTTGCGATTACGCACGCCCTGCAGTTTCAGGCCGGCCACCACGTTATCGCGAATAGACATGGCGGGAAACGGGTTTGGCCGCTGGAACACCATCCCGATGGCGCGGCGCACGCCGACCGGGTCGATACCGGAGGCGTAGATGTTCTCGTCGTCGAGCAGCACGGTGCCGTCGACCCGGGCGCCGGGAATGACCTCGTGCATCCGATTCAGCGCGCGCAACACGGTTGTCTTGCCGCAGCCGGACGCGCCGATGAACGCGGTCACGCTGCGGGGCAAAATGGACAACGACACATCCGCGACCGCGTGAAACGGTCCGTAGTAGATGTTGACGTCTTTCATGTCCAACCGCTTGGCCACCTGATACTCCTACGAATTCTTCGGCGCAAAATATCTCGAGACCACCCTGGCCCCGATATTGATGAAGGCGATCATCAGGATCAACGTCAACGCGGCGCCCCACAACCGATCCGTGGGAACCGGATTGACGCCGGCGCCAGCCGATGCCTGGTCGTACATCATTCCCGGCAGCGTTCCCATAAAACCGCGGAAGATATCCCAATTGATGGTCTGCGAATAACCGACCAAGATCAGCAACGGTGCCGTCTCGCCCATCACCCTGGCCACCGCCAGCATGATCCCCGTGATAATGCCCGACAACCCTGTCGGAATCACAATCCTGGCAATGGTTTTCCACTTCGTGACACCCAGAGCATAACTGGCTTCCCGCAGGTCTATCGGAACGATCCGGAGCATCTCCTCGGTCGCCCGCACGATCACCGGCAGCATCAACAACACCAACGCGAGCGACGCCGCGAATTGCGAACGCGGAAAGCCGAGCGTGGCCACAAACAGCGCATAGATGAAGAGCGCGGCCACGATTGAGGGCACCCCGCTGAGGATGTCCACCATGAAGCCGGCCAGCCGGCCCAGCCTGCTTCCGCCGCCGTACTCGACCAGATAGATCGCGACCATGATGCCGATCGGCACCGAGATCGCGGCGCATGCGAGTCCCTGCAACAGGGTTCCGACGATCGCATGGTAGGCACCGCCACCGGATGCGAAGGCCGTCATCCCCGCTTGCGAATGCGTCCACCATGCCGAGGACGTGATCGCCTCGAACCCCTTGGCGACAACCGACCACAACACCCACAGTAGGGGCGCCAAGGCGATCACGATCGAAAGTGAAACAAGCAAGTTTGCAACACTATTCGCGGTTCGACGACGAGGGCTCAGCCCTGGCAATGTCCGCGCCTTAAGCGGCCGGTCGAAGATCGACGTCATCGGCCGCCTCTTGCGGTTTTGGCGACCGCTCCCCGGGCAACGACGTCGGCCACGAACACGAGCACAAAAAGCACTAGCCCCGCGGCGATGTACGCTCCGCCCCGGTACTGGTTGTTGAATTCTGCTGCGGTACCGGCAATCTTGGTCGCGAAAGTCGAACCGCCATCGAAAAGTGACCAGCCGAACCGTGTTTGGGTTCCGCGCAGGATGATCAGCAGTGCGACTGTCTCACCGAGCGCACGGCCCAGACCCAGCACCGCCCCGCTGACGTACCCAGATCGGCCAAAGGGCAGCACGGTGGTTCTGACCACCTCCCACCGGGTAGCGCCGAGCGCGAGGGCAGCCTCGATCTGGTCACGCGGAGTCTGCACGAAAACCTCGCGGGTGACCGCGGCGATGATCGGCAGGATCATCACCGCCAAAACGATTGCGCCAGTGAAGATTGTGCCACCGCCGGCCGCCGACACATTGCCGGTGGCGAACAGGAAACACCAGCCCATCGAGTGATTGAGCCAGGCCGCGACGGGCCGCAGGTGTGGTGCGAGTACGTGCAGACCCCAGACGCCGTAAATGATCGAGGGCACCGCGGCCAGCAGATCGACGGCGTACGCCAGCGGCGCGGCTAGCCGCCGTGGCGCGTACTGGGTGAGAAAGAGGGCGACCCCCAGGGCGATCGGCATCGCCAGAAGCAACGCGAACAGCGACACGAAAACGGTCACCCGCAAGAGGTCAAGGATTCCGAAGTGCATCGACGACGGGTCGGTCGTGATCCACTTGCCGCCGTATGTGAAGAAGTTCTCTCGATTGCGCCGCAACGCCGGTATCGCGCGCAGCAGCAGGAAGCCGCCGATCGCGACGACCACGACGACCATCAGCGCACCCGAGGACTCCGCCAACCGGCGAAATATCCGGTCTCCGATACGGGGTTTGGTGTTCCCCCACGGGCTGATGGGCACCACGGCCGATTCGGGAAACGGCGCAGCAACGACCGCGCCCGAACCTGCGTCGGCTGGATTTGGCGTCGTCACTGTGATCCCGTCACTGCTGGTTCTGCCGTCGCTCCTGGAACCCGAGGGTCATTGCATCGCGTTGATGGCGGTGATCAGTCGCTCTTTGACCTTATCGGGCAACGGGACGTAGCCGTCCGACGGAAGGCCGGCCTGTCCGTCGTCGGCGGCCGTGGTGAGGAACGACTTGATCGCCAGCGCGGTCTGCGAGTCGTAACCCTCCGAGCAGACGATCTCGTAGCTGGCCAGCACCAGCGGATAGGTCCCCGATTGGTGAGTGGCGTACATGGGGTTGAGGTCGAGCACCAGGTCGTTGCCACTCGCCACGAAAGCGATGGCGTTGACGGCATTGGCGGCGGTGTCATTGGTCAACGGCACCGGCCCGCTGCCGGTGTCGATCTGCGCGTAGGGCATACCGGCCTGGTCGGCGAAGCCTTTCTCGACATACCCGATGGCACCCCGGACGGTGTGGACCGCCTGGACGACACCGGACGACTTCGCCGCCCCTTCGCCGACGCCGCCCAGAAATTCGGTCCCGACGCCCTTAGACCAGCTCTCCGGCGCGGCGGTCGTGAGATATCTCTGCAGGTTGTCGGTGGTTCCCGACGAGTCAACCCGGTAGATCGGCATGATCTTGGTGTCCGGCAAAGTCACGCCCGGATTGAGTGCGGTCAATATCGGGTCGTTCCACGCGGAGATCCGGCCGGTGAAGATCTTGGCCAGCACGTCGCTGTTGACCGTCAACGTCGCGACACCCGGAAGGTTGTAGGCCAGTGCGACGGGTCCGAACACCAGTGGCAGGTCCCACGCCGGATGCCCGTTGCACCGCCTGGCGGCCGATGCGATCTGATCGGCGGTCATTGGCGAATCCGATCCGGCGAAGTCGACGTGGCCGGCGATGAATTGCTCGCGGCCGGCACCCGACCCGGTCGGGTTGTACGAGACGTTCTTCCCTGGGCAGAGCTGGCCCCACGCATGGTTGAAGACGTCCATCGCGTTCTGTTGAGCCGTCGATCCCTCCGACGTCAGTCGGCTTTTGCCGGTGCAGGCGACCGTGCCGGCGGGTCCCGAGAGGGCCAGCGCCGAGGCGCCGTGCCGATTGTCGTCGCTGCCGCAGGCCGTGAACGCTGCACCGAAGATCGTCGTCGCGAACACCGCCACCGCCAGCGTCTTGCCCACCCTGCCGAGCTCCACCGATCTCGCTTTCTGACGAACTCTCGACGCCTGCGGCCGCAGCTTGACCGTGGCCGAACGTGACCTGGAAATCAGGATGCCAAGTCATCGCGAAACTATGCGTTGAGGTGGCCTTACAAGAGTGCCTAGCCGGTGAACGTGCGGTGAATAATCTGCGCACGGGGCCGCGGCTGCCTGCGCTTTCGAGTCAGTCGGAGGCGGGTGTCGCCGCGAAGGCGGTGTCGACGCTGTAGGTGGTGAAGCCCAGGCGCTGATAGGTCCGCACCGCAGGGGCATTGTCGGACTCCACGTAGAGCATCACGGTGGGATCGACTGCCTGCGCGGTGTTGAGTCGCCGAGCCAGGTGTCCGACGCCGACGGCCGTCAGGGTCTGCCCCAAGCCGCGACCTTGCGCCGACGGGTCGACGCCCACGATGTAGACCTCGCCGAGGGCGGGTTCATCGAGATGCACTTTGGTCCAGTGGAAGCCCAGCAGCCGGCCGGGCTGGTCGCCCGCGGAGTCGTCGAACGCCAGGAACAGCCCCGCCGGGTCGAACCATGGTTCGTCGCGCCGCTCGGCCAGGTCGGCCAGAGTCCACCCACCCTGTTCAGGATGTCGGGCGAACGCGGCGTTGTTGACCCGCAGCAGCTCGGCGTCATCGTCGGCGCCGGCGTACGTCCGGATCCGCACCCCGGGCCCAGGACTCACGTCGTCGGTGACACCCCGCAGCGACCGTCGCATCTGCACGAGTTCGCGGACCGCGACGAGGCCCAGCGCGGCCGCGGTCGCCCGAGCCGGCTGCAGCGTGCCGTGCGCCCAGAACCGGTTGGCCCCCGCGGCCCTGGCGAGCGCCGCACGTGCCATCGCCGAGCCGATGCCGCCCCTGCGAGCCTGCGGGTGCACCACCAATTCCGCCATGCCCGCTTCCTGGTCGCGCGGGGGGCTGAGGTTGAGGTAGCCGACGACGGCGTCGGCGGCGGACGCGACGAGCAGATGATCGGTGCGGTCGTGGCCGAGTTCGCGCAGTACCTGTTCACCGACGGGTGCCACTCCATCGAATTCCGTTGCAGCCGTGACTAATTCGCGCACCGACCGCTGCTCTTCGACGGACAGGGTGCGGCGCCAGTCGGGCGAGCTCACTGAGTGTGCAGCGGGTCGACCAGAGGGTCTTGCAGACTCTCGGAGTCGGATTCGGCACCGTCGGTGTCGTCGGGTCCGGATATCGGCGCTCGGCCACGCGCCGGCCGGACAGCTTTGTACCCGACGTTGCGCACCGTGCCGATCAATGCCTCGTACTCGGGACCGAGCTTGGCCCGCAGCCGACGCACGTGCACATCGACGGTGCGCGTTCCGCCGAAGAAGTCATAGCCCCACACCTCGTGCAGCAGTTGCGCGCGGGTGAAGACCCGGCCGGCATGCTGGGCCAGGTATTTCAGCAGCTCGAATTCCTTATAAGTGAGGTCAAGCGGGCGGCCCTTCAGCCGTGCGGTGTAGGTGCCTTCGTCGATCACCAGCTCGCCGAGGCTGACCTTGCCCGCGCTCTCCTGGTCGGCCAGTCCGCCGCGGCGCCCGACGACGAGCCGTATTCTCGCGTCGATCTCAGCCGGCCCCGTGCTCGGCAACAGGATTTCGTCCAAGCCCCAGTCGGCGCTGATCGCGACCAGACCACCCTCGCTGACGATCGCCACTACCGGAACCGACCGCCCCGCCGTGCTCAGCAGACGACAAAGGCCGCGCGCGGCCGACAAGTCGGTGCGCGCGTCGACGAGAACTGCGTCCGCGGTTCCGGCCTCAAGCAGGGAGGCCGGCTCAGCCGGGGCCGTCCGCACGGTGTGCGGGAGCAGCGACAATGATGGCAGGACCGGGTCGGGGTGCAGCTCCGAGGTCAGCAGTAACAGCTCCAACAAGCCCCTCCAGCTCGTGGCGACGGTCCTCGCCCAAACTCGTCAAGAAATATGGCGTTAGTGGCCAGGTCATCTAACGATAACGTGCCACCTGGTCTCAGGCGGCGCGTTGGAGCGCATCGGGTCCGAGTGTGACGAAGCGCTCTCGGCGGTGTTCGGGGGTCGACAAGCCGCCTCCGACGGCGCGTCGGCGGAGGGACAGGCCACAATATGCGCATGCGCAAAGTGCTGATCGGCCTGATCACGGCGGTCGTCACCGTGGCCGTGATCGTCATCGGTGTCGTCGGCGTCGACTTCGGGGCCAGCATCTACGCCGAATATCGCCTGTCAGCGACCGTGCGCAAAGCGTCCAATCTGGGGTCAGACCCGTTCGTGGCCATCCTGGCCTTCCCCTTCATTCCGCAGGCGATGCGTGACCAGTACAAAGAAGTGGAGATCAAGGCCAACGCCGTCGATCACGCGGTGACCGGCAAGGCCACCCTCGAGGCCACCATGTATTCGGTCGACCTGACCTACGCGTCATGGCTGATCAGGCCAGACGCGAAGCTGCCGGTGGGCAAGCTGGAGAGTCGCATCATCATCGACTCGACCCACCTGGGCCGCTATCTGGGCATCACGGACCTGATGGTCGAGGCACCGCCGCAGGTAACCAACACCGCCACCGGAGGCATCACCGAATCCGGCATCTCCGGCAACCACGGGCTGGTGTTCAGCGGCACGCCGACGTTCGCCAACTTCGATCGCCGGGTGAGCGTGTCGGAGGATCTAGCGATCGACCCGGACGACCCGGCGACCATTGTCTTCACCCCCACCAACATCCTCACCGGCCCCGACACAGCCAACCAGGCCGTCCCGGACGACAAGCGGGACGCGGTGCTTCATGCCTTCAGCGCTCGGCTGCCCAACCAGCGGCTTCCGTTCGGGGTCGCGCCGCACACCGTGGGTGCCCGGGGTTCGGACGTGATCATCGAAGGCATCACCACGGGAGTAACCATCGCCCTCGAGGGGTTTAAGCAGTCATGACTACCGTGATCGTCGCGATTGCGGTGGCGTTTGCCCTGGCTGCCGTTGCCGGTTGGTTGCTGACCCGGCGCTCCGGAGGCGTCCGGGAGATCAGCGCGGACACCGCGGCGGGTGCCGACGCGGACACCGCCGACCTGGGTTTGTCGCCCACCGGACCGACCGTCGTGCATTTCAGCGCACCGTGGTGCGGACCATGCGACCGGGTACGCCGGGTGGTCGACCAGGTCTGCGACGACATGGGCGCGGTGGCGCACGTCGAGATCGATATCGATGCCAATCCCGCGGCGGCCCGACGGTTTTCGGTGCTGTCGCTGCCGACGACGCTGATCTTCGATGCCGACGGGCGGCAGCGTTACCGGGCATCGGGCGTCCCCAAGGCCATCGACCTGCGGTCCGCGCTGCAACCGCTGTTGGCTTGACCACCATGTCTTTGGGTAAGCTTGCGCCCGTGTCAGCCCGTTTCGAGCCCATGCTCACCAAGCGTCGCGCAGTAGATCTGTGCCGTACCGCGGGCTGTTGTTGTTGCTGTAGCTGCTGAGTCGCCGCGCCGTTTTCGCGTAGCACTCGGAGCTGCCCCGGAATCTCACCGCGGCATGCCCTCCCCCAGTCTTCCTTCAGCGCGCATACGAGGAGTAGTTCGTGTCAATCAATAACACCCCCGCTGACATCGATCGCGTCGACGTGCGCGGGCCACGGTTTGCTGCCTGGGTGACGACCGCGGTCCTGCTGATCGCGCTGCTCGTCTCGGCGGTCAGCCCGCTGGCAGCCGCGGCCATCTTGGCCGTGCAAGCCGTGATTTTCGCGATCGGCGCGGTCGGCGGCCCCCGCCGACACCCTTACGGCAAGCTGTTCGCCGCCCTGGTCGCGCCCCGGCTGGGACCGGTCAAGGAACGCGAACCCGTGCCGCCATTGAAGTTCGCCCAACTGGTCGGCCTCATCTTCGCGGTGGCCGCCGTGGCCGGATTTGCCCTTGGCGTGCCCTTGGCTGGCGTTATCGCCACGGCGTTCGCACTGGTAGCGGCCTTTTTGAATGCGGCTTTCGGGATCTGTCTGGGCTGCCAGCTGTACCCGCTAGTCAACCGCTTCCGCCACGTCCCGGCGTAACGCCGAACACCAAGCAATCGAAAGGACTCCCCCATGGCACGCTCCGACGTCCTGGTCTCTGTTGACTGGGCCGAGAGCAATCTCGACGCCGAAAACGTCGTCTTCGTCGAGGTAGACGAGGACACCAGCGCATACGACGACGGCCACATCGCCGGCGCCGTCAAGCTGGACTGGCGCACCGATCTGCAAGACCCGGTCAAGCGCGACTTCGTCGACGCCCAGCAGTTCTCGAAGCTGCTCAGCGAGCGCGGCATCGCCAACGACGACACCGTCATCCTCTATGGCGGCAACAACAACTGGTTCGCGGCCTACGCGTACTGGTACTTCAAGCTCTACGGGCACGAGAACGTCAAGCTGCTCGACGGCGGCCGCAAGAAATGGGAGCTCGACGGCCGCCCGCTGTCCAAGGACGCCGTCAGCAGGTCCTCGACCTCGTATTCGGCGGCAGCGCCCGACAACACGATCCGGGCCTTCCGGGACGAGGTCATCTCGGCCATCAACGTCAAGAACCTGGTCGACGTGCGCTCCCCCGACGAATTCTCGGGCAAGATCCTGGCGCCCGCGCACCTGCCGCAGGAGCAAAGCCAGCGTCCCGGACACATCCCGGGAGCGATAAACGTGCCGTGGAGCAAGGCCGCCAACGAGGACGGCACCTTCAAATCCGACGAGGAGTTGGCCAAGTTGTATGCCGACGCCGGTCTGGACGGCACCAAGGAAACGATTGCCTACTGTCGGATCGGGGAGCGTTCGTCGCACACCTGGTTTGTTCTGCGTGAATTGCTCGGGCACACGAACGTCAAGAACTACGACGGCAGTTGGACGGAATACGGCTCCCTGGTGGGCGCCCCGATCGAGTTGGGAAGCTGATATGTGCTCTGCACCGAAGCAAGGACTGACGTTGCCCGCCAGCGTCGACCTCGAAAAGGAAACGGTGATCACCGGCCGCGTCGTGGACGCCGACGGCCAGGCCGTCGGGGGCGCGTTCGTCCGCCTGCTGGACTCCTCGGGTGAGTTCACGGCCGAGGTCGTGGCATCGGCCACCGGCGAGTTCCGGTTTTTCGCCGCGCCCGGATCGTGGACATTGCGGGCCCTGTCCAAAGCGGGCAACGGCGACGCGGTAGTGACGCCGTCCGGCGCCGGCATCCACGAGGTGGACATCAAGATCGGCTGACGTGCGCGCCGGACCGGGATGTCCCGAGGAGCGCCGCGGAGAAGCCGAATAGACTTATCTGCGTGGTGCTCTTCTTCGAGATCATGCTGGTGGTGTCTGTCGTGGTCATCTCGTGGTTTGCGCTGTACACCCTGTACCGGCTCATCACCGACGAGTCGTGAGCGCCGAAGCCAGCTCTGACACACCTGACGGCCCGGAGAACTCGGGCCGCGCCGTCGCCGCTGCGGCTGAACGCGCCAAAGTGACCGCAGCACGCAATATCCCGTCCTTCGACGACCTGCCGCTTCCCGCCGATACCGCCAACCTGCGCGAAGGCGCCAACCTCAACGACGCACTGCTGGCGCTGCTGCCCCTGGTCGGCGTGTGGCGCGGCGAAGGCGAAGGCCGCGGAGCGGACGGCGATTACCGGTTCGGCCAACAAATCGTGGTCTCCCATGACGGCGGCGACTACCTGAACTGGGAAGCCCGCTCCTGGCGTCTCGACGACGCCGGCGGCTATCAAGAACCCGGCCTGCGTGAGACCGGCTATTGGCGGTTCGTCCGCGATCCCGACGATCCCACCGAGTCCCAGGCGATCGAGCTGTTACTGGCTCACTCGTCCGGTTACATCGAATTGTTCTACGGGCGTCCACGCAACCAATCGTCGTGGGAGTTGGCGACCGATGCGTTGGCGCGCAGTCGTTCCGGCGTGCTGGTCGGGGGCGCCAAACGGCTCTACGGCATCGTCGAAGGCGGCGACCTGGCCTACGTCGAAGAGCGCGTGGATGCCGACGGCGGCTTGGTGCCGCATCTGTCGGCGCGGCTGGCGCGATTCGTCGGCTAGTCACGCCCGGGCATCGCCGTTCTCACTGGCTCACAACACGCGACAAACCGGGCCCACCACGTTGCTTTCGGCCGCTCTTTTGCGTGTACTGTTCGACGTCCCAACAGCCGATATTCCAGAAAGGGAGGTCGGCGGATGCGTCCCAGGAGGACAGCCTCGCCCATGCTGCGCTGGGCCGTAACGGGGACCGGCCTGCTGCTGATCGCCTATTTGGCCGCGCTGGATTTGCGGCCCTCGATCAGCGACGGGCTACCGCCGGCACTGCGATGGTTCGGCCGGCCGGGATCCATGCCGACGCTCGGCATCGTTGTGGCCGTGCTCATCTGGGTATCCGTGCTGACGTTCCGCTCGAACAACAACCACCGGGTGGTCGGTGTTTCGTTCACCGTGATCGCAGCCCTCGTCCCCCTGACCGCAATCCTGGGACTGAGCTCCTACTGGGGATGTCATGACGCCAACCATCCGGCCGTCTTCACGCCCATGATGGCGACGGCCAGTCTGGTCAAGGGCGGCACCGGCGACTTTTCGGTCGGCGGGCGGACGTGCCCGAGCCCCACACCGGTCGGGCTGGAACTGGCGCGGATCGCCGCGCTGACGACAATCTTCACCGGACTGGGCGGCGTCGTCGTCGGCGCCTTCCGCTCCCAGGTGGACCGGCTGCGGGCCAACTTCGCCGAGTCCGTCACCGCCATCGTCGGAGTAGACGCCGATACCGAATCGATGATCAGCGGGGTGGCACGAACGCTGGATCGGCGCGGCACCCTGGTCCTCATCACCGGCGCCAGCGACGATCGCGTGCAACGCGCCCGCAGGCAGGGCGCGCGGGTGGTGCTAGTGGACTTCAATACCCCGTCCACCCTGGTGTCACTTCGGTTGTGGCGCCACCTCTCTCGGCTCTACCTGATGGCACCCGACCCAGCGGTCAACCTGATGTGGCTCGACCTCATCGGTCGTCGCCTCGCCGAGGTCGCCCACAAGCAGCGGTTGCCCCTCATCGTGCGGATGGACGACCCATGGCTGGCCCAAGCGTGGCGCGCCCAGCAGTTCGGCGGATCAGACACCCGATGGGCGGCCGACGTTGTCGGGAAATACGAGGTCACCGCGGGCAGGCTCCTCGACAGCATCATGGCGACAGGCCGAACACGGCGTGTATTCGTTTGCGGCACTTCACAATTGACGTTGGCATTGTGCGCAGACCTGACTCAACGCGCTCTGGAGCGTGACTTTTACACCCCGCCCGACGCGGCGCCGTTGCCCGCCCTCACGCTCGTCGAACGAGACGCCGACGAGTACCTGCGAGACCACGAGTTCTACCGCCAGCAGGCTGGATTCATGTCGGATGGCCCGACCATCGACGCGATAGGTGAGGCGCCGACGGTGCCGACCATGCTGAAGCTGATCGCTGATGGCGACGACCCCACCACCAGCGCGGTGATCTTCGTCGATGTCCACGCCGCGACAACCGCCGCCAGACTGGCCGCCCGCTTCCCCGAAATGCCCATCTACGCTTCGGATCTCAACACCAGCATCAACGACGACTCGATCCAGGTCGTCGGCCGGCTGCAGTCGTACTCGCTGGTACTCGACACCCAAGAGGGTCAGGTGCAGGACGCCTGGGAACGCGCAGCGAGGCTGATTCACGAGCGCTATGTCTCCACAATCGACCCGAGTTGGACACGGGGACCCGCATCGGTGCCATGGACCGAACTGCCCGAGTTCTACCGCGGGTCCAACCGACGTCAGGTGCGCAACGCGTTATGGATGGTGGAACAGATCGCGGGCCACACCTGGAACACCTGGGGCAGCCCGCCGGCGCAACTGTCCGGCAACGAAATGGCGGGGTTGCAGCCGTTGGAGCAGCTTGCGCTGATGGGCTTCGACCACTACTCCGCGATGAGCATGGCGCAAGCCGAACACGAGGACTGGTGTCGCTACTACCGCCGCAATGGCTGGAAATACGGTACGCCCCGGGATGATTCGCGCAAGATCCACGACAAGCTGGTCGACTGGTCGGTGGTCGAAAGCGACCCAGATCTGCTCAACGCCGCCGTGCGCAGCCTCGCCGGGACACTGTGGAGCTTGCGGCAGCTAGGTTTTCGGTCGCGTCCGATCTGGCAGTCCTTCGCCCGGGTCGGGACGGTGGCCGCCGAGCAGCGAAGTGCCCCTTGGACGTGGACGTCGGATTCGGGACACACCATGCGCGCCGGCGCCGGCGATTGGGCCGTGCAGGAAGACGGGAAAACCTGGTCGGTCCGCGACGATATCTTCCGGGAAACCTACGAGCCCACAGGCGATGGACGGTGGCAAAGAAAGGGACGTGTGCAGGCCCGCCCGGCCTATCCGGGCGAGACCGTCAACACGCTTGAGGGTCCCGCCGCCGCGGCCGAAGGCGACTGGGTTGTGCGGGGATCCACCGGCGAGCAATGGCCCGTTCCCGGTGACGAGTTCGCTCGCCGCTATACGGAAATTTGCGCATCGTGACCTTACTCAACACTGATACGGTATCGGCGCGTGTGCGTACTGGTCGCGCAGGCAGGATTTCACGCAGTTCTTTGCTCCTCCTCCCCTAGGAGACTGGGATGGCGCTGTTCATCAGCTACTCGAGCCAAGACAGGGCGACGGTTGACGCCCTGACGACCGCCTTGCGGCGCGGGCAGAACCAAGTCTGGTTCGACCAAGAGCTCGGCGGTGGCGATTCCTGGTGGGCCAAGATCCTCGAGCAGATCCGTGACTGTGAAGTTTTCATCGTCGCGCTATCGAGTAACTGGTTGCAGTCCAAGCCGAGCCAGGCCGAGCTCCGCTACGCCCAGGCCCTCAACCGTCCCATCCTTCCGGTTCGTATCGGCGAGGTCGACAGCATGCGGGTGAATCCGCTTGCCGCATTGCAGATCATCGACTACCGGGACCCGACCGTCGACGCCGGCATTCAATTGGTCACCGCGGTGCACCAGCTGCGCAGCAAGCCGGTGCCGCTGCCTGACCCGCTACCCCCCGAGCCGGCGGTGCCGTTCGGCTACATCACCCGGCTGGGCAATCAGATGGCCGAAAAGGAGCTCAGCCCGCAGCAGCAGATCCAGCTTTTGATCGAGCTGCGGTCCGGCTTCGACGAGGACGGCGACGACCCCAGCGCACGCGGCGACATCGCCCAACTACTGCGGATGCTGCGCCTTCGACACGACGTGACATACCGCACCCGAAGCGAAATCGACAACGTGCTGGCCGAGATCGAGGCCAAGGACGGGTCGTCGGCCGCGTCGGCGACGGGCAGTACGGCAGAAGCGGCGACGGTCGCCGCGACCGCCCCGGCGCAACCCAGCGCGTCCGCCGCGAGGCCCAGCGCCGCAGCCGCCCCCGCGGCCGGCGGATCGAACAAGCGGCTGATCCTCATCGGCGGGGCCGCACTGGCCGTCATCGCCGTGATCGCGATCGTCGTCGTCTTCGCTACTCAGGGCGGCAAAAAGCCGGCCCCCAAGGCCGGTGGCGGTTCGGTCGCAAATTCCGCCGTGAATTCGGCGCCGGGCTCTGCCGCCAATCCGGTACCGGGTTCGGCCCCCTCGTCAAAGCTGGCGTCGTATTTGCTCGGCGTCCCGGAGATCGGCAACATCCTGGCGGACCCAAACCTCGTCGTTTCCGATCAAACCGACCAGCTGCGGTCGGTGCGGGGAACGCTGTCGAATCCGGAGTGCCTCGCCGTTTACGAACCCATGGAAGAGGCGGTGTACAGGCCGGCGCCCGGCTTCACCGGCGCGAGCGGCCAGGCGGTACATACGCCCGGCGAGGGCCAGGTTCATCGGGTGTTCGAATCCGTTGCCGACTTCTCGTCGCCGGACCAAGCCAACGCATTCGTGCAGGCGTCTTCGGACAAATGGAAGGCTTGCGCCGGGCAATCGGTCACGATGACCTTCAACGGCAAGAAGAGCGACTGGCAATTCGGTGACGTTACAGGGGCAGCGCCGAAGATCTTTCAGGAGAGAACACAAGCGGACGGCAGAGTTTGCCACCACGGCCTGCACGCCACCGGCAGTGTGGTCATCGACGTGCTTGTGTGCGGTCCCCCTCCGGGGACTGGCGAAGCCGGCAAAATCATCGAGCAGATAGCCGCAAAGACGGGGCAATAAGGGCCCAAGACATGGATCGGCCCCCGAGCAATGCTCCCGGTTGGACAGACCGGGACGCTCGGGGGCCGGGTGGCTACGGGGAATTCGCCAGCGCGCGTCGATCGCCGACTCTTCCGAGCCAATGCAGCTAGCGCGTAGCCACCTCACATGTCCATGAAGCTATCAATTTCGCGGACCACCTCCTTCCCTGTGTACGGCCGACCGTACCCGTGATTGGGCGAGCCGACAACAGAATTCAGCGCTCAGCGATCGCTGACGATGGCCGCGTCGATCAGTTCGGCGAACTCCGTGGCGATCGGCGACCGGGGCAGTCGCTGACCATCGAGGGTGTGCACCCGCGCGGCGAGGGTCATACTCGACACTAGCCAAATCCCTTGCGCAGCAAGTAAATCCGCTACTCGCAACGGGTGGTAGTCACAGTCGTAGCCCTTGGCGCGGGCCACCTCGAAAAGGGCCTGCTGGGTGGTGCCGCGCAGGATCGGATACCACGGCGGAGGTGTCAGCAGGCAAAGGTTGCCCGCACCTTCGGAGTCTGTGGCGATCACCACAGTCGAGCGCGGCCCCTCCAGGATGAAGCCGTCCGAGCTGACGAAGATGACATCGCCGGCGCCCCGCTGGGCGGCGTGGCGCAAGGCGGCCATATTCACCGCGTACGACAGTGTTTTCGCGCCGGCCAACAACCAGGGCATCGCGTCGACACCGTTGGCGGGTAACCCCCGGTCCAGGGTGACCGCGGCCAAGCCGTCGCGCCGCACTGCCGTCACCCTCTCCGGGACCGGGTTCACCATCACGTACGCGGTCGGCGCCGGGTCGCTTTCGCGGCCCCGGCTGTAGATCAATCTCAGCGCACCTTCCGCAGCAGTGCCCGCAGCCCACTGCCGGGTTGCCAGGTCGATCGCGCGCCGCCAACCCGGAAGGTCGGGTTTGGGCAGGTCCATGTATTTGGCCGACTGCGTCAGGCGCTGCAGATGCGGCTCGACCAGACAAGCCGCGCCATCACGCACGAGCAAAGTCTCGAAGGCGCCGTCGCCGCGGACCGCGGCAAGATCGTCGGCGTGCAGCAGCGGGGTGTCCGGCGGATGTATTTCGCCGTCCAGCGTGACAACCACACCCGTCGGGCTCGACATGGACGACAAGCCTAGCCGCGCACTCCACGGTCCGGGCGGCCAGTGGGCCGGGCCGTAGAGTTGAGCTGTGAACGCAGTTCCCGCGCCCGATTCAGGGCCCGACGCCGGCGCGATCTGGCACTACGGCGATCCGCTCGGCGAACAGCGGACGGCCGAGACCGGCGGGGTGCTCGTCGACCGCTCCCACCGCGCGGTGCTGACCCTGACCGGCAAGGACCGCCAGACCTGGCTGCACAACATCTCGAGCCAGCACGTCAGCGGCTTGCCCGACGGCGCCAGCACGGAAAATCTCAGTCTCGACGGTCAGGGCCGCGTGGAGGATCACTGGATCCAGACCGAGCTGGGCGGGACCACCTACCTCGATACCGAACCGTGGCGGGGCGATCCGCTGCTGAGCTACCTGCGCAAGATGGTGTTCTGGTCCGAGGTCACGCCGGCCGCCGCCGATTTGGCGGTGTTGTCGTTGCTGGGCCCGCGACTGGCTGATCCTGCGGTCCTCGATGTGCTCGGCCTGGATGCACTGCCCGACGAGTTCGCCGCGGTCCCGCTCGCCAGCGGCGGCTTCGTGCGCCGCTTGCCCGGTTTCCCGGCCGGCCAGCTCGAATTGGATGTGCTGGTACCGCGCGACGAGTCGGCCGATTGGCAACAGCGGTTGGCGCAGGCGGGGTTGCGGCCGGCCGGGGTGTGGGCTTACGAAGCGCACCGGGTGGCGGCGTTGCGCCCGAGGCTCGGCGTCGACACCGACGAACGCACCATTCCGCACGAGGTGGGGTGGATCGGCGGTCCCGGCGCGGGAGCCGTTCACCTGGACAAGGGCTGCTACCGGGGGCAGGAAACCGTCGCGCGCGTGCATAACCTGGGGAAGCCGCCGCGGATGCTGGTGCTGCTGCACCTCGACGGTTCGGTGGACCGCCCTGCGACGGGCGATGCGGTGCTCGCGGGAGGCCGCAGCGTTGGACGCCTCGGAACCGTCGTCGACCACGTCGACCTTGGGCCGATCGCGCTGGCCCTACTAAAGCGCGGGCTCCCCGCCGACACCGAATTGGCGACCGGCGACCAGGCGTCGGTGGCCGCCGCGATCGACGCCGATTCCCTGCCACCCGTCGAGGGGGTTGGTGCGGGGAGGTTGGCCGTCGATCGGCTGCGAGGTCGGTAAGAGGAACTAGCGATTACGTCCGCCACAGCGGGCGGGGGGGCCGACGCCCGGGCGCGAGGCACGGTATTCTGTTGACAGGACGAAAACGACATCAGAGATCGGAGCCGCCTACTTGTTAGGCCGCTCCGTTATTGCGCGAGGGGGTCCCCCCATGGGCCGCGGCCGGGCGAAGGCAAAGCAGACCAAGGTTGCTCGAGAACTCAAGTACAGCTCTCCGCAGACTGACTTTCAGCGGCTTCAGGCCGAGCTGTCAGGATCGGAGTCCAGCGGCTCCGCGCCTGCCGACGGCGATGGTGCAGACGAGTACGAGGATGAGGACAGCTGGCGTCGCTAGCACCGCGCACCCCGCACGCCCGCGCCTGATGCGGTTCGCATCGGCTTTGCGTTAAGACAGATTCTTCAGAATCGTGGGTGTTGACCCACGAGTTTGGCTCGCGGGCCTTCTTTTCCACCTTTGCAGACCGTTCCCAACACCCAGCAGTCCAGGTGCCGGGCGGTGAGGATTGCCAGCGCTCGGTCCGTGTCTTCGGGCGCGACGACGGCGACCATGCCGACGCCCATATTGAAGGTCTTCTCCATCTCGACGCGTTCGACCCGGCCGCGCTGGGCGATCATGGCGAACACCGGGGCGGGTGTCCAGGTGCCACGGTCGATTTCGGCCACGAGACCATGCGGGACAACGCGCTGCAGGTTGCCCGCCAGGCCTCCGCCGGTGACATGGCAGAACGTGCGGACTTGAGTTTCGGCGGCCAGGGCCAGACAGTCCTTGGCGTAGATCAGGGTGGGCTCGAGCAATTCCTCGCCCAGGGTGCGACCGAACTCCTCGACATAACCGGCCAGGTTCATCCGATCGATTTCCAGCAGCACCGTGCGGGCCAACGAGTAGCCGTTGGAATGCAATCCGGACGATCCGAGCGCGATGATCACGTCACCGGGTTTGACGCGTTCGGGCCCAAGCACGTCATCGGCCTCGACGACGCCGACGCCGGTGGCCGAGATGTCGTAGTGGTCGGGTTCCATCAGCCCGGGATGTTCGGCGGTCTCACCGCCCAGCAGCGCGCAGCCCGCGCGCACACAGCCCTCGGCGATACCACTGACGATGGCGCTCACCCGTTCCGGCACGGTCCGGCCGACGGCGATGTAGTCCTGCAGGAACAGCGGCTCGGCACCACACACGACCAGGTCGTCGACGACCATGGCGACCAGGTCCAGCCCGACGGTGTCGTGCTTGTCCATCGCCTGGGCGACGGCGAGCTTGGTGCCCACGCCGTCGGTGGAGGCCGCCAGCAGGGGCTCGCGGTAACCGCTGCGCAAAGCGAACAGCCCGGCGAATCCGCCCAGCCCGCCGCGCACCTCGGGCCTGCTGGCCTTTGTCGCAAGTGGCTTGAACAAGTCGACGGCGCGATCACCGGCTTCAATGTCCACCCCGGCCGACGCGTAGGTGATGCCCTCGCTGCCCGGTTCTTCTGCGTCGCTCTTTCCGCGATCCGTCATCGGGCTAAAGGCTACCGGGCGGGACTCACGACGGGTATCGGCCGCCAGTGTTAGGAGCGGATGTCGGTCAGCGGGGGCACCGGGACCTCGTCGGCAACAAGGTCGCCCATTGCCGAGCCGCGCGCCGCATTCGCGAGCATGTGCTCGACGACGTTTTTGCCGAGCACCGCCTCGTTGGGAAGCGCGATCGGGTAGTTGCCGTCGAAGCATGCGGTGCACAGGCGCGAGGCCGGCTGTTCGGTCGCGGCGATCATGCCACGCAGGGAGATGTAGCCCAGAGAATCGGCGCCGATGGCGTGCCGTACCGCCTCGAGCATCTCTTCCTCGTCCTCGACCGCGTTAGCGATCAGTTCGGCCGGCGAAGGAAAATCGATGCCATAGAAGCAAGGCCATTTCACCGGCGGGGAGGCAATACGCACGTGCACCTCGAGGGCGCCGGCCTCGCGCAACATCCGCAGCAGCGCGCGCTGCGTGTTGCCGCGCACGATCGAGTCGTCGACCACGATGAGCCGCTTGCCGCGGATCACCTCGCGAAGCGGGTTGAGCTTCAACCGGATACCCAGCTGCCGGATGGTCTGCGACGGCTGAATGAACGTCCGCCCGACATAGGCGTTCTTCATCAGGCCCTGCCCATACGGGACACCGGACTCCTGGGCGTATCCGACCGCGGCGGGCGTGCCCGATTCCGGCACGCCGATCACCAGGTCGGCGTCCACCGGCGATTCGCGGGCCAGCCGGCGACCGATGTCGACCCGGGCGGCGTGCACCGACCGGCCGCCGATCGTACTGTCCGGCCGCGCCAGGTACACGTATTCGAAGACACAGCCCTTCGGGGTGGGGTTGGCGAAACGCGTGGACCGCACCCCGTCAGCGTCGATGGCCAGCAGTTCGCCCGGTTCGATGTCCCTGACGAACGACGCGCCGACGATGTCCAGTGCGGCCGTCTCGGAGGCCACCACCCAGCCGCGATCCAACCGCCCGAGCGACAGCGGACGCACCCCGTGCGGGTCGCGACAGGCGTACAACGTGTTCTCGTCCATGAACGTCAAGCAGAATGCGCCGCGCACGGTGGGCAGCAATTCGAGCGCAGCCTGTTCCAGGCTGGAATCGGCCGCACCATGGGCCAGCAGCGCGCCGAGAATGTCGGAGTCGGTCGTCGCCGGCGCCGGGCAGCGCTTGGCGATCAACCCGGCAGCGCGAGCCCGGGCGGCGAGCTCAGCGGTGTTGACCAGGTTTCCGTTGTGCCCCAACGCGACCCCCGTACCGGCGGCGGTGTTGCGGAACACCGGCTGGGCGTTTTCCCACGTGGTGTCGCCGGTGGTGGAGTAGCGGCAGTGCCCGATGGCGACGTGTCCGTGCATGGCCGCAAGCGTCTGCTCGTCGAACACCTGGCTGACCAGCCCGAGGTCTTTGAAGACCAGGACCTGTGAGCCGTCGGCGACGGCGATACCTGCGGCTTCCTGGCCGCGGTGCTGCAGCGCATACAGGCCGTAATAGGTGAGTTTGGCGACTTCCTCGCCCGGGGCCCATACCCCGAATACGCCGCATTCTTCGCGGGGTGAGTTCAGGTCTTCAGGTTCCTGGACGGTCACGGGTCGGCGGCTCCCTGGGGAACGAAGGGTGACATTTGGGAGTCTACGGGCACGACGCTCGCACCACCCAATCCTGCGGGCGTGTTGGGCGCCGAAAAAATTCGGCGTGTCACCCTAAACCTGCAGTTCAGAGTTAGTTTCAGCTGACGTCGAACAGCGGCAGCCAGTGGTCGATTTCACCCGCACGGGAGCCCGACAGGGTCAGCGCGCCGGTCGTGTGCGCCTCAACGAGCCGCGACAACCCGGTAACCAGCAACAGCCAGGTCCGCGGATCGGTCTCGACGACATTCGGTGGGGTGCCGCGGGTGTGCCGCGGCCCGGCAACGCATTGCACCGCCACAAACGGCGGGATCCGGACCTCGACGCTGGCGCCGGGCGCCACGGCGGCCAGCGTGCGGGCGGTAAGGCGCACCGCAGCCGCCAGGGCGTCGCGGTCTGGCGCAGGTCGGGAGCCGTCCCGCAACCAGTCCGCGAGGGCCAGTACCGCCTGGCGCGTCTTGACCGGATCGGCTCTATCCCGGGCGGCCATACCCTAGGGTCTCAAAGTCATGAAGCCTCGTCGCTCGGAACACTCTCCTGCACGGGGGCCGTCCGATCGTGCTGCGGCGTTCGTGCGTCGGCTGTCGACGTTCGCCATGGCCGGGGCCGTGCTGCTGGTGGCCGGCTGCGGCGACTCCGGCGATTACTCCCAGAGCGAGGACGCATCGGACAACCATTGCCGCACGGTGTCCGCCGATCCTGGCTGGTACGGCGACAACCGCGACCGGATCAACACGATGATCAGCAAACACGGCACCTGCGGCAAATTGGGTGCGACGACAGACGGTGCGCCGCTGGCGTTGTTCGACTGGGACAACACCGTGGTGCGGAACCCGATCAGCGACATGACGCTGTTCTGGATGCTGCGTAACTCCAAGGTGCGTCAACCGGCTGGCGGGGATTGGAGCACCACCAGTCAATTCCTCACGCCGCAGGCGACCAAGGCCTTGGCGGCGGCGTGCGGTGGGCTGGCGCCCCCGGGCGAGCCGTTGCCCACCGGCATCAACACCGGTTGCGCAGATGAGCTGGTGTCGATATATGCCGATCGCCAAACCCGAACGGGTACACCGGCATTCGGCCCCTATAACCATCGCCGCATGGAGCCCTCCGCAGCCTGGGCAGCCCAACTGCTGGCAGGCTGGACCGACGCCGACGTGACCGGGTTCGTCGAAGCGGCCCGCAAGGAGAGCCTGGACGCGCCCGAAGGAACCGAGCAGGCGGTCGGGAGCGGCCAGCGAGTCGGCTGGGTGCGCTACTACGCACAGATGCGGGAATTGATTACGACCTTGCAGGACAACGGGTTTGACGTGCGCGTCATCTCCGCGTCCCCGGAGCCGGTGGTGCGGGTATGGGCCGCCGAACTGGGCATCTCCGCCGATCGCGCGATGGGCACCCGCACCGAACACGACGGCGATGTCGTGACCTCGCGCCTGGCCCAGTGCGGCGGGGAACCATCCGTGCCATACAACGAGGGCAAGCGCTGCCGCGTCAACGAGCAGGTGTTCGGCGTCCAAGGGCCTGCGGCGTTCGACCAGCTACCCGAGCAACAACGTCAGGTGTTCGCGGCCGGCGATACCGATGGAGACGTCACCTTCATGGGGGATGCGACCGCGTTGCGCCTGGTGATCAACCGCAATCAGATCGAGATAATGTGCCGCGCCTACGCCAATCTCGACGGTCGCTGGCTGGTCAATCCGATGTTCATCAAGCCGCTGGGTGTGAGCCCGCCGTACCCCTGCGCGACACAGGGATTCGACCAGCCCAACGGCGACCAGACACCGCTGCTGCGGCCGGACGGCAGCGTCGTCCCCGACCAGGTCGACCGCGTCCACTGAACGGAGCCGGGGCGCAAATCGGCTGCCTTGCAAGCTGTATCGACGTCGCGGCGGTCGCCCGGCTCACCCGAAGAGCCGCGGCAGCACCGCCTCGGACGTTGTGCGCAGCTGGGCCAGCGACACCGTGAACAGATCCTGAAATTCCACCGCGTCCGAATCGCGATCGGCGACGCCGATGCGCACAGCCGGTAGCCCCCGCGCCTCGCACATCGACACGAATCTGCTCTCCTCGGTCCGCGGCACCGCGACCAGCGCGCGTCCCGTCGACTCGGAGAACAGCATCACGAACGGATCGGCATCCTCGGGAAGCACGATGCGACAACCGGTTTCACCGGCCAGGGCCGATTCGACGATGGCTTGGGCCAGGCCGCCCTCGGACAGGTCGTGCGCCGCCGATACCAACCCGTCGCGTGACGCCGAGCTCAGCACGTCGGCCAGCAGCTTCTCGCGGGTCAGGTCCACCGCGGGCGGTAACCCGCCCAGGTGGTCGGCGGTGACCTGCGCCCAGATGGAGCCGTCAAACTCGTCGCGGGTGTCGCCCAGCAGCATCAGGGTCTCCCCCGGTTCGCCACCCAGGCCGGTGGGGATGCGCCGGGCGACGTCGTCGAGGACCCCGAGGACGCCGACCACCGGGGTGGGCAGAATCGCGGTGGAGCCGGTTTGGTTGTAAAAGCTGACGTTGCCGCCGGTGACCGGAATCCCCAGGGCCACACAGCCATCAGCCAGCCCCCGCACCGCCTGCGAGAACTGCCACATCACGCCGGGGTCTTCCGGTGAACCGAAGTTGAGGCAGTTGGTCACCGCGACCGGGGTGGCACCGGTGACGGCGACATTGCGGTATGCCTCGGCCAGCGCCAGCTGCGCACCGACGTAGGGATCCAACAGCGTGTAGCGCCCGGAGGCGTCGGTCGACAGCGCGATCCCCCGGCCGGTGGACTCGTCAATGCGCAGCACACCGCCGTCGGCGTGCTCGGCGAGCACGGTGTTGCCCCGCACATAGCGGTCGTACTGCTCGGTGATGAATGCCCGGCTGCATAGGTGCGGACTGCCAAGCAGCGCAAGCAAAGTCGCGCGCAGTTCGGGGCCGGACGCGGGCCGGGGCAGGCCGGCAGAAGTGTCCGCGTTCAGGGCGTCCTGGGATTCGGGGCGGGCCAGCGGCCGCTGGTAGACCGGACCCTGGTGGGCCACCGTACGCGGCGGCACGTCGACCACCGTCTCGCCGTGCCAGGTGATGCGCAGTCGGTCGCCGTCGGTGACCTCACCGATGACGGTGGCCAGCACCTCCCACTTGCGGCACACCGCCAGGAACGCCTCGACGTTCTCGGGTGCGACGACGGCGCACATGCGCTCCTGCGATTCGCTGGACAGGATCTCGGCGGGCGTCATGTTGGCAGCGCGCTGCGGCACGGTCTCAAGCTCGACGCGCATGCCGCCGTCTCCTGCGGACGCCAGTTCTGAAGTAGCACAGGACAATCCGGCACCACCGAGATCCTGAATGCCGATCACGATGCCCGCGGCGTACAACTCGAGGCAGCACTCGATGAGCACCTTCTCGGTGAACGGGTCGCCGACTTGCACCGAGGGCAGCTTCTTGCGGCCGGGACCGCCGCCCTCGTCGCCGCCGAAGGTTTCCGAGGCCAGCACGGACACGCCGCCGATGCCGTCAAGTCCGGTGCGGGCACCGAACAAGATGATCTTGTTGCCCTTGCCCGACGCGAATGCCAGGTGCAGGTCCTCCTTGCGCAGCACCCCGACACACAACGCGTTGACCAGTGGGTTGCCGGCGTAGGACGCGTCGAAGACGGTCTCGCCGCCGATGTTCGGCAGGCCGAGAGAGTTGCCGTAGCCGCCGATTCCGCGGACCACACCGTCGAGCACCCGGCGGGTGTCCGGCGCGTCGGCGGCACCGAACCGCAGCTGGTCCATCACCGCGACCGGTCGTGCGCCCATGGCCATGATGTCGCGGACGATGCCGCCCACGCCGGTGGCGGCGCCCTGATACGGCTCGACGTAGGACGGGTGGTTGTGCGATTCCACCTTGAAGGTCACGGCCCAGCCGTCGCCGATGTCGACGACGCCGGCGTTCTCGCCGATACCGGCCAGCATGCCCGCGCGCATTTCGTCGGTCGTGGTCTCGCCGAAGTAGCGCAGGTGCACTTTGGAGGACTTGTACGAGCAGTGCTCGCTCCACATCACCGAGTACATCGCCAGCTCGGTGTCGGTGGGCCTGCGGCCTAAGATCTCTCGAATTCGCTGATACTCGTCCTCTTTGAGGCCCAGCTCGCGAAAAGGTTGCGGCTGGTCGGGCGTCGTAGCGGCGAGTTCGACGGTGTCAACCACGTGGGTGCGCGCGCTGGTCCCGGAGACAGTCACGCACACAGTCTAGGGCGGCCACTCCCCTGAGCGGCCACATGAAGCCGACGGGCCGCGCCTAGCCGGTGATCTCGGCCAGCGCCGAGGACACATCGAGGTCGGCGTAGGCGAACGAATACCGTTGCGCCAGTGCGACCGAGACGTCCGTGCGCTGCCACTCGCCGGCGCTGGCGGTCACCAGCCACAGCGTCAGTCCGTGCGCGACCGACGCCCGGTAGCGCAGCCAGATCTCGTCGGCGCCGGGCAGCTCGTCGGCCGGCAGCCCCAGCGAGTCGCGGTATTCCGCCAGCAGGTCGCGCTCGCTGCGGCGGCGATCCTCGCCGGTCAGGGCGCCTTGCAGGAAGTAGCCCAGATCCAGCGACCAGTTACCCCGCCGGGCGACCTGCCAGTCCAGGAAACCCACTTCCCCGTTGGGCAGCAGGTAGGTGTTGCCGATGTGGGGGTCGCCGTGCAGCAGGGTCTGCGGCGAGGTCGTCAGCGTCGCAATGTAGGGCTTCCAGATCGAATCGATCAGCTCCTCGATGGTCAACGATGTCACCTCCGCGGGGGCGTCGGCACCGAGGCGTTCCAGGGCGGCGGGCAGCGGTGCTGCTTGCATGCCTTCCCACGGCAGGAACGGTTCCAGCCATCCCAGGGCCGGCTCACGCAGGACGCGTTCACCCCAGTAGCGGCCGTGCATCCGGGCCAGGCCGCGCACTCCGGTGGCGGCCTGCTCGACGCTGTAAGGCCGGGTGCCGTCGCGGGGATCGGCTCCCCGCGCGGTGAGATCCTCCATCACCATGACGAAGTCGTAGTCGGGCTCGTCGATCAGCGCGGTGTGGACCGCGGGGTGCTCAAGTGGCAAATCCACGCCGCAGGTGAACAGTCGCGGCTCGTGAAACATGCCGCTGGTCAGCCGGATCAGTGCTTTGTGCGCCGGGTCGGCGGCCTTGACGAAGACGGTCGCCGGGCCGGCACCGGCCTGGTAGGTGACGCCGAGCCGGGCGCGCCGATTGGTGCCGTCGTCGCGCAGCTCGACGGTGACCGCATCGACCGCGACACCGGGGAAGTCCGCGGCCAGGGCCGCCGACATCCATTCGGGCGTGATCTCGTCCCAGGTTTTCGGCACCGACAACGAGGGAGCACTCACCGGCTAGTCCTTTCCTAGAAACGACACGTATCGTTTCCTAAATGTCCCCGATGAACGTAGCCCAACCCACCCGTCAGCCGCCAGTGCCCGACGAACGGGTTGGCCGGCCGCGCGATAGCCGGCTGCATCGCGCGATCCTGGACGCCACCCGCGAACTGCTGACGACCGGCAGCTACGCCGAACTGTCGATGGAAAGCGTCGCGGCCCGCGCGCAAGTGGGCAAGAAGACGCTGTACCGGCGGTGGTCGTCGAAGGCCCCGCTGGTCGCCGAGACGGTCTTGGATGCCTACGGCGGCTCGGGGTCGTTCCCCGTTGCCGCGAGCGGAGACGTGCGGGCCGATCTCCGGTCCTGGCTCAACGAACACGCCGAGTTTTTGGCCGAGCCGGCTAACGCCGCCCTAGTGCGAGCTCTCGTCGCCGCTGCGGCCGCTCGCCCGAGCGACGGCGAGGATCTCTACCGCCAGTTGAGTGCGCCGCAGCTCGCGGGGTTGACGACTCGGCTCCGCCGGGCCGTCGTCGACAAGGAGCTGCGCTCCGGCGCGGACGTCGATGCCGTCGCTCAGGCTTTGGTCGGGACGCTGCTGTTCCACGCGCTGACGCGTCCGGGTGCCGGCGCGGGCGGATTCGACGGGCTCGTCGATGCGCTGCTCGACGGGGTGTCGAGTTACTGACCCGCTACGCAGAATGCATTGCCTTCGGGGTCTGCCAGCACGACCCAGCGAAAGTTCTCGCTGAACTGGTGCCGGCCTACCTCGGTGGCCCCCGCAGCTGTCAGCCGCGACACTTCGCCGTCAACGTCCTCGGCACTGAAATCGAGGTGGATGCGATTCTTTCCCGGCGTGGGATCGGACACGTTCTGAAATCCCAACCGCGGCCCGTCCGGCCGCGTCACCGCAACGAATTCACCCGGAATCATTTCCTGCGTGGTGCCGCCGAACTGGGCGGCCCACCAGCTGGCCAGCTTCGCGGCATCGCCGCAGTCGAACGTGACCATCTCTACTTTGAGCGTCATACCGGTCGACTCTAGGCGCGCAGCGATCGGCCCGACTATTGCGGCGCCAAAAACGATTGCAGCGCAGCGGAATAGGCGGCGACGTCGTGCGCACCCATCAACTCCCGTGCGGAGTGCATGGCGAGCTGCGCGGCGCCGACGTCGACGGTGGGGATTCCGGTCCGCGCCGAGACCAGCGGCCCGATCGTCGATCCGCACGGCAGGTCGGCCCGGTGCTCATAACGCTGCAGCGCAACCCCCGCTTGCTGGCACGCGAGGGCGAACGCGGCCGCGGTGCGTCCGTCGGTGGCGTACCGCAGATTGGGATGCACCTTGAGGACCGGGCCGGCGTTGACCTCGATCAGATGACCGGGCTCGTGTCGCTCCGGGTAGTTGGGGTGGGTGGCGTGTGCCATGTCGGCCGACGCCAACAGCGACGCGGGCAGCCGCCGCAGGAAGTCTTCCCGGCTGCCGCCGGCGGCGAGCACGATCCGCTCCAGCACGGTGCCTAAGAGGTTGGACTGCGCGCCGTGGTCCGACGACGAGCCGACCTCCTCGTGATCGAACAGCACCAACACGGGCACGCCGCTCGACGGCTGCGTGGCCAGCAGCGCCTCCAGGCCGGCGTAGCAACTCGCCAGGTTGTCCAGCCGCGGAGCACTCACCAGGCTGGCGTCGGCACCGATGACCGACGACGGCGTCAGATCGTGCGTCATGAGGTCGGCGGCCAGCACATCGGTCGGCGCCACACCTGCGCGTTCGGCCACGTAGCCCACAAACGAACTCACTTCGTCGCCAACGCCCCAGACCGCGTTGACATGTCGCTGCGGGTCCAGCGTCAGCGACTTGCGATCCTCGGCCAGGTGGATGGCCAGCTGCGGCACCCGCAGGATCGGATCGTCGATCCGGACCAGCCGAGCGGTGACCGCGCCGCCGTCACGCACCGACAGCCTGCCGCTGATACCCAGGTCGCGGTCCAGCCAGGAGTTGAGCCACGCACCGCCGTACGGCTCCAGCGCGACGACCCGCCACCCGGCGACCACCCGATCGGGGTGTTGTTTGACGCGCAGGTTGGGACTGTCGGTGTGTGCGCCGATGATCCGGAAGGCGCCGCGCACGTCGGCGGCGTTCCAGGCGATCAGTGAAGCCGCGCGAATGGTGAAGTAGCGGCCCGGTTCGGCGGGCCACGGGTCGGCTTCGCGGAGTTCGGTGTATCCAGAGGCGATTAGTCGGCCGGCCACCGTGGCGCAGGCATGAAACGGAGACGGAGAAGCGTCGATGAATTCGCAGAGGCCTGCGGCGCTGGCCGACATGTTCACCATCATGGCTGTCCGTGACCCACGCAGTTCGCGCTGGGTCCGTATTGCGCGGCTCCTTGCTCGCGGACTTCCTGCGCTCGCCGTCGCCGCGCTGGGTCCGTATTGCGCGGCTCCTTGCTCGCGCACTTCCTGCGCTCGCCGTCGCCGCGCTGGGTCCGTATTGCGCGGCTCCTTGCTCGCGCACTTCCTGCGCTCGCCGTCGCCGCGCTAAGGTCACCAAGGTGTCTCCGGTTCAGCCGCAACCCATCCTCACGCCGTTGACGCCTGCCGCGATATTCCTGGTGGTCACCATCGATGCCGGCGGCGAGGCAACCGTGCACAACGCACTTCCCGACATTTCGGGGCTGGTGCGCGCCATTGGCTTTCGCGACCCGACCAAGCATCTGTCGGTGATCACCTCGATCGGCGCCGAGGCGTGGGACAGGTTGTTCGGTGGGCCGAGGCCCGCCGAACTGCATCCGTTCGTCGAACTGACGGGGCCGCGACACACCGCGCCCGCCACACCCGGGGATCTGTTGTTCCACATTCGGGCCGAGAGCCTGGACGTATGTTTCGAGTTGGCCGGCCGCATTCTCAAGTCGATGGCCGGCGCGGTGACCGTCGTTGACGAAGTGCACGGCTTTCGGTTCTTCGACAACCGCGACCTGCTGGGCTTTGTCGACGGCACCGAAAACCCGGACGGCCCAATCGCTGTCAGCGCCACGGCAATCGGCGAGGAGGATCCCGACTTCGCCGGAGGATGCTACGTGCATGTGCAAAAGTACGTGCACGACATGCAGGCTTGGGATTCGCTGTCGGTCACCGAGCAGGAATTGGTGTTCGGTCGGAGCAAGCTCGAAGACATTGAGATGGACGACGACGTCAAGCCCCCGAACGCGCACATTGCGCTCAACGTGATCGAAGACGAGGACGGCAACGAGCTCAAGATCGTGCGAGCCAACATGCCGTTCGGTGAGGTCGGCAAGGGCGAGTACGGCACGTATTTCATCGGCTATTCGCGCACGCCCGGGGTGACCGAGCAGATGCTGCGCAACATGTTTCTCGGCGATCCACCCGGCAACACCGATCGCGTGCTGGACTTTTCCACCGCGCTGACGGGCGTGCTGTTCTTCACCCCCACTGTCGACTTCCTCGACGATCCACCGGACCTGCCCGCGCCCCTGGAGACAGAGCCGCCGGCCTTACCCGCCGTGGGCCCCGGCTCACTTTCGATCGGCAGCCTGAAAGGAACCCCTCAATGACGAACAACCTCTACCGCAATCTGGCGCCAGTCACCGACGTCGCTTGGACCGAAATCGAATTGGAGGCCACGCGGACGTTCAAGCGCCACATCGCGGGGCGGCGGGTGGTCGACGTCAGCGAGCCGGGCGGTCCGGTCACGGCGGCGGTCAGCACTGGCCGGCTGATCGACGTCGAGGCGCCGACCGACGGCGTGGTGGCTCAGCTACGGGATAGCAAACCGCTTGTCCGCCTGCGGGTTCCGTTCACGCTATCCCGTGTTGAAATCGACAATGTCGAACGAGGGGCGCAGGACTCCGATTGGGATCCAGTCAAAGCCGCCGCCAAGAAGCTTGCCTTCATCGAAGACCGCGCGATCTTCGAGGGCTACGCCGCCGCGTCGATCGAGGGCATCCGCTCGGCCAGCTCGAACAAGCCGCTGACGTTGCCGGCGGATCCCAGCGAAATCCCGGACGTCATCACCCAGGCGATCACCGAACTGCGGCTGGCCGGCGTCGACGGACCCTACTCCGTGCTGCTATCGGCCGACGTCTACACCAAGGTCAGCGAGACCACCGCACACGGATATCCGATCCTCGAACACATCGACCGACTGGTTCCCGGCGACATCATCTGGGCCCCGGCCATTGACGGCGCCTTCGTGCTGACCACCCGCGGCGGCGACTTCGACCTTCAGCTGGGCACCGACGTGTCGATCGGCTACCTCAGCCACGACGCCGACACCGTGCAGCTGTATCTACAGGAGACGCTGACCTTCCTCTGCTACACCGCCGAGGCGTCCGTCCCGCTGAGCCTCTAGAGGTCCAGCACCAGGTCACTGGATGGAGCCGCCGAGCAGATCAACACGGTTGATGGAGCTGGCGGCTCCAGCGGCGTCTGCACGTATGTCGTCGTACCGGCCACCACTCCGGTCTCGCACACGTGACAGACTCCGCTCCGGCAAGCAAACCGAGTGGGCACATCACACGCTTCGGCCAGATCCAATATGTTGCCGTAGTCCGATGACCAGTTGACGGTAAGTCCGCTGCGGGCAAAGGTGATTGACGGTCCGGTCCCCAACTTTCCGGACGGCGGGTGGGGTGGCCGACGCGGCGCTTCGTCGACGATTCCGGGATTGATCGGCGGCAATGCGCCGAACAGTTCGCTGTGGATGCGGGCGCCGTCCAGCCCAGCCCCGGTGAGCGCGTCGCGCATATCAGTCATGAATTGAGTTGGGCCGCAAAGGTATGCGTTGGCACCAGGCGGCAGACCCAGCGCCGCGATTGCCGACTGGTCTAGCCGTCCCCGCGACTGCGTAAAAATCACGAGCTGCCGAGCGTGCGGCAACGAGTCGATCAGAGCCGTGACTTCAGCTGCGAAAGCTTGGGTTTCGCGATTCCGGGTGGTGTGCAGCCAGCAGATCTCGCGGGTGCTTCGAGCGGCCGACAACGCGTGCAACATGGCCAACACCGGAGTGATCCCAATTCCCGCAGAGATCAGCACCACCGGATCGGTGGCGTCGGTGAGATAAAAGTCGCCACGGGGGGCGGCCGCCTCGATCACGGATCCGGTCTCGATGTGGGCGTGTATCCATTGGCTCACCACGCCGTCATCTTCGCGCTTGACGCTGATACGGTATTCGGCCGCGACGGGGTCGCCCGATAAGGAATAGCTGCGCAGTGGTGTCGGCTCGGCAACACCGGGGAACCGCACCGTCAGGTACTGGCCCGCACGTGGCGGTGGCAACGCGCCGCGGTCGTTGGCCCGCAGTCGGATCGACATCACCTGCGGGCTCTCGTGGTGTACGGCGATGACCAGCAACGGGCGGAATCCGTCCCACCCCGGCTCGACTCCGACGGGCGGAGCTGGGTTGATCGTTGCTGCGTCGAGCGTGTGCAGCATGTCGTTGAACGATTGTTGCCAGCCGGGGCTCAGTGCGGGGACGTCGACGATCTTGCGGAGTTGATCGATGTCGCGGCCGGGCAGATACAGCAAGGCGTCGACGTCGGCGACGCTGAGTTCGTGAGGGCCACGTCGGGTCCGCACGATGTCCTCGCCGGGACGCACGTGGCCCTCGGTGATGACGCGAAGGTAGAAGCCCGGACGGTGCTGGGCGACAAGCAGATTGGGCATGTCAGGTTCGCCGAGCCGAAGGCCGACACGAAAGCAGGTGACCCGCGGTTGGGTGACCTCGAATTCGGCGTCTCCAATGCGGTATCGATCACCAATGCAGACTTCGGCATCGGCGAGCCCGGTGACGGTGAAGTTCTCCCCGAAGTGGCCTGGGACCAAGTCGTCGCGATTCAGGTAGCTCTTCCAGAAGTCGTAGGACTCGGTCTGGTACACCATGACAGCGCGCTGTTCACCGCCGTGGCCGGTCAGGTCGCCTTGGCCGTCGCCGTCGATATTGAGCCTTCGCACCATAACCGGCCCCTCGACGGGGGTTTTCCAAACGCCGGTGTGCACTGTTTTGTCGCGCCATCGCACGTTCTTGGGCATTCCCACGTTGACCGATACAAGCCTGCCCACTGCGTCTCCTTGGGGACTTAGACCTCGCGGAGAAGCCTAGGTCAGCGGTTCGCCGCCGTCGACCTTGAGCGTCATGCCGGTCATGAAACTATTAGTCATTGCAAACAACACCGCGTTGGCGATGTCGTCGGGTGTTCCTATCCGCCCGACCGGATTGCCGGCAGCGATGTGCTCGAAGTACTCCCGCTTGCCGTCCGCGCCGAGCCCGTCCCATGCGCCGGTGTCGATCACGCCGGGCGAAATCGCGTTGACTCTTATCGGGGCGAGTTCAACGGCCAACCAGCGGGTCACGAAGTCGACCGCGCCGTTGGTGATGCCCACGCCCAGATAACCGACGTTGTGTTTGAACGCATGGACCCCCGAGAACAACACGAACGATCCGCCCGGATTAATTTGTGGGGAAAGGTATTTCGCCAGCATCGTGGGCCCGATCACTTTGGTGTCGAATGACTGCTGGAGGTTGCCGCGCTGCAGGTCGGCCAAGTTGCCGCGGGCGCGCGCCGACGCGGTCGACACCACGTGGTCGACGGACCCCACCCGCTCGGCAAGTGCGGCGATGGACGCGTCGTCGGTTAGGTCGACGGCCTCGGCGCTGATGCCGGGGTCCTCGTAGGCGCTGGCGAGTTTGCTCCGATCGCGTCCCGCCGCGATCACCCGCGCGCCCTGAGACCGCGCGAGCAGGACGATTGCCCGCGCGATGCCGCCGGCGCGTCCCACCACGAGGACGGTCTTGTCGTGCAACGTGTTAGCCACCCGCACTCCTTCAAAATGGGACAGCCCGCCCAGAATAATGGGCGCCCGGTCGAGTGGTCAACCTATTGCAGCCCGCCGATTGGGGTGCATAATGGGATATTCATCCCAAAAAGCCATCCGGTGCAGGAGGAATCTCATGCCGGTCGTTCATCATCGTTACGCCACCGTCGACGGTCATCGGCTCTTCTACCGCGAGGCGGGCGATGCAGCGGCACCCACACTCGTTCTGTTGCACGGCTTTCCGACCAGTTCGCACATGTTCCGAAATCTGGTTCCGGCGCTTGCCGATCGCTACCACGTGATCGCACCCGACCATCTCGGGTTCGGGCTCTCCGACGCACCACCCGTCGACCAGTTCGACTACACCTTCGATGCCCTAACCGACCTGACCGCGGGCCTGCTGGGCAGCCTCGGTGTCGAGCGGTACGCGATCTACGTGCAGGACTACGGCGCTCCGATCGGCTGGCGGTTGGCGCTGCGCGAACCGTCCGCCATCACGGCGATCGTCAGCCAGAACGGCAACGCCTACGACGCTGGGTTCGTGGAGAGCTTCTGGAAGGTGGTCGAGGCCTATCAGCGCGAACCGACCCCCGACACCGAGGCGCCGGTTCGGCAGTTCCTGACGCTGGAGGCCACCCGGTGGCAGTACGTCACCGGCGTACCGGACGAGACGCTCGTCGACCCCGAGTCCTGGCATCACGACTACGCGTTGATATCCCGGCCCGGCAACGACCTGGTGCAGCTGAAGCTGCTGCGCGACTACGCGACCAACGCGCCGATGTACCCCCGCGTGCACGAATATTTTCGCGCCAGCCAGGTTCCGTTGCTGGCGGTCTGGGGTAGCGGTGACGAGATCTTCGGGCCGGCCGGCGCCGAAGCCTTCGCCGACGACCTTCCCGATGCGGAAATTCATCTGCTCGAGGGCGGGCATTTTCTGCTGGAGTCCGCTCTCGATGAAGTCGCCGGGCTGATCCGAAACTTCCTCGAGGATCATGTGACCGCCTGACCGGGCCCGCGGGCCGCCCGGCCCATCCCGGCTCTTTGGGCCAAATATCCCATAAGTCGAGGCGGCCGCGGGTTAGCCTGACGCGATGGCCCATCCCGATGTTCAGGACGAACAACGGTTGACCGCCAAGGGGCGCGCCACCCGCGACCGGATCGTGCAGGCCGCCGCCGAACTGATCGTCACCGAAGGCCTGTCGGCCGCGAGCATGGAAAACGTGCGTGGGCTCGCGTCGGTCAGCGGCTCGCAGCTCGCGCACTATTTCACCGACAAAGGCGCGCTGATTCGCGCGGTCATCCGCCGCCAGATCGGCGTGGTCCTCGACTTCCACCGCCAACCCAAGCTCCGCGATCTGGATTCGTTCGATGACTTCGAACGCTGGATCGATCTCAACATGCGGTACCTGAGAAGCATCGGAACATCGGGCGGCACTCCGACCTACCACGCCCTGACCGCGCAGCTGGCCAAGTCCGACGAAGCAACGCGCGCCACGTTGGGGGCGGGCTACTGGCAGTGGGTCGAGTTGCTCGAATCGGCGATTGCGCGCATGAAAGAAAGCGGTGTCCTGCAGGCGGACGCCGACCCGCGACGCCTGGCGCTGACCATCGTCAGCGCCCACCAGGGTGGGGCGACATTGTCCTTCACCTATCGGGCGGAATGGCCGCACGCCGACGCCACCCGATTCGCGGTCAACTATCTGCGGATGTTCGCCACCGACGGCACCGCCCGGGTCCCGCGGCCTGCGCGGCGGCCCCGGGGCAGGCGCTCGACGGCACCGTGAACGATGACAGCACATCGCGATTCACCCGCAAGGGACTGGCGACGCGGGCGCACATCGTCGCCGTCGCCGCGCGGGTCATGTTCGAACGCGGCGTCGCGAATACCAGCATCGAGAAGGTGCGTAACGCCGCCGGGGTCGGCGGATCGCAGATCTCGCACTACTTCCGGGACAAACGTGAGCTGACCCGCCAGGTCATCGCGTCCCGTCGGGGCGATGTCATCGCATTTCACACCCAACCGCAACTGGGCGCGCTCGACACTCTCGACGCGCTGCAGGCGTGGGCCGATGCCTGCGTGGCCGACATCGACACCGTCTACCGGCTCGGCGGATGCGTATACGGCTCGCTGGCAGGCGAATTGAGCGACGCCGACGATGAAGTCCGCGACGATCTCGCCGACGGCTACGACCAGTGGCTCGAGCTATTCCAGAGCGGTCTCGCGGCGATGCGACGCCGGGGCGAGCTGCGCCCCGAGGCCGACCCGCGTCATCTCGCGGTCTCGCTGGTCGTCGCTCACCAGGGCGGTGCGATGGTCACGCACGCCACCGGCGACGCTGAACCACTGCGGGTGGCCGTCAACGCCGCTGTCGACTATGTTCGCTCCTTCGCCGCAACGAATTCCGCAGCCAAGCCACGAAGAGGTGGGTCCGCCCCGCGTCGGCGCCGACCCCAGGCCTAGACATATTTGGGCACCCTCACCCATAATATTGGGTTGTATGCCCCATTTTTACGTGCGGGAAGAGGCTGGCTAATGAACACGGGCAATACCGCGACCATGCTGCCGGCACACCCGGCCGTCGTTCGGGAGCACCCCGGCGGGGACAGCATGCGGGCGATCATCCTGAGCGGGTTCGGCGGGCTCGATCGCCTGGTCTACGCCGACATCCCCAAGCCGCTGCCGAAGGACGGCGAGGTGGTGATCGCGGTGAGGGGCTTCGGCATCAACCACGCCGAGATGCATATGCGCCGTGGCGAGTGGGCCGAAGCCGCGGAAGTCAGCGGCATCGAATGCGTAGGCATCGTTGACTCCTGCCCGGGCGGGGAATTTCCCGTCGGCGCCAAGGTCGCCGCGCTGATGGGCGGGCTGGGTCGGACCATCAATGGCAGCTACGCCGAGTTCACCCGCGTGCGCGCCGCAAATGTGGCACTCATCGAATCCGACCTGGCCTGGTCGGATTTGGCGGCATTGCCCGAAACCTACGCGACCGCTTGGACATGCCTGTTCCGCAACCTCGATCTGAAGGAAGGGCAGACGCTGGTATTGCGTGGTGCGACATCGTCGTTCGGCCAGGCTGCCCTGAAGATGGCGGCCGCTGCGGGAGCGCGAGTCATCGCCACCGCGCGCAGCCGCGAACGTTTCGCCATGCTCGAGAAGCTGGGCGCCACGCGCGTCGAACCTGAACGCCCCGACCTCGCCGGGCACATTGCCGAGGCCAGGCGGATTGACGCGGTACTCGACCTCGTCGGCAACAGCACCATCCTCGACTCCCTGGACATGTTGCGCCGCGGCGGCACGGCCTGTCTGGCAGGATGGCTGGGTGGCCTCGATCCAATCGGCGACTTCAACCCGCTGCTGCGCATGCCCAGCGGCGTCAACCTGAACTTCTTCGGCAGCTTCGTATTTGGCACGCCCGGATTCCCGTTGTCCGACGTACCACTGGCCGACATCGCACGCCAGGTCGCCGAAGGCGAGCTGGATGCCAAACCCACGCGCGTCTTCTCGTTCGACCAGATTCACCAGGCGCACCGAGTAATGGAAGCAGGCGAAGCCGGCGGCAAAATGGTCGTCGTCATGGATCGCTGAGCAGCCGCACATGCCACCACATGCAGCTCGCCCCACACCGTCTGTACTTGTCTTCGATGTCAATGAGACGCTGATCGATATCGAGTCCATAGCCCCGCTTTTCGGCGAGCTGTTCGGCGATGAGCGCGTGCTGCGTGAATGGTTCGGGCAGCTCGTCACGTACTCGATGACAATTACGTTCGCCGGATACTACGTCGACTTCTTCAGGCTCGGCCGGGGCGTATTACGCATGCTCGCCGACATCCACCGGGTCGACCTCACCGACGACGACGTGGCGCGCCTGCAGACACAGATGCGCACCATGCCCGCGCACCCCGATGCCGTCGACGGACTCACCGCATTGCGCGATAACGGTTTTCGTCTGGTGACGCTGACGAATTCACCGCACCGGTCCGGCGTGCAGACTCCACTCGACAATGCCGGGCTGGCAGACCTTTTCGAGGCACAACTCAGCGTCGAATCCGTGCGCGCCTTCAAGCCGTCACCGTCGGTCTACCGATACGCCTGCCAGGAACTCGGCGTGGCGCCCGCGGATTGCATGATGGTGGCCGCCCACGCCTGGGATATCGTCGGCGCGCAAGGTGTGGGCATGCGCGGCGCTCTCATTACCCGGCCCGGTAATCCACCCCTGCCCGTTGACGGCCTGCCAAAGCCCGACCTCGTGGTGGGTGACCTGCGCCAGCTCGCCGAACGGCTGATCACCGGGCAACGCTGAGCTGTACCCTTCGACACGTGCGGGGCTGCTCTCCCCTCCCCTTGCGGGGCTCCGCCGGGTGCGCGTGGGTGCGCTCGGTGACTGTGGCGCGCGCACTCGCCGTTCTTCTTGCGATGGTTCTCCCCGCCTGGCCGTGCCCCCAGCCGCTCGCCAAGGCCGTTGCCGTGAAAGAACCACTGCGCGGCCTGATCTCGATGGGGGCCTACCGGTTCGCCCCGGCCTGGGGCGAACCCGACAACTCGCTGGAGACGGTGCGGCAAAAGCCCGGTCTGCTTCAGGGCATCGTCATTCTGGCGTCGTGGCGCTCGCTGGAGCCCACGCCGACGTCCGGCCTCGCAGACGACAACGAGATCGATCAGGGTCTTGCCAACGTGCGAAAGTACAACCAGGACTACCCGGATACACCGCTGGCGGTGAAGATCCGGGTGTGGGGCGGCTTCTGGGCACCCGACTGGGTGATGGACGACAGCGGAGGCAAGATCCCGGTGGTGCACACCAACTTCCGCGGTGTCACCAAGGACCGGACGCTGGGCCACGTCTGGGACGACAAGTACCACTGGCACTGGGCGCATCTACAGCAGATGCTCGCCGCCAAGTACGACAGCGATCCACTCGTCCACGAGGTCGCGGTCACCTCGTGCATGATGTTCACCGCCGAGCCGTTCTCCATCGACACCCGGCCACCCGCGGTCGATCCGCTGCGCAAGGCGGGCATGACCGACGCGAAGTACCAGGGCTGCCTGAACAAGATCGTCGACGACTACGCGCCGTGGAAGACGACGCGCTTCGAGACACCGCTGAACCCGTTCAAGGGCACCGACAGCGGCCACCCGAAGCATGACGTGGGCTTCACGCTCGGGTGGATGGCCGACTGCCGACAGCGCGCCGGCGAGCGCTGTGTCTTCGACAACCACGATCTGGATGTGCCGTCGAAAGTGAACAAGGACCTGCAGACGATCTACGCGGCGATGAAGAAAAGCGGCGCCGAAGTCGAATTCCAGACCGGCGGCGCCTCCCCGCCCGACCTCGGCGCGGTCGTCGGCTACGGCGTCGAAATGGGCGCGACCAGCATTGAGCTCTACCAGGACTTTGGTGGGTTTACTCAGGTGCCGGACGACGACCTGCACAAGTACGCCGCGATGCTCGAGCACAACGACGCACAATAAGGGAGCAGACAATCGCAGAGAGGAACGCACATGGCCACCGCGGATGGATTTCACCCGGATTTCGCCGAGACCACGCAGCAGCCAGCCACCAACCGCGTGCACCACATCAAGGCATCGGAGATCAATTCCGACACTGCGCAATCGGAGGGCCTTCGCCGCTTCGCGGCACTCAGCGGCCGGTCGGTCGGCGCTGAGAAGCTGTGGATGGGAGAGACTCACGCATCACCCGAAAGCGCCTCGGCCAACCACCATCACGGCGATTCGGAGACCGCGATCTATGTCCGCAGCGGCAACCCGGAGTTCGTCTTCCACGATGGCGTTCAAGAGGTGCGCATCAAAGCCCAGCCCGGCGACTACGTGTTCATCCCGCCTTATCTGCCGCACCGGGAAGAAAATCCCGATCCCGACAACACAGCAGAAGTCGTGATCGCACGCAGCAGCCAAGAGGCCATCGTGGTGAATCTACCTGAGCTGTACCCACTCTCAGCTAGTCAGTAGACGGCGATCTCGACCAGATTGCCGTCGGGGTCCCGGCAGTAGTGCGATGTCATCGGGCCCAGGGCACCGGTCTTGGTCACCGGGCCCGACGTCACGTCGACCCCACAGTCGGCGAGGTGGGCGCGTACCTGCTCCGGCGTGGCTTGCGTGATGAAGCACAAGTCCTCGGACCCGGCGGCTTCGACCGAACCGGTGACCCACTCGGGATCGTCGGCCAACGCCCCGAGCGGTCGAAGATTGATTTTCTGATTCCCGAACGACAGCGCGGTCCGATGGTTCGGCCCGAACGTCTGGCGCGTCATGCCCAGCACCCGCTCGTACCACGCCCCGGTGGCCTCGACGTCGTGGCAATTGATGACGATGTGGTCGAACCGTTCTACCGCGAATCCCACTGTTACCCCTCCCGGTTCGCGACGTATAGTAGCGCGGATATCGAGCGGGCGATGCGCGAAAATCATTCGATCTCAGCGTAGCCCGACTGCCTGATCGACCGGATTCCGGTGCCGGGCACCGCCTTTGCGGGACGCTGGTTTGCGACCGTCCGGTGACCGGCTCGTTATATCCTCAGCCAATTCTCACCAGATTCTTCGGCGCCGTCTAGCGCGGCTCCAAGGATTCGCAAAGGCCCAGGCCTCACCATTGGTTTCATGACGACTGAAGCGTTGTCCGCAAGCCTGATCGAACGTTACCTGTGCACCCGTGGCAGCCGGTATTTCCGCGGCCAGCACGACGGTGAATTCTTCTACGTCGCCAACACCCGTCCCCGGCGGCTGCATGTCCACCTCGGGATCTCCCGTTGGCACAGCGACGAGTTCACGATTCAAGTCACCCCCGGCTGTTTCTTTCCCGCCACCGAGGCCGCCGAACTTGCCGACCTCGCCGACCGCTGGAATCAGCAAACCCGCGGCGTCGTGGTGACCGTCCGCGGATCCTCTGACCCACAGCGGATCGGCGTCGTGGCGCGAAACTCCCGCAAGATCCGGGAGCCTGTCGACTTCGAAGACTTCGCCACCCGCGTCGACCACACCATCGCGGCCGCGATCGAATTCTTCGCCGAATTGTCCCCCGATACCGAGTGCCCGTCGACCGAGCGGCCCCTGGTGTTAGACGCCGGCTGAGCGCGTGGTGCTGCAGGTGTTTCGCTTAGGCCGCCAGCACCGAATCGAGAGCTGAATAAAACAGGCCCAACCCGTCGTCGGACGGTCCGGTCAGCGCTTCGATCGCGTGCTCGGGATGCGGCATCAGTCCGACGACCCGGCCGTTGGCCGAGCTGATGCCCGCGATGTTGCGCAGCGAGCCGTTGATGTCGTCGTGGTAGCGGAACACCACCCGGCCCTCGCCTTCCAGTTCGTCGAGCACGTTCACGGGGGCCACGTAGCGCCCCTCGCCGGATTTCAGCGGGACGAGCAGATCGGCGTCGCTGTCGAAACGCGATGTCCAGGCGGTCGCGTTCGATGCCACCCGCAGCCACACGTCGCGGCAGACGAAGTGCAGGCCGGCATTGCGGGTCAGCACCCCGGGCAGCAGCCTGGTTTCACACAGCACCTGAAAACCGTTGCAAATTCCCAACACCGGCATGCCGCGGCCGGCCGCGTACACCACCTCGGACATCACCGGGGCGAACCTGGCGATCGCGCCGGCCCGCAGGTAGTCGCCGTAGGAAAACCCGCCGGGCACCACCACGGCGTCGACACCCTTGAGATCGGCGTCGGCATGCCACAGGCTCACCGCCTCGGCGCCGACGCGGCGCACCGCCCGGGCGGCGTCCACGTCGTCAAGCGTCCCGGGAAAGGTGATCACACCGATGCGTGGTGTCACAGTGCTTCCCGGATGATCGTCCAATCCTCGATCACCGTGTTCGCCAACAGCGATTCGGCGATTTCGGCAAGCACGGAATCATCGACCGTGTCGTCGACTTCGAGCTCAAACCTCTTGCCCTGGCGTACATCTGAAATCCCGGGATGACCGAGCCGGCCCAGCGCGCCGACAATGGCCTGGCCCTGCGGGTCGAGAATCTCCGCTTTAGGCATCACACTCACGATCACCCGCGCCACAGTCGCCTCCTGTCCAGATCCGCCCCGGCGCCAACTCTACCGGCGCCGGGTACGGCACGCGGCTCACTGACACGAGGCGATATATGCCTCGCACAGTGGCGCGATCATTGAATCCAACAGCTGATTGTCCGCCATCGAGGGCCAGGGCACTTGCGGCGGCCCGGACGACCACAGCGTGAGCTCGCTGACCGTGCTGCTCGCCGGGTGCGCGATCAGGTAACTGTGCATGACCACGGGTCCACTGATCACCGCGGACATCCGGTCCGGTTCGTCTGTGGTGAGCGACGGCGACTGCAGCGGCGCACCCAGTTGGCAGCCGCGCAGCGCGGCGACCCCGGTGCTGAACACCGCCGCCGCGATCGAGCCGCCGCGCGCCGTGTCGCCGCGCCAGTGCAGGATCTGCGCCTGTAGTTGCCATTGACCGTCCGGGTGGGCCACGGTGACCCGGGCGGCGACCGCCGAGGCGCGGGGGTCCTGCGGCAGCTGCCGCGCCCCACACAGCTCCTCGAAGCGGAAGCGTGGGCCGTTCCCCGCCCCCGTCACCTGCACGGCCTGGGACCCCAGCGTGGGCCAGTTGTATACGGAGTTCAACGGCACCGCGCGCTGAGGAATCCACGCGGTGTTGGGGATCTGATCGCACACCGGGGGGCAGGCCTCCGGCTCCGCCGAGGCCGGTACCACCACGATCAACGCAAACACCAGGCCTCCGGCGAGCAGCATCGTCGCCAGCGCTACCCGCACCACAACCACCCCCGCCGGGGCACAATCAGAAGCATGCAACTGACGCATTTCGGGCATTCCTGCTTACTTGCTGAGTTCGACCACACTAGCGTGCTCTTCGACCCCGGCACCTTTGCGCACGGTTTCGAGGGAATCACCGGCCTGTCGGCCATCCTGATCACCCATCAACACCCCGACCATGTCGATATGTCCCGGTTGCCGTCGCTGCTTGAGGGCAATCCGGATGCCGCGCTGTATGCCGATCCGCAGACCACAGCCCAGCTTGGCACGCCATGCCAGGCGGTGCATGTCGGCGACGAGTTGCAGGTCGGCGAGCTGACCGTGCGGGCCGTCGGCGGCCGCCACGCCGTGATCCACCCGGAAATCCCTGTGATAGAAAACATTTCGTATCTGGTCGGCGACGGCGAGCATCGCGCTCGGTTGATGCACCCCGGTGATGCGCTGTTCGTGCCCGACGAGCCGATCGATGTGTTGGCCGCGCCCGCGGCGGCCCCCTGGATGAAGATCTCCGAGGCCATCGACTACCTGCGCGCGGTGGACCCGGCACGCGCGGTGCCCATTCACCAGGGAATCGTCGCACCGGAAGCTCGGGGGATTTACTACAGCCGCTTCACCGAGATGACCAGCACCGACTTCCAGGTACTGCCCGAAGAAAGCGGCGTGACCTTCTAGCGGCGGAAACTTCGACCGCGAGCAGACGGGCTAGCTGATGTCATCGGCAACACCGCGGCCGGCGGCCCGGCCAGAGAAAATGCAGCCGCCCAGGAACGTGCCCTCCAGGGCCCGGTAACCATGCACCCCGCCGCCGCCGAACCCGGCGACCTCGCCGGCGGCGTACAGTCCGGTGATCGGGTTGCCGTCGGCTTTCATTACCCGCCCGGCCAAGTCAGTCTCGATGCCGCCCAACGTCTTTCGGGTCAAGATGTGCAGCTTGACCGCGATAAGCGGTCCGGCCTTCGGATCGGTCAGCCGGTGTGGTGCCACCACCCGGCCCAACCGGTCACCCAGATAGCCGCGCGCGGCGCGAATCGCAGTGATCTGACCGTCCTTGCTGAACTTGTTCGCGACCTCGAGATCGCGAGCGGTGACCGCGGCCTCCACCGTCGCATAGTCCAGCGGCTGCACATCGGGCAGCTTGTTCATCGCGGTCACCAACTCGCGCAGCGAGTCTGCGCTGACGAAGTCCACACCCCGATCAATGAAGGCCTGCACCGGTCCCGGCGGTCCGGAACTGGCCCGGTTCCGCAGCAGCTCACGCACGCTCTGCCCGGTCAGGTCGGGATTCTGCTCCTGGCCGGAGAGCGCGAACTCCTTCTCAATGATCCTGGCGTTCAACACAAACCAGGTGTAGTCATACCCGGATTTGATGATGTACTCGCACGTGCCGAGCGTGTCGAAACCGGGATACAGCGGTATCGGCAACCGCTTGCCCGACCCGTCGAGCCACAGTGACGACGGGCCCGGAATGATCCGGATGCCGTGCAGCGGCCAGATCGGCTCGTAGTTGGTGATGCCCTCGGTGTAATGCCACATCCGGTCGGGATTGATCACCCGCGCACCGGCCCGCTCGGAGATGGTGATCATCCTGCCGTCGACGTGGGCGGGCACCCCGCTCAGCAATTGCCCGGGGACCCTGCCCATCCGCTTCGGCCAGTTCTTTCGCACCAAATCGTGGTTGCCGCCGATCCCCCCGCTGGTCACAATCACTGCTGATGCGCGAAATTCGAACTCCCCCAGCTCTTTCCGCGATGACAGCATACCACGCGGTTCAGCCGAAGGCTCCAAGATGCAGCCGCGCACCCCGGTCACCGCACCGCCCTCGACGATCAACTCGTCGACGCGGTGGCGGTGCGCGAAGCGGACCGCCGAGCGGTCCCGCAGCTGACGGGCGAAGATTTCGACCAGTGCTGGTCCAGTACCCCACGTGAGGTGGAAGCGGGGCACCGAATTGCCGTGCCCCTGAGCGTCATAGCCACCACGCTCGGCCCAGCCCACCAGGGGGAAGATTTTGAGGCCCCGATCGCGCAGCCAGCTCCGCTTCTCCCCCGCCGCGAAGTCGACGTAGGCATACGCCCACTGCCGCGGCCAGTAGTCCTCTTCCCGGTCGAAACCCGCCGTGCCCAACCAGTCCTGCAGCGCGAGTTCGTGGCTGTCCCGGATGCCCAGGCGACGCTGCTCGGGGCTGTCGACGAAGAACAGGCCGCCGAACGACCAGAACGCCTGCCCACCCAGATTCGCGCTGTTCTCCTGGTCGAGGATCAGCACCCGCAAGCCGCGGTCGACCAGCTCACAGGCGGCGACCAGACCCGACAGCCCGGCACCGACAACAATCGCGTCAGCGGCGAACCCCGCAGCCGAAGAATCGCTCATGCCGCAACAGGGTAGCCCCCGCGCGAGGCGATTAACCGGACGGCTTTAATCAGGCGGCGTCAAGAATCGCCTTGCCGGCCTGCCACCGATACACCGTCGGCGTGCAGCCGTGCATGGAAGCCAGGTCGACGGCGTCCAGCATCGCCTGCAGCGGGCCGGGCTTGCGCAGCTGACGGGCGGCGACCGCCACCCGGACGATCCCACCGCGACGGGCGATCCGCTCGGCGGACAGCACCACCATGCGGCACCACCACGGCTCGGTCAGGAAGCCCTCCCCGATGCCGAGCACGCGAGCACGGACGGTGGTATGCCTGACCAGGTCGGTGACCCCATGCAGATCCGCCAGTAGCCGAAACCCATTGCCCGGCAACGCCTTGACTACGCCCGGTGACACCACCCAGCCCGGAGCCGCGAACAACCGGGTACGTAGCCCGAGGTGCTCGAGCACCCGGTCGGCCCCCATCAGCCGCAGATTGGCCTCGTGCGCGCGCAGCGTCGCGAATTCGCCACGCCGCTTCTTGGTGGGCGCGTCGTCGTAGCCGTGCAGCACGATCGCGTCGCCACCGGTCCGCCGATCGATCAGCCATTCGACGGTGCGCGGGTCGCGGTCGAGCTGGTAGTCGGTGGACAGGCGCGGAGCCACCAGCAACGACACCGGAACTTTGCGGGCATCCATTTGTGCGCAGAACGCCTCGACGTCGCCCAGGGTGCGTTCGCCTATCCCTGAGACCGAGACGATTAGTTTCCCAGACACACTCGCAGTTTGCCCAGTTCAGATGTCGGGACGGTGAAGTACACGCAGACGGCAGGCGTATATCGGAGCCGGTTACCTGCCCTGTATGGGGTGGATGCTGCTCCGGCCCATCGGTGTTGGGTCGTTCGGCCGAACGACCCCGCCCGACAGCACGGCCAGCAAACCCGTGACGGGATCCAGCGATCGGATTCGATGTGCTTGGGGCGCAGGGAAAATGCGTGACCCGGGCGATCGCCGCTTGGGCCACCACCGGCCATACCCCCGCGATAAGCGGTTGGGCGGTCGAAAGATTGGGCTCCAGCGCCCACCATCGCGTTGCTTTGTGCGGCGGGGCGCCAAACATACTGCCGGCCGGGGCCGACGAATGGGAGGCGCGGTTGACCCTGCCCACGCGAGCGCCTGGACCCACCGCGGCCCCCTCCGGCCGGCGGGCGCGGTGTGAGCAAGTTCGCGTCAGCGGCGGCATTACAAAATCGGTTCGATATGCTAAGCAACGCCATGGAGAAGGCCCAGACCACCGCGGCCGATGCAGCGCCGCCCGATACCTTCGCACCGCAGCTAGACGCGGGCGAAGGCGTCTATCCGTACAAGCTGGACGCGAGGCTGCTGCGGATCTCCGGAGTATGCATCCTGGCCACGGTGATGGCGATCCTGGACGTCACCGTCGTCAGCGTCGCGCAGCGCACCTTCATTGCCGAGTTCTCCTCCACACAGGCCGTGGTCGGGTGGACGATGACCGGCTACACGCTCGCGTTGGCCACCGTCATCCCGCTGACGGGATGGGCGGCCGACCGGTTCGGCACCAAGCGCCTCTTCATCGGCACGCTGGTGGCCTTCATGCTGGGCTCGCTGCTGTGCGCATTCGCGTCGACCATCTTGCAGCTCATCGTCTTTCGGATGGTGCAGGGCGTCGGTGGTGGAATGCTGCTGCCCCTGGGATTCGTGATCATGACCCGCGAAGCGGGACCTCTGCGGCTCGGGCGCCTGATGTCGATCATGAGCATCCCCATGCTGCTCGCCCCGATCGCCGGACCGATCGTCGGCGGCTGGCTCATCGACACCGCCAGCTGGAAGTGGATCTTCCTGATCAATCTGCCAATCGGGCTCCTCACCATCGCCCTTGCCGCAATCGTGTTCCCGAAGGACCACTCCGCCCCGTCGGAAACGCTGGACCTTGTCGGGGTGCTGCTGCTCTCACCCGGCCTGGCGACGTTCCTTTTCGCGGTGTCGTCCATCCCGCGCTGCGGGACCGTGGCCGATCGCCGCGTATTGATCCCGGCCGCCATCGGCCTGGCGTTGATCGCCGCATTCGTGATGCACGCGTTGCACCGTGCCGATCACCCACTCATCGATCTGCATCTGTTTCAGAATCGGGTGATCACCTACGCCAATGTGACGATGCTGATCTTCGCGGGTTCGTTTTTCGGCGCCGGGCTGCTGGTCCCGAGCTACTTACAGCAGGTCTTACACCTGACGCCGATGCAGGCCGGGGTGCACCTGATCCCCCAGGGGCTCGGAGCCATGCTGACCATGCGACTGACCGGTCCGCTGGTGGACAAACGGGGACCAGGCAAGATCCTGCTGGTCGGGATCGCGCTGATCATCGCGGGCCTGGGTTCCTTCGCGTTCGGTGTGGCCAGGCAGGCCCCGTACGAACCCACGCTGCTGGTGGGTCTGGCCATCATGGGCCTGGGGATGGGCTGCACCATGATGCCGCTCTCAGTCGCGGCGGTGCAGGCACTGACCGAACACCAGATCGCGCGGGGCACAACGCTGATGAGCGTCAGTCATCAGGTGGGCGGCTCGCTGGGAACGGCGATCATGTCGATGATCCTGACCAACCAGTTCGATCGAAGCGAAAACATCACCGCGGCACACAAACTCGCGGTGCTACAGCAGAAGGCCGCCAGCGGCATACCGGTTGACCCTGCCGCGATACCCCGCGAGTCACTGGCCCCCGACTTCTCGGCCCGCGTGCTCCATGACCTTTCACACGCCTACACCTTGGTGTTCGTGATCGGCCTGGCTTTGGTGGCGATCACGTTGATCCCGGCGTCGTTCCTGCCGAAGAAGCCGGCCATTCAGGCACCCGCCGGATAGGGGCGACTGCCGCGGGCCGATGACCACGCGGCTATTCGTGCGCGGCGTTACCGAGATCGTCTTTCTGGCCGCCGCCGTAGTGCTCGCCGTCGGCAGCGGCTAGCAGCCAGGCGTATTGGAATGCCGTTTCTTCCCATGCCCGGTAGCGACCGCTGACGCCACCGTGTCCCGCCGACATCTGAGTCTTAAGCAACACCGGATTGCCGCTCGCATTGGCGTGCCGCAGCGCCGCGACCCACTTGGCCGGCTCCACGTAATAGACCCTGGTGTCGTTCAGCGACGTCATCGCCAGGATGGCCGGATAACGCTTGGTCTCGACGTTCTCGTAGGGTGAATAGGACTTCATGTATGCGTAGACTTCGCTGTCACTCAACGGGTTTCCCCATTCGTCCCACTCGGTGACGGTGAGTGGCAGCGAGGGGTCCAGGATGGTGGTCAGCGGATCGACGAACGGTACTTGTGCCAAGATCCCGGCGAACAGATCCGGTGCCAGGTTGGCCACTGCTCCCATCAGCAGCCCGCCCGCGCTGCCACCCAGCGCGACCAGCTCTTCGGGTCGAGTCAGCCCAGTACTCACCAAATGCCTTGCCGCCGCGACGAAGTCGGTGAACGTGTTCTTCTTCTCCAAGAGCTTGCCGTGCTCGTACCACAGCCGGCCCATCTCGCCGCCGCCGCGGACGTGGGCGATGACGAACACCATGCCGCGGTCCAGCAGCGACAACCGGGCGATGGAAAAGCTCGGGTCGGTGCAGATCTCGTAGGCGCCATATCCGTAAAGCAGTGTGGGCGCTGGGAATTCGACATCGGCGCGGTGCACGATCGACACCGGGATCCGGGTGCCGTCATCGGCGAGTGCCCAGTCGCGGCGCTCGACGTAGTCACTCTGCCGGTAGTCACCGAGTACCGGCTGCTCGCGCAGGAGGGTGCGCTCGCCGGTGCGCAGGTCGATGTCGTAGACCCGCAACGGGGTGACCAGCGATCCCGCTCTGATCCGCAGCTTGGGCGAAACCCAGTTGGGGTTGCCGCCCAGACCCGACGACATCAACTCGGAGTCGAATTCGATCTCCTCAGGTTCACCGTAATCGCCGCCGGAATCGATGGGCCACAATTGAATCCGTGGCAACGCCGCTCGGCGGTAGCTGACCACCAGATGATCGGCGAAGGCATCCACACCTTCGAGGCGTACGTCGTCGCGGTGCGCAATCAGGGTGCGTTGCTGCGTCGGGTCGCTCACCGGGGCCTCGGTCAGCGTGAAGTTCACCGCGCCGTCGTTGTGCAGGATCAAGAAGCGGTCCTGTCCTGCCACCACCGCGTGCTCCACCGAGTACTCGACGCCTTCGCGTCGGGGTAGCACAACGGTGAACTCCGCATGCGGGTCCGCGGAGTCGGCGTAGCGGATCTCGGAGGTGATCGACGATCCCGAGGCGATGATCACGTAGGCCTCGCTGCGGGTGAGCCCGGCACCGAGCCAGAACCGTTCGTCGGCTTCGTGATACACCAGCTCCGCCGGCTCGCCGGAGCCCAGCCGGTACCGCCACACCTTGTCCGGTCGGTGCGCGGAATCCAGGGTCAGGTAGTACACGGTGCAGTTATCGGCGGCCCAGGTCACTCCCGCCGCGATGTCGGCGATCTGGTCGGGAAGCTTCTCGCCGGTGCGTAAGTCCTTGAACTGCAAGTGGTATCGTTCGTCGCCGACGGTGTCGACAGAGTACGCGAGCAGGTGGGCGTCCAGGCTGACCGAGGCGGCGCCGAGGGCGAAGAAGTCGTGCCCCTCCGCCTCGGCGTTGGAGTCCAGCAGGATCTGCTCACCGGGCACTTCCGTGTCCTCGTCCAGCACCGGTGGATCCCAGTCGTCGGGATCCGATACCGGACAACGGCATTGGACGCGATACTGCTTTCCCTCAAAGGTGCGGGCGTAGTACCACCAGTCACCCTGCCTGGTCGGCACGCTGAGATCGGTCTCCTTGGTGCGTGCCTTGATCTCGCCGAAAATCTTTTGCCGCAAGGGTTCCAGATGCGCGGTGCTCTGGTCGGCGAAGTCGTTCTCGGCCTCGAGGTAGGCGATGACTTCCGGGTTCTGCTTGTCGCGCAGCCATTCGTAGGGATCGATGAAGAGATCCCCGTGGTACTCGCGACGGGTCTCCACGCGTTTGGCGACAGGGGGCAAGGACGGCGGGGTACCGGTCCGCGTCATGCGCCCCCACCGATCCAGTCGTCGAATGACAAACCCGAAATCCTTTCGTAGGCGTTGATATAACGATCGCGGGTGGCGTCGATGATGTCATCTGGAAGCGGCGGCGGAGGCTGCGACCCGTGCCTGTCCCACCCCGACTCCGGGCTGATCAGCCAATTGCGGACGAATTGCTTGTCGAAGCTGGTCTGAACCACACCGGCTCGATAGTCGGCGGCCGGCCAGTACCGCGAGGAATCCGGAGTGAAGATCTCGTCGCCCAGCACCAGGTCTCCGTTGCGGTCGGTGCCGAATTCGAACTTTGTGTCGGCGATGATGATGCCCTTGGTCAGGGCGTGGTCGGCGGCCTGAACGTAGATCTGCAGCGTCCGGTCACGGAGTTGGTTGGCCCGCACGGCGCCCACCGTCTCGATCACGTGAGCGAACGATACGTTCTCGTCGTGATCGCCCAGTGCGGCTTTGGTCGCCGGGGTGAACAGTGGCGTGGCGAACCTGCTCGCCTCGACCAGGCCAGGCGGCAGCGCGATGCCACAGACTTTGCCCGTCGCCTGATAGTCAAGGAGTCCCGAACCGGTCAGGTAACCGCGGGCGACGCATTCCACTGGCACCATCTCGAGCTGGCGCACCACCAGGGCACGGCCCAGTACCTCGTCGGGGATGCGTGGGTCATCCGGCGGCCCGGCCAGGTGGTTGGCAGCCTCGACGAGGCCGAAGAAGAACACGCTCATCGCGGTCAGAATGCGACCCTTGTCCGGGATCGTGCTGTCCAAGACGTAGTCGAATGCGGAGATCCGGTCGCTGGCGACCAACAGCAGGTGCTCGTCGTCAACGCGGTACAGCTCGCGGACCTTGCCGCTGGCCAGATGCTGATAATCGGACAGTGCAGGGCGCATCGGGTCAGCCTATCGGGCGCCGCAGGGGCCGCCCTGTGCTGGGATCAGCGTTATGACATCCCGGTTCTTGCCCTACGCCACCACACCCGGCCGATTGCTGGCCCAACTGTTCAGCGATGCCGCGATCGTTGTGTGGACCGCGATATGGGTGCTGGTCGGCACCGCCGTGTACGACGCGATCTCGACGCTCGCCGACGCCGGACGGCAGGTCGAGAGCGGCACGAACGGCGTCGCAGGCAACCTGGCATCGGCGGGCCATGGAGCGCAGGACATTCCGGTCGTCGGCGATACCGTCAGCAAGCCGCTCAACTCGGCCAGTCAGGCCGCGGTCGACATCGCGAACGCCGTGCACGATCTGGATACGACGGCCAGTTGGCTGGCCTGGCTACTCGCGATGGCCGTTATCGCACCGCCGATCCTTCTCGCGGTGCTGCCGTGGCTTTTTCTGCGGCTGCGGTTCTTCCGGCGCAAGTGGACGGTGACCGCCCTGGCCGCTACCCCGGCCGGCGAGCAGCTGTTGGCGCTGCGGGCGCTGACCAGCCGGTCACCGCGCAAGCTGATTGCCGTCAGCGCCGACCCCGTCGGTGGCTGGCGTCGTGAGGATCCGTTCACCATCCGCGCCCTGGCCGCACTCGAACTGCGGTCGGCAGGCATCACGCTTCGCGCGCGCTAGAGGCTAGGCCTCGAGCAGTTCCACGACGAGATGACGAATGCCGGTATGCCGGTTGCTGCGCGTCCATTCGACGGGCTGCACCAACCGCGCACCGCTGAAGCGCGACAGCAGCTCCTCGAACAGCACTCGCAGCTCCAGCCGGGCCAGGTTCGCGCCTAGGCAATAGTGCACGCCCTGACCGAAGCCCAAGTGCGGGTTGGGTTTACGCGCGACATCGAACTCGTCCGCGTGGTCGAACACGCCCCCGTCGCGGTTGGCTGAGCCCTCCCATACCTGGACCTTCTGCCCGGCCTCGATGGCCTGGCCGCCGAGGGTGACGTCGCGGGTGGCGGTGCGCCGTTTGGACGGCGACGGCGACGTCCACCGGACCATCTCCTCGACGGCGGTCGGTAGCGTGTCGAGATCGGCTCGCAGCACACGGAATTGGTCCGGATGCTGCGCCAGCGCCAAGAGTCCGCCCGCGACGGAGTTGCGGGTCGTCTCCGCACCGGCACTGAACAGCAGGCTGAAGAACAGGTACACCTCGATATCCGACGGGACCGGTCCGTCCACCTCGTCGACCGTCGCGTTGGCGACGACGGACAACATGTCATCGGTCGGCTCGGCGCGCTTCGACGCGATCAGCTGCTGGCCGTAGGAGTACATCCGCGACCCGGCTTCTTCGACCGACAGTTGGGAAAGGGCGGCCTTGCGCGAGCCGCCGAAGTCGAATTGCGGCTCGATCGCCTCGAACAGCCAATGCCGTTCGGATTCCGGCACTCCCAGCAGAATACAGATCATCTGCATCGGCAGTTCGGCGGCGACGTCCACCACAAAGTCGAACGGCTCGCCCGGCTGCACCGCATCCAGCAGCCGGCAGGTCCGGGTGCGCAGATCGTCCTCGACGCGGCGGATCATCCGCGGCGTCAGCCCGGAGCTGACGAGTCGGCGGATCTGCGAATGCCGCGGGTCGTCCATCATATTGAGCACTTGCCCCGCAATGGACAGGTCCTGCAACAGCGTGCCGCCGTAGGGTCGCGACCCTCCGGTGACCGACGAATAGGTTACCGGATCCTTCAGCACCGCAAGCGTTTCCGGATAGCTGGCAACCGACCAGAAGCCCTCGCCGTCGGGGGTGTTATCGGTCGGCTCATGCCAGTACACCGGGGCCTCGCGCCGGTGTACGGCGAACAGGTGATGCGGAAAACCGTTGGCGAAGTTGTCAAGATCGGTGAAGTCGATCTTGGACAATGCGCGGGCGAGCGTCACAGGATGGCACCCGGAGAGTATTTGGCCGCATCCGGGTATCGGCTCACCAACGCCTCGACCGCCGCGGCCACCTCGTCGACCTGGTCGCCGGCCGCGCCGGTGAACGCCTGCTTGTCGGCCAGCGCCGCGTCCAGCGCCGCCCGGTCCAGCGGCAGCCGTTCATCAGCGGCCAACCGGTCCAGCAGGTCGGGCTCGGCCCCGTGTTCCCGCATGGCCAGTGCGGTCGCGACGGCGTGTTCGCGGATCACGTGGTGGGCGGCTTCCCGGCCCATGCCGGCTCGCACCGCGGCCATCAACACCTTGGTGGTAGCCAGGAATGGCAAGTAGCGGTCCAGCTCGCGAGTGATCACCGCCGGATAGGCGCCGAACTCGTCGAGCACCGTCAGGAATGTCTCGATCTGACCGTCGACGGCAAAGAAGCTGTCCGGCAAGGCAACTCGGCGTACCACCGAGCAGAAGACGTCGCCCTCGTTCCACTGCGCACCGGCCAGTTCGGCCGCCATCGACGCGTAGCCGCGCAGCACCACCTGTAACCCGTTCACCCGTTCACAGCTGCGGGTGTTCATCTTGTGCGGCATCGCCGACGAGCCGACCTGTCCGGGTGCGAACCCCTCGGTGACCAGTTCATGCCCGGCCATCAGCCGGATGGTGTGCGCCATCGACGACGGTCCTGCGCCCAGCTGCACCAGCGCGGAGAGCACGTCGTGATCCAACGAGCGCGGATACACCTGCCCGACACTGGTCAAAACGTTTGTGAATCCCAGGAAGTCAGCGACGCGCCCTTCTAGTTGGGCCAGCTTCGCGGTGTCGCCGTCCAACAGGTCCAGCATGTCCTGCGCGGTGCCCATCGGGCCCTTGATACCGCGCAGTGGGTAGCGGTCGATCAACTCTCCGAGCCGCGTCAGCGCGATCAGCGTCTCTTGCGCCGCCGAGGCGAACCGCTTTCCCAATGTTGTTGCCTGCGCGGCGACGTTATGACTGCGCCCGGCCATCACCAGGTCGCGGTAGGCCACCGCCCGCTCGGCCAGCCGTGCCGCCACCGCTACGCCGTGGGAAAAGACCAACTCCAGCGACTGGCGGATCTGCAGCTGCTCGACGTTTTCGGTCAAGTCGCGGCTGGTCATGCCCTTGTGCACCTGCTCGTGCCCCGCCAGCGCGTTGAATTCCTCGATGCGGGCCTTGACGTCATGGCGCAGCACTTTTTCGCGGGCGGCGATCGAGGACAGATCCAATGTGTGGAGCACTCGCTCGTAGTCGTCGACCGCGCCCGCGGGCACCGCGACACCCAGTTCCGCCTGAGCCCGTAGCACCGCCAGCCATAGTCGGCGCTCCGCGACGACCTTGGCCTCCGGCGACCAGATCGCGACCATCTCGGGGCTGGCGTAGCGGGCGGCCAGCACATTCGGAATGCTCACAAACACACAGCTTACGGTCGGCGGACTCGCATTTTGATGTCTGCTCCGACGAGCACACGATTTGCCCGCCTCGGAGCGACAAATCACCAGGACTCCCGGGTTCCGCGCCGGAAAGCCCCCACTTTGTCGCTCCGAGGCGGGGCACACCGGATATCCCTTGCGGCAGAGGCGATATGACGAACGTGGCGAGAGCGCCAGTAGTCTGTGCCGATGTACTTCGTCGGCGTGGACCTCGCCTGGGGCGTCCGCAACCCGACCGGCGTCGCCGTCGTCGACGATGACGGCCGGCTGGTACATGTCGGCGCGGTGCGCGACGACGACCACATCCTCGCCGCGGTGCGCCCGTACACGCGCGACGTTTGCGTGGTCGGTTTCGATGCGCCTCTGGTCGTGAACAACCCCACCGGCCAGCGTCCCGCCGAGACCGCCCTCAATCGCGACTTCCGCAGGTTCGAGGCCGGCACTCACCCGTGCAACACCGGAAAGCCCGAATTCGCCGACGGTCCGCGCGGCGGACGTCTGGCGCAAGCCCTCGGCCTCGACATGAACCCGCGATCATCCGCTCCGCGGCGCGCCATCGAGGTCTACCCTCATGCGGCGACGGTCGCGTTGTTCCGGCTCGAGCGCACGTTGAAATACAAGGCCAAGCGCGGCCGCGGCGTCGACCAGCTCAAATCCGAGCTGCTGCTGCTCATGGACGGCATCGAGCGGCTCGCACACGCCGATGTGCCGTTGCATGTCACCGGCAGCGCCGCCTGGGTCGAGCTGCGCCGGTGGGTGGTCGCCGCGCAACGCAAAAGCGAGTTGCGCCGCGCCGAGGATCCGGTTGACGCCGTCGTGTGCGCGTATGTCGCCGTGTACGCCCACCGCCGGCCGGCTTCGATCACGATCTACGGCGACGTGGCGACCGGATATATCGTGACGCCGTCGCTGCCGGCTGACCTGCTCAGCCGGTGATCAGATCCGTACGGGCCGCTCGTCAATCGGTGCGAGCACCTCGATGAGATCGACCATTGTGGTCAGCGCCGCCGCGCGCGGATCAGCGCCCTCGACCAGGGCGGTGACCACGGCACCGTCGACGGCGCAGATCAGCGTGCAGACCAACTCGATGTGCACACTGCGGCCCGACCGTTCGATGGCGTCGGCCACCGCCTCGGCGCGCTGCCGCAGGCTGCGGCGCATGGTCTCGCGCAATGCGGGCAGCCGCGTGCAGGCGATATGCCGCTCGTACCGGGATGTCAGCTGCTCGGCGAGTCCGGGACTCGCGAGGTCTCCCACCAGCAGATCAACCAGCAACTCACCGGTGGCCTCGGGCCCGCGGCGCCTGCGCGACAGCGCGTTGACGCGCGACCGCAGCTGCGCCACCTCGATCATCCCGAGATGCTCGACCGCCTTGGCGATCAAGTCATCGAGCGAGGAGAAGTAATAGGTGGTCGAGGCCAGGGGCAAACCCGCCCGACGGGCGACGGCTCGGTGTCGCACCGCCTCGAACCCGCCCTCTTCAAGCAGCTCGGCGGCGGCGCTCACCAGAGCGTACCGTCGACGTTCTCCTTTCGGAGTAGCTGCTGAACTCACGCCGAACATGCTGCCAGTCAAAGTGGTACTGCATTGCCATTTCGGCCAAACGGCCATGGCATGATGGCCCGCATGCCCGACTTGAGCCGCCGCGCCGTGCTCGGTCTAGGTGCCGGCGCCATCCTCGGCGCGGCCGGCGGATATGGGCTCGACAACCTGCTTCGGAGCCAGAAAACGCGGACCATCCCGGTGGCGACGGCCAGCACCCAGGCCCGGTTAGCGCCGCCCCCACCGCTCGAACCGGCCCCCCCGGCCGATCCGGCGCCCACCATGACAACGGGCTCGTTCGTGTCGGCGGCGCGGGGCGGGATATCGACCAACTGGGCTATCGCACGTCCGCCCGGTCAGACCAAGGCGCTGCGGCCGGTCATCGCGTTGCACGGTAAGGGCAGTGACGCGGCCACCGTGATGGCCGGCGGTGTCGAGCAGGGTCTGGCCCAGGCCGTCAACGCGGGGCTGCCGCCGTTCGCGGTGGTGGCCGTCGATGGCGGGGGCGGCTATTGGCATAAGCGGGCGTCCGGCGAGGACAGCGGGGCCATGGTGCTCAATGAGCTGATCCCGATGCTGGACAGCCAGCGTTTGGACACCTCACGGGTGGCGTTCCTGGGCTGGTCGATGGGCGGCTACGGTGCCCTGCTGCTCGGTGGCCGCCTCGGACCGGCACGCACCGCGGCGATTTGCGCGGTGAGCCCGGCGCTGTGGATGTCCTCCGGAGCGGCGGCGCCCGGAGCGTTCGACGGGCCCGACGATTTCGCGGCCAACTCGGTGTTCGGGATGCCCGCCCTGGCATCCATCCCGATCCGGGTGGATTGCGGCGACAGCGATCCGTTCTACTCCGCGACCAAGCAGTTCGTTGCCCAATTGCCGAACCCGCCCGCGGGTGGCTTCTCGCCCGGTGGGCACAATCCAGAGTTCTGGAGTTCGCAACTGCCGGCGGAGCTGACCTGGATGGCGCCGCTGCTTACCGGCTAGCGGCGTTACGCTCGCGGACGTGACCACGCCTTTCAATTGGACCTTGCCCTACGCCTGGCCGCGAAAGCCCGTCCTGGCGGCCAACGTCGTGTGCACATCACAACCACTGGCCGCCCAGGCGGGTCTGCGGATGCTCGCCGAGGGCGGCAGCGCCGCCGACGCCGCCATCGCCACCGCCATCACCCTGACGGTGGTGGAACCGGTTTCCAACGGCATCGGCTCGGACGCGTTCGCCATCGTCTGGGACGGGCAACAATTACACGGCCTCAACGCATCTGGCCGCTCGCCCGCGGGATGGACAGCAGAATATTTCGGCAACAATGCCATTCCCGCCGTCGGCTGGAACTCGGTCACCGTGCCCGGCGCGGTGTCGTCGTGGGTGGAGCTGCACGCCAAGTTCGGAAAGCTGCCCTTCACAAGGCTTTTCGAGCCTGCCATCGCATATGGCCGCGCCGGCTTTCTGGTCTCGCCGACCGTCGCCGCGCAGTGGGCAGAGCAGGTGCCCGTGTTCGCATCACAGCCCGGGTTCGCCGAAGCATTCCTGCCCGCCGGGCGAGCGCCACTGCCCGGCGAGCGGTTCAGGCTTCCCGATCACGCGGCCACGCTGGAGCAGATCGCCGCGACCAACGGCGAGGCGTTCTACCGTGGCGAGCTCGCAGCCAAACTCGAGGCCCACTCGACGGCTCATGGCGGTGTCATGCGCGCCGACGACCTTGCCGCACACCGCGCCGACTGGGTAGGGACCATCAGTGGCACCTACCGCGGTTACACCATCCACGAGATACCACCAAACGGGCAGGGCATTGTCGCCCTGATCGCGCTGGGGATACTGCAGAACTTCGATATGGCCTCGCTGCCAATCGATTCCGTCGACAGCGTGCACCTGCAGATCGAGGCAGTGAAGTTGGCCTTCGCCGACGCCGAGGCCTACGTCGCCGACATCGACGACATGTCGCTACGGCCCGATCAGCTCCTCGATGACGAGTACCTGAAGCAGCGGGCGGCGCTGATCGATCCGAAGCGGGCCAAGCCCGCCGCCGCCGGTGCCCCGAATGGCGGCACGGTATATCTGACCGCCGCAGATGCCGCGGGGATGATGGTGTCGATGATTCAGTCGAACTATATGGGATTCGGCTCCGGCGTGGTGGTGAGCGGCACCGGAATTTCCCTACAGAATCGCGGTGCGAATTTCGTTGCTACATCAGGTCATCCGAACCGAGTCGGTCCGAACAAGCGTCCATACCACACGATCATCCCGGGCTTCGTCACAAAAGACGGCGCGGCGGTGATGAGCTTCGGGGTGATGGGGGGACCGATGCAACCGCAGGGCCACGTCCAAGTCTTGGCGCGCATCGCCGACCACGGACAGAACCCGCAGGCGGCGTGCGACGGCCCCCGGTTCCGCTGGGTGCAGGGCATGCAGGTCAGCTGCGAAAGGGGCTTCCCGCCGGCCACGCTCGACGAACTTCAGCAGCGCGGCCACGACCTACTCGCCGTGGACGACTACAACGCATTCGGTAGCTGCCAAGCGATTTGGCGGCTCGACGAGGGCTATTTCGCTGCCAGCGACCCGCGCCGGGACGGTCAAGCCGCAGCGTTCTAGACGCTGATCTTGCCCTCGGCCGCCCGCAGACCGATATCGCTACGGAAGTGGCTGCCGGGCAGCCGAATTGACTCGATAATCCGATACGCGTCCGCACGCGCCGCGGCCAGGTCGGCGCCGACGCCCACCACCGAGAGAACCCGGCCACCGGAGGAGACGATGGCGCCGTCGTCGCGGCGGGCCGTGCCGGCATGCAGCACGCCATCGGCCTCGGAGCCGACGATGACGTCGCCGACCCGGGGGCGTCCCGGATAGTTCTCGGCGGCCAGCACCACCGTCACGGCAGCGCCGTCGCGCCAGCGCAATTCGCCAAACTCGGCGAGCGTGCCGGCGCCTGCGGCGTGGAGTAGCTGGCCCAGCGGCGAATCCAGCAGGGCGAGCACCGCCTGGGTCTCGGGATCCCCGAAGCGGCAGTTGAATTCGACGACCGCCGGCCCCTTCGTCGTAATGGCAAGGCCGGCGTAGAGCAATCCGGAGAACGGGTTGCCCCGCTTAACCAGTTCGGCCGCAACGGGTTCGACGACGTTGCTGACCACGTCGCGCAGGAGGCTCTCGGGCAGCCACGGCAGCGGCGCGTAGGCCCCCATGCCGCCGGTGTTCAGTCCGGTGTCGCCCTCACCCACTCGCTTGAAGTCCTGTGCCGGCAGCAGCGGCACCACGGTCGCACCGTCGACGACGCAGAACAGTGATACCTCGGGGCCGTCGAGGAAGGACTCCAGCAGCACCGGATGCCCGTCGTCGAGCAGACTCGCCGCATGCGCACGCGCTGCGGCGCGATCGGCCGTCACCACCACACCCTTGCCCGCGGCCAGGCCGTCGTCCTTGACCACCCAGGCCGGATCGCCGGCCGGTGGCCCGAACCGGTCCAGCGCCGCATCCAATTTCGCTGGGCTGTCGACGGTTTCGCTGCGGGCAGTCCGCACGCCCGCCGCGCCCATCACGTCCTTGGCGAAGGCCTTGGAACCCTCGATACGGGCCGCGTCCGCGGAGGGCCCGAAGCAGACGATGCCGGCGGCCCGCACGGCATCGGCGACCCCGGCCACCAGCGGCACCTCAGGACCGATGACCACCAGGTCCGCGGCGACCTCGCGGGCCAGCGCAACGACGTCGTCGCCGGACGCGACGTCGACATCGTGCTGCTCGGCGATTCGTGCCGTACCCGCGTTGCCGGGAGCAACGATTACCGCCGTGACCTGCGGATCCCTGCGAAGCGCCAGCAGCAGGGCATGTTCACGGGCACCGGAGCCGATTACCAGAACGCGCACGACACGTCAGACTAGCCGCAGATGACCGTGGGTGGTCACAGGAGTCGCCGGATTCGGCGGACACAGGCGGTCTGCGACTTGATAGCGAATGCGCTATCACATTTGTGGTTTGGCTGGCCAGAAGTTTCCTGGTGCCATCGGGACTGATGTGACTTGCCGGCCCGACGTTAGTCGAGCGTCTTACCCGAGTTCATCTTGATCGCGGCGTTGACGTTGGCCTTCTTGTCTTCTCCGACGCCCTTCTCCGCGGCCTTCTTGCGCTTGGCGACAACGGTTGAGACCGCGCCATTGAGAGCAGAGCCCAACGGGAAGCCGAGATAGTGGGTGAGGAAGACCGCCATCTCTTTCAGTTCGGTCTCGGTGAGCTCGCCGTTGAGCAGTGCGGCGTTGATCTGGATCTCGGCGAGGTCGCGACTACCGGTAGCAGTCACGGCGGTCAACGTCATGATGCGCTTGTCGCGCATGGACAGCCCCGGTCGTGTCCAGATGTCGCCGAACAGGTGATCAACGGTCAGGTCGAAGAACGCGTCGCCCTCGATGTTGGGCATCTCCCAGCCGTAGACCTCATTCATCTTCTCGAGGCCCTTGCGGCGCAGCTCGTCCATCTACGTCTCTTTCTCTGTATGCGGAACGCCGAGGCCGGCCGCCAGGCGCTCGTATGCTGCCTGAGCCAGCGGCAGGTCGACTGACACCGCCTCACCCAAAGCTAGCGCCAGGCTCAGATCCTTCTCGCCCAGGCCCCGGGTGTGCAGGAAGGGCTGGTACAGGAAGTGGTCCGGCTGAAGGTCTTTCATGTCGTCGCGGACCATGATCGCTCCCGGCCCACTCGTGAGAGCATCGGTGTGGCGCACCACCCTGCCGAGTGCCTGCAGGTCCAGCCCGGCCGCCTCGGCGAGTTTCATGGCCTCGCATGCCGCCACGTACGAGGTGAACGTCAACATGTTGCGGGCCAACTTCATTCGGGTGCCCGCACCAGGTTCGCCGGCATGGATGACCACCGCCGCCCAGTGCTTGAATGCCGGCTTGATCCGTTCGTACACGTCGCGGTCGGCGCCCACCATAGTGGCCAGCTCACCCTTCGCGGCGGCCGCGGCGCCACCGCTGACCGGCGCGTCGACAAGATGGATGCCCTGCTGTTTGAGTTCGGCTGCGAGTTCGACGGCGGTGGTGTCGCTGATGGTCGAGTGAATCGCGATGACCGTTCCCGGCTTGGCGTGCGCCGCCAGCTCGCCAACGACCTCACGCACCTGCGCGTCGTCCAGGACGGTGACATGAACGATGTCGGCGGCGGCGACGTCGGCGACGCTGTCGGCCAGGCTCGCGCCCTTCTCGACCAGCGGCGTCATCGCCTCGGTTCGAATGTCGTAAACCGTGACCCCGCCAGGCCATTCGGTCATCTTGGTGGCCATCGGCGCACCCATATTGCCCAGCCCGATGTAGCCCAGGCGCAATTCGTCACTCATGACCGGAAGATCTGTCCGCCGTCGACGTTGAAGATCTGCCCGGTGATCCAGGACGCCTCGTCCGACAGCAGGAACAGGCACATGCCGACAAGGTCTTCGGGCTGACCCATGCGCGACAACGGAATTCCCTTGACGATATCGGCGACCATCTCCTGCGGGGTGGTGCTCCGATTGGCCTCGGTATCGATGGGGCCCGGGGCGATCGCATTGATCCGGATGTTCTGGCCCCCGAGCTCGGTGGCCAGCTGTTGGGTGAGGCCGTTGATACCGACCTTGGCAAGCCCGTAGAAGTTCGAGTACAACCAGGCCGCGGTGGACGACTGGTTGATGATCGCTCCGCCGCCGCGCTTCGCCATCTTCTTGTACACCGCGCGCGTACACCACAGCGCGCCATCGAGATTGACGCTCATGAACTTCTTGTAATACTCAGGGTCGACAGTAATCAGAAAGTCGAGCTTCATTCCGCCGAAGATCGCGGCATTGTTGACCAGGTAGTCGATGCCGCCGAACTCGGCCAGCGTGCGGTCGGCCATCGCCTTGGCCGACGCCGGATCCGACACGTCGACGGGCAGAGCCAGCGCGGTACCGCCTTCGCCCTTGATCCCGTCGGCCACCTTCTCGGCGCCCGCCACGTTGATGTCGGCGACGACGACCGCCGCGCCCTCCCGGGCGAGCGCCTCGGCATAGGCCTGCCCGATACCGCCACCCGACCCGGTGACGATAGCGACCTTGTTCTCAAATCTCATGCTCTCGAGCTCCTCTGGTTAGACGGCTGTCGCAATGGTCTTGGTTTCCAGGTACTCCTCGAAACCGGCCAGACCCATCTCGCGGCCGTTCCCGGACTGCTTGTACCCGCCGAATGGCGCGTCGGCTGAATACCAAACGCCGCCATTGACATTGATCGTGCCGGCCCGGATCCGCGAAGCGACCCCGGCCGCCCTGGCCGGGTCAGCGCCGAACACGGTGCCCGACAAGCCGTACGGCGAGTCGTTGGCGATGCGCACGGCGTCGTCGTCGCCGTCGTAGGCAATCACCGTCAGGACAGGACCGAAGATCTCCTCGCGCGCACAGCGCGCGTCGTTGCCCAGGCCCGCGATCACGGTGGGCTCGATGAAGAAGCCGACTTCCCGATCGGCGGGCCGGCCGCCACCGGTTGCGAAGGTCCCGCCCTCGGCGATCGCCGAGTCGAGGTAGCCCTGGATCCGGTCGCGCTGGCGCGCCGAAATCACTGGACCACAAATGGTTCCCTTGTCGGTGGGGTCGCCGGCCTTGATGCCGCCCATCGTTGCGGCGGCGATGGCGACGGCCTCGTCATATTTCGCGCGCGGGACGAGCAGCCGGGTGGTGATGGCGCAGCCCTGCCCCGCATGCATGCACACGGAGAACCCGGCCACGCCCACCGCGCCGCCCAGGTCGGCGTCGTCGAGCACGATGAACGCCGACTTGCCGCCCAGCTCGAGGAACACCCTCTTGATGGTCGGGGCGCCGTCGGCCATCACGGCGCGGCCGGTGGCCGTTGACCCGGTGAACGAGACCATGTCCACCCGAGGGTCTTTCGACAGCAGCGCGCCAACGCTGTGGTCGCTGGAGGTGACGATGTTGATCACGCCGGGCGGAAAGTCGGTGTGTTCGGCGATGAGTTCGCCCAGCACGGCGGCGCACCAGGGCGTGTCGGGGGCGGGTTTCAAGATGACGGTGTTCCCGGCGGCCAGCGCGGGCCCGATCTTCGCCAGGTTGATTTGGTGGGGGAAGTTCCACGGGGTGATGGCGCCGACCACACCGACGGCCTCACGAGCGATGGTGCGCCGGGTCGGGATGCCCATCGGCGACGCCTCGCCGAGATCCTGGCTGTACTCATAGGATTCGGCGGTATCGGCCGCAAACGACAGGTCGTTGACCGGAACTTCGAGCTGAGCGATCCCGGTGAGCATCCGTGGCGCGCCGACTTCGGCGATGGTCAGGTCGCGCAGCTCCTCGAGGTGCTGCTTCATGGCCTCCTGCAACTGCCGCACGCACCGCACCCGCAACTCGGTGTTGCGCGACCAATCGGTGTCGTCGAAAGCGCGCCGCGCGGCATCGATGGCGCGGCCCATGTCGTCGATGCCGGCGTCGGCCGCGACTCCCAACACCTCCTCGGTGGCCGGGTTGATCGTCGGGAAGGTCCCGGCGCTGCCGGTCGACACCTTGCCGTCGATAAAGAGTCCGCTGACACCGTCGGCCAACAAGGCCATCTCCCGCTCCCGTCTATGCGTGGCAAATCCAGGGTGAAATCTGCTAGGCAATCTAAGTGGACAGTTGTCCGATATTGCCCCATCGCACGATAGACCTCAGGTCGTCGGCGGTGCAAGAGGCGAACTCGACCGCGAGGACGAAGATCCGAAAAACAGCTCATTAACCCCCATATTTGACTGACGGGCTTGCTTCGTATCGCATCTTTCCGATAGCTTGGACATGTGTCCAGCGATGCCGTGGTTACGGTCACATCCCCGGCCGAGCAACCGCCCGGTCAGGCCACGCGCAACCGTCGCCAAGAGGAGACCTTCCGCAAGGTGCTCGCCGCCGGCATCGAAACCCTTCGCGAAAAGTCGTACGGGGACCTGACGGTGCGCGCGGTCGCCGCCCGCGCCAAAGTCGCCCCGGCCACCGCCTACACCTATTTCTCGTCGAAGAATCATTTGATCGCCGAGGTCTACCTCGATCTGGTCCGGCAGGTCCCGTATTTCACCGACGTCAACGACCCCATGCCGACGCGCGTGGACAAGGTGTTGCGCCATCTGGCACTGGTGGTCGCCGATGAGCCCGAGGTCGGGGCTGCCTGCACGACGGCGTTGCTCGGCGCCGGCACCGATCCCGCCGTGGGCGCCGCACGTGACCGGATCGGCGCCGAGATTCACCGCCGCATCGCGACCGCCATCGGACCCGGCGCCGACCCCAGCACGGTGTCAGCGCTCGAGATGACGTTCTTCGGCGCACTCGTACAGGCCGCCAGTGGCCAATTCACTTATCACCAGATCGCCGACCGGTTGGCTTATGTGGTGAGTCAGCTCTTGCCCGGCGCCGGAACGACAGGCCAGGAGACAACAGCCCAATGACTGTCCATGCTGGAGACCACGAACTGGTTCTCGATCCTTACAACTACGACTTCCACGAGGACCCCTACCCGTACTACAAGCGGCTGCGCGACGAGGCCCCGCTGTATCGCAATGAGGAGCTTGGCTTTTGGGCCTTGTCCAGGCACGCCGACGTCCACCAGGGGTTCCGCAACAGCACCACGCTGTCCAACCGCTTCGGCGTCTCGCTGGACCCCGCGGCGAGGGGTCCACACGCCTCGAAGACCATGTCGTTCCTGGCGATGGACGACCCGGCACACCTGCGGCTGCGTACTCTGGTGTCAAAAGGCTTCACGCCAAGGCGGATTCGTGAGCTCGAGCCCCGAGTCACCGAGATAGCGCACCAGCACCTCGACGTCATGGTGGAGAGAGCAGCCGACGGAGTTGTCGACTACGTGAACGAGTTCGCCGGCAAGCTCCCGATGGACGTCATCTCCGAACTGATGGGGGTCCCCGAGCCGGATCGAGACCAGGTGCGGGCCTGGGCCGACGGCGTCATGCACCGCGACGAGGGCGTCACCGACGTTCCGGCCGCCGCGGTCGAGGCGTCGATCAACCTGATCGTCTACTACCAGGAGATGGTCGCCGAGCGCCGCGAGAAGCCGACCGACGACCTGACGACCGCGCTGCTGGAAGCCGAGATCGACGGCGACCGCCTCACCGACGACGAAGTCCTCGGCTTCATGTTCTTGATGGTGATCGCCGGCAACGAGACCACCACCAAACTCCTTGCCAATGCCGCATTTTGGGGCCACAAGAACCCCGACCAGTTGACCCCGGTCTACGCGGACCTCTCGCTGGTGCCGGCGTGGGTGGAGGAGACACTGCGCTATGACACCTCGAGCCAGATCCTGGCCCGCACCGTCGCCGGCGAGCTGACGCTCTACGACACCACGATCCCCGACGGCGACATCCTGCTGCTGCTGCCCGGGTCGGGGCATCGCGACGAGCGGGTGTTCGAGAACCCCGACGACTATGTGATCGGCCGCGAAATCGGGCCTAAGCTCCTGAGTTTCGGCAGCGGCGCGCACTTCTGCCTGGGCGCGCACCTGGCCAGGATGGAGGCCCGGGTGGCGCTCACCGAACTGTTCAAACGGATCAAGGGCTTCGATGTCGACGAGGCCAACTCAGTTCGTGTCCATTCCAGCAGTGTGCGCGGGTTCGCACACCTACCGATGACTTTGGAGGTTGCCTAAATGCCCCGCTTTGCCCCCCTTCCCGAACGCCGGCCGGCAATCGTTGCCGGCGCCTCCTCCGGCATCGGAGAGGCCACCGCCGTCGAACTCGCGGCGCACGGCTTCCCGGTCGCGCTGGGCGCGCGCCGGGTCGAGAAGCTCGACGACATCGTCGGCAAGATCAACGCCGAGGGCGGCGAGGCGGTCGGATTCCACCTGGACGTCACCGATCCCAACTCAGTGAAATCCTTTGTCGCACAGTCGGTCGATGCGCTCGGTGACATCGAGATACTGGTGGCCGGCGCCGGCGATACCTACTTCGGCAAGCTCGCCGAGATCAGCACCGACGAGTTCGAGTCGCAGCTGCAGATCCACCTCATCGGCGCAAACCGGCTGGCCACCGCGGTGCTGCCGGGGATGCTCGACCGGCAGCGCGGCGACCTGATCTTCGTCGGCTCAGACGTGGCCCTACGCCAGCGACCGCACATGGGTGCCTATGGCGCGGCCAAGGCCGCGCTCGTCGCGATGGTCAACAACTTGCAGATGGAGCTCGAAGGCACCGGAGTGCGGGCCTCGATCGTGCACCCGGGTCCGACGAAGACCTCGATGGGCTGGAGCCTGCCGGCCGACAAGATCGGCCCGGCGCTCGAGGACTGGGCCAAGTGGGGCCAGGCCCGCCACGACTACTTCCTGCGCGCCGCGGATCTGGGACGTGCCATCAGGTTCGTCGCCGAGACACCGCGCGGCGGCTTCATCGCAAACATGGAGCTTCAGCCCGAAGCCCCGTTGGCCACGACCAAAGAACGCCAACAACTGAAACTGGATGAGAAGGCATTGGATTCATGACGACTGCTATCGTGCCGCGGGTTTCCGGCGGCGAAGAAGAGCACGGCCACCTCGAGGAATTCCGCACCGACCCAATCGGTTTGATGAAGCGTATCCGCGAGGAGTGCGGTGATGTCGGCTGGTTCCAGCTCGTCGACAAGCACGTCATCTTCCTGTCCGGCGCCGACGCCAACGAGTTCTTCTTCCGGTCCGCCGACGAGGATCTCGACCAGGCCGAGGCATATCCGTTCATGACGCCGATCTTCGGCAAGGGCGTGGTGTTCGACGCCAGCCCGGAGCGGCGCAAGGAGATGCTGCACAACTCCGCGCTGCGCGGCGAGCAGATGAAGGGTCACGCCGCCACCATCGAGGGCGAAGTCAAGAAGATGATCGCCAACTGGGGCGACGAGGGTGAGATCGAGCTGCTCGACTTCTTCGCCGAGCTGACCATCTACACCTCGACGGCCTGCCTGATCGGCCTGAAGTTCCGCGAGCAGCTCGATCACCGGTTCGCGGAGTACTACCACCAGTTGGAGCGCGGCACCGACCCGCTCTGCTACGTCGACCCGTACCTACCGATCGAGAGCTTCCGTCTTCGCGATGAGGCGCGCGTCAAACTCGTTGCGCTGGTGCAGGAGATCATGGATCAGCGTCTGGCCAATCCGCCGAAGGACAAGGCCGACCGCGACATGCTCGACGTGCTGGTGTCGATCAAGGACGAGGACGGAAACCCACGATTCTCTGCCGACGAGGTCACCGGGATGTTCATCTCGCTGATGTTCGCCGGGCACCACACCAGTGCGGGGACCTCGGCGTGGACGCTGATCGAGTTGATCCGCCACCCCGACGTGTACGCCGAGGTGCAGGCCGAGCTCGACGAGCTGTACGCCGACGGCCAGGAGGTGAGTTTCCATGCGCTGCGCCAGATTCCGAAGCTGGACAACGTGGTCAAGGAGACCCTGCGGCTACACCCGCCGCTGATCATCCTGATGCGGGTCGCCCAGGGCGAGTTCGAGGTCGAGGGTTTCCCGATCCACAAGGGAGACTTCGTCGCGGCCTCGCCGGCGATCAGCAACCGAATTCCGGAGGACTTCCCCGACCCGGACGCCTTCAAGCCGGACCGCTACAACAAGCCCGAGCAGGCCGACGTGGTGAACCGGTGGACGTGGATTCCGTTCGGCGCGGGCCGACACCGTTGCGTCGGTGCGGCGTTCGCGCAGATGCAGATCAAGGCGATCTTCTCGGTTCTGTTGCGCGAGTACGAGTTTGAGATGGCACAGCCCGCTGACAGCTACCACAATGACCACTCCAAGATGGTCGTGCAGCTTGCCAGGCCGGCCAAGGCGCGCTACCGCAAGCGGAAAGCCTGACCGGTCATGGGTTTTCGGATCGAAGTTGATCTGGACTTGTGTCAGGGCCACGCCATGTGCGAACTGGAGGCGCCCGACTACTTCCAGGTGCCCAAGCGGGGCAAGGTCGAGATCATCGACCCCGAACCGCCCGAAGACGCCCGCGACGAAGTCGAGCGCGCGGTCGATATGTGCCCAACGCATGCCCTGTTCATCAAAGAGAAAGAAGACTGACAATGGCGTCACACTCCCGCGCGGAACTCGAGGCATGGGCCGACCGCTGGCTGCAGGCCAACAAGGACTGCGAAAAAGCCGGTGACTGGAAGCCGCTGGCGGACTTCTACACCGATGACGCCACCTACGGCTGGAACATCGGCCCCAAAGAAGACGTGATGTGCGTCGGCATCGACGAGATCCGCGACGTCGCACTGGGTCTGGAGATGGAAGGCCTGGAGAACTGGGTGTACGAGTACCAGAAGGTGCTGATCGACGAGAAGCAGGGCGAGATCGTCGGCTTCTGGAAGCAGATCATCAACAAGACCGACGGCACCCGGGACGAGATCTACGGCATCGGCGGCAGCTGGTTCCGGCTCAACGCCGACGCCAAGATCGAATGGCAGCGCGACTTCTTCGACTTCGGTCACGTCGCGAAGGGGTTCGCGAGCCTGATCGAATCCGGCGATCTCAGCCCCGGCATGCAAAAGCGGATCGAGCGCAGCGTCGCCGGCGAGAAGCTGCCCGGCTACTACCCGCTGGGTCAAGCGCCCTCCCCGATCTGGTGATCTCCCGACCGGTTGGTGGTCCCCCGGGTGTTTACTCCTCGGTGACGCACGTCATAATGGTGTCCGAATGAGAACACGTTCTAAATTGCCGTACCGCACCGGTCGGTCCCTTTCCCCGACACTCGGGTCAGGGCATGCTGATGGAGGTCTTTCATGAAAACAAAAGGCGCGCTGATCTGGGAATTCAATCAGCCGTGGTCGATCGAGGAGATCGAGATCGGCGACCCCGTCAAGGACGAGGTCAAGATCCAGATGGAAGCGGCCGGCATGTGCCATTCCGACCACCATCTAGTTACGGGCGGCATCCCGATGGGTGGCTTCCCGGTGCTCGGCGGACATGAGGGTGCGGGCATCGTCACCGAGGTCGGCCCCGGCGTGGAAGACCTCGCCCCGGGTGACCACGTGGTGCTGTCATTCATCCCTTCCTGCGGGCAATGTCCGACCTGTCAGTCCGGCATGCGCAACCTCTGCGACCTGGGTGCCGGGCTGCTCGGCGGCGCGGCGGTATCCGACGGCACGTTCCGCATCCAGGCGCGCGGCCAGAACGTCTTCCCCATGACGCTGCTTGGCACGTTCTCGCCGTACATGGTCGTGCACCGCAGCTCGGTGGTGAAGATCGATGAGTCCGTGCCGTTCGAGGTCGCTGCCCTGGTGGGCTGCGGCATCACCACCGGCTACGGCTCCGCGGTGCGCAGCGCCGACATCCGGCCGGGCCAGGACGTCGCGATCGTCGGTGTCGGCGGCGTCGGCATGGCAGCACTGCAGGGCGCGGTGAACGCGGGTGCCCGGTACATCTTCGCGATCGACCCAGTGGAGTGGAAGCGCGACCAGGCCCTGAAGTTCGGTGCCACCCACGTCTACCCCGACATCTTCGCCGCGATGGCCGGTATGGCCGAGGTCACCTGGGGTCTGATGGCCCACAAGGTCATCGTCACCGTCGGTGAGCTGCACGGCGCCGACGTCGACAACTACCTGAACATCACCCAAAAGGGTGGCACCTGCGTGCTGACGGCCATCGGCAGCCTGCTGGACACCAACGTCAACCTGAACCTGGCGATGCTGACCCTGATGCAGAAGAACCTCCAGGGCACCATCTTCGGCGGTGGGAACCCGCAATACGACATCCCGCAGCTGCTGTCGATGTACAAGGTCGGCAAGCTGAACCTGGACGACATGATCACCCGCCAGTACAAGCTGGAGCAGATCAACGACGGCTACCAGGACATGTTGGACGGCAAGAACATTCGGGGTGTCATCCGGTTCACCGACGCCGACCGGTAAGGGCACGACCATGACCCAAACCGCCCAATCCGCTGCACTGACGGCGTCGCAGTCGTCCTGGCGCTGCGCACAAGGCAAAGACCGGGACGGCTGGCTGGCACTGATGACCGACGATGTGGTCATCGAAGACCCGATCGGCAAGTCCGTCACCAACCCCGACGGCACCGGGGTGCGCGGCAAGGAGGCCGTCGGCGCGTTCTTCGACAACAACATCGCCCAGAACCAGCTCACCATTACCTGCGAGGAGACCTTCCCGTCGAGCTCACCCGACGAGATCGCTCATATTCTGGTGCTGCAGAGCAAGTTTGAGGGCGGGATGACCAGCAAGGTGCGCGGCGTCTTCACCTATAAGGTCAACGACGCCGGGCTGATCACCAACATGCGCGGGTACTGGAACCTCGACGTCATGGAGTTCGGCCAGGAGTAGCCAGCCGATCCGGCCGCCCTATGCTGGGCCCATGGCATCGATCTTCACCAAGATCATCAACCGTGAACTACCCGGCCGTTTCGTTTACGAGGACGACGATGTTGTCGCGTTCCTGACCATCGAACCGATGACGCAGGGCCACACACTGGTGGTGCCGCGCGCCGAGATCGATCAGTGGCAGGCCGTCGAGGAGGGCGCGTTCGCTCGCGTCATGGGGGTGAGCCAGCTGATCGGCAAGGCCGTCTGCAAGGCGTTCCGGGCCGAGCGGGCCGGGTTGATCATCGCTGGGCTGGAAGTGCCGCACCTGCATGTGCACGTCTTCCCCACCCGCAGCCTCAGCGACTTCGGCTTCGCCAACGTCGACCACAACCCGTCACCGGAATCCCTCGACGCGGCACAAGCCAAGATCAAGGCGGCGTTAGAACAGCTGGCTTAGCCCACCTGGGCGGGGACATCGCTGACGCGCGGCAGTGTGACGCGAAAGCAGCAACCTTCACCGGGTGCGGTTTTCACGGTGACGACACCGCCGTGTGCCTGGACCAGCGAGTTGACGATCGATAGTCCCAGTCCGGTACCGCCGCTGGCCCGTGCCCGCGACGAGTCGGTGCGATAGAACCGCTCAAACACCCGCGACGCGTCCTGCTGGTTCATGCCGGGTCCCTGATCGGCCACTTCGATCACTGCGTCGTCGCCCTCGGTGCCGACCCGGACGACGACGGCGGCGCTGGTCGGCGTGTGCTGCAACGCGTTGGCGACCAGGTTGCTGAGCACCTGACGGATCCGCGCCTCATCACCGAGCACCTCGGGGGTGCCGGGACCGTCGAGGACTTCCACGGTGATGCTGCGCCGGGGATCGATGGCCTGCCCGTCGTGCACGGCATCGCTGGCCAGCGCCAACAGGTCAACTCGGTGGTGTTCCAGCGGCCGCTGCACATCGAGGCGGGCGAGCAGCAGGAGGTCGTCGACCAGCAAGCCCATCCGGCCGGCCTCGCTTTCGATCCTCGACAGCAGCATCGACACATCGCGGGTGGCTCCCTGCCGATACAGTTCGGCGAAGCCGCGGATGGTGGTCAGCGGCGTGCGCAGTTCGTGGCTGGCGTCGGTGATGAACCGTCGCATGCGGTCTTCCGATCCGCGGGCTTTTTCAGCCGAGGCCTCCGAGGAGGCCATCGCCTCTTGAATCTGGGCGAGCATTCCGTTGAGCGCCAACGAAAGTCGCCCCACTTCAGTCCGGGGATCCCGTTGCGAAACACGACGATCCCATTGGCCGGCGGCAATCGCCGCGGCGGTTTGTTCGACCTCGGCCAACGGCCGCAGGCTGCGCTGGACGACCGCAAAGCCCGCGATTCCAACGACCACCAGCACGGCCACGCCGATGCCCACTTGCAGCCAGACCAGCGACCGGACCGTCTGGTCGACGTCGGACAGGTCGACGGCCACGGTGGTCAAGCCGTGGGGCCCTCGCACCGTCACCGCCCGCCATTGAATCTGGGAGCCGTTGACCGACGGCAGCGTCGTCGGATTGGGACCTACGTCGTTGCCCGGCGGCAGCGCTGGTTCGGCGTTGCGGTCGTTGATGGCCGTGAAAGGTTCGCCGTCGTTGTCGATGCCGCGCACGTAGAACTTCGACGGCGGCCGCTCGGGGTCCGAACCCAGATAGGGGCGCGGTGGGCGGCGCGGGGCGACGGCCCAGCTACGGGATGCCTCGAGCAAGGTCTGGTCGATGCGGCTGACCAGGCTGTGCTTCAGGATCGAGGTGACCATGATCCCCGAGATAGCCAGACCACAGGCGACCAGGACAAGGGTGGCGGCGACCAGGCCCACCCGCAGTGGCAAACCCCGCCGATGTTGAGTGGCCATACCTTCAACCAATCTTCACTGGCTAATTGCGCGCAAGCTTAGCGCGGCTCGCGCAGCACATATCCGACTCCGCATTAGCGGGGCTCGCGCAGCACATATCCGACTCCGCATTAGCGGGGCTCGCGCAGCACATATCCGACGCCCCGCAGGGTATGCAGCAACCTTTTCTCGCCGGTGTCGATCTTGCGGCGCAGATACGACACATAGGACTCGACGACGTTGACGTCGCCGCCGAAGTCGTAACGCCAGACGTGGTCGAGAATCTTCGGCTTGCTCAGCACGGTGCCCGCGTTGATCACGAAGTAGCGCAGCAACGTGAATTCGGTGGGCGACAGCGATATCGGCTCGCCGGCCTTCCACACCTCATGAGTTTCCTCGTCGAGTTCGATATCGGCGAAACTCAGGCGGGCATTGCGGGGTTCGGCGCCGCCCTTACCGGCCCGCCGCAGGATGACCCGGAGTCGGGCGACGACCTCCTCCAGGCTGAACGGCTTCGTCACGTAGTCGTCGCCACCGAGGGTCAGACCCGCGATCTTGTCCTGCAGGGAATCGCGGGCGGTCAGGAACAACGCCGGGGCATCGATGCCGTCGGCCCGCAACCGCCGCAGCACCCCGAAGCCATCCATGCCGGGCATCATCACGTCGAGGATCACGGCGTCGGGCCGGGCTTCACGGGCACGGTCCAAGGCTTGGGCGCCGTTGGTCGCCGTCGCAACCTCAAATCCCTGGAACTTCAGGCTCACCGAGAGCAGCTCGACGATGTTGGCCTCATCGTCCACCACGAGCACACGTGCCTCCGGTTTGGTTTCGGTTTGGGTCGCCGCCGTCATTGGTCACACTTCCATCTCTAACTTGAGTATTGCCTTCGCAATCATTGTGTAATTGCTGGGAGCTCGTTGCCAACCGTCTGCAAGTAGTCTGCCAGAAATGTTTGCGTTTGCTTTGACGGGCCTGGGTTTATAGGGGCGCGTCGTGCATAAACTCGAGGTATGAATCTCGCCAAAAGCATGGTGGCTGTCGCAACCGCCCCCGCACGGGTGGGCCTTGCCGCCGCGGAGGCGAGCCTGAACCTCGCGAGTGTGGCGGTCGGTGTGGCCAAACGGTCGTTGGGTGAGGGAGACGGCAGGACGAACGCCGTGACCTCCATGCTGGGGATCGACGACACGATCCTTCGGGCCAATCGGATTGCCAGACTTTTGGACGACGATGCGCCACTGGGACGCGCGGTGGCTCCCGACGGGCCGATCGACCGCTTGCTTCGTCCGGGCGGGGTGGTCGACATGTTGACGTCGGAGGGCGGTTTGCTCGACCGCCTCACTGCCGAAGGCGGCGGACTGAATCGCGCGCTGCAGCCAGGTGGGCTGGCCGATCAGCTACTGGCGGAGGCAGGGTTGATCGATCGGCTGCTGTCCGAGGATGGGCTCGCCGATCGGCTGCTGTCCGAAGGCGGACTGGTCGACAAGCTGACCGCCAAAAACGGCCCACTGGACCAACTTGCCGACGTCGCCGACACCCTGGCCCGGCTGACGCCGGGGATGGAAGCCCTCGAACCGGCCATCGCCACGCTGCAGGACGCGGTCATGGCGCTCACCATGGTGGTCAATCCGCTGAGTAGTATCGCCGACCGCATCCCGCTGCCCGGCCGCCGACCACGTCGCTCGCCGTCGCGCCCGGTGCCGTCACAGCGCATCATCGACAGCGACGGGTGACCCGTTAGGCTGTCACCCGATTTACCCGGCCTCCTTAGCTCAGTGGTAGAGCACTCGCCTTGTAAGCGAGCGGTCGTCAGTTCAATCCTGACAGGAGGCTCGACAAAAACGCAGATCAAAGCTGCTATCTCGCGATCCTGCAGCAATCAAGATGGCACTCTTGCCGTCATTTGCCGTCAACTTGATCCTTGCCGTCAACGCCGGGAGGCGGAAATTGACTTCGACCCGCACGTGGGGACGAAGAAACCGGTTCGAGAACCGCGTTCGATGCCCGGATCGGCCAGGAAGGACCAAATCGCAGGTCAGACGACCTACTGTGCGGACTTCTTTGCCCTCGTCCACGACGAGATGCTCTTGGCCGCGAGGGCGAGCTTCTCCGGTTGGTTGTGCACGTAGGTGCGCATTGTGAACGCGGTGTCGGCGTGCCCGAGCCAGGCCGAGATGATCGCCACTGGCACATTGTGCTCCAGGTGCATGAGCGTGCCGCAGGTGTGCCGGGCGTCGTGCAACCGGATGCGCTTCACGCCCGCCTTCGCACACGCGGCCGCCCAGTAATCCGACACCGTGTCGGGGTGGTAACGCCGCCCTAGCGGGTCGACGACGACGTGGCCGCTGCGCTCATATGCAGGCCCGGCGGCGAGCTGCTCAACGGCCTGCATGCGCGTGGCAGCCCTGAGTGCCGCCAGCAGCTCCGGGGTCAGCGGCAGCACACGGGTTGAGGTCTCGGACTTCGTGCCACCCTCGACGACCTCACCGTCGACGACGACGCGGGTGATCTCGATGTTGATCGTATGTGCCTCGAAGTCGATGTCGGTCCAGCGCAGCCCGCACAGCTCACCGCGCCGCAAACCAGCCAGCGCAAGGTGCCACACGTGTGCGAGCCGGTCCTCGGCGAAGGTGTCGAGGAGCCTCTCGACCTCGACGGTGGTGAAGGTCTGCATAGGCACCTTGCTGACCGGCAGTCGGTCGACGAGCGCGGCCACGTTGTAGTTGACCTTGCCCTGCTTGAGCAGCTCGTTCAGCATCGATTCGAGGTAGTTAAGCATCGGATTGATCGTGGTAGCTCTCCACGGCCGCCGATAATGTCCCCGCACACCGCGGCCCTCCTTGACGTGGACTGGCACGACGCCGCCCGCCATCAGGTCGGTGACGAGTTCATCGAGATGCCGCTTCTCCAGCGCCTGTATCGGCATTCCGCCGTGCCGGTCGCGCAGTGGCTGCAGACCATTGCGGTAGGCGGCCTTGGCCGACTTGCGCAGACCGTGTCGGCCGGCCAGCCAGTTCGTGCAAGCCTGTTCGACGGTGAGGGTCGAGCGCATCACGTAGGTGCCCCGAGCGGTCTGGTACTGGAAGTCGCGCAACGCGTCGCGCGCTTCTTTCTCGGTGTCGAATCGCTTGTCGAGCTTGGGGCGCTGTTTGGTGATCGAGTCGACGCGGCCGTTTTCCTTGACGTGATAGCGGACCTTGCCGTTCTTGAGGGTGATCTTCTTGATCTGCGGGGGGAGCTGTTGGCGCGGCATAGTTCGCGGGTCCTTCCTGGCATCTCTATCCGGTAAGGCGCTGCGCGCTTTCGTCGAGACGTGTGATGAAGTCGTCGAGCGCTGCGTCGGTAACAAATCGGCGTGAACCGATTTTCACACTGCGCAGCTCCCCCGAGTCGATCAGCTCGTACAACTTTGTGCGGCCGATGCCGAGGCGTGCCATCACCACCGGGACCGCAATCAGCTCGGCCATTGCATTCCTCCTGTAGGTCTACCTCTTCGAGGTAGGTCCTTCTCACTCGTCCTGTCCCATTCGCGTGTCGCGTCCAGGCGCGCCACTCGACGGGCTTCGATCGCGGCGTCGTCGGTGTGGCGATCGTTCATACCGCGATCCTCCCGCCCGCATGAGGCATCCGTCTATCGCCAAGGGCCGAATCGCCCACGTAAAACCCTGATTCGTCGGCGACCCCTTACCGAGCGGTGGGCACGGTCGTGGTCGATCCCGATTGCCTCAGTCGTGCCGGTGAGCCTGTAGGTCAGCATGATGACCGAGGGCTTCCGCGGGAACCGTGGATTGGTGCCATCGAGCCCCAGCGTCAGACGTTTGAGTCTCCCGCCTTCCCCACGACGAACTCCCAATTTGGTTGTGCGGGAAGGGGAGACAAGCACTATGGAAGTCGTTCATGCCCTGTGCGCCGGGATGGACATTTCGAAAAGGAGCGCACGGGACTCGAACCTGCGACGTCTGGGTTGTGAGCCCGCCGGTGACAGTTTCACGGCGATCCCGACGTCTCAAACATCCAGTTCACCGCTAGTGGGCGGTCTCTGCCACAACGGTACGTTCCGCGCGATCTCGGCCGTCGCGCTGTGTTTCGTTCACAAATCCGTTCACAATCCGGCAGCAATACGCCACGTGTGAGGGAGACAGTCTCCTCGATGGTCTGACCCGTTGGCCCCATCTTGGCCCCCACAAAATAGGCTGCACGTGGCAGCCGGCCGGTCGGGCTATGTCTGCCCTGCATCAGGGCGGGTTTGATCGACTTCGTTCGGCAAGGTCGAAGAAGACATTAAGACCTCGCGAGACTCAATCGGAGGTGCCGCTGATGCTCATTGCTCGTCGTAGATGGCAAGCTGTTCGAATCCGACGAGGGCCACGCAGTGGGGATCGTCGGGAGCGTGGACCCGCACGCTGAGATTGATGTTGGGTTCGTCGTCGATAGCAATCACCTCGGTGACGCCTTTAGGCAGACCTTGGGGCACCCCGGCGTCGTTCACTGGAATGTCGGACAACACCCGCAGTCGCTTGCCGCGCAACCCGGCTGTGTCGTATCGGAACTGATGAAATGCGCGGTCGCCGCCACGATGTTGCGCCATAACTTCATTGTCCCCCAGCGCAGCAAGGGCAACAACGACCGCCGAATACCCTTCGGCAAAGAGCTTCTCGATTTCTCAGTGGCTCAGCCGAGCGTTAGTCCGGCCAGCCAGGTCAAAAATTGATTTGCACTTTGTGACCATGCCGCCGACAGCTGCTCCGGTTACGGGCGAGATGACTCACTGATTCAACGCCGCTTGACGAGTCTCAGTGTGTTTCCCAAGACGTACTCGACTTCGTACGTTGCGATCCCCGTCTGGCCAACGCTTCGACCGTCTTACCCTCCCGGCCCCGTTGTGCAGTCATGCCTGACGCTTTTGCGGCGACATTGATCGAAGATACCCATCGTTTGTGCGGTGGAGCTAAGGGGATCGAACCCCAGCCTCTACCTGGGGAAATACGGTTTTACCTGCGGGTTCGCTCCATCTCGTTGCGTTTCGTTCCCGCTCGGTACCTGCGGTTTTGTTTTCGGGTCTTGACGGCGTCAAGACCGTCGATGGACTGCTCTGGCATCCAGGAACACCTCTCGCCGCATTTCATGGAGGTGCGGAAAGCCGGCCACAGGATCTCCATCACCTCTCGAGTGATTCTTAAGGTGAGGACCTAGCCGGTTCGTCGGGGGGCAGTTTGCGCAGTGCGTTGAATGGCAACGTCGAGCGTGCGCGGCTGCGACCCACAATGTGCGTTATGCCCGACGACAACCTCGACATCAGGACGTACTCGCTCGCTGAAGTCGCGGAAATGGTGTTGCCAGAAATGACTAAAGGTGTGCCTTGGCTGTGCAACGACTGCGGCGAGCTGTCAGGGTGCCGAGTTGGCCGCACGTGGCGGTTGACGCGCGGTGACGTCGAAGACCTGATCGAGCGACACCGCCATATTCCTTCGCCTCGAGTCGATGCGCGACCGAGGCGATCTGATTTACCTCCCGGCTTGACGCCGACCGCGCACCGTCGACTGATGCATGGCGATACTTGATCAACGGCCCCGCCAGTCACTGATGACAGCTGCGAGTGAGCTGCCGGCAAGACCCAGTGTTGATCCGCTGTTGATGTAGGGCGTGGCTGGAGGTAACGACGGAACGATGATCAGGATCCCGTCCCGAGGAGCTGCCGGGAATCGAACCCCGTCCTGGAAATTGCCCTGAACTGGGAAAATGCCAGTTTTGAACACGCGAAACGACATGAAACGACGCGGAATGACCTGCGGATACGCGACAGGTGTTGATGGCATCAACACCAGAGAAGGTTGGTGCCTCGGGCGACCTTGAGGGCAGGTTGCCAACGCTGGGCTGCAAGAGCTGCTGCAGCCCGAAAGCTTGCCAGCAGTCTGGCGCCCTTAGGCAACCTGCCAATTGCCCTGTCCGTCTCGGTAGAAATAGTAGGCCGGGCAATATTGCGATTGGGTCACCCCAGCACAGCCCGTCCCGTTATAGGTTGTGTTGCTTATGACAGGGTCGGAAGGTGCGAGCGCACTCGATGCCAGAGCTTGCCTGATCGTGACCGTCACCAGCGCCGTGACCGGGTACATGGGGCTGATGCCCTGGTCAGGGTAACCACAACGGACACACCATGGACGAGGTGGGGGGTTCGCGTGTTCCGTAAGCTGGCCAACCAGGATCGGGCCCTCGAATCGAACATCGACCGTCGAGCCCAATGGATGCCCCGCACTGTAGAAATCGATAAGGGTCTGTCTGATCTCCGGCTCGGCCGGGGGCGGGCCTAGATCTCCGACGTCGCCGCGGGCCTGGCTTGCACCGAAGGCCGCCACGATGCAATAGCCTGCGACGTACAGAGCAGCCAGAACAGAAATCCGCTTTGTGAAACGGGAGGCCTGTTGTGCGCACCCGCGACGGGACGGGTGGAGTGTTGCTCTCACGGCTCCTCCTGCGAGTCCGAGTTTCCAAGAGTTGTCGCGATATTGGCTTGGCCCGCAACGGCAGGCGTCAACGTGGACGTCGCGGCCGCGAGCCGGTCAACTCAATTGCAGACATGCGATCGTTCTATCCTGCTGCCCCAATGCTCGTCTCGCTGCTGGGAGGGACCGTAAATCCAGGCCGTGTTTCGAGCCCTGATACCGACGCCGGTGTTCGACAGGTGCTGCCACAACCGATAGAAACTCTCCCCTTGGTAAAGCGGAAAATAATTGTCGCCGACGTAGTCCTGGCTCTGAGTCAGGGCCTCTGCCCGCGGAGCCAGGTAAGCAACAGACTGTTCGATGTTGGAGGCCACAGCGTCGGCATGCGCCTGGATGCCAGGAACCGTCCAGTCGTTATTGGCCTGGAGTAGATCGAACCCGAATTCGTCCATCTGACGGCGTAGCTCCCGATATTGCGCATTGAACCACTGACACATTTCACGCTCCGCGTTGATATCAGCTTCGGTTACATTCTTTTGGGTAGCCTCATACGAGTATGGGACTTTTGGTGTCCAATTGCTCGCGGTTGGGATGAACAGCGGTAACGGTGGGGCAGGCGGCGCCGAAGGGTCAGCGGCCGCGCGCCCGCACAGCATCGTGACCATCGACGCGACAAGCGCCAGACACGCCAGTACAGCGAGGGCCGAACGCTTTTCGATATTGCACGTGGCATTGCCCAGAGGCGCGTCTCTCATACAGATCACTCCTAAGAGGTAACGTGACGGGCGGCCGCTATTTTTCGGTGACCATAGCGGCGATACCGCCGACGTCGGTGATCTGCCAAGCGTTATTGCTGTCGATGGTGATGCTATATGTCGCCGTGGATTGCAGGTTGTCTCCTGCCTGAACCGTTTTTGTCATCACACTGACAAATGTGTCTACGATATATACGCCATTGTTATGCGACCGCACTTTGGCGGCGAGCGGTCGTGCCGACGAACTCCATTGCAGTGGGAGCAGGATCTGCTCCATGCTCGTACCTGCTTTGCTGAGTTTATCCTTGAGTTCGGGTGTGGTGCCCTTAACGAGGTTTTGTTTCCAGGGACCTAGATCTTTGTAATCCATTATCGCAGCATTGACCGCGTAGTCGAGCGCAATCTGCTCAGCGCGCTTGTCGTCGCTGGCTTGTCGAGCCTGGTCGTGGAGAGTTGCTTTCGCGCCGATGTACAACCACGTCATCACGGCCACGGCGGCTATCAAAATCGCAATAACTGCGCTGACCGCCAGGCTACGAACAGAAACCGATACACGCCGGCTCTTCGTCGTCGTGGATTTGCTCGGCGCGTCGTCTGTTGCCGACTCGTTTGCGGTCTCGGAGTCTCCCGACTCCTCAGCAACCGCGGCTTCCGCCCTCTCGACCGACTCGGCGATTTCAGTGGCCTCGTCGTCCCCCGCAGGGGCGGTCTTAACTTCCTCAGTGTCGGAACGCATTTCAGTTACCAGCCTGTCTTTCCGGGATTGTTACGTGTAAGTTGATTGCGCCATCTGCGGGCACCGCCGACAACAGGTTGGCGAGCACCTGGCTCGTGTCGATGGTCGTCAGCGAAGCCGCGATTGCCTTGATGTTCGCCGTGAGTGGCTCGGTCAGCACCCTGATATCGGGTGCACGATCGTCCAATAACCTCTGGATGCGCTGGATGAACTTACCCAACAGATAGACACTGCCCGGCGCAGGAAGGCGCGTCGGAACAGTCATGGCATTGTTCCACGCCACCTGAAGCTGCGGTCCTAGCTCTTGGACAGCAGGTATTGTCTCGGCGAGCGCCGGCCCGACGAAGCCAGCGTTCTCGAGAAGGCTCTGAGAATTTTCCAGCACCGTCTTGCCCCGCCCATTCAAGTCGGCTGTGGTATTGCGCAGCAGCACACTGGCACGTTTCAGGTTGGGCAGCACAGAATATGGATCCGGTAGCCCTGTGTCGGCTTCACCAATAACACGTTTGAGCTGATTTGGGTCGAGTTGGTTCAGCATGCGCACAACACTGACCCCGAGCTCGGATATTGAGCCTGGTGGTTTTATGGACTGCGGCGCGATGCGCTGGCCGTCCTGGAAGACGGGGCCGCCAGAATTTCGGGGCTCCAGCTCGATATAAGATTCGCCAAGAGCGGAGAGGTTCTCTAACCGAACTACGCTGTCAGCGGGAATTTTGTACTTGTCTTCAATATAGAAATGAATGGTCGCATGTGAGGTCGTCGCGTCGATGCGACTCACCTTGCCTACCGGCACCCCACGAAGCAACACATTGGATTCGACCTCAAGATTACTGATGTCAGCCACATCCATCGAGAGGGTGGCGCGCGCCGCCGGCGGAGCGATCCGGACACCCAATGACGCGACGTAGCCAATAAAGGCGATTACCATCGCAAGAAATACGACGAATGAAATCATGCTCTTAAAGTTCACGGAACCGCTCCAAGCATTCGCAGTACCTGCTCGACATTTCCCGACAACTCGCGACCGTCAGGTCCAATAATTGACGTGATGTTAATAGCGGGATACTTGTCTTGCGGGAGGAAATAATCAGTAATGAATTTCCGGTACGCCGGGTACTCCGCCTCCACGGCCTGTTTAGAGCCTTGTACTGCTTTCAGCGCATTCCCCAGCGAATCTATCAACGGGGTCAACCAATATCCGCCGTTGTAGATAGAACCAAGGGATGGCAATAATGTGCCAAAGATGTTCCCCAAGATAACGTCTCGCCTGAATCCGGCCACACCGGCCGGGGATAACAGCAAAGTCAGGGCCGGCGTACGAGTGGCCAGCACCGTCGATGTTTCGTAAAGGCTGTTGATCAATAAATCGACATTATCGATGTTATTAGAAAGATCTTTGAGGTCGGTCGTCACCTGCGACACAACCCTGCGTAGTTCATCTTTGGGTGGTGTCACTCTATTGATACCGATAACTGTGTTCTGCGCCCGCTGGATTGATCCGCTGCCGATGAAATTCGCTAAGTGGGCGATGGTGTCTTCGAGCTGAGGCGGGGAGGTGGTTTGAGCAAGTGGAATCCGGCCGCCGGGGCCCAGTGGTGGTCCCGCCGATCTAGTGTCTTGTCCTCGTTCGAGGGCAATGTAGATGTCACCGAGGACAGTAGCCTGCTGTAGAAGTGCATGGATGTTCGACGGCACCACGACATCGCGATCGATGCGTGCCGTCACATCAACTTGGCTGCTGGCGATGCTGACTTTCGTCACCACGCCCACCGTGGTGCCGTCCAACACCACTTTTGCCTTGTCCGGCAGATTCAGCACATTGGCAAATTCCGCTACGATGTTGTATCCGCCCTGATAACTGGTGCCAGGCGCCGGGATTGCATTAATGTTTAGCGACGCACACGACGTCGCCGTCAGAGCGCACATGATTGCGCCGATCGCCGACCGCACTGCATATCTCATTGCCGCGCTGCCTGCGTCAGAACGTACTGCAGGAGCGCAACATCCACCGCATATGGCCGGCCGCCCACGTCGGCGCAGCTGCCTGGCATAGACGCGTTCATGTTTCCGCAAGTGACAAGTCCGTTTGGCGTAGGGATGCGATACAGCGGTGGCCGCCAAGTCAGCAGATCGAACACGTGGTTATTGATGTGCTTGGCCAGTCCCCCCGCGGTCGCCCCGGGCGGCTCGCCGTTGAGCCCGCTGATGAAACGCGGCAACGGGTTGAGCGCGTCAGCAACCCACTTGTAGTGCGGGCTCCAAATTCGCAGCTCTTCACTGATTTCATCCAACGCCAGCTGAATTTCAGGGCCCAGTTTGAGTTCGAGATCATCGGCCAGAAGGATGAGTTCCGGAAGCGGGTGAGTCAGATCTTTGGCGCCAGCCACTCCGGTCACAATGTACGGGGTGGTGCTCGGCATATCCTGAACTATTTGTTTCAGCCGACCCCGGTTCGCTCTCATCATGGAAGTCAGCTCGGCCATGTTCCTGGTGATCGCGCCAAGCTCGGCAGTGGCCTGGTCAGGATTGTCCAACAGCGCTGACGACCTGGTCAGAAGCTCGTTTGCCCGTTGCCCGTTACCTTCGACTGCCTGGTCGATTCCTTTAAGCGCGTCCTTGATGTTGGTCGACCCGCCCGGATTGATCGCATTCACGAAGTTGGTCGCCGACCCAATCACGCGCGAAATGCTCTGCTGGGTGAAAGAGCGGCTAAGTGGGATGCATTCACCGGCCTTTAGCTGCGGACCCCCGCTGTAATTTCCAACCAGTTCCAAGGAACGATCGGCAAGGATCGAGGGTGAGCGTACGACTGCCTTGACATCCCGCGGTATCGCGCGGTTGTCCTCTATCGTGAATCCCACCTTGACCTCAGTATCTCGGGCCTCAATGGTCTTCACGGTGCCGATCTTGTAGCCCATTTGAGTCACGGGATTGTTGAGGTACAGACCGACGCTGTCCGACAGGATCGCGCAAAATTCAACTGCCGCGTTTTCGGGTGAGCGCCCGCACGATGTGGCGCTAAACGCAAGAACCAATGTGGTTATTACCGGGGCGGACGCCGCCCTTTTCCCAAAACGGGAACCCAGCATCATCAGCAGCGACTCCCCTCAACCGGGATGCACAGGTCCGTGGCGAACAATTCAGGCGGCGTACCGCCGTTCTGCGCGGCCAGGGTACTTTCCATCCGCTCTCGTATTCGACGAAGCACGCGGACTACCACGCCGTTTCGGTCCGCGATCGCCTGGAACTCTCCCAACACGCCTCGAACTCTTGCAAGGAAGTCCGAGCGATGCGGCATGTAGAAGCGATCGAGGGGATCCAGGACTTGTTTTCCTAAGTCGCCCATTCCTCGAATTGCCGCCGCAAATCCTTCACCATACAAGACGAACGATTCCTCTAAGATAGCGACTCGCGAAATCATATATTCGAGTAACTCGCGGTTGTTATTCAACTCTCGAATATACTCGTTGGAAAACTCGAGAACACTAGAAATCTGGCCACGCTGCCGCTCTAGGTTTTGGGTGATGGCATTGCCGGCGTTGAGCAATTCGGTTATGACGTCACTATTGGCACCGGTGAGACCCTGCTGCACCTGGTTGATGGATTCGTTGATTGGCTTCGTCGCAACGTTGTCAGTGATCTTCGTCGTGTCCGCGAGCGTGCGTATTAGGCTGTACGGCATCGTGACACGCGACAAGGGGACCGCTCGGGAGCCAAGAGGGACGTCACCAAGCGAATTGATGGTGACGTAATAGCCGCCGACTACAGTCAGCATTCGAACTTCGATTTGAGACTGGTCACCAACAAACGCGTCGCGGTCCACAGTCGCCCGCACGCGGACTTGCTTCGGTTCGATTGCAAGGTCCTTGACCTCACCCACGACGATTCCAGCGATACGGACGGTGTCGCCTGGACTGATCGAGACCGCATCGTCGGTGTAGAAGGTGACGATCTGTTTCCCCGGTGGACTGACGTATAACCAGGCCACGACCATGCCGATCACCGTGGTCATAACCAGCGTTGTCACGCCCCAGAACATCGGGCTATGCACCTGCTTCATGGCTGATTGCATAACACCACCTTGCGGCCGTTGAGAAGGACGTCCATCGGCAAGGGAAGCTCAGCCCGTCCTTTAGCGCACGGGGCCGGAGTACCTGGCACAGGCGGCGGCCCGATATTCTCCCAGATCACTGGAATATGTTTGACCCAGTCGATGGCGTCGTACACGTTCGTGAATGCCGTGTCGAGCGCCGTTCCTATATCGATATCGGCCTGGATTCCCGCGCTCTTGAACAGACGCAACACCGCGCCAAGGAAGTCGGCACCGTAAATTTGCGATTTACGAAATTCGTCCAGCACCGTCAAGGCGGAGTCAATGGGCTCCTTGACTAGTTTCAACACCTGAACAAGAGAATCGGAATGTCCTCGGACAGCATGAGCGAGAAGAGAGAGATTCTGTACGATTGTCGTGATCACTTGCGATCGATCTGAAACGAGCGCGGTCAGTTTGCGGATGCTATCGAGCATGGGTCCGAGTCCATCGCCGTCGCCGGCAAGGAATGCAGCGACGTTGTCGGTGAACGTATTGATCTCGTCTGGACTCAGAGTTGCCAATACAGGTTGTAATCCATTGAACAGCACAGTGATGTCAAATGACGGCTGCGTCATAGTCGTTGGCACCGTCGTCATCCGGTTCGCCGTTGCGGCGCCCTCGGCGGCGCCAGTCACATCGACGTAGCGCAAGCCCGTTAATGCCTGAAATTTGATCGCCAGGCGGCTCGTGGGCACGACGCTGAATCGGGTATCCATCGTGAATCTCACCTCCGCGAGACTCCGCCCCTCCGAGCGCTTCAACCGGAGCGCTTCGACCTTGCCGACCCGCACTCCGCGAACGCGCACGTCGTCTTTCTCGTGGAGTCCGGAAACGTCGGTGAATTCCGCGCGGTAGGTGCGTGTAGAGAAGGCAACCGGTTGCGTGATCACATTTGCAATCCCGATCAGCAACACGATGCTCACGACGGCGGCAAGCGCGAGCCGCCACAGTGCGGCCAGAGGCTTTTTCATTGGGCTGCCCCCAACGCCAAGCCAATGGGACCCGCAACGCCAGGAAGCTCATCCAAGATGACACGAACCTGTAGCGCGCGCTGGTCTCCAGACCCCGTGTACATGCGCTCCAGTCGCGTGCGCAGTTCTCGGAGGGTATCTGCGATGTTCGTCGGGGGAATCAGTTTCGGCACGACATCGGTCAAAGCACGAATTGAATCAACAACTGGGAACAACTCGTAGACATGCGACGACAAGAGGTGGCCTACGGGGCCAAAGAGGTCGGTTTTGGCGCCCACCAGCCATTCCCCCCATCGGCCGAACACAAACTTATCCGGGTGCGACTGCATTAAATGTAGGGCGTCCTTGTAATAATTCAGGAGCGGATTATCATAAGTCGACACATATGGATTGTCCTTGAAGCTTCTCTCAGCGTCGAAACCCGTACCCATGTCGCTTCTCACCCACATGTCTTCAGTGTTGACCAACGCGTCGACGAATCCTGGAAAGGCAACATTTATTCCGGTGGTATTCCTCAAGAGCTGTCCAGTGCTCACTTTCTGCACATTGGTGACAGTTGTTGTGACGATGATCATCGTGTCCAGCAGCGGATTCAGGGCGTCCGTATAGCGTGTGGCGCGCTCGACGACTTGGACCAGTTGGTTAGTGACTACTTGGTTCGATAATTCACCAAGGCGATACAGCAGCGCCTGAAGAGCAAAATTGCCCTTCGGCTTGACGCTGATCGCGCTGCCCCTTCGAAGGGGTTGCCCACCGTCACCGGGTGTCAGATTGATGCCGGTTACGCCGAAGTAGTTGGACGGCCGAAAGTCGATTCCCATGGCGTCTGTCAACCCGGTTGTGGGGCCGGACTCCAAATCGGCGTTCAGTCGAACGCGACCGCCAGGCAAACTGGAGATGGCCGTGACCTGACCTACCTTCACACCGTGCATGATCACGGGCGTGCCGCCGACCACGCCCTGTCCGACATACGGTGTTTCGATGGCCACCGAGATGAGATTCTTGGCGTGAGCAAACGGGTGGATCACAAAATACGCAGCCACTGCAATAGCGACTAACAGGACCGCGACGGCGCCAATTCTCGCGAGAATGCGCCCCTGATCTCTCTCAGATACCCTGAGTAACGAGGTCATCCCATCAACCTTCTACCCTTTAAACACGAATGTCGGCTCAAGTCCCCACAGGGCTACAGTCAGAATGAAGTCCAGCACCATAATGGCCACTAAGCTCACCCGCACGGCACGTCCAGACGCTAGGCCGACACCGACTGGACCGCCCGACGCGAAATAACCGTAATAGCAATGGATTACCGTTACCGCGGCGCAAAAGATAACAGCTTTCAAGGTCGAATAAGCGAGATCAGTAGGCGACAAGAACTGAACAAAATAGTGGTCGTAAGTGCCGCCGGGCTGATTGTAAGCACCCTTGATCATGGCGTTCGAAACGGAGAAGCTCACCAGTAACGTAAACAGAATGCCCGGTATTACGATCAACATTCCGCCAACGAGGCGCGTCCCCACAACATATGGTATTGGCCTCAGTCCCATTGCTTCGATGGCGTCGATCTCCTCAGCGATCCGCATCGAACCTAGCTCTGCCGTCATGCGGGTACCGGTCTGCGCCGCAAACGCGATGCCCGCTATGAGGGGCGACATCTCACGCACGTTCCATAGACCACCGATAATCCCCGACAGCGCCCCGAATCCGAGTAGGTTCAAAATCGCGAATGCTTCGATCGCTATCGAAGCGCCGATCGCAATACCGAGAATGATCAGGACGCTGATCAGGCCACCGTCTACAACTAAGGAACCGCGGCCCCAGGCCAGACTGTTCATTCTTGCCAGCGTTTCCTTGCGATACTGGCGGATCGTCAGCGGAAGGAGATAAATAACTTGCGCGGTGAACAATATCCACTGTCCCAGCATTCCGAACTGCGCCTCGACGGCGCGAGTAAGTCGCTGCCACCTGTGGAAATACGGGGTAGGCGCCCCAGTGCGGATTGAAGTGCGAGCACCCATTATGCGACCTGCATCGGAAAGAACATCGTCTGCAATTGCGTTATCACCAGGTTTGCGATAACGATGCCGACCACGTTGATCACGACGGCTGCATTCACCGCATCCGCGACACCACGTGGCCCACCCTTTGCCTCTATACCTCTAAGCGATGAGACGATTCCAACGATCGCCGCGAACACGGTGACCTTGCCGATTGCAAACCAGACATCTACCATCTTGGCAAATGCGCCGAAGGATGCCCAGAAGCTCCCGCTTGTCACCTTACTAACGGTAATTGCGAGGATAAACGACGCTGTTACTGCCGAGGCGATGATGACCATCGACAAGATGGGGGCTAATAAGATCAACGCTAGAAAACGAGGCACGATTAAATTACGAACCGGGTCGACTCCGATTACGCGAAGCGCGTCGAGTTCCTCACGTATCGCCCGCGCGCCGAGATCGGATGCGATCGCGGCCGCCGCGGCGCCGCCCATCAGTAGCCCCGCGGTGAGCGGGGCGCCCTGACGGACGACACCGACGGCGCTCGCGGCCCCGACAAGTGAGTTGGCCCCGACTTGGTTGATCAAGCCCGAAGCATCCACGGCTATCATTCCACCGAACGGAACGGCCATCAGGACGGCTGGTAGAGCCGTAACCTTGTAGAGCGTCCATGCCTGGGCGATCATTTCACCAAACGGCAAACGTAAAGTTATCGCATCGGTCACGGAGTAACGTACGACCGCCGCGGCCAACATCACACCTCGGCCGATAGTTGCTGCACTCTTCAGCGGAATCGTCCCGATTCGCTTCAGTGGAATCGTCCAGCTTCGCGAAATCCTCTTCCGTGGCAGCCCGGGGTCTACCGCCACCAATCCCGGCACCGGACGACTTTGCGTGCTTGTCATCAGGCCTTCCTACTCAACCAAGCCCCGCGCGCATGGTCACCATGAAGCACTACCCCGCCGCGTTGTCCGCTGGGCGCCGGATTCCTCTCGGCCGAACTCGACCGACGTCCAGTTCGCCGAGCAGGCGCCGTATCAACCGGCTCCGGCGCGGCGATGTAGTGACCAGTCACGATGGACCTCCACCATGTGGCCCCGCGTGGTGTCTGTAGTCACCCGCCATGCGCATGGGCACTGGCCCCTCCGCCCCGGAACCGGGTCGCCCCCCAGGTTCCTACCTAATTCTGCGTCTGATTAGAAGCACGCTGTTTCTATCTCTCATCCCTTACGATGTCAAGTGCGTCACACCTTAGGACATATTTCCCCAGGAAAGCCGCTGCGCCGGGCTGGCGCGCCAAGTCGCCAACCGCTCGAGTTGTAGTAGCGCATGGACAAAAATCTGTTCTTATTTAGACTCGATAGACAGTCGCACGACAGGAGCTGGACACGAGCGTGGTGAAGGTGACGTACGTACATGCGGAGACGATGGCGGCCGCCTCACTGCGGACGAGGAGGAAATGCCTGACCACACCTCCTCACCGCGGCCCCATCAGATCAGGCGGACTCCCGGCTCAGCTGCCAGACGGCAGCGCGATTCGAATTGGACGGCTCTGGGTTCGGGAGGTGCGCGAATCGGGCTGGCGGGCAGTCGTTCGGCCGACGGCAGTTGGGGCGCAAGTGAAGGCATTCCTCTCGAGCACGATGATTACTGCAGTCCTGGCTGTATCCCTAGCTCCCGCATCGACTGCTGATGCAACAGCAGATTTGAGGTCGCAGGTAGACGCCGCTCGCGGGGGATGCCCACCATTGCAATCGGACCGCGTGCTCAACGACGTAGCCCAGCGCGCAAACGGCGAAACACAGTCTTATATCGAACACACCGCAAGGTTTGAACCCTTTGAAGATCCGATGCCGGTGTTGCGTGATCTGGGCTACAAAGCCGGCAAGGCGAAGCTGATTCCGGGCTACGCAGATATCGAAGCCAAGGCAACCCACGGTGTGATCGTGCACGGCTGGCAAGCAATCCCGGATTGCACGTACACGAAATACGGCGTCAACGTATTAGAGAATCCTCAGGGCTTGCATGGAGGGTATGTGTTGGCTGCCTTGGTCCTGGCGGGCGACTGACTGCGGCGACTGAAAGTCGTATCGGGTTGGCACTGTGGCGATGTCGATCACGACGCCGCCGAAACCTGATACGACCAGAACACCAAACCCACCCTCGAAGACGTGGTCACCAGGCTCCGCCGCATCCTCATTGCCGCACAATTTTTGGCTGCGGCGTACCCCAGATCGGGCCGACCCCTTACATCATCCGTGACTACGAACTGGCCTGTGTCGCATCGCTGCGAGAGTAGTAATTCGAAAGTCTCAGGAGAAAACCCGGGAATCTCAGGGTAGTTCCCGCCCACCGCTGGTGTATCTACCATCAGGAAACGGGCACAGATCTGTCGCGGCGAACTCCACGAAATCATTAGCCTGCTCGACGGTCATTCCATACTGTGGGCGGGAACCGGAGTTATACACCGCCTGGTCCCTCACCTTGTCTGGCTTGACGCCGCTTGCAAGCAGTGCGCAGACCTCCCAGCCCCACTCCTTCATTTCGTTGTCCCCGCGGGGGAGGTTGATTCCGGCGTTGTGCAATTTGTTGAGATAGGACTCGGTGTCAGCTCGGGACGGGGCAGCAGTGACCATGCCAGTCAACACCAATGTCCCCACGGCCAGGGCCGTGCCGAAAACACTTGCATCGCGTCTGCGCATCACCATCAGGTGCTCCTTTGCTGCATCGCCACCTCAGACTAAATCGCTTCTCGCACATGGAGACTCAAGAAAATGTACCTAAAAGGGAGTTGTGGCAGTTCGGTCCGGTGCCCGGGAACTCTTGAAGGCTGCCAGCCACGCGTCGCGCGCCCCGCGGCAAATCCACGCCGAAGCCGATCATCGGTGTTCACAGCTCCTTCCGGCCAAATGGCAGGTCGAATCAAATCATAACCTAACGAAAATTAGGGTCAATCTGCCCGGAAGGGATTGGATTCCAAGTTTCCCCTGCGATCCCCTTCAGCGACGACCGGCGCGGTGGCTTCGGGCTAGTAAGGGAACACGATTTTCGGTTGGAATCCCACGACTTGGAACAGATCATCGCCCGGTCGCAGCCCTGGAAGACTAGCGAGACGACCTGGCGTGATGCGTCCACGTCCCCGCCGGCGTGAACCCGAGGGCTCCGTATTGGCTCTGAGCGGATAGACCGCGCGAAGCGTCGCGCGGTCTATCCGCTCAAATGGCTGGGCGGGCCGACCAAGGCCGGCAGCTTCGAGACACTTGCCACCCCATTCAAATTCTAACTAGAATATGCCTGCCACATGAGCTGGAAGGCGAAGATTTGCGTGCTTAATACATGGTCGCAGCGTGCATGTGTGTGGAGCGGTGCCCTATTCGCCAGTTTGTTCTTCCTCGGCTTCGGGCTGATTGCCGGGTACATACCACCCCCGGCTCCGGCCCGACCCGCAGCCGACGTCGCGTCGTTCTACCGCGACAACGCCAACGTCATCCGCACCGGAATGATCCTCAGCATGTACGCGCTGGTGTTCTTCGTTCCCTTCACTGCCTCGATCTCGGTGCAGCTCAAGCGGATCGAAGGCGAGCACACACCGCTCACCTATGCCCAACTCGGCATCGGCTGCACCCTTCCTGTCGCGTTCTTCCCCGCGCTCTACTACTTCCAAGTGGCGGCATACCGGCCCGACCGAGCGCAAGAGGCGATCCAGACGCTTAACGACATGGGCTGGCTTCCTTTCACTGGAATCATCTACGCGATCTTCGTTCAAAACCTCGTCATCGGTGTCGCAGTGCTTGCTGATCAGCGGACCCAGCCCGTGTACCCACGGTGGTACGGCTACTTTTGTCTCTGGACAGCGCTGCTGTATTGCCCGGCAAGTCTGGACGTGTTCTTCAAGGAAGGCCCGCTCGCCTGGAACGGTCTGTTCTCTTGGTGGCTGTCGCTGGTGGCCTTCTTCGCCTGGATCGTCGTCACAGTCGTGGTCACCTTGCGCGCCATCGGTACGCAACTACCCGACCATGGAGCCGAAGCGAGACCGGTCGATAGCGCCAATGCGCCAACAGCGTTGCCTCCTTTGGGCATCCGGCGCACCACTTGACCTGAGAGCGCGTTTCGCTAAACCAGGTGACAACCGCAACCCACCCACATGTCCCCAACGACAACCGGAGGCCAACATCAGCGGCAAAGTCTTCCCCTCGGCCGCCGAAGCAGTTGCCGATATCGAACAGGGCGCCTCGCTGGCAGTAGGCGGGTTCGGCCTGTGCGGTATTCCAGCAGAGCTGATCAACAGGCTGGCTGATCGAGGCGTGGCGACCTGGAAGTCTTCTCCAACAACTGCGGAGTCGACGACTGGGGATTGGGAATTCTGCTGGCAGCCAATCAGATTCGTCGCATTACCGCGTCCTATGTGGGTGAGAACAAGGAGTTCGCGCGGCAGTACCTATCGGGAGAACTGGAAGTCGAGCTGGCCCCGCAGGGCACGCTGGCCGAACGGCTACGCGCAGGCGGTGTCGGTATCCCCGCGTTCTTCACCCGCGCCGGCGTCGAGACCCTGGTCTGCGAGGGCGGGCTGCCGTGGCGCCACCATCTCGATGGCTCGGTGGCGCTTGCGTCTCCCCCCAAAGAAATCCGCGTCATCGACGGCCAACGCTACGTATTAGAGCGTGCGATCATCGCAGATTATGCACTGGTACACGCCGAAATCGGTGATACCCAAGGCAATCTCATCTTCGGCAAGACCGCGATGAACTTCAATCCGCTGGCCGCCATGGCGGGACGTGTCACCATCGCCGAAGTCGAACGGCTTGTCCAGCCCGGCGAGCTCGATCCGTCGCATGTTCACCTGCCCGGGGTCTTCGTCCAACGCGTCGTGCACGTCCCCACTGTGGACAAACGTATCGAAAAGCGCACCGTGCGCAGCGGCCTCGTTCCCCCCGCCGAGCCTTCAGCGCCGGCGGGTTGGAGTCGGCGCCAAATGGCCGCACGAGCGGCAGCCGAGCTGCGCGACGGTGAATATGTCAACCTCGGGATCGGGTTGCCGACGTTGATTCCGGACTATCTGCCCCGTGGCGTCGAGGTGGTGCTGCATTCGGAGAACGGCATCCTGGGCACCAGCCCCTACCCCAGCGACGAACTCGTCGACCCCGACCTCATCAACGCCGGCAAAGAGACCGTAACGGCCAACCTGGTGCCGCGTATTTCGATTCGGCGGTGTCGTTCGGCATGATCCGCGGTGCCCACATCGATACCGCCGTCCTCGGCGGCATGCAGGTCTCACGCACCGGCGACCTGGCGAACTGGATGGTGCCGGGCAAAATGGTCAAGGGCATGGGCGGCGCGATGGACCTGGTCCACGGCGCCCGGCGCGTCATCGTGGTGATGGAACACACCGACCGTGACGGTGCGGCCAAAATCGTGGAGCGATGCACATTTCCGTTGACCGGCAAGGCAGTCGTCAACCGCATCATCACCAACCTGGGGGTTTTTGATGTCGACCCCCAGGAGAGCCTGACGGTTCGCGAACTAGTGCCGGGGGTAACTGTTGCCCAGGTCCGTGCGCTAACCGGCACCACGCTGGTCTTTAATGACTAGGGAACTGATCGGAGCGTGTCGATGACCGCGACGGTGGGAACTGAAACCGCTGGGGCGGTTGAGATGCTGTACAGCGCAAAGCGATCTCGGCTTGGCCGATGTGGGTGCCCAATCATCGGCTTATCGTCTTGCCTCCATTTGGGGGCGCAGCGCCGACTCGGTGGTGAAGTCCGCTAAGTCCGCGTCGTGGGTCATCAACCAGTAGTCAACGACGCGGTAGGGCGAATTGTTAACCACCCGTCCGCGCTTGTTGCGGTAGTAGGTCGTCATCCCGGGATGGCTCCACACCATCGTCGAATGCGCTTCGTCGACTTGCGCCACCCATCCGTCATGCGCCTCGGTGCGACATTCCACCGCGCCGATGCCGCTGCGGACCATTTTGGTGATCACATCGACGATGTAGCGACCCTGCGACTCACCGATGAAAAAGTACGATCCGCCGGCGCCGGAATTCGTGTTGGGCCCGTACATCAAAAACAGGTTCGGAAACCCCGGCACGGTGATGCCGAGATAGGCGGTGGCATCATCGTCACCCCAGATGTCCCGTAACCGCTTCCCACCTCGTCCGACGAACTCGATCGGCTGCAGGTAGCGCGTCGTCTCGAAGCCGGTGGAGAACACCACCACGTCGGCCTCGACCTCGTCGCCGGCGCTGCTGAGGACGCCACGCTCGGTGATGCTGCGGACTTCCTCGGTGACTAGCCGCACATTGTCGCGCTTGAGCGCCGCGAACCAGCCGTTATCGAGCAGCATCCGCTTGCCGAACGGCGGGTAGTCCGGAAGGCACTTCTCGATCAGATCGGGCCTCTCCTCAAGCTGGCTGACGAGGTAGCGGGTGAAGTAGCGGCGATGACCGTCGTTGACGGCATTAAGCGAGCGGGCCGGATCGCTCCATCGCGGGTCGATCTGCAACGACGGATGAACCCGATCGTTGAAAACCCATGCCAGCCGGAACCGGTACCAGGCCTGGTAGTAGGGCACACGGTCCATCAGAAAGTGCACATCCTCGGGTATCGGTGCGAAATATTCGGCGCACGGCCCGACCCATTGCGGGGAGCGCTGGAAGACCGTCACCTGCGCGGCTTTGTCCGCAATGGCCGGAACCACCTGCATCGCGCTGGCCCCGGTCCCAATCACGGCCACGCGCCTCCCGGTGACGTCGAGGTCCTCGGGCCAGTGCGCCGTGTGAAACATCGGGCCAACGAAGCGGTCCATGCCGGCAATGTCGGGGATCTTCGGCTTATTGAACAGTCCGACAGCACTGATGACGACGTTGGCAGTCACCGCACACGGTGACCCATCGCTGTCGCGGGATGAGACCGTCCATGTCTGCGTGGCTTCGTCGTACGCCGCGCTGTCGACTTCGGTGCCGAAGATGATGTGGCGGCGCAGATCAAAGTGGTCGACCGCGTCGGCCAAGTAGGCCACCATCTCGTCGCGCTTACCGAAGTGCGTCGACCAGTGTCGCGGAAAGAACGAGAACGAGTAGAGGTAGCTGGGGGTGTCCACGCCGGCGCCGGGGTAAGTGTTGGTGAGCCAGACGCCGCCGACCTCCTGATTGCGCTCGAGGATGACGAACGGCACGCCCAGTTCGCGCAGCAGCACTGCAGCGATGATCCCCGATATTCCCGCACCGATGATCACCACGCGAAACTCGTTGGTGTGCAACGGCTCGGGCGGCTCTGGCGGAACCAACCCCATCTCCTCGCGCATCACTCGTTCATATTCGGCGGGTATTTCCTCGGCCATGCAGATGCTGAGCATGCGGCGCAGCAGCTCGGGGTCCGGTATCGGAACCGCCGCGGTCCTGCCGCGTGACCAGGTCATAATCGCCGACGCCGCGCACCGGCGGATCTCCTCGGCGACCTCGTCGGGGAAGCCGCCCGAGTCGTTGGGACCCAGACCCGAGCTGCGTTCCGGCCGATAGGGATCGTTAAGCCAACGCTGATCCCCGGTCAGCTGAAACAGCACCATCGTCAGGGTGGGCATATTGGCGACGCGCAGGGCCTGCTCGAGGCGTGCTTCGTCGATCGGCCGATCCGGCTTGGTCATCGACATGGCACGCCTTCTCCTCGGGATGCCTGGGCCAGATCGACGGGCTCAGGAGTTCTAAACTATGTTAGATATTATTGCTGATTTACACGCGAAGCACAACAGCATTGGGAGAATGTACGCCTTTGTCCTGGTGGTTTAACTCACAACCGGCCCTGCCCTGAGGCGAATCTGACGCAGAAAAATTCCCTACAATCGGCCCAAGGGACTTTGAGGCGACGCCCGGGTACGGCGGCAGACCCTCGGCTCAGCCCCGCGGCGAGCGTCCCAAACGTCGGCGCCAGTCGTGGGCGCCGAGCAGGCGCACCAGCCGGGCCTGAAATTTGTTCTTCTTGGGCGCATACGGGTACCAGTGCGGCTCGGAACCCAAGGAGATCCGCTCAGAGACCACCGACTGTTGCCGGCAGAACTTGAGCATGCCGGCGGCCCCGCCGGAGCGGCTGCCCACACCGGATTCCTTCCAGCCGCTCATCGGAACGGGAAGCTGGAATGTGCTCATCATGACGTTGTTCTGGTTGACCGCGCCCGCCTCCAGCTGGCGGGCGATCCGGTCGGCACGTTGCGAGTCGCGGGTCCACACGCTAGCGCTCAGCCCGTAACGCGAGTCGTTGGCCAGCCGGACGGCCTCGTCTTCGTCGGCGACCTTCATGATCGGTAGTGTCGGACCGAAGGTCTCTTCGCGCATGCACGCCATGCTGTGGTCCACGTCGACCAGCACGGTGGGTTCGAAGAACTGCCCGTGCTGGTCGCGCTTGCCGCCGGTTAGCACCCGCGCTCCCCTGGCTACGGCATCGTTGACATGGCTTTCGACGATGTCCAGTTGAGCCGGTGTGCACATCGCCCCGACGTCGGTGCTGAAGCTGCCGTCCGGATCCATACCCTGGCGAAGGTTCCTCACCTTGTCGGTCACCTTCGCGACGAACTCGTCGTAGACAGCAGCTTCGATGTAGGCGCGTTCCACCGAGATGCAGATCTGACCGGAATTCCACATGGCGCCCCACGCCGCGGCGCCGGCGGCACGGTCGATGTCGGCGTCGGACAAGACGATCATCGGATCCTTGCCGCCCAGTTCCAGGCTGCAGGGGATCAGTCGCTCACCGGCACGCGCGGCAATTCGGCGGCCCGTGCGAGTCGAGCCGGTGAACATGATCATGTCAACTTCCTCAACCACAGCGGCACCGGTTTCGGGACCACCAGTCACGTTGGCGAGGACCGGGGGCGCGCCGATGTCCAGTAGCCAGCCTCTGCTGGCCTCCGCCCACGTCAGCGGGGTGAATTCCGACGGCTTGAAAAGCACTGCCGCCCCGGCCATCAACGCCGCCACACCATCGAGCATCGGACCGCCCAGCGGGCCGTTCCACGGGGTGATCATCCCCACCAGCTGATAGGGGCGGGCAAAGACCCGCAGCTTCTTGGTAACCCCGCTGGCTCCCCAGCTGGCGACCTTGCGGTCGGCGAGAAACTCTGCGGCGTGTCCGCTGTAGTAGTTGATCAGATCCACCGCCATCGAGATTTCCAACGCGGCGTCACCCCACGACTTGCCGGTTTCCTCCTGCATGATGCCAACGAGACGGTTTTCGTTGTCCAGGATCCAATCAAGGAAATTGCGCATGTGGGTTGCCCGCCCGGTCGGGCCGAGCTCCTCCCACGCCGGCTGCGCGGCGCGCAGTTGCGCGGCCGCGGCAACCACTCCTGCGGGTCCTAGATCGGGGACATGCCCGACCACCCGCCCGTCGGCGGGGCAGCGGACCTCGATGAGGGCGCCGCTGTGGCCGGCGATCCCGGCGTCTTCGGACCGGTGAGCGGCTTCTGTTGCGGCCATTTTCACTCCTCTGTTGTAGACGCGTGGGCTAGCCGCTGCTGGCGGCCGCCGGGCTGGCGCACAGCACCAGCGCAGCCCGCCGTGCGGTGCACACAGTCTCCCCGCGCTGGTTGCGGCCGCGGTGCTCAAACGTCACCACACCCTGCCCCGGTCGCGAGGCAGACAAACGTTTGTCGATGACCTCGGTTTCGGCTGTCAGCGTGTCACCGATGAAGACCGGTGCGGGAAAACGGATTTCGGCGAAGCCGAGGTTGGCGACCGTGGTTCCTTCGGTGAGGTCGGCGACGCTGAGGCCCACCACCGTCGACATGGTGAACAAGCTGTTGATCAGACGCTGGCCGAATTCTTGACTCTGGGCGAACGCCGCGTCCAAGTGCAGGCTTTGAGTGTTCATGGTGAGCGTGGTGAAGAGAACATTGTCGGCCTCGGTCACTGTGCGGCCGGGACGGTGCACATAGATGTCGCCGGGAACCAGTTCGTCGAAGTTTTTGCCCCGTCGGTGATGGACGGTCATGGCGTTGCGTCCGCCGCAGATGCCAGCGCTGCCCGGTGCTCGGGATGGGCGATCGCAATCAGCGCCTGTTGACGCTCGGCCACACTGCGACCATCCAGGCGAGCGACGCCGTACTCGGTCACCACGGCGTCGACCATTGACCGCGGAACGGTGACCGTGGCGATCGAAGACACGATCCGGGAGCGCGAACCGTCGGGGGTCGCCGAGGGCAGCGCGACCACGCGCAAACCTCCGGCTGATCGACTTGCGGCGTCGACGAAGTCGAGGCTGCCACCTACACCGGATATCTGCCGCCCCCGCAGCACCTCGCTGTTGACCTGGCCGCTGACGTCGACTTCGATGGCGGTATTGATCGACACCAGCCGAGGCGTGCGGCCCAAGACAGCGGCGTTGTGGGCCCTAGAAGACGGATAGACGGCCAGGGCCGGGTTGCGGTCGGCGAAACGCATCAGTCGCTTGGTGCCCATCAATTCCGGGGAGAGGATTGCCGGGGCGTCGCCGTCGGCGGGAATAACGCCGCGTTCGAACAGTTCGACCATCTCGTCGGTGGCCATCCCGGTGAACCGCACCTCGCCGAGGTCGGCGTCGGACAGCGCGTTCACCACGGCCTCCGGGATGGAGCCGATCCCGATCTGCAGCGTCGGACTTCGGGGTAACAGATCCACGATGTGCTCGGCAATCCTGTTGCTGACCGTGCTGGGCTTGGCCGAGCCGTACTGTGGTGCCTCATCGGCGGTGTCGATGAGCGCATCGAAAATCGAGTCGTGCACCGTGGTGTTGCCGAATGTCCACGGCAGGTCGGGATCGACCTCGCCGATGCGCACCCGGGCCAACCGCAGCGCGTCGAGGCTGTAGCCGGCGGACGGGCCCAGCGAGCGGTAGCCGTGCCGATCCGGCGGAGTCACCCGCACCAGCGCCACGTCCACGCCCCACGCTTGCAGCAGCGCCGCGATCCGCGACGCGCGAGCCGGTAGGAATGCGGCTAGTCCCTCGGCCACCAAGCCAGCGACCGGTGCCATGACATGCCAGGTCCGGTAGCGAAGGTCCCCCGCGCGGATGGCGTCGAGGAAGGGATAGTCGCCGAGCAGCAGACCAGAGCTCAGAGTCCACCTGCGGCCCGCGGCTTCCTTGTTCACCGCGTGCAGCAAGGTGGTGGGGGCGCCGCAACCCGGCGCGGCGACCAGGTGGGCACCGTCGCCGGCCAGCGCAAGTGCGGCGACCGGGTCCATCGTGGGAGCGGTGACGCCGCTCATTGCGGGCGGGCAGTCGCGGCCTCGACAGCCGACTCGGAGAACGCTTTGTCGAATGCCCGTTCGTCGGACTGGAATTCGTCGACTTCGACAACGCGTCCGTCCTTGATTCGGTACACCAGGCACTCACGGAGCCGTACCGTCGCGCCGCCGACTTCAACGATGCCGTATTGGTAGGCGGCGGCATATCCAGGGCTGGTGGTGATGTCAATGACGTCGAATCGCGCCGGCCCGGTGAAGATCCGCTTCATTTTGCCGAACAGCGACAAGATCGCCCGGCGGCCTTCGTAGACGCCGGAGAGCACGTTGGCGCCGGGCACCCGCCAGATGCAGTCCTCGTCGAGGACGGCTTCGATCTCGGCGCGGTTTTGCTCCGATAGCGCCGCCATCAGGCGACGCACCACGAGCGCGTTGGGATGCTCAGCCATCGGTTCCTTTCCCATGAGTCAGATGCGTGCCGTGGCGCTGCCCGACAGGACAGTGACACCGTGCTGGTTGATGGTGCGGACATCGAGGTCGACGTAGCTGCTCTGCGGGTTGCCGCGCACGTCGAGCACGGTCACGATCGCGTAGAGCGAGTCCCCGGGCCACACGGGGCTGACGAAGCGAACCCGGTAGCGCATCAGCCGCTCTCGGCCCACCCACTCAGCCAGGAGCCTTTCCGCGGCGCCCATCGCGAGCATTCCGTGTGCCATCACGCTGGGGTAGCCGGCGCCCAGCGCGCGCGGCTCGTCGGTGTGCAGGGGGCTGTAGTCGCCCGACGCGCCGGCGAACTGCACGATCTGGGTGCGAGTCACGTCGGCGATGACGGTGCATTCGCGGCTGGCGCCGACGGTGAACTCGTCGTCGGCGCGGCTCGTCTGACTGTTCACGTCCCACCACCGGGGCCGGAGACGGCGACCTCGGTGTCCACCAACACCATGCGTGAGCGCAGCACCAGGGCGCCTGCGGCATCGTGGTAGTCCCTGACGATCTCGCGAAAGGTCAGGGCGCCCGCGCGGCGGCTCTGTTTACGCCAACTCGCACCGTCGTACTCGGTGACGGTGAGGCTGTCGCCGATATGTAGGGGGGCGAAGTATTCGAACTCCTGCTCGGCGTGCAAGACGCTGCCGCCGGCCGTTGAGCTGCCAGCAGCAAGTGCCCCGGACGGACGCAGCCCGCGCATATGCGTCGGATCGAATTGCACTGCCGCGGCGGGGAACGTCACCGGCACCGGCGTCCCGGGTACAGGAACGCCTTGCGCGAGTTGCTCGTCACCGACAGCGCGAGCAAATGCCAGGACATGACCCGGTTCGATGTCGAACGCATAACTGCCCATCACAGCCCCGGGTCCGCCGGGCGGAAACGGGGCAGCGCGCCGCCTCCGCCGGTGTCGCAGAAGACCACCTCGACCCGCTGGCCGATCGCCAGGTTCGCGGGATCACAGTCGACGATGTTGGTGATCATCTTGGGGCCTTCGTCCAACTCCACCATCGCTAGCACATAGGACCCGGCGTCGGCGTACTCAAGGATTCCGCGAGTGGTAATGGTGTAGCTGTAGATCGCGCCCCGACCCGTGGCCACGAAATTGATCAGATTGGTACTGTGGCAGTCAGCGCACAGATAGCGCGGGTAGTACAACGCCTGACCGCAGTCCGAGCACCGCTGCAGCAGTAACGTTCCGTCCAGGGTCGCCGCCCAGAACGCCGCAGTCTCGGGCTGGATGTCGGGCGCCGGTGTCGGCAGTTCGCGGTCGCTCATGCGTCGCCTCGACCCAGGATCACGGTCGCATTTCCCATCCGGGTGGACAACCAGCCTCCGGTTCCATGCGCGAGCGCCAGAGCGCAGTCGCGAACCTGCACCGCCGGGTGCGCCTCGCCGCGCAGTTGGCGCACCGCCTCGATGATCTTGGTCATTCCGCCCCGGTTGGCCGGGTGGTTGTTGCACAGCGAGCCACCATCGGTGTTGAACGGCAGCCGACCGTGCGGCGAGTGCAGGGCGCCGTCGAGGACGAACTTGCCGCCATCGCCCTTTGCGCAGAAGCCGAGATCCTCCAGCGCCAGTAGGACAGTGATGGTGAACGAGTCGTACAGGCCCACATAGTCGATGTCCGTGGGACGGACGCCGGCCTCGGCGAATGCGTCGGCACCCGAGCGCACGCCGCCGGTCACGGTGATGTCCTGCCAGCCGCCGCGGGTGTGTTCGACGGCCTCACCGTGGCCCAGGATCTTGACGCAGTCGCGGTCCAGTGCGGCGGCGATGTCCTCGGCGACCACAACCAGTGCGCCTCCGCCATCGGTCACCACACAGCAGTCCAGCCGGTGCAGGGGTGTCGACACCATCGGCGAATTGACGACATCCTCTACGGTGACCACATTCGGCAACATCGCGTTGACGTTGTACTGCGCGTGTACCGAAGCGGCGACCTTGATTTCGGCCAACTGTTCGCTGGTCGTGCCGTAGGAGTACATGTGCCGGTGGGCGGCGAGGGCGTACAAGGCACTCACGTTCGCGCCGAAAATCGGCTCGAAGGCCTTCTCAGGCGGTTCGCCCATCAGCTGTCCAGGGGCCCGCAGTGACGTTGTTCGGGGCCGCCCACCAAGGGTGATCAACGCGACCTGGCACTTGCCCGCGGCGATTGCTGCGGCCGCGTGGCCGACGTGCGACATATATACCGATCCGCCCATGTCAGTACTGTCCATGTGCCGGAGGCGAAGTCCGAGGTAGTCGGCCATGGCCAGCCCGCCCAGGCCCGGGGCGTCAGCGCCGCAGTAGTAGGCGTCCACATCGGCCAGACTGAGGCCGGCGTCAGCGAGTGCGCCCAGTGCCACCTCCGCGTGGATCTGCGGAATCGATGTATCCGGCAGCTTCCGCCCGGGATGCTCGTAGGCCCCGGCGATGAACGCCTTCCCTCTGATTGACATCAGACGAATGGATTGGGCGGGGCCGCATCGGTGATCGGCCGGAACTGCGACTCCACCTCTTTCGCGAGTTGCCCTAGGTCCCAGGGTCCATCCGATTTCGCTGTGACCAGCGGCTGCGGATCGCTGTACAGCGACACCTCGTAGCCACGGGCGTGGATCACGCGCCCGTTGCACCAGCCGGACTGTTCAGAGGCGAGATAGGCCGCAATCGGGGCGATACTGTCCGGGGACAACTCATCGGCACCTGAGCTGTAGGCGGCGGCATCCTTGAACGTGGCTGTCATCCGGGTAGCCGCGGCGGGCGAGACCGCGTTGGTGGTCACGCCGTACTTTTTGAGTGCCACCGCGCACGAGTAGGTCAGCCCGACGATGCCCATCTTGGCCGCTGAGTAGTTCGGCTGTGCGGGCGCGCCATGCAGTCCGGCCCGTGAGGTGTAGTTGATGATCCTGTTCTGGGCGTTCGGATCACCCACCTTGCGCCAGTGCGCAGCGGCCGGCTTGATCGTGTTGAAATGGCCCTTGAGATGGACTCGGACGACGGCGTCCCACTCCTCCTCGGACATATTGAAGATCATCTTGTCGCGCAGAATGCCAGCCACATTGACCAGTACGTCGAGTTTGCCATAGCGCTCGATGGTCCAGTCGACGAGCTCTTTGGCGGCATTGTGATCCGAGATGTCGGCCCCGTCCGCCACCGCGGTACCGCCCGCTGCTTCAATCTCGGAAGCAAGTGCAGCGGCCGGACTTTCGTCCATCTCCAGCCCGCTGAGCGAGGCGCCGATATCGTTGATGACAACCGTGGCCCCTTCGGCGGCGAACAGTTTCACCACCGCGCCACCGATCCCGCGCCCCCCTCCGGTCACGATCGCCACGCGCCCGTCCAAACTTCCCATGATCAGCGCTCCAAACGGATCGGCAGGGCGACGGGACCCCGGGCGAAGGACGGCCGGTACTTGACGTCGTAACCGGGTTCGAGTTCGAAGACATGCAACTCGCTGATTGCGCGGATTGCGGCCCTGATCTCTCGGCGGGCCAGATGGTTTCCCAGGCAGCGGTGGATGCCGGCGCCGAACGCGAGGTGCGCCGAGCCGTTGGGGCGCTCGAAGTTCAGCGCTTCGGGGTCGGGGAACTTGTCGGGGTCGTGATTAGCCGCCGCCCAGTTGAGCAGGACTCGATCGCCCTGCTTCATCGGGCAGCCGCGCAGCTCGGTATCGGCGGTTAGCGTGCGACCAGCCGTCGGAACCGGCGTCTCGAAACGCAGGAACTCCTCGACGTGTTTGTCGAGCACCTTGGTCTCAACGTCGCGCAGGCTCTCGCGCAACGCATTGTCGGTTCCCAGGATTCGCGCGATACTCGCCAGCCCACCCATCGTGGTCTCCATGCCGGCCATGATGGTCATGTTCAGCGTCTCCATCCGGACCCGGTCATCGAGCTCGAGTCCGTCGTCGAATTCGCCCGTGCCCAGGTGCGCGATCACTCCCGCGAGGTCGTCGGTGCGGCCTTCGGCGCGGCGTGCCTGCAGCAATTCAGCGCAGAAGACGAACAGCTTGGGCGCCGCTTCCAGCGCCTTTTCGGGTTGGGTCAGCAACACGTCGAGGACCTCCAGCACCCAGCCGATGTCGGAGGCCTTCTGGTCCAGGAAGGTCTCAAAGAACACGATGGGCGGGAGCTGGGAGGTGAAGGCCGCAACAAAATCGACGGGACTGTGTTTGACGCATGTGTCGATCAGGCCGTCGACGGTCGCGCGGATGCTGGGCTCGGCCGCGGTCAGCGCCTCGGGGGTGAAGAACGGGTTCAGCGCTCGGCGCACACCGCGATGCAGGGGTGGGTCGGTCTCCAGTGGCACCATGCGCAAGATGTTGAGGTCGAATTGGACCGGCGTCGCGCCGTCGGCGCTGCTGTAGGTGTTCCAGTTAACCGCCGCGTCCATGACGTCCTGATACGCGTTGAGCACCCAGAATCCCGTATTCTCGGCGCTCCAGTGCGCTGTGCTGCGCGCAACCGGACACGTCTCGCGCAACCCGTTGATGCGCGGCCAGAAGTCGTCAGCCAGCTCAGGGTCGAGCGGATTGAAGTCGACCCCACGGGGGGACGTATCCACCGACGCCGACCCCGCGATGTCGTGATCATTCATGGTAGAGCTCCTGTCTCAATTCACTGGCCACTTGCGTGGGCATTCGACCCATCCCCCACAACTGGCCCGGCGCCGGTTCCCGAATAGAATTCTGCGTCGCATTAGAGCTAAATCCTGCGTCGTATTAGAACTACGATGTTTCTATCTTGCGGCCCCTGTAATGTCAAGGACGTCACACTTAGGGGCCGTTTTGCCAGGATATACCCACCCTCAGTGGCTCCTCGAACGTGCGCGACGCCGACGCTCAGATCGCGGTTGATGCGGGATATTCGGTTATGGTTTAGACTCAACGGAGCAAAGTGGCGGGAGGAGCGCAGCGTGGCGAAAGTGACCTACGTGCGACCCGACGGTGAACAGGTCATCGTGGAGGTGACCGAGGGAACCTCGGTCATGCAGGCGGCCCTGGCCAACGACATTTCCGAGATCGTCGCCGAATGCGGCGGCACCCTGGCGTGTGCCACCTGTCATGTCTACGTCGACCCGGACGACCTCGGCCGCCTCAGTACGCCCAGCACTGACGAGGAGGAAATGCTCGATTACACCGCCTCTCCGCGCCAGCCCAACTCCAGGCTCAGCTGTCAAATCACCGCCGGACCCGAGCTGGATGGTCTGGTGGTGCGATTGCCGCCGACCCAGTACTGATGTCGACTCCCACCATCGTTATCGCCGGCGCAGGGCAGGCCGGTTCCCGCACGGCCGCCTCCCTGCGCGAGCTGGGTTTCGAGGGCCGTGTGGTGCTCGTCGGCGACGAACCCCATCTGCCCTATCAGCGACCACCGTTGTCCAAAGGCCACCTCACCGGGGCGGCCGCACGGGACAACCTGTGGCTGCACCCGTGGACGTTCTACGACCATCACGAGATCGAATTGCGCCTGTCCAAACGAGTCAACCGGATCGACCGTCCTAACAATCGCGTTGAGCTGGCCGGCGGCGAGATCCTCGACTACGACCATTTGGTACTCGCACTTGGTGCCCGCAACCGGACCTTGCCGCTGGACGGCAACGAACTCGACGGCGTCGTCGGGCTGCGAAACCTCGCTGAGGCGGATGACATCCGCGAGCGGTTAGCCCGTGCCCGACGTCTCGTCGTCGTGGGCGGTGGCTTCATCGGGCTGGAGGTCGCCGCGACCGCGGTCAAGCTCGGCCTGGATGCCGTCGTCGTCGAAATCGCCGATCAGCTAATGGGACGGGTGCTGTCTGCCCAAATGGCCGGCTTCGTCCTCGACGCCCACAGGGCCCGCGGGTTGCGTGTTGAACTCGGCACGAGCGTGACCGGCTTAACCGGCACAGCAGGTCGGGTCAGCGCTGTGACGACGACAGACGGCCGCGAGTTCCCCGCCGACATGGTGCTCGTCGGCATCGGAGCGGCACCCAACACCAACCTCGCCGAGGATGCCGGCCTTCGGGTCGACAACGGGATCGTTGTCGACGAATACCTGGCCACCGACGACGCGCAGATCTCCGCGGTCGGCGACTGCACGTCGTGCCCGAACAGGTTCGCCGGCGGAACCCGGGTGCGGCTGGAGTCGGTACACAACGCCACAGCGCAGCCACGCGCGCTAGCTGCCCGACTCGTCGGACGACCCGAACTCTACGACAGCGTGCCGTGGTTCTGGAGCGATCAGGGCGACCTTAAGCTTCAGATCGCCGGTCTGGGCGTGCAATCCAGCCATGCGGTACTGCGCGGTGACGTTGACAGCGGGCGCTTTTCAGTTTTCTGCTTCCACGACGGCGTGCTGCGCAGCGTGGAGTCGCTCAACCGCCCCGGCGACCACATGGCGGCGCGAAAACTGCTTGCCCTCGGCAATTGTCTGACCCCCGAACAGGCCCGGGACCCCGATTTCGACCTGCGCGCCCACATCGCAGCCCACAGCATCGGCGATCCTGTCGTCCCCGCCCATCGCGCAACCTCCCCGCGGGCGGCCGGGTGAGATCTAAACCATGACGGCTATTTAGCGTTCGTTAGAAGTGGCAAACGAATGGGCGACTGCAGCCTCAAAGTTGTCGACTTGGGCGGGCTGACCGCGATCGAGCCAGGTTCGGTGACAGGACAGTCCGACTCGCGAGTATTAAGGAGCTCTTCATATGGACATCCGGGACGGCGTCGCGTTGGTGACGGGGGGTGCCTCAGGTCTAGGCCTGGCGACCGCACGCGAGCTGCACGACCAAGGCGCCAAAGTGATCATCCTCGACCTGCCTTCGTCGACCGGCCAGGTCCTCGCAAAGGAGCTGGGAGAAAACGTCGTGTTCGCCGCCGCTGACGTCAGGAGCGAGTCGGAGGTAGCCGCCGCCCTTAGCGAGGCAGCCCACCTGCGCCCGTTGCGGATTGTGGTGAACTGCGCCGGGATAGGCAACGGCATCAAGACGGTGGGCAAACATGGGCCTTTCCCGCTAGTCGACTTCGCCAAAGTTGTCAACATCAACCTGATCGGCACCTTCAATGTGATCCGACTTGCGGCCGAACGGATATCGAGCAACCAACCGGTCGGCGAGGAGCGCGGCGTCATCATCAACACCGCTTCCGTCGCCGCCTTCGACGGCTAGATCGGCCAAGCTGCTTATTCCGCCTCTAAAAGTGGCATCGTTGGAATGACCCTGCCGATCGCGCGCGACCTTGCCAGCTTGCAGATTCGTGTCGTGACCATCGCCCCAGGTCTGTTCCACACTCCCGCGTTCGCGACCCTTTCCGGAGAAGCCATAGCCGCCCTCGGCGCGCAGGTACCACACCCACCTCGGCTCGGCGAACCCCGCGAATTCGCCGCATTAGCCCGCCACTTTGTTGAGAACCCAATGCTCAACGGCGAGACGATCCGCCTCGACGGCGCGATCCGCATGGCACCTCGATAGTTCTGGGCATGCGCCAATCTGTGGTCTGCGACAGCGCCCCCGCGCCCACGTGGCTCGGGGTGCGCGTGTTCAGGCTTTACGGCGATCGTTGCGGGCCACCACCAGACCGAGCTTCTCGAAGTCGAGGGTGGTCGTGGTGATCCCGCGTTCGCGTAGCTTGTACTTTTGCACCCGGCCGTTGACGTTGGCTGGCAACGATTCGAGCAGCTCTACGTAGCGCGGGATTGCGTAGTAGGGCATCGACTTTCGAAAGAACTCGAATAGTTCCTGCGGCTCAATGTCGCTTCCCGGGGCCAATACCAGACAGACCTTGACGTCGTCCTCGCCGAGGTCGGAGGGAACAGCGTGCACGGCCGCCTGGGCGATCGAGGGGTGCGCCATGATGGCCTGCTCCAATTCAATGGAGGACACGTTCTCACCGCGTCGGCGCAACGAATCCTTCTTGCGGTCAGCGAACCAGAAGTATCCCTCGTGATCGACGCGGCCGCGGTCACCGGTGTGATGCCAGAGGTTCCGGAACGCCTGCACGGTTGCGGCGTCGTCGTTCCAATACCCGGAGAACAGGCGGAACGGTTCATCGGGCCGCACCACAATCTCGCCGGACTCCCCCACCGCGACCTCGCGGTCGTGATCGTCAACGATCTTCACCTGTAGCCCTCTGGTCAGCTTGCCCATGCTGCCGGGATGGCGGTTGTCGCGCGGATCGCCGAGGAGCCCGGGCCAACATTCCGACTGCCCGAAGACTTCGGCATAGGGGGCGATGCCGAAACGCTTCTCGAACTGCTCGTTGAATTCCGCGGTTGAAGGCATGAAGGTGATGTGGCGCAGCTTGTGGTTGCAGTCGTCGTCGTTGGGCGGCTGCGCCATGATCGCCATCCCCATCGCCCCCATGCCCAGTGCGGCGGTGGCACCGGTCTCGCGAATGCGTGCCATGTAGGTACTGGCATGAAATGCTGGCTCCACGATGGCGGATCCGCGAACCGCCAATGCCGCGGCGACCAACCAGGTTTGACCGCTGAAGTGGAACAACGGGTTGGCGCCGAAGATGACGTCACCCTTCTCGTACCAACCATTGTCGACGAATACGTTGATCAGGTTGCAGTAGTAGCCGTGGGTGATGGTGCAGCCCTTCGACGGCCCGGTGGTGCCCGACGTGTAGATGATCGCGCACACATCGGTGGGGTCGATGTCGGGCTCGGCGAGATCCCCAGAGAAGTCCTGCAACCACGCGTAGCGCAGGTCAGGCTGCAATGTCGCGTCCTGCGCGGGCTCTCCTACCAGAACCAGCTCAGGCCGATCGGTGAGGTTCGCGAGGACCGGCGACAGCATTTCCATCGCCGCGCTGTCGCCGATGTAGACCTTGGCCGTGGTCTGGACGAGCTGGTGGCGCAGGAAGTCCCCACGCAGGTAGGTGTTGAGTGGCACCTGAATGGCCCCGACTTTGGCAATCGCGTAGATGAGCACGATGTATTCGAGGCGGTTGCTGAGATTGATCGCGACCCGGTCGCCCTTGCGCACGCCCGTCGCCTGCAGTCCCGCCGCGACGCGATCAGATTGCTGGTCCAGGCCGCCGAGCGTGACCCAGTCGCTATCGCATTGGATGAAAGGCCGGCCGGGGTCCAGCGCAGCTTCCTCGCGCAGCCAACCGCCGAGGGTCAGGCCGGGTCGCTGATCATCGCGAGCCATTGGTCACTCCAGTCGGGTTGTGCCGTGCGCCGAGGATCAGCTCGGCCGCCCGTTCCCCGATCATCATCGACGGGGCATTGGTGTTGCCGGTGGTGATGGTGGGCATGATGCTGGCGTCGGCGACGCGCAGGTCGGCGATGCCGTGCACCCGCAATTCAGGATCGACCACTGCGAGGTCGTCGATGCCCATTTTGCAGGTCCCCACCGGGTGATAGGACGGTGTCACCGCGCCGCGCACGTAATGCTCCCAGTCGGCGTCGGTGGAGCAGTTCGCCTCGGGTTCGAGCTGCCCGTCGGTGATCGCTGCCATCGCCGGCTGGGCCATCACGTGCTGCACTGCACGCAGCCCGCGCAGACAGTCGCGCAGGTCGTCGGGATCGGCCAGGAATTGATAGGAGATGCGGGGCATCGAGTCCGGCGCTGAGTCGCGCAGCGTGATCGAACCGCGGGTGCGGGGCCGCAGGAAAGTGGACGACGACAGGAAGCCCTGCTCCTTGGCCTGCTGCACGTTGAACATCCCGTCCTCGTCGACGGCCCGGGTGATTGCAAATGGAACGAACTGCAGCTGCAGGTCGGGCGTCTCCAAGGTGGGATCGGTGCGGCCCATGCATTGGACCTGGACCATCGTCATGGCCAGCAGGCCGCTGCCGTTGCGCACGTAATCGACCAGTCCTTTCACAGCGGTGCCGATGCGCATCTTGTTGATGGTGGGAATCGTCGCCCGCCAGCGTTGCATCAGGTAGGGGTGGTCGTGCAGGTTCTGGCCCACCCCCGGCAGGTCCAGTACCGTCTGCACCCCGGCATCCGACAGCGCTGCGCGAGGCCCGATCCCAGACAGCTGCAGCAGGCGCGGCGAGCCAATCGCGCCGGCGCTGATCACCACTTCCTCGCGGGCAGTCGCGTCCCGCACCGTTCCTTTGTGCCGATACTGCACTCCGACTGCCGCGCCTCGCTCCAACAGGATGCGGTACACGTAGCTGTGGGTGCGCACGGTGACCCGGCCCCGGGGTGCGACGCGGCGCAGGTACTCGCGCGATGCTTGGGAGCGAGTGCCGCGGCGATGGTTCACCTGAGTAAGTCCGACGCCATCCTGATAGGTCCCGTTGTAGTCCGGGTTGGACGGGTAGCCCGCCTGCAGACAAGCGTTCAGATATGCCGTGTTGGCCTGACCGTGGTTGGTCTGCACATTCACCGAGATCGGACCTAAACCACCGCGCAGCTCGCTGGGACCGCCTTCCCAAGTCTCCATGCGTTTGAACGCGGGCAACACCGAGTCGTAATCCCAGCCCGTGCATCCCTGCTTGGCCCAGCCGTCGTAATCGGCCCGGTTTCCGCGGACGAATACGCACGAATTGATCGAGCCGCCACCGCCCATCACCTTGCCGGCCATCCAGGCTTCGGGATTGCCGGTGCGCGACAGGTCGGGCTCGGCAGGGTATTTCCAGTTGACTTTCTGGTAAGCGATGCCCACCGCAGCCGGGATCCGCACGTCGATGCGCCGATCACTGACGCCGGCTTCCAGCAGCAGTACATCCGCACCCGCTGCGCCCAGCAGGGCCGCCACCGCCGACCCCGACGAGCCTCCCCCAACGACGACATAGTCGAAGGTTTCAGCGCTCTTTGTCACCTGTCGGCATTCCTTCCGTGAATTCGCTGAGGCCTAGTAGCTCTTGGGCAGGCCGAGGACGTGCTGACTGATATAGGCCAAGATCAGCTCCTGGGGAATCGGTGCGATCTTCATCAGCCGCGCTTCGCGCCAGTACCGCGCGATGTGATATTCCTCGGCGTAGCCGAACCCGCCGTGGGTCTGCATGGCCGTGTCGGCGGCCTGGAAGCCGGCGTCGGCGGCCAACAACTTGGCCATGTTCGCCTCAGGTCCGCTGGGCACGCCGCGGTCGAGCATCCAGCCGGCACGCCGGGTGATCAGCTCGGCGGCTTCGAGCCGGGCGTAGGCCTCAGCCAGCGGAAACGCGACGCCCTGATTCTGGCCGATAGGTCGGCCGTACACCACCCGCTGGTTGGCGTAGCCGACCGCGCGGCGCAGTGCGGCCTGACCGGTACCGATGGCCTCCGACGCGATCAGCACCCGTTCGGCGTTGAGCCCATCGAGAAGATAGTAGAAACCCTTGTCTTGCTCCCCGACGCGGTCGGCTGCCGGTACCACCACGTCGTCATAGACCGTCTCGCATGAGGACACCGCGTTGCGGCCCGCCTTGGCGATGGGAGTGATGGTGACGGCGGGATCGTGCAGGTCGACCATGAACAGCGTCAGCCCGTCGGTGCGACGCGCGCACTCCTCGACCGCTGTGGTGCGCGCCAGCAACAGCACCCGGTCGGCGTCCTGAGCTTTGGAGGTCCAGACCTTTTGGCCCCGAACGACATACGAGTCGCCGTCGCGGACAGCCCGGGTCTTGATCGCCAGCGTCTCGGTACCCGCGTCGGGTTCGGTCACACCAAACGCCACATGCAACTCACCGGAGGCGACCCGGGGAAGGTAACGCTGCTTGATGTCCTCCGAGCCGTGCAGGATGAGCGGATGCATCCCGAAGATCGACAGGTGGATGGCGCTGCATCCGTTCATCGCCGCGCCGGACGCAGCGACCTCCTGCAGGATGACTGAGGCCTCCAGCAGCCCGCGGCCGCTGCCGCCGTAGGCTTCGGGTATCGCGATGCCGATCCAGCCGCCCTCAGCCAGCGCCCGGTAGAAATCCCACGGAAACTCGTGGCGGCTGTCGCGTTCGGCCCAATACTCGTCATCGAACTTCGTGCAGATGGCCCGTACGCCTTCGCGAATCAGGGTCAGGTCAGTGTCGTCCGAGAAATCCACCCGTACATGCCTTTCCGGTCATGAGCCCGCCGGCGCTTGCTGGACCGCTTTGAGCTCGTAGAACTCCGCCAGGCCGTGGTGGCCCAGCTCGCGGCCGTTGCCGGACTGCTTGTAGCCGCCGAACGGCGCGAGCATGTTGAAGAACGAGCCGTTGATGTCGACCGCGCCGGTGCGCAACCGCTTCGCGACACGCAGTGCGCGGTCGTGGTCGGCCGACCATACGGCGCCCGCCAGTCCGTACTGGCTGTCGTTGGCGACAGCGACGGCTTCGTCCTCGGTGTCGTAGGGCAGGATCGACAACACCGGCCCGAAGATCTCCTCGCGGGCAATCCGCATGTCGTGGCGGACGTTGGAGAACGCGGTGGGTGTGACAAAGTAGCCGGGCGGCACACCGGTCGGCGGTTGGGTGCCGCCGTAAATGAGTGACGCGCCCTCGCTGATCCCGAGGTTGACATAGTCCCAGACCTTTTGGCGCTGCACCGACGTCGCGAGGGGTCCCATGGTGGTGGCCGGATCAAGCGGATCACCAAGGGTGTAGGTCGCTAGGCGGGCGCGCACGAGGTCGTCCACCTCGGCGAGGCGCTCCCGAGGAACCACCATCCGCGTCCAAGCGGTGCACACCTGGCCGGTGTTGGTGAAGCAATTGGCCACCCCGACCTTGACCGCCCGCGCCAGGTCGGCGTCATCGAGAATGACGTTGGCCGACTTGCCGCCCAGCTCGAGGGCCACCCGTTTGACCGTGCGGGCCGCTACCTCGCCGATCCGTCGGCCAGCCGCTGTCGAACCGGTGAAGGTGATCATGTCGACGCCGGGGTGGGCGACCAAGGCTTCGCCGACCACTGCGCCGGTGCCGGACACGAGGTTGAACACGCCTGGCGGAAGACCGATCTCGTCGATCATGTCGGCGACGAGGAAGGCGCTCAGCGGCGCCACTTCGGACGGCTTGAGTACCACGGTGCAGCCGGTCGCCAGCGCGCCGCCCACTTTGCCGATCACCTGCTGCAGGGGAAAATTCCATGCCGTAATCGCCGCGACGACACCGATAGGTTCGCGCAGCACCAGCGAGTCGCCGATCTGCTCCTCCAACGGAAAGTCCGCCATCAGTTCGCGGTAGCTGTCGAGAACGCGACGCGGCTGACCCACTTGCACCGCCGTGGACACCCGCAGCGGGGTACCCACCTCGGTAGTAATTAGCTGGGTGAGTTCGTCGGCGCGCTCGTCGAGCTTTTTGGACAGCCGCGCCAGAAAGTCGAGTCGGACGTCTATCGGTGTCTGTGACCAGCCCGGGAACGCCGCGCGCGCGGCGGCCACGGCCGCCGCGACGTCATCGACCGTGCCGTCGGGAATCGTGCCGATGATCTCACCGGTGATGGCCGAGTCGACCTCGATGACTTCGCCGGCGGAGGCTCTCCAGCCGCCGTCGATGTAAACGTGCCGCCGGTCGTAGCTGCTCATGATTTCAGTCCTGGGGTTTTGGCGTGCAGTTTGCGCATTTTGGATATCCATTCGTCGTAGTCGGCGGCCTTGCCGCGAAAGTACTTCTCCACCAACGGATGAGTGAGGATCAAGAACTGTTCTTTGTTCATGCCGTCGACGATGCAGTTGGCCGCTTCGTCGGGTTCGATCGCGCCGGCGACCGCGAACCATTCCCCCTGGGCGCCGCGCAGCATCGCGGTGCGGACCCCCTCGGCGACGATGCAGGACACCCGAATCCCTTTGTCGCCGTAGTGAATCGACAGCCATTCGGTGAGCCCGAGCACGGCGTGCTTGCTGGTGGCGTAGGGGGCGTTGCCGAGCGCGGTGAGCAAGCCTGCTGCGGACGCGTTTTGGATCAGGTATCCCGAGCCGCGTTCGAGCATGTGCGGCAGCACGGCCCGGGCTGCGTAGACCTGGGGCATGACATTGACATCCCATACCCGCTGCCACGCCTGGTTGGAGGCCCACGGGTTTCCCCGCTCATGCAGCGCTGTGATGCCGTCGTGCGGCCCACCCCAGAGCACCCCGGCGTTGGACACGAATGCGTCGATACGTCCGAATTCCGCCAGGGTGGCGTCGACCAGATGGATGACCTGGGCTTCCTCGGCGACGTCGGTGACAACGCCGAGCGTGCCGATGTCCTCGGCGACGACCACGGTGCGCGGCGCGTCGATGTCGGCGACAACGACCGAGGCGCCCAGGGCGGCGAACCGCCGGCACATGGCTTCCCCCATGCCAGCGGCGCCGCCGGTGACAACGATGACTTTGCCTGCGGGCTCCACCGGCCTAGGTCAGCTTCGTCAGTTTCGCCGCGTTGTCCCACATGACTTTGCGTTCGGCGACGGGATCGTTGAGCTCGGCGGCCACCTTCTCGTACTGGCGGGGTTCGGCAAGGCCCTCCGGGTGCGGGTAATCCGACCCGAACAGCACCTGGTCGATGCCGAGATGCTCCACCACATCGAGGAGGTTGTCCTCCCAGAAGGGAGACACCCACACGTGCTCGCGGAACTGCTCTACGGGATCTGAGGCGAAGTAGCCGGGGCGTTGGAAGCCCGCTCGGTTCAGCCCGGAGATGAGCAACGGCAGGAACTCCGCTCCGTTTTCCACCGAGGCGATGGTCAGATCCGGGAAACGCTCAAAGAGCTTGTCGCAGGTCACCGCGGCCAAATAGTTGGCGACTGCCCGCTCGTGTCCGACGGCAATCTGCAGCGGTGAGGCGATGTCGCCGATGATGTTGCCGCGGTGTTCGACGTATTTGTCCAGGCCTGCTCCGCCGACCTCACCGACGTGAACGACCACCGTTGCCCCGGCCTCCTGCACCCGCGCCCAGATCGGGTCGAAGATCTCATCACCGGGAGAGTGCCAGCCGCCGTCGGTGTAGGTGGCCTGGGCGCGCACCACGAAAATCCGGGCGCCGTTGGCCAGGCCGTGCTCGACTTCGCCGATCGCGTTCGGGATGTCGCCGAAAGCCAGGTAGGGGGAACTGAAAATCCGGTCCTTGTAGTTGTAGCCCCAGTCATCGAGTAGCCACCGGTTGAAAGCCTTGAACGCCTGTCCGGCCGCGGGCGGGTCGTACTGCAGCGCTTCTTCGTATCCCATCGCCAGCGACGGCAGCATCCACACCGCCTGCAGGCCCTGCTCGTCCATCTTGGCCAGCCGGTCGTCGCGGTTGCGGTAGTGGCTGGGAATCGGCTCGCGCTCGGACAGGATGTCCAGAAGCGAGCGCTTCTGCGGATTACCGCGGAAGTAGTCGGCCATCGCCCCCGGCTTCACGATGGGGTCAAAGGTCGGATTCGTGACGGTGTGGTCAATCTTGCCGGCCACAATCTGGCGGGTGCGGCCGTCGATAACCGCGGTTTGTACGGTGCGCTCACGCCATTCCTTGGGACGGTGCCGGGTGAAGGCGTCCAGAGGCTCGTAGTAGTGCTGATCGACGTCGAGCACGGGAAGAAGGTCGGTGCCAGTCACGTGGTCCTCCAAACGTTGACAGGTCTATCGGGATGTCCATCTCGGCGCGGCAGAACAGCCTCCACGCTGGGATTTATTATTCTAAATCTACTAAGAATTTGGTGAACGGACAAGGGCAGGCACAGCAGCCAGAACACATAGAGCGTCCACGATCGTCCCGCCGTTTTTGTCGGCAATGGCAGGATTCACCTCGATCTCGGCCAGGTTCTGTTCCGCGAGCAGAACAGTCATCCGGTTGAGCGTGTCGCCGATCCAGGCCTCATCGACGGGTTCGCTTCCGCGGAAACCAAAAATCAGTTCGGCTAGCCGCAGCCGCGTCAGCGCCTTGTGCAGGGTGGCCGCATCGCACGGCAGCGGAACGTGTTCGACGTCGCGGTGCACCTCGACGGCTGCGCCGCCCACTCCTACCGTGCCGAACACCCCGAGGTCATCTGCGGTGCGCACGGTCAGGATCAGCTCCACTCCGGCGGTCACCATCTTCTGCACCAGCCAAGTCGGGTTGGTCGCCACGCTCGTAGCTGCCATCCGTGCCACCGCGTCCTCGACCTGGGCGGCGTCGGACAGGTTGACCGCGACAAGCCCCAGCTCGGTGCGGTGCGCGATGTCCTCATCGGCGGACTTGACGACTACGGGGTAACCGAGCGCCCCGGCCGCCGCTGCCGCCGAGCCGGCGTCGCACACCGTCATCGCCGCGACGTCCAGGCCGTAGTCAGTCAGCAACCGCAATGCCTGGGCGCCGCCGATCGTCGCCGCACGCGTGGCGGGCTCGCCGGCGAAGGTGGGGGTCGGGTCCAGCACCCGCTGCGGGCCGAGCAGCGCTCGTACCAACCGGCCCAGGTCTGATGGGCTCTGGGCCACCAACACCCCCGCCTCGCGCAGCTCTTTGATGTAGGGGTCGACCGCGCGGCCCCCATACCAGAGCACGACGCAGGGTTTACCGGTAGCGCGGCGCACCGCCAGAATGTCGGCAACGCTTTGGGCGTTCCACCCCCGGGCGCCCATCGGGAGCGGCACGCACACCGCCTCCACGGCCGGATCTTCGGCCACCGCGGTGAGATAACCGCCGAAGTGCCCGGGCATCGAGCCGGGTCCGACATCGAGCGGATTGGGGATGGCGGCGAAGCTCGGCAACAGTGCCTTGAGGCGTTGGGTCGTCGACGTCCCCAGCGGGGGGAACACCACCCCGGCGCTGGCCAACTGCTCGGTGGCCAGCACTGCCATGCCGCCGGAGTAGGCGACCATTCCCCAGCGTCGCGGGAACTGCCGCTGCGACGGCGCGGTCACGGTGCCCAGCACCCACAGGTCGTCGGGGTCGTCGACCACGGTCACATCCAGCGCCCGCAACAGCGCCAACTCCAATGCGCCACGACCGATGATCTTGCCGGTGTGGCTGGCTGCGGCCTGCTCGCCTGCCGCGGTGCGCCCGCCCAGATAGGTGATCAGCCGTTTGCCGGCGTCGTGCAGTTGCTCGACTGCGGCGGCGAAACGGCGGCCGTCGCGGATGGATTCCATGTACAGCGCGACGGTGTGGACTTCGGGTAGCCCCGCGAAATAGGAGATGAAGTCGGGGATGTCCATGTCGCGCTGATTACCGGTGCTAACGATGTGGGAGATACCCACCCCGGCGTCTCGGGCCCGTTCGACGACGGTGCTGCCGATCGCGCCGCTCTGCGCGATCACGGCGATCCCGCCCGCGGTGATGGGCACCCCCTCGGTGAGTACCGAGGTCATGCTCATGGCCAGGCCGGTGCGGACGTTGACCAGTCCGGTGCTGTTGGGCCCGACGACATGGATGCCGTGCTGCTTGGCGAACTCCAGCAGCGTGCGCTCCAAGCTGTGTCCGTCCGCCCCCATGTCGGCGAAGCCCGCCGTAAGGATCAGCGCCTGACGGGCGCCGACGGCGGCGCATTCCTCCAACACCCCTAACACCGCGGCCGCAGGGACCGCGATGACCACCACGTCGGGCACTGAAGTCGCGTCGCTCAGCGACCGGAGTGCCGGGTGGCCGTCAACCTCAGTGGCGGTGGGATGGATCACCATCACCTGGCCCGCGTAGCCGTAAACGCGCAGATGCTCAAGTACCGCCCGACCACCCGCCTTGTAGGCCTGTCCGCTGCTGGTGGATGCCCCGACGATGGCCACCGACGATGGCTCAAGAAACCGTTTAGCAATGTGCCCGCGGGGCGGCGCCAGCCCCAGTGCCTCAGTCACGCCAGGTCCTAAACGGCAGCACTGCCAGGCTTCGAGTCTGACCGCCGTACGCGGCGAGCCGGGCGTTCTCCGGCAGCGAGAAGCGGGGTATCCGGCGCAGGATCTCCTCGAACGCGATCGTCAACTCCAGGCGCGCCAGATGAGACCCCAAGCACCGGTGGCTGCCGGCGCCGAACACCATGGACTGCTTCGCTGGACGGTCAAGGAGGATCTGATCGGCCTGCGGGTAGGCGTCTTCGTCGCGGTGCGCCGACGCCAGCGGCACCACCACCCGGTCACCGGGCTGCAGTTGGACCCCGTTGATCACCGCGGGTTCGGTCACCGTCCTGCTGGCATGCACGATCGGCTCGTACCGCAGCAGCTCTTCTACGGCCGCAGGGATCAACGCCGGATTCGCCGCAAGGCGGTCTTGCAGATCTGGGCGACGGGCCAGATGCAGGAAACTGAATCCGATCGCGGTGGTCACCGTGTCCAGACCGGCAAGCACCAGCACGTAGGCGAAGTTAAGGATCTCCCGATAGTCCAGCTTGCGCTGCCCGGGCATCTCGGCGGTGGTTAGGTAGGAAATGATGTCGTCGCCGGGATTTTTCAGCCGCTCGTCCAATAACGCGCGCAGGAAGTCGTTGAGCGCCTTGCCGGCGCCCAGCCGGGCTGCAGTCTGCGCCTCGACGTCGCCATGCGAAGCGCCGGTGGTCGTGGTGTGCAGGATGGTGCTCGCCCAGCTGCACAGCTGATCACGCTGCTGCACACTGAAGTCCAACCCGACCAGGCGCAGGAACACCGCACTGGGGAAGGGCTGGGCGAATTCGGCCATGAAATCGAACTCACGCTTGTCCAACATGGTGTCGACGAGTTGAATCGCGTACTCGCGAACCGACTCCGCGATGTGCTCGATGGCCTTAGGGCGAAACAGCGGATCGACGATCGTGCGGTACCGGCGGTGCTCGGGTGCATCAACCTCCAGCGGGATCAGCGCGCGAGTGTGGCCCGGAGTGGGCGGAGTGTCCGCCGGCCACGATGAGAAGGTCTGTGCGTTGTGCAGGACCGCGGCGATGTCGTCGAACTTCGTCATCACGTAGAAGCCGCCATAGTTCTCCGTACGCGCCACCGGACATGTCGTGCGCAACGCGGCGTAATCAGCGTGCGGGTCCAGCGCGAACTGCGGATCGTAATGGTCATACTCGTGACCCAAGGCATGCAGCGCGGTGCAAACGCCTGTGCGCTTGCCGGGTTGTTCGTCGCTCACGGGAGCTCACCTCGATCGTTGGAAATGGTGGACGGGGGCTGGCCGGACGCGGCCGGCGCCAAGTCGGAGTCGACCGAGCCGCGGCACAGCTCAGCCAGGGCACCCGGTTCCTTGTAGTGCACGTCGACGCGCACGATCTTGCCGTCACGCAGCCGGTACACGTCGACGCATTCGACGGGCATGCTGCGTCCGGTCCGCCGCGAGGTGAAGGTCCCGTGTACCACGACCGCGACCCAATCGTCAGTCCCGGCGATCCCGGGCGGGTCCAGCACGACTCGGAACTCGCGGCTCACCGCCCCCAGCATTCTGCGAAACCCCTCGACGCCGACATAGTCACCACCGAACGGCAGGCTGGCAGCCTCGGAGAACACGTTGGCATCGTCGAGCAAGGCCGCACAAGCGCTGATATCCCCGCAACGTAGTCCGTCGGTGAATCTGCGCACGACCTCTATGTTGTGCTGCCCAGCCACCGAAAACCGCCTCTCCAATTCGTCCAACCCGTCGGCTCAGCGTTGGCCTATTCATTATTTTTCTACACAGATTTTGGTAGTTAGTCAACGGTCACAGCCTTAGGTGCATATATTAGTCTGTGATAAGTTAGATGAAACTTCGACGGGAGAGGACGCCTTGACATTCGCGCTCAGCGACGAGCAGCGCCAACTTCAACAGCTGGTGCGCAAGTTCTGCGAGGCCAAATCCCCGATCGCCGAGGTGCGGCGGCTGATGGACACCGAGGACGGCTTCGACGCCGCGGTGTGGGCCCAGCTGGGTGGTGAGCTGGGCCTGCAGTCCCTCGTCATCCCGGAGCGCTTCGGCGGTGCCGGCTACTCCCTGGTGGAACTGTGCCTGGTCATGGAGGAAATGGGCCGCGCCCTGCTGTGCGCGCCGTTCCTGTCGTCGATCGCCCTGGGCGCTAACGCGATCCTGATAGGCGGCACCGCCGAGCAGCGCGAGCGCCTCCTTCCCGGTATCGCCTCCGGCGACGTGCGCGCCGCGCTCGCCTTCGCCGAGCGGACCGACGCCTGGGCGCCCTACGAGGTGGCCACCACGGCCACCGCTGACGGCACGGACTACCGCCTGCGCGGGACGAAAACGCTGGTTGTCGACGGTCACACGGCGCAACTGCTCGTCGTGTCGGCACGGCTGGCCGGCTCCGCGGCGGTCTCGTTGTTCACCGTGGACATCTCCGACGCGCAGGGCCTGCTGCGCACGCCCCTGCCCACGCTGGATCAGACGCGCAAGCTAGCCGAAGTGCATTTCGATGAGACGCCGGCGCGGCTGCTGGGCGGTCCAGACGACAACGGGGTGGCGACGTTGCAGCGCACCCTGCAGCGTGCGGCGGTGTGCCTGGCCGCCGAGCAGGTTGGCGGCGCGGCGCACTGCCTGGACGCCTCGGTCGCGTATGCGCAGATCCGCACACAATTTGGGCGGGCAATCGGCAGTTTCCAGGCTATTAAGCACCGGTGCGCCGACATGCTGCTCGACGTCGAGTCGGCCCGCTCCGCCGCCTATTACGCGATGGCCTCGGTCGTCGACGACACCGATGCGGCGGCGGCGCCATCGCTGGCCTATGCACATTGCTCGCAAGTTTTTTCCCGGGCAGCCACCGCCATGATCCAGATCCACGGCGGCGTCGGCTACACCTGGGAACACGAGGCGCACCTGTATCTGAAACGGGCCAAGGCCTCCGAGGCATTGCTGGGGGGCCTCGGTTACCACCAGGATGTGGTGGCCCAATCGATGAACCTCTGAACTGACCCTTTGAGTCAGGCCGAGGATCCGCCGTCGACCCGCGGGGCTTTGTCCGGTTTGGCCCCATCCCGCAGCCGGGTGTAGCCCACCATCACGTGCTCACCGTCCTGATCGGCAAAGGACCGCAGAGTCCCGGCGCGATCACACCGGCACCGCTCATCCACCCGGGATGGGGCTGAACGCGACGCCGGGCAGCGGCGCGAAGTGGTGGATCTCGACGGTGCGGCGGCTGATCCGCCACCGCCCCGACTGGCGCGAGAATTCGTCGTGGTAAGTGGCCGCGACGACGATCGCAGTGCCGTCGGGGGCGCTGCCCTGGAAGGTCAGATTCGACATACCGGTCGCTGCTTCCGCTCCCTCCTCCACGTCGAGCACGAGGTTGACCGTCCAGTGGTGCAAAGCCGAGAAGACCGGCCACATCGACTCCTTGAGCCCGCGCTCGATGTCGACCAGGCCGGTATAGCTGCCGAACGGGCCGCCGGTGTCCCAGGTCGCGTTCTCGTCCCAGACGGAAAGGAAGCGCTCGAGGTCGTGCCGGTCGATGCCGTGGCAGTAGTCGTAGACCAGCCGGGTCAGCGCCCGCTCGGTCTCAAGCCGCCCCACACGCGCCTCGAGGTCAGTCATCAGGCCATCCCTTCTGTTCGGAGACGGGGAAATCGCTCGATATAGGGCACAAACGCGGCAAGCACCTGATCCTCAGTAAGGCCGCAGGACTCGAGGGAGTACGAGTGCTTGCCGAATTTGTGCTGCGGGTTGTCCTGCTCCCAGCCGACGAAGGCCTTCTCGGCCTCGGGCGTGAGGGTGCGTCCGTGCTGGTCGTAGATGCGACGGATGACATCAATGGGGTTGGCGACGATGTCGTCGTAATAGATGTCGACGATGCGCGGGTCATCACCAAGGCGGTCACGCTGGTCGAGGCCCTTGAGCATCTCAGCGGACCACAGCTCGAGCATCACGGGGCCGACCTTGCGGGGGTCGACCGAGTTGCCGAAGAGCCCCCAGAAGATCTCGAAGAGGCGCACGAACGACGGCACGACCACGGTTGGATCGCGGTGGCAGAAAGCGATAGTCGCGCGGGGAAACGCCCCCAGGATCGGCTCGATGCTGCCGACATGCGTTGGGGACTTGAGCACCCACGGACGGTCCCGGCGCCCGCCGTCCTGCCACTGCAGGTAGCGCAGGATGCCTGCGAGGTAGTCGTAGTTGGGGCGCTGGTCGCGCGACTGCACCCGCTTGACGAAGGTCGGGATGTAGCCGACGCTCCCGCCGGCCAGGTGGTTGAAGGTGAGCCACAGCAGCAGCGAGTCCTCATCGGGCTCGTCGGCGATCCATGGATGGGCGGCCATGAACTCGGGTGACTGGGATGCGAGCCCGTCGACGTAGTCGCGAGCGATCGCGATGCGAGGGTCGGGTTCCTCGGGCGTGGCGCCGGGGAGCGGCGCCACGTTGAGCAGACGCCAGAACGTGAGTTCCTGGACACCGGGGTCGGTCGAGAGCATCCGCTGCAGTTTGGTCGTGCCGGTGCGGAAGAGTCCCGCGACGACGATTGGGTCGCTGACGTCCTCGGCCGCGATCTGGGGGTGTGTGGCGAGGTCGGCCTGGTAACGGAGTCTGTTGACGAGTAACCCGTGTACAAGGTGCTGCAGGCCCAGACCGCCCACCGGGCTGATATCCGCCTCAGTGCTGATGGCGTCGAGGTAGGCACGCACGTTGTCGGTGAATCCGGGCTCTCCGAAGTCGTCCGAACCTGCCTCGGCCACCGCCGCAGCAATGCGGTGCTCGGCGTCGAAGTCTGCGGTGGGCATCCCCTGCAACGTCTGCTCTGACATGACAACTCCTCGATCGACCGGGCTTCGGGGTTGAAAGCTACCGGCCAATGCTCCTCCATTGGTCAAAATCGGCGCAGATTTGTAAATTCTCTTGGCGACGTAATCAGTGGAGATCTCGAGGTAAAGTCCGATGCAGACTTCGAAACGCTATTAGGAGAATGGACGATGGCCAAGGCCACGTTGGCTGGCACGTGGTGTTCGGGATCCCTTACACAGCCTGGGAGACCCACTACCGTCGAGGCGATCTGCGCCAACACGAACCTGAGTCCCGGTGATGCGATCGCCAGCCCATCACCGATGAGGTCCGGACGATCTGACCGGCCGCTAAAACAACGCTTGCCAAGTTTGCTGCCTGGCATCCTCGATCCCCATGTGTGTCTGAGTCAGCACAGTTTCTTCTCGTCACTGTGTGTTAGATCTCAAGCTCAAGTGCGTTTACGTACCCATTTTTGAACCGAAAATGATCTCGCACATCGTGTATAGATAGCCAAAACTACCTTCTAGCCATCTTGCTGTAGCGCGTGCTACCTTCGGGACCCAGGTGAGCTTGCGCAAAACGGAAGGCTGAAGGTGTCACGTCACCAACCCACGCCCACGCCGATTCGTAACGGCACGACTGCGCATGGCAAGGTCCGTCGATCCCCTGAGGAAGTCGATCGAGTCGTCTGCGACGCGGCGCGGCACCTGTTCGCGATGAACGGCTACGCCGGCAGCACGACCCGGGAAATCGCCGCACTGGCTGGTGTACACGAGCCGCTGCTCTATCGACGTTATGGATCGAAAGCCGGCCTTTTTCGCGCCGCGGTGTTGGTGCCGTTTGGCGAAGTGATCTCGTCGTACTTGACGACCTGGGAGACCCAGGTCGATGAGCCGGCGCCGCTGCGAGATCTGGTCCAAGGGTTCATCGATCCGCTGTATCGGTTGTTGCGCGAGCATCGCGAGCTCGCGATGGCGCTGGTGCAGGGACACCAACTGCTCCCGAACCCCTCTGATCCCTCGGAAACCGGTGCCGCCTGGCCTGCTGAGATCGCCGAAATCCTGCAGCAACTCGTCCCTCAGCTGGAGCTCGAAGGAGCGCGGCGCGGCCTTCACGTGGACCCCAGCACCACCAACATCCTGGTCTTGGGCATGGTGGCCGGACTCGCTCTCTTCGACCCGATCCTGTCAACCAATGCAGTCAACGCAACACCCTCGCAGCTGAGCCAAGCCATGGTTGACCTTGTCCTGCACGGTGTTTCGCCCAGTGATGCCACCGAACCCGATCCGCCACCCGCCGACGCTCCGGTTACAACCCAGCTGCTCATCGAACTACACGAACGTGTCGTCGCTGCGGAGCGGCGGGCCGCTCGAGCCGAGGCAGCACTGGCCCAGTACCTCAACGTCGCCGGGGGAAACACGATCCCTCGACTGAACCTGGAGATACCAGGCGGCTCGCCACACGACAAGGAGAAAAGCTAATGGTCGATGTCGTTCGTCCCGAGGACGATTACTTCCACACCACCACGATGACCGACAGCCCGTTCTGGAACGAAAGTGCCTGGTTTCCGTTCTACGTGGCCGAGCGAGATCTCAGCGGATTCGTCTACATGAATCACCGCCCCAACATGAACTTCTCGATGACCGGGGTCGCGTTGTGGGACCCTTCGGGCGAGGAAATGTATGACTGCCTCTACCACGATTGGCACGAATTCGCGCCACTGAACCCCTCGACCAATACCGAGATGTTCGACTACACCACACCCAACGGGCTGACCGTGCACTGCCTCAAGCCGCAGAAGGCGTTCACCATGCAGTACGACCGCGACGGCTGTCAGTTCGATCTGCGGTTCGACGCGACGATGGAGGTCGCCAACGCCGGTTTCCCTGACGGCTCCGAGGAATGGGGACCCCACCACTACGAACAGGCCGGCCGCGTGACGGGAACGGTCCGCATCAACGGCGAGGACATCGCCGTCGATTGCGGATCAAACCGGGACCACTCCTGGGGACCACGGCTCTACAAGGACAACCCCCGAGGCGACTTCCCCTGGTTCAACGACGGCAAGGGCTTCGCGTTCCAGACGTACAACATGGGCACCGAACCCCAAGACACCGACCCAATCGTCGGGACCACCGAACCGGCAATCACCGGCTGGCTGCAAAAGGACGACAAGGTCGCCAACGTGGTCACCGGCACCCGCAAGGTCGTCGAGCGACGCCCCGACGGCGTGCCATGGCGGCTGGTCATCGAAGGTACCGACGAGCTCGGCCGCACGGTGCACGCCGAAGGCCGCTGCAAGAACGTCCTGAAATGGGTGCCCTGGGCGCGGTACCTGCAGTACTGGTCCCTGTGCGAGTGGACCCTCGACGACGGCTCCATCGAATACGGCGAAGCCATCGAATGGTTCCCCGGCATCCAGGCACGAAAATTCCTACGCGCACAGACCGAGATTCGTTGAGCGTTGCGGAGATAGCCGCAATAAGGACGTAGGCGCACCAAGCACGTAGCCCGACCAAGAACGAGCGGATCAACTTCAATGATGAATCATCCATCCTGCGAACAGCTGGTTCAGTTGGTTCGCGAACACCTGGAAACGTCGGTGGGAGGATCGATCACCGACGTCCCGACGAAGACCGTCCTGGCGATGATCGACTCCATCCTGGCGAACGTGGCCAGCCGTTGCGGCCACGAAGTAGCCTGGATGCACGAGGAGGTCGCCGTCGTACTCGCAGAGGCGGACGACTACGTGGACAATGGCCGACCCGGAGCGCGGCTGGTCGCCGAGGCCCTCGCGGTGTTGAGAGAGTTGGATTCGAGCAGCCTGCACTTCGATGACGTGCAGCGGCGTTACGACGCGGCCGGTGAGGTTCTCTCGCGACTGCTCGAGAACTGCCGGACGGCCGACGAAACAGTACGGCAGCGGGTAGAACACCTGCTCGAACAGCGGCTCCACCGCGAGTTGCACATCCGCGGGTCCTTCGAGTTAGCGGGCCGGTCATGAACGAACCAAACGAGATCTGCCAGCGACTCGAGCGCTTTCTCTCCAGCCGAATACCTCAATCCGCCACCGTCAAGGTGGACAACTACGAGGTCATCGCCGGCGGATACAGCCGGCACATGGCGCGGTTCACCGCACACTGCGACGGATCGACCAGCAATCTGATCATGCGGGCGGACCCGCTCGACGCCAACGTGACGATCGAGAGCGACCGGGCAAGGGAGTGGGTACTGCTGCGAGCGCTCACCGAGAAGACCGACGTGCCGATGCCTCGTGCCCTGTACTACGACGAGGACGGCTCCGACCTCGGCAGCAAGACGATCATTCTCGAGGAGGTCCAGGGACGCTCCTTCCTCGCGGAGATCCGCGGCGGCGAGAGTCAGTTGGTTTCCGATCCGATCGATGCGTTCGCCGAACTCGCCGCACACATCAATCGCACCGACCTCTCGGTGCTACCGGAGGAAATCGAACGGCCCGCCAGCTGGGACGACTACGTCGACGGACGGATCGAGGAATGGCGCAAGTCCGAGCAGCAACAGCTCGACCGCAACCCGCTGTTCCGGTACATCGCCGGCTGGCTTGAGGACAACCGTCCCGAGCCCGCTCCGTTCTGCTTGGTGCACGGCGAGCTTCAGCCGAGCAACATCATGGTCGACGAACAGGGACAACTGTTGGCCGTCGACTGGGAGATGGCGCGGATCGGCGATCCTCGCGAGGAGTTGGGCTGGTGTACGTGGGTTGAGTCCATGCAGCCCCCGCACACCATCACCAAGGATTCTTCTCGACTGCGGCGTCTTTACGCAGCCAAGTCCGGACTCGACGAGTCGCTCGTCACTCCGGAGGCAATCCGGTACTTCACCGTGATCGCTGGCCTGCAAGGCTTGCAGGGGCTCTACACGCAGGTTCGTGAGCTGGCGGAAGGCCGGAACAAGTCACTCCTACCCGCGTACCTGCTCAGTGCCCTCACGACGGCGCACGAGCAATGGTGGCTAGCAACCCGATAGCAGTGACCTCCAACGGTCCAAGTCCGTAGAGCGGTGCCGAGCGTCGGCCGGTACTTAGAGAGTGAAGCTACCGATAATCGACCACCTGAGAATCAAAATCAGCGTAGATTTACGCATACTTTCAACGACACCAACAGTGGAGATATGGTGGCACAGACCAATCTGGGATTCGAAATCTTGTTAGAAGATCTGACTGCAACCTTTGATCACGTTGGCTCGCACGTGGTGTTCGGGGACCCTCGTTTTGAGAAGGAGCCGTTCAACCGTGACGGCGATTTGCTACGCGGCGAGGCCCTGCGCTACTTCACCCGGTTGTTCGCCGCGGGCCTGACCGCCGAAGTCGAGTTTCACAGCCCGGCCTACCCCAACTTCACTAGCTTCCTGACCCCCTGGCTGAACTGGGGCTACCCCAACCCCGATGGGCGCTACCACTGGACGATGCTCTCCGGCGAGTACACGTACCGCGTGTGGGGCAACCGCGGGACCCACCGCCTCCTCGACATCGAAGTGTGGGAGGGCGACCTCGCCAACATGAACCTGTGTTCACCTGTCGGCGGCTATCGCCACATCTACGGCGGCAAGACGGACCTAGAGGTCTCCGAAGACGGGTCTTTTGAAGTCATCCTCAGCTGCGACGAGCATCCAGGCAACTGGGTGCCGCTGCCCGAGGGCAAGGGCCACATCTACATTCGCGAATGGTTCTATGACCTCGCCACCGAGCAGCCGGGCGCGTACTTCATCGAGCGCGTCGATGCCACCTATCCCCCGCCCGCTCCGGTCGCTGCCGACTACGAGGACGCCTACCGCCGATTGATCGACTTCCTGCGCAGCCAGCCAGATTTCCTTCAGCGCGGCATCAACATGCACTACGACGCGCCTGAGGGTTCCGTCGCGTTCCCGCCCAACCTCCTGACAATGGACTCCGGCCGCGAGGTCGCATTCCGCAACCAGGTCTATGCCCGCGGCACCTTCGAATGCGAGCCCGACGAGGCAATCATCATGGAGGTCGAGCCCCCCAAGGCGCAGTACTGGCTCTTCGTCCTCATGAGCAACTTCTGGGAGCACTACGACCGCCGGGGACGACAGATCTCGATCAACGGCAGCGAAGCTGTCCTCGACAGCGACGGCAAATTCCGCGCAGTCATCAGCCACACCGATCCCGGCGTGCCCAACTGGCTTGACACATACGGCCACATGCAGGGCTTAGTGGGCGGTCGGTACAACTGGACCGAAACGGTGCCCGAGCCGACCTTGAAGAGGGTCAAGCTCGCCGAGCTCTTCGACCACCTGCCGGCGGACACCGCGCGCATCACCCACGAAGAGCGGCAGGCCGTCCTGCGCAGCCGACTCATCAACGCCCGCCGGATCGGCATCGACGCGTGACAGTAGGGCTCTTTTACCGCCCTCAGCAGCGCGGCTTCCGGTGGTCCGCAGCCAACATTCCCAATCTCACCGGCACGACCGGCCTTGTTACCGGGGCGAATTCGGGTATCGGCCTCGAGACCGCAGCTGCACTCGCCGCCGCGGGAGCGCGGGTAATGCTCGCATGCCGCAACGGCACCAAGGCTGCGGCGGCGATCGAGGTCATCCGTGAGCGACACGGCGCGGCGCAGCTGGACTTCATACGCATCGACACCTCCGACATCGAGTCTGTGCGCGCCGCGGCGGCCGAAATCTTGGACCGCACCGACCGCCTCGACCTGCTGGTCAACAACGCGGGTGTGGCGTGGCCGCCGTACGCCCTGAGCCCACAGGGTGTGGAGATGCAGCTGGCAACGAACTTCCTCGGCCACTTCGCACTCACAGGACTGCTCCTCGACCGTATGCAAGCCGCCCCCGCCGCACGCGTGGTCTCTCTCACGAGCCTCGCCCACCACGTGGGGCGCCTGCGCCTGGATGACCTCGCGCTCGCACGGCGCTACCGGCCGTTCGCGGCCTACGCGCAGTCCAAGTTCGCGATCGTGTCGTTCACCATCGAGCTCCAGCGCCGCCTCGACAAGGCCCACTCCCCGGTAAGGGCACTGACCGCACATCCGGGCGGCTCGCGCACCGAGCTCCTGCGCAACGACCTCCCCGGGGCGCGCCAGGCAATGATGCGCAGAGTGGGGCAGCTCCAAAGCGCCGCGATGGGAGCGCTACCGACGCTGCGGGCCGCGACCGACCCCGACGCCCCTGGTGGCGTCTGCTTCGCGCCTAGGGGATGGCTGGAACTCAAGGGCAACCCCGAAGTCGGCCGCGTCAGCAGACGTTCCCGGGACTCGGAGGTCGCCGCACGGCTGTGGCTGACCTCCGAAATGGCCACGGGGGTGCGTTTCCCGCTGCCGGGCTGACCTGTGCTATCAGCCCGTAAGGCGGAGTTGCGGGACCGCCTTTCGTATGCGAGGGGTCTCGGTATGAAATTCGGCGCTGCATCCGAAACCGAGCAAGGTCCGCGAGGCATTGCTGGGCGTCGGTTGCCACCACGATTCAGCGACTGACTCGATGAACGGGTGGACTGAGCTGCTGAGTCAGATGGAGTATCCGCCGTCGACGCGCAGGGTCTGCCCGGTGACGTAGGCCGAGCGGGGCCCGGCCAAAAAGGCCACCACGTCGGCGAGTTCCTCGGGCGAGCCGAATCGCCGCATCGGAATGGCCCGCCGCGCCGCCTCTAGTGCGTGTTCGTGGTAGTCGCCGCTGTCGATCAGGTCGTCCAGCAGCCCGGCCGCGATCACCCCCACGCCCACGCAGTTGGCGCGCACACCATTCTTGGCTTCCTCGGCAGCAATGGCCCGCACCAATTGCTCGACGGCGGCCTTGGGTGCCGCCGACAGCAGATCCCGGGTGGCATAGCGCAGCAACGCCGTCGTCACGAGGGCAACGATCGAACCCCGGCTAGCCCGCAGCCGCTCGATCGCAGGTTGCAGCAGGTTAAAGCATGCCGCGGCGTCTGCCCAGAGCTGATAGGCGAACTGCTGCGACGTGATCTGGGCGGTGTAACCCATCGGGATGGACGGCCCGGCGGCATAGATGACGGTGTCCAGCCTCGGCACACTGCGAACCAAGGCGGCCGCGGCGTCGGCGTCTGTGAGGTCGAGCTGATGCACCCACGCCTTCGCGCCAACATCGCGCACGGCCTCAGCTGCGCGTTCGGCGGCCTGGACGTCGTGTCGGTAGGTCAGCGCGACATCGAATCCATCCCGGGCCAGCGCCCGGCAGATCACCGATCCAATACCACCGCTGCCGCCAGCGACCAGAGCCGATCGTTCATTCATCCGCCACGCCCTCTCCCCACAGCCGGGCGTAACCGGTCATCACGGGCTCACCGTGCTGATTGACCGTCGACACCTCCAGCTCCACCATGCGGGACCCGTCTTGGTCCTCGATCGCGCTGACGGTGGCATTCGCGGTCAGCGTGTCACCGGGCCAGACCTGGTGCTTGAAGCGCACCCCGAACCCGCTGAGCTCCCCATCGTCGATCCACCCGGTGATTACCTTCGCCGTGAGCCCCATAGTGAGCTGTCCGTGGGCGATGACGCTGGGGTAGCCAGCCACCGTCGAGGCGTACACCTCGTCGGTGTGCAGCGGGTTGTAATCACCCGAGGCGCCGGCGTACATCACGATCTGAGTTCGGGACAGCTCCTGCACCACCGTTGCCTCATACCGGTCCCCGACCGACAATTCGACGAGCTTCACGGCGCCACCGCCCGCTCGGTGATCACCCGCACCCGCCGGGCGATCACGGCGAGCTCTCCACGCTGGTTGACGAACCGGGTGATCTCCTCGGAGAACCGCAATGCCCCGCCGCGTGCACTGTGCTTCGCCCAGGTTTTGCCCGCCTCGCGAGAGACAGTCAAGACGTCGCCAGGATGCAACGGGACGTGAAATTCGTAGTGTTGCTCGGCATGCAAGCTGGTTCCGCCCCCCGACGAGGCGGGGGCAAACCCCGGTCCGCGGCCCGAGCCGTTCCACTCAACGCCGGGCCGCGGACGATAAGGCCACTCAGGGTCGAACTGCGCCGCGGCGGCCACGAACGTCGGTGGCGCGACCACCCCGCCACGTCGGCGGGGGTCGTCGTGGTCCTCGTCGAAGTAGATCGGGTTGTCATCACCCAGCGCCCGGGCGAACATCAGGATGTGCCCGCGTTCCACGGGAAAGCGGAAGGTGCCCGCAGCTGGTTCTGGTGCCGGCGATTCGGCGGGCATCACTGCTGCCCATCCGGCACTCGGGGCTCGCGGGGCAGCCCCAGAAGGTTCTCGCCGATGATGTTGCGCTGCACTTCACTGGTGCCAGCGTAAATCGTGCCGGAATGCGCGACCAGGAAGGTGTCCTGCCAGGAGTCGACGGCGTAACCCGGGCCCGCCGGGCGCACCATCGCGGCCGGACCGGCGATTTCGAGGGCAAGCGCCCCGAGCCGCAAGTGGTATTCGCTCCAGGCCAGCTTCCACGTCGACATCTGGGGGCCGGGTTGGTCTCCGGCAGCGACCTCTGCCACGGTTCGCTGCCAGCTGCTGCGCATGATGGTGACCTGAGTCTTCGCCCAGGCCAGCTCCCGGCGCACCGCCGGGTCACGATGCCGCCCCCGCTCTCGGGCCAGCTCCACCAGTTGGTCAAGTTCGCGTTCGCGGGCCTGCAGGACCATAGTGGTCGCGCGTCCGGCGCCGCCACGTTCGAAACCCAGGGTGGACTGCACGACCTGCCAGCCGCGCCCCAGGCCGCCGATCACCCCGGACAGTGGAGCCACGGTGCCGTCGAAGAAGACTTCGGCGAACTCCTCGGCGCCGGTGATCTGCCGGATCGGGCGAACCTCGATCCCGTTGCGCCCGGGGGTGAACTCGGTGATCGCATATGACAGTCCGCGATGCTTCTTGGCGGCCGGGTCGGTGCGGCACAACACGAAAATCATGTTTGCCGTGGTGAAGCGGGAGGTCCAAACCTTCTGTCCGGTGATCAAGAGGCGGTCACCATCCACGACCGCGCGGGTCCGCACCGACGCCAAGTCTGATCCCGATCCAGGCTCGGAGAATCCCTGGCAGTAGCGGTGCTCCCCAGAGAGGATCCGCGGCAAGTAGTACGCCTTTTGTTCGTCGGTACCGTGCAGAATGATCGAGGGACCGACCATCGACTCCCCCTGCACCCGGTCCACGCGTGGCAGTCCCGCGCGATAGAACTCCTCATCGAGCATCGTCATCTGCGGCGCATCCCAGCCGCGTCCGCCGTACTCGATGGGCCACGCTGGACAGATCAGCCGCGCCTGGGCGCAGCGCCGCTCCCACTCCTGGAACAGAGGATGGCCGTGGGCGCTGGCGAGTTCGGATTCGCTTTGCAGGCTGCTCACCGAACCGGGCAGGTCAGCGCGAAGGCGCCAGTCGATCAACTCCGTCAACCCCGCGGGAGCGTTTTCAACGATCCAGTCGCGCAGCTGTGCCCGCAGCTCTTCCAGCGGGACGTCGAGGCTTCTCACTGAGCGGCCGACACGGTTTCACAGTCCACTTGAGCATCCACCGCACACCCGGCTAACGCCCGCACGGTGCGCGATACGCACGGCCTGCCCAGGTGCTCGGCCATCCACAGGCTGATCGAGACCACTGCGCTCAGGTCAACTCCGGTGTCGATGCCCAGACCCTCCAACATCCACACCAGATCCTCGGTGGCCAGGTTTCCCGCTGAACTGTCCGCGAACGGGCAGCCACCCAGTCCGCCGGCCGAGCTGTCGATGATGGTCACCCCCGACTGCAACGCCGCTAGGACGTTGGCCAGCGCCTGCCCGTAGGTGTCATGAAAATGCACGCCGATCGCCCCGACGTCGATGCCCGCGGCCACCACCGCATCGATGAGCGCCCGGACCTGTCCGGGCGTTCCGACCCCGATCGTGTCGCCCAGCGCCAGCTCGGTGCAGCCCAACGCCATCATCTGCGTGGCGACGTCGACAACCTTCGCGATGGGCACCACCCCCTCCCAGGGATCCCCGCAACACATCGACACGTAGCCGCGCACACTGGCGCCGGCCTCGCGTGCCCGCGTCACCACCGGGGCGAACATCGCTAACGACTCGTCAATGGTGCGACCGAGGTTGCGCTGCGAGAACGTCTCGGTCGCGCTGGCGAAAACGGCGATATCGCGAACGCCGCGGCTGAAGGCCCGGTCCAGCCCGCTGACGGTGGGAACTAACACTGGGTAGCGTTGGCCGGCGTTGAGGTCCAGGGCGTCGATGACGCGTTCGGCGTCAGCGAGTTGCGGTACCCGGCCCGGATGCACGAACCCCGCCGCCTCGATGGTCTGCAGGCCGGCGACACCGAGCCGCTCAATGAATTCGACCTTGACGTCGGTTGGGATGACGCCCTTCTCGTTTTGCAGGCCATCTCGGGGCCCAACCTCATAAATGGTCACCCGTTCGGGCAGACCCGTGGCCCGAACACGGCAGGGCATACGCATCACCATGGCGCGCCTCACACCACTCCGCGGTCGCGCAGCGCCGCTATTTGGTCGCTGCTATACCCGATCTCGGCGAGCACTTCGTCCGTGTGTTCACCCAGCGCGGGCGCTGGGCGGCTGGTCTCGAAGGGTTGACCGTCGACCGGAGCCGGCCAGCCGGTGCTGGTGTAAGGCCCAGCTACCGGGTGCTGCGAGTGGTGCACAATTTCGCGGGCCGCCAAGTGTGTGTCGGTCAGGGTGTCGGTCTTGGAGTTCGCCGGGCACAAAGGGATGTCGTACATCCGTGCGATGTCCATCCATTCCGCGGCCGTGCGGGAGCGGAAGATGGGGATCAGCTCGTCGAGCAGGTCGGCTTTGCCGCCGTCAGCGAAGTCAACCGCGAAGGTCTTGTTCTGCGCGTCCAGTAAGTCGTCGCGGTCGATCGCCCCGCAGAAGTTGTCCCAGAACTTGTGCTCAATGGCGGCCAGCAGCACAACCTTGTCGTCCTTGGTTTGGTAGTAGGTGTACTTTGGGCGCCGACGTGGATCCAGTCCGACAGGGGGCGGGGGGTTGCGCCGATCGGTGATGCGGTCCCGATTCCACGCCAGCACTGCATCGAGGCTTTGATTGGCCAGCACCGCATCGGCTCCTGCGGCATCGATATAACAACCCTGCCCGGTATGGTCCCGGTGGCGCAGCGCGGCGGCTGCAGTCAGGGCGGCATACAACGCAGTCGACAGCGGCCCGTCAATGGAACCCGAGAAGTACAAACCCTGCGGATTGACGACCTCGGTGACCACGCCGTCTTCGGACACCTGCAGCTGCGACTGCCCGGCCACGGCGCCCATCATGTATCCGTGCACCGGGATTTGGCTGTAGCTGCCCCGCTTCCCGAAGCCGTTGGCCTGGCAGTAGATGATGTCGGGTTTGACATCGCGCTGTGCCAGGTAGCCGATGCCCAGCTTGTCGCACGCATCGCCCGCGAACCCGTCGACGAAGATGTCGGCAGTGTTGAGCAACTCGAAGAAGATCGCGCGACCCTCGTCGCTGCGCAGATTCAACTCGATGCTGCGTTTGTTGCGATTGCAGAACAGGTGAAAGACGCTGTTCTGGTCGGTGATGCGATCCCCCAGTTCGCGAAGGTAGTCGCCTGTCCCGGGCCGCTCAATTTTGATGACATCCGCGCCGAGGTCGCCGAGCAATCTGCTGGTCTGGTCGCCGGTGGGCAACATCGCGCACTCGAGCACACGGATGCCCTCCAACAGTTTGATCATGCCGCGTGGCACTCCTTCCGGCGGCACGACCCGCCCAGCCCAGATTCTAACCTAATCCAGATTAGAGTCAATGAGAGCTCTTGGCCGGCGATCCGCTCAGGTAACCATCACCGCAGCTCGAAACCCGCCCGCTGTGCTGGCACTCGCGCTCCCTCCATCGGGTATATCGACCAAAACTCGCATAGAATCGACAACCATGTTGGAGAGCTGGGTTCAGAGAGTCTGGAGCGCGGAGAGCACTGATGGCTAATGGACGCCCGCGGCCCGGCAAGAAAGGCGTGGCGACCCGGGCACGTATTCTGGATTCCGCCGCCCTGATATTTCGCAACAAAGGCTATGCGGGGACCCGCTTATCTGATGTCGCCGCGGCCGCCAATACCCAGGCCGGCAGCCTCTACTATCACTTCCCCTCGCGAGAAGAACTCGTCGAAGAAGTGCTGCGGGTCGGCCAGGAACGGACCAGCGGTTTCGTCAGACGACGCGTGGCCGCCCTACCTGGCGACGCCTCGGACCTCGACCGGCTCCGCGAGGCGATTTCTGCGCACCTGGACTGTGTTCTGGAGATTGGCGACTATACGGCCGCGACGATCAGGATCATTGGCCAAGTCCCCGAGGAAATCCGCAGACGCCGGCTTCACGAACAGCGCGAGTACGGCGAGTTCTGGCGTTCGCTGGTCAACCGCGCCCATGCCTCGGGCGACTTCCGCACCGACCTCAACAGTTCGGCGCTGCGGATGCTGCTGCTCGGCGCGATCAACTCAGTGCCCGATTGGTTTCGCCCCCGCCGGGACGGAATGTCCACGGCCGAGCTTAAAGCCCAGGTCGATTCACTGTTTCTCGACGGTCTCGCGGTGCATCGGCAAGAGAACCGGTCGATCGACAAGAACCTCGCCGCCATCGCCGTGGCCGAGGAGAAGGTCCTTCGCCGGAGCCGGGAGGACGACACCAAGGCCGAGGGTGCCCAACGAATCCTCGACGCCGCCGCCAAGGTCTTCCGGGACAAGGGCTACGCCGGCACCCGGCTTGCCGATGTGGCGGCAGCTTCTGGTATCCAGACCGGCAGCATGTATTACTACTTCAGGTCGCGTGAGCACCTTGTGGTCGAAATGGTGCTGGTCGCCTGGAAACGCACCGACGATCTAGCCCGCCTCAGCGTCGACGCACTGCCCGCCGATGCCACCGCGCTGGACCGGTTCTCCACCGCGTTGACGGCCCACCTGCTGTCGGTGCTGCGAAACACCATGTACACCTCGGCACTGGTCCGCATCCTGGGTCAAATCCCCGACAAGGTCCGTGACCAGACCGTCAAGTATCAGCGGGCTTACTTGGAATATTGGCGCGGTCTCCTCGAGGACGCCATGGCCTCCGGTGAGATCAGAACCAACATTGACCCGTCGGTCACGACCATGTTGCTTACCGGCGCTTTGAATTGGGCCGTCGAGTGGTATCGACCCGACGGCGCTTTGAGCCCCGAAGATCTGGCAGGCCAGGTCGCCACGGTGGTATTCGATGGGGTCACTAAGATCCCCGCGGACCGCAGCCAATCGAGCTCGCCCACACCTGTCTAACCCGCAATCACCCGCACCGGCCCCGTCCTCGTTCCAGTCGTGGTCAGTGGCCAGCATGTCCGTGGTTGCCCAACTTCCCGACACTTACCCGGCAGGCAACGGGAGGACGTGCAAATGACTGCCCGCTACAGACCCAAGTCACGTCCGATGATGTCTTTCATGATCTCGGTGGTCCCCCCGAAGATCGTCTGAATCCGGGTGTCCACGTAATCCCTGGCCACTTTGTACTCGTTCATGTAGCCGTAGCCGCCATGCAGCTGCACGCAGGCGTCGACAACTTTCTTCGCCAGCTCGGTGCACCACCACTTCGCCTTCGCGGCCTGCACCGCGCTCAGCTCGTCGTCTACCACGGCCCGCAAGCATCGGTCGATGTACTGCTCGGCAATATCTAACTCCGTATCCAGTTCGGCCAGTACAAATCGGTTGTGCTGGAAACTGCCGATCGGCTGCCCGAACGCCTTGCGGTCCTTGGCGTATTGCAAAGTCTGCCGCCATGTTTCACGGGCGCCCGCGACCGCGCCGATCGCGATGGACAACCGCTCCGAGGGCAGGTTGTGCATCAGGTGGTAGAACCCGCGATCTTGCTCGCCAATCAGATTGGCTCCCGGTACCCGCACGTTGTCGAAGTGCAATTCAGCGGTGTCCTGCGCGTGCTGCCCCATCTTGTCCAGCTTGCGTCCGCGACTGAAGCCCTCCATACCGCGCTCGACGGCCAGCAACGAGAACCCTTTGTGACCCGCGTCGGGATCGGTGCGGGCGACCACGATCACCAGATCGGAGTTAAAACCTGCGGAGATGAACGTCTTGGAGCCGTTGAGGATCCAATCATCACCGTCACGCGTGGCTGAGGTGCGGATGCCGGCCAGGTCGCTGCCGGCCCCGGGCTCACTCATCGCGATCGCGCCGATGATCTCACCGGTGATGTAGCCAGGCAGCCAGCGAGCCTGCTGCTCCTGGTTGGCAAGCGATTTCAGGTAGGGCCCTACGATGTCGTTTTGCAAATTCAGCGCCGGCGTTACCGAGCCGAACTTGGCCAGCTCCTCCACGATCACGGCATTAAAGCGAAAGTCGTCGGATCCCCCGCCGCCGTACTCTTCCGGCATATTGAACCCAATCAGCCCGTACTTGCCAGCCTCCAGATAGGCGGCGCGGTCGACGAGTCGTTCGCATTCCCACTTCTGCGCGTGGGGCACCACCACCTGCTCGATGTACTGACGCGTTGTCTCCCGCAACTGTTCGTGTTCGGGTTCGAAAACTAGTCGCTTCATCGGGACGCCCTTCCTCGACAGGCCCTCGGATTCCGGTGACCACCCCCAGCCACGACGATCAGGGCTGCGGCCATGATTTCCTCCTCCGCGCGGTGTATGCCGGAGATCCTACATTGAAGTCTAACCAGAATTAGATTAGATTCCGGTCTTATGCGGTCCCAACCAAGGAGCCCTGTGACCGGTGTGGTGGCATGGGCGACTTATCTCCCCTACCATCGCCTGCGGCTCAGTGAAATCGGATCAGTATTGGGCGGCACCGCACCTCGCGGGACCCGCTCGGTGGCCTCCTATGACGAGGACACCACCTCGATGGCCGTCGAAGCCGCTCGCCCCGTTGTACGCGGGCTTGCCCGGGCGTCAGAGCCGCCGCGGGTCTACTTCGCCACCACCCATCCGGCCTACCTCGATAAGACAAACGCAGCGGTGATTCACGCCGCCCTGGGCCTTCCCCGCGGCACCCTGGCCGTCGATCTCGGCGGCGCGCCACGCTCAGCAGTGGGTGCCCTGCTGGCGGCCGCGGACAGCCCCGAGGGGGCGCTGGCCGTACTGGCCGACATCCGCACCGGACTGCCCGGCGGCGCCGACGAGAAACAGGGCGGCGATGCCGCGGCGGCGGTCCTGTTCAGCGCCGGCACCGCCGAACGTCCCGTGCTCGCCGAACTGATCACCAGCGCCTCGGTCACCGACGAATTCCTTGATCGCTGGCGGGCCCCGGGCGCCCTGACCTCGCGGATATGGGAGGAGCGGTTCGCCGAGAACGTGTACGTCCCGCTGGCGATGGAGTCGTTTTCCGCCGCGCTCAAGCAGGCCGATCTGACCCCCAACGATGTCGATCACCTGGTCGTGTGCGGCCTCTCGCCTCGGGCCAACCGCCAATTCGCGGCGGGCTGCGGCGTTGCGCGCGAGGCCGTCACCCCCGACCTGACCAGCACGATCGGCAACCCGGGAACAGCGCAACCCGGCGTCCTTCTCGCAGACGTGCTCGAACACGCAAAACCACATCAAGTGATCGCGCTCGCGGTGCTGGCCGATGGTGCCTCAACGCTGATCTTGCGCACCACCGAGGCCCTCGCGGCCCATCGACCGTCGGCGCCCACGGTGGCCGATCAGATCGCCGCCGCTAACGACTCACTCAGTTACGGCACCTTCCTCACCTGGCGGGGAATGTTGCGGCGTGAACCACCACGCCGACCCGAACCCGACGCCCCCGCCGGCCCGCCCAGCCATCGGTCGGAGAACTGGAAGTACGGGTTCGTCGGATCTCACTGTGAAGAATGCGACACCGTCCACCTGCCGCCGGTGAGGGTGTGCTTCAAGTGCGGCTCCGCCGACCGTATGCATCCCCAACCGATGGCCGACACGCCCGCGCGGGTGGCCACTTTCACCGTCGACCGGCTCGCCTACACGCCCAGCCCGCCGATGATCGCGGTGGTCGTCGACTTCGACGGCGGCGGTCGCTTTCGCTGCGAACTCACCGACGCCCCTCCTGAGGTTGCGATCGGGGACGCGGTCGAAATGACTTTTCGACGGCTGACGACATCGGAGAGCGGTGTGCACAACTACTTCTGGAAGGCCCGTCCGGCCCGCCGCACGACCGAGGAGAGCTGACATGGCCGTACACGGAATCTGCGACCGGGTCGCCATCATCGCGATGGGATGCACCGATTTCGGGGAGCATTGGGACCGCTCAGCTGACGACTTACTGATCGAGGCTGTGAACGGCACGACCGCAAGTGCTGGGCTGACCCCGCGCGACATCGACGCGTTCTGGCTGGGAACCTACATGTCCGGCGTGGCAGGACTGAGCCTGAGTCGGCCGCTGCGGCTGCACGGCAAACCGGTCACCCGGGTAGAGAACATGTGCGCCACCGGCTCGGAAGCGCTGCGCAACGCGTGCTACGCCGTAGCCAGCGGCGCCTACGACACCGCGATGGCGGTCGGTGTCGAGAAGCTCAAGGACTCGGGCTTCTCCGGTCTGCTGCGCCATTCCATACCCTCTGACGGCACTGGCGGCACCCTCGGAACCACCAGCGCACCAGCCAATTTCAGCTTGCTTGGCCCCGCCTACGCCGAGAAGTACGGAGTCGACCCCGCTGAGCTCAAGGACGTCATCACCCGCATCGCCTGGAAGAACCACCACAACGGCGCCCGCAACCCCCGTTCGCAGTTCCGCAAAGAGGTTTCCACGCAGACAATCTCCAGCTCACCGCTGGTCGCCGGACAGCTCGGGGTGTTTGACTGCTCGGGCGTTTCCGATGGCGCCGCCGCTGCGATCGTTGTGCGCGCCGAAGACGCCCAGCGATACACCGACAAACCGCTGTACATCAAGGCACTGTCACTGGTTTCCGGAGCCGCGGACGGCAACGTCGACCAGGCCTACGACTTCACCACGTTTCCGGAGGTGGTCGCCTCGGCGCGCAACGCCTACGCCGAGGCGAAGCTCACCGACCCACCGGCCCAGATCGCGATGGCCGAGGTACACGACTGCTTCACCATCACTGAACTCATCCTCATGGAAGACCTCGGCTTCGCCGAGCGCGGCACCGCCTGGAAAGCAGTGCTGGCCGGCACATTCGACCTCGACGGCACCTTACCGGTCAACCCCGACGGCGGTCTTAAGGCATTCGGACATCCCGTCGGCGCCAGCGGACTGCGCATGCTCTTCGAGTGTTGGCTGCAGCTGCGTGGCGAAGCACCGGACGATCGCCGGATTCACACAGTCACCGCCGGCAGGAACATCGGTCTGACCCATAACCTGGGCGGCGGACCGGGCGAATGCGTCTCCTTCGTGTCGCTCGTCGGCACCGAACGCAACTCCTACTGATCAGGAAGTAGCGACAGGGGCAAATGCTCTAACGGGGGTGGGCTAAGAAAGGGCCGACATGGTTACGAACGCGACGACTCAACGCCTGTGCCTATGGTGCGGCCCTTTGATGGCCCTCGTCTTCTTCATCGGATTCGGGCTCATCGCCCGTTTCATTCCCCCACCCAATCCAGCGCTGAACGCCGCCGACATCGCGGCGCTCTATCGAGGCCGCTCAATTCCCATCCGCATCGGAATGCAGTTGTCGATGTGGGCTGGCGTCCTATGCGTTCCATGGGTGATCGCCGTCGGACTGCAAATGAAACGCATCGAGGGCCGCGTGGCGCCGCTCGCCTACTTGCAGATCGGTCTCGGAATACTGCTGCCGCTCGAGTTCATCGTTCCGCTGTACTTTTTCCAAACCGCGGCGTATCGAGCTGATCGGCCCGCCGAAGTTGTCCAGGCACTCAATGACCTCGGATGGCTGCCATTCACCGGATTGGTCTATACCGTGGTCGCCCAGGCAGTCGTGTTCGGTATCGCCGCACTGGCCGACACCCACGCGACTCCGGTTTTTCCCCGCTGGGCTGGCTACTTCAGCATCTGGTGCGGGCTTTTGATGGCACCAGCCAGCCTCGACGTCTTTTTCACCAACGGTCCGCTGGCCTGGAATGGCGCCATCGCTTGGTGGGTGCTTCTCGTCGCCTTCTTCGTCTGGCTGATAGGGCTGACGGTGGTCACGTTCCAGGCCATCAGCAGCGGCCAGATGGAGTGTTCCGCGCATCGGACGGAGCCGACAATTGGCAGCCGTGCAGCTGAAAGGTAGCGGTCAGCGAGCCGAGACTGCGACCGACAGCCAGCGAGCGAACAACGTTCCCGGTGAGCCCGGGATCTGGGTCTTCATCTTCGGCGACCTTCTGCTCTTCGCCTACATTTTCCTGCTGTACCTCTACTACCGAAGCCACGACCCCGAACTCTTCGCACGCTGGCAGCGCCACCTCAACACCGATCTCGGCGTCGCATACACCCTCTTGCTATTGACCAGCTCGTTGTTCGTTGTGTTTGCGCTACGGCGGATCCGTCTCGGCAACAACCGCACAGCACCGCGCCTCGTACTGGGCGCGATGGGATGCGGCATCGCGTTCGCGAGCATCAAAGTTCTTGAGTACTACACAAAGGTTCATGCTGGAATCACGCCGGCCACAAACGATTTCAACTTGTTCTACTACATCCTCACTGGCCTCCACCTGGTTCACGTGTCCATCGGGCTCGGCGTGTTGGGCTTCATGTGGCGGCTGGCCCGCCGCGCTCCAGATCTCTCACCTCTGCAGCTACACCTCGCCGAGGGGTGCGCCTGCTTCTGGCACATGGTCGACCTGTTGTGGCTCGTTATCTTCCCGCTCCTGTACCTGGTGAGGTGACATGGGCCGTCTTCGTCCCGACCCGATTGTCACGGTCTGGTCGACCCTAATCGCGGCGACGTTTCTGTCACGGTGGTTGGCAATCGAAGAAGCGCGCGCCGGCAACGTCATCGCAGTGGTCATCTTGATCGTCGCCGCCGTCAAGGTATGGCTCGTGGGAATGCATTTCATGGAGCTGAACGACGCACCCCGTTTGCTCCGCGGCATCTTCGAGCTCTACGTCGTTGCTCTACTCGCCGGGTTGGTGGGATTCTTCCTGGCAGCCTAGGAATCGACCCGCTCAACAGCAGCGATACGTTGCTGGGCGATGCAAGGTCGCCCTACTGCGGCGACAGCTGGTAACTCGCTAGCCCACGCATAGCCCAAATAGTCTTGAGACCGGTACGAAATCCGCTGTGAGCTGGCCGGACGTCCAGCTGGTCTGCTGGTAGGGAGACAGTGGGTACGCCGAGGGTCGCCGCAAGCCCCAGCTCCCACCAAGATGTCCACATCTGTCCACGTGTGTCGTATCCAGTTTTGCTGCCCGCCAACACAGCCCATCTCACCGCCCACACACTCACCACCAACGCCCAACGCCACCACCATTTTTCAACCACTCCGCGCACGACACACCTCTTGCATTCGGGGCACAGATCGGTCAGTGCTTTTCGTCCGTACGAAATTGCGGTAGCGTTTCATCGTGTCTGATCGGCCTGTCTGTCCGCGCTGTCGGGCTGAGCTGCCCGCGGCTGCGGGCAGGGGTCGTCCACGCTTGTGGTGCTCGCAGGTGTGCCGCCGGGCCGCTTACGAGGAGCGTCGAGCTGCTCGGTCTGGAGCGATCGGATTGCGCGTCGAGCGTGTTGTGGAGCGGGTCGAAAAGCCGGTGGTGTGCGTGGAGTATCGCGACCGCGTAATTGAGCTGCACGCGCCGTCGCCCGACCCTGCCCAGGCGGCCGCGATCGTCCTTACGTCGCCACGTGCGTGCCGCGATGTGCTTGACGGCCTCGCCGATGCCGCAACCCTGGGCAGCCTGCATCGCGGCGAGCACGACGCCACCGTGCGCGCAGCTGCGCGCCTCCTGACTGCGCTTCGGGCCGCCCGGCTGCTGGCCTAACCACAGAGGCGCGGTCCCACGCCCGCGGCGCTGCGCAGCGCGCCGCGCTACTACCGTCGCGCCGGCCCGGGCTTCATCTCCTGCTGTCCTCGCGCCGCGAGCTGGCCCATCTAGCGATTCCGACGGCGGCCACCCGACGACGCAGCGGCGTCGACGCGGCGGCTAAAAAATCAGGCCACCGCAAAGAATTCGGCGACTGGCACCTCGGGCAGCACCTCGCACAACACCGCCACCAGCGCGGATCTGCGGGCATGCCGCACCAGATCGGCCTGCGTTTCAGCATCGGGCAACTGCCAGCGCCCTCGGCCCCATTCGGTCACCGCCCGCTCCGCCCAATCATCGGCCAGCTCAGCCGCTCTGTACGCAACTTCCTGAGCGGCTTCCGAGACGAACTCCCCCCGCTCCGCGTCATCCCAGCTCGCTGGCAGCCGCAAATGCCTGCCCAACACTCGGGCAACCAACTCGGTAGGTACCAGATCGTCCATACTGCAATTCTGCGCTCGCGGAACATCTTTTGGTGCGAATGCGCGCCGTGAAACTAGTGGCGTCTCGTTGGCGGATCTCAATCTAGGAACGGTTGCGCTTAGGACGGGCGGCCACGCGGCGAACTGTTGCCGAGAACTGCAGATCGTCGGCACGCTGCCGTTGCCACCGAACGCGTTGCGCGCTGCTCGCGAACCGTCGACATCGCAATTCCGGAGGGTCCGGGACTTTTCGACGTTGCGTCATGCCGTGGCGAGTTATTTCCGGGTCACTGGTAGACGGCTTTCCGCGCTTCGTTTTACGCTGCGGCAATACAAGGCCCGTGCGAACCGAAGCGACACTCTTTGCCCACCAAGCGGACTGAGTTCGGCGTCGTTTTGTCGGGGGTTCGCACCGGGTCGCGGCCAGTAACGGGAGGGGCCAGCACTATGGGACGCAAAAGTCGCCACAAGCTCGAGCGCAGGCTCGGTCAGGTGCAACCGACGCCCAAAGAAGCCGAGCGTGCGATGGTAAAGGCCGAACGACGCGCTCGGCACATTCCACCCACCGTCGAAGCATATGCACGCGTCGCTGCAAGCGGCCCAGCACAACTTGCCGCGGCACTCGTCAGTCGTCACACGACTCGGATCGACAATCTTGATGCCGTTGCCCAACGTTCAATGGACCACTGCGTTGGGCATCTTTTGTCGGTGTGCGAACTGGACGCGGTCTTTATCCGCCAAGGTAACCAGCTGAACCAGTATTCGCCGCCGCATGACAGCCCATGGCCGACGCACCTGTCCTGGAGTGTGGAAAGCACCATCGCGGCTCTGCGCTTGATCCTGGCCGGCCAAACCGTCGGCGCCGCAATTATTTTGCGGCAGCAACTTGGCCGATGGACACTACTGCTGGCGCGGGCCGAACCTGTCGCACAGCGCCGTCGCGAATCGATTGAATCGTTTATCGCCAGAGCGTGGACGCGGGCCGCCATGGATCTGCTAGGTCGATGCAGTCCCGACGTCGGGGCAGGCGACATATTCGACGATATCGACACCCACCCACGCACGAACGGTGTTATCAACACCGACCACGAGCATGTCCAACTCGGCGAGCGAACCGTATGCCCCGCCCACGTGTATCACGAACTCTGTCAGCTCATCGACCCACAACTACCTGAAGGGCGAACCGAGTGCGAGGTTGTTCACGACCTCGACGCCGAGGACTCGGCGACCGATGCTCTCTCAGATGCGCTGTCGCTGTGCCTCATGCAGATGCGGCTCGCCGCAGCAGGAAGATGTGCACTGTCAAGAGACCCCGACACGGCACGTGCGATCGATGCGGTGTCGGCTCCGCAGCGGCAATCCGCCCTGCAGGCGTCGGAAACACAAGTGCCGCTGTGCACGTCGCCGGTCATCCGACTGACCCCGGCCCTGGTGCCGCTGGTGCGCACCGAACTTGCCTCCTCCACGAACATCAACGAACTCGGCCAGCTCTACGCCGACTACCACGCTGTGCTCGCTGACAGATCCCGCGCTGAGCATCCCACGCCGCGCGAGCTCGCCGAACTCGCCTTCGGCGCGCACCGCTACGCCAGATTCTTGATCACCGAGCACTCTCATGCCCAAGATCTCAAAATCTCACACGGGCGCCTCGGGATTCGCCAACATCTGGGCCCGCAGCCCCCGCAGATCTTGACCGCGGAGTTCGCCGCGCTGTGCGCGCACTGGAACCAGTCCCGACCACAGATCGCTGCCGCAGCCACCCAAATCTCGTCGACCCTGCTCTCGGGGTATTGGCTATGGCTCGAAGAAGACGACCGCGCCATGGGGATACTGCGCTGCACACTGCACCAAGCCGCACGATTGCGCTTGTGGCACACCAACCCGGACGCCGCCCAAGAATTGCAGACCATCCCCTCGACCACCCCGCGCCGCTGGCGCAACGTCGCAGGCTGGTCGCAACACCGCTCGCTCGATTTCGCGCTCTACGATTACGCCCACGCCAACCGCGAAAGCCGCATCGACGCCCCAGCCCTCCTCTTCCGCGATGACGACCACTACGCCCAAGATTGGCTCTCCCAGCGCCAAGCCCGAGAAGTAGCACTGAACAAAGTCACCACCCTCGCCGCCACCGAAATCATGAAAGTTGTTGATACACACCAATCACGAACACTCGCCGCCACCCTGCGCGAAGCACTGCACAACAGCGGACTCGACCTCCGGACCAGCCCAGCACGCCGACAACCCGAGGGCCGCACGACGCCAGACCGCACCGCACACGACACCACCGCAACCCCCGACACACCACTTTTCGACTAACCCGATACGCGATGTCCACCAACCCGCCAGGGGAAAACAGTAACCACAACAGGGTCGAACGCGGACTCGGTCTGAGGCAACCGACACCCGAGAACGCCGCGCGTGCCAGCACACACGCCGAACCCCCCGCTCAGTACGTCGCGCCCACCGTCAGAGCATACGAACGCCTGGCAGCGAGCGGCCCGGCACAACTCGCCGAGACACTGATCAGCCGCTACTGGGCTCGAATCGACAATCTCGATGCGCCAGCCCAACGCTCGATGAACCAGTACCTTCCTCATCTGCTGTCG
>NZ_FUEZ01000004.1:0-731060 GCF_900157365.1 Mycobacterium numidiamassiliense | reverse complement strand
CTCACCTATCCACCGGCACCGCCAAATGTGTATAAAACACACACCCCGCACCAAACAAGACACCACCACGACCCCCGACATCACACTCCTCGACTAACCCGGCACCTCGCCCCCACCAACCCGCCGACCTGAAATAGCGAGCAACCACGAACCACAAAGAAAACCGCGCCACTACCTACCGAGTCAATCCACCTCGCGCGCGATCACGGCGCGAACGGCGACCCCACAAACACCAACACGCACACCAACGATCGGTGCAATTCGCAACAACGCTGTCCCGCATTGCATTTCGCAGAACAGTAAATAAGCGTCACTTATCCATGAAATGTAGCTGCACCCGAGGTTCACCGGCGTCCATGTACCGGAAGACGAGTTCGGGCACGGCTGGCCCCGCTTCGCGCAGGCCTCGAGCTCGGCGGCGACGCCCGCTTTGGCGCTGTTGGCGGCGTCGTCGGCCGGCTCGACCCACTCCGACCACTCCCGCAAGGGAAGATTCGGAGTCTACCCACACTCGGTGTACTCATGCGACGAGTACCCCCAGGGTCCGTCAATACTGCTGGAAAAAGCTCTGTACGGTTCCCGAAACTTCTCTCACACACGGCTTCGTTCAGGCTTTAATCTCAGGCTGAGCGGAGTGAAATAGTTTGTCAGATAAGATTTTTCGGTTGCGTAGGCGAGTTCTGGAAGGGCGTTAGTCGCCATTGTCGGCCAGCCACGCTGATAACGCGGCCTCGGCAAGCTCGTCGTCTGTGAGCTCGAGTTCCCGAGCGCGCTGTTGCACGTCTTCGAGGAGGTGCGCGCCGACCTTCCCCGGGATTTTCTGTGCTTCTCCTGCAGGTTGCGGCGTTGGTGCGGTGCGTAATTCGTCTCGGGGGAACAGGTCGATGAGGGACATCATCTGTTCGGCCTTGATTTCCATTGGCTGTCCGCGGACTGCCCACCTCAGGACTTTGGCATTGGCCGACTCTTTGCAGACGCCTTTGTTGTGTACGAAGTCGTTTCGGATGAGGCGGAGGTCGCCGAAGTAGTCGATCAACACGTCACTGGTGCGAATTTTCGCCTCCGCGCGTTGGTCGAAGTATCCGGCGATTCGCTTTCGGAACTGTTCGTCCCAGAGAGCGAATGCGTAGGCAAACCATTGCGCGTAGGCGACAGCTTGAACCTCGGGGTAGTTGTCGAGGGTTTGCCGACCTCCCACCGCCATCCAGATGTTGGCGCCAGAGTCAATGGCGAAGACGAGGTCTTGCATGTGGATGCGGCCGGCATCAGCCTTGTCGACGTAGGTGAGCGTCTTGGCGTCGAAGTAGTGTCCAACGTCGTGGTCCCGGTGGCCTTGCAGGAACCGTTGGTGCTGTTGCACCCATTCGTGCACCTTTTCGACGAGCACGTTGTGGGAGGTCATGGTCACGACGAGGGATACCAGCAGTGCACGCTCGAGCTCGTCGATGATTTCGTCGATCGATGGATTCGGGTCAGTAATTCGCCCTTCGAGGAGCGGTATCGCGGCCTCGGCGGCGGAGTCCAGAGCGTGGAGGCTGTCGGGGAAGCCGTCTCCGAAGGTGAAGTCGCGCAGTACTCGCGACACGTCTTCGAGGATCTGTTTCAGCCAGGAGTCCCCGCTGAGACGCTGGCTTTCGAAAGTGAGGGTGAGTGGATCCCGCGCTTCTAGCGTCATCACTCGCCGATCTCTTTCGCTGATGACGCGCACGTTCGGCATCTGGGTAGCAGCTTCGACATAGCGGTCAATGGCCTGGCGTGAGAGCCCCAGCACGGCGCGGGCCTTGCGCAGCACCGTGAGCCATCGCCTACTGCGACTTTGCAGATACATCGGCGTCCTCCTCGGTTCTGTCGAGGCCGAGCATCATTCAGCATGGGTCTCTTACTCTCGTGGAGGAGACCATAATGCCCTGCTACGACATTGAGGTGACCCGTGAAGGCCGCTGGTGGGAAATCCGCATTCCGGCTCTCGATGGCGTAACGCAGGCTAGTCCGTATGACGGCTCCTACCTGGTCGTCGGCAAGGTCGATTTGGTCGACGTCGCGATGGCGCCGCCGCAGTGGTGGCGGGGGACTGGGCCGACTCCGAGGTTCGAATATCGGGCCCGGGCCGGCACAATCCGCGAGCTGGGCATTCTCGATGCCGAGTCCGCGCCCGCGGTCGATGCGTTAGCACAAGAACTGGCCGCACGGTACGGCGTGCCAGTCCACACCTAGCCGTGTACAGCTACGCGCATTATGGGTCCAGTTGCGCACGTAGTTCTATGATTTTCGCGTGGTGAGCTGCTAGACGCGGTGACCTACCAATCCACGACGGCCGTGTTGCCGTTAAGGCATCCCCAACCTCGATGCAGACGATTCCTAGAACTTGCCGCAAGTAGGCTTCGCCTCCGGCGACAGCGAAGATGCGATCGATGGCGTCGGCGGCGGCCGTGAACTGACCGAGATGTAGATCCGCGATGACCTCGAAATTGTCGAGCATGATGATTTGATGCACAGCGGAAAGCTGGCTTCGTGCCGACTGGATCACTGCCAGTGCAGGAGCGAATTGACCGCTCTTCAAGGCCTTTTCGATCGTGTTGATTATGGCTGAGTCTGGGATCTTCGACAGCCGTTGACGCTTAGCGATCGCGGCTAGCTGTTCGGCAAGCTCACGGGCCTCGGAAGTGCCAAAGCCGTTGATTGACTGTGCTGCTTGGATTGCTAAGGGATAGACAACGTCGCCACGCTTGGGCTGGTCAGTGAACTGCTCAAGAGTCGTGAGTTCCGCGATGGCGCGTTGCGCCATCCGGGCAGCTATGTCAAAGCCTAGATTTCCGAGCTTGGCATCGGATATCGCGTCGCAGGCAGCCTTCGCGACCGCCCCGCGCGCATACACGGTAAGCGTCACGTCTGCAGACTCTTCGAGAACCTGGTCGAGCAATCCGACGCCACGTTGATACTCTCCGCGTACGGCATAGCAGTTGGCGATCTCAGCCCTCAAAAATATTTTGGCACAACGGAATACGTAGAAAACCTGAGCGTTAGCATTTTCGGTGACGGTGATGTCATCGACAAGTTTGAGTATCCATTCGCCGTGTGTGAGTAGCTGTTCGACAGGGAAAAATGCGCCTGTTCGGCGAAAGGCGATGATCCATCCGTACAGGCAACCCATGAAATCACCGAGTAGGGCGATGAGGTCGGCCTCACGGGGCGCTGCCTGCTGATGGATCGTCCGCAGGATCTCGTGAACGAGCGGATGAATATTGATCGTGTCACTCGCCGGATTGGATGCCCCCGACGCATCAATGTAGAGGCGTCGCTGTGCGATCGTCTGTGTCCTCAGATTTGTGAGAATCGCATTTCGACGCTGCTGGCTAGCCACTACCGGTGACGGCGGATTGGTCAGATCGATTGTCACGGAATCAATGTCGACAGTCTGCAAGACTAGGTTCAGTGGGATGAGCTCCGGCGCGAAGAATGCTGAATGATAGACAAGGAGTTGGGTCTCGCGCTTATAAGCACCGCCGGCGCCCGCAGTCTCTCCGAGTCGGCTGACCGCGAACCGAATTGCCGCGAACGCGGTCTTATCAAAGTCCCGGGGCCTTGCTGAGTCGTCGTCGAGGAAGTCCGCAAGACTTGCGAAGTACTTAGCTGAAAGCTGACTGATGTCCTCGTCGGCATTACGAAAGTATGATGCTGCCATAGCAATTGCGAGTGGAAGCCGCTCAAGCCGATTAACGACATCCCGGACCACGTCAGAATGGGCCCCTGATTCGAGGCCAGCGTAGGCTTCAAAGCATTCCACCGCCTCGTCTTCTGTAAAGGATCCGACATGTAGTTGGGTTGCCGTCGGCGCCCAGCCCGTACTGTCGTTTGTGGTCACGACCACCAAGCCACACCCGCTTGTCGGAATGAATGACGCTATGTCCCCTGCGGATTGCGCGCCGTCGAAGACAAGTATGAAAGGCCCGCTCCGGCGCGACATTTCAGTCTGGAAAGCGGCGCCGAGGTCGCTCGCCGAAGCGACGTCGACTTCTAGCCCCGCCAGGACGTCTTTGATCCTGGCCTGCACAAGGTCGACCGAACGGGAATCGACCCAGCACACTTCTTCAAAGAAGTGCCTGTTGAGGTGGCAGAAGTCGGCCGCAATGGTGCTCTTCCCGAAACCGGTGACACCCGTGAGTATTACAACTTTGGGGTTGCGCGTCGTCACTGACTCAGTGAAGAGTTCGGTGATAGTGGCCAGTTCATCGGTTCGCGCCACGGCTGAGACAAGTCGGGGAACCTCGATGAGAGGCACGCCCCAGTCAAATCCCCTTAGGGCGTGAGCTACTTGAGTATCGGGTAGACACAGCAACGCTTTGAGGTCTTCACCATTGAGCCGACGTGATGATAAACCTGCTGCAGATTCGAAGATCGAATCCATCAGCAGCGCGGCCAGTAACCCAACCGAGCGTTCGCCAGGCCCCAAGGCCTGGTCTCGGCGTAACTCGCGAATGAGCTCCAGGATCGCCTGTTTGATGTCCATGGCACTTCGCTGATCGCGCAATACAACTCGGGCCGGGTCTGATTGTCCGCCCGTGATCTCGTCCGCGACGACGACATAAACCTCGTGGCCGTCTGACGACATCGTCGGCGGCCCGCAAGATTCGAGGAGCTTTTTCGCAAGAGGCTTGTTGGTCAAAATCACAGCCTCGCCAGCACTTGTTCCTAATCGCTCGAAAAACAACGACGCGTCCGAGTACCTCAGCGGATTCGTACCCGAGGGAGTCTTTGAGGACTTGACCTGCACGCGCCGAACCACGTTGCCGTCGACCTCTATTCCGAAGTCGACGATGTCATCGTCAGCATCGCTGGCGTTTCCGAGATCTGCGCGCGTCGGTTCGACGATTAGCGCGAGTCCAGTGAGATTGTCGGCACGTTCCTTGACGATGTGGAGAATTTCCTCCGCTGCTGCGAGGTACTGTCGCCGAAAGCCGTAAGCGGCGATCGTGCCGCCATCAATCGTCACTGTCGATCCTCGCCGGGTGCGGCAGCGCCGTGCAGCCACTGAACAGCAATGGCACGGGACTGCACAGGATGTGGGTCACTAGATGCGTTCCAACCCGGGAGCGCCGACGATCCATCGGCACTGGAGGAATTCTGGCGCATTTGGGCTTAGCGCCGTGGTGATCGTCCGGGCGGTGCCGGCCGGATCCGGGTAGGCATCTCCAAAGATGACTGCCCGGATGCAGTTTCCTAGCGGGAGATTGATGGGTGTGTCGAGCTCGTGGTTTTCGAGATCGCGATCAACGACGGCTAGTCGGAGCTCCCTCTCGTAGTCCCACTCGGTGTTCTTGGTCATGTGAAGGCCGGACATCGTGTACCTGGTTTCGAGGAAGTTGTATAGCGCCTCGTCCAGTGCGGCTTGGTCGGCGAAGGCGCCAGTGATGTCGATGCGAATTGGCCTGTCGGCGTAATTGATTCGCCCCCAGTTGCGATATCGGCTGGTCTTGAACCCAACGTGTTCTTCGAGGGCTTCGCAAACTGCGGGAAAGTCAAGGACCAGACAGACGCCTTCGTGGGCATTCGCGTAGTTGGCCCACATTGGCGCTTTGGCCCATCCTCGGTGAAACAGCGAGTCCGGCTCGGCGTCTGGGCTGCGGTCCCGGTCGAGGCTCAGTGACATCAGGTGGGCGCTGCGCCGCAGCACGTCGTCAAGGCGCTGTGTCATCTCGGCATTGGTGTAGGGATGGATCGCGGTAAGACTCCCAGTCGATTCCCACTGCTTCGCTTCGCGGGGGTCGTTCATATTCGACCAGACATTCATGCGCAGGCCGCGGTATCGGATGGTCGCGTCCAAGCCGTCCGAACCCATGTACCGGAATACGTATTCGGGCAGTCGATCCCGGGGCAGCGCCGGGATGGTTGGGTCCGTCAGCCAGTCAAAGAGGCTCGTCACAACGTCAGTCTGGCACCGAATGCTTTGCCTATCGTGCTCAGGCACAGGATCAGAGCGTGGGTCGGATGGTTACTGCGCGGTGATGAAAGTGCGTACATTGCTGGGCCAGGTCCAATCCCATTGTGGGTCCTGCGTAGCTGGCCACTGTGTACCGATGGGGCCGACGGGGCAACCAGTAGTGAAAAGTAGGTCCACTGTGGCTGGCTCCAGCTGGGTCTGCTGGGCGGCCTGCTTGAGCTGGGTGCGTTGTTGGGCCGATCGGCGTGACCACCACTCCTGCAACTGCTTCTCGGCGAACATCGCGTAGTCCTACCTTTCGGATTTACGATGGAACTGTGACCGATCCATCACAGGCTGCCGAAAATCAGCCTAGACCGCAGGCCGAGTCGACGCCGGAGCCTCCTCCGGACGATCTTGGGTGGGTCGAGTTCGAGTTCGAGTTGCGGAGTCAAGACCCGCGCGGCATCGAGCGCAGGATCATCGAGCGCGGGGACTAGTCGAAACCCCGCCGTATGACCACCTCGGGCAGCGAGATTTACGCCGCGTTCATCGATGCGGCATTGAAGGCCGAGAATGATCGCCGCGATTCTGTTAACACTCGAGCCGCCTCGGCAGTCACTAGCGCCACAGGCCTGATTACTTTGGCGCTCGCCGTATTTGCCGTGCTGGTGGGCAAAGACCACGCCTTCCCTGAGTGCGCCAGGCCCTTCCTCGTTGCTGCTCTAGCGTTCCTTCTCGGCGCAGGGGCATGTGCTGTCGCAGCCGGATTCCCGTGGCGCGGGTATGTCGTTAAGGCTCGCACGCTCGACAAGATGATTAACGCGCGCCGCAACGATTCCGAAGAGGTAGCGCGTCGTGCGGTGTCTTATGCCAACATGGTGACGCTTGTGGCGGCCAGGGCCGGGACGACCGTCAAGGTGTGGCTGCTGCTTGCCGCTGGAATCTTTCAGATCCTTGCTATCGGCGCTCTCGGATTCTGCATATGGGCAGTCGTGACCGATCAGCCCGATTCCGACGACCCGGCGCCTGCTTCCTATCTCGACTACATCGGTGCGGCCGCCAGCAGTCGTTTCATCAGTTCCCCCTTGTGATTGGTTGGGTGATCGACCAGTCTCAGCCGCCCGACGGGGGGGAGGTTTTAGCGACGCCAGTGAAACGTCTCGTTCCGGGCCATCAGCTGACGGTGCTCCCAGCCGGCCCGTGCAGCCAGCAGCTTTCCGGCGTCCGGCCACCAGGACCGACCCCACCAGTGTCTTGCTAGACCCCTTTAGGGCATGGAATCCGACACTTTGAGGCCTTCTGGCTGATAGCCCGCCGGCGCCACGACCGCGAAGGTCGGCTGACCATCGAACTGGAAATGGACGGTGCTGCCGTCAGCCAGTTTGAGCCAAACCGTGCCGTCCTGTTCCTTCGTGTAGTTGTTCAGGAAATTGAAGATGTCGGCAACCGACTGGTCCTCGTCCAGGTCAAACACTGACCCGTTGATATGCAATTGCGCCACCTGTCGGGTGTCCCTCCTATTGGGCGTATTTGCCGCAGGATCGCGGCGAGGTCGATGCTATCCCCGCCACCCGTTACCCCTTGGCCTAGTTTGTTCCCCTGACCGGTTCTGTGGTCGACCAGTGGTCGGCCGCCCGACGGCGACGAACGGGTGGAAGCGTTCGCTGCTGAAAGACGGCCTTGGCGATCTGCCGCCGGTGCTCGAAGTCGGCCCGAGCGGCGATCGCGTGGCGCTGGCGCTGGCGCCGGTCCACGACCACCGCGCATACCACGATCAGCACCGGCACGAAGAACCACGGGTAGGCCAGCAGCACGCCGACGACCGTGTACCCGGCCGGCAGCGCGAACAGCACCGCGGCGATCGGATGCCGATCCGCCCAGCTGCCGCGGGAGGTGTGGGCCTCAAGCCCACACCTCCGGCACGCGGTCATTGGCCCTCGACCAGTCCGAAGCCGGCAACATGGCCGGTCCACGCATCAACCTCAGCGGCAGCATCGAGCAGAACCGATGCCAGCTTTCGGGCCTGCTCGCTGGTGAGTCCTTCGCCGATGTACGGGCAGATGTCGATGCGTGGCTCATCCTCGCCGTTGTCGACGCTGCCGTCGGGCAGCTGCATCCCACTGGTCCGCACTTCGGCGATTACTTCGGCCGCTCCGTTCAGCACGACACGGTCCACGCCGCGAAGAGGCGGCACTCGTTGTCCCAAAACGCCCAAGCGTCTTCGTCAGCCATGGCTCCGGCGGGCAGCGGGACGTCAGGTCGCGGATTGAGTGTGGTGGTCATGGCTAGCTACCTCTCAGATAGGTTGCTAGCTCCGTAATCGGCTGGCCCATATTTGGCCCATGGCGTCCGGTGCGGGTCCGGGTTATGGCCCTTGAACTGCATCGAACGTGGTGCGCGATAATGGGATTGAACCAGCTATCCCCCATGCTCCGACACGTTGATGGATAACCGCTGTTATCCGTCAGCTATACGTGTACCTCACTCTCGGTCAGAGTTGCCCGCAATGCGGCGGCATGCCGACACATCTCATGGACGGTCGCTGAGATAAATAAATCGGGGTGTGGCACATCGACCTCGCGTCGGAAGGCGGCGTAAAGCACAGCCCGGTTCGCCGCCTCGGCGCAAGACCGGATCCCGCCACCGAGCAGCTCCGGAACGGTATGGCCTGCGTATTCCTATGGTCGGTGCTTGGTCGGTGAACGCGCGACACGCCGTGGTTCCGAGTGGTACCGGATGGTGCTAAATCGGCTGCTCACGGCACCCTTCGCCTTCCCCATGAGGAGGGCTTTCAGGCTCTCCTAAAACCACTGTCGGCGATTAGGCCGAAGGAGCGCAGATCTCCAACGAAGGCTTTGAAACCATCCGTGTCGATGCAGGTCACCTGAGGCTGGGATCGTTGACCGTCGATGGGTCCGAACCAGAACCACCGAGCGTCGGGTACGACAGCCCCACCAATTTTGCCGTCACTTTGCCGTCAACCCCCACGAATCGGGGCGAACAACGGCGGACTGCCACGAATGCGTATTCGCAGGTGGCGGGCATGCACGAATACCTCCGAACCCGGCCGAATTGGGCTTCACTCGCCTTGTAAGCGAGCGGTCGTCAGTTCAATCCTGACAGGGGGCTCAGACCTTCAGTTCCTCTCGGTGCCGGCAGAGGCGCTTCCGGCGTCGGACAATCGTGCGGTTGCGACGTCCTTGCCCACATTTTGCGGGGCGGCCCGACTTCAGCGTTACCCAAACCGCCAACTGACTAGCGTGTCTCGGGGGTCGCTTTAGACTTGGCGGGGTGGCGGATGTGCTGCACGTCGGCAATGAGGGGCTGCAGCTATTTGCAGCGCACTGCGCGATGGTGTCAGCGGAGTTGGTCGCCGCGACCCCGCTGCCCGGCGTTGGACTACCAGTCCGAGCGACGTCTGGCGTTGTCGGTGCTGCCCATGCGGACCTCGATAAAGCCATCACGGTGCTGTCGGAAAGAGCGCAGGCAAGTACGGCCAAAGCCGCTCTGCCTAGCGCCCACTTTGCACTGACCGACGCTTCTGGTGCGCAGCAAGTCGCTGCTATCAGTGCCTCGATATCTCAGGTTTAACCAGTGGCGGGGGTCGGTGGCAGTGGAGTGCCAAGCCTGTCGGAGGTCCAAGCCTGGGATGTCGCTCACCTGGAAAGTGCGGCCAGCAATTGGAAAGCGACTGCCGAGCTGTGGGAGTCCTCATTCAGCTCGATTCATCGGGCTTCGGTGTCGCCGGGCGGGGCGGTGTGGGAAGGTGTCGCAGCTGAGGCGGCTCAGGAAAGAGCCTTCGCTGATCTGGTCAAGGTACGAGGGCTGGCTGATGTCCTCCATGAATCCGCCGCGATAGCGCGCAGGGGAGCTGAGACTCTCGATTCTGCCAAGCGCAGTGTGCTTGATGCGGTCGAGGAGGCTGACAGCGCCGGATACGTGGTCGGCGAGAACCTTTCGGTGGCTCCACCACGAGGCGGTATGGCGGCTCAGGCCCAAGCCCAGCTATACGCCGCCACCATTCAAGATCGCGCCGCGCAGTTGGTCGCCCAAGACAAAGCAATCGCGGCCAAAATCGCCACCGCGAGCGCACCTTTGAATAGCGTCAGTTTCCCCGAACCGCAGGAGTCGCTTCCGGCGCGGGCGCTCGGCGCCGGTTTCAAGTTGGACCATGAGTGGGATCCCTACACCGATCAACCCGCGCATGGGCCCTTCGAACCAGTCACGCCAGCACCACCGCAGTACGATCCGAAAACCGGAACGGTCCAAGGCGGCGGGGGCGGCGGCGGTCCCATCGGCGGAAAAGGCGGCTTTGGCACGGGCGGCGAAGACGGTGGCGGGGAGCCGCAAAATGTGCGGGACACACTGCAACAGATCGATGCGGGAAGATGGCCTGGGTCAGCCAACGCCCCGGGCACCAAGGGCGGAAGCCGTTGGGACAACGACCCGCCTGAACCCGGCCAACACCGACCACTGCCGACAACGGACTCGTCAGGCAAACCGATCATCTACCAAGAATGGGATGTCAATCCGAAGGGGTCCGGCAACCGCGACTCGGAGCGCATCGTTACTGGCAACGACGGATCCGCGTGGTATACCACTGACCACTACCGCACGTTACACCGGATTCGATAGCGGCAGCAGACACTATGAACTTAGACCAATTCATCTCCCGGGCCGCCGGACACGGCCCTTGCGTGGGCGTGCATCGTGAGATGCCATCACCGTTGGCGGCACCGGCTAGTGTCGAGGTCCGAACGGTCGACGGGGCACTGGTCAAAACCCTCGACGGGCTCTATGACGCCTTCGCGGAGGTTTGGCATTTCCCGCCCTGGTTCGGGCGTAATGCGAATGCTTTCAATGACTTCATGCGGGACCTGGACAACATGGTTCAAACAGCTACCGGAAGGCAGCAGCCTGCTCGCGGGTACGTGACTGACGTGACCAATGCTCACCTACTGTTGATCGAACAACCGGAAGCGTTTTCATGGTTTGCCAATAAAATGGCGTTCTACCGCGATTACTACCGTGACGAACTCAGCCCGCCAGCGGCCTTCGGCTTATTGCTTTCCGCTCCCGCCGACAAGCGACACGAAGTCCGCGAACGCTGGATGTCCGTCGGCATCCAAGTCGCGGAAGTAGACGTCTAAACACGTCCGGACGCGCCTGGAACGCACGCCGATCGGCCCGCCCTGGCTGATCGGGCCCGATTATTCGCGCCGGCGTCGCGTCGCCGCGCATCGCGGCCATCGACTGACCGTGCGGCCTGGCGAGGATCGTGGCATCGAGTCGACCAGCAGGCGAGTCGGCCAGGCGCACTTACATTTTGGTGTATCGGGCCATGGCGAAGCTGTACAGGCCGTAGGTGATGATTCCCAGGCCGGCGGCGATCAGGAGTGCTGCGCCGTAGGGTTGGGCCCCGAGTGTTTTGAGGGCTCCGTCGAGTCCGGTGGCCTTGCTCGGCTCCGAACGCCCCACCGCGACAACGACCAGCACCCCTGCGACGGCGATAACCAGGCCTTTAGCGATGTAGCCCACCACGCCCAGTCGTCGTACCAAGTCGCTGGAATTGCCCTTGAGGTCGTCGAGAAAGTTGCGACTGGCCCCCTTGTAGACGTGATATCCGCCCACCGCAACGATGACGACACCGCCGGCTATGAGTGCGATCGTGCCGGCGCCGGTCTGCATCAGGCGTGCGCTCATCGCCGAATTCTGTTGACCTGTGGACTTCCCGGCACCCCGGGCGAATCCGAATGCGGAGAACGCGAACCCGAAATAGACCACCGCTAACGCGAATGCCTTCACCCGGTCCAATGCTTCCGATGCTGCGCCTTGGGATTTCGGATCGGTCGACCGACCGAGCGCTGTTTCGACAAGGCGCCACAGCGCCATCGCTACAAGCGCGACCACGACAACCCACAGAGCGACGGTGCCACCCGGTTTGGCCGCAAGTGCCGCTAACGCCCCGGATTGGTCAGCGGTGCCGCCGCCGACGCCGAGAGCAATCCGGATCGCGAGGTAGCCGATCATCAGGTGCAGCAGGCCACTCACGATGTACCCGGCGCGGGCGAATCGTTCGAACACGCTGTTTTGGGCGATCTGTGTCGCGAAGGACGACGAAGCGTGGTCAGACATTGCTGGCGGTACTCACCTGGTGAGTACCCGAAGAGCAGTACGTGTGTGGTCGACTCTGATGTCGGCCGGTCACTGAGTCGCCCACCCATCGATCTCATCTACAGCTTCCAGCAGCACAGCCGCGAGGCCTCGGGCCGCGTCAGTCGCCATGGGGTCCTCAGAGCCGCCATTAACCAAGATGCCGCGTTCCTCTACGCTGCCATCCCTGGACTGCGCGCCCCGGATGGTGACCTCGATCCCGTCGCCGTGCCCCAACTCAACCCTGCGTGTGGTGCCAGAGAAAAGTCGGAACGCGTCGGGGGTGTCGGGGTCTTCCCACCCGTACACCTTCACCGCGCCGGCCGGATCCGGGACATCGTCGATCATCGCGGCGGCAAGATTGTCACCCGCGTAGCGGCGGGCACTGGATAGCAAGATATTGTCGTCGACCCGATAGTCAGGATTCCCCGTGATACGCACGAGTACGTCGGGGTCGCACTCCCGCTCCCCCAGGAACTCGACCTGCTCAGGCGTCAGCTCGCTGCTAAGGTCGCGCCACCTCCGCGCGGAATTTTCCGGTGTCATACTCATCGTTGTCACCTCTCCAGTTCGGCTGTGGCACCGTTGCTCGCAAAGCAACGACTCCTTTCCTGCGCTGGGCACTTGCACGCCGGTCGCGACACATGGCGTCGCGTATTCGACGTAGATCCCCACCTACAACAACCCCAGTAACAACGCTACGCCGCCGAGCACGGCGGCCCAGCAAATCCGAAGCCCTCGGAGCAGAGCAGGGCACCGGCTTGGCAGGGATGAGCTTTAATCTCCCGTCAACTGAGGGCCAGGGGACCCACGCTTCGCAAGTCTCTGCGCGGCTTCTAGCTGCCGGGCGGTGGCGATGACGTCGTGGACAACGGGGTGGAGGTGACGGGAGTTCCCTGCGCCGGTGAGACTGGGGCGCGGGAACCGCTCCCCGCAATCGTGCCGTGGACCTCGCGATCGGCCGGGCCGCCAGCGCCGGCATTTGCTGTGAGCCCTAGTGCCCCGACGGTTATTGCCACACCAAGCACGATTGTGGATACCGTTCTCATTGCTGCCCCCTCATTGCGAAAGGCGTTGTCTTCACACCACTTTTTCGCCGATTGATGAGCTAGTCATACCCGCTGCGATCCGCGCCAATCCAGCCAATGCAAACGCTGGAACGGAGACCCACGCAGGCCACGTCGTGAGCGACCGAGATTTATGCGAACGGCGTTGTCAGGAGATGGGCGCGGGTGGCCCTTTCTAGGCGCCGGGCGTGCAGGTTTGCCAGAGTTCGTGCGCTGCGGCGAGGCTGTCGGCTGTGGCATCGTCGGTGGCGTGGTGGAAGGCGTCCTCGAGGCGTTGGCCGATCGCGGGTCGGGTGAGCCACGCTTTGATGGGGGCGGATACCACGTTCTCCGAGGTGGTGTAGGCGAAGTCGACAAGGCTTGCCAGATGCAGATCCGCTGCGGCAACTGGCCGTTGGTCCATGATGTCGAGAAAGCTGGATATCGGTAGGTCGAGCTGGTCGGCGAGTTCCAGGAGGTCGGCGGCCGAGGACACATAACCGATTGCGGTCGGGTACGTCGCGAGCATTCTCTCCCAAGCGGTCTTGAGCACGTTGTCGATCGCGTCGCGTTCGGCAAGCGGCCAGCCTATTGTTCGCCCTTTGAGGCGCTTTAACCCGAACTCGAAGGCTGCCCACTGGTCGCCCAGCAGCACCTCGAACACCCTTGGCAGGAAGTGTCGCAGCGCATCGTCTGGCAGCGACAGTACGTGAATCGCCACCAGGTCAGCGTCCGACCAGTCCCGCACATCCGCACGCGCCAGCCGGGCAGGATCGACGTCCGCTGCTGCGCACCTCGGGCATACCGCCAGCTCCCCGGGTCGCCGGTAGCAGTCGAAAACCGAGTAGAGCCGCGTGATCGCTTCTGCGAGTTGGTTTTCCAACAATCCTCCCGAAGCAATATTTGGGGTCATTGGCCGAACCTATTCGACTGTGAGCCCGAGACCCTATGGTTGGCGGTTTCACCTTTGCGCGCTTCTGACGGCCCACCTGTTTGAGCGGACGCCGGTTTGCGCAGCGGCGGTAGCTCGCCTAGTACTCGATTATTGGCTTTGGATACACCTGGCCGCCCGGCGACGTGAGCGAGATGCCGGTGTGTCGCTCTTGGTAGCGGGTGCCCCGCACGATCCCGCCAGCGATCCGGCCAGGTAGTTCGACGTTGAGTGCGCGGAGTTATGTTGAACTCGTGAAGAGCAAATGGACCGCGGCCGATGTGCCCGATCAATCCGGCCGGATCGCCGTCGTGACCGGCGCCAATAGCGGCCTTGGCTACGACACCGCCGCGGTTCTCGCGGCCAAGGGGGCACACGTTGTGCTTGCCGTGCGAAACCTCGACAAGGGAGCACGGGCCGCCAACCAGATCAAGGCCTCGAGCCCGCACGCCGACGTCGCTCTTCAGGAGCTCGACCTGTCGTCGCTCAACAGTGTGCACAAGGCAGCCGACGAGCTGCGCACGAACTATCCGCGCATCGATCTGCTCATCAACAACGCCGGTGTGATGTACGTACCGACGCGGGAAGCCACCAAGGATGGCTTCGAGATGCAGTTCGGCACCAACCACCTCGGCCACTTCGCACTCGACGGCCTGCTGATGGACAACCTGTTGACGGTCGAGGGCTCCCGAGTGGTGACGATCAGCAGCGTCGGTCACCGGATCCTCGCCAAAATCCACTTCGACGACCTGCAATGGGAGCGCGGTTACAACCGTGTGGCCGCGTATGGCCAATCCAAACTGGCAAATCTGTTGTTTACCTACGAGCTGCAACGACGACTCACGGCCACGGGCGCCCCGACCATCGCACTGGCCGCCCACCCCGGCTTCTCGGACACCGAACTCATGCGCTATCTGCCAAGCATCCTGCCCAAATCCCTGTGGAAGCTGGCCACTCAACCCGCTGAAATGGGTGCTTTGCCGACGTTGCGCGCCGCCACGGACCCGGCCGCACAGGGCGGTCAGTATTACGGACCGGACGGGATCGGCGAAGTGAAGGGCCGTCCGAAAGTCGTTGCGTCAAGCGCACAATCGCACAACGTAGATCTCCAGCGTCAACTCTGGACGGTGTCCGAAAAGCTCACCGGCGTCACCTATCCCGTCTGATGCGACGCGAGCAGTTGCTGGACCTCGCCCGGCTGGTTTCCGTGATGGCTTGGTGTCAGCGGTTGTTCGCGACCCACTCCGTGGTGAAGCGAAGTATTGCTGGGATCTGTTCGGCCAGCAGGCCACCGACATAGCTCTCGATCTTGCTGCCGACCAACGGGATCCTTACCTCCACGGTCGTGCTGTACGCCAGCTGCGAGCCGGTTGGCGCCGGCGCCAGCAAAGCCGCGCCAAGTACGGATAGCGGCGCCCCAGGTACCGCCATGCTGGCCTTCCCGCGCACCTGGCCGCCGCGGATCGGAGTCCACGTCTCGGTGCACACCATCTCCAGATCACCGAGAGATAACCGGGTGACCAACCCAGACAGCCGGTCGCGCAAAAGGCTAAGCGTGGTGGCCATAGCCACGGTGCCGTCGGCGTCGACGATCAACGAGTCCAGCGTCGCGGTGCCCGCGCCGAAGCCGCCCAGCCGCGCGAGCCAGTAATCCTCGTCGCTGAACGCCGAATGGATCTGTTCAACGCTGGCCGTGGAGTCGGCCGACAGGTCGAATGAACGCGGCATATCAGGACAGGCTACCGTTGTCGGCTTGCGGCAGAGCTGGTGATGAATCTTTGCCGCTAGGGCCGGTTTTCGGCCTCACCGGCTGGCCGGTCAGGACTGGCCGGTCGTCGTACCGGAGACCCGCCGGAGCTAAGGGGCATCGGTCCGTGCTGGGCCGCCTGCAACAAGGAGCCTGGCATAAGCCGGCGGGCCGGCTCGCTGGCGAGGAGATTTCGGCGGCTGTCCCACTGATCAGCGCGGTGGCCTTTGCATCGGGATGTTCCGGTATCGGGCAATGTGGCCGAGCGCCATGTTGAGGGCCAGTTCGAGGGGTCGGGCGCTGCGCATGGTTTGGGCCATGAGGAGTCCGCCCTGCAATGCGCTCATCATCGTTAAGGCGAGTTCGTCCACGTCGGCTTCGGCGGCGAGTTCGCCGTTGTCGCGCATGGCCGCGAAGCCCTCGGATAGATACGACTGCCATTCGGCAAAGGACCGCGCGAGCTCATGTCGCGCCGAGTCGGATCGGTCGGCGAGTTCGCTCACGAGCGAGCCGAGAGGACAGCCGCCGACACCTTGCGTCGCGCGGGTCATGGTCACGAGATGATCGCACCAGCGCTTCAGCCCCTCCCACGACGAGACCTCGCGCAGGCATGGCTCCTGCGCGGCGATGACGCGGCCGAGCTGGGTCTTGATCACCTCGCTGATCAGTTCGTCTTTGTTGACGAAGTAGTGATACAGCTGCGACCTGCTGGTGCCGGTGGCGGTCATGACCGCGTCCAGGCTCGTTCCTGCCACCCCGCGCTCACGGACCAGTGATGCCGCTCCAGCCACGATGCGGGCTTTCGTTGCCGCGCCGCGAGCCGTCAAACGCGCGGTAGGACGACCCTCCTTTGACGCCACGACCGCACGCTATCCGGATTGGAATTGTCAGTCCAGTTTTGTCGCAGCATGATGGCCGAGTAGTCAACAAACCACCGTGGAAGGACGCGATGTCGCGACTCGATTATGGCCAGCCGTTCCCCCCGCTCGACGTTCCCGCCGTCGGCGGCGGCGCGATCAGCCTGCCGGGCGACCTGACGGGCTCTTACGGCGTCATTTTGATCTACCGCGGCTCCTGGTGCCCCTACTGCAACGCGCAGCTCGCCGCGTTCTCGCGTGCACTCGACACCCTGAGCGAGCTCAGCGTCAAGGTCGTCGCCTTGTCTGTCGATGATGAGGACACCTCCGCCGCGCTCGTCGCCAAACGCAAGCTGCGCTTTCCGGTCGGCCACAGCGCCGACGCCGACAAGATCGCCGCGGCGATAGGTGCCTACGTCAACGACGATCCCCACTATCTGCAATCGACTGGCTTCATCTTGGCGCCAGATGGGACTGTGCGCCTCGCCGTGTACTCGACCGGGGCCATCGGTCGGCTTGTTCCCGACGACGTGGCCGGCTTCATCAGATATCTGACCGAGCATCCGGACGCGCGGTGAGCAACGCCGAATAGTGTTGCAGTTCGAGCCGACTGCGTTGCTGGACGACGAGTCAGACGTGACGGATGCACCTCGGCAGGCGATTGGCAGCCCTGTATTTCGAATATCGGCGCAGGCGAGCCACCAGTGGTCTATGCGCCCCAAGATAATTCGACAAGGAATGTGACCGACTCCATGTCCCTCCCGCAGCATCCGCGGCACGCAACTCTGTTCCGCTCGACCTCCATCGGCGGGGTTGAGCTCGGTAATCGCATCGCCTTGGCGCCGATGACCCGAGTAAGCGCGACGGCCGACGGCATTCCCACCGATCGGATCGGCGCCTATTACCGGGTTTTCGCCGACGGGGGATTCGGTCTGTTGATCACCGAAGGTCTCTACATCGACGACCAGACCAGCCAGGGTTACTTCTTCCAGCCTGGCATCGTGAATCCCGTTCAGGCCGCGGGGTGGAAACGCGTTGTCGAAGGCGTCCATGCCTCTGGGGCGAAGTTCTTCGCCCAACTGATGCACGCCGGCAGCCAGTCCCAAGGCAACCCACACACCGTCACCACCTGGGGGCCCTCAGCGGTGCGTCCCAAAGGCGAGCAACTGGCTATGTACCGCGGCGCGGGCCCATTTCAGCTTCCCGAGGCGATGACCACCGAGCACATCGGACAGGTCCGGGCCGCGTTCGTCAATGCCGCGCGGTTAGCGCGCGACGCGGGGTTCGACGGTGTGGAGATCCACGGGGCCAATGGTTACTTGCTCGACGCATTCCTCACCGACTACATGAACACCCGCACCGACGACTACGGGGGCAGCGTCGCCAACCGCGTCCGGTTGGCGACCGAGGTCTGCGGTGACGTCGCAGCTGCTGTCGGTGCGGACATCGCCGTCGGTATCCGCATCTCCCAAGGCAAGGTCTCCGACAACCATCATCGGTGGGCTGGCGGCGAGGACGACGCGGCCGCCATCTTCACCGCGCTGTCCGGCACCGGCATCGACTACATCCACACCACCGAATACCGTGCTCTGGCACCGGCTTTCGGCGACGCCGGCCCAACGCTGGCCAAGCTTGCCAAACAATACAGCGGGCTATCGGTCATCGCCAACGGCCACCTCGATGATCCCCGCGACGCCGCCACGCTCATCGACTCCGGCACCGCCGATGTCGTCGCCCTGGCCAAACCCGCGCTGGCCAACCGGGACTGGCCACGCCGCGTGCGAACGGACCAACCACTCGCCCCCGACCTGCCCGCCGCCCTGCTAGGGCCCAATGCGTCCATCAAAGACTGGGAAGTCGCCGACACACCGAACTTGCTCCGGCCGACAAGGTCACGAAACCAGTCACCGGGCACCTAAACGCGTCGAGGGAACGTTCAACGGCGACTCCCCCGCACCAAAGGCCGCGACCTCAGACGAGTATCGGGATCGACAATCGAAGAATGAAAGGCATCCGTTGGGCATACGACTCGCGATGGATAATGTCACAATATTCTGGATGCAACTTCTTATAAGTTGCGTCGTCTGCGCAATCATCGCGAAGTGGTACGTTTGGCCGTACCTAACCAAACTTTCTCGTAATTCTGCACTAGCTCCGCTGCTCTTTGTGCATGTGTTTCGCTATGTGGGAATGACTTTATTGGTCACGGGTATGATCGATCCGAAACTGCCCCGAGAATTCCTTTCCGCTGCTGCTTACGGTGATCTCTTAGCGGCGGCGCTGGCCCTCGCGTCCATCTTTGCTCTGCGGAGCAACTGGCGTGTTGCCGTTCCTCTGGTGTGGCTGGCCAACACGTGGGGATTCGTGGACCTGCTAAACGGAATCCGCGGCGTGTTGCAGTTGAACGTTCCGAGCTTCAACCTGAGTACCGCTTGGTATATCTATACGTTTTACGCTCCCGTGGTCATTGCTTCACATTTGATGATCTTCTGGATTTTGGTCAAATCTAGGTCCTGGAAGAATGAGGATCAATAAACGGGAAGGCGGGCGACTTCAATCCTGACAGGGGGCTCCACACAGTAATCACCCCAGCTCGACAGCCGATGACCGGATTACGGGTGACCCAGAATTCCGTCCAGCGCTCCCTGCATATTTTGCAGATCGCCTTGAACGCCTTGCAGTCTCTTATCGATCGCCTGGATGTCGGAGAGGGCATTCTGATAGGCCGGCGACACCTCGTCCGGGGTGGTGGCAGGTTGTGACTGAGGGCAGTACGAGACGATGGCGCCCGCAGTGACGTTGGCGCTTTGGTCGGCGTCCCAAATGGTCGTTCGCTGCACGAATCCGACCGCAGCCGCGAAATTGGGTTGGCGTGCCAAGAATTCGCAGACCGCGTGCCCTTGGTTCGTCGCGTATTCCTGGCTGGGAACCGGTATGCCTTCGTGCTTCAACGCCGCGACGAAAGCCATGTCGGCGACGTCAATCTGCGGAGCCGATGGTTTCGGCGCGACCGGCTTCGGCGGCGCGACCGACGCCGGGGGGTCCGCCGAGGGCTCCGCTGAATCCTGGCTGTGTACCGCGGTCATCACCACCACCGCAGCGCCGGCGGCGACCAGAGAGAGCGGCAACGCCGCGAAAAGGCCGAATCGGCGCAGCGCACCCTTACGCCGGCGAGGCTTGGTGACCGTTTTGGTGGTCGTCGACCAATCGTCCGGAACGAAGTCGCATTCGCCCGCTGTCACCGAGTTGGTGTGGGCCACCCCCGTGCTGTGGGCCAGCAGCTCGTCAAGCAGTTCGTCGGCCTCTCGAGACGAAGGCTGACGGCCCTGCTCGCGGATCGATTGGCGCCCAAGAGCGATGCGTCGCAATTCTGCGTCGATGGTCTCGCGGTCGCGCATGTCAACCAGTTTGAGAGTGTCTCGACAATGTCACAAGTCCTGGTTAGTGCACGGTTGCGTTCCCGCTGGCCAAGCACACTTTTGTGTAACGGACGCCAGCGTGGATCAGGGGAGGATGTGCAAACCCCATCGGCCCAGCAGTGGCTGCACGAGGACAAAGAATGTGGTGTTGTCATCTCCGTCGAGCGAACCCATCAAGATGCCGACCGCAGTCACCGTCCCGTCCCCGTTGTCCACAAAACCCGCACTGCCGCTATCGCCGGGCTGGGCGTACACGCTGGCTTCGACCACTTCGCCGTCGACGTTTTTGATGGCACCACAGGTCTCACCGGTCATCGCGCCGAGCTTGCAGAACGGCGCACCGACTTTGATCTGCGCCGCGCTCCACACGTCCCGGACGCGCCGGCCGCCGACATCACCCGCGGGCTTGCCGATGCCGGGGTCAAGGCGGATGACCGCGGCGTCACGACGGTCGCCTTCTTCCTCGCTGGCGGTGATTTTTCCGAGCGGGACGGCCTGGTCGTAATTCCAAGGCGCACCGTCATGATGGTCGCAGTGCCCGCTGGTGAATAAGTAGTAGCCACCGTCTTTGCCCTGGGCCGCGAAACCCGCTGTGCACTTGAGGTTTTCGTCGGTGACCTGGATACCCGGCGTGGGGGGTGCTGCCGCCAGCGCCGTGCTCGCGAACATCGTCGCAGCCACGACCGTCGCACCGGCCAACGCAACCCCTTGAAACCAACGTGCCGTCACACCGCTCCCCTCTATTTCACGACCCCGGCGCAGGGACGAAAATGGTCTGCTGCGAACGATTTTCGACCCTGACGCGTCAGACTAGTTCAATCCCGGCAGGGCCTCCACAGTTCGGGCGGCGATCGCGAGCTAGACACCATCCCCCCGCGTGGCGTTACCCTGGCCCGGTGAGCAGCACGCGGATACCGGGCGGGGTGGTGCACAAGTTGCCCACCGACCTGCGCGAGGCGCTGATCGCCAATTCCACGGCATTGTCGGCCTGGAAGGACATCACACCGCTGGCGCGCAACGAGTTCATCTGCTGGGTCGAGGACGCCAAGCAGACCGCGACCCGAGAGCGTCGCATCCGCCGGACCCAAGAGGAACTCGAAGAAGGCATGCGTCGGCCTTGCTGCTGGCCGGGGTGCAAGCATCGGGAACGGACCGGTAAGTGAGCCGTGCCGCTGCGTTGGCCGTCGGCGCGATGATCGCGCTCGCCGGCATTGCACCGTCGACCGCGGCCGCCGCGCCGAGCCTGCCGCTCGGGGCGCAACCCGCGCTGGCGACGGATCCGGCGCAATTGGGCGACGACCTCGTCGCCGACGAGCAGGCGCTGCGCGACCCGTCGACGCCGGAGCCGGCGCTCGCGGCGGCCGCACACCGCGAGCAGGCTGCCTACCGCGCCATCGGGCGACACCCCGAATGGGATGCGACCATCAGGCCGCGCATCCCGGTGCCGTTGGCCGACGTCTACGACCGCAACGTCGACGCTCGCCGCCAGCTTCAGTCGATGGGCTACCCGAAGGACACGCTGCCCGCCTGGCGGATCGACCCGCCGACTCCGGCCGACGAACTGATGAGTGCCTACCACCAAGCGGAGTCGGAGTCCGGCGTCGGCTGGAACTATCTGGCCGCGATCAACCTGGTCGAGACCCGCTTCGGCAGCATTGTCGGCGTGAGCACCGCCGGCGCGGAAGGTCCCATGCAGTTCTTGCCGTCGACGTTCTCGTCCTACGGCCAGGGCGGCGATATCCACTCCCCCCACGACAGCATCATGGCGGCGGGCCGCTACCTCGCCGCGAATGGCTTCGCCAACGACCGCGATCACGCCATCTACGGCTACAACCACGCGCACGCGTACGTCCAGGCGGTCGATGACTACGCCGCCCTGCTCGCCGATCCCGCCGCGTTCGCCGGCTTCCACCGGTGGGACGTCTACTACGTCACGACCTCGGGCGACGTGCTGCTTCCCATCGGTTACGCCGCAGCGTCGCCGATCCCTGTTGGGGACTATCTAGCCAGCCACCCACAGTGAGTCGCGGCGGGCTACCGCTTGCGTGCGAGGAAAGCCTGCATGTGCTGTTGCGGCTCCCCGGTCAGAAAGGCCAGACCGAACTGCTCGACGCTGTCTTCGATCGCGTCTTGAGTCGTCATGTCGAACCATTTGTTGAGTAGCCGCTTTTGTTGCCGGACCGCCTGCGGGCCGAATCCGGCCAGTCTCGTGGTGAGCGCGGCGATGCGGGTGTCGAGCGCATCGGCCGCGACCACCTCGTGCACCAGGCCCCACGTGAGCGCCGTCGGGGCGTCGATCGTTTCTCCGGTCAGCAGCAGCCAGGCCGAGTGCGAGGCGCCGATCAATGCCGGCATCAACGCCGCGTGGATCACCGACGGAATCCCGACCGCGACTTCGGGCATGCCGAATTTCGCGCCGGGCTCGGCGATCCGCAGATCGCAACACATCGCGACTTCCAGGCCGCCGCCGAGACACCAGCCCGCGAGCCGGGCGACGACGGGGACGGAGCATTCGCGAATTGCCGCACAGAGTCCGGCAAGTCGCCGAATGAACGCCTCACCACTGAAGCGGTCGAGGGTGGCCATCTCGTTGATGTCGGCACCGCCGATGAACGCCTTCTCGCCCGCACCCCGCAACACGATGACCCGCACGTCCTCGTCTTGGCTGACGGCGCGAAATGCTTCGGTCAGCTCCTCGATGGCGCTCGAGCCGACAATGTTGAGCGTTTTGGAGTTGATCAACTCGATCGTGACCAAGCCGCCATCGCGACCGATCCTGACGAACTCTTTGTCCATGGCGTTCATGATGCCGAAGTAGTGAGAGCCGCCCCGACGAACGCCGGGGCGGCTCTCACGAAGGGTCGATCAGTACAGCGGGACCCAGACACCGAAGAACCAGTAGCCCCAACCGCCGTACTGCCAGTTGAAGACCGGGACAACGGTGAAGGTGTCGTAGGCGAACGGGCCGAAGTCGGCCCGTGCGACGGCCACGTCACGCGGCGGACCGCCCCATGGACGGTTCCATCCCCCGGGAGGAGGCGGACCGTCCCCCCCGCCCTGCGGCGGCGGGCCTTCCCAGTTGGGCGGCGGATGTCCGGGGGCCGGGCCGTCGTTCCAGCCCCATCCGTGCTGCGGCGGTGGAGGTGGCGCGCCACGGCCCGGGACGATGAATTGGACCCGGGCGTCGCCGCCTGGCCCGCCGATCTGCGCGCTCGCGGTCACCAGGTCGTCGCGCCGCGGGATGTACGGCGGGTGCGGCGGCTGGGTGCTCGGCGGGTTGAGCACCACGGTTATGCCGGGTTTCTGCGGCGGGGTCGAGTGCTCGTTCGCCGGGGTGGTGGGTTGCGCACTCGGCGCCGTGGTGTGCTCACCCGGCTGCGTGGTCTCTGGCCGCGGGGGCTCACTGCTGTGTGAACCTGGCGGCTCAGAACTTTGCGGCGCCTGACTGGTCATGGCCGGCGGCGAGCTATGGGTGGCGGGCGGCTCGGTGGACTGCGTCGCCGGCGCCTGACTGGTCATGGCGGGCGGCGAGCTGTGAGTGGCCGGGGGCTCGCTCTGCGTGCTGGGCGGCGGTGTGCTCGCCGGCGCATGGGTCTGCGGCGGGTTCTGCGGGGCCTGCGAGCCGCCACCCGCAGGGGCCCCACCGGGGTTGCCACCACCGCCGCCGCCGCCACCGTGGCAGCCCGGGCAAGGAGGTGGCGGGTCCAGCGGGGCGGAGTTGGCCAAGCCCGGGTTCAGCGTCATCGCGGAGATGCTGAGGCCGGCTGCGACCGCCGCCGCGCTGACGACACGTTTCATAGACATAGTTGTGTCCCTTCTCAGGTGTCGATCTGCGCTACGGGCAGGTCACGTCAAGTTCGAATGGCTTTGTCACCGTTTGCGGTTGCTGCGGATTGCTCATGTCCGTACCCGTCGCGGTCCCCTTGATCGCGTAGGACTTGCCGTTGACGGCGGCCCCTGCGTTGCTGGCCTGGTTGGGGGCGGCATCGGAAAAGCCGAGCCCGACGCCATTGACGATGCCCAATCCGACCGCGTGGACGATAGGCGGGTTATCGGTGCTGAGCACCGCGCCGATTCCGGCTGTCGCGTCGCCCACACCGATGGTGATGGCCCCGTTGGCCGTGTTGCACGTGACTTGGCCGCTGATGTTCTGGTTCTGGCCGTCAACAGTGAGCTGGGGGCCGGCTGGTGCCGCCGCCGAACTCGATGATGCGCCCGTACTGGACTTGTTGCTGGAACAGCCGACGCACGCCGCGGCCACCATGGCCACACCGGCTACGCCGACAACGATCTCACGTCTCACCACTGCACTCCTTCGTGTTGCTGGGTGTCGCTACCTTCGTCGCCTTGTCTCACCACCTGCGGACCATACTCGCCCGTCCTGGCACCCTGCTCATGACGCCGGGTCGGCGAATACCCCGAACCACCTTCGGCAAAACAGTCGATACCGCCGAGAGGCTCAGCCCGCTTCACGGCAGCAGCCGCAGGCCCCACTTTTCGAGCAGCGGAGACACCGGCACGAAGTACGAGATGTTGTCGTTGCCGTCCGGCGAACCCATCAGCGTCCCGACCGCCCCTACGGTGCCGTCCAGGTTCTTGACGAAACCGGGACTCCCGCTGTCACCGTTCAAGCTGAAGACGCTCGCTTCGACCACGCCGTCGTCATGCACACTCGTGACGGCACCACACGTCTCGCCGGTCACGGCACCGAGCTTGCAAAGCGGCACGCCAACTTTGATCTCGTCGGAGGCATACACGCCGTGGACCGGCCGGCCGCCGATGTCACCCGAGGGCACGCCGAGACTCGGGTCGAGACGGATGATCGCGGCGTCCTTGTTGCCGCCCTCGTTCTCACTGGCGGTGATCGTGCCCAGCGGGACATTCGGACCGTACGTCCACCCCGAACCGTCGCGGGCGTCGCAGTGTCCACTCGTCAGGAAGTAGTAGCCACCATCGTCGCCGTGGGCCGCGAAACTTGCTGTGCACCGCATATTTTCGTGCTCGACCCGCATGCCCGGCCGCGGCACCTCGGGGCTCGCGGCCGCCGGCGCGGTGTTCTCGAGCACCAGCAAGGCCAGCACGACGACGCTTACTGTCAACGACGGTCTGGCCACACCGCTCTCCTCTGCGTGAAACGGCCTGCATCGTACCATCTCGGAAATTACTGTCCAGCAAGGTATTACGCGCCTGAACGCCACCGCTCATCTGCGAGCGATGGCATGCCATGCCAGATCGACAATGGCCGCGCAGTAGTCGTCACCGACGAGTGTGTCGGAGTAAAGGGCGCGGATGTTCAGCGGTGCCATCACAATCTGCACCGCTGCCATCGTGTTCACGCCGTCGCGCAATTCACCGCGCTCCCTTGCCCGATCGATCACTGCGCGCACGACAGAAAACCGCGCCCGCCAGAACATCATCCGGGTGTCTTCGTCGTGGCGCCCACGCCGGTCCATGACCAGCGCCCGCAGAAACGTCCGGCCGACCTCACTGTTGATCCGTTCGGTCACGATTCGGGCCAAGGCCGTCAGGTCGCCGCGCAACGATCCGGTGTTCGTGGCTAAAGCCACCTCCTCGATATCGGCCAGAGCGGCATCGACGATGAGTCGTTGGCGATCTCCCCAATAGCGGTAGATCAGTGCCGGATCGAGCCGATGACGCTCGGCCAAGGCCTCGATGCTGAACCGCTCGACACCCCAGCGGGCCAACTCGTCAAGCACCGCCGGCATGACACGCGCCCGCACGTCAGCGGGAACATCGCGCGCATACTCCTCGGGCGATTGAGACTGCTCCATCGCGTCTCCCATCGGACCTGGTAACGGCCACTAGTGTGGCATCCGTCGGTCAGCGGTAACGGACTTTCGCAAGCGGCCGCGTCTTGACCGTCATCCAGCATCGACATGGCGGCCCAGGAAGTCCAGGACCGCGCCGGCGAAAACGTCGTTGCGATCGCCGGCGACCATGTGCCCGGCACCGCGGACATCGGTGAACTCGACCTGCGGGAACCGCGCGAGAAATTCGTCCGCGCGCTCCTGACTCACCAGGTCACTTACTTGGCCCCGGATCAGCAGCATGGGCACGCCACTGCCCAGGATCGCCTCGACGGCCGCATGCATGCGGTCGGGGTCGGTCACTTCGAACGGCGGAAAAGCCGCCTTGCCGCTGATGAACTGCGGGTCCCAATGCCAGTACCAGCGATCACCGCGAAGGCGCAGGTTGGTGGTGAGGCCCTCGAGGTCGGTGGGCCGCGGCCGATGCGGGTTGTATTCGGCGATAGCGTCGGCGACCTCTTCGAGTGAAGCGAATCCCGATTCCACCCGGTCGGCCATGAAAGTGTGGATGCGATTGGCCCCGGATTGCTCCATGTTCGGCACGATGTCGACCAGGACAACCGCGCTGGCAATGCCCGGCGAGATCTCCCCCGCGAGAAGCATCGAGGTGAATCCCCCCAGGGAGGCGCCCACCAGCACGGGTTTGGGCGGCAGGCCGCGCAGTACTTCGGCGACATCGGCGGCGAAGCTGACCACCCGATAGTCGCCGTCGGATGACCAGTCGGATTCGCCGTGGCCGCGCAGGTCGATCGTGACGGACTGCCACCCCCGTTTGGCGACAGCGGCGGCGGCCCGGCCCCAGGAGCGTCGGGTCTGCCCGCCGCCGTGCAGGAAAACCACGGCACGCGCTTGCGGGTCGCCTTGACGGTCGGCGGCAATGCGAACGCCGCCTGACCCCGGGGTCGAGAACTGCTCAGGTGCCAGGGCATCGCCGCTCATCAGAAGATGGTAGGACGTGACACGACGACGCCTTCGGGGACGTGACTCAAGGTCTAGCGGAAATGCTGTCGTCGCGGCAGCGTGAGCACTGTTCTAGCGGAGCGCATGGCGCGGCAGCGTGAGCGGAAGGTCGAGGGCGCTCAGCAGTCCCGGCTTGGCGCCCACCACGTAGGGGATCGCGTTGACGACGCGCATCGCCGTCGCCACCATGGCACCGGCCCCCGAATCCATGGGGGAACCAGAGGCTTTCGGCTCGCGCAGGCTGGCCGTCATGTCGCAGGCGATGTCCGGCTCGCCCTCGATCCGAATCCGATATACGGGCTGTGTCATTTCCTCGGCCCACTCCAGCCCGAGATCGGGGGCGATCCGGTTGACGTGTTCGATGGTGATCACTTCGCGGCCGTCGATGACGGCGATCGCCTGCGTCCGGAGCGCACCGCAGGTGCCGGCCTCCGCGGTGCCGAACGCCACGTGTAGATCGCGGTCGGTGGCGACCCTGTCGAAGTTCTCCCGGATCTCGTCGATCTGCAATCCGAGACCCCGGGCGATCAGGCGCAGCCCTGGGCCCCATTGGAACGCGATAGTGCCCGGGTAGGAAAGCAGCGCCTGATAGTCGAGTGGACGCCCGAAGCCCATGGCATCCGTCATCGTTTCGACGACGGGATAGTCGTCGTACAAGGCGATCTCGCTGGCGTGGATCGACGTGATGGATTTCGACTGCGTCGTCAGCATCAACACCAAATGGTCTGCAGCGAAACCGGGTTCAATGCCGCTGGCGTACAACGACGCCCCTCCCGCCGAGGCGGCCTGCGCTAGCTGTTCCCTCCACACCTCGGGTTCGAACCCGGCGGGATCGATCAGGCGGTGGACGCTCGTGGTGACGACATTGACGCCGGCCTCGAGCAGTTTGACGTAGTCGGGCACCGCGGCCGCGTCGCGGTCGGGCCCCATGGCGGCGTACACAACACAGTCCGGCCGCAGTGCGATCAAGGCGTCGGCGTCGTTGGTCGTGGTCACCCCGATCGGACCGATGCCGACGAGGTCACCGGCATCGCGACCGGCCTTCTCCGGGGAGTGCACCCACACGCCGACCAGATCGGTGCCCGGATTCTCCGCGACGGCGCGCACGGCGATGGATCCGATGCCGCCGGTGGACCAGACGACCACGCGGATCGGGGTACTAGACATTTCTGGGCTCCGCCGCAGCCATCGGGCAAGGGTATACCCGGGTAGCGCAAGCCCTACGGCGCTACAGCCTCAGTCCGCTTCGCCACCACCGGGGCGGTCCCGCTCGCCGCGGAAGATGTTGGCGACTCGGCGCAATATTCTGCCGAGTGGACTTCCCGCTCGCTGAGCGTCCTTGATCCTGCCCAATGCCTGCTTACCCTCGGCGGCGTAATCCTTGACCGATTCGTCGCCTTCTTCGGCGCGCATACGATACCTCCGTCCTGATTGAGCCAGGGCTCATCGAGCCAGTGTTCAAGGTGGCCTACCCGCGAAGGCGGGCCGTCAAAACGACCGGCGCGGCGACGGGCCGTCAGGCCGCTGGGTCCTTGTGCGCCTTGATCGGCGCGGTGCTCGGCGGCAGCTTCAGCAGATTGCCCCGCAGGCTGCCCCGCGCGGTGCGGATGGCCACCAACAGCCAGGTGAAGAGCAGGCCGGCGTAGGCCAGCGCCGCGGCCACTTTGAAGGCAGGCAGATGGGTGTGCGCGGCGAGCTGCGCAGTGCCGGTGACGAAGGTGCCGACCGGAAACGTCAGGCTCCACCAGGTCAGCGCGAACGGCATCCCGCGCCGCAGCGTCCGCACCGTCAGCGCGGACGCCAGCGCGATCCACAACACCGCGAAGCCCCATACCGGAACTCCATAAAGCACCGCGAAAGTGTTCATGTCCTCGGCCATGTCGTGCTCGATGGCCAGGTGCGCGGCGGCTCCGAGAAGGCCTGCGGCCGTGATGGATTGGCCAAGCGGGCCCAGCACGATCCACAACGTCGGCACCCTCGCGGTGCCAGAGGTGCCGTAGAGCACCAGCCGGCTCCAGATCATCGCGATGATGTTCAGCGAGGCCAACAACGACAAGCCGAACATCGCGTAGCAGCCGTACAACATGGTCTGACGACCGGTGCCCGGGTCCATGTGCGAGAGCAACAGCGCCCCCATCGCGGCCGACACCATGGGCGGCACCACCGGCATCAGCCATCCACCGAAGGCTGCGTCGGGCTCGACGTCGTGCTGAGTGAACATCAGAAACGGGATGCTGACGGCCGTGAACAACCCACCCAGCGTGCCCGCGGTCCACAGCACCCAGTCCAGGTCCACGGCGATGCGCTCACCGATGAGATCCCTGCCGACCAGCACGGCTCCGCCGCCGACCGTCAACAGCGCCATCGGCGCGGCCCCATAGAAATGCGCCATTTGCGGATTGCGGGCGTGACGGCGCGCCACCGTCGGGTGGCGCAACCAATGACCGCCGACCAACACGATCAGCACCACCAGCAGGACGGTGGCAAGGACCCAGACCGCTTCGGCGAAAACACGTAACCCCACTACGTGCACGGGCAAACTGGCACCGGCGGTGGCGACGATCCCGGTGCCCATGACCGAGGCGAACCAGTTGGGCCCGACGTTGCCCAGTACCTCGACTCGATTCTGTGACGGCGGTTGCCCGTCGACGGTTGGAGTGGCCATCGACGACTGACCTTACTTCCCCGGGATTGCCGAATGTTCCGCTTAGACTCCAACCCGTGACGCGATCCCTGCAAACGAGACACGCAATCAATAGGGTCCCCGCCGTGGTCGGGATCGTCGTCGTAGTGCTGCTCGCGGTGCTCGCGATCCCGATCAAGGCGCGGTGTGGTGCACCGGGCCTGTCGTGCGCTTCGGCGCTGGACCCCAACGGCTACGTTCACTATTACTACGAGGTTGAACCACTCGGTGTTTTCCTCGCCGAAATCTTCACGGGCACCAATATTCGAGTCTTCTATCAATCGGGCGAAGACCTCGAAAAGGCCCGATAGCCCCTTTGCCGAGAGGACCCCATGCGCATCAGCGTCGGCGCAGGCACCGCGTCAGGACTGGCCGTGACGATCTTGTTGACGCTCTCTACACCCGGCAACGACGTGGTGCCGGCCAACGCCCGGCAAAGCGTTTGCGACCCAAACACACTGTGCGCCAACGATTCACCGCCCGATGGCGGTGACCAGGCAACCGCCGAGCAAAAGATCATCGACGGCTATAAGGCCAAGCAGATCAGTTGCACGCCGAGCCTGCCGCCCAACCCGCAGTCGATCACCTGGGATCCGCCCGGCTTCGCGCCCTCCGTCGGAGGCACCGGAACCATCCGCGATGCCAACCCGCAACTGGGCGGGCAATATCGCGCCGACTACGTCAACGGCCGCTGGCACATCGAGTACCCGTACTGCTGAACGCGCTGTCGCCCGGCCGCAACGGGTTTCGTTACGCGTGGCAGATCTGCATCGCGTTGCCCGCGGACGAGACGGTGAGCGTCGGGCTGACCAACTCTTTTTCGATGCCGAACTTCGTCAGGTCAAGCACCATCTCGACGGGGCCGGCCGCGGTCCGGTCGGCGTAGGTGCCTTTGCCCGGACGGACGTCGGTGCCCGGTGTCTTTCGTACATTGCGGATCGCCATCTCGTTGCTGCCTTGTTGCGGGATCAGTAGAGCGAATGGTGTGCCGTTGTTGGCCAGGCTGTAGGTGAGTTGATCGCCGGGCGGCGGCGGGAGTGGCTGGGCGAAATGCACCATCAGCCCCAACACGTTGCCGCGGGGATGGGTGACGTCGACCCACGCGACGGTCACCGACGGCGCTGGGGTTGCTCCGGACTGCACCTGGCAAACAAGCCGGCTCGGCAGCATCGACCAGTCGTCCCGGGCAGGCTGCACCCAGTTGTAGAAGCCGACGATCACCACGGCCAGCAACACGGCGATGGGGAGGACCAGTCGCGGTCCCTCCGGGATGCGCGCCCACAGCCGCCGTAAGCCGTGGTCAGGGCCCGATGGGCCGGCATCGTCGGGACGGTGGTCTCCGTCGGGTGACGAGTTGGGCTCGATCTCGTCAACCACGCATTCCTCCTGTGACGGTGCCGAGCCGCTTGCCGACCGCGCGCTCGGCGAATCTTAGCCAGAATGCGCTGGTAGCGGGGAGATTGACGCGGTAGATTTCGCCCGATCGAGTGGGTGAGACAGCCCACAGCCGCCTGTTGCGGGGCCTTCTCGATTGGGGGCTTCACAGCAAGCTATCGCATACTTGACCTCATGCTTTCACCGACATCACCGCAAACGGCCGTGCCGGTAGCGGATGTTGCGCCGGGGAAGGGTCGAGGTATCTGATGGCAAGCGCTGGCGGTGCTCGTCACCGCCATCGGGCGGTTCGTCAGCCATCGCCTCTCCGCAAAGGATTGAGCCGCGGCTTCATGTCCGTGGTCTCGGTGGCGGCCGTGCTGATGACCGGCGCCGGATATTACGTGGCTCACGGAGCCCTGGGCGGCATCACCGTTTCGGAAGCCCTGAGCCCGGAGGATCCCCGATCCAGCGGATCCGAAATGAACATCCTGCTCATCGGCCTGGATTCGCGAAAGGACCAGGACGGCAACGACCTGCCCAACTCGATCCTCAAGCAGCTGCATGCGGGCGATTCCGACGACGGCGGCTACAACACCAACACGCTGATACTCGTGCATGTCGGCGCCGACGATAAGGTCGTCGCTTTCTCCATCCCCCGCGATGACTGGGTGGCATGGAACGGTGTTCCCGGATACAACCACATCAAGATCAAAGAGGCGTACGGGCTCACCAAACAGTACGTCGCGCAGAAGCTGGTCAACCAGGGCGTCGGCAGCCAGAAAGAACTCGAGACGAAGGGACGCGAGGCGGGCCGGGCGGCGACATTGCGCGCGGTGCGCACCCTCACCGGGGTACCGATCGACTACTTCGCCGAGATCAACCTGGCCGGCTTCTACGACCTGGCGCAAACGCTGGGCGGGGTGAACGTGTGCCTGAACCACGCCGTCTACGACTCGTATTCCGGCGCGGATTTCCCCGCCGGGCCGCAGCGCTTGAACGCCTCCGAGGCGCTGGCGTTCGTCCGGCAACGGCACGGCCTGGATAACGGGGACTTGGACCGCACCCACCGCCAGCAGGCATTCATCTCGTCGGTCATGCGGGAGCTGCAGGACACGGGTACCTTCACGAACCTGGACAAGCTCAAAAGCCTGATGGCGGTGGCGCGCAAGGATGTGGTGCTGTCCTCCGGTTGGGACGACGACCTGATCCGCCGGCTGGGCGGGTTGGCGGGCGGCTCCAGCACCGACCAGGTGGAGTTCCGGACGCTGCCCGTGGTGCGCTACGACAACATCGACGGCCAGGACGTCAACATCATCGACCCGGCGGCGATCAAGGCCGAGATCGCGACCGCGATCGGCGCCTCCCCGTCGACATCCGGCAGCACCACGGCCACCAAACCCAGCCCGAACACCGTTGTGGACGTGGTCAACTCCGGCAGCACGAGCGGGGTTGCCAGCGAGATATCCCGGTCACTGAAGAAGTACGGCTACACCGCGGGCCAGGTGCGCGACCGCAACTCCGGCGAACCGGCCGGCGCCTCGGTCCAGTACGGCGCCGGCGCCGAAACAGACGCGCACAATGTGGCCACACTGCTCGGCATGGACGCCCCGAAGCAGGCCAATCCCAGCCTGCAGCCCGGGCACATCCAGGTGACCGTCGACACCAACATCTCGATACCCACCCCGGACGACACCGCCCTGGACGACAGCTCGTCCAGCAGCGCTACGACGTCGACGAAGTCCAGCACCTATCCGGGCTACGGCTACGGCACCAGCGCCTATCCGACACCGGATCAGGGAAAGCCCATCGATGGCGGCGGAGTGCCCTGCGTCAACTAGTGGCCGGGCACGTCTCGCCTCAGGCGTGCGTGCCGCCGTCCATGCGAATTTCGGTGCCCGTGATCCAGGCTCCGTCATCGGACACCAGCATGGCGATGACGCCGGCGACCGCGTTGGGTTCGGCCATCCCCGCCCCGCTGGATTCCGTCGTGGCCGGCAGGATCGGCATCAGCCGGGGAAACAGGGACCAGTCCGCGTCTTTCGGGAGGTATCCGCCGGTGGCATCGGTGATGCCGGACTTGATGCTGCCCGGCGCGACGCACGCCGCGCGCAGGCCCTCCTTCGCATATTCCAGCGCCAGGGAATGGGTGAAGGCCTGAATGCCGCCCTTGCTCGCGGCGTAGGCCGCCATGTAGGGGTGCGCGAACGACGCCGACGTCGAGCTGAAGTTCACGATCGAGCTACGCGAATTCGCCAACAGCGCGGGCAGCGCTTCCCGGACCACCAGAAACGTCCCGGTCAGGTTGACCGCGATGATCTGATTCCACTGTTCGAGAGTGGTCTGATGCGTATGCCAGGCACGCAGAATGCCGGCCGCGTTGACCAGCGAGTCCAGACCGCCGAGTGTTTCGGCAGCCAGCGACACACCGTCGACGACCGAATCCTCGTTGGCGACATCCATGCGGATAGTCGTAAGCCGCTCAGCGCTTTTGGCCTCGTCGGCGTGCGCCCGGGTGGCGTCCAGGCCCTCGGTCGCGACGTCGGCGGCCACCACCGCGGCTCCCTCGTCAAGCAACCGCAGCGCGGTCGACTGACCGATGCCCGACGCGGCGCCCGTGACCAGGATCCGCTTGCCCTCGAGTCGCTTCATCTGCTGCTCCTGTTATGCCGCAACGCTTTTCAGTTGACCACTCCGCGCAGGCCGTCGGCGCCGAAGGCGGGTTCCAGCATCGCCGAAAAGTCCGGCCCGCGCCGCAACAGCACACCGCCGTCCACGTTGATGATCTGCCCGGTGACATAGCTGGAAGCATCGCTGAGCAGAAACATCGCCATGTTCGCAATGTCTTCGACCTCACCGGGCCGCGGCAGCGGCGTGATGGCGCGGTAGTCCGCGCTCAGCTCGGGCGAATCAAGAACGGGAGCGACCAGCTCCGTGCGGATCAGGCCGGGGCGGATGCTGTTGACCCTCACCCATGACGCGCCGAGTTCGTCAGCGGCCAACTGCATCAAGTGGTCCAGCGCCGACTTGCCGACGCCGTAGGCGCCGAACCAGCGGTGGGTATTGCTGGCCGCGATCGACGAGATGCCGACGAACGAGCCGCCGCCACCGCGCACCATCTCGCGCGCGGAGTGCTTGAGCACGTACATGGTTCCGTTGACGTTGAGGTCGATGGTCCGCCGCCACGCCTCCGAGTCGATCTGGGTGATCGGCCCGATGGTCTCCGATCCGCCGGCGCAATGGACCACCCCGTGCAGCCGGCCGTGCCAGGCCGTCACGGCCTCGACGGCGCGCGTCGCCTCTTCCTCGCTGGTGACGTCGGTGGGCTCGTAGCGAATCGAACCGCCGTTCGCCGCAACCTGTTCGATCTCTTTGACGGCCTCCGCCAGCCGGTCGGGATTGCGCCCGATGATCATCACCGAGGCCCCGGCCGCGACCAGCCCGGCGGCTACGCCCTTACCGATTCCGCTGCCACCGCCGGTGACCAAGTAGGTCCGGTCCTGGAAAGAAAGCTGCACGCGAGCTCCTCTGCAAACTGAAACACGTTCCAGATATAGAACCACGCGGGCTGCGGCGGGGGTAGCGCTGCCCCCGATCGCCGGTGCTAAGGCGTATCGCGGCGAGCAACCTTCGTCGGCTTCGCGGTGCGCCAGTCCTCGACGTGCGGCGGCTGGCCAACCGGCCACCGGTTTTCGTTGAACGCCGCCCAGTGCGCGTGTCCCAGCAGATGCACGTGGAACGCATGCCGCAGTGCCTCGGTGTAACCCATCGCGTCGGAGGCGGCGTTGACCGAATCCTTGATCAGCAGAGACGCCATCGTCGGCCGCTCGGCGATGCGTCGCGCGAATTCCAGCGTCTTTTCTGCTAATTCGTCGACCGGGAAAACTTTGGACACCATGCCCAGCCGGTGGGCTTCGTCGGCGTCCACCGAATCACCAGTCAAAAGAAGCTCTTTGGCCTTACGCGGCCCGAATTCCCAAGGGTGCGCATAGTATTCGACGCCCGGCATGCCCAGCCGGACCGCGACGACGTCACTGAACTTCGCGTTGTCGGCCGCGACGATCAGGTCGCACGCCCAGATCAGCATCAGCCCGGCCGAGATCGCGTTGCCTTGCACCTGGGCGATGGTGATCTTACGCAGATCGCGCCAGCGGCAAGTGTTTTCGAAGAAGTAGTGCCACTCCTGGTGATACAGCTTCTCCATGATCGGCTCAAGCGTCGCGCCGCGTGAGCGGAAACTTGGATGCTGGCCCGGCCCGGGCGCGCGCTCGGCCAGGGCCTGCTCGGAGCCCAGATCATGGCCGGCGGAGAAGTTCTTGCCGCGGGCCGCCAGGATCACTACACGAACGGTGTCGTCGGCCTCGGCGCGGCCGAACGCTTCGTCGAGCTGGACCAGCAGGGTGCGACTTTGCGCATTATGCGCCTCGGGGCGATTGAGCCAGATCCGGGCGATGCGACCCTCGTCGAGGGTTTCGTAGGCGACCTGCTCGGCCGCGTCGGCGTTGGTCGCCTCGCCGTTGGCTTGGTCAGAGACTGTCATTGCGCCTACCTCGCTTCTCGGGCTTGCCGCGTATCGCGTCGACAGTTTGCACATTACGGCCAGCGCCGAAAGTGTTACGCGCTGGGTTGGCTGTCAGCCCGCGGGAAGGGGCGTCGGAGTCCCTACTGCTGATCCAGCGCGGCGGCCAAGAGAGCCGCGGCGGATTTGATCAGTCCCAGGGAACGGGCGAGTTCCGCGTTCTCCTTTTTCAGTTGTCCGATCTCGTCGGCCGGTTCGGCAGCAACTACCGGACCACCGTTCTCGACCGCGCTCCTGCGTGTCCGCTCGTGGACCGTCTCGGTCACCGTGTTACCGAGCGGGTCGGTGACCGCCCGGATCGCCATCCGCTCCATGTCATGACGGCCGTGTACCGCGGCGACCCGGGTCTCCTCGAGGTGCGATGCTCCGTTGACCGCCACCGGCGTCGGCACCGCCCGCAATTGCTGCGGATAGGGCCGCGCCAGCTGCCTGGCCGCGACGTCCACTTCCGCCGCCTGCGGTTGATCCAGGAGCTCCTGCAGCTTGATTTCCTGCTCCTGTAACTCGGTTTCCAGCTGGCCCAGTTCGGACTCCCGCTCGGCGAGCTGGGCGTCCTGCTGTTCGAACTCGGCCTCTTGTTCGCGCAGCTCGCCCTCCCACCGGGCGAGCTCGGCTTGCCGCTGACGAATCTCGACTTCCCGCTGCGCGAGCTGGGCCTCCTGATGCGCGAGCTGAGCTTGGTGTTGGGCGATCTGGGCTTCCCGCTGGGCCACTTGAGCTTCCCGGTGCCGAATCTGGGCTACCTGCTGAGGAAGCGGAGTCGACCGGTGGGCGAGCTGGGCTTCCTGGTGCGAGAGCTGAGCTTGATGCTTGCGCGTCTCGGCTTCGTGCTTGCGCACTTCTAGTTCGCGCTCATGCAGGGCGGCCTCGCGCCGCGCAAGCTCGGCTTCCCGCTTCTTGAGCCCCCCGTCGCGATTGCGCAGCTCGGCGTTGCGGTGGCGCAGTTCGGCATCTTCCTCGATGTGTCGAATCAGCTCCTGTTCAACAAGATCGATGAAAAGATCGACTTCTTGCTCGCTATAACCACGCTTGCCAACTCGCGCCCTGGAGAACGCGACATTGTGAACATCGGCCGGAGTGAGAGCCATGTTCTTCTCCCGAAGTCTTAGACGTCAGCGGAGCCACAAAAAGTGCGGCGCTGCGGTTTAGGATAATGCCTTTGTTCCGGTGCCATCCTAGTTTGCCTTTGAACAGCTGACATCTGTCAGTAGACGGACAGGTGCGACCGTCCGCCGGCAGGCGCGACGGGGTCGGTCAACTCCGACTCTGACAAGTGTTGGCGCACTTGGGAGTGGGTGATTGGGGGCGCTGTTCACTTGCATGGCGAAGTTGGTCGACGGTCAATTCAGACCCGCCGCCGGGTCGTCGGCCGCGTGGCGGGCGATCCGTCACAAATGTTCGCCAAGAACCCCCGCAATCGGTGTTCGATTTCACCCCGAAGGCGATCTAGGGATTTCAATCGGCGGATTGCATGTTCGTATCTGCGCGCCCGCCGAGACGGCAATCGCGAATCGCTCCAGGCGGATATTTGGAACGTGTTAACAAAGCCTCATATTTGCGTGAACGCCCGGCGGCCCAGGGGTTTCCACTAGGCATTTCAGGCAGAGCCCGGGGCGCCCAGGCCCGGGTCGGCGGGCCTCGTCGGCCGGCCTCGCGAGATGGCTGCGACCGAACGATCCGCTTCGCCTAGAGTTAAGTCATGCCTACGAAATCTGATCCTGGCGAAATCGGCGATGTCGAGCCGGTAGCCGACAGCACCGCAAGCCAGGCCAGGCGGGTTGTCGCTGCGTACGCCAACGACGCCGACGAATGCCGCGTTTTCCTATCCATGCTCGGTATTGGACCAGCGAAACTCGACGCGTAAATGGCTCCAAGGGCAGGCCAGGGCGCGAAGGCCCCGTCCTTCGGGGATTCCGACTTCGTCGTAGTCGCCAACCGTCTGCCGGTCGATCTCGAACGGCTCCCCGACGGCACCACTACCTGGAAACGCAGCCCGGGCGGATTGGTCACCGCCTTAGAGCCATTACTGCGCAGCCGCAGCGGCGCGTGGGTGGGCTGGCCGGGCGTCACCGACGATGTGGTCGATGTGGGCGACGAACCGATCGAACAGGACGAACTGCAACTTCACCCGGTACGCCTGTCCGCCGACGACGTCGCCGAGTATTACGAGGGATTCTCCAACGCCACCCTGTGGCCGCTCTACCACGACGTCATCGTCAAGCCGATCTACCACCGCGAGTGGTGGGACCGCTATGTCGACGTCAACCGCCGCTTCGCTGAAGCAGCGTCGCGGGCCGCCGGCCGCGGTGGCACGGTGTGGGTCCAGGACTACCAACTTCAACTCGTCCCAAAGATGTTGCGCTCGCTGCGCCCCGACCTGACGATCGGGTTCTTTCTGCACATCCCCTTCCCGCCGGTCGAGCTGTTCATGCAGTTGCCGTGGCGCACCGAGATCATCGAGGGCCTGCTCGGCGCCGACCTGGTGGGATTCCACCTGACCGGTGGCGCCCAAAATTTCCTGATCCTGTCCCGACGCCTGATCGGCGCCAACACGTCCCGGGGAACGGTCGGCGTGCGCTCGCGCTTCGGCGAGGTCGAGCTGGCGGATCGCGCGGTCCGGGTGGGCGCGTTTCCCATCTCCATCGACTCCGGTGCGCTCGATAAGGCGGCCCGCGACCGCAACGTCAGGCGCCGCGCCCGCGAGATCCGGAGCGAATTGGGCAATCCGCGCAAAATCATGCTCGGCGTCGACCGGCTCGATTACACCAAGGGCATCGATGTCCGGCTCAAGGCATTTTCCGAGTTGCTCGCCGAGGACCGCATCAAGCGCGACGACACCGTGTTGATTCAACTGGCGACCCCGAGCCGCGAGCGGGTGGAGAGTTACCAGCTCCTGCGCAACGACATCGAGCGCGAGGTCGGCCACATCAACGGCGAATACGCCGAGGTCGGTCATCCGGTGGTGCACTACATACATCGCCCGGTCCCCCGCGACGAGCTCATCGCGTTCTTCGTGGCCGCCGACGTCATGCTTGTCACGCCGCTGCGCGATGGCATGAACCTGGTCGCCAAGGAGTACGTCGCCTGCCGCAACGATCTCGGCGGCGCGCTTGTTTTATCCGAATTCACCGGCGCAGCAGTGGAATTACGGCAGGCCTATCTCGTCAACCCGCATGACCTCGAAGGGGTCAAGGACGTGATTTACGCGGCACTCAATCAGTCGGAAGAGGAGGGTCGGCGCCGGATGCGTTCGCTGCGGCGTCAGGTGCTCGCCCACGATGTGGACCGCTGGGCCCGGTCGTTTCTCGATGCCCTTGCCGAGGCGAGTCCCGCCGGGACCAAGTAGCAGCGGCGAACCCATGGTGTTGCCGCCCAAACGCTGTGATACTCGTTGCAGCGTGAAGGGAGTTTCGACGTGAAGATCCGTCGCATGCTGGCCGCCGGCGCCGGCGTTAGCTGCGCAGTTGCAATCGGGATCGCGCTCGAATCGGGGAACCCGGCGCGCGCGGTCGGACCACCCGCGGATGGCAACTACACCTTCAACCAGGCAGGCGTGTCAGGGGTGACGTGGACGGTCACGGCGCTGTGCGATCAGGTCAACGGAAGCCGTTACTACAAGGACTATTCCAACCCGGACATTCAGGCCGATTTCTGCTCTCTGAACATAGTCAGCACCACCGACGAACAGATCAGCCGTCAGGACAAGCTGGGGAACTACAGTGGCCGGGCCCGGCTGGTGGGCCAACGGTGGACCTTCAAGGTGGACGTGGCCGATGGTGTTTCCTGCCCGGGCGGCGGGACCGGGACATCCACTGAAACCTATGCGTTCGACAACGACACTCTCACCGGTACGCACACGAGTTTGCACGGCGCCGTCTGTGGCCTACAGCCGTCGATGAGCAAGCAGCCGTTCTCGCTGGCGCTGAACGGGCCTCCGCCCAGCCCCATCCAGCGTTATCCGTTGCAGTGCAACGACATTGCGATCTGCTACTGAGGACTAGATCGGCGTGATGTAAGCGATCAGCCATTTCTCGCCGATCCTCTTGAAGTCGACCCGCAGCCGGCTGCCGTCATAGAGCGGCTGCCGTGACTTGTCGGTCACGGTGCGGTTCAGATAGACCATCACCGACGCGGAATCCCGCTTGGCGGACATCACCCCGACGCCGACGACGTTGGCCTGGACAACCACCTCGCGCTTCTTCGCCTCCGGGATGATCTGCGTATTGGCGCTTTTCTGAAACTCCTGCCGGTAGTCAGGAGTCAGCAGCGGATACGCCTCGGCGAGGCTACGCTCGACGGTCTGATAGTCGTAGGCGAAGACCTCGGGTATTTCCCTGGCGGCCAGCTCGGGCAGCACGGCCCGCGCCGCCTGCTCCCCGCGGGTCTGCACCCGGTCCCAATAGAACCACCCGGCCGCTGCGGACAACCCGACAATGCCGGCGACCAACAAGTAACCCACGCCCGCGAGCAGCCAGCGCCGCCACCGCATCAGTTGCCCCCGTTGGGATACTTCAGGTCGTATCCGGTCATTCGTCCCTGCTCGTCCTCGTGCACGATGACCCGAAGCCGGTACGGCATGGACGGCTTGTGGACCCCGTCGATGTCGGCGACGGTGACACGCACCGACACCAACACTGAGGCGTTGTCGGTGACTGGATCTTTGGCCTCGAGAGCGGCGCCATTGATCACCGCTTCCGACGTCGCGTTGGTAGAGCGGAACAGGGCCTTGAGGTTCTCGACGGCGTTGTTGGCGCCGAGCATTCCCCGCAGCGGGCCACTGGTGCTGTTGTAGAACCGATTCACGCTCTCGTCGATGTTGTCCTGCTTGTAGCTGAACATGTTGACCACCATCTGCGTGGCGGTGTCGACGAAGCGTTGATCGCGAGCCTGTTGGGCCTCGGCGTGCCGTTGCTGGACAATGAGAAAGGTCAAACAACCGGCCAGCGCGCCAATTGCCAAGAGCGCGGCGGCAATTGAGATCCATCGAACCAGGGCTCGGTGCGGCTGCCGCCGCGGCGGCGGCTTGACCCGCTTGAGCGCCTTGACCGGCTTTGCCGGCCGCTTCGGCTCGGCCGGGACGTCGATCTGGACCTCGGCGATCGGGGTTGATTCGGCCTGCGCCGGGCCCGCCGCGCGCGAAGCCCGCCGACGAACCCGTTGTGTCTCAGAAGCCACTACATCGGCCTCGGATCAAGCATGAGGTCCACCCAATTCTCGGCGCTGGAGACGCCGCTCGCGCCGGCCGCGAAGATACCAGTGCCGCCTGCGGGGTCCTTGAAGGCGCCGGTGTTCTGGTCGTAGGTGGCATAAGACGGACCGCTGGCCTGCGGCTGCAGACCGGCCGCGGCGGGGCCGGGCGGAGGGCCCCACGGCTTTTCGGGACCCGGCCCTGCCGGCGGCGGATTGATCCCCTGCGGCGGTCCTGGCGGCGGCAACCACTTCGGAAACGGGAGCTGGGGCGGGGCCGGCGGGACTCCCGGCGGCATCCACGACGGGTTGCCCGGCGGCGGCCCGCTGTCGTTGGGTGGCGGCGGATCGAACGCCGGCTGGCGCGGCACCGGCCCGGGGCCGGGAGCCACACCGGGCGGGGGCGGCCCCGCAATGGGGACGCCCGGATCGGGATCAGCACCCGGCGGTATATAGGGAAACTTGTTGGGCGGCAACGTGTTTAGCCCATTAGTCTCCGGCGTGTTGTACGGGACCGGCGGGCCGCGCCACGGGTTGCGGCCGACCGGTACGTAACCCTTCGGGTCACGACACTGCTGAATCGTCGGCGCCCGTTTGCCGGGGAACTCCTGGCACGGATAGTTGCGCGCCCCGCGCACGGTACTGGGATCGTTCTGAGCGACCTTGCAGTACATGTCTCTTGGAAGTTCCCGCACCGTCTCGTCGGCGGGCGTACGCATCAACGGCGGCGGCAAGAAACCGACGGCGCACGGCGGCGGGTCGTTGAGATCGAGCTTGAAGTCCAGCTTGGCGCCCTCGTCTTGCGGCGTACCGCCGGCGGCCGTAGTGATCGCGGCGAACAACGCCGGCAGCACGACCAGCAGCTGCTCGATCGACTTGTGGTAGATGACACCGACCCGGCCCAGGTTGGCCAGGCTGGCAGCCAGGGCGGGGAAAGAGGGCCGGATACCGGAGAAGGCCGTGCTGGCCTCGTCGGCCGCACCCGGGGCGGTTTCCAGGGTCGACCGAAGCTGCGGGTCGGCCTGACGCACCTCGGAGGTGAACCGCGCCAACCCATCTGACAGCGACTTGATGTCGGCACCGGCGCGAATTTGCGCTTGCAGGAAGGGACCTGCCTGGTCGATCAACTGCGATATCTGTGGGTAGTTGGCGTTGGCCTCGTCCACCAGCAGCCGCGCGGACTCGATCAGCCTGGCCAGCTCGGGGCCCGACCCGTTGGCAGCGGTGAACGTCTCGTGCAGGAGCTCTTTCAACCGGGTGTCGCCGAGGCTGTTGACCAATGTCTCGGCCCGCTTCAGCAGATCGGCGACGTCTTGGCCGATCCGAGTGTTGGCCCGATCGATCCGAGATCCGTTGTGCAGCTTGGTCGACGCCGGATTCCCGGGCGGCACCAGGTCGATGTATTGCTCACCGATCGCCGACACGCTCTTGACGGTCGCGGTGACGTTCGACGGAATGGGGGTCCCGCTGTTCAACCGCATTTCAGCGATGACGCCATTGGGACTGAGCCCCACCGACTCCACCCGGCCGACTGCGACGCCGCGGTAGGTGACGTTGCCGTTCTTGTACAAGCCGCCGCCCGCCACGAAATCGGCGCTCACGCCATACGTCCCGATCCCGAACGTCGCAGGCAGCCGCAGGTAGAAAATCGCCATAATCGTCAGCGTGACGGCGGTGATCACCGCGAATATGCCGAGCTGAATCTTGGTCAGTCTGTCGATCATCTGCGCCGCCCCTACTGTCCCGATGCCGTGCCGGGCGGAATCTTGAACGGGTCGGCCGCCTGTCCGGACAGGTTGGCCATTTCGCCGACCAAGAAGTCAGGCGCGTTGAGCACTTCATTCATGTGCATCATGTTCGGGTCAAGTGCGTACGACGTGGTGAAGAACGTCTCACCGAGCCGGCGCAGGGTCAGGTCGAAGGTGGTGAACACGTTTAGGTAATCGCCACGCACGGCTTGCTTGATACCGAAATTCGGGAAGGGGAACGTCAACAAGAGCTGCAGCGAGGTGACGAAATTCTTTCGATTGTCGTTAAGCGCCTTTAGGGCCGAATAAATGCCTTTGAGGTCCTCAGCGAAGTCCACCTTGGTTTTTGAGAGCACGTTCGAAGTCACCGTCGCCAGCCTTTTCAGTGCCGCGAACGCATCGACGATATGGTCCCGGTTCTTGTTGAGCACGCGAATCGCTTCAGGCAGTGTGTCCAGTGCCCGGCCCAGATTGTCTTTGTCCTGCGCCAGGGTCGCCGAGAATCGGTTCAAGCCGTCGATCGCATCGATGATGTCGTTAACCTGTCGGTTGAGTCCCCCGGTCAGCTCGGCCAATCTGGGCACCAAGTCGACGAACTGGCTCTGCCGGCCCGCGAAAGCCTGGTAGGCCTCATCGGTGATCTCGCCCAACGCACCGAGATTGCCCTTGTTCACCACGACCCCGAGGGCTGAAAACACTTCCTCGGTGGTGGGGAAGCGGCCGGTGTTGGACTCGGCGATCTTCGACCCGTTGACCAGCTTGCCGGTCGGTGGCTTGTCCTTCGGCGCAGCCAAATCGATGTGCAGCGACCCCAGCAGCGACGTCTGGGCAACCGTCGCGGTCGCGTTGGCCGGCAGCACGACGTTCTTGTCCAGCGCCAATTTCACTGCGGCATAGAAGGATCCGTCGCTGCGCTGCTCGGCCGAGATGCCGGCGACGCTACCGACGGTGACATCGTCGACCATAACCGGAGAGTTCTGCGGCAACGTCGCCACGTCGGGCATTTCCACGGTGATCGAGTAGGCGCCACTGCCGTGACCCGCGGTGCCGGGCATCGACAGCGAGTTCAGGCCGCCGAACTGACAACCGGCTAGCAGCGCGCTGCCCGCCGCTAATGCGCTGCCGCGCAACCAGATTCGGCTCATCCGCCACCGCCGGGTGTGGTACCTGTCTGGGCCGGCGCGGGGCCGGGCAAGGGCCCGTATGCGGAGCCCGGAGCCTGCCCGAGGCCGGCGCTCGGGCCGGCAGGCGGCGGACCAGGAGGTGGTCCCGTCTGCGGGGCGCTCGGGACGAGCAGAGCCTGCAGATCCGCGGGGTTCTGGCTGGGAGCCGGCGTTTGTCCGCCGTTGGCGGGTATCCAGGTCAGCTGTGGTTCCGGCGTGGCCGCTTTGGCCTGGGTGGCTGGGGTGTCGTAGATGATCTGGCCCTTGTATGCCGTGATCGTGTTGAGCGGGTGGAACATAAGCGGCGGAAAGTTCACCGCCAGCCGGCGCAGCACCGGTCCCAGGCGCTCGCGGCAGAGCTCGGCGCGCCGGTAGTAGTCCGGCGCTCTTGGCCCGGCCGCGGTTTCGAAGGATCCTCCGCAGATGAATTGCACCGGGTTAGCGAATTCGGGTATCGACAGCAGCCCGTTCAACGTGCCCTGCGCCGGGTCGTAGATGTTGTAGAAGTTGGCGATACCGGGACCGGCCACGTGTAGCACCTGCTCGATGTTGTCGCTCTGGTCGTTCAACGTCTGGGCAAAGTCGTTGAGCTGGTTGACCGTATCGACAAGCGTCGAGTTGTTTTCATGCAGGAATCCCCGGATATCCGAGAGCGCCTTGTTGAGGGTGCCCAGCGTGTTGTCGAGGTGGCGCGAGCTGTCGGCCAGGACCTGCGACACCGACGCGACGCTTCCGGCGAACTGCACGATCTGCTCATTGCTCGCCGACAGGGCGTTGACCAGAACCTGCAGATTCTTGACCGTGCCGAAAATGTCGCTGCGCGAATCCCCAAGCCGCCCAGCGACTTGCGAAAGCTCCTGCAGGGCGTTGTGGAACGACTCGCCCTTACCGTCAAACGTGTCCGCGGCCTGGTTGATCGCCGCGCCCAACGGCCCGTGCATCGATCCCGCCGTCGGACCCAGCTGTACGGCCAGTTGGGTCAGCGCCTCCTTCACCTCGTCCCACTCCACCGGGACCGCGGTGCGGGCCAGATCGATGCTGCCGCCGTCGGGCAGCGTCGCCCCGCCGGTATATGCCGGGGTGAGCTGAACGAACCGCGCCGCCACCAGGTTTGGCGACATGATGACGGCCTTGGCGTCTTTCGGGATCTTTACGTCGTCGGACACCGACATGGTGATCTTGACGTCGGAAGGCCGTGGCTCGATCGTATCGATCTTTCCGACGGGTACTCCGAGAATCCGGACCTGATCTCCGGGATAGAGACCGACAGCAGAGGTGAAGTAGCCGACGATCTTTCGGCCACCACCGTTGGACGAGTACAGCGTGTACACACCACCGATCAGCACCGCGACCAGCGCGATGATGGTGATGTTGCGGAGCCCCCGGCTGCCGTTAGCCCGTTTGATCATGGCGACTTCGGCCTAATGATCCAGCGTTCCTGAATGAGGCCACGCAGGTAGTCGGCGAGGCTGGCCGGCAGCTTGCCGGGCTGATAGAAGAAGTCGAACATCGCAGCGAGCAGCGGCGCCGGGATCACGCCATAGACGTTGACGTTGAATCCGGGTCCGGACCCAACCACCTCGCCCAGCTCTGTCGCGTAGGTGGGCAGCCGTTTGAGGGCCTCGGTGATGTAGTCGCGGCGCTCGTTGAGGTTGCTCAGTACGTCGTTGAGCTTGCTCAGCGCCGGGCCGAATTCCTTGCGGTTGTCGGCGACGAAGCCCGAAATCTGTGCTGAGACTTCACTGATGCCCGAGATCAATTGCTGCAGCGAGGAGCGCCGCTCGTCGAGCGCGGCGAACAACTGGTTACCGTCGTCGACCAACTTGTTGACCTGATCGGCGCGCTGGGACAACACCCCAGTCACCGACTTGGCATGGGCCAGCAGGCTTTGCAGCGCTTCGTCACGACGGTTCAGGGTGCGTGACAACGTCGTCACCCCGTCCAGCGCGCCCCGAAGCTCGGGGGTCGCGTCGTGCAGCGTGTCGGTGAGAACGTTCAACGCTTGTTCGAACTGTGGCTTGTTCAGGTTGTTTGCGTTTTGCCCCAGATCCTCGAGCGCGCCGGCCAGCGTGTACGGCGTGGTCGTCCGGTTCAGCGGAATGGAAGTCGCTTTACCGCCGCCCGCCGGAGTCACCGCAATGGAACGCTCACCGAGGATGGTGTCGGTGCGGATCGAGGCCAACGACTGGTCACCGACCGCGACGTGCCGGTCCACCGAAAAAGTCACCTTGGCGCTGTCGCCGGCCAGACCGACGGATTGCACTTTGCCCACCTTGAAGCCCGACACGTAAACAGCGTTGCCGGGCGAGATTCCGCCTGCGTCGGTGAAGTAGGCGTCGTACACCTTGCCCTGGGGGTAGAACGGCAAGCCTGAATAGCCGAAGGCGATCAACACCACGCAGATGACCAGCACCACGCCGAAGACGCCGGTGCGTAGCGGGTCCCGTTCGCGCTTTGGATTATTTGACAAAAGCGCACCTCCCTTGGCTGGGATCCACCTGGCCACCGAGGGGCAACAGGATGTCGCCACCAGCCGGTCCGTTGATCTTGATCGTCACGGAGCAGAAGTAGATGTTGAAGAACGATCCGTAGGCACCCAGCGCGGCCAGACGCAGATAGTCTTCGCCGAGTTGCTCGACGTCGTTGTTCACCTCGGCCTTGCGGTTGTCCAGCTCGGTGGCCAGCGGCCGGGTGTTTTCCAGGATGCCCTGCAGCGGCCGGCGCGAAGTCTGCAGCAGCTCAGTGAGATCCGTTGTCGTCGACGCCAGCGGCGGGATCGCGCCCGCGATCGAGTCTTTGTTCTTGGCCAGCCCGGTGATCAACTGCTGCAACTGGTCGACGCTGGCCGAGAACTGCGCGCTCTTCTGGTCGATGGTTCCCAACACCGTATTGAGGTTGGTGATCGTGTCACCGATGAGCTGGTCGCGCTGACCGAGCGCGGTCGAGAATGCGCTGGTGTCGGCCAGCACGTTCGACAATGCGCCGCCTTGCCCCTGCAACAACTCGATGAGGGCGCTGCTCAGCGTGTTGACTTTGTCGGCGTCCAAACCCTTGAGCACCGGCCGTAGTCCACCCAGCAGCGCGTCCAGATCCAGTGCCGGCTGCGTGTGTTGGGCGTTGATCGTCGCGCCGGGCGCCAGCTTCCGCAGCTCCCCCGGACCCGACGTGATTTCCAGGAACCGGTCACCGACCAGGTTTTCGTACCGAATCACCGCACGTGTCGACGAGTACAGGGTGTAGCGGCGGTCGACGACGAACTCCACGTCGACGCTGTTGTCCGGGTTGAGCTTGATGCCCTGCACCGAACCGACCGGCACTCCGGAAATGCGAACCTTTTGTCCCGCTTTCAACCGAGACGCGTCGATAAAGGTTGCGTGGTAGGTACTTTCGGGACCAAACCGGAAGTCACCGAAGACCACCACCAGGCCCGCGGCCACCAACAGCATCGCCAGCGCGAAGAGGCTGACCTTGATCACCATCGACCGGTGCGACGGCATGACCTTTTCCGCCATCAGAAGTCGTCGCGTTCCGCGAAGGAGCCGTGGAACAAGAACTGCAACGTCGACGGTGCGTCGAACTGCAATTCGGTGAACGGCTCATACGGGATATTGGCGTTATCGGTGACCAGGAAGGGCGCGCGATAGAACGACCCGCCGGTCTGCTTGGTCGGAATGTCCGGCAAGCCACGGCAATTCGGGCCTCCGGAGGCGTTGACCTGCGGGAGCGACTCCGGATACGTGTAGGCCGGCGCGCCCAAGACAAAACTCGACGAGGTGAACAGCCCCGCTTTGCGGACACCGATCAACGGGGCGAATTCCTTGATACCTCGCCCGATACCGGCGAAGAGGCAACCGAATTCCGGTGAGTAATCGGCGGCGACCTTCAGTGGCGCCCGTAGCCTGTTGATGGCATCGATGAGGTTCTGCTCGGCTGGCTCCAACGTCTCATAAGCGTTGTTGGACAAGCCGATCGTGGCCAGCAGCGTGTCGTTGAGATTCTTCTGCTGATCGACGACGGTCTTGCTGATGGTCGGCAAGTTGTCGAAAACCCTGTTCAGGTCGGGGGCCGCATCGGCATAGATGTTGGTGACGACAGCGGTCTTGCGAAAGTCCTCCTGCAGTGCACCCAGCTTCGGGTTCGCCTGCAGCGTCAGGGTATTCAGTCCCGACAGCAATGCACCGAAGTCGTCGCCGTGACCGCGCAGACCTTCCGCAAGTGCGCTCAGCGTCCCGTTCAATTCGACCGGGTCGATCTTGTGCAGCAAGTCGACGAGCGACTGGAACAAGGTGTTGACTTCGAGCTGCACCATCGAAGCGCTCACGTGCGCATCCGGACGCAGCGACGTCGGCGAAGGCGATTGGGGCGGAATGAATTCCACCGATTTGGACCCGAAGATGGTGTTGCCCGCGATGTGCACCGTCGCGTTGGAGGGGATGTAGTGCAAGTCGTCGCTGTTGATGGCCAACGTCAGCCGGGCCTGGTCACCGGCGTAGTCGATGTCGGTGACCTTGCCGATCTGAATGCCGCGGAACTTGACCTTGGCGCCGTTGTCCATCACCAGCCCGGCCCGCGGCGACGTGACCGTGACGGTGTCGACCGAAGCGAACGCGGCCGTGTAGGAGAGGTACGTCAAGACGGCTGACGCCACCAAGAAACTGGCCAGCAGCGCCGCTGCCAGCCGGACAGTTGTACGTCGCGCTTCGCCCTCTGCCATATTTTTAAGCGGTCCCCTTAACCCGAGAGGTTGAAGTTACCGGACGCGCCGTACACCGCCAGCGAGATGCACAAAGTAATGACGACAACGACGATCAGCGAGGTCCGCACGGCTTGGCCGACTGCGATTCCCACGCCCACCGGACCACCGGTTGCGTTGTAGCCGTAGTAGGTATGGACGAGCATGACTGCGATCGACATCACGATGGCCTGCAGGAATGACCACAGCAGGTCCGACGGGATGAGGAAGGTATTGAAGTAGTGGTCATAGAGGCCCGATGACTGCCCGTTGATGAACACCGTCGTGAAGCGGGCGGCAAAGAAGGCTGCGAGCACCGACAGCGAGTACAGCGGGATGATCGCGACCAGGCCGGCGATCAGCCGGGTCGACACGAGGTAGGACACCGAGTGCACCGCCATGCATTCCACGGCATCGATTTCCTCGGACACCCGCATCGCACCCAATTGGGCGGTCGCGCCCGCGCCGATGGTCGCCGCCAACGCGATACCGGCGATCACCGGCGCGACAACGCGGACGTTGAGGAAGGCCGACAGGAAGCCGGTCAGCGCCTCGATGCCGATGTTGCCCAGCGACGAATAGCCCTGAACGGCAATGACGCCGCCGGAGGCCAGCGTCAGGAACGCAGCGACGCCGACCGTGCCGCCGATCATGATCAGGGCGCCGGCGCCCAGCGTCATCTCGGCGATAAGCCGGATGGTCTCTTTGCGGTAGCGGGTCAGCGCGTTGGGGACATAACGCACCGTCTGGCCGTAGAACAGCGCTTGCTCGCCGAAATCGTCAATCGGCCCTTGCAGTTTCGATATGGCGTTGCGGAAACGGTAAGTGAGGTCGTAACTCATCGGCCGCTCACTTCGCCGAAATCCGCACGCCGATCGCCGTCATCACGACATTGATGACGAACAGACAAATAAAGGCATAGACGACGGTTTCGTTGACGGCATTGCCGACGCCCTTCGGCCCACCCTTGACGGTCAGGCCGCGGTAACACCCGACCAGGCCGGCCATCACGCCGAACAGCAGCGCTTTGACTTCCGCGAGCACCAGCTCACGTAGTCCGGTCAATACGGTCAACCCGTTGATGAACGCGCCCGGGTTGACGCCCTGCAGAAAAACCGAAAAGACGTAGCCACCCGACAACCCGATGGCGCATACCAAACCGTTGAGCAGCAGCGCGACAACCGTGGATGCCAGCACGCGCGGCACCACCAGCCGATGGATCGGGTCGATGCCGAGCACGCGCATCGCGTCGATTTCTTCGCGGATGGTGCGCGCACCCAGGTCGGCGCAGATCGCGGTGGCGCCGGCACCGGCCACCACGAGCACCGTCACCACCGGGCCGAGCTGAGTGATGGTGCCGAATGCTGTTCCGGCGCCGGATAAATCGGCCGCGCCGATTTCCCGCAACAAGATGTTGAGCGTGAATGCGACCAAGACCGTGAACGGGATGGACACCAACAATGTTGGGACCAAAGAGACGCGCGCGATCATCCACGTCTGATCCAGGAACTCGCGGAATTGAAACGGCCGTCGCAAAGAGGCGCGGCCCGTGTCGATCATCATTTCGAAAAATCCGCCGACAGCGCGGGCCGGGACCGCAAGTTGTTCGATCAACGCGGCACCCCCCCTTTGCTGCTCACGGCGAAGTCTGTGCGTCGCCTTTGTTCCGTCCTCGGTCGCACTCGGCTCGCTGTGAGCCGGCTCATATTAACTCAGAAGAAGTACACGGTGTCAATGAACGGTATTTCTTGTCTAAACCGTTAATTTGTCCAGGTCAACGCCATTGCCGTATTACCAATCTGACACACGTTCTACTAGCTCATTCCCCCCGGAAAGTAACTATTTGCCGCTATTGTTCCATCAAACCAACCGCGGAAAAACCCACCTCCGGGTCGCGGCCAGCAAAGTAGTCCTGCAACGCGCTGCTGAGTTGTGCGGGCTCCCACGCGGGGCCGTCCGCGTCGAACTTGTGCTCGGCGACGGGCGCCGAAACCAGCGTCACCCGGGGCCCGTAGACGATGAATACCTGTCCGTTGACCCGTTCGGCGGCGGGGGACGACAGAAACTGGACCAGGCTCACCACATGCTCGGGCGAGAGCGGGTCGACGTCGTCTTCGGGTGCCGCACCGAACACGTCGGCCGTCATCGCGGTGCGGGCCCGCGGGCAGATCGCGTTGGCACACACGCCGTAGCGGCCCAGTGCCCGGGCGGCGGTCGAGGTGAGCGCGATGATGCCCGCTTTCGCCGCGCCGTAGTTGGCCTGGCCCACGGGCCCCACCAGGCCGGCCTCCGACGACGTGTTGACGATCCGGCCGAAGATCGGCCCTCCGGCGTCCTTGGCCTTACTGCGCCAGTAGGTGGCGGCATTGCGGGTGAGCAGGAAATGCCCGCGCAGATGCACGGCGATGACCTGGTCCCAGTCCTCATCGGACATGTTGAACAACATCCGGTCGCGGGTGATCCCGGCGTTGTTCACCACGATGCTGAGTCCGCCCAGTCCGTCCGCGCAGGCAACCAGTTCGTCGGCCGTCGCGCGCTCGCTAATGTCGCCGGACACCGCGACGGCCTTGGAGCCCAGCGTGGCGATCTCGTCGATGACGTCAGAGGCGTCCAGTGCGGCGGCGATGTCGTTGACGACGACGGTGGCGCCGAGGCGGGCCAGGCCGAGCGCTTCGGCGCGTCCCAGCCCCGCAGCCGCGCCGGTTACCACCGCGACCTTTCCGGAAAGATCGGTCGCGTTCGTGCTGCTAGTCAATTTATGAATACCTCTAGTTTCGGGTCACTCGCCGCTAGCCCTCGCGCAGTAGCGCCGCGCGCGGGCACTCCGCGATGGCCTGATCGGCCAATTCTTCTTGGTCGGACGGTATCGGATCGGTTTTCACGACGGCATAGTCCTCATCGTCCAGGTCGAAGATGTCCGGCGCGATTCCCAAGCACACGGCGTTCCCTTCACACCGGTCACGATCCACGATCACCCGCACGGCACCCTCCTTGAAGCTGGCCTATATCCGTTGATGAGGTAGCTACACCATAGGACCCCGGTACGTCTGAGGAAACGGTCGCTGGATTCCCAGACTAGAACGTGTTACAACCGGGAAGACGAATCGGGTAGCCGTTGGTCGAGTTACAGCGTGTCACGTTAACCAAAGGACAGCCGGAATGCGCATCAGTTACACCCCTGAACAAGAGGAACTGCGTCGCGAGCTGCGGTCGTACTTCACCACACTGATGACGCCTGAGCGCGCCGAAGCGCTGCACTCCACACAGGGCGAAGTCGGGACCGGCAGCGCTTATCGCGACACCGTTGCGCAGATGGGTAAGGACGGGTGGCTCACCCTGAACTGGCCCAAGGAGTACGGCGGCCAGGACCGCTCCCCGATGGACTCGCTGATCTTCACCGACGAGGCGGCGATTGCGGGCGTACCGGTGCCATTCCTGACGATCAACAGCGTGGCACCGACCATCATGGCCTTCGGCACCGACGAGCAGAAGAAGTTCTTCCTGCCCAAGATCGCGGCCGGCGAGCTGCACTTCTCCATCGGCTACTCCGAGCCGGGCGCCGGCACCGACCTGGCCAACCTGCGCACCACCGCGGTGCACGATGGCGACGACTACGTGATCAACGGCCAGAAGATGTGGACCAGCCTGATCGCCTACGCCGACTGGGTCTGGCTGGCGGTGCGCACGAACCCCGAAGCAAAGAAACACCGCGGCATCTCCATGCTGGTCGTGCCGACCACCGCCGAGGGGTTCTCGTGGACCCCGGTGCACACCATGGCCGGCGTAGACACCAGCGCGACCTATTACTCCGACGTGCGCGTCCCGGTGACGAACCTGGTCGGTGAGGAGAACGGCGGCTGGAAACTGGTGACCAACCAGCTCAACCACGAGCGGGTCGCCCTGGTGTCAGCGCAACCGATCTTTCTGGCCCTCCGCGAGGTCCGCGAATGGGCGCAACACACCAAGGACGCCAGCGGGGCCCGGCTCATCGATTCGGAGTGGGTGCAGATCAACCTGGCCCGGGTGCACGCCAAGGTCGAGGTGCTCAAGCTCATCAACTGGGAACTGGCGTCGGCCGAAGACCACACCCTGGGGCCGGCGGACGCGTCGGCGGCCAAGGTCTATGGGACCGAGCTGGCCACCGAGGCCTACCGGCTGCTGATGGAGGTGCTGGGTACCGCGGCGACGGTGCGGCAGGATTCGCCGGGCGCGTTGCTGCGTGGCCGGGTCGAGCGGATGCACCGGGCGTGCCTGATCCTGACCTTCGGCGGCGGCACCAACGAAGTGCAGCGCGACATCATCGGCATGGTCGCGCTCGGACTGCCCCGAAGCCGCTAAGCAACAAAGGACATACATTCATGGACTTCACGACAACCGAAGCCGCAGTTGACCTCGGCGGCCTGGTCGACACCATCGTCGACTCGGTGTGCACGCCGGAGCATCAGCGGGAACTGGATGCGCTCGAGCAACGCTTCGACCGCAAGCTGTGGGGCAAGCTGGTCGGCGCCGATATCCTGACCAGCGCGTCGGCCTCGGTGCTGGGCGGTGACAATTTCGGCGCGCTCGAGCAGGTGGCCATTTTGGTCGCGCTGGGTCGCCAGCTGGCCGCCGTGCCGTACCTGGAATCGGTGATGCTGGGTGCCGGTGCACTGGCGCGGTTCGGCTCCGAGGAACTGCAGCAGGCCTGGGGTGTACCCGCGGTGAAGGGCGACAAGATCCTGGCCGTCGCGCTCGACGGCGAGATGGGCGAGGGGCCGGTGCGGGCGACCCGGGATGGTGAGGGATACCGGCTGACCGGCACCCGCACCCAGGTTGGCTTCGGCCCGGTGGCCGACGCATTCCTGGTGCCCGCCGAAACAGATTCCGGCACAGCCGTTTTCCTCGTCGCCACCGACGACCCCGGTGTCACGGTGACCCCGCTGCAAACAACCGGCTTGAGAAGCGTCGCACAGCTGGCTCTGGACGGCACCCAGCTGGACGCTGGTCGGCAGGTCGGCGGAGGCGACGTCGTCGCGTGGCTGGGCACGCTGTCGACCCTGGGCCGCAGCGCGTATCAGCTCGGGGTGCTGGACCGTGGATTGCAAATGACCGCCGAATATGCCCGTGAGCGTGAGCAATTCGATCGTCCGATCGGCAGCTTCCAGGCGGTTGCACAGCGGCTGGCGGATGGCTACATCGACGTCAAGGGTTTGCGGCTGACGCTCACCCAGGCGGCGTGGCGCGTCTCTGAGGACATCCCCGCCGAGATCGACGTGGCCAGTGCGGCGTTCTGGGCCGCCGATGCCGGCCACCGGGTCGCGCACACCATCGTGCATGTGCACGGCGGGGTCGGCGTCGACACAGATCACCCGGTGCATCGCTACTTCCTGGCCGCCAAGGAAACCGAGTTCGCACTCGGCGGCGCCACCGGACAGCTGCGCCGGATCGGCCGCGAGCTGGCGGACACCCCAGCCTGACGGCCCGACGACGATGCGGTTCGTATGGGCGACCGAGGTGGGGGCACCCCCAGCCGCGAGGCGGTGAGGGCGAGTGGGCGAATTGCACGCGTCGACCGACCCGACCGTCACCGACCTGCTGGTACCACTGGCCGAGATCGACGACCAGGGCGTCTATTTCGAAGACTCATTCGTCAGCTGGCGTGATCATGTCCAGCACGCCGCGGCCATCGCGGCGACACTGCGTGCCCGTCTGGACCCGAACAGGCCACCGCACGTCGGCGTGCTGCTGGAAAACACGCCGTTTTTCTCGGCCATGCTGGTGGCCGCCGGGATGTCCGGGATTGTGCCGGCGGGCCTGAACCCGGTGCGGCGCGGCGAGGCACTCGCCCGCGATATCCGCCGGGCCGACTGCCAGGTGGTGTTGACGGACTCGAATTCGGCTGCGGCGCTGGACGGTACCGAGTATGTGAACGTCGACTCCGCCGAGTGGGCCGAGGAGGTGGCCGCGCATCGCGACGTCGAGCTGGTCTTCCAGTCCGCCTCGCCCGCGGACCTGTTCATGCTGCTTTTCACCTCGGGCACCAGCGGCGATCCCAAGGCGGTGATGGTCAGCCACGGCAAGGTCGGGAGGGCCGGCCAGGGCATGACCCAGCGGTTCGGCCTGGGCCGCGACGATGTCTGCTACGTGTCGATGCCCCTGTTTCATTCCAACGCCGTACTGGTCGGGTGGGCGGTCGCCGCGGCGTGCCGCGGGTCATTGGCGTTGCGACGCAAGTTCTCCGCGTCGGGATTTTTGCCGGACGTGCGCCGCTACGGCGCCACCTACGCCAACTACGTGGGCAAGCCGTTGTCCTACGTGCTCGCCACCCCCGAGCAGCCCGACGACACGGACAACCCGCTGCGAGCGGTCTACGGAAATGAGGGCGTACCGCGCGACGTCGAGCGCTTCGGCCGCAGGTTCGGCTGTGCCGTTCAAGATGGGTTTGGTTCTACCGAACTCGGCGTGGCCATCGCCCGCACCCCGGACACTCCTGCCGGCGCACTGGGGCCGCTACCCGACGGGGTCGCCATCGTCGACCCCGATACCGGCGCGCCTTGCCCGCCGGGGGTTGTCGGCGAACTGGTGAACACGACCGGCGCCGGTAGCTTTGAGGGCTACTACAACGACGAGGCCGCCATGGCCGAGCGGATGGCCGGCGGCATCTATCACAGCGGCGACCTTGCTTATCTCGACGAAGCTGGATACGCGTATTTCGCAGGGCGGCTTGGTGATTGGATGCGGGTGGACGGTGAAAACCTCGGCGCGGCCCCAATCGAGCGGGTGTTGCTACGCTATTCGGATATGACCGAAGTTGCGGTGTATCCGGTGCCGGACCCAGCCGTCGGGGACCAGGTGATGGCCGCGGTGGTGCTGGCGCCGGGTGCCGAATTCGACGCCGAGAAATTCCGGGCGTTCCTGGCCGAGCAGCCCGACCTGGGGCCCAAACAGTGGCCGTCGTACGTCCGGGTCAGCACCGAGTTGCCGCGCACCGTGACGTTCAAGGTGTTGAAACGTCAGTTGTCGGCCGAGGGCGTCGACTGCGGCGAACCGGTGTGGCCGATTCAGCGTTAGTCACATGACATCTCGGCCTCTCGAGCTCGCGCTCGAAGCGAGCTTTGAACGGCTTTCCGCGTCGGTGCCGGCCGACGTCGGTATCGCGATCGCCCGACCGGACCGTACCTATGCGCTGGGCACTTGGTCCTCAGGTGTGGCCTGGTCGACGATCAAAGTGCCCTTGGCGATCGCGGCACTGCGCTGCAACTGGTTACGCGCACGCGACCTGGCCGTCAAAGCCATCACCGAATCCGACAATCGCGCGTCCGAGGAGTTGTGGTCGGGGCTGGGCGATCCGGCGGACGCGGCCCGCCAGGTGCAGGGCATCATCGCCGAGGGCGGTGATACCAAAACCGAGGTCGAATCACGGCGCCTGCGAAGGGGTTACACTGCGTTCGGCCAGACACAGTGGACCCTGCAGCGACAAGCACGGTTCGCGGCGCAGCTGCCGTCCATCGAGGGGGCGGCCGACGTCATCGATTTGATGGGCAACCTGACCGCTGGCCACCGCTGGGGACTCGCCGCCAAAGGCATTGCGGCAAAGGGTGGTTGGGGGCCGGGGGCCGAAGGCGAATACCTGGTCCGGCAATTCGGCGTCATGCCGACTCCATCCGGGCAATGGGGTGTCGCGCTGGCCGCCGAGGCTGCAGTGTTCGAAGCAGGAGTCGAGGTGCTCAATACCTTGGCCAACTGGCTTGTCAGCCGTCTGCCCGTGCTAGCCCGCTATTGACGGGACGACCGCGTCGATCAGGTGCGGCCCGGGTTCGGCAAAGGCGTCGCGCAAGGCTGCGACGAACTCCTCGGCCGTGCTTACCCGGCGGGCCGGAACTCCCATGCCTTCGCTGATTTTTACGAAGTCCATTGTCGGGCTTGACAGATCGAGCAAGGCCAGAGCCTTGGGGCCGGGAGCGGACCCGGCGCCTACCCGCGCCAATTCGATGCGCAGGATGTCATAGGCGCTGTTGTCGTACACGACCGTAGTCACGTTGAGGTTCTCGCGCGCCTGAGTCCAGAGTCCAGAAATCGTGTACATCGCCGACCCGTCGGATTCCAGGCACAGCACCGGACGATCGGGGGCGGCGATCGCAGCGCCGACGGCGGTTGGGATGCCGTAGCCGATCGCCCCGCCGGTTAGTGTCAGCCAATCATGGGCGGGTGCGCCGGCGGTGGCCTGCGGCAGCAGCAGACCGGAGGTGTTCGACTCGTCGACGACGATCGCCCGGTCGGGCAGCAGTGCCCCGATCACGTCGGCCGCCGACGCCGACGTCAGGGCGCCGATGGGCAGCTGCGGGCGCGACGGGGCGGCCACCGCGGCAACGGTGCCCGGCGCCAGCTCGTCGGCCGCCGCCGCGAGGGCGTCGGCGGCACCGCTGTGCCCGGCGAGCACGTGCACCTCACAGCCGGCGGGAACCAGGTCGCTCGGCATGTTCGGGTAGGCGAAGAAGGAGACCGGCGATTTGGCCCCGGCCAGCACCAGGTGCTTGGCACCGTCCAATTGACCCGCGGCGGCCTCGGCGAAGTACGCCAGCCGCTCGACGGCGGGGATGCCGGCACCACGCTCCAGCCGCGTCGGGAATGTCTCGCACAGCAGCCTTGCGCCCGTCGCCGCGGCGATCCGCGCGGCCGCGGAAAGCCCGGCGCCCCGGGTGGCGTCGCCACCCACCATGAGCACCGTCGGCTCTCCGGATCGCAGCACCGCCAGCACCTCGGGGGCCAGCAGCGGGTCGGCCGCCGCCGGTTGGGCGGGTATTGGTGTGGCGGGCTGGGCACCCTCCGACCAGGAGGCGTCGGCGGGCAGGATAAGCGTCGAGATGTACGAGCCCGCCCGGCAGGCGGAGATCGCCTCGGCCGCGTCGGTCGCGACGGCGGCGGCCTCCGTCGTGCGGCGCACCCAGCCGGAGACGGTGCCGGCAAGCGCGTCGATATCGGATTCCAGTGGGGCGTCGTACTTCTTGTGGTATGTGGCGTGGTCGCCGACCACGACCACCATGGGCACCTGGGCCCGACGTGCGTTGTGCAGGTTGGCCAGGCCGTTGCCCAGCCCGGGGCCAAGGTGCAACAGCACCGCCGCGGGCCGGTCGGCCATGCGGGCATATCCGTCGGCCGCACCGGTGGCGACGCCCTCGAAAAGCGCTAGGACGCCGCGCATTTGCGCCACGTCGTCCAGTGCGGCCACAAAATGCATCTCCGAGGTGCCCGGGTTGGCGAAGCACACGTCGACGCCGCCGTCGACCAGGGTGTTGATCAAGGCCTGAGCGCCGTTCACTTCGTTGCCTCCAGTCTGAACACGCGAGTGGCATTGTCGTGCAGAAAGTCTCGGCGGGCCTCATCCGTCAGCCCGAGATCGTCGAGTCCCGCCAGGGCATGTCCGTGGGCGATCATCGGATAGTTGGTGCCGTACAGGACTTTGCGTTGTCCGGTACCGGTTTTCATGAACCGGACGAGTTCCTCGGGCAGCCGTCTGATCGTGTAGGCCGAGGTGTCGATGTAGACGTTCTCGTGTTTGCGCGCCACGGCGACCATCTCTTCGGTCCACGGGTAGCCAACGTGTCCGCACACGATCACCAACTCGGGAAAGTCGAGAGCGATCTGGTCGATGTAGGGAATCGGGCGTCCAGTCTCCGATGGCCGCAGCGGACCGGTGTGGCCGACCTGGGTGCAGAACGGAACCGCGGCCTCGACGCATTCGGCGAAAAGCGGATAGTAGCGGCGATCGGTGGGCGGCGCGTTCCACAACCACGGCACGACCCGCAGGCCCACGAACCCTGCACTGACCCGGCGCCTCAGCTCGCGGACGGCGTCCATGGGTCGGTCCAAGTCGACGGTCGCCAACCCGGCAAACCTATTGGGATGCAGACGAATCCATTCCGCGACCTCGTCGTTGGAGATCAGGTCCTGGCCACCCGGGCCGCGCCACGCGCTGAGCAGGCCGAGGTCGACGTCGGCGGCGTCCATCGCCGCGATGGTCGCCGAAATCGGGATGTCGTCGTCCGGGATGGCTTCGCCGGTCCAGCGCCGCAGCGATGCCAACATGTCGCTGCGCAGGAACCGCGCAGTCGGATGCTGCATCCACACATCGATCGTCATCGCGTTTCGACTCTAGACCTCGGCCCTCAGGCGGCCAGCGCGGCGCGGGCCGCGGCGTGCGTCTGCCCCGCATACCCGCCGCCGAACAGCACCACGTGTGCCAGCAGTGGAAACAGCTGATGCAGCCCGACGCGGTTGCGCCAGCCCGGTTTCAGCGGCCGCACGCGTTGATAACCATCGATGACGGCTTCGTAGTGCGGGCAGCCGAACAGCGCGAGCATCGCCAGGTCGGTTTCGCGGTGACCGGCGTGCGCGGCCGGATCGATCAGCACCACGCCGTCGGGCGTCCACATCACGTTGCCGCTCCACAAATCACCGTGCAGCCGGGACGGTCCGTCGTCGTCGTCGAAGTCCCCCGCGCGGCACCGTGCCGCGACGGCGACGATCGCTGCCCGGGTCGACGCGTCGAGCCGCGGCGCCGCGAGCTCGGTCATCGGAACCAGTCGTTCGTCGGCATAGAAGTCGCCCCAGCGCGGGTGTGCACGAAGCGACATCGGCAACGGCTGGGACAGCGGCCCGAAGAACCCTGGTCCATCCCAGCCGTCGGGTCCGGCACCGTATGCCGCGGCGCCCGCGCCGTGCGTGACCGCCAGCCGGCCGCCGAACACGTCGGCCGCTTCGCGGCTCGGAGCCACCGAATCGAGTCGTTGCAGCGTCAGGCTGGAGGCGTCGAAGGAACGAACCTGCGCGCACGGCACGCCCTCGCCGACGCTCGAAAGCCATCCCAGCCCCGCGGCTTCCCAGGCAAAGAAGCCATCCGGGGCGCCTTGGCGGCGTTTGACGAAGTCGGTCACACAGCCTGAAGGATCAGGCGGTGACGTGCGCGGAGTGAACGTCGTCGGCGGGCCGCGCCTCGGTCTGTTCCTTGGCCCAGCGGTAGTCGGGCTTGCCCGCTGGCGACCGCTTGATCTCGTTGACCAGCCAAAGGCTGCGCGGCACTTTGTATCCCGCGATCTCGCTACGTACGAAGGCATCGAGTTCGGCCAGCGCCGGCCGGGTCCCCTCGCGTGCGTGCACCACCGCAGCGACGTGCTGCCCGAAGCGCGGGTCGGGTACTCCGACGACCAAGGCGTCGAACACGTCGGGGTGCCCCTTGAGCGCGGCCTCCACCTCTTCGGGGTAGATCTTCTCGCCACCGCTGTTGATGGACACCGAACCGCGGCCCAGCATGGTGACGCTGCCGTCCTCCTCCACCGTTGCGAAGTCGCCGGGGATGGCGTAGCGCACGCCGTGGAACGTCCTAAAGGTCTCGGCAGTCTTCTTCTCGTCCTTGAAATACCCGACGGGGATGTTGCCGCGTTTGGCGATGAAGCCCCGCACACCCGATCCCGGCTCGACCTCGTTGCCCTCCTCGTCGAGCACTACCGTGGTCTTGTCGATCTGCACCCGCGGTCCGCCCGTGTGCGACTGACCCTTCGTGACGACGCTGATGCCGCCAAAACCGGTCTCCGAAGATCCGATCGAATCGGTGATCACGCGGTTGGGCAGCAGCTCGAGGAACTTCTCCTTGATGCTGGTGGAGAACAGTGCCGCGGTGCTGGTGAGCACGAACAGCGACGACAGGTCGTACTCGTTGCCCTTGTCTTGCTGGGCCAGCAGGGCATCCAGCAGCGGGCGGGCCATCGCGTCGCCGGTGAAGAAGAGCATGTTGACCTTGTGCTCGTGAATTGTGCGCCAGACCGTGTCGGCGTCGAATTCCGGTGCAAGCAAAGTAGTTTGACCCGCGAACAGCGCCATCCAGGTAGCCGACTGGGTGGCCCCGTGAATCATCGGCGGGATCGGGTAGCGGATCATCGGCGGGTTGGCGACGGCCGACTTCGCCAGGTCGTACTCGTCCTTGACGAACTCGCCCGTGGTGAAGTCCGTGCCCCCGAACAACACTCGGTAGATGTCCTCGTGGCGCCACATCACGCCCTTAGGGAAGCCCGTCGTGCCACCCGTATACAGCAGGTAGATGTCGTCGGCGCTGCGTGGGCCGAAGTCCCGCTCGGGCGAGCCCTGCGCGATCGCCGAGTAGAACTCGACGCCGCCGTAGCGCTGGAAATCGTTGTCGCTGCCGTCCTCGACGACGAGGATCGTCTTGATGTTCGGAGTCTCGGGCAGCACGTTGGCGACCCGGTCGGAGTACTGGCGCTCGTGCACCAGCGCGACCATGTCCGAGTTGTCGAACAGGTAGCGCAGCTCACCCTCGACGTAGCGGAAGTTGACGTTCACCAGGATGGCGCCGGCCTTGATGATGCCGAGCATCGCGATAACGATCTCGATGCGGTTGCGGCAGTACAGCCCGACCTTGTCGTCCTTTTTGACGCCCCGATCGATGAGGTAGTGCGCCAGGCGGTTGGCCTTCTCCTCCAGTTGTGCGTAGGTCAGCTTCTCATCACCGCAGATGAGGGCGACACGGTCAGGCACAGCGTCAATGGCGTGCTCGGCGAGATCGGCAATATTCAGGGCCACGGCCACCAAATTAGAACGTGTTACATTTCTTGACAAGCTGATGCTCACAGACGAGGGAAAGGCGATAGTGATGGCCGAGGCTCCAGCAAACGAACAATCGGGTCCCGACGCGATCGTTGAACAGCGCGGCCACACCCTGATCGTCACGTTGAACCGGCCGCACGCCCGCAACGCGCTGAGCACCGAAATGATGGAAATCATGGTGCAGGCCTGGGACCGCGTCGACAACGACGACGACATCCGATGCTGCATCCTGACCGGGGCCGGTGGCTACTTCTGCGCGGGGATGGACCTCAAGGCAGCAACCAAGAAGCCGCCGGGCGAGTCTTTCAAAGACGGCAGCTACGACCCGTCACGCATCGACGCCCTGCTGAAGGGTCGCCGGCTGACCAAGCCGCTGATCGCCGCCGTCGAAGGGCCCGCGATCGCCGGGGGCACCGAGATCCTGCAGGGCACCGACATCCGGGTTGCCGGCGAAAGCGCCAAGTTCGGCATTTCCGAGGCCAAGTGGAGCCTGTACCCGATGGGCGGCTCGGCCGTGCGCCTGGTGCGGCAGATCCCCTACACGGTCGCCTGCGACCTGCTGCTGACCGGGCGGCACATCACCGCCGCCGAGGCCAAGGAGATCGGCCTGATCGGGCACCTGGTCCCCGACGGCCAGGCCCTGACCAAGGCGCTCGAGATCGCCGAGCTCATCGAGAACAACGGGCCTCTGGCGGTCCAGGCGATTTTGCGGGCGATCCGCGAGACCGAGGGCCTGCACGAGAACGACGCGTTCAAGATCGACACCCAGATCGGCATCAAGGTGTTTCTATCCGACGACGCCAAGGAAGGGCCGCGGGCCTTCGCCGAGAAGCGCAAGCCCAATTTCCAGAACCGCTAGCGCTTCGTCACATCTGCGCGCGGAGGGCTCCACGCGAGACGCCTGATGTTTTGCCCGCCTCCGAGCGACAATCGCGCGTAGCTGGGCTGCGCGTCGTCGTCACCGCTGCGTTGTCGCTCGGAGGCGGGCAAAACGTGGGTGAAGACGACAGCGCCCAATGTTGCTGACGTGACCGCCCGTTCGCGAGCAGCAGTGCCTTACCCCAGCGGGGCGCTCGGGGTGAATGCCACCGGCATCTTCTCCAGGCCGGACACGAAGTTCGCCGGCCGCAACGGCAGTGCAGCGTCTGGAGAGGCCAGTCGCAGATCCGGAAGGCGCTGCAGCAGGCGCGTCTGCATGATCGACAACTCCAGCCGGGCGAGCTGGTTGCCCAGGCAGAAGTGCGTCCCGAAGCCGAACGCGAGGTGGTTGTTCGGGTAGCGCTCGATATCGAAGCTCTCCGGGTCCTCGAAGACCTTCTCGTCGAAGTTCGCCGACTCGAACAGCAGGATGATCTTCTCGCCCTGGTGCAGCTGCGTGCCGTGGAACTCGGTGTCGGCGGTGATCGTGCGCGCCATGTTCTTCACCGGTGCCGTCCAGCGCAGCATCTCTTCGATCGCGTTGGGCAGCAACGACAGGTCGCCCACCAACCGCCGGTGCTGCTCGGGGTGCAGCAGTAGCTGCCTGGTCCCGCCGGACAGCGTGTGGCGGGTGGTCTCGTCGCCGCCGATCAGCAGCAGCAGGACCTCGGTGACAATCTGATGGTCCTCCAGCTGCGCCCCTTCGACCTCCGCATGCACCAGGACGCTGACCAGATCATCGGTCGGTTCTGCCTTGCGGGCCTCGATCATCCCCATCATGTATCCGCTGTAGGCGGCGAAGGCATCCATGGTGACCTGGATGTCCGCTTCGGCCGCAGTACTACTCAAGGAGCTGACCAGATCGTCGGACCACTTGAGGAACATCTCGCGTTCCTCCGGACGGACCCCGAGCATGTCGCCGATGACCGCCATCGGCAGGGGCGCGGCGATGTCCCAGACGAAGTCGCACTCGCCCCGTTCACACACCGCGTCGATCAGCGTGTCGCACAGCGAAGTGATCTTGGATTCCAGATCTTTCACGCGCTTGCGGGTGAAGCCGTAGTTGACGAGCTTGCGCCGCAACAGGTGTTGCGGGTCGTCCATCTCGATCATCATCTCGACGCCGGGTTGGTCGGGCCGGATGCCGCCGGCGTTGGAAAACAGCTCCGGCTTGCGCTCGGCCTCGATGACGGCCTGATAGGTCGCCGCGGCGGCCAAACCGTTGCGGTCCCGGAAGACCGGCTCGTTCTCCCGCATCCAGCGATAGATCGACCGCGAGTCGCCCGCGTAGAACGCGCCGTCGGTCAGATCCACAGAGGGTCTGGTCGCTGAAGTCACTGTCATGAGATCTCCTGGGCATCGCCGAATGTCATCTGTACCTGGTCAGCAGAGCTTGAGACTATCGCGCGCTTCGGAAGGCCCAGCGACGCCAGCTCTTTCGCGTAGGGGTGATCGCCGAGCCGGACGCGCACGCCCCCGATCCGCGTGCGGACACCGTCGAGCGTGTGCTCGAAGCCGGTCTCGCGGGTGACCCCGTCGCGGTGCGAGTAGCTGCGCTGCGCCTGCTGCCGCGGGGTCAGCCGAATCGGCAGGCCGCGGCGGAAGTCCATGCCGATCACCAGTTGCCCGTCGACGACGCAGTCGAAGCCGAACTGAGCGCCTTCACGAATCGTGAAGTCCGCCATGACTTTTGGGTAGCCCCAGATCGTTGTTCCCGCTTCTAGCGTGAACGCCTGGTCGACGGGCAGGTGGTGGATGAAGGCGCCGGCGGACCCTAGGGCACGCGGCCCACTCGCATCGGATCCAGGCGGGTTCACCATGATGCTGGTGCCGAATTCGTAGTACTGCCCCAGGTCGCCGTCGATGTAATGCATCAGCATCAGGACCGCGATCGCGCGCCCCGGCAGGTAACGGCAGACCTGAAGACCGCTGTAGTCGATCAGCCGCTGGGCGGCGTCGGCGTCGATAGAGAACATGGCCATGTGCTGATTCGCCTTGCGGATCTGCACCGGCATCGTCAGAACGGTGCCCGCGATGGTGTGCTGGGACGCAGTCATCCGGTAAATCTAGAACGCGTTCTAATCCCTGGCAAGAACCGGCTAAACCAGCGCGGCCAAGTCCCGGACCTGCTCCGGTGTGCGACCGGACACGACCATCATGGTCACGCCCGCGGCTTCCCAGGCCGCGATCTGCTTACGGACGTAGTCGATGTCGCCGACGATCATGGCGTCGTCGACGAGCTCATCCGGGATGATCTCGGCCGCCTTGTCCTTCTGGTTGGTGCGGAACAGCTTGGTGACCTCCTCGACCACCTCCGCATAGCCCATCCGTCGGTACACGTCGGCGTGGAAGTTGGTGTCCTCGGCGCCCATTCCGCCCATGTACAGCGCGAGATGCGGCTTGATCGCGGCGTGCGCCGCCGCCCGGTCCTCGGTGACGACGACCTGAGCCGTCGCGCAGATCTCGAAGTCCTCGCGGCTGCGCCGGGCACCGGGCCGGGCGAAGCCCTCGTCGAGCCATTCGTTGTACATGTCCGCCATGCGCGGCGTGTAGAAGATCGGCAGCCAGCCGTCGCAGATCTCGGCGGCCAGCGCCACGTTCTTCGGCCCCTCGGCGCCCAGCATGATCGGGATATCGGCGCGCAGCGGGTGGGTGATGGGCTTGAGCGGCTTGCCCAGGCCGGTGGTGCCCTCCCCAATCCGCGGCAGCGGATAGTGCGGACCGGCGCTGGTCACCGGCGCTTTACGGGCCCACACCTGCCGGATGATGTCGATGTATTCACGGGTGCGGGCCAGGGGCTTGGGAAACGTCTGGCCGTACCAGCCCTCCACGACCTGCGGGCCGGACACTCCGAGCCCGAGGATGTGGCGGCCGCCGCTGAGGTGGTCGAGCGTCAAGGCGGCCATCGCACACGCCGTCGGGGTGCGCGCGGACAGCTGCACGACAGACGTGCCCAGCCGCACCCGCTCGGTTGACGATCCCCACCAGGCCAGCGGTGTGTAGGCGTCGGATCCCCATGCCTCAGCGGTGAACACGGCGTCGAACCCGGCGGCCTCGGCCTCGGCGACGAGTTCGCCGGCGTTGTCCGGCGGGTGAGCGCCCCAATAACCCAGCTGCAACCCCAGCTTCATCTCTCCGCCTTTCCCTGCCAGAACGGACCCGACCACAACCCAATGTTGAAACGGTTCTTAGAACCTGTTCTACTCGATGGCGTGACAGCCACTTCGAGCGGCCCGACCACTATCGATCACTCCGAGCCGCCTCTCTCCGCGCCGTTAACCCTCTCCTTCGACTACACCCGTTCAGTCGGTCCCACGCTGGGAAAGTTCTTCACCGCGCTGCGTGAGCGCCGCGTCCTAGGGGTGCGCGGATCAGACGGCCGGGTGCATGTACCACCTGCCGAATACGACCCGGTTACCTACGAACCGCTGGGCGAGATGGTACCGGTGTCGGCCGTCGGCACCGTGGTGTCGTGGACGTGGCAGCCCGAACCCCTGGGCGGCGAGCCGCTCGACCGGCCGTTCGCCTGGGCCCTGATCAAGCTGGACGGCGCCGACACACCGCTGATCCATGCGGTCGACGCCGGCACGCCCGACGCGATCCACAGCGGTGCGCGCGTGCATGTGCACTGGGCGGACGAGACGGTGGGCGCCATCACCGACATCGCGTACTTCGCACTCGGCGAGGACGCTGAACCCGAAGGGCCTGCCACCGAGCAGGACCCGGTCACGATGATCGTCACGCCGGTCTCGCTGACCATTCAGCACACCGCCTCGCACGAGGAAAGCGCGTACTTGCGTGCCATCGCCGAGGGCAAGCTGCTGGGTGCGCGCACCGGCGAGAACGGCAAGGTCTACTTCCCACCGCACGGCGCGGACCCGGCAACCGGCCAGCCCACCACCGAATTCGTCGAACTGCCGGACAAGGGCACCGTGACGACGTTCGCGATCATCAACATCCCGTTCCAGGGTCAGCGCATCAAGCCGCCCTACGTGGCGGCCTACGTGCTGCTCGACGGGGCAGACATCGCCTTCTTGCACCTCGTCGCCGACATCGACGCGGACGACGTTCGGATGGGCATGCGGGTCGAGGCGGTGTGGAGGCCTCGCGAGGAGTGGGGTTTCGGCATCGACAACATCGAATACTTCCGGCCGACCGGCGAGCCGGACGCCGAATACGACACCTACAAGCACCACCTGTAAAGGGCCTACCCACACATGAGTGATCGCAACGTTGCGGTGGTCGGCTTTGCCCACGCCCCGCATGTCCGCCGCACCGACGGCACCACCAACGGCGTCGAAATGTTGATACCGTGCTTCGCCCAGCTCTACGAGGAGCTCGGCATTGCCAGGACCGACATCGGCTTCTGGTGCTCGGGATCCTCGGATTACCTTGCCGGACGGGCGTTCTCGTTCATCTCGGCGATCGACTCGATCGGGGCCGTGCCGCCGATCAACGAGTCACACGTCGAGATGGACGCGGCCTGGGCCCTCTACGAGGCTTACATCAAGATCCTGACCGGCGAGGTCGACACGGCGCTGGTGTACGGGTTCGGAAAGTCCTCGGCCGGCATCCTGCGCCAGATCCTGTCTCGACAGACCGACCCCTACACCGTCGCGCCGCTGTGGCCGGACTCGGTGTCGCTGGCGGGATTACAGGCCCGCCTGGGTCTCGACTCCGGCAAGTGGACGCACGAGCAGATGGCCCAGGTTGCCCTCGACTCGTTCGCTCATGCCGAGCGCAACGACCGCGAAAAGTCCGCCAAGAGCATCGACGAACTGCTGGCCCGGCCGTTCTTCAATGACCCGCTGCGACGCCACGACATCGCACCGATCACCGACGGGGCCGCAGCGATTGTGCTCGCGGCCGGCGACCGTGCCCGTGAGTTGCGGGAAAACCCTGCCTGGATAACGGGAATCGAGCATCGCATCGAAACCCCGGTCCTGGGTGCGCGCGACCTCACCGAGTCGCCGTCGACCGCGGCCTCGGCCTCGGCGGCCACCGGTGGCGACGCCGGTGTTGACGTCGCCGAGCTGCATGCGCCGTTCACCCACCAGCATCTGATCCTGGCCGAGGCCATCGGAATCAACGGCAAGACCAAAGTCAACTTGTCCGGCGGCGCGCTGTCGGCCAACCCCATGTTCGTCGCCGGTCTCGAGCGTATCGGCTTTGCCGCACAACATATCTGGAACGGATCGGCCGAACGAGTGCTCGCGCACGCTACCAGCGGGCCCGCGTTACAACAGAACCTGGTTGCGGTCATGGAAGGAAAGAACTGATGGCCGGCGCAGGCGCGCATCTCGCAGCGGTACTGGGTACCGGGCAGACCAAGTATGTGGCCAAGCGCAAAGACGTCTCGATGAACGGCCTGGTGCGCGAGGCGATCGATCGGGCACTCGCCGACTCTGGCAGTACCTTTGCCGACATCGACGCGGTCGTGGTCGGCAAGGCGCCCGACTTCTTCGAGGGCGTCATGATGCCGGAGCTGTTCATGGCCGATGCCGTTGGCGCCACCGGCAAGCCGCTGATCCGGGTACACACCGCCGGCTCGGTTGGCGGGTCGACCGCGATAGTCGCGGCCAGCCTGGTGCAGTCCGGGAAGTACAAGCGCGTGCTCGCGATGGCCTGGGAAAAGCAGTCGGAGTCGAATGCCATGTGGGCGTTGTCGATTCCCATCCCGTTCATCAAACCGGTGGGCGCGGGCGCAGGCGGGTATTTTGCCCCGCACGTTCGCTCGTACATCCGCCGCTCCGGCGCACCGCTCAACATCGGCGCCATCGTCGCGACCAAGGACCGGCTCAACGGGGCCCGCAACCCGCTGGCCCATCTGCACCAGCCCGACATCACCGTCGAGAAGGTGATGGAGTCCCCGATGCTGTGGGACCCCATCCGCTACGACGAGACCTGCCCATCCTCCGACGGTGCCGCCGCCGTGGTGATCGGCGATGAGGAGAGCGCCGAAGCTCATCTGGCGCAGGGAAATCCGGTGGCCTGGATTCACGCCACTGCGCTGCGCACCGAGCCGCTGCAGTTCTCCGGGCGCGACCAGGTCAGCCCGCAGGCCAGCCGCGACGCGGCCGCCGCGCTATGGCAGGGCGCCGGCATCACCAGCCCGATCGACGAGATCGACGTCGCAGAAATCTATGTACCGTTCTCCTGGTTCGAGCCGATGTGGTTGGAGAGCCTGGGTTTTGCCGCCGAGGGCGAGGGCTGGAAGCTCACCGAGTCCGGCGAGACCGCCATAGGCGGAAAGCTCCCGGTGAACCCCTCCGGCGGCGTGTTGTCGTCAAACCCGATCGGCGCTTCGGGCCTGATCCGGTTCGCCGAGTCGGCAATCCAGGTGATGGGCAAGGGCGGCGATCACCAGGTTCCGGGTGCCCGGAAAGCACTGGGACACGCCTACGGCGGCGGCTCGCAGTACTACTCCATGTGGGTGGTCGGTGCCAACAAACCCGCAAAGGTAGACGCGTGACGGAGCACCCGGCCCACGAGGCCGGCCGGCGCTCGCGCGAGGCGGTCATCGCCAGAAACAAGGACGCATGGCTCGCGGTGTTCACCGACGACGCCATCGTCGAGGATCCCATCGGCCCTTCGGCTTTCGACCCGGAAGGCAAAGGGCACCGCGGCCGCGACGCGATCTCGGCCTTCTGGGACAAGGCCATTGCGCCCACCACCAAAATCGAGTTCGTCTTCCGCGACACCTACCAGTGCGGCAACGAGGAAGCCAACGTCGGGCACATCCTCATCACCACGGGCGACTACCTCACCACGGCCGAGGGCGTGTTCACCTACAAGGCCAACGACGAGGGCAAGCTGGTCGCGCTCCGCGCGTACTGGGAGATGGAAGCCGCCGCGGCAGGCACCCGAAAGGTTTAGCGGCTCTACTCAACTCGTGGTGCGCGGGTACTGCCTGCGCGGTAGTGTCCAGGTGTCGCGTTCACCACGACGGTGAGGGAGTCGGCTCATGGACACAGGGAAGTTCGAGGCCCGCGCACAGCCCAAGTCGTCACGGAACCGGCTCATCCTGGCCATCGCGGGTGCTGTGCTCGTCATCGTCGCGATCATCGCAGTCACCGGCTACCTGGTATTCGGACGAACATCCTCTGGGCAGACCGCGTCCAAGCAGGCCGCGTCGCCAAGCGCTGCGGCCGCTCGCAGCGAGGCCGTACTGCCGTTCTCCCTCAAAGATCCCGAAGGGGTGGGGGTGGACAGAGCGGGCAATGTTTACGTTGTCGACTCGGGCGACCAGCGGGTGCTCCAGCTGCCCGCCGGCTCCAGCACGCCGACCGAGATGCCGTTTACCGGCCTGAACAATCCAGCCGGTTTGGCGGTGGACAACAATGGCAGCCTCTACGTCGCCGACCAGGACAACAAGCGGGTCTTGAAACTCCCCGCCGGGGCCAAGACTCAGATAGAACTCCCGTTCACCGGTCTGACTGAGCCGCATGGCGTGACGGTGGACAGCACCGGCAATGTCTACGTCTCCGATCTCAAAAACAACCAGGTGCTTGAGCTGCCCGCCGCCTCGAATACCCAGGTCGTAGTGCCGTTCACCCCACTGAACCAGCCGTATGGTCTAGCAGCGGACAGCGCCGATGGTGTCTACGTCGCCGACGCCGGCAACAACCGGGTGCAGAAACTGCCTGCAGGAACAACCACTCCGGTGATCCTGCCGTTCACCGGCCTCAACTTTCCGAACACCGTGGCAGTCGATCGCGGCAATAACGTCTATGTCACCGACTTGAACAACGATCGGGTTCTCAAATTGACGGCGGGCTCGAACACCGTGTCCCAGCTGCCGTTCACCGGCCTCTTCGCTCCGTACGGAATAGCGGTGACCGATCAGGGCGACGTCTATGTGGTCGACTTTCGCAACCAGGTGTTGAAAATGCCGGCGGGATATCAGGCGACACCACTTGGGAGATGACGCGGCAACGAGGAAGCGGATCCTTAGGCTGGCGTCGCCGGGTACTCGGGGATCCAGCGCACCTGCGTGATGCGTTGCGCGAGTTCGTCATTGGTGCGTTTGGGAGCGACCCCGTCCGCTACGGCCTGGGCAGCTACGGCATGGGCGATGCGCACCGCGACGTCTGGCACGTCCGTCCACGCAGGCAGCAGCGGCTGGTCGGGGTCGGCGAGCGCGGGCGATGCGTCACCCAAGGTCGCCGCCGCGACCCGCATCATTTCGTCGGTCACCCGGGTCGCCTGCGCGGCGGTCACGGCCAGGCCCATGGCTGGGAAGATGTAGACGTTGTTGCATTGTGCGACAGGCTGTTCCACGCCTTTGCGCAGCAGCGGCCCAAAAGGTGATCCCGTGGCGATCAGCGCGCGTCCCTGCGTCCACTGGTCCAATTCGGCCGGACGCGCCTCGGCGCGGCTAGTCGGATTGGACAGCGGGAAAATGATCGGCCGCGCGGTTTTGCCGGCCATCTCGCGCACGATGTCCTCAGTGAAAGCCCCCGCAGCAGTGGACAGTCCGAGCAGCACACCGACGTCGACCTGGTGCACGACGTCGGCAAGTTGGGCCGCGCCGGACAGGCCCCAGCCGGCAACGCGCCCAGCAGGCTGGGCGAATGCGCGTTGTGCCGCAGACAAATCCGTACGATCGTCGGTGAGCAGGCCTACCACGTCGACAACCCAGATCCGTTCCAGCGCCGCCTTTTCGGACAGCCCCTCGGTCACCATCTGCTGGCGAATCATGTCCAACACACCGATGCCCGCCGAGCCCGCGCCCAGCATCACCACCTGCTGCTGCGACAGCGGACGACCGGCCGCTGTCGCAGCACCGTGCAGCGCCCCCAGGGCGACCGCGGCGGTGCCCTGGATGTCGTCGTTGAAAGTCAGCAGTTTGTCACGGTAGCGAGCCAGAATCGGCAGCGCGTGCGCGGTGGCGAAGTCCTCCCACTGCAGCAGCACGTTGGGCAATTGCTCGTGCACCGCCGCGACGAACTTGTCAATGAACGCGTAGTAATCCTCGTCATCGATGCGTCGGTGGCGCCAGCCCAAATAATGTGGATCGTCCAGCAATTCGACGTTGTCGGTACCCACATCCAGAACAATCGGAAGAGTGCGAGCGGGGTCGATGCCGCCGATGAGACTGTAGAGCGACAGCTTGCCGATCGGAATGCCCATACCCCCGATGCCCTGGTCGCCCAAGCCCAGGATGCGCTGGCCGTCAGTCACCACGATCACGTCGACATCGCGCTGCGGACGGTTGCCAATCACCTCGCCAAGGCAGTCGCGGTCGGCATAGGAAACGAACAACCCCCGCGGCCGCCGATAGATTTCGCCGAAGCGCTGGCAGGCCTCACCGACGGTCGGCGTGTAGATGATCGGCAACGTTTCGGGGATGTGCTCGCGCAGCACCCGGTAGAACAGCGTCTCGTTGCGGTCTTGCAATGCGCGCAGATAGATGTGCTTGTCCAGATCATCATGGCGAGAAGAGAATTCGTGCCAAATATGTTCGGCTTGCTCGCCGAGAGTCTTCACCACGGTAGGCAACAGACCCAGCAGGCCCAACTTGCGCCGCTCCTCAATCGTGAAAGCGGTGCCCTTGGTCGTCAAAGCGTCGAACAGCCTGGCCTGTCCTCGCAATTCATCAGACATCGACAAACTCCTCAGTCGACGAACGGAGTCCCGGGCTTCATCTCATAGGAGCGCGGACGCCGCCGCAACCGTGATCCGAGCCGAATTGATGTTTTCACAAGAATCGCGCGGTGTCGTTCCCTGCGGAAAACCGATGATCCAGCGGCTAGATTGGCTCGAGCCCGGCCAGATGGCGCTGCGCCAGGTCGCGGTACGCCTGTGGGTTCAGGTTGACCCACATTTCCGCGCCGGTGCCGGCAATCGGACCCTTGATCTGCGCCGGTGCCCCGACGACGAGCACCCCGGCCGGAATCTGGCTTCCGGCGGTCACCAAAGAGTGCGCCGCGACCAGGCTGCGTGCGCCGATCACCGCGCCGTCGAGCACCGTGGCGTGGTTGGCGATCAGCGCCTCGGACCCGACATGCACTCCGTGAATGACGCACATGTGGGCCACCGTCGCGCCCGGACCGATGTCGACCGGGATGCCCGGCGGTGCGTGCAGCACCGAGCCATCCTGCACATTGGCGCCTTCTCGCACGACGATCGGCCCATAATCGCCGCGCAGCACGGCGTTGAACCACACCGACGCGCCAGCCTCGACGGTAACGTCGCCGATCAGGGTCGCGGTCGGCGCCACAAAGGCGGTCGGATCGATGCGCGGCGCCCGACCCTCGAAAGCGAACAGCGGCATCGTCTAGATATACCCCAGCATGAATATCCCGTGGCCAGGGCCGCTGTCATTGCGCTTGCGGGGCGAAAAACTGTAACGTGTTCTAGTTAGAGGGCTAGCACGTTGGAGGTAACAGGTGACTACCGACACCAAAGCGGTCGGCATCCGGGAAATCGATCCCGGCGCCTTGCCGACCAGGTACGCCCGGGGCTGGCACTGCCTGGGTGTCGCACAAGACTTCCTGGACGGCAAACCGCATTCGATTCAGGCGTTCGGCACCAAGTTGGTGGTCTTCGCCGATTCGGCGGGTGACATCAAGGTCCTGGACGGCTACTGCCGGCACATGGGCGGCGATTTGTCCGAGGGCACCATCAAGGGCGACGAGGTCGCCTGCCCGTTCCACGACTGGCGCTGGGGCGGCGACGGACGCTGCAAGCTGGTGCCCTACGCCAAGCGCACGCCCAAGACGGCACGCACGCGTGCGTGGACCACGGACGTCCGCAGCGGCCTGCTGTTCGTCTGGCACGACCACGAGGGCAATCCGCCGGACCCGGCCGTCCAGATCCCCGAGATCCCCGAATACACCAGCGGCGAGTGGACCGAGTGGCGGTGGAACAGCATCCTCATCGAGGGATCCAACTGCCGCGACATCATCGACAACGTCACCGATATGGCGCACTTCTTCTACATCCATTTCGGTTTGCCGACGTACTTCAAGAACGTCTTCGAGGGCCACATCGCCTCGCAGTACCTGCACAACGTCGGCCGTCCTGACGTCAACGACCTCGGGACGTCCTACGGCGAAGCGCAACTGGACTCCGAGGCGTCCTACTTCGGGCCGTCGTTCATGATCAACTGGCTGCACAACAGCTACGGCGGCTTTAAGGCCGAGTCGATCCTGATCAACTGCCACTACCCGGTGACGCAGAACTCGTTTGTGCTGCAATGGGGTGTCATCGTCGAAAAGCCCAAGGGCATGGACGAAAAGATGACCAACAAGCTGTCGAGGGTGTTCACCGAGGGCGTCAGCAAGGGCTTCCTGCAGGACGTCGAAATCTGGAAGCACAAGACCCGCATCGACAACCCGCTGCTGGTCGAGGAGGACGGCGCTGTCTATCAGCTGCGTCGTTGGTACCAGCAGTTCTACGTCGACGTGGCCGACATCGAACCGGAGATGGTGGAACGCTTCGAGATCGAGGTGGACACCACCCGGGCCAACGAGTACTGGAACACCGAGGTCGAAGAGAACCTCAAGGCTTCGGATGCCGAAGCCCCTGCGGCCGAAGAAGTTCCAGCCGAACAACGCTGACGACATGCCCGACGATCAGCCGGCGGTTCCCGACGTCGATCGGCTCGCCCGGTCGATGCTACTGCTGCATGGTGATCACCACGATCACGATGAAGCACCCGCGCGCAACGGTGGCTCCGGATCTTGGTCGAAGTCAAGGGATTTCAGTAACGACCCGCAGCGCGCCGCCGCGGTTGCCGAGGCCAGCCGCGCCGACCGCGAGCGCTATCTCACGGCGGGGCTGCTCCCAGTGGACTGCCGGTTCTGTCATGTCTCGGTGACGGTCAAGCGACTCGGGCCCGGTCACACTGCGGTGCAATGGAATACCGAAGCGTGGCAACGGTGCGCACACTTCACTGCGGTGCGAGAAGCCGGTGGAGATACCGCACGCGTGAAGTCCTGTCCCCGGCTGTCCGACAGCATCGAGCACGCGGTCGCGGAGGGGTATCTGAACGAGCAGCCCGACGAGTGGGACCGTTGATCACAGCCCGGCGAAGCGCTCCTTGACCTCTTCGGCGGTGAGCCCGTAGTCGGCCAGGGAGTACTTGTGCTTCGGGGCCCGGGCGCCCGTCTGACTCTCAGCGTGGCTGTCTTCCATGGCCTTTCGGGCCTCGTCGGTCAGCGTCAGACCGAAGTGTTGATACACGCTGGCAACCGTCCCGAGCGGATCAGCGATCAAATCGTGGTAGTCGACGTCGTAGAACTGGGCCGGATCGTTTTTGGCGCGCACGGTGTTGAACCGCTCCAACCCGCGCGACCAGGTTTCCATCGCGTCGGCACCGATCTGCGCGCCGACAAAGCTCGTCGACCACCCCTCGGCGGTGTGCTGAGCCAACGAGCACATCGAGGCCAGGATCGTCTCCACCGGCCGGTGAGTCTGAATCACCAGCGCGTCGGGATAGGTCTCCAGCAGGGCGTCCAGCGCGAAGAGATGACTGGGATTCTTGAGTACCCAACGCTTTTCGACGTCGTTGAGGCCGATCAACTGGAGATTCTTGCGGTGCCGCCGATACGACGGCGTCCAGTCCTGTCGCGACAGCCACTGCGAGTAGGTGGGCAGGTGTGACAGCGTCTCATAGGACACCGAATGCAGCGACTGGCGCAGCAGCTGCCAGCACTCCTCCAGCTCGTAGGCGGCCATGAAATGCAGCCCGGTGTACTCCGGGTTCTCCTCGTGATGCTGGTTGAACTGCGCGTTCAGCTGGCTGTACCACGGATTCGATTCCCAGGTGTCCCGAGGCGGACGCGGCTGCGGGAACTCGGCCAGCCACAAGTGCAGACCTTGATGCACCGGATCCGCGCCCAGCAGCCGGTGCAAGATCGTCGTGCCGGTGCGCGGCAGCCCGGTGACGAAGATCGGCTGCTCGATGCCGACGTCGACGTGCTGCGGATACTGCTTCCACGCGGACTCAGAAAACAGCCTCGCCACCAGCGCACCGCGCAGGAAGAACCGATTCATCTTGCTGCCCAACGCGGTTAGGCCGGCGTCACGCTGGTAAGACTCCAGCAGCACCCCCAGCGCTTCGCGGTAGTTGTCGTCGTCGACGCCGAAGTCGTCGAGCCCAACCAGCTTGGTCGCCGACGCGTGCATGTCCTCGACGGTGCCGACATCGGTGCGCTCTGCCATCAGGTGTGATACTCCCCGCAGTTGACGTCCAGGGTCTGCCCGGTGATGCCGCTGGACAGATCGCTGGCCATGAACAGAATCGCCGACGCCACCTCGTCCTCGGTGGGCAGCCGCTTGAGGTCGGAGTTGGCCGCAGTGGCCTGGTAGATCTCCTCGGCCGTGGTGCCGTACTTGCCGGCCTGATGATTGAAGTAGGCCTGCAACGTGTCACCCCAGATATAGCCCGGTGCAACGGAATTGACGCGGATACCCTGATCACCCAGCTCGGTGGCCAGCGACTGCGACATGGACAGCAACGCTGACTTGGCCATCTTGTAGGCGCCGTATTTCGCCTGGGAGTGCCGGATCACCATGGAGTTGACGTTCACAACCGAGCCCTTCGACGCGGCCAACGCGGGGGTGAAGCCCTGGATGAGCCGCAGCGCGCCGAGAGCGCTGAGCTCGATCGCGTCGCGGATGTGTTGAAATGTGGTGCCCGCCAACGGTTTCATCGACGGCACCCGAAACGCGTTGTTGATCAGCACGTCGACCTTGCCGTAGGCCTCCAGCGTGGCGTCGACGAGGTTGTTGACCTGGTCGTCTTCGGTGATGTCAGTGCGCACCGTCACCGCCCGGCCTCCGGCGTCGGCAACCTGCTTAGCGACGTCGTCGAGGCGATCCAGGCTGCGGGCCGCCAGCACCAGGTCGGCGCCCTCTCGGGTACACCGATGCGCCAGCGTGGTGCCGAGCCCGGGGCCGACGCCACTGACCACCACTACCTTGCCGTCGAGCAGCTTTGTCATCCCAGCATCCTTGCCTGAATCTGTTGGTGACGCAGCGAAATTCGCGCGCGCCATGCTTCCTCGGAAATCTTGTTGTGCTCAAAGTGAGGCAGTGCGCTGGGCACCGCGTCGAAGTCGACCAGCTCGACGGTGGGCCCGTCGGCATCGGTGAGCTGACGCGACACTCGTTGCCAACGGAACTGCAGATAACCACGGCGATGGCCGAGCGTCTCGACCCAGTTGGTCACTCCGGGGTTCTGGTCGGCCACCACAATGCGGACCTTGCCGTCCGGATCCGCTTGGGCCTGCGTGTTGTTCAGCGATGTCTGGTGATTGATGTAGTCCAGCGAGATGTACCACAGGCTGCCCAGCTGGAAGCCGAGGTAGGGGGCATCGGAGACCGGAATCGTGATCACCAGCGCCTGATCGGGCCGCAGATCCCAATGCCCGACCGACGAGTACTGGGTGGCCAGCCCGCCCGGGGTCAGCCGGGGCGCCGTCAGGGTGTTGACCGGGAGATTGTCGTAGAACCACTGCGGGAACTGCAGCCAGGTCTTGATTCGCTGCACAAGCTGCTTTCCCGCTGTGGCATAACGCCTTTCGATGGTCTCGCGGGTCAGCGGCGGCGGCGCGGTACCGGCAGTGTCCAGCCGGGAGATCGCCAGCGTGCCGCGCTGCGCCGACCAGTCGCCGTACACCTCGCGCATCACCAGCTGACCGTTGCTCGTCGGTCGCACCCGCCACTCGAAGCTGCCGTCCGCGGCGATTTCGAGTTCGCGGTCGTCGAACGCCGCCTGACTGACCGGCACGTTGTCGTCGGTGTACTCCCCACCCAGCAGCTGGAAGCTCAGGTCGGTGGTGGTGCCGCGCCTGCCGGTGACGACGTAGTCGTGATTAGCGTGCACCCGGGTGCCGAAGTACAGGGTGTCGGGGTTGTCCAGGCCCATCTTGGTGAACGGCCCGGTACCCGACTGCAGGAACGGATGGTCGCGGTCGTAGTCGACGGCCAGATGGATGCAGGCCGAGATACCGCCGGCCAGGTATTGCAATCCTTCGAGCAGATCGGCTTCGGTCTCGATGAAGGGAGCGGCGGCGACCAGTTTCTCGGCCTCGGCGATCGCGTCAGTAAGGGGATCAGAGAACACGTCTAGACGCTAGAACGTGTTCTACTTTTTAGTCAATGGCGAACATTCCCGCGTGTCGTCGACGCCGTTTAGGAACGAGGCCCGCTCACTACGGCGTGCACTGCTGGGACAGGTTGATCAGATGCTGCCGCACGTCCGGATGCCGATTCAGGTAGTCGATGACGTTGGGACCGCCACCCTCGGCCTGGGACTTCGAGGACAGCTGCTGCTTGATGTCGGGATGCCGGGTCAGGTACGAGTCGATGGACTGACCCACGGTCTGGTTGCACGGGTCTGCGTTGGCCAGGGGCAGCGCGAGCACGGTCGCGGCGGTTGCGGTGAGCAGCCCCCCGGCGAGCAGGCCGTAGAGTCCGCGCCTGGCGGCGAATGTCACGGTCATGCGGCCGAGGCTACCCACGGTAGCTATGCCCGAGCTGTGTCCGAGATCAGCGCGTGGCAGCAACCCCGCTGTCTCGCTCGCGCTTGATCTCCAGCGCGATGTCGATGAGCTGGTCTTCCTGACCGCCGATCAGCTTGCGCTGGCCGGCCCGGTGCAACAGCTCGTGGGCCGGGACGCCGTAGCGCTCACCCTGGCGGACGGCGTGCTTGAGGAAGCTGGAGTAGACCCCGGAATACCCCATGACCAGCGCGTTGCGGTCGAGTACGCATTCGGCGGGCATGGCCGGACGCACAACGTCTTCGGCGGCGTCGGCGATGTCGAAGAAGTCGATGCCGGTCTTGACGCCGATCTTGTCGAACACGCCGATGAGGGCCTCGACGGGCGCGTTGCCGGCCCCCGCGCCGAAGCGCCGCACGCTGCCGTCGATCTGCTTCGCGCCGGCGCGCACCGCCTCCACCGAGTTAGCCACCCCGAGGCCGAGGTTCTCATGGCCGTGGAAGCCCACCTGCGCGTCGTCGCCGAGTTCGGCGACCAGGGCCGAGACCCGGTCGGCCACGCCGTCGAGCACCAGGGCGCCGGCCGAGTCGACGACGTAGACGCACTGGCAGCCGGCGTCGGCCATGATGCGGGCCTGGGCGGCCAGCTTCTCCGGCGCAATGGTGTGGGCCATCATCAGGAACCCGACAGTTTCCAGGCCGAGCTCGCGGGCCAGCCCGAAATGCTGGATCGACACATCTGCCTCGGTGCAATGCGTGGCGATCCGGCAGATCGACCCGCCATTGTTCTGGGCTTCCTTGATGTCTTCCTTGGTTCCCACACCGGGCAGCATCAGGAAGGCGATCTTGGCCTCTTTGGCCGTGTCGGCGGCGAGCTTGATCAGTTCCTGCTCGGGGGTTTTGGAAAAGCCGTAGTTGAAACTCGAGCCGCCCAGCCCGTCGCCGTGCGTCACCTCGATGACCGGGACTCCGGCAGCATCGAGGGCCGACACGATCGACTGAACTTCGTCTTTGGTGAATTGGTGACGCTTGTGGTGGGACCCGTCGCGCAGGGACGTGTCCGTAATGCGGATATCCCAGACCGGGTTGAAGAAGATATCGGTGCTCATGCCTGTGCTCCTCCCGCCGGCTTGCCAGCAGCAGCCAGGGATTCCTTCGCGATCTCCTCGCCGACCTTGGTGGCCGCGGCGGTCATGATGTCGAGGTTGCCCGCGTAGGGCGGCAGGTAATCCCCGGCGCCCTCGACCTCGACGAACGTGGTGACGACGGCCTGCCCGCCCGAGTGCACCGACGGGTCGTCGAACTGCGGCTCGTTGAGCAGCCGATACCCCGGCACGTAGGTCTGAACCTCGGCGACGACGTCACGGATGGACTGGGCAATCGCGTCGCGGTCGGCGTCCTCGGGGATGGCGCAGAAGATAGTGTCGCGCATGATCATCGGCGGGTCGGCCGGGTTCAGGATGATGATCGCCTTGCCGCGCTTGGCGCCACCGATGGTCTCGACGCCCTTGCTGGTGGTCTTGGTGAACTCGTCGATGTTGGCCCGGGTACCCGGTCCCGCGGAACTCGAGGAGACCGACGCCACGATCTCGGCGTAGGGCACCTCCACGACGCGCGAGACCGCGTAGACGATCGGGATCGTCGCCTGTCCCCCGCAGGTGATCATGTTGACGTTGGGCGCATCCAGGTGCTGGCGCAGGTTGGCCGGTGGGATCACTGCCGGACCTACCGCCGCGGGCGTCAGGTCGATGGCCCGGATGCCCGCGGCCTCGTACTTCGGCGCCGCGTCGCGGTGCACGTAGGCGCTGGTCGCCTCGAAGACCAGGTCGGGTTTCTCGGACTGGGCCAGCAGCCAGTCGACGCCCTCGTGGGTGGTCTCCAGGCCCAGCTTGCGGGCCCGCGCCAGGCCCTCGCTCTGCGGGTCGATCCCCACCATCCAGCGCGGTTCCAGCCAGTCCGACCGCAGCAGCTTGTAGAGCAGGTCGGTGCTGATGTTTCCCGACCCAACAATGGCCACGCTTGCCTTCGACGGCATGATGCTCCTTTTTGCTGCCCTTTCCAGGCCTTAAATCAACTGACTCAAAACTAATCCGCGCCTATTCAAACGACAAATGAACCGAACCCAGCCCCGTGAAGTCGGCGACGAACTGGTCACCAGGGCGGGCATCGATCGCCTTCGTGCAGGACCCGGGAAGCACGACGTCGCCTTTCCGCAGCCGCACCCCGAAACTCTCGACCTTGCGCGCCAGCCAGGCCACCGCCGTGACCGGATTGCCCAGGACGGCGTCGCTGCGGCCCTCGGCGATGACTTCGCCGTTGCGGGTCAGCACCGCGTCGATCGCCTTGACGTCGATATCGCCCGGCGACACCCGGGCCTCACCCAGCACGAAACCCGCCGACGACGCGTTATCGGCGATGGTGTCGCACAGCGCGATCTTCCAGTCGGTGATGCGGGTGTCGATCAACTCGATGGACGGGACAAGGGCCTCGGTGGCCGCCAGCACGTCGTCCTCGGTGCAGCCGGCCCCCGGTAGGTCGGCGGCCAGGATGAAACCGACCTCGACCTCGACCCGTGGATAGAGATACCGGCCCGCCTTGACGGGGGTGTCCTCCAACACCTGCATCTCGTCAAGCAGATGGCCGTAGTCGGGCTCGTCGACGCCCATCATCTGCTGCATCGCCTTGCTGGACAGCCCGACCTTGTGCCCCAGTACCCGGGCCCCTTCGGCAACCCGCTGCCGGATGTTGATCAGCTGTATCTCATAGGCATCGACGACGTCGATGTCGGGGTGCGCGGACGTCAGCGGCGCGATCGGCTGTCGACTACGTTCGGCCTGCGCCAGGTCGGCAGCCAGCTCGTCGCGAATCGCAACACTGAGCATTTACCGAAGTCCCCTCGTCCGTTTGACCGGGCCAGTAGCGCCCAGCCCGGGCAATTCTATAACGTGTTCTACATGACAGCGCAGGAGTACGACGTCGTCGTGGTCGGCAGCGGCGGAGCCGGCATGGTGGCTGCCCTTGCCGCCGCGCACCGAGGCCTTTCGACACTAGTCATCGAAAAGGCAGCTCACTTCGGCGGCTCCACCGCACGCTCCGGCGGCGGCGTCTGGATCCCGAACAACCAGGTGCTCACCCGCGACGGAGTGAAGGACACCCCCGAGGCCGCCCGCACCTATCTGCACGGCATCATCGGCGACGTCGTCGAGCCGGAGCGTATTGACACCTACCTCGAACGCGGTCCCGAGATGCTCTCGTTCGTGCTGCAAAACACGCCGCTGAAGATGTGCTGGGTGCCGCGCTACTCCGACTACTACCCGGAGGCACCGGGCGGCCGCGTGGGTGGCCGCTCGATCGAACCCAGGCCGTTCAACGCCCGCAAGCTCGGCCCCGACGAAGCCGGACTCGAACCGGCTTACGGCAAAGTGCCACTCAATGTTGTTGTGATGCAGCAGGATTACGTGCGGCTGAACCAACTGAAGCGACACCCGCGTGGTGTGCTGCGCAGCCTGAAGGTCGGGGCGCGCACCATGTGGGCGAAGGCAACCGGACAGAACCTCGTCGGCATGGGCCGGGCGCTGATCGGGCCGTTGCGCATCGGGCTGCAGCGGGCGGGTGTCCCGGTGCAGCTGAACACCGCGCTCACCGACCTCTATGTCGAGGACGGCGCGGTTCGGGGTGTCTACGTGCGCGACACCGGCGCATCGGAATCTGCCGAGCCGCAACTGATCCGCGCCCGCCGCGGTGTGATTCTCGCCTCGGGTGGCTTCGAGCACAACGAACAGATGCGGGTGAAGTATCAGCGTGCGCCGATCACCACCGAATGGACGGTGGGCGCCAAGGCCAACACCGGTGACGGCATCATCGCCGGAGAAAAGCTGGGCGCCGCACTGGATTTGATGGAAGACGCCTGGTGGGGCCCAACGGTGCCGCTGGTGGGGGCGCCGTGGTTCGCGTTGTCGGAGCGCAACTCCCCCGGCTCGATCATCGTCAACATGTCGGGCAAGCGGTTCATGAACGAGTCGATGCCCTATGTCGAAGCCTGCCATCACATGTACGGCGGCGAGCACGGCCAGGGTCCCGGCCCGGGCGAGAACATTCCCGCGTGGCTGGTGTTCGACCAGCAGTACCGCGACCGCTATATCTTCGCGGGACTGCAGCCCGGACAACGCATTCCGCGTAAGTGGCTGGAGTCCGGCGTCATCGTCGTGGCCGATACCCTCGAGGAGCTGGCTTCGAAAGCCGGCCTGCCCGTCGCCGAGTTCACCGCGACCGTGGCACGGTTCAACGGCTTCGCCCGCTCCGGCGTCGACGAGGACTACCAGCGCGGCGAGAGCGCGTACGACAAGTACTACGGGGACCCCACCAACAAGCCCAACCCGAACCTGGGTGAACTCACCCATGCGCCGTATTACGCGGCCAAAATGGTGCCCGGCGACCTGGGCACCAAGGGCGGTATTCGCACCGACGTGCACGGGCGCGCGCTACGAGATGACGGCAGCATCATCGAAGGTCTTTACGCCGCAGGCAATGTCAGCGCTCCGGTGATGGGGCACACCTACCCCGGGCCGGGCGGCACCATCGGGCCGGCAATGACCTTCGGATACCTGGCCGGATTGCACATCGCAGGAGAACGCTGACATGCCAATCGATGTAGACATAGCGCTGGCCGCTGAGCTCGAACCCCTCGAATTCTCTTGGGAGAGCAGCGATATCCAGCTCTACCACCTGGGGCTGGGCGCCGGGAAGGATCCGATGGATCCTCGCGAATTGCGCTACCTGGTTGACGACACACCGCAGGTGCTGCCGACGTTCGGAAACGTCGCCGCGACCTTCCACATGACCAAGCCGCCGACCGTGCAGTTTCCCGGGATCGACATCGAGCTGGCCAGGGTGCTGCACGCCAGCGAGCGGGTCGAGGTGCCGGGGCCGCTGCCGCCGTCGGGTTCCGCCAAAGCCGTCACCCGGTTCACCGATATCTGGGACAAGGGCAAGGCCGCGGTGATCTGGAGCGAAACGACCGTCAGCGCGCCCGACGGCACCCTGCTGTGGACGCAGCGCCGGTCCATCTTCGCCCGCGGTGAAGGCGGATTCGGCGGCGAGCGCGGGCCTTCAGGGGGTGGGTCGTCGGACGCAGCGCCCGACCGGGCTCCCGACCTGGAGGTCGACGTGCCTCTCTTACCGCAGCAGGCGTTGTTGTACCGACTCTGCGGCGACCGCAACCCGCTGCATTCCGATCCCGAATTCGCTGCCGCCGCAGGCTTTCCACAGCCGATTCTGCACGGACTGTGCACCTACGGCATGACGTGTAAGGCCATCACTGACGCGCTGCTGGACGGCGATGCGACCGCGGTGGCCGCTTACGGCGCACGCTTTGCCGGTGTCGCCTTCCCCGGCGAGACGCTGAGGGTTGGCATCTGGAAGGACGACAACCGCTTCCTGGCCAGCGTTGTCGCGCCCTCGCGCGACAACGCCGTGGTGCTCAGCGGCGTGGAGCTGGTCCCGGCCTAACCCGCCTCATTGCCACAGCAGCCACATCAGCACCGGCGGCGGGACCATGACCCAGACCCGGAAAGCGATGGCGCATGTGATATCACCATCGCGCTAATCGAAATCGAATAGGTCGCCCAGTCGCTGGTCAACCCTGCCCGAAAGTTTCTGCACCACCCACTGATTCATCGACACATTCTGCTCAGCGGCCTCGATCACAAGCCGCGCGTGCAGCGCCGGCGACGTCCTGACCACAAACTTGCCACTGTATTGCCGTTCGGGAATTGGCGCCGGCAGTTGTTCGCCGTCCGCTTGCCGCTCGGTGATGAGCTCGTCGACAGCTCGCTCGGCAGCTGCGGTGGCCTCCTGAAGGGTCGGCGCCCATTGCGACAGCCACGGCAACTCGATACACCGAACGACGTATTCGCCTTGCTCAGGACACCATTCCGCGCGGTAGGTGTAGCGATTCATCGTCGCGTGATATCGCATGCGCCATCAAGTTGGAGAAGACATCGCCTTCCCCCCGAGCGATAGATGTGACGGCTGAGTCTCATGAGGTACAACCCCTAACCGGCCGCTGAATGGCCCCGTGACGGAGCGTTCCAGGCGGCGCGACGCGCGTCACTTCAGCGCCGCCGCCGCAGCACCGGGGCTTAGCGCAGGTTAACCCAGGATCAAACCGGACGTCGGCACACCGGTACCCGCGGTGACGAGCACGTGTTCGACGTTGGGCACCGGATTCACCGATGTGCCCCGCAGTTGGCGTACACCCTCGGCGATGCCATTCATGCCGTGGATGTAGGCCTCACCGAGTTGTCCGCCGTGGGTGTTGATGGGCAGCCTGCCACCCACCTCGACGGCACCGTTGGCGATGAAGTCTTTGGCCTCACCCTTGCCGCAGAATCCCAACTCCTCCAACTGAATCAGGGTGAACGGCGTGAAGTGGTCGTAGATCACCGCGGTCTGGATGTCCGCCGGCTTCAGACCGGACTGCTGCCAGAGCTGCTTACCCACCAGACCCATCTCGGGTAGGCCCAATTCGGGGCGGTAGTAGCTGACCATCGTGTACTGGTCGGGGCTGGAACCCTGCGACGCACCCTCGATGACAGCCGGCCGTTGCTTGAGATCCTTCGCCCGCTCGGCCGACGTCACCACGATCGCGACCGCGCCGTCGGTCTCCTGGCAGCAATCCAGCAGTCGCAGCGGCTCGGCAATCCACCGTGAATTCTGGTGTTCCTCAATGGTTATCGGCTTCTCGTAGAAGTATGCCTTGGGGTTCTTGGCGGCGTGCTTGCGGTCGGCCACCGAGATGGCGCCGAAGTCCCGGCTGGTCGCCCCCGACCAGTGCATGTACCGCTGGGCGATCATGGCCACCTGCGCAGCAGGCGTGGAAAGGCCGTGCGGGTACGAAAATGAATTGTCGGCCGCAGTCGAATCAGCCTGTACGCCAGCGCTTCCCGCCAATCGGGTCTGCACCTGGCCGAACCGCATACCTGACCGCTCGTTGAACGCCCGGTACGCCACCACGACGTCGGCCACGCCGGTGGCGACCGCCATCGCCGCGTGCAACACGGTCCCGCATGCGGCACCCCCGCCGTACCCTGTCTGGGCGAAGAACTTCAGGTCACCGATGCCGGCCGCACGCGCGACCGCGGTCTCGTTGTTGGTGTCCATCGTGAATGTGGTCAGGCCGTCGACGTCGGACGGGCTCAGCCCGGCATCGTCGAGCGCGTCAAGCACCGCCTCGGCCGCCAGGCGCAGCTCGCTTCGACCCGAATTCTTCGAGAAGTCGGTGGCGCCGATGCCGACGATTGCCGCCTTACCCGACAGCATTAGGCGTCTCCGATCGTGAGCGTCGCATTCGCGATGACATGGTCGCCAAGGCTGTTGCGGCCAAACACTTTCACCGTGATCAGGCCATCGTCCACCGCGGTCACCTCACCCGAGAAGGTGATCGTGTCGTAGGCATACCACGGCACCCCCAGCCGCAGGCCGATCGACTTGATCAACGCCGTCGGCCCGGCCCAGTCGGTCAGGAAGCGTTGCACCAGACCGGTGTCGGTGAGGATGTTGACGAAGATGTCCTTGGAGCCCTTGGCCTGCGCCAGGTCCCGATCGTGGTGTACATCCTGGAAGTCGCGGGTGGCGATGGCCGTCGAGATGATGAAGGTGGGGTCGCCGTAGATCTTGAGTTCGGGCAGCGTCGTACCGACTCCGATGGCGGGAGCGCTCATGCTTGGGGCTCCCAGGCGTACAGGGTCCACTCCGGCCCGGAATCACCGGCCGGGAAGTCGATATACGTTGCGCGGACCGGCATTCCGATTTTCACCTCAGCGTGGTCGACGTTGCGCAGCTCGCCGAGCATGCGTACGCCTTCTTCGAGTTCGATCAAAGCGATGACGAAGGGCAGCGTGCGCCCCGGCACCTTCGGCGCATGGTGCACCACGAAGCTGTAAACCGTGCCCAAGCCAGCGGCGACGACGTAGTCGATCGGCTTTTCCTTGTCCTGCCACACCGCGGGCAGGGGCGGATGCTGCAACGCTCCGTCGGGCTTCCGCTGGATGCGCAGCTCGTGTGCCGCGACGCCTTCCCAGAAGAACGCGGTGTCGCGCGATACCGCGGGGCGCATCATCGCCTCGGGATCGAGATCCGCGGGAACGACGGAGGATCCGGCATCCTCGGATTCACGTGGCTTGAATTTTAATATGCGCCAAGCCATCTCGGCGACGTCCTCGTCGCCCACCCGCCACGTGATGTGCTGGTTGATGAAAAAGCCCTCACCGAGCGCGGTCTGCTTCGGGCCGACCACATCGCGCATTTCGGAGACGATGGTGACCTGCTCGCCGGGCTGCAGGTACCGGTGATAGGTCTGTTCGCAGTTGGTGGCGACGACACCGACATACCCCGCGCCGTCGAACAGCTCCATCATCGGGCCCATGGGGTCGTCGGTTGGACGCTCGCCACCCAGGCCGAACATGGTCCACACCTGAATCATCGCCGGAGGGGCTACGATTCCCGGATGGCCGGCGTCGCGGGCCGCGGCCTCGTCGGTGTAGATCGGGTTGCGGTCCCCGAGGGCTTCCACCCAGTTCTTGATGGTCGGCTCGTTCACCGGATCCCGGGCCACACGCGGCTTCGCGACAACGGATGCCGTGATCTTCTCGATGGCATCCCGGATTTCGGTCATCGAGGCACCCTCGGCACCTTGAGGCCAGCGGCCGCGATCATCTCACGCATGACTTCGTTCACACCTCCACCGAAGGTGATCACCAGATTGCGCTTGGTCTGTGAGTCCAGCCAGTCGAGCAGCTCGGCGGTCTCCGGCTCTGCCGGGTTGCCGTACTTGCCGACGATCTCCTCGGCAAGTCGCCCGATGTACTGAATGCTCTCGGTACCAAAGACTTTCGTCGACGCGGCGTCGGCCACGTTGATCTCCTCACCGGCGGCCGCGACCTGCCAGTTGAGCAGCTCGTTGATCCGCCACATCGAGTAGATCTCACCGAGCGAACGCTTGACGTCGGCGTGCTCGATCGGCGTGACCCCGTCACCGCCCGGCTTGGCTGCCCATGCCCGCACCCGATCGTAGATGCCGGCGGTGCGGCCGGCCGGACCGAGCATCACGCGCTCGTTGTTGAGCTGCGTGGTGATCAACCGCCAACCGCCGTTCTCCTCACCGACCAGCATGTCGGCCGGCACCCGCACGTCGTTGTAGTAGGTGGCGTTGGTGTGGTGAGCGCCGTCGGACAAGATGACCGGCGTCCAGGAGTAGCCGGGATCCTTGGTGTCGACGATGAGGATGGAAATGCCTTTGTGCTTAACGGCTTCCGGGTCGGTACGGCAGGCCAGCCAGACGTAGTCGGCATCGTGTCCACCGGTGGTCCACATCTTTTGACCGTTGACGATGTATTCGTCGCCCTGGCGCACGGCCGTGGTCCGCAACGACGCCAGGTCGGTGCCGGCCTCGGGTTCGCTGTAGCCGATCGCGAAGTGCACCTCACCGGCCAGGATCGCCGGCAGGAACTTCTTCTTCTGCAGCTCGCTGCCGTACTGCTGAAGGGTGGGCCCCACCGTCTGCAGCGTGACGGCCGGTAGCGGGACGTCGGCGCGATGGGCCTCGTTGACGAAGATCGACTGCTCGATCGGACCGAAGCCCAAGCCGCCGAACTCCTTTGGCCACCCGACGCCAAGCTTGCCGTCCTTGCCCATCCGGCGGATCACGGCGCGATAGGCCTCGTTGTGACGGTCGGACTCCATCGCCTTCGCCTCGTCGGGCGATATGAGGTTGGAAAAGTATTGCCGCAGTTCGGCTTGCAGCTGACGCTGCTCCGGAGTCAGATCGATGAACATTGCGCTCCCACCAGGTCGAGGCGATGAGACGGCCCGCCCAGCAGGCGGGTCAGGTCTTTGATCGTGGAGTAGTACCGGTGCATCGGATAGGTGATGTCCATCCCCATGCCGCCGTGCAGGTGATGGCAGGTCTGCATGACCGGCGGCGCCTGCGACGTAATCCAGTATCCCAGGACGTCCAGGTCGTCGTCGGCATCGCGGCCTTCGGACAGCCGCCACACCACCGACTTCGCCGCCAAACCGATAGTGCGCGAAGCGATGTAAACCTCGGCCAGCTGCGCCGCCACGGTCTGGAAGGTCGACAACGGCTTGCCGAACTGCTTGCGCGCGCCCACGTAGTCGGCGGTCAGCCGCAGCGCCCCGGCCACCAGCCCGTCGGTGAAAGCGCCGACCGCCGCCAGCACCAGCTCATTGACCCGTCGCGGGGTGGCACCGGCGAGCACATCGGTGCCGGGAACCGAAACACCGGTGAAGGTGACGGTGTACTCGTCGGAGCCATTCGACGTCGCCGTGCGGATCAGCTCCACGCCATCGGCCTTGGGCGACACCACGACGACCGCGCTGTCCGCGGTCACGATGAGCCAATCCGCCTGTTCGGCATAGGCGACACCGACTTTGGTGCCCGACAGCCGCCCATCGGCGAAGGTGGTAGCCGGCCGGTCCGGTAGCGCGGTGCCAGGTTCGTTGAGCGCGGCGCTCAGCACCCCACCCTTGGCGACGCCAGCCAGGAAACGGTCCTGCTGCTCATCGGAAGCCAGGTCGACCAACGGGACCACACCGAAGCCCAGCGTCGCCAGCGCGGGCGTGATGGCACCGTGGCGGCCCACTTCGGTCAGCACGGTCGCGACCTCGGACAGCCCCACGCCGTCACCGCCGAGGCGTTCGGGCACCGGCAGTGCGCTCACACCCCCACTGACGAGCGCGTCCCACGTCAACTCCCGTTCCAGGACAGACGTGACAACGTCGGCGACGGCCTGCTGCGTCGCAGTGAGATCGAAGTCCATCAGGAGGTCACCGAAGAATTTCCGGCGTAGTCGACCTGCCAGTGCTTGATGCCGTTGAGCCAGCCCGACCGCAGCCGCTCGGGCTCGCCGATCGGCTTGAGGTCCGGCATGTGATCGGCGACCGCGTTGAAGATCAGGTTAATCGTCATGCGGGCCAGGTTCGCACCGATGCAGTAGTGGGCGCCGGTGCCGCCGAAGCCGACGTGCGGGTTCGGGTCGCGCAGAATGTTGAAGGAGTGCGGGTGGTCGAAGACCTCTTCGTCGAAATTGGCCGACCGGTAGGACATCACCGCCCGCTGGCCCTTCTTGATCGTCACGCCACCCAACTCGACGTCCTCGTTGGCGGTGCGCTGGAACGCCGACACCGGTGTGGCCCACCGGATGATCTCGTCGGCCGTGGTCGATGGACGTTCCTTCTTGAATAGTTCCCACTGATCCGGGTTGTTCGCAAAAGCGATCATGCCGTGGGTGATCGAGTTGCGGGTGGTCTCGTTGCCCGCCACCGCCAGCATGATGACGAAGAAGCCGAACTCGTCGTCGGAGAGCTTCTCCCCGTCGATGTCGGCCTGGACGAGCGTCGTGACGATGTCGTCGGTCGGGTTCTTGCCCCGCTCGTCGGCCATCGCCATGGCATAGGTGATCAGTTCCATCGACGACTGCCCAGGATCGATGTCGGCGTATTCGGGATCCGTTCCACCGGTCATCTCGTTGGACCAGCGGAACAGTTTGTCGCGATCTTCCTGCGGCACGCCAAGTAGGCCGGCGATGGCCTGCAACGGAAGCTCGCACGCTACCTGCTCGACGAAGTCGCCGGAGCCCTCGGCCGCCGCAGCTTTGGCGATGTTCTGGGCGCGCTGGGCGAGTTCTTCCTCCAGACGCCCGATGGCCCGTGGCGTGAACCCGCGGGAGATGATCTTGCGCAGCCGGGTGTGGTGCGGGGCGTCCATGTTCAGCATGACGCTGCGCTGCAGTTCGACCTGCTCTCGCTTCATCTCCGGCGGCCAGGTCGGGATTGCGCCGTTCAGCCAGCTGGAGAAGACGTCGCTACGGCGCGATATCTCTTTGACGTCCGCATGCTTAGTGACGATCCAATACCCGTTGTCCTCGAAGCCGCCCGAACCGCCCGGGATGGCGACCCAGTGAATGGGCTCCGCCTTGCGCAGCTCGGCGAGCTCCGCGACCGGCAGCCCGGCGAGGTTGACGTCGGGGTCAAGAAAATCAAAGTCTGCGGAAATGCTGGGGGGTGCCATGCGTATGCGCTCCTCAATTGCAACGTGTTCTAGTGCCAGTAAAACACGGCTCCTGCGCAGATAAAAAGCAGGTCACCATCCTCGCTTGTCAGAGTAATGAAACGTGTTCTAGCCTGACGGAATGGGTAACCCTGTCATCGTTGAAGCCACTCGCAGCCCCATCGGTAAGCGAAATGGATGGCTGTCCGGTCTACACGCCACCGAGTTGTTGGGGGCCACGCAGAGGGCTCTCGTGGAGAAGGCCGGCATCGATGCCGGTGACGTCGAACAAGTCATCGGCGGCTGCGTGACCCAGTTCGGGGAGCAGTCTAACAACATCACCCGGGTCAGCTGGCTCGTCGCCGGCCTGCCCGATCACGTCGGCGCGGCGACGGTGGACTGCCAGTGCGGCAGCGGCCAGCAGGCCAACGGTCTGATCGCGGGCCTGATCGCGGTGGGTGCCATCGACATCGGCATCGCGTGTGGCATCGAGGCCATGAGCCGCGTCGGGCTGGGCGCCAATGCCGGCCCCGATCGCGGGATCCTGCGGCCCGCGTCGTGGGACATCGATCTTCCCGATCAGTTCACCGCTGCCGAGCGGATCGCCAAGCGCCGCGGCATCACCCGCGAGGACATCGACCAGCTCGGCTTCGACTCGCAGCGAAAGGCCAAGCAGGCGTGGGCCGAGGGCCGGTTCGACCGCGAGATCAGCGGCATCGAGGCGCCGGTGCTCGACGAGAACAAGCAACCGACCAGCGACCGTCACGTCGTGACGAAGGACCAGGGCCTGCGCGACACCACCCTGGAGGGCCTGAGCCAGCTCAAGCCGGTCATCGAAGGCGGCATCCATACCGCGGGCACGTCGTCGCAGATTTCCGACGGCGCGGCGGCGGTGTTGTGGATGGACGAAGACAAGGCCAAGGCGCTCGGCCTCAAGCCGCGGGCCCGCATCATCAGCCAGGCCCTCGTCGGCGCCGAGCCCTACTACCACCTGGACGGCCCGGTGCAGTCGACGGCGAAGGTGCTGGAGAAGGCCGGCATGAAGATGGGCGACATCGACATCACCGAGATCAACGAGGCTTTCGCGTCGGTGGTGCTGTCGTGGGCGCGGGTACACAACCCCGACATGGACAAAGTGAACGTGAACGGTGGCGCGATCGCGCTCGGCCACCCGGTGGGCAGCACCGGCAGCCGGCTGATCACCACCGCACTGCACGAACTGGAGCGCACCGACCAGACCACCGCGCTGATCACCATGTGCGCGGGCGGCGCGTTGTCCACCGGCACCATCATCGAACGCATCTGACGAGGGCCTCGCTGGGCGTGCTCGTCTCCGAAGAAAGCCGGATCGCGGCGGCGCAGGCCTACATCGACGCGCTCGTCAGCCACGCCGGCGATACGGTGCCGTTCGCGACCGAATGCACCCGCATCGAGCAGGGGATCAAGAACGGATTCTCTGGAAATCACTTGCGGCGCAGCCTTAAGCGCGGACCCCAATACCGCTTTCTTGCCGAGACGACGCCGCCGGACTATTCCATTGACGGCGACGTGGTGCACGCGGCCTACGACGTGCTCACCAAGGCCGCGTTCGGCGGACGCCGACTCGGCGCGCGAGTCGATGAGACTTTCGTGATCCCCGCTGAAAGTTCAAGCGGGCGAGCGGAAATCCATCACATCAAGGTGCGCTTCGCGCCGTTCATTCAACGCTGACAACAAGGGAACCGACATGCCGAAACCAAAACCCAAAAATCTGAATTCGCCTGTCGTCGGCTTCTTCATCAAGTGGATGGCCAAGGGCAACACGTGGATCTACAAGGTCAGCAACGGAAAGCTCGGCGGCGAGTTCCAGAACGCCCCGGTCGCACTGCTGACGACGACCGGCCGCAAGACCGGTGAGCCTCGGGTGAGCCCGCTGCTCTATCTGCGCGAGGGCGACCGGGTGATACTGGTCGCCTCCCGTGGCGGCAGCGACAAGCACCCGCTGTGGTACCTCAACCTCAAGGCCAATCCCCAAGTGTCCGTGCAGATCAAGGATGAGGTGTTGGCGCTGCAGGCACGTGACGCCACCGAGGACGAGCGCAAGCAGTACTGGCCGAAGCTGGACGCCATGTACCCATCGTTCGGCGACTACCGGTCGTGGACCGATCGGGTCATCCCGATCGTCATCTGCGACCCCTAAGGTCAGCTAGGCCCCGTACACCGGAACCGGCGGGCGCGCCTTGGCGAGCAGGTCGGCGACCACCGGACCCAGCTCGGCCGGGTCCCACCGCGCGCCCTTGTCGATCTGCGGGCCGTGCGCCCAGCCCTCGGCGATGCGGATCTTGCCGCCCTCGACTTCGAAGACCTTGCCGGTAATGTCGCGGGATTCCACGCTGCCCAGCCAAACAACCAGCGGCGAAACGTTTTCCGGTGCCATTGCGTCGAAATCCTGGTCCTGCGTCGACATCATCTCGGCGAAGACGGTCTCGGTCATGCGGGTGCGGGCCGAGGGTGCGATGGCGTTGACGGTGACACCGTAGCGGCCCATTTCGGCCGCGGCCACGAGCGTCATGGCCGCGATCCCGGCCTTGGCGGCGCTGTAGTTGCCCTGCCCGACGCTGCCCTGCAGACCCGCGCCGGAACTGGTGTTGATGATCCGGGCGTCAACCGTTTTGCCCTCTTTGGACAACCCGCGCCAGTACGACGCGGCGTGGCGCATCGTGGCGAAATGGCCCTTGAGATGTACGGCGATGACGGCGTCGAATTCTTCCTCGCTGGTGTTCGCCATCATCCTGTCCCGCACGATGCCGGCGTTGTTCACCAAAACGTCAAGGCCACCAAACGTTTCGACCGCGGTCGCAATCAGCGCGGCAGCTTGATCCCAGTCGGCGACGTTGGATCCGTTGGCCACGGCTTCCCCACCTGCCGCGGTGATTTCGTCAACCACGCCCTGCGCGGCGCTGCCGCCGCCCGCCGGCGAACCGTCGAGCCCCACGCCGATGTCGTTGACGACCACGCGCGCACCTTCGGCCGCGAAGGCCAGCGCATGCGCGCGACCGATACCGCCGCCCGCTCCGGTGACGATGACGACCCGCCCGTCGACCACGCCCATATTTCCTGTCTCCTCTACTTGATCGCGCTGGCGGTCGTTGTCGCCAGATAGTGCGGCGGCTCGCCGCCGCCGTGGACCTCTAACGAGGCTCCGCTGATGTAGGATGCCGCGTCCGAGGCCAAAAAGGCTACGGCCCAACCGATGTCCTGCGGCTGGGCCAGCCGGCCCAGCGGCACATTCTTGGAGATCGCGGCGATCGACTCGGCGTCGCCGTAGAAAAGCTCGGACTGTTCGGTTTCGACCATGCCGACCACAACGGCGTTCACCCGCACCTTCGGCCCCCATTCCACCGCCAGCGTCTGGGTGAGGCTCTCCAGGCCGGCCTTGGCCGCACCGTACGCGCCGGTGCCGGGGGACGGCCGCCGACCGCTCAGACTGCAGATGTTGACGATCGACCCGCCGCCCGGCTGGTCCTGCATCTTGTCGTTCGCAAACTGCGAAACCAGCAGTCCACCAATAAGATTGAGCTCGATGATCTTGCGGTTGAACTTCGGGCTGGATTCCGCGGTCAGCACGTAGGGCGAGCCCCCGGCGTTGTTGACCACGACGTCGAGCCGACCATGCCGCTCGACGATCGAGTCGATCAGCGACTTCACCGCTTCCTCGTCGCGGATATCGCAGGCATGGAACTCGTACGGCAGACCCTCGACGGGGCGGCGGGCACAGGTGATCACCGTCGCGCCCTGTTCGGCGAAGACCGAACTGATCCCGGCACCTACCCCACGCACGCCACCAGTGACCAAAACCACCCGCCCGGCCAATCCCAAATTGATGGTGCTGGCTGCTTCGGCGCGAGTCACTGTGCTAGCGTACCAAGCAAGTGCTTGCTTAGGTAGCCGCTCACAAGGAAGTGCCATGCCGATTACATCTACCAGCACAGAACCGGGAATCGTCGCCGTCACCGTCGACTACCCGCCGGTCAACGCCATCCCGTCGCAAGGCTGGTTCGAACTCGCCGACACCATCACGGCCGCCGGCAATGATCCGACAACACACGTGGTGATTCTGCGTGCCGAGGGCCGGGGCTTCAACGCCGGTGTGGACATCAAAGAGATGCAACGCACCGAGGGCTTCAGTGCACTCATCGATGCCAACCGCGGCTGCTTTGCCGCATTCCGCGCGGTGTACGAGTGCGCGGTGCCGGTGGTCGCCGCGGTCAACGGATTCTGCGTCGGCGGCGGCATCGGCCTGATCGGCAACTCCGACGTCATCGTGGCCTCCGATGACGCCACCTTCGGGCTGCCCGAAGTCGAACGCGGTGCGCTCGGTGCGGCGACGCACCTGTCGCGGCTGGTCCCGCAGCACCTGATGCGGCGGCTGTTCTTCACCGCGGCCACCGTGGACGCGGCGACCTTGCACCACTTCGGTTCGGTGCATGAGGTCGTCCCCCGTGACCAGCTCGACGAGGCCGCGCTGCGGGTGGCTCGCGACATCGCCGTCAAGGACACCCGGGTCATCCGTGCCGCCAAGGAGGCGCTCAACCTCATCGACGTACAACGGGTCAACTCGAGTTACCGCATGGAGCAAGGCTTTACGTTCGAGCTCAACCTCGCCGGGGTCGCCGACGAGCACCGCGATGCGTTCGCCGGCACGGCGAAGGGCAAGAAGGCGTGAGCGACAAGCGCACCACCCTCGACGACGCCGTCGCACAGCTGCGCAGCGGCATGACCATCGGCATCGGCGGCTGGGGATCGCGGCGCAAGCCGATGGCTTTCGTGCGCGCCATGCTGCGCACCGATGTGAAGGACCTGACCGTCGTCACCTATGGCGGACCGGACCTGGGCCTGCTTTGTTCGGCAGGCAAGGTCAAGCGCGTCTACTACGGTTTCGTGTCCCTGGACTCGCCGCCCTTCTACGACCCGTGGTTCGCCAAGGCCCGCACCACCGGCGCTATCGAGGCCAGGGAGATGGACGAGGGCATGCTGCGCTGCGGATTACAGGCTGCCGCACAACGCCTGCCGTTCCTGCCGATCCGAGCCGGGCTGGGTAGCTCGGTGCTGGACTTCTGGGAGGGCGAGCTGGCCACCGTCACCAGCCCCTACCCGGCGCCCGGCGGGGGTCACGAGACGCTCGTCGCCATGCCCGCGCTGAACCTGGACGCCGCCTTCGTGCACCTCAATCTCGGTGACAGCCAAGGCAATGCCGCTTACACCGGCATCGACCCCTACTTCGACGACCTGTTCTTGATGGCCGCCCAGAAGCGCTACCTTTCGGTCGAACGAGTCGTCGGAACTCAGGAACTGGTCAAGGCGGTGCCACCACAGGCGCTGCTGATAAACCGGATGATGGTCGACGGGGTGGTGGAGGCACCAAACGGCGCCCACTTCACCACCGCCGCACCGGATTACGGTCGCGACGAGAAATTCCAGCGACACTACGCCGAGGCGGCCTCGACGGAGGAGGGCTGGCAGCAGTTCGTCGCGACCTACCTGTCCGGCGGCGAAGCCGAATACCAGGCGGCCGTCCGCAAGTTCGCAGAGGAGGCGGCGAAGTGAGCCCCGAAGCCAGCACCCGGGCCGAGGTGTGCGCGGTCGCCTGCGCCGAATTGTTCAGGGACGCAGGCGAGATCATGGTCAGCCCGATGGCGAACATGGTCTCGGTCGGCGCGCGACTGGCCCGGCTGACGTTCTCCCCGGACATCCTGCTGACCGATGGCGAGGCACAAATCCTCGCGGACACTCCGGCGCTTGGCGCGACGGGAGCCGTCGAAGGCTGGATGCCGTTCGGCCGCGTGTTCGAGACGCTGGCCTGGGGGCGGCGGCACGTGGTGATGGGGGCCAATCAGGTTGACCGCTTTGGCAATCAGAATCTCTCGGCGTTCGGCCCGCTACAGCATCCCACCCGGCAGATGTTCGGCGTCCGGGGTGCGCCCGGCAACGCCATCAACCACGCGACCAGTTACTGGGTCGGCAACCACTCCAAGCGGGTGTTCTGCGACAAGGTCGACATCGTCTGCGGCATCGGCACCGACAAGATCGACCCCGACAACCCCGCCTTCCGCTTCGCCAACCCGTATCGGGTGGTGTCGAACCTCGGGGTGTTCGACTTCGGCGGCCCGGGCGCGACCATGCGGGCGCTCAGCCTGCACCCCGGCGTCTCGGCCGCAGACGTCCGCGAGGCGACGTCGTTCGAGGTGCACGGCCTCGACGACGCCGACGAGTCGAGGTTGCCTACCGACGACGAACTGCGGCTGATCCGCGAGGTGATCGACCCGAAAGCACTGCGCGACAAAGAGATACGGTCGTGAAGTTACGCACGCCGCTGACCGAGCTGGTCGGTGTCGAGCACCCGGTCGTGCAAACCGGGATGGGCTGGGTGGCCGGCGCCCGGCTGGTATCGGCCACGGCTAATGCCGGCGGACTCGGCATCTTGGCTTCGGCCACCATGACGCTGGACGAATTGGCGACGGCCATCGGCAAGGTCAAGGCCACCACCGACAAGCCGTTCGGCGTCAACATCCGCGCCGACGCCGCCGACGCAGGCGACCGGGTCGACCTGATGATCCGCGAGGGCGTGAAGGTGGCGTCGTTCGCGCTGGCGCCCAAGCAGGAATTGATCGCTAAGCTGAAAGATGCCGGGGCGGTGGTTATTCCGTCGATCGGCGCCGCCAAGCACGCGCGCAAGGTCGCGAGCTGGGGTGCCGACGCGATGATCGTGCAGGGCGGCGAGGGTGGTGGGCACACCGGGCCCGTCGCCACGACGCTGCTGTTGCCGTCGGTTCTGGATGCGGTCAAGGACACCGGTATCCCGGTCATTGCGGCGGGCGGCTTCTTCGACGGTCGTGGGCTTGCTGCGGCATTGTCCTACGGTGCCGCCGGTGTGGCGATGGGCACCCGCTTTTTGCTTTCCTCGGACTCCACCGTGCCCGATTCGGTCAAGCAGCGTTATCTGCAGGCAGCGCTCGACGGCACCGTGGTCACCAAGCGAGTCGACGGCATGCCGCATCGCGTACTCCGCACCGAGCTGGTCGAAAAACTGGAAGGCGGTTCGCCGGTGCGGGGTCTCACGGCGGCGGTGCGCAACGCGGCGAAGTTCAAGCAGATGTCGCAGATGACCTGGCGGTCGATGATCAAAGACGGCCTGGCAATGCGGCACGGCAAGGAATACACCTGGTCGCAGGTGGTGATGGCCGCCAACACTCCGATGTTGCTGAAAGCCGGTCTGGTCGAGGGCAATACGGAAGCCGGGGTGCTGGCCTCGGGTCAGGTGGCGGGCATCCTGGAGGATCTGCCGTCCTGCGCGGAGCTGATCGAGTCCATCGTCCGCGAGGCGATCGAGCACCTGCGGGCCGCGTCGGCGCTGGTGCAGTAGCGCCTTATCCCGACCGTCGTTGGGCAGCCGATTCCTGCTCTGCAACCAGGAATCTCGCAACATCGAGCAATTTGGTGTTCGTCTCTTGCGACACCCGGGCCAGCAGCGCGAAGGCCTGCAGCCCGGTCAGGTTGTCACGGTGCATGAGGATGCCCTTCGCCTGGCCGATGACATCCCGCCCGGCTAGAGCGGTCTGAAATCGCGTCTCGGCCGAAGAACCGCTCATCGCGACCGCGGCATGCCGGGCGACGGCCCCCTCGATGGCCACCGACTCGTCGGTGAATGCGTTCACATGGTCACCGTAAAGGTTGAGCGAGCGTAATACTCGGCGTTCCGTGAACAACCGGAATGACAGCTTGCTGCGCACACCGCGTTCGGCGGCGGCACGCACATAATTCGGCCAGCATGCGTCACGGACGATCGCCCGTCTGCGAGACCTGTAGGTGTTCGGCGGCGGTGTCGGGAAGACGCTGTGGTCTCAACGAGTGGGTTGTTTTCCCCACAACGCCTACGACCGACGTTTAGATGCAACCCCACCGCCGACGGCCGATTATATCGAAGCTACCCGTGAACGCGGCGGATCAAACGGGCCTCGGCCGCTAGAGGCGCTCGATGATGGTCACGTTGGCGGTGCCGCCACCCTCGCACATCGTCTGCAGACCGTAGCGGCCGCCGATGCGTTCGAGCTCGTTGAGCATGGTGGTGAAAAGCTTTGCGCCAGTGGCACCCAGCGGGTGACCGAGCGCGATCGCCCCGCCGTTGGGGTTCACCTTTTCGGGGTCGGCCTTGATTTCCTTGAGCCACGCCATCACAACGGGTGCGAACGCCTCGTTGATCTCGACGGTGTCGATGTCCGCGATGGACAGCCCGGTCTTCTCCAGCGCGTAGCGGGTGGCCGGAATGGGCCCGGTCAGCATGAACACCGGGTCGGCCGCGCGAGCGCTGATGTGGTGAATGCGGGCCCGCGGTGTCAGCTTGTGGTCCTTGACCGCCTGCTCGGAAGCCAGCAGCACGGCGCTGGCACCGTCGGAGATCTGACTGGCCATCGCCGCAGTCAGCCGGCCCCCTTCGACCAGCGTCTTCAACCCGGCCAACTTCTCCGGCGACGACTCGCGCGGACCCTCATCGACCCGGAACGGCCCGGATTCGGTTTCCACAGTGATGATTTCGTTGTCGAAGTGACCGCTGCGAATCGCGGCGAACGCACGCTCGTGGCTGGTCAGCGCGTACTGCTCCATTTCTTGGCGCGACAGGTTCCACTTCTCGGCGATCAGCTCCGACCCGCGGAACTGAGAAATCTCCTGATCGCCGTACCGGTGCAGCCACTGCTTGGACTCGTTCGTGGGCGAGGTGAATCCGAACTGCTCACCGACGGTCATCGCCGAGGAGATCGGGATCTGGCTCATGTTCTGCACACCACCGGCCACGATGAGGTCGGCGGTGCCCGCCATGATCGCCTGCGCGCCAAAGGAAATTGCCTGCTGGCTGGAACCGCACTGCCGGTCCACCGTGACACCGGGAACCTCTTCGGGATAGCCGGCGGCCAGCCAGGAGAGCCGGGCGATGTTACCCGCCTGCCCGCCAATGGCATCCACACAACCGGCGATCACATCCTCGACCGCAGCGGGGTCGACGTCGACCCGATCGAGCAGTCCGCGCCAACCCAGTGCACCCAGGTCGACGGGATGGATCCCGGCCAATGCGCCATTGCGCTTGCCGACCGCGGTACGCACAGCGTCGATGACGTACGCCTCTGCCATTAGTGTCGCTCCTCCTCATCGATTCGCTCTGCATCGTCGCCGACACGGGGCATTTTCAGACTCCTTCTTTGGCAATCCCACCCAGCACGATGGCAAGGTATTGACGGCCCACCTGCTCCGCGGTGAGCGGTCCGCCGGGTTGATACCAGCGCACCGACACCCAGGTGGTGTCACGGATGAAACGGTAGACGAGGTCGACGTCGAGGTCGGGCCGGAAGTAGCCCTGGTCGACGCCCTGATTCAGCAACTCGACCCACATTTTGCGTTGTTGCCGATTCATGTCCTCGATGTAGGCGAACCGGGGCTGCGCCAGCAGCCGTTGCGCTTCGTCCTGATAGATGACGACCTGCGCATGCCGGTGCTCGATCGCCTCGAACGACACCATGAACAGCCCCTTGAGCCGCTCCAGCGGGTTGGCCTCGCTGTCCGCGATCTCGCGGTAGCGAGTGAACAGCCAGTCGAGGAAACCGCGCAGCAGGTCGTCGACCATCTCCTCTTTGGAGGCGAAATGGTGATACAGGCTGCCCGACAGGATCCCGGCGCCGTCGGCGATGTCGCGGACCGTGGTGGCGCGCAGCCCGCGCTCGGCGAACATCGACGCGGCGAGCTCTAACAACTCGTCTCGTCGGCTATTGGCCTGACCGGTCGCGCGGTCCACCCGATCAGAGTATCAACCAAGCGCTTGCTTGGCCAGTTGGAATCACGGGTGCTGGCTAGAGACCGAGATGACCTCACCGGTGAGATAGCTCGAGTAGTCACTGGCCAAGAACGCGATAGTGGCCGCGACTTCCCACGGTTCGGCGGCCCGGCCGAACGCCTCGCCTTCCGAAAGCCGGTCCAGCAGTTCGGTCGACGATGTCTTCTCCAGGAACTTGTGCCGGGCAATACTCGGCGACACGGCGTTGATCCGCACCCCGTATTCGGCGGCTTCGATTGCGCTGCAACGGGTTAACGCCATCACCCCGGCTTTGGCGGCCGCATAGTGGGACTGCGAATGCTGTGCCCGCCAGCCCAGCACGCTGGCGTTGTTGACGATGACCCCGCCGTGCTGCGCATCGCGGAAGTAGCGCAGCGCCGCCCGGGTGGCCCGCAGCACCGACGTCAGGGTGACGTTCAGGACGCGGTCCCATTCGTCGTCGAGCATGTCGACCACCGGCGTCTGGCCGCCCAATCCCGCGTTGTTGACCAACACATCGATGCGGCCAAGCCGGGCGGTGGTCGAGGAGATCAGCGCGTCCACCTGAGCCGTGGACGTCACGTCGCAGACCACGCTCTCGACCCGTCCCTGACCCAGCGCCGACAGCACGTCGGCGGTCTCCCCCAGCCGTCGTTCGTGGTGGTCGGAGATCACCACGTCGGCGCCTTCGACCAGGGCCCGTCGCGCGGTCGCCGAGCCGATGCCGGTGCCCGCGGCAGCGGTAACCACGACTACCTTGCCTTGCAGAAGTCCGTGTCCGGCAATCTCTTTCGGCGCTTCGGAGAGCGTCATCCCTTAGCCTCCCGGGGTAGGCCGAGCACCCGCTCGGCGATGATGTTGCGCTGGATCTCGTTGGACCCGCCGTAGATGGTGTCGGAGCGCGTGAACAGAAAGAGTCGCTGCCATTCGTCGAAGTCGCCGTCCGCCAAGGTCATTCCCGGCTTACCGATCACGTCCATCGCGAGCTCGCCCAGATCCCGATGCCAATTGGCCCACAACAACTTCGACACGTTGTCCTGGCCCGGCTGCTCGACGTCCATGGTGGCCAGGGCATAGCTGCGCATGGCACGCAGTCCGGTCCAGGCCCGGGTGAGCCGCTCGCGGATGAACGGGTCGTCGGCGGCGCCGTTGCGGTGGGCCAGCTCGGCAAGATTGGAAAGCTCACGGGCATAGACGATTTGCTGCCCCAGCGTCGATACGCCCCGCTCGAAGGTCAGCGTTCCCATCGCGACCCGCCAGCCGTCGCCCGGCTGTCCGACGACTAGCGACGCGTCGGTGCGGGCGTCGTCGAAGAAGACCTCGTTGAACTCCGAGGTGCCGGTGATCTGGACGATCGGCCGAACCTCGACGCCGGGCTGATCGAGCGGAACCAGCAGGTAGGACAAGCCGGCGTGCCGCTTGGAGCCCTTCTCGGTGCGCGCGACCACGAAGCACCACTGCGACAGGTGCGCCAGCGACGTCCACACCTTCTGGCCGTTGATCACCCACTGGTCGCCGTCGAGTTCGGCGGTGGTCGAGACATTGGCCAGGTCGCTGCCTGCGCCGGGCTCGGAGTATCCCTGGCACCACAGCTCGGTGACGTCGAGGATGCGGGGCAGGAAGCGCTGCTGCTGTTCGGGTGTCCCGAAGGCGATCAGCGTCGGGCCGAGCAGCTCCTCGCCGAGGTGGTTGACCTTGTCGGGTGCGTCGGCGCGGGCGTACTCCTCGTAGAAGGCAACCCGGTGCGCGGTGGAAAGCCCGCGGCCGCCGTGCTCGACCGGCCAGCCGAGGCAGGTGAGTCCGGCCGCTGCGAGATGCTGGTTCCATGCCCGGCGCTCTTCGAATGCCTCATGCTCACTGCCGGGACCGCCGAGGCCCTTCAGAGCTGCGAATTCACCGACCAGATTGTCGGCGAGCCAAGTGCGGACCTCCGCCCGGAACTCCTCGACGTCCTGCATGCCCTGTAGGCTAACCTACCAAGCACTTGCTTTGTTAGGAGCATCTCGAGGAGCGTCGCCGATGACCTGGGGGCACCGCCCGCTTGCGGGTGACTATCCGCGCACCGTGCCCGCGGCGCTGGATCGTTTCGCGGACCAACTGCCCGATCATGACGCCCTGATCACCGACGACCGCTCGTTCACTGCGGCCGAGCTGCGCGAGGAAGTGCACCACGCGGCGGCCGCGCTCATCGCTCTCGGCGTCAAGGCCGGAGACCGGGTGGCCGTGTGGTCGCCGAACACCTGGCACTGGGTCGTGGCCTGCCTCGCGATCACCCACGCGGGCGCCGCGATGGTGCCGCTGAACACCCGCTACACCGCATCGGAGGCCAGCGACATCCTGGCCCGCACCGAAGCGCCGGTGTTGTTCGGCATGGGCCAATTCCTCGGCAACGACCGTGTCGCCGACCTCGACCGCTCGGCGCTGCCCGCGCTGCGGCACATCGTGCGGATACCGATCGACGCCGCCGACGGCACCTGGGACGAGTTCATCGAGCGAGGTTCCGACATCGACGCCGTGGCCCCCCGCGCCGCGGCGGTCACGCCCGACGACGTCAGCGACATTCTGTTCACCTCCGGCACCACCGGCCGCAGCAAGGGCGTGCTCTGCGCGCACCGCCAGTCGCTGTCGGCCTCGGCATCCTGGGCCGCCAACGGCAAGATCTCCAGCGACGACCGCTACCTCTGCATCAATCCGTTCTTCCACAACTTCGGTTACAAGGCAGGCATTTTGGCCTGCCTGCAAACCGGCGCGACGCTGATCCCGCATCTGACGTTCGACCCGGCGCAGGCGTTGCAGGCGATCGAGCAACACCGCATCACCGTGTTGCCCGGGCCGCCCACGATTTACCAGACCCTGCTTGATCATCCGGCCCGCAATGACTACGACCTGAGTTCGCTGCGGTTCGCGGTGACCGGGGCGGCCACGGTGCCCGTCGTGTTGGTGGAACGCATGCAGTCCGAACTCGACATCGACATCGTGCTCACGGCCTACGGCCTGACCGAGGCCAACGGCATGGGCACCTCGTGTCGCGCCGAGGACGACGCGGTGACGGTCGCGACCACGTGCGGGCGTCCGTTCGCGGATTTCGAATTGCGCATTGACGCTACGTCGCCCGACGAATCGGGCGAGGTGCTCCTTCGCGGGCCGAACGTGATGCTGGGCTACCTCGACGACCCGGAAGCCACTGCCGCGGCCATCGACTCCGATGGCTGGCTGCACACCGGCGACATCGGCGTCCTCGACAAGGCCGGCAATCTGCGCATCACCGACCGGCTCAAGGACATGTACATCTGCGGCGGATTCAACGTCTACCCCGCCGAAATCGAGCAGGTGCTCGCCCGGCTCGACGGCGTCGCCGACGCCGCCGTGATCGGGGTGCCCGACGAGCGCCTCGGCGAAGTGGGCCGGGCGTTCCTGGTCACCCGGCCTGGCGCGAATCTCGATGAGAAATCGGTAATCGCTTACACCCGTGAACATTTGGCGAACTTCAAGGCACCACGATCGGTGCGGTTCGTCGACGCGTTGCCGCGCAATGCGGGCGGCAAGGTGGTCAAACCACAACTGCGAGAGTTGGCCTGAATTGGATCTGGAACTGGACGAAGATACCCGGGCGTTCCAAGCCGAGGTGCGGGAATTCCTGTCTACCAACACCGAGTCGATCCCGACGAAGTCCTATGACAACGCGGACGGCTTTGCACAGCACAGGCATTGGGACAAAGTGCTGTTCGACGCGGGCCTGTCGGTGATCAACTGGCCGAAGAAGTACGGCGGCCGCGACGCGCCGCTGCTGCATTGGGTGGTGTTCGAGGAGGAGTATTTCCGCGCCGGGGCCCCTGGCCGGGCCAGCGCCAACGGCACCTCGATGCTGGCGCCCACCCTGTTTGCCCATGGCACCGAGGAGCAGCTCGACCGAATACTGCCGAAAATGGCCAGCGGCGAGCAGATCTGGGCGCAGGCCTGGTCGGAACCCGAGTCCGGCAGCGACCTGGCCTCGCTGCGGTCCACGGCCACCAGAACCGATGGCGGCTGGTTGCTGAACGGGCAGAAGATCTGGAGCTCGCGGGCGCCGTTCGCCGAGATGGGCTTCGGACTGTTCCGGTCCGACCCGACGGCCGAACGGCATAACGGCCTGACCTACTTCATGTTCGACCTGTTGGCCAGCGGCGTCACGGTGCGGCCCATCGTCCAGTTGGGCGGCGACACCGGCTTCGGCGAGATCTTCCTCGATGACGTCTTCGTGCCGGACGAGGACGTCATCGGCGCCCCGAACGACGGTTGGCGGGCGGCCATGAGTACGACCAGCAACGAGCGTGGCATGTCGCTGCGCAGCCCGGCCCGCTTCGTGGCGGCCGCCGCGCGGCTGGTCCAGTTATGGAAGGACAGCGGCTCCCCCGTCGAATTCACCGACCGGGTCGCCGATGCGTGGATCAAGGCGCAGGCCTACCGGCTGCAGACGTTCGGCACGGTGACCAGGCTGGCCGCCGGCGGTGAGCTCGGGGCGGAATCGTCGGTGACGAAGGTGTTTTGGTCCGACCTCGATGTGGCGATCCATCAGACCGCGCTAGACCTGCGCGCCGCCGACGGCGAGATCGCCGGCCCGTGGACCGAGGGCTTGCTGTTCGCGCTGGGCGGTCCAATCTACGCCGGCACCAACGAGATTCAGCGCAACATCATCTCCGAGCGGCTGCTGGGGCTGCCGCGTGAAAAGTCCGGGAGCAAGAAGTGAAATTTGCGCTCGACGAACAGCAGCGCGACTTCGCCGCCAGTATCGACGCGGCGCTGGGCGCGGCCGACCTGCCCGGTGCGATCCGCGCCTGGGCCGACGGCGACGTCGCGCCCGGCCGCAAGGTGTGGGAGCAGTTGGCCAACCTCGGCGTCACCGCGCTGGTGGTGCCGGAGAAATTCGACGGCCTCGGTGCCGATCCAGTGGACCTGGTGGTTGCCCTGGAACGACTCGGCCGCTGGTGCGTACCCGGACCCGTCACCGAATCCATCGCCGTCGCACCGATTTTGCTCGCCGATGATGAGCGCAGCGGGCAGCTGGCGTCTGGTGAGCTGATCGCCACGGTCGCCCTGCCTCCGGACACGCCGCGTGCGGTCGACGCCGAGGCGGCCGGCCTGGTGCTGCTCGCCGACGAGAACGGTGTCAGCGAAGCCTCGACCGGCGAATGCCGGCGATCCGTCGACCCAAGCCGGCGCCTATACGACGTGACGGCCACCGGGCAGTCCTGGCAGGCAGATGTCAAGCGTGCCTACGAATTCGGGGCATTGGCCACCGCCGCGCATGTAGTGGGAGCGGCCGAGGCGCTGCTTACCGACACCGTCGACTACGCCAAGCAACGCAGCCAGTTCGGCCGGCTGATCGGCTCGTACCAGGCCATCAAACACAAGCTGGCCGACGTGCACATCGCGATCGAGCTGGCTCGACCGCTGGTGTACGGGGCGGCTTTAGCGTTGGCCGACGACGCGGGCGATGCAGCGCGCGACGTGAGCGCGGCCAAGGCAGCGGCCTCCGACGCGGGGCTCCTGGCCGCCCGCTCGGCGCTGCAGACCCACGGCGCGATCGGGTTCACCCAGGAACACGACCTGTCGCTGTGGTTGCTGCGGGTGCAGGCATTGCGATCGGCGTGGGGCACACCGGAGGCCCATCGCCGGCGAGTCTTGGAGGCATTGTGAGCGAAGAGCGGGAGCTGCTGCGCGAGACCGTCGCCGCCCTGGTCGCCAAGCACGCCGGACCGGCGGCAGTGCGCGCGGGGATGGAGTCGGACCGGGGCTACGACGAGTCGCTGTGGCAGCTGCTGTGCGAGCAGGTCGGCGCCGCGGCGCTGGTGATACCCGAGGACCTAGGCGGGGCCGGCGGTGAATTGGGCGACGCCGCAGTGGTTTTGCAGGAGCTGGGCCGCGCCCTGGTGCCGTCCCCACTGCTGGGCACCACATTGGCCGAGCTGGCGCTGCTGGCCGCCCCCGAGCCGGACACCGCAACGCTGGAGGCCCTCGCCGAGGGTGGCTCGATCGGGGCGCTGGTGCTCGATGCCGACTATGTCGTCAACGGAGACATCGCCGACGTCGTCGTCGCGGCGGCCGATGGTCAGCTGAGCAGGTGGACTCGGTTCAGCGCCGAGCCGGTCGCCACGATGGACCCCACCCGCAGGCTGGCCCGAATCCAGCCCCAGGACACCGTCACGCTGGGCCCCGACCCGGGCCTGGCTGATCGCGCGGCCATCCTGCTGGCGGCCGAGCAGATCGGCGCCGCCGAGCGTTGCCTGGACCTGACCGTCGAATATGCCAAGAGTCGTGTGCAATTCGGCCGTCCGATCGGCAGCTTCCAGGCGCTCAAGCATCGGATGGCCGACCTGTACGTCGTGGTGTCCGCGGCCCGGGCGGTGGTGGCCGACGCGTGCGACGACCCCACACCGACCAACGCCGCAACCGCACGGCTGCTCGCCACCGAAGCGCTGTGTAGTGTGGCGAGCGAAGGCATTCAGATACACGGTGGCATTGCCATCACCTGGGAACATGACATGCATTTGTATTTCAAACGCGCACATGGCAGTTCGCATCTGCTCGGTTCACCGCGGGAGCTGCTGGGCCAACTGGAGTCCGAGGTGCTCGAAACGTCGTGAACACCTCCGTCGCACTGCGTGCCGGCATTCCGCCTTTCCACGTGATGGACGTGTGGCTGGCGGCCGCCGATCGCCAGCGCAGTCACGGAGATCTGGTCAACCTGTCGGCGGGACAGCCCAGCGTGGGGGCGCCCGAGCCGGTGCGGGCCGCGGCCGCGGCAGCCCTGCATGTCAACCAGCTGGGTTATACCGTGGCACTGGGGATTCCCGAGCTGCGTGCCGCCATCGCGGCGGACTACCGACGCCAGTACGGCATCGACGTCGAGCCCGACGCGGTGGTGATCACCACCGGCTCCTCCGGAGGGTTTCTGCTCGCCTTTCTGGCGTGCTTCGACGTGGGTGATCGGGTGGCACTGGCCAGCCCAGGGTATCCGTGCTACCGAAACATCTTGTCAGCGTTGGGTTGTGAGGTCGTCGAGATACCCTGTGGGCCGCAGACCCGGTTCCAGCCGACCGCACAGATGCTCGCCGAGCTCGACCCGCCGGTGCGCGGCGTGATCGTCGCCAGTCCGGCGAACCCCACCGGAACGGTGATATCGGCGGACGAGTTGGCGGCCATCGCGTCGTGGTGCGACGAATCCGGGGTGCGGCTGATCAGCGACGAGGTGTACCACGGCCTGGTCTACGAAGGATCGCCGCAGACCAGCTGCGCCTGGCAGACATCGCGAAACTCGTTGGTGGTCAACAGCTTCTCCAAGTACTACGCGATGACCGGCTGGCGGCTGGGCTGGTTGCTGGTGCCGGCGGAGCTGCGTCGCGCCGTGGACTGCCTGACGGGTAACTTCACCATCTGCCCGCCGGTGCTGTCGCAGCTCGCCGCGGTGGCGGCGTTTACCCCGGAGGCAACCGCCGAGGCCGACGGCAACCTGCACCACTACACGGTCAACCGCTCGCTGCTGCTCGACGGGCTGCGCCGCATCGGCATCGACCGGCTCGCACCGACTGACGGTGCCTTTTATGTCTACGCCGACGTCTCGGACTTCACCGACGACTCGATGGCTTTTTGTTCAAAGCTGTTGGCCGATACAGGCGTTGCTATCGCGCCGGGCGTCGACTTCGACACCGTGCTGGGCAACCGCTTCGTGCGGCTGTCGTTCGCCGGACCGACGAGCGACATCGAAGAAGCTCTGCGCCGGTTGGGGCCGTGGCTGTCGGTCAGCGGTTGAACTCGCCCGCGAGATATTCAGCCCGGCAGGCACTGCGGGCGAGCTTGCCGCTGGTGGTGCGGGGAATGGCGCCCGCGGCAACCAGTCTCAGGTCGGCAATCCGGACGTGGTGACCGCGCGAGACCGCCGCCCGCACAGTCTCGGCGACCTGCTCCGGGTCGGTGCGGCCGGCCCCCGCGGCGCGCTCGGCGATCACGACGACCTGCTCCCCGGTGCTGCTCGGTGAGTCGACCGCGTCGGCCGGCACCGAGAACGCGGCGACGTAGCCGGTGCGGATGGCGGGCGACGCTTCACTGACCGTGGTCTCGATGTCCGTCGGGTAGTGGTTGCTGCCGTCGAGAATGATCAGGTCCTTGATCCGCCCGGTCAGGTACAACTCGCCGTCGAGGTGGACGCCGAGGTCACCGGTGGCCAACCAGCAGCCGTTGTCCGGGGCGCCTTCGGCGTGGCTGCCCTTGTCGAGCCGGGACTGCAGCTTGTTGCCGAATACCCGGCGCGTTTCCTCCTCGCGGCCGAAGTAGCCGCGGGCAATGTTGACGCCGTGCAACCAGATCTCGCCGACGGTGCCATCGGGCACCTCGGCGCCATCCGGGTCGACGATCACCACCCACTGGTCCGGGATCGGCTGCCCGCACGACACAAGCTCGACCGCGCCCGTGGCATCGGGGGCGACGGTCACCGCGCGCCCGACGCCGAGCTGCTCGCGGTCGAGGAAGATCGAGCTCGCCGTGGCATCCTGGGCGATGCTGGCGACCGACAACGTTGCTTCGGCCATCCCGTAGGACGGCTTGACCGCATTCGCCGGCAGGCCGAAAGGCGCGAAAGCAGCGGTGAATTTCTTGATGGCCGACATCGTCACCGGCTCCGACCCGTTGAGCAGGCAGACGACATTGCTCAGGTCGAGGGCTTCACCCGCGGGCGGCAAACCCCGGTCGGCGGTCAGGTCGAAGGCGAAGTTCGGCGCGGCCGCGAAGGTACGGCCGTACGTCGCCTCGATGCCCAATTGCTTGATCCATCGATACGGCCGGCGCAGGAAGGCCATCGGGTCCATCAGCGTGACGTGGGCCCCGAAAAACGCTGTGAACATGACCATCATCAGGCCCATGTCGTGATAGAGCGGCAACCAACTCACGGTGCGAACGTCCACGTCCAGCCCGCCGGTCACGACCATCTGCATCGCGTTGGTGTAGACGGACCGGTGGGTGATCTCCACCCCGGCCGGCGTGCGGGTCGAACCCGAGGTGTACTGCAGGTAGGCGACGTCGTCGGTGTCGATGGCCGCGCCGGTGAACGTCGAACCGAGCGTGTCCGGGAGCGCATCCACCGCGATCAGCCGCGGGCGCTCGTTGGGAACCAACGTCCGAATGCAGGTGCGAACCGACTCGGCGGCCGCCGTGGTCGTCAACACCGCTGCGGGGCGGGCGTCGGAGAGCACCGCCGCCAGGCGCTCGGTATGGCCCGACAAGGTCGGGGCGAACAGGGGAACCGGGATATTGCCGGCGTAGACACCACCGAAGAAGGCCGCCACATACTCGAGGCCCTGTGGCGCCAGGATTGCCACCCGATCCCCCGGCTGGGTGACCTGACGCAGACGGGCGCCGATCGCACAGACGCGGGTCCACAGTTCGTTCCAGCTGAGCACGACGGCCCGGCCATCGTGGTCATGGGAGTAGTCCAGGAAGCGGTACGCCGGGCTGTCGCCGTGCGACGCCCGGTTGCTGTCAAAGTGCGACGTCAGCGTCAAGCCCTCGGGCACCACGATGGCTCGGCCCGCCGACGCGGCAGGATCCGCATCTCCCGAGGTAGGCGCAAAATTGTTCAACCAGTGATCCCGACTCACGGTAGGACACGTTAATAGACGTGCTCGTCAGTAACCTACCCGCTGCGGTATGGCGCAGGTCACTGTCACCTAATGTCGCCCCATTTGACATCAATTGGTTGCCGATCGAGCGGTTGCCAGCATACACCTTGCCGAAACGGCTATTTCGCTCGCTAAAACTGCTGGTCATCACCGGAAAGCAAATTGCTCACATTTGTAAAGATTTCCGAAATTCCCAGGCTCACTTACCCGGGTTTTCAACTATGCAGAATGCCGTCGATGCGCGATTCGAGCGCACTGAGATCGCCGAGGTCGTCGATATTGATCCCGAATCGTGCACGCAGCGTCTCGAGGACGGCAGCCGCATCGTCGAGGAGGACTTTTTCCGACCCGCCCGTCCGGTGGATGGTCAGGTCGCGACCGGAAAGGTTGTAGCGCGCGTCATCGGTAACCAGTGCCACCATCAGGCCGGTGACAAAGTGCGACGACGGGTGGGTTGAGACGAACCAGCTACCCACTTTCAGGTCGATTGCGGGTTGGGTTCGCGTGGAAAATTCGTACAGCGGACGCCACTCCTCGGCAATCAGGGCCTGCAGCACCAACCCCTCGCCGCGGTCCTCCAATCGGTACGGCTCGTGGGTGGTCTGCTGGACGGTGCCGGTTTCGAAGCGAATGGGCGAGGTCAACGTCTGACCCCCGAAGCCGACGTCGACCAGATACGAGCCCTGAGAGCCAGGGAACGTCACCGCCAACACCGTGTGGGTCTGCGCCGGCAGCGGCGCGCCGGGCGGCGACATCCAGACCACGCGTCCGGCCAACCGCCGCACCCGAAAGCCGACTTCGGTCAGCACATGGCCCATCAGCCCGTTCTGCTCGTAGCAGTAGCCACCCCGGCGCCGATGAACCAGCTTGTCGGCCAATGCCTCTGGACCAAGGTCGTCGACCGGGACTCCCATCACCGGGTCCAGGTTTTCGAACGGGATGGTTCGGGTGTGAGCGGTCATGAGGTCCTGCAGTACGTCGAACGTCGGCTCGACAGCACCGCGGTAGTTGATCCGGTTGAAGTACGCCGCCAGGTCCAGTGTCATGGTCCCATTCTGGCCCGAAGGTTAACCAACAGGAAACCCTAGGCGTCAGAAGGACTTTGGCTTGAATCGCGGTCAACCCAGGATCTTCGTCCGCAGCGCGCGGTGGGTCTTGTTTAGTTACGCTTAGGGCCGCGAGTCGCACACACGCAGGGAGGTTGAGCGCACGTGGCTGAAGCCCCCAAGACCAATGGCCCGGCATCGGCGCTGAACGGACTCGCCGCGGAGTTGGCCGCCGCCGGATTCGACAACGCTCGTCAGGTGGGCAAAGGCGGCGCGGGCGTGGTCTACCGGTGTCACGAGACCGCATTGGGACGGCACGTCGCAATCAAGGTGCTGCCGTCGCATTTCGACGACGAGAGCCGGGAACGTTTCCTGCGCGAGGGCTACGCGATGGGCGGGCTCTCGGGACACCCGAACATCCTCAACATCCTCCGGGTCGGCATCACCGCGAGTGGCCGGCCGTTCATCGTGATGCCTTACTGCTCGGAGGATTCCCTGGCGGTGCGGCTGCGCCGCGAGGGGCCGATCCCCTGGCCGGAGGCCATGCGGATTGGTGTGAAGCTAAGCGGCGCACTGGAAACCGCGCACAAGTCGGGCATTCTGCACCGAGACATCAAGCCCGCGAACGTACTTGTGAACGATTACGGTGAACCGCAGCTGGCCGACTTCGGAATCGCCCACATCGAGGGCGGGTACGAAACATCGAGCGGGTTCTTCTCCGGCACCATCGACTACACCCCGCCCGAGTCGTTGGCAGGCAATCCGGCGACCGTCGCCTCCGACGTGTACTCGCTCGGCGCCACCATTTACACCCTGATCGCCGGAAGCGCCCCATACGAGCGTCATACGAGTGAGGATCTTGTCGCGCAGTATCTGCGCATCAACACCACCCCGATCCCCGATTTGCGGCCCACCGGCATCCCCGACGCGGTCTGCGCGGCGTTCGAACGTGCGATGGCAACCGATCCCGCGGAACGGCCGATGACAGCGGCCGAGTTGGGCCGCGAGTTCCAGGCGGCGCAGCGCAGCAGCGGATTGCAGCCCGACGCGATGGCGATCACCGACTCCGGCCGACAGTCGCTGCGGGCGGCGGCCGCGGAAATCTCGCAGTTGGCCGCCGCCGCGCCAAGCGAACACGGCGAGCGGTCGACGGCCCCGGACACCTTTGTCCGCACGCCCAGCCAAGGGCTCACCGGGCGGACGGCCGGGCAATCGGAATCGGCTATCCAGCGCGAGTTTTCGGAAGCGGCCAGCGTGCTGCGGGCCATCCACGATGCCGAAGCCAAACCAGACGTTGAACCGCAGGCCGCTGCGCCGTCGGAGGAGGCATCGCCGGGCCCCGACGGACCCCCTGGCGGAAAACCACCGTCGTTGACGGCGCGGGCTGCCGGTTGGTTCGGCGAGCCGGGTAAGAAGCGCAGCCGCATCGGGTTGGTCGCCGGTGCGGCCGCCCTCGTCGCCCTGCTGGTCGCCGGCGCGGTCTACTTCACGCTGCCGTCCGACAAGGGCGGCAGCGACACCAAGAGCATCGCAAGTCAGCCGAGTGCCGCGCCGCCGGCTCAGTGGAAGCCGATCGCCGACGCCCGCGTGGAGCGCTACGCGGCGGCTGCGACGCAGGTTGACGGCACCATCTGGCTGTTCGGCGGAATTCGCAGCGACGGCACGCTCACCCCACGACACGAGGGCTACGATCCGGCGGTCGACGAATGGAAACGCAGTGACGATTTGCCGGTCGCGGTGTCGCACGCGATGGCGGTCAACTGGCAGGGCAACCCCGTGGTGCTCGGCGGCTGGATGAGTGAGGCTGGCAAAAGCGTTGCCGCGGATCAAGTTTGGCGGGTAGTCGACGGTAGCTGGGTGCAGTTGCCGCACCTGTTGCAGCCCAGGGCCGCCGCAGCCGCCGCCGTGGCGGGAGGCCGAATCGTGGTGATGGGCGGCGTCGATGCGAAAGGCGCCCTCCTGAACCCCACCGAGGTGTTCGACGGCAACTCCTGGACCCTCGGCCCACCGATACCGACTCCCCGGCAAATGCTGGCCGCGGCGTCGGACGGGAAGCTGGTGTATGCCGTCGGCGGAACGAACGGCGCCGACCTGACCGCGGTCGAGGCGTATGACCCCGTCGCGAATGCGTGGACATCGTTGCCGCCATTGCCGAAGGCTCGTAGTGACCTCGGCGCAACCATCGCGGAGGGACGCCTGGTGGTCCTCGGCGGCGTGTCGTCGGGGCAGGTTCTGAAGAGCGTTTCGACGTTCGATCTGATGGCCAATACCTGGTCCGGTTTGCCGGACATGGTGTCCCCGCGACACGGCATGGCGGTCGCCGCGGTAGAGCAGTCGGTGTATGCGATCGGCGGGTCGACAGCGGTCGGTGACGACCAGATGACCGTCTCGGCCGAGGTGCTCAAACTGCCTGCGCGCAAGACCCAGCCGACGCCGCCGTGGCGGTCGCTCCCGGATGCCCCGACCGCTCGGTTGATGATGGCGTCCGCGGTGCTCAACAACAAGATCTGGATCATGGGTGGGCTGCAGAACGGGGCAGCCCTCACGACGGTGGAGAGCTATGACCCCCGCACCGGGGCCTGGGAGACCGGGCCTTCGCTGCCCGTCCCGCTGCACCACGCGGCCGCGGCCACCTATCACGGCGAGGTCGTCGTGCTCGGCGGTTCGAGCGACAGCGTCGCGAATGCGTCCAACAAGGTCTTCGCCCTGCGGGGCGGCAATTGGGTGGAATTACCTGCCCTGACGCACGCGCGGGTGGCACCGGCCGCCGCCGTCGCCGGCGACAAGCTGGTGGTGGTGGGCGGGCAGAATGCCAAGCAGCTCGTGCCGCAGACCGAGGTCTTCGACGGCAGTTCGTGGAAGGACGCGGCCGCGTTGCCGACGCCGCGCGAACACCTGGCCGCCGTCTCGGATGGCAGCTACCTCTACGCCATTGGTGGACGGATGCTGTCCGCCGACACGAATTCCGCTGCCCTGGAACGGTTTGATCCCGCCTCAGGGAGCTGGACCAAGCTGACGCCGATGCCGACGCCGCGCGGCAGCTACGGCGCCGCCTACATCGACGGGCGAATCGTGGCGCTCGGCGGCGAAGAACCGACGACGGTGCTCAATGTCGCTGAGATGTACGACATCGCCGACGGGAAGTGGAGCACGCTGCCGCCCATGCCGACCCCGCGTCACGCCGAGGTGGTGGCTACGGTCGGTAACACCGTCTATTGCATCGGCGGCGCCAACCGCCCGACACATGAGGGGCCTGTCGCCACCGTCGAGGCCCTCAACTTCAGCTAGCGCGGCGTCGACCGAAAACGTGACCAGCAAAATCGGGTCCCCGCGAAGCCAACAGCGATACTCTTGAGCTCCCGAATCCGGTTACCGCAAGGGGAGTTGAGCGCTCACACATGGCTGATGGACCCAGAGCCGATGCTCCGCCGCCGTCCAGCGGCATCGCTGCGGAGTTAGCCTCGGCTGGATTCGACGAAGCCCGGCAGGTCGCCCGGGGCGGCGCCGGGGTGGTCTACCGCTGCTACGAGATAGCGCTGGGACGCAACGTCGCAGTCAAGGTGCTGCCGTCGCACATCGACGACGAGAGCCGGGAGCGCTTCCTGCGTGAGGGCTACGCGATGGGCGGGCTCTCGGGACACCCGAACATCGTCAACATCCTGCGCGTCGGCGTCACCGAGAGCGGCCGGCCCTACATCGTGATGCCGTACATGGCCGCGGACTCGTTGGCGGTCCGCCTGCGCCGGGAAGGGCCGGTCCCGTGGCCCGAAGCGCTGCGGATCGGCGTGAAGCTTTGCGGGGCTTTGGAAACCGCTCACAAAAGCGGCACCTTGCACCGCGATATCAAGCCGGCGAACGTGCTCATCAACGACTACGGCGAGCCGCAACTGAGTGACTTCGGGATTGCCCACATCGAGGGAGGCTATGAGACGGCGACCGGATTCTTTTCCGGCACAATCGATTACACCGCGCCCGAGGTCATGACCGGAAGCCCCGCGACGGTGGCATCCGACCTCTACTCCCTGGGCGCGACGATTTATGCGTTGATCGCGGGCAGTGCCGCGCACGAACGCAAGAACGACGAGGACCTTGTCGCGCAGTATCTGCGCATCAGTACGACGCGAGTTCCCGATATGCGTCCAGAGGGGATCCCGGACGCGGTGTGCGCGGCGATCGAGCATGCCATGTCGATCGAACCCGCCCAGCGGCCCGCCTCGGCGGCGGAGTTCGGCCGCGAATTGCAGTCGGTACAGCGCAGCAATGGACTGCGGCCCGATTCGATGGCGATCACCGAAACGGGCCACGAGTCCGGCTCGACGGGGATCCTCTACCCGAATGTCGCGGCGCCGCCGGCCGTCTCCCCCGGCGACGATCTCGCATCCACGCACCGCCTGGACAAGCCCCTGCACGATGCCACGACGGGAACGACAGCCGTTCCGCCGCCGGAACCGGGCGGTCAGAACGAATTCGTCGCGGCGGCAAGCGTTCTGCGCGGCCTGCAAACCGAGCCGCACGCCGCGACCGCGGCACGGCCCGAACCGGCCGGCGGCGGCGCGGGAATCAGCCCGCCGAGCGGTCCGACACGCGGCGCCCGAGGGTGGTTCGGGGCGCCGGGCGAAAAGCGCAATCGCATCGCGCTGGTCGCCGGTGCCGCCATCGTGGTCGTGCTGTTGGTGGTCGGCGGACTCTATTTCGGGCTGCGCGACAACAACACTCAGAAGAGCGCTGCCGGCCAGACGACGCCCCCGGCGCCGGCGGCGGCGTGGAAGCCGATCACCAATGCGCGGGTGGCGCGCGACGCGGTGGCGGCCACCCAGGTCGACGGCACCATCTGGATCTACGGAGGGATTCGCAGCGACGGCGCTGTCAGCGCGATGCAGGAGGGTTACGACCCCGTCATTGACAGCTGGAAGGGCGGCGACGATCTTCCGGTCGCCGTGCAGCACGCGGCGGCGGTCAGCTGGCAGGAAAACCCGGTTGTGCTGGGTGGCTGGAAAACAGTGGGCGGCAAAAACGTTGCCACGGATCAGGTTTGGCGGGTAGTCAACGGTCGCTGGGTGGAGCTGCCGCACCTGCTGCAGCCGCGGGCGGCGGCTGCAGCCGCGGTGGTGGGCGACCGCCTCGTCGTCGCGGGTGGCGTCGACGCCAACGGCGCGCTGCTGAACACCACCGAGGTCTTCGACGGCACGTCGTGGAGCCTCGGCGCGCCGATACCGACCCCGCGGCAGCTGCTGGCCGCGGCGTCGGACGGCAAGCTGGTGTACACGGTGGGCGGAACCACCGGCGATTCCGATCAGGTCAACGTCGAGGCGTACGACCCGGCCGCAAAGACCTGGACGACGCTGCCCGCACTGCCGCAGGCGCGCAGTGACCTCGGCGTGGCCATCGCCGACGGACGGCTTGTCGCCGTCGGCGGCGTATCGGGAGGCGAGGTCCTCAAGAGCGTGTCGGTGTTCGACCTGATGGCCAAGACGTGGAGCACGTTGCCGGACATGGCAACCCCGCGGCACGGTATGGCCGTCGCCGCGGTGGAGAAGTCCGTCTATGCGATCGGCGGGTCGACCGCCGTCGGGGATCGTCAGGTGGTCTCGTCGGCGGAAGCGCTCAAGCTTCCGGCCCGCAAGATCCAGCCGGCCGCGCAGTGGCGCTCGCTGCCGGATGCGCCGACCGCGCGATTGATGATGGCGTGGGCCGTGCTCAACGACAAGATCTGGATCATGGGTGGCCTGCGCAACGGCGTTGCCCTGCAGACGGTGGAGAGCTACGACCCGCACACCGGAGCCTGGGAGACCGGGCCGCCCTTGCCGATTCCGCTGCACCATGCGGCGGCGGCGACATATCGCGGCGAGGTGGTCGTGCTCGGCGGCGCCAGCGACAACATCGCGGACGGCTCCAACAAGGTCTTCGCGTTGCGTGGCGGTAACTGGGTCGAATTGCCCCCCCTGACCCACGCCCGCGCGGCTCCGGCGGCCGCGGTGGTCGGTGACAAACTCGTCGCCGTCGGCGGACAGAACGCCAAGCAGCTGGTCCCGCAGACCGAAGTCTTCGACGGCAGCTCGTGGAAGGATGCCGCCGACATGCCCACCCCACGCGAACATTTGGCGGCGGTCTCGGATGGAACGTACGTCTACGCGATCGGCGGCAGGTTCCTGTCCTCGGACAAGAACTCGGCGGCGCTGGACCGATTCGACCCGGCTTCCGGGACATGGACCAAGCTGGTGGGCATGCCGACCCCTCGCGGCAGCTACGGCGCCACCTACATCGACGGGCGAATCGTGGCGGTCGGCGGCGAAGAGCCGACGGTGGTGCTGAACGTGGTCGAGATGTACGACATCGCCGACGGCAGATGGAGCACGCTGCCCCCGATGCCAACCGCGCGTCACGCGGAGGTAGTGGCCACGGTCGGCAACACCATCTACGTCATCGGCGGCGCAAACCGCCCGACACACGAGGGCCCGATCGCGACCATCGAAGCGCTGGACTTCATGTGATGGCCGAGTTCTCTGAGCTGCCCACGACGGATCAGGAAGCGATCGGCAAGGAGCTGTAAAAGGCCAGCGGGAACCGGTGCGGGCCGACGCGCGGTCGTTTCTTGTTTTAGTTGTGTCGAATATGGGGAATCGAGTGGGGACGGGACGCAACTGGCGCCACCACACAGATAACGGGAGCTCCTGATGTCCAGCACCACGTGGATCATGATCGCCATAGCCGTAGCAGTTCTAGTGATCGCCGCCCTGGTCGTGGCGGCCAACACCGCCAGGAATCGCCGCCGCCACCGGCAGGCCGAAGAGATTCGTGAACAGGCCAAACTGGAGTCGGCCAAGCTCGAGCGCCGCGAAGCGCTAGCCGAGGAGACCGCCGCCAAGGCGCGTGCCGCGCAAGCCGAGGCCGAGGTCAAGGCGGCCGAGGCCGCCAGGCTCTCCGAGCACGCGGCCCAGCATCAGAGCGAGGCCGCGGCATCGCGCGAGCAACTCCAGGAGCGATGGGACCACGCCGACCGCATCGACCCGAAGACCGGCAAGCAGGATCGCGACGAGGCCGAGCCGGCGTCCGACCGAAGCGAGGCATGGTCGGCCGAGTCCGCCGAAGCGGCGACCGACGCGGAAGCCGTGCGGCGGCAGACCTATCGCGGCGCACCCAGCTGAAGCCGGGCCAGCGCTTCGTGGCGCCACTGCGGAATGTTCCCCCTTGATGTTCCGCAGTGGCGCTGCGTTCACTCTGAAGCCTTAGAGCCAGGTGTCCTGGGTGGTGGCCGTGAGGAACGCATCCAGGTCGTCGCGCCATTGGGCGGGTGTCGTCTTGTCCGGCTCGATGCCGGTGTATTCGCCGCGATAGAACAGCAACGGGCGCGGCTTGATCTTCGGGGCCTCCGACAGCGAGGCGACCGCACCGAACACCACGAAGTGATCGCCCCCGTCATGGACCGCTGCCACCGTGCAGTCGATGTGGGCAAGTGACTCGTCGATGATCGGCGAACCGAGTTCCGAAGGGTGCCAATCGATACCGGCGAACTTGTCCGGCTCCCTGGAGCCGAATCTGGCCGACACGTGCTTCTGGTCTTCGGTCAGCATGTTCACGCAGAATCGGCCGCTTGCCTCGATGGCTTGCCAGGACCGCGACACCTTGGTGGGGCAGAACAACACCAGCGGCGGGTCCAGCGACAGCGCCGCGAACGACTGACAGGCGAAGCCGACCGGCACGTCCTCGTGCACGGTGGTGATGATGGTGATGCCCGTGCAGAACTGACCCAGCACGTTACGAAACGCGCGTGCGTCAATCTGCTCGGACATGGCTAACTCTTGAAGCCCACGCTGAAGTCGTGACCCCAGAGGCTGATCGCAGTGCTCTCCCTGGCGATCCAGCCTTCGTCTTCGACTTGTCTACCCTCGCAACCGAATTCGATGTCGAATCCGCCAGGCGTCTTCATGTAGAACGAGAGCATCAGGTCGTTGACGTGGCGGCCCAGCGTCGCCGACATGGGCACCTTGCGGCGCAGCGCGCGATCCAGGCACAGGCCCACGTCGTCGGCCTCGCCAACCTCGACCATCAGGTGCACGATGCCGCTGGGTGTCTGCCCCGGCATGAACGCGAGGCTGTGGTGGCGCGGGTTGCAGCCGAAGAAGCGCAGCCAGGCCGGCGCACCGTCGGCCGGGCGCCCCACCACCTGGGGCGGCAACCGCATCGAGTCACGCAGCTTGAAGCCGAGCACATCCCGATAGAAGTGCAACGACTCCTGGTCGTCGCGGGTGGTCAGCACCACGTGGCCCAGACCCTGCTCTTCGGTGACGAACTTGTGCCCGTACGGGCTGACCACGCGCCGGTGTTCGAGTGCGGCACCGTGGAAGACCTCGATGCAGTTGCCCGACGGATCGGTGAATTGGATCATTTCGTCGACGCGGCGTTCCGCCAGTTCGGCGGCGGTGGCTTCCTTGTACGGCGTGCCCTCGATGTCGAGCCGGTTCCGGATCTCTTGCAGACCTTCGGCATTCGCGGCTTCCCAGCCGGCGTGGGTAAGCCGGTCGTGCTCGCCGGGCACGATCACCAGCCGGGCCGGGAAATCGTCCATCCGCAGATACAGCGCGCCTTCGGTGCTGCCCTTGCCCTCGATCATGCCGAGGACCTTCAGCCCGTAATCACGCCAGGCCGCCATGTCGGTGGCCTCGATGCGCAGATAGCCCAAGGAGCGGATGCTCATCACGCACCTCCCAGGAAATCGATGGTGAGCTTGTTGAACTCATCGAACTTCTCCACCTGCGCCCAGTGCCCACATTGCCCGAAGACGTGGAGTTGCGCACGCGGAATGGTCTTCAGCGCGACCAGCGCCCCGTCCAGCGGGTTGACCCGGTCCTCGCGGCCCCAGATCAGCAGCACGGGCTGACGCAGTTTGTACACCTCGCGCCACATCATGCCGAGCTCAAAGTCCGCTCCGGAGAACGACATTCCCATCGCGCGCGTGGCCGTCAACGACTCCGGCGTGCTGGCCAGCGCGAAACGCTGGTCGACCAGCTCCGGGGTGATCAGCTTCTGGTCGTGGACCATCACCCGCAGGAAGGCCTCGAGATTTTCCCGGGTGGGTGCCACGGAGAACTTCCCCAGCCGCTTGACGCCTTCGGTGGGGTCGGGCGCAAACAGGTTGACACTGAGCCCGCCGGGACCCATCAGCACCAGCCGGCCGGCCAAGTCGGGATAGTCGAGCGCGAATCGGACCGCGGTGCCACCGCCCAGCGAATTTCCCACCAGCGGAACACGTTTCAGGCCCAGCTGGTCGAAGAGGCCCTTGAGTGCCCGCGCCGCGTAGTGGTTGAACTGCCCGTGCTCGGCTCGCTTGTCGGAGTGGCCGTACCCGGGCTGGTCGACGGCCAGCACATGAAATTGCTGCGCCAGCACCGGGATATTGCGCGAGAAGTTGGTCCAGCTGGCCGCCCCGGGACCGCCACCGTGCAGCAGCACCACCGTCTGCGGGTTGCCGACGCCCGCTTCGTGGTAGTGCAGCTTCAACGGCCCGTCCACGTCCACCTCTGCGAAGCGCGAGGTGGACTCGAAGGTCAATTCCTCGATCGCAGTCACGGCTCAGACCATGGTGTCGCCGGGAGGCAACCCGAACTCGTTGTTCCCGAAGATCACGTACGCGCGCTCCGGGTCGTTGGCCGCGTGCACCCGGCCGGCGTGAGCGTCACGCCAAAACCGTTGCACCGGAGCATCATTGGCCAACGCGGTGGCGCCGGACGCCTCGAACAGCCGGTCGATCGAGGAGATCGCGCGCCCGGTGGCACGGACCTGATCGCGCCGGGCGCGGGTCCGCAGGTCGAACGGGATCTCCTTGCCCGCGGACAACAGCGCGTACTCGTCGGCGACATTGCCGCTGAGCTGGCGCCACGCGGCGTCGATGTCACTGGCCGCCTCGGCGATGCGGACCTTGGCGAACGGGTCGTCCTTGGCCTTCTCCCCGGCGAACGCCGCGCGCACCCGCTTGCCCTGGTGTTCCACGTGGGCGTCGTACGCGCCGTAAGCCATGCCGACGATCGGCGCCGAGATCGTGGTGGGATGCATTGTGCCCCAAGGCATTTTGTAGACCGAGGCGGTGTTGGTCTGCAGCCCGCCCGCGCTGTGGTCGTTCATCTCCTTGTAGGACAAAAACCGGTGCCGCGGCACGAAGACGTCCTTGACGACAACGGTGTTGCTGCCGGTGCCCTTCAGGCCGACCACATGCCACACGTCGTCGATGCGGTACTCGCTGCGCGGGATCAGGAAGCTGCCGAAGTCGACGGGCCGGCCGTCCTTGATGACCGGGCCGCCGAGAAACGCCCACGTCGCGTGATCGCAGCCCGAAGACCAGTTCCACGAGCCGTTGACCAGATAGCCGCCATCGGTCACCACCCCGGCACCCATCGGGGCATACGACGACGAGATCCGGGTCTTGGGGTCCTCGCCCCAGACCTCCTCCTGCGCCCGCTGGTCGAACTGGGCCAAGTGCCAGTTGTGCACGCCGAGGATCGAACTCACCCAACCGGTCGAACCGCACGCGCTGGCCAGCCGCCGCACCGCCTCGTAGAACAGCGTTGGATCGCATTGCAGCCCACCCCACTGCTCGGGCTGCAGCAGGGTGAAGAAACCGACCTCGTCGAGCTCGGCGACGGTCTCGTCGGGCAGCCGGCGCAGATCCTCCGTCGCCTGAGCGCGCTCGGCAATCCGCGGCAGCAGATCATCGATGCCAGCCAACACCGACTGCGCATCACGCTGTTGAATGGACGTCACTACATTGCCTCCCAGGAGTGCGGACCTACACAGCAGACTAGAACACGTTCCGATTTGTGTCGAGGAGGGTAACCCTGCGGCTGGTAGCGGTATGAATCTGCTTTTCTGTAACATGTTCTAGTTGTCATGAAAGGGAGAACGGGTCTTGACGGAAGCGATTCCCGACGAACCGCTCGGCGACCACGTCCTTGAACTGCAGATCGCCGAGGTGGTCGACGAAACCGACGACGCGAGGTCGCTGGTGTTCGCGGTGCCCGACGAGTCGGGCGACCCGGATATCCCGCCCGAGCGACTGCGCTACGCGCCGGGCCAGTTCCTCACGTTGCGCGTCCCCAGCGAGCGCACCGGTTCGGTGGCGCGCTGCTACTCGCTGTGCAGCTCGCCGTTTACCGATGACGCGCTGACCGTCACCGTCAAACGGACGGCCGGCGGTTATGCGTCCAACTGGCTGTGCGACCACGCGAAGGCCGGGATGCGGATCCACGTGCTGGCCCCGTCGGGGACCTTCGTGCCCAAGACGCTCGACGACGACTTCCTGCTGCTGGCCGCCGGCAGCGGGGTCACCCCGGTGATGTCGATCTGCAAATCGGCGCTCGCCGAGGGCGCCGGGCAGGTGACGCTGCTCTACGCCAACCGCGACGAGCGCTCGGTGATCTTCGCCGACGCGCTGCGGGAGCTGTCGGCAAAGTACCCCGACCGGCTCACCGTGGTGCACTGGCTGGAGTCGGTGCAGGGGTTGCCGAGTGCGACGGCGCTGGCGAAGCTGGCCGCGCCGTTCACCGATCGGCATGCGTTCATCTGCGGGCCCGGCCCGTTCATGGACGCGGCCCGCCAGGCCCTCGAGACGCTGAAAGTGCCTGCGGCACAGATACATATCGAGGTGTTCAAGTCGCTGGAGTCGGATCCGTTCGCGGCGGTGACCATCGAGGACACCGCCGAGGGCGACCAGCCGCCGGCCACCGCCGTCGTCGAGTTGGACGGCGAAACACACACCGTGTCATGGCCACGCAATGCCAAGCTGCTCGACGTCCTGCTGGCCAAGGGACTCGACGCGCCGTTCTCCTGCCGGGAAGGCCACTGCGGCGCGTGTGCGTGCACCCTGCGCAGCGGCAAGGTCAACATGGAGGTCAACGACGTCCTGGAGCAAGACGATCTCGACGACGGGCTGATTTTGGCCTGTCAATCTCACCCGGAATCTGATTCGGTGGAAGTCACCTACGACGAATAGTCGCGAAGTTAAGTTCTGCATAGGGTTTGACGGAAGGACGCTCCGATGAAGCGGCTGGTAACGGGCTCCCTGACGATCGGAGCAGGGATCGGGATTGCGCTGGCCCTGCTACCGGTCCCGCTCTGTGCGGCAGCCAGCAACACCGCCACCACCCTGTTCCCGCTGGACGGCCCCAACCAGCTGGAAACGCGCATGTTCCTCAACTGCTTCAAAGCCGACGGTCATTGCGACTTCACCGCGGGGGCCGTCATGCGCACGCCCGACGGGGTGACGGGGTTCCCGCACGACCTGTGGGCCCGCCAAACCACCGAGATCCGATCCCCGGACCGGCTGGACTACCTCGACGCGCACGCGAACGGCCAATACGAGCGGGTGATGAAGTCGATGGGCACCGACGAGATCACCACCGTCTACTTCGCTGAAGGGCCGCCGGACAAGTACCAGACGACCGGCCGCATCGACTCCACCGACTGGCGAACCGGCCAGCCCAAGACCGACAGCAGCGTCATCACCTGCACCCACATTCAGGTGGTCTACTCCGGGGTCAACATCACCTCGCCGAGCACCTGCGCGCAGACGACCTTCTCCTAGCGCGGTAGGCCCAGGAGTCGCTCGGCGGCCACGGTGAGCAGGATCTGCTCGGTGCCGCCCGCGATCGTCAGGCACCGGGTGTTGAGGAAGTCGAACACGGCGCGGTCGTTGTCGGCCCGGCGATCAACCAGGCCGCCGCCTTCGGCGACGTCCATGGTGAATTCTGCCAGCGCCTGCCGGTAGCGCACCCCGATCAGTTTGCGCACGCTCGATTGCGCTCCGGGATCCCGACCGCCGACGGCCAGCTGGGCGATCCGCTGATCGAGCAGCGCGCCGGTCTGGGCCAGGATGATCAGGCGCCCGAGCCGGTCTTGTTCGGCAACGTCGAGGTCCATCGCCGCCAGCAGTTTGAGCAGCTCTTCCATCGGGTTGCCCAGCGCGGTCCCGTTCGCCATCGCGATGCGCTCGTTGGCCAGTGTGGTGCGGGCCAGCCGCCAGCCGTCGTTCACGCCGCCGACCACCATCTCGTCGGGCACGAACACGTTGTCCAGGAACACTTCGTTGAACAGGGAATCGCCGGTGATCTCGCGCAGCGGCCGGATGTCGATGCCGGGCGATTTCATGTCGACCAGAAAGTAGGTGATGCCCTTGTGTTTCGGGGCGTCCGGATCGGTGCGCGCCAGGCACACGCCCCACCGCGCCTTATGCGCCGCGGACGTCCACACCTTCTGCCCGGTCAGCGACCAGCCGCCGTCCGTGCGCACCGCCTTGGTGCGCAACGACGCCAGGTCTGACCCGGCGCCGGGCTCGGAAAACAGCTGGCACCAAAGGAATTCACCCCGGGTGGTGGCCGGCACGAAGCGCTCGATCTGCTCCTGCGTGCCGTGCTCGAGGATCGTCGGCGCCGCCCACCAGCCGATCACCAGGTCGGGGCGATCGACGCCGGCAGCCGCCAGCTCCTGGTCGATCAGCAGCTGCTCGGCCGGCGAGGCGGCGCGCCCGTACGGCGTCGGCCAGTGCGGCGCCTGCAGCCCGGCCTCGGCCAGGGCCACCTGCCGCTTCTCCACCGGCAGCTCGGCGATTTGGGCGATGGTAGCGGCGAGCTCGGGTCGCTGGCCCTCGACGTCGGTGAGGTCGATGCTCAGCTGGCGGCGCACCCCGTCCTGGGTCAGCTCGGTGATGCGGCGCAGCCAGCGCTCGGCGCCGCCGAGGAACCGGCCGATGGCGTGCGCGCGGCGCAGGTACAGATGGGCGTCGTGCTCCCACGTGCAGCCGATGCCGCCGAGCACCTGGATGCAGTCCTTGACGTTCGCCTTGGCGGCGGCGATGCCGACACTCGCGGCCAGCGCGGCGGCGATGGAGAACTGACGGTCATCGGGTTCCGCGGCGGCCCTGGCCGCGTCGGCCGCGGCCACCTCGGCCTGCTCGGCGCGGCACAGCATCTCCGCGCAGATGTGTTTGATGGCCTGGAAGCTGCCGATCGGTTTGCCGAACTGCTCGCGCACCTTCGCGTAGGCGACGGCGGTCTCGAGAGACCATCGGGTGACCCCGGCGGCCTCGGCCGCCAGCAAGGTCGCGGCCAGTTCCTCGACCCGACGTCCCGGCGCCTCGATCACGGTCGCCGGTGCCGACGTGAGCACGACCCGGGCCAGCGGCCGGGAAAAATCCGCCGCCTGCAGCGGCTCGAGCTGCACGCCATCGCTTTGCGTGTCGATCAGCAGCCATTGGTCGCCCGCGGGTACCAGCAGCAGGCCACCCCGCACCGTTTTCGAGGCGCCCAGCGCGAAATCGGCGGTGCCCGACGCCCGGGCGGTCGCAGTGTCGAACTCGACGTCGCCGTCGAGCGCCAGCCCGGCGAAGCGTTCGCCGGAGGCCAGCTCGGCCAGCAGCTCGGGATCGGGCACCACCAGAGTGGCCAGCGCGGTCGTCGCGACCGGGCCCGGTACCAGCGCCTTGGCCGCCTCTTCGACCATCGCGCACAGGTCCTCGATGCTGCCGCCGGCACCGCCGGCGTCCTCGGGTACCGCCACGCCGAATATGCCCAGGTCGGCCAGCCGCGCGTACACCGGCCTCCAGGCGTCGGCCTCGCCCTGCTCGACCTCACGGATTGCCGCGGTTCCGCCCGGCCCGGCGGTGGAATTGCGGGCCCAGTCACGCACTAACTCGCGTGCCGCGAACTGCTCGTCGGTGACGGTCGCTACCACGTAAAGGCCTCCGGGTCTTGAATGCAACGTGACATTAAGGGGCGCTACTGCCCACTAGAACGTGTTCTAATAGTGCCAGCGATCGACGGTCAAGTCGAATGCCATTCGAGCAGCACAGGTCGTCCTCTCGGCCGGACGGAGGTGGGAAATTCACACTCGGCTTGGTTATCGTTTGCGAACGAACCGCCCGGAAGAGGAGCAACGCGTCAGATGTCGGCAGCGAACACGAACTCCGGCCGCGTTTCTGACTCGCAGCCGCGCGAGGTCATGAACGTGGCGGTCTTGGCTGAGTCCGAGCTCGGCTCGGAAGCACAACGGGAGCGCCGCAAGCGCATCCTGGACGCCACCATGGCCATCGCGTCGAAAGGTGGCTACGAGGCGGTGCAGATGCGCGCCGTGGCCGACCGGGCCGACGTCGCGGTGGGCACGCTCTATCGGTACTTCCCGTCGAAGGTGCACCTCCTGGTCTCGGCGCTGGGCCGGGAATTCAGCCGCATCGACGCCAAGACCGACCGCTCGGCGGTCGCCGGCGGAACGCCGTTTCAGCGGCTGAACTTCATGGTGGGCAAGCTCAACCGCGCGATGCAGCGCAACCCGCTGCTCACCGAGGCGATGACCCGCGCCTACGTCTTCGCCGACGCGTCGGCGGCCAGCGAGGTCGACCAGGTCGAGAAGCTCATCGACTCGATGTTCGCGCGCGCCATGAGCGACGGCGAACCGACCGAGGACCAGTACCACATCGCCCGGGTGATCTCGGATGTGTGGTTGTCGAACCTGCTGGCCTGGCTCACCCGCCGAGCCTCGGCGACCGACGTCAGCAAGCGGCTGGACCTGGCCGTGCGGCTGCTGATCGGCGACCAGAACGGCGGCTAAGTGCCGACGTCGAGTGTGAAGTTACGGCGTCGAGTGTGAAGGCAGGGCGTCGAGTGTGAAGTTACGGCGTCGAGTGTGAAGGCAGGGCAAGAAACCGGCTCTTTTCGCGCCGTCAGTTCACCGCGAAAGCCCTCAGCACACACGCGATCGGCCGTCGACGGCTAGCCGGGGCTACGCCGGGGGCCCCGCGGTGCGCCCGCGAATCAGCTCGGTGTCCAGGAGTTCGACCACCGGCAGCCCCGATCGGGGCGGCTGCAACAGGAGTTCGCCGGCCCGGTGGCCCTTCTGCAGGCTCGGCTGCGACACCGTGGTCAATCCGCGGCTGAGCGCTTCGGGCACACCGTCGAACCCGGTGACCGTCATCTGGCCGGGCACGTAAATGCCATGTGCCCGAAGGTAATCCATGGTCGATAGCGCCAAGATGTCCGCCGTGCACATCAACGCGGTAATCCGCGGATTGGCCTCGCACGCGGCCTTGGCCGCGTCGCCACCGGACGTCGGCAGCTGCTCATAGCTTTCCACCACGGTCAGCGAGTCCGGGTCCAAGCCGGCGGCCTTCATCGCGTCCCATACGCCGAAGATGCGTTCCCGCTGCACGTCGAACGTCAGTGATCGCAGCCGCTCGGCATCGGCCAGTTCGTGCCGCAGCTCGCGACCCAGCCGCATGGTCAGCAGCCCGATCTCGCGATGCCCCAACCCCAGCACGTATTCGGCGAGCTCACGCATCGCCGCCCGGTCGTCGATTCCGACCCGGGACACCCCGGGAAGGTCTTTGGGCTGGTCGACCACGACGACGGGCAGGCGCCGCTGCAGCACCACCTGTAGGTAGGGGTCGTCGTCGCAGGCCGAATACACCACGAAGCCGTCCACCCCGGCCCCCAGCACCGCTGCCGTTCCGTCCTCGAGACTGCGGCTGGGCCCGACGGCGACCAGCAACAGGCCCTGGCCCATGTCTTCGCAGGATTGCGCCACTCCCGCAACGAAATCCCGCGCCGCAGGGTCGTTGAAGAAGTAGGTCAACGGCTCGGCTATCACGAGGCCGACCGCGCCGGCTTTGCGGGTCCGCAGCGACCGCGCCACCGGGTCGGGCCCCGCGTACCCCAATCGCTTGGCCGTCGCGAAGACCCGCTCACGCAGATCGGCGGAGAGCTGATCCGGGCGGTTGAAGGCATTGGAGATAGTGGTGCGCGAGACCTTGAGCTCGGCCGCCAGCGACGCCAGAGTCGCACGTCGACGCGGTGGAGGGCTCACGATCGGTGACGCTACAGCGCAGCGCCGCCTGCGCACATCAAGCGCCGACCCGGCACTTTCTAATGGAAACGATTTTCATTAGTATTGTCTCGCGGCCCGAGTCGCAGAGCTGGAAAATTCACACGCACGTATCGCGGGGACGGAACACGAATGGCACTGGTCAAGGTGGTGCGCTGGCTGTCGACCGCCGCGATTGGCTTGGCGTTGGTCACGGGCTGCTCGGGCGGTGACCCGACGCACTCGGGCGCGCTCAGCGTGGTGGCATCCACCGACGTGTGGGGCAGCGTGGTCAGCGCGGTGGCCGGGCGTCACGTCACCGTCAAGTCCATTCTGTCGGGCGCCAACATCGATCCGCACTCATACCAGGTCAGCCCGTCGGACGCCGCCGCAATCTCCGACGCCTCCCTGGTGGTTTTCAACGGCGGCGGATACGACAGCTGGGTCGACGACGTGCTGGCCAAGAACCCGAAAATCCAGCCGGTCTGCGCGTTCTCGTTTCTCCCTAAAGCGGTTGACGCCCGCTCCCCCAACGAGCACGTCTTTTACGACATGAACGTCGCCAAGTCGGTCGCCAACGCCGTCGCCGACCGGCTCGCGGTGATCGACCCGGCCAATATCGCGGACTACCGGACCAACGCGGCCGGATTCGACCGCGACGCCGACGCCATCGCGGCCTCCGAACACTCCATCGCAGGCACCTACCCCAACACCTCGGTCATCGCGACCGAGCCGGTCGCGTACTACCTGCTGCAGGCGTCGGGTCTGACCAATCGCACCCCGCCCGCCTTCAGCTCGGCGAACGAGAATGGAACCGACCCCTCGCCGGCCGACATGGCAACCGTCCTGGACCTGATCAGCCACCGACAGGTCGCGCTCGTGCTGGTCAACCCGCAGACGTCCACCCCGGCGATCAACAGCATGCAAGACGCCGCCCGGCGGGCGGGCGTACCGGTGACCCAGGTGACCGAGACACTGCCGAAGGGCACCGACTACCTCACCTGGCAGCACAACACCGTCAACCAACTCGTCGCAGCGTTGCAATCCGGCCGAAGCAATGCCGGTAATTGACCAAGCGGTCGAGACGGTCGACCCCCGCCCACCCGCCGTCTCGCTCTCCGGCGCCCGCCTGGCATTCGGTGAGCGGGTGCTCTGGGACCACCTGGACCTGTCGGTGTCGCCGGGTGAGTTCATCGCGGTCCTCGGCCCCAACGGCACCGGCAAGACCTCGCTGCTCAAGGTGTTGCTCGGCCAGCTGACGCTGAGCGCGGGCGCTGTGCTGGTCGACGGCAAGCGGGTCACCTCCGGCAGCGGGCACATCGGCTATGTGCCGCAACACCGCCCGATCGACCGGGAAGTGATGCTGCGCGGACGCGACCTGGTTCGCCTCGGTGTCGACGGGCACAACTGGGGCTGCGCGCCACTGCGGTCCGCCGACCGGCGCCGCCGCCGGGCGGCCGTCGAGCACGCACTCGAACAGGTCAACGGCGAAGAGCTGGCCGATGTCCGGGTGGGCGTGATGTCGGGCGGAGAGCTGCAGCGGGTGCGCATCGCCCAGGCGGTGGCCAGCGACCCGATGCTGCTGTTGTGTGACGAACCGCTGCTGACCCTGGACCCGGCCAACGCCAAGCTGGTCGCAGCGCTGATCAACCAGCGCCGCCGGCAGGCCGACACCACCGTCATCGTCGTCACGCACGAGATCAACACGATCCTGCCGTACGTGGACCGGGTGCTGTACCTGGTCGACGGCCGATTCAGGATCGGCACCGTGGAAGAGGTCATGACCACCGAAACCCTGTCGATGCTCTACCGGGCCGACATCGAGGTCGTGAAGGTCAGGGATCGCTACGTGGTGGTCGGCGAGGACAGCGGGCGGCCCCTGTGAACTCCCAGCTCGCAGGCATTGTGCACAACCTGTTCGCCTTCCACATCACCGTGGGACTGCTCGGCCACGACTTCGTCAGGCAGGCGCTGCTGGCCGGTGCGCTGCTGGGACTGGTCGCCGGGCTGATCGGACCGTTCATCGTGATGCGCCAGATGTCGTTCGCCGTGCACGGGTCCAGCGAATTGTCACTGACGGGTGCGGCATTCGCGCTGCTCGTCGGGTTTGAAGTGGGCCTGGGCGCGCTGATCGGCAGCGCCCTGGCGGCCGCGCTGTTCGGCATCCTCGGTCAGCGCGCCCGCGAGCGAGATTCTGTGACAGGGGTGGTGCTGGCCTTCGGCCTGGGCCTGGCCGTGCTGTTCATCTACCTCTATCCCGGACGGACGTCGACCAGTTTCGCCTTGCTGACCGGCCAGATCGTCGGGGTGGGCTACTCCGGGCTGGCCATGCTCGGACTCGTGTGTCTGCTGGTCATCGCGGTGCTGGCGATCTGCTACCGCCCGCTGCTGTTCGCCACCGTCGATTCCGAGGTCGCGGCCGCCCGTGGCGTGCCGGTTCGCGTCCTGGGTGTGGTGTTCGCGGCGCTGGTCGGCGTGGTCGCCGCGCAAGCCGTGCAGATTGTCGGGGCCCTGCTGGTGATGTCGCTGCTGATCACGCCGGCGGCCGCGGCGGCCCGGGTGGTGACCGCTCCGGCGGCGGCGATCGTGGCGTCGGTGATCTTCGCCGAGGTCGCCGCGGTCGGGGGGATTCTGCTGTCGCTGGCGCCCGGTGTTCCGGTGTCGGTCTTCGTCGCGACGATCTCGTTTCTGATCTACCTGTTCTGCTGGCTGCTGGGACGGCGCCGAGAGGCGGCGGTCAGCTCATAAGCTAGGCGGATGGCCGCTATCGATCTCAACGCCGATTTGGGCGAGGGCTTCGGTGTCTGGCGCCTGGGTGATGACGACGCCATGCTCGACATCGTCACCAGCGCCAACGTGGCATGCGGTTTCCACGCGGGAGATCCGGCCGGCCTGATGCGGGTCTGCCGCTCGGCCGCCGGGCGCGGGGTGCGGATCGGAGCTCAAGTCAGCTACCGCGACCTGGCCGGGTTCGGCAGGCGCTTCATCGACGTCGCCGCCGAAGACCTGGTCGCCGATGTGGTGTATCAGATCGGCGCGCTGCAGGCGGTCGCGCGGGCGTCGGGCACTTCGGTGTCCTACGTCAAACCCCATGGCGCGCTGTACAACACGATAGTGACCCATCGCGAACAGGCCGCCGCGGTGGCCGAGGCGGTGCGTCTGGTGGATGCCGGGCTGCCGGTGCTGGGCATGACGGGTTCGGCGCTGTTCGACGAGGCCGCCCGAGTCGGGATACGCACGGTGGCCGAGGCGTTCGCCGATCGCGCCTACCGGCCGGACGGCCAGCTGGTGTCCCGTCGCGAACCCGGTGCGGTGCTGCACGACGCGGCGCAGATCGCGGCGCGGGTCGAGACCATGGTGACCTCGGGTCAGGTCAGCGCGACCGACGGCACCCTGCTTACCCTCGGCGTGGAATCGGTTTGCGTGCACGGCGATTCGCCGGGCGCGGTGGAGATCGCGACCGCTGTTCGGGATCGGCTCAAGGCAGCGGCCATCGAGCTCAGGTCGTTCTGCTGATGCGCGCCAGACTCGGCCGGCCCGACATCAGCCGATACTCGGATCGCTTCGACGTCCCCGTCGCCGAAGCCGATGGGCTTTCGGCGACATGGCTCGGCGTGGCCACACTGCTGCTCGACGACGGTTCGTCGGCGCTGATGACCGACGGCTTCTTCTCCCGCCCCGGCCTGACCCGGATCGCGGCCGGCAAGCTTTCCCCGTCGCAGGCCCGGGTGGAGGGCTGCCTCGCCCGCGCCAAAGTGTCCCGGCTCGCGGCCGTCATCCCGGTGCACACCCATTTCGACCACGTGATGGATTCGGCCTTGGTCGCCGATCGCACCGGTGCGCAGCTGGTCGGCGGCGAGTCGGCGGCCAACGTCGGGCGTGGCTACGGGTTGGACGAAGAGCGTCTGGTCGTTGCCGACTCGGGCGAGCCAATTCGATTGGGCGCCTTCGATGTGACGCTGGTGGAGTCGCACCACTGCCCGCCCGACCGGTTTCCCGGCGTGATCGACACACCGCTGACACCGCCGGTGAAGACGGCGGCCTACCGCTGCGGGGAGGCGTGGTCGACGCTGGTACACCACCGGCCTTCGGACCGGCGGCTGCTCATCCAGGGCAGCGCCGGTTTCGTCACGGGCGCGTTGCGCGGGCAGCGCGCCGACGCCGCCTACCTGTCCGTCGGCCAGTTGGGTCTGCAGCCGCGCTCGTATCTGATCGACTACTGGACCGAGACCGTGCGCGCGGTGGGGGCGCGCCGAGTGATCGTCATTCACTGGGACGACTTCTTCCGGCCATTGTCAAAGCCCTTGCGGGCCTTGCCCTATGCGGGCGACGACCTGGACGTGTCAATCCGCATCCTGGACGAGCTGGCCGCCCAGGACGGCGTTACGCTGCATTTCCCAACCGTGTGGCGGCGCGAAAACCCTTGGCAGTGAGCGACCCTTGGAACTGATCGTCGCGCTGCTGTTGCTGGTCGTTGTGCTGGCCTTTGCCGTCGTGCGGCCATGGGGCTTGCCGGAGGCGTTGGCGGCGGTCCCGGCAGCCCTGATCGTGATCGCGATCGGTGCGATCTCGATTGATCAGGCCGCAAAAGAGGTCGCCGACCTGTCCGGCGTGGTCGGATTCCTGGGTGCGGTGCTGGTGCTGGCCAAGCTGTGCGACGACGAGGGCCTGTTCGAGGCCGCAGGCGCGGTGATCGCCCGGGTGCCCGGCGGGTCGCACGGCCTGCTGCGGCAGGTGTTCGTCATCGCCGCCACCATCACCGCCGTGCTCAGCCTGGACGCCACCGTGGTGTTGCTGACCCCGGTGGTGCTGGCCGCCGTCCGGCGCTTGCGAACGCCGGTGCGCCCCTACGCCTACGCGACGGCCCACCTGGCCAACGGTGCGTCGCTGTTGCTGCCGGTGTCGAATCTGACCAACCTGCTGGCCTTTCACACCGCGAACATCTCCTTCACCAAGTTCACCCTGCTGATGGCGTTGCCGTGGCTGACCACGGTGGCCACGCTGTACGTCGTCTTCCGGTTGTTTTTCGCCAAGGAGCTGCGCGTCGCACCGGATCCCGAGGACGTCGGGCCGCCGCCGCGGCCACCGGTGTTCGTTCTAGTGGTGATGGGGCTGACGCTGGTCGGGTTCGCGCTGTGCCAATCGGTGGGAGTGGCCCCGGCCTGGGTGGCGGCTGCGGGGGCCTCGGCGTTGGCGGTGCGCAGCCTGAGCCGCCGGCACACCTCCGTGGTCGAGATCGCGCGCTCGGCGCAGGTGTCGTTTCTGGTGTTCGTGCTCGCGCTTGGTGTCGTGGTGCAGGCGGTGACGCTGAACGGAATGGACAGGGCGATGTCGGCGGTGCTGCCGAGCGGATCGGACCTGCCCGCGTTGCTCGCCATCGCGGCGGTGGCGGCCGTGCTGGCCAACGTCGTCAACAATCTGCCCGCGACGCTGGTGTTGTTGCCGCTGGTCGCGCACGGCGGTCCGGTCGCCATCCTGACGGTGCTGATCGGCGTCAACATCGGACCGAACCTGACCTACGTCGGGTCACTGTCCAACCTGCTGTGGCGGCGCGTGTTACGCCAGCACAACGTCGAGGCCGGCGTCGGCGAGTACACCCGGCTCGGGTTGTGCACCGTGCCGACGGCGCTGGTGGTGGCGGTGGTCGCGCTGTGGGCGTCCGCGCGACTGCTCGGCGTCTAGCTGCGCGGTCCCGATCGAATGAGCGACGCCAGTTCCTCGCGCGACTGGGCCCCCACCCGCTGGCAGGCCCGGTACACGTGACCCTCCACGGTGCGCACCGACATCACCAGCTGGTCCGCGATCTGCCGGTTGGACAGGCCGGCCACGACGAGTTCGATCACGTCGCGCTGACGGCCCGACAACTTGAGTCCCGCCGGGGTCCGCAACGCGGGGGTGTGCAGGCCACCGCACTCGTCCGCCAATTCCCTGGCCAGCGCAGCGGCGTATAGCGCGCGCCGATGATTCTGGCCTCCGTCGAACGCAACGGACGCTTGTGCCGCCGCGTCGGCCGCCGCGGCCCGATCACCGATCCCCCGGTATGCCGCCGATGCGGCCAGCAAGCCCTCACCGTCGCCGGTCAGCAACGCCTCGACATGCGCTGCCACGGCGGCGGCCAGGGGCAGCGACAGCGCGGCGGCCAGCTCCCGGGCCCGAGCTGTCTGCGAGGCATCACCCCACTGAGCCGCGGCCTGGATGCAGGCCAGCTCGTGGGTGGGCTGACCACGATCGCGGGCAAGCTGTGCCGCCTCCCGCGCACTCGCCACGGCCTCGTTCAATCGGCCGTTCGCCGCCATCGCCCAGCCGCCCGCAAGTGACAAGGCGGTGTGCATGAACAGGAAGTCCTCCGGCACACACGAACGCGCCTGGGCGACCGCGTCGTTGGCCTCGTCGGATTGCCCGAGCTTCGCGTGCGCCTCGGCCAGCGCGAAATAGGTCGCTGGCCGCAAACCCGTTGTGACAGAATGCCTTTGCACCCCGGCGACCGCTTCGTGCACCAGCCGGGCGGCGTCGCCGACGGCGCCTCGGGCCAGCTGGGCATTGCCCAACAGGAACGCCAGGTTCGCGTAGGCCAGGCCGGGAATGTCGCGGGCTGCATCCGCCAATTGATCTGCCGTGCTGACGAATTCGTCGATCTGTCCGGTCAGCCGGCAGGCGCGGCCGTAGACGGCGCCGAACCAATATCGCATGTGCGACGCCTGAAACGACGTCGTCGCCCGCCGCAGCGCCTGCTCGGCCACGCGCGCGAGCTCGTCGACCTCACCAAGCGCCCCCATGGCCATGATCAACGCGAGCGAGGCCATCATCGCATGAAAGCCGGGCAGTGCCGGGAAATCCAGTGCGGTGCGGGCAGTTTCGGCCGCGAGCTCGCAGCGCGCCGACACCGCATCCAGGCAGGCCCGCACCGCCAACCGCTCCGCGAGCTGCGCCGGGCTCTCCGGGGCATTGGCCGGGTCGGCGAGGCCGTCGAGTATCACCGCCGCGTCTTGCGGCCTGCCCAGCATCCAAATCAGGTTGGCAGCCCGCACGGTCGCCCAGTGATGGCCGTCGACCAGGTCGGCGCCCGCCATCTCGCGTAGCGCCGCCTCGGCCTGCTCGCCGCGCCCCAGCAGGACCAGATTCATCGCCCGCACCCCGGCCGCCCCGGGGGCACCGGCCCGCGCGGCGGCGCTGGCGAACCGGTCGGCCAGGTCGAGGTCGAGCAGCGTCATGGCATGCCGCGCCGACTCCAGGTACAAGCCCGGGTCAGGGTCCAGATCCGACTCCAGGCGCAACAGCGCGCGTCGCACGGTGGCCTGCATGTCGGCGTCCCCGTGGTTGCCCAGCCGCGTCGCCAGCCTGCCCCGGATTTCCGACAGATACAGCTCGCCGGCGCTCGCGCGGCGCAGCTCACCGAAGAGTGGGTGTGCGAGCCGTGCCATCAATCCGGTGCCGGTTCGTTCGATGCTCACCAGGCCCATACGCTCCGCGGCCGCCACGTCGCTGCGTGGCGCCAAATCGCACAGCACCTCTACGGCCAGCGGTTCGCACTGCGACAGGGTGTCGACGACGACCGCTGTCCCCGCGTTCAGCCGACCCATCTGGCGGCCCAACGTGTCGGACAGGGTCGCCGAGACCGCGACGTCGCCGTCCCACATCCACACCCCGGCCGTTTTCCGCATCCGCCCGGCGGCCACCTGGTCGGCCAGCAGCTGGCGCAGGAACAGGGCATTGCCGCCGGTCAGCTTTTGGAACCGGGCCGCGCAGCGCGCGTCGATCGGTCCGTCCAAACCGCTCTCGATGACCTCGCGTGTCGCCGCGGCCGAAAGTGGTTCCAGGTCAAGCCGTTCCAGCAGCCCGTCCTTCCACAACGCCGTCACCGCATCGGGTTCGTCGCCGCCGGTGCGGACGGTGACGACCAGCCGAACCCCACCCGACTGCGCCAGTTGGTGCACGACGAGGGCGGACAATCCGTCCAGCAGGTGCGCATCGTCGACCCCGACCACCACGCGGCCCCGGCGCTGATGCGCGACAAACGAATTGATCACGCGCCGCACATCCGTCAGCGGATTCGACATCGCCTCACCCAGCGAACCGATGAACGCCCCGAGGGGCAGCGCGTGCGCCGAGTCGGTGCCGACAATCCAGTTAGTCCGCTCACCCGATGCCTCGGCGCGGCGCAGCACTTCGCGGGCCAACCAGGTCTTGCCCACACCCGCGGGGCCCGCGATCACCACACCCGAACGCTTGCCTGCCGTACTGAGCGCGCGGCGAATCGCCCCCAATTCGCTGTCACGCCCGGTCAGCGTCTCGGCGCCGATCACTCGGCGACTATAGCGGTGCGCACGCATCACCCGCGATGCTTTGGAGTAGTCCACTACGCTGTCCGCGCCCGCCGCGGGCCATGACCATGACTTTCGTCAGGTGAACGCTCAGCAAAGGCGGTGGGCTGTGGCCAAGATCGGCAATCACGCGGTGGTTCTGGGAGCGAGCATGGCCGGTCTGCTGGCCGCGCGTTCGCTCAGCGAGTTCTTCGAAACGGTCACGGTGGTGGAGCGCGACCCGCTACCCACCTGCCCTGCGGCTCGCCGAGGGGTGCCGCAGGGCAGGCATCTGCATGGACTGCTACCCCGGGGCGCTCACGTCCTCGAGGAGCTGTTTCCCGGCATCCTCGATCAGCTGGTCGAGGACGGTGCGCATTACGTCGACGGCCGGGATCTTTCCCAGGTGCATTACGAGGCAGGTGGGCACGTGCTGGTGCGCGCCGGCAGTGCCCCGTCATTCACCGCTTTTCTCGCGACCCGCCCCTTCTTGGAGGAACACGTCCGCGCCCGGGTGCGCGGCATCGCCAACGTCACGCTGCTGGACGACCACGACGTGGTGGAGTTGATCGCGACGTCCGACTGGCACCGCGTCACCGGCGTCCAGGCGGTCAACCGTCGCACCCGCGACGACGTCAGGCTGAGCGCCGACTTGGTGGTCGACGCCACTGGGCGCGGCTCCCGCGCCCCGATGTGGCTGAACGCCTTTGGCTACGAGAGTCCACGCGAGGACCACGTGGTGGTACAGCTGACCTATGTGAGTCAACTGCTGCGCATCCCACCGGGTGTGCTGCACGAATGGGGCTTCGTCGTCGGGGCCGTGCCGGGCAGGCCGCGCGGGCTGGGCATTCTTCGCTCCGAGAACGACACCTCGATACTGACCGTCTTCGGCATAGCCGGTCACGAGCCACACCCCGACCTGATCTCGATGTGTGAGTTCGTCGAGGACTGCGCACCGCCGCACCTGCTGGCCGCGGTGCGGGCCGCCGAACCCATCGGAGAGACCACGCGGCATCGTCAGCCGTCCAGTCGGTGGCGCCGCTATGACAAGATGCGACGATTCCCGGAGGGCCTGCTGGTCATCGGCGACGCGATCTGCAGCTTCAACCCGATCTACGGCCAGGGCATGACGGTCGCCGCCCTCGAGGCGTTGGCGCTGCGTAGGTGTTTGTCCAACGGCACAAGGGATTTAGCGCAGCGATTCTTCCGCCTTGCGGCGATCCCGATCCGGCAGGCATGGGAGCTGTCGGCCAACCCCGACCTGTCGCTCCCCGAGATCGAGGGCACACCGACATTGCTTACCCGACTGCTCAACGTATACGTCGATCGGGTGCTCACCGCCGCCGAGTACGACCCCGTCGCGGTCGATCACTTCCTCAGGGTGACCTCGTTCATCGACCCCGCCACTCGCCTGCTGCGCCCTGACATGATGTGGCGCGCCGCCCTGGCCAAACAGCGCAGACGCCGCATCCATCAGCCGCCGGGCGGCAACGGCATGCCGAGCCCGGCCAGCACACTACGCAGCAGCGTCGGATAGTCGGTGATCAGCCCGTCGACGCCGTAGCCGATTTGGGCACGCATCGTGTCGGCATCGTTGACGGTCCACGGAATGACCTTGAGCCCCAACGCATGTGCGTGATCGACATACGGTCTTCCGGTGACCAGCTGGTAGTCGGGTGACACGACGTCGGCGCCGATCATCCGCGCACCGATCACCGGGTCGCCGACGGCGTCAACGTCGATCCCGGCCAGCCACGGCGAATCCGGCACCCAGGTCTCCTCGTCATACAAGGCCACCAAGGGAATTGACGGCTCGGCCCGGCGGACCATGGGCAGGGTCCGCCAGTCGAAACTCTCAATCTCCACGGAAGAGACTTTGCCCGCCGCCCGTACGGCGGCCAATATCACGTCGACGAATTCCTGGGGCGCGGCCGAGCTGGTGGGGTGAGCAGCGTCGACCTTGGTTTCGATATTGAAGCGCACCGGCGACCGATACGAATCGGCGAGCGCGAATACTTCGGGCAGGGTCGCTATCTTGTTGCCCCGCACCACCTCAGCACCGGGAAATTCGGCGAGGCGGCGGCCGCAGTCGAGCGTGCGGATCTGTGCGAGGGTGAGCTCGTGTACCAGCTTGCCGACGTAGGGGTATTGCGGATCACCGGCGAATGCCGGCCCGGTATCGCCGCACTTCTCCGCAGCGATCGTCGGATCGTGCCAGACCAGCGGTTGCCCGTCCCTGGTGATTCCGATGTCGAGTTCCAGTGTGCTGACGCCTAATTCAATAGCTTTGGCGAAGGCTCTCAGCGATTCCTCGGTCGTTTCGCCGCGCCCGCCGCGATGTGCCTGCAGGTCGAATCCGGACTCTTGAGCCCACGCATTCGGCACCGGCAGGGCGACCGTGGCGGCTGCCAGCACGCCACACAGTCTCGAGAGCCGGCCGGCCAATCGGTTAATGCCTGCGCTGACGGGAGATCTCGGCGAGCACCACCCCGGCGGCGACCGAGGCGTTCAGCGATTCGGTGTCACCCGCCATCGGGATCGACACCACCTCGTCGCAGGTCTGCCTGACCAACCGCGACAGCCCCTTGCCTTCCGACCCGACGACCACCACCGTCGGGTCGGTGCCGTCCAGGTCGTCGAGCACGGTGCCGCCGTCGGCGTCCAGCCCGATCACCCGCACGCCGCGATCGGCCCAACTCTTCAGTGCCCTAGTGAGATTCGGTGCCCGCGCCACCCGAAGGCGGGCGGCTGCCCCGGCGCTGGTGCGCCAGGCCACCGCCGTCACCGAGGCCGAACGCCGCTGCGGTATCAGCACGCCGTGGCCGCCGAACGCCGCGACCGAGCGAACGATCGCGCCGAGATTTCGCGGATCGGAGATATTGTCCAGCGCCACCAACAGCGCGGGCGGCGACGCGAGCGCGGAGTCGAGCAGATCGTCGGGGTGGGCGTAGTTGTACGGGGGCACCTGCAGCGCGATGCCCTGGTGTAGATGGTTGGCAGTCATCCGGTCCAGATCGGTGCGCGGCACCTCCAGGATCGCAATGCCTGAATCTGCTGCCCTACTTACGGATTCGGTGAGCCGCTCGTCGGCTTCGGTACCTAGTGCAACGTAGAGCGCGGTCGCCGGGACACCGGCGCGCAGGCATTCGAGCACCGGGTTGCGTCCAAGTACCGTCTCGCTTTCGTCGGTGCGTTTAGCCGGCCGGCGCTGTTGCGGTTTGGCGCGCTTGGCGGCGGGATGGTTCGGGCGCATATGCGCAGGCGGTGTGGGACCGCGGCCTTCCAGGCCGCTGCGACGCTGGCCACCGGAGCCCACGGTGGGGCCCTTCTTGGAGCCGGCTTTGCGGATCGCCCCCTGCCGCTTCGAATTGCCGGCCATTACTTGTCGTCACCCGCCAACAGCTCCCACTGCGGCCCATCGGCGGTGTCGGTGACCTCGATGCCCGCGAGCTTGAGCCGGTCCCGAATCTCGTCTGCCAGAGCCCAATTCCGCTGCTCGCGCGCCTGCTGCCGGCTTTCCAGCTCGGCCTGCACTAGCACGTCGACGGCCGCGAGTGCGGCCGAGGTCTCGTCGCGCGATTCCCAGCGTTCGTCGAGCGGATCGCACCCAAGGATGCCCATCATCGCTCGTATCGCGCCGGCGTTGGCCAGGGCACCGTCATGGTCGCCCGCGTCGAGCGCGCGATTACCCTCTGCGCGAGCGTGGTGGATTTCGGCCAACGCGATCGGGACCGCCAGATCGTCGTCGAGCGCTTCGCCGAATCGCGGCGTCGGTTCCCCGGGGACGACGGCACCGATCCGAACCCGGACGCGATGCAGGAAGTCCTCCACTCCCACATAGGCTTTGACCGCATCCTGCAGGGCGGTTTCGGAGAATTCCAGCATCGACCGGTAGTGCGCGCTGCCCAGGTAGTAGCGAAGTTCGGCGGGCCGGACCCGCTGCAACATCGCCGGTATGGACAACACGTTGCCCAGCGACTTGCTCATCTTCTCCCCGCCCAGCGTCACCCACCCGTTGTGCAGCCAGTAGCGGGCGAACCCATCGCCCGCAGCGCGACTCTGCGCGATTTCATTTTCATGATGCGGGAACACCAAATCCATTCCACCACAATGGATATCGAACTCAGGCCCGAGATAGGTACGGGCCATCGCCGAGCATTCCAGATGCCAGCCCGGGCGGCCGCGGCCCCACGGCGAGGGCCACGAGGGCTCGCCGGGTTTCTCGCCCTTCCACAGGGTGAAATCGCGCTGGTCGCGCTTGCCGGTGGCCACACCCTCGCCTTGATGGACGTCGTCGATCTTGTGGCCGGACAGCTGGCCGTACTCCGGGAAACTGACCACGTCGAAGTAGACGTCACCGCATGCGGCGTACGCATGGCCATTTTCGATCAAGCGTTCCATTAATTCGACCATCTGCGTGATGTGCCCGGTCGCCCGCGGCTCCGCCGACGGCGGCAGCACATCGAGCGCGTCGTAGGCCGCCGTGAACGCCCGCTCGTAGGTGGCCGCCCATTCCCACCACGGACGGCCCGCCGCGGCGGCCTTGGCGAGAATTTTGTCCTCGATGTCGGTGACATTGCGGATGAACGCGACGTCGTAACCGCGCGCCGCCAACCAGCGGCGCAGGATGTCGAAGGCCACCCCGCTGCGGACGTGCCCGATGTGCGGCAGCCCCTGCACGGTGGCGCCACAGAGGTAGATGGAGACGTGCCCTTCGCGCAGCGGAACGAATTCGCGCACAGCACCGGCCGCGGTGTCGTGGAGGCGCAAGCGGCCGCGTTCGGTCACGACGTGCCAGCTTACCCGCTGGTAGTGATTCTCCCGCCGCTGCGCGGGCCTAACCGGTGGCGACGACCAACGCGGTCGCGACGGCGGCCAGCCCCTCGCCGCGTCCGGTCAGGCCAAGCCCGTCGGTCGTCGTCGCCGACACCGACACCGGCGCGGCCAGCAGACCCGACAGCAGCTGCTGCGCCTCGGCGCGCCGCGGTCCGATCTTTGGCCGGTTGCCGATCACCTGGACGGCGGCGTTTCCGACCCGATAACCCTGCTCAGAGAGCAGGTCGACGACGTGGCGCAGCATGTCGGCGCCACTGACGCCCTTCCAGCGCGGATCGTCGACCCCGAACACCGCGCCGATATCGCCCAGCCCGGCGGCCGACAACAGGGCGTCGCACAGCGCGTGTGCGGCCACGTCGCCGTCCGAGTGTCCCGCGCAGCCGTCGGCGTCGGGAAACAGCAGCCCTACCAGCCAGCAGGGCCGCCCGGATTCGATGGGATGCACATCGGTGCCCAGGCCGACCCTTGGCAGCGGCGGCAGCCCCGTCACCGGCGCACTATCGCTTGAGCCAGCAGCAGGTCCAGGGCGGTGGTGATCTTGAACGCCAGCGGATCGCCGTCGACAACCTGGACCTGCCCGCCGACATGCTCGACAAGCGACGCGTCGTCGGTGAAACCCGCCCCGGCGGCCTGCGCAGCGCGCTGATAGGCCCGCAGCAATAGATCGGTGGCGAATCCTTGCGGAGTCTGCACCGCCCGCAGGCCGGCCCGCTCCGGCGTGCCCAGGACCGCACCGTTGGCATCCACGGCCTTGATGGTGTCAGACACGGGCAGCGCGGGTACGACGGCGCCATGACCGGCCCGCAACGCCTCGACCACGCGCACGATCAGACCCGGCGGCGTCAGCGCCCGGGCGGCATCGTGCACCAACACGAACTCCGGTTCACCGGACAAGGCCGCCAGGGCCAGCCTCACGGATTCGGTGCGGCCGGGGCCACCGGCGACGACGGAGGCCTGGCCGGCTAAGAGCTGCTTGGCCTCATCTGTGCGGTCGGCAGGGACCGCCACCACGATATGGTCGACGACCTGCGACTCCCGCAGGCCCGCGACCGCGCGCTCGAGCAGGGTGCGCCCTTCGAGTGAACAAAATGCTTTCGGGATGCCCGCGGCCAGCCGTTCGCCCGACCCTGCGGCCGGTACTACTGCAGCGACTGTGCCCAAGGCGCCGGTTTCCCCCGACTAGAGAGCCTCAGGCTCTTCAGGAAGCGGCGGCCAGAACCTCGTCGAGGATGGTCTCCGCTTTGGCGTCATCGGTGCTCTCGGCCAAGGCCAACTCACCGACCAGGATCTGCCGCGCCTTGGCCAGCATGCGCTTCTCGCCGGCCGACAGACCACGTTCCTGGTCGCGACGCCACAGATCACGCACGACCTCGGCAACCTTGTTGACGTCACCGGAGGCAAGCTTTTCGAGATTGGCCTTGTAGCGGCGGGACCAGTTGGTCGGCTCTTCGGTGTGGGGCGCGCGCAAAACCTGGAAAACCTTGTCCAGACCTTCCTGGCCTACGACATCGCGAACACCGACGTACTCGGCGTTGTCAGCGGGCACTCGAACGGTCAGGTCTCCCTGAGCCACCTTCAGGACGAGATACTCTTTTTGCTCCCCTTTGATGGTGCGGGTTTCGATCGCCTCGACTAACGCAGCACCGTGATGTGGATAGACAACGGTATCGCCGACCTTGAAGATCATCTGATTCGAGCCCCTTTCGTTACTTCATTCTAACACGTTGGCCCAACAAGCGCGAAGCAACGTTGCAGGTCAGGGGCACAACATGCGCGTATTAGGGGTTGACAGGCAGGACAAGACGTGCACTGAGACACACTACCAACGCAGTTGTGGACAGCTACGGCGGCCCCATTGCGGTGCTCGGCGCTGGTCGTGGGCCGGTCTTGCTCCCTGCGCTACCGCTGACAGGACGTACCTACTACTGTGCATAGTTGCACGGTTGAGCCCGCTGGATCGTGCCGCGACTTGCCCTTATCCGCATTTGGCCGACCCAGCAGGAGGCATTGAGTGAACCGCATCAGGACCGGCCTCCCGATCCGCTTGTCCACCCGGGTCGCCCTCGTCGGCCTGGCCGCGCTATTCGCGGCCGTGCTCACCGGTTGCGGAGCCGGACAAATTGCGCAGACGGCGGTCCAAGAACCCGCGGTCAACGGCAACAGGACCACGATCAACAACATCGCGCTGCGCAACGTCCGCATCCAGGCCGTGCAGCCCAACGACTTCATCCAGGCCGGCCGGACCGTCGAGCTGGTATTGGTGGCGGTGAACCAGTCCCCCGATGTCGCGGACCGACTGGTCGGGATCAGCAGCGACATCGGAACGGTGACCGTGACCGGGGATGGTCGCGTGCCCGCCAGCGGGATGCTGTTCATCGGTAGGCCCGACGGCCAGAACGTGGCGCCGGGTCCGCTCGACTCCAACAACGCCGCCAAGGCGACGGTGAACCTGGTCAAGCCCATCTCGAACGGCCTCACCTATAACTTCACCTTCACGTTCGAAAAGGCCGGCCAGGGCAGCGTGAGCGTGCCGATTTCGGCCGGGTTGGCGCCGCACGAGGGCTGACCGGCGCGTCCCGGCCCCAACACCGGGGAGTTGTCGCACCGTCCCGTTACCGTCATGGCGTGGCACAAGCGCGTTCGCAATATCGCTGCTCGGAATGCCGCCATGTCACCGCCAAATGGGTGGGCCGCTGCCTGGAATGCGGCACGTGGGGCACCGTCGACGAGGTAGCCGTCCTCAGCGCGGTCGGCAGCGGTCGTCGCGCGGCGAATCCGGCCTCGCAAGCGGTTCCGATCAATTCCATCGAGCCCAACTCCAGCCGGCATCGCGCCACGGGCGTCGGCGAGCTCGACCGGGTGCTGGGCGGCGGAGTGGTACCCGGCTCGGTGACGCTGCTGGCGGGCGACCCCGGCGTCGGAAAATCGACGCTGCTGCTCAAGGTCGCCCACCGCTGGGCGCAGTCCGGCCACCGCGCGCTGTACATCTCCGGTGAGGAAGCGGCCGGACAGATCAGGTTGCGCGCGGACCGCATCGGCTGCGGCTCGGACGAGGTCTACCTCGCCGCCGAATCCGACGTGCACACGGTGCTGGACCACATCGATACGGTCAAGCCGTCGCTGGTCATCGTGGACTCGGTGCAAACCATGTCGACCACGCAGGCCGACGGCGTCGCCGGCGGGGTGACCCAGGTGCGCGCCGTCACGGCCGCGCTCACCGCGGCAGCGAAGGCGAACGGCGTCGCGCTGATCCTAGTTGGCCACGTCACCAAGGACGGGGCCATCGCCGGTCCGCGCTCGCTGGAGCATCTCGTCGACGTGGTGCTGCATTTCGAGGGCGACCGCAACGGCACGCTGCGCATGGTCCGCGGGATCAAGAACCGATTCGGCGCCGCCGACGAAGTCGGGTGCTTTACGTTGCACGACAACGGAATCGAGGGCGTCACCGACCCGTCGAGCCTGTTCTTGGATCAGCGCCCGACGCCCGTTGCCGGGACGGCGATCACGGTGTCGCTCGATGGCAAGCGGCCGCTCATCGGCGAGGTCCAGGCGTTGCTGGCGACACCTAACGGCGGCTCGCCGCGCCGCGCCGTCAGCGGCATCGACCATTCCCGCGCCGCGATGATCACCGCCGTGCTGGAGAAGCACGCCCGGGTGAACGTGGGCGCCAACGACATCTACCTGTCCACGGTCGGCGGCATGCGGTTGACCGATCCGTCCTCGGACCTCGCGGTCGCGGTCGCGCTGTCCTCGGCCTACGCGGATCTACCGCTACCGACCACCGCGGTGATGATCGGCGAGGTCGGGCTGGCCGGCGATCTGCGGCGGGTCAACGGGATGGATCGGCGGCTGGCCGAAGCCGCACGGCAGGGCTTCACCACCGCGCTGATACCGGACGGAGACGACCCGCGACGCGAGATCGTGCCGAAGGGGTTGCGGGCGTTGCGCGCGCCGACCATCGCCGTGGCGTTGCAGCACATGCTGAAAATCGCCGAGCGCCGCGACGGCTGGACGCGCGACGCAATTGGGCCGCACAATGACACGCTGTGAGCCGTCCGACCCTGCGTGAGACTGTCGCCCGCCTGGCGCCCGGCACCGGGCTGCGCGACGGCCTGGAGCGCATCCTGCGTGGCCGCACCGGTGCGCTGATCGTCCTTGGCAACGACGAGAACGTCGAGGCCATCTGCGACGGCGGTTTCGCCCTCGATGTCCGCTACGCCCCGACCCGGCTGCGCGAGCTGGCGAAGATGGACGGCGCCGTCGTGCTGTCCACCGACGGCAGCCGCATCGTGCGGGCCAACGTGCAGTTGGTGCCCGACCCGTCCATCCCCACCGACGAATCGGGCACCCGCCACCGCTCGGCGGAACGAGCCGCGATCCAGACCGGTCACCCGGTGATCTCGGTCAGCCACTCGATGAACATCGTCACCGTCTATGTGGGCGGGGAGCGGCACGTGTTGGCCGACTCCGCGCCCATCCTGTCGCGGGCCAACCAGGGCATCGCGACCCTGGAGCGATACAAGGCCAGGCTCGACGAAGTGAGCAGGCAGCTGTCGCGCGCCGAGATCGAGGACTTCGTCACCCTGCGCGACGTGATGACGGTGGTGCAGCGGCTCGAGTTGGTCAGGCGCATCGGCCTGGCGATCGACTACGACTGCGTCGAACTCGGCACCGACGGGCGACAGCTGCGGCTGCAGCTCGAGGAGCTGCTGGGCGGAAACGACATCGCCAGGGAGTTGATCGTGCGCGACTATCACGCCAGCCCCGAGCCATTATCGGACGCACAGCTGACCGCCACGCTGGACGAGCTGGACGCGCTGACGGACACCGAACTGCTGGATTTCACCTTGTTGGCGAAGGTATTCGGATATCCGACGACGACCGAGGCGCAGGATTCAGCGCTGAGCCCCCGTGGCTATCGCGCGATGGCCGAGATTCCCCGGCTGCAGTTCGCCCATGTGGATCTGCTGGTCCGCTCCTTCGGCACGCTGCAGGGCCTGCTGGCGGCCAGCAACAACGATCTGCAATCGGTCGACGGCATCGGCGCCATGTGGGCGCGCCACGTACGCGAAGGGCTATCGCAACTGGCGGAGTCGACGATCGCCGACCCACTCAGCTAGCCAGGCGTTCGGAAGCTCGACTAACCCGAGGGCGAGGGACCGGGAGCAACTCCTGGCGGACCCTCGGGCGGCGGCGCCACGGCCGGCTGACCCGGAACCGGTCCCGGCTGTGGCGGCGGCTGGTTCAGGATGAACGGAACCGCGAGTGAGCGCAGATTGCCCAGCTGCACGACGAGGTTGTAGGTGCCCGGGCCGATCGCCGGGCGCGGGAGCGGGCAATGCGGCGCCGAGCCCATCCCGGTCCAGGTCACCGCGGTCGTCACCTGCTCACCCGGCGTGAACGTCTTGACGAGCGTCTCGTTGGAGGGCGCGCAGTCCAAGTTCGACCACAGCCGCTTGTTGTCCAGCGAGTAGACATAGGCCGCCAGCACCGCGGCGCCCACGTCGCGCTTGCAGGACACCAGCCCGATGTTGGTGACGACCATGGTGAATTTCGGCTGGTCACCGATGAAGTACTGCGGGGCGTTGGTCAGGCCCTTGACGCCGAGCGTCGAATCGGGGCAGTCGTCGCCCTCCTTGAGCACCGGCGGCGGCAGCACGGCGGCCGTCGGCGTCGCGGACTCGGGGTTTTGTCCCTGCGGCGGCGCGACCGGGGTGACGCCTTCCTGCCCGGGCGGCGGTGCCTGCGGCGGGAGCGCCGCCGCAGTGTTTTGAGCCGAGCCGGGTTTGTTGACGCTGGCGGGTTTGGCGCCCGCGTTGCTCCCGACAAAGGCAATGATCGTGGCGACGGCGATGCCGATCACGACAACCGCGATGCCCAGGGCCAGCCCCCTGCGCCGCCAATAGATCTCCGTGGGTAGCGGGCCACGCGGTTCCAGATCCAGCACGATCACACCGTAGGCCCAGGTCACACCGATTTGGCCGATCCTGGTCGGCGTGTCGCCCGGTTAGCTGACAGACCGCCGTGTTAGTGACGGCGTCGACGCCGCGGTTACTCGCCGATATCGCCTTTGTGGTCGACCAACACCGCCCGCCCGTCGGCAAGGTGGTAGGTGATGCCCGCAAGCCCGAGCGTGCCCTCGGACACTCGCTCTGCGATGGCAGAGGACCGCGTCAGCAGCTGGGCCAACGTCTCTTGCACATGCCGGTCCTCGAACTCGTCGACACGGGTGAGGCCGTCCCGCCGGCCCCCCAGGATGGACGGCAAGACGCGCTCCACCACGTCCCGTACGAAGCCGCCGGGGATCGCACCGTCGTCGATCGCACTGATGGTGGCCTTGACGGCGCCGCAGTTGTTATGGCCGAGAACGACGACGAGTGGGACGTCGAGGACCGTCACCGCGTACTCGATGGAACCCAGCACTGCCGAATCGATCGCCTGCCCGGCAGTGCGGACCACGAACACGTCACCAAGGCCCTGATCGAAGATGAGCTCGGCGGCCACCCGGCTGTCCGCGCAGCCGAATATGACCGCGGTCGGCTTCTGGCCGGCCGCCAGGCTGGCCCGATGCGCGACACTCTGGCTGGGATGCAGGGGCTGGCCGGCAACGAATCGCTCGTTACCCTCTTTAAGTGATTTCCATGCGGTTAACGGACTGGTGTTGGGCATGGCAAACATTCTGCGGTGCGGTGGGCGTTAATGCCTAGCCAACCGCACATCCCGGCGGATGAACTTCTGGAGTGGTATGCACGATCGCGCCGCGACCTGCCCTGGCGGGAACCCGGCGTCAGCGCATGGCAGATTCTGGTCAGCGAATTCATGCTGCAACAGACACCGGTGGCCCGGGTGCTGCCGATCTGGACGGACTGGGTGCGCCGCTGGCCCACCCCGTCGGCGACCGCGGCGGCCAGCGCGGCCGACGTGCTGCGTGCGTGGGGCAAGCTGGGCTATCCGCGACGGGCCAAGCGGCTGCACGAGTGCGCCACCGTCATTGCCCGTGAGCACGGCGATGTTGTTCCCGACGACGTGGAAACCCTGCTGGGGTTGCCCGGAATCGGCAGCTATACCGCGCGAGCCGTGGCCTGCTTCGCCTACCGACAGGCGGTGCCGGTGGTCGACACCAACGTGCGCCGGGTGGTGGCACGCGCAGTGCATGGCCTGGCCGACGCAGGTTCCCCGTCCACCACTCGCGACCATGCCATCGTCTCGGCACTACTACCGAAAGATGATGCGGCACCTACCTTTTCGGTGGGATTGATGGAATTGGGCGCCATCGTGTGCACCGCGCGCGCGCCGCGTTGCGGATTGTGTCCACTTAGCGAGTGCGCCTGGCGGCGCGCGGGTTATCCCCCGGCGCAGGGCCCGGCGCGCCGCGTTCAAAGCTACGCGGGGACCGACCGCCAGGTCCGTGGGCTATTGCTAGATGTATTGCGCCTCAGCGACTTTCCGGTCACCCGAGCCCAGCTGGACGTGGCGTGGCTGACCGACACCCGGCAGCGCGACCGAGCGCTGGACTCGTTGCTCGCCGACGGCCTGATCAGCCGGACCGTGGACGGCCTGTTTGCGTTGGCCGGCGAGGGTGACTAGGCGCAGGTTGGGTGTCAGAGATCGTTGCCGGCATAAGACTGGTTGAAGCTTTTGTTGGCCAGTGGGAAGTCGGGGACGATGGTGTCGGCCATCGCGACGGGCAGCGCGGGCCAGTTGAACCAGGACGGGTCGACAATCTTCGCGCGGGTGATGCGATTGGCGGCGTCAATTTCCACGCGGTGGACTATGGTGCCGCGCCAGCCTTCGACGATCCCGATACCGCTTCTCGCTCCATAAAGCGATGGTAGGGATTGGGCATATTCTGTTGGACCGGAGTGTGATTCGATCAGGTGGCACGCCAACGCGGTGGAGACCGCGTATTCGTCGCGCCGCACCGTGTAGCGGGCCAGCACGTCACCCGCGTCGGCGCCGATCTCAGTGACGGGCAGTGCGGTGGTGGGGTGTTCGAGTCGGGCGTCGGTGCGCATGCCGCTGGCGCGCGCGACATAGCCAAGGCAGCCGAGGGCGTCGGCGTCTTCTCGATGCAGGACGGCGGTCCCAGCGAACCGGTCATAGGTGACCGTGTTGCGCAGGGTCAGTTCGGCGATTTCGGCAACATCGGCCGCAACGGACCGCAGCACAGCAGCATCGGGCAGTGCCTGCAGCCTGACCGCGCCGGGACGGACGGCGCCGCGCAGCAGTCGATGTCCGGTGACCGCCGCGTTGACCCGCAACAGTTGTTCTCGGATCCGTTGCGCATGCGCGTTGGCGAGCCCGAATCCGACATCGTTGGCGAGCGCGCCCAAATCGGTGACGTGGTTGTAGAGACGTTCGAGTTCGACGAGCAGGGCCCGCAGTCGGTGTACCTCGTCGGGGAGTTCGACCCCGAGCGCGTCTTCGATGGCGAGGCTGTGGGCGAGCGCGTGTGCAACGGAGGTATCGCCGCTCACGCGTTCCGCCAGGTCGACCGCGCCCTCAGTCGGCCGGCCCTGGAAGAGCTTTTCCAGGCCCCGGTGGACGAACCACAGTCGGGCCTTGAGTCGTAGCACGGTTTCGCCGGCGACCGAGAAGCGGAAATGACCGGGTTCAATCACCCCGGCATGCACGGGACCGACCGGGATGTCGTATACCCCTGGTCCTTCGACGGGGATGAACGGGAAATGGCCAAGGTCTTCGAATTCTGGCGCGGGCCCGGCGTTGTTGCGCATCGGATACCAGTCCTCGGGCCAATGGCCATGCCGCACTAGCCGCCGCGGTTTGGGATGCCCGACGGGCCGAATCCCATACAGGTCCGCCACTTCGCGTTCGAATCTGCTGGCCGCAAACGATAGATACGCCATTGAGCGCACCACCGGATCATCGCTGGGCACAACGCATTCGACTTCCACACGACGATCAGGCCAGCCGGCAAGGAACAGATACACGACCCGCAAGGTATCGCCGTCGTCGTGGGCCGCCACCAGAGCCAGACGAAACCCGTCACCTAGCAGCACTTCAGTCATCTCGGCCAGTCCATCCTGAGATAGCCTGTGGCGCAACCAGTTGTGACTCATGGCGCTGCCCCGACGTTGCCGGCGGCGGCGATGAACAGGTCGGTGAGCGGGCCGGCGGTGATACCGATGGCGATCGACGCCGCGATACCGAGGATCAGGGCCCCCGCCACCGCTCGCGGCACGGCGATCGCCGGCGCGCCGTTGGAGTCGCCGAGCAGGATGCGGCCCGAGTTGCGCGCCAGTGCGGCGAAGGCAACCACGATCAGCAGCATGCCCGCGGCAAGGGCCCAGCTGAGCCGGGCGTCGGCCAGCGAGCGGGCGATGGCCAACTCGCTGGCGAACATCGCGAAGGGCGGCAGCCCGAGCAGCACGATCACACCGACGGCGAGCGATACTCCGATCAGGCGGGACCGCCGCAGCACGGCTGTGATGTCGGCGATCGCAGTGGAGTTGTGCGCGGCCTGCAGCTGGCCGCTTGCCAAGAACAGGACCGTCTTTCCGATCCCGTGAGCGAGCACGTGCAGCAGCAGCGCGGCGATCGCCAGCGTGGTACCGGCCGCGGCGGCGATCGCGATCAGGCCCATGTTCTCCATCGAGGAGTAGGCGAGCATGCGTTTGATGTCGGGCGTCACGGTCAGCATCAGGGCCGCGATCAGCAGCGTCGCCAGCCCGATCACCAGCAACCCCGACCGCATGAAGGTCGGCCCAGTAGCGGCGTCGATGATCGGCTTGATGCGAATCAGCACCGAGAACGCCACCGACAGCAGCACCCCGCTCATCAGCGCCGAAACGGGCGCCGGGGCCTGGCTGTGCGCGTCGGCCAACCAGGTGTGGAACGGAAACAGCCCGGCCTTGGCGCCGTAGCCGATCAGCAGCAGCCCGCCGGCCAGGCGAGCGGTACCGGGATCCAGCACGCCCGCGTGTGCCATCAGCACGTCGATGTTCAGGGCCGCGTTGGCCGGCGCGCCGGCACGCTCGGCGGCGTAGTACAGCAGCACGGTGCCGAGAAACGCCATCGCGATGCCGACCGAGCAGATCACGACGTATTTCCAGGTCGCTTCGAGTGCCGTGCGGGTGCGGCGGTGTCCGACCAGGAAGGCGGTGATCACCGTGGTGGCTTCGATGGCGACCCAGATGACGCCGATGTTGTTGGCGCACAAAGCAACAACCATCGCGGCAAGGAACGCCGATGTCAGCGCCCCATACACTCGGGCACCGCGGGCGTCGGTGTGACCGTGGGCGAGTTCGGCATCGAGGTAGCCGAGGCTGGCCCAGGTGGCCAGGGTGGCCACGATTCCGATGACGATCAGCATGGTGACGGACAGCGCGTCGACGCGCAACAGCCCGCCCAACGTGAACCGGGTCCCCGATCCGAGCTGAAAGCCCAGCGCCGCGCCACATCCCAGCACCGTTAACGCCGAGAGGACGATCAGCGTGGCGGTCGCCCGGCGCCACCCGCCGATCAGGGTCGCGATCGACGCACCAATCGGAGCGAGGATCGCGGCGAGCAATAGACCGGTCATCAGTCGTGAAGCTCCTGTAACGCATCCAGGGAAGCGCCGCCGAAAGCGCGAGACAGCCGGCCGGTCAGAACACCGATCACGATGACCGCGAACAGCACGTCCAGGGAGGCGCCGAGTTCGACGATCAGCGGCACCCCGGCAGTGAGGAGGAACGCGGTCGCGGCGATTCCGTTGTCCAACATCAGAAATCCCGCGGCCTGTGACACCGCGTGTCGCCGCGTGACCATCACCAACAGCGCGATGAGCACCGCCGCGGTCGCGGCCGGGACGGCGTTCGTCGAGGCCGCCGGCTGCAGGTTCACCAAGGGCCGAACGGCAGCGAACGCGGCCAGTGTCAGGGCGGCGGTGATCAGCAGCGATGTGGCGGTGTTCACCAGCGGGGTGGCTTCCCGGTTGGTTTGCGGCTCGGCGCCGACTGCGCGGGCCAGCAACCGCGGCAATACCGCAGCCCGCAACAGCAACACGGCAAAACCGACACCGAGGAGCGCGCCATCGCGGTCGTACACCCCGCGCAGCAGGGGGATGGCGGCCAGCGCCACGCCCTGACACGCCAGCAGACGACCGATGGCCGCGAGGTCGCGGCGCCATACGATCAGCACCGCCGACAAGATCAGCCCGCCCGCGGCGAGGTCCACCAGTACCGTGAAGGTGTTGTACGTCATGCTGGCACCGCGAAGAAGTCGGCGGCGATGACTGCGAGCAGCGCCAGTAGAAATGACCCGGCCAGCAGCTCGGGAACCCGGAACAGCCGCAGCTTGGCGACGAAGACCTCGACGGTTGCCAGCACGCCCGCCAGCACGGCGACCTTGGCCACCACCGCTGCGACGCCCACGACGATCTCAAGAGCGCTCGGCCGGCCGCCGGCAATGCCCCACGGCGCAAACAGATTTGCCAGCAGTGCCAGGAGGACGGTCAGTCGCATCCCGGTCGCCCACTCGACCAGTGCCAGGCGCGGACCGGCGTATTCGAGGACCATCGCTTCATGCACCATTGTCAGCTCGAGATGGGTAGCCGGATTGTCCACCGGCAGCCGTCCGGTCTCGGCGACGATCACGATCACCAGCGCGGCGAATGCCAGCACCGCGGCCAGCGACACGACCTGCCCGGGATGGGTGATGGTATGCGCTACCAGGGCACCGAGATTGGCCGATCCCGCCGGCATGGACAGCGCGAAGACCGCGAGCAAAATTGTGGGTTCGACCAGCGCGGCGATGGTGATCTCGCGGCTGGCACCCATGCCGCCGAACGAGGTGCCGGTGTCGATGCCGGCCAGCGTGAGCGCGACCGTGCCCACGAACAGCAGGCCGACCACGGCGAACAGGTCCGCGCTGGAATCCAGTGGCGATCCGGTGGCGACCAGCGGCGCGATCGCGGCGATCAGCAATGTCGATCCGGCGACGATGGCGGGCGCGGCCGCGAACACCACCGTCGTGCCGAGCGGGGTGATCTGTTGTTTCCCAAGCTGTTTGATGATATCGCGCCATGGTTGCAGGACACCGCCGCCGACGCGGCCCTCCCAACGTGCGCGCACCTGCCGGGTAAGGCCGACGACCAGCGGCGCCCCGATCATCACGGTAGCGATCTGCGCCGCGCCCGCGACGTAGGACAGGACGTTCATCGGGCTACCACCAGCACGATCAACACACCGAGCGCACCGTAAGCCAGATACAGGTGCACGCTGCCGGTGTGGGCGCGCCGCATCAGTCCCGCCGCAGCCGCCACCGCCTGGATCACCGGCGTGTAGCAGCGCTCCTCGATCGCATCGGCGATTCTGCTGCGGTAGGTGATCTTGTCAGCCAGGTAGCGCGATTCGGGTGTGTGAGTGACCTCGATATCGGTGTCCGGACGCAGGACGTCACCGAAAACCCGTTGCAGCGGCTCGGCGAACGACGTGGCGGTGTACTGCATGCGTGCGGTGAGATCGTCCGCGCCGCATGCCCATAGCGGCAATGTCACGGGTGCCGGCCGCCGCCCGCGACGCCAACGGGTGAGCGCAGCGGCGGTCAGCGCGGCCACACCGACGCCCGCGGCGATCACCCCGGGTGCGATCGACCCCTGCAGGCCGGGCAGTCGCACCACGGCGCCGAGACCCGTTGACTCCACCGTCCGGGCTGCGGGTAGCGCAGCGACCGCCCGACGCAGCGCGGGCGCGAAAACCGAGGGCACCACCGCCAGCACCAGACAGAAGGCCGCCGCGATTCCCATACCGGCCAGCATGCTGCCGGGTGCCTCGCGGGCCTCGGCGGCTTCCTGGCTGCGCGGCCGCGCGAGGAATCCGATCCCGAATGCCTTGACCATCGCAGCCACCCCCAGGCCCGTGGTGAGCGCAACCGCGCCGACCGCCAGCGGTGTGGTCAGAGCCAGGACGGTGGAATGCCCGGCGGCCGTGTGGATCAGGGACTGGACCAGCAGCCACTCGCTGACGAAACCGGCGCCCAGGGGCAGCCCGCACGCCCCGAGCGCGGCGACCCCGAACAGGGTGGTGGTCGCCGGCATCCGGCGCGCCAGGCCGCCCAGCCGGTCGAGGTCCCGAAGCCCGGTCGCGGCCAGCACCGACCCGGCCGCCAGGAATCCGAGGCTTTTGAACGCCGCATGCGCGATCAGGTGCAACATGGCCGCGGTCGCGGCGATCGTCGCCGGCCCCGACGCTCCGGAGGCCGCGAACAAGGTCGCAGCCCCCAAAGCCAGCGTGATCAAGCCAAGGTTTTCGGTCGTCGAATAGGCAAGCAGCCGTTTGATATCCGTAGCCACCGAAGCCTCCACAACGCCGTAGAGCGCCGACACGCCGCCGACAACCATCAGGGCGAGCCCCCACCAGCGCGGACCCGGCCCGAGTAGTTGCAGGTCGAAACGACAGATGCCATAGACACCCAGGTTGACCATCGCCGCACTCATCAGGGCCGACACCGGGCTGGGCGCCTCCGGGTGGGCGCGCGGCAACCAGGCGTGCAGCGGAACCAGCCCGGCCTTGGACCCGAACCCCGCCAGCGTCAACAGAAAGACGGCAGTGGAGGCACCCTGCGGTATCCGGTGTAAATCGGCGAACCGGTCTGCGCCGCCGGCTGCCGACAAGACCATCAGCCCGACCAGGATCGCCACGAACCCCAACTGGGTCATCACCGCGTGCACCAATGCGGCGGAGCGAACCTGCGCGCGGGTGTGCCCGGCCAGCACCAACACCAACGACGCGACCGCCATGAGCTCCCACGTCAACAAAAACGTGGTCACCGACCCCGCGGCGGTAACCAGCAGCATCGCCGCGACAAACATCGGCAACAAGGCCAGTGGGACCCGACCCAGATGCCCGCGCCGCCCATACCCGATCACATACAGTCCGACCGCGACCGCGACCGCCCCGGTGAGCGTCATAAAAAACCCGCCGAGCGGATCGAGCGCGAGTTGCACCCCCGACAGGGGAAGTAACCACCCGATTTGGAGTGCGTGAACCGACCCAAACATCCCCAGCGCGCCTGCCCACACCCCGCTCGCACCGACCAGTGACGTCAGCCCACCCGAAATGACGGAGCTGAAATCCTTGCGATACAGCAGATTTGGCTGGACCACCGCAGTGGTCGCCAGCCCGGTTGTCATTTGCCGGTCACCGATCGCAGAGCCGCAACGATGTCGCTCGGCGTCGGCGGGCATCCCGGGATTTCCACATCGACGGGCACCACCTCGTCCACTGCGCCGACCACGCCGTAGGCGTCCGCGAAGACTCCTCGGTTCAGGGCGCAGTCCCCACAGGCGATCACCAGCCGCGGTCGCGGCGTGGCGTCGATCGTGGTGCGCAACGGACCGGCCATGTTGTGTGTCACGACGCCGGTCACCAGCAATGCGTCCGCGTGGCGCGGGGACGCCACCAGCCTCGCGCCGAACCGCTCGGCGTCGTACACCGGTCCGAACGCGCCCGAGATCTCCACCTCGCACCCATTGCACGAACCGGCGTCGACGTGCCGGACCTGAAGTGAACCACGCACTCCCGCAGGGGGGTTCATCAACGATTGCGGTGCGGGTTCCGCGGGCTCCGCGATCCGACCGACCCGGAACGCTTTGGAAATCCAGCCCATGGACGCTACTCCCCGCCGCCGGCTCGCAGGCCCTCCAACACCGCGACGCGATCGCGAAGCACCCCGGTGAGAACCTTGCGCGCCACCATCATAAGTTCGGCGATATCCGGGGAGGCGATCGAGTAGATCATCGTGTTGCCGTCCCGTTGCGCGTCGACCACCCCGGCCCGGCGCAGAATGCCCAGCTGCTGGGACAGATTCGAAGACTCCACGCCGACCTCGGGCAGCAACTCAGCGACCGATTTGTCGCCCGTCACGAGAAGCTCCAGAATCCGGATCCGCGCCGGATGTCCCAACGTCTTGAACAACTCGGCCTTGACCTTGTACAGCGGCTTGGACACGGCACTGATCTCCTGAAGAATACAAAGTTTCTATATTCGAACAATTGAAGAATTTATCATATTATTCGACGACGTTCGCGGGCCACGTCTGACGCGGGGTCGCCGAGCGCTCACCCGCGCGCAGCCCTAGGGGGATGCCAAGACTTTGCAGACGGGGCGGCCACCATCGGCCCGACCGGCGATACTCAGGCGCGTTCGCCGGCGAGGAATGACTCGACCGCCCGGCGATACACCTCCGGCGCTTCGTCATGAACCAGGTGCCCGGCTTCCGGGACGGCCAAATATGTTGTGGCGGAATGATTTTTGTTCATCTCTTGCATCTGACCGGGCGGGGTCACCGAATTACCGGCCTCGATGAGCAGGGCAGGCGCCCGCACCGCCAGCCACTGCGCCCAGTAGTCGCGGGTGCCCCACTCGGCCGCGATCTCGATCCATCGCGACGTGTGCCCGTGCAACCGCCATCCGCTGTCGGTGCGGTCGAAGGCCTCCAGAAAATAGCGGCCGGCAACGGGACCAAATTCACCGAATACCTGTTCAGCGGAGTCGAATTCAACCGGAAGCGCATGCAACCACGGCTCCCATGGACCGGTGGTGCGGCCGCGGAAATCCGGCGCCATGTCTTCGATGACCAAGGCCGACACCAGGTCTGGACGCGCAGCGGCAAGACACCACGAATGCAGACCGCCCATCGAATGCCCGACGAGCCGGGCCGGCGCCCCCAACGCGCTCACGGCATCGCCCAGATCGGCGACGAACCGCTCGGTGCTGATCGGATGCGGGTCGTCGACGTCGCGGCCCCGGTGCCATGGCGCATCGTAGGTGTAGACGGTGCCCAGCCGAGTCAGCCAACCGAGCTGCCGCGACCACGTGGTGCCCCGGCCCATCAAGCCGTGCACCAGCACCAATGGCTCACCTCGGCCGCCGCGGCAGGTCAACAGGTCGCGGGTCATCTCACCATCTTGCGTGCCACGACCTAGAGCGGGACAGGCGAGGGGGGCGCGGTAGCCTAACGGGCATGCCGCCAGTGGTAAAGATCAATGCAATCGAAATACCCGCCGACGCTGGCCCTGAGCTGGAGAAGCGGTTCGCCCACCGCGCTCACGCCGTGGACAACCAGCCCGGCTTCCTCGGCTTTCAGCTGCTGCGCCCGGTCAAGGGTGAGAACCGCTACTTCGTGGTGACACAGTGGGAGTCCGATGAAGCATTCCAGGCGTGGGCGAATGGGCCCGCCATCGAAGCCCATGCCGGCCAGCGCGCCAACCCGGTGGCGACTGGCGCGTCGTTGCTGGAATTCGAGGTCGTCATGGATGTCACCGGGAAGAAGCCCACTGCATAAGCGACACCCGGCGCGGCGGCGCGTGCTTGCCGTCACCGCAGTCACCGCACTCGTCGCGACCCTGACACCGGGTTGCGCGCCCTCGCCATCCCCGCAAGCGAATGCGGCGAACCCGTCCCGTCCGATCGACACCAGGACTCCCCCGGGCCTGCGCGCGCAGCAGACCATGGACATGCTCAACTCGGACTGGCCCATCGGCCCGGTCGGCGTTCGCACGCTGGCCGCGCCGAGCAAGGTCGATTCGGTGGAAACCACCATGGAAGGGCTGTGGTGGGATCGCCCCTTCACCCTTGACGGCGTGGACATCACCGCCAGCGCGGCCACGCTGCACCTCACCTCGTCCTACGGCGCGCGACAAGACATCCGGATTCACACCGACGACCTCGGGGAGGTTGACGGGTTCGATCTCGAGACCCTGCCCCCGACCATCAACTCATGGCACGACGTCGACGCGGTGCTGAGCAAGACCGGCGCCCGCTACTCCTACCAGGTTGCCAAGGTCGACGACGGTCACTGCGACCCCGTACAGGGCACCAACACCAGCGAATCTCTGCCACTGGCATCGATTTTCAAGCTGTACGTGTTGCACGCGCTGGCGACCGCCGTGCGCAACCACACGGTGTCCTGGGACGATCAGTTGACGGTCACCGAGAAGAGCAAGGCCGTTGGTTCTTCGGGCTTGGCTTTGCCTGTGGGAGCACACGTCTCGGTGCGGACCGCCGCGGAGAAGATGATCGCCACCAGTGACAACATGGCGACCGACTTGCTGATCGAACGGATGGGCCCGCAGGCTATCGACGCCGCGCTCGCCTCGGCTGGCCATCACGATCCGGCCAGCATGACACCCTTCCCCACCATGTACGAGATGTTCTCCATCGGCTGGGGCCAGCCCGATCTGCGCACACAGTGGCAGCAGGCGTCCCCGCAGGGCCGCGCCGCACTGCTGGAACAGGTGAATTCGGCTCCCTACCAACCTGATCCGATGCATGCGCACACGCCGGCCTCCGCCTACGGCGCCGAATGGTACGGCAACGCCCAAGACATCTGCCGCGTCCACGCGGCGCTGCAGGCCGACGCGGTCGGCGAGGCCGCGCCCGTCAAGCAGATCATGTCAGCCGTATCGGGTATCCAGCTGGATCGGAATGTCTGGCCGTACATCGCCGCGAAAGCCGGTGGGCTGCCGGGGGATTTGACCTTCAGCTGGTATACCGTCGACAAGACGAAGCAGCCGTGGGTGGTCAGCTTCCAGCTCAACTGGCCCCGCGACCACGGGCCGAAGGTGACCGGCTGGATGCTGCAGTTGGCCAAACAGGTCTTCGGGTTGATCGCACCGCAGTAGCGCTTTAAATCCTCAGCGTCCAACGGTTCTGGCGAAAATGCAGGGTAGTGCGGCTGGCCGGCGTGACGTCGATACGCCAGAACGATTCGGCCGGGGCCTTCAGCGCGAGCAGGACGGCGGCCCGAATCACCGCCGGATGCGTCACTGCCACCGTGCGTAAAGTGTTGTCGCTCAACGACTCCAGCCACACGGATACCCGATCGATGAGGTCGAGAATCGACTCCCCCCCGTGCGGCGCCGACGCCGGCTCGGCCAGCCAGCGCCGAAGATCGGTCGGGTCGACGTCGTCCAGCGCCTGCCCGCGCCAACGCCCGCAGTCAAGGTCGGCCAACCGCGGCTCGGTCGTGACGTGCAAGCCCAACAACTGCGCGGTTTGCCGCGCCCGGCGTTCGGGACCGCTGAGTTGGCGGGTATCGGCAGCGACGGCCCCAAGCCCCGCGGCAGCTTCGACGTGCCGAAGGCCGGTGTCGTTCAGCGGTTCGTCGGCGGGAAAACGCCCGGCTGCCATCGCATCGGTCATCGCGTGCGACACCAGGGTCAGCCGCACGACCTCGGTCACGCCGGGATACTCGATGCCCGTTCGCTCGTGGCCCTGTCCCCGAGCAGCCGCTCGGCCAGAGGCGCGAAGACCAGGCCGATTGTCACCCACAGCACCAGCTGCGTCGCCAGGGATAGCACCCTGAATTCGTAGAGGACGTCGGCGGGAAACCCGGGATAGATGATCGCGCCCGAGGCCTCACGCAGCGGCTGTGGTGTCTCGTCCACCGTCGGGAGCAACACCATCACCACGACGATCGTCGCCAGGTAAACCCCCGCCGCGAGCAGTCGGCCGTTCCACGCACCGAGCTGCTCCGACAACCGCCGGGCCAGCAGGACCGCCGCGATCGCCAACACCACCGATACCAGCACCATCACCAGATACCAGCCGGTGCGCATCCCGATGGTGTCGGACTGTCCGACGGCTGGCGGATTCGGCGGATACTTCACGAACGGAACCAGATACACCGACACGAATGCGGCCGCGGCAAGCAGGACCGAAAGTGGCCGTGCCGCAATGTTTCCCGCGCGGCCGTAGACCACGCAAAACAGCACGGCGAACAGCGCTCCCATGGCGAGGCCGAAAATCAGCACACCGAAGCCCAGTCCGACGCCCGACTGCACGCCTCGGGTGAACAGCTCGGCGCCGTGCTCGTGCACACCCTGCGCCTGCTCGGCCTCGGTCCGGCCGTCCTCAAAAGCGATCGCGCGGGCAATTACCGGTTCGGCGCACAGCCGGGCGAAGGCGAATGCCAGGACCGCGCCCAGTGCGCCGGCGAGCAGCCCGCGTGCGATCAGACGCTTTTCCACGCTGCCGGGTCAGTGGCAGGGGAAGCCGAGTAGGTGCCGCGCGTCGTGCACGAACTCGTGCACGTGCGAGTCGCTGCCGAACAGCGATACGGCGCCCTGGTCGACGCCGATGAAGTAAATCGCGAGCAACGCCAGGAAGGCGGTCGCCGCCAGCCACAGCGCGGCACTCGCCGCCGAGAGATCTACCGCACGCGTACGAGTTGCGCTGGAACCGGACACACTATTGGACACCGTTGACTCCTTCTGGGGATATCGCGTCCCACCTTGGGTGTTGGTGACGAGGTTCGGGTCTGACTTTGGACAGTGGCGCGACCGTTCTGGAATTTCACCAGATTCCTTCGCCCGTCGACAACAACGGTCAGTCTAGACCGCCGGCACAAGCGCTCGATTCACTGCTGCGGTGCCTGACCGCCGTAGCCGAGCTGGCTCGCCGTGTACCTCGCGGCGTCGGTGACCGGAACAGCTTGCACCGCCGTGCCGTAGGCGCAGATCTCGGTCCACACGTCGCCGATCTCGGTGGTGTCGAAGCGCATCGCGACGATCGCGTTGCCACCCCGATTGCGCGCCTCGGCGATCAGCCGGCCCATCGCCTCGTTGCGGCTGTCGGCGAGGTTCTTGGTCATGCCCTGCAGTTCTCCGCCGAACATGGACTTGAATCCGGCGCCAATTTGGGAGAACGCATTTCGCGAGCGGACCGTCAGGCCGAACACTTCACCGCATACTCGCTGGATCTCCCAGCCAGGAAGGTCATTGGTGGTCACGATCAGCACAGGCAAGCCCTTCTCTCGAGCAAACGAAAACGGGCGGTAGTCCCGTCAGAGACTAACCGCCCGTTTCCTGAAATCGCTACGGTGTGTCTGGCGCGCTGTGCGCCCCGGCCTTGGCCAGATCCGGCTCGGCCGGCGGCTTGCGGGTTCCGATGAACGTGAAGACCGCGTCCTCGCCGGATCCCTCGCCGTCCCAGTTGTCCACGTCGACGGTGACCAACTGGCCGGGCCCGACCTCGTCGAACAGGATCTTCTCCGACAGCTGGTCCTCGATCTCGCGCTGGATGGTGCGCCGCAGCGGGCGGGCCCCCAACACCGGGTCGAAGCCGCGCTTGGCCAGCAACGCCTTGGCCTTGTCGGTCAGCTCCATCGCCATGTCCTTGGTCTTGAGCTGGTTGCCGACGCGGCCGATCATCAGGTCGACCATCTGGATGATCTCGTCACGAGTCAGCTGGTGGAAGACGATGATGTCGTCGATGCGGTTGAGGAACTCCGGGCGGAAGTGCTTCTTCAGCTCGTCGTTGACCTTCTGCTTCATCCGCTCGTAGTCGTTCTCGCCGCCACCCTGGGTGAAGCCCAGGCCGACCGGCTTGGAGATGTCCGACGTACCGAGGTTCGACGTGAAGATCAGCACGGTGTTCTTGAAGTCGACCGTGCGGCCCTGGCCGTCGGTGAGCCGGCCGTCCTCAAGGACCTGCAACAGGCTGTTGTAGATCTCCTGGTGGGCCTTCTCGATCTCGTCGAACAGCACCACGCTGAATGGCTTGCGCCGCACCTTCTCGGTGAGCTGGCCGCCCTCCTCGTAACCGACATATCCCGGGGGAGCACCGAAGAGCCGCGACGCGGTGAACCGGTCGTGGAACTCGCCCATGTCGATCTGGATGAGCGCGTCGTCGTCGCCGAACAGGAAGTTGGCCAACGCCTTGGACAGCTCGGTCTTACCGACACCGGACGGGCCGGCGAAGATGAACGAACCCGACGGCCGCTTGGGGTCTTTCAGCCCGGCGCGGGTGCGGCGGATCGCCTTGGAGACGGCCTTGACGGCGTCCACCTGACCGATGATCCGCTTGTGCAGCTCGTCCTCCATGCGCAGCAACCGGGTGGTCTCGGCCTCGGTGAGCTTGAACACCGGGATGCCGGTCCAGTTGCCGAGCACCTCGGCGATCTGCTCGTCATCGACCTCGGCGACGACGTCGAGATCGCCTGAACGCCACTGCTTTTCACGCTCGGCCCGCTGGGCGACCAGTTGCTTCTCCCGGTCACGCAGGCTGGCGGCCTTCTCGAAGTCCTGGGCGTCGATCGCCGATTCCTTCTCCCGGCGCGCCTCGGCGATCTTCTCGTCGAACTCGCGCAGGTCTGGCGGCGCGGTCATCCGGCGGATTCGCATGCGCGCGCCCGCCTCGTCGATCAGGTCGATCGCCTTGTCCGGCAGGAACCGGTCGTTGATGTAGCGGTCGGCCAGGGTTGCCGCGGCCACCATCGCCGAGTCGGTGATCGACACCCGGTGGTGCGCCTCGTAGCGGTCGCGCAGGCCCTTGAGGATCTCGATGGTGTGCTCCACCGTCGGCTCGCCCACCTGCACCGGCTGGAAGCGGCGCTCCAGGGCGGCGTCCTTCTCGATGTACTTGCGGTACTCGTCGAGCGTGGTGGCACCGATGGTCTGCAACTCGCCGCGGGCCAGCTTGGGCTTCAAGATGCTGGCCGCATCGATCGCACCCTCGGCGGCACCCGCCCCGACCAGCGTGTGCAGCTCGTCGATGAACAGGATGATGTCGCCGCGGGTGTTGATCTCCTTGAGCACCTTCTTCAGGCGTTCCTCGAAGTCACCGCGATAGCGCGAACCGGCGACCAGCGATCCCAGGTCCAGCGTGTAGAGCTGTTTGTCCTTGAGCGTCTCGGGGACCTGGCCGTGCACGATGGCCTGCGCCAGACCCTCGACGACGGCGGTCTTTCCGACGCCGGGCTCGCCGATCAGCACCGGGTTGTTCTTGGTCCGGCGGGACAGCACCTGCATCACCCGCTCGATTTCCTTCTCGCGGCCGATGACCGGGTCCAGCTTGCCCTCCATCGCGGCGGCCGTCAGGTTGCGGCCGAACTGGTCGAGCACCAGCGAGGTGGACGGGCTGCCCGATTCGCCGCCGCGACCACCGGTGCCTGCTTCCGCGGCCTCCTTGCCCTGGTAGCCGCTCAGCAGCTGAATCACCTGCTGGCGCACCCGGGTCAGCTCGGCGCCGAGCTTCACCAGCACCTGGGCGGCGACGCCCTCGCCTTCACGGATCAGGCCCAGCAGGATGTGCTCGGTGCCGATGTAGTTGTGGCCGAGCTGCAGCGCCTCGCGCAGGCTCAGCTCGAGAACCTTCTTGGCGCGCGGGGTGAACGGGATGTGCCCGGACGGCGCCTGCTGGCCCTGGCCGATGATCTCCTCGACCTGGCTGCGGACACCCTCGAGGGAGATCCCAAGCGACTCCAGCGACTTCGCCGCGACGCCTTCGCCTTCGTGAATCAAACCCAGCAGGATGTGCTCGGTTCCGATGTAGTTGTGGTTGAGCATCCTGGCCTCTTCCTGCGCCAGGACGACGACCCTGCGGGCACGGTCGGTAAATCGTTCAAACATCGGGTTACCTGCTCTCCCTCACCATCGGTACAAGCCTCGGCCGGCCAGTGGGCCGGAATCGCGTACCTGGTGTCCACTGTAATGGTCGGCCCGCCAGGCTTCCTACCTCGCCGGTGCCTTGCCGACGGGCCCTGCTCGGCTCTCTGTAGGGAATCCCCGATACCTAGAGCCGTATTTGAACAAACGAGGCGAACCACGAAATCGTTTCGCCTAGTCGCCGGCAATCATTTCGCCACTAGCGAAAGCGACAAAGAACCGGCGCCCGGGCCCTTTAGCCCGAGCGCCGGTTGGCAGTTTGTTAGGTCGCGGCGTGGAATGCGTCGATGACGTCAGCCGGGATGCGGCCGCGCGTCGACACGTTGTGGCCGTTTCGCCGGGCCCATTCGCGGATCGCTGCGCTCTGCTCGCGGTCAATGGCGCCACGGCCCCGTCCCGAGCCGGTACGTCCACGACGGCGGCCACCGACACGGCGGCCGGCTGCCACCCACTGCTTCAGATCACCGCGGAGTTTCGCGGCATTCTTAGTCGAAAGATCAATCTCATAGGTCACCCCGTCAAGCCCGAATTCGACAGTTTCGTCGGCGGCACCCGCACCGTCGAAATCATCGACCAAGGTGACGGTGACTTTTTTCGCCATTGGCTTACCCTCGCGTTTCTTTCCTGAACAGTTGCTTGAGCAGATAGAACCCACTCCCCGGTCACCAATCTGCCATATGAACGCAGCATACTCAATCTGAGCGCGCAGCGTACAGTTCAACTTTTCAGGAGAGGGGCCGAACAATCGGGAACAAAACTGTCTCTCGAATTGACAGCCCGGTCAAACACATCAACAAGCGGTCGATACCCATTCCGGTTCCAGTACATGGCGGCATCCCATACTCAAGGGCTGCCAAAAAGTCTTCGTCAAGCGCCATAGCCTCGTCATCGCCTGCCGCAGCGGCGCGGGCTTGCTCGGCGAATCGCTCGCGCTGCACGACCGGATCATTCAATTCCGAGTACCCGGTGGCCAGTTCGACGCCACGTACGTAGAGGTCCCACTTCTCGGTCACGCCCGGGATGCTGCGATGCTGACGTGTCAAAGGTGTTGTCTCGACGGGGAAATCCTTGACGAATGTGGGCGCGGTCAATGTGTTACCGACCACATGCTCCCACAGTTCTTCGACGAGCTTGCCGTGCCCGTACCCACGATCGACGGGTATCTCGACGTCGAGACGATCGGCAATTGAACGCAGGTGTTCAACTGTCGTCCCGGGTGTGATCTCTTCACCGAGCGCCCCGGACAACGACGGATACATTTGTATCGAAGCCCATTCTCCGTCTATGTCGTAGACACTCCCATCTGGCAACGTGAGTTGTCGGGTCCCGATCGCCTCGTCTGCTACCTCTTGAATAAGCTCACGCGTGACGACCGCCGAATCGTCATACGTTCCGTAGGTCTGGTAGGTCTCCAACATCGCAAATTCTGGAGAATGCGTCGAATCCGCACCTTCGTTTCGGAACACTCGATTTAGTTCGAAAACCTTGTCGAAACCACCGACGATGCATCGCTTGAGGAACAGTTCCGGCGCGATCCGCAGGTAGAGATCGATGTCAAGCGCATTGGAATGGGTGACGAACGGCCGCGCGGCCGCGCCGCCGGCAAGCGTCTGCAAGATAGGCGTTTCGACTTCGAGAAACCCGCGCCGTTCCAGTGCGTTGCGTACGGCGCGGACAACGGCAATTCGCTGCCTGGCCACCGTGCGCGCCTGCGGGCGGACGATCAAATCGACATAGCGCTGCCGCACCCGCGACTCTTCGCTCATCTCTTTATGCGCGACGGGCAGCGGTCGCAGCGACTTGGACGTCATCTGCCAGGCGTCGGCCAGTACGGACAATTCGCCGCGCCGTGAGCTGATCACGGTGCCGTGCACATAGACGATGTCGCCGAGGTCGACGTCGGCCTTCCAGGCGTCCAGCGATTCCTGACCGACTTTGTCCAGGCTGATCATCACCTGCAGGGTGGTCCCGTCGCCGTCTTGCAGCGTCGCGAAGCACAGTTTCCCGGAATTGCGCGCGAATATGACCCGGCCGGCGATCCCGACGACGTCATCGGTGGCGGTGTCCGTCTGCAAATCGGGGTGTGCGGCCCGGACCTGGGCCAGTGTGTGGGTGCGTTCGATAGCCACTGGGTAGGGGTCGTGCCCCTCGGCCAACAGCCGAGCGCGCTTATCCCGGCGAATGCGGAATTGCTCGGGGGCGTCTGAATCGGCGGCACTCACGACGTGCCAGCTTAAATGACCCGGCGTTGGCTTCCATCGGTGGCGTCGAGTGTGCGCTGGTGGCGTCGGGCGTGCGCTGACGGCGCGAAACCGGCCGAATTACCGCCGTGGCCGCACACTCGACGCCGTATTCGCACGCTCGAAGCGAACGAATTCAGCGTGCGGTCTTCAGCCGGCCGCGCTGGACGTCTCGGTTGCGTTCGAAGACCAGCCGCAGCCCGTCCAGGGTGAGGTGCTGGTCGTAGTGGCTGACGGTGTGCAGCTCGGCCAGCAGCAGCGGCGCGGTGTGGCCGGTGGCCACGGTCACCACGTTGTCGCCGGAAAAGCCGTCGACGTCTTCACGAATGCGTCCGACGATGCCGTCGACCAGACCGGCGAAGCCGAACACCGCGCCCGCCTGCATGCACTCGACGGTGTTCTTGCCGACCACCGAGCGGGGCCGGGCCAGCTCGACGCGGCGCAGCGCCGCCGAGCGGGCAGCGGCGGCATCCGAAGACACCTGTATCCCCGGCGCGATGGCGCCGCCGAGAAATTCGCCCTTGGCCGACACCACGTCCACGCAGATCGACGATCCGAAGTCGACGACGATCGCCGGCTTGCCGAACTTATGAAATGCCGCCAGGCAGTTGACGATTCGGTCGGCGCCGACTTCCTTCGGATTGTCGACCAGCAGCGGGATGCCGGTCCGAACGCCCGGTTCGATCAGCACGTGCGGCACCGACGGCCAGTACTGGTCGAGCATGAGGCGCACCTCGTGCAACACCGACGGGACAGTGGACAGCGCGGCAGCTCCGGTGAGCCGCTCGGAGTCGTCGCCGATGAGGCCGTCGATGGTCAGCGCCAGTTCGTCTGCGGTGATCTCGGATTCGGTGCGAATCCGCCACTGCTGCACGACCTTTGCCTGCTCTTTGGCGCCGGAAAGCAACCCGACGACGGTGTGTGTGTTGCGGACGTCGATCGCCAGCAGCACGACTACCGCGCCCCCATCCTGGGATTAATCAGCTCGGCCGCGTCGTCGGGCACATGCGCCGGGTCGTGGCCGAGGTCGATCGCCTTGTTGTCGGCATCGACGAATACGATCCGCGGCTGGTAGGCACGAGCTTCGGCGTTCTCCATCGTCCCGTAGGCGATCAGGATCACCAGATCGCCGGGGTGGATCAGATGTGCCGCGGCGCCGTTGATTCCGATCACGCCACTGCCACGCTCGCCGGTGATCGCATAGGTGACGAGCCGGGCGCCGTTGTCGATGTCCACGATGGTGACCTGTTCACCCTCCAGCAGGTCGGCCGCGTCCATCAGGTCGGCGTCGATGGTCACCGAGCCGACGTAGTGCAGGTCGGCCTGGGTGACGGTGGCACGATGAATCTTGGACTTGAGCATGGTCCGTAACATCAATTCCTCCAAGGTGATTGGGCGGTTTCGTCCGGCCCTGAGGTGCCGGCGATTGCGACGTCGATCGCGATGTTGTCCAACAGTCTGGTGCTGCCCAGCCGGGCGGCAATGAGTAGGCGTCCGGGTCGGTCCGCCCGCAGCGGACCGAGGTCCGCGTCGCGCAGCTCGAGATAGTCGACCTCGATCGCGGGCACCGCGTCGAGCACGGCGCGTGCCGCGTTCAGCGCGGCCTGTTCGCCTGCCGGGCCCGAATGCGCACCGGCCAGCAGCGCCGCCGACAGCGTCGCCGCCAGTTCGCGCTGCGCGGGATCCAGGTACCGGTTGCGCGACGACATGGCCAGCCCGTCGTTTTCCCGGACGGTCGGCACCGCGATCACCGCGACGCCGAGGTTCAAGTCGGCGACCATCTGCCGGATCAAGACCAGCTGCTGGTAGTCCTTCTCGCCGAAGAAAATCCGGTCGGGTTGCACGATCTGCAGCAGTTTGCACACGACGGTCAGCACACCGGCGAAATGTGTTGGCCGAGCGGCACCTTCGAGCTCGGCCGCCAGCGGGCCCGGATGCACGGTGGTGCGCAGGCCGTCCGGGTACATCGCCGACGCGGTGGGTGCGAACACGATCTCGACGCCCTCACCACGCAGCAGCTCCACGTCGGCGTCGAGCGTGCGGGGGTAGGCGTCGAGGTCTTCTCCGGCACCGAACTGCAGCGGATTGACGAAGATCGAGACCGCGACCACCGAACCGGGCACCCGTTTGGCGGCGCGGACCAGGGCCAGGTGCCCGTCGTGCAGCGCACCCATGGTGGGCACCAGCATCACCCGGCGTCCGGTGGTGCGCAGTGCGCGGCTGACGCCGGTGACATCGGTCGGCGTGGAATACACGTTGAGTTCGCCGGGCTTGAAGACCGGCGGCCGGGCCGTCATGAAGTTCATTGGGCCAGCACCTCGACGACATCCTGGGGAGCATGTGCGCGCTGGGCCGTCCGCAGGGCGTTCACCCGGTAGGCGTGGGCCAGCTCCGGGTCGGCCTGCGCCAGCGCGGCCAGATGCGCGGCGACGGCGGCGGCGTCGCCGCGGGCGACCGGGCCGGTGAGGGCGGCCGGGCCGCGTTGCAGGGTGTTCTCCAGCGCAGCGCGGGCCAGCGGCCCGATGACGCGCTCGGCGAGGCCGCCCGGCTGGTCGTCGACGAGCTGCTGGCCGAGCAGTTCGTCGCCGCGCAGTGCGGCCCGCAGCGCGTCGAGCGCGTCGGCGAGCACCGTGACGATGTGGTTGCCGGCGTGGGCCAGCGCGGCGTGGTAGAGGACGCGGGCATCTTCGCGGACGCGAACCGGCTCGCCGCCCATTTCCAGGACCAGCGACTGCCCGATCGCGTAGCCGACCTCGTCAGCGGCGGTGATCCCGAAGCAGGCGTCCGGCAGCCGGCTGATGTCCTCGTCGGAGCCGGTGAACGCCATCGCGGGGTGAATCGCCAGCGGTATGCACCCGTCCCCGGACAGCGGCGCGAGAATGCCGATCCCGTTGGCGCCGGACGTATGCGCGACGATCGTGCCGGGCCGCACCGCCGCCGTCGCGGCCAGCCCGGAAACCAGGCCGGCCAGCTCGCTGTCGGGAACCGCCAGCAGCAGCAGCTCGGCGCCCGCGGCCACGTCCTGCGGCGGGAACACCGGGGTGTCGGGCAGTCGGCGCTGTGCCCGCTGCCGGGACGCGTGGGAGATGGCGCTGCACGCGACCACGACGTGGTCGGCGCGTTCCAGCGCCACGCCCAGCGCTGTACCCACCCGGCCGGCAGAAATGATTCCCACCTTGAGCCTGGCTGGGCGCAAACCGTCGAGCTGCACCATCGCAGCGACCTCACATGCTTTCTTGTTCGTTCCGGTCCCACCCAGTGGGTACCGTTCGGTCAATAAGACTGTAGTCGATCGAGGGGCGGCGCCCAATGTGAGGAAGCTCCCAGCTCAGTCCTCACGGCGACGACGGCGGCCACCCCCGGATGGCTGGACCTGCAACCGCGCCAGCAGGTCGGCAACCGACTGGCCGCCGCTGCGGGGGTTGTCCTGGTCGCCGTCCCACTCCTCCGGCGACGCGTCCGCGCCGCGGTGCCGCGGTGCGGGCTCGGCAAGCGGCGGCGTGGCCAGGCGGGGCGGCGGCGACGCGTCAGCAGGCGGCGCCGGGTGCGGCGGCGGCCCCCCCCCTCCGGCGCCGCGCCCGCGCCGCGGTGCCGCGGGGCGGGCTGGGCAGGCGGCGGCGTGGCCGGGGGGGGCGGGGGCGAGGCGTCAGCGGGCGGGGCCGGGTGCGGGGGGGGCGGCGATGCGGGCGGAGCGGCGGCGGGGGCGTGCGGAGGCGGCGGTGCTGCGGCCCCGTCGGCCGGGGCGAAGTTCCGCACGCCGTAGTCGCGGTACTCGGCCGAATGGCGTGAGCGCGATCGCCGTCCCGGCTCGCCGTACTGCGGGGACAGGTCGGAGTCGGTGGACGGGCTTCGCGGCGCGCTGTCCGCCACCTCGTCGGGGCTGGAGTGGCGGGAACGCCGGCGCCGGCCCGACGAAGGGGGCGGTGGGGTGGGCGAATCGTCGCCGGCCCAGTTGCTGCCCCGTGCCCCCGGGGGCAACCACTGCCCATCGGAGCCGAGCGGCCGCCAGTTCTGCGGCACCGGCTCCGGTTCCGGCGGCGCGGATGGTGCCGGTGGCGGCGTGCGGTGGAGGGGCTCGAAGCGCGGCTCTGGCTCCGGCTGGGGCGGCAACGGTCCGGGCGCATACGAAGGCTCGGGCGGCGGCGCATACGAAGGCTCTTGCGGCGGTGGCGCATACGACGCCTCTGGGGGTGGTGCGTACGACGGCTCCGGAGGTGGCACGTAAGACGCCTCGTGCGGGGCTTCGTAGTGGAATCGGACCCGCTCGCGCGGGCGGGGCGGCAGCAGCGGTTCCTCGGGCACATCGATGATGGCGGATTCGTCGGTGTTGGGATCGGTGCTACCGAGCGACTCCTCCCGGCGGACCGACGTGATCCGATCGCTGGATACCCAGTCCGCGGGCGTGCTCTGGCCGTTGCGATCCCAGTCGCTGAACGCCCGGGTGGGCGGCGTCTCGCTGTCCATCGACCCCAGCGCAGGGCGGTGTTCGAGGTCGGTGTCGAACAAGATTTCCAGGCTGGTTCGCAGCGACGCCAGCTCGGCCCGCAGGGCGGCGATGTCGTCGGCGGCCTGGGCACGCAGTTCGGTGGCCAGCTCGCGGCGCAGCTGAGACTCCACGGTCAGCTCGTACTCGCGGCGGGCCGAGATCTCCCGATCCAGCTGCAGGTCGTACACCAGCTTCAGGTCGCGCACCCGCGACTGGTCAGCATCGCTTTGCCGGCGGTACACCACCGACACGAACGCACCGGCGGCTGCGGCCCACAGCGCCAGGATCACAGCGAGCTTGAGAAGTTCCACCCGATTGGTGAAAACCAACGCGCAACTGGCCCCCATCGCGAGGACCAGCAACGCGGTCAAGAGCACCCACCCCGGCCTGCGGCCGCCGCGCCGCACCCGGGCGCCGCGGGACAGAACGGTCATGGCCTGACTGTACCTAAGCGAGGTCAATCCGCGTGTCGCGCCAGTCCGGCGATTCTCACCTGGGTTTATTCGGCGGTCAATTGTGGCTACGTTTCGGCCCCATCTGGGTGCTCGGTCGCATCCGGCGGAGACTTGCAGCAATGCTGCAGCCACAGCGCGGCAACCACGAGTGCCAGTGCGCTGACGGCGGCCACCACCGTTCCCGTGGTGTCCTGCGCCGCGACCCGCAACCAGGACCGTCGCGGCAGGAAATACACCATGACACCGACCCACCAGCCCAGCACCAGCGCCCCCACCCAGGCCGACGCCTTGGCGACGATGAGGCTGCGCGCCACCGCGAGCGGGTGCAGCCAGCCGGGCCCGGCACCGATTTGCCCCTCGCCGATCTTGGTCCGGACATAGCGCGCCCACAGCGCCTCGGCGATGGCGACACCGAGCAGCGACAGACCAGTCCAGACCGTGATCGGCGGGAACCACCGATACAGCACGATGACCAGGAGATAGCTCAGGAAGGCGGCGCCGACCACCGCACCCGTCAGGTCACGCTTGCGGGTCGGCCCCATCAGTTCTTCGATTCCAGCTCGAGTCCCTGGTCGATCAGCTGGACACTGTCCCTGTCGGCCGGCTCCAGCTCCGCCAGCAGCCGAGCGACGGGCTGCGGTCCCCCGACGATCGTCAACCGGGCGTCCGGGTCGATGGCCAGCCACGGGATCATCACGAAGGCACGCAGATGGGCCAGCGGATGCGGCAGCGTCAGATGGTTCTCGACGGAGATGATCTCGGTGTCGCCGTAGCAGGCGATCAGGTCGACGTCGAGACTGCGCGGGCCCCAGCGTTCGCCACGAACCCGGCCCGCGGCCTCCTCGAACTCCTGTGCCCGGCGCAGCCACGCCTGACCGTCGAACGCCGGGTCGTCGGCAATCAGCACCGCATTGAGGAACGGGGCCTGGTCGACGAGGCCCCAGGGGTCGGTCTCGTACACCGGCGAAACCGCGATGACCTTGTCGCCGAGCCCGTCGACGACGGACTGCAGCCGGGCCAGCCGGTCGCCGAGATTCGAACCGATGGATAGCACAACCCGCGTCATGACAACCCGCTCGCCGGGATCACCGAGCCGCGCCCGCCGCGTCGCGACCGCCGGACCACCACCGCCACATCAGCGAAGCGATGCGAGATCGGGGCCTGCGGCTTGTGCACCACCACCTCGACGGCGTGCACACGTTCGTCGTCCATCACAAAGTCGGCAATCTCGGCTCCGACCGTTTCGATCAGGTTCCGCGGCGGACCCGCGATGATGTCGGCGGCCCGCTCGCTCAGCGCGCCGTAGTCGTAGGTGTCGGCCAGATCGTCGCTGGCGGCCGCGTCGGCCAGATCAATCCACACGGTGATATCGACGACGAAGTCCTGCCCGTTGGCGCGCTCATGGTCGAAGACCCCGTGCCGGCCGTGAACGGTCAAGCCGCGCAACTCGATTCGATCAGCCATCGTGTCCGGCCACATCGCTGTCCGTCCACGCCGCGACCACCTTGAGGGCGTCGACCGAGGCCCTCACGTCGTGCACCCGCACCCCCCAAGCTCCGTGTAACGCGGCCATTGCCGAAATCACCGCCGTCGCCGTCTCGCGCCCGTCGGGCGGTCGCGGCGATCCATCCGGTCCCGCCAACAACGTACCGAGGAATCTTTTCCGCGAAGCGCCCAGGAGCACCGGGACACCGGTATTGACCAATTCCGGTAGCGCATGCAGCAGCGCCCAATTGTGTTGTCCCGTCTTGGCGAAGCCCAGCCCGGGATCGATCAGCAGCTTGGCCGGGTCGACGCCCGCGGCAACCGCGTCGTCGACGCCGGCGAGCAGCTCGGCGCGCACTTCGGCCACCACGTCGCGATAGTGCGGGGCGTGATGCGGCTGATCGGACGACACCGACCGCCAGTGCATCAACACCCACGGCACACCGGCTTCGGCCACCAGTGGCGCCATCGCCGGGTCGGCTCGTCCGCCGGAGACGTCGTTGACGATTCGCGCTCCGCTCTGCAGCGCGGCCCGCGCGACGTCCGCGTGCATGGTGTCGATGCTGACGGTAATGCCCTGCGCCGCAAGCTCTTTGACGACGGGGACCACGCGGGACGCCTCGACCCTGGGATCGACCCGATCCGCACCCGGCCGCGTCGACTCCCCGCCGACGTCCACGATTGCCGCGCCCTCGGCGGCCATGGCCAAGCCGTGCGCGACGGCACTGTCCGAATCGAGGTACCGCCCCCCATCCGAGAACGAATCGTCGGTGACGTTCAGAACGCCCATAACCTGCACTGGCAATGAACTACTTACGCAGGATCAGGTCGAGCGCCTCGGACCGGGAAGCGGCACTCGTCTTGAATTGACCGCGCACCGCCGACGTCGTGGTCACGGCGCCCGGCTTGCGGACACCGCGCATGGCCATGCACAGATGCTCGGCCTCGACCACCACGATCACCCCGCGCGGGTCCAGTTTGTTCACAAGGGCATCGGCGATCTGGCTTGTTAGCCGCTCTTGCACCTGCGGCCGTTTGGCGTACAGGTCCACCAGCCGGGCGATCTTCGACAGACCGGTGACCCGGCCGTCCTTGCCCGGGATGTAGCCGACGTGGGCCACCCCGTGGAACGACACCAGGTGATGCTCGCAGGTGGAGTACATCGGGATTTCCTTGACGATCACCATCTCGTCGTGGTCTTCGTCGAACATGGTGTTCAAGACGGTGTCGGGATCGGTGTAGAGCCCGGCGAACATCTCGCGGTACGCGCGGGCGACGCGAGCAGGGGTGTCGCGCAAGCCATTTCGGTCGGGGTCCTCACCGATCGCGTGCAGCAACTCACGTACTGCGTCCTCGGCACGCTGCTGGTCAAACGACCGTACACGCCCCGCCGAGACGCCAGTGTCCGGCAGCGCCATCGAATCCTCCGTTTCGTCAGCCGCGGGCCGGCGGATTAGACCGGCTCACATCATCATCCGAGTGCTCAGGTGATTTTCCGGTATCCGGGCTGGGCTGAGGGGGCGGGTAAGGCGGCTGCCCCTGACCTGGATAAGGCTGCTGGCCCGCATAAGGCTGCTGGCCCGCGTAACCCGGCTGGCCGGCATAACCCGGCTGACCTTGCTGGCCAGGATAATTCGGTGCCGGCTGCGGCCAATACGGCTGCTGCTGAGGCTGTGGCTGTGGCTGCGGATAAAAGTGGCCGGGCTGCTGTTGGGAGGGCGGCCAGCCCGGCGCATACCAGCCGACCGGGGCGCCGTAATCGGGCTGAGTGGAGCGCTGCTGATCACCGGAACCCTGAACACCGTGAGAACCGTTGCCGCCATTGGAATTTCGGTCAGCCTCGGTCCGCGCGGCCTCGGCGGCCTGACTCGCCGCCGCGATAGCCGCCTTGAAGGCCGGCTCGACCACCGGCGGGGGCCAGGGCTCACCGCGCTCGATCGCCAGCTCACCGGGCGTCTTGATCGGCGGCTTGTCGGACGGGATGCGGCCACCGAAATCGTCGAACATGGTCAGGCGAGGCCGCTTTTCGACGTCGCCGAAGATCGCTTGGAGTTCGGCTCGGTGCAGGGTTTCTTTTTCCAGCAACTCGCCGGCCAACGTATCCAGCACATCCCGGTATTCGGTGAGGATCTCCCACGCCTCGGTGTGTGCGGCCTCGATCAGCTTGCGGACCTCATCGTCGATGTCACGGGCAACTTCGTGCGAGTAATCGGCCTGGTTGCCCATGGTGCGGCCCAGGAACGGGTCGCCGTGTTCGGTGCCGTATTTGACCGCGCCCAGCTTGGAACTCATGCCGTACTCGGTGACCATCGCGCGGGCGATCTTGGTGGCCTGCTCAATATCGGACACCGCCCCGGTGGTCGGCTCGCGAAACACCAGTTCCTCGGCGGCGCGCCCGCCCATCGCGAACACCAGTTGCGCGATCATCTCCGAGCGGGTCCGCAGGCCCTTGTCATCCTCGGGCACCGCGACCGCGTGCCCGCCGGTGCGGCCGCGGGCCAGGATCGTCACCTTGTAGACAGGGTCGATGTCCGGCATCGCCCAGGCCGCCAAGGTGTGACCGCCCTCGTGGTAGGCGGTGATCTTCTTCTCGTGCTCGCTGATGATCCGGCCCTTGCGGCGCGGGCCCCCGATCACCCGGTCCACTGCTTCCTCCAGCGCGGCGCCGGTGATCACGGTGCCGTTCTCCCGGGCGGTCAGCAGCGCCGATTCGTTGATGACGTTGGCCAGGTCGGCGCCGGTCATGCCGACGGTCCGCTTGGCCAGTCCGTCGAGATCGGCGTCTTCGGCGATGGGCTTGCCCTTGGAATGCACCCGCAACACCGCGCGGCGCCCAGCCAGGTCGGGGTTGGACACCGGGATTTGCCGGTCGAAGCGGCCGGGCCGCAGCAGCGCCGGGTCCAGGATGTCGGGCCGGTTGGTTGCGGCGATCAGGATGACCCCGGCGCGTTCACCGAAACCGTCCATCTCGACCAGCAACTGGTTCAGCGTCTGCTCGCGCTCGTCGTGGCCGCCGCCCAGGCCGGCGCCGCGCTGGCGGCCGACCGCGTCGATCTCGTCGACGAAGATGATGCACGGGCTGTTCTGCTTGGCCTGCTCGAACAGGTCGCGCACCCGCGAGGCGCCCACACCGACGAACATCTCGACGAAGTCGGACCCGGAGATGGTGAAGAACGGCACCCCGGCTTCACCGGCCACCGCCCGGGCCAGCAGCGTCTTGCCGGTTCCGGGTGGCCCGTAGAGCAGCACGCCCTTGGGAATCTTGGCGCCCAGGGCCTGGTACCTGCTCGGGTTCTGCAGGAAGTCTTTGATCTCGTAAAGCTCCTCGACCGCCTCGTCGACGCCGGCGACGTCAGCGAAGGTGGTTTTGGGCATGTCCTTGGACAGTTGCTTGGCCCGCGACTTGCCGAATCCGAAGCCCATCCGGGCGCCGCCCTGCATCCGCGAGAACATCACGAACAGGCCGACCAGCAGCAGCAGCGGCAGCACGTACACCAGCAGCTCGCCCAGGATGCTGCCCTCGTTGACGACGGTGCTGACCTTGGCGTTCTTGGCCGTGAGCGCGTTGAACAGGTCGACGGCATAGCCGTTCGGGTACTTGGTGATGATCTTGTCGGAGTTGTCGGTGTCTCCGTTGCCCTTGTTCAGGGTCAGGCGCAGCTGCTGTTCGCGGTCATCGATCTGCGCACTCTTGACGTTGCCGCCGTTGATCTGCGACATCGCCACCGAGGTGTCAACGGGCTTGAAGCCGCGGGTGTCGTCGCTGAAGTAAAAGAACGACCAGCCCAGCAGCACCACGACAGCGATCGCCGTGACCGTGCGAATCACGTTTTTCCGGTTCATCAATCATCGGCCTTGCCGGCCAGGTCCTTCCCCGATACACGCAGCTGCAAAAGTCCAGGCTACCGCTACTGGTGATCGCCAGTACGGCCTATCCAGGCCCAGCAGCCCACCATCGTCCTGTCCAGACAACGAGCGACAGTTCCCGCGCGGCGCCAGGGAGTGCGAGGGAGTCAGTCGTAGTAGCGAGCTTCGACCACATTGCCGTCCGGATCGGCGAAGTAAAACGTCTGCGCCGCCCACCCTTGGGCCCCGTAGCTATTGGTCAGCCGCGTGCTGGTGTCCACGCCTTCGGCCCGCAGACGCTCATCCAATGCGTCGTATTCGGACTTGGACAGGGCCAGGCAGATGTGATTGACCGGATGGCCATCCCGACCATCCAGCGGCATCAGGTCGATGACCGAGTCTTGCGACACGCGCACGCTCGGGAAGGGCGCGTCGCCGGTCTCGAACTCGCTGTAGCGAAGCGGAGCAAGACCGACCACGCGGGAGTAGAAGTCCACCGCCGCCCGTGGATCCTTCGTCCACAGCACCACGTGGTCCAACCGCATCGGCCCTGCCTTCACGAATTGTTGAGTACCGTTCGCACCCCTGCGAAATCTAACCGGTAATTCCAATCAGGCAGAGCCCTTCTCACCCCGCGGTCGCTGTGATTTGGTGAGACATGCCCTTGTCCAGGCCCACATCAACCGAACGGTTAGTCGACACCAACGGCGTGCAATTGCGGGTGATCGAGGCCGGAGACCGCGACGCCCCCGTGGTGGTCCTGACTCACGGCTTTCCGGAACTGGCCTACTCATGGCGTCACCAAATCCCGGTTCTCGCCGAGGCCGGCTACCACGTGCTGGCACCCGATCAGCGCGGCTACGGCGGTTCGTCTCGTCCCGATGCGATTGACGCCTACACCATCCACGAATTGACCGCCGACATCGTCGGGCTGCTCGACGATGTCGGAGCCCAGCGCGCCGTCTGGATCGGCCACGACTGGGGCGCTCCGGTGGCATGGCATGCGCCGCTGCTGCATCCCGACCGGGTCGCGGCGGTCGTGGGCATGAGCGTCCCGGCGCTGCCCCGCGCCAAGGTGGCACCGACAGCGGCGTTCCGAAAGACGTTCGGGGACAACTTCTTCTACATGCTCTACTTTCAGGAGCCGGGGGTCGCCGATGCCGAACTCGGCGGCGACACCGCCCGCACCATCCGCCGCATGATGGGCGGCCTGCGGCTCTCCGACGACCAGAGCGCCGCGCTGCGGATGGTGGCCCCCGGCCCGGAGGGCTTCATCGAGCGTCTCCCCGAGCCGGACGCTCTGCCGGATTGGATCAGCCAAGACGAGATCGACCACTACATCGGCGAGTTCTCCCGCACCGGGTTCACCGGCGGCCTCAACTGGTACCGCAACCTCGACCGCAACTGGGAGAACACCGCGGAACTCGCCGACGCCAAGATCTCGGTGCCGTGCTTGTTCATCGGAGGCACAGCCGATCCGGTGCTGACCTTCACCCGCGCCGACCGCTCGTCCGAGGTGATCAGCGGACCGTACCGTCAAGTGATGATCGACGGCGCGGGCCACTGGTTGCAACAGGAGCGGCCCGACGAGGTGAATGCGGCCTTGCTGGACTTCCTCAAAGGTTTGGAGCTGCGATGAGCCTTCGGTTCGGCGTTTTTATCACGCCCTTCCATCCGGTCGGCCAATCCCCCACCGTGGCACTGGAATACGACATGGAGCGGGTCGTGGCACTGGACCGCCTGGGCTTCGACGAAGCCTGGTTCGGCGAACACCACTCCGGCGGCTACGAGTTGATCGCCTGCCCGGAGGTGTTCATCGCGGCCGCCGCGGAGCGGACCAAGCACATCCGGCTGGGCACCGGCGTGGTCTCGCTGCCGTATCACCATCCGCTGATGGTGGCCGATCGCTGGGTGCTGCTGGACCACCTGACCCGCGGCAGAGTCATGTTCGGGACCGGCCCCGGTGCGCTGCCGTCGGACGCTTACATGATGGGCATCGACCCGGTCGAGCAGCGGCGGATGATGCAGGAGTCGCTCGAGGCGATCCTGGCGCTGTTCCGCGCCGGCGCCACCGAGCGCATCGACCGGCACTCCGACTGGTTCACCCTGCGCGACGCGCAATTGCATATCCGCCCCTACACCTCGCCGTATCCGGAAATTGCCACGGCCGCAATGATCTCCCCGTCCGGCCCGCGACTGGCGGGCTCCTTGGGCACGTCGTTGCTGTCGCTGTCGATGTCGGTCCCCGGTGGCTTCGCCGCCCTGGAAACCACCTGGGACATCGTGCGCGAACAGGCCGCCAAAGCCCGCCGCGGCGAGCCGGACCGGGCCGATTGGCGGGTGCTGAGCATCATGCATGTCGCAGACACCCGCGAGCAGGCGATCAGCGACTGCACCTACGGCCTGCAAGATTTCGCCAATTACTTCGGTGCGGCCGGATTCGTCCCGCTGGCCAACACCATCGACGACACGCAGACGCCGTACGAGTTCGTGGAAAACTATGCGGCCGCGGGGAACTGCTGCATCGGCACACCCGACGATGCGATCGCGCACATCGAAGACCTGCTCGAGCGCTCGGGTGGATTCGGGACGCTGCTGATGCTCGGCCATGACTGGGCCTCGCCGGAGGCGACCTATCATTGCTATGACCTGTTGGCCCGCAAGGTGATTCCACATTTCAAGGGACAACTGGAAGCGGCGCGCTCGTCGCATGAGTGGGCGCGAAGTCATCGCGATCAACTGATCGGACGCGCGGGTGAGGCCGTGGTGGCGGCCATCACGCAGCACGTCGACGAGAAGGGCGGGGTGAAGTAATGCGGGCCTCGGTATTACGTGACGGCCGGATGGTCTACCGGGATGACGTGGCGGACCCGGTGCCCGGACCCGGTCAGGTCCTGGTTGCCGTGCGATCGTGTGGAATCTGTGGCTCCGACTTGCATTTCGCCGCCCATGGGTCCCAGGTGCTGAAGATGACGGCCGAGGCGGCCGGCGCGGCCGGTGCCATGGACGTCGACCTGAGTCGCGACATCTTCATGGGCCACGAATTCAGCGCCGAGATCCTCGAAGCCGGCCCCGACACCGACACCCATCCGGCCGGAACCATGGTGACGTCGTTGCCGATCTTATTGTCCGCCAAAGGATTCGATCCAATGGTCTACAGCAACAGCACACTCGGCGGCTACGCCGAGCGGATCCTGCTTTCCGCTCCCCTGCTGCTGCCCATTCCCAATGGGCTCGACCCCAGGCATGCCGCCCTGACCGAACCCATGTCGGTGGGGTTGCATGCCGTCAACAAGTCCAACATCGAGCGCGGCGAAACGGCGCTGGTGATCGGGTGCGGCCCGATCGGTATCGCGATCATCGCCGCCCTCCGGCTCCGCGGTGTGGAAAGCATTGTGGCTGCTGACTTTTCACCGAAGCGGCGCGAGCTCGCCACCGCGATGGGCGCGCATCAGGTGCTGGATCCGGCACAGGGATCGCCGTTCGACTCCGTCAAGGCCAGGGTGGTGTTTGAAGCGGTCGGGGTGCCGGGGATCATCGATGACGTCTTGCGGCGGGCGCGGTGGGGGACCCGACTGGTGGTCGCCGGGGTGTGCATGCAACCCGATGAGGTGCACCCGTTCTTCGCGATCGCCAAGGAGATCAACGTGCAATTCGTGCTCGCGCAAACCCCGGAGGAATTCGCCGAATCGCTGCGCGCGCTCGCCGAGGGCGAGATCGATGTCGCGCCGATGATCACCGGTGAGGTGGGCCTGGACGGAGTCGGCGCGGCGTTCGACGACCTGGCCGACCCCGAGCGGCACTGCAAGATTCTCGTCACGCCCTAAGGCCAGCTGCGCCAACGAAATCGGCATCACGTTTCAACATGCTCGATACGGCCCCAGCTTGGGCCGGAAGCCGGGACGCTGGTTCTGCTGCACCGCTTGTACTTTCAACCTCGCCCCAGGGGCAACTTTAGGCTTATGATCATCGCGGGGAGAGCGCCGTCCGACTGCGAACCGTCCGGCCGCAGCCGACTGGATTTCTCGGTGCTTCGGCACTGAATCTAGGACCGCCCTGCGTTGGAAAAGCAGCGCACGAGCAGTTGGGTTCATTTTGTCGTCACAGCGCGATTTTGTGCGCCGGCCAATCGATTCCCCACGGGTCGAATGGCGTCGAATCCCCGCCCTCCGGGCGCTCGAGGAACACCCGCTAGCCGCCGTGGTCGTAGCGGACGACGGTGCGGTCCTGTTCGCCAACGCAGCGTTCACCGAGGTCCTCGGCTGCTCGTGTGATGCCGTCACCTCACTGAACTATGGCGACATCTGCGCCGCCCTGCCTGCTGACGAAACACTTCTTGCGGTAACCCGGCTATCGCCCACCACCCTGACCAGCTCGCCGCTGTCGGGCCGGGCCACCTGTTTCGTCAAAGTTTGCAAGTCGGCGCTGTTCGTCGGCGCAGACTCGGCTGCCGTGACCGTGATCAAAGAACTGATGGACGACTGTGCACGATGCGCCTCGCCCCGCCAGTTATCCACCACCGACAACGCGGCCGTTCGACCTGTCGGACGTTTCGTCTAGCATCGAATGTATATTCGAGTGCGAACCTGACCCCGCCGCTCCGGTGGCGGTTGCCGAGTCCCTGCATCGGCAGGAGTCGATGTTGACGGCTCGCCGCATGGCGGCGGTGCGGCATTGCTGCGGTATCGGGTGGCCGAGGAAGAACGGGGCGAGGGCCGAGGGTCGAACCGATTGGCGGACAGTACGGTTGATCCTCAGCCGCACTGATTCGCTCTCTGACGACAAGCTGAGCGCGAAGGTCGACCAGTCGCTGGCAACGCGCACCGGCAACTGGCACGGCTGGTCGAAGCTGCGGATCGTCAACGCCGTCGATGCCACCGCGCGCGCCACGGACCCCGACGCCGCCCGCGAGCGCCGGGTTGCCGCCGAGGACGACCGGCACATCGGAATCAACGCCCTCGACGACGGGATGGCCGAGATTTAGGGCACGGTGGGATCACGGTCATGGGCAACCTCAAATGCCTTTGCCGACAACATCATCGACTCAAGACTTTCCACAGTGGATGGCAAGATACTCAACTGCTCGACGGCACCGTCATCTGGACGTCCCCCACCGGGCGAACCTATCGGACCTCACCGGCCGGTGCGGATCTCTTTCCGCCGTCACGCGCCCGCATGCGCCGCGCCGACACCCAGCAGGCGCAGCAGGCCGAAGCAGCGAAGCTCTCGAATTACGCAGGCGCGCAAGCATAACCGGACGCAAAGAAGCGCGTCGGCAGGAAATCAAAGCACGACAGTTCCGAAACCACATGCGCGACATGCTGTTTGCCTTCAAGGACGCACCGAGCACCAGCCCGTTCTGCACCTGGATCAATGATCCGCGGGAGCCGGAAGAACTACCTGCGGATTGGACTCCCGACGAACCGGCCCCAGCATCCTTGCCGATCGACCCTCCCTTCTGAGGCCCCGGTCGCGCTAGGGTGCCAGGCATGGCGACCGCACGAAGATTTGCTCGCTGGACGATTGCGCTGGCCGCGACCGGCCTGGCCACGGCCGCCATGGCGGGGTGCGACAAGCACAATTCGACGCCGGCACCGGGAGCGAATCCGCGGCAGGTGACCGTGCTCGGATCGGGTCAGGTGCAGGGCGTCCCGGATACCCTGACCGCCGACGTCGGTATCGAATTCACCGCTACCGATGTCACGGCCGCGATGAACCAGACCAACGACCGTCAGCAGGCGGTCATCAACGCGCTCGTCGGCGCGGGCCAGGACCGCAAAGACATCAGCACCACCGAGGTCACCCTGCAGCCGCAATACAGCAATCCAGGACCCAACGGCACCGCGATCATCACCGGCTATCGGGCCACCAACGCCATCCAGATCAAGATCCACCCGACCGACGCTGCGTCACGCATGCTGGCGCTGATCGTCGGCACCGGCGGCGACGCGACCCGGATCAATTCGGTCAGCTACTCCATCGCCGACGACTCGCAGCTTGTCAAGGACGCACGCGCGCGGGCTTTCAACGACGCCAAGAACCGGGCCGATCAGTACGCCCAGCTGGCCGGATTGCGCCTGGGCAAGGTGCTGTCCATCTCGGAGGCCACCGGCGCTTCGCCTACCGCAGGCGGGCCTGCGGCTCCGCCGAAGGCCATGCCGACCGCGGTCCCGCTAGAGCCCGGCCAGCAGACGGTGAGCTTCTCGGTGACGGCGGTGTGGGAGCTGGACTAGTGGCGATCGCAAGCGCGGCGTAGCCGGGCGCGGCGGTGTGGACGCTCGACTGAGTCCGGCCGGCTACTCCTCGTAAATCCTGGGGTCGAGGGTCCCGATGTAGGACAGGTCGCGGTAACGCTCGTCGTAATCAAGGCCGTAGCCGACCACGAACTCGTTGGGGATATCGAAGCCCACGTAAGAGATTTCGACGTTGGCGCGCACCGCGTCCGGCTTACGAAGCAGCGTGCACACCCGCAACGAACGCGGATGCCGGGTTTTCAAATTGCGCAGCAGCCAGGACAGGGTCAGGCCGGAGTCGACGACGTCCTCAACGATCAGCACGTCGCGATCGTTGATGTCGCGGTCCAAGTCCTTGAGGATTCGCACCACGCCCGACGACGACGTCGAAGAGCCGTAGGAGCTGACGGCCATGAATTCGAACTGCGTCGGCATGGGAATCGAGCGGGCCAGGTCCGTGACGAAGATCACCGCGCCCTTGAGCACGGTGATCAGCAGCAGATCCTGCCCCGTCGCGGCGGCGCTGGCGCGATAGTGGTTGCCGATTTCCTCGCCGAGCTCGGCGATGCGGGCCTGAATCTGGTCGGTCGTGAGCAGCACCGACTTGATGTCCCCCGGGTACAGCTCCAGCGGCGGATCGGGGGTGATCGCCGAGGGGATCTGGGCCACGCCCACAGATTGCCACGCCAGCGCGCGAATCACCAACGGCGGCCTGGCGTTTACACAGGCTCACGGCGCAGAAAGAGCACACCGTCGCGCCGCGCGGCGAACAATCGCTCGCCCCGCAGCGCGGAGCCGACCGCCACTCCGCCCTGCCCGCGCCACGCGGTGACCAGCGTGTCCACCCCGCGGATCTGCTTGTCAGTGAGCCCGGTCGCACCGCCGGCCAGCAGCCAGCCGCGGATCACCCGGCGCCGCACCGGGTCGGCCAACCCGGCCAGCGCCTCGACTCGCAACCCAGCGCCCGTGTCCGCCTCCGGCAGGGCCGCGGCGGCCAGCGCGTCGATCAGCTCGGTGTCCTCGCGCAGTGCCGTCGCAGTGCGGGCCAGCGCTTCGGCAACTCCGCCGCCCAGCACGTCCTCCAGCAGCGGCAGCACCTCAAGGCGCAGCCGGGCACGGGTGAAGCGGGGGTCGCTGTTGTGCGGGTCCTGCCACGGGGTCAGACCCAGCTCACGGCAGGCGGCATGCGTGGTGGCCCGGCGAACACCCAGCAGCGGCCTGCACCACGGCGGATCGTGCGGGCGCATCCCCGCGATCGAACGCGCCCCGGAACCACGGCCCAGCCCCAGCAGCACCGTCTCGGCCTGGTCGTCGAGGGTGTGCGCCAACAGCACGGGCCCGTGCCGGTGGGCGCTCAGGGCCGCATAGCGGGCGGCCCGCGCCGCCGCCTCGGGCCCGCCCTTCGGACCAAATGGGCTGCCCACCTGCACGCAAATCACGTGTGCGTCAACGCATCCCAGTGCGAAGGCTTGGGCGCGCGCGGTTTCGGCGACCGCCGCCGACCCAGGCTGCAGGCCATGGTCAACGATGCAGGCGGTGGTGGGCCGCAGCTGCGCGGCGACGGCCGTCAACGCCAACGAATCCGGGCCGCCCGACAGCGCAACACACCATTGGTCGTCGACGTCCAGATGGGCCTTGGCGAACGCCTCGACAGCGGCGCGCAGCTGCCCTACAGCACCCGGTCGATCCATCGCTGAGGGTCTTCGATCTCGGCGGGCAGCGGCAACGTATCGGGGCCCGACCAGACGGTGTTGAACCGTTCCATTCCCACCCGGCCCACCACGTGGTCGACGAACGCCTTGCCGCGGGTGTACTGGATGAGCTTGGCGTCCAGCCCCAGCAGGGCACGCATGAGGCGCTGCAGCGGCGGTTGCTTGCGTTGGCGCCGCTCGTCGAATCGACGGCGGATGAGGGCGACCGACGGCACCGCCATCGGCCCGACCGCATCCATCACATGATCGGCGTGGCCCTCCAGCAGCGTGCCCAGCACCAGCAGCTGGTCCAGGGCCTGGCGCTGCGGCTCGGACTGCACGGCGCGCACCACGCCCAGAATCCCCGGCGAGCTGCCGTCCGCGTCCGGCGTCCCCACCCCGCGGTTACGGACATACTCGGCGAGCCTGCCCGCCACCTGCCCGACGTCCTCGCCGGCGTCGCGGGTCAGCAGCGCGAGCCCCTGCGACATGTAGTCGGCCAGCCAGCGGTTGGCGGTGAACTGCACCCGGTGGGTCACCTCGTGCAGGCACACCCACAACCGGAAATCGGCGGGCGCGATACGCAGCTGACGCTCGACGGCAATGACATTCGGATAGACCAGCAGCAGACAACCTTCGCGATCCGCGGCGAACGGGTCGTATTGACCGAGGATCCCCGACGACACGAACGCCAGCACCGCACCCGTCTGGGCGCCGGTGATGCGGCCGGTGAGAAATCCGCGGGGCTTCTCGGTGCCGTTCATCATCAGCCGCATCGACTCGGCCGCCGCGCCGACCCACTCGCCGCGATCGACCACGCGGGCCGCCGGTATCGCTCCCTCGGTGGCCAACCCCGTCACGTCGCGCACCAGCGGTTCGGCCTTCGCGGCCGAACTCGTCAGCTCCGTGATCGCCTGGCGGCGGGTGTAGTCGCTGGACGGCGGGCCGGGCCGAGCCAGCCGCTGCCCGACGGTGGCCGCGAAGCGCCAGTCGACAGCGGTACCGATGGTCAGGTCAGCCGATGTGGTCATGAGCAACCACAAGTCCACAGCTTGCCGGCCAGGGCATCCATCGCATTGCGGCCGTTTGGGCCGGCGGCATTGGAGATGAACGCGAAGGTCAGGACGCGACCGCTGCGGTCGGTGACGACGCCGACCAGCGAATTGATGGCGGTCAGCGAGCCCGTCTTGGCCCGCAACCAGCCGGCCGGGCCCTGGTTGGTGGCCGAGTCGAGGAAGCGGTCGGCCAGCGTCCCGCTGCCACCGGCGATCGGCAGCAGATCGAGCAGCGCCCGCAGCGACGGCTGGTCGGGCCCCGCGGCCGCCTGCACCGTGCCGTCGAGGGTCTTCGCGGTCAGACGGTCGTCGACCGACAGCCCGCTCGAATCCTGCAGCGCGGCACCGGTGGTGTCGATGTGCGCGGTGCCCAGTCGGTTGGTCACCGCGTCGACCGCGCCGGCGAAGCTTCGCGGCCGATTGGTCGCGCCGGCCACCTCACGGGCGATGCATTCGGCCAACACGTTGTCGGAGTGGTCCATCATCTCGTTCAGCCGCACCACCAACGGCGCCGACTGCACCACGGCCAGCTGCCGCGCCCCCGACGGTGCAGTCGCGATCGTCACCGCCCCGGGATCCATGCCGAGGGCCTTGGCCAGCTCGCGCCCGGCGTCCAGCGCCGGGGTCCGCGATCGTCTCGAGTTGACGGTGCTCGGCTGGATGCGTCCGGCGTCGATCATCGTCGACTCGATCGGTGCGATGTCGCCGTTGTCGACATCGGTGGGATCCCAGCCCTGCGCCAGCGTCGGGCCGCTGAACGCCGAGACGTCCACCTGCACCGCGGTCGGCGTCATGCCGCTGCGGTGGATCTGCTCGACCAGGTCGCTGATCCTGGGCGCACCCCGGTACCAGGTGTCGACGCCGGGCGGCGCCGCCGACAGCGTCGGATCCCCGGCGCCCACCAGGACGATGGGCCCCTGGGCGTTCGGGCTACCGGCCACGACCCGGGTGCTGATCCTGGCCTGGCTGTCCAGGCTCAGCAGCGCGGCGGCCGCAGTGAGCACTTTGTTGGTCGACGCGGGTACGAGCGGCAGATCATCGGCGACCTGCCACAGTTCCTTGCCGGTGATGGCGTCAGTGATCCGCCCGCCCAGCCTGCCCAGGTTGGGATCGGCGGCGGCGGGCCCCAACACGGCCGCCAGGCTGGGGGCGCTGGGTGTCTCGGCGGTGTCGGTGACGGGCACCATTCCCGGCTTCACCGCGGGCGGGCGCGGCGGGGGTACCGAGGCTCGCGTGCCGGCAGTGCCGTGAATACCCGTCGTGAAGAACATCGCGGCCACGACCACCGCGGCGATAAACGCCAGCACGGCTAACCCGACGAACACTTGGGTGGATCTCCGCCGGCGAGTAGGACCCATGGAACTCCTGACTGTTTGATCCCATTCTGCCGAACCGTTCCCCGTTCTGACCTCTCGGCTAGGGTGAACCCGCGACGCAACGGATCTACCGGGCCGACCGATTCTTCAAAGGAGCCGAGCAGTGCAATTCGACGTGGTCATTGAGATCCCCAAAGGCCAGCGGAACAAGTACGAGGTCGATCACAAGACGGGGCGGGTGAAACTTGATCGCTACCTGTACACGTCGATGGTCTACCCGACCGATTACGGGTTCATCGAGGACACCCTCGGCGAAGACGGCGACCCGTTGGACGCCCTAGTGCTGTTGCCGCAGCCACTGTTCCCCGGCGTTCTGGTGGAGGCACGTCCGGTCGGCATGTTCGAGATGACCGACGAGGCCGGCGGCGACGCCAAGGTGTTGTGCGTTCCGGCCGGCGACCACCGGTGGGATCACATCCAGGACATCGGTGACGTCCCGGCCTACGAACTGGACGTCATCAAGCACTTCTTCTCCCAATACAAGGCTCTGGAGCCGGGCAAATACGTCAAGGCGGCCGACTGGGTCGGCCGGGCCGAAGCCGAAGCCGAAGTTGAGCGCTCGATCGAGCGGTTCAAAGCCGAGGGGCACTAACGCTGCTGGCGTAACCGCGCCCACCCCACTCCGCGATTCTCGGTGGCATCCTGGCGAGGTGACCCCGGTGCTGCATTTCGCCGCGAACTTCTGGTGGCTGATCTTCCCGTTCGCGGGTGCGATCGGCACCGGCATCAGGGCGGTGACCGCCGCCAACGAGCGTCGCGCGGAGCGACGGATGGAACGGTACCGGCTTAAACAGCAGGCCAAGATCGCCATCGCGCAAGCCTCCGGCCGGACGCGGGACAACGAGGAGACCTCGCGGCGCGAACTCGCCAAACTCCTTGAGGCACACGGTCGTGCCGACGCCCGCTGGCTGGACTACGAAGTCGACATCGCCAAGTCGCTGGACTTCCCGCTGATGACCGATATGCGTGATCCGCTGACCGTCGCGTTCCACAAGGCGAAGCGGCACGCGGACCTGCTGCGCCCGGACCGCCCGCAGGACGTCGACGCCCTGTCTGGCGATCGCGCCGCGCAATCCGAATATCGCAACGCCGTCCACGAGTACATCAGCGCGTTCGAGGTCGCCGAGGCGGAGGCGATTCGGCGGCGCCGCAGCGACTTCTCCGAAGACGAACAACAGCGGATGGCGCGCGCCCAGAACCTGCTGCACCTGGCGCAGGACGAAGCGGCCACCCGTGAGGAACGCCAGAACGCGTACGCCCGGGCCGGCAGGGAACTCGACGGCCTTATCGTGTTGCCCGCCCCGGCGCGGGCCAGCATCGAACGACGTATCGCCGGGCAGATCGAGGCATAACCTCAGGCGCCCTTGGCAATTCGCCGGTTGCGCAGCACGCTCCACGCCAACGCCGCCCCGATGAAGACCACGCCCACCGACGCGGTGAACACTTCGGGGATCTCGAAGTGCGGCTCTATGGAGAGCAGCATGATCACCGACAGCGCGCCGATCGCCCAGTGCGCGCCATGCTCCAGGTAGACGTACCGGTCCAGCGCATCCTGCTGCACCAGGTAGATGGTGATCGACCGGACGAACATCGAGCCCACCAGCCCGAGACCCAGCGCGATGACGATCGGGTCCGAGGTGATCGCGAAGGCCCCGGTGACCCCGTCGAACGAGAACGCGGCGTCGAGGACCTCGAGATAGAGGAACAGCGTCAGGCCCGCTTTGCCGGCCGCCAGAGCCAGGCCGGGCCCGCCCGTCGCCTCGACATCCAATGGCTGGAACGCCCGGCTCAACCCGTTGACAACCAGATAGGTCACCAGCCCCAGCAGCCCGGCGGTCAGCACCGTCGCGCGCTCCTCGGTGGAGTGCGTCAACATCGTCCCGGCCAGCACCAGCGCGACGGCAGCCACCGCCACCGACACCTGACCAAGCCGACCAATGCGGGCAAACGGTATCTCAATCCACTTGAGCCACTTGATCTCTCGGTCCTGGACGACGAAATCCAAAAACAGCATCAACAGGAAGATCCCGCCGAAGGCGGCAATCTGCGGGTGCGCCGCGACGACCAGCTTCTCGTAGCTGGGTGAACCGTCGGGGAATTCCAGTGCCCCGTGCGGCGGCGGATTGAGCGCCAGCTCGAAAGCGCGAACGGGCTCGACGCCGGCGGTCGCCCAGACCAGCAACAGCGGAAACACCAGCCGCATACCGAAGACCGCGATGAGGATCCCGACGGTCAGAAACATCTGCCGCCAGAACCGGCTCAGCCGCTGCAGTACCGCGGCGTTGATGATGGCGTTGTCGAACGAGAGGGACACCTCGAGCACGGCCAACGCCACCAGCAGGAAGAGGGCGTTGAGCCCGCCGTGTGCATATCCCGCGACGAGGGCCAGGGCGGTCACCAGTAGCGAGACACCGAAGACGCGAAACGCTGCCATGGCTCCTTCCCGACAGGCGCTCACAATAGCGAAGCCGATCGACATCGCGGGGCTTGCGTGCCGGCGCACTTAGTATCTTCACGGTGACCGAAGTCGGCGGCACGTCGTCCCCACTCACGCGTGCCAGCGTGGCCAGGGTCGGTGCCGCGACCGCGCTGACGGCACTGTGCGGATACGCGGTGGTTTATCTGGCCGCGCGTGACCTGGCTCCCAGCGGCTTTTCCATCTTCGGCGTGTTCTGGGGCGCATTCGGGCTGGTCACCGGCGCCGCCAACGGTCTGCTGCAGGAAACCACCCGAGAGATCCGGTCGATGCTCAACGGCAACGGACCGGCGAGCCCGCCCGACTCCGGGCGACCGCGCACGCATCCGCTGCGGGTCGCCGCCGTGGTCGGGGTGGCCGCGGCCGTCGTGATCGCCGCCAGCTCGCCGTTGTGGAGTGGGCGGGTGTTCGTCGAGGAGCGCTGGCTGTCGGTGGCACTGCTGTCCGTCGGCTTGGCCGGGTTTTGCCTGCACGCCACGCTGCTCGGCATGCTGGCCGGAGCCAACCAGTGGACCCAATACGGGGCGCTGATGGTGACCGATGCGTCCATCCGGGTGATGATCGCCGCGGCCACCTTCGTGATCGGGTGGGGCCTGACGGGATTCTTGTGGGCAACCGTAGGTGGAGCGCTCGCCTGGCTCATCGTGCTGCTCGCCTCGCCGGCAGCACGCGCGACATCGCGCCTGCTGACGCAGGGCGGCATGTCGACCTTCCTGCGCGGCACCGCGCATTCGATCACCGCGGCCGGCGCCAGCGCGATCCTGGTGATGGGCTTCCCGGTGCTGCTGAAACTGACCAGCAGCGAACTCGGCGCCCAGGGCGGCGTGATCATCCTGGCCGTGACGTTGACCCGCGCGCCGCTGCTGGTGCCGCTGACCGCCATGCAAGGCAACCTCATCGCTCATTTCGTCGACGAACGCACCGACCGGCTGCGCGCCCTGATCACACCGGCGGCGATCATCGCCGGCATCGGGGCGATCGGGGTGCTGCTGGCCGGCGTCGTCGGGCCCTGGCTGCTGCGGGTCGCGTTCGGGGCGCAGTACGACGCCCGGGGCGCGCTGCTGGCCTGGCTGACTGCGGCCGCGGTGGCGATCGCGATGCTGACCCTCACCGGCGCCGCTGCGGTCGCGGCCGCGCTGCATCGCGCCTACTCGCTGGGCTGGGTCGGCGCGACGGCCGCATCGGGACTGTTGCTGCTGCTGCCGTGGGCGCTGGAGACTCGCACCATCGTCGCCCTGCTGTGCGGCCCGCTGGTCGGAATCGGCGTGCACTTGGTCGCCCTGACGCGCGTCGGACGCTCAACCGGGTGATCCTGGCTAACCTTGGGAGCATCGAAACGCAATATTCCGGCGTCTGGATCATCATCCCCGCCTACAACGAAGCTGCGGTCATCGGTGAGGTCGTCGCCGATGTGCGCTCGGTCTTCGACCACGTCGTGTGCGTCGACGACGGCAGCCGCGACGGCACCGGGGAGATCGCCCTGCGGGCCGGGGCCCATCTGGTGCGCCATCCGATCAACCTGGGCCAGGGAGCGGCGATCCAGACCGGGGTCGAGTACGCCCGTAGGCAGCCCGGGGCGCAGGTCTTCGCCACCTTCGACGCCGACGGGCAGCATCGCGTCAAAGATGTGGCCGCGATGGTCGAGCGGCTGGGCGCCGGCGACGCTGACATCGTCATCGGAACCCGGTTCGCCCGCCACGACGGGAGCCGGCCGCCGGCCGCAAAAGGGCCACCGTTTTTGAAGAGGGTTGTCCTGCGCACCGCCGCCTGGCTGAGCCCGCACGGTCGCCAGCTCGGCCTGACCGACACCAACAACGGCCTTCGGGTGTTCAACAAGAAGGTCGCCGACGGGCTCGACATCACCATGAACGGGATGAGCCACGCCAACGAATTCGTCCTGCTGATCGCCGAAAACCATTGGCGCGTAATCGAAGAGCCGGTCGAGGTGCTGTACACGGACTACTCGAAGTCCAAGGGCCAGCCCCTGCTCAACGGCGTCAACATCATTTTCGACGGGTTCCTGCGAGGGAGGATTCCTAGATGACAAAGAGCGAGAAATGAACTGGATCCAGGTGCTGCTGATCGGATCGATCATCGCGCTGCTGGTGTATCTGCTGCGTTCCCGCCGGAGCTCACGGTCGAAGGCGTGGGTCAAGGTCGGCTATGTGCTATTTGTGCTGGGCGGTATCTACGCCGTACTGCGGCCCGACGACACCACCGTGGTCGCGAACTGGTTCGGGGTGCGACGCGGCACCGACCTGATGCTCTACGCGCTGATCATGGCGTTCAGTTTCACCACGCTGAGCACGTATATGCGGTTCAAGGACCTGGAGTTGCGCTACGCGCGCCTGGCCCGGGCCGTCGCGCTGGAAGGCGCACAGGTGCCCGAGTAGCGCTACGAGCTGTGTGCGGCGCGGAAGAACTCGACCGTGCGACGCACGCCCTCGTCCAGCCCCACGTTCGGCTGCCAGCCCAAAACCTTTGCCGCCGAACCGATATCGAGGCACGATCGCTTCAGGTCACCGAGCCGGGGCGGATGAAACTCCGGGTCGTCGGGTGCCCCGACGGCCGCTGCGACCGCCGAATGCAGTTGTCTGTCCGAGGTTTCGACGCCGGTGCCGACGTTGAATCGCTGCCCGCCGCCTGCGTCCCCGGAGGCCTTGACGAACGCGTCCACCACGTCGTCGACGAACACATAGTCGCGGGTGTTGCTGCCGTCGCCGAATACCTTGGTGGTCTTGCCCGACAGCAGCGCCTGGGCGAAGATCGCCACCACGCCGGCTTCACCGTGCGGATCCTGGCGTGGGCCATAGACATTCGCCGGTGCGATGTGCGAGCACTCCAGGCCGTACAGATGCCGGAAGGTGTTCAGGTAGATCTCTCCGGCCACCTTGCCCGCCGCGTACGGCGACCACGGATCGCATGCCACGACCTCGGGAGTCGGATACTGCGGCGGGATGCCGTAGATGGACCCGCCCGACGAGGTGTGCACGATTTTGCGGACCTGAGCGCGCTGCGCGGCGTCGGCCAGCCGCACGGTGCCGATGACGTTGACCGAGGCGTCGAATTGCGGGTCGGCCACCGAGTGCCGCACGTCGATCTGCGCGGCGAGGTGAAACACCACCTCGGGCCCATGCTCGTCGAGGATGGCGTCGAGGTCCGCGGTCACGATGTCGGCCTCGACGAAGACGTGCGCGGGGTTATCGGCGAGATGCTCGAGGTTGGTCGCCCGACCCGTTGCGAAATTGTCCAGTCCCACCACGGTGTGGCCGTCGGCGAGGAGGCGGTCGACTAGCGTCGACCCGATGAATCCGGCTGCCCCGGTGACCAGTGCGCGCACCGGCCCACCATACCGGGGGTTCCCCGTGGTTCGGGGTGTCCCTGCGGCAGCCGCTGCCCTGATCGCCGTGCAGCTCGGGATACGTGCGGTGCTGGCGTTCGGCGGCTATTTCTACTGGGACGACCTGATTCTCGTCGGAAAGGCCGGCACCGAGGGCCTGCTGTCGCCGTCATACCTGTTCGACGACCACGACGGCCACGTGATGCCGGGCGCCTTTCTGGTCGCCGGGGTGATCACCCGGTTGGCGCCGCTGGATTGGACCGGACCGGCGATCAGCCTGGTCGTGCTGCAGTTGCTGGCCTCGCTGGCACTGCTGCGCGCGCTCTGGGTGATCCTGGGCTGGCGGTGGGTGCTGCTGATTCCGCTGACGTTCGCGCTCTTCACCCCGCTGGGGGTGCCCGGGTTCGCGTGGTGGGCGGCGGCGCTGAACTCGCTGCCCATGCTGGCTGCGCTGGCCTGGGTGTGCGCCGACGCGATCCTGCTGGTGCGCACCGCCAACCTGCGCTACGCGGCGACCGGCGTGCTGGTCTACTTCGGCGGGCTGCTGTTCTTCGAGAAGGCCGCGGTGATCCCGTTCGTCGCCTTCGCGGTGGTAGCCCTGCTCTGCCATGTTCAGGGCGATCGCGCGGCGGTGCGGACCGCCTGGCGGGCCGGCAAGTGGTTGTGGATCGCCTCCCTGTTGGTGACCCTGGCCTGGGTCGCGGTCTATCTGGCCGTGGTCAACCACCGGCGATGGAGTTTCGACCTGTCGATGACATGGGATCTGCTGTCGCGGTCGATCACCCACGGCATCGTGCCGGGGCTGGCGGGCGGGCCGTGGCACTGGGACCGCTGGGCGCCGGCGTCACCGTGGGCCACGCCGCCGCCACTGGCGATGGCGCTGGGCTGGCTGGTGCTGATCGGGCTGCTGGCGCTGTCGCTGGCCCGCAAGCAACGCATCGGCGCGGTGTGGCTGACCGCGGCGGGGTATGCGGCGGCCTGCCAGGTGCCTATCTATCTGCTGCGGTCGTCGCGGTTCACCGCCCTTGAGCTGGCGCAGACGCTGCGCTACCTGCCGGATCTGGTTGTGGTGCTGGCGCTTTTGACCGCCGTGGCATTGCAGGCGCCGAACCGGCCGGCGAGCGCGCGCTGGCTGGACACCTCGCCGCCACGGGCCATCGCGACGACGGGGTTGGCGGCATTGTTCGTGACCAGCAGCCTGTATTCGACAGCGACATTCCTGACCAGCTGGCGCGACAACCCGGCGCAGCCGTATCTGCAGCGTGCCGAGGCCAGTTTGGCTGCCGCGCACGCGAATTCGACCGCTCCGCTGCTCGACCAGGAGGTCGATCCGCTGGTGTTACAGCGGGTGGCCTACCCGGAGAATTTGGCCAGTCACATGTTCGCGTTGCTGCGAAACAGACCCGAGTTTGCTTCGGCCACAACACAATTACGGATGATCGATAGCTCGGGCCGGCTGGTCGCCGCGAGGGTGACCTGGGTGCGGACCATCGCGCCGGGCCCGATGCCGCAGTGCGGCTATTTCACCCAGCCGGACAGGCCGGTCCGCCTGAAGCTGGACGGGCCGTTGCTGCCCGCCGATTGGACCGCCGAATTCAACTACCTGGCCAACAGCGACGGCTCGATGACGGTGTCGCTGACCGAGGGGCCCGACGTCAAGGTTCCGGTGCACCCGGGCCTCAACCGCGTCTTCGCCCGGGTACCGGGCGCCGGCGACGCCATCACCGTTCGCGCCAACACCACCGCGCTGTCGCTGTGCATCGCGTCGGGACCGGTCGGTTTTCTGGCCCCGGCCTGAATTCGAAGGTGTCACTATTGAGATGCGACTGAGATGCGACAGGAAGGAACACACCCATGGCGGACCTTCTGGCTCGACCGATCGACGGCGTCACCGCCTTGGTGACCGGAGCCAACCGCGGACTCGGTCAGGCTTTTACGCAGGGGCTTCTTGACCATGGCGCCGCGAAAGTCTATGCGGGCGCTCGTGATACAGGTTCGGTCGACGTGACCGATGACCGCATCGTCCCGGTCCGGCTGGACATCACCGACCCCGCCGAGGTTGCGGCGGCCGCGCACGACTGCGCCGACGTGTCGCTGGTGATCAACAACGCCGGTGTGCTGCTGCAGAAGCCGTTTTTGGCCGCGCCGGACATGTCGGCCGCCCGCAGCGAGATGGAGATCAACTATTTCGGCACACTGGCCATGGCGCGGGCATTCGCTTCGGTGCTGGCCGTGAACGGCGGCGGCGCCCTGGTCAACATGCTGTCCGTGGTGAGCTTCTACGCGTCGCCGTTCCACGGCTCCTACTGCGCCTCGAAGTCGGCGGCGTGGGCGTTGACCAACGCGATTCGAGTGGAGCTGCACGGCCAGGGCACCCTCGTGGTCGGAGTGCACGCCGGGTTCATCGACACCGACATGGCCGCCACCGTGACCAGTTCCAAGATCTCGCCGCGCGAGGTCGCAAGCCAGGCACTGGATGCGGTCGAACAGGGACGCCCCGAGGTGTTGACCGACGACAGGACCCGCCGGGTCAAGAGCCTGGTCCCCACCGACCAGGACAGCCTCTACCCCGAGATTCAGCGCAGTTGGGATGCCGGCGAATCACCGTGGAACGGCTGATCGCGGGGCACCGGTCTAGCCGTCCGAGTCTTCGTCCTCGGGTTGTTCGTCGTCGCCCTCGGTCTTTTGTGGGGGCTGTTCATCGCCTTCCGGCGGTGGCTGTTCGGCGGTCGTCATGGGGTTCACCTACCCGGAACATGGGATGGGAAACCGTTGGAGCCGCCTGGGGGAATCGAACCCCCGACCTATTCATTACGAGTGAATCGCTCTACCGACTGAGCTAAGGCGGCACACCCGGACGCCGGGCGGCACGAGTCTACGGCAGGCGGCCGTGCCCACCCAACTTCAATCCCGCAGTTCCTGGCCGATCGTGGCCACCATCGCATCGACGGCGAACTTGGGTTTGACGTTGACGGCCAGCGCCTCGCGGCAGCCGAGCACCGCCTCGATGCAGCGCAACAGCCGTTCCGGGGTGGCGTGGCCGGCCAGCGCCGCCACCCGCTCGGCCATGTCGGGGTGGTTGGCCCGCACCGCCCCCGCGCTGGACGACACCATCAGGGCATCGCGGAAATAGGTCGCCAGGTCGATCAGCGCCCGGTCCAGCGCGTCGCGCGACGCCCGCGTCTGCCGCGACTTCTGCCGTCGCTCGAGGTCCTTGATGGCGCCCGCGGCACCGCGCATGGCCCCCGCGGCGCCCTTCCCCGTCCCGCCGGCGCCCAGAGCAGTCCGGAGCTCTTCGGTCTCGGCCTCGGCGCGATCGGCCGTCAACACCACCGCCTCGGTCTCGGCCGCGGCCACCAACTCCTCGGCGGCGGCGTAGGCCCGCGCCGGGGTGGCGGCGTCGCGCACCAACCCCAGCGCCCGCTCCCGGTGCTGCCGGGCCTCCGGATCGGTGGCCAGCCGCCGGGCCCGCCCGACATGACCACCGCTGACCGACGCCGCCCACTCCGCGGTGTCGGCGGCCAGACCGTCGCTGTCGACCAGCACGTGCGCGATCGCCTCGGTCGACGGGGTCACCAGCGCGACGTGGCGGCACCTTGACCGCAGCGTGACGGCAATGTCCTCGGGGTCCACCGACGGCGCACACAGCAGGAACACCGTCGACGGCGGCGGCTCCTCGACCACCTTCAGCAGGGCGTTCGCGGCGCCTTCGGTCAGCCGGTCGGCGTCTTCGATCACCACGACCTGCCAGTGCCCGGTGGTCGGGCGGCGCGAGGCGATCTGCACGATCCCGCGCATCTCGCCGACGCCGATGGACAGACCCTCGGGAATCACCCGGCGGACGTCGCCGTGGGTACCGGCCATCGTCGTCGTGCAGGCACGGCATTCCCCGCACCCGGGTTGCCCATCTGACGTGCATTGCAGCGCGGCCGCAAAGCACAACGCGGCCACCGAGCGCCCCGACCCGGGCGGGCCGGTGATCAGCCACGCATGTGTCATAGTCCCGTGATCCGCCGCGCTGTGAACAGGATCACGGCGGGCAGCCCTCGCGGCGCTGAGCAGCTCGGCCTCGACCGCTTGCTGGCCTACCAGCCGCGTAAACACTCCGGACATCAACGGCAACAGTAGTGACACCGGCCGACGTCCACCGGACGGCCACCCAATCGCGACACTTCCGTGATGTATTCCGGTGTTTTGCCAGGTGCCGGCGACTTGCCGAGGCGATTAGAGGTTTCCAACAAGTCCCCCCCGACCGATACGGTGGGCAGGTGACTACCGGGGCAGCACTGCCCGGGCGAATTAACGGATTCGTCCGGTGGGTCTTGCGTACCCCGTGGCCGTTGTTCTCGCTGAGCATGCTGCAGGCCGACATCATCGGCGCCCTGTTCGTGCTCGGATTCCTGCGCTACGGCCTGCCGCCCCAGGACCGTATTCAACTCCAAGACCTGCCGACCCTCAACTTGACGATCTTCGGTCTGTCGCTTGTCGTCTTGGTCGTTGCCGGCTGGGTGCTGAACCTACAACTGCTGGTGCCGGTTTTCCGCTGGCAGCGCCGCGACAACTTGCTCGGCGAGGCGGATCCGGCCGCCACGGAGGTGGCGCGCAGCCGGGCGTTGCGCATGCCCTTCTACCGAACGCTGACCAGCGTGGTGCAGTGGTGCATCGGCGGCGTGGTGTTCGTCATCGCCAGCTGGTCGGTCGCCAAGTACGCGGCGCCGGTCGTGACAGTCGCCACCGCGCTGGGTGCCGCCGCGACCGCGATCATCGGCTACCTGCAATCGGAGCGGGTGCTACGCCCGGTGGCGGTCGCCGCGCTGCGCAGCGGTGTACCCGAGAACGTCAAGGCCCCCGGCGTCATCCTGCGCCAACTCCTGACCTGGACGCTGTCCACCGCCGTGCCGGTCCTGGCGATCGTGCTGGCCGTGGTGGCCGACAAGGCCTCCCTGCTGCATGCCCCCCCGGAGCGGTTGTTCACCCCCATCCTGTTGCTGGCCCTGGCGGCGCTTGCCATCGGCTTCGTCAGCACGCTGCTGGTGGCCATGTCGATCGCCGACCCGCTGCGTCAGCTGCGCTGGGCGCTCAGCGAGGTGCAGCGCGGTAACTTCAACGCGCACATGCAGATCTACGACGCCAGCGAGCTCGGTCTGCTGCAGGCCGGCTTCAACGACATGGTGCGCGACCTGTCCGAGCGGCAGCGGCTGCGCGACCTGTTCGGTCGGTACGTCGGCGAGGACGTGGCCCGCCGGGCGCTGGAGCGCGGCACCGAGTTGGGTGGCCAGGAGCGCGACGTCGCGGTGCTGTTCGTGGATCTGGTCGGCTCCACTCAACTTGCCGCCAGCCGCCCGCCCGCCGAGGTGGTGCACCTGCTCAACGAGTTCTTCCGGGTCGTCGTCGATACCGTCGCCAAGCACGGCGGCTTCGTCAACAAGTTCCAGGGCGACGCGGCGCTGGCGATCTTCGGCGCGCCCATCGAACACCCGGATGCGCCCGGCGGTGCGCTAACCGCGGCCCGTGAGCTGCACGACGCGCTCCTCCCGGTGATCGGTTCGGCGGAATTCGGCATCGGGGTGTCATCCGGGCGGGCCATCGCCGGCCACATCGGCGCGCAGGCCCGCTTCGAGTACACCGTGATCGGCGACCCGGTCAACGAGGCGGCGCGGCTCACCGAGCTGGCCAAACTCGAGTCCGGGCACGTGCTCGCGTCGGCGATCGCGGTCAGCGGCGCGCTGGATGCCGAGGCCCTGTGCTGGGACGTCGGCGAGATCGTCGAGCTGCGCGGTCGCTCCGCACCCACACAGCTGGCCCGCCCGGTAAAGCTGGCGCCCAGCGGGGACGGACGGATCACCAGGGCCGCCGCGAAGGAACCGTCCTCAGAGGCCATCGGCCCCGGCTACTAGACCGGCACTAGCTGCGCTTGGCCGCCTTTTTCGCGGCCGTCTTTTTCGCCGGCGCCTTTCGGGTGGTCTTGCGGGCGGGACGTTTCGCCGGGCCACGGGCACGTCGATCGGCCAGCAGCTCGGACGCACGCTCGTCGGTAATCGACAACACGTCGTCGCCCTTGCGTAGGCTGGCGTTGGTCTCGCCGTCGGTGACGTACGGCCCAAATCGCCCGTCCTTGACCACCATTGGCATGCCCGACACCGGGTCGGTCCCCAGCTCGCGCAATGGGGGCGCCGAAGCGCTTTGTCGCCCAGAACGTTTCGGCTGGGCGTAGATCTGCAGCGCCTCGTCGAGCGTGATGGTGAACATCTGGTCTTCGGTGCTCAGCGATCGAGAGTCGGTGCCGCGCTTCAGATATGGGCCGTAGCGTCCATTCTGTGCGGTGATTTCCTCGTTCGTGGCCGGGTCCACGCCGACAACGCGGGGCAGCGAGAGCAGCTTGAGTGCGTCCTCGAGCGTCACGGTCTGCAGGTCCATGGTGCGCAGCAGCGAGCCCGTTCGGGGTTTGGGCCCGGTGGGCTTCTTGCCCTTCTTCGCCGGCGCGGCCTCGCCGTCGTCGTCAGGCTTGGGCAGCACCTCGGTCACATACGGGCCGTATCGGCCGTCTTTGGCGACGATGTCGTGACCCGTCTGCGGGTCCACGCCCAGCACGCGCCCCTCCTGGGGCGTGGCGAACAGCTCCTCGGCCACCTCGATGGTCAGCTCGTCGGGCGTCAGCTCGTCTTTGAGATTGGCCCGCTGCGGCTTGGGTTCACCGTCGTCGCCGGTGATCGTGCGTTCCAGGTAAGGCCCGTTTTTGCCGACCCGGACATAGACGGGCCTGCCCTCCGCATCGTCAAAAAGCTTGATGGAGTTGACTTCTCGGGCATCAATGCCCTCGAGGTTGACGCCGACCAGCTTCTTGAGGCCACCGGACCGTGCCACCGAGTCGGCCACTCCATGCTCGCCGCCGAAGTAGAAGTTGTTGAGCCAGTTGGTGCGTTGCTCGTTGCCCGATGCGATGGCGTCGAGCTCGTCCTCCATCGCCGCGGTGAAGCCGTAGTCGACCAGCCGGCCGAAATGCTGTTCGAGTAGACCGGTGACCGCGAATGCCACCCAGGACGGCACCAGGGCGCTGCCCTTCTTGTGCACATAACCGCGGTCCTGAATGGTCTTGATGATCGACGAATACGTCGACGGGCGGCCGATACCCAACTCCTCGAGCGCCTTGATCAGCGACGCCTCGGTGTAGCGTGCCGGCGGGTTGGTGGTGTGCCCGTCGGGAGTGAGGTCGAGGGCCCCCAGCCGCTGGCCTTCGGTCAGCCTGGGCAGGCGGCGCTCGGCGTCGTCGGCCTCGCCGCCGGCCTGGTCGTCCACGGTTTCGACGTAGGCCTTCAGGAAGCCGGCGAAGGTGATGGTGCGTCCACTGGCCGCGAAAACCACTGGGCGGCCGTCTGATTCGCCGTTGATCCGCAGGCTCAATGTGGTTCCGCGGGCGTCGGCCATCTGCGAAGCCACGGTGCGCTGCCAGACCAGCTCATACAGGCGGAATTCGTCGCCGTCGAGTTCGCGACGCACGGCGTCCGGGGTGGCGAATGTTTCGCCGGCGGGCCGGATCGCCTCGTGCGCCTCCTGAGCGTTTTTCACCTTGCGGGTGTACTGGCGCGGCGCCGGGGACACGTACTCCTCGCCGTACAGCTGGGCCGCCTGGGTGCGCGCGGCGTTGATCGCCGAGTTCGACAGCGTCGTCGAGTCGGTACGCATATAGGTGATGTAGCCGTTTTCGTAGAGCCGCTGGGCAATGCTCATCGTCCGCTCCGAGGAGAACCGCAGCTTGCGGCCCGCTTCCTGCTGCAGCGTCGACGTCATGAACGGCGCGTAGGGACGGCGGGTGTACGGCTTTTCCTCCACCGAGGCCACCGACAGCTGCGCGCCACGCAGACCTGTGGCCAGCGAGGTCGCGTCGGCCTCACCCAGCACGATGACCTCGTCGGCCTTGCGCAGGGTGCCCAGCGAGTCGAAATCGCGGCCGGTGGCCACACGGAGGCCGTCCACCGACGTCAGACGCGCGATGAAGGTCGGCGGCTGGGCCGTCGCGTCGGACACGCTGGCGTCCAGTTGGGCGACGATGTCCCAGTACGACGCGCTGCGGAACGCCATCCGGTCGCGTTCGCGCTGCACGATGATGCGAGTGGCTACCGACTGGACCCGGCCCGCCGACAGCTTGGGCGCAACCTTCTTCCACAGCACCGGGCTGACCTCGTAGCCGTACAGCCGGTCCAGGATGCGGCGGGTTTCCTGCGCATCGACCAGGTCGATGTCCAGGTCACGGGGATTTGCCGCGGCTTCCAGGATGGCGGGCTCGGTGATCTCGTGGAACACCATCCGTTTGACCGGGATGCGGGGCTTCAGGGTTTCCAGCAGGTGCCAGGCGATGGCCTCGCCCTCGCGGTCGCCGTCTGTGGCCAGGTAGAGCTCGTCGACGTCCTTGAGCAGGCCCTTCAGCTCGGTGACGGTGCTCTTCTTCTCCGGGCTGATGATGTAGAGCGGTTCGAAGTCGGCGTCGACGTTGACCCCGAGCCGGGCCCAGGGCTCTGATTTGTACTTCGCCGGCACGTCGGCCGCGGCGCGGGGCAGGTCTCGGATGTGGCCGCGCGAGGATTCGACGATGTACCTGGAGCCCAGGTAACCGGCCAATTTACGCGCCTTAGTCGGCGACTCGACAATCACAAGTCGCCTGAGGCTGCCATTTCCGCTGCTGTCGCGGTCTAACTTCGGGTCAGCCAACTGCGCTTACGCTCCATCTCTTCTCCCGGTCCCCCACGAGACCGCCCTGCAGGAAGAATGACAGGCGGTCGTCCGAAATTCCGGTGAAATTCAGATACGCCGGCGTTCCTTCCCTTCGGGCACCTGACAATTTCGCACCCATGGGCAGACATACGCAAACCGACTCACTGAAATCGCAGGTGTTCGTCCCGCACGTAACTTCGACGCAACGACCCGGATCGGCGTTCAGAAGCTCGAGGGCTCGGGGGCCTAGACCCGGGGCCACTGCGACAACGCCTCGGCGTCGTCGGGCGGTTCCCCTACGTTCTCTACCAGCCGCGATAGCCGCCGACGGCCGGTGATCCGAAGCGCGGGCCGACCGCCGCGGGTTCCGATCAGGGTGGGCGCAATCCCGACCCGCATCAGGGCCGACGCCAGCGGCGAATGGGTGTCCGGCGCGTGGGGATCCAGACCCAGTAAGTAGTGGTCGCCCTCGGGGACGCCGGCCGCCAGGGTCCACGCCCGCAGCTCGCGGGGGCCGGGCAGCCAGCGCGGCGGCACCGTCTTGACCGCGCCGCGCGTCCATTCCACCGCGATCGTCGTCAACGAGCGGTCGACAGCCGTCCGCACCAGGGGTGTGCCCTCCTCGGTGGTGCCGATCTCGGGCACCATCCCCGCTTCCCGGACCATTTCGGCCAGCGCCGAGGCGCGCCAGAGCCGATCCACCACAACCGAGAGCCGCGCACCCAGCACATCGGCCGCGCCGACCGTCACGATCTGGCCGGAGGCCGCCAGCACCCCACAAAGATCGGCGACCGCGGGCGGCACCGACTCCGCTGTGAAGAAGGAAAGCTGGCTCACCACACCGACAGTAAGCCAGGCCGGCGGTGCTCGCCTTCAGGCAGGCTGACGTAGATTGCCCGAGAGTGAATAAGAAATGAAAACCCCCCGCCGGAACCCGCTAAGCGGGGCAGCACGGGGGGATTCGTGGGGAATCTGCTCGGTCTAGACCGAGCGGACTCCGGTGGCCTGGGGGCCCTTAGGGCTGTGGCCGATCTCGAACTCGACCTTCTGATTTTCTTCAAGGGTGCGGAAGCCCGAACCCTGGATCTCCGTGTAGTGGACAAAAACATCCGCGGATCCATCTTCGGGGGCGATGAAGCCAAACCCCTTCTCCGCGTTGAACCACTTCACAGTTCCCTGTGGCATTTCTCGATATTTCCTTTACTTCGGGTGTGCGGGGCATCGCCTTTCGAAGCCCCGGGCGCCGAGTACGACCGCCATACCTCGCAGAGTCGCCGGAACTTCACCCGACCGATAACCTCGCAGGAACCGCGGTCGCAACGTTGATCCTGCGAAAGTTTGACACGAACACAGAAGCTGCGACCGCCATCATCCAACCACGTTCGTAGCGTCGGCGACAGACTTCTATGCTCGACGGATTCTTGGAGGGTACGACGTGGCGAGTTTCGGCAGCGATTTGCTTGCCGTCGCGGTCGCCGGCAGCGCGACGGGCGAACACCCGCTGCGCCACGTCGCCGAGCTGCCCTCCCGAAGCGGCAGGCCGCACAGCTGGCCGACCTGGGCCGAACCCGACGTGGTCCGCGCCTTTGCCGAGCGCGGCATCAGCGCCCCGTGGTCACACCAGGCGCAGGCCGCAGAGCTGGCCTACGCAGGCCGTCACGTCGTGGTGAGCACCGGCACCGCCTCGGGCAAGTCCCTGGCCTACCAGCTTCCGGTCCTCAACGCCCTCGCGACGGACCCCCGGGCCCGGGTGCTGTACCTGTCGCCAACGAAAGCGCTCGGCCACGATCAGTTGCGTGCCGCGCACGCCTTGACGTCCGCCGTTCCGCGCCTGGCTTCTCCAGGTTTCGCAGTCGCACCGACCGCCTACGACGGTGACAGTCCCGCCGAGATTCGGCGCTTCGCCCGGGAACGCTCCCGGTGGCTGTTTTCCAACCCGGACATGATCCATTTGTCGATCCTGCGCAATCATGCCCGCTGGGCCGTGCTGTTGCGGGGCCTACGCTTCGTGGTGGTCGACGAATGTCATTACTATCGTGGCGTTTTCGGCTCCAACGTGGCGATGGTGCTGCGCCGTCTGCTGCGGCTGTGCGCGCGGTACTCCGCCGCGCCGACGGTGATTTTCGCCAGCGCGACGACGGACTCGCCGGGTACGACGGCCTCCGAGCTCATCGGGCTTCCGGTCGAGGAGGTCGTCGACGACGGCTCACCGCAGGGCGCACGCACCGTGGCGTTGTGGGAACCGGCCCTGCGCGCCGACCTCACCGGGGAGAACGGTGCCCCGGTGCGCCGCTCCGCGGGTGCCGAGGCCGCGCGGGTGATGGCGGACCTGATCGCCGAGGGAGCCCAGACGCTGACGTTCGTTCGGTCCCGGCGCGCGGCCGAATTGACCGCGCTGGGAGCCCGGGCGCGGCTGGACGAAATCGCCCCCGATCTGGCGGGGACCGTGGCGTCGTATCGGGCCGGTTATCTCGCCGAAGACCGCAGCGCGCTGGAGCGCGACCTGGCCGAGGGTCGGCTGCGCGGCCTGGCCACCACCAACGCGCTGGAATTGGGGGTCGACATCGCCGGGCTGGACGCGGTGGTGCTCGCCGGTTTTCCTGGGACGGTCGCGTCGTTCTGGCAGCAGGCCGGCCGGTCGGGGCGCCGCGGCCAGGGGGCGTTGGTCGTGCTGATCGCCCGCGACGATCCGCTGGACACGTATCTGGTGCACAATCCGGCCGCGTTGCTGGACAAGCCGGTCGAGCGCGTGGTCATCGACCCGGCCAACCCGTATATTCTCGGACCTCAACTCCTCTGTGCCGCAACCGAATTCCCGCTCGATGTCACGGAGATCCGGGAATTGGGTGCGGCGGAGGTGGCCGAAGGCCTGGTCGACGACGGGCTGCTGCGCCGCCGCAACGACAAATATTTCCCCGTGCCCGGCCTTGAACCGCATGGCGCGGTGGATATCCGGGGCTCAGTGGGGGGCCAGATCGTCATCGTGGAGTCCGACAATGGGCGGCTGCTGGGCAGCACCGGGGTGGGCCAGGCTCCGGCGTCGGTGCATCCGGGCGCGGTGTACCTGCACCAGGGCGACAGCTATGTCGTCGATTCCCTGGACCTCGAGGAGGGAATCGCGTTCGTGCGCGCCGGCGACCCCGGCTATGCGACGTTCGCACGCGAAATCACCGACATCGAACTCACCGGCAGCGGAGAACGCCTGACGTATGGCCCCGTCACCCTGGGTTTGGTCCCGGTCACTGTCACCCATCAGGTGATGGGCTATCTGCGTCGGCTGCTCTCCGGAGAGGTCATCGACTTCATCGAGCTCGAGATGCCGCAACACACGCTGTCCACGACTGCGGTCATGTACACCATCACACCGGATGCATTGTCCGACAACGGTATCGACGCGCTGCAGATCTCCGGCTCGTTGCACGCCGCCGAGCACGCGGCCATCGGCCTGCTGCCGCTGGTGGCGAGCTGCGACCGTGGTGACATCGGCGGATTGTCCACCGCGGTCGGCCCCGATCCGCTTGGCCTGCCCAGTGTCTTTGTCTACGACGGCTATCCGGGCGGGGCGGGGTTCGCCGAACGTGGCTTCCGGCAGGCCCGCACCTGGCTGGGAGCGACGGCCGCGGCCATCGAGGCGTGCGAATGCCCCAAGGGGTGTCCCTCCTGCGTGCAGTCCCCGAAATGCGGCAACGGCAACGACCCATTGGACAAGGCGGGTGCCGTGCGGGTGCTTCGGCTGGTCCTTGCGCAGCTGCCGTAGCTGCAGCGCGGCGCAGTCCTGCGGATGGCGACCGACCCCTCGACGGTCGACCTCCACGGATCTGCATCGCGGCGGCCGCTAGGGAAACGCACCTCTTCTTCGTTAAAGAAATGCCAGCGTGCCGTCGCACAGCGCGGCGAACGGTCGGTCAACACGGCCTGTTCGCAACTCCCGACCAGGCGGGCGCAGCAGAAAGCTATCAAGGTCGCGTTGGCCTATGCAAACCGAATCGCTTGCCAGGGCGGCCCCAAATCACATAGCGGCGGCCTAAAGTTGATCGCATGGCCCACGACTGGTTGCTCGTGGAGACTCTGGGGGGCGAACCCGCCGTGGTTGCGCAGGGGCAACAACTCAAGAACCTCGTACCGATCACCACATTCCTGCGCCGCAGTCCCCATCTCTCCGCGGTCCGAACAGCGATTACGGAGTCGATGCAGACCGGTCAGAGTCTGACCAGCATCACTCCCAAGCGCGACCGCGTCATCCGTACCGAACCGGTGGTGATGTCGGACGGGCGCGTGCACGGCGTGCATGTGTGGACCGGTCCTTCCGACGAGGAACCGCCGGAGCGGCCGATTCCGGGTCCGCTGAAGTGGGACCTGACCCTCGGCGTGGCCACCGATACCAGGGAGTCGCTGGCCAACAACGGTAAGAACGCGGACGTCGAACTCACCTTCGGCAGAGCTTTTGCCGAAGACATGCCGTCGCGCGAACTCAATCCCAACGAGACCAAGGTTCTCGCCATGGCGGTCCGGGCCGAGCCTGGCCAAACACTATGCAGCACTTGGGATCTCACCGACTGGCAAGGAAACCACATCCGGATCGGTTTTGTGGGGCGCAGTGCACTGGAGAAAGGCCCCGACGGTCGGGACCATCTCGTCGCCCGGGCGATGAACTGGCGGGCCGAGATGAAGGGCCCGACGGTGTCCACCGACGATCTGGCGCTGCGAATTCTTCACGGACTGCAGGAGGCCGGCGTCCACCGGGCACTCGTCGACCTCAATAACTGGACCCTGCTGAAATGGCTTGACGAGCCGTGCACGTTCTACGACTGGCGCGGCGCCAGCGCAGACAAGCCGAAGGTCCATCCCGACGACGTGCATCAGATGACGTCCATGACCGCGGAATTCAGCAAGGGCTCGACCAGCCGCGTCCTGCGGATGCGCGGCTTCGACGGCAATTGGGTGCCGGTGCACGTCACGGTCAACCAGGTCGAACTCGAACCGGATACCTATGCCGGGCTGGTGTCGCTGCGGTTGCCCACCGACGAGGAAGTCGACGCGGCAGGACTACCCAAGGACTCGGACTAGGCCAGCGACTACGGCGCGTCGACCGGTCCGGCTCGCGCCGCGGCTCGTGCCACACCGACGATCACCACAACGACCGCGACGGTAACCACGACGTCCAGTTCGTCTATCCGGCATCGTAGGTCGTCGACCCGCATCTCGCGGGCCACCGCGGTCGCGCGGGTGCAGGCCGCCGCCCCGCCCGCGGGCAACCGCGCGGCGGCGGCCAACGCGGCAAGGTCGGCGGCCGCCTGTGCACGATGGCGTGCCACCACCGCCGAGCCGAGATATGCGCCGGCGCCGGTGACGCACAACAGCACCGCGACCATGGCGGCCGCCAGCACGGTCGCCGAGCCGCGATCATTGCCGGGACTCGGCCGCAGAGACCGCGCGGGCCGCAATAGCCAACGCGGGCAATAGTTTTGAATGAACCTCGACGGTCGCGACCAGGAAGTCGCCATCGCGGTGTACCTGGACGCGCGCTCCACTCGGCGCGAGACGGCGCGCCGCGTCGACCGCAGAGCGTTCGTCACCGCGCGCGGCCAACCGGGCGGCCTCACGGGCGGCGTCCACACACCGGACCTGCATCGACACCGCCGTGACCCCAGCAAGACACAGCACCAGCACCACGACCAGCGACGCGATTGCCAAGGCCGCCTCGACCGTGCTCGCGCCGGCACAGCCGACTAGACCTTGGTGTTGAGCGCACGGCCGATGATGTTGGTCAACGCCGACACGATCGAGTCGCCCGTGACGACGGTGTAGAGAATGGCGCCGAATGCGGCGGCCGCTATCGTGCCGATGGCATATTCGACGGTGGACATACCCGACTCGTCGGTGGCCAGCACCGTGATCCGAACCGCAAATGCGCGAAACATGTTGATGAGCAACAGATCCCCTCCCCTGTAGTGGCCGCGTACCCGTCACAGCAACCCCGATTGCAAGACATCACCGGCCAGCCCGGCCACCACCGGAACAATGCCCAGGCACACGAACGCCGGCAGAAAACACAGCCCGAGTGGACCGGCGATCAACACCCCCGCCCGCTCGGCGGCCGCACTGGCCGCGTGCGCCGCGTCGTGCCGAGACTGGTCGGCCAAGTCGGCGACGCCAGCGGCCAGCGCCGTGCCCGATGACGCCGAACGCCGCGCCAGCCGCAACAGCGCATCGGTGTGGTCGTCGACCGAGCTGCGTGCTGCCTCAGACGAAATTGCCCATGCCACAGCAGGATCGGCGCCCAGCGCCAACAGGTCGGCAGCGCGGCGCAGTACCCGGGCCAGTGCCGGTGGTGCGGATGCGGCCGTCGCCGCGGCGGCCGTCGACACCGCCATGCCTGCGACCAGGCACACGGCCAGGACATCCAGGCTCGAGGCGACGGCAAGTGGGTCCGAGCCGGACACCGGCCGCGCCCGGGGCCGATGCCTGTCGGTGCGAACTCCGGCGCGGGCCCGCACCACCAACGGTCCCGGACAGATCCACAGCGCGACGGCCAGCAACACCGACGCCGCGCTCACGTCGCGGACCCGGCGCGCTCGGTGATGCGATCCGCCCACAGCAACCCGACGCACGCCAGCGTCGCGCCGCCCAGCAACAGCCAGCCGCCCGCATGCCCGTTCAGCAAGAAGCTGAGCGGCCTGGCCCCGATCAGCTGGCCGAGCAGCACACCCAGCACCGGCAACCCGGCCAGTATCGCCGCGGTCGCGCGCGCTCCGGCCATCCCCGCTGCCACGCGCGCCGAGAACCGTTGTCGCTCAGCGATATCGCGCTGCGCGGCACGCATCAGCGTCCCGATCGACAGCCCGTGTTCGCTGGCCAGCTGCCAGCACACCGCGATTCGGTCCCACTGCGCTGGTAGGGCTGACGATTGGGCCGCGGCCCGCAGCCCGGCCGTGACGTCGGCGCCCAATTCGGCGCGGGCCGCGACCGCGCGCAGCGCCACGGCCACCCCGCCGGCGGTTTCCTCGGCGGCGACTCCGAACGCCCGCACCGGGTGAGAACCCACGCGTAGTTCGCCGACGAGCACGTCGAGCGCGGCTTCCAGCGTTCGGCCCTCGTCGGTCGCGAGCCGGATTCGGCGACGGCGGCGGTAGCGCAGGCCGGCGGTTGCCACGACTGCCGCGAGGGCAAGCACCGTCGTCGGTGGCAGCAGCATCGCGGCGACAAGCACGGCGGCGGCCGTCACGCCGGCGGCGCCCTGCGTGCCGAAGGGAACCCGGCGCCCAGGCGGGCCGGCCGCGCCAAGCCGTCGCCGCGGTGATGACGGAAAGACCAAGAGCGCCAACGACAATGCCAGCGCCGCGCCCGTCACTCCGGTCACGCGGACCGCCGGCTGCGCAGCAGGCGGTACAGCTCACCCGCATCGTCGGTCATGCCGCGGTCCGCGTGCCACACCGTGACGGCCCGCACGTGCGAGTCGAGGTGACGCAGCACCGCGATCTCGGCCAGTCGGCGGCGACCATTGCGGTCGCGGGCGACGTGCAGCAGCACCTGGACCGCCGCGGCGAGTTGGCTGTGCAACGCGGCCCGATCGAGACCACCGAGTGCGCCCAACGCCTCCAGCCGGGCGGGGACCTCACCCGGATTGTTGGCATGCACGGTGCCCGCGCCCCCGTCATGGCCGGTGTTCAGCGCCGCCAGCAGGTCGACGACTTCGGCACCCCGGACCTCGCCGACCACGATGCGGTCGGGCCTCATCCGCAGCGCCTGCCGCACGAGCTGGCGCACCGGAACCTCGCCGACGCCCTCGACATTCGCGCAGCGCGCAACCAGCTTGACCAGATGGGGATGCCGCGGTGCCAGTTCGGCTGCATCCTCGACACAAACGATCCTCTCGCGCGGCGACACGGCGCCCAGCATCGCGGCCAACAACGTTGTCTTGCCGGCGCCCGTGCCACCGCACACCAGGAACGCCAGCCGGGCCGCGATGATGTCATCCACGAGGGCGGCGGCACGCGGCTCGATCGCGCCGGCCGCGGCCAGGCCCGCCAGATCCTGGGTGGCCGGCCGCAGCACCCGCAGCGACAAGCAGGTGCCTTCGGCCGCGATGGGCGGCAGCACCGCGTGCAAGCGCACCGCGAAACCTCCGGCGCCGAAACCGGCCAGCTGGCCGTCGACCCACGGCTGCGCGTCGTCGAGACGCCGGCCAGCGGCCAACGCCAGCCGCTGCGCCAACCGCCGCACGGCCGCCTCGTCGGCGAACCGAATCTGGCTGCGTCGCAAGCCGGTTCCATCGTCGACCCAGACCGCGTCGGGGGCTGTGACCAGCACGTCGGTGGTGCCCTCGGCGCATAACAGCGGGTCGAGGATGCCGGCGCCGGTCAACTCGGTCTGCAGCACTCGCAGATTCGCCAGGACCTCGGTATCGCCCAGCACCCCGCCGGACTCGGCCCGGATAGCGGCGGCGACCACATTGGGCCGCAGGGAAGAGCCCAGCGGGGCGGCTTCGGCAGCCAACCGCTCGCGCACCCGTTCAATCAACGAATCACTCACGCCGCCCTCCCTCGCTGCAGTGATCCGTGGGGCAGGACGGCGAGCACCCGTTCGGCGGCCGCCGCCAACGCGGACCGTCGCCCCACTCGCAGACCGCCGTGTTCCAACTGATCGGCGAGTTGCGGCTGCGCTCTCATCGACGCCAGCAAGGGCAGGCCTGTGATGTCAGCAACCTCGCTGGCGCGCAGTCCTCCCGGGGACGGCCCGCGCACGACCAGGCCGAGATTGGGATTGATCGCCGTCAGCACCGGGGTGATCGCCGCACTCGCCGCGCACGCCCGGACATCACATGGGCTGACCACCACGACAAGATCGGCGGCGTCCAGCGCGACCTGCGCGGCATCGGTCAGGCGGCGGGGAAGGTCGCACACGACAGTGACTCCCCCGCGGCGGCCGGCATCGACGACCGCATCGACCGGCCCGGCGTCCAGCTCGTAGCCGTGCCGGGTACCCGACAGGAAGCTGATCCCCCGGTGCCGCGGCAGGGCCTCCCGCACGGCCGGCCAGACCAACCGGCCGCCCCGCAACGCCAAGTCGGGCCAGCGCAGACCCGCGGTGGTCTCGCCGCCCAGTAGCAAATCGACCCCGCCGCCCCACGGATCGAGGTCGACCAGCAGCGCGTCGGCGGCGCCCAGCGCCAGGGCGACCGCGTAGACCGACGCGCCGGCTCCGCCGCAACCGCCGATCACGGCGACGACATCACCGCGCGGACCATCGTCACGCGCCGACTCCGCAGCCTCGGCAAGGCCGCGGATCAACTCGTCTTCTTGGCCCGGCACCCTCAGCACGTGCTGCGCGCCGGCCGCGACGGCCGCCGCCCACGTCGCCGTCGCGGGTTCACCGGCGGTGAGCACGGTGACGTGTGCGCGCCGCGGTAGCGAGGCCCGACCACACCGGTCCGCGGCCGCCGCATCGAGCACCACCGCCGCGGCCGCCGCCCAAGTCTTGCGGCTCATCGATGAACCCCCGGCGTGGACCACCCGAACGCCGACGGCCGCGGCCACCCGGTCCAGTTCGTCGCGCAACTGCGCATCGGTCAGCACCGCCAGCACACCGGAGGAGCCCTTGGAACCCGCCGCGCTACCGCGGCCGCCGCTGGTCATTCACCCACCATCCGGGTCGTGACCTTGGGACACCAGTCCCAAACCGGGATATGTGGAGAGAGACGCGAGTGTGCACAAAGACGTCGGGCTGGCGAACATTTAGACCAGGAATCCCATGGTCTCCGCAACGCGCGGACGGCTTGGCCGAGCCCGCAAATCGCCGGAGAAAAACACCCCACAAAAGGGACGACCCCCGCCAGGGGGGGAGGAGGCGGAGGTCGTCGTGCATCAGCCCCGGGGGGTCGGGCTGATACACCCTCGGCTCAGGCCGAGTAATGCTTACTATACACACGACAGTGGGCGGTGTCGCAAGTTCCAATTTTATTCAAAAGTCACTTTGAGCCGCAAAAACGCCGCCGACCCCGCCCGCCGCAGCCGCCTGAGCGGTCGTTTTGCGCGCGATATCGCAGGCCCGTCCGATCACGGACCTATGCTGTGTCCGTGACCGTCTCCGACTCGCCCGCGCAGCAGCAAACAGCGGCACCCGCCGGCTCCAGCGCCCGCACTGCGGCCTTCTTTGACCTGGACAAGACGATCATCGCCAAGTCCAGCACCCTGGCGTTCAGCAAACCGTTCTTCAACCAGGGACTGCTCAATCGACGCGCCGTGCTCAAGTCGAGCTACGCGCAATTCATCTTTCTGCTATCTGGTGCCGATCATGACCAGATGGACCGGATGCGCACCCACATGACCAACATGTGCACCGGTTGGGACGTCGCGCAGGTGAAATCAATCGTCAACGAAACGCTGCACGACATCGTGACGCCGCTGGTCTTCGCCGAGGCCGCCGACCTGATCGCCGCCCACAAGTTGTGCGGCCGTGACGTGGTCGTCGTCTCGGCATCCGGGGAGGAAATCGTGGCGCCGATCGCCCGGGCCCTCGGCGCGACCCATGCGATGGCGACGCGGATGGTCGTGGAGGACGGGAAGTACACCGGCGAGGTCGCGTTCTACTGCTACGGCGAAGGCAAGGTGCAGGCCATCCGCGAGCTGGCGGCCCGCGAGGGTTACCCGTTGCAGTACTGCTACGCCTATTCCGACTCGATCACCGACCTGCCGATGCTCGAAGCCGTCGGCCACCCCAGCGTGGTCAACCCGGACCGGGGCCTGCGGCGAGAGGCCACCGAGCGCGGTTGGCCGGTGCTGAGCTTCTCGCGACCGGTATCGCTGCGGGACCGGATTCCGGCGCCGTCGGGTGCCGCGATCGCGACGACCGCGGCGGTGGGGATCAGCGCACTGGCGGCCGGAGCGGTCACCTACTCGGTGCTGCGCCGTTTCGCGCTCTAAATCCAATCACGCTGATAGCAAACATTTTAAGCCCGCAGCGGGCTACGGATTGGCAACATTCACAGAATTGGGCCTTGCTGTGCTAAGGCTGCAGGAGTACAAAGGAACCACGGCAGCCCGGTAAGGCCAAGGTCGATCCGGAAGAGAAGGATCCATCTCCCAATCCGGGCACCCAGCACGGTACCCGGCACCCACGCGGAGTCATAGCCGCGATAATGGCAGAAGTGTTGCGGGCCTGCGTAATTGCGAAAATCGGAACGGTGTCGACGACCCCTTGGGTGGGGTCGCAGCCAGACGAAGCGCAAGATCGCCGAGGCCACCCACGTAACCCAAAGATGCACGCTTGGTAACCGAGTTCCGTGCTCGCGGGCGGCGGACCGAACATTTCGGTACGCCGCCCGCTCTACCTGTTCGTCGCCGACTCGGCGATCGACAACGCCTCCTGCGCGCCGTCGTGCATCGCCCGGCAACACAGCAGCAGCCAGGCCGCCAGGCCGCTTGGCGTGCCATCGGCGAATCCCCTTGCGGCATCACGATATTCCACGGGTTTACGCATCCAGCTCACCTCCGGCACGCCCAGTCCGTGCGGGTCGAGCCCGCTGGTGATCGTCACCAGGCGTGACACCCCGCGAGCGACGACGCCGTCGGCGCTGCCGAATGGCCTCAGCGTCAGCAGCTCGCCGTGCGCCACTGCGGCGACCACCGGCGCCGACGCGCGCGTGCGCCCGGTGACCAATTCGGCGAGCAGCTCCAGCCGCGGTCCCACTTGGGCGTCGGCACGCGGGCGGCCCAGTCGGTCGTCACCAACCTGATCCGCCGCCGCCAGCATGTGCAGGCGGGCCAGGGCCTGCAACGGCGCTCGCTCCCAGATACCGACGAGGGCGCCGCCGCCGCCCTCCAATGCCTGGGCTACCCGCAACGCCCCGCCGAACACCGGATCGCCGATCGGCTCCGCGACATCGTCAAGTCGCGCCGGCCCCCCATCGAGCACCGAGGAGGCGCGCGCCGCCCGCCACGCGGCCTCGGCGGCCGACGCCGGCCAGCCCCGCAGATTCGCCCGGTGCCGATGCGCTCGGCCCAGCGCCGCACGCGCCTCGTCGCTCGCCTCGGCGACGCCGGGGAGATCCATCAGCGGGGCGAGCGGATCAGCCGTCACAGGTTGCCAACCTATCGGGGCCGCGCGGGCGCGCCGGGGATGGCATCCAGCAACTGACGGGTGTACTCGTGGGTCGGCCGGGTGAACAGCTCCTCGGTGGCGGCCTGCTCGACGACGCGCCCGGCGCGCATCACCAGCACCTCGTCGGCGATCTGCCGGATCACCGCCAGGTCGTGGCTGATGAATAAATACGTCAGCCCCAGTTCGGACTGCAGATCCGCCAGCAGATCGAGTATCTGCGCCTGCACCAGGACGTCGAGCGCCGACACCGCCTCGTCGCACACCAGCACCTCGGGCCGCAGCGCCAGCGCCCGGGCGATGGCGACCCGCTGCCGTTGACCGCCCGAGAGCTCCCGGGGCACCCGGCGCAATACCGACGACGGCAGTGCCACTTGATCGACGAGCTCGCGTACGGTCCGCTCACGCTGAGCGCGGTCACCGATCCGGTGGATCCGCAGTGGTTCCTCGATCGCACGAAAAACCGAGTACATGGGATCCAGACTGCTGTAGGGGTTCTGGAACACCGGCTGGACGCGACGGCGGAAGGCCATCGCTTGCTTGCGGTCCATTGAGCCGACGTCCACGGTGTCATCGAAAACCACTGTGCCCGAAGTGGGTTGCATCAAGCCCAGCACCATCCGGGCTACGGTCGATTTGCCCGAACCCGACTCACCGACGATCGCGAGGGTGCCGGCTCGGCGCATCCGAAACGATACGTCGTCGACCGCGCGAAATTCCGTGCGCCGCCACGGTGCCCCGCGCGACTCGGAGTAGATCTTGGTCAGCTGCGAGGCGACGACGATGTCGTCGCGATCGGCGACCGGCGTCGGCGTTTGCGATGTGTTCTTGGGTGTCAGCGAGGGGACCGCCGCCACCAGTCTGCGGGTGTACTCGTGCTGCGGGTCCCGCAGGATCGATTGTGCCGCACCGGATTCCACCACCACACCGTGATGGACGACCACGACAGACTCGGCGCGTTCGGCGGCCATCGCCAAATCGTGGGTGATCAGCAGCAGCGCGGTGCCCAGTTCATCGGTGAGGCGCTGCAGATGGTCGAGCACCTGCCGCTGCACGGTGACATCGAGCGCCGACGTCGGCTCGTCGGCGATCAGCAGCTGCGGGCGACCGGCCAGGCCGATGGCGATCAGCGCGCGTTGACACATACCCCCGGACAGCTGGTGTGGATACTTGCCGGCTTGCTTAGCCGGATCGGGCATCCCGGCATCGGCGAGCAACTCCACCGCCCTTCGCCGTGCCTGATGGCTATCGGTGTTGACGCGCAACGCTTCGCGGACCTGGAAGCCGACCTTCCACACCGGGTTGAGATTTGTCATCGGGTCCTGGGGGACGTAACCGATGCGACGGCCCCTGATCGAGCGGAGCTGCCGGCGATCGGCGGCGGTGATGTCGACGCCGTCGAAGGTGATGCGCCCGGCGGTAATTCGCCCGCCGGGTGGCAGCAGCCCGAGGACAGCGGCGGCCGTGGTGGACTTTCCCGAACCGGATTCGCCGACGACAGCGACGGTCTGGCCGCGCAGCACGTCGAGATCCATACCGCGCAGGACCGGGGTGTGGCCACCGAACGTGACCTCCAGCCCCTCGACCGACAGCAGCGGCGACGCTTGCGTGCTCATACTCGCCGCGCCCTCGAGGTCGGATCCAGCGCATCGCGCAACGCGTCGCCCATCATCATGAACGCCAACACCGTAATCGCCAGTGCACCAGCGGGATAGAACAGAATCGGCGAGCCCGAGCGCAGCCGGCTCTGCGCCATGCTGATGTCACCGCCCCAGGACACCACCGAGGCCGGCAGCCCCACACCCAGGTAAGACAGGGACGCCTCGGTGACGATGAACACGCCGAAGGCCAGGGTGGCCATCGCGAAGACCGGCCCCAAGGCGTTGGGCACCACATGCCGCATCAAGATCTGAAAGTTCCCCAGGCCCAGCGCTTTCGCCGCCAGCACGTAATCGCTCGAGCGCACCTCGAGCACGGCGCTGCGGGCGACCCTTGCGATCCCGGTCCAGCCGAACAGGGCCAGGATCGCGATCACCGTCCACACCCTGCGGTGGTGCATGACGCCCATGATCACAATCGCGGCCAGCAGCAACGGCAGCCCGAAGAAGACGTCGGTGATACGGGAGACCACGGCGTCGATCCAGCCCCCGTAAAAGCCGGCCAGCGCCCCCAGGGCGCCACCGACGAGGAAAACCAGCAGCGTGGTGCCCAGTCCCACGGTGAGCGAGGCCTGCGCGCCGTACACGGTGCGCGCGTAGATGTCGTGACCCTGAAGGTCGGTGCCGAACCAGTGTGCGGCCGACGGCGCAAGCAGGCTCTGGCTGGGATCGCCGTAGTTGGGATCGATTCCGGTGAACCAGGACGGAACCAGCGCGACGATCACGACGAACAGGATCAGGGCGGCGGCGACGACGAACTTGGGGCGCCCACGCAACTCACGCCAGGTGTCGCGCCAAAAGCCGTGCCGCTCTTCGGTGCGCTCAGCCATAGCGGATCCGGGGGTCGAGGGCTGCGTACAGCAAGTCCACCGCAAGGTTGGCCAGCAGATAGATCAGCACCAGCACCGTCACGATGGACACCACCGTCGGGGCCTCCTGCCGGGTGACGGCCTGGAACAACACGCCGCCGACGCCGTGGATGTTGAAGATGCCTTCGGTGACGATCGCCCCTCCCATCAGCGACCCGAGGTCAGCGCCGAGGAAAGTCACCACTGGGATGAGCGAGTTGCGCAGAATATGCACGGTCACCACCCGCGGTCGCGACAACCCCTTCGCGGTCGCGGTGCGGACGTAGTCGGCGTGCGCGTTTGCGGCCACCGCGGATCGGGTCAACCGCACGACATACGCGAAAGACACTGAGCCCAAGACGATTCCGGGCAACAACAACCGCCCGAAGGTCGAGATCGGACCCACGGTGACCGGCGCGATCCCCAGCCGGACACCGAAAACGAACTGCGCGAGAAAGGCCAGGACGAAGATCGGGATCGCGATGATGACGAGGCCGGTGATCAGCACGGTCGAATCAAAGAGACTGCCCTGGCGTAAACCGGCGAGCACACCAAAACCGATGCCCAACAAGGCTTCTACTGCCACCGCTATCAGCGCCAGCCTGATGGTGACCGGAAATGCATGTGCCAGAACGGCACTGACCGGCAGCCCGGAGTAGGAGCGGCCCAAATCACCGTGCAGGACGCCACCCAGGTAGCGCAGGTACTGCACGATGAAGGGGTCGTCGAGGTGGTACCGGGCACGCAATAGCGCGGCCGCTGCGGGAGTCAGCGGACGGTCACCTGCCATCGCTGCCACCGGATCACCGGGCAACAGGAAAACCATGCCGTAGATCAACAGGGTGGCACCGAGGAAAACCGGCACCATGATGGCGATTCGGCGTGCGATGTACCAACCCATCTCAGCCCTTCACGAGGTTCTCGTAGTCGGGCAGTCCATTCCAGCTGACCTTGACATCGTGCACCTCAGGCGACCAGCCCACGACGCTGATGTTGTCCCACAGCGGCACAACGGGCATGTCGTGCAACAGGAATCGTTGCGACGCGTTGGCCAGCACGTTGGACTCAGCCAGGTTGGGGGCGGCCTCGGCGGTCGCCAGCGCCGCGTCGAATTCGGGGTTGGCGTAGCCGACGTCGTTGGACCCGGCGCCGGTGGCGAACAGCGGGGCAAGGAACTCGATCATCGACGGGTAGTCGCCCTGCCACGCGGCGCGAAAACCGGTGGAGATGGTGTGGTTGGTGATCTCGGTGCGAAACCCGGCGAAGGTCGGTTGCGGAGCGCCAACCGCGTCGATGCCCAGCACGTTCTTGATGCTGTTGGCCACGGCGTCCACCCATTCCTGATTGCCGGCATCGGCGTTGTAGGCGATCACGTATTGGCCGCTCCACGCCGAAATCGCGTTGGCTTGCGTCCAAAGTTGCCGCGCGCGACCGGGATCGAAGTCCAAGACATCTTTCCCCGGCAGGTTCGGATCGAAACCCGGCAATGATCGGGCGGTGAAATCGCTGGACGGGGTGCGGGTGCCCAGGAAGATCTTGTTGCAGATCTGCACGCGATCGACGGCGGCCGACAGTGCGAGCCTGCGCAATCGGCCCTCCTCGCCGCCGAAGTGCGGCAGTCGCAGCGGGGTGTCGAGGCTGTGTTTGACCGCGACGGGGCCGCTGATGACGTTGTTCCCCAGGTCGCGTTTGTAGATCGGCAGTGCGCTCGGCGGAATCGTGTCCAGCACATCGAGATTGCCCGACAGCAGGTCGGCGTAGGCGGTGTCCAGGTTGGCGTAGAACTCGAACCTCAGGCCCTTGTTGTGGGGCATCCGATTGCCGTGGTAGCCGGGATTGGGCCGCACATCGATCTTCACGTTGTGCTCCCACGCCGGCCCGTCCGGGCTGTCGGCGAGCTGATACGGGCCGTTGCCGACCGGGTTGCGGCCGAACGCCGCCATGTCGCGAAAGGCGACGGCCGGCAGCGGATAGAAGGCGCTGTGACCCAGTCGCAACAGGAAGTCGACAGTCGGCGCCTTGAGTCGCACGGTGAATTCCCGGTCATTGACCACCTGCAGCCCAGACATGGTGGTCTGCCCCGATTTTGGGACCGGCTTTCCGTCGCTGGTAACGCCGGCAACCTGGTCGTACCCGTCGATGGGGCTGAAAAAGCTCTGCTGCAATTGGGTATTGCTGCTCAAGGCGCCGTAGTTCCACGCGTCGACAAATGAGTGAGCCGTCACCGGCGAACCGTCGGTGAACGTCCAACCCGGCTTGAGGACGATGCGGTAGTTGACGTTGTCGGGCGTCTCGATCGATTCGGCGACCTCCTGCGAGGCATGCCCGGCCGCGTCGTAGGACATCAGCCCGGCGAAGAGCCGGTCGATGATCCTGCCGCCGTTGCTGTCGTTGGTGCTCGTCGGGACCAGCGGATAGGGCGGTTCCCCGCCGTTGACCAGCACCAGATCGGGGCTCAATACGCCACCGCCGCCGCAACCGGCCAGCGACGCGACCACCAGCATGCCGGCGGCCAGGGCCGCCGTCGCCGTCCGCATCCGTCGCATGATTGCGACCATAGCGACCGAGCAAAGACCGCCACCCCAGCACGGGTGAGGTGCGACATCGGGTGCTGTCGACCTACGATCGCGCCGTGACCACCGTGTACGCCGCATACACCGCCTCAGAGAACGCGGCATTCCACTTGGGCATTCTGATAGCGCGGGTCGGCATTCCGCTGATCGGATTGATTTGCCTGGTCATCGGCTTGTGGGATCGGTCACGAAATCGGCGTCAGCCCCGTCCCGGCTACCCGTACCCGCCCGGACCTCCGCCGCCGCCCGTCGGATATCCCGGCGCCTATCCCCCGCCCTTCTATCCCGGATATCCACCGGGTTGGCCGCCGCAGCAACGCGCGGGGATACCGTCGGGGAAATCGGCCACCGTGCTCATCACCATCGGCGCGGTCGTGCTGGCGTTCGGCGTTCTGGGCAACCTTACGCGCGTGCTCACCGCGCTGGGCGAGAGATCGCGTGCCGATGCGTCCCAAACCTCGATGCGGGTGGGCGAATGCATCAACCAAATGGCTTACTCCAAGCGATCATTCAGCTCGACGTCAGGCAGCGACTGCGGCGATCCGGCGAACACCTACGTGCTCGCCGCCAAAGGCGACGCTGCGGCGACATGCCCGGACGGCAAGCGCGACGGCTCGATCTATGACCGCTTCACCAATAGCGCGGGCATACTGTGCTTCGCGTTGAACCTCAAAGAAGACCAGTGCTATGAAATCGGCCCCGACCGCGATCACCCGACGATGAGTCTGAGTACCTGTGACGAAACCCGGTCCAGGCAAATCAAAGTCGTCCAGCGCATCGATGGCAGCACCGACCGGTCGCAGTGCCCGCCGGGGGCCAAGGGAATCAGCTACCCCACTCCCGCCGTTGTTTACTGCCTGGAGAAGGCCGGCCCCTAGCGGCTACCTGGCCGAGGTGATGGGGTGCACCTGCAGTTCGCAGGCATCGATGTCGACGGGCACGGTGAAAACGATGCCGGTGTCGGGCGGATTGACGCGCAGATCGGTGTAGCTGGGGCACGGATTACCGGCGCCGTCCATCGCGATGCCCTCGACGGTCGCCTGCCCCTGCGTCGAGATCGACAGGATGACCGTGGGCGGCACGTCGACACCGCTCGGCAAGCCGCCCATGTATCCCCGCAACGTGGGCCTGGCGTGAATGTCGGGTCCGCCGGCGCCGGACTCGACGGCGGGATAGCCGGTCAGCGTGCACGGCTCCGCGCCGCCGGCAAGGCTGAACGTCAGCGTCAACGCCCGGTGGCCCACGGCGCCTTGCGTCGGGGAAGCGCTCACCGCGACCTGCTCCGCCCAGCAGGGCGCGGCCTCGTCGCCGGTCTCCACCGGCACGGCCCAGGCCGGCGTTGGCAACAGCGTGGCGGCCGTGTAACACGCTGCGGTCGCGGCAAAGCTGCGCACTAGTCGGCGGGCGTAGCGCCTGTAACATCCCGGCACACCGGTGAGTATGCGGTATGGCGGGACGCTATGACCCCAGATTGGAAGCGCGGCTTCACCGGACGGGTCTAGGCTCACAGACGGTTGAAGAGCCTGGACATAGGAGAAGCCCGTGACTGCCACCCGCACCGATGGCGCGTCCGCCCACCCCGCTTCCTATCCGCCGCCGACGACATTCGCCGAGCAGGCCAACGCCCGCGAAGAGCTGTACAGCGAGGCCGAACAGGACCGGCTGGCGTTCTGGGCCAAGCAGGCCAACCGGCTGTCCTGGGCGACGCCGTTCAGCGAGGTGCTGGACTGGTCCGACGCACCCTTCGCGAAGTGGTTCGGCGGCGGCAAGCTCAACGTCGCCTACAACTGCGTGGACCGCCACGTCGAGGCCGGCCTCGGAAACCGGGTCGCCATTCACTGGGAGGGCGAGCCCGCCGGTGACAGCCGCAGCCTGACCTACGCGGATTTGCAGACCGAGGTGTGCAAGGCGGCCAACGCGCTGACCGACCTCGGTCTGGTGGCCGGCGATCGGGTCGCCATCTATATGCCGTTGATCCCTGAAGCCGTGATCGCGATGCTGGCCTGCGCGCGACTGGGCCTGATGCACAGCGTGGTCTTCGCCGGGTTCACCGCCACGGCGCTGCGGGCCCGCATTGACGATGCCCAAGCCAAGCTGGTCATCACCGTCGACGGGCAGTTCCGGCGCGGCAAGCCGGCACCGCTGAAGGACGCGGCCGACGAGGCCGTGGCGCCGGGCCCGGACGGCGACAGCCCTGTCGAACACGTTCTGGTGGTGCGGCGCACCGGAATTGACGTGTCGTGGAACGACGATCGCGACGTGTGGTGGCACGATGTCGTCGACTCCGCGTCGCCCGAACACACCGCACAGCCCTTCGATGCCGAGCATCCGTTGTTTTTGTTGTACACCTCGGGCACCACCGGCAAGCCCAAGGGCATCATGCATACCAGCGGCGGCTACCTGACCCAGGCCTCCTACACGCATTACAACGTCTTCGACATCAAGCCCGAAACCGACGTCTTCTGGTGCACCGCCGACATCGGCTGGGTCACTGGGCACTCCTACGGTGTGTACGGTCCGCTGTCCAACGGCGTCACCGAGGTTCTCTACGAGGGCACGCCCGATTCGCCCACCCAGCATCGGCATTTCGAGATCATCGAAAAGTACGGCGTCACAATCTATTACACTGCGCCGACGCTCATCCGAACGTTCATGAAGTGGGGGCGTGAGATCCCCGACGCACACGACCTGTCCAGTCTGCGGCTGCTGGGCACGGTGGGCGAGCCGATCAACCCCGAGGCGTGGCGCTGGTACCGCAAGGTGATCGGCGCCGACAGCCTCCCGATCGTGGACACCTGGTGGCAGACCGAGACCGGTTCGGCGATGATCTCGCCACTGCCCGGAGTCACGGCGGCCAAACCCGGTTCGGCGATGGCGGCGCTGCCCGGGATCTCGGCCAAGATCGTCGATGACCACGGCGACGAGCTGACGCCGAGCGTCCACCATGGCGAACACGTCACCGGCTACCTGGTGTTAGATCAGCCGTGGCCGTCCATGCTGCGCGGCATTTGGGGCGACCCGGAGCGCTACGTCGAGACCTATTGGTCCAGGTTCGCCGAGCAGGGCTGGTACTTCGCCGGCGACAGCGCCTATTACGACCGCGACGGCGCCATCTGGATCGTGGGGCGCATCGACGACGTGATGAACGTGTCCGGGCATCGGCTTTCGAGCGCCGAGCTGGAGTCGGCGCTCGTCGGTCACTCCGGAGTGGCCGAGGCCGCAGTGGTCGCAAAGAAAGATGAGACCACGGGCCAAGCCATCTGCGCGTTCGTCGTAATGTGCGCCGAGTACGACGTGCACGACGGCACCGTCGACGAGTTGCGCGGTCACGTGGCCGTGGAGATCTCACCGATCGCCAAGCCACGCGAGATCCACGTCGTGCCGGAGCTGCCCAAGACCCGCAGCGGCAAGATCATGCGCAGGCTGCTGCGCGACGTCGCCGAAAAGCGGGAGCTGGGCGACACGTCGACGCTGCTGGACCCCACCGTGTTCGACGCGATCCGCGCCGCCCAATAGCGCCGGGCGGGTCAGGCCGGCACCGGGACGAAACCCGCACCCGGACGATGCTTGGCATTGATGTCGGCCAGGATGGCGGGAAACGACATCACCACCGCCGGAGTGTGCAGCGGGATGTACTTGATGACGCAGGTCGGCAGGTTGTCGCTGAACGCGCCGTGGATCATGCCGACCAGCAGATTGTCGACCGTTACCGGCCCGCCCGAGTCACCCGGCCGGCCGCAGACCTGCATGACGAGCGTGCCGGGGTCCTGGCCCATCCCCCAGGTGACGCCGCAGGAGTTGCCGGTGGTGCGACCCTGCTTGCAGGCGATCTGGCCGAACACCGGATTCGGGCCGACGCCGTTGATCAGGAAGCCGTTGTAGTTGGCCACCGGCGCGACCTTGGCGGGGTCGAACTTGATCACCGCGTAGTCGAGGGCGTCGTTGCCGGCGACCATGACACCGAGTTGCCCTCGGCCTTCGGCGGCCTCGGCGGCGATCTGCGCCCCGGGTCCCCCGCAGTGTGCGGAGGTGAAGCCGATCAGTTCACCAGCGGCATCGGAGCCGATGGTCGTCAGCGTGCACATCGTGTCGCCGTTGATGACGATGCCGGCCCCGCCGCCCATCGGCACCCTGTCGTCGGCGCCAGCTTTGCCGGGCAAACCCTGCACACCCAGCAGGACCGCCACCAGCCCCGCCACCAACCAGCGTCGCGCCTCGCGCAAAGCGAAACTCCTGTCAGCGGAATGTCGGAGCAACAGGAGCGCCAGTCTAAAGGATCACCAGAGCCCTTCTGGTGCTGTGCAAATAGCGTCAGCCGAAGAAAACGGACAAAAAGGCTGGCCTCGTCTGACATTGCACCGCATGGCAACATGAACCGCGACGACAGCGAACCCGAGAGGACCGCGCCTGTGAGCAAAGTGGACCGCACCAACGGTGTGCCCAGCACGCTGACCACGATTCCGTTGGCAGACCCGCAGGCCGGGCCCGCTGAGCCGTCGATCGGGAACCTGATCAAAGACGCGACCACCCAGATGTCGACCCTGGTGCGCGCCGAGGTCGAACTTGCCCGCGCCGAAATCACCCGCGACGTCAAGAAGGGCCTGACCGGCAGCGTCTACTTCATCGCCGCGCTGGTCGTGCTGTTCTACTCCACCTTCTTTTTCTTCTTCTTCCTCGCCGAGCTGCTCGACACATGGCTGTGGCGCTGGGTCGCGTTCCTGATCGTGTTCGCGATCATGGTCGTGGTCGGGGCGGTGCTGGGGCTCTTGGGCTTCTTGAAGGTGCGCCGCATCCGGGGACCGCGGGAGACCATCGAGTCGGTCAAGGAAACCCGGACCGCGCTCACCCCGGGTCACGACAGGGCCGCAGTACCCAAGCTCACGGCGCCGCAGAGCGCCCCCGACGCTCCCGCCACCGATCCGTCAGGTTGGTAGATGTCAGCACCGGACCCGTCGGTCACCCGCATCGACGGGCCGTGGCGGCATTTGCACGTGCATGCCAACGGCATCCGATTCCACGTCGTCGAGGCACTGTCCCAGGACGCAACCGCACCGGCCACGTCACGGCCGCTGGTCATGCTGCTGCACGGCTTCGGCTCCTTCTGGTGGACCTGGCGCCATCAGCTGCGCGGGCTGACCGGTGCGCGCGTGGTCGCCGTCGATCGGCGCGGCTATGGCGGCAGTGACAAGCCGCCCCGCGGCTACGACGCCTGGACCATGGCCGGCGACACGGCCGGACTCATTCGCGCCCTTGGGCATTCGTCGGCGACGCTGATCGGCCACGCCGACGGCGGGCTGGCCTGCTGGACCGCGGCGCTGCTGCATTCCCGGCTGGTCGCGGGCATCGCCCTGATCAGCTCTCCCCACCCGGCCGCCCTACGACGCTCCGCGCTGCTGCGTCGCGACCAGGGTTACGCGCTGCTGCCGAACCTGCTGCGCTACCAAATGCCGCTGTGGCCGGAGCGCCTGCTGACCCGGGATAACGGGGCCGAGATCGAGCACCTGGTCAGCAGCCGCAGCAGCGCCAAATGGGTTGCCTCCGAGGACTTTTCGCAAACCATCGGCTACCTGCGGACGGCGATCCAGGTCCCGGGTGCGGCGCACTGCGCGCTGGAATACCAGCGCTGGGCGGTGCGCAGCCAGCTGCGCGGCGAGGGTCGGCGTTACATCAAGTCGATGTCTCAACAACTCGGCATGCCCCTGCTGCACCTGCGCGGCGACGCCGACCCCTATGTGCTGGCCGACCCGGTCGATCACAGTCAGCGGTATGCGCCGCAGGGCCGTTACCTATCCATCACCGGCGCAGGACATTTCAGCCACGAAGAGGCGCCCGACGAAGTCAACCGGCTGCTGACGAGGTTCCTCGAGCAGGTGCACGGACCCCGCGTCAGCTGACGCAGGCCCCGGTGCCCACCTGCTGGGTGTCACCGATCCGGGAAAGCTGGCCGGACACCTCGCCGGCGGTCAACACGAAACCGGTATCGGGATCGTCGACGGCAGCGCCGAAGACCACCCCGAGCACATGGCCGCTCATGTCGATCAGCGGTCCGCCCGAATTGCCTTGCTCCACATTGGCTCTGATGGTGTAGACGTCGCGGGTGACCGGCGCCGGATCCCGGTAGATGTCGGGTCCGCTGAGTTTGATCGCCTCGCGGATCCTGGCCGGTGTCGCGGTGAAATTGCCGCCGCCGGGATAACCCAGGACGACGACATCGGCGGCGGATTTCGCCTCGTTCTCGGCGAAGGCCAGCGGCTGCGGCGGCAGATTGGGGACGGCGAGAATCGCGATGTCGACCGACGGGTCATAGGACACCACGGTCGCGTCGAGCGGGTTGCCGCTGGCGTACACCTGCACGCTGCTGGACCCGGCCACCACGTGTGCGTTGGTCATCACCCGGTCGGGCGCGATCACGAATCCGCTGCCCTCCAACACCTTTTGGCAACTGGGCGCTACGCTGCGCACTTTGACGACACTGGGTGCGACGGACATCACGACGGGGTTGGTGGCCAGGGCCGGGTCGGGCGAGGCGACGGGAATCACCGGAGTGCGGCTGAAGGGTTCCAGCACGGCCGGCAGCCCGGAAGTGTTCAGCAGCGCCGAGAGTCGCTTGGGGACCGTCTTCAGCCAGGGCGGTGCGACTTCGTTGACCCGGGCCAGCACCTGCGAACCCCGAACTGCCGCAGCCAATTCGGGCTGATCCTTCGACTGCGTCAACGGCGTCGCGAGCAACCACGCCGCGGTCAGCACCACGACGAGCTGAACGCCCACACCGATCACCGAGTCGATGGTTCGGATGGTGCGGCTGTGGATCGCGCCGCGCACGGCCCGCCCCAGCACCACGCCGGCGACCTCGCCAACGACGACCAGCGCCAGAATCAGGAATAGCGCGGTGAACAGCTTGGCGCGCGGCGCGGCGATGTGGCTGACGATGTGTGGCGCCAGCAGCACTCCCGCTATCGCGCCGAGCAGCACGCCGATGAACGAGAACAGCGAACCCACTGCGCCCGAACGCCAACCCGAGATCGCCGCGATGAATGCGACGGCCAGCACCGCGACATCCAGCCACTGAGACGGAGTCATCGAGTTCATCGTGCGCCACCGTGCTCCCCGACCAGCGTCATCGCGTCGTCCAGCTCGCGCAGGTCGCTGGTGTCCCACGGCTTTGCCCAGCCGGCGACGTCGAGCACCGCAGAAATCACCTGGCCAGTGAATCCCCAAACCAACATCTGATTCAACAGAAACGCCGGGCCGGCCCAACGCCGCCCGAGATCGCCGCGGTACACCATCAGGCGGTTGTCCGGATTGATGAAGGCGCGCACCGGAACCCGCGACACGATCGCCGTCTCGGCCTCGTTGACGACGGCCACCGGCCCGGGATCCGGCGAATACGCCAATACCGGGACGACCTCGAACTGCGATGGCGCGATGAAGGTCCGCTCCATGACGACCAACGGGTGCAGCCGGTTGACGTCGATCCCGGTCTCTTCCTGCGCTTCCCGCAACGCGGTGGCAACGGGCCCGTCGTCGGTGGGGTCGGATGCGCCGCCGGGAAACGCCGCCTGGCCCGCGTGGTGACGCAGCGACGACGCGCGCACGGTGAGCAATAGGTCGGCCTCGTCGGGAACGCCGGCGTCGGCCGGCCCGGACTCCGGGCCCGAAAACAGCACCAGCACAGCGGCCTCCCGCTCTTCGGCCACTCCTTTGGCGCTGCTCAGCATCTCGAGCACGTCCGGCGGTAGTCGGCGCCGTAGCGCCTCGGGGATCTGACTCACGTTGTCCACCAACGGACGCAGCCACGACGGGCTGGCGTCAGGCGTCAGAGGAACCGTTCCCCGCGCGCGGGCGGTACCCCCAGCACTCACCGGCGCCTCCTTGTCGGGCCCAACTACTCAGCCTGTTTCGGGCCGCCGAGCTCGCTCATACGTCGTTTCCGACCGCCGCGGCGATCTCGTCGGCACTCGCGAAATCACGCAGCAGCGTCTGCGCAACGCTACCGTCCGACCGCAGGACCACCGTCGCGGGCACCACATTTGCCACCCGCAATGCCGACGCGATCAGACGGCGGCCGTCCTGCAGGGTGGGCAGCCGAACGCCCAGCTCCGCCAGCCGAAGCAACGCGGCCGCTTCGTTCTCGTCTTGATGCACGGTCACCACCAACACGTCGGGCCCGACCCGGCGCTGATACTCGGCCATCGCGGGTAATTCGGCCGTGCACGGCGCACACCAATAGGCCCACAGGTTCAAGACCACGCGCCGCCCGGCCAGCGCCGGGGCGACATCGACGGTCGATCCGTCGGCGGCGCAGTCCACCAGCACACCGCGCAGAGCCGCCGGGCCGGGGCCGCTGCCGGCGGTTGGGCAGGGCGACAGCCTCGCCCGCTCCCGCGGCCCGGCGAGCGCGGCCGGCGTGTCGGCGTCCCGATGTTGACGGGCGTTCGTGGGCCCGGTGTCGGCGGACTGCGAGGAGCCGTCGCGCAACTGCAACACCAACGCCACCGCGAGCACTGCCACCACCGCCAGGATCGCGATGGTCCAGCGGGCTCTTCGAGTCACCCTCGCCCGACCCGGCGCTACAGCCCGGCCAAAGCCAGCAGGTGCTCGGTTTCGGGGCCCTGCACGAGCGGCGCGGCAAGCAGCGGGTCGGTGGGACCGAGGCCATAGGACGGGCAGTCCTTGGCCAGTAGGCAGACACCGCACGCGGGTTTACGGGAGTGACACACCCGGCGGCCATGAAAAATCACTCGATGGCTCAGCAGCGTCCACTCTTTGCGTTCGATCAGCTCGCCGACGGCGTGCTCCACCTTGACCGGATCCTCGTCCTCGGTCCAGCGCCAGCGGCGCACCAGCCGTCCAAAATGGGTATCGACCGTGATTCCGGGGATGCCGAAGGCGTTCCCCAAGACGACGTTTGCCGTCTTGCGTCCCACCCCGGGCAGCGTCACGAGTTCATCCATGGTCGAGGGCACCTCGCCGCCGAATCGTTCGACCAGGGCTTGCCCCAGGCCGATCAGCGAGCTCGCCTTGTTGCGAAAGAATCCGGTGGGGCGGATCAGCTCTTCCAGTTCGGCGCGATCCGCTTGCGCATAATCCAGCGCCGAGGTGTAGCGCACAAACAACGCCGGCGTCGTCAGATTCACCCGTTTATCGGTGCTTTGTGCCGAAAGAATGGTGGCCACCGTCAGTTCCAGCGGGGTCCTGAAATCCAGCTCGCAGTGCGCGTCTGGAAAAGCCTGCGCCAGTGTGCGATTCATGCGCCGTGCGCGACGCACCAATCCGGCATGAGTTTCGGATGCCCAGCGCCGCGCAAGTGCGGGATCGGGCTTGGCCGGCGCCGATCTAGCGCGTCCAGACGCCTTTGCCGCTGTCACCTACGACAGAGTACTGATTTCGTGACCTCGCTGAGACCTTGGGCATGTTTACTCTCCTTGTGTCATGGTTGCTGGTAGCCCTCATACCCGGGCTACTCATGCTTGCGGCGCTGGGCCTGGGCCGGCTCGAATCCGAGCTTGCCCGTGAGTCGGTCACGGCGGCCGATGTCGACGAGTTTCTCGAGCATGCGCAGGCCGTCGATATGCGGACGCTGGCCAGAGAAGGCATTACCGAGGCGCTGGAATACCTGCATCAACGCCAGGCCCAGCAACTCGCCGCCGCCCCGCCGCCCCGGGTGCTGACCGGACGGCATCACGCCGAGTCGGTGTTTGCCATCGGCCTCGCCGACCCCGCTACGGGCAGACTGATGCCGATGCAAGTACACGCGCATTCGCGCGTCAATCCGCAATACAATCCGCAATATGGGGCGACTAGACACGTCAATCGTGTGTAGCGTTGGCACGTTGGACAACATTGGCCTACCTCTATGCTCACTAATGGCTAAGCGGTTGGCCTGCCATATCACATCGTTGGAAAGCTGAAGAGGCAACGTGGACGAGATCCTGGCTAGAGCAGGAATCTTCCAGGGGGTTGAACCCGGTGCAGTCGCAGCACTGACCAAGCAACTACAACCCGTCGACTTCCCCCGGGGACACACCGTTTTCGCGGAAGGGGAGCCGGGCGACCGGCTCTACATCATCGTCTCGGGAAAGGTGAAGATCGGCAGGCGATCACCCGACGGCCGGGAGAACCTGCTGACGATCATGGGCCCGTCCGACATGTTCGGCGAGTTGTCGATCTTCGACCCTGGGCCACGGACGTCCAGCGCCACCACCATCACCGAGGTGCGCGCGGTGTCGATGGACCGCGACGCGCTGCGGGCCTGGATCGCCGACCGCCCCGAGATTGCCGAGCAACTGTTGCGGGTGTTGGCCCGCCGGCTGCGGCGGACCAACAACAACCTGGCCGACCTCATCTTCACCGATGTGCCCGGCCGGGTCGCCAAGCAACTGTTGCAGCTCGCTCAGCGGTTCGGCACGCAGGAGGGCGGCGCCATGCGGGTCACCCACGACCTGACCCAAGAGGAGATCGCCCAGCTGGTGGGCGCTTCCCGGGAAACCGTGAACAAGGCGCTGGCCGATTTCGCCCACCGCGGCTGGATCCGGCTCGAAGGCAAGAGCGTGCTGATCTCGGACTCCGAAAGGCTGGCGCGCCGGGCGCGATAGGCACGGCTGATGCAGTCACACCAGTCACGTGGGTACCGCCGCGGCTCCCATCATCCGGCCCGAGAACGTGATATCGCCTGCGCTATCACGTTTCAGAACCGCCTCGCGCTTCCAAACCCGGGGCCTATGTGGCAGTTGTGACTCGCGCGATCACCGCTAGCGGCGCAGGTAATCCAGCTGCGCCTGCACGGACCACTCGGCCGCGTCCCACAATTTCTCGTCGACGTCGGTGTAGACGTGTTCGACGATCTGGCGCGCGGTCGCGTCGTCGCCAAGCTCTGCCAACGCGGCACACACCTGGTCCAGGCGTTGCTGGCGATGCGTCAAGTACTCGGAGACAACGGCTTCCAGGTCGGCCAGATCCGGCCCGTGCCCGGGCAACACCGTGCGACGGCCCAAGCCGCCCAGCCGCCGCAGCGATTCCAGGTAGTCGGCCAGGTTGCCGTCTTCGTTGTCGATGACGGTGGTGCCCCGCCCCAACACTGTGTCCGCGGTCAGCACGGCGTCCTCTAGAACGAAGGACATCGAGTCTGCGGTGTGGCCGGGTGTCGCCATCACCTTGATTTTCAGGCCCGCGGCATCGATCACCTCGCCGTCGATCAATTCGCCGCCGAGCCCGCGCAAAAAGCCGCTGCCCGCCGAGCGCACCGTCGCCCCGGTCAGGTCGACCAGCTTGTCGATGCCATCGGTGTGGTCGCTGTGCCGATGGCTGATCAGCACCAGCGCGATGCGGCCCAGCGCGGCGACGCGCGCGATGTGCTCGTCGTCGTCGGGCCCGGGGTCGATGATCACCAGCTCGTCGCTGCGCGGGCCCCGCAGCACCCAGGTGTTGGTGCCCTCCAGGGTCAGCCACCCGGGGTTGTCGGCCAGCAGGACCGAGGCCGTCTCGGTAACCGCCCGCAACCTGCCGTATGCGGGATGGGTCGACGACTCCGCAGCCTCACTCACGGTCGTCAGCCGACCTCCACGATCAGCTCGACTTCCACAGGTGCGTCAAGTGGGAGCTCGGAGACCCCGACCGCCGAACGCGCGTGGGTGCCGTTGTCGCCGAACACTTCAGCGAGAAGGTCGGAAGCACCGTTGATGACGCCGGGCTGTCCATTGAAGCCCGGAGCGGAGGCGACGAACCCGACGACCTTGACCACTTGAGTCACCGAGTCGATCCCCACCAGGGAATGGACTGCCGCTAACGCGTTGAGCGCGCAGAGCCGCGCGAGCGCGTTGCCCTCCTCGGGGCTGACCTCGGCGCCGACCTTGCCGGTGCCGGCCAGCTTGCCGCTCTCCATCGGCAGCTGCCCCGCCGTGTAGACCAGGTTGCCGGTGCGCTTTGCCGGAAGGTAGGAAGCCAGCGGCGCAACAACCTGCGGAAGCGAAATACCGATCGCCTCGAGCCGGGCTGACGCAGTCATGGATGCGGGCTCCCTACTTCGGGCGCTTCAGGTAGGCCACGTGCTGCTCGCCGGTGGGCCCGGGCAGCACCGCCACCAGCTCCCAGCCGTCGGCACCCCATTGGTCGAGGATCTGTTTGGTGGCGTGCGTCAGCAGGGGAACCGTGGCGTACTCCCACGTGGTCGGTTGGCTCATGCCGCGAGCTTATCGGTCGCTGCAGAACGCTGAGGCACGGCTCTGACCAACCCGGTGGCCAGCTCATTGGCCGTGTCGCAGGTACTCCACCCGATTTGCGGGGGCCGCGAAGCACTGGGGCTAGCATGCGATGGTGGCAACCATATCGAGCGGCGGTAGCTCCGTCGGCTGGCCGGCACGTCTGTCGAAGGCCCGCGTGCATTTCGTGACTGGCAAAGGCGGCACCGGTAAGTCGACGATCGCGGCCGCGCTGGCCCTCACCCTGGCCGCGGGGGGCCGCAAAGTCCTGCTCGTCGAAGTCGAGGGGCGCCAAGGCATCGCGCAGCTCTTCGACGTTCCGCCGCTCCCCTATGAAGAAGTCAAGATCGCGACCGCCGAGCGGGGCGGCCAGGTCAATGCTCTGGCCATCGACATCGAGGCCGCGTTCCTGGAATACCTCGACATGTTCTACAACCTCGGTCTCGCCGGCCGCGCGATGCGCCGCATTGGCGCGGTCGAGTTCGCCACGACGATCGCGCCCGGCCTGCGCGACGTGCTGCTCACCGGCAAGATCAAGGAGGCGGCGGTGCGCCTCGACAAGAACAAGCTCCCGGTTTATGACGCAATTGTCGTCGATTCCCCACCGACGGGCCGGATCTCACGCTTCCTGGACACAACGAAGGCAGTATCCGACTTGGCCAAGGGCGGGCCGGTGCACTCGCAGGCCGACGGCGTGGTGAAGTTGCTGCACTCCGACCAGACCGCCATTCACCTGGTGACCCTGTTGGAGACGCTGCCGATACAGGAGACGCTGGAAGCCATCGAGGAACTTTCCGAGCTGGAGCTGCCGATCGGCAGCGTGATCGTGAATCGCAACATCCCGTCGTATCTGGAACCCGGCGATCTGGCCAAGGCCGCCGAGGGCGATGTCGACGCGGACTCGGTGCGGGCCGGGTTGAAGATGGCCGGAATCGAGCTCGACGACGCCGACTTCGCCGGCCTGCTCACCGAGACCATCCAGCATGCCACCCGCATCACCGCACGGGCAGAGAGCGCGCAACAGCTCGACGCGCTCAAGGTGCCGCGGCTGGAGCTGCCCACCATCTCCGACGGCGTCGACCTAGGCAGCCTCTACGAACTGTCGGAATCTCTTGCGCAGCAAGGAGTTCGATGAGCGTCACACCGACATTACTTGACATGGCTGCGATCTTGGCCGACAGATCCAACCGGGTCGTGGTCTGCTGCGGCGCCGGCGGCGTCGGCAAGACCACCACTGCGGCCGCGATGGCGCTGCGAGCGGCCGAATATGGCCGCACCGTCTGCGTTTTGACGATCGACCCGGCCAAGCGACTGGCTCAAGCGCTGGGCGTCAACGACCTCGGCAACACCCCGCAACGGGTCCCGCTAGCACCCGAGGTGCCCGGCGAGTTGCACGCCATGATGCTGGATATGCGTCGCACGTTCGATGAAATGGTGCTGCAATACTCCGGCCCGGAGCGGGCACAGGCGCTGCTGAACAACCAGTTCTACCAAACGGTCGCCACGTCGCTCGCCGGGACGCAGGAGTACATGGCGATGGAGAAACTCGGCCAGCTCCTGGCGCAGGACCGCTGGGATTTGATCGTGGTGGACACGCCCCCGTCGCGCAACGCGCTGGACTTCCTGGACGCGCCAAAACGCTTGGGCAGCTTCATGGATAGCCGACTGTGGCGGCTGCTACTCGCGCCGGGCCGGGGGATCGGGCGATTGGTCACCGGCGCAATGGGTTTGGCCATGAAGGCGCTGTCGACCATCATGGGCTCGCAACTGCTCGGTGACATCGGATCTTTCGTGCAATCACTGGAGGCCACGTTCGGCGGTTGGCGCGAGAAGGCCGACCGCACCTATTCACTGCTGAAACGGCGCGGTACCCAGTTCGTGGTGGTGTCGGCGGCCGAGCCCGACGCATTGCGTGAGGCGTCGTTCTTCGTCGACCGGCTGTCGCAGGAGAGCATGCCGCTGGCGGGGCTCATCCTGAACCGCACCCACCCGATGCTGTGCTCGCTACCGGTCGAGCGCGCGGTCGACGGAGGCGAAACGCTGGGGGCCGACGCAGACTCCGAGGCCGCGGCGCTGGCCGCGGCGGTGCTGCAGATCCATGCCGACCGCGGTCAGACCGCCAAGCGGGAGGTGCGGCTGCTGTCCCGCTTCACCGGAGCCAACCCGCATGTGCCGGTCCTCGGGGTGCCGTCGCTGCCGTTCGATGTTTCGGACCTGGAGGCTTTGAGTGCACTGGCCGACCAGATCACCGCGGTCGGCGACGATGCGGCTCGCGCGGCAGGCGACTAACAAAGCCCCCAGCCCGGGCCCGGTCGGCGACGACGCGGCCCGCGCAGTAGGCAGCCGAAAAACCGCTGCCTAACCCGCATCTCGGTAACGAACCCGTTCTCGGCCGCGAATTCCTATCCAGTACAAGGCAGTCGGGCTCGCCCGTTTTATTAGGCACCGTTCAGCGCGGGGCCGTGACGGCCTGCGCTGTAACAGAATCGTAATGATGAAGAGCGACCGGCCGGAGCGCCTCGCGCCGCAGACCGACCTACCGCAACCGTGCGGTAGATGCGGTCCTGACGGGAGCTAGCTGACGCCGCGGTTCCTGCGCTTGTCGAAGAAGTCCGACCACGACACGACGTCAGGGTGCTGCTTCAGCAGGGCCCTGCGCTGGCGCTCGGTCATACCGCCCCAAACGCCGAACTCGACCTTGTTATCCAGCGCGTCCGCCCCGCATTCCTGCATCACCGGGCAATGGCGGCAGATGACGGCCGCCTTACGCTGGGCAGCGCCCCGGACGAACAATTCGTCGGGGTCAGTGGTCCGGCATAACGCCTGGGAAACCCAGGCAATCCGCTCTTCTGCGTCAACACTGCGGAGCACCCCCTGTGCAGCCGAAATGTTCGTCCGACGAGCAACCGATCGTGTAACTGACACGAGCTGTTCCCTTCCTCCCGGTCGCGGCTTGGCGACCGCCCTCCTCGGGTACAAACCCTCGTTTGCGATCCACGCCACACTGTGCAGATCCGTGTTACCTGAATCTCACCGTCTGTATAAGTTAGGTGGTCAGGTGGCAATTGCGCAACAGTCTCATAACGCTTTTTTTGGGACGCGCGTCCCGTCTCGTACATCAGCGTAAGACCAGACGTCTCGTTGAGTAACCAATTTAGGTGGCGGAAGAGTAAAACGAGCACGAACAACGCGGCCGAAAACGACAAATTTGCTGGTCACGAGGGCCGTGACGGCTACGGTCACCGCGTCTTGATCCGAGCTGGTAAAACGACGGCGCAGCCTGCCAATGGCGGGCCGCTACTGTAGTACGCATGTCAGACCGCCCGCCGGCAGTCCTCACGGTCCTCAAATTGGCCGGATGCTGCCTGTTGGCCAGTGTGGTCGCGACGGCGATGTTGTTCCCGTTCGCGGGTGGGCTGGGGCTGATGTCCAACCGCGCGTCCGAAGTCGTCGCCAACGGGTCGGCCCAGCTTCTCGAGGCTCAGGTGCCCGCGGTGTCGACGATGGTCGACTCGAAGGGCAACGTCATCGCGTGGCTGTATGAGCAGCGTCGGTTCGAGGTTCCCGGCGACAAAATCGCCAACACCATGAAGCTGGCGATCGTCTCGATCGAAGACAAGCGATTCGCCTACCACAACGGGGTGGACTGGAAGGGCACGCTGACCGGGCTGGCCGGCTACGCGTCCGGTGATGTGGACACCCGCGGCGGTTCGACGATCGAACAGCAGTACGTGAAGAACTATCAGCTGTTGGTCACCGCCAAGACCGACGCCGAAAAACACGCGGCCGTCGAGACCACGCCCGCACGCAAGCTGCGCGAGATCCGGATGGCGCTCACGCTCGACAAGACCTTCACCAAACCGGAGATCCTGACCCGCTATCTGAACCTGGTCTCGTTCGGCAACGGCTCGTTCGGCGTCCAGGACGCCGCGCAGACCTACTTCGGCATCAACGCATCGGACCTGAATTGGCAGCAGGCGGCGCTGCTGGCCGGCATGGTGCAGTCGACCAGCGCGCTCAACCCGTACACCAACCCGGACGGCGCGCTGGCCCGGCGCAACCTGGTGCTGGACACCATGATCGACAACCTGCCCCAGGAGGCCGACGCCCTGCGCGCCGCCAAGACAACGCCGCTGGGGATCTTGCCGCAGCCCAACGAGTTGCCACGCGGCTGCATCGCGGCAGGCGACCGCGCCTTTTTCTGCGACTACGTGCAGTCCTACTTGTCCCGGGCGGGGATCAGTAAGGAACAGGTGTCCAGGGGTGGCTACCTCATCCGCACGACGCTGGACCCGGACGTCCAGATCCCGGTCAAGACGGCCATCGACAAATTCGCCAGTCCGAGCCTCCCAGGCATCTCGAGCGTGATGAGCGTGATCAAGCCGGGCAAGGATTCGCACAAGGTGATGGCGATGGCCAGCAACCGCACCTACGGGCTGGACATCGACGCCGGCCAGACGATGCGCCCGCAGCCGTTCTCACTCGTCGGCGACGGCGCGGGATCGGTGTTCAAGATCTTCACCACGGCCGCCGCCCTGGACATGGGCATGGGCACCAACGCCACGCTCGAGGTGCCATCGCGGTTCCAGGCCAAGGGCCTGGGCTCGGGCGGGGCCAAAGGATGCCCCAAGGACACCTGGTGTGTGATCAACGCCGGTAACTACCGGGGTTCAATGAACGTGACCGATGCGTTGGCCACCTCGCCCAACACCGCATTCGCCAAGCTGATCTCCCAGGTCGGCGTGACGCGCACGGTCGACATGGCGGTCAAGCTCGGGCTGCGGTCCTATGCCGACCCGGGGACCGCGCGCGACTACAACCCGGATAGCAACGAAAGCCTGGCCGACTTCGTCAAGCGGCAGAACCTCGGGTCGTTCACCCTGGGCCCCATCGAGGTGAATGCCCTGGAGCTGTCGAACGTCGCGGCCACGCTGGCCTCCGGCGGCACGTGGTGCCCGCCGAATCCGATCGACAAGCTGATCGACCGCAACGGCAACGAGGTCGCGGTGACGACCGAGACCTGCGATCAGGTGGTGCCCGAGGGGCTGGCCAACACCCTCGCCAACGCGATGAGCAAGGACGCCAGCGGCGGCGGCACGGCGGCGGGCTCGGCCGGGGCCGCGGGCTGGGACCTGCCGGTGTCGGGTAAGACCGGCACCACCGAGGCCCACCGCTCCTCCGGCTTCGTCGGCTTCACCAAGTACTACGCGGCGGCGAACTACATCTACGACGACTCGACCACCCCGACGGATTTGTGCTCGTCACCGCTGCGCCATTGCGGCGAGGGTGACTTGTACGGCGGTAACGAGCCGGCGCGCACCTGGTTCACCGCGATGAAGCCGATCGCGACCGCGTTCGGACCGGTGCAGATGCCGCCGACCGACCCTCGCTACGTGGACGGATCACCGGCGGGCCGGGGGCCCAGCGTTGCCGGTCTCGACCTGGACGCGGCGCGCGCCCGCCTCAAGGGTGCGGGCTTCCAGGTCGCCGACCAACCGAACGCCGTCAACAGCACCGCCAAGGCCGGCGAAGTGGTCGGAACGATGCCGACCGGGCAAACAATCCCGGGTTCGATCATCACGATCCAAACCAGTAACGGCATCCCGCCCGCTCCGCCGCCACCGCCGGACGGAGTGCCACCGCCGATCGGATCGCAGGTCGTCGAAATTCCGGGCCTGCCGCCGATCACCATTCCCTTGCTGGCTCCACCACCGCCGCCGCCGGGCGGCCCGCCGTAAGAACGCGGGGGCGCGAGAGGCGTCCTGAGTCTTCAACCGGCAGTACGCTGCATGCATGGCTGATGTTCTGCCCACCCTGATACGAGCCGGCGCCGTCGCGCTCGGTTCTGCCGTCGCCGGCGTCGGTTATGCGGCGGTCGTTGAGCGCAACGCATTCGTCCTGCGCGAGATCACCATGCCCGTGCTGACCCCGGGTTCCACCCCGCTTCGAGTGCTCCACATCAGCGATCTCCACATGCTGCCCAACCAACGCCGCAAACAGGCCTGGCTGCGCGAGCTGGCCGGCTGGGAGCCCGACCTGGTCGTCAACACCGGCGACAACCTGGCCCATCCCAAGGCGGTGCCCGCGGTCGTCCAGACGTTGGGCGATCTGCTTTCGCGGCCGGGTGTGTTCGTCTTCGGCAGCAACGACTACTTCGGGCCGCGGGTGAAAAACCCGTTGAACTACGTCACCAATCCGTCGCATCGCGTCCGCGGTGAGCCGCTGCCCTGGCAGGACCTGCGGGCGGCATTCACCGAACGCGGCTGGCTCGACCTCACCCACACTCGTCGCGAGTTCGAGGTGGCCGGCCTGCACATCGCCGCCGCCGGAGTGGACGACCCGCATATCGATCGGGACCGCTATGACGCCATCGCCGGCCCGGCCAGCCCGGCGGCCAACCTGCGGCTGGGCCTGACGCACTCCCCGGAGCCACGGGTGCTGGATCGCTTCGCCGCCGACGGCTACCAGCTGGTGATGGCCGGCCACACGCACGGCGGGCAGTTGTGCCTACCGTTCTACGGCGCCCTGGTGACCAACTGCGGTCTGGACCGCACCCGGGCGAAGGGGCCGTCGCGCTGGGGCGCCAACATGGCCTTGCACGTCTCCGCGGGGCTGGGCACTTCGCCGTTCGCGCCGGTGCGTTTCTGCTGCCGCCCCGAGGCGACGCTGCTGACGTTGATAGCCGCCCCGATGGGTGGGCGAGACTCCGCCATCGAGTTGGGCCGCTCGCAGCCAACTGCCTCGGTGCGGTGAGCGATCGAACCCCGATCGCGGACCGCAGCCTGTCAAGGAGCTGGACCGACGACGCAATTCGGCTGATCGAGGCCGACACCCGGCGCAGCGCCGACACACACCTGCTGCGTTATCCGTTGCCGTCGGCGTGGGGTGCGGACGTCGGCAGCGCGCTCTACCTCAAGGACGAGACGACGCATATCACCGGCAGCCTCAAGCACCGGCTGGCGCGCTCGCTGTTCTTGTATGCACTGTGCAACGGATGGATCGGCGAGGGCACCACGGTCGTCGAGGCGTCGTCGGGTTCCACGGCGATATCCGAGGCGTACTTCGCGTCGCTGCTTGGCCTGCCGTTCATCGCCGTGGTTCCGGCGACCACCAGCTCGTCGAAGGTGGCGCTCATCGAATCCCAAGGCGGCCGTTGCCATTTCGTACAGAACTCGAGTGAGGTGTATGCCGAAGCCGAGCGCTTGGCGCGAGAGACCGGCGGGCACTATCTCGACCAGTTCACCAACGCCGAGCGTGCCACCGATTGGCGTGGCAACAACAACATCGCCGAGTCGATCTTCGCCCAGATGCAAGACGAGCAGTATCCCGTCCCCGAGTGGATCGTGGTGGGCGCCGGCACCGGTGGGACCAGCGCGACCATCGGGCGCTATATCCGCTACCGGCGACACGCGACCCGGCTGTGCGTGGTGGATCCGGAGAATTCGGCATTCTTTCCCTCGTACGCCGAAGGTCGCGACGACATTGTCATGGCCGCGTCATCACGAATCGAAGGCATCGGTCGGCCGCGCGTCGAGCCGTCGTTTCTGCCCGACGTGGTCGACCGCATGGTCTCGGTGCCCGACGCCGCGTCGATCGCGGCCGCGCGGCATGTCAGCACCGTGCTGGGACGCCGGGTGGGGCCGTCGACGGGCACCAACGTGTGGGGCGCCTTCGGCCTGCTGGCCGAGATGGCCGCGGCGGGCCGTCACGGCTCGGTGGTCACACTGCTCGCGGACAGCGGCGACCGCTACTCCGACAGCTACTTCAGCGACGAGTGGGTCAACGAGCAGGGGTTCGATCTCACCGGCCCGGCGCGGGCGCTGGTCGAATTCGAGCAAGACTGCACCTGGAGCTAGACATTGGCCTGCGGTTTGGCACCTTAATGGCCCGGTGCGATAGGCTGTCGAAGCTTCAGGCGGGGTGTGGCGCAGCTTGGTAGCGCGCTTCGTTCGGGACGAAGAGGCCGTGGGTTCAAATCCCGCCACCCCGACCATTGTCACAGCTGGTATCCGGTCAGCGAATCAACTGCCCGCCGGGTAGACCGGCACACCGCGAGAATCTTGCAGAAACGCGCGCAGCGCGCCGGATATGCGGACGCGACCAAGTCCGGACGCGACGTGCGGGCGACCGTCGCTCGCCTCGGGTGATCGGCTGAGTGACGTGGTGACGGCTTGCGGTTCCATCGCGGCCTCCGGTAGCCAAATCGCACGCTTGGTATCGATACCGTCAGCGTGCGGCCCACGCCTGGAGGGATTCTCAACGGTTTCGCAATGAGCGCGTTTCTGGTCGAGTCGCTGCGGCAGGTACCCGGCGTTAGACTTTGCTGGCATGGCGCTGGTGAGACCATCCTCCGAAGAGAGGGGCCCCGATGGGGCGCGCCGAGATGACTTTCCCCATCACCCAACTCTGGTGGAAATCGCGCAGCGGCAGCGGGAGATTGAGGCCTGGGAGACGTTGAACGCCGACGGTTACCGGTTCGCCAAATCGGGCGCCATTGTGGCCTTTGTGGTGACCGCCGTTGCGGTGTTTCTCACCGTCACCCCGGTGCCCCCGAACTGGCCGTGGAACGTTCCCATGTCCATACTGGCCATCTTCGCGGCGGTCGCGATGGTGGTATGTGGCCTGCTGTGGCTCGATCAGCCCCGCGTCGGCCCCCGCCCCGAGTTGCTGGGGATCGTGCCGTTCTCCCGGGCCGAAAACCTGCATCTGATGGGCGAGCAGGCGATCGAGCCCTACTACGCCTCGTGTCCCTGCCCCGGATGCGGCGACGAATGTACGCATTTGCTCCGCAGAACCGCCGATGACGAGCCGCAATGGGCGGCCGTCACCCGGCACTGCCGAGTATGCGAGCGGGAGTGGGCGCAAGCCTGAATTATATTGGTAGGCAGCGTGTCTCGCGCGGCCGGAATCGCACCCGGGTTCCGTGGGCAGGTGCCAGCATTATCGAGCGCCGCACGATCTTTTCAGGCCTTTCGTCGACGGCGCTGAATTCGCCTTCTCGCAGTAGGACATGCGTGACGGTGATCAGCTCGCGCATGGAGAAGCTGGCGCCCAGGCAGCGTTTGATGCCGCCGCCGAATGGAACCCACGCATACGTCTGCGGTCGCGTGCCCAGGAATCGCTCGGGCCGAAACTCATTCGGATGCTCGTACATGCGTGCGTCGCGGTTGATGGCAATGATGTGGACGACGATTCGGGTGCCGGCGTCGACGCGGTAGCCGCCAATGGGAAACGGTTGAGCGGCAACGCGAGCGGTGAAGGGCGCGGGCGGACGTATCCGTAGGGTCTCGTTGATCACCGCGGTGGTGAACTCTTCGCCCCCGCTCCTGGCTTCGGCTTGCACCCGTCGTAACGCGTCGGGATCGTGCAGCAGCAGGTCGAAGGCCCATGCCAGGGTGGTCGCGGTGGTTTCGTGGCCGGCCAGCATCAGGGTGATCAGGTCGTCGCGAATCTCGTTGTCCGACAGTGGCTCTCCGTCGTCGCCGCGCGCGCACATGAGCAGGGCCAGAACATCGAGTTGCCGGGTCAGATCCGGATCATTTCGGCGCTGCGCGATCAGCGGCATCACGACGGCGTCTATCGCCCTGTTGGCCCGTGCCCGCTGCGGCCAGACCCGCAGTGCGCCCGCGCGGCGCAGTGCGTATCGGACGGTCAGCTGCTCGGAAACCCCGAGGTTCAACAGCCTTTCGAATGGCTGGCCCAATCGGCGCACCTCGTCGGGATCATCGACGCCGAAGATGACCTTGACGATGATGTCCAGCGTCAAAGAGCGTGCGGCCGTGAGCATTTCGAACGGGCGGTCGACGGGCCAGCTGCGCGTCGCCATGCGCGCAGAGTTCTCCATGATCGGCACGTAACTGCTCAACGCGGCGCCGTGTAGCGCAGGTGTCAAGAGTCGGCGCCGCCGAAGGTGCTCGGGCTCCTCCTGGACGAACATCGATCTGGACCCGTAGATCGCGGCCGCGGGTCCCACGCCCTCCCCGCCGAGCAGGACATCGGGCGCAGCGGTGAAGACCTGCTTTACCAACTCTGGATCGGACACGATCGCGACGTTGCCCAGACTGAGAATGGGCATCGTCATTATCGGTCCGTACCGGCGTATCAACCGCAGCATTCGACGCTCGCCACCCACCAGATAGGCCAGCGCATACGCCGCGGCGAAAGCTACCCGAAACGGGCGCGGAGCGGGCAAACCGGGTGGCCGGCGTACGGCATTGCGGTCGGCCGGGGCGATTACGCGCACCGCTCAGGCTGCGCCTCGCAGAGCGGTGTCACGCCGCGAAAGTGGTATCGGTGCGTCGCCACCCAGCGGTAGACGACGTTCTGCAGCCAACCAACGCCGGGAATTCGATAGATCCACAACGGCAATCGGGTGCCCAGCGCCGCGGACAACGCGGCATTCATCGCGAGGGCACCGGCGAAGATCTCCCCGGAAGAGTCCAGCCACCACGCCGACTCGGAAAACCGGCCGTCGGTGCTCCGGAGCAGCTCGGCGATCGCGGGTGTCTGGAACGGTTCGATTCGTAGCTGGCCCGTCCGATCCCACCGGGCCAGCCGGTTGACCGCCCGGGTGCACATGCCGCATCGGCCGTCGAACGCCAAAATGCCGGGCATACCGAGATTTTACGTCCGCACTGCCGGCTACGGCTATCGCCGGTTTCGGTTACGCGCAGTCAGCGCACACCGCCAGCCCAGAGCCAGTGGTGCGCATGCGGCTGCGGTGCTGCACCAGGAAGCAGCTCGAGCAGGTGAACTCGTCGGAGCGCTGCGGGATCACCGTCACGGACAGTTCTTCGCCGGACAAATCGGCATCGGGCGCCTCGAAAAAGATGACCTCACTGGGATCTTCGTCGGTGACCGCCGCGGTCGCGCTGGGCAGGTTGGATGCCAGCTCCCGTATCACGGACGGGTCGGAGACCTCGGGGTCGGGCGCGCGGCGTGCGTCGTAATCAGTTGCGGTCGCCATGGGTGTTCCTCCCTACTCGGTACCGGGTTGACGCACTTCCCTGTACTCACCCGTGGCAGAGTCGATACCCCGTTCGGGTACGCCCTACACGCGTTGAATTAATAAGATTGCGTGTCCGACAATTCTCGTCATCTGGGCCGTCGCTCGCCCGGATAAAACGTGTCAGCCGGCGCCGGGCCGGGTATGTCCCATCGATGAATTCCCCAGCGGTGTTGTTCGACGTCGACGGGACGCTGGTGGACTCCACCTACCTGCACGTCTACGCGTGGCAGTGCGCCTTTGATGACGTGGGCGTGCCAATTTCGGCCTGGCAGTTGCACCGTTGCATCGGCATGGACGGCTCAATGCTGGTGCGCACGCTGTCCCACGACGCGCCATCCGAAGTGCAGGACCGGCTCAGCGATGCCCACGGCCACTACTACCGCGAAGTCTCATCACGGCTGGCTCCACTGCCCGGTGCACGGGAATTGCTGCACCGCGTAGCCGATTTGGGTCTACAGGTCGTCCTGGCCAGCTCGGCACCCGACGACGAACTCGACACCCTGCGCAAGGTGCTCAGTTGCGACGACGTCATTGCCGAAACCACGTCATCGCGTGACGTCGACACCGCCAAACCGGATCCCGGAATCGTGCAGGTCGCGCTGGACCGAGCCGGTGTCACTGCCGAACAAGCCGTGTTTGTCGGCGATGCCGTGTGGGACGCGCAGGCCGCCGCCTCGGCGGGGTTGCCGTGCATCGGGCTCCTGAGCGGCGGCATCTCCGCGGCTGAGTTGGCGGCAGCAGGTGCGGCACCGATCTTCGCCGACCCGCAGGATCTCCTCGATCATCTGGATTCCACCCGGATCGCGGCACTGACGACCCGGCGCTGACTCGTTTCGCGGCTCTACTCGACGCGGCTGCCGCGCAGCTTCAGCGGCAGGATCAGCCAGAACACCGTGAACAGCAGGAGCGCACACGCCCCGGCGGCCAGGCCGGCATGCCGGCCGGAAACCGCCGCGAAAATGATGACCGTCATCCCGCTCATCGCGAATCCCAGCAGCGCCAGCCCGGTAAAGGCGCACCGGTGTGCCGCCAACACCACCACCTGCAGCAGATGGCGCCGGAACAGCATTCGGTGCATGGCCACCGGCGCGATGAGCAGCACCGTCGCGGCCACCGAGCATCCCACCGTCGCGAGGTAAACCATTCGCATGGGCTGGCTGAGGATGTCGAAACGCTGCTGAAACGGCAGGGTCAGTAAGAACCCGGTGAGCAGTTGCACCCCGGTCTGCACCACGCGCAGCTCTTGCAAAAGGCTGTTCCAGTTGCGGTCCAGCCGTTCGATCTCGGTTTCGCCGCGTTCGGCGCGATCCCATTGCTGGTCGTCTTGCGGATGATCGACATCCATGGCCGTGATCATCGCACCGCGGCCGGGGGTAATCCCCGAGGCACGGCCTTTCGCTCACGACCTGACGTAACTCGGGCAGGTCATGCCGGCCGGGCCTAGCGGTTGAGCTTGCCGTCCCGGACGCCGGTCAACGCGTCGTCCAACGTCGGGTACAACGGGAACGTCTTGTCCAAACCGGTCAGGTGAATGGGGCGTCGTGTCGCCGGTCCACGCGCGACCACTCCGAACTCAGTCGTTTCACCGAGCTTCTCGTAGGTCGCCGCGAGAATTTTCAGCCCGACCGAGCCGAGAAACTCCACCCCAGACAGATCGATGACCAGCGCCGTCGGCCCTTCGGCAACCACCGCACTGATCGCTTGCTCGAGGGCGGGTGCGGTGACCAAGTCGATTTCACCGCTGACACTGACCACGGACACCCCATCGTGGTCCGCAACCAACGTGGTAATCGAATCAGGAGCTGACAATGGCGATCCTTCGTCTGGGCCTTAAGTGTGGTGCAAGCCTAACCTGCCTGGCGAACTGCGAGAAGAAGAAGACCTCAACACCTGCCTCGCGACAAGCCAGGCTAGTCTCCCCGTAGAACGTGCGCACTGCGACGCGGCACTCGGGAGGCCAAATGTCAGATTCGCCGTCAGACTTCATCGGCACCGGCACTACGACTCAGACGACTCAGACGACCAGCATCTCCAGTGAAGGTCTGCTGCCCCAGCTCGTCCAGCACCTGCGCCAGAACCGGACCGTTTTGCGCGAAGAGTGGGCCCGCCGGATCACCGAGGCCGAACTGCTGACGGCGATGACCCCCGAAGAGCTGTTCTCCGAAGCCACAGCGGTCTATGACAACTACGTCGAGGTGCTCGAGACCGGTAGCGTCGAGGCCCTGCAGGCGTATGCACGGGATCTGTCGGAACGCATCATCCCGCGAGGCGTAGAGACGGACGAGGTGCTCGGCATCGTGCTGCTGCTGCGCGACGTGCTCGCGCGCTCGTTGTTCGAGAAGTATCAGACCGACTTCGAGATGCTCAACCGGGTTTTGGACGCCTACGAGCCGGCCGCCAACCGCATCGCCAACACCGTGGGCGTCAGCTTCGTCCAGGAACGCGAGCGCATCATCCGCCAGCAGCAGGAGGCCATCCGCGAGCTGTCGACGCCGGTGCTGCAGGTGCGTGAACAGCTGCTGATTCTGCCGATCATCGGTGTGCTGGACAGCCAACGGGCCCGCCAGGTTACCGAACAGCTGCTGCGGGCCATCCGCGCGAACCGCGCGAAAGTGGTGGTCATCGACATCACCGGTGTGCCGACCATCGACTCCACGGTGGCTAACCACCTGGTGCAGACAGTTGATGCGTCCGGCCTGATGGGCGCGAGCGTGATCATCACCGGCTTGTCGTCGGAAATCGCCCTGACGCTGGTAACTATCGGACTGGACCTTTCGAAGATGAACGCCGTCGGTGACTTGCAGGGTGGCATCGAGGAAGCCGAGCGCCTGCTGGGCTACGAGGTCACGCGCACCGGCGAGCAGACCGGGTGAAGACAACTAGCACGGGCCCCGTATGCCAGTACCGATCCTGAAACAGGGCGCGATCCTTATCGCGACGGTGCAGGCCGCGCTCTCCGACTCCGACACCGAACGACTGCGCTACGACCTCATGGAGCAGGTCAGCCGCTTCCGTGCGCAGGGCATCATTGTCGACGTCACCGCCATCGACGTGATGGATTCCTTTGCGGCCCGCTCACTGCGGACCATCGCGCACATGACGCGGCTACGCGGAGCGCACACCGTCATCGTCGGGTTGCAGCCGGAGGTGGCCTTTGCGATGGTCCAACTCGGGCTGGCGTTCGACGACATGCACACCGCGCTGGATCTCGAAGAAGGCCTTGCCCTGCTGAATCGCCAGGGTGGACCGGGCAAATCAACGATCGGGCGCGACGGTGGCGTGTGACATCGTCGTCGACATCAAAAACCCCGACGACATCGTCAAAGCCCGCAAAGCCGGGCACCAGCTCGCCCTAGAGCTCGGATTCTCGCTGACCGACGTCACCATGATCGCCACCGCGATCTCCGAGATCGCGCGAAACATCACCAGCTACGCGGGCCGCGGTGCGGTACAGGTCGCGGTGGCCGAGCGCGAGGGCCGCAAGGCGTTGGTGGTCCGCGCCGAAGACGACGGCCCGGGCATCGCCGACATCGAACGGGCGATGGAGGACGGCTACACGACCGGTCGCGGACTGGGCCTGGGCTTGCCAGGTGCGCGACGTTTGATGGACCGGTTGATCGTGGAATCGTCGCTGGGCCACGGAACCGTTGTCGAAATGTGGAAATGGGTTCCGGCCCGTAAATGATCGTGCGTGCGAATGGCCGGCTTGGCCCGATCGAATGGGCGACCGCGGGTCGTCCGTTACCCGGCGAGCGCGAATGCGGTGATCAGCCGCTCGCGATCGGCATCGACTGCGACGCCGCCCTGTTCGGTGTGATCGACGGTCTCGGACACGGGCCGGAGGCGGCGGCCGCAGCCGTGCGCGCCGTCGAGACGCTGCAACGGGCGGCGGGCGAACGGATCGAGGTGTTGGTACAGCTCTGCCATCGCGTGCTGACCGGAACCCGGGGAGTCGCGATGACGCTGGCACGGGTGGACTTCGAGAGCCACACCCTGAGCTGGACCGGGGTCGGCAACGTCAGCGCAGACCTGGTCGTCAAGGACGTGACGGGCATTCACATCCGATCGAGCGTGCGGCTGGCCGCTGGCATAGTCGGCTACCGGATTCCGGAAATCCGTCCGGCGCAAGTTGTTTCGCTTCGCGCTGGCGATCTGATCGTGATCACCACCGACGGCATCGACGAGGACCACCTCGACCACATCGACTTCGCCACGCCCGCCACGGCGATCGCCGAAGAAATGCTAGCCAAGCACGCCAAGGAATCCGACGACGCCATGGTGCTCGCCGCACGTCACCGAGGAACATTGAAATGACCGGCACGGCGGATTTTCGCGCTCAGTATGTCGTTGCGCTCCGGAACTACCTGGCCGCACGCGACGAGGACAGCCTGGGCATCGCCCACGAGCTCGGGCGCCAGGCGCTGCAGGACCAAGTCAGCATGCTCGACATCGTCGAACAGCACGTCCAACTGGTCCTCGAGGTGTCGAAGGACGTCCACACCGACGCACCGGTCGCACTGGAATTCCTGTTGCAGACACTTGCCCCACTGGACGTCGCGACCCGCGGATTTCTCGACGGCACCAAACGCTACGCCGAACAACGGGCCCGCGCCGAAGGCCTCGCCGACCGCGACAAATTCCGTACCGCCCTGGTGAATTCGTTGCAGGAAGGATTTTTCGTCGCCGACCATGCGGGCTCGGTGATCGAGATGAACAAGGCCTTCATCGATATCCTCGGCTATCCCGAAGAGGATTTACCGTATCGCTGGCCGCACCCGTGGTTGGTCGACAAGCAGACCGCGCAGCAACAACAATCCCGAGCCCGCAGCAGCGGCGGCGCCGAATACGAGACCCCGATCCGGCATCGCGACGGCCATCTCGCGTGGGTGACGGTGACCATCAACGCGGTTAAGGAAAACGACAGCGACCGCCAGGTCTATGTCGGGACGATTCGCGACATCACTGCCGAACGGGCTTTTGCCGCAAGGGAATCCGCGGTGCTGCGGCTGGCTACTGCCGTGGCGGTGGCCAAAAGTGTGGCCGAGCTGCTCGCGATCACCCTCGACGAGTGCCGGACGGCCGCCGATGTGCAACGCGTGGTGGCCGTCTCGTGGCCGAGCGGTGAGGGCGAACCGACCGTCCAGGTGGCGGGCGAGCCCGCGGTATCGACGTGGCGTGATCTGGATCCGTGGTTGCGCAACACCTTTTCCGACGCGCGACACCAGCTGCCGCTGACGGCCAAGACCGTCGAGCGGCCGGGCAGTCCGGGCAAGGCACAGGGATTGGTCGCGGTGCTCTCCGGGAGCGGGGACCTCGCGTTGTGGCTGGAGCTGAAAACGCCGCGCTGGATCAGCTCAGAGGATCGGCTGTTGGTCACGGTGCTGATCGGGCACCTGAGCCTGGCCATGCAGCACGTTCGCCAGTTCGAGAGCGCCAGGGAGACGTCGCTGACCTTGCAGCGCGCCATGCTGCCGCCCGTGGAACCTCCCTCCGGGTTTGCGGTGCGCTACGAGCCCGCCGTCCCGCCGCTGGAGATCGGCGGCGACTGGTATGACGTGCTGCCGATTGGCGACCAGCGGATCGGGATCGTCGTCGGCGACTGCGTGGGCCGCGGTCTGCCGGCGGCGGCGATCATGGGTCAGCTGCGCAGCTCGGCGCGAGCGCTGCTGATCAACGGCGCCGAACCCGCACGCCTGCTCGAGCAACTCGACTCGGCCGCCTCGCTCATTCCAAATGCCTACTGCACCACGGTATTTCTTGCGGTGCTGGATACCGATACGGGGACCTTGCACTACAGCAATGCCGGTCATATGCCCGCCATCATCGCCAGCCCCGAGTCCAGCACGTCGCAGCTCAACGACGCCCTGTCGGTTCCGCTCGCGGTCCGCCGCGACCAACCCCGCCCGCAGGCCTCCTGCGTGCTGGCGTTCGGATCGACGCTGATGCTGTTCACCGACGGCCTGGTCGAACGTAAGCATGAGTCGATCGACGACGGAATCGACCGCGCGGGAGCGGTTTTAGTGGAGACGTCGCAGTTGCCCCTGAGCGGCATCGCGGATGTGATGTTGCGCGAGCTGTCCCCGGCGGCTGGGTACGACGACGACGTCGCAATGGTGTTCTACCGTCGCCAGCGACCGCCGCTGCGGATCGAAAGTGCCGCCGCCGCTGATGAATTGGCAGACGTCCGGCATCGGCTTGCCGACTGGCTACGCGAAGCTGACGTCCCAGGTACCGCGATCGACGACATCGTGCTGGTCATCAACGAGGCCTGCACCAATTGCGTCGAGCACGCCTACCGCGGACACGACGTCGGTACCATGCTGCTCGAGGTGAAAATCGTCGACGCCGAGATCCAGGCGCGGATCACCGACTCCGGTTCCTGGAAGACGCCCAAGATCAACCCCGGCAACAGCGGGCGGGGTCTGGTGCTGATGCGGATCCTCAGCAACACGATGGAGATCACCAGCAGCCCGACCGGGACGACGATCGAGATCACCTTCCGGCCGCCGGCCGGGGCCGAGCCGGTCGAGGACTGATACTCCCAGCGGCGTTCCACAGTTTGCCTTGCCCCCATCGTGGTAAGTACTCAGACGTGACACGTACATCGATCACGGTTGAACCCCGTCTACCAGCGGCACAAGGACCGCTGTCGATGGCTGTGCGTCGCGCCTTGGCCGGGCCGCCGTCACACGAGCAGCTCGCTAGTGTCGTCGCATCCGTGCGTGACTCGGATCCTTATGGGCTGGACCTGCAGCTCGCCTTGTGCATGTGCTACGAGCTGCACTACCGCGGATTCGCGGGGGTGGACCCGACCTGGGAGTGGAACCCCGAACTGCTGCGCCTGCGCGCCGAACTCGAGCGTGCATTTTTGGCGGGGGTGCGCCGCGACGTCGGTCCCATCGAACCCGACCACACCTCGGCACGGGAAATGGACGCGATCTCCATCGAACCGGTGGACGGCGCCGGCCCGTCCTATCACCTCCGCGATCGGGGAACCTGGCCGCAAATGCGCGAATACTTCGTGCACAGATCCCTGTATCACCTCAAAGAGGGTGATCCGCACGCCTGGGCGATTCCGCGGCTGACGGGCGGCGCGAAGGCCGCGTTTGTGGCGATCGAATTCGACGAGTACGGCGCGGGCCAACCCCAGCGGCTGCATCAGCAGCTCTTCGCCGATCTGCTGGAAGCGGCAAATCTGGACTCGAGCTATCTCGGCTACCTTGACGCGGTCCCCGCCGAGGCGCTGGCGGCGGTGAATTTGATGTCGATGTTCGGCCTGCACCGGCGGCTGCGAGGCGCCGCGATCGGCCACTTCGCGTCGACGGAAATCACCTCACCGCCGGGCTCGCAGCGGATGGTTCAGGCCCTGCATCGGCTGGGCGCACCGATGGCCTGCGTCGCGTTCTACGGCGAGCACGTCGAGGCCGACGCGGTGCACGAACAGGTGGTGCGCCTCGACGTGGTCGGCGACCTGGTTGCCCACGAACCGAAGCTGGATCACGATGTGGTGTTCGGGATTCGGGCGCACGCGGTGGTCGAAAATCGCTTGGCGGACAAGATCATGGGGTGTTGGAACCTGGATCAGCCGTCGTTGCGGGTGCCGTTGAGTTAGCTTCTGGGGCAACAGCTTCAGCAACGCGGCAGCGCCGGTGGCTGGTGTCGCAGAGGGGGTATTGCTTACTTCGCCCGCAGCCGCAGATGGCCACCATGAAGCGGTCGGACTCTACGACCCGGCCGTCGGGCACCTCGATGCGCACCGGACCCGGTATCAGCACGGGACCTTTGGGTATCACGCGTACCCGCATACCCGTCATGGCTTGTCCGCCCGGATTACCACTAGTTCTTCCTCGCGGCATCCGCTCCGCAGCAGGCCGATCTGCTCCAGCCACCGTGCCCGTGCCGATAGCACTGGGCCAAATGGAATCCACTGAGAAGCAACGACTTCCGCGGACAGCCCGGTGGATCGCAGCGTGTCGAGCGAACGTCGAGTACCGGCGAAGGCCGACTGCACCAACAGCAGAGAACCGCCGTCGCACAGCAGCTTTGACACCGATGCGCACAGCGGATCCAGCACCATTCGGCCGTCGGGGCCGGCGTTGAACGCCCACGATGGCCCTGCGCCGGGTGGGATCATCTCGACGTCGCCGTCGGCCGGGGTGGGCACGTACGGCGGATTGGACACGACGACGTCGAACGGTGCGCTGTCGAATGCATCCGTCCACGACCCTTCCCGCACGTCAACGTCCACTCCGGCACGGGCCACGTTGGCGCGTGAACACCGCACGGCATGCGCGCAAATGTCGAAGGCAGTGACATCGGCGCAACCCATTTCGGCGGCGGCGATCGCAACGAACCCGCTGCCGGTGCATAGGTCGAGCACCCGGCGATGCCGGATCAGCCCGCTGAGTCGCATCGACTCGACGAGCAAGCGCGAATCGTCTTGCGGCTGGTACACCTCGATCGTCATGCCTTGAATAATCCCCAAAGGCCGTTCACTCAAACGAGACTGACGATTCTGGCTGCTAATTCGCGGCGATGCCGGCCAATTGCGCGATGATCGTGGAGCAAAAAGCGGACAGATCCGCCGGCGAGCGACTGGTGATCAGATTGCCGTCGACGACGACTTCCTCGTCGACGACATGAGCACCAGCATTGCGCAGGTCGGTGCGAATGCTCGGATACGAGGTGAGTGCGCGTCCGGCCGCCACACCGGCCTCCACCAGCGTCCACGGGCCATGGCAGATCGCGGCCACCGGCTTCCCGGATTCGACGAATTCACGGACGAACGACACGGCCGAGGAGTCGTTGCGCAGTTTGTCCGGGTTGACCGTGCCGCCGGGCAGGACCAGGCCGTCGAACTCCGACACCGACGCGTCCGACACCGCGCGGTCGACCGCAAACGTTCCCGCCGGTTCGAGATCGTGTTCCCGCGCCTGGATTTCGCCGGTTTGCAGCGAAAGAACCTCGGTTCGGGCGCCCGCCTTTTCCAGGGCGGCGCGCGGCTGCTCGAGTTCAACTTTCTCAACGCCATCGGCAGCCAAAATGGCTATTGTCTTGCCTTCCAATTTCTTCGACATCACAGTCTCCTTATGCCGATCGTTACGTGTGGTCAGGAGGCGGCCGCGCGCAACGCTTTGAGTAACGGTTCCGCGGCCTCGGCGAGAAACAGTTCTTGCTGCTCGTCGCCGATCTGGATCAACGCGACATCGGTGAATCCGGCCTCCCAGTAGGGACGGACCGCCTCCACGATCGCGTCCAGGTCCGGGCCACACGGAATGCTCGCGGCGACGTCTTCGGGGCGCACGTACTGCGTCGCGCCCGCGAAGCCTGCCGGCGTCGGCAGGTCGGCATTGACCGACCAGCCGCCGCCGAACCACCGGAATTGGTCGTGCGCGCGTTCGATCGCGGTATCGCGGTCGGGATCCCAGCACACCGGTATCTGCCCGATAACCCGTCCGCCTTCGGCGCCGTTAGCGGCCTGACGAGCGCCGTGCCAGGCATCGACCAAGCCTTTGTCGGGCTGCACCGCGACCAGATGGTCGGCGAGCTTGGCGAACTTCTCGACGGCCTTCTGCCCGCCTACCGCCAGCGCGATCCCGACCGCAACCTCGGGTACGTCCCACAGTCGCGCGGAATCCACCTGGAAAAAGTCGCCGCGCCAGTTCACCAACCTGCCACCGAACAGCTCACGGATGATCTTGATGGCCTCGCGCAGCATGTCTTGCCGTTGCGCGATGGCCGGCCAGCCCTTGCCGACGACGTGTTCGTTGAGGTTCTCGCCACTGCCCAGCCCGAGGGTGAACCGTCCGTCGGACAGAATCTGCACGGTGGCCGCCTGCTGCGCCACGACGGCCGGGTGATACCGCATCGTCGGGCAGGTCACATAGGTGTACAAATCCACCTGTTCGGTCGCGTGGGCCACCGCGCCCAGCACCGCCCACGCGTTGGGGGCATGGCCCTGGGACGTCAGCCACGGCGAGAAGTGGTCGCTGCAGACCTCAAAGTCGAATCCGTGCTCCTCGGCCGAAACCGCATACCGGACAAGGTCTTTGGGTCCGCTCTGCTCGGTCATCAAGGTGTAGCCGAACCTGGTCATACGCCACCGGTTACCCCGGAGTCACAGCGACAAACTCTCCTACAGCCGTTCTTTGACGGCCGCGGAGAGCCGTGCGCCGTCGGCCTTTCCGGCCGCGATCGCGGTCGCCGCCTTCATGACCTGCCCCATCTGCCTGATCCCGGGGCGTTCCCCGATCTCCTCGGCCACCTGGGCGATGGCGGTGTCGACGACGTCGGCCACCTCGGCCTCGGTCAGCGGGGTGGGCAGGTATTCGTCGATGATTCGCGCCTCGGCGTGCTCGGTGGCGGCCAGTTCCCCGCGGCCGTTCTGCGTATAGATCTCGGCCGACTCGGCGCGCTTGCGGGCTTCTTTGGCCAGCACCTTGAGGGTTTCGTCGTCGGAGAGCTCTTTGGCCTGCTTGCCGGAGACTTCCTCGGTCTGGATCGCGGCCAGCAGCATGCGCAGGGTCGCCGTCCGCAACTTATCCTGGGCCTTCATCGCCTGTGTCAGGTCCGCCCGGATCCGGGATTTGAGTTCCGCCATGCTTGAGACGCTACGCGTCCCGGCGCGCCGCAGACTGCGCAGGCCAGCGGGCGCGGGACGCGGACCTGCGGAAGATTGTGAAATGCCCCGACCGTCGACAGGATGGAGTCCATGACCTACGACGACGGTTGCTGGCAACGGTGAGCGTGCCGCCGCCCGGCTATCCGCAACCCGGGTATGGCCCACCGCCGGCTTACGGGGGCCCACCGCCCTATGGCCCACCCGGCTACGGCGTGCGACCCTACGGCCAGCCCGGGTACGGGCCGCCGCCGTACGGCCCACCCGGCTATGGCCCGCCGCCCGGTTACGGCCCGCCACCTGGGTATGGCGCGCCACCGGGCTACGGCCCCGGCCCGGTTCCCGGAGCGCTCAAACCCGGGATCATCCCGTTGCGGCCATTGACCCTGAGCGAGATCTTCAACGGTTCCGTCGGCTACATCCGCACGAATCCGAAGGCGACGCTGGGACTGACCGCGATGGTGGTTGTGGTCATGCAGATCATTTCGCTGGCCGCCACAGTGGGACCGCTGGCCTCCTACGAGAGGGTCTCGATCGATCAGCCGGACACGCCCCACTTTGGCGTGATGGGCGCCTGGCTGGCATCGGTGGCCGGCGGCCTGCTGGTCACCTGGCTGGGCAGCATGTTGCTGTCCGGCATGCTCACCGTCATCGTCGGTCGGGCGGTGTTCGGGTCGTCGATCAGCATCGGCGAGACCTGGGCCAAGATTCGTGGCAGGCTGCTCCCCCTGCTCGGCTTGGCAGCTGTGGAAGCAGCGGTGCTGGGGGCCCTGGTCGGACTCGTGGTGGTGTTCGTCGCCGTGGTGGCGGCGCTGGGCAATGGCGTCGCCGCGGTGCTGCTGGGTATTCCGTTGGTGCTGGCCGTGATCGCGGTAGCGGTGTACCTGTACACGGTGGTGTTGTTCGCGCCCGTACTGATCGTGCTCGAGAGGCTGTCCGTGATCGATGCGATCACCAGATCTTTCTCGCTGGTGCGCAACGGCTTCTGGCGGGTGCTCGGCATCCGGGTGCTGACGTACATCGTCGCGAGCGTCGTCTCCGGCGCGGTCGCGGCACCGTTCAGCATCGTCAGCCAGGTGATGATGGTCGGCGGGGTGTCCACTGGAGCTCTGCTGGCCGGCACCACGATTGCGGCCATCGGTGGCGCGATCGGTCAGATCATCACCGCGCCGTTCAACGCCGGCGTGATCGTGCTGCTCTACACCGACCGGCGCATGCGGGCCGAGGCTTTCGACCTGGTCCTGCAAAGCGGCGCCGCCGGCGGATCCTATGCGGGCACGTCCACCGACAACCTCTGGCTGACCCGGCCGGCGTGAGGATCAGCTGACAGTGCCTTCTATCGACATCGACCGCGATGCCGCGCACCAGGCCGCACAGGCCGAGCTCGACAAGCCGGTCTATACCAAGGCTTCTGCGGGACAGCAATTCGTCGACTGGATCAACGAATTGCTGTACCGGATGATTCAGCAGACCGCGTCGATACCCGGCGGATGGTTCACCACCACCGTCTTGCTGATCCTGCTCGTGATCGCGGTGATCGCCGTTGTCCATCTCGCGCGACGAACCATGCGCACCAGGCGTGGCGGCGACTACGTATTGTTCGAGGCCGCGCAGCTCACCGCGGCCCAGCATCGCGCGACCGCTGAAGACTATGCCGCGGAAGGAAATTGGACAGCCGCGATCCGGCACCGGTTGCGCGCGGTGGCCCGCCAGCTGGAGGAGACCGGCGTACTCGGGCCCGCACCCGGACGCACCGCCAACGAGCTGGCCGCCGACGCCGGCGCCGCCCTGCCGCATCTGGCGGGCGAATTATCGCAGGCGGCAACGGCATTCAACGACGTCACCTACGGGGAACAGGCCGGGACCCAGTCCGCCTATCGGATGATCGCCGATCTCGACGACCACCTGCGCTTCCGGGCACCCGCGGCGGCCTCGGCGGGCGGCCATACCGCGGCGGTCGATTCATGGGCACGGGTCCGCTGATGACGACCACCGGTGCACATCCGGAGGCGACGGCGAGTGGACCGGCGAGCCGATGGCGTTCGTGGCGCCTGGCGATACTGCTGCTTGTCGTGCTCGCGGTGGTCGCGGGGATCGGCGCGTACTTGACCACACCGCGGCTCGGTGACCGGATGGATCCGGAGTCCACCCAGCCCGACGGCGCGCATGCTCTGGTGACGCTGCTACGCCAGGGCGGTGTCGAGGTGGTGGCGGCCGATACCATCTCCGACGTCGAACACGCTGCCCGTGCCGACACGCTGATCCTGGTGGCGCAGAGTCAGTATCTGACCGACGACACACTCCTGGACCGGCTCGCCAAGGCGCCCGGAGATCTGCTGCTCGTCGAACCGACGGCGCGAACCCGCGAGGCGCTGATGCCGGGTATGCGCATCTCGCCGGCCAGCAACTTCGATAGCGACCCGAATTGCACGCTGCGAGAAGCGACTCGGGCCGGCTCGGTACGGTTTGGGCCCAGCAACACCTACCACAGCACCGACAGCCGGACCGTGACCAGTTGCTACGACGGGGTGCTGATCCGATATCGCGACGGTGGGCGGACGATCACCGTGGTCGGCAGCACCGACTTCATGACCAACGACGGCCTGCTACAGGCGGGCAATGCGGCGCTGGCGATGAACCTCGCGGGTGACCGGCCCCGCGTCATCTGGTATGCCCCGCACCGCGTCGAGGGTGAAACATCCTCTGCGTCAACGATTACGGACCTGATTCCGGACAACGTCGTGTGGGTGGTCTGGCAGCTGTGGCTGGTCGTATTACTGATTGCGCTGTGGAAGGGCCGCCGGCCCGGCCCGCTGGTCGCCGAGCAGCTGCCCGTCGTGGTGCGCGCCTCGGAGACCGTGGAGGGCCGCGGCCGCCTGTACCGATCCCGCCGGGCCCGCGACCGTGCCGCCGACGCGTTGCGCACCGCCACACTGCAGAGACTGCTGCCCCGGCTCGGCCTGGGCCCGCAGGCGCAGCCACAGGCGGTGGTGGCGACGGTGGCCAGGCGCAGCGGTGCCGACGCCGGATTCGTTTCCTACCATCTGTTCGGGCCGCCCCCGGCCACCGACAACGACCTACTCCAGCTTGCCCGTGCGCTCGACGACATCGAAAGGCAGGTCACACACTCGTGACTCAACCGTCCCCGGACTCCACCGCTGTTGCCGAATCGGCGCGAGATGCCCTGCTGGCCTTGCGCGGCGAGCTCGCCAAGGCCGTCGTCGGACAGGAAGGGGTGGTCAGCGGCCTGGTGATCGCCCTGCTCTGCCGCGGCCACGTGCTGCTGGAAGGCGTTCCGGGAGTGGCGAAGACGTTGTTGGTCCGGGCGCTGGCCGCCGCACTGCAACTGGAATTCAAGCGGGTGCAGTTCACCCCTGACCTGATGCCCGGCGATGTCACCGGTTCGCTGGTGTACGACACGCACAGCGCCGCCTTCACGTTTCGGCCCGGCCCGGTATTCACCAATCTCCTGCTGGCCGACGAGATCAACCGCACCCCACCCAAAACGCAGGCCGCGCTGCTTGAAGCGATGGAGGAGCGTCAGGTCACCGTGGACGGCGAAGCCAGAGCGCTACCCGACCCTTTCATCGTCGCCGCAACCCAGAACCCGATCGAATACGAGGGCACCTACCAGTTACCCGAAGCCCAGCTGGACCGCTTTCTGCTGAAGCTGAATGTGGCGCTGCCGCACCGTGATTCGGAGATCGCCATCCTCAGCCGGCACGCGCACGGCTTCGATCCCCGCGATCTGTCCGCCATCGCGCCGGTGGCCGGCCCCGCCGAACTGGCGGCCGGTCGCCAAGCCGTGCAACGGGTATTGATCGCCGACGAGATCCTGGGCTACATCGTCGACATCGTCGGGGCCACCCGCTCCTCGCCTGCGCTGCAACTCGGTGTGTCCCCACGCGGAGCGACTGCCCTGCTCGGCACCGCCCGGTCGTGGGCATGGCTGTCCGGGCGTAACTACGTCACCCCCGACGACGTGAAGGCCATGGCGCGGCCGACGTTGCGGCACCGGGTGATGCTGCGGCCCGAAGCCGAACTCGAGGGCGCCACGACCGACGGTGTGCTGGAGGGGATTCTCGCTTCGGTTCCGGTGCCCCGCTAGTGGTCCTGACTGGGCGCACCGGCCTGCTGGCGCTGATCTGCGTCCTGCCGATCGCGCTATCGCCTTGGCCGGCAAAGGCTTTCGTCACGCTGTTGGTGGCGCTGACGGTGGTGGTGACGATCGACATCGCGCTCGCAGCCGGCACCCGCAGACTGCGCTGTACCCGTTCGCCCGATACCTCCGTCCGGCTCGGCCAGCAGCTCGAGGCGACCCTGTTGATCCACAACGACGGCGGCCGCCGTTTTCGCGGCCAGATCCGCGATGCCTGGCCACCCAGCGCGCGTGCCGAACCCCGGATTCACGCGGTCAACCTCGCGGCCGGACAGCAACACCAAATCCGGACGCTCCTGCGACCGGTCCGCCGGGGCGACCAGCGGGCGGCGGTGGTCACGGCCCGATCGATCGGGCCGCTCGGACTGGCCGGGCGGCAGAGTTCGCAACCGGTGCCCGGGCAGGTCCGGGTGCTGCCGCCGTTCCTGTCCCGCAAGCATCTGCCGTCGCGGCTCGCCAAACTGCGCGAGATCGATGGGTTGCTGCCGACGCTGATCCGGGGCCAGGGCACCGAATTCGATTCGCTGCGTGAGTATGTCGTCGGCGACGATGTGCGCTCGATCGACTGGCGGGCAAGCGCGCGGCGCGCGGACGTCATGGTCCGCACCTGGCGGCCCGAACGCGACCGGCGAGTGGTGCTGGTGCTCGACACCGGACGCATGGCAGCGGGTCGGGTCGGTGTCGATCCGACTTCTATCCGCGCCGAGGCCGATCCCGCGGGGTGGCCTCGACTGGACTGGTCGATGGACGCCGCGCTGCTGCTGGCCGCGCTCGCATCCCGGGCCGGCGACCATGTCGACTTCCTTGCCCACGACCGGGTGACCCGGGCCGCCGTGTTCGGCGCGTCGCGCACCGAACTGCTCGCCCAGCTGGTCGAGGCGATGGCGCCGCTGCAACCGACGCTGGTCGAATCCGATTGGCGGGCAATGGTTGCCGCCATTGCCCGGCGCACCCGGCGACGGTCGCTGGTGGTGCTGTTGACTGATCTGAACGCCACCGCGCTCGACGAGGGCCTGCTGCCGGTACTACCGCAGCTGTCCGCCAAGCACCACGTGATGCTGGCCGCGGTGGCCGATCCGCGTGTCGACCAGATGGCCGCCGGGCGCTCGGATGCGGCCGCCGTGTACGACGCCGCGGCCGCCGAGCGATCCCGCAATGACCGCACCGCAATTGCGGCCCGGCTGCGGCGCAGCGGAGTGGACGTGGTCGACGCCCTGCCGACCGAAATTGCGCCCGCCCTGGCCGACCGGTACCTGGCAATGAAAGCGACTGGCCGGCTTTAACTTTCCGTTCCGCTCACCGTGTCGGTATGACGTCGGGCGCTTCGTCGATGTCGCCGGTCTCGCCCGCCTTCGCGGCACGGCGGCCGAAATACACGATGTAGGACAAGAAAGCCGCCTCGGCGACGATGCCGATACCGACCCGCACGAAGGTCGGCACCGGCGCCGGGGTCACCAGCGCCTCGATCAGCCCCGAGACCAGCAGCACGCCCACCAGTCCCACCGCGACCGACACGACGGCCCGGCCTTGTTCGGCGAGCACCTGACCGCGGGGCCGGTCGCCGGGCGATACCACCGACCACCCCAGCCGCATCCCCGATGCGCCGGCCAGGAACACCGCCGTCAGCTCCAGCAGCCCGTGGGGCAGCAGCAGGCCCAGCAGGATGCCGCCCTTGCCGGCGTGGAACATCAGGCCGGCAATCAAGCCCAGGTTGGCGGCGTTTTCGAACAGCACGAACGGAATCGGGATGCCCAGCAACACCGAGAGCGCGATGCATTGCGCGGCCAGCCACGAGTTGTTCACCCAGACCTGCAGGGCGAACGCCGCGGCCGGGTGTTCGCTGTAGTAGGACGAGACGTCGTGGTTCACCAATTGGTCGATATCACTTGGTGTTCCGACAGCGGCCTGCACCTCGGGGTTGCCGGCGACCCAGCACGCAATAACCACCGCGACGGCGAAAAACGCCACCGCCGTACCCAGCCACCACCGCCAGCTGCGATAGGCGACCACCGGGAACGACACCGTCCAGAACCGGGTGAACGCACTGCTCACCGGCGCGTGCGCACCGGTCACCGCGGACCGGGCCCGCGCGACCAGACTGGAAAGCCGTCCGACCATCAGCGAATCCGACCCGAACGTGCTTGCGGAGCGCAGCGTGGATAAATGGGTCGACGCCCGCTGATAGAGCTCCACGAGTTCGTCGACCTCGGCGCCGGTCAACGACCTGCGCTTCTTGATCAACTGCTCCAGCCGGTCCCAGGTAGCGCGATGGGCCAGCACGAATGCGTCGACGTCCACCCTGGGCAGCCTAATCGCAGTTTTCGCCCGGCCGGATGCGGTCGGTGACACCCGCACAACCTGTACCGTTCGGTGTTATGTCGGAGGTGGTGACCGGGGACGCCGTGGTGCTCGACGTGCAGGTCGCCCAGTTGCCGGTGCGGGCGGTGAGCGCGCTAATCGACATCTCAGTGATCTTCATCTGCTACGTGCTGGCCCTGATGGTCTGGGCGGCGGCGCTGACCCAGTTCGACAGCGCGCTGAGCACGGCCGTGCTGATCATCTTCACGGTGCTGTTCATGGTCGGGTATCCGTTGATCTTCGAAACCGCCACGCGGGGACGGTCGGTGGGCAAGATCGTCATGGGCCTGCGGGTGGTTTCCGACGACGGCGGGCCAGAACGTTTCCGGCAGGCCCTGTTTCGCGCACTCGCGTCGGTCATCGAGATCTGGATGTTCCTGGGCAGCCCCGCCGTCATCAGCAGCATCTTGTCGCCGAAGGCCAAGCGCATCGGCGACATCTTCGCCGGCACCATCGTCGTCAGCGAACGCGCACCCCGGCTGGGGCCGCCGCCGATGATGCCACCCGCACTGGCGTGGTGGGCGTCGTCGCTGCAGCTGTCCGGCCTGGACGCCGGCCAAGCCGAAGTCGCGCGCCAATTCCTCTCCCGCGCACCGCAACTCGATCGCCGCGTACGTCAGCAGATGGCGTACCGGATTGCCGGCGACGTGGTATCCCGGATCGCACCGCCCCCACCGCCCGGTGTTCCGCCGGAGTTGGTGCTCGCCGCGGTCCTCGCCGAACGGCATCGCAGAGAGCTGGCGCGGCTTCGCCCGCCCACGCCGATGGGGCCATGGCCGACGGCACCCACCCCCTGGGCGGTCGGGCCGCAATTCGGTGGTCAGCCCGTCCCGTGGCCCGAGCAGCCGCCTGGGTGGCCGCCGCAGAATCAGCAGTACGGCGGCTTTTCGCCGCCGCACTAGGTCCGCAGCGGCTAGCCGGCGACGCTGGCCGCCATGACGACGACGTCGGCGACCAACAGCGCCCAGCCGAGCAGCGGAACCACGATGCCCTTGCGGCGCTTGGCCGTGAAGAACGAAATGACGATCACGACGAAGGCCACCAGCGGCGCGCCGTAGAACGCGACGCCGAAATCGATTCCCCCATTTCCCAGGTTGGGGCAGTCGTGATCTGCGCAACCGTCGGTACTCATGACGGCGCCGAGGGCGAACAACATCACGATCGCGGAGGCCGGCACCGTCGAGAGCGCCACCCCCCAGTTGACCCACGGCCACATCTGCACGTTGCGGCTGGTTTGGAGCGGCGCCGGGTCCGTTGAGCTGCGAGTTTTGGGCTCAAACGTCACGTTGGACTTATCAGCGTTCATCGCCTTTTCTTTACCCGTCGTCCGCCGGAAACAAACCGGCCGCCGCGCCTGCCGCTACCGCAGGTCAGCCCCACCAGTTCGCCAGGATTGGAATAGACCGTTGCATCGCGATCGTTTTCGATATATCGTGATATTCCGAAGCGCCCATCCGGGGCGCTCTCCCAAAAACGTAAGGACTACACAATGAGCAACCCATTCACTCCACCTGCCAGCCCGTTTGGCGGACGGCCCGGTTTCGGACTCGGTTTCGGACCCGGCCCCGCCGCGCAACGTCGCGCCCTGCACGGCGCCAAGCGGCACGCCCGTCGGGAATTCTTCGAACAGCTCCGCGAGCACGGCGGCGACCAGGGCTTCGGTCCCGGATTCGGCCCTGGCTTCGGCCCAGGCTTTGGCCCGGGCTTCGGTCCCGGTTTCGGCTTCGGCCCGGGCGGCCGGCGCGGCGGATTCCGCCGCGGCGGACCTAACCGCGGAAAGCGCGGCGACGTGCGGGCGGCCATCCTGACGCTGCTTGCCGAGCAGCCGATGCACGGCTACGAGATGATCCAGCAGATCGCCGAGCGCAGCAACGGGCTGTGGAAGCCGAGCCCCGGTTCGGTCTACCCGACCCTGCAGCTGCTCGACGACGAAGGCCTGATCACCGCCAGCCAATCCGAGGGCAACAAAAAGCTTTTCGAGCTGACCGAGGAGGGCCGCGCCGCGGCCGAGAAGATCGAGACCCCGCCGTGGGATGAGATCACCGAAGGCGCCGACCCCGGGCAGGTCAACCTGCGCGCGGCCGTCGGCCAATTGTTCGGCGCGGTAGCGCAATCCGCGCACACCGCCACCGCCGAACAGCAGCAGCGCATTGTCGACATCGTCAACAACGCGCGTCGCGAGATCTACGGCATCCTCGGCGAGGACTGATCGCCACTGAAATGCCCGCCGGCACAACGTTGCCGGCGGGCATTTCGCTACGAGACGTCCACCCAGTCCAGGGTCCGCAGCACCGCCTTACGCCAGCCCGCATATCCCGCTGCCCGCTTGTCCTCGCTCCACGTCGGCGTCCATCTCTTGTCTTCCTGCCAGTTCGCCCGCAGGTCGGATGGGTCGGCCCAGAACCCGACGGCCAGCCCGGCCGCGTAGGCGGCACCCAGCGCGGTGGTCTCGGCGACCACCGGCCGCACCACGTCCACACCCAGTACGTCGGCCTGAATCTGCATGCATAGTTCGTTGTTGGTGATGCCGCCGTCGACCTTCAGGACCTCAAGGCGCACACCGGAATCCGCGGCCATGGCGTCCACCACATCGCGACTCTGGTAGCAGATCGCCTCCAGGGTCGCCCGGGCCAGGTGCGCGTTGTTGTTGAATCGGGATAGCCCGACGATCGCGCCACGGGCATCCGATCGCCAGTAGGGCGCGAACAATCCGGAGAACGCCGGTACGAAATACACCCCGCCATTGTCGTCGACTTGGCTTGCCAGCCACTCACTTTGGGCCGCACCGCTGATGATGCCCAGCTGATCGCGCAGCCACTGGACCGCCGAGCCGGTCACCGCTATCGAACCCTCAAGCGCATAAACGGGTTTGGCATCGCCGAACTGATAGCACACGGTGGTCAGCAGGCCGTTGTCCGACCGCACGATCGACTCCCCTGTGTTGAGCAGCAGGAAATTGCCGGTGCCGTAGGTGTTTTTCGCCTCGCCCGCGGAAAGACACACCTGACCGACCATCGCCGCGTGTTGATCACCGAGCACACCGGTGATCGGCACCTCGCCGCCCAACGGTCCGCTGCCCACGGTGATACCAAAGGGCTCCCGCGGCGATGACGACGCGATCGCAGGCAGCATCTCGCGCGGAATGGAAAAGAACGACAGCAGCTCGTCGTCCCAGTCGAGTGTCTCGAGGTTCATCAACATCGTCCGGCTGGCGTTGGTCACGTCGGTGACATGCACGCCATCCCGCGGGCCGCCGGTGAGATTCCACAGCACCCAGCTGTCGGGTGTGCCGAACAAGGCATCGCCGCTCTCGGCCGCCGCGCGCACGCCGTCGACGTTCTCCAGGATCCACTGCAGCTTCCCGCCGGAGAAATACGTGGCCGGCGGCAGGCCGGCCTTGCGGCGGATCACGTCACCGCGACCATCGCGCTCCAGCGCTGTCGCGATCCGGTCGGTACGGGTGTCCTGCCAGACGATGGCATTGCAGTAAGGCCGCCCAGTGTGCCGATTCCACACCAGCGTGGTCTCGCGTTGATTCGTGATTCCCAGCGCAGCAATGTCTTTCACCGAAAAGCTGACCGAATTCAGCACGGACATCAGCACCGAGCAGGTGCGCTCCCAAATCTCGATCGGATTGTGCTCGACCCAGCCGGCGCGGGGCAAGATCTGCTCATGTTCGAGTTGGTGGCGGGCAACCTCGGTGCCGTCGTGATCGAAGATCATGCAGCGAGTACTGGTGGTGCCCTGGTCGATGGCGGCGATGAACTCGGGCGACTCGGCCAATTGCGCTCCTGAAGGTGGTGAGCTGTGACACTTCATCGTCCATGATGGTGTACCCAGTTACCAGACTCCCGGCCGCTGTTCGGACCGTCACTCTTGCGTTACCGGCGGTAAACCTGTTGCATCGGCGTTGTGGGCGAAGAGGTCAAGCGCACCACGTATGACCGCGCACACCGGCGGGAGTACCGGCGCAAGGTGCAGTTGTGTCTGGACGTCTTCGAGACGATGCTCGCCGAGTCTCGCTTCGATTCCGACCGGCCGCTCACCGGCATGGAGATCGAATGCAACCTCGTCGACGCCGACTATCAGCCCGCGATGTCGAACCGGTTGGTCCTGGAAGCGATCGCGGATCCGGCCTTCCAGACCGAATTAGGCGCCTACAACATCGAATTCAACGTGCCACCCCGGCCGCTGCCGGGCCACACCGGCCTGGACCTGGAAGAAGAGGTGCGGGCCAGCCTCAACGACGCCGAGACCAAGGCCAGCTCGGGCGGGGCCCACATCGTCATGATCGGCATCCTGCCCACGCTGATGCCCGAACATCTCGACGACGGGTGGATGAGCGAGTCGGTACGGTACGCGGCCCTCAACGATTCGATCTTCAATGCCCGCGGTGAGGACATCCCCATTCACATCTCCGGGCCGGAGCCGCTGAGCTGGCAGGCCGCTACCATCGCGCCCGAATCCGCCTGCACCAGTATGCAATTGCATTTGCAAGTGTCCCCGGATGACTTCGCCCCGAACTGGAACGCGGCCCAGGCGATCGCCGGTCCGCAGCTGGCGCTCGGCGCCAATTCGCCCTACTTCTTCGGCCACCAGCTGTGGATGGAAACCCGTATCGAATTGTTCGCGCAGTCCACCGACACCCGGCCGGAGGAGCTGCAGAGCCAGGGCGTGCGTCCGCGGGTGTGGTTCGGCGAGCGCTGGATCACCTCGATCCTCGACTTGTTCCAGGAAAACATCCGCTACTTTCCGTCGCTGCTGCCCGAGTTGTCCGACGAGGATCCGGTTGCCGAGCTGAATGCCGGACGCACCCCGCAGCTCGCGGAACTACGCCTGCACAACGGCACCGTGTACCGCTGGAACCGGCCGGTCTACGACGTTCTCGACGGGCGCCCGCATCTGCGGCTGGAGAACCGGGTCTTGCCGGCCGGGCCCACCGTCATCGACATGCTGGCGAACTCGGCCTTCTATTACGGCATGCTGCGCAGCCTGTCGGCCGCAGAGACCCCGATCTGGAAGGAGATGAGTTTCGCTGCAGCACAACGCAATTTCCTTGAGGGTGCGCAGGCCGGCATGGACGCCCGGCTGCACTGGCCCGATCAGGGCGAGGTGCCGGCGCGGCAATTGATACTCGATACCCTGCTGCCGCTCGCCCACGAAGGGCTGCGCAGCTGGGGCGTCGACACCGAGGTGCGCGAGCGGTTCCTGGGTGTCATCGAGGGCCGCGCCCGCAGCGGGCGCAATGGAGCCAGCTGGCAGATCGCGACGGTCCGCCGGCTGCAGGACGGCGGGATGAGCCGGCCCGCGGCGCTGGCCGAAATGCTGCGCCGGTACTGCGAACACATGCACGCCAACGAGCCGGTGCATACCTGGCCGGCCTAGTCGCGAGTACGTTGGAACCATGTCATCTGAAGTCATGGACTGGGACGAAGCTTACCGCGAGCAGGGCGAATTCGAAGGTCCGCCGCCGTGGAATATCGGTGAGCCGCAACCGGAGTTGGCCGCGTTGATCGCGGCAGGCAAGTTCCGCAGCGACGTGCTGGACGCGGGGTGCGGTGTCGCAGAGCTGTCGTTGACGCTGGCCGCGCAGGGCTACACGGTGGTCGGCATCGACCTCACCCCGACCGCCGTCGCCGCGGCGACCAAGGCCGCCGCCGAACGCGGCCTGACGACGGCCAGCTTCGCGCAGGCCGATATCACCTCGCTCACCGGCTACGACGGACGGTTCAACACGGTGGCCGACAGCACGCTGTTCCACTCGATACCGGTCGAGGGCCGCGACGGCTATTTGAGCTCGATCCACCGTGCGGCGGCCCCGGGCGCCAGCTATTTCGTGCTGGTGTTCGCCAAGGGTGCCTTCCCCGAGGAGTGGCAGCAGCGGCCCAATCAGGTCGCAGAGGACGAATTGCGCACCGCGGTGAGCAAATACTGGGAGATCGACGAGATTCGGCCCGCCTACATCCACGCGAACATTCCCGCGGAAAGTCAGCAAGGAGAGAACCCGATGCCGCCGCACGACCGCGACGACAAGGGCCGGATGAAGCTGCCCGCGTTCCTGTTGACGGCGCACAAGGCCGACTGACGAATCGAGCGAGCCTGTAGACGGTGCCTGCTTAGGCCACCGCGGCCGTCGCGGCGATCAGCGCCTCGGCGAAACTCTCCAGGTCGGCGGTGGTGGTGTCGGCGTGCGGCGAGATGCGCAGCCTCGGCGCGGAGAGCTCCAGCGGCGCCCGTGGCACCCCCACATAGGTCGTCAGAATCCGCCGTTCGGCCAGCAGCCAGGCCCGCACCGCCTGCGGGTCCGCATCATCGAGTGACGCCAGGGTGGTGATCGCGCTGGGTTCTTCGGCCTCTTCGACCACCGCCCATCCCGGCACGTCGGCCAGCAACGAACGACTGATGCTGCCCAGCTCGGCCAGCCGTGCCCGCACCGCATCCGGCCCCAATGCCAGATGTTCACCCAACGCCACCGAAAAGCCCACGCGCGCAGCGATATTGGCCTCACCGAATTCAAGTTGCTGGGCGACCGTCGACTGCGGGGCCCAGTCGGGTGGGGCCAGCCGGGGCGACAACCGCTCCATCAGATCGGGGCGCACCGCAAGGACGCCCACCCCGCGCGGCCCGGCGATCCATTTGCGCGAGGTGGAATAGGTGACGTCGGCGCCCGCCGCGCAGTCCACCTGTCCCAAAGCCTGGGCGGCGTCGACCACCAACGGCAGTCCCAACTCGGAACAGAGCCGGGCGATCATCGCCACCGGTTGCACGACACCGGTGTGGCTGGCGACCGCCGTGAGGTGGACGAAGTCGGGCGGGTCGGTCTGCAGCGCCAGCGCCGCATCGTCGAGGGCAACCCGGCCGTCGTCAAGGGTCGGCAGCAACTGGCGGTCGAATCCGTGGGCCAGCAGCATGGCCAGGTTGGGGCCGTACTCGCCGGGTAGGCAGGCCACCGTCTTGTGCTCGGCCGGCCAGCCGCCGAGGAGTAGATCCAGGGCGTTCAGCGCACCGGTGGTGAACACGACCTCGGCGTCGGGCATGCCCGCCAGCGCGGCGAAGCCGGCCCGGCCGGCGTCGAGCGCGGGTGCGGCGGCCTCGGCCGCGACATACCCGCCGACCTCAGCCTCGTATCGGGCATGTTGGGCGGCGGCGGCGATCACCGACAAGCTCTGGCGCGAACATGCCGCACTGTCCAGATGCAACCCAGCGACCGGCGGGCGCGCCTCCCGCCACCGGTCAGCGAGTGAATCGCTGTCGGTCACTTGAGCGCCAACGACAGCCCAAAATCGCCGGCGCTGTCCGTCCACCACTGCTCACGGCGCAGTCCTGCGTCGGCCAGTTCGGCGTTCACCCCGTCCGGGCGGAACTTGCAGGACACCTCGGTGAGCATTTCCTCGCCGGCGGCAAAGTCGACGGTCAGCTCGAGCGCGTTGATCCGCACCCGCTGAGCCTTCTGGGACCGCAGCCACATCTCGATGCGTTCCTCGTCGCTGTTCCAACGGGCCACGTGTTGGTAGGCATCGACGTCGAAATCGGCGTCGAGTTCACGGTTGATCACTGCGAGCACATTGCGATTGAAGCGGGCCGTCACGCCGGCGGCATCGTCGTAGGCGCGCACCAGCCGGCCAGTGTCCTTGACCAGGTCGGTGCCCAGCAGCAGGCTGTCCCCCGGCTGCATCACCGCGGACAGGGCCGCCAGGAACTCGGCGCGAGGACCGGGTGTGAGGTTGCCGATCGTCGAGCCGAGGAAGACGAACAGACGCCGGCCGCCGCTCGGGATCTGGGCCAAATGCTCCTCGAAATCGCCGCAGACGGCCTTGATCTCGACATCGGGGTACTCGCCCTGGATCGCGTTCGCGGTCGACTGCAGCATGCTCGCGTCGACATCGAAAGGCACGAACCCGCGCAGCGATCCGCGGTCGCGCAGCGCGTTCAGCAGCTGGCGGGTCTTCTCCGATGTCCCGGCCCCCAGCTCGACGAGGGTGTCGGCCTGGCTGGCCGATGCGACGTCGGCCGACCGCGCCCGCAGGATCTCGGCTTCGGCGCGGGTGGGATAGTACTCCGGCAACCGGGTGATCTGGTCGAACAGATCACTACCCACGGAATCGTAGAACCACTTGGGCGGCAACGACTTCGGGGCCGACTGCAGGCCGTCGAACACATCGCGGCGCAACGCCCGGTGGGCGGAGTCGGCGGCGAGGTGGTTAGACAGCGTCAGCGTCATGAAGTTCCTTTCGGTCAGTCGAGCGCGGTGAGCGTGACATCGGTTGCGGTGACTTCGACGAGGTGACGATCCGGTATGTCCTCCCATGCGGAGTCGTCGTCATAGGGCTCGCTTGCCAGGACCACGCCGTCGTCGCGGCGCAGGATCGACAGGGTGTCGCCCCACGTTGTGGCGAGCATGCGAGAGCCGTCGGCAACCAAGATGTTCAGTCTCGCGTCTCCATCGAGTGCACCGATCTGCGCGATGGTTTCACCCACTGCATCCGGCCCGAGCGCGAAAATGGTGGCCGCCAGTACCGCACTGTCGCAGACGGATTCGGCCGTCGACGTCAATGGCAGCACGGTTCGATCAACAATTCCGTTGTGCGACAACAACCATTGGCCGTCGGTAAAGGGCGCCGTGGCGCTGACGTCGATCGGCATGCCGGCGGTCGCCGAACGCACCGCCGCCACCACACAGTGGCTGCGTAGCGCCGGCGCGACCGATTCGAACGACGTGTCGCCCCAGATCGGCGCCGAGCTCCGCCAGCGACGGGGCACCCCTTCGTCGAAAAATCCCGCGCCCCAACCGTCGGCGTTCATCAGGCCGTGCTTTTGCTGACGCGGGGCGTAGGACTGCACACGCAGGCCGAACGGTGGATCCAGGATCAGCGAAGACACGCTGGTCTGCGCGCCGAGCCAGCCGAGGTGACGGCACATCAGGCGGAGTCTTTAGCGTCGGGGACGTCCCAGGCCAGCCGGACGCCGGAGAAGATCTGGCGGCGGTACGGGTGATCCCAGTTGCGGAAACTGGGCCGCAGGATGGCCGATTCGACCGCCCACGACCCGCCTCGCAGGACCCGGTAGTCACCGTCGAAAAACGGCTCGGAGTAACGCTCGTAGATCATCGGGACGAACCCCGGCCACGGCCGCAGCGGCGAGCTGGTCCACTCCCACACGTCGCCGAGCATCTGTTCGACCCCGTAGGCCGAGGCGCCGGCGGGATACGCGCCGGCGGGTGCCGGACGCAGGGACGTGCCGCCCAGGTTGACGAGATCGTCCGACGGGTCCTGCGCGCCCCACGGGTAGCGGCGCCGGGTGTTGGTCGCCGGGTCCCAGGCACAGGCCTTCTCCCATTCGACTTCGGTGGGCAGCCGCGCACCGGCCCATGCCGCGTACGCCTCGGCCTCGAAATAGCTGATGTGCTGCACGGATTCGTCGGCGGGGATGTCTTCGATGTGGCCGAACCGGCTCCGGGTACGGGCGTCGGAGCTCCAGAACTGCGGTGCGGTCAGGCCCGCGCTCACCCGATGCTCCCAGCCGCGGGGTGACCACCAGCGCGACTCGGTGTAGCCGCCGTCGTCGATGAAATGCTGCCATTCGCCGTTGGTGACCGGGACCCGGCCGATCCCGAACGTGGGCACGTCGACGACGTGGGCGGGCCGCTCGTTGTCCAACGAATACGGTTCGGTGGCGGCGTCGACGCCCAGGACGAACGGACCGCCGGGCACCAGCACCGAGGTTCCGGCTATGCCCGCCCGGCCGGCGGGCAGCTCGCCGGGATCGCGCAGCAGCGCCGCGCCGGTGCGCAGGTTCAACGCCTGCAGCATGGTTTCGTCGTGCTGGTTCTCGTGGCTGACCACCATGCCGTACACGAAGGCCGCGCGGTCACCGGCCGGGCTGTCGGGCAGCGCATCCAGCGCATCCAGTGCAGCGGAACGCACCGTGCGGCAATATGAGCGGGCTTCGTCCGGGGACAGCAACGGCAGATCGACGCGACTGGCGCGCGAGTGCACGAACGCGTCGTACAGGCCATCGATCGAGGGCGGCAACATACCCGGCCGGGCCGGGTCTCCGCGGCGCAGCAGCCACAGCTCTTCCTGTTGGCCGATGTGCGCCAGGTCCCATACGAGTGGGCTCATCAAGGGGTGGTACTGGCGGCGCAGCTCGGCATCGTCGAAATCGACCAGCCGCAGCGTGCGCGAACGCGCCCGGTCCAGATCGCCGGCGAGTTTTTCCCTGGAAGTCACAGGCCCCCTTGCGCCAACTGCGACACCGTTGCCGCGATGCCGTGGTCGACCACCTGATCGGCGAACTCGTCACCCGGACATCGGCCCTGCGCCACGTTGTCGAGCAACCGCTGCATGGCGTCGGTCAGTTCCGCCGGCGTCCGCTCCGCCGCGATGGCAACGCAGCGGTTGGCGGCCGCAAGCAACCGCCGATCGCGCAGCCCGAGCCGGGCCGCGGTGTCCCAGGCGGTGGCCACCGGTTCGACGACCTCGGCGGCGCGATCGGCGGCCACCGGGTCGTCAAGCAGGGTCACCAGGGTGAACGCCACTGCGGACCACAGGTCGTCCGGCACGCTGTCGAGGTAGCGAATTTCCAGCCACCGCCTGGGGCGTACCGGCGGGAACAGTGTGGTCAGGTGATAGTCCAGGTCGGCGACGGTGGGACGGCGCCCGCCGAGCAACTCCCGGCCTTCCACCCAGTCGGTGAAGGGCACCCAATGGGTGACCGGCACGGCCTCCGGGTTGTTCACCAGCATCACCGGCGCCTTGAGCGCGTAGCGCGCCCAGTCGGTGCCCGGCTCGTCGCCGCTGGCGCCCAGGATCGGTCCGCAGCGTGCCGAGTCCATCGCGCCCCACACCCGCTGCCGCGTCGAGACCCAGCCGGTGAATTCGCCGCCCAACAAAGGAGAGTTGGCCGCGATCGCGATCATCGTCGGCCCGAGGGCATGGGCCAGCCGTACCCGCGCCGCCCACCCGGACTGCGGGCCCGCGTCCACGTTGCCCTGACCCGCGGCGGTCGACGTCATCACCCCCGCGCCCGCCTCACCGGAGTGGCTGGCCGCGAAGAACCGCTCCATGGCACGGTAACGGGCGCCCGGGTTGACCCGCTTAGGTGACCGCAGCGGATCGGCGCCCAGAAAGACCAGTCCCAGCCCGACGTCCGCGAACGCTTTACGCAACACCGCCTGGTCACGGTTCATCGCGTCGATGGCCGCGACCACGCCGTCCCGGGGCGGACCGGACAATTCGACGGCGCCGCCGGGCTCGACGGTGACCGCGCTGCCGCATGGCAGTGGGGGTAGCAACTCAATGACGTCGGTGATCTCAGTCCAGCTCGGCCTGCGGCGCGGGTCGAGCGGGTCGAAGCAATGCGCCTCAACCTCCAGACCGACGCGACCCAGCGGGCCATCAACCAAGCAACCGTCGGCGATGTATTGCGCAGCCGCCGAGGAATCAGCCATTTCGGCTTCGAGAAGGCGGGCGGCATCCGGCTGTGAGGTCGCGGCAGTGATAGCGGCCAGCGTCATATCACGATCCCTCCGGGCCCGACCAAAGCCTGAACGGTGCAGGACGGGCGCCATGTTGGGCAGCTACCGGAACGATAACCGCCATCAGTTCATCATGCAGATGGCACCGACATATTCCCGTTCCCGCAGGTCCTCCCGATCTGGCTGTCACGAATACCCACATCCGCCGCGCTACTGCCCCAGTGCGTTCTGCATTGCCCCGGCCAGCACGTTGACCGCGGGTCCGGCATTGCCAGACTGGCAAACCTTGGCCTGTAGCAACACGTTTTCACGCAGCCGGGTTTGATTGAAGCAACGACGATCGGTGCCCGCTTCCTGCTTGGTCCAGTTCTCGTCAGTACCCGTCGCCGGCCCCCCGGCAAACGACCACACCTGGGTAGACCCGTTCTCCAGGTGCATCGCGGTGGTCTGACCCGAGCACCCCGCGGTTCGGTCGACCACCCGGTGGAAGGCCCGGGCCGCGGCGTCGGGGGTGGCAAACACCCCGATGGCCTGCTTGACCAAGTGGGTCTGATCGCTGGCCGAGGTCTGGCTGACGGCTCCGTTGAACGACGCCAGGTCGGGGTCGTTGTACACCTCCGGCAGCCCGATGTCCGCCCAGTTGTTGCAGTCGGCGAGGTCGACGAAAAATCCCTGAAAGGGTTCGGTGAACACTGATTCCCAGCCCATCGGTCCACCGACGATGTTGCCGACCGACCCCTTGCCGAGGACCGCGTAGGACACCACCCCGGGATCCGACGGATGGGCGGCGGCGACCGGCATCGCCGATGCGGTCCCGACGGCCATACCGACCGTCACCGCCGCGACGGAGATTCGCATCGCTGGATTCAACTGCCCGGCTAGACCTTGACCGAGATGTCCACGTCGATGTTGCCCCGGGTGGCTTTCGAATACGGGCACACCTCGTGAGCGGCTTCCACCAGATCGCTCGCGTCGCTCTGGTCGAGACCGGGCAGGTAGCCGACGATCTTGGCGGTGATCCCGAACCCGCCGTCGGAGGAGTCTTGTCCGATCCCGATCTGGACGGTCACGGTGGTGGCGTCATCGAGCTTGACCTTCGCTTTGCCGGCGACCAGGCGCAGCGCGCTGAGGAAGCAGCCGGCGTACCCCGCGGAGAACAGCTGCTCAGGGTTGGTGCCTTCGCCACTGCCACCCAGCGCCTTTGGCGGCCGGGTGTCGAGGTCGATGCGGCCGTCGTCCGACTTCACGTGGCCGTCGCGCCCGCCCCCGGTTGCTGTGGATTCCGCGGTGTAAACGACTTCAATGGTCATGAGTCTCGATCATGCCAGGGCGTTGCGCGGCGGCGAAGATCGAATTTCTACTACCCCAGCTTCGATCGCACACCTTCTTCGACCTTTTTGCCGAGGTCGGGGTCGACGTTGCTCCAGTATTCGAATACCCGTGACAGCACCGGCTCTTTGACACCCTTCGACACGTGACCAATGATGTTGTGCGCCAACCTATCCCGCGCTTCGTCGTCGAGGACCTCGCGGACCAGGGTACCGGCCTGGCCCCAGTCGTCATCGTCGGCGCGCAAGGTGTACGCGGCGCGGACCATCTGCCCGTCGGCCACCCACCCCACCTCGGCCGCGCGCGCAGGGTCGGCGTGCGGGCCGCCGTAGGAGTTCGGCGCATAGACGGGATCGGAGGCGTTCTTCATCCGCATCGCCCCGTCCTTGGAGTAACTGTTCACCTCCACGTGCGGCGTATTGACCGGGATCTGCCGGTAGTTGGCGCCCAGCCGCGCGCGGTGCGCATCCGAGTAGGAAAATCCGCGGGCCAGCAGCATCTTGTCCGGGCTCAGCCCGGTGCCGGGCACCGTGTTGTTCGGCTCGAAGGCGGCCTGCTCGATCTCGGTGTGGTAGTCGGTGACGTTGCGGTCCAGGGTCATCTTGCCGACATCGATCAGCGGGTAGTCGCCGTGCGGCCACACCTTGGTCAGGTCGAACGGGTTGAACCGATAGGTCTTGGCTTCCTCGAACGGCATGATCTGCATCTTCAGCGTCCAGCTCGGGTGATCCCCACGCTCGATCGCCTCGTACAGGTCACGCTGGTGGTAATCGCCATCCTCACCGGCCAGCCGGTCGGCGTCTTCCTGGGTCAGGTAGTCGATGCCCTGATCGCTGATGAAGTGATACTTCACCCAGAAGATCTCACCGGCCGCGTTGATCCAGCTGTAGGTGTGGCTGCTGTAGCCGTTCATGTGACGCCAGTTCTTGGGGATGCCGCGGTCCCCCATCAGCCAGGTCACCTGATGCGCGGATTCGGGAACCAGGCTCCAGAAGTCCCACTGCATGTTGTGGTCGCGCAAATTCGTTGCGGCCATGCGCTTTTGGGACCGGATGAAGTGCTGGAACTTCATCGGGTCTCGCATGAAGAAGACTGGCGTGTTATTGCCGACCATGTCGAAGTTGCCCTCCGACGTGTAGAACCTGAGCGCGAAGCCGCGCGGGTCGCGCCAGGTGTCTGGGCTGCCGCGTTCGCCGGCCACGGTGGAGAACCTGGCCAGCATCTCGGTCTTGGTGCCCGGCTGGAACACCGCGGCCCGGGTGTACTTGCTGACGTCGTTGGTCACTTCGAAGTGGCCGAAGGCGCCCCCACCTTTTGCGTGCGGCTGGCGCTCCGGGATCCGTTCCCGGTTGAACTGCGCCATCTGCTCGATGAGGTAGTGATCCTGCAGCAGGATCGGACCGTCGGGACCGATCGTCAGTGACCGTTCGTCGCTGGGCGCGGCGATACCGGCGTCGTTCGTGGTGAAGCGCTCTGTCATGTGGCCGTCTCCTCGTTAACTGGGCTGATCTCACGTACTCCGAAGGCCGTGTGTCGAATACCCAAACCGGCTAGCCCGAACCGCTCGATCAGAACCGGTGTCAACGGGTTTGAGGAGCAGTCGCTAGCTCCGGCTAGGGCCGCGGACCCGGGCTCGGACTTGAGCTCGGCGGCGTCGAAGCGGGGCCCCCGCCACCGAACGGGCCCGCAACCGGCCCACCCGGACCACCCGGGCCGAACGCCGGTGGGAAGCCCGGACCGGGGCCACCGGGGAACGGAGGGGCAAACCCGGGGCCAGGTCCGAACACCCACGGAGGCGGACCGCCGGGACCACCCGGGCCGCCGGGACCGCCGTACTGCCACGGGCCGGGACCGCCGGGACCACCCGGACCGCCGGGCCCCATCATGCCGGGGTGGTGGTGATGGCAGTGGTGGTAATGCCCGAAGACGATTGCTCCGGAGAAGAACACGACCGACAGGATGAAGACGATGCCCGCGACGATGACCACCCACGCCGCGGCCACATACAGTTTGGGCGGCTTGACGGGCTCCGGCGGCAGCGGTGCTGGCGGCGGCCCCACCCGCGGTGGCGGTGTCGGTGGTGGCGGCGGCGGAGCGGCGGCAGCGGAAGTCGGCTGGGTTGAGGATTCAGGGGTTTCACTCATGCCTTGAATACTGCCCCCGTCGGCAACCATGTAACAGGCCCGGGAAAACAAAGTTGCTGTGAATTAACCCAATTGGGTTCCAAGTGCGGCTTGTCGCGAAATGACTGGTAGCCCGGCGCTCGGGGGGTGAGCGCCGGGCTACTTTCTTGTCGAGTTAGTGGCCCCCCGGGGTCCTCCTATTGCCCCGTGAGCATCTGAACTGTTGGTTGTCCTACACCGGCCCTGCGGCTAGTGCGAGGGAGCGACCGACGACGGGATCTGGCTGGGTCCGGGAGCGGGAGCCGACGCGGGTCCACCCTGCGGAGCGCCCTGTTGGACGGGCGGCGGGCCCCATTGGCCGCCGGGACCACCCGGGCCACCCATCGGGTGATGGTGCGCGAACGCCGCGTGGTGCTTGTGGTGGTGGTGATGACCGCCGCCATGATGCCCGAGCGCCATTCCGGCGAAGAAGATGATGGAGACGATGAACACGATGCCGGCGACGATGGCAACCCAGGCCGCGGCTAAGAAGACCTTGGGGGTCTTGTGGACGTATGGTGCGGGCTCAGCGGCCGGCACCGGGGCGGTGGCGGTCGAGGACCGCACAGTTGGGGTTTCAGATGTTTCACTCATGAGACACATGATGCGGGGGTAAACAGTAGTTGCCGCTATGCGTTGGTTAAGTGCCAGCTATGAGCTAAAACCCATTCCTAGCTGGCAAAACCAGTTCGCCGGTCGCTATCCGGCTGGAACGGGTTGACCGCCAATTACCTGCGTTGACGCAGGCAAGCTGTGGTCGGCTTCGCTGCGGCTGCTCTGCGGACGACTTGCAGTGTCCCAAACGACCGCAGACTCGGGCGTCCCCGGTGACAAGGGGGCCGGTTGGGCGCCGCAGCCGCTGCTATTCCTTCAAGGTCGATCGCGAGGACTGAGGCCTGGGTAGGTCGTGCCTGAAATTCGTGGCTATCTCCACCCATCCGTTACTGGACTGGCGCCGAATAACGGGCGGCAACGTCGAGCATGACGGCATCGCGCCGTCTGTAACCCCGAGGAGTCAAGGTCCATGAACGTTCAGAACGAGACAGTGAAGGCGACCGGTCGTGCGGCGACCGCGACGGTGGCTCCGCCCGTGGGCACCGCAGCGAGCGCCGCGGCGGATCCGGCGGCCAACCTCACCACGTTCTGAGATGACTGCCTTGTCATCGCCGGCCGGTACGCATTCGCCGCAGCTAACGGCAGGCTCCCAGTCGGGCACTGTCGGCGACGATGCTTGGCGATCCAACGTGCGGCGTGCCGTGCTGGACGAGGTGGCGGACTTCGTCGGAACGCGCTGCTCCGTTGAGCTCAACGGGGCAGGTCTCGACGCCGCCGGCAACACACTGGTGGAGTTTGTCTCCGGCGGCAAATGTTTACGGTCTGCCTTCATGTACGTGGGCTGGTTGTGTGGCGCTGAGCCGAGCAACGCGGCCCTGCGGGCCGCGGCCAGTTTGGAATTGCTGCACGCCTTCGCGCTCCTACAAGACGACGTGATGGACCAGTCGTCGAAGCGGCGGGGTCGCCCAGCGGCCCATGTCCAGCTGACCCAGTCGTACCGCGAACGCGGGTTGTCCGGCTCGGCCGAGCGTTTCGGCGAATCAGCGGCCATCCTGCTGGGTGATCTCTGCCTGATTTGGGCCGAGCAGATGTTGCGCGAGAGCGGGGTCGAAGGCCGCCGTCTGCAGCAACTATGGCCGCGCTACGACGCCATGCGCATCGAACTGGCGGTGGGCCAATTCGCCGACCTGGCAAGCGATGTCCGCGACCTGCCGCCGCTGGACGCGGTACTGGACGTGGCGCGGCGCAAGTCGGGCAATTACACGGTGCGCCGGCCGTTGGAAATCGGCGCTGCGATGGCTGGCTGCGACGATCGCGCGGTATCTCAGCTGGGACGCTACGGTGCCGCTGTCGGGGAAGCCTTCCAGCTTCGCGACGACATGCTAGGAGTCTTCGGCTCGTCGGCCAACACGGGCAAACCCAGTGGCGGGGATCTGCTCGAACGCAAGGCGACCAGTGTTGTGGTGATGGCCTACCAGATGGCGGACGCGCCGACCCGCCGTCAGCTTGTCGAACTGATGAACAGCGAAGACCTCGACGACGACATGCTTGACCGCTTCAGGACGTTGATCGTCGCCACAGGTGCTGCGCAGAGCATCGAGGACATGATTGACCACCGTGTCGAATACGCACGAAATAGTCTGGACGACAAGGTGATTGACGATTCTTCTCGCGCTGCGCTAGGCAACATGGCGGCCGCCTGCGTGGAGCGCTCCGCGTGAGATCGAGGAGCTGATGCGGACCACCCGAGCACGTGGTGGTGATCCGCGCTGGATCAGCGGGTGTGTCGGCGGCACTGCATCTGCCCGGCCGTGGCCGCACATTCACGGGGTTTCACCACTAGCCGCAGATCACCACAGAGGACGGTCACATGCTAACGAGACTGGCCCGCATCGCCATCGCCGCGCCGCGACGGGTCATCGCGGTCGCAATCCTCGTCATGGTCGGCACGGCCATCTTCGGCATCCCCGCCGCGAATAGTCTGTCTGGCGGCGGGCTTGTCGATCGGACTTCCGAATCCGCCCACGCGGCAGCAGTCCTCGCCGAAAAGCTCAATCGGGGAGACATGGAGATCGTGCTGCTGGTGAGTTCGGAGGGCGGTGCCGAAGACGGCCCCGCACGGGCCGTCGGCACCGACATCGTGCGACAGCTTGCCCAATCACCGTTCGTGGCGCAGGTGGCGTCGCCGTGGGACACGCCGCAAGCGGCCCCGGGCATGCTCAGCGTCGACGGGAAGTCGGCGATGATTCTCGCCACGCTCAATGGCGATGAAAACAGCGCACCCAAGCATGCCCAATCACTGGCGGACCGCCTCGCGCGTGACCACGACGGGGTCACGGTGCGAGCGGGCGGGACTGCGATGGTCTATTCACAAGTCAACCATCAGACCGAAAAAGACTTGCTACGAATGGAACTCATCGCGGTACCGGTGAGTTTCCTTGCGCTGGTGTGGGTTTTCGGCGGGCTGCTGGCAGCGGCACTGCCGATGGCCGTGGGCGGATTCGCGATCCTGGGTGCACTCGCGGTAATGCGCGCGCTCGCGTTGGTCACCGACGTGTCAATCTTCGCGTTGAACGTCACGGTCGCGCTGGGGCTGGCCTTGGCCATCGACTACACACTGCTGATCGTCAGTCGGTACCGCGAAGAACTGGCCGTAGGGGTGGACCGCGACGAAGCTCTCGTGCGTACCCTGACGACTGCAGGGCGCACCGTGCTGTTTTCGGCGATGACGGTGGCCCTCGCGCTGGCCGCGATGGTGTTTTTCCCGATGTACTTCCTGAAGTCCTTCGCGTATGCGGGCGTTGCAGTGGTGGCGTTTTCCGCCTTGGCGGCTGTGGTGGTGGCGCCGACCGTGATTGTGTTGCTGGGTGACCGGCTCGACGCGCTGAACGTCTGGCAACTAGGTCGGCAACTGTTCCGGCGCCCCGAACCACCACAGCGGCCCGTTGAACGGAGCTTCTGGTACCGAACCGCCAAACTGGTCACGCGGCACGCGATCCGCGTCGGCCTGGCGATCATCGCTCTGTTGCTGGCGCTGGGCGCTCCGTTCCTCGGTATCAGGTGGGGCTATCCCGACGACCGAGTACTGCCCACGTCATCGTCGGCACGGGTCGTCGGCGATCGAATCCGCGACGGCTTCAACGCGAACGCTGAAACCAGGGTGACGATCGTCCTTCCCGAAACCGCCGGCCTGACGCAGCCGGACCTCGACAGGTATGCCGCGCAGCTATCCCGGGTGACCGACGTATCAGCGGTGTCCTCGCCGACCGGAACCTTCGTCGCCGGTGCGCCCAAAGGGCCGCCATCCGCTCCTGCCGCATTGGCCAATGGCAGCGCTTACCTGACCGTCGAAAGCACTGCGCCGCTGTATACGCAAGCATCCGAGAACCAGTTGGCTCGCCTGCACGCAATTGCGCTGCCGGGCCATCAGGCGGTGCTGATGACTGGCATCGCGCAGATGAATCGAGACTGTGTCAACGGGATTACGTCGCGGTTGCCCTCGGTGTTTGGTTTCATAGCCGTCGTCACGCTGGTGCTACTTTTCCTATTTACGGGCAGTGTGGTGCTGCCGATCAAGGCAGTTCTACTCAATATGCTTTCGCTGACAGCGGCGTTCGGCGCTCTGGTCTGGATCTTCCAAGACGGGCATCTGGGTGCGCTGGGCACCACACCAACCGGAACGTTGGTCGCGAACATCCCCGTGCTGATGTTTTGCATCGCATTCGGATTGTCGATGGACTATGAGGTCTTCCTGCTCTCACGCATCCGCGAATACTGGCTGGACTCGCCCCAAACACACGCCGACAACGACGAAAGCATCGCGCTAGGCCTTGCGCGCACAGGCCGGGTAATCACTGCCGCAGCGCTGTTGATGTCGATCTCGTTCGCCGCTCTCATCTCCGCCGAGGTGTCGTTCATGCGTATGTTCGGGGTGGGGCTGACCATTGCGGTGTTGGCCGACGCGACGTTGGTGCGGGTGCTGTTGGTGCCTGCGTTCATGCACGTGTTCGGCGGCCTGAACTGGTGGGCGCCAAAGCCTTTGGCACGATTGCGCAATCGGACCTCCATTAGCGAATCGGGGCCCGCCAGGACGACCCCACCGGGCGACGCCGTCACCGCAGCGCGCTGACTCAAGCAGCGCCGGCGTCGGGCCTTCCGGGTGGTCGCGCCGAACGCCTCCCCGCCTGAATACGGCCACATACCAGCTGACGGTCAATTGACGCCGTGGGATGTCATGCGCTCGGATCTCGGGCGGACGTACTCGGACCGAAAGCCAAGATATAGCAACCGATCAGGGCTTGAACGGGTTGACCGCGAATTGGATCACCCGGTAGGGGGCGCTCACCCGCGCGCGAGTGTCCCACTGGCTCACGAAGATTCGCAGCTCGTCCAGGGTCGAGCCGGGTGAGATGTACCCGCCGTACGGCTGCGCCAGCCGATTGTCGTTCGGCGGCGGCAGGCTTTCGGCCGGATCGGGCCACTCGTCGTGTTGGACCACGGTGGTCACCGGCGCGCTGCCCAGCGATGTGGGGTCATCGGCCACCCGGACCTCCATGTTGCCGGTGCTGGCATTGAAATAGGACAGCACCGTCTTGCCCTCGACCTGCCGCACGCACATCTCCCCCACCTGGTCGGGCCAGAGCGGCGTCGGGGCCTTGTTCCAGCCGCCGCCCGGCCCGGCCGCCCAGCCCTGCCAGCGGGACCGGTCGGTAAAGGTCTGCGGCGTGGCGCGATACAGCACCACCGACTGGCTGCGGGTGAAGCTGTTGGCCACGATGTACACCCACCCGCTCGGGGAATCGGGCGCGGGGATCGGGTCGTAGTACCCACTGATCTGCGTCTGCGAGCCGCCTTGGAAGGCCGCGTCGCGTTTCGAGCCCGGAACCGTCTGCCAGCCGGCGTGCGCCGGTTCGGCCGTCACCAACCGGGAGTATTGCGGCTTGAGGTCGTTGGTCGTGGTCACCATCAAGTAGTTGCGCCGATTGATCTGCACCACCCCGGCGGGCAGCTGTGAGTCTCCCGGGGGCGCGGCGTCCGCCAGCAGTGGCTTGCTGACTCCGGTCACCCCGGTGTAGCGCACCCCGTCCGGGTCATCGACCGACGCCGTGTCGACGTGCAACGCGACCGGCGAGTACCAGCCGCCGAATCCGACGCCCTGGCCAGCGAAACTGTCGCCGCAGACTTGCAACAGCTCGGCGGGGAACTCGAGGAATTCGCAGAGGTCGGTGGCACCGACGCCGTAATCCTTTGTGGGAGTACCGGTTCCGGCTGTCGGACCGAGCCGCAGCACCTGCCCGGGAGCCAGGGGGCCCAGGATGGGCTGCGGGACAGGCGCGGGCGGATCGGCATGCACAATCCAAACCGATTGCGAGACAAGCAAATACGCTACCGACGCGGCGATCAGCGAGCGGCGTAGAACCGGGCGGGTGCGGGCGGAACTCACCCGCGGGTCACAGTTCGGCGGCCAGCAGCTCGGCGATCTGGATCGTGTTCAGCGCCGCTCCCTTGCGCAGGTTGTCGCCCGAGATGAACAGCGCCAGCCCCCGCCCGTCCGGTACACCCTCGTCGCGCCGGATCCGGCCGACCAGTGACTCGTCGACTCCGGCGGCGGCCAACGGCGTGGGCACATCGACCAGTTTCACGCCCGGCGCCCCGGCGAGCAGTTCGCGGGCCCGCTCCGGTGAGAGCGGCCGGGCGAACTCGGCGTTGATCGACAGCGAGTGCCCGGTGAACACCGGAACCCGCACGCAGGTCCCACTGACCAGCAGGTCGGGAATGCCGAGAATCTTGCGGCTCTCGGAACGCAGCTTCTGATCCTCGTCGGTCTCCCCGGATCCGTCGTCCACCAGCGATCCGGCCAGCGGCAGCACATTGAACGCGATCGGCGCGACGTAGGCCTTGGGCGCCGGGAACTGCAGCGCACTGCCGTCATGCACCAGTTTTTCGACGTCGTCGATGACGGCACGCGCCTGGGTCGCCAACTCCTCCACGCCGGCCAGCCCGGTGCCGGACACCGCCTGGTAGCTCGACACCACCAGGCGCAGGAGTTGGGCTTCGTCGTGCAGCGGCTTGAGCACCGGCATCGCGGCCATCGTGGTGCAGTTCGGGTTGGCGATGATGCCCTTGGGTCGGTGGGCAGCGTCGCGGGAGAAGTTGACCTCCGAGACCACCAGCGGCACGTCGGGGTCTTTGCGCCACGCCGACGAGTTGTCGATCACCGTGACTCCGGCCGCCGCGAATCGCGGCGCCTGCACCAGCGACATCGTCTTGCCCGCGGAGAACACCGCGATGTCCAGGCCGGTGGGGTCAGCGGTCGCGGCGTCCTCCACCTCGATCTCCTGCCCACGGAACGGCAGTTTGCGGCCCTGCGAGCGAGCGGACGCGAAGAACCGGACGCTGGTCGCCGGGAAGTCGCGCTCGTCGAGCAGCCTGCGCATGACCTGACCGACCTGGCCGGTGGCCCCTACAACACCGATGGCAACCATTTATCGACCCGTCCCCGCATACACCGTGGCCTCCTCCTCGCCGCCGAGCCCGAACGCCTCGTGCAACGCCACGACGGCCTTGTCTAGTTCGGTGTCGCGGCACAGCACCGAGATGCGGATCTCGGAGGTGGAGATCAGCTCGATGTTGACGCCGACGTTGGCGAGCGCCTCGCAGAAGGTCGCCGTGACTCCGGGATGGCTGCGCATGCCCGCTCCGATCAGCGACACCTTGCCGATGTGGTCGTCGTAGAGCAGCTGGGTGAAGCCGATCTCGTCTTTGAGGGAGTCCAGCTTGGCGACCGCGGTGGGCCCGCTGTCGCGCGAGCAGGTGAAGGTGATGTCGGTCTTGCCGTCCTCGATCTTGGAGACGTTCTGCAGCACCATGTCGATGTTGACGTCGGCCTCGGCGATGGCCCGGAAGACCCGCGCCGCGTACCCGGGGATGTCCGGGATCCCGACGACGGTCACCTTTGCCTCGCTGCGGTCGTGCGCGACTCCGGTCAGAAGGGGGCTTTCCATGGGTGTGTCCTTGATCGATCCGACGACGATGGTGCCTAGTTTGTCCGAGTACGACGACCTGACGTGCACCGGCAGGTCGTAGCGGCGGGCGTACTCCACGCAGCGCAGCATCAGCACCTTGGCGCCGCAGGCGGCCAGCTCGAGCATCTCCTCGAACGTCACGGTGTCGAGCTTGCGGGCGTTGTGCACGATCCGCGGGTCGGCGCTGAAGATGCCGTCCACATCGGTGTAGATCTCGCAGACGTCCGCGTGCAGGGCGGCGGCCAGCGCGACCGCCGTGGTGTCCGAGCCGCCGCGGCCCAGCGTGGTGACGTCCCTGCTGTCCTGGCTGACCCCCTGGAAGCCGGCGACCAGCACGATGTCTCCCTGCTCGAGCGCGGACTGCAACCGGGTCGGCGTGACGTCGATGATCTTCGCGTTGCCGTGGGTGCCGGTGGTGATCACGCCGGCCTGCGAGCCGGTGAACGAGCGGGCGCGGGCGCCAAGAGATTCGACCGCCATGGCCACGAGGGCATTGGAGATCCGCTCGCCGGCGGTCAAGAGCATGTCCAGCTCACGGGCCGGGGGCACCGGGCACACCTGCTGAGCCAGGTCCAGCAGGTCGTCGGTGGTGTCACCCATCGCCGAGACCACCACCACGACGTCGTTGCCCTGCTTTTTGGTCTCCACGATGCGTTCGGCGACGCGACGGATGCGGTCGGCGTCGGCCACCGACGATCCGCCGTATTTCTGCACGACAAGCGCCACTGTCGCTCTTTCGGTCCGGAGGGAATTGGTCCATCACAGAATACGTGTGACGTCTTCCCTTGATTTGCCGCCCGCCTCGGCTTGCGGGCAGCTTACCGGCGCATTAGCTCGCCCGAAAATCGATTATCCGGGCTTGGCGGACCGAATCTCGACCGGCGCGCGGCGCTGTTCAGTTGAGGTTGGCTACCACGGCCCACGTGGCTATGGCCGACCCGACGGACGTCCAGTAGCCGTAGCGCTTGTAGATCTCGTTGGCCCAGCGCCCTTGGGCTTCGGAATCACCGATACTCGAGGCGACCTGGGGGTCGCTGGCATTGCGGATCGAGCACCACTGCGGCGGGTCCGCGAGGTCGGCCAGGGCCAGCGGCAGCGTGGCGTCGTCCATCTCCTCCGTTCTGGCGTCGGGGTAGTCGCTGACGATCCCGTACGAGTCGTCGGTGTTCGCGAAGCCGAAGTAGTCGACGGTTTCCACGCCGCCCAGGGGTCCGCCGAACGTCAACGCCGGCGGGCGGGTGGCCAGCGGATCGAGCCTTGAGGCGTTGGGCGCGACCAGGGTGTCGAAGGCGGCCGCGTGCCCGCCGCCTCCGATTCCCGGCCCGGTGAACAGCCGTTGGGCCCAGGGCTTGTTCTTGAACTCCTTGGTGCAGTTGAACTTGGCGTTGGTGACGACGAAGACATCGCCCAGTTGGGTGGCCGCCCCGATGCCTCCGGCCGTCCCGGTGGTGATGACGAGCTTCGGCCGGACCTCGCTGACTATCTGCTGCCACAGCTGCACGATCGGTGCCGTGACGCCGTCGGTGGCCAGGTGCAGCTCCGACTTCAGCGCCAGCACCTCGACGTCGCCGATCCTGAACTGGGCCACCTGACCCATGCAGCCGGCCTCGCGGGCCGGCGAGCGTCCCGTGAGCTGAGTCTCGTAGCTCGCCCATCGGTGGGCGTAGGGCTTCCAGCTCGTGCTTGGCATGCCCGGGGTCAGCACGTCGGCAAGGGCCTGTCCCTCCGCCACCGTCCAGGTCACCACCACCACGTCGGACGATGGCAGCGGCGCGTCCGCCGCCCCGCCGTAGGCGACACCGCGGGGCGCCAGCCCGTTCGGCCACGGGATGGGGGCCGGCGCCTGATGCGGCACTTGGTATGTGATGCGTTCGAGGAGCAGATCGTTATTGACCTGTGCTAGCGACATCGTAGTATCCATTCAGCCAATTATGTTGTACGGCAACATTTTTAAGACGCCACCATCTGGATGGCCCAGAAGTCGCTGGCTAGGTGCGCCCCGTTGATGGGCGAATCGTTCGGGCTGGTTTTGGTTCCGGTCAGATACTCGTAGGGCATGTAGAAGTAGCCTTTGTCGCCCCACGACGGCCCCCACGAGTTCCGAACGATCAAGTGGCCCTCAGCATCTGAGTAGCCGACGGCGAGGACGGCGTGCCCGCCGACGGTAGCCTCACCCTTTTTGGGCATCGGCATCACGCCCGTTTGAGCGACCATCGGGGATTCGAAGCTCGCGTACACGGTGAACCCGAAGACGACGGCCAGGTTCGAGGCGATCGCGTCCTTCAGAGCCACCAGCGTCTGGATACCCTCGTACTGCACGGCCTTATCCGTCTCGGCCTCGACATAGCAACGCTTCGGCGGCTTGACGGTGAACACCCCGATGTCATAGGGCCACAACGCCTCTGGGCAAACGCCGTCGCGGTTGACCACCTTGATGCCGTCCCTGATGACGGCGCCCGAGTCGCTGGACACGGTGCCTTCGAGCGCGCGTTCGTTGTAGTAGATGAACAACCGCGACGGGACGAAATCGGACAAGCCCTGCCGATCCCGCTCGTACTCCATGGCGGCGGCGATGGCGTTTCCGGTGCACGACCCGAGCTGGCCCTGGTCGTAGACCGGCGGCATCGACGGACGCAGGTCATACTCGGCGGGCGGCAGGCCCTTAAGCCTGATCGCATACAGCCTGTCCCGGACGTCCGGGAGCTGCGGGCGCCAGCCGAAACCGCGGACGTGGCTCCAGTCGTCTGCTTTCTTATCGGTCTTGACGTGGATGGACTCTCGCAATGCGGTCATTGCAACCTCCCAAAACTTGTGTGATGCGTCGAACGTAGGGCGGTGACCACACTGCTGGCATGCGTAATGGACCACCCCATTTCTGCGCGAGTGGCAACGAGTAGCGGTGTTAGACGGACGCCGCGAAGGTGCACCAGTTTTGGCGCCCAGCGCCCCGAGCGGTAGAGTTCAGCTCGTGCAGCGGGTGCTCCTCCTCAGGCGCCGCGGCGGGGTCTGATCCAGACTGGCTTCCCGTCGCGGGTCTTCGCGATGCGCCGGTCTGAGGTTCCTTCTGAAACCCCCGGAGTAACTACCGTGACAAGCACTTCCCAATCTTCCAGCCCTGACGCATACACCTCGTCGGCAGCCCGAGCCATCGTCAAGCCCGCGGGTCCGCCCGCGCCCGGCCAGCCCGCCTGGAATCCTCAGCGCGGCTCCGCAATGCCGGTCAGCCGATACCGACCCTTCGCCGCCGAAGTCGAGTCCATCCGGCTCGCCGACCGCAGCTGGCCCGACCGCGTCATCACCGATGCGCCCATGTGGTGCGCGGTGGATCTGCGTGACGGCAACCAAGCGCTGATCGACCCGATGAGCCCGGCCCGCAAGCGCCGCATGTTCGACCTGCTGGTCCGCATGGGCTACAAGGAGATCGAAGTCGGATTCCCGGCCGCCAGCCAGACCGACTTCGACTTCGTCCGCGAGATCATCACCGACGGCGCCATTCCCGACGACGTCACCATCCAGGTGCTGACCCAGTGCCGCCCGGAACTGATCGAGCGGACCTTCCAGGCGTGCGAAGGCTCGTCGCGGGCGATCGTGCACTTCTACAACTCGACGTCAATCCTGCAGCGCCGCGTGGTCTTTCGCGCGGACCGGGCCGCGGTGCAGGCCATCGCGACCGAGGGTGCCCGCAAGTGCGTCGAGCAGGCCGCGAAGTACCCGGGCACGCAGTGGCGGTTCGAATATTCGCCGGAGTCCTATACCGGCACCGAACTCGAGTACGCCAAGCAGGTGTGCGATGCCGTAGGCGAGATCATCGCGCCGACGCCGGACAACCCAATCATCTTCAACCTGCCCGCCACCGTGGAGATGGCCACCCCGAACGTCTACGCCGACTCGATCGAGTGGATGAGCCGCAACCTGGCCAACCGGGAATCGGTCATCCTGAGCCTGCATCCGCACAACGACCGCGGAACTGCCGTTGCCGCAGCCGAATTGGGCTACCAGGCCGGGGCCGACCGGATCGAGGGCTGCCTGTTCGGCAACGGGGAACGCACCGGCAACGTCTGCCTGGTGACGCTGGGGCTGAACCTGTTCTCCCGCGGCGTGGACCCGCAGATCGACTTCTCCAACATCGACGAGATCCGGCGCACGGTGGAGTACTGCAACCAGTTGCCGGTGCACGAACGTCACCCCTACGGCGGCGACCTGGTCTACACCGCGTTCTCCGGCAGCCACCAGGACGCGATCAACAAAGGCCTGGATCAGATGAAGGTCGACGCCGACGACGCCGACTCCGATGTCGACGACATGCTGTGGCAGGTGCCGTATCTGCCGATCGATCCGCGCGATGTCGGGCGCACCTACGAGGCCGTGATCCGGGTCAACTCGCAGTCCGGCAAAGGCGGGGTGGCCTACATCATGAAGGCCGACCACGGGCTGGCGCTGCCGCGACGGCTGCAGATCGAGTTCTCCCAGGTGATCCAGAAGATCACCGACGGCGAAGGCGGCGAAGTCTCACCCAAGGCGATGTGGGACGCGTTCTCCGAGGAGTACCTCGCCCCGGTGCTGCCGCTGGAACGGATCAAGCAGCGGGTCGAGGCCCCCGAGGAAGACGATGGCACGACTACCGTCGTCGCGACCGTCAAGATCAACGGGGCCGACACCGAGATCAGCGGCGTCGGCAACGGCCCGCTGGCCGCGTTCGTCCACGCGCTGGGCGACGTCGGGTTCGATGTGGCCGTGCTGGACTACTCGGAACACGCGATGAGCGCCGGTGACGACGCGCAGGCCGCCGCCTATGTCGAGGCGTCGGTGGGCGGGCGAACCGTGTGGGGCGTCGGAATTGCCCCGTCAATCACGACCGCGTCGCTGCGCGCCGTGGTGTCGGCGGTCAACCGAGCGTCCCGCTAGGGCTGGCTGTCGCTGCGTTCGACACGATTGCGGGCCCGCATTGCTGTCCAGCGGCGCAATACACTTCGCGGCGGCTTGGGGAAATACGGCATCAGGTGCCTTGTCCGTTCGGTGTCTTCATTGAAATCGTGCAGGTGAGCGGTCAGCAAATCCTTCAGCAACAGGTGGCCCTGGTCGGAGCCCTCCGGCGATACCACGCGCAACGGCAGGCCGTCCGTTTCGGCGAAAACATTCGCGGCGTGCCGCAATGTGGCCTGGGAGCTCACCGTGCCGCCCGTCGGCGTGGGTGACGATCCGGCGCGCATCACCTCGGAGACCAGGAATGCCTCCAGCGGATCGGTTGTGTAATCACGGGTCAGATGCATACCGGTCCGGGTGATCTTCTCGGTGAGCACCGAGCGGGACAGCAGCAAAACGGATACGACGTAGGCGGTTATCGTGGCAATGATCACTGGAAGCATCGCAGGCCAGGCACGAGTGAGTTCGAGGGTGAACACGATGGCGGCCAACGGCGCCCGCATGAGGCCGCACACCACGGCGGCCAAGCCCAACATCGCCCAGAAGCCCGGAAACACGTGCGGAAACCAGTGCCCGGCGAAGGCTCCGAGCGCACTGCCGATCATGAACACGGGAGCGAATACACCCCCCGACGTTCCCGAGCCAAGAGACAGCGCCCAGATTGCTGTTTTCACCACAAGAATGCCGATGATCAGTGACAGGCTGGCATTCCCGGTCAGAAACGCGCGGATCACGTTGTAGCCGACACCGAGAGCGCGCGGTTCAATCAACCCACCCACCCCGATTATCAGGCCGCCGATCGCCGGCCACCACATCCAATGGATCGGGAGACGCGGAAAAGCATTCTCGGCCCAGAAAACCAGGTGCGACGCGGCGATGGCCACCGTGGCGCCGGCCAGCCCCACGACTACCGCCAAGACATCGATAGGCCAGTGGATTTCGGTTATCCGCACCTCGACCGGGAAGACGGGCGCGGCACCCAGGATGAACGTACGCATCACGGTGGCCATTGCGACTGCGCTGGCGACCGGAACCAGGCTTCGCGGCCGAAATTCGAAGAGCAGCAACTCGACTGCCAGTACGACAGATGCCAGCGGAGCGTTGAAGGTGGCGGCAATCCCACCGGCGGCGCCGGAGGCGAGCAGGATCTTTCGCTCATCTGCGGTCAAGTGCAGGAATTGGGCGACCACGGAACCCATCGCGCCGCCGGTCATGACGATCGGACCCTCGGCCCCGAACGGGCCGCCGGTGCCGATGCTAATGGCCGCCGAAATCGGCTTCAGAACAGCAACTTTGGGTTCGACGCGGCTGCTGCCGGTGAGGATCACCTCGATCGTCTCGGGCATGCCGTGGCCGCGGACCTGGTCCGACCCGTAACGGGCCATCAGACCGACCACCACACCGCCGGCGGTCGGTGCGCCCAGAATCAGCCACCAGGGGTGATGATGCGCGGCGGGCGACACCAGGGAATCCGAAATGCGCTGGTAAAAAACAAGATTAGTCACCAAACCGATCAGCTGAAGCAGGCACCACGCCACCACCGCTGACAGGGCGCCGATGAACAGCGCGATGCCCGTGATGAGCAACACCCGCCGATCGACAGCGAAATCCGCCAATCGTCCACTCACAAAACGATTTCCTCACTGATTCGATCGGCGATGCCCCAATGCGGTCGCCGCGATCGGTCCCCCAGAGCGCCACGCGGAGAACGCGTTCGCGCTCCGCCGTGGCCCGCTGATAGTAACAACGAGCCTCAGCGCAAAAGCTGGGGAGTTACCGGGTGCCAGCTGAGAAGTTGCTGGAATTCGGCACGACCGGGTCGAAGTCAGAAAAGTGCGAGCTGCTGGTCGACCGGGGCGGCGGCGATGAATTCCTCCATGCCGGTGCCACCGACCACCCCGCCGACGGAGTCCATGAATTGGGCGTCCGACACCACCGGAACGCCCAGCTGCCGGGCCTGATAGCCCTTGCCCTGCTCGGGCGCGGCTTCGTTGCAGACCACCAACGAGGTCTCCCGGTCGACGGCGTCGGTGTAGGCCAGCCCGGCGTGCAGGATCCGCTCGACCAGTTCTTCGTGGGTGCGTCGCACCTCGGCGGCCAGGGCCACCCGCATGCCCTGGACCAGCGGCCTGCCGCGGACGTAGGGCCCCGGGTTCAGATACGGGCAGGGCATCCGGGACGCCAGCGCCTTCAGCGGCCGCAGCTCGTCGTGGGTCACCCGGCCGTTGGGCCACCGGCGGCGTGTCACCGGGCGTACCGGCAGCCAGATGTCGTGCTCGCGGGCCCGTTCCAGCGCCGAGGCGAGCACACCGGTCAACACCAACGCGTCGTCGAAGGCGTCGTGCGGCCGTTGCTGGGTCACACCCCAGTGCGCGGCGAGCGTTTCCAGCCGCAGATTGTCGATACCGAGGTCTAGGCGGCGGGCCAGCTCAACGGTGCACATGACGGAGTCGACGGGTAGCGCCGCATCGGCGAGCTCGGCCTCCGCGGCGAGGAACGCGTAGTCGAACGCGACGTTGTGTGCCACCAGCGTGCGGCCGCGCAGCACCTCGACCACGTCGCCGACGACGTCGCCGAACTGCGGCTGGTCCTCGAGCATCGCGGTGGTCAGGCCGTGCACGTGAGTGGGGCCCGGATCGACCCCGGGGTTGAGCAGGCTGACGACGGATTGCTCGACCCGGCCGTCGGCGTCGAGTCCGAGCACGGCGAGGCTGATGACGCGCGCCTGACCAGGCCGAAAGCCCGAGGTCTCGACGTCGATGACGGCCCAGCCCGCGTCCGGATCTCTCGCCGGCCGCCCCCAGCACACCCGGTTCATGGACTGAGGATGGCACGTCTGACCGACATCACTGGGTCGCTGACGCGACGTGTCGGCCCTTAACCTTTACAGGTGGTAACCACCCGGGCTCGTCTGGCGCTGGCCGCAGGAGCGAGCGCGCGATGGGCGTCGCGGGTCACCGGGCGCGGGGCGGGCGCGATGATCGGCGGACTGGTCGCGATGACGTTGGACCCCTCGATCCTGCGTCAGCTCGGGGCCGGCCGGCGCACCGTCGTCGTCACGGGTACGAACGGGAAATCGACGACCACCCGGATGACCGCGGCCGCGCTGGGGATGCTCGGGCCGGTGGCCACCAACGCCGAGGGCGCGAACATGGACGCCGGTCTGGTGGCCGCGCTGGCCGCTGACCGTGCCGCCGGGCTGGCGGCCCTGGAAGTCGACGAGATGCACGTGCCGCACGTCCTGGATGCGGTAGAAGCCGCCGTCGTCACTTTGCTCAACCTGTCGCGCGACCAGCTGGACCGCGTTGGCGAAATCAACGTCATCGAACGCACGCTGCGAGCCGGCCTGGCCCGGCACCCCGACGCGGTCGTCGTCGCCAACTGCGACGACGTGCTGATGACCTCGGCGGCCTACGACAGCCCGAACGTGGTGTGGGTGGCCGCCGGCGGCTCCTGGTCGAACGACTCGGTCAGCTGCCCGCGCAGTGGCGAGGTCATCGTCCGCGACACCGGCCATTGGTATTCCACCGGCGCCGACTTCAAGCGGCCCAGCCCGCAGTGGTGGTTCGACGACGAGACCCTGTACGGACCCGACGGGCTGGCGCTGCCGATGCGCCTGGCGCTACCGGGCGCGGTGAACCGCGGCAACGCGGCCCAGGCCGTCGCCGCCGCCGTCGCGCTCGGCGCCGACCCGGCCAAAGCCGTCGCAGCCGTCTCCGCCGTCGACGAAGTCGCCGGGCGCTACCGGACCGTGCGGATCGGCCGGCACGAGGTGCGCATCCTGCTGGCCAAGAACCCGGCCGGTTGGCAAGAAGCGCTGTCGATGGTCAACAAGCAGGCGGCCGGGGTCGTCATCTCGGTCAACGGACAGGTGCCCGACGGGGAGGATCTGTCCTGGCTGTGGGACGTGCGCTTCGAGCACTTCGAGGAGACCGCCGTCGTCGCCGCCGGCGAGCGCGGCACCGACCTGGCCGTGCGGCTGGGGTACGCGGGCGTCGAGCACACATTGGTGCACGACACCCTCGCCGCGGTCGCCTCCTGCCCGCCGGGGTCCGTCGAGGTGGTTGCCAACTACACCGCGTTCCTGCAGCTCAATCGGGCCTTGGAGCGGCATGGCTGACTCAGACGTGCGGATCGGGCTGGTGTTGCCCGACGTGATGGGCACCTACGGCGACGGCGGCAACGCCCTGGTGCTGCGGCAACGGCTGCGGCTGCGTGATATCCCCGCCGAGATCGTCGAGATCACGCTGGACGACCCGGTACCGGAATCCCTGGACCTGTACACGCTGGGTGGCGCGGAGGACTACGCGCAGCGGCTGGCCACCCGGCACCTGATCAAGTACCCGGGGTTGCAGCGCGCGGCCGAGCGGGGCGCGCCCGTGCTGGCGATCTGCGCGGCGATCCAGGTGCTGGGTCACTGGTACGAGACGTCGTCGGGGGAACGGGTCGACGGCGTGGGCATGCTCGACGTGACGACCTCGCCGCAGCGGGCACGCACCATCGGCGAGCTGGTCAGCAAACCGTTGCTCGCCGGTTTGAGCGTGCAGCTAACCGGCTTCGAAAACCACCGCGGTGGCACCGTGCTGGGCCCCGCCGCGTCGCCGTTGGGGGCGGTGGTCAAGGGCGCGGGCAACCGCGCGGGCGACGGCTTCGACGGCGCGATCCAGGGCAGCGTGGTCGCCACCTACATGCACGGACCCTGCCTGGCCCGCAACCCGGAGCTCGCCGACCTGCTGCTGAGCAAGGTGGTGGGTGGACTGTCCCCGCTCGAGCTTCCCGAGGTCGAGCTGTTGCGCTCGGAGCGGTTAGCTGCCCGCTGACGTGAAACGGGTGCTTGCGGGCACAACCGGTTCCGTGCAGCAAAGTAATGGGTACGTGACCAGTCGATGAGCATCCGACGCCGCCGGCCCAGCTGCGCCCGCAACGACACCCGGGACATCGATTCGGCGATGCGGCGGGACACCGCGGGTACGGCCATCGGCAACTTCATGGAGTGGTACGACTTCGGCGTCTACGGCTACATCGCGACGACCATCGCGCAGGTGTTTTATCCGGGCGACAGCGTCAGCGCGGTCCATCTCATCGCCACCTTCAGCACGCTCGCGGCGGCGTACGTGGTGCGGCCGCTTGGCGGTTCGTCCTTGGTCCGCTCGGCGACCGCATCGGGCGCAAGCGGATTTTGGTGATCACGATCCTGCTGATGACGGTGGGAACGACCATGACCGGCCTGATTCCTGGCTACAGCTCCATCGGCGTGTGGGCGCCGATCCTGCTTCTGATCGCCAGGATCTTTCAAGGCTTGTCGACCGGCGGCGAGTTTGTCGGTGCGATGACCTATCTCGTCGAGCGGGCCCCGGACCACAAACGCGGCAGGATGGTCGGCTTCCTGCCGCTGGGGAACCTGGTGGGGTTCGTGTTCGCCGGGTTGCTGGTGACCGCGTTACAGGCCTGGCTGCCGGCCCACGACATGCTGGCCTGGGGCTGGCGGATTCCGCTGTTGCTGGGAGCGCCGTTCGGCGTGTTCGCTCTCTATCTGCGCCTGCACATCGAGGAGTCGCCCGCCTACGCACAGGTGAGCAGTAGCGCGGACGCGCCGGTCGAGCGCGGCTGGCAGCAATTTCGGCGCACAGTGGTGGAGCAGTGGCGGCCGATGGCCATCTGCGCGGCCCTTGTGGTGACCTCCCAGGTCCCCGATTTCATGCTCACCGGATACTTGCCGACGTACCTCAAAGTGGTTGTGCACGTTGGTAATACGGCCGGACCGGTGATGATCGTGGCGACGTTGGCGATCCTGATGGCCACCGTGGTGTTCGTCGCCGCGTTGTCCGACCGTATCGGCGTCAAACCGATCATGTGGACGGGCTGCGGACTGCTCGTCGTGGCGTCGGTCCCGGCCTTCTTGCTGATGCGCTTCGGCGCTGTCTTTCCGTTGGCCTTCCTCGGTGTGCTGCTGATCGGGCTGATGGAACTGTGTTTCGACAGCACCACGCCCGCCGCGCTGCCGGCACTGTTCCCGACCAGGGTGCGCAACGGAGCGCTGGCCATCTCGTACAACATCGCGCTGTCGACCGTCGGCGGAACCACCCCGTTGATCGCCCAGGCGCTGATATCGAGCACCGGCAACTCCCTGGTGCCGGCCTTCATGCTGGTCTTTGCGGGCCTGGTGGGGACGATCACCCTTCGATTCATGCCGGAAGTCGCGGGCAAGCCGCTGCCGGGGTCTGAGCCTTCGGTCGAACGTGAGGCCGGCGAGCTGGCCGGCAGCTAGCCGCACGCCCACGCCCAGCTGCACGCCAAGTTTTCTTTGAGGATCCCGGTAGGCCCGTCAACCAGCCTTTTCTCGAGACACCCGGACGCCACACATCGGCTCGAGAAAAGGGGCCACCATGACCAACACCTCGACGAACCGCATCGCCACGACGGCGAGCCTCGGCCTGACCGCGGCCCTCGTGACCGCGGCGGTCGCCGCCGGGGTCATCGGCTCGGCAGGTACGGCCCACTCCCTGCCAAGGGCTCCTACCCCGAACAGCGACTCCGGCATGCACGGCGACCCGGCGGCCGCGGCGTCCTATTGGCGGTATCAGCAGCAAGACTTCGACTGCGCGGAGATGGCGGTCGCGGACGTGGTCGGCGAGATCAGCGGGCACTCGCCCAGTGAGGACGAGGTCACCGGCGCTGCCGCAAACATCCCGAGCGCGGCCCACCCCGGGCCGATCTACAGCGGCGGCAGGACAAGCAACAAGGACCTGGTGCCGCTGCTGGCCCACTACGGCATCCCCGCCGATGTGGTGCACCCCGGCATCGACACGCTGATCCGGCGCCTGGACCAGGGCCGCAAGATGATCGTCGGGGTCAACGACAAGATCCTGTGGAACGCGCCCGGCAATCGTTCCCGGGAAAACCACTTTGTGGTCGTCATCGGCATCGACACCAGGGCCAACGTGGTCCACGTCAACGACAGTGGCGTCGAGGCCGGCCGCGACGAGCAGGTTCGGATCGCCACCTTCGAAGACGCATGGAGCAAGAGCGACAACTTCACCGTCGTGACCCGGTGACGCGGCGGGCTCAGGTTCAGACCATGGCCCGGCGGCCGGTGAGCGCACGACCCAGCGTCAACTCGTCGGCGAACTCCAAATCGCCGCCCATCGGCAGCCCGGACGCGATCCGCGTCACGGTCAGCCCCGGGATGTCGCGCAGCATCCGGACCAGGTAGGTGGCCGTTGCCTCGCCCTCGGTATTCGGGTCGGTCGCGATGATCACCTCGGTGATGTCGACACCATCGACGCGTTCACCGATGCGGCTCAGCAGCTCGCGGATCCGCAGTTGATCGGGACCGACGCCGGACAGCGGATCAAGGGCGCCGCCCAGGACGTGGTAGCGACCGCGGAATTCGCGGGTGCGCTCGACGGCCTGGACATCCTTCGGCTCCTCCACGACGCACACCTGCGAACCGTCCCGCCGGGGGTCCGCACAGATGCGGCACCGCTCGTCGTCGGAGACGTTGCCGCACACCGCGCAGAATCGCACCCCGTCGCGGACCTTCGCCAGCACCGCGGTCAGCCGGTCGATATCGGGCGGTTCGACCGACAAGAGGTGAAAGGCGATGCGCTGTGCGCTCTTTGGCCCGATGCCCGGCAGCTTGCCGAGCTCGTCGATCAGATCCTGGACGGGTCCCTCGAACATCGGGAAGCTCAGAGACCCGGCGGCGGAACAGACGGCGGCGCCGGCGGTGTGAGTGGGCCACCAAGGCCACCAGCCAACGCGCCCAGCCGCTCCTGCGCCAGCTGGGTGACCTTCGCCGATGCGTCGGCCATGGCGCCGACGATCAAGTCCTGCAGGGTTTCGATGTCACCCGGGTCGACCACCTTGGGATCGATCGTCACCCCGACCAGCTCGCCGCTGCCTTTGACCACGACCTTGACCAGGCCTCCGCCCGCCTGACCATCGATCTCCGCGTTCGCGAGCTGATGCTGAGCTTCCATGAGCTTCTGCTGCATCTGCTGCGCCTGAGCAAGCAGCGCCGACATATCGCCACCCGGTTGCATGACAATCACCTCGCATCTTGGTCTCGACTTGGTTGCGCCTGTGGATTCGGGCGATTCGAAACACCCAGCGTAGACCGCGCGCCGTTACCTTTGCCCCGTGGACCTTCCAGTGAGCACGCGTGTCGGGATCAGAACACTGCTCGGTGTACTGGTCGCTGCTGCGGCAGTCATCATCCCGACTGCGACCGCGGCCCCCTCCAACATCGCCGGCATGGTCGTCGTCATCGACCCCGGCCACAACGGTTCCAACGACGCGTCCATCGGCCGTCAGGTTCCTACCGGCCGCGGCGGCACCAAGGACTGCCAAACCAGCGGAACCGCGACCAACGCCGGCTACATGGAGCACACCTTCACCTGGGACACCGCGCTTCGGCTGCGCGCTGAGCTGAACGCGCTGGGCGTGCGGACCGCGATGACACGCGACAACGACACCGGACTGGGACCGTGTGTCGACGCGCGGGCCAATATGGAAAATTCGTTGCACCCCAACGCAATCGTGAGCATCCACGCCGACGGCGGCCCACCGTCGGGGCGCGGATTCCACGTCAACTATTCAGCCCCGCCGCTCAACCAGGCGCAGGCCGGGCCGTCGGTCCAGTTCGCCCGCATCATGCGCGATCAAATGCAGACCGCGGGCATTCCACCGTCGACCTACATCGGCCAGGAAGGCCTGTACGGCCGCTCAGATCTGGCCGGGCTGAACCTGGCGCAGTATCCGTCGATCCTGGTCGAGTGCGGCAACATGAAGAACCCGGTGGATTCGGCGCTGATGCAGTCCGCCGACGGGAGACAGAAGTACGCCGACGCGCTGACCCGCGGCGTGGCGGGCTTCCTGGCCAGCCAGGCGCAGTCGCGCTAGCTCTCCAGTTCGTTCTTCAGGTTGGCCAGCACTTCGCCTTGAATCTTCTTCAGACCTAGTGGCGCGAAGGTCTTTTCGAAGAAACCCTTGACACCGCCGGCACCCGTCCAGGTGGTCTTCACGGTGACGCTGGATCCGGGTCCGGCGGGCGCCACCGTCCAATTGATGACCATCGACGAGTTCGCGTCCTTCTCGATGACGGTGCGACCGGCGACGTCGACGTTGACCTGTACGTCGCGCACCCGTGATTTGGTGGCCTGCAGCTTCCATTTGGCGACGGTGCCTGCCCCCTGCCCACCCTCGAGTACCTGGTAGTCGCTGTACTGCGGAGACAGAATTTTCGGGCGAACCGTCTGATAGTCGGCCACCGCAGCAAGCGTGGCCGCGGGCTCGACGTTGATCAGGATCGTGCTTGCCGCGCTCACCTGGCCCATCAGGGCAACTCCTCTGGTCTAATGGCGCCCGCGCGCGGATGCACGGGCTGTGTCCGAAGACTAGGGTATATGTGGTGCTCGGTCCTGGATCCGCACTCGGTACGCACAGGTCGGGCGTTGAGAAGCTGATGGCCAGTTATCGGTCCATCCCACCAACGTCCGCCGTTCGGCTCGCCAAACCGACGTCAAACCTGTTCCGCGCCCGTACTAAACGCGAGTCGAAGGGCTTGGACACCTCCGGGCTGACTAGAGTCCTGTCCGTCGATCCCGACACCCGCACCGCCGACGTCGCCGGCATGTGCACCTACGAAGACCTGGTGGCAGCGACTCTGCCATATGGCCTTTCGCCACTGGTCGTCCCGCAATTGAAGACCATCACACTGGGCGGTGCGGTGAGCGGCCTGGGCATCGAATCGGCGTCGTTTCGCAATGGCCTGCCACACGAGTCGGTGCTGGAAATGGACATCCTCACCGGCGCTGGCGAATTGCTCACCACATCGCGCAGCCAGCACCCCGACCTGTTTCGCGCCTTCCCCAATTCCTATGGAACACTTGGATATTCGACCCGACTTCGGATCGAGCTGGAGCCCATCACGCCGTTCGTGGCGCTGCGGCACCTGCGTTTCGGATCACTGACCGCGATGATCGCCGCGGCCGAACGCATCATCGACACCGGCGGCCACTCCGGCACCCCGGTCGACTATCTCGACGGGGTGGTGTTCGGCGCCGCCGAAAGCTACCTCTGCCTGGGCCGGCGGACCACCACCCCGGGACCGGTCAGCGACTACACCGGGAAGGACATCTACTACCAGTCGATGCAGCACGACGGTGTGGACGCCGCCAAAGACGACCGGCTGACCATGCACGACTACTTCTGGCGCTGGGACACCGATTGGTTCTGGTGCTCAAGGGCATTCGGCGCGCAGAACCCGCGCCTACGGCGCTGGTGGCCGCGCCGCTACCGGCGCAGCAGCGTCTACTCGAAACTGGTGGCCATCGATCGGCGATTCGGGCTGTCCGACCGGGTCGAGGCGCGCAGTGTTCGCTCGCCGGGCCGTCCTCCGCGGGAGCGGGTGGTCCAGGACGTCGAGGTACCGATCGGTCGGGCCTGCGAATTCCTGGAATGGTTCTTGGCTAGCGTGCCGATCACGCCGATCTGGTTGTGCCCGTTACGGATTCGCGATCATGACGGCTGGCCGCTGTACCCCATACGGCCAGACCAAACCTACGTCAACATCGGATTCTGGTCTTCGGTGCCGACGGGCGTCACAGCGGACGTCACCAACCGGAGCATCGAGGCGAGGGTCAGTGAGCTCGACGGACACAAGTCGTTGTACTCCGATTCCTTCTACACCCGTGAGCAGTTCGACGAGCTCTACGGCGGGGAGGCGTACAAGACGGTCAAGAAGTCCTACGACCCCGATTCTCGTCTACTTGATCTCTACGCGAAGGCGGTGCAACGGCGATGACGACGACCAGAGAGCCTTACCGCGCGACGACCGGGAAGCTGAACATGGCCGAGGTACTGGCCCTGTTCACCGCGACCGGGCGACAGCCCCTCAAGTTCACCGCGTACGACGGCAGCACGGCCGGCAGTGAAGACGCCGAGCTGGGCCTGGACCTTCGCTCCCCTCGCGGCGCGACGTATCTGGCGACGGCCCCCGGCGAGCTCGGCATCGCCCGGGCCTATATCTCGGGTGAACTGCAGGCATACGGCGTGCACCCCGGCGATCCCTACGAGCTGCTCAAGACGCTTGCCGACCGGGTCAACTTCAAACGCCCATCGGCGCGCGAGATGGCTACTGTCGTGCGCTCGATCGGCGTCGAGCATTTCGTGCCGATCCCCCCGCCGCCGCAGGAGACACCGCCGCGCTGGCGCCGGGTCGCTGATGGCTTGCTGCACAGCAAGACTCGTGACGCAGAAGCCATCCACCACCACTACGACGTGTCCAACACGTTCTACGAATGGCTGCTCGGGCCGTCGATGACCTATACGTGTGCGGTCTATCCCGACGTCGACGCGACGCTGGAGGAGGCGCAGGAGAACAAGTACCGGCTGATCTTCGACAAGCTTGCGCTACAGCCCGGCGATCGGCTGCTCGACGTCGGCTGCGGCTGGGGTGGCATGGTGCGTTACGCCGCCAGCAGGGGCGTCCGGGTCATCGGTGCCACGCTGTCGGCCGAGCAGGCGAAGTGGGCGCAGCAGGCCGTCGCCGACGACGGGCTCGCCGATCTGGCCGAGGTGCGGTTCTCCGATTACCGGGATGTGGGTGAGACGGAGTTCGACGCCGTGTCGTCGATCGGTCTGACCGAGCACATCGGCGTCCGGAATTACCCGGCCTATTTCGGCTTCCTCAAGTCGAAGCTGCGGGTCGGCGGCCTGCTGCTCAATCACTGCATCACCCGGCACGACAACGAGCAGCACTCGTTTGCCGGCGGATTCACCGACCGCTATGTTTTCCCGGACGGGGAGCTGACCGGGTCCGGACGCATCATCAGCGAGGTCCAGGAGGCCGGCTTCGAGGTGCTGCACACCGAGAACTTCCGGCATCACTACGCGATGACGCTACGAGACTGGTGCCACAACCTGGTCGAGCATTGGGACTCCGCGGTCGACGAGGTCGGTCTGCCGATCGCCAAGGTGTGGGGCCTGTACATGGCGGGCTCGCGGGTGGCGTTCGAGCAGAACAATCTGCAGCTCCATCACGTGCTGGCCGCCAATGTCGAGCGGCGTGGCGCCGACAGCCTGCCGCTGCGGCCCTGGTGGCAGCCGTAGCTCTGGCTAGCCGCCGTCGATGCGCCGGGCGCCGAGTTCGGTCTGCAGCAGTTCGAGTGCTACCTCTTCCGGGTCGCGCCGCGGGGCGGACGGATCCGTGCGCCCGGCCTCGGCGAGCATGATTTCCTCGTCGTCCTGCTCCGACGAATCAGGCTCCGGCACAGGCGTTTCCGCCTCGACGGTCGGGGGCGGCGCCACACGGCGGGCGGGTGGCGCCGCCCTCCCACTCGCGGGTGGCGGCGCAGCCGCTGCGGGCGACGGGGAGCCGGTATCGCAGCGCACCCGCCAGTTCACACCCAGCGCGTCTTTGAGCGCTTCGGCGATGACGTCCGCATTGCGCTGCTCGGACAGCCGCTTGGCCAGCGGGGCCGATTCGTGCGTGAGCACCAGCGTGTTGTCCTCCACGGCGCGGACCGTGGCGCCGGCCAGCATCACCTCGGTGGTGCGGCTGCGCTGACGTACCTTGTCGCGGACGGTCGGCCACATGGATCGGACGGCTGCGGCGTTGAGTTCGCCTGGGGCAGAGGCTTTTTCGGGCTCCGGAGCTGGATGGTGTTCCGGATTCGGCACCGGATCGGGGGATGCCGCAACTGGATCGGGTGCCGGCGTCGGTTCGGGTGCCGGCGGCGGTTCGGGGGGTGGCGCCGCGACCGGATCGGCGACCGGCTGGGGTTTCGGCTCGGCGGGCTTGGCCTCAACCGATCGGCGCGCAACCGGCCGGGCAACGGGCGCAGCCGGCGCGGCGGGTGTGGTCTCGGCCGTGGGGATGGACATGGCCAGCCGGGTCTCGATCCGCTCAACCCGTTGCAGCAGCGCCGATTCGGCGTCGCTGGCCGAGGGCAGCAGCAGGCGCGCGCAGACCACTTCGAGCAGCAGGCGCGGCGCTGTCGCACCGCGCATCTCGCCGAGTCCCGCCTGCACCACTTCGGCATAGCGGGTCAGGGTTGCCGGGCCGATGCGGACGGCCTGCTCACGCATCCGGTCCAGCACATCCTCTGGCGCATCCACCACGCCCCGGCTCGCTGCATCCGGAACCGCTTGCAGCACAATGAGATCGCGGAAGCGCTCCAGCAGATCGGTGGCGAAGCGGCGCGGATCGTGACCGGCATCGATCACCGCTTCGACCGCGCCGAACATCGCGGCGGCATCACCGGCCGCCAGAGCGTCCACGGCGTCGTCGATCAGCGCCACGTCGGTCGCACCCAGCAAGCCCAGCGCACGCGGGTACGTCACCCGGGGACCGTTCGGGCCGTCTTCGGAGCCGGCCACCAACTGGTCCAGCACCGAGAGAGTGTCACGCGGCGAGCCGCCGCCGGCGCGGATCACCAGCGGGTACACCGCGTCGTCGACGACCACACTCTCTTGCTCACAGATCCGTTCGATCAGCGCCCGCATGGTTTTCGGCGGGAGCAGCCGGAAAGGGTAGTGATGGGTCCGCGACCGAATCGTCGGGAGCACCTTCTCCGGTTCGGTGGTGGCGAAGATGAAAATGAGGTGTTCGGGCGGCTCCTCGACGATCTTGAGCAGCGCGTTGAACCCCGCCGTGGTCACCATGTGGGCCTCGTCGACGATGAACACCCGATAGCGCGACTGCGCGGGCGCATAGAAGGCGCGGTCGCGCAGCTCGCGGGTGTCGTCCACGCCGCCGTGACTGGCGGCGTCCAGCTCCACCACGTCGATACTGCCCGGCGCGTTGGGCGCCAACCCCTGACACGAGTCGCAGACCCCGCACGGGTTGGCGGTCGGGCCCTGCACACAGTTCAGCGAGCGGGCCAAAATGCGGGCCGACGACGTCTTTCCGCAGCCGCGCGGCCCGGAAAACAGGTACGCGTGGTTGATCCGGCCCGCTTCCAATGCAATGGACAACGGCTCGGTGACGTGTTCCTGCCCTACTACTTCGGCGAAGGTTGCCGGTCGGTATTTGCGGTAGAGGGCCACGCTCAGCAGGCTACCGGCGCGCGCTGACGAGAGCCCGGCTGGCACCGGGCCGGGCGCGACGCCGTGAGTCCGGCCAGCGTCGGGTGTGCATCAGCGGCTTCCGGTGTGCGGGTGGGGCGGAATTCTGCTGGATTTCTCCCCCTCAAAGCACACTCGACGCCCTCAGCGCACACTCGATGCGGGCGAGGCCACCAGGGACTCGGAGGCCGCGAGCAGCGCACAGGTGGCCAGCCCGTCGACGGCGTCGCGCAGGTCCGGCAACGACGGGAAGGTCGGCGCGATGCGGATGTTCGTATCGTCGGGGTCCCTGCGATACGGGAAGGACGCACCGGCCTCGGTCACCGCGATGCCGGCGTCCTTGGCCAGGGCCACGGTCCGGCGCGCGGTCCCCGGCAACACGTCGAGGCTGATGAAGTAGCCGCCCTTGGGCTCGGTCCACGAGGCGATCTTGGAATCGCTGAGCCGCTTGTCCAGGATTTCGAGCGCCAGCGCGAACTTCGGCGCCAGTATCTGCTGGTGGCGCTGCATGTGCAGGCGGACACCATCGGCGTCGCCGAAGAAACGCAGGTGCCGCAGCTGGTTGATCTTGTCCGGGCCGATCGACTTCTTCCCGGCGTACTGCAGGTACCACGCGATGTTGCCCAGCGATCCGCCCAGGAAGCTCACGCCGGCGCCGGCGAAGGTGATCTTCGAGGTGGACGCGAAGACGTAGGGCCGGTTCGGATTGCCGGCCTTGGCGGCCAGCCCCAGCACATCGATCTGGGAGAGGAAGTCGTGCGTCAGGGTGTGCACCGCGTAGGCGTTGTCCCAGAACAGCCGAAAGTCCGGTGCCGCCGTCCGCATCTGCACGAGCCGGCGAACGACTTCCCAGGAGTAGGTGATGCCGGTGGGGTTGCCGAACACCGGCACCACCCACATCCCCTTGATCGCGGGGTCGGCGGCCACCAGCTCTTCGATCAGGTCGACGTCGGGCCCGTCGTCGCGCATCGGGATCGCGACCATCTCGATGCCCATGGTCTCGGTGATGGCGAAGTGCCGGTCATAGCCGGGCACCGGGCAGAGGAACTTGACGCTCGGCTCGTCCTTCCAGGGCCGCTGTGAGTCCACGCCGCCGTACAACATCGAGAAGGCGACGAGATCGTGCATCAGCTCCAGGCTGGAGTTGTTGCCGGCGATCAGGTTGGGCACCGGGATCCCGAGCAGCTCGCCGAAGATGGCGCGCAGCCCGGGCAGGCCGTGCAGGCCGCCGTAGTTGCGGGTGTCGGTGCCCTCGGCGTCGCGGTATTCGTCTCCGGGCATGCTCAACAGCTGGTTGGACAGGTCGAGTTGCTCCGCGGACGGCTTGCCGCGGGTCAGGTCCAGGGACAGCTTCTTGGCCTGCAGCTCCGCGTAATCCTGCTGGTGGCGCCCATGCAGTGCGGCCAGGTCTTCGGGGCTGAGGGAATCGAACGCCACTATGGGCCCTTTCACTGTCGAGCGCAGGAGGGACGGGTGATACCGATCCCCGACATAGGGGACCCCGCGCACCCGACAGAGCCCATTGACCCTTGCTGCCTTCCGGCCCTGGGGGAGTTCACAGGATAGACGCCGCGCGGGGTCCTTGGGCGAGTGTAGTCCTTGGTTCACCGCGGTCCGCCATGACCGCGAGGCAGCCCGCGACGCCCAGCCGCTACCATTGCCACGGAGGATTCGCCTAGTGGCCTATGGCGCTCGCCTGGAACGCGGGTTGGGTTAACAGCCCTCAGGGGTTCAAATCCCCTATCCTCCGCCATCGGCCCGCGCAGGTAGACAAGCGCGGTCAATGCTTGGATTCGGTTTGAGCTGGCTCTAGGCTGGCGTGGGCTCAGCAACGGTGCGAGGAGGGGTATGGGGCGCAGGATCGCCATCCTGTGGCACGCGTCGTTCTTCGTCGGTGCCGGCGTCCTCTACTTCTTTTTTGTGGTTCCCCGCTGGCCTGAGCTGACGGGCGAAACCACGCATTCGCTGGGGACGGCGATGCGGATCGTGACGGGTGTCTTGATCGCGCTGGCCGCGCTGCCGGTGGTGTTCACGCTGCTGCGCACCCGAAAGCCGGAGTTCGGCACCCCGCAAATGGCCCTGTCCCTGCGGGTCAGGTCGATCGTGGCCCACGTGCTGGCCGGGGTGCTGATCGTCGGCACCGCGATCAGCGAGATCTGGCTCAGCCTGGGCAAGGCCGGGCAGTATCTGTTCGCGATTTATGGTGCCGCCGCCGCGATCGCGCTACTCGGGTTCTTCGCGTTCTATCTGTCGTTTGTCGCCGAGCTGCCGCCGCCTCCGCCAAAGCCCATCAAGGCCAAGAAACCCAAGCAGCGTCGGGTTCGCCGCAAGAAGGGCGACGACGAGGCGCAGGACGAGGCCGACGAAGACAGCGACACCGACGACGCCGAGGCCGACGAGACCGAAGAAGCCGCCAAAGCTGAGGAGACCGAGGCAGCCGACAAGCCGGCCGAGGTCACCGCCGAAACCGCCGAGACGCCGGAACCCACCGAGACCGTCGCGGCCCCGGAAAAACCCGAAACGACGGACGAGGACGAAGCGCCCGGCGAGGACGCCGACGACGCGACGGACGAGGACACCGACGACGCCAAGCCCGGGCTGCGCAACCGCCGCCCGACCGGCAAGGGCTCGCACCGGATGCGACGCAGGCGTACCCGCGGCGGCGTTGCGGTCGAGGAAGAGTAGTCAGTCGCGGCGTCGAAGACTTTCGACGTAGTCGCCCAGGCGCTGCAGCGTCTCGTCGGAGCCCCAGAGCTGGCGGACTCCCTCGTCAATGTCGGCATTCGCGCGGATCCGCGCCACGGTTGGTGCTCTTAACTGCTCTTTCGTGTGGCGATACGCCGCTGCCGGGATGCCGCCGAGGTCTGCGGCCTCGGCGACCGCCGCGTCGACCAGGTCGTCACTGACGATGCGGTGGGCGAGCCCGTTGGTGACCGCCTCGTCGGCCTTGAAGACGCGACCGCCGAGCAGCACCTCCTCAGCGTGGTCGCCGCAGGCGTAGCGCATCACCTCGAGCGCGGCCACCGGAAACGCCACACCGACACGCACCTCGGACGCCCCGATCTGCGCATTCAGGCTGATCAGGCGGCGGTCGCAGGCGCACGCGAGCACACATCCGCCCGCGATGGCGGCGCCGTTGATCGCGGCCACGGTCGGCCGGGGAAACTCGAACACCGCGTTGAATGCGTTCGACAGCGCCGGGACCAGCCGATCGGTGTAGTCAGACCTGCCCTCGACCACCCGGTTGAGGTCAACCCCGGCGCTGAACGCCCGGCCCGCGCCGGTGATCACCAGCGGCCCCTCGCCCGACCGTTGCTGATCGCGCACTACGTCGGTGAGTTCATCCAGCAGCTCCACGTCCTGGGCGTTGACGCGACCCGACGACAGGGTCAACACCCGGACCGCTCCGATGCTCGCAATCTCAATCACAGTGACACTCAAGCACCCACCGGCGGCGTCACTGTCCGCGGGTCAGCTTCACCAGGACGACGGGAATGTCGGTGTTCTCGTCGGTGTGATAGCTCGCGCACACCCGGTGATATCCGTCCGCGATCTGCAGCGGAACACCGGTCTTGATGTCGCCGCGGACAAGCAGGATGGGCGACAGCGCGACGCCCTGCTCGATCTTGGTGAGATCGGCAGCGACGTGCGGGTTCTCCACCGGCAGCAGACTCAGCTGCGCGGACCGCAGGATGTCCTTGGCCTTCTTGTGCACGACGGTTCCGGCTTGCAGCCGCTTGGTCAGCTTCTTGACGATCGCTGGCTCGGCGAGCAGATCCAGGTAGTCGGCTGCTGCTGGAAAGTCATGTACTGCAGGCTTTTCCAGCCATTTCACGCTTGCCATCGGGCACTTCCCTTCGGTGGATCGTCTCGGCTCGGCCCGTCGATTGCACCAGGAACTTGGGATCGGTAGCAAGGCGGGCGTTCTGTACTTGCCGCAAGACGACGCCAACGTGGCGACGCATTAAGGAAGGAAACCCAGTGAAACGTCTTCTCGTGGCAGGAATTGGAACCCTCAGCCTCGCAACGGTGCTGGTGGCCTGCTCGGACAACGGCCACTCTGCGGCCCCGGGGTCGAGCAGCGCAGCCCCGGGCTCGAGTGGTGCATCGATCGCGTCAGGCACGCAGGCCCAGGTCAAGGTGGGCGGCAGCGACCTTGCCGGGTTGAACCCGGCCTCGGTGACCTGCGTCAGGCAGGGCGGCAAGATCGACATCGGCAGCGGGTCCACCGGCGGTCCGCAGCAGGCGTTGGCTGTGGTGATGACCGACGAGGCCAACCCCAAGGTCGACTCGCTGGCCCTGGTGGTCGACGGCAATGCGTTGTCGGTCAGCAACATGGGCGCGAAGGTCGGCTCGGCCAACGTGGCGGTGGATGGTAAGACCTACACCATCACGGGCCAGGCGGCCGGCGCCGACCTGAAGAATCCGATGGCCGGGATGGTCACCAAGGACTTCAGCATCAAGGTGACCTGCGGTTAGTCGGCTCGACACCGGGCGGCAGACGTGCCTCACTCACACGTCTGCCGCACCGGGCTTGACTTATGATGCAGCCGTGTCGATCCCCGGCGAGTTAGCCCGCGCCCGTCGACTGGCGTTCGCCTCCGACGAGGCATCTGCTCGCGACCTGCTGCTGTCCCTGGTGCCGCAGGTCGAGGAGCAGGATCGAGACGATCTAATGCTGGAAGTGCTTGCGCAGCTGGGCGAAATCTACCTGGCGCGCGGTGCTCATGACGGGGTGCAGTCCTCGATCCGGCGTATCGAAGACTGTGTGGCGATCTACACCGAAATCGGCGACGACGCCAACGCCCGCATGATTTGTCGGTACGCGCGGCGAGCCCAATTTCTGCGCGTCGGCCTGGCAGCGGCACAGGGGGATCACGACGGCGCCGCGACGGGGCTGGCGACGTTGGACACCCGCGGCGCCGACGGCGATTTCGCCGATCTCGCGGACGAACATTCGTATCTGCTCACGTATGCGCGCGTGCTGTGCGCGACCGCGCTCTGCGACGACGATCTGCATGCGCGATCGGTTCCGGTGTGGGAGCAGGTGCGCGATGCCGTGGATCAGCCGCGGGGCGACGGCGAGTTCACCGACCACCTGTTGGTGACGGCGGCAACCGCGTACGGCAGGTTCTGCGTCGCAACCGGGCGGCTGGCCGAAGCCGAGCCCTGGCTGCGTCGCGCCGGAGCCCGGGCGCAGCAGAAAGAATGGGAATTAGCGACGGCCAGAACGCAATTGGAGCGGGCCGCGGCATGCTGGTCGGTCGGCGATCACGTATCCACCGAGCAGCTTGTCTCGCAGGCCCACCCGGTGATCACGCGCTACGCCCGCGCTCACGACGTCGCGCGGTGCTGGCTGTATCTGGGCCTGACCAGGATGGCATCGGGCGCACTGGAAGCGGCCGACGAGTGCTTCGAACAGGCCGAACAACAGTGGCGCGAACTGGGAAAGCCACTACCCCTACACCGTATTCTGCTGCAACGCAGCTGGATACCCATCTTCTGTAGCCGCTTCGGCGAGGCGGTCGAGCTGATCGCCCAGGCCCGCGAACTGCTCGACTCCTCGCCGCGCAGCAGTTGGCTGCAGTACGCCCAACTCGACAATCATCTGGGCACCGTGTGGCGTGCGGATGCGTTGGCGGACCTCGGTTTCGACAGCTCGGGTGACCCCGACGAGACGTTGGAGGAGACCGAGGCGCGCCAGGCCGAGGGGCTCGGCATCCTGCGCGGCGAGGTCGGCACCCCGGCATACTTCCGCGGCCTGACAAAGCTCGAGCAGGCCGCGGAGCTCAAGATCCCCGCGGCCTTGGCCGTGGACTCGGTGCGCTATTCGATCACCGACGCCGACGCGCGGTCCCGCTGGGCGTCCCGTATTTCGGCTCCCATCCTGGCCGGCGCCTTCGCCGTCGCATGGGAGTGGGAGAACACCGGACTGATCAGTGAACTGGTCGAATATCACAGCGCACGAGGCACTTTCAACGCGGAGCCGCAACGGTCACCGGTCGGCGAATGGGGCTCGGCGGCCACCGCACCGGTGCTCCTCGACGCCGGCGAGGCACTAGCCGCGGCCGGCCCGCCGGCGCAGGGCGCCGGCTCGCTGACCCGACTCGGACCGCTGCCACCGTTGCAGATGCAGCCCGACGCCGCGCCGATCATGAGCCACTATCGCGCACTGGCGCTGGCACGCTACGGCCGCGACGTCACCGCGGCCGAGCCCGCCTGGTCGACCTGGCCATGAGCGACCCCGACCGGCATACCCTCGTCCTGCGGTACGCCGACGTCGGCATCGCCACCTACGCCAGCCTGCGGATCGTCGGGCAGCCGTCGAGAACCGTCGCCTGGGTGATCGAGGAACCGATCCTGCTCACGGCGCTCGAAGAGCTGACAGACGCCCTGCCCGAACCGCACGGCGCCGAGACCCGGCGCGACGCCATCGAGCGCGCCCTCACCACAGGCCCCTGGGCGACAACGGAAACCGAGCTCACACTGGCCTACATCCTGGGCGTGCTGCTGATCGGCTCGCCCGGGTGGCAGCTGTTGGTTGCGTGCCTCGCGTCGCCGCGCGCGGTGCTGTTCGTCTCGCCCAGTGCGCGGCTGGCCCGGGTGCCCTGGGGCCTGCTGGCCGTGCCGAAATCGGGTCCAAGCAACGAGGAATTGGTGCGCGCCCGCCAGGACGCCATCACCGCGAGCGGCCGCAAGGCCGCCCGGATCCCTTGGCAATTGGCCGATATCGACGAGCACACCGATGGCCATCGGCTCATCGAACTGGTCGACGTGCTGATGGCGGTGCCGCCGAACATCGTGCACGCGCCGCGCACCCCGGCCGGGTGGAACCGCAGGAGGGACGGTCCGGCACTGCTGGTCCTCGACCCCCGGGTGCCCGGACAGCGGCCCGACTCCGCACTGGGATCGGTACTCGGAAGACCCTCGGCGCAAACACCATTGGCACAGCACTTCGCCGAGACCACGACACAACGCACGGTGCTTCCGGCGACCGGGGAGGTGGTCGAGCTGTTCCGCCGCCAGGATGCCGATCGCGGCTGGCTGGCCACGCAGCTGGCGCAGCATCCGAGCCGGCTGTTCTATGTCGGGCACGCGAGTTCGGCGGACATCGATTCCGGGCAGGCCAGCCGGGCGGACCGTGCGGCGATCCACCTGGCATGTACGGCGAAAAGCCACGGCGACGCCGACCCGATCGGCGACCACCGCCCGCTGACCGCGTCGGACCTGATGTCGCTGCGATTGCCGATGCCGCCGCGAGTGGCCTTGCTGGCCTGCGGATCGGGTGGGGACTACCAGTTCGACGAAGCCACCGGCCTGGTCGCAGCGATGATCCTGAGCGGCGCGCAGTTGGTCACCGCCACTTTGTGGTCCCTGCCCACCACGGCGGCCTACCGCAGATTCGCCGCCGCCGGCGATGACAAGGCCGATCCGATGGCCGACGTCGTCATCGCCGTCGACCGCGCCCACGAAGACACCGAAGCCGGCTGTGCGGTGAACCGATGGCAGCGGGCCCAGTTGCGGCGCTGGCGCGAGGGCGACCTTGCCGCCAGCCCGCTCTATTGGGGTGCGCTGGTCACGTTCGCGGTCGACGGCGCACGCTGACTGGGCGCACAGCTCAGATCGCGGCCAGCCACGACGCCCGCACCGCCAGGACGTCATCGGGCAGCGAAAGTTCTTCGCGGGCATCGGGATCGAACGCCACCAGCACGACAAGCCCGGGGCGCAAGACCGACATGTCCGGGCCGTCGCCGCAGCGCGCCAGCTTACCGATGAACGTCTCCCCCGACACGGCGACCACCTCGATGAAGACGTGGTGGACGTCGGCAGCGGCGGTCAATTCGGTGCACGACGCGCACACGGTGCCGACTCCTAAGGCGCGGCCGGCCGCGTGCCGGCGTCGTGCCAGCTCGATCCGGACGATGAGCACCACCGCGACGGCAGCGGCAACGACGCCGACGAACGTCGTCCAGACTTGGTGAAACGCCAGGTACAGCAGAGCGCTTGTGATGAGTGCGATTTCGGCGCCGGTCAACAGCATCGTGAGCCTTTTCATGCGATAAGGCTCTAGGTCGCCACCGGCTACCGAACCCAACTTTTTCGCTGCCGCTCTTTTCGGAATGCCCCTATCCTGTGCAGATGAGTGCGGAGTCGCAGCTGGCTGTCGCCGTCGGCCATCCACGCCGGTCGGTGATCGACGCGGCATGGCGCGCGATCGGTCCCGGCGTCGAGGTGCTCAGCAGCGGTGACGGCGGCCCGTTGACCCGAACGGTCAAACGCATTCTCGACCCGCTGGTGCTGCGGTTGCGCTCCAACCCGCAGTATTCGGCCCCGGTGGTCGACGCCGCCACGGCCGCGGCGATGCGCGACTTGATCGTCGGCAACGCTGCCGAATTACGTTCCGCCGCAGCATGGTTCGAGGCGCTGAAGCTCGAGCGGCGCAGGCAGCGGATTCGCTCCGGCAATGCCCAGGAACTGTACTTCCCGGTGTGCTTCGAGCTTGCGGTGACGAAAGGTCCACCGGCGCAACATGATCACGAGACGGCGGCGACGGCGCTGCGCGAGGTTCACCACAGCCGGGATCGCACCGCGATGGAACTGCTGCACCAATACGTGGCAAGTCCCGATGTCGTACCCGCGTTGGCGGCTCAACTCGACCGCAGTTGGCGCGACGTGCGGGCCTCGGAATCGGGTCAGGACATCGTCACCGCCGGTTTCATGGCCGAGCTCGCCACGGTGCTCGGCGCCGCCACCGGCCATCGCGCCGCAATCGCTCGCCAGCGGGTCTGGTCGGCGATCATTGCCGATGCCACACCATACAACCTGGGCGCCGCGGCCCATCTCGAATCTGCCCGGCTGCCGTGGTCGATCGTCGAACTCGGCTTGAGTTCGGCTGTGCCACAACAACCACCGGCGGTATCCGGCGGTGCGGACGGTGATCGCCCACTGGATCGCAGTGTGGTGAACCGGGTGCGGGCGACTTTGCGGCGCGCGCTGGACCGCGACGCATTACCCGACATTCCGTTGCTGTGCGAGGAGGAAGTCGACCGGGCCTGCGCGCCGTGGGGGCTGCTGTCGGAGGACAAACAGGCCACACTCGTCGCCGGCATCGAGGTGTCGGTGGAGCTGGCTCCACTGGATCGATCGCTCGCCAGTCGATACGCGCTGGCCGCGCAGATCCAGGCTCGGTTGCGCAAGGAGGCGTACGTCTTACACGCGCGGCGCTATCTCGCCGAGGGCGGACCGATCCATCCCCGCCAGCAGCAAGTGGTCGAAGACCTGGCGGCCTACGCACAGCCGTACCTGAGCCGGCTGTGGGCGCGACTGCACGGCCGCGACGTATGGCAGGAGCCCTGCGACGACGTCGACGACGTCCGCTCCCTGCTCGAAGGAGTCGCACGCTCGGTCAGCCTCGATCACCGCCAGCGGATCAAGGCGATGCTGGAATTGCAGGTGGCCGGATGAGATTGGTTGCCGATTCCGGTCTTTGGCGGACCGGACCCATCACCCCCGACACGCCCCTGGCCGCGGTTCTGGAGGTCAGTGGCGCGGTGCTGTCGTGGACGGTCGACGATCCGCCCGACGACACCGGAGTCGAGATCACCTTCACCGATGTGGCCCGCGCCGACTGGCTTTGGCGTGTTCTCGGTGAATCCGGCCACGTCGCACTGGCATCCGCATTCGATGCAGTCGAAGGCGCGGCAACGCAGGGCATCGAGCTCGCCGGCGTCGACATCGTCCCGGGATCGGTCGACCCACTGCGCAGGCTGGCCATCGGCCATTGGCTGCGCAGATGGTGGCCCGCCAGCAGACTGGACGGCATCGCCGGCCTGGACCGGGCCCTGCTCGACGTCGAGGTGGCGCTGCTGACCGTCGGTGCGCAGGGCTTCTTCACCGATGACACACTGGATTCGGACGTCGCCCAGCTGCTGGCTCCGCATGCCACTGCGTTGATCGGCCATGTCGCCGACAACGATCCGCGGGTCGTGGATCTGGTGCGCGCGGGCGCGGGACTTGCCGACGACATCGGCGTCGACGACGCGCAGTGGCCTGAACTGTTTGCGGCACTTGATGATTCGAGCATGATTTTGACGCTGCCCAGCGATCGCCGCGGCGACTACGCGCTGGCCGCGGGTTCGGACGCCGACTCGCGGGGCGGGGCCGCCATCGCCCACGGCGTCGCCTCGATCCGATGGACCGGGGTTCCGCCGGCGATCTTCGATGCGGCCGAAGACACCGTTCAGTGGAGCGTGCAGGCCACCGGTGCGACGCCCGTCGCCGCCGTCCGGGCGGCCATCATCGGGCCCGACCCTGGCACGGGCATCGCGGTACAACTGCAGTCCGGTGCCGTCACCGGCACCGGCGTCCTGGACGGCGACGGCCGCGCCACCCTGCCGCTGCTCGACGCCCAGCAGCGACCGCTCACCGAGGCGGTGGCCTGGGACCACGATTGGCCGGCGACGGTGGTGATCGTCGGCGCCCGGCTCTCGGACACCGCGGAGACCCGCGAGACGCGGGAGCGGGTCCGCCGTTGGGCGCGGGCCCGGTTGGACGCTCCGCCGCCGGACGCCTTTCTGGCCGAAATATTGGCCGCCGAATCCGCCTACTAAGGCAGCCTAAGATTCCCTATGCTGAGCGAGTGCCAAACAACTATCGAGTGGTTCAGTGGAACACCGGAAACGTCGGCAAAAGTTCACTGAAATCCATCGTCACCAACCCCACGCTGGAATTGGTTGGGCTCTACGCCTGGTCACCCGAGAAGGCGGGCCGCGACGCCGGCGACCTCGTCGGGATCGCACCGGTGGGTATAGCGGCCACCAACGACGTCGATGCGCTGCTCGCGCTGAAACCCGACTGCGTGGTCTACAACCCGATGTGGATCGACGTCGACGAGCTGGTCCGCATCCTGTCCGCGGGCGTCAACGTGGTGACGACGGCGTCGTTCATCACCGGACACAACCTCGGCGCCGGCCGCGACCGGCTCCTGGAAGCCTGCGAAAAAGGCGGCTCCACCATTTTCGGGTCCGGCGTCAGCCCGGGCTTCGCCGAGTTGTTGGCCATCGTCTCGGCGATGGTGTGCAACCGCATCGACAAGGTCACCGTCAACGAGGCCGCCGACACCACCTTCTACGACTCCCCCGAGACCGAGAAGCCGGTCGGCTTCGGCCAGCCCATCGACCACCCCGAGCTGCAGGCGATGGCCGCCAAGGGGACGGCTATCTTCGGCGAGGCGGTCCGCCTGGTGGGCGACGCGCTCGGTGTCGAACTCGACGAGGTGAAGTGTGTCGCCGAATTCGCCCAGACCACGGCCGATTTGGAGATGGCGTCCTGGACCATCCCGGCGGGATGCGTCGCGGGTGTCTACATCAGCTGGCAGGGCATCGTCGGTGGCAACACCGTGATCGATCTGAATGTGCGGTGGAAAAAGGGCCAGACGCTGGAGCCCGACTGGCAGATCGAACAGGACGGGTGGGTCATCCAGATCGACGGACAGCCGACGGTGACGACCAAGGTCGGCTTCCTGCCGCCGCCCTACTTCGAGGCCACGACGCTCGAGGAGTTCATGGACCTCGGTCACATCATGACGGCTATGCCGGCCATCAACGCCATCCCCGCGGTCGTCGCCGCGGCGCCGGGCATCGCCACCTACGCCGACCTCCCGCTGACGCTGCCCCGCGGCAACGTGCCGACGGTCTGACCGTCAGGAGCTGGAAGGCTTCTTGGGCGCGTCAAGGTCCATGTCCGGGCAGAACGCCAACACCGCGCTGGCCGCGATCACATTCGCCTGTTTGTCCGTGAAGCCGGAGCTTTGAATCTTGCTCACGGCTGCCTGCGGCGGACCGTCGGCATGGCGCAGATCGTGGCAGAGCGTGGTCCCGATCTGGACCATCTGCACCGGGTCCTTGTAGGAGATGCTGTGCTGCTCAAGGGTGGCCAGGTACTTCGACGTGGCGTCCGGGTCGGCGCTGGCGACCGCCGGAGCGGCGCACAGGGACAACGCCACCACTGACATCAGTACTGCTTTGAAGCGGCTCATAGTAGGAGCCATACCCGTCCTGTCGCGGGCGGGCCTGAACGATCGGTGAACTCTGGCTTATCACCACAGCGCGCTGTGGTTGACGAGCGCATCGGCCACCAGCCCCACACCGAACACCAGGAACAGCAGCCGGACCGAAAGCGGGCCGTAGCGGGTCAGCGCGCGGACCAGGGCGCGCTGGATGCGCGCGGCTCGTACCGTTCGCCGCATCGACAGGCCAAGGATCAGCAGGGAGGGCGACAGGGCGATGCCCCAGTAGCAGACGATGATCGCCGGCCAGATCGCCGGTCGCGGGTGCAGCGAGGCCAGCATTGCCAAGGCCGTCAGGTACGGCACGTCGGTGGGCGCCTGCCCGGTCCCCACCGCCAGCCCGAGCAGGCCGAGCAGCCACGGACGGTCCCGCATGGCGGCCATCGCCCAACCGGGCGCCGACGACTGCGCCGTCAGGGGGAAAAACGCCAGGCCGACCAGCAGGACCCCGAGGATCAGCTCTCCCCGGAACCTGATCGCCGGTGTCACGTGGAAGTCGAGAAGGCTGGTCAAAAAGCTCAGGCCGAGCACTGTGCACACGCCGAAGGTGGTGGTCACCACGAACACCCCACCGATGAAGCTCAGGGCTCCCGGAATCGGGGACCGGCGATCGAGCCGGCTGGTGAAGATCACCGCCGAGACAACGCCCGCGTTCAGGACATTCAGCGAGTCCAGCAGCGCCAAGCCGACAAGTGCAAGCACCAGAGCTGCCACAGGCTGATACCGGCCTACAGCGCTAGCCCGGCGGCGATCATGCCTGCAGACGATATTCGATAAGGGCGTGTCGCCGGCGACTCACCGATGGGCTAAGCGCTCCCCGACGCGGCCGTAGCGGGGACGCTCGCCCGGCGTCGGGTGGCCTTGGGGTAGGCCGCGCCGAGCTTGGGCACCTCGAGAGGACCCTGATGACGGGCCGCCTCGATGGCATTGCGCAGCGGACCGGCCAACCCGGCGAACGATCCCATATCGAACACCATCGGGGTCAGCAGCCGGTTGTGGACGAAGCCGAATGAGCTGCCGAATTCGGGATCGGCCCAGCCGAGTGTTCCGCCCAGTCCGACGTGACCAAAGCCCTTGAGCAGGCCGGGAACCGGCGACTCGTGGTAACCCAGATGAAAAGGCATGGGCACCACCATGTTTGCGTCCGGCCACTTGACCCGTGCTGCTTGCCCCGTCAGCTCGCGCGCCAACTCCTTGGACAGGTACTTCTTGCCGTCGATGCGGCCGTCGTTGGCCAGCGCGGCATACATCTTGGCCAGGCCGCGGCCCGTCACGACGCCGTTGGCCGCGGGCACCTCACCGTCCAGGAACGGTGTGTCGCCCTGCATCAGAGACTTGATGCCGGGGAAATACATCGCGCCAAGCGCACCCGAATATTTCAGGCCGGCGACTCGTGGGGCGATGAAATTGAACAGCGGGTTCTGCAGCCCGCCCTGCGGCATCAAAATCTGCGCCGGCGTGGTCGGCGAGCCTTTCGGAGGGCGACCGAGATGCAATCCGTCGGTGTTGAGCGGACGCGCGACCTCCTGGCGGATCAGCTCGCGCATGCCTTTGCCGGTGATTGCGCGGGCCAGGCCGGACAGCAGCCATCCGTAGGTCAGCGCGTGATAGGCCTGCACACCGCGCAAGTGGTCGACGGGCGCCGCGGCCAGCCGCGCCTCCATGGCCAGATGATCCATCAACTCGGTCCTGGTGACGCCCCGCAGGTGCGACAGCCCGGCACGATGCCGCAACACGTCGCTGACCGTGATGTCGGCTTTCCCGTTGGCCGCGAACTCGGGCCAGTATTCGGCGACCGGATCCTCGTAGGACAGCAGGCCCCGATCGGCGAGCCGGTGGATCACCGTCGACGCGACGCCTTTGGTCGCCGAGAAGACCATTGCGCCGGTGTCGGCGGTCCAGCGGTTCGTTCCGGCCCGGTCGGACCACCCCGTCCAGACGTCGACCACGGGCGCCCCGTCGATGTACACGCACAGCGCCCCGCCGCCGAACCGGCGACCCGGGAACAGCTGCGAAAAGATCTTGACGACGTTGACGAACCGCGGATCGGCGGCCCCCGAAACACCGCGGGGCAGGCCGTCGTCGGTGGCGAGCAGCGTTGCGGGTCTCACGGTGCCGCGAATCCTCGCGGGCCTGCCGCTGAAGCAACCGCGGCGGCATCACCCCGATGTGGCGCCATCACCAGAAGCTATCAGTCGGCAACCGCCCGCAACACCAGCCGTTCTAGCCGTCCGGTTCCGCAGGGCCGTCGCCACCAGGCGGCGGTTCGGGAGGGGCTTGTTTCAAGAACTTTTTGAGCCGCAGCAGCTGGTTGGTCACCATGCCGATGCCCAGAAGCATCAGCACCGCCACTATCCCCACCACCACCGCGGTGCTCACGACCCCATGGTGACAGATCGTGCCCGGGTTTCGGGATCGCGCTGCGGGGTAGCCGAAACGGGAACCGAAAATCGAACGAGGGAGAAGCGAAGACATGAGCACCGAAGACAAGATCAAGAACAAGATCGAGAACCTGGGCGGCAAGGCGAAGGAAGCGATCGGCAAGGCGACCGGTGACAATGACACCAAGAACGAAGGCCGCGGCGATCAGGCCAAGTCCAGCCTGAAGGATGCCGGCGAGAAGGTGAAGGACGTCTTCAAGAAGTAACTTCCCGACTAAGACCAGCAGGTTTACTGAAGACGTGGGTAAACCTGCTGGTCGCTTTTTTTCTGCAGGCGATTGAGAAGCGATGGTGCGGGCAATCCTTTTCGGCGTCAGCATCGAATACCGGTAACAGCTACGGAAAGATGGACGTCGTGAAGTTGATCATGAAGCGGATGGGCCGAGTCGCGACGGCCGTTGGTATCGGCGCACTGCTGGCCGGTGGCCTCGGGCTGTCCACGCCGGCCCCGTCGGCCAACGCGGACTGCCCCGATGTCGATCTGGTGTTCGCCCGCGGCACGAGTGAGCCCCCGGGTGTCGGCGGCATTGGCGGGTCGTTCGTCGACGCGCTGCGCGGTGCGATCGGCGGTCGCTCGCTTGCCGTGTACCCGGTCAACTACCAGGCCAGCAGCGACTTTGGCAGTCCCGATTTCGTACCGACGTTCATCGACGGGATTCGTGACGCGAGTTCGCACATCGAGTCGATGGCGGCGAGTTGTCCCAAGACCCGCGAAGTGCTGGGCGGTTTCTCGCAAGGTGCTGCCGTGGCCGGTTTCGTAACCTCGTCGGCCGTGCCGAAGGGCGTGCCCGTCTCCTCGGTACCGGCCCCGATGGCGCCAGACATCGCCAACCACGTCGCCGCGGTCACTCTGTTCGGCACACCGTCGGATCAGTTCCTGGAGAAGTACGGCGCACCGGACATCGCCATCGGCCCGCTGTATCAGTCCAAGACGCTGCAGCTGTGCGCTCCCGGCGATCCGATCTGCGGCGGCGGCGCCGATCCCGCGGCCCACGCTTCCTATGGCATGAACGGTATGACGAACCAAGCCGCGAACTTCGTCGCCAGTCACCTGTAGCCGCCCTCGCCCCGCTGCCGCCCCGACACGGCGGCGCTGAGAGGATCGCACCATGCGCGTTCTGGTCACGGGCGGTACCGGATTTGTGGGCGGCTGGACGGCCAAGGCCGTCGCGGACGCGGGGCATTCGGTTCGATTCCTGGTGCGAAACACCGATCGGCTGCAGACTTCGGTCGCCCAGCTGGGCGTCGACGTGTCGGACTTCTCGGTGGGTGACATCGTCGATCGCGTCTCGGTGCGCGAGGCGTTGCAGGGCTGCGATGCCGTCGTGCACAGTGCCGCCCTGGTGGCCACCGACCCGCGGCAGACCAACGAGATGCTGACCACCAACATGCAGGGCGCGCAAAACGTGCTCGGCCAGGCGGTCGAACTCGGCCTGGATCCGATCGTGCACGTGTCGAGCTTCACCGCGCTGTTTCATCCCAACCTGGAGACGATGACGGCCGACCTGCCGGTGGTCGGCGGGGCCGACGGCTACGGAACGTCCAAGGCGCAGGTGGACATCTATGCCCGCGGCCTGCAAGACGCCGGTGCGCCGGTGAACATCACCTATCCCGGCATGGTCCTGGGTCCGCCCGTCGGCAACCAATACGGCGAGGTCGGCGAGGGCGTCAAGGCGGCGCTGCAGATGCACGTGATCCCCGGGCGCGGCGGCGGGGGGCTGATTGTCGACGTCCGCGACCTGGCCCCGTTGCACGCCGCGCTGCTGGAGCCCGGCCGTGCCCCCCGCCGCTACACCGCCGGCGGACACCGGGTTCCCCCAACCGAACTCGCGTCGTTGCTCGGCAGGGCCGCCGACACCACGATGCTTCCCGTACCGATTCCCGACACCGCGCTGCGCGTCGCGGGGGCAGTTCTGGATGCGGCGGGGCGATTCCTTCCCTTCGAGACGCCGTTCACCTCGGCAGGCATGCAGTACTACACGCAGATACCCGCGTCGGATGATTCGCCCAGCGAACGCGAACTCGGCATCACCTACCGGGATCCCTACGAAACCATCGCCGACACCATCGACGCCCTGCGCAGCGCCAGCGGCTAAGGCTGCCGCTCCCGCCGAAGGCCGCGCGCGAAGCCGTGCAGTCCCGCGCCGATGAACGGCACCGGAGCCAGGATCGCGATCAGCGCGCTCTTATTGCCCACGAGGGCGGTGCTGCGCAGGCCCAGCAGCAGATCCGCGCTATCGCTGACCAAACCGAAAGCGGCCCAGCGGCGGAATTCGCCGCCGCCCCGCAGCCAGGCGACGCACCCGCCGGATCCGAGGACCAGGTCGCGGATCCCGATCGTCTGCATCAGCAGCGTCTCGGTTCCCGATTCGGGCTTGAAGAACCGGTCCGGCGCGAGCAACATCGCGGCTCCCACGCCGAGGCGGGCGGCCGCGACCAACCCCAAGATCGGGGGTGTTCTGCGAGTTCCGTCCTGCGTCACGCGTCCACCCTAGCCTGCGATATGAATGCGGTAGGTCCTCTTGCAGAACAACCAGTCACCTTCGACGCTCTTCAGTTCGTCGTCGTAGGCGCCGACGAGCTGGTGTGTCTGACCATTTCGAAAGCGAAGCGTCTCTTGGCAATACGAACGGGCGTGCGCATCCTGGCCGCTGATCTCGATGGCGCCGATCTGCGTGACGAACGCCATTGTTTCCACCGCGCGCCAGATGCCGTCCCAGTGCGCGCGCAGCTCGTCCAGGCCGTGGAATTCACCGCCCGTGCCGAGCCGGATCGGGTCGTCGGTCCAGCACGCCACGTAGTCGTCGAGCGCGACCCTGGATACCGCGTCGCTGTAGCTGTCGAATCGCTCACGGATCTTGAGTCGATCCTCAATGGGGCCGGTGAACATCGCCTCTGTCCCTTCGACGGTACATGGAAATCCATTGGGCCGCTTGGCCTTCGCGTCAGAGCTTCTTCAGCCGACGCAGGACTTTGACATACGGCGTGGTGGCTGCCGCGCTTTTGGAGAGCTTGGGGTGCAGCGCGCCCATGTTGCCGACGACCAGACAGCGCAGGCCGTTGTCGCGGAACTCGGCCAGCTGGTCGACGATGTCGTCGGGCATCCCGACAACGAAGAGTTCCTTGACGAGTTCGCGCGGAACCTTGGACACAAAGGACAGCGCGGTCTGCTCGTCGATCAGTTGCGGGACAAGGTCTTGCACGCCTTTGAAATCCGCGCCCATCGGGTGCTCGGCACCGTGTCGCGCCCAGTCCGTGGCCGGGGAGTTCAGCGTGAACAGGCGGACCAGTTCCGAGTCGACGATCTCGTCGATCTCGTCTTGGGATCGCCCGGTGAGGATGAACCGAATTCCCGCTGGGGTGATCGCCATCGGGTCGCGTCCCGCGTCCGAGGCGGCCGTGCGTAAATCGTTGAGCTGTTTGCCGTATTCGCTGGCCCGGGTGGTACCGGGAAACCAGCCGTCGGCATACCGGCCTGCCGCCCGGATCATTCGGGGCCCGTGGGCGGCGATCCATATCTCGGGCCACTTGCCCTTGTACGGGGTAAGAGCGAAGGTGGCGTTGTGTAGGGGGAAGTAGGCCGATTCACGGCTGACGAGTTCGCCGCCCGAGTCCCAGAGCGCCCGGATGGTGGCCATCGCCTCCTCGAAGCGCGCCACGGGTTTTGACCACTCGACGCCGTAGGGTTCGTTGCCCTCGCGCTCTCCTGTCCCGATGCCCAAAATGGCTCGCCCGCGGGTGAGGTGGTGCAGCGTGACGGCCGCCTGCGCGGTGACGGCCGGGTTGCGACGCCCGGTGTCGGTGACCGCAACGCCCAGCGTCATGCGGCCCAGTTTGTTGTGCCCGGCGAGGTAACCCAGCATCGTCCACGGTTCGACGTGCGCGTCCATCTTGGGGATAATCTTGGCGGCGCCAACGTATTTGGGCTTCCACATCGACGATGGCAGCACGGAGTTCAAATGGTCGGCCACCCAGAACGAGTCGGCGCCTGCGGCCAACCCGGTGAGGTAGTCGGCCTGGATCAACGGCTTGGGACCGTATTTGGAATTAATGGTGTTGTGCATGACGCCTATGCGCAGACCAGGCATGGGGGCTCCTTTACCGCTGACCCAGGCTCGCTACTTCATCAGGCGATCGCCTAACAATATGTTGGGCATATGCTTAGCATCCCGGCGCGACGAGGGTCAAGAGACGAGAGACCGGGTCCAGACCGAGCCCAAACAGGACAGGACGGGCACGTGGCTACACCGAACCGAGCCGGCAATCGCGACACCGGCACCCGCGAGAAGATCCTCGACGCGACCGCCGAGATCATGCTCGAAGAGGGCTATGCCGCGGCGACGTCGCGCAGGGTGGCCGAGAAGGTCGGCGTGCAACGTGCCGTGGTCTACTACTACTTCCCGACGATGGACGACCTGTACCTGGCCGTGCTGCGTCGCGGCACCGAGATCAACCTGGACGTGCAGCGTCGCGCACTCGCATCCGACAATCCGCTACATGCATTGTGGGACATGACAATTGATTCCCGCGATTCGCGATTGACGATGGAGTTCATGGCGTTGGGAAACCATCGCAAGGCCATCCGCGCGGAATTGGCGGCCGGCGCGCAGCGATCCCGCGAGGCCCAGATCGCCGCACTGACCTTCATCCTGCGCGACCATGCCTCCGGCGACGCCATGCCACCCGAGGTCGTGGCGGTCCTCATCGCCAGCATCGGCCGCACCATCAGCATCGAAAATCGGCTGGGCATCACCACCGGGCACCACAAGACGCTGCGGCTGATCGAGGAGTACTTGCTGCGCTACGAGTCCCCCCACCCGCGCACCGCCGAGACAGCTGACTAGGCGATCGCCTAACGCCGAGCCTAGGCGGCCGGCTTGATCTCCAGGCCGACGTGCACCTTGTCGATGCCACCGCGCACGATCGAGTGCACGTAGAACCACGGGGCGTGGTACCAGTACCGCTTGAGCACTGCGTTGTACACCCGCCGCGTCTCGGACTTCGGCAGCACCCGGGCGACGCCCTCGACCTCTTCGCTCTTGAGCTTGCCCAGCGCCCCACTCTTGGCGATCGTCACCCGGGGAGTGTTGTTGATTCGCTTGGTCTTCCACGACCCGTCGTCGGTGATGACGAGAAGAGTGTCACCCTCCGGCACTCCCCATATCGTCGTCGGCTTGGGACGTCCGTCCTTGGTGAAGGTCGTCAACAGCAGGTACTTGGACTTGATGACGTCCTGGAAACTTTCAGCCACGCTCTTAGCCTCCGATAGCTGGGGATGAAGAGCAAGTCCCCAACCTGCTGGTTTCCTAAACCTGGCGACCAGCACGCCGCCCTCTGGCCGGTTAGGCTGAGACGCCCGTAACCGCGGCCGGAAGGGGCAAACCGTGACCGGATTTCGGGTGGGCGTGGTGGACCCGATTCTTGCTGCGCGGCCCGCCGCCGACGCCTTCACCCGGGCCAACTATCTGACTGCAGTCACGCGGGGAGTCGACTCGTTTTGGGTTCCTGACCACCTGAATCAGTTGTTCCCACGCTCGTTGTGGAAGCAAAAGTATTGCGGCCTGACGAAGCTCGTACCGAAGATTGACGCGGCACTGGAGCCATGGACCATGCTCGGCCACATCGCTGCCCGCAACCGGGTCGGTCGCCTGCGCCTCGGCGTCGGTGTGACCGACAGCGGTCGGCGCAACCCTGCCGTCACTGCGCAGGCCGCCGCGACGTTGCACTTGCTCACCCGCGGGCGGGCGATCTTGGGCATCGGCCCCGGCGAACGGGAAGGAAACGAGCCGTACGGGGTCGACTGGTCCAAACCCGTCGCGCGATTTGAGGAAGCGATGGCCACCATCCGCGCCCTCTGGGATTCGGGCGGCGAACTCGTCAACCGGGACTCGCCCTACTTCCCGCTGCGCGACGCCGTCTTCGAGCTGCCGCCCTACCGCGGCAGGTGGCCCGAGATCTGGATCGCAGGCCACGGCCCGCGAATGCTGCGCGCCGCGGGGCGCTATGGCGACGCCTACTTTCCGTCCTTCCCACACCGGCCGGTGGACTACAAACAACGTCTCGACGCCGTTCGGTCGGCCGCGTCCGACGCCGGGCGCGACCCCATGTCCATCCTCCCGGCGCTGCAGATCTTCGTCGTCACGGGCCGCAGTCACGAAGACGTCGACGAGGCACTCGATTCCGAACTAATCCGGGCTTTTGGGCTGAACGCGTCCGATGAGGTTTTCGGCCGCCACGGTGCACAGCACCCGCTCGGAGCCGGCTTCGCGGGAGCGCAGGACATACTCCCGCACGGCATGGACGAACATACGGCGCTGTCCCACGTCGCTAATGTCCCGGCGGCCGTGCTGAAGGACGCAGCGCTTACCGGAACGCCAGACGAAATCGTCGAGCAGGTCGCGCAGTGGCGTGATTACGGAGTCCGCTACCTGGTACTGGGCAATTTGAGCTTCATGCAGCGCAGCTTGCGCAAGGGGGTCGCGTCGGGCCTATCGTTCAGCCGGATAGTTAACGCGGTCAAGAAGTTCTAGTCAGTTCGGCGCTGCCGCAACCGAAATCGATTGGCTCACGGTGTAACTGTCGATGCCCTCGGTGCCGAGTTCGCGGCCGTAGCCGCTGTTCTTGACGCCGCCGAACGGTGCCGCCGGGTCCATGATGTAGCCCTCGTTGACGCCGAAGGTGCCTGACCGCACCCGAGCCGCGACGCCGTATCCACGCTCGGTGTCGGCGGTGAACACCGAGCCGGCCAGCCCGTATTCGGAATCGTTGGCGATCCGGATCGCCTCGTCCTCGTCACGGTAGGAAATCACGGTCAGCACCGGACCGAAGATCTCCTCGCGCGCGATCCGCATGTCGTTGGTGGCATCACTGAACACCGTCGGCCTTACGTACCAACCGGTTTCGAGCCCATCCGGCATCTCGCTGCCGCCGACCACCAGGCGGGCCCCTTCGTCGCGGCCCGACTCGATGTAGCCGCGGACCCGCTCCTGCTGGCGCTGCGCCACCAGTGGACCGATCTGGGTGTTGGGATCCGCCGGGTCGCCCACCGTCATCGATCGCACGGCGGCCGCCAAGGCGTCGACGAACTCGCCCTTGCGCGCCTCCGGCACCAGGATCCGGCTCAGCGCGTTGCACACCTGGCCGCTGTTGGCCAGGCTGGCCATCTGTATCCCGGTGGCGGTCGCGCCGGGATCGGCGTCGTCGAGCACGATCGCCGCCGACTTGCCGCCCAGCTCGAGGCTTACCGGCTTCGGGCCCTCGGCGCACGCGCGAGCCACCTGCCGGCCGGCGGCCGTCGAACCGGTGAACGACACCTTGTCGACACCGGCATGGCCGACGAGAAGTTCGCCGACATCGCGACCGCCGGGCACCACATTCAGCACGCCGGGCGGCAACCCCGCGGCCTCGACCATTTCCGCGAGCAATTGCGCGTCGAGCACCGACTCGGGCGCGGGCTTGAGCACCACCGAGCAGCCCGCCAGCAGCGCGGGCACCACCTTGGTGACGGTAAGGAATTGCGGCATGTTCCACGGCACCACCGCGGCGACGACGCCGACCGGTTGCTTGGCGATCCGAATGTTCTTGCCGTACAAGCCCGGACGGTCGAGCTGCCATTCGTAATTGGCCGCCAGACCGCAGAAGGCGGAGATCATGGTCAGCGGGAGCCGGACCTGTGCCATCTTGGCGAAGCTGATGGGTGCGCCGATTTCGGCCGATATCAGCGCGGCCATATCGGCGCGGCGCTCCTTGTAGATGTCGGCCAGCCGGCCCAGCGCGTCGATTCGTTCAGCGGGTTGCATGCGCGGCCACGGACCCGCGTCGAACGCGACCCGGGCGGCCTCGACGGCCCGATTCACATCCGCCGGTCCCGCGCAGGCCGCGTGGCCGATGGCCGCTTCGCTGTGCGGCGAGATCACCTCGATGACCGATCCGGATTCCGGCGCTGCCCACTTGCCGTCGATGAAGAGTTCGTCTCGCTGATACATGCGTCCCTCTCAGGTGTTGCGACCGCCGTTGACGCCCAGAATCTGGCCGGTGACGTAGCCGGCCTCTTCGGACACGAAGAAGGCGCACGCGGCGGCGATGTCCTCCGGCCGGCCGACCCGCCGTACCGGTGTGCGTGCGATGTGGTCTTCCACGGTGCCACCGAGCAGGTGGCGCTTCTCGGCGCTGCGCAGCATCGGTGTGTCGATGAACCCGGGCGGTACGGCGTTGACGGTGATGCCGCTCGGGCCGTATTCGAGGGCCAGTGATTTGGTCAGCCCGTTGACGGCCGACTTGGCCGCCACGTAGTGAGCCATGAACGGTTGTCCGGAGTGGGTGCTGGACGACGAGATGTTGACGATGCGTCCCCATCCCGCCTCGACCATGTCGGGGAGCACGGCCTGGATGGTGTGGAACACACCGTTCAGATTGACGTTGATCACCCGGGTCCAGTCGTCGAATCCCATGTCGAGAAACTTCTTGAAACCTTCGACCCCGGCCGCGTTGACCAACACCTGAATCGGGCCGAACGCTTCGCGGATCGCCGATACGGCGGCGTCTACCTGGCCTCGGTCGGTGACGTCGGCGACGTAGCCGGCTCCGTCGTCGGTGGCATCGAGATCGATGACGGCCACGCGAAAGCCGTCGCCGCGCAATCGCTCCGCAACGGCGCGGCCAATTCCGGATGCACCACCGGTTACCACAGCCGTCTTCGCGCTCAAGCGCGCACCCACCTTCCTGAGCGATCGCCCAACTGATTGGCTTCCCATGCCTATCACCCCGCGTCGACGGCGGTCAAGTAACGGGCCTTGAATATCGAACAGCGCCCAATCTAGGGTCCGTGGATGGACAGGCCACCGTTTCGTTTCGCAGTGCAAGCGACCAACGCCGCCGGCGGCCGGCAGTGGCGCGATACCGTTCGCAAGGTCGAAGACCTCGGCTATACAACGCTTTTCCTCGCGGACCACTATCTTGGCCCGGGCCCCGCGCAGCGAGCGGCCCGCACACCCCGACAGGACCTTGCCCCTATCGCGGCGATGGCTGCGGCGGCCGCGGTGACCGAGACGCTGCGCGTTGGGTGCCGGGTGTTTTGCATCGACTATCACGTGCCCGCCGTGCTGGCCAAGGAAGCGGCGACGCTCGATCTGCTCTCCGACGGCCGCCTGGAATTGGGCATCGGAGCCGGCTGGAGCGGCGTCGAATACGACGCGCTGGGCGTCGAGTTCGACCGTCCGGGTAGGCGCATCGCCAAGCTGGCCGAGGTCGTCGCCCTCATCAAGGCACACTGGCAGGGCGACGAGCTGAACTACGCCGGCGACTTCGTCCGTGTGCACGGATACGCGGGGAGGCCACGACCGGTGCAACAACCGCATCCGCCGATCATGATCGGCGGTGGTGGCCAGCGCGTCCTGTCGCTGGCCGGCCGCGAAGCCGACATCGTGAGCATTTCCAGCGTGCCGTTCGTGGCCCGCGACGCCGATGGCCTGGATCCACAAGCCGTCGCGCAGCGCAGGATCGAGTACGTCCGCGCGGCCGCCGGCGAGCGCTACGGCGGGCTTGACGTCGAGAGTTCCCCCTACTTCACCGCGATCACCGACGATCCCGAAACCGTGCTGGCAGAACTGGCGAAGTCGACGGGCCTGGAGGCCGACCTGCTGCGCGACCATCCCAACGTTCTCATCGGCTCGTCGGAAAGCGTTGTGGAACAGCTGCATTCAAGCCGGGAGACACTGGGCGTCAACTACGTCACGGTGCAGCAGACCCAAATCGAGTCCTTCGCCCCCGTGGTGGCCCTGCTGCACGGCCAGTGAGCGTTGCCCGCGGCTTGTCAATGCCTTGACCACCGCGGCCTGAGGTGCGAGCATGGCACCTGGCAGCATTTGGGCGATCGCTCAAATTGCGCAGAGATCAGCTCAGCACTGCGGGAATGAGGCAGCTCTATGGCGAAGCGAACCAGATACAGCGAGTATCAGAACAGCTATGCCAACTACAGGTTCGAACTCACCGACGACGGAATCCTGTTCATGCAGTGCCACACCGATGGTGACAGCCTGGTGTGGAGCTGGAAGGCACACGACGAGATGTCGGACGCGTTCGCCGACATCGCGGGCGATCGCGAGATCAAGGTGCTCATCCACACCGGCACGGGGGAGAACTACAACGCCAACTGGGGTCGCCTACCCAACGGCGAACCGCCGGAGCACCCCATCTACCAAGCCATGCCCGATATCCGCGGAACGAACAAGCTCGACGAGAAGGCCTGGTACGCAAGGCATCTGATCTTCAATGTGCTCGATGTCGACGTGCCGATGATCAGTGCGGTCAACGGCCCGTGCAACATGCACTCAGAGGTGCCAATCATGGGCGACATCGTGCTGGCCTCCGAGGACGCCTACTTCCAGGACGCGTCGCACTTTCCGCGCGGGCAGGTGCCCGGCGACGGTCAGCACGTGATCTGGAGCGTCCTGGCCGGGCACAACCGCGCGCGCTACTTCCTGCTCACCGGCCAGAAGCTCAGCGCCCAAGAAGCCAAGGACTGGGGCGTGGTCAACGAGGTACTCCCTAAGGACAAGCTGCTGGACCGGGCCTGGGAGCATGCCCGGGAACTGATCAAGCGGCCACCGCTGACGCTGCGCTACACGCGCCAGCTCTTCACCAACCCGCTCAAGCGCGCGTTCGTCAACGAGCTCGGCCACGGGCTGGGGCGCGAAACCTATGCCCAGCGCGTGTTCTTCCCGTTCGGTGGCGAGATGGCCCCACTGGATCGGGCATGGGACCAAGAGCCCTGGTCCACTACGGCAAACGGTGGCCAGCACAGTGAAGGAGTCCCCTCGTGACTAGCATCCAGCAGCGGCTCTCGACGGGCCGTGGCAAGTTCACCACCGACTATCCCGAACTCGGCACCGCACCCGTCAACTACGAGGACTCGATCTCCGAGGAGTTCTTCGCCGACGAACGCAAGGCGGTGTTCGAGCGAAACTGGTTGTGCGTCGGGCGAATCGAGCGGCTGCCGCGCAAGGGGTCCTACTTCACCCGCGACCTGCCGGGGCGTCTTGCCTCGATCGTGATCGCCCGCGATCGGGACGACACCGTGCACGCGTTCCACAATGTCTGCGCCCACCGGGGCAACAAGGTGGTGTGGCAGGAGCATCCCGGCCGGGAAAGCTCGGGAAGCTGCCGCGCGTTCTCCTGCAAGTACCACGGTTGGCGCTACGGTCTGGACGGCAAGGTCAACCACATCACCAACGAGGGCGAGTTTTTCAACCTGGACAAGAGCACCCTGCGGATGCCGCCGGTGCACTGCGAAGTCTGGGCGGGTTTCATCTTCATCAATCTCGCCGACGACCCGGTCCCGCTGCGCAGTTTCCTCGGCGACGGACTGCTGCCGATCGAGGCCTACCCGTTCGAGAAGATGACGCAGCACTACGGCTTTTCCACCCGGATCAACGGGAACTGGAAGCTGGCCGTCGACTCGGTCTGCGAGTGGTATCACCCGCCGTATGTGCACGGTCGCTTCATCGATCCCGATGTCGCCAAGGCCGAGAAGATGGTGCCGCCCGTCGACTCCTATCATTACGATCTATTCCGGCCGCACATGCTGACCTCGGTTCCCGGACCGCCGCCGCTGCCGGCCCGCGAGCCCGGTACCGCCGGACCCGCCCGCCAAGACCAACGCTGGGTCTACAAGCTCTTCCGCGCAGGGCTTTTCGGGCCCGACGACATTCCCGATATCGGCCTGGAGAACGGGGGCCTGGGCGAGTCCGGGTTCCTCAACCGCGGCGGCATCGCGTCCTGGGGCAACGACCAGTTCTGGGTCTTCCCGAACATCTCCATCCAGCTGTGGGCCCGCAATTACTACATCACCTATACCTACTGGCCCGAGACCGTCGATACGCACATCTACGAGATCGACATGTATTTCGTACCGCCGGCCAACGCGACCGACCGCCTGGCGCAGGAATTGGTGGTGGACAGCACGATCGAGTTCGCGATGCAAGACGTGAACACCATCGAGGCCACCCATTCCGCGCTGAAAACCCGGGCGCAGAACACTTTTCACCTCAGCGACCAGGAGCTGCTGATCCGCCAGTTCCACACCGTCATCCGCGACACGGTGGACGGCTATCGCGCCGCCAACACGAAGAGGCAAGATGTCTGATTCAGGATTGCCCGATGGGTTCGCCGATCTCGATCCCTTTGTCGCCGACTGGGCGCTGCCGACCCGGGCTCAGCGCTACGAGGCGCGACTTTCCAAGCCCTACGACGATCTGGTCTCGTTCTACGACGCCGTGGCGCCCAGGGCCGAAGAAGCCATCGCCTACCTGAATGGGCTCGACATCAATGACCTGCCGGACGACGCCGAAAAGCTGCTGCAGCTGCTGTATTCGATGATCCTGGTCTCCTACGCCGTCAACGTGTTCAAGCAGAATCGGATCCCGGATTCGGGTGCCGCGTTCTTCGACATGGTCGCCGAACCGGCCGTGTAACAGAACATGTGATAGGACCACAATGTGACGGCATCCGAACGGCCAAAGGCCCGCGACTCGAGCACGCGCGACATGCTGGTCGACGCGACCAGCCAGATCATGCTCGAGGAGGGCTACGCCGCGGCCACCTCGCGCCGCGTCGCCGCCAAGGCCGGCGTCAAGCCGGCGCTGGTGCATTACTACTTCCCCACGATGGACGACCTGTATCTGGCCGTCTTCCGCCGCGGTGCGGCGGGATACTTGGAGAGCCAGCAGAAGGCGTTGTCGTCGGACCGCCCACTGCATTCCTTCTGGGATACCCTCATCGCCCCGAAGGACACCAGGTTGCTGCTGGAGTTCATGGGGCTTGCCAACCACCGCAAGGAGATCCGGGCCGAGATCGCGGCCTGGTCGGAGCGGTGGCGCGAAATGCAGATCACCGCGCTGAACTTCATCGTCCGCGAACATGACCTCGATGCAAGCGAATTCCCGCCTGCCGGCCTCGCCGTCATCATCGCGGCGATCGGCCGGACCCTGATCCTCGAGGAGGGGCTGGGCTCCTCCGGCGGTCACACCGAGGCCGTCGCACTGGTCAACAGATTCCTGGACCGCTTCGAGATGCCCGAACCCAAGACTCGCCGGGGCCGCGGCGCATAGGGTTGACCGAAAGCACTTTCAGGGCAGTATGATTCGCAGCTTTTCCCAGCCCCGGACGGTGGACGTCGGCGCCAATTCCGCCGTGCCGTAGTCGATATCCCATTCCGGCCAGCGGTTGAGGATCTCGTCCAGCGCTACGCTGCCCTCCAGTCGGGCCAGGTTGGCGCCCAGGCAGTAGTGCACGCCCTTCCCGAAGGTGATGTGCGAGATGTTGTCGCGGTGGATGTTGAAGGTGTCCGGGTCCTGGTACCGAGCCGGGTCACGATTGGCGGCGCCGAACAGCAGCAGCATTGCGCTGCCGGCGGGGACGGTGGTGCCGTAGCACTCGAAATCCCTTGCCATCCAACGGGCCACATGCGGGCCGGTGGGCTCAAACCGCAAGGTCTCATCGACGGTGCGAATCAGCAGCGACCGGTCCTGATGGATTTCCCGGCGCTGATCGGGATGCTCGGCGAGCACCTTGGCGAGCCAGCCGATCAGCCGGCCCGTCGTCTCGTTGCCCGCACCGGCCACCACCTGCGTGTAGTGCAGCACCTCCTTGCGGGTCAGCTTGCGGTGCACCCCGTTCTCATCGTCGAACTCCACGTTGAGCAGCGTCGTCATCAGGTCGTCGGACGGGTTCTTGGATCGCCACTCGACGTAGTCGGCGTAAATCCGGCCGTCGGCGATGGAGTCGGCGTTGGCGATCTTCAGCGGCGCGCCGGGCTTGGTCCGCAGGTTGGCGTCGTTGGCATCGCGCACCGAAATCTGCTCTGACTCCGGGATTCCCAGCAGCATCCCGATCACCCGCATCGGCATCATCGACGCCAGCTCGGCAATGATGTCGAATCCGCCCGACCCAACAAGGGGATCCAGGCACCGCACACAATACGCGCGGATCTGGTCCTCGATGGCGGCCATCCGGCGCGGCGTGAACACGCGCGACATCAGCCCGCGCAGCATCGTGTGTTCGGGTGGGTCTTGGAACATCATGACGCCGCCGGGCATCTCGAATTTCGACTTCACCAATTCCAGGATGTCGCTGCGGCGGCTGGAGAAAGCCTGCCAGTTCGCCAGCGCCTTCTCGACATCGGAATGCCGTGATATCGCCCAGAAGTCGTACTTCTCGTTATAGTAGACGGGCGCCTCCTCGCGCAGCCGCGCGTAGGTGGGGTAGGGGTCGGCATTGATGCCGACATCGTAGGGGTCGTAGTAGACGTCCGTCTGGTTGGCGACAGTCATCAGCGCTTCCTTACTTCAGGCAGCTTCCGGCATCGCACCGTCGGCCGGTGACGCTTCGAATTTGCGGCAGATGTCGACGGCGATGATGTCGGCGCCTTCCTGCGCCAGGCGGACCGGGGCTTCTGCCCTGTCCGCGTGCCGCACCGGTGACGAATGCGACCTTGCCATCCATCCGGCCCATTGCCACCTCCCGCCGGCTATTGGGCGATCGCCCAATTTTGTGGCGCAGGCCATGTTTAGCAGCATCGAGATGAGCGCGTCAAGGCCCTGACTAGGTCGCGAGTGCGGCATCAATCAGGGTGGCCGTCGCGGCCGGCCGCTTGCTGGGCGAGCTGGACGCGAGAGCTCAGTCCCAGCTTGGTGTAGACGTGCGTGAGATGCGACTGCACGGTACGTGGTGAGACGAAAAGCCTTGTGGCGATGTCGTTGTTGCCGAGTCCTTCGCTGACCAGCCGAACTACGTCCAGCTCGGTTGGCGTGAGTGAACCCCAGCCGCTGGCCGGACGTTTGCGTTGGCCGCGGCCGCGCTGCGCATAGGCAATCGCCTCCTCGGTCGACAGGCCGGCGCCCTCTGCCCATGCGGAGTTAAACTCCTTGTCGCCCAGCGCCTCTCGCAATGCCGCTACCGAGGCTTCGTAGGCGGCGTCCCACACCTTGAACCGCACTGCGCCGATACGTTCCCGGATGGCGTATGCCGCACCGAACAGCCGGGCCGCCTCGCGCTGACCGCCCGCCTCGTCGGCTAGAGCGCCGAGGCACTCCAGGTTGTCGGGAACGTACACGTACGCGGACAAGCTGACGGCAATCGCGAGCGCGTCGTGAGCGTCGCGCTCGGCCTGCTCTGACTCACCCTGTGCGGCCGCCACCCGCGCACGGGTGGCCAGCGCCGACGTCATCACCCGGCCCGGCGCCGTCGCGACCGCTTCGTCGGCCCAGCGCCGAGCCGCGATCAGATCCCCGCTCGCCAGCGCGGCCTGCGCGATGGCGGGGCGCAGGTGCGCCGCATATCCGGGAAGAACACTCCCGTGCTCCCAGGCCGCCGCGGTCGCGTCGCGCGCCGTCCCGACGTCGCCGGCGGCCAGGGCCGCGCTTGCCAACGCGAAGTACCCAATGCTCACGGCGAGCGCGCCAAATTCAGCTGCGGACTCGAGGCTGGCGTCGGCCGCGGCTCGGGCCGCGTCCGTCTCACCCGTTAAGGCCAGGGCGGTGCCCTGATGCGCGCGGCTCACCACCGCATGGATCCCATCGTGAGCGGCCTCAGCCTCGGTGGCCACCGCGGCGAATTGTGCAACCGCTGCGGCCAGGTCGCCCTGCCAGAGTTGCGCCACTCCGAGGCACACACGGCAGTGGCGCGAGTTGGCCCCGTCGCCAATCGCGTTGGCGAGGTCGCGTCCTTCTTCCGCGGTCGCGACCGCGACCGGGTTACCGGTGGCGATCGCCGCGCTTGCCTGCCAGGTCAAGATCTGGCTGAGCCGCCACCTATCGTCCAACTCCCGGGCGAGTTCGGCCGCCTCGGCGAAGAACTCCTCTGCCAGCTCGGCGTTGTAGGCGGCCGCCAGTCCGCAGGCGGTGAGTGCCCTGGCGAGCGCCGCAGCATCGTCGATGTCGCGCGCGAGCACCAGGGCTTGCTGTGCCCGATTCAGGCCGTCGGCGGTGGCAGAGATCGTGTCAAGCACCGCTATGTCAGCCAGCGACCTGGCACGTACCGCGGCCGCCACTTCGGGGTCTTGCGCGACCTCGTCGGTGAGAACAGTGTCGAACCACGTCAGCCCTTCCAGGATGCGTCCTCGCGCTAACCAAAGCGGCAGCAGAGACGACGCCAGCGCCAGTGCCAGTTCGATGTCCGAGTTCTCGCAACTCCACCCAAACGCGGCCCGCAGATTGTCGATGTCGATCTCGGCCCGCTCGAGACGCTGCTCGTAGTCACTGCCTGCCGGCGCATCGACCGCGGCGGCCAGCGCCGTGTAATGGTCGCGGTGGCGTGACCGCACGGCGTCGGCGTCGCCGGATTCGCCGAGCTTTTCCAGGGCGTATTGGCGCACCGTCTCCAACAGGCGATACCGAGTTCGACCCCGGCTGTCCTCGGCGACCACCAATGACTTGTCGACGAGCAGGGTGAGCTGGTCGAGCACCTGGTAGCGCTCCACATCACCGCCGCCGGCGACCGCTTGGGCGGCCTCGAGGTCGAAACCACCCAGAAATGACGCCAGTCGGCGAAACAACACCCGTTCGGGTTCGGTCAACAGGGCGTGTGACCAGTCCACCGAGGCGCGCAACGTCTGCTGGCGGCGAACCGCAGTACGCGCACCGCCGGTCAGCAGCCGGAACCGGTCATGCAGGCTGTCGAGGATCTCGCCCAGCGACAAAGCCCGCACCCGTGCCGCCGCCAGCTCGATGGCCAGCGGCACCCCGTCGAGGCGCCGACAGATCTCCGTGATCGTCGCGACGTTGTCGTCGCCGACGGCGAAATCGGGCCGGGCATGGCGTGCCCGGTCGGCGAACAACTCGATGGCGTCATCGGCCAGCGACAGCGACGGCACCCGCCAGCCCACCTCACCGGCCACTCCGATCGCCTCACGGCTGGTGGCGAGCAAGGTCAGCCCCGGACCGGCACCCAGGAGAGCGACGACCAGCTCGGTGCTTGCGTCCAGCAGATGCTCGCAGTTATCCAGCACCACCAGCATCTGGCGATCGGCGACAAAACGGGCGATCGTGTCCGTCGTCGAGCGACCCGGCTGGTCGGGCAACCCGAATGCGCGGGCCACCGCCGTCGGGACAACAGCGGGATCGGTGATCGGCGCCAGATCCACATACCAAGCCCCGTCAGCGAACTCGCCGGCCAGTTGACCCGCGACCTGGGTCGCCAGCCGCGTTTTGCCCACCCCGCCGGCTCCAGTCAAAGTCACCAGCCGGTTGCCGGCCAGCAACTCCCCCACCTGGGTCAGGTCGGCGCTCCGGCCCACGAAGCTCGACAGTTGCACGGGAATACGTTGGGAGACAACCACTTTAGCTATGCGCAACGGTGGGAACTCGTTGACAAGATCGGGATGGCACAACTGGACCACGTGCTCGGGGCGGGGCAGATCACGAAGCGGATGACTACCCAGATCCGTCATCCACGCGTCGGCCGGAAGCCGGTCGATGACCAACTGCTCGGCGGCACCCGACAGCAGGGTCTGGCCGCCGTGGCCCAGATCGCGCAGCCGTGCGGTCCGGTTAATCGTCGGACCGATGTAGTTGCCTTCGTCGCGTAGCTGAATCTCGCCGCTGTGGATCCCGATGCGCAGCCGGATCGGGGCCAGGGGCGCACGCTGCAACTCCAATGCAGCCGCGACCGCGTCGGAGGTGCGGGCGAACGCCGCCACGAAGCTATCGCCCTCACCCTGTTCGACCGGCCGCACACCGTCGTGCGCGGCGAGGATGTCCGACACCGTCTGATTCAGGCGGGCGATGGCCGCGGTCATCTCCGCGGGCTGGGTTTCCCACAGCCGCGTCGAGCCCTCGACATCAGCCAGCAGCAAAGTGACCGTGCCGGTCGGCAAAAGCCCGCTCACGCCAAGTTCGCTCCAGTCGACAAGCGACGCGTCCGCACGTGGATCAATCTCGCTCATAGTAGCCAGCTTGCTGTGCGCCAGGTCACCAAAACATCAGCGCAAACGCGGAGATTGCGGCCCATCAAGGCGCAGATTCATGGTCTGCCGTACTTGATCCGTGAAGATTCATCACCTGCGTGTGAAAGCTTCGTTAAGAACGAGGCGCTCTGCCGATTCGGCCCGCATCTTGGAAGCATGACGCTGTTCGAGGTGCTGCCTTCAGTGCGGCAGGGTTCGATCGCGCGCCTGGACCCGGCGATTTGGCCGCTGGGCACCGATATCGACGAGTTCGGCCAGCTGCGCGTCGGCGGTGTGGCCCTCACCGAGGTCGCCGCCGAGTTCGGCACACCCAGCTATGTGATAGACGAAGATGACTTTCGGGCCCGGATCCGGTCCTATCGGGCCGCCCTGCCCGGAGTAGAGCTGGTCTACGCCGGTAAAGCGCTGTTGAGCACGGCGGTGGCCGAGTGGGCCGCCGCCGAAGGCGCCGGCGTCGAGGTCTGCTCGGGCGGCGAACTTGCCATCGCGCTGGCCGGCGAAGTCCCACCGGAACGCATCGTCCTGAGCGGCGACGCGAAAACCGCGAATGAACTGCACGACGCGGTGGCGGCCGGGGTGGGGCGCATTGTGGTCGACTCACCGAGCGAGATCGCGCTGCTCGCCACTCGGGTGGGCCGACGCCAGCGGGTGCTGGTCCGGGTGATTCCCGACATCGACATCGACGGGCATCACGCAGTCTGCGCCGGGGAGTGCGATCAGAAGTTCGGCTTCGCCGTGGCGGATGGCCAGGCGGCCGGCGCGGTGAAGCGTGTCCTGGACCAGCCGTGGCTGGACCTGGTGGGGCTGCACTGCCAACTCGGCTCGCAGCTCGCCGAGACCGGCCTCTACGGCGAGGCGATCCGGCAGATGATCGGCTTGATGGCCGAGGTTCGCGACAGGCATCAGGTCGTGCTGTCCGAACTTAACCTCGGCGGCGGATACGCGGTCCCGTATGTCGCCGGCGACCCGGAATTCGACCCGGGTGCGTTCTGGGTGGCCATCGACGCGGCCCTGGCGTGCGCGTGTGCGGAATACAGTTATCCGCGCCCACAGATCGTGATCGAGCCCGGCCGCGCGATTGCCGCGCGTGCGGGCATCACCCTGTATCGGGTGATCGCCGTCAAGCAACAGCCGGGCGGTCGCACCTTCGTGGCGGTGGACGGCGGCGTCAGCGACAACCCTCGGGCGGCCCGCTGCGGTTCGAAATACACAGTGTCCCTGGCCAATCGGCACGCACGATGCGTGAGCGCGCCCGTCACGGTCGTCGGGCGGCATTGCGATCCCGGCGACGAGATCGCCCGTGACATCGAGTTGCCGGCTGACATCCGCCCCGGGGACCTACTGGCGGTGGCCTGCACCGGTGCCTACCACCACTCCATGTCATCGAGCTCGAACCTGATCGGCCGCCCACCGCTGATCTCCGTTGCCGACGGACGATCCCGCGCATTGGTGCGCCGCGAAACCATCGCCGACCTGCTGGCCCGCGACTGCGGCTGGGCCGGCCAACGCGGCACCGCGGCGGTGGTGAGCGGCAGACTAGGTGGGGAATAACCGTGTCCGACATGGCTGTTGACAACACCGTGCTGAGCGTCGAAAAGCGTTGGGCAAGAGTGGTTCCGTGGTTGGGGTCGTTGCGCATCACGGCGCTATACGCTGTGGTGTTGGTCTCGTTCGAAGTCGCTCTGACACAGCTTGGTTCGCAGAAACGCGATGCCGTCGTGAGCCAGATGAGTACCAACTTGCACAACCTGTCCCACGGTCACTTCAGCACGCTGATTGGTAGCGCGTTCGTCAGCGACGGAGGTGACATCGTCGCCTGGCTACCGGGGCTGGTCTGCTTGCTTGCTCTCGGTGAATTAATCTGGCGCGGTAGGGGTTTGCTCATCGCTTTCGCGATCGGTCATATCGGCGCCACGTTGCTGGTCGCGGTATGGCTGACATTCGCGGTGTTGGCGGGATGGCTGCCCATTTCCATCGCGCACGCCACCGACGTGGGGGTCAGTTACGGCGCGGTGTCTGTTCTGGGCGCGCTGACGGCATCGATACCGTCGCGCTGGCGGACGGCCTGGATCGGATGGTGGCTTGGCACCGCAGTGACAGTGGCTTCGAGCGCGGACTTCACCGCGATTGGCCACGTGTTGGCGTTGCTACTGGGCATCGGTTTGTCCTACCGGCTGCGCGCGATAGTCAGCTGGACTCCCCTGCATGTGGGGTTGTTGATCGGCGGCGTCACGTTCGCGTATTTCGTGGTGTCCGGGCCATCGGCGATGGCATTGATCGGTGGACTGACCGGCATAGTGCTCGGGCTGTTCGCCAATCGGGAAGTCCGTTCGACCACCGTCAAGGGACGAATGCGACTGCAGCAACCGGAATTTCTTGATGCCCCCAGTCGTGCGTGAGTTCTCCTAGCTATTGCTCGTGGTTCGGTCGTAGCTAGGGAAAGCCGCAGAGTGCCATCCCGCTTAATCCCCGGACGCGCGCTTCCGAACAAGCAATGTCAGAATTCACTGCGGGGGCGCGAATAACGGGAAAGTTGACGGATGGCTGTTTACTCCGCGGGCCCCTTCGGCCGTCGGGCCATTCGCCGATCCCGATTACGGCTACGCGCCGACGCCGGAAGTGGATATTACGGCGGCCAGCAAACTCGGCTGCTCCGGATTTACCTCGGAGCCACCACATTCCTTTTCGTCTACGGTGTGACGTTCAGCGCGCTGCTTCTCCACCCCGCAGGGGCCAATCACATCGGTGGCATCGTCGCGATCAGCCTCGGCTTGGCGGCGCTGGCCTGGTTGGCCGCCCGGCCCCACAGCCCAGCGCCGGCTACGGCCGCGGCGATGGCGGCCACACCCATCGTGATGGCCTGCCATATCGCGATCAGCGCCGAGTTCGCCTGCCTGATCGCGCCGATGTTCCTGGCGATGTACCTGCGGGCGTTCTACCCGCCGCGCCAAGGCGTGATCTTGATCATCGTGCTCGCCACGGCGTGTGTTGTCGCCCTCGCGGTCGCGCCATTCCACAAGTTGTACATCGACTACCTCATCTTTGCGATCGCGATCGTCGGAGCCGCCGAGTCGTTCGGGTTGGTGATGCGTGCGCTGGTCGGTGCGGCTTGCACCGATCCACTCACCGGTCTACTCAACCGCGCCGGCTGGGAGATCGCGACCGCCAACCTGCTGACCCGGTCTCGCTCGACCCAGTTCACCATCACCGTGCTCGCCCTCGACATCGACCACTTCAAGCGGATCAACGACACCCGGGGGCATCCCGCCGGTGATCAGTATCTGATCAGCCGCGCAGATTCCTGGCGAAACATGGCTCCCGCCAACGCCATTCTGGCCAGGCTCGGTGGCGACGAGTTCGCCGTCTGCATCGCGGACCGCACGGACCACACACCGACCACGGCGCAACAGTTCGTCGCCGACGTGCGGCTGCACACGCCCGGCACCAGCGTCGGCATCGCGTCCCGCAGTGGCGAGGACGCCGAGATCTCGACGCTGTATGCGGCCGCCGACGCGGATCTCTATGCCGCCAAGCAATTTCGACCGGCCGGCACCCGAGACCCCGACCTGGGTCGCGCGGTTTAGGTTCGCCGGACGACGCCTCAGGGCGGCCGAAGTGGGCTCGAACAGCCGAAATGGTGACGGCGAAGTCGGACTGGCTGACATCGCGTCGAGGCGATCCATACGAGGGTGTCTACTCTTCGATGAACGGTGCGCGAACATCCAGCGCAAGAACAGTTTTCGGCCCCCACGGCGCCGACAATGCTCTTACGACGGCCCACGGGGGCCAGACAGAAAAGGGGCCAGTCATGACTCGTTTGACCAGCAAGATCGCCATCGCCGTAGTTCTCGCTTTCACCGCTGTCGCGGCGACTGGATGCGCGACGACGGCAACCGCGCCGGCCAACACGGCGGCATAAGCCGGGCTCTCGCGTACACGGCTCTCGCGCAGCGCCTTTCAGGCTGGTGCGCACTTCCGGGAAGCGCACTGCATCACTTCGGCCTGGTGGACACTCTCGGGGACTCTCCTTCGGAGGTTAACGGTCCCGCCTGACAACCTGGGAATAGCGACGGGTCATCGTTGACGTCGATGCCGAAACAGGGGTCCATCGTGTCCGCCCGTCGAGGTGGTCAAGAGCCCCGGCTAGCGCGGCAATCAAGTCACGGACCTGCGCGGCTGTCATGCCGTCCTTGCCTACTCCCACATGGATGAGCGGCGGCTCGATCGAGCCAGCTAGGTCGATGCTCCCGTCGGCGAACTGCACCGCTGACGTCCACACCTGGCTTTCAACGCCGCGTTCTGCGCTCAGGAGCATTCGGTAGGGCTGCGTAGCGCCCTCGTGCCAGGAATCAATGAAGGTGACACCCGTGGGCGCTAACACGTCGCCAATCGTGGCGTCCAGTGCGGTCTTGGCGGCGAACCAACGCGCCAACCCCAGCATGACCCCCGTCGGTCGTTCGCCCATCTCACTAGCTATCTCTTCGAGCCGACCGATCTGATCAGGGGTCAGCTCCTCAACGAAATCCCGCCAGCTTGTTTCGGTGTCGTTGAGCGCCACGGGGTGCCAGGCGGTCTGGTCGATTCGGTGCTCAGCAAAACTAATGGATGGGGCCATCGTGATCTCCCGTGCGCAGACGATCACCGTGCATATCGGGTGCGGAGCAGTGCTCCTTGACTTCTGCGGCGGACAGCGGAACTCATTCCCGGACCAGCTGAATCTCCCAGCCCCTTGAATCTACTCCCGATCTGATGAGCATCCAAGCGCTTGCCAATTTACGAGGCCAAGGGTTTGCGGGTGCCACGCGATTTCGGGCGCAAAACCGTCAGACCCTAAGCGCATTTGACGCGTAAATACTTCGGAAATCAACGTGATTCACGTATCGTGCAACACGAATTAAGTCGTCCCGCAACATGTTCACTGCTCGCAAAGAAATTGCGCCACGACGTTTTTCGGAAGTCGCCCCCAACGATCCTCGAATGCCCGCGGCACCCGGTTGGACCGCACCGTCAACGGTTAGGGCGCTTGTTCGTGCAGCAGGTGGACTAACAGCCGCAGTAACCGGCGGTGCTTGCCGGCGACCAACGCGGCGTGTGCGGGAACTATCCGCCAGCCCGTGACGTCAGCGGGGCAACCACAAATCGTGATGACCGTGGCTAGGAAACCACGTCGGTGAGAGGTTCGCCCTCCAAGAATCGACGGACGTTCGACGCGGCGGCCAGTGCGATGCGTATCAAGGTCTCGCGTGTAACACCGCCAACATGTGGGGAGAGCGCGACGTTCGGCGCGCGCAGGAGCCGTAACGCGGCCGTCGGCGGTTCGGGATCGAAGACATCGACGCCGGCCCCGGCGATCCGGCCGGCTTCGAGCGCGTCAGCGAGGGCGTCCTGATCGATGATCGCGCCCCTAGCCGTATTGATGATGAATGCAGTGGGCTTGACGAGCGCTAGGCGCCCGGCGTCGATCAGGTGCCGCGTCGCTTCGGTGAGCGGTGCAAGCACGATGATGTAGTCGCTGATGCGCAACAACTCGTCGAGCTCGACACGGCGGGCACGTAGCCGGTCAGCAACCTCTGTCAAGGTATCCAGCGGGTCGTTGTACACGATGTCCATGTCAAAGGCGGCCCCACGCCGCGCGACTTCCTGTCCGATGTGGCCGAGCCCGATGACTCCTAGGGTTTTGCCGTGCAGTTCAGTGATGGAGTGCTGCAGCCTGGGCAGCGCCCAGTCGGCCTCCGTCAGGGCGATATGTGCGGGAATCAGCTGTTTGGCAAGGGCCAGCATCAGCGCGAAGGTCTGCTCGGCGACATCCTGTACCTCGGCGTCGCTCGACCCGATGTTGCACACGATGATCCTGCGGCTGCGGGCGGCTGCGAGGTCCACGTAATCGAATCCGTGGCTGGCGCATTGAATGAGTTCCAAATCGGGAGCCACGGCGATGTGTTCAGCTGTAACGCGCCCGAGGCCGGTCAAGACGACGTGGGCCCGGCCTAGAGCCAGCAGGTCCTCGTCCGTGGTCTCTACGACGGTAACCACGAATCCGGTGCCGAACAGACTGGCGAGCTGCGCGCCCACGGCACGTCCCCCGGCCTCAGCCGGAATGACGGCGAGAACCTGCTTGCCTGGGGCCGAAGCGGTCATCGGCAAAGTCTATCGGCCAGTGATATGTGGACGAATTATCCAGTGTGACAACGGCGCCCCCGGCAGCCGTCCGGACGCGACGCGACGTTTATCGAGCCATTTTCTCTCTCAAAGTTCCCACCTTGAATGTCAAGGCAGTCATTAGTGTGCGCACCACGTCCAGTTGTGGTGCGTGCTCCCTGGCCTGCATTTACGGCGCCCGATGACGTTGCAGCCGGAGAACGAAGTGTCCACGAGATAGGGAGCAAGAATCATGTCGAACATCAAGACTAGGGTCATCGTCGCTTTGATCCTCACGCCGACCGCCGTCACTGTGTCCGGGTGCATTGCCGGTGTATTCGAGCACCGGACCGTCCATCTGATCCCGCAACACAATTAAGCGAGGGAGGTCGCAGACCACTTGCGGCACAACACCATTCACGATCGGTTACCATCCGAAAACCGTTGAGCCGCGACGCAACCCACCACCCCACTATTTCGAGGGGGTCCGGGAGGCGTTACGAACCTGCGGCGGTGACGGTGACTGTTTTCGTCGCTGCCATAAGGCTGCCGCCGCTCGTGGTCAGCTGCACGGAGATGGAGTACTGTCCTGCCGCTGCGATTGGGAACGGCGATATGGGACTACCGGTGCAGTCGGTGCTGTGTTGCTGTTGGTCGAAGCCATTTTGCCCGGTGACTTCGGCGATGACCTTGCAGTTGCTAGACGTGACCGGCTGGTTTCCGTCGTTGTAGGACCAGTTGAAGCTCAACTGGCCTGGGTTTGTGGCCGATCTGTCGGGGGCGAGTCGGAACAGGTCGGTGCCGGCTTCGCTCAGTCCTGCGCCGGCACGGGACTGCAGGTCGACTGTCCCGGTGCCCATCGGCGCGCCGCCGGGCTCCGTAGTTACAGATCCGGTCGACATCGGTGAGGCAGCGTTGCTCGTCGCAACAGCAGCAGTAGTTGTACCTGTGGTGGCGGTCGGCGACGCCTGCGCAGGCGGAGAACTCGTGCCACCGGTGCTACATGCGGAGACGGCCGCAGCGGTGAGAATCGCCGTGCTTATCGCGGCCAATGCAATCCGGCGGTCTCGTTGTCGGGACACCCGCGCCGTCCTTTCGAGTCGAGCGATCGTAGTCTTCTGACTCACACGCACACGACTGCGGGACAGGCACCCGCCCAGAAAACTATACGCAAGTACTGGCGCCCCGGACAGCTGTCCGCGAGACGCTTGTGTCCCATTCGGGACAGGTAATCCCAACCGGTCTGGATTTGAAAGTGAGTTCGGCTCCCTCCCTGAAACCCCTGCTCAGCGATTTTTCCGCTGCAGGAGAAAAAGGCGACTGGCCGCTATGACACCCCAGGGCTTAAGAAAATGGGGGTGGGGGTCGTCACTTGGACTCATTCTTACTGGTTAGGTCGGTCCGTATCGCGGCTCGGCTGCACCCGCTTGGGTTCGCCCGGCATCTTGGGATAGTTCGGCGGATACGGCATATCGCCGAGGCCGCGTTCCTCGTCGGCCGCGACCATCTCCAGCAGCGTCGCGATCGACTGCGCCACGTCGTCCATGGCGGCCCACGGATCGTCGCGGCGCGCCACCATATCGGGCACCGTGGCCATGGTGTAGTCGTCGGGCTCGGCCCCGGCCAGCTCATCCCACGTCAGTGGCATCGACACCGTCGCGATCGGGGTGCGCCGCACCGAATACGGCGACGCCATGGTGCGGTCGCGCGCGTTCTGGTTGAAATCGATGAAAATGCGTTGCCCCCGTTCCTCTTTCCACCACGACGTGGTCACGGCGTCCGGCGCGCGGCGCTCCACCTCGCGGGCCAGCGCGATGCCGGCCCGCCGCACCTGGATGAAGTCCCAGTCGGTCGCGATGCGCAGGAACACGTGGATGCCGCGGCCCCCGGAGGTCTTCGGGTAGCCGACCAGATCAAGTTCGTCGAGCAATGGGCGCAGCACGTCGACGGCGACCGTACGCGCCTCGTCGAAGCCGACGCCGGGCTGCGGGTCCAGATCGATGCGCAGCTCGTCGGGATGCTCGGTGTCGGGGCAGCGCACCTGCCACGGGTGCAGCGTGATCGTGCCCATCTGCGCCGCCCACACGATCGCCGCGGGGTGGGTGACTTTCAGCGCGTCGGCGGTGCGGCCCGACGGGAAGGTGACCCGGCAGGTCTCCAGATAGTCGGGGTGATGCTGGGGCACCCGCTTCTGGTAGATCTCCTCGCCGTCGATGCCGTCCGGGAAGCGTTGGAGATGGGTGGGCCGATCGCGCAGGGCGTCCAACATCGGGCCGCCCGCCACGGCCAGGTAGTACTCGACGAGCCGGCCTTTGGTTCCGTTCGACCCCAGCTCAGGGAAATACGCTTTGTCGCGATTGGTGACCCTGACGGCGACGCCGTCGACGTCGAGCTCTTCCGCTGCAGCAGCCATACCAAATTGCAGCACAATCAGGCTATGGAGCTACCCGTCATGCCGCCGATCTCGCCGATGTTGGCCAAGTCGGTCAAGATGATCCCCCCGGATGCGTCATACGAACCCAAATGGGACGGGTTCCGGTCGATCTGTTTCCGGGACGGTGATCAGGTCGAGCTGGGCAGCCGCAACGAGCGCCCGATGACCCGCTACTTCCCCGAGCTGGTTGCGGCGGTGCAGGCCGAGCTGCCGCAGCGCTGCGTGATCGACGGCGAGATCGTCATCGCCACCGACCACGGGCTGGACTTCGAGGCGCTGCAGCAGCGCATCCATCCGGCCGACTCTCGGGTGCGGATGCTCGCCGAGAAGACGCCGGCGTCGTTCATCGCATTCGACCTGCTGGCCCTGGGCGACGACGACTACACCCGGCGACCGTTCACCGAGCGCCGCGCCGCCCTCGTCGACGCCTTGTCCAATTCCGGGCCTAAGCCCGGCAGGTCCATCCATGTCACACCGGCGACCACCGATGCCGAGACCGCGCGGCTGTGGTTCGAGGAGTTCGAGGGAGCCGGGCTCGACGGCCTCATCGCCAAGCCGCTGACGATCACCTACCAGCCGGACAAGCGGGTCATGTTCAAGATCAAGCACGAGCGCACGGCCGACTGCGTCGTCGCCGGCTATCGGGTGCATAAGTCCGGCGGCGACGCCATCGGGTCGCTGCTGCTCGGGCTGTACCAGGACGACGGTCAGCTCGCCTCAGTCGGAGTGATCGGCGCGTTTCCCATGGCCGAGCGGCGCCGGCTCTTCACCGAGCTGCAGCCGTTGGTGACTGGCTTCGATGACCATCCGTGGAACTGGGCCGCCCATGAGTCCGGCGAGCGCACCCCGCGCAAGAACGAATTCTCCCGGTGGAACGCCGGCAAGGACCTCTCGTTCACCCCGCTGCGGCCCGAGCGCGTGGTCGAGGTCCGCTACGACCACATGGAGGGTCGACGATTCCGCCACACCGCCCAGTTCAACCGGTGGCGCCCCGACCGCGATCCCCGGTCGTGCACCTACGACCAACTCGAGCAGCCGCTGACTTTCAGCCTGGGCGACATCGTGCCGGGCCTCGGCTGAGATGGATCACCGCGTTTTGGCCGTCGATCTGCCTTGAGTGACTACGATTTTCGCAGGCACCACGACGAGGAGCTACCGGCATGACCGAACCCATCGCCCCCCTGGCCGGAAAAGTCGCCTATGTGACCGGAGCCGCCCGCGGACAAGGGCGTTCGCATTGCATCCGCCTGGCCCGGGCCGGCGCCGACATCGTCGCGATCGACGCGTGCGCACCGGTCGCCGAACACAACGGCTATCCCCCCGCCCTGCCCGAAGACCTCGCCGAGACCGTCAACCTGGTCGAAGGTGAGGGCCGCAAGATCCTCGCCGAGGAGGTCGACGTACGCGATTTGGCCGGCCAGCAGCGCGTGGCGTCGAATGCGATCGAACAGTTCGGCCGGCTGGACATCGTCGTGGCCAACGCCGGCGTGCTGAACTGGGGCCGGCTGTGGGAGATTTCGGCGCAGCAGTGGCAGGAAATCCTCGACACAAATTTGACCGGTGTGTGGAATACCGTCAAATCCGTTGTCCCGCATATGATCGCCGCCGGAAACGGTGGATCCATCATCAACATCAGCTCGGCGGCCGGGATCAAAGCGGTGCCGGGCTGCGGCCACTACTGCGCCAGCAAGTTCGGCGTCGTCGGCCTCACCAATTCGCTGGCGGTGGAACTCGGCGAATACGGCATCCGGGTCAACTCCGTGCACCCGTACGGCACCGACACCCCGATGGGCAACGACCTGTCGATGTACCAAACCTTCCAAGACCATCCGACCTACATCTACAGCTTCTCACCGGGCGCACTGCCGACCGAGTCGCTGGCCGCCCCCGACCTGGTCTCCGACATCGTGGTATGGCTGGCCAGCGATGCGTCGTCGCTGATCACCGCCGCCCAAATCCCGGCCGACAAGGGCTATTTGAAGATTTGACGTGCCCTCAGACCGTCACCGTCAGGGTGGACAACCCGCGCAACGTGACGTTCGCCTTGTACTGCGGCTCGCCGTCGAGGCGCGCCCGCGGGAAGCGCGCGGTCAGCGCCGACAAAGCAGCACCCGCTTCCAGCCGCGCCAGCGGTGCACCCAAGCAATAGTGCGCACCGCGACCAAATCCCAAGTGCCGCAATACTTGTCGATCTGGATCGAAGACGTCGGGCCGGTCGAACTCGGCCGCATCGCGATGGGCGGCGGCCAGCAGCAGGATTATCACGTCGCCGCCGGCGATCTCGACTCCACCCGCCGCCATGTCGTCGGCGGCGAATCGGGCGATCAGCTGCACTGGCGGGTCGTAACGCAGGGTCTCCTCGATAACGGCCGGGGCCCGGGCGGCATCCCCGCCCAACGCCGCCCACTGCGACGGCTGGCGCAGCATCGCCAGGATGGCGTTGCCGATCAGGTTGACGGTGGTCTCGTGGCCGGCGACCAGGAGCAGCACGCAGGTCGAGACGATCTCCTCCTCGGTCAGCTGATCGCCGGACTCCTCGACGGCGATCAGCGCCGACATCAGGTCGTCGCCCGGCCGCGAACGGCGTCGTTCGATCAGTCCGTGCAGGTAGGCCCGCAGGTCCGTGCCGGCCTGCATGCGCGCTTCCATACCCTCCGAGGGCGAACCGGTAAAGGCCACGAACGGGTCCAGGGCCTGGGCCAGCAGCGCTGACGCGTGGTTGAACTGCGGCTCATCTTCGATCGGCACACCGAGCAGTCGGCAGATGACCGCCACCGGCAGTGGATAGGCGAAATCTTCGACGACGTCAAACCGGCCCTTCCCGGCGATCTGGTCCAGCAATCCGTCGACCAGGGCGGTGATTTCCGGCGCTAATGCATTGACCACCCGCGGCGCGAACGCCTTGCTGACCAGCTTGCGTATCCGGGTGTGGTCGGGGGGATCCAGGAAGAGGAAGCCCGGCGGGACGGGTGGGGGTAGCACCACGCCGGCCTCGGTCAGCGCCTGGGTCTGCGATTCAACCTCCGCCCGGGCGAGCGCCGACTTCGACCGGTCGCTGGCCGACGCCGGGTGGCGCAACACGTCGTCACAGTCCCGGTAGCTGGAGAACACGGTGAGTCGGGCCTCGGGCAACCGCAGCGGTCCATGCTCGCGAAACTGTGCGGCCAGCCGGTACGGGTCGGCCCGGTTGGCGGGATCCAGCAACTGCAGCAGCAAACCTTGAGATTCGGCTTGCTCGGTGGCGGTGGTCATCCCGACATTCTGCCTGTGCCGATTGACCCGCCCGGGCTCACGACCCCTCGCCGAATTCCGCCAGGTCTGGCTCGGCCATCAACCGGTCGAGAAAAGGCCGCTGCCCCTTGAGTAGTTTGGTGCGTGCCTGGGCCACCGGAAACCAGCCGACGCGATCGACCTCGGGGAACTCCCGCATCCTGCCCGAGCCTTTCGGCCACTCCAGTTCGAAGGTGTTGCTGCGCGCCTCGCTGACGTCGAGGTCACCCGCCACGGCGAAGGCGGTGACCACCTTGCCGCTCGGCTGTTTCAGCGGGCCGAAGTCGATGCGGGGTCCGGGCGGCACCGGCAGGCCGAGCTCCTCACGGAATTCGCGCTGCGCTGCCGCCCACGGGTCGTCGCCGTCGAGGTATTCGCCTTTCGGGATCGACCACACGCCGACGTCCTTGCGGGCCCAAAACGGGCCGCCGGGGTGCGCGATGAGGACGTCGACGACGCCGTCGCGGATCCGGTACACCAGCACACCCGCGCTGAGCTTGGGCATCGATTGTCAGACCCCGACAGCGCGCTCTAAATCCTTGAGCGACGACTCCAAATGCGCGAGCAGCCGCTGCAGGTGCGGCACGCTGCGCCGGCACCCGACCAGACCGAAGTCGAGGGTGTCGGCATTGCTGACCAGGGTGATGTTCAGTGCCTGGCCGTCCAGAATCGCCGACAGCGGATAGCTGCCATCGAGCCGGGCGCCCCCGTAGTACATCTGCTCGCGGGGTCCCGGCACATTCGAGATGACCAGATTGAACGGCGGCGACGTCGACGACACCCAACCCGGCACCGTGGAAAGGGCCAGCGAACTCATGTTCACCGCCGAGAGCGCCATCGCCTGGAGTCGGGGCAGATGGGAGAAGACCGTCTTGTTCTTGTACATCGATTCGCTGACGGTCTCCAACCGTTTGGCGGGGTCCTCGGTGTCGGTGGCCAGGTTGCACAGGATGGCGCCGACCAGGTTGCCGCCGGCGTCGGCCTCGTCTTCCCGGCGCAGGCTCACCGGGACCATCGCGTGCAACGGTGTGTCAGGCAGCGCGTCCTGCTCGAGCAGGTAATAGCGCAACGCTCCTGAACACATTGCCAGGACAACGTCGTTGAGCGTCACGCCCGCGGCCGTCTTGACGCTTTTGATGCGGTCCAGCGACCAGGACTGCGCGGCGCAGCGGCGGGCTCCGCCGATCTTGACGTTCAGCATGGTGCGCGGGGCTCCGAAGGGCAGCGTCAACTGCTGTTCGAACAGCGCCGCGCGAACCAGCGACACCGTCGAAGGAGCAAGTGCCGCAACAGATCCGACGGTCCGCATCAATGAGCGCAACGGCGATGACGACGGGCCGGACATGCGGTCGGGCTTGCTCAGCGTCCACGGCGCGCGGATCTGGCGGTCGTCGGGGTCGTTCGACATCGCACGCTGCATCAGCTTGAGCGCCGAGACGCCGTCGATCAACGAGTGGTGCAACTTGGTGTAGACCGCGAAGCGGCCATCTTTGAGGCCCTCGATCACATGCGCCTCCCACAGCGGGCGGTGCCGATCGAGCAGGCCGCTGTGCAGCAGCGAGGTCAGCTCGAGCAGATCGCGGACCCGTCCCGGCGACGGTAAGGCCGATCGCCGGACGTGGTAATCAATGTCGACCTCTTTGTCATAAGCCCAGCCCAGGTTGCCGATTGCGCCGAGCAGCGTCGCCGGACGCTTGAGGAACGTGGGCTGGAAATCCTGCTGCGCCACCAGCTGGTCATAGAAATCTCGGACGAATCCAGGGCCGGCATCCGGCGGGGGTTCGTACAACTGCAGACCACCGACGTGCATGGGGTGCTCACGCGATTCGCCCAGCAGAAACATCGCGTCGGTGGGCATCATCAGTTCCATTGGTCAATTAGACCTATTTCGGCGCAATCCGGAAAGATTCGACGGAATTCCTAAGGATTCGGCGGTACCTTCGCGCACAGCGCATGCCCGCTGAAAAACAGCTGCTACACCGCAAGGCAGGGAACCCAGCATGGAGAAATTCACGCCGTCGATCGACTGGCACGACGAGCTGCTGGCGTCGTCGCTGTGGGTCCTCGAGACCTGGGCAATCGGCGCGGTGGGTTTGCTCATCTTTGGAGTCACGGTCGTCCGGTTCACCCGGTGGGGCGGTCAGTTCTGGCGCGTCACCGGTGATTACTTCACCGGCCGGGACAGCCTCCCGGTGTGGGGCATGTTCGGTGTACTGCTGCTGTCGGTGATGATGTCGGTGCGGATCAACGTGGTCCTGAGCTACTACAGCAACGACCTGTTCTCCGCGCTGCAGGCCGCGTTCCAGGGCGCCGGCGCCGGCAATAATGCGGTGCGCGACTCCGGGATTCATGGGTTCTGGACCGCCATCTGGACGTTCTGCATCATCGCAACCATTCATGTGGTCCGGCACATGGCGGACCTGTACCTGACCCAGCGGTTCGTCATCCGCTGGCGGATCTGGCTCACCGATCGGCTGACCGAAGACTGGCTCGATGGCCGTGCGTACTACCGGGTTCGGTTCGCCGACGAAAAGATCGACAACCCCGACCAGCGCATCCAGCAGGACATCGACATCTTCACCGCGGGAGTGGGCGGGTCGGTCAACCATCCGTCGATCGGGTCATCGAGCACGTTGTTGTTCGGCGCGGTCCACTCCGTCGTCTCGGTCGTCTCCTTCGGCGCGATTTTGTGGCAGCTGTCCGGCCCGCTGGACGTCATCGGCATCGCCATCCCCAAGGCCCTGTTCTGGGTGGTGCTTGTCCACGTCGTGGTTGCCACGGCGGTGGCATTCTGGATCGGCCATCCCCTGACTTGGCTCGCCTTCAACAACGAAATGCGCAATGCCGCATTCCGGTACGCGCTGGTGCGGCTGCGCGATGCGGCCGAAGCGGTCGGCTTTTACCGCGGCGAACGAGCCGAACGCGTCGAGCTGACGAACCGGTTCGGCGCAACCATTGCCAATTACCGCCGCTACGTGTGGCGAACCATCGGCTTCCTCGGCTGGAACGTGAGCGTGACTCAGGTGATCACCCCGATCCCGTTCATCGTGCAGGCGCCGCGACTGTTCGCCGGAGCCATCAAACTCGGTGGCGTGATGCAGTCGGCGAACGCCTTCGGCCACATCGAAAACGACCTATCGTTTTTTCGCAATGCGTACGACCGGTTCGCCAGCTACCGGGCGGCGATCATCCGGCTCAGCGGCTTGGTGGATGCCAACGCCGCGGCGCGCGAATTGCCAGAACTGTCAACAGCTCCCAGCGATGACGGCTCGCTCGAACTCGCCGGTGTCGAGGTCCGCACACCGACTGGCGCGCAATTGATCGAGCCGCTCGATCTGCGGCTGGTGCCCGGCGACGCCCTGATCGTCACGGGGAGGTCGGGCAGTGGAAAGACCGCGCTGCTTCGGACTCTGGCTCAGCTGTGGCCGTACGCCTCGGGCAGGATGTGCCGCCCGGACGGTGACAACCAGGTGATGTTCCTGTCGCAGTTGCCCTATGTCCCACTGGGTAACCTGCGCACGGTCGTGTCCTACCCGGCGGTCGAGGGTGCGGTCGACGACGACACGCTGCGGGACGCGCTGAGCAAGGCCGCGCTGCCCAACCTGATCACCCGGCTCGACGAAGTCCAGGACTGGGCGAAGGTGCTCTCGCCCGGCGAACAACAGCGCATCGCGTTCGCCCGCCTGATCGCACTGAAGCCCAAAGCGGCGTTTCTGGACGAAGCCACGTCCGCCGTCGACGAAGCGCTGGAGTTCTTGTTGTACAACCTTTTACGAACCGAGGTGCCGGACTGCATCGTGATCAGCGTCAGCCACCGCTCTACCACCGAGCAACACCATCACCGGGAGCTGGCCGTGCTCGGCGACGGGCCCTGGCACCTCAGGGACGTTCCCAAGCAAGTCGCCTCGCCGTGATGTGCCGGGTGGTCACTGCAGCGCGACCCATTGCGACGTTGCGACCAAGTCGCCCCGCTCCAACGCGGCGGTGCGATGGTCGTGCACCTTCGCGTACCCCTCGGACGTCACCATGTCGATGAACGCCTGGGGCGTCGGATACTGCACAAGGATAATGGCGTCCCACCAGGGCCGTTCGCCGTCGCCGACGACCATGGCCGGCGCCTCGCCCGCGTAGACGATGCTGGCTCCGGCGCGTTGCAGATACGGGATGACCCCGGCTCCGTACTGCATGTAGCGCTCCAGACCGCCTGGGGACCTGAACTTCAGCAGGTTCACCATCACCACCGGCGTGTCGGGCGGCCGCGCGGCCAACGCCGCGAGCTGCGTTCCGGTGGGCTCCAGGTTGCTCATGCGTCGACCATAGCCCTGGCCACAAGGGCTGCATAGCGTCATCAGAGGCGGGCTACAAGGGGTCTTTCGCAATCAGGTTGAGAACACATGCCTTTCGACCGAGCCCTCGACATGCTGATGGCTCCCGGGCGCACCGCGCTAGTTGACAGTCACTGCCATAAGGTCATACCGTGCCAACCAGTCGCCGGCGGGTAGAGGCCGATTTTGGGAGGTCATCGATGAGCAGCCAGTCCAAGCTTCGTGTGATCCAGTGGGCCACCGGCGGTGTCGGCAAGGCGGCGATCGAGTGCGTGCGCAATCATCCGCAGCTCGAGCTGGTCGGCTGCTGGGTGCACAGCGCGGACAAGAACGGCCTGGAAGTGGGTCGGATCACCGGCACCGGAGACCTCGGCGTCACCGCGACATCCAGCGTCGACGAGATCCTGGCGCTGGACGCCGACTGCGTCATGTACAGCCCACTGATCCCCAACGACGACGAGGTCATCGCGATCCTGCGGTCCGGCAAGAACGTCGTCACCCCGGTCGGCTGGGTGTACCCAGACCCGGACAACGCGCGACACCAGGCCGTCGCCGACGCCGCGCTCGAAAGCGGGGTGACCCTGCACGGATCGGGCATTCATCCCGGCGGCATCACGGAGCGCTTCCCGCTCATGATCTCCGGGCTGTCATCGGCCATCACACACGTGCGCTCCGAGGAGTTCTCCGACATCCGCACCTACAACGCCCCCGACGTGGTCCGCCACATCATGGGCTTCGGCGGCACTCCCGAGGAGGCCGTAAACGGACCGATGGCGTCGCTGCTCGAGGCGGGCTTCAAGCAGTCCGTGCGAATGATCGCCGACCACATGGGATTTCGCATCGAGCCGAACATCAGGACCATTCAGGAGATCGCGGTCGCGACGTCCACCATCGACTACGAACCCTTCCCGATCACGGCGGGACAGGTGGCCGCACGGCGGTTCCGCTGGCAGGCCATTGCCGACGGCGAGCCGGTGATCGAGGCGGCGGTCAACTGGCTGATGGGCGAGGAAAACCTCGATCCCGGTTGGAATTTCGGTGGTGTCGGCGAGCGGTTCGAAGTGGAGATCACCGGCGACCCACCTGTGAAGCTCACTTTCAAGGGGCTGCAGCCGGAGACGATCGCCGAAGGTCTGATCAAAAACCCGGGCGTCGTGGTGACAGCCAACCATTGCGTCAACGCGATTCCCGACGTGTGCGCGGCCGAACCCGGCATCAAGACCTACCTGGACCTGCCTCTGTTCGCCGGTCGTCCGGCCCCACGCATCGCGGCCGAGACATCGTGACGGTGCTCGACGACGTGTCGTTTTGTCATCTCGTCGTCGGGGTCACCGACATGGACCGCGCGCTGACGTTCTACCGGGATGTGCTCGGCATGGAGGTCATCTTCGAAACCCTCATCTCGGGTGAGCCTTTCGATGCGGTCTTGCACGCTAGCCGAAAGCAGGAGGGCCGCGTTGTCGGCGGACTGCTGGGCGGACTGATGGTCGAGCTGCTGTCGCTCGGCACCAAGCCCGACAACAGCAAGCCGGCCCGCCGCGGCATCACCGGGATACACAACGTGTCGCTGTCGGTGACCGACCTCGACGACACGCATCGACGCATCATCGCCGCCGGCTACACACCCGACCAAGATCCCTTCGAGATCGGCGGTGTCCGAATGTTTTTCGTCAAGGACCCCGACGGGACAGCGGTGGAGTTCATCGAACTGCCCGACGGCGCCCGCAGCACCTACGAGATGCACCGCGGCGTGCGGCTACAGATGGGACCCGCCCAGTGACGTACTTTCACCCCGACTCGATGCGGGGGCATGTCGCGATCGTCACCGGCGCCGCCCAGGGCGTGGGCAAGGGCGTTGCCGCCGCGCTGCTCGAACGCGGTGCGTCGGTGCTGCTGGCCGATATTCAAGACGAAGCGCTGGCTGCGACGACCGCCGAGTTGAAGGCCCTGGGGCCGGCCGAGATGGTGGTCGCTGATTTGCGCGATCCGGACAGCGCGCAGCGGATCGTGGCCGCCGCGGTCGAAGCCTTCGGCGCGGTGCACGGCCTGGTGAACAACGCCATCGCCACCAACGAGCCCAAGAAATTCGTCGACATCACCCTCGAGGACTTCGCACTAGGCCATGACGTCGGCCCCCGTGCGAGCTTCCTGCTCATGCAGGCCGTATATCCGCTGATGGTCGAGGCCGGCGGCGGGTCGATCGTGAACCTCGGTTCCGGGACGGGTACCGGCGGCGAACCGAAGTGGGGCGGCTACGCCACCGCGAAGGAAGGCATCCGCGGGCTGTCGAAGGTGGCCGCCCTGGAATGGGGCCGGGACAACATTCGCGTCAACGTCATCTGCCCGTTCGCCGAATCCGACGGCGTCAAGTTCTGGAAGTCGTTCGCGCCCAAGGAGTACGACAAGGCCGTGGGGCGTGTTCCGATGAAGCGGATCGGCGACGTCCGCACCGACGTCGGGGCACTGGTGGCGTTCCTGCTCAGCACCGACGCGACTTTCATCACCGGGCAGACCATTCACGTCGACGGCGGGATCGGTTGCTTCCGGTGATGGGCGAGGGCGAAACGCTCCGTGATCGACAGCGCGCACAGGTCCGCGCCGATATCCGGCGGGCCGCGTTCCGGTTGTTCGTCGAACGGGGGTACGACGCCGTCACCACCGAGGAGATCGCCACTGCCGCGGGCGTTTCGCCGCGTACTTTTTTCCGGCACGTGCCGACCAAAGAGGAACTGCTGCTGGCGCCCGTTCGCCACGGCGGTGCCGCGATCGTCAACCTGCTGGAAAAACAGCCCGCCACCGAATCACCCGACGTCGCATTGATCAACGCCATCATCACCCGCACCCGCTCATTCGACCGCGCCGATTGCGAAGAATGGCGCGAAGCCCTGCTGATCGCGCCTGGCCTGCTGGACAAGGCCACGATCCATACTCCCGTCGACAAGGAGCGGGCGACGAAGCTGGTCGCCGACCGCATGGGCGCTAACCCGAATACCGATATCCGTCCCGGCCTGCTGATCCAACTCGCCTTTGCCGCAGCGGATTTCGCCTTCCAGCAGTGGGTGCGGCAGTCGACCAACCGGCGGCCGCTGGACCGCTATGTCACCGAAGCCCTCGAAGCGATCAAGAGCCCGCACTGGCAAAGAAAATCGAGGCTGTAATCCAGAGTCGGTCGGGTTTACACTTTTGAAAATGAGCGCCTATCAGACCGTCGTGGTCGGCACCGATGGCTCGGAGTCGTCGCTGCGTGCGGTGGACCGGGCAGCTGAGATCGCTGCTGATCACGGCGCGAAATTGATCATTGCGACGGCTCATCTCCCCGTCCCCGTGGAAAAGGGCCGCTACGCGATCCCGCCGGGGAGCACCCACGGGGAGGACTACCGGTTGGTGGGCGAGGCCCCCTTCTACGCGATCCTGCGGGATGCCGCGATCCGGGCGCGCAAAGCCGGGGCCAAGGACGTGGAGGAGAAGTCGATCGAAGGTGCTCCCATCGCGGCGCTGGTGCACCTGGCCGACGAGGTCGAGGCCGGCCTGCTGGTCGTCGGCAACGTCGGACTCAGCAGCGTCGCCGGGCGCCTGCTGGGATCAGTCCCGTCCGAGGTCTCCCGTAAGGCCAAGACCGACGTGCTGATCGTCCACACCATCGACTGAACCTGGGCGCCAGTCCTTTACGGCGATGTCGAGACCGAGCCCGCCGTGTGGCCGGTCCCCTTTTCGACCACACGGCCCAGCAATTCGCGTAGGGTCGCCTGCTCGTCGGCGGTGAGGACGCCGAACACCTTCTCGTGGGCGGCCACGGCCTCGCTGACCACCGTGGCCGCGACATTGCGCCCCCGATCGGTGAGATAGGCCTGCAGTATCCGCTTGTGCTGGGGGTTCGGCTTTCGTTCGATGAGCCCGCGCTGTTCGAGCGCGGTCAGCGCCAGCTGAACCCCTTGCGGGCTGATCAACAGCCGTCTGGCGAGTTCGGCGCCGGACAGGCCGGGTTCGTTGGAGAGTTGGCGCAGCACACCGATTTGGGCGGTGCTGACACCGTGCTCACTGACCGCGTCGTTGACCGTGGTCAGCGAGAAGTAGAAGGCCTGCTTGAGCAGCCATAGGATGTTTTCGGTGAGTTCCATACCTGTCTCCCTGCCTTCTCAGGCGGCGGCCTTCTGGTGGATCTGCCCGTCCTTCATGACAAATGAAACCTCCAGGGCCCGTCATCACCGTCATCCCGTGCCGCGACCAGGACGACGCGGTGTCGATGCGGCGTGCTCCTCGCCCTCGTCAAACCAAACACCCACGGCCGCACCGGGAATGCGGTGCTCAGTCACTACGTGGGGGGTGCCGACAGGGATTGGATAACCTCGCCCAGCGACTCCGAGGACGTCGCAGTGTCGCCGAGGTACGGGTGGGCAAGTTCAATGACGAGGAACCCGTCGGTGGCCAGCAGCACGCCCACGGTCGCGACCAACGCGTAGTGAATGGTGGGTTTCTCGACGCTGAAAACCAAAGCGCCGCCGAGCACCAGCCCGCTGGTCAGGAAGAAGACTGTCCACATCGACCAAGGCATGCCGTCGAAAGTGCGGGCCCGGATCGTCCGTTCGATACGTGCCTGACTGATCTTGTGAAGGGAATCGAAAGAGGTAGCGAGGTAAGTCTTTTGGGTATCGGTGCGCGGTTGAACTTGGTCGTAGGCGGTGCGGAGACGCTGCAGCGCCTGGCCGGCCGCAGGGTAGGTATGGCCGTGTGCGACCAGCGGCCACTCTGTTATCGCCGCGCGTTCATAGTCCAGCAGCGCCTCGCGGATTCGGTCGCCGTCGGGTTTGTCGAAAATGGTGAGGTCGCTGGCCATCTGCACTGCGGTCGCGCCCTCGACCCGCATGTCGTCATCCGCAGAATTGTCCTGGCCCCACATCGCAGTCACGATGAAACCGGTGAAGAACGCGTACACGAATCCGACCAACATGAAGGCGAACTGTGTCACCTCGCTGCGTTCGTCCCCCCTGAGCCCGGGGAAGCGATGCCGGACAAATCTCAGGGCGAGCACTGCTCCGCCTGCGATGAGGACATTGAGTCCGAGTAATAGCAGCCACGACGGGACGTTGCTCACCAGCCAACCACTCACAAGCCACGCTCCTCCCGAGCACCGCAGCGGAGACCCCAGGCCTGATGTTGGCGCCGCCGGGCGACCCTGCTAGATGTGATCACGGCGTCGACGAACGTGGGGACCACGATCTTCGCCGGCACAATCCTTCTCTATCCGCCGGTGCGTAGGCAACTTCGAGCAAAACGTTCCGCTCGCGAGCTGATCCGGGGCGGAACCTGGCTGCGCGTTCACTCGCGGTAGCACACGCCCCCCACCGAAGAACCCACCGAAATCACATAGATCCTGCCAAAAGGAACGACATCGCCATCACCGGCCTTGATTCCCGGCTTGTCCACGGCGACCACGATGGCCTTGGAATTATCGGACCAGATCCATCTGGTACCGCCGTCAGTGGCCCATCCCCACGGCGGGCTTTCGTGATTGACGTCGTAGCACGGCGGCAAGCCATGCCACCACGTCGCCCCATGGGTGTCGTACCCCTGCCCGGCGCCGAAACGGTCCCGCATAAAGGCCACGATGTCGTCGTAAGGTGCGCCGTAACGCCACCACTCGTAGCCAGGATCACTGATGGCTGGACCATCGATGCAACCAAAATCGATGCATTGGACAGTTCCGACCGGCAAATCGACGTCAGCGAGCGTGGAGTGCGGACCGGGTGGCAACGAGTCGGCGTTCGCGGGTGATGCCGAGTCAATCGCGGTGACTGCGATGGCGGCTGCCGCGGCGAGCGCCAAACGGAGAAACATGGGCCGCGCCTCTCATCGACGTGCGTGACTCGGTGTCAGCGTATCCGTCAGGAACGGCAAAGCCCTCGATTCGATGTTCGGCGCGTTCACGATACAAGCGCTTGTGCCATCGGCTTTTCAGCTCGTAGCCGCGGGGACCATCAGCCATGACCACCCGCCCCGCCGCCGGCTGCACCAAACGGCCTGCCGCCCGCGGTTTCGAGGATGGGCGGAACGACCACGGGAGCGGGGCCGGGCGGGGTCGATTCGGGCCCGGGACGCTTTTCCGGTGGAATGCCGGAAGGATCCTCCGGTGGCACGGCGGGGCTGAGGCCCATCGAATCGGGGCCCTTGACGACCGGGGGCGTCGCAGTCGCACCGGCGTTGATGTAGTACTGCGCGCTCGCGCCGGTAAAGAACCCGGCAACCGGAGGGCTGTTGCCCAGTTCGCTGCCCGGCATGCCAAGGGCCTGCTCGTCGCCCATTGCGGTGGCGCGTACCCCGCGGGCGTCGACGGTCGCCGGCGGTGGGGTGACATAGACGCCGTACAAGTAGCCGTAGGCGCCGGGGATGAAGCCGGTGTTAGGGAGGAAGGGCGTCCCCGGGACCGGCGGCGGCGGGTCCCCCGGGGCGGCGCCGGCGGCGGGTGCCTGCGCTAGCGCCAACAGCGCGCCGATGGCCGCCGCCGGAATCAGCCCCAGTGTCGTACGAAACGTCATAATTTTCATCATGTGCTTGTCCTCCCGATGGGTGCGACGTCAAATCTTGATGGGATCGCCGAAAATGGCGTATTGCGTGTGCGCGGATTGGCTGGAGAACCTCAGATAGAGGTAGGACCGGATAGTGACGTCACCACCGCACGCGTCGGCCTTGATGTGCAGGTCGTCCATGTCGAGGGCGGCCTGCCCCTTGTCGTTGAGCGTCATGTTCGACAATGGCAAATCCACGATGACGCCCGGCTGGACCACAGTTTGGCCGAACCCGGCCCCGCCGCCGGCGTTACCCAGGTCCGTGGAGGTCGGGCTCCCGGGCGTAATGGCAACCGTTCCGTTCGGAACGCTGCCCCCGGTTCCACCGAACTGCAGGCCCGCCGAGACATCGTTCTGACACCCCAGCTGATACCCGATGATCAGCACGCTGTCGGTGATGGGGCTTGAGCCGCCGGTGGCCGACGCGACGCCACTTATCGTGATGAATGCCTCGTGGGAATTGGGCGCGGCAGCCAGATTGGGTGTCCGCGTCACCGATTCCCGCTCGAGGCGCATTTCGACGTTATAGCCCTCGCGGCTGACTTTGTTAATGGCTTTGGGGGGCATCGGGATTGCGACCAATTCGGCATGCGCCGGTGGCATTTCGCTCACCGCGCACAGGGTCGACGCCGCCATGATGACAGAGCAGATGCGGACCCAGGTTCCCCTCATAGCACGGGACTTTAAGTGGTTGACGGCCGGCAACACGGCGGCCACCACCAAGGTTAGCGAAATCGTTATGAACGCAATTTCGCGTTACTTCAACGGCCCCAACGACTGCCCGCATACAAGCGAAATTCAGGTGATCCGACGACGTCTCATTTGAGACAGACCGAGTTCCCTTTGAGCGCCGCACTATCCGGCTGCACGTCTAAATCCCGAGGGATGCCGACTCGACGCAAAGTGTTGCCCGCGGGTCAATTGGCATCATTACGGCCCACGTTGCGGGCGCCGCTCAGGCACGCAAACGCGCGGCAAATTGCACATTACGAAAGGTCGAAGGGGCGCCTACGAAAAACGCCGCAGAGATTGGCTTTTGGTCCTCGTCACTCGGACGAAACGGTGAACAAGTCGGATTCCCCTGGCTCGTGCTCGAGGACTTCGCGGTCGAACTTCCACATGTACAGGAAGTAGGCGAAACCTAAACCAAGCAGGCCCAGGACGACCAGCAGCGTCGCCAATGTCGTGAAAGACACCAGGACCGTGAAAATGCAGATGATCAACCACACCAGCGCCGCCACCGCGACGAGCCGATCCCACCGTCCCAGGTCGAAGCCGCCGCCAGCGCGGTCGAACTTCCGTCGCACCCCGAGATAGAGAACCGAGGTCAACATGTACTGCACGACGCTGATGATGGTGCTCGTCGCGATCAGTTGAAACAGCGCCGCACCCGGCAACGCGATTATCAGGACGATTCCGGTGGTCATCACCAGAAGCGTCGCCGGGATGGGGGTGTGGGTGCGCGGATTGACGCGCTGGAACACCCGGTGCCCTGGAAAGCGTCCGTCGCGCGCCATCGCGAAGTTGTAACGCGACGCGGAGGCGACGGCGACCAGCGCGGCCCCGAAGAACGCGATGGCGATGACCGCGAGGAACGGCCTTTCCAGCACGGGTCCGAACTGTTGGCGCATGACCTCGGCGACCGGGGATGCGCTCGCCGAGGCTGCCGGTATGTCTTTGACCGCAATCGTGAGCACGATGAGGAATAAGAATCCCAGCACCGAGGACGCCACAACCGATCCGATGATCGCGCGCGGCACGGTGCGTGTCGCGTCGGCGGCCTCCTCTGCCATGTTCGCGGCGGACTCGAAGCCGACGAGGGTGTTCAGGCCCATGATCGTGGCCCCCATCAGGCCGCCACCGATGAGGTAGTAGTTGGGATTGCCCTCGGCGACACCGTGGGAAAACAGGTTGGCAGTCTTACCGTCGCCGGACATCAGCACGGCCACCGTGAACGCGATCCCCAGCACGACGAGGATGCCGAATTCGACCACCACCGACAGCGAGTTGACCCAGCCGACGATGCGGGTCGCGGCGATGGCCAGTGCGGCCTGAATCACCAGGAGCACCACGGTGATCACGCGCCCGGTCGTCTCGTTGGGCTCCATGTCGAACAGCGGCATCAGACACTGCGTTGCCAACGCATTATCGATCGCAACGGGGGAGGTAACAGCATTCAGGAACGCCAGCCAACCGAAGCCCCAGCCGATCTTCGGGCTGGCCAGTCGTGATGCCCACGCGTACGGCCCGCCGCTGAGCGGTATCCGCGCTGAAAACTGCGCGTAGACCAGCGCTACCAACAGTTGTCCGACCCCGATGACGGGGAACAGCCAGATTCCCACCGGCCCGGAACTGCGCAGCATGTCGTCGTAGGTGGCGAAGACGCCCATCACCACCGACATCGCCGCGAATGCGACGGCGAAGATCTGGAACCCGTTCAGCGACCGCTTCAGCTCCGGTTCGTAGCCGCAATCTCGGCATATCTCGTCGGCGACCTCGTTGCCCGTCAGTGCTTGGCTCATCAGTTGCCTAGCCTTCCGTGGCCGGAGGAATGCTCTGCTCGTACCGAAACACGTTGCCGGGGTCGTACTTTGATTTGACGGCTCGTAGCCGGTCGAGGTTGGCGCCCCAGTAGGCCGTGGCCCAGTCAGCCATGCCGGCGTTCGGCACGTTCACGTAGGCGCCGTCTACGTAGGGTTGCAAGGACTCGCTGAAATCCGCAATCCAGGCGAGTGCTCGCGCTGTCAGCTGCTCATCGGCGGCGGGTCCACCGCGAACGCCCCAGCCGGCACCGGGTTCGGCGTAGAACAATGCGTCGCGATGGGCGAATGCCGAGCCGCCGGTGGGCTCGCTGCTCTTGACTGCGCCGCCGAAGGCGTTGGTGAAGTAATTGCAGTCGGGCGACGGGGCTTTCGCCATGAACTGACCGATCAGCTCGATCGCGGCGGTCGGGAAGGGTTGAATGATGAACTGCGACGTGAACTTCCAGTTCGCGGCCTCCTCCGAAATGGGTATCTGGAAACCGGCGTAGATGTCGGCCCAAGGTGCGGTGGTGGTCGTTACCTGGGGCTCTCCGACCGACAGGATCGGCCCCAGCAACTTCGTCGCCTCGGCTTCCGACCCTGCGCAGAGGGCCGCCAGCAATCGAATTTCACCGCAATGGATTTCGAGCTGGCTCGTCAGGCTGCTGTCGGTGTTCGGCGCCGAATGCTGCCAGGCGTCGAAGGCTTCACGGAGGTCGTCGAGCCCCGTCCACGTCGCCTTCACGTAGGTGACGTGGGGTAGCGGGTGAACCTTGTACGTCAATGAGGTGACGATGCCGAAGTTGCCGTTGCCGGCACCACGCAGTGCCCACATGAGGTCCGCGTGTGAGGTGTCATCGACGGTGATCGCCTTGACACCGTTCACCTCGTCGGTCACGACGATCTCGACCGCCATCAGGTTGTCGCTTGCCATACCCAGACTGCGGGTGAGCAGGCCGAAGCCGCCGCCGAGGGTCGCGCCGACCAGGCCGACGCTGCCTTCCGTTCCGGTCGGCGCCGCGAGTCCGTGAGCGCCGAGCGCGGTCACCGCCTCCAGTTGGTTGAGGCCTGCCCCAACCGTTGCCAGACCTGAGGCCGCGTCGATCTGAACCGACTTCAGCCCGCTGACATCGATGACGAGGCCGCCGTCGACAGACGACCAGCCCTCCAGGCAGTGCCCCCCGCTGCGCACCCGAACGGCGACATCGTTGTGTCGCGCCCACGTGAGGGCGTTGACGACATCTCTTGTGTCGCCGCAGAACACGATGGCCTGCGGGTGGTGCGAGTAAAGATGGTTGTACCCGAATCGCGCCGCCTCGTACCGGGGGTCGCCGGCACCGACAACATCCCCGGTGAGCTGGCTGGTAGGTCCTGTCATGTCTGTCACCTCGGCAGTATGTTCGTCGTTCAGTCCCCCGGCCTTGGTGTCGGTGGGCACAACTGTACGGCTCTAATCGTCGTTCTCATAGTGTCTCATATAAGACGTTTTTGTCTCATATAAGCTATGATCGTAGCATGGCACTAGATCGTGAACATGTGTTGCGCGCCGCAGCGGACTTCCTTGGTCGGCGGCCGAACGCCACCCAGGACGAGATCGCGGCGGCCGTCGGCGTCAGCCGTGCGACTCTGCATCGCTACTTCTCCGGCCGCGCTGCGCTCCTCGAGGCCCTTGACGAGTTCGCGACCGCCCACCTGCGTGAAGCGCTGAAAAGCGTTCGCGTGCAGGAGGGGTCGGCCTCAGATGCGCTGCGGCGTTTGGTGACGGCGTGCGAGCCGGTTTCTGGATACCTCAACTCGCTCTATACACAGAGTCAGGATTTCGAGACCAATCAGCCCAAGGAAACGTGGGCGGCGATCGACGCTGAGGTCAGGGAGCTGTTCCTGCGCGGTCAGCGGGACGGCGAATTCCGCCCCGATCTGAATGCGTTCTGGCTGACCGAAGCGTTCTTCAACCTGATGGCCGGTGCGGCGTGGGTGGTCCAGGTCGGCGGCGCCGGCCGTCGCGAATTTACCGATATGGTCACCGACCTGCTGCTCCGCGGGGTGAGTCGGTCATGACGCGCGCTTGGCTGTCGCTGGCGGTGCTCACCCTTGGGGTATTGCTGATCGGTGTCGACGGCACCGTACTGGCCCTGGCGCTCCCGTTCATCGGCCGCGATCTCGCGACGGCGGCAACGCAGGTGTTGTGGATCGGCGACATCTACTCATTGGTGTTGGCTGGTCTACTCGTCACCATGGGCAGCCTCGGCGACCGGATCGGCCATAAGAAATTGCTGCTTTGCGGTGCGACGGCTTTCGCCATTGCCTCGGTGGCAACGGCATACGCCCCGACCGCTGGGCTGCTGATCGGCGCGCGGGCGCTGCTGGGCGTGGCAGGGGCGACGCTGGCACCGTCGACCCTGGCGTTGATCCGTGTCTTGTTTGAGCGACCACGGGAACGCAGTGTGGCCGTGGGCATTTGGGCGTCTGCGTTTTCGGCGGGCGCCGTTTTGGGTCCCTTGGTCGGAGGTTTACTGCTGGAGCATTTCTGGTGGGGCTCAGTATTTTTGATCAACGTCCCGGTGAGCGTGGTGCTGGTGGTCGGCGGCATGGTGTTGTTGCCAGAGCAGCGCAACCCAATGCCTGGGCCATGGGACTTGCGCAGCGTTGCGCTGTCGCTCATCGGCATGCTCGGACTGGTTTACGCCCTCCAGGAAGGGGCCGCACACGGGATCCGTGCCGACATCGTGATCGTGGGGTTCGTCGGGCTCGCTGCGTTCGCCCTGTTCGTCCAGCGACAGCTCAGGCTGCCTGCCCCACTGATCGAATTGCGACTGTTCAGCAATCGCAGATTCTCCGGCGTGGTCGTCGCCAACCTGTTGGCGGTGCTCGGCCTGTCTGGCGTGGTGTACTTCCTCTCCCAGTTCTTTCAGCTTGTGATGGGATACAGCCCCCTGAAAGCCGGGCTGGCCGAGCTCCCAGCTGCGGCGAGTGCGACCTTATTTGGCCTGCTGGCCGGGGTTGCGATGTGCTATTCGTCGCAGCGCGCGATTCTTTCCATCGGACTGGCGCTGGTTGGATTCGCCATGGCGTCGTTCACAATGATCAGTCCGTCCACCTCCTACCCGCACCTCGCCATCGCCCTCTTCGTCCTCGGCATCGGCCTAGGCCTGGCCTTCACCGCGGCCAGCGACGCCGTCCTCACCAGCGTTCCGCCGGAGCGAGCAGGTGCCGCGGCTGCGGTGTCCGAGACCGGCTACGAGCTGGGCATGGCGCTCGGCATCGCGACACTGGGTTCCATCGTGACGGGCGTGTACCACGCGCTGGCAATTCCGCCCGGCGCCTCTGCCGCGGTCACCTCGCATACCGAGGACTCGCTGTCCAGCGCCATCGAGGCGGCGAAGCAGCTGCCTGCCGACCAGGCGCTGGCCGTGGTGACGGCCGCGAAGAACGCCTTCAGCAATGGCCTGGCCATCGCCGCGGGCGTTGGATCGGTGGTCCTGCTGGCGTCGGCAGCTGCGATATGGCTACTACTCAGGCCGGGAACGAGTGCGTAGTTGTCGGATCCCGACTAGTTCTTTTCGGTTCCGATATCGCCGGTGATATCGCGAGCGGAAGTTGCCCATTGGTCGCGGTGGCCGACGGTCAACTCCGCAGCACTTTGAGCACGTCCTCCGCGAGCGGCCCGGCCGAGGCGGGGTTCTGCCCGGTGTAGAGATTGCGGTCCACGACGGTGAAGGGCTTCCACATCTCGCCCCGGACGAAATCGACGCCCAACTTGACCAGTTCGTCCTCGGCCGTCCATGGCGCTTTCTCGCGCAGACCGACGCCGTCCTCTTCGTCGTTGGTGAATGCAGTGACCCGATAGCCGGCGAAGGGCGAGACGCCGTTGCGGCGGGTGGCGAGCATGGCGACCGGCGCGTGGCAGACGATCGCCAGCGGCTTGCCCGACGCCAGGGCCGCGGTGAGCAGCCGACCGGAGTCGGCATCCTGCCAGAGGTCCTCCATCGGACCGTGGCCGCCGGGGTAATACACGGCGTCGTAGTCGTCCAGCCGGGCGTTGGCGAGTTCGATTGGCCTGCGCAGTTCTTCGGCCGAGCGCAGCACCTCTTCGAGCTGCCCGGCGATTTCGGCACTTCCGGCCATCGAGGGGCGCAGGCTCATCACGTCTACATACGGCACGGTGCCACCCGGAGTTGCGACGACGATGTCATGACCGGCCCCGCTGATCGCGCTGTAAGGGGCCGCAAATTCCTCGGCCCAATACCCCGTCGGGTGCCTGCTGCCGTCCTTCAGCGTCCAGAAACTCGTTGCGGTGACGACGAATAGAACCTTGGCCATCAGACGCTCACTCCCCATTGCCTCGAGGGTGTTACGTAGACCAGTACCTTACGTCGCCACCGCAACGGCGGCAATGCATCGAAACAGCTTGTGTGATAAGCGCTAAAACCACACCTTGCGGCCGGCGACCGGACGCCCCACCGCTCCGAGGATCCACAGGATCACGCCGACAAGCACCAAGATGCCGCCAAGCGTTTCCAGAATCGCAATGCCAGTGACATAACCGATTACAGCGAGAATGATGCCCAAGATAATCACGTCGTGTCCCCTTCTATTGGGCTTCCGTCAAATTGATCAATGACGGACTACCCCGGCACGAACGCCCTCAATCAGGTGTCGTTATTTCCATTGATCAGCGCGGCACGCGCCAGCGTCTGCTCGGCCTGCTTCACGTGGGCGGCGTCGACCAGCACACCGTTGACTCCCACCGCGCCGCGCCCCTTGGCTTCCGCCTCCCGATAGGCGGCGACGTTGGCTTCGGCGCGGGCGATCTCGTCGGCGGTCGGTGCGTAGACGCCGTTGGCGATCGGAACCTGGTCGGGGTGGATCGCCCACTTGCCGGTGTAGCCCAGCAGCGAGGCGCGGCGGGCATCGCGTTCGTAGCCGGACACATCCCGGTAGTCGGGGTAGGGCGCGTCGATCGCATCGATGCCCGCGATCCGGGCCGCGACAATCACCTTGTTCCGCGCGTAAGCCCAGAATTCGCCGGGGTATTCACCGAGCGGGACGAAGTTGGTATCCACCCGTGCGCCCTGCGACAGCGAGAAATCGCCCACCCCGAAGATGAGTGCGTCCAGGCGGGGGCTGGCCACGGCGATCTCTTCCGCGTTGGCGAGGCCCTCCACCTCCTCGATGAGCACTTCGAGCCGAATCTGCCTGCCGAGTCCCAGTTTTGACTCCAGCTGGGTGAGCAGCACGTCGACCCACCAGACGTCACGGGCCCTGCGCGCCTTGGGGATGATGATCGTGTCGAGGTTCTCTCCGGCGTGGGTGACAACATCGATGACGTCGTCGTGGCACCACTGGGTGTCCAGGCCGTTGATGCGGATGGCGCGCGCGGTGCGTCCCCAGTCGATGTCGTTGAGGCCGCTGATCGCCTTCGCGCGCGACTCGACCTTGAACGCCGGGGGGACCGCGTCCTCGAGATCCAGAAACACCAGATCCGCTCCGCAGCCGGCGCCCTTCTCGAACATGTTGTCGTTGCTCGCGGGCACGGCGAGTTCGGAACGACGGAGAAGATCAGTCACCTCGATGAATATCCTTCTGTCACAACACGCCGCGGGCGCGTAGGTCGTTGATCTCGTCGAGAGTCATTCCGAGCACCTCGCCGTAGACCTCGTCGTTGTGCTCACCGAGTCGGGGTCCCAGATGATCGACCGCCCCGGAAGCCGACGAGAAGCGCGGGACCGGGGCCTGAACGGTCATCGGCCCGAGCTCTTGGTCGTCGACGGAGACGAATACCTCACGATGCACCAGCTGCTCGTCGGCGACCAGTTCACGGATGTCGTAGACCGGGGCCGCAGCGACTTCGTGCTTCTCGAAGACCTCCATCGCCTCCCAAAGTGTCTTGGTGGCAACCCAATCGGCGACGACGGCGTCGACTTCACCGGCCCGGGCCAGTCGCCGCTGCGGATCGGAGAAGTCGGGATCGGTCAGCAGGTCGTCGCGCCCGATCGCCCGAAACACCCGCAATGCCAACGCCGGTGAGCTTCCGGACATGGCCAGCCAGCGCCCGTCGAGGGTTTGATAGGTGTTGCGTGGAGCCGAGATATCCCATCGGTTTCCGGCACGCTCGGGCACCAGGCCCAGTTGGTCGTAGCCCAGCAGCGTCTGCTCGAGCAGACGAGCGAGCGGGTCGATGAGGTTGACGTCGATCAGCTGTCCCGGCCCACCATGCACGTCGCGGTGGTAGAGCGCCATCATCACCGCGTAGGTGGCGTTCAACGACGCGACGCCGTCGGCCAGCATGAATGGTGGCAGCGTGGGCGGGCCGCCGGCGGGGCCGGTGATGTGGGCGAACCCGCTCATCGCCTCGCCCAGGGTGCCGAAACCGGGGCGCTCACTCTTGGGACCGGTCAACCCGTATCCGGTGATGTGCAACATCACCAACCGGTCGTTGACCGCCCTCAGGCTTTCGTAGTCCAGGCCCCATTTGCGCAGGGTCTGCGGACGGAGGTTGAAGATGGCGACGTCGGCGTGCTCCACCAGCCGGCGCACCAGCGCCTGCCCCTCGGCGCAACGCAGATCCAGGGTGATGGATCGCTTGTTGCGCGACAGCGACTTCCACATCAAGCCCACACCGTCGCGCTGGTTGCCCCATCCACGGATCGGATCGCCGTTGCGCGGATCCTCGACCTTGATCACGTCGGCGCCGAACTCGCCCAGGTAGGTCGCGACCAAAGGTGCGGCCGCCAACGTGGCGAGGTCGAGCACGCGTACGCCCTCAAGCATGTGCACCGGCGGCCACCCGGGTATTCGAAGGTCGTTGCAGCCCAAGGTGTCCCCGCAACGTGTCGGACTCATATGCGGTACGGAACAACCCGCGTCTTTGAAGCTCCGGGACCACCATGCGCACCACGTCTTCGAATGCGCCGGGCAGATGCGTTGCGGCCAAGACGAACCCGTCGCAGGCTCCGCTTTCGAACCAGTCCGCCATCTGGTCGGCGACCTGGTCGCCGGTGCCGACGAAGCGGGGCCCCTGCAGCAGGGTGGCGCGGTGGCCGGCCAGATCACGCACGGTAACGGTGTCTCCACCGATATGGGTGCGCAGGTTCTGGACGAGCCCGCGGATGCCCGACACCGACGCGATGAGCTCGTCGGTCACCGGGTCGTCGAGATCGTGCTGTGCGAAGTCGTAATTCATCAACTCCGACAACAGTGTCAGCGATGCCATGGGGTCAACCAGATCATTGAGGAATAAGGCTTCGCGTTCCTTGGCGTGCGCCTCGGATTCGCCGACCACAGCGTAGGCCATCGGGCAGATCCGGACCGCGGCAGGATCGCGTCCGGCCTCGGCGATGCGTTCTTTCTGATCGGAGTAGTGGCTGCGCGCGACCTCGAGGTCCGGGTCGCCGGTGAAGATCAATTCGGCCCAGCGCGAGGCGAATTCGCGCCCACGGCCCGACGAGCCGGCCTGGATAATGACCGGCCGGCCCTGCGGGGTGCGGGGCACGGTCAGCGGTCCACGCGCGGTGAAGAAGTGGCCGACATGGCCCAGCTCGTGCACCTTGGCCGGGTCGGCGTACTGGCCGCCTATCCGGTCGTGCAGGATCGCGCCGTCCTCCCACGTGTCCCAGAGCCCGGCGACCACGTCCATGAATTCGTCGGCGCGGTCGTAACGCTCGTCGTGGCCCAGGTGGGCGTCGACGCCGAAGTTCTGGGCCTCGCTGTCATTGACCGAGGTAACCACGTTCCACGCCGCCCGCCCGCGGGAAAGGTGGTCCAGCGTGGCGAAGGTCCGCGCGACATGGAACGGCGCGTAATAGGTGGTCGAGTACGTCGCGCCCAGCCCGATACGCGACGTGGCCTGCGCCAACACCCCGAGCACAATCCCGAGGTCCAGCTTGACCGGCCGTGCACCGTGGTAGACCGCCTCGGCCACCGAGCCGCCGTACACACCCGGCATCGCCAGGCGGTCGTCGAAGAACATCAGGTCGAAGCAGCCCTCTTCGAGCTGCCGCCCGATCTTGGCGTAGTAGGACGCGTCGAGGTAGCCGTGTTCGGTTGCCGGATGGCGCCAAGACCCGGAATACACCGAGGTACTACCCGCCTGCATGAACGCAACCAGGGACATCTTGTCTGTGCGCCGATTAGTCACATTTCGGAATCTAACATCTGATATTTCAGATTTCAAATGCTAGATGTACGGTTTGATAGCATGCGTGGATGGCGTCAACCTCGGGGATCGACATATCGGGCACGGTGCGCGAGCGCGCCGCGCGGGAACTGCGGGACCGAATCCTCACCGGCGCCCTGCCCGCCGGCGCACGGGTCGACCTCGATGCCATCACCGAAGAGTTCGCGACGAGCCGGACCCCGGTGCGCGAGGCGCTGCTGGAACTCTCCTTTGAAGGCCTGGTCCGGGTCGCACCCCGCAGCGGCGTCACCGTCATCGGCATCAGCCCCACCGATGTGCTGGACAGCTTCACCATTCTCGGTGTGCTGACCGGGCAGGCCGCGGCGTGGGCGGCCGAGCGGATTGAACCGAATGAACTCGCGATGCTGCGCGAGCTAGCGGCAGACGTGGTCGCGCGATCCGGCGACGACAGCATCGGCGAGGCGAACTGGCAGTTCCACCAGAAGATTCACCGTGCCGCGCACTCCCCTCGCCTGATGACGCAAATCAAGCAGGCGGCGCGGGTGGTGCCAAGCAACTTCCTCACCTTGTTCCCGGATCACGAGAAGCATTCGCTCGACGAACACGAGCAGTTGCTCGACGCGCTCGGCGCCAAGGATGCCGAGCGGGCGCGGGTGATCGCCGAGCGACATGTGCTCGACGCCGGGCGTTCGCTGGCCGATTGGCTGGAGCAGCGCGCGTGACGGTGTGGTCTAGCCAATCAGCGAACGGGACTTATCGGCAGAGTCTTTCAAGCGAGCGCGGGTAGCACCACGTCGGTGAGTAACTGCACCGACTTCCACGCTTCGTCGACGGGCATGCCGCCGACCAGGGGATGCATCACCAGCGGCCCGTAGTTTTCGGCTTCTCGGACTTCGGCGATGAGCTGGTCGGGAGTCAGAAAGCGATATCGCCCCGACGCCCTGACTTCGTCCAGCGTGCGGACGCCGGGCAGGTGCATGAGCGACCGCTGATCGGTCGACCACTCGCCGTAAGTCACTGCCTCCCAAAGGATGTGCTCGCCGAGCTGGGCCCAGGCCCGGTCCGGATCCTCGTGCAGGTAGATCATTCCGCGGTTGACCGGTCCGGGCATCAGAATGAACGGCTTGATGCCGGCCCGCGAACACAATTCGCGGTAGTAGTCCGCGATATCGGGCAGATGGTCGGCGAGGCTGAGCGGCAACCCGAAGCGCGCCGCCCGCCGCGCGGTGGCGCGCGCACCGCCACCGACATACAGCGGCGGATGCGGCCGGGTCCAGCTGCCGGTACACACGCCCGCGTCCGAATCGGCGCCCGACCAGACCGACAGCATCCGCTCGACCAGGTTGTCCATGCGCGTACCGCGCTGGCTGAAATCCACACCGAGCGAGTCGTATTCGATGGTTCGGTAGCCCAGGCCCACCGTCGTGTGCAGCCGGCCGCGACTCATATTGTCGACCAGCGCAATGTCTTCGGCGAGCCGGACCGGATTCCACAACGGCCCGAGCGCGCAGTCCACGCTGGCGATCAGCGTCGACGTGCGCGCGAGGAACATTGCCGCGGCCATGATGGGGTTGCAGCTCCACCCGTGCCCGGTGGCGTGATGCTCGTCGACGCTGATCGATGTGATGCCATGCGACTCGCCCCACTGCGCCAGCTCCAAGGCGGCCGATAACAGCGCGCTCTGCGTCTTCGGCTTTCCTTGCGGGGAAGCGAAGTTGAAGCGCAGCACCGTCAGCAGCATGTCACGCTCCAGCGGGGCCGGGTGCGGCGATGGACTCGACGAATGCGGCGAAGTCGGGGAAAAGCGCGCGGTCGACGATCTCGACACGGGTGCCGACCGCGTCGACGTAGTAGGCAAACATCCCGAACTCCGACCCCGGTATTTCCCCGGTCATCTCGAAGCGGAAACCGTTGCTCTCCAACGCACGTGCGGTCTCGACGAGGTTGTCGGTGAAGTAGCCGACATGGTGGACGGAATTTCCCGGTGCAGCCGTCCACGGCGTTCCCGGAACCTCCTGAACAAGCTCGATGTACGGGCTCTGCACGGAGTAGACGATCGTCGAGGTCAGTTCGCGAACTCCTTCCGTGGTGCGGAAGGGCAGCGTGTAGCTGAGCGGGGCGATCCACCGATAGCCGGCCAGCGCGCTGAGGCGGGCCATCGCTGCGTCGAGGTCGGGAACGACGATCCCGGTGTGGTAGAAGTCGTCGGGTCGAAGTGCAAACCCCATGATCGGTATCCTTTCGTCACGAATTCTTCGCGATTTGCTTTGACAGCCAAGCCTTTTCCCAGAAGTTCGTAGTGTTTCCCAGCAAGATTTCGTGCGCCGCACGCAAGACTTCGCGGGCACCCGGATGCTCTGCCTGTGCCATGGCGACCGCCTCGGCGAGGTGAATAGCATGCAGTGGGCGGTCCGCGGCGAGGTGGGCGCGCGCCCGGTCCACGAGTGCGTCGGCGCCGGCCAGTTCGACCACGTCGGCGGTGACGGCGTCGAATCCGACCGGATAAAGCTCCGTCGTCGAGCGCTGGTGGAACCACCCCGAATAGTTTTCCCAGACGGCGCGGACATCCCAGGAGACTTTCCCATATCCTTGGCCCACTTCGTATTCCGCAGGCAAGGTGATCTCGCGCATCAGGGTTGCCACGTCTTTGCCGGCGTTCATCCCGGCGACGGTCTCGTCGTGGATGTATTGGATGGCGTCGCGCAGCCGGGTGAGCTCGGCGTTGATGAGGTCGGTGCCGTTGATCGGCGCGAAGTGGCCGGTGACGAGGAGTTCGGGCTTCAGGTCGCGCACCCGCTCAATCGATGCGATGGCGGCCAGGGCATCGCGGTAGCGGTCACCACGCATGGTCACGAGGTTGGGAATGTGCCCGAATATCGGGCCGAAAGTGTTTCCACACAGGCATATTCGCTCCTCGGGTAGCCACACGACCAGCGAGTCGGTGGTCTCCCCGCCCGGCACGGCGATCAGCTCCAGCTGTCGGCCGCCGATCTCGAGGGTAAGGGTTTCCTCGAAGTCCAGGTCGACGGTGGGCACGCTTTGTCCCGGCAACCGCGTAGTGCCGAGCCGGCGGTGAATGGCCTGGATGCCGGTGGTGAGGGTGTCCCTGAAAGCAAATGCGCTGCGGCTGGCCCGGAATGGGAGCAGCCGCTCGTTGTCATCTCGCCATGTTCTCCAGTTCGCTTGTGCTACAACGGTTGTATCCGGATCACGCACACTGTCCAGGCCGCCGACGTGGTCCACGTGGCCTTGGGTGAAGATGACGTAGCGCACCGGCGAGGTGTCGACGGCGTCGAAGTTGGCGCGATGCACCGGTCCCTCGAAGCCCATGCCGGTGTTGACAATCACCCGCCCGTCGCCGGTGGTCAGCAGGTAGGCGTTCGACAGCCCCGGCGAACACCACAGCCCCGGGGCGATCTGCTCGGCCCTTTCGGCGGCCGCCGGGCGCAGGCCATCCGCGCCGGGCCGGCTGCGGTAGACCGGTTCGAACTGTTGACTCATCGCTGACGTCTCTTCCATTCCGTGGCGGCCTATTCCGGGCGTACGTCGAACCTGTCGAAGTAGAAGTCGAATCGGGCGCGCAGTTCGTCGGCCGAGACGCCGAAGTGGCGTTGCAGGTCGTAGCGGATGCGGCCGTGTTTGCCGCGCGGATTGCCGTCCAGGTAGCGCTGAAACCGCGCCCGCACCTGCGGCGTCAGCTCAATTCCGCCACGCCGGTAAAACTCTTCCAGCACTGGCATTTCGTTGCCGTTGAGGTGATGGAAGCTGACATCGATGCTGCGTTCGGCCGGCACGATGTCGCGGTCGCGCACGCATGCGCTGAGCAGGCGGTGTACCCGATCGCTCCAGTAATCCAGCAGCCAGGCCGGGTCGATGCTCGTGCGGCGCAGCCGATCGGAGTAGGCCATCATGGTGATCGCCGACTGGACGACCGCGACGGGGTCGCGGTGTGTGAAGGCGACGGTCGCATCCGGGAAGGTTGCCATCAGCGGGCCGAGTTGCTCACAGTGCTGCGGGCTCTTGAGAATCCACGTCCGGGGCCCGCGCAGAAAGGTCAGCGCCTGCAGCACTTTTCTCATATACGCGTAGTGCCGCGTTTGGTCCAGCGCCAGGTAGTAGTCGCGCCAATCCGGTGCGCGCGCATGCCATTCCAAGACATAGGAGGCCAGGTCGAGGTCGAGGAGTTCGACTTCCTCCTCGATCGCCTCGGGGAAGCGGTCGTGCATGGCCGCCACCACGGGGGCGCTGGCCATCAGCGCGTCGTGCTCGGCCCTGGCTCGCGCGTAGCGCGGATCAACCCCGACGATGCCAGGGCCCTGACCGCGTGCGGGTATCGGATCCTGGCTCTCCCAGTACGGCAACGCGCGCCGGCGCGGATCGGCCGCAATGAGATTGACCAGATGCGTGGTGCCGGAGCGCGGCATCCCCACGACGATGAAGGGCTTTTCGATCGGGATTGACTCGATCTCGGGATAGCGCTTGAGCAGTTCGGTCAACGACAACCGGTTGCGCAGCAGGCGAACCACCCGTTGCCGCAACGTCGAACGGGTGAGCTCACGCAAGCCTTCGTCGGCCTCGATCGCGGCGAGGTGCGCGGCCAGCCGGTCGGCGAAGCCGTCGGAGTCGTCCACATCGTCACCCACACCTGCCTGCTCGACGGCTTCGCCGAACATCTGGTCGATGTCGAACTCGACGCGTTTGGCCTCGGTGAATTCCAGGACCTGACGCTGGATGTCGGTCAGTTGGGGCGACGTCAGATCGTCGAAGTCGATGTCAGCGATGTCGGGGACCACAGAGCCCATGCGACCGCCTCCTCGACGTGGTGGGAGCACATTCGACGTATCACAGTAGCGAAGCGCAGATCGCAGGCTCTATAAGTTGGCCAGGTCGTCGGGGACGTCGACCTGGTGCTCGAGTAGCGCCTCGATCGGCACGACTTCGAGGGTGCGTTCGTGGGTGGAGGCCACCACCACCGGGGCGGCGCAGCCGTCGTGATGGGCCCGGAGCCAATTCAGGGCCGTCACACACCAGCGGTCACCCGGCAGCAGGCCGGGGAACCGGTATTCGGGGACCGGAGTCAGCAGGTCATTGCCGATGGAGCGCTGATGCTCCAAGAATTCAGCCGTCATCACGGCGCAAATAGTGTGGCGGCCAAGGTCCTCGGGCCCGGTCGAGCAGCAACCGTCGCGGTAATAACCGGTGAGCGGGTCAGTGCCACAGGGCTCCAGCGGGCCGCCCAGCACATTGCGTTCTGCCACGCGTTCAGTTTGCTCCGTCGGGGCCGCAGTTTGAAGCTTCCGCGCCGCGCCATATTGGCCGGTATGGACGGCAGGCCACCGCTAGGGGTTAACTCGGCCCATGTCGACGCCGAATCCGCCGGAATACCCCTACGGTCCGCCGCCGGAGGGGTGGCAGCCGTACGGGTACGGAGCACAGCCAAGCCCACAAGGCCCGCCTCCGTCCGGTTACCCGGGTTACCCGCCGCCGCGCGGCTATTCGGCCCCTCAGCCCTATCCCGGTTATCAGCCGTATGTCGGCTACCCGGGGTACGACCCGCAAGCCCCATTTGGGCGCGATCCCGCCACCGGTGTGCCTCTCTCGGATAAGTCCGCGACCACGGCCGGCCTCTTGCAGCTGTTCCTCGGTATCTTCGGGATCGGCCGCTTCTATATCGACTCGACCCAGATCGCCGTTGCGCAGTTGTGTGTCGGGCTCTTCGGCATAGTCTTCGGCCTGTTCTGCTTTTTCGGCTTCCCAGTGCTGGCCGGCAGCATCATCTGGGCCATCGTGGACGGGGTCATGATGTTGACCGGCAGCGTGACCGACAAGGACGGTCGCAAGCTGCGCTAGTCATCCGGCTGCGCTCAAGAGCCTTGGGTCACAGGGAGATAACAATTTCCACTCTCAATCCACTGCGTGTCGGTAAGCCGAACTGGGCACACGAGGCCGGAAAATTACCGTCACATCGTGTTGAACCGTCGAACCACCCTGAAGCTACCGCTGCTGCTGGCAGCGGGTACGGCGCTGGCCAAAATGCCCCGCGCCGCAGCTGAAGCGGGCCGGTGGTCGACCGACCGCGCCAACACGTGGTACCGAGCGCAGGGGTGGCTGGTCGGCGCGAACTACGTCCCCTCAAACGCCATCAATCAGCTTGAGATGTTCCAGCAGGGAACTTTTGACCCTCAGCGCATCGACGGCGAGCTGGGTTTGGCCCGCTCGCACGGCTTCAACACCATGCGGGTCTTTCTGCACGACCAGCTGTGGGCCCAGGATCGCCAGGGATTCCAGAACCGCCTGGGACAATTCGTGGGCATCGCTTCACACCACGGCATCAAGCCGCTCTTCGTCCTGTTCGACTCCTGCTGGGACCCGTTCCCCAAGTTCGGTCCCCAGCGCGCGCCGATACGTGGGGTGCACAACTCCGGATGGGTGCAGAGCCCGGGTGCAGAACGTCTCGGCGATCCCCGGTACACCGCTGTCATGCAGGACTACGTCACCGGCGTGTTGAGTCAATTCCGTAATGACGACCGCGTTTTGGGATGGGATCTGTGGAACGAACCCGACAATCCCGCAAAGGAATACCGGAAGGTCGAACGCGCGGACAAGCTGCAGCACGTGGCGGAACTGCTGCCCCAGGTGTTCCGCTGGGCTCGCGCGGTCGACCCCACTCAACCGTTGACGAGCGGTGTCTGGCAAGGGGCCTGGGGAGACCCCGGCGGCCGCAGCCCGATCAGCGCTATTCAACTCGACAACGCTGACGTGGTCACCTTCCATAACTACGGCAAGCCGGCCGAATTCGAGTCCAAGATCAACGAACTGACGCCGATGGGGCGGCCGATCCTATGCACCGAATACATGGCCAGAACCCAGGGCAGCACCATCGAGACCATCTTGCCAATTGCCAAGCGGCACAACGTCGGTGCCATCAATTGGGGATTCGTCGCCGGAAAGACCCAAACGTATTTGCCTTGGGACTCATGGGATCACCCGTACACAACGCCGCCGAAGGTCTGGTTCCATGATCTCGTGCTGCCCGACGGGCGCCCCTATCGGGACACCGAACTTCAGGCGGTCCGCGGATTGTCCGGCGCGGTGGGCTGACGAAAGTTATGCGGCCCTGGGGCCACGAGCGTCAGCCGGAGTGTGGTGCGTCAATCGCGCGCGAAGCTGGGTCACCGGAGCCAACTGTGCGTCGTTTCGCTGCGCCCGCTGGCTCGCTGCGTGGTTAACCCACCAGATCCCAGCCATGGCCGCGATCGCGAACGCGAGAGCGAGCACGACGAGGGCGTCTCCGAACGCCATGAGCATGATGATGCCGGCGGCAATCCAGACAACCTCGCCGACGGGGCTACCACGGTGTTCGCTATTAGTGGTCTGCAACATGACGGCCTCGCTTTGGATCCAGGTCGCCGTTTGATGCGGCAACTAGATTTGAGAACGCCTCCGCGATAGGAAAGCTGCCCGATACGGGGACGCGGGTGACCCATTTCACTGCGGGCGCATCGAGCGACGGTTACACGTGAGGCAGCCAGCCAGAGCCGCGTGGCGACAGCACGAATCCGTGACCCTGGGGGTCTTTGCAGGCAGTGGTGTGGAAGGCCTCCGCCAAATCCGCGATCTGAGCGGGCCGACCCGATTGCAAACTTTGATTGATCGCCCAGGGATCGCCACCGGCTTGAGCGATCAGCAGCGGGAGGCTTATGTACTGCAACTGCACCGCGGCCCCCGCACCGGCGGGTCAGCTCCGTTCTGAGTACGCCCGCCCATGTCGGCGACATTAGCCCTCTTGGCCTGGGTTTTCGAGGGTTTGGCAGAAGCTCAGCTGATTGGGATTGCTGGCCGTGTTGTAACGAATCGACAACTGCCACCGAAGTGAAGGGCGTGCACACACTGTGCACTTCCCACGCCCATAGGAGCAATGCATGGCTGCACTGAAGACGTCCCGCCCTTCGACTACACAGACGGTTCGTCTCTCATCGGTGCTTCGTCCAGTAGCAGTTGCGGCGGGTGTCCTAGCCGCTGCGGCAACGTTGCCCGCTATCGCGCACGCCGATCCGTCCACCGACCCGATCAGCGCCGCGCTGGGCGGCGCAGGGTTGGGTGGTGCAGGGATGGGTGGTGCAGGCAACAACGGTGGCTCTCTCACCGACAAGATTGCCGGAATCGGCCAGTCGATCTGCCCATCACTTGTCAAGCCGGGTGCGACCCTCGCGTCCATCACATCGAAACTGTCTGGGAACTCCGGCCTCTCGCCGGGCATCGCCGGGATGGTCGCCACCATGGCCATCCAGATGGAGTGCCCGAGCATGATGACGTCACTGGCGCACGGGCAGATGCCGAATATGCCGTTCCCGATGCAAATGCCCGGCGGCCTCGGCGGTCCGTCGATTCCATTCCAGTCGACGGGCGCGAATCCTCTGGCGCAGCTGCACGGCTGAGTAAACTTTTGGCAGTGGCGGAAGGATTTGCGGGGACTCCAACCCGCTGACTGCGATGATTACGTAATCCCGAGTGCCGTAAGCACTTTTACTTGTCCGGCATGCTCACACCCACGAACCCAACGGCCCACTATTGCGGCCGCCACGACCTCACAGGTAATCGATAACGAGCGCCCAGGCTCCGGCTAACAGCGAGCGACAAAGATAATGTATGACAACGACCATCGATCACCAAAACCATGAAACCAACCCATCCGACGCTCGGCGTCGACAAATCCGTCTGATGCAAGTGATTTTTGCCGGGGCCGCGACGCTCGCGCTATTCAGCGCTATGCAGCCCGGTCACGCCGAAAGCGCTGTCGCATCGGGGTCGCCGGTAACTGCTCCGTTCGGCCCCCAGTTCCCCCGGACCGCACCAGACATGGTCGGTAACGGCCTCGCCACCGACGACAACACCAGCACCTCCAACGGCGGCGGCGACGACTACACCCCCGGCAACTACAGCGGCGGTTGGGGCAACAACGATTTTCCTACGGTCGACGCCCCGCCTCCCCCGCCGCAGCAGTAGTACTTCTTGATCGCCCGGGCCGATCGTCCCGTTTCGTCCACGGGACATTGAAGACAAGAGCACCTCGGTGTGCTTTCTGGCCGAGCCGAGGTGTAGCACAGATCCGACCGCTGGCCACCCGGATCAGGTTGGGGAGGCGCCGCACGGATCGTCGTAGCACGCACAGACCGTTTGCGGCCATGATCGAGTTGACAGGCTGGGGTTCACGTTCATCTAGTAGTCGGCCTACGAGAGCCGGTGCCGATGATCGGTTGACACCCGAACCCAGTAAAGACCAGGATGTACTAGTCAGTACACAATGTCGCTACGCGTTATTCGAACGGAGGTCGCCGTGGTCCCCACTTCCGGTCGGGCGGTGTTGATCACGGGCGCGAACACCGGCCTGGGAAAGGATCTGGCCCGGCGGTTGGCGGTGCAGGACAGCTTCGACAGGATTTACTTGGCATGCCGCGACGACGCGAAGGGGCTGGCGGCCAGGAATGATCTGCAGACGATTACCGGTAAGCACATCTTCGAGGTCATCGTGATGGACATGTCGGACCTGGGCTCGGTCCGCTCGGCGATCCCTGCGATCGACCAGCCGTTGGCCGCCCTGGTGATGAATGCGGGTGGAACCGGCGGCCCCAGGCCGATGGCCCTGACACGAGACGGTGTCACGCAGATCTTCGCCTCAAATGTTTTGGGTCACGTCGTGTTGCTAGAGGAGTTGGTTGCCGCCGGAAGGCTCGATGGTGTTGCCGTGCTCACCGGCAGCGAAGCCGCCCGTGGTGTTCCCAAGCTGCGTATCCCGCGGCCCAGGTTTGCGACGCATTCCGTCGAGGAGTTCGTATCGGTGATTGACGGCTCGTTCTTCGGCGACCGAAAGGCCAGCGCGATGCTGGCCTACGCCCAGGTCAAGTATCTCGGCGCACTGTGGATCGCGGCGCTGGCCCGCAAGCACCCCGAGCGTCGTTTTATCACGATGAGCCCCGGCAATACCTCAGGCACCGAGGCCATGCGTGACCTGCCGACGCCGATGCGGATCTTTTTTCAGCACGTGTTGATGCCATACTTGGCGCCAGCGTTGGGGATTGGGCACAGCCTTGAAGACGGCTCGGCTCGCCTGGCGGATGCGGTGACCGATCCGTCTCTGCGCAGCGGGGTGTTCTACGCCAGTGCCGAGAAGGCTCTCACCGGGCCAGTGCTCGACCAATCCGAAATCCTTGCCGACTTCGCCGATCCGGCGATCCAAGACCACGCCGATGAAGCGATCCACCGGTTCGTCATGTCCTCGATCCGCTAGCGTGCGCACCAGCCGCCGCGCTCAAGGAGAGTGGGGAAATTTATGGGCCGCAAGTCCTTTGCGATTGGCACACCGCAATGACCGATGCAGACCTACACTTCTACTTTGATCCGGTCTGTCCGTTCGCGTGGATAACCAGCAAGTGGGTGCGCATGGTGGCCGCGCAACGCGATTACCGCGTCGACTGGCGGTTTATTTCGCTGCGAATCCTCAATGCCGGCATCGACTACGACACACACTTCCCCGCGCACTATGAAGACGGGCACACCGCCGGGCTGAAACTCCTGCGGGTTGCCGCCCGGATCCGCGCTGAGTACGGCCGCGCGGTTATCGGGCCGCTCTACGAGTCCATCGGCCGGAGAATCTTCGACACCGGGCCCGGCGATCACCCAATCGTCGCCGCAACTCCCGGCTCGAGCGCATTCCTCGAGCCAATCCTTCAGGACATGAGCTTGCCCACTGACCTATCAGACGCCTTGGAGGACAACGCGTTTGATACCGAACTGCGTGCGGAGACCGATGAGGCTCTGGCACTGACGGGACGGGACGTCGGCACTCCCATCCTGCACTTCCGCCCACCTGGGGGCGTCGCGTTCTTCGGGCCGGTCATCAGTCGGCTGCCTGGCGAGGAGGAGGCGGGCTTGCTGTGGGACCACGTCGTGGGGCTAGCCAGCTTCCCCGGATTCGCCGAACTCAAGCGCAGCCTGCGCGAAAGGCCCCAACTGGCCAGCTTTGACGTGCCGGCCGAATCGGTAGGCGTGCAGGAGGACTGGCACGGGGGCAGTCGGCGTACCAAAAAATAGCTACTGTGGCGCGAGCCCGAGACGAGTCAGCGCCGGAGCTCAATCCACCCGTTGAGCGCGGCGCGTTCACCGAGCACTGTCAACGAGTCGGGGTCACGGTGGGTCATCCACAGCAAAATATCTGAGCGTGTCCCATCGATCTTGATGGCGGCCCCGCCGTATCCGGCGACCACATCGGCGGGATTGTCCAGATCAATCCAACGATCGGTGTCATCGTCGCGCATGTGTAAGTGCAGTGTGCCACTAGGACGCTGCCCGGTGGCGCGGGTCAGCAGGCCGGGCAGGAACTCGGTGACAAACTCCTCGATTCCGGCCGCGGCGACGGCGCCGTTCAGTGGCGCCGGTCCACTCGTAGCGTCGGTCGCGACGGCATGCTCGGCGTCCCAGCGGTGGATGGCAAGTTCGACCGCCAACCGTCGTCGCCACCACGCCACGCGGTGATCGCCTAGGGAGGAGAACGTCCAGACCGAGGCGTCGGGATCGGCATCAGCGAGAACCCGCAGGCAGCGATCCAGGTTGTCGGCGTACCAGTCGTACAGATCTGCGAGGGCAGCCGGAGCCGTGCCGAAGCTTACGGGCTGACCGGCGGTGACTACCGCGGTCATCCACTCCAGTATCGTGCCGGTGTGCCGGACCAGCTCCGCCGTGTCCCACCCGGGGCAATGCGCTACCGGACGGAACCAATCCGACGTGGCGGCGACAAGCAGGCGGCGGCCGTCGAGAGCTGCCGGCTCCAAGAGGCCACTACCGTCCATCGCAACTCCTGACACCACACCATCCAGCCGACGAATACCAACAGAACTGTACCTTGAAGTACAGAATGGGGCCGTGGCAGCCGGACTTGCGCTGGCCGTGGGTAGATCTCACCTGGTAGGCGGCCTGCGCTGAGGCACGTGCTCCCGGATGACCTTCTCGCTCTAGGGGACCCGCAAGATGGTGGTAGCCGAGCGCTGGACCGCAGCCGTTCTGATTTCGGCCACCTCTGCGTACGCCGGGTTTGTCACTAGGTCGAACACCGCTTCTTTGGACGGATAGTTCCCCAGGAAAACTAGATCAGGTACGAAATCGTCGTCATAGGCCAGGTCAGGTAGGAACCGGGGAGAAACGTAGCGGCCTGCGACAGCGTCGACCAAAGGCGCTGCCGCGGCGAGGTATTCGTCGTACCGCTGCCGTCCGCCCTCGTGGAACCACAGCATATTCAGTACGACCACGCCGCTGTCCAGCAACGCTTCACCGCTGTCAGCCGGCTCAATGGCACAACGAGTGAGCACCGCCCGGTGGACTGCGTCGGCGCGTAGATGCGCGATACGCCGATAGCGTTCACTGCGCCACATCTCGTCGAACGCCGTTGCGGACGGGTACCGGACGAATCCCACCAAGTCGGGATCAAAATCACCCTCAAGTGACTCCTCCACTTGCAGAAACGGGGTCGATAGTTCGGCACCGACCTCGGCCAAGATGGGAAGGACAGCCTCGCCGTATTGTCCGTAAAGTTCCATTCCGCCAGGCTTAAACCACAGCGCATTCAGCATCGCGACAGGGCCGCCCGACCGGTAGCTCGGAGCAGGCATTTCGCTCATCTGTCTGCCTCTCCCTCGACGTCGGCTCCCCCGAAGCGCTGGATGATCGCTTCCGCAATGGCGTCGGGTGCGTCCTCCTGAATGAAGTGGTTCGCCCGCGGGAGGCGGATCAATACGTTGTCGGGGAAGGCGTCTTGGAGTTGGCTGAGTACCGCGGCGAGCCCGAATGCAGGATCTTTCATGCCCCAGACAAACAAGGCGGGTTTGGAACCCAGTCGGCTGGGTACGTCGCGGGCCAGCCGTTCGAGCAGTGGGCGGGCTGCGCGGATCTGCTTGGGGAACTCGGCGATGCCGCGGCGTGAGGTCGGTGATGGTTGGACATCGCGATAGTGCCGCATGACGGCGTCGTTTGGTTTCTGGGAAACGGCGAAGGGAAGGAATTCGACAAAGAGGTTGCGGTGCAACACAAGATACTGCAGGGGCCAGGAGCCCATCACGATGCTGAAGAGCTTCAGTCGCCACCCATCTGAGGGCCAAAACCAGGTGTTGCTCAGCACCACGCCTCGGACGCTTGCGTGACGCTCGGTGGCGATGGCCATGCTGATCGGGCCGCCCCAGTCCTGCCCCATTGTGATGAACCCGTCGAGGCCGAGATGGTCCAGAAGTTCCCCGACTGCGGCGGCGTGTTCCTCGACGGTGTAGCCGAAATCACTGGGGTGTTCCGAGAGCCCAAAGCCCAGATAATCAACTGCGATGCAACGGAATTCGCCGCGCAGTCTGGTGATGATATTGCGGTACAGGAAGCTCCACGTCGGGTTTCCATGAAAGAATATGATCGGGGTCCCGTGGCCCTCGTCGATGTAGTGCATTCGCCCGCGGCGGCCGTGAAACCATCGCGATTCGAACGGATACAGACTTCGGTCCACCGTGAACTCGTGCATCGGCATAGGCTGGCCTTTCTGTATGAATTGGTCTCTGTCAGAGGGATTTTCGCACTCGAGGCGCCAGGGCCTCGGCCGTTGCGAAGGCGAGGGCCGACAGGATATCCAGAAGTCCAGCCAACCAGGAGAAGGCGGACACGTGATGGTCTGGGGGCGCATCGATAAAGCTGTCGTTCGACGGGCCAAACCAGGCGGGGAGCACCGTCATCGTCGCCGGCTTCATCCTCCAGCACGTGATGCTTCAGGGTGACGCGGTCTACGGGCAGGCTCACTCGAGCCTCGTTGTCGTAGTAGCGTTCTGATCGCGTAGCACACCGTGCCGGCATCGTAGAAAGCGGCGGTGAGTAGTAGCCAACGGGACAAGTAGGGGGTCTGGGTTAGCCCGGTGGCGGCCCGATACGTGGGTGCGCCCTGCTCGATGATCCCGGGCAAAAATATCAACAACAACAGCGCCGCCGCCAGGGTCGGCATCCGAAGGTAATTCGTCATCGGGATGCGCCTCGACGGATTTTCGGCGGCGGAATCGCGGTAGCCCACCGGTGAGCGGCGCGGGGCGAAAATTAGCCGATCGGCCAGCGAGTAGAGCGGAAACAGGATGAGGTCGTGGCCGATCACGGCCACGACGAACCAGACGGCGATGGATTGCCACCACACCGTTGGGTTAAACAGGTTGCGCACCCCTAACACCGAGATGGTGTAGGCGCCTAACGCCAATGCGGCCAGCACCACGACGAAATGAAACAGGCGATCTCCGTACAAACGGGAGGCCAGTTGCCCGAGTGCTCGCATCAGGTCCCCCGGAACTCGATTGCGGACACCCATTTGGTGCAGTGCACACCCGGAAGGGCAGGAACGATAATCCGAGCCGGATAGCCATGATCCAACGAGAGGTCGGCACCGTTGACCTGAAACGCCAACAGCGAGTCTGGGTTCAGGATCTGGTTGTTTTGCAAGATCGCGCGGTTGAAGGCGCCGAAGCGTTCCAGCGAGGACACCACAGCCGAAGCCGGGTGGGGGGTCCCGGCCGCGACGGCAAGATCGGCAAGCCGGATACCGGACCAGGTCTGAGTAGTCGACCACCCTTCGACGCAGGCGATGGGCAGTTCCACGGTGTGGTGTGGCATCGCGTCGAGCGCGGCGCGGTCCAATGTCACCTGTTCGGGGCCGCCCAACAAGTGCAGGCGCCACTGTTCTCCGGCGAAGGCCGCGTCGATGCCCGCCGCAAAAGCGGTGCGGTTGATCTGAAAATCGTTGGGCCCCTTACCGTAGCTGCGACCACGGGGCAGCAACAACGCCGCACTGCGAGTGAACCCGCCCAGGGTTTGTCCAGCGGTGAGCACCCCGACCAGCAAACTGCCACCGCCCACCACAGCCAGCACGCCGCGCCGGCTCAGGGTCGGGGGATCGGGGTCGGGTGCCACCAGCCCGCCCGGGTCGAGCGGTTCGGGCACCGTTTCGGCCACCGATGTGCCAAACACCGAGAGCAGCGACCGCGACCGCAGGCTGCGCACCATTGTCGGCAGCTTCAGGCAGACATGGGACACAAATCCGGCGATAAATACCCACGCCCCAAAGTAGTGCGCCGTGTAGAAGCTGAATCCGAAGATGTAGTCATATTGGATATTGAGGACTCCGGTGACGATCTCGAACAGGATCCCGCCGACCACCATGAGCAGCGTCACCCGCTCGAGTACCTGGGCCAGCGAACGCGACGGCGGCCAGGCGAATAGCCGGGGAATTACCGACCACAGTTTGGCCAGCACCACGGGGATCATTACCAGGCCCAGACCCACGTGCAGGCCCTGGTTCAGGCGGTACAGCCACGACGGGCTGCTCGGCCAGTCGAAGTTGGGTAGCTTGAGCCACCCCACCTCAAAGGGGATGGCCTGCCCGTACTTCGGTCCATAGGCCATGTACGACAACAGCCCAGTCACGATGACGATCGGCAACACCACCAGCAGCGTCGCCCCGAACACCGAAGTCAGCCACGGCCCGCGCAGCGGGCTGCGCCACCGTATGCGCGACAGACCCGGCGGCGGATGATCGTTCAGGCCACGCCACAACGCCGCCGGAAATCCATAGCGGGCCGCCGGCACAGCGAGGGAAGATTCGGCTTCCGTGACCGCCCCATGGCTAGTACCACCAGGCACCGGTGCATCGGCCTCGGCAACCGGATCCACGGTCGCGTTATCGGGCCCTGGCTGCACCGGGCGCGACGGTGGACAAGGTTCGTCTGCCGGCGGTATGGAGGAAGTCATCTCGTATTCAGCCGCGCAGGCTCGATTTGGGAGTGGCCTCGACGAACCGGGCTACAGCGGCGGCGAGTTCAACACCCTTATCTTCTTGGAGGAAGTGTCCAGCGTTTGCGATGGTCACTGGCGGATGCCCTGCGGCACCGGGGATTTGCGCGCGGAACACCGCATCGGCGCCGCGGGTGATGGGGTCTGAGTCGGAGAAGGCGCACAGAAACGGGCGATTGAACTGGCGCAACGATTCCCAGGCGGCCCGGTTTGCCGGGGAGGCGGGATCTTCGGGCGTGATCGGAACAAGCAAGGGGAATTGTCGGGCACCTGCCTTGAAGGATTCATCGGGAAACGGGGCGTCGTAAGCGGCAATGACCTCGGCACTCAGGTCGGACACGCAGGCGCCGTTGACGATCCGGCCGACATTGAGCACAGGTGCCTCCTGGCTATACCGTTGCCAAGCCAGGAACGCCTTTCCCGGATGGATGTCACCAGTCGGCAGAAATGTATTCGCAGCCACAACCCGGGCGAAGCGGTCGGGGTGTTCACCGACCAGACGCAGGCCAATTAGTCCGCCCCAGTCCTGGCACACCAGGGTGATCGCATCGAGGCCGATCGCCTCAAGGGCCGCCCACGTCCAGTCCACATGCGCCTGGTAGGTGTAGTCGTCGCGACTGGCGGGCTTGTCGCTGCGCCCGAAACCAACCAGATCGACGGCAACTGCCCGTAACCCTGCATCGGCGAGCACCGGGATCATCCGCCGATAAAGGTACGACCACGACGGTTCGCCGTGAAGCAACAAGATAACCTCACCGTCGGGTGGGCCCTCGTCGAGGTAATGGACACGCAGCGTGCTTCCTTCGGTGGCGGCTACCTCCACGTAGCGCGGTTGGAATCCGTAGTCGGGCAACGCTTTGAATCGCTCATCGGGGGTCCGCAGGATCTGCATGGTCGGCTCCTTTTCGCGATCGTCCTCGGCTGTTGAGCGTGATGGGCTGGGCTAACCACAGCCTCAAATCCGAGGCAGCTGCCTTTTAGCAGCCGTCATGTCTAGTCACCGGTTTCACGCCCATGAGGTCGGCGCTGCTTGTTAAAACGTCAACATTCGCTGCCACGCGCTGATGTGGCCGAAGCGGCCCGCGAACAGCTGACGCGGTTGGGCGCCACGACGGCGGCCTAATCCCGTTATCTCGCATAGCTGCCGGGGACTGCGCCGTTGGTAGGGCTTCCAACATCCCGTGCACCACACCCAGACTGTACCGCACGGTATAACGTCATCAGGAAGCTCTTCCTCGACTGGGTAGCTTTAACATCTTGCCGACAGAATCTTCACCGGGCGGGATGTTCCTTGACCGGTTTGCGTGCCCGCCGGTTTCGCGTGGTGGGTTTGCGTTCCCATTGATGCAGCTGCACCACGGCGCTGGCGAGCGTGTCCTGCAAGGGAGCGACATCGCCGCGGACCCGGGCGAGCAGCATACCGCCCTGCAACGCCGCGATCACCGCGGTCGCAAGACGGGTAGGGTCGGCCTCAGCGACCAGGCCACCGCGGTCCTGGATCCTCTGCAGCCCCCTCGCCAACGCGGCTTCCCACCGGCGAAATGCCGCATCCAGTAGCGGCGCAAAGGTTTTGTCGTTCTTCAGTTCTGAGGCCATCGTGCCCAAAGGACAGGCAAATGGGCCTCCCGGCGCGCTGTGGACAGCCAGAACGCCTTTGACCCACCCATCGATCCCCTCCCACGAGTCGATGTGTTCCAACGTGGGCTGCTGGGCGAGAACCAACTCCAATTGCCTCTCGATCACCGCCGCGACCAGGTCGGCTTTGCTGTCGAAGTAGTGGTACAGCTGAGACTTACCTGCGCCGGCGGCGGCCAACACGTCATCGAGAGTGGTCAGCCCTACACCGCGCTGATACATCAGCATGGCCGCGGCGTCGATGATCGCGGCACGGCTGCGCCTCCCCCGTTCGGTTACCGGCAGGGGGCGCGCGGCCGAGGGGCGCGCCGACACAGACACAATCGCCACTCTATAAGAGTGACGAATCAGCGCCGAGCAGCGGCGCCGCCACCACTGACCAGGGCAGTCACCAACGGGCTTCTCATGAATTCTTGTGCGCTAACAATTTTTCCCGCCCGGTGTGGCCGCGTGCAGCACGGCGATCACACGGTGACCGAAATCGACGACACTGGTGACCAGTAATCCAGCGGTGATGGCGAGGTCGCCGAGGGCGGCCGCGTTGACCCGTGACCAGGGAAACCATTGCCCGACATGATGTTCGGTTTCCCAGCGCAGTATTTCGTGACACGCGGTCGTCGTCGCCGGGTCGACCTCGGCGACGACGATTCCGCCGGGCGCGAGCAGCCCGGCCGCGCGCCTGAGTATGCGGACGGGATCGCCGCCGATGCCGATGTTGCCGTCGGTGAGCAGAACCTGTTCCCAACACCCTTCGGCGGGCAGCGGCGCGAACAGGTCAGCGTGAATCGCGGTTCCACCGCGATCACGTGTCAGATCGACGGCGGCGCGTGAGGCGTCCACCCCCAGTGCGGCCCAGCCGCGCTCTCGCAGCGACGCGGTGAATCGTCCGGGGCCGCACCCGAGGTCGAGGGTTGGCCGCCCCGAGCAGTGTCGCAGAACGTGCCCATCGGCGAGCCGATCGCGGTGGCTGGCGTGCGGGCCTCCGATCCAGCGGGCCATGGGCAGCTCCCGCACGTGCCCGCGATGATCGCGAGCCCAGCACACGGCGCCCGCTGCGCCTGCCCGATAGATGAGATCCACCGGCCCCGTAGCCGACCTGATGTCCTCGGGAGTCATCTGGTCCTCGTCTCACCTAGCAGCGCCGATAGCGGTCCACGGCGGGTCGGTTGCGGCGGATCGGTGCACCTCGGACGAACGTCGCCCGTCCCCGCGGCCGTTTCGAGCTGCCGGCGCCGGCGTATGCGTTCGTGCGCTGCGGCTGTGCAGGGTGTGCCATTGGATATGGGTTACCTCGGCGCGATTCGATTGTCGGGTGTGGGAGTGCGAAGCGTTTTTCTGCGCGGGCACAGAACTCCTCCTGGCTAAAGCATCCTGATTCGGTCGCTAGTCGCCGCCGCGTCGCCACCATCACGGCTGACCCGTCGGTCGCACAGAAACCTTGTTCTGTACCGGAAAGTACACGATGACGGATTCCTGTTGGTTCAGTCGGGAGCCCTGATGAAAGCTTGGCATCACCGCACCCCGCACACCAGTGTTATAGAGCACGCGCTCTGATATGGTGGCAGGGTGCCTCGTCCCCGAATTCATGATCTCGACGTCGTCATGGATGCTGCCGAGCTACTGGCAGTCAAGTCAGGTCCGAATGCGGTAACCATTCGAGCGATTTCGGCGGCCACCGGGGTGTCCAATGGGGCGATTTACCACGGGTTCGGTTCCCGAGCCGGCCTGTTAGGCCGTGTGTGGTTGCGTGCCGCCGAGCGATTCCTGCTGGTGCAGCGCGAGGCGGTCGAGCGGGCGCTATCTGGTTCCCCGTCGCGCGAGGCGGCGGCGGAAGCGGTGGTTGTCGCAGCTGACGCTCCGGCGATCTACCTTGAGCAGTACCCGACGGGCGGCCGTTTCCTTCTCACCGTCCGCCGTGACGAATTGATCGGATCCAGTGAAATCCCGCCGGACGTCGCCACTCAGCTACGCAAGCTCGACAGGCTCCTGGGGGATCTATTCGCCCAGCTGGCGCGAAGGTTGTGGGACCGCGACGACCGTGACGCAATCGGGGTTATACGGGACTGCATCGTTGAGCTGCCCAGTGCTCTCCTCCTGCGCAGACACCGGACAACCGATCTCCTGGCCCGGCAACGACTTTCAGCAGCAGTGCGCGCTGTCCTACAAGTCGGCCCGCCACCCGCCCAGCAGCAGCCAAGCCAGAAACGAAGGAGCTCATCATGACACCAACACTCAACTATCGCGGAACCATCGCCGTCCTCGAGTTAGGCACGGACGAGAACCGCTTCTCCCCGGAATGGCTGGAAACCATTGACACCCATCTCGACGCTGCCGAGACCGAAGCACAGGCGTTGGTGACGACCGGCGTAGGGAAGTTCTATTCCTACGGGCTGGATCTGGACTGGCTCGGCGCCAACACCGACCGTGGCGAATGGTATGTCGGCACCGTCCAGAAACTCTTCGCCCGCATCCTTGCCTTCCCGCTACCCACCCTCGCCGCGGTCAACGGACACGCCTTCGGCGCCGGCGCAATGCTGGCCATCGCCCACGACTACCGCATCATGCGATCCGACCGCGGGTACTTCTGCTTCCCCGAAGTAGACATCCCCATTCCGTTCACCCCCGGAATGGCCGCACTCATACAGGCCAAGCTCCCGCCGCAAACCGCGGTGACCGCCATGACCACCGGTCACCGCTACGGCGGCCCTGAGGCCGCCGCCGCCGCCGTGGTCGACGACACCGCTACCGAAGGGGAAATCATCGACGCCGCGGTCAACCGCATAACCCCCATCGCCGGCAAGGACCCAGGCACCGTCGGGGCCATCAAGAGCACCATGTATCGGAACGCAGTGACTGCCCTACTTGCGACCGGCAATTAAACCAACCGCCGCCGCAGTATTCGCTTCCCCGAGGAAAACGATCACCAACCCGGCTGTCGGATCGTCGCTGACGAACCCGGCTCAAGAGATTCCTCCACCGGGATCGTCACCGCAGGTAAACGGAATCGGGAGATGGAACGGAAAACGAGTGGTAATCGTCTAATACTGGGGGGGCCGCCGACAAAATTGAGGTTTCTGTCATCGATTCGGCCGGGCCGAATCCGTGTAAATAGAGTGTAGTGGCCGGGTATTTTATTTAGTCAGCCCAAGCAACGGCCCTACTTTAGCTAGCCATGCCGCCTCCTCGCCTGGTTCTGGCAAGACATGGCCGCCTTCCATTGCGTTGCTGGCCTTAACATCTGCAATAGATACCGTGAGATCTTTCGGCGAGATATTGGACACGCGAATGACCAGCGCTGAAATGGCTTCCATCATGGCTGTCTTAACCGCCTGTTCCCGGCCGGCCCGGATATTGCCTGCGATTACCATCGGCGCGCCAATAATCCCCGCGTTGAAGCCGAGACCGGTACGATATTCCTGAAACACAACGTTGACGAACTGCCGAAGACCGCCGGCCAGATCAAGATGGATATCGGTTACTCCTGCAGCGATCTCGGCGCGCTGTGTATCACTGAGCAAACCCTCTTGGTTTACGATTTGATAGAGGGGCATTGCCGGACTCCTTTAGTATTTAGTATTTGGTATCGACCCGCCATGCGTTCCCGGCGGAACTAGCGCGCCGCCGAGCCCGCGCCCGAGCCGGACCGATTCCTGCCGGACTGTCGCTGCTGCATCATTTACTCCTTCAACACCTTCGGCCCAGAGGCGCGTGTAGCCGAGCAGCTATACCGATCGATCTACCCTGGGGACAATAGTAGACTGATCGGTCTAGCGCAATGGTCCGGATCTGCCAATCAGCGACGAAAGGCGGCGATGTCTACCCGACATCGCTTGATCGACAACACGATTGCGCTCATCCGCCGAGGTGTGGGCAGCGCGAGCGTCTCGGAGATCTTGGAACTGAGCGGTGTGGCCCGCCGCACGCTGTGCCTGAACTTTCCTGACGGCAAACCCGCACTCGTCGCCGTATGCCGATGAGGCTGCGCAGCAGACCTTAAATAGCCAGTGAACTGGGCTAATAGGCCGGCCAAGATGGCGGTGGCGGAGGGATTTGAACCCTCGGACGGTTTTAGCCGTCACACGCTTTCGAGGCGTGCTCCTTAGGCCGCTCGGACACGCCACCGCCGAGCAGCTTACAGAACGAACCGTCGCTCACCCCAATCGCTGGCGGGCGAAGAAGGCCTCCAGCGGCGCGGCACACTCCCGCGCCAGCACACCACCGCGCACCTCCGGACGGTGATTGAGCCGACGATCACGGACCACGTCCCATAGCGAACCGACGGCCCCGGTCTTGGGTTCCCAGGCGCCGAACACCAGCCGCGCAACCCGCGCCAACACCAGGGCCCCGGCGCACATCGTGCAGGGTTCGACTGTGACGGCCAGCGTGGCCCCCTGCAGCCGCCACCCGTCGCCCAGCACGCGGGCGGCGGCCCGCATCGCCAAGATCTCGGCGTGCGCGGTCGGATCACCAAGGGCCTCACGGGCATTGGCCGCCCTGGCGAGTTCGATCCCGTCCGGACCGACGACGACCGCGCCTATCGGCACGTCGCGCGGGCCCGCGGTGGCAGCGACCGCCAAGGCATTACGAATCAGATCTTCGTCGGTGGTCACCGACCCAGTCTGACGGCGGCGACCCGCTGCGCCCGGCGTCGCCGCGCCTGCGGTCACCGACCGAGGTTGTCGATCACCGCCGACAACTGCTCGGCGAAGCCCATTTCCCGGGCGATGCGGCCAAGCTGCTCGTCGGCGTAGAGGTCCGTCTCGTCGAGGATGACGCCCAGTACCGCTTCCGGTAACCCGATGTCGGACAGCAACCCGAGGTCGCCCTCCTCGAACGGCTCCGCGTCCTCGAGATCGTCGGGATCGAGGTCAGCATCCAGGTTGTCCAATACCTCGGCGGCGATGTCGTAGTCCAGCGCGGCCGTCGCGTCCGACAGCAGCAGCCGGGTCCCCGACGGCGCGGGACGCACGATGACGAAGAATTCGTCATCGACGTCGAGGAGTCCGAAGACCGCCCCGGCGCTGCGCAGCTCGCGCAGCTCTGTTTCGGCGGCAGCCAGACTGATCAGCGACTTGGGTGCCATCACCGAGCAGCGCCATTGGCCTTCTTCTCGAACGACGGCGACGCCAAAACCGTCCGGTGTGTCCGCGGCCGGGCCCTTCGCCGAGGCCCGTTGTGGTCCCATGGGCGCCTACGCTAGTCGCTGACCAGCTCCCTTGACCAGATAAGCCGGACCGGCGAGCCACCTGAGCGCACCGTATTCGGCCGAACTGTGCCAACCTTGGACTGTGGCTGCGACGGCGGCGAGAACACCGGTGTGCGTACTCGGTCTGGGACTCATCGGCGGCTCTGTCATGCGGGCGATCGCGGCCCAGGGCCGTGACGTGTTCGGCTACAACCGCTCGGTGGAGGGCGCTCAGGGCGCCATCGCCGACGGCTTCGACGCCACCACCGACCTCACCGACGCGCTGACCCGCGCCGCGGATACCAGCGCGTTGATAGTGCTGGCCGTGCCGATGCCGGCGCTGCCGGGCATGCTCGCACACATCGGCGAGTTGGCACCCAAGTGTCCGCTGACCGACGTCACCAGCGTCAAATCCGCCGTACTCGACGAGGTCGCCGCGGCCGGCCTGCAGGAGCGCTTCGTCGGCGGTCACCCGATGACGGGCACGGAAAACTCCGGATGGGCCGCCGGGCACGCGGGTTTGTTCACCGCGGCCCCGTGGGTGATCAGCGTCGATGACCACGTGGACCCGGTGGTGTGGTGGATGGTCATGACGTTGGCGCTGGACTGCGGTGCGGCGGTAGTGCCGGCCAGGTCTGACGAGCACGATGCTGCCGCTGCCGCCATCTCACATCTGCCGCACCTGCTCGCCGAGGCCCTCGCGGTCACGGCCGCCGAAGTCCCGCTGGCCTTCGCGCTGGCCGCCGGCTCGTTCCGCGACGGCACCCGGGTTGCGGGTAGTCCGCCGGATCTGGTCCGCGCGATGTGTGAAGCCAATGCCGCCCAGCTGCTGCCGGCGGTCGACCGGATCATCGACCTGCTGAGCCGGGCCCGCGACTCGCTGGACTGGGATAACTCCGTGGCCGAGCTGGTCGATGCGGGCCATGCCGCCCGAATTCGCTACGACCGCTTCCCGCGCTCCGACATCTTCCATGTCGTCATCGGTACAGAACATTGGCGCGAGGAGCTGGCCGCCGCGGGCCGAGCCGGCGGAGTGATCAGATCCGCTCTGCCAATCCGGGATAGTCCACGATGAACCCGTCGGCGTCGACGCTCACGGAGGTGTCGGCGACCGGTGAGTGCAGCTTGATACCGTCGAGGCCGCCGGCGCTGGTGTAGTTCACGATCGCCGCGTTAACGGACATATCGGGCACGTTCACGTAGACCATCGGCAACGCGATGGAGTCGACATTTTCGTGTAATCCGAGCCGTCGAATGGGCAGCGCATTGAAGAACGGGCTGAACACCACGTCGACGTCAAGTGCCCCGTCGAATCCGGCGCGCCGCTCCCCCTGGTGGTCGGTGATCAACCACATGTTCTCTTCGTCACGGGCAATGGCCAGCTGGCGTTCCCGCTCGGCCAGGGTCACCGTCAGACCGAACCTCTTCGTGGCTCCGCTCTCGTCAGTCTGCAGTTCGTAGTAGGCGCCAAACGCGGGATTGCCGTCGGTAGCCGCGGCCACGATGCGGCCGTTGGCTCGAATACGCTTGCCGGACAACTGAACTCGCACCGATTCCATGCGGGAGATATCCGGTGCACGCCAGGTCAACATGGCCGACCAAACGGGCGGGGTCGGATGAGAAGGGGCTGTCACCCTCCTACCGTAAGACGTGTCCACCGGGGACGTCAGCTTTGTCGGGAACTGCGGCCTGCGTCACGCGGCTTCGTGGCCGGCCCGGCCAGCGCGGCCGCCCGGTGCCCGGCACGGAAAGCCAGACCGCGAACGCCAGCAGGCCGTCGAGAACCAGCGCCAACGCGGCCACCATCACCGCGCCGACCAGCGCGAGTTCGAATTCGCGCATCTTGATACCGGAGATCAGGTATCGGCCCAGCCCGCCCAGGCTGGCATACGCGGCGACCGTCGCGGTGGCCACCACCTGCAGCGTCGCGTTGCGCAGCCCGCCCAGGATCAACGGCATCGCATTGGGCACCTCGACGCGCAACAGCACCTGGGCCTCCGTCATGCCCATTGCACGGGCGGCGTCGACCACCGTCGGCTCCACGCTGGCGATCCCCGCGTAGGTGCCGGCCAGCAACGAGGGAATGCCCAGCAGCATCAAGGCAACCAGTGGCGGCCCCAGGCCCAGCCCGAAGACCAGGACCCCCAGCAACAGCACGCCCAGCGTGGGCAGCGCGCGCAGGCCGTTGACCATGCCCACCACCAGGAAAGTGCCGCGGCCGGTATGCCCGATCAACATTCCGATCGGGACGGCGATCAGTGCCGAGGCGCCCACCGCCAGCGCGGTGTACTCCAGGTGTTCGGCGATGCGCGTCGCGAGCCCGACCGGGCCGGTCCAGTTGTCGGCGGTCAGCAGATAAGCAACCGCCTGTTGGACGAAGTTCATCGGGCGCCACCCACCACCGGGGACGCGATCGAGCGGCGCCGGCTGGCCCTACGCCCCGCGTGTTCCCAGGGCGTGGCCAGTCGCCCGAGGACAACGATCAGCATGTCGATGACGCCGGCGAGCACGAGCAAGACGATGATCCCGGCCAGGATCTGGTCGCTCTTGTTGGTTTGGTAGCCCATGGTGAACCAGGAGCCCAGCCCGCCGATGCCGATGACCGATCCCACCGCCACCATGGCGATATTGGTCACGACGACAACGCGCAAGCCCGCGACCAGTACCGGAATTGACAGCGGCAGCTCGACTTTCAACTTTCGTTTGATCACCGGGTAACCGACCGCGATCGCGGCATCGCGCACGTGCACCGGAACAGCGTCGAGCGCCTCGAGCACTGCTCGCACCAACAGCGCGGCGGTGTAGGCGGTCAGCGCGACAATCACGTTGGCCTCGTCAAGGATTCGGGTTCCGATGATCGTCGGCAAGGCCACGAACAATGCCAGCGACGGGATCGTGAACACGATGCTGGCGGCCGCGGTCGTCAGCCGCCGGGCAATCGGCGCGCGCTGCACCAGTACCCCCAGCGGCACCGCGATCGCCAGACCGATCAGTACCGGCAGCAGCGCAAGCCGCAGATGCACCAGGGTCAGGCTCCAGGCGTCGGAGAGATGAGCAAGCAGGTATTGCATGCTCAGTCCCTACGCTGGGATTGCACCGCGGCCAAAACGTCGTCAGCCAATACTCCACCGATGACCTTGCCGTCGCGATCGACGGCGATTCCCACGAAGGACGGGGAGGAAAGCGCCGCGTCGAGGGCCTGGCTGAGGTTACCGCCCGGACGCAGCTGCGAGCCGACGGTGCTGATGCTGTCGGACAACGGCGCCCCACCTCGATAGCGTCGCACGCCGTCGGAGTCGATCCAGCCCAGCGGCACGCCTTCGTCGTCGACGACCAAAGCCCAGGCCTGCGCGGCACATATCGCCGAGCCATCGGTCAAGGTGCTCAACGAGATCCGCTCGATGTCGTGCATTGGCAGTGCGGATGCGTCAATGAGCTGCAGCCAGCGATAGCCGCGGCCAAGCCCGATGAACCTGGCCACGAAATTGTTGGCCGGCCGGGACAGCAAGTGTGCGGGTTCGTCGTATTGCTGCAGCACTCCGCCACGCCCGAAGACCGCCACTTGGTCGGCGAGTTTGAGTGCCTCATCGATGTCGTGCGTGACGAACACAATGGTTTTCTGCAATTCGCTTTGCAGGCGCAGTATTTCGTTCTGCAACTCGTGCCGGACGACGGGATCGATGGCCGAGAACGGTTCATCCATCAGCAGGATGGGCGGATCGGCGGCCAACGCGCGCGCCACGCCGACGCGTTGTTGTTCGCCGCCGGAGAGCTGCGCCGGATATCGGGTCGCCAGCTTGGCGTCCAGCCCGACGCGTTCGAGCACCTCGTAGGCAGCCTTGCGGGCGGCCCGCCGCGGCTCGCCCTTGAGCACCGGCACGGTCGCGACGTTGTCGATCACCCGCTGATGCGGCATCAGCCCCGCATTCTGGATGACATAACCGATTCCGAGACGAAGCTTCACCGGGTCGACGCCCGCGACGTCCGCCCCGTCCACCCTGATGGTGCCCGACGTCGGCTCGACCATGCGATTGATCATCCGCAGCGCAGTGCTCTTGCCGCTGCCAGAAGAGCCGACGAAAACGGTCAATCTGCCGTCGGGAACCTCGAGGCTCAGCTGATCGACGGCGGTGTTACCGCCCGCGAAGACCTTGCTGACGTTCTCGAAGCTGATCACGGTGCGAGCGAATGGTCGAAGCCATTGTCCCGCAGCCAGTTCCGTGCGACCTGGCCCGGGTCTATGCCCGAGTTGCCTGCCACCGCGGCGTTGAGGGTGGCCAACCCCGCAGAGGTCAGCTTCGCTGACACCGCGTCCAGCACATCGTTGAGATGGTCGGATTTCTTCTGCGAATTCACCAGCGGCACAATGTTGCCCGCCAGGAAGTTGTGCTCCGGATCCTCGAGTACCACCAGGTGATCCTGCGGAATCAACGGTGACGTGCTGAAGATGTTGGCCGCGTTCACCTTTCCTTCAACCAGCGCGCGCACCGTCACGGCACCGCCGCCATCTTCGATGGCAACGTAATTACCCGGGCTGATGGTCAGCCCGTATTTCTGCTTGAGGCCGGGCAACCCGGAAGGACGAGCCAGGAAATCCGAAGGTGCTCCGAATTTGACGTCCGACGAATGTGCCGCCAAATCGCCGATGGTTTTCAGGTGCCATGCCGCGGCGGTCGAACCCGTGACGGTGACCGTGTCGGTGTCGGAGGCCGGCGAGGGCGTGAGGAGCGAAAGGTCGCCGGGCAGGCGCTTGTAGAGCTCCAATTCCACGGCATCGAGCATGGTTGCGGTCGAGTTGGGCTCGAAGTACTGCAGCAGGTTACCGATGTATTCGGGCACCAAATCCACGGAATGATCTTTCAGCGCCGGGATATACGTCTCGCGGCTGCCTATTCCCATCCGCCGCCCGACATCAAACCCATTCACCTGCAACGCCTGTGCGTAAATCTCGGCCACGATCTGGGATTCCGGAAAGTCGGCGGATCCCACCACGATGGATTTCAGGCTGCGGATTTCGGGCCCCAGCGGATCGGAGTTACTGCAGGCCGCAAGCAGGCCGACCGACGCCAACCACGCTGCTGCGGGGACGATCGCGATATGCACGCGCCGCAGCATCCTCATACCGCCGACCCTAACGTCAGAATCATCCGGCCGCTGCGACGTCGCACAACCGTGGCGGGCATTCCGGCGTTGTCGGTTTCTTTCTGCCGCAGATAGGGCAAAGATAAGTACATGAGCAGCAACCCACCTGACTCACCTATCCCGCCCGCGCCGACTCCACCCGTCGGCCCGGCACCCGGAGAGAAGGCAGTCAAGTTCACCCGCGCGGCCGCCTTGTGGTCGGCACTGATCGGCGGCTTCCTGACCTTGATCTTGCTGCTGGTCTTCATAGCCCAGAACACGGCCTCGACGCCGTTCCAGTTCTTGGGGTGGCACTGGAGCCTGCCGCTCGGCGTCTCCTTTCTGCTGGCGGCAGTGGGGGGCGGACTGCTCACCGTGGCGGTCGGCTCCGCGCGAATCATTCAGCTGCGCCGCGCGGCGAAGAAGCACTTCGCAGCGGCTAACGACCTGCAACCCGGGATCAACGGGACCGTCTAGTCGGGTAGCCTCGCCAGCTCCCCGAGGCCGCGGGAGATCAGCGGCGCCACGACCTCAGGCATGTGGTCGGACTCACCTTTTCCGCGCGCCTGATCCGACATCCGCCGGCGGAAATCGATGCCGGCAGCGATGATGGCGAGCTTGAAGTACGCCAGCGCCATGTAGAACTCCCAGTGCTCCAGCGGTAACCCGGAAACCAGCGAGTACCGGTCGGCCAATTCGTCGGCCGTCGGCAGCAGCGGCGACGTCCAGGCGGCTTGCGCATTGACGATGAGATCCAGCGCGGGATCGCGGTACACACACATCAGGGCCGTGTCGGACAGCGGATCTCCCAGGGTGGACAGCTCCCAGTCCACCACGGCGCGCACCCGGGTCGGGTCGTCGGCGTCCAGGATGGTGTTGTCGATCCGGTAGTCTCCGTGCACGATCGAGGTTCGGCTCTGCTGCGGAATGGCTTGCTGCAGACCGGAATGCAACCGTTCGACGTCAGCGTCGCGATGGTCGTCGGGCAGCCGCACCAACTCCCACTGCGAACCCCACCGGCGCACCTGGCGTTCCAGGTAGCCGCTGGGCTTGCCGAAATCGGCCAGGCCGACCGCATTTGGGTCGACACTATGCAAGTCGACGAGCACCCGGATCAACGCGTCAACGCATTTGTCGATGACGGTGTGGTTGAACGCCTCGAGTTGGGCGCGGCGGCGCACCACCTGCCCGGCAACGAATTCCACGATCTGAAACGGCGCACCCAGCACGGCGTCGTCCTCGCACAAAGCGATCGTGCGGGCGACCGGAACGGGTGTGCCCTGCAGCGCGGCCACCACCTTGTACTCGCGGGCCATGTCGTGCGCCGAAGGCGTCAGCCCGTGTAGCGGCGGGCGCCGAATCAGCCAGCTCGTCTTGTCGTCATACATCCGGAACGTCAGATTGGAGCGGCCGCCGGAGATGAACTCCGCCCGTAGCTCGCCATCGCGGTCGATGCCGAGCGAACGCAGATACCGGTCCAGCGCGGGCAGGTCCAGCCCGTCGAGTCGGTCAGCCGAAGTCACCGAACTTGTTTACCATCGCTGGTTGCGCGGTAACAGATCCCACACGTGTTCGACCGCGTTGACACCCGCCACCGTCGCCTGGCCGGAGCGCGAGTACCGCAGCAGAGTCACCGATGCGTAGTCCACCAGAAAAGACAACAGCCGGGCCGTGCCCAAAATCTCGTGCAGCAGCAGGTTGATCACCCCGCCATGGCTGAACACCGCAACGGTGTCGTCGGGATCGCCGGAGCCGACCAGATCGTCGACCGCCGCCAGCACCCGCGCCCGGAACGCGTGTTCGTCGACCGCACTGGGCAGCTTCCCTTGGACCAATCGCTCCCACTCCTTCGGGTTTTCCGCGCGGATCTGCTCGACTGGGATGTAGACCGGAAGGTCGCGATCGTATTCGGCGAACCGGTCGTCCACCTCGACGGCGAGCTCTCGCGCCGCGGCGACCGGCTCCGCGGTTTGGATGGCGCGGCGCTGCGGGCTGCTGACGACCCGGGAGATCGGAAACCTGGCCAGCGCCTCGGGCAGGCGTGCGATCTGCGCGCGCCCTTCCTCCGAGAGGTCCGGGTCGGAACCCTGGCCTGCTTCGCTGCGCAGCGGCAACGCATGGCGGACCAGAACCAGTTGCATATCGGTGTCCCCTCATATGGCAGGTGCGGCATCGGTTAGCTGCACTAAGCCTCGCATGAGGAGGCCCACGACACCTTGCCAGCCCGGCGGAGAATGCTATTCTCTGCGCAGAGAGTGGGGTGTGCGGACAATGACGACTGCTGGTGAAACCCAACTGGATCAGGGCGTTCTTGGTCGTTGGCTGGATGCGAACGATGCTCCGGGAAGTGGCGAAGAACTGCTGATGGAACTGCTCAAGGGCGGTTCGCAGAACACGCTGTATTTGATCCGGCGCGGTCCCGAGCGCATGGTGCTGCGGATGCCCGGGGCTCGCGCCGACGCTGCCCGCATCGACGGGTTGTTGCGCGAGATCCGGTTGGTAAGGGCGCTGTCGGGCACGGACGTACCGCACGCCGAGCTGGTGGCTGCCGACGACACCGGCACCGTGCTGGGCATGCCGTTCTACGTGATGCGGGCGATCGACGGCTGGAGCCCGATGGACGGTGGCTGGGAGGCGCCGTACGACACCGACCTTGCGGCGCGGCGCGGGCTGGCGTTCCAACTCGTGGAGGGCGCCGCCAAACTGGGCGGGGTGGATTGGCGCGGCCAAGGGCTCGAGGGATTCGGCCGCCCGGACGGATTCCACGAGCGGCAGGTGGATCGCTGGCTGACCTTCCTCGACGCCTACAAGGTGCGCGAGCTTCCCGGGCTGGACGAAGCGTCCGACTGGCTGCGCCGCAACCGGCCCGCGCACTACCAGCCCGGCATCATGCACGGCGACTATCAGTTCGCCAATGTGATGTTCGCGCACGGCGAGCCGGCCCGGTTGGCCGCCATCGTGGACTGGGAGATGACGACGGTCGGCGATCCGCTGCTGGACCTTGCGTGGTGCCTGCTGGGCTACGACGGCGAAAACCCCCGCCAAGACGGGTTTTATCTCGACATGTCGGGCATGCCGACCCGTAGCGAATTGCTGGGGCACTACGAGAAGATCAGCGGGCTGTCCACCGAAAACATCGACTATTACCTGGTGCTGGCCAACTGGAAACTCGGTATCGTGCTGGAGAAGACTTACGCGGCCGGGGTGCGCACCGGAAAGGTCGACCCGAACATCCAGGATGCCTTCGGGTCGATGATCCCCCGGCTGATCACGACGGCGGCCGAGCTGGCCCGATCGCTGCCTTCCGGGCCGACGGGAGGCCGCTGAAATGGGTTACGCCGACCAGCTTTTCGACCTGTCCGACCGCGTCATCCTGATCACGGGGGGCAGCCGTGGACTTGGCCGCGAGATGGCGTTCGCGGCCGCACACTGCGGGGCGGACGTGGTGATCGCCAGCCGCAACATGGACAACTGCGTGGCCACCGCCAAAGAGATCGAGGCCGAGACGGGCCGGACCGCGATGGCTTACCAAGTGCACGTGGGGCGCTGGGATCAGCTCGACGGCCTCGTTGACGCGACCTACGAGCGGTTCGGCAAGGTCGACACGCTGATCAACAACGCGGGCATGTCTCCGCTGTACGACAAGCTGAGCAATGTCACCGAGAAGCTCTTCGACGCGGTGGTCAACCTGAATCTCAAGGGGCCCTTCCGATTATCGGCGTTGGTCGGCGAGCGGATGGTGGCTGCCGGTCGCGGATCCATCATCAACGTGAGCTCCACCGGATCGCTGCGCCCGAACGGCGGCATCATTCCCTACGCCGCAGCCAAGGCCGGTCTCAACGCCATGACCGAAGGACTGGCCCAGGCGTTCGGGCCGACCGTGCGGGTCAACACGCTGATGGCCGGACCGTACCTGACCGACGTCAGCAAGGCATGGGATCTGGGTAACGGCAACAATTTCGGCCACCTCTCCTTGAAGCGCGCCGGCAACCCGCGTGAAATCGTCGGTGCTGCACTGTTTCTGGCATCCGACGCATCCAGTTTCACCACCGGGTCGATCTTGCGATCCGACGGCGGGATCCCCTGACATGGCAATCGCAAGCGCAGCGGTGCGCAGCGTAGCGAGTCGCCACAATGAGCGAGGTAGGAGTATCGAATGAGTTGGGACTTCTCCACCGAACCGGAGTTCGAGAAGAAGCTGGACTGGATCCGCGAGTTCGTCCGCGAGGAAGTCGAGCCCCTGGAGGTGCTTTTCCCAGGGTGCGAATTCCTGCCGCTGAACGACGAGCGTCGCCGCATCGTTGATCCGCTCAAGCAGCAGGTCCGCGACAACGGCTTGTGGGCACCACATCTGGGCCCAGAACTCGGCGGCCAGGGCTTTGGCGCTGTCAAGCTGACCTTGATCAACGAGATCCTGGGCCGCAGCCCGTGGGCGCCCATCGTGTTCGGCACGCAGGCACCCGACACCGGCAACGCAGAGATCATCGCGCGGTTCGGGACGCAGGAGCAGAAGGACCGTTATCTGGCCGGGCTGCTGTCCGGCGAGATCTTTTCCTGCTTCTCCATGACGGAGCCGCAGGGCGGGGCCGACCCGCGGGTCTTCACCACCCGTGCCGTCCGCGACGGTGAAGACTGGGTGATCACCGGACGAAAGTATTTCTCCTCCAACGCTTCTGTCGCCTCGTTTTTCATCGTCGTCGCCATCACCGACCCGGACGTCGCGGTTCATACCGGCGCATCGACCTTCCTGGTCCCCGCGGGCACCGAGGGCTTGGTCCTGGAGGCCAACCATCACCTGGTCGGCGCCGACCCGCATGAACCCGGGCATTCGCTCGTGCACTACGACGACGTCCGGGTGGGCCCGGATGCGCTGCTCGGTGAAGCCGGTCAGGGCTTCCTGATCCTGCAGACCCGGCTGGCCGGCGGGCGGCTACACCACGCCATGCGCTCGATCGGCATGGCCCAGCGAGCGGTCGACATGATGTCTCGGCGCGCGAAAAGCCGCTTCACACAAGGCAGTTTGCTCGCCGACAAGCAGCTGGTGCAGGAGTTCGTCGCCGACTCGTACACCGAGCTGATTCCCTTCCGGTTGACGGTGCTGCACGCGGCGTGGCTCATCGACAACGGCGACGAACGGGCTGCGCGGGCCGAGATCGCGGCCTGCAAGATCCTGGCGTCACAGGTGCTGAAATCCATTGGGATGCGCGCGATCCAGGTGCACGGCGCGCTCGGGCTCACCGACCAGCTGCCACTGGTCAATGTGCTACTCGGGGGCATCGCGCTCGGGCTGGCCGACGGTCCCACGGAGGCGCACAAGGTCAACCTGGCCCGGATGCTCCTCAAGGGCTACGACGCCGAGGACGGGGAGTGGCCCGGCGAAATGCTGGACGTCCGGCGCGACGCGGCCCGCGCGAAGTACGGCGCGCTCGTGGGCAGCGTTCCGGCGCTTCCCGTTTCGCCGTGAGCAACCGAGTCACCGCGGCCGTCGAGCGTGCCCTCGACGACCGCCAGCGCGAGGCCACCGAGGAGGTGGAACGTATTTTGGCCGCGGCCGTGCGCGTGATGGAGCGGGTCGCCCCCGACGCGCCCCGCGTCAGCGACATCGTCGCCGAGGCCGGCTCGTCGAACAAGGCGTTCTACCGATACTTCGCCGGCAAAGACGATCTCATCCTCGCAGTGATGGAACGCGGCGTCGGGATCGTCGTGTCCTACCTGCAGCACCGGATGGCCAAGGAATCCAGGCCGCAGGACAAGATCGCGCGGTGGATCGAGGGCACGCTGGCGCAGGTCGCCGAGCCGGACCTGATCAGTAAGAGCCGCGCGGCGGCCGGGCAGATGTCGGCAGGCACCAACTGGCGTACGGTCGACCAGGAGATGATGTGGCCGCTGCGTGATCTGCTCACCGAACCGGTTGCGGCGCTGGGCAGTAGCGATGTGGAACGCGACGTCGAGGCGGTGTTCTGCTGCACCGCCGCAACGCTGCGGCGCTACATGGGTTCGGCCGACCGGCCCGGGCCCGACGACATCGCACACGTGGTGCGATTCTGCTTGAACGGACTGGGGGTCAAGTGATGCGCGCGGTCGTCTGCCGAAGCTACGGTCCGCCGGAGAACCTGGTGCTCGACGATGTTCCGGAGCCGGTCCCTGCCCCCGGCCAGATATTGGTCCGGGTACACACCGCGGCGGTCAACTTCCCCGACGTGCTGTTCATCGAGGGCAAGTACCAGATCAAGATTCCGCCGCCGTTCATCCCCGGCAACGAGATCGCCGGCGAGGTGATCGCCGCCGGTGAGGGCGCAGCCATTAGTCCCGGACAGCGCGTCGCCGGAACGACCTTCGGCGCGTTCGCCGAACAGGCGCTGCTCGACGCGAGCCAGGCGATGCTCATTCCCGATGACGCCGACTTCGCCTCGGCCGCGGCATTCGGTGTCACGTATCGCACCGCGTATTACGCGTTGCGGTCGACAGCCGCTGTGGCAGAGGGTGATTGGGTCGTGGTGCTGGGCGCCGCGGGTGGTGTGGGGCTGGCCGCCGTCGACCTGGCGGTGGCCATGAAGGCACGGGTGCTGGCCGCGGCGTCCAGTCCGGAAAAGCTCGAGCTGTGCCGCCGGCGCGGCGCCGAGGCCACCGTGGACTACGACCGCGAGGACCTGAAGACCCGCATCCGCGAACTCACCGGCGACAGCGCGCGAGTGGTTCTGGATCCCGTCGGCGGACAGTATTCGGAACCGGCGCTGCGGGGTCTGGCACGCGGTGGCATGTTCGTCACCCTGGGCTATGCGGCGGGCACCATCCCGACCATACCGCTCAATCTTGTTCTGCTCAAAGACCTCTACGTGCGCGGCATGGAGATCCGCACCTTCGCGAGCGACTACCCCGATGAGGCCGTCCGCGACGATGCCGAATTGGCGCGGTTATTCGCCGGAGGCACGGTCCGTCCCTACATCGGCGCACGATTCCCGCTGTCCGAAACCGCGGCGGCGTTGCGGCATGTGGCCGAACGCAAGGTGCTCGGCAAAGTGGTGATCGACGTCGCCTGACGTCATCCGCCTTGTCGGCCACGCCCGTTGTCGCTCGCAGGCGGGCAGAACCGACGATCCCTTCGCGGCGTGGCGCGTGAGGAAATTGTGTCAGCTACGGCGTCACGATATTGAAGTTCGGATCCGGCCGGTCGAGCGCACCCAGCAGCGACCGCAGCGCAGATTCATCGCCGGACAATTCGAGCCCGGGTGAGCTAGAGTCCCCGAATGCCGCCTGCAGGAGCCGAATCTTGCTGGCCAGCTTGACCGTAACGTTTGCCGATGCGTGGTCCGGTGCACGCTCGCGGTAGACCAGCACGCCGTTGCGCAGTGTGAGCCGGTAATTCGCACCCGAATCCTCAAACAAGAAGTCGAAGGCGAGATCGAGGTCCCAGCTACCCGGTCCATTGACCGCGATGGCGAGGCTGTCGAAGATCTGGTCCGGTGTCAGCTGGGTCAGCATCGACGGAGAGGTGGTCTGGGCGGCGGTGCCGAAGTTGCCGTCGCGCAATTCGGTCGCCCCGCTGAGGAAGAAGTTCCGCCAGGTCGCGTTCTCGGCGCCATACGCCAACTGCTCCAAGGTGTCGGCGTAGAGCCCCCGGGCGCCGGCATGCTCGCTGTCGGTAAAGATCGCGTGGTCCAGTAGTGTTGCAGCCCAACGGAAGTCCCCTGAATCAAACGCGGCCTTGGCCAGCTCGACCACCCGGTCGATACCACCCATCGCATCGACATAGCGGGGTGCGAGGGCCTCCGGGGGATGCTGCCACAGCCGTCCGGGATTACCGTCGAACCAGCCCATGTAACGCTGATAGACGGCCTTGACGTTATGGCTGACCGAGCCGTAATAACCGCGGGTGTGCCAGACCTGCTCGAGAGCCGGCGGCATCTGAAATGTCTCGGCGATTTCAACGCCGGTGTGGCCCTGGTTGAGCAGCCGCAGCGTCTGGTCGTGCAGGTAGGCATACAGATCCCGTTGCAGGGAAAGGAATTCGACGATGCTGTCTTGTCCCCAGGTCGGCCAGTGGTGGGAGGCGAAGACCACGTCAGCGCGTTCGGCGAAGTGGTCAATGGCCTCGGTGAGATAACCCGACCAGGCGTGCGGGTCGCGCACCAGCGCGCCGCGCAGGGTCAGCAGGTTGTGCAAATTGTGGGTCGCATTCTCGGCCATGCACAGTGCGCGGAAACGCGGGAAATAGAAATGCATTTCGGCAGGCGCCTCGGTGCCCGGCGCCATCTGGAACTCGATCTCCACACCGTCGATGGTGTGCTTTTCGCCGGTCTCCCGGATATCGACGGTCGGGACGATGATCGCGACTTCGCCGTTGGAGGCGGCTTGGCCCAGTCCGCAGCCGACCTGTCCCTGGGGTCCGCGTTCCAGCATGCTGCCGTACATATAGGTGGCTCGGCGCGTCATTGCCGGACCGGCATAGACGTTCTCTTGCACGGCGTGCGCAGTGAAGCCTTCCGGAGCCAGCACCGCCACTTTGCCGTCGTCCACATCGGCCTGGGAGGTGACGCCCAGCACGCCGCCGAAGTGGTCGACATGGCTGTGCGTGTAGATCACCGCGACGACGGGACGGTCACCGCCCCGGTGGGTGCGGTACAAATCCAGCGCCGCGGCGGCTACCTCGGTGGACACCAAGGGGTCGATGACGATGATGCCGGTGTCGCCCTCGATGAAGCTGATGTTGGACAGGTCGAAACCGCGGACCTGATAGACGCCCGGAACCACCTCGTACAAACCTTGCTTGGCGGCAAGCGTCGATTGTCGCCACAGACTGGGGTGCACCGACGTCGGCGCGGGACCGTCAAGGAAGGAGTAGGAGTCGTTGTCCCACACCACGCGGCCGTCGGCGGCTTTGATGACGCACGGCGATAAGGCAGCAATGAAGCCGCGGTCGGCGTTGTCGAAATCGGTGGTGTCGTGGAATGGCAGGGCGTGCTCGCCATGCGCGGACTCGATAATTGCGGTGGGAGACTTGTGGTCCACCGGCAATACCTTGCCATCAACGCTCTATTCCACGAAGCGTTCCAGAATCTTGTCAAGTGACCAATGAACACAGAACGACTTTCGCGAGACCCTGGATCTGGGGTTCAGTTAACCCGCATACTGCCCGGATGGCCCTCCGTCCTCGGAGGACTGCTACATCGGCAAAGGAGCACAGGTGAAGCGTGAACTGGCGATCGTGGTGGCCGCGGCGGCCATATTGGCCGCGGGCATTTCCGGCTGTTCGAGCAACAAGTCAACATCGAGCGGTAGCGGCTCTTCGGGCAGTACAAGTGCGGCGGCGTCCGGCGGCGGGGCGCCGTTGGTGAGCATCGACGGGAAGAACCAGAACGTGACCGGCTCGGTCGTCTGCACGACGGCCGGCGGCAACGTCAACATTGCGATCGGCGGGGCGGCGACGGGTATCGCCGCCGTGCTGTCCGACGCCAACCCTCCCGTGGTGAAGTCCGTCGGGCTCGGCAACGTCAACGGTGTGACGCTTGCATACACGCAGGGCACCGGCCAGGGCAACGCCTCGGCGACCAAGGACGGCAATAGCTACAAGATCAGCGGCACTGCCACGGGCGTCGACATGGCCAACCCGATGCAGCCGGTCAACAAGCCCTTCGAAATCAATGTGACCTGCTCTAGCTAGCCGACTCGGACGACGCTGCGGGCGGTTGCCACCCGTTGAGTGGCAACCGCACCGTGAACTCGGTATGTCCGGGTGAGCTGTCGACCGTGATCGTGCCGTTGTGGGCTTTGACGACCGCCGAGACGATCGCCAGCCCCAGCCCTGTACTGCCGCCCTTGCGGGAGCGCGAGGTATCGCCGCGAGCGAACCGCTCGAAGACTTCCGACTGCAGCGTGGCCGGGATGCCGGGGCCATTGTCGATCACCTGCAGCACATTCTGTGTCGCGTCGGTGCTCAACCGGGTCGTCACCACGGTTCCCGCGCCGGTGTGGACGCGGGCGTTGGCAAGCAGATTCGTCAGCACCTGATGCAGCCGTGCCGCATCACCGGTGACGACCACCGGCTCCTCGGGCAGGTCGAGCTCCCACTGGTGATCCGGTCCGGCGACGTGGGCGTCACTGACCGCGTCGACCGCCAGCAGCGACAGGTCGACGGGTTCGCGCTCCAGCGGTCGACCGGAGTCCAGCCGGGCCAGCAGCAGCAGGTCCTCGACCAGTCGCGTCATCCGCTCGGTCTCGGAAGCGACCCGACTCATCGCGTGCTCTACCGCCTCACGGTCGTCGCCCATCCGTTGGGTGAGTTCGGTGTAGCCGCGGATCGCGGCCAGCGGCGTGCGCAGTTCGTGACTCGCGTCCGCGACGAACTGGCGCACCCGGGTCTCGCTGGCCTGCCGTGTCTCCAGAGCCGCCGCGATGTGGTCGAGCATCCGGTTGAGCGCCGAGCCGAGTTGACCCACCTCGGTCGACGGATTGGCGTCTCCTTCGGAGACCCGTACCGGCAGCTCCACCTCACCGCGGGCCAGCGGCAAATCCGACACCTTGCGCGCCGTTGCGGCGACGCGGCGCAGCGGAGCGAGCGCTCGACGGATGATCACCACGCCGGCAATCGTCGCGGCGGCCAGCGCGACGACCGTCACGATCCCGAAGATCACCAGCATCCGGAGCAACGTGGCGTCGATGTCGCCCATCGACAGACCGGTCACGATCACGTCGTCGCCGCGTCGGCTGGACGCGGCGACCACGCGGTACCGTCCCAGACCATCGAGATCGAGGGTCATCGGCGTGCGGCTGCCGGAGATCGACGCGAGCTGGGCCTGGGCCTTGTCGCTCAAGGCCGCCCGGCCTCCGTCGCTGGTCAGGTAACCGGCATCGACCGTCTTGCCGTCGCTGGTCACCGCGGCCACCATCCCGGCCGGCTGACCCGGCGCATCGAGGAATCGCGGGCCGGGTCCAGGTCGCGGATAGTAGGAATGCTCGCGGTGCTGCCATCCCGGTCGGTTCGGTTCGGGGTACATCAGGGCCGAGCGGTAGGAGGCGGCGCCGAGCTGCGCGTCGAGCTGTTTGACCAAGTGGTGGTTGAGCGAAAGTTCAGTTACCGCCGCGATTCCCACACACACCAGGCCGAGCACGATGAGCTGCCCGGCCAGCAGCCGCAGCCGCAACGACCAAACGCGCCGAAGGCTAGCGGGCCGGCTTGAGGACATAGCCCGCGCCACGCAGCGTGTGGATCATGGGCTCGCGCCCGCTGTCGATCTTCTTGCGCAGGTAGGAAATGTACAGCTCGACGATGTTGGACCGGCCGCCGAAGTCGTAGCTCCACACCCGGTCGAGGATCTGCGCCTTGCTCAGCACGCGCTTGGAGTTGCGCATCATGAACCGCAGCAGCTCGAATTCGGTGGACGTCAACGAAATCGGTTCACCGGCGCGGGTCACCTCGTGGCTGTCTTCGTCGAGCACCAAGTCGCCGACCACGAGCTGCGCGCCGCTGTCCACGGTCGTCACCCCGGTGCGCCGCAACAGGGCCCGCAACCGAAGGACGACCTCTTCGATGCTGAACGGCTTGGTGACATAGTCGTCGCCGCCCGCGGTCAGCCCGGCGATCCGGTCTTCGACGCCGTCCTTGGCCGTCAACAGCAGCACCGGTAGCTGTGGATTCTCTTCGCGCAGTTTGTGCAAGACGTCTAGCCCACTCATGTCAGGAAGCATGACGTCGAGCACGACCACGTCGGGCCGCTGGGCACGAGCCGAGGCGATCGCTGACGATCCGTCCCCCGCTGTCGCGATGTTCCAACCTTCGTAGCGCAGTGCCATCGACACCATCTCGGCCAAAACGGATTCGTCGTCAACCACGAGGACATTGATCGGATTACCATCCGCGCGGCACATGACCACGCGCTCTACGGAGGCTCGGGGCTGTGTCGTCACAAGATCCAGTATCCGCGCGTTACTTGGCCGGCGCTATGACATTCCTATGTGTGTTCTGTGCAAGAAGGCCGCGTACCCGCTGAGCAGGCACGCGACCTTCTGGTTAGCAGCTGGTGGGTTAGTACCAGTACCGCCTGCCGCCCACCGGGCGGCCGACGGAGCCAAGTACCCACAGCACCGCACCGATCACCAGTAGGACAACGCCGATGGTGAACAATATATGGACGGTCGGGAACACCAGCCCGAGAATGATCAGGACGACTCCGAGTGCGACCATGACAACTTCCTTCTTTCCGTGAGTGACTTATTGCGCTGAATGAGGCTGTGGTACTTGGGGCTTCGGGCACGAGTCAACCTTTGGATTGACAACCCCGTAGTTCAGCGGCCCCGCGATGACTGTCAGCGCGATAGTGCCGGCCGCGGCACAATCAGGTGGACTGTCTTCGAAGTAGTGCAGCTGCCAAGAGGCAAAGACTCCGATGAGCAACCACACCAGGACGATCGAGCCGAGTAAACCGCGACCACGCATCGTGACCTCCGTTGTGTCCGAGAAATTCTTCTCGTCGCTAAGCGATACCCATTGGACTTGTGTCTAAACATAGCCGGGACCGACAAAGCCCGCGCCCTAGGAGCTGTCGGCGAGCCAGGCTTCGGCCCGCCTTTTCGACGCCCGGGACAGCCACGCGGCCTGGATCAGCTCGGTCAGCTCCGTGGCCGTGATCTCCGTTAGTCGACTGCCGCGCACCAGGACCGAAGGATGACCGTCAAAATGAGCCGTGGTGAAGAACGGCGAGCCGGGGTCCTGGATCAGCGCCAGCTTGTCGCTCTCCGACTCCACCCAGAGCATGATCACGTCCGCGTACCGTTCGCCCGTCTCCGGATCCGTCGCGTCGGGCTGCGGGGTGCGGAAAAACACGAACGACTTTCCGCCGACTTGATAAATGGAGTTGCCCTTTGGCCCTTCCAAGCGATTCACGTGCGGCATCGACGCGGCAATGCGGTGGACATCGCTTTCCCGCGCGCGTCGATGAGCCATGGCCGCGACACTACTCCGGCACTGGGCGCCATTGCAGGGCAGGACAATTCGATGCGCGCTAGTGGTCGAGGAGCTTGGCGAGCAACGCGGACAGTCGTTTCTGGTCGCTTGAATTCAGGCGGTCGGTCATCGGTGCCAGCAGGTCACCGATCTGGGCAATGACCCCCGTTTCCATCCGCCGCGCCTCCGCGGTGAGGCTGACCCGCACCGAACGACCGTCCGCGGCATCGCTCGTTTTTCGGACCAGCCCGCGCTGCACCGCGCGATCGATGAGCCCGCTGACGGTCGAGCGCTCCAGTCCGAGATAGGTGGCGAGCTCGGCCATCGCCGGCTCGCGATCGCGCAGAATCCCCAGCATGCGTAGCTGGGTAAGCGACAGATCCTGTTCGGCGGCAACACGACTCAGCACCGCGATCACCGTAAACGATGCTTGAACCAGGCTGTCCCTGAGCTCGTCGACCGTATCCATGCGAGAAATCATAGCTTGAAATAGTTCGTAACGCCATCTAATCTAGTTCGTGTTACGACCTATGTTGGACCTGTTCGACGAAAGAGAAATGCCATGTACGCAGCCGTCGTCACCAGCTTTGACAGGCCGCCCGCCTACCGCGAGTTCCCCGACCCCATCGCGCGGACAGACGACGAGATCGTCGTTGACGTCGTAGCCTCGGGGCTGCACCGCAGAGTGCGGTCGCAGGCCGACGGGTCGCACTACACCAGCTCGGGTGAGCTGCCTCTGGTCCCCGGCATCGACGGCGTCGGGCGCGGGCGCGACGGCACGCTGCGCTACTTCGTGCTACCTGACACGACGATGGGTGCGATGGCTGAGCAGACCGTGATCGACCGGCGCCGCAGCGTCGTGCTTCCGGACGGGGCCGACCCCATCTTGGTCGCAGCGGCGTTGAATCCGGTGATGTCCTCGTGGGTCGCCCTGCGTCGCCGCATCGACTTCGAGCCCGGTCAAACCGTGCTGATTCTGGGCGCCACCGGAAGCTCGGGCCGGATGGCCGTGCAGGTCGCCAAACGCCTTGGTGCCGGCCGCGTGATCGGCGCCGGACGCGACGGGCGGCGACTCGCTGCTGTCAGCTCGCTCGGAGCCGAGACGGTCCAGCTCGACAGCGCCACTGCGGTAAGCGATCTCGCCCGCCTCGCGGGTGACGTCGACGTCGTCATCGACTATCTCTGGGGCCCGATCACGGCCGACCTGATGGCCGGCATCGCGAGCAACCGATCCGATCCCGGAAAGCCGCTCACCTGGATCGAGATCGGCTCGGTGGCCGGCGCGTCGGCCGAAATCCCCTCCGCCGCACTAAGGGCCGTGCGGCTGCAGATCGTCGGCAGTGGACAAGGATCGGTCCCCACTCGCGACATCGCGGCCGAGTTACCCGCCATCGCCAGCGAAATCAGCGGCGGCGGTTTTTCCCTCGATGCGCGCACCGTGCCGCTCGCAGACGTGGCAGCCGCCTGGAACGACACCGATGCCGACGAACGAATTGTCCTTACGCCGTAGTGTTTTCGATCTCGGCCTGGCTCACCGCTGCGCGGACACGAACTTGGTCGGCGGCATCGAGTTCTCGGCTCCCTGCGGAATGCTGCGGCCGTAGCGGGCCATCAGCTCCGGGAAGCTCAGCGCGGTCACGTCCCAGCCACGTTCGGCCAGCCAGGCGTCGACAGGTGTGCGCTCCTCGGGATACCAGAGATCGTCGAAGTCCGTGATCTCGGCGTCGATCAGCTTTGCGGCGGTGGCGCGGATGCGCTGATTGTCTTCGCGCTGGGCACGCACCTTGTCCGGATCGGTGAACCCCTCCCCCGGAACGTTGGACGCCAGCCAGCTGCCGGGCGCACTGAGCGAATTGATGCGTTCGAACAACAGATCCTGTGCCTGCGCCGGCAGGTAGCGGACAAGGCCCTCGGCCGACCAGATACTCGGCCGCGACGGGTCAAACCCGGAGTCCTGCAACGCTTTCGGCCAATCCTGGCGGAGGTCTATCGGTATGTTCACCAGCTGGGCGATCGGCTGCGCGCCGTGCTCGCGCAACGTTGATTCCTTGAACTCGAGCACCTTCGGCTGGTCCAGCTCGTAGACCAGCGTTCCATCGGGCCACGGTAGCCGCCAGCTGCGGGCGTCCAGCCCAGACGCCAAGATGACCACCTGCCGGACACCGGCGTCGGCCCCGCCGAGAAAGAACTCGTCGAAAAATGCCGTCCGGGTCGCCATGAAGTCGACCATCAGCTGAAGGCGGCTTTGCGCGCCCGGTTCCATTTCGACCAGCTTGGCCGTCACGTCAGGATCCGCGTAGACGCTCCACATCCCCTTGCCCGCGGCATCGAGGAACACTCGCGCGAACGGGTCGTTGATGAGCGGATTGTCGCTGGCGGTCTCGGCGGCTCGAGCGGCCGCAACGCCCAGCGCGGTGGCTCCCACGCTCTGAGTGATGTCCCAGGAATCGTCGTTGGTACGCGGCATCGCTACTTACCTCCCCGATAGTCGGTTGCGTTCACTAGTCTTCCAGGCCGCGGCGGGCGGGGCCGCCCGCGGGGCGTGGCCTACGCTTTTTCCCAGAGGGACCACGGGTTGGCACAGGAGCGCCGCGATGACACGTACGCCGCAGGAAGTATTCGCCCACCACGGGAAAGCGCTGGCTGCCGGCGACCTCGACGAGATCGTCGCCGACTACACCGAGGACTCGGTGGTGATCACCGCGACCGGTGCCGCGCACGGCAAGGACGGCGTTCGGGCGGTCTTCACCGCACTGCTCGGGGACCTGCCCGACGCGGCATGGGACCTGAAAACCCAAATCTTCGGCGGCGACATCTTGTTTCTCGAGTGGGCCGCCGACTCGCACCTCAATCGGGTCGACGACGGCGTCGACACCTTCGTTTTCCGCGACGGCATGATCCTCGCGCAGACCGTGCGATACACCCCGCACCCCAAGGGCTGACGGGCCGCGCCCACCCGCGGAGTAGGTTCTGCCACGTGGAACAGGTTGACCTGACAGCCGTCGCGCGATGGATGTCCGAGCGGGGGCTTGGCGAGGGACCGCTGGAGGATGTCTCCGGCGTCACCGGGGGCACGCAGAACGTGATGCTGCGGTTCACCCGGTCTTCTCGTCCCTACGTGCTGCGGCGCGGGCCGCGACACCTGCGTCCGCGCAGCAACAGCGTGATCCTGCGGGAGACCAAAGTCCTTGCGGCGCTGGCCGGCTCCGACGTGCCGCACCCGCGTCTGATTGCCACCTGCGAGGACCCCACCGTGCTCGGGGATGCCGTCTTCTACTTGATGGAACCGATCGACGGCTTCAACGCAGGCGAGGGACTGCCGCCGCTGCACGCGGGCGATCCGGCGGTGCGGTACGGCATGGGATTGTCGATGGCCGACGCGCTGGCCAGGCTTGGCGCGATCGATCACGTTGCCGTTGGTCTCGCCGATTTCGGCAAACCGGACGGCTTCCTGGAACGCCAGGTGCCGCGCTGGCTTTCGGAACTGGACTCCTACAGCGAGTACGACGGCTACCCGGGGCCCGAGATCCCCGGCATCGAGCAGGTGTCCGGCTGGCTCGAGGCCAATCGGCCGACGAGCTGGACGCCCGGGATCATGCACGGCGACTATCACGCGGCCAACGTGATGTTCTCCCGCACCGGGCCCGAGGTTGTTGCCATCGTCGACTGGGAGATGTGCACCATCGGCGACCCCCTGCTGGATCTCGGCTGGCTGCTGTGCACCTGGCGCCAGTCGGACGGCAGCGCCGTGTTCAGCCACGCCCTGGGCGGCCAGGACGGGTTGGCCAGCACCGACGAGTTGTTCGCACGCTACGCCGCCAACACCACCCGCGACCTGTCCCACATCACCTGGTACACCGTGCTGGCCTGTTTCAAGCTCGGCATCGTCATCGAAGGGACGCTCGCCCGGGCCTGCGCCGGCAAGGCGGAGAAGGCCGTCGGCGACCAGCTGCACGCGGCCACCGTGCATCTGTTCGAGCGCGCGCTCGGGCTGATCGAATCCCGGTGATCGCCCTCTCCGCCGAGCCGCGCACTGCGAATCCTTAACTGCCCGAAGGCACTTCGGCGAATCCAGGTTCGCCGGCGTCCGCGACCGAGTTGAACCGGAAGCGAGTGACCAGGCGCTCGTTGATCTCTTGAATCGCGCTCTCGGGAAGCGCCGTCACATCGAAGTTCTCCCTGATGCGAGCGGGGTTGACCGACCCGGTGAGCACCGCGCTGCCGCGCTGAATGCCCCACGCCAACAGCACCTGTGCGGGCGTCTTGCCGAATTGCCCGGCCATCGAGACCACGAGCGGGTCATCGAGCAGTCGCGGCTCGAGCGCGTGCCCCAGCGAAGCGAACGCCAACAGGACGATTCCTTGCTTCGTCAAGTACTCATGCAGGTCCCACTGCGGGTGGTAGGGGTGCGACTCGACCTCCACGACGGCCGGCTTGATTCGAGCGGAGTCGACGATCTCGCGGGTGCGGTCGAGTCCGATGTCGGACAGGCCTATCGCTCGGGTCAGTCCCGCCTCGACAAGGTCTTCCATCGCGGCCCAGGTCTCCTCCAGCGTGACCCCGTCGTCGCGGATGACGGCTCCGTGCGCGTCGCGGGGATCTTGGTCGTCACCGGGCGCGAATGCAAACGGGGTGTGCACCAGAAACAAATCGACCGCGTCGAGCCCCAGCCTGCTGAGACTGGCCTGCAGCGCGGGCCTGACTCGCTCGGGCCGGTGGTTGTTGTTCCACAGCTTCGTCGTCACGAAAAGGTCGTCACGCCGGACCGTTCCGGCCGCGAACAAGTCCTTGAGCGCCGCGCCGACCTGTGCTTCGTTGCGGTAGCGTTCGGCGGCGTCGAGGTGGCGGAATCCCACCTCCACCGCGGCCTTGACGGCGCTTTCCGTCTTGGTGTTGTCGGAAAGCGACGTGCCGAACCCCAGCGCCGGAATCTCCGCGCCGTTGTTCAGAGCGATTCTGTGCTGATTCGGGATGATGGTTGATGTCATTTTCCTTGGGCTCCTTGAGGATTGGTTTCCCGGCCGAGGTGCATGACGGCCTCGGCTGTGGTCCATACGACGCTGGCAAGGAATCGGAAGTTCACCAGCGCGGCGAGATAGCCGTCGCCTTCGGGCAGGCGTGGGCCGGCCGTGGCGTCCTTGATGACGGCGACTTCGAACCCCTGCTCGACGAGTTCGCGCAGATGGCCTTCGACGCAGAGGTTGGCGGCCATTCCCGCCAAGACGACCTGGTTCACACCGCGCTTGCGTAGTTGCAGCACAAGGTCGTTGGATTCCGGGCCGACAATCTTGTGCGGCGAGGTGATCACGGTTTGCCCGTCGAGGATGTATTGCCGGTAGTCGGGCAGGAAGTCGGCGCCGGAGCCCGCGAAACCCGTTGTGGTGTATGGGCTGTGCCGCTCGAACATCCCGACGGTGCGCATGAATTGCTCGAGCGGATCGCCGAATTGCCATTGCTTGTCGGAGGGGAAGAAGTAGTGCGGCGACACCGCCACGGTGATGCCCGCCAGCTTGGCGGCGCGGAACAGTTCACCGATGTGAGCCACCGTGTGGTTGTCGCGGATGCTGTCACCGAACACCGGCCACGAGACGCCTTCGGGGCTGAGGAAATCGATCTGCGGGTCGGTGATGACGAGTGCCGCGTGCGCGTGATCGAGCACGAAGCCGGAAGCCGGAAGCGCGGGGTTCTGCGGTTCGGCGTAACTGCTCAGGTCTGTCATGGTGCCCGTCCTCGCCGGTATGAAGTCTAGCGGTCGTCTTGACTATAGATGACCGGTCGTCTAATTAACAAGACCCGGCCGCAGACTCGCTCCCAGCGGGGAATGGATCAGCGCAGCAGGGCCGGGACGGTGACCGCTTCGAACCTGTCGTAGGGCGTGCGACTGCGCGTGACCTTCCCCCGCAGTGCCGCACCCTCCCACGCCTCGATCAGCAAGGAGGCGAGTACGGCGGCGTCGAGATCGTTACGGACGTCGCCCGAGTCGCCCTGGCCCGAGCGCACGCAGGCAGTCAGCGCCTCGTTCCAATCGTCGAGAATGCGGACGAGCTCCGCGCGCACGGGCTCACTGGACCCGCTGAGCTCGAGCGAGAGGTTGCCGACCAAGCAACCGAGCAGGAAATCGCCGGCTTCGTGGTCATCCGCCAGCGCGTGGAAGAAGCGGGTGATCCGCTTGCGCGCCAACCCATGCTCGCCGAGAAGTGGTAGCAGCCGAGCCTCGATATCCGACCAGTAATACTCGAGAACCGCCGCACCGAAGGCCTCTTTACTGGGGAAATACGCGTAAAACGACCCCTTGGGCACGCCGGCCGCGTCGGTGATGTCTTTGACGCCGCTGGCCGCAAAGCCCCGAGCGTGCACGAGATCGAGGCCGGCTTCCAGGAGTCGGCGCCGCACCTCGGGGTTGGCAGGGCGTGGCACGCCGTCAATAGTAGTCGACTGGTCGCTTATATTGCTCGTATCACGGCAACGGGCACGGCTGGCCCGCACGGTAAAGTCGTCCGCATGGCATCGGAAGTCGAAAATCCCGGACCGAAAGATCTGGTCGGCTCCATCGGGCGCAGCCTGACGCGCTTACGCGAAACCCGCTTCGACCTGAAGACCCAACCCCTGCGCGAGATGCGCCTGGAGATGCAGATCGTGTTCTTCGCGATCAAGACACCGCTCGCCGGCGGCCGAACCCTGAAGATCCCGGCGCTCGTGATGCTTCGGCGGCTCGGATCCTCCGAGATTCAGTCACGTGATGGGGTCACCGAAGGGGACAGCGACTAGCGGCCGTTCGGCTGTGCGAGCGCGCCCGAAGGGATTCGAACCCCTAACCTTCTGATCCGTAGTCAGATGCTCTATCCGTTGAGCTACGGGCGCTTGTGTTCAATTGTGTGTCCGCCGGCAAACTCTGCGGAGGCGAGAGGATTTGAACCTCCGGTCCCCTTTAAGGGGGACAACTCATTAGCAGTGAGTCCCATTCGGCCGCTCTGGCACGCCTCCCTGTTGAACTTCATGAGGGTACCCGACCCGTTCCCGGGATCCCCGAACCGCCGGAGGCATAGCGTACACAGCGGCGGCATATGCTGACAAAGTGACTGCCCGCCTACGGCCGGAGCTGGCCGGGCTGCCAGTTTATGTCCCAGGCAAGACCGTGCCCGGTGCGATCAAACTGGCCAGCAACGAAACGGTCTTCGGCCCGCTACCCAGCGTCCGCGTGGCCATCGAACAGGCCACCGACGTCGTCAACCGCTATCCCGACAACGGCTGCGTAGCGCTCAAGGCGGCACTGGCCAAGCACGTGGGATCCGACTTCACACCCGAGAACATCGCCGTCGGTTGCGGTTCGGTGAGTCTGTGCCAGCAACTCGTTCAGATCACCGCCGCGGCGGGCGACGAGGTGATCTTCGGGTGGCGCAGCTTCGAGCTGTATCCGCCCCAGGTTCAGATTTCGGGCGCAACCGCGATCAAGGTGCCGTTGACCGACCACACCTTCGACCTCGACGCCATGCTCGCCGAGGTCACCGAACGGACCCGGCTGATTTTCGTCTGCAACCCGAACAACCCGACATCGACCGTCGTCGACCCCGACGCGCTGGCCCGCTTCGTCCGGGCCGTTCCGTCGGACATTCTGATCGCCATCGACGAGGCCTACGTCGAGTACATCCGCGACGGCATGGCGCCGGACAGCCTGGGCCTGGCCCTTGAGCACAGCAATGTCGTTGTGCTGCGCACCTTTTCGAAGGCGTACGGCCTGGCCGGCCTGCGCATCGGCTACGCGGTGGCCCAACCCGAGCTGATCACCGCGCTGGACAAGGTCTACGTACCGTTCACCGTGTCGAGCCTCGCGCAGGTCGCCGCCATCGCTTCGCTCGAGGCCGCCGACGAACTGCTGGCCCGCACCGATGCCCTGGTCGCCGAACGCACTCGGGTCAGTGCCGGGCTGCGTGATGCCGGATTCACGCTACCCGCGGCCCAGGCCAACTTCGTCTGGCTGCCATTAGGTGCCCGCACAACGGATTTCGTCACGGGGGCCGCCGAAGCCGGGATCGTGGTGCGCCCCTACGGCGCCGACGGTGCCCGGGTCAGCATCGGGGCGCCCCACGAAAACGATGCCCTGCTGAAATTCGCCCGCGCCTGGATCACACCAAAGGAGTAACCAATGAGCTTGGCCCGCAAGATGTTTACCGAATTCAAGGACCGAGGTGACGGCATCACCGACGCCGAGCTCGACGACTTCTGGGCGACGCTCGAGCCCGCCACGATCGAAGGCATGCTCGGCGAGTGGAAGGGCGGCGAGTTCGTCACCGGCCACAAGATGAACGGCCAGCTGGAGAAGGCCGGCTGGTTCGGCAAGACCTTCACCTCGGCCAGCGATGTGCAGCCTCTGGTCTGCCTCGACGCCGACGGAAACAAGTTCTCCAACAAAGAGATGGGCAAGGGCGAGGCGAGCCTGTGGCTGGAGGAATTCCGCGGCGAGATCACCGCCACGATGGTCTACGACGGCCAGCCCGTGCACGATCACTTCAAGAAGATCGACGACGATGCCGTAATGGGCATCATGAACGGCAAGGGCGTTCGGGACTTCCAGGATGGGGTAGGCCGGTTTTACTACTTTTACCTTGAGCGGGTGTAGCTTTCGCGCTCACGTGTGACGGCGGTTCGCCTGAGGCGCTAGCCGGCAGGGTTTCGGCCGGTGAATGCGACCAGCTGGTCCAGGGCACTGGCATCCGCAGGCACGTCGACCGGATCGTCGAACCCGGCACCGCCGCGAAACTCCGGCTTGATGACGTTGTGCGCGAGGTCGAGCACATATTCAGTCAGGGAAGCCGGGACCTCGACGTCGTGGCCGACCGCCCTGGCGTAATCCCAGGCGTGGACCAGGAATTCGATCGAGAAGATAGCGCAAGCGCCCTTCGCCGGCATCTCCCCCTTGCCGAACGACACGCTGCCGTCCAGGCCGTGGCGGTGCCAGGCGTCCAGGGCGGCACGCGCAGCACCGACGACCTGGCGCTCCACCGAATCGCTCTCGTCGCGTTCCGGAAATTCCGCGTCCACCATGCCGCCGATCGCCGTGATCGAGTTCAGCAGATGCGCGGTCAACTGGGCCACGTCAAACTCGGTGCACGGCGTCTGGCGGGACAGGTCGTCGCTGGCGATGGGGTGCAACACGTGCAGCAGCACCCCGAGCGTGTCCTCGGCGCTATGCAGCTCGTCGCTCGGCCGGGAATCTGGTCCGGGTCGCAAATCAGGAGCCATAACTCCCACGCTACGGTCTCGATATGGGCGAAACATACGAATCCGTCACGGTTGACATCAATGACCAGGTCGCGCAGGTGACGCTGGTCGGACCGGGCAAAGGCAACGCGATGGGGCCCGCGTTCTGGTCGGAGATGCCCGAGGTGTTCGCCACGCTCGACGCCAACCGCGACGTGCGGGCCATCGTCATCACCGGGTCGGGCAAGAACTTCAGCTACGGCCTGGACGTGCCCGCGATGGGCGGGACGTTCACCCCGTTGCTGGCCGACGGCGCGCTGGCCCGCGCGCGCACCGATTTCCACGCCGAAATACTGCGGATGCAGAAGGCCATCAACGCCGTCGCCGATTGCCGGACCCCCACCATCGCGTCGGTGCACGGCTGGTGCATCGGCGGCGCCGTCGACCTGATCTCCGCGGTCGACATCCGCTACGCCAGCGCGGACGCCAAGTTCTCGGTGCGGGAAGTCAAGCTGGCCATCGTCGCCGACATGGGCAGCCTGGCCCGGCTGCCACTGATCCTCAGCGACGGCCATCTGCGGGAGCTGGCGTTGACGGGCAGGGATATCGACGCGGCTCGCGCCGAGAAGATCGGCCTGGTCAACGACGTGTATGACGACGCCGAGGCGACGCTGGCCGCCGCCCACGCCACTGCCGCCGAGATCGCCGCCAACCCGCCGCTGGCGGTCTACGGCGTCAAGGACGTCCTGGACCAGCAGCGCACCTCGGCCGTCTCGGAGAACCTGCGCTACGTCGCCGCCTGGAACGCCGCGTTCCTGCCGTCCAAGGACCTGACCGAGGGCATCTCGGCGACGTTCGCCAAGCGTCCACCGCAGTTCACCGGGGAGTAGTGCGGCGCCACGTACCCTCGCGGGAGTGGCAGACATGACCCCTGATGGCAGGATCCGCGTCCCGGCCGACCTGGACGCTGTGACGGCGATCGGCGCGGAAGATCACTCCGACATCGACAGCGCGGCCGTCGAACGGATCTGGCAGGCCGCCCGGCACTGGTACCAGGCGGGCATGCAGCCGGCGATCCAGCTGTGCATCAGGCGGCACGGCCGCGTCGTGCTCAACCGGGCGATCGGTCACGGCTGGGGTAACGCACCCACCGACGCACCCGATGCCGAGAAGATTCCGGTCACGACGGACACACCGTTCTGTGTGTACTCCGCGGCCAAGGGCGTGACCGCAACGGTGGTCCACATGCTCGCCGAGCGTGGAGTCTTCGCGCTTGACGACCGCGTCTGCGACTACATCCCCACGTTCACCAGTCACGGCAAGCATCGGATCACCATCCGGCACGTGCTGACCCACAGCGCCGGCCTACCCTTCCCCAGCGGACCCCGGCCCGACGTCAAACGCGCGGACGATCACGAGTACGCCCAGCAGATGCTCAGTGAAATGCGGCCGCTGTACCGGCCGGGTTTGGTGCACATCTACCACGCGCTGACCTGGGGTCCGCTGATGCGCGAAATCGTCTATGCGGCAACGGGTAAGGATATTCGCGAGATCCTGGCGACCGAAATCCTCGAGCCGCTCGACTTTCGCTGGACGAACTTCGGCGTCGACGCCTCAGACCTCCCGCTGGTGGCGCCGAGCCACGCCACCGGGCGGCCGCTACCGCCGCTGATCGCCCGGGTATTCCGCAAGGCGATCGGCGGAACCGTGCACGAGGTCATCCCGTACACGAACGGACGGCTGTACCTGACCACGGTGATCCCGTCGTCGAACACGGTGTCGACGGCAAACGAGATGTCGCGCTTCGCCGAAATCTGGCGTCGGGGTGGAGAACTCGATGGTGTCCGGGTAATACGGCCGGAGACCCTAGCCGGCGCGGTGCGGGAATCCCGAAGGCTGCGACCGGATTTCGCGGTGGGGCTGATGCCGGCCCGATGGGGCACCGGTTTCGTTCTCGGTACGGACAGGTTCGGCCCGTTCGGGCGCAACGCTCCCGACGCGTACGGTCATCTCGGGTTGGTCAACATCGCCATCTGGGCCGACCCGCAACGCGCAGTGTCGGCCGGGCTGATCAGCAGCGGCAAACCCGGCCGCGACCCCGAAGCCCGCCGCCACACCGCGCTGATGGACACCATCGCCGCTGAGATCCCTCCCGTGTAGGGGCTCCAAGGGAGATGGCGGTGGCGGAGGGATTTGAACCCCCGGACGGTTTTAGCCGTCTCTCGCTTTCAAGGCGAGTGCATTAGGCCGCTCTGCCACGCCACCGCTGATAAGGGTAACCGGGACTGCCTTGTCGCCACTGGGCGGTTTCCGGCGGCTAGTAGCGTGGCCGACATGCGCGCCATCGTCGCCGAGTCCGCCGACCACCTGTCCTGGCAAGAAGTACCCGACGTTTCAGCCGGCCCCGGCGAAGTGTTGATCAAGGTCGTCGCGGCCGGCGTCAACCGCGCCGACGTGCTGCAGGCCGCCGGTAACTATCCGCCGCCACCCGGAGCCAGCGAGATCATCGGCATGGAGGTGTCCGGCGTCGTCGCCGAGTTGGGCCCCGGCGTCTCCGAATGGTCTGTGGGACAAGATGTTTGCGCGTTGCTCGCTGGTGGTGGATACGCCGAATACGTCGCGGTTCCCGCCGGGCAGGTGCTGCCGATTCCCCCTGGTGTCAACCTCGTCGACGCTGCCGGGCTGCCCGAGGTGGCCTGCACCGTCTGGTCGAACCTGGTGTTGACCGCGCACCTGCGCGAGGGCCAGCTGTTGCTGATGCACGGCGGGGCCAGCGGGATCGGGACACACGCGATTCAGATCGCCCGCGCGCTGGGCGCCCGGGTAGCGGTCACGGCAGGATCGGCGGCCAAGCTGGACGTGTGCCGCGAGCTGGGCGCCGAGATCACCATCAACTATCGCGACGAGGACTTTGTCGCGCGGGTGCGTGACGAGGCAGGCGGCGCCGACGTGATCTTCGACATCATGGGCGCCTCCTATCTGGACCGCAATATCGACGCCCTGGCCGCCGACGGGCAGCTGGTCATCATCGGCATGCAGGGCGGGATCAAAGCCGAACTCAATATCGGCAAGCTGATGATCAAGCGGGCGCGGGTCATCGGCACCACGTTGCGCGGCCGCCCGGTCAGCGGACCGAACAGCAAGAGCGAGATCGTGCGGGCAGTGATCGAGTCGGTGTGGCCGCTGATCGCCGACGGCCGAGTCCGCCCAATTGTCGGCGCTCGCATGCCGATCCAACAAGCGGGCGACGCCCACAAAAAGCTGGTCGCAGGGGAAGTGCACGGCAAAATCGTGCTGACGGTCTAGCGCCGAGCGTCGAGTGTGCGCTCAGGGCTTCCGGTGTGCGGGGTGGGCGGCTTTTTTGCGAGATTCTCGCCCTGAGCGCACGGCGAACGCCTTGAACGCACACTCGAGCCGAGGATTAGCGAGCGGTCAGCCCAGTGAGGCCAGCGCCCGGACCAACTGGTCGACCTCGGCCATCGTCGAGTAGTGCGCCAGCCCGACGGTGACGGCGCCACCCACATCGTTGACGCCCAGCACGTCGAGCGCCCTGGACGCGCCGTTGGAGATCGCCAGAATTCCGTTGTCCGCCAACCGCTGAACGACCCGCTCGGCGGGAACTCCGTTCAGCGCGAAACTGACCACCGGTATCCGCGCCTCGGGGCGGCCGATCAGCATCATCAACGGCAACGACCGCAGCGACGCCATCAGGTAGTCGAAGATCCGGTTCAGATACGACGTGGCCGATTGCATTGACAGCGACAGACGTTCGCGTCGGCTTCCCCGTGCCGACTCATCAAGGGCCGCAAGGTATTCGACGCTGGCGACCATGCCAGCCAGCAGCCCGAACTGATGCGCACCCACCTCGAGGCGCGCCGGGCCGGTGGCGTTGGGGTCCGTCGAGACCGAGCTGAACGAGTTGATCATGGCCGGATCGCGAAACACGATGGCGCCGACCGGCGGACCGCCCCAGGCAAGGGCGTTCACCGCGACCACGTCGGCGTCGGTTTCCCTGACGTCGAGCAGGCGATACGGCGCGGCCGCGGAATGGTCCACCACGACCAGCCCGCCGACGTCGTGCACCAGCTTGGTCATCGCCCTCAGGTCGGTGACCGTGCCCAGCGTCCCGGATGCGGACGCCACCGCGACCAGCCGGGTCGATTTGCCGACCAGGCCTTCCCATTGCCACGTCGGAAGCTCACCGGTCTCGATGTCGATCTCGGCCCACTTCACCTTGGCGCCGTAGCGGTGCGCCGCGCGCAGCCACGGGGCGATGTTCGCCTCGTCGTCAATGCGGCTGACGATCACCTCGTAGCCCAGCCCGGCCCGCGACGACGACGCTTCGGCCAACGACGACAACAGGACCGCGCGGTCGGCCCCCAGCACGACGCCCGCCGGGTCGGCGTTGACCAGATCGGCAATCGCCGCACGCGCCGCGTCGAGCACCGCGGCGCTGCGCTGTGCCGCGGGGTGCGCACCGACCGTGGTGGCGCCGGACCGGCGGAAGGCCGTCGACGTGGTGGTAGCAACGGAATCGGGGATCAACATCCCGGTCGGGGCGTCGAAGTGCACCCATCCGTCACCCAGCGACGGATGCAGTCCGCGCACCCGGGCGACGTCGTAAGCCATGCCAGCCACCTTAGAGCTTCCGCAATACCGCGAAATTTTGCGACGGTAGCGGGTGCCTGGAAAGGACCGCGCCGTTCCGGCCAGACGGTGGCTTCCCGAGCCAGGTCACCCGGCCAGCCATACTAGTCGAGTGGGGCTCTGGTTCGGAACGCTGATCGCGCTGGTTTTGCTGATCGCCCCGGGGACAATCATTGCTCGTATCGCTCAGCTAACGTGGCCGGTCGCCATCGCAATTGGCCCGGCGCTGACGTACGGCGTGGTGGCCCTGGCGATCATTCCCTACGGCGCGCTCGGAATCCCTTGGAACGGCTGGACTGCGCTGGCCGCGCTGCTCGCGGTGTGCGTGGTGGCGACGGGTTTGCAGCTGTTGCTGGCCCGCTACCGCGACGCCGAGGCCGAGGCGCGAGGGATCGCCGGCTTGCCGGCGCTGGCGGTTGCGGCGGGTGTGCTGTTGGGCACCCTGCTGATCATGTGGGCGGCCTACCGCGGCCTCACGCATTGGCAGTCGGTGCCGAGCACCTGGGACGCGGTCTGGCACGCCAACGAGGTCCGCTACATCCTCGACACCGGCCAGGCGTCGTCGACACACATGGGCGAGCTCCGCAACGTCGAGACACACCAGGCGCTGTACTACCCATCGGTGTTCCACGCCCTGATCGCGGTGTTCTGCCAGCTCACCGGGGCGGCGCCCACTACCGGCTACACGCTGGGCTCGGTCGCAGCGTCGATCTGGCTGTTCCCGACCAGCGCGGCGATGCTCACCTGGTTTCTGCTGCGACCCGTCACGACCCTGTGGCGCACCGCGGGGGCGGCAGCCACCGCGGCCGCACTGTCGGCGTCGTTCACCTCGGTGCCCTATGTCGAATTCGGTGTCGCCGCGATGCCCAACCTGGCGGCCTACGGCGTCGCGATCCCGACGTTCATCCTGATCGTCTCGACGCTGCGGCACCGCGACCGCATCCCGCTGGCGGCGCTGGCCCTGGTCGGTGTCCTGTCGGTGCACCTGACCGGCGGCTTCATCGTCATCCTGTTCCTGTTTTTCTGGTGGCTGCTGTACGCGTGGTGGCATCCGGTGCGCGGCCGGCTCGCCGACGTGCTGACCCTGGCGGCCACGGCGGTGCCGACGGCGCTGATCCTGGCGCCGCAGTTCATCGGGGTGCTCAGGCAGGCCGACATCATCGCCGGGCACGCATTCCCCAGCTTCAAGAGCGCCAAGCAGGGCGTGATCGACGCGCTGCTCCTGCACACCCGCCACCTCAACGACTTCCCGACCCAGTACGGCCTGGTCGCGCTGGTCTACATCGGCATGGCGATCATGCTGTACAAGCGAATCTGGTGGCCGCCGGCGCTCTGGGCGGTGCTGACCATTGCGACGGTCTACTCGGGAGCGCCGTTCCACAACGCGGCCGGTGCCGTCATCGAGAAGTTCAGCCAGTTCTTCTACAACGATCCGCGGCGGCTGACCGCAGTGGTGACGATGCTGGTCACCCCGATGGCCGCCATCGCGCTGTTCGCGGCGGTCCTGCTGGCGGTCGCGGTCGCCAAACGCGTCACCGACCGATTCAAAGAGTTGCCGTCGCGAGTGTGGGTCTCGACGACGGCGGTGCTGCTGGTGTTCTCGACGGTGTTCATCGCGCGGCATTACCTGTACCGGCACCTGGTGCTGTTCGGCGACAAGTACGACTCGGTGATGATCGACCAGCGCGACCTGATGGCGATGGCCTATCTCTCCAAACTGCCGGGCGCACACGACACCCTGATCGGCAACGCCAACACCGACGGCACCGCCTGGATGTACGCGGTCGCCGATCTGCACCCGCTGTGGACGCATTACGACTTCCCGCAGCAGACCGGGCCGGGCCCCGAGCGCTACATCTTCTGGTCCTCTGCCCGCCGCGGCGCTTCCGACCCGAAGGTCCTCGAGGCGATCAAAGCGCTCAATATTCGCTACATCTACACGAGCACGCCGACGGTGCGCGGGTTCGCGGTGCCCGACGGACTAGTCTCGCTGGAGAAATCGAAGTCGTGGGCGCTGATCTACGACAACGGCGGCGCGAAAATCTACGAATGGCGCGGAAACGCTGCAGCGCCACACCCTTAGATGTATTCAAAGGACGGTGACCGGATTGAGTAGTGGCCCAGACGACGATGGCATCGAGGTCATCGGCGACGTCGATCCGCGGATCATGGCGATCGCCGACGCGGCGGACGACGACGACTCGGACGGACGCTCGCTGACCGATCTGGTCGAGCAGCCCGCCAAGGTGATGCGGATCGGCACCATGATCAAGCAACTGCTCGAAGAGGTGCGGGCCGCACCGCTCGACGATGCCAGCCGCAAGCGACTGCGGGAGATCCACGCCACCAGCATCCGGGAGCTCGAGGACGGTCTGGCCCCGGAGTTGCGCGAGGAACTCGACCGCCTCACCCTGCCGTTCAACGAGGACGCCGAACCGTCGGATGCCGAGCTGCGCATCGCACAGGCCCAGCTGGTCGGCTGGCTGGAGGGGCTGTTCCACGGCATCCAGACCGCGCTGTTCGCCCAGCAGATGGCCGCCCGCGCGCAGCTGGAGCAGATGCGCCAGGGAGCCCTGCCCCCGGGCATCGGACGGCCGGGCCACGGGCCCGGCTCGGGCACCGGGCAATACCTGTAAGACGGCTGAAGTAGCTCATCGTGCCGGATCCCGCACCCCACATCGAGACGCGTGACGCATGGGTGGAATTCCCCATCTTCGACGCGAAGTCGCGGTCGTTGAAGAAGGCGTTCCTGGGCAAGGCGGGCGGCACGATCGGGCGCAACAACTCCAACGTGGTGGTCGTCGAGGCGTTGCGCGACATCACCATGTCCCTCGAACTCGGCGACCGGGTCGGGCTGGTCGGCCATAACGGAGCCGGGAAATCGACTCTGCTGCGCCTACTTTCGGGCATCTACGAACCCACCCGCGGCTGGGCGAAGGTCACCGGCCGGGTGGCCCCGGTCTTCGATCTGGGCGTCGGGATGGACCCCGAGATCTCCGGCTACGAGAACATCATCATCCGCGGCCTGTTCCTGGGGCAGACCCGAAAACAGATGCTGGCCAAGGTGGATGAGATCGCCGAATTCACCGAGCTCGGCGACTACCTGTCGATGCCGCTGCGCACGTACTCCACCGGGATGCGGGTCCGGCTGGCGATGGGCGTGGTCACCAGCATCGACCCCGAGATCCTCCTGCTCGACGAGGGCATCGGAGCCGTGGACGCCGACTTCCTCAAGAAAGCGCAGTCGCGACTGCAGGGGCTGGTCGAGCGTTCCGGGATCCTGGTGTTCGCCAGCCATTCCAACGAATTCTTGGCCCGGCTGTGCAAGACCGCGATGTGGATCGACCACGGGGTCATCCGCATGTCGGGCGGCATCGAGGACGTGGTGCGCGCCTATGAGGGCGAGGACGCGGCCCGGCACGTCCACGAGGTGCTGGCCGAGAATCAACTCGCCGCCCAAGCTGATCAGCCACTCGCACAACAAGTTTCCGGGGATGAGTGAGTCCGTCGTCGCCGTGGTCGTCACCCACCGGCGACCCGACGAACTGGCCAAGTCGCTCGAGATGTTGAGCACGCAGACGCGGTCGCCCGATCACCTGATCGTGGTCGACAACGATGGCGCGGCCGACAGCCGCGTGTCCGATGTCGTTGGCGCCCAACCGATTCCCACCACCTACTTGGCCTCACGCCGAAACCTGGGCGGCGCAGGCGGTTTCGCACTCGGCATACTGCACGCGCTGGCACAGGGCGCCGATTGGGTGTGGCTGGCCGACGACGACGGACACCCGCAGGACACCCGGGTGCTGGCGACGCTGCTGGCCTGCGCGGACAAATACGGCCTGGCCGAGGTGTCGCCGATGGTGTGCAACTCCGACGACCCGGATCGACTCGCGTTTCCGCTGCGGCGTGGACTCGTATGGCGTAGGCGCACAAGCGAATTGCGCACCGAAGCGGGACAGGACCTGCTGCGCGGGATCGCATCGCTATTCAACGGCGCGCTGTTTCGCGCGGCCACGCTGGAAGCCGTCGGCGTCCCGGACCTTCGGCTGTTCATCCGGGGCGACGAGGTCGAGGTGCATCGCCGGCTGGTCCGCTCCGGCCTGCCCTTCGGCACCTGCCTGGACGCGATCTACCTACACCCCAGCGGATCCGAGGAGTTCCGCCCGATCCTGGGCGGCCGGATGCACACCCAGTACCCCGACAATCCCACCAAGCGGTACTTCACCTACCGCAACCGCGGCTACCTGCAGTCGCAGCCGGGGCTGCGCAAGCTGGTGGCCCAGGAGTGGCTGCGGTTCGGTTGGTTCTTCCTGATCAGCCGACGGGACCCGCAGGGGTTCGTGGAATGGATTCGGTTGCGCCGCTTGGGACGTCGTGAGCAATTCGGCCAACCCGACGCAGGAGGATCCCGGTGACGTTCATCGACGCGGCGGCGCAGTCCAGGACGTTCACCCGCGCGCGGGGCGACCTCGCCGACGGCTTCCGTCGCCGTGAGCTGTGGTTGCACCTGGGCTGGCAGGACATCAAGCAGCGGTACCGCCGCTCGGTGCTCGGGCCGTTCTGGATCACCATCGCGACCGGGACCACCGCCGTGGCGATGGGCGGGCTGTACTCGAAGCTGTTTCACCTCGACCTGTCCGTGCACCTGCCCTACGTCACGCTCGGATTGATCATCTGGAACCTGATCAACGCCGCGATCCTGGAGGGCGCCGACGTGTTCGTCGCCAACGAGGGTCTGATCAAACAGTTGCCGACGCCGCTGAGCGTGCACGTCTACCGGCTGGTGTGGCGGCAGGTGATCCTGTTCGCCCACAACATCGTCATCTACGTCGTCGTCGCGATCATCTTTCCCAAGCCGTGGTCGTGGGCCGACCTCTCGGTCATTCCGGCCCTGGGCCTGATCGTGCTCAATTGCATCTGGGTGTCGTTGTGCTTCGGCATCCTGGCGACTCGCTACCGGGACATCGGTCCGCTGCTGTTCTCCGTCGTGCAGTTGCTGTTCTTCATGACGCCGATCATCTGGAACGACGACACCCTGCGCCAGCAGGGCGCGGGAAACTGGGCGAGCATCGTCGAGCTCAACCCGCTGCTGCACTACCTCGACATCGTGCGGGCGCCGCTGCTGGGTGCCCACCAGGAGCTGCGGCACTGGGCGGTGGTGCTGGTGCTGACCGCCGTCGGCTGGGTGCTGGCGGCGATCGCGATGCGCCAATATCGCGCCCGGGTCCCCTACTGGGTCTAGTGGGTCGCGTCGGTGACGATGATTTCGTCATCGCTCGCGGCCCATGCCCTGGAGAAGAGCTCGATGGATACCGTCGAGTTCGCGCCGTCGGCGGCGCCGCTGTCATTGAGGTGCACCGTGCCGTCGACGGTGTCGACCCCCGTGATGACCAGCGCGTGGTCGGCGGCGGGCTGGCCGTTCTTGTCCTTGCTGTCCACCGGCTGGCCCCAGATGAGCTCGGCGTTCACCTCGCCGATCACCTTGCGGCCGCTGGCCAAGTAGCGCTTGAGCGCGGCCATGCCGGTGGGGACACCCGTCGTGGTGGCATCGCTGCGATTGGTCAACGTGGCGGCGACACCGTAGTGCGCCAGCAACAGCGGAAGATCGTCGGGCGTGGTGCCCTGGCCGGTGTTCGGGTCGTCTTTGTTGATGGGCAGTGTGTAGATCGATCCCGGGTGCGACTGGCTCGGCAGCTGCTGCGCCGCGGCGATGATCTCCTGCTCCGAGACCGGGCGCCCGGTTATTTCGCCGACCACATCGGCGGCGGCCATCAGCGCGCAGTCGTCATAGGTCTGTGGCCGCCAATACGCGGCGGCAGCGGCCGGGTCGCCGTACCGGCCGGCGGGGGTTGTGCTGTCGGCGTGCGCCAATCCCGTGGCAAAGCCGAGCGTGAGAGCCGCGGCGACGGTTGCGAAACCGACAGCCCGGGCGGCGCTGTGGGCCACGGCGCGAAGGCTGATGGCGATCATGATGGGCTCCTTTGCTCATCCCCGCCCAGCGATCTGGGAGCGTGAGAAAAGGTTCCGACGCCGGCCTTTACGAATCCTTGGAGTCAGGGTTCGCAGCGCACATGTGCGATCCGCAGCGAACACGACGAAAATCGACGCTGGACCGCACAGATGGAGGAGTATGCGATCGTGAGCGACGCCTCGGCAATCGGTTGTGTTGGGACGCTGCTCGTGGCGACCCGCGGTGATCGCGGCGCCGGCGAGGTGTTGGTGACCGTGCGGGGCTCGAAGGAGACCTTGTTGGCATGGTCGGACGAACCATTACCGAGGGGCAGCAAGGTGCTGGTGGTCGAAGCTCGGGGCCCGCGGACGGTGGTCGTCGAGCCGTGGAACCAGCCGGGCGGCACCTCATCTGATCTCAACGACGACTGACATCCCCGAACAGCAAACTTGAAGGAGTCCAACGATGCTCGGTTACAAGGTGCCCGCTCCCGACGAGGCGATGCTGATCTCCGGCGGCAGAGCCAAGAGCAACGCCCCGTTCCGCGTGGTCACCGGCCACGGGGCCTTCATCCTGCCGATCTTCCGCAAGGCGCGGTTCCTGACGCTGGCCATGTGTGAGGCCGAGGTCGCCGAGAAGTGCGTCACCCAGCAGGGCATCACTCTGAACGTCCGGTCGGTGATCGCCTTCAAGGTCGGCAACGACAACGAGAGCATCATCAGCGCCGCGCAGCGGTTCCTGTCCGACCAGGACCAGATGGCCGTGCTCACCGGCCGGATCTTCGCCGGCCACCTGCGCTCGATCATCGGCTCGATGACCGTCGAGCAGATCATCCGCGAACGCCAGAAGCTGGCCACCGAGGTGCTCGACGGCTCCAAGGAGGAAATGGCCAGGATCGGGTTGACCGTCGACGCGTTGCAGATCCAGTCCATCGACGACGACGGCCTCGGCTACATCACCGCGATGTCGGCACCACACAACGCGGCCATCCAGCAGATGGCGCAGATCGCTCAGGCACAGGCGAACCAGAAGTCGGCGGAAGCCGAGCAGGAGTCTCAGCGCCAGCAAGCCGAATTCGCCCGTCAGACCGCCGTCGTCAAGGCGCAGTACAAGGCCGAGGTCGACAAAGCCCAGGCCGAGGCCGCCCAGGCGGGCCCGCTGGCCGAAGCCGAGGCCCAGCGCGAGGTGCTGGCAATGCGCACCGAACTTGCCCAGCGCGCCGCCGAACTGCGCCAGCAGGAGTTGGTCGCCGAGGTGGTCAAGCCCGCCGAGGCCGAAGCCGAACGCGTCCGGATCTTAGCTGTCGCGGACGCCGAGAAGATGAAGATCCTGGCCGAGGCGGCGGCGTCGCACAACCGCGTCGCGCTCGACAAGGCACTCATCGACCAGCTACCTCAAATCGTCGAGAAGGCCGCGATCGGCCTGTCGAACTCCAATCTCACTGTGCTCAACGGCGCCGAAGGCCTCGGCCAGGTCGCCGCCGGGCTGGTTTCGCAGGGCATGGCCATCTTCGATGCGCTGCGCGGCGAGGTCATCGACTACGAGGACCAGGACGGTCCGGGGTTCTCTGGAACCGCGGGCGCCGAGCCACCGTCGCACTAGAAACCGCACGGGCATGACAAAAGGCCCCTCGCGGTTTTGCGGCGTATGAATGAATAATTGGCAAAACCAACTGGGGGCACACGCGACACCCGGTCGCAGGCCCGCTGCGAAAGGTCGGCTGACGTGGCAAAAAAAGTCCAATCGGTGGCGGATGCGGCGAAGGAAAACCTCGCCGCGGAGCTGGACCGGCTACGGCAGCGGCGCGAGCAGCTCGAGCTCGAGGTCAAAAACGACCGCGGCATGGTCGGTGATCACGGCGACGCGGCCGAGGCGATTCAGCGCGCCGACGAGCTGGTAGTCCTCGCCGACCGGATCAACGAACTGGACCGGCGGCTGCGAACCGGGCCGGCGCCGGAGGACGCCTCCGAAGCACTGCCCGGCGGCACCGTGGTGACGCTGAAGTTCGCGGACGGTGAAGTCGTCACCATGCACGTGATCTCGATCGTCGAGGAGACGCCCATCGGGCGCGAGGCCGAGACGCTGACCGCTCGCAGTCCGTTGGCGCAGGCCCTGGCCGGGCACAAGGCGGGCGACACCGTCACCTACTCGACGCCGCAGGGGGAAACCCAGGTCGAGCTGATCTCGGTGAAGCTGCCCAAGTAGCGCGTCCCGGGGACACCCGCGCCCCGTTAGACTCCCCGCAATGCTTCCCCCTGAGCCCGAGACGGCGTCGCCGCTCCCGCACCTGAAGCTCAGCACGCAGGTCACGCGCTTCGTCATCACCGGCGGGCTGGCCGCGGTCGTCGACTTCAGCATCTACGCGTCGCTGTACAAAGGGGTGGGCCTGCAGGTCGATCTGGCCAAGGCCATCAGCTTCATCGTCGGCACCCTCACCGCCTACCTGATCAACCGCCGATGGACATTCCAGGCCGCCCCGAGCACCACACGATTCGTCGCGGTAATGGTTCTCTACGCCGTCACGTTCGCGGTACAGGTCGGTCTGAACCACCTTTGCCTGGTGTTGATGCACTACCGGGGGTGGGCGATACCGGTCGCCTTCGTCATCGCGCAGGGCACCGCGACGGTCATCAACTTCATCGTGCAGCGAGCCGTTATCTTCCGCATCCGCTGAGCGACCTGCGTAAGCGGTACCCTCTTTGACGATGTTGAGCACCGATATTCCGACCACCACCACCCGGCTGATGGGCTTTGGCCGCACCGCGCCGTCGGTGGCCCAGGTGCTGTCGACCCGCGACCCCGAGGTGATCGCCAAGGCGGTGGCCCAGGTGGCCGACGCCGGCGGCCTGGCAAAAGGCCGGGGCGTCATCGCACGCGGGCTGGGCCGCTCCTACGGCGACAACGCGCAAAACGGCGGCGGCCTGGTCATCGACATGACCGTGCTCAATCGCATCCACTCGATCAGCGCCGACACCCGGCTGGTCGACGTCGACGCGGGCGTCAGCCTCGACCAATTGATGAAGGCCGCACTCCCGTTCGGGCTGTGGGTTCCGGTGCTGCCGGGAACACGCCAGGTCACCGTCGGCGGGGCGATCGCCTGCGACATCCACGGCAAGAACCACCACAGCGCGGGCAGCTTCGGTAACCACGTGCGGTCCATGGAGCTGCTGATGGCCGACGGCCAGATTCGGCAGCTCACCCCGGACGGCCCCGAGTCGGAGTTGTTCTGGGCCACCGTGGGGGGCAACGGCCTCACCGGCATCGTCCTGCGGGCCACCATCGCCATGACGGCGACCGAGACGGCGTACTTCATCGCCGACGGCGTTGCCACCAAGGACCTCGACGAAACGGTCGCCGTCCACCTCGACGGCAGCGAAAGCCGCTACACCTACTCCAGCGCCTGGTTCGACTTGATCAACCCGCCACCGAAGCTCGGCCGGGCCGCGGTCAGCCGGGGCAGCCTGGCCAGGCTGGATCAGCTGCCGGCCAAGCTCGCCAAGAATCCGCTGAAATTCGACGCGCCCCACCTGTTGACGGTGCCGAACGTGTTTCCGGTTAGCGCGATGAACAAGCTCTCGTTCATGGCGATCGGCGAGGTGTACTACCGGCTGGGCGGAACCTACAGCGGCAAGATCCAGAATCTGTCGCAGTTCTACCACATGCTCGACCTGGTCAGCGGCTGGAACAATGCTTACGGGCCAACGGGTTTCGCCCAACACCAGTTCCTGGTCCCGCCGGACGCGATGGACGAATTCAAGGCCATCATCCGCTGGATCCAAACCCGCGGCCACTACTCGGCGTTGAACGTGTTCAAACTCTTCGGGCCGGGTAACCGCGCGCCGCTGAGTTTCCCGATGGCCGGCTGGAACGTCGCGATGGACTTCCCCAACAAGCCCGGGATCAACGAGTTCCTCATCGAACTCGACCGCCGCGTTCTCGAATTCGGCGGACGGGTGTACACGGCCAAGGACTCCCGGGTGAGTGCCGAAACCTTTCACGCCATGTATCCGCGCATCGACGAGTGGATCGCCGTGCGCCGCAAGGCGGATCCCCTACGGGTGTTCGCCTCCGACATGGCCCGACGTTTGGAGCTGCTCTAAATGGTGCTCGACGCGGTGGGAAATCCGCAGACCATCCTGTTGCTCGGCGGCACGTCCGAGATCGGGCTGGCGATCTGCGAACGCTACCTGCAGAACGCGCACGCGCGAATCCTGTTGGCCGCCATGCCCGGCGACCCGGGACGCGACGACGCGGTCGCGCAGATGAAAGCGGCCGGTGCGCGTTCGGTCGAGCTGATCGACTTCGAGGCGACGGACTCCGAGAGCCACCCGAAGACGATCGAGCAGGCCTTCTCCGGCGGCGACGTCGACGTGGCCATCGTCGCATTCGGCATTCTCGGCGATGCTGAGGAGCTGTGGCAGAACCAGCGCAAAGCCGTGCTGGCCGCTGAAATCAATTACACCGCAGCAGTTTCCGTCGGTGTCCTGCTGGGCGAGAAGATGCGCGCCCAGGGCTTCGGCCAGATCATCGCGATGAGCACCGTCGCCGGTGAGCGAGTGCGACGGTCCAACTTCGTCTACGGCTCCACCAAGGCCGGCTTGGACGGCTTCTACCTCGGACTCGGTGAAGCGTTGCGCGAGTTCGGAGTTCGGGTTCTGGTGATCCGGCCGGGTCAGGTCCGCACCAGGATGAGCGCACACGTCAAGGAAGCACCGCTCACCGTCGACAAGGAGTACGTCGCCAACCTCGCAGTGACCGCGTCCGCAAAGGGTAAGGAATTGGTTTGGGCGCCAGGAGCATTCAGGTACGTGATGGTGGTGTTGCGGCACATCCCGCGGAGCATCTTCCGCAGGCTGCCCATCTGACCATGCGTAACGCGCTGGCCACCGTCGGCCAGATGGCTCTGGCCCTGCTGGTGGCCGTCGTCGTCTCGGTGGTGTCGCTGGTCGCGATCTCGCGTGTCCAGTGGCCGGCTTTCCCGTCGTCGAACCAGCTGCATGCGTTGACCACCGTCGGGCAGGTCGCCTGCCTGGTCGGGCTGGTGGCCGTCGGCTGGGCATGGCGACGCGGCGGTCGCTACCACCGGCTGCTGGCCCAGCTGGGCGGGCTGGTGTTCGTGTCCGCGTTCAGCGTCGTGACGCTGGGCATGCCGTTGGGAGCGACCAAGCTTTATCTGTTCGGTATCTCGGTGGACCAGCAGTTCCGCACCGAGTACCTGACCCGGTTCGCCGACAGCCCCGCCCTGCACGACATGACCTACCTCGGGCTGCCCGCGTTCTACCCGCCGGGCTGGTTCTGGATCGGCGGGCGCGCAGCGGCGCTGAGCGGGACGCCCGCCTGGGAGATCTGCAAGCCGTGGGCCATCACGTCGATCACCATCGCAATCGCCGTCGCGCTGGTGCTGTGGTGGCGGATGGTCCGTTTCGAGTACGCGCTGGTCGTCACGACCGCGACCGCGGCGGTGACGCTGGCCTACGGCTCACCCGAGCCCTACTCCGCGATGATCACGGTGCTGCTGCCGCCGGTGCTGGTGCTGACGTGGTCGGGCCTGCGAGCCGGCGAGCGTTCCGGAGGCTGGGCCGCGGTGGCCGCGGCCGGACTCTTCCTCGGGTTCACGGCCACCTGGTACACGCTGCTGTTCGTTTTCACCGCGTTCACTTTTGCCCTGATGGCGCTGCTGCTGGTGGTGTCGCGGTGGCGACGCGGCAGCTTGAAGGCGGCGCTCGACCCGCTGCGCCGGGTGGCCGTCATCGCCGTCGTCGCCGCGGCGATCTGGGCGCCCACCTTGCTGCCGTTCGCGCTGCGCGCGCTGCACAGCCCGGTCAGCAACAGCGGCAGCGCCGCGCACTATCTGCCGGCCGACGGCGCCGAGCTGACCTTCCCGATGCTGCAGTTTTCGCTGCTGGGCACGATCTGCCTGCTGGGCACCCTGTGGCTGGTCGTGCGCGCCCGTTCCTCGGCCCGGGCCGGCGCCCTGGCCGTCGGCGTGCTGGCCGTCTACCTGTGGTCGCTGCTGTCGATGCTGACGACGCTGGCGCGCACCACACTGCTGTCCTTCCGGCTGCAACCGACGCTAAGCGTGCTGCTGGTCGCCGCCGGGGTGTTCGGGTTCGTCGAGGGCGTCAAGGCCCTCGCCTCGCGCAGCCTGGCCTTCGAAAAAGCGACCGCGCCGATCGCCGGGGCGATCGGGCTGGCCGCGGCGATCGCCTTCAGCCAAGACATCCCCGACGTGCTGCGGCCGGACCTCACCATCGCCTACACCGATACCGACGGCCACGGCCAGCGTGGCGACCGCCGCCCGCCGGGGTCGGAGAAGTTCTACTCCGTCATCGACGACGCCATCCTGCGTGTCACCGGCAAGCCGCGCGACCAGACGATAGTGCTGACCGCCGACTACAGCTTCCTGTCCTACTACCCGTACTGGGGCTTTCAGGGGCTGACCTCCCACTACGCCAACCCGCTCGCACAGTTCGACCTGCGGGCCACCCAGATCAAGAAGTGGTCCACGCTCAAGACGGCCGACGAGTTGCTGCACGCCCTGGACAGCTCGCCCTGGCCGCCGCCGACGGTGTTCCTGATGCGCCACGGCGCGAACGGCAACTACACGCTGCGGCTGGCCGAAGACGTCTACCCGAATCAGCCCAACGTCCGCCGCTACACCGTCGACATGCGCGCCGCCCTGTTCGAGGATCCGCATTTCGTGGTCCGCAGCATCGGCCCGTTTGTGCTGGCAATCCGCACCCCGGACGCCCAGCCGGCCACGGGCGCCCGATGAGCACCGACACCTCTTCCGGCTTGGCCGAAGAACTACCATCTACCTCCGTGAGCGACACGGGACCAAACCACCGGATCGCTCGGCTCGTCGCCGTGGTCGCCGGTCTGCTCGGGGCTCTGCTGGCGATCGCCACCCCGGTGCTGCCGGTCGACCAGACCACCGCCCAGCTGAACTGGCCGCAGAACGGCACTTTCGAGAGCGTCGACGCACCGCTGATCGGGTATGTGGCCACCGACTTGACCATCACCGTGCCGTGTCAGGCGGCCGCCGGGCTGGCCGGGCCGCAGAACTCCGGCAAGACGGTGCTGCTGTCGACGGTGCCCAAGCAAGCCTCCAAGGCTGTCGACCGCGGCCTGCTCATCCAGCGGGCCAACGACGACCTGGTGCTGGTGGTGCGCAACGTCCCCGTGGTCGGCGCCCCGTTGAGCCAGGTGCTCAGCCCGGCCTGCCAGCGCCTGACCTTCACCGCGCACGCCGACAAGGTCGCCGCCGAATTCGTCGGGCTGACACAGGGGCCCAACACCGAGCATCCCGGCTCGCCGCTGCGCGGCGAGAAGAGCGGCTACGACTTCCGGCCCCAGATCGTCGGCGTCTTCACCGATCTGGCCGGGCCGGCGCCCCCCGGACTCAACTTCTCCGCGACCATCGACACCCGCTACAGCAGCCATCCCACCGGACTGAAGTTGATCGCGATGATCCTCGGGGTGGTGCTGACCGCCGTGTCGCTGATCGCGCTGCACGTCCTCGACACCGCCGACGGCACCCGGCACCGCCGCTTCCTGCCGCCACGCTGGTGGTCAATCGGCAGCCTGGACGCCCTGGTGATCGCCGTGCTGGTCTGGTGGCAGTTCGTCGGCGCCAACACCTCCGACGACGGCTACATCCTGACCATGGCCCGGGTATCGGAGCATGCCGGCTACATGGCCAACTACTACCGCTGGTTCGGTACGCCCGAGGCGCCGTTCGGCTGGTACTACGACCTGCTCGCGTTGTGGGCCCACGTCAGCACCACCAGCATCTGGATGCGGCTGCCCACCCTGGTGATGGCGCTGACCTGCTGGTGGGTGATCAGCCGTGAGGTCCTGCCGCGGCTGGGCGACGCCGTCAAGAAGAGCCGGTCCGCGGCGTGGACCGCGGCGGGCATGTTCCTGGCGTTCTGGCTGCCGCTCGACAACGGCCTGCGGCCCGAGCCGATCATCGCGCTGGGTATCCTGCTGACCTGGTGTTCGGTTGAACGCGCCGTGGCCACCAGCCGGCTGTTGCCGGTGGCCATCGCCTGCATCATCGGCGCGCTGACCCTGTTCTCCGGCCCGACGGGTATCGCCTCGATCGGCGCGCTACTGGTCGCGATCGGACCGCTGCGCACCATCCTGCACCGCAGATCGCGACAGTTCGGTGCGCTGCCGCTGCTGGCGCCCATCCTGGCGGCGGCCACCGTCACCGCGATCCTGATCTTCCGCGACCAGACCCTGGCCGGCGAGATTCAGGCCAGTGCGCTCAAGCGCACCGTCGGACCCAGCCTGAGCTGGTTCGACGAGCACATCCGCTACGAGCGGTTGTTCATGGCCAGTCCCGACGGATCGGTCGCCCGGCGCTTCGCCGTCCTGGCGCTGATCCTCGCCCTCGGGATATCGGTGGCAATGTCGTTGCGCAAGGGGCGAATTCCGGGCACTGCGGCCGGCCCGAGCCGTCGCATCGTCGGCATCACGATCATTTCGTTCGTCGCGATCATGTTCACGCCCACCAAATGGACGCACCACTTCGGGGTGTTCGCCGGGCTGGCCGGCTCGCTGGGGGCGCTGGCGGCGGTCGCGGTGATGTCGGTGGCGATGCGATCCCGGCGAAACCGCACCGTATTCGCCGCGGTGGTGCTGTTCTTGGTGGCGTACTCCTTCGCCAGCGTCAACGGCTGGTGGTATGTCTCCAATTTCGGTGTGCCATGGTCGAATTCGTTCCCGGCGTGGCATTACGCCTTTGCCACCGCCCTGCTCGGGCTGACACTGCTAGTGCTGCTGCTCGCGGCGTGGTTCCACTTCGTCTCCCCGGACAACGGGGGGCCGAAGACCCGGTTCGGGGCGCGGGCGGCCGGAATCGTCCAGTCGCCCTTGGCAATTGCGGCCTGGGCGTTGGTGACGTTCGAGGTGCTCTCGCTGACGCTGGCGATGACCGGCCAATACCCGGCCTGGTCGGTGGGCCGGTCCAACCTGCAGGCATTGGTCGGCAAGTCGTGCGGCCTGGCCGACGATGTGCTGGTTGAGCAGGATCCCAACGCCGGCATGCTGACTCCGGTGACGGCCCCGGTGGCCGACGCGCTGGGGGCCGGATTGTCAGAAGCGTTCACGCCCAACGGCGTTCCCTCCGACGTCTCCGCCGACCGGGTGATGGATCGGCCGGGCGACCGGACTTTCGTCAGCGACAACGGGACGATCACCGGTGGACAGGCCGGTAACGAGGGCGGCACCAGCGCCGCACCGGGAATCAACGGTTCCCGCGCCGAGCTGCCGTACAACCTGGACCCGGCCCACACCCCGGTGCTGGGCAGCTGGCGGTCGGGCATCCAGGTGACCGCCAGGCTGCGGTCGGCCTGGTATCGGCTACCCCCGCGGGACCAGGCGGCACCGCTGCTCGTGGTCAGCGCGGCCGGCCGCTTCGATCCCCGCGAAGTGCAGCTGCAGTGGGCCACCGACAGCGGAGCGGCCAGCGGGCACCCGGACGGGTCGTTCCAATTCTTCGATGTCGGGGCGTCGCCGGCCTGGCGCAATCTGCGGCTGTCGATGTCGGCGATCCCGCAGGCCGCCACCCAGGTCCGCCTGGTCGCCGACGACGAGGATCTGGCGCCGCAGCACTGGATTGCCTTGACACCGCCGCGAATTCCGCAGCTGCGCACGCTGCAGGACGTGGTGGGCTCCAGCGACCCGGTGTTCCTGGACTGGCTGGTGGGCCTGGCCTTCCCGTGCCAGCGGCCGTTCGGCCATCAGAACGGCGTCGACGAGACACCCAAATGGCGCATCCTGCCCGACCGTTTCGGCGCCGAGGCGAACTCACCGGTGATGGACAACAACGGCGGCGGGCCGCTGGGTGTCACCGAATTGCTGCTGAAGGCAACGACGGTCCCGAGCTACCTGAAGGACGACTGGTCGCGGGACTGGGGCAGCCTGCAACAACTGACGCCCTACTACCCCGGCGCTCAACCCGCCGTGCTGCAGCTGGGGACCGCGACCCGCAGCGGCCTATGGAGCCCGGCGCCGCTGAGGCATTAAGCCATTGGGGCACAACGGTATCCAATGCAGTTAGCCCCGCCCCCGGGCGACGGCGATGTCAATCCGGAGGCGGGGCCGAAGCTGTCGTCGAGATCAGGGGATCAAGGCGCGAAGCGGGTGCGTCAGGGCCCAGGCGGGGTCGATGACGTTGGCCGCGTAGTGGCGGAACGGGTGCAGCGGGCCGCTCCACGGGACGTAAGGGTCCGCGGACGCGACGGCCGGCATGAGCGATCCGGCGATCGACAGGCCGATGGTGGCCAGTCCGACGCCCGCGGCGATGCGGAGCTTGGACGGCCGCTTGGCGGTCGTGTCTGACTGGGTCTCTTCGTTGGGGATGTTGGCATTCATGGTGTGGATCCTTAACTGCCCGAATCTTTCCCGAACCCGGAATTGTGAGGGAATCCCGTGTCGGGGTCGACCCCCTCGGCCGACTTCACTAAGACTCGCGCAGCGCGCTTGTCAGACGGTCGTGAAATTCTTGCGAAATTCTTGCGTTTGCTAAGGTCGGCCGCCGCTGCGCTGCTTACAGCGAGCGGATCTCGAAGACAAACTCGTGACTGCCGATGCGGATGTGATCGCCGTTGGCGAGCTCCGCGGTGGGGCGGATACGCCGGCGCTGCACCTTGACGCCGTTGGTCGAGCGCAGGTCCGTGATCACGAAACCCATTCCGGTGTCAGTGATTACCGCATGATGCCGACTGACCTCGGTGTCATCGAGAACGATGTCGTTGTCGTCAAGCCGCCCGATCCGGGTGGTCGCGCCGGTCATCGGATATTGGCGTCCCGCCTTGTCGCGCAGCCGGGCGAGCACCGGTTCGCTGAACACCTGCAGGGCAGCCGATTCGGACTTGGCGGAGGTTTGCTTACTGGTGGTCACCGTCGCCCGCCTGGACCGTTTGGGGCGGCTGGCGGCCAGCGGCTCCTGGCGCAGGATCTGCTCGTGCAACGCACTCACCGTCGGACCGGGGTCGATACCGAGCCCCTCGGCCAACTCCGATTTCAATCGCCGATACGCCCGCAGGGCATCCGACTGGCGCTCGGTGACGTAGTAGGCGGTGATCAGCTGCGCCCACAGCGGCTCGTGGTGGGGGTACCTGGAGACCAGCATCTCCAGTTCGGCGATGACGGCCCCGGGACGTTCGCACGCGATCTCGGCCTCGGCCCGCGCGGTATGGACCGCCAGCCGCTCCTCTAAGAGGGCGGTGGCGTAGGCATCGACGAAGGCGAAGTCGCGCAGGTCGTCCAGCGCCGGCCCGCGCCACTCGCTCAGCGCTGCGGACAGACGGCCGCTGGCCTCCTCGAACTGCCCCGCCGCGACGGCCTGGATCCCCGCGGCCTTCTCGGCCAAGAACCGGCCGATGTCGCAGTCGGCGTCGGCGACATTGAGCTGATATCCCGGCGGGGCGCTGGCCAGCACGGTATTGGGGTTGCCCCCGGCGTCACGGACCAGCCGGCGCAGGTTCGACACGTAGGACTGGATGCTGGTCCGGGCCGCGGGCACGGGATCGCCGTCCCACACGGCATCGATCAGCGCTTCGACGGACACCGGGCGATTGCGGCGGACCAGGAGCATGGCCAGCACCGCTCGCTGTTTCGGCGCACCCAAGGGCACGCGGGCGCCGTTGGTGGTCATCAGCAGCGGCCCCAAGACGCCAAACCCGAGTCCTGGGTTCTTCATCGCGGTGTCAACCTTCTCCGATTCTCGGGCCAGTTTCGCGGGGCCCTGACCCATTTTGACCGCACCGAGGCGGCGAAGCCGGTTTGACAGGCGGGTGGCCTAAAGCGCGGGCAGTACGCCCGCCGCGACAATCTCGTTGAGCAGACTCACCAATTGCTCGAGTTTGGTTGCCTCGGCGCTGGATGCCTTGGCGCGCAACCAGTCGAGAAGACTAACGACGCAGGCCTCGGACCTGTCCTCGGTCGGTGCCGTCACAGGGGGCCCTCTCGCTAAATGCGCGGAGCGCGCGCACAAGAATTTTGGTGCTTTGACGATATTTTCGGCCCCGAACAAGAAATGTTACGAATCTCCGCGCCACCGCGGAAGAGTCCGGGAGCCCGGTCGCGGCTGCGCGGCCCCGCGTCCTCACCGCACTCAGGGCCGTCGCTTACGATCGACCCTCGTGCCCCACGACGGAATCCAGCGATCGCAGCGGTTCCCGCGGTTGGTCGCCATCGTCGCCGGAAGCCTGGGCCTACTGTTATGCCTTCTGGTTCCGTTGTTGCCTGTCCGACAGACGACGGCGACCGTGCTGTGGCCGCAGGGCACCGTGGACGGGCACATCGCGCAGGTCACCGCTCCGCTGGTGTCCGGGGCGCCGCGCGCCCTGGACATCTCCATTCCCTGCCCGGCGATAGCCGGCCTGCCCGCCAGCGGCGGCCTGGTGGTTTCGACGCTGCCCACCGGCGGCGTCGATCCGGGCAAGAACGGGCTGTTCGTCCGCGCCGACAAAGACGTCGTCGTCGTCGCGTTCCGGGACACCGTGGCCGCCGTCGCGCCGCGCCCGGCCGTGGCCGCCGGCGCCTGCAGCGTCCTGCACGTCTGGGCCGACGCGGGTGCAGCGGGTGCGGACTTCGTCGGCATACCGGGCGCCGCGGGCCTGCTGCCCGCCGAGAAAAAGCCGCAGGTGGGCGGGATCTTCACGGACCTGAAGGTGTCCGCGCAGCCCGGGCTGTCGGCCCGCATCGACATCGACACCCGATTCATCACGTCGCCCACCGCCCTCAAGGAGCTGGTGATGGCGATCGGCGTGCTGGCGGTCCTGGCCGCGGTCGTCGCGTTGGCCGTGCTGGACCGCCACAGCCGCGGCGGCACCCTGATCAACTGGCGATCCCCGATCGGCTGGCTGGCCCGGTACCGCCCACGGCTGCGCGGTGGCCGACCGATCAGCGTGGCCACGTGGCTGACCGACGCGGCGGTGATCGGGACGTTGATGGTCTGGCATGTCATCGGTGCCACGTCGTCGGATGACGGCTACAACCTGACGATCGCCCGGGTCGCGCCGCAAGCGGGCTACGTGGCCAACTACTACCGCTACTTCGGGACGACCGAGGCGCCGTTCGACTGGTATCTGGCGGTGCTGGCCAAATTCGCGTCGATCAGCACCGCCGGAGTGTGGATGCGGGTGCCGGCCCTGCTGGCCGGGATCGGCTGCTGGCTGATCATCAGCCATTGCGTGCTGCGCCGGCTCGGCCCGGGAAAGGGCGGCCTGGCCGCCAACCGGGTCGCCGTGTTCACCGCCGGGGCGGTGTTCCTGGCCGCCTGGCTGCCCTTCAACAACGGCCTGCGGCCCGAGCCGCTGATCGCCCTGGGCGTGCTGGTCACCTGGGTGCTGGTGGAGCGCTCGATCGCCCTGCGACGACTGGCTCCCGCGGCCATCGCGATCGTAGTGGCGATGCTCACCGTGACGCTGGCGCCCCAGGGGTTGATCGCCGTCGCCGCGCTGCTGACCGGGGCCCGGGCCATCGCCGGCACGATCCGCCGGCGCCGCGAGACCGATGGGCTGCTGGCGCCGTTGCTGGTGCTCGCGGCCTCGCTGTCGCTGATCCTGGTGGTGGTCTTCCGCAGCGAGACGCTGGCCACTGTCGCCGAATCGGCCCGCATCAAATACAAGGTGGGGCCGACGATCGCGTGGTACCAGGACTTCCTGCGCTACTACTTCCTCACCGTGGAGTCCAACGCCGACGGGTCGATGACGCGGCGGTTCGCGGTGCTGGTGCTGCTGCTGTGCCTGTTCGCTGTTCTGGTCGTGCTGCTGCGGCGCGGCCGGCTGCGCGGCTTGGCCAGCGGACCGGTGTGGCGGCTGATCGGCACCACCGCGATCGGTTTGCTGCTGCTCACCTTCACCCCGACGAAGTGGGCCATCCAGTTCGGCGCGTTCGCCGGGCTGGCCGGAGCGCTGGGCGCGGTGACGGCGTTCGCCTTCGCCCAGATCGGCCTGCACAACCGCCGCAACCTGACGCTGTATGTCACTGCGCTGCTGTTCGTGCTGGCGTGGGCGACCTCGGGCATCAACGGCTGGTTCTACGTCGGCAACTACGGCGTGCCGTGGTTCGACATCCAGCCCGTCATCGCCAGCCACCCGGTGACGTCGATGTTCCTGACGCTGTCGATCATCACCGGGCTGCTGGGCGCCTGGCAGCACTTCCGCATGGACTACGCCGGGCACACCGAGGTCAAGGACAACCGACGAAACCGCGTCCTGGCGTCGACCCCGCTGCTGGTGGTCGCCACGATCATGGTGCTCGGCGAAGTGGGTTCGCTGGCCAAGGCCGCCGTCTTCCGCTACCCGCTGTACACCACCGCCAAGGCCAACCTCGCGGCGCTGGAGTCCGGGTTGTCGCCCACCAGCTGCGCCATGGCCGACGACGTGCTGGCCGAGCCTGACCCCAATGTTGGCCTGCTGCAACCGGTTCCGGGGCAGACGTTCGGCCCCGACGGCCCGCTCGGCGGCGTCAACCCGGTCGGGTTCAAACCCAACGGGGTGGGTGATGACCTGAGGTCGTACCCGGTGGTGACCAAACCGGGGGTGGTGAATTCCGACGCGTCACCCAACAAGCCCAATGCCGCCATGAGTGACTCCGCGGGCACCGCCGGAGGGAAGGGCCCGGTCGGGGTGAACGGATCGAACGTCGCGCTCCCGTTCGGCCTCGACCCGGCCCGCACCCCGGTGATGGGCAGCTACGGCGAGAACACCCTGGCCGCCACCGCCACCTCGTCCTGGTACCAGTTGCCGCCGCGGACCCCCGACCGCCCGATCGTCGTGGTATCGGCCGCCGGCGCCATCTGGTCGTACAAAGAGGACGGCACCTTCACCTACGGGCAGTCGCTCAAACTGCAGTGGGGCGTCACGCGCCCCGACGGCACCACCCAGCCACTCGCGGAGGTCCAGCCGATCGACATCGGGCCGGAGCCGGCCTGGCGCAATCTACGGTTCCCGCTGACCTGGGCGCCGCCTGAGGCCAATGTGGCACGCATCGTCGCCTACGACCCGAATCTGAGTTCGGATCAATGGTTCTCGTTCACGCCGCCGCGGGTCCCGGTGCTGCAAACCCTGCAGCAATTGATCGGATCGCGCGACCCGGTGCTGATGGACATCGCTACCGCGGCCAACTTCCCGTGCCAGCGGCCCTTCTCCGAACACCTCGGCGTTGCCGAACTTCCGCGGTATCGCCTCCTTCCCGACCACAAACAGACGGCGTCGTCGTCGAACGGTTGGGAGGCCAGCGAGACAGGCGGGCCGTTCCTGTTCACTCAAGTGCTGCTGCGGACCTCGACGATCTCGACCTACCTGCGCGGCGACTGGTATCGCGATTGGGGATCGGTCGAGCAGTATTTCCCATTGGTGCCCAGTGATCAGGCGCCGAATGCCGTCATAGAACAGGGCGTGCAGACCATGTACGGCTTGAGCCGGCAAGGACCGATTCGGGCACTGCCATGAGCACGGTCATCGAGAGACAAGCAGCAGCCGCCTCCGGCCGCGACGTACGGACCACGCGCTGGATCGCGACTATCGCCGGGCTGATCGGTTTTCTGTTGTCGGTGGCGACACCGCTGTTGCCGGTCGTGCAGACGACGGCGATGCTCAACTGGCCACAGAATGGCCAATTGAACAGTGTTACCGCACCGCTGATTTCGCTATCTCCGGTGGACCTGACCGCCAGTGTGCCGTGCGCCGTGGTGCGCGACCTGCCGGCCGATGGCGGCGTCGTGCTGAGCACCGCGCCCAAGAAGGGCAAGGACGCGGCGCTCAATGCGTTGTTCGTCGTGGTCAACGGCAAGCGCGTCGACGTCACCGACCGCAACGTGGTGATCGCCAGCGTGTCGCGCGACCAAGCGGAGGGGGGCCCAGGTGCCCCCGGATGTTCCAGCATTGAGATAACCTCCACGCGCGCCGGCACTTTCGCCACCTTTGTTGGGCTGACCGACGCCGCGGGCAAGCCCCAGTCCGGCGGCTTCGCCGACCCCAACCTGCGCCCGCAGATTGTCGGGGTGTTCACCGACCTGACCGGTCCCGCCCCGCCCGGATTGCGATTCTCGGCGACCATCGACACCCGGTTCTCCACGACTCCAACGACATTGAAGTTGCTGGCGATGGTGGGCGCCATCCTGTCGACCATTGTCTCGCTGGTCGCGCTGTGGCGACTCGACCAGCTCGACGGTCGCCGGATGCACCGGCTCATCCCGACCCGCTGGAAAAAGTTCACCCTCGCCGATGCCACGGTCATTTTCGGGTTCGTGCTGTGGCATGTGATCGGGGCGAACTCCTCGGATGACGGCTACATCCTGGGCATGGCCCGGGTCGCCGACCACGCCGGCTACATGTCCAACTACTTCCGCTGGTTCGGCAGCCCGGAGGACCCGTTCGGTTGGTACTACAACTTGCTGGCGCTGATGACCCACGTCAGCGACAACAGCCTGTGGATGCGACTGCCGGACCTGGTCGCCGGGCTGGTCTGCTGGCTGCTGCTGTCGCGGGAGGTGCTGCCCCGGCTGGGGCCCGCGGTGACGTCGAGCAAGGCCGCCAACTGGGCGGCGGGCTTGGTCCTGCTGACCGCGTGGATGCCGTTCGACAACGGCCTGCGTCCCGAACCGATCATCGCCCTCGGTTCGCTGATCACCTACGTGCTGATCGAGCGCTCGATGTGCGCGTCCCGGCTGACCCCGGCGGCCCTGGCGGTGGTCACCGCGGCATTTACCCTCGGCGTGCAGCCCACCGGTCTGATCGCGGTGGCCGCGCTGGTCGCCGGTGGCCGTCCGATCCTGCGGATTCTGGTCCGCCGCCATCGCGCGGTCGGGACCTGGCCGCTGGTGGCCCCGCTGCTGGCCGCCGGCTTCGTCATCCTCACCGTCGTGTTCGCCGACCAGACGCTGTCAACGGTGTTGGAAGCCACCAGGATTCGCACCGCGATCGGGCCCAGCCAGGCCTGGTACACCGAGAATCTGCGCTACTACTACCTCATCCTGCCGACCGTCGACGGTTCACTGTCGCGCCGGTTCGGGTTCCTGATCACCGCGCTCAGTCTGTTCACGGCGCTGTTTATCATGTTGCGGCGCAAGCGAGTTCCGGGAGTGGCCCGCGGACCGGCGTGGCGCCTGATGGGTGTCATCTTCGGCACCATGTTCTTCCTGATGTTCACCCCGACCAAGTGGGTGCACCACTTCGGGCTCTTCGCCGCGGTGGGCGCCGCGATGGCCGCGCTGACGACGGTGCTGGTGTCGCCGAAGGTGCTGCGCTGGTCGCGCAACCGGATGGCATTCGTGTCGGCGGTGATGTTCGTGTTGGCGCTCTGCTTCGCCACCACCAACGGTTGGTGGTACGTCTCGAGCTACGGCGTGCCGTTCAACAGCTCCATGCCGAAAGTCGGCGGAATCTCAATCAGCACAATATTTTTCGCGCTGTTCGCGATTACCGCGGTGTACGCGGCCTGGCTGCACTTCGCGGACACGAGCCACGGCGAGGGGCGGCTGGCGCGCGCGCTGACGGCCGCGCCCATCCCTGTCGCCGCGGGCTTCATGACGCTGGTCTTCGTAGGTTCGATGGTGGCCGGCGTCGTACGTCAGTACCCCACCTATTCCAATGCCTGGGACAACTTGCGCGAGTTCAGCGGGGGCTGCGGCCTGGCCGACGACGTGCTCGTCGAGCCGGACAGCAACGCCGGCTTCATGGCGGCCCTGCCCGACAACTACGGCCCGTTGGGCCCGCTGGGCGGGGTCAACCCGACGGGATTCACCCCCAACGGTGTGCCGGAACGCACGCTGGCCGAGGCCATCCGGGAGACGACGGTGCCCCAGCCCGGGACCGACTACGACTGGGATGCGCCGACCAAGCTGAAGACACCGGGCATCAACGGGTCGACACTCCCGCTGCCCTACGGCCTTGACCCGCAACGGATTCCGGTGGCCGGTAGCTATACCACCGGCGCCCAACAGCAGAGCAGGCTGACCTCGGCGTGGTACCAGCTACCGAAGCCCGACGCCGGACACCCGCTAGCGGTGGTCACCGCCGCGGGCACCATCGCCGGCGACAGCATCCTGCACCACCACACCACCGGACAAACGGTCGTACTGGAATTCGGCAAGCCCGGTCCCGGCGGCGCCGTGCAACCGGCCGGCCGCCTGACGCCCTACGACCTCTACGGCGAGCAGCCGAAGGTCTGGCGCAACCTGCGGTTCGCGCGCTCCCAGATGCCCGCCGACGCGGTCGCGGTCCGGGTGGTGGCCGAGGACCTGTCCCTGACGCCGGACGACTGGATCGCGGTGACCCCGCCCCGGGTGCCGGAGCTGCGCTCGCTGCAGGAGTACGTCGGCTCGACGCAGCCGGTGCTGCTGGACTGGGCGGTCGGGCTGGCCTTCCCCTGCCAGCAGCCGATGCTGCACGTCAACGGCGTCACCGAGATCCCGAAATTCCGCATCACCCCCGACTACAACGCCAAGAAGATGGACACCGACACCTGGCAGGACGGCGTCAACGGCGGCCTGCTGGGCATCACCGACCTGCTGCTGCGCGCGCACGTGATGTCCACCTACCTGTCCCATGACTGGGGCCGCGACTGGGGATCCTTGCGTCAGTTCGAGACCATCGCGGATGCCCATCCGGCCCAACTCGACCTGGGCACCGCGACCCGCACCGGCTGGTGGTCGCCGGGACAGATCCGCATTAAGCCCTAATCTCCTGTGCGAGTGTAGGTTTCGCCGTACGTCTGACTGCGGCAAGTGGCGCCCGGTACCTGTGTCACGTTTTCGTAGCCATGCGCGGACAGCGAGGTGACGGGGTTCTGGAGCGGTTGCGGCAGCGCCATCGTCTCGGTGAAGTTGGCATGGGCTTGAGGGCCCGATGAGCAACCGCTCGCGTAGTCCTGGTTGAGGGTCCACACCCCGTTTGCGAAGACGAACGCCGCCTCGCCACTCGCACCGGTGAAGAAGCTCATGCATCGATCGCCGGCGCGCAGGCAGTCGGTCCGCACGCCGTACTTGACGTCAGATTTGCTACCGCTCGCGTAGGTCGTTTGATCGTCGTAACTGCCGTGCAGCGCTTCGGCCGGTGACACCACGCGCGGATCCAGGTGAGTGGGGTCGGGCAGCTTCGAGATGTCGGTGTCGCCCGTTCGGGTCAGGGTCGCGGTCCGTTTGGTGAAACAGCCATTCGCCGTCGCCCGGGTCACTTCGCCCGACATGGTCCCGCTCGCGCTGCGGCGCCAGCGAGACCACGTTCCACGCTTCGTCATTCGGCCGGGAGCAATCGATATGCGAGATGGCGACGGCGAACCAGCTGTTACCGATGTTGTCGAACACCATGTCGGAGACCTCGAAGTTGTTGGCCGACGCGGTGGCGACACAGCCGTTGGCGCTGCACGCCGAGCGCAGAGTCCAGGTGTCCGTGTATGCCTTCGCATCGCCATCCTCGTCGGGGCCCCCGCCGGCCAGGGTGGCGGCACTCACCCGCACGGCGAAGGTTCCGGTGAAGGGGCCGGTGTTGGCGGCCGGGGCGGGCGACGCGCTGGTGGAGGACGCCTGCGACGCGCCACCGTGATGAGCACTCGTGAGGACCAGCGCCGCGACGACGACCGCGACGACCACGATGACGCCGGCGCTCGACAGCACGACGAGCCGGCGCTTGCGAGATTCCTTCGGGCCCGGTGCTTTCGAGTCGTCCTGCTGCTTCTGCTGGTCGGAGGGGAGGCCGGCCGGCGTGGACCCGATCGGTGAGTACGCCGGGTACTCGTACACGTACCCGGACCCTGTGCCGGGGTAATCCAGCGCCGGGTCGGATCCGGCGGCCCATTGGGGAAGCTCCTTGGCCACGGTGTTTCCGCCGTCATCGGCCAGGATCGTCACGGCATTGCCGGCGTCACCGGTCAGGACTGTCACCGCGACGACTCGGTGGGTCACATTGTCGAAAGCCCGCCACGTTTCGCCCTTGTCGTTGCGGCCGATCATCTCCAGCAATTGATAGCGCCCGACCGGCGTCCCGTCCTGCACAGCACCTCCCGGTGACCCGTGAGCGAACCCCCGCTAGCAGGCACAATAAACCGCGAGCGGCTTCGGTGGTGGCGGAATTTGACCATCGGCGAGACGGACGTCGAATTTGCCCGGTGTCCCCAGTGAACTCGCCGCCGAAATTCATTCGGCCAAACTAATTCATCATCGGTCAAATAGCGTGCCATTTATTGACGTTTTAGTAATTCCCGGCATTTCGTTTAATTCCGGCGAATTCCGGTCAATATCTATCTCCGCTGTGATGCAGGCAATAGGGAGGCGGGAGGGGTGACCCGGTGCACACTTTCGTACGGGTAGGCGCATGCGGTGCGGTGATCGCCGCGGCGGTGACCACGGTGATGGGCGTCGAGATCACAAGGGCCGCGGCCGAAGCCGGCACCACCGTCGTGCTGGACAGCGACCTTCGGCGTTGCGATTTCAGCCTGATCAGCACCGATCCCATGGTGGCGCACCCCGGTCTTGGCACCGGTTCGGCCGTCATCCGCCACTCCGGATCGAGCGCGACCGCCGAAGTCCACCTGACCGACTCGCCGGAGCCGGGCACGCATTTCGACGTCGGCTTGATTCAGGAACCGCGGCCGGCGTCGGCGACCTGCGGCCCAGGGGATCCGGGTACGGCCTTTTCCGGATTCGACACCGACGCGGCCGGCGACGGCACGGTGACCATCACCGAAGGCCTTCGACCGGGAACGACGGGCGTCTGGGTGATCATCGAGCGCGGCAATCCGCACTCGCAAAATCCGGCCGAGTTCTACACCTCGGAGTTCGTGGCGCCGGTATAGCCGGCCGTAGTCCAGCCATTCGACCCACCTCGACTTCGGCGAAGCACTCCAACCGAGTTCGCCTTAGAGTGATGCACGACTCACCCCTTCGGGCCGAATAGTGACTGGACCACCCGACGGCCTACCTGGCGCATCACGCCGGTGGTGTCCAGGGAAAGGCAGCACAGTCATGGCTGAGGAACTGACGCCGCATTTCGAGGATGTTCAGGCGCACTACGACCTATCTGACGACTTCTTCCGCCTGTTCCTCGACCGCACCCAGATGTACACGTGCGCCTACTGGCTTGGCAGCGACGACATGACGCTGGAACAGGCGCAGATCGCCAAGATCGACCTCTCGCTTGGCAAGCTGGGCTTGGAGCCGGGCATGACGCTGCTGGACCTCGGCTGTGGCTGGGGCGCCGCCATGCTGCGGGCCATCGAGAAATACGACGTCAATGTCGTCGGCTTGACGCTGTCCAAGAACCAGGCCGCCTATGCACAAAAGATGCTCGACGAACTCGACACCCCGCGCTCCAGGCGCGTGCTGCTCGAGGGCTGGGAGCGCTTTCACGAGCCGGTGGACCGAATCGTCGCGATCGGCCCGCTCGAGCATGTCGGCTACGACCGCTACACGGCTTTCTTCGAGAGGGCGTATGAGCTGTTGCCGGCTGGTGGCACGTTCCTGCTGCACACCATCACCGTCCTCTCGGAGAGGGAGATCATCGCGTCGGGCTTGCCGCTGACTCCGGCGATAGTCGAGTTCAGCGACTTCATGAAGACGGAGATCTTCCCGGGCGGCTATCTGCCGACCATCGACATGGTGAAGGAATTCTCGGCCAAGGCCGGCTTCAAGCTGAAGCGTCGCCAATCACTGCAGCGGCATTACGCAAAGACCCTCGACGTATGGGCCGCGGGGCTCGAGGCACACACGGCCGAGGCCATCGAGATTCAGTCCGAAGAGGTCTACGAGATGTACATGAAGTACCTGACCGGCTGCGCGAATCTCTTCCGCAAGGGTTACACCGACCTCAACCAATTCACCCTGCGGAAGTAGCGCGGCGCGGCAGTTCTTCACGCTAGGTCGCAGCTGTAATACCGTCGCATCATGAGCGACTACGGCCCGCAATACGGGCTAGAGGCCGTCGACAGGTTGCCCTTCTCAACTCCGGAAAAGGCGCAGCGCTACCAAACGGACGACTACCGCGGCGCCGTGGGCCTCAACTGGTACCTCACCGACCCGACCCTGCAGGCCACCATGGCTTACTACCTGAAGCCCGACGAGCTGGCCGTCGTCGAGCCCCATCTGACCCGCATCGGAGAGCTGATGGGCGGCCCGGTCGCGCGGTGGGCCGAAGAAACCGACCAGAACCCGCCGCGGCTGCAGCGCTACGACCGCTGGGGACACGACATCAGCCGAGTTGTCATGCCGTCGTCGTTCACCGAATCCAAGCGCGCCGTCCTGGAGGCGCAGCACGCGCTGCGCACCGACGCGCGGGCGGCCCAGGTGAGCTCGGGGCTGGCGTTGTTCGCATCGAATTACCTACTCAATCAAGCCGATATCGGGATGGGCTGCGCGCTGGGCACTGGCGGCGGCATGGTGCAGTCGCTGGTGTCCGCCTACGCGCCGGCCGATGTCCGCGAGCACGTGCTGGCCAAGTTCGCGTCCGGCGAGTGGGCGGGCGAGACGGCACAGCTGCTGACCGAGCGCACCGGCGGCTCCGATCTGGGGGCGTTGGAGACCACCGCGACGCGTGCCGGAGATGCCTGGCTGCTCAACGGATTCAAGTGGTTTGCCTCCAACTGCGCCGGAGAGGCGTTCGTCGTGCTGGCCAAACCCGAGGGCGCGCCCGACTCGTCGCGCGGCGTCGCGAACTTCCTGGTGCTGCGCACCCGCCGCGACGGTTCGCGCAACGGGGTGCGGGTGCGTCGGTTGAAGGACAAGCTCGGCACTCGCTCGGTGGCTTCCGGCGAAGTCGAATTCGTTGACGCAGAAGCTTTTTTGCTGTCCGGCGAGCCGACCGCCGACAGCGGTCCGTCCGACGGCAAGGGCCTGGGCAGGATGATGGAGCTGACCAACGCCGCCCGACTCGGCATCGCGCTGTTCGGCCTCGGCAACGCGCGCCGCGCCCTCGTTGAATCGCTCTGCTACGCGCGGCAGCGGCGAGCGTTCGGTGGCGCGCTGATCGACAAGCCGCTGATGCGGCGCAAGCTGGCCGAGCTGATCGTCGACGTCGAGGCCGCGCAGGCAATGGTTTTCGACGGCATCGGGGCACCGAACCACCGCCAGCCGCGCGGCATGCGACAGCGCATCGCGGTGCCGGTCACCAAACTCAAGGTGTGCCGGCTGGGGATCACCGCAGCCTCCGACGCGATCGAAATCCACGGCGGCAACGGCTATATCGAGACGTGGCCGGTGGCCCGACTGCTGCGCGACGCGCAGGTGAATACGATCTGGGAAGGCCCGGACAACATTCTGTGTCTGGATGTGCGGCGCGGGATCGAGCAGACTCAGGCGCACGAGACGCTGTTGGCCCGGATGCATGACGCGGTGTCGGTCTCCGACGGCGACGAGACGACGGATCTGGTGGCCCGCCGCATCGAACACCTGGATGATGCGATCACGGCGTGGGCCAAACTCGATGGCGCCGTCGCCGAGGCGCGGCTGTTCCCGCTCGCTCAGTTCATGGGCGACGTGTACGCGGGTTCGCTGCTCATCGAGCGATCCGCTTGGGAGAGAACGACTTTCGGCATCGACCACACGGCCCTGGTCGCTCGGTTGTACGCGCAACGCTATCTCGCCGATCGCGGACCACTGCGCGGCATCGACGCCGACTCCGACGAGGCACTCGACCGTTTCGACGAGTTGGTGGACGGCGCGCTGGCGCTATGAGGAAGCTCCACAAGTCGAACCCGCCCCATAGCTGGTCACACTGGCCACAGCGGCACCAAAACGGCAGGGCTAGAACACTTTTGGAAAGAGATATCGCATGCGCTATCGCATTTCCGATCCGCATGCCCCGAGGTTTCCCGGTGCCGCTGGGGTGGGTGTGACTCGAAGGCTAGATCGGTATCAACCCGTGCTTGCGTCCGACGCGGAACCATAACTGCTTGTCCCGCAACAGACGTAGCGATTTACGCAGCAGCAGCCGGGTGTCGTGCGGGTCGACGACCGCGTCGATGAACCCGCGTTCGGCGGCGGTCCACGGGATCGCCATGTTCAGGTTGTAGCCCTCGATGAAATCCTTCTTGATCTGCTGCGCCTCGGGTGTGGTCGGGTCCGGGAAGCGCTTCATCAGCAGCTGCGCAGCGCCCTCCGCACCGATCACCGCGATGCGCGCGGTGGGCCACGCGAAGTTGAAGTCGGCGGTCAGCTGCCTCGATCCCATGACGGCGTAGGCGCCCCCATAGGACTTGCGGATGGTGATCGTCACCTTCGGCACGTCGGCCTCGACCACCGCGTACAGGAACCGGCCGCCACGCTTGATGATGCCGTTCTTCTCCTGCTCGGCTCCCGGCAGGAATCCGGGGGTATCGACCACGAAGACCAGCGGGATTTCGAACGCGTCACAGAAGCGGATGAACCGCGCGGCCTTGTCGGAGGCCTCGTTGTCGATCGACCCGGCCAGATACATGGGCTGGTTGGCGATGACGCCGACCGGGCGCCCGTCGACCCGGGCGAACCCGGTGATGATGGCCTGCCCGCCCTGCGCTGCGACGTCGAGGAAGTCGCCGTCGTCGAAGATCCGCAGCAGGATTTCGTGCATGTCGTAGGCCGCGTTGTCCGAGTCCGGAACGATCGCGTCGAGTTCCAGGTCGGTCGGGGTGATCTCGGGCTCCAGGCCCGGATTGACGATCGGCGGGGTGTCGAAGCAGTTCGACGGCAGGAAGGACAGGAAGTCACGCACGTACTGGAATGCGTCGGCTTCGGAGTCGACGACCTGGTGGATGTTGCCGTAGCGGGCCTGGGCGTCGGAGCCACCCAACTCGTCGAGGCTGACGTCCTCGCCGGTGACTTCCCGGATCACGTCCGGCCCGGTGACGAAGAAGTAGCCCTGGTCGCGCACGGAGACCAGGAGATCGTCCTGGATCGGCGAATACACCGCTCCCCCAGCACATTTGCCGAAAATGAGAGAGATCTGGGGCACCAGCCCGGACAGCGCCTCGTGGCGGCGGCCCAGCTCGGCGTACCAGGCAAGCGAGGTGACCGCGTCCTGAATCCGGGCGCCACCTGAGTCCTGGATGCCAATGATCGGGCAGCCGACCATCGCGCACCACTCCATCAGGCGGGCGACCTTGCGGCCGAACATCTCCCCGACCGTGCCCTGGAAGACCGTCTGATCATGGGAGAACACCCCGACCGGTCGGCCGTCGATCAACGCGTGACCGGTGACGACCCCGTCGCCGTACAACGCGTTGGGATCGTTGGGCGTCTTGGCCAAGGCACCGATCTCCAGGAAGGTCCCCGGGTCGACCAGCGAGTACACCCGGGAACGCGCGCTCGGGATGCCCTTCTTGTCGCGCTTGGCGGCGGCCTTCTCGCCGCCGGGCTCTTTGGCCAACTCCAGGCGAGCACGCAGTTCGGCCAGCTTCTCGGCTGCCGTGTGTGCGCGAGAAAGCTCAGTACCCGTCACTACTTGCCTACCTCAACTCGTCTGACTGGTTTGCGCCTCGACATTACCCAGCACCTCAGCCATGTGAGCGCCGACCTTGGCGATGATCGGTTCGTCGATGGCCTGGATGTGCTCGCCACCGATCGGCACCACCTCCAGGTCCGCCACGAACTCGCCCCAGCCGCCGTCCGGCTGGCGGATCGCGTACCGCGGCTCGAACGCGATGACGTCATCGTGGTAGCGGTCGGCCATGTAGAGGGTGACGTGGCCGTCGTAGGGCTCGATCTGGACGGTCTCGAGCGCCCGGTTGTCCAGATAGGACGTCCGCTGGTGCTCGACGATGCCGCCCGGGACCTGCACGCCGCTTTGCTGGACGATGTCCAGCACGAACTTGACCTGCCCCTCATCGTCGAGCTCTTCGAGCTGCTCATAGGGGATCCCCGGAATCTCGACGTTGAAGGTCCGCTCGGCGAACTTCGCGTAACGGTCCCAGCGCTTGCGCGTTTCCTCCTTGGTCTGCGGGATCTCCTCGCCAGCGCGCACCGTGTCGATCATCCCGACGAAGCGGACGTCGGCACCGGCCCGCTTCAACCCGATCGCGCACGCGTACGCCAGCGCACCGCCCAGCGACCACCCGGTCAGGATGAACGGCTTATCTCCGTTGATTTCCAACAGCTTCGGCACATATTGGGCGGCCCGCTCCTGGACGGTGCCCTCGACGCGCTCGAGGCCGTACATCGGCGTGCCCGGCGGCAGCCGCTTGAGCAGCGGCTCGTACACCACGGTCGACCCGCCGGCGGGGTGGAACACGAACACCGGCACCTGTGAGTCGTTCTCCGGGGCGCGCAGGGTGCGGACGAAGCCGTCGATCTGGCCGGCCTCGAAATAGGCGCGCACCTTCTCGGCCAGCGCCTCGATGGTCTCCGACGTCAGCACGTCCTCGGCGCTGATCGGCCCCTCGGCGCGCTCGGCAAGTCGTTGCGCCATCTTGGCGGCGGTGTCGTCGTCCAGCTTGGGCAGCGGGTTGAAGATGCCGCCCGGAGACTTCCCGGTGACGATCGCCCAGGTGGCGAAGACGACCCGCTCGGCCGCATCGCGCGGTGGCACATCGGAGTTCAGCGCCTTGGCGACGGCTTCCTGGCTGAGCGCCCCGGCGAGATCCTTCTTGGCTCCGTTGCTCGCGGGGCCGGACGGATCGGTCGGCGGCGGCGGAACCGGCAGGTCCCCGGCGGGCGGGGTCGGCGCGGACCCTGGCTCGGTGGCCGCCGGCGCGTCGGTGCCGGTCTTGGGGCCGCCGTGCAGCAGCTCGGCCTGCTCCCTGGCGATCTCGTCGGCCGTCTGCGTCTTCTGGTGCTCGTGCAGCTGCTCGACCTCGTCGCGGTGCTCGATCGCGTACTCGATCAGCTTCTCGACGGCGTAGAGGTTGGCGTCGCGCACGGCCGTCAACTGGATGGGCGGCAGATCGAAGTCGTACTCGACGCGGTTCTTGATCCGCACCGCCATCAGCGAGTCCAGGCCCAGCTCGATCAGCGGCACCTCCCACGGCAGGTCCTCGGGCTCGTAGCCCATGGCCGCACCCACGATCGCGCCCAGCCGCTCGCCGATGGTCTCGCCGGAATCCGGTGACCACTTGGTGAAGCCGGCGGGCATGTAGCGGGTGGTCAGGCTGTCCCCCAGCGTCTCGGACTCGGGGTCCTCGCCGGCACTGAGCGCGGCCAGCCGCGGATCGCCGACCGGCGCATCGCCCACGGGCGTAGCGCTGACGGCCGCGACAGTGGTCCCGGCCGTGATGGCCGTGCCGGCGCCGACCGCGGTCGGCAGCACCGACGCGACACCGCCGCGGCTGACCAGTGCGTCGTACACCAGCGTGAACGACTCGTCGACGCGCGCGTGCACCTGCACCGACGCGCCGCCGGGGTGGCGGGTCAGCGTCGTGACCAGCCGGGAGCCGTAGGCGGGCACCGCCCGCTGCTCGGCAGCCGTCAGCTGCGCATCCGGAATGACTTGGGCCGCAGCCTGTTTCACCAGGTCAGCCAGGTCGGTGGTGGTGCGGGGCGCGTACTCCCAGACGTGGCGGCCATCCGGCAGCGCCACGTGGGACCCCGGCGGAAGCACGGAGCCGTCGCCGGAGAAGTGGACGTCCAGCCAGTGCTCTTTGCGCTTGAATCGGGTCGGCGGGATGTTCGCGTACTCCCACGGGCCCTTGGCGGGGCTGAACAACGTGCGGGGGTCCAGGTCGTGGCCGTATACGTAGAGCTGGGCCAGTGTCGACGTGATCGACTCGACCTCGTCCTGCTTGCGGGCCAGCGTCGGGATCAGCTGGGCGTCGTGCAGCCCGGCGTCCGCCGTGGTCAGGCCCACCTGCATCAGCGCCACCGGGTTGGGCGCCAGCTCCACGAACGTGGTGTGGCCGCTGTCGACGGCGTTGCGGATGCCGTGGGTGAAGTAGACGCTGTGGCGCAGCCCCTTCTTCCAGTACTCGACATCGTGAATCGGGTCGCTGCCGGGTTTGATGTAGCTGCCCTCGTGCACAGTCGAGTAGATCCCCGCGGTCGGGCTCATCGGCTTGATGCCCTGCAGCTCGGCGGTGAGCTCGCCCAGCAGCGGGTCCATCTGCTGGGTGTGGCTGGCGCCTTTGGTCTGGAACTTGCGGGCGAACTTACCCTCCGCCTCACAGCGGGCGATGATCGCGTCGACCTGGTCGGGCGGGCCGCCGATGACGGTCTGGGTCGGCGCGGCGTAGACGCACACCTCCAGGTCGGGGAAGTCGGAGAAGACCGTCTTGATCTCGTCGGCGGAGTACTCCACCAGCGCCATCAGCCGGATGTACTCGCCGAACAGCATCGCCTCGCCCTCACCCATCAGGTGCGAGCGCGAGCAGATCGCCCGGGTGGCATCGCGAAGCGACAGGCCGCCGGCGAAATACGCCGACGCCGCTTCACCCAGCGACTGCCCGACCACCGCGGCGGGCTGGGCGCCGTGGTGCTTGAGCAGCTCACCCAGCGCGATCTGGATCGCGAAGATGGTGACCTGCGTGGTTTCGATGCCGTAGTCCTGCGAGTCGTCCAGGATCAGCTCGAGCACCGAGTAGCCCAGCTCGTCCTGCACCAGCGCGTCGACCTTCTCGATCCACTCGGCGAACACCGGGTTGCGCAGGTACAGGCTTTTGCCCATCTTGCGGTGCTGCGCACCGAAGCCGGCGAGTACCCACACCGGGCCGTTGCTGACCGGGCCGTCGACGCTGAACACGTTCGGCCGCTGCTTGGCCTCGGCGACCGCGCGCAGCCCCTTGATGGCCTCCTCGTGGTCGTGGGCCAGCACCACCGCGCGCGAACGGCCGTGGTTGCGCCGCGAGAGCGAGCGGCCGATCGACTCCAGCGAGGCCGCCTGCCCCTCGGGGCTCTCCATCCAGTCGGCCAGCTCGGCCGCCGCGGCCTTCTTCCGTGAAGTCAAAAACGCCGACACCACCAGGGGGATCAGGGGCGTGGTGGGTTCCGCCTCCTCTTGTGCCGCAAGCTCTTCGAGCGCCACCTGCTTGAGCTCTAGCGCCTCGTCGGTGACGCCGGGCAGCTCGGGCTCGAAGTCGTCGGCCTCGTATTCGTCGGTGATGATGTTCCCGAAGTCGTCGAAGCGCAGCGAGTGGCCTTCCAGCGAAGGGGCCGCGGCGGAAGCCGCCTCGGGGGCCTTGGCGTCGGGCTCGACCACACTCTTGAAGAAGTCGCGCGGCAGGACCTCGCGCACCACCATGTGCGCGTTGGCGCCGCCGAAGCCGAAGCTGGACACACCGGCCAGCGCGTAGCCGCCGTAACGCGGCCAGTCGGTCGCGGTGTCGATGACCTTCAGGCGCATCGCGTCGAAGTCGATGTACGGGCTGGGCCCGGCGAAGTTGATGGACGGCGGCAGCTTGTTGTGCTGCAGCGAGAGCACCACCTTGGCCATGGCGGCCACGCCCGCGGCCGATTCCATATGTCCCACGTTGGTCTTTATCGCACCCAACAGCGCCGGCTGGTCGGCGGTCCGGCCCCGGCCGACGACCCGGCCCAGCGCCTCGGCCTCGATCGGGTCGCCGAGGACGGTGCCGGTGCCGTGTGCCTCGATGTAGTCGACGTTGCGCGGGTCGATGCCCGCGTCTTTGTAGGCCCGGCGCAGCACCTCGGCCTGCGCGTCCTGGTTCGGCGCGATCAGGCCGTTGGACCGGCCGTCGTGGTTGATCGCGCTGCCGGCGATGACGGCCAGGATCTGGTCGCCGTCGCGGCGGGCGTCGTCGACCCGCTTGAGCACCAGCATGCCGCCGCCCTCGGAGCGGGTGTAGCCATCGGCGTCCGAGGAGAACGACTTGATCCGGCCGTCCGGAGCGAGCACCGCGCCGATCTCGTCGAAACCGAGGGTCACCGCGGGGGTGATGAGCGCGTTGACGCCACCCGCCACCGCCACGTCGCACTCGCCGTTGCGCAGCGCCTGCACTGCCTGATGCGCCGCCACCAGCGAGCTCGAGCACGCGGTGTCGACCGCGAGCGACGGGCCGCGGAAGTCGTAGAAGTAGGAAACCCGGTTCGCGATGATCGAGGTCGCGTTGCCGGTGATGGCATAGGGGTGCGCGACGGTCGGGTCGGACACCGCCATGAAGCCGTAGTCGTTGCTCGAGACGCCGACGTAGACGCCGACGGCCTCGCCGCGCAGGCTCGACGCCGGGATGCGGGCGTGTTCGAGTGCCTCCCAAGTTAATTCGAGCGCCATCCGCTGCTGCGGGTCGATGTTGTCGGCCTCGGTCTTGGCCACCGCGAAGAACTCGGAGTCGAAGCCCTTGATGTCCTTGAGGTATCCGCCGCGGGTGCGTGCCTGATTGATCCGTTCGGCGAGCCGGGGTTCCTCGAAGAACTCCGACCAGCGGCCCTCGGGCAGATCGGTGATGGCGTCGCGGCCCTCCATCAGGGCCTGCCAGGTTTCCTCGGGGGTGTTCATATCCCCGGGCAGCCGGGTGGACAGGCCCACGACCGCGATGTCGACGCGCTCGGCGGGCCCGGTGCGCGTCCAGTCGAAGCCTTCCAGCCCGTCGTCTTCGCGCTCCGGCTCGCCCTCGACGATCCGGGTCGCCAGAGATTCGATGGTCGGATGCTGGAAAGCCACCGCGACCGACAGCGTGACACCGGTCATGTCTTCGATGTCGGCGGCCATCGCCACGGCATCGCGCGACGACAGGCCGAGCTCCACCATCGGCACCGACTCGTCGATCGCGTCGGGCGACTGTCCGACGGCGTTGCCCACCCAGTTGCGCAGCCACTGCCGCATCTCGGGCACGGACATGTCGGACCTCTTGGCCGGCACCTCCCCGCGAACGACGGGTTCAGGTTGGTCGGAGTGGTCGGAGTTGTCGGGCAGGTCAGATTCGGTGTCAGCCATGGTTCCTGGATTCAGTCGGTGGCACTGGCGAAAGCGGTCGGGGAACCGATACCGCTGCGCAGACTGCCGTCAAGGTAGGCGGCGCGGCAGGCACGGTGCCCGATCTTGCCGCTGGACGTACGGGGAATGGTCCCCGACTGCACCAGCAGCAGGTCACGGACGGTCACGCCATGGCGTACGGCGATGGCCGCCCGAATGTCGTCGGCGATGGGCTGGTATTCGAGCTTGTGCGTGCCTGCGGCGCGCTCGGCGACGATGACCAGCTGCTCGGAGGTGTCGTCCGGGTCGAACTTCAGCCCGACGTGCGGGTTGTCGAACACCGTCTGCGGCAGCTGGTTGGCCGGGACCGAGAAGGCGGCCACGTATCCGGTGCGCAGCGCCTTGCTGGCCTCCTGCGCCGAGTACTCGAGGTCCTGTGGGTAGTGGTTACGGCCGTCGACGATGACGAGGTCCTTGATGCGCCCCGCTATATAGAGGTCGCCGTTGAAGTAGGTGCCGTAGTCGCCGGTACGGACCCAGAGCCCGTCGTCGGCGGCACCCTCGGCGTGCGACTGGCTGACGCGCGACTTGAGGATGTTGCGGAAGGTGTGGGCGCTCTCTTCTTCCCTGCCCCAGTAGCCGAGGCCCAGGTTGTTGCCGTGCAACCAGATCTCACCGACCTGTCCGTCCGGCACCTCGCTGGCGGTGTCGGGGTCGACGATGACCGCCCACTCGTCGACGCCGACCTTTCCTGCGGATACCTGCGCGACGGCAGTGGGCGCGTCGGGAGCCACCTCGACGAAGCGCTGGTTGTTCAGCTCGTCCCGGTCGACGTGGATGACCGTCGGCGGCTCGTTCGCCGGGGTGGTCGAAACGAACAGGGTCGCCTCGGCCAGTCCGTAGGAAGGCTTGATTGCCGTCTTGGGCAAACCGTAGGGCGCGAATGCCTCGTAAAACTTGCGCATCGAGGCCGGGGATACCGGCTCGCTGCCGTTGAGGATGCCTTTGACGTTGCTGAGGTCCAGGGGCGGCTCGTCGTCGCGGGGCAGGCCTCGGACGGCCGCGTGTTCGAAGGCGAAGTTAGGCGCGGCGGAGAAGACGCCACCGGTCTCGCCGGGCTTACGCGCGAGTTCGCGGATCCAGCGGCCGGGCCGGCGCACGAACGCGGCAGGCGTCATAAAGGTGAAGCTTTGGCCGAGCACCGGGGCGCACAGCGCCGTGATCAGGCCCATATCGTGGAAGAGGGGAAGCCAGGACAGGCCGCGGTCGCCTTCGGCACCCTCGAGGGCGACCAGCGTCTGCAGCACATTGGTGGGCAGGTTCAGGTGGCTGATCTGTACGCCGGTCGGTGTGCGGGTGGACCCCGAGGTGTACTGCAGGTAAGCGATGGTGGATGCGTCGGCTTCAGGCTCGAGCCAGGTGACGGCAACCTCGGCGGGCACCGCGTCGACGGCGATGACGCGGGGCCGTTCCTTGGCGGCGCGGGCACGGATGAACTTTCGGACGCCTTCGGCGGCGTCGGTCGTGGTCAGGATCGTCGACGGGGTGCAGTCGTCGAGCACCGCGTGCAGCCGGCCGATATGTCCTGGCTCGGCCGGGTCGAACAGCGGCACCGCGATCCGGCCGGCGTAGAGGGCGCCGAAGAAGGCGATGAGGTAGTCCAGGTTCTGCGGGCACAGGATGGCGATCCGGTCACCGGGCTGGGTGACCTGCTGCAGACGGGCACCCACGGCACGGTTGCGGGCGCTGAAGTCCGACCACACGATGTCGCGCTCGACGCCATCGCGCTCGGTGGAGTAGTCGATGAATCGATAGGCCAGCTTGCTGCCACGAACCTTCGCCCATTTCTCGACGTGCTTGACCAAGTTCGTATTCTCCGGGAACTTGATCTTTCCGTTCACGATGAACGGGTTGTGGTACGCCATTGCCGCCCTCTCCTATTTACAACGCTCGCCAGTCAGCTACGCCGACGGTGCTAGTGCCGGCCTCGCCGACGGTTTCCCCTGCGCGCGCCCTGCCCGCCGCGTTTCGCGCGGCCGTGCAAGCCTCCACCCGATCGGGAACAACCACCAAACTCTTATGCCTCTTAATTTTTTCTTAATGTTAAGGGGCAGCGCCCGGCAGACCAAATCTCAAGGTACCGCCGATACCGCCCAGTACCGCCTACCTAGCGGCTGTGTCCCGCTGCCGGGGCCACTCCCGCACGCGGACGATCACCCATGTTTGGGATGCGGCGCGTTTTCGATGAGGCCGCGCGCCCAGTTCAACGCCCAATCCGTCGCCGGCGCCCCGTCCAGGCTCCAGCACTGAATGGTGGCATACAGCGCGTGCACCGGCTGCCCGGCGCCGCCGGCCAGCGTGTTCAGCGTGTTCGGCAGGTTCGCGACGCTGAACGCTTCCTGCGGGGCGGCGCAGATCAGGTCACCCGGGGCACAGATTTCGTTGGTCTTGTCGTTCAGCGTGCCGAAGCCGCCTGGTCGCGCACCCGTCATGGTCAGACCGAGCCCGGACAGCACCGGGACCTCGTGCAGGGTCACCTCGGCGCCCTCGCCCGGCGGGTTCGGCCCGATATCGTTGCCGACCCCCTGCTGGCGACGCCCGTCGGCGATCAGCGTCACGCCCAGCACCAGGTCGTCGTCGATGGGTCCGCGCCCGTTGCCGATATCGCTGGCGATGTCGCCGGCGATCACCGCGCCCTGTGAAAAGCCCAGCAGCACGTAGCTGGTCAACGGGCATTTGGTGTTCATGTCGGTCAGCGCCTGGACCATCGCGCGGGTGCCTTCCGCGCGGCTTTCGTTGTACGACATCTGCTTGACGCCGCCGAGCGGATTGTTGAACTGCGCCGTGTAGGGGACGGTGTACACCTGCAGGCGAGACGACGGGAACTGCTGGGCGATCTCCAGAGTGTCTTTGTGCAGCAACGCATTCGGAAACTGCACCGGGTTCAGCGGATCGTCTTGCAGGGACGACTCCCAGGTGCCCGGCACGACGATCAATTGCACGTCGGGGCAGGACGCGTCCTGAGACGCCGGACGCGGCTTGTGCGGGTGGGTCGCCGTCGACGACGGCGGCAGAACGCCCGGCGGTACCGCGCTGGGCGGTGCTTCGTTGCTGCGCAACATGGTCACCACCGCGACGATCACCAGCAACACCACCACCGCCATGGACAGGGCGGCCGCCCAGGCTAGGACCCGGCGATGCTTGTTCTGGGCCTTCGCGCTTTTCCTGGCCTTGCCAGCTTTGGGGGTGGGCATGTTCTCCTGCTAGCAGATTCGGTCACTCGCAGCTTGGAGACAAACAAGCGGCCGTTCCGCCCTCTGCTGCATTCATTACACGGTACCGGCGCTCCCGACCGGACCAGTCCGGCGGCGACCCGCTTCGCCCGGCTCCGCCGCTACCGGATGGCGCCGACAATATCGCCGGACATCGCGCCGAGCTGTCCCGACCACGAGCCCCAGCCGTTGTCGCCGCCACCCGGGAAGTCGAAGTGCCCGTTGTGGCCGCCTACGCTGCGATATTGCTGGTAGAACATCCGGCTGTTCCCCATCGCCTCGCCGGCCTGGCCGATCATCGCGGCCGGATCACTGGCATCCATGGTGGTCGGACTCCAGACCCACACCCGGGTGTTGTTCTGCGCCAGCAGCGAAGCGTGTACCCACGGGTCGTGCCACTTCCACCGGCCCAACTGCGGGGCACCCCACATTCCGTTGCCGTCCACGCCGCCGAACTGCTGCAGCCCGGCCAGGATCGACCCACCCGTGGTGGTGTTCGAGGGGTAGAGGAACCCGGACAGCGAGCCGGCGAAGCCGAAGCGGTCCGGGTGGAAGGCGGCGAGGGCCATCGACGCATAGCCGCCCTGCGAGGCGCCCACCGCGGCGTGGCCGCCCGGCGCCAAGCCCTTGTTGGCGGCCAGCCAGTCCGGCAGCTCACTGGCCAGGAAGGTGTCCCACTGCTTGCTGCCGTCCTGTTCCCAATTGGTGTACATGCTGTACGCGCCACTCGCCGGCGCGACCACCGAGACCCCCTTGCCACCCAGGGTGTTCATCGCGTTGCCGGCGGTGACCCAGTTGCTGACATCGGGGCCCGCGTCGAACGCATCCAGCAGATACACCGCGTGTGGCCCCCCGGCCAGGAAGGCCACCGGGATGGACCGGCCCATGGCGCCGGACGGCACCATCAGCGTCTCGTAAGCCGCCGCTCTGGCCTTGCCTGCGGTCCCCGCACACACCGCCATGCCGCCCACCCCGAGCGACAGAGCGGCAACGCAGAACATCCGTGCCAACGTCGACAGACTCCGTAAACCCCTCATGTCCACCTCCATCGTCTGACCGCTGTCTGCACACTAACCAGGGCCGCAGGACAGCCGATCCGCAGGGTAGTGAAATAGGCCACACTCGACCCAACTGCCAGCGGCGGCGACCCCGAGGGATCGCCGCCGCTGGCGGTCAAGCTTGCGCTGTCGGTTAGGTGCCCGAGTTAGGCGCTGTGGCAGGTGCTGCCGTGGCCGGACCGTTGCCCGGCGTCGCGCCCAGCGTCTGCTGCAGGTCGGGCTTCATCGCCTGCAGCTGCGAGCCCCAGTACGGCCAGTCGTGCGTGCCGTTGGCGTCGAAGTGCCACACCGCGTTGTGACCGCCCGCGGCGTTGTACGCGTCCTGGAACTTCAGGTTGCTGGTCCGCACAAAGCCCTCCAGGAACTTCGCGGGCAGGTTGTCCCCACCGAGGTCGGACGGCTTGCCGTTACCGCAGTACACCCAGATGCGGGTGTTGTTCGCGACGAGCTTGCCAACCTGCAGCGACGGGTCGTTGCGCTGCCACGCCGGGTCGCTCGACGGGCCCCACATGTCGTCCTTCTTGTAGCCACCGGCGTCACCCATGGCCAGGCCGATCAGCGACGGGCCCATGCCCTGCGACGGGTCCAGCAGCGCCGACAGCGAGCCGGCGTAGACGAACTGGTCGGGGTGGTAGGCAGCCAGGATCAGCGCCGACGAGCCGGCCATCGACAGACCGACGGCAGCGCTTCCGGTGGCCCTGACCTGCTTGTTGGCCGCCAGGTAGGCCGGCAGCTCGCTGGTCAGGAAGGTCTCCCACTTGTAGGTGGTGCAACCGGCCTTACCGCAGGCGGGCTTGTACCAGTCCGAGTAGAAGCTGGACTGCCCACCGACCGGCATCACCAGCGCAAGTCCCGACTGGTTGTACCACTCGAACGCGGGGGTGTTGATGTCCCAGCCGTTGAAGTCGTCCTGTGCGCGCATGCCGTCCAGCAGGTACACCGCGGGCGCGTTGGCGCCACCGCTCTGGAACTGAATCTTGATGTCGCGGCCCATTCCGGCCGACGGAACCTGCAGGTACTCCACGGGCAGACCCGGACGCGAGAACGCCCCTGCGGTCGCCGGGCCCCCCACGACGCCGATCAGACCCGAAAGCAGGGCCGCGCCAACGGCTCCAACTACGAGTCGGCGTGGCATGCGAGCCACGGCGCCGCGAAACCTGTCAACAAACGTCATCCTTGCTTCCTCATCCTCTCGGCGCGCACTTCATAAGGACGCGTCGTTGATTTGGGTCGAACTGCAATGCGATCTCCGCAGCAGTCTCGTGTAGTCAACCACACCATCGGTCGTCCGCTCACATCGAGGAGACCGCGCAAACTGTGCCTCGGTTCTCTTCCCCAAAGGTTTTCAGACCAAACACACGCACGTAGAACCGCGTTTCCGCATGTGTTAGGGCGGAGTGGCCAGCTGGTTGAGACCGAATTGTGATGTTGCTGTCAATGTGGGATCGCAGCAACAGGAGCGCCGGTCGGCGCTCGCCGAGGCTTATCCGCGGGTGCTCACTCCCGCGGAGGTGGCGGACCCGGTTCGGGGATCGGGAGCCCACACCTGGCGAGCTCGTAGAGCGGAACCCGGTCGATCCGATAGCCGGTGAATTCGAAGGAGTGCAAGAAGTTTGACACGAACCGGTGCACCGACATCGGCGCGCGCACCGAGGCCAAGACGGCCTTGGTGGCCGGGCATTTCAGCGCCGCGACCGCCTGGGCCACCCAATTCGCGTCCAGATAGCCCGGGATGCCCGGATACACCTTGACCCACGGCCCGTCGGCGATGACCCAGTCCGGGAAGAGGTTCTTGTCATGCCCGATCCGGCCATGCGTCAGCCGCGCGGTGTGCTGGGCCAGGGGATTTGCCAAGCCGATCTGGTCGATTACCCGGACATCGAGGCCGACGTTCATCCCCAGCATGCCGAGGTTGGTGAAAAAGACTGCGTGTTGCGGTCTTTGGAGCGCCTTATTCTCCGGTGAACTGCCCGGAGCGGGCTGCGCCATGGGTACCAGATCCCATTGCGTGTAGTTGCCGGACGGCAGCAACAACGCCCCCTCCGGCGTGTTGTCGAGCGCGGTCAGCACAGCAGCCATCCTGGGGTAATCCAGGTAGTCGGCGGCGGTCAGCGGGTGGGCGTGCCCGGTGGCCTGCGCATAGAAGCGCCGCTCGTCGACGATGCCGGAGTAGCTGACGTGGGTGGCGTCGTCGCCCATCCCCGGCGAGTTTGCTGCCCACAGCGACCAGCCCGCGACGGCCAGCCACAGCCCACCCGCGGCACCGGCCAGCCAATAGCCCGTTTCCCGCGAATAGTCCTGCCCGTCGGGCAGCATCACGGGGATGACCGCGACGGGTGCCAGCAAACAAAACAGCGGTGCCAGCAACACCCGCGCGTGCATGAAATCGCCGCCTTGGCGGGTCCAGTACAGCACCTGCAGCACCCCGCTCACCAGGACGAAAGCCACAGCCGCCGGCGGGCTCTGCACGGCGCGGGCCAGCCGTCCGTAGTTGGGCGCCAGCATCGGGCGCAGGAACGACGGCCGGCGCCGCGTCGTCATCAGCAGCAGGCCGAGCGGGACGAGAAGCAGGGCCGGCAGCCAGACCGCGTAGGGCCCGATGAAATTCAGGAAATAGATCGCTCCCTGCGACCATTTGTCGCCCGCGGCGTCCTTCGCCAGGGCGGTGCCGGGGACGAGCAAGCCGTAGTAGCCCATCCGGAAGATCTGGTAGGCGACGGGCACCAAGCCCCCGGCGACCACGATCAGCAGGCGCCGGCGCCAGGTCCGGGCCGCGATCAGCATCATGATCAGCGCCAGCCCACCCATCAACGCCAGCTCGGGCCGGACCAGCACGCTGAAACCCGCGACAAAGGCCAGCGCTCCGATGAACACGTCGTTGTCCGGCTGGTTGCGCAGCGGCTGCGCCCAGCGCACCATCATCCACCACAACAAGCCCAGGTAGGCCAGCGCCAGCCCGCTTTCCAGACCGGACGTGGCGAAGTCGCGCGCCGGCGGAAGCGCGATGTAGACCAACGCCCCGGCGGGCAGCATGATCGCCCTGCGCCCGCGCAGGCTGGGCGCGTAGAGCCGGGCGGCGCCGAGCATGAGCAGCGCCACCCCGAGCAGCGACAGCACCAGGGCCAGCGTCAACGCCACGTACTCCATGCGCATCGGGCCGCCGATCCAGCTGCCGACGTACATCAGATAGGTCCATGCCGTGGAGGTGTTGGCCTCGACCCGCTCGCCCTGGTTGAAGACCGGCCCGTTGCCGGCCAGCAGGTTGCGCACCGTGCGCAGCACGATCAGGCCGTCGTCGGCGATCCAGCGGCGCTGCCATGCGCCCCAGCCGAACAGCAGCACCACCAACGCCACGCTGATGCCGAGGCTGACCCGAACCGTCCTGTCGTACCGGAAGGCCGGACGACCGAACCGCCTGACCATCGGCCGGCGCCGCATCACCTCACGCTTGATGGCCTCCAGACCGGGGCTAGCCGAAGGCAACGGCGGCACCAATTGTCGCGATCCACGTCAGCGCCAGCAGCTGGAACACCCGGTCGCGCAGCACGATGTCTTCGGGTTCTCCGGCCAGCCCGCCGTCGACGTCAACCGCATAGCGCAGGATCGCGATGGTGAACGGGACCATGGACACCACGAACCAGCTCGCCTCGCCGTGTTCCTTGTCGAAGGCCCACAGCCCGTAGCAGACCACCACCGCGGTGGCCGACAGCGTCCAGACGAAGCGCAGATAAGTGCTGGTGTAGCTTTCCAGCGACTTACGGATCTTGGCTCCGGTGCGCTCGGCCAGTTGCAGCTCGGCATAGCGCTTGCCGGCCGTCATGAACAGCGAGCCGAACGCCATCATCAGCAGGAACCACTGGGTCAGGTGGATATTGGTGGCCGCGCCCCCGGCGATGGCCCGAATCAGATACGCCGACGACACGATGCAGATGTCCATCACCGCTTGGTGTTTGAGGCCAAAGCAGTACGCCAGCTGGATGGCGATGTAGACGGCCATCACCAGCGCCAGGTTGGGAGTGAGCCACCAGCCGATGGCCAGCGAGGCCACCCCCAGCACCGCCGCCAGGGTGTAGGCCAGCCATTCGGGCACCACGCCGGCCGCGATCGGGCGGAACCTCTTGGTGGGGTGGGCGCGGTCGGCTTCGACGTCGCGCGCGTCGTTGATCAGGTATATCGATGACGCGCCCAGGCTGAACACCACGAAGGCCACCGAGACTTCGATCAGCACCTTGGCGTAGTCGTAGTGGACCGGGCCGCCCAGCGCGGCCACCGGCGCGAGCAGCACCAGTACGTTCTTCACCCACTGGCGCGGGCGCATCGCCTTGACCACGCCGGTGATCAGGTTTGCCGGCGGTTGGCCGGTCGCCACGTCTTCGCTCATTTCGGTCACACCTATCTCGACGCTCTATCGAGCCAGAGTGCAAGGCGGGCGACGGCAGCGCCGAGCGCCACGCCGAAGACAACGTCACTGGGATAGTGCACTCCCAGCACCAGCCGTGACAACGCCATCGGCGGGACGAGCACCACGGGCAGTGGCAGCCCGGTGGCCCGCCCCATCAGGATGGCCGCCGCGGTGGTGGACGTCGCGTGCGCGGACGGGAAGCTCAGCGCACTCGGCGTGCCGACGTTGACGGCGACGGCCGGATCATGTGGGCGTTTGCGCCGCACCACCCGCTTGAGCAGCACCGCGGCCGCGTGAGCGGCGAAAGTGCCGGCAACGGCCACCAGCCATTCGCGGCGGCGGCGCTCCTTCAACAACGCCCCGAGCAGCTCGACGAGCAGCCAGCCGACGCTGTGTTCACCGAAGTGCGACAGCCCGCGCGCGGTGCTCAGCACGCCGGGGCGGTCGGTCAGCGCCGCCTGAATGGCGACCAGCGCGGCCACTTCGCCGCGCGGCGTCGCCGGTTCAGGCATGTTGTGACTCTTTGCCGGCGGCCGGCAACAGCGCCGTCTCCCACTTCTGTTTGCTGGACAGCACCGGCAATGCGCTCCGGTACACCCTGCGCATCTCGTCGAACCGGCTCAACAGCTGACGCTGACGCCGCAGCGAGGCGAACAGCAGCGCGAACATCTTGGCCCGGTCGCGCTGCCGGTAGACGACGCCGCAGCCATCGGCGGTAGTCACGGTGACACCGTCGACCGTGCACAGCCGGAACCAGCGCGCGTCCTGGGTCGGCACGTTGAATTCCGGCCGCTGACGAGTTTCCGGGTCGGCCGTCGTGAGGTTGTGCACGATCCCGCGGGCCAGCCGGTAACCGACGGACAGGGGGTTGACCGGTGGCTTCATCGCTTTGCTTTGGTGCGACGGTGCCGGCAGTTCGCTGGCCGCCGGCAAGACGACGGCATCGGGGAATTCCTTGCGTAGCCGGTGCACTTCGGGCAGCGCGGATTCCAGGATCGAGAAGATGTGCTCCGGGCCCGCAAGGAAGTCGTCGATGGCCCTGTTCTGAATTGCCACTGTTGAATACTCAAGGCAGGCAAGGTGTTTCAGCGTCGCCTTGAGGTGGCTGCGGACCAGGCCGGTGATGTCACCATCCCAGTGCAGCGCCGCGACCACGAGCCGGTTGCGCAGATGGAAGTAGGCCTGCCAGTCGATCGCGTCGTCTTTGTCGCTCCAGGCCATGTGCCAGATCGCGGCGCCGGGCAGCGTGACAGTCGGGTAGCCATGTTCGCCGGCGCGCAGCCCGTATTCGGCGTCGTCCCATTTGATGAACAGCGGCAGCGGCTGTCCCAGCTCCTCGGCGACCTGCCGCGGGATCATGCACGTCCACCACCCGTTGAAGTCGACGTCGATGCGCCGGTGCAGCAGCGCGCTGCGATCGTTCTTGTCGCTCAACGGGTATTCGGCGAAGTCATGGTCGTACTCGGCGTGTGGCGCGGCCGTCCACATGAAGTTCGACTGGTTGACGACCTCGCCCATGATGTGCAGGTGCGACGGCTCCTGCAGGTTGAGCATCTGACCACCGATCAGCATCGGCGTCTTGGCGAACCGGTTCATCGCCAGCACCCGCAGGATGGTGTCCGGCTCGATGCGAATGTCGTCGTCCATGAACAGGATCTGTTGGCAGTCCGTGTTTTTCAGCGCCTCGTACATCACCCGGCTGTAGCCGCCGGAGCCGCCGAGGTTGGGCTGGTTATGGATGGACAGGCGATTACCCAGCCCTGCGGCAGCCGCCGCGAAGTCCGGGTGGTCGCGCACTTTGCGCGTGCCCTGGTCCGGGACAATCACCGCACCGATTACCTTGTCCACCAAGGGATCTGCGGTGAGGTCGGCCAGCGCATTGACGCAGTCGGCGGGGCGGTTGAACGTCGGGATGCCGACGGCGATGTTGGCCGTGCCCGGAGCGGGCTCGGTCGCATACCAGCCGCCGCTGACCAGGCTGACCGCGGTGTCGGTGGTGATGTCGAACCAGATCCAACCGCCGTCCTCGAACGACTTGAGCGGCACCTCCAACTCGACGACGGCCGGCTGATCGTCGGTGCCGACGAACTGGCGGCCCTCCACGGAGATCCGCACCCCCGTGGCCTTGGTCCGGTACATGTCTACGCGGCCGGTTCCAGTGAGCTCGACCCGTAGCACCACCGATTTGCAGATCGACCAGCGGCGCCAGTAGCTGGCCGGGAAGGCGTTGAAGTAGGTGGCGAACGAGACCTCGGACTCTTTGCCGATCTGCAACGAGGTGCGGCTGGTCGCATGCGCGCGCCGCGAGTTGGTGGTCGACTCCTCCAGGTACAGCTTCCGGACGTCGAGCGGTTCACCCGGCCGCGGCAGGATGATTCGGTACAGCAGGCTCACGGCGGTCATCGGTGCGCGCCTTCCTCCAGTGGTGTGCCGTCGCGCAGGTGTGGCGCGAGGGTGTTGTCGTACATGTTCAGCGCACTCGCGATGGCCATGTGCATATCCAGATATTGGTAGGTGCCAAGCCGCCCCCCGAACAGCACCTTCGACGAAACGGTCTCGGACTTCGCCCGCGCTCTGTAGGCGGCCAACAGGGCGCGGTCTGCCTCGGTATTGATCGGATAGTAGGGCTCGTCGTCATCGTCGGCGAAACGGGAGTACTCCCGCATGATCACCGTCTTGTCGGCCGGGTAGTCGCGCTCGGCGTGGAAGTGCCGGAACTCGTGGATACGGGTGTAGGGCACGTCGAGATCGTTGTAGTTCATCACCGGCGTGCCCTGGAAATCCCCGATCGGCAGCACTTCCACGTCGAAGTCCAGTGTGCGCCAGCCGAGCCGGCCCTCGGCGTAGTCGAAGTAGCGGTCGATCGGACCGGTGTACACAACCGGAGCCTCGGGACTGTCCGCACGCAGCTGATCGCGGACCTCGAACCAGTCGGTGTTCAGCCGGACCTCGATGCGGTCGTCGGCGGCCATGTTTTCCAGCCATGCGGTGTAGCCGTCGACCGGCAGGCCTTCGTAGGTGTCGCTGAAGTACCGGTTGTCGAAGGTGTAGCGCACCGGCAGCCGGGTGATGTTGGCCGCGGGCAGTTCCTTGGGGTCGGTTTGCCACTGCTTGGCCGTGTATCCCTTGACGAATGCCTCGTAGAGCGGGCGGCCGATCAGCGAGATGGCCTTTTCCTCGAGGTTTTGCGCGTCCGCCGCATCGATTTCGGCGGCCTGCTCGGCGATGAGCCGTCGCGCTTCGTCGGGGGTGAAGTACTTGCCGAAGAACTGCGACACCAGGCCCAGCCCCATGGGGAACTGGTAGGCCTGCCCGTTGTGCATCGCGAACACGCGATGCCGGTAGTCGGTGAAATCGGTGAACTGGGACACGTAGTCCCAGACCCTCTTGTTCGAGGTGTGGAAGAGGTGCGCTCCGTACTTGTGTATTTCGATACCGGTCTGCGGCTCGGCTTCGGAATACGCGTTGCCACCGATGTGCGGTCGTCGCTCGACGATCAGCACGCGCTTTCCGAGTTGGCTGGCCACGCGTTCGGCGATGGTCAGACCGAAGAATCCAGAGCCGACGACGAGGAGGTCAAAACGAGCGGTCATCGGTTGCCTAGGGTATCCGACCGCAGGGGCGGAACCCCATCTGGCGAGGCTTGAGGGTGGCGTTCGCACACGTAAGTCGCGTCTTCAACGATCTGGAAACGGTTAGAACCGGCTTCATCGCGATTGCCTCACGATTCAATATCGTCACTCTAGTAACACGGCTCCCACTCGTACCATCGACTTTGTGTGGTTCTTGCCGGAACGGACCGGCAGGGCACACGGACAGAAAACACAGATTGAGGAGACTTCCGTGCCGAACCGACGCCGTCGCAAGCTCTCCACAGCCATGAGCGCGGTTGCCGCCCTGGCAGTGGCGAGTCCTTGCGCATACTTCCTTGTTTACGAATCAACTTCGGGCCCCAAGCCTGTCGAGCACCACGAGTTCAAGCAGGCGGCGGTCATGACCGACCTGCCCAATGAGCTGATGGGCGCGCTCTCGCAGGGCTTGTCGCAGTTCGGGGTCAACCTGCCGCCGATTCCCGCCCTGAGTGGGACCTCCGGCGGTGCTGGCGGCCTGGGTACCACCGGCCTGACCAGCCCCGGACTCGGTACCTCGGGGCTGACCAGCCCCGGCCTGGCGAGTCCTGGCCTGGGCGCCAGCCCGGCCCTTGGCACTCCGGGGCTGACCAGTCCTGGCTTGGGCACCCCGGGGCTGACCAGCCCAGGTCTGTCCAACCCTGGCCTGCCCGGGACACCGGGCGTGCCCGGGACGCCGGGGCTCACCACGCCTGGTGCACTGACGCAGACGCCGGGCACCGGCCTTAACCCGGCCCTGGCCAACCCCGGGCTGACCAGCCCGGCCGGCCTGACGCCCGGTGGCACCGGTTTCTCGCCCAGCGAGGTGCCGATCAGCGCCGACCCGGGTGCCGACGGCACCTACCCGATCCTGGGTGACCCGTCGACTCTCGGCGGCGGCGGTGGCGGCGCCGGCAGCGGCGGTAGCGGCGGGCTCGTCAACGACGTGATGCAAGCCGCCAACCAGCTGGGCGCCGGCCAGGCCATCGACCTGCTCAAGGGCCTGGTGATGCCGGCCATCATGCAGGCCGCGCATGGCGGCGCGCCGGGTGCGGCGGGCGCTCTGCCCGGTGCCCTGCCGGGCGTCGCTGGTGCCCTGCCGGGTGCGGCGGGTGCCCTTCCGGGTGCGGCGGCTGCACTGCCGCCGGCATTGCCTCCCGTCTAGAACTTCGGGGGTCCTGTCACCTGACGGCACCGCAGAGTCGACCCGATCTCTGCGGTGCCGTCGAACAGTTTCCGAAACAGTTTTGTCACATAAATAACGTGTCACCTCATATACACCATTAGAAACACACGTAACATCAGCTGGTGTCGTCCCGTAGTCGCGCACCCACGATGTTTCTTACCGCCATCGCGGCGACCATCGTGATCGTGTCGGCGGTGGCGAATCTGACCCGCGATCGCGGCGACCACAACCCGCCGCCGGCTCACGGAACCCAACTCGCCGAGCAGCCGCTGATCGGGCTCGGACCCGGCGTCACGGTCCGCGAACTCAGCCAGGCCACACCGTTTTCGTTGGTCGCACTCACCGGCGACCTGGCCGGCACCTCCACCCGGGTGCGCGCCAGACATGCCGACGGCTCGTGGGGGCCCTGGTATCAGACCGAATACGAGACCGCGGCACCCGACAACGGCTCCTCGGCGGGCCAACCGCTGACGGGGTCCGCCAAGGCGGCCGGACCAACCGAGGGACCGCGCAGCACCGATCCGGTGTTCGTCGGCACCACCACGACCGTGCAGATCGCGGTGACCCGCCCGCTCGACGCCGTGCCGACCGGGGGGACCCAACCGCCTCCACCGTCGTCGGAGAACACCGATCTCGGGTACCGGCCGGCGTCACGGGATCAGCCCTTCGGGCAGAACATCTCGGCGATCCTCATCTCCCCGCCCCAAGCCCCGGTCGAAACACACTGGACCCCGCCGTCGGGGGTGCTGATGCCCGGCCAGCCGCCCGCCATCATCAGCCGGGCGGAATGGGGCGCCGACGAATCGCTGCGATGCGGTAGTCCGCAGTACGACAACGGAATTCGCGCCGCCGTCATCCACCACACCGCGGGCAGCAACGACTACTCCCCGCTGGAATCCGCCGGCATCGTCAAGGCAATTTACACCTATCACAGCAAGACGCTGGGGTGGTGCGACATCGCCTACAACGCGCTGGTCGACAAATACGGCCAGGTGTTCGAGGGCAGCTCAGGGGGCCTCACGAAGGCGGTCGAGGGCTTCCACACCGGCGGGTTCAACCGCAACACCTGGGGTGTGGCGATGATCGGCAACTTCGACGACGTACCGCCGACGCCGCTCCAGCTGCGCTCCGTGGGCCGGCTGCTCGGCTGGCGCCTGGGCATGGACGGCGTCGACCCCAAGGGCATCGTCCAACTGGAATCGGCGGGTAGCCACTACACGACCTTCCCGGCCGGCGCCATCGCGACGTTGCCCACCATCTTCACCCACCGCGACGTCGGCAACACCGACTGCCCGGGCAACGCCGCCTACGCGCTGATGGACGAAATCCGGGACATCGCATCGCATTTCAACGACCCCCCCGAGGAGCTGCTCAACGCGCTCAAGGGCGGGGCGATCTACGAGCACTGGGAAGCGATCGGCGGCATGAACAGCGTACTGGGCGCGCCGACTTCGCCCGAAGACGCGACCGAGGGCGACGGCCGCTATGCCACCTTCGCCAAGGGCGCCATGTACTGGTCGCCCGAAACGGGACCCCAACCGGTCACCGGCGCGATCTATGACGCGTGGGCCTCGCAAAGCTACGAGCGCGGGCCGCTCGGCCTGCCGACCAGCGCGGAAATTCAAGAGCCGCTGCAGATTACCCAGAACTTCCAGCACGGGACGCTGAACTACGATCGGCTCACCGGTGACGTCTCCGAAGTGATCGACGGAATCACGACACCGTTGTCAACGCAGTCGCCGAGCGGGCCGACGGTGCCGCCCGAACACTTCTCGCTGCCGACGCATCCGACCAACGCCTAGCCGCGGGCCCACCAGCGTTCCAGCACCCGGCCGACCCCGTCATCGGAGTTGGGCGCGGTGATCTCGTCCGCGGCGGCGAGCACGTCGGGGTGTGCGTTCCCCATCGCCACACCGTGGCCGGCCCACAACAGCATCGGCAGGTCGTTGGGCATGTCGCCGAACGCCAGCACCTCACCGCGGGCGATGCCCAGCGGCTTGGCGACCTCCTCGACGCCGGTGGCCTTGCTGATGCCCAGCGGCACGATCTCCACCAGCCCGTTGTTGGTGGAATAGGTGATATCGCCCTCGATCCCGATGTGCTTGGCAAGTTCGGCGGCCATGTCGGCGCTGCGGGCACCGGCCTTGCGGATCAGCAGCTTGATCGCCGGGGCGCTGAGCAGATCGTCGATCGACACTTCGGTGTTGTCCGGGTTCAGCCACGCGTGCTCGTAGCCCGGCGAACTGACGAATTGCGGAGTCGCCGTGTCGTGCGCGCGCTCGCCGATCCGCTCGACAGCCAGCCCCGCGCCCGGGATGGCGCGGGCAGCGATTTCGGCCAGCTCGCCCAGGGTGTCGACGGGCAGGGTCCGCGCCGACACCACCCGGTCGTTCGCGGGGTCGTAGATGACGGCGCCATTGGCGCACACCGCCATTGGCGTGAACCCGAGTTCCTCGACCACCGGACGTATCCAGCGCGGCGGGCGACCGGTCGCCACGACGAACCGGGCACCGGCCTCGACGGCGGCCCACACGGCATCGCGGGTGCGGGGGGTGATGGTTTCGTTTTCGTCGAACAACGTGCCGTCGACATCGCAGGCGACGAGCGCCGGTGGGGTCACGGTCAATGCTTGCCGCTTTGATTCTGTCCTGGACGCGTCACGCCGTCGGTCCCGTACCTCTGTACTCGCTCCTGCAGCTCGGCCAACCGGATCGCCTGGGAGTCTTCCTGGGTCGGCGCGGCGCCACCCAGCCGGCGCGGCACCCAGTTCTCTCCTTCGGGGTGCGGGTACTCCTCCTGCACCTGATACAGCAGGCCAGTCATCGCGTTGCGCAGCGCGACGTTGAGCTGTTCGGGGTTGCCCTGCGGCAGCAATGGCCTGCCCGCTGCCACAGTGATCGGAACCTTGTTGCGCCACACCTTCTTTGGATGATCCTTGGGCCAGATCCGGTGTGCCCCCCAGACGATGATAGGAACGATCGGCACCTGCGCCTCCAAGGCCATGCGTGCGGCCCCGGTCTTGAATTCCCGAAGCTCGAAACTGCGGCTGATGGTGGCCTCGGGGTGCATCCCGATCAGTTCGCCCTCCCGCAGCCGCTGCACGCCCACCGCCAGCGCGTCGTGCCCGCTGCGGCGGTCGACCGGGATGAGCCTGGCGTGCTTGATCACGTAGTTGACGGCCTTCACCTCAGCCATTTCGGCCTTGATCATGAAGTACATGCGCCGGCCCCGCTCACGCGCGGCGAACAACGGCGGAAGCCAGTCCAGGTAGCTGGTGTGGTTCTGGGCCAGTAACGCACCACCCCGCGCGGGAATGTGCTCCAGGCCGCGGAAGGTGAACGTGGTGCCCTGCATGGCCACCATCGGCGGAACGATCCACTCACCTAACCGGTAAAACGGCTCTGCCATGCCCTCTCCTTCGCCCTACGGTGCGGGTCGCTGGGCGGCCTTCGCCGCCGCCTCGTCTGCCTCGATCTGAGCCGCCTCGGCTCGCGTCGGTGCCCCGCCACCCAATCGGCGGGGCACCCAGTAGGCCCCGGCCGGATGCGGATAATTCTCCTGCACGCGGTGCAGCAGCGCGGTCATCGACTCGCGCAGCGTGGCGTCGGTGCCGGCAATGTCGTCCGCGGCCCGCAACGGCGCGCCGACCTGCACGGTGATCGGCACGTTGTCGCGCCCGATTTTCCGGGGGTGGTCCTTGGTCCACACGCGCTGGGCTCCCCAGACGATCACCGGGACAATCGGGACGTCCGCTTCCATCGCCATGCGCGCCGCCCCGGTCTTGAACTCCTTGAGCTCGAAGCTGCGGCTGATGGTCGCCTCGGGGTAGACGCCGACCAACTCGCCCTCGCGCAGCCGCTGCACCGCTGCCGCATAGGCACCCGCCCCGGCGCCCCGGTCCACCGGAATTGTGCCGGTGTGGTTGATCAGGAAGTTGACCACCTTCACCTGCTGCATCTCGGCCTTGATCATGAACCGCAGCCGGCGGCCGCGGCGCCGCATGGCCAGCGCGGCCGGAAGAAAGTCGACATAGCCGGTGTGATTGATGGTCACGACCGCACCGCCGCATCGGGGGACGTTCTCCTCCCCGCAGTAGGTGATCCGGGTGCCGGTGGCCAGGATGGCCAACTGGGCCAGGATCTCGCAGGTGCGGTAGGTCGGCTCTACCATCGGTGACTACTCCGGCGCCCCTGGGGCTTGGGCGCGCCGGGCCGCCCGCTCGGCCGCCTCCTCGGCGTCTAGGCGGGCGGCTTCGGCCAGGGACGGGGCGCCACCACCGAGGCGGCGCGGCACCCAGAACTCCCCGGCCGGGTGCGGTCCGTACTGTTCTTGTGCCCGTTCCAGCAGGTGCTGCATCCGCGAGTGCAGCACGACCTTCAGTTCCTCGACGGCCAGCGTCGGTGCGATCGGTTCGCCGACCAGCACCGTGATCGGCACCTTGGGGCGCAGCAGCTTCTTCGGGTGGCCCTTGGTCCAGATGCGCTGCGCACCCCAGACGATGTGCGGAATGATCGGCACCCCGGCTTCCACCGCCATGCGGGCGGCGCCGCTCTTGCATTCCTTGATCTCGAAGCTGCGGCTGATGGTCGCCTCGGGGTAGACCCCGACCAGCTCCCCGTCCTTGAGGTTCCGGACGGCGGCCTCGTAGGAGGCGGCCCCGTCTTGGCGATCCACCGGGATGTGCCGAAGGCTGCGCATGATCGGCCCGGTGACCTTGCCGTCGAACACCTCTTGCTTGGCCATGTACCGCACTTTGCGGCCCTGCTTGTAGGCGGGCAGACCGGCGAAGGTGAAGTCGAGGTAGCCGGTGTGGTTGATCGCGACGACAGCGCCGCCGCTGGCCGGGAGGTTCTCGACACCCGCGACGCTGATCTTCAGCCCTTGCAGGCGCCAGGTCAGGCGAGCGAGCTGAATGATAGTCCCGTAAACCGGTTCCACAGCGTCTGAGCCTAGTGCTCCTGGCTGTGAGCCGCCCGCAGTGGTGTGGAGAGAAGACCAGCCGTGACCTACCCGTCGTCGCCGCCGCCGGTGCCCACGATCGTGCACCGGCTGGCCGACGGCAGGCGGGTGCGCGCGGTCTGGGTCAACGGGGACGGCGGCGTGACCTTCCGGCTGGGTTCTGGCATCTCTGCCGAGTTCGTCAAGGTGGCCGACGCAACCGTTGACTTCGCCGCCGAGGCCCGGCGCCTGCGCTGGGCGGCTCCCCACCTGACGGTGCCGCCCGTGTTGGGGTTCGGTGTCGACGAAGCCGGCGACCGGGCCTGGCTGCACACCGGAGCGCTGCCTGGCCTGTCCGCGGTCCACCCACGCTGGCTGGCGGCCCCGGAAGTGGCGGTGCGAGCGGTCGGCGCCGGGCTGCGTGTACTGCACGACCGATTGCCGGTGTGGTCATGCCCGTTCGACTGGTCGGCGACCAACCGGCTGGACAGGCTGTCCTCGAAGGGCCGTGCGCAGCTGGGCGAGCCGCCGCCGATCGACCGGCTGGTGGTCTGCCACGGCGACGCCTGCTCACCCAACACGCTGATCGACGACGACGGCCGTTGTTGCGGGCACGTCGACTTCGGCGAGCTCGGCGTGGCCGACCGGTGGGCCGATCTGGCGGTGGCCACGCTCTCGCTGGGCTGGAACTATCCCGGCCGATCGTGGGAGGCCGAGCTGTTCACCGCCTACGGTGTGCGGCCGGACCCGGTACGCATCGACTACTACCGGCGGCTATGGCGGGCCTTCGATCACACCTCGGATGCGGCCTCACGCTAAGCTCGGGGGCTGAAAAGCCCCTCATCCCGAACGGCACCGAAAGGTATTTGTGCAGGTCACAAGCGTAGGCCACGCCGGATTTCTGATCCAGACCCATGCGGGCACGATCCTGTGCGACCCCTGGGTCAACCCGGCCTACTTCGCGTCGTGGTTTCCGTTCCCGGACAACAGCACCCTGGACTGGGACACGCTGGGCAACTGCGACTACCTGTATGTCTCGCACCTGCACAAGGATCACTTCGACGCCAAGCACCTGAGCGAGCACGTCAACAAAGACGCTCTGGTGCTGCTGCCCGACTTCCCAGTGCCCGATCTCCGAAATGAACTGCAGAAGCTAGGTTTTCACCGCTTCTTCGAGACCGGCGACTCGGTCAAACACCGGATCAGCGGACGCAAGGGCGACCTCGACATCATGGTCATCGCCCTGCGGGCGCCCGCCGACGGCCCGATCGGCGATTCGGCCCTGGCGATCTCCGACGGCGCGACGACGGTTTTCAACATGAACGATGCCCGGCCGGTGGATCTGGACGTGTTGAGTCGCGAATTCGGGCACATCGACGTGCATCTGCTGCAGTACTCGGGAGCGATCTGGTACCCGATGGTCTACGACATGCCGGCCCGCGCCAAGGAGTCGTTCGCCACCCAGAAGCGGCAGCGCGGCATGGACCGCGCGCGCCAGTACATCGACCAGGTCGGCGCGACCTGGGTGGTGCCATCGGCCGGGCCGCCGTGCTTCTTGGATCCCGCACTGCGTGATCTCAACGACGACCGCGGTGACCCGGCCAACATCTTCCCCGACCAAATGGTGTTCCTGGACCAGATGCGCAGGCACGGCCACGACGGCGGCCTACTCATGATTCCCGGGTCGGTCGCGGATTTCACTGGCACGGTGTTGAATTCGCTGACCCATCCGGTCGACGAGGTCGAGGCAATTTTCACCACCGGCAAGTCGGCCTACATCGCCGACTATGCCGAACGGATGGCGCCCGTGCTTGCCGCGGAGCGGGCGAGCTGGGCCCCCGCGACCGGAGAACCGTTGCTGGAACCGCTTCGGGCGCTGTTCGAGCCGATCATGCTGCAAAGCAACGAGATCTGCGATGGGATCGGCTACCCCGTCGAGCTGGTGATCGGTCCGGAGACCGTCGTTCTGGACTTCCCTAAACGCGTTGTGCGCGAACGCATCCCGGACGAGAGGGTCCGATACGGATTCGGGATCGCGCCGGAGTTGGTCCGGACGGTGCTGCGCGACCACGAGCCCGACTGGGTCAACACCATCTTCTTGTCCACCCGCTTCACGGCGTGGCGGGTCGGCGGCTATAACGAGTACCTGTACACCTTCTTCAAGTGCCTGACCGACGAGCGGATCGCGTACGCCGACGGCTGGTTCGCCGAGACCCACGACGACTCCGCCTCGATCACGATGGACGGCTGGGAAATTCAACGTCGCTGCCCCCATCTCAAAGCCGACCTGTCGAAATTCGGTGTGATAGAGGGAGACACGCTGACCTGCAATCTGCACGGTTGGCAGTGGCGGCTGGACGACGGCCGCTGCCTGACCACCCGAGGTCACCAGTTGCGAAGTTCGCGGGCATGAGCGATAGCTACGACGACGGGCTGATCCAGCTGGATCGGGCGGCGATTACGTTGCGCCGCTACCACTTTCCGTCCGGAACGTCGAAGATCGTGGCGCTCAGCACAATCCGCGGCTACAAAACCGAGTCGCTGGGCTGGTTCGCGGCTCGGTTCAGCTTCTGGGGCGGTCCGGACCCCCGCCATTGGCTGCCGCTGGACGTGAAGCGGCCATTGCGGTCGACACTGATCACCCTGGACATCCCCGGCACCCGGCCCAGTCCGGCGTTCACCCCCGCCCGCCCGGGCGAGTTCATCGCCCTGCTGGACGAGCTGCTGGGTCAGCTCGGTTAACGTCCCGCGTCGTCTAGCGCCGCACGTGCGGCGTTGTAGCCGGGAATGAAGGTGATCCCTGGACCGCCGTGGCATCCGGTGCTGGCCAGGTACAGCCCCTGGATTGGGAGTGGTTGTCCGAGATAACCTTTCGGGCCGGGCCTGTTGGGACCAACCTGCTGCGCGTGGAACAAGCCGTGGCAGTAGTCGCCGCCCGGGGCGCCGAACATCACACCCATGTGCCGGGGCGTGAAGGTGGTGTGCCGGCTGATGCTGCGCTCGAAGTTGGGTGCCAACCGGGTGATCTTGTCGATCACCCGCTGGCCCATTTCAACCTTGGCGGCCCCGTAGTCCACATCGCCCTCGATGGGGAACCACAGCGCGAATGCCGACGCGGCGTGCTTGCCCTCGGGAGCGAGGTCCGGATCGTTCTGCGACGGAATCTGGAAGACGACCGTCGGGTCGGCGGGGACGATGCCGCGCCGGCAGTCTTCCCACTGTTGTTGCACCTCCTCAGGCGTGCAGAAGATACCGATCGACGCCTGCATGCTGGGATCGTTGAGCGCCTCGTAGGGTGCCGCGAACTCGGGGGCTTCATCGAGGGCGAAATGCATCTGCAGGTAGCTGCCGCGGTGATCGATCCGTGCGTAGCGCTCACGGATATCGGCAGGCAGTGCCCCCGGGTCCACCAGCTCGTTGACCGTCAGGTCGGGCGCTACCGCGGAGATGACGATCGGGGCGGCCAGCGTCTCGCCCGACTCGATGCGAACGCCGGTCACCCGACCGTCGGCGACAAGGATCTCGTCCACCTTGCTGCGCAGCCGAACTTCGCCGCCCTGGCTGGTCAGCAAGTCGGCCAGATGCGCCGTCAGCGCACCGATGCCGCCGCGCAGCTTCTTCATCTGCATGGTGTCGCCGTCGGGAACGCCCAGCCCGAAGGCCAGCGCGGCCGCGCTGCCCGGGGTGGCCGGCCCGCGGTAGAGGGTGTTGACGGCCAGCACGGTCATCGAGCCGCGCAGCGCACCGTGCTTCTCGCGGTCCGGCAGGTAGCGGTCCAGCACATCGGTGACCGAACCGAACAACATGTCGTCAATGGCCGAACGCTCGAATTCGTTTGTGGCACAGGCATACATCTCGTCGATCGACTTGGGCGGCGCTCCGGCCTCGAAACGGCCCAGCGCCCGGGTCGGCGCCTGGGCCCAGCCCATCAGGCCCGCCATCCCGTTGACGGCGTCGGCCCCGTGCACCTCGTTGAGGTGGGTGAACAACTTGATGGGATCGCTGTACTGGACCATCGGATCGTCACCGACACCGCGCAGCGCCACCGACATCACGTCCAGGTCGATCGTCGGCAACGTGTCCAGGCCGAGTTCCTGCCGGACCACCGGGGCGGTCGGGAACTGCACCGAACCCGCGATCTCGAACTGGTACCCGTCGAAAAGCTCGACCGTGGAAGCCATTCCACCGGCGTAGAGCTTTGAATCCAGACACACCGTCCGCAGGCCTGCCTTCTGCAGCAGCACGGCCGCGGCCAGCCCGTTGTGTCCCGCACCGACAACTATCGCGTCATAACCAGTCATGTCCTGCCCTCCGGAAGGAGGCTCGCACGGTCACAAAGTTTTGTCAATTATGACGAAACCGGGCGGGCTGGCGCCGTGACCCACGAGTCGGTGATGCCCGCCCGGAGTGACTCCAGCGCCGCGTGGCACACCCGCGCGAGTTCGCCGAGAGACCGCTCGTCGCCGACCATCCACACCTCCATCGCACCGAACACCGCGGCGGCAATGCAGCGCGCGGTCACCGCGGTACGCACCCGTTCGTCCGCGGTCCGATCCGCAGCGCCGCTGGCCTCGGAGCGACGGCGTTGCAGCTGCGCTGCGATGGCGTCGGCGAAGTCGGCCTGCACCTCCCGAATGTGCCGGACGATGCGGCCGGGGTCGAGCTCGTCTTGCCGCAGCGCGGCGATCTTGGCCACGGCGTCAACGTCATACGGAAACGAGAAGATGGCCGACTGCACCGAATCGATGATCGCTTCATCGTCCGGCCTGGCATCCAGGGCCGCGCGAAACCAGTGCAACCCGGTGTAGTCGGCAAACAGCAGATCGTGCTTGGAGCTGAAGTGGCGGTAGAACGTCCGCAGCGACACCCCGGCGTCGGCGGCAATCTGTTCGGCCGACGTGTCTTCCACGCCCTGGGCCAGGAATCGCACCACCGCAGCCTGGCGCAACGCATCACGAGTACGTTCGCTGCGCGCCGTCTGAGCGGGCCTGACCATTGCAATAAAGTACCAACACCCCGGATTTGTTATCGCTCTAGTTGTGTCAACATTGACAAAACTTTGCGGCGGGGGTGAGACTGCGCCCATGGTCTCGCTTCTCACCCACGCAGTTCTCGGGTTCGCGGTAATCGCCTGGATCGTGGCGTCCAACTCCAAGGTGTTCGCCCGGCCGGCAAGCGGCCCGTTGTTCTCACCGCTGGAAATCGTGTACTACGTCATCGGTATCGCCTCGGTGGTGCTGGGCTGGTATTTCAACATCACCTACGTGCAGCAATACGCGCACGGCTCCACCAATCCCCTGTGGGGCGAACACGGCAGCTGGGCCGAATACATCCGGCTGATGTTCACCAACCCGGCGGCGGACTCCGCCAGCCAGGACTACACCATCGCGAATGTCATTCTGCTGCCGGTCTTTACCATCGCCGACGGCTACCGGCGTGGACTGCGGCGGCCCTGGCTGTTCTTTGTGTCGAGCCTGTTCACCAGCTTTACGTTCGGGTTCGCCTTCTACTTCGCCACGATGGAACGGCAGCACCGCCACGCAAAGGCCCGCGAGTCGGTCGGCGCCTAGGGCTCGAGCACCTCGGTGCCGACGAACGGAACCAGTGCGGCGGGCACCCGCACACTGCCGTCGGGCTGCTGGTGGTTCTCCAGGATGGACACCAGCCACCGCGTCGTGCCCAGCGTGCCGTTGAGCGTGGCCGCGGTCTGCGGCCTGCCGTTCTCGTCCCGGTAGCGGGTGGCCAGTCGGCGCGCCTGAAACGTGGTGCAGTTCGATGTCGAGGTCAGCTCGCGGTAGGTCTGCTGCGTCGGAACCCACGCCTCACAGTCGAATTTGCGGGCGGCCGAAGAGCCGAGATCGCCTGCGGCCACGTCGATTACCCGATACGGCACCTCGATGAGCGCCAACATCTCGCGCTGCCAGCCCAGCAGCCGCTGGTGTTCGGCCTCGGCGACGTCGGGCATGCAGTAGACGAAGCCTTCGACCTTGTCGAACTGATGCACCCGGATGATGCCGCGGGTGTCCTTGCCGTAGCTGCCGGCCTCTCGGCGAAAGCACGACGACCAGCCCGCGTACCGCAGCGGCCCGGCGGACAGATCCAGGATCTCGTCGGCGTGATAGCCGGCTAGCGGCACCTCGGAGGTGCCGACCAAATACAGGTCGTCGGCCTCCACCCGGTAGATCTCGTCGGCGTGGGCGCCCAGGAATCCGGTACCCGCCATCACCTCGGGTCGCACCAGCACCGGCGGGATCATCGGGATGAAACCGTTGGCGACGGCCAGCCGCAGCGCCAGTTGTAGCAACCCGAGCTGCAACAGCGCGCCCTGACCGGTCAGGAAGTAGAACCGCGATCCGGATACCTTGGCGCCGCGCTGCATGTCGATGAGACCCAGCGATTCCCCGAGTTCCAGATGGTCCTTCGGGTTCTCGAGCGCCGGCGGCTCGCCGACGATGTCGAGCACCGCGAAGTTGTCTTCCCCGCCTGCGGGCACTCCGTCGACAACGACGTTGGAGATCGCCATGTGCGCCGCGGTGAACGCCACCTCCGCGTCCGCCTGGGCGGTTTCGGCGGCCTTCACCTGCTCGGCCAGTTCTTTCGCGTGCGCCAACAACGCCGGGCGCTGCTCGGGCGACGCCTTGCCCACACCCTTGCTCGCGGCCTTCTGTTCGGCCCGCAGCGTGTCGGCGCTCGATATCGCGGACCGGCGCGCGGCGTCGGCGGTCAACAACGCGTCCACCAGCGCAGGGTCTTCTCCGCGGCTGAGTTGCGAACGCCGCACGGCATCGGGGTCTTCGCGGAGCAGCTTCAGGTCGATCACGGCCGCAAGACTACTTTTCGATCGGCCCGCAGGTTGCGCAGCACCGACGCACCGGATCCCCAGGATGCACTTTTGTAACAATCGTCACAGTAACTTCGCTCGTCCTGTCAGAATGGAGTCGATGTCGGACACGCTCGAGACGGAAGTTTCCCCCGCCAACCCGCCCGCCGCGCCACCCGCTGCCGAAGCGGATGAGCAGGCGGGCGTCTTCGGGTGGCCGAGTTCGTTGCAGGCGGCGGCAACCCGGCGCGCCTTGCTGCTGACCGCGCTGGGCGGCCTGCTGATCGCCGGGCTGGTGACCGCGCTCCCGGTCGCCGGCAACGGGTCGGGGCGGCTTGCCGGCTACATGGACAGCAATCCGGTACCCACCACCGGAGCAAAGAGCGACGCCGCCTTCAACCGGGCCAGCAGCGGCAACTGCCTGATGTGGCCCGACGTCACACCCGAGTCGGCGCGCATCGTCAACTGCGCCGACGACCACAAGTTCGAAGTCGCCGAGTCGATCGACATGCGGACGTTCCCGGGATCCGAATACGGACCCAACGCCGCGCCGCCGTCGCCCGCCCGCATCCAGCAGATCAGCCAGGAGCAGTGCGAGTCCGCCGTGCACCGCTACCTCGGGCCCAAGTTCGATCCCAACAGCAAGTTCACCGTCAGCATGCTGTGGGCGGGCGACCGGGCCTGGCGTCAGTCCGGCGAGCGGCGCATGCTGTGCGGCCTGCAACTGCCCGGCCCGAACAACGCCCAGGCCACCTTCAAGGGCAAGGTCGCCGACGTCGACCAGTCCAAGGTGTGGCCGGCCGGCACCTGCTTGGGAATCGATCCGTCGACCAACCAACCCATCGACGTTCCCGTCGAATGCGGGGCGCCGCATGCCATGGAGGTCACCGGCACGGTCAACCTGGCCGAGAAGTTTCCCGCCGCGCTGCCCGCCGAGCCCGATCAGGACGGTTTCATCAAGGATTCCTGCACCAAGATGACCGACGCCTATCTGGCCCCGATCAAGTTGCGCACCACCACCCTGACGCTGATCTACCCCACCCTGGCGCTGCCGAGCTGGTCGGCGGGCAGCCGTGAGGTCGCCTGCAGCATCGGCGCGACGCTGGGCAACGGCGGCTGGGCCACGCTGGTCAACAGCGCCAAGGGGCAACTGCTGATCAACGGCCTGCCGCCGGTGGCACCGCCCGACATTCCCGAAGAGCGGCTGACGATGCCGCCGATGCCCGTTCAGGTGCCGACCACCAACCAGCCCAGCGCTCCCACCGCGCCGGAAATGCCGCCGGGCAATCAGCACCTCCCGCAGCAACAGCCGGTGGTCACCCCACCCCGCTCGCCGGCCTCGCAGGCCCCGGCCACCCAAGCGCCGCAACAGGTCCCGCCGCCGCCGGACGGCGGGCTGCCGCCGGGGTTCGGGCCGCCGCAGGACGCACCGGTGCCGCCCCAGCCGGGCGATCCCGGGGTGCCGCCGCCCCCGCCCGCACCGGGAGGCTAACCGGGTGGCCGTGCGGATGGAGCCGCAGCGGTTCGACGAGCTGGTCGCAGACGCACTCGACCTGATCCCAGCCGAACTGGCGGCCGCGATGGATAACGTCGTCATTCTGGTCGAAGACCGCCATCCCGAGGACCCGGAACTGCTCGGGCTGTACGAGGGGGTGGCGTTGACCGAGCGCGATTCCGACTACGGCGGAGCGCTGCCGGACGCCATCACGATCTACCGCGAGGCGCTGCTCGACGTCTGCGACACCGACGAGGAGCTGGTCGAAGAGGTGGCGATCACGGTCATTCACGAGATCGCCCACCACTTCGGCATTGACGACCATCGCCTGGAGGAATTGGGCTGGGCCTGACGACCGCCCGACAACCCGGCGTCGGCCGGGCGCGTCATCCCGGATTTGTCTTCCCCTGGTGCTAAGAACGGCTCATGAGCGCTGAGTGCCGCGACTGCCTGGCAGGCCTAGATCACTGCCACGGCACCATCATTCGTCATGCATTGCGCCGGTCGGAGTGCACCGAGGCCGACTGTGTCAGCCCCGAGCTGATGCCGCACACCTTCGCGATCGACTGCGAAGCCATCGGCTGCGAGTGCACAGAATCGCTGGCGCTGGCGGTCTGAAGGTCGTCACCCCATCGGATCGGTGCCGAACCGCACCGCATCGACGACCGCGGTGGGATCGGGCTCCGGGTAGAACGGCGGGGTCAGGGCTCCCCACCGCAGACAGCTCCATCGGCCATCGGTGATCGGGGCCAGCACGACGGAATCGGCGTTGCTCAAGTGGTTCTCCAGCGCGAACTCGGCGTCCACCCCGGCCAGCACCGCGGACGCCAGCCGGATCGCCGCGCCATGGCTGACGACGACGATGTCGCCGTTCCATTCGTAATCGTCCAGGTAGCGCATGCGTAGCTCGGTGAGCACCGGCACGTAGCGGTCCAGCACGTCGTTGCCGGTCTCGCCGCCGGGCAAGGGGACGTCGAGTTCACCGCGGTGCCACCGCTCGTAGATGGCGTTGAACTGGGCCACCGCCTCGTCGTCGTTGCGGTTTTCCAGCTCCCCGACCTGGACCTCGTGAATGCCCGCCAGCGGGTGGGTGGCCACGTCGGCTTCCGCGCCGATCACCGCGGCCGTCTGCGACGCCCGGGCGGCCACCGAGTGCGCGAGCAGCCCCGGCCTGCCGATACCGCGGGCGAAGCCCAGCGCCTGGTCCCGACCCAACTCCGTCAGCTCGGTCCCGGGTGGCCGGGTGTCCAGCCTGCGCTCGACGTTGGCATGGGACTGCCCATGCCGCACCAGCACCAGCCGTCCGCTCATTGCGCCGGCTTCCCGTCGCGCAGCCGCTCCAGCCAGCGCGTCGCCTCGTCCGGGGGCGGTGCACCCACAGCTGTGGCGGGCCCCGTTGCCCAGGAACCCAGATATCGCACGTCCGCACAACGTCGATGCAGCGCCTTGAGTGCCTCGGCGACGGCGAAATCGTCGATGTGACCGACGCAGTCGGCGAAGAACAGGTACGTGCCGAGCTCGGTGCGGGTCGGCCTGGATTCGATGCGGATGAGGTCGATGTCGCGGAGGCCGAATTCGGCGAGCGCTGCCACCAGCGCGCCGGGCGCGTTGTCGATGCGCAGCACCACCGACGTGCGGTCCGCTCCCGTCCATACCGGTGGCGGTCCAGGATTGCCGACGAGCACGAACCGGGTGCGCGCGTTGGACTCGTCGACGACGCCGTCGGCGAGGGTGGCCAGCCCCCACCGGGTGACGGCCAGCGGCGAGGCCACCGCCGCGTCAGCCTGCCCCTCGGCCACCTGCCGGGCCGCGTCGGCATTGGAGTACGCGGGGCGAAGTTCGGCGGTCGGCAGGTTGGCCGCGACCCATTGCCGCACCTGCGCCGCGGCGACCGGGAAAGCGGCCAGCGTCCGCACGTCGGCGGCGCTGCGGCCGGCCTTGACGACGATGCTGAACGCCACATCCAGTGTCGTCTCGGCGAAGACCTGCAGCGGCGAGCCGATGGCCAAGCTGTCCAACGTGGGCATCACCGACCCGTCGATCGAGTTCTCGATCGGCACGCACGCGTAGTCGGCCTCGCCCTTGCGCACCGCGTCCAGCGCCGCCGGTGTGCTGTCGATCGGCAGCCGCTGCACAGCCTCAGCGCCGTCGTCGGGGATCAGACCGACGGCCGTCATGTGCAGCAGCGCCGCCTCGGTAAAGGTCCCCTCGGGACCGAGGTAAGTGATGCGGGACACGCCCCAACCCTAACGGCGTTGATCCGAATCGGGCCTTGCAGCGTTCCGTGATCTAAGTTAACTTAGGCTTACCTAACCATCAGAGGAGAATGATGTTACCGCTGACCAGCGCCGCGCCGACGACTGCCGAACGCATCCGCAGCGCCTGTCATCGGGCCGGTGGCGCGCTGCTGGCCGTCGAGCGCGAAGACCCCGTCGCCACGCCGGTGCACCACCTGCTGGACGACGGATCCTTCGCGGTGACGCTGCCCGTCGCGCGCGGCGGTGCGCAGGGCGGCCTGGTGGCCGGATCCCAGGCACTGCTCGAGCTGACCGACTATGCACCGCTGCCGCTGCGCGAGCCGGTCCGCTCGCTGGTGTGGGTGCGCGGCCGCCTGCAGCAGGTTCCGCCCGCGTCGGTGACACAAACGCTCGACCTGATCGCCACCGAATGCCCGAACCCGGCCCTGCTGCAGGTCGATACGCCCCACTCCATGCCCAGCAACCCGCAGGACACCCGCTATACGCTGCTGCGGCTCGCAATCGACTCGGTGGTGGTCACCGACGCCACCGGCGCCGAGCCCGTCAGCGTGGACGATCTACTCGCGGCCCGACCCGACCCGTTCTGCGAGCTCGAGTCGGGCCTGCTGTGGCACCTGGACAAGGCCCACAGCGACGTGGTCGCGCGGCTGGTGTCCAGATTGCCCGCCGCGCTGCGCCGCGGGCAGGTCCGGCCGCTGGGTCTCGACCGGTACGGCGTGCGGTTCCGCGTCGAGGGCGAGGACGGCGACCACGACATCCGACTGCCGTTCCACAAGCCGGTGGACGACATGACCGGCCTCAGTAAAGCGTTCCGCGTGCTGATGGGTTGCCCCTTCATCAACGGCTTGCGCGCCCGCCGGTAACCGGCGGTATCCACGTTCCCCGCTGGCCGCACCGGGTGGGGACACGTAGGTTATCCCGGTGCCCGGCGACCGATCACCCGAACGTGGATGGCCCGGGCGGCGCGTCCCGCCTGCCAGCCGTCGCGAGCCGTCGCAGGTGATTCACCGCCACCCCGGCCGGCCGCCGTCGGCGACCGATCAGACGGTCCCGCTGCAGCGGCTGCCGCCGCCCGCGCCTGCCCCCGAAGCTCCGCCGCCGCCGGGCCCGCGGCCGCGTCCGGCCCAGCAGTCAGCGCCTCCGCCCCGGCCGGGAGCCCCCGGGACCCACCGCAGGCGCCGCAAGCGGCGCTGGGCCCGACGAATCGTGCGCACAGTGCTGGTCGTCCCGCTGCTCATCGGCCTAGCCATCGTCGGCGGCGCCGTGTGGTTCGACACGGCGCTGCACCGCGAGCCGGTATTCACCAACTACACCGGTCGACCAGGGTCGGGTGCCGGCACCAACTGGCTGCTCGTCGGGTCCGACAGCCGCCGGGGCCTCAGCGCTGCGCAACAGCAGGACCTGGCCACCGGCGGCGACATCGGCAACGGCCGCACCGACACCATCCTGCTGGTCCATGTGCCGCATCTCGGTTCGAGCACCCCGACCACGCTGGTGTCGATACCCCGCGATTCCCTCGTATCGATCCCCGGACACGGCAAGGACAAAATCAACTCCGCATTCGCGATAGGCGGGGCCTCCCTGCTCGTCCAGACCGTCGAGCAGGCCACCGGACTGCGCCTCGACCACTACGCCGAGATCGGCTTCAGCGGCTTCGCGGCCCTGGTGGACGCCCTCGGCGGCGTCACGGTGTGCCCGGCCACGGCGATCAACGACCCGTTGGCCGGCATCGATCTGCCGGCCGGCTGCCAGCAGCTGCGGGGCCGCGACGCGCTCGGGTACGTGAGGACCCGCGACACCCCGCGGGCAGACCTGGACCGGATGATCAATCAACGGCAATTCGTGTCCGCGCTGCTGCACCGCGCCGCCAGCCCGGCGGTCTGGCTCAACCCGTGGCGCTGGTACTCCGTCGACCGCGCGGCCGCCGACGCGCTCACCGTCGACCAGGATGCGCACGTGTGGAACTTGGCCCAGCTCGGCTGGGCGCTGCACGGGTCCCCCACCGCGATGACCGTGCCGATCGGTTCGTTCACCGGCAGCGATGTCGGCTCGGTGGTGGTCTGGGACGACGACGCGGCGGGCAAGCTGTTCGCCGCGCTGGCCTCCGATGCGCCTGCGCCCACCACCGCGCCCGGCCAGTAGCGCTAGCCGCTGCCTTCGATCGTCCGCGCATTCTGCAGCCAGGCCCTGGTGCGGCCCGGGTGATTGGTGGCAATCCAGGCCGCCCCGACGCTGCGGCAGAAGTCGATGTCGTCGTACTCGTCGACGGTCCAGCAGTAGACGGACCGGCCCTGCGCCGCGGCGCGATCCACCAGCTGCGGATAATCCCGCAACGCCGCCACCGAAGGCCCGACGGCCGTCGCGCCGATGGCCGTCGCGGCGCTACTGGTCAGGTAGCGGGCGGTGTTGCCGAGCAGCACGGTCGGCAGCAGCGGCGCGGCTCGGCGGATCCGCCACACCGCGGCGGCCGAGAACGACATGACGACCGCCCGAGATCGGTCGGCAGACGCCGGCGAGGCGATGCCGAAGCGGTGCAGCAGGGCCAGCAATTTGCTTTCCACCAGTGAGCCGTAGCGGACCGGATGCTTGGTCTCGATGAACAGCTTCACCGGCCGGTGCCAGTCCAGAACGAGCGATACCAATGCGTCCAGCGTCAGGAGGCTGGTATCGCCCTGCCCTCCGTCGGAGCGCCAACTCTCGTGCCACGCGCCGTAATCGAGTTCACTCAGCTGGGCCAGCGTCATCGTGCTGACCAGGCCGGCGCCGCTCGACGTTCGCTCCAGTCGGCGGTCATGCACGCAGACCAGGTGGCCGTCGCGGGTCAGCCGCACATCGCATTCCAGGCCGTCGGCGCCCTCTTTGAGGGCGAGATCGTAGGCGGCCAGAGTGTGTTCGGGCCGGTCAGCCGACGCCCCGCGGTGGGCGACGACAAAGGGATGCCCGCCGAGCACCTCGTCGGCCCACGTCATACCCCTATGCTGCCGGTTCCTCCCCCTCCAGCTCAACCGGGGCAGCCGATGCGGGCGCCGCCGGTCGGCCGGGGAGGTCGGGGCTCGCGATGATCCAGCGATGCGCGGGCCGCTCCACGGGCTTGCGCACGAAGGCTTCGAAGACCCTGGCAGCGGCGGCCACTGCGACCGCCGCCAGCAGGTAGGCGAACACCATGAGGGCGGTGTTGTTGGCGATGCCCTGCGGGTCGGTGGCGAAGCTGGTAATCATGGCCACGATCGAGGCCGCGTAGCTGAACGCCCACGCGATCCACCATTCGGTGATCTGTCGGCGCAGCCGGGAGTAATGCTCTTCCATGATTGCCACCTCGATGACGTACACCGGGGCCCACAGCAGGTTGGCCACTGGTATCACGCAGCCGGCCCACAACGCCCGAACGGAACGCTGCTCGCTCAGGCCGTGATGCGCGAAGACCGCGGCCCGCCGGGCGATCAACCATTGGATCAGCAACACACCCGAGGTGATCACCGCGGCAACCGCGGCCACACTCGCAAGCACCCCGAGCCAGTCCGCGGCGATGGCGACCCAGGAATTCAGCAACGTGTTTCGGTTGATGACCAACAGCACGTAACGCACCACGTACACCAGCGCCGCAATGCTCAGCACCAGCACGCTGACGAAGAGTGCGACGCGCACCGCGGCCGTCGACGGGCCGGTCCGCGCGGCCGGCTCATCCGCCGCGGCGGTCTGGATGCGATCCGTCAGACCCCAACGCGGAATCACCGCGTATCGCGGCGTCGGCCCCAGGGGGCGACGTGGTCGCCGCGCGGCCGGTGGTGCCCCGGGACGCACCGCGATCCACCGAAAGCCCGGCGGCAGCCGGGGCACCGCGCGCTGCCACGCGGGCGGCGCGGCCGGCGCCGAAGGCCCACGCTGTTGCGTGCTCCACCGCGGGTCAGCCGGCGGCATGTCCGCCAGCGGCGCCATCAGCGCCCCACGGCAGCGGGGGCACCAGTCGCGGCGCCGGTCGCGCACATTCCACCGAGTGCCGCACTGGGAGCACACCTGGATCACCGGACCAGCGTAGCTCCGACCACGGCGCGGGCCACGGGACACGACCCGCGGCGATCGGTCACGGTCGGGTTGCGCACAACGGCGAGACCACACTCATCGCGGCGACGGCTCTGGGCCGGCGACGCCTCGCGAACAACGGGACGGCCACCCGGCCCGTGACCCGTCCTCGGCATGCGCGCGCGGCGCCCCGGCGATCACTCGACGGCACCAACAGTTACCTATGGCTATCCACAGTTTCCACAGGTTTATCCACAGTGGGCCCGTGGGTAAGGGAGCCATTAATACAGCTTCTTTCGGCTAACCCGCGTCGCGTTGTGGATAACCGGCGGGTTAGTTAAGGCTTGTCTGACGACCCCGAATCGGGGACGCGAGCGAAATGGATTGCCACGCTAAGCAACCACCCAATCGCCGATGCCCGGCGCGCCGGCGAGCGCACCCCCACCGCCCCGCCCAACACTGAGCGTCTGCACGAATCTGCAGCTCAGAGGCCGATTGCGGGCACTATTTTTCAACCTGATCACAAAGCGTTATGATCGCGATCACGATAAGTAGTTGTGACTCACCTCACTACGACGGGGTGCGCGGCAGGTGAAAGGCGCTTAATGGCGACGCATTCGTTCGGTCCGGGATCGTCGGGCCCCTCGAACTCGTATTCCGGCTCGCCTGCATGGAACCAGAGCTATAGCGTCGCCGCTCTGCGCGCCGGCCTCGTCGCACTCGCATTGCTCGCGGTTCTCGCGCTCATCGTCTTGTCTTGAAATCACCGCGACTGGGTACTAGGCCGAGCGGCGAGTAGCGATCGTTCTTGCGGCGCGCGCGGTCATGGAGCAGGGTTGATAACGCCGGGCCGCCGCGTGGCGGACCGCGCGCTAACGCGCGTCAAGACGATCACTAACGATCATCGAGGAAAGGAAAGCCGTGGCTGAATACACCCTGCCCGATTTGGACTGGGACTACGCAGCGCTGGAACCGCATATCTCCGGTCAGATCAACGAGATCCACCACACCAAGCACCACGCCACCTACGTCAAAGGACTCAACGACGCGGTGGCCAAGCTCGAAGAGGCACGCGCCAACGGCGACCACTCGGCGATCTTCTTGAACGAGAAGAACCTGGCCTTCCACTTGGGTGGGCACGTCAACCACAGCATCTGGTGGAAGAACCTGTCGCCGAACGGTGGCGACAAGCCGACCGGCGACCTGGCCGCCGCGATCGACGAGCAGTTCGGTTCGTTCGACAAGTTCCAGGCTCAGTTCAGCGCTGCCGCCAACGGCTTGCAGGGTTCGGGCTGGGCGGTGCTGGGCTATGACAGCCTCGGCGACAGGCTGCTGACCTTCCAGCTGTACGACCAGCAGGCCAACGTCCCGCTCGGCATCATTCCGCTGCTGCAGGTCGACATGTGGGAGCACGCCTTCTACCTGCAGTACAAGAACGTCAAGGCGGACTACGTCAAGGCGTTCTGGAATGTCGTCAACTGGGCCGACGTGCAGTCGCGCTACGAGGCCGCAACCAAGAAGACCGGTGGTTTGATCTTCGGCTGACAACATCCGCCCAAGGCTGAGGCGTCGCGGATATTCCGCGGCGCCTTTGCTTTTCCCCGCTCCGGGCATCTCCGTGAGCCGGGCAAGAATGCCGGCGCTATTAGCCGTGTCGAGTTGCAACCCTGGAAACCCACAGGCATTCTGAATTATTCGAGCTACCAGCGTGGTTATTTCGAAGCCGACGCGTCGCGGGGAGGTCGAGATGGAAGCTGGGTCCGCCGGCCCGATAGGTGTTGCGCCCTTTCATTCCCGTGGTGACCTGAAAGGGTTTGTCATCTCCGGGCGTTGGCCTGACTCCACGAAGGAGTGGGCCCAACTGCTGATGGTGGCGGTTCGCGTCGCATCGTTGCCCGGATTGCTCTCCACCACAACGGTATTCGGTGCTCGCGAGGAATTGCCCGACGAGCCCGAGCCCGACACCGTCGGCCTGGTGGTGGCCGAGGGCACGGTATTCGGTGAATCCGCCATCCAGCCCGGCTATTTCGCGCAGCGCCAGCCACCCGCGCTGCTGATGCTGCACCCGCCATCGGAAACCACGCCGTCGTTGCCCGAATGCAACGGTGCGGCCTCGGGGTGCGTACTACTGCCGGGCTTGCCGTATCTGGGTTTAGAGCATCGAGCGGCCTGGGTGGAGGCCGAAGCCGACGGCACCATCACGTCGATGGTCAGCCGTGTCGGCGTCGACCCCATCAGTCATCCTGATACTGCGATCCTGGCAATGCTGCTTGCCGCATAAGGACATTCACCCGAACTCCTTCAGTCCACGAATCGTGGAATACGGGTGCCCGAACTTCGGCGCCTCGCTGGCGCCGCCCCGACCCGCCCGGTAGCCTAAGACCGTTAGCGAAGGGGAGTAGCCCCCAATCGTCGAGTCGACATACTGGCGCATAGCCCGGCCGGCGAACCGGTGTAACCCAACCGGTGGGTGAGACCTTCGACCGGTGTTCGACGGCCACGCGGTCGTCGACGACGTGTCGAAAGGTCGCCTCTCATGCTCGCCGCGACATTGCTCAGCCTCGGGGTGGTCTTCCTCGCCGAACTCGGCGACAGGTCCCAGCTCATCACCATGACGTACGCGCTGCGCTACCGATGGTGGATCGTGCTGACCGGGGTCGCCATCGCCGCGTTCCTCGCGCACGGTGTTTCGGTGACGATCGGCCATTTTCTGGGCGCGGCGCTGCCCGCCCGCCCCTTGGCCTTCGTGTCCGCGCTTGCCTTCCTGGCCTTTGCCGTGTGGGCTTGGCGTGAGGGCGCCACCGGCGATGACGACGTGTCGACCGGTGACCAACCCCGATTCGCGCTGCTCGCAGTGATTTCCTCGTTCTTCCTCGCCGAGATCAGCGACAAGACGTCGCTGGCGACCCTCATGCTGGCCAGTGATCACGACCTGATTGGGGTGTTGATCGGCTCGACGGTCGGCATGGTCTGCGCTGACGCCCTGGCGATCGCTGTCGGGGTGCTGCTGCATCGCCGTCTTCCGCGGCAGTTGTTGCACGTGCTGGCGAGCCTGCTGTTCCTGATGTTCGGCCTGTGGATCCTCCTGGACACCGCGCTCGGCTGGCGGCCGGCCGCCGTTGCGGTCACCTCGACGGTGGCGCTGGCCGTCGCCGTCGCGCTGCTGGCGCAAACTCTGCGCCGGCGCCGGACAAACGCCTCGATCGCCGGGAGGCCACCGGAAATCGGCTAGGGGGCCGACCGGCACCGCTCCCCTCGTCCGCCGGACGCGGCAGCGGCCCCCGGAGTTCCCTCCGCGGGCCCTTCGAGGTACCCAAACCCCGGCTCCCGCCCAGACCTCGCGTCCGACAGCAAAGACATCTTCCGTCGGGTCTGTGTCATCTCCCGGTTGCGGTGCATCCGCCCGATCCCTTCCGGCCACCCCGCCCGCCACGCCTGAGCGCGGTACCGGCCCGCGTCGAATTGCTACCTCGATTCTGCGGATAACCTGTGAGTTTTGTTCGCTTTATGGACACTAGCGTGATTTAGTTGGACGCTCGTCGGGTGTGGACTCGGCTAACCTCCCGACGGACGCCAGCGAAGCCGCGCTTCTTTGCACCTGGCTGTGGTCAGAAACACTCGGTACCATGGTCAGCAAATACACTTAGGTAATGGCTCGCTTCTACAGCCCAGTGGAGGTCTTATCGATGAGCACGACGTTCGCTGCTCGCCTCAATCGTCTATTCGACACCGTGTATCCCCCCGGACGCGGGCCGCACACCTCCGCAGAGGTGATCGCGGCGCTCAAGGCGGAAGGCATCACGATGTCGGCTCCCTACTTGTCGCAGCTACGCTCCGGCAACCGCACCAATCCGTCGTCGGCGACCATGGCCGCGCTGGCGAATTTCTTCCGGATCAAGCCGGCGTACTTCACCGACGACGAGTACTACGAAAAGCTGGACAACGAACTGTCGTGGCTGGCCGCAGTGCGCGACGACGGTGTGCGCCGCATCGCGGTGCGGGCCGTCGGGTTGTCCCCGCAAGCCCAGCAGGACATCGTGGAGCGCGTCAACGAGCTGCGTCGCGCGGAGCATCTCGACGCGTAAGCCCGCGACCGGTCAGGCACCCGCCCGGTTGGGTTGCTTTCGGCCTATGCCGATTAGGGTTGGCTCACGGATCGCGCACACGCGACAGCGATAGTCCACCAGATACCGGGAGGCGGCCAGGAATGGGCCTGTTCCGCAAGCGAAAGAGTCGCGCGACGCGTCGCGCCGAGGCCCGTGCGATCAAGGCCCGCGCCAAGTTGGAGGCCAAGCTGGCCGCCAAGAACGAGGCTCGCCGAATCAAAGGCGACCTGCGTTCCGCGGAGAAGACCCTCAAGACGCAGATCAAGTCTCAGCGGGACAGCGACCGCGCGGCGTTGAAAGTCGCCGAGACCGAGCTCAAAGCGGCCAGGGAAGGCAAATTGCTGTCGCCGACACGGATACGCCGGGTACTGACAGTGTCTCGACTGCTCGCGCCGATCCTGACGCCGTTGATCTACCGGGGAGCCACGGCCGTCCGCGCGCTGATCGACCAGCGTCGCGCCGACCAACTCGGGATTCCGCTGGCTCAGATCGGCCAATTCTCCGGGCACGGCGCCCAGCTGTCGGCGCGGATCGCCGGGGCAGAAAAGTCACTGCGGCTAGTGCAGGACAAGAAGCCCAAGGACGCCGAGACCAAACAGTTCGTGTCCGCCATTTCCGAACGGCTCAGTGATCTGTCGGCGGCCGTCACCGCCGCGGAGAACATGCCCGCCGCGCGGCGCCGCGCCGCGCACTCCGCGATCTCGGCACAGCTCGACGGCATCGAAGCCGACCTGATGGCACGGCTCGGGCTGAGCTGAAAGTCGTGCGCTGACATGCCATTCCACGACCACCGGCTGCCCCGCGCCCTGATCGCGCTCGCCGCGGCCAGCGGACTCTACGTCGCCTCGGCCACGGTCGGGCCCGCGGCTTGGGCGCACGTCCACGCCAGCAGCGACAGCGCCGTACGCGGCGGTACGGCGCTGGTGACCTTCCAGGTGCCCAACGAATCCGACAAGGGCGCGGCGACCACCGCGCTGACGATCGCCCTGCCCAACGTCGGGTCCGCTCGCACCGAAGCGATGCCGGGGTGGACCGCCAAGCTGGACCGTGATGCCGCGTCGGGCACCGTCGGCTCCGTAACCTGGACGGCGGCGCCCGGCGCCGGGATCCCGGTGGACCAGTTCGCGCTATTCCGGATATCGGTGCAACTGCCCGACACCGACACCGTCAGCTTCCCCACGACGCAGACCTATTCGGACGGGTCGGTCGTGAAATGGGATCAGCCGCTGCTGCCCGGTGGCGGTGAGCCCGAACATCCGGTGCCCATGCTGACCCTGGGCACCGGGCCGGCCGGAGCGCACGAACACCATCACGGGAGCGCGCCGATCGATCACCAGCTCGAGCAGTCGAACTCGCCCGACAACACCGCGCGCCTGTTGGGCGGAGCAGCCCTGATAGTGGCGGCCCTGGGTATCTGTCTGGTGCTGGTTCGCCGCAGGACATGAGACGCCGCGCGGTCCTGGCGTGGGCTGGTGTGATGCTGGCCGCCGTCGCGTTGACCGCGGCCTATACCGCGCCGGTCGCATCCGCGCATGCCACCCGGTTGTCCGCCGACCCCGCGGACAATGCGGCCCTGACGACGGGGCCCGACCGGGTGAGCGCGACCTTCAACGAACGATTGCAAACCACGTTTGCGGCGATGACCGTCGTCGGGCCCGACGGCAATTTGTGGTCGACCGGGGAACCGAGCGTGCAGGGCGCGGTCGTCGCCATCGGCCTGCGGCCACTCGGGCCGGCCGGCACCTACACGGTGAACTACCGGGTGACGTCGGCAGATGGCCACGTGGTCTCCGGGTCATGGTCGTTTCGCCTGACGGTGCCCGGGACCGGCACACCCGGACCCGCCGCCGCCGGTACCGCGGGCAACGGCATCCCGGTCTGGCCGTTCGTCGTGGGGGCGGTGGCGCTCGTCGCCATCGGTGCATTGTGGGCGGTGCGGCGCAGGCCCTGACCGTCCTGGCCGCGGAATCGACGTCGCACGCCCTGGCATGATGGGATCCGAGTAACTTTTCGTGACGCTAGAAATGGCCGAAAGAATGCTGCAAAGGAGCGGCCGCATGGCAGACCCGCACGATCGACCTAACGGCGAACGCGACGCCCCTACGCCTGAGAACCCGACGTCACCCGAGCAGAAGCCCCCCGCCAAGGCAGCCAAGAAGGCACCCGCGAAAAAGGCGCCGGCGAAAAAGGCGGTCGCGAAAAAGGCGCCGGCCAAAAAAGTACCCGCGAAAAAGGTGCCCGCCAAAAGCCCGGCCCCCGCGCCGCCACAGCCCCCCGCGTCGCCCGCGGACCTGCGGCAGTTGATCGAATCCAATGGCGAGCTCGCCGCTGCGGCCAAAGATGCTGCGGCGCAGGCGAAGTCAACGGTCGAAGAAGCCAAAGACCCCGTCTCACCCGCCCTCGTGCCATCGTCACCCAGCCAATCGGCGGTACCGCTGGCGGTCGCCGTCGCAATCAGCCTGCTTGCCATCCTGCTGATCCGGCAACTACGCCGTCGCGGATGAGCATCTCGTTTCAGCCGACCGCCGACCTCGTCGACGACATCGGGCCTGATGTACGCAGCTGCGACCTCCAGTTCCGCCAGTTCGGCAGCCGCTCCCAATTCGCCGGGCCGATCAGCACCGTCCGGTGCTTTGAGGACAACGCGCTGTTGAAATCGGTTCTCTCCCAGCCAAATGCGGGCGGGGTACTGGTCATCGACGGCGCCGGCTCGCTGCACGCCGCGCTGGTCGGGGACCTCATCGCCGAACTGGCCCGCTCCAACGGCTGGGCCGGGCTGATCGTCAACGGCGCGGTCCGGGACGCTGCCGCGCTGCGCGGTATCGACATCGGCATCAAGGCGCTGGGCACCAATCCCCGCAAAAGCAGCAAGAGCGGTGCGGGCGAGCGTGACGTCGAGATCAGCCTGGGCGGGGTGACATTCGTCCCCGGCGACACCGCCTACAGCGATGACGACGGCATCGTGGTCACCGCTGCGACTGGTTAAACAGCCACTGCCGCTGGCTTTTTAGAGAACTTCAGTCCGTCGTCGTCGATCTTGCCGCGCCGGATCGTCCGCATGTCGAAGAAATAGTTCTGCTTGAGCCGCCAGGGCGCACGCGATCCCGATTTGGGAAGCAAGTGCACCGAACGCCGGAAGTAGCCGGGGTTGAAGTCCATGAACGGTAGCTCGTCGACGGCGTTGCCCGGGTGCTGCGGTTCCACGACGTCAAAGCCCTTGGCGTCCATGTAATTCAGCAGCCGACAGACGAATTCGGAGACCAAGTCGGCCTTGAGTGTCCAGGACGCGTTCGTGTACCCGAAGGTGATGGCAAAGTTCGGCACACCGGAGAACATCAGGCCCTTGTAGGTCATCAGCGAGGTCAGGTCCATGGGCTCACCGTTGCGGGTCGGGACCACCCCGCCAATCAACTGCATATTCAATCCCGTTGCGGTGACAATGATGTCGGCCTGCAACTCCTCACCCGAGGCGAGCTTGATCCCGGTCTTGGTGAACCGGTCGATGGTGTCGGTGACGACGTCGGCCTTGCCGTGCCGGATGGCCCGGAAGAAATCGGCGTCCGGAGCCAGGCACAGCCTTTCGTCCCACGGGTTGTATCGTGGCCCGAAGTGCTTCTCGACGTCGTAGCCCTTCGGCAGGCGCCGCTCGGCCATCGTCATCAGCAGGTTGCGCATGTAGGCGGGGCGCTTGCGGGCCAGCTGATACTGGAAGGTGCTGAACGCGATGGCTTTCCAGCGATTCGCGACGTGTGCGAGGCGTTCCGGTAGCCACCGGTTGAATTGCTCGGCAAAGGGGTCCACCGAGGGCAGCGAACCGATGTAGGTCGGCGACCGCTGCAGCATCGTGACATGACCGGAGCCGGAGTTCACCAGCGCCGGGATCAGGGTCACCGCGGTCGCGCCGGACCCGATGACGACGATCTTCTTCCCCGCATAGTCCAGGCCCTCCGGCCAGTGCTGCGGATGGATGATGGTGCCTCCGAAATCGTCGGCGCCGGGGAACTCGGGCGAGTATCCCTGGTCGTAGTTGTAGTAGCCGGTGCAGGCGAACAGGAACGAGCAGGTGATCTCATGCTGTTGGCCGTCCTGCTCGACGGTCAGTGTCCAGCGGTTGTCGGAGTCGGACCAATCGGCGGCCAGCACCCGGTGCCGGTAGCGGATGTGCCGGTCGATCCCGTTCTCCACGGCGGCTTCGTTGATATAGGCCTTGATCGAGGCGCCATCGGCGATGGATTTGGCCGAGGTCCACGGCTTGAACCGAAAGCCGAGGGTGAACATGTCGGAGTCCGACCGGATGCCCGGGTATTTGAACAGGTCCCAGGTGCCGCCCAGGTCGTCGCGGCGTTCCAGGATGGCGAAGCTCTTGGTCGGGCAGCGCTCCTGGAGGTGCCAGGCCGCGCTCACCCCGGAAATGCCCGCCCCGACAATGACGACATCAAGGTGCTCAGTCATGACCGTCACGCTATCAACACGCTGTTGAATTCGTCAACGGTCTGTTGAAATGCTCAACTCTGTGTAAAGTGGCGAGAGTGACTGCCGCCAGTTCGACTCGCGCCCCGCGGGGCAGGCGCTCGACGCGTCCGTCCGGGGACGAGCGCGAATTGGCCATCCTGTCCACCGCCGAGCGACTGCTGGCCGAACGTCCCCTCGCCGATGTCTCGGTCGACGACCTGGCCAAGGGGGCCGGGTTGTCCAGGCCGACGTTCTACTTCTATTTCCCGTCCAAGGACGCCGTGCTGCTCACTCTCTTCGAGCGGGTGATCATCGAGGCCGACTCCGCGCTGGAGTCCCTGATCGCCAACCCACCAGCCGATCTGAAGACGCTCTGGCGCACCGGAATCAACGTGTTCGTGCAGACTTTCGGCGCGCATCGCGCGGTGTCGCTGGCCGCCGAAGCCGCGCGCACCAATAAGGACATCCGGGATCTGTGGTCGCGCTTCATGCAGAAGTGGGTCGCCCACATCACCACGGTGATCGAGACCGAACGCGCCCGCGGCGCCGCGCCGGTGACGCTGCCGGCGCACCAGCTGTCGGCGGCCCTGAACCTGCTCAACGAGAAGGTGATGCTCACCTCGTTTGCCGAGGAACGGCCGTCGGTGCCGGGCGAGCAACTCCTCGACACGCTGGTGCACATCTGGGTCAGCAGCATCTACGGCGAGGCCTGTTAGCGCGGCTTGTCAGACCGGCGTGCGAACATACGTTCGTGCGGTGCGAAGCGTCCATCCTGCACGCGGACCTGGATTCGTTCTACGCGTCGGTCGAACAGCGCGACGACCCGACGCTGCGCGGCCGGCCGGTGATCGTGGGCGGCGGCGTGGTGCTGGCGGCCAGCTACGAGGCCAAGGCCTACGGCGTGCGCACCGCAATGGGTGGCGCGCAGGCGCGGCGGCTGTGCCCGCACGCCGCGGTGGTTCCGCCGCGAATGTCGGCCTACTCCCGGGCCAGTGACGCGGTGTTCGACGTGTTCCGCGACACCACACCGATAGTCGAGGCGCTCTCGGTGGACGAGGCATTCCTCGACGTCGCCGGGCTGCATCGGGTGTCCGGCACACCCGTGCAGATCGCCGCGGGATTGCGCGCCGACGTGCGCGAGCGCGTCGGGCTCCCGATCACCGTCGGCATCGCGCGTACCAAATTCCTGGCGAAAGTCGCCAGCCAAGAAGGCAAACCGGACGGGCTCTTGCTGGTGCCACCCGACCAAGAGCTGGCGTTCCTGCATCCCCTGCCGGTACGCCGGTTGTGGGGCGTCGGGTCCAAGACCGCCGACAAGCTGAACGCCTACGGCATATACACCGTGGCTGACGTCGCCGAACTCAGCGAGTCGACACTGACCTCGCTGCTGGGCGGCGCGATGGGACGCCAACTGTTTGCGCTGTCCCACAACATCGATCGCCGCCGGGTCACCAACGGCGTGCATCGTCGGTCGGTCGGCGCTCAGCGCGCGCTGGGCCGTGCCGGTAATCGCATGTCCCCCAGCGACATTGACGCGGTCGTCGTTAACCTGATCGACCGGATCACGGCCCGGATGCGCGCCGCGGGGCGCTCGGGTCGCACCGTGGTGCTTCGGATGCGCTTCGACGACTTCACCCGGGCGACCCGATCGCGCACGCTGCCGTGGGCCACATCGTCGACGCAGCCGATCCTGGGCGTCGCCCGTCAGCTGGTCGCGGCGGCGGCGCCCCTGATCGCAGAGCGTGGGTTGACCCTGGTGGGGTTTGCGGTGTCGGGCATCGACCGTAGCGGGGCCCAGCAGCTGATGCTGCCGTTGTGCGGGGAGCCGCCTTCGATAGACGCTGCGATCGACCGGGTGCGCAGTCGCTACGGCAAATCGGCCCTGACGCCGGCCGTCCTGGTCGGCCGCGACCCCGGTATCGAGATGCCGCATTTACCCGACTGATGCCGCCCAGTCCAGCAGCCGATCGGCCGGCCACGTGTTGACGATCCGGTCGACGGGAACTCCGGCGTCCAGCGCGCGCTGGGCTCCGTAACCCAGGAAGTCCAGTTGTCCGGGCGCGTGCGCGTCCGTATCGATGCTGAACACACACCCGATCTCCAGTGCCAGATTCAGTAGGCGGGTCGGCGGATCGCGGCGCTCTGGCCGGGAGTTGATCTCCACCGCGGTGCCGTGATCACGACACGCGGTGAACACCGCCTCGGGGTCGAACTTCGATTCGGCCCGAATGCCGCGGTTCCCGGCGACCAGCCGACCCGTGCAATGGCCCAGCACGTCGGCTTGGCCGTCCGAGACCGCGCGCACCATGCGGCGGGTCATCGCGGCGGAATCCATCGACAACTTGGAATGCACACTGGCCACCACCACATCGAGACGCTCCAACAGCTCCGGTTCCTGGTCCAGGCTGCCGTCGTCGAGGATGTCGACCTCGATGCCGGTGAGGATGCGCATCGGCGCGAACTGGTCGCGCAGTCCGTCAATCACGTCAAGCTGTTTGCGCAACCGCTCCGGCGACAGCCCGTTGGCGATCGTCAACCGCGGCGAATGATCGGTCAGCGCGCAGTACTCATGGCCCAGCTCGGCCGCGGTGGCCATCATCTCCTCGATCGGCGCCGAGCCGTCGGACCAGTTCGAATGCAGATGCAGATCGCCACGCAGCGCGGCGCGGATCTCGCCACCGCCGAGATCGGTTGCCGCATCGCGTAGTTCGACCAACGCATCGGGTTCACGACCGGCCCAGGCCTGCGCGATGACCTTTGCGGTCTTGGGACCGATGCCCGGCAAGGTCTGCCAGCTGTTCGCCTGCCCGTGCCGCTCACGCTCGGCGTCGTCCAGGTTTTCCACGATGTCGGCTGCGTTGCGATACGCCATCACTCGTTTGGGGTCCTGGCGGCTGCGGTCCTTGTAGTAGGCGATTTGCCGCAGCGCCGTTACCGGGTCCATGGCTCCAGTGTGCCCCGCCGGTCAGAGCAGCTGCCCGTGGACGAACCCGGCGAGAATCACGCCGAACCCGCCGATCTCACCGGCGATCAACAGGGCCATCGAGACCTCGAGTCCCCGGTCCTTCGTTTCGAATTGGTTGACGGTATCGCGCCGCAGACCGTGGCTGATATAGCCGATGATCGCCCCGACGAAGAAGAACACGACGACCATCGCCGCCGTCAGGTTGACCCACGCCGGCCAGGCGCTCAGGGCGACGAACACCGCGATGAGCAAAGTCGCGAAGGAGTAAAGCAGCGCCGCCCGGTGCGCGATGTCGACATACGGATGTGCCCGGTGCTCGTCGGACGCCATGATCTGCCGGTATTTCCACACTCCGAGCACGAGCGCGAGCAGAAAGATCAGTCCAGCCGCCAGCAGGGTGATCTTGGTGTCGATTCCGAGCGCACTAGTCATCGTCCGGATGAGCTTAGTTGCGCCTCACGTCTCAGCGAACGTCATCGCCACCCGGTGCCGTCGCAACCGGGTATTTCGGCCGCGTCGCCTTATCGTGCTCGGCGGCGCCCTTCTGCGGACGGCGGCCGATGACTCCCTCGGTCCATTGCCGCTTCTCGGTGTAGATGGCCTTCTGCTCCTGCATCGCCTTGCCCTTGCCCTGACCCTGACCCTGCCCGCCGGCGCCACCCATCGGCATGCCACCGCCCATGCCGCCCCCCGCACCCTTGCCATTCAGCGCGGCGTATGCGTCAGGCACCGGGACCGAGCGACCCGGGCCTGCGGCGGCACCGGCTGTCGCCGCGTTGTTGTCGCCCCAGGACTGCAACGGAGCCGAAGGGACCGACGGCACACCGCCACCGCCGCCGAGCGACGCGGGCTTGATCCCCGGTCCTTTCGGCAGGTCCTTCCCGGGGGGAGGGACCTGCGGGGCCGCAGCGGCCGGCATCGACCCGTCGGGCGTGGACGGCATCCCGCCCATGGGAAGCGAGGGCATCTGCGGCATGCCGGAAAAGCTGTCGCCCGGAGGCAGTTCCCCGGACTCAATGTCACCAGGACCGTCGGATCCCAGCTTGAAGTCGGGAATGGCAGACACGGTCGGAAACATCGAGGGATTCACCGGCGGCAGCGGCAAGGACGCGTTGGAGACATAAATCGTCAGTGCCTCCTCCGATTTGTCCTGCAGGACCTGATACCACCGGATCGCCCAATGCACTTGGGTCGGATCATTTTCTGTGTACCACTTGTACCAATAGTCGACATTTGAAATATCAATGGGCCCAGGGTGTTCCGCCGGAATGGTATTCCCGCCCTCCGGATCGTGTTCGTACGAACCGACCTTGGCCCGGAGCTGTTTCTGGGCATCGACGACGCCCCTGGCCTGCTTGCTCAGCGTCGTGCACAGTCCGACCATGCTGAATATCCATTGCCGCTGCTGCTCGAAATTCCCCTCGACCGCCGACCTCGCGTCGCCCTCCCAGGCGTTAAACGGGCGGAACCGGTAGGTCTGGTCCTGCAAGGAGCGCTGGAAGTCGTCCCAGGCGTCCGCAAATGCGGTGAAAGCCGCGCCCTGGTCGCCGTTTTCGATGTCGATGACCGCTTGCCTGACCTCGTAATAGGGGTAATCAAACGCCGCCGACATCGGCAGGGGATCCGGCGCGACGAATGCCCCGCCTTCGTTATGTGCACCGACTTCCGCCGGCGTGACATCCAGCATGGACCCTTCGGAGTCGATGGTGTCCGCCGCTGCGTCGTCGACCTCTTCATAGGCTTTGGCCGCATCCCTCAGGGATTTCGCGAGGGATTTCCATTCACGTTCACAACCCCTCAAGTACAGCCGCATCATGTCGGCGGACAGTGCAATTTGACGGGCCGCATCCCTGCTGTATGAAAGGGCACACGGCGCTGGCGGATTGAGGGTCGGGATGTTGGCGAGGGGCTTTTCGAGCTCGGCAGCTCGGGCCAGCAGCTCGTCATATTCCACGTTGAGTGTCTGAGGCTGCGTCATGGCGTCCATCTCCTCGAGGGGCTCCTACCGGCGTTCCGGCCGCTTCGCCGTCTGTCACGTATGACTATTCCGGCGCAGGCGGCCGAGGTCCCTCGCGCAAACGTCGGGTAGGGGGGATGAGATGTCCTCCCCCATTTGGGGGAGGACAGCCCGCAGCGGTTGGCGCAAACCACCTCCTCGGCGAGCCGGCCGGGGAAGAATGAGAACGCGCTGTCGTGAGGGCGAGCGCACACGAGATCTTCGAGGGCCCGTGGAGCGCAGCCGATGTCACAGCAATCAGACCGCGTCAGAGTCGTCGTTGCCGACGACCACCCGGTGACCCGGGACGGCATCGTCCGGGCGCTCAAGGCGAGCGGGAAGATCGACGTGCTCGCGGAATTGGGCGATGGTCGCTCGGCGCTGGCCACGATCCGTGAGCTGAGGCCCGCGGTGGCGCTGGTCGACTACAAGATGCCCGAACTCAACGGACTCGACGTGGTCCGAGCGGTAGCGAGGGACGGTTTGGGCACCTACGTTGTCTTGCTCAGCGCCTTCGATGACAGCTCGGTCATCTATCAGGCCCTCGCCGAAGGCGCCGCGGGCTACCTGACAAAGGACGCCGACAGCGAGGAAATCGTTGCCGCCGTGCTCAAATGCGCAAAGGGCGCGACATATCTGCCGACCCAATTGGCGGGGGCGCTGGCGGGTGAGGTGAAAGTACGGGCCCGGGGAGATGCGGCGTTGCTGACACCGCGCGAGCTGGAGGTGGTGCGCATGATCGCCGAAGGGTTGACGGTCCCGCAGATCGCCGTGCGCCTGTTCGTGTCGCCGAGCACGGTGAAGACACACGTACAGCACCTGTACGACAAGCTGGGTGTTTCGGACCGGGGTGCGGCGGTGGCGGAGGCGATGCGGCGGCGGCTCCTGGAGTGAGCTCACCCGGGCAGCGGCAAATCCACGCAGATATGCGTCCCCGTAGGAACGTCGACAATCCTCAAGGTGCCGCCCGCGGCATCCACCCGTGCCCGCTGCGAGGCCAGACCGATATGCCCGTCGGCGAGGCGGCGCATCACCACATCAGCGTTTATCCCAACACCGTCGTCCTGGACAGCTAGCTGGCACTCGCGATGGGCGACCTTAAGTTTCACGGACGCGTGCGACGCTCCAGAGTGGCGGACCACGTTTGACAACAACTCGCGAACCACCCCGAACACCATCGGATCGATAGCGTTCCTGCATGGGTAATCGATGTCGGTCGTGATGGCGATGCCGGAGCGTTCGGCGGTGAAGGCCGCCAGCTTTTCCACTGCGGCGCCCAACCCGACCTGTTCGAGCACGGCCGGATGCAGCTCGAAGGTTGCCTCGCGCAATCGCCGCGAGGCGTCATCGAGACTCGCCACCGCTCGTTGCAGCGGTTCGGCAGGAGATTTCTTGATGAAGTCGACAATGTCGCGCCGAGCCGCCAACACGTCCTGCAGGGGCCCATCATGGATGGCTTCGGAAATTTCTCGCCGCTCGGTATCCGAGGCGGTCATTGTCTCAGCGAGCAACGCCTCACGGGAAGCGGTCATTTTCGCCAGTTCCCCAAAATGACGCAGGCGGAAAACAACCGCCAACAAGGCCGTGCCACAGATGAATCCGTAGATCAGCACAATGAGCAATACCTGCGGCCAACCCAGTCGTCCCGTAATGAAGGGGTCCTGAATGATCGACGCGGTGAAAACCCCGAACGCGAGGGTCAGACCCAGAGCGGCGCGCCACTCCGAAACATCCAAGGCAACCATGCGCGGGACCATCACCATCAACAGCAGCGGAAGGTACCCCGCGGGTGACAACAGGTTGAAGCCGACAATCGCCACCACATCGACCATCGCGAGAACATGCAGCGTGCGGTTCGCGGCCAGCGATCGACTCAGGTGAGAAAACCCGAGAATCAGAACACTCAACGCGATGAGGATGTACCCGCCGAGCAGTGTTCCCTGCTGAGTCCATCTACTGTGATCCCGGTCGACCAATGCGGCCCCGACCATGATGAATGCGACGACCGTACGTTGCACCGCCGCGATTCGCAGTGCACGCCACCGGTGTACGCGCAGTACCCCCTCAAGCTCCGTGTCGGTGACCTGGCCGCCCCAGGCTTCGCGCTTCCTGCCGGACTCCGACACATGTGATGGCTTCAACTGCCAATCCCCCAGGTCTTTGCGCTGATTGTTGAACAGACAGCCACAATCTAAGTGCCGTTGGCATGCCGCGGAGGCGCATTCGCCTAGGAACGTCACCGTTCGCTTAAGTACTGTCGGGAGTATGCGATTCGCGTTCAAGACCTCCCCGCAAGACACCACCTGGCCCGACCTGCTCGCGGTCTGGCAGGCAGCCGATGACATCGACGTCTACGAGTCCGGGTGGACGTTCGACCACTTCTACCCGATCTTCTCCGACAGCAGCGGGCCGTGCCTTGAGGGGTGGACGACGCTGACCGCACTTGCGCAGGCGACCAAACGCCTGCGCCTGGGCACCCTGGTCACCGGCATTCACTACCGCCACCCCGCAGTGCTCGCCAATATGGCTGCCGCACTTGACATCATCTCCAACGGCCGTCTCGAGCTCGGCATCGGCGCCGGGTGGAACGAAGAAGAGTCGGGTGCTTACGGCATCGAGCTGGGCAGCATCAAAGAACGCTTCGATCGGTTCGAGGAAGCCTGCGCGGTGCTGACCGGTCTGCTCAGCGAGGAGACCACCGACTTCGACGGGAAGTACTACCAACTCAAGGGTGCGCGCAACGAGCCGAAGGGGCCGCAGCGCCCGCACCCGCCGATCTGCATCGGCGGCAGCGGCGAGAAGCGCACCCTGCGGATCACCGCGCGCTACGCGCAGCACTGGAACTTCGTCGGGGGTCCGCCCGACGTGTTCGCCCACAAGCGTGACGTGCTGGCCTCGCACTGCGCGGACATCGGACGGGATCCGAAGGAAATCACGACGTCGGCCCATCTACGCCTGGAGCCCGACCTCAACTACGGCAAGGTCATCGAAGACGCGGCTGGGCTGGCGGCCGAGGGATTGGACCTCGGCATCGTCTACCTACCCGCGCCGCACGACCCGGCGGTCCTGGAACCACTGGCCGAGGCGATCCGGGATTCGGGCCTGAAAGACGGGTGACCCCGGCTTGCCGGGCTCATCTCTGGTGCGATAACAACTCGGTAACGCTGAGCAAACCCTTGTTGATCCTGGGCAAAAGAACTGCGTGCGGCTACACCCCGAACAGCAGCAGATCCTCAGCGGTAACCAGGCGTTCCTGTTTGGCGGGAAATTCGCGGCTCTTCACTGGGTGGCGAAACCATGACCAGGCTATTCGCCCCATCCGCGTTCGAGGTAGTGGATTGACATACACAATGATCACTCCTGCGATCGTTCCGGTCAGCGAGGCTTGAGCGTGACCAAGCCCACAACGGGTTATTAGACACCCGCGCTCTGGCAAACTGCGGGAGACGCGCCGACCGACTCCGGCCGTGTTTCTGAAGTGACTGATGTGACTACTGAAGCGGAGCGGCCGTCGGTTTGACCGGCGCCGGCAGCGCGGTTGCGCCCATCAAATGCCGGTCCACGGCCGCCGCCGCGGCCCTTCCCTCAGCTATGGCCCAGACGATCAACGACTGGCCGCGACCCATGTCCCCGGCCACGTAAACCCCGGGAACCGACGTGTCGAAATCAGCTCCGCGGGCGACATTGCCACGGTCGGTGAACTTCACCCCGAGTTCGGTGAGCAGGCCCGGTTTCTCCGGACCGACGAAGCCCATCGCCAGCAACACCAGGTCGGCCTCGAGCTCGAAGTCGGAACCCTCGACCTTGACGAACTTGCCGTCCTCCATCGTGACTTCGTGCGCCTTGAGCCCGGTCACGCGTCCGTCCTTGCCGGCGAACTGCTCGGTGTTCACCGAGAAGACCCGCTCGCCGCCCTCTTCGTGCGCCGACGACACCCGGTACATCAGCGGGTAGGTCGGCCACGGAGTGGATTCGGCGCGAGTCTCGGGCGGGCGCGGCATGATCTCGAATTGGTGCACCTCGACCGCGCCTTGCCGGTGCGCGGTGCCCAGGCAGTCGGCCCCGGTATCGCCGCCGCCGATGATGATGACCTTCTTGCCCTTAGCGGTGATCGGGGGCTCCCCGTCTTCGCCCAGGACGTCATCGCCTTCCTGCACCCGGTTACCCCACGGCAGGTATTCCATCGCCTGGTGGATGCCGTCCAATTCGCGGCCCGGTACGGGCAGATCGCGCGCCGCGGTGGCACCGCCGGCCAGCACGACCGCGTCGAAGTCGGCCAGCAGCTGCTCCGCGGTGATATCGACGCCCACATCGACGCCGGCCCGGAATTCGGTTCCCTCGGCCCGCATTTGGTCAAGCCGGCGGTCGAGGACGCGCTTTTCCATCTTGAATTCCGGGATGCCGTAGCGCAGCAATCCCCCGATGCGGTCGGCCCGCTCGAAAACGGTGACGCTGTGCCCGGCGCGGGTCAGCTGCTGGGCGGCGGCCAACCCGGCCGGCCCCGAACCTATTACGGCAACCGTCTTTTCGGTCAGCTTCGTGGGCGGCAACGGCACCACGAAACCCTCGTCGAAAGCGTGATCGATGATCTCCAGCTCGATCTGCTTGATCGTCACCGGATCCTGGTTGATTCCCAACACACACGCCGGCTCGCAGGGCGCGGGACACAATCGACCGGTGAAGTCGGGGAAGTTGTTGGTGGCGTGCAGCCGTTCGATCGCATCGCGCCAACGACCCCTGCGCACCAGGTCATTCCATTCCGGGATCAAGTTGCCCAGCGGACAGCCATTGTGGCAGAAGGGAATACCGCAGTCCATGCAGCGGGTTGCCTGCTCGCGCAAGGTCTCGTCGGAGAATTCCTGGTAGACCTCTTTCCAGTCCTTCAACCGCAGCGGGACAGGCCGGCGCTGCGGCAGTTCCCGGTGCGTGTACTTCAGGAAGCCGCTCGGATCAGCCATGCGCGGCCGCCATGATCGCCTTGTCGACATCGGTGCCGTCGCGTTCGGCTTGCGCGATCGCCTGCAGCACCTTCTTGTAGTCGCGGGGCATCACTTTCACGAAATGCCGTTGCTGCCCGCGCCAGTCGGCCAGAATGCGCTGGCCGACTGCGGAATCGGTGTTATCGACATGCGCCTGCAGGATGCCGTGCAGGTACTCCGCATCATCGGCGTCAACAGTCTCAAGGTCCACCATCTCCGTGTTCAGGTTTTCCGGCAGTTCTTCGGCGGGGTCGTAGACGTAGGCCACACCACCGGACATGCCGGCCGCGAAGTTACGTCCGGTGGGCCCGAGGATCACCACCCGACCGCCGGTCATGTACTCACACCCGTGATCGCCCACACCCTCGACCACGGCGTGCGCGCCGGAGTTACGGACCGCGAACCGCTCCCCCACCACGCCGCGCAGGAAAACCTCCCCGCTGGTGGCGCCGAACAGGATCACGTTGCCGCCGATGATGTTCTCCTCGGCGACGTAGTCGGCCGGCGCATCGTCGGACGGCCGCACCACGATTCGGCCACCGGACAAGCCCTTGCCGACGTAGTCGTTGGCGTCGCCGTACACGCGCAACGTAATGCCCTTGGGCACAAAGGCACCGAAACTGTTGCCGGCGGACCCGTCGAAGGTGATGTCGATCGTGCCGTCGGGCAGGCCTTGGCCGCCATAGGCTTTCGTCAGCTCGTGGCCAAGCATCGTGCCGACCGTCCGGTTGACGTTGCTGATCGTGGTGGCGAACCGGACCGGTTTGCCGGAATCCAGCGCCTCGCGGCTCATCACGATCAACTGCTGGTCCAGCGCCTTGTCCAGGCCGTGATCCTGGCGCGAGCTGCAGTACAGGTCCTGGTTCATGAACGCGGATTCCGGCTCGTGTAGCACCGGAGTCAGATCCAGCTTGTGCGCCTTCCAGTGTGCGCGCGCCAGCGTGGTGTCCAGGGCGCCCACCTGACCAACGGCCTCGTTGAAGGTGCGGAAGCCCAACTGCGCCATGTATTCCCGCACTTCTTCGGCGATGAACATAAAGAAGTTCTCTACGAATTCCGGCTTACCGGTGAACCGTTCGCGCAGCAGCGGGTTCTGGGTGGCGACGCCGACCGGGCAGGTGTCGAGGTGGCACACCCGCATCATGATGCAGCCCGCCACCACCAGCGGAGCGGTGGCGAAGCCGAATTCCTCGGCGCCAAGCAGCGCCCCGATCATTACGTCGCGCCCGGTCTTGAGCTGGCCATCCACCTGGACCACGATCCGATCGCGTAACCCGTTGAGCAGCAACGTCTGCTGCGTCTCGGCCAGTCCCAACTCCCACGGAGCGCCAGCGTGCTTCTGCGACGTCAACGGCGTTGCACCGGTGCCGCCGTCATGGCCCGAGATGAGCACCACGTCGGCGTGCGCCTTGGATACACCGGCGGCCACCGTGCCGACTCCGTTTTCGGAGACCAGCTTAACGTGTACTCGCGCCGACGGATTCGCGTTCTTAAGATCGTGGATCAGCTGCGCGAGGTCCTCGATGGAGTAGATGTCGTGGTGCGGCGGCGGTGAGATCAGGCCGACACCAGGCGTGGAATGCCGGACTTCGGCCACCCACGGGTACACCTTGTGGCCCGGAAGTTGGCCGCCCTCACCGGGTTTCGCGCCCTGGGCCATCTTGATCTGGATATCGGTGCAGTTGGTCAGGTAGTGCGAGGTGACCCCGAACCGCGCGGAGGCGACCTGCTTGATCGCGCTGCGTCGCCAGTCTCCATTGGGATCGTGGTCGAAACGCTTGACGTCCTCGCCGCCCTCACCGCTGTTGGAGCGGCCGCCCAGCCGGTTCATTGCGATGGCCAGCGTCTCGTGCGCCTCGGCGGAGATTGAGCCGTAGCTCATCGCACCGGTGGAGAACCGCTTGACGATCTCGCTGGCGGGTTCGACCTCGTCCAGCGGAACGGGCGGCCGCACGTCCCCGCGGAACTTGAGCAGCCCCCGCAGCGACGCCATTCGTTCGGACTGGTCGTCGACCAGCCGGGTGTACTCCTTGAAGATCTTGTACTGGCCGGTGCGGGTGGCATGCTGCAGCCGGAAAACCGTCTCCGGGTTGAACAGGTGGTACTCACCCTCGCGCCGCCACTGGTAGTCCCCGCCCACCTCGAGTTCGCGGTGCGCGCGCTCGTCCGGGCGGTCCAGATAGGCCAGCTTGTGCCGAATGGCGACGTCGGTGGCGATGTCGTCCAAGGTGATGCCGCCGGTCGGGCAGGCCAGCCCAGTGAAGTACTCGTCGAGCACATCCTCGGAGATCCCGACGGCCTGGAACAGTTGGGCACCGGTGTAGGAGGCCAGCGTCGAAATGCCCATCTTGGACATGACTTTCAGCACACCCTTGCCCGCGGCCTTGACGTAATTGTTCAACGCCTTGTCGCGGTCGATCCCGTCGATGACACCGCGGTCGAGCATGTCCTCGATCGACTCGAACACCAGGTAGGGGTTCACCGCGGCGGCACCGCAGCCGATCAGCATGGCCATGTGGTGCACCTCGCGGGCGTCACCGGATTCGACCACCAACCCCACGTGAGTGCGGGTCCGATCCCGCACCAGATGGTGGTGCACCCCGGCGACGGCGAGCAGTGCCGGTATCGGGGCCATCTGCTCGTTGGAATCCCGATCGGAAATGATGATGACCCGGGCACCGTCGGCGATCGCGGCCGACGCCTGCGCGCGCACCTCATCCAGCGCGGCCGCTAGCCCGGCGCCGCCTTCGGCGACCGGGTACAGACAGTGAATCACCTTGGAGTGCATGCCATGCGAGCGACCGTTGACCTCGTCGTCCGGGTTGAGGTTGACTAACTTGGCCAGCTCGTGGTTACGCAGGATCGGCTGTTGCAGCAGGATCTGATGACACGACTCGGCGTCCGGGCTGAGCAAGTCGCGCTCCCCGCCGGTGGTGCCCTGCAGGCTGGTCACCACCTCTTCGCGGATGGCGTCCAGCGGCGGGTTGGTCACCTGGGCGAACAGCTGGTGGAAGTAGTCGTAGAGCATCCGGGGACGCTGCGACAGCACCGCGACCGGAGTGTCGGTACCCATCGATCCCAGCGGCTCGGCGCCGGTGCGAACCATCGGCGCCACCAACAGGTTGAGTTCTTCGTAGGTGTAGCCAAAAGCCAACTGCCTCATGACAAGTCGATCATGGGCCATCCGCACGTACTTGCCCTGGGGCAACGACTCGAGCGGAACAAGTCCGTTGTCGAGCCACTCCTGATACGGGTGCGCGGCGGCCAGCTCGGCCTTGATCTCCTCGTCGGCGACGATGCGGCCCTGGGTGGTGTCCACCAGGAACATCCGGCCGGGCTGCAGCCGCATCCGGCGCACCACCTTCGACGGATCGAGGTCCAAGACGCCAGCCTCCGACGCCATCACCACCAGGCCATCCTCGGTGACCCAAATCCGTGACGGGCGAAGGCCATTGCGGTCGAGCACCGCGCCGATGATGGTGCCATCGGTGAACGTCATCGACGCCGGACCGTCCCACGGTTCCATCAGCGAGGCGTGGTACTCGTAGAACGCGCGCCGGGCCGGGTCCATCGATTCGTTGCGTTCCCAGGCCTCGGGAATCATCATCAGCACCGCATGCGGCAGGCTGCGCCCACCCAGGTGCAGCAATTCGAGTGCCTCATCGAATCGCGCGGTGTCCGAGGCGCCCGGGGTGCAGATCGGGAACAACTTCTCCAGGTCGTCGGCGGACCCGAAGACATCAGTCTTGATCAACGCCTCGCGGGCCCGCATCCAATTCTCGTTGCCGGTAACGGTATTGATCTCCCCGTTGTGGGCGATGCGCCGGAAAGGGTGTGCCAGCGGCCACGAGGGGAAGGTGTTGGTGGAGAAGCGTGAGTGCACGATACCCAGCGCACTCGTCAGCCGATCGTCTTGCAGGTCAAGGTAAAACGCCTTCAGCTGCGGCGTGGTCAGCATGCCTTTGTACACGAACGTCTGGCCCGACAGGCTGGGGAAGTACACCGTCTCGCGGCCGGGCCCGTCCTGGCCCGGGCCCTTGGTGCCCAGTTCGTGCTCGGCGCGCTTGCGGATCACGTAACAGCGCCGCTCGAGCGCCATTCCCGATTCTCCGGTCAAGAACACCTGCCGGAATGTCGGCATCGCGTCGCGCGACAGCGCGCCCAGCGACGAGTCGTCGATGGGTACGTTGCGCCAGCCCAGCACCGTCAGGCCCTCGGCCTCGACGATCTTTTCCAGCGCGGCACAGGCGGCGGCGGCGTCTTTGGACGACTGCGGCAGGAACGCGATACCCGTGGCATAGCTGCCCGGCTCCGGCAGCTCGAATTCCACGACCTCACGCAGGAAGGCGTCCGGGACCTGGACCAGGATGCCCGCGCCGTCACCGCTGCGCGGCTCGGCGCCAGCGGCGCCGCGATGTTCGAGGTTGAGCAGTGCGGTGATGGCCTTGTCGACGATGTCGCGGCTTCGACGGCCGTGCATGTCGACGACCATGGCTACGCCGCACGAATCGTGCTCGTACGCGGGGTTGTATAACCCAACGCGCTTGGGCGTCATATGCACCTGCCCCTCCACCAGAACTTCTGCGCTGCCCTTTTGGGCTCCGACGGGACCGCACCCGGAGGTTGCGGGCTCAAACCCCGTCGGTCTTGTCGATAGGCTGTCTCCCAGGCGGAAACTGATCCGAGCAGGGAATCGTCCGTGCGGCGCTGAACGGTGGGCGTGTACCAAGTCTCGACAAGTCGTAAAACGATATGACAAAAACCGGCTGACATGCCAACTTCCGCAAGTCTAACCTGCGAGCTGGCTGCGGCGTAAATCCGCTGCAGAAGGCCCTTACCAGCACCGCAGCGCGCAGGTGAGCAACCGAAAATCCGGTCAACTCGGTACCGGCCCTGGGCCGTTGTGCACCACCTCCGCAGTCGGAACAAGTTTGCTATGGTCCAGGGTCGATTCGCCCCGCACGACGCGGCGGCACCGCGTCGGCGGCGACGGGGTTTGCGCGGGACTTGGAAGGCCCCGAGGCACCGCGTGCCCGATAATGGAGTTCCGTGCGATCGACCACACGCGGCGGTCGATCGGCTGGCACTGAGGAGCCCATGAACGAGCGCGACGAATTCCTGCGGGACCGTCTGCAGCCCCCCCCCCGCGCCGCCCCTCCCCTTTTCGTCGCCAGCGCCAGATGTGTATAAGGGACGGGTGTACGCGCCTGCGCCGCAACGGCCGCCCACGGCTCCCCCAGTCCCGCTCCGCCAGCCGCCCACGCACCCGCCCGTCGCGGGTCAGCACGCCGTGGCACCGCCGCGACCCGAAGCGCCCCAGCAGACGGCCGCACCGCCGGCGCCCGCGGCCTCGGTCAGTCAGCCACCGTGGCGCGATGCCGGACTGGTGAGGGCCTCGGCCACCGCGGCCGAGCCCCCGGACCGCGGCTGGCGCCGCCTCCTGCGGCTGATCACCTTCGGCCTGGTCAAGCTGGGTCCATCGCCCGAGCAACGCCTAGCGGTCCAGTACGAGGCCGCGATCCGGACCGTTCTGCACGGCACACACAAGGTGGGCGTGCTGGGCAAGGGCGGCGTCGGGAAGACATCCGTCGCCGCCAGCGTCGGCTCGCTGTTCGCCGAGCTGCGGCGCCAAGACCACGTGGTGGCCATCGACGCCGATACCGCCTTCGGCCGGCTGAGCAGCCGAATCGATCCACGGTCGACGGGCTCGTTCTGGGAGCTGACCGCCGACAAGAACCTGGAGACGTTTACCGATGTGGCCGAGCGGGTGGGCCGCAATTCGGTGGGCCTCTACGTGCTCGGTGGCGAACCGGCGGCCGGCCCGCGCAGGGTGCTCGATCGCGCGATCTACCGGGAAGCCGCGTTGCGGCTGGACCGCCATTTCGCGATCTCGGTCATCGACTGCGGCTCGACGATGGATTCAGCGGTCACCCACGAGGTGTTGCGCGACCTCGATGCGCTGATCGTCGTGTCGTCGCCATGGGCGGACGGAGCCTCCGCGGCGGCCCGGACCATGGAATGGCTGTCGGATCAGGGCCTGACGGAGTTGTTGCACAACACGATCGTTGTGCTCAACGACTCCGACGGGCACGCCGACAAACGCACGCGCGCCCTGCTGGCCCGCGAGTTCGTCGATCACGGGCAGCCGGTGGTCGAGGTTCCCTTCGATCCCCATCTTCGGCCCGGCGGCGTGATCGATGTGGGCCACGAGATGGCCGCGCCGACACGGCTCAAATTTCTGCAGATCACGGCGATGATCGCCGGCCATTTCGCGGCGCGTGGCGACCGTGGGCGCAATCGCCGGGTCAGCCAAGGCGAAAGCTGAAGCGGCCCAGCCGAATTCACCCGCGGGCCGCCGGGTCGGCGATCGCCTCGACCTTCGTGACCAGGCGGCCCTCGATGGTCAGCACGATGGCGGCAAACAGCCGGCGCTCGGCGAAGGCCAGCAGGGCCGGACCACCGGCAGGGCCGCTGACGAGAGTCACCTCCGGGCCTAAGTAGCGCATCAGGTTGGGGGCCACCGCGTCCGGCCCGTGGTTGATCTGGGGCGGCGGCGCCGGTTCGGCCAGCACCGTGCCCACACCCCATACCGTGGGATCCAGCACGGCGGCCAGCGCGGCGATGTCGCCGTTGGCGCAGGCGTTGATGAATTTCTCAGTAACGAGTAGATGCTCGGCGGTGGTCACCCCGCTCGCCTTCGGTTGCGCCACTTCGAATTTAGATCGTGCTCGCCGCGCCAGCTGACGGCAGGTGCCAACCGGGCGGCCCACGGTTTCGGCAATCGAGTCGAAGGGCACACCGAACACGTCGTGCAGCACGAAGGCGACCCGCTCACCGGGACTGAGCCGCCTCAACACTTCCAGCAACGCGCTTCGTACCTCGTCATCGAGAGTCACCCGGTCGGCCGGGTCGGGGGTCTGCGACTCCAGAATGTCGCGGCCGTCATCGCCGGGTGGACTCAGCCGTTCGTAACGGATTCGTGCCGAACGCACGTGATCGAGGCAGAGCCGGCTCGTCACCACCGTGAGCCAGCCCCGGACATCGTCGATCTCACCGGCGCCCACCCGTGACAGGCGCAAAAAGGCCTCTTGCGCAACGTCTTCAGCGTCGCCGACATCCCCGAGGATTTGGTATCCGAGATTGACCAGATAGGGGCGGTGACGACGCCATGCGTCGCCGATCTGGCCAGTGGGCGGCTGCGGCGTGTTCATGACTCATCGACGATCCGGTGCCGGAAAAAGTTACGCACTCCGACTGTAACTTTCCCCGGTCGGCGCCCGTCGTCAATGGAGAAATCGGCCAAGGACGCGTTTTCACGACCAGGAGGAACCATCATGACGATCGTCGTCACCGGAGCGACCGGCAATGTCGGACGCCCCCTCGTTGCCGAACTTGTCGCAGCAGGCGCCGCGGTACGGGCCGTCTCGCGCACCGCGAAGCCCACAGAATTCTCCTCGGGCGTGCAGGTGTTCGGCTCGGCGGCCGACGCGCTCTCGGGAGCGTCGGCAGTATTCCTGAATTCCCGTGCGCTCGGTGCCGACCTCGCCCATGTGGTGGCGCAGTGCCAGCGGGGCGGGGTCGCCAAACTGGTCGCGTTGTCGGCGATCAACGCCGACGACGACTTCTCGCGACAGCCGTCCCGATTTCGCGGCGACCGCAACAAGGAGACCGAGCAGCTCGCCGTTGACTCCGGTTTGGCGTGGGTGAGTTTGCGGCCCACCGTCTTTGCGACGAACTTCGCCGGGATGTGGTCGGCGCAACTACGCGCGGGCGATGTGGTGGCCGGGCCGTACGCCGCGGCAACGACCGCACCGATCGTCGAGAGCGACATTGCGGCAGTCGCCGCCAGCGCCCTGCTGAGCGATGAGTTTGTCGCTCAGCGAATCCCCTTGACCGGGCCGCAGGCCTTCACCAACACCGAGCTGGTGGACGTGATCGGTAGCGTCCTTGGCCGCCCGCTGCAGTATCGCGAGATGCCGGCGGACGTGGTGCGGCAACGGTTCGTCGGCTTGGGCTTCAGCGCCGAATTCGCCGACGCGTACACGGCGATGCTCGCCGAGACGGTCGACAAACCCGCCCTGGTCACCCACGAGGTGGAAAAGATTCTCGGCCGCCCGGCGGTGACCTTCGCGCAGTGGGTGGGTCAGCACCGCGAACTGTTCACCAACTAGATCGGAAAGGAGACCGCGATGTCCCAACCCCGTCCGCCGCGCTATCTCAAACCCATGAACCGGGTACTGATGGCGGTGCACAGACTCGGGATACCCACCGGCCCCGCCATGGTGCTCACCGTGCCGGGCCGCAAATCAGGCAGGCCGCGCAGCACTCCGATGACGCCGTTCGAGTTTCGGGGCGGCCTCTACGTGGTGGCCGGCTATCCGGGCGCCGACTGGGCGGCGAACGCCCGCGCCGCCGGCAGTGGCACGTTGGCGCGGGGCCGCCGGTCTCGCGAAGTCAGGATCGTCGAGCTGACCACGGAGGAAGCGCGCCCGGTATTGCGGGCGTTTCCCTACGAGGTTCCGGTTGGCGTGTCGTTCGCGAAGCGCTCGGGGGTGGTGCTCGACGGGACCGCCGACGAATTCGAAGCCCTGGCAGGCACGCTCGCAGTTTTTCGTTTCGACCCAGTCACCCCGCGCTAGCAGATTTTGGTTGAACGCGAGGCAGCGCGGGCAACTCCCAGAGATGTCGCGCTGTTGTCGCCGACCTTCCGGCAATCCCCAAAGGGGAAGTAGTGCAAGGCGTTTCACGGTCTGCGGCATCGATCAGGCCGATCTGGCCGTGACGCGCACCGGGTATCCGTTGCGCTCGGCCAACGAGCGCAACTGGCCCAGCGCGCGAGCCCGCGGCCGGCCGCTTTCAGGAATGACGACGCCGGCCCACAGCCCCTCGGCGCCCGAGGACTCCACGGCCTCGCGGGCACACTGCCACCGGCGCGGGCAGGCGCGGCACAAGGCCTTGGCCTCGGCGTCGGGCGCGGTCGTCCAGCGATCCGGGTCCTGTGTGCACGCGCCCAGCTGAATGTTGTAGAGAGCTGTTGCGGTCATCGCTACGTTCCTTTACAAAGCGTTGCAGTTCTACTTCCTGTTGATCGATAGGCTATAGCAGTAACCGTTGCGATGCAACAGTTAAAGCGCTGCGGTTTCAGTTGGGATCCACGGTTCACGCTTCGGTGGCCATCCCACGCGCTTGAGGCTTCGGTCGGCCTAACTGCCGGAGAACAGGGGCGGAACGGTGTGGCAAAGCTACGCTGGACCAGGTGATTCTGCCTCGCTCCAGGTCAAACGGCGTGGCGGCAACGGCGCGGGAGGCTGAACTGTAGCAGTTAAGCGGTTGCGCTTCGGTTTCGGAGACCCGCAGCGTGCTGGCCTGTTGCGTAACAATATGGGGCGTAAGTGTAGCGCCGCGATGGAATTTGCCCAGTGCAGCGGTTAGACTCCTGAAGGCGGACAGCCCGCCGGATACGTCTCAAGCGAGGAATCACCGACGATGCCCAACGTCGCGTCAAGGCCCGCGCTGCTGGTCGTGCACAGCGGTGACAGGTCGCACGCGATCGAACCGGAACGCGGTGTGGTGACGATTGGCCGCGAGCCGCAGGCCGGCGTGCAGATCGATGATCCGCAGATCTCTCAGGCGCACCTGCGAGCCGAACCGGCGGACGGGCAGTGGCGAATCGTCGACAGCAGTCCGGACGGGATGTTCGTCGACGGGTTGCGCAAGACCTCGGTAACAGTCACGGACAAGACCATCGTCCACTTCGGCGACCCCACCGCGGGCAAAGTCTTGACATTCGAAGTCGTCAGGCCGCCGAAACCCGCAGAGCAGCAAGATGATCCAGACGGCCAGGACAACATCATCCAGACCAGCGAACCGGACCCGGGCCTGGCTCGCGCTGGAGCCGCGGCTGCCGCACGCCGTCGCGAACTCGACATCAGTCAGCGCAGCCTCGCCGCCGACGGAATTATCAACGCCGGGGCGCTCATCGCCTTCGAAAAGGGCCGCAGTTGGCCGCGCGAACGTACCCGCGCCAAACTCGAAGCGGTGCTGCAGTGGCCCGTCGGGACCATCGCGCGGATCCGGCGCGGCGAGCCAGTCGCCGAAGAGGCGACCCCGCACAGCGCGCCCCCGGACGCCCCGGCGGCCGACGACCAGATGGCCGACGGCGCGGCGTCGTTGATCGCACAGGCCGTCGTCGCAGCCGTCGACGGCTGCAGCCTGGCCATTGCGGCCCTGCCGCCGGCCGAGGATCCGGAGTTCACCGAGCGGGCAGCGCCCATCCTCGCTGACTTGCGCCAGCTCGAGACGATTGCCGTGCGCGCCACTCGAATCAGCCAAATAACGCCGGACCTGATCAAGGCGCTCAGCGCAGTCCGCCGGCATCGCGACGAACTCATGACGCGTGGGGCGAGCGCTCCGGACGCCCCCCTGGCGCAACGTTTATATGCGGCCCGCCGGCGGGCCAACCTTTCCACGCTGGAAACCGCGCAAGCGGCCGGCGTCGACGAAGAAATGATCGTGCGCGTGGAGGCCGGGGAGGCAATGCCCGCTCACATCACCGACGCGATCGAAACGCTAATCGGCCACATCACCTAATTTCGACCTGCCGACTTCCCGTCAAATCCAATTATTCGCTTTTCGGCAACCTTGCCGCAACGTTAGCCATAGCGTGTACGCGCCCGGTGGTGGAAGCTGTTGGCTAGCCGGAAAATTCGTGCACCGGGCCTGGTCGGAGCGCTGTTAGGCTCGATCTACCGTGCACAGGATCGGTGCACATGACAAGCGAGCGCGAAGGGAAACACCCATGGGTTGGCTAAACGGTGCGACAGATTTAGCGACGTGCGTAAAGAGTTTTGGATCCGGCGTCACTGCTGCCTCAACCGGGGACTGGGCGAACCTTGGTGCCAGCGCGGCCACCATCCTGGGCAAAGGGATGATCTATGCGGGTAAGCAAAACGCAGTCCTAGCAAAAGCGTTGAAGGACAGCGGAACGAAGGTGCTGCCGACGCCGACGGCCATTGTCGATGCTGCGGCGTTGGCGGTCAGCGTCGTGGACTTGCTGAACGGATTCGGCTCCCCCAACTCCGGCTCCGCCGTATCCACGGCCAAAGACAAATTCGCCCTATTCACGAAAGACTTGGACCCCGGCGCCATTCCGGACCCCCGAGACTGGAGCGGTACCGCTGCGACCGCCTACATCGGCCAGGTAAACGCGCTAAAGGGTTTCGTTGACCAGATGAATCAGTTAGACCAGACCCTGAAAGAAAAGTTGGGTAAGCAGGCCGCCGAGGTCAAGCAGGCGCACCTGACGTGCACCGTCAACGTGGCCGTGCTGACCGCCGCAGCGGGAATTGCCCTGGCCTTGTACCTGATCCCCGTCGCCGGCCCGGGAATATCGCAGGCGTGGCAGATCGTCGCCGCCTTCGCGTGTTGTGCGGCAGTATTCGTCGTCGAGATGCTCACGCTGTCGAGTTCGATGGGCATTGCCAACGAGCTCACTGCATTGGGCCTGAAATACGTCCAGCTCGGCAAGGATACGGACGCGAAAATGGCAGGTAACTTCGGAAAGATTCAGGGCAAGGTCGCGACGGAGAGCTCATCCCAGCTGTCCAGCTTCCACGGCATCTCCGACGGCCTCAGCAGCTTCTCCTTCGCTGGTATCACCGTTTCGAAGCTGGCCAACGAGCCCGGCGCCAAGGTGCCGGTGGAGCAAAAGGCTCTGCTCGACGACGCCAGTGAAAAGGCTAGTGCTGCGCGAACCTCGACTGACACGCCGGCGAAGACCACGGGCGACAAGACGGCGCCCGCGCCGGCGTCGTTCACGCCGCCCACCCTGGCTCAGATGGGGCAGATGTCCCAGGGGATGAACCAGATGACCCAGGCCCTCAGCCAGGGAATGCAACAGATCCAGTCGCTCGCCCAATCCGCAAAAGGCTCGGCCCCTGCGGCCGCTCCCCCGATGCCCGCGCACGAGGTGGGCGACGTCAAGGGCGAGGACGGGCTGACCGACGAGGAAAGAGACAAGAAGAAGAAGGAAGAAGCAGACGCCGCAGGCGCTGCCTCCGGTGCCGGGGGTACCGAGCGTGCACCTGCGGATGCCGCAGCAGCGCCCGCCGCCGCGGGGGCGCCTGGCGGTCGCGAGCGCGTCCTTTGATCCCACTGAGGCGCCAAACCCAGTGCGCCCCAATGGCATAGCGAGAAATTTAAACGTTAAGGAGACGGACCAATGGCAGATCTACTTCTCAGCCCAGGAACCCTCAAGACCCTGGCAGACAGGCAAACGGACGCCGCAAAGGATGCCGAAGCAGGCGCCGGCGCACTGAGCGGAACGGGAGGCAACTGCTGGCTTACGCACGGCGTCATCAGCGGATGCTCCAATTCGGGTTTCGGCTCCATCGAGGACATCCGCAAAGCCGCGGGCACGGCCCTGGCCAACGGGAGCAGGACCCTCGCCGCAAAGTTGCTCGCCGCTAAAGAGGCATACACCGGCGTCGACTCGGAGTTGGCCGGAAACCTCAACAAGCAGATGCTTGACAAGTAGCCATGTCCGGTCCCCTCACCGCCGGGCTTGTCGACGGCGTGGTCGGCGTCGAGGTGACGATTGACGGGCTGCTGCTGATCGCCGACCGGCTACAGCTGATCGACTTCCCTACCGCGCTTGGGATCCGGCCGAACATTCCGCAAGAGGACCTGCGCAACCTGGTCTGGGACCAGGTTGCGCGTGACCTCACTGCACAAGGGGTGCTCGACCATTCCGGTGAGCCGCACCCAGCGGTGGCCGAGATGGTCGGCACCCTCGGCAGGGCCGACCGCACACTCGAGGGGCGGTGGTGGCGGCGCGATGTCGGCGGCGTGATGGTGCGCTTTGCGGTGTGCCGCAAGGGCGATCACCATGTCATCGCCGCGCGCGACGGCGAGATGCTCGTGCTGCAGCGGGTAGCTCCGCAGGTCGGTCTGGCGGGCATGGTGACCACCGTGCTCGGCCCGGCGCAGGCTGCCAACGTCGAGCCGCTGACCGGTGTGGCCAGCGAGCTGGCGACCTGCACTACCGCCGCCCAGTTGGTCGGTCACGGCGTCGCACCCGCGTCGGCCCGCATCTACGCCGAGATCGTCGCCAACCCGAGTAGCTGGGTGGAAATCAGTGCCAGCCAACGACATTCCGGTGGCACGTCGACGCAGACCGAGGTTGCCGCGGGCGTTCTCGACTCGCCGCTGGGCAGGCTCGTGTCATTGCCCCGCCGCGTCGGCGGTGAACTGTACGGAAGCTTTCTGTCCGGCACTCAGGAAAATCTGCAACGCACGCTGGACGGATTGCTGGAATTCCTCCCCGCACGCGCTTGGCTCGATCACACTTCGGATGTCGCGTCCGCCTACTCCCCTGATCACGCTCACGCCTCCTACCGAGGCTGACATTTCCGCCGCTACCAGTGAAAGATGGATCCCATGCCCGAGCACGACGATCTCTCCGCCTTGGACTTCTCCGCCCACCAGTCGGGATCGGATGACGACGGTCACGACGAATCGCACGCCCTCGACTTCTCCGCCACCGCCGAAGCCGGCGACGAGTCAGACGTAGAAGCGTTGTACGACTACACGCCCACCGAGCCCGAAGAGATCGACAATGAGCTCGAAGCCATCGCCGCGGCCACCGAGGCAGTCGAAGGCGAGGAAGACGAAGAGGACAGCGTCGAGGGGTTCACGGTGACCAACCCTCCCGAGACGGTGTCGGTGACGGCCCTCATCGACGGCAGGACTCAGCGGGTCACACTCTCGGCAACGGCGACCAAGCTCAGCGAATCCGAGCTTGCCGACGAGATCATCGTCCTCGCCGAACTGGCCCGGCAGAAGGGGCTGGCCGGCCAGCACACTTACCTGACGGAGAACGCTGACCAAATCCAAGGGCTGGACGGGCTGGCCGACCTCGGGATCGACAGCAACCAGATGCTCCGCGAGTTGATGCAGTCCGGCATGCAGTTGCCGACCCCGGAACAGGCCGACGCGGCACAGACCGAAGTCTTCGCTGCCCGATACACGCCCAATAATGAGTGACCACCTGGCCGGTCTGTTCGAAAATGCGGTCGGCATGCTGCCCGTCTCGGAGGCACGGTCGCTGGACCTCTTCACCGAGATCACCAACTACGACGAATCCGCCTGCGACGCATGGGTCGGTCGCATCCGCTGCGGCGACAACGACCGGGTGACGCTGTTTCGCGCCTGGTATTCACGCACCCAGTTCGGCAGGCTGGCGGGGTCCGCCCAAATCTCGATGAGTGCCGTCGGGGCCAGGGTCCCGATCGGCGGCCTGTACGGCGACATCACCTACCCGGTGAATTCGCCCTTGGCGATTACCCTCGGCTTCGCGGCAAACGAAGCGGCGCATGGAAATTACGCGGATGCGATGGAAGCCGTCGAGGGCAGTCCGACCACCGGTGCCGAGCACCTGCTGTCGTGGGCCAAAGCGGTGATCTACGGGGCCGCGGGGCGGTGGACCGAGGTGATCGACGAAGTCAGGAGCGCCGGGAAATGGCCGGACGCATTTCTGGCTGCCGCCGCAGGTGTCGCGCACGGCGTCGCGGCGGCCAACCTCGGTCTGTTCACCGAAGCCGAGCGCCGGCTCACGGAGGCGAACTCCTCGCCGGCGGGTGAGGCCTGTGCGCAGGCCATCGCCTGGTATCTGGCGATGACGCGCCGCGGCCAGGGGAACGAAGAGGCCGCGGTGGCCCTGCTGGAGTGGCTGCAGACCACCCATCCGAGCGCCAAAGTTACTGCAGCACTGAAAGATTCGTCTTTTCGCTTGGCGACGACCAGCGCCGAACAGATCTCGGCTCGCACCGATCCCTGGGACGCGACCAGTGTGGTGGCTGACACCTCGGGGCGGGAGAAGCTACTCGTCGAGGCCGAGGCCGAGCTGAAACGGCAGATCGGGCTCACCCGGGTCAAGGATCAAGTCGAGCGGTACCGCGCCGCGACCCAGATGGCGCGAGTCCGCGCCGCACGCGGCATGAAGGTCGCGCAGCCGAGCAAGCACATGATCTTCACCGGGCCGCCCGGTACCGGCAAGACGACGATCGCGCGAGTGGTGGCCAACATCCTGGCAGGGCTCGGTGTCATCCAGGAACCGAAACTCATAGAGACGGCCCGTAAGGATTTCGTCGCCGAATACGAAGGGCAATCGGCGGTCAAGACGACCAAAGCGATCGACCGAGCCCTGGGCGGGGTGTTGTTCATCGACGAGGCCTACGCACTCGTGCAGGAACGCGGCGGGCGCCCCGACCCCTTCGGACAAGAGGCCCTCGACACCCTGCTGGCACGAATGGAGAACGACCGTGACCGGCTGGTGGTGATCATCGCGGGCTATGGCAACGACATCGACCGGCTGCTGGAGACCAACGAGGGTTTGCGGTCCCGGTTCGCCACCCGGATCGAATTCGATTCGTATTCCCCCGAAGAGATCCTGGAAATCGCCAGAGTCATTGCAAAAGCCAATGACTCGACGCTCAGCACGGAAGCGGCCGACAACCTGTTAGGGGCGGCCAAGCTACTGAGTCAGCAGACGGTGCGTGGTAAGGCCGCGCTCGACATCGCAGGCAACGGTCGCTACGCGCGTCAGCTGGTGGAGGCCGGCGAACAATACCGCGACATCCGTCTGACCCGGGCCGTCGATTTCGAAGAGCTCGACGCCGACCGCCTCAGCGAGATCAACGGCGAAGACATGGCCGAGGCAATCGACGCGGTACACGGCCGCCTCAACATCGCTGAGTGACGCATGGCGGGGATTCGGCTTACCACGAAAGTTCAGGTGAGTGGCTGGCGCTTTCTGCTCCGGCGGTTAGAGCATGCCATCGTCCGGCGCGACACCCGGATGTTCGACGACCCGCTGTCCTTTTACGGCCGTTCGGCCGCGCTCGGCATTGTCATCGCGGCACTGATCTTGGTGGGCGCGTTGGCGATGGCGTACTTCAAGCCGCAGGGCAAGCTCGGTAGCGGCAATCTGTTCGTCGACCGCACGACCAATCAGCTGTACCTGATGGTGTCCGGACAGTTGCACCCGGTCTACAACCTGACCTCGGCGCGGCTGGTGCTCGGAAGTCCTGCCGACCCAACAGGCGTGAAGTCCGCCGAGTTGAACAAGCTGCCCAAGGGGCAGTCGGTCGGTATCCCGGGCGCCCCCTATGCCACGCCGGTCGCCTCGGACACCTCGTCGGTTTGGGCGCTGTGTGACACGGTCACGAAGGCCGACACCGTTAACCCGACCTTGCAGACCGCGGTCATATCAATGCCTTTGGTGATCGATGCCGCGGTCAATCCGCTCCTGCCGAGCGAGACACTGCTGGCAACCTTCCAGGGGAAAGACTGGATCATCACCGCGAAGGGGCGGCACGCCACCGACCTGGCCAATCACTCCCTCACCTCGGCGCTGGGGATACCGCTGTCGGCCAAGCCGACACCGATCTCCGCAGCGATGTTCAACGCGATACCTGACGCCGGCTCATGGCAGCTGCCACCGATCCCGGGCGCGGGCGCACCCAACACCCTTGGATTGCCTGAAGAATTGGTGATCGGTTCGGTCTTTCAGGTGCAGACCGTTTTCGGAACCCAGTTCTACGTGGTGCTGCCCGACGGTGTCGCGCACGTGAACGCCAACACCGCTTCGGTAGTGCGCGCCACCGAATCATATGGGCTGGTGTCGATTCCGGCGGTGATCCGGAGTCAGGTCGTCAAGATCCCCGAACGCGAATACCCCTCCCCCCTGCCCGACGAAGCGATCAAGATCGTGTCCCGGCCCAACGAGCCGGTGTTGTGCTGGACGTGGGAGCGGAAACCCGGTGAGTCCGGAGCGGCCCTGACCACCGTCGTGACCGGTCGGCATCTGCCGATACCGCCATCGGCTATGAGCTTGGGCATCAGGCAGATTCAGGGTTCGGCCACCATCTACACGGACGGTGGAAAATACGTGCAGTTGCAGTCCCCTGACCCCCGCTACGGCGAATCTCTCTACTACATCGACCCAGAGGGTGTGCGCTACGGGATCCCGGATGCGCAGACCGCGTCGTCGCTGGGCCTGTCGTCACCCAAACCCGCGCCGTGGGCAATCATTCGACTCTTAGTGGACGGTCCGGTGCTGTCCAAAGACGCCGCGCTGCTCGAGCACGACACACTGCCCGCCGACCCGACCCCCCGCAAGCTACCCGCGGCACCCGGAGCGTCCTGATGACGACGAGAAAATTCACCCCGAGCGTCGCACGCGGCCCCCGGCTGACCCCGGGTGAGATCGCCGTCACGCCTCCCGAGGACCTCGGCGTCGACGTTCCGCCGGCGTTTATCCAAAAAGTTCTTCCCTATGTCATGGGTGTCTGCATGCTCGGCATGATCGGCATCATGGTGTTCACCGGTACGAAGGCGCTGTCGCCGTACATGATGATGACGCCGCTGATGATGATCATGATGTCGTTGAGCATGGTGGGCGCCGGCGGGGGTGGCGGCGGCAAAAAAGTGCCCGAGATCAACGCAGACCGCAAGGAGTACCTGCGTTATCTGGCCGGACTTCGCCCGCGGGTGACGTCCTCTGCCACCGCCCAGGTGGCGTTCTTCAGTTATCACGCACCACATCCCGAGGATCTGCTGTCGATCGTCGCGACACCCCGGCAGTGGTCCCGTCCGGCCAGCGCCGACTTCTACGCCGCGACCCGGATCGGAATCGGCGACCAGCCGGCGGTCGACCGCCTGATGAAGCCGTCGGTCGGCGGCGAACTGGCAGGCCCGACGGCGGCACCCCAGCCCTACCTGGAGCCGGTCGCCAACATGTGGGCGGTTAAGTTCCTGCGCACCCACGGTCTTATCCACGATTGTCCAAAGCTGGTTCAGCTGAGAACATTTCCGACGATTGCCGTCGGCGGCGACCCGGCTGGGGCCGCTGGATTGCTGACAGCGATGATCTGCCACCTGGCCGTGTTCCATCCGCCGGACCTGCTGGCGATCCGCGTCCTCACCGAGACGCCCGACGATCCGCAGTGGTCCTGGCTCAAATGGCTACCGCACGTTCAGCATCCAACCGACACCGATGCGGCCGGTCCGGTCCGGATGATCTCCGCCCTTCCGGACAGTCTGTCCGATCTCGCCGCGCGCGGACCGCACTCGCCCGATTCGACTCCGGGCGGACCGTACGTCGTGGTGGTGGATCTGACCGGCGGCAAGGCGGGCGTTCCGCCCGACGGCAGGGCCGGTGTCACGGTGCTCACCCTGGGCAACCATCGCGGCTCGAACTACCGGATCAGGGTGGCCGATGATGGGACCGCCGACGACCGGCTGCCCGGCCAGCAGTTCCGCCAGGTGACGGCGACCACCGATCGCCTGACGGCCCAACAGGCGGCGCGTATCGCGAGAAAACTGGCCGGGTGGTCGATCACCGGCACCATCATCGACAAGAAGGGCGGCTCGGGCCCCAAGAAAAAAGTGCCGACGGAATGGCATCAACTGGTCGGCGCCAAGAGCGTCGAGGAGGTGGTTCCGTCCCGCTGGCGGATGTTCGCCGACAAGGACCTCGACCGCCTCAAGATCCCGTTCGGTCACCAACTCAAAACCGGCGAGGTCATGTATCTGGACATCAAGGAGGGCGCGGAATTCGGCGGTGGCCCGCACGGCATGCTCATCGGAACCACCGGGTCGGGCAAGTCCGAGTTTCTGCGCACCCTCATCCTGTCGCTGGTGGCGATGACCCACCCCGACCAGGTGAACCTCCTGCTTACCGACTTCAAAGGTGGTTCGACCTTTCTGGGCATGGAGAAACTTCCGCACACGGCCGCTGTCATCACCAACATGGCGGAGGAAGCCGAGCTCGTCGGCCGCATGGGTGAGGTGTTGACCGGCGAACTCGACCGCCGGCAGAACCTGCTGCGCCAGGCCGGAATCCAGGTCGGTGCGACCGGTGCGCTCTCCGGTGTGGCTGAGTACGAGAAGTACCGTGAGCGCGGCGCCGACCTGAAGCCGTTGCCGACGCTCTTTGTTGTCGTGGACGAGTTCGCCGAGTTGCTGCAAAGCCACCCGGACTTCGTCGGGCTGTTCGACCGGATCTGCCGGGTGGGACGCTCGTTGCGGGTGCATCTGCTGTTGGCCACCCAGTCGCTGCAGACCGGAGGGGCGCGCATCGACAAGCTGGAGCCCAACCTGACTTACCGAATCGCGTTGCGCACCACCAGCTCCCATGAGTCCAAGTCGGTGATCGGAACCCCGGAGGCGCAGTACATCACCAACAAGGAAAGCGGTGTCGGCTTTTTGCGGGTCGGCATGGAGGACCCGGTCAAGTTCAGCACCCTGTACACCGGTGCCACCTACGTTCCGCAAGCGCACTCCGAGACCAATGGCGAGGCCAGCGTGGAGGGCTCGCGCAACGGCGCCCGGCCTGTGACAATCCGCGAGTTCACCGCGGCTCCCCTCCTCGACGAGGTGGCGGCATCATGAGTGTCGACTCGAAGGGGAAGCCCCTGAGCGAGGTGGTGCTGGACCAGCTCAGCACCGTGGAGTCGCACGCATACAAGATGTGGCTGCCGCCGTTGACCGATCCGACGCCGGTCAACGAACTCGTCGAGCGGGCCGAGAGACGGCCTTTGTACTTCCCGCTGGGGATCATGGACGAGCCGCGCCGGCACCTGCAGGAGCCCTGGGGTGTGGACGTATCCGGGGGCGGCGGCAACATCGGGATTGGAGGCGCACCGCAGACCGGCAAGTCGACGCTGCTGCAGACCCTGATGCTTTCAGCCGCTGCTACCCACACACCGCGGCAGATCCAGTTCTACTGCATCGACCTCGGTGGTGGCGGGCTGATGTATCTCGACAATCTGCCACACGTCGGTGGGGTCGCCACCCGGTCAGAGCCCGACCGGGTCATGCGGGTGATCGCCGAGATTCAAGCCGTTGTGCGGCAACGGGAAGCCACCTTCAAAGAGAATCGGGTGGGCTCGATCGCGGCCTACCGGCAATTGCGCGATGATCCCAATAATCCGGTTGCGTCCGACCCGTTCGGCGACGTGTTTCTGGTCATCGACGGCTGGCCGGCTTTCGTGGGCGAATTTCCCGACCTCGAGGGGCATGTCCAGAATCTCGCCGCGCAAGGCCTGTCGTTCGGCATCCACACCATCATCACCACACCGCGCTGGACGGAACTGAAGTCGCGCGTCCGCGACTACCTGGGTACCAAGATCGAATTCCGACTCGGCGACGTCAATGACACCCAGATCGACCGCGCCACTCGAGACATCCCGGCGAACCGACCGGGCCGGGCGATGTCGGTGGAAAAGCACCACCTGATGATGGGCGTGCCCAGACTCGACGGGGTGCACAGCGCCGACCAGTTGGTGGAGGCGATGACCATGTCGGTGAGCCACATCGCCGCCCAGCATGCCGACCAGGCGCCTCGCGTCAGGGTCTTGCCGGAGCGCATCCACCTGTACGAACTCGACCCGGAACCACCCGGCCCGGAATCCGACTACCGGACCCGCTGGACGATACCGATCGGGCTGCGCGAGACGGACCTTTCGGTGACCTACGCCAACATGTACTCGACACCGCACCTGCTGATTTTTGGCGCGGCCAAGTCGGGCAAGACGACCATCGCCCACGCGGTCGCCCGCGCCATCTGCGCCCGCAACAGTCCCGATCAGGTGCGGTTCATGTTGGCCGACTACCGGTCCGGACTGCTGGATGCGGTGCCGGACAGCCACCTGCTCGCCGCCGGGGCGATCAACCGCAACGCGCCGTCGCTGGACGAGTCCATCAAGGCGCTGGCGGCTAACCTGACCAAGCGGCTGCCGCCTGCCGACCTGACCACCTCACAATTGCGCTCACGGTCATGGTGGAAGGGGTTCGATATCGTGCTTTTGGTCGACGATTGGCACATGATCGTCGGCGCCGCGGGAGGCCTGCCCCCAATGGGACCGTTGGCGCCATTGTTGCCGGCGGCTCCGGATATCGGGTTGCACATCATTGTCACCTGCCAAATGAGCCAGGCGTATAAGGCGACCATGGACAAGTTCGTCGGCGCCGCCTACGGCGCGGGATCTCCGACCCTGTTCCTTTCCGGCGACAAGCAGGACTTCCCGTCCAGGGACCTTCAGGTCAAGAAACGGCCACCTGGCCAGGGATTTCTGGTTACGCCGGACGGCAAGGAGGTCATCCAGGCCGTCTACATCGATCCTCCAGAAGAAGTGCATCCAGCACCGTCGGGAGACGGTTAGGATTATCCCAACGCGCATTACAGGAGCCGGAAATGAACTGCGATAAACCGCACCGGGGACTGTCGCGTGCGATTAGGCCTTTTACCGCTGCAGAATTGGTTTGTGTTCACTCAGAATTTGATATCCGTTCACACATAATTGGAAAAGGGCGGCGCAAGATGCACCCATCTCGCATCGTCGAATTCGCCGAAACTTTCGCGTAACAACTGACCGCCAGAACTGACGCAAAACCCACCTCGCAACCAAGGGAGACAGACCCATGCTGTGGCACGCCATGCCACCGGAGCTGAACACCGCCCGGCTGATGGCCGGAGCGGGTCCGGCGCCGATGCTGCAGGCTGCAGCCGGGTGGGAGGCGGTGGCGGCCGCGCTGGAAACTCAGGCCGCCGAATTGGCCGCAAGCCTGGCCTCTCTCAAGGCGGTATGGACGGGAGCGAGTAGCGATCGTGCGATCGCCGCGGCCATGCCGATGGTCACCTGGTTGCAGACGGCGGCGCAGCTGGCGCAGAAGCGCGGCATGCAAGCCGCCGCGCAGGCCGCTGCCTACGTGAAAGCGCTGGCGATGACGCCGTCGCTGCCGGAGATCGCCGTCAACCACATCACACATACGGTCCTGACGGCCACCAACTTCTTCGGAATCAACACCATGCCAATCGGTTTCAACGAAACCGACTACTTCGTCCGGATGTGGAACCAGGCCGGCGGCGCGATGGACATCTACGCCGCCGAGACCATGGCCAACACGGTCTTCGAGCCGCTGCCGGCGATGAAGCCGATCGTCGCGCCGGGGGTGGGCGAGGCGATGGCGGCCGAGGCGCTGGGCGCATTCTCGGCGATGGGGTCCGAGACCTCCTCCGCCACTGCTCTGCGCGCGCTTGCCGCGGCGACGGACGACACCGACGGCGTCCTGCCAGACCCCAGTGCCGTTGGCGTGGACCAGTTTTCGCAGATAATGCAGGGCCTCGGGCAGCTCGGCGGACCGATGCAGCAGTTGACCCAGCCGCTGCAGCAGATGATGTCGTCGCTATCCAGCCAAGCCGGCAGCATGGGCGGTTCGACGGGCCTTGGCGGCGATCTGCTGGCCGGCGGCAAACTCGGCGATGCCGCAGGCAAGGGCACGCAGCTCGGCATGGTCGGTGCGCCGCCGCTGTCCAGCCATCCGTTGACGGGCGGCTCGGGCCCCAGCATTGGAATGGGCCTGATGCACTCGGAGGCGCTGCCCGGGCAGGGGGGAACATCGCCCCGCACGTCGATGATGAGTTCGTTGATCGATAAGCCGGCTGCAGCGGGCGCGCCCGCCGGCGCAGGAGCCGGGGCGGGATCGTCGGCGACCGGCGGCGCCGCACCGATGGGCGCGATGGGCCAGGGCGGACAATCCGCCGGCGGGGCCAGACAGGGACTATCGGCCCCGGTGGCGCTCGCCGAGCAAAACGAGGACGAGGTCGTCCACGACGAACTCGTCGACGAGGGCGACGACTGGTGAGCGCCCGCAATTACAGACTTCCCGGCCGCCCAGGCCGGAAGACTTGCCATCACTTGGCGAGGCCAGAGCACACAGAAAGTAGTCCAACATGGCAGAAATGAGAACTGATGCCGCGACCCTCAGCGCCGAGGCCAGCAACTTCGACCGGATCTCCGGCGAGCTGCAGCGCGTCATCAGCGGGGTAGAGCAGACCGGTGGCGAATTGGCCAGCCACATGGTGGGCCAAGCCGGCACGGCGACGCAGCAGGCGCTGCAGCGCTTCCACGAGGCCGGCACCGCGCAGATCAAGGCGCTGGGCGACATTTCGCAGAACATCCAACAGGCCGGCGTCCACTACCAGCGGGCCGACGAAGAGCAGGCCAGCGCGCTCTCTTCGCAGATGAATTTCTAACCCAAACAAACTTCAAAAAAGAAACGGAGAAAAGATATGTCGGAACATCAGTCATGGAACTTCGGCGGCATCGAAGCCGGCGCGGGCACAATCGCGAGCTCGGTGCAGACCGTCCACGGCCTGCTCGACGAGGGTGGCCAATCGCTCGCCAAGCTCTCGGAGGCGTGGGGCGGTAGCGGTTCGGACGCCTACAAGGCCGTCCAGCAGAACTGGGACAACACGTCCAAGGAGCTCAACGAGTCGCTGCAGCAGCTGTCGCAGCGGATCAGCGAGGCCGGTCAGACCATGTCCCAGACGGAGTCTGGCGTCACGGGTATGTTCACCTAGATCGGCGGAAAAACGGCGAAACACGGGATCAGGCGAGTTCTCCGCTCAGGGTGAACTCGCCTCTTCTCGTGTTTCGCGGTATGGATGATTTCTGAGAGGTTCTCATGGGGGCCAACTACGACCGGCTCTTTCAGTCTCCCGAGGGGGCCGAAATCCCGGATGGGGCCGGGGCGGAGCCGGAGTTCGATATCGACTCGGGCTTCGAAGTCGATGTGCCGGGCCCGTCGGCGCGGATGCCGGCGAGTCCACCCCAGCCCAATGGCCATGTGCCGCCCCCAGTCGATTGGCACACCCCCCCCGCGCGGGGGGCGGCGCCCGCCCCGCCCCCCCCCGCCCCACCACCCGCGACGGGCACGCCCGGGTCCTCGTGAACCCGCCGAGGCCCAACGCGGCCACCCCGGCAACCCGCCGCACCCCCGTCGCGCCAAGGCGGAACAGCATCGCGCCGAACCGCCACCCGCCCGGAGGCCGCCGCGGCCCCGCCCGGATGCAGCCCGGCAGGCACCCAATGGCGGCCCGGTGCAGTCGACACCTCCGATGCCGACCACCAAGGGCGCTGCGGTGCAACCGGATTCACGGCCGGTGCCCGCAGCCGGCGAACCGCCGGGTGCGGTTTCCCATATCGGCGTGAAGCCCGGCAAAAAGTCAGCGACCAAGCTGGTTTCGCGACGAGGCTGGCGGCGTTGGTTTCACAAGCTGACGCGCATCAATGTGGGCTTGTCCCGCGACGAGAAATACGACCTGGACCTACGCAACCGGATTCGCCGCAGTCCCCGTGGGGCCTACCAGATTGCCATTTTGGGCCTGAAGGGAGGCGTCGGCAAGACAACGGTGACGGTCGCCCTCGGTTCAATGTTCGCCCAGGTACGGCGAGATCGGATCCTGGCTTTCGACGCCGACGCAAGTTGCGGCAACCTCGCCGATCGAGCCGGGCATCAGTCGGGCGCGACCGTCGCAGATCTATTGGCCGACAAGGACTTAACGCACTACAACGACATCCGCGCACATACCAGCGCGAACGCGGTCAATCTGGAGGTACTCCCGGCCGAGGACTACAGCACGGCCCGGCGGGCCTTCAGCGAAGCGGACTGGCATTATGCGGCCGACGCCGTGTCGAGGTTTTACAACCTGGTGCTGGCCGACTGCGGCGCCGGCTTGTTCGACCCGGTGACCCGCGGCGTGCTCTCGACTGCCTCGGCGGTGGTGATCGTGACCAGCGCATCGATCGACGGAGCCCGGCAGGCCGCGGTCGCGATCGACTGGTTACGCAACAACGGCCACCAGGATCTGCTGTCCCGTGCCTGTGTGGCGATCAACAACGTGTCCCCGGGAGATACCAATATCGCCGTTGGCGAGCTGGTCCGGCAATTCGAGCAGTATGTTCAGCCGAGCCGCGTCGTCGCGTTGCCGTGGGACAAGCACATTGCGGCCGGAACGGAGATTCAGTTGAGCCTGCTGGACCCCGCGTACAAGCGTAAGGTTTTGGAGCTAGCAGCAGCATTGTCCGACGATTTCGACAGGGGTGAACGTCGTTGAGCGCGCCCACCGCTACCGATACTGCTGCCGGCGCTGGCGCGGGAGCCGGCGCGGCCCCGGCGTCTTCGGCCCCCGCCAAGCCCGCAACCACCCGGGTGACGATCCTTACCGGCCGGCGGATGACCGATGTCGTGCTGCCCTCTGCCGCAGCGATAGAAACGTACATCGACGACACCGTCGCGGTGTTGGCCGACATCATTGGCGAAACAACGGCTGACGTCCTGGCCGGTTTCGACTTCGCCGCCCAAGGCTCGTGGACGTTTGCACGCCCGGGAGCCCCGCCGATGCAGGCCGACCTGTCACTCGACGATGCGGTGGTCGTCGACGGATCGCTGCTGACCCTGGTGCCGGTGAGTCGCACCGAGCGCTACCGGCCGCTCGTCGAGGACGTCATCGACGCGATCGCGGTGCTCGACGAATCGCCGGAGTTCGATCGTGCGGCACTGAATCGCTTTGTCGGGGTGGCGATCCCGGCGTTGAGCCTGGCGGTCACGGTGATATCGGCACTCACCTGGGCGAGCACCGGGCGCCACGAGTGGTGGCCACTCGCATTGGGGATCGCGGGAATCGCCTTCCTGGTCGGCAGCTGGGTGGCCAGCAGGTTTTACAAGAGTGCGAATTTTTCGGAAAGCCTGCTGTTGGCCGCGATTCCGCTCATTGTGGTGGCCGTAGGGCTGGCCGTCCCGCGGCCACACGGGGTCTCCTCCCTGGGGCCGCCGCAGTATGCCGGTGGCGCTGCGGCCGTGCTGTTTTTGACGCTGCTGACGCGGGGCGGACCTCGTCGGCGCATCGAAGTTGCCTCCTTCACTGCCGTTACCGCGATCGCGGTCACCGCGGCCACCGTCGCATGGGGGTACGGCTGGCAGCACTGGTTGCCGGCCGGCGCAATTGTGTTCGGGTTGTTCACCGTCACCAACGCCGCCAAGCTGACGGTCGTTGTGGCACGGATCGCGCTGCCGCCGATTCCGGCCCCCGGCGAGACCGTGGAGCATGACGAATTGCTCGATCCCGTTGCGGGCGAAGAGGTCACTGCGGACACGGAAACGCAGAAATGGCAGGCCATCATGGCTTCGGTGCCCGCGTCCTCCCTGCGGCTCACCGAACGCAGCCAGCTGGCCAAACAGCTGCTGATCGGGTTCGTCACGGCCGGCACCCTGCTTCTTGCCACCGGTGTGATCGCGGTGCTGGTACGCGGACATTTCTTCGTGCACACCTTGGTGGTGGCCGCCCTGGTCACGGTGATGTGCGCGTTTCGGGCCCGGCTCTACGCCGAGCCGTGGTGCGCCTGGTCACTGCTGGCAGCCGCCGTCGCCATTCCGATCGGCGTGACCACACGGTTGTGCATCTGGTACCCGCACAGCGCCTGGCTGTTCCTGACCATCTTGTGTGTCACGGGCCTGGTCGCGGTGGCGGTAGTCGGCGCGGCGGCCGGGATCCGCCGCATTACGCCGGTGACGAAACGGACGCTGGAACTGTTTGACGGCGCGGTCATCGCTGCGATCCTTCCCTTGCTGCTATGGATAACCGGCATCTATGACACAGTCCGCAATATCCAATTCTGAGCCGGCTGGCCTTCCGGCGAGGCACCGAGAAATATTGCTGCAGTTGACATGCGGCGACTTCGGTAAAATCCCTGTGATGGGCCCCGGGACAAAGGACTTTGACGATGACTGAATCACTGGTGGTTGATCCTGCTCGTCTCAAGGCCGCCGGGGTCACCTTGCGCGACCAGGTACTGCCCGCGCCTCCCGCCCCGATTTCGGCTGCCGGAGCCGATCCGGTGTCCGCTGCGATCAACGTGACCATGCCGGTCATCGAAGGTCCCGTGGTCACTGGGTTGCCGGATGTCCAAGCCGCCCTTACCAATACTGGATCAAAGATTGTCACCGCGGCCGAGAGATATGCCGAGACCGACCAGCTGCTCGGCGAGCACGTCGGCACGGTGCAGTTCCTGGCCGCCGGCGAACGGCAGCCGACGGACGCCGTGACCGAACAGCCGACAACTGCCGCGGCCCCCCGGCAATTGGGGGCCGAGACGGCCGACAAGAAGACCGACGAGGCATCCGACAAGAAGCCGGACAAGAAGTCCCAACCCACTGCGCCGATCGATGTCAATCAGCTGTCGGCGATGGCGCAGGCGGCCCAACCTCTTACCCAGGGTATGCAGAGCATGATGTCGAGCATGCAGGGCATGGGGACCGCCGGTTCATCGCCGGCCAAGCTCGCCGACGACACCAAAAAGGACGACACGACAACCCCCGACGAGCCCGCGGCCCAATTGGTCGACGCCACAACGCAGGACGCCGAGGGGGCCGCATCGGGCCAGCAGGGGTCGGGCAGCGCTCCAATCCAGCCACCGACCGGCGACCGGCCCGAGACGACTTCCGCCGAGACCGGGCTCTGAAACTCCGCGACACGTTCGGTTCCTTGCCGCAGCCTTCGCCCGCGGCGGGCGCATACGGCTAAGCCGGGCTCAAGATGCGTGGGTCGGCCAGCGCGGCGTTGAGCAACCCGGTGAGGTGTTTCCAGTACAGCCACTCGGCGACCGCGCTGCGTTGAGCCAACGGGTCGGCCTCGGCATGCGCCTCCCTCAGCAGAACCTGCTCGGCGTGAGCCACGTAGGCATGGAACGCTCGCAGGTGTGCTGCCTGACGACCAGAAGCCTTGCTGGCCATCGGCTTCATCACCTCGAACCACAGCATGAACCGATCGTCGGCCTGTGCATCGGCGCCCGCCGACCCGAGTGGCATCTCGGCGAGCAACTCCCCCATTCTCTCCGTCTCCGCGGCAGGCGAGACGAGCACAGCCGCCGCCTCGGGGTCGACCACTGACGCGGGTGCGGGCTGCTGGTCGGCGGCCGGCCCGGCCCCAGCCGGCGCCGGCGACAGCAGCTCGCCCAAGCGTGCGTCGGGCGTCGCTGTAAGCCGTTGTGCTGCTTCGGAATCCACTACCTCCAGCCGCGATCGTCCGACCATGTCACCGGTTTCCGGGATGTCGTCCGGACTCAAGACCATCTTGGGCACCCCGGCGTCGGAATTGGCCAACTGCTCCTGGGTGCCGATGACGGCCCGCAGTGTCTTGTCGTGGTGGTCCGCCCAGCCCCGCACGGCCATCACCGGGTAGGTCGCCCAGCGTGCCCGCTCGGCGGCTGGGATCGTCTCGTCGCCACTGGCCAGATACACCTGCTTGGGCAGCTGCACCCCTTCGGGGATGTAGGCCAGGCCGTAACTGTTGGCCACCACGATCGCGCCGTCGGTCGTCACCCCGGTCACCCAGAAGAACCCGAGGTCCATCCCGCCCCCCAGGTCGGGTGCGTTCAGCGCGGCACCGATGCGGCGCGCCAACTGCAGCGGATCGGGGCCGGCGCGACGCGACGCGTCGGCGGTCGCGGCGTCGGCGATCGCGTCGCGTTCAGCCCGCGCGGCCGACACCGGGACCACCGGGGCCGGCACCACGACAACGACTTCCTCGTCGTCGCCCGCCTGGGAATGCACGGCCTGCGCGGCACGCGGTTTGCTCTTCTGCGGCGTCCCCTTGCTCGCGGCTGGTTGCGTAGCCGCCGACTTATCGCCGGCGCTCTGCGGCCCGTAAGCGCCCGACCGCCCACCCGAGCCGGTGCCACCCGACCCGCCCGATCCCATCGCCCCGGCCGGCACGCCCGTCGCCCCAGGATGTGCACCGGCTCCGGCTTCCCCGGGTCTCGCCGATGCGGGCAACACCCCCGCCGACGCGGACGCCGGGGTCACACCCTTCGGGCCGCCCGCGGCTCCTCCCGGCTGCTGCGCCCCGGCTGCCGGACTCAACGGTGTGGCCGGAGTCGCTGGGGCCAGCGGAGCCGCCGGCCCACCGCCCGGCATGCCCCCCGGGATACCGGGACTGGGCCCGACGGGTGTCAGCGGCGATGGTCCACCCGGCTGTCCGAGGCCGGGTGTGACCGGCTGCAGACCGCCACCGTCCAGCGGCGGCATCCCAGGCGGCGTGGGCCCTCCCGCCCCGGGCGTCCCGGGCGAAGGGAGGCCTCCCCCACCTGGGACGGCCGGCGCGGAGGGTTGCGTGGGCCGGGGGGGCTGCACCGGAGCGTTCGGAACGGTGACGGGGGGTGGTGTTTTCTGGTCGAGCAGATCCTGCAGGGCGTTGGCCGGCGGTTTCCACGACTTGCTCACCAAGACCTGCGCGGCGGTGCCGTCGACGATGCTGACGTTGGCCGCGTGGGTCGCGTTCACCACGGTATTGATCTGGTGGGTCAGTTCCTCGGCGTCCAGGCTGGGGTCGTTCTCCAGCTCGGCGATCGTCCGGTGCGCCGCGACCACATTGTCGGCGACGTCCGACTTGGCCGTCACGACCGTCTGGGCGACATATTTGTGCCACGTGATCACGGTGGCGAGACCGTTTTGCAGCTTCGACATTTCAGCGATGAGCGTGCCGAGTTCGGCGTCGGCGGCACTGGCGGCGCTGCCCGACCAGACACCCCCGGCGAAGATCTCCGCCCGCTGGTACTGGCAGGCATCCATCACATCCGTGGCCTCGCGCAAGACCTGCGTGTACTGCTGGGCCCGGTCGTAGAAGGCCTGCTCGTCGACATCCGGCCACCCACCCGGACTCAGCATGCGGTCGGCATAGCCCCCCGTCGGCTTCGCGACGCCCATCAGCTACTCCTCCGCGCTCGCGGGTTGGCGGTCCGGCGTCCTTGTCGGCTGGTGCCGGACATCATCGTTAATCAGCGTAATCGAGGTTGGGGCAAGGCAACTGCGGCAAAATCAGCGGTCGCCGCCGGTCATGTGCGGTGGTTTGTCGGCGGGACCCTTGCGTGGACGATTACCGATCACGCCCTCCGTCCACGCCCGCTCCTCGGTGTAGAGCGACTCGTCCCCGTCGGCGGACTGCACGCGCTTGCCCTTGCCGCCATCCGACTTGCCTCCGGCGCCGCCCATCGGCATGCCGCCGCCCATGCCGCCGCCCGCACCGGTCGGGAGTCCTTTGCCTAAGCCCGCGGTGGCACCGCCCGGCGCCGCCGCCGCGGGGCGTGACGCCGCACCCCCGGCTCCCGCGTCCTGCAATGGTGTGCCAGGCATGCCCGGCACACCGCCACCGCCCAGTGACGCCGGTTTGACTCCGCCCGCACCCTTTCCGGCCAGCCCGGCCTTCTTCATCGCGTCGTTGACCATCCCCTGCGTGTCCGGCGTCGCCGGTGTTTGCGGACCACCCATGCCGCCCATTGACGGCATGGTGGGCATCATCGGCATCTGCGGGGTGTTGGCCGAGGGGTCGTAGGGATTGGGAATGTCCGGGGTGTTCGGGTCATCACCTTCAGCGCTGGGGGGGTTGATGACGTAGGCGCCGTAAGGAGATGTCGGGTTCAGCGGAGGCAGTGGGATTCCGGCCGTCGATATGTATGTCGATAATGCCGTCTCCGACCTGGTCTGCAGGGTCTTGTACCAATCGAGGGCCGTATATAGATACGGGCTCTTGTTTTGTACGTAATACTTGTACCAGTAATCGCATTGCGATACTTCGTAGGCCGAGGGGTGTTCCCCTTCCAGCGCGTGCGACTCGAAAGATGGGAATGGAACGCCGCTGGGCTGCACTCCACCCGAAGCCCTGACCTTTTTATGTGCATCGGCAACCATTTGAGCCTGTTTGGCCAGCGTCGTGCATAACGTCACCATGCCGAATATCCACTGCTTCTGTGAGGTGAAATTCTGCTCGACCGCCGCCCTCGCGTCACCCTCCCAGTTGACGAACGGCCGGAACCGGTAGGCCAGTTGCTGGAACTGCAGCTGGTAGCGGTTCCAATCGCTGGCACATGCCCGGAAGGCGGTGCCCTGGTCCGGACTTTCGATGGCGGTCGCGGCCTGTCGCACCTCGTAGTAGGGATATTCGAACGGCGGCGGCGGTGGTGGCGGTGGTGGTGGCGCCGGGATGTAATCCGGGTCGCACATCAGCGACATCTGGTCATTCCCGACCGCGGCCACCGTACTTTTCGGGGCCGCGGATGTGCCATCCATTTGTATTGCGTTTATGTCGTCCCCCGCGGCCTCGTCCACCTCCTCATATGCCTTGGCCGCATTCCGCAAGGATTTCGCCAGCGACTTCCATTCCCGCTGACACGCTTGGATATACAGCCTCAACGAATCGGCGTTGATCGCGATTTGCACGGCCGCGTCACGAACAAATGACAGGCTGCATGGCGCCTGTGGGTTGCCGACCGGCAGCGTCGGCATTGGCGCCTCGATCTCGTCGGCTCTCGCCATCAGCTCTTGGTATTCGACGTTCATCGTCTGCGTCATGTCCGCTTATTCTCCTCGGGGCCAAGCGATCGTGCTCGGTAGTTCATTTACCTATCAGCTCAATGTCGATCGGCAACTGACGCTGCCGCGAAGTACCAGTGTTGTTGTGTCGCAACGCGAAGCGGGCCAGCGACCAGTCCTTGGCCGCGCCGATGGGCTCGTCGTTGTCGTCGACCGGCATGTCTGCTGACTACTTGCTTGCACTCAACGACACAACCGCTGATCGGGCGTGTTCACCAACGTGTGGTGCAATCACCAACGACCCCTTTCGTTATGCCGGGCCATGCGGGCGGTGCAGTGGAACGCGAACCGCCGCCGAGTCTCAATCGTAATGCACCAATCTGGGCCGGTGCGCGCCGATTTTCGCACCTTATCGCCGCCGTCTCCGCGGTTTTCTGAATCATTTTTTGGCCAGGTGAGGTGGACGCGGTCGCGCCCACTCCGAATTCAGCTCACCGACATCGCCCGTTCAACCCAAGGTCCCTTTGGTCCATTTTCACGGATCGCGACGACCGGCCGCACGGCATCGGGCTCGAGTGCTCCGGCCTCAATCCCGCGCACGGAAAAAGACGCCGTCCGCCTGCAACACACGACCACTGCGCACGTCCACAAAACCCAGCGCGATACCCGCCAGAACGAAGCCCAAAGACTCCATCAGATCGAGCGCTTCTTGAATGAGCATGTCGCCGTCGTATAACGCCACGAAGGACAGTTCGAGTTGTAGGCCCACGCAACGGTCGTTGATCGTCGACTCACTCCCGGCGATCACCTGCTTCTCGAACCCCTGCACATCGATCTTCAGGAAAACCGCGTCGTCGTGCCGCAGGAGTCGCGGTGCCACAGAATCCAGTCTGCGTATCGCCACGTCTTCGACGCCGACATAGTTTGCCTGCGGAAACACGTCCCGGTGGCTCTGCAGCATGGGCAGGATGGAGCTGCTTGCACCGGCATTTCCGGCGACGTTCATCGCGATCGTTCCGTCGAAGTCACCCAGGGCGCACTGCCGGCACTCCCACAGCGGATCCGCCGACGAACTGCCGGCCAGCCGGGAAAACGGGCCCGCCAAGGGTTCGAACGAAACGATGCGGCCCTTGAAGTCGGCTTGGCGCAGGCGGGTGGCATATTGGCCGGAATTGGCTCCGGCATCGACAACGACATCAACCTTATGTCCCGCGAGTTGATGTACTAAGTGGCGCTGCCAATCTAATTCGGAATGGTAGTTCTTCACGGTCATATTGGCGCGATTCTCGATCCAATAAAAACCCACCGCGCAACACTACATCGGGCCGGGTATATTCGAGGCGGCCGGACTCAGAAGGGACCACGACGATGGCAAGGCCGGCGGAAATCGCGCTTACCGTAAGCAAATTGGGCAAGCACATCGGCGCGCGTATCGATGGGGTACTTCTCGGCGGCGGCCTCGACTCGAGCGTGGTGGATCTGATTCGCGACGCGCTGCTGCGTCACAAGGTGATCTTTTTCCCGGATCAGCACCAACTCGACGATGAACAGCATTTCGCCTTCGCCAAGACGCTCGGCGCACCGATCCGTGTCTACGGCGCCAACGCCATTCCCGGTGGCCCGCCGGGAGTGTCCCTGGTCGACTCCGAGCGCGGCAAGGCGACCCGTTGGCACACCGATCACACGTTCACGCTGAATGTCCCGATGGCCTCGATACTGCGCGCGGTCACGCTGCCGAGTTACGGCGGATCGACCCGGTGGGCATCCACCACCGCGGCCTACGCGGCGCTGCCGGTACCGCTGAAACACCTTGCCGAGAATCTCTGGGCGATGCATAGCAGCAACCGCTTTGACCAACTCGGCTACGTCGAGGGCATGGGCGCCATCCTGACGCCCGGCGGGTTGCCCGTCCCGTATCACGCCTTGGAGGAGACCAACCTGCTGAGCAACGCACTGGGGGCCGCGCGCGAGGAGGAATCGACGTTTCGCGTCGAACACCCCGTCGTCCGGGTACACCCTGGCACCGGCGAGCGGGCGCTGCTGCTCGGGCAGTGGGCGTGCGGCTTCGTCGGTCTTCAGAGCCACGAGTCGCTGGCCCTCTTCGACTTGCTGCAGAGCCGTATCACGTTGCCAGAGAACACCATCAGCTGGGATTGGCATCCGGGCGACGTGGCGATATGGGACAACTACGCCACGCAACACCGCGCCGTCGACGACTACGGCGACGAGCACCGGGTGATGCACCGCGTCGCCTTGATCGGCGAGGTTCCGGTGGATATCCATGGACGCCGCAGTCGGCAGCTCACCGGTGGGACACCCGAATCGATTACGGACTAGAGGGCGGGATCCCATGTCACCCGAGATGCCCGGTGACGGGCTCGAACTCGTTGCCTACGAGCTCCATCGCGCAGACGGTGTCGAGCTCGTGCCGGCTGCACGCGAACGCAACTGGATGAACTCGACCCACCAACGCTTTGCCAATCGATGTTTGCCGCTGCTCATGGCCAACCAAGCCGGCTGGGTCGTCGTCAGCAACGCCCGGGTCCGTGCTCGGTGGAATGGCGGTGCGAGTCCGGATTCCGTTGAGTTCGACTACGACGACGACGCGACGTTTCGTCCGACAAGCCACTTCGGCCACGGGATCATCACCTGGAGTCTCCCGTTCCTGTTCCGCACGCCGCCGGGTTTCAATCTGCTGGTCCGCGGTCCGGTTAACTGCCCCAAGCACGGAATTGCCGCCCTGGAAGGCATCGTCGAAACGGATTGGGCACCTGCGACTTTCACGGTGAACTGGAAGTTCACCCGCCGCCGCGTCTGGGCGACCTTCGAGAGGGGCGAGCCGGTGTGCTTGCTGGTTCCCCAGCGGCGCGGTGAGCTTGACGCGTTCGTCCCGAAAATAGTCTCGATCGCCGCCGCGCCCGATGAATTGCGCGGGTCCTACGACGCGTGGCGTGGCGGTCGCCGCGCTTTCAACGAAGGCCTGAAGCATCCGGGATCACCTGCAAGACAGGCTAGCTGGCAGAAGGACTACTTTCGAGGCAAGTTCCCCGACGGCTCGTCCGCGCCGCAGCATGAAACGCGCATGCAATTGCGGGCTTTCGCTCGGCTGGAAGAAGAGATCTGCGGATGGCCGAGCGACAGTGCCGCGCCGGACGGCGGCGAAACCCCATGAACGGCTTTGCATTGGAACGGGAGTGGCGCGATGGCATTGTTCTGTGCTGATGTCGCCCTCGTCAGCCTTGGGATGTCGTGCCAAGGGGCAATCCAGCTGCAAGTGCACAGATCACTCATCGCCGACATCGTCGGGGCTGAGGCCGTCATCAAAAGGACGCCATTTGATTGGCTGATCTGCCCGCCGATGTCCGCTGCGAAGATGATCGCCGGCGACCGGTACTACCCAGAGCGCATCTCTGAGTTGCACTGCTCGAAGGGGATGCCGCCTCGATGGCCGGCCGTCGGGGACTGCTATTTCTGGCATGAACAGGAAACCGTTGTATCCGAACCGGATACGTTCCTGGCCAAGTTCGCACATACATCGCGGACACTACGCGGCGTAGCGGGCTTCAAACGCCGTATATTTTTCGTGAGCAATACGCAGGACAATCTGGCCGACGAGGTTCAGGCCGTGGCACGTATCCCGGTCACGTTCACCGACCTGGCGATCAATCGCCTCGCGGCAGCGGTATCGCTACGCTTTGCTGCACCGCTTTATGTCGTGTCGACGCCCACACGCCACGAGCTACGTACGCCCGTGAACCTTGACCGACTATTCCTGATGGACGTAGTCCCCGGGATCCGGGGTTCGGATTCGGATTGGTCGGGCGTCTTTCGCGGGATGCTCGAGCGCACCGCATGAAGCTCGACATTCACCTTCAGACCCATTCCGACATCAGCGTGCACGGCGCGCATCGGTACGTCGGCGCGCCCAAGAGCGAGATCATGCTGCGCTGTACGCAGTCGCTCGTCACCTCGATCAATCGATCCGATGGCGACATCATCTTACGGGTCTTCGATGATCACTCGTCGCCCGAGGTTCTGACGACGCTACGTCGGATACTCCGAAACTGCCGGAAGCCAGTCGAATTCATTGCGCTCGGTGCACGAGGCTACAACGCGTCTTGCCTCGCATCCTTTTCCAGCGCGCGCGGCGATGCCCGCGAAGTCGTCTACTTCGTCGAGGACGACTACCTGCACGCCCCCTCGGCGATCCAGGAAATGCTCGATGTCCATGCGTTGTTCCGCGAGACACTCGGCGGCCGCGAAGTCGCGCTGCATCCCTATGACGACCCGAAGAATTATTGGAGCCCGATATTCAGCCGGGAGGACTGCCGCGTCGTGTACGGCACCCGGAGGCATTGGCGCACCAACACGCACACCACGAACACGTGCTGGGTGGAAGTCGAAACCCTACAACGGAATTGGGAGCTCTTTGAGCTGCTCGCCCGCTATTCGAGCACCCCCTACGGCCAGGAGCATCACATCTTCGAGGCTTCGACGATCAACAAGATCTGGCGCGAGCAGGTTGCCCTGTTTACCCCGATACCTTCGCTGGCACTTCATCTTCAGCACGAAGAGCACAGGGACCCGTACCTGGACTGGGAGCAGTGGTGGCGGGCCGCGGCCTATTGATGCGTCAGGTATCGCGGCTCTCGAACAGGTCGCAGTAACTCTGTGGCGCCGCCGATTTGAATTGCCGATACAGCTTGAACCTGACCTCGCCGGCCTGGACCCTCGTGAGCAATTGTTCGAGCCCACCGAAGAGGTCGGCGTGCTGCTCTTCGAGCACCGCAAGGCGTGGACTGGACCGTTCCGCGCGATTCGTGTGCAGAATCCGCAGCGTCAGAACTGACAGCCGATCAACGATGGTGCCGGGGGTTTCGGTGTAGAGCGGTGCACTCTGGTTCAGCTCAACGCGGTCAAGAAGCGTCACGTCGATGTCCTCGATGGCCGCGTTGCGCCGGGTGTTGAGGTCGTCGATGCGGCGCTTTCTGCGGGCCACCTCGCGGTCGTCGGCGCCCTGACGACGAACGGCGTCCTCGTGATGCCACAGGTCGAAATTCAGCGCGTGCAGCCGCAGTGCCTTGGCTGCGATGCCGCCGTCGTTCTCCGATGCCGCGGTGGTGGCTGCCCCGTGCCACGACAGCGCGGTGTCAGGGAACATCCGTACGGCGGAAAGAAGGTCCGCGCTGGCAGAATCCCCAGGTTTCGCAACGGATATCGGGTCCCGCTGCCCGACTAGATCTTCCATCGCGGCAAGTACCTCGTCTACCGTGATGTCCCCCATGGTGCTCCCCTCGACGTGCCGGTGTGGCGCAAACCTGAACCCCCACAGCGCGGCCTCGGTCGGGCCGAAGAGTCCGACGCCCGGGACCCGCGCCAGATCGGCGGCATGCAGCATGGCGGAGTCGATCCCCAGGAAAAGGTCCGCGCTGGCGACCAAGCCCATCGCGAGGTCGAGTGGCAGCCCGAGATGGGGAAAGACGCGGTCGCGCTCGCGCCCGACGTTGAGCTCCTCGTGTCCCATCCCGACCACCCAGGCCACGAAATCGCGATGCCGCGTCAGGAACCTGTCCAGCACATCGACGAATCTCGTTGCAGGCCAATGCTTTTTTTCCCAGTTGGTGTCGGCGTGCACGACGAGGACCTTCACGCCTGCTGGCACCGCGGCACGAATTGCTCGGACTTCGTCCTGCACTGCCGGGGGCAGCGGCACCGGGTATGCGTAGCTTTCGATCCGCAGCGCCGGATCGAACAACCGCGCCAACTTGAACGTCACGTCGGCCGAGTGCGGCAGGTCCCTCGGGACAACGATGTCGTAGTCGTCCGTCGGGAAACCGACGCTCCACGTGGGAGCCAGGCGCCGCCATAGAAACCGGGCAAGACCGTTCGACGGCGTGTCCCACGGCACTGCGTTCAAAAACAGATCAACAGTGCCGATCTCGGTCGCGAGGGCTTCGTAATCGAGAGTCCGCCCTGTGTGTCCCCCGATTGCGGGTCCTGCCGGAACTACTCCCGTGATGTCGACAAAGCGAGGGCTGACCTCCCGGAAGCACAGATCGAAGGCGGTCTTGGGGCACATCAGCGTGAGAGGGGCGGCAAACATCTCGGCCAAAGCCCGCAGCGTTGGCAACGTCAGAACGGAGTCACCGATAAACATTGAGAAATACACAGCCGGGTTGCGTGCCTGCAGCAGATGGCTCAGCGTGCCGCGCTGTACATCCAGCGACCGGCCGCCCCGCAGCACCGTCATTTCACTCAACCCGACCAACCTCCAGCCAGAGCGTAGGCGCTGCAGCAAGGATCTCGCATGGTCATCACCTAGAAATGCTCTCCGACAAGGTCTTCCATCGCACTGAGTACCTCCGCTGCGGTGATATCTGCCATGGTGCTCATTTCGACGTGGCGGTGTGGGGCGAACTTGAAACCCCATGTCGCGGCACGCGTGGGGCCGAAGAGCCCGACACCGGGGACCCGTGCCAGGTCAGCGGCATGCAGCATGGACGAATCGATCCCCACGAAGATGTCTGCATTGGCGACCAGGCCCATGGTGAGGTCCAGGGGTAGGCCGAGCTTGGGAATGATGCGGTCGCGCGCGCTCCCAACGTTGAGCTCCTCATGCCCCATCCCGACGACCCAGGCGACAAAGTCGCGATGGCGCGCCAAAAACCGGTCCAGTACATCGATGAACCTGGTCACGGGCCATCGTTTCTCGGTCCAATTGGTGTCGGCGTGCACGACGAGCACCTTGACCCCCGCAGGCACGGCGGCACGAATCGACCGGGCTTGCTGTTCCACCGCAGGCGGCAGCCGTAGCGGATGCGCGTAGTCTTCGATGCGCAGCGCGGGATCGAACAGCCGCGCCAGTGTGAACATCAAGTCCGCCGAATGACATTCCGTTTTGGGGACCACCACGTCGAATCCGCTGTCGGGTGAGAAGCCCACGCTTGTCGTGGGGGCCAGGCGGTCCAGAAACGGACGAATCACGATATTCGACAACGAATCCCAGGGCAGCGTGTCGATGAACAGGTCGACGGCACCGATCTCTGACACCAAGGAGTCGTAGTCGACGGTCCGTTCTGATTGTCCGGGCAGCGGGGGCGTCCCGACCAGGGGCAATCCCGTGATGTCGATGAAGCGGGGACTTACCTCGTGAAAGCAGAGATCGAACGCGACCTTTGGACAGATCAACGTCATTGGTGCGCTGAACATTTCGCCCAATGCCCGAAACGTTGGGAGCGTGAGCACGGCGTCCCCGATATTGGTGACGAAACACACCGCAGGCCTTTCTGCCCGCAGCAGCTCGCGTAGCTCACCGCGCTGAAAACCCGTCATCGATCCGATCCGCTCAGTTATAGCCAAAGCGGCGAGCCAGGGCCTCGACGCGGAACCACGCTGGATCGTCGGCGTCGATCCGGGCCCGGTGGGCCGGCGCCCGGCGCAGCGGAGAGAGGTTGGCAACCTTCCAGGGCAGGGGTTCACCGTCGCGGAAGAACTGGTGGTCGCCGGCCGTCTCCGGCGCCGGATGGGCGAGCGAGGCGGCGCTGTCGGAAAAGCTCAGGTCCCAGCCGCCCAGCGCGGCGTCGAGCGTCGCCTGCGGGTGCGCTGCGAAGGCCTCGTAACGCAACACGACAACCTCGGCCGCGCCCGCCAGCAGTGGCTCCAGACAACTCTGTGTCAGCTCCATGGCTTCGGTCACGGTGTCCTTGATCCAGAAGTCGGTGTCTGAGCGCGAAGGCGAATCCCGGTGCAGCAGAGAGGAATTGATTACCTCCCGCGGATCGCGCAGGACGAACAACACCACCGCCCCGGGGAAGGTGCGCCGCAACGTCTCCAGCTGTGCCGCATACCTCGGGTTCTTTTCGCCCCAAATGGTGCAGGGGCGCGCGATGTCGCTCATGATCGCCTGCAGGGCAACGGCCGGGTCGTTGGTTTCCCCGGCGTAGCGCCGGTAGGCCTCGTACACCCCGCGCTCGAGGAGGAAGGCCGCCAGCGTTCCGCTGACTGGCCCCCGGTTGACCTGGATCAAATCGATCTCGTCGAAGATCTTGATGTCGTGATGGTGATTGAGGAACTGGGTGACGATCGTCATCCCGGATCTCGGCGGCCCCACCACGAACAGCTGCACGGCGCGACCGTGCTCGCCGCCTCGCCTACAGTTCGCTCGCTGATCGGCCGCGATTACTCGCCAACGATTTTCTGCATCGAATCGATCATTCCGGCCATCGCCTCAAAGGTCGCTCCGGCGATCTCGTCGATGCTCGCCGCCGCTTGGGCCTGCGCCGTGATCAGCGCCTCGTTGATGCGATTCTGCACCGTTTCGGCGCCCAGCCGCAGCAGGCCGTCTTCGATGTGGAGCTCCGTGACCACCATGTCTCCGTTGATGACCACCTCGACGGTCTCGGTCTGGTCCTTGGCGCTAAAGGATCCGGTGCCCTTCTGCTTCAACGCGTTCTCCAGGACGTCGTTTAACTTCTTGAACTCGTCCAGGACCGCAGTGGCCTGCGGGTGCGGCTCAAATTCCACTTCAGATCCTTACCGTCGGGGATGGCCTGGCTGCCTGGGCGGTTGCCGGCTTGGGCATCGGCCACGGCAGGGCCTCAGTCTAAAGCGACTTTTGGTCGGGCCGCGACACTAATTCGCCGATCGCCCCGACTCAGAACCCGCCGTCCCGCACATCGGTAAACAGAAGTTGAACACACCGAAAACGGCGGGCCCGCATACGTTTCCCGGGGACTGCCCACGCCCATCACGAGCCGTCCCGCCTGCCGGGTAGCGCCGACTGATAGTGGGCCTCCTCCGGCGGGGAAACCGGCCGGATCGGCAACTGGCGATGGCGCGGAGTGCTAATGACGTTGTGCCGCAATATCACCGGGTCGACGCCGGGGTGCCGGCCTAGATAGGTCGTCGCGTTGGGCCACGACACCTTGGCCTCCGGCCCGATCTCGGCGCCGATCAGGGTCGCGAACTCCTGAAAATGTGGTCCCAGGGTCACGGCCCCGCCCGCCGCCGCCGACCGGAGTGCGAACTGGGTAAACGCCCTGGCATCGCCCAAGTTCAGGCTCGCGTCGACGTTGTCGAACGGCATGTAGACCCGGTACTGGCTTGAAGTTTCGCCGACCAACACGCCCGCCGATCCGATCGGCAGCTGCCAGTGACGGCCGGGGACGTGGGTCTGGCCTTGCAGCGCGTCGCGCTGCCCCCCGGACACTCGGGAAAACCCGCGCGGCCGTTTCGGCTTCGTCGCCGTTGTCAGCAACACCGTGGATCGCGGTGGCTTCCCGGGACCGATCCGCACCCTGGTGATGGTGTGGTCGGCGGGCACCGACCACCACACGTCCGGGCCGCCCGGCGCGGTGTATGCGGTGGTGAAATTGTCGTGGCCCTTGATTTTCGACCACTTCTCCCGCACGAAGCTGACTTCGGTGGCGTGGTCGAAGTCGTCAAAACTGCGCGCACACACCGCGTCCACACCGTTGCCGGCCAGTTGGTCGGCGATCCGCGTCGTCGAGGCCACCAGGTACCTGCACAGCCCCGTGACGCCGTTCGCGCGCCGTTGGGCCGACTTGCGGGCGAGCTGCGGATCGGCCCGCAGCATGACCCAGGTCCGCCGGAACGCCGGTGCCGGATCGTCGCCGATCACCTGCTGGTACAGGCTCACCACCTCGGGCGACGCGCTCTTGCCGACCCGGTGGCCGGCCGACACGACATCGGCTTCCAAGTCGGGGCAGTGCACCGACAGCAGTCGTTCCAGCAGCCGGGTGTCCACCACATCGTCGGTCTGGGCCTTCCCATCGACGATGACCGTCGGCGTGAAGGGCCGCGGAATCAGTTCGATGATCGCGACCAGGTCCCTGCCCTGCCAGCGCACGGCTACGTGATCGCCAGGTTCCACGGTGGCGCCGACGTCCGGCTCGGAGGGGGGTTCCGGGGCCCTGCGGTGCCGAAACAGCCAGGCGAACATCGCCACGATCCAGCCGGTGATTCGCCGACCGCGATAGGTGACCGTGGCCACCAGAGCGGCCACCGCTACCAACGTCGGGCCCGCCCACTCGTAGTGCGTCCGGTAAAACAGCAGCAGGCAGAGCGGGGCCAGCGCGGCCGCCCACAGGGCGTGACCGCTGGTGAACCGTAGCCGCAGGGATTTCATGGTTTCGTCAGTGCCGCTTCAACGCACGTCGGACCAATGCCGCCAGTCCCAGAGCCACAATCAGGCCGATGATCGCGAGCGCCACCGCGTTGATCGGCCCGTGGTCGGGGCCCGGCACCGGCACCGGGGGGTGAATTCGGTCGACAGGAAACGCATTTCCCGGAGCGGAGCCCGCGGGTACATCCCACGTGAGTGCGGCGACCGCGTCGATGGTTCCCGCGCCGACGGAGTCGTCGACACCGCCTCCGGGATGCCGCGAGGTGGCGACGATCCGGTTCATGATCTGTGCCGGGGCCAGATCGGGAAAGCGTTGCCGCAACAACGCGGCCAGACCGGAGACGTACGCCGCGGCGAACGACGTCCCGGCGATCGGCACCGGTCCCTCCTTGCCGGGCAGCGCATCCACGGGCTCGCCGAGGGGTCCGAGCGCAATGATGTTGTCGGCGGCCGCCGCGACGCTCACCCACGGTCCGTGCATCGAGAACTCGCTGGGAGCCCCGTTTTGCCCGACGCCCCCGACCGTCAGCACCAGCGGTGAGTACCACGCCGGCGTGACGATCGTCTGGACCCCCAACCAGCCGTGTGGATCGGAGGCGATCGCCGGATCGGGCGGTGGATTCTGCGCACAATCGCCGCCGACGTTGCCGGCCGCCACGACGACCACCGCGCCCTTGACGTTGACCGCGTAGTTGAGAGCTCCCCCTAGGGTGGACTCGTCGACCGGCTTTTTGACCTTGAAGCAGGCGGCCTCGCTGATGTTGATCACGCCGGCGCCGAGGTTTGCGGCGTGCACCACCGCGCGGGCCAGGCTGCGGATCGATCCGGCGGCAGGCGTCGCGTTGGGGTCACTCTGGTTGTTCTGCGTGTCCTTCGGCTCAAAGGCTTCCGAGGTCTGGCGTACGGAGATCAACCGCGCGTCGGGTGCGACTCCGACGAACCCGTCGGTGAGCGAGGGCCGCCCCGCGATGAGCGACGCGGTGAGCGTCCCGTGCGAATCACAATCGGACAGGCCGTTGCCGTCGGCGACGACGAAATCGCCGCCCGCCTCGGCCGGAACCCGCGGCGTTGCGTCCACGCCGGTGTCGATCACCGCGACCGTGACGCCGGCCCCGGTCGCGAACTTCTGGGCCTGGGTAATGCCAAGGTAGGTGTTGGGCCACGGGGCATCGTGGAAATTGGTGCCCGGCAGGGTCAAGGGCGCCTTACAGACCCGCTTCTGTTCCAGCGGCTGGTCGGGCCCCGTCACATCGGGGGGCACGGCACCGGCATCGATCGTGGGCGGAGAAACGGCCGCGGCGGGGGGCGCGCTGAGGAATACGAGTGATAGCGCCACCGTGATCAGGAAGATACGGTGCACCGCCGGACACTCCGTTCGTCAAGCCGCAGCGCTGCCGTGGCGCGCCACGCATGGCCTCCCACATTTCGGGCCCGGGTGCATCTTAAGCATGCCGCGTGGCCGGTATGGGTGACTCCGCATTCTCCGGTGCCGGCGGCCGACGACTCCCGTGTCGGCCGAGGGTGGTCACCATCCGGGCGACTCCGTCAAAGCACTATCGGCACATGCTTTTCCGCGCACGCATCCTTCACCGCGGCGAGGACGTCAGGGGTGCGCAGCGTCTGCAGGTCTTCGACGGTGACCGAACCCTTGTCGGTGCGGTGTTGCGCGGCCACGCGCGAGTCCCGCAGCCGCTCCGCGCGCTCGACCACATTGCGTGCGAACCGACCGTTCTGCATGGCATCGACACCGTGTGTGCCATCGGGCAGGCGGTAGGTCCGCAATGTCGCGCAGGCTGCCTTGAGTGCCTCGGCGGCGGCCGGCTCGAGGACGGTGGCGCGCGGCTTGCCGTAGCGAAGCGCGATCTCCACCAGCTCGCCCGGCGAGTAGGACTCGAAACGCAGCTTGCGGTTGAACCGGCCCGCCAGACCCGGGTTGACCGTGAGGAATTCGTCGACTTCCTTCTCGTATCCGGCGCCGATGAAACAGAAGTCGAACCGGTGCACCTCGAGGGCCACCAGCAGCTGGTTGACCGCCTCCATGCCGATCATGTCCGGCCGCCCGTCCTGGTGGCGTTCCACGAGCGAGTAGAACTCGTCCATAAAGAGGATGCGGCCCATCGAACGGTCGATCAGTTCGTTGGTCTTCGGGCCCGAGGCCCCGATGTGCTCCCCGCAGAAGTCGGACCGCTTGACCTCGACGATCTCGGGATGACGCACGATGCCGAGCCCGGCATAGATCTTTCCCAGCGCCTCGGCGGTGGTGGTCTTACCGGTGCCGGGCGGACCCACCAACAACATGTGGTTGGTCTGGTTGGCCAGGGGCAGGCCGGCGGCCTGACGCAGCGCCCGGACCTCGATCTGGTCCTCCAGTTCGGCGACCGCCCGTTTGACTTCGGTCAACCCGACCTGGTTGTCGAGCAGGGCGCGGCCCTCCTCCAGGAGTTCACCGCGCCGCCCCTTGTTGTCCTCTTCCGCGCGCTGCTGCGCGGACAGCTCGGTGGTCACATCCCATTTATTGGTGCGGGTTTCGATGGCGCCCTCGTCGGTGATCACCAGTTGCAGCGCGGGGTCGGCCAGCGCCTGCTTGGCTGATTCGATCAGCGCGCCGTTGATCGTCGCCTTGGAAAGCCAGACCTGGGCCTTGGGTTCGTCGCCGAGCTGGCGATGCGCCATCCCGCGCACATAGGCCAAGTCGGCCGCGATCAATGGGAAGTCGTTGGGATCGACTGCGGTGACGGCGGTTTCGATCTGCTGACGCCGCGACTCGGTCGGGCCACCGTATCCGCTGCGCAGCTCGACGCGGTCGGTCCACTCCAGCGCGACCCGCGCCTGACCGAGATGGGCCGCGGCATGCGCCGCCAACGTACAGGTCGCCGCCGTGACCGCCGACATGATGATCGCCTGGGGCGGCAGGATCGCCGCAGCCGTCGAGATCACATCCGGCCACCGTTGGGTGGCGAACATCAGATACGCCTCGATGTACTGCTTCCACTGATGGTTTTCCCAGGTGTCCAGCAGCGACGAATCCCGAAGCAGCGCTTCAGCTTTCTCATACTGGCGATCGTCGATGAGCGCACTCGCCAGCGCCAGGCCGGCGTGGGAGGCCTCGGTTACCGAGATCGACAGGTACGGCCCCGCTTTGATCGGGGCGGACAAACGCGCGCCGAGCCGGTTGGTTTCGCGGTGCAGCCGCGTCCCGTATTCGTAGAGGTGCTGCACGGTCGACAACGACTCGTCACCCGCGGCGATACGGCCCAGCCAGGCGTCGGCCATCGACGGATCGACTTCCGTCGCCTCGCGAAACCGCAGCGCGGCCGCGGCGACATCGCCGTCGAGCAGAGCCATCGCCTGATCGAAGAATTTTCGTGCGGCCGCAGGAGTGGTGCTGCTGGTCATGGTGTATCCACCGCTTCCAGCTCAGAAGTTCGCAGAACCATCGGTTCCGAGGATACGTAACGATTCTCGGCGCGGAACAACTCGACCTCCACCACATGGACATGGCCGCCGGCCGTCACTTCCACCGTCGCCGGGCCCGTCTGCGTGATCAACACATTGGCCGTCCCCCGGTACGGCTCGCCCGGTTCCCCCACCGAGATCAGGGTGTTCGGCCGCGGCGCCGGCGACAAAGTGCCGTCCACCACGCTGACCGTCGTGCCGGATACCGGTTTCGCCTGGTCGGTGACGCCGACGTCCGGCATCCGAACACTGTTCCACCGCTGCATGTTTCGAGTGTGCACCGTAATCCGCTCGCCCGCACCGGCCAGCCGGATCACGAACCGCTTGGCCAGCGCGTCCTCGGCGGCGATGTGCACCCGACTGAACTCGCCCGCGTCGTCGAACGGCAGCAGCATCCGGTTGCCACCCGCGACCTTGCCGAGCAGCACCCCCGACGGTCCGATGGGAACGATCAGCGGACCGCGCAGCACTCCACGGCGGATTCCGCGTAGCGGCGGCAGCGGCCCACACAGATTGGCGGCGAGGGCCTGCGCCTGCTCGCCCCGCAAGGTCCGCAACATCAGATTCAGCGGCGCCGTCGGCGGCTGGGCGGTCCGGGCCGTCACGGTAGCCGTGGCGGTGCCGTCGCCGAAAAGCGTGACGTTCTGCACGATCCCGTCCGCGCGCGCCGACCACGCTTGCGCCAGTGACTCCGCGGTGATGTCGCCGGGCCGGTACCAGTAGGTGGTCAGCCAGCCGTTGTCGCCGCGCAGCGAGCGCCAGCGCCGGTTGGAAACCTCGAGCGCGGATCGGCCCAGTCGCCGCTCCATCTCGACGATGTCGGTGGCCGTGGCGACCTTCGCGCGGACGCCGTGCTGCCGCATGGCCGCACTGATCCGCTGCGCGGCCGCGAGCGTCGCCGTGCCGACCGAGGTCCGGTCCCGCAGCGCTTCGGCATTGTCGAGCGCCGGAGTTCGCACGATCAACCAGGTCTCGCGCTGGCCGGCATACGGCGGCGTGCCGATCAGGGTGTCGTACACCCGCGGATAGTCACCGGTGCTGCGCCGGCGCGCCCCCGCGCTGACGACGCTCAGCGAACCCAGCTTTAGGCCCAGGCTTTGATGCAGCAGGGGAACCAGCTCGGTGAGATCGAACGAGTTCTCCGTGTAGGTTGCCGTCGATCCGGTGAAAAGCGTTGGTGTATGCGCCTTTCCGAAGAGCTGGACCGCGGCCACCGCAACGCCGTCCTGGTACCGGATGCCGCCACCGGCGCGGTCGTTGGCGACGGTCAGCGGCTCCGTCCAGTTGATCGGCCGACGACGCCGGAACCACAGGATCAACCACGACCACAGCGGCTGACCCCGCCACCGGACCACGCCGACGACCAGCCCGATCACCAATCCCACTGCAGCACCGATGTATTGACCGAAGGCCCACCCCGCGAAGGCTGCGAAGAAGATGCCGACGATGATGGTCAGCTTCGTCCCGGACCTCATCGTTCCCGCCGGGCCCGAACGATCAGCGAGACCACCGCGATCGCGGCCACGACGACACCGGCGAATACCAATGCCACGTTGCGGGCGCGGTGATCCGGCGGTGGTGGCGGCGGCAGCGGGTGCAGCACGCGGCTGGCCGCGCCGGGCGGGAGCTTGTCGCCGGGAGGCACATCGAACGTCAGCGCCGCAACCGGGTCGACGACGCCGTAGCCGACCTGATTGTCGACCCCACGCGGCGGATTGTGTGCGGTCTGCAGAATGCGATTGATGATCTGATGCGCGGTGAGCCCCGGGTACTTGGCCCGCACCAACGCGGCCACCCCGCTGACATACGCGGCGGAGAAGCTGGTGCCCCAGAACGGCATGTTCTTCTCGCCCGGACGGATCGGCGGGTAGGCGTTCACCGGTCCACCCGTCTCGGGGGACAACCCCATCACACCGACGCCGGGAGCGGCGGCGGCCACCCACGGTCCGGCCAGGCTCTTACTGATCGGTGCGCCGGTGTTGTCGACCGCGCCGACCGACAGCACGTAGTCGGAGAACCACGACGGCGACGACACGGTCTTCACCTGGTGCCAGTCGCGGGGGTCCGACGCGTTCAGCGGGTCGAACGACGGGTTCTGGGCGCAGCCGTCTTCGCTGTCATTGCCCGCTGCGGCGACGATCAGCGCGTCCTTCACGGTCGCGGCGTACCACACGGCGGCACCGATGGCGCCCTGGTCCAGCGGATCAGCAGCCGAAACACATGCTGTCACACTGACATTGATCACCTTGGCGCCCATGTTCGCCGCGTGCACGATGGCACTGGCCAGCGTCGCGATAGTCCCGGCCTTCTTGCGCCCCTCCATGTCACCGCCCCCGGGGTTCACCGGTTCGAAGGCCCGCGAGGACTGCCGGATGGAGATGACGACGGCGTGCGGCGCGACACCGACGACCCCGTCGGGCGCACCCGGGGGTAGCGGCGGCACCTCTGGGTCGTCGGGCTGCCCGGGCACTGGATCGCCCGGTCCGTTGGACGGGGCGTCCGGTGGGGGTGGCGGCGGAGGCGGCGGCGCCACGGTCTGGGTGATCGTCACCGGCGACGGTGGTGGCGGGGGCGCGACCGGCGGCGGCGCTCCGCCCGGAGGTGGCGCTCCCGCGTCGGTCGGCGGTGGCCCCGCAGGCGGCGGGAACGCCGGGATGGCCGGCATCGGCGCGGGCATCGGAATCCCTTGTGGCGCTGCCCCGATCAGCGACGCCACGATGGTTCCATGCGCATCGCAATCGGAGAGGCCGTCGCCGCCCATGATGTAGTCACCGCCCGCGACGACCGGTAGCCGCCGGCTGGGATTGATGCCGGTGTCGATGACGGCGACCGGCACCCCGTTCCCGGTCGAATACTGCCAGGCCTTGCCGATGTTCAGCATAGTGATCCCGGGCGCGAGCAGACCTACGTTCGGGTCGGCGACGGTGATCGTTCTGGCGCAGGCGAAGCTTTGCCGCATCGGCTGATCCGACACGGGCTTGCCGTCCGGCGGCACCCGCCCGGGGTCGACGGTCGGCGGCGGAATTGCTTGTGCCGCAGGCAGGCTCGCTATTGCGGCGACGAGCAGGCAGGTCAGTCCCGTCGCAGCGATCCGCTGCGACGCAGCCAGTAGAGCAGCCCACGCCGCGTCAACCATCCGGGTCATCGCATCCGCACCCAGGTGAACAAGCCGCCGATCCACGCGGCCAACGGCAGGGCCGCGATGATCGCCGCTATCTCCACCCATTCCGCCGTCATCCGGACCAGCGGAGTGAACCTGGTGATGGGCACCAGTAGCGCCGCCAGCAGGCCGGCGCCGCCGAACCCGGCCAAGACCAGCACCCCCCACAACACCGGAAGCCCGGACGAAGCGGGCTCGTGCGCAACGTATTTGACGACGCCGACGCACAGTGCGGCCGCCGCCCCACAAACCAGCGAGACGGCCTGGCGCTTGTCGGCGAACGCCCGCCCACGGCTGATGAAGATCAGCACGAAGAGCCCGGCCAGCACCGCGGCCGCCATGCTCCGGTCGCGGCCCGGCATCAGGGTGGCCCACACCGCGACGGGCAGCATCAGCGCGGCACCCACACAGATTCCCGTCAGGATGTTGTTGGCACGGACGGCCGCGATCGCGATCTGCGCGCCGCGCGGCGTGGTGTCGGTATTCACTTCCTCGTCGGCACCCTCGTCCACCGGCGACACCGCATCGACCGGCATACCCGCGCCGCGGCGGAACAGATCACGCCCGGTGATTGATCCGAAGTAGGGCGGCCGGATCCTGGCCACCCAGAGTGAGATCGTCGGCGACATCGTCAACAGCAACAGCAGGGCGACCAGGGTGCACATCCCCAGCCACTGCGCGGGAACCGGCCACCACATCCGGAATCCGGAGATAACCCCGCCCAGCCCGGTCACCGTCACCACGGTCGCCGCCACGTTGGCATGGCGCCCGGTCGCGGTCGCGAGTCCACACGTCAGCACCGCGCCCATCAGCGACCCGATGAATAGGATCGCGGCCCCGACGTGCCCCGGCGCACCGGCGGCGAAGCTCACCGTGAGCAGCGGCAGCGCGGTCCAGCCGAGCCCGTCCACCATGTCGGTTCGGCCCGGCCACCAACGCCACACCGCCCACGCTCCCCCGGCGATCAGCAGGCCGGACACACCGGTCACGATGGTCGGCAGCAACGAATCAGTCGATAAGCGTTGGCGCACAGCCAATCCCAGCCCTGTCATCGAGACCATCGCGAGAATGACCAGCGCGGTGTGCGCGGCCGTCTTTAAGGTGACCGGCTCGAACAGCGTCTTGCCGATCCGGGCGAGGCCGGTCGACAACGACTCGTACTGCGGCTCGAACGATTCGCCGGCCACCACGGGAACCAGGGTGAGCGTGGCGCCGTCCTCGACGCCGAGTTCGTCGAGCGTCTTGGTGACATCCAGCCGGACACCGTTGGCCTTGTGTAGTTCGTATCCGACCCCGGACTCCAGCCCGGTGAACCCCCGCCGCTTGAGTTCGTCGTTAAGTAGCTCGACGACGTTGTCGAGGAAGGCCTCGACGGGCACCGAGGCGGGGTATACCTGCGAGACCAGATGTTCTCCACAAACGACCGCAACCGCACAACGGGCCGGAAACGATACCTTCGCCATTAGCGTGGCCTGTCAGCATCTGGAATGTATTTGTCGGCCAGGGCCGCGGTGATCTCGAATAACCGCAAGCGGGTCTTTTTCTTCAACTCGTGACGTGTGTCGATAATCCCGCCTTTGGCGAGATACGGGTCGTAAGGCATGAATTCGACCGTCGCCCCCGATTGCGCGAAACGTTCGGTGAGGTAAGCACGCGCCTCGGAATCGTATTGGTCACGGCTGTCGTTCAAAATCACCATGCTGCGCGACACCGCCTCGTGGTAGCCCATCGACCGCAGCAGGTCGATCGCGCGGGTGACCGGCAGGGAGGTGTCCGCCGTCAGACCGGACACGAAAACCAAGGTGTCGCACGCGTCGAGCACCGCCTTCATCACGGGGTGCTCGAGGTCGTCGGACGTGTCCACCACGATGACGGTGTGCGTGCGGCGCAGCCTGGACAGCACGCCGGCGAACATCGAAGCGACCAGTGGCCGCGGTTGATCCGACGCGCGGTTTCCGGCCAGGACATCGAGGCCAAGACTGTTCTGCCCCAAGTGTTCCCGGATGTCCGCATAGCCCTGGACGTCGGTGTCGTTCAGGACCGCCGCGTAATCGCCCGGCGGGGATTCATCGATGCGCCCGGCCAGTGTGCCGAAGCCGGGGGCCGCATCGATGGCGACCACGTTCTCCGGCCGGCATTCGCGGAACACCGCGCCGATGCATGCGGTCATCGTGGTCTTGCCGACGCCGCCCTTCCCCGATATGACCCCGACCACGTACTGCTTGCGAATGTGGCGCCGGATTCGTTCCTGCAATTCCCGATAATGTCTTTCACCGGGCGATTCGCCGAAGTTAATGGCGTGAAAGGTGGCGTTATAGAGGAATCGCCGCCAGCCGGCGCCCGGCGGAATCTTGCGCGGCGCCACCATATCCGAGATGCGTAATGTCCCCGATACGGAGTCTTGGTTTTGGTAGCGAGCAGCGGGCGCTTCTCTCCGAGTCGGTCCGCCCTGTTCCTCGGGATTGGACGAGCCCGTCCACGGGTTTGTCACGATGCCGATGCTAACATTTGTGCGATACCCTCTCGACTACACAACTTTTCGGTACGAAAACCATTCTTGTTCGGCCGGCAGGCGCCGCATCATATGGCCGATCGCCGCAGCGATGTTGTTCTTGTTCCCGGGAGCAACGATCATCCACCTCTTGCCCGCGGAAGACATGTGTTCGGCGACCAGCCGTCCCTCCGGCGTATCCATGATGGTCACCGCCCCCGGCTCGATGAAGGTCCGGGTCGGCCGGCCACTGTCCACGCCGGACTGGATGGCGACGATCGAGGCTTGGGCCGAACGCTCGGGATCGGCCGCAAGTTCGAGCATGTGCACCTGGTCGTGGTCGAGCCCCTGATTGTCGAAGAACGTACGCACGGACTCCTGACTGGTCGCGGCTCCGCGCAGGGCATCGGCGTCCAGCGTGACAGGTCGTAGCGTCGCCGGATCGCAGCTGCCGCACAATCGCTCGATCTGTGCGGACAGTGCCGCGCTGGCGGTTGATTCGTTGACGGTGACGCCCGCACCGCTGATCCGCACGATGTCGGCGGACCGTTCCATGGCGACCCACCACTGCGCGAATCGGGCGAGCAGCGCCCGTGCCGGTTCGGCGTCGCCGGGCATACGGAAGTGCACGAGCAGGCCGACGTCGCGCCGGGACAGCACGGTCAGCCACTCGACGATCGTGCCGTCGACGGCGCCCAACTCGTCGATGACGCCGGCGGCCCGCAGTTCGGCCGCGACCGGATGCTGCAACGCCGCCTGCTTGGGCTCGACGCTGGGCAAGTGGGGCCGCAGGCCCATCTCGGGAGCCAGGACCTCGATGCCGGTGAGCACTTGGAGGACCCACAGCCCGTCCAATGTGGTGGTTAACACGCTGTTCCCCTGACGCAGCCTGGGGGGCGCACGCACCGCGTACGCCCCCACCCCGTATGCGTGGCTAGGTAAAGAGGTTGCCCATCTGGTAGTCCGTACTCACCGCGGCGTCGTGCACATTGCTCACGGTGTGTCCGTGCAGGCTGACCGTCTGAATGAGGTCCTCCAGGCCGTGCAGCATCTGCTGCTGGGCGTCGAAGAACGCGGTCGCGCCGTGGCCCTGGAAGAAGTCGCCCAGCGCCTGGGTGAGATGCAGAACGTCGCTGTGAATTTCCATCAGCTGCGCCGCCTGCGAACCGATGTCGCCGGACAGGCCGCTGACCGCGGCGTGGTTGTAGACGATGTTGTCGGCCATTTTGTGGTTCCTTACGTGAATAAGTCTGTGGATGGAATTGACGAACCGTCTTAGGCCGAGTGCCCGCCGCCGAAAACGCCGTTGAGGTTGTGGGCCGAGTCGGCTTCGTGGTTTTCCATGAGGACCGCCGCCTGGCCGAGTCCGTGGGCCAGACGATTGCCGCCGTTCAACATCTGCTGCAGGTCATGCTCGATCTGACCGGCGGTGTTCAGCGAGGTCGTCCCCGCCTGGCCGGCCCAGCCGGTGCCGCTGATGATGTTCTCGTGGCCGCTCAAGTACTGATTGGCGATTGTCGCCGCTTCCTGCAGCCGTGATTCGATCCGTTGCTTGGTACTACGCAGCAGCTCCGGTGTGACAACGGTTGTGCCTGCCATGGTTTTCCTCCCTGATTTCTAGGCCTCCCCGACCTGGATATGCATAGCAGTTTAGACAGCGATCGGGGACTGTCACTTCACTTCTTTTTCGGCTCCACACGCGGAGTGCGGTTGGTTTACCCAAATTGAACAAAAACCATGTCAACCAGGGTGACCGAAATGCCGGCTCGCAGTCACAAGCTGGTCGCGCCGTCGGACAGGCCGTCGCCGTCGGCGTCGGTCAACCGGACATTCCACCGGCCGTCACCATCGGTGTCCACATAACCGGTCATGCCGTCCTCGCCGGCGCACAGCACCCGGTCGGCTACCCCGTTGCCATCTGTGTCGACTAACCGGTCGTCCAGCTGGCCGCGCACGTGCACGCCATCGAAGTCGACGAGTGGACCACCCGTGTGCTCGACGCCATCGAGGGACAACCAGCGCAGTTGCCCGCCCCGATCGAAACTGACCGCCCAGGTGCCCGACCCGTCGTCGGTAAAGAAGGCCTCCGGGGTGCCGTCGTTGTCGACGTCGCGCGCCGCGTGATCGGCGATCCCGTCGCCATCGAAATCCGCCAGTGCGTCATCGCGCATCCCATCCCCGTCGAGATCCAGGCCGAACGCATCCAGGCGGCCGTCGCCGTCCAGATCGAGATCGGGTTGGCCGTGCCAGATGGCCGCATGTCCGTCGTCGCCTGCCAGGCAATAGTCCATGACCGTTCTGACGCGGTCGGTCGGCTAGGGGTTCCCCCGCGATCGCCACCAGGCCAGCAGCTCGTCGGTGGCCTCTTCGTTGGTCAGCGGACCGCGGTCCAGCCGCAACTCCTTCAAAAATCGCCAGGCCTCACCGACTTGTGGTCCCGCCGGGATGTCGAGCAGCTTCATGATCTGGTTGCCGTCCAGGTCCGGGCGGACCCGCGCCAGGTCCTCCTGGGCGGCCAGCTCGGCGATCCGCGCCTCCAGCTGGTCGTAGTTCGCCTGCAGCCGCGCGGCCCGGCGCTTGTTGCGGGTGGTGCAGTCGGCGCGCACCAGCTTGTGCAGCCGCGGCAGCAGCGGCCCGGCATCCGCGACATAACGGCGCACCGCAGAGTCGGTCCACCTTCCACCGCCATAGCCGTGAAACCGGAGATGCAGGTACACCAGCCCCGAGATGTCGTCGACCATCTGCTTGGAGTACTTGAGCTCCCGCAGCCGCTTGCGCACCATCTTCGCGCCCACCACCTCGTGGTGGTGGAAGCTCACTCCGCCGTCAGGCTCGTGGCGCCGGGTGGACGGCTTGCCGATGTCGTGCAGCAGCGCCGCCCAGCGCAGCACCAGATCCGGGTCGCCCGGGTCCTCCAGCGCGATCGCCTGCCGCAGCACGGTCAACGAATGCTGGTACACGTCCTTGTGCTGGTGGTGCTCGTCGATGGCCATCTGCATACCGCCGACCTCCGGCAACACCACCTCACCCATGCCGGTGTTCACCAGCAGGTCGATGCCGGCGACCGGGTCCGCCCCGAGCAGCAGCTTGTCCAGTTCGGCGGCCACCCGCTCGGCGCTGATGCGGCCCAGCTGCGGGGCCATCTCGCCGATCGCCGTCCGCACCCGCGGGGCGACGGTGAAGCCCAGCTGCGAGACGAACCGCGCGGCGCGCAGCATGCGCAACGGGTCGTCTCCAAAGGAAACCTCCGGCGCTGACGGGGTGTCCAGCACCTGGGCGCGGACCGCCGCCAAACCGCCCAGCGGGTCCAGGAGTTCGCCCGCCCCGTCGGCTGTGACGCGCACTGCCATCGCGTTCACCGTGAAATCGCGCCGCACCAGGTCGTCGTCGAGGCGATCGCCGAAACGCACCTCGGGATGGCGGGACACCTGGTCGTAGGTGTCCGCGCGAAACGTGGTGATTTCCAGGCGGTAATCGCCCTTGCCGACGCCGATGGTGCCGAAGTCGATCCCGGTGTCCCACACACTGTCGGCCCACCGCCGCACGAGCTGCTGGATCTGGTCGGGCCGGGCGTCGGTGGTGAAATCCAGATCGGCACTCAGCCGGCCCAGGAAGGCGTCTCGCACCGAACCGCCGACCAGATACAGTTCGTGGCCCCCGGCGTCGAACGCCGATCCGATCTCGCGCAGCACCGATGCATGCTGATTCAATGCGACCGCGGCAGCGGCCAGCAGCTTCGGATCGTCGGCAGCTTCCGGCACGTTCGATCAGGGTAGTCGGGTTCGCCGGGTGGCGGCGGGCGGCGCCGCGGCGCCCTTGCTAGCGGCGAGTATGTCCGGGACACCGGCCCGTGCCAGCTACTATCGCTTGGGTGTCGGACGGCGAACATGCCAAACCACGTCGGCGCCGCGGAAGGCGTCGCAATCGTGGTGCAGCCGATGCGGCCGAGAGCAATACGAACGGCCAAGCCAGCGATGAGTCATCGGCGACCAGGAAGCGCCGGTCCCGCACACCACGACGCGGGCCGGAGCGATTACGCACCGTGCATGAAACCTCGGCGGGCGGACTAGTCATCGACGGCATCGACGGGCCGCGCGATTCGCAGGTTGCGGCGCTAATCGGTCGCATCGATCGGCGCGGGCGGATGCTGTGGTCGCTGCCCAAGGGTCATATCGAGCAAGGGGAAACCGCCGAGCAGACCGCCATCCGCGAGGTGGCCGAGGAGACCGGGATTCGTGGCAGCGTGCTGGCCGCGCTCGGACGTATCGACTACTGGTTCGTCACCGACGGCCGCCGAGTGCACAAGACCGTGCACCACTACTTGATGCGCTTCTCCGGCGGAGAACTCTGCGACGAGGACCTCGAGGTCGCCGAGGTGGCGTGGGTGCCGATGCAGGAACTGCCGTCGCGACTTGCCTACGCCGACGAACGCCGCCTCGCCGAAGTCGCCGACGAACTGATCGGGAAGCTGCAGACCGACGGGCCGTCCGCGCTGCCCCCGCTACCGCCCAGCGCGCCTCGGCGTCATCCGCAGACACATTCGCGGACCCGCAACTCCGAGAAACCCGGAACGGGCAAGAAAAACGGTCACGGGCCAGGGTCGTGACCTCGCCACGAATCTGCTGGGCCGGCTTCGTGCGCATTGCCGTCGTGGTCGGCTTCGCGGTGGTGCTCGCCGGGCCCGTCGCCATACCGCGCGCGGCCGCCGGCGAGCCGGGAACGACGCCGTTCGTCCGTGTCCGCATCGATCAGGTCACCCCGGACGTTGTCACTACGACCAGCCCGCCCACCGTCACGGTCAGCGGGATGGTCAGCAATATCGGCGACCGCCCGGTCCGCGACGTGATGGTCCGGCTCGAGCACGCCGGGGCGGTGACGGCGTCGGCGAACTTGCGTACCTCTCTTGACGGCGGCACCGATCAGTACCAGCCGGCCGCCGACTTCCTCACTGTGGCACCGGAATTGCAACGTGGGCAGGAGACCGGCTTCACGCTGTCGGCACCCCTGCGCTCATTGACCAAGACGTCGTTGGGCATCGATCGGCCGGGGATCTATCCGGTGCTGGTCAACGTCAACGGGACACCCGATTACGGTGCCCCCGCCCGGCTCGACAACGCGCGGTTCCTGCTGCCGGTGATCGGTGTGCCGCCCGACCAGGCCGACTCCCTGGAGTCCGCCGTCGCGCCGGACACCTCTAAACCCGTATGGCTGACCATGCTGTGGCCGCTGGCCGACCGCCCCCGGCTCGCGCCCGGCCAACCCGGCGGAACCATCCCGGTCCGGCTGATCGACGACGACTTGGCCACGTCGCTGGCCACCGGCGGCCGGCTGGACATCTTGTTGTCCGCGGCCGAGGTCGCCACCAGCCACGACGTCGACCCCGACGGCGCCGTCGGGCGAGCCCTGTGCCTGGCCGTCGACCCGGATCTGCTGGTCACCGCCAACGCGATGACCGGCGGGTACGTCGTGTCCAACTCCCCCGACGGTCCCGCGCAGCAACCGGGTACCCCGACGCATCCGGGCACCGGCCAGGACGCGGCGACCACCTGGCTCAACCGGTTGCGGGCGCTGGGCAGGCGCACCTGCGTGGCGCCGTTGCCGTTTGCGCAAGCCGATCTGGATGCACTGCACCGCGTCAACAATCCCGAACTGAGCTCGATCGCCACCAACGGCGCCGGCGACATCGTCGACCAGATTCTCAATCTGCCCTCGACCCGCGGCGCCACCCTGCTCCCCGACGGCCCGCTGACCGGCGGCGCGGTCGACCTCCTCGGCGCCGATAGCACCACGGTCGCGGTCGCCGCAGCCGGCTTGACCGCCCCCGACCAGCCGGGCTCGTCGGACGGCGGACCCGAGTCGGGCGCCGCGGTCGACACCGCACCTCGGCGGCTGTCTCCCCAGGTGGCGGTCGCCCCGTTCGACCCGGCCGTGGGAGCCGCGCTGGCCGGGGCGGGAAACAACCCCACCGTGCCGACCTACCTGGACCCGTCGCTGACGGTCCGGCTTGCCCACGACTCGGGCACGGCGCGGCGTCAGGACGCCCTGGGCTCCATGTTCTGGCACGCCCTGGACCGGGACGCCGCGCCGCGCACTCAGATCCTGGTCCCGCCCGCCGTCTGGAACCTGCAAACCGACGACGCGCAGGTCATCATGACCGCGCTGGCCACCAGCATCCGGTCCGGTCTGGCGGTCGCCCGACCACTGCCAGCGGTGATCGCCGAGGCCCAAGCCATCGACCCGACCCGCACCGAACCGGCCGATGCCCCCGGCGCCGCGGTTGTCGAACGCGGCCGGTTCGCCGACGCCGTCGCGGCCGACGCCGGCGATCAGGCCGGGCGGCTGGGACGGCTGACGTCGGCATTGAGCACCGACGAGCGCACCGGGCTGACCGGCATCCAGTACACCGCCCCGCTTCGCGAGGACATGCTGCGCGCGTTGAGCCAATCGCAGCCACCCGATACCCGCAACGGACTGGCGCAGCAGCGGCTGGCCGTCGTCGGCAACACGATCAACGACCTGTTCGGCGCGGTCACCATCGTCAACCCGGGTGGCTCCTACACGCTGGCCACCGAACACAGCCCTCTGCCGTTGGCACTGCACAACGGACTGGCCGTGCCCATCAAGGTGCGGCTGCAGGTCGACGCTCCCCCGGGGATGACCGTCACCGACGTCGGGCAGATCGAATTGCCGCCCGGCTACCTGCCGCTGCGGGTGCCGATCGAAGTGAACTTCACCCAGCGGGTGGCCATCGACGTCACCCTGCGAACCCCCGATGGCACGCGGTTGGGCGATCCGGTCCGCATGTCGGTGCACTCCAACGCCTACGGCAAGGTGCTTTTCGCGATCACCCTGACCGCGGCGGCGGTGTTGGTGCTGCTCGCCGGGCGGCGACTGTGGCACCGGTTCCGCGGGCAGCCCGACCGCGCCGACCTGGACCGTCCCGATCCGCCGCGCCGCAGATCCGCCAACGACGACGTCGACCACCTGGTCGATGAAGAGCACCGAGTATGAAACCCGCTTACCCGCCGCCCCACCCACAGCCACCGCCGCACCGACCATCCCGGCCACAACCCCCAGCGCGCGGCCAGATTCCGGCGCCCACGGGGCCGGGCTCGGTAGCCCCACCGGGTCCCGGCCTGCCCACCCGGCGAGCCGAATTGTCCGACGCCGCAATGGTTTCGCATTCGTGGGCGATGGCGTTCGCGACGCTGGTCAGCAGGATCACCGGCTTTGCCCGCATCGTGTTGTTGGCCGCGATCCTGGGCGCCGCGCTGTCGAGTGCTTTCTCGGTGGCCAACCAGCTGCCGAACCTGGTTGCCGCGCTGGTGCTCGAGGCAACGTTCACTGCGATCTTCGTGCCGGTGCTGGCCCGCGCCGAGCAAAGCGACCCCGACGGCGGCGCGGCCTTCGTGCGCCGCCTCGTCACCGTGACCAGCACCCTGCTGGTATTCGCGACGGCGTTGTCCGTCGTGGCGGCACCGCTGCTGGTGCGGCTGATGCTGGGCCGCAGCCCGCAGGTCAACGAGCCCCTGACAACCGCGTTCGCCTATCTGCTGCTGCCGCAAGTGCTCGCCTACGGCCTCACCTCGGTGTTCATGGCAATCCTGAACACCCGCAACGTGTTTGGGCCGACCGCGTGGGCGCCCGTTGTCAACAACCTCGTCGCGCTGGCCACCCTGGCCGTGTATCTGGCGGTGCCCGGTGACCTCTCCGTCGATCCCGTCCGGATGGGCAACACCAAGCTGCTGGTGCTCGCCGTTGGGACCACCGCGGGCGTCTACGCGCAGACCGCGGTGCTGCTGGTCGCGCTCAAGCGAGAGCGTGTCAGCCTGCGTCCGCTCTGGGGAATCGACGAGCGGCTCAAGCGCTTCGGCGCGATGGCCGCGGCGATGGTGCTCTATGTGCTGATCAGCCAACTCGGCTTGGTGGTGGGCAACCAAATCGCGAGTACCGCGGCGGCTTCCGGGCCCGCGATCTACAACTACACCTGGCTGGTGCTGATGTTGCCGTTCGGCATGATCGGCGTCACGGTGCTGACCGTGGTGATGCCGCGGCTAAGCCGCAACGCGGCGGCCAGCGACACCAAGGCAGTGCTCGGCGACCTGTCGCTCGCAACCCGGCTGACGCTGATCACCCTCATTCCGATTGTGGCGTTCATGACCGTAGCCGGGCCGGCGATCGGTAGCGCATTGTTCGCCTACGGCCACTTCGGGAACGTGGACGCCGGATATCTGGGTGCCGCAATCGCGTTGTCGGCGTTCACCTTGCTCCCCTACGGCCTGGTGCTCCTGCAGCTGCGAGTGTTCTACGCGCGCGAGCAGCCGTGGACGCCGATCGTGATCATTCTCGTCATCACGGCCGTGAAGATCGCCGGCTCGGTGCTGGCGCCACATGTCACCGATAACCCCCAGCTGGTCGCCGGGTTCCTCGGGCTGGCAAACGGGCTCGGGTTTCTGGCCGGCGCGATCGTTGGCTACCTCTTGCTGCGGCGCACCCTGCTGCCGGCCGGCGGCCACCTGGTGGGCGTCGCCGAGGTGCGCACGGTCCTGGTCACCCTTGTCGCGTCGATGCTCGCCGGTCTGATCGCTCACGTCGCCGACCGGTTACTCGGACTGAACGCGTTGACCGCACATGGCGGCGCCGGCGGCTCGCTGCTGCGACTGCTGATACTCGCCGCCATCATGCTGCCGATCATGACGACGTTCATGGTCCGCGCACGCGTCCCCGAGGCGCAGGCCGCCCTGGGCGCCGTCAGGCGCCGCCTCGGGGGCCGCCAGCGCGTGGCGCTGACACCGCCCAAAGCAACTGTGCCGGATGCATCGTCTCGCCCTGGCCCGGTCCCGTACCCTGAGCAGAGGAATTCGTCCCCGCCGGGGGCAAATGCGGTCCAGGAGCCGATCCGGCGCAGGCCTCCGGAGCGGGCAGCCAACGCCCCTCTAGCGAAAGGACCGGAGGTGACCGACCGCCCATCGGAGAGCGCCGCATCCAGCTCCGGGTCAGGTGCTCCGCCACACCGGCCGGTTGCCGATGACTTCCAGCCCGACATTCCGTCCGGCTTCGAGGCGAGCTCAGCCGGAAGCTCGACGGCGCCACCCCCCTCCGACCAGCGCAACGGCGATCCGGCCCGCGACCGAGCCACGGAAGCCTCCCCCGACGAAGGCCACTTGGTTCCCGGCGCCCGCATCGCCGGGGGCCGGTACCGCCTGCTGGTCTTCCACGGCGGAGCGCCTCCCCTGCAGTTCTGGCAGGCGCTCGACACCGCGCTGGACCGGCAGGTGGCCCTCACCTTCGTCGATCCGGACGGGGCCCTGCCCGAGGACGTTCTGCAGGAAATCCTGTCCCGCACCTTGCGGCTCAGCCGGATCGACAAGGGCGGCATCGCCCGGGTCCTCGACGTCGTGCATACCGGTTCGGGGGGCCTGGTGGTCGCGGAGTGGATTCGCGGCGGATCGCTGCAGGAGGTCGCCGACACCGCGCCCTCGCCCGTCGGCGCCGTGCGGGCCATGCAGTCGCTGGCCGCTGCTGCCGACGCCGCCCACCGCAACGGTGTCGCCCTGTCGATCGACCATCCCAGCCGGGTCCGCGTCAGCATCGATGGCGATGTGGTGCTGGCCTATCCGGCGACGATGCCCGACGCCAACCCCGAGGACGACATCCGGGGAATCGGCGCCTCGCTGTACGCGCTGCTGGTCAACCGCTGGCCGCTGCCGGAGTTCGGGGTGCGCAGCGGGCTCGCGCCGGCCGACCGCGACCTCAATGGCCTTCCCGTCGAACCCACTGCCATCGACCGCGACATCCCCTTTCAGATCTCCGCTGTTGCCGTGCGGGCTGTCCAGGAAGACGGTGGAATACGCAGTGCCTCAACACTTTTGAACCTACTGCAGCAAGCGACGGCAGTGGCTGATCGCACCGAGGTGCTCGGTCCCATCGACGACTCGTCGGCGCCGCCGCCACCGGTGGCGCCTGGTCGCGAGTACTCGGCCATGGTGCGCCGGCGTCGCGGACTGCTGATCGGAATCGGCGCAGGCCTCGTCATCCTCGTGGTCGCGCTGTTGGTGCTCGCGTCGATCGTGAGCAAGATCTTCGGCAACGTCGGTGGCCTCAACAAAGACGAGCTCGGGCTGAACGGGCCCAGCTCATCGAACGCGTCGTCGACGGCCAGTCCCGCGGCCGCCGGCAGCACGGTCAAACCCACCAAGGCGACCGTCTTCTCCCCTGACGGCGACCCCGACAATCCCGGTCAGGCCGGACAGGCCATCGACGGCGACCCCGGTACCGCCTGGTCGACGGAGATCTACACCGACCCTGTTCCGTTCCCGTCGTTCAAGCAGGGCGAGGGGCTGATGCTGCAGCTGCCCAGCCCCACGGTGGTGGGCCAGGTCGGCATCGACGTTGCCGGCACGGGGACCAAGGTCGAGATTCGGTCCGCCTCCACCCCGACGCCGTCGAAGCTGGAGGACACCACCGTGCTGGTTCCGGCCTTCGCGCTCAAGCCCGGCCACAACGTCATACCGGTACGGGCCGGTTCACCGACGTCGAACCTGCTGGTGTGGATTACCACACTGGGAACCACCAATGGCAAGAGCCAAGCGACCTTCTCCGAAATCACGGTCCAGGCCTCCTCCTGACACTCACAACCGGCCCGGCCAGGTGAAGTGCTGCGCCAGGACCGATTGGTTACTGTCCGGCCGTGGGGTATGGGGCAGGCATCCAGGGTGAGCGCAGTGACGCCGAATTGCTCGCCGCCCACGTCGCCGGCGATCGCCACGCCTTCGCCGAGCTGTTCCGCCGTCATCAACGCCAATTGCACCGGCTGGCACGGCTGACCACGCATAGTCGCGAGGACGCCGAAGACGCGCTGCAGGATGCCATGCTGTCGGCGCACCGCGGCGCCGGTTCGTTCCGCTATGACGCGGCCGTCGGCAGTTGGCTGCACCGCATCGTGGTCAACGCGTGCCTGGACCGGCTACGTCGCGCCAAGGCCCATCGCACCACCCCGCTGGAAGACATCTATCCGGTGCCCGATCGGACCGCCCAGGTCGAGACCGCGATCGGGGTGCAGCACGCGCTGATGCGGTTGCCGGTGGAGCAACGGGCGGCGGTGGTGGCGGTCGACATGCAGGGCTACTCGATCGCGGAAACCGCCTCGCTGCTCGGCATCCCCGAGGGCACGGTCAAGAGCCGGTGCGCGCGCGGCCGGGTGCGCCTGGCGCAGTTGCTCGGGCACCTCGACGCCGGTGTGTACACCAGTCCGGACCGGCCCGCAGCTCAGCGCTGACACCGCTCGGTGTCGCCCGTCACGCGGGCTGTGCATGGCCATCGGCCTGTGCATGACGGACACTGAGGCGGATGGGTGAAGCGCAGAACGATCCGGCGGAGCACGCCCCGGATCAGGGGAACCCAGCCGACCCTGCGCTGACCGTGGAACTCATCGCCGACCTGCAGGCCGGTGTCCTCGACGACGAGGCCGCCGCCAGGGTACGCAGGCAAGTCCGCGCCGATCCGCAGGCCGAAGGGGTGCTGCGGGCGCTGAACCAGGTGCGCCGCGACGTCGCCGCCGCGGGTTCGGATCCAGCGTCGGCCCCCGAGGTGCCCCCCGAGGTCACCGCCCGAATCTCCGGCGCGCTGACGTCGGCCCCCGGTGCCCAACCCAGCGCCCGCGGCTCGGCCCATTCCGCGCGCCCGCACATCCGTCCCGCCCGGCTCGTCGCGGGGATCGCCGGCGGGTGCGCGGCGCTGGCCGCGATCGGATTCGGCACCGCCGCGCTGATCAACGCACCAGCCCCCGCGCCCAGCACCGAGCCGACCGCCGAGCACATTACGGTCTCCACGCCACCGATGGTGATCCCGCTCTCGCAGGCCGAGCTCCTCGCCCTACTCCACCGCAGCCCGGACTACGGCCCGCTCAGCGACCCGGCCCGGCGCGCGTCCTGCCTCAACGGCCTCGGGTATCCCGCGTCCACTCAGGTACTGGGCGGGCGGCCGGTCGAGATCAACGCCCGCCCCGGCATAGTGCTGGTCATGCCCGGCGACACCCCCGACAACTTGGCGGTCTTCGCGGTGGCACCGACCTGCAGCGCGGCCGACACCGGGCTGTTAGCCGACACCCAAATTCCCCGCCCTTAATGTGGTGCGATGTGTTGCGCAACGCAGCGGGAACACCCACGCCTACGCTGGCGTTCGAACGAATGCAAATATCTGGATCGGAAAGGCTCGAATGACCGCCTCTGGTGCTGACGAGACAGTGCACAACGTAATCGTTATCGGTTCGGGCCCGGCTGGATACACCGCGGCCCTCTATGCCGCCCGCGCGCAGCTGGCACCGCTGGTTTTCGAAGGCACCTCCTTCGGTGGCGCGCTGATGACGACGACCGAAGTGGAGAACTACCCCGGGTTCCGCGACGGCATCACCGGCCCGGAGTTGATGGATGAAATGCGCGAGCAGGCGCTGCGGTTCGGCGCGGACCTGCGGATGGAAGACATCGAGTCGGTGTCGCTGGACGGACCGATCAAATCCGTGGTCACCGCCGACGGACACACCTACCGCGCCCGGGCGGTCATCTTGGCGATGGGCGCCGCCGCCCGCTATCTGAATGTGCCCGGCGAGCAGGAGTTGCTGGGACGTGGCGTGAGCTCGTGTGCCACCTGCGATGGGTTCTTCTTCAAGGACCAGGACATCGCCGTCATTGGCGGCGGCGACTCCGCGATGGAAGAGGCCACCTTCTTGACCCGCTTCGCCCGCAGCGTCACCCTGGTGCACCGGCGCGAGGAGTTTCGCGCATCGCGAATCATGCTCGACCGTGCCCGCAACAACGACAAGATCAAGTTCGTCACCAACGCTGCCGTCGTCGCGGTCGACGGCGACAGCACGGTGACGGGACTCAGGTTGCGCGACACCGTAACTGGCGAAGAATCCACAATCCCGGTAACGGGCGTCTTCGTGGCAATCGGTCACGACCCGCGTTCGAGCCTGGTCCGCGACGTTGTCGATGTCGATCCGGAAGGCTACGTACTCGTCCAGGGACGCACCACCTACACATCGGTGGACGGCGTCTTCGCTGCCGGCGACCTGGTGGACCACACATACCGGCAGGCGGTCACCGCAGCGGGCAGCGGCTGTGCCGCCGCCATCGACGCGGAGCGGTGGCTGGCCGATCGTGAAGAGTCGGCATCCGGTGCCGACGGTCAAGCAGCAGGAAACACCGATTTGATTGGAGCACCACGATGAGTGACGCCGAAAAGGCCGGGGCCACAATAGAAGTCTCTGATGCATCCTTTTCCACGGATGTGTTGTCCAGCAATAAGCCTGTGCTGGTTGACTTTTGGGCGACCTGGTGCGGACCGTGCAAGATGGTCGCGCCGGTTCTCGAAGAGATAGCGGCCGAAAGCAAAGAACAACTCACGGTCGCAAAGCTCGACGTTGACGCCAACCCGGAAACCGCGCGTGACTTTCAGGTGGTTTCGATCCCCACGATGATCCTGTTCAAGGACGGTCAACCGGTAAAACGGATCGTTGGCGCAAAGGGCAAGGCGGCCTTGCTGCGCGAGCTGTCCGACGCGGTTCCCCACCTCAACTGATCGCGCCGACCTTTCGACGCACCCTCGCCGCTTAGCCTGGGGTTTTCCCGAAATTGAGCAGGATCTGCGACAATACCGGTTAGCTGTATTGCATATGTCAGGCAGGCAGTAAGCCCCGGAGGACCTTTGTATGTCGAGTCCGCGCCGCGTAAATGGCGACGCCCTGCGCTGTGGTGACCGCAGCGCAGCTGTGACCGAGATCCGGGTCGCGCTGTCCGCGCTGGGGCTTCTGGACAACGGCGACGAGGACATGACCACCGGCCGGCATGTGGCTCTCGAGCTGTTCGACGTCGGGCTCGACCAGGCGGTACGCGCCTTTCAGCAGCATCGCGGGTTATTGGTCGACGGCATCGTCGGCGAGGCCACCTACCGAGCGCTCAAAGAAGCCTCCTACCGGCTGGGCGCCCGCACGCTGTTTCACCAATTCGGTGCCCCGCTCTACGGCGACGACGTCGCGACATTGCAGGCCCGGCTGCAGGACCTCGGGTTCTACACCGGCTTGGTCGACGGACACTTCGGGCTGCAGACCCACAACGCCCTGGTGTCGTATCAGCGCGAGTACGGGCTTGCCGCCGACGGCATCTGCGGCCCAGAAACGTTGCGCTCCTTGTACTTTCTGAGTTCACGGGTCTCGGGCGGCTCACCCCACGCGATTCGCGAAGAGGAGCTGGTACGGCGGTCGGGCCCCAGACTGTCGGGGAAACGGATCATCATCGATCCGGGCCGCGGCGGTGGCGATCACGGCTTCATCGCGCACGGCCCCGGCGGCCCGATCAGCGAAGCAGACGTGCTGTGGGACTTGGCAAGCCGCCTCGAGGGCCGGATGACGGCCATCGGGATGGAGACCTTCCTCTCGCGGCCGACCAACCGCAGCCCCTCGGACGCCGAGCGTGCCGCCACGGCCAACAACGTCGGCGCCGACCTGATGATCAGCCTGCGCTGCGAAACCCAGACCAGCCTTTCGGCCAATGGCGTGGCGTCGTTCCACTTCGGTAATTCGCACGGCTCGGTGTCGACCATCGGCCGCAACCTGGCCGACTTCATTCAGCGAGAAGTTGTGGCGCGCACCGGATTACGGGACTGCCGTACCCATGGCCGAACGTGGGACCTGCTACGGCTGACCCGGATGCCGACCGTTCAGGTCGACGTCGGCTACATCACCAACCCGCGCGACCGGGCGATGCTGGTCTCGACGCAGACCCGCGACGCCATCGCCGAAGGCATTCTCGCCGCGGTCAAAAGGCTCTACCTGCTCGGCAAGAACGACCGGCCCACCGGCACCTTCACCTTCGCCGAGCTGCTCGCTCACGAGCTGTCGGTGGAGCGGGCGTCCGGGCTCGGCGGTTCCTAACCGCCGTTGTCCTTGATCTGCAACGCATTCGACACCGTGGACCCGGCTCCGACCGGCTGCTCTAGCTGAGCACTCGCGAGCAGTCGCTCCAGGGCTGCCTCCACCGCGGCCTTCCACCCCAGGCCCTTGTCCAGCTCGAGCCGCAGCCGTGGGAAGTACGGATGTGGCGCCACCACAACGAATCCCACGTCCTGCAAGAATTCCGCGTCGATGATGCACCGATCGACCGAGCAGTCACCGAGGGCCTCCAACACCGGCCGCACTGTGGGGTCCACCAGTTGCGGGTCGTGCAATTCCGAAGCGGCCGGCGTACGCCCGAATGCCTCCAGTGCCCGGACTCCGCGCCGCACCAACTCCTCGATCACCTGGGCGAGCAGACTGTGCGCCAGGTCGTCGGGAGCATGCCCGAATTCGACCCCCATCGACGTCAGCAGCACCGCGTCCGGAGACACGGGCGCGGTGGGAAACCGATGGGCCCGCGGTACCGCCCCCGGCGGCGCATAGAGGACGTACCCCAAGCACGAAGGCTCGGCAGCGCTGTGCTCGTCGGGGACCGTCGTGGCGACCTGCCCGCAGGACCCCCACTCCAGCATCACCATCGACAACCAGGCTTCCTTTTCGAATTCCGGGTCAGCGAGATGGCTGTCGCCCAGAGTCGCTGGGTCGACCTCCCAGAAGACGCATCGCCGCGCATGCTTCGGCAGCTGCTCGAAACCCTCGAGCCGCAACGGGGAAATTCGAGCCGACACTAGCCTCCTGGCTTCCGTGCGTACTGCAGCCGATTGCCTACAGCCCGGCGATTCGGGCTGACATGCGCCACCAACCGCTCCAGGATAGGAGAGTTTGTCGTCATTGGGCCACTGTTGACGCTGTTGCGTGAGCCAACCCGGCAGAACCCACGAACTCGTGGCCGCGCGCCGGCGGCGGAATGCGAAATGCTTTGGTATGCAATGGTTTTCCGCGTGGTGGCAGGGCCTGGGACGGTTCTCGTGCGCCCGAAAAGGGTCGCGTTGTCACCGTGACGTAATTACACCGTATGTCCGGTCATGCCTTTGGTGGGGTCATCACGTCGATAATTCGCTGCAGATCCTCCACCGAGCCGAACTCCACCACGATCCGGCCCTTGCGTTTGCCGAGGCTGACGGTGACGCGGGTGTCGAAGGTGTTCGACAGCCGGTCGGCAACGTCCTGGAGCCCCGGCATCTGAATCGGCTTGCGTCGGGGCGCTGGCGGGGCGGCGGCGTCACCACGGTTGGCCAGGGTGACGGCCTCCTCGGTAGCTCGCACCGACAGGCCCTCGGCGACGATGCGGCCGGCGAGCTCCTCCTGTGCCTCGGGACCAGATTCCAGGGACAGCAGCGCGCGGGCATGGCCGGCCGACAGCACCCCGGCCGCCACTCGGCGCTGGACCGCGATCGGCAGCTTGAGCAAGCGGATCATGTTGGAGATCAGCGGCCGCGAGCGACCGATCCGCGAAGCCAGTTCCTCGTGGGTGACCCCAAACTCGTCGAGCAGCTGTTGGTAAGCCGCCGCCTCTTCCAACGGATTCAGCTGTGCCCGATGGATATTCTCCAGGAGGGCGTCGCGCAGCAGATTGTCATCGCCCGTCTCGCGCACGATGGCCGGGATGGTGGCCAGGCCCGCCTCCTGCGCCGCCCGCCACCGCCGCTCCCCCATCACGATCTGGTAGCGCGCGCCGCCCGGCGTCCCGGCCGTCGCCCGCACCACGATGGGTTGCAGCAGACCGAACTCGCGGATCGAGTGCACCAACTCGGCCAGCGCCTCTTCGTCGAACACCTGGCGCGGCTGCTTCGGGTTCGGCTCGATATCGGACGGCGCGATCTCGCGGTACACCGCGCCCATCGCGGCGGCGTCCTGCGGGGTCCCCCCGATCAGGACGTCGGCGGCCGCGTCCCCCATCCGGGGGCCCAGCGTCGCCGGGCCCGAGTCGCCATCGGCCGGGCCGGTGGGGATCAGCGAAGCCAGGCCCCGTCCGAGGCCGCCCTTCTTGCGTAACGGCTGCGTCATGGTCGTCCCTTCCGTGTTCAGTCGCGTTGCGCGAGTTCGCGGCTCGCGTCGAGGTAGCTCATCGCCCCGCGTGATCCAGGGTCGTAGTCGATGATCGTCATGCTGTAACCCGGCGCCTCCGAGACCTTCACGCTGCGCGGGATCACGGTGCGAAGAACCTTGTTGCCGAAGTAGCGGCGTACCTCTTCGGCCACCTGATCGGCGAGCTTCGTCCGTCCGTCATACATGGTGAGGATCACCGTGGTGACGTCGAGTTGGGGATTGAGATGGGCCTTCACCATGTCGATGTTGCGCATCAGTTGGGATACGCCTTCGAGTGCGTAGTACTCGCACTGGATCGGGATCATGACCTCCGGCGAGGCGACGAGCGCGTTGATGGTCAGCAGCCCCAGCGACGGTGGGCAGTCGACGAAGACGTAGTCGAAGTCGAGTTTCTCCAGTTCGGCCAGGGCGGTCCGCAGCCGGTTCTCGCGCGCCACCATGCTCACCAACTCGATCTCAGCGCCCGCCAGATCGATGGTGGCCGGGACACAGAAGAGTCGCTCGCTGTGCGGGCTGCGCCGTACCGCCGACTGTAAGGACACCTCGCCGAGAAGTACCTCGTAGGACGATGGGGTCCCCGCCTGACGATCGGTGATGCCGAGGGCCGTGCTCGCATTCCCCTGCGGATCCAGATCGATGACGAGTGTCTTGAGTCCCTGCACCGCGAGGGCGGCGGCGAGGTTGACTGCCGTGGTCGTCTTGCCGACGCCGCCCTTCTGGTTCGCGATCGTGAACACCCGCCGCCGGCGTGGCCGGGGCAACGGTGGATACGCGGTGTGCAGAACCCGCATCGCGCGTTCCGCCGCGGCGCCGATAGGGGTGTCGTATTCGTCCGATGTTTCACGTGAAACATCGGGGGCGGAACCGACCGCTGGCGCATCGGAGGCGGGCGCGATCCCCTCCGGTGCGAACGGCGGCGCGATCGGCGCCACCGCCGGCGAGACGGGGTGTCCGGCGCTGTGGCCGACCGGGCCTGCGGGCCCACCCTCGGGAGAACTCATCGAGACCTCCTCTTCGCCGACGCCGCGGCCCGACCGGACGGTCGCTCTCCGCGCTGCGCCAACACTACGGTTGCGGGCGGACGCAAATAGTTCGCGCCACATGCGAACACCCTGACATCAACGGCGCCCGCGGCCGCCATCACACGCCGGTGTTCTTGGACTTCGTCGGGAGCGCGCTCCCCCTTGATCGCAACCATCCGCCCGCCCGGCCGTAGCAACGGCATACTCCACTTCGTCAACTTGTCCAACGCGGCAACCGCTCTCGACACCGCGGCATCGCTCCCGCCGATCTGCTCGCGCACCCACGATTCTTCGGCGCGGCCACGCACCACCTCGATGGTCAACCCTAGTTCGGCGACGGCCTCTTTGAGAAACTCGCTGCGGCGCAGAAGCGGCTCCAGTAGCGCGATGCGGAGGTCGGGTCGGGCGATCGCCAACGGTATGCCGGGCAATCCGGCCCCGCTCCCGATATCGACCACCCGGTCGCCGGGATCGAGCACCTCCCCGACCGCAGCACTGTTGAGGAGATGGCGTTCCCACACGCGGTCCACTTCGCGTGGTCCTAACAATCCCCGCTTCACCCCGGCGGTGACGAGGAGTTGCGCGTACCGCTGCGCGACCTCGATCCGCGGGCCGAAGATGGCCGCCGCGGCGTCGGGCACTGCCACTGGCTCGTCCGAAGATCCCGGTGTCCGATCGGATTGGCCGACATGTTTCACGTGAAACATTCCTCCGGTCCGGTGACGGTTCCAGCGCTTGCCGGGTCCTCGCGAACTACATGGCTGTAACTAGTCGTGCAGCACCACAACGCGGCGGGACGGCTCCACGCCTTCGCTCTCGCTGTGCACCCCGGGCACCGCCGCGACGGCGTCGTGAACGATCTTTCGCTCGAACGGCGTCATCGGGCGCAGCTCTTCGCGCTCGCCGCTGTCCAAGACCCGCCTGGCGATCTTGTCGCCCAGCGCGGCCAATTCCTCGCGCCGTCGCAGCCGCCAGCTCGCGATGTCCAGCATGAGTCGGCTGCGGACGCCGGTCTTCTGGTGCACCGCCAGCCGGGTGAGCTCCTGCAGGGCGTCGAGCACCTCGCCGCCGCGTCCGACCAACTTGTTCAAGTCATCGCTGCCGTCAATGCTGACGACCGCCCGGCTGCCTTCGACATCCAGATCGATGTCGCCGTCGAAGTCCAACAGGTCCAACAATTCTTCGAGATAGTCCCCCGCGATCTCCCCCTCGGCGACCAAGCGATCCTCCAGGTCGTCGGGTTCGTCGGAGGCGCCATCCCCGGTCGCGGCCTCATTCTCATTCGCCGCGGCGTCCTCGGTTGCGGCGTCCTCAAGCTCGTCCTCGACCGCCACTCGGGTATCCAGGTCGCGGCCGGTGGTCTCGGCTTCGGTCATCGGTTTCTTCTCTCCCTCATCCACGGGTCTCTGTCTCGCTTGGGTCACTCAACGGCGGCGGGCTGATAACGCAGGCCCGCCGCGGTCAACGTTTGCGTCTTTTGGGTCGCGCTCCGGGTCGCGGCGTGCGATTGGCCGGGCCGTTGTTCCGTGCGGCCGGGTTCGGCTTGCCGGGTTGCGTCTTCGTCTTCGCGTCGGCCGAGCCGTCCGAGTCCGGCGCTTCGTCGCCGTCCACTGCATCGTCGTCAGCGATCTCCGGTGACCCGTTCCCATTCACCGGTGGCGCCTTCGGGGCGCGCTTGGGTTTGGCTCCGGGTGCCGGCGCGTTGGCGGCGCGCCGTTCGATGGCTTCCTGCTTCTTGGCCTCGTCTTCTTTCTCGATCATCCCGAAGACGTAGTGCTGCTGGGCAAAGGTCCAGATGTTGTTCGCGAACCAGTACAAGATGATCGCGATCGGAAGGAACGGCCCACCAACGACCACCCCGAGTGGAAACACGTACAGCGCAAGCTTGTTCATCATCGCGGTCTGTGGGTTCGCGGCCGCCTCCGGGCTTTGGCGGGCGACCGACGCACGACTGTTGAAGTAGGTTGCGATGCCGGCCAGGATCATCACCGGCGCGCCCACGGCTATCACCGCGGGGCGGCTGAAATCGATGAAGGCGTCCAACCCGGTGCGCTGCGTCATCGATGCCCCGATCGGAGCGCCGAACAAATTGGCGTCCAGGAAGTGGCCGACGTCGGCGGGTGTGAATACGTAGTTCCCCGTCAACCGGTTCTGGATGACCGACATGTGCGGCTGGCCGAAGCCCCCCGTCGTCCGGTTGAACGAACGCAACACGTGGTACAGGCCGAGGAACACGGGGATCTGGGCGAGCATCGGGAGGCAGCCCAGGATCGGATTGAAGCCGTGCTCCCGTTGCAGCTTCTGCATCTCGAGCGCCATGCGCTGACGGTCCTTGCCGTACTTCTTTTGCAGTGCCTTGATCTGTGGCTGCAGCTCCTGCATCTGCCGAGTGGTGCGGATCTGACGCACGAACGGCTTGTACAGCAGTGCCCGCAGACTGAACACCAGGAACATCACGGACAGGGCCCATGCGAAGAAGTTCGACGGCCCCAGCAGGTAGCCGAACAGCTTGTACCAGACCCACATGATCCACGACACCGGGTAATAGACGAAGTCGAGGCTAAACACATCGAACAAAAGATTCACTCTCCCCTCGCGCCGCGCGGGGGGACCCGGCGGCGCTGGTGTCTTCGAAGTTCGTCCGGCACTCGCGTTGCGAACGGCGTTCCGGTATCGGGTCCCATCCTCCCCGATGCCACGGCCCGCATTTGGCGAGCCTGGCCGCGGCCAGCCAGCTCCCCCGAATCAGGCCGTACTCGGTTAGCGCATCGACCGCGTACTGGCTACAGGTCGGAATGAAGCGACACGTCGCCGGGCGCAGCGGCGAAACCATGTGTCGGTACAGCTGGATCAAGAACACCAGTCCCCGCGCCGCGGCCTTGCCCGCACCGCCGACCCTTGTCCGCACCGACCTACCCATCAGTCCGTGCTCACTTGTTCGACGGCCCGCCGCAAACCTTTTCGCACCTGCTGTTCCAACCGCGCCGACGACACGTTGCGGCTACCCGGCAGCGCCCGGAGCACCACTTGGTCGGACTGGCGAAGATCGGTGAGCATGTTCCGGACGACGTGGCGCAGCCGGCGCGAGACCCGATGGCGTTCCACGGCTGAACCGACTGCCTTCCCAACTATCAGGCCCACCCGCGGACCGTTGTCCTCGGCGGAGTCGGTGACTCGGCGAACGTGGACGATGACATCGCGCTGCACCGCGCGCGCACCATGTTTGACGGTCGCGTCGAACTCAGTCGACCGCCTCATACGGTTGCGTGCCGAAAGCACCGCCCAGGAACCTGACGTTGTAGATCAGGCAGAAAGCGCGCCGCGGCCCTTGCGGCGCCGACCGGACACGATGGCACGCCCGGCGCGGGTACGCATGCGCAGACGGAAGCCGTGCACGCGGGCACGGCGCCGGTTGTTCGGCTGAAAGGTCCGCTTGCCCTTGGCCACGGCATTCTCCTCGGTCTGTCTTGCTCGAAGCTTTCCCAGCCATCCGGCCGCCCGCGTTTTCACCGAATCGCGGCTCGATCGAAAAGTGGTCTTGCTACTGGCCGGCGCGGTTCCCCTGACATACCTGGGTCGCAGCCGCATCGCCGACTTTCGGGCGACTGTATGAGGGTACTGATGAGGATTCGCCTGGTCAAACTTGGCCTGCCCCAACGGCACCAGCGGAACTGCGACCCCGAACCGGCACCGCGCCGCCGAAAAACGAAAAATGCCCCACGGCAGCTTAAAGAAGCCGACTGGAATGCAGCGGAACGGTTGGCAGCCGCACGGAAAACTGTTAGCTTCGGGCAATGCCGTTTCAGACCCCAGCGGCGCAAGACAACGAAGCAAGGATGGCGGATCAACTGGCTGTCTAGGTGAACTTCTCGAGGTTCCCTCCAGCACGGAGATCGCGAGCCGTCGCCGGTAGGCTGCGGCCCGTATACGATCACCCTGTCCACACCTGTGTATAACTATGTGGACAGATGCTTCGTCGCCAAGCGTGGTTGTAGCTCAAGCCCAGAGTTTGCGAGAACCAGGGAGATGCGTCGTTGACCGATGACCCCGGTTCGGGCTTTACCAGCGTATGGAATGCAGTCGTTTCCGAACTCAATGGCGACGCCAGCGCGGACGGTCTCACCACCAATCGAACGGTTCTGGACAACCCGCTAACCCCTCAGCAACGAGCCTGGCTGAATCTCGTTCAGCCACTCACCATCGTCGAGGGGTTTGCCCTGCTGTCTGTGCCGAGCAGTTTTGTGCAGAACGAGATCGAACGCCATCTGCGCACACCCATCACCGACGCACTGAGCCGCCGGCTCGGACAGCAGATCCAACTCGGGGTCCGCATCGCCCCGCCCGCCGACGACGTCGACGAGATGATTTTTCCGCCTCCGGACAGCTTCACCGACGAAGGAGCCGAATCGTCAAGTGACGACGAGGGTGACGAAAACGGTGAGGCGATCGACGCCGAACAAAATTGGCCCAACTACTTCACCGAGCGGCCACACACCGTCGATCCCGCGGTTGCCGGTGGCACCAGCCTCAACCGCCGCTACACCTTCGACACCTTCGTCATCGGTGCATCCAACCGGTTCGCGCACGCCGCGGCGCTGGCCATCGCCGAGGCCCCGGCTCGCGCTTACAACCCGCTCTTCATCTGGGGCGAATCCGGCCTCGGCAAGACGCACCTGCTGCACGCCGCCGGCAACTACGCGCAACGGCTGTTCCCGGGCATGCGGGTCAAATACGTCTCCACCGAGGAATTCACCAACGACTTCATCAACTCACTTCGCGACGACCGCAAGGTCGCCTTCAAACGCAGCTATCGCGACGTCGACGTGCTACTGGTCGATGACATCCAGTTCATTGAAGGCAAGGAAGGTATCCAGGAAGAGTTCTTCCATACCTTCAACACCTTGCACAACGCCAACAAGCAGATCGTCATCTCGTCGGACCGGCCACCCAAACAGCTTGCGACACTGGAAGATCGGCTGCGAACACGGTTCGAGTGGGGACTGATTACCGACGTCCAACCCCCGGAACTCGAAACCCGCATCGCCATCCTGCGCAAGAAAGCACAGATGGAGCGGCTGGCGGTACCCGACGATGTGCTCGAGCTGATCGCCAGCAGCATCGAGCGCAACATCCGCGAGCTCGAGGGTGCCCTGATTCGGGTGACCGCATTCGCATCGTTGAACAAAACGCCGATCGACAAGGCGCTGGCGGACATCGTGCTGCGGGATCTCATCGCCGATGCCAGCACCATGCAAATCAGCGCGGCGACGATCATGGCCGCCACCGCCGAGTACTTCGACACCACCGTGGAAGAGTTACGCGGCCCGGGCAAGACCCGAGCCCTGGCGCAGTCGCGGCAGATCGCGATGTACCTGTGCCGCGAACTCACTGACCTCTCGCTGCCGAAGATCGGACAGGCATTCGGCCGCGACCACACCACGGTCATGTATGCGCAACGAAAGATCTTGTCCGAGATGGCCGAGCGACGTGAGGTGTTCGACCACGTTAAAGAACTCACGACTCGCATCCGCCAGCGCTCCAAGCGCTGATTTGAAACTCACGAGTCAAACTTTTTTCAAAAAACTTCTCGCACGGCTGTCACATCAGCCACACCCTGACGGTGTGGGCAGCGCTGTGGAAAAAGCAGGCAAACCACCGTGGATGAACCGCGCCGCCGTGTACATCTGTCATTCATCCCCACCCGCTCAACACCGTGCACACAGCCACGCGCGCTGTCATCCACACCCCCATCGAGGTCCTAGCTGCACAGAAGCCAGGCTGTCCCCAGAATGCACAGGCCTTAATACTGATACTTAGATCTCTAAGTTGTTTCTTCTTCGAAGAACAGCATTGGGGACGCTTCGTTGCACTGCCCCCAGAGCGGTCTCGTTGACCCGGCTTGTCGGCCTTGGCGATTAGCTTTCAAGATGGCCCGCGACGATCTACGGTTGTTCTTCGACTCCCGTTGCGGGGGCCCCACGCTAGCGGGGGACGCGGCTAGCCACTGGACGTGAATCTTTTGTAGGTGAAGGGACGCTATGGACGCGGCGACGACAAAAGCTGGCCTCACCGACTTGAAGTTCCGCCTGGTGCGAGAGTCTTTCGCCGACGCGGTGTCCTGGGTGGCGAAGAATCTGCCGACCAGGCCGGCGGTCCCGGTGCTTTCCGGTGTTCTGCTGACCGGCTCGGATGAGGGTCTGACGATCTCCGGATTCGATTACGAGGTTTCCGCCGAGGCACAGGTGGCGGCCGAAATAGCCTCTCCGGGAAGCGTTTTGGTCTCCGGACGGTTGTTGTCCGACATCACCAGGGCGTTGCCGAACAAGCCGATCGACTTTTATGTCGACGGCAGCCGGGTCACGCTGACCTGTGGGAGCGCGAGGTTCTCGTTGCCGACGATGGCCGTCGAGGATTACCCCACGCTGCCCACGTTGCCCGACGAGACCGGGGTGTTGCCGGCGGATGTGTTCGCGGAGGCGATCGGTCAGGTTGCCATTGCCGCGGGCCGGGACGACACGTTGCCCATGTTGACCGGGATCCGGGTGGAGATTTCGGGCCAGTCGGTGGTGTTGGCGGCAACCGACCGCTTCCGCCTCGCGGTGCGCGAGCTGACGTGGTCGGCATTGTCACCCGATGTCGAGGCCTCGGTGCTGGTGCCGGCCAAGACGTTGGCGGAGGCCGCCAAGGCAGGGATCGATGGGTCGGAGGTCCGGCTGGCGTTGGGTGCCGGTACTGGTGTCGGGAAAGAGGGGCTGCTTGGTATCAGCGGCAACGGAAAACGCAGCACCACGCGACTGTTGGATGCCGAATTTCCGAAGTTCCGTCAGCTGCTGCCTGCGGAACACACCTCGGTGGCCACCATCAATGTCGCCGAGTTGACCGAGGCCATCAAGCTGGTCGCGCTGGTGGCCGACCGCGGCGCGCAGGTTCGCATGGAATTCGGCGACGGCATGTTGCGGCTTTCGGCGGGCGCCGACGACGTGGGGCGGGCCGAAGAAGACCTGGCCGTCGACTTCGCCGGCGAGCCGCTGACCATCGCGTTCAATCCGACGTATTTGACTGACGGGCTCGCGTCGGTGCATTCGGATCGGGTGTCGTTCGGGTTCACCACGCCCGGCAAGCCTGCATTGCTGCGCCCAGCCCTTGACGATGACAGTCATCCGAGCGGCAATGGTCCGTTCTCCGCTTTGCCGACGGATTACGTGTACCTGCTGATGCCAGTTCGGTTGCCGGGCTAGGTGTACGTCCGGCATTTGGGGCTGCACGATTTCCGGTCCTGGGCGGTCGCCGACCTTGAACTAGAGCCGGGACGGATGGTGTTCGTCGGTCCTAACGGTTTCGGTAAAACGAATCTTGTTGAGGCACTTTGGTATTCGACCACTCTGGGTTCACACCGGGTGAGCACCGACCAACCGTTGATCCGGGCGGGTAGCTCACGTGCGGTGGTTTCGACGATTGTGGTGAACGAAGGCCGCGAATGCGCGATCGACCTGGAGATCGCAGCGGGCCGGGCCAACAAGGCTCGACTCAACCGGTCTCCGGTGCGCAGCACCCGCGAGGTGGTCGGTGTGCTGAGGTCGGTGCTGTTTGCTCCGGAAGACCTCGCACTGGTTCGCGGCGATCCGTCCGAACGCCGGCGCTACCTCGACGATTTGGCAACGATGCGCCGCCCGACCGTTGCCGGGGTACGTGCCGATTACGACCGGGTGCTGCGGCAGCGCACGGCGTTGCTGAAATCGTTGGGCGGTTCACGGCATCGGGGTGATGCGAGCGCACTGGATACCCTCGATGTTTGGGATAGCCGGCTGGCCGAACATGGTGCCCAATTGATGGCCGCGCGAATCGATTTGGTGAACCAGCTGGCGCCCGAGGTGGAGAAGTCGTACCAGTTGCTGGCGCCGGCCTCGCGGCCGGCGTCGATCGCCTACCGGGCGAGCATCGACGGCCTGGCGGTCGCCGACGCGCCCGATAACGCGGGCACCGATCGCGAATTTCTGGAAGCGGCGTTGTTGGCCGCGCTCGCTGCGCGCCGCAACGCCGAATTGGAACGCGGCATGTGTCTGGTAGGCCCGCACCGCGACGATCTGGAGCTACGGCTCGGCGATCAACCCGCGAAAGGCTTTGCAAGCCATGGGGAATCGTGGTCATTCGCGGTCGCGCTGCGGTTGGCGTCGTATGAGTTGTTGCGCGCCGACGGCGGCGAGCCGGTGTTATTGCTCGACGACGTGTTCGCCGAACTCGACACCGCACGGCGCCAGGCACTGGCCGGGGTGGCCGAATCCGCCGAACAGGTGCTGATAACCGCGGCGGTACTGGAAGACATCCCGGCTGGCTGGGATGCTAGGCGGGTGCACATCGACTTGCGCGACGAAGACGCTGGACGAGTATCGGTGGTGCAGAGATGACCGACGAAGAGCGGGATCGCGAACAACCCGCGGCATTCGGCGAGCCTACCGGCATCGACCTGGTGCGGCGCACCCTCGAAGAAGCCCGCGCCGCGGCCCGGGCACAGGGCAAGGATGCGGGTCGCGGGCGGGCGGGCGCTCCCGTATCGCGGCGCGCCGGCGGGCAACGGCGCAGCTGGTCGGGACCGGGCCCGGATGTCCGCGACCCGCAACCGCTGGGCAGGCTGACGCGCGACCTGGCGAAAAAGCGCGGCTGGTCGACCCAGGTGGCCGAAGGCACGGTGTTGGGTCAATGGCCGTCGGTGGTGGGTCATCAAATCGCCGATCATGCGATCCCGGTCGGGCTGAGCGAAGGGGTGCTCAGCGTGACCGCGGAATCGACCGCCTGGGCGACCCAGCTGAGGATGATCCAGGCTCAGCTGTTGGCGAAGATTGCCGCCGCGGTTGGCAACGGTGTGGTGACGTCGCTGAAAATTACCGGCCCGGCCGCGCCGTCCTGGCGGAAAGGGCCGCGGCACATCTCCGGTCGGGGGCCGCGCGACACCTACGGGTGAGCCTTCCGGCAGGTCATGGGTCTGGCCAACACGCCACCAACACGCCGTAAAAATTGAACCCCTCAGATCGGCGAGAACGAAACGGACCCCCATGACGCACGTCCGGACGCGCCGTCAATAAAGAAATTGAGCACACGGCGCGTCCAGCTGGGTAGAAACGCGCCCAGAGAATCGGTCCAGACCCCCACTCACGGTAGAGTGGAGACATGCGACTGCTGCGGTGACCAGACCGCCCGCATGAAACCCCAAGGAGAACATTCCGACCGTGGCTGCCCAGAAGAAGAAGGCGCAAGACGAATACGGCGCTTCAGCGATCACCGTGCTCGAGGGGCTGGAGGCCGTCCGCAAACGCCCAGGCATGTACATCGGGTCGACCGGTGAGCGGGGCCTGCACCACCTCATTTGGGAGGTGGTCGACAACTCGGTAGACGAAGCGATGGCGGGCTATGCGACCCAGGTCGATGTGCGGATCCTCGAAGACGGCGGTGTCGAGGTGGTCGATGACGGCCGCGGCATCCCGGTAGCCATGCACTCCACCGGTGCCCCCACTGTCGACGTGGTGATGACGCAGCTCCACGCGGGCGGCAAGTTCGGCGGTGAGAACAGCGGCTACACGGTCAGCGGCGGATTGCACGGTGTGGGGGTCTCGGTGGTCAACGCCCTGTCCCGGCGGCTCGAAGTCGACATCTCCCGCGACGGCCATGAGTGGTCGCAGTACTACGAGCGCGCGGTACCGGGGACGCTCAAGCAGGGTGAGGCCACCAAGAAGACCGGAACCACCATCAGGTTCTGGGCAGATCCCGAGATCTTCGAAACCACCGATTACGACTTCGAGACGGTCGCGCGCCGGCTGCAGGAGATGGCGTTCCTGAACAAGGGATTGACCATCAACCTCACCGACGAGCGAGTGACTAAGGAAGAGGTCGTCGACGACGTCGTCAGCGACACCGCCGAGGCGCCCAAGTCCGCCGAAGAAAAGGCGGCCGAGTCCAAGGCTCCGCACAAGGTCAAGCGCCGCACCTTTCACTACCCCGGTGGGTTGGTGGATTTCGTCAAGCACATCAACCGCACCAAGAGCCCGATCCAACAGAGCGTCATCGACTTCGACGGCAAGGGCACCGGCCACGAAGTCGAAATCGCCATGCAGTGGAACGGTGGCTATTCGGAGTCGGTGCACACCTTCGCCAACACCATCAACACCCACGAGGGTGGTACGCACGAAGAAGGCTTCCGCAGCGCGCTGACGTCGGTGGTGAACAAGTACGCCAAAGACAAGAAGCTGCTGAAAGAGAAGGACGCCAACCTCACCGGCGACGACATCCGCGAAGGCCTGGCCGCGGTGATCTCGGTGAAGGTCGCCGAACCGCAGTTCGAGGGTCAGACCAAGACCAAGCTGGGCAACACCGAGGTCAAGTCGTTCGTGCAGAAGGTCTGCAACGAACAGCTCACGCACTGGTTCGAAGCAAACCCCTCCGAGGCGAAAACCGTCGTCAACAAGGCGGTGTCGTCCGCACAGGCCCGCATCGCCGCACGGAAGGCCCGTGAGTTGGTGCGCCGCAAGAGTGCCACCGACATCGGAGGACTGCCCGGCAAGCTGGCCGATTGCCGCTCCACCGACCCGCGAAAGTCCGAACTCTATGTGGTGGAGGGCGATTCAGCGGGCGGCTCGGCGAAGAGCGGGCGCGACTCGATGTTCCAGGCCATCCTTCCGCTGCGCGGCAAGATCATCAACGTCGAAAAGGCCCGCATCGACCGGGTCCTGAAGAACACGGAAGTCCAGGCGATCATCACCGCGCTGGGCACCGGGATCCACGACGAATTCGATATCACCAAGCTGCGCTACCACAAGATCGTGCTGATGGCCGACGCGGACGTCGACGGCCAGCACATCTCGACGCTCCTGTTGACGTTGTTGTTCCGGTTCATGCGCCCGCTGATCGAACACGGGCACGTGTTTTTGGCGCAGCCGCCGCTGTACAAGTTGAAGTGGCAGCGCTCCGAACCGGAGTTTGCCTACTCGGACCGCGAGCGCGACGGCCTACTGGAGGCGGGCCGGGCGGCGGGCCGAAAGATCAACGCCGAAGACGGTATTCAGCGATACAAAGGTCTCGGCGAAATGGATGCCAAGGAGCTGTGGGAAACCACGATGGACCCCTCGGTCCGGGTGTTGCGACAGATCACGCTCGACGATGCGGCCGCGGCCGACGAGCTGTTCTCCATCTTGATGGGCGAAGATGTCGAGGCTCGGCGAAGCTTTATCACCCGTAATGCCAAGGACGTTCGCTTCCTGGATGTCTGAGTGATCAGACCCGCCTCAGACCAGCCACCGCTGACCGACCGACGAGGAACACATGACTGACACCACTTTGCCGCCGAGCGACGCAGCCGGCGACCGCATCGAACCGGTGGACATCCAGCACGAGATGCAGCGCAGCTACATCGACTACGCCATGAGCGTGATCGTGGGCCGCGCGCTTCCGGAGGTACGCGACGGCCTCAAGCCGGTGCACCGCCGGGTGCTTTACGCGATGTTCGACTCCGGCTTCCGGCCGGACCGCGGACACGCGAAATCCGCACGCTCCGTTGCCGAGACGATGGGTAACTACCATCCGCACGGCGACTCGTCGATCTACGACACCCTGGTGCGGATGGCCCAGCCGTGGTCGCTGCGCTATCCGTTGGTCGACGGCCAGGGCAACTTCGGTTCGCCGGGCAACGACCCGCCAGCGGCCATGCGGTACACCGAGGCTCGGCTGACTCCGCTCGCGATGGAGATGTTGCGCGAAATCGACGAGGAGACAGTCGATTTCATTCCGAACTACGACGGCCGGGTGCAGGAACCGACGGTTCTGCCCAGCCGTTTCCCCAACCTGCTGGCCAATGGTTCGGGTGGCATCGCGGTCGGCATGGCGACCAACATCCCGCCGCACAACCTGCGCGAACTCGCCGAAGCCGTTTACTGGTGCCTGGACAACCACGAGGCCGACGAAGAAGCCACCCTCGCCGCGGTCTGCGAGCGGGTGAAGGGCCCGGACTTCCCCACCCATGGTCTGATCGTTGGATCACAGGGGATCCACGACGCCTATACCACGGGCCGTGGTTCGATCCGGATGCGCGGAGTTGTTGAGGTAGAGGAAGATTCGCGCGGGCGCACCTCGATCGTCATCACCGAGTTGCCCTATCAGGTCAACCACGACAATTTCATCACCTCGATTGCGGAGCAGGTGCGCGACGGCCGGCTCACCGGCATCGCCAACATCGAGGACCAGTCCAGCGACCGGGTCGGGCTGCGCATCGTCGTCGAGATCAAGCGCGACGCGGTGGCCAAGGTAGTGCTGAACAACCTCTACAAGCACACCCAACTGCAGACCAGCTTCGGCGCCAACATGTTGTCGATCGTCGACGGGGTGCCCCGCACGCTGCGCCTCGACCAGATGATCCGCTACTACGTCGAGCACCAGCTCGATGTCATCATCCGGCGCACCACCTACCGGTTGCGCAAGGCCAACGAACGCGCACACATCTTGCGCGGTCTGGTCAAAGCCCTTGACGCGCTGGACGAGGTCATCGCCCTGATCCGCGCATCGGAGACCGTCGACATCGCCCGGAGCGGGTTGATCGAGCTGCTGGACATCGACGAAATCCAGGCCCAGGCCATCCTCGACATGCAGCTGCGCCGGCTGGCCGCCCTGGAACGCCAGCGCATCGTCGACGATCTGGCCAAGATCGAAGCCGAGATCGCCGACTTGGAAGACATCCTGGCCAAGCCGGAGCGGCAGCGCACGATCGTGCACGACGAGCTCGCCGAGATCGTCGAGAAGCACGGCGACGACCGTCGCACCCGGATCATCGCGGCCGACGGCGACGTCAACGACGAGGATCTGATCGCCCGCGAAGACGTCGTCGTCACCATCACCGAGACCGGATACGCCAAGCGCACCAAGACCGATCTCTACCGCAGCCAAAAGCGCGGCGGCAAGGGTGTGCAGGGCGCCGGGCTCAAGCAGGACGACATCGTCGCGCACTTCTTTGTGTCCTCGACGCACGACTGGATCCTGTTCTTCACCACCCAGGGGCGGGTGTATCGGGCCAAGGCCTACGAACTGCCGGAGGCGTCGCGGACCGCGCGCGGCCAGCACGTCGCCAACCTGCTGGCATTCCAGCCCGAGGAACGCATCGCCCAGGTGATTCAGATCAAGGGCTACGAGGATGCGCCGTATCTGGTGCTGGCCACCCGTAATGGTCTGGTCAAAAAGACGAAGCTGACCGACTTCGACTCCAACCGGTCAGGCGGCATCGTCGCCGTCAACCTGCGTGACGGCGACGAGTTGGTCGGCGCGGTGCTGTGCTCGTCGGAAGAGGATCTGCTGCTGGTCTCGGCCAACGGTCAGTCCATCCGGTTCTCGGCGACCGACGAGGCGCTGCGGCCGATGGGCCGCGCCACTTCGGGTGTGCAGGGCATGCGGTTCAACGCCGATGATTACCTGTTGTCGCTCAACGTCATTCGCGAAGGCACCTATCTGCTGGTCGCCACGGCCGGGGGCTACGCCAAGCGCACCGCGATCGAGGAGTACCCGGTCCAGGGCCGCGGCGGCAAGGGCGTGCTGACGGTTCAATACGACATTCGGCGCGGCAAGCTGGTCGGCGCGTTGATCGTCGACGACGACAGCGAGCTGTACGCGATCACCTCGGGTGGCGGTGTCATCCGCACCGCGGCGCGCCAGGTCCGCAAGGCCGGACGGCAGACCAAGGGCGTTCGGTTGATGAACCTGGGTGACGACAACACACTGCTGGCCATCGCGCGCAACGCCGAGGAAAGCGACGACGAGGGCATCGATGACACCGGCGACGGGGAGTCGGACGGCTAGCTCGCGATGGGCGTGGGTCAAGCAGCGGCTCGCGACAAATCCCCGGGCATTAGACTCAGCCCGATCAGACGTGCCACCGCCCGGGCGGCCGAGGTAGGACAGGTAAGGAGTCGGGGTGACTTCACCTAACGAGCCGGGCGCCCCCAAGAAGGGCGACGGCCCCAACGGGGATGGACCGGTCGAGCGCACGGGAGCGCACCAAGGGACGCCCGCACAGGCCGGCCGGGGCCAGGACGCGGCGGACTCGCCCCCCTGGCAGCGCGGGGGCGGTCGCCCCGCCCAGCCGGCAAGCCGCCCGGCCGAAGCTCAGGGTGACCGGACGTCGGGCCCACCCGCAGGCCTTGATGCCCGGCTGAATCGCTTCATCTCCGGTACGGCGACGCCCGGGGCGGGCGCCGCGGCACCCCGCAGCGACAGCCAGCCGGTCGAGGCCTATGCCAGTGAGCTGCCTGATCTGTCGGGCCCGATTCCGCGGGGAGCGCAGCGCAAGAACACGCCGGAGCGTGCCGCGGAGACGTCGAACTCGTCGAGCTCGGGCCGGTCGGCGGCCACCGAAACCCGGGAGACGTCGGACAACCGCCCGCAGGTGGCGCGGCGACACCGCGGCCCCGTGCGGGCCAGCATGCAGATCCGCCGCATCGATCCGTGGAGCACGTTGAAGGTGTCGCTGATGCTCTCGGTGGCACTGTTCTTCATCTGGATGATCGCGGTCGCCTTCCTGTACCTGGTGCTCGGTGGCATGGGCGTGTGGGCCAAGCTCAACAGCAACGTCGGTGACCTGCTGAACAACACCAGCGGCAGCAGCGGAGAACTTGTTTCGAGCGGCACCATCTTCGGCGGCGCAGTGCTGATCGGCTTGGTCAATATCGTCTTGCTGACCGCCATGGCGACCATCGGGGCGTTCATCTACAACCTGGCCACCGATCTGATCGGCGGCATCGAAGTGACCCTGGCCGACCGGGATTAGTGCGAGGTTTTGGGGTGGGGCGGCGATTGCGGTAATCTCGTCGCTCGGCCGTACGCGAGTACGGGCCTATAGCTCAGGCGGTTAGAGCGCTTCGCTGATAACGAAGAGGTCGGAGGTTCGAGTCCTCCTAGGCCCACAACCATGTGCCCTTCAAGACGTTGTGTGAGACTTGCATTGCCGTTGGCGCTGATTGCCTTGGTGGCAGCGGTGTTTTGGTCGCGGCGTGGGGTCGAAGTCTGGCATGTGGCGGATGTTGATCCATCCGCGCCTAGTTTTGAAGAGGGGCCTTAGCTCAGTTGGTAGAGCACTGCCTTTGCAAGGCAGGTGTCAGGGGTTCGATTCCCCTAGGCTCCACAACTCACAGGCGCGCCGCGACAAGGCGCCGGCGACGTCAACCTGGCGCCGCGGTAACGGTGATGGATTCCTGCCCAATTTTCCAGGCGGTCATGAATGTGCCGATGCTGACCTTCGTGTCGGCGTAATCGGCGTAGGGGTCGTTGAGGTGAACGATCTCTTTGTTGGTGTCGATTCCGGTCACAACAAGGAGATGATCGGCCGAGGTGCGCTGGTCGTTGGAGCCCAAGATTGTTCCCGAGTTGACCCACGCGATGACCTTGCGGTCGGCGCCGAGGTACTCCTCTAACTTGGACAGGCCGACCTCCTCGGGGTGTTTGTCGTAGGTCATGTGCGATTTGATCCCGTAGTGGTCGAGCAGCACGACAGTGTCTGCCATGTCGATGCCGCCCTTCTCGGTTTCGTGGCCCGGGTCGCCGGTGGGGAGGTAAATCGGACCGTTGCGGATCGACGAGGGAGTGTTCTGTGCCACCTTGATGATTTGTCCCTCGGTCGGAGTGTGGCCGGTGACTTCACCGACCACGTCGGCGACCGAAGCCAGGCCGCAGGTGTCCTCGAGCGACTGCTGCACCCAATATTTGGCGGCGGCCGCCGGGTCGCCGTAAATGCCGCTGTCAAGCGCGCTTGCCGTGGTGGGTGTGCTACCAGAGGTGGCCGCAGGCGACGTGGTCGCCGCTCGTATCGGGGATGGCGACGAGCTACACGCCGATACCACCGACATGCCGGTGGTACCGATGCAAGCGGCCACGAGGGCGGTGCGCACCGCGGTTGCGACCCGGGAGTCGAACACGTTGCCTCGCAAAAGCCGGTCGGACAGTCGGTAGGCCGCACGGTAACACCCCGTAGTAAACGTTCGGGGCGGAATCAGGGACCATGCCAAAGGTGCGAATTGTCGCGACGCCCTTTGCCACCCGAGGCGGGCTGGGATCCGTTGAACAGCAGGGAATTTCGCCTCGACAAGGCGGGCCAGCGGGCCGCGATTCCCGAGGCGCTAGGGGCGCGGCTGCACGTCGACGCTGGGCGGCCGCGGCGACGGTTCTGGGCGCGACGAACGCCGGATGATGCTGAACGCGACGGCGCCGGCGGCCAGGACCGCCACCGCGGCAACCGCGAGCACCCATGGGCGAGGCCCGCGGCGGCGCGACCGCCGGGCGTCCTGCAGCGCCTGCGGAAGGTTGGCGACCACTTCCTGCGCGGCCGCCAACTCCAGGCCGATCGTTTCTTGTGCCGCGGCGATTTCGCGGGCCAACTGGCCCCGCTCATACGCGCGACGGAGCTGTGCGGCGGTCGACCGCGCGGAGTCGACACCGAGCCCGACAACCCCACGGGTGACATCCACCGGTCCCACCGTTGAGTACGTCAGCCCCCGGGCCAATCGCTCCCGGGGCGTCAGCCGGGACTCCGCCTTTGCTCTCATCTGCCGCCTTCCTCAACGGATCGTGGAACCTACAGACTGCCACCATCAGGACGCCGTGGGTCAATTGCCCGGAGAGCGTCCGGGGCCGGACGTGGCCGAGTGACACCCGGTGCGGGCACGCCCACGGCGAGTGGCAGACTGTGTTGCCGTGACTAACAGCCCCTTTCAGACTGCCACCGCCACGCTGCACACCAACCGCGGCGACATCAAGGTCGCTCTCTTCGGAAATCACGCCCCCAAGACGGTCGCCAACTTCGTCGGCCTGGCGCAGGGCACCAAGGATTACTCGACCCAGAATGCCTCCGGCGGCCCGTCGGGCCCGTTCTACGATGGCGCGGTCTTTCACCGGGTGATCCAGGGCTTCATGATCCAGGGCGGCGACCCGACCGGTACCGGTCGCGGCGGCCCCGGCTACAAGTTCGCCGACGAATTCCACCCCGAGCTGCAATTCGACAAGCCCTACCTGTTGGCGATGGCCAACGCGGGCCCGGGCACCAACGGCTCCCAGTTCTTCATCACCGTCGGCCAGACGCCGCACCTGAATCGGCGCCACACGATCTTCGGTGAGGTGACCGACCCCGATTCGCAGAAGGTCGTCGACGCGATCGCGACCACCTCCACCGACGGCAACGACCGTCCGACCGACGCGGTTGTCATCGAGTCGATCACCATCTCGTAAGACGGCTGTTTGGCCGAGTCTGCGCTCACGGTTGTTGCCGGCCGGCGTAACCGGCGGCAGTGAGCGCGTCGAGAACCTCTAATGGGCTGGTGCCGAGGTCCCAGCGACTGAACAGCACCAGCCTTTCGTCGGCCGTTTCGACCTCGAGCAACCGCACGGTCCGCCCGTAGCGGCGGAATTCGGTGATCCGAATGATCTTGATATCGGAATGCTGCAATACCTGCGTTCGGAACCAGCCCCGGATCGCCAGGCCGGCGGGTGTAATTGCCAGCTTTGGGCGTGCGCGCCACGACGCGCCCGCAAACAAGATCAGACCCACCGCGGCAATCCCGGTCAGAGCACGCCCCGGCGGGTCTGTGACGACAGTCACACTTGCGATAGCCATTAAAACGCCGGCAACCCCGCAACCAGCGATTCCCGCCAAGCGCGGTTCCCACTGTGTTTGCTGAGCGGGCAACCTATGCCCTCCCACCATGGGCGATGCAGTTATCCACAGCAGCTATCAACAGTGGGGATAAATAACACGCGTGTGATTGGGTGCACACAAGGTTGCTGGCGTAGCGACAAATCAACGGGAAGATGAATTCATTATGTTGTGACTACTGGTCAGTGCCAGCGCATGGTGAGCAACAAACCGGTGATCATGAAGGCGAACGCGATCGCATAGTTCCAGGGGCCGAGTTGCGCCATCCAGTTCAGCGCTGCCGGGGCCTGGCTGCCGACGGCGGCTAATTGGAAGACCATCAGCCAGACGAGCCCGATCAGCATGAGACTGACGAACAGCGCGACGAACCACACGCTCGACGGTCCAACCTTCACCTTCACGGGTGTGCGGCTGACAGCGCTCACGGTGAAGTCGTTCTTCTTACGGACCTTCGACTTGGGCATGATTACCTCGGGCTTACCTCAACGACGCGATGAGCAGGACGGGGTGCAACGATTATTGCTGCAGGCAGAGCTTGGCTACGAGCCTAACTCACCTGGCAGCGTCACCAGGAAACGGAGAGTCGATGAGTGACACGCGCCGCTCGCCATGGCGGTTCGGGGTGCCGCTGGTCTGCCTGATGGCGGGACTGCTGTTGGCTGCCACTCACGGTGTGTCCGGCGGCGCCGAGATCCGCCGCAGTGATGCGCCTCGCCTGGTCGATTTGGTTCGCGAGGCGCAGTGGACGGTGGACGGCCTCAAGGCGCAGCGCGACGAGCTGGCCGCCAAGCTCGATTCGACGCACCTGCGGTCCTCCGATGCCGCGCTGGCGGCGATGCTGCGGCGCTCCGCGGAGCTGGCCGGTGAGGCGGATATGGATGCGGTCCACGGACCTGGGCTGGTGGTCACCCTCGAGGACGCCAAACGGGACGCCAACGGGCGCTTCCCGCGCGACGCCTCCCCCGACGACCTGGTGGTACACCAGCAAGACATCCAGGCGGTTCTCAACGCGCTGTGGAGTGCGGGTGCCGAGGCCGTTCAGATGCAGGACCAGCGGATCATCGCGACCTCGGTGCCCCGCTGCGTTGGCAACACGCTCTTGCTCAACGGCCGCACCTACAGCCCGCCGTACGTGATCATCGCCATCGGCAATGCGGCGGCGATGCAGGCGGCCCTGGCCGCCGCTCCGCTGGTGATCCTGTACAAGCAGTATGTCGTTCGCTTCGGACTCGGCTACAGCGAAGACGTCAAGTCCGATGTGCGGATAGTCGGCCACAGCGAACCGGTCCGGATGCATTTCGCCCAGCCGATCGGGCCCGTGAACTACTAGGGCCTACTAGGTGCTCGGGTGAACGGTAGCCTGGCACGATGCGGATCCTGGTTGTCGACAACTACGACAGCTTCGTGTTCAACCTGGTGCAGTACCTGGGCCAGCTTGGCGTCGAGGCGCAGGTGTGGCGCAACGACGACGACCGGCTGTCCGGCGCGGCCGATGACCACGCCGCCATCGCGGCGCAGTTCGACGGTGTTCTGCTCAGCCCGGGCCCGGGCACCCCGGAACGCGCCGGTGCGTCGATCAGCCTGGTGCACGCATGCGCCGCTGCGCGCACCCCGCTGCTGGGGGTGTGCTTGGGGCATCAGGCGATTGGAGTCGCGTTCGGGGCGACGGTCGATCGCGCGCCCGAGTTGCTGCACGGCAAGACCAGCAGTGTGTTTCACACGAATGTGGGTGTGCTGCAAGGACTTCCGGATCCGTTCACGGCGACGCGGTATCACTCGCTGACCATCCTGCCGGAATCCTTGCCCGCAACCTTAGAGGTGACGGCCCATACCCGCAGCGGGGTGATCATGGCCGTGCGGCACACCGAGTTGCCGATCCACGGTGTCCAATTCCACCCGGAGTCGATTCTGACCGAGGGCGGCCACCGAATGCTGGCCAACTGGCTGGAGTACTGCGGATGGTCGCGCGACGACACCCTGGTGCGCCGACTGGAAAACGAGGTCCGCGCCGCGGTGCGGCCGTATTTTCCGCCGGATCCCGCTGCTACTGACCGAACTTCAGCGTGATGACGCCGTCGCGGTTTACCCCGGCGCCGGCCGGCGGGTTCTGATAGACGACTTTGTTGCGCTGGGAGCCACCCGCGTCCACGTCTTGACCCTTGTCCAGCACCCCGGTCCAGCCCAGCGCGCGTAGCCGCGGCTCGGCGTCGGTCCAGAACATGCCGCTCAAGTCCGGCATCAGGAATTGATTGCCCTTGGACACCTGCAGCTCGATAATCGAATCGACCGGCACGGTTTGTCCCTTAGGGGGATTCGTCGCGATCACCTCACCCGCGGGCCGCGGGCTGTCCACCGCCGCCTGGGTCAGCTTGGTGAAGCCGTAGACGGTCAGGTTCTTCTGCGCGATGTCGACGGTCTGCCCCGCGACATCCGGGACCTGCTTGGTCTCCGGCCCGGAACCGACGATCACGGTGATCATGTTGGTGATTGCGGACGTCTGGTTGGCCGGCGGATTGGTCTGGATCACCTTGCCCAGCAGCTCGGGGGTCGACGGCGAGTTGGCCTGCTTGAACTTGGTGAATCCGGCGGCCTTGAGCTTGCTGACGGCGTCGGCGTAGGTCAGCGACGACACGTCGGGCACCTCGCGCTGTTCCGGACCGGTGGACACATTGATGGTGATCTCGTCGCCGGCGCCCACCGACGCGTTAGCACCGGGATCGGTGCTGATCACATGGTCGGGCGCGATGCTCGAGTCGGGCTTTTGCAGGGTGCGCGTCTTGAAGCCGCGGTTCTGCAGCGCCGCGATGGCGTCCGCCGACACCTGCCCCCGCATGTCGGGCACCTGGACGTCGCGGGTGCTGCCGCCGAAGGTGTTAAACGCGATGACGACGACGATCGTCAGGACCGCCAGCACCGCGACCGCGACAACCCAGCGACCGACCGAACCACCCGTGTTATCAGTCGCGGAATCCTCGAGACTCTGCCGAGGTAACGGGTCGGTGCGCGGACCGATGCCGGGACCGGTCGCGGTCATCAGCGAGGTCCGTTCGGCGTCGGTGAATACCTTGGGCGCCTCGGGCGTCTCCCCGTTGTGCACCCGAACCAGATCGGCCCGCATCTCCCCCGCGGTCTGGTACCGGTTGTCCGGATTCTTGGCCAACGCCTTGAGGACGACGGCGTCCAGGTCGGGGGATATGCCCTCGTGCCGTTTCGACGGCGGAACCGGATCCTCGCGCACATGCTGGTAGGCGACCGCGACGGGTGAGTCTCCGGTGAAAGGTGGCTCTCCAGTGAGGATTTCGTAGAGGACACAGCCTAGCGAGTAGACGTCGGAGCGGGCGTCGACGGTTTCGCCGCGGGCCTGCTCGGGCGATAGATATTGCGCGGTGCCGATCACGGCCGCGGTCTGGGTCACGCTGTTGCCGCTGTCGGCAATCGCACGCGCGATGCCGAAGTCCATCACCTTGACGGCGTTGGTCGTGCTGATCATGATGTTCGCCGGCTTAACGTCGCGGTGGATGATGCCGTTGCGATGGCTGAAGTTCAGCGCCTGGCAGGCGTCGGCGATGATCTCGATGGCCCGGCGGGGCGGCAGCGGGCCGTCGTTGTGCACGATGTCGCGCAGGGTGACGCCGTCGACGTATTCCATGACGATGTAGGGCAGCGGGCCGCTGGGCGTCTCGGCTTCCCCGGTGTCGTATACCGCCACGATCGACGGGTGGTTCAACGCGGCGGCGTTCTGCGCTTCGCGGCGGAAGCGCAGGTAGAAGCTGGGATCGCGGGCGAGATCGGCGCGCAGCACCTTAACCGCCACGTCGCGGTGTAAGCGGACGTCACGGGCCAAATGAACCTCGGACATGCCCCCGAACCCGAGGATGTCACCCAGTTCATATCGGTCGGACAGATGCTGAGGGGTGGTCATTGCGCTATCTCAGGTCCGGCCGCTGAGAAGGTGGGCATCAAGGGGTGAACCCAGCTCATTCCGGGCGGCCTGCTCTTGACACCAGAATTACCTATCGCCGGGCCATCCGTCCAATCAAGCCGCAGGCCCGGAGCCGATCCGTTGGGCGTCTTGGAGGCCGGCGGCGGTGCGCTCGCCGGCGGGGTCCCGGTGTCGGTGACCGTCGGGGGCGGGCTCTGTTGCTGATTGTCCCCGCGGGAGTTGATGACGATGAGCACCGCGATGATGATCGCGAGCGCGCCAAGGACCCCCGCGGCCCACAGCAACGCGCGCTGGCCCGACGAGAATGTGCGACGGGCCGGCTGTTGGCGACGACTACCCGTCGACGGCTGGGACCGGCGGGGCGGTGGTGTGCGGCCGCCGCTGGTGGCGACGGGCCTGGCCTGTGGGCTCGACGGGATAGCCGCCGGCGAGGCCCGTCCGGGGGGCGGCGTCGTGCTGGGCCGCGGGGGCCGACGGCCGGCCCGCACCGCGGCAACGGCGTCGGCGAACGGACCCCCGCTGCGATAGCGCATGCCGGGGTTCTTCACCAGGGTGATCTCGATGAGTTCTCGCACGTTGGGCGGCAGCTCGGGCGGCAGCGGCGGTGGGGGTTCCTTGATGTGCTTCATCGCGACCGTCAGCGCGCCGTCCCCGGTGAACGGCCGCTTGCCCGAAACCACTTCGTAGCCAACAACACCCAGCGAGTAGACATCGCTGGCCGGGGTTGCGTCGTGGCCAAGGGCCTGCTCTGGCGCGATGTATTGGGCGGTGCCCATCACCATGCCGGTCTGGGTCACCGGCGCGGCGTCGACGGCCTTGGCGATACCGAAGTCGGTGATCTTCACCTGCCCGGTGGGGGTGATCAGGATGTTGCCCGGTTTGACGTCGCGGTGCACCAGCCCGGCGGCGTGGGCGATCTGCAGGGCACGACCCGTCTGCTCGAGCATGTCCAGCGCATGCCGCAGCGACAGCCGGCCGGTGCGTTTGAGCACCGAATTCAGCGGCTCCCCGTTGACCAGCTCCATCACCAGGTAGGCGGTGCGGCCTTCGCCGTCCATCTGACTTTCGCCGTAGTCGTGCACGGCGGCGATCCCGGGATGGTTGAGCATCGCGGTGGTGCGCGCCTCGGCGCGGAACCGCTCAATGAACTCCGGGTCCTGGGAGAACTCCGCTTTGAGGACTTTGACCGCGACCCGGCGGCCCAGCCGGCTGTCCACGGCCTCCCACACCTGACCCATGCCACCGGTGGCGATCAGGCGCTGCAACCGGTACCGGCCAGACAGTGTCACCCCAACGCGCGGGCTCATGGGCCCCCCTGTAGCGCGGCCTCGATGACGGCCCGTCCGATGGGCGCGGCGAGCGCACCACCCGTCGCCGACAGCCGGTCGGCGCCGTTCTCCACTAACACCGCCACGGCAACCTTCGGCGCTTGGGCCGGCGCGAACGCGATGTACCACGCGTGCGGCGGTGTGTTGCGCGGGTCGGTGCCATGCTCTGCAGTACCGGTCTTGGATGCGATCTGCACGCCGGGAATGGCCCCTTTCTGCTGTGCGTCCTTCTCGGCGCCGATCATCAGCTCTGTCAGCTTAGCGGCGACCTGCGGCTGGACCGCGCGGCGCTGCTGGTAGGGCGCGGTCGTACTGATGACGGCGAGGTCTGGTCCCTTGAGGCTGTCGATCAGGTAGGGCTGCATCGTCACGCCGCCGTTCGCGATGGTAGCTGCGATCTCCGCGTTCTCCAGCGGCGTCAGGGCGACGTCCTTCTGGCCGATGCTCGACATACCCAGTGCGGCGGCGTCCGGGATGATCCCGACCGTCGACTCTGCGACCTGCAGCGGAATGACACTCGGATTGCTGTCCAGGCCGAACGAATGGGCCATGCTGCGCAGCGCTTCGGCGCCGGTGAGCAGGCCCAACTGGACGAACGCGGTGTTACACGACAGGGCGAACGCCTTGCTCAGGGCCACCGTCGGTTCGCTGCCGCACGGAGTGCCACCGTAGTTTTCCAGCGTGGCCGTGCTGCCGGGCAGCGGAATCGTCGCCGCCGCGGTCAACTGCTCGCTGTCGGTGGCGCCGGCCTGCAGCGCCGCCGCCGTCGTGATCACCTTGAACGTCGACCCGGGCGGGTAGGTCTCCGAAATCGCGCGATTGACAAGGGGGTTGTTGGGGTCGTCGCGAAGCCGCTGCCATGCCTGCGCCCGCACCTCAGGATCGTGTGAGGCCAGCAAGTTGGGGTCATACGACGGCGAGGACACCATGGCCAGAATCTTGCCGGTGGACGGCTCGAGGGCGACGACGGCGCCCTTGCAGGGCGGCCCGCCACAGCCCTGCTGCATCGCGTCCCAGCCGGCCTGCTGAACGCGCGGGTTGATCGTGGTGTCGACATTGCCGCCGCGCGGATCGCGACCGGTGAAGAAGTCGGCCAATCTGCGCCCGAACAGCCGCTCATCGGAGCCGTTCAGCAGCGGATCCTCGGCCCGCTCGAGACCCGAACTGGAATAGCTCAGCGAGTAGAAGCCGGTGATCGGCGCGTACACGGCGGGATTGGGGTAGACGCGCAGGAACCGAAAGCGGCTGTCGGTGGCGACGGAATAGGCCAGCAGTTGCCCGCCAGCGATGATCTGTCCGCGTTGCCGCGAGTACTCGTCGAGTAGGACCCGCTGATTGCGCGGGTCGGAACGCAGGCTGTCGGCCGCGAAGACCTGAGTCATAGTGGCGTTGAGCAACAACAGCACGATCAACGCCATCACGGTCACGGAGATCCGGCGCAGAGAGGTGTTCATACCCGCTCAATCACCTCGGTGTTCGACGCCGCGATCGGCGCCGCATTCTTGGCGCGGGTTCGCAGGGGGCGCCGGGCGCTGTGCGAGATGCGGACCAGGATCGCCAGTAGCACATAGTTGGCCAGCAGCGAGGAGCCGCCGTAGGACATCCACGGTGTGGTCAGCCCGGTCAGCGGAATAAGCTGGGTTACCCCGCCGACGACGATGAACAGCTGGATGGCCAGCGTCGATGCCAGACCCGCCGCCAGCAGCTTGCCGAAGCTGTCGCGCGTGGCGATCGCCGTGCGCAACCCGCGCACGATGACAATCGTGTAGAGCATCAAAATGCTTGCCAGCCCGACCAATCCGAGCTCTTCACCGAACGCGGCGATGATGAAGTCGGTCGACGCGGCCGGCACCGTGTCGGGCTGACCGTTGCCCAGCCCGGTGCCGAAGATCCCGCCTGTGGCGAAACTGAACAGCGACTGGATGATTTGATAGCCGTGGCCGTCGGGGTCGGAGAATGGGTCCCACCACATCGCTACGCGAACGCGGACATGCTCGAAAATGAAATACGCGACAACGCTTCCCGCGGCGAACAACACCAATCCCATGACAACCCAGCTAAAGCGTTGTGTGGCAAGGTAAACCACAACCAGGAACGATGCGTAGAGCAGCAGCGAGGTGCCGAGGTCTTTCTCGAAGACCATCACGCCCACCGAGATCACCCACGCCGCCAGCAGCGGCGCGAGGTCGCGCGGGCGGGGCAGCGTCATGCCCATCAGATGCTGACCGGCGCTGGTGAACAGGCCGCGCTTGGCGACCAGCACCGCCGAGAAGAAGATCAGCAACAGAATCTTGGAGAACTCTGCGGGCTGAATCGAGAAGGCCGGGAACCGAATCCAGATCTTGGCGCCGTTTTGCTCGGACAGCGACGCTGGCAGCAACGCGGGGATCGCCAGGAAAATCAGCCCCGCAATTCCGTAGATGTAGCTGTATCGGCCGAGTTGTCGGTGGTCCTTGAGAAAGGTGACCACGAGCGCGAACGCGGCGACGCCGACCACGGTCCACAGCATCTGCTGGGATGCGCTGGGGTGATGGCGTCCGCTCAGTTCGTTGTTCACCAGGTCGAGGCGGTGGATCATCACCAAGCCAAGTCCGTTGAGCAGGGCCACAATTGGCAACAGGAGTGGGTCGGTGTAGGGCGCGAAGCGCCTAATCGCCAGATGCGCGCTACCGAACACAAGCAGGAAGATCAGCCCGTAGGCGGTCAGGTCCCAGCGCAGGCCGCGCTCCTGGTTGGCCTCGACGATGAGCAACGCGGCGACGGTGATCAGCGCGGCAAAGCCCAACAGCGCCAGCTCGGCATTGCGACGGGTGGGCAGCGGAGGCGTGACCGCGACCGGTGGCTGGATTTGTGTGGTCATGCCACCGCCCGGCAGTCGATGCCCGGCTGAGGTGGCGGTGGAGGGAGCGCAGTCACCGTCTGAGAGGTAGTAGCGGTGGGCGGCGTGGTCGCGGGCGCTGCTGGGGTGGTGCTGACGGGAGGGCTAGCGGGAATCGAGCTGCTGGGTTGGCCGCTGGATGAGGGCGGGGGTCCCGGGACGCTTGGCGGTGCTGTTGCGCTGGTCATCGGGGCGGGCGATCCCGGCGGCGAAGTGGCGCGCGGCGGCGGACACGGCGGCAGTAGGGAGTTGGCGGACAATTCCCGCAACTGCGCTTCCGCGTCATCCAGGGTTCCGGCCGGAAGGCCGGCCTGAACCTGCGCGCGCTCGGCAGGGCGCAGATCCTGCAGTTGCATCACTCGGCAATCGAGGTGACTGCCGTATTGGCTGTAGCTGATCAGGGATAACTCGTTGCGGGCGTTGAGGCAGCCCACCAGATACGGCTCGTGCAGGGACATGCCCAGCAGCGATCCCTGAATTCCGCGGACGATCGACACCATGCCGTTGTAATCGGCGACGTAGTAGTTGCTGCGGATGATGGCTCGCCCGATGGCCAGGCCCGTGAGCACCAGCAGGATGGCCAGCGTGCTGACGATAATCATCCGCCGGCGCGGCCACCGCGGCCGTTGAGCCGCTTCCTCTTGTAGCGCAACAGGTTTGGCGGTTTCGCCCTTGCGGGGGCCGATCGCAGAGGCCCGGCCGGCGGAGGTGTTGGGCAGAGTGGTGAGCTGATCGTCGTCACCGGATACCGCGCCGGCGAGAATCGGCTGAGTCTGGCCGTAGTCGTAGTCGACCACGTCGGCCACCACCACCGTCACGTTATCCGGCCCACCGCCGCGCAGCGCCAATTCGATAAGGCGGTAAGCACTTTCGGCGACATCCGGGATTTGCAGCGCCTCGTGGATGGTTTCGTCGCTGACCGGGTCGGACAGTCCGTCCGAGCACAGGAGGTACCGGTCGCCGGCGCGCGCTTCACGCATCGTCAACGTGGGCTCGACCTCGTGGCCGGTCAGCGCCCGCATGATCAACGATCGCTGAGGGTGGCTATGGGCCTCTTCCCGCGTGATCCGCCCTTCGTCGACCAGGGTTTGGACGAAGGTGTCGTCCTTGGTGATCTGGGTGAGTTCGCCGTCGCGCAGCATGTATCCGCGTGAGTCACCGATGTGGACGAGCCCAAGTCGGTTGCCCGCGAACAGAATCGCGGTCAGAGTGGTGCCCATACCTTCGAGGTCGGGTTCCATCTCGACCTGGGCGGCGATGGCGGCGTTGCCGGAGCGGACGGCGGTATCGAGCTTGGCGAGCAGATCGCCACCGGGCTCGTCGTCGTCGAGATGAGCCAGCGCGGCGATCACCAGCTGAGAGGCGACCTCACCGGCGGCGTGGCCGCCCATGCCGTCGGCGAGCGCGAGCAACCGTGCACCGGCGTACACCGAGTCTTCGTTGTTAGCGCGTACCAGGCCGCGATCGCTACGGGCGGCGTATCGCAGGACCAGGCTCACGGGCGCAACTCGATTGCCGTCTTGCCGATCCGAACCGGCGTTCCGATTGGAACTCGTACCGCAGTCGTCACCTTCGCCCTGTCAAGGTAAGTGCCGTTGGTCGATCCTAGATCCTCGACGTACCATTCCGAGCCGCGCTGAGATAGCCGGGCGTGCCGCGTCGAGGCGTAGTCGTCTGTCAACACCAGGGTTGAGTCGTCGGCGCGACCGATCAACACCGGCTGTCCGCTCATGGTGATGCGCGCCCCTGCAAGCGCCCCCTCGGTGACTACCAGGTAGCGCGCGGCTTGGCCGCGCTGACGCGACGGCAGCAGCGTCCCGCGCAACGCCAAACCGCGGCGCACCATGACAGCACCGGTAGGTGCGTAGATGTCAGTTTTCAAGATCCGCAGGACAGACCAGATGAATACCCACAACAGCATTAAAAATCCGGCGCGCGTCAGTTGCAGTACTAGTCCCTGCATCTGGCGTCCTTTCCGTCCTGGCATCGCACCCGTTAGCCCGTGACTCCGAGCACATCAGCAACGTCACGATACTTGGACGGCGGTCGACGCGGGGCGAAGCACGGCAGCTTTGAGCCCGGTGCGGTCAGTGAATCCGAACGATGATCTCTGAGTGGCCCAGACGGATGACGTCGCCGTCGGCCAACTGCCACTCCTGTATCGGCGCATTGTTGACGGTTGTGCCGTTGGTGGAGTTGAGGTCCGAGAGCAGCGCGACCTGGCCGTCCCAGCGGATCTCCAGGTGACGGCGGGAGACGCCGGTGTCGGGCAGCCGGAACTGGGCGTCCTGTCCGCGACCCACGATGTTGGAACCTTCGCGCAACTGGTAGGTCCGGCCGCTGCCGTCGTCGAGCTGCAGGGTGACGTTGGCGCCGGCGGATCCGTACCCGCTGTAGCCGCCGTACCCTCCGCCCGCTTGCTGGCCGTAATCAGCTTGCTGGCCGTACTCGGGCTGCTGGCCGTACTCGGCGGACCCGGCGTAGTCGCCGGCCTGACCGTATTCGTAGTCGCGGTGTGCGGTCTCGGGGTAGCCGCCGCCTTGCGGGGGGTAGCCGCCCGGAACGCTCTCGGCGTACTGGGTGTAGTCGCCCGACTGGCCATAATCCTGCTGGCCGTATCCCTGGCCGCCTTGCTGGTAGCCCTGGTCGTAGCCGCCGCCCGGCTCATACCCGGCACCCTGCTCGGGGTATGCCGGTCGAGCCTGTTCGGTCGCCGGCGGGGGCGCGTAGCCCTCCTCCTGACGAGCGGGCCCGCGACCGTATTCGCCATAGCCGCCGTAACCGGGCTGACCGCCGCCGGGCTGACCGCCGCCAGGTTGACCGGCGCCGGGCGGGCCGTAGCCGCCGCCCGGGCGGTAGCCCTGGTCGTAGCCTTGGGCCCCGTAGCCGCCGGCAGCGGGGGGACGCTGTTCATACGACGGCGGGTAGCCGCCCTGCGGCTGGTCGGGGTAGCCGCGGCCCTGATCTTGGTATCCACCGGGAGGCGGGTAGCCGCCGGGAGCCTGATACCCGCCCGGGGGCGGGTAGCCACCCTGCTCGGGATATCCGCCCTGGGGTGGGTAGCCACCCTGCTCGGGGTAGCCGCCGCGCTGGTCGGGGTAGCCACCCTGCTCGGGGTAGCCACCCTGTTCGGGATGGCGAGGCGGTGGATATCCGCCCTGGGGTGGGTAGCCGCCCTGCTCCGGCGGGTATCCGCCGCGTGCCTCCGGCCCGCCCTGTGGGTCCTGACCACCGCGGTCGTCTTGTGGACGCGCATAGCGGTCCTCGGGGTACTCGTCGCCCGGCCGCCCCTGCCCCGGACCGCCGCGATAGCTCGGGTTGTCACTCATTGGTGGTACTCCTGGTTCTGCGCTGAACGCCTGATTTGATTGTCGCCGGGCGAGATCGCCGAGCGTCGGGCGGGGCTCGACATCGGGGTTGACAGCCCCGCGGGCGCGGAACTGGCCGGTGTGCAGGTTCGGCAGCTGCTCGAACCTGACGACCACATCACCATACGTTTGCCACCCCTGTTCATCGATATAGTCAGCCACGTGCCGCGCGAAAGCGCCTGACGAGACCTCAGAATCGGCGCCTACCTTCGCAAAGTCGTGCACACCGAGGGTAATGATGTATTCATTGGGCGCCAAAAGGCGATTTCCCTGCAGCGGCCGCACACCGTCTTCGGCTTCCCGACGCAATAGGGCTTCAACCTCTTGGGGGACGATCGATCCCCCGAATAGTCGGGCAAACGCGTCGCCGACGGTTACTTCGAGCTTGCGTTCGATGCGCGCAGCCAGCCCTTTTTGGCTACCCATGCGTCAGCGCTCACCCGCACTTGTCGCCGTATATCGCCGGCGCAAGGCAAAGGGCTTGCCGGCGTGTCGTATCACCCCAGCATGGTATCGGGATACCGCGATGCGGCGTCACCGGGAGAATTCTGAGAATCAAATCCGCGCAGTTCAAAGAGGTCTCCAGCCGGCGGCCCGGCGCCCGAGCCGTTGTTTGGGCCGGCTCAGCGGTTGGGGCGAGCGGCCACTAAAGTGATATGGTCCATCGGTTGTTTTCCCCGGGCGAGTGGCGGAATGGCAGACGCGCTGGCTTCAGGTGCCAGTGTCCTTCGGGACGTGGGGGTTCAAGTCCCCCTTCGCCCACCAAAAGCGGTTCGATGAACCGCATGCGTGGCCGCCACGAGGCGCTGTTCGGGCGACTACCCGCCCCTCAGGGTCGGCGGTAGAACTTGAGGCATGGCCGACACAGTCAAGGTCACGATCGATCGCGGCTCGGTGGCGATGGGCGACGACGTGGGGCGCTACTACGCGAAGACGCTCGGCGAGGACGAGTACCAATCCGCCGTTGCCCGGTTACATGCCGAATTATCCGACCTGGGTGAACTTCCCGGACCTGTGTAGCAAGGTGTCCATGATTAACTGCGTTCGTGCGCAGGGAATCCGGGCTGGCTCGCCGCTTCTTTGATCGGTTTGAGCCGATACACGCCGTGACGTATTTCGCGCCGGAGGCGCGGGCGGCCCTGGACGGACTGGGCTACCGGGGTTTCTGGATGGGCTACTTCGCGGCCCGCTCGGCGCCGCTCGGCATGGTGCCGCCCGAAGTCGTGACCGCCATCTTCTACAACTTCGCCCCCGAACGCGTCGCCAAGGCGCTGCCGTCGGCGTGGCAGATCGCCGGACCCGACGCCGCGCTAGGCGCCCGGCAAGACTCCGCGGTCGCGGCGCTGCGCCGGTACGGCCTCACTGCGGACGAAAAGGTCAGTGCCGCAGCGGAATTAGCGGGCAAGGCAGCACGCGAGGCGACGCTGGACGGGCGTCCGCTGTTCGCCGCGAACCGGGCGTTGCCGTGGCCGGACGATCCGCTGGCGGCGCTGTGGCATGCCGCGACGCTGCTGCGCGAGCAGCGCGGCGACGCACATGTCGCGCTGTTGGCCGCCGCCGGCGTCTCGGGCCGAGAATCCAACGTCTTGCACGCCGCGGCGGGTCGGGTCCCGCGCGACTACATCGCCCGCACCCGCGATTACGACGACGCGGCCTGGCGTCATCACGAACAACGCCTGGCCGAGCGCGGACTGCTGAACGAGGACGGTTCGCTGACGAGCACCGGCCAGCAGCTCAAGGACCACATCGAAGCGACAACGGACGCGCTGGCCCTCTCGGCGCTCGATCCGCTCAGCGACGATGAGGTCGAGACGCTATTTCGGGAGCTCACCCCGATCACCCGGGCGGTGGTCGCCGGCGGCGATGTCTCGGCGATCAACCCAATGAGCTTGCGGCGCGACGAATTACACGAGGACAGTGCGCATTTGGCCTAGCGCGGCAAGGTTCAAAGGATGCCCCCAAAGCGTCCGGCTGGGTATGGTGAGCCGGTGGAGGGCAAGCAGGCTGGGCGGCACCGCACCTCCGAGAAGCCAGACGGTGATGAACCACCCGTCGAGCAATCTCCGCCCACTGCCCACTCCGCGCCTCGGCGCCCGTGGTGGCGGCGGCCACGCATCGCGATCTCGGCCGCTGTCCTGTTGGTGGTAGCCGCCGTCGCTGCCGTTGTCATCACCAGCCAGCTGGGTAAGGACCGCTCTAACGCCGCGCGGCCCACCGGACCCCAACGCGGGATACGCGTCTTTGGCCCCGAAATTACGCTGCCGTTTACCGGTCTCAACCATCCCGCCGACGTCGAGGTGGATCCCGCCGGGAACCTCTATATCGCCGACGACGACAACAATCGGGTGCTGAAGCTGGCGGCCGGGGCGAGCACCCCAATCCAGCTGCCGATCACCGGCCTACGTGCCCCCGAGGGAGTGGCGGCGGACGCCGCGGGCAACCTCTACATCACGGAGGTCAGGGACGACATCGTGCTGAAGCTGGCGGCCGGGTCGAGCACCCCGACCGAGCTGCCCTTCACCGGCCTCAACAAGCCGCAGGGGGTAGCGGTTGATGCCAGTGGGACCGTCTATGTCGCCGACACCGGTAACGACCGCGTTCTGGAGTTGGGGGCCGGGGCGCGCCAGCCGGTGCAAATGCCGTTCACCGGTCTCGCCGGCCCGGAAGGGGTGGGCTTGGATGCCGCCGGCAGCATCTACGTCACCGACTCGGGCAACAGCCAGGTCCTGAAAATGCCGCCCAAGTCAGGCCGGCAGGAGGTGCTGCCGTTCACCGGACTCTTTACCCCCGGCGACCCCAGCGGCGTGGCGGTGGACGGTGCGGGCGATGTTTTCGTCACCGACTACACCGGCAACCGGGTGCTGGAGCTGGCGGCTGGGTCGAACCATCAGGCGATGATTCCGATAACCGGCCTCGAACACCCCAGCGGCGTGGCGGTGGATAACGCCGGCAATCTCTTCGTCACCGACTACACCGGCAACCGCGTGGTGAAACTGCCGGCGCCGTGACGACGCCGCCGGGATCAGCTCGGCAGCAGGCGCCGCTTCTGCTCGGCGAACTCCTCGTCGGTGAGAATTCCGGCGTCGCGCAGGGAGAACAATTCGCGCAGCTCTGCGGAGATGCCCGTAATCGGGCCGCCCGCAGCCGCTTCCGTCGCTTCTTCCGACTCATCCTGCGTCGATTTCCCGGGCTTGCCCAGTGCCAGCCCCATCCGCTCCCGCACGCCTGCACCCCCGCCACCGGTGGTGCCTGCCATTGCGCGCCCAGCCATGCTGGCCAGGGCCATCTGGCTGAACAGGTTGCCCGCGCCGCCAGCCGCCGAGGCTTCCGCGGCGGCCGCGACCGTCGTGGTGGGTAATGCGACCGCGCTGAGGCGAAACTCCGGCGCGGCCGCGGCCCACGTTGCCGGCACCGACAACCTGCCGACCGACGTCGAGTCGGCCAATGTCGCTGCTGGCGAGCCGAGGCTGTTGATCACCGGAAACGACGACGGAGGTATCGGTGCATAGCCGGGCCAGGACTGGATTCCCGCCCAGCCACTGACGATGTCGTCGGTGTGGAAACCGGTCAGGGCACCCACAACGTCATAGGGAAGAGACACCGTACTGAGGGCGGTTCCCGTCGGGTCGACGAAAACCGAGCTCAGGTCTGCCACGAAATTCAGCTCGTCCATCGCCGACAGGGGTGCCGCGGTCGCCGCGGGGGCCGCGGGGGCCGCGAGATTGGTCAACGCGTTGGGCACCGCCGACGAGACGCTCTGTTGCGCATTGCCGGCGGAGGTCCCCGTCGCCCGAGACACCGCGGCCGCCTGCGCCGTCGTGCCGCCGGAGTCGGTGGTCGAAGAAGGCGTGCTGAATGCGTCCAGCCTGGTGGCCGCAGCCGACGCGCCCGCGTAGCTCTGCATGGCCCCGGCGTCTTGCGCCCACATCTCGGAGTACTGCGTCTCGGTGGTCGCGATCGCCGAGGTGTTCTGCCCGAAAAGGTTTGTCGCGATCAACGCCGCCAGCAGGCTGCGGTTGGCCGCGACGACGGGCGGCGGCACGGTTGCGGCGAACGCGGCCTCGTACGCGGTGGCCGCCGCGATCGCCTGGTTGGCCGTTTGTTCCGCCTGCGCGGCGGCGGTTCTCATCCAGGCAATATAGGGAGCGGCCGCGGAAGCCATCGTTGCCGAGGCGGGCCCCAGCCATGGACCGGCCGTCAGGCCTGAGATTGCGGACTGATACGAACTGGCCGCCGAATGCAGCTCGGCGGCCAGCCCCTCCCAAGCCGACGCTGCCGCCAGCAGCGGACCTGAGCCGGCGCCGGTATACATCCGCGCAGAGTTGATCTCTGGCGGCAGCATCGCGAAGTCCATGTCATTCCCTCCGGTCGAGCATTCCCATGCGCGGGCCATCGGTAAACGGCAAACAAACGCAATGCTACGGGGGCCGGTGGGCGCTCAGTGTCAATAATTTTGCTCACTAAGACTGTGAGTTAGCTGGGAAATGGCGTTACTCCCGACAAACCTGCCTCCGGAGCCACCCGGCGTGGGGACACGCAACCCACCAAGGTGGGCTGCAAGCTGGCGATTTGCTCCCACCAAGGGTCGGTGCGAGTAGGCCCGGCGAGAGCGGCGGACCGGCCATGGACGGGCGCTACGCCGCTGCGACACCCGACGTCGGGTTCGCCACGAGTTGCTGAAAAGTGGGGCGTGTCGACCCGATTGGCCGGTATTACATCGCAGCAGCGACAGCCGGGCTGCCGGCCACGCCTTCCGCGGCTCCTCAGGTGGTCGGCTGGCTTTGCGTCCAGCTGACGATTTCGGGCGTGACCGGGTCGGTGATGTCCTCGTATTCGGGATGCTTCTGGAGGACCGTCTCGACCATGGAGCACACCGGGACGATCCGCTTGCCGGCGCCCCGGGCGGCGTCGAGCGCCTCCTTCAGGAGGATGGTTGCCAGGCCGCGGCCGCCGAATTCCGGATCTACCACGGTGTGGTAAAAGACCCGCTGGTCGCCACGGTCGAGAAAGTCAGCGTGGCCTGCGGGTTTCCCGTCGACGGCAATGGTGTAGGTCTGATGCCCAGCGGTGACGGTGGTTTCGGCGCCGGTCTTATCGGTGGTCATGTTGGATTCCCTTCTGTGTGTGGCTGATTGGGTAGCAGCCGGGTGGTCGGTAGCGGCGGGGCGGACAGTCGGGTGACCGGGCCCCGATATCCGGCGACGGCGCCGAAGCGTTCGTCGGCGTCCTGCCAGAGTTGCCGATAGCGGACGATTTCGTCGTGGCTGCGCGCGACGAAGTTCCACCACATCAAAAGCTCTTCGGTAAACGGTGTGCCGCCCAGCAGCACGACCCTGGCCGGCCGGTCCCCGACGTTGCGCAGGCGCAGCGCGGAGCTGCCCGGGCTTTGATACCCGAGCTCGGCGACGGACAGGGTCGTCCCCCTCATCTCCACCGTGCCCACATCGCAGAGCACACCGTGTTCGAACGCCGGGTCGACGTCGATGTTCACCGCAGCCTTCGCGTCGAGATCGATTTGGGCGCCCAACGGGGTGAACGTGTGCACTGGCGAGCGGCTGCCGGCCAGTTCGCCGAGAAACACCCGCACCGCGGCCCCCGGAACCGACACCGGTGCGTTGCACCGGCATCGCCCCCGGGCCGCCCAGCGGAACCTCGCGCGGAGACAGCACTTCGATGCCGGCGACCGACGTTGCGGCGCAGGCGACTTCGGTGGGTGCGGTCTCGAGGTTGCTCATCGTCCACTCTTGGCGCGGGCCTGAGGCGCCGATATCGCGACACTACCCGGGACCGGGGTGCCGTCGAGACGGACTACCGGCCCGGCGGGCGTAGCACCTGCATGGCCACCCGCATGATCGGCTCCGGAATTTGGTCCTTCACCGACAGCGCGGCATCCGCAGCGCGGGAACGCAGCGGTGCGCCCCGTCCGAAGATCCGGTTCAACGGACCGCCGGACGGCTCGAGCACCACGTGCAGCGGCGGAGTGCCCACCGCCGCGCCCAGCGCGTTCGAGATGACCATCCGCTGGATCTCGCTGGTTCCCTCAAAGATGGTGTACAGCTTGGCATCTCGGTACCACTTCTCGACCGGGTGGTCGGTGATGTAGCCCCAGCCGCCCATGGTCTGGATGGCGCGTTCGGTGGCCTTGATGGCAACCTCGCTGGCGGCGAGTTTGGCCATCGAACCTTCGCCTCGCTCGAATGGGACTTCGTTGGCTGCCATCCAGGAGGCACGCCAGGTCAGCAGCCGGGCGGCGTCGATCTGGGTGGCCAGGTCGGCCAGCGGAAACGCGATCCCCTGGTTGTCGATGATGGGCCCGCCGAACGCCTCCCGCTCGGTGGCATATGCCGTCGCGTACTCCAGCGCCGCCCGCGCGATGCCGATCGCTTGGGCGGCGACCATCGGACGGGTCTGCTCGAAGGTGCCCAGGGTCGCCGAGCCGGAGCGCTGTCCGCCGGCCACCAGTTCGCGGGCTTTGGCGAGCTTGTGCTCGAGTTTCTCTTGTCCGCCAAGCAGATTGGCGTTCGGCACGCGCACGCCGTTGAATCGTAGCTCCGCGGTGTGAGATGCCCGGCAGCCCAGCTTGTCCAGTTTGCGAACCAGTTCGAGGCCGGGGGTGCCGCCCGGTACCACAAACAGCGCCTGGCCGCGGTGGCCCAGCTCTTCGTCGACCACCGCATTGACCACATGGACGTTGGCGATGCCGCCGTTGCCGATCCACATCTTGTGGCCGTCGATGATCCAGTCGTCGCCGTCGCGGCGGGCGCGGGTGCGCAGATTGCGTACGTCGCTGCCGCCCTCGGGTTCGGAAATAGCCAGTGCGGCAAGCTTGAGATCGCCCGGGGTGCCGAAGCATTCGGGTGCCCACTCGAGCATCTGTTCCGGGGACGCCGCCTGGCCAATCGCCGACAGCGCGAGTGCCGGCATGACGATCGCCAAACCGATTCCCGCACAACCCCAGAACAGTTCCTCCATGAACATGGGCAGCGACATCCCGGTCGGGTCACCGATCAGATCGCGGTAGAACAGCGGACTGTAGAACCCGCGTTGGGCGGCCTCCTCGAGCACCGGCCAGGGAAACTCCTGGCGCTGGTCGTAGTCGAGTGCAACCGGGCGTATCACGGATTCGGCGAACTCGTGTGTCCGTCGGGCAAGGTCGTGCTGGGCTGCCGTCGGTGTCAGGTCGAACGTCATTGCTGTGCCTTTGGGTCAGCGGTCGCGGTCCTTGCCGACCACGACTACCCCGTCAGCTCAGTGAACAAACGTTCACCGTGTCCGGACGCGCTGTCAGGCGGCAGAACGCGGGCCAATCTGTGCCATCGGCAGGTGCAACACCATTGCGGGGGCCGGGATGGCCTCGTGTTCGCGGCGCGCCAGGAGCGCCGCGTTCTCGGGCAGCTGCCTTGAGCTGATCTCACCCGCGGCGATGCGGCGCAATATGTCGTGGGCCCGGGCGAGCTGGTGGCGCTTGCGGTACTGGCCACCGGGAAGCTTGACGCCGGCCCAGACGCCGTACTCCTCGCGGTGCGCGATGGCGTACTGCGCACACCGGCGCTGTTGCGCCAACGGGCACCGGCGCAGGCATTCGACGCGGGCCTCGGTGGCGGATCGCTCGTAGGCACGCGCCTTGGCCGCCCCGTCACCCTCGTCGTCATCGGGATAGCCGAACCACAGTTCCGGGTTGGCTGCGCAGGGGTGTCCCATCTCGGTCTCCTTGTCGGCATTGAAACGTAGACAGAAGCGTATACACAATCTTGGGACGTGCGCAAGAGAAACGTGACAAAAACGTATATCCGCTGACAAGGCGTACCCCCTGTGTAATATCCGGCCCATGGCCGGAGCCTGCGGTGAGCCGTGAATCGGCTGGTGCGGCGATCCGTGCGTTGCGTGAGTCGCGGGACTGGTCGCTAGCCGAGCTCGCCGCCGCGACCGGCGTCAGCATCATGGGACTGAGCTATCTGGAGCGCGGCGCCCGCAAGCCCCACAAAAGCACAGTTCAGAAGGTTGAGAACGGCCTGGGTTTGCCCCCCGGCACGTATTCGCGACTGCTGGTGGCCGCCGATCCCGATGCCGAGCTGGCCCGGTTGATCGCCGCACAGCCACCGGTGACCATGTCCGCTCGGCCCGCCGGGGCGGTGGTCGTCGACCGTCACAGCGACACCGACGTGCTCGAGGGCTACGCCGAAGCGCAGCTCGATGCCCTCAAATCAGTCATCGATAGATTGCCTGCGACAACATCAAACGAATACGAGACGTATATTCTCTCTGTGATCGCACAGTGCGTGAAGGCCGAGATGCTTGCGGCCAGCTCCTGGCGGGTGGCGGTGAACGCCGGCGCCGATTCGACGGGGCGCCTGATGCAGCATCTGCGGGCGCTGGAGGCAACGCGCACCGCCCTGCTGGAGCGGATGCCCACCAGCCTGAGCGCGCGGTTCGACCGGGCGTGCGCCCAGTCGTCGTTGCCGGATGCGATCATCGCGGCCCTGCTCGGTGTGAGCAGTGACGAGATGTGGGACATGCGAAATCGCGGCGTCATCCCCGCCGGAGCGCTCCCCCGCGTTCGGGCATTCGCCGACGGGGTCGAGGCGACGGCCGAGGATGGCAGTGACGGGGACAGTGGCGAGGGGGACGCGTGATCGAAAGCGATGTCGAGGCGTTGAGCCGCGCACACGAATTGTTCGCCGGCAACCCTCCCCGTCCGCCACTCAACGGCGCACACCACGGTGCATATCTGCGTCGCGCAGGCGTGCTGAATAGTGCTGTGGAACAAGCTGATTACCAACGCTGGGCGGACCACGGCCGGGAAGCGCTGTCGTCGGCAGATCGCACGGATGCCGCCGCGGCCCGCGTTATCGACGGTGCTCATCACGACCGGGCCCAGGCGCACGCGCTGACCAAGAGCGTCCTGGACGAGGCCCGCGCCGATGCCGTCGCTGCCCCGACGACACCGATGGCCCAGCGCGAGGCTGTACGTCGTCGTGTTGAGAGGCTGCGCGCGCAACGGACGCACGTCCTGGTGGCCAGGTTGCGCGCCCGCCGGCGTGCGACGGCGCTGCGGGCGTTGCGCTACCGGATGTTGCACCACCACGGGTCCGCGTTAGCCGGTTTGCGGCTGCCGTTGCCGAGCAGTCGTGCCGGGATCGCGGTGCGCGCGGCGTTGTCGCGCCTGGGCCGTCCGTATGTCTGGGGTGCGACGGGTCCCGATCAGTTCGATTGCTCCGGGCTGGTCCAATGGGCCTACGCGCAGGCGGGCCTCCACCTGGACCGCACCACGTATCAGCAGATCAACGACGGGATCCCGGTCCCGCGTTCGCAAGTTCGGCCGGGCGACCTCGTCTTCCCGCACTCCGGACATGTGCAACTGGCCATCGGCAACAATCTGGTCGTCGAAGCGCCCTACTCGGGGGCCTCGGTGCGGATCAGTCCGCTCGGCGGCAACGTCGCGATTCGCCGGCCGATATGAGAAGTAACGATGAATAGGTTGAGGCCATGTCGGAACAAGCGTCGTTAGCCGCCATCCGGGCGCGGCAATCAGCGTTGGCGAGCCAGCATGGCTCGGTGGCCGACGCCGATCGGGTGCTGTCGGAAGTGATTGCCAGCGCTCATGCCGCGATCCGCGAGAGCATCAGGCGACTGGACGCGATCGCCGAGGAAATCGATCGTGCCGTACCGAATCATGCTGCGCTCGCAGCGGATACGCCGATGGGAGCACGCGAGTTTCAGAAGTTCCTGATCGCCAAGCAGCGGGAGATCGCGGCAGTCGTGGCAGCTGCTCACCAAATGGACAGTGCGAAAGCAGCTGTGCTGCAAAGCCTCCGGGAGCAGTACGTCGTGCCTGGCGGCTAGCCGGCGGCCGGGCGAGAGATTTCCCCACACCCACCGCGAAGTGAATTGTCGACGAGAATGCGGCAAAGTACTGTCACCCGGCATGGAGGGGTCGCGACCACGCCCGCACTCGGGCGCAGCGTTGCTTGTCTAGCCGATGTCGATGTATGACGAGCTACTTGCCACGGTAAGGGTTGTGCGTGACCGCACTGGCGATCCGAACGCATGGCAGGCCGGGCTGACACCGAATGAGCTAACGGCCGTGGTCACCCCTGCTACCCATGGAAACAACCTCGCCGCGATCTCGACCAAGATTCGTCAACAACATCCCGACCTGTTCGATGCACGGGCGAAACCGGAAGGCACAGGTGTATCGGGTGACGAGGAAGGCGCCGCCGCCGAAGCCATAGCTGGCGCTGAAGTCGCTCTGGCACATCAGAATTCAGCAAGCTCACAACTCGACCTGCAAGTGATTTCGGCGATCATGAACGCCCATCTGAAAACCGTCGAGGGTAGGGAAGCGCTGACCGCGTTGCAGCGCGAAACCGAGGCGGCGGTGCAGACGCGATCCGATTTGGACACCCCGGTGGGTGCCCGGGATTTCCAACGGTTTCTCATCGGCAAGCTCCGGGACATCCGCGCGGTGGTGATGACCGCAAGTCTGGATGACACGTCGAAGTCGGCGCTGATGGCCGCATGGACATCGCTGTATGACGCCTCGACAAGCGGACTCGGCGAGACCCGGCCCGCGGCGACCCCGGTTACCGCACCCGTCAATGCGACCGCCCCGCTGCCGGCGGCCCCGGCCGATGCGGGCGGTGATCCGCTGCTGGATTCGCTGCTGGCGGAGGACCCGGCGCTGCTGAACGGCGACCCGGCACAGGACCCGGCGGCGGGCTCGTCGGTTCCGATCACGCCGACGACGCCAAGCATTCCCAATCTGGGCGGGGTGCCACTGCCAGGTGTGGGCACGATGGGCGGTTGGGGGGCGCCGGGTGGGTTACCGGCGTCCGGACGGCAAGAGGGTGGCGATCCGTCCTGGTCGGGGCTGGACGACAACGGGCCGCCGGACTCCAACGACCCCGATGCCTCAGGCGATGAACCCGACCACGCGAAAGACGACGAGCACCACGACGAGGACACGTCGGCGCAGAGCCACGAGGCGCCGCCATCGGGCCCGACCGCGGTGACGCTGCCCGACGGCGAGACCGTGACGGCCGCCAGTCCGCAACTCGCCGCGGCGATCAAAGCCGCGGCCGGTGGGGTGCCGATCGCAGATGCCTTCGCCCAGCAGGGAATTACGATCCCCGCACCGGGGACCACGGTCAGTAGTCCGCTCGACCCGGTGCAGGTCATACCGGGAGATATCGGCATTTTCACCGATCGTCATGCGCTTGGCCTGGGCCACGGCAAGGCCCTGCTCGACGGGCAGATTCAGCACATCGCCACCGTAAGCGGCCCGAGCTTTCTAGGCTGGGAGCATCCGCCGGCCACCGCGACCGCGCCGGCCACGACCGACACACCGACACCGACACCGACCCGGCCGGCGGCGACGTCGACCACCGAACTGTAGGGAACCCGCCGGCCCGGCCGGCGTCGCAGGAAGAGGAGACAAACGGATGGCAGATCGAATCCACGTGGTGCCCGCACACTTACGTGAAGCCGCTGCGCATCATCAGGAGACCTCCGACTACCTACGCACCATCCCGTCGTCGCACGCCGCGATTCAGGAGAGCCTGGACTCGCTGGGCCCCATCTTCGGCGAGCTTCGCGATGCCGGGCGCGAATTACTCGAGCTGAGACGCCAGTGCTATCAGCAACAAGCCGACGACCACGCCGATATGGCGCACAAACTCAGCGTCTCGGCGTCGGCATGGGACCAGCACGAGGAAGATGCGGCCGGGCAGCTGGGCGGCATCGTCGACGGCGGTCGATGACCGACGCCAATCCCGCCTTCGACACGGTTCATCCGAGTGGGCACATCCTCGTCCGCTCGTGCCGCGGCGGGTACATGCACAGCGTCGCGCTCAGTGAGGAGGCGATGGATACCGACGCCGCGACCCTGGCGCAGGGCATTCTGCTGACCGCCGACGTCTCGTGGCTCAAAGCGCTACTGGAAGTTCGAGACGAGATCGTCGCCGCTGGGCACACGCCGTCCGCCGAGGTCCCCAGCCCGCGTGACCTCGATGCGGCCATCGAAAAACTGCTGGCCCACAAATTGCGTCGCCGCGACCGCATGGATTAAGCGGCCGCACCACACCGATCGTCCTAGAGCAGCCATCTCTTAGCGGCATCGGGATCGGGTGCGATATCGCTGGGCGGCTCGATGGGATTGGCGCCGAACAACTCTCGCGCCCGACCGAGCAGGGCGCGCACTTCGTCGAGTTGCTGCTGCAGCGCAGAATCAGCCATGGCCTCACGGTACCCAGGCCGTCGGGGCCGCACAATTCACCGTCGGCAAAGCTCGCCCGCAAGATGTCGGTACGCTGAACCGGTGGCGATCTTCGGTCGGAAGACGGCGCGCCAGCGCCTCCGGAGAGCTACCCGGGAATCACTGGCGATGCCGGCCTTCAGCTCTCCCATCGATTGCACCCCGTGGGTGATCGGTGGGCTCTGGCCTGCCGAACTATCGACGATCACCGACGAAAACGCCCCGCTCGCAGAGCATCTCAGGGCCGACCTGCAGCGGATTACCAGCAGAGCCAACGATGAGCTGAAGATGCTCAAGCGCGCCGGAATGGATGATGCGGCCCGCCATGCCGCGGAGGCCCGTGCCATCAACGAGGCCCGCGCCCACGCGGCGCGACGAGTCGAGTCGGCGATTCGCCATTTACGTGCGCGGAAGGCCCGCCCCGACTACCCGCGGTACCCGCCCAGACGGGCGGCTGAGCGTTTCCCGCACAGTGATCGCGACAAAACGGAAATCATCCCCGTCGTTCCGGCGTTGCCGGAAACCTCCGCAGACGGGCCCATCGCGGACCGCACCGAGGTCATCCCGGTCCCGGCAACCGAGCATGCTGCCGACGAGCCGGCCGCGACGACTGAGGATGCCGAGACCGCCGTCATCCCGAAACTGTGGGCGGTCGAGCCGGTGCCGCCGGTCGATGACGACGACGAGGATACGGGCGGCCGGCATCGAATTTGGGGTGAGGAGGACGGCGAGCCGGCCGCCGCGCCGGACGCCCTGGAAACGCCGGCCCCGCCGGAACCGCCAGCGGTCGAAGCCGAACCCGAGACCACCCGGCTGGAAGCCCTCGCCCCACCCGAGGAGCCCGCGGACACCGGCTTAGACCCGTTGCTCGATCCGGTGCTGCCGGTCGATGACGACGACGACGATACGGGCGGTCGGCATCGAATTTGGGGTGAGGAGGACGGTGAGCCGGCCGCCGCGGCGGAAGCGCCGGAACCGGAAGCGCCGGAGCCGCAGGCCCGACCGGACGCGGTGGTACTGCAGGCCGCGCCGGAGGCCGTCGAGCCCTTGGAAGCCGCCGTGCCGTTGGTGGACGGCGGGGACGCCGAGGTGCCGGAGAGTCCGTACGAGGTCGACGACGAGACCGGCGCGATCCCGGCAGTCGAGGAGCCGGCCGCCCCGGTTGCGACCGAATCCGACACCGAACGCCTGCAGCGGATCCTCGCGTTCGTGGTGCGCCAAGAACCGCAGCTGAACTGGGCGGTCGGCGATCGCGCTGACGGCACGACGGTGCTGGTCACCGACCTCGCCCACGGCTGGATACCGTCGGGCATCACCCTGCCGGCCGGCGTGCAATTGCTGGCACCGGCACGGCGCACCGGTAAAGCCTCCGCGATGCTCGGCGAAACGACGCGCTCGGCGACCTACACGCCAGGGGATCCGGTAGGCCGGCCGGCTGACTTCGCCGCGACGGAACCTTCGGTGCAGGCGCGAGAGCTGCCGGCGGTCGACGACATGGGCTGGGAGCTGGGTCGAGTCACGCACTGGCGCGACGGATTGCCGCGGCTCGTCCACACGTTGGCCAAGGCCGCCACCGCTGGGACCGGCGTCGTCGAGGAAGAAGCCGACCTGCTGCGCGTCCACCTAGACACCGCCCGGTACCAGGTGCTGACGCAGTATCCCGACGCCGACCCCGCGCTTTTGCTCAACTGCCTCTTGCTGGCGGCGACCGAAAGCAGCGTCGCCGGCGATCCGATATCGGCGAACTACCACCTCGCCTGGTTCCAGAAGCTCAATGAACCGCCGGCCAGTCGGTGGAGCGCGGAGTCGTGACCGAGCGTCACACAATGAATTGACGCTGGTTGGAGCGCTCGATGATACTGACATCGTGGCGGGGTCGGGCAGTCGCAGTGAGCGGAGCGACCTGAAAGATCGCGATCTCGTCGAAGCGGTGTTGCGTGAGCTGAGTGAGGCGGCCGACAAGTGGGAAGCCCTTGTTGCGCAGGCCGAGACGATCACTTACAGCGTGGATTTGGGGGATATACGGGCGGTGGCAAATTCGGACGGCAAGTTGGTGGAGTTGGCGTTGCATCCGGACGTGATGAGCGGCTACGCCCATGCGGAGCTGGCTGACAGATTGAACCTCGCGATCGCGGCGCTGCGCGAGGAGGCGGAAGCCGAGAACCAGGCTAGATACGGTGGCGACCTGCACTGACGTCGGTATGGATGCGGCAGGCCCGCATCGACCGCCGAAAGGAGAATGACTGTGCCGCTCAATCTGTCCAACCGGGACCAGAACTCGGGGCACCTGTTTTACAACCGGCGGTTGCGGGCGGCCATCACCCGGTTCTCGGTTCGGATGAAGCACGACGACCGCAAACAGCAGGCGGCGGTAGCGCTGTCGATCGTGCTCGTCGTCATCGGCATCGGCTGGATGGCCCTGCTTCATGTGATGAAGCCCGCGGGCCTGGTCGGTGAATCGGCCATCATCGGCGACCGGGATACCGGCGCCATTTACGCGAAGATCAACGGGCGCCTGTACCCCGCGCTCAACCTGACGTCCGCGCGGCTGGCGGTCGGCAGCGCCGGTGCGCCCGCCTGGGTCAAGGCGAGCGAGATCGCGAAATACCCGACCGGCCCGATGATCGGGATTCCGGGCGCGCCGGACAGCCTGCCGATAACCCCGAGCTCGGTATCGGCATGGTCGGTGTGTGACACCGCGGCCACCCGGGGCAGCGGGACCGCGCCCCTGGTGACGTCGATCGCCGGCCAGCTGGCGCCCTCCGGCCGGTCGGCGCCCATGGGTCCGGCGCAAGCCATCCTCGCGACGCATCGCGGCGCGACGTACGTGATCTGGCGGGGGCAACGCTCCCGCATCGACCCGACCGACCGATCGGTCACCTTCAATCTCGGGCTTGATCCCGGGGTCACCTATCCGATCGAAATATCGAACGCTCTCTTCGACGCCATGCCATCGACGGAACCCCTTGTCCTGCCAGCTATTCCGGGTCACGGGACACCGTCGCGGTTTCTGCCGGGCGTCGCGGTGGGCAGTGTGCTGGAAACCCGCGATGCGAGCGGCACCGTCAACGGTTTCTATGTGCTGCTGGCCGACGGCGTGCAGAAGATCACCAGCTTCGTCGCGGACCTGTTGCGGACCGCGAATTCCGAGGGTTCGACGACGCCGGCCCTGATTCCCCCGGACAAGCTGATTCAGATCCCGGTGATCGACGTGCTCGACGTGGATTATTACCCGTCCGGGAAGCTGGAATTCGTCGACACGTCCGCGAATCCGGCGACGTGCGTCGGCTGGGAGAAGCAGGCCGGCGACCCGCAGGCGCGGATCACTGTCTTCAGCGGGCGGGGCCTGCCGGTCCCGATCAGCATGGATTCGCATCTGGTGCATCTAGTCCGCGACGACCGCGACCCCAATTCGGCTGAGGCGGAACAGACTTTGATGCTGCCTGGCGCGGCGAATTTCGTGACGACCACCAGTGGCGTGGCGACCGCGGACAGTCGGGAAAGCCTGTATTGGCTTTCGCCGCAAGGGGTTCGGTACGGAATTCAGTCGGATCATCCGACGCTGCAGGCGCTGGGGCTGGATCCGCGTCTCGCCGTGCAAGCGCCCTGGCCGATAGTGCGTACGTTCGCGGCCGGACCGGCGATAGGCCGCGAGGCCGCCCTGGTGGCGCGCGACGTGGTGACCGGCGGCGGTGCCGTGGCGCCCGTTCCCGATTCCAACCAAAACGGGGGGTAAGGATGTCCAAGCGAGGTTTCGTCCGAGGTGGCCGCAGGCCACCGCCGAACGTTCCGCCCGTGCGGATCGCGGTCGCCGCGCCGCTGGCGCTGCCCGAACGCGAGCCCCGCAACATCCTGGTGATGATTGCGCTGCCGGCGTTGCTGGTGGGAATCATCGGCACCCTGGTGGTGATGTACGCGTCGGGGATCCGGTCGCTGCAATCCGGCTTCTTCCCGATGATCGGTCTGGTCGGGTTCGGCACGCTGATGTTCAGCGGCCGCTTCGGGCGGGGACGCCGGATCTCCTGGGGCGAGCAGGAAAAGCAGCGCCGTAGTTATCTGCGCCAACTCGACGACGACCGCGACGAAGTCCAGCGCGCCGCGCAGGATCAGCGACGCAGCCAGCTGTTCGTGCACGGCGATCCGCAGAACCTGGACACCGTCATCGGCGGTCCGCGGATGTGGGAGCGACGCGGCACCGACCCGGATTTCCTTGACGTCCGGCTGGGGATCGGCGTTCAGCAAGCCAGCGAGTCGGCGGTGTCGCTGCAGTGGCCCGACGTCCCGATCGGGGAAGAACTCGAACCGGTAACCGGGGGCGCCCTAAGGGATTTCATCCTCGAGCAGAGCAAGATTCGCGGGATCGGCAAGGTGCTGAGCCTGCGCTCGAAGCCCGGATTCAGCTTCATCGGCGACGAACCAAGCGAGCTGCACAGTTTCGCCCGCGCGATCATGTGCTCCCTTGCGGTCTATCACAGCCCCAGCGACGTCAAGCTCATGGTGGTCACCCGGCATCCCGAGCAGTGGTCGTGGCTGGTGTGGCTGCCACACAATCAGCACGACGAGATGTTCGACGCATGTGGGTTGCGCCGGTTGGTGTTCACCTCGCCGACCGAGCTGGAAGAGGCGCTCGACGCCGAGCTGCACCGCAAGGGCCGGGGGCCATGGACTCCCCCGGTCGGATCCAGCCCCACCTCGATGCCGTCGCCGATGGAATCACCAGCCGGGCTGGCGCTGGGCCCGCACTGGGTGATCGTCGACGACAACGTCGGCACACCCGAGCAGTGGGAAGGCGTGACCGGGCAGAAGGGCATGGCCGGCATCACCGTGTTGCGGCTGGCGACGCGGGCCGGCGTCGGCGTCGGATTCGCCGACGACAGTGAACGTTTCGGCCTGCGCGAAGGGCGACTCACTCACCGCGGGACGTTCTACGCCGTCGCCGATATGCTCGCCGAGACCACCGCCAGCCGGTATGCCCGGGCACTCGCCCGCTGGTCTCCGATGAGTGCTGGGGAGTTGTCGGAGACTGACAGTCAGGGCGGTGAGCTGTTGCGGGCGCTGGGCATCAGCGATCCGCGCGAACTCGACGTCGACAGACTCTGGGGCGAGAGCCGTGGACGCGGCGACCACAAATGGGCGATGATGCCCGTCGGCGTCAAGCAGGGCGGCGAGCTGCAGTACATCATATTGCGCGCCAAGGACTTTGGTGGCTTCGGCTTCCACTCGGTGGTGATCGGCACGTCCGGCTCGGGCAAGTCGGAGTACTTCCTGTCGCTGTGCACCGGGATCGCGCTGACCCACTCCCCCGAGTCGTTCATCGTGATCTTCGTCGATATGAAGTTCGAATCGGCGGCCCAAGACCTGCAAGGCTTTCCACACGTCGCGGGTTCGCTGTCCAACCTGGGCAAGGACGACCGACATCTGGCCGAGCGGATGCGCAAGGCCGTCAACGGCGAGATCGCCAGGCGTTACCGGCTTTTCAACAAGGCCGGAGCGCGCGACGCCAACGAATACGAGGAGATGCGCCTGGCCGGACGGGATCTGGAACCGGTACCGATTCTGCTGGTGATCATCGACGAATACCTCGAGCTGTTCATTCACCACCCCGAGTGGATCGACCTGGTCATTCACATCGGGCAGGAGGGCCGCGGCTGTAATGTCTTCTTCACCCTCGGCGGTCAGCGCCTGGACCTGTCGTCGCTGAGTAAAGCCAAGAGCAACATCGCCTTTCGGGTTGCGCTGCGCGCCGAGACCGCGGAGGATTCCCGCGATGTGATCGGCAGTGACGCCGCGCTGCATCTCCCGTCGAAGGAGAACGGGTACGCCTTGCTCAAGGTCGGGCCCCGCGACCTCGAGCAGTTCCGCTGCTTCTACGTGTCGGCCCCCTTCGTGGTGCCCAAGCGGGTCGTCAACGTGAACAAGACGGTGGACGTGAGCTTTTCCCAGCCGCGCGAACTCACCTGGGCGTATCAGCCGCTCAGCGACGCCGACAGCGAGGCCTTGGCCGTCGCCGATGAACCCGACGAACCCGACGAGTTCCTGTACCACGAGGACGGATTCCGGAAGAAGAAGCTGGTCGACGTCATCCGGGAATCGCTGTTGGCCAACCCGGCGCGCCCGCCGCACCAAATCTGGCTTCCCCCTTTGGAAGTCAGTCAGACGATGGACGCACTCGTGGGCGCCTGGCGGGGCAAACCGTGGTACGTAGACTACGGACAGAACCCGGGCCTGGTCTTCCCGGTCGGTGTGGTGGACATCCCCGAAGAGCACTCCCAGCGGGTGCACGCGATGGATATCGAGATGGACAACATCATGGTGGTCGCGACCGCTCAGCGCGGTAAGTCGACGACCCTGATGACCCTGGTGACCTCGGCGGCGTTGATGTACCGGCCCGAGCGGGTCACGTTCTTCTGCATCGGGGCCTCGCTGTACCCGGTCGAGGAACTGCCGCATGTCGCGTCCGTCGTCAGCCAGACAGATACGGAGGGGGTCTCGCGAACCGTCGCCTCGATCGAGGCGCTGATCCTGGCTCGCGAGGCGTCGTTCAAGCAGTACCAAATCGACATCTCCGAATTCCGCGAGCGACGGTTCGGTACCGAACGCGAAGGTGCGACCGATCCCAACGACAAGTTCGGCGACGTCTTTCTGGTCGTCGACAACTTCAGCGACCTCTACGACAAGGACGCCCCCACCGGCGATCGGCTGGTCACGATAGCCCGCCAGGGCCTGTCCTACGGGATACACATCATCACCAGCGCCACGGCGTGGCTGGTGGGCCAAAAGCAGCAGCTGGTCAACGTGTCCAACGCGCGTATCCAACTGCGGTTGAGCAATCCCGACGAAACGCAGATGGGCGAGGGCTTCGACAAGAGAAAAGCCGCCCGCAACACGTTGGACCGGCCCGGGTTCGGCGTGACGCGAGAGGGCCACGAGTTGCTGGTGGGGTTGCCGGAGATCATTTCGGCGAGCGGCGAGCGCGTCACGACGCGCGAGCTTGGCGCCGTCATCGCCGACGTGACAGGTGCGGGCAGGCTGGAGAAGCTGGCCCGGCTGCCCGAGCGGATTCAGCTGGCCCAGGTCATCTCGGCGTTCGCCGACAGCGAGGCGGCCTCCGACCCGCTCAACGTGCCGTTTGCGATCGGCGAAAGCGCCTTGCAGCCAACGTATTTACCGACGCGGTCGGTGCCCAACATGTTGGTGCTGGGCCGGCAGCGGTGCGGCAAGACCACGACCCTGGCCGCCTTCGGGCAGGCGATCATGAGCCAGCTCACCCCGGAGCAGGCGCAGATCACCATCATCGACCCCAAGACGTCGCTGATCGGCAAAATCCAGGGTCCACATGTGCGCGCCTACGCCTACACGGCCGAGGACATCGACGTGGTCGTCGACGGGCTGGCAGCAATCCTGCGCGACCGCCTACCACCGTCGGGCCTGAGCCAGGAAGAGCTGATGCAGCGCAGTAACTGGGAAGGTCCGCATCATTTCCTGCTCATCGACGACGAGCAGGAGCTGCGCCCGCACGGCGTCATCGGCAAGAACGCCGCGACCGCCCCGCTGTGGGGATTGATGGAACGCAGCCGCGAGATCGGGCTGCACGTGATCGCGTCGCGCTTGCCCGGCAACTGGGCCGGGGTGTCGGTGACCAATCCATTCCTGCAGAAGATGACCAGTTCGCGGGCGCCCACCCTATTCATGGACAACGACCCGGCAGCTGTAAAGGTGTTCGGCCGGGTGAGCTCCCAGCAATTGCCTCCGGGGCGTGGCCTGCTGGTCACCAACGACGGAGCGATGGAAGGCGTGCTGGTCGGAGACCTCGACTAGGCCCGGTCAGGGCGACTAGTCCGGCCGCAAAATAGGTGATTAGACACCCCCTCAGGGTGCCCATAGAATTAGGCAATTCCGCGACATTTTCGCGGGCACAACTGGGTGGGAGTTCGGGCAAAAGGGGTATACCCCTGTAGCTGCGACCAGCAATACGAATCACGGAGGGGCAAAAAATGGGCGGTCTATTCCATATGGCTTCAGACGCCGTCGACCTGTCTGCGGTGACAGAGGGCGGCATCAGCGAAGAGATGGCCGCCACTACGGCCGCCGGAGCCGCGGCGCTCACCGGGGTGATGCCGATGGCGCCGGACGCCGACTCGGTGGAGTTCGCGGCTGCCCTGAACGCGGCGGGTGCGGCCTACCTGGCCACCGCGGCCGAGCACGCCGGCCAGCGCTCCGCGTTCGGTGGTGCTCAGGGCCTGGCCTCAGTTACCGGAGTCGCGGCCGACGCAGCGGGTTCGGACCTCTTGTAGGCGGCTTACATGCCTGATCCCAGGTGGACGGGTCCGCCCGAGTTCATTGCGCTGATCTTCGAGGCGGGGACTCCCTTATCGACCCTCGCGAATAACGCGGTGTGGGTCACCGAGACGGCGAACAAGGAAATCGCGGCCGGTCTCTCCACCGTCAATGCGTTCGCCACGGCCACACAGTGGCAGGGCGTGAGCGGGTTGACCTCGATGGTCACCAGCACCGGCCTCAACGCCGGATTGCACAGCCTGGTGGGCTGGACGGCACACAAGATCGGTGTCACGCAGACCGCCGTCGAGGCGTTCGTGACCGCGAGGTCCGGGGTCATTCCGTCCATGGTGTCGCAGACGAACCGCGACGAGTGGACGGTGTTGAACGCCACCAACTTCTTCGGGCAGAACACTCCCGGGATCGTCGAGCGGGACACCGAGTACTTCGGTGAGCACTGGCCGCACAATTCGGGCATCGGCTGGTCCTACTCCGCTGCGCTGTCCGCGTTGGCAGCGATGCTGGCGGTTCCGCCGCCCCTGGCCCCGCTGGGCGCCTCCCCCGCCGCGCCGGCGGCCGCGGCCTCGGCGGTCGGTGAAGCCGCAGCGCAGGGCGGCATGAACAATGCGCTGCAGGCCTCTAGCCAGGCGACATCGGCTGGCGGAGAGGCCGCCTCGGCGCCCGCCGAGGGCGGCAGCCAGATGAGTTCGATGATGCAGATGCCGATGCAGATGATGCAGAGCGTGATGGAGCCGATGCAGCAGATGGTCCAGGCGCCGATGCAAGCGTTCCAGAGCATCGGTCAGCTGCCGCAGAGCCTGATGGGATCTTTGGGCGGGATGTTCTCGGGCGCCGGTGGGGGCGGTGCCGGCGCGGCCGGTGCCGGGGCTGAGCCCATCTTGGCCGGCGCGACGAGCGCGGGTGGGCTCGGTGCTTCTGGCGCGGGCGGTGTCGGCGGTCTCGGGAGTGGCCTGGGCAGTTCTGGCGCGGCACTGACCAGCTACACGCGTCCCACCAGCAGTTTCGAACCGGAGGCCGGTGGGAAAGCGGCGCCGCTGCGCTCCGGCATGCTCAACGCCGCCGAAGTCCGCGGCCCGACCGCCGCAACGGGAATGGGCGGGTCGCCGATGCCGATGTCGCCGGCCGGCATGCTCGGGCACGGCAAGGAGGGCGGGGCCGATGATAAGGATGTCACCCGAGCTCGCGTCGTCATCGGAGCCGACCGGACCGACTCGGAGTAAGCCCTAGCGACCCTTGCCGGGTGGACCGGCGAAGGCCTGCGCAATTTCCAGCCAGCGCTGCGCGTCCGCGCCCGACGCCGTGAGATCCAGGGCACTCAGCGGTCGTCGCTGAGTCACCAAGAAGCAGAAGTCCTCGCCGCTGCCGGTTACCCGCTGGACGGCATCCGTCGGACCCCACGACCAGGTGTCGCCTTCGGGCCCGCGTAGCTCGACCAGAAATGGCTCGGTCGGCGGAGTCAGATTGTTGATGGCAAACGCGTAATCGCGGGTGCGTACCCCGATGTGGGCGATCGAGCGCAGTCGCTCGGTGGCCGGCCGTTTGACGCCAAGCGCATCGGCGACGTCGAGGCCGTGCGCCCACGTTTCCATCAGCCGCGCGGTGGCCATCGACGTGGAGCTCATCGGCGGCCCGAACCACGGCAGCTTGCGACCCTCGGCGACCGACAGCAGGGCCTCGTGCAATGGCTCGCGGGTGACCCGCCAGTCGGTCAACAGTTCCGCCGGGGGCACCGCCGCCAGGTCGTCCGCGCCGGCGTCGACGAATCCGTCCGGATCCTGCGCGGCGGCGGCCAGCATCTCGGCGAAAGCTGCCTCGTCGGTCACAGCGGCGAGCGCGGCCCGGTCGGTCCACAACAGGTGCCCGATCTGGTGCGCGATCGTCCAACCCGCTGCCGGCGTCGGATCGGCCCAGCGTCCGGCATCCAGCGGGGCCACCAACGCGTCGAGATCATCGCTTTCGGCGCGCAGCTCGGCGACGAAGGGTCCTGGATCCGCCATCTTTGCCTCCCTAGCGCGCCTTCACGGGGTGGCTGCGCCGGCCGACGACGCTGTGCACGAGTAGCCCAATCAGATACAGCACCGACCCGATGACCACAAAGATCGGCGCTTGCCCGTCCGGCGGCATAAACGCCGCGGCCGTGGTGATCGCGACGATGAACGACACCCAGAACAGGGAGTCCTGAACGGCGAACACATGTCCGCGAAGGGCGTCGTCGACGTCCATCTGCATCGCCGAATCGGCGCACAGTTTGATCATCTGGCCGGTGACGCCGAGGAAGAAGCTGCAGCCGACCATGACCGGCAGCATCAGTCCGGCACCGGCCAACTGGATCACCGCGGCGGTGGTCAGGGCGCCGTTCACCGCCACGTAGCGCCCCCACCGTCGCACGGTCGGCGGGGTCAGCAGGGTCGACACGAAAGAGCCCAGCCCCGAAGCGGCGAAGAACAGCAGAGCGATCCCCAACCCGCCGAACGCGGGGTTCTTCGTGTGATGCGCCAGCAGCAACAGCAGCAGCGAGTTGATGCCCACCACCATCCGGTGTGCAGCCAGCGCGGACAAGGCTGCCGCCACCGTCGGCTGGCGCACAATAGTGCGGGCCCCGTGCAGCCAACCGGTGACGACCGCGTAGACGGCAGATCCGTGGATCGCGCGCAGCGTGTCGTCGGGCCCGAGCACCCGGGGGCCGAAACGCAACGACAGCAGCAACGCAATGCACACCGGGACGGCCGTGATGAAGATGATCGTCGAGGCGCCCTTGTCTCCCCCACCGACGAAAAAGCGCGGCACCAGCATGAAGTTGGCGCCCAGAAACGCAGCGATCGCGCCGGACGCGGTGGCCACCGAGTTCATCGTCACGACCTGCTCGCGCGGCACCACGTGGGGCAGCGACGCCGACAGGCCTGACGCCACGAAGCGAGCCATCCCGTTGGCCAACAGCGCCCCGAGCAACAGGGCGACCTCACCCGCCCGGACCGCCAGAATCGTGCCGATCGCGGCGATCAGGACCAGCCGGGCCACGTTGGCGCCGACCAGCACCCACCGCCTGTCCCAGCGATCCATCAGCGCCCCGGCGAACGGCCCGAGCACGGAGTAGGGCAAAAACAACACCGCGAAGGCGCGGGCGATCGCGCCGGGGTCGGCGGCCCGGTCCGGGTTGAACAGCAGCGCCCCGGCCACGGTCGCCTGGAAGAGGCCGTCACCGAACTGACTCGCCATGCGCAGCTGCATCAGCCGCCAGAAATCTGGCATGCTGCGCACCGTCCGCCACAACTCGGCGGGTGCACGCGATTGCATCCGGGTTTGAAACACAGAACCGACTTCCAGAAAAGGGTGGGCAAAGGTCGCTGCGCTCGGCGGCGCTTCACTAACAGTACAAATATTCGTCCGGCGGCCTTGTTTTCCCCGGGCGCTACAACCGGAATGCGATGATGTTCTGATGCCGTCCGAAGACCCCGAAGACTATGTCGCACCCGCCGCACAGCGGGTGCGTGCGGGTACCTTACTGCTGGCCAACACCGATCTTCTCGAGCCAACATTCCGGCGCAGCGTGATCTACATCGTCGAGCACAACGACGGCGGCACGCTGGGTGTGGTGCTCAACCGGTCCAGCGAGACCGCGGTCTACAACGTGTTGCCGCAGTGGGCGAAACTGACGGCCAAACCGAAGACGATGTTCATCGGCGGCCCGGTCAAGCGCGACGCGGCCCTGTGTCTGGCGACGTTGCGGGTGGGCGCCGATCCCGACGGTGTCCCCGGTTTGCGGCATGTGGCCGGTCGGATTGTGATGGTCGATCTGGATGCCGAGCCGGACCTGATTGCACCGCTGGTCGAGGGGGTGCGGATCTTCGCCGGATACTCGGGCTGGACCATCGGCCAGCTCGAGGGCGAGATTGAGCGCGACGACTGGATTGTGTTGTCGGCGTTGCCATCTGACGTCCTGGCCGGGTCGAAGGCGGACCTGTGGGGACAGGTGCTGCGGCGCCAGCCGCTGCCGCTTTCGTTGCTCGCGACCCACCCGATCGACGTCAGCCGAAACTAGCGCCCCTCCCCCACCGTCGGCACTGCCGTGTCGTCGGCCCGGCGCGCCAGCGCGCTGGCGATCAGTGCGCACACCACGAGTTGGATCTGATGGAAGAGCATCAGCGGCAACATGGTCAGCCCCACGGTTGCGGCGGGGAAGAAGACCAGCGCCATCGGCAGCCCGGACGCCAGGCTTTTCTTCGAGCCGCAGAACAGCAACACGATCGCGTCCCCCCGGTCGAGCCGGCACAGCCGGCCGGTCACGGTGGTGATCGCCAGCACCGCCGCCAGCAGTGCCGCGGCGACGAGTGACACCACGATCAGCCGCCCCACGTCGACGCTGGCCCAGATTCCTTCCACCATGCCCATGGAAAAAGCCGTGTACACCACCAGCAGGATGGACCCGCGGTCGACGACCTTGAGCAGCGCCGCGTACCGGGTAATCAACCCGCCGATGCGTGGACGCATCAGTTGACCCAGCCCGAACGGCAACACCAGCTGCATCATGATGTCGCGGATCGCGCCGCCGTCGACACGACTCGCGCCGCTGGTGTCCATCAACAGCACCACCAGCAATGGGGTCAGCACGACGCCGAGGATGTTGGACAACGACGCGCTGACGATCGCGGCCGAGACGTGACCACGGGCAATCGACGTGAACGCGATCGAGGACTGCACGGTCGAGGGGACCAGGCACAGAAACAGCACGCCGGTGTACAGGTCGGCCGTCAGCACCGAGGGCACCAATGCGCGCGCTGCCAGCCCCAGCAGCGGGAAAATCACGAATGTGGTGGCCAACACCAGCAGGTGCAATCGCCATTGACGCACGCCGTGGAGCGCCTGCTGCGGCGATAACCGGGCGCCGTAGAGGAAGAACAGCAGCGCGATGGCCGCCTTGGCGGCGATGGACACCATCTCGGCGGCGTGGCCGTGGGCGGGGAGCAGGGCGGCCAGAGCCACGGTCGCCGCCAGGGCCAGCAGAAACACGTCGATGATGGCCATCAGCCGCCTCACCATGGCGGCTCGGGCGCGACGGTGCGCAGGCGGCCGATCAGTGGCAAGTCTGCGTGCAGACGGCGCAGCTACCGGCGCAGGCGGGGGCCCCTGCGGCCGCGGTGCGCAGCGCAAAACGTGCGCTCTGCCACGAGCCGGCGCCCAGCGTGCCCAGCGCCCCGGCCACGCAGACGATGACCACCACCAGCGCGGTCTGCGGGGAGGCGGCGAGCGCGACCACGCCGCCGGCGGCCAGCATGATCGCGGCAGCCAACTGCGTCGGCGCCAGGGCGCGCAGCGCCAGCGCGGACGTGTCGACAACCGCAGGGCGGGAAAGGGACCAGGTTCCAAAGCCGGCGGACGCCACCGCCGCACACATGCACAGCACGCCCGCGATCACCATGGGCACACAATACGAAATGTGCTCGCGATGCGCTCGGCCGGCCGAGCGCATCGCGAGCACATTTCGTATTGTGTGCCCATGGTGATCGCGGGCGTGCTGTGCATGTGTGCGGCGGTGGCGTCCGCCGGCTTTGGAACCTGGTCCCTTTCCCGCCCTGCGGTTGTCGACACGTCCGCGCTGGCGCTGCGCGCCCTGGCGCCGACGCAGTTGGCTGCCGCGATCATGCTGGCCGCCGGCGGCGTGGTCGCGCTCGCCGCCTCCCCGCAGACCGCGCTGGTGGTGGTCATCGTCTGCGTGGCCGGGGCGCTGGGCACGCTGGGCGCCGGCTCGTGGCAGAGCGCACGTTTTGCGCTGCGCACCGCGGCCGCAGGGGCCCCCGCCTGCGCCGGTAGCTGCGCCGTCTGCACGCAGACTTGCCACTGATCGGCCGCCTGCGCACCGTCGCGCCCGAGCCGCCATGGTGAGGCGGCTGATGGCCATCATCGACGTGTTTCTGCTGGCCCTGGCGGCGACCGTGGCTCTGGCCGCCCTGCTCCCCGCCCACGGCCACGCCGCCGAGATGGTGTCCATCGCCGCCAAGGCGGCCATCGCGCTGCTGTTCTTCCTCTACGGCGCCCGGTTATCGCCGCAGCAGGCGCTCCACGGCGTGCGTCAATGGCGATTGCACCTGCTGGTGTTGGCCACCACATTCGTGATTTTCCCGCTGCTGGGGCTGGCAGCGCGCGCATTGGTGCCCTCGGTGCTGACGGCCGACCTGTACACCGGCGTGCTGTTTCTGTGCCTGGTCCCCTCGACCGTGCAGTCCTCGATCGCGTTCACGTCGATTGCCCGTGGTCACGTCTCGGCCGCGATCGTCAGCGCGTCGTTGTCCAACATCCTCGGCGTCGTGCTGACCCCATTGCTGGTGGTGCTGTTGATGGACACCAGCGGCGCGAGTCGTGTCGACGGCGGCGCGATCCGCGACATCATGATGCAGCTGGTGTTGCCGTTCGGGCTGGGTCAACTGATGCGTCCACGCATCGGCGGGTTGATTACCCGGTACGCGGCGCTGCTCAAGGTCGTCGACCGCGGGTCCATCCTGCTGGTGGTGTACACGGCTTTTTCCATGGGCATGGTGGAAGGAATCTGGGCCAGCGTCGACGTGGGGCGGCTGATCGTGGTGTCACTCGTCGCCGCGGCACTGCTGGCGGCGGTGCTGGCGATCACCACCGTGACCGGCCGGCTGTGCCGGCTCGACCGGGGGGACGCGATCGTGTTGCTGTTCTGCGGCTCGAAGAAAAGCCTGGCGTCCGGGCTGCCGATGGCGCTGGTCTTCTTCCCCGCCGCAACCGTGGGGCTGACCATGTTGCCGCTGATGCTCTTCCATCAGATCCAACTCGTGGTGTGCGCACTGATCGCCAGCGCGCTGGCGCGCCGGGCCGACGACACGGCAGTGCCGACGGTGGGGGAGGGGCGCTAGTTTCGGCTGACGTCGATCGGGTGGGTCGCGAGCAACGAAAGCGGCAGCGGCTGGCGCCGCAGCACCTGTCCCCACAGGTCCGCCTTCGACCCGGCCAGGACGTCAGATGGCAACGCCGACAACACAATCCAGTCGTCGCGCTCAATCTCGCCCTCGAGCTGGCCGATGGTCCAGCCCGAGTATCCGGCGAAGATCCGCACCCCCTCGACCAGCGGTGCAATCAGGTCCGGCTCGGCATCCAGATCGACCATCACAATCCGACCGGCCACATGCCGCAAACCGGGGACACCGTCGGGATCGGCGCCCACCCGCAACGTCGCCAGACACAGGGCCGCGTCGCGCTTGACCGGGCCGCCGATGAACATCGTCTTCGGTTTGGCCGTCAGTTTCGCCCACTGCGGCAACACGTTGTAGACCGCGGTCTCGCTGGACCGGTTGAGCACCACACCCAGCGTGCCGCCGTCGTTGTGCTCGACGATGTAGATCACGCTGCGCCGGAATGTTGGCTCGAGAAGATCGGTGTTGGCCAGCAGTAAGGTACCCGCACGCACCCGCTGTGCGGCGGGTGCGACATAGTCTTCGGGGTCTTCGGACGGCATCAGAACATCATCGCATTCCGGTTGTAGCGCCCGGGGAAAACAAGGCCGCCGGACGAATATTTGTACTGTTAGTGAAGCGCCGCCGAGCGCAGCGACCTTTGCCCACCCTTTTCTGGAAGTCGGTTCTGTGTTTCAAACCCGGATGCAATCGCGTGCACCCGCCGAGTTGTGGCGGACGGTGCGCAGCATGCCAGATTTCTGGCGGCTGATGCAGCTGCGCATGGCGAGTCAGTTCGGTGACGGCCTCTTCCAGGCGACCGTGGCCGGGGCGCTGCTGTTCAACCCGGACCGGGCCGCCGACCCCGGCGCGATCGCCCGCGCCTTCGCGGTGTTGTTTTTGCCCTACTCCGTGCTCGGGCCGTTCGCCGGGGCGCTGATGGATCGCTGGGACAGGCGGTGGGTGCTGGTCGGCGCCAACGTGGCCCGGCTGGTCCTGATCGCCGCGATCGGCACGATTCTGGCGGTCCGGGCGGGTGAGGTCGCCCTGTTGCTCGGGGCGCTGTTGGCCAACGGGATGGCTCGCTTCGTGGCGTCAGGCCTGTCGGCGTCGCTGCCCCACGTGGTGCCGCGCGAGCAGGTCGTGACGATGAACTCGGTGGCCACCGCGTCCGGCGCGATCGCTGCGTTTCTGGGCGCCAACTTCATGCTGGTGCCGCGCTTTTTCGTCGGTGGGGGAGACAAGGGCGCCTCGACGATCATCTTCATCACGGCCGTCCCGGTGTGCATTGCGTTGCTGCTGTCGTTGCGTTTCGGCCCCCGGGTGCTCGGGCCCGACGACACGCTGCGCGCGATCCACGGATCTGCCGTCTACGCGGTCGTCACCGGTTGGCTGCACGGGGCCCGCACTATTGTGCGCCAGCCGACGGTGGCGGCAGCCTTGTCCGCGCTGGCTGCACACCGGATGGTGGTGGGCATCAACTCGCTGCTGCTGTTGCTGCTGGCGCATCACACGAAGAACCCCGCGTTCGGCGGGTTGGGGATCGCTCTGCTGTTCTTCGCCGCTTCGGGGCTGGGCTCTTTCGTGTCGACCCTGCTGACCCCGCCGACCGTGCGACGGTGGGGGCGCTACGTGGCGGTGAACGGCGCCCTGACCACCGCCGCGGTGATCCAGTTGGCCGGTGCCGGACTGATGCTGCCGGTCATGGTCGGCTGCAGCTTCTTCCTCGGCGTCACCGGCCAGATGATCAAACTGTGCGCCGATTCGGCGATGCAGATGGACGTCGACGACGCCCTTCGCGGACATGTGTTCGCCGTTCAGGACTCCCTGTTCTGGGTGTCGTTCATCGTCGCGATCACCACGGCCGCGGCGTTTATGCCGCCGGACGGGCAAGCGCCGATCTTTGTGGTCATCGGGTCGGTGCTGTATCTGATTGGGCTACTCGTGCACAGCGTCGTCGGCCGGCGCAGCCACCCCGTGAAGGCGCGCTAGGGAGGCAAAGATGGCGGATCCAGGACCCTTCGTCGCCGAGCTGCGCGCCGAAAGCGATGATCTCGACGCGTTGGTGGCCCCGCTGGATGCCGGACGCTGGGCCGATCCGACGCCGGCAGCGGGTTGGACGATCGCGCACCAGATCGGGCACCTGTTGTGGACCGACCGGGCCGCGCTCGCCGCTGTGACCGACGAGGCAGCTTTCGCCGAGATGCTGGCCGCCGCCGCGCAGGATCCGGACGGATTCGTCGACGCCGGCGCGGACGACCTGGCGGCGGTGCCCCCGGCGGAACTGTTGACCGACTGGCGGGTCACCCGCGAGCCATTGCACGAGGCCCTGCTGTCGGTCGCCGAGGGTCGCAAGCTGCCGTGGTTCGGGCCGCCGATGAGCTCCACGTCGATGGCCACCGCGCGGCTGATGGAAACGTGGGCGCACGGCCTCGACGTCGCCGATGCGCTTGGCGTCAAACGGCCGGCCACCGAGCGACTGCGCTCGATCGCCCACATCGGGGTACGCACCCGCGATTACGCGTTTGCCATCAACAATCTGACTCCGCCGACCGAGCCATTTCTGGTCGAGCTACGCGGGCCCGAAGGCGACACCTGGTCGTGGGGTCCGACGGATGCCGTCCAGCGGGTAACCGGCAGCGGCGAGGACTTCTGCTTCTTGGTGACTCAGCGACGACCGCTGAGTGCCCTGGATCTCACGGCGTCGGGCGCGGACGCGCAGCGCTGGCTGGAAATTGCGCAGGCCTTCGCCGGTCCACCCGGCAAGGGTCGCTAGGGCTTACTCCGAGTCGGTCCGGTCGGCTCCGATGACGACGCGAGCTCGGGTGACATCCTTATCATCGGCCCCGCCCTCCTTGCCGTGCCCGAGCATGCCGGCCGGCGACATCGGCATCGGCGACCCGCCCATTCCCGTTGCGGCGGTCGGGCCGCGGACTTCGGCGGCGTTGAGCATGCCGGAGCGCAGCGGCGCCGCTTTCCCACCGGCCTCCGGTTCGAAACTGCTGGTGGGACGCGTGTAGCTGGTCAGTGCCGCGCCAGAACTGCCCAGGCCACTCCCGAGACCGCCGACACCGCCCGCGCCAGAAGCACCGAGCCCACCCGCGCTCGTCGCGCCGGCCAAGATGGGCTCAGCCCCGGCACCGGCCGCGCCGGCACCGCCCCCACCGGCGCCCGAGAACATCCCGCCCAAAGATCCCATCAGGCTCTGCGGCAGCTGACCGATGCTCTGGAACGCTTGCATCGGCGCCTGGACCATCTGCTGCATCGGCTCCATCACGCTCTGCATCATCTGCATCGGCATCTGCATCATCGAACTCATCTGGCTGCCGCCCTCGGCGGGCGCCGAGGCGGCCTCTCCGCCAGCCGATGTCGCCTGGCTAGAGGCCTGCAGCGCATTGTTCATGCCGCCCTGCGCTGCGGCTTCACCGACCGCCGAGGCCGCGGCCGCCGGCGCGGCGGGGGAGGCGCCCAGCGGGGCCAGGGGCGGCGGAACCGCCAGCATCGCTGCCAACGCGGACAGCGCAGCGGAGTAGGACCAGCCGATGCCCGAATTGTGCGGCCAGTGCTCACCGAAGTACTCGGTGTCCCGCTCGACGATCCCGGGAGTGTTCTGCCCGAAGAAGTTGGTGGCGTTCAACACCGTCCACTCGTCGCGGTTCGTCTGCGACACCATGGACGGAATGACCCCGGACCTCGCGGTCACGAACGCCTCGACGGCGGTCTGCGTGACACCGATCTTGTGTGCCGTCCAGCCCACCAGGCTGTGCAATCCGGCGTTGAGGCCGGTGCTGGTGACCATCGAGGTCAACCCGCTCACGCCCTGCCACTGTGTGGCCGTGGCGAACGCATTGACGGTGGAGAGACCGGCCGCGATTTCCTTGTTCGCCGTCTCGGTGACCCACACCGCGTTATTCGCGAGGGTCGATAAGGGAGTCCCCGCCTCGAAGATCAGCGCAATGAACTCGGGCGGACCCGTCCACCTGGGATCAGGCATGTAAGCCGCCTACAAGAGGTCCGAACCCGCTGCGTCGGCCGCGACTCCGGTAACTGAGGCCAGGCCCTGAGCACCACCGAACGCGGAGCGCTGGCCGGCGTGCTCGGCCGCGGTGGCCAGGTAGGCCGCACCCGCCGCGTTCAGGGCAGCCGCGAACTCCACCGAGTCGGCGTCCGGCGCCATCGGCATCACCCCGGTGAGCGCCGCGGCTCCGGCGGCCGTAGTGGCGGCCATCTCTTCGCTGATGCCGCCCTCTGTCACCGCAGACAGGTCGACGGCGTCTGAAGCCATATGGAATAGACCGCCCATTTTTTGCCCCTCCGTGATTCGTATTGCTGGTCGCAGCTACAGGGGTATACCCCTTTTGCCCGAACTCCCACCCAGTTGTGCCCGCGAAAATGTCGCGGAATTGCCTAATTCTATGGGCACCCTGAGGGGGTGTCTAATCACCTATTTTGCGGCCGGACTAGTCGCCCTGACCGGGCCTAGTCGAGGTCTCCGACCAGCACGCCTTCCATCGCTCCGTCGTTGGTGACCAGCAGGCCACGCCCCGGAGGCAATTGCTGGGAGCTCACCCGGCCGAACACCTTTACAGCTGCCGGGTCGTTGTCCATGAATAGGGTGGGCGCCCGCGAACTGGTCATCTTCTGCAGGAATGGATTGGTCACCGACACCCCGGCCCAGTTGCCGGGCAAGCGCGACGCGATCACGTGCAGCCCGATCTCGCGGCTGCGTTCCATCAATCCCCACAGCGGGGCGGTCGCGGCGTTCTTGCCGATGACGCCGTGCGGGCGCAGCTCCTGCTCGTCGTCGATGAGCAGGAAATGATGCGGACCTTCCCAGTTACTGCGCTGCATCAGCTCTTCCTGGCTCAGGCCCGACGGTGGTAGGCGGTCGCGCAGGATTGCTGCCAGCCCGTCGACGACCACGTCGATGTCCTCGGCCGTGTAGGCGTAGGCGCGCACATGTGGACCCTGGATTTTGCCGATCAGCGACGTCTTGGGGTCGATGATGGTGATCTGCGCCTGCTCCGGGGTGAGCTGGCTCATGATCGCCTGCCCGAAGGCGGCCAGGGTCGTGGTCTTGCCGCACCGCTGCCGGCCCAGCACCAACATGTTGGGCACCGACCGCGTCGGTAAATACGTTGGCTGCAAGGCGCTTTCGCCGATCGCAAACGGCACGTTGAGCGGGTCGGAGGCCGCCTCGCTGTCGGCGAACGCCGAGATGACCTGGGCCAGCTGAATCCGCTCGGGCAGCCGGGCCAGCTTCTCCAGCCTGCCCGCACCTGTCACGTCGGCGATGACGGCGCCAAGCTCGCGCGTCGTGACGCGCTCGCCGCTCGCCGAAATGATCTCCGGCAACCCCACCAGCAACTCGTGGCCCTCTCGCGTCACGCCGAACCCGGGCCGGTCCAACGTGTTGCGGGCGGCTTTTCTCTTGTCGAAGCCCTCGCCCATCTGCGTTTCGTCGGGATTGCTCAACCGCAGTTGGATACGCGCGTTGGACACGTTGACCAGCTGCTGCTTTTGGCCCACCAGCCACGCCGTGGCGCTGGTGATGATGTGTATCCCGTAGGACAGGCCCTGGCGGGCTATCGTGACCAGCCGATCGCCGGTGGGGGCGTCCTTGTCGTAGAGGTCGCTGAAGTTGTCGACGACCAGAAAGACGTCGCCGAACTTGTCGTTGGGATCGGTCGCACCTTCGCGTTCGGTACCGAACCGTCGCTCGCGGAATTCGGAGATGTCGATTTGGTACTGCTTGAACGACGCCTCGCGAGCCAGGATCAGCGCCTCGATCGAGGCGACGGTTCGCGAGACCCCCTCCGTATCTGTCTGGCTGACGACGGACGCGACATGCGGCAGTTCCTCGACCGGGTACAGCGAGGCCCCGATGCAGAAGAACGTGACCCGCTCGGGCCGGTACATCAACGCCGCCGAGGTCACCAGGGTCATCAGGGTCGTCGACTTACCGCGCTGAGCGGTCGCGACCACCATGATGTTGTCCATCTCGATATCCATCGCGTGCACCCGCTGGGAGTGCTCTTCGGGGATGTCCACCACACCGACCGGGAAGACCAGGCCCGGGTTCTGTCCGTAGTCTACGTACCACGGTTTGCCCCGCCAGGCGCCCACGAGTGCGTCCATCGTCTGACTGACTTCCAAAGGGGGAAGCCAGATTTGGTGCGGCGGGCGCGCCGGGTTGGCCAACAGCGATTCCCGGATGACGTCGACCAGCTTCTTCTTCCGGAATCCGTCCTCGTGGTACAGGAACTCGTCGGGTTCGTCGGGTTCATCGGCGACGGCCAAGGCCTCGCTGTCGGCGTCGCTGAGCGGCTGATACGCCCAGGTGAGTTCGCGCGGCTGGGAAAAGCTCACGTCCACCGTCTTGTTCACGTTGACGACCCGCTTGGGCACCACGAAGGGGGCCGACACGTAGAAGCAGCGGAACTGCTCGAGGTCGCGGGGCCCGACCTTGAGCAAGGCGTACCCGTTCTCCTTCGACGGGAGATGCAGCGCGGCGTCACTGCCGATCACATCGCGGGAATCCTCCGCGGTCTCGGCGCGCAGCGCAACCCGAAAGGCGATGTTGCTCTTGGCTTTACTCAGCGACGACAGGTCCAGGCGCTGACCGCCGAGGGTGAAGAAGACATTACAGCCGCGGCCCTCCTGCCCGATGTGAATGACCAGGTCGATCCACTCGGGGTGGTGAATGAACAGCTCGAGGTATTCGTCGATGATCACCAGCAGAATCGGTACCGGTTCCAGATCCCGTCCGGCCAGGCGCATCTCCTCGTATTCGTTGGCGTCGCGCGCTCCGGCCTTGTTGAAAAGCCGGTAACGCCTGGCGATCTCGCCGTTGACGGCCTTGCGCATCCGCTCGGCCAGATGTCGGTCGTCCTTGCCCAGGTTGGACAGCGAACCCGCGACGTGTGGAAAGCCTTGCAGGTCTTGGGCCGCCGATTCGAACTTCATATCGACGAAGATCACGATGAACGACTCGGGGGAGTGGGTCAGCGCGATCCCGGTGCACAGCGACAGGAAGTACTCCGACTTGCCCGAGCCGGACGTGCCGATCACCACCGAGTGGAAGCCGAAGCCACCAAAGTCCTTGGCGCGCAATATGATGTACTGCAGCTCGCCGCCCTGCTTGACGCCGACGGGCATCATCGCCCATTTGTGGTCGCCGCGTCCACGGCTCTCGCCCCAGAGTCTGTCGACGTCGAGTTCGCGCGGATCGCTGATGCCCAGCGCCCGCAACAGCTCACCGCCCTGACTGTCAGTCTCCGACAACTCCCCAGCACTCATCGGAGACCAGCGGGCGAGTGCCCGGGCATACCGGCTGGCGGTGGTCTCGGCGAGCATATCGGCGACGGCGTAGAACGTCCCGCGGTGAGTGAGTCGCCCTTCGCGCAGGCCGAAACGTTCACTGTCGTCGGCGAATCCGACGCCGACGCCGGCCCGCGTCGCCAGCCGCAACACGGTGATGCCGGCCATGCCCTTCTGCCCGGTCACGCCTTCCCACTGCTCGGGTGTGCCGACGTTGTCGTCGACGATCACCCAGTGCGGGCCCAGCGCCAGCCCGGCTGGTGATTCCATCGGCGACGGCATCGAGGTGGGGCTGGATCCGACCGGGGGAGTCCATGGCCCCCGGCCCTTGCGGTGCAGCTCGGCGTCGAGCGCCTCTTCCAGCTCGGTCGGCGAGGTGAACACCAACCGGCGCAACCCACATGCGTCGAACATCTCGTCGTGCTGATTGTGTGGCAGCCACACCAGCCACGACCACTGCTCGGGATGCCGGGTGACCACCATGAGCTTGACGTCGCTGGGGCTGTGATAGACCGCAAGGGAGCACATGATCGCGCGGGCGAAACTGTGCAGCTCGCTTGGTTCGTCGCCGATGAAGCTGAATCCGGGCTTCGAGCGCAGGCTCAGCACCTTGCCGATCCCGCGAATCTTGCTCTGCTCGAGGATGAAATCCCTTAGGGCGCCCCCGGTTACCGGTTCGAGTTCTTCCCCGATCGGGACGTCGGGCCACTGCAGCGACACCGCCGACTCGCTGGCTTGCTGAACGCCGATCCCCAGCCGGACGTCAAGGAAATCCGGGTCGGTGCCGCGTCGCTCCCACATCCGCGGACCGCCGATGACGGTGTCCAGGTTCTGCGGATCGCCGTGCACGAACAGCTGGCTGCGTCGCTGATCCTGCGCGGCGCGCTGGACTTCGTCGCGGTCGTCGTCGAGTTGGCGCAGATAACTACGGCGCTGCTTTTCCTGCTCGCCCCAGGAGATCCGGCGTCCCCGCCCGAAGCGGCCGCTGAACATCAGCGTGCCGAACCCGACCAGACCGATCATCGGGAAGAAGCCGGATTGCAGCGACCGGATCCCCGACGCGTACATCACCACCAGGGTGCCGATGATTCCCACCAGCAACGCCGGCAGCGCAATCATCACCAGGATGTTGCGGGGCTCGCGTTCGGGCAGCGCCAGCGGCGCGGCGACCGCGATCCGCACGGGCGGAACGTTCGGCGGTGGCCTGCGGCCACCTCGGACGAAACCTCGCTTGGACATCCTTACCCCCCGTTTTGGTTGGAATCGGGAACGGGCGCCACGGCACCGCCGCCGGTCACCACGTCGCGCGCCACCAGGGCGGCCTCGCGGCCTATCGCCGGTCCGGCCGCGAACGTACGCACTATCGGCCAGGGCGCTTGCACGGCGAGACGCGGATCCAGCCCCAGCGCCTGCAGCGTCGGATGATCCGACTGAATTCCGTACCGAACCCCTTGCGGCGAAAGCCAATACAGGCTTTCCCGACTGTCCGCGGTCGCCACGCCACTGGTGGTCGTCACGAAATTCGCCGCGCCAGGCAGCATCAAAGTCTGTTCCGCCTCAGCCGAATTGGGGTCGCGGTCGTCGCGGACTAGATGCACCAGATGCGAATCCATGCTGATCGGGACCGGCAGGCCCCGCCCGCTGAAGACAGTGATCCGCGCCTGCGGGTCGCCGGCCTGCTTCTCCCAGCCGACGCACGTCGCCGGATTCGCGGACGTGTCGACGAATTCCAGCTTCCCGGACGGGTAATAATCCACGTCGAGCACGTCGATCACCGGGATCTGAATCAGCTTGTCCGGGGGAATCAGGGCCGGCGTCGTCGAACCCTCGGAATTCGCGGTCCGCAACAGGTCCGCGACGAAGCTGGTGATCTTCTGCACGCCGTCGGCCAGCAGCACATAGAAACCGTTGACGGTGCCGCTCGCATCGCGGGTTTCCAGCACACTGCCCACCGCGACGCCCGGCAGAAACCGCGACGGTGTCCCGTGACCCGGAATAGCTGGCAGGACAAGGGGTTCCGTCGATGGCATGGCGTCGAAGAGAGCGTTCGATATTTCGATCGGATAGGTGACCCCGGGATCAAGCCCGAGATTGAAGGTGACCGATCGGTCGGTCGGGTCGATGCGGGAGCGTTGCCCCCGCCAGATCACGTACGTCGCGCCGCGATGCGTCGCGAGGATGGCTTGCGCCGGACCCATGGGCGCCGACCGGCCGGAGGGCGCCAGCTGGCCGGCGATCGACGTCACCAGGGGCGCGGTCCCGCTGCCCCGGGTGGCCGCGGTGTCACACACCGACCATGCCGATACCGAGCTCGGGGTTATCGGCAGGCTGTCCGGCGCGCCCGGAATCCCGATCATCGGGCCGGTCGGGTATTTCGCGATCTCGCTCGCCTTGACCCAGGCGGGCGCACCGGCGCTGCCGACCGCCAGCCGCGCGGACGTCAGGTTGAGCGCGGGGTACAGGCGCCCGTTGATCTTCGCGTAAATGGCGCCGGTATCCCGGTCGCCGATGATGGCCGATTCACCGACCAGGCCCGCGGGCTTCATCACATGAAGCAGGGCCATCCAGCCGATGCCGATGACGACGAGCACGATCGACAGCGCTACCGCCGCCTGCTGTTTGCGGTCGTCGTGCTTCATCCGAACCGAGAACCGGGTGATGGCCGCCCGCAACCGCCGGTTGTAAAACAGGTGCCCCGAGTTCTGGTCCCGGTTGGACAGATTGAGCGGCACAGTCATTCTCCTTTCGGCGGTCGATGCGGGCCTGCCGCATCCATACCGACGTCAGTGCAGGTCGCCACCGTATCTAGCCTGGTTCTCGGCTTCCGCCTCCTCGCGCAGCGCCGCGATCGCGAGGTTCAATCTGTCAGCCAGCTCCGCATGGGCGTAGCCGCTCATCACGTCCGGATGCAACGCCAACTCCACCAACTTGCCGTCCGAATTTGCCACCGCCCGTATATCCCCCAAATCCACGCTGTAAGTGATCGTCTCGGCCTGCGCAACAAGGGCTTCCCACTTGTCGGCCGCCTCACTCAGCTCACGCAACACCGCTTCGACGAGATCGCGATCTTTCAGGTCGCTCCGCTCACTGCGACTGCCCGACCCCGCCACGATGTCAGTATCATCGAGCGCTCCAACCAGCGTCAATTCATTGTGTGACGCTCGGTCACGACTCCGCGCTCCACCGACTGGCCGGCGGTTCATTGAGCTTCTGGAACCAGGCGAGGTGGTAGTTCGCCGATATCGGATCGCCGGCGACGCTGCTTTCGGTCGCCGCCAGCAAGAGGCAGTTGAGCAAAAGCGCGGGGTCGGCGTCGGGATACTGCGTCAGCACCTGGTACCGGGCGGTGTCTAGGTGGACGCGCAGCAGGTCGGCTTCTTCCTCGACGACGCCGGTCCCAGCGGTGGCGGCCTTGGCCAACGTGTGGACGAGCCGCGGCAATCCGTCGCGCCAGTGCGTGACTCGACCCAGCTCCCAGCCCATGTCGTCGACCGCCGGCAGCTCTCGCGCCTGCACCGAAGGTTCCGTCGCGGCGAAGTCAGCCGGCCGGCCTACCGGATCCCCTGGCGTGTAGGTCGCCGAGCGCGTCGTTTCGCCGAGCATCGCGGAGGCTTTACCGGTGCGCCGTGCCGGTGCCAGCAATTGCACGCCGGCCGGCAGGGTGATGCCCGACGGTATCCAGCCGTGGGCGAGGTCGGTGACCAGCACCGTCGTGCCGTCAGCGCGATCGCCGACCGCCCAGTTCAGCTGCGGTTCTTGGCGCACCACGAACGCGAGGATCCGCTGCAGGCGTTCGGTGTCGGATTCGGTCGCAACCGGGGCGGCCGGCTCCTCGACTGCCGGGATCGCGCCGGTCTCGTCGTCGACCTCGTACGGACTCTCCGGCACCTCGGCGTCCCCGCCGTCCACCAACGGCACGGCGGCTTCCAAGGGCTCGACGGCCTCCGGCGCGGCCTGCAGTACCACCGCGTCCGGTCGGGCCTGCGGCTCCGGCGCTTCCGGTTCCGGCGCTTCCGCCGCGGCGGCCGGCTCACCGTCCTCCTCACCCCAAATTCGATGCCGACCGCCCGTATCGTCGTCGTCGTCATCGACCGGCAGCACCGGATCGAGCAACGGGTCTAAGCCGGTGTCCGCGGGCTCCTCGGGTGGGGCGAGGGCTTCCAGCCGGGTGGTCTCGGGTTCGGCTTCGACCGCTGGCGGTTCCGGCGGGGCCGGCGTTTCCAGGGCGTCCGGCGCGGCGGCCGGCTCGCCGTCCTCCTCACCCCAAATTCGATGCCGGCCGCCCGTATCCTCGTCGTCGTCATCGACCGGCGGCACCGGCTCGACCGCCCACAGTTTCGGGATGACGGCGGTCTCGGCATCCTCAGTCGTCGCGGCCGGCTCGTCGGCAGCATGCTCGGTTGCCGGGACCGGGATGACCTCGGTGCGGTCCGCGATGGGCCCGTCTGCGGAGGTTTCCGGCAACGCCGGAACGACGGGGATGATTTCCGTTTTGTCGCGATCACTGTGCGGGAAACGCTCAGCCGCCCGTCTGGGCGGGTACCGCGGGTAGTCGGGGCGGGCCTTCCGCGCACGTAAATGGCGAATCGCCGACTCGACTCGTCGCGCCGCGTGGGCGCGGGCCTCGTTGATGGCACGGGCCTCCGCGGCATGGCGGGCCGCATCATCCATTCCGGCGCGCTTGAGCATCTTCAGCTCATCGTTGGCTCTGCTGGTAATCCGCTGCAGGTCGGCCCTGAGATGCTCTGCGAGCGGGGCGTTTTCGTCGGTGATCGTCGATAGTTCGGCAGGCCAGAGCCCACCGATCACCCACGGGGTGCAATCGATGGGAGAGCTGAAGGCCGGCATCGCCAGTGATTCCCGGGTAGCTCTCCGGAGGCGCTGGCGCGCCGTCTTCCGACCGAAGATCGCCACCGGTTCAGCGTACCGACATCTTGCGGGCGAGCTTTGCCGACGGTGAATTGTGCGGCCCCGACGGCCTGGGTACCGTGAGGCCATGGCTGATTCTGCGCTGCAGCAGCAACTCGACGAAGTGCGCGCCCTGCTCGGTCGGGCGCGAGAGTTGTTCGGCGCCAATCCCATCGAGCCGCCCAGCGATATCGCACCCGATCCCGATGCCGCTAAGAGATGGCTGCTCTAGGACGATCGGTGTGGTGCGGCCGCTTAATCCATGCGGTCGCGGCGACGCAATTTGTGGGCCAGCAGTTTTTCGATGGCCGCATCGAGGTCACGCGGGCTGGGGACCTCGGCGGACGGCGTGTGCCCAGCGGCGACGATCTCGTCTCGAACTTCCAGTAGCGCTTTGAGCCACGAGACGTCGGCGGTCAGCAGAATGCCCTGCGCCAGGGTCGCGGCGTCGGTATCCATCGCCTCCTCACTGAGCGCGACGCTGTGCATGTACCCGCCGCGGCACGAGCGGACGAGGATGTGCCCACTCGGATGAACCGTGTCGAAGGCGGGATTGGCGTCGGTCATCGACCGCCGTCGACGATGCCGCCCAGCTGCCCGGCCGCATCTTCCTCGTGCTGGTCCCATGCCGACGCCGAGACGCTGAGTTTGTGCGCCATATCGGCGTGGTCGTCGGCTTGTTGCTGATAGCACTGGCGTCTCAGCTCGAGTAATTCGCGCCCGGCATCGCGAAGCTCGCCGAAGATGGGGCCCAGCGAGTCCAGGCTCTCCTGAATCGCGGCGTGCGACGACGGGATGGTGCGTAGGTAGTCGGAGGTCTCCTGATGATGCGCAGCGGCTTCACGTAAGTGTGCGGGCACCACGTGGATTCGATCTGCCATCCGTTTGTCTCCTCTTCCTGCGACGCCGGCCGGGCCGGCGGGTTCCCTACAGTTCGGTGGTCGACGTCGCCGCCGGCCGGGTCGGTGTCGGTGTCGGTGTGTCGGTCGTGGCCGGCGCGGTCGCGGTGGCCGGCGGATGCTCCCAGCCTAGAAAGCTCGGGCCGCTTACGGTGGCGATGTGCTGAATCTGCCCGTCGAGCAGGGCCTTGCCGTGGCCCAGGCCAAGCGCATGACGATCGGTGAAAATGCCGATATCTCCCGGTATGACCTGCACCGGGTCGAGCGGACTACTGACCGTGGTCCCCGGTGCGGGGATCGTAATTCCCTGCTGGGCGAAGGCATCTGCGATCGGCACCCCACCGGCCGCGGCTTTGATCGCCGCGGCGAGTTGCGGACTGGCGGCCGTCACGGTCTCGCCGTCGGGCAGCGTCACCGCGGTCGGGCCCGATGGCGGCGCCTCGTGGCTCTGCGCCGACGTGTCCTCGTCGTGGTGCTCGTCGTCTTTCGCGTGGTCGGGTTCATCGCCTGAGGCATCGGGGTCGTTGGAGTCCGGCGGCCCGTTGTCGTCCAGCCCCGACCAGGACGGATCGCCACCCTCTTGCCGTCCGGACGCCGGTAACCCACCCGGCGCCCCCCAACCGCCCATCGTGCCCACACCTGGCAGTGGCACCCCGCCCAGATTGGGAATGCTTGGCGTCGTCGGCGTGATCGGAACCGACGAGCCCGCCGCCGGGTCCTGTGCCGGGTCGCCGTTCAGCAGCGCCGGGTCCTCCGCCAGCAGCGAATCCAGCAGCGGATCACCGCCCGCATCGGCCGGGGCCGCCGGCAGCGGGGCGGTCGCATTGACGGGTGCGGTAACCGGGGTCGCCGCGGGCCGGGTCTCGCCGAGTCCGCTTGTCGAGGCGTCATACAGCGATGTCCATGCGGCCATCAGCGCCGACTTCGACGTGTCATCCAGACTTGCGGTCATCACCACCGCGCGGATGTCCCGGAGCTTGCCGATGAGAAACCGTTGGAAATCCCGGGCACCCACCGGGGTGTCCAAATCGGATCGCGTCTGCACCGCCGCCTCGGTTTCGCGCTGCAACGCGGTCAGCGCTTCCCTACCCTCGACGGTTTTCAGATGGGCGTTCATGATCGCCGAAATCACTTGCAGGTCGAGTTGTGAGCTTGCTGAATTCTGATGTGCCAGAGCGACTTCAGCGCCAGCTATGGCTTCGGCGGCGGCGCCTTCCTCGTCACCCGATACACCTGTGCCTTCCGGTTTCGCCCGTGCATCGAACAGGTCGGGATGTTGTTGACGAATCTTGGTCGAGATCGCGGCGAGGTTGTTTCCATGGGTAGCAGGGGTGACCACGGCCGTTAGCTCATTCGGTGTCAGCCCGGCCTGCCATGCGTTCGGATCGCCAGTGCGGTCACGCACAACCCTTACCGTGGCAAGTAGCTCGTCATACATCGACATCGGCTAGACAAGCAACGCTGCGCCCGAGTGCGGGCGTGGTCGCGACCCCTCCATGCCGGGTGACAGTACTTTGCCGCATTCTCGTCGACAATTCACTTCGCGGTGGGTGTGGGGAAATCTCTCGCCCGGCCGCCGGCTAGCCGCCAGGCACGACGTACTGCTCCCGGAGGCTTTGCAGCACAGCTGCTTTCGCACTGTCCATTTGGTGAGCAGCTGCCACGACTGCCGCGATCTCCCGCTGCTTGGCGATCAGGAACTTCTGAAACTCGCGTGCTCCCATCGGCGTATCCGCTGCGAGCGCAGCATGATTCGGTACGGCACGATCGATTTCCTCGGCGATCGCGTCCAGTCGCCTGATGCTCTCGCGGATCGCGGCATGAGCGCTGGCAATCACTTCCGACAGCACCCGATCGGCGTCGGCCACCGAGCCATGCTGGCTCGCCAACGCTGATTGCCGCGCCCGGATGGCGGCTAACGACGCTTGTTCCGACATGGCCTCAACCTATTCATCGTTACTTCTCATATCGGCCGGCGAATCGCGACGTTGCCGCCGAGCGGACTGATCCGCACCGAGGCCCCCGAGTAGGGCGCTTCGACGACCAGATTGTTGCCGATGGCCAGTTGCACATGTCCGGAGTGCGGGAAGACGAGGTCGCCCGGCCGAACTTGCGAACGCGGGACCGGGATCCCGTCGTTGATCTGCTGATACGTGGTGCGGTCCAGGTGGAGGCCCGCCTGCGCGTAGGCCCATTGGACCAGCCCGGAGCAATCGAACTGATCGGGACCCGTCGCACCCCAGACATACGGACGGCCCAGGCGCGACAACGCCGCGCGCACCGCGATCCCGGCACGACTGCTCGGCAACGGCAGCCGCAAACCGGCTAACGCGGACCCGTGGTGGTGCAACATCCGGTAGCGCAACGCCCGCAGCGCCGTCGCACGCCGGCGGGCGCGCAACCTGGCCACCAGGACGTGCGTCCGTTGCGCGCGCAGCCTCTCAACACGACGACGTACAGCCTCGCGCTGGGCCATCGGTGTCGTCGGGGCAGCGACGGCATCGGCGCGGGCCTCGTCCAGGACGCTCTTGGTCAGCGCGTGCGCCTGGGCCCGGTCGTGATGAGCACCGTCGATAACGCGGGCCGCGGCGGCATCCGTGCGATCTGCCGACGACAGCGCTTCCCGGCCGTGGTCCGCCCAGCGTTGGTAATCAGCTTGTTCCACAGCACTATTCAGCACGCCTGCGCGACGCAGATATGCACCGTGGTGTGCGCCGTTGAGTGGCGGACGGGGAGGGTTGCCGGCGAACAATTCGTGTGCGCGGCTCAACGCCTCGACATCGCTTTCGATCACGCGTCCCCCTCGCCACTGTCCCCGTCACTGCCATCCTCGGCCGTCGCCTCGACCCCGTCGGCGAATGCCCGAACGCGGGGGAGCGCTCCGGCGGGGATGACGCCGCGATTTCGCATGTCCCACATCTCGTCACTGCTCACACCGAGCAGGGCCGCGATGATCGCATCCGGCAACGACGACTGGGCGCACGCCCGGTCGAACCGCGCGCTCAGGCTGGTGGGCATCCGCTCCAGCAGGGCGGTGCGCGTTGCCTCCAGCGCCCGCAGATGCTGCATCAGGCGCCCCGTCGAATCGGCGCCGGCGTTCACCGCCACCCGCCAGGAGCTGGCCGCAAGCATCTCGGCCTTCACGCACTGTGCGATCACAGAGAGAATATACGTCTCGTATTCGTTTGATGTTGTCGCAGGCAATCTATCGATGACTGATTTGAGGGCATCGAGCTGCGCTTCGGCGTAGCCCTCGAGCACGTCGGTGTCGCTGTGACGGTCGACGACCACCGCCCCGGCGGGCCGAGCGGACATGGTCACCGGTGGCTGTGCGGCGATCAACCGGGCCAGCTCGGCATCGGGATCGGCGGCCACCAGCAGTCGCGAATACGTGCCGGGGGGCAAACCCAGGCCGTTCTCAACCTTCTGAACTGTGCTTTTGTGGGGCTTGCGGGCGCCGCGCTCCAGATAGCTCAGTCCCATGATGCTGACGCCGGTCGCGGCGGCGAGCTCGGCTAGCGACCAGTCCCGCGACTCACGCAACGCACGGATCGCCGCACCAGCCGATTCACGGCTCACCGCAGGCTCCGGCCATGGGCCGGATATTACACAGGGGGTACGCCTTGTCAGCGGATATACGTTTTTGTCACGTTTCTCTTGCGCACGTCCCAAGATTGTGTATACGCTTCTGTCTACGTTTCAATGCCGACAAGGAGACCGAGATGGGACACCCCTGCGCAGCCAACCCGGAACTGTGGTTCGGCTATCCCGATGACGACGAGGGTGACGGGGCGGCCAAGGCGCGTGCCTACGAGCGATCCGCCACCGAGGCCCGCGTCGAATGCCTGCGCCGGTGCCCGTTGGCGCAACAGCGCCGGTGTGCGCAGTACGCCATCGCGCACCGCGAGGAGTACGGCGTCTGGGCCGGCGTCAAGCTTCCCGGTGGCCAGTACCGCAAGCGCCACCAGCTCGCCCGGGCCCACGACATATTGCGCCGCATCGCCGCGGGTGAGATCAGCTCAAGGCAGCTGCCCGAGAACGCGGCGCTCCTGGCGCGCCGCGAACACGAGGCCATCCCGGCCCCCGCAATGGTGTTGCACCTGCCGATGGCACAGATTGGCCCGCGTTCTGCCGCCTGACAGCGCGTCCGGACACGGTGAACGTTTGTTCACTGAGCTGACGGGGTAGTCGTGGTCGGCAAGGACCGCGACCGCTGACCCAAAGGCACAGCAATGACGTTCGACCTGACACCGACGGCAGCCCAGCACGACCTTGCCCGACGGACACACGAGTTCGCCGAATCCGTGATACGCCCGGTTGCACTCGACTACGACCAGCGCCAGGAGTTTCCCTGGCCGGTGCTCGAGGAGGCCGCCCAACGCGGGTTCTACAGTCCGCTGTTCTACCGCGATCTGATCGGTGACCCGACCGGGATGTCGCTGCCCATGTTCATGGAGGAACTGTTCTGGGGTTGTGCGGGAATCGGTTTGGCGATCGTCATGCCGGCACTCGCGCTGTCGGCGATTGGCCAGGCGGCGTCCCCGGAACAGATGCTCGAGTGGGCACCCGAATGCTTCGGCACCCCGGGCGATCTCAAGCTTGCCGCACTGGCTATTTCCGAACCCGAGGGCGGCAGCGACGTACGCAATCTGCGCACCCGCGCCCGCCGCGACGGCGACGACTGGATCATCGACGGCCACAAGATGTGGATCGGCAACGGCGGCATCGCCAACGTCCATGTGGTCAATGCGGTGGTCGACGAAGAGCTGGGCCACCGCGGCCAGGCGCTGTTTGTGGTACCGGGCGGCACCCCCGGCCTCGAACTGGTTCGCAAACTGGACAAGCTGGGCTGCCGGGCATCTCACACCGCGGAGCTACGATTCAACGGCGTGCGCGTGCCGAACGCCAATCTGCTTGGCGGACAAGAGAAACTCGAGCACAAGCTCGCCAAAGCCCGCGAACTGGTGGCCGGCGGACAGCGCTCCGGCTCGGCGACCCTGGGCACCTTCGAGCAGACCCGTCCGATGGTCGCCGCCCAAGCGATCGGCATCGCGCGGGCGGCGCTGGAGTACGCGACGGCATATGCCACCGAGCGGGAGGCGTTCGGCGGGCCCATCATCGACAACCAGGGGATCGCGTTTCCGCTGGCCGACCTGGCCACCCAGATCGACGCCGCCCGGCTGCTGACCTGGCGTGCCTCCTGGATGGCAGCCAACGAAGTCCCATTCGAGCGAGGCGAAGGTTCGATGGCCAAACTCGCCGCCAGCGAGGTTGCCATCAAGGCCACCGAACGCGCCATCCAGACCATGGGCGGCTGGGGCTACATCACCGACCACCCGGTCGAGAAGTGGTACCGAGATGCCAAGCTGTACACCATCTTTGAGGGAACCAGCGAGATCCAGCGGATGGTCATCTCGAACGCGCTGGGCGCGGCGGTGGGCACTCCGCCGCTGCACGTGGTGCTCGAGCCGTCCGGCGGTCCGTTGAACCGGATCTTCGGACGGGGCGCACCGCTGCGTTCCCGCGCTGCGGATGCCGCGCTGTCGGTGAAGGACCAAATTCCGGAGCCGATCATGCGGGTGGCCATGCAGGTGCTACGCCCGCCGGGCCGGTAGTCCGTCTCGACGGCACCCCGGTCCCGGGTAGTGTCGCGATATCGGCGCCTCAGGCCCGCGCCAAGAGTGGACGATGAGCAACCTCGAGACCGCACCCACCGAAGTCGCCTGCGCCGCAACGTCGGTCGCCGGCATCGAAGTGCTGTCTCCGCGCGAGGTTCCGCTGGGCGGCCCGGGGGCGATGCCGGTGCAACGCACCGGTGTCGGTTCCGGGGGCCGCGGTGCGGGTGTTTCTCGGCGAACTGGCCGGCAGCCGCTCGCCAGTGCACACGTTCACCCCGTTGGGCGCCCAAATCGATCTCGACGCGAAGGCTGCGGTGAACATCGACGTCGACCCGGCGTTCGAACACGGTGTGCTCTGCGATGTGGGCACGGTGGAGATGAGGGGGACGACCCTGTCCGTCGCCGAGCTCGGGTATCAAAGCCCGGGCAGCTCCGCGCTGCGCCTGCGCAACGTCGGGGACCGGCCGGCCAGGGTCGTGCTGCTGGGCGGCACACCGTTTACCGAAGAGCTTTTGATGTGGTGGAACTTCGTCGCGCGCAGCCACGACGAAATCGTCCGCTATCGGCAACTCTGGCAGGACGCCGACGAACGCTTCGGCGCCGTCGCCGGATATCGGGGCCCGGTCACCCGACTGTCCGCCCCGCCGCTACCGACCACCCGGCTGCTACCCAATCAGCCACACACAGAAGGGAATCCAACATGACCACCGATAAGACCGGCGCCGAAACCACCGTCACCGCTGGGCATCAGACCTACACCATTGCCGTCGACGGGAAACCCGCAGGCCACGCTGACTTTCTCGACCGTGGCGACCAGCGGGTCTTTTACCACACCGTGGTAGATCCGGAATTCGGCGGCCGCGGCCTGGCAACCATCCTCCTGAAGGAGGCGCTCGACGCCGCCCGGGGCGCCGGCAAGCGGATCGTCCCGGTGTGCTCCATGGTCGAGACGGTCCTCCAGAAGCATCCCGAATACGAGGACATCACCGACCCGGTCACGCCCGAAATCGTCAGCTGGACGCAAAGCCAGCCGACCACCTGAGGAGCCGCGGAAGGCGTGGCCGGCAGCCCGGCTGTCGCTGCTGCGATGTAATACCGGCCAATCGGGTCGACACGCCCCACTTTTCAGCAACTCGTGGCGAACCCGACGTCGGGTGTCGCAGCGGCGTAGCGCCCGTCCATGGCCGGTCCGCCGCTCTCGCCGGGCCTACTCGCACCGACCCTTGGTGGGAGCAAATCGCCAGCTTGCAGCCCACCTTGGTGGGTTGCGTGTCCCCACGCCGGGTGGCTCCGGAGGCAGGTTTGTCGGGAGTAACGCCATTTCCCAGCTAACTCACAGTCTTAGTGAGCAAAATTATTGACACTGAGCGCCCACCGGCCCCCGTAGCATTGCGTTTGTTTGCCGTTTACCGATGGCCCGCGCATGGGAATGCTCGACCGGAGGGAATGACATGGACTTCGCGATGCTGCCGCCAGAGATCAACTCTGCGCGGATGTATACCGGCGCCGGCTCAGGTCCGCTGCTGGCGGCAGCGTCGGCTTGGGAGGGGCTGGCCGCCGAGCTGCATTCGGCGGCCAGTTCGTATCAGTCCGCAATCTCAGGCCTGACGGCCGGTCCATGGCTGGGGCCCGCCTCGGCAACGATGGCTTCCGCGGCCGCTCCCTATATTGCCTGGATGAGAACCGCCGCCGCGCAGGCGGAACAAACGGCCAACCAGGCGATCGCGGCGGCCACCGCGTACGAGGCCGCGTTCGCCGCAACCGTGCCGCCGCCCGTCGTCGCGGCCAACCGCAGCCTGCTGGCGGCGTTGATCGCGACAAACCTTTTCGGGCAGAACACCTCGGCGATCGCGACCACCGAGACGCAGTACTCCGAGATGTGGGCGCAAGACGCCGGGGCCATGCAGAGCTACGCGGGCGCGTCGGCTGCGGCCACCAGGCTGGACGCATTCAGCACGCCTTCTTCGACCACCGACTCCGGCGGCACGACGGCGCAGGCGGCCGCGGTGTCTCGGGCGACGGGGACCTCCGCCGGCAATGCGCAACAGAGCGTCTCGTCGGCGGTGCCCAACGCGTTGACCAATCTCGCGGCCCCCGCGGCCCCCGCGGCGACCGCGGCACCCCTGTCGGCGATGGACGAGCTGAATTTCGTGGCAGACCTGAGCTCGGTTTTCGTCGACCCGACGGGAACCGCCCTCAGTACGGTGTCTCTTCCCTATGACGTTGTGGGTGCCCTGACCGGTTTCCACACCGACGACATCGTCAGTGGCTGGGCGGGAATCCAGTCCTGGCCCGGCTATGCACCGATACCTCCGTCGTCGTTTCCGGTGATCAACAGCCTCGGCTCGCCAGCAGCGACATTGGCCGACTCGACGTCGGTCGGCAGGTTGTCGGTGCCGGCAACGTGGGCCGCGGCCGCGCCGGAGTTTCGCCTCAGCGCGGTCGCATTACCCACCACGACGGTCGCGGCCGCCGCGGAAGCCTCGGCGGCTGGCGGCGCGGGCAACCTGTTCAGCCAGATGGCCCTGGCCAGCATGGCTGGGCGCGCAATGGCAGGCACCACCGGTGGCGGGGGTGCAGGCGTGCGGGAGCGGATGGGGCTGGCACTGGGCAAGCCCGGGAAATCGACGCAGGATGAGTCGGAAGAAGCGACGGAAGCGGCTGCGGGCGGCCCGATTACGGGCATCTCCGCAGAGCTGCGCGAATTGTTCTCCCTGCGCGACGCCGGAATTCTCACCGACGAGGAGTTCGCCGAGCAGAAGCGGCGCCTGCTGCCGAGCTGATCCCGGCGGCGTCGTCACGGCGCCGGCAGTTTCACCACGCGGTTGCCGGTGTAGTCGGTGACGAAGAGATTGCCGGCGTTATCCACCGCCACGCCGCTGGGGTGTTCGAGGCCGGTTATCGGAATCATCGCCTGATGGTTCGACCCAGCCGCCAGCTCCAGCACCCGGTTGCCGGTGTAGTCGGTGACGAAAACATCGCCCGCACCGTCCACCGCCACGCCGCTGGGGTCGCCGGGGGTAAAGAGTCCGGTGAACGGCAGCACCTCCTGCCGGCCTGACTTGGGCGGCATTTTCAGGACCTGGCTGTTGCCCGAGTCGGTGACGTAGATGCTGCCGGCGGCATCCAAGCCCACCCCTTCCGGGCCGGCGAGACCGGTGAACGGCATTTGCACCGGCTGGCGCGCCCCGGCCCCCAACTCCAGAACGCGGTCGTTACCGGTGTCGGCGACATAGACGGTCCCACTGGCATCAACCGCTACCCCCTGCGGCTTGTTGAGGCCGGTGAAGGGCAGCTCGGTCGGGGTGCTCGACCCGGCCGCCAGCTTCAGCACGATGTCGTCCCTGACCTCCGTGATGTAGAGGTTGCCCGCGGCGTCCGCCGCCACTCCCTCGGGGGCACGTAGGCCGGTGATCGGCAGCTGGATTGGGGTGCTCGCCCCGGCCGCCAGCTTCAGCACCCGATTGTTGTCGTCGTCGGCGATATAGAGGTTCCCGGCGGGATCCACCTCGACGTCGGCGGGATGGTTGAGACCGGTAAACGGCAGCGTAATTTCGGGGCCAAAGACGCGTATCCCGCGTTGGGGTCCGGTGGGCCGCGCGGCGTTAGAGCGGTCCTTACCCAGCTGGCTGGTGATGACAACGGCAGCGACGGCGGCTACCACCAACAGGACAGCGGCCGAGATCGCGATGCGTGGCCGCCGCCACCACGGGCGCCGAGGCGCGGAGTGGGCAGTGGGCGGAGATTGCTCGACGGGTGGTTCATCACCGTCTGGCTTCTCGGAGGTGCGGTGCCGCCCAGCCTGCTTGCCCTCCACCGGCTCACCATACCCAGCCGGACGCTTTGGGGGCATCCTTTGAACCTTGCCGCGCTAGGCCAAATGCGCACTGTCCTCGTGTAATTCGTCGCGCCGCAAGCTCATTGGGTTGATCGCCGAGACATCGCCGCCGGCGACCACCGCCCGGGTGATCGGGGTGAGCTCCCGAAATAGCGTCTCGACCTCATCGTCGCTGAGCGGATCGAGCGCCGAGAGGGCCAGCGCGTCCGTTGTCGCTTCGATGTGGTCCTTGAGCTGCTGGCCGGTGCTCGTCAGCGAACCGTCCTCGTTCAGCAGTCCGCGCTCGGCCAGGCGTTGTTCGTGATGACGCCAGGCCGCGTCGTCGTAATCGCGGGTGCGGGCGATGTAGTCGCGCGGGACCCGACCCGCCGCGGCGTGCAAGACGTTGGATTCTCGGCCCGAGACGCCGGCGGCGGCCAACAGCGCGACATGTGCGTCGCCGCGCTGCTCGCGCAGCAGCGTCGCGGCATGCCACAGCGCCGCCAGCGGATCGTCCGGCCACGGCAACGCCCGGTTCGCGGCGAACAGCGGACGCCCGTCCAGCGTCGCCTCGCGTGCTGCCTTGCCCGCTAATTCCGCTGCGGCACTGACCTTTTCGTCCGCAGTGAGGCCGTACCGGCGCAGCGCCGCGACCGCGGAGTCTTGCCGGGCGCCTAGCGCGGCGTCGGGTCCGGCGATCTGCCACGCCGACGGCAGCGCCTTGGCGACGCGTTCGGGGGCGAAGTTGTAGAAGATGGCGGTCACGACTTCGGGCGGCACCATGCCGAGCGGCGCCGAGCGGGCCGCGAAGTAGCCCATCCAGAAACCCCGGTAGCCCAGTCCGTCCAGGGCCGCCCGCGCCTCCGGCGCGAAATACGTCACGGCGTGTATCGGCTCAAACCGATCAAAGAAGCGGCGAGCCAGCCCGGATTCCCTGCGCACGAACGCAGTTAATCATGGACACCTTGCTACACAGGTCCGGGAAGTTCACCCAGGTCGGATAATTCGGCATGTAACCGGGCAACGGCGGATTGGTACTCGTCCTCGCCGAGCGTCTTCGCGTAGTAGCGCCCCACGTCGTCGCCCATCGCCACCGAGCCGCGATCGATCGTGACCTTGACTGTGTCGGCCATGCCTCAAGTTCTACCGCCGACCCTGAGGGGCGGGTAGTCGCCCGAACAGCGCCTCGTGGCGGCCACGCATGCGGTTCATCGAACCGCTTTTGGTGGGCGAAGGGGGACTTGAACCCCCACGTCCCGAAGGACACTGGCACCTGAAGCCAGCGCGTCTGCCATTCCGCCACTCGCCCGGGGAAAACAACCGATGGACCATATCACTTTAGTGGCCGCTCGCCCCAACCGCTGAGCCGGCCCAAACAACGGCTCGGGCGCCGGGCCGCCGGCTGGAGACCTCTTTGAACTGCGCGGATTTGATTCTCAGAATTCTCCCGGTGACGCCGCATCGCGGTATCCCGATACCATGCTGGGGTGATACGACACGCCGGCAAGCCCTTTGCCTTGCGCCGGCGATATACGGCGACAAGTGCGGGTGAGCGCTGACGCATGGGTAGCCAAAAAGGGCTGGCTGCGCGCATCGAACGCAAGCTCGAAGTAACCGTCGGCGACGCGTTTGCCCGACTATTCGGGGGATCGATCGTCCCCCAAGAGGTTGAAGCCCTATTGCGTCGGGAAGCCGAAGACGGTGTGCGGCCGCTGCAGGGAAATCGCCTTTTGGCGCCCAATGAATACATCATTACCCTCGGTGTGCACGACTTTGCGAAGGTAGGCGCCGATTCTGAGGTCTCGTCAGGCGCTTTCGCGCGGCACGTGGCTGACTATATCGATGAACAGGGGTGGCAAACGTATGGTGATGTGGTCGTCAGGTTCGAGCAGCTGCCGAACCTGCACACCGGCCAGTTCCGCGCCCGCGGGGCTGTCAACCCCGATGTCGAGCCCCGCCCGACGCTCGGCGATCTCGCCCGGCGACAATCAAATCAGGCGTTCAGCGCAGAACCAGGAGTACCACCAATGAGTGACAACCCGAGCTATCGCGGCGGTCCGGGGCAGGGGCGGCCGGGCGACGAGTACCCCGAGGACCGCTATGCGCGTCCACAAGACGACCGCGGTGGTCAGGACCCACAGGGCGGGCCGGAGGCACGCGGCGGATACCCGCCGGAGCAGGGCGGCTACCCACCCCAGGGCGGATATCCACCGCCTCGCCATCCCGAACAGGGTGGCTACCCCGAGCAGGGTGGCTACCCCGACCAGCGCGGCGGCTACCCCGAGCAGGGTGGCTACCCACCCCAGGGCGGATATCCCGAGCAGGGTGGCTACCCGCCCCCGGGCGGGTATCAGGCTCCCGGCGGCTACCCGCCTCCCGGTGGATACCAAGATCAGGGCCGCGGCTACCCCGACCAGCCGCAGGGCGGCTACCCGCCGTCGTATGAACAGCGTCCCCCCGCTGCCGGCGGCTACGGGGCCCAAGGCTACGACCAGGGCTACCGCCCGGGCGGCGGCTACGGCCCGCCCGGCGCCGGTCAACCTGGCGGCGGTCAGCCCGGCGGCGGTCAGCCCGGTTACGGCGGCTATGGCGAATACGGTCGCGGGCCCGCTCGTCAGGAGGAGGGCTACGCGCCCCCGCCGGCGACCGAACAGGCTCGACCGGCATACCCCGAGCAGGGTGCCGGGTATGAGCCGGGCGGCGGCTACGACCAGGGCTACCAGCAAGGCGGCCAGGGATACGGCCAGCAGGATTATGGCCAGTCGGGCGACTACACCCAGTACGCCGAGAGCGTTCCGGGCGGCTACCCCCCGCAAGGCGGCGGCTACCCCGAGACCGCACACCGCGACTACGAATACGGTCAGGCCGGCGACTACGCCGGGTCCGCCGAGTACGGCCAGCAGCCCGAGTACGGCCAGCAAGCTGATTACGGCCAGCAAGCGGGCGGAGGGTACGGCGGCTACAGCGGGTACGGATCCGCCGGCGCCAACGTCACCCTGCAGCTCGACGACGGCAGCGGCCGGACCTACCAGTTGCGCGAAGGTTCCAACATCGTGGGTCGCGGACAGGACGCCCAGTTCCGGCTGCCCGACACCGGCGTCTCCCGCCGTCACCTGGAGATCCGCTGGGACGGCCAGGTCGCGCTGCTCTCGGACCTCAACTCCACCAACGGCACAACCGTCAACAATGCGCCGATACAGGAGTGGCAGTTGGCCGACGGCGACGTCATCCGTCTGGGCCACTCAGAGATCATCGTTCGGATTCACTGACCGCACCGGGCTCAAAGCTGCCGTGCTTCGCCCCGCGTCGACCGCCGTCCAAGTATCGTGACGTTGCTGATGTGCTCGGAGTCACGGGCTAACGGGTGCGATGCCAGGACGGAAAGGACGCCAGATGCAGGGACTAGTACTGCAACTGACGCGCGCCGGATTTTTAATGCTGTTGTGGGTATTCATCTGGTCTGTCCTGCGGATCTTGAAAACTGACATCTACGCACCTACCGGTGCTGTCATGGTGCGCCGCGGTTTGGCGTTGCGCGGGACGCTGCTGCCGTCGCGTCAGCGCGGCCAAGCCGCGCGCTACCTGGTAGTCACCGAGGGGGCGCTTGCAGGGGCGCGCATCACCATGAGCGGACAGCCGGTGTTGATCGGTCGCGCCGACGACTCAACCCTGGTGTTGACAGACGACTACGCCTCGACGCGGCACGCCCGGCTATCTCAGCGCGGCTCGGAATGGTACGTCGAGGATCTAGGATCGACCAACGGCACTTACCTTGACAGGGCGAAGGTGACGACTGCGGTACGAGTTCCAATCGGAACGCCGGTTCGGATCGGCAAGACGGCAATCGAGTTGCGCCCGTGAGCCTGGTCCTGCGATACGCCGCCCGTAGCGATCGCGGCCTGGTACGCGCTAACAACGAAGACTCGGTGTACGCCGGTGCACGGTTGCTCGCGCTCGCCGACGGCATGGGCGGCCACGCCGCCGGTGAGGTCGCCTCTCAGCTGGTGATCGCCGCGCTGGCTCATCTCGACGACGACGAGCCCGGTGGCGATCTGCTCGCCAAGCTCGATACCGCCGTCCGCTCCGGCAACGCCGCCATCGCCGCCCAGGTCGAGATGGAACCCGACCTCGAAGGTATGGGCACCACTCTGACCGCGATTCTGTTCGCGGGCAACCGACTTGGGCTCGTCCACATCGGTGACTCACGCGGATACATGCTGCGCGACGGCGAACTCACCCAGATCACCAAGGACGACACCTTCGTCCAAACCCTGGTCGACGAAGGGCGGATCACGCGGGAAGAGGCCCATAGCCACCCTCAGCGATCGTTGATCATGCGGGCGCTGACCGGCCACGAGGTCGAGCCCACGTTGACGATGCGTGAAGCGCGCGCCGGCGACCGGTACCTCCTGTGCTCGGACGGACTGTCCGACCCGGTCAGCGACGAAACCATCCACGAGGCGCTGCAAATCCCGGATGTCGCCGAAAGTGCTTACCGCCTTATCGAATTGGCGCTGCGCGGCGGTGGGCCGGATAACGTGACGGTGGTGGTGGCCGACGTGGTCGACTACGACTACGGCCAGACTCAGCCGATTCTCGCCGGCGCGGTATCCGGTGACGACGATCAGCTCACCACTCTGCCCAACACCTCCGCCGGCCGGGCCTCTGCGATCGGCCCCCGCAAGGGCGAAACCGCCAAACCTGTTGCGCTACAAGAGGAAGCGGCTCAACGGCCGCGGTGGCCGCGCCGGCGGATGATTATCGTCAGCACGCTGGCCATCCTGCTGGTGCTCACGGGCCTGGCCATCGGGCGAGCCATCATCCGCAGCAACTACTACGTCGCCGATTACAACGGCATGGTGTCGATCGTCCGCGGAATTCAGGGATCGCTGCTGGGCATGTCCCTGCACGAGCCGTATCTGGTGGGCTGCCTCAACGCCCGCAACGAGTTATCCCTGATCAGCTACAGCCAATACGGCAGTCACCTCGATTGCCGAGTGATGCAACTGCAGGATCTGCGCCCTGCCGAGCGCGCGCAGGTTCAGGCCGGCCTTCCGGCCGGAACCCTGGATGACGCGGAAGCGCAGTTGCGGGAATTGTCCGCCAACTCCCTACTGCCGCCGTGTCCGCCGCCGCGCGCCACTTCGCCGCCGGGATCGCCCGCCCCGATGACCAGCGCAACAGCACCGCCAAGCGTCCCGGGACCCCCGCCCTCATCCAGCGGCCAACCCAGCAGCTCGATTCCCGCTAGCCCTCCCGTCAGCACCACCCCAGCAGCGCCCGCGACCACGCCGCCCACCGCTACTACCTCTCAGACGGTGACTGCGCTCCCTCCACCGCCACCTCAGCCGGGCATCGACTGCCGGGCGGTGGCATGACCACACAAATCCAGCCACCGGTCGCGGTCACGCCTCCGCTGCCCACCCGTCGCAATGCCGAGCTGGCGCTGTTGGGCTTTGCCGCGCTGATCACCGTCGCCGCGTTGCTCATCGTCGAGGCCAACCAGGAGCGCGGCCTGCGCTGGGACCTGACCGCCTACGGGCTGATCTTCCTGCTTGTGTTCGGTAGCGCGCATCTGGCGATTAGGCGCTTCGCGCCCTACACCGACCCACTCCTGTTGCCAATTGTGGCCCTGCTCAACGGACTTGGCTTGGTGATGATCCACCGCCTCGACCTGGTGAACAACGAACTGAGCGGACGCCATCACCCCAGCGCATCCCAGCAGATGCTGTGGACCGTGGTCGGCGTCGCCGCGTTCGCGCTCGTGGTCACCTTTCTCAAGGACCACCGACAACTCGGCCGATACAGCTACATCTACGGAATTGCGGGGCTGATTTTCCTGGCGATCCCCGCGTTGCTGCCAGCGTCGCTGTCCGAGCAAAACGGCGCCAAGATCTGGATTCGGTTCCCGGCCTTCTCGATTCAGCCCGCAGAGTTCTCCAAGATTCTGTTGCTGATCTTCTTCTCGGCGGTGCTGGTCGCCAAGCGCGGCCTGTTCACCAGCGCCGGTCAGCATCTGATGGGCATGACGCTGCCCCGCCCGCGCGACCTCGCGCCGCTGCTGGCGGCGTGGGTGATCTCGGTGGGCGTGATGGTCTTCGAGAAAGACCTCGGCACCTCGCTGCTGCTCTACGCATCGTTCCTGGTTGTGGTTTACCTTGCCACACAACGCTTTAGCTGGGTTGTCATGGGATTGGTGTTGTTCGCCGCGGGAAGCGTTGTCGCGTATTTCATTTTCGAGCATGTCCGCGTTCGCGTAGCGATGTGGTGGGACCCATTCTCCGACCCCGACGGCCACGGCTATCAAATCATCCAGTCGCTGTTCAGTTTCGCCACAGGCGGGATCTTCGGCACCGGGCTGGGCAACGGTCAGCCCGACACGGTGCCGGCCGCGTCGACCGACTTCATCATCGCCGCGTTCGGTGAAGAGCTCGGATTGGTCGGGCTGGCAAGCATTTTGATGCTCTACACGATTGTCATCGTGCGCGGGTTGCGCACGGCGATCGCCACGCGCGACAGCTTCGGCAAGCTGCTGGCGGCGGGTCTGGCATCGACGCTGGCCATCCAGCTGTTCATCGTCGTCGGCGGGGTAACCCAGCTTATTCCGCTGACCGGGCTGACCACACCGTGGATGTCCTACGGCGGCTCCTCGCTGCTGGCCAACTATGTGCTACTGGCGATCCTGGTCCGCATCTCGCACAGCGCCCGGCGCCCCCTGCGAACCCGCGCCAAGAATGCGGCGCCGATCGCGGCGTCGAACACCGAGGTGATTGAGCGGGTATGAACACCTCTCTGCGCCGGATCTCCGTGACCGTGATGGCGTTGATCGTGCTGTTGTTGCTCAACGCCACTATGACTCAGGTCTTCGCGGCCGACAGCCTGCGTTCCGACCCGCGCAATCAGCGGGTCCTACTCGACGAGTACTCGCGGCAACGCGGACAGATCATCGCTGGCGGGCAACTGCTGGCCTATTCCGTCGCCACCGACAGCCGCTTTCGGTTCCTGCGCGTCTACCCCAATCCCGCCGTGTACGCGCCGATCACCGGCTTCTACTCGCTGAGCTATTCCAGTTCGGGTCTCGAGCGGGCCGAGGATCCGCTGCTGAACGGCTCCGATGAGCGGCTGTTCGGGCGCAGATTGGCCGACTTCTTCACCGGTCGCGATCCGCGCGGCGGCAATGTCGACACCACGATCAACCCGCGCGTTCAGCAGGCCGGCTGGGACGCGATGCAGCAGGGCTGTGGCGGGCCGCCCTGCAAGGGCGCCGTCGTCGCCCTCGAGCCGTCCACCGGCAAGATTCTGGCCATGGTGTCCTCGCCGTCGTATGACCCCAACTTGCTGGCCTCACACGATCCTGAGGTGCGGGCGCAGGCATGGCAGCGGCTTCGCGACGACCCCAACAACCCCCTTGTCAATCGCGCGATTTCGGAGACCTACCCGCCCGGGTCGACGTTCAAGGTGATCACGACGGCGGCGGCGCTGCAGGCCGGCGCCACCGACAGCGAGCAGTTGACCGCGGCGGCGACGATTCCGCTGCCCGGCAGCACGGCCACGCTGGAAAACTACGGTGGCACTCCGTGCGGCAGCGAACCGACGGTGGCCCTGAGCAAGGCGTTCGCCCTGTCGTGTAACACCGCGTTCGTCCAGTTGGGCCTGCTCACCGGCGCCGAAGCGCTGCGCAGCATGGCCCATTCGTTCGGCCTGGACAGCAATCCGAGTGTCATTCCGCTGCAGGTCGCAGAGTCGACGGTCGGGATCATCCCGGACGCCGCCGCACTGGGTATGTCGAGCATCGGCCAGAAGGACGTCGCCCTGACGCCGCTGGAGAACGCGGAGATCGCAGCTACCATCGCGAACGGCGGCGTGACGATGCAGCCCTACCTGATCGACAGCCTCAAGGGACCAGACCTCGCCGTCATCAGTACGACCGCGCCCTACCAGCAGCGCCGCGCGGTCCAGCCGCAGGTCGCCGCTAAGCTGACAGAGCTGATGATCGGCGCCGAGAAGGACGCACAGCAGAAAGGGGCCATTCCCGGCGTGCAGATCGCATCCAAGACCGGTACTGCAGAGCATGGCACCGACCCGCGCAACACACCGCCGCACGCGTGGTACATCGCGTTCGCGCCGGCCCAAGCGCCGAAGGTTGCCGTGGCGGTGTTAGTGGAGAACGGCGCCGACCGGCTGTCGGCGACGGGTGGTGCGCTCGCCGCGCCCATCGGACGGGCCGTCATCGAGGCCGCGCTACAGGGGGGCCCATGAGCCCGCGCGTTGGGGTGACACTGTCTGGCCGGTACCGGTTGCAGCGCCTGATCGCCACCGGTGGCATGGGTCAGGTGTGGGAGGCCGTGGACAGCCGGCTGGGCCGCCGGGTCGCGGTCAAAGTCCTCAAAGCGGAGTTCTCCCAGGACCCGGAGTTCATTGAGCGGTTCCGCGCCGAGGCGCGCACCACCGCGATGCTCAACCATCCCGGGATCGCCGCCGTGCACGACTACGGCGAAAGTCAGATGGACGGCGAAGGCCGCACCGCCTACCTGGTGATGGAGCTGGTCAACGGGGAGCCGCTGAATTCGGTGCTCAAACGCACCGGCCGGCTGTCGCTGCGGCATGCGCTGGACATGCTCGAGCAGACGGGTCGTGCCCTGCAGATCGCCCACGCCGCCGGGCTGGTGCACCGCGACGTCAAACCGGGCAACATCCTGATCACCCCCACCGGGCAGGTGAAGATCACCGACTTCGGTATCGCCAAGGCCGTCGACGCCGCGCCGGTGACCCAGACCGGCATGGTGATGGGCACCGCCCAATACATCGCGCCAGAGCAGGCCCTTGGCCACGACGCAACCCCGGCCAGCGATGTCTACTCGCTGGGTGTTGTTGGCTACGAAGTGGTTTCGGGCAAGCGGCCGTTCACCGGGGACGGCGCGCTGACGGTCGCGATGAAGCACATCAAGGAACCCCCACCGCCGCTGCCGCCCGAGCTGCCGCCCAACGTGCGAGAACTCATCGAGATCACCCTGGTGAAGAACCCCGGCATGCGCTATCGCAGCGGGGGTCCGTTCGCCGACGCCGTTGCCGCGGTGCGGGCCGGCCGTCGGCCCCCGCGGCCCAGCACGACGCCGCCCCCCGGACGGGCCTCGCCGGCGGCTATCCCGTCGAGCCCACAGGCCAGGCCCGTCGCCACCAGCGGCGGCCGCACACCACCGCCCCGCCGGTCCCAGCCGTCGACGGGTAGTCGTCGCCAACAGCCGGCCCGTCGCACATTCTCGTCGGGCCAGCGCGCGTTGCTGTGGGCCGCGGGGGTCCTTGGCGCGCTCGCGATCATCATCGCGGTGCTCATCGTCATCAACTCCCGCGGGGACAATCAGCAACAGAGCCCGCCCCCGACGGTCACCGACACCGGGACCCCGCCGGCGAGCGCACCGCCGCCGGCCTCCAAGACGCCCAACGGATCGGCTCCGGGCCTGCGGCTTGATTGGACGGATGGCCCGGCGATAGGTAATTCTGGTGTCAAGAGCAGGCCGCCCGGAATGAGCTGGGTTCACCCCTTGATGCCCACCTTCTCAGCGGCCGGACCTGAGATAGCGCAATGACCACCCCTCAGCATCTGTCCGACCGATATGAACTGGGTGACATCCTCGGGTTCGGGGGCATGTCCGAGGTTCATTTGGCCCGTGACGTCCGCTTACACCGCGACGTGGCGGTTAAGGTGCTGCGCGCCGATCTCGCCCGCGATCCCAGCTTCTACCTGCGCTTCCGCCGCGAAGCGCAGAACGCCGCCGCGTTGAACCACCCGTCGATCGTGGCGGTATACGACACCGGGGAAGCCGAGACGCCCAGCGGCCCGCTGCCCTACATCGTCATGGAATACGTCGACGGCGTCACCCTGCGCGACATCGTGCACAACGACGGCCCGCTGCCGCCCCGCCGGGCCATCGAGATCATCGCCGACGCCTGCCAGGCGCTGAACTTCAGCCATCGCAACGGCATCATCCACCGCGACGTTAAGCCGGCGAACATCATGATCAGCACGACCAACGCCGTCAAGGTGATGGACTTCGGCATCGCGCGTGCGATTGCCGACAGCGGCAACAGCGTGACCCAGACCGCGGCCGTGATCGGCACCGCGCAATATCTATCGCCCGAGCAGGCCCGCGGCGAAACCGTCGACGCCCGCTCCGACGTCTACTCGCTAGGCTGTGTCCTCTACGAAATCCTCACTGGAGAGCCACCTTTCACCGGAGACTCACCCGTCGCGGTCGCCTACCAGCATGTGCGCGAGGATCCGGTTCCGCCGTCGAAACGGCACGAGGGCATATCCCCCGACCTGGACGCCGTCGTCCTCAAGGCGTTGGCCAAGAATCCGGACAACCGGTACCAGACCGCGGGGGAGATGCGGGCCGATCTGGTTCGGGTGCACAACGGGGAGACGCCCGAGGCGCCCAAGGTATTCACCGACGCCGAACGGACCTCGCTGATGACCGCGACCGGTCCCGGCATCGGTCCGCGCACCGACCCGTTACCTCGGCAGAGTCTCGAGGATTCCGCGACTGATAACACGGGTGGTTCGGTCGGTCGCTGGGTTGTCGCGGTCGCGGTGCTGGCGGTCCTGACGATCGTCGTCGTCATCGCGTTTAACACCTTCGGCGGCAGCACCCGCGACGTCCAGGTGCCCGACATGCGGGGGCAGGTGTCGGCGGACGCCATCGCGGCGCTGCAGAACCGCGGCTTCAAGACGCGCACCCTGCAAAAGCCCGACTCGAGCATCGCGCCCGACCATGTGATCAGCACCGATCCCGGTGCTAACGCGTCGGTGGGCGCCGGCGACGAGATCACCATCAATGTGTCCACCGGTCCGGAACAGCGCGAGGTGCCCGACGTGTCGTCGCTGACCTACGCCGACGCCGTCAGCAAGCTCAAGGCCGCCGGATTCACCAAGTTCAAGCAGGCCAACTCGCCGTCGACCCCCGAGCTGCTGGGCAAGGTGATCCAGACCAATCCGCCGGCCAACCAGACGTCCGCAATCACCAACATGATCACCGTGATCGTCGGTTCCGGGCCGGAGACCAAGCAGGTCCCGGATGTCGCGGGGCAGACCGTCGACATCGCGCAGAAGAACCTGACCGTCTACGGCTTCACCAAGCTGACCCAGGCGGCGGTGGACAGCCCGCGGCCCGCGGGTGAGGTGATCGCGACGAATCCCCCTAAGGGACAAACCGTGCCGGTCGATTCGATTATCGAGCTGCAGGTGTCCAAGGGCAATCAATTCCTGATGCCGGACTTGAGCGGCATGTTCTGGACCGACGCCGAGCCGCGGCTACGCGCGCTGGGCTGGACCGGGGTGCTGGACAAGGGTCAAGACGTGGACGCGGGTGGCTCCCAGCGCAACAAAGTCGTCTATCAGAACCCGCCGGCCGGCGCCGGGGTAAACCGCGACGGCGTCATCACGCTGAAGTTCGGTCAGTAGCAGCGGGATCCGGCGGAAAATACGGCCGCACCGCGGCGCGGACCTCGTTTTCCAGTCGGCGCACCAGGGTGTCGTCGCGCGACCATCCGCAGTACTCCAGCCAGTTGGCCAGCATTCGGTGGCCGCCCTCGGTCAGAATCGACTCCGGGTGGAATTGGACACCGTGGATCGGCAACTCGGTGTGCCGCACGGCCATGATCACCCCGCTGCGGGTATGGGCCGTCACCTCTAAGGTTGCGGGCAAGGATTCCGGCAGGATGGTCAGCGAGTGATACCGCGTCGCCGTGAACGGATCCGGAAGTCCTTGCAGCACACCCACATTCGTGTGAAACACACTGCTGGTCTTGCCGTGCAGCAACTCGGGCGCGCGATCGACCGTCGCCCCGAACGCGACTCCAATCGCCTGATGCCCCAAGCACACCCCCAGCAGCGGGGTGCGCGCAGCGGCGCATGCGTGCACCAGGCTGATCGACGCACCGGCGCGTTCCGGGGTGCCCGGGCCCGGGCTGAGCAGAACACCGTCGAACTGCGCCGCGATGGCGGCGTGGTCATCGGCCGCGCCGGACAGCCGGTCGTCGTCGTTGCGCCACACCTGCGCCTCGACGCCAAGCTGGCCCAGGTACTGCACCAGGTTGAACACGAAGCTGTCGTAGTTGTCGACAACCAGGATCCGCATCGTGCCAGGCTACCGTTCACCCGAGCACCTAGTAGGCCCTAGTAGTTCACGGGCCCGATCGGCTGGGCGAAATGCATCCGGACCGGTTCGCTGTGGCCGACTATCCGCACATCGGACTTGACGTCTTCGCTGTAGCCGAGTCCGAAGCGAACGACATACTGCTTGTACAGGATCACCAGCGGAGCGGCGGCCAGGGCCGCCTGCATCGCCGCCGCATTGCCGATGGCGATGATCACGTACGGCGGGCTGTAGGTGCGGCCGTTGAGCAAGAGCGTGTTGCCAACGCAGCGGGGCACCGAGGTCGCGATGATCCGCTGGTCCTGCATCTGAACGGCCTCGGCACCCGCACTCCACAGCGCGTTGAGAACCGCCTGGATGTCTTGCTGGTGTACCACCAGGTCGTCGGGGGAGGCGTCGCGCGGGAAGCGCCCGTTGGCGTCCCGTTTGGCGTCCTCGAGGGTGACCACCAGCCCAGGTCCGTGGACCGCATCCATATCCGCCTCACCGGCCAGCTCCGCGGAGCGCCGCAGCATCGCCGCCAGCGCGGCATCGGAGGACCGCAGGTGCGTCGAATCGAGCTTGGCGGCCAGCTCGTCGCGCTGCGCCTTGAGGCCGTCCACCGTCCACTGCGCCTCGCGAACCAAATCGACCAGGCGAGGCGCATCACTGCGGCGGATCTCGGCGCCGCCGGACACACCGTGAGTGGCAGCCAACAGCAGTCCCGCCATCAGGCAGACCAGCGGCACCCCGAACCGCCATGGCGAGCGGCGCGTGTCACTCATCGACTCTCCGTTTCCTGGTGACGCTGCCAGGTGAGTTAGGCTCGTAGCCAAGCTCTGCCTGCAGCAATAATCGTTGCACCCCGTCCTGCTCATCGCGTCGTTGAGGTAAGCCCGAGGTAATCATGCCCAAGTCGAAGGTCCGTAAGAAGAACGACTTCACCGTGAGCGCTGTCAGCCGCACACCCGTGAAGGTGAAGGTTGGACCGTCGAGCGTGTGGTTCGTCGCGCTGTTCGTCAGTCTCATGCTGATCGGGCTCGTCTGGCTGATGGTCTTCCAATTAGCCGCCGTCGGCAGCCAGGCCCCGGCAGCGCTGAACTGGATGGCGCAACTCGGCCCCTGGAACTATGCGATCGCGTTCGCCTTCATGATCACCGGTTTGTTGCTCACCATGCGCTGGCACTGACCAGTAGTCACAACATAATGAATTCATCTTCCCGTTGATTTGTCGCTACGCCAGCAACCTTGTGTGCACCCAATCACACGCGTGTTATTTATCCCCACTGTTGATAGCTGCTGTGGATAACTGCATCGCCCATGGTGGGAGGGCATAGGTTGCCCGCTCAGCAAACACAGTGGGAACCGCGCTTGGCGGGAATCGCTGGTTGCGGGGTTGCCGGCGTTTTAATGGCTATCGCAAGTGTGACTGTCGTCACAGACCCGCCGGGGCGTGCTCTGACCGGGATTGCCGCGGTGGGTCTGATCTTGTTTGCGGGCGCGTCGTGGCGCGCACGCCCAAAGCTGGCAATTACACCCGCCGGCCTGGCGATCCGGGGCTGGTTCCGAACGCAGGTATTGCAGCATTCCGATATCAAGATCATTCGGATCACCGAATTCCGCCGCTACGGGCGGACCGTGCGGTTGCTCGAGGTCGAAACGGCCGACGAAAGGCTGGTGCTGTTCAGTCGCTGGGACCTCGGCACCAGCCCATTAGAGGTTCTCGACGCGCTCACTGCCGCCGGTTACGCCGGCCGGCAACAACCGTGAGCGCAGACTCGGCCAAACAGCCGTCTTACGAGATGGTGATCGACTCGATGACAACCGCGTCGGTCGGACGGTCGTTGCCGTCGGTGGAGGTGGTCGCGATCGCGTCGACGACCTTCTGCGAATCGGGGTCGGTCACCTCACCGAAGATCGTGTGGCGCCGATTCAGGTGCGGCGTCTGGCCGACGGTGATGAAGAACTGGGAGCCGTTGGTGCCCGGGCCCGCGTTGGCCATCGCCAACAGGTAGGGCTTGTCGAATTGCAGCTCGGGGTGGAATTCGTCGGCGAACTTGTAGCCGGGGCCGCCGCGACCGGTACCGGTCGGGTCGCCGCCCTGGATCATGAAGCCCTGGATCACCCGGTGAAAGACCGCGCCATCGTAGAACGGGCCCGACGGGCCGCCGGAGGCATTCTGGGTCGAGTAATCCTTGGTGCCCTGCGCCAGGCCGACGAAGTTGGCGACCGTCTTGGGGGCGTGATTTCCGAAGAGAGCGACCTTGATGTCGCCGCGGTTGGTGTGCAGCGTGGCGGTGGCAGTCTGAAAGGGGCTGTTAGTCACGGCAACACAGTCTGCCACTCGCCGTGGGCGTGCCCGCACCGGGTGTCACTCGGCCACGTCCGGCCCCGGACGCTCTCCGGGCAATTGACCCACGGCGTCCTGATGGTGGCAGTCTGTAGGTTCCACGATCCGTTGAGGAAGGCGGCAGATGAGAGCAAAGGCGGAGTCCCGGCTGACGCCCCGGGAGCGATTGGCCCGGGGGCTGACGTACTCAACGGTGGGACCGGTGGATGTCACCCGTGGGGTTGTCGGGCTCGGTGTCGACTCCGCGCGGTCGACCGCCGCACAGCTCCGTCGCGCGTATGAGCGGGGCCAGTTGGCCCGCGAAATCGCCGCGGCACAAGAAACGATCGGCCTGGAGTTGGCGGCCGCGCAGGAAGTGGTCGCCAACCTTCCGCAGGCGCTGCAGGACGCCCGGCGGTCGCGCCGCCGCGGGCCTCGCCCATGGGTGCTCGCGGTTGCCGCGGTGGCGGTCCTGGCCGCCGGCGCCGTCGCGTTCAGCATCATCCGGCGTTCGTCGCGCCCAGAACCGTCGCCGCGGCCGCCCAGCGTCGACGTGCAGCCGCGCCCCTAGCGCCTCGGGAATCGCGGCCCGCTGGCCCGCCTTGTCGAGGCGAAATTCCCTGCTGTTCAACGGATCCCAGCCCGCCTCGGGTGGCAAAGGGCGTCGCGACAATTCGCACCTTTGGCATGGTCCCTGATTCCGCCCCGAACGTTTACTACGGGGTGTTACCGTGCGGCCTACCGACTGTCCGACCGGCTTTTGCGAGGCAACGTGTTCGACTCCCGGGTCGCAACCGCGGTGCGCACCGCCCTCGTGGCCGCTTGCATCGGTACCACCGGCATGTCGGTGGTATCGGCGTGTAGCTCGTCGCCATCCCCGATACGAGCGGCGACCACGTCGCCTGCGGCCACCTCTGGTAGCACACCCACCACGGCAAGCGCGCTTGACAGCGGCATTTACGGCGACCCGGCGGCCGCCGCCAAATATTGGGTGCAGCAGTCGCTCGAGGACACCTGCGGCCTGGCTTCGGTCGCCGACGTGGTCGGTGAAGTCACCGGCCACACTCCGACCGAGGGACAAATCATCAAGGTGGCACAGAACACTCCCTCGTCGATCCGCAACGGTCCGATTTACCTCCCCACCGGCGACCCGGGCCACGAAACCGAGAAGGGCGGCATCGACATGGCAGACACTGTCGTGCTGCTCGACCACTACGGGATCAAATCGCACATGACCTACGACAAACACCCCGAGGAGGTCGGCCTGTCCAAGTTAGAGGAGTACCTCGGCGCCGACCGCAAGGTCATCGCGTGGGTCAACTCGGGAACAATCTTGGGCTCCAACGACCAGCGCACCTCGGCCGATCATCTCCTTGTTGTGACCGGAATCGACACCAACAAAGAGATCGTTCACCTCAACGACCCCTACGCCGATTACGCCGACACGAAGGTCAGCATCGGCACATTCATGACCGCCTGGAAAATTGGGCAGGAATCCATCACCGTTACCGCGGCGCCAGGTTGACGTCGCCGGCGCCTTGTCGCGGCGCGCCTGTGAGTTGTGGAGCCTAGGGGAATCGAACCCCTGACACCTGCCTTGCAAAGGCAGTGCTCTACCAACTGAGCTAAGGCCCCTCTTCAAAACTAGGCGCGGATGGATCAACATCCGCCACATGCCAGACTTCGACCCCACGCCGCGACCAAAACACCGCTGCCACCAAGGCAATCAGCGCCAACGGCAATGCAAGTCTCACACAACGTCTTGAAGGGCACATGGTTGTGGGCCTAGGAGGACTCGAACCTCCGACCTCTTCGTTATCAGCGAAGCGCTCTAACCGCCTGAGCTATAGGCCCGTACTCGCGTACGGCCGAGCGACGAGATTACCGCAATCGCCGCCCCACCCCAAAACCTCGCACTAATCCCGGTCGGCCAGGGTCACTTCGATGCCGCCGATCAGATCGGTGGCCAGGTTGTAGATGAACGCCCCGATGGTCGCCATGGCGGTCAGCAAGACGATATTGACCAAGCCGATCAGCACTGCGCCGCCGAAGATGGTGCCGCTCGAAACAAGTTCTCCGCTGCTGCCGCTGGTGTTGTTCAGCAGGTCACCGACGTTGCTGTTGAGCTTGGCCCACACGCCCATGCCACCGAGCACCAGGTACAGGAAGGCGACCGCGATCATCCAGATGAAGAACAGTGCCACCGAGAGCATCAGCGACACCTTCAACGTGCTCCACGGATCGATGCGGCGGATCTGCATGCTGGCCCGCACGGGGCCGCGGTGTCGCCGCGCCACCTGCGGGCGGTTGTCCGACGTCTCCCGGGTTTCGGTGGCCGCCGACCGGCCCGAGCTCGACGAGTTCGACGTCTCCGCGGCACGCTCCGGCGTGTTCTTGCGCTGCGCTCCCCGCGGAATCGGGCCCGACAGATCAGGCAGCTCACTGGCATAGGCCTCGACCGGCTGGCTGTCGCTGCGGGGTGCCGCGGCGCCCGCCCCGGGCGTCGCCGTACCGGAGATGAAGCGATTCAGCCGGGCATCAAGGCCTGCGGGTGGGCCCGACGTCCGGTCACCCTGAGCTTCGGCCGGGCGGCTTGCCGGCTGGGCGGGGCGACCGCCCCCGCGCTGCCAGGGGGGCGAGTCCGCCGCGTCCTGGCCCCGGCCGGCCTGTGCGGGCGTCCCTTGGTGCGCTCCCGTGCGCTCGACCGGTCCATCCCCGTTGGGGCCGTCGCCCTTCTTGGGGGCGCCCGGCTCGTTAGGTGAAGTCACCCCGACTCCTTACCTGTCCTACCTCGGCCGCCCGGGCGGTGGCACGTCTGATCGGGCTGAGTCTAATGCCCGGGGATTTGTCGCGAGCCGCTGCTTGACCCACGCCCATCGCGAGCTAGCCGTCCGACTCCCCGTCGCCGGTGTCATCGATGCCCTCGTCGTCGCTTTCCTCGGCGTTGCGCGCGATGGCCAGCAGTGTGTTGTCGTCACCCAGGTTCATCAACCGAACGCCCTTGGTCTGCCGTCCGGCCTTGCGGACCTGGCGCGCCGCGGTGCGGATGACACCGCCACCCGAGGTGATCGCGTACAGCTCGCTGTCGTCGTCGACGATCAACGCGCCGACCAGCTTGCCGCGCCGAATGTCGTATTGAACCGTCAGCACGCCCTTGCCGCCGCGGCCCTGGACCGGGTACTCCTCGATCGCGGTGCGCTTGGCGTAGCCCCCGGCCGTGGCGACCAGCAGATAGGTGCCTTCGCGAATGACGTTGAGCGACAACAGGTAATCATCGGCGTTGAACCGCATGCCCTGCACACCCGAAGTGGCGCGGCCCATCGGCCGCAGCGCCTCGTCGGTCGCCGAGAACCGGATGGACTGACCGTTGGCCGAGACCAGCAGCAGATCCTCTTCCGACGAGCACAGCACCGCGCCGACCAACTCGTCGCCGTCACGCAGGTTGACGGCGACGATGCCGCCTGACCGGTTGGAGTCGAAGTCGGTCAGCTTCGTCTTTTTGACCAGACCATTACGGGTGGCCAGCACCAGATACGGCGCATCCTCGTAGCCCTTGATCTGAATCACCTGGGCGATGCGTTCCTCGGGCTGGAATGCCAGCAGGTTGGCGACGTGCTGGCCGCGCGCGGTCCGCGACGCCTCCGGCAGTTCGTAGGCCTTGGCCCGATACACCCGCCCCTGGGTGGTGAAGAACAGGATCCAGTCGTGCGTCGAGGACACAAAGAAGTGCGCGACGATGTCGTCCTGCTTGAGCCCGGCGCCCTGCACACCCTTGCCGCCGCGCTTTTGGCTGCGGTAGAGATCGGTCTTGGTGCGCTTGGCGTATCCGGTCTCGGTGATGGTGACGACGACGTCTTCGCGGGCGATCAGATCCTCGTCGTTGACGTCGCCGTCGGCCGCGATGATCCGGGTGCGACGGTCGTCGCCGTGCTTCTCGACGATCTCGGCGAGCTCGTCGTGCACGATCGTGCGCTGCCGCTCCGGCTTGGCCAGGATGTCTTCCAAGTCGGCGATCTCGGCTTCGATCTTGGCCAGATCGTCGACGATGCGCTGGCGTTCCAGGGCGGCCAGCCGGCGCAGCTGCATGTCGAGGATGGCCTGGGCCTGGATTTCGTCGATGTCCAGCAGCTCGATCAACCCGCTCCGGGCGATGTCGACGGTCTCCGATGCGCGGATCAGGGCGATGACCTCGTCCAGCGCGTCAAGGGCTTTGACCAGACCGCGCAAGATGTGTGCGCGTTCGTTGGCCTTGCGCAACCGGTAGGTGGTGCGCCGGATGATGACATCGAGCTGGTGCTCGACGTAGTAGCGGATCATCTGGTCGAGGCGCAGCGTGCGGGGCACCCCGTCGACGATCGACAACATGTTGGCGCCGAAGCTGGTCTGCAGTTGGGTGTGCTTGTAGAGGTTGTTCAGCACTACCTTGGCCACCGCGTCGCGCTTGATCTCGACGACGATGCGCAGCCCGACCCGGTCGCTGGACTGGTCCTCGATGTTGGCGATGCCGGTGAGCCGGCCGTCGCGCACCTGCTCCGCAATCGAGGTGATGAAATTGTCGTGGTTGACCTGATAGGGCAACTCGGTGATGACGATCGAGGTGCGCCCGCGCGAATCTTCCTCTACCTCAACAACTCCGCGCATCCGGATCGAACCACGGCCCGTGGTATAGGCGTCGTGGATCCCCTGTGATCCAACGATCAGACCATGGGTGGGGAAGTCCGGGCCCTTCACCCGCTCGCAGACCGCGGCGAGGGTGGCTTCTTCGTCGGCCTCGTGGTTGTCCAGGCACCAGTAAACGGCTTCGGCGAGTTCGCGCAGGTTGTGCGGCGGGATGTTGGTCGCCATGCCGACCGCGATGCCACCCGAACCATTGGCCAGCAGGTTGGGGAAACGGCTGGGCAGAACCGTCGGTTCCTGCACCCGGCCGTCGTAGTTCGGAATGAAATCGACTGTCTCCTCGTCGATTTCGCGCAACATCTCCATCGCGAGCGGAGTCAGCCGAGCCTCGGTGTACCGCATGGCCGCTGGCGGGTCGTTGCCCGGCGAACCGAAGTTGCCCTGGCCGTCGACCAACGGATAGCGCAGCGACCACGGCTGGGCCATCCGCACCAGGGTGTCGTAGATCGACGAGTCGCCGTGCGGATGGTAGTTACCCATCGTCTCGGCAACGGAGCGTGCGGATTTCGCGTGTCCGCGGTCCGGCCGGAAGCCGGAGTCGAACATCGCGTAAAGCACCCGGCGGTGCACCGGCTTGAGGCCGTCGCGTACCTCCGGAAGCGCGCGGCCCACGATCACGCTCATGGCGTAGTCGATGTAGCTGCGCTGCATCTCGTGCTGGATGTCCACCGGTTCGATGCGGTCGCCGGCTGCGTCGCTCGGCGGCAAAGTGGTGTCAGTCATGTGTTCCTCGTCGGTCGGTCAGCGGTGGCTGGTCTGAGGCGGGTCTGATCACTCAGACATCCAGGAAGCGAACGTCCTTGGCATTACGGGTGATAAAGCTTCGCCGAGCCTCGACATCTTCGCCCATCAAGATGGAGAACAGCTCGTCGGCCGCGGCCGCATCGTCGAGCGTGATCTGTCGCAACACCCGGACCGAGGGGTCCATCGTGGTTTCCCACAGCTCCTTGGCATCCATTTCGCCGAGACCTTTGTATCGCTGAATACCGTCTTCGGCGTTGATCTTTCGGCCCGCCGCCCGGCCCGCCTCCAGTAGGCCGTCGCGCTCGCGGTCCGAGTAGGCAAACTCCGGTTCGGAGCGCTGCCACTTCAACTTGTACAGCGGCGGCTGCGCCAAAAACACGTGCCCGTGTTCGATCAGCGGGCGCATGAACCGGAACAACAACGTCAACAGGAGCGTCGAGATGTGCTGGCCGTCGACGTCCGCGTCGGCCATCAGCACGATCTTGTGGTAGCGCAGCTTGGTGATATCGAATTCGTCGTGGATCCCGGTGCCCAGCGCGGTGATGATCGCCTGGACTTCCGTGTTCTTCAGGACCCGGTCGATGCGGGCCTTTTCGACGTTGATGATCTTGCCGCGCAGCGGAAGGATGGCCTGGAACATCGAGTCGCGCCCGCTCTTCGCCGAGCCGCCCGCTGAATCGCCCTCCACCACATAGAGTTCGGACTTTCGCGGGTCGGTGGAGCGGCAATCGGCCAGCTTGCCGGGCAGTCCTCCGATGTCGGTGGCACTCTTGCGGCGCACCAACTCACGGGCCTTCCGTGCGGCGATGCGGGCCTGTGCGGACGACACCGCCTTGTTGACGACGGTTTTCGCCTCGGAGGGGTTTGCTTCGAACCAGTGCGTGAGCTGTTCGTTGCAGACCTTCTGCACGAACGACTTGACCTCGGTGTTGCCCAGCTTGGTCTTGGTCTGACCCTCGAACTGCGGTTCGGCGACCTTCACCGAGATCACCGCGGCCAGGCCTTCGCGGATGTCGTCGCCGGTGAGGTTGGCGTCCTTCTCTTTCAGCAGCTTCTTGTCTTTGGCGTACTTGTTCACCACCGACGTCAGCGCGCTGCGGAAGCCTTCTTCGTGCGTACCACCCTCGTGGGTGTTGATGGTGTTGGCGAAGGTGTGCACCGACTCCGAATAGCCACCGTTCCACTGCATGGCGATTTCGACTTCGTGGCCGGTGCCCTTGCCGTCGAAGTCGATGACGCTCTGTTGGATCGGGCTCTTGGTGCGGTTGATGTGCTTGACGAAATCCACCAACCCACCGGGGTAGTGAAAGGTGCGGCGCTTGACCTTGTGCGGAGCCTTGGACTCGGCCGCCTTTTCTTCGGCGGACTTGGGCGCCTCGGCGGTGTCGCTGACGACGTCGTCGACGACCTCTTCCTTAGTCACTCGCTCGTCGGTGAGGTTGATGGTCAATCCCTTGTTCAGGAACGCCATCTCCTGCAGCCGGCGCGCGACCGTCTCGAAGTCGTAATCGGTGGTTTCGAAGATCTCGGGATCTGCCCAGAACCTGATGGTGGTTCCGGTCTTCTTGGTGGCCTCACCCTGCTTGAGCGTCCCCGGTACCGCGCGCTCGTAGTACTGCGACCACTCATGGCCGTCGCGGGAGATGTCGACTTCGAGCCGCCGGGACAGGGCGTTGACCACCGAGACCCCCACACCGTGCAATCCGCCGCTGACCGTGTAGCCGCTGTTCTCACCGCCGAACTTGCCGCCCGCGTGGAGCTGCGTCATCACCACGTCGACAGTGGGGGCACCGGTGGAGTGCATGGCTACCGGGATGCCGCGGCCGTCATCGACCACCTCGACACCGCCGTCTTCGAGGATCCGCACATCGACCTGGGTCGCATAGCCCGCCATCGCTTCGTCTACCGAGTTGTCGACCACCTCCCAAATGAGGTGGTGCAGGCCCCGCTCACCGGTCGACCCGATGTACATGCCTGGGCGTTTGCGGACGGCCTCCAGCCCCTCGAGCACGGTGATCGCTGAAGCGCCGTATTCGTCTTGCGCCTTCTTCTTCTGGGCAGCCACGGTCGGAATGTTCTCCTTGGGGTTTCATGCGGGCGGTCTGGTCACCGCAGCAGTCGCATGTCTCCACTCTACCGTGAGTGGGGGTCTGGACCGATTCTCTGGGCGCGTTTCTACCCAGCTGGACGCGCCGTGTGCTCAATTTCTTTATTGACGGCGCGTCCGGACGTGCGTCATGGGGGTCCGTTTCGTTCTCGCCGATCTGAGGGGTTCAATTTTTACGGCGTGTTGGTGGCGTGTTGGCCAGACCCATGACCTGCCGGAAGGCTCACCCGTAGGTGTCGCGCGGCCCCCGACCGGAGATGTGCCGCGGCCCTTTCCGCCAGGACGGCGCGGCCGGGCCGGTAATTTTCAGCGACGTCACCACACCGTTGCCAACCGCGGCGGCAATCTTCGCCAACAGCTGAGCCTGGATCATCCTCAGCTGGGTCGCCCAGGCGGTCGATTCCGCGGTCACGCTGAGCACCCCTTCGCTCAGCCCGACCGGGATCGCATGATCGGCGATTTGATGACCCACCACCGACGGCCATTGACCCAACACCGTGCCTTCGGCCACCTGGGTCGACCAGCCGCGCTTTTTCGCCAGGTCGCGCGTCAGCCTGCCCAGCGGTTGCGGGTCGCGGACATCCGGGCCCGGTCCCGACCAGCTGCGCCGTTGCCCGCCGGCGCGCCGCGATACGGGAGCGCCCGCCCGCCCGCGACCCGCATCCTTGCCCTGTGCCCGGGCCGCGGCGCGGGCTTCTTCGAGGGTGCGCCGCACCAGGTCGATGCCGGTAGGCTCGCCGAATGCCGCGGGTTGTTCGCGATCCCGCTCTTCGTCGGTCATCTCTGCACCACCGATACTCGTCCAGCGTCTTCGTCGCGCAAGTCGATGTGCACCCGCCTAGCATCCCAGCCAGCCGGGATGTCTTCCAGTACCGCCGCGGTTATCAGCACCTGTTCGGCGGATTCGGCCACCCCGGCCAGTGCCTGGCGCCGTGCGGTGTCGAGTTCGGCGAACACGTCGTCGAGCAATAACACCGGCTCGCCGCCGTCGGCGCGCAACAACTCATACGACGCCAACCGCAGCGCGACCGCGAATGACCACGATTCCCCATGGCTTGCAAAGCCTTTCGCGGGTTGATCGCCGAGCCGTAGCTCCAGATCGTCGCGGTGCGGGCCTACCAGACACATGCCGCGTTCCAATTCGGCGTTGCGGCGCGCAGCGAGCGCGGCCAACAACGCCGCTTCCAGAAATTCGCGATCGGTGCCCGCGTTATCGGGCGCGTCGGCGACCGCCAGGCCGTCGATGCTCGCCCGGTAGGCGATCGACGCCGGCCGCGAGGCCGGCGCCAGCAACTGGTACGACTTCTCCACCTCGGGCGCCAGCTGGTTCACCAAATCGATTCGCGCGGCCATCAATTGGGCACCATGTTCGGCCAGCCGGCTATCCCAAACATCGAGGGTATCCAGTGCGCTCGCATCACCCCGATGCCGTGAACCGCCCAACGATTTCAGCAACGCCGTGCGCTGCCGCAGCACCCGGTCGTAATCGGCACGTACCCCGGCAACGGTCGGGCGGCGCATCGTTGCCAAATCGTCGAGGTAGCGCCGGCGTTCGGACGGATCGCCGCGAACCAGTGCGAGGTCTTCCGGAGCAAACAGCACCGACCTCAGCACACCGACCACCTCGCGGGTGCTGCGCACCGGAGACCGGTTGAGTCGAGCCTTGTTGGCCCGGCCCGCTGCGATCTCCAGGTCGATCGCGCATTCGCGGCCTTCGTTCACCACAATCGTCGAAACCACCGCACGTGAGCTACCCGCCCGGATCAACGGTTGGTCGGTGCTCACCCGGTGTGAACCCAGAGTGGTCGAATACCAAAGTGCCTCAACAAGATTCGTTTTACCGAAACCGTTAGGACCGACGAACACCATCCGTCCCGGCTCTAGTTCAAGGTCGGCGACCGCCCAGGACCGGAAATCGTGCAGCCCCAAATGCCGGACGTACACCTAGCCCGGCAACCGAACTGGCATCAGCAGGTACACGTAATCCGTCGGCAAAGCGGAGAACGGACCATTGCCGCTCGGATGACTGTCATCGTCAAGGGCTGGGCGCAGCAATGCAGGCTTGCCGGGCGTGGTGAACCCGAACGACACCCGATCCGAATGCACCGACGCGAGCCCGTCAGTCAAATACGTCGGATTGAACGCGATGGTCAGCGGCTCGCCGGCGAAGTCGACGGCCAGGTCTTCTTCGGCCCGCCCCACGTCGTCGGCGCCCGCCGAAAGCCGCAACATGCCGTCGCCGAATTCCATGCGAACCTGCGCGCCGCGGTCGGCCACCAGCGCGACCAGCTTGATGGCCTCGGTCAACTCGGCGACATTGATGGTGGCCACCGAGGTGTGTTCCGCAGGCAGCAGCTGACGGAACTTCGGAAATTCGGCATCCAACAGTCGCGTGGTGCTGCGTTTTCCGTTGCCGCTGATACCAAGCAGCCCCTCTTTCCCGACACCAGTACCGGCACCCAACGCCAGCCGGACCTCCGACCCATCGATCCCTGCCTTGGCGGCCTCCGCCAACGTCTTGGCCGGCACCAGCACCGAGGCCTCGACATCGGGTGACAATGCCGACCACGTCAGCTCGCGCACCGCGAGGCGGAAGCGGTCGGTTGCCGCCAACACCACCGACTGGCCCGAAATCTCCACCCGGATCCCGGTCAACATGGGCAACGTGTCGTCCCGGCCCGCGGCAATGGCAACCTGACCGATCGCCTCCGCGAACACATCCGCCGGCAACACCCCGGTCTCGTCGGGCAACGTGGGCAGCGTGGGGTAATCCTCGACGGCCATCGTCGGCAACGAGAACCTCGCGCTCCCACAGGTCAGCGTGACCCGGCTGCCGTCGACATAAAAGTCGATCGGCTTGTTCGGCAACGCCCTGGTGATGTCGGACAACAACCGTCCGGAGACCAAAACGCTTCCCGGAGAGGCTATTTCGGCCGCCACCTGTGCCTCGGCGGAAACCTCGTAATCGAATCCGGAGATCGTCAGACCCTCATCCGAGCCGGTCAGCAGAACACCGGAAAGCACCGGGACCGCCGGCCTGGTCGGCAGATTCTTCGCCACCCAGGACACCGCGTCGGCGAAAGACTCTCGCACCAGGCGGAACTTCAAGTCGGTGAGGCCAGCTTTTGTCGTCGCCGCGTCCATAGCGTCCCTTCACCTACAAAAGATTCACGTCCAGTGGCTAGCCGCGTCCCCCGCTAGCGTGGGGCCCCCGCAACGGGAGTCGAAGAACAACCGTAGATCGTCGCGGGCCATCTTGAAAGCTAATCGCCAAGGCCGACAAGCCGGGTCAACGAGACCGCTCTGGGGGCAGTGCAACGAAGCGTCCCCAATGCTGTTCTTCGAAGAAGAAACAACTTAGAGATCTAAGTATCAGTATTAAGGCCTGTGCATTCTGGGGACAGCCTGGCTTCTGTGCAGCTAGGACCTCGATGGGGGTGTGGATGACAGCGCGCGTGGCTGTGTGCACGGTGTTGAGCGGGTGGGGATGAATGACAGATGTACACGGCGGCGCGGTTCATCCACGGTGGTTTGCCTGCTTTTTCCACAGCGCTGCCCACACCGTCAGGGTGTGGCTGATGTGACAGCCGTGCGAGAAGTTTTTTGAAAAAAGTTTGACTCGTGAGTTTCAAATCAGCGCTTGGAGCGCTGGCGGATGCGAGTCGTGAGTTCTTTAACGTGGTCGAACACCTCACGTCGCTCGGCCATCTCGGACAAGATCTTTCGTTGCGCATACATGACCGTGGTGTGGTCGCGGCCGAATGCCTGTCCGATCTTCGGCAGCGAGAGGTCAGTGAGTTCGCGGCACAGGTACATCGCGATCTGCCGCGACTGCGCCAGGGCTCGGGTCTTGCCCGGGCCGCGTAACTCTTCCACGGTGGTGTCGAAGTACTCGGCGGTGGCGGCCATGATCGTCGCCGCGCTGATTTGCATGGTGCTGGCATCGGCGATGAGATCCCGCAGCACGATGTCCGCCAGCGCCTTGTCGATCGGCGTTTTGTTCAACGATGCGAATGCGGTCACCCGAATCAGGGCACCCTCGAGCTCGCGGATGTTGCGCTCGATGCTGCTGGCGATCAGCTCGAGCACATCGTCGGGTACCGCCAGCCGCTCCATCTGTGCTTTCTTGCGCAGGATGGCGATGCGGGTTTCGAGTTCCGGGGGTTGGACGTCGGTAATCAGTCCCCACTCGAACCGTGTTCGCAGCCGATCTTCCAGTGTCGCAAGCTGTTTGGGTGGCCGGTCCGACGAGATGACGATCTGCTTGTTGGCGTTGTGCAAGGTGTTGAAGGTATGGAAGAACTCTTCCTGGATACCTTCCTTGCCTTCAATGAACTGGATGTCATCGACCAGTAGCACGTCGACGTCGCGATAGCTGCGTTTGAAGGCGACCTTGCGGTCGTCGCGAAGTGAGTTGATGAAGTCGTTGGTGAATTCCTCGGTGGAGACGTATTTGACCCGCATGCCCGGGAACAGCCGTTGCGCGTAGTTGCCGGCGGCGTGCAGCAGGTGCGTCTTGCCGAGGCCGGATTCGCCCCAGATGAAGAGCGGGTTGTAAGCGCGAGCCGGGGCCTCGGCGATGGCCAGCGCCGCGGCGTGCGCGAACCGGTTGGATGCACCGATGACGAAGGTGTCGAAGGTGTAGCGGCGGTTGAGGCTGGTGCCACCGGCAACCGCGGGATCGACGGTGTGTGGCCGCTCGGTGAAGTAGTTGGGCCAATTTTGTTCGGCGTCGATCGCCTCACCGTTTTCGTCACCCTCGTCGTCACTTGACGATTCGGCTCCTTCGTCGGTGAAGCTGTCCGGAGGCGGAAAAATCATCTCGTCGACGTCGTCGGCGGGCGGGGCGATGCGGACCCCGAGTTGGATCTGCTGTCCGAGCCGGCGGCTCAGTGCGTCGGTGATGGGTGTGCGCAGATGGCGTTCGATCTCGTTCTGCACAAAACTGCTCGGCACAGACAGCAGGGCAAACCCCTCGACGATGGTGAGTGGCTGAACGAGATTCAGCCAGGCTCGTTGCTGAGGGGTTAGCGGGTTGTCCAGAACCGTTCGATTGGTGGTGAGACCGTCCGCGCTGGCGTCGCCATTGAGTTCGGAAACGACTGCATTCCATACGCTGGTAAAGCCCGAACCGGGGTCATCGGTCAACGACGCATCTCCCTGGTTCTCGCAAACTCTGGGCTTGAGCTACAACCACGCTTGGCGACGAAGCATCTGTCCACATAGTTATACACAGGTGTGGACAGGGTGATCGTATACGGGCCGCAGCCTACCGGCGACGGCTCGCGATCTCCGTGCTGGAGGGAACCTCGAGAAGTTCACCTAGACAGCCAGTTGATCCGCCATCCTTGCTTCGTTGTCTTGCGCCGCTGGGGTCTGAAACGGCATTGCCCGAAGCTAACAGTTTTCCGTGCGGCTGCCAACCGTTCCGCTGCATTCCAGTCGGCTTCTTTAAGCTGCCGTGGGGCATTTTTCGTTTTTCGGCGGCGCGGTGCCGGTTCGGGGTCGCAGTTCCGCTGGTGCCGTTGGGGCAGGCCAAGTTTGACCAGGCGAATCCTCATCAGTACCCTCATACAGTCGCCCGAAAGTCGGCGATGCGGCTGCGACCCAGGTATGTCAGGGGAACCGCGCCGGCCAGTAGCAAGACCACTTTTCGATCGAGCCGCGATTCGGTGAAAACGCGGGCGGCCGGATGGCTGGGAAAGCTTCGAGCAAGACAGACCGAGGAGAATGCCGTGGCCAAGGGCAAGCGGACCTTTCAGCCGAACAACCGGCGCCGTGCCCGCGTGCACGGCTTCCGTCTGCGCATGCGTACCCGCGCCGGGCGTGCCATCGTGTCCGGTCGGCGCCGCAAGGGCCGCGGCGCGCTTTCTGCCTGATCTACAACGTCAGGTTCCTGGGCGGTGCTTTCGGCACGCAACCGTATGAGGCGGTCGACTGAGTTCGACGCGACCGTCAAACATGGTGCGCGCGCGGTGCAGCGCGATGTCATCGTCCACGTTCGCCGAGTCACCGACTCCGCCGAGGACAACGGTCCGCGGGTGGGCCTGATAGTTGGGAAGGCAGTCGGTTCAGCCGTGGAACGCCATCGGGTCTCGCGCCGGCTGCGCCACGTCGTCCGGAACATGCTCACCGATCTTCGCCAGTCCGACCAAGTGGTGCTCCGGGCGCTGCCGGGTAGCCGCAACGTGTCGTCGGCGCGGTTGGAACAGCAGGTGCGAAAAGGTTTGCGGCGGGCCGTCGAACAAGTGAGCACGGACTGATGGGTAGGTCGGTGCGGACAAGGGTCGGCGGTGCGGGCAAGGCCGCGGCGCGGGGACTGGTGTTCTTGATCCAGCTGTACCGACACATGGTTTCGCCGCTGCGCCCGGCGACGTGTCGCTTCATTCCGACCTGTAGCCAGTACGCGGTCGATGCGCTAACCGAGTACGGCCTGATTCGGGGGAGCTGGCTGGCCGCGGCCAGGCTCGCCAAATGCGGGCCGTGGCATCGGGGAGGATGGGACCCGATACCGGAACGCCGTTCGCAACGCGAGTGCCGGACGAACTTCGAAGACACCAGCGCCGCCGGGTCCCCCCGCGCGGCGCGAGGGGAGAGTGAATCTTTTGTTCGATGTGTTTAGCCTCGACTTCGTCTATTACCCGGTGTCGTGGATCATGTGGGTCTGGTACAAGCTGTTCGGCTACCTGCTGGGGCCGTCGAACTTCTTCGCATGGGCCCTGTCCGTGATGTTCCTGGTGTTCAGTCTGCGGGCACTGCTGTACAAGCCGTTCGTGCGTCAGATCCGCACCACTCGGCAGATGCAGGAGCTGCAGCCACAGATCAAGGCACTGCAAAAGAAGTACGGCAAGGACCGTCAGCGCATGGCGCTCGAGATGCAGAAGCTGCAACGGGAGCACGGCTTCAATCCGATCCTGGGCTGCCTCCCGATGCTCGCCCAGATCCCCGTGTTCCTCGGCCTGTACCACGTGTTGCGTTCGTTCAACCGGACGACGGGGGGCTTCGGCCAGCCGCACATGTCGGTCATCCAGAACCGGTTGACGGGGAACTACGTATTCACACCCGCCGACGTCGGCCACTTCCTGGACGCCAATTTGTTCGGCGCTCCGATCGGGGCATCGATGACGCAGCGCACCGGGTTGGACGCCTTCATCGATTTCAGCCGCCCCGCGGTGATAGCCGTGGGCGCGCCGGTGATGATCCTGGCCGGCATCGCAACCTACTTCAACAGTCGTGCGTCGGTCGCCCGCCAAAGCCCGGAGGCGGCCGCGAACCCACAGACCGCGATGATGAACAAGCTTGCGCTGTACGTGTTTCCACTCGGGGTGGTCGTTGGTGGGCCGTTCCTTCCGATCGCGATCATCTTGTACTGGTTCGCGAACAACATCTGGACCTTTGCCCAGCAGCACTACGTCTTCGGGATGATCGAGAAAGAAGACGAGGCCAAGAAGCAGGAAGCCATCGAACGGCGCGCCGCCAACGCGCCGGCACCCGGAGCCAAACCCAAGCGCGCCCCGAAGGCGCCACCGGTGAATGGGAACGGGTCACCGGAGATCGCTGACGACGATGCAGTGGACGGCGACGAAGCGCCGGACTCGGACGGCTCGGCCGACGCGAAGACGAAGACGCAACCCGGCAAGCCGAACCCGGCCGCACGGAACAACGGCCCGGCCAATCGCACGCCGCGACCCGGAGCGCGACCCAAAAGACGCAAACGTTGACCGCGGCGGGCCTGCGTTATCAGCCCGCCGCCGTTGAGTGACCCAAGCGAGACAGAGACCCGTGGATGAGGGAGAGAAGAAACCGATGACCGAAGCCGAGACCACCGGCCGCGACCTGGATACCCGAGTGGCGGTCGAGGACGAGCTTGAGGACGCCGCAACCGAGGACGCCGCGGCGAATGAGAATGAGGCCGCGACCGGGGATGGCGCCTCCGACGAACCCGACGACCTGGAGGATCGCTTGGTCGCCGAGGGGGAGATCGCGGGGGACTATCTCGAAGAATTGTTGGACCTGTTGGACTTCGACGGCGACATCGATCTGGATGTCGAAGGCAGCCGGGCGGTCGTCAGCATTGACGGCAGCGATGACTTGAACAAGTTGGTCGGACGCGGCGGCGAGGTGCTCGACGCCCTGCAGGAGCTCACCCGGCTGGCGGTGCACCAGAAGACCGGCGTCCGCAGCCGACTCATGCTGGACATCGCGAGCTGGCGGCTGCGACGGCGCGAGGAATTGGCCGCGCTGGGCGACAAGATCGCCAGGCGGGTCTTGGACAGCGGCGAGCGCGAAGAGCTGCGCCCGATGACGCCGTTCGAGCGAAAGATCGTTCACGACGCCGTCGCGGCGGTGCCCGGGGTGCACAGCGAGAGCGAAGGCGTGGAGCCGTCCCGCCGCGTTGTGGTGCTGCACGACTAGTTACAGCCATGTAGTTCGCGAGGACCCGGCAAGCGCTGGAACCGTCACCGGACCGGAGGAATGTTTCACGTGAAACATGTCGGCCAATCCGATCGGACACCGGGATCTTCGGACGAGCCAGTGGCAGTGCCCGACGCCGCGGCGGCCATCTTCGGCCCGCGGATCGAGGTCGCGCAGCGGTACGCGCAACTCCTCGTCACCGCCGGGGTGAAGCGGGGATTGTTAGGACCACGCGAAGTGGACCGCGTGTGGGAACGCCATCTCCTCAACAGTGCTGCGGTCGGGGAGGTGCTCGATCCCGGCGACCGGGTGGTCGATATCGGGAGCGGGGCCGGATTGCCCGGCATACCGTTGGCGATCGCCCGACCCGACCTCCGCATCGCGCTACTGGAGCCGCTTCTGCGCCGCAGCGAGTTTCTCAAAGAGGCCGTCGCCGAACTAGGGTTGACCATCGAGGTGGTGCGTGGCCGCGCCGAAGAATCGTGGGTGCGCGAGCAGATCGGCGGGAGCGATGCCGCGGTGTCGAGAGCGGTTGCCGCGTTGGACAAGTTGACGAAGTGGAGTATGCCGTTGCTACGGCCGGGCGGGCGGATGGTTGCGATCAAGGGGGAGCGCGCTCCCGACGAAGTCCAAGAACACCGGCGTGTGATGGCGGCCGCGGGCGCCGTTGATGTCAGGGTGTTCGCATGTGGCGCGAACTATTTGCGTCCGCCCGCAACCGTAGTGTTGGCGCAGCGCGGAGAGCGACCGTCCGGTCGGGCCGCGGCGTCGGCGAAGAGGAGGTCTCGATGAGTTCTCCCGAGGGTGGGCCCGCAGGCCCGGTCGGCCACAGCGCCGGACACCCCGTCTCGCCGGCGGTGGCGCCGATCGCGCCGCCGTTCGCACCGGAGGGGATCGCGCCCGCCTCCGATGCGCCAGCGGTCGGTTCCGCCCCCGATGTTTCACGTGAAACATCGGACGAATACGACACCCCTATCGGCGCCGCGGCGGAACGCGCGATGCGGGTTCTGCACACCGCGTATCCACCGTTGCCCCGGCCACGCCGGCGGCGGGTGTTCACGATCGCGAACCAGAAGGGCGGCGTCGGCAAGACGACCACGGCAGTCAACCTCGCCGCCGCCCTCGCGGTGCAGGGACTCAAGACACTCGTCATCGATCTGGATCCGCAGGGGAATGCGAGCACGGCCCTCGGCATCACCGATCGTCAGGCGGGGACCCCATCGTCCTACGAGGTACTTCTCGGCGAGGTGTCCTTACAGTCGGCGGTACGGCGCAGCCCGCACAGCGAGCGACTCTTCTGTGTCCCGGCCACCATCGATCTGGCGGGCGCTGAGATCGAGTTGGTGAGCATGGTGGCGCGCGAGAACCGGCTGCGGACCGCCCTGGCCGAACTGGAGAAACTCGACTTCGACTACGTCTTCGTCGACTGCCCACCGTCGCTGGGGCTGCTGACCATCAACGCGCTCGTCGCCTCGCCGGAGGTCATGATCCCGATCCAGTGCGAGTACTACGCACTCGAAGGCGTATCCCAACTGATGCGCAACATCGACATGGTGAAGGCCCATCTCAATCCCCAACTCGACGTCACCACGGTGATCCTCACCATGTATGACGGACGGACGAAGCTCGCCGATCAGGTGGCCGAAGAGGTACGCCGCTACTTCGGCAACAAGGTTCTTCGCACCGTGATCCCGCGCAGCGTGAAGGTCTCGGAGGCGCCGGGTTACAGCATGACGATCATCGACTACGACCCTGGATCACGCGGGGCGATGAGCTACCTCGACGCGAGCCGCGAACTCGCGCAACGCGACTGAACACGGAAGGGACGACCATGACGCAGCCGTTACGCAAGAAGGGCGGCCTCGGACGGGGCCTGGCTTCGCTGATCCCCACCGGCCCGGCCGATGGCGACTCGGGCCCGGCGACGCTGGGCCCCCGGATGGGGGACGCGGCCGCCGACGTCCTGATCGGGGGGACCCCGCAGGACGCCGCCGCGATGGGCGCGGTGTACCGCGAGATCGCGCCGTCCGATATCGAGCCGAACCCGAAGCAGCCGCGCCAGGTGTTCGACGAAGAGGCGCTGGCCGAGTTGGTGCACTCGATCCGCGAGTTCGGTCTGCTGCAACCCATCGTGGTGCGGGCGACGGCCGGGACGCCGGGCGGCGCGCGCTACCAGATCGTGATGGGGGAGCGGCGGTGGCGGGCGGCGCAGGAGGCGGGCCTGGCCACCATCCCGGCCATCGTGCGCGAGACGGGCGATGACAATCTGCTGCGCGACGCCCTCCTGGAGAATATCCATCGGGCACAGCTGAATCCGTTGGAAGAGGCGGCGGCTTACCAACAGCTGCTCGACGAGTTTGGGGTCACCCACGAGGAACTGGCTTCGCGGATCGGTCGCTCGCGGCCGCTGATCTCCAACATGATCCGCTTGCTCAAGCTGCCGATCGCGGTCCAGCGCCGAGTGGCGGCCGGGGTGCTGTCGGCCGGCCATGCCCGCGCGCTGCTGTCCCTGGAATCTGGTCCCGAGGCACAGGAGGAGCTCGCCGGCCGCATCGTCGCCGAGGGCCTGTCGGTGCGAGCTACCGAGGAGGCCGTCACCCTGGCCAACCGTGGTGACGCCGCCGCCCCGCCAGCGCCCCGACGCAAGCCGATTCAGATGCCGGGGCTCCAGGACGTTGCCGACCGGCTGTCGAACACCTTCGACACCCGCGTCACCGTCAGCCTCGGCAAACGCAAGGGCCGGATCGTGGTGGAGTTCGGCTCGGTGGAGGATCTGCAGCGAATTATCGACGTGATGACCCCACCAAAGGCATGACCGGACATACGGTGTAATTACGTCACGGTGACAACGCGACCCTTTTCGGGCGCACGAGAACCGTCCCAGGCCCTGCCACCACGCGGAAAACCATTGCATACCAAAGCATTTCGCATTCCGCCGCCGGCGCGCGGCCACGAGTTCGTGGGTTCTGCCGGGTTGGCTCACGCAACAGCGTCAACAGTGGCCCAATGACGACAAACTCTCCTATCCTGGAGCGGTTGGTGGCGCATGTCAGCCCGAATCGCCGGGCTGTAGGCAATCGGCTGCAGTACGCACGGAAGCCAGGAGGCTAGTGTCGGCTCGAATTTCCCCGTTGCGGCTCGAGGGTTTCGAGCAGCTGCCGAAGCATGCGCGGCGATGCGTCTTCTGGGAGGTCGACCCAGCGACTCTGGGCGACAGCCATCTCGCTGACCCGGAATTCGAAAAGGAAGCCTGGTTGTCGATGGTGATGCTGGAGTGGGGGTCCTGCGGGCAGGTCGCCACGACGGTCCCCGACGAGCACAGCGCTGCCGAGCCTTCGTGCTTGGGGTACGTCCTCTATGCGCCGCCGGGGGCGGTACCGCGGGCCCATCGGTTTCCCACCGCGCCCGTGTCTCCGGACGCGGTGCTGCTGACGTCGATGGGGGTCGAATTCGGGCATGCTCCCGACGACCTGGCGCACAGTCTGCTCGCCCAGGTGATCGAGGAGTTGGTGCGGCGCGGAGTCCGGGCACTGGAGGCATTCGGGCGTACGCCGGCCGCTTCGGAATTGCACGACCCGCAACTGGTGGACCCCACAGTGCGGCCGGTGTTGGAGGCCCTCGGTGACTGCTCGGTCGATCGGTGCATCATCGACGCGGAATTCTTGCAGGACGTGGGATTCGTTGTGGTGGCGCCACATCCGTACTTCCCACGGCTGCGGCTCGAGCTGGACAAGGGCCTGGGGTGGAAGGCCGCGGTGGAGGCAGCCCTGGAGCGACTGCTCGCGAGTGCTCAGCTAGAGCAGCCGGTCGGAGCCGGGTCCACGGTGTCGAATGCGTTGCAGATCAAGGACAACGGCGGTTAGGAACCGCCGAGCCCGGACGCCCGCTCCACCGACAGCTCGTGAGCGAGCAGCTCGGCGAAGGTGAAGGTGCCGGTGGGCCGGTCGTTCTTGCCGAGCAGGTAGAGCCTTTTGACCGCGGCGAGAATGCCTTCGGCGATGGCGTCGCGGGTCTGCGTCGAGACCAGCATCGCCCGGTCGCGCGGGTTGGTGATGTAGCCGACGTCGACCTGAACGGTCGGCATCCGGGTCAGCCGTAGCAGGTCCCACGTTCGGCCATGGGTACGGCAGTCCCGTAATCCGGTGCGCGCCACAACTTCTCGCTGAATGAAGTCGGCCAGGTTGCGGCCGATGGTCGACACCGAGCCGTGCGAATTACCGAAGTGGAACGACGCCACGCCATTGGCCGAAAGGCTGGTCTGGGTTTCGCAGCGCAGGCTGATCATCAGGTCGGCGCCGACGTTGTTGGCCGTGGCGGCACGCTCGGCGTCCGAGGGGCTGCGGTTGGTCGGCCGCGAGAGGAAGGTCTCCATCCCGATGGCCGTCATCCGGCCCTCGAGGCGGCTTGCCAAGTCCCACAGCACGTCTGCTTCGCTGATCGGGCCGCCGGGGCCGTGCGCGATGAAGCCGTGATCGCCACCGCCGCGGCCCGGATCGATGATGATCCGTTTCCCCGACAGTCTGGGGCCCGACCGCCGTACCAGCTCCTCTTCGCGAATCGCGTGGGGTGAGCCGCCCGAGACCCGTGAACTCAGAAAGTACAAGGAGCGCAACGTTTCTGGGCCGCAGATGCCGTCGGCGGCAAGCCCGTACTCGCGCTGATACGACACCAGGGCGTTGTGGGTCTGCAGCCCGAAGTGTCCGTCGACCAAGCCGGTGTAGAACCCGAGGTCCTGCAGCCGGGCCTGCAATGTCGCGACGTCGTCGCCGTAGAGCGGGGCACCGAATTGGTGAAACAGCGTGCGGGCGCCCAGCCGGTAGGAGGCTTCTTTGAGCGCTCGGTAGGTGGCCTCGCCGACGATGCCGTCGACCAATAACCCGCGATGCTGCTGAAAGGCGCGTACCGCCTGGTCGAGCCCGACGTCGAACAGCTCGAGAGCCACATGCCGGCCGGTGGTCATGTCCTCGTCGCCGTTGTCCAGAAGCCCCAGCGCGGACAGCGCGACCCGGATCTCGGTCACAGCTGCGCTGCGGTCACCACAGCGCAGGGCGTCGCCATTTACGCGGCGCGGACTCGACATACAAAGGTCCTCCGGGGCTTACTGCCTGCCTGACATATGCAATACAGCTAACCGGTATTGTCGCAGATCCTGCTCAATTTCGGGAAAACCCCAGGCTAAGCGGCGAGGGTGCGTCGAAAGGTCGGCGCGATCAGTTGAGGTGGGGAACCGCGTCGGACAGCTCGCGCAGCAAGGCCGCCTTGCCCTTTGCGCCAACGATCCGTTTTACCGGTTGACCGTCCTTGAACAGGATCATCGTGGGGATCGAAACCACCTGAAAGTCACGCGCGGTTTCCGGGTTGGCGTCAACGTCGAGCTTTGCGACCGTGAGTTGTTCTTTGCTTTCGGCCGCTATCTCTTCGAGAACCGGCGCGACCATCTTGCACGGTCCGCACCAGGTCGCCCAAAAGTCAACCAGCACAGGCTTATTGCTGGACAACACATCCGTGGAAAAGGATGCATCAGAGACTTCTATTGTGGCCCCGGCCTTTTCGGCGTCACTCATCGTGGTGCTCCAATCAAATCGGTGTTTCCTGCTGCTTGACCGTCGGCACCGGATGCCGACTCTTCACGATCGGCCAGCCACCGCTCCGCGTCGATGGCGGCGGCACAGCCGCTGCCCGCTGCGGTGACCGCCTGCCGGTATGTGTGGTCCACCAGGTCGCCGGCAGCGAAGACGCCGTCCACCGATGTGTAGGTGGTGCGTCCCTGGACGAGTACGTAGCCTTCCGGATCGACATCGACAACGTCGCGGACCAGGCTCGAACGCGGGTCGTGACCGATTGCCACGAAGACGCCCGTTACCGGGATTGTGGATTCTTCGCCAGTTACGGTGTCGCGCAACCTGAGTCCCGTCACCGTGCTGTCGCCGTCGACCGCGACGACGGCAGCGTTGGTGACGAACTTGATCTTGTCGTTGTTGCGGGCACGGTCGAGCATGATTCGCGATGCGCGAAACTCCTCGCGCCGGTGCACCAGGGTGACGCTGCGGGCGAAGCGGGTCAAGAAGGTGGCCTCTTCCATCGCGGAGTCGCCGCCGCCAATGACGGCGATGTCCTGGTCCTTGAAGAAGAACCCATCGCAGGTGGCACACGAGCTCACGCCACGTCCCAGCAACTCCTGCTCGCCGGGCACATTCAGATAGCGGGCGGCGGCGCCCATCGCCAAGATGACCGCCCGGGCGCGGTAGGTGTGTCCGTCGGCGGTGACCACGGATTTGATCGGTCCGTCCAGCGACACCGACTCGATGTCTTCCATCCGCAGGTCCGCGCCGAACCGCAGCGCCTGCTCGCGCATTTCATCCATCAACTCCGGGCCGGTGATGCCGTCGCGGAACCCGGGGTAGTTCTCCACTTCGGTCGTCGTCATCAGCGCGCCACCGAAGGAGGTGCCTTCGAAAACCAGCGGTGCCAGCTGCGCGCGGGCGGCATAGAGGGCCGCGGTGTATCCAGCCGGGCCCGAACCGATAACGATTACGTTGTGCACTGTCTCGTCAGCACCAGAGGCGGTCATTCGAGCCTTTCCGATCCAGATATTTGCATTCGTTCGAACGCCAGCGTAGGCGTGGGTGTTCCCGCTGCGTTGCGCAACACATCGCACCACATTAAGGGCGGGGAATTTGGGTGTCGGCTAACAGCCCGGTGTCGGCCGCGCTGCAGGTCGGTGCCACCGCGAAGACCGCCAAGTTGTCGGGGGTGTCGCCGGGCATGACCAGCACTATGCCGGGGCGGGCGTTGATCTCGACCGGCCGCCCGCCCAGTACCTGAGTGGACGCGGGATACCCGAGGCCGTTGAGGCAGGACGCGCGCCGGGCCGGGTCGCTGAGCGGGCCGTAGTCCGGGCTGCGGTGGAGTAGGGCGAGGAGCTCGGCCTGCGAGAGCGGGATCACCATCGGTGGCGTGGAGACCGTAATGTGCTCGGCGGTCGGCTCGGTGCTGGGCGCGGGGGCTGGTGCGTTGATCAGCGCGGCGGTGCCGAATCCGATCGCGGCCAGCGCCGCGCACCCGCCGGCGATCCCCGCGACGAGCCGGGCGGGACGGATGTGCGGGCGCGCGGAATGGGCCGAGCCGCGGGCGCTGGGTTGGGCACCGGGGGCCGACGTCAGCGCGCCGGAGATTCGGGCGGTGACCTCGGGGGGCACCTCGGGGGCCGACGCTGGATCCGAACCCGCGGCGGCGACGTCGCGGCGCACCTGGTTCAGCGCCCGCAGCACCCCTTCGGCCTGCGGATCGGCGCGGACTTGCCTGCGTACCCTGGCGGCGGCCTCGTCGTCGAGGACACCGGCCTGCAGGTCGGCGATGAGTTCCACGGTCAGCGCAGGGTCGGCTGGGTTCCCCTGATCCGGGGCGTGCTCCGCCGGATCGTTCTGCGCTTCACCCATCCGCCTCAGTGTCCGTCATGCACAGGCCGATGGCCATGCACAGCCCGCGTGACGGGCGACACCGAGCGGTGTCAGCGCTGAGCTGCGGGCCGGTCCGGACTGGTGTACACACCGGCGTCGAGGTGCCCGAGCAACTGCGCCAGGCGCACCCGGCCGCGCGCGCACCGGCTCTTGACCGTGCCCTCGGGGATGCCGAGCAGCGAGGCGGTTTCCGCGATCGAGTAGCCCTGCATGTCGACCGCCACCACCGCCGCCCGTTGCTCCACCGGCAACCGCATCAGCGCGTGCTGCACCCCGATCGCGGTCTCGACCTGGGCGGTCCGATCGGGCACCGGATAGATGTCTTCCAGCGGGGTGGTGCGATGGGCCTTGGCGCGACGTAGCCGGTCCAGGCACGCGTTGACCACGATGCGGTGCAGCCAACTGCCGACGGCCGCGTCATAGCGGAACGAACCGGCGCCGCGGTGCGCCGACAGCATGGCATCCTGCAGCGCGTCTTCGGCGTCCTCGCGACTATGCGTGGTCAGCCGTGCCAGCCGGTGCAATTGGCGTTGATGACGGCGGAACAGCTCGGCGAAGGCGTGGCGATCGCCGGCGACGTGGGCGGCGAGCAATTCGGCGTCACTGCGCTCACCCTGGATGCCTGCCCCATACCCCACGGCCGGACAGTAACCAATCGGTCCTGGCGCAGCACTTCACCTGGCCGGGCCGGTTGTGAGTGTCAGGAGGAGGCCTGGACCGTGATTTCGGAGAAGGTCGCTTGGCTCTTGCCATTGGTGGTTCCCAGTGTGGTAATCCACACCAGCAGGTTCGACGTCGGTGAACCGGCCCGTACCGGTATGACGTTGTGGCCGGGCTTGAGCGCGAAGGCCGGAACCAGCACGGTGGTGTCCTCCAGCTTCGACGGCGTCGGGGTGGAGGCGGACCGAATCTCGACCTTGGTCCCCGTGCCGGCAACGTCGATGCCGACCTGGCCCACCACCGTGGGGCTGGGCAGCTGCAGCATCAGCCCCTCGCCCTGCTTGAACGACGGGAACGGAACAGGGTCGGTGTAGATCTCCGTCGACCAGGCGGTACCGGGGTCGCCGTCGATGGCCTGTCCGGCCTGACCGGGATTGTCGGGGTCGCCGTCAGGGGAGAAGACGGTCGCCTTGGTGGGTTTGACCGTGCTGCCGGCGGCCGCGGGACTGGCCGTCGACGACGCGTTCGATGAGCTGGGCCCGTTCAGCCCGAGCTCGTCTTTGTTGAGGCCACCGACGTTGCCGAAGATCTTGCTCACGATCGACGCGAGCACCAACAGCGCGACCACGAGGATGACGAGGCCTGCGCCGATTCCGATCAGCAGTCCGCGACGCCGGCGCACCATGGCCGAGTACTCGCGACCAGGCGCCACCGGTGGCGGCGGCGCCGACGAGTCGTCGATGGGACCGAGCACCTCGGTGCGATCAGCCACTGCCGTCGCTTGCTGCAGTAGGTTCAAAAGTGTTGAGGCACTGCGTATTCCACCGTCTTCCTGGACAGCCCGCACGGCAACAGCGGAGATCTGAAAGGGGATGTCGCGGTCGATGGCAGTGGGTTCGACGGGAAGGCCATTGAGGTCGCGGTCGGCCGGCGCGAGCCCGCTGCGCACCCCGAACTCCGGCAGCGGCCAGCGGTTGACCAGCAGCGCGTACAGCGAGGCGCCGATTCCCCGGATGTCGTCCTCGGGGTTGGCGTCGGGCATCGTCGCCGGATAGGCCAGCACCACATCGCCATCGATGCTGACGCGGACCCGGCTGGGATGGTCGATCGACAGGGCGACACCGTTGCGGTGGGCGGCGTCGGCAGCAGCGGCCAGCGACTGCATGGCCCGCACGGCGCCGACGGGCGAGGGCGCGGTGTCGGCGACCTCCTGCAGCGATCCGCCGCGAATCCACTCCGCGACCACCAGGCCCCCCGAACCGGTATGCACGACGTCGAGGACCCGGGCGATGCCGCCCTTGTCGATCCGGCTGAGCCGCAAGGTGCGGGACAGGATTTCCTGCAGAACGTCCTCGGGCAGGGCCCCGTCCGGATCGACGAAGGTGAGGGCCACCTGCCGGTCCAGCGCGGTGTCGAGCGCCTGCCAGAACTGCAGGGGAGGCGCTCCGCCGTGGAAGACCAGCAGGCGGTACCGGCCCCCGGCGATGCGGGCGCCGGGAACCAAGTGGCCTTCGTCGGGGGAGGCTTCCGTGGCTCGGTCGCGGGCCGGATCGCCGTTGCGCTGGTCGGAGGGGGGTGGCGCCGTCGAGCTTCCGGCTGAGCTCGCCTCGAAGCCGGACGGAATGTCGGGCTGGAAGTCATCGGCAACCGGCCGGTGTGGCGGAGCACCTGACCCGGAGCTGGATGCGGCGCTCTCCGATGGGCGGTCGGTCACCTCCGGTCCTTTCGCTAGAGGGGCGTTGGCTGCCCGCTCCGGAGGCCTGCGCCGGATCGGCTCCTGGACCGCATTTGCCCCCGGCGGGGACGAATTCCTCTGCTCAGGGTACGGGACCGGGCCAGGGCGAGACGATGCATCCGGCACAGTTGCTTTGGGCGGTGTCAGCGCCACGCGCTGGCGGCCCCCGAGGCGGCGCCTGACGGCGCCCAGGGCGGCCTGCGCCTCGGGGACGCGTGCGCGGACCATGAACGTCGTCATGATCGGCAGCATGATGGCGGCGAGTATCAGCAGTCGCAGCAGCGAGCCGCCGGCGCCGCCATGTGCGGTCAACGCGTTCAGTCCGAGTAACCGGTCGGCGACGTGAGCGATCAGACCGGCGAGCATCGACGCGACAAGGGTGACCAGGACCGTGCGCACCTCGGCGACGCCCACCAGGTGGCCGCCGGCCGGCAGCAGGGTGCGCCGCAGCAAGAGGTAGCCAACGATCGCGCCGGCCAGAAACCCGAGCCCGTTTGCCAGCCCGAGGAACCCGGCGACCAGCTGGGGGTTATCGGTGACATGTGGCGCCAGCACCGAGCCGGCGATCTTCACGGCCGTGATGACGAGAATGATCACGATCGGCGTCCACGGCTGCTCGCGCGCGTAGAACACTCGCAGCTGCAGGAGCACCAGGCCGTAGGGGAGCAAGGTGAACGCCGACAACGCGATTGCGGCACCCAGATATCCGGCGTCCACGTTCCCGAAGTGGCCGTAGGCGAACAATGCGCTACCGATCGCCGGCCCGGCTACGGTCATGAACGCCACAATCGGAATGAGGGTGATCAGCGTCAGCCGGGTTGCGAGCGACAGGTCGCCGAGCACTGCCTTGGTGTCGCTGGCCGCCGCGTTGCGGCTTAGCCGCGGCATCACCACGGTCAGCACCGTGACGCCGATCATGCCGAACGGCAACATCAGCACCAGCCAGGTGTAGTTGTAGATCGCGGGCCCGGAAGCCGCCGCGGTACTCGCGATTTGGTTGCCCACCACCAAGCCGAGTTGGCTGATCAGCACATAGAGCACCATCGCCGCGGCCATCGCGCCGAAGCGCTTGAGCCGCTCGTCGATTCCCCAGAGCGGACGCAGGCTGACACGCTCTCGCTTGAGCGCGACCAGCAGCACCGCGGTCTGCGCGTAGACGCCCGCGGTGGTCCCAACGGCGAGCACCAGCAGCTTGGTGTTGCCCATCCGGACGGGATCGACGGAGAGGTCACCGGGCACCGCCAGATACACGGCCAGGGTGGCCAGCGCGACGAGGTTGTTGACAACGGGCGCCCACGCGGTCGGCCCAAACACGTTGCGGGTGTTCAGGATTGCCATGAACACCGAGGTGAGGCCGTAGGCGAGCACTTGCGGCAGCAGCAGATAGGCGAACGCGGTTGTCAGGGGCTCGTTGACCTGCGGGCTGCGGCCCAGCATCAGCCGCACCAGCAGCGGTGCCGCCACGACGGACAACGCCGTCGCGAATACCAGCAGGGTGCTGGTCACGGTGACGAGGCGGCGCACGAAGGCCGCGCCGCCGTCGGGGTCGCTTTGCTCGGCGCGGGCCAGCACCGGCACGAAGATCGCAGTGAACGTTGCCTCGAGCACCAGCGCGGCAACCAGGTTCGGCAGCTGGTTGGCCACCGAGAAAGCACTCGACAGCGCGGCGCCCAGGATCGCGGCCAACAACACGATGCGGGCAAAGCCGGTGATCCTGCTGACCAGCGTCGCGAACGCCATCGCCCACGAATGCGAAACCATTGCGGCGTCGGACAATTCGGCTCGCCGGGTGGGCAGGCCGGGACCCGGTGGGGCTACCGAGCCCGGCCCCGTGGGCGCCGGAATCTGGCCGCGCGCTGGGGGTTGTGGCCGGGATGGTCGGTGCGGCGGTGGCTGTGGGTGGGGCGGCGGGTAAGCGGGTTTCATACTCGGTGCTCTTCATCGACCAGGTGGTCGACGTCGTCGTTGGCGGATCTGCGGCGCGGCGGATCGGGACGGTCCAGGTCGGCGCGGTCGGGCTGCCCGCGGAACCGGTGCCACAGTCGCCGCCCGGCGAGCAGCACCAACACCGCCGCCGCGGTCAGGGTGATCGCGAAAAGCACCTTGCCGTAGGCGTTGGAGTGCACCGACATGCGGACCGGATCGCCCAACCGCGTGCCATCGGGGGTTCGCAGGGTGACGTCGATGGCCACCCGCTGGGTGAAGTTCACTTCGATCGGCACCCGCAGCGGCAGGTAGCCGGGCGGCAATTCGATCTGCCCGACGTCGGTGACGGTCATCCCCGGGGGAGCGTCGACCTGCAGCCGCACCTTGATGGGCACGGCCAGTCCGTTGTGCAGTGCCAACGGCAGAGGGCTGTGTTCGGTGGCCAGCGTGTAGGAGCCACCCGGGTTGACGATGGTGACCGCGCCGAACAGGTCGTTGATCGTGTTGCCGACGACGGCCAGCCGCTGCTGCGCCAGTCCGTTGCGGGTATCGGGTGGCTGCGATTGGCTCAACGCGCGCAGCATGTCCTCGCGAAGCGGGGCGGTGTACTGGATGCCGGTCAGCCCGGTGCGCTCGTCGGTGCTCAATGCCGACGTCAGCCGTCCCAGCCGCCCGGCCTGATCGCCGGCGTCGGCCGCGACGGCGTCGGCGAACCGGCCGCGTTCGACAACCGCGGCGCCGGGGGCATCGGCCGGTTCGGTGCGGGTCGGGTCGATGGCTTGGGCCTCGGCGATCACCGCTGGCAGTGGTCGGGCGACCGCCAGACCGGACCGGATGCTGGTGGCCAGCGCGGTCATGATGACCTGCGCGTCGTCGGTTTGCAGGTTCCAGACGGCGGGCGGGACCAGGATCTGAGTGCGCGGCGCGGCGTCCCGGTCCAGGGCGTGCCAGAACATGGAGCCCAGGGCGTCCTGACGCCGCGCCGTGCCCGAGTCGTGGGCAAGCCGGACCGTCAGCGACGGGTCCAGGTAGGTCGGCACGGTGGGGTTGTTTCCCGCCCCGGCCAGCGCGGCTCCCACGGCCGGGTCGAACGGGGCGACCGCCACCTGGGGAGACAGCCGCCGAGGTGCGGTGTCGACCGCGGCGCCCGACTCGGGTCCGCCGTCCGACGAGCCCGGCTGGTCGGGGGCGGTCAAGCCGGCTGCGGCGACCGCGACCGTGGTGCTATCGGCGCCGAGGAGGTCGACCGCGCCGCCGGTCAGCGGGCCGTCGGGGAGCAGGGTGGCGCCGCGGGTCGAGGGCAGATTGAGAATCTGGTCGACGATGTCGCCGGCGCCGTTGGTGGCGATCGAGCTCAGTTCGGGATTGTTGACGCGGTGCAGTGCATCCAGATCGGCTTGCGCAAACGGCAACGGCGCCACGCAGGTGCGCCTGCCCAGCGCCCGCAACCGGTTGAGCCAGGTGGTCGCCGCGTCCTGGCCGGTGCCCGGATGCGTCGGGGTACCCGGTTGCTGCGCGGGACCGTCGGGGGAGTTGGACACGACGTACCCGCCGGTCATCGCGTTGGCGGTGACCAGCAGATCCGGGTCGACGGCCAGGCACAGGGCTCGCCCGACGGCGCCGTCGGGGTCGACGTCGTGGCTGGTGGCGACCTCGGCCGCGGACAACAAGATGTCCAGCCGGCCGCCGGTGGCCAGCGACGTGGCCAAGTCGTCGTCGATCAGCCGGACCGGGATGGTTCCGCCGGGTTGGCCGGGCGCGAGCCGGGGGCGGTCGGCCAGCGGCCACAGCATGGTCAGCCATACGGGTTTAGAGGTGTCCGGCGCGACGGCGGACTCCAGGGAGTCGGCCTGGTCGGGCGGCACACCGATCACCGGCAGCAGGAACCGCGCGTTGTCGAGCCGGGCGGGGGCACCGTAATCGGGTGTCCCGTTGACGTTGACCAGCACCGGATAGATCCCCGGCCGATCGATGCCCAACGACGTCTTGGTCAATGAGCGCAGGGGTGCCGACAGCGTGAAGCCGGTCTCCTGCCCACGTTGCAATTCCGGTGCCACAGTGAGGAAGTCGGCGGCCGGCTGGTACTGATCGGTGCCGCCGTCAAGAGAGGTACGCAAGTTCGCCGACGCCGTCACCGCCCCGGCGTGCTCGAGCCGGACCATCACGTCGCGGACCGGGCGGTCGCCGATATTGCTGACCATCCCGCTGACCGTGACGGTGGGCGGGCTGGTCGTAGTGACAACGTCCGGGGTGACCTGATCGATGCGGACACGGACGAACGGCGTCGTTCCCGGCTCGCCGGCGGCCGCGCGCGGTATGGCGACGGGCCCGGCGAGCACCACCGCGAAGCCGACCACGACGGCAATGCGCACGAAGCCGGCCCAGCAGATTCGTGGCGAGGTCACGACCCTGGCCCGTGACCGTTTTTCTTGCCCGTTCCGGGTTTCTCGGAGTTGCGGGTCCGCGAATGTGTCTGCGGATGACGCCGAGGCGCGCTGGGCGGTAGCGGGGGCAGCGCGGACGGCCCGTCGGTCTGCAGCTTCCCGATCAGTTCGTCGGCGACTTCGGCGAGGCGGCGTTCGTCGGCGTAGGCAAGTCGCGACGGCAGTTCCTGCATCGGCACCCACGCCACCTCGGCGACCTCGAGGTCCTCGTCGCAGAGTTCTCCGCCGGAGAAGCGCATCAAGTAGTGGTGCACGGTCTTGTGCACTCGGCGGCCGTCGGTGACGAACCAGTAGTCGATACGTCCGAGCGCGGCCAGCACGCTGCCACGAATCCCGGTCTCCTCGGCCACCTCGCGGATGGCGGTCTGCTCGGCGGTTTCCCCTTGCTCGATATGACCCTTGGGCAGCGACCACAGCATCCGCCCGCGCCGATCGATGCGACCGATTAGCGCCGCAACCTGCGAATCGCGCGGCCCGTCGATGCCGTCGATGACTAGTCCGCCCGCCGAGGTTTCATGCACGGTGCGTAATCGCTCCGGCCCGCGTCGTGGTGTGCGGGACCGGCGCTTCCTGGTCGCCGATGACTCATCGCTGGCTTGGCCGTTCGTATTGCTCTCGGCCGCATCGGCTGCACCACGATTGCGACGCCTTCCGCGGCGCCGACGTGGTTTGGCATGTTCGCCGTCCGACACCCAAGCGATAGTAGCTGGCACGGGCCGGTGTCCCGGACATACTCGCCGCTAGCAAGGGCGCCGCGGCGCCGCCCGCCGCCACCCGGCGAACCCGACTACCCTGATCGAACGTGCCGGAAGCTGCCGACGATCCGAAGCTGCTGGCCGCTGCCGCGGTCGCATTGAATCAGCATGCATCGGTGCTGCGCGAGATCGGATCGGCGTTCGACGCCGGGGGCCACGAACTGTATCTGGTCGGCGGTTCGGTGCGAGACGCCTTCCTGGGCCGGCTGAGTGCCGATCTGGATTTCACCACCGACGCCCGGCCCGACCAGATCCAGCAGCTCGTGCGGCGGTGGGCCGACAGTGTGTGGGACACCGGGATCGACTTCGGCACCATCGGCGTCGGCAAGGGCGATTACCGCCTGGAAATCACCACGTTTCGCGCGGACACCTACGACCAGGTGTCCCGCCATCCCGAGGTGCGTTTCGGCGATCGCCTCGACGACGACCTGGTGCGGCGCGATTTCACGGTGAACGCGATGGCAGTGCGCGTCACAGCCGACGGGGCGGGCGAACTCCTGGACCCGCTGGGCGGTTTGGCGGCGGTCCGCGCCCAGGTGCTGGACACCCCGTCAGCGCCGGAGGTTTCCTTTGGAGACGACCCGTTGCGCATGCTGCGCGCCGCGCGGTTCGTCTCGCAGCTGGGCTTCACCGTCGCCCCGCGGGTGCGGACGGCGATCGGCGAGATGGCCCCGCAGCTGGGCCGCATCAGCGCCGAGCGGGTGGCCGCCGAACTGGACAAGCTGCTGCTCGGGGCGGACCCGGTCGCCGGCATCGACCTGCTGGTGAACACCGGCATGGGTGAGGTGGTGTTGCCGGAGGTCGGCGGTATGCAGATGGCCATCGACGAGCACCACCAGCACAAGGACGTGTACCAGCATTCGTTGACCGTGCTGCGGCAGGCGATCGCGCTGGAGGACCCGGGCGACCCGGATCTGGTGCTGCGCTGGGCGGCGCTGCTGCACGACATCGGCAAGCCGTCCACCCGGCGCCACGAGCCTGACGGCGGAGTGAGCTTCCACCACCACGAGGTGGTGGGCGCGAAGATGGTGCGCAAGCGGCTGCGGGAGCTCAAGTACTCCAAGCAGATGGTCGACGACATCTCGGGGCTGGTGTACCTGCATCTCCGGTTTCACGGCTATGGCGGTGGAAGGTGGACCGACTCTGCGGTGCGCCGTTATGTCGCGGATGCCGGGCCGCTGCTGCCGCGGCTGCACAAGCTGGTGCGCGCCGACTGCACCACCCGCAACAAGCGCCGGGCCGCGCGGCTGCAGGCGAACTACGACCAGCTGGAGGCGCGGATCGCCGAGCTGGCCGCCCAGGAGGACCTGGCGCGGGTCCGCCCGGACCTGGACGGCAACCAGATCATGAAGCTGCTCGACATCCCGGCGGGACCACAAGTCGGTGAGGCCTGGCGATTTTTGAAGGAGTTGCGGCTGGACCGCGGTCCGCTGACCAACGAAGAGGCCACCGACGAGCTGCTGGCCTGGTGGCGATCGCGGGGGAACCCCTAGCCGACCGACCGCGTCAGAACGGTCATGGACTATTGCCTGGCAGGCGACGACGGACATGCGGCCATCTGGCACGGCCAACCCGATCTCGATCTGGACGGCGACGGCCGCCTGGATGCGTTCGGCCTGGATCTCGACGGGGATGGGATGCGCGATGACGCACTGGCGGATTTCGATGGCGACGGGATCGCCGATCACGCGGCGCGCGACGTCGACAACGACGGCACCCCGGAGGCCTTCTTTACCGACGACGGGTCGGGCACCTGGGCGGTCAGTTTCGATCGGGGCGGGCAACTGCGCTGGTTGTCCCTCGATGGCGTCGAGCACACGGGTGGTCCACTCGTCGACTTCGATGGCGTGCACGTGCGCGGCCAGCTGGACGACCGGTTAGTCGACACAGATGGCAACGGGGTAGCCGACCGGGTGCTGTGCGCCGGCGAGGACGGCATGACCGGTTATGTGGACACCGATGGTGACGGCCGGTGGAATGTCCGGTTGACCGACGCCGACGGCGACGGCCTGTCCGACGGCGCGACCAGCTTGTGACTGCGAGCCGGCATTTCGGTCACCCTGGTTGACATGGTTTTTGTTCAATTTGGGTAAACCAACCGCACTCCGCGTGTGGAGCCGAAAAAGAAGTGAAGTGACAGTCCCCGATCGCTGTCTAAACTGCTATGCATATCCAGGTCGGGGAGGCCTAGAAATCAGGGAGGAAAACCATGGCAGGCACAACCGTTGTCACACCGGAGCTGCTGCGTAGTACCAAGCAACGGATCGAATCACGGCTGCAGGAAGCGGCGACAATCGCCAATCAGTACTTGAGCGGCCACGAGAACATCATCAGCGGCACCGGCTGGGCCGGCCAGGCGGGGACGACCTCGCTGAACACCGCCGGTCAGATCGAGCATGACCTGCAGCAGATGTTGAACGGCGGCAATCGTCTGGCCCACGGACTCGGCCAGGCGGCGGTCCTCATGGAAAACCACGAAGCCGACTCGGCCCACAACCTCAACGGCGTTTTCGGCGGCGGGCACTCGGCCTAAGACGGTTCGTCAATTCCATCCACAGACTTATTCACGTAAGGAACCACAAAATGGCCGACAACATCGTCTACAACCACGCCGCGGTCAGCGGCCTGTCCGGCGACATCGGTTCGCAGGCGGCGCAGCTGATGGAAATTCACAGCGACGTTCTGCATCTCACCCAGGCGCTGGGCGACTTCTTCCAGGGCCACGGCGCGACCGCGTTCTTCGACGCCCAGCAGCAGATGCTGCACGGCCTGGAGGACCTCATTCAGACGGTCAGCCTGCACGGACACACCGTGAGCAATGTGCACGACGCCGCGGTGAGTACGGACTACCAGATGGGCAACCTCTTTACCTAGCCACGCATACGGGGTGGGGGCGTACGCGGTGCGTGCGCCCCCCAGGCTGCGTCAGGGGAACAGCGTGTTAACCACCACATTGGACGGGCTGTGGGTCCTCCAAGTGCTCACCGGCATCGAGGTCCTGGCTCCCGAGATGGGCCTGCGGCCCCACTTGCCCAGCGTCGAGCCCAAGCAGGCGGCGTTGCAGCATCCGGTCGCGGCCGAACTGCGGGCCGCCGGCGTCATCGACGAGTTGGGCGCCGTCGACGGCACGATCGTCGAGTGGCTGACCGTGCTGTCCCGGCGCGACGTCGGCCTGCTCGTGCACTTCCGTATGCCCGGCGACGCCGAACCGGCACGGGCGCTGCTCGCCCGATTCGCGCAGTGGTGGGTCGCCATGGAACGGTCCGCCGACATCGTGCGGATCAGCGGTGCGGGCGTCACCGTCAACGAATCAACCGCCAGCGCGGCACTGTCCGCACAGATCGAGCGATTGTGCGGCAGCTGCGATCCGGCGACGCTACGACCTGTCACGCTGGACGCCGATGCCCTGCGCGGAGCCGCGACCAGTCAGGAGTCCGTGCGTACGTTCTTCGACAATCAGGGGCTCGACCACGACCAGGTGCACATGCTCGAACTTGCGGCCGATCCCGAGCGTTCGGCCCAAGCCTCGATCGTCGCCATCCAGTCCGGCGTGGACAGTGGCCGGCCGACCCGGACCTTCATCGAGCCGGGGGCGGTGACCATCATGGATACGCCGGAGGGACGGCTGGTCGCCGAACACATGTCTTCCGCGGGCAAGAGGTGGATGATCGTTGCTCCCGGGAACAAGAACAACATCGCTGCGGCGATCGGCCATATGATGCGGCGCCTGCCGGCCGAACAAGAATGGTTTTCGTACCGAAAAGTTGTGTAGTCGAGAGGGTATCGCACAAATGTTAGCATCGGCATCGTGACAAACCCGTGGACGGGCTCGTCCAATCCCGAGGAACAGGGCGGACCGACTCGGAGAGAAGCGCCCGCTGCTCGCTACCAAAACCAAGACTCCGTATCGGGGACATTACGCATCTCGGATATGGTGGCGCCGCGCAAGATTCCGCCGGGCGCCGGCTGGCGGCGATTCCTCTATAACGCCACCTTTCACGCCATTAACTTCGGCGAATCGCCCGGTGAAAGACATTATCGGGAATTGCAGGAACGAATCCGGCGCCACATTCGCAAGCAGTACGTGGTCGGGGTCATATCGGGGAAGGGCGGCGTCGGCAAGACCACGATGACCGCATGCATCGGCGCGGTGTTCCGCGAATGCCGGCCGGAGAACGTGGTCGCCATCGATGCGGCCCCCGGCTTCGGCACACTGGCCGGGCGCATCGATGAATCCCCGCCGGGCGATTACGCGGCGGTCCTGAACGACACCGACGTCCAGGGCTATGCGGACATCCGGGAACACTTGGGGCAGAACAGTCTTGGCCTCGATGTCCTGGCCGGAAACCGCGCGTCGGATCAACCGCGGCCACTGGTCGCTTCGATGTTCGCCGGCGTGCTGTCCAGGCTGCGCCGCACGCACACCGTCATCGTGGTGGACACGTCCGACGACCTCGAGCACCCCGTGATGAAGGCGGTGCTCGACGCGTGCGACACCTTGGTTTTCGTGTCCGGTCTGACGGCGGACACCTCCCTGCCGGTCACCCGCGCGATCGACCTGCTGCGGTCGATGGGCTACCACGAGGCGGTGTCGCGCAGCATGGTGATTTTGAACGACAGCCGTGACCAATACGATTCCGAGGCGCGTGCTTACCTCACCGAACGTTTCGCGCAATCGGGGGCGACGGTCGAATTCATGCCTTACGACCCGTATCTCGCCAAAGGCGGGATTATCGACACACGTCACGAGTTGAAGAAAAAGACCCGCTTGCGGTTATTCGAGATCACCGCGGCCCTGGCCGACAAATACATTCCAGATGCTGACAGGCCACGCTAATGGCGAAGGTATCGTTTCCGGCCCGTTGTGCGGTTGCGGTCGTTTGTGGAGAACATCTGGTCTCGCAGGTATACCCCGCCTCGGTGCCCGTCGAGGCCTTCCTCGACAACGTCGTCGAGCTACTTAACGACGAACTCAAGCGGCGGGGGTTCACCGGGCTGGAGTCCGGGGTCGGATACGAACTACACAAGGCCAACGGTGTCCGGCTGGATGTCACCAAGACGCTCGACGAACTCGGCGTCGAGGACGGCGCCACGCTCACCCTGGTTCCCGTGGTGGCCGGCGAATCGTTCGAGCCGCAGTACGAGTCGTTGTCGACCGGCCTCGCCCGGATCGGCAAGACGCTGTTCGAGCCGGTCACCTTAAAGACGGCCGCGCACACCGCGCTGGTCATTCTCGCGATGGTCTCGATGACAGGGCTGGGATTGGCTGTGCGCCAACGCTTATCGACTGATTCGTTGCTGCCGACCATCGTGACCGGTGTGTCCGGCCTGCTGATCGCCGGGGGAGCGTGGGCGGTGTGGCGTTGGTGGCCGGGCCGAACCGACATGGTGGACGGGCTCGGCTGGACCGCGCTGCCGCTGCTCACGGTGAGCTTCGCCGCCGGTGCGCCGGGGCACGTCGGGGCCGCGATCCTATTCATCGGGTCGCTGATGGGCGCGGTGCTGACGTGTGGACTCGCGACCGCGACCGGGCGCCATGCCAACGTGGCGGCGACCGTGGTGACGGTGACCGGGCTGGGCGGGGTTATCTCCGGATTCCGGATGTGGTGGCCGGTTCCCGCGCAGTGGCTGGGGATGTGCACCCTGGTCGCCCTGCTGTTGCTGTTGACGATGTCGCCGACGATCTCACTCTGGGTGGCCAGGATCCGGCCGCCCTACTTCGGATCAATCACCGGGCGTGATCTGTTCCGCCGCGGCGCGGGTATGCCGGTCGATGCGGTGTCGCCGGTGGACGAGGGTGCCGACGAGGAAGTGAATACCGACACCACGCCGCGCGGCGCGCAGATCGCGATCGCGGCCGTCCGTGCCAACAACATCCTGACGGGAATCTGTGTGGGTGCCGCGCTGATGCTGCCCGTCGCGGTGTGGGCCACCCTGATGCCGGGCCGCGACCGGAGCATGGCGGCCGCGGTGCTGGCCGGGCTCTTCGTGCTGATCTTCATCAGCCGTGGGCGGGCGTTCGCCGACAAGCGCCAGGCCGTCTCGCTGGTTTGTGGGGCGGCGGCCGCACTGTGCGTCGGCGTCGTCAAATACGTTGCGCACGAGCCCGCTTCGTCCGGGCTTCCGGTGTTGTGGGGGGTGCTGGTCTTGGCCGGGTTCGGCGGCGCCGGCCTGCTGGCGGCGCTACTGGTGCCCATCACCAGGTTCACTCCGCTGGTCCGGATGACGGCGGAATGGGTGGAGATAGCGGCGATCATCGCGGCCCTGCCGTTGGCCGCGTGGATCGGCGGCTTGTTCACCTGGGTGCGGATGCGATGACCCGGATGGTTGACGCGGCGTGGGCTGCTCTACTGGCTGCGTCGCAGCGGATCGCTGCGACGGGACTGACCTGCCTGCTCGTCGCCGCAATAGCGAGCCTGCCTGCGGCACAAGCAATTCCGCCGCCGACCGTCGACCCCGGGCGGGTGCCGCCGGACGGCAAGCCCGTGTCGGATCAGCCGATGCGGCAAAGCTTCGCCTGCGCCAGAACGATCACCGTCGCCGACCCGAACGTAGGTCTGCTCGCGCCCGGGATCACTATGCTGAACATCGGCAAGGCCTGGCAGTATTCGACCGGGAACGGGGTGCCGGTCGCCGTCATCGACACCGGCATCAATCCCAGCCGGCGGCTACCGGTCGTCGCGGGCGGTGACTACATCATGGGCGGCGACGGCCTCTCCGATTGCGATGCGCATGGAACCATCGTGGCGTCGCTGATCGGGGCAGCGCCACAAGGGATTCCGATGCCCGCGCCGATGCCGGCCATCCCGGCGTTCCCGCCGCCTGCGGGGCCACCGCCGACCGACGCGGGAGCGCCACCTCCGGGCGGAGCGCCGCCGCCGGTCGCGCCCCCGCCACCACCGTCGCCGGTGACGATCACCCAGACCGTGGCGCCGCCGCCTCCGCCGCCACCCCCACCGGACGCCCCGTCCAACGGACCGGGCGATCCAGTGCCCGGGCAGCCCGACGACCCAGAGGTGCCGCCGCTACCCCCGGGTGCGCCCGACGGGGTCGTCGGTGTCGCGCCGCACGCCGTCGTCATCTCCATCCGGCAGTCCTCGCGGGCCTTCGAACCGGTGAACCCCGGGGGCGGTGACATGGAGGGGCGCAAGAAGGCCGGGACTATCGCGACGCTGGCCAGTGCCATCGTGCACGCGGCGAACATGGGCGCCAAGGTGATCAATGTCAGTGTGACAGCATGTGTTTCGGCTGCTGATCCGCTGGACCAGGGCGCCATCGGTGCCGCCGTGTGGTACGCCGCGACCGTGAAGGACGCGCTGATCGTCGCCGCAGCGGGCAATGACAGCGAAGACGGCTGCGCCCAGAACCCGTCGTTCGACCCGCTGAACGCGTCGGACCCCCGCGACTGGCACCAGGTGAAGACCGTGTCGTCGCCGTCGTGGTTCTCCGACTACGTGCTGTCGGTCGGCGCGGTCGACAACACCGGCGCACCGATCAGTAAGAGCCTGGCCGGACCGTGGGTGGCCGCCGCCGCTCCCGGCGTCGGTGTGATGGGGTTGTCCCCCGAGACGGGTGGACCGGTGAACGCCTACCCGCCGATCCGTCCGGGCGAGAAGAACATGCCGTTCTGGGGCACCAGCTTCTCCGCCGCGTATGTCAGCGGGGTGGCCGCGTTGGTGCGGGCCAAGTACCCGGGGCTCACCGCGCATCAGATCATCAATCGCATTCTGCAGACCGCACACAATCCGCCGCGTGGGGTCGACAATCAGGTCGGCTACGGCGTCGTCGACCCGGTTGCGGCGCTGACGTTCGATGTGCCTCCCGGCGACAAGCTCCCGCCCGGCGCGGCCAGCCGCGTGCTGCACCCGCTGCCGCCGCCACCACCGCCGGATCACCGCGCCCGCAACGTGGCATTGGTATTCGCCGGTGTCGTCGTGGCCGCGATCGCGGTGGTCTCGCTGATCGTTCGGGCCCGGCGGGAACGATGAGGTCCGGGACGAAGCTGACCATCATCGTCGGCATCTTCTTCGCAGCCTTCGCGGGGTGGGCCTTCGGTCAATACATCGGTGCTGCAGTGGGATTGGTGATCGGGCTGGTCGTCGGCGTGGTCCGGTGGCGGGGTCAGCCGCTGTGGTCGTGGTTGATCCTGTGGTTCCGGCGTCGTCGGCCGATCAACTGGACGGAGCCGCTGACCGTCGCCAACGACCGCGCCGGTGGCGGCATCCGGTACCAGGACGGCGTTGCGGTGGCCGCGGTCCAGCTCTTCGGAAAGGCGCATACACCAACGCTTTTCACCGGATCGACGGCAACCTACACGGAGAACTCGTTCGATCTCACCGAGCTGGTTCCCCTGCTGCATCAAAGCCTGGGCCTAAAGCTGGGTTCGCTGAGCGTCGTCAGCGCGGGGGCGCGCCGGCGCAGCACCGGTGACTATCCGCGGGTGTACGACACCCTGATCGGCACGCCGCCGTATGCCGGCCAGCGCGAGACCTGGTTGATCGTGCGAACTCCGGCGCTCGACAATGCCGAAGCGCTGCGGGACCGGACCTCGGTCGGCACGGCGACGCTCGCGGCCGCGCAGCGGATCAGTGCGGCCATGCGGCAGCACGGCGTCCGCGCGAAGGTCGCCACGGCCACCGACATCGTCGAGATGGAGCGGCGACTGGGCCGATCCGCGCTCGAGGTTTCCAACCGGCGCTGGCGCTCGCTGCGCGGCGACAACGGCTGGCTGACCACCTACTGGTACCGGCCCGGCGACATCACCGCGGAGTCACTGGCGCAAGCGTGGTCGGCGCGCGCGGACGGGATCGTGCAGAACGTCACGCTTTTCGGCGACGGCACCGCCACGGCTACCGTGACGGCCCGGACCGCCCAGCCGCCGACGGCGCCGCTGAATCTGATGTTGCGGACCTTGCGGGGCGAGCAGGCGCAGGCCCTCGCCGCCAATCTGTGTGGGCCGCTGCCGCCGCTACGCGGAATCCGCCGTGGAGTGCTGCGCGGTCCGCTGATCGTTCCCATCGGACCGTCGGGGGTGCTGCTCGGCAAGGTCGCGGGTGGCAACCGGATGCTGCTGCCGTTCGACGACGCGGGCGAGTTCAGTCGGGTGCACATCGCCGCCGAGGACGCGCTGGCCAAGCGGTTCGTGATCCGGCTGGCCGGTGCGGGCGAGCGGATTACGGTGCACACTCGAAACATGCAGCGGTGGAACAGTGTTCGGATGCCGGACGTCGGCGTCACCGACCAGGCGAAACCGGTATCCGGCACGACGGTCAGCGTGGTGGACGGCACTTTGTCGCCGGCGCCGCGGCCGAACACCCTGATCTCGGTGGGGGAACCGGGCGAGCCGTACCGGGGGACGGCCAATGTGTTGATCACGCAGACGGGCCCGGCGACGGTGGAAGTGACGGCCGGCGGCCATGTCCATGTGGTGGAGGTCGAGTTGTTCCGCGCCGAGAATCGTTACGTATCCTCGGAACCGATGGTTCTGCGAACTTCTGAGCTGGAAGCGGTGGATACACCATGACCAGCAGCACCACTCCTGCGGCCGCACGAAAATTCTTCGATCAGGCGATGGCTCTGCTCGACGGCGATGTCGCCGCGGCCGCGCTGCGGTTTCGCGAGGCGACGGAAGTCGATCCGTCGATGGCCGACGCCTGGCTGGGCCGTATCGCCGCGGGTGACGAGTCGTTGTCGACCGTGCAGCACCTCTACGAATACGGGACGCGGCTGCACCGCGAAACCAACCGGCTCGGCGCGCGTTTGTCCGCCCCGATCAAAGCGGGGCCGTACCTGTCGATCTCGGTAACCGAGGCCTCCCACGCCGGCCTGGCGCTGGCGAGTGCGCTCATCGACGATCGCCAGTATGAGAAAGCTGAAGCGCTGCTTCGGGATTCGTCGCTGCTGGACACCTGGGAAAACCATCAGTGGAAGCAGTACATCGAGGCGTATCTGATGTTCGCCACCCAACGGTGGCCGGATGTGATCTCGACGGCTGCGGCGATCCTGCCGCCCCAGGCGATCATCATGTCGGCGGTCACGGCGGCGACCTGTACGTTGGCGGCGCATGCCGCGGCCCATCTCGGTCAGGCGCGGGTCGCGCTGGAGTGGACCGACCGCGTCGAGCTGCGCAGCGGATACGGTGGCCCGACCGAGTCGCGGCGTCAGCAGATCGAAACCGCCGTCACCGCAGTCGATCCCAACGACTTCCCATTGATCGCGGCCGACTTGGCCTATGTGCGCGGGATGGCGCATCGCCAGCTCGGCGACGAACCCAAGGCCCAGGTCTGGCTTTCCAAGGCGACGATCAACGGCGCGCTGATCGAATCAGCCAAGCAGGCGCTGGCCGACCCCGCGCTGCAACTGGTGATCACCGACGAGGGCGCCATCGAAACCCGCACCAATAAATGGGATGTGACCACCGAGCTGTCCGCGCAGCAGCGCGCGGAAGAGGACAACAAGGGGCGGCGCGGTGAACTCCTGGAGGAGGGCCGCGCCCTGCTCGACAACCAGGTCGGGTTGACCGAAGTCAAACGGGCGGTCGCCGAACTGGAGGACCAGATCGAGGTCCGGGCGCTGCGTCAGGCCGCCGGCCTGCCCCTGGCCAACCAGACCAACCACATGTTGTTGGTGGGTCCGCCCGGCACCGGTAAGACCACCACCGCCGAGGCGCTGGGAAAGATCTATGCCGGGCTCGGCATCGTGCGTCATCCCGAGATCGTCGAGGTCAAGCGGTCCGACTTCTGCGGGGAGCACATCGGGGCCTCGGGCCCGAAGACCAACGAACTGATCGACCGTTCGATGGGCCGCATCCTCTTTATGGACGAGTTCTACTCGCTCGTGGAACGCCACCAGGACGGGCGGCCGGACATGATCGGCATGGAGGCGGTCAACCAGCTGCTGGTGGCCCTCGAGGTGCACCGGTTCGACTTCTGTTTCATCGGCGCCGGATACGAGAAGGAAGTCGACGAATTCCTCACGGTCAACCCGGGTCTGGCGGGCCGGTTCAACCGCAAGCTGCGTTTCGAGTCCTACTCGCCGGGCGAGCTGGTGGAGATCGCGCTTCGCTACGGCAAGCCGCGCGCCACCGTCCTCGAGCCGGCCGCCGCCGAGGCACTCAAGGCAGCCTGCGCGACATTGCGGACCTACCGCCTGCCCGATGGCACACACGGTGTCGATGCCATGCAGAACGGTCGGTTCGCACGCAATGTGGTCGAGCGCGCGGAGCGGCTGCGGGACTCGCGCGTGGCCGCGCAACACCGCACCGACAAGGGTTCGGTCACCGTCGAAGACCTGCAGACGCTGCGCACCCCTGACGTCCTCGCCGCGGTGAAGGATGCGTGCGCGGAAAAGCATGTGCCGATAGTGCTTTGACGGAGTCGCCCGGATGGTGACCACCCTCGGCCGACACGGGAGTCGTCGGCCGCCGGCACCGGAGAATGCGGAGTCACCCATACCGGCCACGCGGCATGCTTAAGATGCACCCGGGCCCGAAATGTGGGAGGCCATGCGTGGCGCGCCACGGCAGCGCTGCGGCTTGACGAACGGAGTGTCCGGCGGTGCACCGTATCTTCCTGATCACGGTGGCGCTATCACTCGTATTCCTCAGCGCGCCCCCCGCCGCGGCCGTTTCTCCGCCCACGATCGATGCCGGTGCCGTGCCCCCCGATGTGACGGGGCCCGACCAGCCGCTGGAACAGAAGCGGGTCTGTAAGGCGCCCTTGACCCTGCCGGGCACCAATTTCCACGATGCCCCGTGGCCCAACACCTACCTTGGCATTACCCAGGCCCAGAAGTTCGCGACCGGGGCCGGCGTCACGGTCGCGGTGATCGACACCGGCGTGGACGCAACGCCGCGGGTTCCGGCCGAGGCGGGCGGCGATTTCGTCGTCGCCGACGGCAACGGCCTGTCCGATTGTGATTCGCACGGGACGCTCACCGCGTCGCTCATCGCGGGGCGGCCCTCGCTCACCGACGGGTTCGTCGGAGTCGCACCCGACGCGCGGTTGATCTCCGTACGCCAGACCTCGGAAGCCTTTGAGCCGAAGGACACGCAGAACAACCAGAGTGACCCCAACGCGACGCCTGCCGCCGGATCGATCCGCAGCCTGGCCCGCGCGGTGGTGCACGCCGCAAACCTCGGCGCCGGCGTGATCAACATCAGCGAGGCCGCCTGCTTCAAGGTCAAAAAGCCGGTCGACGAGTCCACCCTAGGGGGAGCTCTCAACTACGCGGTCAACGTCAAGGGCGCGGTGGTCGTCGTGGCGGCCGGCAACGTCGGCGGCGATTGTGCGCAGAATCCACCGCCCGATCCGGCGATCGCCTCCGATCCACACGGCTGGTTGGGGGTCCAGACGATCGTCACGCCGGCGTGGTACTCACCGCTGGTGCTGACGGTCGGGGGCGTCGGGCAAAACGGGGCTCCCAGCGAGTTCTCGATGCACGGACCGTGGGTGAGCGTCGCGGCGGCCGCCGACAACATCATTGCGCTCGGACCCCTCGGCGAGCCCGTGGATGCGCTGCCCGGCAAGGAGGGACCGGTGCCGATCGCCGGGACGTCGTTCGCCGCGGCGTACGTCTCCGGTCTGGCCGCGTTGTTGCGGCAACGCTTTCCCGATCTGGCCCCGGCACAGATCATGAACCGGATCGTCGCCACCTCGCGGCATCCCGGAGGCGGTGTCGACGACTCCGTCGGCGCGGGAACCATCGACGCGGTCGCCGCACTCACGTGGGATGTACCCGCGGGCTCCGCTCCGGGAAATGCGTTTCCTGTCGACCGAATTCACCCCCCGGTGCCGGTGCCGGGCCCCGACCACGGGCCGATCAACGCGGTGGCGCTCGCGATCATCGGCCTGATTGTGGCTCTGGGACTGGCGGCATTGGTCCGACGTGCGTTGAAGCGGCACTGACGAAACCATGAAATCCCTGCGGCTACGGTTCACCAGCGGTCACGCCCTGTGGGCGGCCGCGCTGGCCCCGCTCTGCCTGCTGCTGTTTTACCGGACGCACTACGAGTGGGCGGGCCCGACGTTGGTAGCGGTGGCCGCTCTGGTGGCCACGGTCACCTATCGCGGTCGGCGAATCACCGGCTGGATCGTGGCGATGTTCGCCTGGCTGTTTCGGCACCGCAGGGCCCCGGAACCCCCCTCCGAGCCGGACGTCGGCGCCACCGTGGAACCTGGCGATCACGTAGCCGTGCGCTGGCAGGGCAGGGACCTGGTCGCGATCATCGAACTGATTCCGCGGCCCTTCACGCCGACGGTCATCGTCGATGGGAAGGCCCAGACCGACGATGTGGTGGACACCCGGCTGCTGGAACGACTGCTGTCGGTGCACTGCCCCGACTTGGAAGCCGATGTCGTGTCGGCCGGCCACCGGGTCGGCAAGAGCGCGTCGCCCGAGGTGGTGAGCCTGTACCAGCAGGTGATCGGCGACGATCCGGCACCGGCGTTCCGGCGGACCTGGGTCATGCTGCGGGCCGATCCGCAGCTCGCCCGCAAGTCGGCCCAACGGCGCGCGAACGGCGTCACGGGGCTGTGCAGGTACCTGGTGGCCTCGACGACGCGGATCGCCGACCAACTGGCCGGCAACGGTGTGGACGCGGTGTGTGCGCGCAGTTTTGACGACTTCGACCACGCCACCGAAGTCAGCTTCGTGCGGGAGAAGTGGTCGAAAATCAAGGGCCACGACAATTTCACCACCGCATACACCGCGCCGGGCGGCCCGGACGTGTGGTGGTCGGTGCCCGCCGACCACACCATCACCAGGGTGCGGATCGGTCCCGGGAAGCCACCGCGATCCACGGTGTTGCTGACAACGGCGACGAAGCCGAAACGGCCGCGCGGGTTTTCCCGAGTGTCCGGGGGGCAGCGCGACGCGCTGCAAGGCCAGACCCACGTCCCCGGCCGTCACTGGCAGCTGCCGATCGGATCGGCGGGCGTGTTGGTCGGCGAAACTTCAAGCCAGTACCGGGTCTACATGCCGTTCGACAACGTCGACGCGAGCCTGAACTTGGGCGATGCCAGGGCGTTTACCCAGTTCGCACTCCGGTCGGCGGCGGCGGGCGGGGCCGTGACCCTGGGACCACATTTTCAGGAGTTCGCGACCCTGATCGGCGCCGAGATCGGGCCGGAGGCCAAGGTGTCGTGGCCCAACGCGACGACCTATCTAGGCCGGCACCCCGGCGTCGACCCGGTGATATTGCGGCACAACGTCATTAGCACTCCGCGCCATCGCCAGTTGCCGATCCGGCCGGTTTCCCCGCCGGAGGAGGCCCACTATCAGTCGGCGCTACCCGGCAGGCGGGACGGCTCGTGATGGGCGTGGGCAGTCCCCGGGAAACGTATGCGGGCCCGCCGTTTTCGGTGTGTTCAACTTCTGTTTACCGATGTGCGGGACGGCGGGTTCTGAGTCGGGGCGATCGGCGAATTAGTGTCGCGGCCCGACCAAAAGTCGCTTTAGACTGAGGCCCTGCCGTGGCCGATGCCCAAGCCGGCAACCGCCCAGGCAGCCAGGCCATCCCCGACGGTAAGGATCTGAAGTGGAATTTGAGCCGCACCCGCAGGCCACTGCGGTCCTGGACGAGTTCAAGAAGTTAAACGACGTCCTGGAGAACGCGTTGAAGCAGAAGGGCACCGGATCCTTTAGCGCCAAGGACCAGACCGAGACCGTCGAGGTGGTCATCAACGGAGACATGGTGGTCACGGAGCTCCACATCGAAGACGGCCTGCTGCGGCTGGGCGCCGAAACGGTGCAGAATCGCATCAACGAGGCGCTGATCACGGCGCAGGCCCAAGCGGCGGCGAGCATCGACGAGATCGCCGGAGCGACCTTTGAGGCGATGGCCGGAATGATCGATTCGATGCAGAAAATCGTTGGCGAGTAATCGCGGCCGATCAGCGAGCGAACTGTAGGCGAGGCGGCGAGCACGGTCGCGCCGTGCAGCTGTTCGTGGTGGGGCCGCCGAGATCCGGGATGACGATCGTCACCCAGTTCCTCAATCACCATCACGACATCAAGATCTTCGACGAGATCGATTTGATCCAGGTCAACCGGGGGCCAGTCAGCGGAACGCTGGCGGCCTTCCTCCTCGAGCGCGGGGTGTACGAGGCCTACCGGCGCTACGCCGGGGAAACCAACGACCCGGCCGTTGCCCTGCAGGCGATCATGAGCGACATCGCGCGCCCCTGCACCATTTGGGGCGAAAAGAACCCGAGGTATGCGGCACAGCTGGAGACGTTGCGGCGCACCTTCCCCGGGGCGGTGGTGTTGTTCGTCCTGCGCGATCCGCGGGAGGTAATCAATTCCTCTCTGCTGCACCGGGATTCGCCTTCGCGCTCAGACACCGACTTCTGGATCAAGGACACCGTGACCGAAGCCATGGAGCTGACACAGAGTTGTCTGGAGCCACTGCTGGCGGGCGCGGCCGAGGTTGTCGTGTTGCGTTACGAGGCCTTCGCAGCGCACCCGCAGGCGACGCTCGACGCCGCGCTGGGCGGCTGGGACCTGAGCTTTTCCGACAGCGCCGCCTCGCTCGCCCATCCGGCGCCGGAGACGGCCGGCGACCACCAGTTCTTCCGCGACGGTGAACCCCTGCCCTGGAAGGTTGCCAACCTCTCTCCGCTGCGCCGGGCGCCGGCCCACCGGGCCCGGATCGACGCCGACGATCCAGCGTGGTTCCGCGTCGAGGCCCTGGCTCGCCGCTTTGGCTATAACTGAGCGGATCGGATCGATGACGGGTTTTCAGCGCGGTGAGCTACGCGAGCTGCTGCGGGCAGAAAGGCCTGCGGTGTGTTTCGTCACCAATATCGGGGACGCCGTGCTCACGCTCCCAACGTTTCGGGCATTGGGCGAAATGTTCAGCGCACCAATGACGTTGATCTGTCCAAAGGTCGCGTTCGATCTCTGCTTTCACGAGGTAAGTCCCCGCTTCATCGACATCACGGGATTGCCCCTGGTCGGGACGCCCCCGCTGCCCGGACAATCAGAACGGACCGTCGACTACGACTCCTTGGTGTCAGAGATCGGTGCCGTCGACCTGTTCATCGACACGCTGCCCTGGGATTCGTTGTCGAATATCGTGATTCGTCCGTTTCTGGACCGCCTGGCCCCCACGACAAGCGTGGGCTTCTCACCCGACAGCGGATTCGACGTGGTGGTCCCCAAAACGGAATGTCATTCGGCGGACTTGATGTTCACACTGGCGCGGCTGTTCGATCCCGCGCTGCGCATCGAAGACTACGCGCATCCGCTACGGCTGCCGCCTGCGGTGGAACAGCAAGCCCGGTCGATTCGTGCCGCCGTGCCTGCGGGGGTCAAGGTGCTCGTCGTGCACGCCGACACCAATTGGACCGAGAAACGATGGCCCGTGACCAGGTTCATCGATGTACTGGACCGGTTTTTGGCGCGCCATCGCGACTTTGTCGCCTGGGTCGTCGGGATGGGGCATGAGGAGCTCAACGTTGGGAGCGCGCGCGACCGCATCATTCCCAAGCTCGGCCTACCCCTGGACCTCACCATGGGCCTGGTCGCCAATGCAGACATCTTCGTGGGGATCGATTCGTCCATGCTGCATGCCGCTGACCTGGCACGGGTCCCCGGTGTCGGGCTCTTCGGCCCCACGCGTGCCGCGACATGGGGTTTCAAGTTCGCCCCACACCGCCACGTCGAAATGAGCACCATGGCAGATATCACCGCAGCGGAGGTACTCAGTGCGATGGAAGACCTTGTCGGAGAGCATTTCTAGGTGATGACCATGCGAGATCCTTGCTGCAGCGCCTACGCTCTGGCTGGAGGTTGGTCGGGTTGAGTGAAATGACGGTGCTGCGGGGCGGCCGGTCGCTGGATGTACAGCGCGGCACGCTGAGCCATCTGCTGCAGGCACGCAACCCGGCTGTGTATTTCTCAATGTTTATCGGTGACTCCGTTCTGACGTTGCCAACGCTGCGGGCTTTGGCCGAGATGTTTGCCGCCCCTCTCACGCTGATGTGCCCCAAGACCGCCTTCGATCTGTGCTTCCGGGAGGTCAGCCCTCGCTTTGTCGACATCACGGGAGTAGTTCCGGCAGGACCCGCAATCGGGGGACACACAGGGCGGACTCTCGATTACGAAGCCCTCGCGACCGAGATCGGCACTGTTGATCTGTTTTTGAACGCAGTGCCGTGGGACACGCCGTCGAACGGTCTTGCCCGGTTTCTATGGCGGCGCCTGGCTCCCACGTGGAGCGTCGGTTTCCCGACGGACGACTACGACATCGTTGTCCCGAGGGACCTGCCGCACTCGGCCGACGTGACGTTCAAGTTGGCGCGGTTGTTCGATCCGGCGCTGCGGATCGAAAGCTACGCATACCCGGTGCCGCTGCCCCCGGCAGTGCAGGACGAAGTCCGAGCAATTCGTGCCGCGGTGCCAGCAGGCGTGAAGGTCCTCGTCGTGCACGCCGACACCAACTGGGAAAAAAAGCATTGGCCTGCAACGAGATTCGTCGATGTGCTGGACAGGTTCCTGACGCGGCATCGCGATTTCGTGGCCTGGGTGGTCGGGATGGGACACGAGGAGCTCAACGTCGGGCGCGAGCGCGACCGCGTCTTTCCCCATCTCGGGCTGCCACTCGACCTCGCGATGGGCTTGGTCGCCAGCGCGGACCTTTTCCTGGGGATCGACTCCGCCATGCTGCATGCCGCCGATCTGGCGCGGGTCCCGGGCGTCGGACTCTTCGGCCCGACCGAGGCCGCGCTGTGGGGGTTCAGGTTTGCGCCACACCGGCACGTCGAGGGGAGCACCATGGGGGACATCACGGTAGACGAGGTACTTGCCGCGATGGAAGATCTAGTCGGGCAGCGGGACCCGATATCCGTTGCGAAACCTGGGGATTCTGCCAGCGCGGACCTTCTTTCCGCCGTACGGATGTTCCCTGACACCGCGCTGTCGTGGCACGGGGCAGCCACCACCGCGGCATCGGAGAACGACGGCGGCATCGCAGCCAAGGCACTGCGGCTGCACGCGCTGAATTTCGACCTGTGGCATCACGAGGACGCCGTTCGTCGTCAGGGCGCCGACGACCGCGAGGTGGCCCGCAGAAAGCGCCGCATCGACGACCTCAACACCCGGCGCAACGCGGCCATCGAGGACATCGACGTGACGCTTCTTGACCGCGTTGAGCTGAACCAGAGTGCACCGCTCTACACCGAAACCCCCGGCACCATCGTTGATCGGCTGTCAGTTCTGACGCTGCGGATTCTGCACACGAATCGCGCGGAACGGTCCAGTCCACGCCTTGCGGTGCTCGAAGAGCAGCACGCCGACCTCTTCGGTGGGCTCGAACAATTGCTCACGAGGGTCCAGGCCGGCGAGGTCAGGTTCAAGCTGTATCGGCAATTCAAATCGGCGGCGCCACAGAGTTACTGCGACCTGTTCGAGAGCCGCGATACCTGACGCATCAATAGGCCGCGGCCCGCCACCACTGCTCCCAGTCCAGGTACGGGTCCCTGTGCTCTTCGTGCTGAAGATGAAGTGCCAGCGAAGGTATCGGGGTAAACAGGGCAACCTGCTCGCGCCAGATCTTGTTGATCGTCGAAGCCTCGAAGATGTGATGCTCCTGGCCGTAGGGGGTGCTCGAATAGCGGGCGAGCAGCTCAAAGAGCTCCCAATTCCGTTGTAGGGTTTCGACTTCCACCCAGCACGTGTTCGTGGTGTGCGTGTTGGTGCGCCAATGCCTCCGGGTGCCGTACACGACGCGGCAGTCCTCCCGGCTGAATATCGGGCTCCAATAATTCTTCGGGTCGTCATAGGGATGCAGCGCGACTTCGCGGCCGCCGAGTGTCTCGCGGAACAACGCATGGACATCGAGCATTTCCTGGATCGCCGAGGGGGCGTGCAGGTAGTCGTCCTCGACGAAGTAGACGACTTCGCGGGCATCGCCGCGCGCGCTGGAAAAGGATGCGAGGCAAGACGCGTTGTAGCCTCGTGCACCGAGCGCAATGAATTCGACTGGCTTCCGGCAGTTTCGGAGTATCCGACGTAGCGTCGTCAGAACCTCGGGCGACGAGTGATCATCGAAGACCCGTAAGATGATGTCGCCATCGGATCGATTGATCGAGGTGACGAGCGACTGCGTACAGCGCAGCATGATCTCGCTCTTGGGCGCGCCGACGTACCGATGCGCGCCGTGCACGCTGATGTCGGAATGGGTCTGAAGGTGAATGTCGAGCTTCATGCGGTGCGCTCGAGCATCCCGCGAAAGACGCCCGACCAATCCGAATCCGAACCCCGGATCCCGGGGACTACGTCCATCAGGAATAGTCGGTCAAGGTTCACGGGCGTACGTAGCTCGTGGCGTGTGGGCGTCGACACGACATAAAGCGGTGCAGCAAAGCGTAGCGATACCGCTGCCGCGAGGCGATTGATCGCCAGGTCGGTGAACGTGACCGGGATACGTGCCACGGCCTGAACCTCGTCGGCCAGATTGTCCTGCGTATTGCTCACGAAAAATATACGGCGTTTGAAGCCCGCTACGCCGCGTAGTGTCCGCGATGTATGTGCGAACTTGGCCAGGAACGTATCCGGTTCGGATACAACGGTTTCCTGTTCATGCCAGAAATAGCAGTCCCCGACGGCCGGCCATCGAGGCGGCATCCCCTTCGAGCAGTGCAACTCAGAGATGCGCTCTGGGTAGTACCGGTCGCCGGCGATCATCTTCGCAGCGGACATCGGCGGGCAGATCAGCCAATCAAATGGCGTCCTTTTGATGACGGCCTCAGCCCCGACGATGTCGGCGATGAGTGATCTGTGCACTTGCAGCTGGATTGCCCCTTGGCACGACATCCCAAGGCTGACGAGGGCGACATCAGCACAGAACAATGCCATCGCGCCACTCCCGTTCCAATGCAAAGCCGTTCATGGGGTTTCGCCGCCGTCCGGCGCGGCACTGTCGCTCGGCCATCCGCAGATCTCTTCTTCCAGCCGAGCGAAAGCCCGCAATTGCATGCGCGTTTCATGCTGCGGCGCGGACGAGCCGTCGGGGAACTTGCCTCGAAAGTAGTCCTTCTGCCAGCTAGCCTGTCTTGCAGGTGATCCCGGATGCTTCAGGCCTTCGTTGAAAGCGCGGCGACCGCCACGCCACGCGTCGTAGGACCCGCGCAATTCATCGGGCGCGGCGGCGATCGAGACTATTTTCGGGACGAACGCGTCAAGCTCACCGCGCCGCTGGGGAACCAGCAAGCACACCGGCTCGCCCCTCTCGAAGGTCGCCCAGACGCGGCGGCGGGTGAACTTCCAGTTCACCGTGAAAGTCGCAGGTGCCCAATCCGTTTCGACGATGCCTTCCAGGGCGGCAATTCCGTGCTTGGGGCAGTTAACCGGACCGCGGACCAGCAGATTGAAACCCGGCGGCGTGCGGAACAGGAACGGGAGACTCCAGGTGATGATCCCGTGGCCGAAGTGGCTTGTCGGACGAAACGTCGCGTCGTCGTCGTAGTCGAACTCAACGGAATCCGGACTCGCACCGCCATTCCACCGAGCACGGACCCGGGCGTTGCTGACGACGACCCAGCCGGCTTGGTTGGCCATGAGCAGCGGCAAACATCGATTGGCAAAGCGTTGGTGGGTCGAGTTCATCCAGTTGCGTTCGCGTGCAGCCGGCACGAGCTCGACACCGTCTGCGCGATGGAGCTCGTAGGCAACGAGTTCGAGCCCGTCACCGGGCATCTCGGGTGACATGGGATCCCGCCCTCTAGTCCGTAATCGATTCGGGTGTCCCACCGGTGAGCTGCCGACTGCGGCGTCCATGGATATCCACCGGAACCTCGCCGATCAAGGCGACGCGGTGCATCACCCGGTGCTCGTCGCCGTAGTCGTCGACGGCGCGGTGTTGCGTGGCGTAGTTGTCCCATATCGCCACGTCGCCCGGATGCCAATCCCAGCTGATGGTGTTCTCTGGCAACGTGATACGGCTCTGCAGCAAGTCGAAGAGGGCCAGCGACTCGTGGCTCTGAAGACCGACGAAGCCGCACGCCCACTGCCCGAGCAGCAGCGCCCGCTCGCCGGTGCCAGGGTGTACCCGGACGACGGGGTGTTCGACGCGAAACGTCGATTCCTCCTCGCGCGCGGCCCCCAGTGCGTTGCTCAGCAGGTTGGTCTCCTCCAAGGCGTGATACGGGACGGGCAACCCGCCGGGCGTCAGGATGGCGCCCATGCCCTCGACGTAGCCGAGTTGGTCAAAGCGGTTGCTGCTATGCATCGCCCAGAGATTCTCGGCAAGGTGTTTCAGCGGTACCGGCAGCGCCGCGTAGGCCGCGGTGGTGGATGCCCACCGGGTCGATCCGCCGTAACTCGGCAGCGTGACCGCGCGCAGTATCGAGGCCATCGGGACATTCAGCGTGAACGTGTGATCGGTGTGCCAACGGGTCGCCTTGCCGCGCTCGGAGTCGACCAGGGACACTCCCGGCGGGCCACCGGGAATGGCGTTGGCGCCGTAGACACGGATCGGTGCGCCGAGCGTCTTGGCGAAGGCGAAATGCTGTTCATCGTCGAGTTGGTGCTGATCCGGGAAAAAGATCACCTTGTGACGCAGCAGCGCGTCGCGAATCAGATCCACCACGCTCGAGTCGAGGCCGCCGCCGAGAAGTACCCCATCGATACGCGCGCCGATGTGCTTGCCCAATTTGCTTACGGTAAGCGCGATTTCCGCCGGCCTTGCCATCGTCGTGGTCCCTTCTGAGTCCGGCCGCCTCGAATATACCCGGCCCGATGTAGTGTTGCGCGGTGGGTTTTTATTGGATCGAGAATCGCGCCAATATGACCGTGAAGAACTACCATTCCGAATTAGATTGGCAGCGCCACTTAGTACATCAACTCGCGGGACATAAGGTTGATGTCGTTGTCGATGCCGGAGCCAATTCCGGCCAATATGCCACCCGCCTGCGCCAAGCCGACTTCAAGGGCCGCATCGTTTCGTTCGAACCCTTGGCGGGCCCGTTTTCCCGGCTGGCCGGCAGTTCGTCGGCGGATCCGCTGTGGGAGTGCCGGCAGTGCGCCCTGGGTGACTTCGACGGAACGATCGCGATGAACGTCGCCGGAAATGCCGGTGCAAGCAGCTCCATCCTGCCCATGCTGCAGAGCCACCGGGACGTGTTTCCGCAGGCAAACTATGTCGGCGTCGAAGACGTGGCGATACGCAGACTGGATTCTGTGGCACCGCGACTCCTGCGGCACGACGACGCGGTTTTCCTGAAGATCGATGTGCAGGGGTTCGAGAAGCAGGTGATCGCCGGGAGTGAGTCGACGATCAACGACCGTTGCGTGGGCCTACAACTCGAACTGTCCTTCGTGGCGTTATACGACGGCGACATGCTCATTCAAGAAGCGCTCGATCTGATGGAGTCTTTGGGCTTCGTTCTGGCGGGTATCGCGCTGGGTTTTGTGGACGTGCGCAGTGGTCGTGTGTTGCAGGCGGACGGCGTCTTTTTCCGTGCGCGGGATTGAGGCCGGAGCACTCGAGCCCGATGCCGTGCGGCCGGTCGTCGCGATCCGTGAAAATGGACCAAAGGGACCTTGGGTTGAACGGGCGATGTCGGTGAGCTGAATTCGGAGTGGGCGCGACCGCGTCCACCTCACCTGGCCAAAAAATGATTCAGAAAACCGCGGAGACGGCGGCGATAAGGTGCGAAAATCGGCGCGCACCGGCCCAGATTGGTGCATTACGATTGAGACTCGGCGGCGGTTCGCGTTCCACTGCACCGCCCGCATGGCCCGGCATAACGAAAGGGGTCGTTGGTGATTGCACCACACGTTGGTGAACACGCCCGATCAGCGGTTGTGTCGTTGAGTGCAAGCAAGTAGTCAGCAGACATGCCGGTCGACGACAACGACGAGCCCATCGGCGCGGCCAAGGACTGGTCGCTGGCCCGCTTCGCGTTGCGACACAACAACACTGGTACTTCGCGGCAGCGTCAGTTGCCGATCGACATTGAGCTGATAGGTAAATGAACTACCGAGCACGATCGCTTGGCCCCGAGGAGAATAAGCGGACATGACGCAGACGATGAACGTCGAATACCAAGAGCTGATGGCGAGAGCCGACGAGATCGAGGCGCCAATGCCGACGCTGCCGGTCGGCAACCCACAGGCGCCATGCAGCCTGTCATTTGTTCGTGACGCGGCCGTGCAAATCGCGATCAACGCCGATTCGTTGAGGCTGTATATCCAAGCGTGTCAGCGGGAATGGAAGTCGCTGGCGAAATCCTTGCGGAATGCGGCCAAGGCATATGAGGAGGTGGACGAGGCCGCGGGGGACGACATAAACGCAATACAAATGGATGGCACATCCGCGGCCCCGAAAAGTACGGTGGCCGCGGTCGGGAATGACCAGATGTCGCTGATGTGCGACCCGGATTACATCCCGGCGCCACCACCACCGCCACCACCGCCGCCGCCGTTCGAATATCCCTACTACGAGGTGCGACAGGCCGCGACCGCCATCGAAAGTCCGGACCAGGGCACCGCCTTCCGGGCATGTGCCAGCGATTGGAACCGCTACCAGCTGCAGTTCCAGCAACTGGCCTACCGGTTCCGGCCGTTCGTCAACTGGGAGGGTGACGCGAGGGCGGCGGTCGAGCAGAATTTCACCTCACAGAAGCAGTGGATATTCGGCATGGTGACGTTATGCACGACGCTGGCCAAACAGGCTCAAATGGTTGCCGATGCACATAAAAAGGTCAGGGCTTCGGGTGGAGTGCAGCCCAGCGGCGTTCCATTCCCATCTTTCGAGTCGCACGCGCTGGAAGGGGAACACCCCTCGGCCTACGAAGTATCGCAATGCGATTACTGGTACAAGTATTACGTACAAAACAAGAGCCCGTATCTATATACGGCCCTCGATTGGTACAAGACCCTGCAGACCAGGTCGGAGACGGCATTATCGACATACATATCGACGGCCGGAATCCCACTGCCTCCGCTGAACCCGACATCTCCTTACGGCGCCTACGTCATCAACCCCCCCAGCGCTGAAGGTGATGACCCGAACACCCCGGACATTCCCAATCCCTACGACCCCTCGGCCAACACCCCGCAGATGCCGATGATGCCCACCATGCCGTCAATGGGCGGCATGGGTGGTCCGCAAACACCGGCGACGCCGGACACGCAGGGGATGGTCAACGACGCGATGAAGAAGGCCGGGCTGGCCGGAAAGGGTGCGGGCGGAGTCAAACCGGCGTCACTGGGCGGTGGCGGTGTGCCGGGCATGCCTGGCACACCATTGCAGGACGCGGGAGCCGGGGGTGCGGCGTCACGCCCCGCGGCGGCGGCGCCGGGCGGTGCCACCGCGGGCTTAGGCAAAGGACTCCCGACCGGTGCGGGCGGCGGCATGGGCGGCGGCATGCCGATGGGCGGCGCCGGAGGCAAGTCGGATGGCGGCAAGGGCAAGCGCGTGCAGTCCGCCGACGGGGACGAGTCGCTCTACACCGAGGAGCGGGCGTGGACGGAGGGCGTGATCGGTAATCGTCCACGCAAGGGTCCCGCCGACAAACCACCGCACATGACCGGCGGCGACCGCTGATTTTGCCGCAGTTGCCTTGCCCCAACCTCGATTACGCTGATTAACGATGATGTCCGGCACCAGCCGACAAGGACGCCGGACCGCCAACCCGCGAGCGCGGAGGAGTAGCTGATGGGCGTCGCGAAGCCGACGGGGGGCTATGCCGACCGCATGCTGAGTCCGGGTGGGTGGCCGGATGTCGACGAGCAGGCCTTCTACGACCGGGCCCAGCAGTACACGCAGGTCTTGCGCGAGGCCACGGATGTGATGGATGCCTGCCAGTACCAGCGGGCGGAGATCTTCGCCGGGGGTGTCTGGTCGGGCAGCGCCGCCAGTGCCGCCGACGCCGAACTCGGCACGCTCATCGCTGAAATGTCGAAGCTGCAAAACGGTCTCGCCACCGTGATCACGTGGCACAAATATGTCGCCCAGACGGTCGTGACGGCCAAGTCGGACGTCGCCGACAATGTGGTCGCGGCGCACCGGACGATCGCCGAGCTGGAGAACGACCCCAGCCTGGACGCCGAGGAACTGACCCACCAGATCAATACCGTGGTGAACGCGACCCACGCGGCCAACGTCAGCATCGTCGACGGCACCGCCGCGCAGGTCTTGGTGAGCAAGTCGTGGAAACCGCCGGCCAACGCCCTGCAGGATCTGCTCGACCAGAAAACACCACCCCCCGTCACCGTTCCGAACGCTCCGGTGCAGCCCCCCCGGCCCACGCAACCCTCCGCGCCGGCCGTCCCAGGTGGGGGAGGCCTCCCTTCGCCCGGGACGCCCGGGGCGGGAGGGCCCACGCCGCCTGGGATGCCGCCGCTGGACGGTGGCGGTCTGCAGCCGGTCACACCCGGCCTCGGACAGCCGGGTGGACCATCGCCGCTGACACCCGTCGGGCCCAGTCCCGGTATCCCGGGGGGCATGCCGGGCGGTGGGCCGGCGGCTCCGCTGGCCCCAGCGACTCCGGCCACACCGTTGAGTCCGGCAGCCGGGGCGCAGCAGCCGGGAGGAGCCGCGGGCGGCCCGAAGGGTGTGACCCCGGCGTCCGCGTCGGCGGGGGTGTTGCCCGCATCGGCGAGACCCGGGGAAGCCGGAGCCGGTGCACATCCTGGGGCGACGGGCGTGCCGGCCGGGGCGATGGGATCGGGCGGGTCGGGTGGCACCGGCTCGGGTGGGCGGTCGGGCGCTTACGGGCCGCAGAGCGCCGGCGATAAGTCGGCGGCTACGCAACCAGCCGCGAGCAAGGGGACGCCGCAGAAGAGCAAACCGCGTGCCGCGCAGGCCGTGCATTCCCAGGCGGGCGACGACGAGGAAGTCGTTGTCGTGGTGCCGGCCCCGGTGGTCCCGGTGTCGGCCGCGCGGGCTGAACGCGACGCGATCGCCGACGCCGCGACCGCCGACGCGTCGCGTCGCGCCGGCCCCGATCCGCTGCAGTTGGCGCGCCGCATCGGTGCCGCGCTGAACGCACCCGACCTGGGGGGCGGGATGGACCTCGGGTTCTTCTGGGTGACCGGGGTGACGACCGACGGCGCGATCGTGGTGGCCAACAGTTACGGCCTGGCCTACATCCCCGAAGGGGTGCAGCTGCCCAAGCAGGTGTATCTGGCCAGTGGCGACGAGACGATCCCAGCCGCCGAGCGGGCACGCTGGGCGACCTACCCGGTGATGGCCGTGCGGGGCTGGGCGGACCACCACGACAAGACACTGCGGGCCGTCATCGGCACCCAGGAGCAGTTGGCCAATTCCGACGCCGGGGTGCCCAAGATGGTCTTGAGTCCGGACGACATCCCGGAAACCGGTGACATGGTCGGACGATCGCGGCTGGAGGTAGTGGATTCCGAAGCAGCACAACGGCTTACAGCGACGCCCGACGCACGCTTGGGCGAGCTGCTGTCGCCGGCGCCGGCTGGGGCCGGGCCGGCCGCCGACCAGCAGCCCGCACCCGCGTCAGTGGTCGACCCCGAGGCGGCGGCTGTGCTCGTCTCGCCTGCCGCGGAGACGGAGAGAATGGGGGAGTTGCTCGCCGAGATGCCACTCGGGTCGGCGGGCGCCGATGCACAGGCCGACGATCGGTTCATGCTGTGGTTCGAGGTGATGAAGCCGATGGCCAGCAAGGCTTCTGGTCGTCAGGCAGCACACCTGCGAGCGTTCCATGCCTACGTGGCTCACGCCGAGCAGGTTCTGCTGAGGGAGGCGCATGCCGAGGCCGACCCGTTGGCTCAACGCAGCGCGGTCGCCGAGTGGCTGTACTGGAAACACCTCACCGGGTTGCTCAACGCCGCGCTGGCCGACCCACGCATCTTGAGCCCGGCTTAGCCGTATGCGCCCGCCGCGGGCGAAGGCTGCGGCAAGGAACCGAACGTGTCGCGGAGTTTCAGAGCCCGGTCTCGGCGGAAGTCGTCTCGGGCCGGTCGCCGGTCGGTGGCTGGATTGGAGCGCTGCCCGACCCCTGCTGGCCCGATGCGGCCCCCTCGGCGTCCTGCGTTGTGGCGTCGACCAATTGGGCCGCGGGCTCGTCGGGGGTTGTCGTGTCGTCCTTTTTGGTGTCGTCGGCGAGCTTGGCCGGCGATGAACCGGCGGTCCCCATGCCCTGCATGCTCGACATCATGCTCTGCATACCCTGGGTAAGAGGTTGGGCCGCCTGCGCCATCGCCGACAGCTGATTGACATCGATCGGCGCAGTGGGTTGGGACTTCTTGTCCGGCTTCTTGTCGGATGCCTCGTCGGTCTTCTTGTCGGCCGTCTCGGCCCCCAATTGCCGGGGGGCCGCGGCAGTTGTCGGCTGTTCGGTCACGGCGTCCGTCGGCTGCCGTTCGCCGGCGGCCAGGAACTGCACCGTGCCGACGTGCTCGCCGAGCAGCTGGTCGGTCTCGGCATATCTCTCGGCCGCGGTGACAATCTTTGATCCAGTATTGGTAAGGGCGGCTTGGACATCCGGCAACCCAGTGACCACGGGACCTTCGATGACCGGCATGGTCACGTTGATCGCAGCGGACACCGGATCGGCTCCGGCAGCCGAAATCGGGGCGGGAGGCGCGGGCAGTACCTGGTCGCGCAAGGTGACCCCGGCGGCCTTGAGACGAGCAGGATCAACCACCAGTGATTCAGTCATCGTCAAAGTCCTTTGTCCCGGGGCCCATCACAGGGATTTTACCGAAGTCGCCGCATGTCAACTGCAGCAATATTTCTCGGTGCCTCGCCGGAAGGCCAGCCGGCTCAGAATTGGATATTGCGGACTGTGTCATAGATGCCGGTTATCCATAGCAGCAAGGGAAGGATCGCAGCGATGACCGCGCCGTCAAACAGTTCCAGCGTCCGTTTCGTCACCGGCGTAATGCGGCGGATCCCGGCCGCCGCGCCGACTACCGCCACCGCGACCAGGCCCGTGACACACAAGATGGTCAGGAACAGCCAGGCGCTGTGCGGGTACCAGATGCACAACCGTGTGGTCACGCCGATCGGAATGGCGACGGCGGCTGCCAGCAGTGACCAGGCGCACCACGGCTCGGCGTAGAGCCGGGCCCGAAACGCGCACATCACCGTGACCAGGGCGGCCACCACCAAGGTGTGCACGAAGAAATGTCCGCGTACCAGCACCGCGATCACACCGGTGGCAAGAAGCAGGGTGCCGGCCGTGACGAACCCGATCAGCAGCTGTTTGGCCAGCTGGCTGCGTTCGGTGAGCCGCAGGGAGGACGCGGGCACCGAAGCCATGATGGCCTGCCATTTCTGCGTTTCCGTGTCCGCAGTGACCTCTTCGCCCGCAACGGGATCGAGCAATTCGTCATGCTCCACGGTCTCGCCGGGGGCCGGAATCGGCGGCAGCGCGATCCGTGCCACAACGACCGTCAGCTTGGCGGCGTTGGTGACGGTGAACAACCCGAACACAATTGCGCCGGCCGGCAACCAGTGCTGCCAGCCGTACCCCCATGCGACGGTGGCCGCGGTGACCGCGATCGCGGTAACGGCAGTGAAGGAGGCAACTTCGATGCGCCGACGAGGTCCGCCCCGCGTCAGCAGCGTCAAAAACAGCACGGCCGCAGCGCCACCGGCATACTGCGGCGGCCCCAGGGAGGAGACCCCGTGTGGCCGCGGGACGGCCAGCCCTACGGCCACCACAATGAGCGGAATCGCGGCCAACAGCAGGCTTTCCGAAAAATTCGCACTCTTGTAAAACCTGCTGGCCACCCAGCTGCCGACCAGGAAGGCGATTCCCGCGATCCCCAATGCGAGTGGCCACCACTCGTGGCGCCCGGTGCTCGCCCAGGTGAGTGCCGATATCACCGTGACCGCCAGGCTCAACGCCGGGATCGCCACCCCGACAAAGCGATTCAGTGCCGCACGATCGAACTCCGGCGATTCGTCGAGCACCGCGATCGCGTCGATGACGTCCTCGACGAGCGGCCGGTAGCGCTCGGTGCGACTCACCGGCACCAGGGTCAGCAGCGATCCGTCGACGACCACCGCATCGTCGAGTGACAGGTCGGCCTGCATCGGCGGGGCTCCCGGGCGTGCAAACGTCCACGAGCCTTGGGCGGCGAAGTCGAAACCGGCCAGGACGTCAGCCGTTGTTTCGCCAATGATGTCGGCCAACACCGCGACGGTGTCGTCGATGTACGTTTCTATCGCTGCGGCAGAGGGCAGCACGACATCGGTCATCCGCCGGCCGGTAAGGATCGTCACCCGGGTGGTTGCGGGCTTGGCGGGGGCCGAAGACGCCGGGGCCGCGCCGGCTCCCGCGCCAGCGCCGGCAGCAGTATCGGTAGCGGTGGGCGCGCTCAACGACGTTCACCCCTGTCGAAATCGTCGGACAATGCTGCTGCTAGCTCCAAAACCTTACGCTTGTACGCGGGGTCCAGCAGGCTCAACTGAATCTCCGTTCCGGCCGCAATGTGCTTGTCCCACGGCAACGCGACGACGCGGCTCGGCTGAACATACTGCTCGAATTGCCGGACCAGCTCGCCAACGGCGATATTGGTATCTCCCGGGGACACGTTGTTGATCGCCACACAGGCACGGGACAGCAGATCCTGGTGGCCGTTGTTGCGTAACCAGTCGATCGCGACCGCGGCCTGCCGGGCTCCGTCGATCGATGCGCTGGTCACGATCACCACCGCCGAGGCAGTCGAGAGCACGCCGCGGGTCACCGGGTCGAACAAGCCGGCGCCGCAGTCGGCCAGCACCAGGTTGTAAAACCTCGACACGGCGTCGGCCGCATAATGCCAGTCCGCTTCGCTGAAGGCCCGCCGGGCCGTGCTGTAGTCCTCGGCCGGGAGTACCTCCAGATTGACCGCGTTCGCGCTGGTATGTGCGCGGATGTCGTTGTAGTGCGTTAAGTCCTTGTCGGCCAATAGATCTGCGACGGTCGCGCCCGACTGATGCCCGGCTCGATCGGCGAGGTTGCCGCAACTTGCGTCGGCGTCGAAAGCCAGGATCCGATCTCGCCGTACCTGGGCGAACATTGAACCGAGGGCGACCGTCACCGTTGTCTTGCCGACGCCTCCCTTCAGGCCCAAAATGGCAATCTGGTAGGCCCCACGGGGACTGCGGCGAATCCGGTTGCGTAGGTCCAGGTCGTATTTCTCGTCGCGGGACAAGCCCACATTGATGCGCGTCAGCTTGTGAAACCAACGCCGCCAGCCTCGTCGCGAAACCAGCTTGGTCGCTGACTTTTTGCCGGGCTTCACGCCGATATGGGAAACCGCACCCGGCGGTTCGCCGGCTGCGGGCACCGGCCGTGAATCCGGTTGCACCGCAGCGCCCTTGGTGGTCGGCATCGGAGGTGTCGACTGCACCGGGCCGCCATTGGGTGCCTGCCGGGCTGCATCCGGGCGGGGCCGCGGCGGCCTCCGGGCGGGTGGCGGTTCGGCGCGATGCTGTTCCGCCTTGGCGCGACGGGGGTGCGGCGGGTTGCCGGGGTGGCCGCGTTGGGCCTCGGCGGGTTCACGAGGACCCGGGCGTGCCCGTCGCGGGTGGTGGGGCGGGGGGGGGCGGGGCGGGCGCCGCCCCCCGCGCGGGGGGGGTG